>NZ_JALN02000001.1 GCF_000559085.1 Mycolicibacterium aromaticivorans JS19b1 = JCM 16368 | reverse complement strand
CCACCCACGTGATGAACGAGGGACACCGCGAAACCGCCGAACGGGCGCTTCGCCTGGTCCTCGGCGAGCTGCGGAGCCCGGTGTGATCCGGCTGGTCGGGGGTGGCCTGCTGCTGGTCGTGGCAGCGGAAGTGCTGGCGATCGTCCTGAGTGCCGGGCGGTGGATCATGCCGGTCGCAGGGCTTGCGGTAGCTGCGTTTCTCATTGCTGCCCGACTGACTGTCGTTGCGGCACAAGGTCGTCCGGTACTCGAAACGCCGTCGACGACCCGGCGGAGGCATTGTGGCGCTGGCGGTCGCGCACCGAGTCCACGGTTCAGTGGGCGGATTCCACCCGGGAAGACTGGGACCGGCATCTGCGGCCCAGGCTGGCCCGCGAGTTCGTGCTCGCCACCCGGCAGCGGGACCCGGTGGCGTTGCAGGCGACCGGGCGCATCGTGTTCGGCGACCAGCTGTGGCCCTGGGTCGATCCGAACAACATCGAGCGAACCCGGAGCCGTGAACCCGGACCCGGGTACGCCACCCTCGAGGAGATCCTGCGACGGATGGAAAGCCTATGACCATGCCCGCCCCGGCGATGACGGCGTACTGCGAAGCGGTGCTCGACGAGATCGAGCGGGCGGTGGTCGGAAAGCGGCTGCCCTCACACTGATCCTCACCACGGTGCTCGCGGTGGGCACGTGCTGATCGAGGACCTGCCCGGCATGGCAAGACACTGATCGCCCGGTCCTTCGCCGCAGCCCTCGGCCTGCGGTTCACCCGCGTGCAGTTCACCCCGGACCTGCTGCCCGCCGACCTACTGGGGTCGACGATCTATGACATGCAGTCGGGCCGCTTCGAATTCCGGCCCGGCCCGATCTTCACCAATCTGCTGATGGCCGACGAGATCAACCGCACGCCGCCCAAGACGCAGGCTGCGCTGCTGGAGGCGATGGCCGAACGCCAGGTCAGCATCGACGGCCAAACCCACCTGCTGCCGGCCCCTTTCATCGTGCTGGCCACCGACAATCCGATCGAATACGAGGGCACCTACCCGCTGCCGGAAGCGCAGCTGGATCGGTTCGCGGTCAAGGTGGCGCTGAAGTATCTGTCCGAGACCGAGGAGGCGTCGATGCTGCGCCGCCGGCTGGACCGGGGCTCGGCCGAGGTGACCGTCAGCCAGGTGGTGGACGCCGAAAATCTGCTGGTCATGCGGGAATTGGTGGAGCAGGTATCAGTGCACGACGATGTTCTGCACTATGTGGTGTCGCTGGCGACGGCCACCCGCAGTCATCCTCAGGTCGCTGTCGGCGCCAGCCGCGCGCCGAACTCGATCTGGTCCAACTGGCCCGGGCCCGGGCCCTGGTGTCGGGCCGCGACTATGTGATCCCCGAGGACGTGAAGGCGCTGGCGGTCCCCGCGATCGCCCATCGGATCAGCCTGCGACCGGAGATGTGGGTCCGCAGCGTGCACGGATCCGACGTCGTCGAACAACTCCTGCGGCGCCTGCCGGTTCCCCGCGCCAGCGGACGATGATGGACGGTCCCCGTTCGGTCGAGGCTGTATTGCATTGGCGCGCATCCGCGTTGACGCTGACGCTCGTGACGTGTGTCGGGGTGGGGCTGGCCGCGGCGGTGATTGCGTCGCGCTGGCAGCTGATCGCTTTCGTGGCGCCGATGCTGGGGGTGCTCGCCTCGATCAGTTGGCAGCGCAGACCGGTGTCGGTGTCGGTCATGGGCTACCCGGCGCTGACCCGGTGCTTCGAGAACGAGCCGGTGCAGTTGCGCGCCGAGCTGGCGGAGAACAGCGCAGACGCGACACTGGAACTGGGGGCGGTGGCCGGCCTGGACATCGAGACCATCACCGCCGACGCAGGCGCGCCACGGTGTCCGCGAAGGCGGGGAGGTGGGGTCACTACCCACTGCGCGCCCGGGTCCGGCTCGACGCGGCCGGTGGACTGCTGACCGGCACCGCCACCGTCGACGCCGCGGACCTGTTCGTCTTCCCGGTAGCGCCCCCGCAACCGACCGGGATTCCGCGAACCGAACTGCCCGACCGGTTGGGCACCCACCTGACCCGCCACATCGGGCCGGGCGTCGAGTTCGCCGAGATTCGCCCCTACCTTCCGGGTGATCAGCTGCGCACCGTCAACTGGGCGGTCAGCGCCCGTCGCGGCAGCCTGCACGTCACCGAACGGCTGACCGACCGGGCCGCCGACGTCGTGGTGCTCGTCGACATGAGTGCGCAGCCCGCGGGCCCGGCCACCACCGTCACCGAACGGGCGTTGCGCGGCGCGACACAGGTCGTGCAGACCGCGCTGCGCAACGGCGACCGCGCCGGCATTGTCGGCCTCGGGGCCGCCGGCCACGGTGGCTCGGTGCCGATATCGGCCGACGCCAGTTCTACCGGGTGCTCGACGCGGCGCTCGGCGTGGGCAGCGAATACCAGCAGACCGAAGGGACTTTGGCGCCGCGGGCCGCGGTCCCGCCGGGCGCCGTCGTGGTGGCGTTCTCGACGCTGCTCGACACCCAGTTCGCGCTGGCATTGATCGACCTGTGCAAACGGGGACACACGGTGGTGGCGGTAGACGTGCTCGAAGGCTGGCCCTTTGCTGACGACGACCAGCCGCTTCTGCAGCGGATGTGGGCGTTGCAGCGTTCGTCGATGTACCGGGACATGAGGGTCATCGGCGTCGACGTGGTGCCGTGGCCGGCTGAGGTCACCCTCGACCAGGCGATGAGCCTGGTGCCCGACCGTGGCCGGCGGTCGTCATGACGGTGCGGCGGCTGGCAGCCGCAGCGTTCGCAGTCGCGATGACGGCGGCTACGGCGGTCGGTGCCGATACTCGTGGGCTCGCCGCGGCCGCGGTGGCGCTGATCGCCATCCTCGCCGGTCTGTACGTGCGTGCCGCGGCCACGGTGGCAGTTCTGGCGGCGATGGCCGCGATCGTGGTGACCGAGTCGCACCCGATGCTGGCTGCGACGTCGGGGGTGTGCGCGGCGGCGTATCTGGTGTTGAGCTACGCCACCCTCACCCGGGTCACGGCGATCGGGATCGCCGGCTTCGCCGCGGCCGGTGCCCTGGCCACCGCGCTGCCCGTCGACCTGCCGTGGCTGCCGCTGCTTGCTCCGGTGGCCGTGGTCGCCGTGGTCGGTCTTGTGTTGAGCCCGTTCCCCGCGGACTGACCCGGAGCCAAATTGGACTTGACAGTACACTTTCTGGAGTCGAGTCTGAAGTGATGGTGCTCGCTCGGGTCAAGCCCGGAGATCCCGTCGAGGCGCGGCGCTGAAGGGCGGACGCGCCAAGCCGGTGCCGCTGACCGCGCGGGGCCGGCGGACACGCGCCGCGATTCTGGACGCCGCAGCGCTGCTGATCTATCGACGAGGTGTCCGCGCCACCAGTCTCGATGACGTGCTCGCGGTCGCGGGTTGCGGAAAATCCCAGCTCTATCACTACTTTGACGACAAAGCCGAGCTGGTCGGTGCCGTGATCGACCGACAGCTGGAGATGGTTCTCGCTGCCCAACCCGGCTTGACACACATCGATTCCTGGCCAACATTGGACGCCTGGATGGCCGGCATCGTGCAGATGCACTCGGCTCCCGGCGGCCCGTTCGCGTGTCCGTTGGGCAAGTTGGCCGCCGAGTTGATGGACGACGACGCCTTGCGGCCACGCGTCGACGCAGCGTTCGGCCGATGGGTGGGACTGCTCGCCGACGGGTTGCGCACGATGCGGCAACGCGGCGCACTGAGAGCCGATGCCGAGCCGGATCGCCTGGCCGCCAACGTTATTGCAGCACTTCAGGGCGGCATGCTGGTCGGCCGGGTGCGGTCGGACATCACCCCGATGCGCGACGCCGTCGACGTCGCTCGGATGCAGCTTCGGCAGTGGTGTCCCGCCACCGTCGACAGTGAACCACCAACCCGCTGAGGTACAGGAGCACACCAATGGATGTATTGCGCACTCCCGACGAGCGATTCGCCGCGTTGCCGGACTTTCCTTTCGAACCGCGCTACGTCGAGGTCGACTCCGGTGACGGCGGCAGGCTCCGCATGCACTATGTCGACGAGGGGCCGTCCAACGGCGAAGTGGTGCTGTTGCTGCACGGTGAGCCGTCCTGGAGCTACCTGTACCGGCGGATGATTCCGGTGCTCGTCGATGCCGGACTGCGTGCGGTGGCGATCGACCTGGTGGGATTCGGGCGCAGCGACAAGCCCGCCAGCCGAGACGATTACAGCTATCAGGCACACGTGGATTGGATGTGGGCGGCGATCGAGCAGATCGGTCTTGCCGACCTCACGCTGGTATGTCAGGACTGGGGAGGGCTGATCGGGCTGCGACTCGTGGGCGAGCATCCGGATCGGTTCGCCCGGGTGGTGGCGGCCAACACCATGCTGCCGACGGGTGATCATCACCCCGGTGACGCTTTCCTGGCCTGGCAGAAGTTCAGTCAAGAGGTGCCGATGTTCCCGGCTGGGCAGATTGTCAACGGCGGGTCCGTCTCGGAGCTGTCGACCGAGACCATCGCGGCTTACGATGCACCATTCCCGGACGACAGCTATCAAGCCGGGGCCAGGCAATTTCCCATGCTCGTGCCGACCAGTCCGGACGACCCGGCGGCCTCGGCCAACCGGGCGGCGTGGGCTGCGCTGGGTCGCTTCGAAAAGCCATTTCTGTCAGCATTTTCCGACTCGGATCCGATCACCGGCGCGGCTGAGCCGGTGCTGCGGGAGCACGTTCCGGGCGCACGTCGACAATCGCACGTGACGATCGCCGCAGCAGGCCACTTCCTGCAAGAGGACAAGGGGCCGGAACTCGCCGAGGCCGTCGTCGCATTCGTGCGAGCAAACCCACGCTCCGAATAGGGGCAGAAGGCGCCCGTACGGTACGAATGGTGGGTGCCTCCCACCGTGTTGTTGCTGTCGACGTCGGACACCGACCTGATCACCGCCCGCGCCAGCGGAGCTGATTTCCTCCTGCGCAACCCTGCGCGACTGGTCGACGGCGAGCTCGCCGAGCTCCTCGCAGGCGCCGACGCCGTGGTGATACGGATTCTCGGCGGCTACCGGGCCTGGCAGGACGGTATCGACGCGGTCGTGGCCACTGGACGACCGACCGTCGTCGTCAGCGGGGAACAGTCCCCCGACGCGGATCTGATGGAGCGCTCCACGGTGCCGGCCGGAATCGCGGTGCAAACCCACGCGTACCTGGCCCAGGGCGGCGTGGAGAACCTGCGGCAACTGCACGCGTTCCTGTCCGACACCCTGCTGATGACCGGCTTCGGTTTCACCCCGCCGTCGGCCACTCCGGCCTGGGGTGTGCTCGAGCCGCGCTGCGACGGTTGCGACGGCTGCGGGCTCGATCGTGGGCCCGATACCCGCCCCACGATCGCGGTGCTCTACTACCGCGCCCAGCAATTGGCGGGCAACGTCGCCTACATCCGCGCGATGTGCACGGCGATCAGGCAGGCCGGCGGTCGCCCGCTTCCGGTGTACTGCACCTCGCTGCGCACGCCCGAACCCGAACTACTCGAGCTGCTTGGCACGGCCGATGCGATGGTCGTCACGGTGCTCGCCGCCGGCGGTGCCCAGCCCGCCACCGCGGGAGCAGGCCACGACGACGAGAACTGGAACGTCAAACATCTTGCTGCGCTTGATGTCCCGATCCTGCAGGGGCTGTGCCTGACCAGTTCGCGGGCCACCTGGTCCGACAACGACGACGGGCTGAGCCCGCTGGATGTTGCCACCCAGGTCGCGGTGCCCGAATTCGACGGCCGGATCATCACCGTCCCCTTCTCGTTCAAGGAGATCGACGAGGACGGCCTGATCTCGTATGTGCCGGACCCGGAAAGGTGCGCGCGGGTGGCCGGCCTGGCCGTCAACTACGCCACTCTGCGCCGGGTCGCGCCGGCCGACAAACGGTTGGCCCTGGTGTTCTCGGCGTATCCGACCAAGCATTCCCGCATCGGCAACGCGGTCGGCCTGGACACCCCGGCCAGCGCCGTCGCACTGCTGCACGCGCTGCGCGACGCGGGATACCAGATCGGCGACATCCCCGGCGTCGAGGCATCCGACGGCGACGCGCTGATGCACGCACTGATCGAACGTGGCGGCCAGGACCCGGACTGGCTGACCGACGGTCAGCTGGCGGGCAATCCGATTCGCATTCCGGCCGCGCAATACCGGAAATGGTTCGCCGCATTGCCCGCTGCGCTCACCGACGCGATGGTCGCCCACTGGGGCCCGCCGCCCGGCGAGCTGTTCGTCGACCGAAGCCGCGACCCGGGCGGCGAAATCGTCGTTGCTGCAATCCAATCCGGCAACATTCTGATCCTGGTGCAGCCGCCGCGGGGATTCGGTGAGAACCCTGTCGCGATCTACCACGATCCCGACCTGCCGCCCAGCCACCACTACCTGGCCACCTACCTGTGGGTGCGGCACGGTTTCGGCGCGCACGCCGCCGTGCATCTGGGCAAGCACGGCAACCTGGAATGGCTGCCCGGCAAGACGGTCGGCATGTCGGCGTCCTGCGGGCCGGACGCGGCGCTCGGCGACCTGCCGCTGATCTACCCGTTTCTGGTCAACGACCCGGGGGAGGGCACCCAGGCCAAGCGCCGCGCCCACGCCACCCTGGTCGACCACTTGATCCCGCCGATGGCGCGCGCGGAAAGCTACGGCGACATCGCCCGCCTGGAACAACTGCTCGACGAGCACGCCAACATCGCCGCACTCGACCCGGGCAAGCTGCCCGCCATCCGCCAGCAGATCTGGACACTGATGCGCGCGGCCAAGATGGATCACGATCTGGGCCTGGCCGAACGGCCCGAAGACGATTCGTTCGACGACATGCTGCTGCACGTCGACGGCTGGCTCTGCGAGATCAAGGACGTCCAGATCCGCGACGGGCTGCACATCCTCGGCGCCGCGCCCGCCGATGAGGCTCAACTCGACCTGGTGCTGGCCATCCTGCGCGCCCGGCAGCTGTTCGGCGGTGAGCAGCACCTTCCGGGCTTGCGTCAGGCGCTCGGGCTGGCCGAGGACGGCAGCGCTGACCGCGCCCAGGTCGACGAGGCCGAGAACCAGGCCCGCGCCCTGTTGGCCGGTCTGCAGGCCACCGGCTGGGACGCCGATAGGGTCGTGGAGCTGACCGACGATGACGGCGTTGCGGCAATCCTGCGGTTCGCGGCCACCGAGGTCGTGCCGCGGCTGGCCGGTACGGCCAGCGAGATCACTCAGGTGCTGCGCGCACTGGACGGCCGCTTCATCCCGGCAGGCCCGTCGGGCTCGCCGTTGCGCGGCCTGGTCAACGTGCTGCCCACCGGACGAAACTTCTACTCCGTCGACCCCAAGGCCGTCCCGTCGCGGCTGGCGTGGGAAACCGGTGTCGCCATGGCCGATTCGTTGCTCGAACGCTACCGCGCCGACCACGGTGACTGGCCCGCGTCGGTCGGTTTGTCGGTATGGGGTACCTCGGCCATGCGCACCTCGGGCGACGACATCGCCGAAGTGCTTGCGCTACTGGGCGTCCGGCCGGTGTGGGACGACGCATCCCGGCGTGTCGTCGACCTGGAAGCCATCTCGCTGTCCGAGCTGGGCCGGCCACGGATCGACGTGACCGTCCGGATCTCCGGCTTCTTCCGCGATGCCTTCCCGCATGTCGTGACGATGCTCGACGACGCGGTGCGGCTGGTGGCCGGCCTCGACGAGCCGGCCGAGCAGAACTTCGTCCGTGCCCACGCCCAGGTCGACCTCGCCGAGCACGGTGATGAAAGACGCTCCACCACAAGAATTTTCGGGTCCAAACCAGGAACCTACGGGGCCGGTCTGCTGCAACTCATCGACAGCCGCAACTGGCGTGACGACGCGGACCTGGCGGATGTGTACACCGCGTGGGGCGGGTTCGCCTACGGCCGTGAACTCGACGGCAGGCCTGCAGCTGAGGACATGTCCGCCCAATACCGGCGAATCGTGGTGGCCGCCAAGAACACCGACTCGCGCGAACACGATATCGCCGACTCCGACGACTACTTCCAGTACCACGGCGGCATGGTGGCGACGGTACGGGCGTTGACCGGTACGGCCCCGGCCGCCTACATCGGCGACAACACCCGACCCGACGCAGTGCGCACCCGCACCCTGTCGGAGGAGACCACCCGGGTGTTCCGGGCGCGGGTGGTAAACCCGCGCTGGATGGCCGCGATGCGCAGGCACGGATATAAGGGTGCGTTCGAGATGGCCGCCACCGTCGACTACCTGTTCGGGTACGACGCGACCGCGGGCGTGATGGCTGACTGGATGTACGAGCAGCTCACGGAGTCCTACGTGCTGGATCCGGAGAACCGCAAGTTCATGAACGAGTCCAATCCCTGGGCGTTGCACGGGATGTCGGAACGGCTACTCGAGGCGGTCGGGCGCGCCATGTGGGAGAACCCGGATCCGGCGACGCTGGACGGGCTGCGCCAGGTGCTCTTGGAGACCGAAGGCGACCTCGAGGCACGCTAGGTTCGTTCCGGCACCAGATACATTGGTCGGATGGCTCCCAGCTTCGGCGAAGTGATCAAGTCCCAGTACGTCTCGCTGACCACCTTCACGAAGGACGGCAGGCCCAAGCCGACACCGATCTGGATCGCTCCGGACGGAGACCGTGCTCTGGTGATCACCGGCAAGGACTCCTGGAAGGTCAAGCGGATTCGGAACACCCCGCGGGTGACCCTGGCCGTCTGTGACCGCAGTGGCAACGTCAAGGGCGAAGCCGTGGAGGCGGTCGCCAGCATCCTCGACGACTCCCGGCAGATCGAGCGGGTGTACGACGCGATCGGCAAGCGGTATGGGCTGCTCGGCAAAGTGTTCAATTTCTTCTCCAAGCTGCGCGGCGGCAGCACGCGCAACGTCGGCCTGGAACTGCGGGCCGCCTGACCCATGGCGCCCACCTTCCACGACGTCGCCCAATCGAAATATCTGCTGCTCACCACGTTCACCAAGGACGGCAAACCCAAGCCGACGGCCATCTGGGGCGTGCCGGACGGTGACCGTATGCTGGTCATCACCGACCGGGTGTCCTGGAAGGTGAAGCGGATCCGCAACACCCCCCGGGTCACCATTGCGGCCAGCCATTCGCTCGGCAAGCCGAAGGGCCCAGCGGTCGAGGCGACGGCGCGGGTGCTGCCGGATTCGGAGACCCACGCTGTCTACAGCAAGGTGCTGCGCCGCTACTGGCAGCATTCCTGGTGGTTCTATCTGCACAGCATGGTTCGCGGCGGCATCGACAAGGTGCACGTCGCGCTCGAGATCACCGCGTAACCGAACTCTCAGGCTGCTATCAGCAGCAACCGGAACCTGCCCGGTACCCGAGTCGTTGCCAGTACATGGTGATGCGGACGTTCTTCCTCTACGCCGTGGTCGAGCTCGCGGTGCTGGCCGCCCTGACCTGGTCGGTGGGCATCGGCTGGACGCTTCTGATCCTGCTGGCGAGCTCAGTGATCGGTGTCGCGCTGGCCGGCTCGCAGGTCAAAAAGCAGATCCTCAAACTCTCCACCCGCACCGACCCGCAGGGCGCGGTGGCCGACAGCATGCTCGTCGCACTCGGCACCGTCCTGATGTTCGTCCCCGGCATCGTCTCCACCGCGGTCGGCGCGCTGATGCTGCTGCCCCCGACTCGTCGCGTGGTGCGCCCGTTGGCGGGCATGCTGCTCACCCGCGGCATCACCCGTCGGGTCAGCGTCATCAATCTGACGGCGCCTGGCTACTCCGGTCGCGGGGATTACATCGACGGGGAGATCGTCGAGGAACAGGTTTACGCACCGGTCCACGACGCCAACATCGTCCGCCGCTACTGACCCATTGCGTCTGTCCCGTAGCTGCGGGGGAGACTGACTGACCGTGACCACACTGCTGCTGGGCGGGCGCATCCACAGCCCGACGCACCCGGATGCCACCGCCATGGCTGTGCGCGACGGCGTCGTCGCCTGGCTGGGCAGCGACGAGGTCGGCCGATCCCAGTTCGGGGATGCGCAGATGATCGACCTCGAGGGCGCCTTCGTCTCACCCGCCTTCGTCGACAGCCACATCCATATCACCGCGACAGGTCTGCTGATGACGGGGCTGGACCTGACCGGTGCGACGTCCAAACAGCACTGCCTTTCCCTGGTCGCCGAGCACGTCGCCGCCCATCCTGGCCAGCCGGTCTGGGCACACGGTTGGGACGACACCGGCTGGGCCCGTGACCAGGCACCGAGCACCGCGGAACTGGACGCCGTCGTCGGCGCACTCCCCGCCTACCTGGCCCGCATCGACGTGCACTCGGCCGTGGCCTCGACGGGGTTGCGTGAGCTGGTGCCCGGCCTGCCCGCCGTCGCCGGATATGACCCACAGCGGCCGCTGTCGGCGGACGCTCACCATCTGGTCCGTTTCGAGGCCCGCCGCCTGCTGACCGTCCGTCAGCGTGCCGACGCCCGGCGTGCTGCGCTCGACGCGGTGGCTGCCGCGGGCATCGTCGCCGTCCACGAGTGCGCCGGACCCCAGATCGGGGGATCCGACGACTGGCAGGAGCTGCGCGCGACCGAACACGGTGTCGAGGTGGTGGGCTACTGGGGTGAGGCGGTGTCCAGCGTCGCGCAGGCGACTGCCCTCATCGACACGACCGGAGCGCAGGGCCTGGCCGGCGACCTCTTCGTCGACGGTGCACTGGGTTCGCACACCGCCTGGCTGTGCCGACCGTACGCCGACGTCCCGGACAGCACCGGCAACTGCTACCTCGAACCCGAGGTCATCGCCGACCATCTGTTCGCCTGCACCGAGGCCGGCGTGACCGCGGGATTCCACGTCATCGGCGACGCGGCCGTGACCGCCGTGGTCGACGCGCTGGCCCGGCTCGTCGACCGGTTCGGAGCGCCCGCCGTCGCCCGCTGTGGGCACCGGCTCGAGCACCTGGAGATGGTGAACGCCGAGCAGGCGGCCGCCCTGGGCCAGAGCGGGGTGACCGCCAGCATGCAGCCTAATTTCGACGCTCTGTGGGGTGGTGCCGACGGGATGTACGCCCGCCGCCTCGGTATCGGCAGAGCAACCGCGCTGAACCCACTCTCGCTACTAGCATCGGCAGGCGTGCCCTTGGCGTTCGGCTCAGATGCCCCGGTGACCAGCATCGATCCCTGGTCGACGGTGCGCGCGGCCAGCAATCACCAGACCGACGGCAGCTCGATTTCGGTGCGCGCGGCGTTCGCCGCCGCCACGCGCGGCGCCTGGCGGGCCGGCGGGGTGCGTGACGGGGTCAGCGGAACCCTGGTCCCGGGTGCACCCGCGTCGTACGCGGTGTGGGGGCTCGGCGCCGGCGGCCTGGACGTGGCCGCTCCGGCCGACGGCGTGCAGCGCTGGTCCACCGATCCGCGCTCGCGGGTGCCCGCGTTGCCGCGGTTGGCACCCGGGGATCCGCTGCCGCGCTGCCGTCAAACCGTGCACCGGGGTGTCGTGCTTCATGGCTAGCCGACTGGTTCATGGGATCCGCACCGCGCTGCCGCCACGGATGTTCCGGCTCCTCGTCGCGGTGACCGCTGGGCTGCTGTTGTGCATCAGCTTCCCGCCGATCGGCTGGTGGTGGTCGGCGGTGGTGAGCTTCGCGCTGCTGAGCTGGGTGCTGACCCACCCCAGGACGACGCCCGCCGGTGGCCTCGGCTACGGCTTCCTGTTCGGGCTGGCGTTTTACGTTCCGCTTATCCCGTGGATCAGTGGGCTGGTCGGGCCGGTGCCGTGGCTGGCGCTGTCCGCCATGGAAGCGCTTTTCCCGGCGATCTTCGGGCTGCTGGCCGTGGTGGTGCGCCGAGTCCCCGGCTGGCCGCTGTGGCTCGCCGTGTTGTGGACCGCCCAGGAGTGGCTCAAATCGACCGTGCCGTTCGGCGGGTTCCCCTGGGGCGTAGTCGGTTTCGGGCAAACGAACGGACCGTTCCTGGCGCTGGTGCAGCTCGGCGGAGTGTCGCTGTTGTCGTTCGGGATCGCACTGATGGGCACCTCGTTGGCGGCGCTGGTCCTCGAGGTCGCCCGCTGGTGGCAGCACAGCAGCGCGGCCAAAACGGCCGGGCACGTGTCGCTGCCCGGGGTGCTGATGCCCGGGCTGTGCATCACCGCGGTATTGCTCACCACCGCGGTGGCCGCCCCGCAGGTGCGCCGCGCCGCCGGGGGCGCAGGCAACGAGCCGACGGTCACGGTGGCCGCTGTCCAGGGCAACGTCCCGCGGCTGGGGCTGGATTTCAACAGCCAGCGCCGCGCGGTCCTGGACAACCACGTCCGCCAGACCGTGCAGCTGGCCGACGATGTGCGAGCCGGCCGGGCGCCCCAGCCGCAGTTCGTGATCTGGCCGGAGAACTCCTCGGACATCGATCCGATGACCAACGCCGACGCAGCCCAGCAGATCAGCGTTGCCGCTCAGGCGATCGGCGCGCCGATCCTGGTCGGTGCCGTCGTCGCGCGCCCGGACTGGACACCGCAAAACCCGTACGCCTCGAACACCGTCGTCGTCTGGGATCCGGTCACCGGGCCGGGGGAGCGCCACGACAAGCAGATCATCCAGCCGTTCGGTGAGTACTTGCCGTGGCGGGGCTTCTTCCGGCACCTCTCGTCGTTCGCCGACCGGGCCGGCTACTTCGTGCCCGGCAGCGGTTCGGGCGTTGTGCACGCCGCGGGTGTCCCGGTCGGCGTCGCCACCTGCTGGGAGGTCATCTTCGACCGTGCGCTGCGCGAATCGGTGCGCAACGGCGCCCAGTTACTGGCCGTTCCGACCAATAACGCCACGTTCGACCAGAACATGAGCGAACAGCTGCTGGCGTTCGCCCGCGCCAGGGCCGTCGAACACGACCGCTACGTCGTGGTCGCCGGGACCGTCGGCATCAGTGCGGTGATCGCCCCGGACGGCGCGGAAATCGCCCGCACCCAGTTCTTCACCCCGGGGTATCTGGACCTGACGATGCGGCTCAAGACCAGCGAAACCCTCGCGACGCGATGGGGCCCGCTGGTGCAATGGGTGCTGGTCGGAGCTGCCATTTCGGTCGTGATCGGGGCCATGCTGCACAATGGTTGGTTCATGCGTCCGTTCCGCCGTAGGCGGCGGGAACGGGACGCAGGCAGCATGTCCGGGGGCGAAGACGACGGCGAGAACACGCCGGAGCAGGGCGATTCAACCGCCGCCCTGGCCGGGCAGCACGACAAAGGAGAGTCATGACCGACCGGGGAAACACGGGCGCCGTGCGGCCCAGCCAGCGCACCCTGGTGATCATTCCGACGTTCAACGAGCTGGAGAACCTGCCGCTGATCGTGGGCCGGGTGCACAAGGCCTGTCCTGAGGTGCACGTGCTGATCGTCGACGACGGCAGCCCCGACGGGACGGGCGAGCTCGCCGACGAACTCGCGCTGGCCGACACCGACCGGGTTCACGTAATGCATCGCAATGCCAAGGACGGCCTCGGCGCGGCGTACCTCGCGGGGTTCGCCTGGGGGCTGAGCCGCCAGTACACCGTGCTGGTCGAGATGGACGCCGACGGCAGCCACGCGCCCGAACAGCTCTACCGGCTGCTCGACGCCATCGACAACGGCGCCGACCTGGCGATCGGGTCGCGCTACGTGCAGGGCGGCACAGTGCGCAACTGGCCCTACCGGCGGCTGGTGCTGTCCAAGACCGCCAACACCTACTCCCGTGTGCTGCTCGGCGTGGGCATCCACGACATCACCGCCGGCTACCGTGCCTACCGGCGTGAAGTGCTGGAGAAGATCGACCTGTCCGCGGTCGATTCCAAGGGCTACTGCTTCCAGATCGACCTGACCTGGCGCACGATCAACAGCGGTTTCACCGTCACCGAGGTGCCCATCACGTTCCGCGAACGCGAACTCGGGGTGTCGAAGATGAGCGGCTCGAACATCCGCGAAGCGATGGTCAAGGTCGCCCAGTGGGGCCTCGGCGGGCGACTGGACCGAGCCCGCGGCGTCGTCAGGTAGGGCGGTCTCGCCGGATGGGTAGGCGAGCGATCAGCTGCCGCGGCGCTTGGACTTGATCAGGTCCAGACGCTCCTTGAGCAGCTCCTCGAGCTCCTCGATAGAGCGGCGCTCCAGCAGCATGTCCCAGTGGGTACGCGGCGGCTTGACCTTCTTGGGCTCGGGCAGGTCACCATCGATGAGAGTGCCCTCGAGGCCGTTCTTGCAGGGCCAGGTGCCGGGGATCTCGGCGTCGTCGGCGAACGGAACCTCGAATTCCTCGCCGTTCTCGGTGCGGTACCGCGCAATCTGACGCGGCGCCAGGTCGTGGTTGCGGTCCGTCTCGTAGCTCACGGCTCCGAGGCGACTGCCTCTCAAGACACGATCAGCCATCGTCAACTCTCCTCACAGTGCCAATTAGGGCCGGGGCCCTTTGAAGTCCAGGTAGTCAACGCAAGACCACTGCGTGCGGTTCCCGACTCGACCCCCCATGATACCGGGATCACTTCGCGATGCCGTCTACAGTCACATGACGTGACGCGTCGTTCCCGCTCCCAGCCGTGTCGGTGGTGTGGACGTGAGGTGGCCGACGTCGGGATGGGCCGGCGTAGGCAGTACTGCCGCCAGTCCTGCCGTCAGCGCGCGTACGAGCAGCGCGCGTTGGTCAAGGGCAGCGCCATTCCGGAAGATGCGGTGGTGCTCTCGGCCGACGAGGCCGCCGAATTGTCCGATCGGGTGTTCCAGGTGCGGTGCGCGGCCGAAGACGTCGCGACGGCGGTAGACGAGGGTGCGGCCGCAGCCGAGTTGCGGGACTTGTGCGATGCGCTGGTTCGGGCCGCCAAGGCTGCCGACGGCTGGCGTTGACACGTCGGATCTTTTGGTCACCGCGAATCTAACCCTTATCGCCGCGGTAGGCCGTTCCTAAGGTCGGTGGGCGCGAAAGCTTTGATTCCGAAGGAGTCCCTCGTTGCCTGCGAAGTTTTTCTGGTTCCTGCCCACCAACGGTGACAGCCGCTCGATCGTCGGGGCATCGCACGCGTCGTCACACCACACGATTCCGGAGGGCTACCGTCCACCCACCCGGCGGTATCTGGCGGAGGTGGCCAGGGCCGCCGACCGGCTCGGATTCGAGGGGGTGCTCACGCCGACCGGAACCTGGTGCGAGGACGCGTGGTTGACGGCTTCGGCTCTGCTGGCCGAAACCGAGCGGCTGAAATTTCTCGTGGCGTTCAGGCCCGGACTGGTGCCGCCCACACTGGCCGCGCAGCAGGCGGCGACTCTTCAGCGGTTCTCCGATGGCCGCCTGCTGCTCAACGTCGTCAGCGGCGGGGACGACCTGGAGCAGCAGCGGTTCGGCGATTGGCTCGACCATGACGAGCGCTATGCCCGCACGGGCGAATTCCTGCAGATCGTCAAGTCGGTCTGGGGTCAGGAGTCGTACGACTTCGACGGCGATTTCTACAAGATCCGCGACGGTCGGGTGTCCGCGCCGCCGAACCCGTTGCCGGAGCTCTACTTCGGTGGTTCGTCGGCGGCCGCGCTGCCCATCGCCGCCGAGCATGTCGATGTGTATCTCACCTGGGGCGAGCCGCCGCCGGCTGCGAAGGCGAAGGTCGACACAGTGCGTGAGTTGGCCGCGGCGCGCGGTCGCAGCCTGCGCTTCGGGATCCGGCTGCACACGATCACCCGCGACACCTCGGCCGCGGCCTGGGCTGTCGCCGAAGAGCTGGTGAACGAGCTGACGCCGGACCAGATCGAGCAGGCCACCGCGTTGCACGCCGGCTCGGAGTCCGAGGGACAACGCCGGATGACCGCGCTGCACGGTGGGCGCACGGACAAGCTGGAGATCTACCCGAACCTGTGGGCCGGCGTGGGGCTGGTCCGCGGCGGCGCCGGCACCGCTCTGGTCGGTAGCCACCAGGAGGTGGCCAACCTGATCTGGGAGTACCACACGGTCGGGTTCGACGAGTTCATCCTGTCGGGCTACCCGCACCTCGAAGAGGCGTACTGGTTCGCCGAGGGCGTGCTTCCGATCTTGCGCGCCAAGGGAATTCTGGCCGCATAGCCGGGCGGTCTGACGCCGAGCGTGCGGCTTCCGTTACTATCTGCGTATGAATGCAGATAGTCAGCTTGCCGATGACCACGTTCTATTGGTCGTCGAGGTCTTCCGCATGCTGGCCGAGGCCACCCGCGTCCAGCTCCTGTGGTCGTTGATCGACGGCGAGCTCAGCGTCAACGATCTCGCCGAGCGCGTGCGCAAGCCGGCCCCCTCGGTCTCGCAGCACCTGGCCAAACTGCGCATGGCGCGCCTGGTGCGCACCCGACGAGAAGGTACTCAGGTGTTCTACCGCCTAGAGAACGACCACGTGCGCCAACTCGTCACCGACGCGGTGTACAACGCCGAGCACGCGGGGCCGGGGGTGCCGTCGCACCACAACCGCGATTCCGCCGTCGTGCCACTCGCGCGCGACCAACGGATGGGGATCAGCCAATGACCTGCAGCGAAAAACACGTTCCAGCAGATCATTCCGGCGTGCACGGCCACGTCCATGACCACGGTGGTCTGCGCGCGGCGATCACCGAGATATTCGCCCCGCACTCACACGACTCGGCCGACAGCCTGGACAGCGCGCTCGAGTCCAGCGCGGCCGGCATCCGTGCGGTCAAGATCAGCCTTGTCGTGCTGGGTGTCACCGCGCTGGCTCAGATCGCCGTCGTGATGGCGTCCGGGTCGATCGCGCTGGCGGCCGACACCGTCCACAACTTCTCCGACGCCTTGACCGCGGTACCGCTGTGGATCGCGTTCGCGTTGAGCACCAAGGCCGCAACGCGGCGCTACACGTACGGCTTCGGCCGCGTCGAGGATCTCGCCGGGATGTTCGTCGTCGCGATGATCGCACTGTCCGCGATCGTCGCCGGGTACGAGGCCGTCGGACGTCTGATCCACCCGCGCCCGATCGAACACCTCGGCTGGGTCGCGCTCGCCGGGCTGCTCGGCTTCATCGGCAACGAATGGGTCGCGCTCTACCGGATCCGCGTCGGTCGCCGGATCGGTTCCGCAGCTTTGGTGGCCGACGGATTGCACGCCCGCACAGACGGATTCACCTCGCTGGCCGTGGTGATCGGTGCCGCCGGTGTGGCCCTCGGCTTTCCGCTGGCGGACCCGATCATCGGGCTGGTGATCACGGTGGCCATCCTCGCGGTGCTACGCACCGCGGTCCGGGATGTGTTCCGCCGCTTGATGGATGGCGTTGACCCCGAACTCGTCGAGATGGCACAGGCCGCACTCGCCGCCCGGCCGGGCGTGCGTGCGGTGCGCAGTGTGCGGATGCGGTGGATCGGCCACCGGCTGCACGCCGATGCCGAGCTGGACGTCGATCCCGATCTCACTCTGGCGCAAGCACACCAGGTTGCCCACGCGGCGGAACACGACCTGACCCACGCCGTACCCAAGCTGGCGACCGCGATGATCCACGCCTATCCGGCGCACCCGCACTAACAGACGTACTGCACACCGATGCCCGCAGGCGGGGTGACCTGCCGGGCGCATGCGAACGCGTCGACGCCGTCGGCGGCAAGCCGAACCGCCGACTGCTGGGCGTAATTCACGCATACCAAGGCGCTGGCGTCGGTGCGGCACCGGTAATTGCCGAACGACAGTGAAGAGTCATAAGGCAATTCGCGGCCCTGCCCCGCAGCGAAGCGGCCCGGATCGCCGTGCGCCGAACCGACTTGAACCGTCAATCCGTCGAAGTCGACCCAGCCGCCCTTCCACTGGCCGTACACGTCCGGTGGCCGCGGCGGAGGGCTGGTCAGCTCCACCAGGCAGGCCAGCCCCGGGGAGCCGTGTTTGGCATCCGTCATGCAGGTGGTACCGCCCGGCGTCGTGAACGCGACGTCGTCCCCGAGCGCGGCTGTCACACCGCCGCGAAGGGCGATGTGGTACTGCGCGGCGTCGATCGGGGGAGCCGCTTCGATCCAGCGGATCGCGTCGGCGATCGGCGCACCGGCCGCGGGTGCGGCGACCGACGATGTGGCCGTCGACGAGGCGGACGACGACGGCACAGCCGATGACGTGGCCGTGCGCGACGGGGTGATCGGTGTCAGCTGAGTTTGGCGCGCCTGACCGCCTGTCGCGCCGGAACATCCCGCGACCAGCAGCGACGCGGTGAACAGCACGGCGATCCGCATCCCGACAGGCTAGCGGGCCGCAACAGATCGGGTTGTCAGGCGCGTCGGGGAGCGCAATGTTCGATACCGTCGAGTGATGCACGAACACACCGTCCGCGCCACCACGCGCAGCGGCATCGTCGAGGGGTTCGTCCGCAACGGGGTCAACAGGTGGCGTTCGATTCCCTACGCCCGCCCGCCGGTGGGTGCGCTGCGATTCCGCGCCCCGCAGCCCGCGCAGCCGTGGCGGGGCGTCCGCTACTGCCACAGTTTCGCCAACTGCGCTCCTCAGCAGCGCCGCTACACGATGCTGGCCGTGGGCAAGTACCAGCCGATGGGCGAGGACTGCCTGACGCTCAACGTCGTCACCCCGCAGTGGACAGGCAGTGAGCCGGACCATGAACCGTTGCCGGTGATGTTCTTCATCCATGGCGGCGGCTACCTGATGGGCAGCTCGGCCACCCCGCTCTACGACGGCGCCGCCTTGGCCCGTCGTGGCTGTGTGTACGTCTCGGTGAACTATCGCCTCGGCGCGCTGGGCTGCGTGGACCTCTCGTCGCTGTCCACCCCGGACACCCCGATCGACAGCAATCTCTTCCTGCGCGACCTGGTGGTGGCGCTGCGTTGGGTGCGCGACAACATCGGGGCGTTCGGTGGTGACCCCGGCAACGTGACGATCTTCGGCGAGAGTGCCGGCGCGCACGCCGTCGCCACGCTGCTGGCCGTTCCGGACGCCGAAGGCCTTTTCGCGCAGGCTATTTCGGAGAGCCCGGCGTCGGGTTTGGTGAGCGGTCCGGAGACCGCCGCGACGATCGCCGGCAAATTCGCCCGGCTGCTCGGGGCCGGCGCAGAAGACGGCGCCGAAACCGTGATGCGGGCCCGCCCCCGGGACCTGGTCGCCGCGCTGGACACGCTGCTGGTCGAGGGCATGACCGACATGGACGGCGCTTTCTCGCTCGGACCCACCTACGGCGACGATGTCCTGCCCGACGATCCGATCGCGGCCATGCGGCGCGGGGCGATCCACAAGGTGCCGCTGATCGTCGGTACCAACGCCGACGAAGGCAAGCTGTTCACCCGGTTCATGAAGCTGCTTCCGACCACCGAGCCGGCCATCGAGCGCTTGCTGGCGGGCGCGGAACCCGAAGCGCGCCAACGTATCACCGCGGCCTATCCGGGCTATCCACGGCCGGCGGCCTGCGTCCAGCTCGGAGGTGATTTCGCGTTCGGAACCGCTGCCTGGCAGATCGCCGAGGCACACGGCCAGCACGCGCCGACGTATGTGTACCGCTATGACTACGCACCGCGGACCCTGCACTGGTCGGGCCTGGGAGCCACCCACGCCACCGAGCTGCTGGCGGTGTTCGACATCTACCGGACCCGGTTCGGTGCCGCGCTGACCGCGGCCATGGACCGGCGCTCGGCGCTCAAGGTCAGCCGAGATCTGCAGAACAGATGGCGGCACTTCAGCCGCACCGGCGTGCCGGGCGACGGCTGGCCGCGCTACACCGAAGCGGAACGGCCGGTGCTGGTGTTCGACCGGCACACCCGCGTCGACTACGACCCTCATTCGCACCGGCGCGAGGCATGGGCGGGGTTCTCCCTGGCCGGCCGCTAGCCTGACCAGGACTGATTTGACACCCGTCAAGAATTGGCGGGAAAACCTTTCGGGCTGCCAGGGATGTGTCCTAGGTTGGTCGCGTGCAGACCAACGACATCGTCATCGAGCGACCGAGTGACCTGACCGCCGAGTGGCTGACCGCCACCGTCGGATTCCCCATCACCGGGTTCACCGTCGACCGCATCGGTACCGGCCAGATGAGTGAGTGCTACCGGGTCGGGCTGACGTATGCCGACGGCGTCGAGGGACCCGCCTCGGTTGTGCTGAAAGTTGCCGCGACCGATCCGACGAGCAGGCAGACCGGGATGGCGCTGGGGCTCTACGAGCGTGAGGTCAGGTTCTATGCCGACATCGCGCCGCGCCTCGGTGGTCCGGTGGCCGAGTGCTTCCACAGTTCGTATGACCCCGAGACGGGGATCTTCACGCTGCTTCTCGACGACGCGGCCCCGGCCGAAGTCGGTAATGAAATCCGCGGCGCCACAATGGAAGACGCCGTGCTGGCGCTGACGGAGCTGGGACGGCTGCACGCGCCGGTGATCGGTAACGAGAGCCTGGCCGACGCCGAATGGCTGACTCGGGCCGCGCCGCTGGACCAGGCGCTGATCGGTCAGCTCTGGGCGGGTTTCGCCGACCGCTACGGCGATGCGATCACCGCCGAGCAACGGCAGGTGTGCGAGCGGCTGGCGGGCAGTTTCGACGCCTACCTGGCCGACGAGTCCCTCCCGGAGCGGATCAAGGGCCTGGTGCACGGCGACTACCGGCTCGACAACATGCTGTTCGGCCGTCCCGGATCCCGGCGTGACCTCACCGTCGTGGACTGGCAGACCGTCACCTGGGGACCGGCCATGACAGACGTGGCGTACTTCATCGGATGTGCCGTCACCATCGACGATCGGCGCGCCCACTACGACGAGCTGCTGCGCGCGTATCACCAAGGGCTGGGCCCCGATTCGGGTGTCACTCTCGACGACGTACGCGAGGGCGTCCGACGCCAGAGCTTCGCGGGGGTGATGATGGCGGTGGTCTCCTCGATGCTTGTCGAGCGCACCGACCGCGGCGACGAGATGTTCCTGACGATGCTGGACCGGCACACCAGCCACGTCCTCGACACCGGCGCGCTCGACATTCTGCCGCCGCCGTCCACGGCTGCCGCTCTGACGCCCGATCCGGCCGACGAAGGCGCCCATCAGCCGGGCGCCGAGCCACTGTGGAACGAGAGCTGGTACTGGGATTTCGCCGATCCGGCTCAGGGCATCGGCGGTTGGGTGCGGCTCGGCCTGGTACCCAACCAGAACGTCGCATGGATCAACGCGCTGGTATGCGGCCCCGACATGCCGACGGTTGCGCTGGTGAACTTCGAGGCGCCGATGCCCGCCGACCCGCTCGTGGCCAAGGCGGACGGCGCCGAACTACGCCACGGTGCCATCATCCCGCTGCAGACCTACCGCGTCGAGGTCCGCGGTACCGCACTGGAATACGACGATCCGTCGGCACTGCTGCGCGACGAGCCCGGCAGGCCCGTCGAGTTGGTCATGGACCTCACCTGGACGACGGTCGGGACTCCGTACGCGTATCGAATCACCACCCGCTACGAAATCCCCTGCACCGTAACCGGAACCGTCACCATCGACGGGCGGGCGCACCAGTTCGAGGCGGTCCCGGGACAGCGCGATCATTCTCACGGTGTTCGTGACTGGTGGAGCATCGACTGGGTCTGGAGCGCCCTGCACCTCGACGACGGCACCCACCTCCACGGTGTCGACCTGCGCATCCCCGGCATGGACCCGATCAGCGTCGGCTACCTGCAGCGCGCCGGCGAACAGGTCACCGAGACGACGGTTGTGCGTGCCGAAGCGACGTTCTCCGACAACGGGTTACCACTGACGACGACCATCGACTATCTGCCCGGTCCGGTCCAGACAACGGTCGATATCCGCGGTCACGCGCCGGTCCGACTGGTCGCACCGGAGGGTCAGGTCAGCTTCTTCCCGCGGGCCTGGGTCACCGTCGAAACGGCCGACGGGCGGACCGGGGCAGGCTGGGTGGAGTGGAACCGTAACCTCTGACCGGGGACAGGCTAGAGGTGTGGGCTGTCGTCGTCGAGTTCGTCGCGGCGCAGCGCCATCGGCGTCACGGCAGGTAGGTCACCTCCGGCAACGACCTTCCGCGTGATCGGCGTCAGTGCCCGGAACAAGCGCTCCACCGAGTCGTCGTCGAGAGCAGCCAGCGCGGGCAGCGAAAGGCTGTCGGTGCGCACTTCGATGTGCTCCTTCACAGCTCGGCCGTCTTCGGTGAGAGCGCCTGCGGCAGTGAGCAATCCGCGCTCCTGCAGCGAACGAACGCACGAGTCCCACTCGTCGTCGGAGTAGTCACGGCTGCGTTTGATGAAGTCGGCGGGCACTGCCCCGGCGCCGACGTGGAAGACGTTGGATTCGCGGCCGGTGATCCCCTCGCTGACCAGCACGGCGATGTGGCCGTCGCCGCGGTGCTCACGTAGCAGCGTCGCGGCATGCCACAGCGCTGCCAGTGGGGTGTCCGGCCAGGGCAGTGCCCGGTTCGCCGCGAACAGTGGCCGGCCGTCCAGCGGCGCCGTCTTCGCCGCAAGGCCCGCCAATTCGGCGGCCTCCGCGACTCCCGGGGTGTCGTCACTGAGCCCGTAGCCCTGCAGCGCCGCAACCGCGGTGTCCTGCCGGACCCGGACCATCTCCTCGGGTGCGGCAACGTCCCATATCGCCGGTATCGCCTTGGCCACCCTTTCGGTGGAGAAGTTGTAGAAAGTCGCCGTCACCAGCTCAACCGGCACCTGACCCAGCGGTGCCGAACGGCCGGCGAAGTAGCCGCGCCAGAATCCGACGAATCCCATGGCGTCGAAGGCACTTCGCACACCTGGAGCGAAGTAGGTGATGCCGTGCACGGGTTCGTAACGGTCGAAGAAGCGGCGCGCCAGTGCCGGGGTTCTGCTCATTGAAACAGTGAACCACTTGGTATCTTGCTTGCAGCGTGCGGCCGTCCGCGCCGCCGGCCGGCTGGGAGGTGACGATGCGTGCCACGACGGGCCTCGCGCGACTCGGCGCCGGGCTCACCGCGGCGGGTTTCGCCGCGGCCGCGCTGAGCGGATGTTCCCTCGACGTCGACACCGGAGGTCTTGCCGTGTCGAAAACAGACCTCGAGAAAGACATCACCCAGCGGCTGCAGAAGGCGGGCCAGAAGCCCCAAACCTTGACCTGTGCCGAGAATCTGAGTGGCGAGGTCGGCAAGAACACCCGCTGCGAGGTGCTGCTGAACGGAGCCGACAGCTTCGACCTCGTGGTAACCGCGACGAAGATCGACGGTGAGAAGATCAGCTACAACATGGTCCCCGCCGCATCGAAGGAACAGCTGGACAAGCTGGTGGCCAAGACCGTCTCCCAATCCGCCGGGGCGGCCGTCGACTCAGCCGACTGCGACGGCGGTCTGGACGGCAGACCGGGCGCGGAGGCGCACTGCGATGTGACGGCGGCGGGCGAAACGACGCGGCACACGGTGACCGTGACCAAGGTAGAGGGACTGATGATGTACTTCCATGTTCAGCCGGCAGCGTAGTCCCGCAACTTAATTCCCGGACGGCGCCGAAAGATCACCGGCCAGCGCTTCGGCGGCTTCGTCGATGATGGCCCGCATGGCGCGCTCGGCGGCAGCCTCGTCGCGCATCCGTATCGCGCGCGCCACCTCATCATGGAGTTCGATCGCGGCGGGATTGGGACGATCGGGCATCATGCCGTGATGACTTCGTCCGCCGAGTACCTCCGCGACCACATCGTTGAGCGCCCGGAACATCTCGTTGCCGCTTGCTTCCAACAACGTGCGGTGAAAGACCTTGTCGGCCAGCAGATATGATTTCAGGTCGCCGGAGCGGCCATGTACCACCATGTCGGATACGGCGGCGGCCATGATCCGGCACTGATGAGGGTCGGCGCGCCGCGCCGCCAATGCCGCAGCTGCGGGCTCGAATCCGCGACGCAACTCCGACAGTGACATCAGCTGCGCGGCACGGTCGCCGACATCCAATCGCCAGCGAATGACCCTGGGGTCGAACACGTTCCATGCGCTCGATGGCTGGATGGTGATGCCGACCCGGCGGCGCGGGGCGACCATCCGCATGGACTCCAGCACCCGGATGGCCTCGCGTGCTACCGACCGGGAGACCCCGTGGTCGGCGCTGACGCCGTCGAGGGTCAGCACATGACCCGGCTGGTACCGGCCGGAGACGATGGCTTCACCGAGCGCGGTCAGCACACTGCTGTGCAGCTCGCTGACGATTGGCTCGGGAGTCACACATACATGCTGTCATAGAAGGGCCAGGGCCAGATAAAAACAGATTCATCACGATTTGGTATTGCAAAGATATGACCATTAATGAATGCTGTGTGACATGCCGAACAGCAGGGTAGACGCAGGCATGACCTCACCCATCGTCGTCATGGGAGTGTCCGGTTCGGGGAAATCGACCGTCGGCGCGGCGTTGGCGCAACGGCTGCGCGTGCCTTTCGCCGACGCCGACGACTTCCACCCACCGGCGAACATCGCCAAGATGACCGCAGGCCAGGCGCTCGATGACGAGGACCGCTACCCGTGGCTCGAGGCGATCGGGGGGTGGCTGGCCGAACACCCCGGTGGCGGTGTGATGAGTTGCTCGGCCCTCAAGCGGGCCTACCGCGATCAGCTCCGCAGGCACTGCGCCAACCTGAAGTTTCTGCACTTGAGCGGTACCGAGGAGGTCATCGCTCGCCGACAGGCAAGCAGGCCAGGCCATTTCATGCCGGCAAGCCTGCTGGCTTCGCAATTCGACACGCTCGAACCCCTCGATGCCGATGAAGACGGCATCAGCATCGACGTCGATCAGAGCATCGACTCGATCGTCGACAGCTACGTCTCCCGCGCCGAAGGAAAGTGACGCCGATGAACACCCATGCCACCCTCCTGGCCGAAGCGCCCAAGCTGGCGACACCGGTCGCGCCCGGCTGGCAGCTCATACTGGCCTTCCTCGCCGGTATCGCGGTGATCGTCGTCCTGATCACGGTGCTGCACCTGCACCCGTTCCTGTCCTTGATCTTCGGTGCGTTGACCGTGGGCATCGTCGCCGGGGAGAACCTGGAAAAGGTACTGAAGTCCTTCAGTGACGGCTTCGGTTCCACGGCCGCGGGTGTCGGCATCCTGATCGCCCTTGGCGCGATGTTCGCCAAACTTCTGGCCGACTCCGGTGGCGCGGATGAAATCGTCGACACCATCGTCGGGCGTGCGTCACCGCGCGCGCTGCCGTGGGCGATGGCGTTGGTCGGCGCGATCATCGGCCTACCGATGTTCTTCGAGATAGGCCTGGTCCTGCTGATGCCGGTCATCTACCTGGTCTCGCGGCGCTCCCAGCTGTCCCTGATCACCGTCGGAATTCCGGCACTGGCCGGCCTTTCGGCGATGCACGGCTTCGTGCCGCCGCACCCGGGGCCGTTGACCGCGATCAGCCTGTTGCACGCGGACCTCGGTCTGACGCTGGCGCTCGGTGTGGCAGTGGCGATCCCGACGATCATCGTGGCGGGCCCGCTGTTCGGCAAACTGGCCGGGCGCTGGGTCGTGGTGGAGGCGCCCGACACGTTCGGTTCGGGTGCGGCCGCGTTACGCAGTGCCGGCCCGGAGGCCGAGGTCGTTCCCGACGAGAACCGCGGCAGCCGCAGGCCGTCATTCGGGGTGACGTTGTTCAGCGTGTTACTCCCCGTCGTGTTGATGCTCGGGAAGGCGCTTGTCGACATCTTCATCGACGACGAGAACCAATGGTTCCGAGTCGCTTTCGACGTTCTGGGTACCCCGCTGGTCGCGCTGTTGATTGCGGTGATCGTCGGCATTTTCACCCTTGGCGGCGGCGCGGGCATGAGCCGTTCCGAGGTGATGAAATGCGTCGAATCGGGTCTGCCTCCGGTCGCCGGGATCATCCTGATCGTCGCCGCCGGTGGCGGTTTCAAACAGGTCCTCGTCGACAGCGGTATCGGCACGCTCTTGGCCGACTGGGCCAAGAGCGCCAACGTATCGGTGATCCTGCTGGCGTGGGTGCTGGCAGTGTTGATCCGGCTGGCGACCGGCTCCGCGACGGTCGCCACCATCACCGCCTCGGCGCTGATGCTCCAGTTGGTGCAAGGTCTGGGCAGCAGCGAGGTGTCGCTGGTCGTGCTGGCCGTCGGGGCCGGTTCGCTGTTCTTCTCCCACGTGAACGACGCCGGATTCTGGTTGGTCAACCAGTATTTCCGGATCACCGTGGGTCAGACGATCAAGACCTGGTCACTGATGGAGACAGTGCTGTCGGTGACCGGCCTGATCGTCGTGCTGCTGCTCGGTCTGGTGGTCTGACCGCGGCGGTCAGCCTTTGACGACCTGGGTTCCGCCGGCGAGTTCGTCGTGCTTGCCTTGCTTGGTCGGGCTTCCGTTGATCGTCACCGCGATCACAATGTAGGCGATGACGGCCAACAGCCCGCCGATGTACGGGATCACCGACAGCAACGTGAACGAATTGCGAATCGCCGACTGCTGGACATTCGGCTTGGGTGCGCCTCCGGGGCCGTGGACGCTCAAGCCCAGGATCTTCTTGGCCGGAGTCCAGCCCTGAGTCACCTCGAAGGCCACGAAGTACGCAAACGTCAGCACACCCGAAAACAGCCCTGTCACAAGGATGTTGCTGGTGGCATTGAGCAGCATCGCAAGCACGAAAGACACGATGGCGACGATGATGCCGTCGATCAGACGGGCGGCGAACCGAATGCCCAGCCCGCCCGGCTGGCCACCGGCAGGCATCGGCGGCGGAAAGCCGCCGCCGTAACTCGGCTGGCCGTAAGCACTCTGCGGGGGCGGGGCGTACCCACCGGGCTGGCCGGGCGGCGGCGGGGGATATCCCGAGGGCGGCGGGGGATAACTCCCCGGCTGACCCGTCGGCGGGGGCGGGGGATATCCCCCAGGCGGACCGTACGCGTTCGGATCGTTGTCACCGGTGGTCATTGCTCGCTCCTCCCGCTGAAATGAGTCCGGCTCAATCTACCCTCCGGGCCGGACACAGCAGGGGCTCCGCCCCCGGTGCGATCGACGAGCCTCAGCGCTTGGCCAGTTTCTTGGCTTCCTTCTTGGCTTTCTTGTTGGCTTTGCGTGCCCGTGCGCGCGTGGTGTCGACGAGTTCACCACTCTGATCCCTCGCGACCTCGACCAACTCGGCGCCGCGCTTGCGGGCGACATCGGCCAGCTCCGCCCCGCGCTCGCCGGCGACATCAGCGAAATCCGCGCCGCGCTTGCGGGCGACGTCGGCCAGCTCGGCGGTGCGCTCACTGGCGATCTCGGCCAGCTCGGCACCGCGCTCACGGGCGATCTCAGCGAACTCGGCGCTGCGCTTACGAGCCGTCTCCAACAGCGGAGTAGCGCGCTCACCGGCGGTCAGCGCCAGTTCACGCCCACGCTCGGCGCCGACCTGAAGGCCATGGCCGACTTTGGGGCCGACCCGATCCAGCAGATCGCTGTCCAGCAGGCTGTGGCTCGAGCCGGGCAAGCTGCCCGAGACGGCCTCGCTGACCTTGCGGGCCGCGCGGCGGCCTCGCCAGCCCAGCGACGGCTTCCCGGCGGTGTCGGCCGAGGCGATGATCAAACCGCCGAGCAGACTCATATCGGTCAGGAACGCGCGGCGCTTCTCGGCCTTGAGCTGTTGGTCGGGCTCATCCCAGAACATGTGCGCACCGAGGTTGGCCGGAATCACGGTGGCCGCCAACGCCGCTGAGGCCACCCGGGGCAGGCGACCCGACGCGAGCAGCAGTCCACCGCCGATCTGAACGGCGGCGGTGATCTTCGCGAGCGTCTCCGGATCGCTGGGCACATTCGCGCTGACCGGTTCGGGCAACTTCTGCAAACCTTCGAGTGCCGGGCGGGCCGCTTCGGCGGCCGGCTTCGGGCTTTTCAGCGCTTCGAATCCTTGGCCGATGAACACCGCTGCCAACATTGGCCGGGCAACTCTGCGAATCAACATGGCGCGGGTGTTCCCAACCGGCTCGCCGGTCAAACCCGGAGGCTCAGGTGTCGAGGCGGCGCATCCACAGCGGGAACACCACCCAGGCCGCCAGCATCACCACGGCGGTCACGATGCCGGCGAGGTTGAACGCCGGACTTGCGGCCTCGGTCTCGGACCGGGCCGAGGCGTCCCACCGTTGGTCGGCTTCAGGATGGTCGACATCCGTCTGCTCGTCATGCCCGGGCGATCGCCGGTCGAAACCTCAAGTCAGAAGCAAGCGAGCGGATGCCTCGAGGCGGCTGGCGATCTCGGTGTAGGACGCGTACCCCATGCCGGCTCGCACCAGCGCTCCTGCGTAGAGCTGCTCGAGCGACTCGATCACATCGGCATCCGAATCACACTGTGCCCCAAGTGCTGTGCTGAGCCGCTGGTGTATCTCACGGCCGATCCGGAACCGCAGATGCTCGACATCGGGATCCTTGCCGAGCAGAGCGGTGGTGACCGCGCCCGCCAATTCCGGCTCGTCGGCAACCAGCAGTGCGATATGCCGAAGCACGCCGACCACGCGGTCGACCGGGTCCGGGGACTCGTCCGGCGGTGCCGGTGTCGACGCCAGGCGGCGCCAGAACACCTCGGCGACAAGATGCTCTTTCGACGAGAAGTACGTGTAGGCGGTGGCCGCGCCGACCCCGGCCTCGGCAGCGACCATCCGGATCGTCAGCCCGGAGAAACCTTCTCGGCTCAGCACCTCGACCGCAGCGCGGCCCAAGCGGTCCACCGTAGCGGCCTGCTTTGCGGTCAACCGGCGTCGCGTTGATTCCCGAGCTACCGGATCAGACACATGTCCGGACGCTACTACAACTGACCTGCACCGACAAGGTGCGCGCTGGCCATGGACCATGCGTAAGGGCTAGGTTCGGATCATGAGCCGCACCGATACTGCCTCTGCAGCGCAAACTTCCCGACTTTTCGAATTGGCGGAGAACGTCGTGGGCTTCATGCCGGCCGACGAAGGACGCGCGCTGTACGACGCGGCGCTGCGCTACCTCGACGCCGGGATCGCAGTCGAGATCGGCACCTACTGCGGTAAATCCACGGTCATGCTGGGCGCGGCTGCCGCGGCGACCGGCAGTGTGCTCTACACCGTCGACCACCATCACGGCTCCGAAGAGCACCAGGCCGGCTGGGAATTCCATGACACCACGATGGTCGACCCGGTCAGCGGACGGTTCGACACCTTGCCCACGTTCCGGCGGACGCTGGACGCAGCCGACCTCGACGACACGATCGTCGCGGTGGTCGGCAAGTCTCCGGTCGTCGCGCGCGGCTGGCGCACGCCCCTGGATCTGCTGTTCATCGACGGCGGGCACAGTGAGACCGCCGCCCAACAGGACTTCGACGGCTGGGCCAAGTGGGTGGCCCCCGGCGGCACGCTGATCATCCACGACGTCTTCCCCGACCCGCGTGACGGTGGCCGCCCGCCCTACAACATCTACTGCCGCGCAATCGAATCCGGCCAGTTCACCGAAGTCGGCTGCACCGGTTCGCTGCGGGTCCTCGAGCGCACCTCGGGAGCCGCGGGAGACGTGGTCAGCGCCTGACGCATTCACAGTCGTACTCGCCCTCCAGGCCGCGCGGCAGGTCGGCGGCGCGGAAGATGGCGCTCCCGCCGGTGGTCGACGACAACGCGTCGGCGGCCAGGATGACCGCCGCGGCGGTCCAGGTGGTCCGTTCCACCGGCCAGCGTTTCCCGTCGGCGAAAACCAGTCCGGTCCAGTAGGAGCCGTCCTTCTCGCGCAGGTGCTGCATGGACATGAACTGCGTCAGCGCGCGCGACCGGTCGCCCATGGCGTCCAACGCCATCACCAACTCGCAGGTCTCGGCCCCGGTGACCCACGGCCGGTCGTCGACGCAGCGGATGCCAAGCCCGTCGACCACGAAATCGTCCCAGCGCTGGGCGATTCGGGCGCTGGCCTGCTGGCCGCGCAGTGCACCACCCAGTATCGGGTAGTACCAGTCCATCGAGTGGTGCGGCTTCTCGGTGAAGGCGTCCGGATGTTCGGCGATGGCGTGGCCCAACCGTCCCAGCGCCACCTCCCATTCGGGCTGCGGATCGTCCAGCCGATCCGCGAGTGCCAGCGCGCAGCGGATGCTGTGGTACACGCTGGCGCAGCCGGTCAGCAACGCCTCCTCGAGAACGCCGGACGGCCCCTGCGCCCAATAGATTTCACCGGTCCCTGCCTGCAAACCGAGGACGAAGTCGATTCCCGCCCGGACCGTCGGCCACATGTACTCGGCGAACCGGACGTCGCCGGTCACCAGATAGTGGTGCCAGACGCCTGCGGCGATGTAGGCGCAGAAGTTGCTGTCGCTGTTGGCATCTTCGATCACGCCGCGCCGATACTGGATGGGCCAGGAGCCGTCGGCACGCTGCTCGCGGCGGCACCATTCGTAGGCGGCCCGGGCCGGCTCGAGGAGGCCTGCCGCGGTCAGTGCCATCGCACATTCGACGTGATCCCACACGTCGGTGTGCCCGATCTCCGACCATGGGATCTCACCCGAGGATTCCTGAACGGCGGCAATCGATTCCGCCGTCTGACGACATTGCTGCGGCGTGAGGATGTCGGCTACGCCGGGGACACCCTCGAGATCACTGGGGCGCGACATTCGTGAACGGCTTCTCGAAGTAGAGGGCCACACTCTTGCCGACCAGCGGATTGAGCGCGGATTCTGCCAGTCTGGTCACCGCCGGCCGCGACATCATGTCCCACACCAGCAGCTGGTGATATGCCTTGACGGCGGGGTGGTTCGGTTTCTCCACTCCGACCGCGCATTTGAGCCACCAGAACGGTGAGTGCAGGGCGTGCGCGTGATGGGAGTGGGTGAACTCCAGGCCACCGCGAACCAGCTTGTCGCGCAGTTCGTCGGCCTTATAAATCCGGATGTGGCCGCCCTCGTTGGCGTGGTATTCGTCGGACAGCAGCCAGCAGATCTTCTCGGGCAGCCACCGCGGCACCGTCACCGCAAGCTTGCCGCCGGGCTTGAGAACGCGAATCAGCTCGGCGATTGCGGTGTCGTCGGAGGGGATGTGCTCCAGGATCTCCGAGGCGATCACAACGTCGAATTCGCCATCCGGGTAGGGCAACGCCAGCGCATCGCCGACCACGACCTGAGCCTTGGCCGATGCGGGTGCCTCGCCGGCCTCGCCCATGGCCTGCAGCAAGGTGTCGACTTCGGCAAGTCCTTCGGCGTCCATATCGAAGGCGATCACATCGGCGCCGCGCCGGTAGGCCTCGTAGCTGTGCCGTCCGGCGCCCGCACCGACGTCGATGACCTTGGTTCCCATTCCGACAGCGAGCCGGTCATAGTCGACGGTCAGCATGATTCGTCCACCGCCTCGACAGAGTTGGTCACGCGCCCGGTCCGGGCGATCGCCTGTTCGTAGACCCGAACGGTCTGCGCGGCCACGGACTCCCAGCTGAACACGTCGAGCGCGCGGCGCCGGCCCGCGGTGCCCAGCCACTGACGGCGGGCGGGGGATTCCAGCAGTCTGCCGAGTGCGGCGGTCAGCTCTTTGACATCGCCCGGCGTCACCAGGTCGGCGCACTCACCGTCGGGGCCCAGGACCTCCGGCAGCGCGCCGGCCCGACTCGCCACAATGGGGGTACCGCTGGCCATTGCCTCCACCGCGGGCAGGGAGAAACCTTCGTAAAGCGAGGGGATGCAGGCGATTTCAGCCGAGGCGAACAGGCCCGCGAGCTCCTCGTCGGACAAGCCGCTGGAGGTGTGCACGATATCGCTGATACCCAATTCGGCGATCAGCTTCTCGGTCGGCCCGTTTGGCTCCAGTTTGGCCACCAGTTGCAACTCGAGGTCGTGCTCGGTGCGCAGCTTGGCCACTGCGTTCAGCAGGTGCCCGATGCCCTTCAATGGACGATCCGCGCTGGAGATCGCAATGATGCGGCCCGGCACCCGCGGCAATTCCGAGGGCTTGAACAGTTCGGTGTCCACCCCGAGCGGCACCACGCGCAACTGCTGCGGGCTCACGCCGAAATCGTCGGCGATATCGGTGGCCGAAGACGATGACACGGTGAGCAGGTCGGGAATACGGCGGGCGACCTTCTTCTGCATCTGCGCGAAGCCATACCACCTGTGCACCAACGGCTTTCGCCACCATTTGGCCGCGGCGAGGTCGAGAACGCGGTCCCGGGTGATCGGGTGGTGCACGGTGGCCACGACGGGCAGACCCATGTCGGCGATGCGGAGCAGGCCGGTGCCCAGGCACTGGTTGTCGTGCACCACGTCGAACTCGCCGAGGCGGGCGGCCAGCAGCCGGGCGGCGCGGAGGCTGAAGGTGCGAGGTTCGGGAAAGCCGGATGTCCACATCGTGGCCAGTTCGAGAGCGTCGAAGCGGTCACGGATCTCGCTGGGGTGTGGCACCCGGAACGGGTCGGGTTCCCGGTAGAGGTCCAGGCTGGGTACCTTGGTCAGCCGAACCCGCGGGTCGAGGATCTCGGGATAGGGCTGACCGGAGAACACCTCGACGTCATGACCGAGTTCAACCAGTCCGCGGCTCAAGTGCCGGACGTAGACGCCCTGCCCGCCACAGTGGGTTTTGCTGCGGTAGGACAGCAACGCAATCCGCATGTTCACGCTCCTGCAACGTCCGTGACTGATACGGCTGAACTACCCGCCGAGCTCGCATATGTCATCGTGTAAGTAACCGGACACGGTCAGCGAACTGTCTGGACATGTGTCTGGACTATAATTCGCTTAGCTACACAGTGCAACGTAAGTGCCCACCACCACCGTAGGCCAGGGTCTACCTTTCCTGTGATGCACCTCCTCTGGGAAACGCTGACCGATGGTGTATACCGCTGCCGGCTGGCCTTTCTCGACGTCACGGTCGGATTGGTTCGAGGCGAACGCCGGAATTTGCTGATCGATTGCGGTACAACGCTTTCCGAAGCAGCTCAGATCGCCGACGACGTCGTCGACATCACCGGTGCTCCGGTCACCGACGTGGTGCTGACCCACCACCACTTCGACCACATCCTGGGCTCGGCGGGTTTCGGTACTGCCGTCCTGTATTCGCCCGCCGCCGTCACCCGCGCGCTGACCACCGGAATCGGCGAGGTTCGTGCCCACGCCCTGCGATATGGGACCGAACCGGACCTGCTGGACCACGCGATCGCCGCCCTCCGGGCACCCGACCACACCGTGACGGCCGCTGACCTGGACCTCGGCGGCCGCAGCGTGCACCTCGAACTGCCGGGACCAGGCCATACCGACCACGATCTGGTGGCCGTCGTTCCGCCGGTGGTGGCAGGTGAGTGCGCGGTCGTCTTCTGCGGCGACCTGGTCGAAGAGTCCGCCGACCCGGCGATCGACGCCGGCTCCGACCTGCCGGCCTGGCCGCGCGCGCTGGACCGGCTCCTCGAACTCGGCGGCGACGACGGGCTATACGTGCCCGGACACGGCGCGGTGGTCGACGCGCCGTTCGTGCGTGCTCAGCGTGACTGGCTGGCGACGCGAACCTCGACGGGCTGATTCACCACCCGGTGTTCAGCACCCGGTCGAGCATGTCGACGAAGAAGTCCGCCGACTCCCGGGTGATGCACATCGGCGGTTTGACCTTCAGCACGTTCTGCCGGTCACCCGTCGGCTGCACGATCACACCGAGTCCGAGCAGCCGTTCGCAGATCGCCGCGGTCTCGGAGACGGCGGGTTCCAGCGTCGCGCGGTCGCGGACCAGCTCGACACCCATGTAGAGCCCGCTGCCGTGCACGGTTCCGATCAGATCGTGGCGGCTCGCCAGCTCCTCGATGCGTGTTTTGAGATGGTCCCCGACGACCAGGGCGTTGTGCTGCAGACCCTCTTTCTCCAGCAGGTCGAGCACCGTCAGGCCGACCACACAGGACACCGGGCTGCCGCCTGCGGAGGAGAAGAAGTAGCCCTGGGTGCGGTACCGCTCGGCGATCTCACGCGTCGTGATGACCGCGCCGAGCGGCTGACCGTTGCCCATCGCCTTGGCCACCGTGACGATGTCGGGCACCACGTCCTGCTGCTGGAAGCTCCAGAACCAGCGGCCGGTGCGGCCGTAGCCGACCTGCACCTCGTCGGCGATGGCCAGCCCACCCGCGGCTCGGACCGCGGCGTAAACCGCCGTGAGGTAGCCGTCGGGCAGCGCCATGCCGCCTGCGTTTCCGTAGAACGGCTCGCAGATGAACGCGGCCGGCGGATTGCCCTGTGCGGCAAGGCGTTCGATGATGTCGACCGCCTCGGGTGCGTAGCGTCCGGCGTCCGGCCCGCGGTACTCGCCGCGGTAGGCGTTGGGGGAGGGCACGGTATGGACCCAGTTCGGCCTGGTGGCCAGAGCATTCGGGTTGTCGGCCACCGACGTCGACACGGCGTCGGTGGCATACGTCCAGCCGTGGTAGGCCTCGGCCATCGAGACCACGTCATGGCGCCCGGTCGTGGCCATCGCCAGCCGCAGCGCCAGGTCGCCGGCCTCCGAGCCGGAGTTCACCAGGAATACCGTGTCCAACGGATCCGGCAGGGTGGCGGCCAACCGCTCCGAGAGCGCCACCACCGCGGCGTAGTTGAATCGCGAATTGGTGTTGAGTCGCCGCCACTGGCGCGCGACGGCGTCGGCGAGCACCGGATGACCGTGGCCGAGGAGCGCGACGTTGTTGACCATGTCGAGGTAACTGCGGGCCTCGGTGGACACCATGTGCTCGCGCCAGCCGCGTTCGATGCGGGGCGGATTGAGGTAGTAGTGCTCCTGGACCGTGGCGAACGAATCCGCCCGGCGGCGCCACAATGCCTCGCTGTCGTCGGCCGCGGCCGCGACGGCGGGCAGCCCGAGCAGCGCGTTCGGGTTCTCCACCAGGCTCAGCCACCCCGCGCCGTATTCGGGGCGAACGAAGTCGGGGACCTCGATGTCGGGACCGCTGCGCCACTGGATCCAGGCTCGACCCTCGACCTTGCCGAGCACTGCGCCCGCGGTGACGCAGCCGCCGGAGCGGACCTGATCGCCGACGCGCAGGCGCCCGCGCACCTGCACCGTTCCCGCGGTGCCGGTGAAGGTGAGACTGTCGTCGGCGGTTGTGTCGACCACGCAGTCCCAGGGCGCGGTGATCGGTGACGGCACGGCCAGCCACACGTCCAGGCCGGTGCCGACGGTGGCCGACGACTCCGGACTCAGCGGCGCCGACCGCGTCATGCGGGGCTGGCCGAACATCGTCACAACCGCAGCGGCGCCGCCGGCCAGCGCCTCGGCAGCCAGATCGTCTTCGCAGTCCGCGCTCAGCCATCGGCCGGCATCCAATGCGTCGGCCTCGGACGACAGGTCCAGTCGCACCACGGTCTTCGGCGCAAGGCCGCCGATCAGGGGGGTGGCCACGGGTGGCGGCTCGAGGGGCTGGGCCGCTCCGAGTGCCGCGCGGATGGTGGCGGTCATGACATCGGTGGGTACCTCGATGGCGCGCTCGAAGATCCTCCACTCGTAGTCCAGGGCGCCCGTGGCGTAGGCGTTGTCGACGTCGATCGAGGCCTGGTGGATACCGCTGACCACCAGAACCGCCGCCCGCAGCACCACCAGCGGCCACAGTGCTTCGACTTCGGCGGGGCTCAGCGGACGCACCGCGTGGAAGGCGGCCACGGCAGGCAGGGTCGCGACGGGTTCGCCGCCCTCGTGGCGTAGCAGCGAGGAGACCGCGATGGCCAGTTCGCCCACGGTCCACGACCGGGTGAGGTCGCCCAGGTCGATGACGCCGTCGGGCAGCCGGCCGCCCTCCGGTGGGCCGCACACCACGTTGTCGTCGGTGAGGTCGCCGTGGATCACCTGGATCGGCAGATCGTCGGCGAGCTCGGCGACCACCTGCCACGAGGCGGCCGCCGCGGTTTCAAGGACCTCCCGACGTCCGGGATCGGGCATGTGCCCGGCGAGCACCTCGACAGTGCGCAGGGCGTGGCGAAGGTCCCACTGCAACACGCGGTCGACGCCGGCATGGTCGAAGTCGGCAAGGGCGCGGACCGTCCGGCCGGTCAGGGCGCCGAGCGCCGCCGCGCGCACCGGCGTGAGGTACCCGTCGCCGCTCAAGGTGCCGCCGGCCAGGTGCGCGATGATCCGGGCGTACAGCACCGCCCCATTGCCGTCGCGCACCTCGGCGATCGGGTCGACGCCGGCAAACGCGAGGTTCGTCGCGGCACGCACGTCGCAGCCGGCCCGAGTGAGGTACTCCGCCGCCGCGTCCTGGGCTTCGATCTCGATGCGGGAGAACGCCGGGTTGGCGATCTTGAGGACCCCGACCGGCTCACCGCCGGGACGGCTCAGCAGGAAGTTGGCGTCCTGCTGGCTGCCCAGCGCGGTCATCTCGCCGTCGATCCCGAAGTGCGTCGTGGCGATGTCATGAGCCTGCGCCGCGGTGATCGCCGGCACCGGCAGCTCCTCGGCCTGGAAGAAGTCGAACGGTGTCATATCGCTACGAACTGTACTGCGGCTGGACAGCCTCGGATCTGCCGATACGGTGGGCAGATGCGGGCGTTGATCATCGTCGACGTGCAGAACGATTTCTGCGAGGGCGGTTCGTTGGCCGTCGCCGGGGCCGGCGACGTGGTGCGCGGGATCAGCGCGTTGCTCGCGGGTGACCACGGCTACGACCACGTGGTGGCCACGAAGGACTATCACGTGGATCCCGGTGCGCATTTCGCCGAACACCCCGACTTCACGGATTCGTGGCCTGCGCACTGCGTGGCCGGGACATCCGGGGCTGATTTCCATCCCGAACTGGACACCACCCCGATCGAGGCGGTGTTCCACAAGGGCGCGCACACCGCGGCCTACAGCGGCTTCGAAGGACACGTCGACCACACCTCGCTGGCCGACTGGCTGCGTACCCGCGGGGTCGACCAAGTCGACATCGCCGGGATCGCCACTGATTACTGTGTGCGCCAAAGTGCTGCCGATGCCACCCGCGCCGGCTTCAAAACCCGTGTGCTGGTTGACCTCACGGCCGGTGTCGCGCCCGGGTCGACCGCCGACGCATTGGACGAGATGCGCGGCCGCGGGATCGAACTGGTCCACACCGCGTGATGGCCGCGCCCCGATCGGCACTCATCGACGTGGTCGACCGCTCCCCGCTGATGGCAGCCGACCATGACCGTGCCGGCTGGGTCGGATTGTTCACCGATGACGGCCGAGTCGAGGACCCCGTCGGATCGCGGCCGCACATCGGCCCGCTGCAGATCGGCCGGTTCTACGACACCTTCATCGGGCCGCGCCGGATCGTCTTCCGCCACGAGTTCGACCTCGTGTCGGACACCACCGTGATCCGCGATGTCGTCCTCGATGTCGGGATGGGTCCCTCTGTGACGATGCACATCCCGGCGGTGCTGCGGTACGACCTGCGGGAGGTCGCCGATGAGTGGCGCATCGAGCGGTTGCGCGCCTACTGGGAACTGCCTGCGATGGTGGTCCAGTTCGCCCGCAACGGGGCGGCGGCGGCTCCGCAGGCGGTGGATCTGAGCCTCGCTCTGATCCGCAATCAGCGGTGGCGCGGGACGCTGGGGTTCGCCTCCGGGTTCCGGGGCGCCCGCTTCCGGGGCAAGCGAACGGTGCGCGGCTTCCTCGACGCGGTCACCGCCGGTGATCAGTTGCGGGCTTGGCGCGCCCTTGGATCCGGAGCGCTGATCACCCGCGGTGAGGAGAGCCCGATGAAGTTCGGCGCGTTCGTCGACGAACTGGCCGGGGCCTCGTGGACGAAGACCATCGCCGCGGGCTCGTCGGTGACGGCGTCGCTGCGCGGGCCGCGAGACGGTGTGCTGATCGCTGAATTGGGCACCGCCGGTGGGTCGATCACCCGGCTTCGCTATTTCGCCGAGTAGCGAGCGCGTGAGCTACATTCGCGCGAAGCGGGACATGACGAAGCAATACGCGCCGTAGGCGGCGAAGCCGGCCGCTGCCGCTATGAGCAGCGCCTTGCCGAACGGGGCCTGGCCCAGACTCTTGACCGCGGCGTCCAGCCCGGCGCCCTTGGCCGGGTCGGCGGTCACGGTGGCGATCATCAGCAGCACTCCGGCCCCGCCCAGCACGACGCCCTTGGCCGTGTACCCGGCAATGCCGAGCGGAGTGATCAGCGGGCCACCCCCGGTGACGGTGAGGTCCTCCTCGAACTTCGTCGAAAGGCCTTTGTAGACGTGATAGCCGCCGATGCAGATGATCACGACCCCGGCGATGAGCAGAATGCCTTTGCCCCAACCGGTTTGGAGCAGCCGAGCGGTCATACCGGTGTTCTGCTCCCTACTCGACCGGCCGCCGCCGCTGGCGAATCGCGCAGCGGCCAGTGCGATGCCGACATAGAGGACAGCCAGGGCGGCGGACTTGATCCGGTCGAACGCGTCGGAGGCGCCGTCGTGTTCGCGACCCGGCTCGGTGGGGTGGGAGCCGAGGATCGCCTCGGCCACCCGCCACAGCGCCAGCGCGACCAGACCGCCCGCCGCGAGCCACAAGGCCACCGCCCCACCCGGCTGGGCGGCCAGCGTCGCCATCGCACCCGACTGATCGGCGTTTCCCGCCAAGCCGAAAACCAGGTGCACGATGATGTAGGCGATCACCAGATGCAATACGCCACTGATGGCGTAACCGCTCCTGGCCGCGAGTTCGAAGGGCCTACTTCCAGTGGCTGCTCGCGCAGCACCGTGCATTGCATTGTCAGCCACGAACTTTGGGTTACCCCCGCGAAGCTCTGGAAAAACTGGCCCGCGGCCGCCTCACGTCAGTCGCGCTTGCGCAGGGTCTCCCAGTCGTGCTCGGACTCGAGTTGGGCGATCAGGTTGCGGGTGCGCTCCCGCAGCAGCAGCGTCAACCCGATGCCTGCGATGATCGCGATGACCAGCGCAACCCAGGAGAATCGCGCCAGCCACTTCTCGGCGGCCAGACCGAGGTAGTAGACCACAGCGGTGGTGCCGCCCGCCCAGCAGACGGCGCCGGAGGCGTTGGCGGCGAGGAAGCGGCCGTACTGCATGTGCAAGGCGCCCGCCAGTGGGCCTGCCAGGATCCGCAACAGCGCGATGAATCGGCCGAAGAACACCGCCCACACACCCCATCGGGTGAACAGCTGCTTGGCCAGCGCAACGTGCCCGGGACCGAAGTGGTTCGGAAAGCGCTTACCGAGCCGCTCGAACAACCCCATCCCGAACCGCCGGCCGATCGTGTAGCCGATCGAGTCACCGATGATGGCGCCGATCGTGGCGGCGGCACCCACCCATACCGGACTGATGTCGAGGGTGTGCCGGCTGGCCAGCAGCGCCGCACTCACCAAGGCGATTTCGCCCGGCACGGGGATGCCGAGGCTTTCCAGCCCGATGATCAGGCCGACGACCAGGTACACCGCAAGCGGTGGGATGGATTCGAGTATCGCGTCGACCGTCACCCGCCAAGGATGCCGTACCGACCGCGATTACCCGAGCGAACCGGCTGGTTCGCGTGTCGAACTCAGGTGCTGCGTTTGCGCCGGTACAGCGTTCCGGCGGCCAACAGGAGCAGGCTGATCAACAGGATCGCGGTGGCGAGCACGTTGATCTGCGGTGGCACAGCGGCTTTCACCGCGGCATTCACATACAGCGGATACGTCACCGTCGAGCCGCTGACGAAGTAGGTGATGATGAAGTCGTCCAATGACAGAGCGAACGAGAGCATCGCGGCCGCAACGATGCCCGGCACGATCAACGGCAGCGTCACCTTGAAGAACGTCCGGCCCGGTCCGGCGCCCAAATCCAGTGAGGCATCCTCGAGTGTCCAGTCGAAGCCACGGATCCGGGCACGCACCGTCATCGCGATGAAGCTGATCTCGAAGGCCACATGGGCGATCACGATCGTGGCGTATCCGGTGGCCCAGCCCAGGTCGAGGAACAGGGTCAGCAGCGATGCGCCCATGACGACCTCGGGTGAGGTCAGCGGCAGAACCAGAAATGTATCGACCGCTTTACTGCCGCGAAAGCGTTGGCGCACAAGGGCGACCGCGACCAGTGTGCCGAGAACGCCGGCGATCACCGTCGATACTGCGGCGACGTTCAAGCTCAGCTTCAGCGCATCGGTCAGAGCCGGGTACTTGAACGGGTGGGCCCAATTGTCGAACGTGAAGCCCTGCCAGGTGTAGTTGAACTTCCCGGCCGGATTGTTGAACGAGAAGATGACGATGACCAGGATCGGCAGGAACAGATAGAGCAGCACCAAGCCGGCGATGATGCGCAGCGCGATATCGCCGAGCTTGAACGTGCCGCGTATGTTGCGTCCGGGCTTGGCCAGTCCGCCGTGGTCGATGGTCTGGGCGATCGCAGCGCCGGCCTCGGTTGTCATGCGCGACCCCGCTTCGCTGTCATACCAGGTCCTCCGTGCCTAGCGCCCTGGTGTAGATCAGCACGCCGACCAGGATCAGCGCCATCAACACGAAGCTGAGTGCGGCCGCGACCGGGTAGTCCTTCACCACCAGGAACTGCTTCTGGATGACGTTGCCGATCATCCTGGTCTGGGTGCTGCCCAGGTAGTCGGCGTTGATGAAGTCGCCGACCGCGGGAATGAACACCAGCATGCTGCCGGCCAGAATGCCCGGCATCGCCAACGGCACGATGACCTTGCCGAACATCCGGCGGTTGGTGCCGTAGAGATCCCGGGAGGCTTCCAGCAGCCGGGCGTCGATCTTCTCCAGGCTTACGTACAGCGGCAGGATCATGAAGATGATCCAGTTGTAGGTCAGGCCGCCGATGACTGCCCACCCGGTGGAGAGCAGCCGGCCCTCGGACGGCAGCAGGCCCACTGTGCCCAGCGTGTGGACCACCCAGCCGTCGTCGGCCAGGATCGTCTTCCAGGCCAGGGTGCGGATCAGGAACGTCACGAAGAACGGCAGGATCACCAGGCCCAGCAAAAGGTTCTTGTACCGCCCAGCTTTGAACGCGATCACGTACGCCAGCGGGAAGGCCAACAGCAGGCACAGCACCGTCGCGGTGAGCGCATATCCGAACGACCGCAGAATCTGCTCGCGGTACTGGCTAAGTGCATCGCCGTAGTTGCTGAATTCCCACCCGAACGTGAGTTCGGGTAGGTAGATCGAGCCACCCATGGTCGACAACGACGTCCGGAACAGCGAGACGAACGGAATGACGTAGAAGACCCCGAGGTACGCCAGGGCGGGCAGGATCATCAGGTAGGGAGCGAGTTTGCTCCGCTGCCGGTTGCTACTGGCTACTCCTGCCATCGCGTTATCCGCCGGTGACTGCGGAGTAGGCCTTGTTGAACTCGTCGGTCTGTTGGTCGGTGAGAGCGGCCCAGGTCTTCAGCTTGTCGAGGGTCGCCTTCGGCGGGTTGATCAACGGGTTGGACGCCAGTTTCGGGTCGATCTTGTTGAGCTCGTCGGTCATGTCGGACAACACCGGCACGTACTGGGTGTGCGCGATCAGCTTCGCGTAGTTGGCCCGGTCGTAGACGTAGTTGATCCACGCCTCGGCGGCCTTCTGGTTCTGCGTGGTGTAGGGGATCACCATGGTGTCGACGAACGTGGTGCCACCGGTCTCCGGTACCACGAACTTCAGGTCCGGGTTGTCCTTCTGCAGCTGCACCACATCGCCCGAATACGCCTGGGCGATAACCACATTGCCGGAGGCCAAGTCGTCGGCGTAGTCATTGCCCGTGAATCGGCGGATCTGCCCGGCGTCCTTCTGCTGCTTGATCAGCGCGACCGCCTTGTTCACGCCGTCGCTGGTCGGGTTCTCCACCGAATTGCCCTGCGACATCATGATCATGCCGAGCCCGTCCTGGGTGTCGGCGAGCAGGCTGATCTTGCCCTTGAACGCGGGATCCCACAGGTCGTCTATCTTGGTGATGTCGCGACCGGTGGCGGCCCGGTTGTAGGCCAGCGCCGTCATGCCCGACATGTAGGGAGCGCTGAACTTACGGCCCGGATCGGCCTTGGCGTTGAGCAGGTCCTCGCGCATGTTCTTCTTGTTGGTCCAACGGCTTTCGCTGATGCTGTTGAGCCAGCCCAGCCCGTTGAGCCGGGCGGCCATGAACTGGGTGGGCACCACCAGGTCGGCGCCGATATCCTGCTTACGCGACAGCGGCTCCTTGTTCTTGGCGAACCACTCTTCGTTGTCGTTGTAGTCCTCTTTGTAGTCGACCGTGATTCCGGTCGCGGTCTGGAACGCCGCGACGAAACCGTCGGCCATGTACAGCGGCCAGTTGGAGATGCGGAGCTTTCCGGTGGCCGGTGAGCCGTCATCGGACGGGGTGGCCGGGCCGCTGGAGCTGCTCTTGTTGTCGGACTTGCCACACGCGGCGAGGAAGGACGGTCCGAGGACCAGTGCGGCTGCAGCGGCGGCGCCGCCACCGATGAACCGGCGCCGGGACGCGTTCGAGGCAAAGATCCGGGGGTCGTTCTCTGTGGCCATGTGCCGTAATGCCTTTCGTTGAGGGAAGGTCGGAGGATGAGCGGCGGTAGCGGCGTCGATGCGATTTAGGAGTCGTCGAGCATGTCTTCGAGGTCTTCGGTGGTGGGGATGTCGGCGGCGGGCAGGACCAGCGATGCGTCGGGGGCCCAGGCCACAAAGACGTCGTCGCCGGGACGCAGCATCGGCAGGTTCTGTTCGGGACCGACGTGGGCGATGACGGGGGAGCCGTCGGCGACGGCCATCGACAGTCGCAGCACCGGCCCCTGGAAGGTCAGGTCGACGACTTTGGCGCCGACGGTGGCGATGTCGCCGGTCGGTTGGTCCATCGAGACGCGAACCCGCTCGGGTCGGACCATCAGGGTGGCCTGCCCGCCGGGTTCGATGGTGGTGTCTCCGGGTCGGGCCTTGAGTTTGGTGCCCAGCACCTCGACTTCGACGAAGTCGCGGTTGGTTCGGCCGGTCTGCGTGCCGTGCCAGAGGTTGGCCTGACCGATGAAACCGGCCACGAACACGGTCGCGGGTCGGTCGTAGATGTCGGTCGGGGTGCCGATCTGTTCGACATTGCCCTGGTTCATGACCGCGATCCGGTCGCTCATCGTGAGCGCTTCTTCTTGGTCGTGGGTCACGTAGACGAAGGTGATGCCGAGCTCGCGCTGAATGCGTTTGAGTTCGAACTGCATGACGTGCCGCAGTTTGAGGTCCAAGGCGCCGAGTGGTTCGTCGAGCAGTAGAGCGCTGGGGTAGTTGACCAGCGCGCGGGCGAGTGCGACGCGCTGTTGCTGGCCGCCGGAGAGTTGGGCGGGCTTGCGCTGGGCGAAGTCGGCGAGCCGAACGACCTCGAGCATCTCATCGACGCTCTTCTTGACCGTGTTCTTGTCCTTCTTCTGACTGCGTGGCCCGTAGGCGACGTTGTCCCACACCGTCATGTGGGGGAACAGTGCGTAGTGCTGGAAGACGGTGTTGACGTTGCGCTTGTGTGGAGGCACCCGCGACACGTCGACGCCTTCGAGCCGAATCGCACCCTCGGTGGGCTGCTCGAACCCGGCGATCATTCGCAGGGTGGTGGTCTTTCCGCAGCCCGACGGGCCGAGCATGGAGAAGAACTCGCCTGCGCCGATCGAGAAGTCGGCGTCGGCGACGGCGACGTAATCCTCGAAACGTTTGACGACGTGGTCGATCTCGATGACCGGTGCGCCGCTGGCGCGTCGTGGTCCGGTGTGTCCGGGGGTCTGCTGGGTGGCGGTGGCGCCGGTGTCGGTCAGGGCCCGTCCTCCTTCATCCCGCGGGCCGGCGAGACATGACCCGTCGACTCCGCCCCTAAACGATTGCGGATTTACGTGCTCTTCGCAACCGATTCCGCAACGAAATATGAATTCTTCGATGGATTCGCTCGTCGCTACCCGGGTTGGGGCACGACTTTCGGCGCGGCCCAGGTGGCTCAGGGTCATCGCTGGGACGGATCGTAACGCTGTTCAGGCCGTCGTGAGCCCCCGTGCGATAACCAGGCGTTGGATTTGGTTGGTTCCTTCGAAGATCTGGGTGATCTTCGCTTCGCGCATATAGCGCTCGGCCCGGTAGTCGCGGGTGTAGCCGACGCCGCCGAGCACCTGGACGGCATCGGTGGTCACCTTCATCGCGGCGTCGGTCGCCACCAGCTTGGCCACGCTGGCCTGTTGCGAGTACGGCAGGCCGGCATCGCGGCGCCGCGCGGCGTCCAGGTAGGTGGCCCGGGCGCTGGCCACCGCGGCGGCCATGTCGGCGAGCAGGAAGCCCAGCCCTTGATGGTCGATGATCTTGCGGCCGAACGTGGTCCGCTCGTTGGCGTAGGCGCACGCGTCGTCGAGGGCCGCCTGGGCAATGCCGACGGCGACGGCGGCGATGCCGAGCCGGCCGGAGTCCAGTGCACTGAACGCGATCTGCAGGCCCTGCCCTTCGGCGCCGACGCGGCGGTCGGACTCGATGACCGCGTTGTCGTAGAACGCCGACGTCGTGGGAACAGCCGTCAAGCCCATCTTCTCTTCGGGCTTGCCGAAGCTCAGCCCGGGCTGATCGGCGGGCACCAGGAAGCAGGAAATGCCGCGCGAACCCTCGCCGGTCCGAGCGAACAGGCTGTAGAAATCGGCCCGCCCGCCGTGGGTGATCCACGCCTTCGAGCCGGTGATGACGTACCCACCCTCGGTCGGGGTGGCTTTGCACTGCACGGCGGCTGCGTCCGACCCGGCCTGGGGTTCCGAGAGGCTGTACGCGCCGATCTGCTCGCCGGACAACATGCCGCGCAGCCACCGCGCGCGCTGCTCGTCGGTGCCGAACGCCAGCAGCGGATGACATGACAGGCTGTGCACGCTCACCGCCACCGCGATCGCGGCCCAGCGCGCGGCGATCTCTTCGAGAACCTGCAGGTAGACCTCATATGGCTGGCCGCTGCCGCCCCATTCCTCCGGCTGCGTCAGGCTCAGCAGCCCGGCCGCGCCGAGTTGGGCGAAAACCCCGTCAGGGTAGGTCTCGGTCCGCTCGTGTTCGTCGACGATCGGGTTGAGGACACGCGAGCAGATGTCACGGGTCAACGCGATGAGATCCGCGGCGTCCGGGTTGGGGAGCAGTCGGTCGACGGGCATGGGCGGGACCTCTCGATTGATACTCAAAATAGTACTGGCTTACATCTACCAGTACTATTGCGCAGATGGCCAACCGCCCGAGCTTCGGAACCCGGCGCCGCGGCGAACTGTTCGACTCGCTTCTCACGCTCTTCCTCGCCGAGGGCTTTGCGCACCTGACCCTCGATGACATCGCTGCCCGGCTGCGCTGTTCGAAGGGCACGCTCTACACACTTGCCGGCAGCAAGGAGCAGTTGGTCCACGCCGTCGCCGTCCACTTCTTCCGGCGGGCCACCGACGATGTCGAGCAGGAAGTCGCCCGGGCCGGCGACGCACGATCGCGAATCACCGCCTACCTCGCCGCGGTCGGCGCCGCGCTCGAGGTCGCGTCGGACCGCTTCATGACCGACCTGGACGCGTTCGCGCCGGCACGGGCCGTCTACGAGCAGAACACCTCGATCGCCGCCCGCCGGGTCAGCGAGTTGATCGCCGAAGGTGTTGCCTCGCACGAGTTTCGAGATGTGCATGCGGCCTTTGCGGCGGACCTGGCCGCGGTGATGATGGTCCGCATCCAGCAGGGGATCGTGCGGTCCACGACCGGACTCGACGACGCTGCGGCCTACCGGGAACTGGCCGCCATCCTCACATCCGGGATCGACGCCTGAGTCACATGTGGGCGCCGCCGTCGACCCGGACCTCGGTGCCCGAGACGAAGTAGGCATCCGGACTGCCAAGCATCGCAACGACGTTGGCTACCGCATCGGGCTTGGCGAAGATCTCGCCCTTGGGCAACGGCACCAGGGGAGCGACCCGGCCGAACAGGCTGTAGTCGACATCGTCGGGTAGCCCGGGCCCGACGCTCTGCTTCGACTCTCCGGTGCCGTCGGTCATGCCCGACGAGATCGAGCCCGGCTGGACCGAGTTGAACCGGATGCCGTCCTTGGCGAACTCGGCAGCCAACGCGTGCGTCATCGCCTGCACGCCACCTTTGGACGCGGCGTACGCCGACATATAGGGGTGGGCGAACGTCGCCGACGTCGAGCTGAAGTTCACCACGGCAGGGGCGGTGCCGGCCTTGAGAGCCGGGAGCGCCTCGCGGGTGACCAGGAAGGTGCCGACCAGATTTACCCGCAGCACCTGTTCGAAGCCGGCGAGCGTGGTGTCCAGGAAGTGGTCGGAACGCAGGATGCCAGCCACATTGACGAGCGTGTCAAGGCCGCCGAGCGCGGAGATCGCCTCACCGACAGCTGATTTCACCGAGTCCTCGGAGCCGACGTCGACCACGACCGTGTTCAGTCGAGCGCCGGCGTCACCTGCTTTGGCCACGGTGTCTTTGAGTCCGGACTCGCTGATGTCGGCCGCCACCACCCGGCCACCTTCGTCGAGAATGCGCAGCACACAGGCCTGCCCGATCCCGGACCCGCCGCCGGTGACCAACACGCGACGATCGGTGTAACGCTGCAAGGTCGCCATGGCGGTCCACTCCTGTTCGGTCTGCGATGAAGTCGCCCAACATTGTGGGCCGTGATCACCGGTGCGCGAAGTGGATCCCGCTGACCGGGAATCGGGCGCCACCCCGGTCGCTTAGCGGTTCACTCTTCCACCGTGGCGACGGCTTGCGGGAACCTGAACGAGACACTTTCACCCGAGTCGTCTCGAATAGCTGGCGAGAAACAGCCACACCACCAGTCACACATCTCGATTGCCGAGATTCGCTACCGCGCGGGCGGTAAGTGCACTAATCTGCGTTGGCGTCGTTGAAACACGTTCCAGTTTTGGACCGGTTAGTGCCATGACGCTGGGGCGATGAACACGATGACGTTGGAGGTTCTGAAGACACCCATGGCTAATCCCACATCAGATCGTTGGTCGCCGGGTATTGCGTTGAACGGGCTGTCGGGTCCGATGCAGGCTATTGGTGGCTTGTTTGCGATGTCGGCGGATGCTGTGCGGTTCATTTTTCGGAAGCCGTTTCAGTGGCGGGAGTTTTTGGAGCAGGCGTGGTTTGTGGCGCGGGTGTCGTTGGCGCCGACGTTGTTGGTGGCGATTCCGTTCACGGTGTTGGTGTCGTTCACGCTGAATATTTTGTTGCGGGAGTTGGGTGCTGCTGATTTGTCGGGGGCTGGGGCGGCGTTTGGTGCGGTGACTCAGGTGGGTCCGTTGGTGACGGTGTTGATCGTGGCGGGTGCCGGGGCGACGGCGATGTGTGCGGATTTGGGGTCGCGCACGATCCGTGAGGAGATCGACGCGATGGAGGTGTTGGGGATCAATCCGGTGCAGCGGTTGGTGACTCCGCGGATGTTGGCGTCGGGTTTGGTTGCGCTTCTGTTGAATTCGTTGGTGGTGATCATCGGGATTTTGGGTGGTTATGTGTTCTCGGTGTTCGTCCAGGATGTGAATCCGGGGGCGTTCGCGGCGGGGATCACGTTGTTGACCGGGGTGCCGGAGGTGATCATCTCGTGTGTCAAGGCCGCGTTGTTCGGGTTGATCGCGGGGTTGGTGGCCTGTTATCGGGGGTTGACGATCACTGGTGGTGGCGCCAAGGCGGTGGGTAATGCGGTCAATGAGACGGTGGTGTACGCGTTTATGGCGTTGTTCGTGGTGAACGTGGTGGTGACCGCGATCGGTATCCGGATGAGTGCCCGGTAGAGATGGCGTCGTTACAGGCTTTGTATCCGCGGATCGCCCGTCAGGTGCGCCGGCCGTTGGGCACGATCGGCCGGATCGGGGATCACACGATCTTCTACGGTCGGGCGATCGCGGGCACGCCGCATGCGGCGTTGCATTTCCGGAAAGAGATCATCCGGTTGATCGCGGAGATCAGCATGGGGGCGGGCACGTTGGCGATGATCGGCGGCACCGTGGTGATCGTCGGATTCCTCACCTTGGCTGCTGGTGGGACGTTGGCGGTGCAGGGCTATAGCTCGCTGGGCAATATCGGGATCGAAGCACTGACCGGGTTTCTGGCGGCGTTCATCAACGTCCGTATCTCGGCGCCGGTGGTGGCCGGGATCGGGTTGGCCGCCACCTTCGGCGCCGGTGTCACGGCTCAACTCGGTGCGATGCGGATCAATGAGGAGATCGACGCCCTGGAATCGATGGGCATCCCCCCAGTCGAATACCTCGTGAGTACCCGGATCGTGGCCGGGATGGTGGCCATCACCCCGCTGTACTCGATCGCGGTCATCTTGAGCTTTGTGGCGTCCCAGTTCACCACGGTGGTGTTGTTCGGCCAATCCGGTGGCCTGTATGACCACTACTTCAACACCTTCCTCAACCCCATCGACTTGTTGTGGAGTTTCCTGCAAGCGGTCCTGATGGCGATCACGATCCTGTTGATCCACACCTACTTCGGCTACTTCGCCACCGGCGGACCGTCTGGAGTCGGCGTCGCGGTCGGCAACGCGGTACGCACCTCCCTGATCGTGGTCGTCTCGGTCACCCTGCTCATATCGCTGGCCGTCTACGGCTCCAACGGCAACTTCAACCTGTCCGGATAGGGAGGAGCGGAGATGAAATCAGGTGCCGCGCGCCCGATCGCCGGTTTGGCGACCGTGGTGGTCATCGCCGCGATCATCGCGGTGGCTGTCGGACTGTTCCAGGACAGCTTCACCAAAACCGTTCCGGTAACCGTGATCTCGGACCGTGCCGGCCTTGTGATGTACCCCGACGCCAAAGTCAAGCTCAACGGTGCGCAGGTCGGCAAGGTCGCCTCCATCGATTCCCTGCCCGACGGCAAAGCCGCATTGCATCTCGCGATCAATCCCGCGCGAGTCAACGACATCCCGGCCAACGTCAGCGCTGACATCACATCCTCGACTGTGTTCGGCTCGAAGTTCGTCGAGCTGAACCCGCCGACCGATCCGTCGGCGAAGTCCATCCAGGCCGGTCAGGTGATCGACGGCAAGCACGTCACCGTCGAGATCAACACCGTGTTCCAGCAGCTGGTTTCGGTGCTGTCCAAGATCGAGCCGACCAAGCTCAACCAGACGCTCGGGGCGATCTCCAAGTCGCTGGACGGGCGCGGTGACAAGTTCGGCCAGACCTTGGTGGACCTGGACACCGCCCTGGCCAAGATCAATCCCAGCCTTGACACGCTCAACCATGAATTGGCTGTCGCACCACAGGTGTTCGATGCCTATGGTGACGCCTCCGGTGATCTGCTCGACACCGTCAAGAATTCGGCGAAGATCAGCGACACCATCGTCGACCAGAACCAGAACCTGGACGCTCTGCTCGTCAGCGCCATCGGCCTTGCCGACATCGGTACCGAGGTCTTGGGCGAGAATCGGCAATCATTGACCAACGTGGTTCACCTGTTGGTTCCCACCACCGACCTGCTCAACAAATACAGCCCGGCATTGAATTGCGGTATCGGCGGCTTGATCCCGCTGGCCACCGGACCGGGTCTGCCCCTGCCTGGCGCCGTTCTGCTGCAGTCGTTCTTCCTCGGCCGTGAGCGTTACCGGTACCCGGCCAACCTGCCCAAGGTCGCCGCGACCGGCGGTCCGCAATGTACCGACTTGCCGAAGGTGCCGTTCGAGACCAGCCCGCCGTTCGTGGTCTCCGACATCGGAGCGAACCCGGCTCAGTACGGCAACCAGGGCATCCTGCTCAACTCCGATGGTCTCAAGCAGGCCCTGTTCGGCCCGCTGGACGGACCGCCGCGTAACTCCGCACAGATCGGACAACCGGGATGACCGCGCTGTGGAAGACCATCGTCAAGGTCGGCGTGTTCGGCGTCGTGATGATCTTGCTGACGGCCGCCCTGTTCGCGATTTTCGGCCAGTATCGGACGGGTTCGGACAACTCATATTCGGCGCTGTTCGCCGACGCCTCCAGCCTGAAGTCCGGAGATTCGGTGCGGGTGGCCGGTGTTCGCGTCGGCACGGTCACCGATGTTGCGCTGCAACCCGACAACAAAGTGGTCGTCGACTTCGACGCCGACCGCAAGATCGTGTTGACCTCCGCCACGAAGGCGACGGTGCGCTACCTCAACCTGGTCGGTGACCGTTACCTGGAGCTGGTCGACAGCCCGGGGTCGGCGAAGATCCAGCCGCCGGGCAGCCGGATACCGCTGGACCGCACCGAGCCTGCGCTGGATCTCGACTTGCTCCTCGGTGGACTCAAACCCGTTGTCCAGGGACTCAATCCGAACGATGTCAATGCGCTGACCAACGCGCTGATCCAGATCCTGCAGGGCCAGGAAGGCAACCTCGACTCGCTGTTCTCCAAGACGCAGTCGTTCACCAGTTCACTGGCCGACAACGGGCAGACGGTCCAGCAGCTGATCGACAACCTCAATACGGTGATCACCACGATCAGCAAGGACGGTGACAAGTTCTCCGGGGCCGTCGACAAGCTGCAGAACCTGGTGACCCAGCTTGCCAATGACAAGGACCCGATCGGTGAGTCGATCACCGCGCTGGACAACGGCACCGCGTCGCTGACCGATCTGCTGAACCAGGCTCGCGCTCCGCTGGCCGGCACCGTCAACCAGCTCGGTCGTCTGGCTCCGCTGCTGGACCAGGACAAGGAACTGCTCGACATCTCGATTCAGAAGGCGCCTGCGAATTACCGCAAGGTGGTGCGGCTCGGGTCGTACGGCAGCTGGATCAACCAGTACCTGTGCGGCTTGTCGCTACGTGTCAGCGACCTGCAGGGCCGCACCGCCTACTTCCCCTGGATCATCCAACACACTGGAAGGTGCGCGGAGCCCTAATGCTCAAATATCGTGGGTCCTCGCTGATCAGAGCCGGCTTCATCGGCCTGGCGCTGATCGTGCTCGTCATCACCATCGGGCTACAGCCCGAGCGGTTGGTGTCGCTTGCCACGTCGATCCGGCATCAGGCGCTGTTCACCGAAGCCGGCGGCCTGCAGGCCGGTAACGACGTCAAGGTGTCGGGCGTCAAGGTCGGCACGGTCTCGGATGTGTCTTTGCAGCACGGCAAAGCACTGGTGACGTTCATGGTCAAGGGTTCGGTTCGGCTCGGCGCCGACACAGAAGCCCATATCCGTACCGGAACGCTTCTGGGACAACGGATTCTGACGTTGGAGTCCAACGGGAAGGGATCGCTGCCGGCGAGCGACGTCATTCCGGTGTCGCGCACCGGATCGCCGTACTCGCTGTCGCAGTCGCTGGAGGACTTCGCGGGCAACACCGCCGACACCGATACCGCGGCGGTCAACCAGTCGCTGGACACCTTGTCCGATACCCTCGATCGGATCAGCCCGCAGCTGGGCCCGACCTTCGACGGCATCAGCAAGCTGTCGCGGATGATCAACGAGCGCAACGAATCACTGGGCAACCTGCTCAAGAGTGCGGCCAACGTGACCGGGATCCTGTCGCAGCGCAGTGCACAGGTGAACACCTTGCTGCTCAACGCCAACGACCTGATCGGCGTGCTGTCGCAACGCCGCTACGCGATAGCGAACCTGCTGGCCTCCACCTCGGCGCTGTCCAAGCAGCTCAGCGGGCTCGTCGCCGACAACGAAAAGGATCTGGCACCGGCTTTGGAGAAACTCAACTCGGTGACCGCGATGCTGGAGAAGAACAATGCCAACATCACCGCGGCCATGAAGGGCCTGGCCAAGTTCCAGCTGACGCAGGCCGAAGCGGTCAACGGAGGGTTCTATTACAACGCCTTCGTCGCCAACTTGAGCCCGGCGCAGACCCTGCAGCCCTTCTTTGACTATGCGCTGGGCTTCCGGCGCGGAACCGATGCGGGGCAGCCGGCCGACAATGCCGGACCGCGAGCGGAAATCCCGTTCCCGTACAACGGAATACCGCAGCCTAATGAGCGATGGGGGCAGCCATGAAGTCTCGCAGGCGGCTGACGGTCGTCGTCTCCGCGGTGTTGGCCGTGTTGATCGTCGGCGGGATCGCGCTGCTGGTCCGCCAGGCGTTCTTCAAGCCCAACACGATCACGGCATACTTCACCAGCGCCACCGCGATCTACCCCGGTGACGAAGTGCGGGTCGCAGGGGTCAAGGTCGGCAAGATCGACTCCATCGACGCCCAGGGGACCAAAGCCAAATTCGTGTTGGCCGTCGACCGGAACGTGCCGATTCCGGCCAATGCCGAGGCGGTGATCGTCTCGCAGAACCTGGTCGGTGCTCGCTACATCCAGCTCACCCCGCCCTACGACGACAAAGGCCCGAAAATGGCCGACGGAGCGGTGATCGGGTTGGACCGCACCGCGGTTCCGGTCGAGTGGGATGAGATCAAGACACAGTTGATGCGTCTGGCCACCGATCTCGGCCCGAAAAGCGACGGGCAGCCGACATCCATCGGGCGCTTCATCGACAGCGCGGCCAACGCCCTGGACGGTAACGGGGAGAAGCTGCGGGACACCATCAAGCAGCTGTCCGGGGTCAGCAAGGTGCTTGCCGACGGCAGCGGCAACATCGTCGACACCATCAAGAACCTGCAGATCTTCGTGACGGCCTTGCGCGACAGCAACACTCAGATCGTCCAGTTCCAGGACCGGTTGGCGTCGCTGACCAGCGTGGTCGACGGCAGCCGGTCTGACCTCGACGGGGCGCTGACAAATCTGTCCAGCGCGGTGGTCGACGTCAAACGGTTCATCGCGGGTTCGCGCAACCAGACCGCCGAGCAGATTCAGCGGCTGGGCGACGTGACCAAGAACCTCGCCGACAACAAGCTCGTCGTCGAGAATCTGCTCCATGTGGCGCCGAACGCGATCGGCAACGCGTACAACATCTACAACCCCGACTCCCAAAGCGCGATGGGTGGATTCGCGCTGGCGAACTTCTCCAACCCGCTGCAGGTCGTCTGCTCGGCCATCGGGGCCGTGCAGAACGCCACCGCACCGGAGACCGGCAAGCTGTGCGCGCAGTACCTCGGCCCGGCGCTGCGGCTGCTCAACTTCAACTACCTGCCGTTCCCGTTCAACGCGTACCTCGGCAAGTCCACCAGCCCGGACAAGCTGATCTACAGCGACCCCGCGCTGGCTCCGGGTGGCACGGGCGGGACCCCGCCGGGATACGAGGTGCCGCCTGCGGTCTCGGCGTACACCGGCTACAACGGGGACGTCCCCGGCCCCGCTGGCTGGGGTGGACCGCCGAATACCCATCAGGGCGCCTACGCCCCGAACGGTCTGCCCGCCGACCCGTCGCCCGCGCTGTTCCCGGGCGCACCGGTCCCGCCCGGTGTGCCGGTCGGCCCCGCGGCCCAGCCGCCCTCGGACTTGCAGGGCATGCTGCTGCCCGCTGAAGCGGCGCCGCCTGCTCCGGCTCCGGCCGCCGCTGAAGGGAACCCGCCATCATGATTCGTCGCGGTTCGGTGCAGCGCCTGGCGGTGACCGCCTCGTGCGTCGCGGTCACGGTGACCGGCTGTAGTTTCGGTGGTCTGAACTCACTGCCGTTGCCGGGAACCGTCGGACACGGCAAGGGTTCGAACACCTACCACATCGAAATCGCCAATGTGGGCCAGCTGGAATCGAATTCGCCGGTCATGGTCGGTGATGTCGTGGTCGGCAGTGTCGGTGACATGACGGTCACCGACTGGCATGCCGATGTCGAGGTATCGGTCCAGCCCGGCGTCGTGATTCCGGCCAATGCGGTGGCCTCGGTGGGGCAGACCAGCCTGTTGGGCTCGATGCACCTGGCGCTGAACCCACCGCTGGGACAAGCACCGACCGGGGTCCTCCAACCCGGTGCAACGCTCGGCCTCAACCGTTCGTCGACCTACCCGTCGACCGAGCAGACCCTCTCGGCGCTGTCGGTGGTCGTCAACGGCGGTGGACTCGGTCAGATCGGCGACATCATCCATGAGTTCAGTGCCGCACTCAACGGCAGGACCGACCAGATCCGCGACTTGCTCACGCGGCTCAACGATTTCGTCGGCCTGCTGGCCACCCAGCGCGACAGCATCAACGAGGCGGTGAACTCACTGAATCGCCTGGCCGGTACATTCGCCGCCCAGCAGGGGGTCCTGACCGACGCGCTGAACCGGATCCCACCTGCCCTGGACGTGCTGATCAAGGAACGTCCCCGCATCACGACGGCGCTGGAGAAGTTCCGCGATTTCTCGAACCTGGCCACCGGTCTGGTCAACGACACGAAGGCCGACCTCGTGCGCAACCTGCAGAACCTGGAGCCCACGCTGAAGTCACTGGCCGACGTCGGACCGAAGCTGGACACGGCGCTGGCCTACCTGCCGACGTTCCCCTACACCCAGCAGGTCATCGACCGCGCGATCCGCGGCGACTACCTGAACCAGTTCATCATCTTCGACTTCACCGTGCCGCGGTTGAAGAAGACCCTGATGCTGGGTACTCGCTGGGGTGATGAGAACGCCAAACTCGTTCCCGCTCCTGGTGATCCGTGGTACGCGACCTACACATACGATCCGCTGAACGCTCCGTTCAGTCCGACGCCGCCCCCGACGCAGGTGGCGGATCTTCCGCAGCAGTTCGGTCCTGGTCCCGCGCCGGTACCGGGGCAGGCGTCGTTGACTGGTGCCACGCAGCCCGCTCCCGGCACGGGCACCGGCCCGCTGCCGGGTCCGGCGACCGGCCCGCTGCCGGGTCCGGCTCCGGAAGCAGCGCCACAGGACGGGGGTAACTGATGCTGACGCGTTTCGTCCGCAATCAGCTGATCATCTTCACGATCGCGTCGGTGGTCGGGATCGCCGTGATGGTCGTGGTCTACATGCAGGCCCCCACCTTGCTCGGCATCGGGCGGATCACGGTCAAGCTCGAGCTGCCGAGAACCGGTGGGCTGTATCAGTTCTCGAACGTGACCTACCGCGGCGTACAGCTGGGCAAGGTCACCGAGGTGGTGCCGACCCGCTCCGGGGCGGTGGCCACCCTGTCGCTGGCCAGCAATCCGAAGGTGCCCGCCGATCTGCAGGCCCGCGTGCTCAGCGTGTCGGCGGTCGGTGAGCAGTACGTGGATCTGGTGCCGCACACCGATTCCGGGCCCTACCTCCAGGACGGGTCGGTCATTCCCGCCAAGAACGCGACCGTCCCGCAGGCGGTCGGCCCGGTTCTCGATCAGACGAACGAGCTGCTCAAGAGCATCCCGACCAACCGCATCGCCGATCTGTTGGACAACGCGTATCAGGGGCTCAACGGCGCCGGCGACGACCTCACCACGCTGAACGACTCGGCGTCCAAGCTGGCCGCCGATTTCAGCGCGACCGCCGATCAGACGCGCACCCTGGTGGAAGACAGCCGCCCGCTGCTGGACGGTCAGCTTGCCTCCACTGATGCCATCCGCACCTGGGCGCACAGCCTGGCCGGCATCACCGGCCAGCTCAATACCAACGATCCGCAGTGGCGCGGCATCCTGGCCAACGGGCCTGGCGCGGCCGACGAGGCCTCCGCCTTGTTCAACCAGGTGAAGCCGACGCTACCGATTCTGCTGGCGAGTCTGACCACGCTGGGGCAGGTCGGCGTGACCTACAACAAGAGCCTCGAACAACTTCTGGTGCTGCTGCCGCCGTACATCGGTTCGATCCAGGCGGTCGGCTCGCCGCTGAACAACCCAACGGGTATGACGCTGGGTGACTTCACCCTGACGATCAGCGATCCGCCCGCGTGCACGGTGGGCTTCCTGCCTCCGTCACAGTGGCGTTCACCGGAGGACACGTCCACCATCGACACTCCGGACGGTCTCTACTGCAAGCTTCCGCAGGACTCGCCGATCGCGGTCCGCGGTGCGCGTAACTATCCCTGCCAGGGCGAGCCTGGTAAGCGGGCACCAACAGTGGAGATCTGCGACAGCGACAAGCCTTTCGAGCCGTTGGCGATGCGCCAGCATGCGACCGGTCCGAACCCGATCGATCCCAACCTGATCGCACAGGGGATTCCGCCCGACGACCGGACGACGTTCCAGAACAACATCTATGGGCCGCTGCAGGGCACTCCGCTGCCGCCGGGGCCGGTCCCGGCACCTGCCGGTACGCCGATACCGCCTGTCCCGGACACGTTGGCGCCCAAGGGCGTTCCGGATATCGCGCCGACCGATCAGGGCGGCGGGCCTGCGGTTGCGCCGAGCGCGTTCACGCCGGGTTCGGCAGGCGGGCCGTCCGTGGCAATCGCCACCTACGACCCCGCCACCGGGCATTACGCCACGCCCGACGGCCACGTCGGCCAGCAGACCAATCTGGCCACCGTGAAGGGGGATATGTCGTGGAAGGATCTGCTGCCGACGACATGATCACAGGTGAGGGGAGAAGCCACATGCGAAGGTCACGAACGCTGATCGGCGTCACGGCGCTGACCGCTGCGGTGCTCGGCGGCCTCCTGAATCCGGCCGCCGCGAGCGCCAACGAAAAGTGGGCGCTCAACGGCACATTCCAGGCGACGTCCAACGGTGAATGGGCTACCAGCAACGACGTGTTCCACGACGAGCGCAGCGTCCGCAGTATCTGGACGATCAACTCCACATGCAGTTATCCCACCGAGTGCACCGGCACGGTGAGCAGCGACGCCGGTTGGACGGCTCCGATCTATCAGACCGGCGGGGACTGGCGGGTCAAGCGTGTCATCGAGGACTGGATGCCATGTCAGGATGGCACCAGTGAGCCGGGGTTACAGGTGATCCGATTCCACGGATCCACACCGGGCGGTGATCAGACCGATCCCACGTCCAACATGTTGGTGGGTCAGGATTCGACCACCGGTCAGCCGGGGGCGTGCGGCCGTAGCCTCGCGCTGTTCATCAACATGCCGTTCAAGTTGATCAAGCTGACCTGACGTCACCGGCCATGTCGAGAGCGGCCAGATAGCTGAACAACATCGACGCGCCGATCGGATTCCCGCCGCCGGGATAGGTGGTTCCGCTGACGGCGGCCATGGTGTTGCCCGCTGCGTACAGGCCGGGGATGGGCTCGCCGGATTCGTCGAGGACCCGCGCCCTGGCATCCGTGCGCAGCCCGCCCTTGGTCCCGAGATCGGACAGTCCGAATGCTGCCGCGTGAAACGGGGGTGTGTCGATTGCGACCATGGGCGATTCGCCGCCGGAGAAGGCCCGGTCGTACGCCTCGTCGCCGCGACCGAAGTCGGTGTCGGCACCTGCGGCGACCATCGCGTTGTACCGGGCGACCGTGTCTTCCAGAGCATCGGCGGGAAGTCCGATCAAGTCGGCCAGTTCGGCCAAAGTGTCTGCGCTGCGCCATAATCCGGCGGCCCGATAGCTGTCGGTGTCGACCATCGAGACGTTGGTCGCCTTCACCGGCGGGACCTCGCCCTCGCGGTTGTCGTAGACCATCCAGAACGGGATGTCGAGGCGGCCGGCCTGCATCTCGGTGATGATCTGTCTGCCGATGCGGTCGTACGCCGCGGACTCGTTGACGAACCGCTGTCCGGCTTGATTGACGAAGATGCCACCGGTGAACCACAGCGCGAACGCCGAGCGACCGTCCGGGTGGGTGAGCCCCGGTGACCACCACGCCTGGTCCATCAGATCGGTGGCCGCGCCGATCCGGATCGCGGCCTGCAACGCCGCACCGGTGCTGCCCGGTCCGCCCATCGTGTCGCGGGCTTCGCCGGGCACCCCGTACGTCCGTCGCAGCTCGGGATTGTGCTCGAATCCGCCTGCGGCCAAGAGCACTCCGCGCCGGGCGCCGATCCGCACCTGCTGGCCATCACGGTGCACCACCGCCCCGATCACCCGGCCGTCGTCGGTGATCAGATCGGTCAGTTGGGTGTTGCGGTACAACACCGCGTCGGGATAGCCGGCCAACGCGGCGAGGAACCGGCCGATCAGCGCCCGTCCGCCGAAGAGTTTGTCCGGAGCCGGTGCGCCGAGGCGGTCATGGTCCAGTGGCCCGCGCACGGAACCTGCGTAGGGGCCGAGTTTCTCACCGCGGACGGGGGCCGCCACGATGTGGCGCAAACCGTCGCTGCGGGAGTCCGGTACCGACCCGTAGTAGTCCGGCCACGGCAGCACGCTGAAGACGAAATTGTCGTCGGCTTCCAGGTATTCGACAAGACCGGGTCCTCGGCGGATGTAGGTCTCCTGCAGTTCTCGCGGGGTGCGGTCACCGATCACGGTGTGGAAGTAGTTCAGCGCCTTCTCGATCGTGTCATCGCTGCCCGCGCGCTGCAGGACCGGGTTGCACGGGAACCACATGCCGCCGCCGCCCGAGTACGCGGTGGTGCCGCCGAACTTGTCGGTCGCCTCCACCAGCGCTACCGACAGCCCTTCGCGGGCAGCGGTGTAGGCACCGGTGATACCGCCGCCGGAGCCGGCCACAATGACGTCGACGGTCTCATCGAACTGGGTGTCGTGCGCAGTCATCGGCCTCCTTTGTCGCTAGCACCCACTGTGATCGGTGCCCGTGCGGGAGGCAACAACCACTCCCGCTGAGCGGGGTCACGCTGTCCGCGGATGAATGAAGACCGCTTCCGCGCGCACTGTGATCCCGTCGGCCGTCGACAGGTGCCCGACCGCGTAGGTCTTCACACCCGCGATCCGGTCGACGTGCGCCTCGGCCCGAACAGGTCCCAGCCGTGTCCCCGACTCGTAGCGCAGCGTGAGCGTTCCGGTGACGGCCGGCCTGCCGGGTTTGTGCGCAGTCGCCCCGAGCACGTGATCGAGCAGCAAGGCGCAGATGCCGCCGTGCACGTGCCCGGGTGGTCCCTCGTAAGCCGCCCCCAGCGTCACCTCTGCCCAGACCCTGCCGTCGGATTCCCGGTGTACGACGAGCGGCGGCGCCAACGCGTTGCGCAGTCCGATGACCGCGTTGCCCCACGCCCGGGGGTTCCCGGATGCATCCAGTTGGACCCCGAACGATCCGGGAATCACGCTACTGCTGAGTTCGTCCGCGGCGGCGTCGATCTTCGCCTTCGCCGACGCGACTCCGTCGAAATCGGCTTGGCTGCGGATGGTGGCATCGACGAGTCTGCGCACGGAGTCCGTCAGCGACGCGTACAGCACCTCTGCCGCGTCATCGTCGTGCGGTCCGGCCACCCCGACCATTTTTCGGCCGGCGCGGGTGCCGCGCAATGCGGCATCCCGACCAGCGGTCGGCAAACCGCACTCCGGTGACCTGGGTTGATACCCTCAGCGGGTGACCGAGCCCGAATCCGGCGCCATGCCGTCGCTGTCCGCGACCGGCTGGGCATTGCTCGGGATGCTGTCATACGAGACGGAGCTGTCGGGTTACGACATCCGCAAGTGGATCGACTGGAGCATGCGCTACTACTACGGCAGCCCAGCGTTCAGCCAGATCTATTCAGAACTCAAGAAGCTCGAGAAGGTGGGTCTGCTCACGTCCCGGGTGGACGGCGCAGGCACGCGGAACCGCCGCCTGTACAAGATCACCGAGGCCGGCATGGAAGCGGTCACTCGGTGGGCGCGGGAAGCCCCACTCGAGCCGCCGTCCCTGAAGCACCCCGCGATCCTGCGAGTGACCCTGGGCCACTTGTCCGATCCGGCGTCGCTCAAACAGATGCTGCAAGAGCACATCGCCTACATCGACAGGATGCAGCGCGACGCCGCCAAGGAAGCTCGATGGGCTGCCGCGGATCCCTCGTGGGCGTACGCCAAGATCGCGCTGGACTGGGCCGATCGTTATTACGAGTCGGAGCGGGAACTGACCTTGAGACTGATCAAAGATCTCGACGAAGCCGAGGCCAACTTCCCGAAAGTCGGCGAGGGCGGCAAGATTCCGTGGCCAGATCCGGCCTATTGGTACGAGATCGAACGGAAAGCCGACGCCGAAGACGCCTAGGTCCTCCCCGCCGCGTCCAGGGCGGCGATATAGCCGTATACGAGGCCTTGGGCGATCGTCGCACCCGCGCCGGGATAGGTGCTGCCGAATGCGTTGGCCGCCGTGTTGCCGATCGCGTACAAGCCATCGATGACGGTTCCGTCCTCGCGAAGCACCCGGGCTCGGTCGTCGGCGCGTAGGCCGCCGCAGGTCCCCAGATCGCTCAGCACCATTCTCACCGCGTAGAACGGTCCCTTCACCAGCGGCCGCAGATTTGGGTTCGGGGTGATCGTGGGGTCACCGTAGTACCGGTCGTATGCGCTGCGGCCGCGCTCGAAGTCGGGATCCTCGCCGGCGAACGCATTCTCGTTGAAGCGGGTCACCGTCGCGGAGAAGTCGTCGACGGGCACCCCCATCTTTGTGGCGAGATCGCTGAAATTGTCTGCGCGAATAGCGATTCCGGCGTCATACCAGGCCTGAGGAATCGGCATCCGGGGGAATAGCTCGGCAGCGAACACGTAGCTGTTGCGGTATTGCTGATCGAAGACGATCCACATGCTTTCCACCGGGGTCCCGGCGGCTTCCAGCTGCAGGACACGTTGACCGAAGCTCATGTAGTCGGCGGACTCGTTGGCGAACCGGCGGCCGTTCTGGTCGACGATGAACGACCCGGGCAGCGACCGCTCGGCCAACATGACCGCCGGGGCCGCGTCCGGCAGGGGGGCGACCGCAGGGAACCACCATGATTGATCCATCAGCGAGATGTCGGCGCCCACGTCCTGGCCGATGCGGATCGCGTCACCGGTATTGGATTCCGCACCGAGACTGAGATTTCGGCCGAGAGACTCGGATTGGAACTTCCACCGCATGTCCATGCTGTGATCGAATCCCCCCGCGGCGAGGACCACGCCGCGGCGCGCGGTGACGGTAACGCTGTGCCCGGAGTGTTCGAGGACGGCGCCGGTGACCCGGCCGCCATCGGTCATCAACTCTTTCAGTGCGGTGCTGAGCCAGATCGGAACTCCGGCACGGATCGCACCCGCGAACAGGCCGGCCGCCAAGGCCTGGCCCCCGGCTGCGTAGCGCCTGCCGAGGGCGAGCCCACCGACTCCCTGCGCGAGCCGCTTGAGAATGGTGGGCAGCCCCTTGCGGGGTACCCGGCTCATGAGGTTCATCCAGCGGTAGTCCGCACCGGTGGTCGGCATCGGAATGCTGACCTCCATGATTCCCGGACGGAGGTCAGGCAGATATTCGCCGAGAATCGCGGTGTCGAGTGGGCGGCACTCGCACGTTCGTCCGGCAGCTGACCCACCCGGCGCTTCCGGGTGGTAGTCGGAGTATTCCTTGGCCCAGAACAGCTTCATCGGAGTTGTGCGGCGAAGCATGTCCACCGTTGCCGGCAGGTTTTTCACGTACGCCGCCGAGCGCTCCTGGGGTGCCGAGTCGGCTACCACCGAGTCGAGGTACGTCTGGGCCCGGCTCGCTGTGTCGACGCCGCCGCATTCCGCGATCACCGGGCTGGCGGGCAGCCAGAGCGCCCCACCGGATCGTGCAGTCGAGCCGCCGACGCGCGAAGACTTCTCCACGACGAGAACCGACAATCCCCGCTCGTGGGCGGCCAGGGCGGCGGCGAGCCCGGTGCCCGACCCCACCACCAGAAGGTCTACCTCGGTGTCGGCGATGGTCAACCCGGTGGGGACGGTGTTGTGGCTGGTGGGGATCACAATTGTCGACGATAGGTCTGCGCGGGGAAATTCTGAATCCCGCCTCCCTTTGAGCGGAACGCAGACGTTCGCACGGCGTTTCTGCCACGTTGAATGGGGACATCAGCCCGCGGATCCATCGATGAAGGACGGACGCAGATGACGACGCATGCCGAGGCCGACGACGTTCGCTTGATCGAGGCCGGATCGGTACCCACCCGATTTGCCCGGGGATGGCATTGCCTGGGTCTGATCCGCGACTTTGCAGACGGGAAGCCGCACCAGATCAACGCGTTCGGCCAGAAGCTTGTGGTGTTCCGCAGCCAGGACGGTGCCATCAACGTTCTCGACGGCTATTGCCGGCATATGGGTGGTGATCTGTCCCAGGGAACGGTCAAGGGCAACGAGATCGCCTGCCCGTTCCACGACTGGCGCTGGGGAGGCGACGGTCGGTGCAAGTCGGTGCCCTACAGCAAGCGCACCCCGCGGTTGGCGCGCACCGCCTCATGGCCCACCTTGCAGCAGGACGGCATGCTGTTCGTCTGGAATGACCCGGAGCGGAAAGCGCCGCCGGCAGATGTGACGATCCCTCGCATCGAGGGCGCCGGTAGCGACGACTGGACCGATTGGCATTGGTACACCACCGTGGTGAACACGAACTGCCGGGAGATCATCGACAACGTCGTGGACATGGCGCATTTCTTCTACATCCACGGATCGCTGCCGACCCATTTCAAGAACATCTTCGAGGGCCAGGTCGCGACGCAGTACATGAACAGTGGCGGCCGTCCCGATATCGGGGAGCCCGGCGAAACCCAGATGTTGGGGACGACGTCGGTCGCGTCCTACCACGGCCCGTCGTTCATGATCGACGACTTGACCTACCACTACACCAATGTCGACCATCACACGGTTCTGATCAATTGCCACTATCCGATCGACGCGAATTCCTTTGTCCTGCAATACGGCATCATCGTCAAGAAATCGGCCGAGCTGCCTGACGACCTTGCCATGCAGACGGCGATCGGCCTCGGGGACTTCGTGAAGATGGGCTTCGAGCAGGATGTCGAGATCTGGCGCAACAAGACCCGGATCGACAATCCGCTGCTGGTGGAAGAGGACGGTCCGGTATACCAGCTGCGGCGGTGGTACGAGCAGTTCTATGTCGACGTCGCCGATGTCACACCGGATATGGTGGACCGCTTCGAGTTCGAGCTCGACACCACACAACCCACCGCGGCGTGGATGAAGGAAGTGGAGGCCAACCTGGCCACCCAGAAGGCGGCATCCGGGTCAGTGGGGGGATGATGACGGTCCGCCCAGATGTTCGCCTCGGCGACTCGCCGATGGTTCCGGTGACGTGTGTGCGTTGTGGCGCCGGCGTTGAGGTCCGAAAGAGTAGCTGGAATCAGACCAGTGTGCAGTGGACCGCGTCGGCTTTGGGTCGATGTGAAGAGCGCTGCAGCGCATCGCAATTGGCGGCAAACGGAAGGGGCGGTCTCTTCCTGGCGTGCTCGGCCCTCAGTGGTTCGATCGTCGATGCCGTGAAAGCGGGGACTGTTCCCGTTCTCGACACCGCCCTCTGATCGATCCGATGATCATCTCCATCCCGATTCGCAGCGCGGATTGAAGGCGGGCGAAATCGCCATCGTCAACCCAGTGCACGTAAGCATGCCTGCATGCCTGAATTACCAATTGGGCAGGCAACTCTCGTGAAAACGAATCGGTGCCGAGGTCGAACCGCGCGTCGAGGAAATCGGTGATCGGCGTGGCGAGGTCTTGGCCCCAATCCAGCCAACGCAGTCGATACTGCGGGTCGCTGAGCACCAACGCCATAAACGCGCGGTCGACTTCGAATTGACCGCGCTTGGGGATTTCGCTGCCGAAGGCGCGAACCAATACCTCGACGGGGTCGAAGGCTGATTCTGCCTCGGCCAGCGTGCGAATGCTCAGACTGCCGAACTTGCCGAACAGCGGCAGGATGACGTCTTCTTTGACAGGAAAGTGGCGGTGAAACGTCCGAGGCGCGATGCCGACGACCTCACAGATTCGCTCCACGGTCGCCGAGAAGGATCCGTCGGCGAGGAAGATGTCCCGGGCCGCCACGGCGACTTCGAGCCGCAACTCCTCGGCGCGCCGCTCCGTCAGTGTGGCCGGCTTACCGGTCAATGCCATCCTGTCGTCCCCTTATGTGACCAGCCTGGTCATCGTAATCCCGGTGAACCCGTGCGCTTTGCTCCTCGCCGCGGGTCTCCCGCTGACCGGGAATCGCGCGGTGACGCGCGTTACACCGTCGATAGCGTACCTGTCAGATTCTGCCACACAGGCTGAATCTGACTCAGCCCTGAGTCGAATGCTCCTAGGAGGATCCAGTGTCAACCGCTGCCGCAGAACCCGGCACCACAGCCGATGATCTGAACTACGACGACTACACCCATGACTTCATGGGCAAAGTTGGCAACATCCAGGACTTCTCGCGCGACTTCCTCGTCGGCTTGGCCCGCGTGTTCGAAGACGTCTTGAACTTCATGCCGTACGCGCACGTGAAGATCTACTCAGAGAAGGTGGGCATCAACGCGGCCATGGATGTCGCGGCCGCGGTGTCGAGAGCAGGAATGCGACAGGTCATGCCGATGGGCCGGTTCATCGCCCCGCCGGGTTGGGATTGGAAAGACGCTCAGTACCAGGCTATTCCATTCGACGTGCAGACCGAGGACCTGACCAAGCCAGCATTGATTCGGCTCATCAAGACGTATTGGGACCAGTACCTCAAGGGACACAACTACTTCATCGACCAGTGGACGAAAATCATCCCCGAAGAAGAAGTTTGGTTGGGTCTGCCGGACATGTACCAACTGATCATCGACTACCAGTACCCGAAGCTGGCGAAGGTCTTCAAGATCGAGCCCGTCCATGTCGTGGACTTCCTCAAGCTGGCGGTCTTGAGTATCGACGGCACCCTCGGATACGGCGGCGAGTACATCGTCTACAACCCGGACCATGTGGTGCTGAACATGCGCCGCTGCGAAGTCCTGCAGAAGTACACCGACGAGGGCCTCTACCCGCCGGCGCGGGCGTGGATGAACTGCACCTTCGAGCAGCGCATCTCTGCACCGTTTTTCCCGGGCTGCAATCTGGCGATCAATCTTCCGCCTAAGGATTTCAAATTCGCGAAGGGCGAACCATTCTGTGTGTGGACCTACACCCGCGGTGAAGAAAACCATGCCGCGGCCGCAGCCGCGCCGGATCCGCGCGCAACTGCCATGCAGCGCATTCCGCTCATGGACGTGACGGTGTCGAAATGAGGCGGCAGGCAATACTTTCGTGCTGATCTGACATGCATGCCCGCCGGCTCGGCTCAGCACATCGCAGGCAGTGCGCACTTGGCCGCCTGGCGCTGCTCCGGAGCGGAGGGCTGCACCGGAGGGTGTGCGTCGGGTGCGACCGGCGCCTGTCGGGACGGTTGCTCCGGAGCCGGCTCGGGTGCCCGGGCAGGAGCCTGGTGAACGGGTACCTGACGGATCGGGGGGTCCTGAGGAGCCTCGGACTTGGGTGCGGGAGCGTTGGCCTTCGAAGCCTGGACGCTGGGTGCGGGCGTGTCGCGCGCGGGTTGTTCCGGAGCTGCGCGCTGTCGCGGCTCTTGTTGAACAGGTGCGGCTGGAGGGTCCTGTCGGCCTGATTCGGGCGCCTGCGGCACGGCGTCGGCTCGGCGTGGAGTGGCATCTTGCAGGGCAGGAGCCGCCACCGGGTCGGGCCGAGTGGTCGGTGTCGAATGGGCGGGCGGCGCCACGACCGGATCGGGAGTGTCAGCCTTCGGCGGTATCGCGGCCGGCGGGCCTGAAGATTGGTCGCGATCTGGTCCGCGGGGCGCATCGGCCGGCGCGAGCTCGGGCTTGCCCTGAGGCCGGGCGGCTTTCGGTGGTGTGTAGGCGGGTACAGGCGAAAGCTTGGGTGTGTTGAACCCGGGGGACACCTTCGAGGGTGCTACGGCCGGGGCGGGTTCCGTCAAAGCCGGTGGTGCCGCTGATGGTTGATGGGCTGCGTCGGACGATCCGCGGAGCTCGTCGAGCGTCTGCACGTGCCGTGCATCGATCGGGATGGTGACCCGCGGGTTGAGTTCGCCGGCGAAATCACGAGCGGACTTGTCCGCAAGGTCCTTCATCAGAGGCCGTGCATCGGTCGCCTTGCTCGTGGAAATGAACTGTGTCAGAGAGGCATTCAAGTTGACCACCGGGGCCGAGGCGTGAATGTCGACGTCGGTGACCGGGCGCGGTCCGGGAATCGGCGCCCAGTCACGGTTTCGCGGATTGTGCCAGTCGCGGTTCAGGTTCCAGTCCTGGTACAGATTGCGGTTTACGCCGTGAGCCTGGTCCCACTGGGTGCGGCGGTACACCGGGTCGTTGCCCCGGAATCGCCACTGGTAGTACTGCTCGTAGGGATGGTGGCCGTTGTACCAGTCCTGGTTTCGCGGGTCACCGGCGTGATCCCGGCGCTGGCCCCAGTCGTTACGCCCGTCCCGGTCCCAACCGTCGCGGTCGTAGCCGGCCCAGTTGTAACCCGCCCAGTTGTACCCCCAGTGGTCATAGCCCCATCGGTCATAGCCCCATCGGTCGTACCCCCACCTGTCGAAGCCAAGGAAGTCGTAGCCGTAGCGGTTATAGCCGCCGAGGTCATAGTTGTACCAATCGCCTGCGTCGTAACCGTAGAGCTGGTCCCACGACGGGTCGTAATACCCGAGGTCGCCCAGGTTCGGCGTCAGGGGTGGGGCGTAAGGCTGCGGCCAGTCTGCCAGCGGAGCATCCGGAACACCGGGCGGCGGCAGGGTCCCCGACTCATCAGTGATCGGGTACCCCCAGCTGGGCGCGCTCGCGTTCATCAACGCCACGTCCGGTGTCTGCGAGGGATCGTCCGGGGCGGTGGCCAACGGTGTGGCAGTTGGCACAGGCAGCGGAGGAAGTTCTTGTGCCGAATCGGGGGTGTACTGCTGAAGTTCCTGTGTCAGTTGTAAATACAGGTTTTGAAGGCTGGTCCGCTGCGGTGATGCCGACAAGTAGTCCAAGTTCTGCTTGGCTTGATTGAGCGAATTGCGTGCGTCGGTCAGCTGATCGGGTGTGGGTTGCTGTCCGCTGGCGAGGATGTCTTGGGCCTGCTTGAGATCGCTGACGACGGCGGTCAGCGCTACATCTTGGGAGTGTTCGGGAAATACCGACTTCTCGACGCCCCACAGCGCGCCGCCCGGCGATGTTTCGTACGTCGCGCCAAGCACTCCGGCCACCAGCACCGCCGACAGCCCGCCTGCGACTGCCGCCTTTGCGCGCCGCGAGCGTGGCAAGACCCAGCGCCTGCGCGAGGGTGGTTCGTGCTCCGGCTCGCTGAACTGCAGAATGTTCTCGTGGATCGGTGGGGGACTCAGAGTCGTCATGGGGGCCTCCTGACAACGACCGATGGCCGTGGTTGCGTCGCTCCCGACCACGCGATTGTCAATGCTTAGATGCTCGCCGGCTCCAGCCCGCCAGGTTTACTAAGCACAACTAAAATCTACGCAGCGCTGCCCCGCGCGCCAACCTCGCCGCACGTCTCTCATCAAGTCACAGCTCACGCATAAGGACACACAGGATGGTCCGGCGATTGCGTTCGGCGGTCAGTTGCCGAAAATCTCCAGGGGTCCGACGTAGCCGCGGTTGGCTTTGATCCGTTGGGACATGCGCCAACTGCCGTCGCGGGTTCGACGCCAAGTGTCGTGGTAGTCGCCGAGCGTATAAAAACGAACCGCCGGATCGGCGGTCGAATTGAGATGGATGTCGCGGACGTAGGCGAGGCTGGTAGCGGTGTCGCCGTCTACCTCGACGATGACATTGCCCAGCAGATGTTGAGTGGGGCCGCAATTGTCGAGATAGCTGCGAATCAACTCAATGATCGCCGCGCTTCCCGCCAGCGGGCCGGTGCCGAAGTCGCCGAACGCGTCGTGAGTGAGAATCGCGGCCATCGTCGACCAGTCGCGTTCGTCCATTGCCCGCGCGAAGAGGATCAGCGCGCGTTCGATGGCACGTTCGTCGAGCAGGAGCGTCAGAGCATCTGAATCCATGCCTGCGGTCCTCCCTCAGCTAGGCGTGCGCGCCGCCGTCGAGACGGATTTCGGTGCCGGTGATGAAGGCGCCGTCATCAGAGGCAACCATAGCGACCACAGACGCGACCGCGCTTGGATCGCCCAGGATTTCGTTGTCTTTGCCGTGAAGAAGCGGAGTCTGTTTGGTCCATAGGCCGAGGTCGTACCCTTCGGGCATCTTGTCCAAGGTGCTGTTGGCCAACGCCGTGGATACACCGCCCGGTTGGATGTTGACCGCGCGCAAACCCTGTTTCGCGTATTCCAACGCCAGCGAGTGCGTGAAGCTGAGTATCCCGCCCTTGCTCGCCGCGTATGCCGCCATGTACGGGTGGGCGAAGGTCGCGGCGGTGGAGGTGAAGTTCACGACGACGCCATGGCCCGACTTCAGCAGCGCGGGCAGCGCTTGCCGGGTCATGAGGAACGTTCCGGTGAGGTTGACCGCCAGTGTGCGGTTCCACTCGTCCAAGCTGGTTTCGTGGGTATGCGAACAACTCTGAACGGCAGCGACGTTGATCAACGCCTCGAGTCCGCCCATCTCTGTCACCGCCGTGTCCACCGCAGCGATGACCTCATCCTCGAGCGATATGTCCACGACGGCCGTGGTGAGGCGCTTGGCTGTTCCGGCTTCCTCGGCGGCGGCGGTGGTTGCCGCCAGGCCGGCCGCGGAGATATCGAACGCGGCGACCGCTGCGCCCTCGTCGAGCAGGCGGGCCACGGTCGCGGCGCCGATACCCGAGCCGGCGCCGGTCACGATCGCGCGCCGGTCTGAGAACCGTTGCATCTCACTGTCCTTTTGCTGCTTAGGCCCTTTACTACTCAGGCGAATTGGAATGCGCTGATGGGCGCCTCGTCGGGGTAGCTCGTCGGTCCGCCGAGGTCGTAAGCGGAGTTGAGGGCCGCGATGAACTGCGGATCGTGCAACGGCTCGCTCGGCACATCGAGTGCGATGCCCTTGCCTTTGAGGTCGTCGACCATCATGCCGATCGCGCGTTCGATCGTGATGTCGTCGGTCCCATCCATGTTCTTTTTCAGTTCGTCAAAGTCGGAGAACACTTCGGCCGACCAATGCACGAGGAACCTCAGTTCGTCGGTGTGGTGGCGGGCGATGACATCGTCGCCGTTCTTCAACAGCCATTGATCGCGGTCGGCGGGGTCGCCGGCGAAGACGGTGTCGAATGCCAATCCGGCCGGAACCTGTTGGTCCAGTGGGCCATTGGCTTCCCCCCGATGCACCATCATCTCGTTCTGCACGACCACCCCGCGGTTGTTGATCGGGGGCAGGACGCGGGCGGGAGCCTTGAGCGGGCCGTCGGGCCAGTAGGTGAACCCGGATCCTTCGTCGAGGGAGAACCAGGTGATGACCTGGGCCATCTTGATCAGGTAGTCGGTGAACAGCCCGGACTTGCCCATCACGCTGCACAACCAGGTCGGCGCATTCTCGTGACGCACGCCGCGGAAGCTCGGCGAATCCAGGTGGCCGGGGTCGCGGTTGGCGCAGGGGCCGTTGATGTTGAACAGCATCATCTCCGGCTTGGCGTATTGCGCGTTCCAGTAGTTCTTGGCGTGCCCGATGAAGTCGGCGTTGTAGAAGCAGTCGTGCAACTCGGGGTAGAGGACGGTCCCGTAGTTGGCGAGGTATCCGCGGAAGGTCGGCGTCAGGAACAGGTCCAGCGAGGGCGTGAAACCCTCGGGGAACGCGCCGCTCATGGTGGCCATCAGTTCGTCGGCGGAGGCGAAGTGCTGGGCGATGATGAGCTTCCACGGCCCCTGGCTGTGCACGACATCGAGCAATCGCCGCCGTTGATCAGGGGTGTAGATGTCGGCGATCTCCCGCGGCGGGGCCACCGGACGCAGGATGTCGGACAGTTCCTGACGCTGCTCATCAGTCAGCATGATGATCTCCTTCGGTGCTGAGTCATTCGATTGTGGTGGGTGTCGAGTTGGACGATCCGGCGATCGTCCGTTGATCGGGAGGTCCGCTTTCGGTGCCGAGATGGCGGAATTTCGCGCGCAGCAAGGCACCGATCTCCGCGATCGCCAGGCGGCCCCGCGCGGTGGCATCGGACCGCATCAGGAAGCCGTGGTACACGCCCGGGTAGCGAGTGAGCGTCGTCTGCACGCCGGCATCACGCAGCCGCAATGCGTACCGTTCGCCCCAATCCCGGATCGGGTCACACTCCCCGGTAACCACGATGGCGGCCGGCAGGTTGCGCAGATCCTGTGCATAGGCCGGGATTTGGTAGGGATCCCGCGGCACCCCAGCTCCCTGGTCGACCAGTTCGTGCATGTACAGGATGTCGTCGTGGCGCAGCATCGGTGCATCCGGCATCGAGGTGATCGACGTCGCACCCATGTCCCGGTCCAGGCCCGGATAGAGCAGCACTTGTGCGGCGATGTCGGGTCCGCCGTGATCCCGCGCCGCCAATGCGACAGCGGCAGCCAGCGATCCGCCCGCACTGTCGCCGACCACCGCGAGTCGGCCTGCGTCGAGACCGAGGGAATCGGATTGTGTCGCAACCCATTCGGTGGCGGCGTACGCGTCGTCGAATTGGGCCGGTGGTGGCGCCTCCGGTGCCAGTCGGTAGTCGACCGATACCACCGCGGCGCCGCTGGCGTGGGCCAGCGCGCGTGCCAGGGGTTCGAACGAGTGATTGCTTCCCATCACCAGCCCGCCGCCGTGGAGGTAGACGAGCACGGGTGGGAAGGGTTCGGTGGTGGGCCGGTAGAGCCGCAGCGGGATCGGCCCCGCCGGGCCCGAAGCCGCCAGATCGTCGATGCCCGCCATCGGCGACATATCGGGCAGCGGTGCCGATTCCAGGCCGGCCCGCACTGCGGCCAGACCCCGGATACGCATCGGGGGGAGCTCGCCGAGAGAAGCGACGCGGTCTGCGGCGTCCGGGTCAAGTTGGGGGAGCACGTCAGTTCTGCGCGGGGTCGAATCGGCGTTCGGTACGTAACCGGGGCGGCTCCTGGCTGGTCAAGACGCGGGCCCGCTCCGCCATCGCCGACCCGACGTAATCAGGCTGAGTGAGCAGGTAGAACCGGCCCTCGGCGGCTTGTTCGAACACCACTTCGGCGGCCGCGATCGGATCCATGGCCTCGGCTTTGATGTCCAGCATGGCGGTTCGCTGGGCCTCGGCGGCACCGGCGTCACCAGAGTTCACGCCGCCTGCGGACTCGAAGATGTTGGAAACCACCGCACCTGGCAGGACCGCCTGCACATGCACATGGTGATCGTGCCCGGCGGACTTGACCTCGAGGTGCAGGCACTCGGTCAGCGCCAGCACGGCATGCTTGCTCATGATGTAGGGCGCCTGCAGCGGAACCACTGCGACGCCGCCGATCGAGGACAGATTCCACACCCATGCCGGCGCGTCGGTGGCCATCATCCTGGGTAGAAACGCCCGAACTCCGTAGAAAACACCGCTGATGTTGATGTCGACGACGCGCTGCCAGTTGGCCACGGGGGTGTCCCACAGGTAGCCGAACTGTTCCACACCGGCGTTGTTGACCAGCAGGCGCACATCGCCGATATCGCGGTAGACAGTCTCGGCCAACTCTTCGACCGCGTTGGCGTCGCGCACGTCGCAGACCGCCTCGACCGCGGAACCGCCTGCCGCGGTGAGTTCTTCGCGGAGCGCCGCCACTGCTGCGGCGTCGACGTCGGCCAGGACCACAGTCATGCCCAGCCGGCTGGCCTGACGAGCCAAGCCCGCACCGATCCCCGCTCCGGCGCCGGTGATGACGGCGACTCCGCCGCCGAAGGTTTCGCGTGCGCTCACGCGGGGGTGCTGGCGGAGGCGTTGGCGGTGTGCTGCGCGAGCGGCACGGAATCCTCGGCGTCGAGGACCACCGTCATCGAGGTGAACACGAGGCCGTCGCTCGCCCGGCGGATGCCGGCGTCGACGACGCCACTGGATACGGCGAACGGAACGTTGTTGGTGATCTGGTTGACGAACAGATAGAACCGGACCGAGGTCACATCACCGTCGACACCGGTGCGGAAGATGTTGGTCGCGTGGTGGCGGCAGGGGTACGGGTTCTCGTTACGGTGCTCGGTGAGCCAGGCGCGGGTTTCCTCGCCGCCGTGAAGGTCGGCGGCGAGGAGATGCTCGAATGGGCAGTTCCCGGAATCCGAACGGCTCAGGTACTGCATCTCGTCGCCGATACGGGCGTCCACCTCGGTGAAGTGGCCCTGGTCGTAGTGATACCAGAAACCCGCGATGAACTCCTGGACCTCGGACAAGGCGATCTCGTTGCTCATGACGAGGAGTCAACCCCGGATGTGGCGCCAGTTACACCGGTGATGACCGTTGAGTGGAACACCCGGGGCCGGGTCAGCGACTATCGGCGATCAGGCCCCACAATCCCTCGGCTCCCGCAGCGGTTGCCGCGGCCGCGATCTGCTCGTCCCAGTGGCGCACCGACCCGTATTCGGACCGCCACGCCAGCGCCGCACGGGTGAATTCGTGCAATCGATGTTCCCGGGTCGTGCCGATCGCACCGTGCACCTGGTGGGCGTTGCGGGAGACCACCGACGCCGCATGGCCGGCGCAGGAACGCGCAGTGGCGATGAGGAAGTCGAGGTTCGCCGAGTCCCATTCTGTTGCGACGGCCACGTCGAGTGCCGCCTCGGTGGCGGCGCGGGCGAGCGCCGCCTCGGCAGCGGCATCCGAGATGAGATTCTGGATCGCCTGGAACTTGGCGAGCGGGCGGCCGAATTGCACCCGGGCGCAGACGTGCTCGATGGACAGCTCCGCGGCGCGTTCGAGCGCCGCGCACACCTGGATCGACCTCATCAGCGCCGCCCTGTGCTTCAACCGCCTCACCAGCGCGTCACTGATCGGCTCTCCGGCGGTCGCTGCGAAGTCCGCGCGGACCGTGTCACGAGGCTCACCGATCAGATTGGCACCTTCGGTGATCGACAGCGTGGCGCGCTCGACGTCGGCAAGGCGATACTCGTCACCGGTCCACCACACCACCACGATCCGATCGGCCTCGGCAGCCCACGGAACGGGTGCATTCCGCTCGACGTCGCCTCCCGGGAGGTGCACTGTGCGGACGGCGTCGCCGACTGGCCGGCCGAGGGCCTCCAGCAACCAGCATGCCAACAAGTCGTGTTCGCCGACGGGAGTGCGAATCCCATGGCGTACAGCGGCAGTCAGCAGCGCGGCCGCTTCATGCCAGCCCGCCCCACTGCCGCCCGACTGCTCTGATCCGGTGAGCCGCGCCAATCCGAGGGATTCCAGACGGTGCCACAGAGTGCGGTCAAGGGCGGCGCGTCCGCCCGGTGGATGCGCGGGTCCGCTGCGTCGGTGGTCGGCGAAGACGGCGTCCATCATGGCGACCAGGTCCGGGTCGACCGCCGGGGCCGCGTGTACCGAGAGGTGGGTTGTGGTCATCGAATGCCCAATCCGCGTGCGATCACGCCACGTAACACTTCGTTGGTTCCGCCGCGCAAGGTGAAGCCGGGGCGCTGGTCGACGGCGTCGGCTACCAGTTGCACCCATTCGCCGGATTGCTGTGCATCGCAATCGGTTTCGAGGTCGGCGAAGTCTGCGATGTCACCTTCGACGGTCGTGCCCAACACCTTGACGACGGAAGCGGCCACATCGCAGCTCTCCCCGCGCTGCAGCGCGCCTGCCACTGCCGTCGACATGTGGTGAAGCCCGGCGATGCGAGCCACCAGTCGACCGAGTTCGCGATCACCGGTTCCGCGCGGCGCGCCGGTGGTGTCCGCCGCGTGCGCCAGGAGGGGAAAGGTCGACAGGAAGCGTTCGGGGCCGCTGCGTTCGAAACTCAGCTCCGAGGTGACCTGAGTCCAGCCTTGCCCGATCTCACCGAAGACCATCGCGTCGGGGACGAAAACGTCGGAGAGGATGACCTCGTTGAAGTGATGGCCGCCGTTCATCGAGACGATAGGACGAACGTCAATCCCAGGACCGTGCAAGTCGACGATGAATTGGCTCAGTCCGGCGTGGCGGTGCGCAGGGTCCGCGGCGGTGGTGCGGGCCAGCACGATGAACGCATGCGCGCGGTGAGCTCCGGACGTCCAGACCTTGGTGCCGGTCAACGACCAGCCGCCGTCCACCCGGGTGGCGCGGGTGCGCACGCTGGCGAGGTCGGATCCAGAATCCGGTTCGCTCATCCCGATCGCGAAGAAGCACTCGCCGGCGACGATGCGTGGCAGGAGGTGCGACTTTTGGTGCTCTGTGCCGTATTTGAGCAACGACGGCACAATCTGTCGATCGGCGATCCAATGAGCCGCAACGGGGGCGCCCGCGGCCAGCAATTCCTCGGTGACGACGAATCGCTCGTGAAAAGAGCGCCCGTGACCGCCGTAGTGCCGGGGGACGGTCATGCCCAGCCAGCCGCGCTTGGCCAATGTCGACGTGAAGCCTTCATCCCATCCGCACAACCATGAGTCGATGGACGGTCGGAACGCGCCGGCGGCGAGCTGGTCGGCCAGGAAAGCCCGCACTTGCGCCCGTAGCGCGTCCGAGGTGGCGTCGTTGCGGACCGGTGGTACCAACCGGGGCATCGCAGTTGTCATGTCGTCCTCCACTTCGCGATCCGGCGCTGGTGCTCGGAGTCGTGGTGGGCCAACGGCTGCATTGCCGCGGCCATTGCCAGGGTGGATTCCAGCGATCCGGAGATGGATTCCTGCAGAAGGCGTTTGGCCATCCGCAGGGCATGAGGAGGGTTCACCGCGATGCGTTCGGCCAGCGCCCGTGCTTCGGTGAGCAGGTCATCATGTGGCACGACGCGGCTGACCAAACCCCATTCGAGTGCCGTGCTCGCATCGATCCGGTCGCCGGTGAAGGTCAATTCGGCGGCCCTGGCGTACCCGACGGCACGCGGCAGGAACCACGTGCCGCCGTCGCCGGGGATCAAGCCCAGCTGGACAAAGCTCTCGGCGAACGATGCGCGTTCGGAGGCGATCCGAATGTCGCACATCATCGCCAGGTCGCAGCCGGCCCCGATGGCCGCACCGTTGACCGCCGCGATGAGCGGCACTTCGAGACGGCCGAGCGCCCGAGGGATGCGTTGAATACCGTCGATATAGGCGCGGCGTTGATCGATCGCGTCCAAGCCGAACATGCCACGGCCGTCGGCCATGTCCTTGACATTGCCGCCGGCGGAGAAGATTTTCCCTGCGCCGGTCAGCACGATCGCACACACCGCAGTGTCGCGGTTCGCCGCATCGACAGCCTGCTCGAACGCGGCGATGACAGCCGGATCGGTGATGGCGTTGCCGACCTCCGGCAAGGTGATGGTCCAGACCTGAACTGTGCCTTGCGTGGTGACGTCCAGCGGTGACGTCATGCGCCCGCCCTGAGTTGAAGGGATTTCGTCTGCAGGAATTCCTCGAGCCCGAACCGTCCCAGTTCGCGTCCGATGCCGGATTTCTTGTAACCGCCGAACGGTGCAGCCGGGTTGTAGGGCCCGCCATTGATATCGAGTTGGCCGGTCTGAACCCGGCGGGCGAAGGCGATCGCGGTCTCGTCGTCGGCGGCCCACACCGCGCCCGACAGTCCGTAGGGAGTTCCGTTGGCGATGCGCAGCGCATCGTCGGCGTCGGTGTAGGGGATGACCGCCAGTACGGGGCCGAACACCTCTTCCTGGCCGAGCTCGGATTCCGGGTCGACGTCGGCGAAAACTGTTGGAGCTAGGAAGAATCCCCTGTCCCGAACCGGCTCTGCGCCGCCGGTCACCAATCGGGCGCCTTCGCGGGCGGCCCGCTCGATGAAACCGCGCACGGTGTTGAACTGCGACCGCGAGGCCGACGGACCGATGCGGGTGGCGGGATCCCAGGGGTCGCCTACGGTGTAACGGGCGACGGCAGCCTCGATCTGATCCAGCGCCTCCCCATAATGCCGCTGTGGCACCAGCATCCGGGTCCAGGCCATGCAGGTCTGGCCTCCGTTGAGAAACGCATTGCCGACCCCGACCTTCACGGCGGTGGCCAGGTCCGCGCCGTCGAGGATCACATTGGCCGATTTGCCCCCCAGCTCGAGCGCGACCTTCTTGATCGATTGACCGGCCAATTCTCCGACGCGCGACCCGACACCGGTGGACCCGGTGAAGGACACGAAGTCGACATCGGGGTGAGAGGCCAAGCGCTCACCGATGACCTGGCCCGGGCCCGACACGATATTGATGACGCCGGGCGGCAGCCCGGCCTCTTCGCACGCTTCGACGAACGCGAACACCGACAGGGGCGCGTCGTTGCTGGGCTTGAGCACGACGGTGCAGCCCGCGGCGATGGCGGGCAGGACCTTGGCGACCACCTGGTACAGCGGGTAGTTCCACGGTGTGATGGCACCGACAACCCCGTACGGTTCCCGCAGCACCAGGGAATTGCCGATGCGCTCCTCGAAGGCGAAGCCGTCCAGTGCGTCGGCGAATCCCTTGGCCACCGCCAACGGAACCTGGGTCTGAACCGTCTCAGCGATGCGCACCGGGGCGCCCATCTCCGCGGTGATGAGGTGGGCGATGTCGGGCAGACGTTTCTCCATCGCGTCGATCACAAGGTGGAGTCGATCGCGACGTTCGTCCACGCTGATCAGCGGATCGAATGCGCCTCGCGCTGCGTGAACCGCGGCGTCGACGTCGGCGGCCGAACCGTTGGGCACGTGACCGATCACCTTCTCGGTAGCGGGATCGATCACATCGATCACCCCGCTGCCGGCCGGGTTAACCCAGCGGCCGTCGATGAACAGCGTGGGGTGCTCGTAGGTAGGCAAAACGAATTCTCCTCCGGTCGTGATGGTCAGGGAATCAAGCTGGCCCGGATGTCCCGCTTACCGTCGGCAGCGGCGAACGCATCGTTGATGTCGTCGAGCGGGTAGGAGGCCGCGGCGAGCCGCTCGAATGGCAGCGAGTGCTGATGGTGGTCGAGGAACGTCAAGGCGCGGGACAGCACTGCCGGGTCATACAGTGACACCCCGACCATGGTCTTGTTGGAGAACACGAAGCGCGAAGGATCGAAAGCGAACGTCCGGCCGACGTTGATGTTGCCGATCTCGACATAGCGGCCGAACTGTCCGAGCATCTGCAGACCCTCCTCGATGGCGGAGGGGTGTCCCACGACTTCGACCACCACATCGGCGCCGTGGCCGCCGGTCAGCCCACGCACCGCTTTCGCGCGATCTTTCGGAGTGCTGATCTCGTTGAGGTCGAGCACGGTGTCGGCGCCGAACGCTGTTGCGAGTTCGAGTCGCTCTGACACGCCGTCGATTGCGATGACGTTTGCGGCGCCGCGCGCTTTGGCCACGGCGATCGCATAGAGTCCCAAGGCTCCTGCGCCTTGGACCACGACGTGTTCGCCCAGCTGCAGGTCGACGCGTTCCAGTCCGTACATCACCTGCGACAGAGCGCAATTCGCGCCCGCGGCGATATCGTCACCCACGCTGTCGGGAACAATGTAGACAACCGCGCCGGCCGGCAGCAGATAGTAGTCACCGTAGCCGCCGACGAAATAGGGCGGCTCGTCAGCACGGCCCAGCATGGCCATCTTCAGGTTCAGGCACGCGTTTCGTCGGCCGGCCAGGCAATTCCGGCAGGTGTGACAGCAGAAGAAGTAGGGGAACACCACTCGGGCGCCCTCACCCAGTGGTTTGCCGTTGGAATCGGCCGAGACCCCCGAGCCCAGCGCGGCGACGGAGCCCACCATTTCATGACCGAGAACGGTCGGCAGCTGGCCGCCGAGCCCTCGCGTCGCGAACGTGCCGTGCCAGGCGTGGACGTCGGACCCACAGATGTTCGCGCGCAGAACTCGGACCAGGATCTCTCCCGGGCCTACCTCAGGGAGGCTGACGGTCTGGATTTCGAACGGCTTGCCGGGTTCGTCAAAGCGCGCGATGCGGCCCTCATACACGTGGGGAATCCCTTTCGATTTCGGAGTGATCGACGCTGAACCGCTGGCGCAGATCGCGTTTGAGTAGTTTCCCGCTCGGGTTCTTCGGCAGAGAGTCGACGAAGAACACCTGCTTGGGGGTCTTGAACCCGGCGAGGTGGTCGCGGCAATGACTCAGGATCTCGGCTTCCGACGGATCGGCTCCGACGCGAGCGACCACCGCGGCGACCACGGCCTCCACCCAGACCGGGTGCGGAATGCCGAACACGGCCGCTTCTTCGATCCCGCTGTGCCGGTAGAGAACTTCTTCGACCTCACGGCTGGCGACGTTCTCGCCCCCGGTCTTGATCATTTCTTTCTTGCGGTCCACGACGTGGAGGAGCCCGTGCTCGTCGTAGAAACCCAGATCCCCCGAGTGGAACCAGCCGCCGGAGAAGGCTTGGGCTGTGGTTTCCTCGGCATCGAGGTAGCCGAGCATCAAATGTGGGCTGCGGTGGGCGATTTCGCCCACGGTTCCGGCCGCGACGGGGTTGTCCGCCTCGTCGAGGATGGCGGTTTCGACATTGACGACCGGCCGTCCGGCTGCCCCGGCATGTGCATCCTGCTCGTCGGGTCCCAGCGCGGAGGCCAGGGGAGCCATCTCGGTCTGGCCGTAGAAGTTCCACAATCGGAGGTTGGGCAGCCGCTGTCTCATCTCGTACAGGATCTCGGTGGGCATCGGTGACGCTCCGTAATAGCCTTTCCGCAGACTCGACAGGTCCACCTCGTCGAACACCGGGCTGCGCAGCAGACTGATCCAGACAGTGGGCGGCGCAAAGTAATTGGTGACGCCATGGCGCTCGATGGCGCGTAACACCAGTTCGGGATCCGGTCGAGGAACGATGATGCTGGTGGCACCGAGATAGATGTCGGTGGCCAGGAAATTGTCCAACTGAGCACAGTGATACAGCGGCAGGGAGTGGACTTCGACGTCATCGCCGGACATGGAGCCGGCCACGATGGTGCTGATGTACTGCCACATCAAGCTGCGGCTGCTGTGCATGACCCCTTTGGGCCGTGACTCGGTGCCGCTGGTGTACATCACGCGCAGCAGTTGATCGTCATCGATGCGGACATCGGGTGCCGGGCTGGTCGTGGTCAGCCAGTCGGCGAAGTCCGGCCAACCGGCAGGCGGGGCCTGTCTGTCGGGTGTCAGCGCAACCTTTGTGGTCACCGTCCGGCTGATCGCCATCGCCCGCTCGGCGACGGGCACCAGGGCGGTCTCGACGATGAAGGCGGAGGCATTGCTGTGCCCGAGGATGTAGGCGACCTCTTCGGCGGTCAGCATGAAATTGATCGGTACGAGAACCACGCCGGCGCGGGCGGTGGCGAACGCGAGCACGGCGTACTGCCAGCAATTGCGCGCCAACAGCGCAACGCGATCGCCCGGGCGCAAGCCGTTGTCGTGGAACGCTGCGGCGGCTCGGTCCACCAGGTGGTCGAACTCGGCGAAGCTGAGCACCACGTCACCATCGATGATGGCGGTCTTGTCCGGCTGCTTGCGTGCCGACCGCCGCGGGATGTCGGCCAGGCTGTGGCTGCGGGCACGGGCGATGACCGTGGCGAGGTCGTCAGAGTGCATGAGCCGCAGGGTAGGCAGGTCGACGGCGGAAATGGTGGTTGGTCTCCCGCTCAGTAGACACGCGGGCATGGCGGGTGGCGCCGCCGTCCGATACTCGAGGCATGACCGTTACCACTGAATCGTCGTCATCGGCAGACAGCGCACCGGATCCGGCTGTCCTGCGCGCGCATCTGCGTCAGGCCGACCCCGGCGTTCTGGTTGCGGTGCTCGCCCAGATGACCGGTGACGCATCGGTCGTGGACCGGTACGCCGGCAAGATCGACCACGTCCCGGACCCGCCGGAGCGGGCAGGAACCACCGATCCGGCCACCGCGGACGCGCTGGCCGACGAGATCATCGCAGCGCTCGGTCGCCCCCGGCCGGTGGGCGCGATCGCCGCGGACGATCGTGCGCTGTTCGCCGCCCTGTTGCCGATCGCGCTGGGCAGCAGTGTCGACGACGAGCAGGTGGATCTGCTCCTCGAGCAAGGTGGTTTTCGGCCCTCGCAACCCACGCTGCCCCGCACCACGCCGATTCCCTCGACAACGACGATGGCGATCATCGGTGCCGGCATCGCCGGTATCGCGGTCGCGCTCGCGGCGGCCGAAGAGGGCGTGCACTTCCAGATCTACGACCGCAACAACGAGGTCGGTGGCACGTGGCTGACCACGACCTACCCGGGCATCGGCGTGGACACGCCGTCGGCGTACTACTCGCTGTCGCGGGAAGTGAACCCGGACTGGTCGAACTACTACCCGGAAGGTGCCGAATACCAGGATTATCTGGTGGCCCTGGCCGACAAACACGAGCTGCGCCGCCACATCCGATTCGGTACCGAAGTAGAAGCGCTGTGGTGGGACGAGCAACGGCAACAGTGGCAGATCCACGCACGCGCCGCCGACGGCGTCCGAACTGTCGACTATGCCAGCGTCGTCGTCACCGCGGCCGGGTACCTCAACCGGCCCCGATTCCCGGACATCAAGGGGCGAGACACGTTCTCCGGAACCAGCATTCACTCAGCGCTATGGGACCCCACCCTCGACCTCGCCGGGAAGAAGGTGGCGGTCATCGGGGCCGGGTGCACCGCCGTGCAGATCGTCGACGCCTGTGTCGACCAAGTCGAACACCTCACCGTCTTTCAACGGCAGCCGCACTGGGTGGCACCCCGCAAGCGCCTCTCCGATGAGGTGCCCGAGCACCGGCGCTATCTGGGCCGGGTGCTGCCGTTCTACGCCATGTGGCACCGGCTCAAGTCGTACTGGGGCACAGCAGACAACAACTATCCGATCATCCTGCAGGATCCCGAGTGGTCGCAGACGCACCTGTCGATCTCCCCGGCCAACGACGTGTTGCTGCAGATGTGTCTGGACTACATCGAGCGCATGTTCGGGGCCGGAACGGAATTGGCCGGCAAGGTCACCCCGGACTTCGCGCCCTACGGCAAGCGCATCATTCGCGACCCCGGTGGCTATTACGCCGCGCTGACCCGCGAGCATGTCGACGTCGAAGCCAGTGAACCCGCCGAGGTGAACGCCGGCGGGATCGTGACGGCCGACGGCCGCCAGATCGACCTCGACGTCATCATCTATGCCACCGGCTACCATCTCGACTTCTTGTCCACCGTCGACATCCGCGGCCGCGGCGGCAAGACGTTGGCGGGGGAGTGGGGGGACAGTCCGCGTGCCTACCGAGGCGGAACCGTGCCGGGATTCCCGAATCTGTTCATCACCTCGGCCCCCAACTACAGCCCAGGGCACGGAGCGGGCGCCAACTTCTCCATGGAGGTCCTCGCTCACTACATCCTGGAGTGCCTGCAGCTCATGGCCTTACGCGGCGCGACGACGATCGAGGTGACCGAGAAAGCGTTCGAGGAGTACGTCGCCGGTATCGACCAGGCGATGCAACGCACCGTGTGGTGTCACACCCCGAACGCCCACACGTACTACCGGTCGGAATCGGGTCGCGTCGTCGTCGCCACCCCGTATCGACTGGTCGACTTGTGGCAGCAGCACCGCGCTCCCGTCGAAGAGGATTTCGTGCTGCAATGAGTCAGATCCTTGCCGGCAAGACGGCGTTGGTGACCGGAAGCAGTCGAGGGATCGGGCGGGCGATCGCCCAGCGCCTTGCCGCTGAAGGCGCGACCGTCGCGGTCACCGCCCGGGCCTACACGCCGTCGCCCTCGCTGCGGTCCGGGCACGCCGAGGCTCTACCCGGCACCATCGAGGAGACACTCGCACTCATCGAAGAGGCGGGCGGGAAAGCTTTCGGTCTCGCCGCCGACCTGGAGGATTCCGCAGCGCGTGACCGGCTGGTGGATGCGGTGGTGGACCGCGCCGGCCGTATCGACATCGTGGTCAACAATGCGGGGTTCGCCGACTATTCAGTGGTCGAAGACATGTCCCTGGAGACGTTCGATCGGACCGTCGAGCATTACCTGAGAACACCGTTCGTGTTGACGAAAGCCGCAGTGCCCCATATGCGTCGGCAGGGGGCAGGGTGGATCGTAAACATCGGCTCAGTTACCGGAGTGGCACCGGTTCGGCCGTACCGCGACTACAACAAGACCGCGGGCGACGTGATCTACGCGTCCTGCAAGGCGGCGCTACACCGGTTCACCCAGGGCGTCGCGGCCGAATTGCTCGACGCCAATATCGCGGTGAACTGCGTTGGCCCGTCCACGGCGGTGCGCACTCCCGGTGCGGCGTCGCTGATTCCGGACAGTTTCCCCACCGAGCCGGTCGAATACCTTGCCGAGACCGTCTTGGCGATGTGCCACCTACCTGCCGAGCAGCGCACGGGTCTGGTGGCCTTCAGCTTGCATTACCCGTGGTCGCAACATCTTCCGGTGCATTCGCTGGACGGGGTCACCGCGTTGCCGCCGCTGGAACCACCGGCGACGGCGAACCCGAATATCGTGTCCGCCGGGATCTGACAAGCTGCCGGGCCTTAGCTCAGTACGGGGCCGTCGGTTCGGCAGAAGCTGTGACACACGCGGTCTCGGACGATCATGTCGGTCGTCTCCGGATCGAACCAGCGATCCACCACGGCCCAGTGGACGGGGTGCATCAGATAGGGCCCCATCAACCCGTCCACATCGGTGAACTCCTGCTCGAAGACGTGAGTCCAGCTGGTGGTCCCGATCGCCTCGTCGACTCGGCTCAGTTGCCATGCCCGGATCGTCGACACATATGTGGGCATCATCGCCAGTTCTTGCTCGAATGCGCTGACCTGCTCCGCCGGAACCTCGGGTGGCACACGGAGCAACAACGCTCGGTACACCGTGCCGGCGCCGCGATGCCGGGGAGTTCCCCGATATGTCACACCGTTGACGTTGGTGATTGCCGGATCGCGGAGGGCATTATCGAAATTGCTTCGGGCCCAGGCATTCAGGTCCGCGAACCGAAGATGCACCAGGATGTCGCCGCCGTTGCGTGACCCCGACTCAGTTGGTTCGACCACGGCCCGCAGTGGCCCGCCGGCTTCGGCTGCCTTCCGCAAGGCACTCAGAACCCGTGGGCGCTCCGGTTCGACCACATCCACCAACCGAGTGACCCCCACCGTCGGGCTTCCATCACGCGGGGCGGGCATCGGCGCCGAGGTCTCGGCGCCATCGATATCCTGGCTTCGCGTCGCCACGCTGCGGCTGCGCTCGACCACGAGCTCTGCGACACCCTCCCACCAGCGAGCGACCGTAGGATCGGGCCGAGCCCGCCAGGTCATCTGCCACCACGCTTGGGGGCTGGGCAATGACCAGGTGATCGTGACGACGTTGGGTCGGTCGTCGAAGAGGATCGGTGGACTCACGAGTACATCGCGCAACTCCATGCCGCGGTCCGTGGCGCCGGGGGCGTAGCCGGACAGGTAGGAGTCGATGAAAGTCTGTGCGCAACCCGGGGCGGTGACCACGCGGTCGATGATGAACACCTCGGCCATGGTCGCGACGCTACGGTCCGTGGCCGCGGTGTTCCGCAGCGGCTCCCAGCCAACGGGAAACCACTGTTGACCGCACGTGGTGGCGGCGCGATCGTGATGCGATGAGCGATGTGTTCAGCCCGGCGCGCCTTGGACCGGTGACCCTGCGCAACCGAGTGATCAAGGCCGCCACCTCCGAAGGGCGCTCGCCGTCCGGTGAGGTCACCGACGACTTGATCGCGTTCCACCTGGCCTTCGCCGAGGGCGGTGTCGGCATGACGACAGTCGCCTACTGTTGTGTGTCGCCCCAGGGTGCCAGCGCGCCGGGTCAGATCGTGATGAGCAACGCGGCGCTTCCGGGTCTGAGCAGACTCACCGACGCCATACATGGAGCCGGGGCAGCGATATCGGCACAACTCGGACACGCCGGAGTGGTGGCGCCCCGAAAGCTCACCGGTGTCACGGCGGTGGCCCCCAGTCGATTCGTCAATCCGACGTCCATGGCGTATTGCCGCGCCATCACCGTCGAGGAAATCCGCGCCGTCATCAAGCAATTCGGTCTCGCCGCGCAGGTGGCAATCGATGCCGGATTCGACGCGGTCGAACTGCATTTCGGCCATTTGTATCTGCCGAGTTCCTTTCTCAGTCCACTCATCAATCGGCGAAAGGACTCCTATGGCGGCAGCATCGATAATCGTTCGCGGCTGGTCCGCGAGATTGCCCAGCACGTCCGCGAGGTAGCGGGCGATCAGATCGCAGTGATCGCCAAACTGGACATGGACGACGGTCTGCCCGGCAGCATCTGGATCGACGAGGCACTACGCACCGCACAGCTTCTCGACTCGGATGCCACCCTGGATGCGTTGGAACTGACCCAGGGCTCGTCGGTGTTCAAGCCGATGTACCTGTTCCGGGGAGATGTGCCGGTCAAGGAGTTCGCCGGGGTCATGCCGCCCGCGCTGCGTCCGGCTGTTCGGCTGTTCGGCAAGCGGACGATGGGGGTGTATCCGTACCAGGACATGTACATGCTGGATGCCGCGCGCCAATTCGTGCCGCTCATGCGCAATACCAAGCTGATCCTGCTGGGCGGCATCACCGAGCGCGAGCATCTGGAGACCGGGCTGGCCGAGGGGTTTGACTTCTTCGCGATGGGCCGGGCGCTGCTGCGCGAACCTGACCGCGTCAATTCGATGATGTTGCAACCCGATTCGCGTAGCCGGTGCAACCACAACAACAAGTGCATGGTGACGGTCTTCGGCCGGACGCACTGTGTGCTCGACCCGGTGCAGCGCTACGGTGCGGCAGTGCCGTCAGCGTCGGAGCAGCTCACCTAACGCGCGGCCGGCCTCCCGACGGGCCTGGTGGGCGACGTCGAGCATCGGCATCGTCATGAAACCGTGGATGCCGCCGTCATAGGAGCATCGGGTGGTCGGAACGCCCACGGCGGTCAAGGCATTCGCGTAGGCGTTGCCTTCGTCGCGCAGCGGGTCGTGCCCGGCCACCACCACGACGGCGGGCGGCAGCCCGGTCAGATCCGCCTGAAGTGGCGAGGCGTACGGATGCTGACGGTCGGTGACCGCAGGCACGTACTGATCCCAATACCATTGCAGCGCCGGGCGCGGATTGTAGTAGCCGCGGCCGAAACGCCGGTAGGACTCGGTGTCGAAGTCGGCGGCGATCACTGGATAGAGCAGCAACTGCGCGGCGATGGCCACGGAGTCACGATCTCGGGCCATCACCGCGGTGACTGCCGCAAGGTTTCCGCCCGCGCTGTCCCCGCCCACCGCGATCCGGCCGGGATCGCCGCCGAGTTCGGCCGCATGCGACGCTGCCCACCGGGTGGCGGCGAAGACGTCTTCGGCAGCGGTGGGCCATCGGTGCTCGGGTGCCAGCCGATAGTCGACCGAGACCACCACGGCCGGAATCGAATTGGCGAGGTTGCGGCATAAGCCGTCGTGACTGTCGAGGTCGCAGAATACGAACCCGCCACCGTGGGCATACACGAGTATCGGCAGCGGCTCATCGGACTCGGGCCGGTAGATGCGGACACCCACGCTGCCGCCCGCGACCTCGATCTGGCGATCGACGACGTGCGACACCGGTTCGGGATTCGGGTTCGGCACAAAACGGGCGCGGATGGCGGCGCGCGCTTGGGCGCCAGTCATCGTGTGCACGGGTGGGAACCCGGAGTCGAGCGTGTCGATCAGGCCGGCGATCTGAGGGTCGAGAGTCACGCCGGCTGCAGACGCCCGATGGGGCGGGGCGCGGGGCCGGTGCGCAGTGGACGAAGCGGCTGCAGCGTGGGAGCGACTCGGTCCGGACCGCCCTCGGCGCTTCGCCAGATAGCCATGGCCGTCATTCTCACCGGTGCCACCAGTCGGCTGTCGAAGGCCATCCGATTCATCGGTCCACACACCGAGACTGCTGCCACCGCGTGACCGTCCGGGCCGATGGGCGCCGCTACGCACCCGAAGCCGGGCAGCGACTCTTCACGTTCGAAGGCCACGCCGTGCGCGCGAACCTTGGCCATCTCGGCGGCCAGCTGCGGAGCGGTGGCGATCGAAAACCGGGTCTTGCGGTCGGACAGGTCAACCTCGGTGACGTCCTTGTCGGCGAGGATCGCTTTGCCGATCGCCGTGCAGTGGGCCGGCTGCCGACTGCCGACGCGAGTCGGGATCGCCGCTCCCAGTTGCTCACCGATCTTCTCCAGGTACACCACATCGGAGCCGTCGAGAACCGCCAGGTGCACGACGAGCCCCGTTGCCCGGTGCAGGTCGCGCAGTAGTGGGATGGCGGCCCGATGGATGCGATCTTGATGCAGTGCCAACGATCCCAGTTCGACCAGCCGCATCCCGAGTTCGTAGTCGCGGCCGTCGCGGCGCAGCCAGCGCAATGCGACGAGGCGCTCGAGCATGCGGTGCGCCGACGACCGCGGGAGGCCCGTTCGACGGACGATCTGCGCGAGCGTCAGTCGACCCGGACCGTCGAATGAGTCCAAGACCAGCGAAATCCGGTCAATGACGGCGCTCGGTGTCTCGCCCGACTTCTCGACAGTCAGTGTCATGAAGGCCTCCCAGTCTCAGCGGCATGCCAACCAGGCATATAACTAATAGTCATATAGTTGTAGCACGGCGGTGTGTGCGCTGTCACACGAACACGCGGACAGATCGGTGAAGGCATAGCGAGGTGTGGGGGAGGACCGCCGCCCTCAGAGGGGCGGTACGGCCGTCAGGCCTTGGCTACGGCGCGACCGGCTCGACGGCCGTAGAAACTGCCGTCACCGAGTGAAACACCGCTGGCATAGCCCCATGCCGCCAGGCCCGCGGTGCAGCGGCCGGCCGCGAACAGGCCGGGGATCGGGTTGCCGCTGACGTGGAGCACTTCGCCGTTCAATGAGGTCATCAGGCCGCCGAGCGTGAAACCGCCGCAGCTGGCTCGCAGGTCGATGGCGCCGACCGGGACACCGACCGGCTTGATCCACTCCGGCTTCTTGTGCAGCAACGGATCCTCGCCGCGCGCGGCCGCCGCGTTGTAGGCGCCGATCGTCGCCTGAAGGGAGCCGACCGGGAGACCGATCTCGGCCTCCAGCTCGGCGACCGTTTCGCATACCCACGTCGCTGGCCGCTTGAGGAACGGCGTGGCCGATGTCGCCGCCATCGCGTCCTCTTGTGCGTCGCCGTCGATGATCAGGTAGGCGGTGTCCTGCTGCCGGTACAGCGTCAACTGCCCGATCCGGCCGGAGTACATGTCCTCGGGGACGTAGCGCTGACCGAGGCCGTTGACGAGAACGCCGCGCACGGTCTGCTGCGGATCGATCAGGAACGCCACCTCGGTGGCGTCCATGTGTGCCAGGTCCGCGCCGAGTGCCTGCGCCATCCGGATCGCGCGGCCGTCGTGCTGTTCGATGGACGCGGCGGGGCGTCCCGCGATGGCCGGGGCGAACTGCTTGACCATCGACTCGCTGTAGGCGAAGCTGCCGGCGGCCAGCATGACCCCGCGCCTGGCCCGCACCCGCACCGTCTCGCCGTATTGGCGCGCCAGCACTCCTGCCACCCGGCCGTCGGATTCGACGATCAGCGTCTGCGCCCGCACGTCGTAGACCGCCCGCACGCCGAGCGAGGTGGCGGTTTCGACCAGCGGCTTCATCAACATGAAGCCGCCGCTCTTCTCGCCGGCGACTTTGCCGGTCATCTGCGGGATATGGCCGCGCGGAGCGGGTTCGGCAATCGTGTTGAACGGGTAGGCGTTCTCGCCGCCGGTGAACATCAGACCCTGGTCGCCGGGCGGCTCCCACCCGGGCTCACCCCAGAACTCCGGCTTGAACGGCACACCGCAGTCCGTCAGCCAGTCGAAGTGCTCCAGGCTGCCATCGCAGTAGTCCGCGATGCGGGCTTCATCAGCCCCCGGCCCCATCGCCACGTTGAGGAAGGCCGCCATGTTCGACGGCGAATCCTCGAAACCACAGGCCTTCTGGATCGGGGTACCGCCGCCCAGGTAGATGAAGCCACCGGCCATCGCCGCGGCGCCACCCCACGACCCGGTGCGTTCGAGCACCAGCACATCGGCGCCGCCACGCGCCGCTTCCACCGCCGCCGCCGCACCGGCGATTCCGTAGCCGACGATGACCACATCGGCCTCGTGGTCCCAATGGTCGATCGTCGATGCGGGGACCGGGCTGACGTCATCGTCGACTGTCATGGACGCATGGCCGCCGGAAGATCGGACACCCACTGATGCCCCCAGTAGCTGTCAGCGGTGATTTCCTCTGCGGTGTAGTACATTTCGTCGACTCGCATCCCTTCGGTGCCGAATTCGATGTCCCAATCGCCGGGCGCGCGCACGTAGAACGACACCATCTTGTCGTTGGTGTGCCGACCCAGGGTCGACGATAGTGCAAAGCCCTCGGCATTCACCCGATCCAGCGCCTGGCCCACCGTGTCAAGCGAGTCGACCTCGACCATCAGGTGGATGAGCCCGGGATCGCGAACCGTTTGCGCGGGACATATCGCCAAACTGTGGTGTCGTTGGTTGACACCCATGAAACGCACCCGGATCGGCCCGAACTCGGGCGGCGCAGGGACCCGGAACGCGCCGCGGGACGTGAACCCCAGGACGTCGGTGTAGAACGCGAACGCTCCGTCGACGTCGAGGGCCGGCAGCACGACGTGGCCCAGTCCCTGATTGCCGGTGACGAATCGGGCGCCGAACGGGGTCACGACGGGGGAGTGGTCGAGGACCGCACCGTGGAAGACCTCGAGCGAGGTTCCGGCGGGATCTTCGAAGGTGATCGCTTCCTCGACGCGCCTGCTGTCGGCTTCCTGCAGGGACAGTTGCTTGAACGGGACCCCGGCGGAATCGAGCGAGGTTTTGACCCGCTCCAGGTCGGCGTGGTCGCGCACCTCCCATCCGACCGTGACGATCTTGTCGACATCACCGGGGACGACGATGATGCGCGCGGCCCGCTCGTCCATCCGCAGGTACAGCGCCGAGGCATCAGAACCCTTGCCCTGGGCAAAACCGAGAACGCCGAACGCGAAATGCCGCCAGCGTTCGATATCGGAGGCGGCCACGGCGACGTAGCCCAGCCCTTTGATCAGACGCATGCTTCTCCGCCTCAGATCATCGCCCGGAGCGGTCCCTGCGGATCCACACCGAGCGAGCTCAGTGCGGAGGCGTGGTAGACCGTTCCGGGAACGTGGATCGCGTGCGCCTGACCGACGTGCACATCACGCCAATACCGTTGCAGCGGCTTGTCCATCCGTGCCGCATTGCCACCGCAGCGGGCGAAGATCTCGTCGACCGCTGACACCGCGCGCCACACCGCGCGAACCTGGCTCCGTCGACCCGCCGCCCGATCCTCGAATGAGACCTCCTTGCCCGCGTCGACCATGTCGTAGATGCGGTCGGCGTTGGCGAGCAATTCCTGCCGCGCGGCGTTGATGTCGGCGGCCGCCTCCCCGATGGCGTACATGACGTAGGGGTCGTCCTTGATCGCCACCCCGCTGGCGCTGACCCGCTCGCGCTGGTAGTCCAGCGCGGCGGCCAGTGCGCCCTCGGCGATCCCGATGGTCGCGGCGCTGATCCCCAGCGGGAACATGGTCGACCACGGCATCAGGTAGAGCGTGTCGGTCATTCCGGCTTCGCGCTGCGCGGTGCCGTCCATGACCTTCGTCGCATCCATCGTGCGGTAGGACGGCACGAACGCGTCTTTGACGATGACGTCCTTGGAACCGGTGCCGCGCAGTCCGACGACGTTCCAGGAATCCTCGACGATCTCGTAGTCCCGGCGGGGGAGGACCATGTGCAGCATCTGCGGCGGCATCTGCGGCGGCATCAGCGGTTTGCCCTCGGCGTCACCGAGCATCGCACCGAGGAAGATCCAGTCACAGTGGTCGGTGCCAGAGCTGAATTGCCATCTGCCGGTGAAGATGTAACCGCCGTCGACCGGCGTTGCGACGCCCTGTGGCGCGTAGGGCGACGCGACCCAGGTGTCGACGTCATCGGCCCACACCTCGGCGGCGACCTTGGGATCGGCATACGCCAACTGATAGGGGTGCACACCGACCACGCCGTTGATCCAGCCGGCGGCCGGGTCGAGCGCGGCAGTGGCCATGACCGTCTCTGCGAATTCGCGCGGATGAACTTCCAGCCCGCCGTGAATCTTCGGCTGAAGCAGGCGGATGTTTCCCGCCGACTTCATCAGCTTCACGGTCTCGTCAGTGAGCTTGCCGACCTTCTCACCCTCAGTGGCCTGGCCGCGCAGTTCCTCGGCGATCTGGCGCACCCGGTCGATTACCCGCTCAGTCATCATCTGGTCCTATCGTCGCTGGGTGCCGTCGATCGTGTACCGGTGGTGCGGGGATTGCGGCAACGGTTCCCGGTCAGCGGAAAACTGTTGTCGGCGGGCTCAGAACTCGATGTGCAGGTCATCGGAGACCGGTCGGGCTTGGCAGGCCAGGATCACGCCGTCGGCCAGATCCTCGGGCTCGAGAATGTCGCAGGTGGCCATGTCCACCTCGCCGCGCACCACGGTTGCCGCGCACGACCCGCAACGGCCCTCCTTGCATGAGTAGGGCACGTCGACGCCGGCGGCGATCATGGTGTCCACCAACGTCGCTCGTCGCGGCCACCGCAATCGGTGGCTCTCGCCGTGCAGGTCCAGGAGCACGCTGACGGCGTCGCCATCGCCGGGACCGACTTGTGTCGCCGCGATATCGTCGGTGAACGGGTCACCCGTGAGGGATTGAAAGATTTCGAGATGGACCTGTTCGCGTGCCATGCCCGCCTCGGCGAGAGCGTCTTTGATCATCGCCATGAACGGCGCAGGCCCGCAGATGAACGACTGCACCGTCGCAGAACCCGCCAGAACCGTGTGGGCGAACCCACTCATCTGCGTGCGGGTGGGGAGACCTTGCACGGATTCCAGCCAGTGCAGCACCGTCAACCTCCCGGCGTATCGGGCGGCCAGTTGGCGCAACTCGTCGGCGAAAATAACCGAGCGCTCATCGCGGTTGGCATAGCACAGCACAACTCGGCCAGTACCAGCTGCCAGCACGGATTTCAGAATCGAAATCACGGGCGTGATACCGCTGCCAGCCGCCCACAGCAGGAAGTCTTCATCGAGGTCGGCCGGAGTGAATGCCCCCGAAGGTGGTAGCACCTCGATGGAGTCCCCTGGAGATATGTTGTCGCACAGCCAGTTCGATGCGTACCCGTCGGCGGTCCGTTTCACTGTGACCTTGGGTGCGGAATCGGTGTGCGGCGAGCTCGCCAGCGAATAGCATCGCGCCACCGAGCCGGTCTGTCGGCTGGGTACCCGAAGCGTCAGGAACTGTCCGGGCCGATAGACGAACCGGTCATGGTGGTCGTCGGGAATTGCGAATACCAGTGACATCGCGTCGGAGCCCTCCGGTATGACATCGGCTACCGTCACCACTACACCCCGTCCCGGGGTGACCACTTCACTGCCGTTGTCGACGTTGGACATGGGATCGATTCTCCGGCGCGATGCCCGGCAGACGCCGTCTTGGCGTCCGGTGACCGGGAGAGACCTCGTACCGAAGCCTTGGAACCGCTTACCGTTCGGCGCGTGAGCAGTGAAGCGAAGACCTCCGTAGATGTCGTTGTGGTCGGGGCCGGGTTCGCTGGCCTGTATGCCTTGCACAAGTTCCGCTCGCAGGGGCTGTCCGTCCGGGTGTTCGAGGGGGCACCTGACGTGGGTGGCACCTGGTACTTCAACCGTTACCCCGGCGCCCGGTGTGACGTCGAGAGTGTGGACTACTGCTACTCGTTTTCCGATGAGCTGCAGCAGGAATGGACGTGGACCGAGAAATATGCCACCCAGTCGGAGATCCTGGCCTATATCAATTGGGTCGCCGACAAGCTCGATCTGCGTTCCGATATCACCTTCAACACCCGTGTGATGGGCGCCGTGCTCGACGAACAGACGTTGCGCTGGACCGTGAGCACCGACACCGAGGAGAAGGTCGACGCGCGATTCGTCGTGATGGCGACCGGGCCACTGTCTGCCGCCATGACCCCCGACTTCACCGGTTTGGACACCTTCGGCGGCGAGGTGTACCACACGGCGCACTGGCCGCACGAAGGCGTCGACTTCACCGGCAAACGGGTTGCTGTCATCGGTACGGGATCCTCAGGCGTCCAATCCATACCGATCATCGCCGAACAAGCCGAGCAGCTGTATGTCTTCCAGCGCACGCCGAACTACAGCGTCCCGGCAGGCAACCGGCCGTTGACGGCCGAGGAGGTCGCCGATACCAAGGCCAACTACGGCGAGCGACGACGGATGTCATGGCGCAGCGGCGGCGGGTCACCGCACGTCGCGCATCCCAAGCTGACCATGGAGGCGACTCCCGAGGAACGGCGTGCCGCGTTTGAAAAGCGTTGGGAGCTCGGCGGTGTGCTGTTCTCGAAGACCTTCACCGACCAGATGGTTTCCCTGGAGGCCAATGAGGAAGCGCGCAAGTTCTACGAAGAGAAGATCCGGTCGGTGATCGACGATCCCGAGCTCGCGGAGCTTCTGATTCCGAACGACCATCCGATCGGCACGAAGCGAATCTGCACCGACTCCAACTACTTCCAGACCTTCAACCGGCCCAACGTCACTCTGGTCAGCGTGAAGAAGACTCCGATCGAGTCGATCGACGAGACCGGCATCGCCACCTCTGACGCCCACTTCGAGATCGACGCGTTGGTCTTGGCGACCGGATTCGACGCCATGACCGGCACACTCGCGAAGATCGACATTGTCGGCCGCGGTGGCCGGCGGTTGGTCGACGATTGGGGGAACGGACCGCGCACCTACCTCGGATTGGGCACCGACGGGTTCCCCAATCTGTTCCTGGTGTCCGGTCCGGGTGCTCCCGCGGTCTTGGCGAACATGGTCCTTCATGCCGAGGCCCACGTGAATTGGATCGCCGACGCCATCGAGTACCTCGATGATTGCGGCTACGACGCCATCGAGCCGAGCACCGAAGCTGTCGACAACTGGATTGCGGAGTGTGCGCAGCGCGCTGAGGCGACACTGTTCACCAGAGCCAACTCCTGGTACATGGGCGCGAACGTGCCGGGTAAGCCCCGCCAATTCATGCTGTTCATCGGTGGATTCGGGACCTACCTGGACATCTGCAATGAGGTGGCCGCCGCTGGATACAAGGGCTTCGACCTGCTCAAGGCGCAGTGAGTGTCAGGTCTGGCAGACAAGGTCGTGCTCGTCACCGGTGCGGGTCGCGGCACCGGTCGGGTGCACTGTGAGCGGTTCGCCGACGAAGGTGCCGACATCATCATGGTCGACCACGTCGATGCCGCGGACGAGCTCCGCGACACCGCACACCGGGTCGAACAGCGGGGCCGGCGTGCGGTGGGCGGAACAGCGGACGTCGCCGATCTCGCCGCAGTCACCGCCGCCGTCGACGACGGTGTCGGGAAACTCGGCCGCCTCGACGTCGTCGTCGCCAACGCCGGTATCCATTCTCCCGGCGGGCCCGCGTGGCAGATCACTCCGCAAGACTGGCAGCGCACCATCGACGTGAATCTGACCGGCGTGTGGCATACGGTCCGTGCCGGGCTGCCGCACATCGGTCCTGACGGTGGCTCAGTCGTGATCATCAGCTCCACCAACGGTTTACGAGGCACCGCCGGTACCGCGCACTACACCGCCAGTAAACATGCCGTCGTCGGACTGGCCCGCACACTCGCCAATGAGCTGGGTCCTCGCAGTATTCGGGTCAATACCGTGCACCCCGGCGCGGTCGCCACACCCATGGTGCGCAACGCGGCAACCTATAAGCGGCTGCGGCCCGATCTCGACAATCCCACCGAAGCCGACGCTGCCGAGGTTCTCACCGCGCGCAACCTGCTTCCGGTCCCGTGGGTTGAGTCCGTCGACGTGGCCAATGCCGTCGTGTTTCTCGCATCGAACCATGCCCGCTACATCACCGGAGCTCAACTGGTGGTTGACGCGGGCCTGACCCAGAAGACGACATGACCGGGCGGCTGGCGGGGAAGACCGCGTTCATCACCGGGGCGGCACGCGGCATCGGCCGTGCCCAGGCGGTCCGTTTCGCCGACGAGGGTGCGGCAATTGTGGGCGTTGACATCTGCGGGCCGGTCGACTCCGTGCAGGTGCCGCCGAGCACGCCGGAGGACCTCGACGAGACGGCGCGGTTGGTCGAGGCTCGTGGTGGTCGCATTGTGACCGACGTCGTCGACGTGCGCGACGTGAATGCGCTGCGCGCGGCAGCCGATCGAGGTGCCGACCATTTCGGCGGGCTCGATATCGTCTGTGCGACAGCCGGAATCACGTCCCGTGCATTCGCCGCCGACATGACGGAATCGATGTGGCGGACGATGCTGGACGTCAACCTCACCGGGGTGTGGAACACCTGTACTGCTGCCATACCCCATCTGATCCATGGTGGCGGCGGCTCCGTGGTGCTGGTCAGCTCGATCGCCGGGCTGCGCGGCTTGGTCGGCGTCGCGCACTACACGGCCGCCAAGCACGGTGTGGTCGGGTTGATGCGAAGCCTCGCAATCGATGTCGCGCCACATGGGATCCGGGTCAATTGTGTGCATCCGACCAACGTCGATACACCGATGATTCAGAACGACGTCGTACGACGTGCGTTTCGACCCGACTTGATCCGGCCGCCGACCAGGGATGAGTTCGCCGAGTCAGCCACCCGGATGAACATGCTGCCGGTGCCGTGGGTCGAAGCGGTGGACGTCGCCAACGCCAGTCTCTTCCTGGCATCCGACGAGGCGCGTTACATCACCTCGGCCAGCTTGCCGGTGGACGCCGGCGCGACTCAACGATGAGTGTGGTGAAACAGGTGTCCAAGCAGCAAGTCTACGCCGTGACCGGTGCGGCGTCCGGAATGGGAAAGGCCGCAGCCGACCTCTTGAGAGCTGATGGCCACCATGTGATCGGCGTGGACCTCCGCGACACCGAGGTGATCGCCGATCTCTCGACCGCCGAGGGACGGTCACGTGCCGCCCGCGCGGTGCTCGCATTGGCGAACGGGGGGCTCGACGGTGCAGTCTTGGCCGCGGGAGTCGGCCCTCGGCCCGGAGCGGAGAACGTCCCGACCATCATGTCGGTCAACTATCTGGGTGTCGTCGAGCTGCTCGAGGCGTGGCGGTCCGCACTAGCCGCTGCCGACTCCGCGAAGGTCGTTGTCGTGGGCAGCAATTCGGCGACCACCATGCCGATGGTTCCCGGCCGTGCGGTGCGCGCGTTGTTACGCGGTGACGTCGACGCCGCGGTGCGCGCTGTACGGATGTTTCGATCGGCGGCGCCGGCGATGGCCTACGGCGCATCGAAGATCGCGCTGATGCGCTGGGTCCGCCTGACTGCGGTGCAGCAGGACTGGTCCGGCGCCGGGATACGGTTGAATGCCATCGCGCCGGGTGCTGTGGATACGCCGTTGCTCGGTGAACAGCTCGCTACCCAGCGCGAGGCCAGGGCCGTCACATCGTTCCCGGTGCCCATCGGAGGTTTCGGCAAGCCTCACCACCTCGGTGAGTGGATGCGGTTCATGGTTTCCGACGCCGCTGACTTCCTCTGCGGCAGCGTTATCTTCGTCGACGGGGGATCGGACGCGTACTTCCGCGCCACACACTGGCCGCGGCGGGTTCCGAACGCCGGGATACCGAGGTATCTGTACCGAATGTTTGCGTTCAGGCGGGTGCGATCCCGACGGTCGTAAGGTCGAACCGCGGAGATAGTGTTCGCCCGGGTGTGACCCGGTCGATTCCCAGTCAATGGCACATGTTGTGTGACTGCGCTTCGACCGCGATGCAGATTGGTGGCACACATGGAATGGGCGGAGGATCTGATATGACTGCAGTCGACAGCGACGTGGTGACCTATGAAGTCGTCGGCGGGACCGCGCTGGTCACGATGAACCGACCGCGGTACCGCAACGCGCAGAATTCGGTCATGACCTATGCCCTCGACGCGGCGTTTCAGCGTGCGGTCTCCGACGACGATGTGCGCGTCATCGTCTTGGCGGGCAACGGTGACCATTTCAGCGCAGGCCACGACATCGGAACACCGGACCGCGACCACCACGTGTCCTACGAGAACAAGGCCGCGCTCTGGTGGGATCACGTCGACAAAGAGGGCGGCGACATGCGCTATGCCCGTGAGATCGAGGTTTATCTGGGTATGTGCCGGCGGTGGCGCGAGATTCCGAAACCCACCATCGCGATGGTGCACGGCGCGTGCATTGCCGGCGGGCTCATGTTGGCCTGGGTCTGCGACCTGATCGTCGCTTCGGAGGATGCCTTCTTCAGTGATCCCGTGGTGCGAATGGGCATTCCAGGGGTCGAATACTTCGCGCACCCCTGGATTCTGGGGTCCCGGTTCGCCAAAGAGATGCTGTTCACCGGAGACAAGTTCGGTGCGCAACGCGCCTACGAAGTCGGGATGGTCAGTCGAGTCGTGCCGAAGGCCGAACTTCGGGAGGCGACCTTCGAGATCGCCGGGCGCATCGCGACGATGCCGAGATTCGGTCTCGCGCTGGCCAAGCGAGCGGTCAATCAGTGCGAAGACCAGATGGGACTGCGTAACGGCATGGACGCCGTGTTCGGGCTGCACCACTTCGCGCATGCGCACAACGTGGAGGTGGGTCAGGACTCGCTCGGCGGGCTGGATGCCAAGACGATGTCCACACCTCGTAAACGGCTGTAGCCCAGAGTTTTCCACAGATCTGTGTTCATCCACAGGGTCCGTCGTCCACGGCGGATCTGTCGGTGATCCGACGTAGAATTCGAACATGGTTTCGATCACGGCGGCGCTGGATGCGCTCGATGCCGCGGTCGAGATGCTGGGTGCCGCTGACATCGAGGAGCTGCCCGCACCCCAGCGGTTCGCGGCGGTAGAACGTCTGGAACGTGCGGTGCGCCGCCAGCGGGCGGTATCTCATCAGCAGATCACCCACCTGGAGCGCTACGCGGGCTGTCCGCCGATTCCGATCGTGTTGGCTGACGTGCTTCGGATCAGCCGGACGGCGGCCAAGCGCCGACTCCGTGACGCCGAACAGCTGACCCCGCGCACCACGCTGACCGGTGAGCCACTGGCGGCACTACTGCCGGAGACCGGCAAGGCCTGGGCAGCCGGCGAATTGGACGGCGAGCATGTGCGGGTCATTCAAAAGTTCTTCCGTGATCTGCCCGATCACGTCGGCCCGGTCGAGGTGGATGACGCCGAACGGGCCTTGGCGCAGCATGCCCGGACCATGCGGCCCGATCAACTGGAGAAGGTGGCCGATCGGTTGGCCGTACACCTCAACCCCGACGGCAAGTACTCCGAGGAGGACCGGGCGCGCAAGCGCGGCTTCCAATGGTGCGGGGGCCAGCGCCCGGACGGGATGAGCGTCGGGAAGCTGATCGCCGATCCACTGCTGCGGGCACAGCTGGACGCATTGTTCGCGAAGACCGCCGCGCCGGAGCCCGATGATGTGCGCAGTCATGCCCAGCGCCAACACGACGCATTGGCCGATGTGGTCCGCAGCCGTCTCGGCGATCCGAAACTGGGCCGGCACAACGGACTTCCGGTCACCATGATCGTGACGACCACCCTGCAGGAGCTGCAAGCAGGCGCGGGGCACGCCGTCACCGCCGGCGGGACACTGATCCCCATCACGGACCTTATAAGAGCGGCCGCGCCGTCGTACAACTATCTGGCGGTGTTCGACGGAGTCACGGGCAAGTCGCTCTGGTTGGGGCGCAGCAAGAGGTTGGCATCGGCCGATCAGCGAATCATGTTGTTGGCCAAATATCGCGGCTGTACCGCGCCCGGCTGCACGGTCAACGGTTACAACAGCCAGGTTCACCATGCGGCGAAGGACTGGAAACACGGCGGCAAGACCGATATCGACGACATGACCCTGGCATGTAAATGCGACAATCTCGTTGTCGAGAACGAGGGCTGGACCACCCGCCAACGTCCCGACGGCCAGACCGAATGGACCCCACCGCTCGGCGTCCCGCTACGCGGCGGCACCAACGACTATCACCACCCAGAACGCCTGCTGCCCAGAGATGACGAGAAAGACCGAGGGGACGGCGGCTGATGCACTAGCCCCGGGCGGCTGAGCGTCCGGCGCGGCGGCCGTAGAAACTGCCGTCTCCCAACGAGATGCCGCTGGCGTAACCCCATGCCGCCAGGCCGGCGGTGCAGCGACCGGCAGCGTAGAGCCCGGGGATCGGCTCGCCACTGACATGCAGCACCTGTGCATCGAGGTTGGTACGCAGGCCGCCCAATGGGAACCCGCCGGTGGCGTGTCGCAGATCGAGAGCGCCGACCGGGCTGCCTATCGGACGCAGCCAGCGCGCCTTCTTGTGCAGCAGCGGGTCCTCACCGTGGGCCGCGGCAGCGTTGTAGCGCGCCACCGTGTCCTGCAGGCTGCCGAACGGCAGCCCGATTTCGGCCTCGAGCTCGGCGACGGTTTCGCACACCCACTTCGGCTTGCGCAGAATCAGTTTCGGCGTCTGTGATGCCACGGCCTCGTCCTGGGCATCCCCGTCGAGGATGAGATACGCCGTGTCCTCCTGGTGATAGAGCGTGAGCTGCCCGGCGCGGCCGGGATAGGTGTCTTCGGCGACGTAGCGCTGCCCGCGCGAATTGACCAGAACGCCGCGCACCAACTGCTGCGGGTCGACCAGGAACGCAACTTCGGTGGCGTCGACATGTGCCAGGTCAGCGCCGAGCGCCTGCGCCATCCGGATGCCTTGACCGTCATGTTGTTCCACCGCGGAGACCGGCCTACCGGCAATCCGGGGTGTGAAGCGGTCCATCATCGACTCGTTGTAGGCGAAGCTGCCGGTGCCCAGAACCACGCCCCGCCGGGCCCGGATGGTGACCTCGGTCCCGTACTGGCGTGTGGTGATCCCGGTGACGCGGCCGTCGGATTCGACCACAAGGGACTGCACGCGGACGTCGTAGAGTGCCCGGACCCCCAAGTCGGTCGCTTTCTGCACCAAGGGTTTCATCAACATGAAGCCGGCGCTGGCCTGGCCCTGCTTCTTGTTCTGCATCTGCGGGACATGTCCGCGCGGCGCGGGCTCGGCGACGGTGTTGAACGGATAGGCGTCCTCGCCGCCGCTGTACATCAGCCCCTGGTCGCCCAGCGGTTCCCAGCCGGGCTCACCGAAGAACTCCGGCTTGAACGGCACCCCGCAGGCCACCAGCCACTCGAAGTGGGCGACACTGCCCTCGCAATAATCGGCGATGCGCGCGCGGTCGGCGCCGGGGCCCATCGCGGCAGCCAGGAACGCCGCCATGTTCTCGGCGGAATCATGAAAGCCACAAGCCTTTTGGAGCCCGGTACCCCCGCCCATGTAGATGAACCCGCCGGCCAGCGCGGCAGCCCCACCCCAGGCGCCCGCGCGTTCGAGCACCAGCACATCGGCGCCTGCGCCGGCAGCCTCGACTGCCGCGGCCGCACCGGCGACCCCGTAGCCGGCAATCACCACGTCGGCCTCGTGGTCCCAGGTGGTCACCGAAGTGGCCGGAACCGGGCGGACGCCGGTCATGTCAGGGCCGCATGGCGGCGGGCAGGTCGCCGACCCACTTGTGACCCCAATAGCTGTCGGCCGTGATTTCCTCAGCGGTGTAGTGATTTTCGTCGATCCGCACACCGCCGGTGCCGAACTCGATATCCCAGTCGCCGGGGGCGCGGACGTAGAACGACACCATCTTGTCGTTGGTGTGCCGACCGAGTGTGGACGACAGCTGGAACTCCTGCGCGGCGATGCGGTCTAGCGCCTCGCCGACCGCATCGAGGGTGTCGACCTCCACCATCATGTGAATCAGGCCGGGATCGCGCTGGTGCATCGCCGGGGCGATCGCCAGGCTGTGGTGACGTTCGTTGATCCCGAGGAAGCGGATCCGGATCGGGCCGAATTCCTTGGGCAGCGGAACCCGGTACGCACCGCGGGACACGAAGCCCAGTACCTGGGTGTAGAAGTCGAACAGGCCGGGCGCGTCGAGTGCGGGCAGCACGACGTGGCCCAATCCTTGGTCGTCGGTGACGAATCGCGCACCGAACGGGGTCACGACTGGGCTGTGATCCAGCACGGCGCCGTGGAAGACCTCCAGGTGGGTTCCCGCCGGGTCGTCGAACGCCACGACCTCCTCGACTCGGCGGTCGTCGGCCTCGGACTGCGACAGCTGGGTATAGGCGACCCCGGCCCGGTCGAGCACTTCTTTCACCTGTTCCAGAGCAGCGTGGTCGCGGACCTCCCAGCCCACCGTCGCGATCCGATCTCCGTCGCCGGGCACCACGATGATCCGCGCCGCGCGTTCGTCCATGCGCAGGTAAAGCGCGGACGGATCGGGCCCCTTTCCTTCGGCGAATCCCAGTACGCCGAAGGCGAATTGGCGCCACCGATCGATGTCAGCCGTATGGATCGTGACGTAGCCGAGGCTCTTCAGCAGGCTCACGGTGGCGTCCCGGTCAGATCATCGCCCGCAGCGGGCCCTGCGGATCGACACCGAAGGAGCTCAGGGCCGACGCGTGATACACGGTGCCCGGCACGTGGATGGCGTGGGCCATCCCGGTGTGGGCGTCGCGCCAGTACCGCTGCAGCGGCTTGTCCATCCGCATCGCGTTGCCGCCGGAGCGGGCGAAGATCTCATCGACGGCGCTGACCGCACGCCACACCGCACGCACCTGGGTGCGCCGCCCGGCCGCACGGTCCTCGAACGAGACCTCCTTGCCGGAGTCCACCATGTCGTAGATCCGGTCCACGTTGGCCAGGATCTCCTGGCGTGCGGCGTTGATATCGGCGGCGGCCTCACCGATCGCGTACATCACGTAGGGGTCGTCCTTGATGGCGGTGCCTGCGGCGCTGACCCGCTCGCGCTGGTAGTCCAGGTGAGCGGCGAGCGCGCCTTCGCAGATGCCGATCGTGGCCGAGGAGATGCCCAGCGGGAACATCGTCGACCACGGCATCAGGTACAGGGTGTCGGTCATCCCGGCTTCGCGCTGGGCAGTGCCGTCCATGACCTTGAACGCGTCCATCACCCGGTACTCGGGCACGAAGGCGTCCTTGACGATGACGTCCTTGGAGCCGGTGCCGCGCAGCCCCACCACATCCCAGGAGTCCTCGACGATGGTGTAGTCCTTGCGCGGCAGGATCATGTGCAGCATCTGTGGCGGCATCTGCACCTTGCCGTCGGCGTCGCTCTTGATGGCGCCCAGGAAGATCCAGTCGCAGTGGTCGGTTCCGGAGCTGAATTGCCAGCGGCCGTTGAAGATGTAGCCGCCGTCGACCGGCCGGGCGATGCCTTGCGGAGCGTAGGGCGAGGCCACCCAGGTGTCGACGTCGTCGGCCCAGATCTCCTCGGCGACCCGCGGGTCGGCATAGGCCAGCTGGTAGGGATGCACGCCGACGACGCCGTTGATCCAACCGGCCGCCGGGTCGAGCGAAGCCAACGCCATCACGGTCTCGGCGAACTCCCGCGGGTGCACTTCCAGGCCGCCGTGCTTGGCCGGCTGAAGCAGCCGGATATGGCCCGCGTCCTTCATCGCCTTGACGGTGACGTCGGTGAGTTGGCCGATCTTCTCGGCCTGTACGGCCTGCTCACGCAGCTGGTCGGCGAGCTCCATCGTCTTGTCGAGCACCGAAGCGGTCATCATGCATCCTTAGTCCAGGTCTGGGCTGTTGGTTTCATCCTGAACCGGCGCGACGGTCGGTATCGGGCAATGTCTCGATGAGCGGGGCAACGTCAGAATTTCGACCTAGTCTGCTGGACATGACCGCAGCAGACGAACTCGACGTGGTCGTCGTCGGCGCCGGATTCGCCGGGCTGTACGCGCTGCACAAGTTCCGCGATCAGGGGCTGTCGGTCCGGGTGTTCGAGGCGGCACCCGAGGTGGGCGGTACCTGGTATTTCAACCGCTATCCGGGAGCCCGGTGCGATGTCGAGAGCGTCGACTACAGCTATTCGTTCTCCGACGAGCTGCAGCAGGAATGGACGTGGACCGAGAAATACGCCACCCAACCGGAGATCCTGGCCTACCTGAACTGGGTTGCCGACACGCTCGACCTTCGCCGGGACATCACTTTCGACACCCGGGTGACCTCAGCGGTCCTGGACGAGAACACGCTGCGCTGGTCGGTGACGACCGAGGACGCCCGGGTGACCACCGCGCGGTTCGTGGTGATGGCGACCGGGGCGTTGTCGGCCGCGATCACGCCTGCGTTCGACGGGCTGGACAGCTTCGGCGGAGAGATCTACCACACCGCGCACTGGCCGCACGAGGGCGTGGATTTCACCGGTAAGCGGGTTGCGGTGATCGGCACGGGTTCCTCAGGTATCCAATCGATCCCGGTCTTCGCCGAGCAGGCGAATCATCTGTATGTCTTTCAGCGCACCCCCAACTACAGCATTCCGGCAGGCAATTCCGTGTTGACCGCCGAGCAGGTCGCCGAGGTGAAGGCCAATTACGCCGAGCGCCGGCGGCTCTCGATGCGAAGTGGTGGCGGCTCGCCCTATGTGGGCACAACCACCCCCACGATGGAGGTCTCGGCGCAGGAGCGGCAGGAGGCATTCGAGAAACGTTGGCGCCTGGGCGGTGTGCTGTTCTCCAAGACGTTCCCCGATCAGCTCACCGACCAAACCGCCAACGACGAGGCGCGAAAATTCTGGGAGGAGAAGGTTCGTGCGGTCATCGACGACGCGGGAGTCGCCGAACTGCTGATACCCGACGATCATCCGATCGGAACCAAGCGAATCTGCACCGATTCCAACTACTTTCAGACCTTCAACCGGCCGAACGTGACGTTGATCAGCGTCCGCCGCACCCCGATCGTGTCGCTCGACCGCACCGGCATCACCACGTCCGCGGAGCACGTGGATCTCGATGCGATCGTGTTCGCCACCGGATTCGACGCACTCACAGGGGCTTTGGGCAAGATCGATATCGTCGGGCGTGGGGGAGAGCGCTTGGCCGAGGACTGGGCCGACGGCCCACGCAGCTACCTGGGTCTTGGTGACGACGGCTTCCCCAACCTGTTCGTCGTGACCGGCCCGGGGGCGCCGGCAGTGCTGGCCAACATGGTCCTGCACGCCGAGGCGCACGTGGATTGGATCGCCGCGGCCATCGGCTATCTCAATGCGAACGGATACGCCGGCATCGAGGCACGCCCTGACGCCGTCGAGAATTGGCTCGCCGAGCTCGACCAGCGCGCTGCCACCACGCTGTTCCCCAAAGCCAACTCGTGGTACCTGGGCGCCAATGTGCCCGGAAAGCCAAGGGTTTTCATGCTCTTCATCGGTGGCTTCGGGGTCTACAACGACATCTGCGCCGAAGTCGCCGCCGACGGATACCGGGGCTTCGACCTGATCAGGAAGAGCTAATCGCGCTGCAGGAAGCTCATCACGGTGCTTTCGAACGCCTGCTTGGCCTCGATCATCACCCAGTGTCCGCAGTTGGGGAACACGTGCAACTCGGCGTTGGCGATGGTGCGCATCGGGATCAGCGCCATATCCAGCGGGCTGACCCGATCATCACGGCCCCACGTCAACAGGGTGGGTGCCTTGACCTTGTGCATGATGGCCCACGGCAGCGGGAAGTCAGCGTTGCGCATCATCTTCGTCATCGCCGCGAACGCCGCCTTGCCGTACATCCGCCGCGCACTCTCGAGGGTCTCGGGATCGGTCGCCAGTGCGAAGCGCTCCTCGATGAGCTGTTCGGTGACCAGTGCCGGGTCGTAGACCATGGAGTTCAGCCAGTCGATGAGCCGCTGACGGGTGGGATCCTCGGTGAACTCCTGGAGCAACCGGATGCCCTCGCTGGGTCCCGAGCTGAAGATGTTGGTGCCGATGCCGCCGATGGTGACCAGCTTGCCGATCCGGTCGCGATGATTGATCGCGAAGTTGATGCCGACGCCGCCGCCCATCGAATTGCCGATGACGTCGACCTTCTCCAGGCCGAGCGCATCGACGAAAGCGGGCACCGCCGCCTGCGCATCCAGCATGGGGTGGCCGCCGAAGTCGTCGCTCACCCCGAATCCGGGGAACTCCAGCACCAGGCACCGATAGCGCTCGGCGAAAAATGCCAGGTTGCCGCGGAAGTTGCGCCAGCCGGTGACTCCCGGCCCGGATCCGTGCAGCAGCAGCAGGGTGGGGCCCTCGCCGGCCTCGTGATAGCGCAGAACGCCCTTCTCGGTGGCGATCTCGCGCTTGGTGCCTTCGTAAGTCGTGTCCACGGGTGCTATCCGACCATCGGATGCGCGGGTGTGGCAACCAGGTGTACCGCTGGCCGGGCGCTCACCTCGGCTGATTCACCATGGCCACATCAGCCTCATGGGTCACAATGTGCGGTAATCTGCTCTCCGAACGCGTGTCTTACGGGCCACGGCGGGCGAAGGGATGCCTATGACCGAAGTGTCTGCGCACGAGGCTGCCCAGACGGTCGCCGAGCACGAGTCGGCGCCGGTGGCATCGCGAACCCGCCTTGACCGCTTCCGCCGCCGCCGTCTGCTGGCGCACGTCAGCATCCTGTCCAAATTGATACTGATGATGGTGCTGTGCACCGTGGTCGCATCAGTGGTGATCGGCGGTATCGCGTTCCAAGCCGGGCGCAGTGAGATGCGCGACGCCGTATTCAGCCGGCTGACCGAGGTGCGGGAGTCCCAGACGCGCGAGCTGACTTCTCAGATCACCGATTTGAGAAATTCGCTGATCATCTATACCCACGGAGTGGTCGCTCGCAACGCGCTCGAGGCGTTCACGGCGGGATTCGACCAGCTGGCAAATGCGCAGATCACTCCCGCGCAATCGCAGACCATCACCGACTACTACAAAAACGGCTTCGTCAAAGAGGTAGAACAGTACAGCGGAACCAAGCTGGATTCCAGCGCTGTGCTTCCCACCTCCAACGCCCAGCGGTATCTGCAGGCCAACTACACCGCGAAACGGCCCCTCAATCTCGACGACGGCGATCAATATTCCATCGATCTGGATAACGCCAACGACGGAAGTGCGTGGTCGGCCGCCAATGCTCAGTATCAAGACTTCTTCCGGCAGATCGTTACACGCTACGAGTTTCAAGACGCGCTTCTGATAGACGGTCGCGGCAATGTCGTCTACAGCGCCTACAAGGATGTAGACCTCGGGACGAACGTCCTCGACGGTCCCTATGCCGGATCCAAATTACACTCGGCGTATTCAAAGGCGATGTCGTCCAACACCGTCGACTATGTCGGGTTCACCGATTTCGAGTTCTATCAGCCGGCCGAAATGCAGCCGACCGCGTGGATGGTGGCGCCGATACTCAAAGACGGCCGCGCTGCCGGGGTGCTGGCCCTGCAGTTTCCGATCACCAAGATCAACCGATTGATGACGTTCGACAAGCGCTGGCGGGAAGTCGGTATGGGTGACACTGGGGAGACGGTGTTGGGCGGTCCCGACGAGCTGATGCGATCGGATTCGAGGGTATTCCTGGAAAACCCTCAGCAGTACAAGACCGACGTCGTCAACGCCGGCACTCCTCCCGACGTCGCCGATATGGCGATCCGGCAGGGTGGCACGACGTTGGTTCAGCCGATGACCTCGGCCGCGACCCGTAACGCCCAAAAGGGCGAGACAGGAACCATCATCACCCAGGACTACCTGGGTCAGGACACGCTGCAGGCCTATGCGCCGGTAGTGATCAAGGACTCCGACCTGCACTGGTCAATCGTTGCGAAAGTGGATACCAGCGAAGCGTTCGCTCGCGAAACCTCGTTCACCAAGACCATGGTTTTGGTCACCACCGGGATCATTTTTGTGGTGTGCCTTCTGGCGATCTATCTGGCGCAGATATTTGTTCGCCCGATCAGGCGGCTTGAAGCCGGGGCGCAGCGGATCAGCGCCGGCGACTACAACGTTGCCATCCCGGTCGATACCCGTGACGAAATCGGTGATCTGACACAGGCTTTCAATGAGATGGGCCGCAGCCTGACCGTTAAGGAAGACCTGCTCAATCAGCAGCGCAAGGAGAACGACGAATTGCTGCGCTCGCTGATGCCCGACTCGCTGGCCGAGCGATTCAAGCAGGGCGAGGAGACGATTGCCTTCGAGCACCAGAATGTGACGGTCATCTTCGCCGATATCATCGGGCTTGAACGACTTCAGGCGGAGTTGGCCCCGGACGCATCGTTGACTTTGATCAACGAACTGATCCGACAGATCGACGCGGCCGCAGAAACGCTCGGCATGGAAACCGTGCGCACCGTACGGAACGGGTATCTGGCCAGCTGTGGGCTCACTGTCCCGAGGTTGGACAATGTCCGCAGGACAGTGGATTTCGCGTTGGAATGCCAGCAGATCGTCAGCCGGTTCAACAACGAGACCGGCAACGACCTCAGTCTGCGAGCCGGTATCGATACCGGCACCGTCAGCAGCGGCCTGCTCGGCAGGCCGTCGGTGGTCTACGACATGTGGGGGTCGGTCGTCAACCTGGCCCACCAGATCAAGGATGGCTCACCGCAACCCGGGATCTATGTCACCTCAGGCGTTCACGACGTCTTACAGGAGACGATGCGGTTCGAGGCGGCTGGGACAACCCTGGTTGAGGGTCAAGCTCAACCGATCTGGCGACTCTCGGAGCGTCGCTGATGGCTGACATCTTCGCCTCGGCGTGGTTCTACTGGGCGGTGGGAATCGCGGTCGGGTTGCCACTGGGCCTGGTCGCGCTCACCGAGTGGCAGCACGCCTTGCAGCGCAAGCAGAGTGTTCTGCTACGGCCCGTCACGATCCTGCGAAATTACTTGCTGCCGCTGGCCGCGCTGCTGCTGTTGATGCTCGAGGCCAATCGGATTCCGCCGCAGGCGACTTCGGTGCGGGTCGTCTCAACGCTGGCGGCCTTCGTGGTGCTGGTCCTGATGCTGTCGGGAATCAACGCAGCACTGTTCCAGAGCGCGCCCGACGGTTCGTGGCGAAAACGGATGCCGTCGATCTTCCTCGACGTGGTGCGGTTCGTGATCATCGCAGTAGGCCTGGCGATGATCTTCGCCTATATCTGGGGCGCGAACGTCAAGGGACTGTTCACTGCTCTCGGTATCACCTCGATCGTCGTCGGCCTCACGCTGCAGAACTCGGTCGGTCAGATCATCTCGGGGCTGCTGATGCTCTTTGAGCAGCCGTTCCGGCTGGGCGACTGGTTGCAAACCCCTCAGGCAAAGGGCCAAGTGGTGGAAGTGAATTGGCGTGCCATCCACCTCGAAACCGGGACAGGGCTTCAGATCACCCCGAACTCGGTGCTTGCCGCGGCATCATTCACCAATCTCAGCCGCCCAGAAGGTAAGCACACGTGCGAGGTGGAGACTGTCTTCGCCCACGACGATCCGCCCGAACGGGTATGCGCCATGCTCACCCTCGCCGCATCGGAGCTTCCGCAGTGCGACCCCAGCCGAAGCCCCAACACCGTTCCGATCGGTGGGATGGTGTATCGGACAAAAATTCCGTTGATATCGCCCGCAGAAGACGGCAAGGCCAAGGCAAGATTCCGGCGCTGGATCTGGTACGCGGCGCGCAGGGAAGGGCTACACCTCGACGAAGCCGACGATACGTTTTCCACTCCGGAGCGGGTCGAAGAGGCCATCTTCAAGGTAGTCGGTCCGACTTTCCGGCTCAGCCACGATGAGCATGAAGACCTGATCGAGCATGCTCGGATCGAGTGCTACGCCGACGGAGAGCGGATACAACGTCCGGGCGAGACCCCGTCCGGAATGACATTCGTCCTAGCGGGAACCGTTCAGATGAACGCGATCACGGAGGACGGGTCTGAAGTTGTCGCCTGGACTCAGGACGAAGGTTCCTTCCTCGGCCAATCCACGTTGACCCGTCAGCCGGTCCTCGGGTCTGCCTACGCCGTCGGGGAAGTCACGGCGGTGTACGTCGGACGCGACAAGATCGCCGAGCTTGTCCAACACAATCCGCGGCTGCTGCAGGAACTGGGCCGAACGATCGAGGAACGTCGTGCACATGTACTGCGGGCGCTCGACCCGACGGCCGAAGTGGACATTGATTGAGCGACATGTCTTCTGCCGGTGCGCATGACCTGGTGGTCGTCGGTGCAGGCATTGTCGGGCTGGCCGTGGCCAGGGAGTGGACCCAACGTCGGCCCGACGCATCGGTGGTGGTCGTCGAGCGTGAGGACGCGCCTGCCCGCCACCAGACCGGCCACAACTCCGGTGTGGTCCATGGCGGGATCTACTATCAGCCGGGATCACTGAAGGCCCGACTCTGCGTCGACGGCGCTCGGCTGATGTACGAGTACTGCGAGCACCACGCCATCAGTCACGAGCGGTGCGGCAAGCTGATCGTCGCGGTGTCAGCCGAGGAACTGGGCCGCCTGGACGACTTGCAGGAGCGTGGCATCGCCAATGCCGTGCCGGGGTTGCGCCGCATCGGCGCCCAGGAAATAGCCGAGATCGAACCCAATGCTGTTGGCCTGCAGGCGCTTCACGCTCCGAACACCGGAATCGTCGACTATCCCGCCGTGGCCCGCACCCTCGTCGCCGAGCTGACCGCCGCGGGTGTGTCGACCCGGTTCGGGACCGAGGTCACCGCGATCGAAGGGGCAGAAAACCCGATCGTCCACACCACCAGCGGACCGTTGCGCGCACACACCGTCATCGCGTGCGCCGGGCTGTGGGCCGACCGCCTGGCCCGTCGGGCAGGGGCGCCCCGCGACCCGCAGATCGTGCCGTTCCGCGGCGCCTACCTCGGACTCAGACCGACGGATTCGCCGCGATTGAACGGCATGATCTATCCGGTGCCCAACCCCGAACTACCGTTTCTCGGAGTGCACATCACCAAGCACATCACCGGCGACGTGACGTTGGGCCCGACTGCGATGATGGTGGGCGCCCGTGACGCATACTCGCTGCGCCGGTTGAACTTCCGCGACTCCTGGGAGACGCTGGCGTGGCCAGGAACTTGGCGAGTCGCGCGCCGGTACTGGCGAGTTGGGGTCGACGAGATCCGGATGGCAGCGAGCCGGCAAGCGTTCGTCACTGCCGCGGCCCGATACATGCCCGGCCTCACCCTGGCCGATCTCGACGGCAGCTCCCACGCTGGTGTCCGAGCCCAGGCCATCGGCCGAGACGGCTCGTTGGTGGACGATTTTGTGATCTCCCGCAACGGACGTATCTCTCACGTTCGCAACGCGCCGTCACCGGCCGCCACGTCGGCGTTCGCGCTCGCGAGCGAACTGGTCGACCGCGTCACCGGCTGAGCGGGACATGCCCGACAACAGGTTCCTCAATCGTCGGTCGGAGTAGTGACGAGATCGACGACGAAGCGGGTCAAAAGGCCGTCCAGTTCGTCGAGTTCGGCAGTCGTCCAAGCCGCGAGAGCCCGTTGCAAGTGGCCAATACGCACGTCGAGCAGTTTCGCCGCCGCGCGCCGCCCTCGCGTAGTGACCTCCACCAACGCGATGCGAAGGTCAGCAGGGTTGGCAGTGCGCGTCACGAATCCCGCGTCGACCAACGAGGTGACTTGCCGCGTCGCCATTCCCATGTCCATGTGTGCGCCACGCGCCAAGGCGCCCATCGCAAGAGGGCCGTGGTCGATGAGGACCCGCAGCAACGCATAGGAAGGTTGCGTCAACGCCACACCGGCCGCGCTGGCGTCCCGGGCGAACAGAGACCGACTGCTGGTCAGGCGCACGACCTGCGCCAGCGTTCGGCTGATCGAGTCGAGAGACTCGTCCTTCGGTGAAGAAGTCACAGCGCGTCCGTTCCGCAGCGTCCGTTCCCTGTGGGGTGTCAGAGTCGTTGATACCAGCCCGGCACCGTCGTGCTGCGCCGGGTGTCGTTGAATGCGAACCATGACCGCACATCCGGCCCGCGTGGGTGCAGCCCTGGCAGTGGCCGCGATGGTGTGCGTGCAGCTCGGGCTTGCGGTGGCGATCGGCCTGATAGGCCGGATCGGGGCCGAAGGCGCCGCGTGGCTGCGGGTGGCCTGGGCCGGGGTGCTGCTGCTGGGTCTTGTGCGCCCGCGGCCCTCGGCGTTCACCCGGGCCACGTTGGGAATCTGCGTGCTGCTGGGCCTGGTGACCGCGTTCACCACGATGTTGTTCATGGCGGCGTTGGCGCGCATCCCGATGGGGACGGCCAGTGCTCTGGAGTTTCTCGGACCGCTGGCCGTGGCGGTCGTCAGCGGCCGCGGGCGAGGGCGCTGGGTGTGGCCGGCGCTGGCCGCAGTCGGCGTCGCGGCACTGACGCAGCCGGCGCAAGGTGCAATCGACCTGGTAGGGGTGGGGTTCGCGCTGGGCGCCGCGGTCTGCTGGGCGGCCTACATCCTGCTGACCCAGCGCGTCGGCGACCGGGTCAGCGGGCTGCAGAGTCTCGGGGTGTCGATGCCGGTTGCCGCAGTCACCGTCACGGCGGCGGTCGGCTGGGCGGTGCTACCCCGGATGACGCCCGACATGATCGTTATCGGCCTCGGGTTGGCCCTGCTGCTGCCGATCGCGCCGTTCGTCCTCGAGTTGCTGGCATTGCGCCGGCTGAATACCGCGGCCTTCGGGACGCTGATGAGCCTGGAGCCGGCGCTGGCACTGCTGATCGGGTTCGTCGTCGTACATCAGGTGCCCAACTCGTGGGCGATCTTCGGAGTCGGCTTCGTCGTCGCCGCGGGGATCGGCGCGGCCCGCGCCGGAACGCGCGATACACCGACGCCCGTTCAGCCCGGGTAGCTCAGCCCCATTCGTGGTTCATCGCACGCGAGTCGGTGACGTCTTCGGTCGAGGTGTCCCGCAGCTTCGGTCGGGTGATCGCGATCAGCAGCATCGCGGCGGCGGCGGTGATCGCGCCGAGGGCGAAGATCACGGTGAAGCTGCTCTCCGGGGTGTGGCCGTGGTCCGACCGGCCCAGCAGTACCGCGACGATCGCGGCGGCGATCGAACTACCGACGGTGCGCGCGATGGCGTTCATGCTTGTCGCGACCCCGGTTTCGCCTGCGTCGACCTCGCGCACGACCAAGGCGGGCAACGCGCCGTAGGCCAGGCTGATGTAGGCGTTGGCCAGCACGCCGGCCAGGATCACCTGCCACGGCTGGTGGTGCAGGACGGCCAGCAGCACGAACCCGAGGACGCCGGCCCCGGCGCCGACCATCAGCACCGCGCGGGCACCGAAGCGGTCGATGTAGCGACCGCTGGCCACCGCGGTCACAAAGCCGGCGAGCGCGCCGGGCAGCAGGAACACGACGCTGGCCCCGAGCACCGTCGCGCCGAAGCCGTAGCCGCTACCGGCGGGCGCCTGGACGAAGTCGGTGAGCCCGAGGAACGCGAAGTACAGGCCCATTCCGACCAGGATCGTCGCGAGATTGGTCAACAAAATCGGGCGGCGCGACAGCATCGCCGTCGACACCAACGGGTGCGGGCTGCGGCGTTCCCACCACCACCAGGCGCTCAACACCGCCAACCCGGCGGCCAGGCAGCCGATCGTGCATGCCGATACCCATCCCCAGCCGTGGCCCTGGGTGATCGCCAGCAGCACCGCGGACAGACCCAACGCCAGCCCGGCCGCGCCCGCCCAGTCGACCGTTCCCTCCGAACTTCGTGGGCGGGTCGGCAGGACGGCTACTACGGCGATGATCACCAGCAGGGTGAACACCGTCGTCAACCAGAACACCCGGTGATAGCCGGCGTCACCGCGCATCAACAGCCCGGTGACGACCAGGCCCATGCCGCCGCCGAATCCGAGCGAGCCGGACAACACGGCCATGGCACGCATGAGGCGGTCGGTGGGCAGCTCCTCGCGGAGAATCGACACCCCGATCGGGTACAGCGAATACGACGCACCTTGCAACACCCGCGCGATGATGAGCAGCGGAAGCGAGGACGTCAACGCCGCCAGCAGCGAGCCGGCGAGCACAATCCCGAGGACCGCCAGCAGCACCCCCTTTTTGCTGTACAGATCGGCAAGGCGGCCGATGAGGGGAGTGGTCGCCGCCGCCGCGAGAAGGTTGGCCGTCACCGCCCAGCTGACGTCGACCGGGGACGCATGCAGCTGTCGGGCCATCACGCCGAGGACCGGCACGACACCGGTCTGCAGCACCGCCACGGTCAGGGCGACGACGCTCAGCGTGGCCACGAGCAGGCCGGGCCGGTGATACCCGGCGCCGGCGTGGGTGGCTTGGAGGTCCGACACGTAGTTGATTATGTCGTCTAAGCACCAAGTGCCGGACGCCGGAGGGGGCTATGCGAGGATGCCCGGATGGCCACCCGACCGGCGCATTTCATTTCCGATCCCGACGGCAACTTCCATCCGACGGAGAATGCCCGCAGCCGCTGGGGTGACGACATGCTCAACGGGCCCGCCGTGGTGAGCCTGGCCGCATTCACGCTCGAGCAGCGGTTCGGCCTGCCCGAGTTTCTGCCGGCCCGGCTCACGGTCGACTTGTTCAAGGCGGCACGCCGGGTGCCGACGACGGTGCGCGTCCGGCTGATTCGTGACGGCAGGCGGATCCGAAATTCGGAATGCGACGTCCTTCAGGGCGAGGCGATCGTCGCGCGGGCGACGATGGTGCAGTACCGGCTGTCCGAGCCGCCGCCCGGCGAAGAATGGATGGCCCACACCGAGTTCACCCCGCCGGCCGGTGGCGACCGGCACGGCTACTTCATCGGCAGCGACGATGTCGGCTGGCTCGCCGACGGGGGCGCGCACCAGAACACGTCCCGCAAACGCGTCTACCACTGCCCGATCGATGTGGTCGCCGGTCACGACATCACCCCGTTCGTCCGCACCGTCGTCGTCGCCGAGGCAACCAGCTTGGTCAGCAATCTCGGCACCAAGGGCATCGGCTATATCAACGGCGATCTGACGGTCGCGCTCTCCCGGCTGCCACAGTCGGAACACATTGGTGTGCAAGGTGATTCACACTGGACCTCGGAGGGCATCTCGGTCGGAGCCGGGACGCTGTTCGACGACGCAGGCCCGTTCGCGACAGGTCTGGTCACCGCGATCGCGAACCCGGCGGCTCAGATCGACTTCAGCAAACCCGACACGATCCCGACGCTGAACGTCTGAGTCATAGCAACGCGCACAGTCGGTCATGCGGTAACGCGGGGGAGCGGTGTCCGTCTCGACCCACCATGTCGGCGTTGACCACCAACGCATTGAGAACGGCCTCCTCCACGCTGTGCACGACCGCGGCGTAGAAGTCGTCCATCCGGCCCCACGGCAGGAATCGCAGGTGGCCGAATTCGTCGTCGCCGACCGGACCGATGGGGAACCGGCTGGCCAGGTCCGGCGCGTCGGCGGTCGAGAAGGCCAGAAAGATGTCTCCGGAGAAATGACTGCCGGTGGTGCCGGTGCGGGCCAGCCCAAGCGGCACCCGCCGGGCCAATGCCTTGCACTGCCCGGGTAGCAGCGGTGCGTCAGTGGCGATCACGACGATCACCGAACCGGCTCCCGGCGGCGGCCGGTTGAGGTCGCGCTCGAACCAGTCGCCGTCGAGCGGATTCTCGACGTCCAGGTGCGGGCCGACGAGGCGGCCGGCCACGGTGAGTTCATGGCGCGCACCGAAATTCGCTTGGACGAAGGCACCCACGGTGAAGGTGTGGTTTCCGTACTGCACCAGCCGGGACGCAGTTCCGTTGCCGCCCTTGAACTCATAGCAATTCATCCCGGTGCCGCCGCCGACGGACCCTTCCGGCACCGGACCGCCGGTGGCGTGATCCAGTGCCGCTTCGGCGTGTTCGGGGCGCACATGCCCGCCATTGATGTCATTGAGGTAGCCGTCCCACGTCTCGGCGCACACCGGCAGCAGCCACTGACGGGCCAGCACCGGATCGGTCCGGTTCACCCAGGAGATCGAACCCGCGTGGCAGGCGCCGACAGCATGTGTATTCGACAGCAGCACAGGAAGAGTGAACGCACCGGACTCCTCGATCCAGGTGGTGCCGGTCATCTCGCCGTTGCCGTTGAGGGAGAACCAGCCTGCGGCGCATGGCCTGCCGAGTCCGGCCCGGCCGCGGGGCAGGATCGCGGTGACGCCGGTGCGCACCGGTCCGCTGCCCACGACCAGTGCTCCGTCGCCGGACACCAGGGTCGTCACGCCGACCTCGACGCCGGCCACATCGGTGATGGCGTTCAGTGGGCCCGGTTCGCCGGCAAGCGGGATGTCCAGTCCACGAGCCCGAGGCCGGCCGTCGGCGGTGAATGCCGCTGGAGACGTCATCCGGCCGACCCTACCGTCGGCTGCCGGACGAGGAAGTCCAAGAAAACCACGGACGCCGGGGAAGGCTCGATGACCTTCCCCAGCGCCGCCTGGCGTTCGCACCACACCCCCCATAGCTGTGGTGCGAACCATCAGGCGATTCCGGCGCCCCCCGTCGGAACCCGTGTGTCGTCTGATGCTGTAGCAAAGTTATCGGGCCGATATCGAGGTGCGCACGCGTAGTGCACTACTCGATTTCAGCTTCTTCTCAGGTTGACCACCTGGTGCCTGCGTCAACGTGTGCGCGAGGGCATGATCATCGGTGCCGACCGACGACGAACGGGGAGATCGATGACTGGGCGCGCTGATGTGCTGATCACCGCTGAAGCGTTGGTCCATCGATTGGCATCCGGTGATCCGGTGACCGTGCTCGACGTGCGGTGGACCTTGAGCGAACCGGACGGGCGGCAGCACTACTTGCGGGGCCACGTTCCCGGCGCGGTCTATGTATCGCTCGACGACGACCTGAGCGACCACACGGTGCCCGGCCGCGGACGGCACCCGCTGCCGTCTGGACCTGCGGTGCAGGTCGCCGCGCGTCGCTGGGGGATCCGGGCGGGGCAGACCGTGGTCGTCTACGACGACTGGAACCGGGCCGGCTCGGCGCGGGCGTGGTGGGTGCTGACGGCGGCAGGCATCTCGGACGTCCGCATTCTCGACGGCGGCTGGGCGGCCTGGAAAGCGGCTGGTGGGCGTGTGGACGCCGGTCCGGTCGAACCGTCTCCGGGCGACGTCACGGTGGCACACGACGACCTGTACGCCGGTGCGCTGCCCACCCTGACCGCCGACCAGGTCGGCAGCGGGCCGTTGCTGGATGCGCGTGCGCCGGACCGCTTCCGCGGTGAGGTGGAACCGGTCGATGCGGTAGCCGGGCACATCCCCGGGGCGCGCAACCTGCCCAGTACGGAACTGCTGACCGGGGACCAGAGCTTCATCAGCGATAGCGCGCTCGAAGAACTACTGGCCGCACGCGACATCGACCCCGACGGACCGATCGGTGTGTATTGCGGATCAGGCATCACCGCGGCGGTCGCCGTCGCCGCGTTGACCGCCGCAGGCCGCGACGCCGCCCTCTTCCCCGGATCGTGGTCGCAATGGAGTTCGGACCCCGACCGGCCGGTCGCCTGCGGCGAGCAATGAGAAGTGGCCATGGAGACTTTCCTGACGGCGCGAGGTCTGAACGACCAGACCATGCGAACCCAAATAGTGACGCACGAACGGGAGGTTCGCCGATCGTGACCGTGGTCGAACGCGAAACACAGGACGAGACAAGGGTTCCTGAGTCGAGACTGCAGCGGTGGGAGGCACTGGCCGAGTGGCCGCTTGCGGCGTGCGCCGCGGCGTTCCTCGCCCTGTTCTCGGTCAAGGTGCTGGGACAGCCGCAGGGCTTGAACAAGCACATCATCCACGGGTTGCTCTTCACGCTCTACCTGCCGTTCGTCGTCGACTACGTCGCGCGCCTGACGCTGGCCGAGCAGCGCGCGCGGTGGTTCTTTCGGCACCTTCTCGACCTGGTGGTCGTCGTCCTGCCCCTGATGGGTCCCCTGCTGTTGCTGCGGTTGGTGGCCTTGGTTGGGGCGTTGCAGCGGGCCATCGGCGACGCCATCAGAGGCCGTGTCGTGGCTTACACCGCGTTCAGCGCTGTCCTGCTGGTCTATGCCGCGTCGCTCGCGGTGTTGCAGGTCGAACGGCCCGCATCGGGAGCCAACATCACGAGCTTCGGCGACGCCGTGTGGTGGTCGGTCACCACGATCACCACCGTTGGCTACGGTGACCTCTACCCGGTGACCGTGCTGGGCAGAATTGTCGCGGCGCTTCTCATGATCGGGGGGATCAGCATGGTCGGTGCGATCACCGCCACGATCGCGAGCTGGATCGTGCAGCGTGTCTCTGCCGAGGACAGCGCTCAGCAAGCCGCCACCGTGGCGCACATCGAAAGTCTCCAGGCCGAAGTCGCACGTCTCGCGGATCTTGTTGCCGCGCAGTTGGACACGAGAAGCCGGTGAACCGCGGGCCGTTCGACGGCAAGGCCGTGATCACCGGTGCGGGCAAGTCACAGGTCGGTCGCCGACTGGGCCGTACCGGGCTGGAGCTGACAATCGAAGCCGTTCTGCGTGCGATCGCCGACGCCGGACTCGATGTCGACGACGTCGACGGCATCGCCAGCTACCCTGGCGCGGTCGCCGCCAACCCGGGCTTCTCCGGCGCCAACGTCACCGAGGTGCGTACCGCTCTGGGCCTGCGAAGCAGGTGGTACATGTCCGGACTGGAGACTGCGGGCCAAATCGGACCCGTGATCGAAGCCTGTATGGCCGTCACCCTCGGTCTGGCCAACCACGTTGTGGTGTACCGGTCGGTGTGGGAGTCCACCGCCGCGCAGCAGGCAGGCGGGGGCCACGCATCGGTGCTGCTCGGCGGGGGCGGGAAGCTGCCCCCGCAGATGGAGTGGACAGCGCCGTTCGGGGCGCTGTCGGCGGCCAACTGGCTGGCGATGCCGGCGCAGCGATACATGCACGACTTCGGGCTCACCCGTGAACAACTCGGTGCGATCGCGCTCAACGCCCGGCGCAACGCCGGCCGCAATCCCGACGCCGTCTACCGGGATCCGCTCACGATGGAGGATTATCTGGCCGCGCGGATGATCTCGGAACCCTTGTGCCTCTACGACTGCGATGTGCCCTGCGACGGGGCGACCGCAGTCATCGTCTCGCGCCGGGACGCCTGCGGCGGTTTGCCCCGCCACGCGTTGACCGTCGAGTCGGTCGGGCCGGGAATGTTCGAAAGGCCAACGTGGGAACAACGTTTCGACCTCACCACGATGGCAGCCCACGATTCGGCCGCCACTCTGTGGGAGCACACTGAGCTGCGGCCAAGTGACGTAGACATGGCTCAGCTGTACGACGGCTTCAGCTTCCTGACCGTGATGTGGTTGGAGGCGTTGGGATTCTGCGAACACGGCCGAGTCGGTGAGTTCATCGAGGGCGGTGACCGGATCGCCCTCGACGGGCAGCTGCCACTCAACACCAGCGGCGGGCAGCTGTCCGGAGGACGGCTGCACGGCATGGGCTTCCTGCACGAGGCCTGTGTGCAGCTGTGGGGCGAGGGTGGCGAACGCCAAGCTCCACGCGTTCCTGAGGTCGTTGCGATCGGTGTCGGCGGAGGTCCCGTCGCGGGTTCGATGGTGGTGAGCAGCCGATGAGCTATCAACGACCAGGGTTACGGCTCGCGCCCAGCCCCACGCCGGAGTCAGAGGCGTTTTGGACCGGCGGCCGCGACGGCCACCTCCTCATCAGCCGCTGCCGCGCGTGCGGCCATTTCTTTCACCCGCCCGGGCCGGCTTGCTGGCGTTGCCGCAGCACCGATGTCGCACCGGAGAAGGTCTCCGGGCGAGCCACCGTTGCGGCGTTCAGCGTCGACCGGCAACCCTGGATCCCGGGTTTTGAGCCGCCCTACATCGTGGCGATCGTCGAGATTGCCGAGGATCCAGGGGTTCGGCTGATCACCAATGTCGTGGACGTCGAGCCGGCGGACATGCGCATCGGGCTCGAGGTCGAGGTGTTCTTCGAAGATTGGACCGGGTTGTCCGGCGGCGAGGACACCCGAGTGTGGATCCCGTTGTTTCGACCCGTCGCTGTCTGACAGGCTGCACTCAACCGTTGCGAGGCAACGGGATTGCGGTCAGTCGCGGACCCAGACCGAGATGTAGCCGATGGGGATGCCGGTCCGGGCGGCGATGCATTCGCGGGCTGCCAATTCGACCTCGTCGCGCGCCGTCGCCTCGGTGGCATCGTTGATCTCGGGGATTCGGACAAGCCACCGGTTGCTCTCGAACCGAATGTCGATTTCGAAGCACTGACCGGCCATCGGCCGAAGTACCTGGTGGGTGCGAAGACCCCGTTGCGGACGAGTGGAAAAGCCGCGAGTTCTGTAATGAGTACGCATCTTCAAGCTTTCCGAAACGATTCTGGGCCGCGGGAAAAGATACTCCCTGTGACCCGGAATACAAAATCGCGGTGCAGCCACGATGAGCAGTCAACCTGGCGGATCCTCGCCATCGGATCGGCTAGGCCGGCGCAGTCGTCCTCGGCGACAGCGGGTTCCGGGCATCAGCTCTGCCCAGGAACTATCCAGCTTCGGAACATACGATTGCATTGGTGCCGCTAGCGCCGCATAGACAATTCACAGCTTCAGCTGACCCGAAGGGCAGGTGTGGGTGGCCAGATTGCTTGCTGTGGACGCGCCGACTTCCGTCGACTGGCCGCCGAAATTTGACTCTGCCCTGAGCGGTGAGGGCGACAAGGCCAAGTCGGCCCCGATCGTCATGCCTGACGGTAAGGCGTCGCCATCGGCCGCTGAGACACCGGCGCCGATCATCGCGGCGGGCGGGGTGCCGACGACCAGTACCAGCACGACGTCGACGCCCATTGTGATGCCGGGCAGCTGAGCTCAGTGGAACCCGGTGCAGTAGACGCCGAGCATTGCCGCGAAAACCACGATCACCCAACCGCTGGTAACGGCCTTGAGCCACCACGGCGCCCGGCGAACCTCCATGAAATGCCACATCACCAGCTGCGTTTTCGCGGCCGCGATCAGGAGCACGACGGTGGTGACCGTCGCGTTGAGCTGATGGGCGGCCCCGCCGTCGCGGGAGACCAACCACGATACGACCGTAACCGCCGTCAACAGCGCCCACACGATGGTCAGCGGGTTGCGGATCAACGACGACATCGTCACCTCATCAAGTAGAACGTCGCGAACAGGACCAGCCACAAGACATCGACCATGTGCCAGTAGGTGGCACCGGTCTCCACGAACGACACCTTCGGTGTCGTCGACATTTTCAGATTCCGGATCACGAAACACAGAATGATGAGACCGAGCAGCACGTGGCACAGATGCAGTCCGGTCATCACGAAGTAGAACATGAAGAACAGATTGGCCCCGGGCGTGATGCCGGCGGTGATCTCCGGAATCCATTCGAACATCTTCAGGATCGGGAACACCGCACCCAAGCCCACCGCGACGGCGAAGCGGCGCAACGCGTCCGCGGAGTTACCGGCTCGTGCTGCGGTGGTCCCGAGCACCACGAACAACGAACTGGTCAGCAGCACAACGGTATTGATCGCGCCGATGTCCACGTTGAGCCGGGCTTGGCTCTGCAGGAAAAGATCTGGGTTCTGGCCGCGGTAGTACACATAGGCGACGAAGTAGATCCCGAAGATGACCAGGTCGCCAATGACGAAGAACCACATGCTCGGATCGCCGGGGATGTGACCCCGCGCGTCGGGAGCCGGGTTGGGGTCGCCGAGGTGGTCGGAGCGTCCTTCGGCGACCTCGGTCATGCGTTCGCCCCGGCGCGCGGATCACCTGTGGCGGTGTGAAGGTCGGCGTTGTCGAGTTCGTCCTCGGGCTGTCGCTTGATCGACCGGTAGATGCATGTGTAGACAACCATCTGCCACGACACGTAGAGCACCACGGTGAACCAGAACGTCATCAGCCCGTTCCACGCGAACGGGCCCGACTTGTTGATCCACACCGGCGCAGCCATCAGCTCCGTCATGTACTGCCACACGGTGTAGTAGCCCAACCACTTCGGCAGGACGTTGTTCTTGTCGAGAAGGATGGCCAGCCCGAACGCCATCCACATGACACAGAAGCAGCCAAGGGATCCGATGAACGCCAGATAGCCGAAGTCGTAGAGCATCGAGAGCACGGCTGGGCTGTAGCCCGGGCGAAAGGCGCCCACGCCGAAGCAGAACATCGGGAACAGCATGCCGACGATGGCGCCGGTGATGGCGCCCATCATCAGCGTGTAGCGGAAGGCGGGGCTGACCGACATCCGTTTGATCTGCATGAGATACACCGCATTTGACACCGGCGCGAGTCCGAAAGTGAGCGTCAGCAGGACACACGCGATGAGCAGGTTGTGGGACTGCATGAAAGCGACGATCTGTGACGTGGGGGCGCTCGGCGATCTCGGTGGCATCATCCAACTCAGCGGCACGAACACCAGCCCGAATACGTTGAAGAAGAACGGCACACTCCAGAAGGTGATCCATTGGTCCAGCTTGCGGTTCCCGGGCCGCCGCGGGGCGTGCCCGGCGGGGGGAGCCGTCGACACTCCGGTCATGCGAGGGCTTCTCGCTCATCGCCTTGATGGTTCACCGCACGCAGAAGAACGACGAACATCACCACGATGTAGGCAGCAAAAGTCAGCAGCCGCAACGTGAATGACAGCGGGCCGTTCCAAGCCAGGGGACCGGTCTTGACCAGAATCGAAAACGCGCTCGGAGCGAGTAGCGCAACAGTGGCGACGTTGAAGTGCGCCGCCCAGCGGGGGAAGACCGGATCGGGTCGCTCGTCGAGGTACACGCTCAGCGCGAAGCACAGATTCTGCACGATGATGGTGCCGACCGGCGCGATGAAGAAGAACCAGGCCATGTCATTGAGCAAGCTGATGAGTTCGGGATCGCGGTCAGGTCTGAAAGCCGCCATGCCCCAGCAATAGTCGGCGAGGATGAAGGCTGTTGTCCCGACGCCGACGCAGATGATATAGGCGTAGGTCAGGACCACGCTGGAGGTTGCGACGCGTGATATCTGGACCGCCGTCACCGCGAAGAGCGGGATCAGGGAACCGGCAATCAGGTTGCACAGAATCGCGACGCCGAGCACGCCGGTCGCATTCTCCCGGAAGAACGCCGCAACCTCGTCGGGGGACAAGGTCGGGGACAGCGGTGGGGAGAAGACCGGGAACAGTACGTAGGCCAGAGCGAGCAGAGCTGCCGCAGGCGGCGCGGTCCACAGCAGAATGCGCTGACCTCGTGTGTTCATTGAACTTTTTGTAGCACGTTCGCTGACAGATGACAACGAAATTCGACGGGCGTGTAGGGGAATCTTCGCGTTGTGCGGCTTATTGGGTGACATCTGTCGGTGAACGGAACGTGTGCGGCACAATGGAGGCGTGCGAGAGACCGCGACGAGCCGCGAAGCCCAGCGTCGTCGGACGCGTGCGCGTGTCCTCGACGCGGCCATTGTGGAGTTTCAGCGAGCAGGCACCAGTTCGGCCGACATCAACGCCATCGTCGAAGCCGCGGGAGTCGCCCGAAGTACGTTCTACTTTCACTTCCCAACCAAAGAGCATGTTCTGCTCGAGCTGATCCGCCGCGACGAGGACTACCTGGGCGAGGAACTCAGTCGGTTCCTGGAGGCCCGGCATGATTTGGAAGCCGTCCTCGAAGAGATCATCAGGCTCGTCGTCGAGCTCGAGATTCGCTGGGGCGCTGCACTGTTCCGCGATGTCATCAGTTTGTATTTCTCGCCGTCCCGTGCCCAGGACGAGCAGTGGAGCAGGCACCCGACGTTCGTATTGCTTGCTGCGGAGATCGAGCGTGCCCGTATCCGCGGCGAACTCTACGACGATGTCGAAGCCTACGACGGCGCCGCGTTCTTCCTCATCGGGCTCCATGCCATTCTCATCAGCGCCCGGGAAAGCGGGGCAGCTCGCGAGGTGGTACTCAAGAAATTCGTGAAGAGCACACTGCGCAGCCTTCGGCCTTAGGCGCCTTTGTCAGTCGCGTGCGCTGGACGGACAGACCGCCGACTGAAGACCGAGCGAATTCGCCATGGCGTTTTGGTTCTGACATGCAATTCACGCCGGAATCGGGTGGGGTGTTGGGCCCTTGGCTGGCTCGGCAGGTGATGGGCCAGGCGGTGAAAAACACTGCGGTCAGACACCGGCGCCACACGTCTCGCATCAGCGCTGGCTCCGAGCCGCGGATCTCACAGGGGAGGATTCTAACTGGCGCCAGGCATAATCGTCACAGTGACGAATTATGTTGGGCACATTGCCTTTTCGGACCAGGATGACAGTCGCGGGGGCGCGGATGCCTCCGCCGGGCCGGCGCGGCTGGCGGGACAAACGACGACGTGCGCGTTCAAAGATGTTGCCGGGAGATCCGATTCGCGAATCGAGTGATTGGCGGCGGGCCGCCGGCTGGCATCGGCCGCCGCGAGGTCCCGGCCAGTCGACGTTCGACGACGTGTGTGCCCGCCGCTGCATAAACGTCACAGTGACGAATCGAGCTCGATGGACTGGAGTTGGAGTCGGGGTGCCACTCGGAAACGGGCCCGGCCTCAGGGCTATTCGAATCAGGGCTTGGACGGACGTCAGGCATGACGGTGTGGAGATGATGTTCGCCTGGAACCCGGTATCGCCGGCGATATCAGGTTCCCGACAAGCACCGGGGGGCGTGGGCGCAGCGCGTGTGGGCGATGGGAACGTACCAGAGTCCTGGAATCTTGAAATCCGGCGGACTCCGGGTTGGCCCAGGTCCATGTTTTGCCGATAAGCCACATTATGTCAGGTTGATCGGAGATGGACTTGCCCCACTGGCAACGTGCCCGTGCCGTTAGCGCCGGCGACGCTCGTGTCGGCACCATGCCCGTCGGCACCGCCCGTTCCGCCATTTCCGACTAATCCGCCGGTGCCACCGTTGATTCCGGAGGCTGTTGATCCAGTTCTGCTCACCGGTATGAAGGGCTTCCAGGAACGTGGCGGGGAACCCTGCTGCGGGAGCCGTCGAGGCTGCGGCGGTCGCAGTGGGTATCTGGGTGGTGTTGTGGCGCCCGGTGACCGCGAGCCCAGCTTCGCTGACAACGCCCGACTGAACTTTTCGACGATCCGACGCGAGGGCACGAGACATGGCCGGCAACTCCTTTGGACCGATCCGCGAATGGCTGGATGGTAACCCGTTCGATCGGCTCGTCAACGCAGTTTTCGACTCATCGAATCCGGCCTGATGTTCGACGCCGGAGATTGCGCCATCGCGACGCACCCGCCCGGTGTAATTTAGCTACCGTCACAAGGGGCCAGATCGGTTGTTGGGGATTGGTTGGGGCGGTGCATAACTCGACATATGTTCGCGCCGCAGGCGGCGTCGCGATAGCCCTGGGCTTTGGTGTCGCGGTGGCTGGTGGAGTGAGCTGCGCGGCCGCCTCGGCGGACTCAACGGGCTCATCGGGCTCGTCGGCGAGCGCCAGTCACAGCGCGCGGCAGGCGAGCGCCCACCCGCAGCCGGCTGCCGCCAAAACCACCGTAGCCTCCCCCACTGCCTCGGCCGCCGTCGCGGGCACCGCGCATTCACGACGCGTCGTGGCGGTCTCGGCGTTGCCCGGCAAGGCCTCGGCGGTGCCGTCGACCGGTGGGGCTCCGGCCGCACCAACGCTCTTGGCGATGGCCACGGCCACTACCGCCGCGGCTACAAACACCCTGACGTACACCGCGGGGCCGAACCTGAGCGATCAGATCACCATCGGGATACTCCACGTATTTCGCGCCGTGTCGAACGTTATCGGCGTGGACATCTTCGCCGCGATCGGTAAGGCGATAGAGAGTTCAAGCCCGCCGTTCTTCCTCAAGTCCGGATTGACCACCCAGAAGACGACGTACACCTCTGCGGACGGCACGAACTGGGTGGTGTACGAGTTTCAAACAATGAATGCCGCCAATCAAACCGACAAAGCCGTAATTGCCATGCACGGCGGCGGATTCATCGACCAGCCCACCCTGCTGCACTGGATGGAATACACCAACATGGCGCGCAACACCGGCACCACCGTCATCGTCCCGCTCTACCCGCTGGCGACCACCGAAGCAGGCAGTGCCAACGTCCTGATCCCCGAGATGGCCGACCTCGTCTCTGCACAGATCCAGCAGTACGGTGCTCAAAACGTCAGTATCTACGGCGATTCCGCCGGCAGCACCATCGCGATGGCCACGATGCGCCAAATGATCCTCGACCACAAGACGCTGCCGTCGAGCATGGTGCTGCTGGGACTAGCTCCTGACTTTTCCTCGTCGAATCCCGATGACGCCAAGGTCGACGACCCGATCTTCGACATTCACAACATGAGCGCGTGGGACAACTTCGGACATTGGACCGACGGCATCGACGATCTACAGCATTCGATCCTCAGCCCCTTGTTCTACGACTCCGACATCCTGGCAGCGCTTCCACCGACCACCGTCTACATGGGCACGAATGAAGTCACTTACCCCGATGCGCTCCTGCTGTATCAGAAAGCAGTCCAAGATGATTCGCCGATCTCAGTGGTCGTCGGCACCGGACTGGTCCACGACTGGCCACTAGCCGACACCTACTCCCAGGCAGCCGTGGTGCGCCCCGACATCTATCGCGAGCTGGGGCTAATTGCCAATGACACCACTTCGGCATAACTGGAGCCGCGTTAGGGTCCAGCACACTGAACGTCGGCCGAAAACGCATGCTGGTCCTCGTATGCTAAACGCCCCCTCGCCCACCTAACTGAATTCGACCGGCACGATTTCGGTGCGCGCAATCGCTAGTTCCCGATCGGCAGCAAGCGCTGTCCGGCGCGGATCGGTCATGTAGCCATCCATTGCCTCTTGGGATGCCCACTCGCAGAGCTGAATTTCCAACGGCCGACCATCAGCACCATCTGTCCGAGTTCGGTGAAGAACTGTCCCCTCGTGCTCACCGACTAGCTCCAGCACCGCATCTTCATAGGCGATCAACGCCTGCTCCATGCCGGGGCGCGGCCAAAGAAACACATAGAACCTCAGCTTCACCGTCCAAGAGTGAGCTTCACCGTCCAAGAGTGCCACGCCGCAGTGCTGCATCAGACCAGCGTTGCGGCATGGTCGATGACCAACTTCGCCCTCAGCATCGGTGCCCTTCTCGCGTTGCAACCGCTCACCATTACGGAAATGACTCTCAATGTCTGTGTCAAGCTGCCGTAGGCGCGATTTGGGGTGATTCTGGTTGCCAGCTGCGGTTGTCTCGGATGAGTGCGTAGAGCACGTTGGTGCGGCGGCGAGCGAGGCAGATCGTGGCCGGGATCGGCCGTTTTCCTTGTTGTCGTTTGCGCTGGTAGTAGGCCCGCGAGTCGGGGTCGCAGCGGGCTGCGGTCAACGCCGACATGTACATCACGCGCCGCAACCGACGGCTGTATCGGTGCGGGGTGTGTAGTCGTCCGGTGCGTTTACCGGAGTCTCGCGACACCGGCGCCAGCCCGGCCCAGGCGGCCAGTTGGTCGGCCGAGCCGATCAAAGCGGGATCACCGACCGCGGCCAGGAATTCCGCGCCCAGACGGAATCCCATACCGGGCATGCTGGTGATCACTTCGGCGAGCGGATGGCGGCGAAATCGGTCCTCGATGTCGGCGTCGGTGGTCTTGATGCGCTCATCGAGGGCGATCACCTCCTTCGCCAGGTCGGCGACCAGCCCGGCGGCCACGCCTTCACCGGGCAGTCGGACCATTTGCGTCTTGGCAGCAGCCACCGCAGCCGAGGCGATCATGGCTGCGTTTCGAACACCTGCATCGGTTAGCATCCGGCTCAGGCGTGAAACACCGCTTTGCCGAATGGCTTTGGGCCTCTGATAGCGCGCCAGCAGCACGACCCAGCCTCGGTCTGAGCGGAGTTGGGCGACGCGTTCGAGCGCCGGACATAGAGCGACCAGCTGTTGGTGAAGCCGGTTGATCGTGCGTGTGCGATCGGCCACCAGATCAGCGCGGTGCGCGGTCAACATCCGCAGTTCGGCAATCAGGTCGTCGTCAGGATGCAATACCGGTAGATCCTGCCCGCGCATCCGAGATTGATCGGCGATGACCCGGGCGTCTTTGGCGTCGGTCTTGGCTTCCCCGCCACGGTAGGTCCCCGATGCCTGCCACACCGCGCGGCCAGCCAAGTACCGAACCGTCTTGCCGGCATCGGCAAGCACCGTCAACAGCAACGCGGCATAGACCGTGCTCAGATCCACTGTCCAGCACACCTGATCAGCCAAAGCATCGATCTCTGCGACCAGGGCACGGATCGGATCCTCATCATTGGACAGCTTGCGGGACAGCACCACTGCCCCGCTGCCGTCGACCACGCACACCCAATGCTGCTCCTTGCCGACATCCACACCAGCCCACAACCGGTCTGTCGCCATCGCAATCCTTTTCGCTTGTCTGCCAACACAAACCACACGGACAACCCCGCCAGCGTTTCCTTAAACAAGCGATCACATCGCAGATCTCAATCAGCAGCCCGAGGAAGTCCAAGCAGGCCGGGCGGCCAGTCATTTCAAGCCGCACCAAAGGCCGGCAACAACAATCACAGCCTCACCCGACCCACTCGGGTCACAGCACAACGTAACAACACGCAGTAACTGCACCTACGAACTTAAGGACAACTTCACTGAGACGAATGAGACCAACGCCGTCTCAGTGAACTTGGCAATTTCGCAGCTCGCGGATGACAACTTCACTGAGACCGGACAGCCCGACCCGGTTCTAAGCATCGAGCCAAGGAGGTGCCGTCGGACATCGCTGGTGGCACGGATCCAAACTTCAAATACCTATAACTTTGGTCATAGGGAAATAGTCGTTCACATTGGAGGGGACGGAAATGATTGAGGCTTGACTATTGACATAAACGACTTCGCCAGTCTGTTTCTCATTCAGAACGCCACTGGCATCGATAGTCACTGTGAGGGTCTCCGTTAGGGACTTCAAACTGTATCCCTGCGGCGCGATCGACGTGTAGAAGGTGGTGTCGGCAGCCAATGTATCGCCGCTGACGTCTCCGGAGTAGCTGCCAGTCTGCGTCTCCGTTAGCGTTCCAAGGACTTTGCCTGTGGTAACGAATGTCTCCGTATAGGAACCACCCGAGTCCACGAAGGAAACGAATGCCACGCCACTCCCCTTCGTCCCCCATTGCCCAGCCAGTGAGTCGTTCTTGACCGGCACAGTGATGGTTTCGGTGGCAGTGCTCGGGACTTGACCCCGTGTGTTGGACACGCTCAATCCCAGGAATGTGCTGGGGGAAGCGAGATGATCCAACCCGATGGCAAGGAAAAATTACCCCGATGAGTTCAAGCGTGACGCGGTCGCGCTCTACCGGGACACCGAGGGCGCGACGATCGCCCAGATCGCTGCCGAGCTCGGTGTCAGCGAGGCCACGCTCTCGGCGTGGTGCAAGTCGGCCGGGGTGCCGATTCGGCACCGCCGCGGTGTCGTAGTGGCCGAGCCTGTGCTAGGGGCCGAGAGCCCTGAGCAGGAGCTGGCCCGCCTCCGCAGTGAGGTCAAGGCGTTACGCGCCACCGAGGCGCGGTTGTCCACCGAGCGTGACATCTTGCGGTCGGCGGCCAAATATTTCGCCGGGGAGACGAACTGGTGAGCCGCTTTCAGTTTGTCGCCGACCACCTGCACGCCTTCGAGGTGAAGTGGCTCTGCGCAGTCGTCGAGGTTGCGCGTTCGTCGTTCTACGCGTGGTTGGCCGGTGCTGACGGACGAGCGGCCCGTCGGGCTGCTGACGAGGCGCTGGCCGAGCGTATCCGCGCCGTCCACGACGAGGACAACACCTACGGGGCGCCGCGGATCACCGCCGAGCTCAACGACGGTGCGCCCGAGGGGCAGCGGGTCAACCACAAGCGGGTGGCTCGGGTGATGCGCGGCGCCGGGATCGCCGGTTATCGACGCCGACGTCGGGTCAAGACGACCGTGGCGGACCCGGCGAACCAGAAGGTCCCCGACCTGCTCAAACGCGATTTCACCGCCGCGCAGGTCAACACCCGTTACGTCGGCGACATCACCTACTTGCCATTGGCGACCGGCGCCAACCTGTACCTGGCCACCGTGATCGACTGCTGTTCACGGCGGGTCGCCGGGTGGGCGATCGCCGATCACATGCGCACCGAACTGGTCATCGATGCGCTCAAAGCCGCTGCTGCACTGCGGGGTTCACTGGCTGGTGCAATATTCCATGCAGATCATGGAAGTCAGTACACCTCACGGGATTTCGCGAATCTCTGCCGCGATCTGGGGGTCGTCCAGTCGATGGGTGCGGTGGGGTCAAGTGCCGATAACGCGTTGGCCGAATCGTTCAACGCCGCCCTCAAGCGCGAGATTCTGCAAGACCGTGCCTGCTGGCCGGACGCGGCGATCTGCCGCCGTGAGGTCTTTCGGTGGCTGGCCCGCTACAACACCACACGACGGCACTCCTACTGCCGTCATTCCAGCCCCGCGACCTACGAAAGGAACCTGACACCGGCTACGCTGCCCGAAGCCGCATAACCACAAATCCCGTGTCCACTACATGGGGGCAAGGCCCCTCTGACCGTTGTCAGCGGTAACGACGAATTGATCCTTAGTGCCTGTCGCGTCTGACTTCGGGGTAAAGGTGAAATCTCCCGTAGTGGCGTTGATCGCCACTGCTCCTTGAGTGGGCTTGGTCGTCACACTGTAGGTGAGAGCCGCACCGTTTGGGTCGGTGAATACAGCTGTGCCGGTCACCACTCCGGTGGTCGAATCAGCAGCATTAACTACGGGCGTACCTGCGACAGGGGCGTCGGTCGGAGGCGGAGTGGGATTGGGCTGACCTTGGCCGCCAATGGCCCCAGCCAGGTAATTTGCGCCTTTCAGGACTTCTTTACCGAGGAATAGGTTGAGTGAAACCGCCGTGCCCATGGTGCAACCGGCGATGGACCCCTCCCAAAAACCGGTGATGCCTCCAATGGCAGCACCTGCACTACCGTAGACATTGACGTTGGCGCTGACGGCATTGTCAAAGTCCGCAACGCCTGCGGCGAGGCTTGCGCCGTTTACTGTGACGTCATAGACGCCTTTTGCGATCCCTTCGACTCCGCCGACGAGCCCGCCTACCCCGGCGCCCAGCAGGCCACCGATGGCGCCCTGGACCACAGTGCCAGCGGCGGCGCCGGCGCCGGTGAACACGAATGGGGCTGCGTCTCCGGCAAGAGACATCCCGGCTTGGAACTGATCCCATCGATTATTTGCCTGTTTAAATTCGGCAACATCTGAGGACAACGCAGGCAGTGACAATGCAAGTCCTACCAAGCCGATATCGGCATTGGCCCAGTCGACTGACTCGGCAACGATACCTTTGGGTACTTGTTGCCCCTGCGCTATCTGCACAGATGTTTTCGCGATGTTCTGCACGTATGGAACGAGAGTTTCAACGATGAAGCTCGACGAACTCGCAATATTTCCGAAGAAAGCGCCGAAGTCTCCGAGAGGGTTCCCCTTTGATTCTTGGGCGGTGGCCGTGCGACTGGTGGCGGCAGTAGGCATCGTTGTGACAGCAGACTGCAATGGTGGTGTGCTTGCAGCGGTAGAGATAGTGGGAAGGCTGCTGCCAAAGGTTTGCGAGCTGGGACGAAGATGTCGGCTGTTGGCGTCGACCATTAGCGGAGTGCGATTCGACGACGGACGTGTCCCTCTCGATGAACCGTTATCCGAGATGGGACTGTTGGCATGGTTCGGCCTGGAACCGCCCATACCGCCCGTATCGGCATGCGCGACACCGGATCCGCTGGCTGCTAGCGCCGCGCCTACACCAAGGGTGATCGCACCGGCCCCCAGCCAGGCGAAAGGTTGCGGGCGGCGATGCGGGCGATGCGGGCGATGACCATGACATCCCTTGCCGCCCTTGACAGACTTCGGTTTGGCGGACGCGTGTTTGCCTTGTCCAGCAGCCATGCTGCACCCCCCGAACTGAGCGTTCGAAAACCCGACCCGTCGCCGGTTGCAATTAGTTGCTACACCTGTTGATAGCGACTCGATAGGCCGCGGGGACGATTGACAGGTTATTGACAGTGGCGTCAATCAACTCGGGTAGTTGCACACCCACAACCTGCTCGGGTTGTGCCGTTTCCTCGTCGCCATGATCTTGTCGAGCCTTCCCGCCTGCAACGTGGGCCGTAACACTCTCATTAGCGCTGGATTCGACCGAGCGGGTCAGGCCAGGCGGATTAAGTCAGAGTTAACCGGAGTGTCGCAACGTCGTCTGCCCATCTCGATGGCCGAGTACTTGACGACCGAGTCACCACGCGCTCAGACGCAATAGGACTGTCCAGTCAGGACGCAGTTCACGGGTGGTGAGTAAGTCCCACTCAGCACACCGCGGAAACCCCCGGTGGCTGTGCCACCCGGAGCGATGATGCGATTCCAGTTCGCCGGGGTAAGAACGTAGTGAGTGCCATAGTTCGTGACGGCACTATTCCAGCTGTGCAGGATTGATTCGCCCGCCGGCAAGTCGAATTCCAGCTTCCAGTCCGCGAGCGGTGCGGTCGTCGGGTTGGTGATGACGAAGCGTGCGATGAAACCGGTCTGCCATGTCGATGTCACCGACAGCTGCGCCGTCGCTACACCCGCGTGAGCCGCCGGCGCGGCTCGGAGTCCCAGGGCCACCAGCACGACCACGACCGCAGCGGTCAGGTGAAGTGCCGCGCGCCAGCGACTCCCGTAGCTATTCAGTCGGGGCATGATCGCAAACACTAGAGCGATTTTGCGGAGATCGTCCCCTGCGGCGCGGCCATGCTGCAGTACGTTTGCATAACTGAGATCGTCGCGACATGGCCGCACTCGTCGCCCCGTCGCGATCGCGTTCGGCCTGAGACGGGCTGCCCGGGAGCCCTCAATCCCGGTCCGCTATGCCCCTTGCCCGTTTGGGGCGGCGAAAAGCTCGACCACGACGCGCCTGGGCTGCACCGGCCGCAATCCGGCGGGTCACTGTGCTCGAGCCAGCCTCTGGTGGGCTTCGTATTCGATACGCAGCAGGTCGAGGCCGTGCAGGTGGAGGTCGCCGAGCGCCGTTTGGAGCTCCTCGACGATCTCGGTGATGACAGCGCGGGAGATGCTCGGATACGTGATGGTCAACTGGGTGATCAGCGTGTCGGTTGCTGCGAAATCGAGTGCGCGGGCGCCGCGCGGATCACCGAGTGCTGCGTGCCGTTCGGCAATGGGCAGCTCGCGCTGCTCGAGAGCGTGGGCGTCGTACACGGCAACGATGTGCTCAACGGTCGCATCCGGATGATGCTCGGCGACGGCGGCGATCGCCGCCCGAGTCGCCGGGCCTATCATCGCTGTGGCGGGCGGCAGCTTGGCGCAGCTCAGAGCGCGATGCAGGAGCTGGCGGACACCGAATTGTTCGGCCCGCTCGGGTAACTCATAGGGCACAGTCCGACTGTACGGATCGCGGGTTATCGCCAGGTGACATCCATGTGAGACTGCTCGACCAGACAGCAGGAAATCGCCCCTACCGAAGCAAGTTTCGTCCGCGCGAACGCTCGCTGCTCAGCGACTCGGGGCACACACAAAGAGCTCTGGCCGATATCCTCCTGATCGAGCTGCATTTGGGCCACGACGCGGCCCACCGCCGGCCTGCACAGGATCTGACGTTCCAACGGCGAGCTCAATCATTGCCGCGCCGTGGCGGTTCGACAGCCACACCCCCGGACACGTGCTCAGGTCCGGCGTCCGGATGCTCGGCGGGAACTCGCTCCCGGAAGCGATTCGCTTCACTCGGACCTGCCGGAGCGCTGGCGCTTTCACCGCGGTAAGGGCCGGGCTTGGGGCGGGGCTTTCCGCCCGGGAAGGATAACCGAAAGACGGTGCGGTGCACCGAAAACAATTGCTTGGAGAACCGCCCCGAGTTGTACGGCAGTTGGTAGCGCTGGCAGATCTCTTTGACCTTCGGCGCGATCTCCGAGTAGCGGCTGCTGGGCATGTCCGGATACAGGTGGTGCTCGACCTGATAACCGAGATTCCCGCTGACGATGTGGAACAGCGGGCTGCCCTCGATGTTGGCGGCACCGACCAGTTGCCGCACGTACCAGCCGCCGCGGGTTTCGTCGGCGACCTCTTCCTCGGTGAACGTGTAGGTCTGGTCCGGAAAATGGCCGCAGAAGATGATCGAGTGCGCCCAGATGTTGCGGATTAGGTTGGCCAACAGGTCGGCGCCCAGCGTACGAAGAAACGTGCTCTCCACGCCGGGCACTACCCGGTCGAGCAGGCGTGCCGTTGAACCCAACCGGCCCCCGGATACCTGACGTATCCGCCGGCCGAGACGCGACTGGGCCGGCTGGCCGATCCGGCCTCGCAACGCAAGCTGCGCCAGGCCGAAGGCTCCAGCGCTGATGGCCGGCCAACCCAGGTAGTCCTTGACGATCTGCGCCCGGGCCTTCCCCGAGATGCCCTTCAACTCCGAGCGCACCTCGGACCACGGCTTCTCACCTCGCTGCGCGGCACGAAAGTCGATGTCGTGCACCGCAACTCCCCACTCGAAAAGCATCATCAGCAGGAAGTTGAACAGCGGCTGCGCCAGCCATACGGGGTGCCAGGGCTGGTTGGGGTCGATGCGCATGATTTCGTAACCGAGATCGCGGTCCTTGCCCAGGATGTTGGTGTAGGTGTGGTGAATGTAGTTGTGAGAGTGCTTCCAGGCCTTGGCGGTGGACGCGGTATCCCAGTCCCACACCGAGGAATGAACATCGGGGTCGTTCATCCAATCCCATTGGCCGTGCAGGATATTGTGGCCCAGCTCCATGTTCTCCAGGATCTTCGCCATGCTCAGACACGCCGTACCGAGGACCCATGCGGTCTTCGACCGGGAGGCGAGTAACAACACGCGGCCGACAACCACGATCTGGCGCTGCGCAGTGATCACCGATTTGATGTAGCGGCGATCGCGGTCACCGAGTTCGGCGAACACCTCGTCGTGGATTGCGTCGAACTCCTTGGCGAGCTTCTCCAGCTCTCGATCGGTCAGACGCCCAAGTGGGCTCTCGACGCTGCTGGTCATGGAGATTCCTTCCGATCACAGTTCAATTTCCACATCGCCCTCGGCGGTGTGAATGCAGATCCGGACGTCCTGACCCGTCGGTTCGATGACGTCACCTGAGCGCAGATCACGCACCTTGCCTGACTTCACTGTCCCCACATAGGTGTGGCAGATGCCGATGCGGCAGCCGTAAGCCAGGTTGATCCCGGCCTGTTCCCCGGCCTCTAATATCGGTGTGCCACTATCACAATCGACCGAGACGTCGCTGTCGGTGAACGACACTTTCCCGCCTTTTCCGTCACCGGGGTTGCCGCCAATCTTGGGTTGGAATCGTTCGTAGTGCAGCCGGTCGGGGTCGCCGTTGCGCTGCCAGAAATCGATCAGACCGTCGAGTAGCTCACCCGGGCCCGAACAGAACGCTTCCCGCTCGCGCCAGTCCGGACACAACTGGTCGAGCTCGCCGGGCGCCAACCGACCGCGTTCGGCGGTGAGGCGAAGATCAAATCGCATGATCTCGTTGCGGCGATCGAGATCCTCCAGCACATCCAGGAACATGACGTGCTCGCGGCACCGGTCGGAGTGCATGACCACGACATCGCCGAGCTCACCGCGGTGGTCGAGGCTGCGCAACATACTGATGATCGGGGTGATCCCGCTGCCGGCGCTAATGAACAGCGACTTAGCCGGCACCGGCTCAGGCAGCGTGAAGACCCCTTCGACATCGCCGAGTCGCACCAATTCACCGGGCTCGATCTTCGTCACCAGATACGGCGAAACCACACCGCTGTCGACTTTCTTCGGCGTAACGCTGATCAACCCGTCCTCGGGCTGGGGATCAGACGTCAGCGAATACGCGCGCCAGTGATAGCGACCGTCGATGACCAGACCGAGACGCACATACTGTCCCGGCTTGTGACCCGGCCAGTCATAGCTCGGCCGAATTAACACACTCACCGCCTCAGAGCCTTGCGCTTCGACGCGTTCCACTCGGCCCCGCAACTCCTTGGTCGTCCACAGCGGATTCACCATCTCCAAGTAGTCATCCGGGCGCAGCGGACTGAAGAGATGCCGTACCGCCTTCAGGAACAGCCGACGGCCACGTGGCACTGGTGGCTGCGCACCTCTTTCAGCCATCCCGTCCCCCCTTCTCCGTTGTGAGCCACACCACAACCCTGACCCGGGTTGCCCCTAACAGTGGCCGGCGAAACCGCTTCGCCGGTTCTCACAGACAAGTCGCATCTCGTTCCACGACGGTGGCGACGAGCAACACCCGCCACCACGGAGACCGCCTGGCTGACCGCGGCCGCGCGTCGCCCCGACATTCGGTTGACCGCAACTTTCGCAGCCGATCCGTTCGTCGACGTCGATGGCCACCTGCGCAGCGCCGAGCAGTACGCGAACCTGGGCTTTGGCCTCCTCAACTCCGGCCCCTTCCCCGGCAACCCGGACCCGGCCGGATGGGTGAAACGCCTTGGTGACGAGGTCATTCCGTGCAATGCCGACGCCTGTTCGACGTCGCCAAACGTGCCGCCACTCCCCTGTTCATCGGCATCAGCAAACCCGCCGCTAACGACTACCCAGCATGAAGACCCATCCCGTTTCGGTAGTGCGGTCGGACCGGTAACGGATCGGTTTCACTACGACTGCACATCACGACAACGAATCTTGTTGGCGTACAACGCCCAAGAGCGAAAGTAGGACCAAGATGCCGCGAACGCCCCTCTTCCGCTGCCGACTACTTTGGGGTCCAGAGTGGATCGAGCCCGCTGAAGAGGTCACCGTTATCGACATGACAAGGCCGATGAGACGACCGGCGCCTGCAAGCGCGTCCGCCATTGCGGGTCACCGGCGAATTGGATTTGTGCCTCACCGCCCGCGAGACGCCTCGCAGTAATTCGTTAGCTGTGAGAGTTATCGGAACGGCCCGCATGGGGCGTTGGTGGTGTGCACTATTGCAGCAGTCAGTTGTCGACAGCGTGTGCAAGGGGGGTCGTGATGGACAGTGGGGCGAATTCAAGCAGGCGGCGATCGTCGAGCTTTGCGGTGCGGCAGTGGCTGAGTGTGGGGGCCGCGGGTGTCGGATTGGGTGTCGCCGCGTGGGCGGGATCGGGCGTGGCGGCAGCCGATTCAGGCAGCGGTGCATCGCACGTGGGTGCTGGTCGGCCCTCGGATTCGGCGAGCGCGTCAACTGCGTCGCCGGCCAGTGCGTACAAGCGCGCTTCGTCGGGTCGGCTGACGCCGGACTTGGCGGCATCTGCGCCGGCTGCGCGCTCGGTTCGGGCAACCAGCGGCCCCGGCGCGGGTCCTCGATCGGTCACGGTAGTTGTCCATTCGACAAGATCCGCGCGGGCCGTCGTGGACGGTGTCGCGGTGACCTCAACACCGCAGCAGTCGGCGTCGTCGGCGGCACAGGGCATCTCAGCGGTCAGTGCACAGCCACATACGGCGGCGGCGGTTGCCACGTCATCGGACACCGCCGGGCAAGCCAGCGCCGGGCCAGCGGTATCGACACCTGTTGACGAGACACCGTCGGACAAGGGCTACGCGTCGGTGCAAACGCCGTCGTGGAAGCAGCGGATCGACGGGGTGATCTACGGGTTCCTCGACGCCGTCTCGAAACGCCTGTCCACGCTTCCGACGAACCCGATCACCGATTTCCTGCAGGGCGCGTGGCTGACACTGCGGCGCACCCTCTTCAACCAGGCCCCCACGCTAAACCCGACGCAGACGACTGGGCAGCTCAGCGGGACGATCACCGGAAGTCTCGGCGCGGTCGATCCCGAAAGTGATCCGATGTTGTACGGCGTCCTGCAGAACCCCGTCAACGGCACGGTCAGCGTCAACCCGGACGGCACCTTCAGCTACACGCCGGGATCAGACTTCACCGGTCGCGACGCATTCATCGTCGCAGCCCGTGACACCGCCCAGCCGGCCTTCAACGTGCTCGATCCCACCGGTAACGGCATCACCGAAGCCTTGGTCATCGTTCAGCAGGGCACCGCACCCTCGGTGAACTATGCATTCACCTTCGATCAAACGAGGTACTGGTGGGGTGTGCAGCGGTGGAGTCAAAAGGCCGAAATCGGGCTCGAATGGGGCGCTTACAACCTGGCGGACCAAGTCGTCCCCGCCCAGAACGTGACGTTGACCATCACCGCAACTGCCCAGAGACTAGCGGGCAATAATCTGGCTTCCGCCAACAGTCCCCTGACCGGCAACACTGCTGGGTTTTACCCCACGGTGGTGCAATCACGGATCCAGACAGGCTCGCCCTCGGTGACCAAAGACGGCAAGCCAGTCCCCGACGGCACCGTCAACATCAACTTCAGCAACAACTGGGGATACAACGGAATGGTCGGAGCCAACCAATACAACTACGACTCGACGGTCATACACGAGCTGATGCACGCCTACGGATTCCTGTCCACCGTCGCTTCAGCGGGCAACAACTCCGATCCGAACGAACCGTGGTCGACCTTCGACGAGTTCATCACCAATAGCAGCCTCACACCCGCAGTCGACCCGACCACATATAAGTGGAACAACACATTCGATCCGAATCTGACCGGTGGCGACAACGGCCTGTACTTCTACGGACCGAACGAAGCTCTCGCATTCGGCGGAAAACCGGTACCTCTGTACACCCCCGCCGAATGGGCACAGGGCAGTTCGGTAAGCCACCTCAACGACGCGTACTTCGACGTCACGGACAACCCCGCCGATCCGCGCTACATCAAATTGATGAACGCCAACGACCCGAAGGGGTCAAGGGGCCCCACCTATTTGAGTCCGGTCGAGATCGGCATCCTCAAAGACCTCGGCTACACGATGGCTTGAGCGACGTCAAACGACACACTTACCGGCCGCGAGGCGGATCTGCCCGGCCCGCGGTAGGAGCGAAAGACCGACACGGTCACTGACTGTGCAACGCACGACGGGCGTGCGGCCAAAATGGCATACCGGCAAGCACTGTGCCCCCGCCGGCCACGATAAGAACCGCCGCGTCAACGCTTTTGCGGCCATCCCGGGCCCAGTAGACATCCTTGAGGTCCAGCAGCAGAGCCAGTTCATCGACCACCAGCGCTAGAGCCGATCCGTAGACGAGTGCTGTGGCAGGGTGGCGGCGATGCCTCTCTTTACCGCGCACCGCAGTCGCGCCAACTCCGGCGAGAAGCCCGATGCCAATGTTGTAGTGATGAAAATGTTTGCCGCCGATGGCTATTCCGCCACCAGCCGGCCCATGGCCATCGTGAATCCAGTGGGTCAATGCCCGCACCGCAGCGAAGGTGGCGGTGAACGATGACCACGCAAGAAGCAAGGATTGCTCCCCTGGATCGAGCCGCCGGTGCCACTGAGTTCGTACGCGGGACAGCCTCCCCCGTGCGCTGCTGTCACCTTTCTCGCTTTCTGGAATGACAGGCTGGTCGCTGTCGGCTGAATCGGGGCTCGGTGGCGTCATCGAGGCTGCACTCCTGCACTGCCGGGGCAATAGTCCTCGGCGTCGTCATCACATCAAAACGGGTTCACTGACCATCTGTTACAGCGTCCCAACCGAACACGACCGCACCGGAAGATTTAGCGCACTCCCAGCAAACGCCAAGGTGTGTGAGCGACGCCCCTCGCAGCGGTTCGCCCGGGTTTCGCCGCCGCGAACCCTGGGCAGCGATGTCGACGCGTTCGGTGACCAGTACGGGCTCGGATAGCTCCATCAGTCGCTGAATGGTGATGCGCCACCGCGCTTCCTGCACGTGGCCCACAGTCTGAGCCCTGCGCTCACCACACGGCAACACCGCCGCCTCGACCCCGTGTCAATTCACCGGGCTGCTGATCGGGACAGCACTCAAGACGTGTCGGGGGTCCCGGGCAAACGGCAAATTGTGCAAGTGCGAGTGTCTGGCGGCCCGTTGGTAACGCGCAGGCAAATTATCGTCCTTTGTCAGACGATTTGCCCAGAATCTGTTCTACTCAGTTGCCCGCATTCGACAGCGAACTTGAAGGCGATAGCTGATGACGATCAAGCCGTTCCCCGCTCGTGCCACTTCGATCTGCTCGGCCGTCACGGCGGCTGCACTGCTCGGGTCTGTGATGGTGGAACTCCCACTGGCGGCGAAGCCGGCCCCGCCAGTGCAGGCGGCGATCATGCTCGCCTCGGTGGAACTACCCCTGCCCCAATCACCCTCGCTGAACACGACGCACCCTTCGTTGTTCGGCGGCGGCTTTTCGCTGCCGACCCCGATCGAACGGGCGGTCCCGGCGGCCGCCAGCGCTGCGGGCCAGACGCAGGCACTGACTCCCGCGCAAGCGCAACGACTTCTGCAAGACCCCAAGGTGATCCGAGCGATCGAATACGACACCGGACTGAGCGTCGACCAGATCGCCCAGGCGGCCCAGAACGTCACGGTGATCAATGCCATCGTCACGGCCAGCCAAACCGCTACCGGCCCGATGATCGGCAACGGATACAACGGAACCGCCACCCGTCCCAACGGCGGCGCAGGCGGCTGGCTGGTTGGTAACGGCGGCAACGGCTACAACAGCACCAGCGCGAAGGTAAACGGCGGCAACGGCGGCGCGGCAGGAATTTTCGGCAATGCGGGCAACGGCGGCAACGGTGGGTCCGGTGCCAATGGCGGTAACGGTGCCAGTGCAACCCTTTTCGGTAACGGCGGTAACGGCGGTATCGGGGGCAACGGGGTAAGTGGACTCAACGGCCGACGAGGTACGACCGGCCGTAATGGTACGAACGGCACCAGCTGGACCACCGGGCGCGGTAACAGCAAAACCGGCGGCGCCGGGACAAATGGTGCTGGCGGCGGAAGTGGGAGCGGCGGTCAGAACGGCAGCCTCGCGGGCAGCGGCGGCAGCGGCGGCAACGGCGGGACCCAGTGGGGCAACGGCGGCAGCGGCGGTAACGGCGGCAGCGGCGGTAACGGGGGTAACGGCGGCGCCGGGGGCATCGGCGGCATCGGGGGTAACGGTGGCAACGTCCACTCCCGTGGCTGGACCACCAAGAAGCGCAATTACTCGCAGGGCGGCGTGGGCGGCAACGGTGGGGTCGGTGGCAACGGCGGCAGCGGTGGTGCCGGTGGTGCCGGCGGCAACGGCGGTAACGGCGGTAATTCGGGAGCCGTTGGACAACCCGGTGCCGGCGGGCTCTACGGGGCGGGCGGAGCGGGCGGCGATGGCGGCGCCGCGGGCTCGGGCGGACGCGGCGGACGCGGCGGACGTGCGAGCGGGGCCTTCCGAAACTACGGCGGCCGAGGCGGTTACGCCGGCACCCGCGGTTCCGGCGGAAACGCCGGCTCCCCCGGCGTCAACGGCTCGAACGGCACACCTGGAGTCCGGGGATAACCACTTGCGGCGTGGGCTGGGCGTCGCCGCCGTCAATCAGCCACGGACCTGGTTCAGACCACGAACGTCTCGTCGACCCACGAAAGTCTAAGCGTCACACCGGGGCCCCGGCTGGCCTCGGTGAACCGCGCCGTACCGCCAATCGGCTACATCGGCAGCCTCACCAAGGCTGAGAGCGCGCACATTCGGAACGGTGGATCGTCATATCGCGGCTTTGTTTTCCGGCCGGGTGCATCGACTGCCCGCGGAAATGAGCCGGCTGGCCTGCGACGATGGCGCGATCCCTGAGTTGAGTCAGCACCGAACGACTGTCACGTATCCGCGGAGAGCAGCGCTGACGCGATCGTCGCGAGCGCTTTCACTGCCGACGTCGCGTTGCGCTGATACTGCGCATGTACAACAGCGCCATCGAGTGCAACGCCGAGCGCCTGTGCCGTCCGGGTCCGGTTCGCTCCCGGTGGCAGCGTCTCCTTGATCGCCGTGACCATGTCCGCCTTGTGCCGAGTCGTCATGGCGTGAACCTCGGGTAGGTCGGCGCCGATTTCGTTGACGCCGTTGATGAAGGCGCACCCACGGAACGAGTCCGCCGTCAGCCACTCCTCGACCGCAGATACCACCGGGGGCCGGCGCCGATTGCCGGCGTGGCGATCCAGGGAATCGACAAACCAGTCCATCCAACGTTGATGTCGCAATTCGAGGTACGCCAGGATCAGCGCATCCTTGCTCGGAAAGTGTCGGTAGAACGTCACCTTGGTGACCCCCGCCTCGGCTATTACCTTGTCGATACCGGTTGCCCGGATTCCCTCGCGATAGAACAGTCGGTACGCAGTGGCCAGTATCCGCTCCCGGGCCGGCAGGGCCGGCACGTCGATCAACGGATCAAGAGTCTCGGCGATGCTCACCCCCACAGTGTAGACAGCTCTGTCTACAGAGTCACGCATTCATGTAGACAATTCTGTCTACATGAGTTACGGTTTCTTTCATGTAGACAGAGTTGTCTACATGAACATGACAACCCGATCCCCCCACGGACAGTAGGACCACCATGACCACGAACGCTGCAATCACTGACAAGCCTCCAGTTCCGCCCTTCGCCGACGAATCGGCCGCACTGAAGGCCCGATTGGCTGAAAACGCGTGGAATAGTTGCGATCCACAGCTCGTGGCCCAGGCATATTCCGTCGACAGCGTCTGGCGCAATCGCTCGGTGTTCGTGACAGGCCGGGCTCAGATCGTCGACTTCTTGAGCGACAAGTGGCGCCGCGAGCATGAGTACCGCCTCATCAAGGAGGTGTGGGCGCACAGCGCCGACCGTATCGCGGTCCGCTTTGCCTATGAATACCACGACGATTCGGGTCAATGGTTCCGCGCCTACGGCAACGAGAACTGGCTGTTCGATGAGCACGGCTTGATGACACACCGCCACGCCAGCATCAACGATGTGCCGATCGAGGAAGGCGAGCGAAAGTTCTTCTGGGATAGGACATCGCCGCGACCGGCAGATCATCCGAGCCTCTCGGATCTCGGTCTGTGACTACGTCACAGCGAGACCGGACAGCTGCCGACCACCATGACGATCCCGACCACCGCCGCACCCACCGTCAAGATGTGCTGCCGGTAAGCCTGACAGCAGCCACCAATGTTCGTGATCAGAGATTGAGTCTGTGCGGGCTTCACGACAAAGCTGACGAGTAGGACCTCGACAGCCGCCAACATCGCCACGATAAAAGCAACGGAAGCTCCGAGCTGTGTTCCGATCGCTGCACCCGAGGCGTGAATAACCGAGATCGCCGCGAGGTACTCGACTGGCGCCGGCCCTTGCGAAAGTCCGGCAGTGAACGAAACCCACGGACGCCCGCCGTGCAACAGATCTCGAGCACGCGACGCTACCCCACTGGATGTCTGGAGACCTCGCGTCGCCCTCACCGTCGGTCGTCTGGTCGGTCGTCTGGCCAAACGCATCGCGGACGCCGCGGCGACACAGAGCGCAACGGTACCGGCGACAAGCTTGGCGTGCCCACCGGTGAGGCTCGCGATCCATCCGACCGCGACGCGAAGGGCTTCGGATACCAGTTCGGGAAACAACACGAACGCGCCGACGCCGAGTGCAACTCCCGCTGCCAGGGATCCGAGCCAGAACGAGACCAGATTGATCAGTGGCCGGGGTCCCGACGTCAACAGCATCGCGATGCCGATGCGCAGCGGATCGGCCGCCACGGACAGACCCAACAGGGACACGATCCCCCACATGTCGACGACGATACGATCGGCGCGCGACGTGGTCAACGCCCCCGGAATTCCCGCACTGGTTCGCTGTGAGTTTCCGCCAAATGCGCTGTGCATCGGTGGTGTTCGCACCTCCCCGGCGTGGTTCTGACGGACCGTTGAGCTCGATCGGCGCGTGGGGTGCGGCGACAGTTTCGTCCGGGGAGGAGTGCCGTGGGTAGCGGTGCGGGTGGAGTCAAGAGCACCGTGGTCGTCGACAAGCATCCGAAGATGTTGGTGTGGGCGGCGATCGGACTGGTCGTCGTGGCGGCGGGCTGCCACTTGTTCGTCAGCCTCGCCCTGTATCCGACAGCGGTCTACTGGATGACGTATTACGTGCCCAACTATGCGTTCGGGTTCGTGCGTCGCGGGCTCGGCGGCGAAATCATCCATCTGTTGCCCGACGCCGACTACTTCCCCGCTGCCTACACGATGATGTGGGCACCCGTTGTCGTCTGGTTGGCCGCGCTCGGGGGTTTGGTATGGCTGATCCTGTCCAGCGGCGAGAAGACACCGCGACGGGTGATGCTGGCCCTCCTGGTGCCCGTGTTGCCGTTCGCACTCTCCTACGCCCTGTACACGCCGAGACCTGAGCTGTATGCGATGTCAGCGCTGGTCGTGCTGGGGATCGCGTTGACCAGGCTCCAGTCGGATCGGGCAGTGCTCATGGCCAGCATTGTCTACGGCGTGACGATTGCCGTATTGGCGCTCGTACACGAAGGGATCCCGCTCGAGGTTGCACTGGGTGGGGCCCTGGCGATATCCATACTGCCCGCACACCTGGCGCCCGGGCGGCGACGACTATGCGCGGTCGCGGCGCTGGGACCTGGACTCGCTGCCATCGCGACGATTGCCGCGTTCTCCCGCAACGACGTAGGAACGCGGCTGTGTGAGCAGATTCCGCACCGACAGCTCGACGAGCCCTTTCCGTCGGACCCTATGGCATACCTGGCCGGTCGAACCCCGACCAAGACCGACTTCCACTCCTGGGTATGCAATTTCGAGCGCACTATCGTCGATGCCCGGGTGACTGACGGTCTCCACAAGGTCGGTACTTTCGGTGCCGGGCCGCTTCTCGCCTCGTTTGCAGTCGGGGTGTTGTACTTCGTGGTGAGTCTCTGGGCCACGAAATCCTTTTCGGGCCTTCGCGTCTCGGCGCTCCTTCACGAAGTCCGGGGCAAGCTGACAGCGCCGCTCCTGGGGCTCGCCGCGATGGTGCCGTTGTTCATGACTGCCGTCGACTGGACGCGCTGGTGGGTTCTGATCACCTTCAACGTCGTCCTGATCTGCGTTCTGTACACCACCTCCAGGCCCGAGATCGATCAGCCGACCACCCAGCGACACCTGCGGATCTTCCTGTGCGTGATCGCGGTGTTCGCCGTGATCCCCACAGGCGCGGCACTGCACATAGGCGGCCCGAACTTCTGACGAGAGCGAACCTCAAAGGGCGTGAGCTCGGTCGCCGACGTCGTTTGGCTTAGCCTGCACCCCCGCCGGGCTCACACCGGCCACTTGGCTATGAGTTGCAGCCAACCGGCGGATTCCAACGCGGATGGTCCGCGTAGCAAGCTTGGACGGACAACCGCAGGTTCGGCCGGGCTTCTCAATCCACCTCCGGCCTGCCGGGCAGGCAGGAGGAGGGCCACCAAAGAGCAGCGCTGAGAAGATCCACGGTGCATCGGAGCGCGCAACGAGCAGCCGGAAACCCTCCCCCAGAAGGCGTCGGAGGCTCAGTACGGCCGAGAGGGGAAAGTTCAAGCCAATGATCGCCAAATCCCGCGCCGGACACGTGCACCATGATCACCGGACTACTCATGGGATGCTGGGCGCCAGCGTGGTCGTACGCTACCTGCGCTTTACGCGAGGTGCGCTGAGCCAGCTCAGTACTACCAAGCGTCACGTCTCTGTGTTGGAAAAGCTCACCCGCGCAGCACTTTTCCTTCCCCTTTACATACCGGCCGCACTTCTACTGAGGGGTGCTGCACGCCTGAACATGTCGGTCGATTTGCCCAGTTCCACGCGGATGGGGTTCTCTCTGATGTGCCGGCTTACGGACATGATCGGCTGCTATGTATGGCTTTTCGGCGAATGGGAACCCGACCTGACCCGCTTCATCTCCGGCCGATTGCACGACGGTGACGTCTTCATCGATGTGGGCGCGAACATCGGCTACTACTCACTGCTGGCGGCGCGCTCGGTGGGCGACGGTGGTGGTGTGGTCGCGGTGGAGGCCTCGCCGGCCATCTTCGACGATCTGCTTGCCAACAGCCATGCTGACGCCCTCCCCGACAGGATCCGTTTGGTGAACAAGGCCGCCTCCGCGACATGCGGGACACTGACGGTCTTCTCCGGTCCGCACCACAACGCCGGCATGTCGACAACTCTGGACACCCGCGGTCTGCACATCGAATCAACGATCGAGGCCATGCCGCTCGATGAGATCCTGACTTCTGAAGAGATCACCTCGGCGCGGATAATCAAGATCGACGTCGAAGGCGCCGAACCCGACGTCCTGGCCGGGATGAGCAACCTCATCCGATCGCTTCGCCCTGATGCTGAGATCGCCGTCGAACTCTCCCCCCGGTGGTGGCCAGACCCAAATCTCAAACCCATCGACGTGCTGCGCCCGTTCCTCGCGGACGGCTTCAAGGTGTACAAGATGACCAATATCTACTCACCGTGGCGATACCTCTGGCCCAACGACGTCAACGCGGCCACCCGCATCCGCGATGATGAGCTGAGCCGACGGGCCGCGCGACTCGACCTCGTACTGTCCCGTCACGACGGCGAATCACTGCCGATCGAACCCCTTCTCGACGGACGAAGGGTCCGATAGCGCCTTCTCGACCTGGCAGGCGCGAGCAAGCCCGAAGCAGCTGCGATCCCCTTCTCCTGATGTAGGTTCTACCCGCGTCCAAGTGCGTGAGTTGACGGGGAGAAGATAGGCGATATGCGCGCAGCTGTGCGATCAAAGGTGATGCTCGGGGCTGCGCTGGTGTGCGCCGGTGCCGTCGCGGTGGCTCCGATTCACCCGGTCAACTCAGCCGCCTCCCCCCTGTCGAGGAGTGGGGTGCCGATTGTCGCGTCGACCGCGATGGGCACCGTCACTCGTCCGGAACCCCTCTCCGCGTGGATCAACGTATTCACCAATCCTTTGATGAGCGCCGGGATCCTCGGCACACCGAGGCTCGCCGATCCGCCACTGATCAGACGGCAAGACCTGCCCGATAGGAGTGAGCAGAGCCGCACCGGCACGGACGCGGCAAAGGCGCCGGATGACCACCCAGGCCACCTCCAGGACACGGCGTTTGCTCGATCGCTGAGCACGGCCTCTCGTCAAGGATCTGGAGGCCACCGTGCCGCGCCGGACGGCGGGCCTCCCACTGCTCCGGCCGAGCTGTTTTCGGCGGTCGGTCTGCCGCCATTTGTGACGCTCAGCCTTTCCGGTGAGATCGACAACCTATCGTTGACATCCAGCCCCGGTGTGAACGATTTGCTCAGTGCGCTGTCAGATGTCCTGGCCCGCATTCAGCGGCTAACCGCGCCGGCGGTCGCGGCCCAAGCAGGCGGATTTGCGTACGCGACGAACGACAAGCGCAGCTTCACGGCGGGTCGCGATAGCAGTTCGGGCCGCGCCACTGCCGGAACTCCGCGCGTGGCCGAGCCGACTGACGCGACAGAGCAGCGAGGCAATGCGGGCGGCGGCAGCGCCGACGGATCGATCACCAAGACCACCGCGGGCACCACACCATCGCGTACGCATTCACATGCGAGCCAAACCCACCGTAGCGGTGACGGCGCGCGCAGGTAGGTGTTGAGATATCCGCGGCCGCCAAACCGAGGGCCGGCACGGCGTCCAACCACTCGCCAGAAATCAACAGCGCAGCGGCAACTGCAGAGCCAGTTCGTATCCCCCGCTTGCGATCTGGCGCGTGGCGATCGAACCACCTAGCAGCTCCGCGCGCTCTCGCAGGCCTCGTAGCCCATATTGGTCGCTGGGCAACGGGTCGGGAGAGCGTCGAGGTGACGAATTGATCAGCGAGAGATGTACCGCACTCTCGTCTATCTGCAATTCCAACCAGGCCTGCGCTCCGGGTGCATGCCGGTGGATGTTGGTCAGGCCCTCCTGAACAGTGCGGTAGACGGCGCGCTGCACTGCTGCCGACACTTCGTCATCGGTGGTGCACGTTGTGTTCACCGTCGTGTCGATTCCAGAGGCCGCGACCAAAGCGGGGATGTCGTCGATACCCGGCTGCGGGGACAGATCCGGAGACCTACTGCCTGAGGCCCGCAAGACCCCGACCATTTGACGAAGTTCGTCGAGCGTACGGGCACTCAGCGTACGAATAGTTCGAGCAATTTCCACGACCGCATCGTCGCGGGCCGTGACTTGCAAAGCGCCGGCTTGCACAGCGATAAGACTCACTTGATGGGATACGACGTCGTGCATCTCGCGCGCCAGATCAGTACGGGCGCGGGCTAATTCCTTTTCCAGCAGCAATTCTTGGCGGGATCCGCGCATGTCCCGGACCTCGGCAAGTTGTACAGCCAGCTCCGTGCGAGCGCGCATGAGCAGGCCCATCAACACCGGCGCTCCAGCAAATAAGACTGCGTAGACGAGATCGAGGAGCGAACCTGACAGTGGATAGCCCTCCCCCCACAGGCTCCTCGCAGAATCCAGGAACACCATCAGCGTGCACGTTGCGAGCGGTATGCGGGCCGGCCGACGTTCGGCGACGGTGTAGAGAGCAACCAGCGAGGCGATGGAAGCCATCGTCAATGAGAGCATCGGTACCGTCGCGACGAACACCAGATACGGTGCACGCCGACGAAATGGCAACGCACACAGCGCAACTACCGCCATCACTTCCGCCAGGAGGTGGCTCCTGCTGAATCCGATCGCCTCGAATGCCTCTATCGCGGCCATCCCGAGAAGCACTGCATCGACAATGACGGCTCGCAAGCGACCCAACCGGCCGGCTGTCACGATCCGGGACCCTCGAGAATGCCCGCGCGCTGAGCGATGATGGCTGCTTCGACTCGGGTTTTCACCGCGAGCTTGGACAGGATGGAACTGACGTGGTCTTTGACCGTGCCTACGCTCGAATACAGCGCAGCCGCGATTTCGCCATTGGACCGCCCGCTCGCCAGCAGGCGCAGTACATCGATCTCGCGTTGGGTCAACGTCTGCACGTCGGCCACCGACACTGGATCGACGGGATCATCGAGATAACCAGAAATCACCTTTGGGCTGATGGCCTCCGACAGCACCAGCCCCCCGGCTGCCAGTGTTCGCACCATATCCGGAAGGAAGGCTGGATCAGTGTCCTTCAATAGGAAACCTACTGCTCCGGAGCGCAGCGCGGCGGCGACGTACTCGTCGGTGTCGAACGTTGTCAGCATCGCCACAGCAGGCGGGGACGGAAGCTGTTGCACTGCAGCGAGGACGGCCAAGCCATCCGTCCCGGGCATCCTGATGTCCAGCAGGACGACGTCTGGCTCGTGCTCGGCGATCACTTCCACAGCATGAATGCCGTCACTGGTTGCCACGACATCGATTCCCACCGCGTTAGACAGGATGAGCTGAAAGCCTGAACGAATCAGAGCCTCGTCATCCACGATGACCACCTTCGGCACTGGCTACTCCTTACCTGCCGAAATTCCTTGCCCTGCCGAACGAAAAGCCCCGGGTACCGCTGAGGCCTCGGCGCCACGCCCACCCGACTCAGGCGGTGGCAAGCGAGTGAATTGATTCAAGCCAACTTCGGAACTGCGGGTATGAGAATAGCCGCTGAAATCGCGCATCTGGGCGGCTCGGCGAGCCGCGGGGTCGCTCGCCGCAAGGGACATCATCGTGGGAACCCAGCCGAATATCCGGCCGGCGCCGAGTACCGCGACGAGGCGCCCCGCACGTGACAGGATCCATCCGTGAGCGAACGCATCGAGGTTCAACGACTGATCCCCGCGCCTGCGGCCGACATCTTCGCGGTGCTCTGCGATCCGCAAGGGCACGTCGCGATCGACGCCACCGGCATGCTGCAAGACGCCGACGGGTCATCCGTCGCAGCGGTCGGCGACAGCTTCGTCGTGCACATGGACCGCGAATCGCTCAACGACTATCCGTTGGGCAAGTACGACGTCACCGTGTCGATCACGCAGTTCGAACAGGACAAGCTGATCGCCTGGACGATCTTCGGCCAACTGAAGCCCGATATCGGGCACGTGTACGGCTACCGGCTGGAGCCCGCGGACGGCGGTACCGCCGTCACGTCGTTCTACGACTGGTCCCACATCGATCAGCACTGGCGCGACGCCAAGATCTTCCCGATCGTCGGCGAGCCGGCACTGCGCGCGACGCTGGGTATCCTCGAGCGGGCCGTGCGGCGAGGCTATCCGCGGTAGGCGCAACGCACAGCTCACTCATGCGGGCTGTAAAGGGCAGTCCAAGTTCGGCGGCCGACTGTGGACGCATGACTCTCACCGTTCCGGTATCACTGACGCGTCGGCATGCGGTGCCGATCCTGATCGGCCTCACCGCCCTGTCGCTGGCGGCCTGCGGCTCCTCTCCCACTGCCACGAATTCCTCGACACAGGCAGCGGGGTCGACGAGCGCGACGGCGCCGGCGACCTCGGGTTCCGCACCGTCGAAAGGCGGCGGCAAGGACCACGTGGCGGGGCTGATCACGTCGGTCAACGGCGGAACCGCGGCGGTCAGCGACAAGAACGTCACATCCAACCTCGGCTTCACCTCGTCGACGAAGGTCTCCGAACTGACCCCGGCCGCCGTCGCCGATCTCACCGTCGGCAGTTGTGTGTCCGTGCGTCCGGCCCGCGGCAGCAGCCCGGCGCCGGACGGTTCGGTGACTGCGGCGGCGATATCGGTCAGCGCACCGAGAGACGGCCAATGCTTCGCCGGCGCTCGACAGCAGGCAGGTTCCGCGGGTCACGGCGGCGTGCGCGGCACGGTGACCTCGGTCAATGGCAGCACGCTGGTCGTGACCGCGGCGGGGAGCAACACGCCCACCAACGTCACCCTGTCCGGCACCACCACCTACACCAAGCGGGCTCCCGCCGACGTCCAGGCGATCGCGCAAGGCATGTGCGTCACCGCGCGCGGTACCAAGGATGCGAGCGGCACGCTGCAGGCGACCATGATCGGCCTGCGGCCGGCCAACAACGGCAGTTGCCCGGCCATGAACCGATGAGTAACGATCCAAGCTCATCTTGAGCTGAAACGCACAACGATCAGCGTGGGAACTCCGTTCACGGCAGCCACATCGTTAACATCGCGCGATGCACGATTTGCCCCCGGCGGCGGGCCGTCCGGTCACCCGGCGTGACGCACTGCGCTTCGCCGGCGCCGTGGCGGGCCTTGGTGCCGCGTCGCTGGGTTGGGGCGCGCCCGAAGCCGCCGCGGCGGCCCCCACACTGATCGACTTCGCCGCCAAACAGATCCCCGCGCAGCAGATCCGCGCCGCCGGCCACTCCGGGGTGGTCAACTACGTATCGACGTCGCGGCCGGGCTCGTCGTTCGGCGCCAAGCCGATCACGCTGCCGTACGCCCAGTCGCTGACCGCCGCGGGCCTGGTGATCGTCAGCAACTATCAGTACGGAAAGCCCGGCGGGACAGCGCCGTCGGATTTTCTGCGCGGGTACGCCGGCGGCGTCGCCGACGCACGCACCGCGTGGCAGCTGCACACCGCGGCCGGTGGCGGCCAGAGTGCGCCGGTCTTCTTCACCATCGACGAGGACATCAATCGCGACACGTGGAATCGCGTTGCATTGCAATGGTTTCGAGGAATCAACTCGGTTCTCGGGGTTCAGCGCACGGGGGTCTACGGCGGTATCGACGTGTGTCAGTGGGCGTTGACGGACGGCGTCATCGGTCGATCGAGCACGCCTGGCCGGGTGTGGGCCTGGCAGACCAAGGCGTGGTCCGGCAACCGGGTGCACCCCGCCGCCGTTCTCTACCAGCGGATCGTGAGCACTGCCTCGAACCCCGGACCACTGGTGGGCGGCCTGGAAGTCGACGTCAACGACGTTCTGGCCTCCGATGTCGGCCAATGGAACCTGCATCCGTGACTGCATCTGCACGCGATCGTCGCGTCACGTAGCCGAAACACGCCGCGGCTAGATTTGGTCGGACGCCGTCCCGAGAGGAACCGACGATGAGCGCGCCGACCCGGGCGACATACCGCACCATGACCGAAGGCACCGCGCAGGACTATGCGCTCATCGAGCGTGCCGAAGCAGCCAACAACGCCGGACTGGTGGACCGGGTGCTGGCCCTGGTCGAAGCACTGGCGGAGGGACAGCAGGCCTACCCGATCAGCCGGCTCGATCATTGCCTGCAATCGGCGACCCGCGCCTTCGAGGACAACCGCCCGGCCGACTACGTCGTGGCTGCACTGCTGCACGACATCGGCGACACCTATGCGCCCCATGCCCACGGGGCGTTCGCGTCCGCCGTCATCGCGCCGTACGTCTCCGAACAGGTGGCCTGGATCGTCCGGGTGCACCCCGAATTCCAGCAGTACTACTACGCGCCGCACATGGGCGGCGTCCGGGACGCCCGGGAACGGTATCGCGGGCACCCCTGGTTCGGCGACGCGGTGGAGTTCTGTGAAAGCTACGACCAGAACTGTTTCGACGCCCAGTTCGAGCATCGGCCGCTTGAGTTCTTCCGGCCCATGGTCGAAGACGTCTTCGCCCGCGAGCCGTGGCTCGCCGCACGCTGATTCGGCGCGCGCCTCAGGGGGCGTCGTGGGCGCTGCCGGCGCACGATGCGCAGTCGGGGCTATCGATGTCGAGTTGCCCGCAAGCCGGGCAGATGAACGGAATCATCAGGTTTCCTTCGTCTCGCGGTCCGACGTCGGCTGTCGACGACGCTGGCGGATTCTTACCCCGCTTCGTCACGCCCGAAACGTCGTCGCCTTGCTGCTACCGCAGGGTGCGTTGGTAGCGGCGCATGCCGGCGATCCAGCGCTCGTAGTCAGCGCCCTTCTGCCGGTACATCGTCAGCACCTCGGGGTGTGGCAGCACCAGAAACGTCCCATCGGCGATCGCCTGGACGACGAGGGCGGCCACGGTGTCCGGGCTGATGACCGCTCCCGCACTGGTGACCGCAGAGCCGGCCACCCGGATCTCTTCGTCCGGCGAGTCGGACATGCCCCGCAGCAGCGGGGTGTCCACACCCATCGGGCATAGACAGCTCACGCCAATCCCGTTGTCGCCGTACCGAATCGCCAGCCACTCGGCGAACCCGACAGCGGCGTGCTTGGTCACGCTGTACGGGGCGGCGCCGAGTTGGGTGAGCAGACCAGCAGCCGACGCGGTGACGACGAAGTGCCCGCTGCCCCGCGCGACCCATTCCGGCATGACTGCCTTGGCCGCCCGGATGTGGGCACGGAGGTTGATGTCGATGATCCGGTCCCAGGCGGCTTCGTCGTCGCCGAGGCCGGCTTCACCGGTGATACCGGCGTTGGCGACGTAGATGTCGGTTCGCCCGAACGCCCGGCGTGCGGCGTCGAGCAGGGCGGCGATTCCGTCCGGGCTCGAGGCGTCCGCCGCCACCGCGATGCCACCGATCATCGCAGCGGTGTCGGCGGCCGAATTCGCATCGATGTCGCCGGCGATCACCGAGGCGCCGCCGGCTGCCAGGGCCGCTGCGACAGATTTGCCGATGCCTGAGCCCGCTCCGGTGACCACCGCCACCGCTCCGTCGATGTCCACGGGGACATGTCTAGCGCAGTTGCCTGAGGTTGCGCGTGCGGCCATCCTCGTCATATAGGTTTGAAACGTTGCTGCTGATGCATTGGTAGGCATTTAACCGAGCTTCTGACCGGTGGTTTGCCTTTGCTCGCCTTTGCGCGTCCGCTATTCTGACAGCGGCTTTACGTTGTCCCGGAGTGTTGTGCCACCGGGCGGTGCAGGAAAGGGGCCGCGATGCCCAAGACCGCCCGGGTCGCGATCTGTGCCTCGGTGATCTTCGCGACCTTCGTGGTCTGGGTTCTCAGCGGGCGATCGCACGGTGATGCCGTCAAAGCCGTCGACGACGTCGTGTTTGTGCTGCTGACGATTCCCGCGGCGGTCTTCACGGCCCTGGCTGCGCGAGCGGTGCACGGGAGGCTGCGGGCCGCGTGGATTGCCATCACGATCGGGATGGTCGGCTGGGCGCTCGGCGAGGTCCTGTGGGCCTATTACGAACTCGCTCTCGAGGAACCCCCGTTCCCGTCACTGGCCGACGCGGCCTATCTGATCATGCCGGTCGGGTTCGGCGTCGGCCTGCTGCTGTTCCCCGCCGACAGCGGCCAGTTGCGGGCCAGGACACTGCTCGACGGCGTGATCGTGGCGGGATCGCTCTTCCTGGTGAGCTGGGTGACGATCCTCAACCCGATCTACTCCGCCGGCTCGGATGGCGCACCGGCGGTGATCATCTCGCTGGCCTACCCGCTGTCCGATGTGGTGGTCCTGACCATCGCGGCGATGGCGTGGCTGCGCGCAGCCGACGATCAACGCGGGGTGTCGACGCTGTTGACCATCGCTATGGCCTTCATTGCTCTGTCCGACAGCGGCTTTGCCTACTTATCGGCGAAGAACGACTATTCCAGCGGAAACCTGATCGACATCGGATGGGTCGCCGGCCTGATGCTCATCATGGTGGCGGCCACCGTCAGCCGTGACGAGGTTCGCCGGCCCCGCGTCCACGCCAACCTGGCCGGCTGGGCGTCGGTCTGCTTCCCCTACGCGCCACTTCTCCTGGCCGGCATCGTCGCCGCCGCCGAACCGGCCACCGTCTTCCAAACTCCGTTGGTAGGGACCGTCGGAACGCTTCTGATGCTCGCGGTACTGGGCCGCCAGTACCTGGCGGTGCGGGAAAACCGCCGCCTGCTCGCCACCGTCGCCGAACAGGCGCTGCGTGATCCGTTGACGGGCCTGGCCAACCGAGCGATGTTCTCCGACCGACTCGAGGAGGCTATGCAACGCCGCGAGCGGGACAGCGCGGCGGTGGCGCTGATCATCCTGGACCTCAACGACTTCAAGCTCGTCAACGACACGCTGGGCCATCCAGCCGGCGATGAATTGCTGAACCGCGCCGGTGAACGGATCCTGGGTTGCGTCCGCAATAGCGATACCGTCGCCCGCATCGGCGGCGACGAATTCGTCGTACTCGTCGACGACGACCCCATGCACAAGCACGCCGACCAGATCGCCCAGCGGGTGGCGGAGTCCTTCGACAAGCCGTTCGTCATCGATGGCCAGGAATTGTTCATCCGACCCAGCGTCGGGCTGGCCGTCGCAGGGGCCGACGAACCCGAGGTATCCGCCGAGGAACTGGTCAAACGTGCGGACACCGCCATGTATGCGGCCAAGAAGACTCGCACCGTCGGTGTGCACCGGTTCACCCCGGACTTGCAGGAGGCCACGTGCCCCGACGACGGGCTGGTCCACCGGTTGCGCAGCACGGCGTCAAACGAGGATGCAGCCGCGGCCCAGCTGTTGGGTGAGCTGCGCCAAGCGATCGACTCCGTCGAGCTGACGCTGGCCTATCAGCCCAAGTTCGACCTCCTGACCGGCCACATGGTCGGTGTCGAGGCCCTGGTGCGCTGGCCGCATCATCGGCGCGGACTGCTCAGTCCGGACGAATTCCTGCCCCTGGTCCGCCATAACGGTCTGATGCGCCCGGTCACCGATCTGGTGATCAACACCGCACTCGACGCTGCGCAGGGGTGGCATCAGGCCGCGGTGCATCTGCCGATCGCCGTCAACATGTCGGCACCCCTTCTTGCCGATCCACATCTGCCGGCCCGCATCCGTCGGGCGCTGGCGGACCGCAAACTGCCGGCCAGTGCGCTGACTGTCGAGATCACCGAGGACCTGGTGCTCGGCAACATCGAAGGCACTCGTGACGTACTGAACCAGTTGCGCCGCAGTGGAATTCGCATCGCCATCGACGACTTCGGGACTGGCTACTCCACCCTGTCCTATCTGTGCGAGCTGCCGGTGGACGAGGTGAAGCTGGACCGCCGGCTCGTCGTCCAGATTCTGCACGATGCCAGGGTGGCGACCGTGGTCCATGCGGTGATCGCGCTCGCTCACGAACTGGGCTTGATCGTCGTTGCCGAGGGCGTCGAAGACGCCGACGTCGCCGCGCGCCTCATCGAGTTCGGCTGCGATGTGGTGCAGGGCTTCTACTTCAGCGTGCCCTTGTCGGCCGACGACGTGCTGCGGATGGTCACCGACGCCACGGATCCCATCGGTGCCGGCACCCCTGTGACGTCAGGAACAGAACGGACCTGAGCCCGGCCCGATCTAGGATGCTGGAGGCCGAATCACCGCGTTGGCAAGGGAGGACGCCATGACACCGGCGGACGACTTCCCGACCGCGCCTGTACTGCTCTACGACGGTGTGTGCGGGGTCTGCAACAGCGCGGTTCGCACCATTCTTCGACACGACCGGCGCGGGACTCTGCTCTTCGCGGCGTTGGACAGCGACTTCGCTCGCGAGACCATCGCTCGGCACCCCGAGCTGGCCGGTGCGGACACCGCGGTCTTCGTACGCGACGCCGGACGGCCCAGCGAGACCGCATACCTGCGCTCGACGGCGTTGCTGCAGGTCGCGGCATACCTTGGCGGCTGGTGGCGGTTGACATTGACGGCGTACGTGATCCCGCGGGTCGCGCGCGACTGGCTCTACGAACGGTTCGCCACCGTGCGTTACCGCATCGGCGGCCGGCATGACACCTGCCCGATCCCGACTGCTGACGTGCGCAACCGCTTCCTCGACTCGGCCTACGGCTGAGCTGTCGGCACACCCGCTCTGTCGAGGCCGCCGCCCCTTCGCTAGCGTCACAAGGACCTACGAACGGAGGTTCACATGGCCGAGCGCATCCCGATGGTCGACTACCTCGTGCTCGACGACGGTGAACCCCATCTCGTGGCCCACGAATGCACAGCGTGCGGCGCCCGATTCTTCGACCGGCGCAACGCCTGCGCCAACTGTTTCGCCACCGATTTCCGAACCGTCCCCGTCGCCACCGAAGGCACCGTCCGCACGTTCACCATCGTCACCTTCGCCGCCCCGGGCGTGCCCGTCCCCTTCGTCGCGTCGGTCATCGACTGCGACGGCACGCAAGTGCGTGCCAATCTCGTCAACGTCGAGCCCGATCCCGAACACGCCCACGACGGCATGAAGGTGCGGCTGAGCACCTACTCACTCGGCGCCGACGCAGAAGGAACCGAGGCCATCGGCTTCGGTTTCGAGCCCGTGGCCTGACTCCCCGCCACCACACCGTTCCAAGGAGATGCCATGAGTGCGAGCGACGACATTTTCATCCTCGGTATCCGGATGACCAAATTCGGCAAGCACGCCGATAAGGACACCGTCGATCTGGCCGCGGAAGCCGCCATGGCCGCGCTCGCCGACGCCGGCGTGAGCATGGCCGATATCGGCGTGCTGGCCGCGGGCAACCTGATGAATGCCAGCGCCGGCATCGGCCAGCAGCTGCAGAAGCAGATCGGCCAGACCGGGATTCCGGTGTACAACGTGGCCAACGCGTGCGCCACCGGTGCCACCGCACTGCGCACCGCGATAATGGCGGTCAAGGCCGGCGAGGTGCGCTACGGCATGGCGGTCGGCGTGGAAAAGCTCTCGGGCGCAGGGCTTCTGGGTGCAGGCGGCCGAAGAAAGGATGACTCCGATGTCTGGCAGCCGGCCGGGCGCTTCGGTGCCGTCGCGCCGATCGACGGGCGCATCGGCACCGAGGCCATGCCCGGGGTGTTCGCCCAGATCGGCACCGAATACGGCCACAAGTACGGCGGCACCAGCTTCGAGCTGTTCGCGAAGATCAGCGAAAAGAATCACGCGCATTCGACATTGAATCCGCTGGCGGCCTACCAGAAACGCTTCACACTCGAGCAGATCATGAACGACGTCATGATCGCCTACCCCAACACCCGCCCGATGTGCTCGGCCAACTGCGACGGCGCTGCGGCGGCGATCGTGTGCAACGGCGAAACCCTGAAAACGCTGTCGGCAGAACAACGCAGGCGCGCGGTGAAGGTGTCGGCGTCGGTGCTGACCTCCGACCCCTACGAAGAGGGTTGTCAGGTGCTGCCGAACGTCAACACCCTGACGCGCAACGCCGCCGCCACCGCCTACGAGCAGGCCGGCATCGGGCCCAAGGACCTCGACCTGGTCGAGCTGCACGACTGCTTCGCAACCGCCGAACTGGTCCACTACGACAACCTGATGCTGTGCGAGGAAGGCGGCGCCGCCGACTTCTTCAACTCCGGCGCCACCTGGCGTGACGGCTCGACTCCGGTCAATGTGTCCGGTGGTCTGCAGTCCAAGGGCCATCCGATTGCGGCGACCGGCATCGCCAACATCTGGGAGATCTGCCACCACCTGCGCGGTGAGGCCGGCGATCGTCAGATCGAGAACGCCAGGGTGGGGCTTGCCCACGTCATCGGGCTCGGGTCGGCGTGCGGTGTCCACATCCTGGAGAAGTCCGCGGCCTGAATCGCGTTGGCGCGCCTCTAATCCGGCGTACCCGGCGTTTCTACCACGCGGTCAACGGAACCCCGATATCGGACAACTCTTTCGCCCGCCCGAACAGGTGACCCTGGGCCAGGCTGCAGCCGGCCAGGAATATGGTCTCCGCCTGGTCGGCGGTTTCGATGCCTTCGGCGATGACGGTGAGACTCAACGCTTCACACAGTCCGATGACGGACCGGTACAGGGTGAGATTGCGTGCCGGGTCTACACCCAGCGCGAGGCCGCGATCCAATTTCACGATCTGCACTGGCAATTCGTGCAGATACGTCAGTGAGTTGTAACCGGCGCCGAAATCGTCCAGAGCGACTCTGATACCGAGGTCGTTCAAACGCCTGATGGCCGCCGCTCCCTCGGCCAGGTCGACGATCGGAACGGTCTCGGTGATCTCCAGAACGAGCCGGGCAGGGGCCAGCCCGTGCCGAGCGAGCGTGCGGCTGATGATGCCTTCGAATTCCGCGCTTCCGAGGCGCGCTGCACCGATGTTCACGTGGACGTCCAGGTCCAGGTCCACCGCCGCGATCTGCGCGCAGGCCTGATCCAGAACCAACGAATCCAGTTGCGCCCCCATGCCGTTGGCTTCGGCCAGCGAGACAAACGTCTGTGGCGGGATCTGCATCCCGCTCGGCGTGGTCCATCGCGCCAGCGCCTCCACAGCGACCGGCGAGCCGTGCGGAAGCGTGACGATGGGCTGATATTTCAGTCGGAAGCCCTGCGGGACTTCGCCCTTCGCCTGGCGTAGCGCCGTCGGAAAATCCTCCGACACGCTGAACGCCGGCCGGTAGACCACCGCGGTGTCCTTGCCCATTCGCTTGCCGGTGTACATCGAGATGTCGGCCTGCCGGAGCAGATCGTCCGACGTCGGCGGCAGACCATGATGCCCCGGGCTGACAAGGCCCATGCTCGCCCGTACCCGGATCGACGTCCCGTGCACCGAGAACGGACTCCGAAGTGCGACACGCAATTGGTCGGCGACGATCTCCGGTGCTCCGACCTCACCGGCGATCAGGATGGCGAACTCGTCTCCCCCGATACGAGCGAGAGTGTCGTCGCGTCCCAGACAGCTGCGCAGTCGGGCGCTGATCGCGCACAGCAACTCGTCACCGGCTGCGTGCCCGAAACGGTCGTTGACCTCCTTGAAGTCGTCGATGTCGACGAAGATCAACACGAACGGCCCATCCCGGATCGCGTCGTCCAGCCGCTCCGCCAGCAGCAACCGGTTGGGCAGATTCGTCAGCGCGTCATGGTGCGCCTGATGAGCGAGGCGGCGCTTGGCGTCGACGAGCTGCGCGGTCAGCACCCGCTGGATGCGCATGGCAACCAGATAGCGGGTCGCGACCAGCACCGCCAAGGCGAGATAGGTGGAGGCGAAGAACATGTCGATGCCGCGGCCGACGAGTACCTGGAACGCGAGGAGGGCCGTACTACCCATGAAGCCCACATAGGGCAGGGTCAGCTGCGCCCAGTTGGTCGGCAGTTCGTTCTCGGGGCGCGGCCGCGGCGGCAGCTCGAGCAGGCTCCACGCGATCAGCAGCGGCGCGAACACGAATCCGGTGCCGATCCAGAGGTCCAGGTTCGTCACCTCGACGCTGCGAAGGTAGGCCAGCAGCCGATCAGAGGAGACGAGGGTGATCACCGCAGCCGCGAGCAGCATGTAGTTGGCCCGCCCCAGGCGGTACGGCGGGTACCACATCGCGAGGAGAACAGCGACCATGACCACGACCAGTTCCACGATGGCGATACCGAAGATGACCGCGGTGTTGGTCGATCGGGGCAATGCGCTGCTGTCCGCAGCACCGGGCCGCGCCAGGTAGATGAACTGAGCGAACGACAGAGCGCTGATCAGTCCGTCGAGCAGGGTGGTGAAGATCCGTGGCCGCGCCGGCGCTCGGCCGGGCAGGTCGCGGTCGCGGCCTGCCCGGATCAGCAGGACCATCGCCGTGCAGAAGAAGAACGCACCGACGAAATAGCCGGCCACGGTCAGCCACGACGCGGTCCCATGCCGGTCGGCGTGCCCCGTCAGCTGCCACAGGAGTTCGGCTCCCAGGAAAATCGCTACGGCGACGAGAAGGGTCGTCCGCCACCACCGCGAAAGCCCGGTCACTCGCGGGACCACGGCGAGCCCTACCACCAAGGCGGCGACGCTCACGATGGTCTCGAGGGCGAATTGCACCCGCAGCGCCGTCGCGACTCCCCACAGGCCGAGCGCGTTGAACGCTGCCGTGGCCACGACCGCGGCAGACAACCCGCAACGCAGGCGGCGACTCATAAGCGACAACGCGCTCCCCTCCGGCCCGCGGCGTCGACCCCACATATCGTGGCAGAACGGCACGGCGGCTGGGACCGTTATCGCGCAAGTGAGTACGGTCGGCGTTGAACCGGCAAATCGATCGGATAGCCCTCGGACAGCCCGTAGTCATGGCTTTCCGAACGGGTACTTCAACGACAATGAGGTTGGACACGACAATGAGGTTGATTCGGCATGGGTAACGGACGCCCGAAAGTAGTCATCATCGGCGGCGGTTTCGGTGGCCTGTTCTGCGCCCGTCGACTCGGGCGCCTCGACGTCGACGTGACGTTGCTCGACCGGGCCGCCTGCCATGTCTTCCAGCCGCTGCTCTACCAGTGTGCGACGGGGACTCTCAGCATCGGGCAGATCAGCCGGTCCCTGCGCGAGGAGTTGGCCCACCACCGCAACGTCACGACACTGCTGGGCGAGGCCATCCGGCTGGATGCCGACGCGCGCCGGGTCACGGCTCGTCGTCCTGACGAGACGATGTTCGAGATCGACTACGACTACCTGGTGATCGCGGCCGGCATGCGGCAGTCGTACTTCGGCAAGGAGGAATTCGCGGCGTGGGCGCCGGGTATGAAGACCCTCGACGATGCGCTCAGCATCCGGCGCAGAGTATTCGCGGCGTTCGAGATCGCCGAGACGTTGCCGCCAGGCCCCGAGCGCGACGAGTGGCTCACCTTCGCGGTCGCGGGCGCCGGACCTACCGGTGTCGAATTGGCCGGGCAGATAAGAGAACTCGCGACGCGGGCACTGGCCAAAGAGTTTCACAGCATCGAACCGGAGGAAGCCCGGGTGCTGCTGTTCGACGGCGGAGATCGCGTGCTCAAGAGCTTCGCCCCCGCCCTCACAGAACGTGCAACGCGCGAACTCGAGAAGCTGGGTGTCGAGATGCACTTAGGTGTCCACGTCAGTGATGTGCGTCGCGGCGGAGTGACCGTCAGCTCGAAAAGCGGCGGACCCGACAAGGATTACGCGACGCGCACGGTGCTGTGGACGGCCGGTGTCGAAGCGGTGCCCTTCGCCCGCCACGCCGCCGAGGTGCTGGGCGCCGGCACCGACAGGTCGGGCCGCATCGCAGTCGGCGCCGACCTCTCGGTGGCGGGCCATTCCACGGTTTTCGTCATCGGCGACCTCGCCGGCCGCGACGGACTGCCCGGTGTCGCCGAGAACGCCATGCAGGGCGGTCTGCATGTCGCCGCCTGCATCAAACGCGACCTCGATGCACGAAACCGCAAGAACTTTCGCTACCGCGACCTCGGATCCGCGGCCTACATCAGCCGCGGCCACGCCCTCCTACAGGCCGGTCCGATCAAGCTCACCGGTATCGCGGGCTGGCTTGGGTGGGGCTTCATCCACATCGCATTCCTGACCGGAGTCCGCAACCGATTCAGCACGGTCGCAACCTGGATGGCGTCCATCGCACGGGCCAATCGCAGCGACCGCACCTTCATTCTGGGTGGGTCCGGCCACCCCGATGAGCCGTATACCTGGCAGTCGCCGGTGCATCAGGGCCGCGAAGAGCCGACGGAGACCGGCCGTCGTGATCAGAACGCCGGGTGAGCGTGGCGACAAGCCGACGGCCGGACGCAGTCCTCTCGGACTGGCATCCGGCCGTCGGTGAAGGGGGTCAGTTGGCTGTGTCGACCTGTGCCGCAGTCTGCACAAGCGTGGCCGCCTGAGCGGGGCCGCCGAGCTTGCTCACCACGAAATCAGCAGCCTGATCGGCCATGCCGTTGCTCTTGTAGGAACTGTGCGCGCTGCGGTCCAGCCCGCCCGGGTAGCAGACCGGGTCACCGATGGCGCACAGCTGAACGGTCTTTCCCGCGTAGGCACCGCCGATCGCGATCGGGGGCGCACTGCGGTCCGCCAAGCCCAGGAACCAGTCGTCGGGGGTGCCGAACAGCGCCACCGCGGCAACATGGGATGCGACGGACGCGGGCAGCGGTCCGGAGATGCTGGCGGGCAACGTGATTCCGGCCGGAACCGTACTCGACGTCGTGTAGCCGGCCACCGCAGCGCCCTGCGAGTAGCCGCCCAGCACGATCTTGGTCGACGGGCATTCCGTCGCGACCGACTGAATCTTGTTGGCCGCATCCGCGACACCGTCGACTGCCTGACCGAAGTTCAGCGACGCGGGATAGTTCACGCCGTAGGCCTCGACCGTCTTGCCCGGCAGCCGCGCGCTCAGCGCATCGACGAATGCCTGGCCGGTGGCACCCACGCCGGGCGCCTCGAACGTACCGCGCGCGAAGACGACCTCGACTGCGGCGCACGAGTCTTCGGCAGCGTTCGCGGTGGCGGCGGGACCGGCGAACAGACCGGCGACGACGGCGAACGACGCGAACGCGGCGAGAGCAGCTGTCTTGGTGGCGTTCTTCATGCGAGCCAGTGGCGTGTTCATCAGTTTGTCCCCATCCTCGAGCGGCTTCTGCCTGCTACAAGCGGGGATTTCCCACCTGCGATTCCGCCGGTGTCAAGTGATCTATCTCACCGGGACAGAACCGGGACGCCGGGATGGCCTGGGCCGTGCTCGGCGTTGGCAATGCGGCTCATCGCCGTTGGCGGAATCGGTGCGACGACTATGTGTGGTAGGCGCGCAACAGGGCGCGGGTGCGCGCCCGGCCCTCCGACGACGAATCGAACGTCGCCGCGACGTACTCGTCGACACCCGCCGCCGCCAGTTCGTCGAGGCGGCCGCGCACCGTCTCCTCGTCACCGATGATGGCGGCGTCCTCGGGACCGGCGTAGCCCTCGCGATCGAGCATCGCGCGATACGACGGCAGGTGACCGTAGACGGCGAACTGCTCGGCCGCCTGCTTGCGGGCCGCGTCGACGTCGTCGGTGACACTGATCGGCAGAGACGCGGCGACGCGAACCGCGCCGCTCCGACCGGCGCCCTCCGCGGCCTCACGCAATGCCGGCCCGACATGCTCGGCCAGTGTCTTCGGGCCGGTCATCCACGTGCAGGTTCCCGAGGTCCGCCTGCCGGCGATCTTCAACAGCTGTGGGCCGAGCGCCGCGATGTAGACCTCGGGCCGGGGTGCCCCGGAGATCATCAGGGCGCCGCGGGTGGTGACCGTCTCCCCCGCCGCTTCGGCGGCCTCACCGGCCAGCAGGGGCAGCAGTCCGTCAAGGTATTCGTTGAGCCGGCGTACCGGCTTGTCCCACGGGATTCCCCACATCCCTTCGGTGACCGCCTGATGAGTCATCCCCAGCCCCAGCGTGAATCGGCCGCCCGAGGCGAGGCTCAGAGTGAGGGCGCGCTGCGCCATGAGCATCGGATGCACGTTCTGGATGGGCACCACCCCGCTGGCGACTTCGATGGTGTCGACTTCATGCAAGGCGATCGCGAGCACCTCGAAAAGGTCTGGCTCGTAGGGTAATTGACTCATCCACACCCGCTTGAATCCCTCGTCGCGAAGCATTGCCAGGTTGGCGATCGTCGCATCGATCGGTGAGCCGCTGCCCGAACCACTGAGTTGGGAGAACATGCTTACCTGCATCACGAACACGCTCCTTTGCGTCCCTGTCCGTCATCGCGCCGCTCAGGTGATCGACCCGATCCGCACCTCACTCTGCTGCACACAGGCGGCCGACATCAAGCACGTCTGACCGGGGTCGACCAACCGTGACATCTCAGTGACGAACGCGTCAGTTCGGTTCCCCGGGTTGTCGATCTTCCACAAGCTGGTCTGTACATGGTCGCCGTCGGTCGGGAAGCGAGGTAAGCCGCTGTGCTGCACCGGATGACCTTGCTGGCTCTGGCAGCACCGGGTCGGATCGTGGCGTGCGCGGTCTTCGTGATGATCGCGGCGGGCCTGTTCGGTGCCTCGGCGGCAGGCAACCTCAAGGCGGGCGGCTTTGTGGATCCCGCTGCCGAATCCGCGCAGGCAACGCGCATTCTGACCGACACGTTCGGCCAGGGCGACATGCAGCTGGTCTTCACCGTCACCGACCCACAGAACGCTCAGAGCGCGGCCGCTCGCGCCGTCGGGACAGCCATCGCCGATCGCGCGAGCAAGGACCCAGCCGTCACCGCGGTGGCCTCGCCGTGGACGGCACCGGCGGCGGTATCCGGATCGCTGATCAGCACGGATGGCCGATCCGGACTGGTCGTGGTGGGTCTTCGTGGCGGCGAGGACGCCGCACCCCGGCATGCGCAGCGCCTGGCCGAGGCCGTCGCGGCCAGTCGGGACGGCAAATACCCCCAGGTCGACGTGATGGCGGGCGGCTCGGCGATGGTCTTCTCACAGATCAATTCGCAGACCCAGCGCGACGTGGTGGTCATGGAGTCGATCGCGATACCCCTGACGTTCGTGGTGCTGATCTGGGTGTTCAGAGGCGTATGGGCCGCGCTGCTGCCGGTGTCGGTCGGCACGTTCTCGATCGTGGGCTCGCTGGCGTTGCTCCGCGTCATCGCGTCGATCACCGACGTGTCGGTCTTCGCTCTGAGCCTCAGCGCGGCGCTCGGACTCGCTTTGGCGGTGGACTACACCCTGCTCATCCTCAGCCGGTACCGGGACGAGATCGCCGCCGGTGCGCAACCGAACGCCGCCCTGCTGGCCACGATGGCGACGGCGGGGCGAACTGTTCTGTTCTCCGCGCTCACCGTGGCGATGTCGATGGCCGCGCTGGCGGTGTTTCCGCTCTACTTCCTCAAGTCGTTCGCCTACGCCGGCGTAGCCACGGTGGCGCTGTGTTCCCTTGCCGCGATGGTGATCACGCCTGCGGCGATCGTCCTGCTGGGCAGCCGGCTGACCGCCCGAGACGCCGGCGGCAAGCACCGTCGACCCGACGACCGATTCTGGTATCGCACAACGGTATTGATGACGGGACGCGCCGGGATCGTCGCGGTGCTGGGCTCGGCCGCCTTGCTGACGCTGTGCCTACCCTTCCTGGATGTCCGCTGGGGGCTGCCCGATGAGCGGGTGCTGCCGACTTCGGCATCGGCTCACCAGGTGGGCGACATGCTGCGCTCCGACTTCACCGAGAAGGCCGAAGGCGCAATAAAGATCGTCGTGCCCGACGCCGCAGGGCTGTCGAGCCAGGACATCGACACGTACGCCATGGCCGTGTCACAGGTGCGCGGCGTCGCCGAGGTGAGCACCCCGACGGCTGTCTTCGCCGCCGGGGTGCGCGCGGGTCCGCCGGCAGGAATGGCAGCCGTGCGCGATGGATCGGCCTTTCTGACGGTCAACACCACCGAGTCGGCGTTCTCCCCCGAGGCGGTCGACACCCTCCGCGGCGTCAAGGCGGTGCCGGGCCCGGGCGGCCGAGACATCTGGTTGACCGGTGCGACGCAGGTCGGCCAGGACAGCGTGGCCGCGATCACCTCGCGACTGCCGGTGGTGCTGGGCATCATCGCCGCGGTCATGTTCGCGGTGATGTTCATCCTGACCGGCAGTGTGGTGCTGCCGGTCAAGTCATTGGTCCTGACGCTACTGTCGCTGACAGCGTCGTTCGGGGCTCTGGTCTGGGTGTTTCAGGAAGGTCATCTCGGGGCGCTGGGCACGACGGTCACCGGAACGCTGGTCGCCAACATGCCGATCCTGCTGTTCTGCATCGCGTTCGGGCTGTCGATGGACTACGAGGTCTTCATCGTTGCGCGCATCCGTGAGTTCTGGCTGGCCAGCGATCGAACTCGGCTGGCCAACGACGAAGCCGTGGCGCAGGGGCTTGCTCACACCGGCCGGGTGGTCACTGCCGCCGCCGCGATCATGACGATCTCGTTCGGCGCGCTGTTCGCGGCCAAGGTGTCCTTCATGCGCATGTTCGGAGTGGGTCTGACCTTGGCGATCGTCCTCGACGCCACGGTGGTGCGGATGATGCTTCTGCCCGCCTTCATGCACCTGTTGGGCCGGCACAACTGGTGGGCACCGGCTCCGATTGCCCGCTGGCATGCCCGCATCGCCGGTCATCCGACGCCGCGGCCGGAGCCGCTTAAGAAAGAACCCATCCATGGCGGCGTCGACTCCGAATGATGGATGCCATCGTTTGCCTCAGGAAGGGCCATCGTTTGCTTCAGGAAGGATTGGGCCGTTGACCAGCGGTGACAGAGCCGGGACACCAGTCATGACGCACAACGTCGGGACACCGGGTGCGCAGCACACGTCCACCAGCCCCCTTTCAGCCGAGTCGACCCGCTGGCTCGACGACGTGCGGGCCGCGGCGCGCGCCCACGTGGGGGATTTCGTGCGGACCGAGTGTGTGCCGCGGCTGGCGCACTCGGGCGTAGACACCGCGGGTGACGTCCTGCAGGACTTCGTGGACGGGGGCAAGTATCTGCGCTCGACGTTCATGTATCTGGGCTGGTTGTCGGGTGCCGAGGCCAGCGAGGCCGCACTGCGGGCGTCGGCCAGCTTGGAGTTGCTCCACGCGTTCGCGCTGATCCAGGATGACGTGATGGACGGTTCGGTGATGCGCCGGGCCAAGCCGTCGGTCCACGTCCGGTTGCGGCAATGGCATCGCGACCGCTCCCTCGGCGGGCCCGCCGACCGTTTCGGCGAGTCGGCGGCGACACTGCTGGCAGACCTGTGCCTGGTGTGGGCCGAGCAGATGCTGCGGCGCAGCGGCGTCGACGCCGATGCCCTGGCCCGGGTGTGGCCGCGCTACGACGACATGCGCGTCGAGTTGGCCGTCGGCCAGTTCGCGGACCTGGTGGGCGGTTCCGGCGGCCTGCCGACGCTGGACGCCGTGCTGGACATGCTGCGCCGCAAGTCGGGGAACTACACCGTGCGGCGACCCTTGGAGCTCGGCGCGGAGATGGCGGGGTGTGACGCCGCGGTCCTGGATGCGCTGTCGGGATACGGCGCAGCCATCGGTGAGGCCTTTCAGCTGCGCGACGACGTGCTGGGCGTCTTCGGATCGCCCGAGGTGACCGGGAAGTCGGCATGCACAGACATGGAGTCCCACAAAGCGACCAGTGTGCTCGTCGCTGCGCGCGAGCTGGCTGAGCCACGGGTGCGTTCACAGCTCGACGAGCTGCGGGCTCTGCCCGAACTCGACGACGATGCCGTCGAGCGCTGGCGCGCCCTGGTGCGCGCCAGCGGCGCCGTGCAGTGGGTCGAGGACCGGATTCTCCAGTTGCGCACCCGCGCGCTGAATCTGCTTGACGGCGTTCAGATTCCAGAACAACCGCGCAGCGCACTGGCCGGCATGGCGCACGCGTGCACGGTGCGGGTGGCATGATGTACGACGACCGACCGAAGCCACGGTGAGACCCATGATCGGCTCCGAACTCGACGCCGCCGGTGTGCACCAGCCCGCGCTCCGCGAGGCCTACCGGCAGTGCCGCGTGCTCAACGCCCGGCACGGCAGGACCTTCTTCCTGGCCACCCGCCTGCTCGCCCCCTATCAGCGCCCGGCGGTGCACGCGCTGTACGCCTTCGCCCGTCGTGCCGACGACATCCTCGACGATCGCGACACCGGCCTGAGTCCGGACCAGCGCACCTCGGAGCTCACCGCGCTGTCGAACAAGCTGTTCACCGGTCTCGTCGACCACGAACCGTGCGATGACGACCCCATCCTGGCGGCAGTCGTCGACACCGCACGGCGATACTCCATCGGTTGGGAGTTGTTCGACGACTTCTTGGCCTCGATGCGGATGGACCTCACCGTCACCGACTATCCGGATCGCAGCGCCCTCGAGCGCTACACGTACGGCTCAGCCGAGGTCATCGGCTTCCAGACGTTGCCGGTTTTGGGCACCGTCGTGCCGCGCGAGGAGGCCGCACCGTACGCCGCGGCTCTGGGAAAAGCCTTTCAGCTGACCAATTTCCTGCGCGATGTCGACGAAGACCTCGCTCGCGGCCGGGTGTATCTGCCCGCCGACGAGCTGGCCGCGCACGGAGTCGACCGCGACCTGCTGTCGTGGTGCCAGGCGCACCGGCGAACCGATGCACGGGTACGTTCGGCGCTGATGGAACAACATGCGCTCACTCGCGCCGTGTATGCGCAGGCGCGGCCGGGAATCGCGATGCTGGCACCGATTTCGCGACCCTGCGTCGAGACCGCATTGACCCTGTACTCCAAGATCTTGTCGCGCATCGAAGCGCTGGACTTCGAGATCTTCACCGAGCGGGCCACCGTGGGCACTCCGCAGCGTGTCGTCGTCGCCGCGGGCGGCCTCGGACGGGCCTGGGCCGCCCGCATCCGTGACAGGAGCCGTTGAATGGGTTCCTGTGGCGCCGCGATTCGGCCTGAGCCGCGATGGCGGTAGTACTGGCCTACACCGCACCCGCGCTGGGGCACCTCTTTCCCTTTTGCGCGCTGTTGACCGAGCTCGCGTCGCGCGGTCACCGGGTGCACGTGCGCACGCTCGCCGCGGGAGTAGAGCTGTGCCGCCAGTTGGGTTTCGAGGCCGAGGCCGTTGATCCGCGCATCGAGGCGCTGCAGAGCGCAGGCCCGGCCGCCAGCGGGGTGCTGCGGGCGGCAGGCAACACGGTGCGCGTGCTGGGGCAGTGCGCACAGTACGAAGTCGACGACTTCCACGACGCGGTCGCCGCGGTCGAACCCGATATCTGCCTGATCGACGCCAACAGCTGGGGAGCCCAGTCGGCCGCCGAGACGATGCCCGGACCGTGGGTGGTGCTCAGTCCGTTCATCCCCTACCTGCGGTCCCCCGGCTCTGCGCCGTTCGGCGCCGGTGTCGCACCCCGCCCCGGCCCGGTCGGCTTCGTGCGCGACTGGGGTATCCAACTGGTCACCAGTGTGGTGTTCGACGTGCCCTTCAGATCCGAAATATCGCCGGTGCGAAGACGTTTGGGGCTGCCGAAGGTCCGCAGCGCCGGCCGGCTGCTGCGACGGGCCCCGGTGCTGCTGATCGCGACTGGGAAGCCGTTCGAGTACCCGCACACCGATTGGGGCCCGAACGTGGAGCTGATCGGTCCGGCCGCCTTCGATCCACCCCGCACCGGAGACGAATCCTGGCTCGATGACATCGACGACCCCGTCGTGCTGGTGACAACCTCCTCGTTGGCCCAGGCCGACAACGAACTGGTCGGCACCGCCATCGACGCACTGGAAGGACTGCCGGTGCACGTGGTGGCGACACTGCCCGGCGGCGGGAACGTCGATGTGCGGCAACGCCCCGGCGCGACCCTGTCGCGCTTCACCGCGCACTCGGCGATCCTGGACCGTACCGTGTGCGTCATCACCCACGGCGGGATGGGCATCACGCAAAAGGCTTTGGCCCGTGGAATTCCGGTCTGCGTGGTGCCGTTCGGGCGCGACCAGTTCGAAGTGGCGCGCCGGGTCGAGATCGCTCGGTGCGGGACGCGCTTACCGGCCCGCCGGCTCACCAGACAACGCCTGCGCTCAGCCGTCGAAGAAGCGATGACGATGGGTGCGGGTGCGGCCAGGGTGGCAGCCGGGTTCGAGGCCACCGGCGGGGTGCGACACGGCGCCGACCGCGTGGAGGGCCTGCTGCAGAAATGGCCGCTGCGAACGCCGTGACCCAGGCGGATTGTTTATCTGGGCCTGCTAACGTGCACGCCGCCGCGCGGGGCGGCGCTCAGCGCGTACAGGCGGTGATGACGAGGTGGACAGAGGCGAGGTGAGCCGGCGCCGAATGCTGTTGCTCGCCGCGACGGTGGTCGCCGGTGGCGCAGTTACCGCCGCCGACTGGATCTACGACCGCCCACAACACGCGCTCGCCGGTCAACCGGCCCCGTCGCATTCATCGTCGGCGCTTGCGGGGACGACGGCCAAGCCGGCTCTGTCACCCCCACAGTCACCGCGAATCCTACCGCCACCTGATCCTCGCCACCGCGTCCGCCTACCCGCCAACGGAGTGCTCAGCCGTCTACCCGCCAACGACGACACCATGGCCCTCACCGTCGATGACGGCGTGAGTAGCGAGGTGGTGCGGGACTACATCCACTTCGCCCGGGACACCGGGGTTCGGCTGACGTTCTTCCTCAACGGGGTGTACCGGTCCTGGACCGAGAACCGAGACGAGCTACGTCCGCTGGTCGACTCCGGGCAGATTCAGCTCGGCAACCACACCTGGTCGCACCCCGACCTCACCACGGTGTCCAGGTCGAGAATCCGCGACGAACTCACCCGCAACGACCGCTTCGTCAAAGACACCTACGGCGTCAACACCGCGCCGTATTTCCGTCCCCCCTACGGCAAGCACAACACGTCGGTGGACGCGGTCGCCGCCGACCTCGGCTACACCGTCCCGACGTTGTGGTCGGGATCCCTGGCCGACTCCACAGTCATCACCGAGGACTACATCGTCACGATGGCCAACCAGTACTTCACACCGCAGATGATCGTGCTGGGCCATCTCAACCATGCGCCGGTGACCCATGTCTACGGTCAGCTCGTCGACATCATTCGCGCGCGCCACCTGCGCACCGTCACGCTCAATGACGTGTTTCTGCCCCCGCACTGAGACTCAGCGAACGCTGCAGGATCGCTGCGCCGATTCCGCCGGCCGGGAGCCGCGGATGTGAATGCACGCCGCCAGCCACTGCAGAGCGGCGGCGAATGACCGCCCGGCGAACGGCCAGTCGTGCTTGCCGGGGTAGGCCTCGACCGCGCACCGGATGTTCTGTGTGCGCCCGAGGTCGCAGAGCCTGTTCGCGACGCTGCGTTCGTTCTCGTTCGCGCCGGTGACCCCGCCGCCGGCGTCGACGCGTGCACCAGAGACCGTGAATAATGCGGCGACTCCCTCGTATCGACCGTGGTTTGCCATCACGGTGGCGGGGTCGAATGCGTCCCACGCGCTCACGCTCCCACCGAAGAGCCGCGACACGGTCTGCGCTTTGTTGCCGCTGTTCGGCCCCATGTCGCCGGCGATGTCGACGAAGGTCCTGAACCGTTCGGGATGCATCACGGTCAAATCGATTGCGCACGTACCGCCTGCCGAGAATCCCACGATCGCCCAATCGGCTGGATCGGGGCTGACACCAAAGTGCGACGCCATGAACGGGGGCACTTCCTGAGCCAGATGCGTTGCGGCATCACCACGCGGTCCATCGACGCATTCCGTGTCGATGTTGAACGCGCCACCGGAGTCGACGAACACCGCGACCGGCGCGTTGCCGCCATGTTGTGCCGCATAGTCGTCCAGCGTGGCAACCGCGTCACCGGCGAGGATCCAGTCGGTCGGGGTGTTGAATTCGCCGCCGATCATCATGACAGCCGGAAGGCGCGGCGGCGGGTTGCTGATGAACCAGGCCGGCGGAAGGTATACCAACTCATTGCGGTGCTTGAATTTCACCGCACCGGTATCGATCATCACCGACACCACAACGCCTTTGGGAGGTAGCTTGCCCGCTCGTTGCATGGCGGTGACGGTGGCCGCGTCGGTCTGGCCGGGCAGTGCCGCGGCGAACAACTGGGTCCACGCTGCACCGACGGTGGGAACGTAGCCCAGCCACGCGTTTAATGATTGGCCGGCACACAGCGCCGCCAGCGGTACCGCAAGCACGGAAACCACACGCCGCCACCAGCGGATGCCCTGCCAGCCGGCCAGCAGCACCAGAGCGGCCGCACCGGTAATCGCGAGCCAGCCCCAAAACGCGACGGGCGCCGGCTCGCCGGCAACGCCCTCTGTCGAGATCAGTGCATACGCCCACAGCGCCAGGAGGGAACCGCACAGCACCGCGGCCGGACCCCAGAGCAGCCACCACTTGCGCGACCGGGCTCCGATCGCCACGATCAGTGCGGCTCCGGCGGCCGCCTGCAGCACCACCGGGATCGGCTCGTGCATCAACGAAATGTGCACCAGGCCAAGACTTGACCCCCAACCTGTCGGGCCGTCTGCAACAAACACCGCACGCCTCCGCGTTGAAGCTGGTGAGCCGACATTGCGATGCCGGAATCGGATACATCTCCACGCGGCGCCATGACGAGTCGGTGAATGCACCACCTCTGCGCCGTATCAGCAAGCTGAACAATGCAGCCGTGCGTCGTTGAGCGGCTAAACGAGTCCGAGTCTTGCCGCCTGCGCCACCGCCGCCGTCCGGGACGTCGCCCCCAATTTGCGGCGAATGTTCGCGACGTGGCGGTGCACGGTGTGCGGGCTCAGCTGGAGGTGCTCGGCGATCTCGCGATCGCCGAGACCGTGTGCGACGCAACCGAGAATTTCGCGTTCCCGCAGTGACAGCAGGACGGCTTCATGGCCGGCATCGGGCTCCGCCGTCTGATCGGGATTCAGCCCCTGGCGGCAGGCCCGAATGACCGAATCGACGTCACCGTGCCAGGGAAAGTGCGATTGCCCCTGCAGCGGAATGAACTTCGCACCGGGAATCGCGGCCGCGACCTCGCGTCCGAGCCGGTACGGGACCGCGCGATCATCACGCCGGTGCACGACCGTCGCCGGCCGGCGCACCCGCGGAAGATGCGCGCGGACATCGAAGCCGTACACCAGGCTCAACAGTTCGGCGGCGGTGTCCGCGGACGCCGACTCGCGCTGCAGCCGCGCGAAAACCTCATGCTCCCCCGCCTCGGCACTGCCGAGGAAGATATCGCTGAGCATCCGCGAACCGAGCCCCCAGTGCGCGCGTACCGCCGCCACGATCGCGTCGCCGACCCCGGGGGCCGTCAGCTCCTCACCGTGCGGGTACGACCCGTACAGCACCAGCCGCTCCACGCGATCCGGGAACGCCGCGGCGAAGGCCGTCGCGGTACAGCTGCCCGATGAACCGCCGATCAGCGACACCCGGTCAAGCCCGAGCTCGTCGACCAGTGCACGCAACGTCGCGACCTCGCTGTCGAGGCTCCTGTCGAGCTGCCGTACGTCGCGGTCCGACATTCCGGCCCCGAGCCGGTCATAGCGAATCAGGGTGTAGCCGTCCGCGACCCCCTCCCAGAACCGCCGCACGCCGGGGTTCCGCCAGTCCAGTTCGAGGTGGCTTATCCACCACGCGGGAGCCACCAGCGGCGGACCGTCGCCGCGCACCTCGTACGCCAGACGCCGCTCGCCAATCGGCAGGAAGCGAATCTCGGATTTCTCGAGCATCGCCGTTGAGCGTACGACGGCCTTATCGGGGCGGATCGCCCTTCCACAGGAAGCTGTTGACATCGTGCCGAGATCCTGCGCGAGTTCCAGATTCGCGCCGGACGGCACGCCGGTCACGTTGAGCGTGGTACGGCCCGATGGGCCAACCGCAACGCGGACTCACGGCGACTCGGCCTCGGCGCAGCTCGCGATGGCGGCGGTGGTGGTGGTGGTGGTTCACCATCGGTCTCTCCCCCGATGCCGAGATGGACGGTGGCCATCAGACGATGGCCACCGTCCACCTCGAGATGGGTTGTGCCGCTAGGACTGAATCTGTCCGAGGGTGACCTGCACCGTGCGTGACGCGCCCGACGGGTCGTTGTAGGTCAGCGTGACGTTGTCGCCGGGCGCCTTGGAATGGATGGCGGCGACGAGCGCCTCCGGGCCGTCGATCACCAAGTTGTCGACCTTCGTGATCACCGCACCCTTCGACATGCCTGCCGCAGCCGCCGGGCTACCGTCCGCGACACCGGCGACCAGTGCGCCCCGGGCGCTGTCGTCGGAGCTGAGCTGAACGCCGAGCGAGGCACGCTGCACGGTCCCGGTCGAAACCAGTTCGTCGGCAATACGTTTCGCTTGGTCAACCGGGATAGCGAAGCCGAGGCCGATCGATCCGCTCTGGGCCGCCTGCGAATCCTGGCCGCCACCAAGGGATGCGATCGCGGAGTTGACGCCGATCAGATCACCGTTCATGTCCACCAGCGCGCCGCCGGAGTTGCCGGGGTTGATCGCCGCATCGGTCTGGATGGCGCTCATGACCGAATGCTGGCCGGACTGCCCGTCACCGGTCGCGACCGGACGGTCCAGCGCGCTGATGATGCCCGTTGTCACGGTGCCCTGCAGACCCAGTGGGGAGCCGACCGCGACGACGTTCTGGCCCACCTTCAGATCCTTCGACGATCCGATCGTGATCGGGGTGAGCCCCGAAACGTTCTGAGCCCGAACCACCGCGATGTCGTCGGTCGGGTCGGCGCCGACGACTGTGAACGGCACGGTCCGGCCGTCGGAGAACGTCACGGTCGCGGCCATGCCGCCGCCGCTCTGGCCGAGCGACCGGCCGCCAGGTCCGTCGGGGAGTTGGCCGTCCGGCGCGTCCCCGGCAGGCATCGGCGTACTACCCGCGCCCTGCGCAGCGGCAGCGACGACGTGATTGTTGGTCAAGATCAGCCCGTCGGAGCTCAGGATGATTCCGGACCCCTCTTCACTGCCCTGACCAGTGGTGATCTGCAGTTTCACCACGCTGGGCAGCACCTTGTCCGATACCTGCTCGACCGAACCGACAGGTGCCGAGCCGGCCGGCTGGCCGGCAACCGCGGTGTTCTTCGGCGCCGGAGCCCCGGCCGCGAGCTGCCCCTGTGGGATAGCCGTCGGGCGTCCGGAGTGATCGACCACCGCAACCGCGCCGGCAGCCCCGGCGATCATCGCAACCACGGCCGTTCCACCGACCAATACACCCACCCGCGACTTCATCCGTTGCCGAGGATTTTGCTGTGACGTGGATCTCCCACCCCTGGGCTGAGCCCCGTAAGGAGGGGGATACATCTGCGTCGTGTCGGTGGCGCCGTAACCGTATTGAGACCCGGCTGAGTGCCACTGTCGTGAATTAGAATGTTCCACAGAATCTTTCGGCTGCCACGGGTAGTGGCCTTCCTGCGGCGAGTGTCCTGACCTGTAGTCCATTGTGTTCAGCTTCGCTTTCTCGTGACAAGGATCATCTGCGCCCCGCGGCGCCTGAAAGCAGTTTGCCTATGCCATCTGAGGCTTTGCTGAGAATGAGTTCGGTGTGAGCCAAGACTTTCGCCGAATCAATCCGCTGTAGCGTGACGAGCGTGAACTTCTCCCGCCTGCCCTCTGTTGTTGCCTTTGGTGCCTGCACTGCCGCGTTTGCCGTGACTCTTGCGGCCTGCGGCTCCGACACCACCCCGTCGGCGAGCAAGTCCTCGACCGTCCCGGCGGTCTCCGCCACCGTCACGCAGGCGGCAGGCCCGGATGCCAGCTGCCCGACCGCTCCGCCGGCCAACCCGGGAGCGCCGGAGTGGACGTTGCCCGGCGCGACCGGCAGTGTCGCTGTCACCGGATCGACGGACACCGCGGCCCCGGTCGTCACGGTGACTGCCCCCTTCAGCGTGAACGCGACCGAGGTGCACACGCTGCAAGCAGGTAGCGGACCGGTGGTCGCGCCGACGGCCACCGTGTCGGTCTGCTACGAGGGGGTCAACGGCCGCGATGGCAGCGTCTTCGACAGCAGCTACCAGCGTGGCGAGCCGGCCCAGTTCTCGCTCGACGGCGTCGTTCCCGGCTTCCAGAAGGCCATCGCGGGCCAGAAGGTCGGATCGACCGTCGCGGTCGCCATGGTGTCCGCCGACGGCTACCCGCAAGGCCAGCCGCGGGCCGGCATCCTGCCGGGTGACACACTGGTCTTCGCCATCAAGATTCTCAGCGCGTCGTAGCCGGACTACGGCACACAGGTGCCGTGCAGGCCGTTCACCAGCGCGTAGATCTCGTCCTTCTTCTGGTCCGCATAGTCGATCGCGGTCCAGGTCGACGGCTGTGGCCAGGCGTTCGACACCGTCGGCCCGTAATTTCCGTAACCGTAGCCGTCGCCATATCCGTAACCGGGCGAGACGACGAACAGCGCGCTTACGGCGTCTCGCATGTCGTCGGTGGCCCGGCGGAGGTCCACCAAGGCCGGAGCCAGGCCCGGGACGATGCCGGGGCCGTTGACGTCTTCCATGTAGTGGACGCCGTGACTGATCATCGCGAGCTTCACGTTCGTGTCGCGCTGCTGGGCGGCTCCGCTGGCATAGGGCGAGCTGATCACGATCCGCACTCCGCCGATACCTGCGTTGATGTCGTCGTCGAGGCTCTCGCGGACTTGGTCGAGCACCCCGCAGGGCACTCGGCCGGGATCGGCGGCGACCGGCGGCGCCACGACGGTCGAGGTGCAGGTCACGAGTGCCGCGACCGCCATCAGTTGGGTTTGCTTCATAGTCCACCTACGTACTGGGGCATCACCGTTGATGCCTGTACATAGCTGGAATTGACGGCGATGTTACCGCCGTTCAGGAATTAGCCGAAGTTACCGGGCGACGGGCCAGTCCCAGACCGACATGTCGCCGGGCGGGTAATTCATGCAGACGTCGGTGGCCTTGGCGACGACGCCTTTGTTGTTGAAGAACAGCTTGGCCCAGTTGCCCCAGCGGGTCGCGACGAACTCGTAGTAGACGTTGGTCGCGGTGTCCTCGGAGTACTGCCGGCGCGCGACGGGGTCGAGCGAGAAGAACCAGTGGATGCGATCGAAGGCGAGCTGCTGCACATCGGCGGGCCGGTTACTGCGGTCGATCATGTAGCGCTCGAAGTACACCGGACTGGTGTCGCGTGCCGCGGCCATGTACTGCTCGACATCGCACTGGGTGATGATGATGCGGTGCGGGATCGGGAAGTCGTCACTGGCATCGGCGGCAGCGGGGCCGGCGGTGATGACGCTTGCAGCCGCCGCCGCACTCAGCGCGAGACCTGCCAGCTTCGCGCGACTCATCAAACCAGCCATCGTTCTCCTGCCCTATACCTAAAACCTTAAGCGCGCTAACTATATAGCGGTCCACATCGCAGTATCCACCCCTGCCCGCGATTGGACGGCGAATGTGACGAGTGAGACTCGCCGCCGGAAACAGCTCAGCCGCCGTTGGTCACCGGGTTGGACGACAAAGTGATGAATTGGTCGTTGATCCACACACCCCAGCGGCCGCCCCACATGTGCGTCCACACCACCGGATGGCCGGCCCACACCTCAGCCGGTTTGCGGGGTGCCCAGTCCGGGGCCACCTCGCCCGCGTTCTGATCCGGTGGCGGCGGGTCCGCGCTCGCGGGCGCGATACCGATCGCGAGTCCCACCGCGAGTGCGCCGACAGCGGTCAGCGCGGTTCTGATCAAGGTCATGAGCACGACTCCAACGTCCGGACGTCATCGAGATACTTAGCAAGCATAACCAGCAGGCGGCGCAGGTAATCCCCTACCCCGGAACGTCGCGCGTCGCGCGGTCAGGGCGTCGGTGCGGGCGTCGCCGTGATGGGGGCAGGCTGGCCGGGGGTGTTGAACTCATAGCCCGGCGGCGGCGGACCATTCAGCGGGTAATAGCCCGGCGGCAGCGCCGGAGTTCCGGGTGGCGGCGGTTTACCCGGTCCGGAATCACTCGGGGGCGCCTCCGAACCGGGCGCGGTATAGGACTTGTATCCGGGCGGCAGCGGCGGCGGCGCTCCAGCACCCGGTGGCGGCGCGACCGAGCCGCCGGCCGATGCGGACTCGTCGGGCCCGTAGTACGGGTCGCGGACGTTATGCCACATGTCCTTGAGTGAGCCGAGGATGCCGGGGGTGTTGTGCGAACCGTAGCTCGGGTTGGGGATCTCGGGCACCGAGGGCGGCGCCCCGGGCGGCGGAGGTGCGGGTGCGGGTGGAGCCGCCGGATCGACCGGCATCGCCACCGGTTGACCCGGCGGGACGGCGGCAGGATCCGACGGGACCGGAATGGGCGTCGGTGTCATCGGGTCGGCGGCGGCCACCGCGGCTCCGGCGAGGGCAGCGCCGACGGTGACGCTCGCGATGGCGACTGCGTGGACAAATGCCGCGGTGCGGTGCCGTTCACTCATGAATCCGGCGGTCCTCTCGATCTCCCTGCGAAGGGTTGCCCCTAGACGTAGAGGCATCGTCGCACACATCGGCCCTCGGCGTGCCGCGGCAAAGCCGGTGTACTTTCCGTCCTATCGCACGGCCGACACATCCCGTTTCAGCGCGCTGGGCCGGCTCAGACCTGATTGGTCTCGGTGCTGCCGGTGGCCGATCCCTTCAGGTAGCGGGTCGCAAAGCCGATCGACGCGACCGCCGCCACCCCACCGATGACGCCCCACAGGACGATCGGGAAGACCAGCGACCCGACGATGACGTGGTAGGTCACCGCCAGGTAGATCGACCAGAGCACCCGGTAGATCGACCAGAAGGCCAGCAGGCCGGTGCTGATCGCGATGTAGAGACTGTGCTGGCGCTCGACGCGGTCGATGTGCTGCGCGATGGGGGTCGGCACGATCTTCATGGGGTTCTTCCTCTCGTTGTCCGCCGCCTCGGTGGCGTCGATGAGAGAAGTGAAGAACTACCGGACTGCTACCGATCCCAACTCGGACCGGATCTGCCGACGGCTACAGCTCGTCGGAGAAGTCGGCGGTCAGCCAACGGTCGGGCCGGATCGTGAACAACACGTTGGCGTGGCCCGCCATGGATTGGACGAATTGACGCCCGCCTTCCTCACCGAGGTAGCGCACCGCGGTCTTCTCCAAGACCTCCGGCGGCGTCGGGTCGGTGGTGTCGACCAAGGTGCCCTCGACCACGACGTAGCGATAGGGCGGATCCTCGTCCTGAACCACGAGCGTGGCTGCGCCGGCCTCCGCGATCAGCCGCGCCTTGCGCGTCGACGGCCCGGTGGAGATCTGGATGTCCCCACCCGGGGTGTACTGGTACCAGATCGGAATGCTGGCCGGCGGCCGGCCGTCGGTGGTGGCGACGGACAGCACCGCCACATGTTTGGCGGCGAGGAACTCCTGCCGCTCGGACTCGGTCAGTTGTCTGGGCATATAGCGGCCAACTCCGCGATCTGCGGGGCTATTCCTGCGCGCACAACACCCCTCGACGGGTGGTGGGATTGTCGGCGCGGTTCGGTAGGGTCTGCGCGTGACTTCGAGCCCAACCCTGAAATCTGTAAATGCCCGTCTTGCTGAAGAACTCGCGGTCGCAGAGGCCCGGGTAGCCGCCGCTGTCCGGCTGCTCGACGAAGGTGCGACGGTTCCGTTCATCGCCCGCTACCGCAAGGAAGTCACCGGCAGCCTCGACGACGGCCAACTGCGCGACCTCGAGGAGCGGCTGCGCTATCTTCGCGAGCTCGACGAACGGCGGGACGCGGTGCTCGCGTCGATCGACGAGCAGGGCAAGCTGACCGACGAGCTGAAGGCCGCGCTGCTGGGCGCCGACACGAAGTCTCGGATCGAGGACATCTACCTGCCGTACAAGCCGAAACGGCGCACCAAAGCCCAGATCGCCCGGGAAGCCGGCCTGGAGCCGCTCGCCGATCGCCTGCTCGCCGACCCGGCCATCGCCCCAGAAGCCGTGGCTGCCGAATTCCTCACCGCCGACGTCGCCGACGCCGCGGCGGCACTCGACGGTGCGCGGCACATCCTCGTCGAACGGGCAGCCGAGGACGCCGAACTGGTGGGTGCGATCCGGACCAGGTTTTGGGCCGAGGGGGCGGTACGGACCGCACCGTTTTCCGACGAGGCCGCCAAGAGCCCAGCGGCACAGAAGTTTCGGGACTACTTCGAGTTCACCGAGCGGCTGGAGGACATGCCGTCGCACCGGGTGCTGGCGGTGCTGCGCGGCGAGAAGGAACAAGCCCTCGCGGTGCGCTTCGACGGCGGCAGCGACGACGCCTACGAGGTGATGGTCGCCAACGCCCTCGGCGTCGATCTGACCGCTCGAGCGGCGGCCACCCCCTGGTTGGCCACCACGGTCCGGTTGGCCTGGCGCACCCGGCTGATGATCTCCGGCGCAGTCGATGCCCGGATGCGGCTGCGTCAGCGAGCCGAAGAGGACGCGGTCGCCGTCTTCGCCAAGAACCTCAAAGATCTGCTGCTGGCGGCGCCGGCCGGTACCCGCACCACCCTCGGACTGGATCCGGGGTTCCGCACCGGGGTCAAGGTCGCCGTGGTCGACGACACCGGCAAGGTACTCGAAACCTGTGCGATCTACCCACATCAGCCTCAGCGCCAATGGGATTCGGCCAAGGCGACCCTGGCCGCGCTGGTCGCCCGGCACGGGGTCGAGCTGATTGCGATCGGTAATGGCACCGCGTCGCGAGAGACCGACGCACTGGCCACCGAACTCATCGCCGACATTCGCAATGCCGGGGCGAACGCACCGGCCAAGGCCATGGTCAGCGAGGCGGGCGCGTCGGTGTATTCGGCGTCGGCCTACGCCGCCCGTGAGCTGCCTGCCCTGGATGTGACGGTCCGCGGCGCGGTATCGATCGCCCGCCGCCTGCAGGATCCGCTGGCCGAACTGGTGAAGATCGAACCGAAGTCGATCGGCGTCGGCCAATACCAGCACGACGTCACCCCCGGCACCCTGGCCCGCAGCCTCGACGCGGTGGTGGAGGATGCGGTGAACGCCGTCGGGGTCGACCTGAACACAGCATCGGTTCCGTTGCTGTCGCGGGTGTCGGGGGTCTCCGAGTCGCTGGCCGAAGCGATCGTGGCCTATCGGGAGAAGACCGGACCGTTCCGCAGCCGTACCGCCTTGCTCGACGTTCCGCGGCTGGGCCCCAAGGCTTTTGAACAGTGCGCCGGCTTCCTGCGGATTCGCGGCGGTGACGACGCCCTCGACGCATCGGGGGTCCATCCGGAGGCCTATCCGGTGGTGCGGCGCATCCTGGACCGCTCAGGCATCACGATGGCCGAGCTGATCGGTAACGAACGAGCGTTGCGGACACTGCGGCCCGCCGACTTCGCCGACGACCGCTTCGGCGTGCCCACGGTGACCGACATCCTCGCCGAGCTGGAGAAGCCGGGCCGCGATCCGCGGCCGGCATTCTCTACCGCGACGTTCGCCGCGGGTGTGGAGAAGGTGGCCGATCTCAAGGTCGGCATGGTGCTCGAAGGTGTGGTGACCAATGTCGCGGCGTTCGGTGCCTTCGTCGACGTCGGCGTGCATCAGGACGGTTTGGTGCACGTCTCGGCGATGTCGGACCGATTCGTGTCCGATCCGCACGAAGTGGTGCGTTCGGGTCAGGTGGTCCGGGTGAAGGTCGTCGACGTCGATGTCGATCGGCAGCGGATCGGGCTCACTTTGCGGTTGGGCGATTCGCCCAAAGGTGATCAGCCGAAGCGGCCTGAACAGGGCACCCGGCCTACCCCAAGCCGGGAGCGACGCCAGCCCGCCCGCACAGACCACCGCCGGCGCGATGACAAGCGCTCCACCGGTTCGATGGCTCAGGCGCTCCGCGACGCAGGCTTCGGTCGGTAAGCCGGAGCCTTTTCGACCGTGCACGAAATGTTGCCGGAAAACGTTCACTGGTTCCGGGGATTCCCAGTGCACCCGCAGCCGGTATTCAATTCGCTACAAGATTCGGACACATTCCTGGGAATTCTCAGCCCGCATTTACCCATTACGCGACTGGGCATAAGAAAACGCGCTTGAACTGTGCTTATACCGCCACTTCGACGATAATCCGCCGCGCTGTGCGATATTTCACCGCAGCGGGTCCACGCGGAATTGAGAATCGCATTCACGCGCTATAGCGGCCATGACAGATACAATTTTTACTGAATCCATGAACCCGATCACGGTTCGCCGACACGGCGACCCGCGCGTGACCGGCACCGCGGTGGCGTTCACCGAACATCGGTACAACCAGGACGAGGTGTCAGCCCAGCTCACCTCGTTCGCCGAACCCGGCTTCGCGCGGTTCGCCGCCAGCAGCGGGGTCGAATACCGCAGCCTGGCACTGCCGTTGGAGCGCTACTCGGGGCTGACCGGTTTCACCGAGGCCAACGCGGCGTACCTCGAGGTGGCCGCGGAGCTCGGTGAGCAGGCCGTGCGGCGAGCGCTCGACGCCGCACACGTACGTCCCGACGAGGTCGACGCGATCGTGACGGTGTCGAGCACAGGGGTGGCGGTGCCGACCATCGATGCCCGGATCGCGTCAGCGGTGGGGTTGCGCCCCGACGTCAAACGCATCCCGTTGTTCGGGCTCGGTTGCGTGGCCGGTGCGGCCGGGCTGGCCCGAGTGCACGATTACCTGCGCGGCTTCCCCGATCAGGTCGCCGTGCTGCTGTCGGTGGAGCTGTGTTCCCTCACGCTGCAACGCGACGACACATCGATCCCCGCATTGATCGGTGTGTGCCTATTCGGTGACGGCGCGGCGGCCGTCGTCGCCGCCGGCGCCGATCGGGTGCCGGCCGGGCTCCCCCTTCATCCGGGCCCGCGCATTCTGGCGACCCGCAGCAGGCTGTTCGCCGACACCGTCGACGTCATGGGCTGGAACGTCAGCTCCAGCGGATTCCAGCTGGTGATGTCGCGTGACGTCCCGAAGATGGCCGACGACCATCTGCGCGACGAGGTCGACCGGTTCCTTGCCGACCAGGGATTGGCCACCGCCGACATATCGACCTGGGTGTGTCACCCCGGCGGGCCCAAGGTGCTCGACGCCATGCACAACGCGATCGGCACGCCACCGGAGGCGCTGCGGCACAGCTGGCAGTCGATGCGGGACAACGGCAACATCTCCTCGGCATCGGTTCTCGACGTCCTCGACCGCACCGTCGCCGACGGCCCCACGGCGGGTTCGCTGGGGCTGATGCTGGCGATGGGGCCTGGCTTCAGCTTCGAGCTGCTGCTGTTGGGTTGGTGAGCGAGGTGAGTATTTACTACCTGTTCATCCTGCTGATCGCAGTGGAGCGGCTCGTCGAGTTGGTGGTGTCACGTCGCAACGCCCGATGGTCGTTTTCCCAGGGCGGCAGAGAATTTGGACGTGGACACTATCCGGCGATGGTGACGATGCACACCGTGCTGCTCGCGTCGTGCGTAGCCGAGGTGGCGACCCAGCACCGTCCGTTCCTGCCGTGGCTCGGTTGGCCGATGGTGGCCGTCGTCGTGGCCAGCACGGTGGTGCGCTGGTGGTGTGTGGCCGTGCTCGGCAAGCACTGGAACCCCCGGCTGATCGTGATCAAGGGAGCTCCCCTGGTCAGCAATGGACCGTACCGATGGCTGCATCACCCGAACTACACGGCCGTCGCAGCTGAAGTGGCTGCGCTGCCGATGGTGCATTCGGCCTGGGTGACCGCGATCGTTTTCAGCATCGCCAACGCTGCGGTGCTGACCGTGCGGATTCGCGCCGAGAACACGGCGCTGGGGTATGCCTGAGGCCCGGCAGACTGTCTGGGTTGTCAGAGCCGCTGAATCGCAACGCCTTTCGCCGATGAGGCCGTTTCGGCTGCCCGCAAGGGTTTCGGGTGCTACGTTGGGTCCTTGTTGGAGTTGTGCACAGCCACACCAAGGGGCCTTCAATGAGCACTGCTGCCGAACGCGCCGACCAGCTCGCTTTGGTGGCACGGCTAAAGTCCGCGTATCCGGAACTGCCTGATGCTCCCACCCCGGATCTGCTCGACCACGCCAGGTTCGTCGCCTACATGAAGCCGGTGCACGATGTCGGCGGCGAACCGGACGCTCCGATGAAGTACGAGAACAAGGACTACGAGTACTGGGAGCACATGACGTACGTCATCTGCGAGGTGCTCGCGTGGCGCGGAATCTGGCTCTCCGAGGAACGGCGGCGGATCGGCAACGTCGACGTCCAGCGCGCCGTCTACCTCGGCTTCCCGTACTACGGCCGTTGGCTGCTGTCGGTGGCCCGGGTCCTGATCGAAAAGCACCACATCGGCCTCACCGAGTTGACCGAGCGGATGGCGGAGGTCAAGGAGCGCTACGCCGGCGGCCTGGAAGGAAAGGCGCTGGCGGCCAAGCCCAGATTCGAAGGCGACGGATCGCAGGTCAAGCGCAACAGTCACATCGTGCACGCCCAGGGGAAGGGCGACCCGCAGGTGTACGCAGGCAAGGCCGGCGAGCCGAGGTTCAAGGTCGGCGACGCCGTCGTCGTGCGCGAACTGCCGGTGCTGTTCTACACCCGCACCCCCGAGTATGTCCGCGGCGCCGCGGGCGTCATCGACGCGGTGGCCTATGAGAGTCCGGCCGCCGAGGACGAGACGTGGGACATCCCCGACGCCAAGCCCGAATGGTTCTACGTCGTCAAATTCAGCATGTCCGAGCTGTGGGACGACTTCAACGGCCCGGACAGCGACAGCTTGCGCACCGAAATCCCCGAGCACTGGCTTCAGCCCGCATAGGAACGGACGGACATGACCGACCACGGCCACGACCACGACCACGCCCGCACCGTCAAGCCGATGGTCGATGAGATCACCGACTTCGAGGTGCTCGAGATCGCGCTGCGCGAATTGTGCATCGAGAAGGGCATTTTCACCGCCGAGGAGCACCGCCGCTTCACCGAGTTCGCCGAGCAGATCGGCCCGACGCCGGCGGCTCGCCTGGTGGCCCGCGCCTGGCTGGATCCCGATTTCAAAGCCCTCGCCCTCGCCGAACCGATGACCGCCAGCAAGGAGGTCGGGGTGGACTGGCTCGAGCCGACCGGCTTCGGCACCCCCAGCGACTTCACCGCATTCCAGATCCTCGAAGACACCCCGGCCGTGCACAACGTGATCGTGTGCGCCCTCTGCTCCTGCTATCCGCGGCCCATCCTCGGCAACTCCCCCGAGTGGTACCGCACACCGAACTACCGTCGGCGGCTGGTGCGCTGGCCCCGACAGGTTCTCGCCGAGTTCGGCCTCTACCTCTCTGACGACATCGAAGTCCGTGTCCAGGATTCCAATCAGAAGCACCGCTTCATGGTCATGCCCATGCGACCTGAGGGCACCGACGGCTGGAGCGAAGACCAGCTGACCGAGATCATCACCCGGGACTGTCTGATCGGCGTCGCCCTGCCGAAGCCCGGGGTGACCACCAATGTCATCACCGCCACCCGCCCCGCCATGCATCCGGTCGGCGAATGAAACCCGAGCCTTTACAACGGATCGTCGACCGCAACCAGGTCTGGCCGGTCATGGCCGCCAAATATGGGGTGGAAAACCCCGTGCCGCCGTGGAAGACCAGCCTCGACGGGCTCTGTGACGCACTGGATCACGCGGCGTGCGCGACCGACCTCCCGACCTTCAAAGAACGCCGCGACGAAGAGGACGATCTGTCGGCCACCGTGTATTCCGACCTGCCCTACCCCGAGAGCCAGCTGGTCTCATTGGCGCACTCGCTGCTGTCCCGGGGCGTCATCACCGAAGACGAACTGCAGCAACGACTTTCCGCCGTCCGCACCCGCCTGGAGGCCTGACACCAGCGGGCGTGTCCCCCGATCGGTGGACAGCTCATTCATCCTGTGTTGCGGCCGATCGGTGGATATGGCAAGAAGCCCCGCCGGGTCATAGTTGGCTGGTGAGCCGTCAAGCAAGCGGCGGCTCCCCAACTCGAAGGATGACAACGGTGAACAGCGGCATGGTCTTGTCAAAGCGCACGGCAGCGGCTTCCGGCACAATCGGTATCCGCCCAGCGTATTTCGTCCAGCACGGAAACGGCATCTTCCGTCCCACCCCGTCGGCGGCGGCATCCGGGAGCGAGGGTCTGCTCAGCGGTCAGGCGATCGCCGGGCTCGCGGCATCGACGCTGGAACGCAAGTACGGCAGCGTCGGATACCTGCCCACCCGGCTGACGCTCGACCTGCTCAAACCTGCCCGTGCCGTTCCCACCCATACTCAAACCCGGCTGATCCGGCACGGAAACCGCATGCGTACCGCCGAATGCGACATCGTCCAGGACGACTGGATCGTGGCACGCGCAACTCTGTTGCAATACCGGCTTTCTCATACACCGGATGGGACGGACCCCGTGCCCGCACGGGCCGTCGGCATACCGTCCGACGCCGGGGACCAGAGCACTGCCGGACGCAAGCGCGCGTACTACGGCGGTCTTGACGCCGTGGCCGGTCTGCAGGCGACGCCCTTCGTCCGTGCGGCGGTGGTCGCCGAGGCCGCCGCGAACCTGGTGACCAATCTGGGCACCGGTGAGATCGGCTACCTCAACGGGGACCTGACGGTGGCCCTGTCGCGGTTGCCCCGCGGTGTTTTCATCGGCGTGCAAGCCGACACCCACTTCGCCGAGAACGGAGTGTCGGTGGGCAGCGCCACCCTCTTCGACGATGCGGGTGCATTCGGCACCAGCATGGTCACCGCGGTCGCCAATCCGGCGGCCCGCACGGGCACCCGCCCGCGCGACTGAGCATGGGCGGCGTCGGCCGAAACTAGAGTGCAGCAATGAGCCTCGTCACGTATCACCTGGAAGAACACGTCGCGACGATCACCCTCAACCGGCCCGAAGCCCGCAACGCCATCAACGGCCCGCTCCGCCAGGCCATCAATGCCGCGTGGGATCGGTTCCGGGACGAGGAGGAGGCCTGGGTGGGAATTCTGACCGCCAACGGCGACGTCTTCTGCGCGGGTGGTGATCTCAAGGACGGCGAGGGCTCGGTGGGCACCTTCGGCGGGACCTTCTGGGAGAAGCCGACGATCAATTCGTTCGAGTCCGGCATGGAACTCTTCAAGCCCACGATCGCCGCCGTGCACGGTCCCTGCGTCGGGTACGGGGTGACCGGAGTCCTGTTCTGCGACTTTGTGATCGCATCGACCGAAGCCACGTTCAGTTTCCCCGAGGTGTCGCTCGGCGTGCCGACCATCGTCGGTGCCATTCGGTTGCCGCACCGCGTCGGCTGGGCCAACGCCATGGAGCTGCTGCTCACCGGCAAGCCCATCAGCGCCGAGCGGGCCAAGGAGATCGGGCTGGTGTGGAAGCTCGTCGAACCCCAGGACCTGCAGGCCGAGGCCCAGGCGTGGGCCAGAACCCTGACCGAAGCCGCCCCGCTTGCGCAACGAGCCACCAAAGAAGTGGCCTGGCGGACCGCCGACATGGGCTGGATCGAGTCGGTGCGCTTCGGCGAGGTGATGCGCAGGGTAGCCGGCGCCACCGAGGACGTCGGCGAAGGCCTGCAGGCATGGCGAGAGAAGCGAAAGCCGCAGTGGAAGGGCCGCTGAACCCTAACTCGGCGGGTCGGGTGCCGGCACGTGCAACCACCGTTCGTAGCTGCCGGCGTAGGTGCCGTCGCGGAGCGCACCGGCCAGCCAGGCATCGGTCGCGGCAGCGATGGGGCTGCCCTTGGGCAGCAGATACGCCTTCGCCTCGGAGGTGAAGGGATCCGCGGGGTGCTCGGCTACCAACTCGGGGTGCAGCGACGACTGGTAGATGGCTTCGATGGCGTCGGTGACCATGACGTCGGCGCCGCCGGCCGCGAGCTGATCGAAGATGGTGGTGTTGTCCGGCCAGGTGATGAGCTGCGCCTCGGGCAGGTGTGTGCGGGCGAACTGCTCGTTGGTGCCGCCGTTGTTCTCGATGACACGCACACCAGGCTGGTTGATCTGCTCGATGCTGGCGAGCCGCTCGGTGTCGGCGGCCCGGACCAGCGCGGTCTTGCCGCCGGCCAGGTAGGGCCGGGTCACGTCGACGACACGGCGGCGCTCGGGGGTGTCGGTGATCCCGCCCATCGCGATATCGCATCGCCCCGGTGAGGTGAGGTCCGCCACGAGCGTCGACCAGGTCGTGGGCACGAACACCGCGGTGCGCCCGAGATGCTGGGCCAAATCGGCGGCCATGTCGATGTCGACCCCGCTGTACTGTCCTGTCGCCGGGTCGCGGTAAGTCAATGGTCGGTAGTCGCCGGTGGTGCAGACCTTCAGGATGGCCGGGCCGCCGGCCCTGGCGACCGCCGGCGCGACGCAGGCGGTGAGCGCCACGGTGATTGCGAGCGCGCCAAAGGTCAACGGCCGCATAAGATCACCGCAACCGCAGCGCATCGGAGAGGTATTCGGCGCGGCAGGCCCGCCGGGCCAGTTTGCCGCTGGTCGTGCGCGGAATGCCGCCCGCGGGCAGCAGCCGCACATCGGCGGCCTCGACACCGTGGCGCCGGAACACCGCCGACCGGATTGCTGCAATCGCCGTCGCCGGGTCGCTGCGACTGGTGCCTGCCGCCCGTTCGGCGATGACCACCAGCTGCTCTGTGGTGTCTTGCGTTGTCGCACCGGGCATCTGGTTTGCCGGAACGGTGAAAGCCGCCACGTACCCGCGCCGGACAAGGGATGAGGAATCCGCGGCGGTCTGCTCGATGTCGTGCGGATACAACGTCCGGCCGTCGAGCACCACGATGTCGGCGAGGCGCCCGGCGACGTAGAGTTCGCCGCCGCGATAGAAGCCGAGGTCGCCGGTGCGCAACCAGACGCCGTCGGCGGGCACGCCGACGGCGTGGCTGCCCTCGGACCGCCGGTGCGTGAGCTTCGCCCCGAAGACCCGCCGGCTTTCCTGCGGCTGCCCCCAATAGCCGCGGCCGACGTTGTTGCCGTGCAACCAGATTTCACCGATGCGGCCGTCGGGCAGTTCTCCGCCGGTCGCCGGGTCGGCGATCACCGCCCACAGGCTGCGAGCCACCTGGCCGCACGACACCTGGGTGACCGCGTCGGCGCCCTCGCCGGCCTCCTGCGCGATTCCCTGCGCCAACTGCTCGCGGTCCAGGCGAATGACGGTGGGCTGTGCGGTCGGTGCGATGGTCGCGACGAACAAGGTGGCCTCGGCGATGCCGTAGGACGGCTTGAAGGCCGTCGGTGGCAGACCATGCGGCGCGAACGCCTCGGAGAACGTGGTGATGGCGTCGGCGCTGACCGGTTCGGACCCGATGATCATCACCACGTTGCTGAGGTCGATGTCGTCACCGGCGTCGGGAACGCCGCGTGCGGCGGTCCACTCGTATGCGAAATTCGGTGCGGCGGTGATGACGTGGCCGTCCCGGGACGCATCGGAGAGCGCCCGGATCCAGCGTTGCGGTCTGCGGATGAAGGCGGTCGGGGACAGCAGGGTGGAATGTCCGCCGTACACCGTCGGGAAGCCGATCATCGACAAGCCCATATCGTGGTACAGCGGTAACCAGCTGACGCCGTGGGTGTTTCGGTCGAGCAGGTCTATCGACAGGATCATCTGGATCAAGTTGGTGCCAACGGCCCGGTGGGTGATCTCCACTCCGGCCGGCGGCCGGGTGGAGCCCGACGTGTACTGCAGATGCGACACGTCGTCGACGTCGACAACGGTCTCGACGAAGTCGGCGCCAGAGGAATCGGGAATGTCGTCGATGACGAGCAGCCGCGGTTGCCGGGCCGATGGCAGCTTGGCCAGAAACCCGCGCACACTGTCAGCGGCGGCCGCAGTGGTGAGCACCAGGGCGGGCTGCGAATCACCGAGCGCGGTGTCGAGACGTTCGGCGTGGCCGGGCAATTCAGGAGCGAACAGCGGCACCGCGATGGTTCCCGCCTTTATCGCGGCGAAGAATCCGGTGATGTAGTCCAGCCCCTGGGGCGCCAATATGGCGACCCGGTCACCGCGCGCAGCGCTGCGCTGTACATGGGCCGCGATCGCGCGCAGGCGTTCACCGAGTTGCGTCCAGGTCAGCTCGAAGACCGCCGGTTGGGCCGAGCGGCTGTAGTCGAGGTAGCGGTAGGCGACGGTGTCGCCGACGTTCGCGATGTTGCGGTCGATCAACGAGATCAGCGTCACGCCCGCCGGTAAGACGACGTTCCCGTCGGCGTCCAGGCAGTCTTCGATCCGAAGCAGACCCTCGGGTGCATCGACATGGCCGCGGTCCATGCCAGAAGTGTAGGGCGCTATCGTGAGTGCGATTTTCGACCACGACACCGAGGGAGAGCATGTCGAGCTGGATCGCCGAGCTGGTCCGACTCGACCGCAGCGAGCACACTTTTCGCGCATCGGCGGCCTATGGTGCGGGTCCCCGGCTCTTCGGCGGGTTGATCGCCGCGCAGGCGCTGGCGGCCGCGGGCGCCACCGTGGAACCCGGCCGGTTGCCACAGTCGCTGCATGCCTACTTCATCAAAGGCGGCCGAATCGGCGTCGACATCCACTTCACCGTCGAGATCACCCGGGACGGGCGTTCTTTCAACACCCGCCGTGTCACCGCTACACAGGATGGCGTCGCGATATTCGAAATGCTGGCGTCGTTCCACAAACCGGAGACGACTACCGACTGGCAGCTGCCGCGGGAACCACGGGTGCCGCTGACCGAGGCGACGATTCTCACACGACTGCCGGTCGAGTGGGCCGATCACTTCGACATCCGGCTCGCGCCAGGTCCGCAGAGCCGCGTCGACTGGCCCACCCAGCCGTTCTGGTTCCGCACCCGCGAACCCGTCGAGGACGACCCCCTGCTGCGGGCCTGTGCGCTGACCTTCATCTCTGACCTGGGCATGGTGTCCTCGGCGCGGCCGCCGGGGCCGGAGCTCCCCGGTCCGGGCGGTGCCGCCAGCCTCGACCACGCGGTGTGGCTGCACCGGCCGACCGACCCCCACCAGTGGCATCTCTACGACGCCACCGCGGTCAGTCACAGCGACGCGCGGGGGTTGGCGCACGGCTCATTTCAGCGTGATGACGGTACCCTGATCGCCAGCGTCGCCCAGGAATCTCTCTGGCGAACCTGAGCCCAGCTTTCTACGTGCCTATGGCGTGCGAATCCGCAGGCCACAGCAAGGCAGGACCCAGCGCACACACAGCCGGAAACAACGGTGTTTAGCAGAGACCGGCTACGGGAACAAACTCGCATTCGACCGCGTTGACGCGACGTCGAATGCGGAAACGAAAGGCACGGATCATGACGGTTGATTACGACGCCCCCCGCCGCACCCAGGCCGAGCCTGAGGAAGAGTCGCTTGAAGACCTGGCGGGACGGCGCAAAGATACGGCCACGGCCGTGATAGACATCGATGAGGCGGAAGCGGCTGATTCCTTCGAGCTGCCCGGCGCCGACTTGTCAGACGAAGAGCTCACAGTGCGCGTCGTCCCGAAGCAAGCGGACGAGTTCACCTGCAGCAGCTGCTTTCTGGTTCACCACCGCAGCCGGCTGGCGGACGCCGCCAGTCTGGTCTGCACCGACTGCGCCTAGCCGGCGGCCGGCAGGGTCCCGCCTAGCGGTGGGCGTGCTCGTCGTCGCGCCGTGAATATCTGCACGGCGGGTCGACGGCGCGCCCCCGCGTGACACTCAGGCGATGACGCGGACGAGGTAGGGCGCCATGTCTTTGGCGCGCACCGCGGACACCGCGACGACCGTGTCGGTGACTTCCAGCATCTGGTTGTTGCCCAGGAACATCGCGACGCTCTGGGTGCCGTCGGGCCCGTAGAAGATCAGATCCCCCGGCAACGCCTGGTCCGCGGTGACGTGCTGGCCGACCTTGTACATGTCTCCCGAGGAACGCGGCAGCTTGGCGCCGACGCCGGCGTAGATGTACTGGATCAGGCCCGAGGAGTCGAAACCGACGACCGCTGCGCTCGGGCCTTTGCCGAGAGTGGGTCCGTTGATGTCGCCGCCGGCCCAGGCGTAGGGCACGCCCCGCTGGGCGAGCCCGCGCTGGATCACCAGGTTGACGTACTGATCCCGGCCCACCGGAGCGGCGGTCGCCGTCGGGGCCACCAGGCCGGGAATGGCGAGCAGCATCATCAGGCTGATCGCCAGGGCGTAAAAGCGCTTCTTCATCATGATCTCCACCTTCCGGGCGCCTCCGAGCAAAGCTCCGTCCTCTTCACAGAGGTCACTTCTGTCACTTTCTACCGCAATCAGCTGACAGCCGCATACCACGCTGGCGGCCTGAACAGGCCTTTTAGCCGATCCGTGACGCAAAGGTGTCCAAAGCGGTGTGCATCCTTGCCCGATCGGTTGCGATCATGCCGCCGACGTCAGCAACGAGCAGAGCCCGGCGCCGGGGCGGTTCAGCGGCGGCGGTCGCGCACTCGATATGTCGACGGCCACGACTTGCGGGACTCGTCGCCGGTCAGCGTCATCCCCATCCCGCCGACTTTGACGTCGTAGGCTTCCTTGCCCGCGCCGACCTCGCGGTTGGCGTGCTCCTGAGCCAGGTAGTACAGCTCGTCGATCGCGGCTTCGCTGTACGCGACAAAGGACGTCTCGCGCACGACGTCGTCGCTGAGAACCATCGTGTCGGGCAGGATGCGCGAGGCGATCGCAGCCAGCCCCAGCAACGCGAACGGGATCACCCAGTAGCACAGCACGGACAGCGGGTTCGCGGAGTCGAGGATCGTGGCGTCCCCGGAGACGATCGGCGGGATCGCCGAGGACACCGTCATCCCCGCGAAAGCACCGATCCAGATCCAGGTCAGCAGCGACGTGATGGCCGTGAACAGCTCGCTGGTGACGATCTCCTCGGAGCGTCCGGCCGCGGCGAATCCCCGCACGAACGGCGCGCCGGCCAGCGCCCCGGCCAGCGTGATGACGAAGATCCCCGCAGTGCTCAGCGACAAGATCCACTGCTCCAAGAACCCATGGCTGGCCACGAAGGTCAGCACCGTCAGCACGAAGAACACAGCGACAGAACCGATTTCGAAGGTCAGACCGGCCACCTTCCTGGTGCGGCTCATCACCAGTCCGATGATCGCGACGGCGAGGGCCACCAGGACGGCCGTCGTGAACGGCGCATTGCCCACCAGAACCCAATAGACGATCCACGGCGCAAAGCCGACGAGAATACCCACGGTGGCCCAGTCTATGGGCGTAAGTTGAGCGACTGCTCAGCGGCGTCCGGTGTCGGGAAGGCTGCAGGTGGGTACACGGATTCGTGAGTTCAACGAGCCAGCGCCAACTCGGCGAGTCCGACAGCCCGATCGAGGACGAACTCGAAGCCGCCTTCAACCGAATGATCGACGAGGGCAGTCAACGACTGCACCGCAGCTGGCGTGAAGTCCTGGTCACCGGATTCTTCGGTGGTACCGAGGTTGCGATAGGGGTGCTGGCCTACCTGTCCGTGTTGCACGAAACCCACAATCAGCTGCTGGCCGGAGTCGCATTCGCGATCGGATTCCTGGCGCTGCTGCTCGGCCGCAGCGAGCTGTTCACCGAAGGCTTCCTGGTTCCCGTCACGACGGTGGCCGCCAAGCGGGCCAGCGTCGGCCAGCTCGCCAAACTGTGGAGCGGCACGCTGGTGGCCAACCTGGTCGGCGGGTGGCTGATCATGGCGCTGATCATCGCGGCATTCCCCAAGCTCAGGAGCCAAACCATCACCTCCGCTGAGCATTTCGTCGGTGAACCGCTGTCGGTGCAGACGATGGCGCTGGCAGTGCTGGGTGGCATGGTGATCACGCTGATGACCCGCATGCAGCACGGCACCGACTCGGTTCCCGGCAAGATCGCGGCCGCGGTGGCCGGTGCCTTCGTCCTGGCCGGACTGCAGCTGTTCCACTCGATCCTGGACTCGCTGTTGATCTTTGGCGCCCTGTCGACCGGTGAGGCACCCTTCGGCTATCTCGACTGGCTGGGGTGGTTCTGGTACACGCTCGTCGGCAATATGGTCGGCGGCCTGGTGCTGGTGACGCTGCTGCGTCTACTGCGGAGCAAAGAACGGATCAAAGACGAGCGTCGCGACGCCGACGATCCGACAGCGGACTAGACGTTGAGGATCAACATCGCCACCTGCAGCGACGTCCTGGACTCGGCGTCGTCGAGATCTAGTCCGACGGTCCGTTGCAGCGCCTCCAACCGCGCGTACAGCGTGGGCCGCGACATGTGTAGCGTCCTGGCGAGCTCGGCTTTGTTGCCGCCCGCCTGCAGGAAGTGCCACAGCAGGTCGAAGGCCTCGTCGCCGTGCTTGGCCCGATCCGCCAGCAACCCGGCCAGCTCAGTCTCGGCGAACGCCTGCACACGAGGATCACTACGGATCAGCGACAGCAGGCCGCGCAAGCGGACATCCGACGCTCGATGAAACGGCTTGTCCTGCAAGGGCATCGACATCGCCACCTCGGCGACGTGCCCTGCTTCGCGCAGGCCGCCCACCGCGTCGACCAGCCGGCTGTTCTCCGGGCCCACGCCGATGGCACATCCGCTCACCCCGTCTAGATGGGCGACCGCGCGCCGAGTAGCCGAACACACGTCGGTCAACACGGTATCGAGCGATCCGGGGACCCGGCTGGTGCGCTGCGGCGCCAACACCACGTCGATCTGGCCGTCGTCACGGGTGGCCGCCAAACCGGTATGGCCGGCCGCACGCACGGTGTGCATGATCGCGTCCAGGGTGCGGACCCGCCGCTGGGCGATCGCGACCTGATCGGCGCCCGGCGTCTCCCGCAGCCGCACCGCCATCGGCACATACGTCAGCGCCGGCCGCAGCCCCAGCGCATGCGCACGGGCGGTGGCCTCGGCCTCGTCGGTGATGCGACCGCGGCGCAGGTCGTCGACGAGGCCGCTCTGCGCGCGTAGCTCCAGTGAGCTGCGGTTCTGCTCGACCATCCGGTTCAACGCCAGCGCTTGCGCCGCGCGCTCCAGGGTCATCACCGACCGGCCGTCGGCCGCGGCCATCCGCGGCGCGATCAACCGGCCCCACTCCTCGCGGTGCGGGCCCACCGGGCACGCGGTCCAGGCGTCACCACCCGCCAGCCGGGAGCGCCGCTCCCAGTCGACCAGCAGTGTCGCCGCCGACAGGCCCCGGCCGTCGAACGCCAGCACCTGACGGTTGAGGTCTTCCAACACCACGGGTGTGTCGAGCATCTGGGCTGCCGCACTGACGATCTCGTCGATCGATGCCCGGCGCATGCTCAGCGCGGTGAACTCCTCGTGTACCCGTTGGGCGTACTCGACTTCGGCGTACTGGTCGGCGACGATCCGGCGATGCACCTCCTCGGTGACATCGATGAAGCGCACCGTCCGGTGCAGCACGATCACCGGCAGCGACAGCGCCGAGCCGATGGCGCGCACAGACTCCGGAAGCCGGTCGATGTGCAGCCCGAGCTCGATCACCACGCCCACCGCGCCGGCCTTCGCAAGGCCGGGCAGATAGGCGTCCCGGCGCGACGGATCGGCCAATGCCTGACCCGTGGTCAGCACCAATTCCCCGCCGGTCAGCAGGCCCGACAGGTCGGCGAGATCGCTGACGTGCACCCAACGCACCGGCTGGTCCATCGGTCCGGTGCACACCATCTCCGGATCGCCCCGGCGCACCGACGGCAGCTCGAGGATGTCGGCAAGGGTCAACTGCATTAACACAGTGTAAGAGAGAACAGTAATTCATTTACATATCGTCGGCCTCGACCTGGGCCATCCTGCACCAGAATCGCAGGTATGACCCTCACAGCGCCCAACACCCGCGTCCGGACCATCGCCCACTGGGCCGACGGGAAGAACTTCGCAGGCAGCAGCGACCGGACGGCCGCGGTGACCAACCCGGCCACCGGCCAGGTGACCGGTCAGGTCGCGCTGGCCGACGTCGCCGACGCGCAGGCGGTCATCGCCGCCGCGGCCGCCGCGTTCCCGGCCTGGCGCGACACCTCGCTGGCCAAGCGCACCACGATCCTCTTCGCGTTCCGCGAACTGCTCAACGCCCGCAAGGAAGAGCTGGCCGCGATCATCACCGCCGAACACGGCAAGGTGCTCTCCGATGCCCTCGGCGAGGTCAGCCGCGGCCAGGAGGTCGTCGAATTCGCCTGCGGCATATCGCATCTGCTCAAGGGTGGGATGACCGAGAACGCCTCGACCAACGTCGACGTCGCCTCGATCCGCCAGCCGCTCGGCCCGGTGGCCGTCATCAGTCCGTTCAACTTCCCCGCGATGGTGCCGATGTGGTTCTTCCCCATCGCCATCGCAGCCGGAAACACCGTGGTGCTCAAGCCTTCTGAGAAGGATCCGTCGGCGGCGCTGTGGATCGCCAACCTGTGGGCCGAGGCCGGTCTGCCCGCCGGGGTGTTCAATGTACTGCAGGGCGACAAGGTCGCCGTCGACGAGCTGCTGACCAATAAGTCGATCAAGGCGGTGTCGTTCGTCGGCTCCACGCCGATCGCGCAGTACATCTACTCGACCGCGACCCTGCACGGCAAGCGGGTGCAGGCCCTGGGCGGCGCCAAGAACCACGCAGTGATCCTGCCCGACGCCGACCTCGATCTGGCCGCCGATGCGATGGTCAACGCCGGCTTCGGTTCGGCCGGTGAGCGCTGCATGGCGATCTCGGCAGCCGTGGCGGTCGGCCCGATCGCCGACGAGCTGGTCGCCAAGATCGCCGAGCGCACAACGACGTTGAAGATCGGCGACGGCACCCGCAACACCGATATGGGCCCGCTGGTGACCAAGGCCCACCGCGACAAGGTCGCCTCCTACATCGACGCCGGCGAAGCCGACGGCGCCACGATCGTCGTCGACGGCCGCGGTACGGCCGTGGACGGGGAGGCAGACGGCTTCTGGCTGGGGCCCACCCTGATCGACAACGTCACCCCCGAGATGAGCGTCTACACCGACGAGATCTTCGGCCCGGTGCTGTCGGTGGTCCGTGTCGACACCTACGACGAGGCCTTGGAGCTGATCAACTCCAACCCATACGGCAACGGCACCGCGATCTTCACCAACGACGGCGGCGCGGCACGGCGTTTCCAGAACGAGGTCGAGGTCGGCATGGTCGGCATCAACGTGCCGATCCCGGTTCCGACCGCCTACTACAGCTTCGGCGGCTGGAAGAGTTCGCTGTTCGGTGACACTCACGCCCACGGCACCGAAGGCGTGCACTTCTTCACCCGTGGCAAAGTGGTGACGACGCGGTGGCTCGATCCCTCCCACGGCGGCATCAACCTCGGCTTCCCCCAGAACCACTGAGCACCACCGAGCTCGAAAGAGGCACGCATGACGACGACCGAATCCCACCTCCTGCCCAACGGTCAGGACCTCGACACCGCACGCGCCGAGGCCGCCCGGGCCTACGAACTGGACCGTGCGCACGTATTCCACTCGTGGTCGGCGCAGGCCCAGATCAAGCCGATGACAATCGTCGCGTCGGAGGGCTCCTACGTGTGGGACGGGGAGGGTAACAAGCTGCTCGACTTCTCTTCCCAGCTGGTGTTCACCAACATCGGCCATCAGCACCCCAAGGTCGTCGCCGCAATCGCCGAACAGGCCGCGAAGCTGTGCACGATCGCGCCGCAGCACGCCAACGCCGCCCGCTCCGAGGCGGCCCGGCTGGTCGCCGAGCGCACCCCCGGTGACCTGAACCGGGTGTTCTTCACCAACGGCGGCGCCGACGCCGTCGAGCACGCCGTCCGGATGGCGCGGCTGCACACCGGGCGCTACAAGGTGCTTTCCCGCTACCGCTCCTACCACGGCGGCACCGACACCGCGGTCAACCTCACCGGTGACCCGCGGCGCTATCCCAACGACTACGCCAGCTCCGGCGTCGTGCACTTCAACGGCCCGTTCCTGTATCGCTCGTCGTTCTTCGCAGAGACCGAGCAGCAGGAGTCCGAGCGGGCGCTGGACTACCTCGAGCGGCTGATCCAGCACGAGGGCGCGGACTCGATCGCCGCGATCATCCTGGAATCGGTGCCCGGGACCGCCGGCATCATGGTGCCGCCGCCCGGGTACATGGCCGGCGTGCGGGAGATCTGCGATCGCCACGGCATCGTGTTCATCGCCGACGAGGTGATGGCGGGCTTCGGCCGGACCGGAAAGTGGTTCGCAATCCAGAACTTCGACGTGGTGCCGGACCTCATGACGTTCGCCAAGGGTGTGACGTCGGGGTATGTGCCGCTGGGTGGCGTGGCCATCAACGACGCGATCTACTCGACGTTCGCCGACCGCGCCTACCCGGGCGGGCTGACCTATTCAGGGCATCCGCTGGCCTGCGGTGCGGCGGTCGCGACGATCAACGCGATGGAAGACGAAGGCATGGTGGCCAATGCCGCGCGAATCGGCGAGCAGGTGCTCGGCCCGGGTCTGCGCGAGCTGGCGTCCCGCCACCCGTCGGTCGGTGAGGTCCGCGGACTCGGCGTGTTCTGGGCGCTCGAGCTGGTGGCCAACCAGCAGACGCGGGAACCGCTGGCGCCCTACGGCGGTTCGAGCCCAGCCATGAACGCGGTGCTGGCCGCATGCAAGTCCGGCGGGCTGCTGCCGTTCGCGAACTTCAACCGGATCCACGCGGTGCCGGCATGCAACATCAGCGACGCCGAGGTGGCCGAGGGACTGGCCATTCTGGACAAGGCGCTCGATGTCGCCGACGGGTACGTGACGGGCTAGGGCCTGGCGGCCCAATAGGGACCTAATAGGGAGAAGTGTGCTGGGTCAGGACGAACAGGAACAGACCCAGACACATCAGCACGTTGATCGCGATCAGGATCGCGACGAACACGATGGCGCCGCGCACACAGCGCCGTTGTGCGCGGCCGACTTTGGATCGCCGCTGCTCGCTGCGGAGCGCAGTCGCGGTCAGCGCGAACGACACGTCGACGAGTTCGTCCTCGGTGGCCGCGTGGCCCATCGCGATCTGCTGTAGACGCTCGGGCGGGATTCCGACGCCGACGCCGGCGAAGTTGCGGCTCAGCCGTTTGAGCTGGCGGGGGCTACTCGTCTGGTTGGTCGGCAGCCGCGGATCGGACCAGTCGGTCATAACCGTTGGACATTAGTGCGGCCGGACCTGCGCCGCGCGCGAAATGCCGGGGCGTCACAACCCCGGCTGATCGTCGATGATGCCGAGCCAGATCTGGGCCACGTCGATGGAGACTTTCTCGCTGATGAACGCGTGCTGGGTGCCGGTGTAGATGTCGCGGAACGCGCGCTCGAGGCGGCTGCCCTCACGAATCGAGGTGGTGCCCGCCGCCAGGTGTGCCCACTCGGCTGCCTCGCGCGCCACGTCGGTGGCGTACACCGCGGCCACCCGCATGTCGGCGCGCAGCCCGGGGGTCAGGTCCTCGCCGGCGGCGACCGCGGCCTCGGCGGTGCCGAAGGCATCCAGCACCAGCAGCCGTGCCGCCCGCCACGCCGCGACGTGATGCGCCAGCCCCTTCTGGAAGGTCGGCCGGCTGGCCAGTGAGGCCATGTCGCTCATCCGGAACTTGGTGGCCGCCAATTCCTCGACGTCATCGAGCATGCTCTTGGCAACCCCGAGCGCCCACGCCGCGTGCCCGGCCGCGGTCACCGGCATCAGTCCCATCCGGGTCGCCGGCGAGCTGCCCCGGTACGGCGAGCTGGAGAACAGCGGGAAGGTCCGGCCGGCCGGCACGAACACGTCATCGAGACCGTAGTCATACGATCCGGTTCCCTTGAGACCCTGGACATGCCAGCCGTCCGTGAACACGACATCCGCACGCGGGACGACGGCCACATGCATCTCCGGCAGTCCACCGGATCCCATCACCGGCTGGCCGTCCACCATCGGGAAGAAACCCGCACAGACGTACTCGGCATGGCCGGTGCCCGACCCGAAACTCCACGATCCGGTCACCCGGTAGCCGCCGTCGACCACGACGCCCTGACCGTTGGGGAAGAACTGGCCACCCATCGTGACGCGGTTGTCGTTCGCGGTGAAGACCTCGGCGAAACCCTCGTCCGACATATAGGCCGCGGCGGCGAACGACGACGGCAGGTTTGCGATCCCGATCCAGCCGAACGAGCCGTCCTGCCAGGCCATCTCGATCCAGGTCTCGATCATCTCGGCGAACGAGGGCTCGACCCCACCGGCCGCGACGGGATTGAACGACGACATCAGTCCGCTGGCCCACATCTCGTCGACGATGGACGGGGCAATGGTGCGCAGCCGCTCGGACTCACCGGCCTGCGCCACCACCAGATCGCGCATGCCGCGGGCCAACCCGAGCGGCCGGGTCGTGGACTGCACAGTCGACGTCTGAGTCATTTCCGAGTCGTGTCCGATCTGCTGGCGCGGCAGCTCAACTTTAGTGAACAATTTCGGAAAACTGTATAGCCCGGAACTGCTCGGCGGGAGCGATTACCGGACGATGTCACCGGTCGGGGCCGTCTTCGCTGTTCGGCTGGTTCGCCACGGTGGTCGTCGTCGCGATCGTAGGACCCACAGGCAACAGTTCACGGGACCGACTCATGGACCTCGCCTCGCTGAAATACGACGGTGTCAAACTGCGGGTCGCGTACGAGATCGAGAAGTGGTCTGGGACCAGGAGAACGCAATGACCGATGTGGTGAGCAGTGCGCCCGGTGATGTCGCCGACCGTGATGGGGGTGTGAGCCGCGCGCAGCCGCACGAACACAGCCGCACGGGGTTGTCGGCCGACGCGCTGCACCGCGCGATCGCCGACCACCTCGCCTACTCCATCGCCCGGCCGCCGAGCGTGCTGACCCCCGAGCACTACTACCGCGCGCTGGCGCTTGCGGTGCGTGACCGCATGCAGCAGCGCTGGATGGCCACCACCCAGGATCTGCTGCACGGGCCGGCCAAGGTGACGTGCTACCTGTCCGCGGAATTCCTGATGGGCCCGCAGCTCGGCAACAACCTGCTCAATCTGCGCATCGAGCGCCAGGCCCGCGAGGCACTCGCGGCACTCGGGCAGGATCTCGACGCGATTCTGGAGTGCGAGGAGGAGCCCGGGCTGGGCAACGGCGGCCTCGGCCGGCTGGCCGCCTGCTACCTGGACTCGATGGCCACACTGCAGCGGCCGTCGATCGGCTACGGAATCCGGTACGAGTTCGGCATTTTCGACCAGGAGATCCAGGACGGCTGGCAGGTCGAGAAGACCGACAACTGGCTGGTGGCCGGGAACCCTTGGGAGATCGACAAACCCGACGCCAGCTATCTGGTCAACTGGGGTGGCCGCACCGAGCAGTACGAGGACGTCGCAGGCAATCATCGGGTGCGCTGGATTCCGCGACGGGTGATCAAGGGTGTCTCCTATGACACCCCGATCCAGGGTTACGGCGTCAACACCTGCAACACGCTGACCCTGTGGAGCGCCCGATCGGTGTCCTCGTTCGCGCTGGACGCGTTCAACACCGGCGACTTCTACAAGGCCGTCGAGGACGAGGTGCTCTCCGAGAAGATCTCGAAAGTCCTCTACCCCAACGACGAACCCGAAGCCGGCAAGCGGCTTCGACTGCAACAGCAGTACTTCTTCGTCAGCTCGTCGCTGCAGGACATCCTGCGGATCCACACCGAACGGGCCCGGCTGCCGCTGAGCGCACTGCCCGACAAGTGGGCCATCCAGCTCAACGACACCCACCCGTCGATCGCGGTCGCCGAACTCATGCGCCTGCTGATCGACGAACACCACATGGGCTGGGACGAAGCCTGGGACATCACCGTCGCGACCTTCGCCTACACCAATCACACGCTGCTGCCCGAGGCGCTGGAGACGTGGCCATTGGGCATCTTCGGCGACTCACTCCCCCGGCACCTGGAGATCATCTACGAGATCAACGACCGGTTCCTGGAGGAGGTCCGCGACAAATTCCCCGGCGACACCGAGCGGGAGCGACGGATGTCGCTGATCGGTGAGGACGGCGGCAAGAGCGTGCGGATGGCGCACCTGGCCACCGTCGGCAGCCATGCCGTCAACGGGGTAGCCGCGTTGCATTCCGAGCTGCTCAAAGCCAGTGTGCTGAAGGACTTCTACGAGATGTGGCCGGAGCGGTTCGGCAACGTCACCAACGGCGTCACGCCACGACGCTTCCTGGCGCTGTCCAATCCGGGGCTTCGAACGCTGCTCGACGAGACCGTCGGCGACGGCTGGCTGACCGACCTGGACCAGCTGCGCAGGCTGGAGCCCTACGCCGAGGACCCGGCGTTCCGTGAACGCTGGCGGGATATGAAGCGCGCCAACAAGAGCCGGCTTGCCGAATACGTGCACGCCTCGACCGGCATCGAGCTCGACCCGACCTGGATGTTCGACGTGCAGGTCAAGCGCATCCACGAGTACAAGCGCCAGCACCTCAACGTGCTGCACATCATCACGCTGTACAACCGGCTCAAGCGCAACCCGGGCTTCGCGATCGCCCCGCGGGCGTTCATCTTCGGCGGCAAGGCCGCACCCGGATACTTCATCGCCAAGCGGATGATCCGGTTGATCACCGCTGTCGGCGCCACCGTCAACAACGACCCGGACGTAAACCGGTTCATGCGGGTGGTGTTCCTGCCGAACTTCAACGTCAAGAACGCGCACTTGATCTATCCGGCTGCCAACCTCTCCGAGCAGATCTCCACCGCGGGCAAGGAGGCGTCGGGAACCGGCAACATGAAGTTCATGATCAACGGGGCGTTGACCATCGGGACCCTCGATGGCGCGAACGTCGAGATTCGTGAGGAGGCCGGGCCGGATAACTTCTTCCTGTTCGGTCTGACCGTCGACGAGGTGGAGCAACTCAAGGCCGACGGCTACCGGCCGACCGCCTTCGTCGAACGCGACCCGGAACTGGCCGAAGTGCTCGAGCTGATCGTCGACGGCACCTTCACGCACGGTGACACCGAGGTGTTGCGTCCGCTGGTCGACAACCTGCTGCACCACGACCCGTTCCTGGTGCTGGCGGACTACCGCTCCTACGTCGACTGCCAGGCCCGGGTCAGCGCCGCCTGGCAGGACTCGGACACCTGGTCGCGGATGTCGATCCTCAATGCGGCCCGCAGCGGCAAGTTCTCCTCGGATCGCGCGATCGCCGAATACTCCGACGAGATCTGGCATGTCGGCGCGATGCCGGTGACGCTCTAAGGTTCCAACACCACCTTGATCGCCCCGCTTCGCCGGTCGGCGGCAACCCCGAACGCCCGCGCCGCGTCGGCCAGTGGGAAGCGGTGCGTGACGACGGTGGCCGCGATCTCCGGATCTGCGGCCAACGCCGCAGCCGCGTCTACGAATTCGCGGTTGTCACGCCCGCGGTCGTAGCACATCGAGGCGGTCAGCGTCAGTTCCTTCAGCATCCAGGGAATGCCCGGAACCGCTCGGTTGCCGTGCGACACACCGACTATCGCGATCCGGCCGCCCGGCACGGCACGGCGCACACAGTCGGCCACCGCCTCGTCGGTGCCCACCGCCTCCACCACGACCTCGTACTCGCCGTCTGGGCGCCCAGCGCCGAGTCGCTGGCCCGCCTCGATCTGATGCGGGTGGCGGGCGTGCAGGTCGACGCCGAGGCTCATGGCGCGGGCCGCGGCGACGGCCAGCAACCCGACGCTTCCGCCGCCGACGACCAGGACCCGATCGGTGGTGTCGGCGCCGACCTTACGCAACGCATGCCAGGAGACCGCGAGCGGTTCGACCAGGCAGGCGTCGGAGACGGGTAGACCGTCGGGCAGTGGCACGAGGCACTCGGCGGGCACCCGGACCCGGTCGGCGAGGCCACCGTCGAACGCGACTCCGAGCAGCCCGTGCGGTGCGCTTCCCCGGCACCGTTGCGGTGACCCGCCACGGCACTGATCGCACTGCCCGCAGCCCACTGTCGGTTCGACACAGTAGGTCCGGCCGTCCACCGTGCCTGCGATCTCGTGACCGATCGTGACCGGCAGGCCGAACGACAGCATGCCGAGGTCGCTGCCGCAGATGCTGGCCGATCCGACCTCGACGATCGGCCAGTCACCCGCGGGCTCGTCGACGTCGACGACGGTGGCTGACCCCTGGATCGAACGGACGGCGCGCATCATAGCTCGATTGTGCCGACCCGCCTCTCGGCCGCCCGGTCGAGGGTCTGCCGTTCCATCAACGCGGTGCGCGCGCGCTGCTCGGCGGCGTGGGCCGCCTCGCTGAGCGCGGCGTCCTCGTCGGCAGGGTCGGCGGTGAGGAAGCTGCCGCGACCGGGTGCCCCGCCAGAGCCGAGCTTGTTCATCCGCTTGGGCACCGGGGCGCCCTGGTATTCCAGCGCGATCGGGTGGCCCTCTGCGTCGAGCGGGCCCAGCGGCTGATGCAACTCGACGTACGCACCGTGCGGCAGCCGCTTGAGGATGCCGGTCTCGACGCCGTGCTCGAGCACCTCACGGTCACTGCGCTGCAAGGCGATAGCCCAGCGGTAGGTGATGAAGAAGACCAGCGGCGGCAGCACCACTATTCCGATCCGGCCGATCCAGGTCGTCGCGTTCAGCGAGATGTGGAACTGATAGGCGATGATGTCGTTCATCGCGCTGTAGGTCAAAACGATGTAGAAGGCAATTGCCATGGCGCCGATGCCCGTTCGCACCGGAGCGTCCCGTGGCCGCTGCAGCAGGTTATGGTGCGCGTCACCGCCGGTGAGCCGCTTCTCGATCCACGGGTAGGCGATGAGCAGCAGGAAGATGACGCCCATCAGGACCGCGACCGCCACCGCCGCCGGGATGGTGTGGTGGCCGAGGTAGATCTCCCACGCCGGCCACAACCGGATCAGCCCGTCGGTCCACATCAGGTAGAAGTCGGGCTGGCTGCCCGCCGACACCTGGGCGGGTTTGTAGGGGCCGATCTGCCAGATCGGGTTGATCTGCAACAGGCCACCCATCAGGCCCAGGACACCGACGGTCATCGCGAAGAACGCACCGGACTTGACCGCGAACACCGGCATCACTCGCACGCCGACGACGTTATTCTCGGTGCGGCCGGGGCCGGGGAACTGGGTGTGCTTCTGGAACCACACCAGCGCCAGATGAAGACCGATGAGCGCCAACATGATTCCGGGGAAGATCAGGATGTGGATGGCGTAGAGCCGCGGGATCAGGACGTCACCCGGGAAGTCGCCGCCGAACAGCGCCCAGTGCATCCAGGTGCCGATCACCGGAATCCCCAGCGTGATCGAGGACAGCGCCGCCCGGATTCCGGTGCCCGACAGCAGATCGTCGGGCAGTGAGTAGCCGAAGAACCCTTCGAACATGGCCAAAATCAACAGCAGTGACCCGATCACCCAGTTGGCCTCGCGCGGCCGGCGGAAGGCTCCGGTGAAGAAGATCCGCGCGAGGTGCACCATGATCGCGGCGGCGAAAAGCAGCGCGGCCCAATGGTGTACCTGGCGGACGAACAGGCCGCCGCGCACCTCGAAGGTGATGTCGAGGGTGGAGGCGTACGCCTTCGACATCTCGATGCCGCGCAGCGGCTGGTACACGCCGTTGTAGGTGACCTCCGTCATCGACGGGTCGAAGAACAACGTCAGATAGACGCCCGTGATCAGCAGAACGACGAAGCTGTACAGCGCGATCTCGCCCAGCAGAAACGACCAATGCGTGGGGAAGACCTTGTTCAACTGCCGCCGGACCGCGGCCGACGGGTGGTAGCGAGAGTCGATCGCATCGCCTTGGGATGCGGCGAGCGTGGCGGCTGATTTCATAGCGATCCTCCGAAGCTGCGCCCGGGCTGAACTGAGCAGGCGTCAGTGGTTCGGAGCCGGAGCGAGCGCGGATGGCCGTGGGGACTGTCGGTCATTCTTACGTCAGACTTCCTGGCGCTTGCGGTCAGCGGCCGCGTCACCGAGGTAGGTTGATCTGCCATCTCAAGGACGAGGAGTGCTGTGGCCGCAGTGACCGAGGAATCGCCGGAGGCTCCCCTGCGCGGCATTCGGCGGATCCCGCTGGAGATCCGCAAGGTCGCCACGGTGCTCGCGATCGCCATCGTGCTGGCGTCGAGCTTTGCCGCGGCCTACACCGTCGCGCTGGGCCGGCCCTCCCCGCGGAACCTGCCCGTCGGAGTCATCGGGTCGACGGCCGACACCGCACCGTTCGAGAAAGCGTTGCGCACCAACCGCAATGAGTTCGACGTCCACGAGTACGCGACCCGGGACGCCGCAGTCGCCGAGATCAATCAGCAACGCATCACCGCCGCCATTGACGCCACGTCGAAGCCGCCGCAACTGTTGTTGTCCAGCGCCAGCGATCCGTCGGGGACGCGCGCGCTGATCCAGCTGGACCAGACGCAACCGGGACAGTTCATCCTGCCGATCGTCGACCTGCATCCCTTGCCGCCGTCCGACCCGGCCGGGCTGGCCACCTTCTATCTGGTCATCGCCGCCACGATCCTGGGCTTCACCACGATGTTCCAGCTGCGGGCCAACGTCAAAACGCTGACCTTGCGCCGCTGGCTGCTCAGCATGGCGGTACTCGCCGTCGTCGGCGGCGCGGCTTTGGCGGCGGTGACCGGCCCGGTGTTGGGCGCGCTGAGCACACCGTTTGCTCAGCTGTGGTTGCTGATCTCGGTCCAGATCGCGGTCGCCGCGTCGTTCAACTCGACCATGCTGGTGCTGATCCACCGGTGGGCGATCATCCCGACCTGGCTGGTGTTCATCCTGCTGGGCAACACCTCGTCGGGCGGGGCGGTGTCGGCGTCGCTGCTGCCCCAGCCGTTCGCGTTCTTCAACCATGCGCTGCCCAGCGGCGCGACGGTGTCGGCGATCCACGCCGCGACCTACTTCCCGCACAACCAGCGGCCGCTGCCGTTCATCGTGCTGGGGCTGTGGTTGGTGGTCAGCTTGGCCGCCCTGATCGTGGCGTCCCGGACGCTTCGCCGTTCACCGGCGGAGTGAGGTTCTAGGCTGAGTGGATGATTCAGGCCGGCCGTATCACCTCGATCTGGCGCTATCCGGTGAAGTCGATGCAGGGCGAGCAGGTCACCGAGGCCGAAGTCGGCGACCTGGGCGTGCACGCCGACCGGACGTGGGCGGTGCGTGATGTCGAGTCCGACGCGACCACCAGTGCCAAACGGCTGCCCGGCCTGTTGTGGTTGACGGCGCGCTACGCGCAGCCACCCGGCCCCGATGCCGGGCCGGGACACGCACCGGAGGTGCTGATCGGCTTCCCCGACGGTACCGAAGTGTCGAGCTCGGATCCGGCTGTGCACCAGACACTCTCGCGGTACCTCGACCATGAGGTGGAACTTCGGCCACTGCCGCCGATCGACCGGCGCAGCGAATACCGGGCGCCGATGGCCACCAAGACCGACCTGCGCACGATCTTCGGACTCGACGACGACGAGCCGCTGCCCGATCTGTCGATGTTCCCGGTGCGCAAGCTCGCGGAGATCAGCCGCTATGCGACGCCGGTCGGCAGCTATGTGGACGCCTATCCCGTGCACATCATCACCGAGCAGAGCCTGGCGACGCTCGGGTCGTTGGCGCCGGACTCCGATTTCGACGTGCGACGGTTCCGCCCGACGCTCGTGGTGGACTCCCCCAGCCCGGCCGCTCACCCGGAGTGGGAGTGGTGCGGCGGACGACTGCACGCTCCGCACGCCGAGCTTGCGCCGATGATCCCGACGATTCGCTGCGTGATGCCGTCCCACGAGCAGCCCGAACTCAAGCGGGACAAGGAGGTCACCCGCACCATCGCCGCGCACACCCGCCGCTGCTTCGGCGTCTACGGCAATGTCACCCGCGCCGGCCGAATCGCCGAAGGTGATGTGCTGCACCTGAATCCACCGAACCGGACCGCGCTGAGTGCTACCGCCGGTGGCGGCGCGGCGACAGTGAAGAGGGCCGTCATGCGTGCGGTGTCGGCGGCCATGCCCAGCGGAAAGAAGGGGTGACCATGCGTCACGTTGTCGGAGGTCTCGGCGTGCTGGTCGCGCTGTTCGGAGTGCTGTTCACCCTGCAGGGTTTCGGAGCGGTTCAGGGTAGCCCGATGAGCAACACCACGACGTGGTCGGTGCTCGGCCCGATCGTCGTGCTGGTCGGCGTCGTGGTGGCCGTCGCGGCCTGGCGCCCGCGGCGCTGACGCGCGACTCAGAGACTCAGAGAAGTTCTCGGGCGGTGCGCAGCCGCTCGCGCCACCACGCGATGCGCTCGACGTCGTCGATGGTGAATTCCGCGACGCGATCCAGGTCTGGCGCCGGGGCCGAGGGCGCCACCGGCAGGTACCCGTCGGCGGTGATCAATGTGCGTCCGGCGGGCACGATGTCGCCGGCCAGGGCCGCGGCGGTGCCCAGCCCGCAGGCGAAGGGAAGCTCGGGCAGCACACCGGCCAACGCCACGCCGCTGGCCAGTCCCATGCTGGTTTGACCGGCGCCGGACACCACAACCGGTAGGTCGCATTTCTCGGCGAACCGCAATGCCCGGCGCACGCCGCCGAGCGGGGCGGCGTCCAGCACCACGATGTCGGCGACCTCGGACATGGTCAGCCCGTCGCTGCCGAGGTCGGAGACGTCGACCGCCACCCGCACGTCGATCCGGCGCCGCAGCGCGGCCAGCTCCCGCGCGGTCGCGCACGGCTGCTGCACGAACTGCAGACCACCGGCCGCCACGTCCAGCCCGGGGATCGTCTCGGCGGCGGTGTCGACATCCCACCACCGGTCGACCAGGCAACGGATCGACGCGTCCGGCCCGAGCGCTGAGCGCACCGCTGCCAGCCGGTCGGCATCGTCCGGCAGACCGGTGACCACCACGTCGGCCGCTTGACACCCACTGCCGACGGCGATCGCGGCCGCCTCCTCGGCTCCCACCGCGGGCACCGCGACCGCGACCGGCACGCGGCCGCGCATCGGGTCCGGCCAGCCGACCGTTCCGCCTTCGATGGCCGAGGTCAACCAGCGGGCCGCCACCAGATCACTGCCGGTGCGCGGCGGGCAGAACTCACCCCAGCCCTGCGGGCCTTCGAGCAGCATTCCCTCGCAGCCGCCGAACCCGCGATAGCCCGCACGCGCCGGGATCGCGAAAATCGGTGCGCCGTCGAAGTCGATCATTTCCTTCATGGGCGGTGAGGCGTCAGGATGCGGATGTCGCCGGCGACCAGTACGCCAGCATCTCGGCGAAGGTGTCGAAGGCCGGGCGGGACATCCCGTAGGTGGCCTCGAAGTGGATGCTCAGCGGGAACCCGAGGTCGGCGACGCCGTCGATGACCCGCTTGTAGAGGTCCACCAGCAGCTGCCGTTTGACCTGCGGCTCACTCTCGGCGAGGGTGCGGACGAAGTCCTGCTCGGCGGCGACGGCGGCATTGCCAGGGTCTTGGATGAGCCAGTTGATGAGACCCACCCGGGACTCGACCTTCGGCACGAAACCGAACGACAGCAGAATCTCCGGGCGGTAGTCGGTGGTGGCGGCGAACTCGGTCAAAAAGCCGACGATCGCGTCGGAGTAGAGCAGCTGCGTCATCCCGTAGGTGGCGCCCCGGCCGCACTTGAAACCGAACCGGCCGGCCTCCTCGGCCCGGGTCGGAATCAGGATCGCGCCGCGATTGGGGACCAGTTCGGAGAAGATCGTCAGCGCGTCGGTGGGTGCCACACCGGCGCCCTCGCCGTCGTTCATGGTCCGCGGGACACCGACGAACGCCACGCCTTCCATGCCCGCGTCGAGCAGGGCGGTCAGACGGCTGACCAGCGTCGGCTCATCCATGAAAGCGGTCACCTGGGTGCACAATCCGCGCACACCGGGCAGCTCCGGCGAGATGCGGGACCAGTAGTCGAGCACATCGAGCTTGGGCTTCATCTCGACCGGACGGCCGCTGTCCTCTTCGATCATCCCGGGGATCATCACGTGCCGGATCCGGCCGTCCAGTCCGGTCTCCGCGGACAGCTGCACGACCTTGCGCGCCTCCTCCAGCATCTCGTCCGGCGTGCGGTCGACGTTGGGCGGCACGAGTTCGAGCGCAACGGTGTTGAGGGGCACGAAACTGCTCCTGACGAGACGACTGATTTCCGGGTGCGGTCCGAGGTGGCCGCCGGACGCGATCCGCCGATCACCATACAGAAAGCGCGGTCGCGGCCTTACTTCGCCGCCAAACGCGGTAGCTTTCAGCGATGCAGGGTCCCAGGAGAGCGATCTGGCTGGTCACGCTGGCCGGCGTGGGTGTCGTCGCGTTCCCGGCATGCGGATCCACCGACAGCACTCCTGCACCCGCTCCGTCGAGTTCGTCGGTGCAGCCCACCAGCAAGGCCACCCTGCCCGGGCCGAACAGCTTCAGCCCGGCCCCGATTGCGCCGCTGAACCCCACTGTCAGTCCGAAGAACGATCCAGCCCAACGGCCCTGACCAGGCGTGCAGGATCCATTTCAGGACAACTCTTGACTGGTTCCAGAAAAGAGACGACTATCAAAACGTGACCTCCGTCTCGGATCTCTCCGACCAGCTGCGGGCAGCGCAGCTGCGGGTCACCCGCCCTCGTCTGGCGGTACTCGACGCAGTGCACACCCACCCGCACGCCGACACCGACACCATCTTCGGAGCCGTCCGCACCGGCCTGCCCGACGTGTCCCGGCAGGCGGTGTACGACGTGCTGCACGCGCTGACCGCGGCCGGCCTGGTGCGGCGCATCCAGCCGTCGGGCTCGGTGGCCCGGTACGAGGCGCGGGTGGGCGACAACCACCACCATGTGGTGTGCCGATCGTGCGGTGTCATCGGCGACGTCGACTGCGCTGTCGGCGAGGCGCCCTGTTTGACGCCGTCTGAGCACAACGGTTTCGTGCTCGACGAAGCCGAGGTCATCTACTGGGGACTATGTCCCGACTGCTCGCCGAATGAACCTTCTGCGATCACATAAGTGATCACAGCCCAATCACCCAAATGAAATATGGAATGGAAAGGCAAAAAGTGTCCGAGAGCGAGAATCCGGTCATCGACGCGCCGGAGCCGAAAGCCCACGGCCCCCGCACCAATCAGGATTGGTGGCCGAATCAGGTCGACGTCACCAAGCTGCACCCGCACTCGCCGTACTCCAACCCGCTCGGCGATGACTTCGATTACGCCACCGAATTCGCCAAGCTCGACCCCGAGGCGCTCAAGGCTGACCTCCTTTCGGTGATCACCACCTCGCAGGACTGGTGGCCCGCCGACTACGGCAGCTACGCCGGCCTGTTCATCCGGATGAGCTGGCACGCCGCGGGCACCTACCGCATCTTCGACGGCCGCGGTGGCGGCGGTCAGGGCATGCAGCGGTTCGCCCCGCTCAACAGCTGGCCCGACAACGCCAACCTGGACAAGGCGCGCCGCCTGCTGTGGCCGGTGAAGAAGAAGTACGGCAACACGATCTCCTGGGCCGACCTGCTGGTGTTCGCCGGCAACGTGGCGCTGGAGTCGGCCGGCTTCAAGACCTTCGGTTTCGGCTTCGGCCGCCCCGACATCTGGGAGCCCGAAGAGATCCTGTTCGGCGAGGAAGACGAGTGGTTGGGCACCAACAAGCGCTACTCCGATGAGCGCACGCTGGCAGAGCCGTACGGCGCCACAACCATGGGTCTGATCTACGTCAATCCCGAAGGGCCGGAGGGCAATCCGGATCCGCTGAAGGCTGCCATCGATATCAAGGAAACCTTCGGCCGGATGGCGATGAACGTCGAGGAGACCGCGGCGCTGATCGTTGGCGGGCACACGCTGGGCAAGACCCACGGTGCCGGCTCGGACGAGGGCATGGGACCTGAGCCCGAAGGCGCCCCGATCGAGCAGCTGGGTCTGGGCTGGAAGTGCCCGTTCGGTTCGGGCAAGGCCGGCGACACCATCACCAGCGGCCTGGAGGTGGTGTGGACCACCACCCCGACCAAGTGGAGCAACTCGTTCCTGGAGATCCTCTACGGCTACGAGTGGGAGCTGGTCAAGAGCCCGGCGGGGGCGTGGCAGTTCCAGGCCAAGGACGCCGAGGCGATCATCCCCGATCCGTTCGGCGGCCCTAACCGCAAGCCCACGATGCTGGTCACCGACGTCTCGATGCGGGTCGACCCGGAATTCGGTGCGATCACCCGGCGCTGGCTCGATCACCCCGAAGAGCTCAACGAGGCGTTCGCCAAAGCCTGGTACAAGCTGCTGCACCGCGATCTGGGTCCGATCACCCGCTACCTGGGCCCCTGGGTTGCCGAGCCGCAGCTCTGGCAGGATCCGGTGCCGCCGGTACAGGGTGAGCTGATCGACGACTCCGATGCCGCCACGCTCAAGGCCAGGATCCTGGAGTCCGGCCTGACGGTTCAGCAGCTGGTCAAGACGGCATGGGCGTCGGCGTCGAGCTACCGCAACACCGACAAGCGCGGCGGCGCCAACGGCGCCCGGCTGCGGCTGGAGCCGCAGCGCAGCTGGGAGGCCAACGAGCCCGCCGAGCTGGCCAAGGTGCTTCCTGTGCTGGAGAAGATCCAGCAGGAGTTCAACGCCGCAGGTGGCAAGACCGTGTCGCTGGCCGACGTGATCGTGCTCGGCGGCAACGCCGCGATCGAGAAGGCGGCCAAGGAGGCCGGCTATGCGATCGACGTTCACTTCGCACCCGGCCGCACCGACGCCGCGCAGGAGCAGACCGACGTGGAGGCGTTCGCGGTTCTCGAGCCGCGCGCCGACGGGTTCCGCAACTATGTGCGGCCCGGCGAGAAGGCTGCCTTGGAGGAGCTGCTGATCGAGAAGGCCTACCTGGTGGGTGTCACCGCTCCGGAGATGACGGTGTTGCTGGGCGGGCTGCGGGTGCTCGGCGCCAACCACGGCGGCACCAAGCACGGCGTGTTCACCGACCGGGTCGGCGTGCTCTCGAACGACTTCTTCACCAACCTGCTCGACATGGGCACGGAGTGGAAGCCGTCGGCGAACTCCGAAAACGTCTACGAGGGCACCGACCGGACCACCGGTGCGCTCAAGTGGACGGCGACCGCCAACGATCTGGTGTTCGGTTCGAACTCGATCCTGCGCGCCCTGGTCGAGGTCTACGCCCAGGACGACAACGCCGGCAAGTTCGTCGAGGACTTCGTCGCGGCATGGGTCAAGGTCATGAATGCCGACCGGTACGACCTGACCTAGATCTGTTGCCGTAAGCGAAACCCCGCGGGCACTGCCCGCGGGGTTTCGTCGTTGTGGTGTGTGGTGTGGCTAGCGACAGCCGCCGGCGCTGACCCAGCGGCCGTTGTAGCCCACGCAGCCGGTCACCGGCGGCGGTGGTGGCGGCGGTGGCGGCGGGTAGTCCTCCGGCAGCGGCGCGTAGTACGACGGCGGCGGCACGTAGGGCGCCATCACGTCGGACAGGTTCGCACACCCACTGACCGTGACCCGGCGGCCCGCGCTGGCGCAGACGTCGGCGTGGGCCTGACCGCCGGGCTGGACCGTCACGATCGCGGCGGGCACTCCGGTGAGCGCCAGGACTGCCGCTCCCGCGACCCCCCAGGTTCGCATCGACTGTCGCTTCATCGCGTCCCCTTTCCCTGCGTCGAACGTGCTGCGGAGTATATCCACGCGCGACGGACGGATTCGGGCGATCAGCGCCGCTGGTGACGGCTGCGCCGAACCCTGACCACCGCCGCCGCTGCGATCAGCCCCGCCAGCACCACGACCCACGTCCAGGCGCTGGTGCGGTAGACCCAGCCGGCCACCGCACCCTGCAGCCGGCCGGCGGCGGCGATCACCGGGTCGGCCGGATCCCCCTGCGCGCTGAACAACCGGATCTCGTAGAGGCCGTAATAGCTCACGTAGGCCCCCACCGCGATCAGCACGATGCCGCTGATCCGATTGATGTAGGGCAACAACCGGCGCAGCCGGTCCACCAAAGCCGTACTGGTCAGGGCGATTCCGACGGCGAGCACACCGACCACCAGGGCCAGCCCGCCGGCGTAGGCGGCATAGACGAGCACGCCGTCGACAGCAGAACCGGCGCGCAGCGTGGCTCCGGTGACCGCGAGGAACGGCCCGATGGTGCACGACAGCGACGCCACCGCGTAGCCCACCGCGTAGCCGAACATCGATCCCAGCCGTGCCGTCGGCGCCCCCCGCCAGCCGGGCCCGGTCGGCCCCCAGGTCAATTCCCGGCCCGCGACCAGCCAGATACCAAGGGCGACAAGGACTATCCCGATACCGATCGTCGCGTAGGGCAGATAGCGCTCGACCGCGGTGGCGATCGGGACGGTCAGCAACCCGAACAGGCCGAACACCGCGAGGAAGCCCAGCGCCATCGCCGCGGTCGCCGCCAGCGCACGGCCCACCGCAGCGATGCGGCCGGGATCGGCGTCCTCTCCGCGTACCACCAGTGTCAGGTAGGCCGGCAGCATCGCGAACCCGCACGGGTTGAGCGCAGCCACCATCCCCGCGGCCAGCGCCAGGCCGGTCAGATTGGCATTCACTTTTCGAAAGCTCAGGACACCAGCGCGTGCACTCGGTCGCTGAGCTCCTGCTCCGACATCGCCGAGGTGGGGTTGTTGACGAACGTGGACGAGCCGTCGGGACGCAGGAACACATACGCGGGCTGCCATGGCACGTTGAACCGCGCCCAGATGGATCCGTCGGCGTCGTTGAGGTTGGTGAAGTTCAGGTTGTACTTCGACACGAAGGCCTGCATCTGCCCGGCATCGGAACGCGCGGCGACGCCGACGAAGGTCACCTTGGGATTGGCCGCGGCGACCTGGCTGACGTTGGGGGCTTCGGCGTTGCAGAACGGGCACCACGGCGTCCAGAACCAGAGGACCGCCGGCTTGCCCTGCAGGCTCGCGCCGTTGAATGGCGCGCCGCTCAGCGTCGTGCCGGTGAACGCCAGCTGGTCGTCGGCGCCGGCCGTCGGCGGCGCCGCGACCGCGATGCTCAGCGCGGACAGCACCACGGCCAGCGCTCGAAGCATGAGTTTCATGGCGCATGACCTCCTGGCTGTCGGGGCGCATTCATTGTCTAAGCACGATTCCCGGAGGTGAACCGGTTCAATCCCGACGTCATACTTTGTTGACAGGTTACGTGACGTAACGGAACATAATCATCGATGACGGCTCCCGATCGCAATGTGGCGGCAGTGCCGGAGCCGGTGCGAGGCCGGCCGCGGGACCCGCGCACCGACGCCGCGATCATGGCGGCCACCCGCCGATTGCTCACCGACGTCGGCTACGACCAGGTGACCATGGAGTCGATCGCGCGGGCCGCCGGCGTCAGCCGCCCGACCATCTATCGCCGTTGGCCGTCCAAGGCCCATGTCGTCTTCGAAGCGGCGTTCGGAATCGACGGCGGCACAGCCGAACTGCAGCGGTCGGGCGACTTCGAGACCGATCTGCGGGAATTCGTTCGCGGCGCGGTGGCCTTCTGGCGCGAGCCGGTGGTCGCGGCCGCGACGTTGGGCATCCTCGCCGAACGGCGCCGAGACTCCGAATTGCACATCCGCACACAGCAATTGCTCGACGACAAGATTCGGGCCGAGCTCGCCGCGTTGGTTCGGACCGCCGCCGGCCAAGGGGTGGTGCGCGCCGACGTCGACACCGACACATTGTTCAACGTGCTCGTCGGCACCACGTTCTACGGCGCCCTCGTCGACGGGCGCGCCGGCACCGACCACCTGGTCGACACCCTCTGCTCTCTGGTCATGCACGGCGCCCAGACACGAGAAAAGGAATGAACATGGCAGACGATGAATTGTCGACCGCTTTCCACGAGTTGCTCGACGAACTCGGCGGGATCGAACGCAAGTTCCTGGCCAGCGACCCACCACTGCCGGAAGCCGACATCCTCGACGGGTATCGGCTCACGTTCAGCCTGCTGCGCGTCGCCGTCGACACCTATGTCTGGGGCGACAAGGACAATCCGCGGTTCGTCGACGTGATCGGCCCCTATCAGCGGTGGGGCGGCGACAACTCGGACGCGTTCTATCAACTGGCGCCGATCGACCCCACCCGCACCTACCGGGTGACCGGCAACCGGGGCGATTCGGTCTACCTGTCGATCACCGTCTACGGCGGACCCGACGACGGCCACTACAGCAACCGCATCGTCGGAACGCTGAACGACCGTTCCCTGCAGTTCGACGCCGACGGCAACTTCGACTTCACCATCAGCCCTGACCCGCAAGCGGGTGCGTGGCTCGAGCTGGAGGACGACGCCGTCGTCGCACTGACCCGCGATTACCTGGACAACCCCGAGACCGATCGCCGGGCGCAGTGGAAGATCGAGGCCATCGATCCCCCGGCCCGCAAGCAGGACGATCGCGCCGATCTGGTCCGCCGGCTGCGCGCCGCGCGGACCTGGCTTGCCGAGCAGTACTCGTTCATCCCCACCAAGGTCGAGCCGGCCAACGAGATCGCCGAGCCCTACCCGGTTCCGCAGCAGACCTACGGGTGGGCCGCCGGCGACGCGGCGTACGCGATGGGCGCCTACGAGCTGCAGCCCGGCCAGGCACTGATCATCGACGGCACGTCGCCGGAGTGCGTGTTCTGGAATCTGTGCCTGTGGAATCCGTTCCTGCACACCTACGACTACACCTACGAGCGGGTCACGATCAACGGCGCGCACGTCACCTACGAGCCCGACGGGTCTTGGCGAATCGTGGTGAGCGACACCGATCCCGGCCACCCCAACTGGGTGTCGACGGCGGGGCGCACCAAGGGCCTGATCTGGCTGCGCTGGTTCCTGCCCGAGGAAACCCCGAAACGGCCTACCTGCCGGGTCGTCGACGTCACTCAGGTCGCCGGGGGTCTGGCATGACCGCCGACGTGCAGCGCCCCCAGCCGATCAGGTTGACCGACCTGGCGCAGCCGGTGTTCCCCGAGGCCGCCCAGCCGATCCGGGACGCGCTCGCCGGTTACGGATCCATCCTCGAGCTGACCTCAAAGGCGTTGCTGGACACGGCAACCGAACGCACCGGGCTGACCGGGTGGGGTGACGACAGCTTCCGGGAACGACTGGACGTCTTGACCGCGTCCCTGCGCGAGGAGGCCGGGCTCTCCGACGTCGGGGTGGCCGTGGTCTTCGAGCAGCTGGTCGGCAATCTGGTCAACCGGCTGCGGCTGGAGGCGCTGATCGCCGAGCACCCCGAGATCGAGGACATCGAGATCGCCCGGCCGATCATCATCTGCGGGCTGCCCCGCACCGGCACTACCCACCTGCACAACCTGATCGCCGCCGACCCGAACATGCGGTATCTGCCCTACTGGGAGAGCCTGGAACCCTTCCCCGCTCCCGGTGAAGAGGACCAGGCACGGCGCGACCGCTGTACGGCGGGACTCGACCTGATCGAGACGATGATGCCGGAGTTCAAGCGGATGCACGACATGACCGTCGACCATGCGCACGAGGAGATCCAGCTGCTGGCCAACGACATCTCCGGCATGCTGTTCGAGACCACCTACTCTCTGCCGTCGTTCGCCGCGCACTACAAATCCCATGACCAGGGGCCGTCGTACGCCTACCTCAAGCGTCAGCTGCAGGCCATGCAGTGGCTGCGTGGCGGCACCCGGTGGGTGCTGAAGTCGCCGCAACACCTCGAGCAGTTCCCCACCCTGTACGCCACCTTTCCCGACGCGACTTTCGTTGTGACGCATCGGGATCCGGTCGAGGTGACGCGGTCGATGGTCACCATGATCGCCTACGCCTCGCGGATGGCCAGCGCCCAGCCGGATCCGGTGATGATCGCGCGGTACTGGCTCGACCGGGCCGACGACCTGTTCAGCGGCTGCCTGCGCGACCGCGACGTGCTCCCGGCCGATCAGTCGACCGACGTGCGGTTCACCGACTTCATGGCCGACGAGCAGGGCACCCTGGCGGCGATCTACGCGGTGGCCGATCAGCCGTTCGACGACGAGGTGCGGGCGGCCATGGCCGACTTCATCGCCGAGCATCCCCGCGGCCGCCACGGCGAGGTGATCTACGACCTCGCCGACGTGGGACTCGACGCGGGTGAGGTCGCCGAGCGGCTCGGCGCCTACCGGGACCGGTTCATCGGCTGAGCCCGCGACATCCGCGCCAGGCGGGTGCGGTCGACCAGCACGCAGCCGTGGACGTCGGCGAGTTGCTGAGCGGCCCTGGTGTACCGGTGATTGGACACCACCATGGTCGCCGTGCAGTCATGGACGGCCGCGCCTGCGACGACCTGCTGGACAGCGGAGCCGTTGACCACCCGGCTCTGCCGCTTGCATTGCACCGCGGTGCGGATGTCGTCGCGGGTCGCGATCAGATCCACACCGAAATCACCAGTGGCCCTAGTGATTTCGACCGCATAGCCGTGGCCTCGCAGCACCGCGGCCACGTACTGCTCGAACTCGATACCGGTCATGGCGTCGACGGCAGCCTGCCCGGTGGCTCGGTAGAGCGCATCGCGCCGGAGATCTCGACGGTGATCCAGCCAGGCCAGCAGTGCGCGCCACGCGCTCACCGCGACCGCCACCGCGCTCAGCGCGGCCAACACCCACCCCAGGCTGTTGAGCATGCCGACGAAGCCCAACAGCGCGGTCGCGACCACCCACAGTCCCAGCCACTGCAATGCCGTCGTCACCGCGGCCGAGCCCTCGCGCACGCCGTCACCGTAGCGACGGCCGCCGACAGTCCTTTCCGGCGACCGAGCACAGCGGCCAAATCGTGACCAGTTCGCATCGAGTTTGGCGCAATCACGGCAATACAGTGCTCAGATGCTTGCAATTCTCCGCTTCAATTTCGCCTCTCCAGGAGGAGATCCGGGCGTCCAGGGTGAATTGCTTTCGGCTGCAATGGAGTTGGCGCAGTTCGGTGATCGGCACGGAATCGCCGCGATCAGCGTCGACGAACACCACGTCACCGGCCACGGCTGGAGCTGCAATCCGGTGATGATCGCGGGGATGTTTCTGGCCCGCACGGCCAACATCTTCGCGAGCATCGACTGCGCGCTGGGACCACTGTGGAACCCCGTGCGCATGGCCGAGGACATCGCGCTCGTCGATGCCATGAGCCGCGGCCGGTTGCACACCACGGTCGGTCTGGGCTACCGGGAAGAGGAGTACCGGGCCCTCGGGGTGGACTTCGGCCGGCGCGGCGAACTCATGGATCAGTCGCTGGAGACCATGCTGGCTGCCTGGACCGGAGGCACCGGCGTCGTGTCGGGCACGTGGACGAAGCCGCACCCTCCGCTCTATGTCGGCGGTGGCGTTCGGGCCACCGTCCGCCGGGCGGTGCGGTTCGGTCTGCCGCTGAGCCTGCCCGACCATCGGCCCGACCTCGCGGAGTACTACTCCGAGCTGTGCCGGGAGGCCGGCCTTCAGCCGTTCGTCCTCATGCCGCCCGCGGTCAACCGCGGAATGATCTATCTGCACGAAGATCCCGAGCGGGCGTGGGCCGAACTCGGTAGCCACATTCTGTGGGAGGCGGTCACCTACGGGGCGTGGTCCGACGACCCGTCGCGGTCGTCCATGCACCTGCCGGGTGTCCAGACCCTGGCTGAGGTCCGGGCCTCCGGCAGATACCGGTTCCTCACCCCCGACCAGCTGATCGACGAGGTGCGGGGATCGGCAAACTACGGCCCGATCGTGATGCATCCGCTGGTTGGCGGCATGCCGGTGGAGGAAGCGTGGAAGTCCGTAACCCTGCTTACGGATGATGTTCTGCCCGCTCTCCGGTAGCCGTCACGTGGCCGACGTTGCCCGATTTCGGGGATGGATCCGAAAGTTGGGTTCTTAACAAGGATTTAGCCACTGCTCCCGGTGACCTTAAATTTGCGGCATAACGTTTGGGTCAAGTTGAGGCGGTCTACACCCCGTCACACAGGCAACAGGACCGAAATGAGGCACCCATGACGAGCTTCACGTCGCGATACGGCAACCCCGCTGTCGACTATGAGGGCGCCCACGTTCGAGCACACTCTCGGCACATGGCAACGGTTGTCGCGGTCAGCGGACGGATCGATTCGGTGAACGTCGACCGGGTCACCGAATGCGCCAAGCGGCTGGTCCTCGCTGAGAAGCCGTTCGTTCTGGACCTGTCCGGTGTGAGCTCGTTTACTCCGCAGGCGATCCGGTTGCTGTGTGATATCGACGATGTCTGCGCCGCCGCCGGTGTGGAATGGGCAGTGGTCGGCAGCGACGCGGTGAACCGCCGGCTGCGCAGGGACAGCGATGTCGTGTTCCCGGTCGTAGGTTCGGTCGCCGAGGCCGAGCATGAGTTCGACGACGCGGTCCTCAACCGTCGTCGCCTGCTGCTTCCCCTGTTGAGCAAGACCGCCTGACCGACTGTCAGCGTGTGAGCAGCGCCCCCAGGGCGCGCATGTGTTCGTCGGTGGTGCCGCAACATCCGCCGACGACCGTTATCCCGTAACGGCGCCGGATGTCGTCCATGGCGGCGGCGAATTCAGCGGGCGGATCGCTGTCGGCATGGTCCAACGCGACCAATTCGGTGGGACTTAGCCTCGAACCGTTCGCCTTCACCTCGTTGATCCGGTGGACCGCGTCGCCGCTCCCTTCGAGGGCGCGGGCGGCGACCGTCGGATGGATGCACGACAGCGAGAAGTATGTGGGCGCAGCGGCGTCGTCCACCTGTCGGATCGCCTCGGCCAGCGGGGTTCCGTCCAGGACTCGGGTGTCCGCACCGAGCACCCACGACACGACGAACGGCAATCCGGTTCGGGCCATCGCCCGGGCCGCACCAACAGCCTCGCCGACCGCGGGGAACGTGGCCGCGAAGACGAGATCCACCCCGGCCTCGGCCAGTGCCTCGATCTGCGGCCGGTGGTAGTCGAAGGCGGCAGATTCCGGGGGCGCCTCGGCAGGCCGGTAGGCATCGCCGGCCGGGCCGAGCACCCCGGCAATCCATACCGGCGAGCGGGACTGCCCGTCGAGCAACTGGTGGAGGAAGGCGACGGCGGCGCTGTTGAGCCGCCCGACGGCCACGGTGCCGCCGAGGCCGGCGTGGCGGGTGTAGTTCAGGCTCGCCCGGAATGTGGGCGTGCCGATCACCAGCGGCACACCGCTCGAGGTCGCCGCATCGAGATAGCTGCGGTAGATCGCGCACAAGGCCGCCTCGCCCTGCCGGTCGCCGAGCAGGCCGGCGACCTGCACATCGGGATCCATCGCGATCGGTGTTTCGAACATGACACGCGTTTCGATCGCACCGTCGGTGAGCACCGGAATCCCGCTCGCGACGGCGTCGGTGAAGCTGGGCATGAGCTGACGTTAACGCAGTCCGGACCGGCCGGGCCCGGCGCCGGGTTACCCTAGTTGACGTGGGTCGAATAACACATGTGATCGCGATCAGCGCGCTGGCGATGGCCGCCGGCGTCATCGGCGGGGGTATCGCAGCCGCCGACCCGACCACCACCCCGGCGCCGACGCCGTCCCCGACCGGGCCCGCACCCGGTCCGGTCGATGCGTCGGCCCCGACACCCACGCCGGGTGCGACGCCGACGCCGGTCCCGGGCGCTACGCCGGCCGGTGCACCGAAGTCCACCATCGACAGCGACGGCACTTACAAGGTCGGTGTCGACATCGTGCCGGGCACCTACGCATCGGCAGGCCCCGTCGAGGGCGGTGCGTGCTACTGGAAGCGCATCGGCGGACCCGACGGCCAGACCAACGTCGACAACGCGCTGACCAAGAAACCGGCGGTGGTGCAGATCGATCCGGGCGACGCCACATTCAAGACCGACGGCTGCCAGCCGTGGACGCTGACCGATCAGCAGCCGCCGGCACCGGCGGGCCCGTTGCTCTCCCAGCTTCAGCTGCGCCACGCTCTCGACACCCTCAACGGAATGGCGGGGGCGTCGGGCCAGGGGCAGATGCCGCCGTACTGAGCCGTCGGTTATTTGGCGGTGCTGGGCGTCGGCGGAACGGTCGGCGGGCAGGAGTCGTGATCCTGCAACTCTTCACCGCCGGCGTTGCCGGTGTCGTCGGCGCGGTCGGCCAAGACGACGAAGCCCGGCCGGCCGGCGTGGTCGGTGGTACCGACGACCACCAGCGTGTACTCCCCCATGTCGTCGCGGGCGCCGTCGATTCCGTCGGCGAGGAGGGTGAACGGGTTGGCGTCGAGATCGGTGCCGGCGACGGCCTTCGCCCAATAGGTGTGGCCGCTCAGCGGAACCGGGACCGGTGCCCACGTCGCGCCGATGGCACCGGCCGCCGCGCGCAGCGCGTCGTGGACGTCGGCGCGCAGACAGTCGATGTGGATGTGGAGCTGGTTCTGCGTCCGCGCGATCGCCGAGTTGATGGCCAGACTCATCCAGTCTCGCGGGATGGTTCCGCCGGCCTGCTGCTCGACGAACGACCTGGACTGCCATGCCGCGCCGAAGTAGTTGGTGGCGCTGGGCGCCAATAGCTCGGGGCTCTCGATACCCGGGATCCGGGCGGTCGGGATCAGCAGATACTGCCGGTCTCCCACGATGTCCTTGAGCACCGCGTAACCACCGCTCTCTCCGCGGCCGAGGTCGACGCGGGAACACGGGGCCGGGTCGTGATGCTGCTGGACATCGACGACGCACTGGTCGTGGACGATCCGCCACAACGCATCCGGATCGGCGTTGGCCGTCTGCGGCGCGAGCAGGCCCAGCGCCAGTACCGCCGCCAGCGGTGCGCTACCGCGTATGAGTCGCACGGCCACACCCTACGACGCGGGCGCAACCGTGCCGACCGATGCGCAGGGTTTCCGTATCTGCGGATGAAACCAGTCAGTGCCTCCGCGGACGCGGATGAAATCCGCTAGTGTTCGGCCGTGCCGATGCTGCGAATCCGAGAGGCCGCCGAGCTGCTCGGCGTCAGCGACGACACCATCCGGCGCTGGATCGACGACGGCGACCTGCCGACGGGCAACGACCAGTCCGGCCGCAAGACCGTCGACGGAGCAGCGCTGGCCGCGTATTCGCGCAAGAGCGCCGCCGCGGGCCCGAAGGACCCGCTGTCGGTCGCCAGCTCCGCCCGCAATCGATTCGCCGGGCTGGTGACCAGAGTGGTCACCGACACGGTGATGGCTCAGGTGGAAATGCAGTGCGGGCCGTTCACCGTCGTTTCGCTGATGAGCAGTGAGGCCGTGCGGGACCTGAACCTCGAACCAGGAAGCGTTGCGGTGGCGGTCGTCAAGGCCACCACGGTCATCGTCGAAACGTCAGGAGCTAAGTGATCACACGTCTGATGCCGGCGCTGGCCGCCGGTCTGCTTCTCGTCGCAGGCTGCAGTTCCTCGTCACAGCAACCCTCGTCCACGACGTCCTCGGCGGGCAACCAGAAGATCATCGTGTTCGCCGCCGCGTCGCTGAAGAAAACCTTCACCGCGATCGGGGATCAGTTCAGCAAGGACAATCCCGGTGCCTCCGTGGAGTTCTCGTTCGCGGGCTCCTCGGATCTGGTGACCCAGCTGACCCAAGGCGCTCCCGCGGACGTTTTCGCCTCCGCCGACACCAAGAACATGGACAAGGCCCGCCAAGCCGGGCTGCTCGCCGGGGCGCCGGTAAATTTCGCCTCCAACACCTTGACCATCGCCGTCGCCCCTGGAAACCCGAAGGGCATCACAACGTTTCACGACCTTGCCAAACCGGGCCTCACCGTCGTGGTGTGCGCCCCGCAGGTGCCGTGCGGATCGGCCACGCAGAGCGTGGAGAACAAGACCGGGGTGAAGCTGACTCCGGTGAGCGAGGAGTCCTCGGTCACCGACGTGCTGAACAAGATCACCAGCGGTCAGGCCGACGCCGGGCTGGTCTATGTCACCGATACCGCGGGCGCGGGCGACAAAGTTCTGGCGGTGTCGTTCCCCGAGGCCGCCGCTGCGGTCAACACCTATCCGATCGCAGCCCTCAAGCAGTCCGGCAATCCAACTCTGACAGGCAAATTCGTCGATCTGGTCACCAGCCCGGCCGGCCAGGAGATCCTGGCGAAAGCCGGTTTCGGCAGGCCCTGAGGACATGGCAGGCTCATGCCGTGAACCTGCCACAGCTCGACGCTGACATTCCACACCTGGCCGACGTGGTGCCATCGGTGTTGGCCGCGATGGGCGTGGCCGGCTTCCAACCGCGCATCGCGTTGCCCGGACCCGTCGCCGGAGCCTGCGTGCTGCTGATCGACGGTCTGGGCGCCGAACTGCTCGACACCTACGCCGCCGATGCCCCGGTGCTGGCCGGCCTGCGCGGTCGCACCCTGCATGTCGGCTTTCCGTCGACCACCGCGGCCGGATTGGCGGCGGTGGGCACCGGGCTGCCGTCGGGCGGTCATGGCATGGTCGGCCTGTCCTTCCGGCTGCCGGAGGTGGGCATCATCAACGCATTGCGGTGGCGTCCGCACCCGTGGGGCGACGACGCGCGCGACCAAGCCGTCCCGGAGGAGATCCAGCCGCTACCGACGAATTTCGAGCGCGCCGCATCAGCAGGCATGGCGGTCAGCGTGATCTCCGGTGCGGAGTTCACCGGCTCCGGGCTGACCAGGGCGGTGCTGCGCGGCGGCCGCTACGTCGGGGTGATCGGACTCGGTGATCTGGCAGCCGAAGTCCGCGCCACGGTCACCGGCGGCGGCTTCTGCTACGGCTACCACGCGGATCTCGACCTGATGGGCCACCTCTACGGACCGGGCTCGCCGGCCTGGCGCATGGAGCTTCGGCAGGTCGACCGGCTGGTGGAGTCCGTCGTGGAGGCCCTGCCGGCCGGCGGGCTGCTCGCGGTGGTCGCCGATCACGGCATGGTGGCCGTCGACGGCGCGGCCACCGTGGACCTCGACACCGCCGCGGATCTGCTCGACGGTGTGGCCGCGATCGGCGGCGAAGCGCGGGCGCGTCATATCTACGTACGCGACGGTGCCTGCGCCGACGTTCTGGCCACCTGGCGCGGGACGCTGGCCGAGCACGCCTGGGTGGTCTCGCGTGAGGAGGCGATCACCGCGGGCTGGTTCGGCGACGTGGTCGACGATCGGGCGCGTGCCCGCATCGGTGACGTGGTGGCCGCCACCCGCGACCGCGCCGCGCTGGTGCGACGGACGGCCGAACCGCTGGAGTCGGCACTGATCGGCCAGCACGGTTCGTTGACCAGCGCCGAACAGCGGGTGCCGCTGCTGCTGGCCTACGGCTGAGCGTCGTCGGCGGCCAGCAGTTCGTCGGCGGGTGCGTCCCACCGGTCCAGGTTGACCGCGGCGGACAGCGGTCGCCGCCGCAGCGGCCCGTGCCTGCCCCGCGGCCAGCCGACGACGACGTGGCCGGCGATCAGCCAGTCGTCGGGCACGCCGACCGCCTCGCGCAACAGTTCCGCACCGCCGTAAGACGCCCAACCGGTAGGGCATGCGCCGAGCCCTTGAGCGCGCGCGGCGAGCAGGAAGTTCTGCATCGCCGGGAAGATCGATCCGCCGAGCAGCAGCTCCGAAGCGGTGGGATAGTGCTGCTGGGCGAACAGCACTGACGTGAATTCGCCTGCCCGGTCGTGCAATTCGTAGGTCGCGCGATTGTTGCGAGCCTGCCTGCCGGTGTCCTCCGGCGCGGGCCGGCTCATCCCGTACACCGGCTCGATGACCTCGAGGGCGCGGGCGGCCGCTTCGGCGACCACCGCCCGCTGTGCGGGCGAACGCAGCACCACGAATCGCCAGCCCTGGGCATTGGCACCCGATGGTGCCCAGGTCGCGGCCTGCAGGCAGCGGCTCAGCGTCGCGTCATCGACCGGCTCGGAGGTGAATCGCCTGATGGTTCTGGCCGTCGACATGACATCCCAGATATCGGTGCTGATTGCCTTCACGGTGAGACGGTTTATCAGACGTCGCGGTCGCTCCGGACGGCGGACTGGTGAAGCCGCGCCTTGTGCCGGTACATGTCGATGTCGGCCTTGCGGATGAGGTCCTCGGCGGTATTGGCGTGACCCCACGTCCACCCCACCGACGCAGTGAGGTCGAACGCGCTCGAGTCGGCGGTGTAGCGGCCGGTCAGCGCCGAGCACACGGCCACCGACAGAGCACGCACCTCCGCGTCGCGCGCGGCCTCCGGAAGCAAGACCACGAATTCGTCACCGCCCAGGCGGTACGCCGAATTCGGTTCCCCGACAGCGTTACTCAGGCGGCGAGCCACCTCGGCGAGGACGACGTCACCGGTGGCGTGCCCGTGCGAGTCGTTGACATGTTTGAAGCCGTCCAGGTCGATGAAGATCATGCCGACCGGAGTCCCCGGCATGGCGCTCTGGTGTTGTGCGACGCGACTGACCAGAGCTCGGCGGTTGTACAGCCCGGTGAGCTGGTCGGTGACGGCCAGCCGAGCCAGCTCGGCCTCGGCGATCCGCCGCGCGGTGACGTCCTGGAACTGCGCGATGACGAGGTCCTCGGCACCCGGTAACCGGCCGGGCACCAGGACCGCGCTGCGCTGCATCCAGATCACGCTGCCGTCGCGGCGGATGTAGCGGCGCTCGGACGAGACCTGGGTGACGGTCCCGGCCAGCAGCCCTGCCATCTCCTCCTCACCGGCCGCAACGTCGTCGGGATGGACGAATTCGCGGTAGTCGCGCCCGACGAGTTCGTCTGCGGCGTACCCGGTCAACGCGCACAGCGCCGGGTTGGCGAGCAACATCTCGCCGGTGGTCATCGCGACCGCTTTTCCATAAGGGGCGTTGGCCATGCTGATCTCGAACAGCCGCCGCGCGTCGTCGAGGGTCCGCTCGGCCTGCGCCTCCGCGGTGAGATCGGTGCCCTGGACGTAGAAGCCGTGCACGTCGCCGTCGACGACGTTGGGGATGTAGGCGAGCAGGGTGCGGCGTGTGACCCCGCCGAGGCCGACGATCTCACGCTCGAACAGCTGCTCGCGGCCGGCCAGGGCGCCCATGATGTAGGGCAGATTCAGGGCGTAGACGGTCTCGCCCAACACCTCGCGGATGTGCCGGCCGTGCACCTGGTGCGGCGCCATCGCGAAGTACTGCAGGTAGGCGTCATTGGCAATCCTGTTGCGAAGATTGCGATCCCAATATCCGACGATGCCCGGCAGATGGTTGATGAGTTGCCACAGTTGCCGGAGTTCGTCGTCAGGGTTCGGCTGCTCGGCCGACGCCACCTTTACCCCTCGATGCGCTTCTGGTGAGTCGTGTCCTGTTGTGTCAAAACACTGACCGACAAATTTATCAGCGTCGCGGCCGGGGGCCGGTACCAGCGTCGTGCGCTGCCCGCTACCGTCTGGACCGTGATCGTTCTGCTTCCGCCGTCGGAGACCAAACTCAGTGGCGGGGACGGACCCCCGCTGCAGCTCGACGGTCTGAGCAATCCCGCGTTGGGGCCGCTGCGCCGGGACCTCATCGACGAGCTCGTCACGCTGGCCGCCGACCCCGAGGTGTGCCGGGCGGCGCTGGGCATCTCGCCCGCCCAAGACGCCGAGATCAACCGCAATGCCGCGCTGCTCACCTCCCCGACGCTGCCTTCCATCGTCCGCTACACCGGGGTGCTCTACGACGCCCTGGACGTGGAGTCGCTGCGCGGCGCCGCGAAGGCGCGGGCCCGCGCCCGGCTGGCAGTGGGCTCCGCCCTGTTCGGAGTGCTCCGCGCCGACGACCTGATTCCCGCCTACCGGCTGTCGGCCACCTCCAAGCTGCCCGGCAGCGCGACGCTCGCGGCGCGGTGGCGTCCGGTCCTCGAGCCGGTCCTGGCCGAGATGGCCGCCACCGAGTTGATCGTCGACCTGAGGTCCGGCTCGTACGCCGCGCTGGGCCGGCTACCCGGCGCGGTACGCGTCGACGTCCTCGCCGAACACCCGGATGGCCGCCGGACCGTCGTCACGCATTTCAACAAAGCGCATAAGGGCCACTTCGCCAGGGCGCTCGCGACGTCGCGATCCGAACCGGGTGACGCGGCCGCGGTCGCCGCCGTGGCACGCCGCGCCGGGATGCACGTCGAGCGGGCAGGCAACGAGCTGACCGTCGTCGTCACGGCGTGACGGAATCCGGCCGTTCGCCACGCCGACCCAATTGTCGTATGCGGAAAAACTGAGAAAACCGGGGGTGGCCAGTGCAGAAAGCGTTCGCTAGGCTCGGAACCCGGCATCGGTAGCGCAACCGCGATTTCGTTGCTGACAAGTCGTGCAGCAGCGGTGCGATCACGAAGGGTGGGGTAATGCGTCTGGCGTTGTCCACCCGATCCGCGAATCAGTACTACACCTTGACCGCCCTGCTCGCGGCCCGCGGCGCGCAAACGTACACCTCTCGGGTCATCGCCGGCAGCGTCTTCACGCTGGGCCTGATCACGTTGTCGACCATCGGGAGCTCGGCGGCCATGCAGTGGCCGTTCGGCCAATCACTGCTGGTCGTGGTGTCAGCTCTGTGCTTCGGATCGACGTTCATCTGGCTGCGGCATCGCTGGCCGACCCGTACCGAGTCGGCGTTGCTGGTCGTCGTCGCCGCGGTGTCCATCGCCATCGGGTCGATCGTCCCGGTGGTTCCGCTGTACGGACTGCTGGGCGCCTCGTCGTTCGCACTGATCATCGGCTATGCGGCGCTCTTTCACGGCCCGCGGTTGCTGACGACGGTGCTCACCATCGCCCTGGGCACCCTGATCTACCTGGCCGTGCAGATGGCCGGCGCCGACCTTCCGCTGACGCTGGCCGGCGTCGCGTTGATTCTGCTGCTGTACGTGTTCGCGGCCTTCTCCTGCCGGCTGGTGGTGTGGCTGACCGGTGCCGAGGACGGCGCGGACGCCGTCGAACCGCTCACCGGACTGCTCAACCGCGATGCGTTCTATCTGCAGACGGCCACTCTGCTGGCCTCACGCAACCGCGGCGACGACCGCTTTCTCGTGATCGCCGTCGTCAACATCGACAGCTTCGCGGCGATGGTCGCTGTCGCAGGCAACCGCGGTGGCAACCGGGCACGGGTGGCCGCGGGCCAGGCGCTGCGTGAGACGGTGCGCCGCGACGCGATCGTCGGACATGTCAGCGAGGCGGAATTCCTTGTCGCCGACTGCTTCACGACACCCGATTCGTCACCGCTCATCGAGCGGATCCGCGGTGCTATCGCGTCGTCGCCGGCCGGGATGACAGCCAGCATCGGTGTGGTGAGTACTCCGCTGCAGCCGCTGGTCGAGCACCCGCCCAACGAAATCCTCGACGAGATCGTGGCGTTGGCCACGACCGCGATGTACGAGGCACGGCGGGCCGGCGGCAATCAGGCCCGCTACGTGGTGAGCCCGAACCTCAGCATCTGCGATGGCGACAACGACGGGTACGACACCCCGCTGCTGTGATGCTCAGCGGGTGGCGTGCCGGATGTCGCTGGGTGCGCCCACCGAGTCCGGGTCGACCTCCACGCCGTAGGACGTGATCGCTGTGATCTCGGCGCCGGCGAATCGGCAGATGTGGCAACTGGAAACGATCGTGACGCCGTCCTGGCGCCGGTATCGGCCGAGCACCTCGACGACGACGGTGTCGTCCTGTTCCACCGTGAGGCACCGGTCCCAGGTGGCCACGGTCGCGGCGAGACCGCCCGCGGTGTCACGGCACGTGGTGGCGACGGCGTCGGCCCCCTCCAACACCGAGTAGCCGACGATGGTCCACACGACGTCGCGGGCCAGATGCGGAAGAGCGTCGTCGAATCGGTGCTGGGCGAATGCGCGGGCGATCTCGGCACGGGTCGGTTCGCTCACGGTGTCAACTCCCACAGACTCCTACGGAACGCTGTCCTGTCGAGGCTAACCCGGCCGGCTCGACGGCGGTAATGTCTGGCCCATGAGCTCCGGTCATGACCACAAGCCTGCGCGTGATCTGCCTCCCGGGATGGCCGGGCAACTGGATCTGCCCTACGCGGGCCTGGCCTCGTTCGGGCATCGCCCGTTTCTGACCGAGCCGGAGCAGTTGGACAGCTGGCGCCCGGATGTGGCGATCGTCGGCGCGCCGTTCGATATCGCCACGACCAATCGCCCGGGTGCCCGGTTCGGTCCGCGGGCCATCCGGGCCACCGCCTATGAACCCGGCACGTATCACATGGATCTCGGGCTGGAGATCTTCGACTGGCTCGAGGTCGTCGACTTCGGTGACGCGCATTGCCCGCACGGGATGACCGAGGTGTCGCACGCCAACATCCGCGAGCGGGTGCATACGGTCGCTTCGCGGGGCATAGTTCCGGTGGTCCTGGGCGGCGACCACTCGATCACCTGGCCGTCGGCCACCGCTGTCGCCGATGTGCACGGCTACGGGAACGTCGGGATCGTGCATTTCGATGCCCACGCCGACACCGCCGACATCATCGACGGCAATCTGGCCAGCCATGGCACCCCGATGCGGCGACTGATCGAGTCCGGGGCGGTTCCCGGAACGCATTTCGTTCAGGTCGGGTTGCGCGGATACTGGCCGCCGCAGGACACGTTCGAGTGGATGCAGGAACAGGGCATGACCTGGCACACCATGCAGGAGATCTGGGACCACGGCTTCAAGGAAGTGATGCGCCGCGCCGTCTCCGAGGCGCTCGATAAGGCCGAAAAGCTCTACGTGTCAGTCGATATCGACGTTCTGGATCCCGCGCACGCGCCTGGCACCGGGACACCTGAGCCGGGCGGGATCACCAGTGCTGATCTGCTGCGTATGGTGCGGCAACTCTGTTACGAACATGACGTCGTGGGCGTCGACGTGGTGGAGGTCGCTCCCGCCTACGACCACGCGGAACTGACGGTCAATGCCGCCCATCGGGTGGTGTTCGAAGCGCTGGCCGGAATGGCGGCCCGCCGCCGCGACGCGGCGAACGTCAGGCCAGGACCGCCGTCCCCGCTGGCCTAGTAGTCGGATTCCGCGGCCAGGGTCTCGGCGAGGTAGGCGTCGGGCCCCGGTTGCGAGAGTCGCTGCCGGGCGAATCGCCGAACCCGCTCGCGCGCATCGGGTGCCTCCGCCATCTGCGCCCCGACCGTGACGACGGTTGTAGACCAGTTCTGGTCCCACGCGGTCGCGGCGGCCACCGGGGCATTCGCTTCGTCGAGTACGGGGACGGTTGTACGGCCTGATGCGTCGAGTTCGCCGGTGGCACTGAGGTTTCCGCAGTGCACGGTGACCGGGACACCGGTCGGCGAGCCGGGTCCGATCACCGCGGCGTGCAGCGTCGCGGCCACCCGGTCGCCGTCGGCGGCGACCGCCCAGCTGACGGTGTCCTCGGCGGCGTCGAACACCCCGCCGGGGACCCCCGACCAGGCGATCGATGCCGTGCCACGCGCGATCAGCCCCGCGGGCACCGGTCCGCCGTCGCCGCCGGCGGCCAGCGCGTAGTCGTCCTGATGGGCGGTCGCGCGGTGGAACTCTACGTTTCCGACCGCGTCGACAAGTTCGGCCCAGCCCGGCGCGTCGACGCCGATGTCGTCGGCCAGGTCGACGACCTTCCGGACCAGAGCCACCACCCGCGGGTCACCGACCCGCAGGTGCATCGTCAGGGCGGCGGCGTGCGGGGCCAACAGCGCGCCGATGTCGGCGTCCAGACCGTCGGCGACGAAGTCCTCGGCAGCTGCGGTCAGCAGCGCGATCTCGGCGTCCAGCAGCGCCGGATCGAGGCCGACGATGCCGTCGCGCACACTGGCAGGCCACCACCGGCGCAACCAATGCCCGACCGCCAGCCGGCGCAGGTCGGCCACGGCACCGGACCGTACGTCGACACCCGTAAGGTCAACTCCGGCCTCGTGATTCGGCGCTTGTGCGGTCGCGGTGGCCACCGCATGGTGGCCATCTTCACCAACGACCCGCCACAGCCAGTCCGCGCGGGCGGCGTCGGTCAGGGTGATCTGCGCAGCGGACCCGTCCGCCGCCCCGTCGACGGTCCAGGCCAGGACCGCACCGTCGACCTCGAGCACCGCGACGAGCGGCACCGCGGCCACCGCAGGCCCGATCCGCCATAACCCGGACTCGGCCACCAGCCTCATTGGAGCACCTGCACTTCCAGCATCGCCTTGATGCGCTGCCGGTGGTCGAGGCTCACCGAACGGGCGACCCCCTCCAGCAGGGCACGCAGATCGTCGACGTCGTCGCAGGGTTCCTGCCACACGTCGCGGCCGTGCAACCGCGCCCACAGCCGACTCAGGTAGGGCTGTGCGAAGCACATGAGGTCCTCGACGACCCGGCGCTGACGCGGGTGCACCGGGTCGGCACCGGCCAGCACCCGGCGTGCGTGCAGCACATAGGCCTCCTTGCGCAACCGGGCCTGGATGATCGCCGCCACCTGATAGGTGGTCGCGGCCCGTTCGTCGAGCGGTGCCAGCTGGCCGGCCACCTCGATCCCCGCGACCAGCGCAGCCTGGTTATCCTCACCGAGGAAACCCCAAGGGGCACAGGCCCGGTCGACTTCTTCGGCGCACAGCAGCGGCACGTCCGGCAACTCGTCACGATCCAGCGCGCGGCGCAGGGTGGCCCGAACCCGGTCCACCACGCTGCGGTCCAGCGGCCGGTCGCGCTCCGGCCCCCCGGTCAACGGCGGCGGCCCCAGCGGCAATGCGGCGGTCAGGCCCAGGTCGACCAGCGACCACGGCAACGCCGACGGTTGGCTGCGGGCGCGGGCGCCGAGGTTGTGCGGCGTCGCGTCGGCGATCAGCGCCGACCACACCCGTTGGCGCGCAACGGCGGCGCGATGCCCCTCGGCGGGACCCAGCACGGTGGCCAGGCCGGCCAGGAACGGCCCGCCGATGCTGTCGTCGGCCCGAACATCGGCCCAGCTGCGATGCAACTGGGCCGACAGGCGAGCCATCACCTGCGGTGACGCGACATGCGCGTTGAGCACTTCCACGGCGGTGCGGTCGCGGTCGTCATGAACGGCGCGCAGCGCCGCCGACGCTGTGTCTAGCCCGTTTCCGCCGGGCGCCCCGTCGGTGACGGAGAGCTCGAAACACACTGGGAAATAGAGGTCTTGGGCGTTACCGGTGGTGATGCGCAGACGCCGGCGTTCCTGCTTCATCAACTCGAACCATGCTGCGGCCCAACGCAGTCGGTCCGCGTGGCCGCCGATCACGTCGGCTATCTCGGCCGCCACGTCGGCGTCGACGAATGGTGCGGAGTAGGCGGGGTTGCTGCGCAGTCGCAGCACAAGCGGATCGATGATCCGCTTCACCGTTCTGCGCAGCGGCCCGCCGTCGTCACCGCTGAGAACCTCGACGCCGGGGCCGATCATCCGCCATGCACGGTCGATCACGGCCCGTCGCGGTTGCGACGTGCCCACACCCGTGACGGTGTCCGGGCCGGCGCTCATCCGGACAGAATAAGGCCAGCGCAAAGTTGGGTTCGGTAGCCGCCGACGGTCGGCACGCTGCACACCATGTCTGATGCACTCCTGGGCGCCCTCGCCGTCGTCTCCGCGATCGCACTGGCCTCGATCGTCGTCGCCGCCGACCTGGCCGGACAGCCGCCGCGCAGGCGGCGCCCACCAAATACCCGCTGCCCGCGCTCCATCGGCGTCGGCACGGTGCAGATGGTGGCGGGATCCGACGATCCGGTGATCGTCATCGAAGTGGAAAGCGTTGCCGGCCAGCGCTTCACCGGTCGGCTGTGCCACAGTGCGGATGATGAGGTGCTGTCGGCCCTGCGCCCCGGGGTGATCGTGCTGGTGTCCTTCGACCCGGCCAGCCGCAAGCAGCTCACGCTGGCCGATGATGCGATCGCGGTGCGGGCCACCGCCGACCGCACGCTGCTGCGGCACGGTGTGTTGACCCACGACCAGCTCGATCTGATCCGCTTCGGCACCCACTCGTGCGGCGTGGTGACCGGGATGCGGACCACCGGCCGCGAGCGTGAGGCGCTCCGCGAGGTCGAACTGGATGTGATGGTCACACGACCGGGGGGCGGACAGTTCCCGGCCCAGGAGATCACCCTGGTGCCCGAGGCTGCGCTGGACAAGGTCTCCCCCGGCAGCATCATCGACACCTACTACCTTCCGGCGGACGAGTCCGCGATCGCGGTGTGCGTGCCCCCTGCCTAAGCGCTCGGCGCGTTCATCGACACCGCAGCTGATCATCGGGCACCCCCGACCGCGAAGGTGACCACCGCGGCCCAGTACAACGGGCTTGCGGTGGCATCACCATCGCGCCACCGGCGCATCTGGGCCCGCTGCCAGCGATTGACGCTCAACACCGCGTCGTCGGCCTCGTGGGCGTCGTCGACGGCCATCACCACCTCGGCCATCGGATCCTCGGCGCGCCCGGTGAACCGGCGATAGCCCGCGGTGGTCGGCAGCGACCACAGCGTGGCGGTCACCAGCTCGCTGCCGCAGAGGACCATCGCGGCGACCAGCCCGGTCGCTTCGTCGAACTGATAGTCACCGCCGGAACCGCATGCGAGCAGAGCCACCCGGGGCGGCACCGGCAACTGGGCAGCCATCAGGTCCGAGGCCAGCAGCGGGCGGTGATCCCCGACCGATTCGGCCGCACCCTCCGCCGCGGCCGTGCAGGCCAGGTGCAGGGCCGCGCGGTCGGCGTAGCCGTGCGCACGATCGGCGGCACTCGCGTGACCGACGAACAACATCCGGCTCGGAGCCCGCTGCAGAAGTGTGGCCAGCCACCGCCGGTCGGCGTCGCTTCGGCGGAACAACTCCACCGGGGCAGTGACCTCGGGGAGCACCGCGCGGTGCTCGAGCAGATCGCCGAAATGGCGGGACAGCGCGCCCTCGCTCGACGGCCGGCCCAGCACCGATCCCAGGGCAGAATCCGGTCGCTGGCCCGGCACGCGGGGATCGAGCACGAGAAGTGCTGGCGCACATCGTCTTTCACTCCATCGTGCCGGTGCGCGGGGGGCGTGCACGATGTTGGGCGGCACCGCCATCACCACGTCGGCCATCTCCATCAGCCGCACACCCTCGGTGACGGCGTCGATGTCGGCGAGCTGCCACGGAATGCTCGCTGCGGTGGTCCCGGTGAAGGTGACCGCCTCCTTGCGGGCGGCGACCAACTCCTCGGGACTCGGCCCGGTCAGCGGAACCGCCACTGCCGCCCACGGAATGCGGGCCAACCGCGCACTCGGCGAGACGAACAGCACCGGGCGCGGATCAGCGAGGCATTCGCTGATCAACTGCCACGCCGGCTCCGCAATCAACAATGCACCGAGGATGTAGGCGAGGGTCAACTCCCCCCTCGCCGTGGCGAACGGGCCGCGGGTCAGCGCCCGGTCGAGCGCGTCGGCCAGGCTCTCGTCACCGTCAGGATCGGGCAGCGCCCCGCGTAATTCGGCCAGCGCGGCAAGGACGATCGGCTCGTGCACCACCCACGTCACGGTGCGCTCCGGCCGGCCGACGATGCGCAGGCTGGCATAGGTCGCCACTCCGACGTCGGCGTACCGCAGCACCAGGGTCGTGGTCATGGCCACGTCGACCAGACGGGGCCGCCGGAGGTGACGGCCTGGCCGTAGCGGTTCTGCGCAAGCAGCCGGTAACGCGCCAGGATCGGTGATCCGCCGGGATCCATCTGCAGCGGAGGCAGGGCTCCGAGCGTCGTCTGGGTCAGGGCGTCCACCGTGTAGCCACCGGCGGCCAGCGCCTCCTCGTCGAGGGTCTCGACCGGAACCGTCACCGTGGCAGGCGCCTCCCACCCGCCGCCTTCGCCGCGCGGCTGACTCGCGAACGTGCCTCGTGCACAGTGGTATTCGATGAGTTCGCTGAGCAGTTCGTCGTTCTCCCACTCCCAGGCCACCGAGAAGGCGCCGGCCAGCATGCGCGCCGATACCTGGGAGGCCCATCGCCAGCGCGCGTCGGCGTCCGTCATGGCGTAGCGCACCGAGTCGACCGCCAGCGCGGCCGGAATCTTGAGTTCGGCCGCCTTCTCCAGCTTGCCGAGTGCGCTGCGGTGACGCTCGCTTCCCGAGTCGAACCGGGTGACGCCGTGCGAGGCCACCTGGCGCTCCTTGGTGGCCTGCCAGCTGTCCGAGGGATCGCCGATTCCGTCGAAGTTCAGGTCGGCCAGCGCGTCGGCTCGCCAGATCGAACCGAGGTGGTCGTCGAGCCGCGCATACTGCAGCCAGCTCGATCGCGGCCAGCCGTCGAGGAACCGCCGTGCCTCCGCCACCTGCTCGACGGCCTCGTCGAAGCGGCCGCGGAACACCGAAATCCAGCTGCGCTGCAACAGAATACGATGGACGAACAGTGGACGGCCCAATTCCCGCCACTGTGTCTCGGCGTGGCCCCAGGATTCGTCGGCCTCTTTGAGCCAGCCGACACCGAGCCGGGTGAGCCCGAAATACAGCCAGCAGCGGGCGACGTCGTGCGCGCGGGAATGTTCGGCGATCACCGGATAGGCGGACCCCACCAGACGTTCGGTGGATTCATGATCGCCGCGCATCCACATGGCCGCGGCGGTCTCGAGTTCGGCTCTGGCCCAATACAATGTCCACTCGCGGCGCTGGGAGCGGGCACCGGCCCGACGCAGCCACTGCTCCCCTTCCTCGAGCCGGCCGGTCTCCACGCAGAATCGGCCGTACGCCAGCCCGGCGGCGACCAACAGCTGATCGGCGTCGTCGGTGCCCCCGGCCAGCCCGGCGATGACGGGAATGATGTCCTGCCACAAGTGCGCTGCCGGCACGTGCAGGTCGTCATCGCACAACGCCGTCGCGCACAACACCCCGGCCAACGTCGCAAGGTGCCGCTGTTCGGGTTCCAGGTCGGCGAACCGCTGCGCGGTGTTGTCGTCGCGCAGTCGGGCGAGTTCGGCCGCGGCGTCCTCGTGGTCACCGGCGGCCGCGGCCAGGCCGATGCGCAAGAACAGTGCCCGCAGGGTGTAGCGGGCGACCATGCGGTCGGTCTCGGCTCCCTGCGCGGGGTATGCGGCCAGGCAGTCGGTCATCCGCCGGAGACATTCGCGGGTGCCGTCGTAAGCCGTTCGGGTGAGATAGATTTCGCCCAGTTGAGCGAAGGCTTCGAGCGCGAGGTCGTCGCGGTCCTCGCTCTCGATCTGCGGCATCAGCGACAGCAAAAGGTCTTTGGCCTTCTCCTCCTGAGCGGCGAGGGCGAGCTGGCGAGCCTGCTGCAGATCGCCGGTGATGGACACGGCTGGATCATAAGTCGGCCACGGCCGCCGATACAGGTAACGGCGATACGGCGGACGTGCCCGGCACGTCCGCCGCCCGCCGCCCGAACGGCTGGTCACGTCACGTGCAGGTGACGGAGATTTCGAACTTCTTGCTGATCATGCCGGCCATGGGGTTCTTCATGTCGGCGCCGGCCGCCTCGCCGGTGATGGTGTAGGTGTTGCCGTCCACCTTCACCTCGGCAGAACCGGTCTTCATACCCATGTTGTCGCTCACCGCGAGCGCGTTGCCGTCGACGACCATCCCGAGGGACTGCACGGTCGGCGGCTGGCCGTCTTTCATGACCACACCGAGCCCCTGCTGACCGCCCACCGCGCCGCTGGCGATGTTGATCGTGCCGCCCTGCTTCACGCACGTCACGGAGTTCAGGTCGAGGCCTTGGAGGTCATTGCCCTCGACCTTCACCGACGTCTTCCCGCTGGAGGCCACCGAGACACTGGTGGGCGCGGCACCCGTCGCCGAGCTGGAGCCCTTGCTGCTGCTGTTGTTGTCGGAGCAAGCCATGAGCAGCATGCTGCAGCCGAGCACGCCGACACCGACCGCGAGAATTCGCTTCACCTGTGTTCCCTTCGTTCGCGCGGCGCCTCGGTGGCACCGTCACGAGAGAAGTACAGCTGCGGCTCGCGGCTACCGATCCCAAACTTCTCGCGCCGAGATCGACGCCGGCGTGCCCGCTTCTCGCACTTTCGCGCGCCAGCGTCGATCTCGATGGATTGTCGGTGGGATACGCCAGAGTGCGGGCATGAATCGCGTGTTCATCGGTAGTGAAGCGCTCGCCGCCGGAGAGCTGACCGAGCACGAGTTGCGCCGCTGGTACCGCCCCGTCTATCGCGGCGTGTACGTGGCAGCCTCCGTCGACCCGTCGTTGGGTGACCGCACCTGGGCGGCCTGGTTGTGGTCCGGGCGGCGGGCCGTGATCTCGGGACTGGCGGCCGCCGCGTTGCACGGCTCGCAGTGGGTCGACGTCGGCGAGCCGATCGAATTGATCGGCCGCAACTCCCGCCCGCACGACGGGCTGCTCGTCCGGAACGAAACGCTTATAAGCGGCGAGGTCACCAAGGTCTCAGGTCTGCCGGTGACCACGCCGGTGCGCACCGCATTCGATCTGGGTCGTCACCTGCGCGCCGAGACGGCGATTGCTCGCCTCGACGCGCTGAAGTGGGCGACCTTCTTCTCGATCGACGACGTCATGGGGCTGGCGTGCGAGCACCCGGGTGCACGCGGCCTGCGACAGCTCAAAGCGATACTCCCGCTCGTCGACGGCGGAGCGGCGTCCCCGAAGGAAACCTGGCTACGAATGTTGTTGATCGACGGGGGTTTTCCACCTCCGACCACACAGATACCCGTCATGGATGGCTGGCGAATACTGGCCGTCCTCGACATGGGTTGGGACGACATCAAAGTCGCCGTCGAGTACGACGGCGATCATCACCGGACGAACCGAGCCCAATACGTCAAGGACCAACGCCGGATACGCAGACTCGAACAGCTGGGCTGGATCGTCATCCGCGTGATCGCAGAGGACCGCCCCGACGACGTCGTCCGGCAGGTACGCGAGGCGATCCGGCGTCGAACGTCACCGAGATCCACGGTGGCGTGAGGCTTACTCGCACTTTCGCGCGCCAGCGTCGATCTCGATGATGTCTCTTACGCCTGGGCGAACTGCTTGGCGTCGTAGAGCCGCGCCCACTCCGCCCGCGGGCGGATGGACACATCGACGTCGGCACCCTTGGCGCGCAGCGCCTTGACCGTCGCGTCCTCGCGCGTGGTGCGGGCGAAGGGATCCCAGCCGAAGAACCGGCAGGAGTTCTCCCAGGTGATCTTGTTGATGTCGGAATCCGAAGCGCCTGCGGCGTTCAACTCGGCGAGCACCTGCTCGGGTGCGTCCGGCCAGAAGCAGTCCGAATGCGGGTAGTCGCACTCCCAGGCGATGATGTCGATCCCGATCTCGTGGCGCAGCTTCAGCGACGTCTTGTCGGTGACATAGCAGGCCAGCGAGTGGTCCCGGAACACCTCACTGGGCATTTGAGAGCCGAAGTCGCGGCGAAGCCACTTCTGGTTGGTGTAGTGCCGGTCGCTGCGATCCAGGTAGAACGGGATCCACCCGATACCGCCCTCGGAGAACGCGAACTTCAGGTCCGGGTAGTTACGCATCGCCGGTCCCCACAACAGGTCTTGGGCACACATCGCCGACACCTGGGTGGCCAGGATGATCATGTTGTCGATCGGAGCGTTGGGAGCCATGCTGATCGCCCCGAATCCGGTGCCGATGTGCAGACACATCACCACGTTCTCCTCGGACAGCGTCCGGAACACCGGACCCCAGTAGTCCTCGTCGTGGTAACTGGGCAGGCCCTCAAGGTGCGGCAACTCGGGCATGGTGACGGCCCGGCAGCCCTTGGCCGCGACGCGGCGGATCTCGTTGCACATCCCCTCCGGCGTCCACGTCGGCAGGATCGAGATCGGGATGAAGCGGTCCGGGTACGAGCCGGCCCACTCGTCGATGTGCCAGTCGTTGTAGGCCGACACCATCACCAGCGTGACGTCCTCGCGGGTCATGTTGAGGTGCCGCGCGGAGAAGCCGGTGAAGGTCGGGAAGCACATCGAGGCGAGGATGCCGTTGCGGTTCATGTCGCGCACCCGCTCGTGGACGTCATAGACGCCCGGGCGCATCTCGGCGAAGCCGGCCGGGTCGCGGCCCCACTCCTCAGCCGGCCACGACACGACGGCGTTCAACCCGCTGACCCCCTGGGGGCGGCCCTGGTACATCCACTGATCCACACCTTTGTCGTCGGTGACGACGACCGGGGCCTCGGGCTTGTACTTGTCCGGAACGTGGTTGAGGAACATGTCGGGGGGCTCCACGACGTGGTCGTCAATGCTCACCAGGATCAGGTCGTCGACGTTCATGCCTCAAGTTGTACCCTCGATGATCGTGACCGTCTCCGCACATTCGGCCAGAGGTTTCGCTCAACCGGCCAACATCGGCCAGGTGGAGCTGCGCCGCGGCGGGCGGGTCCTGGCCGGCAGCTATCTGTACGAGGGCGAACTGCTGGTCACCGGCTGGCATTTCCACGACGTGCATCAGATCGAATACGCGATCGGCGGCGTGGTCGAGGTCGAGACCGCATCGGCGCACTACCTGCTGCCGCCCCAGCAGGCCGCCTGGATTCCGGCCGGACTGGAACACCAAGCGACGATGAACGCCGCCGTCAAGACCCTGGCGGTGATGTTCGACCCGGAACTCATCCCGACCGCCGGTGACCGCGCCCGGATCCTGGCGGTCTCCCCGTTGATCCGGGAGATGATGCTCTACGCCCTGCGCTGGCCCATCTACCGAAGCCCAGGCGCCGCCGAGGAGGACCGGGTGTCCGACGGGTTCTTTCGCACGTTGGCCAATCTGGTGGCCGAGGCGCTGGATCACGAAGCGCCGCTGAGCCTTCCGAGCTCCGACGATCCGGTGGTCGCCGCCGCGATGGCCTACACCAAGGAGCACCTGCAGTCGGTGACGCTGGCCGAGGTGTGCCGGGCGGTTGCGGTGTCGGAGCGGACCCTACGCAGACAGTTCCAGGGCGAGGCTGAGATATCCTGGCGCACTTACCTTTTGCACGCCAGAATGTTGCGGGCGATGGCACTGCTGGCCGCCCCCGCGCAGAGCGTCCAACAGACCGCCACCGCAGTGGGCTTCGACAGCGTCGGGTCGTTCACCCGAGCCTTCAGTCAGTTCTGCGGGGAGACCCCGTCGTCATACCGACGACGGGTCACCAGCGGCGGTATGTGAGGTGGGCGCGCGCCGCTCGTGCCAGCGCAGGCGCAGCAGCAGCAGGCCGCGGTGCGCTTCGAACCCCAGCGACAACGGATGCCGCCAGGAGCCCGATCGTGTCCGCCGTGTTTGTGCCACATCACCACTGTGCCAGCCGACCGATGCCGGCCGCCGCGCCACACGCCTGAGTGTGCCGCTTGTCACCTGAAGTTCGTTGTCTGTCAAGAATCCTCGCCGGCACCGGTGATCGCGGCGACCAGCGGTTCGAGTTCGCCGCCGACGGCCTCGCGGACGTCGCGGCCGGCCCGCTTGACCGACTCGTTGACGTCGCCGCGGGCGGCGGTCGCGGTGGCCCGCAGTTCGTCGATGTTGCGGCCGAGCGCCGCCCGTACGTCGTCACCCTGGGTTGCGGCGGCCGCGACCGCGAATGCGCCGTCGAGCGCCGAACCCGCGACCGTGCCCTGCGCGGAGGCCATCGAACCGGCGACCTCACCGGCGTAGCCGAGGACAGCCACCGGCAACGTCGCCTGGTGACCGACATAACTGACGACTGCGGCACGCAACCGGCCGCGAGCGTCGTCCACGACATCTTGCACGCCGGTGCCGGCGCGCTCCCAGGCCGCGGCGATGGTCTCGCCGTCTTGGATGGCGCCCGCGAATGCAGCGGGGGCATGCGCGATCGCGGTGGTGACATCTGTTGCAGCATCCAGCAATTGGCTGCTCAACGCCTGGCCCGCGGCGATCTGACGCTCCAGGACGTGGCGGATGACGATAGTGGTCCGCTCGTGTGGCTGCTCGTCGGCGGCCGGGAGGGCGGCGGTGTCGGGCTCGGTCGTGGTCTCGGACATGAAGCCAGTCAACTCGTCCGGGCCGACCGGACGATATCGGCGAAGTGACAGCCCGGACTCGGGCAGGCAAAGAGACGGGGCTGCGCCACCCCGGCGGCTCCCAGCATGCCGCCAGCTTTTACCCAGTTAGTTGCCAGTAAGTGGTCTTATCCTCAGTTTCCGCGTCCCGGCGCCTGTGACGCTGCCTTGTCGAGGATCTGCCGTGGAGGAACACAGATGACCAAGCTCGTTCGGCTCGGACTCGGAGCACTCACGCTCGGTGCGACGTCACTCACGCTCGGATCCGGTGTCGCGCTGGCAGACGACTACGCCGGCAAGTCCTACTCCGATGCCTCGTCCGCAATCAGCAGTGCCGGGAAGAAGGCCGTAATCGCCAGCTCTGTCGGCGATTCGTTGAGCCAGGCCGACTGCGTGGTCACCCGGTCGCAGTCGGCACCCTGGCTCAAGGGCGACAACTTCTCTCCCGTCACCGACACCGTGCTGCTCTTCCTGAACTGCAACGCCAAGTTGGCCACGGCGGGCAAGCCGGGTAATTCGCTGGCGAGCCCGGAGGGCCAGGCAGAGAAGGCCGCCGAGGACGAGCAGGCCGCCAAGGACGCAGCCGCCCAGCAGGCCGCCGCCCAGCAGAGCCAGTCGAGTGAACTGGCCACCCCCGGCGGTAACGGGTAGTTCCGCGCGCCAACTTGCCGGCGCCGGGCCCGGCGGCGAGGATCCGTGACAATGGATCCCACATTTGCCGCTGAACTCGCCGACCTCGATGCCATCGGGCAGGCCGCCCTAGCGGCTTCCGGAGAGGTGTCCGCAGCCGAGCTGCTCGAGGCAGCGATCCTGCGACTCGACGCCGCCCGCGGGCTCAATGCCGTCATCACCGACCTGTTCGACCGTGGACGCGACCAGGCGGTAGCCCTCGACGAGAGCGGCGCGCTGCGCGGCGGGACCGCCGGGCCGGTTGCCGGGGTTCCCTTCCTGCTCAAGGATCTTGGCGCCTCGCTGGCCGGCGCCCGCGAGGCGATGGGTTCGAGGGCATTGCGCGACCACATCGCGCCGGAGACCGCATGGATCGTGGAGCGCTACCTGGCCGCGGGACTGGTGGTGTTCGGCAAGACCAACACCCCGGAGTGGGGCAATCACTGCACCACCGAACCGTCGTTGTTCGGCCGCACCGCCAATCCGTGGTCGTCGGACATCACCCCCGGTGGTTCCAGTGGCGGGTCGGCCTCGGCGGTGGCCGCCGGTGTCGTGCCGGCGGCCTCGGGTGGTGATGGCACCGGCTCGATCCGGGTGCCTGCATCGTGCTGTGGACTGGTCGGGCTCAAACCGCGACGTGCCCGCACCTCGTTCGCGCCGTCCGGGCAGCTGCTGGAGGGATTGGCCGTCGAGCACGCCCTGACGCGCACGGTGCGCGACAGTGCCGCGCTCCTCGACGCGGTCACCGGTGGCGCCCCCGGCGATCCGTACAACGCCGCCCCACCCACCCGGGCTTTTCTGCGCGCCATCGACGAGCCGCCGCCGCGCCGGCGCATCCTGATCGCCACGCACTCCCCTTTCCCGGCACCGCCGACCGACCCGCGCGTCGCGGCTGCCGTCGAATCTGCCGGGCGCGCACTGGAATCGGCCGGCCATCACATCGAACCGGGGGCGCCGTCGTTCGACTCCGATGTGGTCGCCGACGCGATCGCCGTGCTACACAACGTCAGCAACGTGCAGCTGTACAACTTCGCGAAGGCCCATCTGGGCCGAGATCCCCTCGAGGACGAGTTCGAGCCCAGCAGCTGGGTGATGATGCGCGAGGGCTTCGCCACCGCCGGCGTCGACTACGCCGACTCGATCGAGGCCATCCACGCCCAGACCCGCCGGTTCGCCGCGGGAATGGGTGCCCATGACGTACTGCTGGTACCGACGTTGCTGGCGCCACCGCCGCACTACGGCATCCTGGATCAGCCGCGCGGCACCACGCGGGCGTTCTTCGACGTCGAATTCGCGCATACCGGGTGGACCACCATGGCCAACGTGACCGGCTGGGCTGCGATCTCGCTACCGCTGGCGACCACCGAGGATGGACTTCCCGTGGGTGTTCAGCTGATGGCTCGCGAAGAGACCGTGCTGCTGCAGCTCGCCGCGCAACTCGAGCAGGCGATGCCCTGGGCGCAGCGGCGTCCGGCTGGCTGGCTGGGCGCGCCCGCGATCTGAGAGTCTTTGCTGCGGAAGCTCGCTGTTGCGCCGATCGGTGCGGCAGCCGCGGTCCCGCGTGAGACACTGTGCCCATGGTTGTCGCTATCGCCCGTCCGAAGTTGGAAGGCAACGTCGCCGTCTCCGAGGACCGCCAGATCGGTTTTGCTGAGTTCGGCTGCGCCCAGGGCCGTACCGTGTTCTGGCTGCACGGCACCCCGGGCGCTCGCCGTCAGATCCCGGTGGAAGCGCGAGTGTTCGCCGAGCAGAACGATATTCGGCTGATTGGTGTCGACCGGCCGGGAATCGGCTCCTCCACGCCGTACCAGTACGAGAACGTGCTGGCCTTCTCGAAAGACCTGGCGATCATCGCCGACACCCTCGGTGTCGACAAGATGGCCGTTGTCGGCTTGTCCGGCGGCGGCCCGTACACGCTGGGCTGCGCGGCGGCGATGCCGGACCGCATCGTGGCCGCCGGTGTGCTCGGCGGGGTGGCGCCGACAGTCGGGCCGGAGGCGATTGCCGGCGGATTGATGAAAATCGGCACGTTCGCGGCCCCGATCATCGAGGTTGCGGGGGCTCCGCTGCGCCTGGCCGCCGTCAGCTTGATCCGGTTGATCCGCCCGGTGGCCGAGCCGGCTTTGTACATCTACGCCGGCATCTCCCCCGAAGGTGACCGCAAGATGCTGGTACGCCCGGAGTTCAAGGCGATGTTCCTCGACGACCTGCTCAACGGCAGCCGCAAGCAGCTGGCGGCGCCGCTCGCCGATATCGTTGTGTTCGCCCGCGATTGGGGCTTCCGGCTCGACGAGGTCAAGGTGCCGGTCCGGTGGTGGCACGGCGACCGCGACCACATCGTGCCGTTCGCCCATGGCCAGCACGTGGTGTCCAAGCTGCCCGACGCCGAGCTCTACACGCTCTCCGGCGAAAGCCACCTGGCCGGCCTGGGACGGGCCGAAGACATCCTGCGCACCATGCTCGACCTGTGGAACAGCGACGAGAAGGCCTGATCGCTCAAGCCGCGGCGAAATCCCGCGTCGCGCCGACGATCCGGCGAGACGCGGGCTGCCGTGGTCACGCGCCGAGTTGGCTCTTGATCAACGCGTCCTGTTTCTGACCGAAGTCGATCACCAGATCTTTTGGTGCCGGGTCGGCGACGGGGCCGGAGAATTCCATCGAGGACGCCGCATTGCCCTCAGTGAAGTAGAGAACACTCAACGATCGCGTGCCGTCAGGTGACGTCCCGGTGATCAGCTGTCCGCCCTGGCCCACCGGTGCGGCGACCGACTTCTGGTTGGCGACGGGGGTGGCGGCCTGCGCGGAACTGATCGCACCGGCCGCCGCGGCCGGATCGGCCAGCACCCACACCGTGTCGGTGATCGTGCGTCCGTCGCGGTGGGTGTACACCGTCATGGCGCCGGGCTGGCCGCCGGGATTGAGGGTCGGCGGCGCCGCCGTGTAGGCCATCGAGTCGGTCACCACATTGGGGTCGACCAACAGGACGGTGTAATCACCGGGTTCGGCGGATGCCAGGCCGGTGCCGAGAGTCACACCCGCCGATAACAGGGCGGCGGTGAGCCCGCCGATATAACGAGAGTTCATATTCGAATACTTCCGTTCGGAAAGGAATGAGGACCGAGTAATTACGAGCAGTCGATCAGCAGGGGTAGCAGCCCCAGCCGCGCCACCCGTCGCGCCAGAAAAAGCCTGCGCCACAACCCATATTTCCGGTACCGCCCTGACAATCCAGCGCCGTGATGATCGGTGAATGCCCCGGACCGGACGGCGTGGCATTGTTGGTCGATGCCGCATTGGCGGTGACTGCGCCGGCCAGTGAACCGGCGATCATTCCTGCCGTCGCAACACCCAAGATGAATTTTCGCATGAAGTCCCTCCCCATTAGGGTCGCGCTGAATTGGACCGCTTCACGGTACGTCAGCAATTACGTCAATACAGGTAATTTCGGCGGGTCCGGCAATCGCCGTCAATAGCCGAGCTGACTCGTTCTCATGCCCAATGCCCCTGCCGGTATGGGCCAGAAGTCCCTGTCGTCACATGCAACGAACAGCCAAGCTGACTCAAGCAATGGGCTCACCGGTGTATTGACGGATAAGTCAGCGCGCCGCCGTCGAAAGGTGAAGTAATGAATGACCTGCTCGCCGAACGCAATTACGCCTGGCGGATGATTCGCGCCGCACGGATCTCGCACGCCGACGGCGCGGACGTAGATGCCGTCGAGAACCGCCGCATCGACATCGAACTACTGCTCCACGAAGCTCTCGACGCCGGCTTGGGCCGCACCGAGATCATTGTCGAACTGGCCGACCTCGCGGCGCGCATGTACGCGCTGTGCAACCTCGATGAGCTCGTCGTGGCTGACGCGGAAGGCGTTCTGGCTTAGGACAATCCGAGCAGCGCTCGCCGCAGCATGTGCATCGCCACGGTGGTGGACCGCTCCCGGATGTCGGCGCGTTCGCCGGGCAGCCGAACCGACCGGCTCACCGTCGTTCCGTCGCCCAGCATCACACAGAACCAGACCGTGCCCACTGGTTTGTCCTCGGTTCCACCGCCCGGTCCGGCAATGCCGGTGACCGCGACCGCGGTATCGGCGCCGAATCGGCGCAACGCGCCCGCCGCCATCGCTTCGGCCACTTCCTGGGAGACCGCGCCACACCGCTCGATGAGGGCGGGCTCGACGCCGAGCACCTCGGCTTTGGCCTCATTCGCATAGGCCACCACCGCACCGGCGACATAGGCCGATGAGCCGGCTCGTTCGGTCAGGCGGGCCGCCAGCAATCCGCCGGTGCAGGACTCCGCTGTCGCGATGCGCCGCGTCGCAAGGAGCCGAGCGACCTGATCGTCGACCAGCGAACCGTCGTCGGAGAACAGCGTGTCGCCGTGCCGGCGGCGCACCAGCTCCATCAGCTGTTCGTAGGCCGGTGCGCTCTGCGGCTCGTAGCGGGTGACCATCTCCACCTCGCCGCGGCGCAGGCAGGTCGTGATCTCCAGGTCGCCGAAGCCCGGCAGGCTTTCGGCTTCTCGCAGCGTCTCGGCCAGTCCCGACTCGGCCAGCCCGAACATCCGGACGGTTTCCTGGCGGTAGACGGTCCGCCCGGCGATGGCCTGCTGGAAGGCCTCGTCGGCGACGGCGGCCGGCCACATCGCCTGAAGTTCGCGCGGGGGGCCGGGCAGCACCAGGACAGTCGGCGAGCCGGGCACCACGACACCGGGCGCCGTGCCGACCGGATCGAGGACGTGTGCGCCCGCCGGCACCATCGCCTGTTTGCGGTTGGCCGCGAGCACCGCGTCGAAGTCGACGCCGGTGAATCGGGCCATCAGGTGTCGGAGAATGGCCGCGATCTTGGCTTCCAACTCGGTGTCCAGAGTCAGCTCGCGACCGCAGAATCGGGCCACCACCTCCACCGTCATGTCGTCGGCCGTCGGGCCCAGCCCGCCGGAGGTGACGATCAGGTCGACACCTTCGGCGGCGAGGAACCGCAGCTGAGCGTCGATGTCGGCGGGACGATCACCGCAGATGGTGATGTGTGCCAGTTCGACGCCCAGCTCCAACAGCCGGTCGGCGACCCAGGGGCCGTTGCGATCCGCGACGCGTCCGGTGAGGACTTCGGTGCCGGTGACCACGATTCCCGCGCGCACGCTCATACCGAGCGAGATTACGCAGGCGTGGCATCGATCAGGCCACGGGATCGTGCGTCAGCCCGGTGGCCTCACCCAACGCCTGCAGCCAGGCCTGGGTGTCGTTGACGTAGAACGCTTCAGGCTCAGCGCGGGGCCGCGCCGGGAGCCCGGACCACAAGCGGCACCGCGGGGAATGCCGCCGCCATCTCCGAGCGGCATTTGCGCAGGGCCGCCGTGCCATAACCCTTCTTGCGGTGATCGGGATGAATCCAGATCCGCACATTGACCTCGCCGCCGAGCAGCTCACCGAACACCAGGCCGACTTTCTCGTCGCCGTCGAGAGCGACAAACCACGCCGCTTCCTCGGCAGTCAACCGGCTTCGCGCGGAACGGATTTCGTCGTCCACCAGCCCGGCGGGCGCGCCTGAACCGTCACCGGCCGCACCAATTTCCTGGGTGCGGGTGGCAAAGATGTCGCGATCGGATTCGTCGACGAACGGGCGCAGTTGCAGGCTCTCGTCGGTGCTGGCAGGCCGCTCACCGAGGGTGAAGGACAGCTGGCTGTTCAGATCCCGCAGTTCGGCGGCGATGCGGTCCCGCGAATCTCTGGTCACCTGCTCGAACGACAGTCCCAGCACGGCCTCGGTGCCGCGGCGCGACGTGCCGAGCAGTTCGGTGATGGCGGTGATCGCGGAGTCCCGATTGTCGGAGGCGACGATGGCGTCGATCACTTCGTGGCGGCGCTCGAGCGCGGTGAGCAGAGCATCGGCGATCTCGCGGCGGGCCGCAGCGCGGTCTTGGTCGGTCATGGCCCCAGCGTAGATCCGACGGACCCGCTTCGGCGGCGCTGCGCCGAACTCCGGCGACTAACCTGGACCGGGGGTCACCGTGCGCTGTTGCACACGAACCAGATACGGCGTTTGCGCCGCTGCTCTGCCAAGATGAACGCGCGGCTGATGAACGGTTGCGCGGGGGTGTCCTGTCGCGGATCTCGAGTTGAGGAGTTTGGAGACGGTGGCCAAGACCCTCGGCACGCTCGCCGTCTTGCTGCTCCTTCTGCTGTGCGCCGGTGACCTGCGCGTGTTCAGCGGCCCGCAACCGCGGCCCGCCCAGGACATCGAGCTGTCCGACGGCTGGAGCCTCACCTCGGCGCAGGGCTTGGGCGCCGACGGCGCGGCCATCTCGACCACCACCTATGACGCCGCCGCCTGGCACCCGGTGCGCCGGATGCCGGCCACCGTCCTGGAGACCCTGCAGGACGACGGCGTCTACCCGAACCTGTACTACGGCAAGAACCTGCTCCAGAACGTCCCGCAAGACCTCTATGAGCAGGACTGGTGGTATCGCACGACGTTCAACGCGCCGGCCGACTATCCCACCTACGTGCTGGACTTCCCCGGCATCAACTACCGCGCCGAGGTGTGGCTCAACGGCCGCCGCGTCGCCGACAACAGGCAAGTCGTCGGCATGTACAACGACCACGAACTCGACGTGACGCGGTGGATCAGGCAGGGCCAGCCGAACACCCTCGCAGTGAAGGTGACCCCGGAACGAGCCATCCAGGACGTCAACGGCGTCGAGCTCGCCGACAGCTGGTACGACTGGATCAACTGGCGCTACCTGGGCTATCAGGGCCCGGACAAGAACCCGGCCAACGGCAACTCGTTCGTACCCGACCGGAATGCAGGCATCTGGAAACCGGTGTACCTCAAGACATCCGGGCGAGTGTCGATCGGCGACGCCACGGTCAACACGCAACTACCGCTACCGGACACCGACAGCGCGCGACTGACGGTGTACGCCCCGCTCAAGAACTATTCGACGGACAAAGTGCGCGGCCTGCTGCGGGCCACGATCACCCGCGACGGCAAGGCACCGATCCATGTCTATGAGCCGGTCACGCTGATGCCAGGCGAGGAGCGTGAGATCACACTGAGCCCCGAGAAGTTCGCGGCGCTGACCGTCGAGCACCCGGATCTGTGGTGGCCGTACACGATGGGCCGGCCCGACTTGTACGACCTGAAGCTGGAGTTCGTCCAGAACGGTCAGGCGACCGAGGTGGCAACGCAAAAGTTCGGTATCCGCACCATCACCCAGGGCCGCGACTCCGACGACTCGTTCGCCGAGCTGGGTACCGGCGGCAACTTCTACCTCCAGGTGAACGGCAAGAACTTCCTGGTTCGCGGCGCCACCTACACGCCCGACCTGCTCTACAAGTACGACCCGGAGCGCGACGCCGCGATCCTGGGCTACGTCAAGGACCTCGGCCTGAACATGCTGCGGCTGGAGTCCAAAATCTCGTCGCAGCGCTTCGTCGAGCAGGCCGACGAACTCGGCATCCCGCTGATGTACGGCTGGATGTGCTGCAACCAGTGGGAGAAGTGGCAGCAATGGGACGACGAGGATCGCCGCGTCTCGCAGGACAGCATGCGCTCGCAGATAGAGATGCTGCGCTCGCATGCCTCGGTGTTCGTGTGGGCCAACGGCAGCGACGGCCGCCCGCCCGCTGACGTGCTGACCGAGTACCACCAGATCCTGTCCGATCTGCATTGGCAGAACGCCACCGTCGACACGGTGTCGTCGCTGAACCGGGACGCCGACGGCAAGCAGCTGTGGGACGGCATCCAGATGGCCGGGCCCTACACCTGGCGTCCGCCGTCGTACTGGTTCGCCGGCGAGTACGGCGCGGCCCGCGGCTCGTCGGCCGAACAGGGCGACAACGAGCACATTCCGCCGTATGCGAGCCTGCAGAAGTTCATCCCTCCCGACAAGCTCTGGCCCATCAACGACACCTGGTTCTTCCACGCCGGGTCCGATCCGCAGAACTCGCGGCTGGCCAACGTCCAGCGTGTCATCGACCGCCGTTACGGGCCGTCCACCAACGCCCGGATGTTCGCCGACAAGGCTCAGCTGGCTCACTACGAGGCCACCCGCGCGCAGTTCGAATCGTTCGCGGCCAACGGCTGGGCCGGGCACAAGATGACGATCTACTGGATGCTCAACAGCCACTGGCCGTCGTTCTTCGGCAACATCTTCGACTACTACCTGCGCCCCGGCGGCGCCTACTACGGCGCCAAGAAAGGCCTGCAGCCGCTGTCGGTCGTGTTCGACTCCTACGCCACCGGTAACCATCGCCAGGCCAAAGTGACCGTCGTCAACCAGACCCCGGAGACGCACGAGAACCTGCGCGTCCGGGTCCGGGTCTACAGCCTCAACGGTGCGCTGCGTGACGAGCGCGCCGCCGACGGCATCGCCGTCGACCCTGGCGGCGCCGTTCAGGCGATGACGTTGCCACCCGGGCCGGCCGACTCCCCGGTGTTCTTCGTCCGCTGCGAGCTGCTCGACGCGGACGGCAAAGTCGTCGCCAACAACGTGTACTGGCAGTCCCGGCAGCCCGATGACGTCGGTCCGCCGGCCAACGATGCGGCATTCAACTCCAACCAGGTGAGCTGGGCCGACATGACCGCGCTGAACACGATGCCGAAGGTGCCGTTGGAGGTCAGTGCCACCGGCGACGGCGACGCCGGCCGTGACGTCACGATCAGCCTGCACAACCCGACGCCGCAGATCGCATTCTTCGAACGCGCCGAACTGCTCTCCGGTCCGCTCGCCGACGAGATCCTGCCGATCCAGTACGACGACAACTACGTGACGGTGTTCCCGGGCGAGACCGTCCAGATCAAGGGCCGGGTTCCCGGGTCCGGACCCGCCCCGGCCTGGGTCAGGGTCACCGGGTACAACAGCACACCGGTGGTCGTGCAGGTTCGCTGACACTCGGGACGTCGCTGACGTCGACCTATTCGCGCGTGCCCTAGATTCGGTGATGCGCCGCCGGACAACAGTGAAGGGATGGATATTGCTGCAGCACGCGCTCGTCGTGGCAGCCGCCCTTGCCGGTGCGGTGTTCGCGGCCATCGGCATCGTGGTCCGTCAGCGGGCGACCATGGATGTCCCCCGCGATCAGGGTGTGAGCACCGTGATGTTGTCGACGCTGTTGCGCCGCCGGCTCTGGTGGGCAGGCACCGCGTCCGCGGTGACGGGGTATGCGTTCCAGGCGATCGCACTGGCATATGGCTCCCTGCTGCTGGTCGCCCCACTCATGGTGTCCGCGTTGCTGTTCGCGCTGCCGCTGAGCGCGCGGCTGGCGCACCGCCGGGTGTCCCGCGGCGAATGGGGCTGGGCGATGCTGCTCACACTCGCGTTGGCGGTGTTCGTGTCGCTGGCCCGGACCAAGCCCGGCGACTACGACGGCGCGACGTTGCCCGCTGTGGTGGTGGCCGGGGTCAGCCTGCTGTTCGTGGCCGGCTGCCTGCTGGTGGGGATGCGGCTCTCGGACTGGCGCCGGGCGATCCTGCTGGCGGTCGGTGTCGGCGTTCTGTTCGGCGTGGTGGCGGTCCTGACGAAGCTCGTGATGCACGCCGTGCGCGAGGGCGACATGGGGCGGCTGTTCACCTCGCCGGTGCTGTACGTGGTGATCGTCGTCGGCGTGGTGGCCACTCTGCTGCAGCAGTCGGCCTTCCACGCCGGCTCGCTGCGGGCCTCGGTCCCGGCGATGCTGGTCCTCGAACCGGTGATCGCCGTGCTGATCGGTGAGGTGGTGCTGGGCGAGCACCTCGCGGTGACCAAGCCGGTCGCGGTCGTGCTGGCCGTCGCCGTCGGAGCCATGGCCGCGGCCACCATCGCCCTGGGACGCGACGAAGGCGCCTGGGAAGAGGAGCTCGAAGCGGCGTCGGCCAGGACCCGCCGGGACGGTTAGTTAGCCCGCCCAGGGACCGATGCCGCCGACGGCATCGATCCGGATCCGGGTCAGGTATCCCGGCGGGGCGTCGTCAGGTGGGAACACCACGTTCTCGTCGGTGATCATCACCGCGGCGAGCTCCCGCAGAACCTCGGGCGCGCCGCCTTCCACGATGCGCGCGGTGCCGGTGACCGACAGATACGGCCGCATGACGGCGCCCGGCTCGGTCGAGACGACGGTGAGCGCCACCCTGCCGTCACGGCGCACGTTGCGGACTTTCTTGTGCTCGGACAGGTGGGCTGTCACCAATTCGTCGCCGTCCTCGCCGGACTGCACCGCCACCCACACCAGCGACACCTGGGGGCTGCCGTCCGGATTCAGGGTGACCAGCGTGGCATCGGCACCGGAGCCGATCAGAGCGCGTGCCGCATCGTTGAGCTTCATGTGGCGTGCAACACCGTACGGGGCGAGGCATTCCCGGGCATCGGCATGATGGTGTGGTGACACTGTCAGCGGATCCGCTCGCTCAGATCGCCGGGAGTCCACCGGGTCCGGCCGTCGGCGCGTTCTTCGACCTGGACGGCACCCTGGTCGCCGGTTTCACCGCGACCGCGCACGCCGGCGACCGGGTCCGCCGCGGACAGGCCCGGATCGGCGAGGTGCTCGGCGTGATCGAGGCTTCGCTGCGCTACAAGCTGGGCCGCATGCAGTTCGAGCGGCTGCTGGTGCGCGCAGCGGGGTATCTGCGCGGCGAGTCATTGGCCGAGCTCGACGAGATCGGCGAACGGCTTTACACCGAGCAGGTGGAGGCGCGCGTGTACCCGCTGATGCGCGAGATCGTCGCTGCGCATCAGGAACGCGGGCACACCGTCGTGCTCAGCTCGTCAGCGCTGACCATCCACGCCGAGCCGGTGGCCCGCGCGCTGGGGATCGACGACGTCATCTGCAACACCTTCGAATTGGACGACGCCGGCCGCCTGACCGGGAACATCACCAGGCCGATCGTCTGGGGACGCCAGAAAGCCGCTGCGGTGCAACGGTTTTGCGAAGCGAACGAGGTCGGCCTGGCCGACAGCTACTTCTACGCCGACGGCGACGAGGACGCTCCCCTGATGCGGCTGGTCGGCCATCCCCGTCCGGTCAATCCGCGGCCGGGCCTGGCCGCGAAGGCCGCGGCGAGCGACTGGCCGGTGCTCCGGTTGTCGATCCCCGGCCGCCGCAGCGGTGCGGCCAATGCGATCGGACACTTCCCCGCGCTGGGACGGGCCGCGCTGGGCGCGGCGTTCGGCTCCCTGGCGATGAGGACCCGCCGCAGCAGAGGTTAGGGCATCGCGCGATGCGGGACGTCGGTGATCAGGCCGCCGTCGACGACGTATTCCGAACCGGTGGAGAACGACGACTCGTCACTGGCCAGGAACACGATGAAGGTGGCCACTTCCTCGGGCTTGCCAGGACGGCCCAGCGGGGCGCTGACCATGTCCTCGGGAAGGTGCTTGGTCATCGGTGTGCGGATGAAGCCCGGGTGCACGGAGTTGACCCGGATGTTGTCCGACGCCAATTCCAACGCAGCGGATTTCGTCAGGCCGCGCAGGCCCCACTTGGACGCCACATAGCTGTGCACCCACGAGGCGCCACGCATGCCCTCGATGGACGACACGTTGATGATCGAGCCGCCGCCGGCCGCCTTCATCGGCTCGAGCACCGCCTTGATGCCCAGCAGCGCGCCGGTCAGGTTGACGTCGAGGACCTTCTTCCACCGCTCGACGTCGAGTGACTTCAGCGGCGCGACCTGGACGATGCCCGCGTTGTTCACCAGCACGTTGACCGTGCCGAACTCGGTGACGGCGGTCTGGACGGCAGCCTCCCACTGGTCGGCGTCGCTGACATCGAGATGTACGTAACGCGCGGCGTCGCCGAGCTCGTCGGCGAGTTCCTTGCCCTTGTCGTCGAGGATGTCCCCGATCACGACCTTGGCGCCTTCGGCGACCAGCATCCGCGCGTCAGCGGCGCCCATCCCCTGTGCGCCACCAGTGATGATGGCTACTTTGTCGTCTACGCGTCCCATGAGCCGACAGGCTACCGGTAGCTCTCGCCGCGAGGTAGAACCTGTTCCAGTTTCGGCGCCGAATGCGCATACTGAACGCACCGCACACCCCAGCATGAGGAGAACTTATGGCCATCCGCGTTGCCCACATCGGCACCGGAAACGTCGGTCGGATAGCGCTGTCCGAGTTGATCGAGAACCCCGGGTTCGAGCTGACCGGGCTGTGCGTGTCGGCCGACGAGAAGGTGGGCAAGGACGCGGGTGAATTGGCCGGCCTGGACGTCACGACCGGGATCCTGGCCACCAAAGACCTCGACGCGGTGCTGGCGACCGAACCCGAGTGCGCGGTCTACTGCGCGATGGGCGACAACCGGATGCCGCAGGCCATGGAGGACGTCCGCAAAATCCTGGCCGCCGGGATCAACGTCGTCGGCTCGGCGCCGGTGGTGTTGCAGTACCCGTGGCACGTGATGCCCGACAAGTACATCGAACCGCTGGAAGAAGCCGGCCGCCTTGGCAATTCGAGCATCTACATCAACGGCGTCGACCCGGGCTTTGTCACCGACCTCATCCCTCTGGCGTTCGCCAGCACCTGCCAGAGCATCGAGCAGGTGCGCTGCATGGAGATCGCCGACTACGCCACCTACGACGGCGCGATCGTGATGTTCGACGTGATGGGGTTCGGCAAGCCGCTCGACGAGGTGCCGATGCTGTTCCAGCCCGGCGTGCTGGGCATCGCCTGGGGCTGCGGCATCCGCCAGCTCGCCGCGGGACTCAACATCTCGCTGGACTCGATCACCGAGAGCTACGAACGTGAGCCCGCCCCGGAGGCATTCGACGTCGCCGCCGGGCACATCGCCAAGGGCGGGGTCGCCGCGGTGCGCTTCGAGATCAAAGGCATGGTGGGCGACCACGCGGCCATCGTCGTCGAGCATGTCACCCGGCTGCGCGAGGATCTGCGGCCGGACTGGGCGCAGCCTGCGCAGCCCGGCGGGTCCTACCGGGTGGAGATCACCGGCGAGCCGTCCTACACCGTCGACATCTGCCCGACCAGCACGAGAGGCGATCACAACTACGCCGCGATCGCCGCAGGCGCGGGCCGCATCGTCAACGCCATCCCCGCGGTGATCGCCGCCCCGCCCGGAATCCGCACCACGCTGAACCTGCCGTTGGTCTCCGAGGTGGAGTTGTTCGCCAAACCCTGACGCATGCGCATCGGACCGCGTTTGACCAGATCGCCACCGGGGTAGTCCCCGCAGCGATTCGACGGATGCGTAAGGAGACGGACATGTCGGTGCGTCGTGTGGTTCTGCTGGTGGGTGCGGTGCTGCTGGTCGCCGGTGTCATCGCGATGCTGGTGCCGGTGTCGACCCCGGACGGCAATGGCGGCAGCATCGGCTGCGGAAACGCCATCTCGGCCGACCTGTCGTCGGCGCGCGCGGCCAATGACAAGAACGTCGTCGCCAATGTGCCGATTCTGAACCAGCTTGTCCCGCACACCGACTTCGTCGCCCAGTGTCAGTCCGCGGTGTCCTCGCGGCGGAGTTGGTCGATTCCGCTGGCCGTGGTCGGCCTGCTGGTGGCGGGCGGCTCGCTGCTGGTCGGCAGCCGACGAGGAGTCGGCTCGACGAGCTAGCCGACGAGGAGTCGGCTCGACGAGCTAGCCGACGAGGAGTCGGCTCGACGAGCTAGCCGACGAGGAGTCGGCTCGACGAGCTAGCCGACGAGGTACCAAGACCTAGGGCCGGTAGCCCGGAACGATCAGCGTGCCTGGGTAATTCACGTAGTACGACAAGCAGATCGGGCTGTGCCGGCAGGCAATGATCGCGCCGGCGTCGGGCGCCGCGCCGATGGTGTGATTGCCCCGGGCAGGCAGACCGCAGTTCACCACATACGGGTTGAGCGGCACGACGCCGTTGGTGCAATCGGAACCTGAGTTCGCGGAGGCAACGCCCACGGGCGCGAGCGCCGCCGTCAGAGCGGTGGCAATGCCGAGCAGTGCGACGCGCCGCATTCGAAGTGATGAGACAACCATGGCTGCACCCTCTCGCCGACTGTAAGCCGACACCGCCAACGGTACTCCGCCACGAGCCGACTTGACCGGCTCTCGCTGGGGTGATTGCGCCGATAGGCATTCGTTCGCGCAGCGATGGCGGATACCTGCAACTCGCACGTCCGGCGCGTACTAAACTAGAACACGTTTCAGTCTGCCTACGCCCCACGCTTGAAGGAGCCGGTCCATGCGCACTCCCCTCTGCGACGACCTCGATATCGAATATCCGATCTTCGCGTTCACCCACTGCCGCGACGTGGTCGTGGCCGTCAGCAAGGCCGGCGGCTTCGGCGTGCTCGGCGCCGTCGGGTTCTCCCCCGAACAGCTCGAGATCGAGCTCAAGTGGATCGACGAGAACATCGGCGACCATCACTACGGCGTCGACATCGTGATACCCAACAAGTACGAAGGCATGGACTCGACGGACCTGTCCCCCGAGGTTCTGAAGAAGACGCTGAACGACCTTGTGCCGCAAGAGCACATCGACTTCGCCAAGAAGGTTCTCGCCGACCACGGTGTGCCCGTCGAGAACAGCGACGACGACGCCATGGGGCTGCTGGGGTGGACCGAGGCGACCGCGACGCCGCAGGTCGAGGTGGCACTCAAGCATCCCAAGTGCACACTGATCGCCAATGCGCTGGGCACTCCGCCGGCCGAGATGATCAAGCACATCCACGCCGAGGGCCGCAAGGTCGCCGCGCTGTGTGGGTCGCCGTCGCAGGCGAAGAAGCACGCCGAAGCCGGCGTGGACATCATCATCGCCCAGGGCGGCGAGGCCGGCGGGCACTGCGGTGAGATCGGCTCGATCGTGCTGTGGCCGCAGGTCGTCAAGGCGGTGGCACCGGTGCCGGTGCTGGCCGCCGGCGGTATCGGCAGCGGCCAGCAGATCGCCGCGGCGCTGGCGCTGGGCGCCCAGGGCGCGTGGACCGGTTCGCAGTGGGTGATGGTCGAGGAGTCCGAGCACACCGACGTGCAGCACGCCGCATATGCCAAGGCCGAGAGCCGCGACACCGTGCGCAGCCGCTCGTTCACCGGCAAGCCCGCCCGCATGCTGCGCAACGACTGGACCGAGGCGTGGGAGAAAGAAGGCAACCCCAAGCCACTCGGAATGCCGTTGCAGTACATGGTTTCCGGCATGGCCGTGGCCGCAACGCACAAGTACCCCAATGAGAGCGTCAACGTCGCGTTCAACCCGATCGGACAGGTCGTCGGTCAGTTCACCAAGGTCGAGAAGACCGCCACGGTGATCGAGCGCTGGGTGCAGGAGTACCTGGAGGCCACCACCCGCCTCGACGAGCTGAATGAAGCGGCGTCCGTCTGACCGCATTCACAACGCATTCAGGGCGAGAATCTTGGTGATTTCTCGCCCTGATTGCGTTGGCGCCGGCTAGCTGGCCGGGTAGAAGTCGTTCCCGTTGCCCCAGTCGCCGGAATGCATCGATCCGGGCTGCCAGCCCTGAGCTCCCAGGCAGAGCATGGGCAGCCCGTCAGGAGACTGCGCCGCAGCCTGCGAGCCCGGGCACGGCGAGCCGACGGCTTGCACACCGTAGATCTTGGGTGAGAGCACCCAGAAACCCACACCCTCCGGCGGCCGGTCCATGCCGATCGGCGACTGGCCGGGGATCCAGCGGCAGAGCAGCGGCTCGCCACCGGGGCCGCGGCCGAACGCGAACCGGTCCCACTGATAGCACGGTGCGCTCAGGTAGGCCTCGTAGTTCATGCCCGGCGGATCGCCTGGGAACGGCCCGTGGGGTTCATCGGCGGCGGCACTCGGTGCCACGGCCAGCGCCGCTGCAGCGACGGCTGCTGCGATGACGAATTCGCGGAGCATCTATCCACCCTCTAGGTCTCTTGCACTGGGCCCCGTGCCCCCGGCAACCCTCTCGGGTGAGCCTAACTGCTGTTGCGGGTGTGTCTGCGGTGAACTCGGAAAGGCGCGTGAGTCCCGGTCGGAGCTCACCGACAGCAGCCTTTGCTCTCGCCGACTGCTCAGCCCGCACCGAAGCTTGCTAAGCTGCCCGGCGATTACGTCGTCGGGGGTGAAGATGACGACGGGAGAAACCAGTGGGTGGAGCGCGCGGCGCCAAATGCGTTGCTGCTACCGGTCGAGATGTCCTTTTCGGGCCTGAAATCGTGCTGACGGTCCGATCCTGTGCGGGTGTCGACCGGTGGCGGCTTGCGGTTTCCGGCGACAGGTGTTCGACCCATCAGCAACAATCGCGGGGTAACGGCAGTTACGGTTTGTGCGTCGGAGCAGGCGTCGAAACGCTCGAGGAGTTGCGCTGATGGCAGAGGCCCAGTTCCGGGTCGCGGTGGGTTCCGATCTGGAGTCGCCACAGGTGGTTGCCGCCGGTGAGATCGACCTCGCCAATGTCGGGCAGTTCCAGGACGTGGTGGCCAAGGCCGCCACCGGATCTGCCGCATTGACCGTCGACCTGTCCGACGTCACCTACTGCGACAGCGCGGCGGTGCGTGCGCTGTTCGCCGTGGCCGCCACCGCCGAGCTCACGATGATCATCGCGGCCGAAGGCCCGATCAAGACCTTGCTCGGCATCTCCGGCCTCGACCGGGTGGCCACCGTCATCACCAAGGAGTGAGTCGCACACCATGCCCGTCCCCGAGTTCCACCGGCGCGACCTGTCCCAGCAGGAATTGTTCGACCGGATTCTCGAACGCGTTCATCTCGACCTGCCTCATGCGGTCGGCTTGGCCATCACCGTGCATGATCGGCGCCTCGACGAGGACGAGGTCACCGTACTGGCCGCGCGCGGCTACGGCGGCGAGATCGTCGAGGCGCAGCTGGCCGGGCTCGGCGGCCCGGTGATCGACGCTTTCGTCCACCAGATGCCGGTGCTGAGCCTGGATTTGTGGGCCGACGAGCGCTGGCCCGAGCTGAGCCTGCAGGCCATGGACGGCCGGGTGCCCGAACACAGCGCGGCCTGGCGTGAGGTTCGTGGAGCGGTGTCGGTGCCCGGGGTGTGGAAAGCCGACAGCACGGTCGTGTTGTCCTGCGCGCTGGACCGGCCGTCGACCGCCACGACAGTGACCACTCTGATCGGCTATGAGCAGCTGGTGTCCGCGGCCATGGTGTCGGCCGGCGCCGAGGATGCGACCGCCACCGCCGACATGCTCGCGGTGCTGCAGTCGCGCGGAGCCATCGAGCAGGCCAAAGGCGCGATCATGGGGCGGCTGATGTGTGACGCCGACACCGCGTGGGCCACTCTGCGCCGAGCCAGCCATGAATCGAATGTGAAGCTCCGCTCACTGGCGGTGGCCTTGGTGGAACACATCAGCGGTGCACCGGCCGAGCAGCCCGCGGCCGGTTCGCCGATCGTGCCCACCGACCAGGCCCGCCAGGCCGCCGGCTTGTTGTGGGCGGTGCTGACCCACGAGTCGACGCCGGCCCAACCGGCTGAACCAGCGAGCTGAGCGGCGTGACGGGCATCTCCTGCGATTGGTCCGGAGAAACGCCGCTGCACAGCACAGAAAACGCCCTCTGAGGTGGTTCGCTTAGGCCATGTCAGCTCACGAACCTCACACCACCCCGCCGTCGCGCTGGTTGCCCTGGCTGGGAGTCGGCGGAGCACTGACGGCGGTCGGACTGGCGATCGCGGTGACCGCGACCTCCGGCTCGTCTGACACGCTGCCCGTCGCCCAGGCCGCACCGACGACGCTGTCGACGACGGCCAGCACGACACCGACGACCGCACCATCGGCCGCGACAACCTCGAGCGCGCCGGTGTCGTTCACGGCCGATTCACGGGGCTACGTCGACACCGGCGCACGGTGCGACGAGAAGCAGACTCTGATGGCCTACGGGCGCACGTCGAAATCGCTGGTGGTGATCTGCGTGAACGCCGACGGCGGACTGGAGTACCGCGGCGTTCGCCTGTCGGACAACGCTCCCCTGCACCTGCCGATCACGCGCAGCTCCGACGGAACGCTGGTCGCGGTGAACGACGGTGTCACGTACGCCGTCTCGCCCACCCAGATCCTGGTGTCCTCGGGAGACGACGTCATCTACAAGGACTCGTGGATCGAGTTCAAGGCGGCCAGCTTCTCGCCGGCCAGCACCTCTGGCACCGCGAGCAGTTCGGCGAGCGCGACGACGACGGTCAGCACGACAACCGTCACGGTGACGACATCGGCGACCCCGACGACGACGAAGCCCGCCGGCTGACGCTCAGGTGTTGCGGCCGCCGTTCACGCCGAGGATCTGGCCGGTGATGTAGCCGGCCTCTTCGGAGATCAAAAACGCGCATGCCGCGGCGATGTCCTCCGGTTTGCCCATCCGGCGCACCGGTGTGGCATTGATGGTGGCCTGGATGTCACCCATGTTGCCGCGGGCTTCGGCCTTACGCAGCATCGGGGTGTCGATGAACCCGGGCGGCACCGCGTTGACCGTGATACCGGCCGGACCATATTCCAGCGCAAGGCTTTTCGTCAGACCGTTGACGCCGGACTTCGCCGCGACGTAGGCCGACATGTAGGGCACGCCGGAGTGGGTGCTCGACGAGGAGATATTGACGATGCGACCCCAGCCGGCTTCGATCATGTCCGGCAGGACGGCCTGGATGGTGTGGAAGACACCGTGCAGGTTGATGTCGATGATGTTCTGCCACTGCTCGAAGGACAGATCGAGGAAGCGCCGGAAGCTGTCCTTGCCGGCAGCATTCACCAGGATCGTGACCGGCCCGAGGGTGGAGTGGATCTCGGCGAGCGCAGCATCGATCTGCGCGCGGTCGGTGACATCGGCGACGTACGAGTGTTCGGGCTCAGCGGGATTGAGGTCGATGATCGCCACAGTGTGGCCGTCGGCGCGCAAGCGCTCCGCCACTGCCGCACCGATTCCCGAACCACCACCCGTCACCAACGCCGTCTTCGAGGTGGACATAGGTTTCCCCTTTCCGGCGGGCTGACCGCCTGATGAACGAAAGATGCTGGAAAATCAGGACGTTCGGCGCGGTGCACGCAGGCCGAGTGCCCGCCGGCCCGCGTCGACGAGCTGGGCGTGCAACCACTCGTCGTCGGCTGCACGTTTCGGATCGGCCGATCCGGCGATTCCGGCGAAGACGAACTGCGCCCGCAGATACCCGCCCGGGCCGGGGTGGACATCGGCGAGCAGCGCCATCTGGCGCGAGATCATCTGCGTCCAATCGCGGTTGGCTTTCAGGACGGTGTGCACGCTCGGGTCGGACGCCAGCACCGAGACCAGCATCGGGTTCTGCACGGCCAGGCGGGCGTAGCCGTTGAGCATGCGTTCGGCCCGGGCCTGCACGCCGCGTTGCTTCTCCGCATCATCGACCACCGCGGACAGCTTGTCGATGATCGGCTCGAGGATCGCGGTCAACAACTGCTCGCGGGTCCGAAAGTGGTGGTAGATGGCGGCTTTGGTGAAGCCGAGCTCGTCGGCGATCATCTGCAGCGAGGTTCCGGCGAAGCTGTGCCGAATGAACAGCGCGATGGCCGCGTCGATCAGCCGCTGCCGGGTATCGGGGGCGGCGGTGGAGTCGGGGGTGGCTGCGGCGACTGCGCTCATCGTCGACTCCCTTCGCAATCCAACTTTACGATCGGCTAGTAAACTACCATACGATCGGCTAGCATTCTCCTTGCCGATCGTATAGGCCATACCGTGACATGAAGGGATTCCTCAGTGACCGACGTAGACGCCGTCAACTTCTTCACGGATCGCGGTCTGGTCGCTGATCCATATCCGTATCTGGAGGCGCTGCAAGCACGTTGCCCGGTCTCGAGGGAACCGCACCACGGCGTGTGGATGGTCACCGGATGGGAAGAAGCCACCGAAGTCGCCGGCGACGCCGACCGTTTCTCGTCCTGCATCGCGGTGACCGGCCCCTTCCCCGGCTTCCCGGTTCCCGTCGAGGGGCGCGACGACGTCCCGGAACTCATCGCCCGGCACCGCGACGAACTGCCCTTCTACGACCAGTTGCCGGCGCTCGATCCGCCTGTGCACACCGATCACCGCGCCCTGCTGATGCGGCTGATCACACCCAAGCGTCTCAAGGAGAACGAAGAGGCGATGGGAGCGATGGTCGACCGCGCGCTCGACGACTACCTCGTCGGCAGCGGCGGCGAGCTGATTGCCGGCTTCGCCCAGCCGTTCACGCTGATGATCATCGCCGACCTGCTGGGCGTCCCCGACGCCGACCGCGACGAGTTCGTCAGGGAGATGGCCAGCGGCGCGCACCACGGCGGCGGCATCGGCAGCGTCAAGGGCGAAAGCCTGGCCAAGTCCCCGCTGGAGTATCTATACGACAAGTTCAGCGCCTATATCGAAGACCGGCGAGCCAACCCTCGCGGCGACGTGCTGTCCGAGATGGCGGCGGCGACGTTCCCGGACGGCTCGGTGCCCGATCCGGGCGACGTCGCCCGGGTGGCGGCCAACCTGTACTCGGCAGGCCAGGAAACCACCGTCCGGCTGCTCAGCGCCGCGCTGCAAATTCTGGGCGACAACCCGGAATTCCAGGCGCAGCTGCGGGCGGACCGTTCTACGATCAGCAACTTCATCGAAGAAGCGCTGCGCTACGAGAGCCCGGTCAAGGGTGACTTCCGGCTCTCCAAGGAACCGGTCACCCTCGGTGGGGTGGACGTCCCGTCGGGCTCCACACTGATGGTGGTCCAGGCCGCCGCCAATCGCGACCCGCGCCGCTTCACCGATCCGAACACCTTCGACCCGTCCCGCTCAAATGCCCGGCAGCACATCGCGTTCGGGCGAGGCATCCACACCTGCCCGGGTGCCCCACTGGCCCGGGCCGAGGCGCGGGTGGCGCTGATGCGCCTGCTCGATCGCACCACCGACATCCGCATCAGCGAAGAACACCACGGACCCGCCGGTGCGCGGCGGTACACCTACGTGCCCACCTACATCCTGCGTGGGCTCACCGAACTGCATCTGGAGTTTGATCTCGCATGAAAGCCCACATCGACGACGGACGTTGCCGAGGCCACGGCGTGTGCACCACCGTCTGTCCGGACGTGTTCGCGATGACCGACGACGGCTATGCAGAGGCGATCGTCGACGAGGTGCCCGCGGGGCTCGAAGACAGGGCCCGCGAGGCCGCCGAGGCGTGTCCGGAGAATGCCGTCATCCTCGATCAATAGTTGACGATCGAGCGCCAATAGTCCTCGGGTATCTCGGCATTCGCGCGCAGCATCATCGCCAGACCGGTGGCCATCGCCACGCCGAGCAGTCCGAGCCAGAGCCCGAACAGACCGACCACCGTCCAGATCGCGACGGTCACCGCGGGCCATGGTGACGCCAGGGTCAGCAGTGGGGCGAAGAAGAAGCCGGCGCCGACGAACCATGCCGAGCCGGTGCGATCGGACCTCAGCACGAAACCGAGCCAGCGCGGAACCGGATGTGGATCACTGTGCCGTGTCATGCTCTCCACGCTCCCGCGCCGAGGTAGGCAGCGCAATTACCTGCGGGGTAATGGCGTGGCCCCGCCGCCTGGGAGATGCTGGCGGAATGGGCAGCACCGCATTCGGGGACCTGTTGCGCGACTGGCGGCGCCAACGCCGGCTCAGTCAACTCGACCTGGCGCTGGAAGCCGACGTCTCGGCCCGTCACGTCAGCTTCGTCGAGAGTGGACGCTCCACACCGAGCCGCGCCATGGTGCTCAGGCTGGCGGACGCCCTGGCCGTCCCGGCCCGCGAGCAGAATCACCTGCTGCTGGCCGCCGGGCTGGCGCCGGCGTATGCCGAGCGGAGCTTCGACGACCCTGCGATGGCGGCCGTCCGGGCCGGGGTCGACCGGGTGCTCGCCACCTACGACCCGTATCCCTGTCTGGCGGTGAACCGCAATTGGGATGTGCTGCAGATCAATTCGGGAACCGCCGTGCTGCTGGAGGGGGTCGCTCGGCATCTCCTGGAAACCCCGAACGCCCTGCGGATCACGTTGCATCCCGACGGCCTGGCGCCGCGCATCCGCAATCTGGCGCAGTGGCGGCATCACGTGCTGAGCCGATTGCGCCGAGAGGCAGGCCCCGGACGCCGCTCCGGCCTGCTGGCAGAGCTCGAGTCCTACCCGGGCGGCGAAGACGTGTCGACCGATCTCGGCGGCGTCGCGGTCCCGCTGGAGGTCGACCGCCTCGACGGGCTGCCGCTGACGTTCCTCTCGATGGTGACGACATTCGGAACGGCGCTCGACCTGACCGCCGCGGAGCTGAGCCTCGAGGCCTTCCTGCCTGCCGACGAGACCACCGCCGAGGCGCTGAGACCGATGTAATGCCCGTGATAGAACACGTTCTAGTTGCGAGTTTCCTCAACCCGCACCCGAGGCCTCCGTGCGTGGTGTAGGCATGGATCACCGGGCACTAGATCACGTCGTATGGAGGTGCGCTTTTTATGCCCAGTCCGAACCTGCCCCCCGGCTTCGACTTCACCGACCCCGACCTGAACAACGAGCGGTTACCGGTCGAAGAACTCGCCGAGCTACGCCGCGTCGCACCGATCTGGTGGAACGAACAGCCGCGAGGCGTCGGCGGTTTCGACGACGACGGCTACTGGGTCGTCAGCAAGCACAAGGACGTCAAGGAGATCTCTCGGCGCAGCGACGTGTTCTCAAGCCTGGAGAACACCGCACTGCCGCGTTATCCGGACGACGCCGCCGTGTCACACAAGGACACCGGCCAGTTCATCCTGCTGAACATGGACGCGCCGCGGCATACCCATCTGCGCCAGATCGTCTCCCGGGCATTCACACCGCGGGCCGTCGAGACGTTGCGTGCGAACCTGCACGAACGCGCCCAGGCGATCGCCAAAGCGGCTGCCGCGCAGGGTTCGGGCGACTTCGTCGAACAGGTCTCCTGCGAGCTGCCACTGCAGGCCATCGCCGACCTCATGGGCGTACCGCAGGACGAACGCAAGAAGCTCTTCGACTGGTCCAACCAGATGGTCGGCGAAGCGGATCCCGAGTTCCACCGCAACGACCCGCAGGGCGCCGCCGGTGAGCTGATCATGTACGGGATGCAGATGGCAGCCGACCGGACGGCGAATCCCGGCGACGATCTGGTGACCAAACTGGTCCAGGCCGACGTCGACGGACACAAGCTGTCCGACGACGAGTTCGGCTTCTTCGTGATTCTGCTGGCGGTGGCGGGCAACGAGACGACGCGCAACTCGATCACCCACGGCATGACAGCCTTCGCCGATTTCCCCGACCAGTGGGAGCTCTACAAAGCCCAGCGCCCGGTGACCGCGGTCGACGAGATCGTCCGGTGGGCAACCCCGGTCACGTCGTTCCAGCGGACGGCTCTGGACGACGTCGAACTCTCGGGTGTGCAGATCAAGAAGGGCCAGCGGGTGGTGATGTCCTACCGCTCGGCCAATTTCGACGAAGAGGTGTTCGACGATCCGTTCACGTTCAACATCCTTCGCGACCCCAATCCGCATGTCGGCTTCGGCGGTACCGGCGCGCACTACTGCCTCGGGGCCAACCTCGCCAGGATGACGATCGATCTGATGTTCAACGCGATAGCCGACCACATGCCGGATCTGACTCCGCTGTCGAAGCCGGAGCGGCTGCGGTCCGGCTGGCTCAACGGCATCAAGCACTGGCAGGTCGACTACACCGGGGCCGGCGCAAGCAAGTAGCTTGTGGCACAAGCCGATACAGTCGAGGCGTGACCGATACCTCCTGGACACTGACCGCCGCCGAGGGTGAACTGCAGATATTCACCGGAGTCGGGGGGCCTGCCGCCAAGATGGGGCACCGCCTGACCATCACCTTTGCGTCCTGGCAGGCGCAGGTCCAGTGGCGCGGGGACGCCCCGGTCGCGGCCCGACTGGTGGTCGACGTCGACTCGTTGCAGGTCGTCAGGGGTGAGGGCGGCGTGACACCGCTGACCGGACCGGAGAAGGGTGTCGTTCGCTCAAACGCGCTGAAGTCTCTGGACGCCAAGAAATTTCCGCAGATCACCTTCGACGCCGAGAACATCAGCGCGAAGCCGGGCGGCTATCACCTGGACGGCCCCGTTGCGATTCACGGCACGACGCACCCACAATCGGTCGATCTGGCCGTCGAGGAGCGCGACGGGATGTGGGTGATGTCCACCGAGCTGCCGGTGGTCCAGACCCAGTTCGGGATCAAGCCGTACTCGCTGTTCATGGGGACGCTCAAGGTGGCCGACGAGGTCAAGCTGACGTTTACGGCGCGCCACCCCAAGTAGCCCGCCACTGGTCTGACCACTTGACCTCTGGTGGGGAGCCGGGCATGCTGGCGGCATGGCACTGCAGCCGGTGAGCCGGCGTTCCGTACCCGAGGATGTCTTCGAGCAGATCCTCGCCGACGTCCTCAGCGGCGAGATGCAACCGGGCGAACCGCTTCCCAGCGAGCGCCGGCTGGCCGAGGTACTCGGAGTCTCACGGCCCGCTGTGCGCGAGGCGCTCAAGCGGGTCGCCGCCGCGGGCCTCGTCGAGGTCCGGCAAGGCGACGCGACCACGGTCCGGGACTTCCGCAGACATGCCGGTCTGGACCTGCTCCCCCAATTGCTGGTGCGCAGTGGGCAACTCGACGTATCGGTGGCCCGCAGCATCCTCGACGCGCGCCTGCACAACGGGCCCAAGGTGGCCGAACTGGCCGCCCTGCGCCACCCGGACGGGCTGGCCGATCTGCTCGAACAATCGATCGTCGCGCTCGAATCCGCCGACGACCCGCTCGAGCAACAGCGGCATGCGCTGGCGTTCTGGGATCACATCGTCGACGGCGCCGACTCCATCGCATTTCGGTTGATGTTCAACACATTACGGGCTGCCTACGAGCCGGCACTGCCCGCGCTGGCCACCCTGATGGCCGCCGAGGTCGGGCAGACCCAGGCCTACCGCGCCGTAGCCCGCGCCATCGGTGCGGGCAAATCGGACGAGGCGGTCACAGCCGCCCGCGAACTGCTGGAACCGGCCACCGCCGCTCTGGTGATGGCCCTGACCGCACTGGAGGAACAACAGTGAGTGCATCGACCAGCGGTCGCCGCGGTCTCACGCTGGCCGACGCGGGCCGCGAATTCTGGCGGCATCCCACCCCGTGGCTGTTCCTCGTGGCGCTGACCGCCGCCGTGATCGCCCGCGTCGCGGTCGGCGGCTGGCGGCTCGGCGACGCGCTGGTACCGTTGGCGATCGCTGCGGCATTCCCCTTCCTGGAGTGGACAATTCACGTCTTCGTCCTGCACTGGCGGCCACGCCGCATCGGCCGGTTCACCCTCGACCCGCTGCTCGCCCGCAAGCACCGCGAGCATCACATCGCCCCGCGCGACGTGGCCCTGGTGTTCATCCCGCTGCCGTCGGCCATCGGTGCGGTGGCCTCCGCGATGGTGATCGCGCTGTGGCTGTTCCCCCGCACCGGGATGGGGCTGACATTCCTTGTGGTGACGCTGACCTGCGGGCTGCTCTACGAATGGTGCCACTACCTGGTGCACACCGATTACAAGCCGAAAACCGCTGCCTACCGCGTGATCTGGCGCGATCACCGATTGCATCACTTCAAGAACGAGCACTACTGGTTCGGGGTGACCACACCGGGCACCGCCGACCGGGTGCTGCGCACCTATCCCGATGCGACCTCGGTACCGACCTCGCCGACAGCCAGGGACCTGCATGCGATCGACGCGGGAGGCCCTGCCGCAGTTACGCGTTGATGACGACCGGGTCCCCGATGTGGACCTGGTTGAAATACCACGAGGCGTTGTCCGGGCTCAGGTTGATGCAGCCGTGGCTGACATTCGCGTAGCCCTGCGAACCGACCGACCACGGCGCGGAGTGCACGTACACCCCGCCCCAGGTGACGCGGACGGCGTCGTTCACGGTGAGCTTGTAGCCCTCCGGGTCACTCAGCGGAATGCCGATGGTGCGCGAATCCATCACGACCGAGGACTGCTTCTCCAGAACGTTGAAGCTGCCCACCGGGGTCGGGTGCTTGGGCTTGCCCATCGAGGCCGGCATCTGACGTGCCACCTGGCCGTCGATGCTGACGGTGAAAGTATGCGCCGAGATGTCGGCGACTCCGAGTACCACCGCCCCGGTGCCGAACGTCCGCGGAATCCCGCCGGCCATCATGGTGATCTCGGAATGCGCAGGCCAGTACTGGTCGGGCACGAACTGCACGGTCTTGTCGTCGAGCCAGTCGAACCGGCCGGCCACCGAGGCCGGTGTGGTCACGCTGATCGTCTGCTGGGCCGCCCACCGGTCGGTGATCGGCTTGGTGAACGTCACGGTGATCGGCATTGCCACTCCGACGACCTGCCCGTTGGTGGGCTGAACGGACGCGACTGTCGCGCCGTCGACGGAGGGCGCGACGGCAGCTGTGCTGGTTTGCACCGAAGCCGCCAGTGAAAGCATCGCGATCCCTGCGACGGCGATTGCGCGTCGAACTGCTTTGGCCATGGCTCGGAGTCCTCACGTGGGCGAACAGCAAAGTGAAAGTGTAGATGTTCCGCTCGGCGGCGCCTGCCAAACATGTGGTGACATGCCGTAACTGCGCCCCGTGGGCGACACAACGCGAGCAATGGTCACACGTCAGCGAAAGCCGGGCGACTATCCCCCGTGGACGCGCTCCCAGATGCGCTGCCGCAACGTCTGCTTCGGCTGGTTCACCGGTGGCACCGTGGCCACGACCGGCGGGGCCGCCGCGGGTTCGACCGGCGGGAGTGCCTCTGGATTGGCGTCCACCGCGGCGGGCGGCGCCTCGGGCGGCGGTGCGGGCACGTTCATCGTCATCGCGACCACCGGGGCGTTGTCGAAGACAGGCTCGCTGGCGGGTTGCGGCGCCTGAGCCGGGGGTGACCCGTCGTCGGCACCCGCGAGCGCCTCAGGCGCGGGGGCTTCCGGCGCGGTGACCGGACGCAGCGAGGGCGTCTCCGCCGTGTTGACCACGTCGCGGTGCACGGGGCGCGCCCCGTGGTCGGGCAGCAGTTCGAGGCCGACAGCCACCGACGCGGATACCACGAACGCCACCACACCACCGGCCAGCAGGGCCGTTGCGCCACGCAACGCCACCGATTCGCGGCGGCGGGCCGGCGGCGGCACCGGGATGTCGAAGAGGTGATCGTCGAGCACACCGATGCCGTTCACTGAGGCCAGGGCCGCGCCACGGGCCAGCGCCAATTCGGCCTCGGCGGGGGCGAAGACCGGGATGCCGAGCATCTGCTCGAGACTGCGCGCGATCGGCTCCAACCCGTCGCCCGAGCCCAACAGGACCAGGCCGTCGGGCTGCCATTCGCTGGCGCCCAGGAGCTCAGACAGCCAGTCGATCAGGTCCTCGTCGGTTTCCAGGGCGTAACTGACCGCGGTCTGCACCGTGCCCTCGTGCGCATCGACGATCAACGCGACGATGGCCTCCGGCTCGACGACGCAGACGGCCGTGACGTCGGATCCGATGACCTGTCCGATTCCCCGCGCGAACGCCTCGGTGGCCTCGGGCAGCCGGATCGGGATCACGTTCGCGAAGCCGCAGTCGGCCAGCGAGTCGAGCAACAGCGAGGCCTCGACGGAGGCGTCGTCGCTCCACGTCACACCGATGGACTGCAGGCGCTGACCGCCCGCGATGGCCTGTGTGCGCGACAGCGCTTCGGCGACGAACTCCGAGGTGGTCACGGGGCTGAACCCGCCGCGGCGCACCTCGAAGGCGTCATGGCCCTTCGTTGCGCCTTCGGCTCCGTCGCCTTCGACCAGGACGAGGCCGACGGTGGTCGGGGTCATCGACAGTCCCAGGACGGTCTCCAACTTCAAGCACTCCTCTCCGGTGCAGACTTCGCTGGCCTCCCACGGCACGCGCAGAGGCACCGATGGCCTGATGGGCGTACTCCGCTGGAAGCGCCGGAAGCGAACCGGGACAGCGTGGTCGTCTTCGATCTCCGTGGAGCCTACCCGCGCCCGGCCCATACCGGCGAATGAGCGCTTTTTGGTCCCGCTACGGCGACGATGCGATAACGGTGGAGTCGAACACGTCGACGAGGAGTGCGGCGCCGGTCAGGACTGGTGTAGCGGCAGCGCGGCGACAAGCGGGGTGTCCACCCCGACCGGGCCGAGTTCGCAGGCCCCGCCGGGATTGCCGATCGGGGCGTCGCGGCCCGGCAGGACCTCGGTGAAGAAGGCTGCGTTGTCGGCGAGGAACTTCTTCTCCTCGACGGGCAGGTCCGATTCGAAGTAGATCGCGTCGACCTCGCACAGGATCCGGCAAGCGCCGCATTCGACGCATTCGACGGGATTGATGTACATGGTCCGGTCACCCTCGTAAATGCAGTCGACCGGGCATTCCTGCATGCAGGCCTTGTGCTTGACGTCGACACACGCACTGCTGATCACGTAGGTCATGAACAGATTCTATGTGTGACCCGGCGTACCAGGTACGGGTTGAAGGCCTCGGATTCAGGGACCAAAGTCCCTATCACGGCCACCCGGGCGCCGCGGACGACGACTGGGATCCGCCCAGGTCAGCGACGTACCGACGCGGTGATGTCCACCCACCCGGTGGCATCTCTGCGGTGATCGGTGGTGTTCCGGCATTCTCCGTAGATCTGCATCGTGGCGCGGGTGCTGCGGTCGTCGTTGCGGAAGTAGATGACGGTCACCCCGTCCCTGGTGAAGGTCCGCCCACCGGGGTGTCGATTCGGCGGCATCGCCTCGGCCCAGCCGGCGGTCCGCATGGCGGTCGCGATGGCATCGAAGTACTTCGGTGTCTCCAGGACCCCCGGCACATCGAAGTTGAGGTAGATCGCACCCTGGTACGGCGGCTCGTCGGCATTCGTGCACGACATGAGCAGATAGCTGGCGCTGACGTTCGCGAGCTTGCCGGCGCCGGAGATCTCGCGCGCAGGCCCGAGTACCTGCGCCCTGGCCTGATCGTCGGTCAGCGGCTGGGCCACCGGATCGACCGCCGCGCCACGCAGGTCCCGAAAGTGGTGCAGCGCAACGAAACTCAAACCCAGTATCAGACTGACCAACAGCGCTGCGCCGATGAGTAGCACTGCGGGCCGAGAGCGAAGGGCGGTCGCGGCAGGCATGTCATCACGATAGTGACACCGAGCAAAGGACCTATGGCCCTACGAGGTGTGGCCTTCGGCCCACGACGGTGGGCCGATCGGACCCGTAGCGTCGCAGTCGACATCGTGATGCTGGCGCACGCCGGGGGATGCGTCGCGGTGGTGCCCTATCACCCTAGGGGTGAAGCCTGGGGCTGGCCGAACCGTCAGCCCTTGGCCAGGGTGAACTGGCAGATGTCGGTGTAACCCTCGCGGAACAGCTCAGCGCAGCCGGTCAGGTACTTCATATACCGGTCGTACACCTCGCGGGATTGCAGGGCTACCGCTTCTTCCTCGTTCTTTTCCAGTGCCGCGGCCCAGATCTCCAGAGTCCGGGCGTAGTGCAACCGCAGTGGATGGACGCGGTTGACGATGAATCCGGCGCGGGTCGCGTGCTCCTGAACATCGGTCACCTTGGGCAGGCGGCCACCGGGGAAGATCTCGTCCATGATGAATTTGAAGAACTTCAGGTGCCGCATGGTGATCGGCATGCCGCGCGCCGCGAAATCTTCATCGCTCGGCAAGACGATGGAGTGCAACAGCATCACTCCGTCAGTGGGCAGCGCGTCATAGGCCATCGTGAAGAAGGCGTCGTAGCGGTCGTAACCGAAGTGTTCGAAGGCACCGATGGACACGATGCGGTCAACTGGCTCGTCGAACTGCTCCCAGCCCTCCAGCAGAACTCGCTTGGACCGCGGGCTGGTGGACTCGTCGAAGAGCTGCTGAACATGGAGAGCCTGATTTTTGCTCAAGGTCAGGCCGACGACGTTGACGTCGTAGGACTCCAGCGCCCGCATCATCGTCGCGCCCCAGCCGCAGCCGATGTCGAGCAATGTCATGCCGGGCTGGAGTCCGAGCTTGCCCAGCGACAAATCGATCTTCGCGGTCTGCGCCTCTTCCAGCGACATGTCGTCGCGTTCGAAGTAGGCACAGCTGTAGGTCTGGGTCCGGTCCAGGAACAGCCGATAGAAATCATCGGACAGGTCGTAGTGGTGCTGCACGTCGTCGAAGTGCGGCTCCATATGCGGCGTTTTCCCGGGTGTATTCAAAGCTCGATGTCCTGTTCTTGCGTCTGCACTCCGGTCCACCCCCGCGAGACCAGTCGCACTCCCCTCGTGACGTATCCCGGGTAGCCTACGCGACCGCGCTCGAACTCCCCACTTGAGCAAACTGGCAGGGAGCTGGGTGTCAGCTGTTACGAGGTTTTGTCCGCGTCCTCGTTTTTGCCGTATATGGGCTGTCCTTCCTCGTCAAGCCAGTCGTTGACCGCGGTGCCGGTCACGGTGTTGTCCGATCCTGGCAACACTGCGGTGGGCCGATCCTCATAAGCCGTCATCATTTCTTTAGCTTTTGCCTTCGCGTTTTCGTCCGGCACCGGCTTTTCACCTTCCGGCTGCCGTTCGTCGGTTCTTTCGGAGCGTTCTGGAGTGCTCACGATCGGATTCCTTCGCGTTCGATGCCGGGGGACGTGATGCTGGAACCGGACTGCCCACAAATGTGATCCACCAAACAGCAGCACGGCGCTCAGCAACGCCGGGAGCGGCCAAAAGGCCATCCGAATGTCATATACGCGGCTTTTCGGGCAAAGTTGAGACATGGACGCAAAGCCATTTCGTCATGGGCGCCGGCTGTCGACCGTGCTGGCCGCCCTTCTGTTGGTGCCCGGCCTGCTCACCGCGCCGGCCCACGCCGCTCCGGCATACGCCGGGCCGGCTCCTCTGGCGCCGCTGGATCAGTCCACCGTGCTGGGCCAGGTCACCCCAGGTCTGGTCGACATCAACACGACCCTGAACTACCAGAGCGCGGTCGGCGCGGGCACCGGCATCGTCCTCGATCCCAGCGGCGAGGTGCTGACCAACAACCACGTCATCGAGGGTGCCACCGGCATCACCGCGACCAGCCTGGCCAACGGTCGCACCTATCCCGTCGACGTCATCGGCTACGACCGCGCCAACGACATCGCGCTGGTGCGCCTGCGTGGCGCCGGTGATCTGCCGGTCGCCGCGGTGGGCACCTCATCGGGGCTGGCGGTGGGTGACCCCATCGCCGCGATCGGCAATGCCGGCGGCGCCGGCGGTGCGCCGAGCTTTTCCCCGGGCAACATCACCCAGCTGGGTGCGTCGGTTCGCGCCTCCGACGAATCCGGCGGTGGCTCACGTGAACTCACCGATCTGATCCGAGTCGCCGCCGATGTCCGGCCCGGTGACTCAGGTGGCCCGCTGGTCAACGCCGCCGGCCAGGTGGTCGGCGTGACCGTCGCGGCCACCCTGACCTATCGGATGGGCAACGTGCGCGGCGGCGAGGGCTTCGCCATCCCGATCGATCGCGCGATCGGCGTCGCCGGGGCGATCCGCTCCGGGGGCGGTCCCGGTATCCATATCGGGGACACCGCGTTCATCGGCGTCGGAATAGCCGATCCCAGCCCTGGCGCTCCGCCCGGAGCCGTGGTGCGCCAGGTACTTCCGGACACCGCGGCTCGCGGAGCCGGGCTTGCGCCGGGTGACGTCATCACCGCGGCGGACGGAATCGCGATCAACACGGCCACCGACCTCTCGAACTTCATGGACACCCATCGCCCCGGTGACACCATTACGTTGATCTGGATCGACCGCGAGGGCGCTCCGCGCAGCGCGCCCATTGTTCTCGGCTCCGGGCCGGTCGGCTGATCTCAGAGGTGCAGCTCGGCCCGAACCTGCATGAACCGCAACAGGCCCGCCCGGCCTGTCACCGGTTGGTAGGCGGCGACGAGGTCGTCGACGAACGCGGCGCGGTCGGATTCGGGTAGCCGGTCGGTCCAGGATGTCGAGCCCACGGTGCACCAGGCCGTGAACTGCTCGACGGTGCCGAAGTCCCATTCGCGGTCGAGCACCGCCATCGAGGCCACCCGCAACCCGCAGCCGTCGGCCAGTTCGCTCAGCTCCACGGGATCGGGATGGATGAACGGCGTGCTGAATCCGGCGAAGCTGGAGCTCCAGCGCGGGGCGGCCGCCACCTGCATGGCGGTTGACTCGATGCTGGGTCGTTTTCCCGCACAGACCATTTGGATGAGTGCCCGACCGTGTTGGCGCAGCACCGCAGCAACGGCGGTGAGTGCTTCGCCGAGCTGCGGCACCCAGTGCAGCGCGTTGAACGAGACGACCATGTCGAAGCTGCGACTGAACGGCAGCCGCCGTGCGTCCGCGCACACGTACACCGGGCCGGCCGGTGACGCCGGGCCACGATGCACGGCGGTGGCCACCATCCGCGGCGAGGCGTCGACGCCGACGATGTAGCCGTGGGGCAGGCGGGCGGCGATCTCGGCGGTGAGGAATCCGTCGCCGCAACCGATGTCGAGTATCCACTCGCTGCCGTCGACGACGAGTTCGGCCAGGCTCTCAGCGGCCACCGAGCGCTGCAGGCCGCTGACCCGGCTGTAGTCCTGGCCGCTCCAGTCCGCCACCGACACAGTTAACGTCAATGCCGGCATCGGCGGCAATAGTCGTCAAGGATGGGCCCATGACCACTGCCCTGGCGCGCGGCGCCGCAGCGATGATGACGATGACGGCGGTCGCGACGGCCGCGCCGGCCTGGGGCGATTCGACCGAGCCGCTGTACAACCTGGTCGATGCCGCGGCGCAACGCCTGCAGACCGCGGATGCGGTGGCCGCCAACAAGTGGCTGACCGGCGGCCCGATCACCGACCCTGCGCGGGTCAAGGTGGTGCTGGACTCGGTGCCCAAGGACGCCCAATCCCGAGGTGTGGCAACCGATTACGTAACCACGGTGTTCACCAACCAGATCAACGCGACCGAGGCCGTCGAGTACGCCCGGTTCGCCGGCTGGAAGTTCGACCCGGCCGGGGCGCCGACGTCCGCCCCCGACCTGGCGTCCTCCCGTGCGGTCATCGACGGCCTGAACCGCCAGATGGTCGAGCAGATCGCCGCCCAATGGCCGGTCCTGAGCTCGCCGGCATGCCGAGGCGAACTGGACACGGCCAAGAACGACGTGGCCGGGCAGCGCCAATTCGACGATCTCTACCGCACCGCGCTGGACTCGGCGACCAGGTCGTACTGCGGGTCTTAGCTCGTCGGGTGCGGGTTGCCCAGGTACGGGAAGACGTCGAGGGTATCGGCGTGGGGGGCGAGACCGCTTGGCGGGCAATCGCCCTTGGTCAGGAACGCCAGCCGGTAGTCGATGACGTCGTCTCTGAACGTCCGCCCGTTGGGATACTTCGCGGGTTTCGCCGGGTCGAACGTCAGCATGTCCGGCAGCGTGCCCTCGGTGTCGATCGCTGCGATGGCCTCATCGTCGGTGTAGCCGCCGGTGTGCCCCATCAGATGAATGAACTGCCCGATCCAGCGTTCCCGGTCATGGACCGGCTCGCTGGCGTTGTACTCCTCTTTGGTGTCGTCGGTGTTGAAGAAGCTGCTCACCGACGGGTGCCCGGCGCGGTCGACGTGCAGCAGTTCGCCGTCGCGGTTCAGGCTGCAGCGCCCCCAGATCCGAAGGTCGGGATCAGGCGCCAGCTCGGCGGTCGGCAGCTCGATCGCAATCGAGAACACATTGGCGCTCGTGTTGGAGTCCACCCCGGTCCACGGCGACTCGCCGCCGAGGTGCGGCGCGGTGAAGTTGCGGCCGCCGGTGGTGTCGAACAGGTTCTTGATGCCGTCGAAGTCGAAGAAGAACGCATCGCTGCGCGCACCGGCGGCGAACATGTATCCGTCCGACTGGACGACGTTGGCGCTTTCGCCGAAGGACACCTCGACGGCTTCGAAGATTTTCTCCCCCACCGCATATGGCGATTCCGCGTCGTCGCCGACAGCCAGGAAGACGTCGACGGTCTGCCGCCCGTCCTCAGGCGTCGAGAACACGAAGCTGAACGCGATGTCGTTGCGCAGGTCACCGTTGTTGTCGACGGCCAGCCGGTAGATGGCATCGGGATGCAGCGCGTCGGCGTTCGGGTTGGCGTTCATGATGAGCACCGTGCGGCTCGCATCGGCCGGCGACTGAAATGCGTAGAGATCGCACAGATCCAGTCGCTGATCGCCCAGTGGCGGGCCAAGACTCAGGCCGGTGAAGTGGTTCGACATCAACGAGACTTTGCCGGATCAGTTCTGCCGGGGCAACAGCTCGTGGACGAAACGTTCGATGAACTCGTCGGCAGGGGTGTCGCCGACCGGCCGGATGACGAACTTGCTCAGCCCCGCGGCGATCAGCCCGTCGAGCTGCCGGTGCAATTGCGACCAGTCCCCGGCGACCAATTCGGCCGGATCCACGTCCGGACGTCGGGATCTGACGGCGGCGGCGATCTCGTCGGGCAGATGCCCGTCGGCAACGGCCAGGCTCAGACCGTGGTGGTCCGGTTCGACCGTGCGGCCCGCCTCCGCCGCGGCGCGTTCGATGCTCTGCCGGGCCACCCGCGCCTCGTCGGCAGTGAGGAAGCTGCCCAGCCAGCCGTCGGCCAGCCGCCCGATCCGGCGAAATGCCGCCGGTGCCGAACCGCCGAGCCAGACCTCGACCGGAACCGGCGGACGGATGCCCAGCGAAACGCCGGCGAGCTGAAAGTACGTGCCGTCGAAGGTGACGTCGTCGCCGGTGAGCAACGCGCGCAACACTTCCAGTGCCTCGTCGAACACCGCCGCGCGCCGCCCGTCGGGCACCGGAAACAGGTCCCACTCCGCCTTCGAGGCCGGGCGCAGACCGAACGCCGGCAGCACCCGCTTGGGGCCGAGGGCGGCAAGCGATACCAGTTGTTTGGCGACCAGCACGGGGTTCCGCCCGGGCAGCACCGCGACCGAGGTGCCGACCTTGAGGCGGGTGGTGCGCCCCAGCGTGTACGCCATTCCGGCGAACGGGTCGACAGCCGGGGTGTACACCAGCTCGGAGAACCACAGTGAGTCGATGCCCGCCGCCTCGAGCCGGTCGACGACGCGGGGCAGATCTTCGACTCCGCTGCCGAAGCTGATCCCGAAGCGGATCTTGACGTCGCTCATCTGGCCACGGTAGCCCGGCCCGGACGGCGACACAGCGGCGGATGTGCCGGGTTTCGGCGGTCGCGCAGCTTAGCCTATGGGTGTGACGCGTGTTACGGATGTGACTTGGGGTTGTGGGATCGTGACGTGCCCGAGGTAACCCGCCGTCAATTCGTGATCGGCTTGTTCGCCTCGGCCGGACTGGTCGGCGCGTCCAGCGCGATCGCGATGTCGCAGACCAATCCTCCGCTCGCGGCCAAGGCTCCCCCGCCGCCGATCGGCGCGGCTCCGCTGCTGCCCCCGCCGCCGACCACGGCGCGGATCCCGTTGCCGGGCGGCGGCGAACTGGCCAGGATTCCGGGCAAGGGCGACCTGCTGGCACTCACGGTCGACGACGGCGTGAACTCCGAAGTCGTCCGGCTCTACACCCAGTTGGCCAAGGACACCGGCATCCGGCTCACGTTCTTCGTCAACGGCGTCTATGACTCCTGGCGTGACAACGCGGCACTGCTGCGGCCGCTTGTGGATTCCGGCCAGATCCAGCTCGGCAACCACACCTGGTCCCACCCCGACCTGACCACGCTGACCAAGGAGCAGGTCGCCGACCAGCTCAAGCGCAACGACCAGTTCCTGCGCAACACGTTCGGCACCGATGCCACACCATATTTCCGGCCGCCGTACGGCAGTCACAACGACGACGTCGATGCGGTGGCCGCCGATCTGGGGTATCGGGTTCCGACCATGTGGGCGGGCTCGCTGGCCGACTCCACACCGGTCGCCGAGGACTTCATCGTGAAGATGGCCAATCAGTACTTCATTCAGCAGAACATCGTGATCGGCCACCTCAACCATCCGCCGGTCACGCACGTCTTCCCCGCCTTGATCGACGTCATCCGGTCGCGCAATCTGCGCACAGTCACCCTCAACGACGTCTTCCTGCAGCCGGAGATCCCGCACGTCACCTCCGCGTAGCGGCCAGAGAATCGATGCGGCGCAACGCAATCGCACACACCGCAGTGTAGGGCGCGGCCCACCACGGCACCCCGAACCAGACCCGGCAGCCGCCCGGTGCCCGCTCGGCACCATGCGCGGTGGCCGGCACGCCCCCGACCGACCACGCCCATCTTCGTCCCGCGTCGAAGTCGGTGACTGTGAACGGGACACCGACACCACCGATGGCCCACACCGTCCCGGTCGCGCCCGCCACGAGATACCGGCCGCCGGAGTCGAGGGCGGCACGGCTGATCGACGGCCCCCACCGCGGCCAGGCCTCCAGGTCCGTCAGCACGGCCCAGACCGCGTCGGGCGGGGACGCCACAACGCGGTCCACGATCACCATCGGCGGCCGAATTCGCACACCAAACCCCATGTCCGCCAACGCTACGCCGCATAGCCGTTCGGTCCGGGCCACCGGCTGCATAGGATCAGGTCCCATGAACGGCTCCGTGACAGTGCACATGGCCGCACCGGCCGACAAGATCTGGAATGTGATCGCCGACACCACCCGAACCGGTGAGTTCTCACCGGAGGTGTTCGAGTCCGAATGGCTCGACGGCGCGACCGGCCCGGCTCTGGGAGCGAAGTTCCGCGGGCATGTGCGGCGCAACGAGATCGGCCCGGTGTACTGGACCACGTGCCGCGTCACCGCCTGCGAACCGGGACGCGAATTCGGTTTCGCCGTCCTTGCCGGCGACAAGGCGCTCAACAACTGGCACTATCGGCTGGACGCACACGGTGACGGCCACGACGTGACGGAATCGTTCCGGATGGCCGACTTCCCCGGGGTGCGCCTGTTCGAGTTGTTGGGCGGACAGCTACGGGTTCGGCGCAACAAGCGAGACATGCGCACCACGCTGGAACGGATCAAGAAGGTCGTCGAGAACGACTGAATCCTCGCCGCGGGTGCCGGTCGGTTTGATACAACCGGTGCATGGGTCGGTGGTCACGGGAAGAGATCGAGTCCGCGTTCGAGGAACACAAGCAGGTCGTCGTCGGCATCGCCGACAGCTGGGACTGGTCGCGGTTCGCCGACCAGTTCACCGAGGACGCCACCTATGTGGAGCACTCCTACGGCACATTCCGCGGCCGGGAGGCGATCCGGAGCTGGATAGTCAAGACCATGAACACCTTTCCCGGTACCGAGATGCCGTGGTTCCCGTCGACCTGGCACTCGATCGATGTGGATAAGGGCTGGGTGATCTGCGAGTTCCAGAACCGGATGCGCGATCCCGGCGACGGCAGCATCCACGAGGAACCCAACATCTCGGTGCTCAAGTACGCCGGTGACGGGCTGTGGAGCTACGAGGAAGACGCCTACAACCCGATGAACTTCATGCCCATGGTCAAGGGCTACATCGAGACGTCGAAGAAGCTGGGAACCATCTCCGACGATGCGGTCACGTTCGCCCGCAACATGGGATGGGACCTCGCCTGAGGCTTCGCCGGTCTGGGCGTCAGTTCGAGCTGCCTTCGGTGTCGTCGAAGAAGCTCCACTCGCCGTCGTGCTCGACCTCCATGCGCCAACCCAGCTCGGAGTTGTCGGCGCGTGAGTCGACGAACCACGCGTGGGCGTCCTCGGCGCTCTCGATGTCCTTGGTGTCGACGACGTCGCCATGCGGGTTGATCACGCGGTAGGTTGCCATGTTTCATGCTTCCCCGCTGGGGTGCAGTTCAATCGCCCGGATGCTTGAGACCCGCGCCGCACAACGGAATCACCACGTCGCCTCCGGCCAACAGATCGGTGATCCGCTGCCAGTCCGGCCCTGATCGGGCGGCGGCCCCTGCGGCCGCGGCGTAACAGACCGCGGCCGTCGGCTCGACGAACAAGCCCTCGCGGCCCAGCGCCTGACGTCCCGCCACGATCGCGTCGTCGTCGACGGTGACGATCGCGCCGCCCGAATCGCGCACCGCGGCCAGGATCTGCTCGGCGCGGGGCGGTGCGGTGATCGCAATGCCCTCGGCCAGCGTGGAACCCAGGTCCGGGTCCCGGCCGTCCCACGCCGCCGCCAGCGGTGCGCACCCGGCCGCCTGGACCGCGATCAGCGCCGGCATCCGGTCGGCCAACCCGGCGCCGACCAACTCGGTGAAGGCCAGGTGACAGCCCAGCAGCAGCGTCCCGTTACCGACCGGAACCAGCACCGCCGCCGGCAGGCGGCGTCCGTTCTGCTGCCAGATCTCGTATCCGTAGGTCTTCACGCCGTGCATGAAATACGGGTGGTAGACGTGACTGGCATAGAAGATGCCGGGGCGCTGGGCGATCCGCGCGGCCGCCGCGGCGGTCGCGGCGCGGTCCCCGGGCACCAGCGTCAGCGCGGCGCCGTGCGCCCGGATCTGAGCGAGCTTCTCCGGCGAGGTCGCTGCCGGAACCAACACCTGGCAGTTGATGCCTGCCCGTGCGAAATACGCCGCAGCCGCGGTTCCGGCATTGCCGCTGCTGTCGACCACGACCTCCCCGACTCCGAGCCGTTCAGCGAGCGCCGCCAGGACCACCGCGCCTCGATCCTTGAAAGACAGCGTGGGATTGAGGAATTCGAGCTTGAAGCGGATCCCAGGTGACGTCTTCGACGGGATCATCGGGGTGTTGCCCTCACCGAGTGTGGTCGACGCGCCGACCGGTACCGGCAGCACGGAATCACCATCGGGTCGCCACGTCTCGATGACGTCGAGCACCCCGCCACACGGGCACCGCCATACCAGCTCGGCGACGTCGAATTCCCGGGCGCACGAGCGGCATTGCAGCGGCGGCAGATTCATGGCTCCACTCCCCTGCGTTCGTCGATGACGAACAGGATCAGCGTGACGAACAGGACGGCGGCCGGGATCCAGATCGCATGCACGGTCCAGGCGCGGGTGGCGTATGCGCCGGCCACCGCGCCGCCGGTGAAGGACGCCGTCAGCGCGGCGTACGTGGTGAACGCTCGCCGCGCCGTCACGTCGCGGTCCACGAAACCGGTGTAACCGCTTTCGACCAGACGCATCAGGTTGCCGGTGGTCGCCACCGGCAGATACACGAATTCGCCGATGTTGCGGAACAACCCGATCTGCATGGCCGCGACGAACGAGATCGGTACCGTCACATAGCTGTGCGCCACCGTGCTCGGGACGAAACCGATGGTGAACAGCACCGCGGCTTGCAGCAGCATCGTCCAGCGCAGCGGATGCTTCAGGTATCGCTCGACCCGGCCCGACTTCAGATGCGAGGCCAGTCCCACGCCGGCGAAGAACGCCAGAAGTGGCCACACGTGCGCCAGCGCCGCGCTGACTCTTCCCTGACTCGTCTCCAGCGCGAAGAGGATGACGTTGGCGGTCTGCACGTTCGCGAACACCCCGCCGCGGGCGAGGTAGGTGTAGGCGTCCAGGAAGCCGTTTGCCAGCGTGAGCAGCAGGCCGAAACGCAATGTCGTCGAGGTGCGCGTCATCGTGGGAGCAAGCTTGCCTGAATCGGGAAATGAACACGAGCGTGGGCCGTGGACTCTAAGGTCGTCTCCCATGGGCATCGCCACACGTGTCAATGGTCAGCAGCCGCCCGAAATGGCGCTCGAGGACATCAATCTGGGCACCTTCGAGTTCTGGGGCATGGACGACGCCCTGCGCGACGGAGCGTTCGCGACACTGCGCCGTGAGGCCCCGATCTCGTTCTTCCACGAGGTGGAGTTCGAGGGTATTGAGGCGGGCCCCGGCCACTGGGCGTTGACCAAGCTCGACGATGTTTTCTACGCCAGCCGCCACCCGGACATCTTCAGCTCCTATCCCAACATCACGATCGGCGATCAGATCCCCGAGGTCGCCGAGTACTTCGGCTCGATGATCGCGTTGGACGACCCCCGGCACGCCCGGCTGCGCAACATCGTGCGCAGCGCCTTCACCCCCAAGGTCGTGGCGCGCACCGAGGCGTCGGTGCGCGACCGTGCGCAACAACTGGTGTCGGCGATGATCGCCAACAATCCGGACGGCAACGCCGAACTGGTCACCGAGCTATCCGGCCCACTGCCGCTGCAGGTCATCTGCGACATGATGGGAATCCCCGAGGACGACCACGACCGGATCTTCCACTGGACCAACATCATTCTCGGCTTCGGCGACCCGGACCTGACCACCGACTTCGACGAGTTCCTCAAGGTGGCCTTCGACATCGGCGCCTACGCCACCGCGCTCGCCGAGGACCGGCGGATCAACCCGCGTGAGGACCTGACCACCTCGCTGGTGGCGGCCGAGGTCGACGGGGAACGGCTGACGTCGGCCGAGATCGCGTCGTTCTTCATCCTGCTTGCCGTGGCGGGCAACGAGACCACCCGGAACGCGATCAGCCACGGGGTGCTGGCACTGACCCGGTATCCGGAGCAGCGCAAGATCTGGTGGGATGACTTTGCCGGCGTCACCGACACCGCGGTCGAGGAGGTGGTGCGCTGGGCGTCGCCGGTGATCTACATGCGCCGCACCGTCACCCGCGACATCGAGCTCAGCGGGGTCAAGATGGCCGAGGGCGACAAGGTGACCATGTGGTACGCCTCGGCCAACCGGGACGAGGAGAAGTTCGCCAACCCGTACCTCTTCGATGTCACCCGCACGCCCAACCACCACGTCGGTTTCGGCGGGGGCGGCGCCCACTTCTGCCTTGGCGCCAACCTGGCCCGCCGCGAAATAGCCGTCGTATTCGAAGAACTGCACCGCCGCATCCCTGATATCGCGGTCACCGAAGAGCCCTCGATGCTGCTGTCCGCGTTCATCCATGGCATCAAACGGCTGCCGGTGAGCTGGACGCCCGCCTGAGTTTGTGGCGCGGACCGGGCGGCACTCGTAGCGTGATGGACATGAAGCAGCGGGTGCACTGGTTGGTGATGCACGGCGTGATCCGGGCGGCGGCCAGTGCGGCGGCCCGTCGCGGCGACCCGCAGGCCAGGATGGCGTTCGATCCGGCGGTGCGCGTCGACCCGGTCTCGTTCTTCGAAGAGATGCGTCCGCAGGGTCCGATGCTGCCCACCCGACTGGGTTACCTGACCCTCGACCACGCGGTGGCCCACGAGTTACTGCGCTCCGACGATTTCCGGGTGATCATCCTCGGCGGCAACCTGCCCAAGCCGCTGCGCTGGGTGGAACGCCGCACCCGCGACGACCTGCTGCATCCGCTGCGGCCGCCGTCTCTGCTGGCCGTCGAGCCCCCCGAGCACACCCGGTACCGCAAGACGGTCTCGTCGGTGTTCACCTCGCGCGCGGTGACCGCGCTGCGCGACAGGGTGGAGGACACCGCGGCGGAACTGCTCGACCAGCTGTCCGACGGCCCCGGCGTCGTCGACATCGTCGAGCGGTACTGTGCGCAGTTACCGGTGTCGGTGATCGGCGACATCCTCGGCGTCCCGGAGGCCGACAGACCGCGGATCCTGGAGTTCGGGGAGCTTGCCGCGCCGAGCCTGGATGTCGGGTTGACCTGGTCGCAGTACCAGCGGGTGCAGCAGGGCCTCGCCGGGTTCAATCTGTGGCTGGCCGCGCACCTGCGACAGCTCCGCGAACATCCCGGCGACGACCTGATGAGCCAGCTGATCACCGCCTCGGACGAGGGTCAGCATCTCGATGAGAGCGAACTCGCGGGCATCGCCGGGCTGGTGCTCGCTGCCGGGTTCGAGACGACAGTCAACCTGCTGGGCAACGGAATTCGGTTGCTCCTCAACTCGCCCGACCAGCTGGCGCGCCTGCAGGAGGATCCGTCGCTGTGGCCGGGCGCGGTCGAAGAGATCCTGCGCCTGGAGTCGCCTGTGCAGCTGTCGGCGCGGATCGCGCTGCGAGACACCGAGGTGGCCGGCACCACGGTACGGGCGGGCGAGATGGTGGCGATCTACCTCGCCGCGGCCAACCGCGATCCGGCGGTGTTCGAGGACCCGCACCGCTTCGACGTCAGCCGCCCGAATGCCGGTAAACACCTTGCCTTTTCGGGTGGACGGCACTTCTGCCTCGGTGCGGCGCTGGCGCGGGCCGAGGGCGAGGTGGGTCTGCGACGCTTCTTCACGCATTTCCCCGAGGCGCAACTCGCCGGGTTGGGCAGCCGCCGCGACACCAGGGTGCTGCGCGGTTGGGCCGAGTTACCGGTCAGCCTCGGCGCGCCCGGCCTGATCTCCTCGCGCGACTGACTCGGCCCGATTGTCGTCGGAGACCCGGGGGTCGAGTGCGTCGGCGTGCTGAGCGCGTTCGTCGAGTTCGTCTCGGTGAGCGGCGGCCTCGGTGCGATGCTTCTCGGCGTTTTCCTGCAGGCGGGCAGCTTCGGCCGCCTTGGCTTCCGCTTCGGCCTGCGCCGCACGGGCTTTGGCTGCGGTTTCATCCGCCAAAGCTTCGCGCCGCTGCACCTTGACCTCCTTTTGGCGGACCTCCTCGCGGATTTCGTCGGCCTGCGCGACTCTGCGGCTGATCTGGCGTTTACGACCGACCCAGACAAGCGCTCCGATCACGATCAGCGCGGCGAGTACGGCGATGACTATCCACACGACATTGTTCGAGGCCATGCTGGCTCCTTCAGTGGGGCGGGCCGCCGATACGGCACTGTCAATTGACGGCGTTCCCGTCGCGGCCATGGGCCAAACCGCCGAGCGCCGTCAGCATGCCCGCCGCCGACCGCGGCCAGGTGAACGTCTCGGCCCGACGCCGGGCGCAATACCGCCGGTGCTGCTCGGGGCGGTCGATGACCCCGGCGACGGCCGCGGCGATAGCATGCGGATCGTTGTCAGCGCATGCGCCACTGTCGGAGGTCAGGATCTCCGACAATGCGGAGGTGCGTGAGACCACCGCCGGTGTCCCGCAGGCCAGCGCTTCCAGCGCGGCCAAGCCGAACGTTTCATGCGGACCCGGCGCCAATGCGACGTCAGCAGAGGCCAGCAGCGTGGCAACGGCGTTACGCGAGTCGATGAAACCGGTGAAATCCACCGGCAGCCGCGCCGCCTGGCGCTGCAGCCGCGCCCGCATCGGTCCATCGCCGGCAATGACCAGCCGGGCATCTACACCCGAATCACGAAGCGCGGCAAGCGCATCGATGCTTCGGTCGGCGCGCTTCTCCACCGACAGTCGACCACAGTGCACCAGCAGCACCTGATCCGGTGCGGCCCAACGGTTACGGGTGCGCGTGCAGAACCGGCGCGGATGGAACATGTCCAGGTCCACACCCAGCGGCACCGTCATCACATTCGTGGCCCCGATGCGGTCGAACTCTTCGCGCGCAAAACTGGTGGTGCACAGCACCGTGTCGTAGTTCGCCGCGGTACGGCGGTTCGCCAGGTCGGCGATCCGGCGAGCCAGCCGTTTTGGCATGATCTGACCGGTCAGGCGATCGAGTCGCTCATGCGAGATCATCACGGTGGTGACGCCTTGTCGCGCACCCCACCGGCCCAGCGAGCGCAGGGTGAACCGGTCCGACACTTCGATGGCATCAGGCGCCAACCGCTCAAGCAGTATGGTCACCGGCGACGGCATCACCGCGCGGTAGCCACCGGTGAACGGAATCTGTCTGGCGGGCACCGCAATTCGGGTGACGCCACTGGGCAGCGTGGTGTGGGTGGCCGTCGATCCGGGCACGATCAGGAACACCTCATGGCCGGCTGCACAGTACTCCGCACCCAGCCGGTCGACCGCCGTACGCAAGCCGCCGGACCGGGGGCCGTAGAAGTTCGCGACCTGCGCGACCCTCATCATGGCCGTATCCGATCGTGTGGCGATGTGCGGATGGCGACCCCCGACCCTCTGCGTCCTGAACACGCGGTGAACAGCCCCACGTGGTCTAGCGTTGGTGACGTGCAGATTTCGGATGTGTTCCGCGCGGCGTCCGCTGCGGTCAATCGCGGTGCCACTGCGCTGATCACCTCGCCGCGGTGGGGCCGCATCGTCGGGCTGGGGTTGACCGAGATCCGCTACACCGGCCGGCGCAGTGGCCGCAGTGTGGTGCTGCCGGTCGGCTACCGCCGTCGCGGCTCAGACATCCTCATCGGCGTCGCGATGCCGGACGGCAAGAAGTGGTGGCGCAACTTCACCGGCGCGGGCGCCCCGCTGACCATCCTGCTCGGCGGCGCGCAGCGTTCCGGCCACGCCGTCGCCACCCGGGATCCGCGCGGGCGGGTGACCGTCACCGTCCGGCTCGACGATTAGGCCAGATACCGGGTGAACCAGTCCTGCACCCGGGTCCACGCATCGGCGGCCGCGACGGGGTTGTAGCGCGGACCGCTGTCGTTGAAGAACGCGTGGTCGGCGTCGGGCTCGACGATCAGGTCGTTGACCAGGCCCGCCTGATCCAGCGCTGCCTTGGCCGCGGGCTCTGAGGATGTGACCCGTTGGTCGAGCGCGCCGTACAAGCCGAGAACTGCCGCGTTCTTCGAGCCGGCGAAATCCGGGTTGTCGGGCAGCGGACCGTAGAACGGCACGGCGACGGCAAGCCGGGACTCGCCGGCGGCCAGCAGTCGCCACACCAGTCCGCCGCCGAAGCAGAACCCGACGACGGCGAGCTTGTGGCCGGGTGTCCGGCGCGCCACTTCGTCGAGCCCGGACCGGAGGTCGGCGACGAAACGCTCGGGCGGGATGGTGCCCAACGCCGCGGTCGCGGCCGCCGGATCGGTGAACGTGGCGGTGCCGCCCTCCTCGGAGAGCAGATCGATGGCCAGCGCGGAGTAGCCGATCCCGGCCAGTCTGCCTGCGACGGTGCGCACCCAGTCGTTGAGGCCCTTGTTCTCGTGGATGACCAGCACGCCGCCGCGCGGGCTGGCAGCCTGCGCCCAAGCGCCCTGCAGCTGCCCGTGCGCGCCCGGGAACGTGATGGGCTCGGTGGGCAACGCCGTGGCCATGCCGGGCGGCGGCGCTGCGGACGGCGGCGTGGATGTCGCCGGTGACGACGCCGCGGTCGTCGGTTTCTCCTTCGAGTTCTCCGTGGAGCAGGCGGCGATCAGCGCGCTGGCAGCTGCGGTGCCGACGCCCAGCAGCGCCAGCCGCCGTAGCGCCTCGCGGCGGCTCAGCAGGCCGTCGACGTGATCCGTGGCAATCTCTTCGGCGATGTAGCGCTGCAAGGGAGTCACCTAGGCGAGTATGCGCCTTCTGGGTAAGCGTGAGCTGAAGCCAACGATCATCACCGGAGGTGCAGGCATGGCAGACCGCGACGTACCGGCTGAGTCCGAGGCGTTCGACAGGGTGGTCGGGTTGTTGGACTATCCGATGTTCGTCGTGACAACCCGGGTCGGTGATCGGCGCGCGGGTTGCCTGGTCGGCTTCAGCAGCCAGGTGTCGATTGATCCGTCCCGATTCTTGGTCGGGCTGTCCAAGAAGAACCACACCTATCGAGTCGCCGCCCAAGGCGCGACACATCTGGCCGTGCACCTGCTGGCCAAGGAGCACCGCGAACTGGCGCGGCTGTTCGGCAGCCAGACCGGCGACCGCGTCGACAAGTTCAGCCGCTGCCGGTGGCAGGACGGGCCCGAGGGTCTGCCCATCCTCACCGATTCCTCGGCATGGTTCGCCGGACGGATTCTCGAGCGCTTCGACCTGGGCGACCACGTCGGGCACCTGACCGAGCCGGTGGCCGGGGCCGCGCCCGAGCGACTCGGAGATCTCGTCACGTTCACCGACGTCAAGGACCTGGAGCCCGGCCACGAGGCATGACTAGCCTGGGGCCCATGTCGTCAGGCGCTGCGCTCGCGGACCGGATCGCTGTCGTTGCCGGTGCCACCCGGGGTGCTGGGCGCGGTATCGCGGCCGCACTCGGTGAGGCAGGCGCGACCGTCATCTGCACCGGCCGCAGCAGTGTCACAGGGCGCGGTGGGTCCGACTACGACCGGCCGGAGACCATCGAAGGCACGGCTGCGCTGGTCGACGACCTCGGCGGCACCGGGGTGGCGATCCAGGTCGATCACCTGGACCCCGACCAGGTGCGCGGGTTGGCCGACCGGATCCGGTCGGAGTTCGGCCGCATCGACGTGCTGGTCAACGACATCTGGGGTGCCGAGATCCTCAAGGGCGAGCCGCCGCAGTGGAACCGCCCGATCTGGGAACTCGACATCGCCGACGGGCTGCGCATCCTCCGCCTCGGCATCGACACCCACCTGATCACCGCGCACGCCCTGCTGCCGCTGATGGTCGAGCGACCAGGGGGCCTGTTGATCGAAATGACGGATGGCACAGCCGAATACAACGCGGCGAACTATCGCATTTCGGTGTTCTACGACGCGGTCAAGTCTGCGGTCAACCGGATGGCCTTCGCGCTCGGTCACGAGCTGACCCCGTACGGCGCGACGGCCGTCGCCGTCACACCCGGCTGGATGCGCTCGGAGATCATGCTCGAGCACTTCGGCGTCACCGAGGAGAACTGGCGAGATGCGGACGCACCGCCGGGTTTCGCGGAATCGGAAACGCCACGCTACGTGGGCCGCGCCATCGCGGCGATCGCCGCGGACGACGACAGGTCGCGCTGGCATCAGCGGTCGGTGTCCGCAGCAGATCTGGCACGCGCGTACGGCTTCGTCGATGTCGACGGGCGACAGCCGGATGCCTGGGCACACATGGAGTAAACAGATCGAAGAAAGTGTCCACTAAATCGTTGACACTCGCGCAAGCAAACGGTTCTATTGACGCTCGTGAGCTACGACACAATCATCCGCAACGGCCGGTGGTTCGACGGAACGGGTGCCCCGTCCGGGATCCGGGACATCGGCATTCGCGACGGCCGTATCGCGGCGGTCAGCCTGCGCCCCCTCGACGTCACCGGCTGCGACGACGTCGTCGAAGCGGGCGGCCGGTGGGTGTTGCCGGGGATGGTGGACGTCCACACTCATTACGACGTCGAGGTGCTCGGCGGCCCCGGCCTGCCGGAGTCGGTACGCCACGGTGTCACCACCGTCCTGCTCGGGTCCTGCTCGCTGTCCACGATCCACGTCGGCGGCAGCGACGCCGGCGACCTGTTCGGCCGCGTCGAGGCGATCCCGCGCGAGCACGTCGTCGCCGCGATCGACGATGCCAAGACGTGGACCACCGCCGAGGGGTACGTCCAAGCCCTCGAGTCCCGGCCGCTGGGACCCAACATCGCGGCGTTCATCGGTCACTCCGACATGCGAACCGCAGTCCTGGGATTGGACCGCGCGACCCGGGAAGATGTGCGGCCCAGCGCTGCTCAGCAAGCCGAGATGGAACGCATGCTCGCCGAAGCGCTGGACGCCGGCTTCGTCGGTCTGTCGTCGCAGCAGCTGCTGTTCGACAAGATCGACGGCGAAACCTGCCGGTCGCGCACGCTCCCGTCGACCTATGCCAAGCCGCGTGAGCTGCGCCGGCTCAAGTCGCTGTTGCGCAAGCGCGGCCGCGTACTGCAGTCCGGGCCGGACATCCAGAACCCGCTGAATCTGCTATCGCAAGTGGCGCAATCGATTCCGGTTCTGCGCGACAAGCTCAAGACCAGCCTGCTGTCGGCGGCCGACGTCAAGGCCAATCCATTCGCGATCCTGATCATGGGTCCGTTGGCCAAGGTCGCCAACAAGTTGGGCGGCGACTTCCGCTGGCAGCACCTGCCGGTCCCGTTCGAGGTGTACGCCGACGGCATCGATCTGGTGGTGTTCGAGGAGTTCGGGTCGGGTGCTGCCGCACTGCACCTGCGCGACGAGGTCGAGCGCAACGCGCTGCTCGCCGACGAGGCCTACCGCCGCCAGTTCCGCAAGGACTACGACACCAAGTTCGGGGTGCGGGTGTGGCACCGGGACTTCTTCGACGCCGAGATCGTCGCCTGCCCCGATGAGACGGTGGTGGGCAAGTCCTTCGGCCAGGTCGGCATGGACCGGGGCGAACTGCATCCGGTAGATGCATTCCTGGATCTGGTGCTCGAGCACGGCACCAAGCTGCGCTGGCGCACCACGATCTCCAATCACCGGCCCGAGGTCCTCAAGAAACTCGCCCGCGACCCCGGTGTACAGATGGGTTTCTCCGATGCCGGTGCGCACCTGCGCAACATGGCGTTCTACAACTACGGTCTGCGGCTGCTGCGTCATGTGCGCGACGCCGATCGCACGGGCCGCCCCTTCATGTCGGTCGAGCAGGCCGTGCACCGGATGACCGGTGAGCTGGCCGACTGGTACCAGATCGACGCCGGCCACCTGCGGGTCGGCGATCGGGCCGATCTGGTGGTGATCAATCCCAAGCGCCTCGACAGCCAACTCGACGACTACGCCGAGCATCCCGTCGAGCAGTACGACGGCCTGCCCCGGATGGTCAACCGCAACAACGACGCCGTCGACCTGGTCCTGATCGGCGGGCGTGCGGTGGTCCGCGACGGCGAACCGACGCCCGTGCTCGGATCCGAGCGGACCGGCAGTTTCCTGCGGGTGGGCCGGGCGACGGCGGCACCCGGAACGACGGCGACGACGGAAACGGAGCTCGCACATGTCAATTGACACTTCTGCGGTACCCACGGATGTGGCTCAGACCGTGTTGGGCATGTGGAAGGCACTGTCGAACCGCGACTGGGAAACGTTGAAGACGTTCCTGTCCGACGACTGCATCTACGTCGACATGCCGGTCGGCCCGATCGCCGCAGCACGCGGCCCCGAGGACATCGTCAAGCGGCTCAAGATCGGGCTCGAGCCGCTGGCCGGCTACGAGAACCACGACGGCGTGCTGGTGAGCAACGGTGTGGACACCATGTACGAGCACTCCGAGACATGGACATTCGCAACCGGCGAGCAGGGCGTGCTGAGCTTCGTCACCGTGCACAAGGTCGTCGACGGCAAGATCACGCTGTGGAAGGACTACTGGGACATGAATGGGCTGACCAGCTTCGCGCCGCCCACGTGGCTTGAGGATCTGGCAAAAGCAGATATGAGCTGGATGTTTGATGCAACCGGGTTGATCTGACGCGATCCATTCTTGAGTGATTCTCGGGCGTTAGTCGCCTAGCACAACGCACCATGTCACACTATGTGTGTGGCCGAAAATTTGCTGGACCTTGCCGCCGAAGTGCCGACCTGGAAACGTGCCCTGCGCGCGCAAGGCAAGTCTGACGCGACCCTGTCGACCTACGGACTGGGCGTCGAGCGCTTCCTGCGTTGGTGCACCGACACCGGTACGCCTGCAGAGCTGACGAAGGCCAATGTTCAGGCGTGGCTGGCCGATCTGCTGGACTCCGGTCTACAGGCCACCACGGCGACGACATGGCTGGGCGGGCTGAAACGGTTCGGTGCTTGGCTGGCCGAAGAGGATCTATTGCCCAACAACCCCATTGAGCGGTTGTCGCCGCCGAAGATCGCGACGAAGGTGACCGACTCGCTGACCGACGACGACTTGCGCCGACTACTCAAGACGTGCCAGGCCAGCAAGTCGCTGCGGGACCGTCGAGACGAGGCAATCATCCGGCTCATGTCCGAGACGGGCCTGCGCGCCAATGAGCTTGTGGCCCTGCAGCTGGACGACCTGGATCTCAACCGGCAGCTGGCAACCGTCACCAAGGGCAAGGGCGGGAAGGGCCGCATCGTGCCCTACTCGCCGCAGGTGGCGGCGGCGGTGGACCGCTACCTGCGGGTGCGCCGTACCCGCGCCCACCCCGACAACACGCAACTATTCATCGGCGCGCAAGCGCCGGGGTTCTCTTACTACGCGCTGGCCAAGACGCTGCGGCGGCGCGCTGCGGAAGCCGGTGTGGCGGGCTTTCACGTGCACAAGCTGCGGCACACCGCCGCGACCCGCTGGCTGCGGGCGGGTGGCTCCGAGGGCGGTCTGATGGCCGTCGCAGGCTGGAGTAGCCGCGAGATGCTGGATCGCTACGTCGCGGCGTCAGCCGCCGAGCGCGCAGCCGAGGAAGCACGCGGGCTGAATCTGGGCGCCCTGTGAACGGCGAGACCGCATCCGAGCGGGCCGCTGCCGACCTGCACCGGTTCTTCTGCGACCGCTCGACCGTCGCCGCTATCTGCAAGCGGTGCGGCAAGCTGACGGCCGTCTACTGGGGACATGATCCCGACTGCACGGACTGCACGATGAGCGATGACGGGGGTTGGCGGAATTCGGGGCGATGCCAGTGCGACCCGCGCCCGGTGCTGCCCGACGGTTCGGCGCTCGCCGGAGAGATCGCCAAGGCCGCTGCGGCGCGCCGGCTGGTGTGGGACCGCGCGCTGCGAAAAATTTACGTCTGACGCACGGGTAGCATAGGGCTCCGCATGCTTAGCCCGTGAATTTGGGCACCCGGCGAAGGCGAAGCGCTTCGCGCCGGTTGAAAGGTGCCCGCAAGCATGCTTCCCCCGTCCGAGCGAGTCTTACGCGCGAAACTCGCCGCCCATACATCCTGGGCCAACACCGAAGACCGCACCGCCCGAACTGTCAACGGGCGCAAAGCATTCGATGAAAAGTTCCTCGCCGAGGCCAATGGCGATCCGGTGCGCGCCGCGCACCTGCGCAAAGCGTTCTTCGCCCGGCTGGCACTTAAGTCCGCTGCCGCCCGCCGTCGTCGCGGCGGTGCAGCATGATGATTCCGATGTCACGATCGTGACATAACCTGTTGTGCCCCAGATGAACTCGTCGGCGAGTCAATGCAAAATTGCCAACCTGGTTGGTATAGAGTCAGAGCGTCTACGAGCCCGGCGGGGCTCCTGAACGGCAACACCGAGGCCGCTAAACGCCGCATGCCCTAGGACCGCCGTGCCAACACCGCGCACCGAAGTCGCCGAAGCTCTCGGCAGTTATGCCGCGCTCTCCCAACATCGGCCGCCCAACCATCCCGACGTCATCGCCGCGCGCCACCGACTTCACGCCGCCCGGCTCGAGCGCGAAATCAGGCGGAACTGGCCGCTCGACGACGCCGATCGTCAGCGGCTGATCGAACTCCTCGGAACCTTCAGCCGTGAGTCAGAAGTCCTCGAACGAGCCTGCAAGCCTTTCAGCTTGCGCGGTCCTGATGTCACCGCCCAGTGAATGGAAACGGGAGCCCCGGCCGCACGCCAAGACTCCCGTCACCACCGAACCCGCGCCAAACGGATCGTCTCCTCAGTCTAGCGGCGGCGCGTCGAGAAACGTCTCACCAGCCCATGCGGCGCGGTCCGGCAAGATCCGGCAACCCCGCTGCAGCATCTGCCGGCGCGGTGTCGTCGCCGGGCAGACAGATCCGGCAGGCCGCCCAGCGCATCTCAGCTGTCTGAACACCGAAGCCGCGAAATTCCGTCTCGATGGGCTGCCGCGATGACCGCGTCACGCAACCGCGATGCACCGTCCGACGACGGCGTCGTCGGCTACGGCGACGCCGCCCCGATCTATTGGGACGGCGGCTGGCGTGGTGTCCTGCCGATGCGGCGGCGGACCAAAAAGTCGCCGCCCGGCGGCCGCACCGGATACGACGGCGAAGACCCCTCCTATCCGGACCTCATGCAGTACATGGAGCTCTACCCCGACGGCAACCTGTGCCTGCGCCTGCCGGACGGCATCATCGGTATCGACGTCGACGCCTACGAACCCAAGACCGGCGGCCGAACCCTCGCCGAAGCGGAACGCCGCTGGGGGCCGCTACCACCGACCATCCGATCCACCAGCCGCCTCGGCGACCCCATCTCCGGTATCCGGTTCTTCCGGGTGCCCGCCGACATCGCGTTCGAAGACCGCATCGGATTCCCCGACCTACAGATCGGCGACATCGAAACGATCCGCCGCGTCCACCGCTACGCCATCGTCTGGCCCTCGGTGCACAAGGACAGCGGCGACACCTACTGGTGGCTCAACCACGACCTGCAAATCATCGGCGTCCCCAACGTCGACGACATCACCGCCGAACTCCCCGCCGCCTGGATCGAAGGCTTGTGCGCCAAGCCCGGCCCCGACCTTGGATCACTCGACGGGTCCGTCGATGTCAAAGACTGCCTCACCACCGGCGACCCGTCACCGCGGGTTGCGCAACGGCTCGCCGAAGCGATCCGCGACTGCAACACCGGCGATGCGACGTCACGCCACGACACCACCAGGGACCATGTTCTGGCCCTGCTGCGGTTCGGCAAAGACGGAGAGACTGGCGTCTACAACGCCCTGCTCGGACTGCGGGCCCTGTTCGTCGCCGCCGTCACCCGCGACGGCTCCCGCACCCACGACGAAGCCACCCGCGAATTCGATCGGTACATCACCAACAAGCGTGCCGCCCGACTCCTCGCCGAGCCATCCCCCGGCGCGTGGGGCAAGAGCATCAACACCGCCCCCGCCTTCACGGCGCAGAAAAACGCTGGCGCAACTCCGAGTGCCGCCAACACTGCGGCCGCCGTATCCGCAGTGGACGAGATCCATCGCGGACAGGCACGCATCGCATACCGGCTCTCAAAGCAGTACGCCGGCCGATTGCTTTTCGTGGCAGGGATCGGCTGGCACTTCTGGGACGGCAAACGGTTCGCCTACGACCCTGGCAACGCCGCCGCGGTCCGGGCAGTCCTCGACACACTGCGCACCTCGTGGGATGAAGCGTTGAGGGACAAAGAGCTAACGGCTGACATCCGCAAATGCGAGTCCGACCCGGGCATCCGCGGCGTGCTGTCCATCGCTTCAGCGCTATCCGAATTCGCCTCCACCACAGACGATGTCGACGCCGATCCCTGGCTGCTCAACGCAACCAACGGCACCGCCGACCTACGAACAATGGAACTAAGGCCCCACAACCCTTCCGACCGGATCACAAAAGTCACCCGCAGCGCCTATCACTCGGGACTGGCAGGTGTCGCATGGGATCGCTTCGTCGATGAGGTTTTGCCCGACGCCGCGGTGCGCTCCTATCTGCAGAGACTCATCGGCACAGCGCTTTTGGGCAAAGTCACCGGCGATAAGCAGATTCTGCCGATCCTTACCGGTACCGGGGCGAACGGAAAAACTACGTTGCTGGAAGCGATTTCGTGGGCTCTGGGTGACTATGCCGCCACCGCGGATCCAGCTCTTTTGATGGTGAAGCGCGGTGATAGCCACCCCACCGGCGTCGCCGATCTGCGCGGGCGGCGATTCGTCACAATCGCGGAGACCGAACAGGGACGTGGACTCGATATCGCGCTGGCAAAACGAATGAGCGGCGGCGACCGGATCAAAGCCCGCTACATGCGCCGCGACTTCATCGAGTTCTCACCGTCCTGGCTAATGTTCATGGCGACCAACCATCTGCCCGCCGTCGACGACGGATCGGAAGCTGTCTGGCGACGCCTCCGAGTCATCCCGTTCGATGTGGTCGTCCCCGCGGCCGACCGAGACGACCAACTGCCGCAACGACTGCAAATGGAGGCCGACGCGGTGCTGGCGTGGATCGTGGCCGGATGGACCGCCTACCGCGGCGCAGACAGTCTCGACACACCCGACGCAGTCCGAGTAGCCACCAATGTATATCGGTGCGACAGCGACAGCATCGGCCGCTTTGTCGCTGAGGAATGCCTCCTCGCACCTGGCCTGTCTGCGACCACGAAAATGCTCTACGAATCGTGGGAGAGGTTCGCCAAACGTGAAGGGCTTCCTCCCGGGAGCAAGGTCGCATTCGGTCGCACGCTGGACAGCAAGGGCTTTCCCGCTGACCAATCCTCGCGCGGTATGCCTAGACGAGGGATCGCGCCGCGACCGCAAGCACCACCCGACTCCGACACGATTTGGGCAGGTGAACGGTGATTCTCAGACAGCCTTCTGCAAGCAACTCAAGTAATTCACGTTCACCCTCACGCGGGCGCGCATCGAAAGGTACGGGAATTACTTGCACTACTTGCAGAGCCGTGGCTCGTCGGAACGCGGGTGGCAACGAAACGAAAGGACAACGAAATGACAGATGAGAAATCGTCGGCTACGGCCGAGGAATGGCGCGTCATCGGCGCCGTCACACTTGAAGAGGGCCAATGGATGAACCTGTGGCAACCGCCGGCGTGGGATGGCCAACCCGCCGGCGTCGTCGATCGGCTGGCGGCTCGGCGCACCGAGCTGATGCAACAAGGACAGGATGTTCTGGACACTGCCCGGGCGGACGGCCGCGACGACGTCAAGGCCACCGAAGCCGCGATCGTAGACGACGTGCTGGCGCAGTTGCGGGTCCTGGGTGAGGCGCCATGCTGGAATAGCCCCGATGCTCTTCGCTCCGTTGACGGTGCGCGCGTGGCCACACGATGCCCGGCGGTAATCGTCCAAGAACGCGCCGGGGAACTCCGAGCGGTCTACGCGGCCGAACTCCACAACGGCGGATGGATCCCCGCCGGCCAGGGGCTAGGTACGGATACGTACTGCGGGACCGTTAACGCGACGGATGCAGCTGGTTGGATCGCCGGGCAATGACTCGCCGACGCGGCCATAAACCCACCCGGCGGCGACGTCGTGCGCAGCCACCAGATCAGGTGCCCGCGGTCGAGTCACCTCCAGTTACTTTGGCAGACAGCCCTTCACCGCGGCGTGGACCTCCGCCGCGGCCGCGCCGAAAAGGTGCGCTGCCACACGTTGATTTGCCGCTGTCGGAGTACAAACGCGTTGTGCTGCCACCCGATCGCCGCACAGATCCGGCGCCGAAGCCACCCCGGCGGCCGCAACCGAAGCCGCCCGAACTCCTGCCAGTAGTCGAGGCCGTTGACCACATCGCCGCGTGGCATCTGACGTCGACCGGCGCGGCACGTGGATTCCGCCCCAATGTCGGCGAAGGCGCTGGGAGGTTCCTCGAAGCAGCCGATACATGCACCCATACAGGCTGCGTGGCGCACCAGGTCGTCGCTGTAGGCGTCCACGGCACGTGTCGCAGCCGCACACGCTACAGATCAACATTCACTACCGGGCGGGAGGAACCTCAATGACGATTGCACCCAACGGGTTCGACGATGATTCACACGATCGAATCGCGGCTTTCCTGGACTACGCCATCAGAGAGGTCAAGTCGGCCGGCATTGCTTCCTGGGTGTTGCAAGCGCTCGACGCGCTATACGGCAGCGCGCCCGCCCCGGGCTTCGATTGTCTTGACGATGTTGAACTCACCCTGTTTGCGCGGGTGCTTGAACATTGGATCGGCGCCGCGGAACGGACTCCGGAGTGGTGGCCGCCGGCTGCGGTGGGCTGGATTGTTCGGCAGTGGGTCGCCGCGGACGAAGCGATCGAGGCTCGGGCTCTCGCCCGGGATGAACTCCTGCGTGAGGCCGCGGTGGAGGCTGCTGCTGAAGCGGCCGCACCGTTTCGCGGTCCCGCTGTCGGTGGTGTCATCGATGAGGACGGTAGGTTCCTTCCCAGGATCACGGATTAGTGAAACGAAGACCTAATGTAACAGCGCGCTGCACAAACACGCTGCAGCACAGTGCAATTCACACTTTCCGACGGATGACCTGATACGATCTCAGGCGAGCGGTAGCACTAGACCGGTTGAGCGGCACGCCCTCCCGACAGATAGTGCAACCCGGGGCAGTTGGCACAGCGCCCGGCGCGGAAGCGCTCAATCCCCCCTCGCAGCAAACGTTCCTTGAGACCGGCGTGCGCTTCGTGGGTGCTTCCCTCCCGAATGGGTTGGGTGTAACTGGATCGGGGCGGCCCCACGCTGCCACAAGCTTTCAACGGTCGCTTTCGGTAGCGCGGGGCCAAACCGTTCACTGATTCAGCTGCACGCCAATCCCTCTTTGTAGGACGCGCGTGCCCAAATGCCCAGCACACAAACTGAATTCGTCACACAACTACAGGCGCAGTTTGATCGCGTCAACGCCGATGTACTCGTGCGGCTCGACGCCGCCCAGCGCGCCGGCCTGACGGACTTTACACCTGAACTGGCGACTCAGGTCGCCGAACGTCGCGCGATCGCAGCACGACTCGCCGACGCCCGCGCAGACCTTCAGCGCAGCGAACTCCCCCTCAATCTTCACGGGGAGCTCAGCCTTCCCGCTTCCGGAAAGCGCAGCACAGCCATGACCACGGTCGTCACCGAGCCCCACACCTACGCCAAGGGCAACCCGCGTCGCTCCTACCTACAGGACCTTGTGCGGATGTCGGCCAATCTCGACCACACCGGCGAGGCCCGCGACCGGCTGATGCGCCACGCCCGCGAGGTCGAAACGGCGCCGAGCTACGCGGAGTACCGCGCCCTGGACCGCGTTGATGGCTCCGGGGGATACGCAGTTCCCCCGGTTTGGCTGATGGATCAGTTCATCGAGGTGGCCCGCCCCGGTCGCGCCTTCGCGAACCTGGTGCAGCGCCAGCCCCTGCCGTCGGGCACGGACTCGCTGAACATCCCGAAGCTCGCTACCGGTACAACCGTCGCCGCGCAGAACGGTGACAACACCGCGATCTCGGAGACGGATCTGACGGACACGTTCGTCAACGCGCCGGTCCGCACGATCGCCGGTGGTCAGTCGGTGGCCGTTCAGCTGATTGACCAGTCGCCGGTCGCGTTCGACGACATGGTGTTCCGGGATCTGACCGCGGCACACGCGGCCCAGACAAACCAGTACGTCATCCTCGGCTCGGGCTCCAACGGCCAGATCCTCGGTGTGCACAACACCCCCGGCATCGGAAATGTGACGCCCACCGGCAGCGGCACCGACGTCGCAAAGGTCTATCGAGCACTGGCCAACGCGATCCAGCAGGTCCACGTCACTCGATTCCTGCCGCCCGAGGTCATCGTCATGCACCCGGCGCGGTGGGGATGGCTTCTGGCGCAACTAGATCAGAACGATCGCCCGCTGTTCCTCCCGAACGCCAACATCCCCCAGAACGCAGGCGGCCTGCTCGACGCTGTCGCCTCCCAGCAGGTGGTCGGCAATGTGCAGGGCCTGCCGGTCGTCACCGACCCGAGCATCCCGACCACGCTCGGCGCTGTCGGCACCACGCCAGGAACCGAAGACGCCGTGTACGTCATGCGGGCCTCGGACCTGGTGCTGTGGGAGTCGGGCATCCGTGCCCGCGCCCTGCCAGAGATCAAAGCCAACACCCTCACGGTGCTCCTGCAGATCTACGGGTACCTAGCCTTCACCGCGGCCCGCTACCCACAGTCCGTGGTGGAGATCACCGGCCTGCCGGCGATCACCTTCTGATCTGCGATCGTGAGTCCGGATCTGCTCCCGTAGCACCTTTTGTCAGCCTGCTGGGTCGAGGCGAATGTAGTCGCGCGACCAGGCCTGAACTGTAGGTGTCCGCCGTCGTGGGGCCTTGAATCGCGTAGCGGCTCTCAACCATCGGTTCCAGGACTGTCGATCCAAATTGTCTCTAGGAGCTCTGCTCGGCCGATAAGCTGGCAGTTGTGGGTCGCGGCGAGGTTTCGAGCGGCGGGAGTGAACTCCTGGTTGCTTGTAACCATGGTGCGCGCACATCCATAGTGCATCCCGCCTGCGACGACCTGTTGGATGGCAGACACTCCAACGGGTTTCGCCTGTCTTTTGCACTGAATAGCGAGATCGAGCTCGCCATCTTTGGTCGCAATGAGATCGACCCCATAGTCTCCGCTAGCTGGCGTATGGCGGACCGTCCAGCCGTCCGCACGATATCGGGCCGCGATGTAGCGCTCGAATTCAACGCCCGGCATGGCATCAATCTCGCGCATGCCTGAATTCATATAAGCCAGGTGGCGCTCCCGCTCGGCAAGGTGGGCACGCAACTTCCGGTGGTGTACCCGCTCGCTCGAAAGCAGTTGGTACAGCGGCCGCGTGACCTCAATTGGGACGTCGCTCAACACAGGACATAAACGCTCAAGGTCGAGCTGCACTCCGAGTGGGCCGTCCATCCCATCTCCGTGGCGTATACGGTCCGAATCTAATTCCCTTTTGTTGGAATTGCCGATTGTGGCGGCTGCGGCAGCGAAAGCCCGGTGCAAGTGATCGGGGACGGGTGCCTTTTGTGCGCGGTAACGCTCCGAGGTATGACCGGTCCAGAAGGCACCATCCCAGTAGCGCCACTGTCCGTGGTCCCATGGGTCTACATACCAGTTGGGCGGCCAGCTGCTCCGCACCAACTTCGGTCGATAACTAGCCGCCACGACTACCCCCGCATCGGTCCGCGAATTGCCGCTCCGGTCAACCTATTGTGGGACGTGCTGTGACGTGGGGACGCATGGCAATTTGCAGCAAATTCCCAGTACTGGGGCAATACGCGATGAGTGGGTCGGACGGTGCAGGTTCGGTGTCCGCGGGAAAGTCATCTCCGTGGCGCGACGGCCCACCGGTTGACCCTCTTGCCGTCTTCGAATAGCAACCGTTCGACAACGTCATGCCGCGACAGGTGATGCTCTTCGACCCAGCGGTCAAGCAAGAGTGCGTAACGCTCGTACGCGCTTGCCAACCAGTCATTTCGTTCGACCGGCAGTGACTTCCAACCGCAAGTGTGATTCAGCGACGCGGCGACGTTTCGGTCGAGGATGCAGCACCGGTGGTGAGCGGCCCCGCCGCCGGCGAAGTACAGGTACTTAGTGAAGAACGCTGGCCCGAGTTCGCCGATAGCGGTCTTGTTGTTCGGGCGCAGGAGGTCGTAGGCAGCGCGGGGGTCGATTCGGCTGAGCCGAGCTGCCTCTTGAAGTAGTGCTGCGATGGAGTCGCGGTTGGCGGCGATCGAGGCGATGCGGGCCTTATTGTTGCGCTGACTGTCTCCGCTGCCCCACGCGAGTGTGTTCCACAAGAGCCTCAGCGCTGCGGCTGGTTCAACGAGGGCAGGCCCCGCAATGTTGAATATGTCGCCCCGGCTGATGTGGTCGCCTAGGATCGTGTCGTCCAATCCGTGGGTGGTGAGTTCGACTGTCCACCAACGGCGATCGACACTGAACCCGTGGCCGTGGATCCAGCGGACAGGATCTATCGCCTGGAGCTGGACGACAGCGTGAGCAGCCAGGTGGATATCCGCGAGGTCGGTGGCAGCCATGGACCTAATTGTGCCTGGTCTGCCCTACAGTGAGACGACGGACAGGAGACCGGGATGTAAGTGGCCGGCCCTAACGTGCACTGCCATGAGCCACGACGACATCGTGGCACCCGGGGACGCGCTTCAGGCGCTACTGGCTGTTAACGCCGAGCACACCGACGACCGCGAGACAAGGGACTTCACCCCGACTTGTCCGCCGATGGATAAATGGGCGGCAGGCCCAGAGATCGGTTAGCCGAAATATGCAGCTACGTAAACGGCCTGGCGCGGACGTTCAGGTGGTGATCGATCACTAGCCGTGACTTGGTCGGCGGCTTTCAGACGGACTGGAGCGCAAGTCGCCTCAGAGATCGTCGGCACGGGTACCGTCCCCGCATGGCAACACTTCCGCCTGTCGACACGCAATGGCGCTTCACCATTGTGCTGAGTGCACATGCGTTCTTCGCAACAAAGCAGGACGCGGGCTCTTGCTGCCAAGTGCGGCAAGCAGTAGCTCGCCGGACTCGAGTACTAGGTTCGTAGCCCGCACTATGAATTTGCGTCTCCGTCTAATCAACGCTCGGGCGCGGGCGTTACTCGCCGCGCTCGTTGGAACGTCATTTCGTCCCGTCGGGTATTCGGCGGTCGTCGCGGGAGTCGCGCTGAGCGTTCTCATCGGATGCTTGCCGCCGCCCCGATTGAATCCGATCACTTCCCCGGCACCCCCCGAACACCTGACCGGCACGATCGGACAGTGGACCGCGGACGTGTGTAACTCCCAGCTCTTGCCCCGCGGGAAAGCCCTACCCACGGCCGATGACAGTGGCGAATGTGAAGGCGGAAATTCCACCTATCGAGCTCCAGTGGTCTATGGCATCTACCCGAAGGGGAGCGCTTCTGCCATCGACTTGGACGTCGCCATGCTTGGCCCCTACGCGGAAGGTGAAGACGGCCTGCACGAGATCGTCTTCGCCACTTTCATGGGCTTCAACCATCGGGTCCTGAATCCGCTGGAGAAATATGGATTCGTGCTCCACCCGGGTCGGATGTCGTCGTGTTACGGCAAAACCAGCGGCCAGCGGGTGGAGTGTCCGGCGCCAGGGGATCCAACGACAGTGCCGCTTCCCGGGGACGGCAAAACTAATAGCTCTCCACCGATGGCAGAACCTTCATCCCCTGCCTTGGCCAGCACACCGCCCTCGCCGACCGAGAATACGGAATCGTTTGTCTGGCAACTGCCGTCAGGGAACATCGCATGCAAGGTCGGTCCCTCGAAGGGCGTCGGTTACGCGATCTGTGAAGTTGCGGACCACACCTTTCCCCCAACTTGTTCGTCAGGATCCGGTGCTCGGGTGATGATGCGAGAAGGTCAGCCGCCCACATTCGTTGGTTGCCAATCAGACACATTTGCCAATGGTCAGCATGAGGGCCTGATGTACGGGTTTAGCTGGCGCTCAGGCTCCATCACGTGCGAAAGCGAGGCCTCCGGGGTCACGTGCACGGATGCCTCGACACACCATTTCTTCCGCCTAGCGCGCGAGGCATACCAACTCGGCTGATCTGCGTCAGGGCAGGAGAGGTTTTGCGTGAGAGAGCCGACGGGACGAGCTGCGAACTATTTCGCCAAATATAATGCGGTGCATATAATTTCGTCTATTCCCTGCCTTCGATGTGTCGCTCCGAAGGGCGAATAAATGCTAGCATCTACAACAGGGGATGCGGGGTTAAAGTCTAAGCCGCCGAACCAAGCTCGACCCGCAGGGTCGAGTATCCCCCTCCGGTTGAGTTGCATTGTGCAATGCAACACCGGCGTACTTCTGGCCGCGGAAAGCATTGCGCTGCAACGTGATACCGGAGACGCATACTGCTGCGGGGCAACAGTTTTAGGGCAGGAACAATGACGATGGAATATGGCGAGTTGTCACGCCGTAGGCGTCCGGGTGTGAACGCCCTGCGCGACCGGAGAGACGCAGCGATTCGCGCCTATCACCGGCGCGGGTACACACCGGCGCTTATTGCTCGACTGGTTGGGCTATCGCATCCGGGTGTCACGAAGGCGATGGCTCGGATGGAGCGGGACGGGGACGTGCCGCCGGGCTGGTGGCGGCGGTAAAAGGTCACCTGCTCGTTCGGGAACCTTCGTCTGGCCTGGACAGGATTTTGGATAACTGACACGCCTCCGCGCGCGATCACTGACACAATGCCATTTCATGGCCGACGGTGAGCACAACACGACAGTGTGGGGTGTCGTCGTCGGTGTCACGGCGGCGCTCGCGATCGGACTGTCAGCAATCGAAGCCGCCACCCATCCGTCCGATTTCGACTGGACGGCTGGCATCATGATCGCCGCCTACGGAATCTTTTTCGTGGATGTGGTGCTAGTGATCGGCCTGTTGAGGCGATGGGAATGGCTCGTGGGGCGACCGCCACCACCGCCACCACCACCACCACCGAAGGCGGCGAACAACAGTCATGTGATCCGGCTGAAGAATTCGGCCAAGGCCTGGAGCGAACGCCTGAACAAGACGATGGACCCTGATTGGGCTCTTCCCTCGACGGGATTTGAAATCCTCGACTATTCCGGACTGGCTGCCCTTCGTGCACATTTCCCGGACCTGGACACCGTCTATGAGCAATATCAACTGCTGAACAACGAGCTTTCCGGCATCCCCGCAACGAACGTGACGGTAGATGGCAAGCAAGGTCGCAAACCGATTACAGACGACGGTGTTGTTGCCTTGAAGAAACGCAACGACGCCGCCCGTCTCGTCGTTGAAGAACTCGGCAAGATTCAGCGGGTACAGAGCATCGCCGTAGGCTGCGTCGAATGCGAGGGGGACGGCCGGGTTCAGCCCGCCATTATTGGCACAGAGATTTGACGCAGTCCGGGGCGGCCGCGCTTCTGCGGATGAAGACGCGCTTCCCTCGGGTTCAAATCAACACGCGACCTTCGTATCTCACGGCACTAGGCCGGTGAACACTGGCGCCGGATGGTTCGGTTGCGCAATCTTCATCGGGCAGTACACCCGGGATGCGGCGACGCGGACGGTGTAGAACTGGTTTGGTGTGACGCCTTGGCCGATGAGCGGCAGGATCGTCGATGTCCCGTTACCGTCGCAGTACTCGTGCGCGAATGCGATCAGTGAGTCGTCCTGGCCGGGCACGTTGTTGGCATGGATTAAGTCCAGGAACTGCTGATCGGTGGTGTCGGCGACGGCGGTCGGCGCGCCGACGAGTGCCAGTGCCGCCATGGCGGCGGCGATTTGTCGGATCACGAGTTGACTCCTGCAGGTCGAGCATCCGGGTAGCAGTAGCCCTTTGGTCTGCGAGTCCCAAGCATCCCAACCTGCACCAGGATCGGCTTGCCGCCGATGCACGTCGGCGTCGGTTCGAGCACGGCTACAGCAGGGGTCGGGATCTTGGCCGGCGCGGTCAGCGCCGGCGGCTTGGCGGTTGGCTTAGCGGCCCTGACTTGTGCGGCCGGCGGCCCCCAGACGGCACCGAACCACCGCGCGCGGGCTGTGTGGTGCCAGCCCAGATGCCCAGCGTCGTCGGCGCACGCTCGCGAGCCGTCCGGAGCGGGCATGGCGCACCGCGGTGCCGGTCGGCGGCGGCTCTCCCACAGCTGTAAGCCTGCGGCGCTGAGGACCACGGCGCCGACGACGGCGAGCACCAAGGCAAAGATGACTGCCATATCCGGGACTGTACGCCCGGCGTCCGACAGTGGAGCACGGTTCCAGTCCCTGGCGGACTGTAATTGTTATTGGTGCACTGGCCTGGTTTTTTGATTGTTGGTTGCGCGCCGACGCAGGCAGCCACGCGAGGGGATGCGATCACGTGTCGAGGAAGTCCCATTCGCTGCCGAGTACCCACCTTAGGGCCGAAAGCTTGCCATTCAGCATCCCGAGATCGAATGGGTCAAACGGTCCCAGATTCGCTGTGCCATATGTCTTTTCAACCCGCTCGCGGGCCTCTCGCGCTATGCGCCTGTGCTCTGCAAGTTCGTCGGTCTTCCCGTTCGCACTTAGCTCGCGGTCGTGGCGCATCGACCGCTCATACCAAATTTTGTCGAAGAGTTCCTTCTCTGCGGCGAGGATGTCGGACAAGCCCCGCGGTTCCTGAACGAAATACGTCTCTTGAACTAGCTGCGCCATCTCTTCGCCGAACTCGTCGTAAAGCGCTTGCTCAAGACCCGCATCACCCAGGCGGTAAGTCGAAGTTTCACTGGCGAAGAGGGCGGCCAAGTCCTCGTGGGGCTGACGCTTGTCGCCGTTCTGCGTTGAGAAGTCGTCGGAGTTGGAGGTGATGAATGCGTAGTGATCGCCTGGGTCTGCCGAAGCCAATGCTGACGCATACATTTCAATCAACAAGGCATCGGCAACGCTGTTGCGTGACCGATGAAATGGGGCAGTTTTCGCGAGACCCCGCGCGACCACACGTGCGTGGTCGGCCGCCGTCGCTTCAAGGCGGGTCCCGCCTTGAAGTAATTCCCGAATCTCCTCGAAGTTGCGGGTCGTCATCGCCCCTATCATCGGGATCTTATGCGCCCACTGCTCGAAGACGAACTCAGCAAAAAAGCCTTCGAAATCGTCGACGGAGCCGTACAGCGCGACATCCTGGCGAATCAACCGGAAACGCTCACTAACGCTCGACGTCATGGACCTCTCCACATTGGCCCGGTTACGTTCAAACTCGTCGACCACAAGCTCTGGGACAAGCAGGTCAACCAGGCCGTCGTCGACCAGGAGGCGTAGAGGCACGATTAAGCGTTGACCGTCACGACGCTTAGCTAAATCAAGCCAGGTGGAGGTATCGATCAGCAAGCGGAGCACCGCACCAGGCTAATTGCGCGAGCTTGTAGCGCGTTGGTTTCGGCGCGCCTATCGTCGGCCCGGTGAATATTCTCTCGGACGAGCAGTATCGGTTACTGGCGTTCATCGCAGCTTGCAACCGAAGCAGCTATGCCCCGACTGCTGACGAAGTCATGCTGTGGCGTAACAACCCGAAACCAGCCGAGGCCGAGTACCGCATAACGGAGCGTCCCGGGTTGGGTTACCGGGGTGCACTTTTCGGTCCGAATGAGGTCAGCGCGATGTCCAAGATGATGGGGTCCGTGTCGTCCCTGAGTAGGCAGATTGCGGGCATGACGTCGTTCGTTGATCAGCTATACGGAAGCCCCCGCAGGGAATTGGTCAAACGGGCAGAGACGGCGATTGAGCACCTGGTCCGTTTGACGTGGCTGGAGAAAATTGCTCGATCCGGCGAGGTATCAGGCCTGCGGCTAACCGATCTAGGTCGCGCGCTTCTACGCGATCGCGAGACGGACGCCACCGATGAGGACGTCAGTGTTGTTGTCCTCGAAGCTCACGACCCGCTTGCCTACCCACTTTTGGTGGGACAACTAGCCAACGCAGGTGCCGGTCTACTTGTCGATCCGTATCTGAAGCTCGATGGCCTCCACAGAATCATCGTCAGCACCCAGCTGTCGCGACTACTAGTGTCAGTTAAGTCGGGCAAGTCGGAACTATCGGCGATGCAAACCCACCTCGACAGCGCCAGCCTAGGCAGGCGAGTGGAAGTGCGGAAGTCGACCAAATTGCACGATCGTTACCTCATTGCCGATGACAATTCGGTCTTCACCCTAGGTACCTCGCTCAATGGGGTCGGACGAACGACCACCGTTTTTACTCCGATGCCCGAGAAGGCGGCGGCGGTGTTGCGCGAGGAGTACGAGCAGTTGTGGGACAACGCAGAGCTTGTTGGACCGCAGCCCATCAGTGACAACGAACTGCATGACGAGGACCAGCCTGCCGCCGACGAGAGTAAGGATGAGACCGCGGACGACAAGAGTGACCTCGACCCCGCTGCAGCTGAAAACAGCGAGTCCGAGCAACCTGAACGGAGCGACAACTGTGATCAACCTCCGTTTGCCTAGTCCCACATATTTTGCAGCACAACGTCCTTGGATGACCTCGTTTTTCCAGCTCAGAGCACAACGCTACGTCTGGCCTACGGAAGGACTACTGGGACATGAACGGGCTGACCAGCTTCGCGCCGCCGACCTGGCTCGAGGACCTGGCCGGCGCCGACATGTCGTGGATGTTCGACGCGACCGGGCTGATCTGACCCCGGGGCGACCTCGCGCCGCTAGTCTGAGCAGGCCGAACAGGATGGTCGACAGGAGGCACACATGCGCAGGATCGTCGTTGGGTCGGTCGTCGCGGCGGGACTGGTGAGCGCTGCGATCCCCCTGGCCGCTCCCGCGTCGGCCACCTCGTGCCACTCCCCGACCTGTGTGCCGAATGTCGCGCAGAACGTCGTCGGCGGGACACCCTGCACACCGAGCCCGGGCTTCGTCTTCGGCTTGGATGCACAGAAGAACACCCTCATTTGCGCGGCCAGCGGCGTGTGGGTGGCCACGGGGCCGTTGGTCGGCGAGGCTGCCAACGCGCTGCCGTGCACCACGCCCGGAACCACCGCGCAGCAGCGGGTGGCCGGTGACGAATGGGAACCCCAGGTCTATGGGGTGCCACTGATCTGCACCGGGCCGGCCGACATGGCGCGCTGGATGCACTTCCCGCCCTCCTGACGACCAGAGGCCACTAGAGACCGTAGACGCGGACGGCGTTGTCGCGCCCGATCAGGTCGACAACCCGGATCGCGTCGGCCTCGCTCCAGTGGCCGCGCGCCACGAAGCCGGAGAGCACCGCGGCCATCGCCGCCCGCCACAGCCGCGAGCACAGATAGTGCAACTCGGCAGGGCCGAAAGCGTCCGAGGAGTACAGGATCTTGCGAAACGGAGCCAACTCCAGGGTGCGCGCGATGAACGCCTCGGCGCGGGCTCCGAGATGGTTGACGCTCAGACCGACATCGAGGTAGACGCTGTTGAAAGCCTGTGCCAGATAACCGGCTTCGCGCTCGTAGGGATAGCAGTGCAGTAGCACGATCGGCGTGGTGCCGGACCGGCGCAGGAAGTCAAGCAAGAACATCGGGTTGGTCCGGTGCAGATCGCAGTCGCGGTCGCCGAGGCCGACGTGGAACTGAAGCGGCTTGCCCAGCCGAAGAGCTTCGTGCACGCCGAACCGCAGCAGCGTGCGGTCGGTCAGCCGCACTCCCCCGGCGTCGCGCCAGCGGGCTGCAGCGGCGGCGACATCGCGTGCGCCGGGCTGGGACAGATCGCCGTCGAAGCCGCCGCGATAGGCCAGCACCGACTTGGTGGCGACCGCGGTCTCGCTGCGCTGGTGCAGGATCCGGCGAAACGCATCGGCGTAGTCGCCCGGGGCTGTGGCGGCCTGCTCGGCGACCTCTTCGATGCGGACGATCTCGCCGACCTCGCCCCCGGACGCGTCGGCGATCTCGGGCAGCCCTGCGATGGCGCCGGGCAGGCCGGTGTCGACCAGCCAGTCGCTGACTCCGGCGGCGGGCAGGAACAGCCGCGCCAGCTGGTCTTCGGTCAGTTCACTGCGGCGTTCCCAATAGGTCTGCGGGTCAACATGTTCGGCCAGCCCGAGCAGCGGCGCGCAGTGCGCACGCACAGCGAAACCGAGTTGGGTGTCGAAGCCGGAGTCGAAGTCGGCCAGCGGTTCGATGTTGGCTTCGTTCAGCCCGTTCTCGAAGCGCCTGCGATCACCGGCGGTCAGCCAGTAGCCGTGAACATGGTTGTCCACCAGACGGATAGCGGCGATGTGGTCGCCGAGTGCCGAAGCGGATACAGGCACTCAGATGCTCCACGCCATCCGGAACTTCTCGGTCAGCGCCTCGGGATCGAGGTGCGAATACATCTCATGCTCGTAGCGGCGGACGGCGACCAGGACGTCGACGGCGGGATCGCCGAGGATCGCCCGCAACCGGGCCGAGCCGTCCAGTGCCGCGATCTCCTGCGCCTGGTCGGTGCTGAGGGCGACGGTTCCCGCGGCCGTGCGAGCGTCGTCGGACAAGGCGCCCGGGTCGACCGTCGTCTCCGGCGGCAGTGCGGTGCCGTTCTCGATGCCGTCGGCTGCGAGGCCGAGGATCGCGGCGGTGGCGAAGTACGGATTGGCCGATGGGTCGACGACCTTGACCTCGACGTTGGCCCCATACGGGTTGCCATGCCCGCCGCGCACGAAACGCACTGCCGCTTCCCGGTTCTCGGTTCCCCAACATGCGTAGGCGCCGGCCCAGTTGCCGGGCTTCATTCGCAGACCGGACACGATCGACCCGCAGAAGATCAGCTGGGCCTGAGGCAGCCCGGAGACGATGCCGCCGATGGCGTTCTCCCCTTCGGGGGTCATCCCCTGCGCACCAGTCCCGCCGGAGAACACCGGGGTGTCGGCGCGTGACAGCGAAAAGTGTTGATGTGCGCCAGAACCCACACTGCCGGCGAACGGCACCGGTGACAGGCTCACCCGCAGTCCGTATGTGCGGGCCACCCGGCTGATGATGATGCGGGCCAAGATCAGCTGATCGGCAGCAGCCACCGGCGATTTCGGGGCCAGGGATATCTCGAACTGGTTGATGCCGTACTCGGGGTGGAACTGCTCGATGCCGACACCGGACGCCGCGGCCGCCGCGGTGACGTCCTTAACGAAGCCTTCGTATTCCAGCACGCCGGCCAGTCCGTATTGGGCCCACAGGTTGCCGGGCAGCCGGTTGCCCTCGGGGTCGACCAAGAGGAACTCGATCTCGTGGCCGACCAACGCCTCCAGGCCGGCGTCGGCCAACCGAGCCTGGATGCGTCCGAGAGTCCCGCGCGCACACGCCGGGACGGGGTTTCCGTCCTGATCGAAGAACGAGGCCGGCGCCCACGCGAGGCCATCGCCGATGACTCGCAACTCGTCGAGATCGATGCGGATCCGTTGGTCGCCGACGACGCTGATCCCCGGGGCGAACGCGATACCGGCGCGGTCGATGGCGAACCCGTGGGTGACCGGGCTGAAACCCAGCCCGGGATCGGCGAACGCGTTGACCCGGCGGGCAGGCACGGTCTTGGCGTGGGTCAGGCCTGCGGGATTGACGAAGGTTCCGACGACGGTATCGACGCCGTCGGCGTCCAACTGCCCGATCGCTGCGCCGGCCGGCGGTGTGGTCATGGCAGCCATTGTGCCGATCACACCCACCCGATGCGACGGATAGCCGCTATGCGCGGCTCGGCAAGGTCAACTTGCAGCTCTGGCCGATGTCCAGCGTGCTGAGCATGCGGCCCATGCCGACCCACATGGCGCACGACAACGTCAGGTCGGCCATCAGCTCGTCGGAGAAATGCTCGCGAGCCCGATCCCAGAAGTCGTCGTCGTATTTGAGCTTGGCCCAATCAGTTCCGAACCGGTGGGCGAACTCCGCGGCGATGCGCTCCTGCTCGCTGTAGCCCTCCCACGTCTTCCACTCCAGCACGTGGTCGTAGAGTTCCTCGTCCACACCGGCGGCCGGTCCGTCGGCGTCCCGGGTGTTCTGACACAAGACGCAGTCGTTGTCCTGAGCGATAACCGCGCGGGCGAGTTCACGCACCCGCATCGGCAGCCGGTTCTTGTCGCTGTAGACCGCATGGGAGAAGGCGGCCATTGCCGTTCCCAGGTCGGGAGACTTGACGATCCAGCCCGCGACGTCGTCGTCAGGGAAGTTTCCGATTCGGCTCATGGCGTGATGGTACGCCCGGCAAGGCCGATCTGGAACGTGTTCTAGTTTCTCGCCGACCGGGCGTGAGCTCAGGGACAATACCCGGGTGAACTCTCTTCCAGGCCGGCGGGCGGTGGTCGGCGGTCTCGCGGGGGCGGCGGTTCTGGCGGCGGGTTGGCTCGCCGGAACGAGATTGCGGACGAGACCGGGAGGCACACCGGTGACGCTCCCCAACGGCATGCGGATTCATCAGTGGCAGCGGATCGAAACCAACTTTCTGTACCCGGAGATCTTCGGCGCGGACTCGGTGTACGGCAAGGGCGAGTACATCGACTTCCAGCCCGGCGCAGTCATTGTGGATGCCGGCGCGAACATCGGGATGTTCACCTTGTTCGCGGCGCTGCGCTGCGGCGGCGACGCGGAGGTGTTCGCGTTCGAGCCGATCCCCACCACCTACGCGGTGCTGGCGGTGAACGCCGAGGCGGCCAATCGCGGTGAGTACGCCGCCGCGATGGGCGCCCGGCCCGGTGCGTCCCTGATGATCCACCCGATCAACCGCGGCCTGTCCGCGACGAACGAGACGGTGGTCTTCGCGCACCACCCGAACTTCTCTCTGTGGAGCACGCGCGACGCGCAGTTCGCACGCCAGCGACTGGGCCGGTTCGTGGCCGATGTGGCGGGCTTCATCCCGGTCGCTCCGCTGGCCGTACGCCGGGCCGCGGTGCGGCCTGTGGTCGCGTGGATGGGCCGGACCACCACGGTGACGGCCACATTGGTCCCGCTGTCGTCGGTCATCGAGGAGTACGACCTGACACGGATCGACATCCTGAAGCTCGACGTCGAGGGTGCCGAAGTCGCAGTGCTGCAGGGCATCACGCCGACCCAGTGGGCCATGATCCGTCAGGTGGTGCTGGAAGTGGAGTACTTCGCCACCAAAGACGTCATCGTCGAGATGCTCGAGGCCCACGGGTTCACGACGTACTGGTTTGCCAGTGAACGCGAGCGCTACGGCGCCGTGCAGAGCGAAGTGTGCATGGTCTACGCGTGGCGGGCCGAAGACCGCTCGTAGGTTACTTCGGGGGTCGTGACACGCACTGCGCGGAGTACAGCTCCACGCCCAGCTTGTCCATCAACTCGAGCTGCGTCTCGAGGTAATCGATGTGGTGCTCCTCGTCGGCCACGATCTCTTCGAAGAGGTTGGCCGTGGTGGAGTCGAGCTTCTCGCGGCACACGATGATGGCGGGCTTGAGCCGGGCGACCACCTCGTACTCGATGGCCAGGTCGCTCTCGAACTGCTCGCGCAGGGTCTGCCCGACGCGCAGCGAGCCCAGCCGCTGATAGTTGGGCAGGCCGTCGAGCAGCAGAATCCGGTCGGTGATGGCCTCCGCGTGACGCATCTCGTCGAAGGATTCCTCGCGGGTGTGCTTGGCCAGCTCGGTGAATCCCCAGTTGTCCTGCATCTTGGAGTGCAGGAAGTACTGATTGATGGCGGTCAGTTCGCTGGTCAGCTGCTCATTGAGCAAGCGAAGAACTTCCGGATCACCTTGCATGACGTCTCCCCTCACGCCGCCCGACTGGCTGCCGGAATCACCCTAATGCAAGGACGAGGGCGGTTTTGTTCAGCTGGATGAGACGGCATGTTGTAGGGGTACCTAACTAAGGTTAGTCTCGGCTAATATGACCGGTGTGCGACGCCACCCTGCGACGAGAGTGAACCGCTGATGTACGTGTGCCTCTGCGCGGGGGCGACCAGTGCCACGGTCACCGACGCCGTTGCCCGCGGTGCGTGCACGTCCAAGCAGGTCGCCGCGGCCTGCGGCGCGGGCGGCGACTGCGGCCGGTGCCGTCGCACAGTGCGGGCGATCATCGAGCAGCATTTCGCGTCCGTCGGCGACACGGCCAGGGCGAGCTGAGCTAAGACTTTCCGCGATGGAAATCCGCAAGCGCCTCGGCGTTGGCAGCAGCACCCATCAACTTCTCGAAGAACGCGTTCTCCCGTGCCGTCGCGGCGGCGATCTCAGGCTTGGCCGGTTCGGTCATCGTCTGCTTCACCGCCATCAGGCTCGAAATAGGCCGGGAGGCAAGCACTTCAGCGTGCTTGCGAGCGTCGGTGATCAGCTCGTCGGGCTCACTGACCCGCCAGACCAGACCCATGCGCAGCGCTTCAGTGGCATCCACCCACTCCGAGGACATCAGCAGCCACGCCGCGTTCTGCCGACCGATCAACTGCGGCAACAGGTATGACGACGCCGCCTCCGGAGCTACCCCCAAGCTGGTGAAGGGGCACTTCAGCCGCGCGGTCGACGACATGAACGCCAGGTCGGCGTAGCCCAGGATCGTGGTGCCGATGCCAAGGCCGACCCCGTTGACCGCGCAGATCAGCGGCTTGGGGAATTGGCTCAGCGCGGTGATCAGGCCCGGGAATCCGTGTGCGCCCTGGACGAAGTCGGGATTGGTGATGCGCTCCTGCATGTCGCCCAAGTCCTGGCCTGCGCTGAATGCGCGGCCCGCTCCGGTGATCATCACGACGGCGACCTCGGGATCGTCGGCAGCGGCGAGCAGCGCCTCAGCGGTGGCGTCGTAGAGCGCCTCGTTGAAGGCGTTCAGGGCGTCCGGGCGATTGAGGGTGATCGTGCGAACCCGGTTCTCGTCGTCGATGAGCAGCGTCACGCGGCACACCCTAACGGTGCGGCACGCTGCGGCGTGCAGCCACAGCCCGGCAGGTGAGACCTAGCCCCCCAGTAGTTGTTCGGGGTGGTGGTAGTCGTTGACGCCGCCGCGCAGCATGGGTAGGTGCGGCGGTGGGATCCATTCGGTGTCGCCGTCGGCGAGTTTTCGGGTTTTCCAGCCGTGGTCGAGGAGTCGGTGATCAGCGGGGCACGCCAGGGTGAGCTTGTCGATGTTGGTCAGCCCGCCCTGGGCCCACTCGTCTACGTGGTGGACTTCGGTGAGGTATCCCGGTTTGTCGCAGCCGGGGCGGGTGCAGCCGCGGTCCTTGCTGTGCAACATGATCCGCTGATCAGCCGAGGCCACGCGTTTGGTACGGCCCAGCCATAACGCCTGCCCGCGCACCCCGTCGAACAGGGCCAGGTAGTGATAAGCGTGGCTGGCCATCCGGATGACGTCGGGGATCGGCAGCAGGGTTCCGGTGGCGGTGACCCCATGCCCGGTCGCGGCCTGAAGGTCCTGCAGGGTGGCCGAGACCATCACCGTCACCGGTAACCCGTTGTGCTGACCTAACTTCGGGTCACCGAGTTGACCACGCACCAGTGCGGTCAACGCATCGTGCTGACGTTGGCCGTGGCTGCGCAGGTCACGGTCGGCCACCTCCTCGGATGGAGTGGCCGTAGGTGTCTGGTCGGCGGGGTTGCACACCCCTGGTGCGGCGAACTTGGTGAACCAGGCATCGAGCAGGGAACGCAACTCCGGCGTGGCGATCAGCCGGCCCACACTCATCCCGTCGACCTGTTGCCCACCGCACCAGACGAACCCGCGTTTACGGGCGCGGTCCTCCTCGGAGAACTTCCCGTCGGGGTTGAGGTGCAGCGCCAACCGGTGGGCGATCTTCTCCAATTGGTCGGGCCGCATCGTTTGGGCGTGCTCGGCCAGTGTGCGTTCGGCCTTCTCCACCTCCACCGCCGGGACGTGGTCGGGCAGATCGCGGAAGAACTTCTGGATCACCCGCAGATGCTCACCATCCAATTGCCCGGCGTGCCAGGCCGCCGAGGTGTCCGGCAGCAGCGGCGCCAACGGCTCACCGGTCAACGCCCGACGCGGCGCCACCTGCTCGGCATCCCGCAAGCGGCGCTTGGCCTCCCGCGGACTGATCCGCAACACATCCGCGAGCGTGATCGGGATCGGCGGGCAACCTTCGACTTGTTCCAGCCGGGAGATCAATGCGTGGGAGACCGCGACCTGCTGGCGCCGTGCGGTCTCCCACTCCTCGAGCACGATAAAACGATCAGCAGGGGAAAGCTCGTCGAAATCGACCGCAGCCAAGGACTCGAGATACCGACCCTGCGCTTCCCGCATCACATCGATCGCACCCACTCTTCGAACACTAGTTCGAAGAGTGGACGAGAAGTGGTCGCGAAACCCGATCTGTGGATGAAAGCGGTTCTGGGGATAAACCGGGTCAGCCGTTGGAGTACACCCGGGTCGGCGCCACCAGCACGACCACGCGGCCCTGCTCGGCCATCGTCCGGTCGTATTCGTCCCAGTCATCGTGCGTGCCACCGCATGCTATGAACACCTCACGCAACAACAGCCGCAGCTGGTCCGCCGACGTCAGCCACGCGGGCCGGTCGTCGGGGCCGGCGAGTTCGGCGTGACCCTCCACCGACGCCCACTGCCAGCCGTCGCGGAACGTCAACGTCACCGCGGGCCGGGCTCGCAGGTTCGCCAGCTTGACCCGGCCGTAGGTCACAAAGCCCAGTACCGGTTCGCCGGTGGCCGGGTGCGCGACGATCCCCGCGTTCACCAACGACGCCTGAATGGTGTTGTCTGCCCGCACTGTCGCGACCACCGCCAGGCCCCGGTCGGCCTGCGCCAGCGCAACTGCCTCGTCCAGCGTTGTCATGCCGAAAACGGGCTGCGGAAGTTGTAGCGGCTGGTGGGTACCGCATCGATGTTGACGTTGGCCCCGAAAGCCGCTGTGCTGGCGACCATCTGCTCCATGCGGCTCTGCAGGTCGGCATCGTCGGCGGCGCCGAAGAACGCGTGCAGACTCGTGACCGCCTCGATGGGGAAATGCTCTTCGACGATTGCGTTGATCACCGGGGCGTCCTCGGTGATCGCGCGCACGACATAGTTCTGCACGTAGGTGAACGTGGACTGGGTCGCGATCGCGACCGGCGTGTGATTGCCATGCCAGCGAGCCAGCCAGGTGCGCTCGTCCATGTCGGCGGGCCGCCGGAGCAGCGCCATATTGGCCAGGCCGGGCGACCGCTCCCCGGGTGGGGTCGACGGCGGCGGCAGCGGTGCGGATTCGGTCACCAGGTAGGCGGCGATCTCCTCGGCATAGTGGCCGAGCAACTCCAGCGCCATCAGCATCTGATCGCCGTAGTACTGCTGCGTCCACACGCTGACCAGCCCCTGCACCGGCGGATCCAGCGTCGTCAACGTCATCATCGACTCGCGGACGTCACGGTCGCGGACGTTGACCGTCAGCCCCGGCAGACCGAGCGCGAGCAGTTCGTGCGCGACCGGACCCCGCAGTTGTTCTGCCCACTCGTCGTCGGCGGCCGCGGTCCGCAGTGTGACTATCACCTTCTCCATGGCTGGAACCTACCGCAGTCGGTCGCGCAGCCAGCGCGGAGTGATGAAGACGCCTTCGGCTTCGACGGTGATGCCATCGGCATCGGAGATGTAGCCGGAGACAAAGGTTTTCACGCCGTCGACGCGGGTGATCTGAGCCTCCGAGTGCAGCGGGCCGAGCGGACAGGCCCGCAGGTAACGCACGGTGATGCTGCCGGTGAAACGAGGTTTGGTATCCGGGCTGGCCGCCTCCCCCAGCACGTGATCCAGCACCAGCGCCGACACCCCGCCGTGCACATGCCCGGGCGGACCCTCATAGGCGGCACCGAGATGAAAGTCGCACCAGCGCCGTCCGTCGTCGTCGCGGTGGATCACCAACGGCGGAGCGATCGGGTTGCGCAGCCCGATCACCGCGTTACCCCAACTCATGCTCTGGCCCGACGGGGTGCGCCGGACCCCGAAGGCGCCGACGATCTGTTTGCTCCGCAGCCGGGCGGTCGCGGCGTCGATGTCGGCTTTCACCGCGGCGACGGTCTCGGCGTCGACCTCGCTGCGGATCGTCGCGTCGACCAACTCACGCACCGAGATCGCCAGCGGCTCATAGATCGCCTGCATTCGGGCGACCTCCTCGGCGGACATGTCTTCGACGGTGAACTCCAGCACCTCAGCACTAGAACACGACGTCTGTGCCGTGTCGAACGAGGGTCTCGCCGCGCGCTAACACGAATGACACGCAACTGACCCCTGGTTGGAACGCGAGCGTCGAGAATCTGCAGGTAGCGCTCGCTGTCCCCGACGCGCCAGAAAGGCATGCCGATGAGCACCGACGTCACCGAGCCCGCGACACCGCCGAGCGAGCTGAAAACCCCGTGGTGGACCCGAGGCGATCTCAACGCCTTCTTCGGGCTCGGCTTCAACATCTTGGTCAACGTCCTCACCCTGACCACGCTGATGATCGGGGTCATCAAGCTCCCGGCCGACGACGTGCTGGGCACGGTGCTGCCCGCGCTCGGCGTGGCCCTCGTGCTGGGCAACCTCTACTACACGTTCCTGGCCCGGCGGCTGGCCCGGCGGGAGAACCGCACCGACGTCACCGCGTTGCCGTACGGGCCGAGCGTGCCGCACATGTTCATCGTGGTCTTCGTCGTGATGCTGCCCGTCTACCTGGCCACCAAGAACCCGATCCAGGCCTGGCAGTCCGGGCTGGCGTGGGCGTTCATGATCGGCGTCATCGTCATCATCGGCGGCTTCGTCGGCCCCTACATCCGCAAGCTCACACCGCGCGCGGCGATGCTGGGCACCTTGGCCGGAATCTCGATCACGTTCATCTCGATGCGTCCGGCCGCCCAGATGTGGGAGGCGGCCTGGATCGGCCTGCCGGTGCTGGCGATCATCCTGATCGGCTTCTTCACCGACGTGAAGTTGCCGGGCAACATTCCCGTCGGTCTGGTGGCGCTGCTGGTCGGCACCGCGATCGGATGGATCGGCGGATTCATGTCGGCACCCGATGTCAGCAAGGCCGTCGCCGACATCGCGATCGGTATCCCCGATCTTCGCCTCGATCTGCTGGGTTCCGGACTTGCGCACCTGGCCCCGCTGCTCGGCACCGCAATCCCGTTGGGGGTCTACAACTTCACCGAGGCGATGAGCAACGTGGAGAGCGCAGCCGCCGCGGGTGACAACTACAACCTGCGCAGCGTGCTGCTGGCCGATGGCGCCGGCGCGGTGATCGGCTCGGCCTTCGGCTCACCCTTCCCGCCGGCGGTCTACATCGGCCATCCCGGCTGGAAGGATGCCGGCGGCCGCGCGGGTTACTCGCTGGCCAGTGGCGTGGTGATCGGCCTGCTCTGCTTCCTCGGCTTGTTCGGTGTGCTGGCCGCGCTGCTGCCGGTGCCCGCGATCGTGCCGATCCTGCTGTACATCGGTCTGCTCATCGGCGCCCAGGCCTTCCAGGCCGTGCCGCGCCTGCACGCGGTTGCCGTCGTCGCGGCGCTGTTGCCCAACCTCGCGCAGTGGGCCAGCGGGTTGATCGACAATGCGCTGAACGCCGCCGGGACGTCGGCGGCCAAGGTCGGCATGGACGCCCTCGGCGGCGCAGGCGTGGTGTACGACGGACTGCAAACCCTGGGTGAGGGCGCCATCCTGGTCGGCCTGCTGCTGGGCACCATGGTGACGTTCATCCTGGAGAAGAAGTTCCGCTACGCCGCGCTGGCGTCAGTGGTGGCCGCGGCACTGTCGTTCATCGGCCTGATCCACGCGCCCGAGATCGGGTGGGCCGCCAATCCCCAAGTGGCGCTGGGCTATCTGTTCTTCGCGGTGGTGTGTCTGCTGTATTCGCTGCTGCCCGCGGCCAAGGAACCGGTGACCGTCGACGAGTCCGACATCGTCGCCGGGCACTAGCTGTTTCCCGCGACGAACGGGACCTCGGCGCCGTCGGCGAGCACGATGTAGAGCCGTCGCCACGGGTTGGCGCCGACGAGGCGCCACTGATGCCCGGAGCCCACGGTGTCCTCGGCCAGCAAGACGTCGCCGGGAGCAAGAGTGAATTCCTCGCCGTCGCGGGTGGTGAACACCAGCGTGCCGGCGAGCGTCACGACGAGCTGGCGTACCGGTGCGGTGTGCCACGCCAGCGTGCCGCCGCTGGCGGTCTCCTCTGCCGTCACCCGTGTCGACGACATCGCCGCCGACACCAGGTCGTCATTGCGTCCCGGAGTCAGGTCGAGGCGGCCGATCTCGACGTGGGACTGCTCGTCGGCTCCGGTGTACAAACGCACGCAGCGAATCACTAGGGCACCCTTTCGTTCTGGTCGGTTGCAACGGTATCCGCACCGGCCGCGCTGACCTAGGGTGTGCAGCATGGCGGTTCCGCTCGGCGACACCGAGCCGTACTACAACCTCGGTGACCACCACCGGCCCGTCGACACCCCGTCGCCGCAAGCGCAGGTGTGGTTCGATCGCGGACTGGTGTGGGCGTACGCCTTCAACCACGAAGAGGCGATCGCCTGCTTCGAACGGGCCTTGGCACTCGACGCCGACCTCGCGATCGCCCGGTGGGGAATCGCGTATGCGATCGGCCCGAACTACAACAAGGGTTGGGAGGCCTTCGATCCCGGCGACCTGACCGCCTCACTCGCTCGGGCCCGAATGGAACTGGAGCTGGCCACCACGTGCCGCGGCAGCCTCGTCGAACACGCCCTGATCGCGGCGCTGGCAACCCGGTTCCCAACCGACGATCCTTCTGACGCAGAAACTCTGGCCGCGGGGCACGCCGCCTACGCCGAAGCCATGGCCGAGCTGGCACGGGTGTACCCCGACGACCTCGATGTCCTGGCGCTGGCCGCCGATGCGCTGGTGAACGTCACGGCATGGGCCTTGTGGGACACCGCAACCGGCGAACCGGCCCCCGGCTCGCGGGTGGTGGAGGCCATGGCGTTGTTGGACGCCGCACTGCGTACCGAGGCCGGCCGCGCCCATCCCGGCGTGTTGCACCTCTACATCCACGCGATGGAGATGTCAGCCCATCCCGAGAACGCCCTGCCTGCTGCCGACCTGCTGCGCGGCCTGGTGCCCGACGCCGGTCACTTGCAGCACATGCCGTCGCACATCGACGTGCTGTGCGGGAACTATCGAGATTCGGTGCTGGCCAACCAATCCGCGGTGGCGGCGGATCGCCGCTTCGTCGCGCACGCCGGGCCGCTGAACTTCTATTCGCTGTACCGCGCGCACGATCTGCACTTCATCGTCTATTCGGCGATGTTCGCCGGCCAGTCGCAGATCGCGCTGGCTGCCGCTGACGAGCTGTCCGGGCAGCTGACCCCCGAACTGCTGTCTCTTCCGTCGCCGCCGATGGCCGACTGGCTGGAAGCGTTCGTGCCGCTGCGGGTGCACGTGCTGATCCGGTTCGGCCGCTGGGACGAGCTGATCGCCGAGGCTCTGCCCGCCGACACCGAGTTGTATTGCACGACAACGGCAACCCTTCACTACGGGCGCGGGGTCGCGCACGCCGCCAAGGGACAGCTGGCCCAGGCCGCCGCCGAGCGGGAAGCATTCGCCGCGGCCTATGCGCGCGTCCCGGAGTCGCGGTACCTGTTCAACAACACCAGCCGCGACGTCCTGGCCGTCGCGGCGGCGATGCTCGACGGTGAGATCGCCTATCGGGAAGGCGATTTCGAGGCGGCCTTCGACCATCTGCGGCGCGCGGTCACACTCGACGACGAGCTTCCCTACGACGAACCCTGGGGCTGGATGCAGCCGACCCGGCACGCCTATGGCGCGCTTTTGTTGGAGCAAGGCAAGGTCGCCGACGCCGCCGCGGTATATGCCGCCGACCTCGGCCTCGACCCCACCCTGAGCCGGCCCTGCCAACATCCGGGCAACGTCTGGAGTCTGCACGGCTACCACGAATGCCTGCAGCGGCTCGGCCGCACCGACGAGGCCGTGATTATCGGCCGTCAGCTCGAACTGGCGAAGGCCCGCGCCGACGTCCCGATCCTGGCGTCGTGTGCGTGCCGGCTGGAGGTCATCAGCACGGACTGCTGCCACTGAGGCAGTAATCTCGACTCGTGCACGACGGCATGGAACCTCCCTCTCCGGTCATCCCGTCTCGGCGTGGCTGGCCGGGCGTGGTCGTGCATTTCATCGGCACCGCACCGGTGACTTTCGGCTGGCTGGCGGTGCTGTTCCTGACGACCATCGCCCAGCACCTGCTGCCGCACTGGCATCTGCTGGCGCTGCTGCGCAAAGACTCGACGAACCTCCACCACCTCGCTTCCGACCCGATCCGGGTGCTCATCACCAGCCTGCTGTGGCTCGACGGCGCGGCGTGGTGGCCGTACCTGGTGGGGTTTTGCCTCTTCCTGGCCCCGGCTGAACGCTGGCTGGGCCGGCTGCGCTTCGTGATCGCCGGGCTGATCGCCCACATCGTCGCCACCTATGCCAGTGAGGGGTATCTGTACTGGCAGATCCAGGAGGCGATGATCTCCCCGCGCTACCTCAACGCCCGCGACATCGGCGTCAGCTACTTCGCCGTCGGCATCGGCGGTCTGCTGACGTACCACATCGCGCGGCCGTGGCGCTGGCTCTATCTGTTCATCGCGCTCGCCTACTGTGTGGGCGCGGTGGCGATCAACCCCACGTTCACCCCGGTCGGGCACCTGGTCGCGCTGTTCGTCGGATTCGCCTGCTACCCGCTGGCGCGCAACCGTCCCGGTTCACCGGTGGATCCGATGCGGCTGCTGGACCTTTGGCGCTTCCGCCATCCACCGACGCCGGTTGCGTAAGGTGAGGACGTGGCGCTCGACGACCAAGACATCCAGCGGCTCGGCCGCTGCGTCGAGCTGGCCCGCGCCGCGCTGAATGCCGGTGACGAACCGTTCGGCTCAATCCTTGTCGACGCCGACGGCACGGTCCTCTTCGAGGACCACAATCACGTCGCAGACGGTGACGCCACCGCCCATCCCGAGCTCGCGATCGCGCAGTGGTCCGCCGCCAACCTCCCCCCTGACCGGCGGGGCCGCGCGACCGTCTACACCTCCGGCGAGCATTGCCCGATGTGCGCGGCTGCACACGCGTGGGTTGGCTTGGGCCGCATCGTGTTTGCCGTGGCGGGCGCCCAGCTGGCTGACTGGCTGACCGACTGGCAGGCACCGCTGCCACCGGTGGCCACCCTGCCGATCACCGCGGTCGCCCCGCAGTTGACGGTCGACGGCCCGGCCCCTCAGTACCGCGACGAGATGATGGCCCTCTACGCCACGAAGTTCGCGCCATGAGCGACTGGGTGCGCCACGCGATCTGGTGGCAGGTCTATCCACTCGGTTTCGTCGGCGCCTTCCCCGCCACCGAACCGCCCGACCCCGGTGAGCACCGGCTCCGCCGGATCGTCGACTGGCTCGACCATGCCGTCGAACTCGGCACCTCCGGAATTGCACTGGGGCCCGTCTTCGCCTCCCGCACGCACGGATACGACACCACCGATCACTTCCGCATCGACCCACGACTCGGTGACGACGACGACTTCGATTACCTTGTCTCCGAAGCACATCAGCGCGGACTACGGGTCTTGCTCGACGGTGTGTTCAACCATGTGGGAACGGAATTCGAGCGCTATCGACGCGCTGTCGAGGGCAACGACCCCGACGCACGGTCGTGGTTTCGCGGCCGCCCCGGCCATTTCCACACCTTCGAGGGCCACGGCGAGCTCATCACCCTCAACCACAAGAGCCCGGCCGTCGTCGACTACACCGTCGACGTGATGAGCCACTGGCTGGCCCGGGGCGCCGACGGTTGGCGACTCGACGCCGCGTACGCGGTACCGGAGTCGTTCTGGGCACAGGTGCTCCCGCGGGTCCGCGAAGCCCATCCCGACGCCTGGTTCGTCGCCGAGGTGATCCACGGCGACTACGTCGCGTTCGTCGGTAACAGCGGTGTAGACTCGGTGACCCAGTACGAGCTGTGGAAGGCGATCTGGAGCAGCCTCAACGACGGCAACTTCCATGAACTGGACTGGGCGCTGCAGCGCCACAACGACTTCCTGGCCCGATTTGCGCCGCTGACCTTCGTCGGCAACCACGATGTCACCCGGATCGCCAGCAAGCTGGACCGCCCCGAGCAGGTCGCCCACGCCCTGGTGCTGCTGTTCACCACCGGCGGTGTCCCCAGCATCTACGCCGGCGACGAACTCGGCTACCGAGGCGTCAAGGAAGAACGGGCCGGCGGCGACGACGCGGTGCGTCCCGAGTTCGGGACGCCCCCCGTCCCGTTGGACGCCGCGGGGCGCGAGACCTGGAATCTGCACCAGTACCTGATCGGCCTGCGCCGCCGAAATCCCTGGCTGCATGAAGCGAAAACCACAGCGCTGCAAGTGGACAACCGCGGTTATGCCTATGAGGCCCGCAATGGTGACGATGCCTTGATCGTCGCGCTCAATATCGACGACGCGCCGATGGCGCTGCCGATCGCGACGCTCATCGCCGGTCAGGCCCAGCTGGTGGGCGGCACCGCGGCACCGCCCGAGGAGGTCGTCGACGAGGTGGTGGTTCCGCCCCAGGGCTGGCTGGTGCTGCGCCCGCTATAGCAGCTCGAGCGTCCGGGTGTCGCGCTCGCCGCGGTAGAACCTGTCAAGCACCGCGATGAAATCGGCGTTGTCATCGGTGGCCGCAGCGAACAGCGTCATGGACGAGCGCACCTTGAGTGTGTCCGGCCAGCCGAAGACTTGGTCGACGGAACGGCCCTCGATCGCGACGACCAGGCGGGCACACTCCCGCAGCCGTGCTCCGAGCACCGGATGGGCCAGATAGGCCAGCGCTTCAGCCAGCGAGTTGATGCCGAAACGCTTTGCGGTGGAACTAGTTCCGAGCGCGCCGAGCTGAGGAAAGATGAACCAGATCCAGTGACTGCGCTTCGCGCCGGCCCGCAGTTCGGCGAGCACCTGGCTGTACACCCGGTCCTGGGCATCGACGAAGCGCTGGAGATCGAACGGGTCCATGCCTCGACCCTACCGTTGCCGTCGCGTTACCTTTCCGTTATTGAGACCAGGCCAAAGCCGTTGCGGGGCTGCGCATCCCGAGTCCCCCGCGTCGCCTGATCGTTAGCGAACCGCGATATGCCACACCGCCGCGCGTGCCGAGTCCGCGCTACGCACCGTGATTAGCTGCCAGAGCACAGCACTTCTCCACTGTGATACACGTACGAAAGGTGATGGTTTCCGTCATGAAGATCGTCGATAAGTTGCGAGGCACTTGGTTGCGCCGCCTGGCCGCAGCCTTCGTGGCCGCACTCGCTCTGCCCGGCCTGATCGGTGTCGTTGGCGGGTCGGCGACCTCGGCCGCCTTCTCCAAGCCCGGACTCCCGGTTCTCTACCTCGACGTCCCGTCCGCCGCGATGGGACGCAATATCCGCATCCAGTTCCAGGGCGGCGGCCCGCACGCGGTGTACCTGCTCGACGGCTTGCGCGCGCAGGACGACTACAACGGGTGGGACATCAACACCCCGGCGTTCGAGTGGCTGTACGGCTCGGGCCTGTCGACCGTGATGCCGGTCGGTGGCCAGTCGAGCTTCTACACCGACTGGTACCAGCCGTCGCAGGGCAACGGGCAGACCTACACCTACAAGTGGGAAACGTTCATGACCCAGGAGCTGCCGGCTTATCTGCAGGCCAACTACGGGGTCGTCCCCAACGGCAACGCCGTCGTCGGTCTGTCGATGGCCGGTAGCGCGTCGCTGACCTACTCGATCTATCACCCGCAGCAGTACGTGTACGCGGCGTCGCTGTCCGGCTTCCTGAACCCGTCCGAGGGCTGGTGGCCGATGCTGATCGGGCTGGCCATGAACGACGCCGGCGGCTTCAACGCGCAGAGCATGTGGGGCCCGTCGTCCGACCCGGCGTGGCGCCGCAACGACCCGATGGTCAACATCAACCAGCTGGTCGCCAACAACACCCGGATCTGGATCTACTGCGGCACCGGTACGCCGTCGGATCTGGACACCTCCGGTGGCGGTGGCAACCTGATGGCCGCTCAGTTCCTCGAAGGATTCACGTTGCGCACCAACAAGACCTTCATGGACAACTACCTCGCGGCTGGTGGACGCAACGGCGTGTTCAACTTCCCCGCGAACGGCACACACAGCTGGGGCTACTGGGGACAGCAGCTGCAGCAGATGATCCCGGACATGCAGCGGGTTCTGGGAGCAACTCCGTCCGCCGGCTGATCGACCCCGAACAACAGCGAGCCTGTCGCCACCCCCCGGCGGCAGGCTCGCTGCTTTGTGTGCGCCGCCGAGCCCCACTCCAGAGTCACAGTCGACGCCCAACGTGACACCCGGGTGACGTTGGGCGCAGGTGCGGGACGGCGCGGGGGAACAAACTGGAATCGATCAAGGTTGAGTCGGTCAGACTGAACTTTGGAGGATTGATGGCTGAAGCCAAATCTGTGCCGGTCCTGTTTGTCAGCGAGCCGATTGTGCTGCCGGGAATGGTGGTGCCGATCGAACTCGACGACGCCGCGCGTGCCGCGGTGGACGCGGCGCAGGCCACCCCGACCGGCAAGCTCTTGATCGCCCCGCGCCTGGACGATCGCTACCCCACCTACGGCGTGATCGCGTCGATCGTGCAGGTGGGCCGCATCCCCGGCGGCGGAGCCGCTGCCGTCGTGCGCGGCGAGAGCCGCGCCCACATCGGCTCCGGAACCACCGGGCCGGGCGCGGCGCTGTGGGTCGAGGTCGACGAGATAACGGCGGCCGAGCCGACCGAGGACACCAAGGCACTCGCCGCGGAGTACAAGAAGCTGCTGCTGGCGATGCTGCAGCGCCGCGAGGCCTGGCAGATCGTCGACGTGGTCAACAAGATCACCGACCCGTCGGCGCTGGCCGACACCGCCGGCTACGCGTCGTACCTGTCCGACGTCCAGAAGCGTCAGCTGCTGGAGACCGAGGACGTGGCCGCCCGCCTGCAGGTCCTGATCGAGTGGACCGGCGACCTGCTGGCCGAAGTCGAAGTCAACGACAAGATCGCCGAGGACGTGCGCGACGGCATGGAGAAGACGCAGAAGGAGTTCCTGCTGCGCCAACAGCTCAACGCCATCCGTAAGGAATTGGGCGAAGGCGAGCCCGACGGATCCGACGATTATCGGGCCCGTGTCGAGGCGGCCGATCTGCCCGAGAAGGTCCGGGAGGCCGCGTTGCGTGAGGTCGGCAAGCTGGAACGCTCCAGCGAGCAGAGCCCGGAGGGCGGCTGGATCCGCACCTGGCTGGACACCGTCCTGGACCTGCCGTGGAACACCCGCACCGAGGACTCGACCGATCTGACGGCGGCCCGCGACATCCTGGATGCCGACCATCATGGGCTGGACGACGTCAAGGACCGCATCGTCGAGTACCTGGCCGTTCGCTCCCGTCGCGCCCAGCGCGGTCTGCAGGTCGTCGGCGGCCGGGGCTCCGGTGCCGTGATGGTGCTGGCCGGGCCGCCCGGCGTCGGCAAGACGTCACTGGGTGAGAGCGTGGCACGGGCGTTGGGCCGCAAGTTCGTTCGCGTCGCCCTCGGTGGCGTGCGCGACGAGGCCGAGATCCGCGGGCACCGGCGTACCTACGTCGGCGCACTGCCCGGCCGGATCGTCCGGGCGATCGGCGAGGCCGGTTCGATGAACCCGGTCGTGCTGCTCGACGAGATAGACAAGGTCGGCTCCGACTACCGGGGCGACCCGTCGGCCGCGCTGTTGGAGGTCCTGGACCCCGCTCAGAACCACACGTTCCGCGACCACTACCTGGACCTGGATCTGGATCTGTCCGACGTGGTGTTCCTGGCCACGGCCAACGTGATCGAGAACATTCCTTCGGCCCTGCTGGACCGCATGGAGTTGTTGCAGATCGACGGCTACACCGAGGACGACAAGGTGGCCATCGCCCGCGAGTACCTGCTGCCCCGGCAGCGCGACCGCGCGGCGCTGACGCCCGAGGAGGTCACGGTCACCGACGCGGCGCTGCGCAAGATCGCCGCGGACTACACCCGGGAGCCCGGTGTGCGGCAGTTCGAGCGGCTGCTGGCCAAGGCGTTGCGTAAGGCGACGACCAAGCTGGCTGCCTCCGACGAGCCGCTGACCATTGATGAGCCGGATCTGGTTGGCTACCTTGGCCGTCCGCGGTTCACCCCGGAATCGGCGGAGCGTACCGCCGTGCCGGGCGTGGCGACCGGACTGGCGGTGACGGGCCTGGGCGGCGATGTGCTCTACATCGAAGCCGGGTCACCCGGATCGGAGGGGGTCGGCGAGTCGGCTCTGATTCTGACCGGTCAGCTGGGCGACGTGATGAAGGAGTCGGCGCAGATCGCGCTGTCCTATGTCCGTAGCCACGCCGAGGAGCTGGGCGTGGACCCCGCAGCGCTGAACCGCAAGATCCACGTGCACGTGCCGGCCGGCGCGGTGCCGAAGGATGGTCCGTCCGCCGGCGTCACGATGGTCACCGCGCTGGTGTCCATGGCCACCGGACGGCAGGTCCGCTCGGATGTCGGGATGACCGGCGAGGTCACCCTGAACGGCCGGGTACTGCCCATCGGCGGTGTGAAGCAGAAGCTGCTGGCCGCGCAACGGGCAGGGCTGTCAACGGTTTTCATCCCGCAGCGCAACGAGGCCGACCTGGACGACGTCCCGGCAGAGGTGCTCGAGGCGCTGACCGTGAAGCCGATGACGGATGTCGCCGACATCGTCGCGCAGGCGTTGGAGCCGGCAACCGAGGCGGCCACTGCGGCGGCCTGACGCGCGACCAGACACAAAGTCGCCCCTTTTCAGCTGAATTGGGGCGATTTTGTGTCCGCCGGGCGTAGTAGCTTCTGGCTATGGCCTACGACGAAGATCTCGCGAACCGCCTGCGGGAACTGCTCACCACCGAACACGGCGTCGACGAGAAGCGGATGTTCGGCGGACTGGCGTTCCTGATCAACGGCAACATGGCCGTGTGCGCCAGCGGCCAGGGCGGCCTCATGGTGCGAGTGCCGCCGGAGGACACCGCCGGCCTGCTGGAACGCGAACACACCGCACCGATGATCATGGCGGGGAGGGAAACTCGCGGCTGGATCCGGATCGGTGACGCCGGGGTGCGGACGAAGCGTCAGCTGCAGGGCTGGGTCACCCGCGGCGTCGATTACGCGAAATCCCTGCCACCGAAGTAGCGCGGGAACCAACCCCGGTGACCCGGGCTTGTCGCGTGCATGACCAACCCGGTGGGCGTTTCCGGTGCGGCGTTGAGCAATGAGAATGTCTGACACCACAATGACACATCGTTTCGTCGAACCACTGGACGGGTATCGCCTGGCAGATGGATGATTCGGAGGCCCGGCGCCTCATTCAGCGCCTTCGTCAGCATGCGGGCAAAACCTATGCCGCGGAAGCGGGAATCACCTTGCGGGACACCCCGATGCCGCTATTCCAGCTGCTGGTGCTGTGCATGCTGGCCAGTAAGCCGATCGATGCCGCCATCGCGATGCACGCCGCCCGGGAACTGTTCCGGGCCGGATTGCGCACACCGCGTGCCGTGATGGCGGCCAACCGGCAGACCATGATCGAGGCCTTCGCCCGTGCCAACTACGTGCGCTACGACGAGAGTTCGGCGTCGCGGTTGACCGAGCTCGCGACCAGGGTCAACGACGACTACCGCAACGACCTGCGCACCCTCGCACGCGTCACCAAGCCCGACGTGAAGAATGCCAAGCAGGCGCTCAAACAGTTCACCGGAATCGGGGACACCGGATCCGACATCTTCCTGCGCGAGGTCCAAGACGTCTGGCCGTGGGTGCGGCCCTACTTCGACAAGCGCTCGCTGGACAGCGCCGAGCAACTCGGTCTCCCCCGCGACGCCCACAGACTGGCTGCCCTCACCGGCCGGGCGATCGCGCCGCTCGCGGCAGGCCTGGTGCGGGTCTCCCTGGACGACGACGTGCGGCAGCGCATCGCCGGCTGACGCGTGACCGTCAGGATCGGCACATCGGGGTGGTCCTACGACCACTGGGATTCGGTGCTGTACGGCCCCGGCCTGCCGGTCGCCAAGCGACTGGCCCGCTACGCCGAGGTGTTCGACACCGTCGAACTCAACGCCAGCTTTTACCGCTGGCCCAAGGACGCCACCTTCGAAGGCTGGCGCACCCGGTTGTCCGACGGATTCACCATGACGGTCAAGGCGCACCGCGGCCTGAGCCACTACCGGCGACTGAACAACCCCGAACCCTGGATCGACCGGCTGGAACGCTGCCAGCGGGCGCTCGGTGACAAGCGGGAGGCGGTGCTGGTCCAGTTGCATCCCGACGTCGAACGCGACGACGCCCGGCTGGCCTACTTCCTGTCGCTGATCCCCGATTGGATCCGGGTTGCCCTCGAGATGCGCCACCCGTCCTGGGACGACCCGCGCGTCTACGAGCTCCTGGAGCGCTACCGCGCCGCCTACGTGGTGATCAGCGGGCCCGGTATGCCGTGCGTGCTGCGCGCCACCACCGATCTGGTCTACGTGCGCATGCACGGCCCCGACACCGCGCCCATCTACGCAGGCGACTACACCGAGGACGACCTGAACTGGTGGGCCGACCGGATCCGGGAATGGCAGGATCAGGACCGGCGGGTGCTGGTCTATTTCAACAACGACGGCCAGGGTCACGCCGTCCGGAACGCGCTGCGGCTGCGCGAACTACTCGGCGGGTGATTCGAGTAGTCGTTGTCGCGCCGTGGCGAATTCGGTGTCGGTGAGGTCGCCGCGGTCGCGCATGGTCTTCAACGTCTGCAGTCGCTCGGCCAGCTCGGGCGGCAGGTCGTCCCGCTGCGGCGCGGCCCGAACAATCGGCTCGTCGTCGATGAGTTCGACGAGTTGCGGGCGAGCCGGATCGATCCGCACCGACACCCGGTCGTCGGCCTCGGGCAGCTCACCCAAGGTGAACGTCGCCGCCACCCTGGCCTCGTAAGGTGTTGCACCGTCGGAGCTTTCGATGCGCAGCCGCAGCACGCGGCGGCTGGCATCCTTGTTGACCACTACGTTGAACGTCGGCCTGATGACCTCCAGCACGACACCTGTGGCGGACACCCCGGCGCTGCGCAACTGATCCACCCGAGACACGGCAACAACCAGCCACGCGGCGTAGCCGAGGACGACGGTGCTCCACAGCGCCAACCACCACACCGACAACGGGGTCGTCCAGTCGGCGGCCCACGGCACCGTCGAGGCGATCACCCAGCCAAGCAACGCCGGACGCGGTGACCGGCGCGAAATCGCCAGGAACACAACGAACTGCGCGACGTAACCGCCGAGCCAGACACCGAGCACCCAGCCTTTGGCCGAAGTGGCGCCGGCATGGTCGAGTAACCGGGTGGCGATCAGCGCCGGGGCGGCGATCAGCACCCACCACAGTGCCGAGAACGTCGCTATGGTCCGCCACATCACCGGGCCACGGTATACCGCGTCACACCCGCGCCACGTCGCAGGCAGGTGCCAGCACCGTGACCTGACCCGCCGAGGCGTCGACCCGGACCTGCATGCCGGTAGACAACCCCGCGGCGACCCCGGCGACGAACGGAACACCGAAGCCGGCGGCGAAGATGCCCACATCACCCAGCGTGGCACCGCCGTCGGTCAGCACCGCGGCGGGTGTACCCAGCAGCGCCACCGCGTCGAGGTCGGCTGCGGAGACCACGGCGATTTCCGCCGCGCCCAGCCCGGCGTCGGCCGCCGAATCGACCACCCGGACCGTGCCTTCCACGACGCCGGGGAACAGTCCGGTTCCGTGCAGCTCGTCGCCGGCCCGCGCGGGTTCGGCTGCGGCGACCGGTGTCCAGGCACCGTCGATGACGGCAGGCAGCCGCACGGCCTGCAATCGCTCGCGTTCGGCGATGCGGCGTTTGATGCGCAACCGGGTGTCGGCGGGCACGGCCAGTGCCTCGTCGATGGTCAACTCGAAGATGTCGTCGAGCACCGCGATCTTGTCCGCCGCCACCAGCCGGCGGCCCAATTCCCGCACCGCGAGCCGAAGCTGATGGGTGTACCGCAGGGTGGTGTCATAGGCCACTACCCGGCAGGCCGCAGCGGCGGGAACCGCCACGGGGTCGTCGGCTCCTGAATCGCGAACCCGGGTGGCCGCCGCAAGCAGTGCGTCGGGACGATCACCGAGCACCGACGTCGCGAGCTCGACGGCCCCCGGCCCGCGGTGCCCCAGATGGGCCAGCGCCGCGGCGAACGCACTCGCCAGCATCGGCGCGCCGGTGCGGGTGGCCGCCATATCGCCGGCCTCCAACGCGGCGCGCGCGTATGGATGGGCGCGCAGCACCCGCGCCAGCGACGCGACCTCGGCGCTGACGCTCACCGGCTGATCCGCCCCGCCCAGTTGCGCCGGGGCCACCTCGGCGAGCACGACCGCAAGCGCGCTCAGGGTCCATCCCTCGTGAATTCGGCTGCACAGCAACCGGATTCGGGCATCGAGCTGGGCATCGCGCAGCAGCTCGAGCTTGGCGGTGTCGCGCCGTTCGGCGTCGGCGGCGTCGCGGTAGGCCCGCAGGTGGCGGCCGAACATGCGTGCGCTGGCCTGCAGACGGCTCGCCGACATGGCGCCGGTGACCGTGACGAGCGCAGCCGGGCCCGGCGTCGGCACGTCAGCGGCGGCGCGCAATCGCCGCGAGAGAACGGCCGCACGGGCCGGAAGTCGGGGCTCGGCGGCCGCGAGGGCCGAAGCGCCCAGATAGATCCGGTGGCCGAAAGACGCGAATAGACGGCTCTCCCATTCGCCGGCGACCGCGCCGCGCAGATCCAGCAGAGCGGCCAACGACCGGCCGGCGAGCCGCAAGCCGCCCAGATGGAGATCCAGCGACATCGGGGTGAGCGGGCCCGCCGTGGCTTCACTCAGCGGGCCTGCCACGAACACCGGGAAACGCGGGTCGATCCGGTCATCGAGTTCGCCGTCGATACCCTCGGGTGCGGCGCTGACGCCACCCGCCCGCGGAACGGCGGTGACGGGCAACGGGACTCGCCCGCTTACCGCGATCGCGCCGGCCACGCTGATCTTGCGGCCCTGAAGCCCACGTACCGTGTCGGCGACGGCATCGCTTGCGCCCCAGCCGCATTCGAAGCCCCACTCGGTTCGCAGCCGTTCCAGGTCGAGCGGCGCACACAGCTGCGGCCAGCCAGGCACACCGCGCACCCTGGGTCGCGGGTCCACCCCACCGAGGAGCCGGGCCGCGGAGACGACGGTGGTGGTGTCGACCCCACCCAGGTCGACGACACCGGTGCGGTCGGTTCCGACAGCGAGAACCAGGAACCGGATCAGGTCGTCGACGTGCAGCACATGAAGCGGTCCGGTGGCGTCGGCATCCAGCACGGCCGCGACCGAGCGGCAGACCAAGCCGTCGCACTGGCGGCCCATCGGCGCGGCGATGCGCACCACCAGGTTCGGCGCCCAGCCGGTGCTGACCAGGTCTTCCACCTGTTGAGAGCCAGTCGGGGCCAGCACGGACAGGGACGGGAACACAATCCGCGCACCGCCGCGGGCGGCGGCGTCACAGACACGGGCGACATCGGCGGGGCGGGTCAGGTCACGCCCTTCGGCGGGCAACGGGACGACCACATCGGCCAACTCGGCCAATCGGTACAGCACCGGGTGGCTCAGCGTCGCGGCGATGAATTCGACGCCCGGATCGAGGTAGCGGTGCGGACGCTCGGCGATGCCGTACACATCATGGCCCGTAGCCAGCAGACTCTGGGCGAGGGCGCGACCTAGCTCTCCGGTGACTTCGGTGAGCAAGATCCGCATGCCACGCCCCTAGTTCCTCCATCGACCTTCGACTGTAAGCAGGTCACAGGGAAAAGATCGCCGTTTTCTCCCCAAGGCAGAAGCGGATCAGGACAGGGTGGCCCGGCCGTCGGCATGCACCCGGACCTTGGCGCCGGCGATGTCTTCGGCCACGGTGACCGCCGCCGCCTCGGCGTCGTCGATTACGGCCATCGCGCGGGAGTCGTCGGGGGTCCGCACCGCCAGGAACGCCTTCTCCGGACGGCCGTCGCGATCGAACGGGGTTGTCCAGGACTCGACGGTGCCCTCGCCCTCCCATTCGACCACTGCGGTACGGGTGGGTTCGCGGTCGACCTCGGACTGGACGTCCTCCCAGCGGAACGCCGCCGGCGGCGGGGTCGCGCTGTACACACCGAAGCTGTGCTTGGTGAGGAAGCCGCCGTTGGCGGTGATGAGGCCGTAGGCCGCGGGGTCGTCGCGCAACAACCCGGCCATGGTGGCGATGGAGTGCATGACGTAGTTGTTCCACGGGCCGCCGGCGAAGGTCAGTCCGCCGGTGACGGTCAACGGCCGCTGCGGGTCGTCGGTGGCCAGGCCCAGTTCGCCCGCGGCCACCTGCACCGCCGACGGGAAGCACGAGTAGACGTCGATGTGGGCCAGGTCGTCGACGCCGACTCCGGCGAGTTCGAGCGCGCGGCGCCCGGCGATCCTGATCGCGGGTGACCGGTGCAACTCGTGGCGTTCGGCCACCGAGTAGGTGTCATGCGAGTCGGTGCCCGCGTAGGGAAAGACCCACTGATCGCGCGGGATCTGCAACGCGGCAGCCTTCTCGGCCGAGCACAGGATGACCACGGCGGCCTGGTTGACCATGTTGTTGGAGTTCATCAGCTTCGGATACGGCCAGCTGATCATCCGGTTGTCCGGACCGGCCTGCCCGATCTCCTCGGCGCTGCGCGCCTCACGGACCCATGCCTGCGGATTGTCCGCCGCCACGGCGCTGAACCGGGACCACAGCTCCGCGACACGGCGCTGATGATCGGCCACACTCTCGCCGCGCGAGATCCGCAGCGCCTGCTCGAAGAGCGGATAGACGTGCGACGGCAGCAACAGCCCGATGCGCTCTTCGGCGGGGCTGGACATCGGAACCTCGTCCTCGGCGCCCGGCGGCACTGCGACATCCTCACCCTGGCGGGTCCAGTGGGGCTTGATTCCGTTGGCCTGCATACGCTTTCGGTTTCGCCACGTCTCGCCGCCGGCGAGCAGGACGACCTCGGCGCGACCCTGCTGGATGTCCAGGCAGGCCTGATTGACCAGGGACTGGGGCGTGTTGCCGCCCACCCCGGTGTAGTAGGTCGAAGGATTGCGGGCGCCGATTCGCTGGCCCAGCAGCAGACCCGGGTCGCGGTAACGCCACGACAGCAGGTTGACCACCCGGATGGCGTCGATGGCCTGCAAGACCGTCGGGTCGGCGGCCTCGCGCGCGGCCGCAGCCACCAGGTCGACGGGTTCGATCTGCGCGTCGTCGCGCTGGTTGATCTGTCCCGCCGCGACCAATACCGGCGTCCGAGGATCCATCGACGGCCCCTATCTGTAGTCGTGACGGCGTTTGACGCCTGTCAAAACCTAGCACCGGTCGACCGACGGCCAGATGGGCGGTTCTTCTCGTCTGACGGCCATGCCAGGATGACGCCATGACTGTCGTTCTGGTTCATGGCAATCCGGAAACCGACGTGATCTGGGGCCCGCTGGTCGAGGCACTCGGTCGCGACGACGTGGTGCGGTTGTCGCCGCCGGGGTTCGGTGCGCCGCTGCCCGACGACTTCCCGGCAACGATGGTGGCCTACCGGGACTGGCTCATCGGCCAAGTGGAGGGGTTCGACGACCCCGTCGACCTCGTGGGACACGACTGGGGCGGCGGCCATGTGCTCAACGCCGTGATCCATCGTCCCGAACTAGTCCGCAGCTGGGCCAGTGACGTGCTGGGGATTCTGCATCCCGACTACGTCTGGCACGACATGGCCCAGGTGTGGCAGACCCCGGGCGCCGGCGAAGAGGCCGTCGAGGCCATGGTCGCCGCCTCGCTCGAGGACCGGGTCGCCCTGCTGACCGGGATGGGCATCTCCGCGGCCGTCGCCACCGAACTGGCCTTGGCGCACGGACCCGAGATGGGTCGGGCCATCCTCGCGCTGTACCGCTCGGCGGCGCAGCCCGCCGTTGCCGAGGCGGGTCGGATGCTGGTCAACGCCACCGCGCGTCCCGGCTTGGCGCTGTTGGCCACCGAAGACCACTTCGTCGGCACCGATGAACAGCGCCGCGCCGCCGCCGAGCAAGCCGGCGCCCGGACCGAGGTGCTCGACGGTCTCGGCCACTGGTGGATGCTGCAGGATCCGGTGCGCGGCGCCACCGCTCTGACGCGGTTCTGGGATTCGCTGGACTGATCGCCGGTTCCACTGCGGCGCGACACCCGCAGTGCAAGCATGTCCGCATCGCGGTCGAGACACGTGCCGCGACTGTTCGGAAGGAACCGCAATGGCCGAACCATTCCGGGGAGTCATCAAACTCGACATCCGGGACTCGGTCCCGGACTGGACGCCCTACACGCTCCCGAAGCCTCCGGAGGGTGCGCCCAACATCCTGATCGTTCTCTACGACGACACCGGCCTGGCCGCGTGGTCGCCCTACGGCGGCCGGATCTCCATGCCCACCATGGACAGGCTCGCCGACAACGGTGTGACGTATACCCAGTGGCACACCACAGCTTTGTGTTCGCCTACCCGCTCCACGTTCCTGACCGGACGCAACCATCACGTCAACCGGTGCGCGTCGATCACCGAAGGGTCGATGGGCTTCCCAGGCGCCGCCGGACGGTTGCCCGCCGAATGCGCGACCGTCGCGCAAGTGTTGCAGGACAACGGTTTTGCGACCATGTGGCTGGGCAAGAACCATAACGTTCCGGTCGAGGACCTCTCACCGGGCGGCAGCCGCTCGGAGTGGCCCCTGTCCAAGGGTTTCGACCGGTTCTACGGCTTCCTCGGCGGCGAGACCAACCAGTGGTATCCCGACTTGATCGAGGACAACCACGCGATCGAACCGCCCTACAGCCCCGAAGATGGCTACCACCTCTCCAAAGACCTTGCCGACCAAGCCATTCGAATGCTGCGCGATCTGCGCTCGTCGGCGCCGTCGAAGCCGTGGTTCATGTGGTTCTGCCCCGGGGCGAATCACGCACCGCACCACAGTCCGCAGGAGTACATCGACAAGTACAAGGGGGTGTTCGACGACGGCTACGAGGCCTACCGGGAGTGGGTTCTGGCACGCATGATCGAGCGCGGTGTCGTTCCTGACGGGACGGAGCTGACTCCGTTGAACCCGATGCCGGATGACGTGGCCAACGAGGCCGACTACGTGCGTCCCTGGGCCGAACTCAACGACGACGAGAAGAAGCTGTTCTGCCGGATGGCCGAGGTATTCGCCGGATTCTCCGAGTACACCGACGTCCAGGTCGGCCGCATCGTGGACTTCTTGGAACAGACCGGCCAGCTCGACAACACGTTGATCTTCTATTGCGCCGACAACGGCGCCTCCGGCGAAGGCACCCCCAACGGATCGGTCAACGAGAACAAGTTCTTCAACGGCTTTCCCGACAGCCTGGAGGAGAACATGTCGTACTTCGACGAGCTCGGCGGCCCGGAAACGTACAACCATTACCCCACCGGATGGGCCGTCGCGTTCTCGACGCCGTTCCAGATGTTCAAGCGCTACGCGCAATTCGCCGGTGGCACCTGTGACCCGCTGGTCATCCATTGGCCGAAGGGAATCAAGGCCCGCGGTGAGATGCGCCACCAGTACCACCACAGCACCGACATCGTGCCCACGATCCTGGAGGCAGTGGGGCTCCAGATGCCGACCGTGTACCGGGGTGTCGAGCAGTACCCGCTCAACGGGGTGTCGATGCGCTACAGCTTCGACGACGCGCACGCCCCCACCACGAAGAAACGCCAGTATTTCGCCATGTTGGGGACGCGGGGAATCTGGCAGGACGGTTGGAAAGCGGCCGCCCTGCACGCACCGATCAGCGGAAAGGGTCACTTCGAAGCCGACCGCTGGGAGCTCTACCACGTCGACGAAGACCGGGCGGAGGCCCGCAACCTGGCCGACGAGCACCCGCAGAAGCTGCAGGAGTTGATCGCCGCGTGGTTCGAGGAGGCCGAGGCGAATTTTGTTCTGCCCCTGGATGATCGGCCTGCCATTGAGCAGATCAACGACGAACGGCCGCAGGGTGAGCCACCGCGGTCGCGTTACATCTACTTCCCCCACACATCCCCCGTGCCGGAGTCGACCGCGGTCAATATCCGCGGCCGCTCCTACCGGATCCTCGCCGATGTCGAGGTCACCTCGAACTCCGAAGGGGTGATCTTCGCGCACGGTTCGCGATTCGGCGGGCACTCACTATTCATCAAGGACCGCAAGCTGCACTACGTGTACAACTTCCTGGGCATCAAACCCGAGCAGGTCTTCGTCTCCCCTGAACTCGATGCCGGCCAGCTGACCGTTGGGGTCGAGTTCGTCCGGGAAGGCGTCGGCGAGCACATGGAATCACTGGGCACCGCGAAGCTCTACGTCGGCGAGACCGTCGTGGCCGAGGGGCCGATGCGCGCGCAGATCGGGCCGTTCACCCTCTGCGGTGACGGGCTGTGCGTCGGCTTTGACAGCGCAGACCCGGTCAGTCGCCTCTACCAGCCGGGATTCCCGTTCACCGGCGGGCGCATCCTCGGTGTCGGCGTCGATGTCAGCGAGCAGCAGTACGTCGACCTGGCGCGGGAAGCCGCCGCAGCGTTCGCACGCGACTAGGCCGGCCATGGGCCGCTGCCCGCCACCCGAATGCAGCCCGATACCCCGGACCGCGCCGGCCAGAGGAGTCCGCCGGCAGAACAGGGTTTGGTTACCGCCGCGGCGGGTACGCCAAAGCGTCCCCTAACAAGGAAGTGAGGGCCGCATGGCTGTGGGATCGGGAGTGATTTCAAGGGCCGCTATGACATTCGTCGGCGGTGCCGCGGTGCTGACGCTTGCCGTCGGCTGCGGCAGCAGCAATGACAGTTCCAAGACGAGCACGTCGACGACGACCACGACGACGTCGCCCACCTCGTCCGTGGTCGTGACGACCAGCCCGGCCGGCGGTGACACCACCGCGCCCGGCGGCGTGACGGGCACGGCGCCTGGCGTGAACGGCGGCGCGGGCCCCGGTGGCGTGACGGGTACGGCGCCCGGCGTTCAGGGCGGCGCGGGCCCCGGCGGCGTCAGCGGATCGGCGCCCGGCGTCCAGGGCGGGGCAGGCCCCGGCGGCGTCAGCGGATCGGCTCCGGGCGTCTCCGGCGGAGCCGGACCCGGCGGTACCGGAGGTTGCGTCAGCGGCGTCGGCTGCCTGGGAACGGGCTAGCACGGGTTAGTAGCGGCTACCTATCAGCCACCTGGCCGAGTGGCCATTCGTGACGCAGACCGCGTCACGGGTGGCCACTCAGTCGTCTGCGGGCCCGACCCGGTAGATCGACTTCAGCGCGAAGAAGGCGTCCAGCCCCTCCGGACCCAACTCGCGGCCGATGCCGCTGGCCTTCACGCCCCCGAACGGCGCCCGGAAGTCCAGCTGGTAGTCGTTGATTCCGACGGTTCCGGTTCGCACCGCACGGGCAACGTCGATGGCCCGCTCGTCGTCGGTCGACCACACCGTGCCGGCCAGACCGAACTCGCTGTCATTGGCCAGCGCGACGGCCTCCTCGTCACCGTCGTACGGGATCACCGCGAGTACCGGACCGAAGATCTCCTCCTGGGCGATCCGATCTGAGTTGTCGACGTCGGCGAATACTGTCGGCGAGACGAACCAGCCGCGCGGCTGATCGGCCGGAACCGAGCCGCCCGCAACCAGTTTCGCCGAGCTTGCTTTCCCGGATTCGATGTAGCCCAGCACGCGTTCGCGTTGGCGGGCACTGACCAGCGGGCCGATATCGGTCGACTTGTCCAGCGGGTCACCGATGTTGAGAGCACCGACCATGCCGACGAGCGCGTCGAGCACCTCGCCGTAGCGCGATCGGGGTGCCAGGATCCGCGAGCTGAGGTGGCAGGTCTGGCCGTTGTTGACCAACGATGCGTTCCGCAGGCCTTTGATGGTGGCGTCGAGGTCGGCGTCGTCGAGGATGATCGCCGCTGATTTTCCGCCCAGCTCCAGGGTGACCGGACGCAGCAGCCGGCCGCACACCTCGCCGATCGCACGGCCGGCGGCCGTCGACCCGGTGAACGTGACCTTGTCCACGCCGGGATGCGACACCAGGTGGGCACCGGCGGACGCGCCACCGGGAACGATGTTGAGTACGCCCGCAGGCAGCCCGGCCTCTTCCGCGGCCTGGGCGAATACCAATGCGTCCAGCGCGGTTTCGGGGGCCGCCTTGAGCACCACCGTGCAGCCGGCCGCCAGCGCGGGCGCCAGCTTGAACGCGGCGAGGGCCTGCGGATAATTCCACGGCACGATCGCGGCCACCACACCGACGGCCTCCCGGCGCACGACGGTGTGCCCGATCATGCTGGGGCGGATCTCCTCGATCGGTGTTTCGGTGATCAGCTGCGCGTAGTAGCGCACCAGAGCGGCCGGGAAGCGGCCGTTGGCACCGCGCGACAGCGACATCGGCATGCCGTTCTCGCGGCTCACCAGTTCGTCGGTGGACCGGGCGCGGCTCTCCAGGGCGGCAGCGAACGCAGTGAGCACGTCGGCCCGGTGATCGGGTGAGGCGGACTGCCACTCGGCAAGTGCGGCCCGTGCGGCGGCCACCGCGGCGTCGATGTCGGCCTCGGTGGCGCTGGCACCGTCGCCCAGCGGCTCACCGGTCGCCGCTTCGATCACCGGCTGCACCTGGTCGGCCTTCAGAAACTTTCCGTCGACGAAAATCTCTGCGGTGGTGGTCATCTCATCGCTCCTGGGTCTCGGCGGCCGCGGCGAACAGCACGCCGTCGGCGATCAGCTGGTCGATCTCGGCGGCCGTCATGTTCAGCACGTCGCTACAGATCTGGCGGGTGTCCGCGCCGGGCAGCGGTGCGGGGCGCTGCGGCGCGGGCGGGATGTGGCGGTAGGGCGCCGGGCCGGCCTCGGTCTGCAGCGGATGCCCGAGCAACGGATGGATCATGTCGCTGAACACTTTTCGCAACGTCAGCTGCGGGTCGTCGGCCAGGTCGGCGACCCGGTTCATCGGGCCGGCGGGCACCCCGGCGGCCTGCAGCGCCTCGGCGGCATGCAGCGGCGAGCGCTGCCTGGTCCAGTCGGCTAATTCCGTGTTGCCGATGACGGTGGCCACCGCCTCGCGGTCGGCATCGGACCGAATGGACACCACGCACCATTCGTCATCCCCGGCGCACGCAAGCACCAGATGCGTGGCGGGGTCCGGCTCGATGTTCCCGGCTCCTGCTGCGGCGGCGGCCAGCGTGACGTAGAGCGTGTCGAGTTGGTTGATCGCGGCCTCGGCCTGCGACACGTGGGTCCGGGCGCCGACGCCGTCCCGCTCGCGGCGGATCAGTCCGGCCAGCGCCCCGATGGCACTGATCCGTCCGACGACATGGTCGGGGAAGATCGTCGTCGCGTCGTAGAACGCATGCCGCGCGGTGGGCGCGGGCGGCTCCTGTGATGTCCAGAGCCGGGTCACGCCGATCGTCGCGCGCACCAGCGGGCCGTACCCCAGGCGTTTGCTCCACGGTCCAGTGTCACCGAATGCGCTGCTTTCGGCCAGCACCAGGCCAGGATTGAGCTCCCGCAGTCGTTCGGGGGAAAAGCCAAGTGCGGCCAGTGTTCCCGGCTTGAAGTTGGCGAACACCGCATCGGAGGCCGCCACCAGCCGGCCGAATATCTCGGCGCCTTCGGGGCTGCGCAACTCCAAGCCCAGGCCGAGCTGGTTGCGATGCGCGCGGGCGAACGACTCGCTGATCTGTTGATCGGGACGCTTCTGGCGCAAGCCGTCGGGGTAGCCGGCGCTCTCGATTTTGATCACCTCGGCGCCGAGGTCGCCGAACAGCCGGCTGAGCTCACCGCCTGCGACGATCACACCGAGATCCAGTACGCGAACCCCGGCCAGCGGCCGGCTACCCACCTCCTGGATGGCGTCGGGAGCGAATTGCGCTGAGGACCAACGTGTATCGCTGCCGTCAAGCGCGGGCGCCGGTGCGCGGTATCCGGCGTGGCTGCCGTCGACCACCCAGTAGCCGGCAGGCACCCGAGCCGTCACACCCGGCGCCAACTCGGTGTCCAGCAGCGCCCCAACCTCGGTGAGATGCTCGGACTCCAGCGCTTGCGACGGAGTCAGCACCGCGGCGATCGGTACACCGTGCGCCTGCCCCTCGGCAACCAGCTGGGCCATCGTCTTATCGGCGAACAGCGCGGCCATCAACTGGCCGAGCTCACCGAAGGCTTTGGTGCGGGCGGCAATCGAGTCGAAGATCGGGTCCTGGAACTGTTCGGGCTCCCCCAGCCATGCCCGCATGCCGCGCCACTGCCGGGGTGCCAGCACACAGATCCGCACGTAGCCGTCGCGGCACGCGAAGATCGGATACGAATCCTGATTTCGCGGCCTGCCGCGCCAGCGTTCGGCCGCGTTGCGGGCGGTCGCGGCCTGACCCTGCGTCCCGAACGGCGGATCCAATGTCAGCACCACCGCGTCGAACCGGGAGAAGTCGATGTAATCGCCTGTCCTGCAGCGCAACCGGTTGAAATACGCCACCAGCACCGCCCACGCCGCCTGCACGGCGGCGGTGGTCGAGGCGATACCGTCCGGGGGCAGCACCGGCGTGCCCGTCATGGGTCCCGACCGGGACAGCGCGGTGGACATCGCATAGAGCACCGCGTCGCTGGCCCGCCACGATGCCCGCGGGCCTTCGGCGCCGAAGTCGGTGACCGTCATCGCGACCAGCTGGCCGAACTGGTCGGCCAGTGCTGCGCAGGATGTGCCGAACGCCGCCACCAGACCGGGGGTGCCGCTGTCGACGAGGATGTCGGCCTCGCCGGCCAGCTCGATGAACCGGCGCCGGTCGGCGTCGGCGGCGGGATCGAGCACCAGGCTGCGCTTGTTCGCGTTGTGGAGTGCGAACGGGAGGCTGACGCCGTCGAGGGTGGGCAGCGCCCGGCGGGCGGGGCTGCCTGCCGGCGCCTCGACCTTGATGACGTCGGCGCCGAGGTCGGCAAGCAGCCGGGTGACCGGGTCGCCGGTCTGGTCGCACAGGTCTAGCACGCGCACGCCGGCGAGCAATGCGGGAGCGGTCACGAGTCCATCGCCAAGCCGAGCACGTCGGACAGCGTAGTAGTGAACAATCGGTGCCCCGGCAGCGCGGTCGCCGCGATCAGGGTTTGATGGACTCATGGACTCGATAAGCGAGGAGACCATCGACCAACTCGACGGCTGGTGGCGTGCAGCCAATTACCTCTCGGTCGGACAGATCTACTTGTTGGACAATCCGCTGCTGCGTACTCCGCTGAGCCGCCAGGACGTCAAGCCCAGGCTGCTCGGTCACTGGGGTACCACCCCGGGCCTGAACTTCCTCTACGCGCATCTCAACCGCGCGATCAAGGCGCGCGAGCAATCGACGGTGTACGTCACCGGACCCGGTCACGGCGGCCCCGGCCTGGTGGCCAATGCCTACCTGGACGGCACCTACACCGAGACCTACCCCGACATCACCCGGGACGCCGAGGGCCTGCGCCGACTGTTTCGCCAGTTCTCCTTTCCCGGCGGCATCCCATCCCACGTCGCCCCCGAAACCCCCGGGTCGATCCACGAGGGCGGAGAACTCGGCTACGCGCTGTCGCATGCCTACGGAGCGGCCTTCGACAATCCGGACCTGCTGGTGGTCGCGGTGGTCGGCGATGGCGAGGCCGAGACCGGTGCGCTGGCCACCAGCTGGCATTCCAACAAGTTCCTCAACACCGCCCGCGACGGCGTGGTGCTGCCGATCCTGCACCTCAACGGATACAAGATCGCCAATCCCACGGTGTTGGCGCGCATCCCGGACGACGAATTACGCAGTCTCATGGTCGGATTCGGCCACGAGCCGTACTTCTTCGAGGTGACCGAGGACGCCGCGGCAGACCACGCCGATGCGCATCGGCGGTTCGCCGCACTGCTCGATGAGGTGCTGGACCGGATCGCCGAGATCAAGGCCTCGCCCTCGGACGAGAGGCCGGCCTGGCCGATGATCGTGTTCCGCACCCCCAAGGGCTGGACCGGCCCGGCCTACATCGACGGCAAGAAGACCACCGGATCGTGGCGCGCGCACCAGGTCCCGCTGGCCAGCGCGCGGGACACCCCCGAGCATCTGCAGGTGCTGGCCGACTGGCTGGCGTCCTACCGCGCCGAGGAACTCTTCGACGCCGACGGCACGCTGGACCCGCACATCGCCGCGCTGGCACCGGAGGGTCAGCTGCGGATGAGCGACAACCCGCACACCAATGGCGGCTTGTTACTCAAAGACCTTCGGCTGCCCGACTTTCGGACGTTCGGGGTGGACGTGCCCGCGCCGGGCGCCACGGTCGCCGAGGCCACCCGGGTGCTCGGCCAGTGGCTGACCGAGGTGATCCGGCTCAACCCGGACAACTTCCGGATCTTCGGGCCCGACGAGACCGCGTCCAACCGGTTGCAGGCGGTCTTCGAGGTGACCGACAAACAGTGGAGTGCCGAACTACTCGGACCCGAGGTCGACGAACACCTGGCCCGCGCAGGGCGGGTGATGGAGATGCTCTCCGAGCATCAGTGCCAGGGCTGGCTGGAGGGTTACCTGCTGACCGGCAGGCACGGATTGTTCAATTGCTACGAGGCGTTCATCCACATCATCGACTCGATGTTCAATCAGCACGCCAAATGGCTGAAGGTGACCAACCACATCCCGTGGCGCCGACCGATCGCCAGCCTCAATTACCTTCTGTCCAGCCATGTTTGGCGCCAAGACCACAACGGCTTCAGCCATCAGGACCCGGGGTTCATCGACCACGTCGTCAACAAGCGCGCCGAAGTGGTGCGGGTGTACCTGCCCCCGGACGCCAACACCCTGCTGTCCACCTACGACCACTGTTTGCGATCGCGCCAGTACGTCAACGTCGTCGTCGCAGGCAAGCAGCCACATCCCAACTTCCTCACGATGGAGGAGGCGATCGCGCACTGCACCCGCGGCCTCGGCATCTGGGAGTGGGCCGGCAACGAGACGATCGGGGAAGATCCCGACGTGGTGATCGCGGCCGCCGGTGACGTCCCGACGCTGGAGGCGCTGGCCGCCGTCGACCTGCTGCGCCAGCACCTGCCGGAGTTGCGGGTCCGGTTCGTCAATGTCGTCGACCTGATGCGGCTACAGGATGACACCGAACATCCGCACGGGCTGTCGAGCCGGGCGTTCGACGGGGTGTTCACCGCGGACAAGCCGGTGATCTTCGCCTATCACGGCTACCCGTGGCTGATCCACCGACTGACCTACCGCCGCAGCAACGACAGCCGCATCCATGTTCGCGGCTATAAGGAAGAGGGCACCACCACGACACCGTTCGACATGGTGATGCTCAACGACCTGGACCGCTACCACCTCGTCATCGACGTCATCGACCGAGTGCCGCACCTGCAGTCGAGTTGCGCCACGCTGCGTCAGCAGATGGTCGACAAGCGGCTCGCCGCCCGCGAATACACCCGTACCCATGGCGACGACATCCCCGAAGTGCGCGACTGGGTGTGGCCGGATGCGCGCGGCGAGCAGACCAGTGCGGTGGTCGACGCCACCGCAGCGACCGGCGGGGACAACGAGTAGAACTTTGCTGGGGCGCTGCTGAGCGCGGGTACACTCGAGCGGGTTATGTCTGAGCACAGCGCGGTGGCCGCGCCGCCCCATCCGCACGCGTTGCAGCTGGCCGCCCTGCACCACTTCCGCGTCTACGTCGATATCGGCGTCGTCGTCGTCGTGCTCGCCATGAGCAACCTGCTCGCCCACTTCACCACACCGTGGGCCAACATCGCTGTGGTGCCCGCCGCTGCCGCCGGCTTGCTGGTGCTGGTGCGTTCCCGTGGATTGGGCTGGGCCGAGCTGGGATTAAGCCGCGAGCACTGGAAATCCGGCGCGCTCTACGCGCTGGGCGCGGTGCTGCTGGTGCTGACCGTGATCGCCGTCGGCGCGCTGCTCCCCTGGACCCGCCCGATGTTCCTCAACAACCACTACGCGACGCTGTCCGGCGCTCTGGTCGCCTCGATGATCATCATTCCGCTGCAGACCGTCATCCCCGAGGAGCTGGCCTTCCGGGGTGTGCTCCACGGCGCACTCGACCGGGCCTGGGGGTTTCGCGGCGTGGCCGCTGCGGGGTCGTTGCTGTTCGGGCTGTGGCACGTCGCCAGTTCACTGGGCTTGACCAGCAGCAACGTCGGTTTCACCCGGCTGTTCGGCGGCGGGTTCCTGGGCATGCTCGCCGGGGTGGTGATGGCGGTGCTCGCCACCGGCGCGGCCGGGTTCGTGTTCACCTGGCTGCGCCGGCGCAGCGGCAGCCTGATCGCGCCGATCGCACTGCACTGGTCACTCAACGGCCTCGGCGCGCTGGCCGCCGCGCTGGTGTGGCACCTGTCAACCTGAGGTTCGGCTGCGCCGTGCGCGGAACTCCCGGTTCTTGAGCTTGTTGCCGCAGGTGGCCATATCGCACCACGTACCACCATGGTTTCGAGAGCGGTCGTAGAACGCCCACCGGCAGTTCGCGTTGCCGCACGCCTTCAGCTGCGCCCAGGTCCCGTCGCGCTGGGCATCCGAGACGATCAGCAGCAGCGATAGCAGCCGCCCCGCCAGGGAATCGGCGTCGGCGGCTACATCGAGCCCGCCGTCGGGACCGAGGTGGACCCGCGCGGTGGCGGTGTCGGTGATCCGGCTCAGCGGGCGCAGGTCGTCAGGGGTCGGCGCGGGACCGCCCGCATTGCGCACCAGCAGTGCGCGCAGAGCTTCCCGCACCGCACGGATCTCGTCCAATTCCTGCGGCGTGGCGGTGCCGTCGGCCGGCAGCAGGCCGTGGGATCGCAACCAGGGCTCGGCGTCGCCGGCGCCGGCCAGCCGGTCGGTGCCGGATTCGAGGTCGGCAGTGTTGACCAGCGCCTGGATCCGGGCGAGTGGCTCGGGCGCCGGCTTGCTCTCGGGATCTGTCAGCGAGTCGGCCATGGCGTCGAGTCTAGATACACGTGACCATCAAAACAATTTGACTGGTCATGAATGACCGGTGTACCGTTCTGGATGGTCATTTAGAGTGGGGCAACGATGCCTGCTCGGAACAGGAAACGCCCATGGGGCTCAACCAATTTCACGACAACTTCGGCGAGATTAACACCCGGCTGACGGGCGGCCTCGACGCCACCGCGCCGGCCGCGTCAGATCAGGACGCGACGGTCACCGCGCGGCTACGGGCCCGATTGTTCGCCGGCCGGCTCGACCGCGACGTCGACGACGGCATCCCACCACTGCCCGGCAGCCCGCTGGCGGTCCACATGGCGCGGCTGACGTCGATCTCCGAACGCGAAGCACTCGCCCGCAGTCTGCGACAGGCCCTCGCTGAGCTGCACCGCGACCGGCCGGCATTCTCGTCGCACATTCCGGTGCACCCGCAGCGGTTGGCGACCTGCCGCGACGTGGTCGACGACATCACTCTGCGGCTGCACGCCCCGCGACCGGTTCGGGCGCGCGGCATGGCCCGGCTGCGGATCCTGCTGTCCGACGGAACCGGTCCGCTGTACCGCAGCGGGCGGGGCAGCCTGGCCGCCGGCCTGCGCGGAGTCCTGGCCGCCCTCTGAGTCAGGGCAGTAGGACCGCGGCCCCCGCGATCCGACCTTCGACCAGGTCGGTCAGGGCCCGGTCTGCCTGTCCGAGCGGATATTCCGGCGTGGTGACCTCAATGCGGTGACGGCCTGCGAAGGCGAGGAACTCGCGGGCGTCGGCGCGGGTGTTCGACGACACCGACCGGACCTGCCGTTCCTGGAACAGGTGTCGCTGATAGTTCAGGGCCGGGATGTCGCTGAGGTGAATACCCGCGATCGCCAGCGTCCCGCCGCGATCGAGCGCCTCGAGCGCCGGCAGCACCAGGTCGCCGACGGGGGCGAACATGATCGCCGCGTCCAGCGGCACCGGCGGCGGGTCGGCCGCTCCCTGCGCGGACGCCACCCCCAGACTCCGCGCCAGCTCCTGCGCTTGACTGCCGCGCGTCATCACATGAACCTCGGCGCCCTGCGCCAGTGCCACCTGCGCGGTGATGTGAGCGCTGCCGCCGAACCCGTAGAGCCCCAGGCGGCCCCCGGGCGGGAGCTCGGCGCGCAGCAGCGACCGGTAGCCGATGATCCCGGCGCACAACAGCGGAGCCAGCTCGCTGTCGGTATAACCTGCAGGCAGTCGATGTGCGAAATCAGCTGGCACAGTGGCGAAGTCGGCATATCCACCGTCGGCATCCCACCCCGTGTAACGCGAGTTCGGGCACAGGTTCTCCGCGCCGCGGCGGCAGTACTGGCACACCCCGCAGGTGTGGCGCAGCCACGCGATACCGACCCGGTCGCCGGCGGCGAATTCCGCACCCACATCAGATCCGATCTCGAGGACCTCACCGACCACCTCGTGCCCGGGTGTGACATGCGGGCGGTGCACGGGCAGGTCGCCCTCGGTGACGTGCAGATCGGTGCGGCAGACGCCGCAAGCCAGCACGGCCACCAGCAGTTCGCCGGAGGCGGGCCGCGGAACGGCTGCGGCACTGTCCAACTCCAGCGGGTGAGTGCGCATCGGCCCGGGCCGACGTACCCGCCAGGCGCGCATTAGGTCTTGCGGACCATACCGACGATCCACAGCAGGATCACCGAGCCCAGGACCGCGGTGAACAGGGTGAACCACCACCCGCCCGCGGCGGTGTTCAGGAAGAAGCTGAGCAGGAATCCGCCGATCAGCGCACCCACGATCCCGATGACGATGTTCATCAGGATGCCCGAGCCACCACCCTTGACGATCTTGCCGGCGATCCAGCCCGCCAGCGCGCCGATGATGATGTAGCCGATCCAGCCGACGCTGGTCAGCGTCGTCGAACGGGCGAGGAACTCAGTCGCTGCAACCATGTCCATGACGATCTCCTCCGTTTGGCTGGCCAGCGTGAATGCCGACCGCTATCCCTTTGGTATACGCCTGGCAGGTAACGATTGGCCGCATCAAACGGCCACGATCACCTATTGGCCGGGCGTCATCCCGGGGACCGGGGTCTGCACCGGAACCGGAACACCGAGCGGGATGCGCCCACCTGCGGCGGGCGGCGGCGCGTTCGGATCAACCGCCGGCGCGTTGGGATCCCCCGCCGGCGGCGGTGGCGGCGGTGGCGGCGTGTACGGCCGGATCGACTCGGCGAGCGCCTTGGCGGCGGCCGGATCGATCGGATCCTTGGCGGTGCCAAGCCACACCACGAACCAGCGCTGGTTGCGCTGATCGCGCGGCGCGTTCGGGACAGATGTGCCGACCACACCGGCCCAGATCTGGCCGTTCGGCTTGGTGGTGTCGGTGAACTTGACGTCGTAGGACGAGAAGTAGCCCGGCATGTCACCGGCCTGCAGCGCACCGCTCTGTTGGTTGATCCGGACGCCGGGGAACGGCATGAAGAACTCGCCCATGTCCGATGCCAGCCGGATCGCGGCCTTGCTGTTGTCCTGCTCGGCGCCGGCGAACAGCTTCAGGTCGAGCCGGCCGAGGATGACGCTGGTGTCGTTGGCGGTCGGGGCGGGCTGGCCGTTCTCCGCCGGTGCGGTGGTCTTGCTGAGCAGCGCCTGGCCATAGTTGAGCCGCGACGCGTCCGACACCACCCAGCCCGCGGGAAGCAGGTAACTGAAGCCACCCGACGCGTTGGGAACCCGCCCCGGCTCCAGCGGTGCGGGCGGCGGCGGCGCGTTCGGATCGGCCGGCGGCGGCGGCGGAGCGTTGGGATCCGCGGGCGGCGGCGGCGGAGCGTTGGGATCCGCGGGCGGCGGCGGCGGAGCGTTGGGATCGGCCGGCGGCGGCGACACGACCGGAGCGTTCGGATCCGCGGTGGGCGGCGGGACGGCGGGTGCCGCCGTCGTGGGGGTGGGCGTCGCAGGATCCGCGACGGCAGTCGACGACGGCAGGGCGATCGTGACGACGGTGGCGGCGGTCACCGCGGTGACCGCGAACGCCGTCCACAGGCCTGGCCGTCGCGAAATCGAGTCCGGCTGCGTCATGGCGATGAACCTACCGTGTTACGGCCGTGACGCAAGTGTGGCCTGCTCACGATGTGGCGCCCTGTAACGCTGTTGCGAGCTTACAAAGTCGGCCAACAATGCAGGTCGGCGATGCGCCGTCAGCGTGCCGCTGGGTGCAAGGCGACCTCCTGTGCCTTCACTGTGAACCACACGGGGTCGCCGGCGGCGAGCCGCAGGGCGGCTGCCGACTCCGCGGTGATGTCGGCCGCCAGGCCGGGCGCGCCGTCGGCCTGTTCCTGCCCCCGCACCCGCACCCGCGCGCCGTCGGCGTCGAGCTCCGCGACCCGGATCTGGACGCTGTTGCGCGGGCTGCCGTGCGGCAGCTCGCGGTAGACCGCGACCGCCGCCGGGGTGAACACCGCCACCAGTGCGCCGCTGCCGGGCGGCGGGACGGCGTGCCTGCCGTGCCACAGCGTCCCGTCGGCGGCCCGCACGGCGTCCGCGCCCGCCGCCACCCCCCGCACGACGTTCACGCCGGCGATGCGGGCGCCGAACGTGCTGCGCGGGGCCGCCAGCACGTCGCCGACCGCGCCGATCTCGGCGACGCCACCGGCGTCGAGCACCAGCACGCGGTCCGCCAGCGTCAGCACGTCGAGCAGGTCGTGGGTGATCAGCACTGTCGCGCGGCCGGCCGAGGACACCCGCCGCAGCAACGACCGCACCGAGGCGGCCACCGCGACGTCGAGTCCGGCCAGCGGCTCGTCGAGCAGCAACACCTCCGGTTCGGCGGCCAGCGCCCGCGCGATCGCCACCCGTTGTGCCTGGCCGCCGGAGAGCTGGTCCGGCTTGCGGTCGGCGAGGTCGGTCAGCCCCACCTCGTCCAGCCACTGTGCTGCGGCCTGCCGCGCCGCCACTCGGGCCGCCCCGCGACTGCGCGGGGCGAATGCCACGTTGGCCTGCACAGTCAGGTGCGGAAACAACAGCGGATCCTGGAGCAGCAGGCCCACGCGCCGGTTGTGGGTGGGCACCGAGATCCCCGCCGCGGTGTCGGTCAGGGTGCGGCCGCCGACGCGGACCAGGCCCGAATCCGGCTGCAGCAGACCGGCGATCACGTGCAGCGTGGTGGACTTGCCTGCGCCGTTCGGCCCGAGAATGGCCAGCACGTCCCCGGCCGCGACCTCGAATGCCACCTCATAGGAGCGGTCGGCCACCGCGGCCGCGAACTGCAACTCAGCCATTGCCGGTCCAGCCGGACAGCCGTCGCGCCCCTAGACCCAGCACCACAACTGCCGCGACGACGACCAGCAGCAGCGACAACGCGACCGCCGCGTCGGCGTCACTCTCTCGCTGCAGATAGATCTCCAGCGGCAGCGTCCTGGTGACCCCCTGCCGGGACCCCGCGAAGGTCAGCGTGGCCCCGAACTCGCCGAGCGAGCGGGCGAAGGCCAGTACGGCGCCGGAGACCAGGCCCGGCGTCAGCAGCGGAAGCGTCACCCGCCACCACACGGTCGCCGGCCTCGCCCCCAGAGTCGCCGCCACGACGTCGTAGTCGGAGCCCGCGGTGCGGGCCGCACCTTCCAGCGCGATCACCAGGAAAGGCAGCGAGACGAAAGTCTGCGCCAGCACCACCGCGGTGGTGGTGAAGGCGATCCGGATGCCCGCCGCCTCCAGATAGCTGCCAAGCAGACCGAGCCTGCCGAAGGCGTACAGCAACGCGATACCGCCGACCACCGGCGGCAACACCAGCGGCAACAGGATCAGCGGTCGCAGCGTTCGTACGATTCGGCCGTCGTTGCGGGCCAGCACCAGCGCCATCGGCACACCGACGAGCAGGCACATCGCCGTGCTGGCCGCCGCGGTGCGCAGGCTCAGCAGCAGCGCGGCCTGTGACGGCGCGCTGCTGATCAGGGACCAGAAGTTCGTCCAGTCGACCTTGACCGCCATCGCCGCCAGAGGCAGCACCACGAAGGCCGCACCGAGTGCTGCCGGTACATAGACCCACCGCGGCAGCGGCGGCTGCGTCCGGTGCGCCCGGCTGCGCTTCACCCGACACACCCTAGGGCGAAACGCGATGTCGTGTCCGGATCGTGTCGGCGCGGCATTGGCCTCTTTAGCTACCGTCCAGTAACATTTCGCTGTATTCCAACAAGGAGGTTGACGGGATGGACGTGCTGGTCACCGGAGGTGACACCGAACTGGGTCGGGCGATTGCGGAGGGTTTTCGCGACGCCGGCCACAAGGTCGTCATCAGCGGGGCACGCCGCGATGATCTCGAGGTGGCCGCCAAGGAACTCGACGTCGACGCGATCGTGTGTGACGCCACCGATGCGGAGACCCTCGGTGGGCTGCGCAGCGAGTTCCCGCACCATCTGGACACCATCGTTCACGTGCCCGCCCCCGCCTGGGCCGGCGGCGATCCCCGCACCTTCAGCCTGAGCGACACCGCGAAGGCTTGGCGCACCGCGCTGGACGCCACCGTCCTGTCCGCGGTGCTGCTGGTGCAGAACATCGGTGACCATCTGCGTTCGGGCGGATCCATCGTCACGGTGGTGCCGGACAATCCTCGCGACGGCGGCGCCGACGCCGCGGTCAAGGCCGCACTGTCGAATTGGACCGCAGGACAAGCGGATTACTTCGGCACCCGCGGCATCACGGTCAACACGGTGGCGTGCGGGCGCAGCGCCGAGCCGTCCTACGACGGGCTGTCGAGCACCCCGCCGTCGGTGGCGGCCGAGATCGCCCGCCTCGCACTGTTCCTGACCACGCCCGCGGCCCGGCACATCACCGGCCAGACCGTGCACGTCGGCCGGGGGGCGCTCGCCAACTTCGGCTGATTCGACCCGAACGGTCGGCGACCGATGCTGGTTCACCTGTAGTTCGCCGTCGGGGGCTAACGTCGCATCCGTGACGATTCGACTCGGGATCCAGATCCCCAATTTCTCGTACGGCACCGGTGTCCCGGAGTTGTTCCCGACGGTCATCGCGCAGGCGCAGGAGGCCGAAGCGGCCGGCGCCGACGCCGTCTTCGTGATGGATCACCTCTATCAGCTCCCCAGCCTCGGTGCGCCCGAGGAGCCGATGCTGGAGGCCTACACCGCGCTGGGTGCGCTGGCGAATGCCACGCAGCGGGTGCAGTTGGGCACGCTGGTCACCGGCAACACCTACCGCAACCCGGCCCTGCTGGCCAAGGAGATCACCACCCTCGACGTGATCAGCCAGGGCCGGGCGATCCTGGGCATCGGCACCGGCTGGTTCGAGCTCGAGCACGACTCGCTGGGTTATGAGTTCGGCACCTTCACCGACCGGTTCAACAAGCTGCACGAGGCGTTGGACATCATCTTGCCGATGCTCAAGGGCGAGCGAGTGACGGTGGACGGCACGTACTACCGAACGAGCGAGGCGTTCGCCAACCCGCGCTTCCGCGACCACATCCCGCTGATGATCGGCGGCACCGGTGAGAAGAAGACAATCCCGTTGGCCGCCAAGCACTTTGACCACCTCAACCTGGTCTGCGGCTTCGATGAGCTGGCCCGCAAGATCCAGGTGAAGAACGAGCAGTGCGAGCAGATCGGCCGCGACCCGAGCGAGCTCGAGACCAGCATGCTCGTCTTCGGGCTGATCGACGAGAACATCACCGAGGACTTCATCCCCTCCGACGTCAAGCAGCGCGCGGTCTGGGGCGGCGCCGAGCAGATCGCCGACCAGCTCAAGACCAAGGTGCTCGACGCCGGCGTCGACGGCGTCATCCTCAGTCCGGTCACCCACCTGGACGGTTATCACCCCGGCCGGATCACCGCCGTCACGGAGGCCGTGCGCCCACTGCTGGGCGGGTAGCCCCCGGTGGGTGGTCCACATCACCCGATTGGCCCGGGTATGGGTGAGAAACCCGTTGCCCGGGCGACTACCGTAGTAGGCGTCCTGTGCAAGTCGTTGAGGAGCAGAAATGACCCACCCCGGTGCCACCCCATCGGATAAGCACAAGGTCGTCATCATCGGTTCTGGGTTCGGCGGCCTGAATGCCGCCAAGCAGCTCAAACGAGCCGACGTCGACATCAAGCTCATCGCCAAGACCACCCACCACCTGTTCCAGCCGCTGCTGTACCAGGTGGCGACGGGCATCATCTCGGAAGGCGAGATCGCCCCGCCGACCCGCGTGGTGCTGCGCGACCAGCGCAACTGCCAGGTTCTGCTCGGCGAGGTCACCAACGTCGACCTGGACAACAAGACCGTCGACTCGATCCTGCTGGGCCATACCTACCGCACCCCGTACGACACCCTGATCGTCGCCGCGGGGGCGGGTCAGTCCTACTTCGGCAATGACCACTTCGCCGAGTGGGCCCCCGGCATGAAGACCATCGACGACGCGCTGGAACTGCGCGGCCGCATCCTGGGTGCCTTCGAGCAGGCCGAGCGGTCGAGCGACCCGGTGCGCCGGGAAAAGCTGCTGACGTTCGTCGTCGTCGGCGCGGGCCCCACCGGTGTGGAGATGGCCGGGCAGATCGCCGAACTCGCCGACCACACCCTCAAGGGTGCGTTCCGCCACATCGACTCCACCCGGGCCCGGGTGATCCTGCTGGACGCCGCCCCGGCCGTCCTGCCGCCGATGGGCGAGAAGCTCGGCAAGAAGGCCGCCGACCGGCTGGAGAAGCTGGGCGTGGAGATCCAGCTCGGCGCGATGGTCACCGACGTCGACCGCAACGGCATCACCGTCAAGCGCGGCGACGGCAGCCTCGATCGCATCGAATGCGCCACCAAGGTGTGGTCGGCCGGCGTGTCGGCCAGCCCGCTGGGCAAGATCATCGCCGACCAGTCCGGTGCCGAGATCGACCGTGCCGGCCGGGTCAAGGTGCTGCCCGATCTCACCGTTCCGGGCAACCCGAACGTGTTCGTGGTCGGCGACATGGCCTTCGTCGAGGGCGTTCCCGGTATGGCGCAGGGTGCCATCCAAGGCGCCAAGTACGCCGCCAAGCTGATCAAGGCCGAACTCAAGGGCGCCGACCCGGCCGCCCGTGAGCCGTTCCAGTACTTCGACAAGGGCTCGATGGCCACGGTGTCGCGGTACTCGGCGGTGGCCAAGGTCGGCAAGATCGAATTCGGCGGTTTCATCGCCTGGCTGGCCTGGCTGTTCCTGCACCTGATCTACCTCGTCGGGTTCAAGGCACGGCTCACCACGTCGCTGTCGTGGATCAGCACGTTCATCGGCAGCCACCGCGGACAGCTGACGATCACCGAGCAGCAGGCGTACGCCCGCACCAGGATCGAGCAACTCGAGGAGATCGCGGCCACCGTCGAGGACGAGAAAGCCGCCAGCTGACCGCGCCTGCGCTGCTGGGAGTTGCCCGTGAGCGCAGGCGAAATGAGCGTGTTCAGCCACCGGCTGCCTTAACATGATCGGCGAGACAGTCTGACTACAAGGGGGCTCGATGACATCCAATCGTTCCGTGCGTCGCGCGGCTGCGGCAGCGTTCGGCGCCGGCGCGGTGTTGCTCAGCGTGGCCGGCCCGGCTTCGGTGATCTTGGCCGGCCCGGCCGCGGCGGACCCGCCGCCCAACTGCACCACCGCGGACATGACCGGAATCATGGCGGGAGTGTCGGCCGCGATGTCGAACTACCTGTTCACCCACCCGGACGTCAACGGCTTCTTCACCGGCCTGCAGGGGCTGCCGAAGGATCAGGTCAAGACTCAGACGCAGCAGTATCTCGACGCCAACCCGCAGATCCGCGCGGAGCTGGACGGCATTCGCCAGCCGTCGACCGATTTCCGCAACCGCTGCGGACTCATTCAGCGCCCGCTGGCACCCGGCGTGGTCTAGCCGCGCCCCGGCGCGGTCCCACGTTCGTCGCACGCCGCGCCCTAAGGTGGTCGGCGTGGTCGTGAAGCCCGACGAGATCGTTTACCGCGTGCTGCAGCGGCTGCCCACCCGGATGCTGTCGCTGCGCACGATCGTGATCGTCGCAGCGCTGTCCGTCGTGATCCTGGTGCTGACGCTGGGCACGTGGGTGTGGCTGGGCGTCACCAACGACCAGTACAGCCAGCTGGACCGCCGGCTCGACTCGGTCAGCAGCCTCGGCGACGTCAGCTCGCTGCTGACGACGTCGAAGCCGGACGCCAGCGGCACTCCCACTCCGGACGGAAACCTGGTGCGCACCATCCGGGTTGGGGCGATGGCGATGTCGGTACCGCCCGACGTGGTGCTGCCGCAGCTGGGCAACGGTTACGCCAACACCACGATCGACGGCGTCGAGTACCGGGTGCGGACGTTCGCCGTCGGTGGCGCCACGATCGCGCTGGGCGCTCCGGTGGCCGAAACCCAGCGGCGGATCGCCGAGCTGCATCTGCGGGTGTTGTTGATCTGTGCGGGCGTCATCGCAGGCACCGTGGTGGTGGGCTGGCTGATCTCGCTGATCATGATCAACCCGTTCCGGGTGCTCGCCCAGCAGGCCCGCGCGATCAACGCCCAGTCCAACCCCGACGAGGTCCAGGTGCGCGGCGTCAAGGAAGCCGTGGAGATCGCCGAGGCGGTCGAAGGCATGCTGGCCCGCATCGGCGACGAGCAGGATCGCACCAGGGCCGCACTGGAATCGGCCAGGGACTTCGCGGCCGTCGCCTCCCACGAGCTCCGCACTCCGCTGACCGCCATGCGCACCAACCTCGAGGTGCTCTCCACCCTCGACCTAGCACCGGAGCAGCGCAACGAGGTGATCGGTGACGTCATCCGCACCCAGAGCCGCATCGAGGCCACGCTGACCGCGCTGGAGCGCCTCGCCCAGGGCGAGCTGACCACGGCCGCGGACTTCGTGCCGTTCGACGTCACCGAACTGCTCGACCGTGCCGCACACGACGCCGAACGCATCTACCGCGATCTGAAGGTGTCACTGGTCCCCTCCCCCGCGGTGCTCATGGTCGGTCTGCCGGTGGGGCTGCGCCTGGTGATCGACAACGCCATCGCGAACGCGGTCAAGCACGGCGGGGCCACCGAGGTTCAGCTGTCGGTGTCCAGCTCGGCCGACGGCGTCCAGATCACCGTCGACGACGACGGCAGCGGGGTGCCCGAAGACGAACGGGCCGCGGTGTTCGAGCGGTTCTCCCGCGGCTCGACCGCCTCCCGCTCCGGGTCGGGACTCGGGTTGGCACTGGTGGCCCAACAGGCGGAATTGCACGGCGGCACAGCGTCATTGACCACCAGTCCGCTGGGTGGCGCCCGCCTGGTCCTGACCCTGGCCGGCCGTCACGAGTAGAGCCGCTGCCCCTGCCAGGTCGACAAACTGCCGCCGGCCGCCAGCGCCAGGGTGATCCCTGCGGCGTCGGCGGCGGGCTCGGGGTAGCGCAACTCGCTCACACACGCCAGCGGAGTGCCGAGCGCGTCGTCGGCCACCGACGACGGCCCGAGTTCCACCCGATGTCTCAGCAGCGGCACGCCTGCCACGTCTGCACGCATGGCGCCGCTCCAAAATCCCTCGCGCTCACCGGTTCTGCCGATCTGTACGCGTTCCCGGATCCGCAGGCGGGCGCTGTCGCCCAGCCCGACCGTGAGCTCGCTGGCATGGCGGGCGTTGGCGGCCACGATCGTCGGCTCGGGGTCGAGGTCGAGCTCACCGCAGACCTCGATCTGCCAGCACGCGTATGAGTCGATGGTGTCGGCACCGGGCAGCGCCACGGTCGCGGCGGCACTGCGCAGCCGCAGCCGCGCGCCGGGTTCGACGACGATCCGGATCGCGATGACGTCCCCGCCCAGCGGCGTCGCCGCCGCGGACACCAGGTGCACGGTGTCGGGTTCGGTGTGCCGGGCGGCCAGAGCCCCACGGCACTCGATGTGGGGCAGCCGCTCCGGCTGCGCCACCACCACGACATCAGAACGCATTGCGGCTCACGTGAGTTGGTTGACGCGCAGCTGCTCGCGCACCCACGCCAACACCGGCGACGCCGCCGGATCGGCGGTCAGCGAGATCAACTCCGTGGGGCGGCCCTCGCGGACCTTGGCGGCGTCGCGGCGCATCACCTCCAGGTCGGCGCCGACCAGCGGAGCAAGGTCGGTCTTGTTGACCACCAACAGATCCGAGAACGTCACCCCCGGACCGCCCTTGCGCGGCACCTTGTCTCCCCCGGCCACGTCGACGACGAAGATCTGGACGTCCACCAGTCCGGAGGAGAACGTCGCGGTCAGGTTGTCGCCGCCGGATTCCACCAGGATCAGATCCAGGTCGTCGTGCCCGGCGATCAGGTCGTCGATGGCGTCGAGGTTGGCGGTGATGTCGTCGCGGATCGCGGTGTGCGGGCAGCCACCGGTCTGCACCGCGGCGATCCGGTCGTCGGGCAGCACCGCGTGGCGGCGCAGGAAGTCGGCGTCCTCGGTGGTGTAGATGTCATTGGTCAACACCGCGAGCGACAATTCGTCGCGCAGCTGGCGGCACAGCGCGGCCACCAGCGCGGTCTTGCCAGACCCGACCGGGCCGCCGATGCCGATCCGCAACGGCTCCCCCGGCTGCCGCGTCCGCTTGGGCCGGTCCGGGTGCGCGTGCGGCTGACCGTCAATGAAATGTGGAGGCATACAGCTTCTTTCAGGAGACGAACAGCGGTCGTTCGCGTTGGGCGTGCCGCTGCGCGAACTCGTCGAGCAGCGGATCGGACAGGTCGGCCAGTCCCGCGGCAGCCAGGGCCGCAGTGTCTTCGCACAAGGATGCGAGGCCGAACGTCAACGCCGCGACGTCGGCGGGATCGAGCGCCAACAATCGCTGCGCGGCGGTGGCCGTGCCGGTCATCGTGGTGTACACCAGCGACAGCGCACTCTGGTGAGGGTCGAGCCCGCTGACCGCCCCGACCCGGCCGGCGGTCACCGCCAGGTGCGGACGCGGACCGAGGGAGTCCCAGTCCCAGTCCTGTTCCACGGCGGGCCAGACGCGCCGCGCCAGCCGCAGCAGTCCGCGGCCCTGCGCGCGGGAGGCCTGCCGGGCCGCGGGTGACGGTGTGCGCGCATCGGTTTCGGCGTCCGCATCGGCCACGGTGAGATCTTCGCGGTGCACGGCGGCCGCGACCGATGCCGTCACCAGTCCGCTGGTGCGGATCCGGCGGCGCAGGTAGGCCTCCAGCGTCTCCAGGTCCACGACCACCCGACTGGTGACGGCCTCTTCCACCCCGCCGGAATGCACGTGACCGCCGGTCGGCAGCCGCGAGTCGGCGAGTATGAGCAGGGTGGACAGTGTTGCCATCAGAACAGTGCCATCAGAACAGGAAGTAGCGCTGCGCCATCGGCAATTCGGTGGCGGGCTGTTCGGCCCACACCTCGCCGTCGATGCGGACGGTGAACGTGTCGGGGTCGACCTCGATACGGGGCTGGGCATCGTTGAGCGGCATCTGCGCCTTGCCGACGGCGCGCACATTGCCGACCGGCACCAGCTTTCGGTTGACCGCGATCCGGTCGGCCAGCCCGTCTTCGATGGCTTGCGGGGCGACGAAGTGCACCGAGGTGGCGGCCGCGGCGGCCGGGGCGGCGCCGAACATCGGGCGCGGCAGTACCGGTTGCGGAGTCGGGATGGAGGCGTTCGCGTCGCCCATCGCCGCCCAGGCGATCATGCCGCCCTTGAGCACGGCGTGCGGGCGCACCCCGAAGAAGGCCGGCTCCCACAGCACAAGGTCAGCCAACTTTCCGACTTCCACCGAACCGACCTCGTGGTCGATGCCGGTGGCCAGCGCCGGGCAGATCGTGTACTTCGCGACGTACCGGCGCACCCGATTGTTGTCGGCCCCATCCTTTCCCGCCGTGTCGCCTCCTAGCGCTCCGCGGCGGCGCTTCATCACATGGGCGGTCTGCCAGGTACGCAGCACCACCTCGCCGACGCGACCCATCGCCTGGGAGTCGCTGCCGATCATCGAGATCGCCCCGAGGTCGTGCAGCAGGTCCTCGGCGGCGATGGTCGATGGCCGGATGCGGCTCTCGGCGAACGCGAGATCCTCAGGGACGCTGGGGTTCAGGTGATGGCAGACCATCAGCATGTCGAGGTGTTCGTCGAGGGTGTTGACGGTGTGCGGCCGGGTCGGATTGGTGGAACTCGGCAGCACGTTCGGATAAGCCGCGACGGTGATGATGTCCGGCGCGTGGCCGCCGCCGGCGCCCTCGGTGTGATACGCGTGGATATTGCGGCCCTTGATCGCGGCCAGGGTGTCCTCGACGAAGCCTGCCTCGTTGAGGGTGTCGGTGTGGATGTTGACCTGAACACCGGCCGCCTCGGCCACCGTGAGGCAGGCATCGATCGCGGCGGGCGTGGTGCCCCAATCCTCGTGCAGCTTGAAACCCGCTGCACCCGAACGCAACTGCTCCCACATCGCCTCGTGGCTGACGGTATTTCCTTTGCCCAATAGCGCGATGTTGAGCGGCCAGTGGTCCAGCGACTCCAGCATGCGAGCCAGATGCCAGGCGCCCGGGGTGACGGTGGTGGCTTTCGAGCCCTCTGCGGGGCCGGTGCCGCCGGCCACGATCGTGGTGATGCCGCTGCCGATGGCCTCGTCCATGATCTGCGGGCAGATCAGGTGGACGTGACAGTCGATCGCCCCGGCGGTGACGATGCGCCCGTTGCCGGCGATGATCTCCGTCGATGGGCCGACCACCAGGTCCGGGTGCACACCGGACATGATGTCGGGGTTGCCGGCCTTGCCGATGCCCACGATGCGGCCGTCACGGATCCCGATGTCGGCCTTGATGATTCCCCAGTAGTCGATGATCACCGCACCCGTGATCACGGTGTCCGGCGCGCCGTCGGCGCGGGTGGCGCGGCCTTGGCCCATCGACTCCCGCAGCACCTTGCCCCCGCCGAACACCGCTTCGTCGCCGGCCAGGCCGGGACCGCCACTGCGATCCTCGGTGATCTCGACGAGAAGGTCGGTGTCCGCCAGGCGGATCCGGTCACCGGTGGTGGGCCCGAACAGCGCGGCGTAGCGGGCGCGGGACAGCTCGGTCATGCGTCCAACTTTCCGGGTGGGGTGAGGTTCAGGCCGTGTACCTCACGCGAGCCGGCCAGCGGCACCAACCGGACCCGTTGCGGCACACCGGGTTCAAAGCGGACTGCGGTGCCTGCGGGAATGTCGAAGCGGTGTCCGTGTGCCGCGGCACGGTCGAAGGACAGCGCGCTGTTGGCCTGAGGCAGGTGGACGTGGCTGCCGACCTGCACCGGCCGGTCGCCGGTGTTGACGATCTCCAGCTCGATCCGCGCGGCGCCGGCGTTGATTTCGATGTCACCGTCGCCGAGCAAAACCTCACCGGGAATCATGGCGTCCTCCGTCGAGCTCACGGGATCGGGTGGTGGACGGTGACCAGCTTGGTGCCGTCCGGGAAGGTGGCTTCGACCTGCACGTCGTGCAGCATCTCGGGCACACCAGCCATCACGTCGTCGCGGCCCAGAACCCCACGCCCGGTGACCATCAGCTCAGCCACGGTGCGACCGTCGCGGGCGCCTTCCAGCACGTGATCGGTGATCAGAGCAACAGCTTCGGGGTAGTTGAGCTTCAGTCCGCGCGCCTGCCTGCGCCGGGCGAGCTCGGCGGCGTAGGACAACAGCAACCGGTCGGTTTCATGCGGTGTCAGTTGCATAGTGCGCGATCCTGCCACGCCCACACGGGATCAGCAGGGCGGCGAGGTCGCTCAGGCCTCGGGCTCGAGGTTCTGCAGGCGCACCTGTCCGCGGGCGACGAGGCGCTCCTTGTCGTCGCGGATGGTCACCAACCACAGCTGCTGGCGACGGCCGCGGTGCACGGGCTCGGTCACGCCGTACACAGTGCCGCTGGAGATCGCCCGCAGGAAGTCGGTGTTGTTGTTGACGCCGACGACGTTGCCCCCGCCATTGGCGGACAGCCACACGAAGGCCGACGTGCTGGCCATCGACTCGATCATCGAGCAGTACACCCCACCGTGGACGATGCCCATCGGTTGCAGGAGTTTGGGCTGCACGTCCAGCTGCGCCTTGGCGCCGTCGACGGTCAGTTCGGTGAACACCAGCCCGAGTTCGTTGTCGAACGGGGCGGAGAAAGCGATCTGCTCGCTCGGCGACTGCTCTGATTGCACGCACTTGTGTCTACACCAGCCTGGCCGGGACGAGGGACGGGCCCCGCGCGTGAACGCGGGGCCCGTCCTCGGCATGGACCGGGGGTTTCTGCAGCCCTCAGAAACTCCGGCTCGGTCCGTTGGTCCAATATCTACAAAATAGGCAAGGCTTGCCTAAGTTGCAAGAGCTATCCCGCGCGGCGGAGCGACCGGACCGGCAGCCCGAATCCACTCAGGGCGTCGAGCACCGCCTGTCCGCGCCGCATGCAGGTGAATTCGCCGGTTCCGGTGAGCATCGGCACCTGGGTGGCGGTGATGACCACCGCGGACCCGACCATCTGCCACATGGCCGCCGGCGTCAGCGAACCCCGGCTCAGGTGATGGAGGCCGTCGAAAATGGGCTCCAGCGAGCGATGGCTGCGGTGCGCGGTCCAGGTGGCCAGCGCGAGTTCGTTGGGCAGCCGCACCACGCCGGTGGTGGCGGGATCGTCGGGCAGCACCCGAAGCGTCGGGTCGACGACGGCGGCCCAGTCGATCGACCCTTCGGAATCGATGTGCATCCAGAGATTTCCCGGCCCGGCATCCCAGGCCCGGCCCTCGAGCACGAACAAGGTCACCACCCGACCCAGAACCGCGTGGGTGAACGTGGCCGCGATCTGGTGGGCGGCAGCCCGTCGGTCCCCCAGCTCGTCGGCCGCCGATGCGAACATGGCGGCGAGCCGTCCGGAGGTCACCGAATCCAGCGGCCACCAGCGACGGCGGGACACATCGGCCATCACCGCCACCCCGTGCACCCGGGGTGAATCCGGGGTCAGGGCGCGCAATCGGCGGCTGGATTCGTGCAACGGCAGGACCCGGCGAATGGTCATCCCGTCGATCAACGGGTCGAGCACGGCTGCGGTCACGACACCTCCTCATCTATGGTTAGGTAAGCCTAACCATAAGGAGGGATGGCAAGCCTGCGTGACTGCTGTGAGTGCTGTCACAGCTCTGCTCGTTTATGCCCGGTGGCCTGGGCTGACCCACTCGGGAGACATCCCGCGGGAACACCACCGTCGCGAGCGGAGTTGATCGACTTGTTGGATACGACGCGCGGTAGTAATCGGGAGTACTCTGATTTGACTGCCTACGGAGATGAACGGAAATGGCCAAGTTGACTCGTCTCGGCGAACTTGAACGCGCGGTGATGGACCACTTGTGGGCCGCTGGTGAGCCGTTGACGGTTCGTCAGGTCCACGAGGCGCTCTGTACCGAACGGGACCTGGCCTACACCACGGTGATGACCGTCCTGCAACGCCTCGCCCGCAAGAACCTGGTCTCCCAGATTCGGGATGACCGCGCCCACCAGTACGCACCGGTCCACGGCCGTGACGAACTGGTCGCGGGCCTGATGGTCGATGCCTTGGATCAGGCTTCTGACTCAGGAAGCCGGCAGGCCGCCCTGGTGCACTTCGTCGAACGGGTGGGCGTCGACGAGGTCGACGCACTGCGTCGCGCCTTGGCGGAATTGGAGTCCAAGCACCGTTCCACCTGGCCCGCTGGCGGCATGCCCGGCGCCTGAGGGACAATTTCAGCGTGTCCGCGCTGGCCTTCACCTTCCTCGCCTTGATGCTGGTCGGTCCTGTGCCTGCGCTGCTGGCCCGGGCCTCGTGGCCGATGCGTGCACCGCGCGCGGCGATCGTCCTCTGGCAGTCCATTGCGGTGGCCGCGGTGCTCTCCGCGTTCAGCGCCGGACTGGCCATCGCCAGCCGGCTTTTCGCCCCCGGCCCGGACGGCCGCCCCACCGCGACGATCACCAGCGAGATCCAAGTCCTGGGCTGGCCACTGTGGTCGGCGTACGTCGTGGTCTTCGCGATCACCCTGCTCATCGGCGCTCGGCTGGTGGTCGCGGCAGTACAGGTCGCCGTCGCCACCCGGCGCCGCCGGGCGCATCACCGGATGGTCGTCGACCTGCTCGGCGAGTCCGGACACGGCATGAGCGGACTGCGGGTGCTGGATGTGTCCGAACCACTCGCCTACTGCCTGCCCGGAGTGCGCAGCCGGGTTGTACTCAGCCAGGGCACCCTGTCGGCGTTGAGCGACACCGAACTCACCGCGATCCTCAGCCACGAGCGGGCCCATCTGCGGGCCCGCCACGATCTGGTGCTCGAGGCGTTCATCGCCGTGCACACCGCGTTCCCCCGCTTCGTCCGCAGCGGCAGCGCCCTCAATGCGGTGCGACTGCTCGTCGAGATGCTCGCCGATGATGCCGCGGTGCGCACCGCCGGACCCGCTCCCCTGGCCCGCGCCCTGGTGACCTGCGCGACGGCCCGAACCCCGAAGGGCGCGCTCGCCGGTGGCGGCCCGACCACGCTGATCCGGGTGCGCCGGCTGGCCGGCGAGGGAAACAGCCTGGCGCACTCGCTGGCCGCCTACGCCACCGCCGCTGCGGTGTTGGTGGTGCCGACAGTCGCGGTGGCGATGCCGTGGCTGACCGAACTGCGCCGCCTCTTTCTTTCCTGAAACTCTTCTGCCACAACAAAATCCACATAATCGAAAGGCGCGAGATGACCTCACCGCAGACGGACGGTACTGCACAGATCGGTGTTACCGGAATGGCGGTGATGGGATCGAACATCGCGCGGAACTTCGCCCACCACGGCTACACCGTGGCCTTGCACAACAGGTCTGTCGCCAAGACCGATGCGGTGCTCGCCGAGCACGGTTCCGAGGGCAACTTCGTGCGCACCGAGACGATGGCCGAATTCGCCGCCGCGCTGGAGAAGCCGCGCCGCGCGCTGATCATGGTCAAGGCCGGCGACCCGACCGACGCCGTCATCAACGAGTTGTGCGAGGTCTTCGAGCCGGGCGACATCATCATCGACGGCGGCAACGCGCTCTACACCGACACCATCCGCCGCGAGAAGGCGGTGCGTGAGCGCGGCCTGCACTTCGTCGGCGCCGGCATCTCCGGCGGCGAGGAAGGCGCGCTGAAGGGGCCGTCGATCATGCCGGGCGGGCCTGCCGAGTCCTACAAGTCGCTGGGGCCGCTGCTCGAGGAGATCTCCGCGCACGTCGACGGCGTCCCATGCTGCACCCACATCGGCCCCGACGGCGCAGGCCACTTCGTCAAGATGGTGCACAACGGTATCGAGTACTCCGACATGCAGCTCATCGGCGAGGCCTACCAGCTGCTGCGCGACGGCCTCGGCAAGACCGCACCCGAGATCGCCGAGATCTTCGCCGACTGGAACAAAGGCGATCTGGACAGCTACCTGATCGAGATCACCGCCGAGGTGCTGCGCCAGACCGACGCCAAGACCGGCAAGCCGCTGGTCGACGTGATCCTCGACGAGGCAGAGCAGAAAGGCACTGGTCGCTGGACGGTCAAGTCAGCACTGGATCTCGGGGTGCCGGTGACCGGCATCGCCGAGGCGGTCTTCGCCCGCGCTCTGTCGGGCTCGGTCCCCCAACGCAAGGCCACCACTAGCCTGGCCTCCGGTGACCTGGGTGAACAGCCCACGGACGCAGCGCAATTCATCGATGACGTCAGCAAGGCGCTGTACGCCTCGAAGATCATCGCCTACGCCCAGGGCTTCAACCAGATCCAGGCGGGCAGCGCCGAATACAACTGGGACATCACCCTCGGTGACATGGCGACGATCTGGCGCGGCGGCTGCATCATCCGGGCCAAATTCCTCAACCGGATCAAGGAGGCCTACGACGACAACGCCGAACTGGCCACGCTCATCGCCGCGCCGTACTTCCGTGACGCGGTCGAAGCGGGTATCGACAGCTGGCGTCGCGTGGTGGTGAAGGCCACCGAGCTCGGCATCCCGGTCCCCGGCTTCGCCTCCGCGCTGTCCTACTACGACGCGCTGCGCACCGAGCGGCTGCCCGCGGCGCTGACCCAGGGCCTGCGCGACTTCTTCGGCGCGCACACCTACGGCCGGACCGACGCCGACCCGGCCGCCCGGTTCCACACCCTGTGGAGCGGTGACCGCAGCGAAGTCGAGGCGTAGGCCCTCTTCCCCGTCCGGGGCGCGCATTAGGCTGATCGGGTGCGCTTTCTCGACGGCCAGCTACCTCAGTACGACCTGACCTACGACGACGTCTTCGTCGTGCCCAGCCGATCCGATGTCGCGTCCCGGTTCGATGTCGACCTGTCGACCTCCGATGGAACCGGGACGACGATCCCGGTCGTGGTGGCGAACATGACCGCGGTGGCGGGTCGTCGGATGGCCGAGACGGTGGCCCGCCGCGGCGGCATCGTGGTGCTGCCGCAGGACCTGCCGATCGACGCGGTCAAGCAGACCGTCGACTTCATCAAGAGCCGTGACCTGGTGGCGGACACCCCGGTGGTGCTGGCGCCCGACGACTCGGTGTCCGACGCCGTCGCGCTGATCCACAAGCGGGCCCACGGGGTGGCGGTGGTGGTGTTCGAGGGCAGGCCCATCGGCCTGGTCACCGAGGCCGCCACCGTCGGCGTCGACCGATTCGCGCGCGTGCGCGACATCGCGGTCACCGACTTCGTCACCGCGCCGGTCCACACCGAACCACGACAGGTGTTCGAGCTGCTCGAGCACGCCCCGGTCGACGTCGCCGTCCTCACCGACGCCGACGGCGCCCTGGCCGGCGTACTGACCCGCATCGGCGCGATCCGCGCGGGCATCTACACCCCGGCCGTAGACGCGGGCGGCAGGCTGCGGATCGCCGCCGCGGTGGGCATCAACGGCGACGTGGCCGCCAAGGCGCAGGCGCTGGCCGAGGCCGGCGTCGACGTGCTTGTGGTCGACACCGCGCACGGCCACCAGCTCAAGATGCTCGACGCGATCAAGGCCGTGTCGTCGCTGGACCTCGGCGTCCCGCTGGCAGCCGGCAACGTCGTCTCCGCCGAAGGGACGCGCGACCTGATCGAGGCCGGCGCCTCGATCGTCAAGGTGGGGGTCGGCCCCGGCGCCATGTGCACCACCCGGATGATGACCGGCGTCGGACGCCCGCAGTTCTCTGCCGTGCTCGAATGCTCGGCTGCTGCACGGGAACTCGGTGCTCACGTATGGGCCGATGGCGGAGTGCGGCATCCGCGCGACGTGGCGCTCGCGCTGGCGGCGGGCGCGTCGAACGTGATGATCGGCTCCTGGTTCGCCGGCACCTACGAATCCCCCGGTGACCTGATGCGCGACCGCGACGGCCGACCCTACAAGGAGAGCTACGGCATGGCCTCCAAGCGGGCCGTGGCCGCCCGCACCAGCGCCGACAGCGCCTTCGACCGGGCCCGCAAGGCACTCTTCGAGGAGGGCATCTCGACCTCGCGGATGGCGCTGGACCCCGCACGTGGCGGTGTCGAGGACCTGCTCGACCACATCACCTCCGGCGTTCGCAGCACCTGCACGTACGTCGGCGCCACCACCATCGCCGAGCTGCACGAACGGGTGGTGCTGGGCGTCCAGTCGGCGGCCGGGTTCGCCGAGGGGCATCCCCTGCCGACCGGCTGGTGAGCAGGTCACCGTCGGCGAAGCCGCTAACATAGGGATTTGTTCTGCTCCCCGAGGAAAGGGAACCTGTGCCGCAGGCACCCATCGAGGTACCCGCGGATCGGGCTGCCTGGGGCGAGCGCCCGGCAGACGAGGCCGAGGCCGAACCTTCTTCTAGCCGGCCGGGCATGTGGCCCGGCTGCCCCACCCGCTCATGACCGTCATGTACACCGCGCTGAGCCTGTTGGCGATCGTCGTGTTGACCCTCGGGACGGCGTTGTTCGTCGCCGCCGAGTTCTCGCTGACCGCCCTGGAACGCAGCACCGTCGACGCGAACGCCCGCACCGGTGACCGCAGCGACCAGAACGTCGCGAAAGCGCATCGCACGCTGTCCTTCCAGCTGTCCGGCGCGCAACTGGGTATCTCGATCACCACGCTGGCCACCGGCTACCTGGCCGAGCCCGTCCTGGCCCGGTTGCTCGATCCCGTCCTCGACCTGCTGCATGTGCCCCAGCGGGCGGCTGCCGGGATATCACTGGCCCTGGCGATCCTGATCGCCACCTCGTTGTCGATGGTCTTCGGCGAACTGGTGCCCAAGAACCTCGCGGTAGCGCGGCCGGTGCCGACCGCGCGGGCAACTGCCGGATTCCAGCTGATGTTCTCGACAGTGATGACCCCCGTCATCAAGCTCACCAACGGCACCGCGAACTGGATCCTGCGCCGGATGGGCATCGAACCGGCCGAGGAACTGCGCTCGGCGCGCTCGCCTGAAGAGCTCGGGTCGCTGGTCCGCAGCTCGGCCGAGCACGGCTCGCTCGACGAAGCCACCGCGGCGCTGGTGAACCGCTCACTGCAGTTCGGGTCGCGGATCGCCGAGGAGTTCATGACCCCGCGCACCGAAATCGAGGCGCTGGACGCCGACAGCACTGTCGCCGACCTGGTCACCGCCTCGGCGAGCACCGGCTTCTCCCGCTTCCCGATCGTGCGCGGCGACCTGGACGAGACCATCGGCCTGGTGCATGTCAAGCAGGTGTTCGGGGTGCCTGCAGACGAACGCGCGACCACCCGGCTGGTGTCGCTGGCGATCCCGGTGCCCACGGTGCCCTCGTCGCTGGACGGCGACGCGCTGATGGCCCAGCTGCGCGCCCACGGCCTGCAGACCGCGATGGTGGTCGACGAATACGGCGGCACGGCGGGCATGGTCACCGTCGAGGACCTGATCGAAGAGATCGTCGGCGACGTCCGCGACGAGCACGACGACTCCACGCCCGACTTCCAGAAGGCAGGGCAGGGCTGGCGGGTATCGGGGCTACTCCGCATCGACGAGGTCGCCGAAGCCACCGGATTCCGCGCCCCCGAAGGTGAATACGAAACGATCGGCGGGCTGGTGCTGGAGAGGCTGGGCCACATTCCCGAGCCCGGCGAATCGGTCGAACTGTCCGCTTTCGACCCGGACGGCCTGTTCGACGATCCGGTCCACTGGCGGGCCACCGTCGTCGAGATGGACGGCCGCCGGATCGATCAGCTCGTGCTGACCGAATTGGGTCGCCGCGGCGACCCCGGGCGGGAGGGCTGATGGGCGACGTCCTGGGTGTCCTGCTGACGATGGCGCTGCTGGGCGCCAACGCCTTCTTCGTCGGGTCCGAATTCGCGCTGATCTCGGCCCGCCGCGACCGACTGGAAGCCCTTGCCGAACAAGGCAAACGGAGCGCGGTGACCGTGCTGCGCGCCGGTGAGCAACTGTCTCTGATGCTGGCCGGTGCCCAGCTGGGCATCACCGTGTGTTCGATCCTGCTAGGCCGCGTCGGTGAGCCCGCGGTGGCCCACCTGTTGGAAAAGCCGTTCGATCTGGTGGGCGTTCCCGACGCCGTTCTGCACACGGTGTCGTTCGTGGTGGCGCTGGGCTTCGTGGTGACGTTGCACGTGCTGCTCGGCGAGATGGTGCCCAAGAACATCGCGATCGCCGGGCCGGAGAAGACGGCGATGCTCGTGGTGCCGGTGTATCTGGTCTATGTGCGCGTCGCCCGGCCCTTCATCGGGTTCTACAACTGGGCGGCCAACACCACGCTGCGCGCGTTCGGCGTCGAGGCCAAGGACGAACTCGACGTCACCGTGTCCACCGTGGAGCTCGCGGAGATGATCGCCGAATCGCGATCCGAAGGGCTGCTGGACCCCGAGGAGCACATGCGGCTGACCCGGGCGCTGCAGATCCGCAACCGGGTGGTCAACGATGTGGCCGTCCCGGTGCGCGACATCCGCGCCGTCCCGGTCGCCCGGCCCGGCGGCGGCCCGACGGTCAGCGCCATCGAGCAGGCGCTCAACGAGACGGGCTACTCCCGGTTCCCGGTCACCGATGCGAGCGGCGAGTTCGTCGGCTTCGTCCACATCAAGGACATCCTCGACCAGATCGACGAGCGCGACGCGGTGGTCGACGGCGCCGTGGTGCGTCCGCTGCCGCGGGTGCCTGCCGACATGCCGCTGCCGGACGCCCTGTCCCAGCTGCGCCGCGACAACAGCCACCTGGCACTGGTCACCGACGGCGACCAGTCCGTATGCGCCATGGTCGCGCTCGAGGACCTGGTCGAAGACCTGATCGGCACGGTGCGCGACGGGATGCACCGTGCGTGACGGCCCACTGGCCGAACACACGTGGTTGGCAATGGCGGCGGCTCACCGCGCCCGGGTGGAAAGGTTCACCGGGCCGCATCTGCACCGCTCCCGCCGCGGCGAGGCGCATCCGGTGTGGGATTTCCTGTTCACCTACTACAGCCTGCGCCCCCGCCAGCTGCGGGTGTGGCATCCCGGTTACGGCGTCTCGCTGGCCGGCCCGGCGGGTGCGGAATACCTCGCCCGCGCCGGCTATCAGGCCACGCCAGACGGCGTGACCGTCGGCGTGAGCTTTCTGCGCTCCCGGCAGTCGACGATCGGTTTCGTCGCCGATCTGCTGCGCAGCACCGCAGCGCGTCCGCCGCAGTTCGGCTGCTTCGGTCTGCACGAGTGGGCGATGGTCTACCGCACCGACGCGGTTCGCCACGGCGCAGTGCCGCTGCGACTCGGCGGCCCGGGTACCGATGCCGTGGTCGAGTCGATGCCGTTGCGCTGCACACATTTCGATGCCTACCGGTTCTTCACCGCCGCGGCAGCGCCACGCAACCGCGGGGTACCGACCCGCGCCGCGCAGCGCGACTGGGAACAGCCGGGGTGCCTGCACGCGAACATGGACCTGTACAAGTGGTGCGTCAAGCTCGGACCGCTGGTGAATTCGGAGTTGCTGGTGGACTGCCTGGAGCTGGCCTCCGACGCCCGCGCACTCGACATGCGGGCCAGCCCCTACGACCTGTCGGACTTCGGGTTTGAGCCCATCGCCGTCGAGGAACCCGCCGGGCGGGCGGAATACGTGCGGTGCCAGGGAGTTATAGCCGAGCGCGCGGCGCCGTTGCGTGCGGCACTGCTGGCGTGGTGTGAACGGCTGCTGGGTGCGGAGGTGGCCTACGACACTCTGTCGGAGGGGTTCCTACCTGCGGGTAAGATGAATTGATTCTCGTGAGGGAGGACAGATGAGCGATCGCGTGCCCGTGGGCAACCTGCGTGTGGCGCAGGTGTTGTACGACTTCATCACCAACGAAGCGCTGCCCGGCACCGGGATTGATGCCGACAGCTTCTGGGCCGGGGTGGACAAGGTCGTCACCGACCTGACGCCCCAGAATCAGGATCTGCTCGCCCGCCGCGACGATCTGCAGGCGCAGATCGACAGGTGGCATCGGCAGCGGATCATCGGCGGCATCGACGCCGGTGAATACCAGCAGTTCCTCACCGACATCGGCTACCTGCAGCCTGATCCGGGCGACTTCAGCATCACCACCTCCGGCGTCGACGACGAGATCACCACCACCGCCGGCCCGCAGCTGGTGGTCCCGATTCTCAACGCCCGCTTCGCGCTGAATGCCGCGAACGCCCGCTGGGGTTCGCTGTACGACGCCCTCTACGGCACCGACGTCATCAGCACCGAGGGCGGCGCCGAGCCGGGCACCGGCTACAACCAGGTTCGCGGCGACAAGGTGATCGCCTACGCCCGGGACTTCCTCGACAAGGCCGTGCCGCTGGCGTCGGGATCGTGGGCCGACGCGACCGGCATCAGCCTCGCCGACGGCGTCCTGGAGATCGCGCTGGGCGACGGGTCCACCGGGCTGGCCAGCCCGGAGAAGTTCGTCGGCTACACCGGTGAGCTCGGCGAACCCGCGTGGTCGGTGCTGTTGGTCAACAACGGCCTGCACATCGAGATCCTCATCGACCCCGAATCGCCCGTCGGCAAGACCGACAAAGCCGGCGTCAAGGATGTCGTGCTGGAGTCCGCGATCACCACGATCATGGACTTCGAGGACTCGGTGGCCGCCGTCGACGCCGACGACAAGGTGCTCGGCTACCGCAACTGGCTGGGCCTGAACCGGGGCGACCTGGCCGAAGAGGTCAGCAAGGGCGGCAAGAACTTCACCCGTGTGCTCAACGACGACCGCACATACAAGACGCCGGGCGGCGGAGAGTTGACGCTGCCCGGACGCAGCCTGCTGTTCGTCCGCAACGTGGGTCACCTGATGACCAACGACGCGATTGTGGACGCTGATGGGAACGAGATCCCCGAAGGCATCCAGGATGCGCTGTTCACCAGCCTGATCGCGGTGCACGGCCTCAAGGCCGAGGACGGCAGCCCGCGGCAGAACAGCCGCACCGGGTCGATCTACATCGTGAAGCCGAAGATGCACGGGCCCGACGAGGTCGCGTTCACCTGTGAACTGTTCAGTCGCGTCGAGGACGTGCTGGGCCTGCCGCAGAACACCATCAAGGTGGGCATCATGGACGAGGAGCGTCGCACCTCGGCCAACCTCAAGGCCTGCATCAAGGCCGCCGCCGACCGGGTGGCGTTCATCAACACCGGCTTCCTGGACCGCACCGGCGACGAGATCCACACGTCGATGGAAGCCGGCCCGATGATTCGCAAGGGTGCCATGAAGTCGCAGCCCTGGATCACGGCCTATGAGGACCAGAACGTCGACATCGGCCTGGCCACTGGATTCTCCGGCAAGGCGCAGATCGGTAAGGGCATGTGGGCGATGACCGATCTGATGGCCGACATGGTCGAGCAGAAGATCGGCCAGCCCCGCTCCGGCGCCACCACCGCGTGGGTGCCGTCGCCGACGGCGGCCACTCTGCACGCCATGCACTATCACTACGTGGACGTCTACGAGGTGCACAAGGAGCTGGCCGGCAAGACGCGCACCAGCATCGACGAGTTGCTGACGATCCCGCTCGCCAAGGAGCTGGCGTGGTCGCCCGAGGAGATCCACGAAGAGGTGGACAACAACTGCCAGTCGATCCTCGGCTACGTGGTGCGCTGGATCGACGCCGGTGTCGGCTGCTCGAAGGTGCCCGACATCCATGACGTCGCGCTGATGGAAGACCGTGCGACGCTGCGCATTTCGAGCCAGTTGCTGGCGAACTGGCTGCGGCACGGTGTGATCACCGAGGATGCCGTCCGGGAAAGCCTGCGCCGGATGGCGGCGGTCGTCGACGAGCAGAACGCGTCCGATCCCGACTTCAAGCCGATGGCCACGGATCCGGACAACAGCATCGCCTTCCAGGCCGCCCAGGAACTGATCCTGGCCGGCGCCGCCCAGCCAAACGGCTACACCGAGCCGATCCTGCATCGGCGTCGCCGGGAGTACAAGGCCAGCACCGGCGCCTGACAGGCGCGTCCGCACCGCATCACCGTTGACAGGGAAGAGGATCAAGCACCGCCATGGGCAGGCACAGTAGACCGGGTCCCGGGGGTTCATTCGGTGACGAGCCTGCCGACGACAATCCGACCGGTCGCTTCGCCCGTGGCGGTGACTCCGATGCTCCCGACGCCGAGGACACACCCGACGACACCGGCTCGTCGGCGCTGACCGACACCGCCCGGCGGAGAATCGCTTTCGAGGGTGGGCACCGCAGTGAGAGCGGGCGCCGCGGAGTGAGTCTCGGGGTGATCGCCGCGCTGATCACGGTCGTGGTGGTTGTCGGTGCGGTGATCCTGTGGCGGTTCTTCGGCGATGCGCTGTCCCATCGATCGACCGACGCCGCCCAGAAGTGTCTGGGCGGCACTCTCAACGTCGGGGTGATCGCCGACCCGTCGATCGTCGACAACGTCAGCAAGTTCGCCCAGGGCTTCAACGCCGCGGTCACGCCGATCGGCGATCGCTGCGTGAAAATGGTTGTCACCGCGGCCGACTCGGATCGGGTGGTCGACGGATTCGTGTCCAACTGGCCCGGCGATCTCGGCGAGCGTCCGGCGCTTTGGATCCCGGCCAGTTCCATCGGTGCGGCGCGCCTGCAGTCCACTGCGGGAAAGGAAGTCGTCAGCGACGCCCGCTCACTGGTCACCTCGCCGGTGGTTCTCGCGGTGCGGCCGCAGCTCAAAGACGCCCTGGGACAGCAGGGTTGGGCGGCGCTGCCGGGCTTGCAATCCAATCCGACGGCGCTCGACGGCCTGAACCTGCCGGGCTGGGGATCGCTGCGACTGGCCTTGCCTACCGTCGGCGATGCCGACGCCACCTATCTGGCTGCCGAAGCGGTGGCTTCGGCGTCGGCGCCGGCGAACTCACCGGCCACGGCCGGCATCGGCGCGGTCAACGGCCTGGTCGCCGGGCAGCCCAAGCTCGCCGACGACACCGCCGACACGGCCTGGAAGTCCCTGATCGGGTCCGGGGACCCCGGTGCGCCGGTGCACGCCGTAGCGATCACCGAGCAGCAGTTGTTCGCCCGCACGTCGTCGACGCCGGACGCCAAGAACAATGTCGCCGAATGGCTGCCGTCGGGACCGGTGGCCGTGGCCGACTACCCCACCGTCTTGCTGTCCGGGAGCTGGTTGTCCGAGGAACAGGTCAGTGCGGCCAGCCAGTTCGCCCGGTTCATGCACAAACCCGAACAGCTCAGCACCCTGGCTAAGGCCGGCTTCCGCGCCGAAGGCGCCAACCCGCAGGGCAACGATGTGGTGAGCTTCCCGCAGCTCGGGTCGCCGCTGACCATCGACGACGAGTCGGTGCGGGCCACGCTGGCCGCGGCGGTGTCCACCCCGGCCACCGGGTCCGCCACCACGATCATGCTCAACCAGGCGATGGGTACCGACGAAGGCGGCAAGTCGCGACTGGCCAATGTGGTGACCGCGCTGACCAACCGGATCGGCGCGCTGCCGTCGAACGCGGCCGTCGGGTTGTGGACGTTCAACGGTGTCGAGGGCAAGTCGGCGGTGCCGATGGGGCCGCTGACCGACGAAGTCAACGGGCAGCCACGCTCGGCCGCACTGACCGGCACGCTGGGCGGGTTGTCGCCGTCGGGCAGCGGTGCCGTGTCGTTCACCACGTTACGGCTGGCCTACGGCGAGGCGCTGGCGAACTTCCGCCAGGGCCAGACCAATTCGATGCTGGTGATCACTCAGGGTCCGCACACCGATCAGACGTTGGACGGCCCCGGGCTGGTTCAGTACGTGAAGTCGGCCGCCGATCCGGCCAAGCCGGTGGCAATCAACGTCATCGACTTCGGTGACGACGCCGACCGGGCGACGTGGGAAGCGGTGGCCCAAGCCTCGGGCGGCACGTATCAGAATGTCGCGACGTCCGATTCGCCGGATCTGGCGACGGCTGTGTCGACGCTGCTGTCGTAGTCCCCTAGTCGAGCCGCAGTAGCCGCCGGACGCCTGCGGTGAATTCGTCGGGCACCTCGATCTGCGGGTAGTGGCCGATCCCGGCCAGCTCGATCACCTCAGCCGCGGGCCGCAACTCCCGCAGGCCGGCCAGCACATTGGTGGTGGCCACGGGATCGCCGGTGGCCCAGAGGAATCCGAGCGGCTTGTCCCAGTCGCGAACCGCCCCGTGCCACCGATCGGCGAAGCGCACCCGTTCGTTGAGGTAGGCGCACAGCAGGTTCAGGATGCGGTGGCCGTCGTCGCGTGCCAGCAGCGCCCACTGGGCCTGCGCCTCGTCGCCGGACAGCGGATGCGCGGCGCTGAACAGCTTGGCGAAGCCGCGCAGGAAGCCCCGCTCGTTGGTCAGCCGGGCCAACAGCGGGCCGAGCGGGCCGCGCAGGATCTTCTGGCTTGGCCGCAGGCTGGCGCGCTCGATGATCACGCTGCCATTGGTGAGGACGGCACGCTCGATGTCGAAGGGCAGCGTGCCTGCGACGTCGCGGGCGAGCAGTTCGGTGGCCACCGAGGTGCCCATGTCGTGGGCGAGCAGCACCACCGGACCCGGTGCGGCGTCGGCGACCACCTGCTGCACGATGTCGGCCTGCTCGAGCAGGCTGTAGCGATGCGGGCGGGGCTTGTCCGACAGCCCGAAACCGAGGAAGTCCAGCGTCAACCAGGCCTGGTCCCCGAGTCGCTCGACGACCCCGCGGAAATCGTAGGAACTCGACGGGAAGCCGTGCAGCAGAAGCAGGGTCGGGCCCGCACCTTGGTGTGATCGCACGAAGACATTGCCGGCACCGGTGGACAGCATCCGGCCACCCTCTTGCCACTGGCGAACGCTGGCAGGCAGCACAGGGTGACGCTATCAGGCAACGAGGCAGAACAGAGGGCGATGTTTGGGGCCGAATGTTCGCCCTCAGTTCTGAATCGACGAGAATCGCTAGGCGAATGCCTCCACCGGCGGGCAGGAGCACACCAGGTTCCGGTCGCCGTACGCCCCGTCGATGCGGCGTACCGGCGGCCACACCTTCGCCCGGTATCCCTTGCCCAGCGGGTAAGCCGCTTGCTCACGGGTGTAGGGGTGGGTCCACTCGTCGACCAGCAGGCATTCGGCGGTGTGCGGCGAATTGCGCAGCGGATTGTCCTCCGCGGGCCACTCCCCCGAGCCGACCTTGTCGATCTCGGCGCGGATCGCGATCATCGCCTCACAGAACGCGTTCACCTCGGCCAGGCTTTCGCTCTCGGTGGGCTCCACCATCAGCGTGCCCGCCACCGGGAAGCTCATCGTCGGTGCGTGGAAACCGAAGTCCGCCAACCGCTTCGCCACGTCGTCGACGGTGACGCCGGTGGACTTGGTGATGCCGCGCAGATCGAGGATGCACTCATGGGCGACCATGCCGTTCTCGCCGGTGTACAGCACCGGGTAGTACTCGTCGAGGCGGCGCGCGATGTAGTTCGCCGAGGCGATCGCGGTCAGCGTGGCATCGCGCAGGCCGCCCGCACCCATCATCCGGATATAGGCCCACGTGATCGGCAGGATCGACGCCGACCCGTACGGCGCAGCCGACACCGGATGTCCCTTCGGCAGTTCCTCGGCCATCGGGTGGCCGGGCAGGAACGCCGCCAGGTGCGACCGCACCGCCACCGGCCCGACGCCCGGGCCGCCGCCGCCGTGCGGGATGCAGAACGTCTTGTGCAGGTTCAGGTGGCTCACGTCGCCGCCGAACTTGCCCGGCCGGGCCAGCCCGACAAGGGCATTGAGGTTGGCGCCGTCGACGTAGACCTGCCCGCCCGCGTCGTGCACCGCGGCGCAGATGTTGGCGATGTCGTGCTCGTAGACCCCGTGCGTGGACGGGTAGGTGATCATCAGCGCGGCCAACCGCTCGGCATGCTCGCTGACCTTGGCGCGCAGATCGTCGAGGTCGACGTCGCCGTTCTCCCGGCAGGCCACCACGACCACCCGCATGCCGACCATCGCCGCGGACGCTGCGTTGGTGCCGTGCGCGCTGGACGGGATGAGGCACACAGTGCGCCCGGTGTCGCCGTTGGCCAGGTGATAGTCGCGGATGGCCAGTAGTCCGGCGTATTCACCCTGCGATCCGGCGTTAGGCTGCAACGAGATTGCGTCGTACCCGGTCAGCCCGGTCAGCCAGCCCTCCAGGTCGGCTATCAGCTTGCGCATCCCCGGGGTGTCACCGGCCGGGGCGAACGGATGCTGCCTGCCGAACTCCGGCCAGGTGATCGACTCCATCTCGGCGGCGGCGTTGAGCTTCATCGTGCACGACCCCAGCGGGATCATGCTGCGGTCCAGGGCGATGTCCTTGTCGGCCAGGGTGCGCAGGTAGCGCATCATCTCGGTTTCGGTGCGGTACCGGTGGAAGGCCGGGTGGGTCAGGAATTCACTTGTCCGCGAATCAATGTCGGGACCCGTGTACTCGCCCGCCAAGCCGGCGCCGAACGATTCCAGCACCAGGACAACATGAGCCGACGTGGTGGCCTCGTCGCACGTGACCGACACGTGGTCGGCGTCCACCCGCCAGATGTTGATGCCACGGCCCTTGGCCTCGGCCTGCACTGCGGCCGCGCGGTTCGGGAGGTGCACCAGCACGGTGTCGAAGAAGGTGTCGTGCACCACCTCGACGCCGGCGGCGCCCAGGCCGGCGGCCAGTGAGCGGGCGTGCGCGTGCACGCGCCGGGCGATTCCGGTCAGACCTTGCGGACCGTGGTAGCTGGCGTAGGAGGCGGCCATCACCGCCAGCAGCACCTGGGCAGTGCAGATGTTGGAGGTCGCCTTGTCGCGGCGGATGTGCTGTTCGCGGGTCTGCAGCGACAAGCGGTACGCCGGTGCACCGTCGCTGTCGACCGACACCCCGACCAGTCGGCCGGGCAGCTGGCGGGCGTGCTTGTTGTGCACGGCAAGGAAACCGGCGTGCGGTCCGCCGAATCCCATTGGCACACCGAATCTCTGCGCGCTTCCGAACGCGACGTCGGCGCCCAGCTCACCGGGCGGGGCGATCAGCGTCATCGCCAACAGGTCGGCACCCAGGGCCACCAGCGCGCCGCGCTCGTGGGCCTGCTCGACGAGCTTGGACCAGTCGGTGACCCGGCCGCTGGCGCCGGGCAGCTGCGCGATGACGCCGAAGAACTCACCCTCGGGAAGCCCGTTGCGGAGATCCGCGGTGACGATCTCGATGCCCAGCGGCTCCGCGCGGGTCGCGAGGATGGCCGCGGTCTGGGCGAACATGTCCTCGTCGACGGCGAGCCGGTTGGCCGATCCGCGCGACGCGCGGTGCATCAGCGTCATCGCCTCGGCGGCCGCGGTGGACTCGTCGAGCATCGACGCGTTGGCCAGATCCAGCCCGGTCAGGTCGGCGATCATGGTCTGGAAGTTCAGCAGCACCTCGAGCCGGCCCTGGCTGATCTCCGGCTGATACGGCGTGTACGCGGTGTACCAGGCCGGGTTCTCCAGGATGTTGCGCAGCAGCACCGGCGGGGTGAGCGTGTCGTAGTAGCCCTGCCCGATCATCGACACCGCGATGGTGTTCGTGTCGGCCAGTGCCCGCAGCTCGGCCAGCGCCTCATGCTCGCCCACCGCGGCGGGCAACTGATCGAGGCCGGGTGCGATGCCGTCGGCGGAGAGCGCGTCGAGAATGCCTGCGGGCAGCGCCTTGGCCGCCAGTTCCTCGAGCGAGGCGACCCCGATCACGTCGAGCATGGTGGCCAACGCATCCGAATCGGGTCCGATGTGACGATCGGCGAAGGTGGGCGTGTGGTTGGACCCTGCTTGTTTCGACATGGGGGCACTCCTGACTTACGGCGCAGCCGTCAGCGGCGTCCTCTCCCTCTGTCGTCGACCCGGACCGGGTGCCTGAGAGATTCGGTCAGCCCGCGTATGAGCGGATGCTGCCTTTCCCCATGGGCGGGCGACCTCGGCGAAAAAAACCGAGCCGCCGCTTTCCAGAGGCATCGTGGCCACGCGCGGTCCGGGTGCCTGAGAGGTTGACGGAGAGGTGTTGCTCCTTCGGCGTCCGTGACTGGCGGCCACGAAACTCTCCCGCGCGAGGGCGATACAGAAGAAATTCTAGCTGCTAACCGATCTTGCGGTCGCGGCTCTTCCGCCGGGATGCCAGCTCGTCCTCCGGGGAGGCGATCGACTCGCCGCCGTCGGCCCGCTCGCCGGGGAAGTCGGCGATCGCGCCGGACAGTTCCCGCATGGCTCCGCTGACCGCGATGCCGAACACACCCTGACCGCCCTGCAGCAGGTCGACGACCTCTTCGGCCGACGTGCACTCGTACACCGTTGTGCCGTCGGAGAACAGGGTGATGTTGGCCAGGTCCTGCACGCCGCGCTGACGCAGATGGTCGACGGCGACGCGGATGTTGTGCAGTGAGATGCCCGTATCGAGCAGACGCTTGACGATCTTGAGGACCAGGATGTCCTTGAACGAATACAGCCGCTGGCTGCCGGAGCCGGCCGCACCGCGGATGGACGGCACCACCAGTGAGGTGCGCGCCCAGTAGTCCAACTGGCGGTAGGTGATTCCGGCGATCTGGCAGGCGCTCGGCCCGCGGTAGCCGACCAATTCGTCGGGAACCGAGTCGTCGGGGAACAGGCCCTGCTGCACCGCCTCGCTCACCGGCGCGCCGGCGGGCATGTCCGCCTCAAAGCGGCCATCGGAATCAGAGCCCGTGCCAGCAAGGTCCAACTGTCCCTGACGTGGCTGCTCGCCCACGATGCTTCCTCTCGCCGTTCGAACCTATGGCCCGCTGACCGCTCCACCAACCACGTTTGCCCAGTCCGAGTCCACCGAGCATACGCTTTTCGACGGGCAGTCGCGCTCGTCGTTCGCAATCAAAGTATGGCCGCCCTCAGCCGTGCGGACCGTCATCCGCCGCGCGTGTCGAACCGCTGCAGGCCAAGTGAGACGCATCCGTGATCTTGCTGTCGGCGACCCTCACCAGCACTGCGGGATACCCGGTCAGGTCGCCTTGAAATCGTCCGGGGACACGCTGTCGAGGAATTCCTTGAACTTCTCGACCTCGTCTTCGCGGACCGCGCCGGTGGATTCCTCGTCGTTCTCGTCGGGGATGAGCAGCCCGGCCTCGGCCAGCACCGCCTCCTCCACGTAGATCGGCACTCCCATGCGGAGGGCGATCGCCACCGAGTCCGACGGGCGCGCCGACACCTTGATGTCGCGGTCAAAGATCAGGTCGGCGTAAAAGGTGCCCTCCTGCAGATCCACGATCCGCACCTCTTTGAGCGAATGCCCCAGTGCGCCAATGACATCTCGGAACAGGTCGTGGGTCAGCGGGCGGGTCGGCTCGACACCCTGCTGTTCATAGGCGATCGCGGTGGCCTCGGACTGGCCGATCCAGATCGGCAGATACCGGTCGCCGTTCGACTCCCGCAGCAGCAGGACCGGCTGGTTCTGGGGCTGTTCGACGCGAATGCCCACCACACGAACCTCGCCCATCTGTGTCTGACCTCCGCGCTCGTTGCAGTCCTTTGGAGTCTAGTCCTCAGCGGTCGAGAACGTCTCGTACAGCGGACTTGATCAGCGACGTGTGCAACGTGATTGCCAGAGCGGCAACCTCGCGCGCCAAGTCGTCCGCCCGATCGCGCGCCCCGGTCTTCGACGCCTTGCCCACCGGGCCGGCGATCTGCGCGATCAGATCGGACTGCCGATCGGCCGCGGACCGGAACGCCCGCAGATGCCGCGGTTCCACGCCGTAGTCGCCCAGCGCACGCGCACACTGCGCGATCACCACCGAATACTCGTCGAACAGCCCACCCGGGCCGGTGGTGATCACGCCCGCTTTGCACAGCGCGGTCAGCAACTCCTCGCCCACGCCGGAGCGCTCCAGCAGATCCTCGCGACTCAACCGGACCTGAGCCCGCGCCACGTCGGTCTCGGTGTCGGCGGCAGGCGCATCCTGGTCGTCCGCCACCGTCACCAAACGCGGTACGGCGTAAGGCGATCCGACGTGCGGCAACTCGCCGTCCGGCTGGGCGTCGAGCTGAGCCTTGATGACCTTCAGCGGTAGATAGTGGTCGCGCTGCGCGGTCAGGATGAACCGCAACCGTGCGCAGTCGTACGCGGTGAACCGCCGATACCCCGATGCGCTGCGCTCCGGCGTGACGAGACCCTCGGCTTCCAAGAATCGGATCTTGGAGATCGTCACGTCCGGGAAGTCCGGTCGCAGCAGGTCCAGGACCGCTCCGATAGACATCCCGGCAAGCGCGGGACTATCGGGGGCGGTCACTAGCTTCCCGGACCGCCTTCATCCTCGGACGACTTCGGTCCGGTCAGGAACACCAGGCGGAACTTGCCGATCTGGACCTCGTCGCCGTTGGCGAGGGTGGCCGAGTCGACGGGCTCGCGGTTCACGTAGGTGCCGTTGAGGCTGCCGACGTCGACGACCTGGAATTCGTTGCCGTCCAAGCGGAACTCGGCATGCCGACGGCTCACGGTCACGTCGTCGAGGAAGATGTCGGAGTCCGGATGACGGCCCGCCGACGTCGTCGCCTGGTCGAGCAGGAACCGCGAACCCGCATTCGGGCCACGCTTCACGACCAGCAGCGCCGAGCCGACCGGGAGACCTTCGACCCCGGACACCCCGCTCTCGCCGCTGGTGGCCGCCGGGGCGTCCAGCTCGTTGAGGAAGTCGGCCCGGAAGACGGACGTCGTCTCCACGGTGACTTCGTCAGAGTTCTGGTCCTTGTCGGTCACCCGCTGCTCCTTCACTGGCTGCCGTGGCTGCACTTGGCGGGAATCCGCACAAGGCGCCCGTCCGCCTCACCAATCACTTACGACGACCGTACCGCGCAGTGGTCGTCGTTGTGCCCACCACCGCCGGATCGGTGGCTGGCAGGCACCCTAACAATGTCATTCAGTCACTGTGTCCCGATAGGCGTCCGCATCGAGCAACGCCGCCAACCCCTGTTCGAGGGTATCGCCGTCGACCTGCAACTCCAACAACCACCCCTGACCGTAGGGATCGGAGTTGACCAGCCCGGGGCTGCCTTCCAATTCGCCGTTGACGGCAATCACTTTGGCCGTGACCGGGGCGTAGAGATCGGAAACCGACTTGGTGGACTCCACCTCGCCGAAGGACTCACCGGACGTGACGTCGCTACCCACCTCGGGAAGCTGCACGTACACCACGTCACCCAGCGAGGACTGAGCGAAGTCGGTGATGCCGACGCGCACGGTGTCGTCACCGGTACGCAGCACCCACTCGTGCTCGGCGGTGTAGCGCAGGTCGGCTGGGATTTCGCTCACGGTGCTCCTCGGTGTCGGATGCTCGTTTTTTCGGGCTGCTCATTTGACGGGCTGAGCGTATTGGCGCGCTTTCGGTTGCCGCAAGGTGGTGATGTCCACACGGTCGGACTGCGCGACGGTCATTCGCCCGCCGACCCGTTCGACGCTGTCGACGGCGCCGCCCGGGATATTCATCGCGGCAGCCAGGGTGGGCGGATCGCCAATGGCCAGAACAGAATACGGCGGGCCAAGAGTTTGCGTGTCGATCACCAGCGCGCCGGGGCTGCCGACCACCCAGGTGTCGACGCCGACGCGGATGGCCTGCTGCCCGGAGCGGATCTCCATCGCCTCGGCGCCGGCGGCCCGCAGTTCGTTGATGACGTCGAGCATGGTCTCTGGCGCGACGCCGGGCCCGGGATCGTCGATCGTGATCGTCACGCCAGGCCCGGTCGCGCCGACCGTGCCGATCAGGATCGACAGCGCGGCCAGCCTGGCCTGCGCGTTCTGGATCGCGGCCTGGTCGCTGCTGCCCGCGGTCTGCATGGCCGCGAGGTTGCGCTGCAGGTCGGCCACCTCGGTGTTGAGCGTTGCTTCACGCTGCTGCAGCGAGCCGAGCAGGACCAGCAGGTCGGCCGGGCGCGCGGTGTCCAGTGCATCACCGGTCTCGGTCTGGCGGGCCTGGGTGGCGATCGCCACACCGAGCATCAGGCACAGCAGTACGCCGAGCGCGCCGAACATGATCTGGGTGCGACTGCGCGGCGGGCGCAGCGGGGCCGGGGCCGGGGCCGGCAGTTCGTGGCGGCCGTGTTCGGCGGCGTGCGTGTCCTCCTCGGTCACCTCACGCCCCGAACAGCCGGCGCCGCAGTGCGGCGGCGTTACCGAAGATGCGGATGCCCAGCACGACGATTATCGCCGTGGACAGCTGCGTGCCCACCCCGAGTTGATCGCCGACATAGACGATCAGCGCTGCCACCAGCACGTTGAACACGAACGAGACCACGAACACCTTCGGGTCGAAGATCTTCTCCAGGTAGGCCCGTAGACCGCCGAACACCGCATCGAGTGCGGCGACGACCGCGATCGGCAGGTACGGCTGGATCACCTCGGGGACGCTGGGATGCAACACCAGGCCCAGCACGATACCGACGATGAGTGCGGCGATTCCGATCATGTGTTGATACGCCCCCTACCGACCGATCTGCTTGGCAAATTTAATCTCTCGTACCGCGCTGGCCGGCAGCGACAGGCCGTCGCCGGTGCTCACACTGACCCCCACCCCGTAGGACACCTCGAGGAGCCGCAGACGCTGCAGCCCGCTGCTCCGATCGAAGGTATCGCGCATCTCGCCCGGCGGCCCCACCGCCAGGATCGTGTAGGGGCTGCTGATCGGATGGTTGTCGACGAGAATGGCACCCCCCGCCTGCCGGATCGTCACGTTGGGCCCCATCCGCACTCCCCCGACCGAGATCGCTTCGGCCCCACTGGCCCACAGCGAGTTCACGGTCAGCTGGAGATCGCGGTCCAGGATGATCTGTCTGCTGCCTGCCACCCGCTGTTTGGACACGTCGGACAGATCGCGGCCGACGCCGGGGTCGGTCACCGTGACGGACAGGCCGGGCCCGATGACGGCGGTGGTGGCCGCGGCCAGGCTGAGCGCGTCGAGCTTGCTGAGCAGATCCCGGCCTGCCGTGTCGTCGCGCAGCTGGCGGCGCTGGATGCTGTCGGATTGAGTGGCCAGCTCGTCGCGGCGCTGGGTGAGCCGGTCGGTGGTGCCTTCGGCGGATCGCACGCTGGCGGCCAGCACCTGCTGCGCGGCGTTGACGCCGGGCGCGGTGGCGCGGGCTTGCGCGACCGCGGCGGCGAACACCACCGCGATCAGTACCGCCGCCACTGCCTGCCAGGCACGGTCGGCGATCGTTCGGCGGGACTGTCCGCTCGTCTCGCGCGCAGCGGCGGCGGCGGCGTAGCCGGGGTCGAGATGTTCGGTGAGCAACGAACGCAGCAGACCCGGCAGCGGGATGAGGGCCGGTCGGCGCTCGTGGCGTTCGCTGCGGCCGGCCCGCGGGTCGTAACCGCCGAGCGCGCTGTCAGGTGCGGGCATCGCTGACGCCGGCTTTGGGCAGCGTGGTCACCACCAGACGGACTTGCAGCAGGTAGAGGACCGCTGACCAGAGGTACATACCAACGCCCCACAGCAGGAAGCCCCAGCCGCAGGCGCCGATCACCCGGCTCCACGTCGCGTCGCACTGGCCGAGCAGCACCAGCGGGAAACCGGACATCAGCGCGAACGTCGCCGCCTTGCCGATATAGGTCACCGGCAGCGCGGCGAGCCCACGGCTGCGCACCACCGGCAACGTAGCGGCCAGCACCAGATCGCGGCCGACCAGCGTCGCCACCAGCCACCACGGGACCACGCCCGCGAAACCCATCCCCACCGGCACGGCCACCATGTAGACGCGGTCGACCAGCGGGTCGAGCAAGGCGCCGAGCTGTGACGATTGATTGGGCACCAGGCGGGCGATCTTGCCGTCGGCCCAGTCGGAGAAGCCGCTGAACATCAAGATCGCCACCGCGAGTGCGTAGGCATCGGTCGCCAGCAGCAGGTACAGGAACACCGGCACCAGCAAGAGCCGGATCACCGACAGGACGTTCGGGATCGTCAGCACCCGGTCGCGGCGGTCCATGGTGATGAACTTAGCCCTAGCGGAACACCCCGGGCAGGCTGAGCGCCGACAACGTGTCGTCGTTGAGGGGGTTGTCGTGGACCATGTACGTCCAGGTCGAGGTCGGGCGGGCCAGCTTCGACAGATCCAGGCCCTGCTCCTCTTCGAGGATGTTGGCGGTCTCAAAGGTCTGCTGGGCGGCCTCGATGGCGTCGGCGGCCAGGTGCGCGAACGCGTCGACGGCCATCCGGTGGAACTCGTCGAGCGGGTTCTGCCTGCCCAGCGCGCGCAAGTGGATGCTCTCGCGGATGTCCGCCAGGTAGGCCAGGTGGTCGGCCCAGCCGCGGTCCAGGTGGAACAGCATGATCTGGCGGCAGATCGTCTCGAGCTGGTCGTCGCCGGATGTCTCGGCCAACTCCTCGTACCGGTCGGGCGAGAGTTCCTTGAGTTCGTTGCGCGCTGCCGGCGTGCTCAGCAGGGTGTTGCGGCGCTCGACGATGATCGCGCGCTGCTGGGCGATGAGCTGGTTGTAGCGCCACGTGTTGGCGTGGACGTCGAGCAGCCGGCCTTCGGCCACCCGCTGGGCGTGGTCCAGCAGGGCGCCGGCCTTGGGGCTGGTGATCCGGCCGGTCTCGTCGGCGTCGGTGGGCAGCTTGCCCTCGTCGAGGTGCGCGACGACGACGTCGTCCTCCCAACTGGCGAAGAACACCGACGAGCCGGGGTCGCCCTGCCGGCCTGCGCGCCCGCGCAGCTGATTGTCCAGCCGCTCGGTGCGATGCCGCCCGGTGCCGATGACGTGCAGACCGCCGAGTTCGGCGACCTTGATCTTTTCGGCGGACTGATCGTCCGATTCCGACCCGCCCAACCGGATGTCCGTACCGCGGCCGGCCATCTGGGTGGATACCGTGACGGTGCCGAGCTTGCCGGCTTCGGCGATGACGGCGGCCTCTTCCTCGTCGTTCTTCGCGTTCAGCACCACCGCCGGGACGCCGCGGCGAACCAGCCGCTCGTGCAGTTCTTCGGACTCGGCGACATCGTGGGTGCCGACCAGGATCGGCTGACCGGTGGCGTGCACCTCGACGATGTGCTCCATGATCGCCTCGATCTTGGCCGCGGCGGTGATGTAGACGCGGTCGTCGGCGTCCTCGCGGATGTTCGGCGTGTTCGGCGGGATCGGCGAGACACCGAGCTTGTAGAACTGGCGCAGCTGTTCACCGGCGGCCAGCGCGGTACCCGTCATCCCGCACACCGTCGGGTACCGGTTGATCAAGGCCTGCACGGTGATGGTGTCCAGCACCTCGCCGGTTTCGGTGGTCTCGATGCCTTCTTTGGCCTCGACCGCGGCCTGCAGCCCGTCGGGCCAGCGCTGCAGGGAGGCGATCCGCCCGCGCGAGGAGTTGATCAGCTGCACGGCGCCGTCGCGGACGATGTAGTGCACGTCGCGCTGCAGCAGCACATGGGCGTGCAGGGCGACGTTCACCTCGGTCAGCGTGGTGGTGACGTGTTCCTCGGAGTAGAGGTCGATACCGCCGAGCGCGGTCTCGATCTTCTCGGCGCCGGTGTCGGTGAGGTGCACATTGCGGCTGTCGGCGTCGGTGTCGTAATCGATGCCTGCCCTCAAATCGCCGACCAGCCGGACGATTTCGACCTTCGGGGTCTCGCGGTGGGTGGTGCCGGCCAGCACCAGCGGCACCAGGGCCTCGTCGACCAGCACCGAGTCGGCCTCGTCGATCAGCGCGACGTCGGGGTTGGGCGACACCAGATCGGCGACGTCGGTGACCAGCTGGTCGCGCAGCACGTCGAAGCCGATCTCGTTGACCGAGGCGTAGGTGACGTCGCATTGGTAGGCGGCGCGGCGTTCCGGCGCGGTCGACTCGGCGGTGATCCAGCCGACCGTGAGCCCCATTGACTCGATCAACGGCGCCATCCACTCGGCGTCGCGACGGGCCAGGTAGTCGTTGATGGTCACGACGTGGACGTTGCGCCCGGCCAGTGCGTAGCCGGCGGCGGCGATGGCCCCAGAGAGGGTCTTGCCCTCACCGGTGGCCATCTCGATGACGTCACCGGCCAGCATGCGCAGCGCACCGGCCAGCTGGACATCGAATGGGCGCAGGCCCGTGGTGCGCTCCGCGGCTTCGCGGGCGATGGCCAGGAACTGCGGGATGTCGGACGACGCGGCGAGGTCGCCGAGCTCCAGCAGCGTCGCGGCCTTGGCGAGCTGCTCGTCGTCGAGGCCTTTGGCCTTGTCGTCGAACTCGGCCGAGGCGTTCACCTCAGCCGTCGAATGGGCCTTGGTCTTCTCGGTGGTGGCACCGAGCATGCGCCAGAAGCCCCGGCTGATGCGGCCGGGTCCGGCAACACTGTCCTTGCGAGTTTTCGCCACGGGTCAACGGTACCGTCGGCGCGTTGGCGGACGGCGACGCACCGGCCTCCCGCGACTTCGCCGCGCGGTCTCAAGCCGGGCGTCGCGCAACCGTGGATCCGGGACGTGACGGTTATCTTTGCTTCACGGCCCCCAGCTCAACGGGGCAGGTCTGACGACGCGCCGAAGCTCACATTTCACCAGTCATCTGACACACACGCGGGCCTTCGCCGGGATGCCGGGGTAGGTTCGCCGGGAAGCCGGCAGATCGGGCGTCGCGTGGTCGTCGCCGCAGGAGGAGAAGCGCGTTGGAGAAGTTCCACCCGTCCATGGACTGGGGACACGAGCTGGTCCCGTCCTTGATCTGGATTGCCAAGGCATGGGGCATCAGCGCCGTACTGAGTCTGATTGCGCTGTTCCTGCTGGCCCGTTATACGGTGTGGGGCCGGCAGTACTGGCGGATCACCGGGGATTACTTCAAAGGCAGGCAGAGCGTCGGGGTCTGGATCTGGATCGCCGTGCTGTTGCTCTCGACGATCATCTCGGTGCGCCTCGACGTCTTGCTCAGCTACTACAGCAATGACCTGTTCACGTCGCTGCAGGTGGCGTTCCAGGGCGCGGGCGGGGGTAACGAGGAAGTTCGCCAGTCCGGTATCCACGGATTCTGGGCGGCGCTGATTCTGTTCGGCATCCTGGCGACCATCTACATCAGCCGGGTGATGCTGGACATCTACCTGATGCAGCGGTTCATCATTCGCTGGCGGGTATGGCTCACCGACCGGCTCACCTGCGACTGGCTCGACGACCACGCCTACTACCGCACCCGCTTCACCGACAGCGACATCGACAACCCCGACCAGCGCATCCAGTACGACATCGACATCTTCACCGCCGGGGTGGGGTCCTCCCCGAACACGCCGATGATCGGCAGCTCCAGCACGCTGCTGTTCGGCGCGATCAACTCATTGGTGACGGTGGTTTCGTTCACCGTGATCTTGTGGAATTTGTCGGGTCCGCTGACATTCCTCGGCGTCACCCTGGGACACGCGCTGTTCTGGGTGGTGCTGGTCTACGTGCTGGTGGCGACGGTCATCGCGTTCTGGATCGGCCACCCGCTGATCCGGCTCAGTTTCCGCAACGAGCTCACCAACGCCGTCTTCCGCTACGCGCTGGTCCGGTTGCGTGATTCGGCCGAAGCTGTCGGCTTCTACCGCGGCGAGAACGCCGAGCGGGGCCTGCTGCGCACCAAGTTCGCCCAGATCATCGCCAACTACAAGCGCTATGTGAATCGCACAATCGCGCTGACCGGGTGGAACCTGTCGATGAGCCAGATCATCAACCCCCTGCCGCTGGTGATCCAGGCGCCTCGGCTGTTCGCCGGGCAGATCGACCTCGGTGACGTCACCCAGTCGTCGAGCGCATTCGGGTCGATCCACGACTCATTGTCGTTCTTCCGCAACGCCTACGATTCGTTCGCCTCCTACCGGGCGGCCATCATCCGTCTGCACGGCCTGGTGGAAACCAACGCCGAGGCGCGCGAGCTGCCCAAGCTGACGACAGTCACCAGCACAGACGGCTCGGTGGAACTTCGCCGGGTCGAGGTCCGCACACCCAGCGGCAGCCAGCTCGTCGATCCGATCGATCTGCGGCTGGAGCCGGGCGAGACGCTGGTCATCACCGGACCGTCGGGTGCGGGTAAGACCACACTGCTGCGAAGCCTGGCCCAGCTGTGGCCGTTCACCTCCGGCACCCTGTGCCGCCCCGAGGACGACCACACCATGTTCCTGTCGCAGATGCCGTACGTCCCGCTGGGCGATCTGCGGACCGTGGTGTCGTACCCCGCTACTTCCGGGGAGATCAGCGACGACGATCTGCAACATGCGCTGTCCAAGGTCGCATTGTCGCACTTGACGATTCGCCTCAACGAGTCCCAGGACTGGGCCAAGGTGCTGTCGCCGGGCGAGCAACAGCGCATCGCGTTCGCCCGGGTGCTGCTGACCAAACCGAAGGCGGTCTTCCTCGACGAAGCCACCTCGGCGCTCGACGAGGGTCTGGAGTTCGCGCTCTACGAGATGGTGCGCACCGAACTACCGAACACCATCCTGGTCAGCGTCAGCCACCGCAGCACGGTCGAGCAGCACCACGTCAGGCACCTGGAACTGCTCGGCGAGGGTCAGTGGCGCCTCGGCCACGTCGAGGGCAACGAGCCGGCGACCGTTTAGTCTGCGGCGCTGGCACTTTCGGCGGCAACCTTGGCAGCGTGCGTTCCGGCACGTCGCCCGAAGAAGGAGCCCTCCCCCAGCTGGGTGCCGCTGGCGTAGCCCTTGCCGTCCTGGGCGATGTTTGACGCGCACGCGCCCGCCGCGTACAGGCCCGGAATCACGCTGCCGTCGGCGCGCAATACCTCGCCGTCGACATCGGTGGCCAGACCGCCGACGGTGAAGCCGGAGTACATCGCCTTGCCCAGCGTCAGATCGAAGGCTCCCCACGGCCCCTTGTCCTGTGGCGCAAGGAATTCCGGCTGCTTGTGGAACTCCGGATCCTCACCCTTGGCGGCGTGTTCGTTGTAGTTGTTCAGCGTTTCGACGAGGTTGCCCGTCGGGATACCGAGCGCGGCCTCCATCTCCTCGACCGTCTCCCAGCCGTCGATGAAGGTGATCAGCGGGATCTCCGGGCGCTGCATGTGCGCCTCGTCGACGATCAGGTACGCCGCGCTGTCGGGCTGGTCCATCACGAAACCCGAAGTGCGCGAATGGTAGGAGTCTTCGGTGACGAACCGCTTGCCCTCCTTGTTGACGATGATTCCGGTCAGCAGGATCGACGGGGGGTAGACGGGCGCGGTGATGAAGATCTGGTCCATGTGCTTGGTGGCCCCGCCCGCCGATTCGCCGAGGCGGATACCGAGGCCGTCGTCGTAGGTGTTGCCGAGCACGAACGGCTTCTCGGCGAGCTTCGGCGTGAGCGTGGCGACCATCTCGGGATTCATCACGAAACCACCCGCGGCGATCACCACCGCCCTGGCCCGGATCGCTCCGGTCTCGGTGAACTTCTTCCACGACACGCCCACGACTGCCTCGTCGTCGACGACGAGATTCGTTGCGCCCGTTTCGTAACGGATCTGCACACCCAGCTCGGCTGCCCGCTTGAGCAGCAGGTCGATCACCATCGCCGCGCCCTGGGTGTCACCGGGAACCGGGACCTTGTGGCCACGCGGGGCGGGTACCGCCATGTTCTTGTACGGCCACACCTTCTCGTTACCGGTGAACATCAGCCCCTCGGTGTTGGGCTGGATCACCGCCTTCTCCGGGTAGTAGCTGCGCTCGAACGCGATCCCCAGCTCCTCGAGCCAGTTGAAATGTTCGACGCTGCCTTCGCAGTAGGCGCGGATCTTGTCGAGTTCGGGCTCGCGCGACACCGCGACGAGGTACTTGTACATCTCCTCAACACTGTCGGTATGCCCGGTGGCCTGCTGGACGGCGGTTCCGCCACCGAGGTAGAAGTGACCGCCGGCCATCGAGGTGGTGCCGCCGGCGACGGCGGCGCGCTCGAGCACCAGCACCCGCGCGCCGGCGGCTGCGGCGCTGACTGCCGCACACCCGCCGCCGATGCCGAAGCCGATCACCACGACGTCGACGTCGTCGGACCAGTCGGTCACATCCGAGGCGGGGACGGTCGTGGGAATGTCCAGGCCACTCATTGCTGCTCCTGTTTCACATAGTCGAAGAACGTGCGGATCTCGTCGGGGATGTAGGCGACTTCGAGGTACGGGACGCCGGCCGCGGCGGCGGACAGGTATGCGAACCGCATGCCGCCGGGCATCACACCGCGGGCGACGACCTCCGCCGACGGGCCACCGCCGGTCAGCGCGGCGTCGAACGCGTCGGTATCGGGGACCTCCACGCAGATGTGGTGCAGCCCGGGGCCGCCGTGGTCCAGGAACTCGGTGTAGATGCTCTCGCCGCGCGTCGGTGCGATGAGTTCCAGCTGGGTGTCACCGGCGTAGCTCAACGAGATGTCGGCGTGGTAGTCGGCGGGGCGGCCGCGGTGTTCGCAGGTGTCCGGCCCGAAGTGCACATCGGGCATGCGGATCCATTTCCTGGCCCCGAGCAGCGTGGTCAGCGCCGCCTCGGTGGCGTCCAGGTCGCGGGTCACCCACGCGATCTGGACAGGTGTCTGGTCGGTCATCGGTTCGAGGATATCCCCGGCCCGCCGGTGTGGCTAGAACGTGTTCTAGTTTTGCGTTCCGGCGGTCAGCAGGTCGACAGCCAGCTGCAGCTGCTCGTCGAACAACGCCCGAGGATCGGTGAAGGTGTCGCTGCCGTATTGACCGAAGACCTCGAGACTGATGGCCCCGATCATCATGGCCCAGATCGCGGTGCACCGGATCACCAGCGCATCGTCACCGGGAAAGCCGAATTCCTCCCGCACATGCATCAGGTCGGTCGACATCGGTTGAGCGGCATGGTGTTCCGTCAAGGCGATATCGCCGGTGGCCACCCCGGTGGCGACCGCGTCGAACAGCATGCCGATCACTCGGGTGCCGGGTCCGGTGGTCAGCTCGGCCGGGGCGTTGTAGCCCGGCACGGGGCTGCCGTACAGCAGGGCCCACTCGGCGGGCTGGTCCAGCGCCCAGCGGCGGATCGCGTGGGCGATGGTCGCGACGTCGGCCCGCCAGCCGCCGTCGGCGGCCACCCGCGCCTGCCCGACCGCGTCGGCGAGGTCGGAGTAGGCATCGACCAGCAGGAGGGTCAGCAGCGCATCACGGCTGGCGACATAGCGGTACACCGCCGAAGACACCATGCCCAGCTCGCGGGCGATAGCCCGCACCGACAGTCCGGCCGCGCCCACGGTCGCCAGCTGCCGGCGTCCGAGCTCGACGATCTGAGCTTCGATGCGCTGCCGCGTGTCCTCGCGTTTCCCCACGCACCGAGTCTGTCATATCCGAGATCACTGCTCTTGCTTTTCGGCGGCCTCGCTGGCATCCTCGTTTTGAGAGCACCGCTCTCCAAACTTCGAGTCGATAGGACACGTCATGAACCAGCACTACGACCGCCCGAACGCCGCCGCCCGCGCGGCCAACGCCGTCATCCGCCGGCTCGCCGAGGCTGGCATCAGCATCGCGGGCACGCGGGCGCTACGCGTGCGCGGCCGTAAATCCGGCGCGCTACAGAACGTGGTGGTCAACGTGCTGCGGGTCGGCGACACCGAGTACCTGGTCTCCCCACGCGGCAACACCCAGTGGGCGCGCAATGCGCGGGCAGCAGGCGAAGTGGAACTCGGCCCGCGTTGGCGTCGCACTCACGTCACCCTCACCGAGGTCGACGACGACGCCAAGCCGGCCCTGCTCAAGAGTTATCTCGACCGGTGGTACTGGGAGGTGAAGGGCCACATCGCCGGCCTCACACCGGACTCGACGGCCGCCGAATTGCGTTCGGCCGCACCGGTAATCCCGGTCTTCGCGCTCGCGCGCTAGTTGGCGTTGGCCTGCTCGGCGGCGGCCACGTTGACCACGTCGGCGCCGGCGCGCACCTGCTGGCTGGTGGCGACCCACGACACCGCCGCAGGGAGGTTGCCCCAGGTGCTGTTGAACAGTCCGACGATCACGGCCTTGTTGTTGTCGATCGGCATGTACACCGGGCCGCCGGAGTCGCCTTTCTGGCTGACCACGCCGTTCTCCATGGTGAACCAGCCGTTGTTGACCCGCTCGATCGATCCGCAGCTCTCGCCGGTGATCACGCCGAAGTGGCAGACCGGCTGGCCGTTGGCCATCGGCGGGGCGGCGTCGGCGACCAGCTGGCGGCCGCCGGGAAGAATGTTGTTGACCGCGACGTCGGCGGCCAGCGTGATGGTCTCGTAGTCGGAGATCACCTGGTCGGTGCGCACCACGGCGCCGTCAGGTGTGTTGTCCTGGAACGCCGACACCATGCCGATGAAGTGGCCGTCGCGATCCGTGACCGGTCCGTCGGCCCGGCAGTGACCGGCCGAGTAGGCGATGCGCGCCACCGGATCGACGTAGCCGAGGGTGCAGACATTGCTGGCCTGGCGGATCTCCATCCCGGGCGAGACGACCACACCGGGTGTGGCGTGGGCCAGCGGAGCGATGATCGCGGACGCGGCCAAGGCCGCTGCGGTGGAGACGAATCCCAGTGAAAAACGAGTCACCCTACACCCCGATCGGTCGGCGGTACGTCAAGGACGCGCCGCGGAAGTATCTCGACTGTGTATCGGCGCCGATTTCAAATCGTTACCAACGAACTATGGCGTACCCGGCGTGTCGCCGCAGGAATCGCCGCAGATGGGGTTACAAGCCGGAGTTAGGAGTCGAACCCCAGGCCCAACCGGTCAAGGGTGCGCAGGATGAGGTTGCGTTTGCCCTCGTTGTGATCGGCCCGGTCCAGCGACCACCGGGTGGCCTGAATCCCCACGCTGGCCATCGGTTCGGGCGGGAACGGCAACGGCTTGCGGTTGACCATCTCCAGCTCGGTCCGCTCAGTGGGGTGACCGTCGAGCAGATCCAGACAGACGTCGGCGGCGAACCGTGCGGCGCCGACACCCAGACCGGTGAATCCGTTGACGTAGGCGATCCGGCCTCGGCCGGCCAGCCCCCAGTGCGCACAGAACCGGGTGTTGGTGTCGATCGCGCCGGCCCAGCGGTGACTGAACCGGACGTCCTCGAGTTGCGGGAACGTGATGAAGAAATGCGCGGCAAGCTTGCGGTAGCTCTCTGGCCGGTCTTCGTACATCGAGTCGACGCGACGACCAAAGTGATAGACGGCGTCGTAGCCGCCCCAGACGATGCGGTTGTCCGCCGAGAGGCGGTAGTAGTGGAACTGGTTGGCGCTGTCGCCGATGCCCTGCCGATTGGGCCACCCGATGCGCTCCAACTGGTCGCTCGTGAGCGGCTCGGTGGACAGCACGTAGTCGTACACCGGAATCGTGTGGAACCGGTTCCGCTTCAGCAGGCTCGGAAACACGTTGGTGGCCAACACAACCTGGTCGGCCTGGAACACCCCGGCGGAGGTCTCCACCCGTATCCCCCGCTGTTCGCGTTGCACCGACGTCGCCGCGGTGTGTTCGAAGACTTCGACCCCGGCCTGCGAGCAGGCTCGGGCGAGCTCGAAGACCAGCCTGGCCGGATGGACGATCGCGCAGGTGTCGGTCGCCCACAGCCCGGCCTGATAGGTCGGCGAGGCGACCTCGGCGCGCACCGCGGCTTGAGCCAGGAACCGGCCCTCGCCGCCGTCGGCGCCCTCGGCCAGCCACTCGACCTGATGCGGTTCGGTGGCGACCGTGAGCATGCCGGTGCGCTCCCAGTCGACGTTCATGCCGTGGGCGGCGATATCAGCCTGCATGCCGTCGAGGTTGGCCAGGCCGAGCTTCTCCAGGCGGTCGAACTCGGTGGGCCAGCGCGACTTTCCGTTCTCGGCGCCGTGGGTGATGCTGGCCTCGACGAAGCCGCCGTTGCGTCCCGATGCCGCCCAACCGACCTGTTCGGCTTCGATCAGCACCACCCGCGATCCGGGGTTGCGTGCCTTCGCGTGCAGAGCCGACCACAGTCCGGCATAGCCGCCGCCGACCACAAGCAGGTCACACGTCAGGTCGCCGGACAGCCGGGGGTAGTCGGGACGGGCGACCAGTGACGAGTCCAGCCACATCGATCCGAACGCGGCGGAGCCCAGCGCCCGGGCGATCAGGGCGGGGTCGACGTCGCGGTCGAATACGGTCTGCACTCCAGCATGGTGCCATGACGGGCCGTCCTACCGGGCGAACCGTGCGAGCAGGGGCCCGACGATGGCCAGGACGAAAACATAGGGCGTGGCCAGGGTTCCCACCGCGGCGACGGTGGTCCCCGCCAGCCCGATGATCACCAGCGAGAACTCGCCGCGGGCGACCAGTGCGGTGCCCGCCCGCAGCTGGCCCGGCCTGCCGACACCGTCGCGACGGGCCGCATACACACCGGTGGCCACCTTGGTGACCGCGGTGACGACCGCCAGCAGCACGGCGGCCGGCAGCATGGGAACCAGATCGCTCGGCGCCACCGACAGCCCGATCGCCAGGAAGAACACCGCCGCGAACAGGTCGCGCAGCGGGGTCAGCACGGCGCGGGCCCGCGCCGCGGTATCCCCCGTCAGCGTCAATCCGACCAGGAACGCACCCACCGCGGCCGAGGCGTGCAGATGTTCGGCGGCAGCCGCCACCAGCAAGGTCAGTCCGAGGATGCGCAACAGGAGCTGCTCGTCGTCGGGATGGCTGATCAGCCGGCCCAGATGGTGGCCCCAGCGGTATGACGCCGCGAAAACCACCACCAGTGCGACCATCGCGGCAGCCATCCACAGCAGCGCCTCCCACCACGTGCCGCCAGCCGCCAGCACTGCCAGCAGCGGAAGATAGGCGGCCATCGCGAAGTCCTCGAGGACCAGAATCGACAGCACGGCAGGGGTTTCCCGGTTACCCAACCGGCTCAGGTCGTTGAGCAGCCGGGCGATCACGCCCGACGAGGAGATGAACGTGATGCCCGCCATCGCCAGGATGCCGACGACGTTCAGGCCGAGCAGCCAGCCGGCGATCGCGCCCGGGGTGGCGTTGAGGACGAGGTCGACGCCGGCCGACGGCAGGTGTCGCCGCATGCTGGCCGCGAACTCGCCGATGGAGAACTCCAGGCCCAGGGTCAGCAGGAGCAGCACCACGCCGATCGTGGCGCCGGACGACACGAACTCCCCCGCCGCGGGGACCGGCGCGATTCCGCCGTTGCCCAGGGCCAGTCCGGCGAGCAGGTAGAGCGGGATCGGTGACAGCGCGAACCGGCGCGCCAGGGTTCCGAGGATGGTCAGGACCGTGAAGATGACGCCGAGCTCGAGCAGTAGCGCCGCCGACACCGCCACTCAGATCATCCTTGGTCGACGATTCGACGGACTCCGGAAATGCCGTGTTCGGTGCCGATCACGACCAGAACATCGCGGGCGTGCAGCACCTGGTCGGGTTTCGGCGAGGCCAGCACCTCTTCGTCGCGCACGATCGCCACGATCGACGCGCCGGTGCGGGTGCGGGCTTTGGTATCGCCGAGCGGCCGGTCGACGAACGGTGACCCCGCCGCGATCTCGACCTGGCCGGCGTCGAGGCCGGGCACTTCCTTGGTCAAGTCGGCGAAGCTCTCCACCATCCGCGGGGCACCTAGGATCTGGGCGAGCGCGTCGGCTTCCTCGTCGGTGAGGCGGAACACCGGGCGCGCTTGGTCGGGGTCGGGGGCGCCGTAGACGACGACTTCGAAATCGCCGCTGCGCCGGGCGATCACACCGATGCGGTTGCCATCGGCGTTGTCGAACTCGTACCGCAGGCCGACTCCGGGCAGCAGGACTTCTTTGACCTCCATGGGCTCCATCCTCGATGACAGCACCGATGTTGACTAGCTTGCGGCCACCGTAGTCGCCGGTTGCGCTGCGGCGCTGGGCGCCCAGCCGGGCGGACCGAAGACGTAGCCCAGCCGGTCACGCCAGCGGCGCGCCGAGCGGACGTCGCGGGCGATCGCCGCGTACTCGTGAGTCTGCAACGTCCAGATGTTGAACGTGGTGACCGGCTTGGTGAGGCCGTAGTGCGGTCGGAACAGTTCGGGCTGGAATGTACCGAACAGGCGATCCCAGATGATCAGGATGCCGCCGTAGTTCTTGTCGAGGTACTCCGGGTCCATCCCGTGATGAACCCGGTGGTGTGACGGCGTGTTGAACACGAACTCGAAGGCCCGCGGCAGCTTGTCGATGCGTTCGGTGTGGATCCAGAACTGGTAGATCAGGCTGACCGAGAAGCTGGTGAACACCATCCACGGCGGAACACCCAACAGCGGCAACGGAATCCACATGATGATCTCGCCGCTGTTATTCCACTTCTGCCGCAGCGCGGTCGCGAAGTTGAAATACCGGCTGGAGTGGTGCGCCTGATGGGTGGCCCAGATCAGCCGGATCCGGTGGGCGGTGCGGTGGTAGACGTAGAACAGCACATCCACTCCGACGATCGCGATCACCCACGTGTACCACGTCGTCGGCGAGAGGTGCCATGGCGCGACGTAGGCGTACAGCGCGGCGTAGCCGAGCAGGGCCAGGAACTTCCAGGCGCCCATCGTCGCCACCGACATGAGCCCCATCGAGATCGAGGCCCACGCGTCGCGCGTGTGGTAGGCGCCGGACGCGGGTTGTTCGGCCTCGGTCAGCCGTTCGAGCTTGCGGGCTGCGGTCCACTCGAGGATCAGCAGCAGGAGGAAGAACGGGATCGCGAACAGCACCGGCTCACGCATCTGCGGCGGGAGAACGGACAACACTTCACCGATTCGATCCACGCGACACCTCCCGGCGGGAGTCTAACGCGATCCGGGCCCGTTGTTAGACACGGCGTCAAGAAGCCTTAGCGGAAGCTCAGCACCTCGTCGCCCCAGGCCTGCCGGATCGGCCGGTCCAGGTCGTCGACGACGCGATCCCGGCGATCGATCACCAGCGTCGCGCGGTCGCCGTCCCGATACGGCGCCCAGTGCGGCTGACCCAGCGGCACGTTCGGGTCACCGGTGGCGGCGAACGCCGTCCAGCGGGCGCGCATCCGCTCGGACAGTTCCTCGCCGGTCTTGAGTCCGCCGAGCTTGAACGTGACGTCGCGGGGACCCGAGATCAGGTTGCCCCACACATAGATCAGCTCGGTGGCGTGTGCGGCACCCAATCGGATCGTCTTGAAAAGTGGTGTGGCCCAATCGAATCGATAGAGGTAGACCGGCGCGACGGCGGTATGTCCCTCGGCAAACCACACCGTCGGCATTCGGAAGCCGACGTCGCTGGCCACCCACAGGCTGCGGGTCCGGGCCATCTTCGCCGGGTATGCCGAACTGACCTGCTCGGCGGTCGGCAGCTGCAGACCGGGCTGGTCGTTGGCCATCTCGCTGAACATCGTGCGGACCGCCTTGGGCGCGATCGGCATCAGGGGTGAGCGCATCAGCCGGAACAGTGCGGCCTCGTTCTTGTTGGTGCCGATCAGCAGCGGCACCGGGTGCGTCTTGCCGGCCCTGGCCAGCGTGACCGGGTAGTCCGGCACGAGGTCCCCGTCGACGGTCGGCGCGAACGCCAGCAACCCGGGCGTCGCGGCCGGGACGTGATCGAAAACGTGCTGTGACGCGTCCACCAGGGTCTCTACGGGGGCCCGGTGCGCCTCGGCCGCTGTCATGCCGAGCCGATCGAGGAACAGCCCGGCCATCGTGCCCGCACGCTCGGCACCGTAGATCGAAGTGGCCGGCGCGCTTTGGGCGATGGCTCTGGAAAACAGACCGGCCGCCTCCGGGACCGCCAGCAGCGTGGTGGTGATCGCGGCTCCGGCCGACTCACCGAACAACGTCACCCGGTCCGGGTCGCCGCCGAATTCGGCGATGTTGTCCTGGACCCAGCGCAGCGCGGCCAGCACGTCACGCAGCGCGACGTTGCTGTCGAACCCGGCCGAGGAGAGGTCGAGGAAGCCCAGCGCGCCGAGTCGGTAGTTGATCGTGACGACGACGACGTCGGAACCGGTGGCCAGCACGGTGCCGTCGTACATCGGCTGGCTGCCCGACCCGAAGATGTAGGCGCCGCCGTGCACCCACACCATCACCGGCTTGGGCTCTCCGGTGGCCGACGCCCCGGTCCCGGACGGCGCCCAGATGTTGAGGAACAGGCAGTCCTCGTCGGCGTGGGTGCCCAATCCCATCGGGATGGGGCTGCGCGGCTGAGGACTGACCGGACCGAACGTCGTCGCGTCGGCGACCTCGGTCCACGGCTGCGGAGGAACAGGTGCCCGCCAGCGCAGGTCGCCGACCGGCGGAGCGGCATAGCGAATGCCCTTCCACGTCGTGACCCGGCCGTCGTCGGCCCCGCGCACCGGCCCGTAGCGGGTCTGGACGACCGGGCTGTCCACGATCGGCCGCACGCTCGCGTCCGCTGTCATCGCTGTCCTCCTGCCACGTCATGCGATGTCGATGAACGACACCACCCATCCACGCTACCGACGGGTAATACGTCTGGACGCGCAGCCGCTGGTATATCCGGTCACCGCGGCGGCCGGCTATGACGGCGGCCACACCCTGTCGGCCCAGCTATCCTGACCGGCGTGCGGAAATGGGCGCTCCTGGTGGCCGCTATCACTGTGGAGGTCACCGGCACCCTGTCGCTGCGCGCGTCGCAAGACCATTCGGCATGGCTGGTTCTGGTGGTGTGCGGTTACCTCGCCTCGTTCTACTTCCTGGCGTTGGTGCTGCGGGCCGGCATGCCGGTCGGGGTGGCCTACGGCGTCTGGGGTGCGGTGGGAACCGCGGCGACGGCCATCCTGGCGGCGGTGATCTTCGGTGACCCGTTCACCGTCCCGATCGTCGCCGGGATCGGGTTGATCATCGCCGGTGTCCTGCTGGTCGAGCTTGGTTCGCGGAATCACGCCGGCGAGGAGGGCACGCCATGATGTGGCTGACGCTGGCCGGGGCCATCCTCATCGAGGTGTGCGCGACCCTGTGTCTGCGCGCCTCGGACGGCTTCCGCAAGAAGGCGTGGGTCGCACCGATGCTGCTCGGCTATCTGGTGTCGTTCACGCTGCTGTCGGTGACGCTGTCGCTGGGCATGCCGGTCGGGGTGGCATACGGCGTGTGGTCGGCGGCCGGCGTCGCGCTGATCGCGGTGATCGCCCGGGTGCTGTTCGCCGAGCCGCTGACCCCGCTGATGATGGGCGGCATCGCGCTGATCATCGCGGGCGTGCTCACGATCGAATTGACCGGCGCGGCGGGCTGAGAGCCCGGGCCAGCAGGACTGCCGCCAGCCCCGCCACCGGAACGGTCAGCAGACCGACTCGCAGCGACACGGCGTCGGCGAGCGCGCCCACGAGGATCGGTGAGCCGAGGAAGCCGACGCGCATCAGCCAGGTCAGCACTGTCAGCCCGGTGCCCGGCCGCAGTCCGGGCAGCTCGTCGGCGGCGTGCATGGCACCGGGTACCAGGGTGGCCGAGCCGAATCCGGCGGCGGCGAATCCCGCGATGGTGCCGGGGATGCTGGGGAAGGCCAGGGCGCCCGCCATGCCGGCGGCGACGATCACGCCGCCGGCCCGGGCCACCGTGCACGGCCCCCATCGGTCGGTCAGCCGGTCGCCGACGAGGCGGCCGATGAACTGGAAGCCGACCAGAGCGACGTAGCCGAACGCAGCGAGCGCCGCGGGTGCCGACAACGAATCTCGCAGATACAACGTGGCCCACGAACTGCCCGCGTCCTCGACGGCGGCACCGGCGATCGCAATGGCCACCAGCGCGGCCAATGCGAGGTGAACACTGCGGCCCGCCGGGGCCGTGGCCCGCTCGCCCGCCGGGGTTTCGATGTGGTCGTGGTCGGGACCGGGCAGCAGGTACCGGTAGGCGACCAGGCACACCGCGCTGAACAGCAGAGCGGATCCCGAGAGCTGCGCGACGCGGGGAATGCCGAGATAGATTGCGCCCGCGCCGATCAGGCCACCGAGCACCGCTCCCGACGACCACACCGCGTGCAGCGAGTTGATGATGAAGCGGCCGTACGCGCGTTGCACGCGCAGCCCGTGCACGTTCTGGGCGACGTCGGTCACCGAGTCGGCCGCACCGGCGCAGAACAGCGCGGCCGCCAGCGTCGGGCCGGTGGGTGCCAGGCCGGCGGCGATCGTGAAGACGGCGATCAGCACGCTGCCCGCGACGGCCACCACCGAGGAGCGGTACCGGCGGACCAGGGCCGCGGCGGTCACCCCGGTCAGGAGCGCACCCGCCGAGAACGCGGCCACCGCCAGACCGAACGCCGAGTTGGACAAGCCGAGATCAGCCTTGATCTCGGGGAGGCGCGGCAGCAGGTTGGCGAACAGCGCGCCGTTGGTCAGGAACAGCGCGGCGCTGGCGATTCGGGCTCGCCGATTTCGCACAGCGAGTCCGGGGCCGCCCATGTGAGGCGAGGTTACGGCCAACCGAGCAAGATGGCACACATGACTGCTTCGTCGCTGGCCGAACTCGCCCATCGGTTCGGTGTGGCCACCGAGTACTACGACTGGACCGGGCGGTCCGTGCCGGTCGAGGAGGACACCCTGGTGGCGGTGCTGGCCGCGCTCGGTGTCGAGGCCCGCACCGAAGAGGGCCGCGCCGCAGCGCTTTCGGCCGACAACACCCGGTATTGGTCCCGGTCACTGCCGCCGACGGTGATCGGGCGCGCCGACAGCGAGACCTCGTTCTGGGCGCACGTCACCCACGGCGACCCGGCGCACGTCTGGGTTCGACTTGAGGACGGCACGGTGCGCACCGGGGTGCGCCAAGCCGACAACTTCACCCCGCCGCACGACGTGGACGGCAGGCTGGTTGGTGAGGCGACGTTCGTGCTTCCCGCCGATCTGCCGCTCGGCTACCACAGCGTTCATCTCAGCTCGGGTGGTCAGGAGTTCAGTACGCCGCTGATCATCACCCCGGCCTGGCTTGGGCTGCCGGAACGGCTCGGCGCGCGGAGAGCGTGGGGCCTGGCCACCCAGATCTATAGTGTGCGCTCCGAAAACTCCTGGGGCGTAGGCGATCTTGGTGACCTCACCGATCTGGCTGTGTGGGCCGGGGCGCGCCACGGGGCCGGTTACATACTGGTCAATCCACTGCAGGCGGCCGCACCGACCCGGCCGATGGAGCCCTCCCCCTACCTGCCGACGTCACGGCGGTTCAGCAATCCGATCTACCTGCGCGTCGAGTCCGTTCCCGAGTTCGCTCAGCTGCCCAAGCGCGGGCGGGTGTGGAAGCTGCGGGCCGCGGTTCAGGCCCGGTCACGCAAGATCGACGCCATCGACCGCGACTCGGCGTGGGCTGCGAAACGTACTGCGCTGAAAGCGATTTACCGGGTTCCTCGGTCGGCGGGCCGCGAGCTGGCCTTCGAGGCATTCAAGCAGCGGGAAGGCCAGGCTCTCGACGACTTCGCCACCTGGTCGGCGCTGGCCGAGAAGTACGGCGGCAACTGGCGGAAGTGGCCGAAAGGGCTGCGACATCCGGGCAGCCCCGACGTGGCCGAGTTTGTCCACCGGCACGGCTCGGCGGTGGACTTCCACCGCTGGCTGCAGTGGCAGCTCGACGATCAGCTGGCCGTCGCGCAGTCCCAGGCCGTCCGCACCGGGATGGCGCTGGGAATCATGCACGACCTGGCCGTCGGCGTTCATCCCGACGGCGCGGACGCCTGGGCATTGCAGAACGTGTTGGCCACCGGGGTCGCCGCCGGGGCCCCGCCCGACGAGTTCAACCAGCTGGGCCAGAACTGGTCACAACCACCTTGGCGGCCCGACCAGCTCGAAGAGCTTGGCTACCAACCTTTTCGGGACCTGATCGCGGCGATCCTCCGGCACGCCGGCGGGGTGCGCATCGATCACATCATCGGACTGTTCCGGCTGTGGTGGATCCCGTCCGGCGCCGCGCCGACGAAGGGCACCTATGTGCGCTACAACCACGACGCGATGATCGGGATCGTCGCGCTCGAAGCGCACCGGGCCGGAGCCGTCGTCGTCGGCGAGGATCTGGGCACGGTGGAACCGTGGGTGCGTGACTACCTGAGGGCTCGCGGCCTGCTGGGCACGTCGATCCTGTGGTTCGAACTGGACCGCGACTCCGGCGGCGGCCCGCTGCCTGCCGAGCACTGGCGAGAGTTGTGCTTGTCCTCGGTGACCACGCACGACCTGCCGCCGACGGCCGGTTATCTCGCCGGTGAGCACGTGCGGCTGCGTGACGAGCTCGGTCTGCTCACCCGCCCGGCGGCCGAAGAGCTCGCCGACGACCGCGCCGACCAGTCGGCCTGGCTGGCCGAGCTTCGCCGGGTCGGCCTCCTGGGCGACGACGCCGACGAGGAGCAGGTGATCCTGGCGTTGTACCGGTATCTGGCCCGGACCCCCTCGCGGCTGCTCGCGCTGGCGTTGACCGACGCGGTGGGCGACCGGCGCACCCAGAATCAGCCAGGCACCACCGACGAGTACCCGAACTGGCGCGTCCCGCTGACCGGGCCCGACGGTTCGCCGCTGCTGCTCGAGGATGTGCTGACCGACCCGCGGGCGCAGGCGCTGGCGGCGGTGATGCAGTCCGCGACCGCGCCACACCCGGAGTAGCGGTGCCGAAATACAGCGCCGGTGTGCTGCTGCACCGACATGTCGACGGCGTCGCGGAGGTTCTCATCGGCCATCCCGGTGGTCCGTTCTGGGCACGCAAGGATGACGGCGCGTGGTCGATTCCCAAGGGCGAGTACGACCCCGATACCGACGACGCGTGGGACGCCGCACGGCGTGAGTTCGCCGAAGAGTTGGGATCCGATGTGCCGCAAGGCGTCCGGATCGAGTTCGATGCGGTCAAGCAGCCGAGCGGCAAGGTGCTGACCGTCTTCGCCGTCGAGGCCGACCTGGACGTGACCGGGGCACAGAGCAATACCTTCACCCTGGAATGGCCGAAGGGTTCGGGGCGAATGCAGGAGTTCCCCGAACTGGACCGGGTGGGGTGGTTCCCGGTGGCGCGGGCACGCCGCAAGTTACTCAAGGGCCATGTGGTGTTCCTGGACCGGCTGATGGCTCATCTGCCGGGACTGGACGAAGGTGACCCGGAGCCCGAGGGTTAGCCTCACGACGTGAAGTTCGCCGTCGTCGCTCCCATTGCCGCGGGGGTCACCGCGGACCCCGTGTGGATGACGGAGTTCGCCCGCCATCTCGAGGCGTGTGGCTTCGAGTCGATCATCATGGCCGAGCACACGGTGCTGGTGACGGAGTACACCAGCGTGTATCCGTACGACCCGTCAGGCCGGGTCGAGGTGGCCCCGGAGTGCCCGGTCCCCGACCCGCTGGAGATGCTGGCGTTCCTGGCCGGTCAAACCACGACGTTGGGTTTGGCCACCGGGGTGCTGGTGTTGCCCAACCATCATCCGGTGATGCTGGCCAAGCGGGCCGCCACCGTCGACATGCTGTCCGGCGGACGGCTGCGACTGTGCGTCGGGGTCGGTTGGTTGCGGGAGGAGATCGAAGCCTGCGGAGCAGGTTTCACCAGCCGGGGCCGTCGCGCGGACGAGCAGATCGAGGTGCTGCGGGAGCTGTGGGCAGACAATCCCGGTGGCGTGAGCCATCACGGCGAGTTCTATGACTTCGACCATGCGATGTCATACCCGAAACCGGTTGCAGCCGAGGGTATTCCGATTCATATCGGTGGACACAGCCGGTTGGCGGCACGGCGGGCCGGGCGTCTCGGTGACGGTTTCCAGCCACTCGGGGTCGGCGGCGCCGAGCTCGCGACGCTCATCGAGGTGATGCGACTGGCCGCAGAGGATGCCGGACGTGACCCGGCCTCCCTCGAGCTGTCGCTGGGCCATCTGGTGACCAAGGTCGACGCAGACCGGGCCGCGCGGTTGGCCGAGGTCGGGGCCGGCCGGCTGGTGCTAGGGATGCCTGCAGTCACCGAGATCGACGAGGCCAAAGACCTCCTGTCGGCCTGCGCGCAGCGGCTGGGATTGCGGCCGTGAGTCTTTCGGTCGCCGACCGCTCGGGCCTGTCGTGCGTGGTGCATCGGTACGCGGCGGCGGTCGACGACCGGGATGTCGAGACCGTGATCGGATTGTTCGCGGCGGACGGCGAATTGGTCCTGCCGGATCCGCCGGATGTGCTGACTCCGGCACGGTCGCACCGCGGTCCTGACGCCATTCGCGACGCGCTCGCCGCGGTGACCAGCGTCGGGCGGACACACCACAGCATCGACTCCGAGGTCTATGCGGCCGGCTCGAATTCCGCTGTCGCGCAGGGACGTATCGCGGCGACCGCGCACCACTTCAGTCGCCGCACCGACGGCATCACCGATCTGGTGTGGTACCTGCACTACGACGACGAGTACCAGCGCGCCGAGCCGGGTTGGGTGCTGACCCGGCGGGCCCTGACCATCGACGCGATCGAGACGCGGCCTGTCCGGCGTGTGCGCTGAGCACAATCCGCCGAACGTGGGCGTTGTCGGTGGTGCGCGGCCATTTCGCCGACGATAAGCCGCACGCTCGACGCTAACGCACCCCCGCCGCCGCCTCGGCCAGGGCGTCCGTTGCGGCCTTGCGGCGCATTTCGATGGCACCGCCGATCTGGCGGGCCAGCCGCGGATTGTTCTGCACCACCCGGTTCATCGCGTCGCGGCCCACAGCGACGATCGTGGTGTCAGCGAGCGCGACCACGCCGGTGATCATCCGCTGGCGGGTCAGCGACGTTCCGCCGATGTAGTCGCCCACTCCCAGACTGCCCAGCGGAAGTTCTCGGCCGTCATCGGCGTACACGATCATCCCGACCGACCCTGCGGTGATGAACCCGACTGTGTCCGGGACACTGTTGACCTGCTGGATGATCTCGCCCTCGGCGTAAAGCAGTTGGCGCGCCTGCCCCGCCATGGTGGCCACCGCATCGTCGTCCAGCCCCAGTGCGGCGGCCACCCGCGTAAGTGCGGCGCCCACGTATTTCTCGGCCAGCTCCGGATCGGGGCTGGCCTCGTCGAGGTGCAGTCCGGCCCGCTGTGCGGCATACCACGCGCGGTGTAGCAGAAGCGCTTTCGTGCGTCCCTCGTCGGCTGGTGAGGTGATCGGTACCGAGACTTTGTATTTGGCCTCCCCCAGCGACACCACCCTGGCGGGTGTATGGGCCAGCCGCGTCGGCAATCCGGTGGCCACCGCCAGCAGTGCCGATGCCACCGCGCCCGGTGGATCGTCGGGGCCGAACGCCAGCATGGCCGTCGCCTGATACGCCGCACCCTGCACCCGGCTGAGGTTGGTGAACGATCCGGTGGCCAGCATCGCATTCGGGACGATCTGGATGCCGTTGCCGGTGTCGATGTGCGCCGCCCGCCAGTTCACTTCGACCACGCGGCCTTTCGCCGGAGCGGTGTCCAGCCAGTCGCCGATGCGGAACGGCTGCTCGAACAGCAGCAGCAATCCCGCGATGACAGGGCCGACTGCCGTCTGCACGGCAAGGCCGATCACGATCGACGTCACGCCCACCGCGGCGATCAGGCCGCCGATGTTGGCGCCCCACACCCAGGACAGCAGCAGACCGACGCCCAGGATGATCAGCACCAGCCGGCCCAGATCGATGAAGATCCCGGGTAGCCGCTCACGCCAGCTGCCGGCCCGCGCCTCACCGAAGAGCGCGGCGTTCGCACCCGACAGCAACAACAGCATGATCAGGAAGCCGAACACCGTCGCCGCCAACTTCGACCAGGTGGCGTGTACGTCGGCCTGTTCCAGCTGCGCCACAAGCAAGTACACCGCACAGGCCGGAAGGACCCAATTACGCAGCAGTGCAACGGGTCTAGCGTATGAGCTAGCCCGGCGGACCAGCGCCCCGTGCAACTCGTTCAGCAGTAGCAGTGCCAGCGGCAAGCCGATGATGACGCCGAGCGCCGGGCAGAACCAAGGTTGTGCGGTAAGCCCGCTCATGCCGGATGCCGCGTTCCGACGTCCAGGCGCCACACTGGCTCGTTGCCGTCGGCGCCGGACAGTGTGCCGGCATCGGAGAACGTGTAGATGCCCACCACCGCCTCATGCACCCGGTCGCTGACGAACACCCCGGCCGCCTTGGTCGATGCGTGCACCCGGTTCGCCAGGTCGACCGCCTCGCCCCACAGTGCATATATCTTGGACCGCTGGCCCACCAGGCCGCTGGTGACCGGTCCGCTGTCGATTCCGGCCCGGATCGCCAGCCGGGCGTCGTGCTGGTCGTTGAAGCGGTGCACGATCTCGGTGATCTCGCTCGCGAAGGCGATCGTCCGGCTGGCGTGGTCGACCCGAGGCACCACAAGACCGCAGGTGGCGAGCAGCCCGTTGTCCTGCATACTGCGAACCTGCTCGACGCCGTGTCGTTCGGCCGCTCCGTCGAACGCTTCGGCCAGCGAGTTGAGCATCGCGACCGATTCGGCGCTGGGCATCGACCGGGAGAATTCGTCGAACCCGAGCAGCTGGGCGTAGATCACCGACACATCGCGGTAGTGGGTGCTGATGTTCTCCTCGCCGTCTCGGTAGCGGCGCGCCACCGGCTCGGGCATCAGGCTGGCCAGCAGTTCGTCGTTCTCCTGGCGCTGCTCGTCGATGAGGTGTTGCTTGGTTTGCAGACTCACGCTCATATCGTTGAAAGCCGAAGCCAGTTCGCCGATCTCGTCTCGCGCCCCGACCGGAACATTGACGCCGAGTTCGCCGCCGGCCACCCGACGAACCGCGGTGGCCAGCCGTTTGATCGGCCGGGTGAGGATCCGGCTGAACAACAACGCCAGCAGCGAGACCGCGAGCACGATCGCCGCGGTCGACAGCGCGATGTTGCGCGCGAAGGTGTTCACCGGCGCCAGCGCTTCGGACTTGTCGATCTTGGCCACCAGCACCCAGTCGAGCCCCGGGATGGCCAATGGAGCGTAGGCGACCAGCGCCTCCGGACCGATGTAATCCCGGGCGGTGGTCACCCCGCTCTCACCGATCAGTGCCCGGTTGACGGCCATCTTGTCCACCGGTTGCAACAGCACGCTGCCTTTGACGTCGACTTGGCGCTTGGCCACGTCGTCGGGAGTTCCATCGGCGATGACCTCTTCGGCGTAATGCTTCGGGTCGGTCAGCAATTCGCGCGACACCGACCGCATCAGCTTGTCCGGTCCGGCGAGGTAGGTCTCGCCAGACTGCCCGAGACCGTCTTGAACCCAACGTCCCTGCCCGGTCATCACATCGTTGACCGAGTCGAGCGACATCTGCAGTGCCAGCACTCCGGCGATCGCGCCGTCGCGCCCGATCGGCGAGAGCACCCACTGCGTGGGCCTGCCGTAGGACGGGGCGTAGCGCTCGAAGTCACTGATGAACGTCTGATCGATCGACGTCGCCTGCAACGCCTTCCGATACGTCGTGCCCAACACCGTCGTGCTGTAGGGCCCAGTGGTCACGTTGGTCCCGAGGTCGACACCTTTGTATGCCGTGTAGACGACGTTGCCCTGGGTATCGAGGATCATCGCGTCCTCGAATTTGAAGCGTTGGGTCAAATCCGCGAAGAACGGTTGGTAGCGAGCGTTGACCGCCGACCAGGCGCTGGGATCGCCGGCCGAAAACCGATTCAGTGCCTTCTCGTAATCTCCTTGTGCCGGAACGGTGTACAGGGACTGAAGGTACGTCGCCGCATTACTGGTCGGCTGAAACAGCGAAGCGTCGACGGGCTGGCCTGTCCGTTGCGCAAGGGTCGGGCCGAACACCGTCGAGTAGTACGTGGCCACCGCGTGTTCGGCGCCCGGCGGCAGCGGCGTTGTCTGAAGTTCGGCGAACGCCTTGGCGAATTCATTGGCGGCCGCGATCGTCTGTGTTCCGTGGGTGACGATCGATGCCGCGTCACTGATGTCGCTGTAGAACGAGGTGATCTCACGCGCGCGGGATTCCCGAAGTTGGGTCAGCCGCTGGTACTCGGCATTTCGCAACGATGTCGTACCGGAGACGTAACCGATGGCACCCGCGATCACGACCGAGACGATGCTGACCGACAACAGCATCAGCAGCAGCTTCGATTGAAACCCCAGTGATCGCAGCCGCGAACTCCGCAAGCGCACAACCGATAATCGGACCACTTGTCGACCCCCGCTCGTCCCGCTGACCGAGCGGATGTTAACGCATCCGTCAGCGACGGGACGTCAGTTGCGGGACTGCAGCGCCTGCTGGCCGAAGGTACCGGTCGTTAGCGAGCCGTCCGGCAGCACCAGATCGCCGCTGTCGAGCCGGGAGCGCAGGTAGGCGAAGGTCTGCGCGGTCTGGGCGAACAGGTGCTCGCCGGCCACCAACGCCGGTCGCGACTCGTCGTCGGAAGTGACGAACTGCGGCAGCGGCTGGACCACGGTGTGGTAGTCGACGTTGAAGAACAGCGGGAACGAGTACCGCTCCTGCTTGACCTTGCGCACCCGATGCGACGTGGCCACGAAGGTGCCGTTGGTCCACAGTTCGAGCATGTCGCCGATGTTCACCACGAACGTCCCGGGAATCGGTGGCACGTCGATCCATTCCCCGGCGCCGTTGAGGACTTCGAGCCCGGGCGCCGTGGGCTTGAGCAGTGTGAAGCACTCGTAGTCGGTGTGCGCGCCGATGCCCTGGGCGTCTTCGGCATCCGGGTTGTGCGGATAGTAGATCAGCCGCAACTGGCTTGGCGTCTTGGTGGCGTGCCGGGTGAAGGTGTCCGGGTCCTCTTTGAGCGCGACGGCGAAGGCGGCCAACAGATCCTGCCCGACGCCCAGCACGGCCTGGTAGTACTCGGTGACCGTGTCGGCGAAGCCGGGAAGGTCGGGCCACACGTTGGGCCCGAGCATCGGGTTTGCCGCCAGGTGGTCGGGGTCGTCGGCGGGCAGGTCCAGTGCGGTGTCGAATGCTTCTTTGACATCAGGTTTGTCGCCGTAGAACCCCTCCTCGCCCACCGGCACATAACCGCGATGACAGTTCGACAGCCCGATGTAGGACTTCATCTTCTCCGTCAGCGGCAGGGCGAAGAACTGTTTGGTGGCCTGCAGTAGCCGATCGAAAAGATCGTCGCTGACCGGCGTCCCCGAGATGTAGAAGAAGCCGACGTCGCGTGCCGCTGCGCCGAGTTCGGCCGCGACGAGGTCACGGTCGGCGGGGTCGGCCGACCGCAACCCACTGATGTCGATGACGGGTACCGATTGGAATGATGTCGCCCCACTCACAGTGTCACGCTTCCTTCGCTTTCTTTGATGTCCCAGTCGATGTCGTCGTCGACTCGTACCTGTCCGGTATCGATCCGGAGGCGCAGCTGCGTCCCGACTCGGTGCGAATCGCTGGATTCGTCGATCCGCCAATCAGTTCCGCTGACGGACCCGAGCGAGATCTCCTGCAGGTTGGCCCAGCCGAACCGCTTCCCCACCCGCACCAGCACACCGGTCGTTCCCGGCCTTGACAGCACGAGTCCCCAACAGGCTTGTGTCGGGCCGGCTTGGCGCTGCCAGTGCTCGGTGTAGTCGGCGTGTACGCCGGTCTCCACGAGGGTGTCACCGACCCAGCTCATCCTCCCCGCATCGGGTAGGCCGGGTGGCTGCAGGTCGACCAGGCGGGCCCATTCGAAGACATCGTCGCGCCGGCTGAGCAGGCCTGCGAAACCCTCCCCCGGTCCGCGCAGGTCGACGAACATGGAGATGCCTTGCAGCCATTGCACATTCGTTCCGGTGTCGCGGGAGCCGTCGGCCTCGACCAGCAGCGTCCGTCGCCACAGCCCGGTGCAGTCGGCGATCATCGGGGTCGCGAGGGTCACAGCGACGCCTCCCATCTCGACTGCAGCTCCGCGAATCCCGATGCGGTGGGCCTGCCCAATGCCCGGACCCGGGCAATACCACCGTCGGGATAGGCCTGTACTCGAATGGCGGTGATCGCCGCGGCATCGACCACGAAGACCTGTCGCGCGTCGGCGACCACGCGCGTGCGGGGCAGCACCACCTCGTCGAACGGCAAAGCCCACCACGGTCGTCGGGCATCGGGCCGGTCACGGGTACCGAGCACGGACACTTCGCGGGATGCGTTGAACACGAAGTAGGAGGTGTCGATTTCGATGCGGTCCAGATCGCTGGGCGCCAGAAAGGAGATCGTCACCGCATCGTGGGTGTCGGGCCCGATGTCACGCCGGCGCCGGGCTTCCCAGCCTGATCCCATGTTCTGCGGCCGGTCCGCGGCGATGAGTGCCCGCGCATCGGAGTAGAACGTGTCGCTGCAGTGCTCGACGCACCCTCCGTTCTCGGCGCCGGACACCTCGACGGTCACCCCCGACCACAGCGCCGGATCGGGAACGGGATCGCCGTAGGCCCGCAGCCTGGCCACCCCGCCGTCGGAGGCGATCACCAATTTGAGGTGGGTGTAGCGGCGCGGGTCGTCAACGGCAATGGGGTTGTGTGCGTCGGCTTTCAGAGCCATCGGCGGCGACAGCAACCGCCAGTCCACCCGCGCATCGCATGGGTCGGTGCCGGCCGCCGGCGTCGCCGCGTACAGCGTGGCGCCGGTCGGATGGTTGCCGGTGAAGAATCGGGTGTCGACGTCGACGATGCGCAGCCGGCCCGGCACTCCGAGGCGGATGATCGCCCAGTCCGGCGCGGGCGCGTGCCTGCGGGTCTCCCAGCCGTCGACGACTTCACCGCGCAGGTCGAACGTGCCTGGAACGAAGTCTGGTTCGGCCGCGTCGATCAGCCGCTCTTTGACGCCGAACGACTCGTCGCTGGCCGCCACGACGCTGCCACCGACCGTACGGCAGGCCAGGTCCAGTCCGGTCATGTGGGTAACCCCTGCGATAGTGGCCAATGCGTGCGTGCGTTGTCCGGTCCGGCGGCATGTACGCCAGCCTTGCTGGTGGACAGGTTCAGGCCGACCAGCATCTGCGCCAGACCCACCGCGGCGGCAACACCGTCGACGGCGGGGACTCCCAGTTTCTCCGTGATCGCGGCGGTCACACCGGCCATTCCCGCGCAGCCCAGGCAGATCACGTCGGCGCCGTCCAGCGTCACGGCGCGTTCGGCTTCGGCAACGATCGCGGCGACCGCGCCGGCGGGGTCGGCGTCGACCTCGGCTGTCCCGAGGCCGCACGCCCGTACCGACGCACAGTGCGCCGCCAACCCGGCCAACAGCAGACGGTCCTCGATCGGGGCGATGGAGCGGGCCAGGGTGGTGACCACCGAGAACCGCCTGCCGATCAGATGCGCGACGTGGGCGGCCGACTCGGCTATATCGAGTACGGGGACGTCGAGCATCTCCTGCAGCGCATCTTTGCCGTGTTCACCGAAGCCGGCCAGCACCACGGCATCGGCGTCGAACGTTCCGGCGGCGAGCAGGGTGGCGACGACGTCCATCACCCCGACGGCGGAGAGGTAACTCTCCGCGGCGGAGTCGATCGCGACTGACCCGAAAACGGGCTGTACGGTCAGGATTTCGGTCTCGGGTGCGGCCGCCGCCCGGGCCGCGGCATCGATCTCCGCCGTCATCGTCTCCGAGGTGTTGGGGTTGAGCACCAGAATCTTCATGCCGACTCCCGCAGTCCGGCGACCAGCAGGTCGCCGCGGCTGTCCGGGCCGGCCACCCGTCCGGCCCGCCACATGTGCCGGACCGCACCGGTCAGCGAATGGCCCTCGTACGGGGTCACCGGATGACGGTGCCGCAGCTCGGCACCCCGGACCACCCACGCGGCGTCGGGGTCGAACACGCAGAAGTCGGCGCGCTTACCTTCGGCGATCACTCCCCGGTCGGTCAGCCCGGCCAGTTCGGCGGGCGCCTGCGCCATCCACCGGCACACATCGCGAATCTCGAATCCGAGCCGGCGAGCCTGGGTCCACAACGCTGGCAGTGCGATCTGCAACGAGCTGATCCCGCCGAAGGCACGGCCGAAGTCTCCGCCGGCGAGGTCCTTGTGGCGCGGGGCGCACGGCGAATGGTCGGAGACCACCATGTCCAGGGTTCCGTCGGCCAGCGCAGCCCACAGCAGGTCGCGATTGTCCCCACCCCGGATGGGTGGACAGGCCGCGAACACCGTCGCACCATCAGGAATGGCCTCCGCGGCAAAAGTCAGGTAGTGCGGGCATGTTTCGGCAGTGACGAGCAGCCCCGCCGCTTTGGCCTCGGCGATCATCGGTAACACCTCGGCGCTCGAGACGTGCACGATGTGGGCTCGGGCACCGGTGTCGGCGACGGCGTCGAGCACGATGCGCACCGCGTCCCGCTCGGCCGCGTCGGGCCGCGACCGCAGGAAATCGCCATAGGAGCGTCCCGCCGGGGCAGGGTAATCGGACAGCACCCGCTCGCTTTCGGCATGCACCAGCAGTACCGAATCCAGTTCGGCCACAACGGCCATCGCGGCCCGCAGCTGATCGGGGTCCAGGGGCGGAAAGTCGGCGTTGCCCGATTCGGACAGAAAGCATTTGAAGCCGAGCACTCCCGCGCCGGCCAGCTCACCGAACGACTCGAGGTTGTCCGGCACGATGCCGCCCCAGAAACCGGTGTCGACGTGGCATACGCCGTGCGCCGCGGAACGTTTGACCTCCAACGCCGCCACCGTGGTCGTCACCGGGTCACAGTCCAGCGGCATGTCCACGACCGTGGAGATGCCACCGGCCAACGCCGCCGCCGTCGCGGAGTCGAAGCCCTCCCAGTCGGTCCCCGGGTCGTCGATGTGCACATGAGTGTCCACCAGACCGGGCAGCACCACCACGTCGGTGCCGAGCACCGTCTCGGCGGCGCCGCCCAGGTGACTGTCGAGCTCGGCGACGACGCGGATCATGCCGCCCGCCAACCCGATCGCGGCGGGCCGGACCTCGCCGTCGATCACCGCGCGCGGCGCGCGAATGACGTGCTCGACGGCGGGCGCGGTCACAGTGGCGGCACCGGGCCGAACCGCTCCGCGAAGCGTTGGGTCAGCTCCGGCCAGACATGGGGGTCGTGGCCGGGCACCAGCTCGTACCCCTTGTCGGTGGCCAACCTCTTCAGCCTGCGGATCGGCTCGACGGTGTCAGCCGGGTCGACGTCGATGAACCCGCCGATCGGCAACTCGTGTTCGATGTTCTCGGTGAGGTCGGCGGCGTCGAACGCGAACACGAACCCGCCCCCTCCCACCAACTCGTCGAGATCGACGACGAAGCTCTGATGCCCCGGCGTGTGCCCGTAGGTGGGCACCGCGGTGATACCGGGCGCGATCTCGGCTTCGCCGTCGGCGAGTACCCAGTCGATGCGGGGATCGTCGAAGTCGATGCGGTTGATCGCGTTGTGTTCGGGCTCTGGATGGTTCGACAGTCCGTACTCCAGCTCGCGGCGCTGCGCGTGCACCGGGACCTTGCCGGCGAACAGCTTCACGCCGCCCGCGTGGTCGTGGTGCAGATGCGACAGCGCCACGAGGTGGATGTCGTCGACGTCGATCCCGATGTCGTGCAACGACTCCTCGATCGGCTCGCCGGGTCCTGGGAGTACCGGGATGTACTCGACGGTCGGGAAGAACCGCCGGTACAACGCCGGATCGCGGATCAGTGCGGTGTTGAACCCGGTGTCGAGCAACACCCAGCCGCCGTCGGTCTGCAGCAGCACCCCGGGCACCGGCTCACGCATCCGCAGCTCCGCTGGCGCCCCGTAGACCGAAACCGACTTGGGCAGCTCCTCCCACCCGAGGGTCAGCAGGACAATCCTCCGAACTTTCCCGTCTCCCAGGACCATTCGGCTCAGCCCACCGACAGCGCGGCCAACCGCAGCGTGTTCGGATCGGTCACCACGTGCGCTTGCTCGACCCCCTTGAGCCACGGCTGGGCCACCATGAAGTCGTTGACATTGGCGATGTTCAGCCAGCAACCGGTCTTCACCGCTTCCTCACCGGCGGTGGAGAAATCCGCGAGGTCACCGGTGGGCAGACCCTTGGCCAGCGCGTCGGTGATCGGCGGGGCCGAGCAGCCGAAGAAGTTCAGGCCGCCGTCGGCATCCCAGGAGATATGCCCCCAGGTGTAGGGCGACGGCGCGTCCGGCCAGCCGAGGTAGGTCATGATCTCCGGTGCCGCCTGACCGTCACCGCCGACCCACCCGTAGATCTCCGACGTCGGGTAGGCCTGCACCTTGGCGTTGAGTCCGGCCGCCGCCAGTTGGGTCTGAATCAGGTTGCTGATCAACTGGTTATCGGGGTTCGAGGAGTCGTAGCCGATGGTGACCGACTTCTGGTCGGCAGGCAGGCCCGCCGCCAGCGCGGTCAGCACGGACGGATCATGGGTGACCGATTGCTTGCCGTAGTCAGCGGCCATCATGTTCGCCGGGTAGATCTGGTCAGCCTTCTTGCCGCGGCCGAAGTAGGTCTGCTTGACCAATTCGTCGACGTCGATGGCCTGCATGACGGCGTTCCGATTCTTCGCGTCGGTCATCATCCCCTTCTTGGGATTGATGTAGACGAAGTTCGACATCATGGTCGGCAGTGAGTAATTCGTGAACGACTTGTTGTCCAGGTAGGACTGCACCGCCGAGGACGGCAGGTCGTGCAGGATCGCGGCGAGCTGGCCGTTGTTGAACTGCAGCTGCTGTGCCGAGACGTCGGTGATCACCGGCAGTTCGACCTTCTCGAAGTACGGCTTGGTGCCCCAGTAGTCGCCGAAAGCGGTCAGCTGGTACTTGGAGCCGACCTGGGCGTCGGTCAGCGTGTAGGGGCCGGTGCCCAGGTCGTGGGTGGTCAGATAACCCTGCGCGTGGTCGGTGCCGGCATTCTTCTGCAGGCCGTCAGGACTCATCATCCGCGGACCGTATGGGCAGGCCAGGTAGTCCAGGAATGCCGAGTTCGGCGCCTTGAGCGTGACGGTGACGTCGTAATCGCCTTGGGTGGTGACCGAATCGACGTCGGCGACCATGTACGCAGGTCCCTGGTTGACGGCCGCCCGCCGATCGAAGGATGCCTTGACAGCGGCCGAGGTGAACGGGGTGCCGTCGTGGAACTTCACCCCCTGGCGCAGTTTGAAGTTGAACACCTTGTTGTCCGGGGACGCCGTCCACTCGGTGGCCAGCAGCGGTTGGAGCTCCGCCTTGTCGGTGCCGCCCTTGTACTGCAGCAGACCCTCATAGGTGTTGGTGGTCAGCAGCAGGCCCTGGCCGGCGTAGTAGATGTCGGGGTCCGGCGGCTGGCCCGGATCCTGCAGGAATGACAGCTTCAGCACCTTGTCGGTGGGAGCCGCGTTCGGGGTGCTGCTGCCACCGGAATTCGAACCGCCACAAGCGGTCAGAGCCAGAGCTGCGGTCGCGCCGATCGCGAGCAGCGTAGTGAGTTTCTTCATCGGGCGGCTCCTTCGAGTACCGGGGTGGTGAGGGATGCAAAGGCGTCGAGGATCTCCTCGGTGGTCCGTGTCGCGCCGGTTTGCAGGTATTCCATGGCATCCAGTGCGGCATCGTGCCGGTAGACCGACGAGCCGCCCACACAGTCGGATACCACTCGCACGTGGAAGTCGCGCTGATGGGCATCGGCGAAGGTGTAGTGCACACACACGTCGGTCAGGCCGCCGATCAGGATCAGCGTGTCGGCCTTCAGCCCGGACAGCACGATCTCGAATTCGGTTCCGATGAAACCCGAGTAACGCCGCTTGACGATGTGGAACTCGTGATTGGCGCCGGTGAAGTCGGGTAACAGCTCGGGATGGAGCGGGGTGCCTGGCCTGCCGTCGATGCAGTGCGGTCCTTCGACACCGTCGAGTTCACGGCCGAAATCGATGCCGTTGGCGCGGTGCACTTCCTGGAAGAACACGATCGGTATGGTCGCGGCACGCGCGGCGGCGATCAGTTGCCGCGCCCGGGCGATTCGGTCGGCATAGCCGGCCATGTGCGGGATGCCCACCTCCTCGACGGGCATATCGCCGCTTTCCTGCATGTCGACGACGACCAAGACCGGATTGCCCACTATCAGTGGCTGTTTCGGCACCTATCCTCCTGTAACTGCGATGCGGGGGTCTGCGGCGGCCTGGAGAAGATCCACGACCGTGTTGATGAAGACATAGAGGGCGCCGAGCATCAGCGTGACGCCGGCGATCGCCGGGAAGTCGGCCACCGGAATGCTCTGGGCGATGTACTGGCCGATACCCGGCCAGCCGAACACCTGCTCGACGACCAGCACGCCGGCGAACATCAAGCCGACCTGCAGCCCGGTCATCGATAACGCCGAACCGACGCAGTTGCGCAGTACGTGACCGGCCACTATTCGGCTTTCCGACAAGCCTTTTGCGCGTGCGGTCCGCACATAGTCGCTGTCCATGTCGGTGAGCAGACTGGACCGCAGCACCCGACCGATGGCGACCGCCGGGCCCAACGCCAGCACCAGGGCAGGCAGAATCAGGTGGTGCAGGGCATCGGCGACGACGTCGAATCGTCCGCTGAGCAGTCCGTCGACGGTCAGCAATCCGGTGGGCCCGGTCGGCGGGTTGCTGATGCCGATGCGGCCGTTGGCCGGTACCCAGCCGAGCTTCTGGTAGAAGACGATCAGTCCGAGGATGCCGAGCAGGAACATCGGAGCCGACGAACCGGTGAACAGAATCGCCCGCAGCACAGCCGATCCCCGCCACTTCAGAGTGGTGCTGAACGCCAGCAGCACGGCCAGAACCAATGCGATGCCGATACCGTAGAGCGCCAGTTCCAGGGTGGCCGGGAAGAAGCTGCCGAGATCGGACGCGACGGCGTGCCGAGTCCGGTACGACGTGCCGAGGTCGCCCTGGACCGCGCCGGTGAGGTAGTGCCAGAACTGGGTGACGATCGGATCGTTGAGGCCGAGCGCTTGTCGGCGCGCGGCCACCGCTGAGGCCGACGCCTGTGCGCCCATCTGCGCCTTGACCGGATCCAGCGGCGAAATATGTTGCAGCACAAACATCACGGCGGTCAGTGCGACCAGGATCACCAGCGTCGCGGCCAGGCGGGAGGCGATGAACATTTTCACGTGTGGGCCTCCTAGCTCGTCTTCATCAGATTGCGCAGGCTGTCACCGGCGACGTTGCCGATCACTGCGAGGACAAGGACACCCAGGCCTGGCATCACCGGGACCCACCACTGCTGCAGGAAGTAGCTCAGGTTGCGGGCGGCGTCGGCGCCGAGTTCCGGTGCGGGAGCAGATTGCCCGAGACCGAGGAACGACAGCGCCGCCAGCGTGAGGATCAACGTGCCGAGGTCGAGGCTGGCGGCCACCAGCGCATTGGGCACGGCGCCGGGCAGCAGGTGGCGCGTCGCAACCCGGACGGGTCCGACCCCGGCCAGCCGGGCGGCCTCGACGTGGGGGCGGGCCGCCAATCGCGCGACCTCACCGCGAACCAGCCTGGCGTAGAACGGCCACCACACGATCGACACCGCGATCAGGGTGTGCACGAAGCCGGGTCCCAGCGCGGCGACGACGGCGATGGCCAGCACCGGCGCGGGCAGCGACAGGAAACCGTCGGTGATCCGCATCAGGGTCGCGTCCAGCCAGCCGCCGGTTGCGCCGGCGATGAGCCCGACGAGACCTCCGATGAGCAGCCCGACACCGACCACCACCAGGGCCGCGAACCAGCTCGACCGGATGCCGAACAGCACGCGGCTCAAGATGTCCCGTCCGACGCTGTCGGTGCCGAGCAGGAAGCCGTCCTTGCCAGGCGCCTGCAGCGGCATACCCACCGGCACCAGTGGGTCATGGGGGGCCACAAGCGGCACGGCGACGGCGATCACCGTCACCAGCAGGAGCAAGGACACGCCGAGCCAATTGATGATCACCGCACGGTCTTTCGGCAACGCCGCCATCCGCTTCTCGCGGCTGCGCAACAGTGCCGGGGCGGGGACTGCGATGGCCATCAGCGCGCCTTCCGTTCGATACAGGCGACCTGGTGCGGGCTGCCGGGAGTGCCTTCCAGGCGGACATCGAGTTCGATGTCGCTGCAGGTGTCGATCGCGATCGGGCACCGGGGGTGGAAGGCACAGCCGGTCGGCGGTGACAGTGGGCTGGCGGGTTCGCCTGCCAGCACCCGGCAGTCGCGACCCAGGTCGGGGATCGCGTCGACCAGAGCCTGGGTGTAGGGATGTGTCGGGCGTCCGATCACGTCTTCGGCGGGGCCGATCTCGACGATGCGACCCAGGTACATGACCGCGATCCGGTCGGCGACCACCCGCGCCACCGACAGGTCGTGGGTCACGAACACCACCGACATGTCCAGGGTTCGGCGTAGTTCGCCGATCAGGTTGAGCACCGAGGCGGCCAGCGACACATCGAGCGCGCTGGTCGGCTCGTCGCAGAGCAGCACCTGCGGCGGGATCACGGTGGCCCGCGCCAGGGATACGCGTTGCCGCTGACCGCCGGACAATTGCGCGGCCCGCGACTTCACCACGTCCTGCGGGAGGCCGACACGCTCCAGAACGGCAGCGACAGCGTCCTTGCGCTCGCTACGCGACATCGAGGTGCTGCGCAGCCGTTCACCGATCAGCTCGCCGACGGACAACCATGGTGTCAGCGAGGCACCGGCGTCTTGGAAGACCATCTGCGGGCGGGTCTCGCCGGCCAGTTCGACCTCGCCGGTGGTCGGCTTCTCCAGCCCGGCGATGATGCGCAGCAACGTCGACTTCCCGGAGCCGCTCTCGCCCACCAGGGCTACTGATTCGCCGTGCGCGACGGTCAGCGACACTCCGCGCAGCGCCTGCAGTTTGCCTCCTGATGCGCCCGAGCGATCCAGCCGGCGACGGCGCACGGTGAACGTCTTGGTGACGGTGCGCGCGTCGACGGCAGGCGGCTGATCAGCCGCAATCTCGACCCGATCGGCGAAAGCTTCGGCCTCGGCGGCGATGATCCCGGCCAGCTCGGTGCGCATCTGTGCCGGCTCGATGATGCAGGCGCTCACCCGGTTCTCGGCACACGCCACCGGATCCGGTGGCGTGGCGGAGCATTCGGTGCGGGCCAGCGCACACCGCGGCACGAACGCGCATCCGGGCAGTGGCGCAGTCGGGCTGGGCACCTGGCCGGCCATCGCGGCCAGCGGGCGGTCCCGCGCCGTGTCCAGCGTCAGCCGCGATTGCAGCAGCCCGTGGGTGTAGGGATGCGCGGGGCTGGCGAGAACGTCGGCGGTCGGGCCTATTTCGGCGATCCGCCCGGCGTACAGCACGGCGATGCGGTCGGCGATCTGCGCGGCGACACCGAGGTCATGGGTGATCAGCACGATGCTGCAGCCGATCTCGGCGCGCAATCGCTGCAGCAGCGCCAGCACCTGTGCCTGCACCGTGACGTCGAGTGCGGTGGTCGGTTCGTCGGCGATGATCAGTTCGGGATCACCGGCCACCGCGATCGCGATCATCACCCGCTGGCGCAACCCGCCGGACAATTCGTGTGGATAGGCCCGCATCCGTCGCTCGGGATCTGGAATACCAACGGCGGTGAGCAGTTTCAGCGCCTCTGCGCTGCTGCCTGCCACTTCTTCGACTTGCTTGCCGATCCGCATCGTCGGGTTCAGCGACGTCATCGGGTCCTGGAACACCGCGCCGAGGTCGAGTCGACGGACCTTGCGCAGCTGCTTGGCGGCGCCGGTGAGCATGTCGGTGTCGCACACCCGGACACTGCCCCTGGTCTTGGCGGCGCCGAGCAGGCCGAGCATGCTGAAGCCCAGAACGCTTTTACCGGAGCCGGATTCACCCACCAGGCCCACGATTTCGCCGGGTGCGATCTGGAGCGACACCCCGCGCAGCGCGTGCACGTCCTTGCCGTTGCGGCGGAACGTGACACACAGATCGTCCACCGCCGCGACCACGTCGCGCGGCGTCGTCGCCGGTGCATCGGGTCGCAGCGCGACACTTGCGGCGCTCGCCATGCAGAGTCTCCCGGAAGGTCAGAGGTTCCACGAGGATGCGCTCACCGGTGAGCCATCAGCCTGTCGATTGACAGTTTTACGGGCCTCTGGTCGCGGTGGGTGTCGCTGGCGTAACCAAACCAAGACGGCGCGTAACCGATAGGTATCCCGCGTTTCTGTCATGTGACAGAAAATCCCCGGGTCTGTCTTTTCGCAGGTGATGTAGGTCAACATCGGACCATGGAGACAACGCGGGCGGGCCGTCCGCGCTTGACCGAACGGCGCAGACCCGGCACGACCGCCCGGGATGAGATCCTCGACGCAGCGGCGGAGCTGTTCACCAGCCGCGGCTACGCGAGCACCTCGACCCGGGCCATCGCCGAGGCGGTCGGCATCCGGCAGGCCTCGCTGTACCACTACTTCAAGACCAAGGACGAACTGCTGTCAGCGCTGCTGCACCAGACCGTGACGCCGACCCTGACGTTCCTGTCCGAACTGGAGCAGGGCGGCGACCCCCGCTCGGCCGCGAGCACCCTGCACGCCCTGGCCGCCTTCGACGGCGCCCAGCTGCTGACAGCGCAGTGGAACCTGGGTGCCCTCTACCTGCTGCCCGAGCTCAGGGAGGCGCGGCTGGCCACCTTCTGGACCGAACGTGAGCGCCTGCGACAGGCCTACCTGGACCTCAGCCGCGCGGTTCTGGTGGCGACCGGCATCGCCGACGACGCGGCCGACCTTCCGTTCCGCTTGGTCGAGTCCCTGGTGAACATGTGGACACCGCCCCCGCATCCGGACCCCGGCACGCTGGCCGGCCACGTTGCCGACGCGTGCCTTCGTGTCCTCGGTGTCACCGAGGACCAGCTAGCCGAGCTCAGCGCGTCCGAACCCGCCCGGGCAGGACATTTGTAGTATCAGGCCATGCCGCTGGCCGAAGGCGAGACATTCGCGGGCTATACGATCCTGCGATTGCTGGGCGCGGGCGGGATGGGTGAGGTCTACCTGGCCCAGCATCCCCGGCTGCCCCGCCGCGACGCCCTCAAGGTGTTACCGGCCTCGGTGAGTAGCGACGCCGAATACCGTGCGCGGTTCGAACGGGAAGCGGATATCGCCGCCACGCTCTGGCACCCTCATATCGTCGGCGTCCACGACCGGGGCGAGACCGACGGCCAGCTGTGGATCGCCATGGATTTCGTCGACGGCAACGACGCCGGCGATCTGTTGAAGAACTTCCCCAGCGGCCTGCCGCAGGCTGAGGTGCTCAAGATCGTCACCGCGGTCGCCGAGGCCCTGGACTACGCGCACCAACGCCATCTGCTGCACCGCGATGTCAAGCCCGCCAACATCCTGGTATCCAAACAGGAATCCGGCGAGGAACGAATCCTGTTGGCGGACTTCGGAATTGCCCGGTGGGACGACGATGCCAGCGGCTTGACCCAGACCAACATGACGGTCGGCACGGTGTCTTATGCCGCGCCTGAACAGCTGATGGGCCGCGATCTCGACGGGCGGGCCGACCAGTATGCGCTGGCGGCCACGGCCTACCACCTGCTCACCGGCACCCCGCCGTTTCCGCATTCCAATCCCGCGGTGGTGATCAGCCAGCATTTGTCGGCGTTACCGCCGAGCCTGGCCGAGCACCGCCCGGAGCTGGCGAACCTGGACGCTGCGCTGCGCAAGGCGCTGTCCAAGGACCCTGCCGAGCGATTCGACCGGTGCGTGGACTTCGCGCGAGCGCTGGCCCACCACATCACCACCCCGGTGTCCGGTGACGGCCTGACCGATGCCGATGACACCCGGCTGACCCCGATCACCGATGCGGCGCCCGTTGGTGAGCCGGTCCCGCAGTCCCACAATCGGTGGCTGAAGATCCTGCTTCCCGTGCTGGCGGTGCTGCTGGTCGCCGGTGTCGCGATCGCCTTCATCGCCGGGCGCGACCGCGGGGAGAACGTTGCCGCCAAGGACCTCCGCACCGCCACGACGACGGCGACCATCCCTGTCGTCCCGCCATTACCACCGCCGGCCGCGACGACGACTCCACCGACCACCGCGACCACGACCGCGGCGACCGACACCGTCACCGTCGAGCCGACCCCGACCGCGGTGATCGGCTCGGACTGCACCGAGCCGGGCGCTACCGGAACCACCGCAGACGGTGCGACCGCGTACTGCACCAAGTTGCAGTACACCGACCGCTACCTGTGGTCGGTGCATCAGGACGAGATTCCGAACCCGGTGGTCACGTCGTCGCCGACTTCTGCCGTGGCGGCCCCGCCGACGGAGACCGAGTCCCCGATTCGTGTCTGCATGCAGGAAACCGGGCATACCAGATTGCGATGTGCCGAGGAGATATTGCGCGGCAACGGCGGCTAGGACCGAACCGATGAGCGCTGACGACACCCCGCTGTGGCTGTTCGCCGATCAGCTCGGCCCGCAGTTCTACGGCGGCGAACACGCGCACCGCCCGGTGTTCCTGGTCGAGGCGACCTCCGCGCTGCGACGGCGCCGGTTTCATCGGCAGAAGCTGCACCTGGTGCTGTCCGCCCTGCGGCACGCCGCGGCCGACCTGGGTGAGCGCGTCACCCTGGTACGCGCGGACAGCTACACCGAAGCGCTCCGTGATTACGGCGCACCGGTGCTGGTACACGAACCGACATCGTTCGCCGCCGATCGCTTCGTGCGGCGCCTTCAGCGCGACGGCATGGTGGCCGAGGTGTTGCCCACCCCGGGATTTGCGTTGTCACGAACCGGCTTTCGACGGTGGGCCGGTGATCGACGCCGGTTCCGGATGGAGGACTTCTACCGCGAGCAGCGCCGGCGGTTCGGCGTGCTGATGGACGGTCCCGAGCCGGTCGGCGGGCGGTGGAACTTCGACGCCGAGAACCGCGAGTCCCCACCCAAGAACGGTCGATCGATCGGAGTCGACGCGCCGTACCGCCCGCGGGAAGACGACATCGACGAGCAGGTACGACGTGATCTGGATGCGATGGATCTGCCGACTGTCGGCGTCGACGGGCCACGGCTGTTCGCGGTCACCCCGGCCGAGGCACGCCGGGCACTGACGAGGTTCATCGAACGTCGGCTGCCACTCTTCGGCCGCTACGAGGACGCCATGATGGGCGGTGACTGGGCGATGTCGCATTCGCTGCTGTCGGTGCCGCTGAACCTCGGCGTGCTGCACCCGCTGGACGCCGTGCACGCCGCGGAGCAGGCCTACCGGGACGGCAACACCCCGCTCGCGGCAGCCGAAGGGTTCATCCGCCAGATTCTGGGGTGGCGGGAGTACATGTGGCACCTGTACTGGCACTTCGGCCCGGACTACCTGGACAACAACGCCCTGTCCGCCGAGACTCCGCTGCCGGCCTGGTGGACCGAACTCGATGCCGATTCAATCACCGCCGAATGCCTGCGGCAGGCACTCGGCGGTGTGCGGGATCGCGGGTGGGCGCACCACATCCAGCGGCTGATGGTGTTGGGCAGCCACGCGCTGCAGCGCGGCTACCAGCCGCGGGCCCTGACCGAATGGTTCGCCACCGCGTTCGTCGACGGCTTCGCCTGGGTGATGCCGACGAATGTGGTCGGGATGAGCCAGCACGCGGACGGGGGCCTGCTCGCCACCAAGCCGTACACCTCCGGTGGTGCCTACGTGAACAAGATGAGTGATCACTGCCGCGCGTGCTGCTTCGACCCGAAGGTCCGCATCGGACCCGACGCCTGCCCCTTCACCGCAGGATATTGGGCGTTCGTGCATCGCCACCAGGACCTGCTGGCCCGCAACAACCGCACCGCCCGCGCGGTGTCCTCGATGGCGCGGCTGGCCGACCTGGACGCCGTCGTCGAGCAGGAACGGCACCGAGAGACGTTCTAGTCACCAACCGGTGAAACGAATCCATGCCCTTGTGGCGATAGAGGTCGCAAGAGGCTGGTGTGATCTGCTCGCAGAGCGATCTCCAAGCTCCCTGGGCTATGTTCGACCGCAGACACAGACGGAGGTTGGAGTGAAAAGGCTCATCCTGGTGGCCGCCGGAGCGCTTGCCGCGGGTTCGGCAGCAGCCGCCCTGGGCATGGGGTCCAGCAATGCCGACCCCAACGCTGGCGGCACCATGAACATTCTCGGCGAGCCGTACTACAAAGCCGTCGCGATCCTGCATGCACAAGGCATCAAGACCGTCTTCGGCGGTTCCGTCGGCAGTGATGTACCGCAGGCGCAGTGCGTCGTGCAGAGCCAGAAATACCTGGCCAGCGGCAAGATGTCGCTGATGCTGAACTGCACCAAGGCTGCCCAGCCCGAGGCTCCGGCTCCCAGCGGACCGGGTTCGGCCCCCGCCCAGCAGATCCCGTCCGACGGTGGTTCCCGCCCGACTCCGGGTGCTCCCGGAACCGTCACCGTCACGCCGACTCAGGTCGGCTGACCCCGCCCCGCGACGAGCTAGACTCCTCGGCAGCCACTGCCGGGAGGTTTGCCCATGCTGCGCCCACGCCGTTTCGAACGCGAGATCGATCCGGGCCCGGTGCAGATCCAGGCCCGCAAGGTCGCCTTCGACGTGTCCGATGCGCCGTTGCACTGGATTCCCGGGCACCCGGTCGCATCTCATGTGATCGGTCTGCTCAACGTCGTCCTTCCCGTCGCGGAGCGCTGGTTCGTCGACACCTACAACGAGGCGCTGCCGCTGGTGAAGGACCCGCGGCTGGCCGAGGACATGCGCGGATTCATCGGCCAGGAGGCCACCCACGCAGACACCCATGACCAGGTCCTGCAGGAGCTGATGGTGGCGCGCGGCGTGGACGCCGAGCCGATCCTGCGCCAGCTCGACTACGTGTTCGGTCAGGTGCTCTCGCCCAGCACGTCAGCCGACCCACGCAGGCGGCTGAACAACCTGTGCGACCGCCTGTGGCTGATCGCGGCGATCGAGCACTACACCGCGGTCCTGGGCGATTTCGCACTCAACTGCGCCTGGGACGACTTCGGCGCCGACCCCACCCTGGTCGACGTGTTCCGCTGGCACGGCAGCGAGGAGGTGGAGCACCGCAACGTCGCGCACGACGTCGCGGTCTACTTCCACGACAGCTATCTCGACCGGATCCGCTCGATGGCGATGGCGGTGGTCCTCATCGCCGGCTTCTTCAACCGCGGCAGCTGGTATCTGTGCCGGACGGATCCGACGGTGAACATGACGTGGTGGCAGATGCAGCGGCTGCGGGCCCGCGACTCAAAGCTGGGGCTGCTGCCCAAGTACCGCACACTGTTCGGCACCACGACGCTGACCTACTTCCGGCCGAACTATTCACCCGAGGACGTCGGGTCCACCGCGCAAGCGGTCGCGTATCTGGCGAGCTCGCCGGCCGCCCGCGCCGCGCACCAGTGATAGTCCGGCTCGGGTCCGCACCGCCGAGCGTGTCGGGCCGCACTCGCCACGATCCGTTCCTGCGCCTCACCGACGCATCGATCAGGGCCCTGTGGGCGATCAGCGGCGCGGTGCGGCGCCCGGCGATGCCGCAGGCACGCGAGCGCACGTTCTCTCTGCAGGTCGTCGACCGCCGTGTGGTCGCGCGGGATCAGAACGTGGTGGCACTGACGCTGGCGGCGCCGGATCGACGGCCGCTGCCGGCGTGGCATCCCGGCGCGCATGTGGACATCCGGCTGCCCAGCGGCCGAATTCGGCAGTACTCTCTGTGCGGCGACCCCGCCGTGCCAACCAGTTACCGGATCGCGGTGCGGCGCATCCCCGATGGTGGTGGCGGATCGATCGAGGTGCACGACGACCTTACGATCGGGGCGACGGCGACCACCGGTGGCCCGCGAAATGCGTTCCCGCTCACCGTTCCCGGCTACGGCTCCCCCGCCCGGCAGCTGCGGTTCATCGCCGGCGGTATCGGCATCACCCCCATCCTGCCGATGCTGGGTCTGGCGCAGCGGCTGGGTGTCGACTGGTCGATGATCTACACCGGTCGCAGCCGCGAGGCCATCCCGTTCCTCGACGAGCTACGTGAATTCGGTGATCGGGTGCAGATCCGGACCGACGATGAGCACGGAATTGCCACCGCCGCAGAGCTTTTGGGAGATTGCCCGGACGGTGCAGGCGTCTACACCTGCGGGCCCGCACCCATGCTCACCGCCATCCGGAAAGAGCTGACCGGCCGCGACAACGTCGAACTGCACTTCGAGCGGTTCGCCGCCCCACCGGTGGTCGACGGCACGACGTTCACCGCGACGGTGGCCTCGACAGGTGTCACGGTGGCGGTGCGGCCCGAGGAGACGTTGCTGTCGGCGCTGCAGCGCGAGCACGTGCCGGCGCCGTACTCCTGCCAGCAGGGATTCTGCGGCACCTGCCGCACCCGCGTCGTCAACGGCGTTGTGCAGCATCGGGATACGCTTCTCACTCAACCCGAGCGAGCCGAGGGAATGATGCTGACGTGCGTGTCACGCGCGCCCGACGGCGGCCACCTGACGCTGGATCTGTAGTCAATCGGCCTTGAGCATCGGAATGCCCTCGCTGGTCGAGAATTGGGCGTCTTCCTGGCTGGCAAGTCCCATCGACACCAGCGTTCTCGGGAAGATCAGGTCGGTGAGGTAGGCCAGCGCGACCGCCCATCGGTTGACTCCGCGCGGGATCGCATACAGGTGATAAGCGCGGGTGACAGCTTTGGCGGGCAGGCCGGAGACCTGGATGTTGAGCGGGTTGGCCACGGCCTTGCGTGGGCCGAGGTCCACGACCAGACCCATGTTGCGGTGCCGGTAGTCCTTGGAGGTGCCGAATCCCAGGCTGGCGGCAACGTTGCGCGCCAACGCCTTTCCCTGCCGTACCGCATGCTGGGCGGTGGGCGGGGTGATGGTACCGGGCTGGGTCAGGTCGGGGACGGCGGCGGCGTCGCCGGCGGCGAACACGTCGGGATGGCCGGGCACCCGCAGGTCCGCCCCGACCTTCAGCCGACCTTTCTCAGTCGGCAGGCCGAGCGTCTCGATCAGCGGTGCGGCGGTCACCCCCGTCACCCAGGCCACCGTCCGGGTGTCTATCCGCGAATCATCACTGAGCACAACGTGATTGGCCTGCACTTCCTTCAACGTCAGGCCCAGCCTGACGTCGACGCCGCGATCACGCAGAACCTCCCGAGCGGCTTTGCCGAGTTTCGCGCCCACCTCGGGCATCACCTGTTCGGCGAGGTCCAGCAGGACGAAGCGCACCGATTGCGGGTCGAATCCCATCTGACGGGCCGCGGCGTCGGCCAGCGCCCGCAGCTGGACCACCAGTTCGGTGCCCGAATACGACGCGCCCACCACGACGACCGTGCGTCGTCCCGCGGCCACCGAGGGGTCGGAGTCGAGACCGGCCAGTTCGAGCTGCTCCAGGAAATGGTCACGCAGGTAGAGGGCTTCGGCGATCGATTTGAGACCGCGGGCGTAGGTGGCCAGGCCGGGAATGTCGAAGAGCCGGGTCACCGAGCCGGGCGTCAGCACCAGGCGATCCCAGGCAAGTTCGTGGGTTCGACCCTCGGGGTCGGTGTAGCCGAGTGTGTGCGCCGTCAGGTCCGCTGTGTCGACGCGGCCGCGGATCACCCGAACCCCGTCAAGCGTGCCGGCCAGCGGGATGGAGACGAACCGCGCGTCGACAAGACCGCCTGCGACGTCGGGCAGCAGCGGTGTGTAAAGCATGTAGTCGATCGGCGAAATGAGGGTGATCTGCACATCCGTGTGCTGCCGGCGCAAACGATGCTGCAGTCGCCGTGCGCACTCGAACCCGGTGAAGCCGCTTCCCACCACCACCACGGACGTCATCGGGCCAGTTATACCCTCACCCGGCGAATACAAACTCAGGACTGGCGGTGTTGCGCCGCCCCGTGCCGACCGAGCAGGATGGGTAGCCCTATGGCACGTTCGCTGGGTCTGCTGTCTTCGGTCTGGTCGTCGGCGGCGACCTTCCCGGTGAGCACCGGGGCGGCGATGGCGTATCGCACGCTGTTCATGACCGTCAAGCGGCTGGTGGTCGGGCGCACGATGACCGTGCGCCTCGACGGCGGGGACGTCACGCTGACCGTCACCGAATTCAACTCGCGCCTCGACGTTCGTGGGCTTGCCGTCGGCCAGCTGAACGACGTCCGGATCACCGCTACCGACATCCGTTGGGGCAAGCATCATTTCGAGGGCGCCTCGATGGTTCTGCACAATGTGCACTTGAAGCCGGGCGTCCCACCGGTGCTGGTGGCCGCCCCGGTGGAGGTGACCATGGTCGTCTCCACCCAGGCGCTCAACGCGGTGTTCTCGGAGTCGCTGCCCAGATTGTCGGGCCATGTCGACGACGACGGCATCGCGCGGTTGCGCTGGACTCGCCACCCCCGGCTCGGCAGTGTGGAGGTGGATGTGGAGTTGGACGGCTCCACGTTGTGGTTGCACCCGCGGGCGCTGCGCACCACTCGGCGTCGGTGGGCGTTGCCGACGCGGTTGCCGTCATACCCGGTCCGGCTCCCGGAACTGGCGAGTGGCCTGACTCTGACCAGTCTGTCGTTGGGGCCCAGCTCATTACAACTGACCAGTAGCCTCCCGCAGTGGCGGGCCGAGGTGCCCAGGGCACGCGTCGAGGACGTTCTCACCCAGCTCAGCGCTGTCGGTCGGCCACTCAATTTCACCGGCCGGTCCCGCCGCAGCCAGCCGGCGGCGTTCGTAACGCCGGACCACGAGCACCGTCACCGCGGCCAGCGACCACCCGAGTAGCAGATCGATGACGTAGTGCTCAGCCGCGTACACCAACGTGAACGCCATGATCATCACGTAGCCGGCCAGCAGCGGCCGCCAGCGCCGTGCGACCCGTCCCCACAGGAATGCCGCGATCATCGCCGACAGGCCGGCGTGCAGCGACGGAATGGCCGCGACCAGGTTCACGCTGGCCTGACCCTCGTCGAGCAGGGCGCGGGCCACGTCCAGATGAAGCATCCCAAACCCTCGGCTGGAGATCCGTTCCACGACGTCGTTGGCTCCCGGGTGCTGGGTGGTCACCGGCCCCAGCAGCCCGCCGTCGGCACGCGGCACCGGGCCGAACATGCATGGCGGTGCGGACGGACCGCCTGCGACGTCGGCCGGCTCGCAGCGGGCGGCCGCCCAGGGCGGCGCGGCGGGCAGCACCGCATAGATGGCCAGCGCCGCGAACGAGAGCGCCAGAAAACGACGGACGAACGCCTTCCACTCCGCCCGGTCGCGCAACCACAACACACCCGCCACCACGTACGGGAGGATGAAGAACGACATGTACACCGTGCTGATCACCACCTCCCACCAGGGCGGGGACGGCATCTTGAGGTGTTCCTGAAGCCACACGGTGGGCACCACGCCGAACATCCGGCGATCCACCTCCGGCTGCCACACCCACTGGGTGGGGGTGCCGATCAGCCCGGCCGCTCCCCTGCTCAGGTCGTAGACGATCAGCACGGCGGCGAAGGGCAACCAGTCCCGCACGATCAGCAACACCCGGCGCCTACCGATGCTGGCGGCCAGCAGCCCGGAACACACGTAGAGCAGCACGAGTTCACGATTGAGCGCCAAACCGTTTGTGGCAGTCCACGATACGATGCCGGCGAGCCAGATTACAATGGCGATGCGTCGTATCAGCGCGAGCCGGTTGGTGTGCGGATCCGGATCGCGCTGCGGAGCTTCGGGCTCGACGTCGACGGCGGTCATCGCCGTCCACTCAACCCGTTCATCGCATGGGGTTACCCGCTTTACGCAAGATTTCGTTCAGACGCCGTCAATCCGGCTGTAGCGGGCCGATCGGACGGGTGGTGGTCGCGTGGACCAGCAACTCGGCCAGCTCGGCCGGGCGGCTCAGGAACGGCGAATGCGACGCTTCGATGGTCAGCTGCTCAACCCCGAGTCGCTCGCTAACGCTGTCGGCCAGCCACCGGGGCATCGACCGGTCCTCGGTGCAGCGGATGAAGCTGCGTGGCAGCTCGGCAGCCCAGAATCGGGGCAGCGACACCCGAGTGTCGTTGACCGCTCCGAATTTCTCCGGACCCAGCCGGTCGAACGCCCACCGGGCGGTTGTCTCGTCGCAGTCATGGTAGAAGTAGCGCCATGCACCGCCGAAGTCGGCGAAGGTCATCGCCCCCTCGTCGTCGAAGTGCAGATAGCCGAGCATCTCCCCGACATCGCCGTCGAATTCACCGTCTTCGGTGTTGCGCATCGCCATCGCCTCGGGATAGCTACGACCTTCCCGGGGCAGCGCTGCGGCCAGATAGACGATGTGACTGACGGCCTCAACGGCGGCATCGGCCGCCACTGTCGCATCGAAACCGCCGCCGGAATGGCCCACCAGCACGTCGCCGGGACGGATCGCCGCGAGGATCGCGTCACGGCGACACGGAATGGTCCACTCGGTCAGCGGGTCGTCGACGCGGGTGCCGTGCCCCGGCAGATCGACCGCCTCCGCCTCGTGGCCAAGTCGGTTCAATTCGGCGACGGTCCGCTCCCAGCACCAGCCCGCGTGAAAGCCGCCGTGGACGAGGACGAATCGCACTGCCGTCTCCTCAGTCCCAGGCTGAGGCAACAGCCTCTTCGACGTCGATGACCTTTGCCTGCTGCGAGGCCGGGCTGTCGATCTCGTCCGCGACGTATGCCGCGACAAAGCGACGGATCTCGGTGTCGACGCCTGCCACGATCCGCAGGATCTCGCCGCGCACCGATTTCGAGGTCACATGCACGGCGATGTCAGAGGGCCTCGGCTTCGCGACGTCGATGACCAGGGTGAGCGGTTCGGCCGCGCGGGCAGTCGCCCGCAGCGCGATATCGCCATCAACCTTGAACCGCTGCTTGTCGACCCTCAGGTCCACGATCAGCTCGATCACCAGCGGGATGCGCACGTTGAAGGTGATGGTGTCGCCCACGCTGCGCCGCGCGGTCGGCTGTTGGATTCTCACCTTGGCGGTGACCTTGGCCAGGCCACCAGGCCCCTGGGCCATCGGGCCCATTTCGAATTCGCCGCCGGCGATCTCGGCGAACGCGGCAGCCACCCGCTCCTCGGTCACCGCGATTTCGAAGAACCGGCGCCCGAATTCCTCATAGGTGACGAAGCTGTGCGATTGCATAGAGGTCTACGTTCTCACGTCTGATGTGGACCCAAGAGCGCGGACCGGTAACAAATCGGTTCGTGTCAGCCCGGCGGCCACACCAAGCTGAGCCCGGCATCGTCGGCCGGTTCACCGGCCGCGACCGCGAAGGTGTCCATTGCGTTGACCACCGACTGCCGCTCCGTGGCGCTCATCGCACGCAGCGCCCGGGTAATGGCGCGCCGGCGGTGCCGGTTCATTTTGCGGACCAGTTGCCTTCCCTCGGTCGTGAGCGCCAGCGATATGTTGCGCCGGTCCGCCGCGGAGTCCTGCCGGTGCAGGAAGCCGGCTTTGATCAGCCGATCGCAGATCCGACTGGCGTTCGACGGGCTGATGTCCAGCGCCGCGGCGACTGAAGCAAGGTTCAGCGGGCCCTGGGTGTCGATCATCACCAACACCCGCAGCTGTGGCACCGTGACGGCTTCGGAGGGCCCCTCTTCGTCGATGTTCCGGCCACGCTCGTCACTCATCCTTCGCGGCCAGCACCGACACCACACCCTTCTCTTCGAACAGTGCCAGATGAACGTGCCGCGGGCTGAGATGGCCGTGCTGTCGCAGCACCGCGTCGAGGTCGGCGCGAGTCAGCCCGCTGCGCCGCAGGTTTCGCTCGTCGACCTCGCCATCGCGGATGAGCACGCGGAGCGGCGGATCCACAATGCGCCTCAAGGCCGGGACGAACCGCATCCGGACGACCGCTGCATGCGCCGCGATCAACGTCGCCAGCGCCGCGGCTCCGGTCAGCCATGCGGTGTCGGGCGCGGTAGCGGTCCGGCCCACGACTGCGCCGATTGCGACTGCGGTGACCCAATCGAACGGGGTGAACTCCGCGATCGCACGACGTTGGGTGAAGCGAAACGCCGCTGCAGCCGTGACGAACAGTGTCAACGCCTTGGCAGCCGCCCACGGCGCTTGGTGCCAGTCGCCTATCAGCGCGTGCTCCCAGCCGTTCACATCGCTTCCTTGACCCCTCGTCTGATCAACCACACTGCGACTGGACCGAAGTACAGTCCGGTCACCGGCCCTAGTGCCTCCATCACGCGCATCCGCTGCCGGTAACCGCGTGCGTAGATGTCGAAAACGGTGATCAGAGGTCTGATTCCGGCCAACGCCAGCGCACCCCATGACAGCACCGTCACCCACGCGGGCGCCACGTCAGCCTCCTGAGAACGCGGGACCGACCGGAACAAGCGACGCCAGCAGGTCATCGACCAAGCACTCCCGTCCCATGCCTTTGCGATGTCGTCGGGTTGATCGACGGTGATGGCTTCCCGTCCCATACGCCGGGCGATGCATGGAGTGCGCATACCCGGTCAGCGGCGATGCATGCCGGCAGCGGGCACACCCTAATCGAGGCCTCATCGAGCGCTTAGATTAGTTGCGCAGAGACAACTGTTTTCTGACGGTACGCATGGACACCGTGCTCAGCGACAACCGCTATGGCGAATCCCGGGCAGGACAGATGAGATCCAACGGGTCAGCCTCACGCCATCACATTGGTCCCGGGCCCGGCGATGGCTGGCCGGCCAAGCGGTGGTCGCCGACGTGCAGGTCGGTTCGCCGCTGGCTTGGTGTCTGCGGCTCGACCGCGGCCTAATGCTTCGCAACGGCATGCCAGGCCAGGTCGGCGATCGCGGCGCAGTAGTGCTCGGCGATCGGCTCTCGGGTGTAGAGGGCACGCACGTTGATCGGGGCGAGGACGAGTTGCATCGCGGCGATCGTGTCGACGCCGTCGCGCAGCTCGCCACGTGCCGCGGCCCGGTCGAACACCGACCGGATACTCGCGAACCGCCGCATCCAGAACGCCATCCGGGTGTCGTCCGCGAAAGCGGCGCGGTCGTCGACCACCAATGCCCGCAGCAGACTGCGACCGACCGTGTCGTTGACCTGTTGGGCCACCACCGTGGCCAGGGCCTGCAGATCGGTGCGCAGCGATCCGGTGTCGGGTGCGGTGAGGATGTCGTTGCTCCAGAACAAGAGCGCTTCGAGGGCGAGCCGGCTGCCGTCCCCCCAGTATGTGGTGACCAGAGCTTCGTCGATCTTGTGCCGCGAGCACATGGCCGGAATGTCGAATCGCTCCAAGCCCCACCGGGTCAGCTCGTCGTAGGCGGCTTTCATCACAATGTGCCGGACGTCGTCGGGGACGCCGGCGTCAGTATGCTCCGAATCGCCTTCGATTGGTCGACCTCCATCCCTGCCGTTCGACAGCTGCCAGTCAACCACTTCTGCCGGGGGGCTCGGATCAGATTCCCGCGCAAGTCCCGCACACACAGTGACGGTCAGTTGGTCGGCCGGCTGAGTGGCAGCGACAGTAGAAAGTGGGCCCCGGTACCGCGGGGTACGCACGTCAGGTTTCCGCCAAGAGCGCGGGCCAGACCGCGGGCGATCGGCAGGCCCAGACCGGCACCGCCGTGGTCGCGGCTGCGAGCCGCGTCGAGCCGCACCAGCCGTTCGAAGATCCGCTCGTGCTCGGCGGCGGCAACGCCGGGGCCGGTGTCGCTGACGATGATCTCGGCGCGACTGGCAGTTCGGCTGAGATCGATTGTGACGGTTCCCCCGTCGGGTGTATATCGGCGCGCATTCTCGGTCAGGTTGGCAAGGATTTGTGCGACGCGCTGGGGGTCGGTGAGGATCGGCAGGGTGGCCGGTCCTGTCCGGATGATCGTGATCGAGGGGCTGAACATCTCGGCGCGGTCCCGTTCTTGATCGGCGATGATCGCCAGATCACAGGCCTGCCAGTCGATATGCAATCCGTTGTCGATGCGGCTCAGGTCCAGCATGTCGGCGACCAGCCGGCCTGCTCTGCGCGTCTCGGTCAGCACGAGCTGCGCGCGATGGCGCTGCTGATCCGACTGAGCACCTGCGGTCTGGCTCGCCGTCGTCATGATTCGTTCGGCCCCGGCCTGGATGCCCGCGATCGGAGTGCGCAGCTCGTGCGCGGCATCCGCCAGGAACTGTCGCGTTGCCTTCTCTGCGTCGGCGGCGTCGGTGGCGGACTGCCGGGCGCGGTGTTCGGACTGCTCCAAGGCATCCAGCATATTGTCGAATGCCGTTGCAGCCCGGCCGAGTTCAGTGTTCGGCCGATCCGGATGCAGGCGCCGGCCACGGTCACCGGCGGTGATCGCGCCGGCCACCGCGGTCAGTCTGTCCAGGGGACGCATAGCGGATCTGATGAGCACGGTTGCGGCTGCGCTCGCGATGAGCAGTACCAGAAGTGCCGAGACGATGATGATCATGCGTAACTGACCGAGGACGACCGTTGTCGCTGTGGTGTCGGCAACCAAGACGAGCAAGCTGCGGTCGGGTAACGGATGCGTGATGGCCGTCGCGGTGGCCTGCTCTGGCGGTGGCGGCAACGGCGGCTTCGGCGGCGGCCCACCACCGGGTGGGCCCGGCGGACCGCCACCGGCCGGGCTCGGCGGGGGTGGTGGTGTCAGGACGCCCTGACCGTTTGACGGAAGGCTTGCGTCGCCGTAGCTGTGTCCGTCGGGTGTGATCAGCCGAGCCCGGATGCCGCCGCCCTGGGTCTGGGCGACGAGCTGGTCAGGCGCGACCCCGGCGCGGTCGAGGCTGTCGGCACGCGCGGCGGTGGCCATCAGCCGGTCGTGCAGATCGCGGCGCGCCTGCACACCCATCACCACGTCTACCGACACTCCGAGCAGAGTGACCAGGACGGCCAGCAGTCCGAGCACCGCCAGCACGAGGCGTCGGCGCAATGATGGTGTGGCAGTTGACGTCTGGGTCATGGCGTGGAGTACAGGCGGTACCCGATTCCACGCACGGTGTGGATCAGACGGGGGCCGTACGCCTCGAGCTTGCGACGCAAGCTGCTGATGTGTACGTGCACCAGATTGTCGTCGTAGGCGTCATACCCCCAGACAGCGGTCAAGATCTGGGCTGCGCTGACGATGCGGCCACGCTGGTCCAGGACGAAGTTGAGCACGTTGAGTTCCGTGGCGGTCAGATTCAATCGGTGTCCGGCGCGCGCCGCGACACCGGCACCACGGTCGACGATCAGATCACCGACAGTGACGGCAGAGGCAATGCGGCCGCGCCTTCGCAGGACGGCACCCACCCGAGATATCAACTCCGACATCTCGAACGGTTTGACGATGTAATCGTCGGCGCCACCGTCGAGTCCGCGAAGCCGGTCGGGCAGACCGTCGAGCGCGGTCAACATGACGACCCCGACGTCACTCCATGCCCTGGCGATGTCGATCAGCGCGAAGCCATCGCGGCCTGGGATCATGACATCCAAGATCACCAGATCCGGCCGGTAGCCGTCGAGGAACTCTTCCAGGGCGTGCCCGTCCGCTCGGCCGTCGGCGGCGTATCCGGCGGCGTGCAGCGCTTCGACGACCATCTCCCGGATCGCGTCGGAATCCTCCACCACCAGAACTCGGGCGGTGGCCTGCTCCTCTACGACGCCGGGCATGCATTCATTGTGTCGGACGCGTCGCGCGCTATCTGAAGCGAAAATGAAGATGTGCGCTTCGCCCCGTCGTCTTCAGGCTGACTTCATCGCGCGTTCCTACCCTCGGCCTCATCAACGAATCCAGACCGAAGGTGAGCTCATGATGAACGACGACACCCAGCCAGAACACCGCGAATCGCGGGGCGACGCATCGCTGGACGGCCCCGATGCGCCCCAGACGCAACCGCCCGCGACTCCCCCGTCCAGCCCGCCCCGCCAGCGCGACGAAAATGGTGATCGGCGGCACCGCATGATCGCCCTCGGCGCAGCCGGACTGATCGGTCTGGCCGTCGGCCTTCTGGGGGGCGCCGCCTTCAGCACCCAACCGTTCCTGACGCTGACCGTCGGCACCGCCGCGGATCCCGCGCCCCGCGCCAACCCGCCGGGGGCTGACAAGCTTCCCCCGCCGCCACCGCCCATCCCGGGGCCGGGCGACCGCCGACCACCGCCGCCGGCGCCGCCGCAGCCGTGGGATCGGGAGCGCCCCGCGCCGCCCGTCCCACCGCTGCCCGGTAGCGGACCCGGACCGATGAACCCCATGCCGGGGCAAGCCCCACCGGTTGGCACCCCTGATAGAAGTGGTGGCGACTCGCCACCACCACCGCCGGCTACGGCGAATGCCCCGGCATCGCCCTTGCCCGCCGAACGGCCGGCGACCCCGCCGAGTCCCTCACGGTCAGCTGACGGCCAGGCTCGGTAGATAGAACGGGGTCATGAACGAACTCGCACGGGTGTCCCCGTCGAAGGCTCCGGCCAAGAAGGCTGCCAAAAAGGCGGCGAAGAAGGCGCCCGGCAAAGCGGCGGCGAAGAAGGCGCCCGGCAAGCATCCCCCGCACAAGCACCCGGCCGAGAAGGCGGTGAAAAAGGCTCCGGCGAAAAAGGCTGAGCACAAGTCAGCGGCCAAGAAGACCGCCAAGAAGGCGCCTGGGAAGAAGACTGCGGGAAAGAAAGCTGCGCCCCGCAGCCCTCAGCGCGACTCGTCTTCCGACGCGAGCACAGCGCGGCCTCGTCCGTCGATGGCGCTGCCTGCACCGCCGACGGATCCCCTGATCATCCTGGGACTGAGCACCGATTTCGGTGCCGCGGACCTCCGGCGAGCCTGGCGGCGCTTCGCGGCCCGGCATCACCCCGATCAAGGAGGTGACGCCGCGACGTTCGCCCGGGGTCGCCGCGCCTATGAGGCTCTGCGCCAACAGATTTCATGACCAGCCTCACCGCCGCCGGAGCGGGCGGTCACAGCTCCAGCAGCACCGTGACCGGGCCGTCGTTGACCAACGCCACCGCCATGTCGGCACCGAACACGCCGGTTTCGACGTGGGCGCCCAGCTCCCGCAGCGCATCGGCGAAGGCTGTGACGAGCGGCTCGGCGACGGTGCCCGGCGCGGCCGCGTTCCAGGTCGGTCTGCGCCCCTTCACGGTGTTGGCGTACAGGGTGAACTGGCTGATCACCAGGATTGGTGCGCCGATGTCGGCCGCGGACCGTTCATCGTCGAGAATCCGCAACTGCCATAGCTTTTCGGCGAGCCGGCGAGCGATGGCGTCGGTGTCGGAATGGGTGACGCCCACCAGGGCCAGCAGGCCCTGACCGGACGGCCGGATTTCCCCGACCACCTTTCCATCCACCGACACCGACGCCGACGTCACCCGCTGCACCAGCACCCGCATGGCTGCCGATGCTAGTGCGTGGCGTCGTGTCGACGATGCCGCCCAGGAGACGAGCTACTCCCCGGTGCCCACCGGCGCGTACCCGAGAATTGCTTTGGTCTCCAGGAAATCGGCGAAACCCTCTTCGCCCCACTCCCGGCCGTTGCCACTGGTCTTGTACCCGCCGAAGGGGGCCTTGATGTCGAACGCGTGGTTGATCGCGACGGCGCCGGCACGGATACGCCGAGCCAGCGCACGCGCCTGGTCCAGGTCGGCACCGGAGACGTACCCATAGAGGCCGTAATCGGTGTCGTTGCCGATCTCGACGGCCTGGTCCAGGTTGTCGTAACCCAGGATGCACAGCACCGGTCCGAAGATCTCCTCGCGGGCGATCGTCATGTCGTTGTTCACGTCGGCGAACACCGTCGGACGCACGTAGTAGCCGGTGTCAAGGCCTTCAGGACGGCCCGGACCGCCCGCCACCACCTTCGCTCCCTCGGCGATGCCCTTCTCGATGAGGCCTTGTACCTTCTCGAACTGCGCGCGGGAGGCCACCGGCCCGATGGCCGAGCTGTCGGACAGATCGCCGACCTTCACTCCCTCTGCGGTGGCCTTCGCCACCGCCACGGCTTCATCCATCCGCGAGTTCGGAACCAGCATGCGCGATGGCGCATTACAGCTCTGCCCGGAGTTCATCATCATCACCGCGACGCCGGCCGCGACGCTCTGGCCGAACGCCTCGTCGTCGAGCACGATGTTGGGACTCTTTCCGCCGAGTTCCTGGCTGACTCGCTTGACGCTGGGTGCGGCGTTGCGCGCCACCTCGATGCCTGCCCGGGTCGAGCCGGTGAACGACACCATGTCGATGCCGGGATGGCTGGACAGCGCGGCGCCGACGCCCGGCCCGTCACCGAAGACCATGTTGTAGACACCCGCGGGAAGCCCTGCGGCGTCGATGATCTCGGTGAAGATCTGCCCGGAGAACGGCGCGACCTCGGACGGCTTGAGCACCATGGTGCACCCGGCGGCCAGAGCCGGGAACACCTTGCAGGCGATCTGGTTGATCGGCCAGTTCCACGGCGTGATGAGGCCGCACACCCCGACCGGCTCCTTGACCACCATGGTCTGGCCGCGCTCGGTTTCGAAGCTGTAGTTCTTCAGCACGTCGATGGCAGTGGAGAGGTGACCGAGACCCATCATCACCTGCGGCCCCGCGGCCAGCGTCGGAGGGGCGCCCATCTCCTCGTGCACCGCATCGGCGAGATCCTTCAGACGTTTCTGGTACTCGTCGAGGATCGTCTGCAAGGCGTCGAGGCGGTCTTCCTTGGAGCTGACCGACCACGTGCCGAATGCCGTGCGGGCCGCCTTGACCGCTTTGTCCACGTCGGCGTCGCTGCCGATGGCGATCGTGCCGCCGACCTGCTCGAGCGTCGGGTTGTCGACGTCGAGCGTCCGCAGCTCGACCGGATCCACCCACTGGCCATCGATGTAGAACTTCAAATATTCACGCATGATCACATCCTCCTCAATCCGGGTGGGTTATTGGGTGCCTTCGGCGTACCAGGTCCTGAATCGGTCGTACTTGGGCATCTCTTCGGAGTTGGCCTTCGGGTCGATGCACACGTGCACCACGCCGACTTTTCCACTCGCGTACGCGCGGGCGATCGCTGGGCCGATCTCCTCTTCTTTCTCCACATATTCGCCGTGGCAACCGAAACCCTCGGCGATCTTGTCCATCCGGACATCCTTGCTCCAGTGCACGCCGGGTTGCGGCGACGGCTGGTCGAAGGTCCGCTTGTACACGCCAACCTCGAGACCCCACTGATGGTCGACGCCGACCACACACACCAGCGGCACGTTCTGCCGAGCGGCGGTCTCCAACTCGGCGATGTGAAACAGGAACGCCGAGTCGCTGGTGAGCAGCATCACCGGGCGGTTACCGCCCTCGGCCACCGAGGCACCGACGGCATACGGCAAGCCGGTGCCCAGGTGACCGAAGTTCTGATTCCAGATCACATCGCGCGGCTTGGTCTGCGAATAGGTCCACTGAAAGATCACCGTCGCCCCGCCGTCGCGCACCAGGATCCCGTCGTCGAGTTCGTCGAACGCCTTGGTCGCCTCGACGACGTACCGGGCCGGGTGCACCGGGGTGCGTCCGCTCGGCGCCTCCTCCGCCACCCGCGCCAGCTCGGCGACGTCGGCTTTGATCAGCGTCTCGAGGGCGGCCGACGGAGCGCGAGGAGTGTCCCGTAGCGCCTCGACCAGCTGTGGCACCACACCGCGCAGGTCACCGACCAGCGCCACGTCGATGGGCCGGTTGACGCCGATGGCGGTCGGGTCCTGCTCGACCATCACCCATTTGCGCGTCGCGTTGTTGGCAGCCCAGTGCTGGGTGCGGCCGTAATGCATGGGTTCGCCGAGTTCGGTGCCCAGCGCCACGCACAGGTCGGATTCTTCGACGGCTTCATTGGCGGCCGGGGAGAACAGGTACGGGAACGTCCGGTCCTGCAGACCCGGGACGAACGATGTACCGCCGGACGTCTGGATCACCGGGCACGCCATCAGCTCGGCGAGCTCCTTGACTTCCTGCTGGGTTCTGGAGGTGTGCACCCCGTGACCGACCAGTAGCACGGGGCTCTTGGCTTCGCGGATCAGGGTCGCCGCCTCGGCCACCTCACGGGAGCCCGCACCCTGGTTCACCAACCGGTAGGACGACGGCGGCGGCGCGTCATCGACGTCGAGCTCTTCGAGGATGACGTGCGAGGGGAATTCGACGTAGGTCGGGCCGGGGGTGCCGGACATCGCCTTGCGGATGGCCTCGTGGATGATCTCGTCCGTCTGGTCGGCGTACTCGATGGAGCTGCTGTACTTCACTGATGCGGCGAAAAGCGGTTCCTGCTGGACGAATTGGATACGTCCGCGCCGCACCCGGCGTTCGGTGACCCGGGCCCGCTGCCCGCCCAGGAAGATGACCGGCGAGTTCTCGACGAGTGCGCACTGGATGGCGCCTGCGATGTTGGCCATGCCCGGGCCGAGCGTTCCGATGCACAGGCCGGGCTTGCCCGTCATCCGGGATGCGGCCTCGGCCATGAATCCGGCGCTCAGCTCGTGGTGCGGCGCCACAACCGACCAACCGCGGGCGTCCGCTTCGGTGAACATGTGCACGAAGTTGGGATCGGGGATGCCGAACAACGTGTTCACACCCTCGGCCTCGAACAGGTCGAGAATGCGTTTGTAAACGGGAACACCCATGCGAAACTCCTTGACTTCTCTATAGATAACGTTGAGCAAGCTCGTGGCGACAGGACGCGGGCGAGCCGAACAGCGAACGGTTCAGCGCGGCCCGCTTGAGGTAGACGTGAATGCCGCTCTCCCACGTGTAGCCGATGCCGCCGTGCAGCTGCATGGCTTTGCCTGCCACGTCGACAGCGGTGCTGCACGCGTACGACTTGGCCATCGAGGCCTTCACGGCAGCATCGCGCTGATCGAGTGCGATGGCGTGTACTGCAGCACTGACTAATTGGCGCGACACCGAGATCGCGACGTACATGTCAGCGCAGGCGTGCTTGACGGCCTGGAACGAGCCGATGGGCCTGCCGAACTGTTGCCGCACTTTGGCGTAGTCGACGGTCGCGGTGAGCATGGCTTCGGCCACGCCGAGACTGTCGCATGCGATGGCGACGGCAGCCCGGTCGCGAAGCCGGCGGCCGGCGGACTCGTCGACGAAACTCAGTGCTGCTCCTGGGCGTTCGACCGCGACGCGGGCCAGGCGGCGCGTCTCATCCAGTACCGGCTGCGGGGTGATGCTCACCGTCGCCTCGGTGACCCCGGCGTCGGTGACGACCAAGACCGTGTCGGCACCCTCGGCATCGGGCACGAAATCGAACGGCTCGAACGCGACGGCTACCCGGGTGTCGCCCGACGCGATCTCGGCCAGCAGCCGATCACGGAACTCGCTGGGCTCCAGCGCATTCAGCACCCCGACGGCCAGCACGGCGCTGCCGAGAAAGCTCGTGGTGCTGGCTGCGCGACCCAGCTCCTCGCAGATGACCGCCACCTCGGCGAAGGTCGCGCCGGCACCGCCGAGGTGCTCGGCCACCTCGAGCCCGACCCACCCCGCGTCGGCCAGCACCGGCCAGGCGACGGCGCGGTCTTTGGCCAACAGCTCAGCCGCCAACGAACGCAGCTCGCCATGGAACTCGTCGAATTCTGATGTCTCTGCGGCCATCACACGCTACTCGGCTCTCGCGGCAGGCCCAGCCCGCGTTCGGCGATGATCGTGCGCTGAATCTCGCTGGCGCCGCCCGGGATCGTCCATTCCCAGGAGCCGATGAAGTCCAGCACCCACGCCCCGGACTCCCAGCCGCTGGACGCGGGTTTGACGAGTGTGGTGTGGGCGGCCAGGCCGCCGATCTCGGCGCCGAAGTCGGTCATCCGCTGCAGCAGTTCGCTGTAGAACAACTTCACCACCGAGGCGTCTGCCGCGCCGACACCCCCGGTGTCATGGCTGAGCACCAGGTCCCGACACAGTCCACGCAGCCCGGCGATCTCGATCTCGAACTGCGCCAGGCGATCGGCGACTCGCGCATCCGTGATTGGCGAGCAGGCCTGCACCAGCCGGCGGAAGCCCGCGTTCGCCAGCCGCTCGGTCAATTCCAGCATCGTCATGCCGCGCTCGGCGCCGAGCGTGGCCTGCGCGACCTGCCAGCCCTGGTTCTCGGTGCCGATCAGGTTCGCGGCCGGGATCTCGACACCGTCGAGGAAGATCTCGCAGAAGTGCGAGTCGCCCACGGCGTTGCGGATCGGCCGGACCTCGACGCCCGGACTGGTCATGTCCATCAGGAAGTACGAGATGCCGTCGCGTTTCGGGGCGCCAGGATCGGTGCGGGCCAGCAACAGGCACCAGTCGGCGTGCAATCCCCCGCTGGCCCAGAGCTTTTGACCGTCGACGACAAACGTGTCGCCCTCGCGCCGGGCGGTGGTGCGCAGGCTGGCCAGGTCCGATCCAGCCTCGGGCTCGCTGAAACCCTGCACCCAGATCTCGCCATCGAGAATCGCGGGCAGATGCCGGCGGCGCTGCTCGTCGGTTCCCGCGACCAGCAGCGTGGACGCCGCATGGTGGATACCGACGAACGCGAGCACCAGCCGCGGCGCGTCGTGGGCGGCCAGTTCGGAGTACAGCACGATCTGCTCGTCGACGGGCATGCCGCCACCCCACTCGGCGGGCCAATGCGGCACCGCGAACCCGGCAGCGTGCAGCTCGGCGAACCACGCCTTCTGGAAAGCCACGAATTCAGCTTCGCTGGCGCCGGTTTGGGTAGCCCGCCAGTCGGTGGGGATGTTCGCGACGCACCACGCGCGGACATGCTCGCGAAACTCGTCCGGGCTCGTCATGGCTTGACTCGCAGCCGGTCCATGGCATGGGCGGCTGCCACACCGTCGTCGAACGACGGCGCGATCTGCGTGCCGCTTCGGATCGCCTCGACGACCGCGCCGAGGAACGACGACAACGCCGGCGGTGGCGACCGCCGTGGCGCTGGCGGAAACTGATGAGTCCGCGGATCTTCACCAGGCCGGTACACCACCAGTGTCGTGTCGGCCGTCAACTCAATGGAGCCGGCGCTGCCGAGCAGCGTGGCCCGCGGTGCCAGCGGAACCGCCCCGGCGAAACCGGTGTCGTGTGCGGCGGTGCAGCCGTTGGTCATCCTGAACCAGGCCGAGTACGCATCCTCGGCGGTCGCCTCGGGCGGCGAACCATCGATACGCGTGACACCCCGGCAGTCGGCCACCTCGCTGTTGAACAACCAGCGCGTGTAGTCGATGAGGTGCGAGCCGTAGGCGCCGATCCAACCGCCACCGCGCTCACGATCGTTGATCCAGCCGTACTCGCGTCCGCGTAGTCCGCTGCCGTAGAACGTCCAGTTCAGATGCACTGGCGCCCCGATCGTTCCATCGTCGGCCAGCTGTTTCAGCTTCGCCCACGCCTCGGCGAACCGGAACTCGAAGTTCAGGAAGTTCAGCACTCCGGCTTCCGTTGCCCTGTCACGCATCGCCTCGGCCTCGGCGGCGTTGCGGCCGAACGGCTTGTCGCAGAGCACGGGGTGCCCGTGATCGATGGTGGCGTTCACATGATCGACGTGCAGGAACGGTGGCGAGTGCACCGAGACCAGATCGACGTCGTCGGATGCGATCGCATGCTGCACCGCGGACTCGTCACGTGGGCTGATCACCTCGACGTCGAGGCCGAGACTCGAGTAGACCGGAGCGGCAGCGTGCTTTCCGAAGCCGGTGCCGATGACAACGACCTTCACGCGAAAAGTCCTTTCAATCCGGCCCCGCCCACCCTGCGTGTCAGCAGGTCTCGCGTCGCGGACAGGCCCGATGGGAGCCGCCGCAGCGGCTGGCTGTGGCGCGAGAGCCACGACAGCGTCGTCTCGTCGCAGAACCCCACCGCACCGTGCAGCTGATGGCACACCCGAAAGACGATCTCCGCGGCTTCGAGAGCCGACATCCGGAGGGCGAGAGCATCGTTCAACGCGTCGGGGCTGTCGCTTCCGATGCTCCACAGCGCGTACTTGGCGAGCATATCCAACCCGCTGCGCTCGACTTCGGCGTCGGTGAGCTGGAACTGCACTCCCTGAAAGCCCGATAGCGACTGGCCGAATTGCTTGCGCAGGCTCACATGAGCAACGGTCAGCTCGATCGCACGATCCAGCATCCCGAGCAGCGTCCAGCATTGCAGTGTCAGCGCCAGGGCGATATCCCCGGTGCCGTTCTCGTCGATCGCCGCCAGCTGCAGCCCGGTGACGAACGCCGGGCCGTCCTCGGCATGGCCGGCCACGTGGGCTCGTTCGCCGGCCAGGGTCACTGCTGCCCAACGGGTTTCGAGTCCGGCCAGAGTCGCCATCGGACGGATACCTGCTACGACCACCAGGCCGTCGACGTCGAGGTCGGTGGGGGCGGCCAGGCGCTCGGCCACCGGGTACGGCAGCGCCCAGTAGCCTGCGCTGCGGCACAGAGCCGCGGCGGCTTCCAGACTGTCCGGGTCGGTGCGAGGGTCGAGTTCCCACGCGCCCAACCCGGTCAGGATCGGACCGACAAGTGACTCCCGGAGGTCTGGTTTAGCCTCGGCCTGCTGCACCAGCTGGTCACCGCCTGCGGCCTCGAAAGCCCGGAGTGCCTGATGCCCGAACTCTCTGGCATCCTCGCTGAGATCCAGCACCATCCCGGTCATTTCGCGGCCGCCAGCATGGAACGCGACAGCAGGATGCGCTGCATCTCGATGCTACCGGAGGACACTGTCGAGGCCTGGGAGTACTTCCAGTGGTCGTCGACCTCGGCGAGGAACCACCCCGCGCGCGGGTCGTCGTGGGAGACCTCGGCCACGATGTCCATCAACACCTCTGCGCTGTCCTGATCCAACGTGGTGACCGCGATCCGGTAAGCGGCGGCGTCGCCGGGCCGGACCCGCCCGGTGTTCTGGAGTTCCACGATGCGATAGGCCATCAGCCGCGCACGGCGGCAATGCGTCAACATCCGCACCCACCTGCCGCGCAGTTCAGCAGACACGGCATCCCACCGGTCGCCGAGAACCGTTGGCGCCGCTGCCAGCAACCGTTCACACCGCGCGTATCGAGCGATTCCCACCCGCTCGAACGAGGTCACCTCCTGCACGATCGACCATCCGTCGTCGATGGTGCCGAGCACGTCGGCCTCGGTGACCCGCAAATTGTCGAAGAACACCTCGTTGAGGTGATGGGGGCCCATCATGCATCGGATCGGCCGCACCGTGATGGCCGGATCGTCCATCGGGACCAGGAAGATCGTCAGGCCCTGTTGTTTTTTCTGCGTTGCGCCTTCTCCCACTTTGGTCGTGCGCGCCAGCAGAAAACACCACTGCGCCATCGTCGCGTAGGACGTCCAGATCTTCTGACCACTCACCAACCAACCATCGCCGTCGCGGCGCGCGGTGGTGCGCAGCGACGCCAGATCCGAACCCGCTTCGGGCTCCGAGAAACCCTGACACCAGATGACTTCGCCGCGGGCAATTGCCGGAAGATGGGTGCGCTGCTGGGATTCGGTGCCGTGCCGCATGATGATGGGCCCCACCCAGTTGACCCCCATGTACTGGGCACCGCGCGGTTCGTGGTGCGCCCACATCTCCTCGCGGACCACGGTCTGTTCCCACACCGAGACGCCGCGACCGCCGAACTCCTGTGGCCAGGCCGGACAGAGCAATTCGTGCTCGGCCAGCGTTCGGCAAAACCTTTGCGCGACATTCAGATCCGCGGGGTCATCGGTGAACGCTCCGAGATATCCATCCGGGACATGGTCCTTCACCAGCTCACGCAGCTGTGTGCGCAGTGCTGCCGCAGACGCGCCCATCTCGAAGTTCAGATTCATCGGCTCTCCACTTCCGCCAGACCCAACTCGGCCAGCACAGCCTCGGTGTCGGCGCCGAGTTCAGGTGTGGGGCCGGCAATCCGGCCCGGAGTCCGGGAGAACCAGGTGGGCACGCCCGGCATCCGTACCGGACCCTGGGCAGTGGGCACGGTCTCGAAGAATCCGACGGCGTTGAGCTGTTCGTTGTCGAACAGTGCCTGGGGCGAATTCAGCGGTGCGGCCGGAATCTCGAGCTCGACGAACAACGTCAACCACTCCTCGGTGGTGCGTTCGGTCATGGTCTGCGCCACCAATGAGTACACGGTGTCGATCTCGGCGGCCCGCGCCGTGAGCGTCGCGTAACGCTCGGTAGCCCAGACGGGCTGCACGGAGTCGATGAAGCTGGCCCAGTGCCGGTCGTTGTAGATCAATGCCGAGATGTAGCCGTCCTTGGTGCGATACGGCTTTCGATTCGGCGCGACCGTCCGGTGGTACATCGCCGGCCCGAGCGGCGGGTCGAACATCGCCCCGTTGGCGTGCTCGACGAGCATGAACGAGGCCATCGTCTCGAACATCGCGACTTCGACCTCCTGACCTTCGCCGGTTCGCTCGCGGTGGAAGAGCGCCATCGTCGTCGCATAGACCGCGGTGAGTCCGGCGACCTTGTCCGCGACGATCGTGGCGACATAGTTCGCCTCACCGGTCAATGCGGCCTGCACGGCTGGCAGGCCGCACTCGGCCTGAATGGTGTCGTCGTACGCGGGACGGTCCCGGTCGGGTCCGCGGCGGCCGTATCCGTAGCAGTTGGTGTAGACGATCGAGGGGTTCATGGCGGCGACGTCGTCGTAGCCGAACCCGAGTTTGGTGATCGCCTTCGCCCGCATCGAGTGGATGAACACGTCGGCACCCGCGATCAGCGCGCGCAGCGCGGCCCGGCCCTTGTCGGATCGAAGATCGAGTACCACACTGCGTTTGCCACGGTTGACGTTGACGAACACACCGCTGAGCCCGGGCGCCGGACCGACGGACACGTAGCGGGTGTCGTCACCGGCCGGTGGCTCGACCTTCACGACGTCGGCGCCCATGTCGGCCAGGATCTGGGTGCAGTAGGGTCCCATCACCATCGCGGTGAGGTCGACCACCCGGATCCCGGCCAGTGGGCCGCTGCTGCTCATAGCGTGCCCCTTGCCATTGCGAAGCTGTGGCCGATGTGCGCGTGGTGGCCGTCGGGGACCACCGGGAACACGAGCTGCTCACTGAGGTCGCGAATCTGGTCGATGCGAGCGCCCACGTCGTCGACGGTCCACGCCGGCTGGTAGACCCCAGCGGACTCGACGACGGCGACCCGGGCCACCCGGCCGGCGATTGCAGTGAGGATCTCGCCTGTTACCGAACAGGATTCGTGCGCCAGCCAGCCGACCACGGGAGCGACCAGCTCGGGACCCATCGGCGGGTAGGCCGATGTGTCAATGCCTTCGGCCATTCTGGTGACCGCTGCCGGGACGATGACGTTGCAGCGCACCCCGTATTCGGCGCCTTCCAGCGCGACGACGTTGGACAACCCGATCACCCCGGCCTTGGCCGCGGCGTAGTTGGCCACCCCGCGGTTGCCGTATAGGCCGCCGATCGACGACGTGAGGATCACTCGACCGTAGCCGGCCTGACACATCGACGGAAACGCCGCCCGCACAACGTGAAAAGCACCGTGCAGGTGAACGTCGAGCACCGCGTCGAAGGTCTCGGCCGTCATCTCCGACAGCGGTGCGTGGCGGACGTTTCCAGCGTTGTGAATAACAATATCCAGGCGGCCGTAAGCATCGAGGGCCGCCGCCACGATCGCCTGACCACCCTGCGCGCTCGCCACCGAGTCCGACGACGCGATCGCCTCCCCGCCGGCCGCGGTGATCTCGTCGACCACCTGCTGAGCCGGGCCGGTGTCGGCACCGTCACCGGTGAGCTCACCGCCGACGTCGTTGACGACGATCTTGGCGCCCAGACCGGCGAGCAGTAGCGCGTACTCGCGGCCCAGCCCCCGGCCGGCGCCGGTGATGACGGCGACACGGCCGTCGAATCGTGCTTGTGCCATCTAAGTTCCGAGCACCAGACCGTCGAGGTCACCCTTGGACCGCCATTCGGCGAGGAGGTCGTCGAAGGCGTAGAAGCCGGGCGAATAGAAGTCACCGAGGAACGCGCCGTTGTCCTTCGCGCCGCCCTGGCCTTCGTTGTTGTAATAGCCTGGCGTGCAGGACAATTCGAATGCGGAATTGTCGATCGACAACTCCCGGACCGTGTTGACCCAGGCGTCCTGCCCTTCTTGACTCGGCTCGACGGTTGTCGCGCCGCGATTCTGGGCCTCGGCGATGATGTAGGCGATGTGCTTGGCCTGCTGCTCGAACATCGCGGTGGTGTTGGCGGAGACACCGCCCTGGATGAAGCCCATGAAGAACTGGTTCGGGAATCCGCGGCTGGTCATGCCGTGCAGGGTCTTGTACGAATCGTGCCAGTGCTCGAACAACGACAGCCCGTCGCGACCGACGATGGCGTCGATCGCGAACCGCCGGCTGATCTCGGTGGAGATCTCGAAGCCGCTCGCGAAGATCACGCAGTCGACCTGGTATTCGACCCCGTCCGCGACGATCCCCCGCTCGGTCAGCCGTTCAACACCTTTGGACGCCGACACGTCGACGAGGGTGACGTTGGGACGGTTGAAGGTGGCCAGGTAGTGCTCACTGGACGTCGGACGCTTGCACATGAAGCGGTAGTAGGGCTTGAGCGCCTCGGCGGTGGCCGGATCCTCGACGATCTCGGCCACGAGGCGGCGCAGCCGCTCCATGATCTTGAAGTCCTCTTCCTCTCTGAACGCCATGATCTGCTCGATCGACACCGACGCGGGATCGTCGCTCGCGGCGATCCGGGCAGTCAGGTTCCGTCCGAGCTCGGTCCAGAAGTCGCACACCAGATCCGGTTCACCGAACACCACACCGACGAACGGCGACCAGTTGTGGAAGTTGCGCTTGCGCTCTTCCTGCCAACCGGGCTGCAGCGCAGCGGGCCAGGCCGGATCGGTCGGAGGATTGGTTCGCGCGTCGACCGACGACGGCGTGCGCTGGAAGACGAAGAGCTCTTGGGCGTCCCGGCCCAGATGCGGAACCAGCTGAATGCCGGTCGCGCCGGTCCCCACCAGCGCGACACGCTTGTCGGCCAGTTTGTCCAATCCACCGTCGGCGCTGCCGCCGGTGTACTCGTAATCCCAGCGCGCGGAATGGAACACATGGCCGGCGAAGTCCGTGATCCCCGGGATGCCCGGCAGCTTCGGCCGGTTGTAGGAGCCCTGCGCCATCACGACGAACCTGGCCCGGATGTCGTCACCCCGGTCGGTGCTGATCCGCCAGCGTTGCGTCTCGTCCTCCCAGTGCAGTTCGCGCACCTGGGTGGAGAACAGCGCACCGTCGTACAGCCCAAATTGCTTTCCGATGTTGCGGCAGTGCCCAAATATCTCGGCGCCGTCGGCGAATTTCTTCGACGGCATGAAGCCCAGTTCCTCGAGCATGGGGATGTAGCAGTAGGCATCGTTGTCGCACTGAATCCCCGGGAACCGGTTCCAGTACCACACGCCGCCGAAATCGCCGGCCATCTCGATGACCCGGATGCCGTCGACGCCGGCCTTCTTCAGGTAGGCGCCCGCCAGCAACCCGGCAAAACCGCCGCCGAGCACCACAACATCGACGTCTTCGACGATCGGATCACGCTGCACCACCGGCGTATACGGGTCGACTTCGTAGAACTCGGCGAATTCGCCGTCAAGCTCCAGATATTGCGCGGAACCTTCCGGACGTAGTCGCTTTTCGCGCTCGACCCGGTACTTCTCCCGCATCGCATCGATGTCGATGTCGGTGGGGGTCTCGGTGGGTCCGCACTCGGCGGTCATCGACCGTCCTCCTCTGCGAGCGGTCGGGGTTGCCCGGTGCCCATGTACTTCGACAACTGGTGGTGCAGGTTGACGGTGCTGCGCTCGCGGTACGGGTTCGGCTGTGTACCGGGAAAACCCAGCGACTTCATCCCCTTCTGGACGGCGGCCATGTTGGAGAAGTCCTGCGGCAGCACACTGCGCCACCGCGGATCGCCCACCGGGGTGTACTCCCACTCCGTTTGGGGCTCGGCCCCTTTGGGATAGAGCTCGAACACCGAGACCTCGAAGATGCACTTATCCGGGTCGTAGCCCGGGTCGGGGCGCGCCCCGTAGCACAGTGCACTGGTCAGGCCCTGACCGATCTGGAAGTTCGGGAACAGCTGCCACGCGGTGCCGCTCTGACCGAGGATATCGGCAGGGATCGTCGGCCAGAAGACCCCGCGTGCCTCGTCGTCGCGCCGCGCGGAGGCCAGCCAGTGCTCCAGAACCTTGTCGGCGGGGGTGCCCTCGGGCAATTCGTCGACGAGTCGCAATGCGGCGGCCACCAGGGTCGCCGTGGTGGTGGCGTTGGTTTCCTCCATGGTGTACACCTGCATCTCCGCGGTGGAGATCCGGGGGTCACCGGTCCCGAGCCTGATCTTTGACTTCGTCTCGGCCATGTCCTCCGGAGCGTCGTAGCCGATGTTGCTGTGCCGGCCCTGCGCCTTGGCCCAGCCCTTGAATTCCCCGAATTTGTTGAACTCCGGATGTGTGGTGAAGACGTGATAGGTCTCGTTGAACGCTTCCAGCGCGACTTTCCAATTGCAGTCGAAATGCACCCATTTGCGCCACTTGCACCGCATGTTCTCCAACCCGAACGGATCGAGGATCTTCGCGGCCGGGAACAGGTAGTCCGCCAACGGTTCGCAGTCGGGATCCATGTTGACCCACAGCCAGCCACCCCAGGTGCCGACGTTCACCGGCCGGAGCCGGGTGTTGTCCGGATTCAGCGCACCCTTCCAGTCGGCCTCTTCCCGGATATGGGTGCAGGTGCCGTCCAGACCGTATGTCCAGCCGTGGAATCCGCAGACGAACGACTTACGGGCCCGTCCGACAGCATGTTTCGCACCTGCCGGGGTGTCCACCAGCCGGCGGCCGCGGTGCATACACACGTTGTGGTGTGCGGCGAAGGTGTCCGCGCCGGTTCGTACGACGATGATCGAGTCGTCGAGGATGTCGTAGGTCAGGTAGCTGCCCACCTCGGGCAGTTCCTCCACCCGGCCGACCTGCTGCCAGACCTTGCGCCACAGCTTGTCGCGTTCAGCACGGGCGTAATCCGGCGAGATGTAGGCATCTACGCCGATGGTCATCGGCTCCGCGAGCTCGTCGACACTCTCCACTTCGCCCATCCTCACGTCCTTTCAGGGCCTGCTGATTTCGCGGCGGAAGTCGTCGTCCTTGAGGAACAGCGAGGTGTTGTCGGCACGCAGGTGGCTCCACCGCAGGTCCAGGCCACCGTCGACGAGCAGGGTTTGGCCAGTGATGTAACTGGCGAGGTCCGAGAGCAGGAACACGATGGCGCCGGCCTGTTCTTCCGGTTGCCCCCGCCGTCCCATCGCGATCGCCGCTCGGTCCCGTTCCGGATCGGCGTCGACGTAGGTGCGCGACGCCGCTGTCTCGGTGACCCCGGGCGCAACCGCGTTGACCCGGATCTCGGCGGGTGCGAGTTCGACCGCGAGGGTGCGGGTGGCCGCGACGATCGCAGCCTTGGCTGTGCCGTAGGCGATGTGGAAGGGCGCGGTGTTCATGCCGCTGATCGACGAGACCGACACGATTGAGCCAGGGCCACCGACTGCCCGGATCTCGGCGGCCACCGCCTGACTCATGAAGAACATCGTCTCCAGGTTGGCGGTGAACAGGTCCCGCCAGTCGTCACGGCTGACCCGGGTGGCGGGCATCCACGTCGAGGGCGCGGCACCGCCGGCAATGTTGACCAGGCCGTGCAATCGCCCCTCGGTGCTGCGCACCGCGGCCAGCACAGCCGCGATCCCGTCATCGGTCGCGGCGTCGGCCGTCACCGGCACGATCGGCAGTCCGTCAGCGATCAGCGGACCGATGTGGGTGTCGAGGTTGTCCCGCGAGCGGCTGACAGCCACGACGGTCGCGCCGGCCCGTGCGGCCATGTCGGCGACGGCGGTTCCAATGCCGCCGCCGGCGCCCGACACCACCACGATGCGGCCGTCGAGCTTGAGGAGATCCGCCATACCCTGCTTTCACTCGATATTTTGTCCGGACAAATAGCTGCACTCTGCCGAATGGAGAACATGATTCCGCAGCGGTTATAGCGACGTCAAGGGTCTCAACGAAGAAATATGACGCCTATTGTCTGGACTAAATCAGCTTGGTACGGTCACGCCGTGATGCTGCAGCAGAACGGCCGCTTCACCCTCGTCCAACCCCCGGTGGTGGCCGAGGGCTGGACAGTCGAACGCCGAACCGCACCCAGCCGACTGTTCGGGGCCAACGGTCTGCGGACCGGTCCGGACGGTCGGGTGTACATCGCGCAGGTGACCGGCAGCCAGATCAGCGCCCTGGACATCGGGACCGGATCACTCGACACGATCAGCGCCAAGGGCGGCGACATCATCGCCCCCGATGACGTCGCGTTCGACGATGCCGGGAACCTCTACGCCACCGAGGTGATGGACGGGCGGGTCAGCGCGCGCGCCGCCGACGGCACCACCCGGGTGCTGCGCGACGATGTGCCATGCGCCAACGGCATCACCGTGCACCACGGCCGGCTCTTCATCGGTGAATGCCGCGAGGGTGGCCGCATCATGGAGCTCGATCCGGCCGGCGGGCCGCCGCGCATCCTGCTGGAGAATGCGCCCTCACCCAACGCGATGGAGGTCGGACCCGACGGGCTGCTGTACTTCCCGGTGATGGGCGCCAACGCGATCTGGCGAATCGATCCGGACGGCGGTGAGCCCGAAGTGGTGGCGACGGGTCTCGGCGTGCCCGACGCCGTCAAGTTCGACGCGAACGGCAATCTGGTCTCCACCCAGGTCCACAGCGGCCAGGTGCTGCAGATCGATCCGCGCACCGGCGAGCAGACCGTACTGGCCAACCTCAGTCCCGGGCTGGACAACCTCACCTTCGTGGGAAACAGACTGTTCGTCTCCAACTTCACCGGTGAGATCACCGAGGTCCTCGCCGGTTTGCGGACCCGCACGGCGCTGCCCGGCGGGCTGAACTGGCCGTTGGACCTCACGGTCGGCTCCGACGGCGTGGTCTACATCGCTGACGGCACCTACTTCTATGCACTGGGCGCCGATGGCGTGCTACATACCCTCGGCATGCTGTTCAGCCCCGGCTACCCCGGTTTCATCCGGGGTGTGACCGCGACGGGGCCGGGCGAATTCGTGGTGACGACCTCAGGGGGGCAGGTCGCCCGATTCCGTCCGACCGATGGCGAAAGTGATTTTCTGGCAGACGGATTGGACCAGCTCTACGGGGTGGCCGTCGGAGCGCGTGGAATCGTCGCCGTCGAGCAGGGCACCGGGAGACTGGTGTCCGTGGACGCCGGTCGCATCGAGGTACTGGCAACCGGACTCGACACCCCGGTCGGGGTGGCGTTCGGACCCGATGGCAGCCCGCTGGTCAGCGAACGCGGCCGTGTGGTCAGGGTCGACGGCGGCACGATCGAGCCGGTGGTGGACGGATTGGGTTGTCCGCAGGGCATTCTGGTGGACGGCAACCGGCTCTACATCGTCGACGCGGAGGCCAAGTCAGTGCTCGAAGTCGATCTGGACAGCGGATCGCGAACCACGATCGCCTCGGGTCTTCCGGTCGGCGCACCACCTGGCGTCACCCCCAAACCGCTGCGCGGCATGCCGCCGTTCTCGGGTCCCCAGGGACCGTTCGCCGGGATCGCCACCGCGCTGGACGGCACCCTATACGTCTCGGCCGATGCCGACGGCAGCGTCCTGGCCCTGCATCGGGGCGGCTGACATGTCGCCTCCCGAGTCCGGCGACCACCGCTATATTCAGGTGGCCCGCACGCTGCGCAAGGAGATCGTGGACGGGGTGTATCCCGTCGGTTCTCAGCTGCCCACCGAACATGAACTGTGCCAACGGTTTTCGGTCAGCCGGTATACGGTACGCGAAGCCTTGCGACGGCTGCGTGAGGACAACCTGGTGTCGTCCCGGCCGCGGGCGGGCACGATGGTGGTGCCCAGGCCGTCGGCGCACGCCTACGTCCAGGACGTGGTGTCCATCAACGATCTGCTGGCCTTCGCGACGGGCGCCCGCTTCGCCATCGAATCGATCGCCATGGTGCCCATCGACGACGAACTCGAGCACCGAACAGGTTTGACGGCCGGCGAAGACTGGCTGGCAGTTTGGGGATTCCGCGGCGCCGACGGAGCCGACGCCCCGGTCTGCCGTACCGAGTATTACATCAACCGCGCGTTCGCGGCCGTGGGCCGGATGCTGCAGAACCATAGCGGGCCGATCTTCCCACTCATCGAGGACCTGTTCGGGCTGAGCATCGTTGAAGTGCGGCAGGAGATCTCCGCTGTCCAGATCAGCGTCGAGCTGGCCGGCCGGCTCAAGGTCGAACCGAGTACACCCGCCCTCGAGATGCAACGAACCTACATCACGTCCGATGGCGAGATCGCCCAGGTGACCGTCAACACCCACCCGGCCTCGCGGTTCCGCCACTCGATGACGATGCGACGGGTGAAGGGCTGACGGGCAGTGCGCACCGCGCAGCGTGACGCCGAATTGGCCACCCGGGCCTATGTTTCCGGCTTGTGGGTGCACGACACCCTGGCCGACGCACTGACCGCCGCCGCCCGCGACACCCCGCGGCGGGAGGTTGTCATCGACGGCCCGGTGCGCCTCGACTGCGCAACGCTTCACGATCGCGCGACCGGGCTTGCCGGCGTGATGCTCAACCGGATACCCGCCGGAAGCGTGGTGTCGTTCATGTTGCCCAACTGGCATGAAGCGGCGATCGTCTATCACGCCGCGACCGCGGCCGGCATGGTGGTCAACCCGATTCTGCCGTCGCTGCGCGACCACGAGCTGGCTTTCATCCTGGCCGATGCCGATGTGCGAATGATCTTCGTGCCCGGCGACGTCGGCGGTCACGCCTATGCGGCAATGCTCCAACGGGTCACCGCGACGCTGCCCGATCCACCTCTTGTCATCGTGGTGCGCGGCGAACCCTTGGCCGGGCAGCTCGCGTTCGACTCGCTCCCGACGCAGCCGGCGCCGGCTCCGGCTCTCGACCCCAACGCCGTCCGGATGATCCTCTACACCTCCGGCACCACCGGACGCCCCAAAGGGGTTCTTCACAGCCATAATTCGATTCACGCTTTGATCCGCCAGATCGGCAGACACTGGCTGATCGAACCCGGATCGGCATTCTTGGTGCCCTCCCCCATCGCCCACATCGGTGGCTCGATCTATGCGTTCGAATGCCCAGTCCTGCTGGGAACCACCGCGGTGCTGATGGACCGGTGGAACTCCGAGGACGCGGTCGCACTACTGACCGCCGAGCACTGCACGCACATGGCCGGCGCGACGCCGTTCCTGCAGGCGATTCTCGCCGCCGCCCAACGCGCGAACACCCGACTACCCGACCTGCGGGTGTTCATCTGTGGCGGTGCCTCGGTTTCGCCGCAGCTGATCCGCACTGCCGCTGACTATTTCGAGCGGGCGCTGGTCTCCCGGGTGTACGGCTCCACCGAGGTGCCGGTCACTACGATCGGCGCTCCCGACGATCGCGACCGGGCCGCCGACACCGACGGCCGACCCGGCATCGCCGACGTCACGATCGTGGACGGTGAAATCCGGGCCCGCGGTCCGCAGATGCTGCTGGGCTACCTGCATCCGGAGGACAACACCGACGCCTTCGATGCTGACGGTTATTTCCGCACCGGCGATCTCGGTCATTGGGTGGACGGCCGCTATCTCGTGGTCACCGGCCGGGCCAAGGAGATCGTGATCCGCAACGGCGAGAACATCTCCCCCAAGGAAGTCGAGGACGTACTGCTCGGCCACCCCGGCATCAGCGAGATCGCGATCGTCGGAGTCCCCGACCGGCGCACCGGCGAGCGGGCGTGTGCGGTGATCGTCACCGATCGGGCGCCGGGGCCAGACGTCGGCGATCTGCGCGACTTCCTGCAGGCCACCGGTGTCGCGAAGTTCAAGTGGCCCGAGCAGGTCGTCGTCTGGGACGCACTGCCCAAGAACGACGCAGGCAAGGTACTGAAACATCGAATTCGAGCAAGATTGGTCGACGCGGATGAGTGATCCACAGGTGGCGGTGGTGACGGGGGCAAGCAGCGGAATCGGATTCGCCTGCGCCACAACGCTCGCTGCGGCGGGTATGGCTGTCGTCGGCACCGGGCGCGACGCGGGCCGGCTGGCCGCGCTGGCCGACGCAATCGGCGATCCCAACCGGGTGGCCACCCTGGCGGTCGACCTCACCGACGACGATGCGCCGCAGCGGATCGTCGAGGAGGCGGTCTCCCGATGGGGACATGTCGACTTCCTGATCAACAACGCCGGTGTCGGCAGCCCGAAACCGCTGCACGAAACCGACGACGAGACGCTCGACTACTTCCTCGGCGTCATGCTGCGCGCGCCGTTCCGGCTCGCCCGCGACGTCATCCCACACATGCGAGTAGGTTCGGCCATCATCAATGTCACGTCGACCTTCGCGGTGGTCGGCGGTCTGCGTGGCGGCGCCTACTCCGCAGCAAAGGGCGGTCTGACCGCACTGACCATGCACATCGCGTGCCAGTACGGCGCACAAGGGATTCGCAGCAACGCCGTCGCGCCGGGCGTCACGGTCACCCCGATGGTGGAGCACCGCTTGGACGACCCCGGCTTCCGGAAGATGCAGACGGAGATGACACCGCACACCCGGCTGGGCCGGGTCGAGGACATCGCCGGCACGGTGGCGTTCTTGTGCTCCCCCGCAGGCAGTTTCGTCAACGGCCAGACCATCGTGGTCGACGGAGGCTGGAGCTCCACCAAGTATCTGTCCGACTTCGCGCTGACCTCAGAGTGGGTCGCCCGGTGAACCTGTTCGCCACCCTCGATCAGGCCGCGGACCGCTTCGGGGACCGCGGCGCGGTGTATTGCGGCGAGCAGCAGCTGCACACCTGGAGCCAGCTCAGGCAGCGCGCGCTGCGACTGGCCGCATCGCTTCGGCGTGTCCACGCACCAGGCCGGCGGATCGCGATCGCCAGCGAGAACCGCGCGGAGATCATCGAGCTGTTCTACGCGGTGTGGGCGGCCGAGTGCGTCGTCGTTCCAGTCAACTTCAAGCTCCATCCCCGCGAGATGGCACAGATCCTCGACGACTGCGGTGCGGCAATGGTATTCGCTTCTCCTAAGATCGCGGCGGAACTGACCCCGCACTCCCCGGTCGGCGTCGAACAGATCGGCGGCCCGGACTACGACCAGCTGTTCACCGCCCCGCCCGCTGACGCCCCGGTAACCGACCCGTCGACGCTGGCGTGGCTCTTCTACACCAGCGGTACCACCGGCCGCTCCAAGGGAGCGATGCTGTCCCACCGCAGTCTCACCGCGATGACGGTGGCACATCTGGCCGATATCGATTCCCCGGACGAGAAGTGCAGCCTGCTGCACGCCGCCCCGATGTCGCACGGCTCCGGTCTCTACATCGCGCCCTACGTATTGCGCGGCGCACGGCAGGTGGTTGCCGCATCCGGCGTCTTCGACCCGGAGGAGTTCCTCGATCTCTGCGCGGCACACCCGGGATCTTCAGCGTTCCTGGCGCCCACCATGATTCAGCGCCTGGTCGACACCGGGCGCAAGGCACCCGCCGCCCTCCGCACGATCGTGTACGGCGGAGGCCCGATGTACGTCGACGGCCTGAAGAAGGCGATGGCCGCGTTCGGGCCGGTCTTCGCACAGATCTACGGCCAGGGTGAATCTCCGATGACCATCACCGGCTTGCGGCGTGCCGACCATGAACTCGCCGGCGACGAGATCCTCGGGTCGGTGGGATACCCCCGTTCCGGCGTCGAGGTGGCGGTGCTGGGCCAGGACGGCTCACGCGCCGAGCCGGGCCAGATCGGCGAGATCGTCTGTCGTGGCGACGTGGTGATGTCCGGGTATTGGAACAACCCGGCGGCCACCCGCGACACCGTCAGGCAGGGCTGGCTGTACACCGGGGACATGGGCTCGTTCGACGACCGTGGCTACTTGACCTTGCACGACCGCTCCAAGGACGTGGTGATCAGCGGTGGTAGCAACATCTATCCGCGGGAGGTGGAGGAGGCGCTGCTGGAGCATCCGGACGTCGCCGAAGCCTGCGTGGTCGGTGCGCCGGATCCCGAGTGGGGTGAGGTCGTCGTGGCGTTCGTCGTGGGCTCCGCCGCCGGCGATGTGCTCGACGCCCACCTGCTCGATCGGATTGCCCGGTTCAAACGGCCAAAGCGCTACCTCTTCGTCGACGACCTGCCCAAGAACAGTTACGGCAAGGTGCTCAAGCGCGAATTGCGCGCCCGCCTCGGGTAACGACGTTCTCGTCTGCATAGAATGCCGCTATGTCCACCGATTACCGCTTCCTGACCTACGAAGAGCTCGATGACGGCCGCATCGTCCGCATCATGCTCAACCGGCCCGAGGCACGCAACGCGCAGAACCGCGGCCTGCTGGTCGAGCTCAACGAGGCGTTCCTGCGAGCCGAGGCCGACGACACGGTTCGGGTGGTCATCCTGGGCGGTCATGGCCCGATGTTCTCTTCCGGTCACGACCTCGGGTCGGCGGTGTCGCGGGCCGAGTACAGCCCGGGGCCGGACCAGCACCCGAGCTTTCAGGGCCTTGGCGCCAACCGGGAGGGCGCGGAGAAGCTGATGCTGCAGGAGTGGCATCACTTCTTCGCCAACACCCGGCGGTGGCGCGACCTGCGCAAGATCACCATCGCGCAGGTGCACGGCGACGTCTACGCGGCAGCACTGATGCTGATGTGGGCGTGCGACCTGATCATCGCGGCCGAGGGCACCCGGTTCGCCGACGTGGTGGGCACCCGGCTGGGTATGTGTGGTGTCGAATACTTCGCCCATCCGTGGGAGTTCGGACCCCGCAAGACCAAGGAGCTGATGCTCACAGGTGACGCGATGGAGGTCGACGAGGCGTATCAGCTCGGCATGATCACCAAGGTCTTCCCCCACGACGAGCTCGCAGACAAGACGCTGGAATTCGCCCGGCGGATCGCCGAGGTGCCCACGATGGCGGCTCTGCTCGCCAAAGAAGCGGTCAATCAAACCGTCGACAACATGGGCTTCTACAACGCGCTGAACGCGTGCTTCACGTTGCACCAGCTCAATCACTCGCACTGGGCACAGGTGCACGAGGAGGGCTGGCCGGTAGGCCTGGAGTCCGATGGCCTGCCGAACTGGAAGACCGCCCCGCCGATCGTGCCAGCGGTCAAGGACCAGGTCCGCGCTGAAAGCTGATCGTCAGCGCATCTGCGCGATCACGGCAAAGTCCCGATTCCAGCTCACCTGAATCGTTCAAGCAGTCTCGGCACTGTCACAGACAGCGACAGATGAGCCGTATGGTTGGACGACTGCAGCCGAAGTACCGTCAACGTGGTCTTGCCGAAATCCCTTGTAGTAGGCTTTAATTCGCAGAATGCGCACGGCGCCGCAATCGGATTGGCTTTATATTTCTCGAAATTTTTGTTGTGCAGGACACACCTTTTCGCGAAACGTGGTGAAAAGCACAGACTTTGGTATACATGCAAATTGTTGTTAGCTTCGGCCGCATGTTTGCAATAGCGACGTTGATGACTCTGATCAGTCAGGTGTCAGGCACGCCGTACGTCCCCGGCGGGGACACACCGGCTGGCACCGACTGCTCGGGACTGGCCTCCTGGGTGTCAAATGTGGCCACCGGAAGGCCTGCCTTTGGCAGCCGGTTTCACACCGGCAACGAGGAAGCCGCCCTCCTCGCCCGCGGATTCCACTACGGAACCGCCCCCAATTCCCTGGTGATCGGCTGGAATGGCCGCCACACCGCAGTCACATTGCCCGACGGCACTGCAGTCTCCAGCGGTGAGGGCGCCGGCGTGCGCGTCGGCGGCGGCGGCGCCTACCAACCGCAGTTCACCCACCACATGTACCTGCCGATGCCTGCCGATGACATGCAGGATCCGCCGGCGCCGGATGCTCCCCCGCCGCCTCCGGATGCGCCGGTGTTTGTCGACGCACCGCCGCCGCCCGCTGGCGACGTTCCTCCACCGGCCGGTGGCACCGTGCCCGTCAGCGCCGATATCGCCTCTCCGCCAGGCGATCCCGCCCCCCAACCCGCATAGAACATCGACGATTACGCCGCACTGCCCACCTCGGCAGTGCGGCGTACGTCATCAAAAGCCTTGTTGCGCAATGAGCTTCACTCCCGCTTCACGCGCAGCGACGGGACGGGCGAGCACGCCGGCCACGACCAGCACCAGGACGGCGACAGCCAGGCACGGTCCCCACACCGCACTGCCGTGCGGCCACGGGATCACATTGCGATACAGGGTATACCCCAGTAGGGCCAGACCGAGCAACGGCAGGATCACCTCCGACTTGCGAATCTGGGTGTCGCGGGCGAGGAATAGCAGCCGGACAGCTCCCAACGTGGCCAGTGCGTAGGCCACCAGCAAGATGAGCGTGCCCGCTGTGGCAGCGATGCTGAACACGTCGAATGGACGCGCCCGCAACGCAACCCAGCCGATGGCCTGGATCGCGAACACCGCCGCCACAGCTGCCGCCGCCGCGACATGCGGAATGTTGCGTCGGGGATGCACCGCTGCCAGCGCGGCCGGGCCGATGCCGTCCCTGCTGAGCGCGAAGAGCAGCCGGCTCGCACCCACCACGCTGGCCAGGCAGCAGGCCGCCGCGCTGAACGTCGCGCCGACGACGATGACATAGGACAGCCACGGCGCGACGTACTGCTCGGCGATATCACCCATGAGAGCGTCGGACTTGGCAAAGGCCGCGACTCCGGCCGAGTCCGTGCCGAACGCCATCATCTCAATCGCCGTGACAGTCACGAAGAACATCCCGCCGAACAGCGCGGTACCGAGGATGGCCCGGGGAATGTTGCGCCGCGGCGCCTCGGTCTCCTCACCGAGAGTCGCCGCTGCCTCGAAGCCGGCGAAAGACAGGAAACCGAAGACGATGCCCAAGAACACCGTGGAGACCGAGGTACCGGGGGCGACGGAGAACACCGACATATCCAGATGCTGACCGCCGGGAGTGTGGCCGGCGATCACCTTGCCCAGCGTGATCGCCGCCACCACCAGGATCAGCATCACCGTAAGGCCTTCGGTGACCAGCAGGACGGTGGCGCCACCCTTGATCTCCCTGGCGGCGAGCCACCACACCGCGGCGAGCACCAACCAGCCGGACACGAACGCAACCCAATCCGGTAATTCGTTGGGGGAAGCAACTTTTCGAGCCAGGTCGGTCAGGAAGATCCCCGCTGCCGTCGCAGTCACCGCGCCGAAAAAGACATAGGTTCCCGCGTTGAGCCAGCCCGCCACACTGCCGGCCCGCGGTCCGAGGGTGACACCGACGAACGCATACACACTGCCGGCGTGGCTGAACCGTTGCGCGAGCCGGACGAACGTGTGGGCGATCAGTAGAACGCCGACTGTCGCCAACAGGAATGCCAGCGGGACTGCACGACCGACCGCGGCGGCCGTTCCCTGCGGATTGATGTTGACGGCCATCGACGGCGCCATGAGTGCAACCGACACACCCACCGCCGACCAGACGGAGAGGGTCCGGCGCAGCGCGGGGTCACCGGACGCCTCCTGGCCGGCCAATCAATCACCCTCGTCGAGCACCAGCGCCTGTTCCAGGCAGGCCTCGACACCGTCTCGGGTGCGCTGCTCGTCTCCCGGTGCGACGTCATGCTCGTCGAGTGTCGAGTAGCCCATCTCATCGACCGGGAACAGTTCGGGATCAACGGCATAGCACAGCGCATGGCCCACGCACCGTGAGCTCTCCAGACGGACCCGCATCGGCTCAGGTTAACCGCAGTCCCCGAGTGCACGCGCCGATTCCGGCAAGCGCCTCAGGGGTTGATGGTGTTCTCTCCGACCTGACGCCCCCACACGTACTCGGTGAGCAAGGGCTGGCCGAGTTCGAAGTGGTTGTACGGCGCGATCGAGGCCCCGTCATCCATCACCAGATAGGGAGCCGGCCAGAAATTGCGGTCGATCGTCTGCCAACACCCCGGCGCGCCGCCGGGGCCACCCCTGCCGTTGGTCCTTGGCAGGTTGTCCGGGTACACGTAGGGATTCGGGGCGCCGAGGATCTCGGTCATCGTGCTGAGCGAATATCCGTTGCCGCCGAAGGCATCCAGTGCACTCGGCGCCGCCAGTGCGATGTTGCGAATGCCGCAGAACAGTTCCGGGCTGTAGGTGTCGAGAAGCTGGGAGCTGGGCACCAGATCCGCCATCCCCCGGATGAAGTACGGCTTGCTGCGCTCGAACACATCGGCGCCGGTATTGCCGAACCCGATGGAGGCGAGCAGTGCCGCATCGATGTCGTGCTGCTGGCCGTTGAGCGAGTTCGCGGTCACCACCGCATGGTCCAGCGCATCCCACAGGTTGGGGCTGGCTTTGGTGTAGACGTCGGCCAGATCGCCCAGTCGCTGGATGTCGCGGCGGAGCTGCGGCATCTGCGGGTTGATATCGTCGAGCACCGAGTTCCCGTTGACGATCGACTGGCCGAACTTGGTGCCCAGCCCGTTCAACGCTTCCGCCGTCGCCGACAGCGTGAGGTTCAGCTTGACCGGATCAACCTTCTCGGAGATCGACGTGACCGTCTCGAAAAGTGTGTTGAACTCCGTGGTGACGCTGGAGGCGTCGATGACGTCAGACGTCGCCAGACGGGCCGACACCGGATTCTTCGGTGTCGACAGCGCGACATATTTGTTGCCGAATACCGTGGTGGCCTTGATATCGGCGTGCACGTTGGCGGGGATGAAGGCCAAATAGCGGGGCTCGACGTCGAGCCTCAGCCGCGCGATGTTCTTTCCGTCGCGCTCGCCGGAGGTGACGTTGATGACCCGACCGATCACCACTCCGTTGAAGGTGACCTTCGAACCCGTGTCCATCACCAGGCCGCCGCGATCGGACACCATCGTCAACGTTGCCCGCGGCGACAGGTCGCCGCGAAATTGCAGATAGACCAACGACAGGACGAGGACGATCACGGCAAGAAATATCAAGCCGGCGGCCTTGAGCGGCGGACGGTCGCGCCAGTTCACCGCAGCCCCTCCTCAACCCCGACCCAAGCGAACGAGCGCCCCTACCGGCCGTAGCCAGTGACGTGGACCACAGGAATGTACCTGATTTGAGATTCGAATGGTCGTCATCCGCGCAATTCGCCATGCCGTTAATTCGGTAATTTGGATTGCGGCATCGTCAATATATTCGGGAATGCACTGGCGCGGTGGAATATGCAGGTGCCCAACCAATTCCGAATGCACTCATGTGCACGGTCAACGGCCGCCGATATGGGCGGCAATTTGTCTTTGCAATATTTGCTGAGGAACTGCGGTGCCAATGCTGGGCGAATGCCGCCCGCCGACCGGATGCTGACGGTATCCCGAACTGGCCCCAAAGCCGCTCCGGTAAGCGGTGGAGTCGGGATAATCGACTGTGCCGCCCGGGGGTGTCGCCGGCGCGGGAACAGCTCAGCGAGGAGCGTGAGACTCATGTCCATCATCGAAGCGGACTCAGCAACCCAGTCGCCCCATCAGCGCGCGGTCAGCGAGACCCAGCAGTACATCGACAGTCCGCGATTCGAGGGGATCACCCGCCTCTACACCGCAGCCCAGGTCGTCGAACAGCGCGGCACGATCCCCGTCGACTACACCGTCGCCCGCGAGGCGTCGGCCGCCTTCTACAAGAGGCTGCGAGAGCTCTTCGCGGCCAAGAAGAGCATCACCACCTTCGGGCCGTACTCGCCGGGCCAGGCGGTGACCATGAAGCGGATGGGTATCGAAGGCATCTACCTCGGGGGCTGGGCGACCTCGGCCAAGGGTTCGACCACCGAGGACCCGGGCCCGGACCTGGCGAGCTACCCGCTGAGCCAGGTGCCCGAGGAGGCAGCGGGCCTGGTGCGCGCGCTGCTGACCGCCGACCGTAACCAGCAGTACCTGCGCCTGCAGATGACGCCCGAGCAGCGTGCGGCCACGCCGGCCGTCGACTACCGCCCGTTCATCATCGCCGACGCAGACACCGGCCACGGCGGAGACCCGCACGTGCGCAACCTGATTCGCCGCTTCGTCGAGGCCGGCGTCGCGGGCTATCACATCGAGGATCAGCGCCCCGGCACCAAGAAGTGCGGCCACCAGGGCGGCAAGGTGCTGGTGCCGTCCGATGAACAGCTCAAGCGGCTGAACACCGCCCGCTTCCAGCTCGACATCATGGGTGTGCCGGGCATCATCGTCGCCCGAACCGATGCCGAGGCGGCGAACCTCATCGACAGCCGCGGCGATGAGCGGGACCAGCCGTTCCTGCTCGGCGCGACCAATCTCAAGGTGCCGCCGTACAAGTCGTGCTTCCTGGCCATGGTGCGCCGGTTCTACGAGTCGGGTGTCACCGAGCTCAACGGTCATCTGCTGTACGCGCTGCCCGAAGGCGAATACGCGGTGGCCGACGCCTGGCTGCAGCGGCAGGGCATCGCCGACCTCATCACCGAACAGGCCGCCGCGTGGCGCGACGGTAAACAGCATTCCCTGGACGCCCTGTTCGACAAGGTCGAGTCGAGATTCGTCGACGCCTGGCAGGACGACGCCTCGCTGGACACCTATGGCGACGCGGTGGCCGAGCTTCTCGCATTCCGGGAGAGCGAAGGCGAGCCACACGAGATGAGCGCCGCGGACTGGCGCGAGTTCGCCAAGACCGCGTCGCTGCACGCGGCCCGGGAGAAGGCGCGTGAACTCGGCGTCGACGCGGCATGGGATCCCGAGCGAGCCAAGACCCCCGAAGGCTACTACCAGGTGCGTGGCGGCATTCCCTATGCGATCGCGAAATCCCTTGCCGCAGCTCCGTTTGCGGATCTGCTGTGGATGGAGACCAAGACTGCCGATCTGGCCGACGCCCGAGAGTTCGCCGAAGCCGTCCATGCGGTGTATCCGGACAAGATGCTGGCCTACAACCTCTCCCCCTCGTTCAACTGGGACACCACCGGGATGACCGACGAGGAGATGCGGGCCTTCCCCGAAGAGCTCGGCAAGATGGGCTTCGTCTTCAACTTCATGACCTACGGCGGCCACCAGATCGACGGTGTCGCCGCCGAGGAATTCGCCACGGCCCTGCGCCAGGACGGCATGCTGGCGCTGGCGCGTCTGCAGCGCAAGATGCGCCTAGTCGAATCGCCTTACCGCACACCGCAAACGCTGGTCGGCGGTCCGCGCAGCGATGCCGCGCTGGCGGCGTCCTCGGGCCGCACCGCCACCACCAAGTCGATGGGCAAGGGCTCCACGCAGCACCAGCACCTTGTGCAGACCGAAGTGCCGAAGAAGCTGCTCGAAGACTGGTTGGCACTGTGGAGCGAGCACTACGAACTCGGCGAGAAGCTGCGGGTGACGTTGCGTCCGCGGCGTGCCGGCGGCGAGGTGCTCGAGCTCGGTATCTACGGCGAGCGGGAAAAGGGCGGCGAGCAGGAGCTGCTGGCCAACGTGCTCGTCGATCCGATCAAGGACCGGCACGGCCGGAGCATCCTGACGGTGCGCGACCAGAACACCTTCGCCGAGAAGCTGCGGCAGAAGCGCCTGATGACGCTGATACATCTGTGGATGGTGCACCGGTTCAAGGCAGACGCCGTCTACTACGTGACGCCGACCGAGGACAACATCTATCAAGCCGACAAGATGAAGGCGCACGGCATCTTCAGCGATGTACACAAGGATGTCGGCGAGATCATCGTCGCCGACGTCAATCAGGAGCGCATCGCCGAGCTGCTGGAGCCCGACCGTGTGGCGCTGAAACGGCTTATCGCCAAGGAGGATTGACCTCTTTCGCCCAAACCGACATTTCGCCGCGGAAGAGCGAGTAGCGCGCGACATTTCGTCGATCTCGGCGCGGAAACCTACTTCAAGTAGGCGACGATCGCGTTGGTGAGCCCGCGACGGGCCGCGTCGAGATCGCCGTAGCTGCCGAGCTGCTTCTCGGAGGCGATCCCGCGCATCGCACCGGGAATCAGCCAGGCCATCTCCCGGATGCGCTGCGGGTCGACGTGCAGGTCTGCGAACGCCTTCTGACAGGTCTCCTGCCAGCCCTGCCCCCAGGAGAACAGTTCGGCAGCGGTTTGCGGATAGAGCCTCTCGAGGTCGGCATGCTCCCGCGGCAGAGCGGCCCGCAGGTTCTCGATCGCGCGCGAGTCGCGATTGGTCAACCCGTCATAGAGCGTGTCGATGATGCCGGCCACCCGGTCACGCAGGCTTGCCGAGGTATCCGGTGAAGTGAAGATGTTGGCCCGCCGCTCGGCCGTGTAACGCAGTACCGCCGCCCAAAAGCCGTCGGTGTCACCGAATTGGTATTGCACGGTGCCCCAGGTGGCGCCGGCGTCCTTCGCGATCCGATTGGCCGACACCGCACCGGGCTGACCGGAGGCGAGCGCGGTCAACGCGGCTTCGAGCAGGCTCTCGCGGGTGGCCGAACCCCGCCGGTTCGGCCGTCGTCGCGCACTGTCCGCTTCGGCCACATCGAAAGCCTAACCCAGATTCGTTGACACTTCTATGATCCGTTTCTAGACTCGCCAGCGTGGCGAAACCGTCCCTGTCGATGAAGCCCACCGGCTGGTTCCAGGTGGCGTGGTCCGACGAGATCGCGGTGGGTGACGTCCACCGCATGAAGTACTTCGACACCGACATGGTGGCCTGGCGCGCCCAGTCGGGCGCACTGACGGTGATGGACGCCTACTGCGAACACCTCGGCGCCCACCTCGGGTATGGCGGCCAGGTGGTCGGCGAGGTAATCCAGTGCCCCTTTCACGGCTGGCAGTGGAATCATGAGGGTCGCAACGTCTGTATTCCCTACCAGGACAGGCCAAATCGCGGTCGCCGGATCCCCACCTATCCGGTCGTAGAGCGAAATTCATCGGTGTACATCTGGCATGACGTCGCCGGTCGCGAGCCCTACTTCGACGCTCCGGACATCTTCGCCGACTTCGGTGACGACAAGACGTCCGCCGACTACTACCCGCAGGCCCGGCTGTACCGCCCACAGCTCGAGCTGCATCCGCAGTACGTCCTCGAAAATGGCGTCGACTTCGCGCATTTCAAGTTCGTGCACCAGACGCCCATCGTGCCGCTGTTCACCCGGCACGATTTCGACGAGCCGGTGTCCTACGTGGATTTCACGATCACGTTCGAGGGCGATGAAGGCCAGATCATCGACGACATCAACAGTGGCGTCGAGGCCATCAACGGCGGACTCGGCGTCGCCGTCACCAAGAGTTGGGGCATGGTGGACAACCGGACCATCTCCGCGGTCACCCCGGTCGATGAGAACACCTCCGATGTCCGGTTCATGGTCTACATCGGCCGAAAGCCCGGTGATGACAGCCAAAAAGCCGAAGCAAAGGCGAAGGCGTTCGCCCACGACGTGATCGACCAGTTCGCCGCCGACATCCAAATCTGGCAGCACCAGCGCTACACCCACCGGCCGGCGCTCGCGACCACCGAATTCGACGGATTCACCGCAATCCGCAAGTGGGCCAACCAGTTCTATGTATCCGACCACCAAGGAGAACCAGCCCATGTCAGCCAATAGCCCGATCCGGGTGTTCCAGGTGGCGACCGGAAATGTCGGCACCGAGATGATCAAGCGGATCGGTGAGCACCGCGGCCTGGAGCTGATCGGCCTGCACTGCTACTCGCCGGAGAAGATCGGGCGCGACGCCGGCGAGATCGCCGGCATCGCACCGAACGGTGTCACCGCAACAGGCTCCATCGACGAGATCATCGCCGCCAAGCCCGATGTGCTGACCTTCCATGGCGTGTTTCCCGACGAGGACCTCTACATCAAGGTGCTCGAAGCGGGCATCAACATCGTGACCACCGCCGACTGGATCACCGGCTGGCACCGCGATACCAATCATCCGCACCCGTCGGGCAAGAAGGTGTCCGAGCTTCTCCAAGAGGCTTGCGAGAGAGGCGGTTCCACGTTCTACGGCACCGGGATGAATCCCGGCGTCAACCAGATCCTCGGCGTGGTCTGCTCGTCGGACGTCGCCGAGATCGAGAACATCACCACCATCGAATCCGTCGATGTGTCCTGCCACCACTCGGCCGACACCTGGAAAGAAGTCGGCTACGGCCTGCCCGTCGACGATCCGGCGCTGCCCGGCATGCTCGAGAAGTACACCCGCGTCTTCGCCGACAGCGTGCTGATGATGGCCGACTGCTTCGACCTCGAACTCGACGAGGTGAAGTTCACCTACGAACTGGGCGCCTGCACCGAGGACGTGGACCTCGGCTGGTACCAGTTGCCCAAGGGCTCACTCGGCGGCAACTACCTCAAGTACCAGGGCATGGTCGACGGCGTGGCGCGGGTGGAGACGCACCTCGAGTGGCAGATGACCCCGCACACCGATCCGAGTTGGGATATCAAGGGCTGCTACATCACCCAGATCGCCGGCGACCCGTACGTCTACAACAAGCACATGATCTTTCCGAAGCCGGGCGTGGACCTGTCCGACGTGGCGTCGTTCGCATCCATCGGTATGACCGTCACGGGGTTGCCGGCGCTGAACGCCATTCCCGCAGTGGTGGCCGCCGCACCCGGGTTGATCACGAGCGCGGACCTGCCGCTGCGCGGATTCGCAGGCCGGTTCAAGAAGTAAACGCCACAATCTGACGCGGATCGAGCGAACCGTAAGGGCGATAGTATCGGTCCGGATTCGGTTCGGTGAACAAAAGATGAACACGCACGTCAGGGGCTACTTACCGCTGACTCGGTGCGTTCCACGCTGATCGCCATACGGCCTCGATAGCAACATCCCGGAGTCTCACAGCGGCCCAGACGGCCAGCCCAGAAGATAGCGAACGGTGTATGTGCGCCGGAACTGTCCAGGTAAAGTGCCGTCCGTGGGAAAGCACCGGTTAGCCAGGCCCCGGCGCCGATGGTCAGTCGCCGTGGTCGCGCTGGCCGCTCTCCCGTTGGCCGCCGTGCTGTCCGGCAGCACCGGTTCCGGCCCCGCCAGGATGACCGCGGGCACCGTCGAGTGCTGTGCCGAACTGGTCGCCGCGGCGCCGATGAATCTGGCCGCCACGCCGATCAGTGCGCACTACGTCGTCATGACCCAGGCCGAATTGGTGGCCAGCAGGAGTGCGGTCAACCGCACCCCCCTGCGCGCGTTACCCGCAGGCGTAGGTGTCGAACAGGGTCTGCAACTCAAAACGGTCCTGGCCGAACGTCTCATCAGCGCGTACTTCCCGCAGATCCACAACATCGGCGGCGTACGGCCCGACTCCTTGAAGTGGCATCCGATGGGCTTGGCCATCGACGTGATGATCCCGAACTGGCAGACGCCGGAGGGCAAGGAACTCGGCGACCGGATCGCGGCATTCGCCCTGGCCAACGCAGACCGGCTGTCGTTGAATCACGTGATCTGGCGCCGCATCATGTACGACCACGGCGGCAAGCCATCCCTAATGCCGGATCTCGGCGGTAACGACGCCAACCACTACACTCACGTTCACATCGCCACGAACGGTGGCGGCTATCCCACCGGTGGCGAGAGTTATTTTGGCTAGCTTCAAGGTTTTTGGTGTGGCGTCGAGCGCCGCTCTTGTGCTGATCGCCGCGCCCGTCGTGCACGCCGACGAGGCGTTCTGGGGTGGTTGGTACAAAATCACCTTCCACACCGATCAGAAGTCGGGCACCTCCGTCGCGGCGACACAACAGGAAACGCCCTACACCGCCTCGTTCAAGATCACCACGGACTGTGCGGCCGACATCTGCACCGCCTCGGTCCTCGACGGCCCGACGCCCAAGGACAACGCCGCGCAATCGACCAGCTTCGTGTGGACGGGCTCGCAATGGTCGCGGTCGAACAGCTGGCGATGGGACTGCACGCTGCCGGACGGCACGATCACCTACGACCCCGCGCATTCGGTGACCAACTACACCCCGCAATCCGACGGATCGCTGGCGGGCACATTCCAGACCACCATTGAAAGCGGTGCCTGCCAAGGCACAGTCACCATCCCCGTGACCGCTGCACCGGCCTGACCTACGTCGTCGCTTAGGGTTCCAATCGTGAATCGTCTCGACCGCTTCTTCGAGATCACGGCCCGCGGGTCGACCATCGGCGCCGAGGTTCGTGGTGGCCTGGTCACGTTCATCGCGATGGCCTACATCGTCGTATTGAATCCGATCATCCTGTCCGGGGCCGCCGACGTGACCGGACACAAACTGGGCTTCGCCCAGGTGTCGGCCACCACATCCCTGGCCGCCGGCGTGATGACCATCCTGTTCGGCGTGTTCGCCCGGCTTCCGTTCGCGTTCGCCGCGGGGCTGGGCATCAACTCGTTCCTGGCGACCACCGTGGTCGGCACGGTCAGCTGGCCCGAGGCGATGGGCCTGGTGGTCATCAACGGCCTCATCATCGTCGCACTGGCCGTCACCGGACTCCGCAGGCTGGTGTTCGACGCGGTTCCCATGCAACTCAAGCTGGCGATCACCGCAGGCATCGGCCTATTCATCATGTTCATCGGCCTGGTCGACGCGGGTTTCATCTCTTCGACCGGAATGCCTTCTCCCCCAGTTGGTTTGGGCGGCGGTGGACACGGATCGATAAGCACCGTGCCCACGGTTGTGTTCGTGTTCACACTGCTGCTCACCGGCATTCTCGTCGTTCGCAACGTCCGGGGCGGGATACTGCTGGGTCTGGTCGCCGGCACCGTCGTCGCGGTCGTCATCGAAGCGATCTGGCACCTGGGTCCGGCGACCGAGAACCACGGTGGCTGGACGCTGTCGGTCCCCAGCCTATCGGGATCGCCGTTCGCGCTTCCCGATCTATCTCTGGTGGGCGCCTTCAGTTTCGACAGTTTCGGGCGGATCGGCGTCCTGGCCGCCACGATGCTGGTCTTCACGCTGGTGTTCGCCAACTTCTTCGACGCGATGGGCACCTTCACCGGACTGTCCCGCGAAGCCGGGCTGGCCGACGACCGCGGGAACTTCCCCCACCTGCGGTCGGCGCTCGTCGTGGAAGGCGCGGGCGCCATCGTCGGCGGTGCGACATCGGCCTCGTCGAACACCGTCTTCATCGAATCCGGCGCCGGTATCGAGGAGGGCGCCAAGACCGGTCTGGCCAACCTCGTCACCGGCGCGCTGTTCCTGGCCGCTATGTTCGTCGGGCCGCTCGCGCAGATCGTTCCGACCGAAGTCGCCGCGGCCGCGCTGGTGATCGTCGGGACGATGATGTTCTCCCAGCTGCGTCATGTCGACGTCTCGGAATTCTCGATGGCGCTACCAGTCGTCCTCACGGTCGCGGTGATGCCGTTCAGCTATTCGATCGCCAACGGCATCGGCGTCGGGTTCGTCACGTGGGTGGTGGTGCGTTCCGCCGCAGGCAAGGCCCGGGAGATCAGCCCGCTGCTCTGGGTCGTCGCGGCCGGTTTCGTACTGTATTTCGCCCGCGCCGGGATCGAGTCACTGCTCGGCATGTCCTAGCCCCTGAATCGATGCTTACATTGGACAACTCTGCACGAGGGAAGGATTGAACATGCGCAGGGCGACATTGACGACGCTGATCGCCGCCGCCGCGATCGCGGGCGCCCCCGGCGTCGCTGCAGCCGCACCCAAGAACTACTGCGGCGATCTCAAGGGCGTCGACAACGGGCAGACGTGCGATATCCAACAATCCAACCCGGCCTACCAGGTAAAGATCAGCTTCCCCAGCCGCTACCCGGACCTCAAGTCCGTCGCTGACTACATCAGCCGGACACGCGACGGCTTCCTCAACGTGGCCAAGGCGTCCAATCCCGGTGACGTGCCGTTCGAGCTCGACATCACCGCAACCCCGTACAGCTCGACGCTGCCGCCGCGAGGTAGCGAGTCCCTGGTCCTGCAGAACTACGAGAACATCGGCGGCGCACACCCCGACACCTCGTTCAAAGCGTTCAACTGGGATCAGACCTCCCGCACGCCGATCACCTACGCCACGCTGTGGCGCCCGGACGCCGACCCACTGACAGTGGTGTATCCGATCGTCGTCAGCGAGTTGCAGAAACAGGCCGGCCAGCCGATCTCGGTCGATCCGGTCACGGGGATGGACCCCGCGAGTTACCAGGAATTCGCGATCACCAATGACGGCGTGATCTTCTTCTTCAGCCAGGGCCAGCTGCTGCCCGAGGCGGCGGGCGCCACCCAGGTGCTGGTTCCGCGCTCGGCGATCGATTCGTTATTGGCCTGAGCGCGCGCCCGGGGTGACACACACTGCCGCGCTCCACATCTTGTCGCCCGGGTTGCGCGGATCGGGCTGTGGTAGGCGGGCCGCGAGCCGAAGCAGCAGCGGCAACCGCCGCAACCGACGGGCCGCCGTCAACAGTGATTCCGCGGAGGCGACTGACCAGCCGAGATTTTCGAAGAACGCCAGACCGTTGGGTGGGGCGAACTTGATCGGCGCGTTGCGCATCATACCGTCGGTCTTGTCGTTCATCGTCGTCTTGATCCCGCCGGATCCGAAATCGAATGTCCACCAAGCAATCTCGGAGCGCTGAAATGCCGCGGACAGCCCGATGACATCGGCTTCTTCCAGATACATCAGCAAACCTTCGGTGAGCACGAAGGCTTTCGTCGCCCCGGCGAGTGCCTCGTCGAGGAAGGCATTCCGGGCACGCGAATCGGCCAGGTCGACGGCGTGGCGCGACAGCCGGCAGCGCGGGGTCTGATCGGCCAGCAGTTGCTCTTTCTCGGCAACCAGGGCCGGAAGGTCGGCTTCGACCCATTTCAGCCCAGCCGGCAGGTCCAGCCGGTAAGGCCGGGTATCGAGACCGGCCGCCAGGTTGAGCACCCGGTCGCAGCCTTGCTCAATGGCCTGCGCAATGAGGTCGTCGATGATCTTGGTGCGGGCCACCAGCCACCAGCCGTCGCGAATGCTGCGCGGCGCGGCGGCAATGATGGCATGACCCTGTTGCCCCGCCAGCCTTTCGGCCAGAGGATCGCGAAACAGAGCGTCGGGCCGCGCCGATTCCTTCGCCCGGTGCGCAGTCACCCAGCGGGCGGTGTCGGATACGTTCGAGACGAGCGAGTCCATGCGCGACAGTGTCCCAGACCGCCGGCTCAGAACACCGGGAGGTGCGCGGCCGCGATCATCGGCAGCCGGCCGGCGTTCATGGCGCGCCCTTCCACCATGGCGGGCACTCGACCGGTCCACGTCGCGCCGTAATAGGGATCGATCGGAGTCAGCGCATCCGCGCCACCGAGGCTGTTTCCTACCCGCTCCAGCCAACGCGTGATTCGAGCCTTCATGGCTGACCTCCCAGTTCGGTGTTGTCGTCGTTGCCTGTAACTCTGCTTGTTCGTGAGCATCGACGGCATAGGTCGATCGGCCGATGCAGCGGATGAATCCGGTGTCCACCAATCGGAGGACGTCGGGCTGCCATGCTGTTCGCATGCCTCGTCTGCCCCGCCGGATCACATCGGATCTGACCGCCGTCGTGGCCGGGCTGGAGAGCAAGCTCACCGAACGACGTCGTGACCTCAAGGTGCAGTTGGGCGCCTTCCGCGGTGTCCATGTGGTGGTCTATCGCGGGTACGTGGCCGACGACATCGCCAAGGTCCGGGTCCGGGTGATGGAGACACCGGAGTTGCCCGGCGACAGCCGGATCCCGTACTGGGACGTCGCGCAGAGCAATGTGCGACGCCACGCAACGTTGTCCATCGTCGGTGCCGAGGTCGAGCTGCGCGTCGGCGAGCATCGGGCCATCGAGGTCACCGACAGCCACGGCTTCGCCAACTTCTCACTGCCGGTGCCCAAGTTGCGGGTCGGCTGGCACACGGCGGAGGCGGTCGCCGAGGCGATGGGCGACGACGAACCGGCCGTCGGCACCGGCTGGGTGATGAAACCGTCGCTGGCCGCGCCCTATCTGGTGATCTCCGACATCGACGACACCATTCTTCTCACCGGCCTGACCGAGGGTGTGGCGATGGTCGCCAGGACCTTGCTGCACGCTGTAGAACAACGCAGCGCGATTCCCGGGATGGCGCCGTTCTACCGCGGTCTGGCCCGCGGCGTCGAGAGCCGCACCGGGAACCGTCGAGCGGAACCCACCTTCTTCTACGTCTCTACGGGCAGCTGGTCGTTCTATTCGATGCTGGAGCAGTTCGTCGAATTGCGCGCTTTTCCGCCGGGCCCGATGTTCCTCACCGATTGGGGCCCGACCGAGCGCTACCTGCGACGCAGCGGCGCCGAGCACAAACGAGCCGCTGTCCGCCGACTGTTCGCGGCCTACCCGCGGATGCATTTCGTCGTGATCGGCGACAGCGGTCAGCGCGACCCACTGATCTACGAGGAAGTGGCGCGCGAATTTCCCGGACGGGTGCTCGCGGCCATCATCCGGCAGGTCGGCGCCGACGACGACGAGCGCAACGTGTCATTGCGCGACCACGCGCAGACGCTCCGCGACGAGGGCATTCCGATGCACCTGGTGGCCGACGCCGGACAGGCCGCCGAACTGGCCTACGGTCTGCGTCTCTGCGACGAAGACACGGTGGCCGAGACAGGTGCCGAGCTGAACGGCTGAACGACGACATCAATATTTGCTGAACTGATAGTCTCTGCAGCGTGCAGCCATCGTGGTATGTCGCAGGCGGTGTGCTCGCGCTCGGGATCGGCGCTGGGCTCTTCCTCGGGCACGGAGTGGCCTCGGCCGCTCCCGACGCCGGATCCGCTGCCCAGAAGTCAGTGACGACACCCGCCGCCAAGTCGGCGCGGCAGGCCGGCCAACCCGCGGCGGCCCGCAGTGAAAGTCACCGCCCGGCCGCACGACAGGCAGCGCGCTCAGCTCCCCGATCGATCGAAAAGATAACCGCCACAACGACTGTAGCGCCCAACGTATCGGTGGCACTGCCGCCGATGCCGGTCGTCAGTGGCGCGTCATTCTCGGTGTCCGCCGGATTCATGAAGCCGTTCGCCACGAATTTCATTGCCGCCGGCGGCGATCCGGCCGACAGCGCACGGTTCTTCTTCGGCGATCTGGCTGTCAAGAGTCTGGACGCGCTGGCCGAGGAGAACATTCCGGCACCTCAGGTGAGGTTGCTGATGGGCAATTTGGCGGCATCGGGCTACTTCGGCGGAATCTGGTTGCGCGACAACCTACATACCACCCCCACCAGCACTCTGGCGATCCCAGCGCCCACGGTGCCGTTCCCGGCGCTCGACTTGTCCCCGTCGGCGATCGGCATCCGGTTGTTCGACGCCGTGTCGGCCGGCTTGACGGGTGCGGCGGCCAGTGCGCCGGATTGGGTCGTCTCGGCGGTCGCACACGTCTCGGTGCCGGTGCTGCTGGCGCTGTACGGGTACAACCGCGGCTATCTGCAGGTGGTGCTGGAGCACCCGCCGGCGGGCGTTCCCTCGATGCAGAACACGTTGACGTGCAGCGGCTTCCTGGCGTGCAACTCGACGGCGTTCCCGCTGGAGCTCGCCACCCGTTACGACAGCGCGCTGGGCAAGCTCGACGCCCCGGCCACGCCCGGCTGGTCGGAGATGTCGATGTGGACCAGCGTGCTCGAGGGTGCAACCAGCGCGGGGCGGTTCGTCTGGGAAGGATTGGCCCAAGCCGGCTTCTCCCCCGCCTCGTATACGGCACTGGTGCAGTTGAGTTCGGCCTACCTGATGGTCAGCAAGGCGGCGGTGTTGTCCAGCATGACCGCCTATGCCGACGGCGATGCGGCCATCGGCCGCAGCTCACTGCGGCTGCAAGCGGGACTGTGGATGTGGTCCGGCGCCTACTTCGCCGGCCTGGCCTCGGGCGCCGCTCCGGGCACCATCCCGAAAGTTGTTGTCGTCTAGGAACTTAGTACCGCGCCAGGCGCATAATCGAATGTTGTTGTACCGACGTCGGCGGGCGTGTACTCGAAATAGATCGGCCCCTGAAGAAAGGGAAAACTGCCGGTGTTCATGCCGTAACTCTTTGTCGAGACGTCGGGAACGTTGCCAGCGCTGTAGTCCGCGGCGGTGATCGTCATGGTGTACAACAATGTCTGACCGTCGCTGGTGTAGACCGAAACCGTTGTGCCCACCGGCAAGTCGTCACCGACGTCATAGCCCGAAAGGCTGGACGGAAGGACGTCCCGGGGAATGTTCCCACCGAGGCCACCGCTGTCGATGGTCACGTTGCTGACGATCTGCTGGATCGCACTCGAGGTGCCCGCGTAGCTGATCTGCACGGCCAGGGTGGTGTCATACCATCCGGTCGCCGAGGTGACCGGGGTCAACGGATTCGCTCCGAACGTGAGCTCGCCCGACGGCTCGTTGATCAACAGGCCCTGATTGAGACCGGTTGGCAACGCGTGAACCACACTCGATAGTCCATCGGAGGATCCCCAGCAGACGCCCATGTCCGCGGAGATCGCGTACTTCGGGTCCGACCATTCGGATTGGGGAATGTCCTTCCACGTGATGCCGCCATCCGTAGATTCCTCGACCGTGGTGACGACGCCGATATCCGTGGGCGCGGTGACCATTCCGTTGCCGAAATCCACGGAAGTGTTGTAGACGCTGTAGTAGAACTTGCCCCAGTCGCCGTACTCGATCATCCCGGTCTTGCCGGTGGGCTGGCCGATGTTGTCGGCGTTGACTTGAGTAATAGGGATGATCAAAGGGCTTGAGCCGGTGTCGACTTCGACCTGGGTGACCGGGCCACCACCGATCGAGAGCCCGACCGTCGTGTAGTTGTTGCTCGATGTATAGGTTAGGGCGACGGTGGGTGCTCCACCGGCGGCACCCGATGCACCCTCATGACCGAACAGGCCGGCCGAGCCGCCCAGACCGCCGGCTCCGAGCACACCACCGGCGCCACCAGCTCCGCCGCTGCCACTCAGAACGCCGCCCCGGCCGCCGGCTCCGCCAGGAGCGACTTCGCCACCCAGACCGCCGGCTCCGCCAACGCCCACGAACACCGCGTTGCCGCCCGCACCGCCCGGACCGGTCGGTCCGCCGGCACCGCCGGCACCGCCGTTGCCGTACAAGACCCCACCAGAGCCGCCGACGCCGCCCGCCGCACCCCAGCCGCCCGTTCCACCGGCTCCGCCGAGCCCTACCAAGCCGGCGGCGCCGCCGTTGCCACCGGACGCGCCCGCCGCGGTGCTGTTGCCACCGTTGCCGCCGTTACCCCATAGCCAACCGCCCGGGGCACCTGCCGTACCCACCCCTTGGGCATTGGTGACCCCGTTGGCGCCGTTGCCGACCAGAGGCCGCCCGGTCAGCGTCTGGACGACGCCGTTGAGACCCTCGGTCAGAGCCTGCTGAGCGGCTGTCGCCGTCACCGTGGCCGCCACCCGGATCGACGGGATGCTGGCGAACTTCGGTGCTTTAGCCTCGGCAGGGATGACCGAGGCGCCGGTCACTCGTTCGGGGACAGCAGTTTTGGCGACGAGCGCGACACCACGCAGCGTCTGCGAGTTGATCAGCGCACGGCCGGAATGGCTTTCCGCCCCTGCGCGCGGACCAGCTCCTCCGACAGCACTATCCGCATGTGCGGCCGCAGATCCGCTGGCAACCGCGGCCCCGACACCGAACGCGACGGCGCCGGCTCCCAGCCACAGATAAGGTCGCCGGGCTCGTTTGACCGTCCTGTTCTTCGCGCGCGCGGTATTGCGCTGCCCTGCCGTCACCGCGACACCTTAACTGACCGATCGCGGTAGCGCGGCGATTACGCAGCGAATTGGTTAGTGCGGTGGAGAACCGTCAGTGCTGTCGTTTCTTGGTCGACTCTCTGCGACCAGGAAGTAGGCAGCGCCTGCGCCGACATTCGGTGCAACCCCGCCGGGCGACACCGTGCCCGGACCGGATGTCAACGCGGGGGGCCAAGAATGATCTGACCGAATTCCCTTGCCCCTTCTGCCATCTTCGAGGCCGTGATCTCGAAGCCGTCCGGTCGAGGCGTCGCCCGATCGCGCCCAGAGTGCCGGAACATGCCCTCGATTCCCGCGGGAGTGTTGATCATCAGCAAGTCTGCCGTCTTCGACGTGACGCGGTAGGCGTGCGGAATATTCTTGGGCAAGAACACGATTCCACCCTCGGATAGCTCCATCTCCTGGTCGTCAACCCAAACCAATGCCGTTCCCTTAATCAACATGAACACCTCGTCTTCGCGGGTGTGCTTGTGGTACGGCGGCGCCTCACCCTCGCTGACGTCAAAGCGTCCGACCATCAACTGGCCGTCAGTTGCCTTACCGTCCAGCAAGATCGCCAGCGTGCCACCATCGAGCCATTCCAGTTTTTGTTGCTGCTCGGGCTGAGCCAGGTATGCCATGCTCATATCGCGTCGCCTTTCGTGATAGGACGGCCAAAGGTCCTGTGTTTGAGCGGTTTCCAGTCGCCACCCTGGACGAACTGCCAGGTCGGGCTGATCATGGGTTCCAGCGCTGATCGAGCCATCGTTCGAATGTTTGCAAAGACGGGTCGAGTTCCGCGGTGAGCGCCCGATCTGCTTGGTAGGACGGCGGTGTGGAGAACCACGTGAACATTGCGCGCAGGTCGTCGTCGCCGGCAGCGGCGGCCGGCAGAGCTTCGAAACGAGCTGGTTGTGCCGCTCGGCGTCCGAAGACGTCGGCGATCTGCGAGCCGGTCAGCTCGTCGCCGGCGATCTCGACCGCACCCGTGGGGACACGAGAGGGGTCGATGAGCACAGCGGCGGCGACGGCGCCAATGTCGCTGACGGCCACCATTTGCAGCGGAACACCGTCGGGCATCGGAAGGCGGACGACCATATCGCTCGCCTCGAAGTTCGACAACTGGCTCAGCAAGTTGTCATAGAAGAACGTCGGACGCACGTATGTGGCTGGGATTCCAAGGTTTTTGATGTACTCCTCGACACGGCGCTTGCTCTCGAAGTGCGGGATCCCGGTGTGCCGCTCCGCGCCGCCCACTGAGCTGTATACGAGATGCTCGACGCCGGCAGACTTGGCCACATCCGCGATGAGGATGCCGTCGTTGATCTCACCCTCCGTGCCACGGCCCGATGTCATCGTGGTCATCGCAAAGGCACGCTCAACCCCATCGAAGGCCATGCGAACACTTGCCGGGTCGTCGAAATCAGCGATAGCCAGTTCCGCTCCGTCAGCTGCCAGCGCCTGAGCGGCCGGTTTCTGCGGGTCGCGGACCAGCGCCCGCACCGCCACCCCGGCACTCAGCAGAGCCCGCGCGGTGGCGCCGCCCTGCTGCCCGGTTGCTCCGACGACGGCGACCACACCAGATAGCGCCACAATCTTCTCCGCTCAACAGCGGACGAAATATTCCGCATAACGCCAGGGTAGGCCCCCACCGGCGTTCGGGCAATGCGAAGTCCGCTGCCGAGCCAAGGTTCGCGGGGCGCCGAGGAAGTTCCATCCTTGGCGTGCGGCCGCGCCGAACGCAGAGATATATTGAGCTGCAATCGCTTTCGCGGAAATTCGCCCTGGCATCGACGGTGGGTCGCCCGCTGCGTCGACTGGGAGCGGCTCGAGCTACGGCGGACGCCGACCATCGCATCGCCAGCCGATCCGGGTGCTGTGTGACACTCGAGAGATGACCGGTGAGTCGTCCCCGCAGCCGCGTCGCCGCGCGGTCCGGCGCGACGCGCTCGTAAACCGAGAGAAGATTCTGTGTGCAGCGGCCGACGCGATGGCCCGTCACGGACTCAACATTCCGCTCGCAGACATCGCCAGAGCCGCTGGCGTCGGTGTCGGCACGTTCTACCGTGGGTTTCCGGACCGCACGGCGCTACTGCACGCCCTGGAGCACCGCTCGTACGACATGCTCATCGACATCCTCGATCAGATCGAAGAGTCCGGGCAGACCGGCGCCGACGCGGTAGAGACCTACCTGCTCGAAAGTTTGAACCTCGGCCACCAGCTCGTGCTGCCCCTGCGCGGAGCGCCGCCACTGACTTCGGAGGCCGCCATCGCCGCCCGTCGACGAATCAACGCTTCCCTTGAACAATTCCTCGCCGCGGGCCGCGCGGCCGGGACCGTGCACACCGACGTCAACGCCACGGACGTCATCGTCTGTGCGGCCATGACGGGCCAGCCTCTGCCCCATGGTCCCGCGGGGCCCACCATCGGCCGCCGCCATCTCAGCTTGTTCGTCCGAGGTCTGCGATCACCCGACGAAGCACCGCTCCCGGGACCACCGGTCACCCGCGACGACCTCGAAACTCAGTTCGCCAAGGCAGACTGAGGTCGCAGGCACACCTGAAGGTGAAGCTCCGTGCGCACACGTGGAGCTCCACGTCCAGACTCCTCGGTCTGCATAGCGTCAGAGATCGCGCTCGAGCAGCACCGCGCCGGCGTCGACGGAAACAATTTGGACTGAGGCGATTTCGTCGAGACGCATCGATGTGCTGCCACCCGGCGTTGCCGGCATCCCGATCCGCGCGGTCCATGTGGCCAGCGGGGTGTGGCTCCCGTCGCGACCGACCGCCACCATCGCCAGAGTGTGGCTCGCCTCGCCGCCGTCGTAGTCGACGTCCATCGGTCCCGCCTCATAGATGCACTGCATCTCGATGCGAGTACCCCACGTCCGGCGGGTGAGAGTGACAGTCGCAGTGAGAGGAACCAGCCTCATCGGCGTCATCGTGAGCGCCGCGGTCTGAGCCGGTGCCGGCGTCACCACGATCGGATTCGACTGGAGGGCAACGACGGTAAGGCCGGCGACCAACGCCGCGCCCGCGGACCACGTCCACGTCGCCGTCCGCGACCGGCGCCGTCGGGCACTGACCTTGGCCAGCAAGTCTTCCCGCAGCGGCAGCAGCCCCGCCCGGCCGCCGCACTCGTCGAGGGTGTCGACGTAGCCACGGTCGATCTGCCCCAAGAGCGCCGGCATACCGCCGAGGTCGCCGACGGCGTCGACACAAGACGGGCAGGCCCTCAGGTGCGTCTCGAAATCGCGCCGCTCCGCCGACGACAGAGAGCCGAGCACATATGCCGCATCCCACAGCGCGTACGGGTGGGCGTCGCCGGGCGACGACGGACCGTCGACTGTGGTCATCACGTCATCCCGAGGCCAAGCCCTCGAAGAGCCGGGTGATCAGCATGACGACAAAGCTGTCGAAGTCGCCGCGTAACCGTTCCTGATCGGACGCGAAGGGGCGCTGCATCGACATCCCCAGCAGCACAACCTCCATGAGTCGCACCGATTCGTCGATCACATGCTCCGGCGCCGCGTCCCCGGCGATGGATCGCAGCAGCCCGGCGAACTGCCGCCGTTGGGTGTCCCGGAATTCGAGGTAGGCGGTGCGCAGGAATTCGTTGTGATTGGCGGCCGCCCCGAACTCGACGACGAACGTGACCGTGTCGAGGTTGTCGATGAACATGGTGTACAACAGGCCGGCCGCATCGGCCAGTCCGTCGCCGACGGAGTCGGCAGGCATCAGTTGGGTCTCAGCCGCGGCGAATAGTTTCGTCGCCACATCGTTGATGGCGGCGTCGAAGAGCTTTTCCTTGGTTTCGAAGTGGTAGTGCAGCAGCGTCTGGGACACCTTGGCCGTATTGGCGATCAGGCGCATCGACGACTTCTCGTACCCGTAGGCGCGGAAGCACTCGACCGTCGCGTCCAGGATCCGTTGCCGAGCGTCCCCGGGCGTGATCTCGGGCAGCCCGACACCGTCGTTCGCCTCGACCGTTGGTGTCGACATCGACACTCCTTGTTTTGTGATGAACTTTCCCTGATCGCGCACTCAGTGTCCTCTAGTTTGAGTCACGAGTGGCGTTTCCGGTTGGTTCAGCAGGAATCCACGCGGAATTCGGTCAGTTACGACGAAGACGGGCTCAAGTCTCCGGAATGCAGCCGCAGTACGCGGCGAACCTTGGCGGTGCGCCGCAGGCGCCGTGTCCAGGACACCGCGAACGCGCTCAGCATCAGCACCGCCAAAGCCGCGAGCCAGGGATAGCCGCCGTGGCCGTGCACCCACACCGCAAGACCGCTTTGAATGCGTCCCGCACCGGCGATCACCGGGTCGCCCGGCACCGCGGTGCCGGCGAAGATGCGTATCTCGTAGACACCGTAGTAGCCGACGTACGCGCCCACGAGCAGTACCATCGCGCCACCGAACCTGTTGATATACGGCAGGATTCGCCGCATTCGATACACGCCGACCGGGTTGGCGAAGGCCGCGGCGATGGCCAGGACACCGACGATCAGCGACATCCCCGCCGCGTACACCAGATAGGTCAGCAACCCGTCGACGATCAAGCCGCTGCGGAAGCTGGCCGCGGTAACGGCCAGGAACGGTCCGATGGTGCAGGACAGCGACGCGATCGCATATCCGACGCCGTAGCCGAACATCGAGCCGCCGCGCGCCGTCGGCGCCCACCGGCTGCTTCGGGTCACCGGGTTGAGGCCGGGAAGGTGCCGGCCGGCAAGCGACCAGATCCCCAAGGCGACGAGGACCACGCCGATCGCCACCGTGACATACGGCAGGTACTGCTCCACTGCCGCGGCCGCGGAGACGGAGAGCAGGCCGAAAGCACCGAATACCGTCATAAAGCCCAGCACCATCTCGCTGGTGGCCACCCCGGCGCGGCGCAGCGCCGTGAGCTGACCGGTGGCGTCTCCGCGCACGACCAGCGTCATGTAGACAGGCAGCATCGCAAAGCCACACGGGTTGAGCACAGCCACCAACCCGGCGCCGAAGGCAAGTCCCATCAGACCGTGTTCCACGATGCGCGCGTGCCCCTGTCTCGTTGGGCGACCCGGAACTGTCGACTGATTTCGACACGAGCCAGGGTGTTGTCCGGTTCACCCCATTTCCCGCATTCGACTGCGGCAGTCGGCCGCGGGTGACCCGAACGGGCCATCCAACCAAGATGGCCGGGTTGAGCGATGCGTGTCGGCTCGGCCCGGCCGTAGTTTCTCGACATGACTGAAACCGCCCGCGAGAATTCCCGCGCCGATCAGCAGCCCACGCCCGCCTATGCGATGTGGCTGCGCGTCACGGCGCTGGTCTACGACCCGTTCGTCTGGCTGGGCGAGCTGGCGGGCATGCGACGCCGGCGGCGCGAGCTGGTGGCCGACGCGCGCGGACGCGTCATCGAGATCGGCGCCGGAACGGGACTCAACCTCCCGTACTACCCCGGCAGCGTCGACGAGCTTGTGCTCACCGAGCCCGAGGCGGCGATGCGCCGCAAACTCGCCCGCCGGCTCGCACGGGTCGGGCGCGCCGCTCAGATCTCTGACGCGTCCGCCCTGCATCTGCCGTTCACCGATGGCTCGGTCGACACCGTCGTCTCGACGCTGGTCTTATGCACCGTCCCCGACCCGGCGGCTGCGTTACGGGAAATCGCCCGCGTCCTACGACCGGGCGGACAGCTGTTGTTCATCGAACACATCCGCTCGGGCTCGCGTTTCCTTGCCGCGTATCAGGACCTGATGCTGAGGATATGGCGGGGTTTCGCAGGCGGATGCGTGTGCAACCGCCCGACCCTGCAGTTGATGCAGGCCTGTGGGTTCACGGTGAAGGCCGATGCCGCGGTATGGCACGGGATGCCGGCTGTCGTCCATCCGTTGGCCATCGGACGGGCCACTGCATGAGGACCGCCCATTGCCTGCGCGCCGGTCGCGCAGGCGCAGCGATCGCCGGCGCCGGTGCAGCTTTCAATCGTGGGCGGGGTGGGCGCCCGGGCGACCCCGCCCGGTAGCAGCTACTCGGCGACGGCGTCGAGACGCTCGGTCACCCGAACCAGCGCCTCGTCAAAGACGTCCACCTTCTCCGAACGTTTCTCATTGGCCGGCTGCGCGGCGCCGCGGCCACCCTCGGCCTCCACTCGAGCCGCGCCCTGTCGCCGCAACAGACTGAAGTTCTTCTCCCGCGCTTGCCGGAGCCGGCTCTGCAATTCCTTGAGCTGCTTGACGTCCATGCGGGCCAGCGCTTCCGGTTGGCTTTCACCGATCAGCGAGTCTTCCTGCGGGGTCAGGTTCACGTGGTGGTTGCTCACTGTTGATTCATATCCTGCGCCGGCCAGCCGAGAGCAGCGAATCGCCGAGCGGCTTGCCGAACCGTCATGCTCTGGCCGTGTCCGGTTCATGTCGGGTCATGGCCGGTCTACATCATTTGACCCATACGCCGCGGTCGCAGAACACATAGTTCGGCCGAAGAGTCAGTATGGCCATGCGCCATACGTTGAACAGCATGAACACGATCACCGGCATCACGAAGTTGGCCGCCTACGGCGCACTCCTCGGCGGCATCAGCGCTGCTGCTCTCGGCATCGGGACGGGTCTGGCGCAGGCCGACTCCACGGTAACGGCGTCCGGAACCCACCAACTTCAGTCCTACGATCGCGGCGACCAGGAGGTCGTCCCCCGGGATCACCCGATCCCGATCCACGGCGACGACAGCGGCGCGGGCGCCGGTCACCTCCCTGGCGCCGCTCACACGAGCACGGCCCATACCGGCAAGTAACTGTTTTCCACGGCTTAAAGTCCCCTCTACACCGAACAGCAAGGTGAAGCACGTGACACAAGTTCTCACCGGCGACGAAGCCGCCGACAACTTCTGCGAAGACTGCGGCTATGAGCCGGAACTCAAGCGAACACTGAATGGCTTTCAGGTATTTGCCATTTCGTTCGCGTCCTTGTCCGTCGCGGTAGGAATCTTCGCCACCTATGACGATGTGTTGCGGGATTCGGGACCGGTAGGCATCTGGTTGTTCCCCATCGTCGCAATCGGACAGATCCTGGTGGCGTTGGTGTACGCGCAATTCGCCGCGCGTATCCCACTCAGCGGATCGTCCTACGCATGGGCGTCGCGGCTGGCCAGCCCCAAGCTCGGGTGGGCCTTCGGCTGGCTGGCCGTTCTGAGCGCGGTCGCCGGTCCGGTCACCATCGACAACGCCCTAGCCAGCCAGTGCCTCATGCCGCTCTTCGGTATGGAGCCCAGTGAGACCACCGCGCGAGTGATGACGGTGGCGCTGTTGATCATTCAGTTCGTTCTGGCCGTCGCCGCGACACGCATCGTCGGTTGGGTCAACTCACTGTCGGTTGGCGTCGAACTGGGCATCTTGCTTGTCATCGGTGTCGCCCTGACCATCGCGATAATCGTCAGCGGTAACGCCGCGCCGGCGAACCTGTTCTCCCGCGGCATCACCGAAGCTGACCCGAACTTCTGGGTCATCGGCGGCGGATTGATGGCGGCATCGATCATGGGCTTGTCGACGCTGGTCGGTTTTGAGACGGCATCGAATATGGCTGAGGAAGCCAAGAATCCGACCCGCACCGTTCCGCGGGCGATCATCGGCTCGGTCGTCGCGGCGTCGGTATTGGGAATGGTGTTCGTCATCATCCTGACCGTGTCGATCACCGACATGGCCAAAGTCTCCAACACCGAGTCGCCGGTTGCCGAGATCATGAACCAGCGCTTCGGACCGGGCTTCGAGCGGCCCCTGCTGGCTGCGATCGCCCTGGCGTTCTTCGGGGCTGCCCTGGTCAGCATGGTGTCGGGAGCTCGTTACATCTACGCGATGTCGCGCGACGGACGCTTTCCCGCTCACAAGGTGATGGGCAGAGTCGATCCGCGCACCCGTACACCGATTCCCGCGACTTTCCTGGTGTTGGGTGTAGGAGTGATCCTGATGGCGGTTATGCCGGGAGATGCACTGCTGCAACTGATCATGGCCGGCGCGATCGTCACGATCCTGCCCTACCTGTTCACGATCATCTTATATCTGGCGACACGCCACAAGCTCGATCGCAAGCCGGGCGGATTCGACCTGGGCCGCTGGGAGTGGCCTGTGGCGATCGGAGCGCTTGTCTGGGTGATCATTTCGCTCTTCGTGGTGATCACGACGTCCCCGGGTTGGGCGCCCATCGTTCTGGCCTTCGGTGTGTCCGCCGCCGGCGGGCTGTACTTCCTCTACATGTGGAAGTTCAATCGCTCGGTGCTCGAGGAAGAGCCCGGTGACCCCAACATGTTCGCGGAGGTGGAGTGATCATGACTGCTGTACTCACCGGCCGAGTGGTGCACCCCGATGACGCCGACTACCCCGATGCCAGCCGAGGCTGGAACCACTTCTTCACCCACCGCCCCAAGGCCGTCGTCTTCGCCGGCAGCACAGATGATGTCGTCAACGCGCTGACCTGGGCACGCCAGGAGGGGCTCGCCGTCCGAGTGCGCAGCGGCGGCCACGCCCTGGAAGGATGGTCGGGTCTGGACGACGGCGTGGTGATCGACGTCAGCGGATTGAAGTCGGTGGCAATCGACGCGCAAACCCTGACTGCCACAGTCGGTGCGGGACTCAACCAGCTGGAGGCGGTGACCGGACTCGGCGCGGCGGGTTTCGCGGCACCTACCGGAACAGAAGGCAGCGTCGGGCTGGTCGGCGCGACGCTCGGCGGCGGCTTCGGCCTGCTGACCCGCAACTACGGAATGGCATCGGACAACCTGCTGGCGGTCGAGATCGTCGTCGCCTCAGCCGACGGCGGCGCCAAGGTGATCGTCGCCGACGAACAGAACAACCCCGACCTGTTGTGGGCGTTACGGGGTGCCGGCAACGGGAACTTCGGCATCGTCACGTCGCTGACATACCGGATTCACCGGCTGACCCAAGCGATCTTCGTCGTCGCAACGTGGCCCGGCTTCGACGATCTGGAGGCGGTGTTCGAGTCCTGGCAGCAGTCCGCGCCGTACGTGGACCGTCGACTGACGAGTCAGCTGGAGATCGAGGGCGAGAAGGTCGGGTTACATGCCCTGCTCGCCGGCGGGACGGAATCTGAAGCACTGCAGCTTCTTTCGCCCATGCTGTCGATCGGGAGCCCTGATATCGTCGTGCGGGAAGCGAGCTGGCCAGAGATCTACGCCGGGTTTCAGATCCCCATCACAGAAGAACCGGCGAACTGGAAGTTCGCCTCACAGTTCATGACGGAGCCGTTGCCGTCCGACGCGGTGCGCACCATTGCCGAGTTCATGGCGAACGCACCAGCGGGGTGCAACTACTTCACCAATGCGTTCGGTGGCGTGCTGCCCGACAGTGAGCCCTCGGGCGGGTCGGCGTTCGCGCACCGCCGCGCGCTGTATTACGCCGAACCGGGCGCAGGGTGGGGTGTTCGGGGCGGCCCGCCCGCTTCGGACGATGAGACCGAGACGGTCCTCGCGTGGGTCGCGGCACTCGCCGAAGCGTTGGCGCCCTACGTCAATGGCGCCTATGTCAACGTACCCAACGCCGGCATGCCGGACTGGGAGCGCGCCTACTGGGGCACCAATGTCGAGCGGCTACGTCTGATCAAGGCGACCTACGACCCCGACAACGTGTTCAGCTACCCCCAAAGCATCACGGCTTAGCTGTCGTTGGTCAGGTCCGACAGGAACTTCGGCAGTCGGCCTGCACCGAAGTCGTAGAACCGGGCCCACACCGGTTCGATCGAGATGCGCACCATCCGCGGGTAGGTGGATTTCACGGTGCGTTCGAACTCGGCGAGTTCGGCGCCGCTCATGGTGTTCCGCGCCGACGTGAGGTACTCCTCGGCGACGCCGTCGACTGTTACCAGGGTGGCCAGGCCGCGCACCAGCAGGGCCTTGGCTTCCTCCGGCGACGAGCCGCCGTCGATCGTCACGGCGACCTGAGGCCGGGACGCCAACGCGCGGGCCTTCGGCGAGGTCGGTGCCGTCGACACCACGATCCGTTCACCGGTCCAGTGGAACCCGACGGGAATGACGCGCGGAAACCCGTCGTGTCCGTTGTAGGCGAGGCGAGCCATCGCACCCGACAACAGTTGTCGAGCACCCGGATGGCTGAGCTCGGCCGCCAGCTCCCCCTTGTCCATCAGTCGGTCATGAATCGCAGCGGTCCGATGTACGTCCCCGGGTGACTCGCCGCGTCCTGTCGGGCGACGGGTACCCGGCCGGCGATCCAGGGAACTTCCATCCGCCCAGGCGAATTCGGCAGAGTCACCGCGATAGTGTCCGGCACCCAGCCGTTGGGGTCCGCCAGGAACGTCAAGCGGCTACCAGCCGAGGCACCCGGTGGGAGCGTGATAGGCACTGCGGTGTCGGCTTGTTGAGGCAGCTGATAGTCCGGACCCCACATCGGATCATCGGGACCGATGAGATCGACGTCCGGATACCCCTGCACCTCACACGGCTGAGGTGAGATGTTCGTGAAGATCACGTCGAAGTGGATCTGCGTCGCATCGCCGGGTGACGCGGGCGCGTTGGTGCTCACACCAAGCGAATCGGGTGTACACGAGGGCAAGGCTGATGCGGTCGGACTCGTCACCGTCGAACCGATGGCGATGAGCGCAGTCAGCACCCCGACAGCGCTGGGTAGGTACCTCGTCATCGTCAAGCCGCCCTTCCGTCTTCGAGACTCCTCGACCGGCGAGCGAACTCTAGTCCCTTATTCGGCGAGCGTGTCCGTTCTCGGCATTCGCCGCCATCAGCCGGCCGCAACCCCGGACGGAGGTTCATCCGTCTCGGGCGGAACCGGGACGACGATCGTGATCGCGGTGCTGCCGCCGTGACCATCGGAGACCAAAATGGTGAAGCTGTCGTGGGTCAGCGTGAAGGGGGCGCCCAACGCCGCGGCGAGGTGCCGCTGTTCGGCCGTCGGGTTGTAGGTGAATGACCCGTCCCCGTAGACGTCGACGGCGCCTCCTCCGACGGTGGTCGGATTCGAGCTGTAGCTCAGCGGGTCCGAATCCGGGTCGGTGACCCCGACGACGGATCCGGAGACGACACCGATGACGTCATCGACCGCCAAGTCGGTGATCGTGCCGCCGCTGGGGTTTCCGTTGGCGGCACTCACCGGCACCGTGATGGTCCGGGTGGCGGAACCGCCGTAGCCGTCACTGACGGTGACCGTGAAACTGTCAGTGGTTGCCGAGCCGGGGGCGTTGTCAGCGGCCGCCGCATGTCGTATCTGGAAGGTAGGCGTATAGCTGAACGAACCGTCGGAGTTGACGCTGACGGCTCCCCCGGCTGCGCTCGTCGTTGACCCGCTGAATAGCAGGCTGTCCTGGTTGGGATCAGTTGCCTCGATCTGGCCGGTGACGGTGCCGTCGATGGCGGGGGTGGCGTCCGTATAGCCGCTGATAATCGGCGCCTTGTTGATGGAACCGACATCTACGATCACCAGTGTGGTCGTCGTGTCGTGGCCGCTGATGCCCAATCGTTGTGCGTAGTAGTGGATTACCGACTGGATGCGGCCCAGCACGCCGGGCAGCCGATACGTGCTGCCGTTGTCGGCGGTGACGGTGAAGCTCACCGACCCGCCAAGGTGGGCGGTGGTCACGTCGGGAGTGACGGTGAAAGTGCCGTCTGGGTTCACGCGGACCGCCGCATTGGCGGGCTGTGTGACTGTGTAGGTCAGTGCGCCCCGAGATCCCTTGGTGCCGAGAAGTTCACCCGTGACGACACCGGTGACCGGATCTTCTGTGTGTTGAACGGCCGCGATCACCGGTGGTTTGTTGAACAGGGTGTAGCGCAACTCGCGGCGGACCCAGCCCAGTACGTCATGAGGGCGGAGTGGGTTGCCCGCCGGGCCGGCGGGCGTCGTCCGATTCGCGCCGGCAGATGGCCGAATTGCCTTTGGCACCTTGATCGTGACTGCATCGCCATGGCGGGTGGGTGAAGTGGGTCCGACGTTGCCTCCGGCACCGGCGTCGCTCCTCCCGCTGTGTCCGGTGTCGGCGCTCGCGACCGCCGATCCCTGCGCCAGAGCAGCGCCGATGCCGACGGTGATCGCGCCGGCACCCAGCCAGACAACAGGACCACCGAACGGCCGGGCGCCTGACGAACGGTGCGCCGCCGACCGGAGTAGCGCGAACCCGACGAGAGCCGCACCTCCGACAGCCCACGCGATCAAGACGATGACCGCGGCGCCGGCTCCTGCCCCATCGAAGAATATGGCCGAGCGCAGCAGCGTCGCCGTAGCTCCCTGAGGAAGGTATTGGCCGACTACGCCCCAACCGCGAGGCAGCATTTTCGGCGCACTGGCCAGACCTGACAGTGGGTTTCCCAGCAGCAGTGCCAACGCCGAACCCAGCGCAAGCCCGATGCGCTCGAACAACGTACCCAGCCCCAGTACTGCCAGGCCCGCGCCGCCCAAACCCAGCATCAGAGCGGCGGCGACCCCGCCCGCATTTCCCTCGAATGAACCAACGAGCCACCGCAGGACAGCGGTGATCAATGCCGCCGCTATCGCTGAAAATATCAACAGTGCAATGGTTCTCAGCCTTATCCGGTTCGGCAGCAGCAAGACCAATGCAACGGCAACGGACAGTCCGACGACGATTCCTGCCGCGCGCCCGGCCCCCGCGCACGCACGCACTCGCTCCGCCGCATGCCCCGGCTGCGGGTGCGGACTTTTTTCAACGACGGATGAAATCATGGCCACGAGCGTAAACCCGCTGTGCAAATAATTCAATGGCTATTGAAATGATATGGTCAGACATGCCTTCACGTGCAGCGATGGACAAGCGACGCGGCAGACGCCATGGCGAACCCGTGTCCAGGGACGTGGTCCTGCGCGCGGCCAAGAACCAGTTCGCTCAACACGGTTACGAGAAGACGACGCTGCGCGCGATCGCCGACGAAGCCCATGTGGACCCGTCGATGGTGTTGTATCTGTTCGGCTCGAAGGCGGAACTCTTCCGCGAGTCGATGAAGCTGGTTCTCGATCCCGAATTGTTCACCGAAGAACTGACCGCCGGCAATGATGACGGGCTGGGGTTCCGCATCGTCCGTGCCTATCTGACTATCTGGGAGCAACCCGACACCGCTGCGAGCATGGTCTCGATGCTGCAGTCGGCGACATCGAACAGTGATGCGCACAAGGCATTTCGAGAGTTCTTGCACAGTTACGTGATGACCGCGGTCACCGATGCCCTGGGCGGCGCGGATGACGCGCGACTGCGGGCGATGCTCGCCGCCACGAGCCTCGTTGGCACGGCGATGCTGCGGTACGTCATGCAGGTGCCGCCGCTGTCGACCCTGACCGCCGACGAGGTGGTCACGCTCATCGGTCCCAGCATCCAGCGCTACCTCAGCGCGCCGGCGGACGAACTCGGCCTGCCGACCACCCACACCACCTAGACGCGGGCGCGATGCCCGTCCAGGAAGTCAGCGACCACGCCGGCCGGATCGATGTCGGGAACCCGCGGCGTTGCTCCGGTACGCGCCCAGAGGCCAAACACTAATAACGGTGCGATCAACGCCACCAGCGTCTGCAGTGGGTCGCCCGCCGCCAGCCGCCCGCCGTCCTGATGTGCCGCCAACACACCGGCGGCATTGACGAGATTGGGCATCAAGGCCGCAATCGCATCGCGCAGTTCCGGATTCCGGGGCACGTCGGCGAGAAGCGTCGCGACCGCACCGCCATACTGTTGCGCGGTCTCGACGTACGACCGCACCAGCGCGGTCAGATCCGCGGTGACGTCGTCAGTGATCGCCACTCTCGCGAACGACGAATCCGCCAACACGTGCCTCAAGGCCGTGTTGATCAGATTCGCCTTGGCTCCGTAGCGGCGGAACAATGTCGCTTCGTTGACACCCGCGCGCGTCGCGATCTCCTGTGTCGTGGTGGCCCGGTAACCGCACTCGGCGAATACCGCGACAGTTGTCTGGAACAGGCCATCTTCGTCGATGCGTTTCGGCACACCCCGAATCTTAATGCAAGTGAATACTTGCCTTAAACGCCAAGCGGAGTTACGGTTCGGGCGCTTTCCGGCTACGTGAACAACCGAGAAGGGATGGACCCGTGACGTCCACCAAAGCGCCACCGACAAAAATTGTCCGGGCCATCGAACGGGCCCGTCACGCTCTGTACCGGATTCACCAACGCTCCGCGCCCCCGGCGGCCTCGATGATGGAGCTGATCATGGGGGCATGGATTTCCCAATTGATCTCCGCTGCAGCCGAACTCGGCGTTGCCGATGAGTTGGCTAACGGGCCCGCGACCGGCGAAGACCTCGCTCGGCGACTCAATGTCGACCAGGACGCACTCTGCCGGATGCTTAGGGCGCTCATCGGTATCGGTGTGTTCCGGCACCGCAGCGACGGCCGCTACGAACTCACCGCCCTCGCGGAGACGTTGCGCACCGACTCCCCTGTCTCGATGGCGGGCATGGCCCGCTGGGTTGGCTCAGCACAACACCGCGAGCACTGGAGCCACCTGGCGGACGCGATACGGACAGGCTCCGCGGTGGTCCCGGCCTTGCGGGGCAAGCCGATCTTTGACTACCTCGCCGATGAGCCGGCGCTGGCCGGGATCTTCAACCAGGCCATGACAGGGCTGTCGGAGTCTTCGGTCACCGCTGTTGTCGCGGCCTACGACTTCAGCCGCTTCGCCACGATCGCCGACATCGGCGGCGGTCAGGGCCGGCTGCTCGCCGCGATCCTCGCGTCTGCGGCGCACGCCCGCGGCGTGTTGTTCGATCTGCCCGAGGTGGTGGCGGGCGCACCTGCTCTGCTGCGGCAGTACGGCGTCGAGGACCGCACTCGCATCGACCCGGGATCGTTCTTCGAATCCGCCCCGAAGGGCGCCGATGCCTATGTGCTCAAGCACATCATCCATGACTGGCCCGACGACGATGCCGTCCGCATTCTGCAGAATATCCGCACCGCCGCTCGCCGAGGCACACGACTGTTGTTGATCGAGTTCGTCATCCCCGACCACGACAGGAACTTCCACGGCAAGTGGGTGGACATCGAGATGCTGGTCGTCGCCAACGCTCGCGAGCGCACCGCAGCCGAGTACCGTCAGCTACTCGACACGGCAGGATTCCGGCTGACTCGAGTGGTCGACACCGTCGGTCCGCTCAGCATCCTGGAGGCTGTCGCAATCTAGGCGCCGTCAGGCGATGACCCCGGAGTCCCGCAAGCCGGATCCCTGGCCGACGCGACCGACCTGGGCGAGTATCTCCTCGGTGTGCTCGCCCAATTTCGGTGCCGGACCGGCTAATCGAGCCGGAGTGCCGTCGAAGAGCGCGGGATGCCGCGGGATACGCACCCGCCCCACCACCGGGTCGTCACGTTCTTCGAACAGCCCCATTGCGATGGCGTGCGGATCGTCGGGTAGTTCTTCGGGCGGCACGATCATCGCGTACGGAACGTCGGCGGCTTCGAATCTCTCCGTCGCTTGGTCGACCGTCAGCTTTTCCGCGCCTGCGTAACATGCTGCCATCACCTCGGCCATCAAGGGGCGGTGCTGGTTTCGCAGCTCGGCTGTTTGCAATCGCGGGTCGTCAGCGCCGGGCGCGTCCAGCGCACGACACATGCCGGTGAAGTCGGAATCCGAGATCGGCGTCACCACACCCCATCCGTCGATGAAGCGGAACGGCTTGAATCCCGATGTGAAACTGGACGGCTGCGAATTGTCCGAGTCCAGCAGGACCTCGTTGCCGGCCGCATCGGTCCACAAGAAGGACACCACCGCGTCCACCATCGAGACGTGCACGTGTTGTCCTCCGCGTCCGGTCGCTCGTGCGAACAGTGCGGCGGTGACGGCTTGGCTGGCATACAGCGCGGTGACCTTGTCGGCGAGCACCTGCTGCAAGAAGATCGGCTCCCCGACATCGGGCGCGGCCTGGCTGGACGCCACACCGCCGTACGCCTGAATCACCGTGTCGTAGGCGCTGCGGTCCCGATAGGGCCCGATCTCACCGAAACCGGTCAGCGAGACGTAGACGACCTCGGAATTGATCGCGACGACATCGTCGTACCCGACACCGAGCCGGTCGGCCACGCCGGGGCGGAAGTTCTGGATCACCACATCGGCCTGCGCCGCCAGCTCGAGCGCGATCTGCCGGCCGGTGTCGGTTCGGACATCGACCGCTATCGACTTCTTGCCGCGATTGCAGACCCGGAAGACCGCGCTCAACCCATTCACACTCGGACCGATCCAGCGCAGGATGTCGCCGATGTCGGGACGTTCCACTTTCACCACATCGGCACCCTGGTCGGCGAACAGTGCACCGATGTAGGGGCCGGTCAGCGCCAGCGACAACTCCAGAACGCGAATACCGCGCAGCGGCCCAGTATGTTCCATACCCACTCTCTTACCGTCCCGAGAATCGTGGCGCACGCTTCTCACCGAAAGCCGCGAGACCCTCCTTCGCGTCCTCGGAACGCATGACCTCCACGACGAGTCGCTGCTCAACCTGACGGGCGTCGGCCTCGTCCAGCCAGCCACTGGCCAGGATCGACGCCTTGGCATTACGCACCGCAAGTGGACCGTTGGCGCACACCTTCGCGGCGATCTCCCGCGCCTTGTCCAGCGACTGACCCGTCGGAACAATGTGGCCGACCAGACCGAAGTGATACGCCTCCGCGGCGGTCAACGGCTCCCCCGTCAGGATCATCTCCATGGCCTTGGTGTACGGAATCTGGCGTTTGAGGCGGACCGTCGACCCGGCGCCGGCGATCAAGCCCCACTTCACCTCGGGCAGTCCAAACACCGCTTGCTCCTCGGCGACCCGAATATCGGTCTGCTGCAACATCTCACAGCCACCGCCCAGACACGCTCCGTTGACCGCGGCGATCAGCGGCTTGGCCAGCGAACGGGTCAGCAACAATCCGTCGGTGATGACGCTGCCGGCGGCCTTGCGCTCGGGCGTAGGTCTGCCACCGCCGGCTGACGACCCGCGCACCATCCACCCGTCGGCGAGATCGCCGCCCACGCAGTACGACGAGCCCTCCCCGGTCAGGATCGCGGCGCGGATGCCGTCGTCGGCGTCGATCTCGTTCCAGGCTTGCGCCATGAACTCGATCATCGACGGAGTGAGGGCGTTTTGCCGCCGCGGATTGTTCATCGTCAGCACGACGACGTCACCGTCGCGTTCCACCTTCAGGTGCGGCTGATCAGCCAGATCCATGTATCAGTTCTCCACCAAGTCGGCGAGGGGGTCGGTGTCGGTGAGCCAGTGCCGGCCGGCCTGCCGCGCCGCTTCCCACTTCGGAATGCTCACCGCGTCATCCTGCCCGAGGTCGTCCGGCGTCGGGCCGATGCGTTCGACGAGCGGAGCCAGCGCTTTGCGGTCGAAGTGGTAGATCTCGGCCGCCGCGAGCCCCAGCATCTGCCGGGTCTCGTCGATGGGGATGTCCCAGAACGCGTGCCGCAGCCATTTCCGGGTGTTCGGCCAGGTTCCTTCCGGATGCGGATAGTCGTTGCCCCACAGCATGTTCGGGACGCCGATCTCATAGCGACGCGCCAGTTCGCGACGCTCGGTCGTGGTCGCCCCGATGAAGCAGTTCCGGTCGAAGTACGCCGAGGGTGGCATGGTGAGGTCACCTTCAAGGGCTCGACTCATTTTTTTCGCCGAGTGTTCTCGGAGGAAGCGGGTGTCCATCAGCCACAGCAGATCGTTGGCCCAGAACGCACCGCACTCGGTGGCGCCCCAGCGCAGCGCGGGGAACCGCTCGAACACCCCGGCCCACAAGGCGAACCACAGCGGCCGGGCGCCCCACCACCGCACCTCGGTGGTGTAGATGCCCAGGTGCTCGCCGTACTCCGCACTCGGAGCGGGACCCACGTGGGTGTGCACCGGCATCTGCAGGTCCTGGCAAGCGGCCCATACCTTGTCGTAGCGACGATCGTGATACGGCGGGTAGTCACCCCAGAGCACGGGGATCAGGATCCCGCCCCGCAGGCCGGCGTCGGCGGCGCGGGTGATCTCGGCGACCGCCGCATCGACATCGGCCAGTATCGGGATTACCGCGACTCCGGCCCGCCGCTCCGGACTGTGGCTGCACAGCTCGGACAGCCACCGGTTGTGGGCTCGCGCACCGGCCATCGCCCGGCCCGGGTCAAGGTCACCCGACTGGCCCAGGCCGGCGCCGAACGGAGCTCCCGCCACACCCGTCACCGCGTCGGCGTCGGGGAAGATGACCTCGCCGGCCACACCGTCCCCGTCGAGTTCCTTGTCCCGTTGGGCGACATCCCATCCGCCGGCGATGCCCTCGCCGTGTTCGTCGAACCAGGTCTGCGCGAACTCCTCGTCGATGAACCCACCGGCCTGCGCCGCGGCTTGCTTCTCGGCGAGGTAGGCCTCGAAGTCCTCCCGGTATTCGGGGTCGACGTATTCGCGGTAGCGCTCGGTCGGAAGCTCGGCGTGTGTGTCGGCGGAGATGATGAGATACGGGGCGACGTTGTTCACGATGGGCCTTTCGATTACCAGGTACGGATGGGGTCGGGCTCGAAGACGGTGCTGCTCGCACCTGCTGGCACCTCTGTCAGCGGCTCGGCGACCTCGGCGACCGTCGGGCCGATTCGGTCGGCCAGAGGTTGCAGCGCCGCCAGGTCGAAGCCGTAGACGGCTGCCGCGTTGCCGCCGAGCATGGCCGCGACTTCCTCGGGTGCCACGCCGGAGAAGGTGTAGCGCAACGCTTCTCGGGTGAAGAAGCCGGTTCCCTCCAGATGAGGATAGTCGCTTCCCCACATGATTCGGTCGACGCCGATCTCGTGACGTTCGGCGCATTCGACCGGCCGCATGAAGCTGGCCCCGACATAGCATTGGCGGGCCCAGAACTCGCTGGGCTTGAGGGTCAGCGACCCCGCTGTGGGTCCGGCGAATCGGGCGATCGCGGATCCTTCTCGCGCGTAGCGGGCCGCGGCGACGTCGAGGGAGTCCAGGGTGGCCGGGATCCAGCCGGCACCTTGCTCGGTGAAAACCACGGTGAGGTCCGGATGACGATCCATCGCGCCGCTGAAGATCAGGTGCCACAGCGCCCGATGCGCGAACCAGTGCGTCTCGTACACCCAGACCGCGAATGAGCTGCCCCACCCGTCGAGGGGGCTGGGTCCGGCGTTGCCGCCGTGGTGGTTGACCACGAGACCGGCTTCGGCGCAGGCCGCCCACAGTGGCTCCCAGTGCTCGGCGTACAGCTGCGGGATGGCCGCTCCGGGTGGGATTCCGGGCAGCAGAACACCGCCGCGCAGACCGAGTTTCGCGATCTGCGCCACTTCGGTGACGGCTTCGTCGAGGTCTTGCAGGAGGATCTGCCCCACCCCGGCGCGCCGTTCGGGCGACAGCGAGCAGAAGTCGGCCAGCCAGCGATTGTGCGCACGCAGCCCAGCCCAGCGCAGCTCGAGCTCGCGGGCGGTCTCCGGCGGCGTGGCCGCCAGGCTGGACGAGGGAAAGAACGGCGGAATGGTGTTGGGATAGATCACCTCACCGGCGACACCCTCGACGTCCAGGTCGGCATTGCGACGGTCGCTGTCCCAATTTCGTTCGGCGTCGGCGTCCGCGAGATCAGCGAACGGGTTGACGTACGTCGTTGTCCAACTGTCGAATTCGTCGCGGAAGCCTGGGTCGAGATAGTCGCGGTAGTCGAGCAGGTCGGCTCCGGCATGGCAGTCGGCTGAGATGACGGTGTACCGGTCCATCCGCTACACCCGCGTCGGCTCGGGCCTCGGCGCGGCGAGCAAAGCGACGTCGTCGTAGCGCTGGTGGACGTACGGCAACAGCCACTCCGCCGGAACGCGCTCGGCGATCCGGCCGACCTGAACGGTGCGGCGCCGGCACCACGTGATCGACCTGAGCTGGCGGACCGCGATATCGGCCACCGGGTCCAGCGGCGACTCGCCCAACTCGATTGTGCCGTCGATGTTCTCCAGCAGCTCGTAGTGCCGGTGGTACTCGCCGTAGACCAGGTGCGGATCGGTGATGCCGTCGCCGTCGGGGGCGCGCAGGAACTTGAAGTAGAACTCGGTGTTCACCTGGTCGGGCGGCAATTCTGCTGGGCCGGTGACCCGCCCGCGCACCGTGACGAGCGGATATCCCAGCCGGACGACGGTGGCCGTGACATCGTCGGCAGCGCGGGCCACTCGGATATCGGCCATTTTCTTTGGCTCACCGAAGGTTTCGCGTCCACCGGTGACGGATTGTTCGGTGGACTGCGGCATGAGCAGCGGGTAGTCGCCGTCGACGTCGCCGTGCCGGGCCGCCACCGAGAACACCGCCGACCCGAACGGGGGCCGACCCTCGATCTGGACCCGCTGCAACTGGACGCGGACCAGGGGTTCGGCCGCCGGTTCGAGCGGCTTGGGCAGCACCGCGGCGACGATCTCAGGATCGGTGAGATAGGTGACGGTGACCGCCTCGGTGGCGATCGGCGCCTTGGTGGCATCGATTTCGTGATCGACGCGCGCCTCGGGTGGGCGCGGACCGTAGCGAACTGTGTTGACGCTCATCGGTTTCCTCCTTCGGTTTCGGCTTTCTGCCCGGCGTGCTTGCCGAGGACGTCGACCAGGTAGTCGGGTTCGCCACGCGCGATGATCGAGGCCGCCTTCTTGCTCACCACGTCATCAGATGGCGCGGGTGGCCCCATCATCCAGAAGCTGTCCGCGCGGAGACCCTCGATGACCTGAGCGGCGACCGACTCCAGCGGCGTGAATTCCACATGCGCGCCTGCTGTTTCGAAGCGGGCGACGACGCCGGCCAGGGTTTGCAGTTCGGTGCGGCGTTCCTGAGTGGCCGCATACCGCTGCGGCCGGTGCCGCCACGATTCCCAGATGCCGGTGTTCAAGAAGCCGCCCGGGAAGAGCACATGGGCCCGGACGCCGGTCCCGGTCATTTCCAGGTGCGTGTAGAGGCTTTCGGTCAGGCACAGCACGGCAGCCTTGGTCATCGGGTACACCGCGGTGGCCGGGCCGCCCATGGCGCCGCGGGCGATCGGCGCGAAACCGCCGTTCCCCGAACAGGTGTTGACGACGTGACCTTTGCCCTGGTCGAGCAGGATCGGCACGAACGCCTTGATGCCGTGGATGACCCCGAGGACGTTGACGTCGATCCCCCAGCGCCAGTCCGCAAGATCGTGTTCCCACATGTAGCCCTCGGACACCGCGCCGGTGCCGGCGTTGTTGCACACGACATGCACGGCGCCGAAATGATCGAGAGCGTGCTTGGCGAGCGATTCGACCGAGGAGTAGTCGGTGACGTCGGTGACCACGCCGATCGCCTCGATGCCGTCGTCCGTCAACGCCCGGGTTGCCTCGTCGAGTGGTTCGGCGAGGACGTCGGCCAGCACTACCTTCATGCCTTCTTGGCCGAAGCGCCTACCCATGGCGCGCCCGATCCCGCCGGCGCCCCCGGTGATGACCGCCACTGCGCCCCGTAGGTCCCTCATTGTGGGCATCGTCACATGGTCGCGTATACCACCGCAAGCAGTCGCATTATGCGACCATCGGTCGATGCCGCCGCGTCCTTCTCCGCAGACCGAGCGGGTCGTGAATCTGTTCGAGCACTTGGCCGGTGAGGGACGCGACGGGCTGACGTTGGCCGAGGTGTCGCGTTATTTGAGCGTCCACAAGGCGAGCTGCCACTCGATGCTGGCGGAACTACTCCGGGCCGGCTGGCTGCTGCGTGACCCCGTTCGCAAGACGTATCACCTCGGCCCCGGGCTGGTCCGCCTCGGCCGGGAAGCTGCGGGCCACTATCCAGCCCTGGCGCTGGCCCGTTCGGCGATGATCGAACTGTCCGCCGCGACCGGCGCGCACTGTGTCGCCTTCTCGGTCGGTGACGACCACTCCACCGTCGTCGACCAAGTTCGGAGCCGGCTCGGCGGTGGCCATCCGATGCCGATCGGTACGCAGTTCCCGCACCGCCCGCCGTATGGCGCCTCGACGGTGGCGTGGGCCGGGGCGCACGCGCGGGAGCGGTGGCTGGCCGCGCTGCCCGACGATGTGCGCGAGCGCTACCGCGAAGCCATCGCCGCCGCCGAAGAGCGCGGGTACGCGGTCGGACTTCATCTGTTGCCCGATCTGCGCTTGCAGGAACTGGCGCTCATCGTCCGTAGTGCCGAGGTTCGCTCCACCCGGCTCAGCGAGCTGGCCCAGGCGTTGACTGACGAGCTGATCCATCAGGAACAGTGGTTTCCAGTCAGCCTGGACAGAGACCGCACCTACGAGGTGAGCCATATCGACTCGCCGGTCTTGGCTGCGGACTCACGTATTGCCCTGATCCTGAGCCTGGTTCCTAGTCCCGAACCGATGAGCGGGGCGGACGTCACCCGGATGGGCGAGCAACTCGCCGCGGCTACCCGCGGACTCAGTGCCGCGCTGGCGGAAGAGTCATAGACACGGGCCGACGACGAGGGGCAAGGGCCGCGTAGCGAAGCCCCATTCCCATTAATCTGATGCAGGAAACACCCGACCAAGCGCACGAGGACGGTTGGCCTGATGACGATTCCCCGACTGCACCTCTCGAGGCCGGCAGTGGCGCTTCCTGATGCCGCGGTGGACAACGAGGAGTTGCTGGCACGCGTGCGGGAATCGTTTCGCGGCACCACCGCCGAATGGGCGCCTATCGAGCTCGCCATTCGGTATGCCTTCGACCGATGTAACAGCAAGATGCGGTACCTCGAAGGGGACCCTGCCGTGTCGCCCGGAGAGTTCGCCACCCGCGCGGCGACCGCCTGCCTCGAACAGAACGGAGTCGCAGCCACAGACGTCGACCTCCTCGTCTACGGCGGGATCGCCCGCGACGCATTCGAACCCGCGACGGCCACCGAGGTGGCCGGACGGCTCGGTGCGACGCCCCTGCACGCCATGGACGTCACCTGCGCCTGCGCCGGGCTCATCGAAGCGCTGCACGTTGTCGCCGGTTACTTCGCCCTTCACGATGACATCGACACGGCGCTCATCTGCGCCGGTGAAATCACCCGAGACCGGGTCAGCTACGACTTCCAGACCTTCGAGGACGTCGCGCTCAAGGTGGCCGGACTGACACTCGGCAACGCCGCCGCGGCGCTCCTGGTCACCCGCGACCTGCTGCCCGCGGGCGGAGCGCGAGTGTTGGCGCTTCAACACAGGACGCTGTCAGAGCACTATGACCTGTGTCGTGCGCCGGTGGACGGTCACTTCGTCTCCAGGTCCAACGAGTTGTTCGCACTCGGCGTCCATGTGCCGGGGGAAGTGCGGCGCCTGTTGTCCAGTGTGGGATGGGTGCCGGAGGAAGTCGACCACTACGTGTTTCACCAGCCCAGCGAGTCGATGGTGGAGCAGGTGCTGAACGGACTCGGTGCACGTCCGCAGGCCGGAATCGTCACGCACGCGTTGTTCGGTAACACCGCAAGCACGTCGTGGGCGCTGGCGTTGGACTACCGCCTCAAACAAGGCTCGGTGCACACCGGTGACAAACTGATCCTCGCGAGCGCTGCCGCCGGCTTCACCATCGTGGGGGCCGCTGCCGTATGGGCGGACCGGTGAGCCACTACCTGCGGCTGTACCGGGTCATCAGCCAGACCTTCGGGTACAGAGTACGTCCGATCGGTGCCTTCCTCCTTCTGCAAGTGCGCCAGGCGATCTCGGCGGTGACTCTGGGTTTGGACCATCTCGTCTACCCTGGCCACCGCAAGCAGCCGATCAATCGGCCGATCTTCATCGTCGGCAACCCGCGCAGCGGCACGACATTCCTGCACCGGCTCTTGCTCGGCGCGGGCGGGATGGCGTCCTTCGAGTTGTGGGAGATGCTTTTCCCGGCCATCACGGCGCGAAAGCTGCTCGGCCGCATCGTCCCACGCATGGACCGGCTCTCACCGGCGCGCTATCACCCGTCCGACGTGCACGACACCAGTCTGCGGGGTATCGAGACCGATGACGTGGCGTGGTTCTTCCGCACCCTCGACGGACCGTTCGCCTGGGCGTATTTCCTTGCCTGGCAGGACAAGTGGGGCAGCGAGCTCTCTTGGCACAACTTCGGTATCGCCGACGTGACCGACCGTGAGCGGGAGCGTTTCTTCCGCTATTACGAAGCCTGCTGGCGACGGAACCTGGCCTATAAGCGACGCAACCGCATCCTGGCGAAAACCAGCATGCTGGCCTTCCGGCTGCCAGAGGTCCTGCAGCGCTACCCGGACTGCAAGCTCGTCTACATCATTCGCGACCCGGTCGAGGTCATCCCGTCCGGGATGTCACTGCTGGCCGGCGTGCTGGAGAACGGCTACGACGTGTGGAACCGCACTCGCAAGGAGGACCAGGGGCGCTGGATCGAAAACCTCTACCAGGCTTCCTGCGCCATGCTCGGCACGTTCCACGAGGCACAGACGGCGGGCCTCATCCCCGAACGCAATCTCTGCGTCGTGCGCTACACCGACCTGCTGACGAACCTCGAACCGACGATCGCGCGGATTCTCGACTTCATCGAGATCGAGCCCACTGCGCAGTTCCGCGACGAGGTGCGGCTACAAGCGCAACGGCAACGCACATACAAGAGCAGTCACGAGCACTCCCCCGACCAGTTCGGACTCGATCCCGAACGCATCCGAACCGACCTCGAGTATGTGTACGAGGCGTACGACCTTCCGGACCGCGCCGGCTGAACTGAAAGTGTGGTGTCGAGCAATGAGCGCTTCACAAGGGGCAGCAACCTGGATCGGCCGGGTGGGCGGATTGGCGGTCGTCCTCGGCGTGGGAACCGTGGCCTTTGCCGGCTGCGCAATCGCCTCGGCCGACTCCGGATCCTCGGACTCGTCGAGCCCCGCGGCGAGCAGCGCGCCGGCTCACAGCCCAGCGCGCACGCGACCCGCGCAAGGCGCCGGCCGCACCGGCGCCGCACAGCGGATTGTCCGACCCGCCGCATCGAGCGCCGCCGCCAGCCCAATTAGCGTGGCCTCCCGCAACCCCTCGTCGGCACAGCCGCTCACCACGTCCCCCGCTCAGGCCGTGACTGCGCCGGTTGCCGTCGCACGGGCCAAGCCCGCTGCGGCCTCGGCACAGAACGCGACCGCGGATCCCTATGCGCTGCCTCCGAAACCATCGCCTCAGGAGATCTGGACGGCTGTTGCGTCTTCTCTGGTCGGCGTGGCGCAGGCGGCTCTTCGCGCGGTGTCCATCGCAGTTCACGTCGGCCCGACCGTGTCCACACTGAACCAGACGCTGCCGTTCAACGGTTACAGTCTGGTGCCCAGCTCTACCGAATTGGTTACGTCGTTCTACGGGCAGTGGACGTTCTGGCCGGGCGGACCGACCCTGGTCCAGGGACAGCAGCAATACAGCGTTGTGGATCCCACGACCAAGGGGAACGTGGGAAGTTTTGGGGCCCTTGTCAGTACAGGCAGTCCGTTCAACTTGGGCAGTAAGTACGTTGAACTCCTGGTCACGTCAAACGGTGGCACCAACGTAGGCGCCGGCCCGGGTCAGGTGCCGCCGGTGGGCTCGTTGATCTCGAGATTCGACCTCATCGGCGGGTTCGGCTGGTCCTACTCCGCCATCCCGTCACCACTCGGCGACGTGGTCACGTTCAAGTTGCTGACGCCCTTCGGCGACATCCCGCTTCCGTTTCGCTTCGACGCGGCCAAGGGCATTGCGGATCACACCGTCGACAACAGGCCGGTGAACCTCGGCAACGGATACAGCATCGTTCCCGCCGATCCCACCGGCGAAACATACGTCGGGACAAGCGGATTCCTGCCCTACTACACCACGGTTCAAGCCCACGAGGTCTTCGACATCCACGACCCGTCCGGTAACACCCTAGGGAGTTTCGAGGGGGTCCTCACCCCCACTGCGGACGTCATGGGGGTCAAGACCGAGGCGATACTGGTCACCAAGGTCACCAATGGAATCGCCGGGACAACGCCCGGCGAGGTCCCGCCGGCAGGGTCGGTGTTCAACGTCATGTACGAGGCCAACGGCACCACGTACGCCGTGTACTCCTCGTTGCCTTCTCAATTCGGCGACAAGGTTTCGACAATCCTGGTGAACAACGGCACGGTGTCGAACATCGGCACCTTCCCTTTGAATCTGCTCGATGCGTCGGCGCTGCCACCCGTCAAACGCCTACCGGGTCCCGGCGGTGGTAGCCTCCTGCCCACTTCGACTATGATCCCGAGTGGTGTAAATGGGTTGCCGCCCAGAGAAATTCAGCTTCAGGGTTATCAGCAGTTCGGTATCTACGACGCGGCCGGGGTTCAGCAGGGAAGCTTCGACGCCGACGTGTCGACCCAGTTGGACATGTACGGCACCTACAGCCAAGCGATCTTGGTCACCAAGGTCACCACCGGTACCGCCGGAACCGGTGCCGGCGATGTCCCACCGGTCGGGTCCATGTTCAACTACACCTACTTCGGTAACACCGGGTTCGGCACCTACTATGCGGACATGCCTTCGGCATCCGGAGACAAAGTCTCCTTCAAGATCTTGACACCGGCCGGCGACGTTCCCACCTGGTCGACGTATGACGCGTCCGCCGGCTTCGGAGGCGTCTCGTTCTTCGATCCGTTCGCGGCAGGCTGACGAGGTAGGTCGATGATGCTGCGGACTCTCATGGCCATCGCGTCGGTGACGGCGCTGACTGTATGGACCGCGCAGTGGCCAGCCCGGGCAGGAGTCCAGCTCCCTCACTATGACCACGTGGTCATAGTGGTAGAGGAAAACCATGCCGCCTCGCAGATCATCGGCAACAAGTCCGCGCCGTTCATCAACACGCTGGCCGCCAACGGTGCACTGATGACGCAGGCGTTCGCGGTGGCCCACCCAAGTGAGCCCAACTACCTGGCGTTGTTCGCAGGCAACACCTTCGGGGTCGATTCGGACGCCTGCCCGCTCACGCTGGGGCCAGAGCCAAATCTGGCCGCCGAACTGATCGCCTCCCGATACAGCTTCGGGGGTTTCGCCGAAGACCTGCCCGCGGTCGGGTCGACGGTATGCGGGGCCGGAAAGTACGCCCGCAAGCATGCGCCATGGGTAAATTTCAGCAATGTGGCCCCGGCGGCGTCGATGCCATTCACCTCATTCGCTGCCGGGCCCCAGCTTCCGACGGTGTCCTTCGTCGTCCCCAATCTGGACAACGACATGCATGACGGCAGCGTGGCCCAGGCAGACACCTGGTTGGCCGCCAACATCGCGCCCTATGCGAACTGGGCCATGGCCAACCACGGCCTGCTCATCGTCACCTTCGACGAGGACGACGACGCCGAACGCAACCAGATCTCGACGATCCTCTACGGCGCCGACGTCCGACCGGGAACCTACGGGGAACCGATCAATCACTACAGCGTGCTGTCCACGGTCGAACAGCTTTACGGACTGCCCAAGACCGGTCTGGCAGCCACCACACCGCCGATCGCCAGCGTATGGGCGACCAACTCATAACAACGGAATAGCGTGGGCCACACTACCGCCACGCCTTTCCGGGTTAGTGGTGTTGACCGTCGCGCGTTCCCGCCTGGTGGCGTCGCCGCCCCCGTCGACCTGCGTATCGGTGCGCATTGGGTGCGACGCCCAACGACATGGTCGACGCAATGCCCAGCTGGGAACTGCCTGTGTCCATAGGCGCCGCGGCCACCGGCCTGAGACACTGCGGATCAACACAGCGCGTCGAAAGGACTACCACGTGGCGGATAAGTCCGGGGTTTACACCGACATGCGTCTAACTCCCGGCCAGTACGTGTTGCGGAAGCTGCCGCACATCACCGCTCTCTTCTGGGCTCTCAAAATCCTGGCCACCACACTGGGCGAGACGGCCGGTGACTACTTCTCCCAGACACTCGGGCTGGGCACACTGCGCTCCGCATGCCTCCTACTCGCCGTCTTTCTCGTCGCGGTAACAATTCAGTTGCGCGCCAGCCGTTTTCACCCGGCCCTGTTCTGGACCGTGGTGGTCCTCACCAGCACTGCCGGCACTACGATCTCGGACTACATCAACTACACGTCCCACCTGGGTCAGCTCACCGGCGTACTCATCCTCGGCAGCGGGCTTGCCGTGGTGATGCTGGTCTGGTGGCGCAGCGGCCAGACGCTTAACGTCGAGAACGTCGCCACCCTCAGCGGCGAAGTGCTGTTCTGGATCGCCGTCGTCTTCTCCAACAGCCTTGGCACATCGACCGGGGACTATCTGGCAGGCGGGCTGGACCTCGGGCTGCGACCCGCCGCGCTGATGCTGACCGCGGCGATGCTGCTGCTGTTGGCCGCGCACTACTTCACCAAACTCAATGCGATGCTGCTGTTCTGGATCGCGTTCATCCTGACCCGCCCATGGGGCGCTGAGGTGGGCAATATCCTGAGCAGGAGCCCCGATCGTGGCGGAGTGGGCTGGGGTAACGCCGGAGCCTCCTCGGTGCTCATCGCGGGGTTAGTGGTATTGGTGGCCTATCAAACGTTTGACATCCATCGAAATCCGCTGAGGCCATTGCCATTACCGGCCAACCGGCACACCGGGCAGCCACAGCGGCCCAACGGGAAAGTTGTCACCATCGCGGCGGCCTGACAGGCGAGCTGCGCATACCCGGTGTTGCAGCACAGCGCAGGTTCGGAAACGGAGATCATGGACGCCCTGTCCGCCTCCGCCGCTTGACCGCTGTATCGGCAGACATCCATACAGCGGCGTGACAGTCGCGCCGCCTCGGCGTCGATAGCCAGGCTGTGATCGCGTGATGGACACGGTCAGCCCGACGCGGCGACTGTCGGCCGAATTCGTGGGCAGTGACTGCTGATCACCGTCGTCCTGGGATCCGACGTCGCCGCCGCCCAACTGTTCCCTAACAAAGTCGGGCTGCAGCTGCTGGAAACTCGACGGCGACCGTGTTCGCACTGGCCGTGCCGATCCTGCGATTCGGCGTGATCTCCGGTGTTGGCGAGCAAGAAACCCACCACCAAGAGGACTGCCGCAGGTCAGGCATATTTCTCTGAGTCGGGCTGACAGGATTTGAACCTGCGACCACTTGACCCCCAGTCAAGTGCGCTACCAAACTGCGCCACAGCCCGTTGCCGCCGACCTACCGCCGGCAGCAGGTCGAAAGCCTACCGCAGCACCCGCCAAGCACCCGCATCGGCCACGGGTGTCACACGTTGAGCAACCGGTACAAGCCGATCAGCCCGACCACCACGATCACTGCCCGCAGCACGTTCGGCGAGAGCCGGCGACCGTAGTGCGCACCAAGCCAGCCACCGACGAGCGACCCGATGGCGATCAGCCCGGCCGCCTCCCAGCTCACCCGATCGAACGCAACGATGGTGTAGGCCACCGCAGCGACGATGTTCACCAGCAGCGACAGCAGGTTCTTGGCCGCGTTCATGCGCTGCATATCCTCGGGCAGCAGCGCGCCCATCACCCCGATCAGCAGGATGCCCTGCGCCGCGGTGAAGTAGCCGCCGTAGATGCCCACCGCGAATGTCCCGATCACCAGCGCCGTCATCCGTTTCGGCGAAACATGCTCGGCCGAGCGGCCTGCCGCCGCGGCGCGCGCCCGGGCATAGGCCTGAATACGCGGCCCGACCACCACGAGGACCAAGGCGCCGACCAACAGCACCGGAACGATCTGCGTGAACACTTTCTCCGGCAGGTGCAGCAGCAGGAACGCCCCGATCGCCGCGCCGATCAGCGACGCCGGTATCTGCCAGCGCAACCGATCGCCCTGGCCGCGCAGTTCCTTGCGATAGCCCCAGGTACCCGACACCCCGCCGGCCACCAAACCGATCGCGTTCGACATCGTCGCCGTCACCGGGGGAAACCCGAGCGTCACCAGCGTCGGGAAGGTGATCAACGTGCCCGAACCGACCAGCGAATTGATGGCGCCGGCCCCCATCCCGGCCAGGACGATCACGATCATGTGGGCAACGGACACCAACGAACCCTATCCGGCGGACCGATCAGCACCGACGGCGCCCGCAGCGGCCACCAAACACGCTCCCCCGCAGCGTGATACGGCACACAGCCCTATGCAGGCGGCGAGCCACCTAGCCTGTTATTCCCATGAGCGAGATTCCGAGTACTGACGAGGCGCTGACCAACCTCTCCATGCCCCTGCTCGATGCAATGATGACCCAGCGCGCGATCCGGCGGGTCAAACCCGATCCGGTGGATGACGCCATCGTGGTGAAATGCATCGAGCTCGCACTGCGCGCTCCCACTGGGTCCAACGGTCAGAACTGGGAGTTCATCGTCGTCAAGGACCAACGCGTCAAAGATCAACTCGGCAAGCGCTACCGCCAGCCCTGGTCGATCTACGGAGCCCTCGGCAGGCGGCAAGCCGCCAACGACGAGTCGATGCTGAAGATCCTCAAGGCAGTGGAGTGGCAGGTCGAGCACTTCAGCGAGATACCGGTCCTGGTGGTTCCCTGCCTGCGCGGCGGCACCCGCGTGCCCTACGTCCCGACGCCTTTCGTGGGCGAAACGTCGTACTTCGGCTCGATCTATCCCAGCGTGCAGAACCTTCTGCTGGCCGCCAGGGCGATGGGACTGGGCGCGTCACTCATCACGATGCCGCTGTGGAATGTCACCTCGGCGCGCAGAATACTGGGCCTACCGCTCTCGGTGACCCCGATCTGCGTGGTTCCGCTCGGCTGGCCGCGCGGACGCTATGGCCCGACCACCCGCAGGCCGGTCGAGGACGTCGTCCACTTCGACACGTACGGAAACCGCGGGCTCACGACCTAGCTGTACTCGGCTAGGACGTTGGCGTCAGTCTGCTGATCGGGGGTTGGCCTCCGAGGGCTGAGTGGCGTCGTCGATTGTTGTAGTCCTCGAGCCAGGGTGCAAGGGCAGCGCTGCGAGCGTCGTTGGTGGTGAATATCTGCTGGTAGGCCCACTCGGTCTGCAGGGTGCGGTTGTAGCGCTCCACTTTCCCGTTCTGCCAGGGGCAATGCGGCTTGATGAAGACGTGCTTGGCGCCCAGGCCTGCGATGACAGCCGCGACATCGGCGGAGCGTCGATAACTCCAGTGGTTGTCGGTGATGAGTCTCTCGATGGTCGGGATGCCGTGGGCGCGGAAGTACTCGGCGGCCCTGGCTAAAAACTCACCGCACGTCGCTCCCTTTTCATCGGGCAGGATCTCTGAGTAGGCCAGCCGCGAATGGTCGTCAACGACGGAGTGCACGTAGTCGAACCCGATGCGCGCGTTCCTCTGTGCAGCAGATCTGCTCTTGGCTCGGCCGTGAGCCTTCCATCCGCCTCCGTCAGGGATGCGGCCAATCTTCTTGACATCCATATGAATTAGTTCTCCGGGGCGTGCCCGTTCGTAGCGGACCGCGGTCGCTTTCGATGACCGGATCACGTCACCGGTCAGCGGGTCGCAGTCCCTCAGATACGGCAGCTGGTGGCGGCGCAAGATCGCCGAGATCGTGCGGGCCGGCAGACCGAGTTCGGCGCCGATCCAGTCCTGGCCCCGCCTACTGGCGCGGCGCAGTTCGAGGACCGCATCTTCAATGACAGCTGATGTGCGGCGCGGGCAGCGGTGTGGTCGTGAGGAGCGATCCGACAACCCGGCAACGCCTTCATCGCGAAACCGGCGCACCCATCGGTGAGCGCACTGGCGCGACACTCCTAATTCGGCAGCGACATGAGACACCGGTCGGTGTCCCTTAACGATCCGCTCAACGAGCAGCAGACGACCATGAACGGTCAAACGGGCATTAGCGTGGGACACGAGGACCTCCGTGGACTGGTGAAGACGTCAGACATCTCCACTAAGCCCGGAGGTCCTCCCTACAGCAATAGCGATCCGTCACCAATGTCTAAGCCGAGTACACCTAGCGGTGGCCGCCGCTTCCGGGTGCGCCACCGGCCGGGCCCGGACCACCGGCGTTGAAGCCTGGTTCGGCCACTTCCGCCTCAGTCAGGTTGTCGCTGACATCGGGGATCATCGACGGCGCGCAGTTCATCGAGAAGCTGTCCTCGGTGTCGGATTCCGAGCACGCCAGCACCCGGGGCGCGGCGCCGTCGAACGCTCCGGAGAACACGGCGACGGCGGGCGCCGCGGCGATCATCAAACCGGCAACGCCATAGACCAGTCGGCGCGTCGGCGCCAATGAGGTAGCAAACTCCATGACCGGCAATCTATGCCCAGCGGCGGCCAAATACCGTCAAACCCGCCGAATCAACGCGGCTTGAGCTTGCGCTTTTCCCGCACCCGCACGTTGATCCGGATTGGGGTGCCCTCGAAACCGAAGGTCTCGCGCAGCCGCCGCTCCAGGAACCGCCGATAGCCGGCCTCCAAGAAACCACTGGTGAACAGCACAAACGTCGGCGGGCGGGCGGTGGCCTGGGTGGCGAACAGGATCCGCGGCTGCTTACCGCCGCGTACCGGCGGCGGGGTGGCCGCGACCACTTCTTTGATCCAGGTATTGAGCTGCCCGGTCGAGATGCGGGAATCCCAGGATGCCAGCGAGGTCTCCATCGCCGGCACGAGCTTCTGCACCGCGCGACCGCTCTTGGCAGAGATGTTCACCCGCGGCGCCCACTGCAGCTGCGCGAGTTCGCGGTCGATCTCGCGGTCCAGCAGATAGCGCCGGTCCTCGTCGACGAGGTCCCATTTGTTGAACGCGAGCACCAGCGCCCGACCCGCTTCGATCACCATCGTCAGGACACGCTGGTCCTGTTCGGTCAGCGGCTCAGACGCGTCGATCAGCACGACGACCACTTCGGCGGCATCGATCGCGCTGTGCGTACGGACCGACGCGTAGAACTCGTGGCCGCTGGCCTGGCCGACCCGGCGACGCAAGCCAGCGGTGTCGACGAAACGCCATGTCTTGCCGCCTAGTTCGATCAGCGAGTCCACCGGGTCGACCGTGGTTCCCGCGACATCGTGGACCACCGAACGCTCAGCTCCCGCCAACCGGTTCAGCAGCGAGCTCTTGCCGACGTTGGGCTTGCCCACAAGAGCCACCCGTCGTGGTCCGCCAGTGGCCTGAGCCACCTCGGATTGCGCAGGCAGGTCCGCGACGACCTCGTCCAGCAGATCGGCCACCCCCCGGCCGTGCATGGCACTGATCGGGTGCGGCTCCCCCAGCCCCAGCGACCACAACGCGGCCGCGTCGGCCTCGCCCTTCTCGTTGTCAACCTTGTTGGCCGCCAAGAACACTGGCTTGCCCGACCGTCGCAGGATTCGCGCTGCGGCCTCGTCGCCGGTGGTGGCACCGACCGTCGCGTCGACGACCAGGATCACCGCATCGGCAGTCTGCATCGCGACCGAGGCCTGCTCGGCGACCAACTGCTGCAAGCCCTTTGCGTCCGGCTCCCACCCGCCGGTGTCCTGCACGACGAAGCGCCGCCCGGTCCAGGACGCGTCGTAGGACACCCGGTCGCGGGTCACCCCCGGCAGGTCCTGCACGACGGCCTCACGCCGGCCGAGAATGCGGTTGACCAACGTGGACTTGCCGACGTTGGGCCGCCCGACCACCGCCACCACCGGTGGCGGCGCCAGCGCCTCCCCGTCATCGTCGAATCCCTCGTCGGAAAGCTCCCAATCGCTTTCGTCAGTCCACGTGCCGTCTTCGCTCATCGCATTGCACCACTTCGCTTTTCGACCAGATCAAGCAGATTGGCCACCACCTGGTCCTGGGTCATGTCACTGGTGTCGACGATGATCGCGTCCTCCGCCGGCCGCAAGGGTGACACCGTGCGGGTGGAATCCAGATGGTCGCGCCGGATCACGTCTGCCAGCACCGTGTCGTAGTCATCGGGCAGTCCGGTCGCGACGTTCTGATCGTTGCGGCGGCGCGCCCGCGTCTCGGCCGACGCGGTCAGAAAGATCTTCACGTCGGCATCCGGAAGCACGACCGTGCCGATGTCACGGCCTTCGACCACGACCCTGTCGGCCCCCGCCGCCAATTCACGTTGCAACGCCACCATCCGGGTGCGCACCTCAGGGACCGCAGACACCGCCGAAACCGCCCTGGTGACCTCATCGCCCCGAATCTCGGACGAAACATCTTCAGCGCCAAGGTAAGCCCGGTCGACGTCCGGATCAGAACCCACCGACAGCGCCACATCGGAGGCTGTCGCGATGGCGTCAGCGTCGGTCAAGTCGATGTGGGCGCGCAGCATCGCCAGCGTCACGAGTCGGTACATCGCACCGGTGTCCAAATAGTGGGCGCCCAACGCACGCGCCAATCCCCTTGACACCGAGGATTTTCCGGTCCCGGCTGGTCCGTCGACCGCCACGACGTATCGACTCACAGACCGACCGCCCTGTACAGATCGCCGACTTCCTTGCGCGTCAACACACGGATGCTGCCAGGCCGCTGCTCACCCAGTGTCACCTCACCGATGCTCACCCGCACCAAGGCCTCCACCGGATAACCCGCCGCCGCCAACAGCCGGCGCACGATCCGCTTACGTCCCTCGTGCAGGGTCACCCGCAGCAGCGTCTTTCCCGGCACCGCATCGACCACCGCGAAGTCGTCGACCTTGGCCGGTCCGTCGTCGAGCTCGATGCCGGCGCGCAGCGTCTTACCCAAACCCCTTGGAACCGAACCGGTTACCGTCGCCAAATAGGTCTTGGGCACCTCGAAGGACGGGTGCATCAACCGATGCGCCAGCTCCCCGTCATTGGTCAGCAGCAGCAGACCTTCGGTGTCGGCGTCCAGTCGTCCGACGTGAAAGAGGTTCTTGTTGCCGCGGACTCGGTGCTCCACCAGATCACCGACGCACGGCCGGCCCCGCTCGTCCGACATCGTCGAGTGCATTCCGACGGGCTTGTTGATCGCCAGGTACATCATCGAGTCGTCGACGACGATCCGTGACCCGTCGACTCTGATGTCGGCGTTGGCCGGATCGACCCGGGTGCCCAACTCAGTGACGATCCGTCCGTCGACCTCCACCCGCCCATCGACGATCATCCGCTCGGCCACCCGTCGCGAGGCGACTCCGGCCTGCGACAGGATCTTCTGCAGCCGTACTCCCTCTGGTTCAGGCATCGGTGTCCACATCGATCGAGACGTTCGGATCGGCTGCCGAGACGCCGGCCAGCTTGGCGAAACGCGGTTCTGCATCCAGGTTTTCACTCAGGTCATCGATCACGTCGACGTCGGGAAGCAGCGGCGCGATGTCGGGAAGGTCGGTCAGGGACGACAGCCCGAGCCGCTCGAGAAACAGCTCGGTGGTCGCGAACGTGGTCGCGCCGGTGTCCTCGTCGGTGCCCGCCTCGGTGATCAGCCCGCGCGCGACCAACGTACGGATGACCGCATCGACGTTGACGCCGCGGACTGCGCTGACCCGGGCCCGGGTCACCGGCTGCCGGTAGGCGACCACCGCCAGCGTCTCCAACGCCGCGCGGGTGAGCTTGGACCGCGACCCGTCCAGCAGCAGCCGCTCCACATATGGCGCGAACCGCGCCCGGGTATACATCCGCCAGCCACCGCCAGCCTCGCGCAGGTCGATACCGCTGTCGCGGTCCGCCAACGCTGCCGCCATCCGCTCCACGGTGGCAGTGATCCGATCCAGTGGCTGCTCGGTCACCGACGCGAGCGTTTCGGCACTGACCGGAGTGTCCACGACCAGCAACAGCGCCTCCAGCACACGGACCAGTTCGTCGTCGTCCATCTCGGGGAGAGCGACGTCAGTAGCCAGATCGGACCCCAAGTCGGACGCAAGGTCCACGTCGGGTATGTCGGCTGCGTCGTCGGTCATGATTGGTTCTGCTCTTCTTCCCACTCGGCTCGGACCAGCTCTTCGTTCACAACCCGGTCGCCGGTCCATGAAACCTGGAGCACACCAAGTGGTTCTGGCTGCTCGAATGCTACCGTCCTGGCCCGATACAGTTCGAGCAGCGCCAAGAACCGTCCGACGATCTGGATCGGCGCCTCGCAGTCGGCCACCAGTTCCTTGAACGACGCCCACTGCCCCGCCCCGCGCGACGACAGGAACTCCAACAGCAGCTCGGCCTGCTCCGGCACCGACACCTGCGACGCATGCAAGTGCTCGGTCCCCACGGTGGGAACCGGGCGCGGAGTGAACGCCGCAGCGGCGATATCGGCGAAGGCGGCGGCATCGACACCCAGCATGACCTCGGGAAGAAGGTCGGCGAAGCGATCCTCGACAGTCACCGCCCGGGGGTAGCTCCGCAGCGCCGCGGCCTCCAGCTCGGCGAACATCTCAGCGACATGCTTGAACGCGCGGTACTGCAGAAGCCGGGCGAACAACAGGTCGCGCACCTCGAGCAGCGCCAGATCCTCCTCGTCGTGCACATCGCCGGCAGGCAGCAGCCGCGCGGCTTTGAGGTCCAGCAGTGTGGCAGCAATCACCAAAAAGGTGGTCGTCTCGTCGAGTTCGAGCTTCGGTCCGATCTCCCTGGTGTAGGCGATGAATTCGTCGGTGACCTGATGCAGCGCGACCTCGGTCACATCGAGGCGGTGGGCAAAGATCAACTGCAGCAGCAGATCGAACGGACCCTCGAAGTTCGTCAGCCTGACACGGAAGCCCTTTTCGGGCGCCGGCGATTCGGTCACTTGCCGAAGCGGTCGATGACCTCGCGGGCCAGCGATCGATATGCCTGTGCACCAACGGATTTCGGTGCCCAGGTGGTGATGGGCTCGCCGGCGACACTGGTCTCGGGGAAGCGCACGGTGCGGCTGATGACGGTGTCGAACACCAGATCGCCGAAGCGCTCCAGCACCCGCGCCATCACCTCACGGGCGTTGACGGTGCGGTTGTCGAACCGGGTGATCAGGATGCCGCTGATCGTCAACCGCGGATTGAGCCGCTCACGCACCTTGTCGACGGTGTCGGTGAGCAGTGCCAGCCCGCGCAGCGAGAAGTATTCGCATTCGGTCGGGATGACCACCGCGTCGGAGCAGGCCAGCGCGTTGACAGTGAGCAGGCCCAGCGACGGCTGGCAGTCGATCAGGACGTAGTCGTAGCGATCGAGTACGGGGTGCAGCGCGCGGGCCAGGGTCTGCTCGCGTCCGACCTCGTTCACCAACTGGATCTCGGCGGCCGACAGATCGATGTTGCTGGGTACCAGGTCCAGGTTCTTCACCCGGGTGTTGATCAGCACCTCGTCGATGCTCACCCGCGGCTCGATCATCAGGTTGTGCACGGTATGGGTCAGCTCGTAGTGCGGCACGCCCAGGCCCGCCGACAGCGCGCCCTGCGGATCCAGATCGACCAGCAGCACCCGCCGGCCGTACTCGGCCAGCGCCGCCCCCAGGTTGATCGTCGAGGTGGTCTTGCCGACCCCGCCCTTCTGGTTGCACATCGAAATGACCGTGGCCGGCCCGTGCGAGGTCAGCGGCTGTGGTTCGGGAATGTGGCGGGGCGGGCGGCCGGTGAGACCGATCGGTGTGGCTTCGTCTGCCTCGTCGGTCACGCCGTGCCCCCCGTCAGCAGGCTTTTCGGCGGCGTGGCGAACATCCGCGAAAGTCTAACGGTGTGTCGCCGCCGCACGAGGCAGACCCGCGACATCATGCCCGCGGATGTGCGCCGGCCCATACCTCGCGCAGGGCATGCACCGTGACCAGCGTGTAGATCTGCGTCGTGGTGACCGAGGCGTGTCCGAGCAGTTCCTGCACCACGCGGACGTCAGCGCCGCCGTCGAGAAGGTGGGTGGCGAAGGAATGCCGGAGCGTGTGCGGCGACACCGCCGAGGAAATGCCTGCCCGTTCGGCGGCGTCCTGCAGTACCTGCCAGGCGCTCTGCCGGGAGAGCGGCCCACCGCGGGCGTTGAGGAAGATCTTCGGCGTGCCGCGGCCCCGGCGCGCCAGATCCGGACGGCCGCGCACCAGGTAGGCGTCCAGCGCCGCGATCGCCGGGCGGCCGACAGGCACCAGGCGTTGCTTGCCGCCCTTGCCGCGCAGCAGCACCGACCGGGCCTCGGTGTCGACGTCGTCGACGTCGAGGCCGACAGCCTCCGAGATCCGTGCGCCCGTGGAATACAACAGCTCGAGCAGGGCGCGATTGCGTAGCGTCAGCGGTCCGTCCGACGGGCTGTCGCCGCCGGCGCCCTCGAGGAGCGCCAAGACCTCGTCGAGGGTGAGGCTCTTGGGGAGCCGACGGCTGGGCGTGGGGGGCTTGACTGCCCGGGCGACGTCGATGCCGATGATTCCCTCGGCGGCCGCGAACCGGTGAAAGCCGCGCACCGCAATCAGGGCGCGCGCGGCCGAGACCGCCGACAACGGCGTCGCGCCGGTGTCCGGATCGCCGCGGCGCAGCGCCACCAGGAACTCGCTGACGTCGTTCTCGCTGACGTTGGTCAGGTCATCGATGCCGCGCGACGACAAATGCTCGACGTAGCGGCGCAGGTCGCGCCGGTAGGAGCTGATGGTGTTGGCCGCCACCCCGCGCTCGATGGTCAAGTGGTCGAGATAGCCCTGAAGCTGATCGTCCAAGGCGGTTCGGAGGGCAGGAGCGGAGCGACCCGGGATATCGGTTCGGAGGGAAGGAGCGGAGCGACCCGGGATGTCGGCCGAGAACGTCGTCATGAGCGGGCCTTCCCCGCGGCGAAGGCAGTCGGGCGGTCCGGGAACGGCACATCGAAGGGTCGCGTCGGCTTACCGTCGATGATCACCGCGTGCGCGGCCAGAATGCCCGCCACCGCAGTGGAATTCACGATATCCCCGGACAGCACTTGCTGCACCGCGTCGGTTATGTGGACCCAGTGCACTTCCATATCGGCTTCTTCGTCGTGCCCCTCGGGACGCCCGACGTCGGTGAGAATCCGGGCGAGATACACGCGCAACGCCTCGTCGCTGAACCCCGGCGAGGACATCAAGTCGACGAGCACGTCCCAGCGTTCGGCGGTCAGGCCGGTTTCCTCGCGCAGCTCGCGGGCCGCGGCTTCGGTCGGGTCCTCCCCCGGTTCGTCGAGCAGCCCGGCGGGCAACTCCCACAGCCGGCGCCCGATCGGGTGCCGATATTGGTAAATCATCGCCACCCGGCCGGCTTCGTCGACAGCGACGACTGCCACGGCACCGTAATGCTCGACGACCTCGCGCTTGGCGATATTGCCGCCCGGCATCCGGACTTGATCGACTCGCAGGGCGAGAATGTTTCCGCGATAAGCGGTTTCAGAGGAGACGGTCTCGAAGTCGTGGTCAGCCACGGGCTGAGTGCTCTGGAACCTGCTCGGCCAGCGGCTGGGCCGCCTCTTCCGGGTGTTCCTTGCCGTTGGAGTGCTGCTCCGGGATCTCCAAAGACAACCGCTCGGCCGCCTTGTAGTCGATGGCCGCACCGACGAACGAGACGAACAGCGGATGCGGGCGCGTCGGACGGCTTTTGAGCTCCGGATGGGCCTGTGTGCCGACCAGGAACGGATGCACGTCGCGCGGGTACTCGACGAACTCGACCAGATGGCCGTCTGGTGAGGTGCCCGAGAACTGCAAACCGCTCTGCGCTATCCGGTCGCGATACGAGTTGTTGACCTCGTAGCGGTGCCGGTGGCGCTCGGACACATGGGTCGAGTCGTATGCCTCGGCGACAATCGAACCGACTTCCAGCGTCGCCGGGTAGGCACCCAACCGCATGGTGCCACCCAGGTCGGCCTCCCCGGCGACCGCCTCACGCTGGTCCGCCATCGTGGAGATCACCGGATCCGGTGTGGCCGGGTCGAATTCGGCCGAGTTGGCTTCGGTCAGTCCCACCGATCGGGCCGCCTCGATCACGATGCACTGCAGCCCGAGGCATAGACCCAGGACCGGCAGCCCACGATGCCGGGCGTGGCGGATCGCGCCGATCTTCCCCTCGATGCCGCGGATGCCGAACCCGCCGGGAATGAGCACGGCGTGCACGTCCCCCAGCGCGACGGCCGCACCGTTGTCGGTTTCGCAGTCGTCGGAGGCGACCCAGCGCATCTCGACTTTGGCGCGATGCGCGAACCCGCCGGCGCGCAACGCCTCTGCCACTGACAGATAGGCGTCCGACAGGTCGACGTACTTGCCCACCAACGCGATTCGGACGGTTTCCTTGGGCTCGTGGACCCGGCGCAGCAGGTCGTTCCACTGCGTCCAGTCCACGTCGCGGAACGGCAGGTTCAGCCGGCGCACCACATAGGCGTCGAGTTCCTCGCGGTGCAGCACCTTCGGAATGTCATAGATCGACGGCGCATCGGGCGTCGAGATCACCCCGTCGATATCGACGTCACACATCAGCGCGATCTTGTTCTTCAGCGGCTCGGGCACGTCACGGTCGCAGCGCAGGATCAGCGCGTCGGGGCTGATGCCGATGCTGCGCAGCGCGGCCACCGAGTGCTGGGTGGGTTTGGTCTTCAGCTCGCCAGACGGCGCCAGATACGGCACCAGCGAGACATGCAGGAAGAAACAGTTCTCCCGGCCGACTTCGTGGCGGACCTGGCGCGCGGCCTCCAGGAACGGCAGCGACTCGATGTCACCGACGGTGCCGCCGATCTCGGTGATCACCACGTCGGGTCGGCTGCCCGATGCATCGGGCTCGGCCATCGCCAGGATGCGGCCCTTGATCTCGTCGGTGATGTGCGGGATCACCTGCACGGTGTCGCCGAGGTACTCGCCGCGGCGCTCCTTGGCGATCACCGACGAATACACCTGCCCGGTGGTCACATTGGCCGATCCGGACAGGTTGCGGTCCAGGAAGCGCTCGTAGTGCCCGACGTCGAGGTCGGTCTCTGCGCCGTCTTCGGTGACGAACACTTCACCGTGCTGGAACGGGTTCATCGTTCCCGGGTCGACGTTCAGATAGGGGTCGAGCTTCTGCATCGTCACCTGCAGACCGCGCGCGGTCAGCAACTGACCGAGACTGCTGGCGGTCAGGCCCTTACCGAGGGACGAGACAACTCCACCGCTGACGAAGATGTGTTTGGTGGCGGTCTGCGGGTGCTTGCGCAGTGGGGGCAAGAGCAACCTCCGTGACGTCGGGCAGGGGATCGCTGGGAACTGCCTGGGGCCTGCCTACCCACGGAATCTCACCCTAACACCGACGCCGACAACCCGGCGCTAACACGCCAGTGGCCTTCGTTACCTCTGCGTTGCCCGGCGTCTACTGCGGAACGGTGAGCGACGCGGCGCCGGGCCCGATGCCGAACTTGCCCGACGGCGCCCCGTTGATCAGGTTCTGCAGGGCCAGCACGGTGGTGATCCGGCCCGACTCGGAACTGACGTCGTCGACCGTGGTCACGTCGGCCGCCATCCCGGCATCAGCCCGCGTCACCGCGAGCGCCGCGGTTCCGGTGGCTGATCCATCCCGGCCGGCGAGCACCGTTCCCGACCCGTGCGGGGCCATCCCCGCGGCGAACCGGGCGACCGTGGAGCCCTGGTTACCGGCGTCGTCGCCGAGCGCTCCCCCGGTCACGACGACCGCAGTATTGGCCGCGGCCAGGCGATCGCCCTGATAGGTCAGAAAGCCGGTGTCACGCAGCGCGGCCAGCACGGTGTCGCGCTGGGTGTCGTCCGCCGGTCGGATCGCGGGGTTGCGGTTGATCAGCAGCGCGATACCGAGCAGGTCGCCGGCCTGCGAGCCCTGGTCGACCAGCGTGGTGCTCAGCTGTGCGCCGGCGGGCACGATCGAGGAGTTGACCACCGAGCGCAGCTTCTCCGCGGAGTTGGCGTCGACGAACTGCTGCGTCAGCGCGACCGTGCCGGTGACGGTTCCGCCGGCCTGCCCGATCAGCCGGCTCGTCGCCGCCACATCGTCGTCGTTGGCGTCAGGGGTGCGGAACAGCACCACGGACTTGCCGGCCAACGCGTCCTTGACGATCCGGCTCGACATCTGTTTGTCGAAATCGTCTGCAGCACCAAGCTTTTCGTTCAATGCATTGCGCTGATCGGTCAGCGAGGTGATCTGCTTGTTCAGGTCCTGTTTTTCGTCGCGCAGCCCGGAGAGCAACGTGTCGGACAGCACTCCTGAGCCCAGGAAGACGCCGACGGCCAGCGCAAGGAACACCGCAGCCAGCGAAATGGCATGGTGGCGTAGCGATATCACAGCGGTGAGCCTTTCTGCTCTACGCCTAGGTCACCCAGCTCTGCACCCACAGCGAGAAGCGGTTCCAGTAGGTCACAATCCAGTCGATGACGAATGTGTCGGCCCGCGACACCCACAGAGCGGCGATGATCGCGAACAGCACCGCGAGGATCAGCATGGCGATCGCGCCACCGGAGATGTGGTTGCGGTACAGCGTGGCAACAGCTTTCGCGTCGACGAGCTTCTCGCCGACCTTCAGCCTGGTGAGGAACGTCGAGGGGTTGCTCTGCTGTCGGGAGCGGTCGAAGAACTCTTCGATGCTCGCCGAGTGGCCGGCCGTCACGATCAACGAGGCGCCGTGGTGGTCGACGAGCAGCAGCGCCAGATCGGCGGCCGAACCGGCGGCCGGGAAAGTCATCGCCCCGATGCCCAGATCCTGAATGCGTTCCAATCCGTTGGCGTGCCCGTCGGCGTCGGCCGGGAGGACCACCTGCGCACCGCTCTTGAGTACGTCGGCGCTCATCTGGTCGGGGTTGCCGACGATCAGCTGGGGCCGGTAGCCGTTCTTCTGCAGCAGGTCCGCTCCGCTCTCCACCCCGATCAGCACCGGTTGGTACTCCTTGATGAAGGGCTTGAGCGCCTTGAGGTCGTCTTCGGCGCCGGGCCCGTCGGCTACCACCAGGACGTGGCGGCGGTAGACGTCGACGTCGATGTCCGGGATGCCGATACCGTCGATCAGCAACGGGCTCTCGCTTCGGATGAATTCGATGGTGTTGCCTGCGAATGCCTCCAGGTGCGCAACCAGCCCGGTCTTCGCGTCCTGCATCAGGTCGGCGATCTCTTCATCGCTGCGCTCCACGCCCAGGGCCAACCGGCGATCACCGGAGTACACCCCACCGTTGTGCAGCCGGATCTTCGCGCCGTCTTTGATCTTCTTGAAGACTTCGGGACCCGCGCTGTCAATCAGCGTGATGTTGTTGGCCACCAATACTTCCGGGCCGAGGTTCGGGTAGCGGCCCGAGATCGACGGGGAGGCGTTGACCACGCCGGCGATGTTCGCGTCGACCAGAGCGTCAGCGGTCATCCGGTCCAGGTCGAGGATGTCGAGCACCACGATGTCCCCCGGGCCGACGCGGCGCAGCAGGCGATCGATGTCGCGATCGACGCGGGCAGTCCCCGCGACTCCTGGTCGTGCACCGGTATTACGGGAGAGAAGCGCTGACATCTTCATGCTGGGATTCTGTCGGCGACCGGGCGGATATCCGCGGAGGCGCGCCGTAACACCAGCCCCACAAGTCACATTTTGTCACAGCAGTAACACGGTTCGGATACGTGATTCTCGTCCTTACCGCTCTCGGCCAGCACCGGCTGACCGAGCTCAGTTGAGCCGTTCGTCCTGAGCAGATTCGAGTAGCTCGCGGGCGTGCGCGCGGCCGGTGTCGGACTCCCCCAGCCCGGCCAGCATCCGCGCCAGCTCGCCCACCCGCTCCTCGGTGTCCAGGCGCCGCACCCCGCTGGTCCCGTTGCCTGCGCTGTCGACGACCAGGTGGCTGTCCGCATATGCGGCGACCTGCGGCAGGTGGGTGACGACGATGACTTGGTGGCTGCGGGCAAGCCGCGCCAGGCGGCGGCCGATCTGCACCGCGGCCCGGCCACCGACGCCGGCGTCCACCTCGTCGAACACCATCGTGGTGCCCTCCGCCGACGCGGCCAGCACCACTTCCAGTGCGAGCATCACGCGGGACAGCTCACCACCGGAGGCGCTCTTGTTCAGCGGCAGGACGTCGGTGCCGCGGTGCGCGGTGAACCCGAACTCGACCAGGTCGATGCCTTCGCCACCGGCATGCACGGTCTCGCCCGACGGCAACCGCAACGGTGCGCTGTCATCGTCGCGGGCCGGCATCAGCGATACCGTGACGCTGAAGTCGGCGTGTGTCATCGCCAACCCGGTCAGCTCCGCGGTGATGGCCTTGGCCAAACCCTTCGCCGCCTTGGTGCGGGCTTTGGACAGCTCCAGCGCGGACGTCGCCACCTGACCGGCAAGCTCGTCGACGCGCCGACCCAGCCCAGCCAGCGCGTCCTCGGAGACGTCGAGCTGCGCCAGGCGCTCCCGGGACTCCTTGGCCCACGCCAGCACACCGTTGACGTCTGCGGCGTACTTGCGGGTCAGGTTGCGCAGCTCGGCCTGGCGCGCGAGCTTGGTCTCCAAGGCGCTGGCGTCATCAGGCAAGTCGCCCAGAAAGTCGCCGAGTTCACGGGCGACGTCGCCGGCGACGGTCAGCGCGTCGGTGAGCTGACGGGCCAACGCACCCAACGCGGGATCGTCAGTGGACTGCAGCAGCGCCACCGCCCGCCCCAAAGTGTCTGTGGCCGAGCGGGGTTCACCGTCAGCGAGGTCGTCGGCCGACAGGCTGGCGCGGGCGCCGGCGACCGCCTCGCGCAGCGCGTCCAGTTCGGAGAGCCGGCGGATGTCGGCCACCAGCGATTCGTCTTCTCCGGGCATCGGGTCGACGCCGTCGATCTCGGTCAGCGCGAACTTCAGCCGGTCCGCCTCCTGCGCCAGCTCGCGAGCCCGGTTCGTCCGATCCACCAGATCCCGCCGGGCCACCTGCCACTGGTCGCGCAGCTTCTTGTAGCGCTCGAGTTTCGCGTCGACGCCGGTGAAGCGATCCAGGGCGGCGCGCTGTTCCTCGGGGCGCATGAGCCGCAGCTGGTCGTTCTGGCCGTGCAGCGTCAGCAGTTCCGAGGTGAACGTCGACAGCGACTTGGCGGGCACACTGCGCCCACCGAGGTAGGCCCGCGACGGCCCGTCCCGGCTCACTGTGCGCAGCGCGATGATGCTGCCGTCGTCGTCGCGATCGGCACCGGAGGAATCCAGGATCTCGTCGATCCGCTTGCCGGTGGCGTCATCGAGTTCTGCAGTGGCGAAACGGCCTTCGACGACGGCCCGCTCCGAACCCGACCGCACCCGGGTGGCATCGGCGCGCGCCCCGCCCAGCAGGTGCAGTCCGGTCACCACCATGGTCTTGCCGGTGCCGGTCTCGCCGGTCAGCACGGTCAGGCCGCGGTCGAACTCCGCGGTGGCGGCGCTGATCGCGCCCAATGACTCGATCCGGATCTCAGCCAGCATCGCCGGTTCACTGCCCCCGCCAGCCGGTGACCGGCAGCCGGAATTTGCGCACCAGACGATCGGTGAACGGTGCACTGTCGAGGCGCACCCACTTCAGCGGTGTCGTGCACTTGGTCACCTCGAGCCGCCCACCGGCCGGCACCCGCATCTCGCGGCGACCGTCGCAGAACACCAGCGCCTCGTGGCTGTCGTCCTCGATCTCGATGGCGATCAATGCAGTCGGGCTGGTCACCATCGGCCGTGCGAACAACGCGTGAGCATTGTTGGGCACCACGATCATTGCCTCCAGATCCGGCCAGACCACGGGGCCGCCTGCCGAGAACGCGTAGGCGGTGGACCCGGTCGGGCTGGACACCAGGACGCCGTCGCAGCCGAAGGCGGACACCGGCCTGCCGTCGATCTCCAGCACGACACCGATCACCCCGAGCCGCGCGCCCTTTTCCAGGCTGGCCTCATTGAGGGCCCAACCGCGGGCGATGACCTCCCCCTCGGCGCGCACCGCGATGTCGAGAGTCATCCGCTCCTCGACGCGGTAGGTGCGGGTGACCACGTGCTCGAGGACGGTGTCGATGGCTTCGGCTTCGGCCTCGGCCAAGAACCCGATGCGCCCCAGGTTGATTCCGAGCACGGGGATCTCCGCGTTGCGGGCCAGTTCGGCGGCCCTCAGGAAGGTGCCGTCACCCCCGAGAACAAGCACCAGCTCGCACCCGACGGCCGCGTTGGCGTCGGCGTCGACCACTTCGGTGGTCGAGCCCACCGCGTGCATCTCGGTGGGGTCGAAATGGGTGCCACGGTCCACGGACTCGGCGGAGAGAACCCGCAACGCTATACCGTTGTCGCCCAACACCTTTTCCACCCGGCGGGCGGTCTCGATGGCCTCCTCCCGGGCAGTGTGTACGACGAGCAGGATCGCCCGCTCAGCAGTCATTGCGGTCCTTCCGCGACAGCGCGGCGTACCGCGGCGTCCAGTTCGTCTCCGTGCAATCCGTTGTCTGTTTCGGCACGCAGCCACAAAAAGTATTCGACGTTGCCCGAAGGCCCGGGCAGCGGGCTCGCGGTCGCGCCGATGGCCTGCCAGCCGAGCTCAGCCGCGCGAGTAGCGACGGCCAGCACCGCTGCGGTCCGCAATTCTGGATCGGACACCACCCCGCCGGCACCGACCTGTTCGCGACCGACCTCGAACTGTGGCTTCACCATGGGAACGATATCGGCGTGCGAGGACGCGCAAACAGTCAGTGCGGGCAACACCGTCGCGAGTGAAATGAACGACAGGTCGGACACCACGAGGTCGACGGGGCCACCGATCGCATCGGGTGTCAGGTCCCGCACATTCGTACGCTCGATGACCGTCACCCGCGAATCGGAGCGCAGCGACCAGGCCAGCTGGCCGTAGCCCACGTCGACGGCGACGACCTCGGTGGCGCCGCGGTCCAGGAGCACTTCGGTGAAGCCGCCGGTCGAGGCGCCGGCATCCAGGCAGCGCCGCCCTACCGGGCCGATACCGAAGGCGTCGAGGGCACCGATCAGCTTGTGGGCCCCGCGCGACACCCAGGTCCGCTCGTCGCCGGCCTCGACGGTCAGGTTGGCGGTGACGGCGACCGCGGTGGCGGGTTTGACCGCACGCATACCGTCGATGCTCACCTGGCCGGCGGCGATGAGTTCAGCGGCCTGCTGTCGTGAGCGAGCCAGTCCACGACGGACCAGCTCAGCGTCAACCCGGGCACGCCGCGTCATGCGCGAACTCAGCCCTTCTCCACCGATTCCAGCGCATTGACCAGGATCTGGTGCGCTTCCTCGAGCTGCCGTCCGACGGCATCGATGTCGACACCGGCTACGTCGGCGCTGTCGGGATCGACGCTGGGCACCTGGGCCAGCACGGCGTCGATATCGGCGCGAATCTGTTCGGGGTCGGCGTTCATATCACCGTTCACGCTAGCTGATCCTGCGCCGTCAGCAGGGACCAGCGCTGCAGCGCGGCGCGTGCGGCATCGTCACCGGCGCGCACGGCAAGTCGGCGTTCGCCGTCGGCTGCATCCCACACCGCACGGGCGGTGGCACGAACCACCGAGAGCCCGTCGTCGCTGTGGTCTGCGTCTGCCGTGGTCACGATCACCGAACCGTCGCTGACCTCGACACGCCAGGCCGCCTGGTCGGCTACCCGCAGAGCCTCGGAGCCGGTGTGCAGATCGCGGAGGTCAGCGCCGATGTAGGTGGGGCGTTGCTCCGGGACCGCGTGCACCGCCTCGGCCGCGGTGCTGACCCCGCACAGCACCATCAGGCTGGGCAGATCCGCTGCGTTGGCGCCGGCGATGTCGGTGTCCAGGCGGTCACCGACCACCAGCGGAGTGCCAAAGGAGCCGCGCGCCAGCGCATCTCGCATCAGTGCCGGAGCGGGCTTACCCGCCACCTGGTATTCGGCGTCGGTGGCGGTGCGCAGTGCGGCGACCATTGAGCCGTTTCCGGGTAACAGGCCCCGTTCGGTGGGCAGGGTGCGGTCGACGTTGGCGGCCACCCAGAGCGCACCGGAGCGGATGGCCAGCGCAGCCTCGGCAAGTTCGGGCCACCCGGTCGTCATCGAATGTCCCTGCACGACGGCGACGGGCTCGTCATCGAACCGTCTGACCGGCTGCAGTCCGACCGCCTCGACCTCACCGGCCAAAGCATCGGTCCCGACGATCAGCACCTTGGACCCCGGTTTCAGCTGCTGGGCCAGCAGTCGTGCCGCACTTTGGGCACTGGTCACCACATCGGCTGCGTCCGCTACGAAGCCGAGTTCACGCAAGTGGGCGGCCACATCCTCTGCGGCGCGGGAGGCGTTGTTGGTGACGAACAGCTTGCGGGTCTGCGCGGCGTCGAGGGCATCGATCGCGCCCTCGGTCGGCTCGTGACCGCGAAACACGGTGCCGTCCAAATCGAGCAGCAAGCAATCATGTTGCTGCGCAAGGGTAGTCACCTCAGGCCAGCTCGCCGACCCGGTCTTCGGCGTCGGTGACGCCTTCGATATCGGCCGCGGCGGCATGGATGAACCACTGCAGCGCGTCCTCACCGCGATCGAGGGCCAGGAGCGTCTCGGCGTAGGCGTAGAACAGTCGGGCGGCAGTCGAGCCGGTGCGCGACGGGTCGGGTTGGGGCGTGGACAACACCACCAGCGCCTGCTCGAGCTGACCGAGGTCGGCACGCGCCCCGGCGGCGACGATCCTCAGCTCGTCGGCGTCGTCGCCGGTGAGCTCGGCCGCTTCGGGGCTGCGGGCCAGTTCGATGGCGCGTTCGGGCCGCCCTACGCCGCGCTCGCAGTCGGCGATCAGAGGAAGCAGTTGCGACTTGCTGCCCATCCGCCGGGCGGCACGGAACTCGGACAGCGCTTGAGCCCAGTCACCGCACTGGTAGGCGGCGATGCCGACGGCCTCGCGTACCGCAGCGATCCGCCCCGACCGAGCCCGCGCGGCCTGGGCGTGCTCCAGCGCGGCCTGCGGATCTTCGTCGAGTAGCTCGCCGGCCGCGACCAGGTGACGGGCCACGGTGTCGGCGGTCGAACGATCCAAAGTTGAGAGCTCGCCCCGGATCTCGGGCGCGAGCTGCTTGGCCTCGATAGACGACGGAATGACCGGACCGGCCTGGGTCGCGTTGCCGCTGTCGTCGTCAGAGGTCTGCCGTGGCTGTGCCGGCCGGGCACGGCCCGGCCCCGACCGGCGTGGTGCGTTGCTGCCCCAGCGATCGCGGTTCCCGGCACCGGCCGCCGCGGGACGACGGGGCGGACGCCCACCGGAATTGCCTTGCCTGTCATCGACCACCTGTAAAGGATACGGGCAGGCCTCAGACAGTCACAATTCGGATAATTGAAACGCTGTCAATGGAATTCGATATTCAAATGGAAACGCCCCCCGATTTCTCGGGGGGCGTTTCACTAAATTGTGTTCGGCGGTGTCCTACTTTTCCACCCTGTTGGGTAGTATCATCGGCGCTGGTAGGCTTAGCTTCCGGGTTCGGGATGGGACCGGGCGTTTCCCTGCCGCTATGGCCGCCGTAACTGTATTCACTCTTTTTTGAGTGTCCCCCGTGTGGGGGAGGTTTAGTTTTGGTGGTGGGGTGCAGTGTTGTGATTGCTGTGGTGTGGTTGCGGGCGTCTTGGTGTGCGTCTTACTTTTCCCGTGTCAACTGGTTTGTTGTTTTGGTTGTTGTAAGTTTTCGGCCGGTTAGTGCCAGTTCCCTGAACACCTTGCGGTGCGTGTAGGTCTGGTCTATCGATCCCGTGGTCTGCGGGGGGCCTTATCCCTCTAAAAGGGTGAGAAACCTGGTCTTGGAGAAGGTTTCCCGCTTAGATGCTTTCAGCGGTTATCCTGTCCGAACGTGGCTATCCAGCGGTGCCCCTGGTGGGACAACTGGTGGACCAGAGGTTCGTCCGTCCCGGTCCTCTCGTACTAGGGACAGGTTTCCTCAAGTTTCTGACGCGCGCGGCGGATAGAGACCGAACTGTCTCACGACGTTCTAAACCCAGCTCGCGTGCCGCTTTAATGGGCGAACAGCCCAACCCTTGGGACCTGCTCCAGCCCCAGGATGCGACGAGCCGACATCGAGGTGCCAAACCATCCCGTCGATATGGACTCTTGGGGAAGATCAGCCTGTTATCCCCGGGGTACCTTTTATCCGTTGAGCGACACCCCTTCCACTCGGGGGTGCCGGATCACTAGTCCCGACTTTCGTCCCTGCTTGACATGTCCGTCTCGCAGTCAAGCTCCCTTGTGCACTTGCACTCAACACCTGATTGCCGTCCAGGTTGAGGGAACCTTTGGGCGCCTCCGTTACATTTTAGGAGGCAACCGCCCCAGTTAAACTACCCACCAGGCACTGTCCCTGGACCGGATATACGGTCCGAAGTTAGAAGTCCAATACGATCAGAGTGGTATTTCAACAATGACTCCACCCACACTGGCGTGTGAGTTTCACAGTCTCCCACCTATCCTACACAAACCGTATCGAACGCCAATACCAAGCTATAGTGAAGGTCCCGGGGTCTTTTCGTCCTGCCGCGCGTAACGAGCATCTTTACTCGTAGTGCAATTTCGCCGAGTCTATGGTTGAGACAGTTGAGAAGTCGTTACGCCATTCGTGCAGGTCGGAACTTACCCGACAAGGAATTTCGCTACCTTAGGATGGTTATAGTTACCACCGCCGTTTACTGGGGCTTAAATTCTCCGCTTCACCCGCAAGGGGTTAACGGGTCCTCTTAACCTTCCAGCACCGGGCAGGCGTCAGTCCGTATACATCGTCTTGCGACTTCGCACGGACCTGTGTTTTTAGTAAACAGTCGCTTCTCACTGGTTTGTGCCACCCCCCACCGCTGCCGGCAGCTCGTGCCATGACAGTAGGAGGTCCCCCTTCTCCCGAAGTTACGGGGGTATTTTGCCGAGTTCCTTAACCATAGTTCACTCGTACGCCTTGGTATTCTCTACCTGACCACCTGTGTTGGTTTGGGGTACGGGCCGTGTGTGCGCTCGCTAGAGGCTTTTCTTGGCAGCAAAGGATCACCGAATTCGCCTCACTCGGCTATGCATCACCTCTCAGGATATGTGCCAGACGGATTTGCCTATCTGACTCCCTACGGGCTTGCCCCAGTATTACCACTGACTGGTACGGCTACCTACCTGCGTCACCCCATCGCTTGACTACTACCCACCCGGGTCTCGCGCAGCCCCAGAAACCGTCACCCCGAAGGGATCAGTGATTCTGGATTTGGGCGATTAGCAGAATGGATTCATCAGGGACGCTCACACACGGGTACGGGAATATCAACCCGTTGTCCATCGACTACGCCTGTCGGCCTCGCCTTAGGTCCCGACTCACCCTGGGCGGACTGGCCTGGCCCAGGAACCCTTGGTCTTTCGGCGGGCAAGGTTCTCACTTGCCTTATCGCTACTCATGCCTGCATTCTCACTCCCACACCCTCCACAGCTCCATTACCAGGCTGCTTCACCGGTGTGCAGGACGCTCCCCTACCCATCGAATAAATTCGATGCCGCGGCTTCGGCGGTGTGCTTGAGCCCCGCTACATTATCGGCGCACAATCACTTGACCAGTGAGCTATTACGCACTCTTTCAAGGGTGGCTGCTTCTAAGCCAACCTCCTGGTTGTCTCTGCGACTGCACATCCTTTTCCACTTAGCACACGCTTAGGGGCCTTAGCCGGCGATCTGGGCTGTTTCCCTCTCGACGTACGGAGCTTATCCCCCGCCGTCTCACTGCCACGCTTTCACTTACCGGCATTCGGAGTTTGGCTGACGTCAGTAACCCTGTGGGGCCCATCGGCCATCCAGTAGCTCTACCTCCGGCAAGAAACACGCAACGCTGCACCTAAATGCATTTCGGGGAGAACCAGCTATCACGGAGTTTGATTGGCCTTTCACCCCTACCCACAACTCATCCCCTCAGTCTTCAACCTAAGTGGGTTCGGGCCTCCACGCGGTCTTACCCGCGCTTCACCCTGGCCATGGGTAGATCACTCCGCTTCGGGTCCAGAACACACCACTACACCACACACTACTGTGTGGATACGCCCTATTCAGACTCGCTTTCGCTACGGCTACCCCACCCGGGTTAACCTCGCGACATGTCCCTGACTCGCAGGCTCATTCTTCAAAAGGCACGCCATCACCCCACGACAAGTCGAGGGCTCTGACGGATTGTAAGCGCACGGTTTCAGGTACTATTTCACTCCCCTCCCGGGGTACTTTTCACCATTCCCTCACGGTACTAATCCGCTATCGGTCACTGAGAAGTATTCAGGCTTACCGGGTGGTCCCGGCAGATTCACAGCAGATTCCACGGGCCCGCTGCTACTCGGGAACAGTTCCACAGGAGCCGTGATGTTTTCAGTTACGGGGCTCTCACCCACTACGGCAGACCATCCCAGGCCACTTCACCTAACACCACGGTTTATCACTCCCGCCCCGGCCGGCAGACCGAAGACGAAACGTCCCACAACACCGCACACACAACCCCTGCCGGGTATCACATGCATACGGTTTAGCCATCCTCCGCGTTCGCTCGCCACTACTAACGGAATCACAATTGTTTTCTCTTCCTACGGGTACTGAGATGTTTCACTTCCCCGCGTTCCCCCCCACTACCTATGTATTCAGTAGTGGGTGACACGACATCACTCGTGCCGGGTTTCCCCATTCGGACATCCTCGGATCAACGCTCGGTTGGCAGCTCCCCGAGGCATAACGCAGCCTCCCACGTCCTTCATCGGCTCCCAGTGCCAAGGCATCCACCATGCGCTCTTAAACACTTACAACACAAAAAACCAATTCGAAAAAAGAAATTGCACATCAATTGCACACACAAACCACCAACCCCCCAAAGGAAGCCGGCGCCTCATGCGTGCCAGATGCTCGCAACCACTATCCACAAATCAAACACCACACCCCACCACCAAAGATGGAGCAACAACACGCCTCCCACCCCACACAGGGGCCAGGGAAACACGGGCCTGTTGTCTCAAAGCCCAACAGTGTGTTTGGCAGCACCAGACAACCCCCCACAAAAGAAGGGTCCCCGTCCTGGATGATTGCTTGTCGTGCACCAGACCCCCACCCACTACAGGTCGACCCCATCACTGGAGTCACAGAGGGCCATCCAACGAATCGATCAGAACTCCCGAACCCCCACACGATGTGGGCGGGCCTGATTCTCGTGGTGCTCCTTAGAAAGGAGGTGATCCAGCCGCACCTTCCGGTACGGCTACCTTGTTACGACTTCGTCCCAATCGCCGATCCCACCTTCGACGGCTCCCTCCCACAAGGGGTTAGGCCACCGGCTTCGGGTGTTACCGACTTTCATGACGTGACGGGCGGTGTGTACAAGGCCCGGGAACGTATTCACCGCAGCGTTGCTGATCTGCGATTACTAGCGACTCCGACTTCACGGGGTCGAGTTGCAGACCCCGATCCGAACTGAGACCGGCTTTGAAAGGATTCGCTCCACCTCACGGCATCGCAGCCCTTTGTACCGGCCATTGTAGCATGTGTGAAGCCCTGGACATAAGGGGCATGATGACTTGACGTCATCCCCACCTTCCTCCGAGTTGACCCCGGCAGTCTCTCACGAGTCCCCACCATAACGTGCTGGCAACATGAGACAAGGGTTGCGCTCGTTGCGGGACTTAACCCAACATCTCACGACACGAGCTGACGACAGCCATGCACCACCTGCACACAGGCCACAAGGGAACCGACATCTCTGCCGGCGTCCTGTGCATGTCAAACCCAGGTAAGGTTCTTCGCGTTGCATCGAATTAATCCACATGCTCCGCCGCTTGTGCGGGCCCCCGTCAATTTCTTTGAGTTTTAGCCTTGCGGCCGTACTCCCCAGGCGGGGTACTTAATGCGTTAGCTACGGCACGGATCCCAAGGAAGGAAACCCACACCTAGTACCCACCGTTTACGGCGTGGACTACCAGGGTATCTAATCCTGTTCGCTCCCCACGCTTTCGCTCCTCAGCGTCAGTTACTGCCCAGAGACCCGCCTTCGCCACCGGTGTTCCTCCTGATATCTGCGCATTCCACCGCTACACCAGGAATTCCAGTCTCCCCTGCAGTACTCAAGTCTGCCCGTATCGCCCGCACGCCCACAGTTGAGCTGTGAGTTTTCACGAACAACGCGACAAACCACCTACGAGCTCTTTACGCCCAGTAATTCCGGACAACGCTCGGACCCTACGTATTACCGCGGCTGCTGGCACGTAGTTGGCCGGTCCTTCTTCTATAGGTACCGTCACTTGCGCTTCGTCCCTACTGAAAGAGGTTTACAACCCGAAGGCCGTCATCCCTCACGCGGCGTCGCTGCATCAGGCTTGCGCCCATTGTGCAATATTCCCCACTGCTGCCTCCCGTAGGAGTCTGGGCCGTATCTCAGTCCCAGTGTGGCCGGACACCCTCTCAGGCCGGCTACCCGTCGTCGCCTTGGTAGGCCATTACCCCACCAACAAGCTGATAGGCCGCGGGCCCATCCCACACCGCAAAAGCTTTCCACCACAACCCATGCAGGCCATGATCATATTCGGTATTAGACCCAGTTTCCCAGGCTTATCCCAAAGTGCAGGGCAGATCACCCACGTGTTACTCACCCGTTCGCCACTCGAGTACCCCGAAGGGCCTTTCCGTTCGACTTGCATGTGTTAAGCACGCCGCCAGCGTTCGTCCTGAGCCAGAATCAAACTCTCCAAACAAAAACAACCCATCCAAAGACAGGTGGAATTCGAATCAGAACAAGCCTGAAACCAAACAAAGACACCAAAACTGGCATCAAAAAAACCGCACCCCAACACGGGGGTATCAGAGCACGGCAAAAAACAACAACAAACAAAAACCACCAAACACACTATTGAGTTCTCAAACAACACACCCCAGTACCCACTCGACCGCGCAGTAATTCCGCGACCCGAAGGCCGCGTAGATATCGTGCGGACAAGAGGAACAACCCTGTTGCCAGGTTTGATTCCCGGGAGGTCTTCGCGCTCTCCGGCTTGGCCGGGCCGCTCTGACTTGGAATAAGTTACAGACGAGCTAACGGCGAGTCAAATCGCCTGCTAGATCGGCGTTTCGCGCTCGCCCCGAAGGCTCAAACCCGCTGTACCCCAGCGATATTCCGCTTCCCGCGGCGCAGCACCAACCAGCGCCCGTGCAGGAAGTGGGACGGTTGTGCCACCCAGTCCTCGCTGTCGATCTTCTCGTTGTTGACCGACACTCCCCCCTCGGCGATCGTGCGCTTGGCGGCACCCTTGCTCGCCGACAGGCCGGTGGCCACCAACAGATCGACGATGCCGTCCGCGCCGCCCGGACCGAGCTCGGCCACTGTCGTCTCCCGCAACGCCGCGGACAGGGTCGGTTCATCGAGTCTGGATAGCTCACCCCTGCCGAACAACGCCTGCGACGCGTGCTCGACGGCGTCAGTCGCGGCCTGGCCGTGCACCAACGTGGTCAGTTCTTGGGCAAGCCGCCGCTGTGCGGCGCGCTCGTGTGGACGTTCGACCGTGGCCTGCGCGAGCTCGGCCAGGTCGTCGGCCGACAGGAAGGTGAACCAGCGTAGGTACCGGATCACGTCGGCGTCGGCGGTGTTGACGAAGTACTGGTACCAGGCATAAGGGCTGGTCATCTCCGGATCCAGCCACAGGCTGCCGCCTCCGGTGGACTTGCCGAACTTGGTTCCGTCCGCCGCGGTGACCAGCGGCACCGTCAGCGCATGGACGCTCGCGCCGAGCATCTGGCGGGCCAGCCGCACCCCGGCGATGATGTTGCCCCATTGATCGGAGCCACCGATCTGCAGCGAGCAGCCGTAGCGCCGGTGCAGTTCCACGTAGTCGTTGGCCTGCAGCAGCATGTAGCTGAATTCGGTGTACGAGATGCCGTCGCCGTCGAGCCGGCGACGGATCGTGTCGCGGTCGAGCATCACGTTCACCGAGAAGTGCTTGCCCACGTCGCGCAGGAAATCGATGGCGCTCAGCTGCGCGGTCCAATTCAGGTTGTTCTCCACGATTGCCCCGCTGGGCGACTCGTCGAAGTCGACGAAACGCTCCAGCTGGCCGCGGATTCGCTCGGCCCACTGGGCGACGGTGTCGGTGGTGTTCATGGTCCGCTCGCCGGTGTCGCGAGGATCACCGATCATGCCGGTGGCGCCGCCAGCCAACACGATCGGCCGGTGTCCGGCCCGCTGGAATCGACGAAGTGTGAGCAACGGCACCAGATTTCCCGCGTGCAGGCTCGGAGCGGTCGGATCGAATCCGCAATACACCGTCATCGGGGGCTGCGCGGCCGCCGCGGCGAGCGCGTCGATGTCGGTCGACTGCGCAATCAGCTCCCGCCAGCCCAACTCGTCGAGAATCGTCGTGCTCATGCGTTGATCTTCCCGCATGGGATGCGCTCAGTCGCTCGCGCCCGGGATTGGGGCGCGGGGACTGCGACGGTAGGCCGACACCTCCGGACGTCCGGTGAGCCACAATCGCCACGGTCGGTCGGCCGCCTGCGAGACCCCGACCCGCGGGCCGGCGCTCTCCGGGCCCTCCCCGTGGCCGAGTTGGACGGTCACCGGCGACGCGGGATCGAAGACGTCGACCCCGTTGTCGTCCATCACGATGCCCAACGCCGAACAGAGGTTGCCCGGACCGCGGGCCAGCGCCACTGGACGAACCGCCGGGCCGCGCCGAATCTGCGCCACATCGCGACCCGACTCGATCGCCGCGGCCCGCACCAGCACCGCCGCAGCCGTGCCGTCGGGGCCGCACGACACGTTGGCGCAGACGTGGATGCCGTGGCTTCGATACGTATAGAGGTGACCGGCCGGGCCGAACATCACGTTGTTGCGGATACTCGGACCCCGGTATGAGTGGGCCGAGGCGTCCGGCCACGGACCGTCCGGCGGGCCGCCGTAGGCCTCGACCTCCACGATCAGCGCGCTGACACCCCGGCAGCTGATCACCCCGCCGAGCAGCAGTCGCGCTGCCGAGACCGGATCTGTATCCAGCTGATCACCCATCGGACGAAATTCTGCCCCAGGCCTTGACCTGCCCTGCGCCGGGGAGCATTATTCATCGCATGATGAGTTCATCGGGTGATGAATTATTGACCGGCCGTGGCGAACCCGCCATCCGAGTCGAGCACCTGCGCGTCGTGCGCGGTAAACGGGTCGCCCTGCACGACATCTCGGTGACAATCCCCCACGGTTCGATCACCGGACTGCTCGGCCCGTCAGGTTGCGGCAAGACCACGCTGATGCGCAGCATCGTCGGCACCCAGATCGTCACGTCGGGATCCGTGACCGTACTCGGACACCCGGCCGGCTCCCCCGGGCTGCGGCACCGGGTCGGCTACGTCACCCAGGATCCGACGATCTACGACGACCTCCGGGTCATCGACAACGTCCGCTACTTCGCGGCACTGTACGGCGCTGCCCCCGCGGTGGCCGATCGCGCGGTCGACGACGTCGGACTTCGTGATCACGCCTCCGCGTACTGCGCCAACCTGTCCGGCGGACAGCGCGCCCGGGTCTCGCTGGCCTGCGCGCTGGTCTGTACGCCCGACCTGCTGGTGCTCGACGAACCGACGGTCGGCCTCGATCCCGTGCTGCGCGTGGACTTGTGGGCCCAGTTCGACGCACTGGCCCGCCGGGGCACCACTTTGCTGGTGTCCAGCCACGTGATGGACGAGGCCGACCACTGCGCAGGCCTGCTGCTCATGCGCGAAGGCCGACTGCTGGCCACCACCACCCCCGCCCGACTGCGAGAGGACACCGGATGCGCATCACTGGAGGAAGCGTTCCTGTCCATCATCAAGCACAGCACCGCAGCGTCAGCAAGCTGAACCCTCGTGCCTATCTGGGCGCCTATCTCGCCACCACCGGCCGTATTCTGCGCCAACTACGGGCCGATCACCGAAGTGTCGCAATGATTCTCGTGGTGCCCAGCGCGGTGATCACCTTGATGTACTTCATGTTCGACGACGTGCCGAAATTTCCCGGCGCGATTTCGCCGTTCCAGACGACATGCCTGATCCTGCTCGGACTGTTCCCACTGTTCGTGATGTTCCTGATCACCTCGATCACCATGCAGCGCGAGCGATCATCGGGAACGTTGGAACGGATCCTGACCACCCCGTTGCGCCGACTGGACCTGCTGGCCGCCTACGGCACGGCGTTCTCGGTCGCGGCCGCCGCGCAGGCGATCCTGGCGTGCATCGTCGCGTTCTGGCTGTTGGGCTTCGACACCAAGGGCAGCCCGGTGTGGGTGTTCGTCATCGCCGTCATCAACGCGGTGCTGGGTGTCGGCCTGGGCCTGCTGGCAAGTGCGTTCGCCCGCACCGAATTTCAGGCCGTGCAGTTCATGCCGGTGGTGATCGTCCCCCAACTGCTGCTGGCCGGGATCATCGTGCCGCGCAATCAGATGCCGACCTGGCTGGAATGGATCAGCAACGCGATGCCCGCCAGCTATGCGCTGGAGGCCTTGCAGCAGGTGAACACCCACACCGACCTGACCACCATCGCGGTCCGGGACATCATCGTGGTCCTGGCTTTCGCCACCGCGGCGATGGCCTTGGCCGCGGCCACCCTGCGGCGGCGCACCCCGTGACCGCCGGACCCCGGCAAACCAAGCGCCCCGGACGCCCACCGGGCACATCCGATACCCGCGAACGAATCCTGGCCAACGCGCGAGAATTGTTCGCCCGCAACGGCATCGACAAGACGTCGATCCGGTCGATCGCCGCGGCCGCCGGTGTCGACTCAGCCTTGGTGCACCACTACTTCGGCACCAAGGAGCAGCTGTTCGCCGCTGCGATCAACATCCCGATCGACCCCATGGCGGTACTGGCTCCGCTGCGCGACACCCCGGTCGACGAACTCGGCCGGGTCCTACCGTCGATCCTTCTGCCGCTGTGGGATTCGGAGATGGGCAACGGGTTGATCGCGACGATGCGGTCACTGCTGGCGGGTGCCGACGTCACGCTGGTCCGCTCGTTCTTCCAAGAGGTCATCACTACCGAAGTCGGGCGCCGAGTCGACAACCCACCTGGCACGGGACGATTGCGCGTCCAATTCGTGGCCTCGCAACTGGTGGGTGTGGTGATGGCGCGCTACATCATCGGGCTGGAGCCGTTCGCGTCCCTGACACCGGGACAGATCAGTGAAACCATTGCGCCCACGTTGCAGCGTTACCTCACCGGTGAACTGCCTTCGCTGTACTAACCCCTCAACCCAGGATGGGCAAACGCCGTTGGCGCGACAGCCGGTTCAGCGCCCGCTGCATCACCCGTCGCACATGAGTGTCGACCTCGTCGACATCCGGATGCCTCCCGAACGCCGCGGGATCGACCGGTTCGAGGACTTCCATGACGATTTTCGAGGGCAGCGGCAGATTCGGCGGGACGGTGACGGTCAACCCAAACGGGAGCCCGACCGTCACTGGCAGGATCTCCATTCGAATCTTGTTGAGCCCCAGAAGATGCGCGAATCGAGTGCCACGACCGAGGAAGAACTGGGTCTCCTGGGCGCCGATCGAGACCATCGGCACGATCGGCACGCCGGTCTCTATCGCGGTGCGCGCATAGCCGGTGCGTCCGTCGAAGTCGATCGCGTTTCGCCGTGATGTGGGCCGGTAGGCGTCGTAGTCACCGCCCGGGAAGACCAGCACGACGGCCCCGGCGTCCAGTGCTGCTCTGGCGGCCTTCGGGCTGGCGTGCACAACACCCAGACGTGGCAGTAGCGGACCCCACGGCGCGATGAAGATTCCGTAGTGCGCCAGCGTGTACAGGGGCCGCTCATATCCGAACTCGGCATAGAACGCCGGCCCGAAGATCGACACATCGGGTGTCAACATGCCCCCGGAGTGGTTGCACACCACCAGCGCACCGCCCGACCGCGGCATCAACCCCAGGCCACGGACCTCGGCGCGGAAGTACAACCGCAACAACGGCCACATCCGGCCAAGTACTTGTCGGGTGAAGGAAGGATCCCAGTTGGCGAGTTCGCCATCCAACTGCTCGACGACGACGGCGTCCCCCATGGCCCAAACGGTACGCCCGATTGACCTGACGGGTTAGGACGCCGAGCGCGCCATCAGACGCTCGTGCTCCTCGGGACTGACGTCGACGGCCTCGTCGACCAGCAACACCGGGATGTCGTCGTCGATGCGGTAGGCCTTGTGCAGCCGAGGGTTGTACAGAAGTTCGTCCACCAGCAGCAGCGGCCCGCGGTCGGCCGGGCACACCAGGATGTTCAGCAGTTTCTGGTCCAGCATGTGGGCTACGGGCTCACAGCCGGAGGCGCCGCCGCCGGGGCCTGATTGCCGCCGATGGTCGGTGCGCCGTCGCTGGGCATCTGACCGGCCCCCATCACGGCATTGTTCTGCTGCCGCTGTTGCGCCTGCTGCAGGAGCTGCATCTGGGCGAAGATCTTCTGCTGGTAACCCAACGTGTTCTGGAGCGCCTCGATAAGCGGTTTCTGATTCGGGCGGTACTGCAGCGCGTTCTGAATCTCGGCGATATTCGTCCTCGACGGCTTGATGCCCTGTGCACGGAGTTTCATCACCGACTTGATCAGGTTGGACAGCTGGCCGCCGCCGGCGCCCTGGTCGTAGTTCTGGTCGATGAACTGCAGCAGCTGGTCGGCGCTCTGAAACTGCGGGACGCCATTGGCATCCGCTGTCGCCGGGGCCGTCGGATTCGCCGGCGCGGTGCTCGGATCAGCCAGCGCCTGTTGCGTACCGATGCCGACCAGCAGCCCAGCGGCCAGGGCACCGATCGCCGTGCCGCGGACGGCGCGACGCCAGTGACGTGAAGCGGTCTGGGTTGTCATGCATTCCTCCGACGCGTGGCGATCTGCGGTTATCGGCGAGCCTAACAGCGCCGCGCGACCTGGGCAGAAGCTCAGTTCTCGGCACCGCTCGAGTCATCGGTACCGCAAAGCTGAGCGCGTGCCGCAGCCGTCAAACGCTTGTACTTCCCCGTATCGGGCTCCAAATGCCAGGCGTTACGAGATGCCTTCGGTATCCCGTCGGCGCGCAACGCCGACACCGTCGGCCGGAACGTAGCGCTCAGCGGCATCTCCGGCACCACGTGCACCACGTCGGGCGCCAGACCCACCGGCATCGACGCGAATGCGTCGGTCAGGTCCGCAGTGGTCACCGCCATGCCGTCGCGCAGCGTGATCGCGGTGACAGCGACGACTCCGTCGGCCCCCTCGACGCTGTAGGTGGCGGCCAGGTCGACGGCATTGATCCGGCCGACGGCGTCGGTGACCGATTCGGGAAACACGACGCCGCGTTCGGTGCGGATCAGCAGCGGGCGGTTGCCCAGCAGCCAGAAATCGCCGTCGGCGTCGCGCCGGAACACGTACTCGGTGGAGATCCAGGTGTCCCCCGGCGCGAACACGCCGCGCTTGACCGATGCGGTCGGATCGATCGGCCCCCACGGCCGGGCCAGCAGCACGCCGACCTCGTTGGGCTCGGCGACTGTGACAAACCCACGGTCGTCTTCGAGGATCAGGTCGTCCTCGGCGTCGTAGGCAGCCAACTCGACCTGGCCGCCACCGGGCAGCGGACGGCCCTTGCTGCCGATCTTGGCGCCGGCCACGTTGGCCAGCACGGCCTGTCCGTCGGTGGTGGCGAAGAACTCGACCACGTTGGCCGGGCTGAAGGCGTCGACGGTCCGCTGCCAGAGTCCCGGCGGCATGCCCGAGCCGATGAACAGCCGTACCGGATGATTGCCGCGCAACCGGAAATCCGGGTCGTCGACAACGCTGCGCAGCATCGTCCAGGTGTAGGAGACGACGGTGACGCCGTACTGCCGGATCTCGGTGAGGAAGCGGTCCGGGTGCAGCCCGCGCGACAACGCGATGCGGGTGCCGCCGACCACCGCGCCGCCGAGGCTGACCAGCAACCCGGACTGATGATGCAGCGGAGTCAGGCAGTACACGGTGTCACCGCGGCCCAGCGCCGCGGCCGAGGCGGTGCCGAACGCGGACAACGCCCAGCGGTAGTTGGTGATCTGCTTGGGCACCAACGCTCCGCCGACCGTGTTGAACGCGACGAACGCCAGATCCCGCGCGAAGCCCGGGTTGGCCCGGTACCAGCCCGGCAAAGCAACGGCGTCCGGATCGATCTTCTCCATGTCGACGACATTGCTGTCGCCGGGCAGGTTCAGGTCGCGGGTCTCGCCGCCACCGAGAACCAGCACCTGGACCGGGAGTTGGCGGGCCGCGTCGAGGTTGCCCGGGTCGGTGATGACCTCGCTGACGCCACCGATTCGGATCGCTTCGGCGAGGTCGGCGTCGGGAGGCATCAGCACCGCGACTGCACCTAGGCGGGACAACGCAGCGATCGCCACCAATGCCGACGGCCGGGTGTCCATGAGCACACCAACCCGTACGCCCTGACGCACGCCAACCGAGATCAGGCCGCGGACAACGTTGTTGATCCGTCGGTTCACCGCCTCGTAGGTGTGCACCCGCCCGTCGTACAACAGGAACTCGCCGTTGGGGGCGCCGTCGGCCTGCTCGTCGATGATGCGGCCCAGCGAGATTCTGGTGTGGTCGTTGATCTGCCCCAGCCGGGTCAGTCGCGGCAGCGTGCGCGCGGTCTCCACCGCGAGCGTGCGCATCGACTTCCTGGTGTTCACCACCGCCCCGGCCGCACCGCGCGCCAGCGACCAGGCGACCTCCGACGCCTCGGCAACGCCGTGCATCAGTCGCGCGGACAGGGCCACCCCGGACTCGTCCGGCTCGGCGTCGCTGTCCTGCATGGGCGCGATGGCGGCGGGGCGGGAATCCTGCCCGGCGAGCCAGCGCACCCAGTCCGCCACCGTCGGCCACGTCGCCGTCGCCGCCTTGGATCCGACAACCAGACCGAAGTGTCCGGCCCGAATCATCACCTCATAGACGTCGGCGCCGGGGGCGGCGCGCTTGATGCCTCGCACCGAGGCGGGCTGACCGATGTCGTCGACCTCGCCGACGAAAGCCAGCACCGGGCAGGTGATATCGGACAACGTCACCAGCTGGCCGTTGATGTTGAACCCGCCCGACATCATCCGGTTGTGCGAGATGAACTGCTTGAGCAGCTCGGAGACCGCGGGTCCGGACCAGGCGATCCAGCCTTCGGAATCCAGGAAGCGCCGCTGCTGTTCGCGCGGCAGCAGGGCGTCGCGGTCGTGCAGCTGGAGCAGGAAGTCGAGGCGCGCTTTCGCGGTCTTGAGGGGGTCGAGCATCTGAAAACCGGTGCGGGCCAACCATCCCGGGACGTCAATGCGATTGAACACGTGGTCGGCCATGAAGTCCGCGGCCACCGCACCGATGTTGGGCGGGATGCCCATCGGCAGCGCGGCCAGCGTGTCCACCGGCGAGCCGAACGCGATGATGCTGGCGATGTCCTTCGTCCGCCGGTAGGCCGCGGTCTGGTAGCAGAACATGCCGCCCTGCGAATAGCCGGCGAGATGGACGCTCTGGCCGGTGGTGTCCCTGACGGTGTCAATGGCCTCGTTGAGCGCGACGATGTGGTCGGTGAGGTTGCGTTCCATGCCACCCTCGACCTCGTCGGGTGAGCCGAAGTCGATCACCCACGGGTCGATGCCCGCCTCGTGCAGGATGCCGACGGCGCCGTCCTCCCGGGTGACGTCCCACATGTTCGCCGACATCATCATCGGGTGGACCATGAGCACCGGCGGACCCGCGGGCCGCTGGCCGGGCCTGCTGTCCGGCGGGAAGTAGCGCCGAAGCTTGTACATCGGCTTGCTCTCGACGATCTGGAACGGTGAGGGCACCGCCCCCGTTTCCAAACCCCCCAGCCGCAGTACCTCGAAACCGTTCTGTGCCGTCGCCATCAGGCGCTCCACAGGCCTGGTTACCGCCGACAGATTCAGATCCACGGGTGTTCTCCCCTGTTTAACGTGTGTGTCCCACGTCGCTGCTGCTTGAGGCCCCGACAGCCAGCACATCATGGCATAAGGCCGATCCGCGTCCCGTCGCTTTGGGTTCTCCCCAGTAGCCTCATGCCAGTGGCACACCTGCTCGGAGCTGAAGCCCTGCACCTGCAATTCCCGACCCAGGTGGTCTTCGACTCCGTGACCGTCGGAGTCAACGAAGGCGACCGCATCGGCATCGTGGGCCGCAACGGCGACGGCAAATCGAGCCTGTTGAGCATGCTGACCGGGCAACTGACACCGAATTCAGGACGGGTGACCCGTCGCACGGGCATCCGCGTGGGCGCACTCGACCAATCCGACACGTTGGACGGTGCCAGCACCGTGGGGCACGTTCTGGTCGGCGATCTGGCTGATCACGAGTGGGCCGGTGACCCCAAGGTCCGCGATGTCGTCGGTGGCCTGGTCGCGGATATCGCGTGGGATGCGCTGGTGTCGACGCTGTCCGGCGGTCAGCGCCGCCGTGTCCAGCTGGCCCGGCTGCTGATGGGCGACTGGGATGTGATCGCACTCGACGAGCCCACCAACCATCTCGATGTCGAGGGCATCACCTGGCTCGCCGGGCACCTCAAGACGCGGTGGGCCCGCACCGGCGGCGGGCTGCTCGTCGTGACCCACGATCGGTGGTTCCTCGACGAGGTTGCCCTGACCACGTGGGAGGTTCATTCCGGCCCCAACGGCAGTGTGATCGAACCGTTCGACGGCGGCTACGCCGCCTACATTCTGCAGCGGGTCGAACGGGACCGGCAGGCCGCGACAGTGGAAGCCAAGCGCCAGAACCTGATGAAGAAGGAGCTGGCCTGGTTGCGGCGCGGTGCGCCCGCGCGGACGTCCAAACCGAAGTTCCGCATCGAGGCCGCCAACCAGCTGATCGAAGACGTGCCGCCACTGCGCAACCCGATCGAACTCGCCAAACTGGCGACCGCCCGGCTGGGTAAAGAAGTCGTCGACCTCCTCGACGTCGGCGTGACCTACGACGGCCGACAGGTGCTGCGCGACATCGAGTGGCGGATCGCGCCCGGCGAGCGCACCGGGATCCTCGGCGCTAACGGTGCAGGCAAGTCGACGCTGCTGGGCCTGATCGCGGGCACGGTCACACCCGACAGCGGCAGGGTCAAGCGCGGCAAGACCGTCAAACTCGCGATGCTCGACCAGCAGGCAGGCATTCTCGCCGAGTTCGAGGGCGATATGGTCCGCGAGGTTCTCGCCCAGCTGCAGACCGACTTCTCTGTCGACGGCAAGGACGTCACACCGGCTCAGCTGCTGGAACGGCTCGGCTTCCGCCGCGAACACCTGTCCGCGCGAGTCGGGGAACTGTCCGGCGGCCAACGACGTCGACTCCAGCTGTTGCTCACGATCTTGTCGGAGCCGAACGTGCTGATCCTCGACGAGCCCACCAACGATGTCGACACCGATATGTTGGCGGCCACCGAGGATCTGCTGGACTCCTGGCCTGGCACCCTGATCGTCGTATCCCACGACCGCTACCTGCTCGAGCGCGTCACCGATCAGCAGTACGCGATCCTCGGCGGGCGGCTACGCCACCTTCCGGGCGGCGTGGACGAGTACCTGCGGCTGGCGAAGGCGCAACCCGCCGCCGCGACGCCTGGCTCCCCCACCCGATCCGGCTCCGCACCGTCGTCCGCAGCGCTGTCGGGCGCCGAATTACGCAGTGTGCAGAAAGAGATCACGTCGATCGAGCGGTCGTTGGCCAAACTCGACGGCCGCATCACCGCGATGCATGCCGAGCTGGCCGCGCACGATCAGTCCGACCACGTCGAAATCGGCCGTTTGACAACGGAATTGCGCGCACTAGAAAACGAAGTCGCCGCGGCCGAGGCGCGCTGGCTGGATCTTTCGGAACAACTCGAGTGAATCAGCGCCGCAGACGCAACCGCAGCTTCTCGACGCTGTCCCGCACCACGCCCAGCTGAGCGGCCACCTGGGTCGGCGCGGTGCCGCCGCGGGCGTCGCGGGAGGACACCGACCCGTCGACGGTCAGCACACTGCGCACGTCCGGGGTCAGCTCGCCGCTGATCTCGGCCAGTTCCGCATCGGTGAGCTCATCGAGGCCGACCCCGCGGCCCTCGGCGGTCCGCACCGCGGCACCTGCCGCTTCGTGGGCCACCCGGAACGGCACCCCGCGGCGCACCAGCCACTCGGCGACGTCGGTGGCAAGGGTGTAGCCGGCCGGCGCGAGTGCGGCCATCCGGTCGGTGTCGAATCGCAGGGTCGCGACCAGTCCGGCCATCGCGGGCAGCACGAGCTCGAGTTGAGCCACCGAGTCGAACACCGGCTCCTTGTCTTCCTGCAGGTCCCGGTTGTAGGCCAGCGGCTGAGCCTTCAGGGTCGCCAGCAGGCCGGTGAGGTTACCGATCAACCGGCCCGACTTGCCGCGGGCGAGTTCGGCGATGTCCGGGTTCTTCTTCTGCGGCATGATGGAGCTGCCCGTCGACCAGGCGTCGTGCAGCGTCGCATATCCGAATTCGGTTGTGCTCCAGAGGATGATGTCCTCGGCCAGCCGGGACAGGTCGACTCCGATCATCGCCAGCACGAAGGCAGCCTCGGCGGCGAAGTCGCGAGAAGCAGTGGCGTCGATCGAATTGTCGGCTGCGGCAGCGAATCCCAGCTCCTCGGCGATGGCGTCGGGATCCAACCCCAGCGACGAGCCGGCGAGAGCGCCCGAACCATAGGGTGATACCGCGGTGCGATCGTCGAAGTCGGCGATGCGGTCGACGTCACGCAGCAGCGGGTGGGCGTGTGCCAGGAGGTGGTGGGCCAGCAGCACCGGCTGCGCGGCCTGCAGGTGGGTCTTGCCTGGCATGATCGCCGTCGGGTGAGCGGCGGCCTGCACCGACAGTGCCCCGACCACGTCGAGGGCAGCGTCGGCGACGCGCCGCATCGCATCGCGCAGCCACATCCGAAACAGGGTGGCCACCTGGTCATTTCGTGACCGTCCCGCCCGCAACCGGCCACCGAGATCCGGACCGACCCGGTCGATGAGGCCGCGCTCCAGCGCCCCGTGCACGTCCTCGTCGGTGACCAGCGGGGTGAAGCTGCCGTCGGCGACGTCCTGTCCCAGACTGTCCAGACCGGCGAGCAACCCGTCGCGCTGCTCGTCGGTCAGCAGCCCCGCGGTGTGCAGCACCTTGGCGTGCGCCTTGGAGGCGGCCACGTCATAGGGCGCCAACACCCAGTCGAAGTGGGTGGACTTGCTCAGCGCCGCCAGGGCGGGCGCCGGGCCGTCGGCGAAGCGGCCGCCCCACAACGAGCCCTCGTTGGTGCTCACGTCTGATTGCCTGCCAAGTCCCGGCGGGCGGCGATCTTCGACGACAACCCGTGCACGTGGACGAATCCCTTGGCCGACGACTGGTCGAAGGTGTCGCCCTCGTCGTAGGTGGCGAGGTTGAAGTCGTACAGCGATGTGGGGCTGCGCCGGCCGTTGACCGCGATGTGCCCGCCGTGCAACACCATCCGGATCTCGCCTGTCACATGCTGTTGGGTGTCGGCGACGAAGGCCTCCAGGGAGCGCTTCAGCGGCGAGAACCACAGGCCGTCGTACACCAGCTCGCTCCACTTGCGATCGGTGGTGCGCTTGAACCGGCCGAGTTCACGCTCCAGCGTGACGTGCTCGAGTTCGGTGTGGGCAGTGATCAGCACCATCGCGCCCGGGGCTTCGTAGATCTCGCGGCTCTTGATGCCGACCAGCCGGTCCTCGACGACGTCGAGGCGACCGACCCCCTGGGCACCGGCCCGCCGGTTGAGCTCCTCGATGGCCTGCAGAACGGAAACGCCGCGCCCATCGATGGAGACCGGCACCCCCTTCTCGAAGCCGACGATCACCTCGTCGGGGGTACTCCAGTTCAGCGTCGGGTCCTCGGTGTAGTCGTACACATCCTTGGTAGGTGCGTTCCAGAGATGCTCCAGGAAGCCGGTTTCCACCGCGCGTCCCCACACGTTCTGGTCGATGGAAAACGGCGAGCGCTTGGTGACGTTGATCGGGATGGCGTTCTCCTCGGCGAACGCGATTGCCTTCTCCCGGGTCCAGGCGTAGTCGCGGACCGGGGCCAGCACCTCGAGATCTGGTGCGAGCGAAGCGAATCCGACCTCGAAGCGAACCTGGTCGTTGCCCTTGCCGGTGCAACCGTGCGCGACGATGCCACCGCGGTGTTCGCGGGCCGCGGTCACCAGATGCTTGACGATCAGCGGCCGGCTCAGCGCCGACACCAGCGGGTAGCGATCCATGTACAGCGCGTTGGACTTGATCGCCGGCAGGCAGTACTGCTCGGCGAACTCGTCGCGGGCGTCGACCACGACCGCTTCGACGGCGCCGCAATCGAGGGCACGCTGGCGGACGACCTCCATGTCCTCGCCGCCCTGGCCGAGGTCGATGGCGACGGCCACCACCTCCTTGCCGGTCTCCTTGCCGATCCAGCTGATGGCCACCGAGGTGTCCAGGCCGCCGGAATACGCCAAGATGACGCGTTCGGACATGAAGTGCTCCTTTGCCTTTGGGTTCTAGTGAATGGTCTCGAACATGGTGGCCAGTTGCGCGCCGGTCATCGGCTCGCGGGCCACCACCAGGATGGTGTCATCGCCGGCGACGGTGCCGACGACGTCGGGCAACGCGGCCCGGTCGATCGCACTGGCCAGGTAGTGCGCCGCACCGGGCGGGGTGCGCAACACGGCCAGGTTGCCACTGGCATCGGTGGACACCAGCAGATCGCCGAGCAGGCGGGACACCCGCTCGGTGCCGCCGGATATCCCCCGCACCGGGCTGCCGTCCTCGGGCACGACGTAGACGCCGCTGCCGCCGTCAGCACCGCGCAGCTTGACCGCGCCCAGTTCCTCGAGGTCACGCGACAACGTCGCCTGGGTGACGTCGATGCCCTCGTCGGCCAAGAGCGCGGCGAGCTCACTCTGGCTGTGGACCGACTGGGAGGACAGCAGCGCCACGATCCGGGCCTGCCGCCCGGCCCGTGTGGTGCTGACCTCGCTGGTCACCTGTTCTCCAGCAACCACACCAGCAGCGCCTTCTGAGCGTGCAGCCGGTTCTCGGCCTCGTCCCACACCGCACTGTGCGGGCCGTCGATCACCTCGTCGGTGATCTCGTGTCCCCGGTGGGCCGGCAGGCAGTGCAGCACAACGGCATCGGAGTCGGCGTGGTCGAGAAGGCCGGCGTTGAGCTGGAAGGGCCGGAACGGCACCACCCGGTCGAGGCCGTCGTTCTCCTGTCCCATCGACGTCCAGGTGTCGGTGACCAGGACGTCGGCGCCTTTCGCGCCGGCGACCGCATCGGTGGTGAGTGTGACGGTGGCGCCGGTCTGCCTGCCACGGTGTTCGGCGGCGGCCACGAACATCGGGTGCGGCTCGAATCCGGCCGGCGCGGCGATTGTCACGTGGATGCCCGCGGTCACGCCGCCGAGCATCAGCGAGTGCGCCATGTTGTTGGCGCCGTCACCGAAGTAGGTCATCCGTAGGCCGTTCAGCGAGCCCTTGCGCTCGGCCAGGGTCTGCAGATCCGCCAGCACCTGGCACGGGTGGAACTCGTCCGACAGCGCGTTGACCACGGGAACCGTTGCCGCGGAGGCCATTGCGTTCAGCCGCTGCTGCGCGAAGGTTCGCCAGACGATCGCGTCGACGTAGCGGGACAGCACCCGACCGGTGTCCTCGAGGGTCTCTTCTCGACCCAACTGGGTGGCACGGCCGTCGACCACGACGGCGTGCCCGCCGAGTTGGGCGATGCCCACCTCGAACGAGAACCGGGTGCGAGTGGAGTTCTTGTCGAAGATCACCGCCACGCCGCGCGGGCCCTCCAGCGGGCGCCGGCTCATAGGCTCCTTCTTGAGAACGGCCGCCAGTTCCAGGATCTCGCCCTGCTCCTGCTGGTTCAGGTCGTCGTCACGCAGGAAATGTCTCAGGGTGCTCATCGGGCCGCCTCGTCCAGGATCGCGGGTAGTGCGTGCAGGAAACTGTCGATCTGCGCTTCGGTGATGATCAGCGGCGGGGCCAGTCGCACCACGTCGGGTGCGGCGGCGTTGACCAGGAAACCGGCGTCACGGGCGGCGGTTTCGACGATCTTGCCCTGCGGCGCGGTCAGCACCACACCGCGCAACAGACCCCGTCCCCGGACATGGTCGACCAACGGGTGGCCCAGCGCTTCGATGCCGTGGCTCAGCGTCTTGCCGAGGACGTCGGCGCGGGTGACCAGGTCGTCGTGGGCAAGCACCGTGAGCACCGCCAGGGCGGCCGCGGTGCACACCGGGTTGCCACCGAAGGTGCTGCCGTGTAGGCCGGGGGTCAACAGGTCGGCGGTCGGGCCGATGGCCAGGCAGGCCCCGATCGGCAGCCCGCCGCCGAGTCCCTTTGCCAGCGTGACGATGTCGGGTGTGATGCCGTCGTGCTGGTGAGCGAAGAACGCACCGGTGCGCCCGACACCGGTCTGCACCTCGTCGAGCACCAGCAGTGCGCCGTGGCGGCTGGTGATCTCGCGTGCGGCGACCAGATAGCCCTCGGGCGGCACCACCACGCCGCCTTCGCCCATGATGGGCTCCAGGAAGACCGCCGCGGTGTCATCGCCGACAGCTGCTGCGAGCGCATCGACATCGCCGTAGGGCACGTGAGTGACGAAGCCGGGCAGCGGTTCGAACGGCGCCTGCTTGGCGGGCTGGCCGGTCAACGCGAGCGAGCCCATCGTGCGGCCGTGGAAGGCGTTCTGGGCGGCAACGAGTTTCGTGCGGCCGGTCAGCCGGGTGATCTTGAAGGCGACCTCGTTGGCCTCGGTGCCGGAGTTGCAGAAGAACGCCCGCGCCGGCGCGCCGAGCTGGTCGACCAGCGCTTCGGCCAGCGCGATACCCGGCTCGGTCGCATACAGGTTCGAGGTGTGCCCCAGCGTGTTGAGCTGGGTGGTGACCGCGTCGATGATCGCCGGGTGGCGGTGGCCGAGGATGTTGACAGCGATGCCGCCGAGCAGATCGAGGTAGGTCTTGCCGTTCTCGTCGGTGACGACGGCGCCGTCGCCGCTGGCCAATGCCAACGGCGGGGTGCCGTAGTTGTCCATCATGACGGACTTCCAACGCTCGGTCAGCGTCACGGGTTCATCACCTTCGTTCCGGTGCCTTCATCGGTGAAAAGTTCGACCAGCACGCAGTGTTCGACCCGTCCGTCGATCACGTGCGCGCTGGGCACCCCACCCTCGACGGCCCGCAGGCAGGCCTCGATCTTCGGGATCATCCCGGTCTCCAAGTTGGGCAGCATCTCGGCAAGGGTGACGGTGTCGATCTGGCTGACCAGCGAATCCCGGTCGGGCCAGCGGGTGTAGAGGCCTTCGACGTCGGTGAGCATCAGCAACTTCTCGGCGCCAAGGGCTTTGGCCACCGCAGCTGCGGCGGTGTCGGCGTTGATGTTGTGCACCACACCGTCGGTGTCGGGCGCGATGGTCGAGATCACCGGAATGCGCCCGGCCGCAATGAGATCCAGGACGGCAGCGGAGTTGACGTGATCGATGTCGCCCACCAGGCCGATGTCGGTGAGAACACCATCGACGGTGACGCCGCGTCGTACCGCGGTGAGCAAATGTGCGTCCTCCCCGGTGATGCCGACCGCATACGGGCCGTGGGCGTTGATGAGGTTCACCAGCTCGCGCCCGACCTGACCGAACAGCACCATCCGGGCGATGTCGAGCACCTCGGGGGTTGTGACCCGGAATCCGCCTTTGAATTCTCCTTCGATGCCCAGCCTTTTGAGCATGGCGCTGATCTGCGGACCGCCGCCGTGCACCACGACCGGGTGGATACCGGCGTTGCGCAGGAACACCATGTCGTCGGCGAATGCGGCCTTGAGCCGGTCGTCGGTCATGGCGTTGCCGCCGTACTTGATGACAACGATCTTGTCGTTCAGTTGCTTGAGCCAGGGCAGCGCCTCGGCGAGCACCGTCGCCTTGGTGTTCACGGTCGCGGTCATGAGCTGTAGGCCGAGTTCTCCTCGACGTACGCGTGCGACAGGTCGGTGGTGCGGATGGTCGCGCGCCCGCCGCCGAGCTTGAGATCGACAGTCACCTCGATGTCCGGGCCCGCCAGGTCCACATCGCGGGCCCCCTGGGCGCCGGCCCCGTCGATGCACACCGGGAAACCGTTGAACGACACGGTGATCCGCTGGGCGTCGATCTCGAACGGCACCATCCCGACGGCGGCGAGCACCCGTCCCCAGTTCGGGTCGGAGCCGAACAGCGCCGTCTTGACCAGGCTGTCGCGCGCGATGATCCGGCCTGCGGTCACCGCGTCGTCGTCACTGGGTGCCCCCGTGACGGTGATCGCGATGCGCTTGGTCACGCCTTCGGCATCGGCCTGCAGCTGCGCGCAAAGGTCGTCGCACACCCGCAGCACGGCCGCGTCCAGATCGTCCTGGCTGGGCGCGATCTCACTGGCGCCGGAGGCCAGCAGCAGCACCGTGTCATTGGTCGAGCAGCTGCCGTCGACGTCGAGGCGGTCGAAGGTCTTGGCGGTGGCCCGGCGCAACGCGGTGTCCAGCGCGGCGGCGTCGGCCACCGCGTCGGTGGTCAGCACCACCAGCATCGTCGCCAGCGACGGGGCCAGCATGCCCGCACCCTTGGCCATGCCGCCGACGGTCCAGTTCTCCCCCGTTTCCGGGGCATGGTGCAGGGCAACCTGTTTCGGGACGGTGTCGGTGGTCATGATGGCCCGCGCGGCCTCATCACCGCCGGTCAGCCCACCACCGAGTTCGTGGACGATCTCCGTGACACCGGCCAGCACCTTGTCCATCGGTAGCCGATCGCCGATCAGGCCCGTCGAACAGACTGCGACCTCCACCGGGCCGGTCTCGGTGCCCCACTGCGACAGCGCCCCGGCGACAGCCTCGGCGGTGGCGTGGGTGTCCTGGAAGCCTCCCGCACCGGTACAGGCGTTGGCGCCACCGGAGTTCAACAACACCGCGCGCAGCCGGCCGGTGGTGAGCGCCTGCTGGCTCCACAACACCGGGGCCGCCTTGACCTGGTTTCGGGTGAACACCCCTGCGGCTGCACAGTCGGGACCTTCGTTCAACACCAGCGCCAGGTCGAGCGCGCCGGATTTCTTGATACCGGCCGCGATTCCGGTCGCGCGGAACCCCGCAGGCGCGGTAACCCCCTGGGTACGAACCAGTTTGGCCTGATCCGCGGTGCCCGTTCCCAGGTCGCTCCGCTCCCGCCCTCCGATTGTCATGGCGCCACTCCCACGATCGACAGTCCTTCGGTCTCGCCCCAGCCGAGCGCCAGGTTCATCGACTGCACCGCCGCACCGGCGGTGCCCTTCACCAAGTTGTCGATGGCGCACACCGCGACCAGCACGCCGGCGTCGGCGTCGACAGCGACCGCCAGCTGGGCGGCATTGCTGCCGATCACGGCACCGGTGCGGGGCAATTGGCCTTCGGGCAGCAGATGGATGAACGGTTCGGCGTCATAGGCCTTTTCGTACGCCGTGCGGATCTCGGACACCGACGCCTGGGTGCGGGCGGTGCAGGTGGCCAGAATGCCGCGGGACGTCGGGATCAACACCGGAGTGAACGAGACCGTGACGTCGCGATCGGTGACCGCCCGCAGGCCCTGCGCGATTTCCGGGGTGTGCCGGTGCGCTCCGGCGATGTTGTACGCGCGCGCCGACCCGATGACCTCCGAGCCCAGCAGGTCGACCTTGGCAGCGCGGCCCGCGCCGGAGGTGCCGCTGACCGCCACCACGGTGACCGCAGGCTCGACCAGGTCGGCGGCGACCGCGGGCAGCAACGCGAGCAGCGCTGCGGTCGGATAGCAGCCGGGTACAGCGACGCGGGTGGCGTCCCGCAGCCGGTCCCGCCCACCGGGCAGTTCGGGCAGCCCGTAAGGCCAGCTGCCCGCATGCTCCGAACCATAGAACCGCTGCCAGTCGCCGGCGTCGGTGAGCCGGAAGTCGGCGCCGCAGTCGATGATCACGGTGTCATCGCCGAGCTGCTCGGCCAGCGCCGCCGAGTGGCCGTGCGGAAGGGCCAGGAACACCACGTCGTGGCCAGCCAGGATCTCGGTCTCGGTGGGCTCGAGTACCCGGCCGGCCAGCGGCAGCAGGTGCGGGTGATGTTCGGACAGCTGAGTGCCCGCACTGGCGGCGGCGGTCAGCGCGCCGATGGTCAGGCGGCCGTCGGCGTACGCCGGGTGTCCGAGCAACAAGCGCAGGATCTCACCGCCGGCGTAGCCGCTGGCGCCGGCAATCGCCACCGAAGTCATCCCGTGATTCTGCATGGTTATGCAACCGTATGCAAATTCATTCTGAACCCCTTGTCGAGATCGACGAAATGCTGCGATCTCCTCGCACAACGTCGGCCAAACGTCGGTTTGGGCGCGGCGAGGGATCAGCCCCGCAGCTCGGCGCCGACCCGCTCGGCAGCCGCAGCCACCGCCGCATCGCGGGCGGCGCTGGCCTCGTCCTCGGTCAGCGTCCGGTCCGGCGCCCGGAAGCGCAGCGCCAGCGTCAGCGACTTGCGGTCCGCGCCGATCTGCGGCCCGGTGTAGACGTCGAACAGTGCAACATCTTCCAGCAGCTCACCGGCGCCGTCACGAACGGCGTCCACCACCGCCGCAGCGGAGACATCACCGGCGACGACGAGGCTGACGTCCTGGAAAACCGCCGGGAACGGCGACACCCGCGGGGCGGGCAGCGTCTGGACGATCGGGACGGCATCCAGGTCCAGTTCCAGTGCGCAGGTGCCCTTCGGCAACCCGGAGCGCTCGATGACCGACGGATGCAGCTGCCCGGCATGGCCGACCACCTGCCCGTCGACGAGAACCTCGGCGCAGCGGCCGGGATGCCACGGCAGGTACTGCGCTGCGCGCAGCGTCACGTCGACACCGCAGGCGCGGGCGATGGTCCGCACCGCCTCGAAAGCGTCGGCAGCCTCCACCGCACGCCCGGGACCCCAGGGTCCGCGGGGCTCGCGCAGCCCCGTCAGCACGGCACCGACGTGCACCGGCTGACTGGGCAGAGAGGCGTCCAGTGCCGCGATCTCCTCATCGCTCGGCCTGCGGTGCGTCGGGATCAACTCGACACCCGTGGTCTGGTCGGTGGGGTACACCACCTGCGCGATGGAGAACAGCGCGACGTCGCCGAAGCCTCGGGACACGTTGCGGGACAGCGCTTCCAGCAGAGCCGGTAGCAGCGTGGTGGCAAGGCTGGGGCGGTCGGCCTCCAGCGGATTGAGCACCGTGGTGGTGACCCGGCGCGGGTCGCGGTCCGGCAGGCCCCAGGCGTCGAAGACGCCGGCGGGCAGGAACGGAGTGGGCAGCACCTCGACAAAGCCGGACAGGCCCAGCGCCTTGCCGACAGCCCGTCGCCGCTTCTGCGCCGCGGTCAGGCCGCGGCCGGCGGGTGCGGTGGGCAACACCGACGGGATCTTGTCCAGGCCTTCCAGCCGCAGCACCTCTTCGACCAGGTCGGCGGGCTGCGCCAGATCCGGGCGCCAACTGGGCGGCGTGACGACGAGGATGGCCGGGTCGGCCTCGTCCTCGGTCACCTCGGCGCCGATCTGGGTCAACCGCCTGACCGTGGTGCCACCGTCGTATTCCACCCCGGCGAGCTGATCGGGCAGATCGAAGCGGATCCGCACCGGTGGCGGGGACCAGTTGTCGCGTGGCGGGTCCCCGCGCCAGTCGGTGAGGGTGGGTTCGATGGTGCCACCGGCGATCGAGGCGAGCAGCCGGGCGCAGCGATCGACCGCGGCAACGGAGATGGCGGGGTCGACGGAGCGTTCGTAGCGCCGGCCCGCCTCGCTGACCAGGTGCAGACGACGGATGGTCCGTGACACCGCGGCCGGATCCCATACCGCCGCTTCCAGCAGGATGTCGGTCGAGTCGTCGTCGATCTCGGTGGTGCCCGCGCCCATCACGCCGCCAATGGCCGCCGTCGCGACATCGTCGACGATCAGCACGTCGGCCGGGTCGAGTTTGCGTTCGATATCGTCGAGCGTGACGACGGTCTCCCCCGGCTTGGCGAACCGCACCACGAATTCGCCGTTGATGCGGCTGCGATCGTGTGCATGCATCGGGTGGCCGAGCTCGAGCATCACGTAGTTGGTCACGTCGACGGCGGGTGAGATGGGCCGGATACCGCACAGCATCAGCCTCCGGCGTAACCACCACGGCGACAATGCATTCGGATTGATGCCGGTTACCGGCCGCAACGCGAACCGGCTGACGCCGGTCTCCGGCTCGACAGTGACCGGGAGCGCCACACCCTCGGCGGGCAGTGGCGGAATATCGGCCGGGTCGCCGTAATCCAGGTCGTAGGCACAGGCGATTTCGCGGGCGATGCCACGCACCGACATGCCGTAACCGCGGTCCGGGGTCACCGCCAGGTCGAAGATCACGTCGTCGAGCCCGAGCACGCCGATACCGTCCGCACCAGGCTCAGCGGTGTCCGGCGGCAGCACGAGAATGCCGGAATGATCGGAACCCAAACCCAATTCGGCCGTCGAGCAGATCATGCCGTCGGAGAGCCGGCCATAGGTCTTGCGGCTGGCGATGTGAAAATCACCCGGAAGCGTGGTGCCGGGAAGCGCGACGACAACAAGATCATCTACCGCGAAGTTCGTCGCACCGCAGACGATATCGCGATCCCCGTCCTCACCGACATCAACCTTGCAGGCCCGGATGGGTTTCTTGAACTCGGTGAGTTCTTCGATGGCGGTGACCCGCCCGATGGTCAGCGGACCACTCACCGGGCCGAGGGCGACGATGTCCTCAACCTCGTGGCCGACGCGGATGAGGGCCTGTTCGAGGTCGTGCGGTTCGACATCCCAGTCGGGTGCGCCGCGCTGCACGACTTCACGCAGCCAGCTGTAGGGAAGGCGCATCAGACTCCGACCCCGAACGGCAGCGAGAACCGCACGTCGCCTTCGACCATGTCGCGCATGTCGGGGATGCCGTTGCGGAATTGCAGCGTGCGCTCGAGGCCCATCCCGAATGCGAAGCCCGAGTAGACCTCCGGATCAATACCCGCGGCGCGCAACACGTTCGGATTGACCATGCCGCAGCCACCCCACTCGACCCAACCGGGGCCGCCCTTCTTGTTCGGGAACCAGATGTCCACCTCGGCCGATGGTTCGGTGAACGGGAAGAAGTGCGGCCGCATCCGAGTGCGGGCGCCCTCGCCGAACTCGGAGCGTGCGAACGCGTCCAGCGTGCCGCGCAGGTGGGCCATGGTCAGCCCGCGATCCACCGCGAGCCCCTCCACCTGATGGAAGACCGGGGTGTGGGTGGAGTCCAGCTCGTCGGTGCGGAACGTACGCCCGATCGACACGATGTAGACCGGCAGCTCCCGGTCGAGCAGCGTGCGCACCTGCACCGGGGAGGTGTGGGTGCGCAGCAGCTGGCGCGAACCCTCCGGGGCGATGTGGAACGTATCGGACTCGCTGCGGGCCGGGTGGTCGGGCGGAAAGTTCAGCGCATCGAAGTTGAATTGCTCGGTCTCGACCTCGGGGCCTTCGGCCAGCTCCCAGCCCATCGCGATGAACGTGTCGGCGACGTGCTCGGCCAGGATGGTGATCGGGTGCCGCGCCCCGACGGGCTGCCGTGTCGAAGGCAGCGTCACGTCGATGGCCTCGGCAACCAAGACCGCCGCGTCACGTTCGGCGCGCAGCACCGCCAGTCGCTCGTCGTAGCTGCGCTGGGCGTCGCCACGGGCGACGTTCACCAGCTTGCCCGCCTCGGCGCGGTCGGCCTTCGGTAGTGTCGCCAGCGCCTGACGGGCCAGTGCGAGCGGCGCGCGGTCGCCAAGGTGATCAGTCTTGGCGCGAGCCAGCGCGTCCAGGTCGGCCGCCTCTTCGAAGGCGAGCCGGGCCGCGCTGACGGCGTCGGTCAGCGATTCCTGCGACAAGTCGACGGGTTGGGAACCCACGCGGCAAGACACTCCTTTTTCGCAGCTGGGCTTATTTCCGCCACGGATGTGACGCAAGTGCCGATCATAGGTGATGCCAGAATGACGCCCCGCAGGCATTTCACCCTCAAGGGAGCCCGATGCTCAGAGCCCTCGCCGTCACATCCCTGTGGCTGGTGGCACTGGCCGCCGCGGGGCTCGCGCTGGCATGCAGTCCCTGGTGGTGGCTGATTGCGGCGCCGCTGGTGGCGATCGCGGCGTTGGGCACCTGGGACCTGCTTCAGACCCGGCACACCCTGCTGCGGTCCTACCCGGTGCTCGCGCACGCCCGCTGGCTGGCCGAGGCGATGCGCCCCGAGATCAGGCAGTACTTCATCGAGTCGAACACCGAGGCCAGTCCGTTCGATCGAGAGACCCGCGACATGGTCTACGAACGGGCGAAGGGCACCAAGAGTGATGAGCCGTTCGGCACCGAACGGGACGTCAACGCGCTGGGCTACGAATTCCTCCGCCACTCCTTGCGGGCTCACTTCGCGTCCGAACTGGCACCCCGGGTGCGGCTGGGCGGTCCGGACTGCGCGCAGCCTTACGACATCGCGCTGTTGAACGTCTCGGCGATGAGCTTCGGTGCGCTGTCGGGCAATGCGATCGAGGCCCTCAACGGCGGCGCCGCCCGCGGCGGATTCGCCCACGACACCGGTGAGGGCGGTATCAGCCCCTATCACCTCAAGCACGGCGGCGACCTTATCTGGGAGATCGGCTCCGGCTATTTCGGGTGCCGCGACGCCGGTGGGCACTTCGACGCCGCACTGTTCGAGGAGAAGGCGGCCGGGCCGACGGTGAAAGCGATCTCGATCAAGCTGTCTCAGGGCGCCAAGCCCGGCCTCGGCGGGGTGCTGCCCGGCGCCAAGGTCAGCGCGGAGATCGCCGCCACCCGTGGCGTGCCGATCGGGCAGACGGTGGTGTCGCCGCCGGCACACACCGCCTTCAGAACCCCGCTGGAGATGATGCATTTCATCGCAACGCTGCGAAGCCTGTCCGGCGGTAAACCGGTCGGATTCAAACTCTGCATCGGTGCGCGCACCGAATTCCTGTCGATCTGCAAGGCGATGCTGCACACCGGGATCACGCCGGACTTCATCATTGTCGATGGCGCTGAGGGCGGAACCGGGGCGGCGCCACAGGAATTCGAGGATCACGTCGGAATGCCGCTGACCGAGGGTCTGATGCTGGTGCACAACTCCCTTGTCGGGACTGGGTTGCGCGGCCACATCAGGATCGGGGCCTCGGGCAAGGTCGCCAGCGGGGTCGACATCGTCAGCCGCATCTGCCAGGGTGCGGACTTCACGATGTCCGCCCGGGCGATGATGTTCGCGATCGGGTGCATTCAGGCGATGAAGTGCAACACCAACAGATGTCCGACCGGTGTGGCCACCCAGGACAACGCCAGGGCCCGGGCGCTCTACGTTCCCGACAAGACCGAGCGCGTGGTCAACTTCCAACGCGCGACGGTGGCCAGCGCCGCTCAGATCGTCGCCTCGATGGGACTCAACGGATTCGACGAGCTGGAGCCGTCGATGCTCAACCGCCGCATCGAGGGTCAGCGCACCCGCACCTACGCCGAGATCTACGACTGGCTGATGCCCGGGGAGCTGCTCGACGATCCACCGGAGTCGTGGCGGTCGGACTGGATCGAGGCGTGCGCCGAGGAGTTCCGCTAGCTAGGCGGGCTGCGGCGCGGGCATCAGCAAGGCCCTGCGCACCGCGCGCCGACGGGAAACGTGCGCAGCGGTCAACGCGCCCAGCACGCCCAGCGTCGATGTCGTGAGGATCGACAGCCCGGTGTTGGCCATGATCAGGTAGCCGAACGCCGCCGCGACAGCGAGCAGCGCGTACCGCGCGGTGGTCCAGTGCGCGGGATGGCCGAATCGGGTGCCGACCGCCATGCCGAGAACCAGTGCCACGCCATGGCCGACGTTGGTGAAGTCACCGAAGGTTCCGACGGCCGAACCGACCGCGACCGCCAGCCACCATCCGGTCCACGCCGCGCGCCACTGGCGCGGTATCGCCGCGGTCAACGCGCCGAGCACACCGACGGCCCCGTAGCTCATGCCGACGTCGGTGGCGTTGACGATCGACCACGAAGCCAGCCCGGCTGCCAACGCACCTGCCAGGCCCGCTGCGACGAGCAGCGTCGCACCGACATGGCCGACGACGAAGGCCACCACCATCCGGCGACTGTGCCACAACAGTTCGGCCAGGCCGAGGATCGCGAACAAGCCGGGCAGCCAGATGTAGATAGGTCCGGTTTCAATGACGAACGCGCTGCCGATCAGCGTGCCGATGCGGCCGTGCGCGAGATTGTGCAGGTTGGTGCTCGCATGCCAGATGACCTGTTCGCGGAAGTGCGGGCCGAGCGCCAGCAGCACGGCCGCCACCGCCACGAGCGCGGCGGTGTAACCCAGGGTGACGCGGAGGCGGACCAGCCTCCTCAGCAGTGAAAGGACCATCTCCATCCACTATGCCTGGGCTTCGAGATCGTCTCCATCGTCCTCGACTGGCAGATCCCTGCGGGTTTTGAGGCGATACATGGCCAGATCGGTCGGCACTCCGGTGGCGCGCGGTGCGAACACCTGACGCCTGATCCGCTTCACCGTGACGCCCAGCGCGTCGAGTTCGTCGGGGCTGATGCACTCCAGCGTCTCCCCCGACACGACGAGTCCGCCACGGGTCGCGCGGTCCATCACCCGGGCGGCGATGTTGACGTCGACGCCGAGCCAGTCCGAGCCGATACGCTGCGGCCTGCCGGTGTGGATCCCGGCGCGCATACGCGGCGTATAGCCGTCTACCTCGACTGTTCGGACCGCCTCGCGGGCGGCCATGGTGGCGCGCACGGCGGTCGCGGGGTCGGCGAAGACGGCCATGATGCCGTCGCCCATCCGCTTGACGATGTGGCCGCCGGCGTCGAGCAGTGGCGGTTCGACGACCTGAGCGACGCGGCGCAACAGCCGCAAGGTGGCGTCGTCACCGGCCTGCAGCGACCAACTGGAGAAGCCCACCAGGTCGGTGAAGACCAGCGTGACCTCAGGGTTGGCGGGGCGCCCGGACACGCGTTCGGTGAGCGCCTGCCAGATCTGCAGTGTGGCCAAGCTCACCTCGCGGGTGGCTGCCTCACGGTCCCGCAACAGCCGGTCGGCGGCCCGCGCGGCGGCACGAGCCCCGCCGTCGCCCGCCGCGGACAGCGGGTCGCCGAAGTCGGGATCGCCGGGCAGCATCCGCCGGGCACGACGAACGAGGGCGATGACACCGGGGTTGTGATTGGTGTTGTGCCACCACGCCGCGGGCCCACGCCCGGGCCGCACCAGTTGGTTGACGTCAACGAGGGAATCGGGTTGATCGTCGAACGGCTCGACGTCCACAAGATCAAGCCTAGGCAACGCTTTTCGGGCGGCCAACCAGGTGTGACGCGGTCGACGTCTCGCTATGCCAAACGACTGGTCACAGCTTCATCGCCGTCGTAGACAACACTCGTTGTCAGTCCTATCGTTAGGCGATGAGGTCAACGTCGACCGGAAATAGCGCCGAGCCGCTCGGGCCGGACTCCCTGACGTGGAAATACTTCGGCGATCTGCGCACCGGGATGCTCGGGGTGTGGATCGGCTCGCTGCAGAACATGTACCCGCAGCTGGGCGCCGGGGTGGAAGAACACTCGATCCTGCACCGCGAGCCGCTCCAGCGGGTGGCCCGGTCGGTGTACCCGATCATGGGCGTGGTTTATGACGGGGAGCGAGCCCGCCAGACCGGCGAGCAGATCAAGGGATTCCACCGCGGGATCAAGGGCGTCGACGCCGCGGGCCGGCGCTACCACGCGCTGGATCCCGAAACGTTCTACTGGGCGCACGCCACGTTCTTCATGTTGATCCTGAAGGTGGCCGAATACTTCTGCGGCGGCCTGACCGAGGCCGAAAAGCGCCAGCTGTTCGATGAACACGTGCAGTGGTACGCGATGTACGGGATGAGCATGAAGCCGGTCCCGGACACCTGGGAGGACTTCTGCGAGTACTGGGACCGGGTGTGCCGCGACGAATTGGAGATCAACCGGGCGACGCTCGAGATCTTCGATATCCGCATTCCCAAGCCGAAGTTCGTCTTGATGCCGACTCCGGTGTGGGATCAGTTGTTCAAGCCGATGGTGGCCGGCCAGCGGTGGATCGCCGCCGGATTGTTCGACCCGGTGGTCCGCGAGAAGGCCGGAATGCGCTGGACGCCCGGCGACGAGGTGGTGCTGCGGTTACTCGGCAAGGCGGTCGAGGTCGCGTTCTGGGCGGTGCCCGACGAGATCCGGCTGCACCCCCGCGCGCTGTCGGCCTACCGGCGCGCCTCGGGACACCTTCCCGCGGATGCGCCGCTGGTCGAAGCGCCCGGCTTCATGGCACCCCCTAAAGATCGCCGTGGGCTGTCCATGCACTATGTCCCTCGGACCAAGAGCCTCGTCGCGCGTGCGGGGTCGCTGGTTCACACGACGTTCTCACTCGCCGGTTTGCGGCCCGCCCGAGGACGTTCCGCCGCCGCCTGAACCGGAGAACCCATGATCGAATGGTCCGACGTCGATATCGCTGTGCGCGACGCCGTCCGTGAGTTCGTCGACAAAGAGGTGCGCCCGCACCTCGACGAGCTGGAGAGCGGCGATATGGAGCCGTACCCCATCATCCGCAAACTGTTCGCCACCTTCGGTATTGCCGAGATGGCGCGCGAGTCGCTGGACAAGCGCCTGGACCGGCTGCGGGCCGGCTCCGAGTCGAAGTCCGGCGGCGGTGGTGGCATGTTCGGCGACGGTGGCTCGGCCGGAATGGGTTTCGTCCTGATCAGTGAGCTGTGCCGGGTCAGCATGGGCCTGGTCACCGGAATGGGTGTCAGCCTGGGACTCACGGTCCCGACGATCCAGAGCCGCGGCACGCTGGCCCAGCAGGAGCGCTGGCTGCCGGAGCTGGTGACCTACGACAAGATCGGTGCATGGGCGATCACCGAGCCGGATTCGGGTTCGGATGCGTTCGGCGGCATGAAGTCCTACGTGGTGCGCGACGGGGATGACTACATCCTCAACAGGCAGAAGACGTTCATCACCAACGGACCCGACGCCGACGTCGTCGTGGTGTACGCCAAGCTGGACGAGGGCGACGGCACCGACAAGCGCGACCGCAAGGTGCTGACGTTCGTGCTGGACCGTGGGATGGAAGGCTTTGTTCAGGCGAAGCCGTTCCGCAAGATGGGCATTCACAGTTCGCGCACCGGTGAGCTGTTCTTCAACAACGTGCGCCTCGGTCGCGACCAGCTGCTCGGCGAGACCGAGGAGAACAAGTCCGGAGACGGCCGCGACAGCGCCCGCTCCAGCTTCGCCGCGGAGCGGATCGGCGTGGTGTCGATGGCGCTCGGGGTCATCGAGGAATGCCTGCGGCTGTGCACCGATTACGCCAAGACGCGCACCCTGTGGGGCAAGGAGATCGGGCAGTTCCAGTTGATCCAGCTCAAGCTGGCCAACATGGAAGTAGCACGAATGAACGTGCGCAACATGCTGTTTCGGGTGATCGAATGCGGGCAGAGCGGCACACCGATCTCGCTGGCCGAGGCGTCGGCGATGAAGTACTACTGCTCGCAGGCCGCCACCGATGTGGCGATGGAGGCGATCCAGCTGTTCGGCGGTAACGGGTACATGACCGAATACCGGGTGGAACAGCTTGCCCGCGATGCCAAGTCGCTGATGATCTACGCCGGCAGCAACGAGGTGCAGATCACCCACGTGGCCAAGGGGCTGCTCGGGGCCTGAGCTCCGAACTAGGTTCGCCAGTGTGCGGTTTCGTACGCCTGACGCGGCGTGTTGCGTACGAAACCGCACATTCGCGGCAGTGCCGTCATGGGTTGCCGCCGGCACGCTGAACACGCGCGCTCTGATACAGGCAAATAGCCGCAGCGGCGGCAACATTCAGACTCTCGGCACCGCCGGTCATCGGGATCTTCACCCGCCGGTCGGCCAGCGCGGCGACGTCAGCGGACAGGCCTTGCGACTCCGGCCCGAACACCCAGGCGGTCGGCGCCGCCAAGACAGGGTCGGCGTCGTCCAGGTTCATCTCGCCGTCCAGCGTCGTGGCCAGCACTTGCAGGCCCGCGCCGCGCAGCCGGGCGAACACGTCCTCGGGATCGTCGGCGACCACCACCGGCACCGCGAAGATGCTGCCCGCCGACGACCGTAAAACCTTACCGTTGTAAGGATCCACGCTGTGCCCGGCGAACATCACCGCCGCGGCTCCCATCGCGTCGGCCAATCGGATCAGCGTCCCGGCATTACCTGGCTCCGAGAGTTCGACCGCCACCACCACCAACGGCGGCCGGTCAGCCAGCACCGCATCGATATCGTCGTCGGGCGTCGTACACACCGCGACCAGCCCCGAGGGGGTCACCGTCTCCGACAGCGCCTTGGCCGCACGCTCGGTCACCCGGTGGACGGTCAAACCGGTGAGTAGCTGGGCATGGCGCTGCATGGCAGGCTCGGTGGCGAACACCTCGATCACCAGTCCGCGCCGGCCGGCAGCCTCGACCAGGTTGGGACCCTCGGCCAAAAAGCGCCCAGCACGACGACGCCCGGTGTGGCGCTGCAGTTTTACTGCAGCCGCCACCCGGGCGGATCGTTCAGTGAGTGCCTCTGACTCCGAAATGTCAGGCGGCTTCACCGGAGGGAGCGTTGACGTCCTCCGGCAGCGCCGCCTTGGCGACCTCGACCAGCGCGGTGAACGCAGCGGGGTCACTGACGGCGATCTCGGCGAGGTTCTTGCGGTCGACCTCGACACCGGCGGCTTTCAGGCCCTGGATCAACCGGTTGTAGGTGATGTCATTGGCGCGGGCAGCCGCGTTGATGCGGGAGATCCACAACTTGCGGAACTCACCCTTGCGGGCACGACGGTCCCGGTAGGCGTAGGTCAGCGAATGCAGCTGCTGCTCTTTGGCTTTGCGGTAGAGCCGCGAGCGCTGGCCGCGGTAGCCCTTCGACGCCTTGAGTACTGTGCGCCGCTTCTTCTGGGCATTGAGTGCGCGCTTCACGCGTGCCATTGGGGTGTTCCTATTCTCGTTCGGTCAGAAAGTTGGGAGTTACGGCGCTCAGCCGTTCAGCATCGCGTTGACGCGCTTGGCGTCATTGGCCGCCACGACGGTGCGACCGTCCAGACGACGAGTGCGCTTGGTGGCCTTGTGCTCGAGCAGGTGGCGACGGTTCGCCTTCTGCCGCACGATCTTCCCGGTGCCGGTCTTGCGGAAGCGCTTCGATGCTCCGCTATGAGTCTTGGCCTTGGGCATTGGTCCTCAGTTCTACGTGGTCTCGGGGCCTAATTAGTGGTGTCTAGGTCGGTGGGTTGCGCCTCGGCCGGGCGCCCCGCGGGGGCGTCGGCGTCGTGCGCCGCCTTGGCGCGAGTCTTCGCGCCGCGGTGGGGTGCCAGCACCATCGTCATGTTGCGGCCGTCCTGCTTGGCGGAGGTCTCGATGAAGCCGTAATCGGCCACATCGGCACCCAGCCGCTGCAGGAGTCGGAACCCCAGTTCCGGTCGCGACTGCTCGCGGCCGCGGAACATGATCGTGACCTTGACCTTGGACCCGGCCTCGAGGAAGCGGATCACGTGACCCTTTTTGGTCTCGTAGTCATGCGGGTCGATCTTGGGCCGGAGCTTCTGCTCCTTGACGACGGTCTGCTGCTGGTTCTTGCGGGACTCGCGCGCCTTCTGGGCTGTCTCGTACTTGAACTTGCCGTAGTCCATGATCTTGCAAACCGGCGGCTTGGCGTCGGGGGCTACTTCGACAAGGTCAAGATCGGCATCCGCGGCGACGCGAAGAGCGTCTTCGATGCGCACAATGCCTACCTGCTCCCCGCCGGGTCCGATCAGTCGGACTTCAGGTACGCGGATGCGCTCGTTGACACGGGTCTCAGTGCTGATGGGGCCTCCCTGGTTCGGTTTCCTCTTCGGACCACCGCGATGTCACAAGGGAAACAGCCGGGGAGAAACCACGCCATCAGCGAGAAGGCCCTGCATGTCGCAGGGCCCAGTGCCGACCGATCACGGCTTACGCCGCCTGCGAAACCGCAGAACAGATACCATCGCGGTATCTGCGACCGGACCGTTGTACCTGCGGAAACATCCGCGGCCGACGGTGGGAGTGGGACTCCACTTGCTGTCCCTGGCGTACGCCGGGACGGTCGTGCATGCCAGTCTAGCAGGCATGACAGATCCCAATAACATCCGCGACCTGGCCGAGATTCCTGCGGTCGAGGTGATCACGCGCGCCGCGGTCATGCTCATGAGCGCGGCGGCGGAGAAAATCGGGCTCTCCTCACCTGATCCCGACACCGGCGAACATCGCGACCTCGACGAGGCCCGCAGGCTGATCACCGCGCTGGCCGGCTTGGTGACCGCCTCTGCGGAGTATCTCGGCCCGCACGCGGGCCCGGTGCGCGACGGACTCAAGAGCCTGCAGCTGGCTTTCCGGGAAGCCAGCGTTGCCCCGGATGAACCTGGCCACGGTCCGGGCGAGAAATACACCGGGCCTGTCTGGTAGCACCACAGACAATTCGTATGTCGAAGTAATATCCTCGGCGGCACTATGACCGTCACCACGAGTCGGCCAACTTCACGGTTCCGCTGGGTGCCCGCGGTGGCCGGCTGGATCATCGGCGTGATCGCGACGCTGTCGCTGCTGTCGAGCGTCTCGACGATCTTGCGGCATGTCATCCGGATACCGCGGGAGTTCATCAACAGCTATCTGTTCAACTTTCCCGACACCAGCTTCGCGTGGGCCTTCGTCCTTGTTCTGCTGGCCGCCGCGCTCGCGGCGCGCAAACGCATCGCCTGGTGGATTCTCGTCTTCTACATGGTGGCCGCGTCGGTATGGAACATCACCGATCTGCTGACCGGCGACGAGACCGCAGCAGTGGACGTCGGCGAGGTCATCGGCCTGGTGTTCCACGTCGCAGCGGCGATCGCACTGGTGCTGGCCTACAAGGAATTCTGGGTGCGCGTCCGCCGTGGGGCCCTCGTCAAGGCCGCCGCGGCGCTGGTGGCCGGCTTGGCCGTCGGCACCGCGATCGGCTGGGCCGTTCTCGAATTCTTCCCCGGCACCCTGGCCCGCGAAGACCGATTCCTCTACGCACTCAACCGCGTCAGCGCGTTCGCCGGTGCCGGCTCGGAATCCTTCACCGGCCATCCGCACATCTTCGTCAACGCATTACTCGGCCTGTTCGGCGCCATGGCGCTGATGGTGGCCGCGATCGTGCTGTTCCAATCCCAGCGCGCCGAGAACGCGTTGACCGGAGAGGACGAGTCCGCCATCCGCGGACTGCTGCAGGTGTACGGCAAGAACGACTCCCTCGGCTATTTCGCCACCCGTCGCGACAAGTCGGTGGTGTTCGCCGCCAACGGGCGTGCCGCGATCACCTATCGCGTCGAGGTCGGTGTCTGCCTGGCCAGCGGGGACCCGATCGGTGACCCACGTGCCTGGCCGCAGGCGATCGCGGCGTGGCTGTCGCTGTGCCAGGAATACGGCTGGGCGCCCGGCGTGATGGGCGCGAGTTCTACAGGCGCCCAAGCGTTCCGCGAGGCCGGCCTGAACGCCCTCCAACTCGGTGACGAGGCGATCCTTTATCCCGACCAGTTCCATCTGTCCGGGTCCGATATGCGCGCGGTGCGCCAGGCCGTCACCCGGGCCCGCCGCGCAGGCCTGACGGTGCGATTCCGGCGGCATCGCGACTTCTCTCCGGATGAGATGGCCGCCGTGATCAGCCGGGCCGACGGCTGGCGCGACACCGAAACCGAACGCGGCTTCTCGATGGCGCTGGGGCGGCTCGGTGACCGCGCCGACGGTGACTGCCTGTTGGTCGAGGCCGTCCAGGGTGAAAAAGACGTGGTCGCGATGCTTTCGCTCGTGCCGTGGGGTAACAGCGGGCTGTCGCTGGACCTGATGCGCCGCTCGCCGCAGTCCCCCAACGGAACCATCGAGCTGATGGTCACCGAACTGCTGCAGAACGCCGAAGAGCTTGGCGTCAACCGTGTTTCGCTGAACTTCGCGATGTTCCGCGCCGCGTTCGAGCAGGGCGCCCAACTCGGCGCCGGGCCCGTCGCTCGGCTGTGGCGCGCCGTGCTGGTGTTCTTCTCGAAGTGGTGGCAGCTGGAAACGCTGTACCGCTCCAATATGAAGTATCAACCGCACTGGGTACCGCGCTACGCCTGCTACGAGGATGCGCGGCTGGTACCGCGGGTCGGCGTCGCGTCCGTCATCGCCGAAGGCTTCCTGGTGCTGCCGTTCTCCCGGCGCACCAAGCAGCACACCGGACACTATTCGGCAGTCCCCGAGGATCTGGCCGCATCAGGACGGCTGCACGCCGACGGCACGGCACCCGATGCAATCGACGAACCCGCCCACGACCCCCAGACCCGGTATCGCGACCGCCTCCCGGACCAGGTCCGCGTTCGGATGGCAAAACTGAAAGCGTTGCAGCGTAACGGAATCGACGCATACCCGGTGGGCAGCCCGCCGACCCATACCGTCGCCCAGGCACTCGACGCCGCCGACGACGTCACGCTGAGCGTCGCGGGACGAATCCTGCGTGCCCGCGACTACGGCGGCGTGGTGTTCGCCCAACTGCGCGACTGGTCCGGCGACGTGCAACTGCTATTGGACAAAGCAACGCTCGACGGCGCAGCCGAAGACTTCGCCGCCGTCGACCTCGGTGATCTCGTCGAGGTGACCGGGCAGATGGGCTACAGCAAGAACGGCACCCGATCGGTGCTGGTCGAGCAGTGGCGCATGCTCGGAAAGTGCCTGCGCCCTCTGCCGGACAAGTGGAAGGGCCTGCAGGATCCCGAGGCTCGGGTTCGGGCGCGCTACGTCGACCTCGCCGTCAATGCCGAAGCCCGCGACCTGATCCGGGCACGCAGCAACGTCCTGCACTCGATCCGGGACACGTTGTTCAACAAGGGTTTTCTCGAAGTCGAGACGCCGATCCTGCAGCAGATCCACGGCGGAGCCAACGCCCGGCCGTTCAAAACCCACATCAATGCCTACGATCTCGACCTTTATCTGCGCATCGCCCCTGAGCTGTATCTCAAGCGATTGTGCGTCGGTGGCGTCGAGCGGGTTTTCGAACTCGGCCGGGCGTTCCGAAACGAGGGTGTCGACTTCAGTCACAACCCGGAGTTCACCCTGCTCGAGGCCTACCAGGCGCACGCCGACTACCGGGTGTGGATCGACGGCTGTCGCGAACTGATCCAGAACGCGGCGATCGCCGCCAACGGCTCCGCGGTGGTGATGCGGCCCGGCCAGGCCTCCCCCGACGAACTCGAGCCGATCGACATCTCCGGCACGTGGACGGTCAAGACCGTGCACGACGCCGTCTCCGAAGCCCTCGGCGAACAGATCGACGCCCACACCGATCTCGCTGTCCTGCGCCGGTTGTGCCATGCCGCGCGGATTCCGTACCTGACCCATTGGGACTGCGGGGCGGTGGTGCTCGAACTCTACGAGCGGCTGGTGGAGGAGCACACCAGAGAGCCGACGTTCTACACCGACTTCCCGACCTCGGTGTCGCCGCTGACCCGGCCGCATCGCAGCAAGCCAGGGGTCGCCGAGCGGTGGGACCTGGTGGCGTGGGGCGTCGAACTGGGCACCGCCTACAGCGAGCTGACCGATCCGGTCGAGCAGCGACGCCAGCTGCAGGAGCAGTCCTTGCTGGCCGCCGGCGGCGATGGCGAGGCGATGGAACTCGACGAGGACTTCCTGCAGGCAATGGAATACGCGATGCCGCCGACCGGCGGCCTCGGCGTCGGCGTCGACCGCGTGGTCATGCTGATCACCGGCCGCAGCATCCGCGAGACGCTCCCGTTCCCGCTCGCCAAACCCCGGTAGCCGGCCGAAGGAACTTCACAGCGACCGGCCAGGAAGTGTCGTCACCATGACAACGTGACCGCGGCTGCTCACCAACACATTTCGTTGATGCACGGATGGTTGCCTCTCACCGTGCAGATCGTGGCCGGCCTGGTCCTGGTGTTCGCTGTGGGCTGGCGCACCCGGCGCTGGCGGGTGCTGTGGCTGCCGCTGGCCGCGATCGTCGGTATCGCCGCCGCGTGGTTCACCCAATGGAGCATCGCCGATGACGGCCTGGCCGGCGACCCGGCCCCGCAGCAGCTGTGGGTGTGGATCGCCGCGACCGGCTTGGCGGCGGTGGTCGCGGTCGTCGGCTGGCGCGGCACACGCTGGTGGCGTCGGGGCATGTCGGTGCTGGCGATACCGCTGTGCGGGCTGGCGACGGCGTTGATGCTCAACCTGTGGGTGGGCTATTTCCCTACCGTGGAGACCGCCTGGAATCAGGTCAGCGCGGGCCCGTTGCCGGACCAGACCGACCGCGCCACGGTGACCGCCATGGTGCAGCAACACGCCATACCGGCCAAGGGCACTGTCGTGAAAGTGACGATCCCCTCGGACGCATCGCATTTCGCACATCGTGACGAACTCGTCTACCTGCCACCGGCGTACTACGCCACCAACCCCCCACCGAAGCTGCCGACGGTGATGATGATCGGCGGGGAGTTCAACACCCCCGCTGACTGGCTACGTGCAGGCAATGCGATCAAGACGATCGACGACTTCGCCGCCGCACATCACGGTGATGCCCCGGTGTTCGTGTTCGTCGACTCCGGCGGGGCGTTCAACAACGACACCGAATGCGTCAACGGTCCGCGCGGCAATGCTGCCGATCACCTGACCAAAGACGTTGTCCCGTTCATGCTTTCCAACTTCGGTGTCAGCGCCGACCGCGCGAACTGGGGTCTGGTCGGCTGGTCGATGGGCGGCACCTGCGCGGTCGACCTCACCACGATGCATCCGGACATGTTCAGCACCTTCGAGGACATCGCAGGCGATCTGACCCCCAACTCCGGCACCAGGACTCAGACGATCTCGCGGCTGTTCGGGGGTGACGCCGCCGCCTACGCGAACTTCGACCCCGCCACCGTCATCACCAGACATGGCTCCTATCAGGGTGTCTCGGGGTGGTTCGCGATCTCAGGCGCACCGTCGGCGCAGCGAACGACCCCAAGCACCGTCGAGATCGGCGCGAGCGGCCTCGGTGGCCGCTACACCAACGCCAATCCCAACGACCAGACCGGCGCGGCGAAGACCCTGTGCGGATTGGGCGCCGCCCACGGCATCAATTGCTCGGTGGTGGCTCAGCCGGGTAAGCACGATTGGCCCTTCGCCGCCCGCGCCTTCGCCGACGCACTGCCCTGGCTGGCCGGCCAGATCGGGACGCCCGGCATCCCGACGGTCGCCCTGCCGGGCCCTCCGGTGCCGCCACCGGGACCGGAACCGGTCACGATAGCTGCTGCCGGGCGGCCGCCGGGAGTACGGTGATCGTCATGCCCGACGAATCCGTTGCCGAACCACCGCTGGGCTCCGGCTACAACGAATCCGGGGTGCCCACCTTCGAATCGGTGCAGGAGAAGATCGAGACGCGGTATGGGACTGCGCTCGGCTCAGCCGAATTGGACGCCGAGACACCGGAGGGCCGCACCGTCGAGGAACAGTACGACGCCCGTCAGCGGGCGGCGGCCGAGCGGCTGAATGAGATCCGCGCGTCGATGCACAAGCCGGACCAATCCTGACCGGAAAGATCGTCGCGATCACCGGCGCCAGTAGCGGGATCGGTGCGGCGACGGCGCGGCTACTGGCGCAGCAGGGTGCGGCCGTTGTGCTCGGCGCGCGCCGCGAGGATCGGCTGCGCGGCCTGGCCGACGAGATCCGCGAATCCGGCGGGACGGCGCTGACCGTTGCTACCGACGTGACCCAACAGGTCGATACGGACCGGTTGGTGGTGGCGGCGGTACAGGAGTTCGGTCGACTCGACGTGTTCGTCGGCAACGCCGGCATCAGCAGGATCGGGCCGACAGCCGATCTCGACGTCGACGGCTGGTCGGCGATGATCGACGTGAACCTGCGTGGGGTCCTGAACGGCATCGCCGCCGCGCTGCCGGTGTTCCGGCGGCAGGGCCACGGCGACTTCGTCACGGTCGTGTCGACCGCCGGACTGAAGATCGTGCCGGGTATGGGCGTGTACGCAGCAACCAAGAACGCCGTGCGCACCCTGCTGGAGGCGTTGCGTCAGGAATCCACCGACGGCGTCATCCGCACCACGTCGATCTCCCCGGGGTACGTCAACACCGAACTGGACTCGTCGATCGAGGATCCCGAGGCGCGGCGCCAGACCCGTGCGGCGATGGAGAGTTTCGGCCTGCCGCCTGAGGCCGTTGCCCGGGCGATCGCGTTCGCGATCGACCAGCCGCGTGATGTCGAGATCGGTGACATCACGATCCGCCCGACGGTCCAGGGCTAGCTGACCTTGCGCCGCCGGGTTGTCCGCTTCGGCGCCGGTGCCGCAGGCAGCACGTCGGCGAGGAACTTGCCGGTATAGCTGTTCGGCACCGCCGCCACGTCCTCGGGAGTGCCCTGTGCGACGACGGTGCCGCCGCCGGAACCGCCCTCGGGACCCATGTCGATGATCCAGTCCGAGGTCTTGATGACATCCAGGTTGTGTTCGATGACGATCACCGAATTACCTTTGTCGACAAGGCCGTTGATGACTTTGAGCAGCTTGCGGATGTCCTCGAAGTGCAGGCCGGTGGTCGGCTCGTCCAGGATGTAGACGGTGCGGCCGGTCGAGCGCTTCTGCAATTCGGCGGCGAGCTTGACGCGCTGCGCCTCGCCGCCGGACAAGGTCGGCGCCGGCTGGCCCAAACGGACGTAGCCCAGCCCCACGTCGACCAGTGTGCGCAGGTAGCGGTGAATGCTGCTGATCGGTTCGAAGAACTCCGCGGCGTCCTCGATCGACATGTCGAGCACCTCGGAGATGGTCTTGCCCTTGTAGTGCACTTCAAGCGTCTCACGGTTGTAGCGGGCGCCGTGGCACACCTCGCACGGTACGTAGACATCGGGCAGGAAGTTCATCTCGATCTTGATGGTGCCGTCGCCCGAACACGCTTCGCAGCGGCCGCCTTTGACGTTGAACGAGAACCGGCCCGGCTGATAGCCGCGAACCTTCGCCTCGGTGGTGGCGGCGAACAGAGTGCGAATCTTGTCGAACACGCCGGTGTAGGTGGCCGGATTGGAGCGCGGGGTGCGCCCGATCGGCGACTGGTCGACCCGGACCAGCTTGTCGAGGTGTTCCAGACCGTTGATCCGGGTGTGACGGCCCGGGACCTGGCGGGCCCCGTTGAGCTTGTTGGCCAGAACCGTGGCCAGAATGTCATTGACCAGGGTCGACTTTCCGGAGCCGGACACGCCCGTCACCGACGTGAGCACCCCGAGCGGGAACGCGACGTCGATGTCGTGCAGGTTGTGCTCCCGCGCACCGATGACGGTGACCTGTTTACGGCGATCTACCGGGCGCCGGATCGCCGGCACGTCGATGCTCTGCTTGCCCGACAGGTAGGCGCCGGTGATCGAGTCGGGGTTACGCAGCAAGTCGGCATACGGACCGCTGTGCACCACCTGGCCGCCATGCTCACCGGCCGCAGGCCCGATGTCGACCACCCAGTCGGAGTGCGCGATGGTGTCTTCGTCGTGTTCTACCACGATCAGGGTGTTGCCCAGATCCCTCAGCCGCGTGAGGGTTTCGATGAGACGACGGTTGTCACGCTGGTGCAGCCCGATCGACGGTTCGTCGAGCACGTACAGCACACCGACCAGACCCGACCCGATCTGGGTGGCCAGCCGGATGCGCTGCGCCTCACCGCCGGACAGCGTGCCCGCCGCGCGTGACAACGACAGATAGTCCAGCCCGACATCGAGCAGGAAGCCCAGCCGCGACTGCACCTCCTTGAGCACCTGGCCTGCGATGGCCGACTCACGGGCACCGAGGGTGAGGGCGTTGAGGAACTCCGAGCAATCGGAGATGGACAGCTCGGACACCTCGGCGATCGACTTCGCGCCGTACTCCCCCGCCGCCAGCGTGACCGCGAGGATCTCCGGCTTGAGCCGGGTGCCCTGACACTCCGGGCATGGCACATCACGCATGAACCCGTCGTAGCGCTCTTTCATCTGCTCGGATTCGGTCTGCTCCATCCGCCGGTGCAGAAACGCCATCACACCTTCGAACTCGGCGTAATACGACCGGGTCCGTCCGTACCGGTTCTTGTAGCGGACGTGGACCTGCTCGTCGCAACCTTCCAGAATTGCCTTGCGCGCCTTGGCCGGAAGCTTGCGCCACGGGGTGTTGACGTCGAATCCCATCGACTCACCCAGGCCCGCCATCATCCGGGTGAAGTACTCCGCGGTGTGTCCCATCGCCCACGGCGCCACCGCACCGTCGGCGAGCGTCAGATCCGGGTCGGGTACCACCAGCTCAGGGTCGACCTCCTTGCGGATGCCGAGGCCGCTGCATTCCGGGCAGGCGCCGTAGGGCGAGTTGAACGAGAACGACCGCGGTTCGAGGTCGTCGACGGCCAGCGGATGTCCGTTGGGGCAGGCCAGTTTCTCGGAGAACCGCTGCTCGCGGTGCGGGTGGTCGTCTTCGCGGTCGACGAACTCAAGCACGACGATGCCGTCGGCCAGATTCAACGCCGTCTCGACCGAATCGGTCAGGCGTTGCTTGGCGCTGCTCTTGACCGTGAGGCGGTCGATGACCACCTCTATGTCGTGCTTTTCCTGCTTCTTCAGCTTTGGCGGTTCGGTCAGCGAGTGCACGACGCCGTCGACCCGGACCCGGCTGTAGCCCTGGCTGTTGAGCTTGTCGAAGAGGTCGACGAACTCACCCTTGCGGGTGCGCACCACCGGCGCCAGCACCTGGAACCGCAGACCTTCGTCCATCGCGAGAACCTGGTCGACGATCTGCTGCGGGGTCTGCCGTGCGATGCGCTCCCCGCACACCGGGCAGTGCGGCGTACCGGCGCGGGCGTAGAGCAGGCGCAGATAGTCATAAACCTCGGTGATGGTGCCGACCGTGGAGCGCGGGTTGCGGTTGGTGGACTTCTGGTCGATCGACACCGCCGGGGAGAGCCCCTCGATGAAGTCGACGTCCGGCTTGTCCATCTGACCGAGGAATTGGCGCGCGTAGGCCGACAGCGACTCGACGTAGCGGCGCTGCCCCTCGGCGAAAATGGTGTCAAACGCCAACGAGGACTTGCCCGATCCGGACAGCCCCGTGAAGACGATCAGACTGTCGCGGGGCAGGTCCAAGTCGATGCCGCGCAGGTTGTGCTCACGCGCGCCTTTGACGATCAGCCGGTCAGCCACCGGCCCCCCTTCCTGCGGGTTTGTTGGCGAGAGGACGCCGCTCCCCATGCTATGTCGACCCACCGACAAGTAACGTGGCGACCATGACAGTCGTCGCCGACACCTACACCGGACACGTCGAACCGCAGACCGCGGCTCGCAGGACGGTGCCCGGCGCCACCATCGTGAAAATGTCCGTGGGCCCGATGGACAACAACACCTACGTGGTGACCTGTTCCCACTCCGGGGAAAGTTTATTGATCGACGCCGCCAACGATGCGGAGCTGCTGGTCGACCTGGTGCGTGAGCAGGCGCCGAAGCTGGCCCTCATAGTGACCAGCCACCAGCACTTCGATCACTGGCAAGCGCTCGAAGCGCTGGCCGAGGCGACCGGGGTTCCGACCGCCGCCCACCAGCTCGATGCAGAACCGCTGCCGGTGACTCCACGGCGCTACCTGGCCGACGGTGACACGATCAGCGTCGGCGACCTCATCTTCGATGTGATCCACCTGCGCGGGCACACCCCCGGCTCGGTGGCGCTGGCGCTGCGGCCCGCCGGCGAACGGACCGCCACCCACCTGTTCACCGGCGACTGCCTGTTCCCCGGTGGTCCTGGCCGTACAATACGCCCGGAAGATTTCGAGTCGCTGTGGTTTGACCTGTTCGATCGAGTCTTCAAGGTCTATGGCGACGACACCGTGGTCTACCCCGGGCACGGCGACGACACCACGTTGGGCGCCGAACGGCCACACCTCGCGGAGTGGCGCGAGCGCGGCTGGTGACCCTTCCACGCTGTTGATGCCGCAACAGCGCACGACTCACCCTGTTGACCTATCAACAAGGGGCGCAACACTTTTCGGACTTCATGGTGATTGACACCACTGCCGTGGCTGCATACGCTCCACGCACTCACCCAATCCGCCTAGGAAAGGCGTCACCATGACGACGATCACCGCTCACCACGCAGACGACGATGCACTGCAGGACCGCTACGAGGGCGTGCCACTGCCCGCGGGCGCCCTCAGCGGCACCCCGTGGACCGAAGACCGCGACGGCTCCATCGCCCGGGGCTTCTCGGGCACCAGCCGCGTCGTCACGCCGACTGTGCGCCTTTGGATCGCTGGAGATCAAGCGAGCGACGGCCGGGTCGTCGACCGACGCGCGTACATCCACATCAAGAGCGAGGGGTTCGACCCCGACGCACTCGACGTGGCCGGCCTGCGGCGACTGGCCGCCGCGTGCACCGCGGCGGCCGATGAAATCGACTCGCTCGGGACGGCGTGACGTGGCTGACATGCTCCGACCCGGCAGTCGAGTTCGCTATGCGCCGACCGGGGACCGCGGGCACCCTATGGCGCCAGGCGAACTCGGGATCATCCTGCACATCGACGACTCGTCGGGCAACGCTGAGGTTCGCTGGGATTGCGCGCCAGGCGGCACGGCATGGACCGACGTGCGTGACTTGACGCCCCCTACCCCGTGAAGTCCAGCCGCATCGGGGCACTCGATAGGCTCAGATCGTCGTCACCGACGAGGGCGAGCACGTCGAGCGGCCGGCCGCGCCCACGCTCGGAGTGTCCGCGCGGCAACTCGTCGCGCGACAACCGGAACGTCTTACCTGAGCGCAGCTTATCGACCATCAGGTCGTGCTCGTAGCGGGCAATGTGGCGCAGCTCGGGGTCGTCCGCCAATTCAGCGAGCACCCGCTCGCGCCGAGCCACCGCGGCGGCCAGCAGATCACTGCGGAGGCTCATCGTGGCAACCCCACGCTCACCGGCACCCTGTACCGCGCTTGGAGAATGTTCTGTATGCGCGACCTTTCCCAGTTGCGGCGGGGCGAGTAGATCGTTCGGTCGTCAAACCAGAGCCGTTCAATCGTGGCGGCGGCGGCGCGGCCCTCAAGCGTGAATGCGCCGCCGCCCGTGTCGTGTTCGAAAAGCACTGGCGGCGTGAAGCTCACCCGGCCGACCACGTGTTGGGCCGTGTCGATCGAGTTTGGCCCGGTGCTTGTTCGCCACCGCTCAACCGTGGCGAGTATGTCGCGGAGATGCATCGCGAAGTAGACCCCGCAGGTGCATCCGCCCACTGGCGGCACGTGGCGCGAGACTGCCGGGCAGACGGGGCGCAGGGAGCGCCCCCGCCACAGGGTGACCGTCTCAAGGTGCGGGGGCTGCCGAGCCGGCGCATACGGCGAATACAGCCAGTCATCCCTCAGCACCCAGAAGCGCCAGCCGGTGAGTCTGGTCATCGGCTGGCGCCCCCGCTCGCCGCCGCGAGATTCGGCAAGCCGAGAACCACCGGCACGCGATAGCGAGCCTTGGCTGTCGACTTGGTTCTCACGGACTCCCAGTTATGCGACTCCTGGCCGCCGCTGATCCACAGCTTCTCGATGGTGGCGCCGGCCGCCCGACCCTCCAGCTTGTACGCCACGGCGTCGTCGGATCGCCCCACGTAGAGCGGCACATTGCGCCGGAAGATGATCGGGGGCTTGAACGTCAACTGGCCGACGACCAGGCGCACACCACTGCGTGGCTGCATTCCGCCCACGCCGCCGCTGATGAGCGTCGCCATGCTGAGGATATCGGCGAGGTCGGTGGCGAAGTAAACGCCGCAGGAGCAATCGTCAACGGGTGGAACGTGATTCGGGTGAATTGGGCATGATGGGCGGAAATCACGCCGGGGCCACAGAACAACCTCGGAGCGGCGGCCACGATTGCTCGGATGTGGCGAGTAGAGCCACTCGTCGAGCATGAACCAGTAGCGCCACCCGGTCATCACGGTGCCCACCTCTTGCCGCTGCCCATCGTTCCGCGGAACAGTTCGACGCCCTCGGGTCGCCCGGCGGTGATGGGCACGCGATAGCGAGTCTTGAGGAGGCCCAGCAAGGACTGTGCGCGCCATTTGTCTTCGGGCCGAGCGTGCGCGGGCGGCAGGATGGCATCGCTGATGAACAACCGTTTAATTGTCGCCCCCGCGGCGCGGCCTTCCCACCCAAACTGATTGAACCTGTCGAGGTACACGTAGATGGGCGGCTTGAACTCCAGTAGTCCAACCACCAGGGGGCTATCAGGCCGAAATCCCTGCCCGGCGTAGTCCATGTCCAGTTCGCGAGCCTTTTCGGCCGCCCAGAAAATGTCGTAGGGGCGCGGCGAGAAGTAGACCCCGCAGGTGCAATCCGCCACTGGCGGAACGTGCTCGCCATTCCTCGGGCAGATCGGTCGGAATTCACGCCTCGGCCAGATAAAGGACCGCTCCAAAGCCGCGCTGCTCAACCGCTCCGCGTGGGGGTGCTGAAAGGGCGAGCGCAGCCACCCATCGCTCAACTCCCACCAGCGCCAACCGGTCATGGCTGTCTGTATCGGATCGCCAGTTTTCAGGGCAGCGTCAAGCTCCTCCGCACTGATCATTCGCCCACCTCGGCAATGGTGTTGTCGGCGCGCAGGATCACCGGATCGCCAGGGCGGCCGGCGTACTGCTGTGGGCACCAGTCAGGCAGATCCCAACGCTTCAGCACCACCTCGTCGCCGCGCTCGATAGCGGCCAGGTGGTTATCCACCCACGGCACGCCAGCGAGTGTGCTGAGCGTCTCCCGTAGCTCAGCGAGGATCTCGGCGCGCAGCTGCGGGCCGTCGCTTGGAGCCCGAACGCGGCGGGCCATCAGACAGCTTGCTGTCGATGTGAGCGCTTGTCCCACCGGGTCTGAGCGGCGGCCTGATGGCGGGGAGACTTCGGCGGCCCGGGTTCGTCGTCCTCGTCGAGGCCCAGCGACGCCACCAGGCGTCCGAGCTGCGCCTCCAGCTGTCGCAGCTCGGAGGCTAGTTGCACAGCACGCACAGCGAGCGAGCCATCGCGGTCAACCTCGTCGGCGAACTTGCCGCGCAACGCCTCGATCCGGTCGCGGGTGACCTCGATCGTCGGCAACGTCAGGGCCAGGTCCGTCTCGGACCACTCCATACCGAGGTTATGTGCAGCACTGTCAAGGTCTCTGCGCAGGCGGCGGCCAGGGGTGAGGCGGGTCGTCATGGGGGCTCCTATGGATGAATCGGGAACGAACGGGGCGGACATACCACCGCCGCAACGTGCGGCAATGGGCGAATTAGCTGGCTGAGAGTCAAAGTCTGGTGATCGGATGCGCGCGGTGGCCGAGACGCTATGGCCCCTTGGGTGACCAGGAGGGGACGCAAGGAGTCATGCCCCAGTGCCACCTGGCTGCGTTGCTGGCTGGCGTTTGCGGCGCCCGCGTGGTGTTGTGCGTGCGACGATTTCGGCATGCTCAGCGACGCTTACGTGGCACGGCCCGCCGACGCTCAAGGTAGCGCCGGCAGCCGTCGCAGACCGGACCAGCCTCGGGATCGTCGCCCGTGGCGCGCATCGAGCACACGGTGGGAACTCTTGCGCCGCAGAACTTCTCAGGCCAGGGCATTGTAACTCTCTCTGGTTTATGGTGCGCCCCTCGATGGGCTCGGCGTCGACCTGACCACACCCCTGCTTGAGTCGGTGTCGAGTGCCATCGAGGGGCGCGAGCCCGGCCGCCGCACTGGCTGGGAAGGATTGCGGAACCATGCCCGTGCGACGGCCGAGCTGGCCTATGGGGTGATGGCGATCTTGCTCACGGCGCCCGGGTCAGTGAAACCCCAACCAACGCGCAGGATTCCGCGCAGGGCGACACGATCGCTGGTGAAGTACACCGAGCTGTCGGGCACAACCTGCGTGCCGCTGCGCAGCGCTACGACGCTCCGCGCGGCCGGGATGGCCCACACGATGTCGTCGGCGATGGCCGGCGAGCTGAGCAGCGGCACACCTGCCACGACACGTGCGGCCGGTGAGGTCGGGTCGGCTTGCAGCAGTGGCACGTTCGAGCCGGCGCTGGCGTACTGCTTGATCTGTGCAATCTTGAGGACGGTGGCCGGGCTGGCGACGAACGCGGTGACGACTGTGTTGTGCTGCTCGGCGTTGGTTTTCGCCGCTTCGGCCCAGTCGAGGTTCGACCAGGTATCGCCCGCGTCGATGTCGTTGTCGCCGGCCGCCAGTGACAGCAGGCCGGCCGGGCCGTTCGTGGTGGTGTTGCCGAAGTAGGCGGCGTCGGTCTTGCGAGCCAGGTCGCGAACGATGCCGTCCCCGACAACACCGAGGGCGGCGGGCGAGCTATCGGCAGCCAGTTCGGAGCTGATCACCGTGAGGGCGGCCAGCTTCTTGGCGACGATGTTGACCTCGGTGACCGTGGGGTCGCTGGCCGTGATTTCGGCGCCTTCGGCAACGAAGGAGGCGGCCGGGTCTGCGCTCACGACGGGCACGCGGAGGCTGGCCGAGTCGATGGGGACGACGGTGCTGACGCGCATCGCAACGGACTGCTGGGTGAACGGCTTGACGACCAGCTCACCGATTTGTTCGGGAGTCAGGATTGCGCCCGCTCCGGTGGTGTAAAGAGCCATATTGAGTTGTTCCTTATGAAGTTGTCAGCGCGTGGGGCGCTGTCGTGCGTGTGAAGCGTTGGGGCGGTGCAGCTTTCAAAGCTGCACGCGATGCCACCAGGGGCGGGGTTGATGCCCTCGCGGTCGCCAACCGGGACGCGCACACGAGGGCCTCAACATCAGCGTTGCGTTAGATCGCCTGAGTTGCAAGCGAGTGTGTCGCCTTCCAATCGGCTACCCGACGAGCGGCCTCAGCGCCGACGCCCACGTCGTTTCCTGGGGTTGCATTTCCGGCGAGGCGCCTGGGCGCAGGCTCTCCAGCGGCCTGTTCGTGGGCGGGGCCGTGACGACGGGCGGGGCCGCGGTATGTGGGCGGTCGGCGATCAACGCGCGGGCTGCCGCACTCACCTTGGCGGGGTCGACGTGGCCGGCCTCGTCGAGGAAATCGGCCACCGCATGGCGGTCGAGCAGGTCGCGCGCGTCGGCCAGCTCGGCGGCGGCCAGGCGCTGGACCTCGCTACGCCGCAACCCATCAACTACGGCGGTGAGCGCATCGCGCTCGGTCTCTGTGTCGCGCAGGCGTCCTCGGAGGTTCCGCGCCTCGTTGCGGGCGCGCCGCAGCCGCCTGTCGGGGTCGAGGCTGTTGTCGTCGTCGGGCTCGTCGTCGAGGTCGAGGTCGTCGTCGGCCGCCGCTTGCTGTTCCTGCGTGATCTGCCTCGGCATGCCGGCCGGGCTCGGCGGCGCGGGCGGCGTGACCGGGGTGTCGTCAGCCTCAAAGCCGCCGCTGTCGGGCTGGAATCCAGATTCGGGCATGGTCATTGTTTGTCTCCTGTTGTGGTTTCGAGTTGAGGCCAGCGGCGGTTGCGAACGCCTGATGTTGGCCAGTCGACGATGGTGATGAGTTCGGCCGGCAGGCCGTCATCGGCGATAGTTACGGGGTCGGCACCTGAAGGGGCCGCGTGTCCGAGGTGAGCGAGTAGTACCCGCTCGGCCGGGGTGGCCGGGCGGGCGAAGGCGCGCCAGCTCGACCCCGACACTTTGAGGAGCCGATCGCCGAACCGGCGCAGGCGGGTCAGCGCGGCAGAGTCGTCGGTTCCCCACAGTGCAGCGGCGAAGCCGTGGACGCCACAGCGATACCGCTCGCTGTCAGCTGCATGCGTGCTGTCCTCGGTGTTCTGCAGTTCCGCCGGCAGGTCACGCAGGGCGAGCCAGCCTCGCGGGTCGGGCTGCGGGAGCTGCTCGATGCCCGCCAGGTCGCTCACTGGGCCACCGCTGCGCTGAGCGCATCCTGACGAGCCGCCGCGGTGTCAGACGCGAGCCGCCGCACGGTCAGCGGCTCACCCTGGGCGCCGACCGCGGTCGTGGTGGCGTGCTCCAGCATGGCGAGCAGTACGCGGACGACGGCGCGGTGGTCGTCCTCGATCTCCTCGGTGATATCGGCAGCGAGGTCGAGCAGCGTGTGCGCCGCTTCGGGCTCCCGTGCTGCGTACGACCGCCACAGGTCGGCGGCGCGGGCTCTCAGCGCCGCGCTGGGTTGGTAGTCGTCGAGGATGGCGCCGAGGCGCGGATCGCTTGCGGCCGGGCGCTCTGCGCGCCAGCCGGCCGGGTAAGAGTCGTCGTTCATGTGTGGGGTCGCTCCTGTTCGGTTGTGGGGGTTGTCGCTTTCGGTGGGCCATCGCTTGGTGGCCATCGCTTGGTTTTGCGGTGGCGCTGGCCGCCGCAGTAGAACTACATCGAGGGAACAAGTCCGGCACGAACACAGCGCCGCCCCCACACCCCCTTCGGGGGTGTGTGCGGTGCGTGCTGTACCTGACCTGGGAAAATAGAATTGAGGGCACGGAGGGTGCGTGCCGTCCTGACCTGGGCTTTTGCCGCGGTGGGGGCATCAGCCACGGCCCAGCAAACACTCATATAGCGATAATTGCAGCTCAGCGGCACGGCACGCACGGCACAAGCTACCGTGCCGTCCTGGTGCCGACTGCGCTGAACTGGGCTTTTACATTTTCGCCTATTCATCGCCGGAATCGCCCTCCGCGCCGCTAACGGTGTTTGCTGGCGGTGGCCCAAGGTGCGCCTCGGTCAACCGGTAGCGGGCCGGATCGGTGGCGGTCCCAGATCCGGCGTGCGCGAGGGCGACGACGCCGTGGTTGAGGAGATCGTCGATGCCGCGCCGGGCCTGCATCTTGGCCGACCTGTCGACGGCGCCGCCCCCGAAGCGGGCCTTGGCGAGATCCCTGACGGTGAACTCTGCGCTTCCGGCGCCGATCGTCAGGGCGGCAGGTAGGTAGTCGTTGGCGCGCCGCTCGGCTATGCCCGATTCGTCGGCTGCGACGGCCGACGACGGTGGCGCGAGGTACCAGGCGGTGCCGTCGTCCGTCTCCACCAGTTCAAACTGTCCGATGTTGAACCGCCCATCGGGCATAGCCGCAGAGTGCGGGAGAACACCTGAGTGGCGATCTTTCAGCCCGACCAGCTCGGTGATGCCACCGCGGCCTTTCACGAACTGCCGCTTGACGCGGGCCTCGACATACAACCCGTCAACGATTCGGCGTTTTGCGAATGTGCCGGCAGCGCCGGCCTTTCGACTGGCAGCACCCTTGCCAGAGTGGTCGATGAGGATGACGCACGTCCCCTGACGCATGAGCGGTCGTAGGTAACCCTGAACCATGCGCGTGAAGTCTTCAGCGGAATTGGAGTCAGCACCCAGCGAGGCCATAACCTCGCCAGAGCAGTCGACTACGGCGACATCGGGCACGAATACATGCCCCCGAGGATTGCCGTCCCGATCAACGGCAACGGTAGTGCAGTCCGCGACAACGGCGCAAAACTCGCGGTCGTCGGCGGCATCGGAGTAGCGGAAGAACGCCCTGGATGCCAAGATCGCCTTCGGGACGCCGAGTATCAGTAGGCGCCCGACAGTCGCGGGCATACCGTTGTTGTCCATGTCGACGAAAAGTGCCGTGCCGCCGTCAATCAGCGTCTCGGCGACGGCCGCTAAGGCAACCCACGTTTTCGCGGAAGCGGGATCGCCGTAGAGCAGGTTCAGCGCGCCGGGGTAGAAGATATAGCGGCCGTCGTCGCGCATCAGGACCGTTGGCCGCGGTGGCTCGGGCATGGCGCCAGCGAGCAGGGCAGCAACATCCCCATACCGGGGGCGCGCCCCGACTCGTGCCTCAATCGCTGCATGTGCCATCGCCGTGTCGAGGTCTTCAGCGGTGACCATGGCCTCGAACATCGCGGCCACTTCGTCGTTGGATGTCCCGGCGTTCATTGCGTCGTCAGCCTCCCGCTCGCGTCGCTGGTAGTCGGCAATGGCCTCCGAATTGGTGATGGCCTCGGCCGCTGTCCGAAGGCGATACGTGCGCTCCTGGTTGGCGACATCCCCGGTGGCATCGGCGATTTCCGCCGGTAGAATGGTCAATGTTCGGTTCCTTTGGACTTTCTCGCTGCGGGGCGGGGGTTCGGAATCCTGTTGCGAAGCCGTCCAGGCCTGGTAAACCTGGGCGGCTTTCGCCTTTTCGCACTCACGCGGCCCGTTCCTGTCGGCGCAGGCGCCTCCAACACACTGGCCCGCAGTGCCGGCGCAGGCTGCGCACAGCCCAGATGGGGCGTCGGCAGCGGTGGCAACGCGCGACGGCCGGCGAAGCGCCGCTCACGCCGCGACCTGCTGCCTGTCCGCTCGGATGCGCACGGGCCGAAGCAGTTCCACCAACCGGGAGCGCTGTTCTTGCGTGAGCGGGGGCGCCTGCGCAAGCACGTGCTGCACGTACTCGTCGGTGGTCATGAGTCGGCCGGCAATTCCAGCGACCGCTGCTCAGCCTTGACCCGATCGACGGCGGCCTGCAGTACCTGGCTGCGGATTTCGGGCGTGATGGGTATGGCGCCGCGAGCCATCGACAGCGACAGGAATGCCGCTGCGGCCAGCAGGTCGCGCTCGGCTGGGCTGAACATGCCGCTTGGCGCTTCGTCGAGGAGTGCGACGAAGCGGGTAGCGAACCCCTCTAATGGGTCCTCGTTGCGCGACGCCACCGTGTTCAAATTGGCGCGGCGCCAGCGCTGATAGTGAGCAGCGCAGCGCTGGCGTGCCCGGGCCGCGAGTTCGCAGCCAGGTTCAATACATGCAGCTTCTGACATCGGGTGTGCCTTATTCTGTTGTGGTAAAGCAATTTTCGTTACGGATGCCGCCGCCGGTTGGGCGACTGAACCCGAATTTACGGCGTGTTACGGCAAGTTACGTCGCAGCATGTCGCCAATCGGGTACATAGATTCAGCGACGCCACTCAAACCTGACGCTGGTGGGATCGAATCCCGGCCCGGGGCGCGTACGATCGACAATCACCCGCAACCCGATCGCCGCCAACACCGCACGGCGCTGCGCCGCCGTCATCTCTGCCCAGTACTCCCGCGCGGTCGGCCCCGCCAGCGGTCTTATCGCCTCAAGATCGAGCGCAACAACGGATTCCGCGCGCCGCCGCTCGGCCTCGTCCAGCTCGGGCCGCAATCGCGCGGTGATGTGCCGCAGCTGCTCGGACGTGATAGCGCCTTCAGCGAAGGCGTCAGCGGACTCGACTAGCCGTCGACTGAGTTCGTCCACGCGATCAGACCAGAGCCGAGCCTCCTCGTCGTCGCCGAGCAGCCAGTCGAGGGCGTCGGGCATCGCCAGGCGGCCGATGACGATCTTCTCCACGAGCTGGTCCACCGCGGGCTCGGAACGGCCGACACAACCCTTGTCGTCGCACACGTACAGGTCGAGCGGCCGCCCGTGACGGCCACGCTTAGTGACCGCTCGCAGCATGCCGCCGCACACTCCGCACTCGCCTATCCCCCACGACAGCAGATGTTTGCGTGCGCCCGGGCGCTTGACGCCGTTAGTTTGCCGCCCCGACCCGGTGAGCAGCGCGACAACCTTCTCGTGCTTGGCCCTGTCGACGATGGCCGGCCAGCAGCCGTCGAACCGCTCCTCGTCGGGCTGCCCACGGTGGTGAATGCGCTGCGCGATGTTCGACTCGCGGAGCGCGAGTTTCTTGACCGATGTCTTGCCCCAGCGAGCCGTCTTCGGCGCGGGCTCGCCTCGGCGGTTGAGGTCGTCGGTGATGCCGCGGAGCGTGTCGCCACCGAGCAGCCGGTCGACAATCTCGCGCACGACTGCGGCCTCGTGCGGGTGTTCAGTCCAGCTGGCCGCCGCTCCGGTGCCGTGCTTCTCCCATCCGTATCCGAGGTCGCCAGAGGGTCGTCCCGAGCGGGCGCGCCGCACGGCCGCCGCGGTGACACGCTCGGATTTGATTTCCGATTCCCACGTTGATAGCGCGCCCTGAATGTCGGCCCACGATCGCCCCGATGCCGTCGTCAGGTCGTAGTCGGCGCCCTGCGCCTCGGACACGCTCACCTTGGCCGCATGAAAGCCGTCGATGAACTCGGCACGCTCGCGGCGATTACGGGTCATCCTCGACATGTGGTAGACGACCACGCGGTCAATCCGGTGTTCACGCGCGAGCTGCAGTACCTTCTGGTACCCCGGGCGCTCGGCGCCCTTGAAAGCCGAAATGTCGTTGTCGGAGTGCTCTGCCACAACGGTGTACCCGCGAGCCGCCGCGAAGGCTCGGGCGTGTTCGAGCTGGTCAGACACGCCTACGGCCTCGCCGCTGGTGTCCTGGCTGATCCGCGCATAGAGGGCGACACGCTCGGTCGAGGTATTCACCCCTTAGAGCCTACGGTATTCCCGGGCGGAGTCGGCAAGACGTGGGAGCCCGGCGGGTTCGAGCAACTACTCGGCGACGTGAACAGCAAGGTGTTCGACCGATACGGCGACGACACCGTGGTCTATCCCGGGCACGGCGACGACACCACGCTGGGCGCCGAACGTCCGCACCTAGCCGAATGGCGTGAGCGCGGCTGGTGACGGTTCGTCCGGCTCGACGACGGCGACCTTGCCCAGTTTCTTCTTGAGCCGCGCGCTTTTGCGCATCTGGATAATCAGGTTGGTCGAGGTGAACATGGGGATCACCCCCAGGAACGTCCGTTCCGACGGCGTGTGGCCGTGCAGGTATTCCAAGCTGCCGAGAATGTAGAAGATGCCCAACGTCATGAAGGCGGCGGGTACCGCGTAGGCGATCGGCGCCCGGCGGATGTCGATGATCCGCTCGGCCAGATTCCACTCGTCCCGGGACATGGGTTCGTCCTTGCGGAGCTTGCGCAGGGCTTTCTGATAGCCGTTCAGATCGTCGCCGAGCGGCAAAGTCCGCAACCGCAGCAGGCGCCGGGTGTAGACGAAAGCCAGGGCCGCGAACACCACCTCGAATCCGAGCGCGACGAACATCAGCAGGCCCCACAGGCCCATGCCCGCGGTGTTCGTGCTCAGGTTCACCGCGCCACCCCCGCGAAGTCGGCCGGAGTTCGCCGCGGCCGCGGGCGAGCGCGAACCAGCGTCGGCCACCAGAACCACGGACCGAGCAGCCGAATCAGCGATGGCACGATGAATGACCGCACGATCAATGTGTCGAGCAGCAAGCCGATGCACACCGTAGTGCCCACCTGCGCGATGGTTTTCAGGTCGCTGGCAAGCATCGCCAGCATCGTGAACGCGAACACCAGACCTGCCGATGTCACCACACCGCCAGTACTGCCGAGCGCCCGGATCAGCGCGGTGTGCAAACCGGTGGTCTGGTACCCCACGCCGATCTCCTCCTTGACCCTGGCGATCAGCAGCAGGTTGTAGTCGGAACCGACCGCCACCAGGATGACGAAGGTGATCGGCAACACCAGCCAATGCAGATGTAGTCCAATGAGGTGCTGCCACAACAGTGTTGACAGACCGAACGCGCCGGCGAACGAGAACGCCACGGTACCGGGTATCACCATCGCGGCGATCAGACTGCGTGTAAGGACCAGCATGATCAGGAAAATCAGGACGAATGCGGCGATCGCGACGATCTTCAGATCCGAAGCCGCGTACTCCTTTATGTCCTTGTTGTTCGACGCCGCGCCGCCGATGTAGATCTTCGCCCCGGCCAGCGACGTTTCCTTCAACGCCGCCTTCACCGCGTCCGGGAACGCGTTGACGTGGTCGATGCCCTCTGGCGCCATCGCATTGCCCTCATGTGTGATGACGAACCGTGCGGCCTTGCCGTCCGGCGACATCATCAGCTGCATACCGGTTTTCACGTCTTCGTTGTCGAAGGCTTCTCGGGGCATGTAGAAATAGTCGTCACTGCGTGACTTGTCGAAATCGTTGCCCACGTTGATCTGATCCTCGAAGGTCTGATCAGTCTGGGTGGATTGCAGGTGCGCCGGGCCGTAACTGTTGACGATGACTGTCTGTAGCGCCTGCGTCTCGTCGCGGGTCACCTTCAGCTGGGCGACCATCTGCGGCATGAGTGCATCGACCGCCTGAAAGTCGCTGACGGCGTTGTGGATCTGTTCATCCAAGGCGTCGATGCCGTCGAGCCCATCGAACAACGACCGGAACGAGTAGCAGATCGGGATGTCGTAACAGTGTGGCTCCCAATAGAAATAGTTTTTCAGAGGCCGGATGAAGTCGTCGAGATTCGAGATGTCCTGGTTGATCTCATCGGTGACCTGCTGCAGGTTCTCCAGCGTGAGCACTGTGGTGTGGAGATCATCGGCAAGCTTCTGGGTGAGGTCGATGGTCTTGCCCAGTGTCGCCACGGTGTCCGCCTGGATCCCCGCCTGCTGATCGGTGTTGTTGTTGGCTTGTTCGTTGAACGGCAGTTGCTGTCCGGCGGCACCACCCTGCACGGTGAACAGGTATGGAATATTCGCGTGGTCCAGTGGCCGGCCCAGTGGTCTGGTGATGCTCTGCACCATGGCGACGCCGGGTAGTCGAATCAATTCCTTGGCCACCCGATCCAGCGAGATGAAATCCGCCGAATTGCGCATGTCGTGATCGGACTCGATCATCATCATCTCGGTGAACAGCTTGCTGGGTGGGAAGTGCCGGTCCGAAGCCGTGAAGCCTTGGTTGGCTGCGCCGCTCGCCGGCTGGTAGGCGCGATCGTCGTAGCTCACCCGGTAACTCGGAACGAAAATCGCGCCGAGCGCCACCACCGCGGTGCTGGCCGCCAGTATCGGGACCGGCCAGCGCACCACGCTGGCGCCGATGCGCCGGTACAACCGTCCACGCCTGGCCTGCTTGGGATCGAAGAGTCCGAACAACGTACCCAATGTGAGCAAAGCCGGTGCCAGCGTCAGCGCCGCGGCGATGGTGAACAGCATGCTGATGGCGACCGCGGGGCCCATGGTGTGGAAGTAGTCCAGGCGGGCGAACGTCAGACAGAAACACGAGCCCGCGATCGTCAGCCCCGATCCGATGATGATCGGCGCGACGCCACGATAGGCGGTGTAGTACGCCTCCTCTCGGGTTTCCCCCAGCTGCCTGGCCTCGTGATAGCGCCCCAGCAGGAAGATGCCGTAGTCGGTTCCCGCGCCGAGGGTCAGCGAGACAACGATATTCACCGCGAACGATGACATCGGGATGATGCCCCAGTGGCCCAAGGTGGATACCACGCCCTTGGCGATAAGGATCTCGAACAGCACGCTGTACATCGGGACAGCCACGTTGGTCAGCGAGCGGTACACCAGTAGCAACATCACCAGGATCAGAACGATGGTGACGATCGTGATGTTGTTCAGGCTCGAGTTCGCGATGGACAGGGTGTCCGACGCCATGGGCGCAGAACCGCTGACATATACCCTCACACCCTTTGGGGGACTGTCGTTCTCAACGATGTCCCGCACGGCCTGCACAGATTGGTTCGCCTCGATTTGGCCGACATTTCCGGCGAGACGCAGCAGCACATAGGTGGATTTGCCGTCTATGCTCTGCGCACCTGCGGCGGTGATCGGCTTGCCCCACAGATCCATCACGTATTGCACGTGTCGGGTGTCGTGTTTGAGGCGCTGAACCAAGCCGTTGTAGTACTCATGATCGTGGTCGTCGAGTGGATGGTCGGCCTCCAGGACGACCATGGTCAGGCTGGTGGAGTTGGACTCCTGGAACTTGTCCCCGATATGTAGCAGAGCCAATTGCGATGGCGCATAGGTAGGTATCTCGGGTCCGGCGAGTTCGGTGGCGACATCTTCGACTTTCGGCACGAACGTATTCGTCGCGATCGCAAGCAGCGCCCAGAAGATGATGATCGGAATTGCGAACAGACGCACCATTCGGGGAAAGAACGGGCGTTTCGCCTGATGCGCACTCACGCGGACTTCACTCTGCAGGTGACGTCAGCGTCATCACGATCGGCCGACTGCTGATCGCGCACAATGTCATTCACCAACATCCGGCACTCGATGTGCGATCCGTGCACGTGCGCCGAAATACTGCCGGACACCACCGTGAGTGTGGTGGTCTCGGTGTGCGTCCACGGCAGTTCGGTGAGATCGACTTCGTGCGGGTGCCCGTCGATGTCGATGTAGTCCAGCATCCCGCTGCTGCCGAGGTCACCGGACAACTCGTAGGTCAACCTTTTGGGCGTGAACTCCTCGGGGGCTTGCGGTGGACTGACCGCCAGGACCGGTCCCGGCGCCGACGACTGGCGCACCTTCCACATGCACAAGGCGCCGACGGCGAGCGCGATGACAACCACCAGAGGTAGCCAGGTCCTGGCCAAAACCGCTCGACCGTTAACACGTTGCCCCACATTTGCATCCTATGCAGAATGCAGTTATGGAACGCAAGTCGAATCCGCTTCTTCAACCTTGAGGGTTGCTGTGAGCCTATTGACTAGGCTTCTTGGTCGATCCAGCCGCAAACGCACAGCCGCGCCATTTTATTCCCAGTGCATTACTCAAGTGATATAAATGCGCTATGCAATCAGCGGCTACCGACGGCGTCGAGTCCGTTTCCGAGATGCTCGCGCTGGCGACGGACACCATGTGGCGGTATCTCATCAATCGTGACGATCTCAGTGCCAGCGCGGCGTTGGTGCTCAATCGGCTGTCCCACGAGGGTCCGATGCGGGTGACAGCACTGGCCGCCGCCGAGGGAGCCAGCCAGTCAGGCATGACGCAATTGGTCCAGCGCTTGGAGCGACAAGGACTCCTGGAGAGATCGAGCGATCCAGAGGACGGCCGAGCCTCGCGAGTCATGCTCAGCGAGAACGGCAAGCAGAATTGGGATGCCCGCGCCGAGGTCCGCAAGCAGCGCATCGCCGAGTGGATGGTGTGGGTGCCCGAGGATGACCGGGTGGCACTATGGCTAGCCGCGAAAGTCGTTATCCGCGTGCTCAGCGAGATGCGTGAGGCTGCGCGTTAGGGGCAGGTCGCAACGACCTCGAACGGCTTGCTGACCTGGTTGCCGGCCGAGTCCGATCCGCTGGCGGTGCCCTTGATGATGTAAGTGTTGCCGTCCTTGGTGGCGGTGGCCGTATTACCAGGCACCCCGTCGGTGAAGTTCAGCACCATTCCATTGACGTCTCCGAGTCCGACGCCGCGGACTTTGGATGCGTCCTGCTCGAGACCGACGATCACCCCGGTGATCACCTCTCCGATGGCGATTGAGAATTTACCGTCCGTCGTCGAGCACACCACCGGACCGTCGACCTGCTTGACCTGACCGTCGATCGTGACCTTGGCGCCAGGCCCCGCGGCCGCCGCACTCGTCGCGACCACCGCCGAGGTCGTGGCTGCGGCCTTCGACGTCGTCGTCGCGTCACCGGAGCTGCCGCCCTTCGAGCAACCGACCCCGCCAACCATCAAAATCACCACTGCGCCAACAACACTCAGCAATCGAACCGTCATCGTTGTCTCCTCCGCATGCCCGGCCCCAGGGCCGAGCCTAGACCTCCGGAACCGACCGACAGCTGAAACGGCGATGATCGAGATGACCGGCCGGCAAAATTTCGTCTCGAGCGGAAATACCACTTGGCGACATCCGCGATGATGCCCCATACGCAGCGACTTCGTCCGGTAGCGTATGCACTGCTTTGCCCTGCTAACAAGCCAGAAAACACGGAGGCGTCGATGACCCAGCAACCACCCGGCTATGCCCCACCCCCCGCTCAGCAGCCGAAGAACAACTTGGCACTCGCCATCCTGGCGACTATCTTCTGCTTCCCGATTACCGGCATCGTCGCGATCGTGAAAGCCGCTCAGGTCAATGGACTCTGGGTGCAGGGCCAGTACGCCGAAGCTCAGGCGTCGGCAGCTTCCGCCAAGAAGTGGGTGATCTGGAGCGTCGTCATCTGGTTCGTGATCATCGTCATCTACGGCATCCTCTTCGCCACCGGTGTGATGAACATGGACGTCGACACCACCACGTCGTGATCTCGACAGCGACCGGCAAGGCGACCGGCGGTCGTCTTGCCGGCCTTGGCCCGCCGCTGCTCGTCGCAGCGCTGGCGGCGGGTGTTTGTGCCGCCGTGTGGATCGGCGACCCCACCACCCCGGGCGGCGTTCTACCCGTGTGCCCGACGAAAGCCCTTCTGGGCGTTGACTGTCCGGGCTGTGGCACCCTACGCATGATCTATTCGCTGCTGCACGGCGACCTGCTTGCGGCGATCCAGTTCAACGCACTGGCGTTGGTGGGGCTCGGCTTTCTCGCTGTCGCCTACGGAACCTGGACCTACGGTCGGGTCACCGGTCGTCAGCTCACCGGATGGCAACACCGTCGATGGGCCCCGTTCATCACGCTCGCGCTGGTGTCGGTCTGGTTCGTCATACGCAATCTGCCCTTCGCACCGTTCACCGCACTGCGCGTCTGATGTCTCAGAGCCAGCCGCGTCGTTTGAAGGTGACGTAGAGAAGCCCCGAGACCAAGACGATGATCACCGCGCTGGACACCAAACCGACCACACTTTGAAAGCCCGGGTAGGGGACGTTCTGGCCGTACCACCCAGTGACCGCGGTGGGCACCGCAATGATCGCCGCCCAGCCGGTGAGCTTCTTCATGATCGTGTTGAGTCGCGCGTCCTGCAGCGACAGATTCGTCTCGAACACCGTCGTGATCATGTCGCGCAACGACTCCGTCCACTCTGCCGCGCGAATCACGTGGTCGTAGAGATCGGAATACCAGCTGTCGAGTGCGACGGTGTCGGCATGCTCGGCCCGACGTCGCATGATCGTGTTGATGACCTCACGCATGGGCAGCACGACTCGGCGCAACTCCACGAGTTCCTTGCGGAGCCGGTATGTGGAGCGTTGGATCGTGCGGGTCACCGCCCGGTCGTCGAACAAGCCGTCCTCCAGTGCCTCGATGGCGTCATCGAGCTGCTGGATGGTGTCGAACTGTCCGTCGACGATCACATCGAGCAAGCCGTGCAGCAACGCCGGCGGACCCATCTTCAGCAGATCGGCGTTCTCATCCCACCGCCGGACCACCTCGTCGATGTCGAAAACCGGCTTCTGCGGGTCTAATTCGTGACGCACCGTGACGATCCCCGCCGGCAGCACGAAGATGGACACCCTCGCCAGCAGCAGACGCGACTCCAGATCATTGGCCAGCGGCGGGGCCAACGCGGTCGCGTACACCGTCAGAAACGTATGCGTCGCATACCGAGTCGCCTTCGTGCGTTCGGCGTGCGCAACGGTGTCCTCGATCGCGTGCTGATCGAAGCCCAGTTCCTGGGCAAGCTCACACAACACGTCGTGATCCGGATTGCACATGTCCACCCAGACCAGCGCGTTGCGCTCGGCAAGATGGTTTGAGGTCTCCTGCAGCGGAAAGTCTTCCGCCTTCAGTACGCCATCGACCCACAGGCGGGTTCGGCAGTAGGTCATCAGACCAGTCTGCGCCTACCCCCAACCGGGCCGGCTAACCAGTGGTGTGAACGATCAGCACGTCGCTCTTGGACCGGCGTGCCACATTGGCCGGCACCGAACCCAGCAGGCGGCCGGCGATCGTGCTCAAGCCGACGTTGCCGACAATCAGCAGATCGGCGCTGACCTCTTCGGCCAGTTCCACCAGCGCGTCAACCGGAGCGCCGACAACAGCGCGCTCTTCGACTTCGGCCGCACCTGCAGCCTTCGCACGGTCGCGTGCCTCGCGCAGGATCGCGTAGATGGGAGCATTGCCCGCCATCTTGTAGCCCTCGTCCTTCAGCAGGTCTGCCGCGCGGGTGTCCTCATTGGCCGGGAAATAGGCGGTCGCCACGATGACTTTGGAGCCAGGTTCGGAGGCGAGGTAACCCGCCCGGTCGACTGCACGCAGCGATGAATCCGAGCCGTCCGTGCCGACGACCACGGTCTTGTAACCGCCCATTCGTACCCTCCAGTCTCCAATTTCAACGCCACCGGGAACACTATCGCTTTGGCACCGCACAAGGGTGCGATTCACGTCACGCGGCAATTCCGGCGCGCCGCGCAATGCCACTCTACCGGGGAAAATAGCGTCCCCGACAGTTGCGTGAGCCGTACGACAGCACCGGAAATTGCAAATCCACATCGCATCCGATTCGCGATTGTCGGCACTGCCACACCAATAGACGCAATTCAAAACCAACGAATTTTGCCGGCACAACGGTTGGTTCGCCGGACAGGATGGGTGGGCTGCGGGTTAACGTTTGGCGCACCATCGACAGCGGTACAGGACGACCCATGTGAGTATCACCCTCCGGACCGAACGGGTCCTCGGCGACGAGCAGCGGCGCGCCCCGCCCGCCCGGCCCCTGGACGCCGCGTGGGTGGCGGTGTTCGCCGCTGCGCTCAGCGCCGCCGGAGCGGCGCGTCCATCACTGTGGTTCGACGAAGCCGCCACGATCTCGGCGTCCACCAGGCCGCTGCCCGACTTGTGGCGGATGCTCGGCAACATCGACGCCGTTCACGGCCTCTACTACCTGCTCATGCACGGTTGGTTCGCGGTGTTCCCCGCGACAGAATTCTGGTCGCGGTTGTCCAGTTCGGTCGCCGTGGGCTTGGCGGCCGCTGGTGTCGTGGTGCTGGGCCGCCTTCTGTCGACCCGTACAGTCGCGGTCACGGCAGGCGTGGTTTTCGCGATGCTGCCGCGCGTGACGTGGGCGGGCATGGAAGCCCGCTCCTATGCACTGACCGTGGTCGCCGCTGTCTGGCTCACGGTGCTGTGCGTGCTCGCGTTGCGCCGCGACCGGCCGAGATGGTGGCTCGGATACGCGGTTCTCGCGATCGGCGCGACGCTGTTGAATGTCTTCGCGATTTTGCTGCTGCCGGCTCACGCCGTGATGGTCACGACCATGGCCGAATCCAGGAGGGCGCGGTGGGGCTGGGTGCTGGCAGCGGCGGCAGCCGGCGCTGCGACGTGCCCTTTCCTGTTCTTCAGCCAGGGCCAGCTGTTCCAGGTGGGGTGGATTTCGCCGCTGAGTGCTCGAACCGTCGGAATGATCTTGGTAGACCAATACTTTGACGGTTCACGAGCCGTCGCGGTGCTCTGCGGACTGCTGGGTCTCGCCGGCCTGATCTCGTGGCGGCGGGCCGGGTGGCGCCCGCGGCGACTGGTCGTGGTCGCGCTCGCGTGGATCCTTCTACCCACTATGGCTGTGCTTGGGTATTCGATGCTGCGCAACCCGGTCTACTACCCGCGCTACCTGTCGTTCACCACTCCCGCCATGGCGCTCATCCTCGGCCTGTGCATTGTCACGATCGGACGCTCGTCCCGTGCGTGGATCACCGCCTTGCTCGTGGTGTTCGCGATCGCGGCGACGCCGAACTACCTGGCCCAGCGCGGGCCGTATGCCAAGGAGGGCATGGACTACAGCCAGGTCGCCGACGTCATCACCCGACATGCGGCGCCTGGCGACTGCCTGGTGATGGACAACTCGACGGCATGGAAACCCGGCCCGATCCGCCCGCTGATCGCCGCGCGACCCGCGGCATTCGCCAAGCTGCGCGACTACGGCCGTGGCCCAACAGGCATTCAACGAAACATGTTGTGGGACGCGCACATTGCCGTCTGGGCGTGGGCGGACAAGATGCCCTACTGCCCGGCGATCTGGACAGTATCCGAGCACGACACGTCCTTGCCGCGGCACGAGCAGGGCACCGCGCTGCACGCGGGTCCACGACTCGGGAGGGCGATGGCCTACCAGGTGCCCTACCGATTCGGCTTCCGCATCGTCGAACGCTGGCAGTTCAATTTCGCACAGGTCACCAAGTCACTTCGATGATGCGCCGCCGGACACCGACAGATACCGCACAAGTATTGCCGGGCAGTGACTTTCGGCCCGCGTTGCATTGCGCTGAAGAATGGCGACCGGCCCGGCCGAGCTGCGGGGCCAGTATCCGGCTGAAGAGAAAGCGACCGACGATGCGCGCACCCGCCGAGAGCCTCACCGCACGACTACGTGACGGGCGGGCGGTGTGTTACGCGCAGTACGGCGCGCCCGACGGCGAGGTCGTCGTCAACGCCCACGGCGGACTGGCCTGCCGGCTGGATGTGGCCGCCGCCGACGCCGCGGCGCGCACGGCCGGCGTCCGGCTGATCTCGCCGGACCGGCCCGGAATCGGTGGATCCGATCCGCGGCCCGGCCGCACCCTCCTGGACTGGGCCGACGACGTGGCCGACCTGATGGACCAGCTCGCCGTCGGGCGATTCGCCGCGATGGGCTGGTCGATGGGGGGCCAGTACGCGGCAGCACTGGCCTGGGCGCTGCCAGAGCGGGTGCGGAGGGTGGCGATCATCGCCGGGGCGCTGCCGCTGACCGAGCCGGGAGTGTTCGCGCGCCTGCCGGCGTTCGACCGGATCTACACCCGGCTGTCGCAACGGGCGCCACGGCTGGTCACACCGTGCTTCGCCGCAATGGCGCTGACCGCGCGACGGGCGCCCGCGCTATACGGGCGCCTCGCCGCCGGCCAGCTGGGCACCGCGGACGCCGCCGTGGTGCGCGACGAGGGCTACGACGAGTTCGCCCGGATGTCGGCCGAGGCACTGCGCCGACCCGATGGCGTCGCCGAGGACTACCGGACATGGCTGCGACCGTGGGGTTTCGCCCCCGAGCAGATCACCGTCCCGACCGACGTCTGGGGCGGTCAGCAGGACGAACTGGTCGACCGCGCCTGGCCGCCCGAACTGGCCCGTCGCATTCCCGGCGCGACCCTGTACGAGCGACCCGGCGGGCACTTCCTGGCTCACCTCTACTACCCGGACATCTTGGCGCGCTTGCTCGAGGATGGTTGATCCCCCGGCTCGATTCCGATGTCAGTTACCGAACCAGCGGTTCGCCGGTGGCACTTCGGTGCCCAGCAGGGCCCCGGCCGGGGCACCGGACTCGGTTCCCGCCTTCGCCGACCAGCCCGTGCCCATGCACAGCAGGTCACGCGGCGTCGAGATGGTCGACGGCAACGGAATCCCGAAGCCCGGGATGCCGGGGATCGTGATCTGCGGCGGCGAGAGCAGCGTCGCGACACCTTGCGCCATCGTCGGCAGCAGCTGCGCGGGAGGCGTGGGCAGGCTGCCCGCGGCGTCGGAGATCGGCGCCGACGGGATCAGGGTTCCAAGGCCGCCCGGCGTGGGTCCGACATAACTACCCGGACCACCCGGCAGCACTGTCGGCGGGGTCGGCGGGGTCGCCACCCGATTGCCGCCCGGCGTACCCGGCACCGCGGCGGGCGGAGTCGGGAGTCCGGCTCCTCCGCCGCCTCCCGGACCACCCGGCACCGCTGCGGGCGGGGTACCCGGCGTCACGATGTTGTTGGTGAACGGAGTGCCCGGCACCGCGGCAGGCGGAGTGGGGAGGCCAGCGCCGCCACCACCACCCGGACCACCCGGAACCGCACCCGGAGGCGTCGGAACTCCACCGCCACCGCCACCACCCGGACCACCCGGGACCGCACCCGGAGGCGTCGGAACTCCACCGCCACCGCCACCACCCGGACCACCCGGGACCGCACCCGGAGGCGTCGGAACTCCACCGCCGCCACCACCACCCGGACCGCCGGGAACAGCTGCCGGCGGCGTCGGGATGCCGGCACCACCGCCGGCGTCAGCGGCCGCGGGTAGTGCCCCCGGCGGGGCGGGCACACCGGCTGCGGCAGCGGCGATGTCCGCCGCGGGCACACCGGCCGACGGTGCGACGACACCCGATGCGTCGGCGACCGGCGCGCCTGCGGCGCCGCCAGCTCCGGCAGCGCCTGCGCCACCACCGCCACCAGCCCCGGCTCCAGCTCCAGCGGCTGCGAGCCCGGAGTTGTCAGTGACCGCGGCGGCCGGCACACCGGCTGCTCCGGCGTTGTCGGTGATCGGTGCCGCCGGAACGGCGGCACCCGCGTTGTCGGTGATCGGCGCGGCCGGGACACCGGCGGGGCCGGGGATGCCACCACCTTCGCCGACCGGCACGCCGGGAACGCCGGCCGGTGGGGTCGGCACACCGCCACCGGTACCACCACCTGGACCACCAGGGACGGCAGCAGGCGGCGTCGGCAATCCGCCACCGGTACCTTCGCCGGGGCCACCGGGAACCGCACCCGGAGGTGTCGGCAGACCACCACCGGTGCCTTCACCGGGTGTACCGGGAACCGCAGCGGGCGGGGTCGGCACACCGCCACCGGTGCCACCACCGGGCGTACCCGGAACAGCGGCCGGCGGGGTCGAACCGGTCTCGACAAGGTTGCCTCCGGGAGTACCGGGGACTGCGGCCGGCGGAGTCGGCACGCCGCCACCGGTACCCCCACCGGGGGCGCCGGGGACTGCGGCAGGCGGGGTTGGAAGCGATTCGTCGCCAGGGGTTCCCGGCGTGCCGGGGATCACCTGCGGCGGCGTCGGCGGGATCTCCATACCGGGGGTTCCCGGGGTGCCGGGCACCGCCACGGGTGCTCCCGGCACATTCACGTTGATCGGGACTCCGGGGCCACCCGGGACCGCGGCGGGCGGCGTGACGATACCCGGGGTCGACGCCGCGCTGGGCACACCCGGCAGGGTGACCGGCGGAGTTCCGGGAACGTTGAGCATTCCGCCGCCGAGCGGGACACCCGGCACCGAAGCTCCTGGCGGCGGCAACGTGCCGGACGCGTCGTTGATCACGTTGCCGGGGACTGCGGCCGGCGGAACCGGCGGCGTGTTGACGGTGACCTGGTTCGAGCCCCCGGGGACGCCGGGAACCTCGGCCGGAGGCGTTGACACCGAGCCGTTGACGTCGCCACCGGGGACCGCCGCCGGCGGCGCGGGCGGGGTTCCACCGGAGCCCGGGATCGAGCCACCGGGGACCTCGGCCGGCGGAACCGGCGGAGTCACAACGGATTCGGGCACAACATCGCCCGGGACCGCGGCCGGCGGAACCGGCGGGGTCCCACCGCCACCTCCCCCGGGGACGCCGGGGACGCCGGCGGGCGGAGTACCCGGGACGTCGCCACCGCCACCACCGGGAACACCAGGGACACCAGCAGGCGGAGTACCCGGGACGTCGCCACCGCCACCACCGGGAACACCAGGGACACCAGCAGGCGGAGTACCCGGGACGTCGCCACCGCCACCACCGGGAACACCAGGGACACCAGCAGGCGGAGTACCCGGGACGTCGCCGCCACCGCCGCCGGGGATGCCGGGCACGCCGGCTGGCGGCCCGGGCGGGACTGCGCCGCCACCGGGGACGGCGGCGGGAGGAGCTGCGGCCGGCGGCGCAGGCGCCAGGCCGGAGGCGTCGGCGAGCGGAGCGGCCGGAACACCGGCAGGAGCCGGAGGAACGAGTCCGTTGGCATCAGAGATCGGAGCGCCCGCGCCTCCGGCGCCGGCAGGCAGAGCGCCGGGCGCGCCGGGGCCACCGGCACCCGAGCCTCCGCCGGCACCGCCGCCACCTGGGCCGCCGGCACCGCCACCGGGCGCACCGGCTCCGCCACCACCGGGCTGAGCGGCAGCAGCGGCATCGCTCACCGGGGCGCCAGCCGCGCCGGCACCACCGTTGGGCACGCCCGCAGCGTCACTGACGGGAGCGCTGGGCACACCTGCGGGCGGGGTGGGAATACCGCCGCCACCACCCCCGGGAGGAGTACCGGGAACACCACCGGGCACCCCCGGAATACCGCCACCCCCGCCACCGGGAGGAGTACCGGGAACACCACCGGGCACCCCCGGAATACCGCCACCCCCGCCACCGGGAGGAGTACCGGGAACACCACCGGGCACCCCCGGAATACCGCCACCCCCGCCACCGGGAGGAGTACCGGGAACACCACCGGGCACCCCCGGAATACCGCCACCGCCACCGCCGGGAGGAGTACCAGGAACACCGAGCGGCGTACCGGGGACGCCCCCACCGCCGGGAACGCCGGGAGCGCCGGGAACCGCGGCGGGCGGCGTCGGGATGCCGCGGGTCGTGCTGGTCCCGGGCGCACCGGGGACGGACGCCGGCGGGACGGTCACGCCACCGGTGCCGGGCATGCCGGGCGAGCCGGGCGCGCTGGCGGGTGGGACGCGAATGGTGCCGGGCACGGTCGCGGGCGGGATGGGACCGCCTGCAGTCGGAGGATTGTTCGTGAACAGCGTGTTCGACGTACCGGGGATGCCCTGGGACAGATCGGGCGGCGTCGTGAGGCCTTGGTGAAGGATGCCCATGCACGGAACACCGGGGCTGCCGAAGTCGGCAACCGCACGGGGGCTGAACAGCGGAGCCGTCCAGAAAAACCCCGCCGTCGCCATGGCAGTGACCGCCGCCACGCGAGAGGTGGTCCGAGACATCGTTTCCCCGTTTCTGTGAGAGGCCTGCCAGGGAAACTACAGACGTGTAAGTACCGAACCGGGCCAGCCATTCGGGGGTTATCGAACTGTTGCTAAGCGGTGTTGTCGCGGTTACCCCGGCGACAATTTGATCGCGCAACATTCGCTGACCTGCAGGTCGCGCGCCGAACGAGATCAGGACTCGCGGCGCCGGAACACCTTGTCCAGGTCTGTGCCGCTGACGCCTCGCCGTTCGGGCTGCTGGGCCTTGTGCAGCACGAGCGGACAGCTCGTGCAGCGTGGCGTGCTTCGACAGCATTTCTTCTTCGACTTCGCCACGGCAGGCAACGGTACCGAGATCACGATCGGAGCGAGTGCCGGGATTCGAACCCGTCTAAACGGCTTTGCAAGCCGGTGCCCAGCCACTCAGCCACACCCGCGTGTCAGGCGATACTTTTCCAGCGCTACCGCGACTCGCCCATCGTTTGGCTCAGCGTGATTGCTGCCCGGGTCGCCGCCGGGCGAATACGGTGGCGACATGCAGATCTGGTTGGCCGACCCGCCGTTGCTCGGTGGTCCCGGACAGGGCACCCGGCAGATCGTCGAACTTCTGATCGCGTTCGGGCTGACCGCGTTGATCGGCCTGGAGCGCGAAATTCATGGCAAGAGCGCCGGCCTGCGTACCCAGGCGATAGTCGGCACAGCGTCCGCACTGATCCTGATCGTCAGCAAGTACGGCTTCTCCGACGTGCTGAGCACAGGCCTGGTGGAGGTCGACCCGTCGCGGGTGGCCGCCCAGATCGTCTCCGGCATCGGCTTCCTCGGCGCGGGGCTGATCATCACCCGGCAGGGCGCCGTGCACGGGTTGACCACAGCGGCCGCGATCTGGGAGTGCGCGGCCATCGGCATGGCCGCCGCCGCGGGGCTGGTCAAGCTCGCGATCATCGTGACGATCCTGCACTTCGTGATCGTCTTGGGCTTCAACCCGCTCAGCAGGCGTCTGACCGCGCGACTGGCCGGCTCGGTGCGGCTGCGGGTCACCTACGACGTCGACCGCGGCGTGCTGACCCGCATCCTCGCCACCTGCGAGAAACACCAGTGGAGCCTCACCGAGCTGAGTACCGACAGCGACGGCGGTGTCATGTTGACGTTGTCGGGCACCCAAATCCTGCGCGCCCCTACCACAGTCGCGGCAATAGCCGGGGTCACCGGCGTGCACCGGATTGACGAGAAGGACGAGTAGGCCTCAGTCCGCCCGTTCACACCCGGAACGGTAGGAGGCCACGCACCCCGCCGCCGCCAGAACGGCGAACGCACCGAACATCAGCCGGCTCGCGCTCGCATCGGGCGCAACACGCACATTCACCACGACACCTGCCAACCCGGCGCCGAACGCTCCGCACATCAGCTGCACAGTGCTGATCGCGGCCGCGGCCACCGCCTGCTGAGGAGCGTCGTCGATCACCGAACCCATCGCCCACGCCGACAGGTGCGGCCACGCCATGCCGATACCGGAGCCCGTGATCACCAGCGCCACAGCCCACAGGACTACGACTGTTGTTGGCGCACCGTCAGTTTGGGTCGCTGCCGCCAGCGCCAGACCCGTGGCCATCACCAGTGGGGCGATCGCCACCACGCGCACCGTGGTCCGGACATTGGTGATCGACGCGCTGGCGATCTCCCCCACCGTCCAGCCCACCGACAGAGCCGCACCCAGGAAACCCGCCACGACCGGCGCCAGACCGCCCAGCCGCTGACCGAACAACGGCACATACATGTCCACCATCGTCGACGCCATCAACAGACCCAGGGTCAGGTAGATCCACTTCAACGGCCCCGGCTCAAATGCTCTGCGCGGCAATACCGCCGCCGAAGCCCGCCGGTCGACGACAATGAACACCCCCACCAGCACCGCGCCTGCGATCAGCAGTCCCGCGATGGCGCCTGCCCTGTGCGGAATCACCGCCGCGCTGACCGTCAGAGCTGCCACACCGAGAAGAAGCAACGACCACACCGGGATTCGTGTCCGAGGCACCTGCTGGTCGGTGTCGGCCCGGGCCGGCAACGCCAGCGGGACCAACACGCTCATCGCCACTGCGAGAACCGCGAGCAAGCCGAATCCGCCTCGCCACACACCGAATTGGGCGAACAAGCCGCCGGCGGCCGGCCCCACCAGGGTGCCCACTCCCCACATCGCCGAGACCACAGCCGACGCGCGGGTCCACAATCGGTCTGGCAGCGCCGCACTGATCACCGCATAGCCGAGACCGGCCAGCACACCACCGGCCAAGCCCTGCACGACCCGCCCGCCGAGGAGCAGCGGCATCGACGGCGCCAGCGTGCACAGCGCGCTGCCCGCCGCGAACGACAGCAACGCGCCCAGATACGCGGCGCGCGGGCCGAATCGGGTCAGAACCGGGCCTACCGTCGTCGCCGCGGTGACCGACGCGACCAGGTACACCGTGGTCACCCAGGCGTAGAGCCGCTCACCCCCGATGTCGGCGACGGCGCTCGGGAGCAGGCTGATGGTGATGAATTCGTTGATGGCGTAGATCGCCACGCCACCGGCCAGCACGATGACGGCGCCGAGATAGTCGCGACCCAGCAGCTCGCGCCAGCTGCCTGCGGCCGATGCGGTCGTCTCGGTCATGGCATCACCGTAAAGGCTCAACCATGGTTGAGTTCAAGCGCGCCCGGCTATTTCAGCCCGGCCGCGTCCATCCCCCGCAACTCCTTCTTCAGATCCGCGATCTCGTCGCGGATCCGGGCGGCCAGCTCGAACTGCAGGTCGCGTGCCGCCGCCATCATCTGCGCAGTCAAATCCTTGATCAGATCGGCGAGTTCGGCGCGCGGCATGTTCGCGGTGTCACGACCTTCGACGATGCCCGCGCTCACCGCACGCCCCGGCTCGCCTTGCGCCCGCCGGCCCCGGGACGCATTGCGGCCCGAGCCGCCGACCTCGATCGCTTCGGTGTCGTCGGCTTCTCGGTACACCTGATCGAGGATGTCGGCGATCTTCTTGCGAAGCGGCTGCGGGTCGATGCCGCGCTCTTCGTTGTAGGCGATCTGCTTGGCGCGGCGCCGCTCGGTCTCGTCGATGGCTTCCTTCATCGAATCGGTGAGCTTGTCGGCGTACATGTGCACCTCACCGGACACGTTGCGCGCCGCACGGCCGATGGTCTGGATCAGGCTTCGGGTGGAGCGCAGGAACCCCTCCTTGTCGGCGTCCAGAATCGCCACGAGGGACACCTCGGGAAGGTCCAGACCTTCTCGGAGCAGGTTGATACCGACCAGCACGTCGTATTCGCCGAGGCGCAGCTGCCGCAGCAACTCGACCCGACGCAAGGTGTCGACCTCGGAATGCAGGTAGCGCACCCGGATGCCCATTTCGAGCAGGTAGTCCGTGAGGTCCTCGGCCATTTTCTTGGTCAGCGTGGTGACCAGGACCCGCTCGTCGCGTTCGGTGCGGGCCCGGATCTCGCCGATCAGGTCGTCGATCTGGCCCTTGGTCGGCTTGACCACGACCTTCGGGTCGAGCAGGCCGGTCGGGCGGATGACCTGCTCGACGAACTCACCACTGGTCTGGCTGAGCTCGTACGGCCCGGGCGTTGCCGACAGGTACACCGTCTGGCCGATCCGATCGGCGAACTCTTCCCAGGTCAACGGCCGATTGTCCACCGCCGACGGCAGCCGGAAGCCGAACTCGACGAGGTTGCGCTTGCGGGACATGTCACCCTCGTACATGCCGCCGATCTGCGGGACGGTGACGTGTGACTCGTCGATCACCAGCAGGAAGTCCTCGGGAAAGTAATCCAGCAGCGTCGCCGGCGCCGACCCGGCCGGCCGGCCGTCGATATGGCGCGAATAGTTCTCGATGCCCGAACAGAAGCCGACCTGACGCATCATCTCGATGTCGTAGTTGGTGCGCATCCGCAGCCGCTGGGCTTCGAGCAGCTTGCCCTGGTTCTCCAGCTCGGCCAGCCGCTCGGCCAGCTCCTGCTCGATCGTCGAGATGGCGATCGCCATCCGCTCCGGACCCGCCACGTAGTGGGTGGCCGGGAAGATCCGCAGCGAGTCGACCTGGCGGACCACGTCACCGGTGAGCGGGTGCAGGTAGTACAGCGCCTCGATCTCGTCGCCGAAGAACTCGATGCGAACCGCCAGCTCCTCGTAGGACGGGATGATCTCGACGGTGTCGCCGCGCACCCGGAAGGAACCACGGGTGAAGGACATGTCGTTGCGGGTGTACTGGACGTCGACGAGCAGCCGCAGCAGGCCGTCGCGGGGCACCTCGGTGCCCACCTCCAATTCGACCGACCGGTCGAGGTAGGACTGCGGGGTGCCCAGGCCGTAAATGCACGACACCGACGCGACGACGACAACGTCGCGTCGGGACAGCAGACTCGATGTCGCCGAGTGGCGCAACCGCTCCACGTCATCGTTGATCGAGCTGTCCTTCTCGATGTAGGTGTCGGTCTGGGCGATGTATGCCTCAGGCTGGTAGTAGTCGTAGTACGAGACGAAGTATTCAACAGCGTTGTGCGGCAACATCTCCCGCAACTCGTTGGCCAGCTGGGCGGCCAGCGTCTTGTTCGGCGCCATCACCAGCGTGGGCCGCTGCAGCCGTTCGATCAGCCACGCCGTGGTCGCGGACTTGCCGGTGCCCGTCGCACCGAGCAGCACGACGTCACGCTCCCCCGCCCTGATCCGGCGTTCCAGCTCCTCGATCGCGGCAGGCTGGTCACCGGCGGGCTCGTACTCACTGACCACTTGGAACTCGGCGCCGGTGCGCACCAGGCCGTCCACAGCGTCAGCGGCAGGTCGGTACTCCGAGTGCGCGATCACCGGGTGTTCGGTAGCGAATGCCATGTCCCCAGGTTAAGCGTCCCCACCGACACATTCATTCCTCGTGACGCCGGCCCTCGTTACGCTGACGCGGTGACGGTCCATCCGCCCAAGCAGGAGACGTTCGACCTGGTCGCGTACACCAACACCGACCCGAAGGGCTTCGTGCGGGCGGTGGACGACTACGTGCTCACCCCGTGGGGCCTGTACATGGCCCGGCCCACCCCGGGCCGCGCCCAGTTCCACTATCTGGAGTCGTGGCTGCTGCCGTCGCTGGGTCTGCGGGCCAATGTCTTCCACTTCAACCCCGGCTACGAGCGGCCGCAGGACTATTACCTCGACATCGGCATGATCACTGTCGGCGACACCGCCTGGCATACCGAGGACCACTACCTCGACCTGGTGGTCTACGCCGGTGACCGCACCGACCTCATCGACACCGACGAGCTGTTCGCCGCCCACCGCGAGGGCTTGTTGCCCACCGAGACCGCGGAGGCCGCCCTGCAGTGCGTTGTCGGCGCCGTGGCCGGCCTCGCCCGTCACGACCACGACCTCAATGCCTGGCTTTCCGCCGAGGGAATGACATTGACCTGGCGCTGAGCCTCCTTCGGGCGGGGCAACGAATCGGCAGTGCCCCACCGGACGGGTAGTCTGCCTAGCTATGAGCTCCACCACGCGCGGATGGCTGAGCATCGTCGCCGCGGCCACTCTGGTCGTGGGTTCTCAGTTAACGGCGGCGACCGCGCTGGCCGACCCGGATCCCGCGCCCCCACCGACGCCCGTGGCCGCCGATGACGCCAACCCGCAGTTGCTGCACAACATCACCTACCGGGCCCGGGCGGACGGGACCTCACGCGGCGCCGTGGTCGCATACAAGATCGACGACAACAACGTCAACAGCGACCAACCCACGCTGCTACCGGGAATGACCTTCGAGGTCAACACGGTTCTGCACGATCCCAAAAAGGCCGGCATGGAACTGTCCATCCAGTGGCCGTACGGATCGAATCTGCACTGCGAGATCCTGGTGGACGACCAGATCGTGGCGCAGGCGGACCAGTTCATCGCCCCCCGACTGTTCCGCCCCAAGGACGACCCGCTCTACGGCACCATCCAGTGCGGCGCGCCGCTGGACACCCCTGCCCCGAGCGCCGCGCCCCCGCCCGCACCCGCCCCGGCGCCGGAACCGACGACGTAGAAGTCCGCGATCGCCGATACTCTGGGCACGTGCAGAAACCCGATCGTGTCGCCGAGGCCGGCGCCTGGCTCTTGGAAAACGGCCACCGGATGATGCTCACACTCACCGGCGGGCGCTTTCCACGCACGGTCATGGGTATGTTGACCGTCGAGTTGCACACCGTCGGCCGCAAATCCGGGAAGCCGTACGCCAACCTGTTGACGTCTCCGGTTCACGACAAGGACCGCATCGTCGTCGTCGCATCCAAGGGCGGCCACCAGGATCACCCCGACTGGTACAAGAACGCGATCGCCAACCCGGACGTCGGCGTGACCGTTGACGGCGCGACTGTTCCGATGCTGGCCCGCACCGCCAGCACAGAAGAGCGAGCCGAGTTGTGGCCGCGAGTTGTCAAGGCCTACAAGGGATATGCGGGCTATCAGCGCAACACGCCCCGCGAGATCCCGTTGCTGATCTTGGAACGGCGCCGAGCGTTCCGATAGTCAGACGGCCGGCGCCCAGCCGGTTGTGTCGGCCCATTCCCACGCCCGGCGGTAGGCATTGAGGAACCACGGCTCCTTCGCCTCGGCGTATGCCCCGATGTCTGCGTGCCGAGCCGCGGAGTGTTTGACCGCCAGGTAGTCGGCCTGCACACCAGGGTTGGCCGTGAGCCAGTCCACGAACAGCAGCGCGAACCGCTGATTGGGCCAACCGTCCACTCGGATGTGGACGTTGGTAGGCCGGCCCGGGTCGCCGGAAGCATGGAAACGCTTGTGCCACAAGGCCGGATCGGTACCTGCCTTCGGCACGTCAGAGGTGATCGAGTCGACGCGGGGATATCCGGCCCGCAGTAAGTCGTCGGCGAGTTCGTCGGCGACCTCCAGCGAGGTAACCGTCACCTGGACGTCGATGATGTCCTTGGCGTCCATACCGGGCACTGCCGTCGACCCGATGTGGTCGATCCGCACCGCCCGGTGCCCGCAGGTGGAGTTGAGCCGGGCCAGGATTCGTCGGGCCTGGTCGGGCCAACTGGGATCTGCGGGCACCACCGCGGTCGAACTCGGCGCCGGGGTACGGGTCGTGAGGTTGTGCGCGAACGGCACGATCCGCTGGTACCACAGCTCACGCGCCTGCTCGACGAGCCGCCCGGAGCTGCCGGAGTTGTCCAGCCAGACATCGGCGACCAGTCGTCGTTGCTCTTCGGTCGCCTGCGCGGCGATCCGGGCCCTGGCGTCGGACTCGGAGAAGTCGCGGTATTCGATCAGCCGCTTGACTCGCACCTCGGGGTCGGCGTGCACGATGATGACCAGCGGGAACATCGGCGCCATCTGCGATTCGACCAGCAGCGGGATGTCCTCGACGATCACGGCATCCTCGCCTGCCGCGGCGATCAGCTCCGAGCGCCGAGTCGCCACCAGCGGGTGGACGATGCCGTTCAGGGTCTGCCGCTTATCCTCGTCGCTGAAGGCGATTCCGGCCAATGCCGGGCGGTTCAGCGCGCCGTCGGGCAGCAGGATCTGTGACCCGAACGCGTCGACCAGCTTGGCCAGACCTTCGGTCCCCGGTTCGACGACTTCGCGGGAGATGACATCCCCATCGACGACGATGCCGCCACATTCCGAGAACGTGGCGGACACCGTCGACTTGCCGGCGCCGATACCGCCGGTGAGTCCAATACGCAGCACTAGAACAGTCTTTCAGGCGCCCGAGACGACGAACGCCCCGGCTCGGATGAGCCGGGGCGTCAATCGTGGATTACTTAGGCGTTGCCCGCCAGCTTCTCGCGCAGAGCCGCGAGCTGAGCATCGCTGGCCAGCGAACCACCGGCCGACTCACCCGAGCTCGACGAGGAAGACGACGACGAGCCGTTACCGGCCGGACGCTCGGCCGCCTCGGCCTCAGCCTTGGCGAACTTCTCCATCTGTGCGGTGTGCATCTTGTGCCGGCGCTCGGCCTCGGCGTAACGGGCCTCCCACTCGGTGCGCTGCTTGTCGAAGCCTTCCAACCATTCGTTGGTGTCGGCGTCGAAGCCCTCCGGGAAGATGTAGTTGCCCGCGTCGTCGTAGCTGTCGGCCATGCCGTACTTCGAGGGGTCGAACTCCTCGGTGTAGTCCTCGTTGGCCTGCTTGAGGCTCAGCGAGATCCGGCGGCGCTCCAGGTCGATGTCGATGACCTTGACCATGGCGTCGTCGCCGACCTGCACGACCTGATCCGGCACCTCGACGTGGCGCTCAGCCAGCTCGGAGATGTGCACCAGACCCTCGATGCCCTCTTCGACACGGACGAACGCACCGAACGGCACCAGCTTGGTGACCTTGCCGGGCACGATCTGGCCGATGGCGTGGGTGCGGGCGAAGTGGCGCCACGGGTCTTCCTGAGTCGCCTTGAGCGACAACGAAACCCGCTCGCGGTCCATGTCCACGTCGAGCACCTCGACGGTGACCTCGTCGCCCACCTGAACCACCTCGGACGGGTGATCGATGTGCTTCCAGGACAGCTCGGACACGTGCACCAGGCCGTCGACGCCGCCGAGATCGACGAACGCGCCGAAGTTGACGATCGAGGACACGACACCCTTGCGGATGGCGCCCTTCTGCAGCTGGTTGAGGAATTCGCTGCGCACCTCGGACTGGGTCTGCTCGAGCCACGCGCGGCGCGAGAGCACCACGTTGTTGCGGTTCTTGTCCAGCTCGATGATCTTGGCCTCGATCTCCTTGCCGATGTACGGCTGCAGATCGCGGACGCGTCGCATCTCGACCAGCGATGCGGGCAGGAAGCCGCGCAGGCCGATGTCGAGGATCAGGCCGCCCTTGACGACCTCGATGACGGTGCCCTTGACGGCCTCGTCCTTCTCCTTGAGTGCCTCGATGGTGCCCCAGGCACGCTCGTACTGAGCGCGCTTCTTGGACAGGATCAGGCGGCCTTCCTTGTCCTCCTTGGTGAGGACGAGGGCTTCCACCTCATCGCCGACGGACACAACCTCATTGGGGTCGACGTCGTGCTTGATGGAGAGTTCGCGGGAGGGGATGACGCCCTCGGTCTTGTAGCCGATGTCGAGCAAGACTTCGTCGCGGTCAACCTTGACGATGGTCCCTTCGACGATGTCGCCATCGTTGAAGTATTTGATGGTCTTGTCGATCGCGGCGAGAAAGTCCTCGGCCGAGCCGATGTCGTTGACGGCTACTTGCGGCGAGGTGACGGTGGGACTTGGCATATTGTTGGGTTGCTCCGGACAGGCTTAATCGTAGGGACAGTGCTTTCGGGGATGTATCTGTGGTGCTGTACCCGCTAAGTGCACACAGGTACTCTCCGAGACTACTCGACTAGGCACACGCTGGACAAACCCGGGTCTGTGAGCCCGCTGTGGACGCCTCTGGTCGAATACCCTGCTCAGGTGTCCTACCCCTTCCCGCCACCGTTGCCCCGGCCGGTCCGCAAGGTCGGCGCCCCGCTGGCGGTGATCATCATTCTCGGCACCGTCGCCGGGTTGATCTTGACCCTGCTGACCGCGGTGAATCCGGCAGGCACCGTGATCGGTTTCATCCTGGCCACCACAGCGACGACGCTGGTGGTGCTGTCGTATCTGTGGCTGGACCGATGGGAACCGGAGCCGCCGCGGCTGCTCGTGTTCGCCTTCGTCTGGGGCGCCTCGGTGGCCGTTGTGGTGTCAGTGGGCCTCGAGGTGGTCTTCGACGCCGCGGTGAACACCGGCGGTTCGGATTCCAGCCCCTTCACCATCGCGGTCGGCGCTCCGCTGATCGAGGAAGCAGCCAAGGGCGCGTTCCTGCTGTTGATGATGACGGGTGTGCGCCGTGCCGAGCTGAACTCGCTGACCGACTGTTTGGTCTATGCGGGAATGACGGCGATCGGCTTCGCCTGGCTGGAGAACATCTTCTACATCGCCGACGGCGGCTCGCTGGGCGACTCTCTGCTGACGGCGGGATTGCGTCTGGTGATGGGCCCGTTCGCCCATCCGCTGTTCACGACTTTCACCGCGATCGGCGTGCATTTCGCTCTGCAGCAACGCAATTGGTTTGCCAAGGCGGGGTGTGTGACGCTCGGGTACCTGGCCGCAGTGGTGATGCACGGGTTGTGGAACGGGTCTTCTCTGGCCGGTCCGGGCGCGTACTTCGGCTTGTACGTGGTGTGGATGATGCCGATGTTCTTCTTGGCGGTCATGCTGGCCGTACGCAGTCGCCGCGGCGAACAACGCGTCGTCGCCGAGAAGCTGCCGGGCATGGTCGCCGCAGGCCTGCTGACCCCGGCCGAGGCCGGCTGGCTGGGGTCGATCCGCACCCGCAAGGAGGCGGTGGCCGCCGCCACCCGCTTCGGTGGGCGCCCGGCCGGTCGCGGCGTCAAGAAATTTGCAGTCCAAGTTGTCGAGCTGGCATTCGTCCGTGACCGCATAGACCGCGGTTTCGGCGATGCCAGGGTGTTCGCGCTACTGCAGCTGGAGGTCGACGGCGTGGTCGCTGCCCGCGCCGCCGCCGGCCCGGTGCTGCACTGGCTGAGTCCGCAGCCCTTTTCAGCCGGTTCCTAGCTTCGCCTCCTACCTTCGCGGGCATGATCCAGCACATCCTGGAATACGCGGGGATCGCAGTCCTCGCCGCATCCGGTGCGGTGGTCGGTGTCCGCAAGGGGTTCGACCTGTTCGGCATCGCCGTCCTGGCCGTCTTGACCGGCATCGGGGGGAATGTGATGCGCGACGTGCTACTGGGCGCGTTCCCGCCGGCGTCGCTGCAGCACTGGGCTCCTGTCACGGTGTGTTTCGTGGCTGCGGTGCTGACCACGGCTTTCGCCAAGCTGGTGATCAAGTTGAGCCAACTCGTGCTGGTGCTCGACGCCATCGGCATGGGATTTTTCGCGACCACCGGCGCGGCGATATCGGTCGATCACGGCGCCAGCTATTTCGCCGCCGCACTGCTGGGCATGGTGTCCGCGATCGCCGGCACCATCATGCGTGACATCGTCGCGCGGGAGGTCCCGATGGTGATGGGTCCCGACGACATGTATGCGGCGCCGGCCATGCTGGGCGCAGTTGTCTACGTCGCGATCGATTCGGTCGGCTCGCAGTGGTTGGGGGTGGCCGTCGGGTCGATCGTGGCCACCCTGTTGCGGCTGGCGGCGATCACGTTCCACTGGCGGCTACCGACGGGGCCTCGCGAGTTGCACGTCAACCCCGCCACCGTCGAGGACCGTCAGTGCGCGGCGGCGTCCCAGCTTCGGCCGTAACCCACCGACACCTCCAACGGAACTTCCAGCGGGTACGCGCTCCCCATCTTGTCGCGCACCAGCTCGTCGAGGGTGTCACGTTCGCCGTCCGCGACTTCGAACAGCAGCTCGTCGTGCACCTGCAGGAGCATGCGCGATGCCAGTCCACGCTCCTTGATCGCCGAGTCGACGTTGATCATCGCCACCTTGATCAGGTCGGCGGCGCTGCCCTGGATGGGTGCGTTGAGCGCGGCGCGTTCGGCGGCCTCGCGCACCTGCCGGTTGCTGCTGTCCAGCTCCGGCAGGTAACGCCGGCGGCCGAACACGGTCGAGGTGTATCCGTCTTTACGGGCTTGGTCGACGATGTCGCGCAGGTAGTCCCGGATGCCGCCGAACCGGTTGAAGTACTGCTCCATCTGGACCTTGGCTTCTTCGGTCGAGATCTTCAGCTGCGCCGACAAACCGTAGGCGCTGAGCCCGTAGGCCAGGCCGTACGACATCGCCTTGACGCGGCGCCGCAGTTCGGCGTTGACCTCGTCGATGGGGACGTCGAACGCGCGCGACGCCACGAACGAGTGCAGGTCCTCCCCGGTCCGGAACGCCTCGATCAGGCCTTCGTCCTTGGACAGGTGCGCCATGATCCGCATCTCGATCTGGCTGTAGTCGGCGGTCATCAACTCGCTGAATGCCGAGCCACCGCCCGATCCGACGATGAACGCGTCGCGGATCCGGCGCCCGGCGTCGGTGCGGATCGGGATGTTCTGCAGGTTGGGCTCGGTCGACGACAGCCGCCCGGTCGCGGCGATGGTCTGGTTGAACGTGGTGTGGATGCGCCCATCGGCGGCCACCGACTTGAGCAGCCCGTCGACCGTGACCTTGAGCCGGGTGGCGTCGCGGTGCGCCAGCAGATGCTCGAGGAATGGGTGTCCGGTCTTGTCGAACAGGGACTGCAGCGCGTCGGCGTCGGTGGTGTAGCCGGTCTTGGTGCGCTTGGTCTTCGGCATGCCGAGCTCGTCGAACAGCACAACCTGCAGCTGCTTGGGCGAACCCAGGTTGATCTGTTTACCGATCACCTCGTACGCCGCGTCGGCGGCTTGCCGAATCTGCTCGGCGAACTCCCGCTCCAGAGTGTTCAGCTTGTCCAAATCGACGGCGATGCCGACATTCTCCAACCCGGCCAGCACAGCCTGCACCGGCAGCTCCATCTGGCCCAGCAGTGACGACGAGTCGATGCGCTCCAGCTCCTCATCCAGTGCGTCGGCCAGGTCGGCGACCGCGCGGGCGCGCAGGATGAGCGTCTGCACCGCCTGATCGTCCACGCCTTCACTGTCGTCGAGGAGCGAAAGCTGTTGCTGCTCAGGGTTGTCGGCACGCAGCTCGCGACGCAGGTAACGCAGCGACAGGTCGTCGAGGGCGAAACTGCGCTGCCCGGGCCGCACCAGATACGCCGCCAGCGCGGTATCGGAAGTGACACCGGCCAGCTGCCAGCCCCGGCCGGCCAAGTCATGCATTGCAATCTTGGCTTCGTGCAACACCTTCGGCGCGCTCTCGTCGGCCAGCCACGCCCCCAGCGCGGCCTCGTCGTCGGGCGTCAGACCGGCGGTGTCGATGTAGGCGCCGTCGCCGTCGGCGGTGGCGATCGCCACAGCGGTGGCATCACCGTCGTACACCCGGTGGGTGCCGACGACCGCGACACCGGACCGGGCGCCGGTGCGGGCGTGCTCGTCCAGCCACGCCGCCACCGTGCCGGGTTCGAGTTGCCCACCGCGGACGTCAAAGCCCTCGTCGACCTCGGGTTCGACGGCGGCCAGCGTGTCGAACAGCCGATCGCGCAAGACCCGGAATTCGAGGTCGTCAAAAAGACGGTGGATCTGGTCGCGGTCCCACGGCTGCACCCGCAGCGTGTCGGGGGTCTGCGCCAGCGGAACCTCCTTGACCAGGTCGGTGAGTTCCCGGTTGAGGATGACGCTGGACAGGTTCTCGCGCAACGCATCTCCGACTTTGCCGCGCACCGAGTCGACGTTGTCGACCAAGCCCTGCAGCGAGCCGTATTCGACGATCCATTTGGCGGCGGTTTTCTCGCCCACCCCCGGGATGCCCGGCAGGTTGTCGCTCGGGTCGCCGCGCAACGCCGCGAAGTCGGGGTACTGCGTCGGGGTCAGGCCGTACTTCTCCACGACCGCCTCGGGGGTGAACCGGGTGAGGTCGCTCACGCCCTTGCGCGGGTAGAGCACCGTGACGTCCGGGCTGACCAGTTGCAGCGCGTCCCGGTCGCCGGTGACCACCAGCACCCGGTAGTCCTCCTGCTCGGCCTGGGTGGCCAGCGTGGCGATGATGTCGTCGGCCTCGAAGCCGGGCTCGGCCAGAACGGTGATCCCGAGTGCGTTGAGCACTTCTTTGGTGATCTCGATCTGGCCGCGGAACTCGTCCGGCGTTGCCGAGCGGCCCTCTTTATACTCCGGGTACTTCTCCTTGCGGAAGGTCTGCCGGGAGACGTCGAAGGCGGCGGCCACGTGGGTGGGCGCCTCGTCACGCAGCAGGTTGATCAGCATGGCGGTGAAGCCATAGACCGCGTTGGTGGTCAGCCCGTTCTTGGTCTTGAAGTTCTCGGCGGGCAGCGCATAGAACGCCCGGAACGCGAGCGAATTGCCATCCAGCAGCAGCAGGGTCGGTTTCTGGTCCGTAGCGCTCGCCGTCACGCCATCACTCTATGCACCGCCCCCGACACTCAGTACCCGAGGAGCTTGCGAAATCGCTGCCCGACGGCCATCGACTGGCCCATCCGCTGCACCCATCCGTCGAGCGCGGCCTTCGTGTCGGCCGGATCCCAGCCGCGTTCCTGACCGAGTGCGATCATGCCGGCCTCGTCGGTGACACCGCGTTTCTGCGCGGCGAGGGCGAGTTCGGCGTAATTGCCCAACGAGATGCCGTTGATCGGTTCCCAGATCGGGTCGTCGTCGGCCACCGACGCGTTCGACGGGCCGCCCAGCAGGGCCGGATCCCTCAGTTTCTTGAAAAGTCCCATGCCACGACTTCACCTCTCGTGGCCGGCTACCGATCCCAACTTCTGAACTGGAACACGTTTCAATTCGGCGGGTCGCATCGCTTACGATGACCCCGTGCCAGCTTCTCCAGACGCCCCCACGCAACTACCGGCGATCGATGGTTGGTGGGACCACGACGACGCCGGTGTGCCGCATCTGATCGGCGGCAAGTGTCCTCAGTGCGGGACATACGTGTTCCCGCCGCGGGCCAACAACTGCCCCAACCCGGCGTGTGACAGCGATGTCCTCGACGCCGTCGCGCTCTCGCGGCGCGGCACGGTGTGGAGCTATACCGAGAACCGCTACGCACCTCCCCCGCCGTATCCGTCGCCGGACCCGTTCGAACCGTTCGCGGTCGCCGCTGTCGAGCTCGCCGACGAGGGCCTGATCGTGCTGGGCAAGGTCGCCGAAGGCACGCTGGCCGCTGATTTGAAGGTCGGTATGGAGGTGGAGCTGACCACCATGACGCTCTACACCGACGACGACGGCACCGAGCGCGTCACCTACGCATGGGAGATCGCCAAATGACCGCTGAGCCCGTCTACATCCTCGGCGCAGGCATGCACCCCTGGGGCAAGTGGGGCCGCGACTTCACCGAGTACGGCGTCGTCGCCGCCCGCGCCGCGCTGGCCGAAGCCGGCCTGGACTGGCGCCAGATCCAGTTGGTGGCCGGCGCCGACACCATCCGCAACGGCTACCCCGGCTTCGTGGCCGGTGCGACGTTCGCGCAGAAACTCGGCTGGAACGGCATCCCGGTCACCTCGAGCTATGCGGCCTGCGCGAGCGGCTCGCAGGCCCTGCAGAGCGCGCGGGCGCAGATCCTGGCCGGCTTCTGCGACGTGGCACTGGTCATCGGCGCGGACACCACCCCGAAGGGCTTTTTCGCCCCGGTCGGCGGGGAACGCCGCAACGATCCCGACTGGCAGCGCTTCCACCTGATCGGCGCCACCAATACGGTGTACTTCGCGCTGCTGGCGCGCCGCCGGATGGACCTTTACGGGGCCACCCTCGAGGACTTCGCTCAGGTGAAGGTCAAGAATGCGCAGCACGGGTTGAACAACCCGTACGCCCGCTACCGCAAGGAGGCCAGCGTCGAGGACGTGCTTGCCAGCCCGGTGGTCTCCGATCCCCTTCGGCTGCTTGACATCTGCGCGACCTCCGATGGCGCGGCCGCGGTGGTCGTGGCCAGCAAGGCGTTCGCCGAGAAGCATCTCGGCTCGGTACAAGGCGTGCCGTCGGTACGCGCGGTGAGCCTGCAGAGCCCGCAATATCCGCAGCACCTGCCCGAATTGCCGGACATCGCAACCGATTCCACCGCCGTGGTGCCAGGACCGGACCGGGTGTTCAAGGATCAGATCCTCGACGCCGCCTACGCCGAGGCCGGGATCGGCCCCGAGGACCTGTCGCTGGCCGAAGTCTATGACCTGTCCACCGCGCTGGAACTCGACTGGTACGAGCATCTGGGCTTGTGCGCCAAGGGCGAAGCCGAACAGCTGCTCCGCAGCGGCGCCACCACGATCGGCGGCCGGATTCCGGTCAACGCCTCCGGCGGGCTGGCCAGCTTCGGCGAGGCCATCCCCGCCCAGGCGATCGCCCAGGTCTGCGAACTCACCTGGCAACTCAAGGGTCAGGCCACCGGACGTCAGGTCGAGGGCGCCAAGGTCGGCGTGACCGCCAACCAGGGCCTGTTCGGTCACGGCTCGTCGGTGGTCGTCGCGCGCTAGGTGAGCCGGACCGTCGTCGTCACCGTCAAGCCGGGCAGCCGCAAGGGGCCGCTGGTCGAGACTGCCGACGACGGCTCGCTGACGATCTTCGTACGTGAGCCGGCCAATGAGGGCAAAGCCACCGAGGCCGCGGCTCGGCTGCTCGCGGAGCACCTGGGGGTGGCGCGCAGCGCCGTGACGTTGACGGCCGGAGCGACGTCTCGGGTCAAGCGGTTTCGCGTCGACTAGCCTGCGCCGCATCGTCGTCCCGCCATACGTCGACGGCGTCCTGCAACGGCAAACCCAGTGCCTCGCACAGGCTTACGACGGTGCCAAAACTCGGGCTGGGCAGCCTGCCGACTTCGATCTTGCGCAGCGTCTCTGGCGAGATGCCCGCATCGTTGGCGACGAGCTCGGGTGAACGGCCGGCCCGGGCCGTCCTGATCAACGCGCCGAGGCGCTGTCCGGCTCGAATCTGTTCGGGGGTCAGCGGCACACGCACCATGCGGCCGAGTATACGGTATAAAAATACCGACAGCAGGGAGCCGCATTCCGATGATCGAACTCAAAACCGCCAAAGAAATCGACAAGATGGCCGTCACCGGCGATTTCGTCGCGCGCACACTGGCCGCGCTGGCGCACGACGCCGAGCCGGGCGTGAACCTGATGCAGCTCGAACACCGCGCGAGGGCGCTGATCGACGAGCGCGGCGCGACATCCTGCTACTGGGACTACTCGCCGTCGTTCGGCCGCGGCCCCTTCCGCAATGTCATCTGCCTCTCGGTCAATGATGCTGTGCTGCATGGTCTTCCGTGGGACTACGTGTTGCGCGACGGCGATCTGCTGAAGCTGGACTTCGCCGTCTCGATCGACGGATGGGTGGCGGACTCCGCGATCACGGTGGTGGTCGGCGACACCTCGGACGCCGCGGACACCGCGCTGGTCGACTCCACGCGCCGCGCCCTGGCCGCCGGCATCGCGGCCGCGGTCCCGGGCGGACGGCTCGGCGACATCTCGGCGGCCATCGGCGACGTGGCCGCCGCCGCGGGGTACGCCGTCAACACCGACTTCGGCGGTCACGGGCTGGGCCGCACCATGCATGAGGACCCGCACGTGCCGAACAGAGGCAAGCGCGGTCGCGGCATGGTCCTCAAACCCGGCCTGACGCTGGCGCTGGAGCCGTGGTGGGGACGCGGAGCCAACCAGCTGGTCGTCGATCCGGACGGTTGGACACTGCGCGCGGCCGACGGATCCAACACCGCCCATTCCGAGCACACCATCGCGATCACCGAGCACGGTCCGCGCGTGCTCACTCTGGTCGGGTAGAAACCCAACCAGCCCGGCTCGGCTCCGGCCGGTACCGTCATCTGATGCCTGGTTGGGACTCCTTTGCCGTCATAGTGGGCGGCGTCGGCGGAGCGCTGGTCGGATTGCTGTTTGTCACGATCTCGATCCATGCCAAGCAGATCGGCGACTCCGCCAGCCTCCGCGGACGCGCAGCACAAACCTTGGTGGTGTTCACGATGCTGCTGCTGGTCGCGGTCGTACTGGTTGTTCCATCCCAGCCGAACCGGGTGATCGGCGGCGAGCTCATCGTGCTCGCTGTGGGCGCCGCGATCCTGCTGATCTTCCTGGACAAGGAAGCCGGAGACGTCGCCGGCGAGAACCCACTGGGCCGAGTCTTGAAGCGGGTCAACCCAAATGTCAGCACGGCACTCGGCGTCGCGGTGACGGGCCTACTGCTACTGACCGGTGTGCGGTGGGCTCCGTACGCGCTGCTGCCCACCACCTGCGCCGCGATCGTGGGGGGCCTGACCAGCGCTTACCTATTGCTGACCAAGCTCTCCGACTGACTACGCCACGCCGAGGTAGGCCGCGCGAATGCTGTCGTCGGCCAACAACTCTCGGGCCACCCCGCTGCGGGTGATCGTTCCGGTCTCCAAGATGTAGGCGCGGTCGGAGCGGGTCAGCGCCTGCTGGGCGTTCTGCTCCACCAGCAGGACGGTGGTGCCCTGCGCGTTGATCTCGGAGATGATCTTGAAGATCTGCGAAATGATCATGGGCGCCAAGCCCATCGACGGCTCGTCGAGCAGCAGCACCCGTGGGCGGGCCATCAGCGCGCGCCCGATCGCCAGCATCTGCTGCTCTCCACCGGACAAGGTGCCGCCGACCTGAGTACGGCGCTCGGCGAGCCTCGGGAAGGTTTCGAACACCCAATCCAGGCGCTCACGGTGCTCGGTCTTGCTGTCGAACTTGCGTCCGTAGCAGCCCATTTCGAGGTTCTCGGTCACGGTCATGCCGGGAAAGACGCCGCGACCCTCGGGAGCCTGGATGAGTCCGTCGATGGCGCGCTGATGGGCTTTGACCCGGCTGATGTTGCGGCCCTCGAACCACACCGATCCCGACGACAACGGCCGCAGGCCGGAGATCGCGCGCATCATCGTGGTCTTACCGGCGCCGTTGGAGCCCAACAGCGTCACCAGCTCACCCTGCCGCACTTCGAGTGAAACCCCGTGCAGCGCTTCGATCCTGCCGTAGTGAACGACAGCGTCGCGAACCTCGAGCAGTGGTGCGTTGTCAGAGCTGGTCATCGGGTACCCCCAGATAAGCGGCGATCACGGCCGGGTCGTCGCGGATCTCGGCCGGCAGACCGTCGGCGATCTTGCGGCCGAACTCCAGCACCACGATCCGGTCGGTGACACCCATGACCAGTCGCATGTCGTGCTCGATGAGCAACACGGTGTAGCCGTCGTCGCGGATGGCCCGGATCAATTCGATCAGCGCGGCTTTCTCGCTGGGATTGAAGCCGGCCGCCGGCTCGTCGAGGCACAGCAGTTTCGGCTCGGTGGCCAGTGCCCGGGCGATCTCCAACCGGCGCTGGTCACCGTATGGCAGGTTCTTGGCCTTCTCCTCGCCGCGATGCGCGATGCCAACGAATTGCAGCAGAGCAGATGCCTTTTCGATGGCCGAACGCTCTTCGCGGCGGTGCCGAGGCGTACGCACCAACGCGCCGGGCACCGACGTCTTGTGCCGCGCGTCGGTGCCCACCACCACATTCTCCAACGCGGTCATCTCGCCCCACAGCCGGATGTTCTGGAAGGTCCGTGCGATCCCTCGTCGGGTGATCTGGTGCCGCTTGATCCGGCCCAGCGGCGCCCCGTCGAAGGTCACCGATCCCGAACTCGGTCGGTACACACCGGTGATCGCGTTGAAGCAGGTGGTCTTGCCCGCGCCGTTCGGCCCGATCAGGCCGAGGATCTCGCCCCGCTTGATCTCGAAGCTCACCGAATCCAGCGCCGTCAGGCCACCGAACTTCACGGTGAGATCCTGTGTTTCCAGCAGAGTTTCGCCCTCGGCGACATCGGTGTCACGGGTGAAGACGGCCAGACTCTCGTCGATCGGGGTGTCCGGATCGTCTTGAGTGGGACCGCGGGCGGCGTGCGTCATGCGGCCGACTTCGACTCGTCGGCGCTGCGCAACAGATAGCGGGCGCGTTTGCCGTAGGTGAGCAGTTGCTGGCGAACCGGGAACAGTCCCTGCGGGCGGAAGATCATCAGCACCACCAGCGCCAGGCCGAAGAACAAGTACTTCAGGTCGCCGAGGTTGATGCCCAGGAAGTGCACGCCGAGCAGGCGGTTCGGCAGGTACACGATGACGAACGCCCCGAAGATGACGCCGAGCTTGTTGCCCTGCCCGCCCAGCACCACCGCGCACAGGAACAGCATCGAGTTGATGATGTTGAATGTGGGCGGCGCGACGTATTGCACCTGTCCGGCGTACAGCGCCCCGGACAGTCCACCGATCGCGGCGCCGATCACGAATGCCCACAGTTTGAACCGGAACGTGTTGACGCCCATCACTTCCGCGGCGTCCTCGTCCTCGCGGATCGCCACCCAGGCCCGGCCGACCCGGCTGCGTTCCAGGTTGCCGACCAGCAGCAGAATTGCGACGATCAGGATCAATCCCAGCCAGAACCACCAGGTGCCGTAGTTCGCATGGCCAGTGGAGTTACCGCTCGAGAACACCCCGTCGGGCAGTTTGTCGGTCTCACCGACCCTCGGGTAAGCGACCCCGTTGAGGCCGCGGGAACCGTTGGTGATCCCGGACAGGTTGTCGGCGAGCAACCGAATGATCTCGCCGAAACCCAATGTGACGATGGCCAGATAGTCGCCGCGCAGCCGCAGCGTCGGAATGCCCAGTATCAAGCCGGCCAGCGCGGTAAAGGCCATCGCGAGCGGAACGCACGACAGCCACGCCCAGTTCTCGCTGAACGCCCCGCTGCCGCTTATCTGGTTCCAGGGGCTGTCCGGACTGGTGAGCAGGGCGACGGTGTAGGCGCCGACGGCGTAGAAGCCGACGTAACCCAGATCCAGCAGCCCGGCCTGGCCTACGACGACGTTGAGGCCGATCGCGATGATCGCCACCATGGCGAACTGTGCCATGGTGCCGCCGAAGCTGATTCCGGGCGTATCGAAGAACGGCGGCGGATGCAGCGGTGACAACGCCAGCAGCGCGAAACCCAGAATTCCGAAGCCCCACTTCTGCACCCGGCTCAGGCCCGACCACCAGCCGCGCAGACCGTCGCCGGGGGCGAGCAGCCGGCCCGACCACTTCCCTGGCGTCTGCTCGCTCATGCTCGCGCCTTTCCGAGGCTTTCCCCGAGTATCCCGGTGGGCCTGATCAGCAGCACCAGAACCAACAGCACGAAAGCGACGACGTCACGCCATTGCGTGCCGAACACGGCCTGGCCGTAGTTCTCCATGATGCCCAGCACCAGTCCGCCGAGTAGCGCCCCGCGCAGGTTGCCGATTCCGCCGAGCACGGCCGCAGAAAACGCCTTGATGCCCAACAGGAATCCGCCCGAGTAGATGATGCCCTGCGGCACCTTCAGGGTGTAGAGCATCGCGGCGGCACCGGCCAGCAGACCACCGATGAGGAACGTCGTCAGGATGATCCGCTCCCGGGACACCCCCATCAGCGTCGCCGTCGTCGGGTCCTGGGCCACCGCCCGGATACCGCGGCCGAACTTGGTCCGGTTGATCGCGATATCGGTCAGCGCCGCGAAGATCAGCGCGGCCGCGACGATCACCAGTGTGACGTTGGAGACCGTCGCACCGAAAACTTCGAACTGAGTCTTCGGCTGCACCAAGATGATCGGCTGCTGGGCGTTGCTGCCGCCGTAGTCTTTGATGATCTTCGGCAACACGAAGTGGACGAACTCCTGCAGCACGAACGACATACCGATGGCGGTGATCAGGAACGTCAGCGGCCGGGCGTTTCGGCGCCGCAGCGGCCGGTAGGCGACCAGCTCCAAACCCATTGCGGCCGAACCCGATACCAACATCGCGAACAGCATGGCGATGCCGAGGTACAACACCGTCAGTAAGATGCCCTTGCTGTAGGCATCACCGCTCGGGGTGAACCCGAGAATCATGTCCAGGCAGAAGTAGGAGCCGAACATGCCCAGCATGAAGATCTCGGAATGCGCGAAGTTGATCAGGCGCAGGACGCCGAACACCAAGGTGTACCCAACAGCCACCAGAGCGTAGATGGCGCCCCACGACAGGCCGTCGATGGTCAACTGCCAGAAGCCGTCTCGCAGATTGTCGATATTGAAACCGATGTCACTGGCGAGATACGTGATCTGGCCGAAGCTCTGGTAGACCATCGTTAGCGGCGGCCTCCTTGGGTGTCTGAAACGAGAACGCGTCCGAGCCTTGCGGTCCCGGACGCGTCTCGCGAATCGGCTACTGAACCTTGTAGATCCAGATCAGGGTAGTGGTGAGTTCGCCCTTGTCGGTCCACTGGTACTTACGGGCAACACCCTGGCCGTTGTAGTTCTTGACCCAGGCAAGCAGGTCGGGGCGGGTGATCTTGCCGGCGTCGATGCCCTTCAGCAGAACAGTACCGAGATCGTATCCCTCGGTGCTGTACGTGCCGGGCGGCTGACCGAACTTCTTGGTGTACTCGTCGGCGAAGCTGCCGGTGGCCGGCCCGCAGGGGCAGGACAGGATGGCGTCCTTGGAGGACTGCCCCGCCTGTTTCACGAACTCCGGATCCTTGGTGCCGTCAGCGCTGACGAACTTGCCGGTGTACCCGCCGTCGCGCAGCTGCTGGACGAACGGAGCGGCCTCGGCGTAGTAACCGCTGTAGAACACCGAATCCGGCGACTGGCCCTTGACCTGGGTGACCGCGGCCGAGAAGTCCTTGTCGCCCTTCTTGACCGAGATCTTGCAGGCATCGAGAGCGACCGGGCCGAGGGTCTCGCGGACCGCCTGTGCCAGGCCGACACCGTAGTCGGTGCTGTCGTCGACGACGCAGACCTTCTTCTGGTTGAGGGTGTTCTTCAGATAGTTGGCCACCGAGGGACCCTGCACGCCGTCGTTGGCCAGGCCACGGAAGAACGTCTTCCAGCCCTGCTCGGACAGCGTGACGTTGGTGGCCGACGCGGTTGCCGCGACCAGGCCGGCCTGGTCGAACACCCCGCCGGTGGCCTTGGTCTCGCCCGAGAACGCCGGTCCGACAAGCCCGATCGTGAACGCATCGTCGACGATCTGCGGCGCGATGGCGGTGGCCTTTTGCGGGTCACCCTCGGTGTCGAACGGCTTCAACTGCACCTGGCAGCCGGGGTTGGCGGCGTTGTGCTTGTCGATGGCCAGCTGCACGCCGTCCTTGATGTTGATGCCCAGCGCGGCGTCTGGTCCGTTGAGCGCACCGGCCATCGCGATCGACACCGGCGGGCACGTCGCCTTGCCGTCACCGGCCGGATCGGCCGGAGTGGCACCGGCGTCGGGCTTGACTTCCGCACCGTTCTGGTCGATCTGGACTTGCTCGACGATCTTCAGGTCGCCCTGCGAGGAGTTCCCACCACCGTTCGACGGGGACTGCTGGTTGCAGCCGGCGATGCCGATGACCGCCAGCAGCGCCGAGCTAGCGGCGATTGCACTGCGTGTCGCGCGTGCGCGCACGTTTCACCTCCGGGTCAGTAGTTTCACGGCGCCGACATCGCAGACCGCTCTCCGGCCCACTCTCGACACTGCGGTAGAACATAACCAACCGGTGGCCGCAGCGCGTCTTGTTGGCCCACGCCTGGCCGTGAGCATATTCCGGATCGCCGTAAACGGCGCGGTCAGAGGAAATGCAAAGTTAACGCGTCAATTCGACGCGGGATCCGAACCGGGCGTGTCGAGCGTCTCCAGCACCACCTCGGCGACCCTCTTCATCGTGGTGCGCCGGTCCATGGCCGCACGCTGAATCCACTTGAACGCTTCGGGTTCGGTCATGCCCTGGTTCGCCTGCAGCAGCCCCTTCGCCCGCTCCACCAGCTTGCGGGTCTCCAGGCGGTCCGACAGGTTGGCGACCTCACGCTCCAGTTCGGCGATCTCGCCGAACCGGCTGACCGCCACCTCGATCGCCGGGATCAGATCGCTGATGGAGAACGGCTTGACCAAGTACGCCATGGCGCCGGCATCGCGCGCCTTTTCCACCAGGTCACGCTGACTGAAGGCGGTCAGCACAACGATCGGCGCGATGCGCTTGCTGGCGATCTCGGCGGCCGCGTCGATCCCGTCACGCCGCGGCATCTTGACGTCCATGATCACCAGGTCGGGGCGCAGCTGCTCGGCCAGCTCGACGGCCTCCTGGCCGTCCCCGGCTTCGCCGACCACCTCGTAGCCCTCGTCCCGAAGCATCTCGGCCAGATCCATCCGGATCAACGCTTCATCCTCGGCGATCAGCACCCGGCGGGATGTGCGGTCTTCGGCGTCCGTCATGCGGCCATTGTTGCGTGGTCAGCGGTAATCAGCCACCTCGCAGCACTGCGACCGACCGGTTGGCGCCCCCGGCGCGGTCATCCACTATGGTGGGACACCGCCGTGAACGCGGCCTGCCCTCGTATCCCAACTGGCAGAGGAAACGGATTCAAAACCCGTGCAGTGTGAGTTCGAATCTCACCGAGGGCACCAGAAACCGCGGTTGTTGTTAGCCCTGCTAGCAGTTGCGGATGCAAGCACCCTACGTACGTCCTACGCACCGCGCGCTCGCAGGTCAGAGCGTTGCGCCGCGCCACTAGCTACGCCAGAACGGCCAAACGCGCACGACGGCATCGAGCAATTCTCAGCGCCCCTAGCATCGATTTTCCGAGTCCCGAACACCACGGTCTATCGGGTTCTTGCCGCTGAGTAAGTCCAGGGCATGCGGTGAGGTGCTGGCACTGCGCTGGCGGAGCGATTGTTTTGATCGAAACGACAAGCGGATATGGGCAGTTGCGTTAATAATCGGGGCATTCTGCGGGGTGCCGGTGCCTCGTGGACCTCAGCTGTTCGGGAGTTGCCAATGGTCGCTCGTCACTCGTCTCAGACCCGTGTCGCCCATCGTGATCGGTCGCCGGTAGCGCCCTCGCCCGATGGGTCTCGGTACATGGGCCGCGTCGGTGGTCTGGCGATCGCACTGGGTCTCGGGGTGGGGATCGCGGCAGTGCCAGCGGTGGCGTGGGCGGATGCCGGCTCGGCAGCCTCGGGGGCGTCGCCGGCCGGCTCGACCCATCACACGCCGTCGTTGGGGTCCTCAAGTGCTTCGGGCTCTGGGACCTCGTCGTCGTCGACTGGTCATGCAGGTGGGTCGGGTGCAAGTGCCGGCGATCAGCACCGCACTCCGGTGAGCAAACTCTCGGCGTCCATCGTGACCGGCTCGGCAGGGTCGCCGACGCCGCCTCACGACACGACGCCAACCACACCCACCACGTCGTCGTCGCCGCTGTCCTCGGGTAGCAGCTCAGGTGCGGCGCTGACCGCGGCGTCTGTGGTGTCCACGCTGGCTGATCCCCGCCGCACCAGCACTGTCACCATGCCGATTGCGGTGGTGGGGCCGACGAGTGGAGGTTGGCATCCGGGTGCGCTGATCGCGGGGTGGATCGGTGTTTTCGTGAGCAACGGCACCGCAACGCACCCCAACGGCGGGTTGTTGTTCGGCACCGGATTCAGCTACACCGCAGCCACCTGCACCGGCGGGGTGGCGTGCAACGGCGGGCGCAGCGGATTGTTCGGCGGTGGCGGTGGTGACGGCTTCAACGGCGGCAACGGCGGGGCGGCCGGGTTGTTCGGTAAGGGTGGTAACGGCGGGGCCGGGGTCGCGGGGATCAACGACGGTGCGGGCGGCAACGGCGGGCGCGGCGGGTTGTTGGGCGGGGATGGCGGCGCCGGCGGGGCCGGCGGGGCCAGCAGCGCCGGCGGGGTCAGCGGCGGTACGGGTGGTGCCGGTGGCTGTGCCGGCTTGGTGGGCAACGGCGGGGCCGGCGGGGCCGGCGGGGACTCCAGCGCCGGGGGCGCCGGCGGCAACGGCGGGGCAGGCGGGCACGGCGGCTGGTTGACCGGCGACGCCGGCGCCGGCGGGGCCGGCGGGAACACCAGCGGCGGCGGGAACGGCGGCGCCGGGGCAGCCGGCGGGGGCGCGGGCTTGTTGGGGGCCGGCGGTAGCGGCGGCCACGGCGGCAACGCGACGGACGTACATGTCCCCGGGTCAGGCGGCGATGGCGGCGCCGGTGGCCACGGCGGCTGGCTGTACGGCAGTGCTGGAGCCGGCGGGGACGGCGGGAACGCCCGCCAGGGCGGCGGCGGCGGTTTCACCGGCGGCACCGGCGGGGACGGCGGCGCCGCGGGCCTGATCGGCACCGGCGGGGCGGGTGGGACCGGCGGCGACGCCACGCCCGGCGGTGACGTCGAGCCCGCCGGCAACGGCGGCAACGGGGGCGCCGGCGGCTGGCTGTACGGCGCCGGCGGGTCCGGCGGGTCCGGTGGGGTCAGCGGCGGGGGGAGCGGCCCCAACGTTGTCGGAGGACGTGGCGGGGCGGGGGGCGCCGCCGGGCTGATCGGGGCCGGCGGCGCCGGCGGGCCCGGTGGGGCCGGCTTCGACAGCGTAGGCGGGAACGGCGGACCCGGCGGCAACGGCGGCAACGGCGGATGGCTCTACGGGACCGGTGGGGCCGGCGGCAGCGGCGGCGGTGGCGGTTTCGCTGAAGGCGTTTCAGGGGGGAACGGTGGTGGCGGCGGCGCCGGCGGCAATGCCGGGCTGATCGGCACGGGCGGAGTTGGCGGGGCCGGCGGCACCGGCGGCGACGGCCAGCCGCCGAATAATGCTCCCGGGGGCAACGGTGGGCTCGGCGGTCAGGGCGGCACCGGCGGGTCCCTGTACGGCAATGGCGGGGCCGGCGGGGCCGGCGGCTCCGGCGGCAACGGTTCGTTCGACGCCGGCGGGAACGGTGCGGGCGGCGGGGCCGGCGGGAACGCCGGGCGGATCGGCAACGGCGGCAACGGTGGCGACGGCGGGGCGGGCGGGACCGGCGAGGGTGGGCTTCCGAACGGGTCCGACGGGGAGGGCGGCAAGGGCGGAGCCGCGGGGGCGCTGTCGGGCAGCCCGGGCACCACCGGCGCGGGCGGGTAACTTCGCGCGCGAATCTGCTGTGCGGCAACGGATTCGGCGTGCATGTGAGGCGTAGTTCGAGTGCCCCCAGGGTTCACGCCCGCACTCCGACCCCGCTGCCCCGGATCACCGCCCGGGTGCTCCGAGTGTGGGTCAGATTTCCCATGACTCCGGCATCCCGCGACCTCAGCGGAGCCGGGGGTCGCGATCAGCCCCGACGGCGCTTACGTCTACTTCACCGGCGTATCGGTGATCGCCACGGTCACCAACACCGTCGTCTCGGTGACCCCAGCCGACAACGAGTCGACGCCGCGTGCGCAGTACCCATCACACTGTCGTGGTTCTCGAGTCAATCCACGCCTGCACATCGCTACGCCGAGCGAGGCGACGACGACCGACGTGGCCGAAGTGCACGCCCCAACTCAATATTCTTCAGGATGTAAAACCGGATCGTGGCCGCGCTGAGGTGGGTCCGCCCACCTGCCCCCGCGGGGTGAGAACCCAAGGGCCAAAGAGTGGACGCGCAAGGGAGGTCGCCTGATTCGGTTGGAGTGCGGAACAGGTTTTCTCCCCTGCCAGCACTGTCAGAAAATTACTGGCAAGTCGACTCCCCGGGTCATTCGAGCTATCAATTAGTTCGCATTCTTGGGAGCGATGGCTAGGGTGAACGGGCTGAAAGGCTGTTTCGGACAACTCGATTCCAGTAAGCAGACAGTAAGCAGGGCACCGATCGCGGACACCCGAGGACTATCGGGAGACATCGATAAAAAACCTATCTGCACTGGTAGTTCATCCTCACCGGTCCCCGACGGTCATCAACCTGCCCCAACAGCTGTGAGCTGGAACAACGTAGGATCCACACCTTCACAACCCGTGCAGTGTGAGTTCGGATCTCACCGAGGGCACCAGAAACGCGCTATCCGTACCGCCCGCAATCAGGCGGCTGGGGCCTGCGGAGCGCGCAGATGCAAAGCGCCTGCAGATACCGCCTCCCGCATCGGTGTCGCGGTCGGGGAACTGCTCCGGTCCACCCACCGTTGACGTATCGAGCCCGCCACGGCCCCTTATCCCCCCTTGCCGTGGCGGGTTCCCTTGACCGGGTCCGGATCAATCGCGGCCGATTGGCGCCTTGGACTACCCGCAACGATGAGATGAGCCATTGCGGCACAATGAGCGACATCGACATCACATCGAGACGGCAGCGATTCGCGCTGGTCCTGCTCGCCGCGGGCCTGTTCGGCGCGCTGGCGTACATGGCTGCCGAGATCAACTCCTGGTGGATGACAGCGCTCGACACATCGGTCTGGAATTGGTTCGACGCGCATCGATCGCACAATCGGCGGGGCGATTCGACCGGGATCTTCGACTACATCGGTCAACCCATCCACGTGGCAGTCGCCGGATTGGTGAGCGGAACTCTACTGGCCGTGAACGCGCGTTCGATCATGCGCCTCGTTGCCGTGACTGGATCCGTCGGCGCGGGTGCGGTGCTCGAGCAGGCGCTCAAGCACATCGTCGAGCGAACGCCCGAAAATCTCGCCCAGTTGCGCGACGGGTCAATGCTTGACTGGTCAGACCTCGATTACATGAATTCGTTTCCCTCCGGTCATGTCACCGGAGCCGCCACACTGTTCGGAACGATCGCGGTGTGCGTAGGCGTCGGGCGCAAGCACGCTGCGAAGGCAGTGATTTCAAGCGTTGCCGCGATAGGTGTCCTTGCCGTCGCATGGCTGGCGCTCTACGTCCGCGCTCACATTTTCACCGATGTCATCGGGGGCATGCTGCTCGGCGGGGCGCTCGTGGCACTGAGTGCTGCGGCCATTACGTCGCGGCCGCAAAGGCGAGACGACACGGAGGACGGCCGCCAGGTGAGGCGGACCCGCAGCCGTACCGTCTGAAAGCTGCCGCCAGCCGCTTAACGACGGTCCACGATCACCGGACGCACTGGTTGCCGACGATCTGCTTGCAGACCGTTCCCGGCGGCGCGGGGTTGACCGTCGGCGAGAACGAGTTCGCGCCACCCGGCGACACAGCCTTCTCGGTCGGCGAGGGCGCCACGGTGGACGACGGAGTGGTCGTCGTCGACGAGGGGGCCTCCTTCGCGTTCGAGCTGCACGCGGTCAACGCGCCCATCCCGACGATTGCAGCCCCGCCAGCAAAGAGTGCAATCTGACGAGTCAGGCGACAAGAGCTCATGATAATTCCTATCTGCGTACACCGTAGTGGCGAAAGGCCACTTTACTGGATAACCGCTGTGGGTCCAACGAGGGCAGCATACTGCTCAAGCAAACTTTTGGGCGGCTTTTCAGTAGAGGTCTAGGCGCCGATCGGAGAGCAGGTCGACATACTCCGTCAGAGTCTTGTCGTGCGTGGCGGTCAGGTCGACGTCGGCGATGGCCAGCCCCGGTCCCGACCCTGCATCGGCGACCACCCAGCCGTCGGGGTCGACGATCACGCTGCCCTGCGTCCACGGCTGGCCACGTTCGACTCCCGCGCGGTCGCACACCGCGACCACCACCCGATTGAGCCGTGCGGTGGACATCGCCGTGATCACCTCTCCCGGCCGCTCCCCCTCGGGACGGGGGAACAGCGGCCAATTCACCGGCGCCGCAATCAATTCCACGCCGTCAACGGCCACCTGGCGAGTCACCTCACCGAACTCCAGGTCATAGCAGACCATCACCGCGATCGCGCCGTGCCGTGTCTTCAGCACCGGAGGCAGCGCGGCGCCGCGGGTGAAGATCAGCTTCTCCCGGTCCCACAGATGTGTCTTGCGGTAGGTCGCGATCAGTCCGTCGCGGTCGAGCGCGATCGCGCTGTTGTACAGCAAACCGTCGTCACCGAGCTCGCAGAACCCGCCGATCACGATCGCGTCGCCGGCGGCGGAGCGCCACGCGTCGAACGCCGGATCGGTGGGGCGCACCGCCACCGAGCGGGCTTCGTCAGCATCGGCGAACATATAGCCGGAGGTGGCCAGCTCCGGCAGCACCACGACGTCGGCCCCTTGCGCGACGGCGTCAGCGACAGCATCCGTCGACAGCTCGAGATTGGCGGCCAGCGCGCCGACGGTGGGGTCGATTTGGGCGCACGCGATCCGGGTCATCCTTGCAGGCTAACCTCGCCGCAAGGAACCGGCAGAGGAGGAAACATGGCATCCGAGATCGACAACGTGCCGGACTCCGGGATCGTCGGACCCGTCGACGCCACGAAGTATCCCCGCTACACCGAGCCGTCGACGTTCGCGCGGCTGCCGCGGATCTCCGAGGTGCCCGGCGCCGACGTTCGCATCGTCGGGGTTCCCTTCGACAGCGGCGTGTCCTATCGGCCCGGAGCGCGATTCGGGCCATCGCACGTCCGCGCGGCCTCCAAGCTGCTGCGGCCGTTCAACCCGGCGTTGGGCGTCAATCCGTTCATCACTCAGCAGGTGGCCGACTGCGGTGACGTCGCCGTCAATCCCTTCGACATCGAGGAGGCGATCGCGGGAATCGACACCGCGATGACCGACCTGCGCAAGGACGGCTCGACTGTTCTGACCATCGGCGGTGACCACACCATCGCCCTGCCGATCCTGCGCTCGCTGGCCCGCGACCACGGCCCGGTGGCAGTGCTGCATTTCGACGCCCACCTCGATACCTGGGACACCTATTTCGGCGCGCCCTACACCCATGGCACGCCGTTCCGGCGGGCCAGCGAGGAAGGGCTGATCGATATGGAGAGGTCGCTGCACATGGGCATCCGCGGCCCGTTGTACAGCAAGACCGACCTGGAGGATGACGCCGTTCTGGGCTTCCAGGTCATCCGCTCCGATGACTACGAATTCGACGGTGTCACAAGCATTGTGGAGCGTATGCGCAAGCGTCTCGCGGGCGGACCGGTGTACGTCTCGGTCGACATCGACGTCCTCGATCCCGCGCACGCACCCGGCACCGGAACTCCGGAAGCCGGTGGGTTGACGTCGCGCGAACTGCTCAACACGTTGCGCGGGCTGGTGGGCCTCGACGTGGTCGGTGCCGACATCGTCGAGGTGGCCCCGGCCTACGACCACGCCGAGATGACCGGGATCGCCGCGGCCCACGTCGGATACGAACTCCTCTCGGTGCTTGCGGCCAACCGATAGGCTGCGATTGTGGGCACCCTGCGGAAATGCGCTGGTTCGGTGCCGTCGGACGGACCGGCCCAGCGCGCGGACTGCGAGAAGATGCAGCGCCGCGCGCCGGCTCGCAACCTGCATTGGGCCGAGTCGATCACCCGCCGTCAGCGCGTGCTCAACATCGCGGCGACGATGGCTGCCGTCGTCACCGCCGTCATCGGCATCCTGCAATTCATCACCGCAGACCATTTGGTCACCATCGGGCTGGTCAATCTCGGTACGGCGGCCATCTTCGGGGTCATCCCTTTACTGCACCGCTTCGGCGAGAGCATCGCCGCGCTGGCCTTCATCTTCTTCGCGTTCTTGTCCCTGACGATCGTCGGCTGGCAGGTCGGGACCGACTCCGGCATCCAGTTCTACTATCTGGTGTCGGCGTCGCTGGCCGTGCTCGTGCTCGGTGTCGAGCACGTCGTGCTGGCCTCGATGGTGGTGGCGATCGGCGCCGGGTTGACCATCGCTTCTCAGTTCCTGGTCCCCGGAGACACCGGTATACAGCCGCGCTGGCTGGTCAACGCCGGCTTCGTGATCACCACGGTGTCCGCATGTGTGATGATCTTCGCGACGGTCTGGTACGCCATGCGGGAAGTCTCCCGCGCCGAGGCGGCAATGGAATTCGAGTACCTGCGCTCCGAAGCGCTACTGGCCAACATCCTTCCGGCCACCATCGCGGCCCGGCTCAAAGACCCGGCCCGCGGCACGATCGCCGACCGATACGACGACGCCTCGATCCTGTTCGCCGACATCGCCGGCTTCACCGAGCGAGCCAGCCAGATCGCCCCCGCCGAACTGGTGCGCTTCCTCGACCGGCTGTACACCACGTTCGATCGCCTGGTCGACAAGCACGCCCTGGAGAAAATCAAGACCACCGGCGACTCCTACATGGTCGTCAGCGGCGTGCCCGAGCCCCGCGACGATCACGTCGACGCGCTGGCGAACCTCGCGCTCGACATGGCCAAGGCCGTGCGGGATCTGCGCGATCCCAACGGTCAGCTCGTGCCGCTACGAATGGGAATGGCCGCCGGCCCTGTGGTCGCCGGCGTGGTCGGTGCCCGCAGGTTCTTCTACGACGTGTGGGGAGACGCGGTCAACGTCGCCTCCCGCATGGAGACCACCGACCCCGAGGGCCGCATTCAGGTCCCCCAGGATGTCTACGAACGGCTGCGGGACCGGTTCGTCCTCGAGGAGCGCGGCGACGTCGACGTGAAGGGCAAGGGCCTGATGCATACCTGGTACCTGGTCGACCGCCGAGCCACCACCAGTCCGGACGGCGATCGACCCGCCCACGAAGAGAGCGGGCGGGTCGAAAGTCCAACCGGTTAGCGCTACATGACTTTGGACAGGAAGGCCTTCGTCCGGTCGTGCTGCGGATTGCTCAGGACTTCCCGCGGCGGCCCGCTTTCGACGATCACCCCACCGTCCATGAACACCAGCTCGTCGGCGACCTCACGGGCGAAGCCCATCTCGTGCGTCACCACGATCATCGTCATGCCCTCGCTGGCAAGCTTTTTCATCACGCCCAGCACCTCGCCGACGAGTTCGGGGTCCAACGCCGAGGTGGGCTCGTCGAACAACATCAGCTTGGGGTCCATCGCCAGCGCGCGGGCTATCGCCACCCGCTGTTGTTGGCCGCCTGAGAGCTGCGCCGGGTACGCGTCGGCCTTGTCCGTCATGCCCACCTGATTGAGCAGATCCCGTGCCCGATCGAGGGCGGCCGCCTTTTTGACCCCTTTGACGTGTACTGGCGATTCGATGATGTTGGCCAGCGCCGTGCGGTGCGGGAAAAGATTGAAGTGCTGGAACACCATACCGATGTCGCGGCGTTGCTTGGCCGCGTCACGCGGGGCCATCTCGTACAGTTTGCCGCCACGCTCGCGATAGCCGATCAATTGACCGTCGACGTAAAGCCTTCCGGCACTGACGTTTTCAAGGTGATTGATACAGCGCAGGAATGTGGACTTGCCGGAGCCCGACGGCCCGACAAGGACGAGCACCTTGCCGGGGTCCACCGACAGCGTCACACCCTTGAGCACCGATAGGGCGCCGAAGTCCTTGCACACCCGCTCAGCGCGCACCATGGGTTCGCCGGTCATACGTGTCCCGCCTCCGTACCGGTCTGCGCCTTGGCCAAGGCCTCGAGCTGCTTGGAGGTCAACTTTCGGGAAATGCCGCGGGAGAAGTACTTCTCGAGGTAGTACTGCCCCACCATCAGCACGCTGGTGATCACCAGGTACCAGGTCGCGGCCACCAGCAGCATCGGAACCGGTTCGAATGTCCGAGCCGCGATCTCCCGCGAGGCAATGCTGTACAGGTCATAGGAATACGGCACGGCCGTCACCAGCGATGTGGTCTTCAGCATGCTGATGACCTCGTTGCCGGTCGGCGGAATGATGACCCGCATCGCCTGTGGAAGCACGGTGCGGCGCATCGTCATTCCCCACGACATACCCAGCGCGGTCGATGCCTCCGACTGCCCTTCGGGCACCGACGTGATGCCTGCTCGGATGATCTCGGCCATGTACGCGGCCTCGTTGAGTCCGAGACCGATGACCGCCAGCAGGAACGGAATGGACAGGTTCTGCAGGTCGAGGTGGAAGAACGACGGCCCGAACGGCACGCCCAACTGGATGTGCTGATAGATAGTCGGGATGAGCCCCCAGAACACCAGCTGCACGTACACCGGTGTGCCGCGGAAGATCCACAGGAAAACCCATGCCACAGAACCGAATACGGGGTTCGGCGATAGCCGCATCACCGACAGGATCACACCGAGCACGATGCCGAGCACCATCGCGTACACCGTCAGCTGCAGTGTGTTGAAGACACCGAGCATGATCCGGTCGTTGAACAGATACTCGCCGTACGTCGACCAGCCGTAGGCCGGATTGGTGGCCGCGCCATAGATGAACAGGGCAACCAGGACGATGATGACGGCCGCCCCCACCCACCGCCACGGATGACGAAGCGGTACCGCGTTGATGGCAGGTGGAGCCGACTCGTCGACAGCCATATCGGTTAGCTGGTCCCCCCGTTGATGACCGGCTTGGTGATCATCCCGGCTTGGACACCCCAGTTGCTGGCGATCGTCTTGTAATCACCGGTCTCGATGAGGTGTTCGAGCGCCTTCTGCAGGGAAGCGGCCAACGGCGAACCCTTGGCGACCGGCCAGCCGTAGGGCGCCGAGTCGAAGATCTCGCCGGCGGCCTCCAGCTTGCCGTTGCTCTGCTTGATGGCGTACGCGGTCACCGGCGAGTCCGCCGACATCGCGTCGGCCTGGCCGAGCACCACTGCGTTGGTGGCGGCGTCCTGCCCGTCGAACTTCAGGATCTCGATGGCCGGCTTGCCGGCGTCGGTGCACGCCTTGCTCTTCTTGGGGAGCTCGTCGGTTTCCTCGGTGGTGGTCGCCTGCACGGCGACCTTCTTGCCACACGCGTTGTTGGGGTCGATCGGCGACCCGGGCCGTTGCGCCCACATGATGCCCGCGTTGAAGTAGTCGACGAAGTCCACCGACTGCTGGCGCTCCTTGGTGTCGGTGAACGACGACATGCCGACGTTGAAGGTGCCCTGCTGGATCGAGGGAATGATCTTGGCGAAGTCCGCTTCGCGGAAGTCGGCGGTCAAGCCCATCGTGGAGGCGATGGCGTTCATCAGGTCGACGTCGAAGCCGACGATCTTGCCGCTGGAATCCTTGAATTCGTTAGGCGCATAAGGGATGTTCACGCCAACGACCAACTTGCCCGACTTCTTGATGTCATCGGGAACCGTCGCCGCGATCTCGTCGACCTTCTGCGCCTTGGCCGCCGTGGTCGCCGTCGACGGCCCTGCGCCAGAGTCGCTTTTGCTGCTGCAGCCGGACAATGCCAGGGCACCGGCTATGCCAATCACTCCAACTACGCGACACCATCCAGTGAGCACGGTTGCCTCTTTCTCTCGACTGCATCCCGGGCCGTCCTGCCCGAAACTAATGGCCCCATCCGGGTTTTGTACTCCCGGTAACGGAACAGTAGTAGCACCGTAACCATCTGGCAGCGGATCCACAGGTACGCGCAGCTAGTGTGGCCTGGCGTGCCTGACCTCAATCGAGTCCACTTCGCCATCATGGACGGCCCGACGGCCGCGACCCTCGCGCAAGTGCTGCCGGTTCTGCTGCTGAGCCTGATGGTGGAGGTCCGCCGGACCCGGTTGCATCGTTCGGCGGCCCGCCGGTTCCTCGGTGTCTTCTTTCTGTTCTTCGCCGTCGCCGAAACCGTGATGGTGCTGTCCATCGACGGGGCCGTCTACCCGTTCCAGTGGTCCGATCTGATCGCCGCGCTCCTGATTTTCGGATTGATCACCATGCTGTACTGGCTGTCGCTGCGCGAACGCGGTGACGACGAGGACACTCTTTGACGTCAATTCACCCGTTGAAGTGCTCAAATGGCGTCCATTGTCTACCTGCTGTGCAACACTTCCGGCCATGACAACCACCTCTGCCCCGCCGCTTCTGCCGCATCTGTGGAAGTCGGTCCTGCTGTCGGGCGTTCTGTCGCTCGTTCTCGGAGTCCTGGTACTCGTCTGGCCGGGAATCTCCATCCTCGTCGCCGCGATCTTCTTCGGCGCCTACCTTCTGGTGACGGGCATCTCGCAGGTGTTCCACGCCTTCACCCTGCACGTGTCGGCCGGCGGCCGGGTCATGCTGTTCATCAGCGGTGCCGCTGCGCTGATCCTGGCGGTGCTCTGCTTCCGCAGCATCCAGAACTCCATTCTGCTGCTGGCGATCTGGATCGGCGTGGGCTTCATCTTCCGTGGCGTCGCCACCGCGGTGTCCGCGATCAGCGACCCGGACACCCCCGGCCGCGGCTGGGAGATTTTCGTCGGCGTGATCAGCCTCATCGCCGGCATCGTCGTGCTGGCGTCGCCATTCCCGTCGCTGGCCACACTGACCCTCGTCGTAGGCATCTGGCTGGTCGTCATCGGCGTTTTCGAGGTGGTGGCCTCCTTCGGAATCCGCAAGGCCTCGAAAAACCTCGGCGACCGAATCGCCGCCACAGCGCCCTAGGATTCTCGTCACAAAGGCCAAAAGGCTCTAGCGCGAACGGCGCGGATCACTACTACACTTTGTCGTAGATAGGCGATCCGCGCCTTTCGCGTTAATTGGAGAGTTCGGCGATGAGCGCTCTTGACGTGTCCCGGTGGCAATTCGGAATCACGACGGTCTACCACTTCATATTCGTGCCACTCACGATCGGGCTGGCGCCGCTGATCGCTGTCATGCAGACGATCTGGGTGATCACCGACAACCCGGCCTGGTATCGGCTGACCAAATTCTTCGGCAAGATCTTCCTGATCAACTTCGCCATCGGTGTCGCGACCGGCATTGTCCAGGAGTTCCAATTCGGGATGAACTGGAGCGAATACTCGCGCTTCGTCGGCGATGTGTTCGGCGCACCGCTGGCGCTGGAAGGCCTGGTTGCCTTCTTCCTGGAGTCGACGTTCATCGGGCTGTGGATATTCGGCTGGACCCGACTCCCCCGCTGGTTGCACCTGACGTCGATCTGGCTGGTGGCCATCGCGGTCAACCTGTCGGCCTTCTTCATCATCACCGCGAATTCCTGGATGCAGCACCCGGTGGGCACCCGGTTCAACCCACAGACGGGCCGCGCCGAACTGCGGAGCATCGTCGAGTTGTTCACCAACAACACCGGAGTCGCGGCTTTCTGGCATGCGGTCACCGCGTCGTTCCTCACCGCCGCGACGTTCGTGGCTGCTGTCTGCGCCTGGTGGATGGTGCGGTCCAAAGGCGGCCCGGATGCCGTCGCGATGTACCGCCCGGGCGCGATCCTCGGTTCGCTGGTGGCGCTGGTCGCCTGTGTCGGTTTGTTTTTCACCGGCGACGTGCAAGGCAAGCTGATGTTTCACCAGCAGCCGATGAAGATGGCTGCCGCCGAATCGTTGTGCCACACAGAAACCGATCCCAAACTGTCACTTCTGACCGTCGGGACGCACAACAACTGCGACAGCATCACTCGCGTCGTCGAAGTGCCCTTCGCACTGCCATTCCTGGCCGAGGGCAAGCTCAGCGGCGTGACGTTGCAGGGCACCAAAGACCTTCAGCAGCAATACGAACAGAAGTTCGGTCCCGGCTGGTACGTGCCCAACCTGTTCGTCACCTACTGGGCGTTCCGCGCGATGATCGGCCTGATGGCGGTGCCGCTGCTGTTCGCACTGGCCACGCTGTGGCTGACGCGCCGCGGCCGGGTGCCCGGCACAAGGTGGTATTCCCGCTTCGCGCTGTGGACGATTCCGACACCGTTCCTGGGTGCCATAGCCGGCTGGGTGTTCACCGAGATGGGCCGCCAGCCGTGGGTGGTCGCGCCCAACCCCGATGGCGACCAACTGGTCCGGCTGACCGTCCGGCAAGGCGTGTCGCTACACGGACCGGGTCTGGTGTGGGTGTCGCTGATCTCGTTCACGCTGATTTACGCCGTGTTGGCGGTCATCTGGTTCTACCTGGTCCGCAGATATGTCACCGCGGGCCCGCTCGAGCACGACGCCGAGCCGGCACCGCCCACCCCACCCGGGGACGACGAAGTCGCACCCCTATCGTTCGCGTACTGAGGAGCCAACCATGGGGCTGCAACAGATTTGGTTCGTGATCGTGGCGGTGCTCTTCCTGGGCTTCTTCGTCCTGGAAGGCTTCGACTTCGGCGTAGGCATGGTGATGACCTGGCTGGGCCGGATCGGCAAGGGAGATAACGAGACTCATCGTCGGGCGGTGCTGAACACGATCGGCCCGGTATGGGACGGCAACGAGGTGTGGCTGATCACCGCGGGCGGAGCCATGTTCGCGGCCTTTCCACACTGGTATGCCACCGTGTTCTCCACGCTGTACCTGCCGCTGCTGGTGATCCTGCTGTCGATGATCGCGCGTGTCGTGGCCATCGAATGGCGCGGCAAGATCGACGATCCGAAGTGGCGGCGCTGGTGTGACATCGGCATCGCGACCGGGTCGTGGCTGCCCGCGATCCTGTGGGGTGTCGCGTTCGCGGTCCTGGTCAAGGGACTCCCCGTTGGGCCGGACAAGAACGTTGCAGACCTCGCCGTGTCCGACGTGCTGAACCCGTACACCTTGCTCGGTGGGCTGGCCACCTGCTCGCTGTTCCTGTTCCATGGCGCGGTGTTCCTGGCCCTCAAGAGCGGCGGTGCGGTACGCGGCGATGCCGTCGGGCTGGCCCGCACGCTCAGCGTCCCCGCGACGGTACTGGTCGCCGCGTTCGGCGTGTGGACGCAACTGGCGTACGGGAAGCCGTGGACCTGGGCAGTCCTGGCAATCGCCGTGATCGCCCAACTGGCCGCCGTCGCGGCGGCGTGGGCCGCGCGGGAAGGCTGGGCGTTCCTGGCCACGACGATCGTCGTCGCCGCGGTGGTGACGTTGCTGTTCGGGTCGCTATACCCCAACCTGGTGCCGTCTACCATCAGCCCGGCCTACGACGTGACGATCTACAACGGCTCGTCCAGTCCGTACACCCTGAAGGTGATGACGTGGGCGGCCGCGATATTCACTCCGATCGTGCTGATCTACCAGGGTTGGACCTACTGGGTGTTCCGTAAACGCGTCTTCGCCGAGTCGATTCCGAAGTCCGTCGGCCTGCCGTTGAGGCGCGTGCCCTGAGCTCCCAGCGCCGGTCGGGCCCGCTGGACCCACGTCTGTGGCGGGCCTCTTCGGCTGTGCGCCGGTACGTGGTCGCGACAGTCGGCTGCGGAACGCTGATCGCGGGCTGCGCGATCGCCGGCGCGGTGATCCTCGGCCATCTGGTGGCCGGCGTCATCACCGACCCGGCCACCCGCAGCCTTGGCCACTGGCGCGCCGAACTGGCGATCCTGGCCGGGCTCTGGCTGTTTCGGGCGCTGATCCTCCTGCTGCAGGGCCGGCTCGGTCAGCGGGGCGCCAGTGCGGTCATCGCCGACCTCGGCGGCCAGGTGCTGCGGACGGTGACCGGGCTGCCACCCGGTGCGCGCGACGCCCAGCACGACGACGCCGCAACCGTGATCACCACCGGACTTGACGGCCTGCGGCCGTATTTCACTGCGTATCTACCGGCGCTGTTCCTGGCAGCGATCCTCACCCCGGCCACCGTTGTGGTGATCGCGTTCAACGATTTTCAATCCGCGTTGATCGTCCTCGTCGCCCTGCCACTGATCCCGATCTTCATGGTGCTGATCGGTCTGGCCACCGCGGAGCGATCAGCCGCGGCGCTGGCCGCGATGACCACACTGCAGGCCCGGCTGCTGGATCTCATCGCCGGCATCCCCACCTTGCGGGCCCTCGGCCGTGCCGACGGCCCGGCACAGCGCATCACCACACTCAGTGCCGCCCATCGTCGTTCGGCCATGGCCACCCTGCGCATCGCGTTCCTGTCGGCACTGGTACTCGAACTCATCGCCACTCTGGGTGTCGCGCTGGTCGCGGTCAGCATCGGTCTGCGACTGGTGTACGGCGAAATGAGTCTGGCCGCGGGGCTGACGGTGTTGTTGCTGGCGCCCGACGTGTTCTGGCCGCTGCGTCGAGTCGGCGTAGAATTCCACGCCGCCCAGAACGGAAAGGCGGCTTCCGACAAAGCTTTCGCCTTGATCCAGCAGAATCCCGCGCCGTTGCACGGCACCGGCACCGTGGACGCGGCAGGCGCGGAGATCGTCATCGACGCCCTGAGTGTCGCGGGCCGCGACGGAATGTCACCGCACCTGCTGTCGGGTCGCATACTGCCCGGTAGCGTCACCGTACTCACCGGCGCCAACGGCGCAGGCAAGTCCACCACCCTGCTCGCGATCGCGGGACTGGTCAGTCCCACCCACGGCCGGATCACCGTTGACGATCTCGACGTCGACGATATGGACCGGTCGGCCTGGTGGCGGCAGCTGGCCTGGTTGGCTCAACGCCCGGTGATCATTCCAGGCACGGTCGCGGAGAACCTGGCACTGTTCGGCACGCTCACCGATCCTCAGGCCGCCTGCGACGCAGCCGGTTTCACCGACGTGTTGGCCGCACTGCCCAACGGACCGGACACCATGCTCGGCCGGGGCGGCGTGGGGTTGTCCCTGGGGCAACGCCAGCGACTGGGCCTGGCCCGGGCACTCGGTTCCCGCGCGCCCGTACTGCTGCTCGACGAGCCGACCTCGCACCTGGACGAGGCCACCGAAGAGACTGTGCTGCAAGCGATCCGCGATCGCGCAGCAGGAGGATCCACCGTGGTGGTGGTCGCGCATCGAGACAGTGTGGTCCGGATCGCCGACCACGTCATCGCGGTGGAGGCCGATCACCATGCCCGCGTTTGACCGACTCCGGCTGCTGCTTGCCATCGCGCTCGGCACGCTGGCGCTGGGGAGTGCACTGGCTTTGGCCGGGGTGTCCGCCTGGCTGATCACCCGCGCGTGGCAGATGCCGCTGGTGCTGGACCTGTCGATCGCCGTGGTGGCGGTGCGCGCACTGGGCATCTCGCGCGGGGTGTTCGGTTACTGCGAACGTTTGGCGTCCCACGACACCGCGCTGCGGGCGGCGGCCGGTGCCCGGGCTGAGATCTACCGCCGCCTGGCCCACGGCCCGGCCGACATCACGGCGCGGTTGCACAGCGGTGACCTGCTCACCCGGGTCGGCGCCGACGTGGACACGCTCGCCGACGTCGCCGTTCGCGCCGCGGTCCCGATCGGCGTCGCGGCCGTGCTCGGCGTCGCCGCCACGGCCGTCATCGCGATGATCTCGCCCGCCGCCGCTCTGGCCCTCGCCGTGTGCCTGCTCGTCGCGGGTGTGCTCGCACCGGTATTGGCCGCACGCGCCGCGCGAGCGCAGGAAGCCGTCGCCCGCGCCCAACAATCGGACCGCGACATCGCCGCCGTCACCGCGCTCGATCATGCCGCCGAACTGCGGGTGGCCGGCCGACTACCGGCCCTGATCGCCGAAGCCGAACAGCGTCAGCGGGATTGGGGGTCGGCGATCGACCGCGCGGCCGCACCCGCGGCTGCGGCGGCCGCCGTGCCGACCCTCGCGATCGGAGCCAGCGCGATCGGGGCCGTCGTGGCCGGCATCGGCATCGCCGCCCACACCGCCCCCACCACACTCGCGGTGCTGATGTTGTTGCCACTCTCGGCGTTCGAGGCCACCGTCGCCCTGCCGGGTGCAGCAGTCGCCCTGACTCGCGCCCGGATCGCCGCCGCGCGCCTGCGCGAGCTGCTGCCCTCGGGTGCCGTCCAATCCGACGTCGTCCTCACCACTCTCGCCACGGCACCGGCGCTGGAGGCCGACCTGCGTGCGGGTTATCCCGGCGGGCCGACCGGTGACCACCTCGCTGTGACGCTGCAACCCGGTGCCCGGCTGGCGATCACCGGGCGAAGCGGCGCGGGCAAGACCGCACTGCTGATGACGCTGGCCGGGCTGCTGCCACCGCTCGACGGCACAGTGACCTTCGACGGGAAAGCGACGACCGAGCTCACCGAATCTCAATTGCGGAGCACCATAAGCTATTTCGCCGAAGACGCACATCTGTTCAATACCACCGTCCGGGACAACCTCTTGGTGGCGCGCGGCGATTGCACCGACGACGAGCTCACCGACGCACTCGCCGCCGTGGGCCTCGACGATTGGCTGGCCGCGCTGCCCGACGGATTGAGCACGGTGCTCATGGGCGGTGCGGCCGCTGTGTCGGCAGGCCAGCGCCGCCGGCTGCTGCTGGCCCGGGTGTTGCTGTGTCCGGCACCGATCGTGCTCCTCGACGAGCCGACCGAGCACCTCGACGCCACCGACGGCCGACGCATCCTGACCGCGCTGGTCGACGGCAGCCTGCTCGGCGCACACCGCACCGTGGTGGTCGCCAGTCATCAACTTGGTATCGACATCACCTGTCCGCGACTATCGATCGGCGACGGCGGGTAACGTGCAATCCATGACTGAGCCCCCAGAGCAGGCACCTCAGCAGCCCACCCCGCCCCCGCACGGAGCACCACCGCCTCCTCCCCCCGGCTATCCCGCTCCCTCCTACGGCCAGTATCCCGGCGGCTATCCACCCGCTCCGCCGCAGCCATATGCCGGTTACATGCCGCCGCCCACCGGGCCCCGCAACGGCCTGGGCGTCACCGCCCTGGTTATTGCGATCGTCGCACTGCTGTCGTCGTTCTCCGTGGTCGGCGGCGTCATCCTGGGGATCGTCGCGGTGGTCATCGGCTTCGCCGGCCGCGGCCGGGTCAAGCGCGGTGAAGCCAACAACGGCGGCGTCGCACTCGCCGGCGTCATCCTCGGTTTTCTGGCGATCATCGTCGGTCTCGCGTTCATCGCCGTGTGGGTCGGGGTGTTCAAAGAGGTCGGCGCCACCGACTACATCGACTGCCTGCAGAAGGCCGGCCAGGACCAGCAGCAGGTTCAGCAGTGCGCCGACGAGTTCAAGCAATCCGTGGAGAACAAGTTCAGCGTCACCTTGACGCCGACGCCGTAGGGGGCAGCTCCCGCCGCCGGGGCCAGAACTCCAACGAGAGCAACACCACCAGAAGCGGCAACACCTGCCTCAGCGACAGCAGCACGTACCGGCGATCGCCGAGGGCGTGGAACTTGCGCAGGTACCGGTACAGCGACTCCAACTCGATCAGCGAGTCGCCCAGATGGATCGCCGTATAAAAGAACGCGCTGAGCGGTCCCCGCTGCTTCTCGTTGAAGATCTCCGGGAACGCCGCAAATGCCAGTGAAAGGCGTTGCGCTCCTTGCGCTTTCATCGCGTTGATCATGTCGACGGACAGCCGCTCGTCGATGCCGTTCGGGGCGCCGCGCCGCCGCCACGGGACGTCGAGGGTGATGTCGGTGCCGCCACCGGCGACCGCGTAACGATGAAATCCCTGCACCCGGCCCGTCCGGTCGCGCGCGATGATCAGCAGGATGCCGGGATAGCGACCGGTCAGCGTGCCATCGAGAATCATCGAGAAGCCGCGCTCGGTGCGCGACCCTTTGGCCGACGACAGCAGCACGTCGGTGAGCTCGGCCAGCCGACGGTCGTCGAGTTCGGATTCGGCGACGATCTCGGTGCTGATCCCGAAATTGTGGGTGCGCTGCACCGCCTGACGCAGGTTGCGGAACTTACGGCCCACCATGTCGAAGGACGGCACGTCGATCACCACGTCGCGCCCGATCGGGACCGGTCGCAGGGTCTGCCCGATCACCGCGGGATCGCGCCACAGCCCGAGCCTTAGCTCGCTGCAGCCCAGGACCACCACCCGCCAGCCGTGGGTGTGGCACATGCCGGTGAAGTCGCCGACGAGCTCGTCGAAACGGCGTTCGTCGCCGATCGGGTCACCACTGACCACGGCGTAACCCAGCCGGGTGCGGTAGGCGACCGCGGCCGTGCCGTCGGCACTGAAGAAGTAGCTCTTGAGATCCTGCATCGCGAAGGGCGCCACCGGGTCATTACTGGTCGCGTCGACAAGGTCCCACACTCTGGCCAGCTGCGAAGGATCCGGTCGCGCCGTCGTCGGCCACATCAGCAGCAACCCCGAGGACGCGATCAACACGTCGCCGGTGAGGTCGAAGGCCAATAGGTGGGCGGCGAATCCGGCGAGCACCGCCGCCGCGGCGGCGATCGCGTGCGCGGCGGTCACCGGGCGGCCGAGGAAGATGCCCCGCGCGATCAACGCGACGGCGGCCAGGATCGTCAGTGACCAGGCGACGCGGCTGTCGGCATGCCAGTGGGTGTGGTGGCGGTGCGCGCGGATCATCAGCACGGTGAGCCAGCTCGCGGCGATCAACAACGCCAGCGCGCCAACCCAGCGCGCGGCCAGGGTGTCGACATTCACGACAACCCGTTCTCTGGCGCGCAAGCGCTGCGCTACCCGAACCGGCGGTTCGGTCACGTGACCGACGATACGCCGTCTATCAGGCATTTCCGGGGAAGTGCTTGACGATGCCCTCCTGCGTGACGGTGGCCACCACGTCGCCGGCCGGACTGAAGAAGTGGCCGCTGCCCAAGCCGCGTGATTCGGCAGCGGCGGGCGAATTGGTCGAATAGAGCACCCAGTCGGAGAAATCGACCTGTCGGTGGAACCACAGCGAATGGTTGACCGTGACCGCGAAGATGCGATCCCAGCCCCACGAGAGGCCATGGGTGGTGATGATCGAATCCAGGATCGTGGTGTCGGACGAATAGATCATTGCGGCGGTGTGCAGCGTCGGGCTGTCCGGCATTGCGCCATCGGCCTTGAGCCACACTTGATTTCCTGTGAGCGTGCCGCCCTTTTCGCGCATGATCCAGGACGGCTCGTTGGTGTAGCGCCACTGGATGGGGCGCAGCGCTTCGACGAATCCGGGCACCACTTTCTCGTACCCGACGAGAAGCTCGTCAATCGTCGGCAGTGTCTCCGGGGACGGCAGATTGGGCATCGGGGTGTTGTGTTCGAGGCCGCTGCCCGCCGAAATGTAGGACACCAGAGCGGTGGCGAGCAGCGTGCCGTTCTGGATGGCGTCGACGCGCCGATTGGCGAACCGCCGCTCGTCGCGCAGCCGGACGACGTGGTATTCGATGTCCGACTCCGGATCACCGCCGGCGATGAAGTGCACCGACAACGCGCTCGGTGCGATCTCGTGACGAAGGGTGCGGGTGGCCGCCACGAAGGCCTGCGCCATCAGCTGCCCGCCGAAGGTGCGCGGCGGGTTCTTGTGCGGATGCGCACCGACGAACACGTCGTCGCCGACCGGGGTGAGATCGAGAATGGCCAGCAGCTCGTCGAGGTCCGCGTTGGCCAAGAGTTCTCTCCCCTAGTGGTCGTCCTCCCCGATCCGGTGGACATGGATCAGGTTTGTCGAGCCTACTGTGCCCGGCGGAGCACCTGCGACGATGACCACGAGGTCACCGCGTTTGTAGCGGCCCAGCTCCAGCATTGAGCGGTCGACCTCGCGGATCATGTCGTCGGTGGTTTCCATGTGGCCGACGATGAAGGTCTCGGTGCCCCAGGTCAGTGCCAGCTGGCTGCGCACCTCCGGCAGCGCGGTGAACGCCAGCAGCGGCAGCGGGGTGTGCAGCCGGGCCAGCCGCCGCACGGTGTCCCCGGACTGGGTGAACGCGACCAGAGCCTTGGCGTCGAGGCGCTCACCGATGTCACGAGCGGCATAGGAGATGACGCCGCGCTTGGTGCGCGGGACGTGGGTCAGCGGCGGGGCCGCCGTCGAGTTCTCCTCGACGGCACCGATGATGCGAGCCATCGTCCGCACCGACTCCAGCGGGTACTTGCCCACCGAGGTCTCGCCGGACAGCATGACCGCGTCGGCACCGTCCAGCACCGCGTTGGCGACGTCGGAGGCCTCGGCCCGGGTGGGCCGGGAGTTCTCGATCATCGACTCGAGCATCTGGGTGGCCACGATCACCGGCTTGGCGTTCTCCCTGGCCATCTGGATGGCCCGCTTCTGCACCAGCGGAACCTCTTCGAGCGGCAGCTCGACGCCGAGATCGCCGCGGGCCACCATGACGGCGTCGAAGGCCAGCACGATCGCCTCGAGATTGTCGATCGCTTCCGGCTTTTCCAGCTTGGCGATCACCGGGACACGACGGCCGACCCGGTCCATCACCTCGTGCACCAGCTCGACGTCGGCGGGTGAGCGCACGAACGACAGCGCCACCAGATCCACACCCAGGCGCAACGCGAACTCGAGGTCCTCGATGTCCTTCTCGGACAGCGCGGGCACCGACACGTTCATGCCGGGCAGTGACAGGCCTTTGTTGTTGCTGACCGGACCGCCCTCGGTGACCATGCACACCACGTCGTCGCCGTCGATGTGTTCGACGACGAGCGCCACCTTGCCGTCGTCGACCAGCAGACGGTCACCCGGCTGAGCATCCCTGGCCAGGTTCTTGTAGGTGGTCGACACCCGATCGTGATTGCCCTCGAAGTGCTCGACGGTGATCCGCACCGTCTCACCGTTGGCCCAATACGTCGGGCCGTCGGCGAACCGGCCCAGCCTGATCTTGGGTCCCTGCAGGTCCGCGAGGATCCCGACGGCACGCCCGGTCACATCGGATGCCTGGCGAACCCGTTTGTAGGCCGCCTCATGATCGACATAGTCGCCGTGGCTGAAATTCAGGCGGGCCACGTCCATGCCGGCGTCGACCAAAGCTCTCACCGACTCATCGGTGCTGGTGGCCGGGCCGAGGGTACAGACAATCTTCCCGCGTCTACTCACGACGCCTCAGCATAGTCGCGGTTCATGGGCATCTCGACCGATCCAGATGGCGGCGGCACGGTATTCACTCAGCCGACGGCCAATGGCAATTGGTGCGGCCGTACCGGCTCGGGGAGATCCGACTCACCCATGAGATATGCGTCGACCGCGTGAGCGGCGGCGCGCCCCTCGGCGATCGCCCACACCACCAGCGAGGCGCCTCGGTGGGCGTCGCCACAAACAAAGACGCCGGGCGCGTCGGTCTGCCAGTCCGATCCGCAGCTGATGACCCCGCGCGGACTCAACGCGACGCCAAGGTCGTCCAGCAGGGTCATGGGTTCGACACCTTCGAAGCCGATCGCCAGCAGCGCCAGGTCGCATGGAATCTCCATGGCCTCACCCACCGGTGTGATGACACGCCGCCCGTCGATCCGCTCGACCTTCACCTCGGCGATCTCCAGCGCGCGCAGGTTGCCCTCGCCGTCACCGACGAACCGCTGCACCGCGACCTGATAGTGAACCGTGCCGCCCTCGGCGTGCGCGGGCGACGTGCGCAGCACCAGCGGCCAGGTGGGCCACGGGCTCAGCTCGTCGTTGCGGACGTCCGGCGGTTGCGGGTTGTAGTCCAGCTGGGTCACCGATGCCGCGCCCTGGCGGTGTGCGGTGCCCAGGCAGTCGGCTCCGGTGTCGCCGCCGCCGATGATCACCACGTGCTTGTCCTTGGCCGACAGCGTCGAGGGCCCGTCACCCTCGCACTCCCGGTTGGCCGGGACCAGATGCTCCATCGCCAGGTGGACGCCGGCCAGATGACGACCCTCGACGTCGGTGTCGCGGCCGCGCAACGCACCGACCGCCAGTACGACGGCATCGAACCGGCTGCGCAGCTCCTCGACCGAGACATCGACGCCCACTTCACATTCGGTGACGAAACGCGTTCCCTCGGCTCGCATTTGGGCCAACCGCTGGTTCAGCGTGGCCTTCTCGAGCTTGTACTCGGGGATCCCATAGCGGAGTAAACCGCCCAGTCGGTCGTCACGTTCGTAGACGGTGACGTGGTGACCGGCGCGGGTCAGCTGCTGGGCTGCGGCCAGTCCCGCGGGTCCGGAGCCCACGATCGCCACGTTGCGGCCGGTGCCGATCGCCGCGGGCTGCGCCTCGACGATTCCGAGCCGCCAGGCCTGGTCGGCGATGGTGTTCTCGATCCGTTTGATCGTCACGCTGCCGCCGGTCTGTTCCTCGCCGATCGACAGCACGCAGGCCGCTTCGCACGGCGCCGGGCACAGGCGGCCGGTGAACTCCGGGAAGTTGTTGGTGGCGTGCAGGCGTTCGCTTGCAGCGTCCCAGCGGCCGCGTCGCACCAGGTCGTTCCATTCCGGGATCAGGTTGCCCAGCGGGCACCCCGCAGTTCCGGAGTGGCAGAACGGAATTCCGCAGTCCATACAGCGGCGGGCCTGCTGGGCCACCTCGCCCGCGCGCTCCTGGGGATTCTGACGTTCATACACCTCGCGCCAGTCGCCGATCCGCTCGTCGACGGCCCGCTTGGCGGCCTCGATCTTCGGCACTTTCAGAAACCCGGTGGGATCAGCCACGTGTCGCCTCCATGATCGCCGTGTCCACGTCACGCCCCTCCGCCTTGGCCATCCGGGTGGCCTCGAGCACCTTCCGGTAGTCGGTGGGCATGATCTTGGTGAATTGCGCGCTTCGCCTTGGCCAGTCCGAGAGCACCGAGCGAGCCAGCGTGCTGCCGGTGCACCGGGCATGGCGAGCCACGACGTCGTGCAGCCATTCCAGGTCGTCGGGGTCCGGGGCGTGCAGCTCGACCATCGCCGTGTTGACCATGGCCGGGTCGAGACCCAGCACGTAGGCGATGCCGCCGGACATTCCGGCCGCCATGTTGCGTCCGGTGCGGCCCAGCACGACGATGCGCCCGCCGGTCATGTACTCGCAGGCGTGGTCGCCGACGCCTTCGGTCACGGCGAGCGCACCGGAGTTGCGAGCGGCGAACCGCTCCCCGACCCGGCCGCACAGATACACCTCGCCGGAGGTAGCCCCGTACAGCAGGGTGTTGCCGGCGATCACGTTGTCCTCCGGCAGGAACAGGACATCGTCGGGCGGCCGGACGATCACCCGCCCACCGGAAAGGCCTTTGCCCACATAGTCGTTGGCGTCACCGATCAGGTCGAGGGTGATGCCGGGCGGCAGGAATGCGCCGATGGACTGGCCTGCCGAGCCGGTGAGCGTGATGTGGATGGTGTCATCCGGCAGGCCCTGGGCGCCGTAGCGGCGGGTGACCTCCGAACCCAGCAGAGTGCCGACGGTGCGGTTGACGTTGCGGACCGGCAGTTCCAGCCGAACCGGGTGGGCGTCCTCGAGCGCACCTTCGGCCAGCGCAACCAGCGTCTGGTCCAGAGCGTGCTCGAGGCCGTGTTCCTGATCCCGCAGCCGCCGGCGCTGCGGCAACGCACCGCCGTGCGCGGCGGTGGGCACCGCGAAGATCGGGCTCAGGTCCAGGCCCTTGGTTTTCCAGTGCGCCACCCCGTTGTCGGTGTCGAGCACCTCCGCGTGGCCGACGGCCTCGTCGATGCTGCGGAAGCCCAGCTCGGCCAGCATCACCCGGACGTCTTCGGCGATGAACCGGAAGAAGTTCTCGACGAACTCCGGCTTGCCGTTGAAACGTGCTCGCAGTTCCGGGTTTTGGGTGGCCACCCCCACCGGGCAGGTGTCGAGGTGGCAGACCCGCATCATGATGCACCCGGCCACCACCAACGGCGCGGTGGAGAAACCGAATTCCTCCGCGCCGAGCAGGGCGGCGACCATCACGTCGCGGGCGGTGCGCAGACCGCCGTCACACTGCACGGTGATGCGATCGCGAAGTCCGTTGAGCACCAACGTCTGCTGGGTGTCGGCGAGGCCGATCTCCCACGGCGCCCCGGCATGCTTGAGGCTGGTCAGCGGCGCCGCGCCGGTGCCACCGTCGTATCCGGAGATCAGCACGACATCCGCGTGCGCCTTGGACACCCCGGCCGCCACCGTGCCGACACCGACCGAGCTCACCAGTTTGACGTGGATCCGGGCCTGCGAGTTGGCGTTCTTGAGGTCGTGAATCAGTTGCGCCAGGTCCTCGATGGAGTAGATGTCATGGTGCGGTGGCGGCGAGATCAAGCCCACGCCGGGTGTGGAGTGTCGGGTCTTCGCGATGTTCGGATACACCTTGAAGCCGGGCAGTTGCCCACCCTCACCGGGCTTTGCACCCTGGGCCATCTTGATCTGGATATCGGTGGCGTTGACCAAATAGTCACTGGTGACACCGAACCGACCAGACGCCACCTGTTTGACGGCACTACGCCGGCGCGGGTCGTAGAGCCGGTCTTCGTCTTCGCCGCCTTCACCGCTGTTGGAACGCCCGCCGAGGTTGTTCATGGCGATCGCCATGGTCTCGTGCGCTTCCTGCGAGATCGAGCCGTAACTCATCGCTCCGGTGTTGAAGCGGCTGCAGATGGCTTCGACGGACTCCACCTCGTGCAGCGGAACCGGTGGCCGCAGACCCTTGTTGAAGCCGAACAGGCCGCGCAGCGTACCGCCCTCGCGGGAGAGCCGGTTGACCTCCGCGGAGTACTTGGCGAACACCTCGCCCTGCTTGGTCCGGGTCGAATGCTGAAGCAAGAAGACCGTTTCCGGGGTGAACAGGTGGAGCTCGCCTTCGCGGCGGAATTGGTATTCTCCGCCGACCTCGAGGCGGCGATGCACCCGCTCGGTGGGGTTCTCCGGGTAGGCACGGCGGTGCCGTAGCTTGACCTCGTCGGCCAGCACGTCGAGTCCGACACCGCCGAGTTGGCTGACCGTGCCCGTGAGGTATTCGTCGACGACATCCTTGGACAGCCCGATGGCCTCGAAAGCCTGTGCAGCCGTGTATGAGCCGACGGTCGAGATGCCCATCTTGCTCATCACCTTCATGACGCCCTTGCCGAGTGCCTTGAGATAGTTGCGCACGGCGGTGCCCGAGTCGATGCCGGTGAGTTCGCCCTCGCGGATCAGGTCCTCGATCGACTCGAACGCCAGATACGGGTTGACTGCGGCCGCGCCGTATCCGATCAGAAGCGCGATGTGGTGGACCTCGCGGGCGTCACCGCTTTCCACCACCAGCGCCACCATGGTGCGCTGTTTGGTCCGGACCAGGTGGTGGTGCACCGCGGCGACGGCCAGCAGCGACGGGATCGGCGCGCGGGTGTGGTCGGAGTCGCGGTCGGAGATGACCAGGGTGCGTGCGCCTTTGGCGATCGCGTCGGACGCCCGGTGGCGCAACTCCTCGATGGCTTCGGCCAGGCCTTCCCCGCCGCGTTCGACATCGTAGAGCGCCTTGAGGACGGCTGACTTCAGGCCGGGCTGCTCGCCGTCGTCGTTGATGTGGACGATCCGGTTCAGCTCGTCGTTGTCCAGAACCGGCCAGTGCAGCAGGATCTGGCGGCAGGATGCGGCCGTCGGCTCGAGCAGGTTCTGTTCGGGGCCCATGACGCGGGCCATCGAGGTGACGATCTCCTCGCGAATGGCGTCCAGCGGCGGGTTCGTCACCTGGGCGAACAGTTCGACGAAGTAGTCGTAGATCAGCTTGGGGCGCTGGGACAGAACAGCCACCGGGGTGTCGGTGCCCATCGACCCCAGCGGCTCCTGCCCGGAGGCCGCCATCGGGGTGAGCATGATCCGCAGGTCTTCTTCGGTATAGCCGAACGCGACCTGGCGACGCACCACCGATTCGTGGTTCGGTGAGACCCGGGTCCTTGCCGGCAGAGTCGCCAGATCGAGCAGACCGGCGTGCAGCCATTCGGCGTACGGCGCTTCGGCGGCGAGCTGACCCTTGATCTCGTCGTCGCTGACGATCCGCCCGGCGGCGGTGTCGATCAGGAACATCTTGCCGGGCTCCAACCGACCCTTGGCCACCACTTCGCCCGGCGGAATGTCCAGCACACCGCTCTCACTGGCCAGGATCACCCGGTCGTCGATGGTGCGCCACCACCGGCCGGGCCGTAAGCCGTTGCGGTCCAGGACAGCTCCCACCACGGTGCCGTCGGTGAACGTCACACAGGCTGGTCCGTCCCACGGCTCCATCAATGAGGCGTGGTACTGACAGAACGCCCGGCGGGCCGGGGCAAGAGTTGCGTTGTTCTCCCACGCCTCCGGGATCATCATCATCACGGCGTGCGGCAGACTGCGGCCGCCGAGGTGCAGCAGCTCGAGCACCTGGTCGAAGGACGCGGAGTCCGACGCATCGGGCGTGCAGATCGGCGAAAGCCGGCTCAGGTCACCGGGAATCATGGTGCTGGCGAGCATGGCTTCTCGCGCGTGCATCCGATTGCGGTTACCCCGCACCGTGTTGATTTCGCCGTTGTGCGCCACGAACCGGAAGGGGTGCGCCAACGGCCAGGACGGAAAGGTGTTGGTGGAGAAGCGGCTGTGCACGATCGCGATCGCGCTGCGGCACCGTTGGTCGCGCAGATCGGGAAAGTATTGCGGCAGCTGCATTGTGGTGAGCATGCCCTTGTAGGCGATGGTGCGACTGGACAGCGACGGGAAGTAGACGCTGTCGGGGCCTTGCTCGGCGCGCTTGCGCAGCGGGTAGACCAGGCGGTCGAGATCGATCCCGCCGAGACGGTGGCCGTTTCGTTCGGGAGCTGCCACGAACAACATCGACATGTGCGGCATGCAACCCAGCGCGGTGGCGCCGACTTCGGCGCCGTCAGGGTCGACCGGCACGGCCCGCCACCCGAGGACGTCCAGGCCCTCCTCCTCGGCGATTGCCTCGACCCGGTCGACAGCGGCTTGTCGAGCGAACGGGTCCATCGGCAGGAAGCAGATGCCGGCGGCAAAGGTGTTGCAGCCGTTGCGCGTTGGTTCCGGAAGATCGAATTCCGCCACAGCGGAAAGCAATTCGACCGGCAATTGCAGGAGGATGCCGGCGCCGTCACCGCTGTTGGGTTCAGCGCCGGCGGCACCGCGGTGTTCGAGGTGTTCGAGTGCCGTCAGTCCGTCGGCGACGATCTGGTGTGACCGTCGGCCCTGGATGTCGGCCACCATCGCCACACCGCACGAGTCGGACTCGTGCCTGGGGTCGTAGAGACCCTGCGCTTCGGGAAGTGCCGAGAACAGCATTCCACGCTCCTCCGCGGTCGGTCATGCGGCGGAAAGCTGGTGTGCGCGATGCGCGTGGTGATTGGCCTTTACCGCAGTCTGACGTGTGATGTCTGGGACTGCACCGGCCCGATGATTTTCAGTTGAGAGTGTATCAGCGCGGGGTGGGCATCACTGCCCAATTAATGTGGGCACCAGCGGGAAGCCCGGCAGGTTCCGGATGACTGTCCAGCCGATCGCCGCGACGGCGATCACGCTGATCACCCATAGCGGAAACGCCCGCTCCCCTCGCCGGATCCGCCAGACCGCCCACAGGGCCAGCAGGGGCAAACCGACGAGCAGGAACCCGTTGTCGACGACAGCGGCCGCGACGTCGCCGTGCAGCAGGTCGTGGGTCATTCGCAGGCCACCGCACGCCGGGCAGTTCCAGCCGGTGAGCAACCGGAACGGGCACGGCGGAAACAGTGAGCCGGGCCGGTGCGGGTCGACGATGCCGACATAGGTGAACGCACCGATCCCCAGCGCACCAGTAGCCAGCCCGGCGTAGAGCCGGGTTGTCCGTGGCTGGTCGACGCTACCCATCACGCAGGGGTCGCCCCTGCGGGTCGCGCACCTTGTCGGTGAGGATCATGACGCCGTCGATGATCCCCCAGATGACGGCGCCGAGGCCGCAGGTGACGAGCCCGACCAGCAGCTGGGCGATGCCCAGGCCGGTGTAGCCCAGGTAGATGCGGCCGATCCCCACCAGGCCGAACAATCCGAGCAGCTGCAGCAGCCCGGCGACGATCTTGGATTTGTCCGACAGCGGCTCGCCGGTGACCGGATGACGGCCGAACGGGGCCGAGGGGTCGACGTAGCCACCCGGGCCCGGATACTGCGGCGGCATCGGGTAATTCGGCGGTGCCTGGTAGTTGGGCGGAACCTGGTAGTTGGGCGGCGGTGCGCCCTCGGTGCCTCCGAACTGCGGCTCAGTCATGCCCCACAGCATGCCAGAGCCGGGCCCAACCCAGAAGGGGCCACACGGTGGCCATCTGCGTGCCTCATCGCCTCGATTGCTGGGGCGACCATGCTCGTCGAGGAGGTCAGCGCGCCGGTGAGGAGAACGCGCTAGTAGGCGGCCGCTACACCAGCGGTTCCAACTCCTGCAGCATGGTCGGCACCAGTTCGCTGACGGTCGGGTGGATGTGCATGGTGCGCGCTATCGCGGTGTAGGGCTTCTTGGCGGACATGATGTCCAGGATCGAGTGGATGACCTCGTCGCCGCCGACCCCGAGGATCGCCGCGCCGAGGATCTCCTCGGTGTCGGCGTCGACGACGACCTGCATGAAGCCTTGCGTCTCGCCCTTTTCCACCGCCCTGCCGACCCTGGTCATCGGACGCTTGCCGATCAGGGCCCGACGGCCGGACTTACGGACCTGGTCGACGGTCAGGCCGGCCCGGCCGAGCGGCGGGTCGATGTAGAGAGCGTAGGTCGGTACCCGGTCGCTGACTCGGCGCGGATCATCGTCGAGCAGATTGGCCGCGACGATCTCGAAGTCGTTGTAGGAGGTGTGGGTGAAGGCGCCCTTGCCGTTACAGTCCCCCATCGCCCAGATGTGCTCGGCGCTGGTGCGAAGTTGGTCGTCGACGACGATGTAGCCGCGGCTGTCGACCTCGACACCGGCGCGGTCGAGGCCCAGGTCGTCGGTGTTGGGCCTGCGGCCCACGGCCACGAGCAGGTGTGAACCGGCGATGGGCACCGCCCCGTCGTACGGAATCACCTCGAAACCGTTGTTGCGCTTGGTGAATCGCAAACCGGATGCGCCGGTGACGATGGTGATGCCCTCGGCCGTCAGGATGTCCTGGATGGCGGCGGAAACGTGTTCGTCTTCGCGTGGGGTGAGGCGCGGACCGCGCTCGAGCACGGTGACCTGCGCCCCGAACCGGCGGTACATCTGAGCGAACTCCAGGCCGATATAACTACCCCCGATGATCACCAGATGCGCAGGCACAGTGTCGAGTTCGAGGATGCCGACATTGGTGAGGTAGTCGATGTCGGACAGACCGGGCAGGTCGGGCACCACCGCGCGGCCGCCGACGTTGAGGAAGATCCGGTCGGCGGTCAGAACCTCGTCATTGACGCGAATGGCGTGCGGATCCTCGAACCGCGCGTGGCCGCGGATCAGAGCGGCGCCGGGCATCCCCTCGATCCACGACTCGACTCCGCTGCGGTCGCCCAGCACGATTCCGTCCTTGCGCGCCTTGACCTTTGCCATGTCGACCGACACCTCGCCGGTCGACACTCCGTAGTCGGCACCGCGCCGGGCAGTGTGGGCGGTGTGCGCGCTGGCCACCAGCGTCTTGGTGGGGATGCAGCCGGAGTTGACGCAGGTTCCACCCACAAGCTTGCGTTCGATGACGGCGACGGTCTGGCCCGCGGCGGTCAGGCGGCCGGCCAGCGGTGGGCCCGCCTGCCCTGCACCGACGACGATCGCGTCAACGTGAGTCACAGCAGACTGACCAGGTAAGCGACCAGGAAGCCGCCGCCCACCGCGATCACGTCCTCGCCGATAGCCACCGGCAGATCACGGCCCCCATTGGCCGCCACCAGCCGCGAGCGGGCCTCGTAGCCCCCGAGGGTGCCGAGCACCGCGCCGATGATGCCGGCGCCGAGTGAACTGAACGTGTGGAAGAACGCGCTGCCGATCACCGCGCCGGCGAACGCACCGGTGAGCAGGCGGGTCAGGAACTGCGCGGGGGTCTTGCGACTGGGCGTCTTCGGCAGCTGATCGGTGACGAGTTCGACGAACAACAGGACCGTCAGCACGGCCACGGTGATCCAGCTGCCCACCCACGCCGACCACTTGTCGGTGACGTCGATCCACCCGAGGAAAGCGCCCCACGCCACGACCGCGGGCGCGGTCAGCGCGCGCAGTCCGGCGATCACACCGATCAGCAGGGCCAGCAACAGTACGAGAGCGTGCGTCATGACGGTCCTTCGGGCCGGTGGCAACTAAAGGGACGCTAACACGGAGCCGCCCGAGGGGCGGGCCAACCTCAGAAGCGGCAGAACCTGATGTCGGAGGCCAGAATAGCCTTGGCGCCGATGGCCGCAAGCTCATCCATGATCGCGTTCACATCGCGGCGCGGAACCAGGGCGCGCACCGCAACCCAGTCCGGGTCGGCCAGCGGCGCGATCGTGGGTGACTCCAGACCGGGGGTGACCGCGGTGGCGCGCTCGAGCACCGAACGCGGGCAGTCGTAGTCGAGCATCAGGTACTGCTGGCCGAACACCACGCCCTGGACGCGGGCCGCCAATTGGTCGCGCGCGGCCCGGTTGGAATCGTCGCCGTTGCCGGCCCGTTCGATCAGCACTGCTTCCGAATCACACAGCGTCGCACCGAAAGCCACCAGATCGTGCAGCCGCAGCGTTCGGCCCGAACCCACCACGTCGGCAATCGCGTCGGCCACGCCGAGCTGGATCGAGATCTCGACCGCTCCGTCGAGGCGGATGACGGTGGCCTCGATTCCCTTGCTCGCCAAGTCTTTCCGGACGAGGTTCGGGTACGCGGTGGCGATACGTTTGCCCGCCAGGTCGGCGACTGTCCATTCCCGTCCAGCCGGTGCGGCGTACCGGAAGCTGGACGAGCCGAAGCCCAGGGCCAGCCGCTCGGTCACCGGGGCATCGGACTCGGCGGCCAGATCACGGCCGGTGATGCCGAAGTCGAGCTGCCCGGAGCCGACGTAGATCGCGATGTCCTTGGGCCGCAGGAAGAAGAACTCGACGCCGTTGGCCGGGTCGATGACGGTGAGGTCTTTGGGATCGGTGCGCCGCCGGTAGCCGGCCTCCGAGAGGATCTCGGCGGCGGATTCGGACAGCGCCCCCTTGTTCGGGACGGCAACGCGCAACATGGCAGCCACCTAGAGCTTCCGGTAGATGTCGTCGAGGGTCAGGCCACGGGCGACCATCATGACCTGCGCCCAGTAGAACAACTGGCTGATCTCCTCGGCCAGCGCCTCGTCGGACTCGTGCTCGGCGGCCAGCCACACCTCGCCGGCTTCTTCGAGGATCTTCTTGCCGAGGGCGTGCACACCGCCGTCCAGCGCGGCGACGGTGGCGCTGCCCGCCGGTCGGGTGCGGGCTCGCTCCCCCAGTTCGGCGAACAGTTCCTCGAAGGTCTTCACGGCCTGCGATTGTTCCATGCGCGTGCAGCCGCCGTCACGGCGGTTTCCGGTCGGCCACTAGGCTGGCATCTCGTGCGAGGATCCCGGCCACTGTTCGTCCTGGGCGCCGTCATTGTGGCCCTGGCCGGCTGTTCGAACCCGATCATCACCACCAAAGAGACCGGTGAGCAAACGGCTCCGCCACCCGCTGCCACTAGTTCAGCGCGACCCAGCAATGACAAACTGGTCAATGCATTCGACTTCTACACCAGAACCGACGACGTCCACTCGGGCTATTACTTCACCAGCCCGAGCGGCAGCTGGCGTTGCGTGATCGTCCCCCGTACCTGGGCCGGGTGCCAGTCGAGCTCAGGGACCGGGCGCATCGGCGTGACCGGCGCGCCGGATACGGTGACCGACACCGGCGGGCAGAGCGTCGCACCCAACTCGATCACGGTGTCTACGCAAGGCGATCCCCAGTTCGCGTCGATCCCAGCCGACCAGTTCACACAGCCGTCGGGCGCGCCGAAGACGTTGCCGTTCAACAACATTCTCGCTGCCGCCGGATTCCGCTGCAATATTCAGCAGCAGACCGGCATTTCGTGCCTGAGCGAACAGACCGGCAATGGGTTCACCTTTTCCAACACCGGGGCGACCTGGGTGTACACCGACGTCCCCTGACCTCGGCTAGCCGGAGCGGGCCGGCTTGTCCTCGTGCAGGACTTCGGCGTGCATGTCCTCGAGCGAGACGCCCTTGGTCTCCATGACCCACTTCCACACGAACAGTCCCGACAGCACCGCGCACAAGCCGTAGAACCCGTATGCCAGGCCGAGATGGTTACGCAGGCCGGGGAACGACACCGTGATCAACCAGTTCGCCGCCCACTGTCCCGCCGCGGCCAGGCCCAGGGCGGCCGCACGAATGCGATTGGGGAACATCTCACCGAGCAGGACCCAGACGACCGGACCCCAGGACATGCCGAACGCCACCACGAAAAGGTTGGCGGCAATCAGCGCGATGACTCCGGATGCGCCCGGCAGGTTCGGCTTTCCGTCGACCAGAGTCGCGTTGGCGAAGATGACGGCCATCGTGATGAGGGTGACGGCCATGCCGGACGAGCCGATCAACAACAATGGCTTCCGGCCGATCTTGTCGATGAGAGCGATCGCGATCAGGGTGGTCGCGACGTTCACCACCGACGTGATCACGGTGTAGATCGCCGATTGGTCGGCGTCGAAGCCGACGGCCTGCCACAGCACATTCGAGTAGTAGAAGATCACGTTGATGCCGACGAACTGTTGGAAGATCGACAGTCCCAAGCCAACCCAGACGATGCCGTAGAGGCCGCCGCTCGGCTTGCGCAGATCCCGCCAGGAGGGCTTGTCTTCCCGCTCCAATGTCTCGCGGATGCGGCTGATGGTGATCTCGAGGTTCTTCTCACCCAGCAGCATGCTCAACACCCGGCGGGCCTCCGGTATCTTGTGGCTGGCCACCAGATACCGCGGCGATTCCGGGATGGTGAACGCCAATGTCCCGTACAGAACCGCGGGAATCGCCATCGCCAGGAACATCCACCGCCAGGCGTCGAGGTGTAGCCACAGTTCCTTGTTGGGGCCACCGGCGGCGTGCTGGAGAAGCCAGTTCACGACGAAAGACAGGAAGATGCCGGAGACGATGGCCAGCTGCTGAAGGGAGCCGAGCCGCCCCCGGATGCGCGGTGGGGAGGTCTCGGCGATATACGCCGGTGCGATCACCGAGGCGATCCCGACGCCGATGCCGCCGACGATCCGGAAGATGACCACCGTCGCCACATTGGGCGCCAACGCCGTGCCGATGGCGCTGATGAGGAAGAACACCGCTGCGATCTTCATCACGGAGATGCGGCCGATCCGGTCTGCGATTCGGCCCGCGGACATCGCGCCGGCCGCGGCGCCGAGCAACGCCGACGCGACGGCGAAGCCGAGTTCGGCGTTACCGATGCCGAAGTCTTCCTGGATCGAGTCAACCGCACCGTTGATCACCGCGCTGTCGTAGCCGAAGAGCAGACCACCCAAGGCGGCTACCGAGGCTATCCGAACCGCGGTGCCGCCAGAGGAGAAGTCCTCGTCCTCGAGTCCCGTCGGTGAATCGCTGGTGGGTCCTTGGCCAGCCATGAGGCGTCCTTTCCGCAGCACTGCGAAATCTGGTGGCAACCACGATTGCACAGTCGCAGCCGCACCACGCCGATATCGGTCAGCCGTTCACGCTGAGCGCTCGCCGAGCCCGAGCCGCAGGTCCGTGTAGATCTGCCGCAGCTGCGGGATGCCCAACCCGACGAGCGACGAAACGTGCTGTCGGCCAGGGGCGGCCGGCACGTAGATCTCGTTGGGCACCACAAGCACCGGGCAGCCGGCGTCTTCGGCGGCAGCGGTGCCGGTGACCGAGTCCTCGATCGCCAGACACTCACCTGCGGCAAACCCGAGGAGCTCGGCCGCGCGCAGGTAAATGTCCGGGGCGGGCTTGCCTTCGGGCACCTCATCGCCGCATACGGTGGCCGAAAAATAATGCCTGCCAATGCTGTTCAACGCATTCTCGGTCAGGCCCCGACGAGTGTTGGTCACCAGCGCCATCGGCACGTCAGCGGCGCGTAGCGCGTCGAGTAGTTCCCGGGCGCCCGGACACCACGGCAGGCCGGTCGAAAACAATTCTCCGACGTACTCGTGCATCCAGTCCGCGACCTCGGCCATGTGCCCCGGGTGCGGGTCCAGACCGAGGTCGGCGAACACGATCCGGATCACCCCGTCGGCCGAGCCGCCCACTGTGGCGTCGCGGACCTCCGGTGACAACACCCGGCCGTGGCGGGTGTACAGCTCGTTGATCGCGACGTCCCAGAGCTTTTCGGAGTCGACGAGAGTGCCGTCCATGTCCCATAACACCGCTCGCACGCCCACGATTGTGCCATGTACCAGGCCATGACCTCGAATCCGGCGAGTTTGCTGCGACGGATCACTAGGGTGGGCGTCATGCAACTCGGCATGGTTGGTTTGGGACGAATGGGCGCGAACCTGGTTCGCCGGTTGATGCGCGGTGGACACACGTGCGTGGTGTATGACGTGAACCCCGCCGCGGTCAGCGAGCTGGAAGGCGAGGGCGCCACCGCAGCGGCCAGCCTCGAAGAATTCGTCACACAACTCGACGGTCCGCGCGCGATCTGGCTGATGCTGCCCGCCGCGATCGTCGACTCGACACTCGACGCTCTGGTTCCGCTGCTGTCGTCCGGCGACACAGTGATCGACGGCGGTAACTCGTACTACCGCGACGACATCACCCGGGCGCAGAAGCTCGCCGAAAGTGGTCTGCATTACGTCGATTGCGGCACCAGCGGAGGCGTCTGGGGGCTCGACCGCGGCTACTGCCTGATGATCGGCGGAGAGACCGAGGTGGTCGATCGGCTCGATCCGATTTTCAAGACCATCGCGCCCGGGATCGGTACGGCCGAACCCACCCCGAGCCGGCCGGCGGATGCCACCGGAACCGCCCCCGAGGGGTACCTGCACTGCGGCCCCAACGGCGCCGGACACTTCGTGAAGATGGTTCACAACGGTGTCGAGTACGGCATGATGGCCGCGATTGCCGAGGGGCTGAGCATCATCAAGCACGCCAACGCAGGCACGGTCGATCGGGTGGTCGACGCCGAGACCACTCCCCTGCGCGACCCGTGGGCCTATCAGTACGACATCAACGTCGGCGAGGTCGCCGAAGTCTGGCGCCGCGGATCGGTGGTCGGATCCTGGCTGGTGGACCTGATCGCAGACGCGTTCGCCGCCTCGCCCGGCCTCGACCAGTTCTCCGGGCGGGTATCGGATTCCGGCGAAGGACGCTGGACGGTGCTCGCCGCAGTGGACGAAGGTATCCCCGCCCCGGTCATCACCACCGCCCTCTACGAGCGCTTCCAGTCCCGGCAGCTGGGCGACTTCACCGACAAGATCTGCTCGGCGATGCGCAGCGAATTCGGCGGCCACGCGGAGAAGAAGTGATGGCCGCTCAAAGCGCATCCGCCGCAGATGTTCTGGTGATATTCGGCATCACCGGTGACTTGGCCAGGAAGATGACGTTCCGGTCGCTGTACCGCTTGGAGCGGCGCGGCCTGCTCGGGTGCCCGATCGTCGGGGTGGCGCTGGACGACTGGTCCGCCGACACCCTGCGGGAGCACGCCCGGGCTGCGATCGAGGCCACCGGCGAACCGGTCGACGACGACGTGTTCGCCCGATTCGCGGCGCGGTTGTCGATGGTCTCCGGCGACTTCGCCGACGCCGCGACCTACACCAAGGTGGCGGACGCCATCAAAGGACGCACCTATCCGGTGTTCTATCTGGAGATCCCGCCGTCACTGTTCGGGCGGGTGGTGGACGGCCTCGCCGGCGCCGGCCTGACCGGCAATGCCCGCGTGGTGGTGGAAAAACCGTTCGGACACGACCTTTCGTCGGCGAAGGCCCTCAACGACCAGTTGAGCGCGCACCTACAGGAGTGGCAGATCTACCGCATCGACCACTTCCTCGGCAAGGAACCGGCGATGGACATCCGCTACATCCGGTTCTCCAACTCGATCATCGAGCCGCTCTGGAACCGCGACCGGATCGAGGCCGTGCAGATCACGATGGCCGAGAACTTCGGCGTTGAGGATCGCGGCCACTTCTACGACCCGGTCGGGGCATTGCGCGACGTCGTACAGAACCATCTGCTGCAGCTGATCGGGCTGATCGCCTCCGAACCATCGAGCGGCGGCCCAGACGGATTCCGGGACAAGCGGGTCGAGCTGTTCAAGTCCATCCGTCCCGCCGACCCCAAGCACTACGTGCGCGGTCAGTACGCCGGCTACCGGGACATCGACGGCGTCGCGCCCGACTCGCAGACCGAGACCTACACGGCGCTGAAGTTGTACATCGACAACTGGCGCTGGTCGGGTGTGCCGTTCTTCATCCGCGCCGGCAAGGCTCTTCCGGTGCGGGCAACCGAGATTCGGGTCATCTTCAAGCGACCGCCTCCACTGCCGTTCCTGCCGGAGATCGACGAGCAGAACGAACTGATCTTCCGGATCGATCCCAACCCCGGCGTCGACCTCGTGCTCCAAGCCAAGGAATCCGGCGCCGACGCCACCCGCGCCGTCAACCTCTGCCTGGTGTTCGCCGACGAAATGGCCACCGCCCCCGAACCTTACGAGCGACTGCTCGGAGACGCCATGCGCGGCGACTCGAGCCAGTTCATCAGGGAAGACGGTGTTGAGGAAACCTGGCGGGTCGTCGAGCCGCTGCTGGATTCACCGCCGCCGGTCGAGGTCTACCAACCGGGTTCGTGGGGACCGAAGGGAGCTGACGAACTGGTAGCGGGATACCCGGCCTGGCGTCAGCCCTGGCTGCCTGACCACCAGTGAGCACGGCCGAACAGACCCGTCTCGACGAGGCCACGACCGGCGTGGCACCCTGGCGGCGCTGGGGAACCTACCTGAGCGAACGCGCATGGGGCAGCGTGCGAGAGGATTACAGCGCCGATGGCGACGCCTGGGCGTACTTTCCCTTCGACCACGCGCGCAGCAGGGCATACCGCTGGAGCGACGACGGCCTGGCGGGCTGGTGCGATGACGAGCAGACCATCTGTCTGGGCGTCGCTCTTTGGAACGGTCACGACCGCATCCTCAAGGAACGGCCCTACGGCGTGGCCAACGAGGAAGGCAACCACGGCGAGGACGTCAAGGACTACTGGTTCTACACCGACAACCTGCCCACCCACGCCTATGCGTCCCTGGTCTACAAATACCCGCAGGCCGCATTCCCCTACGACGACCTGCTGCGCACGAACCAGCAGCGCGGGCCCGCGGACGACGAGTACGAACTGTTCGAAGCGTTGCGCCAACAATGGCTGGAGCAACGCTATTTCGACGTCGAGGTGGCCTACGCCAAGGACGGGCCGGAGGACGTCTTCTGCCGTATCACGGTGACCAACCGCGGACCGGACGCGGCGCCGATCCATGTGCTGCCGCAGCTGTGGTACCGCAACACCTGGTCCTGGGATCCCGACCAGGACAGGCCGCGGATCACCGCCTGCGGCGAGGGGGCGGCGCGCACCTGGCACCCCAAGCTCGGCCAGCGGTGGTATACGGTCACCAGCTCCTGCGGAGACACTCCGCGACTGGTCTTCTGCGAGAACGAGACCAACAACCGGCTGCTGTTCTCCTCGGCCAACACCTCGGCCACCACCAAAGACGGCATCAACGACTACCTGGTCGACGGCATCGCCGGCGCCGTCGACCCCGCCGCGGGCAGCAAGCTCGCCGCTATCGTCTCGTCCACCGTACAGCCCGGTGAAAGCTTGACCGTCACGGTGCGTTTCGCGAGCTCGGATACCGTCCGTCCGCCCGAGTACGCCGATGCGGTGCTCGCGGAGCGCAAGCGCGAATCCGACGAGTTCTATCGCTCGATCGCGACACCGGACCTGAGCGACGACGAACGGCTGGTCCAACGGCAGGCCTTCGCCGGACTGCTGTGGTGCAAACAGTTCTACAACTACGCGGTCCGGCGCTGGCTCAAGGGCGACCCGGAGCAGCCGCCACCGCCGCGCGAACGCTGGAGCGCACGCAACCACGACTGGCAGCACTTCGCAGTCAGCGCTATCATCCTGATGCCCGATGCGTGGGAGTACCCGTGGTTCGCCGCCTGGGACTTGGCCTTTCACTGTGTCGCCATGGCGCTCATCGATCCCGAGTTCGCCAAGGCGCAGGTACTCGTCCTGCACGGCTCCACCGCACAACATCCGCACGGCCAGATCCCGGCCTACGAATGGAAGTTCGGTGACACCAATCCCCCGGTGCATGCCTGGGCGGCGTGGCAGGTCTACCAACTCGATCAGCTCCGCAGCGGTGTCGGCGATTTCGATTTCCTGGCCACCGCGTACCGATCAGCCACCCTCAACGCGATGTGGTGGCTGAATCAGAAGGACGAGACCAACCGCGGCGTGTTCGGCGGTGGGTTCCTCGGCATGGACAACATCGGGGTGTTCGACCGCGACGAGCCGCTTCCCACCGGCGGCGAGCTCGCCCAGGTCGACGGTACCGCGTGGATGGCGGCGCTGGTCTTCCATCTGTTGGAGATGGCGATCGAACTGTCCCAAACAGATCCGAGCTATACCGACATGTTCAGCCGGTGGGTGTGGGACGCGTGGCTGGTGGCCAACTCGCTGGAGAAGGGTACCTACCGGGTCAGCTTCTGGAACGACGACACGAACTTCTATCACGACGTCATCGAAATGCCGGACGGGACAAGCAGATCGCTGGAGGTGTTCTCGATTCAGGCGATCGTTCCACTGTTTGCGGCGATCGCCATCCCGACCAGCGCGACCGAGGTCACCTCGATCCTGCGGCACTGCCTCGAAGCGCTGGCCAAGACTTACGAGCACACCGACGACGATGTCAAGCTGGTGATGAGTGGCGGCGACGGCACGCATCTGATGATCGGCGTCATCCACGAGGACCGGCTCACCCATATCCTGCGACGGCTCCTCGACCCTGAGCAGTTCCTGTCCCCCAACGGAATCCGGTCACTGTCGCGGTACCACCGGGACCACCCGTACACCTACCACGTCGACGGCGTCGACTACGTTGTGGACTATCAGCCTGCCGAATCACGCAGCCGGATGTTCGGCGGGAACTCGAACTGGCGCGGCCCTGTCTGGCTGCCGACCAATTTCCTTATCGTCCAAGCGCTGAACTCCTACGCCCGGTTCCTCGGCGATACCTACCGCGTTCCTGATCCCGCCGGGTCGGCCGACGAGGTCACCCTGCATGTGGTGGCCGACCGGTTGGCCCGCCAGCTCACCGGACTGCTGGTCCGTGACGAGAACGGCCGGCGCGCGGTGTTCGGGACCAACGAGTACTTCCAGACCGACCCGCACTGGCGCGACCTGATCCCGTTCCACGAGTACTTCGACGGCGACTCCGGCCGCGGCCTCGGGGCCAGCCACCAGACCGGCTGGACCGCGACCGTCGCTGTGTTGCTTCAGTTCCGGGGCAGCCTGTACTTCCGGCGCTAGGACCTAGTCCTCCGGGTTGTAGCCGAGATTCGGCGCCAGCCAGCGCTCGGCCTCGGCCAGGGTCCAGCCCTTGCGCCTGGCGTAGTCGGCAACCTGATCCTGGGCCAGCCGCCCGACCACGAAGTACTGCGACTGCGGGTGCGAGAAGTACCAGCCGCTGACCGCGGCGCCGGGCCACATCGCCATCGACTCGGTCAGCTCGATACCGGTGCGCTCCTTGACGTCCATCAGCTCCCAGAGCGTCATCTTCTCGGTGTGCTCAGGGCAGGCTGGATAGCCGGGCGCGGGACGGATTCCGACGTACTTCTCGCCGATCAGTGCGTCGTTGTCGAGCTGCTCGTCGGGCTGGTAGCCCCAGAACTCCTTGCGGACCCGCTGATGCATGCGTTCGGCGAACGCCTCCGCCAGGCGGTCGGCGATCGACTCCAGCAGGATCGCACTGTAGTCGTCGAGCGCGGCCTTGAACTCTGCGATCTTCTCGCCGCCGCCGAGTCCTGACGTGACGGCGAAAGCTCCGACGTAGTCCGCCAGCCCGGTGTCTTTCGGCGCGACGAAGTCACCGAGACTCCGATTCGGGATGCCGTCGCGGTGCTCGCCCTGCTGGCGCAGGTTGTGCAATGTGGTCAGCACCTCGGTGCGCGTCTCGTCGGTGTAGACCTCGATGTCGTCACCGACGGCGTTCGCCGGGAAGAAGCCGATCACCCCGTTGGCGGTCAGCCACTTCTCCTTGATCGCGGTGTCGAGCATCCGCTGGGCGTCGTCGTACAGCTTGCGGGCCGCCTCGCCGGAGGCGGGGTTGTTCAGGATGTCGGGGAAGCGGCCCTTCATCTCCCAGGCGTTGAAAAACGGCTGCCAGTCGATGAACTCGCGCAGCTCGGCGAGGTCGTAGTCGAGAAACTCCCGCACGCCGAGGCCTTGGGCGGGCACCGGCGGTGTGTAGCCGTCCCACTCGATCGGCGTGCGGTTGGCGCGGGCCTTCTCCAGGGTGAGCATCGGCCGCTCGTTCTTCTGCGCGTGCCGCTCCCGCAGCGACGCGTAGTCCTTCTCGGTGGCCTCCAGCAGAGCCGGCCGCTGCTTGTCGTCGAGCAGCGCGGCGGCGACGGGCACCGAGCGGGACGCGTCCTTCACCCACACCACCGGGCCGCTGCGGCGCGGTGAGATCTTCACGGCCGTATGGGCCCGCGAGGTCGTCGCGCCACCGATCAGCAGCGGAATATCCAAGCCGGCGCGTTCCATCTCGACGGCGAAGTTGGACATCTCGTCCAACGACGGGGTGATCAGGCCGGACAGCCCGATGATGTCGGCGTCATGCTCTTTGGCCGCATCCAGGATCTTCTGGGCGGGCACCATCACACCGAGGTCGATGACTTCGAAGTTGTTGCACTGCAGCACGACTCCGACAATGTTTTTGCCGATGTCGTGGACGTCGCCCTTCACGGTCGCCATCACGATCGTGCCGTTGGTGTCCTTCGAATCGGCCGTGCCGTTCTCGGCCTTCTCCGCCTCGATGAACGGCAGCAGGTACGCCACGGCCTTCTTCATTACCCGGGCCGACTTCACCACCTGGGGCAGGAACATCTTGCCCGAGCCGAACAGGTCACCGACGACGTTCATGCCGTCCATCAGCGGGCCCTCGATCACCTCGATCGGCCGACCGCCCGCGGCGGCGATCTCGGCGCGCAATTCCTCGGTGTCGTCGTCGACGTCGGCATCGATGCCCTTGACCAAAGCGTGCGTGATCCGCTCGCGGACCGGCAGAGATCGCCACTCGGCCGCCTTGGGGTCTTCGGCCTTGTCCGTGCTGTTGAACCGCTCGGCGATCTCCAGCAGGCGCTCGGCCGCATCCTCGCGCCGATTCAGGACGACGTCCTCGATGCGGTCGCGCAGCTCGGGGTCGATCGAGTCGTAGGGCACCAGCGCCCCGGCGTTGACGATGCCCATGTCCAGGCCGGCCTTGATCGCGTGGAACAGGAACACCGCGTGGATCGCCTCACGAACCGGGTTGTTGCCCCGGAACGAGAACGAGACGTTCGAGATGCCGCCGGAGATGTGCACCCCGGGCAGGTTCTCCTTGATCCAAGCGCACGCCTCGATGAAGTCGATCCCGTAGGTCGCGTGCTCCTCGATGCCGGTCGCCAGCGCGAAGCAGTTCGGGTCGAAGATGATGTCCTCGGCCGGGAAGCCGACCTCGTCGGTCAGGATCCGGTACGCGCGCCCGCAGATTTCCTTACGGCGCTCCAGGTTGTCGGCCTGCCCCTGCTCGTCGAAGGCCATCACGACGACGGCGGCACCGTACTTGCGGCACAGCCGCGCCTCGCGAATGAACTTCTCCTCGCCCTCCTTCATGGAGATCGAGTTGACGATCGGCTTGCCCTGCACGTTCTTCAGACCGGCCTCGATGACCTCCCACTTGGATGAGTCGATCATCTCCGGGACGCGGCTGATGTCCGGCTCGGCCGCGATCAGCTTGGTGAACCGGTCCATCGCGGCGACGCCGTCGATCATGCCCTCGTCCATGTTGATGTCGATGACCTGTGCACCGACCTCGACCTGCTGCAGGGCGACCGACAGTGCGGTGTCGTAGTCCTCGGCCTTGATGAGGTTGCGGAACCGGGCGGAGCCGGTGATGTTGGTGCGCTCACCGATGTTCACGAACAGCGAGTCTTCGGTGATGTTGAGGGGCTCCAGGCCCGACAGGCGGGTGGCTATCTCGATCTCCGGCACCTCGCGCGGTGGCTTGCCCTCGACGACCTTGGCGATCTCGGCGATGTGCGCCGGCGTCGTGCCGCAGCAGCCGCCGACCATGTTGACCAGACCGGCGTCGGCAAAGTCGGCGACGTAGCCGGCCTGGCGCTTCGGGGATTCGTCGTACTCGCCGAAGGCGTTGGGCAGACCGGCATTCGGATAGCAGGAGACGAAGGTGTCCGCGATCCGCGACATCTCGGCGAGGTAGGGCCTCATCTCGGGTGCGCCCAGCGCGCAGTTGAGGCCGACCGCGAGTGGCTTCGCGTGCCGGATCGAGTTCCAGAACGCCTCGGTGGTCTGACCGGACAACGTCCGCCCGGACGCGTCGGTGATGGTGCCCGAGATGATCACCGGCCAGCGGCGGCCGCGCTCCTCGAACAGCGTCTCGATGGCGAAGATCGCGGCCTTGGCGTTCAGCGTGTCGAAGATCGTTTCGACGATGAGCAGGTCGGCCCCGCCGTCGACGAGGCCCCTGGCGGCGGTGAGGTAGGCGTCGACCAGCTGGTCGTAGGAGACGTTGCGGGCGCCGGGGTCGTTGACGTCCGGGGAGATCGACGCGGTCCGGGTCGTCGGGCCCAGTGCCCCCGCGACGTAGCGGGGCTTGTCCGGCGTGCTGAACTCGTCGCAGGCCGTGCGGGCCAGCGCCGCGCCGGCATAGTTGAGCTCGTAGGCGAACTCCTGCATGCCGTAATCGGAGAGCGAGACCGCGTTCGCGTTGAACGTGTTGGTCTCCAGGATGTCGGCGCCCGCGTCCAGGTATTCGCGGTGGATGCCCTCGATGATGTGCGGCTGGGTCAGGGTGAGCAGGTCGTTGTTGCCGATGAGGTCGCTCGGCCAGTCCTTGAACCGCTCGCCGCGATAACCGGCCTCGTCCGGCCGGTCGCGCTGAATCGCCGTGCCCATTGCGCCGTCGATCACCAGAATCCGCTCGCGCATGGCAGCTGCCAACGCGTCAGTGCAGTCCGGGCGGATGTTCGGCGTGAAGCCGTTCGACTCAGAGCTCACGGGAGCGGTCACGTACGTTCCTTCCATGACGGAAGGCGTCCTTGACTCTGCCGAGCGTGGCGGCCATCCGGGGATTCGGGCCCCTCAGGTAGCCGTTGCAACGCCTCTCGACGGTGAAAAGTCTACGTCGTCACGCAATCGACTTCTGGACGCCTAACCCGTGGGGTTAACCAGATTGCAGCCGAACGTATTTCGCACCGGGGACGCCCGGGCTCGCAACCACGTGCCGAATGATGCGTCTAATAGCACACGCCACAACACCAGGGTAGTCGGTCCGAGACGGCTCATCGAAGCCGAGCAACCCTTAGGCTGAAGTTGTGACCCCGTCGAATTTCAGCGGCGCGAAAGGCCCGGATCTGCCCGAATTGCAGAACACGATCATCGTCGCGGCTTTCGAGGGCTGGAACGACGCCGGCGACGCCGCCAGCGACGCGCTCGAGCACCTGGACGCGATCTGGGAGGCCGACACGATCGTCGAGATCGACGACGAGGCGTATTACGACTACCAGGTGAACCGTCCGGTGATCCGGCAGGTGGACGGTGTGACCCGCGAACTGGTGTGGCCGTCGATGCAGATCTCGCACTGCCGCCCGCCGGGCTCGGACCGCGACATCGTGCTGATGCACGGGGTGGAACCCAACATGCGGTGGCGCACGTTCTGCGCCGAGCTGCTCGCGATCGCCGACAAGCTGAACGTGGACACCGTGGTGATCCTCGGCGCGCTGCTGGCCGACACCCCGCACACCCGCCCCGTGCCGGTCTCGGGAGCGGCCTACTCCCCCGAATCCGCGAAGTTCTTCGGCCTCGAGGAAACCCGCTACGAGGGCCCGACGGGCATCGCCGGCGTGTTCCAGGATGCCTGCGTGGCGGCCGGTATCCCGGCGGTGACGTTCTGGGCCGCGGTGCCGCACTACGTGTCGCAACCGCCCAATCCGAAGGCCACCGTCGCACTGCTACGGCGCGTCGAGGATGTGCTCGACATCGAGGTGCCGTTGGGCGACCTGCCCGCGCAGGCCGAGGAGTGGGAGCAGGCCGTCACCGAGATGACCGCCGAGGACGAGGAGATCGCCGAGTACGTGGCCTCCCTGGAACAGCGCGGCGACGCCGAGGTCGACGTCAACGAGGCGCTCTCCAAGGTCGACGGTGACGCGCTGGCCGCCGAGTTCGAGCGGTACCTGCGCCGGCGGGGTCCGGGCTTCCGCGGCTAGCTCCGGGATCGGCGACCAGACCCACAGACTCAACTGATCGCACGCCTGTTCGAATACTGTGACCAGGCGCTGACGAGAATGTGTCAGTCAGGGGTGGTCCTGCCGACCAGTTGGTAGGGCTGCGCTACCGTGCAATGGATCGAGCAATAGGTACTGCCGAGTAACAAGAATCGAGGTTGCGCTCGTGAAGCTGGCACTCAGTGACGAGGACGCAAAGTTCCGCGACGAACTCCGCGAGTTCTTCACCACCCAGGTCCCCGCCGACATCCGCGAACGGGCGCGCACGGACAGCCTGAACTTCCCCGATGACGCGATCACCACGCAGCGGATCCTCAACAAGGCCGGGTTGGGTGTGCCCAACTGGCCGGTGGAGTGGGGCGGTAAGGACTGGACCCCGCTGCAGCGCCAGATCTGGGCCGACGAGATGCGCATGGCGTGCGTCCCCGAGCCGCTGGCCTTCAACGCCAGCATGGTCGGACCGGTGATCGCGCACTTCGGCTCGCAGGAGATCAAGGAACGCTTCCTGCCGCCGACGGCGAACCTCGACATCTGGTGGTGCCAAGGCTTTTCCGAACCCGAAGCCGGCTCCGACCTGGCCGGGTTGCGGACCGTCGCGGTGCGCGACGGCGACGAGTACGTCATCAACGGCCAGAAAACCTGGACGACGCTCGGCCAGTACGCCGACTGGATATTCGTGCTGGCCCGCACCAACCCGGATGCCCCGAAGAAACAGGCAGGCATCTCCTTCATCCTCGTCGAGATGAACACCCCCGGCATCACCCTGCGACCGATCAAGCTGATCGACGGCAGCTACGAGGTCAACGAGGTGTTCTTCGAAGACGTCCGGGTGCCCGCCAATCAGCTTGTCGGCGAGGAGAACCAGGGCTGGAGCTACGCCAAGTTCCTGCTGTCCAACGAGCGCACCGGCATCGCCCGGATCGGCACCACCAAACTGTGGCTCGCCGACGTCAAGGAGAACGCCGCTCAGACCAAGGTCGGCGCGGGGAGCCTGCTCGATGATCCACTCTTCGCCGCCAAGGTCGCCGAGATCGAAAACGAACTGCTGGCCCTGGAACTCACGCAGCTGCGGGTCAGCGGCGACGAGGGCACGGGCAAGCCGAACCCGGCGTCGTCGATCCTGAAGCTGCGCGGCAGCCAGTTGCAGCAGGCCGTCACCGAGTTGGCCGTTGAGGTCGCCGGACCGGATGCGCTGCCGTTCGACGGCGGCGCCGAGATCGAATCCCCGCTCTGGGCGCAGCACGCCGCGCCCAAATATCTGAACTACCGCAAGACCTCGATCTACGGCGGAAGCAACGAGGTCCAGCGCACCATCATCTCCTCGACGATCCTGGGACTGTGAGGGCCGGCCAGCCATGAACTTTGATTTGACCGACGAACAAGAACTGCTCCGCGACACCGCGCGCGAGGTGTTCTCCCGCACCTACGACATCGAGACCCGCAACAAGACGGTCGACTCCGAGCTGGGCTGGAGCCGCGACGTGTGGCGCCAGTTGGCCGAGATCGGCATCCTCGGACTGGGTTTCGAGCCCGAAGAATCCGGACAGATCGAGATCATCGTCGTGATGACCGAGCTGGGTCGCCGCCTGGCACCCGAGCCGGTCGCCGCGGCCGCGCTGATCCCGGGCGGCCTGATCGCCGAACTCGGCAGCGACTGTCAGCGCGCCCAGCTCGACGAGGTCGCCGCCGGGGAGCGGCTGCTCGCGTTGGCGCACACCGAGAAGGGCCTGCGCGGGCTCGACCAATTGTCGACGCGCGCAACCAAAACCGGGGACTCCTGGACCATCACCGGCCGCAAGAACCCGGTGCTGGCCGGCGACAGCGCCGACGTGCTGGTCGTCACCGCGACCCTGCCCGACGGTGGCATCGGCGCGTTCCTCGTCGACGCCGCGGCAACCACCCGCCGCGGCTACCGGACCTTCGACGGCCAGCGCGGTGCCGAGATCGACTTCACCGATGCCCCGGCGCAGCCGCTCGGCGACGGCGGTGATGTCAGCGAACGCATCCACCACACGCTGATCCGCTACTCCTCGGCCCTGTGCGCCGAAGCCGTCGGCGCCATGGATGAATCGCTGCGGATGACCACCGAGTACTTGAACGCACGCAAGCAGTTCGGCGTGCCGCTCAAGACGTTCCAGACGCTCACCCAGCGCGCTGCCGACATGTACGTGTCGCTCGAGCTGGCCCGCAGCATGAACTACTACGCGGCGATGTGCATCAGCGACGGCCGGCTGGACCCGGTGGTCGCGGCCCGGGCCAAGCTGCAGATCGGACGGTCGGGCAAGCACATCGCCCAGGAGTCGATCCAGATGCATGGCGGTATCGGCGTGACCGCCGAATACCCGGTGGCTCACTACGCCGCCCGCCTCACCGCGATCGACCAGACCCTCGGGTCGGCCACCGATCAGCTGCGATTCCTCAGCTCGCAGGTGGGTAGCTACGGCGCCGTCGCCCTGTAGGAACTAGAGCGACACGCCCAGCAGCGCGTCGACCGCGGCAGCGACCGCGGCCGGCGCGCTGTCGTCGTGGCCACCGTACTCCAGCGCGTCGGTGACCCAACCGTCAATGGCGGCAAGGGCTTTGGGAGTGTCCAGGTCGTCAGCCAGGTACTGCCGCAGCCGTCCGATGACGTCGGCGGCGTCCGGTCCGGCGGGCAGGGCCGCAGCTGACCGCCACCGGTGGAGGCGGGCGTTGGCATCGTCGAGAACCGCGTCGCTCCACGACCTGTCGCTGCGATAGTGCCCCGCCAGCAGGCCCAACCGGATGGCCGCCGGGTCCACACCGTGCTCGCGCAACCGGGACACCAGCACCAGATTGCCGCGGCTCTTGGACATCTTGTGCCCGTCCCAGCCGATCATCCCCGCGTGCACGTAGTGCCGTGCGAACCGGCGCTCTCCGACCACACATTCACCGTGCGCGGCGGAGAACTCGTGGTGCGGGAATATCAAGTCGCTGCCGCCACCCTGCACGTCGAATCCAAAACCGATGCGGCTCAGAGCAATCGCCGAACATTCCACGTGCCAGCCCGGCCGGCCGGGACCGAACGGCGCAGGCCAGCTCGGCTCGTCCGGGCGGGCGGCGCGCCAGAGCAGTGCGTCGAGCGGGTCGGCCTTGCCCGCCCGATCCGGGTCGCCGCCGCGTTCGGCGAACAGCCGCATCATCGTGTCGCGGTCGTAGCCCGACTCATAACCGAACTGGGTGGTGGCATCCGCGCGGTAATAGATATCCGGGTACTCGTCGTCATCGACGGCATACGCCGACCCGGACGCCAGCATCTTCTCCACCACCTCGACCACTTCGCCGATCGCGTCGGTGGCGGCGACATAGTCGCGCGGCGGCAGTACCCGCAACGCGGCCATGTCCTCCCGGAACAACTGAATCTCCCGCGCGCCCAGCTCCCGCCAGTCCACCCCGTCGCGATTGGCCCGTTCGAAGAGCGGGTCGTCGACGTCGGTGATGTTCTGCACGTAATGAACCTGATGGCCGCCGTCCAGCCAGACCCGGTAGACCAGATCGAACGTCAGATACGTCGCGGCGTGGCCCAGGTGCGTCGCGTCGTAGGGCGTGATGCCACAGACGTACATCGTCGCGGTCTCCCCCGGCGATGTCGGACGGACCTGGCCGTCGGCCGTGTCGTACAACCGCAGGGCCGGCCCACGACCGGGCAGCTGTGGAATGTCGACGGCCGACCAGGACTGCATGGCCTCGACTCTAGGGGGTTCGCTGTTCACGGCGCTCTCAGGTGGTGTGGTGACCGGCTGTCTGGCGTTACTTCAGACAACGCGGCGGCATGTTTGATTCCCTAACTCGCGAGCCACATGGCGTCGAGTAGCAGGTCGGCGACTTCGGCCCGGCACATCAGCAGATCGGGCAGGTAGGGGTCCGGCCGGTTGTAGCGCAGCGGCGACCCGTCAATGCGGGTGGCGTGCAGACCGGCAGCCTGCACCACCCCGGCGGGTGCGGCCGAGTCCCACTCCCACTGACCGCCCGCATGGATGTAGGCGTCGGCGTCTCCGCGCACCACCGCCATCGCCTTGGCGCCGGCCGATCCGATCCGCAGAAACTCGATGTCGAGGCGGTCCCGCAGCCGCCACAGCACCGCGGGCGGGCGGTTGGAGCTGGCGGTGATCCGAATCGGGCCGGGCGGCGGTGGCGGCGGGGTGGTCACGGTGTCCGAGCGATACACCTCACCCATCGCAGGCAGCGCGACGGCGGCGTCGGTGATCGTGCCGTCCGGTCCGCCGGTGCGCTGCCAGAGGGCCACGTGCACCGCCCAGTCCGTGCGGCGGGGCATGGAGAATTCGCGGGTGCCGTCGAGCGGGTCGATGATCCACACCCGGTCGGCCTGAAGCCGCTTGAGGTCGTCGTAGGCCTCTTCGGAGAGCACGGCGTCACCGGGGCGCTCGGCGCGCAGCCGGCGCAGAATCAGGGCGTTGGCGCGCACGTCGCCGGCGTCACCGAGCGCGGGCGGGAAGTCGAAACCGACCTCGTCACGCACCGACAGCAGCAGCCGGCCCGCCTCCTCGGCGAGGTCGGCGGCCAGCGCCGCGTCGGTCATGCTCATCGAGTCAGTATCGCCGAATCATGATCGGTCCCGTCGGTCGCCCCGCGGGCCTGGGCTCAGAAGGCCGGCCAGGGAATCGGCCGGTGCCGATCGGGTGCGGGCATCACGGGCTCGGCGACCAGTATCCGGACCCGCCGCCGCAACGCCGCGACCTCCGCCGGGGTGATGTGTTCGCGCAGCTGGTCGCTGAGCGGGCCGGCCAGCTGCTCCCCGAGTCCGGCGATCGCCGCCAGCGTCTCGTCGTCGATCGGCTTTCCGGCCCAGCCCCAGAGCACGGTACGCAGCTTGTCCTGGACATGCAGCGACACCCCGTGGTCGACGCCGTACACCCGGCCGTCGATGCCGGCCAGAATGTGGCCGCCCTTGCGGTCGGCGTTGTTGACGATCACGTCGAACACCGCCATCCGCCGCAGCCGCGTGTCGTCGGCATGCACCAGCGTGACGTCGTTGCCCGCGTAGTCGTAGGCGCGCAGCACCGAAAGGTAGCCCGGCGGAATGGATCCCGGCGGGCAGATGTCGACCAGGTCGGGTCCTTCGGATTCGTCGTCGTCGCTGTCGCCGGGCTGATCGACCCACAGCTGCACCATTCCCGGACCGGCTGGTCCGTCCCGAATGATGGTGTACGGCACGATGTTCCAGCCGAGTGCGGCGGAGACGAGATACGAGCCCACTTCCCGGCCGGCCAGGGTGCCGTCGGGGAAATCCCACAGGGGCTGCTCACCGGCGACCGGCTTGTAGACGCAGTGCACCGGATGGTCGGTCTGCGCGGGCCCGGTCGCCTCGCACAGGAAGGTGGCATTACTTGCCGAGCGGATCCGCCCGAGGATGGTCAGCTCACCGCAGCGCAGCGCGTCGCGGGCCGAGGCCTCGTCGGCGGCTGTCACGAGTCGAAGTCGTCGTCGGTCTCGCCGAACGCACCGCGCCGATATCCGTTGGTGCGCACGCAGATGTGGCCGTCCGGGTCCAGTGGCTCGTCGCACAATGGGCAGGGCGGACGTCCGGCCGAGATGACCCGGGTCGAGCGGGAGGCAAACTGGCGGGCCGACTCGGGCGTGAGGAAAACCCGGACCGCGTCCGGGCCCTCCTCGGCGTCGTCGAGCACCACTGACGCGTCGAATTCGACGTCGCTGACGGCCAGAAGTTCGACGACGACGGTCTGCGCCTCGGAGTCCCACCCAAGGCCCATCGTGCCGACCCGGAACTCCGCGTCGACCGGCGTGACGAGGGGGCTGAGATCGTCGACGTCCTTCTCCGGCGGCAGCGGGGTGCCGAACCGGCGGTTGATCTCGACCAGCAGCGCCCCGATACGTTCGGCCAACACCGCGACCTGTTGTTTCTCCAGGATCACGGAGATGACCCGGGTGTCGTGAACGGCCTGGAGATAGAAGGTGCGATTTCCGGGCTGCCCAACGGTCCCGGCGACGAAACGGTCGGGTGTGCGGAAGACGTGAATTGCGCGGGCCATGTTATGTCCAAAATACCGGCTGGAAGCAGCCAGCCGTAATCGGCGGCAGCCGGTTCAGTCGGTGGTCCCACCGACGACGGCGTCCCCGGCGGCCTTGTCGCCCTCAGCAGGCGGCGGTGCGCTCAGCGCCGACGCGAGTTCGGCGCCGGTGTGGTTGACGTGCACGACAAATGGGCGGAACGGCGTGTAGCGGATGACACTCATCGACGCCGGGTCGGCGGTGATCCGCTGGAAGCTGTCCAGATGGGCACCGAGTGCGTCCGCGACGACAGCCTTGATCACATCGCCGTGCGTACAGGCGATCCACAGCACGTCGTGACCGTGCTCGTCAGCAAGGCGGCGGTCGTGCTCGCGTACCGCGGCCACCGCGCGGGCCTGAACCTGCGCCAGCCCCTCACCATCGGGGAAGACGGCCGCACTCGGCTGCTGCTGAACCACCGCCCACAGCGGCTCCTTCACCAGATCCTTCAGCGCCCGGCCGGTCCACTGGCCGTAGTCCACCTCGGCGAGCCGGTCGTCGACCACCGGCTCGAGCTCCAGTTCGGCGGCGAGCGGTTCCAGAGTGAGGCGGCAGCGCAGCAGCGGGGACCGCACGAGCGCCTTGATCGGCAGGCCCTTGACCCGGTCGACGAGAGCGCCGGCCTGGTCTCGCCCTTTGTCGTCGAGTTCGACCCCCTCGGTCCGGCCGGCCAGCGTGTGCGCGGTGTTGGACGTCGAACGGCCGTGGCGCAGCAGGATGACGGTCACGAGGCCGCCACCACACCCGACGCGAGCAGCGCCATCACGACGAGTGCCAGCACCACCCGATAGCCCACGAACCAATACATGGCGTGATTGGCGACGAAGCGCAGCAGCCAGGCGATCGCCACGTAGCCGACGACGAAGGTGATGACCACCGACACCAGCAATTGCGGGCCGGAGGCACTCATCCCTTCGGTCACCGGATGGAAGGCATCGGGAAGCGAGAAGATGCCCGAGGCCAACACCGCCGGAATACCAAGCAGGAAGCCGAATCTCGCCGCGAGCGGACGGTCAAGCCCGAGGAACAGGCCGGCGCTGATCGTCGAACCGGACCGGGACACCCCCGGTACCAGCGCCAGGCACTGCGCCACGCCGACTGTCAGACCGTCCTTCCAGGTCAGTTGCTCCATATGGCGGGTCTGCTTCCCGAGGTACTCCGCAGCGGCGATCACGGCCGAGAAAACCAGCATCGCGGTGGCGATCACCCACAGGTTGCGGACATCACCGCGGATCGCTTCCTTGAACGCCAGGCCGATCACCACGATCGGCAGCGTGCCGATGATGACGTACCAGCCCATCCGGTAATCGATGTTGTCCCGGTGAGCCTTGACGAACAGGCCGTTGAACCAGGCCTTGAGTATCCGCCAGATGTCGCGGGCGAAGTAGATGACCACGGCGGCTTCGGTGCCCAGCTGGGACACCGCCGTGAACGACGCACCGGCGTCGGCGGAGAAGAAAACCCTCGACACGATCGCGAGGTGGCTCGACGACGAGATCGGCAAGAACTCGGTCAGACCCTGGACGATCGACAGGACGACGACCTGCAACCACGACATCGACGCGACGCTCACGTCGCCGACCGTACTGGATAGAGCAGGTGGTTCAGCGTGAAGGGCGGGCCACCGGCACAGCGTGCGCGACCGCGTCCCGCACGGCTGCGGTCAGGCTGCGCTCGTCGTCGACGTCGAAGTCGGTGAGGCTGCGGGCCGCCGTGGCGACCACGTCCTCCTCCAGCGGCACGGGACCGGCCAACCGGGGGTGGTAGACCTCCACAAGGAGTTGCCCGCGATGGACCTGGAACGAGAAACTGCGACCGTCCCCGAGATGGCCGAAACCGCTGGCGAACACACCAGTAGAAATGTCCTCGATAGCGAACTCTCGCCCATCGGACTCCCGAGTCACGGCCAGCGTCATGAAGTCACCATAACGCGAGTTACGGGACATGAGAAGACAATCTGACGATTTTGTCTTGCCTGCGCCCGCCTAGACTTCCTGATCGACAGTGAGCGATTCGTTCGCTCGATCGTGAACACAACCGGGGGCTACCCGTTGGCAAAAATCGTAAACCGCGCCGGTTTGCGCAGGTCAGCCGTCATCTTATTGGCGTGCGCCACCGTCATGGCCGGTTGCTCGAGCAATCCGCTGGCAGCGCCGCCTCCGACGATCGAGCCGGCCGCTCCCGCGGTGTCCCCGCCGCCGGCCACCCGGCCCGCCGGTCAGATCTTGCCGCTGGGCGGAAATCCCGACGCCGCGGTCTTCGACGAACGCACCGGGTCACTGGCTGTTTTGACCCCGGGTGCCGACCCCCAGTCCGCGGCGACACTGACGATATTCAACGCCAGCGGCGTTCCCCGCGAGCTCACCCTGCCCGGTCCGGCCACCGCGATCACCGGCGACGGCCAGGGTTCGGCCTTCCTGTCCACCAGAGGTGGCTATGTCACCGTCGACCTGGCCGCGGGCACGGCCAGTCCGGTGTCGATCAGCGAGGAGACCGACACCGACTTCACCGCGATCGCCCGCCGCGCGGACGGTCGGCTGGTGCTCGGCAGCGCCGACGGCACCGCCTACACCCTGGGATCGGACACCGCGGTCGCCGAGAAGGTGAAGATCTTCGCGCGGGTGGACGCCGTGGTCGCCGAAGGCAACAACGCCGTGGTTCTCGACCGCGGTCAGACCTCGGTGACCTCACTAAACGCCGACGGCCGCACCCAGCAGGCCCTGCGCGCCGGTCTGGGCGCCACCACGATGGTGGCCGACCCGCTGGGCCGAGTCCTGGTCACCGACACCCGCGGTGGCCAGCTGCTGGTGTTCGGTGTCGATCCGCTGATCGAGCGACAGGCCTACCCGGTTCCGGATGCGCCGTACGGCCTGGCCGGGTCACGCCACCTGGCCTGGGTTTCGCAGACCGCGTCGAACATGGTTGTTGGTTACGATTTGACGACTGGCATTCCTGTGGAGAAAGTGCGTTACCCGACCGTGCAGCAACCGAACTCGCTGGCTTTCGATGACAATTCCGACACGCTCTATGTGGTGTCGGCCGCCGGCGCGGGTGTGCAGGTGATCCGCAATGCGGCGGGCGCCCGGTGAGCGCGGCGTACCGCGGCCGGATGCCGGCGAGTTGGGAAGTCGAACTCTCCGACGACTACGAGTGGATCCCTCTGCGGTTGCCGCCCGACGTCACCCGCGTCAGCGCCTCGACCCGACTGTCGATCGAAGCCGAGTACCGGGGGTGGGAGTTGACCCGGGTGCGCCTCTATACCGACGGTAGCCGTCGAATCCTCTTGCGACGCAAGAAGTCTCGAGTCAACGGCCAGACCGCCGATCAGCCCGAGCTGTGATGTACGACGCGCTGCGGCGGGCATTCTTCCTGGTGCCGGCCGAACGCATCCACACGTTCGTGTTCGGCTCCCTGCGAGCCGTCACGGCCACCAACGCCACGCGCGGACCGTTACGCCGCCGGCTCGCACCCCGCGATCCGGCACTGGCCAGCACCGTGTTCGGGGTGCGGTTCCCCGGCCCGATGGGCTTGGCCGCCGGGTTCGACAAGGACGGCCTCGGGCTGAAGACCTGGGACGCGCTGGGATTCGGCTACGCGGAGGTCGGCACCGTGACCGCGAGTGCGCAGCCGGGCAATCCGTTGCCGCGGCTGTTCCGCCTCCCCGAGGACCGGGCCCTGCTCAACCGGATGGGCTTCAACAACCACGGCGCCGGGCAGTTGGCGCTGCAGTTGGCCCGATATCGGCCCGACTCGCCGATCGGGGTCAACATCGGGAAGTCGAAGGTCACTCCGGCCGAGCTGGCCGCCGACGATTACCGCGCCAGCGCACGGCTACTCGGCCCGCTGGCCGACTACCTGGTGGTCAACGTCAGCTCCCCCAACACACCCGGACTGCGCGACCTGCAGGCCGTCGAATCGCTGCGCCCGATCCTGTCGGCCGTGCTGGCTGAGACCTCGGCCCCCGTCCTGGTCAAGATCGCGCCGGACCTGTCCGACGAGGACGTCGACGCCGTCGCCGACCTGGCCGTCGGGCTGGGGCTGGCCGGGATCGTGGCCACCAACACCACGGTCTCGCGAGCCGGCCTGCGCACCCCCGGTGTCGACGCGCTGGGGCCGGGCGGTATTTCCGGACCGCCGGTGGCGCGCCGGTCCCTGGAGATCCTGCGGCGGTTGTACAGCCGGGTCGGCGGCGATCTGGTGCTGATCAGTGTGGGCGGCATCGAGACCGCCGACGACGCGTGGGAGCGCATCACGTCCGGAGCGTCCCTGCTGCAGGGCTACACTGGATTCATCTACGGCGGCGGCTTGTGGGCCAAGGAGATTCACGACGGCATCGCCGCCCGTCTGCACGCCGGCGGCTTCTCGTCGCTGGCGGAGGCCGTCGGGTCGGCTCACCCCGGGCGCAACCCCGAGAATCCGCCGTCCGCGTCGTAGAGCAGGTCGTAGCGGCCCAGTGCCCGCAGCCCGGTGTTCACGAATGTTCCATTTCGGGCGGGCGCGCGGTGCACCTCGGTCGGCGTCTGCGGTCCCCCGTCGCCGACGGCGAAGCTGTAGCGCAGATCGCCCACGGTGATCGTCATCGCGGTGCCGGCGGCCACGGTGCCGTTCGCCGGGAGACCGTCGGCCTCCACGATCATGTCCAGCAGACCGGTGTCGACCAGAACCTTGCCGGAATGCATTGGCCCTGAGCCCGATTGGAAGCCGCCTGTCGGGGTCAGCCAGTCGTTGTGCGGGCCCTCCGCCGGGGTGCCGGCACTGGTCAGCTGCTGCATGGTCCAGGCACCGGTGACATTGGCGGCCGTCAGGCCCAGCGACAGGCCGGGCCGGCCGATCAGGTACCCGCGCCGCATCGTCCCCGCCGTCATCGCGGCGAGGTTCAGGAACGGATTGTGGGTCGGCGCGGCACGGGCGGTGTTTCCCCGGCCGAACCCGACGCCGAGCATGTGCGGTATCGCCCCCGTGCAACGGCCCGAATTCACCCCGCCGCCACGGCATGTCGAGCTGGTCACCGCAAGCACCGGCACTTCTGCTTGCGCTCCCGCGGCGGCACCGGTGGCGTCGACGGCCTGCGGGAACGACACCGACGCCGTCACCCAGACTCCGGTCAGCTCCAGCCCACTCGAACTGTAGGTGAGGCTGCCGGGCGGCGAGTCGGCAGGAATATTCGGCACCTCCGAGGCCGGCACCACCACCCCCACCGACCCGGTGTCCACCGTGAACGGCGACACCGCGCCACCGTTGACCGACGCCTCGACTTTGAGCGTGCTGGTCAGGTGTGCGAAGTCCGGTGACCCGACCCACGGAACCGTATAGCTCTGCGTGTAGGCGCTGTAGGGCCCGGCAGCCGATGTGGCCGAAGGCGCCGAAGACGACGGGGCCACACTTGGGGCAACCGGTGTGCCAGAACTACATCCGGCAACCAGTAAAACCGCGCCGACCGCTGCCGGAATTGCCGGCTTGATCAGCATGTAGCACCTTTCGGCGGCAGTGTGAGATCGGTCAGATACGTCGCCGCGTACGTGTCGACGCAGGTGTTCCCCTGGAACACCACCGTGTGTTGCGTGCCGTTGAAGGTCAACAAGGCACCGCCCATCTGCTTGGCGAGCTCGACGCCTGCCTGATAGGGGGTCGCCGGGTCGTGAGTCGTCGAGACCACCAGCACCGGAGGCAGACCCGGCGCGCTCACCGTGTGCGGGCCGCTGGTCGGCGGCACCGGCCAGAACGCGCAGGGATCAAGGGGCGCATCGCCGGTGAACTGCCCGTAGCTGTCGAACGGCGCGACCTGCCGCGACCGCCGGTCCTCGTCGATCGCTCGCGCCCGGTCGGTGATCGGCGGTTGGTCGACGCAATTGACCGCTCTTTCAACGTCGTTGGAGTTGGTGTAGTGGCCGTGGCCATCACGATTCCAGTACGCATCTGCCATATTCAGCAGGGTGTCACCCGTCCCCGTGGACAGCTCGGTCAACCCGTCGGTGAGGTGCGTCCACAGACCGGGCGAGTACAGCGCCATGATGGTCGCGGTGATCGCGTCGCTGTAACCCAGCCCACGAGGATCGTCGGTGTGAACGGGCTTGGCCACCAACGGATCCACCAGATGGTGATAGACCTCGACCGCCTTCGCCGGATCGGTGCCCAACGGGCACTTGGGATTCTTGGCGCAGTCGGCGGCATAGTCGTTGAACGCCTTCTGGAAGGCGGCATCCTGGTCCAGGTTGGACTGGATCGGGTCGGCGTTCGGGTCGACGGCTCCATCGAGGATCATCGCCCGAACCTTGTCCGGGTAGGCCTCGGCGTAGGCCGAACCGATCTCGGTTCCGTACGAGTAGCCCAGATAGGTGAGCTTGTCGTCACCGAGTGCAGCACGCAGCCGGTCGAGGTCGCGGGCCACGTTGACCGTGCCGACGTTGGCCAGGAAGTCCTTGCCCATCTTGTCAAGGCAGCGCTGGGCGTACTGCTTGTCGACGTCATCGATGTGCGCGACGCCCGAGGGGCTGTAGTCGACCTGCGGGTCGGCGCGGTAGGCGTCGTTGTCGGCATCGGAGTTACACCACAGCGCCGGAATCGACGATCCGACACCGCGCGGGTCGAAACCCACAAAGTCGAATCGCCGGCGGATCTCCGGTGGCAGCGATGTCACCAAATCCATTGCCGCGTCGACCCCCGACTCCCCGGGACCACCGGGGTTGACGACCAGGGAGCCGATCTTTTGACCAGTGGCCGGAAAGCGAACCACTGCCAGATGGGCGACCGGACCGCCGGACTTGGAGTAGTCGACGGGTACCTCGATCTCGCCGCACTGGGCACCCGCCGGCACCTGGGAGCTGTCACCGCCACCGACGACGGAACACGGCGACCATGCAACCGGCGCCGGTTGCGCCAAGGGTGGCCCCGACGGCATCGGCAGTCCCGCAACAGATGTACTGCAGCCCGACATCAGCATGGCCGCCAGGACCGCTGCGATCCGGGTGACGTGTTGGCGGCCGATGCAACCCAACGTGGTCAGTTCTGCTCGTACGTGCCGTGAATAACTGCCCGCGCAATGGAATTCATGAACAGGTTGAACCCGAGGTAGGCCGGGCTGGCGTCCTCGGTGAGCTCGAGCTTCTCCACCTTCACCGCGTGCACGGCGACGTAGTAGCGGTGGTAGCCGTGCCCCTGCGGCGGGGCGGCGCCGAGGAAGCGGCGGATGCCGGCGTCGTTGACGAGTGTGAGGGCGTCACCGGGCAGCACCGAACCGTCACCGACGCCGGACGGCAGGTCGGTGACGGTCGCCGGGAGGTTGGCCACCGCCCAGTGCCAGAAGCCGGAGGCGGTCGGAGCGTCCGGGTCGTAGACCGTGACGGCGAAGCTGCGCGTCTCCTCCGGGAAACCCGACCAGCTCAGTTGCGGCGAGACATCCTCACCACCGGCGCCCATGATGCCGCTGACCTGAGCGTTCTTCCACGGCTCACCGTCGGCGAAGTCGGTGCTGGTGAGGGTGAAACCCGGCAGCGCGGGCAGGAATTCGTAGGGGTTGTATGGAAATGCCATGTGACGGGCTTCCTTTCGGTTGTCAACAGTTCTTCAAAAAGTGTTCGAGCACCTGGGTGCCGAAGTGCAGCGCATCCACGGGTACCCGCTCGTCGACACCGTGGAACAGCGCCGCGAAGTCCAGCTCGGGCGGCAGCCGCAAGGGGATGAAGCCGAAGCACCGAATACCCAGTCTGGCAAAGGCTTTCGCGTCCGTCCCGCCGGAGAGCATGTAGGGCACGGTGCGGGCCTCCGGGTCGACGGCCAGCAGCGCGTCGTTCATCGCGTCGACCAGGTCACCGTCGAAGGTGGTCTCGTAGGACGGCAGGTCCCGCTCCCACTCGCGGGTGACGTCCGGGCCGATCAGCTCGTCGATCTCCCGCTCGAAGGCTTCCTTGCGGCCGGGCAACACCCGGCAGTCGATGACCGCCTCGGCCGTCTGCGGGATGACGTTGGCCTTGTACCCGGCCTTGAGCATGGTGGGGTTGGCGGTGTCACGCAGGGTCGCGCCGACGATGCGCGAGATGCCGCCGAGTTTGGCGATCGTGCCGTCGAGATCGGGAGACTCCGGATCGAAGCTGTAACCGGTCTCCTCGGCGACCGCGGTGAGGAATTGCTGCACGGAATCGGTGAGCACCAGTGGGAATTGGTGCCGCCCGAGACGGGCAACCGCCTCGGCGACCGCGGTGACGGCGTTGTCGTCGTGCACCATCGAGCCGTGCCCGGCACGGCCGCGGGCGGTGAGCCGCATCCAGGACAGCCCCTTCTCCGCGGTCTCGATGAGGTAGAGCCGGCGTTCCCCGCCGTCTTTGTGCGGAACGGTGAGCGAGAACCCGCCCACCTCCCCGATGGCCTCGGTGATGCCCTCGAACAGGTCGGGCCGGTTGTTCACCAACCACTGTGCGCCGTAGGTGCCGCCGTGCTCCTCGTCGGCGACGAACGCGAACACCAGATCCCGGGGTGGCACGATGCCGGCTCGTTTGAAGTGCCTGGCGACCGCGATCATCATGCCGCACATGTCTTTCATGTCGACCGCACCGCGGCCCCACACGTAACCATCGGCAACGGCGCCGGAAAAGGGGTGCACACTCCAGTCCGCGGGCTCGGCGGGCACCACGTCGAGATGGCCGTGGATCAGTAATGCGCCGCGGCCGCTGTCGGCGCCGGCCAGGCGGGCGAACACGTTGCCGCGGCCCGGCGCGCCGGATTCGACGTACTCGCAGGTGTAGCCGACGGCGCTGAGTTGCTCGGCAACCCACCGGGCACACTCCGCCTCACCCTTGGTGGTCGCCAAATCGCCCGTGTTGGAGGTGTCGAACCGGATCAGGGAACTGACGAGATCAACGACCTCGTCGACGGCTTGTGTCACAGTCCCCTTTCCTACCACTGGCGCCCGCCCCCCGGGGGTGCGGAGGTCGGCCTCTACCACATGTTTCCCAAGAACCACTCGCGCAACACGCCGATTTAGGGTTTGATTTAGCGGATGACTCCCCGCCTGCCCGCGATTGCGGCGCTGCTGTGCCTGTCGGTGAGCGGCTGCTCGGCTGTAACTGCGGGCAGCGCGCAGCCGGCCGAACGTGCGCAGCTGACCAGCCCGGACGCCCTGCCCGCGCTCCTGCTGTCGGCACCCGATGTGGGCGCGGCACTGGCCAGCGACGACGTCGTCGTCACCACCGACGTGAGCAAAGCGTGGAACGACAGCGCCCACTTCGCCGACGTGAACTGCCTGGCCATCGCCGGTGCCGCCCAACAGGGGGTGTACTCGGGCAGCGGCTCGACGGCCGTGCACGGTCAGGTGCTGCGCGAGGCGCCGACGGCGCCTGCGTGGGAGCACTACGCCGTGCAGGCGGTGGTGTCGTTCCCCAGTGCGCAGGCGGCGTCGGACTTCTTCGCCGCGTCGCAGCGCGGCTGGGCGGAGTGCTCGAACCGGGAGCTGAACTATGCCCAGCCCATCGGACCTCCGCAGGTGTGGTCGGTGGGACAGCCCAGCACCGATCGCGACGTGCTCGCGGTGTCGCGGGTACAGGAGAGCCCCCAGCGGTGGGCCTGCCAGCGAGCGTTGACGGTGCACAGCAATGTTGCGGTCGATGTTGAGGCATGCAGCCTGGACGGGCCGACGGCGGCGGCCAGCGCGATCGCAGGCCAGATCGCCGGGCGTCTGCCGAGTGCGTGAGCCGCTGACGCCCCGACAGTGACGCCGGGGCGCGATTCGGCGGCGAACGTCACCGTGGCGTTACCCTCGGCGAGGGTGCGGGGCCGCGGGGCCCTCATTTGGGGCTGGGGTGTCTGATCCGTTAGCCTTAAGCGCCCCTGGGCTGGTCTTCAGGGGTAGGTCCGAGTGGCGGAATGGCAGACGCGCTAGCTTGAGGTGCTAGTGCCCTATTAACGGGCGTGGGGGTTCAAGTCCCCCCTCGGACACATCTCTCCTCAGCCGGACGGCGATCTGAACACCGTCGGCACTCGGCACCGTCATCGTCGCGTAGCCGTTGGCGCGATCACCGAGGTATCCCGGCTCAAGTCAGCGGTCGCGTCGTCGACCTGTCTGCGCTGACGATCATCATGGCCATACATCTCCGCCACGATGTGTCCGGGAACCGCTCGAGAGAGCCGTGTAACGGTGTCGACGGCCCAGAGCACTGCGGTGGCAGCAGTGACCAAGGGAGAACATCTATATGAATGCTCCGAGCTACGACTATATGAATGCTCCGAGCTACGACTTCACGGGTCTGCGCGCGTTGTTCATCAACTGCACCCTGAAACGTTCACCCGAGCCGAGCAACACTGCGGGTTTGGTCGACATCAGCACCTCGATCATGACTCGACACGGGGTGGCGGTCGACGTGGTGCGTGCGGTCGACTATGACATCGCCACCGGTGTCTGGCCCGATATGCGTGAACACGGGTGGGCCACTGACGACTGGCCGGAGCTGTTTGAAAAGGTCCTTGCCGCAGACATTTTGGTGCTGGCCGGACCGATCTGGCTCGGCGACAACAGCTCTGTGATGAAACGGGTGCACGAGCGGCTCTACGGTGGGTCACACCTGCTGAACGACGCCGGCCAGTACTTGTACTACGGCCGCGTCGGCGGCTGCCTGATCACCGGCAACGAGGACGGGGTGAAGCACTGTGCGCAGAACGTGCTCTACACCCTGCAGCACATCGGATACACCATTGCGCCGCAGGCCGACGCAGGATGGATCGGGGAAGCAGGTCCCGGACCGTCCTACCTCGATCCCGGTTCGGGCGGCCCCCAGAACGACTTCACCAACCGCAACACCACCTTCATGACCTGGAATCTGATGCACCTGGCCCAGCTGCTGCGCAATACCGGGGGGATACCGGCCCACGGAAATGTACGGGCGGGCTGGGACGCGGGGTGCCGCTATGATTTCGCCAATCCGGAATACCGCTGAGCGGATAACATTCCGTCTCGATGGCCGGGACGGAAGACGACGAGTCAGCACTCGTCGCAGCACTGCGGGCCGGCGATGAGCCGTCGTTCGCCCGGCTGGTCGACCGCTACACGCCCGCTCTCCTGCGGGTGGCTCGCGGTTACGTCCGCACTCACGAATCGGCTGAAGAGGTGGTCCAGGAGACCTGGATCGCGCTGGTCAAAGGCATCGAGAAGTTCGAAGGCCGATCATCGCTTCGCACTTGGCTTTTCACGGTGATGATCAACATCGCCAAGACTCGCGGCGTACGAGACCGACGGGACACCGAGGCCGAGGTGGCCGCGGCGGGAGGCACAGTCGACCCGGACAGATTCCGTCCCGCAGGCGACCGAGAGTGGCCCGGACACTGGAAAGACGACCGGGCACCTGTCCCGTTCCCCAACACTCCCGAAGACACGGTGCTGGAAGCAGAGTTCCTCGATCTCGCACGTCGCGAATTGGACAAGCTCCCCGAGCGGCAACGTATGGTCGTCACCTTGCGAGACCTACTGGGATTCGACTCTGGTGAGGTGTGCGAGTTGCTGGGGCTCAGTGTGGCGAACCAGCGCGTACTGCTGCATCGCGGTCGCGCCGGGATCAGGCAGGCGCTCGAGGACTACGTGCGGGAGGTGCGATGAACGCCCGGGGCATGGACTGCAACGAATTGGTCGAACTCGTCACCGCCTACCTCGACGGATCACTTGACTCGACGGACAGGGCAAGGTTCGACGAGCACCTGCTGGACTGCGACGGGTGTGAGAACTATCTGCAGCAATTCCGGGTCACGATAGCGACGGTGGGGCGCATCAGGCATGAACACATCGACCACGACTTCCGGGCCAAGCTGCTCAACGCGTTCCGCGACTGGCGCTGACCGGCTCTGCGCATCGGTGTAACGCATCCCCGTCCGCTGAACACTCCGGGTCGTACCATCCAGCGCCTCACCCAACGCGGCGCACGACCCGCAGGAGTTCCCCAGTGAAGATCGCCCTTCCCGCTGCCGCGCTCGGCCTCGCCGTTGGCGTCAGTGTGTGCACTGCAGGCATTGCGATGGCCGTCCCGATCAACAGCGGATCGGCGGCAGATGTTGTCAAAGCTCTGCAAGACCAGGGCTACACGGTGCAATTCAACGGACCATCGACGACCATGCCGCTGTCGCGGTGCACCGTCAACGGCGTACACGGACTGGTAGTCATGATGATGGCTGACGGCTCTCTGACGATGCGCATGGATCCGGGCAACCCCGGCGTGGCCTACGTAGACCTCTCCTGTCCGATCGGCAACTAGTCGACATGAACGGCGACGACAGCGAAGAACCGGCCGCTGCGACAGACGATTACGGGTTCCCAAAGGTGTTGTGGCGCAACGTGGACAAGCATCCGCCACCTGGGGTCCACCATCTCCGCCGATGGCGTAGCCCGCTACGCGGCCCGTGGTTGACCTCAGTCTTCGGCTTGGTTCTCCTGATCACCCTGCCGATAGTCGTGATCACCGGCCTGCTGTCATACATCGCGTATGGTCCCCAGTTCGGACAGGCGATACCCGTCGATGTCGGGCTGCTGAAACTACCGACATTCGACTGGCCGACAGACCCGTCCTGGTTGTACCGGCTCACGCAAGGTCTGCATGTGGGTCTGGGCCTGATCCTGATCCCGGTGGTACTGGCGAAGTTGTGGTCGGTGATCCCGCGCTTCTTCTCCTGGCCGCCCTCGCGCTCGCCGGCCCAGCTGATCGAACGTCTGTCGCTGATCATGCTGGTCGGCGGGATCCTCTTCGAAATCGTGACCGGCGTCCTCAACATCCAGTACGACTACATCTTCGGGTTCAGCTTCTATACCGCCCACTACTTCGGCGCCTGGGTGTTCATCGCGGGATTCCTCGTTCACGTCACCATCAAGATCCCGAAGATGCGAGCGGGGCTGCGGTCACTACCTTTTCGGCAGGTGCTGGCCACCCCGGTGGCCGAAACTCGGGCGGAACCAGCGGACCCCGACGGGCTGGTCGCGGCTGATCCCGCACCGGCCACCGTGAGCCGTCGGGGCGCGCTGCTTCTCGTCGGCGCGGGTTCGGCGTTCATCGCGGTGCTCACTGCCGGGCAGACGCTCGGCGGATTCACGCGCCCTCTGGCGCTTCTCCTGCCGCGTGGCCGGGACCTGGGCAACGGGCCGAACGACTTCGAGGTGAACAAGACCTTCGCCGCCTCTCAGATCGATCCCCGTGCCACGAGCGACGCCTGGCGACTTACCTTGACCGGTGGATCGCGTGCCGTGGTGCTCGATCGTGCAGCGCTGCTGGCAATGACGCAGCACACCGCCACCCTGCCGATCGCCTGCGTCGAGGGGTGGTCGAGCACTCAGGACTGGACAGGGGTACCGCTGCGCAGTCTGGCCGCGTTGGCCGGTGTGCCCAATCCGGTCTCGGCGTACGTCCGCTCCCTCGAGCGATATGGCTTCAACCAGGCGACGCTCCAAGGAAATCAGGTATCAGACCGGGATTCGTTGTTGGCGTTGACAGTCAACGGTGCCGACCTGTCCCCCGATCACGGGTACCCGGCGCGCATCGTCGTTCCTGCACTGCCCGGCGTGCACAGCACCAAGTGGGTCACGTCCATCGACTTCAGGGCGGTGTGAGGTGTCTTCGTTCACCTCGGTGTTCCGCGACGTCTATGGCTCGCATCCGCTGCACCTGCTCACGTTGACGGCCGGATTCGCCTTGTTCACTTATGTTCTCGTCACCCTTGGCCCTGACGGGCTATGGAACCCCAGCACGTGGTGGCAGTCGATCGCAGTGTGGTTCGCGGCCGCCATCGTCGCCCATGATCTCGTCTTGTTTCCGCTCTATTCGCTTGTCGACCGCGTTCTCGTGGCCGCACTCCATCACCGACCCGCCACCATCACCACCAAGGCGAGCGTCCCGCTGATCAACTATGTGCGGGTGCCGCTGATGGGTGCGACGTTGACTCTTGTCGTCTTCCTGCCCGGCATCATCGAGCAGGGCGCCGTGAACTTTCATGCGGCCACCGGCTTGACCCAGGCTCCCTATCTGGGACGCTGGCTTCTGCTCACGGCAGCGCTGTTCGGGGCGAGCGCGGTCGCGTACGGGGTCCGGGTGGCACGCGTGGCGATGAAACCGACTGTGAGCGAGTCCTAGACCGAATCAGGCGTGCTCGCGCGCCCGCGCGTCTTGACCAGACTCGCAACCGTCGTCACCAGCAGTACCACCCCTATCACGCCGATCGACATGCCGGTGGAGATCTCGGGGACCGTGACATGGTCGCCGCCGTTGATGAACGGAAGGCTGTTCTCGTGCAAGGCGTGCAGCACGAGCTTGACACCGATGAACGCCAGGATCAGCGCCAGCCCGTAAGACAGGTACACCAGGCGGTCCAGCAGACCACCGATCAGGAAGTACAGCTGCCGCAGCCCCATCAAGGCGAACGCGTTGGCGGTGAACACGATGTAGGGCTGTTCGGTCAGCCCGTAGATCGCCGGGATCGAGTCGAGGGCGAACAGTACGTCGGTGAAGCCGATTGCGATCAGCGCCAACAACATCGGCGTGACAACGCGGCTACCGTCGACCTTGGTGAGGAACTTGTCGCCGTCGTAGGTGTCGGTCGTCGGGACGAGGCGGCGCACCAACGCGATGATGCGGCTGTCGCGCTTCTCCTCGACCTCCTTCTCGTGACCGGCCTCCTTCGCGAGCTTGATCGCGGTGAGCACCAGGAAGAGTCCGAAGAGGTAGAACACCCAGCTGAACGTGCTGATGGCCGCAGCACCCACGGCGATGAACCCGGCGCGCATCACCAGCGCCAGCACGATCCCGATCAGCAGCAGTTTCTGCTGGAATGCCCGCGGCACCGCGAACGTGCCCATGATCACCGTGAAGACGAACAGGTTGTCGACGGACAGGGCCTTCTCGGTGACGTACCCGGCAAAGTACTCGCCGGCGAACGTCCCACCCCACAGCCACCACACGACAACCCCGAACACCACCGCCAGGCCGATGTACACCGACGACCAGATCGCCGACTCTGTGAACGTCGGTTCGTGCGGCACCCGCACGTGGGCGTAGAAGTCGAACACGAACAGCCCGAGGATGACTGCGCACGTGATGAACCAGACCGATCCGGTGATGTCCATGACATCCATTATTCGGTATTCGCCGGCCCTGACCGCGAGCAAGGTTTCGGGCATTCCATCAGCACTTGTTGCGCGACGCTGCCTCGAACACTTGCTGACCACCGGTGGCGGTTGCAGTACGGGGCAGGGCGCCCTGAGCGTCGCTATCACGCGGTGTGATTCTTCATCGCGCGCCCCGGCCGGGCTGCTGGCATGATCTGTCGCTTATGGCAGTGCACCACCTCCCGGCGACCGCGCAATCGGTGCAGTGGGGCTTCTTCGACCCACGGCAGGCTCCGGCACTGACCGTCGAATCCGGCGACCTGGTGACGATCGAAACGCTGACCCATCACGCCGGCGACGCCCCGGATCTGCTGATGGACGAGCGTATTTCGCGGGTGTTCGCCGAAGTCGACGACCGTGGGCCGGGACCGCACATCCTCACCGGGCCGATCGCGGTCAGCGGCGCCCGACCGGGTGATGTGCTGCAGGTCGACATCCTGGAGGCCACCCCGCGCCTGCCGTACGGATCCAACCTGGCCGGGCACTGGGGCTACCTCTACGACGAGATCCCCGTCGAACGGGTCACCATCTACGAACTCGATGTCAACGCGCTGCAGGGACGGGCGCTGTTCGGCTACGACTGGACAGCGACCCCGTTGGCCAACGAGCCGGGCACGATCGTGGCACCCGACCCCGGGAGCCGCGAGCCTGCGCTGCCGGGAGTCGTGGTGCCGCTGCGGCCGCACTTCGGCACCATGGGTGTGGCGCCTGCCGATCCGGTGCGCGTCTCCTCGGTGCCGCCGGGCGATCACGGCGGCAACGTCGACAACTGGCGCATCGGGGTGGGCGGCCGGATGTATTACCCCGTTCAGGTGCCCGGCGCGCTGCTCTCGGTCGGTGACCCGCATGTCTCGCAGGGCGATGGTGAAGTCAGCGGTACCGCGCTGGAGTCATCACTGAACGGGTTGCTGCGCTTGACGATTCGCCGTGATCTGCCATTCACCGTGCCGGTCCTGGAAACCGCCACCGAGCTGCTGGTGCACGGCTTCGGGGACAGCCTGGACACGGCGATGAGGTGCGCGGCGCTGCGCACTCTGCAGCTGCTGCGTTGTCACTTCGGGTTGTCGCGGGCCGACGCATACTCGTTCATGTCGGTGGCAGTGGACTTCACCGTGACCCAGGTGGTCGACCAGCGTCAGGGCGTGCACGGCCGAATCGACAAGCGATGCTTCCCGCGGTGGCAGAATCCCGCCGCATGACCGGTATTCGGGAGTTCGCGTTCACCCCGGCCGACGGTGTACCACCAGCGGTGGCGCCGTTCGCCCACGCGACGGCCGCGGGCCAAACCCTCTACGTCACCGGCCAGATGCCGACCGACACCAGCGGCGCGGTGGTCGGCGAGGATGTCGCGGCCCAGACCGATCAAGTGCTGGCCAACCTGCTGCGCGTCACCGAACTGTGTGGCGGCGGCGTGGCCGACGTGGTCTCGGTGCGGGCGTTTCTGCTCGACTGGGACGACTACGCCGCCTTCAACGCCGCCTACGCCCGGTGGTTCCCCGACCGGCTCCCGAGCCGAACCTGTGTCGGCACGACAGGTCTGGCCGTGGGCGCATGCGTCGAGATCGACTGGGTGTGCTGGCGCGACGACGGCTGGGGCTGAGTTCTAGGCCTGATCGCCGTAGCGGTTCAACCGCTCCCCGATCGCGGCGGCGGTGGCACGCACCCGATCTCCCAGGCCGGTGATCGCCGACGCCTCCAGCGTGGCGAACGGCGCGGCGGTGACCGACATGGTCACCACACCGTCGACGGTCATGATCGGCGCCGACACCGTCGCGATGCTGTGGGTGGCGCCGGCGCCCAATTCATCGGGAAGCACGTCGATCACGCTGAGATCTGCGAAGGCGCGCGCGAGCTGGGCGGTGATCGCGTCCACCTCACCGTCATCGGACAGGGCCTGCAGAGCGGAGTACACCCGCAGGTATTCCCGGGTGAGCCGCTCCACGACGAAACCCCGGTTGCGAGTTTCGTTGAGCACCGCCGAGATTCGGCCACGAAGGGCGGCGCTGGGCTGGCCGATCGCCTCGAGCCAGGCCTGCTGGACCTCCGGGCTCGACCAGGCCACATAATCACGGCCGAAGGGCGCCACGAACGGAGTCTTGGTGCCCCGCCCGATCCGTGGCGCCGCCAGCGTCTCGCCGGCGATGTCGATGATCACCAGACTGCCTGCGTCCCTGCGGGCCAGGTACACCTGGGTGCCGGTGGCCGCGGCCAGGTCGGCCAGATCATCGCGGAACAGGTCGGCCGGCTTGGCGAGGCTGGCGATGGCCGGTCCCCAGGCGTATCGCGCCGAAAGCGGATCCCGGGTGACCCACTCGTGGGCGACGAGCGTGGCGAGGATCGCGTGCCCGGTGGCCCGACTGATGCCGAGGCCGCGGGAGATCTCGGCGAGCGTGAACTGCCTGCCGGGATCGGCGCCGAGCATCTCCATCACGGCGATCACCCGCTGGGTGGGCGGGGACGCTTGACCCGTCGTCTTGGCAAGGTCTACGTTGAGCGTCATATTTCCGAACAGTACGTCGAATATTCGACAGGAACAAGACATGACGACGCGGTCATCAACGGAGACACTGAACCTCGACGATCTCACCGACCCCGTGCTGACCGAAACCCAGCGCCAGATCCTCGACTACACCGAGTCGCAGCACGTCACCTTCGACATCGACGAGATGCTCGCCGAAGCCGTGCAGCAGGCCGGCAGCTTCGACCTGGCCGACGACGACGGTTTCGCCGACCGGTTGGCCGCCCATGTGGCGGCCATCGAGTCCGACACCGGGCTACGCCAGCTGATCCGAAGCAGTCTGCGCGCCAGAGTGATTCGCAAGGTTCGCAACCGGCTGTCGCTGACCGACCTGCTCAAGCGCTACCCGGAGATCGCATCCATCCACATCGAGCGGCCACTGATCGTGGTCGGCATGCCCCGCTCGGGCACCACTCATCTGGTCAACCTGATCGCCCAGGATCGGCGCCGGCGTGCCCTGCCGTACTGGGAGGCCGAGGACCCGATTCCTACGCTCGGGCAGGGGCCCGACGTGTTCGGTGTCGATCCCCGCTACACCCGCGTCAAGGCCGAGCACGAGGCACTGATGGCCAGCACCCCGTACGTCGCGGCGATGCACGACCGATTCCCCGAGGCCATCGAGGAGGAAGTGGAACTACTCGATCTCGACATGGCCGGCTACGTTCTCGAATGGCATGCCCGTGTTCCGGGCTGGCGCGACTTCTACCTCGGCCTGGATCACGTCCGTCACTACGGTTACCTGAAGAAGATCCTGCAGGCGCTGACCTTCCTGCGCGGCCCGCGCACCTGGGTGCTGAAATCGCCGCAACATGCCGAGCAGCTCACTCCGCTGATGACCACCTTCCCCGATGCCACCGTCGCCTTCACCCATCGCGATCCCGTCGCGGTGATCCAGTCGGCGATCACGATGATGGCGTACTCGGATCGGTTGCGCCGCACCAGCATCGACCCGGACTGGTTGGTCGACTACTGGAGTGACCGGATCCACCGCCTGCTGACCGCCTGCGTGCGGGACCGGGATCTGGTGCCCGCCGACCGCAGCGTCGACATCAGCTTCCATCACCTGAACGGCAACGAGATGCCGGTACTCACCTCGTTCTACGATCTGGCCGGTATCGATATCCCGCCCAAGGTGGCCACGCGATTCCAGGCCTACATCGACGACAACCGCCGCGGCGCCAAGGGCCGCATCCCCTACGACCTGCGCCGTCACTTCTGTGTCGAGCCCGATGAATTGCGGTCACGGTTCGGGTTCTACTTCGACCGCTTCGACGTCCGCCCCGAGATCTGAAGGAACGCAGTGGAACCCATCTACCGCAACCGGCCCGGCGCCGACGCCATGGCTCCTGCCGCCGCCGAACACGCCGAGGAAGTCGCTCCCGGGATCTGGTGCTCGCCCGGGCTGACCAACGCCTACCTGCTCACCACCTCCGACGGTCGCGTGCTCGTCAATACCGGGATGGGATTCGAAGCCCCGGTGCACCGCGCGGTCTTCGACGCCGTCGATTCCTCACCGGTGCGCTACATCCTGATCACCCAGGGCCACTACGACCACGTCGGCGGCCTGGACACCCTGTGCGATCCGGACACCACGGTGGTGGCACAGGCGAATTGGGAGCAATGGCGCGACGACAATGAGCGGCTGCTGCCCTACCGGGCCAATCGCAGTGCGTTCGCGTTCTCCGACAGACTAACCGGTGGTATCGCCAAGATCCAGCAGCGCTTCGGCAAGAAGCTGCCGCCCCAGAGCGCCGGGCGAGCCGACATCGTTGTCGACGACCGGTTGTCGCTGACGGTCGGAGAGCGCCGTTTCGAGCTGATCGCCACTCCGGGCGGGGAAACCACCGACTCGATGGTGATCTGGCTGCCTGATGAGCGGATCTGCCTGTGCAGCAACACCTTCGGACCCGTTTTCGGTCACATCCCCAATCTGGTCACCATGCGCGGCGACCGCTATCGGGATGCGCTCACGGTGATCGACACCATCGAGCGGGTTCGGTCACTGCGGCCCGACGTGCTGCTCACCGGACACTTCGACCCCATCCGCGGGGCCGACCTGATCGACGCCGAGCTGACCCGACTGCGCGATGCCGTGCACTACCTGCACGACGAGACGGTGGCCGGGATGAACGCCGGTAAAGACGTCCGGACGCTGATGCGCGAGATCACGTTGCCCGCCCACCTGGAGGTCGGCCAGGGCTACGGCAAGGTGGCCTGGAATGTGCGGGCGATCTGGGAGAACTACTCCGGGTGGTTCCATCACCAGTCGACCACCGAGCTGTACCCCACCGGGGCCGACGCCGTGAGCGCAGACCTCGTGGAGTTGTCCGGCGCCGCGGCCCTGACCGCGCGCGCCCGGCGCCACCTCACCGATGGCCGGCCGCTGGAGGCCATCCACCTCGCCGAAGTCGTCACCGACACCGCCCCAGATGACGCCGCCGCGCGGGCGGTGCTCAAGGACGCCCACGAGCGGCTGCTGGCCGACAGCGTCAACTTCTGGGAAAGCGCGTGGCTGACCAAGCAGATCGAAAGGTACACATGACCGCCCAGCTGAGCTTTGACTTCACCGGAACCCAGGCGCTGGTCACCGGAGCGACCAGCGGCATCGGCCACGCCGTGGCCGTACTGCTGCGTGACGCCGGCGCCGCCGTCACCGTGACGGGCACCAAGCCCGGTGCCGGCGACTACGACACCGACCTGTCCGGGATGACCTATCGGCAACTTGTGCTCACCGACAACGCGTCCGTCGACAGCCTGGCCGAGAGTATCTCGTCGCTCGACGTGCTGGTGAACAACGCCGGCGCCAACTTCCCCGGCGGCCTTGACGAATCCGCCCCAGACGGGTTCGCCGCCTCCGTCGCACTGAACCTCACCGGGCCCTACCGACTCACCGTCGGGCTGCGTCGCGCACTCACGGCGTCGACCGCGGCAGGAGGGGCGAGCGTGGTCAACCTCGCCTCGATGTCGGCACTGCGTGCGGTCACGATGGTCCCCGGTTACGGCGCGGCCAAGTCCGGGATCGTCAACATCACCCGCAACCTGGCGGTCAAGTGGAGCAAGTACGGCATCCGGGTCAACGCGATCGCGCCGGGCACCATCGAGACCGCGATGACCGAGCCGATGCATGCCGTCCCGGAGATCCTGGCGACCGAGATCGCGCACATCCCGGCCGGGCGGATGGGTCGGGTCGACGAGGTCGCCCCGGCCATCGCGTTCCTGTGCACGGCGCAGAGCAGCTACATCAACGGCGCGGTGCTGGTCGTCGACGGTGGCTCGGACTGCGTGTAGCCGCACACCTGCCGTACCGTATGCGGGTGCCCCGTCAGGTCCTGTTCATCTACAACGATCCGATCGCGCCCGAAGCGCTGCTCGGCGAGACGTTCACCGAACTCGGTTTCGACGTCGACACATTCGAGGTCGTCCCGGCTGAGCGAGCCGGCGACCCCACCGTCGACGTGACCTTCCCCGACCCCACCCGCTACGACGTGATCGTGCCGTTGGGCTCACGGTGGGCGGTGTACGACGAACGGCTGCCGTGGGTGGCCGGTGAGATCGACGTGGTGCGACGGGCTGCCGAGTCCGGTGTCGGTGTGCTCGGAGTGTGCTTCGGCGGCCAGCTGGTGGCGACAGCGCTCGGCGGTTCGGTGCAGCGCTCCCCCGATCCCGAGATCGGCTGGCATCAGGTGCACAGCAGCGACCCCGAGTTGGTGCCCGACGCCGGGCCGTGGTTCCAGTGGCATTTCGACCGCTTCACCGCGCCGCCCGGATCCACCGTGGTCGCCCAGAATAGCCGCGCCACACAGGCTTTCATCCACGGCCGCACTCTGGGTCTGCAATTTCACCCCGAACTCGACCACAAGCTGCTCGAGCTGTGGATCGACGATGACCGCACCCGCGGCGACGGGGATCTCGCCCGGCTCGGGCTGAGCGCCGACGACCTGCGCGCCGACACCACCACGCATGTCGACGATGCGGCACGACGGCTCAGGCAGCTGGTGCGCGGATTCCTCGCGACGGTCGCCCGCTGACTGCCCGCCAGTAGCAACATCCCAATATCCACTGAGCAGCCCCGGGTTCGCATCCGGCGAAGATAACAGGGGCCGGCTCGTGTTGTTGCCGTCGCCCAAGGGCAACCGTTCACCCAACCGCAACCTGGAGTGACTAGCGTGCCGGACCATGTCCGCAGACGCAGAGCAGCTGGCCAGGTTGCAGAGTGACGTCGACGCGCTGCTGGCCCAGCTGGCCGATGCCGAGCTGCGATGGCAACCGTGGACCGACCCGGTTGCCGACGAGAATCGGTGCAGCGCAACGAACCTGGTGCACTACTGGGCGATGCGGCAGGTCGACCTCCGCGATGCCCAGCAGCAGCTGACGGCTCTGGGGCTCTCCTCGCTCGGCCGCAGCGAAGCACACGTCCAGGCGACGCTGCGCCTGGTGTCGGCCGCGCTCGCCGCGATGCGCGGACAGGGCTGGACACCGAACGACCAGGTCTGCGTGGAGGTCGCCGAGGGCGGCCGCCTTCTGGAGCGCAACGCCACCGAGTTGCTGGGACCCGCCGCCGAGGACCGCGCGGCCCGGATCATGGTCACCCTGCCCTCGGAGGCGGCCACCAACCCCGGCCTGTCGCGCACCCTCATCGACTCCGGTATGCGGATCGCCAGGATCAACTGCGCCCACGACGACGCCGCCGCATGGAAAGCCATGGCGGACAACGTCCGTGCCGCCGCCGCGGCGGCGGGCCAGACCTGCCTGGTGGCAATGGACCTGGGCGGCCCGAAACTGCGCACCGGCCCGCTGGAGCCGGGACCCCGGGTGGTGCGCCTTCGGCCGACCCGTAACGCCCAGGGTCAAGTGGTCGCCGCCGGGCGCGGCTGGCTGACCTCGGCGCGACGGCCGGCCCGCCCGCCGGAGCCGGATCTGGCCATCCTGCCGGTCAAAGCGGACTGGCTGGCCAACCGCGCCGAGGGCGACGAACTTGTGCTGCGCGACACCCGCGGGTCGAAGCGACGGCTGCTGCTGGCCGCGGCGGCGCCCGGCGGCTTCGTCGTCACCACCGAGAAGACGACGTATGTGGGCACCGGCACGGTTCTCAAGGCCGGCGGGCAGGAGCGAAGCGACTCGGGGAAGAAGCGGCGCCGCAAAGACTCCACCAAAGTCGGCGAAGTACCCGCCGTCGAGCAGAGCCTGCGACTGGCGGCGGGCGATGTCGTACGGGTCACCCGCGACTGCACACCGGCGCCGGTCGACGAGGGCCAGCCGCCGCGGATCGGCTGCACGTTGCCCGAGCTCTTCGACACCGCCGAGGTCGGCGAACGCGTGTTCTTCGACGACGGGAAGCTCGGCGGCGTGGTGGTCGCGGTGACCGCCGACGCCCTCGACGTGCGCATCGAGCGCCCCGCACACGGAACGGCAAAGTTGCGGGCCGGCAAGGGAATCAACGTCCCCGACACCGACCTTCCGATCTCGGCACTGACCGACAAGGACATCGCGGACCTGGCGACGGTGGTCGAGCTGGCCGACTTCGTCGAGCTGTCGTTCGTTCGCGAACCCGCCGACGTCATCCGCCTCTTCGACGAACTGGACCGCCTGGGTGACCGTGATCTCGGAGTGGTGCTCAAGATCGAAACCCGGCTGGCTTTCGAGCATCTGCCGCGGCTGCTGCTCACCGCGATGCGTCGACGCCGGGTCGGGGTGATGATCGCCCGCGGTGATCTGGCCGTCGAGGTCGGCTACGAACGGATGGCGGAGCTGCAGGAGGAGACGCTGTGCCTCTGTGAAGCCGCTCACCTGCCGGTGATCTGGGCGACTCAGGTGCTCGAGCAGCTCGCCACCACCGGGCTTCCATCCCGGGCTGAAATCACCGATGCAGCGATGGCGGAGCGCGCCGAGTGCGTGATGCTCAACAAGGGTCCCTACATCACCGACGCGGTCGTCACGCTCGACGACGTGCTTGGGCGGATGGCCGGCCACGAGCACAAGAAGAGTTCGTTGCTGCGCAGTCTGCAGTCATGGCGGGCCACCGACTGAGCTACCCGGGGTCGTGCCCGAGCTCGTGGGCCAGGGCGCCCCCGACCTCCGGCTGCCGGAACCGGTGGCCCAGCTCCGCCAGATTGGCCGGCAGCACGCGTTGATTCGCCTCGGCCAGTTCCCGGGCCCCCTGCTTACCCAGCAGCAGTCGTGGACCGAGCGATGGCACCGGCAAGACGGCAGGGCGATGCAGCGTCGCCGCGAGTGCCTTCGTATAGGCCTTGTTGCGCACCGGATTCGGCGCGACCGCGTTGACCGGACCCGCCATCGCCTCGTCATAGACGGCGCGATAGTAGATGTCGAGCAGATCGTCGAGGCCGATCCACGACAGCCACTGCTCGCCGCTGCCCAAGCGGCCACCGAGGCCGGCGGCGAACAGCGGGCGCATCAGCCGCAGCGTGCCGCCCCGGGCGGCCTGCACGATGCCGGTGCGCACGCAGACGGTCCGAACCCCTGCGGTCGCGGCGGGCTCAGTGGCGGCCTCCCAGTCGGCGACCACGTCGGCCAGGAAACCGTCACCGCGCGCACTGTCCTCGGATAGCTCGGCGTCGCCGCGGTCGTACCCGTAGATCCCGATCGCCGAAGCACTGACGAATGCGCTCACCCTCGCGCCGGCGGCCAACTCGGCCAGCCTGCGGGTCGGCTCGATGCGGGAGTCGCGGATCGCGCAGCGATGCTCCTCGGTGAAACGCCCGGCGATCGATTCGCCTGCCAAATGGATGACAACGTCAACCCCCGCGAGCAGATCGGGCGCGGGAGCACTTGGCTCCCAACGCCTTTCGTCAGGACGGACCGGTTCGCGGCGGACCAGCCGGATCACCCGGTGCCCGCCGGTGGACAACAGAGCGCTGAGCGCGGTACCGACCAGGCCGGTAGACCCGGTGACGGCGACGGACAACTGGCCGGCACCGGCCTGCCGCGCATCCCGGTGGGCGGCGAGGTCATCTGCCAGCTGGCGGTGTCGATAGACGAACGTCGAGCGCAGCGCAGTGCCCGGCACCGTGGTGTCCACCTCGTCGCGCATCTCGGTACGGCCGGCCCCGGCGTCGGCGAATGTGTGCGTATGCCGCCACCACCCGATGATCCGCGGCGGCAGCGTCATCAGCCCATCCGAGGACAGCACGTCGACGAACTGATGCGGCGGGTCGTAGCCGGAGGGATCGTGCCGGGCCACCCAGCGCAGGCCGCCGGGCAGACCGAGGACCGCGCGACCGTCGGCCAGCGATTCGGTTTCGGCGATGACGCGCATCGGTTGCCAGGGCGGAACCAGTCGCCGCATCGCGCCGGGCCGGGTGTGCCAGGCGAAGACCTCGTCACGAGGATGGTCGATGATGCTCGAGTAGTGGATGCCCATGGATCCCTTTTACCCGTGTGAACACCCGATCGACCGAGCGCCCCGCAAGGGTCACGAAAAGGTCAGCGTGAGCCGGACTCGCCGGACTTCTGCTCCTCGGGCTCATCCGCGACCGATCCGGTCTCGCCCTCAGATTCGGCTTCGTCAGCGACGGTTTCATCGGGCTCGGCTGGCTCGCCGGGGGCGTCCTCGGCCGTCTCAGGCTCGGCCGCCGCCGGCGCCTCGTCCTCGGGGTAGTCGGCGTCGAACGTCGAATAGGTCGTGTCGACCGTCTCGTCGGTTTCCGAGTAGGCGGTGGTCTCGGCGGTCGCCGAGGACTCCACCGACTCGTCGGGAGTCGTCGCGGTCGCCGGCTCCACCTCATCGACGTGTCGCTGCTGGCGCTCCCGGATCGCATCGATGATCAGCAGGATCACTCCGACGACGCTGGCCGCGATACACACCCATGCGACCAGCTCATTGCTGGTGACGACCGCGGTGACCAGGGCCGCGAGGCCGATCACCGCCAGCACCAGCGCAACGATCAGCATCGATCAACCTCCAGCGCGCGCAGCGCTCAGTTGTTGCCCCGGTTGAACTGGTTGAACCCACCGCCGTCGCTGGAAGCGCCCGAATCGACCGGTGCGGCCGAGCCACGCTGACCCAGCTCCTCGAGCTGGGACTCCAGGTAGGTCTTAAGCCGGGTGCGGTATTCGCGCTCGAACGTCCGCAGCTGCTCCAGCCGTCCCTCGAGGACAGTCCGCTGCTGGTTGATCGTGCCCATGATCTCGGTGTGCTTGCGCTCGGCGTCGGCCTGCAAGGCGTCGGCCTTCTCCTGCGCCTGCCGCAGCTGGGTCTCCGAACGGTTCTGCGCATCGCTGAGCAGCGCTTCGGCGCGCTGCTTGGCGTCGGCGACCGTGGTCTCCGCGGTGTGGCGGGCCTCCGACAGGATCTGGTCGGCATTGCTGCGCGCATCGGCGAGCAGCTTGTCGGCCTCGGCCTTGGCCGTGCCGGTGAGCCGGTCGGCGGTGTCCTGGGCCAGGGCCAACACCCGAGCGGCCTTGATGGCCTGCTCCTCGCTGGCGGCAGGGCTCGGCGCCGGGGCGGGAGCCGCCTGCGGTGCGGGCGCCGGGGTGGGCTCGGGCTCCGGCTCGGGCTGATACATCGGAATGGCCTGCGTCGGCTGCGGAACAGCGCCGCCGGAGCGGGCGGACGACAACTCCTGGTCGAGCTCGGCGACCCGCTGGCGCAGATCCGAGTTCTCCTCGATGAGCCTGGTCAGCTCGTTCTCCACCAGGTCGAGGAAGGCATCGACCTCATCCTCGTTGTAGCCTCGCTTGCCGATGGGCGGCTTGCTGAACGCCACATTGTGCACGTCGGCCGGTGTAAGTGGCATCATCTGCCCCCTCGGGTCTGAACGGTTGAACGGGTGCAAAGTCTAGAACGTGTCGAACGTTCGTCGGTCCGTACTGTAACTGGCGTCCATCCTGTCACACCAGAACCGCCGGTCGCCTCGGAGACCGATAATTAAGAGCTAATTTCAATTTTTTGTGGCCTCCGACTCGGCGTGGCTCATCGCGATTCGCCGGCCGTTGGGGTACCGTGCGCGCTCTTTCGCCGAGGGGGCCAAACTCAGGCGGCCGCGCCGAATGCCAGCTGCATTCCGATGAACGCGACCAGCAGAAGCACCATGATCGACAGGTCGAACCGGACCGCGCCGATGGTCAGCTGCGGGATAAGTCGACGTAACAGCTTCACGGGTGGGTCGGTGATCGTCATGATCATTTCGAGGATCACCACGGTGAGCCCTCGCGGATGCCAATCCCGGCTGAACGACCGGATGAACTCGACGACGACCCGCGCGATCAGCAGCAGCCAGAACACGAACAGCGCGAAGCCAAGGATTTCGAAGAACAGCGACAACTAAAGCCGGTCCTTAATCAACAGCGGATGTGACATTGCCGACATCGCTGGTTTCAGGCCAGCGCGACGCAGTCAGCCTACCTAAGACCTGGGGCGCCCTCAGACGTCGGACCACCGCCGTCGGTCACTGGTAGCTGTAGAAACCCGCCTCGGCGATCCGCCGGCGCTCCTCGGCGCTGACGTCGACGTCGGCCGGCGACAGCAGGAACACCTTGGTTGCGACCTTGTCGAACGACCCGCGCAGGGCGAAGGCCAGACCGGCGGCGAAGTCGACCAGCCGCTTGGCGTCGGCGTTGTCCATCGAGACAAGGTCCATGATCACCGGCTGGCCGTCACGGAAGCGCTCGCCGATGGTGCGGGCCTCGCTGTAGTCCTTGGGGCGCAGGGTCGTGATCTTCGACAGCGGGCTGCCGGCTTCGAACAGTTCGGCCATCCGGCGCGGGTCCATCGCCAGTGCGCCGCGAGTCGAACCGCGCAGCGAGCCGAACCGCGACGAGCGTGGCATGTCGTGGGGGTGCTCGAACTCGCGCGGACGGAACCGCGGCTCGTCGCCGTACTGGGCGCGGAAGCCACCGGTCGGTGCGTAGTCGGCCTCGCGCGGGTCCCGGAGATCCTCGTACTCGCGACCCATCCGCGGGTCGCGGTCGTCGAAGCGGCCCGGGCGCTCGTACTCATCGTCGGCGAAGCGCTCACGGCGGGCGTAACCGCGGTGAGCGCCGCGGTCATCGTCGTCGTAGTACTCGTCGTCATAGTCGTCCATCGGGGCCATACCGAAGTAGGCCTTGACCTTGTGGAGAGTGCTCATCGCTGGACCCTTCTGAAAGCGGGAAGTGCGGTGTCTGTGATGAAGATGTGACTGGAGTGACTACTCAGGGAGACGTTAGAGGACGTTGTCCCATAAGCGCGGTTCCGACACGCACACACGTAGATCCGTGTCGCACCGCCGCCTCCAGGTCGCCGGACATCCCCGCCGACAACGCTGTCGCACCAGGGTGATTGCGCAATATCCGGCGATGCTCGTCGGCCAGCGCCGCGAACGCCGCGTCGGGGTCGGCACCCAGCGGCGGGACGGCCATCAGCCCGGCCAGCCGCAACGCGTCCGCCTCGGCGACCAGGGCGCACAATTCGTCGACGGCGCCCGGATCGCCGATATCCACACCGCCGCGTGAGGTGTCCCCGTCGAGGCTGATCTGGACGAACACGGTGATCGGTGCACTGCGCACCTCCTCCTCGATGGCCAGCGCGGCGCCGCGGTCCAACGCCGTGGCCACCTTGGTGGTACTCAGCGAGTGAACCGTATCCGCCCATGCCGCAATCGCTTTGGCCTTGTTGCGTTGGATCTGACCGACCATGTGCCAACGTAGGTCGCCGGCACCGGTGAGATCGGCCACCTCGGTGATCTTGGCCGAGGCCTCCTGTTCGCGGGATTCACCGAACACCCGGCAACCCAGCCGCCACAGGATCGCGACGTCGGTCGCCGGGAAGAACTTGGTGATCGGCAGCAGGTCGATGTCGGCGACGTCGCGTCCGGCGGCGCGCGCAGCCGCCGCGAGCCGGTCGGTCAGTGCGGCCAGGGCGGTGGCGAGTTCGGCCTCCCGGTCGGTCGGGCTCGTCATTCCATCCACACCAAACACGCCAGGCGACCGGTCGGGGCGTCGCGGCGGTGGCTGAACAGCTTGGTGTCGGCCACCGTGCAGCGCGGGTCGGCGTCGATGGCTTTGACCCCGGCGTCCCGCAATTGCCGGAAGATTCCGGCCCGCAGATCCAGTCCCGGCGTGCCTTTCGCGGTCCGGGTCCGGCTGCCAGGCAGCCGCGCTTCGACGTCGGCGGCCATCTGTTCGGGCACCTCATAGTTGGCGCCGCTGACGGCCGGGCCGAGCAACACCGAAATGTCCTCGATGTGAGCACCGTTGGCCAGCATGGTGTCCAGGGTGCGCAGCACCACACCGCCGGCGGCCCCCACCCGGCCGGCGTGAACGGCGGCCACCACCCCGGCGCTGGCGTCGGACATCAGCACCGGCACGCAGTCTGCGGTCACCACCGCCAGGGCGAGCCGCGGCGTCGTCGTCACCAGCGCGTCGGTGTCGTCGACGGCGTCGGTACGCGGACCGTCGACGACGGTGACGTGGTCACTGTGAGTCTGATTCATCCACACCACGTGGTCCTCGGGCAGCCCGATCGCCGCGGCCAGCCGTGTGCGGTTGGCGGCGACCGCTTTCGGATCGTCGCCGACGTGGTCACCGAGATTGAAGGTGTCGAACGGTCGGACCGAGACACCACCGGCACGGGTGGTGGTCACGCGACGGATGACTGTCACAAACCCAGTATTGCGGCAGCGCGGAAAGCGTCAGTGCCGCATGAACGGCGGCACATCGACGTCGTCGTCGGAGATTCCGCCGTCGTCGCCGCCACCGATGCTCACCGTCGCACCGTTGGTGTGCACCGGCACACTCGCGGCGTCGATCGGGTCGAACAGCGACGAGCTGAGCTTGCCTGCCGCACCGGGCGCGATGGGCTGCGCCCCGGTGGCGGCACCGGCCGCCCCGACGACCGGCTTGCGGCTCGGGCCGGCGGAGTCGAACCCGGCCGCGATGACCGTGACCCTGACCTCGTCGCCGAGCGAGTCGTCGATCACGGTGCCGAAGATGATGTTGGCATCCTGATGCGCGGCGTCCTGCACCAGTGAGGCGGCCTCGTTGATCTCGAACAGGCCGAGGTCGCTGCCGCCGGCCACCGACAGCAGCACGCCCTGAGCACCTTCCATCGAGGCTTCCAGCAGTGGCGAGTTGATCGCGATCTCGGCGGCCTTGAGCGCGCGACCGTCACCGCGGGCCGAGCCGATACCCATCAGGGCGGTGCCCGCACCGCTCATGACGCCCTTGACGTCAGCGAAGTCGACGTTGATCAGACCCGGGGTGGTGATCAGGTCGGTGATGCCCTGCACGCCATTGAGGAGCACCTCGTCGGCGCTGCGGAAGGCATCCATCAGCGAGACCTGGGCGTCGCCCATCTGCAGCAGTCGGTCATTGGGGATGACGATCAGGGTGTCGCAGCTCTCGCGCAGCGCCTGGATGCCGTTCTCGGCCTGGTTGGAGCGGCGCTTGCCCTCGAAGGAGAACGGCCGGGTCACCACACCGACGGTCAGCGCGCCCAGCTTGCGGGCGATGTTGGCCACTACGGGTGCGCCACCGGTGCCGGTGCCACCACCCTCGCCGGCGGTGACGAAGACCATGTCGGCGCCGCGCAGCAGCTCCTCGATCTCGTCCTTGGCGTCCTCGGCGGCCTTGCGGCCGACTTCGGGATCGGCGCCGGCGCCGAGACCACGGGTGGAGTCGCGGCCGACGTCGAGCTTGACGTCGGCGTCGCTCATCAACAGCGCCTGGGCGTCGGTGTTGATCGCGATGAACTCCACGCCCTTGAGTCCCTGCTCGATCATGCGGTTGACGGCGTTGACGCCGCCGCCGCCGATGCCAACGACCTTGATGACGGCGAGGTAGTTATGCGGGGGGGTCATCGTCTGTCTTCCTCCCAGGTGGGGATCGGGTCTTCGGCCCTTCTGGCAAACCCTCAACCTCAACCAGAGGCTTAGAGTTATGTCAAGTAGTGCCGTGCAACCAGAACGGTATGGCCGGTGGTGCCCGGATGTGGGAGGCGCGCCGGGGTGTCGCGGGCGAATTTCCTCACCGGCCTGCGCCGACCGGCTACTTGACCGTCGGCAGATCCGGGCTCGAGACGTCGTACACCTTGCCCGGCTGGGTCAGCAGCGCGGCCAGCTTCTCCGCCTTCTCCTCGGTGCGGTCCGTCGTCCCCCAGACCACCGTGCGCCCGTCGGTCAGGGTCAGCGTCACCGACGCCACCGACGGCGCGGCCACCCGGCTGACCTGACCCACCACCTCCGGGCGCAGCGCGGTCATCACCTCGAGCGCGGCCCGCGTCGGCGGATCGCTCGGACCGGGCTTGTCGACGTCGATGTACGGCAGGCCGGGCGGCGGCGGCGCCGTCGCGAAATCCACGCCGTCCTTGTCGAACAGGTGCGGACCGTCGGGATAGTCCTTCACCACGATCGGGATTCGCTCGACGATCGTGATGCGCAACGTCGACGGATACTCACGCTGTACCCGTGCGCTGGCCACCCGCCGGATGCCGGCCACCCGATCGGCCACCTGGTCGGTGTTGATCTGCAGCAGCGGGGTGCCCAGCTGGACCTTCGCCGCGTCCACGACCTCCTCGCGGGTCACCGCGCCGATCCCGGTGATCACCAGCGAGCGCGCCGACATCACCGGCGTGAAATAGAGGATCAATCCCAGCCCGACGCTGATGATCACGAGAACGATCAGCCAAATGAACAACCGCAGACCGCGGACAGTCCTCTTGCCCAAAGGTTTCGGCGCTTCCGTGGCCTCACCGCGAACCCGGCGCTTGGCCTCCCGGCGCGCCTCTTCGATCGCGGTGGCGCGGAGCTGCGCGGCGCGCCGCTCGGCACGCTCGCGGCGCTCCCGCATGCGGGGCCCCTCGACGACTTCGGGCGCTTCGGCCTCGGGCGCCGCCGGCGCGCCGTCGTCGGGATCGGCGGTGCCGTCGTCGTCACCCGGATTCTCGCGCGCGTCTGTCGGTTTGGGCAGGATGGGCGGGGCCTCGACCCCGTCCTCCCCCGCCTCCGGCCCATTCACCGGTTCTGCCCCGGCAACGATCGATTTCCCTTGGCCTGCAACGCCGTCAGGATCTCCTGCCCCAGCATCGTGACGTCACCGGCGCCCATGGTGACCACGACGTCACCCGGGCGGGCCGACGCGGCGACCTGCGCGGCCACCGCCGAGAAGTCGGCGACATAGTGCACCGGCACGCTGACGTGCTGCGCCACCGTCGCACCGCTGATCCCGGCGATCGGCTGCTCACGCGCGGCGTAGACGTCGAGTACGAACGCTTCGTCGGCGGTGTCGAGCGCGGTGCCGAAATCACGTGCGAAAGTCTTTGTGCGCGAATACAAATGCGGCTGGAACACCACGATGCTGCGCGCGCCGACGATCGTTGGGTGACCGGTCCGGTCCTGCTGGGCGACCGCCCGCAGCGCGGTCAGCGCGGCCCTGACCTCGGTCGGGTGATGGGCATAGTCGTCGAAGACCCGCACCCCGTCGGCCGTGCCGACCAGCTCGAAGCGCCGCCGCACCCCCTCGAACCCGGCCAACCCGTCGAGCACCTCGCCGATCGGCGCACCGGCCTCGACCGCGGCCAACAGCGCGGCCAGGGCATTGAGTGCCATGTGCCGGCCCGGCACCGCCAGCCGCAGCACCCGTTGATGAGTCTCGCCGGCCAATTGGATGTGGGCGACCGCACCGGTGCCGTGCTGCTCCCAGCCGATCAGCGCACCGGCCAGTCCGTCGGCCGGGCCTTCCCCATAGCGCAAGACCCGAACCCCAAGGGCCGCACTGCGTTCGGCCAGTGCGGCCGAACCAGGATCGTCCGCGCACGCCACCAGGGCGCCGCCGGGCGCCAGGCGTTCGACGAACGCGTCGAATACCGCGGTGTAGGCGTCGGCGCTGCCGAAGAAGTCGAGGTGGTCGGCCTCGATGTTGGTCACGACCGCCACATCCGGGGTGTATTCGAGCAGCGAGCCGTCGCTTTCGTCGGCCTCGGCGATGAAGTAGTCGCCACTTCCGTTGTGCGCGTTGGTACCCGCCTCGCCGAGATCGCCGCCGACGGCGAACGACGGATCCAGCCCGGCATGCTGCAGCGCGACGATCAGCATCGAGGTCGTCGTGGTCTTCCCGTGCGTGCCGGTGACCATCAGCGTGCGGAAACCGGCCATCAGTTTGGCCAGCACCACCGGGCGCAGGATCACCGGGATCGCCCGCTTGCGTGCCTCCACCAGTTCGGGATTGGTCTTCGGGATCGCCGCGTGGGTGGTGATCACCGCGGTCGGGCCGCCGGGCAGCAGATCGAGATTGGCCGCATCGTGACCGATGCTGATCACCGCGCCACGCGCCCGCAACGCCACCACACCGCGGGAATCCTTGGCGTCGGAACCCGACACCAATCCCCCGCGGTCCAGCAGAATCCGGGCGATGCCCGACATCCCCGCGCCGCCGATTCCCACCATGTGCACGCGCTGCAGTTCCGGCGGCAGCTCCCGGGGAGCCGTCGGCGCGCTCATCGGCGGCCCTTCCCCGCGTGAGCGACGTCGAGGGCCACCGCGGCGACCCGCTGCGCGGCGTCCCGGTGTCCGACCCGCGCGGCGGCCGCTGTCATCGCCTGCAGTCGCGGCGCGTCGGTCAGCAGGCCGACCACCTCGCGGGCGATGAACTCGGGGGTGAGCTGGGCATCCTCGACCAGCAGCCCTCCGCCGGGGTTGACCACCGGCAGCGCGTTGAGCCGCTGCTCGCCGTTGCCGATGGGCAGCGGGACGTAGACCGCGGGCAACCCGACCGCCGACACCTCGGCCACCGTCATGGCGCCCGACCGGCAGATCGCCAAGTCGGCGGCGGCGTAGGCCAGGTCCATCCGGTCCAGGTAGGGCACCGCGACGTAGGGGGGCTCGCCCGGCTGGGTGCTGCGCAGGTCGAGGGTGTTCTTCGGGCCGTGGGCATGCAGCACCGCGATGTCCGCGGCGGCCAGATCAGCCGCGGCCGCCGACACCGCGCGGTTGATCGACGCCGCGCCCTGCGAACCGCCGAACACCAGCAGCACGGTGGCGTCGTCGGCGAAACCGAAGTACTCGCGGGCCTGCGCACGCAGCCCGACCCGATCCAGCGAGGTGATCGACGCCCGCACCGGCATGCCCACCACTTCGGCGTGCCGCAGCCCCGAATCGGGTACGGCGGCCAGCACTTTGCGGGCGCTGCGTGCGCCGAGTTTGTTGGCAATGCCGGCGCGCGCGTTGGCTTCGTGCACGACGACGGGAATGCGACGGCGCCGTGCCGCCAGGTAGGCCGGAACGGCGACATACCCACCGAATCCGATGACCACGTCGGCGGCGACGTCGTCGAGCACGGTACGGGTTTCCCGCACCGCCCGGCAGACCCGCAGCGGCAGGCTCATCAGGTCGCCGTTGAACGTGCGCGGGAGCGGCACCGGGGTGATGAGTTCCAGGTCGTAGCCACGCTCGGGCACCAGCCGGGTCTCCAAACCGCGCGGGGTGCCCAAAGCAGTGATCCGGATGTCCGCGTCCAGCGCTCTGAGCGCGTCAGCCACCGCCATGGCCGGTTCGACATGCCCGGCGGTGCCTCCACCGGCAAGCACAACCGACACCGAGTCACTCACCCGTAACGCTGACCTTCCAATGTGCGGGACCGCCGTGCGCGACTGCTTCCCTCTTTCGGCTGCTGCGCGCTGTTACGCGGAGCGTCACCATGATGCCCTGAGCGTCGGGTGGGTCGCTGGGCCGTCCTGGTTTTGGCAGGTAGAGCGGCACGGTCGCGGGTGGACTTGGTTGTGCGGGCCGGTTTTTTGGCCGGTTTCTTCTCCGGCCTGGCCGGGCGGGCCGGCCGCGCAGGCTTGGCGGCTTTCGCCGCGTTCGGCCTGCCGCGCAGCCGGTCGCGCACCGCCTCCGCCCGGGAGGGCACATAGGGTTCGGGCAGCGGGAGCCGCAGGATGCGGTTCATCCGGTCTTCGCGGCCGGCACGCAGTGCGGCGACCGCCTCCGGTTCGTGACGGGCCGCGTTGGCCATCAGTCCGATCATGAACAGCGTTGTCGCCGTTGATGTTCCGCCGGCAGAGATGAGCGGCAGTTGGATTCCGGTGACGGGCAGGAGACCGATGACATAGCCGACATTGATGAACACCTGGCCGACCACCCACATGGTGGCCGACGCAGTCAGCAGCCGCAGGAACGGGTCGGCGGATCGCCGGGCGATCCGCATGCCGGTGTAGCCGAACAGCCCGAACAGGGCCAGCAGCCCGAAGGCGCCGACGAAGCCGAGCTCCTCGCCGATGATCGCAAAGATGAAGTCATTGTGGGCGTTGGGCAGATAGTTCCACTTGGCGGTCCCCTGACCCAGCCCGTCGCCGAACACGCCGCCGTTGGCCAGCGCGAACTTGGCCTGGCGAGCCTGGTATCCCGAGCCTTGCGCGTCGGCACCGGGATCCAGCCAGGACCGCACCCGGTCGGATCGGTAGCCCTCGGAGACCGCCAGCACGGCCGCGGCGGCGACCGCAGCCCCCAGTGAGCTGACGAACACTTTCAGCGGGAGACCGGCATACCAGAGCAGGGCCAGCAGGATGATGCCCATCGACACGGTCTGCCCGAGGTCGGGCTGGGCGACGATCAGGGCCAGCGCGATCACCGCAGCGGGAATCAGCGGGATCAGCAGCTCACGCAGGGACGCATGCTCCAAGCGGCGAGTAGCCAGCAGGTGCGCGCCCCAGATGGCGAACGCGATCTTGGTCAGCTCTGAGGGCTGCATCGACAGCCCCGCGACGACGAACCAGCCGCGAGCACCGTTGGACTCGTGGCCGATGCCGGGAATCAGCACCAGCACCAGCATCACGACGGTGATCGCGAACGCCGAGAACGCGGTTCGGCGCAGGAAGTTGACCGGTACGCGTAGCGCGATCCAGAAGCCGAGCAGACCCACCACCGTCCACAGAACCTGGCGGCCGAAGATCGCCCAGGGCGAGCCGTCCTCGTCGTAAGAGTGCACACCCGACGCCGACAGCACCATCGTCAGGCCGAGGGTGACCAGCAACGCGGCCACGGACACGATCAGGTGAAACGACGTCATCGGCCGGCCCAGCCAGGCGCCGAACCTGCGGTGCACCTCGAACCGGTGCTTGGCCGGCGCCGCGGCGGCAGCTACCGGTGCGGTGGTGGTCTCGGCGTCCCCGTCGGCGGTCTGCACCGCGTCGATGTCGGCCTCGACCGCGGAGTCGGTGGTGTCAGTGGTGTCAGTGGTGTCGGTGTCGGCCGAACCGCGACGGCGCAGCCGGGAGAACATCGTGGGCACGACGATTACCGCGCCGTGGCGCGCACGGCGGCGGCGAACGCGTCGCCCCGGTCGGCGTAGCCGGTGAACTGGTCGAACGACGCGCCGGCGGGGGCCAGCAGCACCGTGTCGCCGGTGCGGGCCAGGCGCGCTGCGGCGGCGACCACCTCGGTCATCACCCGGGCGCCCAGGCCCGGAGCGGAGGCGTCGACCACTCGAGTCTCATGAGTAACACCTGACTCATTGGTCTCATGCACCACAGCATCCTCCCGCGTCACCACCTCGATGACGGGGACATCGGGCGCGTGTCGCGATAACGCGTCGGCAACCACCGCGCGGTCGTGACCGATCAGCACCGCACCCGCCAACCGGTCCGCCACCCGGGCGACCAGGTCGTCGACCGACGCGCCCTTGAGCATGCCGCCCGCCACCCACACCACCCGCGGATACGCGGTGATCGAGGCCTGCGCAGCGTGCGGGTTGGTGGCCTTGGAGTCGTCGACGTAAGCCACCCCGGCGACGACGCCGACCTCCTCGGCACGATGTCGCCCGACCCGGAAGTCGGTCAGCGCGTCGGCAATCGACGCGGGCGCGACGCCGACAGAGCGGGCCAGCGCCGCCGCGCCCAGGGCGTCGAGGACACCGACCGGACCCGCCACCGAGATCGACTCGACCGGGGCCAGTTCGAGATCGCCGGCGAACGCGCGGTCGACGAGCATGCCGTCGCGGACGCCGAGTTCCCCGACATCCGGCTCCCCCAGCCGGAACCCGACCTTCACGGGTGCGGCCGCGCCCGCCAGCAGACCGCCGGCAACCGGGTCGTCGAGACCGACGACCGCGACCCGGCCGTCGAGCACCCGGGCCTTCGCGGCGGCGTAGGCGTCCATCGACCCGTGCCAGTCCAGGTGGTCCTCGGCGACGTTGAGCACCGCCCCGGCTTCCGGGCGCAGCGACGGAGCCCAGAACAACTGGAAGCTCGACAGCTCCACCGCCAGGATGTCCGCCGGCTGATCCAACACATCCAGAACCGGGTCGCCGATGTTGCCGCACAACACCGCGCGGCGGCCATCGGCGACCAGCATGGCGTGCAGCATCGAGGTCGTCGTTGTCTTGCCGTTGGTGCCGGTGACCACCAGCCAGCGCCGCGGCGGACCGTAGTGACCTGCGGCATCGAGGCGCCAGGCCAGCTCGACATCACCCCAGATCGGCAGTCCGGCCCCGGCGGCCGCGGCCAGCACCGGCGCGGTCGGCGGAAAACCCGGACTCGTCACCACCAGGGCGAAGTCACTGATGGACACGACCGCCTCGGCCGGGGTGATCGCATGGATTCCGTTGTCGGCCAATGCTTGCAATGATTCGGCGTTGTCGTCGCAGACCCAGATGTGCACGTCGAGCGACGCCAGTGCCGACACCACCGCACGCCCGGTCACCCGGGCGCCGGCCACCAGCACCTGCGCCCCTGGGGTCAGCGGCTCCAGCCCGGGCATGTCAGGCCCCGATGGCCGACAGCCACTCGCCGTAGAACAGCGCCACGCCGAGGCCGCAGGCGATCGCGGTGAGCAACCAGAACCGGATGATCACCGTCGTCTCCGCCCAGCCGACCAGCTCGAAGTGATGGTGGAACGGCGCCATCCGGAACACCCGCCGCCCGGTGGTGCGGAACGCCAGGATCTGCACCACCACCGAGGTCACCTCGGCGACGAACAGCGCGCCCAGCACCACCGCGAGTACCTCGGTGCGGCTGGTCACCGACAGGCCGGCGATCATCCCGCCAAGCGCCAGCGACCCGGTGTCGCCCATGAAGATCTTGGCCGGTGCGGCGTTCCACCACAGGAAACCGATGCACGCCCCGGCGGTGGCTGCCGCGAGCAGCGCCAGGTCGAGCGGGTCACGCACGTTGTAGCAGCCCAGTCCGGGGGCGGTCGCGCACGCGTTGCGGTACTGCCAGAACGTGATCAGCACGTACGCGGCACTGACCATGGCCATGCTGCCGCCGGCCAGCCCGTCGAGGCCGTCGGTGAAGTTCACGGCGTTGGACCACGCGCTGACGATCACGACCGCGAACAGCACGAACAGCAGCGGGCTCAGTGTGACCGTGGCGATCTCGCGCACGTAGGACAGCTCGGGACTGCCCGGTGTGAGCCCATCGGAGTTCCGGAACTGCAGCACGAGGATGCCGAACAGCACGGCGGCGGTGATCTGCCCGACCGTCTTGGCGGTCTTGTTCAGGCCGAGGTTGCGGGAGCGGCGGATCTTGATCAGGTCGTCGACGAATCCGACCGCGCCGAGCGAGGTGGCCAGGCCAAGCACCAGCAGACCGGAGGCCGACGGGCCGTCGCCGTTGAGCGCGAGACCAACCAGGTGGGTGCCGAAATAGCCGGCCCAGATCCCGACGATGATCGCCACGCCGCCCATCGACGGTGTGCCGCGCTTGGTCTTGTGGCTCGGCGGCCCGTCCTCGCGGATCTCGTGGCCGAAACCCTGGCGGGTGAACAGCTTGATCAGCGCAGGCGTCAGCAGGATCGAGACCGCAAGCGCGATCGCGACGGCGACGAGGATCAGTCTCATGAGGCGCCCTCGTCGAGCAGGGCTTCGGCCAGCGAGCCGAGGCCCGCCGAATTGGAGGCCTTCACCAGGACGACGTCACCGGGCTGCAGTTCGGCACGCAACACCGCCAGGGCAGCGTCGGTGTCGGCGACCATGGTGGATTCCGAACCCCAGGATCCCTCCATGACCGCCCCGTGGTGCATGGCGCTCATGGGCCTCCCGGTTCCGACGACGACGAGTCGACTGATATCTAAGCGCACCGCCAGCCGGCCGACACGATCATGCTCGGTTATCGACTCATCCCCCAGCTCGGCCATCTCACCGAGCACCGCCCAACTGCGGCGTGTCCCGCCCGAACGGGCCATCACGGCCAGCGCCCGCAGTCCGGCCTTCATCGAGTCGGGGTTGGCGTTGTAGGCGTCGTTGATGATGGTGACGCCGTCGGCGCGGGTGTGCACCTCCATCCGGTGCCGCGACGCCGGCCCTGCAGTCGCCAGTGCGGCGGCCACCTGCTCCGGAGTCGCGCCGCATTCCAGGGCCACCGCCGCCGCCGACAGGGCGTTGCCGACCTGATGCTCGCCGTGCACGGCCAGCCGCACCTCGGCTGAGCCGGCCGGGCTCAGCAGAGTGAAACGCGGCTGGGCCAGTTCGTCGAGCTGGACGTTCTCGGCGCGGATGTCGGCCGCCTCGGACTGCCCGACCCGCACCACCCGGGCGGCGGTACGGTCCGACATCGCGGACACCAGTGGATCGTCGGCGTTCAGGATTGCCACGCCGGAGGCCGGAACTGCCTCCACCAGTTCGCCTTTCGTGGCGGCGATCACCTCACGCGAGCCGAACTCGCCGAGGTGCGCGGTGCCCACATTGAGCACCACCGCGATCGACGGCGGCGCGATCGCAGCCAGGGCGGCGATGTTCCCGAGGTGGCGGGCCGACATCTCCAGGACCAGGTAGTCGGTGTCCTCGGTCGCCCGCAGCACGGTCCAGGGCAGACCGAGTTCGTTGTTGAACGAGCCGGGCGGGGCAACGACCTCGCCCAGCGGGCGCAGTACCGCGGCGATCAGATCTTTCGTCGACGTCTTGCCCGACGATCCGGTGACCCCGACGATCGTCAGACCGCCCGCCACGAGTTCGGCCGCGACCGCCGCGGCCAGCTTCGACAGCGCGGCCAGCACGGCGGCACCGGAGCCGTCGACGTCGTGTTCGAGCACCCCGGCTCCCGCGTCGGCCGCCACCGCCGGCGGCACCACGATCGAAGGAACTCCCACCGGCCGGGCCGCGAGCACCGCGGCCGCACCCGCGGCGTCGGCGGCCTCGGCGAAGTCGTGTCCGTCGCTGCGGGCGCCCGGCAGTGCGAGGAACAGACCACCCGGACCCACGGCGCGCGAATCGAATTCGATGGTCCCTGTGACGATCCGCTTGGCGGCCGCGTCCGCGCTGATGTCGGCGAGTTCGCCGCCGACGATCTCGGCGATCCTCGCGACGGACAGCGCGATCACGCGTCCCCTCCCCGCGCGTCGAGGGCGGCCGCGAGCTCGGCGCGGTCGTCGAACGGCCGGGTCTGACCGGCCGCGGTCTGGCCCTTCTCGTGACCTTTGCCCGCGATCACCACGACGTCGCCACTACGGGCCCAGCCCACCGCATGCCGGATCGCCGCGCGCCGGTCCCCGATCTCGATGACTTCAGCGCCGTCGGCACCTCCGGCGCCGGCCATGATCGCGGCCCGAATCGTTGCGGGGTCCTCGTTGCGGGGGTTGTCGTCGGTGACGATCACCAGATCGGCAAGCTCGGAAGCGATGCGGCCCATGGGTTCCCGCTTGCCGGGATCGCGGTCGCCACCGGCGCCGAAGACCACCGCCAGCCGGCCCTGCGCGGGCTTGAGAGTCTCCAGCACCGCCTGCAGCGCACCGGGTTTGTGGGCGTAGTCGACGACCGCGAGGAAGTCCTGTCCCCGGTCGATCGGTTCCAGCCGGCCGGGCACGGCCGCCGCGCGCAGCCCGGGTGCGGCCTGTTCCGGTGACACCCCGATGGCATCGAGCATCGCCAGTGCCAGGAGCGCGTTGGCGACGTTGTAGCGCCCGGGCAGGCGGATCCGCAGCCGGTGATGCACACCGGCGGGGTCCACCGCGGTGAACTCCTGGGCACCGCCGTCGACGACAGTGATGTCCTCGGCTCGCCAATCCGCCGGGTGGCCGTCGGCGGACACCGTCACCGAATCGTCGGCCCGGCGCGCCATGTCGCGGCCCGCGTCGTCGTCGACGCAGATCACCGAGACCGCGGCGTGTGCCGGGGAGGCCGGGTCGAACAACCGCGCCTTGGCTTCGAAGTAGGCGGCCATCGTGGGATGGAAGTCGAGGTGGTCGCGGGACAGGTTGGTGAAACCGCCGACAGCGAACCGGATGCCGTCGGTGCGACCGAGTTCGAGCGCGTGGCTGGAGACCTCCATCACGGCGGTGTCGACGCCCTTCTCGGCCATCACGGCCAGCAGCGCCTGCAGCGCCGGGGCTTCCGGGGTGGTCAGTGCGCTTGGCACGTCCTCCCCGGCGATCCGGACACCGACGGTGCCGATGAGCCCCGGAACGCGGTCGGCCGATCGCAAGCCCGCCTCGATCAGGTGGGTGGTGGTGGTCTTGCCGGAGGTTCCGGTGACGCCGACGACCACAACCCGGTCCGACGGGTGCCCATAGACCGCGGCGGCCAGTTCACCGAGCACGGCGCGGGGCTGCGGATGCAGCAGGACCGGGATGGGTGCCGACTCGCCGAACAGACGGTGGATGACCGCGACGCCGTCGGCATCGGTGAACACCGCAACGGCCCCACCATCGACGGCGGCCCTGGCGAATTGCGCGCCGTGGGCCGAGGAGCCGGGCAACGCGGCGAACAGATCACCGGCCACCGTGTCCTGGCCGCGCAGGGTGATTCCGGTGATTCGCACGTCGGGCATCGTGCCGCCAGAAGCCGGAACCGCGCCGACCCGGGCGGCCAGCGTCGGCAAGGTCAGCGCCGGCGTGGCGCGGGGCCGCAGGGCGTTGGTCATTGGGTTGTCACCCTACCCAGCCGGCACCGTGACCCGGTTATGTGGCCTGCAGGATCAACGGCGGGCCGGGATCCGGCGAGAGCGGCACGTTCTGCCGCTGCAGCAGCCAGGCGGCGATGTTGTGGAACAGCGGCGCGGCCGAGTGACCTGGCGTTCCGTCCGGGTTGCGCTGCGGATTGTTCATCATGATGCCGATGACGTAGCGGGGATCGTCCGCGGGCGCCATGCCGGCGAAGGTGATCCAGTAGACGTCGCTGTAGTAGCAGCCGCACGCCGGGTTGATCTGCTGGGCCGTTCCCGTCTTGCCTGCGATCTGATAGCCGTCGACGGCGGCCGGCGCCCCGGTGCCCTGCTGGTAACCCATCGGGTCGCGCTGGACGATCGCGCGGAACATGTTGCGCACCGTACGGGCGGTCTCCGGCGACACGACGCGGATGCCGGCGGGATGCGGCTCTTCGGTGCGTGTGCCGTCCGCGGCGACGGTGGCCTTGATGATCCGCGGCGGGATGCGCACGCCGTCGTTGGCGATGGCCTGGTACATCCCGGTCATCTGCAGCAAGGTCATCGAAAGGCCCTGCCCGATGGGCAGATTCGAGAACGTGCTGCCCGACCACTGGTCGATCGGCGGCACCAGGCCCGAACTCTCACCGGGCAGACCCACATTGGTGCGCTGCCCGAGACCGAACTTGCCGAGCATGTCGTAGTAGCGCTCCGGCCCGATCCGCTGCGCGAGCATCAAGGTGCCGACGTTGGACGACTTCCCGAACACGCCGGTGGTGGTGTACGGCATCACGCCGTGGCTCCACGCGTCATTCACGGTGACGCCGCCCATGTTGATCGAGCCGGGCACATGCAGCACCTCGTCGGGGTTCGACAGCCCGTATTCGATCACCGACGACGCGGTGACGATCTTGTTCACCGATCCCGGCTCGTACGGCGAGGTGACCGGCAGGTTGCCCAATTGCTTGTCCTGCTGCCGACCGATGTCCTGGCTGGGGTCGAAGGTGTTGTCGTTCGACATCGCCAGCACTTCACCGGTTTTCGCATCCAGCACCACCGCGGAGACGTCCTTGGCGCCGGAAGCGTCCTTGGCCATCTGGACCTGCTGCTGGACGTAGAACTGGATGTCGTCGTCGAGGGTCAGCTGGACGGTGGAGCCGTTGACGGCGTCATGCTTGTTGCGGTAGCTGCCGGGGATGACGACACCGTCGGAGCCACGGTCGTAGGTGATGGAGCCGTCGGTGCCGGACAACTTCGAGTCCATCGAGTCCTCGAGGCCGAGCAGACCGTGGCCGTCCCAGTCGATACCGCCGACGATGTTGGCCGCCAAGGCGCCACCCGGGTACTGGCGCAGGTCTTGGCGTTCGGCGCCGATCTCGGGGAACTTCTTGATGATGGCGTCGGCGATCGCCGGATCGACCGCGCGGGCCAGGTAGACGAAGGTCTCGTTGCTGCGCAGCTTCTTGAGCAGGGTGGCCGCATCGGGCTTGTTGTCGAGCTTGCCTGCGACCTCGGTGGCGATCTGGGTGAGCCGCTTGTCGGGATCCGGTGCGGAAGGCGACTTCTCCTTCGCCTCGGTCAGCTGCTTGCGGATCTTGGCGGGCTGGAAGGTCAGCGCCCTGGCTTCGATGGTGAAGGCCAGCTTGTCGAAATTGCGGTCGACAATGCTGCCGCGCACCGCCTTCTCGACATCGGTCACCTTGAGCTGGCTGGCAGCCTCGGCACGCAGGCCGGCGGCCTGTGGCACCTGCAGGTTGAACAGCTGGGTGGCGGCCACGCCGAGGGCTAGGAAGATGACGATGTTGCCCGCGCGGTGGCGAAAGATGAATGACGCTGTGCGGGAACCACTTTCGATGATCTCACGGGTGCGACGAGTTTTTGCCGGACGCCCGGGCCCGGGATCCGGTTGAGCCTTGCCCGCAGAGGTGCGCTGCCGTTTGGAATCCCGGCGACTCACTGACCGGCTCCGGCGGGCGCGACGGGCGGATCGACCGGGGGCGCAACCGGGGCATCGGGCGCGGCCACGGGCGGCGCGGCCACGGGCGGCGCGGCAGCGGGCGGCGCGGCAGCGGGCGGCGCGGCAGCGGGCGGCGCGGCAGCGGGCGGTGCTGCGTCAGCGGGTGCGGGCACCGGTGCGAGCACGAGGCCCGGCGCGGGCGCGGGCGCCTGAGCCGGGACCGCCAGCGTGCCGGGCAACGGCGCCTGCGCCGCCGCGGGGGGAAGTGCGACAGTGCCGGGAGCCGGGACAGCGCCGGGTGCGAGAACCGTGCCGGGCAAGGTTGCCAAGGGAACGCCGAAGGGCATCGCACCATTCAACGGCAGACCACCGAGCGGAGTGGGTGCGACACGCACCGGAACCTCGGGTGAACTTCCCGGCTTCGGCGCGGCCACCGGGGGCGGCACGGGGGCGGGAGGCGGCAGCGGCTTGTCGTCGGGCAGTTTGCTGTTCAACGGCGGGGGCGGCACCCCTTCGGCCGGCTTTGGCTTGCCGACCACGGTCCAGTTGCCCGTCGGATCCTGAACCAGATGCGCGGTGTCCTTCGACGGGATCATGCCCAGATTGCGCGCGGACTCGGCCAGCGCGGGCGCGGATTGCGCCTCGAGGACGTCGCGTTCGAGGGCTTCCTTCTGCTGGGACAACGCCTCATTGGTGGACCGGGCGGTGCCCAACTGGTAGGACCGCTGAGCGGCGTCGGTGGACAGCCACAGCGTCACGGCCAGCCCGAGACCCAAGGCCCCGATCACCAGCACCACGAACGGAACTTTGGCGACAAGCGTGTGCGGACGCAGCTCGATACCGGCCAGCCGGGCGATCAGCCGGTCGCGAAGTGGTGGCCGAATGACTTTGGGAGCCTTCGCCTTACGCGCTTTCGCTCGCGCCTTGGCCTGACTGACGTTCTTCGCCCGGGTGGGACGTTCGGTGGGCCGTGCGACCGGCGCGGTCTGCGGTCCTTGCCGCAGTGCTCGCGGCTCGTGCGGGCGGCGGGCCGATGCACGTCCGCCCCGTGCCGGTGCCTCGGTGCCGCGGCGACGGGCAGTGGCCGTGCCTGCGCCCGCCTTCTTCCTGGCCGACTTGGTCGGTTCGTTCTTGTCCCGCTTGGCCTCTTTGCGATCCGCCGGGCCGGCTGGCTTGCGCCCCACCTTCATCAGCTGTTTCCTCCCCGTCCCCGGTTGACCGACATCACGCGCTGCAGCGCCCGTAGCCGAACCGGTGCACTGCGTGGATTCCGTTCGATTTCCGCGGCGTCGGCGCGTTCGGCACCGCGGGTGATCGCGCTGAATTCCGGCTCATAGCCGGGCAATTCGACGGGCAGGTCGGCCGGCGACCGGGAGGCGGTTGCTGCGGCGAACGTCGTCTTGACGATCCGGTCCTCCAGAGACTGATAGGACATCACCGCGATCCGCCCGCCGGGACGCAGCGCGGCAAGCGCCGCGGGCAGTGCCGCCGTCAGCGAGTCCAGCTCGGCATTGACCGCGATCCGCAGGGCCTGGAAGGTTCGCTTGGCAGGGTGACCCCCGGTGCGGCGCGCCGGCGCCGGGATGCCCTTGTAGACGATCTCGACCAGTTCGCCGGTGGTGGTCAGCGGCGCGTGCTGGCGTCGTTCGACGATCAGCCCCGCGATGCGGTGGGCGAACTTCTCCTCGCCGAAGCGACGCAGGATGTCGGTCAGTTCGGCGCGGCCATAGGTGTTGAGGATCTCCGCGGCGGTCAGCGGGGCGTCGGTGTCCATCCGCATGTCCAGCGGCGCGTCCTTGGAGTAGGCGAATCCGCGCTCGGCCTGGTCGAGCTGCATCGAGGAAACACCGAGGTCGAACAGCACACCGTCGATGGATTCGGTTGCCTCCCAGCCGGCTTCGGCAAGAGCCTCGGCGATGCCGTCGTATCGGGTGTGCACCAAGGTGATCCGGTCGGCGAACGGGGCCAGCCGCTCTCGCGCACCGGCCAGGGCACCCGGGTCACGGTCCAGCCCGATCAGGCGCAACGTGGGGAATTCGGTCAGGAAGCGCTCGGAATGGCCGCCGGCACCCAGGGTCGCGTCGACGAGGATCGCATCCGGGCGGGTCAGCGCGGGGCCGAGGATCTCGACGCACCGATCCAGCAGGACGGGGATGTGCCCATGCCCTGATTCGCGGTCGGATTGGTCAACCACGACGGAACCTCCGGGTTCTAGGTGCAGCCTCGCACCGAATCGGGCACCGTCCGCCCTTGCATCGAGGTCCCTGTCCGAACAGGTGAACCTGGCGTTGGGGAAGTACGTCAGGGTCGGTTCGGGCAGAGACCACGATGCACGGGCTACCTCCGGCTGGGCGGCCAGCTCAGATGATGTCGCTGAGTGCTTCATCGCTGGCCGCGGAGAAGTTCTCTTCGTGGGTCTCCTGGTACTCCTGCCAGGCTTGGGCGTCCCAGATCTCGAGGAAGTCGACGGCGCCGATCACCACGCATTCCTTGGACAGGTTGGCGTAGCGGCGGTGGTCCGCCGACAGCGTGATCCGGCCCTGGGAGTCGGGGTGCTGTTCGTCGGTGCCGGCCGCCAGGTTGCGCAGGAACGCCCGCGCCTCCGGGTTGCTGCGCGAGGTCTGCGACGCCCGCCGGGCCAGCTGTTCGAATTCCGAACGTGGGTAGACGGCAAGGCTGTGATCTTGGCTTTTGGTGACCATCAACCCTCCTGCCAATGCGTCGCGGAACTTGGCGGGCAGTGTCAGCCGCCCTTTGTCATCGAGCTTGGGCGTGTACGTGCCGAGAAACATGCTGTGCACATCTCCTTGCCCTCACGCCCCGGAGCCGTCGCTCCGTTAACCGCCACAATACCCCACAATCCCCCACTTTGCTCCACATAATGGCTTGTTTTCGATCGACATCCGCCACTCCCTGCCACCTCTGCCCCGCCCCGAGCCGTTGAGCCGTCGACTAGACCCACAAAAGCGCAGGTCAACTACCGGTGGGGCGAAGTGGGGGTGATCAGCGCGCGTCGAGATCGACACCGCGGTCACTCAGATGGCGGATCGACATCCCTCGTGTCGATATCGCGCAGGGCGAACTGCCGGAGCGGGGTCCAGGCAAACAAAAACGGGGCAGCCGAAGCGGCTACCCCGTATTCGAGACGTTGACGATCACTCGTCGAAACGACGCCGGAAGCGATCCTCCATGCGGCTCGTGAACGATCCGCCGCCACTCTTCGGCCGGCGCTGACGCGAACCGGACGACGGTGACGACGGGCTCGAGCGGTCCCGGCCGCCGGCGACACGCGGGCCGGTGATGGCGAAGACCACGCCGCCGAACATCACGACGAAGCCGATCACCGACAGAATCGGGAAGCTGCCGGTCCACCACAAGGCCTTGACCGCAACCCCGGCAACCAGCATCGCCAGACCGATCACGAACAGGCCGGCGCCCTGCAATCGTCTGCGCGTGGAGGGGGCCCGCAGAGTTCCGCCCCGCACACTCGAGGCGAACTTGGGGTCCTCGGCATAGAGAGCGCTCTCGATCTGATCGAGCATGCGCTGCTCATGATCGGAGAGTGGCATTCGTCCCTCCTTGCCGACACGGCCGGTCACGATTCCGATAGAACTTGGCTGCCCAGCAATCTACGGGGCGACTAACCAAATGATACGAGCTAGATGTGCGGCGTACCACCTAGTTGGTCCACCCGATTGTAGCCGTGTCCAGGCGTTGTTCTGTCCCCGCCACCACCACGTAAGGGCCTGGTCACCACAGCAGCGGCAGAGCCGGGTCGCTAGTGCACTGATAATGGCCATGCACCCCCGGATCCATCGGCAGACAGAAAGGCATCGTGGCGTTGGCGACTTTCCTCATCGATCTGTCGCCCACCGACATGGCGCAGCGTCTTCACGACGCACTGAGCGTGTACGTCGACGCCATGCGCTACCCGCGCGGCACCGAAGGCCAGCGGGCGGCGATGTGGCTCGAGCACACCCGCCGGCACGGGTGGAAAGCCGTCGCCGCCGTGGAAGCCGACGTGGCACCCGCTGTCGAGCCCGGGACCGCGCAACTGTCGGCCGCTCCCCTGCTCGGTATCGCCTACGGCTACTGCGGTGCCCCCGACCAGTGGTGGCAGCAGCAGGTGGTGGCCGGGCTGCACCGCATCGGCGTGCCCGCCGACGAGATCAGCAGGCTGACCAGCAGCTACTTCGAACTGACCGAGCTCCACATCCACCCAAGCGCCCAGGGCCGAGGACTGGGTGAAGCGCTCGCACGACGCCTGCTGGCCGACCGCGGCGAGTCCCACGTACTGCTGTCGACTCCCGAAATCATCGGCGAGGCCAACCGTGCCTGGCGGCTGTACCGGCGGCTCGGCTTCACCGACGTGATCCGCGGCTACCACTTCGCCGGCGATCCCCGGGCGTTCGCGATTCTGGGTCGTAGCCTCCCGCTGTAGCGCGGATCTGGCACGATACCCACGTGCGCGACCCATCCCGCCGCCTGCGCTTACGCGCCCTGGCGTTGTTGCTGCTGATCATCGCGCCCTTGGCCGTCGGCTGCGTGCGAGTGCACGCCTCGATCACGGTGTCGCCGGACGACCAGGTCTCGGGTCAGATCATCGCCGCGGCCAAAGCCCGCGACTCAGACGATCAGGGGCCGCAGTTCGACCTCAACGTGCCGTTCAGCCAGAAGATCTCGGTGTCGAAGTACAAGTCCGACGACTTCGTCGGCTCCGAAGCGGTGTTCTCGAACCTGAGCTTCGCCGAGGTGCCGCAGCTGGCCAACCTCAATCGCGAGGCCGCCGGGGTGGACATCTCGCTGCGGCGGGCAGGCAATCTGGTGATCCTCGAAGGCCGGGTCGATCTGACCAGCGTCACCGACACCGACGCTGACGTTTCGCTGACGGTCTCCTTCCCCGGCGAGGTGACGTCGACCAACGGCGACCGCCTCGACACCGACGTCGTCGAGTGGAAGCTCAAGCCAGGCGTGGTGTCGACGATGAGTGCCCAGGCCCGCGCCACCGACCCCAGCACCAGGTCGTTCACCGGAGCGGCGCTCTGGCTCGGACTCGGTGCGCTCGCGGTGTGCGGCGTCATCGGCAGCCTGGCCTGGGTCAGCCGGGACCGTTCGCCGCGATTCGCCAACTCCGATCAGGCCGACAGTTAGCCGACGTTCTAGTCTGGTTGCACCCGGATCTCCCGGCGGGTCGTACACAGAAAGGGGCGCTGCGCTGAGCGTCGAAGCAGCTCCGTCTGCCGTCCAGCTGGCCGGCGCCGTCACCGACCAACTTCGGAAGTACCTGGCCGGCCGCCGTGCCGACGCCGCCTACATCGGCACCGACTACGACGGGCTGATCGGCGCCCTCGAAGATTTCGTGCTGCGGGGCGGAAAACGAGTGCGGCCCGCGTTCGCCTACTGGGGCTACCGCGCCGTCACCGCCGATCCCGATCTTCCGGTGGACGACGACGCGCTGCGGCTGTTCTCGGCGCTGGAGCTGCTGCACGCCTGTGCACTGGTGCACGACGACGTCATCGACGATTCGGCGACACGGCGCGGCTGGCCGACGGTGCACGTCCACTTCACCGACTTGCACCGCAGCAGCAGTTGGCGCGGCTCGTCTGAGCAGTTCGGCCGTTCGGCCGCGATCCTGCTGGGTGACCTGTCCCTGGTGTGGGCTGACGACATCATCGCCGCGGCGAATCTGGACGACGACGGCAGGCGTCGCGTCCGGCGGGTGTGGTCGGACATCCGCACCGAGGTGCTCGGCGGTCAGTACCTCGACATCGTCGCCGAATCCAGCGGCGCGGAGTCCATCGAGTCGGCGATGAACGTGAACACGTACAAGACCGCCTCCTACACGATCTCGCGGCCGCTGCAGTTCGGGGCCGCGGCCGCCGCAGACCGGCCCGACGTCCAGCGCATCTTCTACGAACTCGGTACCGACCTTGGTGTGGCATTCCAGCTGCGCGACGACGTTCTCGGGGTGTTCGGCGATCCCGCCGTGACCGGCAAACCGTCCGGGGACGACCTGCGGTCCGGCAAGCGCACCGTGCTGCTCGCCGAGGCCGTGCAGCGGGCCACCGCCTCGGATTCGGCCGCCGCGGACCGGCTGCGTGCCGGGATCGGCACCGAGCTGTCCGACGCCGATGTGCGCCGACTCTGCGACGTGATCGAGTCGGTGGGCGCGCTGGCCGCCGTGGAGGGGCGCATCGAACTGCTGACCAACCGGGCGCTGAGCCTGCTGGAGAGCTCGCCCATCAACGCACCGGCCAAGGCAGGTCTGACCGAACTCGCCAGATTGGCCGCCAACCGGTCCGCCTAGGCCCATGTCCGCCACCACACCCACCACACCGACCAGCCGGGCCGGCCTCGCGCGCATTGCGGCGTTCACCGCCGCTGACGAGGGCCGCCCTGCTCTGCTCGGTTTCCTCGGCGCGATCCTGCTCACCCTCGGCGGGCTCGGCGCGGGCAGCACCCGCCAGCACGACCCACTGCTGGAGTCGATGCACCTGTCCTGGCTGCGATTCGGCCATGGCCTGGTGGTGTCATCGGTGCTGCTGTGGGTCGGCGTCGTCCTGATGCTGGTCGCCTGGCTGTGGGTGGGCCGCAGAGTTGTCGATGAAGACGCCGAGATCAGCGATTTCGCGATGATCGCGACCGCCGGATTCTGGCTGGCTCCCCTGCTGTTGAGCGTTCCGCTGTTCAGCCGGGACACCTATTCCTATCTGGCGCAGGGCGCGCTGTTGCGCGACGGTCTCGACCCGTATGCCGTCGGACCGGTGGTGAACCAGAATTCGTTGCTGGACAACGTGAGTCCGATCTGGACCACCACCACTGCGCCCTACGGCCCGGCGTTCATCCTGGTTGCCCGGTTCGTCACCACCCTGGTCGGCGACCATGTGGTGGCCGGCACCATGCTGCTGCGGCTGTGCATGCTGCCGGGGCTGGCAATGCTGATCTGGGCGGCGCCCCGGGTGGCCCGTCACATCGGCGCGAACGGCGCGGTGGCACTGTGGATTTGCGCTCTCAACCCGCTGGTGATCATTCACCTGATGGGCGGCGTGCACAACGAAATGCTGATGGTCGGCCTGATGATGGCCGGCATCGCGCTGACGTTAGCCCGCCACCACGCCGCCGGGGCCGCGCTGATCGCGATCGCCGTGGCGGTGAAGGCGACTGCGGTGTTGGCCCTGCCGTTCATGGTGTGGGTGTGGATGCGGCATCTGCGAGAGCGGAAGAAATACACCGCGCCAAGAGCTTTCACGACCGCATCGGCGGCGTCGGTGGCAATCTTCGTCGTGGTGTTCGCCGTGCTGTCCTGGGTCGCCGGGGTGGGTCTGGGCTGGCTGACGGCGCTGGCCGGATCAGTGAAGATCATCAACTGGCTGACCATCCCGACGGCCGTCGCGAACCTCACCAACGCCATCGGCGGACTGTTCATGCCGGTCAACTTCTACGCGGTACTCGACGTCACCCGGATCGTCGGCATCGCGATCATCGCCGTGTCACTTCCCTTGCTGTGGTGGCGGTTTCGCCACGACGACCGCGAAGCGCTGACCGGCATCGCGTGGGCGATGCTGGTCGTCGTGCTCTTCGTCCCCGCGGCGCTGCCGTGGTACTACACCTGGCCGCTGGCGGTGCTGTCGGCATTGGCACAATCCCGCACCGCGATCGCCCTGATCGCCGGGTTCTCCACGTGGATCATGGTGATCTTCAAACCGGACGGCTCACACGGGATGTACTCGTGGATCCATGTGCTGCTGGCCACCGCGTGCGCTCTGGCGGCCTGGTACTCGCTGAAAGTCAGTACGCCATCGCCTGGGCGCGCCGAACCACCTCACGAGCCTGATGAGCGTGCAGCGCATCCACCGGGCGAGCGTTGCTGACCGTCTCACGCGACCCATCGCGGGTGATCGTCAGTGACGGGTCGGCGGTGAACAGCCAACGCAGGATCTCGGTGTCGCGGTAGCCGCCGTCGCGCAGTACCGCCAGCAGGCCGGGCAGGCTTTTCACCACCTCACCCTCGGCGTTGAGGAAGGCCTTCGGGATCATCGGGACCCCGCCGCGTTTCACCGCGACCAGATGGCCTTCCCGTAACTGCTGATGCACCTTGGTCACCGGGACGTGCAATAACGCGGCGACCGCCGGCAGATCGTAAACGGGCTCGTCGGGATCCAGCACGTCTTCGCCGGCGGGAATGCTGCTCACCGGCCCAGTCTAGAACTGTTCGGCCGCGGCATACCATGTGTCGGTGACGTCGGACCCCCTCAACGGCGTGTTGCTGGAAGACCGGTACCGCGTCGACGCCAAGATCGCCACCGGCGGCATGTCCACGGTGTACCGCGGTCTGGACGTGCGTCTGGACCGTCCGGTCGCGCTCAAGGTGATGGACGCGCGGTACGCGGGAGACAGCCAATTCCTCACCCGCTTCCAGCGAGAAGCCCGCGCGGTGGCCCGGTTGAAGGACCCCGGGCTGGTCGCGGTCTACGACCAGGGTCTGGACGGCAGTCACCCCTTTCTGGTGATGGAGCTGATCGAGGGCGGCACGCTGCGCGAGTTACTGCGCGAGCGCGGGCCGATGCCCCCGCACGCGGCGGCAGCGGTGCTGCGGCCGCTGCTGGGCGGACTGGCGACCGCACATCGCGCCGGTCTGGTGCACCGCGACGTCAAACCCGAGAACGTGCTGATCTCCGACGACGGCGAAGTCAAACTGGTCGACTTCGGGTTGGTTCGCGCGGTTGCCGAGGCCGGGATCACCTCGACCAGCGTGATTCTGGGCACGGCCGCCTACCTGTCCCCCGAGCAGGTCAGCACCGGAGCCGCCGACGCGCGCAGCGACGTCTATGCCGTCGGTGTGCTGGCCTACGAATTGATCACCGGCGCAACGCCGTTCACCGGTGACAATCCGCTGACTGTGGCCTATCAGCGGATGGACCACGATGTCCCGCCGCCCAGTGCGGCGATCAGCGGGGTGCCGCCTCAGTTCGACGAGTTCATCGCGCGCGCAACGGCGCGCGACCCCGAGGCCCGGTTCGCCGACGCGGCGGAGATGGCCGAGGATCTGGACGCGATCGCCGTGGAGTTGGCGCTGCCGAAGTTCCGGGTGCCTGCGCCGAGGAACTCCGCGCAGCACGCCGCGGCCACCGCGTTTCACAGCCGGCCGACCGTCGACTTCCACCCCGCGCCGCAGCAGGTGCCCGCGCAGACCGCGCCGCCGCTGCCGCCGCCACCCGCCGTCAAGAATCCCACCCGTCAGCTCATTCGCGACCCACAGGACTGGCGGCCGATCGCCGAGGACGACGAGACTCCGGAATTGGCAAGTCAATTCGCCGGTATCGACATCGGTGAGTTCATCTGGGAACGGCAACGCGCCCGTCGGTCACTGATGTTCTGGACCCTGATCGTGCTGCTGCTGACCGGCGGGATGGCCGCGGCAGGCTGGGCCCTCGGCACCAACCTGCAAAGCCTGATCGGTTAGTCGCGCAGCATCTCCGCGACCAGGAACGCCAGCTCCAGTGACTGCTGGGTGTTCAGTCGCGGATCGCACGCCGTCTCGTAGCGCCCGGCCAGATCGGAATCCGAGATGTCCTGCGCGCCACCGAGGCATTCGGTGACGTTCTCACCGGTGATCTCGACGTGCATGCCGCCGGGATGGGTGCCCAGCGCGCGATGCACCTCGAAGAAGCCCTGCACCTCGTCGACGATGCGGTCGAAGTGGCGGGTCTTGTAGCCCGTCGAGGACTCGTGGGTGTTGCCGTGCATGGGGTCGCACTGCCAGATGACGTGATGCCCCGACGCCTGCACCTTCTCGATGATCGGGGGCAGCACGTCGCGCACCTTGCCATTGCCCATCCGGCTGACCAGCGTGAGCCGGCCGGGCTCGTTGTTCGGGTCGAGCCGCTCGACGTACTCCACCGCCAGTTCCGGTGAGGTGGTCGGGCCGATCTTGACGCCGATCGGGTTCGCGATCACCTCCGCGAACGCCACGTGGGCGCCGTCGAGCTGACGGGTGCGCTCCCCGATCCAGACGTAATGCGCGGACAGGTCGTACAGCTTGGGCCCGCCTGCTGCTTCGGCGTCCATCCGCAGCATCGCACGCTCATAGTCCAGCACCAGCGCCTCATGGCTGGCGTAAATCTCGGCGGTGTCCAGGTTGCGGTCATTGACACCGCAGGCCGTCATGAAGCGCAGGCCACGATCGATCTCGCCGGCCAGCGTCTCGTAGCGGGCACCGGCGGGCGAGGTCCGGACGAACTCCCGGTTCCAGTCGTGCACCGCGTGCAGCGACGCCAATCCCGACGACGTCAGCGCCCGCACCAGGTTCATCGCGGCGCTGGCGTTGGCGTACGCACGGACCAGCCGCGACGGATCGTGCTGGCGCACGGCGGCGTCGGGGGCGAAACCGTTGACCATGTCACCGCGGTAGGACTTCAGCCCCAGCGCGTCGGTGTCCGAGGAACGCGGCTTGGCGTACTGGCCCGCGATTCGGGCCACCTTGACCACCGGCATGCTCGCGCCGTAGGTGAGCACGACGGCCATCTGCAGCAGGGTGCGGATGTTGGCGCGGATGTGCGGCTCGGTGTTGTCGACGAAGGTCTCGGCGCAGTCGCCGCCCTGCAGCAGAAACGCCTTGCCGAGGGCCACATCGGCCAGCTGCGACTTCAGCTTCTCGATCTCCGACGGCACGGTGACCGGCGGCACGCTCTCGAGGACGGTACGCATCGCGGCGGCCTGCTCGGGATCCCAGCTGGGCTGCTGCAGCGCCGGCTTCGTCAGCGCCGCATCGAGGCGTCCGCGCAGGTCAGCCGGGAGCGGCGGGAGCGACGGCAGCTGCTCGATCGGTACGTCAACGGTCCAGTTCACCCGTCCATGGTAACCGGGCCGCGCATCCCCTTTTACCGGCTGACCGGCGTCACACCCAGGTCGATCCCGGTGGTCATCAGCACATACCGGCGCCGGTTGTGGCGGGCGTCGACCAGGGCGTCGTGGGTGTCCTGCGGTCGCGGCGGCATCCGCGGGCTGCCGCGGTCCTCCCAGAACTGGCGCAGCTCGCGGGTGAACCGCGGGATCTGCGGCGGCAGGCTGGTCATCGGCCCCCAAAGCTGGCAGAGCGCGACGTGGTCGTAGGCGGCCACCCAGGCCCACAGCTCGATCGGCTCGTCGCCGTCGATGCCCAGGAACTCCTCGAGGCCCTCGCGGATCTGGCGCCGCGAGCGCCACAGCTGCGACGACGGGCTCGGGAGCTTCGGCAAGACGTTGGTGCGCACCCACCGGCCTGCGGAGTCCGGGTCGAACTCGGTGGAGATCGCGTAGAACTCGCGTCCGTCGTCGGCCACCACGCCGATCGAGATCAGGTCGATGATCCGACCGTTGTCGATGAACTCCGTGTCGTAGAAGTACCGCACCGGCCGCACCCTATCCCTTCGCCTCGACCCGGTGCGGCGGTGCGGGCGCAGCGTGAATCTCCTTGTCGAGCTCGGCGTCGACCTCGGCGTCAGCCGGGAAACTCGGCTCACCGGCGATGATGTGCTGCAACCACAGCTTGGCCTGCACGACGGGGCGGCGCATGTAGCGCTCCCGCTCCAGCGAGCGGTGCATTTTGCGCTCGTGGTCCTGATAGAACCACCGCGCCCACGGGGCGTGCGGGCGGGACAGCCGGATCGCACCGATGACCAGCAGCGGCGTGATGAACATCCCGATCAGGCCGGTCCACACCTTGCCCTTGAGCAGCACCACGACAGCCAGCGCGAGCGTCAGCACGGCGAGCACGACGACCAGTGCGCGCGCGCCGACGGAATCGTCGGCTCGCCAGATCCCGATGTCGAAGAATGACAGCGGGTTGAAACCCATGATCAGCAGGCCGGCGACGGCGATCGCGGCGAACACCGCGTCCACTGAGGCGCGGCCGTCCTCTGCCCAGTAGACGTCCTCCAGATGCAGGATCAACGCGAACTCGTCGAGAACCAGTGCTGCGCCGATGCCGAAAATGATTGCCGCAGCGGTGAATTCGCTGATACCACCCTCGGTGGCCATCGTCACCATGGCGACTCCGGAGATCATCACCAGGATGATGCCGAACACGGCGTGGTGGATGTGCAGGCCGCCGTGGCCGGAGATGTTGCGCGGCTGCCACCATTTGCGGGGAGCGTCGCTGTCGGCGTTGTGCCGGATGTAGCGGACGATCGTGCGTGTCACGAAGAACGTGAGGATGAACGCGATCAGACACCACATCAACGGCACGCGCCCGGGGGCGACGACGTCGAAGTGCAGGTGGTAGGGCACGGGACGTGAAGATACGCGCCGACGCGCGCCGATGGGCCCGGCACGGCCGGGATACCCCCCGGCGCGTCGCGGCGCCGGAGATAGTCTGGTTTGCGAGATGAGTAGCGACGTGGGCAGTTCGGCGCGGCCCTGGTTGGTCGCCGGGTGGCGGGTAACGCAGGTCGCGATCGTCGCGCTCCTGGTCTATGCGGGCTGGCTGCTGTTCGGGCATATCCCCTACCGGATCGACATCGAGGTCTACCGGATGGGCGGCCAGGCGTGGCTACACGGCCAGTCCCTCTACTCCGGAGACGCGACATTCCGCACCACGATCGGGCTGGGTCTGCCGTTCACCTATCCCCCGCTGGCGGCCATCGTGTTCAGTCCGTTCGCCTGGGTGCCGTTGTCGGTGGCGAGCGTGACCATCACGGTGATCACACTGGTCCTGCTGCTGGTCTCCACCTGGATCGTGCTGACTCGGCTGGCGGTGTGGCCGGCCTCGACACTGACCCGGCAGCCGGCGTGGCTGCGCCGGGCCTGGCTGTCGGCGGGGTTGGTGGCGCTGGCGGTGATGTATCTGGAACCCATCGACGCCAACTTCGCGTTCGGCCAGATCAACGTTGTGCTGATGACGTTGGTGATCGCCGATTGCGTTCCGCGCCGCACTCCCTGGCCGCGGGGGATGCTGCTCGGGGTGGCAATCGCGCTGAAGCTGACTCCGGCGGTCTTCCTTCTGTATTTCCTGTTGCGTCGCGATGGTCGCGCCGCGCTGACCGCGGCCGGCACGTTCGTCGCGGCCAGTCTGCTGGGCTGTGCGTTGGCCTGGCGCGATTCGCTGGAGTACTGGACCACCACGATCCGCCACACCGACCGGATCGGCAGTGCGGCGCTGAACACCAACCAGAACATCGCGGGCGCGTTGGCCCGCCTCGGCCTGGACAAGAGCACCCACTTCATCCTCTGGACGCTGGCCTGCTTCGCCGTCCTGGGCCTGACCGTCTGGGCTGTGCGGCGGGTACTGGCCGCTGCCCCCGCGGATGGCGGTAAGTCGGGCGATGAGCCGACGCTGGCGCTGATGTGCGTGGCCCTCTTCGGGCTGATGGTCTCGCCCGTGTCGTGGTCACACCACTGGGTCTGGGCGTTGCCGACGGTGATCACGGCGGCGGTAGCCGCCTACAGACGGCGCAACATCGCGCTGAGCGTGGTGACCGGTGTCGGGGTGGCGTTGATGGTGTGGGTTCCGCTGGAGTTGCTTCCCCAGCATCACGAGGAGTCGGCGTCGTGGTGGCGCCAGCTGCTCGGGATGTCCTATGTCTGGTGGGCCTTGGCAGTGATCGTCGTCGCGGGGCTGACGGTGACCACGCCGATCGCTAACCTGCGGCGGACTGCGGGATCCGCGCCGGTGGCTGATCTGGTCCACCCTGCTTAGGGCCCCCGGGTTCCTCGCTGTTCTTCAACGTCGCGGCGTAGATGTCGACGTACTCCTGACCGGACAGCTCCATCAGCTCGTACATGACCTCGTCGATGACGGCCCGCTCGATGAAGCGGTTGCCGGCCAGCCCGTCGAACCGGGAGAAGTCCATCGGCTTGCCGAAGCGCACGGTCACCCGGCCGAAGCGCCACATTTTCGATCCCGGCGGGTTGACGACGTCGGTTCCGATCATCGCGACCGGAATCACCGGGACCTGCGTCTCGAGCGCGAGGCGCGCCAGTCCGGTCTTGCCCTTGTACAGCCGGCCGTCCGGGGAGCGGGTGCCCTCCGGATACATCCCCATCAGCTTGCCCTGCGACAGCAGTCGCTCGGCGGTGGTCAGTGCCGCCTGCGCGGCGTCGGCGTCGGTGCGATCGATCGGGACCTGGCCGGCCACGGTGTAGAACCACCGGGTGAACCAGCCCTTGATGCCGGTGCCGGTGAAGTATTCGGACTTGGCAAGGAACGTGATCCGTCGCCGGACCACCAGCGGGAGGTAGAAACTGTCCGCCACCGCCAGGTGATTGCTGGCAAGGATTGCCGGGCCGTGGTCTGGAAGATGTTCCAGTCCTTCGACTTTCGGCCTACCTAACAGAGCCAGCAACGGGCCCATGAAGATGTACTTGAACAGCCAGTACCACATGGAGCCTCCCGATCACCGCACGCTTTCGTGCAACTCTACCCAGGTCCACGGACACCGACCACAGGTCGCACCCGGTTCTCACCGGATCACCAGGGCGCGGCCAGCGTCAGTCCTCGACGCTGACCGGAATGTGTTGGTAGCGGCTGCCGGGGCGCTCCGGCGAATCCGGGTCCGGTCGATCCGCGGGTGTGCGGTCCGGATCGGATGGGCTCGTGCCGTCCTCGTCGAGGATCGTCCGGATCACCGTCACCAGTGCCACGCTGTGCTCGGCGACAACGGTCAGCAGCGGATGTTGTTCGCCGTTGACCAGCGCTGCCAGCGCACACACCGGGCACCACACCTGCTGGCACTTGGCCTGCCCGCCACCGGATGCCATTGCCGCACCGGCCCGCACGGCCGGGTCGAGCCGGTCGAGGATCGCCTGGGCCAAGGCCCGCAGTTCGGGCCCCAGGTCGGGGTGCGGGCCGTTCACGCGGGCCACACCTCCGGATTGGGTCGAAAGCGCACGGTCAGCTCGGTACCGCGCAGGGCCGCATCCATCACGATGCACCGCCGCAGAACCGACGCCAGCCGTACCCGGCGCCGCATCCCCGCGGCGCCGATGATCAGGTCGTCGTCGACCCGGCCCAGTGTCAGGGTGCCCGGATCGATTTGCGGCAACTCTAGCCGCATGCGGTAGACGGCATCGAGCCCCGAGCCCGATTCGCGGTCCACCACCGGCTTGAGCGGCCCGGGCGGCGCCGAGCCGTCCCGTCGCCGGACGCTGTCGAGTAGTTGTCCGAGCGCCTTGGGACCGATCGGCTCACCGGCCAGGTGGGGCGCCAGCACCAGTTGCACGTCGCCGATGGTGGCGGCGAGCTCGTCGAGCACCGATTGCTGTTCGGAGATCCGCTCGGCGTACCAGCCGAACGCCGGATGGTCGGGAAGATTGCGGTACTCGTACGAATCATCTTGGACGAGAACCTGATTCACGATCAGTTCAGCGACCTGCACACCCATCAGCACCAGCGAGCCCAGGGTGCGCACCGCCTCGGCGGCCACCACCCGCTCAGCGGTGAGCACCAGGTGGGCGCTGACCCGCTCGGCATCGGTGAGCAGGGCGGACAACTCTTCGACGGCCCCGCTGATGCCCTCGACCACGGCCACGGTGGCCGCGGCGTGCATGCCGTCGACGGCGGCGCTGAGCCGGCGATGCCGGGGCCACGCGCGCTCGACGTACATCGCGAAGGCGGCAGGCAGCGTCAGCATCCGCATCGCATCGGCAGTCGAGGCGCAGTCGACCACGACGTAGTCCCACCGGCCGGAGTCGGCCAGCGCGGCCACCTCGGCCAGCCCTAGCACCTCCTGGATGCCGGGTAGGGCGGAAAGCTCTTCCGGAGCAACGTCTTTGATGTCGGACTCCGGAAATCTCGCGGCCAGCACCGGCGCGACGGCCCGCCATCTGTCTGCGAGCAGGGCCAGGGTGTCCAGTGCCAGCGCGTCGAGGTGACCGCCGGCGGTGTCGTCGGTGTCCTCCTCGGTGAGGATCCGCACCGGCTCGCGGGCCCCGGTCGGCGGGACCACCACCCCGAGAACATCGCCGAGCGAGTGGGCCTGATCGGTGGAGACGGTCAGCACCCGCTGACCGGCCAGCGCCGCCCGGACCGCCGTCGCCGAGGCCAGCGTCGACTTGCCGACGCCGCCTTTGCCGACGAAGAAACTGATCCGGGCCCGATCAGTCACTCAGGCCTCGACCCATTTCTTCAGGTCCTTGAGCGCGGTGTCGGTCAGCCTACGCTCGGCCTTGCGCTTGAGCAGGCCGATCATCGGGATCATCAGATCCACCGACAACTCGTAGGTGACATCGGTTCCAGAACCTTTGGGTTGCAACGTGTATGCGCCGTCGAGTGCCCGCAAGAGCGAGCTTGAAACCAATGACCACCGCACCGACTTGCGGTCGGCGGGCCACTCGTAGGCCAGCACCATGGTGTCTTTCAGAACGGCGGCGTCCAGAACCAGGCGCGCGACCAGCGGGTAGCCGGCGTCGTCGGACTCGATGACCTCGGTTTCCTTGTATTCGGAAACCCACTGCGGGTACGACCCGATGTCGGCGATGACATCCATCACGGTGCGGGGGTCCGCGTCGATGTAGATGGTCTGCGCCGTCTTGTCAGCCACTGTTGCCAATTCCCATCGCTTGCGCTGCGAAACCCGACAGGGTCCGCTCCCTCGGCCACAAAGGTACCCTCCCGCTCGAGGGTCTGACCTGATATCAGGTGGCGGGTGCGACGCCCACCGGGCGGGACGCCTCCAGCGTGGATTTCACCTCGAACGCCATCCGTTTACCGGCCACCCGGCGCCGATGCGTGAGCTTCGCGAAGTTCATCTTGGCCAGCTGCCAGGCGGCGACCCCGGAAGGCTCGGCGTGCAGGAAGTAATGCAGCAGCACGCCGTCGAGCACCGGCTCCAGCCAGATCTCCATGGTCCCGGTCAGCGGGCCGGTCACCGTCCAGCGCACGCCCTTGTCGGCACGGTCCTCGACGACCTCGAGGCGCAGGTCCGGCCACCACCGCCGCCAGCTCGCGCGGTCCGCGACCGCGCGCCCGACCGCCGCCGGATCTGCCGCGACAAACGTCTCGTCGGCGACCTGGATGCTGTTCATGCCAACAGCTTCACATATCGGGTCCACGGGCAGGGTGCCCGGCTGCCGGTGACTACGCTGTTGACATGCGTGAGTACAACGTTCCGGCGTCGTTCACCGTCGGCGAGCACGACAATGTCGTCAGCTCGGTGTACGACCACGAGCGCACCGATCCGAGCTACGTAATCGTGCAGCGGCAGGTCGACGGCGGCTGGACCGATGTGACGTGCGGCGAGGTCGCCGCCCAGATCCGCTCGGCGGCGCTGGGATTGATCGCCGAAGGCGTGCAGGCCGGCGACCGCGTGGCGATCCTGTCGGCGACCCGCTACGAGTGGGTGATTCTCGATTACGCGATCCTGTCGGTCGGCGGGGTGACGGTGCCCATCTACGAGACGTCTTCGGCCGACCAGGTCCGCTGGGTACTCCAGGACTCCGGCGCGGTCCTGGTGTTCACCGAGACCGAGTCCCACGCTCAGATGGTCAAAGAACTCCAGGACGAGCTGCCGGACCTTCGCAAGGCGCTGCGGATCGAGTCCTCGGGCCCCACCGCGCTCGACGAGCTGGCCCAGGCCGCCGCCGGCGCGGACCCGGCAGAGCTGGAGCGCAGGCTGACGGCGCTGCGTTCGGCCGACCCGGCGACATTGATCTATACCTCGGGCACCACCGGCCGACCCAAGGGCGTCCAGCTCACCCACGCCAACCTGCTGTTCGAAACCCGCGGCACCACAACGTGTTTCCCGACGCTGCTGCGCCAGCACGAGCGGCTGCTGGTTTTCTTGCCGTTGGCGCATGTGCTGGCGCGCGCCTTGTCGATGACGGCGTTCGCCAACAAGGTGACGCTCGGCTACACCAGCGACATCAAGAACCTGGTGCCGATGCTGCAGTCGTTCAAGCCGACGATCGTGGTGTCGGTGCCCCGAGTGTTCGAGAAGGTCTACAACACAGCCGAATTGAATGCCCGTAACAGCGGCAGGGGCCTGGTTTTCGAGCTGGCCGTCAAGACCGCGATCGCCTACAGCGAGGCTCTGGCCGGCGCTGGCCCCAACCTGCTGCTGAAGCTCGGCCACGCAGTGTTCGACCGACTGGTGTACAGCAAGCTGCGGGCAGCCCTCGGTGGTGACTGCCATGCCGCGATCTCGGGCGGCGCGCCGTTGGGCAAGCGACTCGGCCACTTCTACCGCGGAGCCGGGCTGTCGATCTACGAGGGCTACGGACTGACCGAGACCAGCGCGGCGATCACGGTGAACCGCATCGGTGAGCTCAAGGTCGGCACGGTTGGAAAGTTGGTGCCGGGCAACAGCATGGCGCTCGCTGAAGACGGCGAGCTCCTGGTTAAGGGTGGCGTCGTGTTCGACGGCTACTGGCGCAACGAGAAGGCGACCGGCGAAGCGATCGTCGACGGCTGGTTCCACACCGGGGATCTGGCCGGCATCGACGCCGACGGCTTCGTGTCGATCACCGGCCGCAAGAAGGAGATCATCGTCACCGCGGGCGGCAAGAACGTCGCCCCCGCCGTGCTCGAAGACGCCCTGCGGGCCCATCCGCTGATCAGCCAGGCGATGGCCGTCGGCGACAACCAGCCGTTCATCGGCGCCCTGATCGCCATCGACCCCGAGGCGTTCGACGCGTGGAAGACCCAGCACGGCAAGGCCGCCGGCGCGTCGGTAGGTGACCTGCGGACAGATCCGGATCTGGTCGCCGAGATCGAGTTGGCCGTCAAGGACGCGAATCAGCATGTCTCCCATGCCGAATCGATTCGTAAGTTCCGAATCCTGCCGGAGGACTTCACGGTACAGACCGGCGAACTGACTCCGACGCTGAAGGTCAAGCGCAATGTGGTTGCGGAGAAGTTCGCCGACGAGATCGCAGCGATCTATGCGAAATAGCTCCGCAGCGCGTCGGATACGGGTAGAGGTACGAACATGGTGAGCAGAGTTCTTGTCGGTGTCACCGGCGCGGTCATGGCGTCAACAGCGATGTTGGTCTCCCCGGTGGCATCGGCCGACGGCTACGCGGGTCAGACATACGCCGACGCGGCGAGTTCGCTGAGCGGGTCAGGCATGACCGTCGTCGTCGGCGGGCGCGTCGGGTCCGAATTGCCCACCGACAAGTGCATCGTCACCCGGTCGCAGAAGGCACCGTGGATCAAGGGCACCAACTTCCAGCAGGTGAACAACACCATGCTGCTCTTCCTGAACTGCAACGCCGCCGTGGCGACAGCAGGCAAGGCCGGCAACTCGGCGGCCTCTCCAGAGGGGCAGCAGGCGCTCAAGGACCAACAGGCGTATGAGTGGAAGAGCACGACCGAGGACGGCGCCGCATGGTGCGCCGAGAACATGAAGGCACATCCCACCTGGACGGGCAACGCGTTCGACGGCTGCCCAGGCACCGGCACGTAGCGACCCCGGTGAGCCTGTGCAGCAGCCAGGCCAGCGGGACGGTGGCACCCAGCGTCAACAAGTACAGGCCCGGCAGTGAGCCGGTGAACAATGGCCAACCCAGTACCGCGCCGAACAGGATTGCCATCACCAGGACGTGCAGCAGGAAGATCTCGTACGAGATCTCACCGAGCCAGACCATGGGCCCGCTGGCGAGCAGCCGATCGAAAAGCCCGCCCGCGGCCAACGTCGGCGCGGCCACGACGAGCATCGCGATCACGGCGTAGAGCAGCGCCCTGGTCACCGCACCGGCGAGCGGCGTAGACACCAGGAGATACAGCAGCACGGCGGCCGGGATGACGAGCCCGGCGCGCCAGCGCACCCCGGTCGTCTGCAGTACCGCCACCGCCATCCCGCCGGCGAATGCGGCGAGCTGAGCCGGCAGCCACATGCCTGCTGAATTCGGTAGCCAGTCGGTGCTGTTCAGGACGATCAGCCATACCGGACTGATCGCAGCCAGGGCTGCCAGCCCCGCGAGCAGGCGCCCCGGCCGCCACCGATCGCCGCACAGCACCACCAGCAGCAGGTGGACCAGCAGCGGCAGCACGGCGTAGAACGCCGCCTCGACGGCCAGGCTCCACGTCTGCGACAGGCCTCGGTGCAGCGACGTCAGCAGATAGTTGTTGGTGTAGATCTGGGTCAATGTGAGGTGGCGGATCAAACCGGACCAGCTCTGGCCGGGGTTGGGGCCGGTCGAATAGAAGGCGAAGACGCCGTACGCGAGCAGCACGGTGACGACGTAGGCGGGCATCACCCGGCGCAGCCGACGCTGCGCGTAGGCCCGAGTCGACGGCGCGCCCGTGCCGGCGGCTGCCGCGGTCACCCACGGGCGAAACAGCAGGAAACCGGAGAGCGCGAAGAAGATCGACACCCCGATCTCCATCCGCGCGGACATCAGCCCGAGGTAGCCGTGGGAGAGCATGCCGGTTGCGAACGCCGCGTGCGTGCCGACCACCAGCAGCGCGGCCAGGGCGCGCAGCCCGGTCAGCGACGCCGGCCGCCCGCGCACCGGCTGTGATGGGCCGCTGCGTTGGTCGAGGTTCGGGCCGGCCAGCACGCCGCGAGGGTAGCCAGCCCACCCGTGAAATTGCTGAGCCGCGGGTCAGAGCAGGCCTGCGACGAAGCCTGCCGCCTGATCTGGGTACGGCGGCAGCTCGTAGTTGCTGTGGGCGGCGCGGTCGAGGCCGGGCGAGCAGATCGGGTCGCCGCTACTGCAGATGTCGATGGCGCGGCCGGCGAACTGGCCGGTGCTAGACAGCGGGGAGCCGAACCGGGCCCCCGGGTTGCCGAACACCGCGACGGCCGCGATCTGACCGGCGGCGGCCGGCGGCAGCGGCGGAGCCGAGCCGATGCTGCCGATCCGCTGCCCAACCGGCGGGACACCGGCCAGCATCGACACCGCCGCGGCGCCTTGGGAGAACCCACCGAGCACCAGGGTGGTCTGCGGGCAGCGCGCCCCCATGTCCGCGATGCGGGCGGCCGCGTCGTCGGCTCCGGACGCTGCGGCGAGGAAGTTGAAGCTCGCCGGGTAGTTCACCGGGTAGGTGCCCATGCTGCGCCCGCCCAGGCGGGGCGCGAGCGCGTCGGCGAAGGCCTGCCCCACCCGCCCGAGGCCGGGCGGCTCACCGGTGCCGCGGGCGAAGATCACCTCGACGCCGGGGCAGTCGTCGGCCGTAGCGGCGCCGACCGGTCCGACCAGGGTTGCAACTGCGGCCAGAACGGCACCGAACGCGGCGACCCGGGTTTTGCTCATCTGGAGCATCGTCACACGGCGTGGTCGGCCACGCGCAGGAGTTCGGAAAGCCGCGCGGTGTGCGCCGCCCAGTTCCAGTCCGCCTCGACCCACCGCCTGCCGGCCTCCCCCATCCGCGCACCGAGTGTGGGGTCGTCGAGGATGCCCGAGACCGCCTCGGTGATCTGCTCGACCGAACGCCCGTCCACCACCCGTCCCGTTTCGCGGTCCTTCACGGTCTCGGGCGCACCACCGGAGTTCCCGGCCACCACCGGCACGGCCGCCGCCGAGGCCTCCAGGAAGACGATGCCGAGACCCTCCACATCAAGCCCGGAACCCCTTGTGCGGCAAGGCATTGCAAAGACATCGGCCATCGCGTAGTGGGCCGCCAGCTCGGCGCCGGGCACCGCCCCGGTGAACACCACATCGTCGGTGACGCCCACCTGCGCGGCGAGCTTGTGCAGGTCGTCGGCGTAGGGCCCGTTGCCGACGATCACCAAAGCTGCGTCCGGCACCCGGCGGCGGATGCCGGGCAGCGCTTTGATGAGCATGTCCTGGCCTTTGCGCGGCACCACCCGCGACACGCACACCACGGTGGGCCGCTCGCCGAGGCCGTAGGAGCCGCGCAGGCGGGCCCGGGCCGCGGGGTCCGGACGGAAGCGCTCGGTATCGACGCCGGGCGGCAGGTGCTCCAGCGCGGCGTCGGGCCCGAACGCCGAGGCGAACCGGCCGCGGGTGTAGTGACTGACGAACGTCACGACGTCGGTGGTGTCGCCGATGCGGCGCAGCGCGGAACGCGCGATCGGCAGCATCGACCAGCCCACCTCGTGGCCGTGAGTGCTGGCCACCACCCGGCGCGCGCCGGCGTCGCGGGCCCGGCCTGCGAGCAGCGCCAGCGGGGCGGCGGCCCCGAACCACACCGTGTCGATGTCGTGCTCACGGATCAGTTCGCGCATCCGGCGGTCCACACCGGGCTCGGGCAGCATCAGCGTGCCCGGATGGCGCACGATGCGGTAGCCGGCCGCCCGGTCGTAGGCCTGCGCGTCCTTCCACGTCGGGGCGTAGACGGTGAGCTGATGTTCGCCGCTGTCGGCGAGCCGTCCGACGAACTGCTCCAAGTAGGACTGGATACCGCCCCGGCGGGGTGGAAAATCATTGGTGACCAGCAGGACTCGCGTCATCGCCGTACACGCTAGCCGGTCAGCCACTGCGCCCAGCGGGCACGTAGCTCGGTGGTATCGGTGTTCAGCGCGCGGTGCACGGCCGTCGCGAAGTCGCCGTGGCCGGGCCCACACGCTTCGGTGTAGAGCCTTCTCAACCCGTCGACGCCGTAGGTGTCGGCCACGAACCGGGCGAACCACCAGGCCCGGTCGTAGCCGTGTACACGTTGCGGTCCGGCGGCGTCCAGGTCGGCGTCGGCGGGTAGTGCGGTATCCGCGGCAGCACCCGGTGGTAGCGGTGTCGGCGGGCGGGCCACGAAGTCGGCCACCCCTTCGACCAGCCAGCGCGGGGCGTCCAGCGCGGTGTCGGCGCGGGCGGCGAGGTGAAACAGCTCGTGGGTCAACACGATTCGCAACGCCTGATCGCTCATCGCGACGGCACCGGGGGCGAACACCATGCGCTGACCACTGGCCCGATGGTGCGCAAAATCGACCTGTTCGGCGACCGAGACCGCGGCGATGTCCTGCCACTGGCCGCGCGGATCCAGGCCGGCTTGGGTGAGAAAATCCTGCTGTGAGCCGGTGGCGATGACGACGATCTCGCGATCCCAGTCGGTGCCCCAGAACTTCTCGACGGCGGCGACGGCGGCACCGATGTCCCCGCCGATGCGAGTGAGCAGGCCGTCGGTGCGGTCTCCACCGAGACTGATCAGTCGCACGGTGCGACCGTCGCCGACGATTAGGGGCGACGGTGCGGGGACCGCGGAACGCGGTGACGGCGGAGTTGCCGACGGCGCTGCCACCAGTGCCGAGCCACCGAGCAATTCGGTGATGAGAACGACGGCCAGGACGGCCGCGAATGCGCGCCGCCGGGGTACGTCAGTAGCGACGGACGTTGTAGATCGGGGCGTTGTTGACCGGTGCGATCATCACCGGACGCCCGAACGTCGAGGCGTGAACCATCATCCCGTCGCCGATGTAGATCGCCGAGTGCGAGGCGTCGGAGTAGTAGTTCACCACGTCGCCGGGCTGCATCTGGTCCATCGGGACGGGCTGACCACCTGCGGCCAGCGCCTGGCTGGAGTGCGGCAGGAAGATGCCGGCCTGCTGGAAGGCCCACATCACCAGACCGGAGCAGTCGAACTGGTTGGGACCGGATCCACCCCAGACGTACGGGTCGCCGATTCGGGTCAGCGCCGCCTGCACTGCGACCGCGCCTTGTTCACCACCGGCGCCGGGCGTCGGTACGGCGGCCATCGGGGTGACCTGGGCGGCGTCCGGCGGCGGCGGGGCGTCCGGTGCCGGCGGGAGCGCATCAGGCGGCGGCACATCGTTGAGCGGCGGCAGGCCCGCAGGCGCGGGGGCGGCCAGGATGTCGGCAGGCGGCACCGGTCCGGGGGCGGCCAGCGCGGTGCGCTGCTCCGGGGTGAGCGTCTGGTACCGCGACTTGACGACCGAGATCTGCACCTGCAGCTGAGACTGCTTGCGCTGCAGGTCGGCGCGGACCGCTGCGGCCTGCTCGGCGGCCGTCTTGGCCTCGTCCGCCGACTTGGCGGATTCGGCCTCGGCCTGGCGCAGCTGCTCGTTCGCCTGGCGGTAGCTCTGCATCTGGGCGGCCATCTCGGTGGCCATCACCCTCTGCACGGCCATCTTGTCGATCAGGCCCTGCGGCGACTCGGCCGTCAGGATGGCGTTCAGGCCGTCGGTGCGACCACCCATGTAAACCGCGGCAGCAAATTTGTCGACCGCACCCTGGTAGGTCGTCAACTGGGCCTTTGCGCTGTCAGCTGCGGCGAGGTCGTCCGTGTGCTTCTTCTCCGCAACGCTCTCAGCCTGCAGCTTCTTGTCAAGATCGAGCTGAGCGGAATGCATCGACTCGGTGAGCTGTTCTGCCTGTCGTGACAGTTCGTTCAGCTTGGCCACACCGTCTTCGGCGGGGTCGGCGTGCGAGGCGCCGGAGATAACGGCGGAAAGGACAAAGAAGCCCGCAATCCCACCAACTAGAGGGCGTTTGAGAACGCGTTTAGTCAGGTATCTGCGGTCAGAGCTCAAAATTGCGTTCCTTTAAGTGCCGTCGACGTTGATGCATCGAGTGCCTTAGGTCTCGAACAGGTTACGAAATGGCATCGGCGTTGTCCAAACGTGGGACGGAAATTCAGCAGACTCTCAGCCACCCAAGCCACACCAGTCACAACCTGCCAACCAACCTAGCAGGACGCGGTCTCGGCGCTAGCTGGCCAGCCCCCGTCCTCCGGTGCGGTGGATCGGCACCAGCCGCAACTTCGGCGCCAAACCCGCCTCAGCAAGCACCTCGAGGGCCGCTCGTTCGTCTTCCAGCAAAGTTTCCGGGACACCGAGCAATACGCTCACCACACAGTCGCGACAACCAGGGCCGCGCACCGCACAGTCGTCGCAGTCGATGACGACCGGTTCGGCTGGCTCCATTCCCATCTCGGGACTCCTTCTATCGAGTTGGCCGCACGCTATCTCCGGCCACCGACAAATCCGCCCGTCCCGTCACTGGAAGGGTGATCGGTTGCGGAGTGGCACACCGCCGTTGTCGGTGGGCCTGCCTACCGTCAATTGCCGTGGCGGCCACACCGATCGATGCGCAGCTGAGCTTCGCCGACGTCGACCCCGCGGCCGACGTCTCGCTGCGGGAGACCACATTTGTGGTGGTCGACCTGGAGACCACCGGCGGGCGGGCCACCGCATCGGCCGACGGCTCCCGCGATGCGATCACCGAGATCGGCGCGGTCCGGGTCCGCGGCGGTGAGGTGCTCGGCGAGTTCGCCACCCTGGTGGACCCGCAGCGGTCCATCCCACCGCAGATCGTTCAGCTCACCGGGATCACCACCGCGATGGTCCACGACGCGCCGACCATCGCCGCTGTACTGCCGATGTTCCTCGAATTCGCCCGTGGCGCCGTGCTGGTTGCCCACAACGCCGGCTTCGACATCGGCTTCCTGAAATCCGCGGCCGAACAGTGCGGAATCCCCTGGCCCCGCCCGCCGGTGCTGTGCACGGTGCGACTGGCCCGCCGCGTGCTGACCCGCGAGGAGGCGCCCAGCGTGCGGCTGTCCACGCTGGCCGCGCTGGTCGGCTCGGCCACCAAACCGACCCACCGCGCGCTCGACGACGCCCGCGCCACCGTCGATGTGCTGCACGCGCTGATCGAGCGGGTCGGCAATCAGGGCGTGCACACCTACACCGATCTGCGCGGGTATCTGCCCAACATCTCGAACGCCCAACGGAGCAAACGGGTTTTGGCCCGCAACCTGCCGCACCGGCCGGGGGTCTACCTGTTCCGCGGACCCGCTGGCGAAGTGCTCTACGTCGGCACCGCCACCGACCTGCGCCGCCGGGTGGGCCAGTACTTCAACGGCGCCGACCCGCGCGGCCGGATGAAGGAGATGGTGGCCCTGGCGACGGCGGTCGACCATGTCGAATGCGCCCACGGGCTGGAAGCCGGGGTGCGTGAGCTCCGACTACTGGCCGCGCACGCACCGCCGTACAACCGCCGGTCCCGCTTTCCGCACCGCTGGTGGTGGGTGACGCTCACCGACGAGGCGTTCCCGCGACTCTCGGTGGTCCGCGAGCCGCGGCACGACCGGGCGATCGGCCCGTTCCGGTCGCGGGCCGACGCCCTCGACACCGCGGCGCTGATCGCCCGGTTCACCGGTGTGCGCACCTGTACCAGCCGTATCGGCCGCGCGGCCGAGCACGGACCATCCTGTCCGGAGCGCGAAGTCTCCCCCTGCCCCGCGCCGCGCGGCATCACCGCCGAGCAGTACGCGACGGCTCCGCAGCTGGCGGCCGCACTGATCGGGGGCCTGGACAACGCCGCGATCGGTGCGGCCGTCGAACAGGTCGGCGCACTGGCGCAGAAGTCCCGCTACGAGAGCGCGGGGCGGCTGCGTGACCACATCGCGGCTGCTGTCGACGTGCTGTGGCGGGGCCAGCGGCTGCGGTCTCTCAGCGCCGTCGAAGAACTCGTCGCCGCCGCGCCGGACGGTGCGGGCGGTTGGCAGTTGGCGGTGATCCGGCATGGACAGCTGGCCGGAGCCGGCGTCGCCCCCCGTCGCGTTCCCCCGATGCCCGTGGTCGAAGCCCTCCAGGCAGGCGCGCAGGTGGTGCTCCCCCGGCCGGCACCCCTGGGCGGCGCGCTGGTCGAAGAGACCACCCTGATCGCACGGTGGATGAATGGCGCGGGTGTGCGAATCGTCAGTGCCACAACGGGTTTGGCGTCACCACTAGCCTCGGCCGGACCGTGGGCGCAGTGGGCCGCGACCGCGCGCTCGGCGCGGTTGGCAGCCGAACAGGCGCAGCGGCTGGACTCAGCGCTGCTGGCTGAACCGCACCCAACGCGCCAGGAGCTGTTCGGCCGCCCCGGAGTCGATCGCCTCCGCGGCGCGGGCCAGCCCGTCCTCCCAGCTCGGCAGCCATTCGGCGTGGCTGGATAGTCCGCTGTGGGCGACCATCGCCCCCGCCGCGTTCAGGATCACCGCATCCCGCACGGGTCCCTTGGCGCCCCCGAGCACCTCGCGCGCTTCCCGGGCGTTCTCCTCGGCCTCGCCCCCGACCAGCTCCTCGATGCGGGCCCGGGCGAATCCGAATCCCATCGGGTCGAAGGTGAGCTTGTCGATGGTGCCCGCCTGCACCCGCCAGATCGTGCTGGTGGTCGTGGTGGTCAGTTCGTCGAGACCGTCGTCGCCGTGCACCACCAGCACACTGCTGCGGCGGGCGGCGAACACCCCGGCCATCACCTCGGCCAGATCGCCGAACGCGCACCCGATCAGGCCCGCCCGCGGACTGGCCGGATTGGTAAGTGGACCAAGTAGATTGAACACCGTCGGGGTGCCGATCTCGCGGCGCGGCGGGCCGGCGAACTTGTAGGACGGGTGGAACACCGGCGCGAAGCAGAACCCGATGCCCACCTCGGCCACGCAGCGGGCCACCTCGTCGGGACCGAGGTCGATGCGCACCCCGAGGGCCTCGAGCATGTCGGCCCCGCCGCTCTTCGACGACGCCGCACGGTTGCCGTGCTTGACGACGGGGACTCCGGCGGCGGCAACCACGATGGCCGCCATCGTCGACAGGTTCACGGTGTTGGCGCGGTCGCCACCGGTGCCGACGAGGTCGACGGTGTCGGTGCCGATCGTGTCGGTGGGCACCATGCGCGCGTAGCCGAGCATGGTGTCGGCCAGTTCACGTACTTCGGCGGCGGTCGGGCGCTTCATCTTCATCGACACGCCGAAGGCGGCGATCTGAGCCGGCGTCGCGACGCCACCCATGATCTGGTCCATCGCCCAACTCGCCTGCCCCGGCTCGAGTTCCAGGCTGGCCGTCAACCGGTCCAGGACCTGCGGCCATGACGTATCCGGCGAGTCTGCGCCGGGCGGGGAATGGGGGTGAGTCACGGGCCGATGTTCCCATGCCGCAGGGCATGTCCACACGTCAGTTTTCCGACAGATGTGACCAATTGGCCCCCTGGCTGTACCTCGACAACTACAAAGCGTCATACTTCTTGTTGTGACGAGCGCTGTTGGCACTTCGGGAACTGCGATCACATCGCGCGTACATTCGCTGAACCGGCCGAATATGGTCAGTGTTGGCACCATCGTATGGCTTTCCAGTGAGCTGATGTTCTTTGCTGGACTGTTCGCGATGTACTTCACTGCCCGTGCTCAGGCCGGCGGTGTATGGCCGCCACCGCCCACCGAGCTGAACCTGTATCAGGCGGTTCCGGTGACGCTGGTGCTGATCGCATCGTCGTTCACCTGCCAGATGGGTGTGTTCGCGGCCGAGCGGGGTGACGTCTACGGGCTCCGCCGCTGGTACGTGATCACCTTCCTGATGGGACTGTTCTTCGTCCTCGGACAGGGCTACGAGTACTACCACCTGGTCACTCACGGCACGACCATCGCGGGCAGCTCCTACGGCAGCGTGTTCTACCTCGCGACCGGTTTCCACGGCCTGCACGTGATCGGCGGTCTCGTCGCATTCGTCCTGCTTCTGCTGCGGACCACGATGAGCAAGTTCACGCCTGCGCAGGCGACTGCGGCGATCGTCGTGTCCTACTACTGGCACTTCGTCGACATCGTGTGGATCGCCCTGTTCGCGACGATCTACTTCATCCGATGAGAAGGGGTTCGATGCTCAAGAGATCGGCGCGGGTGGAGTCTTCGGCGACGCGTGACAAGTCGCGTCGCCGGCTTCGTCGCCGCCTGACCGGTGCGGTACTGCTGTTGGTCGGGCTCGGTGTCGCTGGTGGCCTGGCCGCCACGCTGACACCCACACCGCAGGTCGCGGTGGCCGACGAATCGCAGTCCGCACTGCTGCGCACCGGCAAGCAGCTGTTCGACACGTCCTGTGTCACCTGCCACGGCGCCAACCTCCAGGGCGTCGAGGGCCGCGGTCCCAGCCTCATCGGCGTCGGCGAAGCCGCTGTGTACTTCCAGGTGTCGACCGGCCGCATGCCGGCGATGCGCGGCGAAGCCCAGGCTCCGCGCAAGGACCCGGTCTTCGACGAGGCCCAGATCGACGCGCTCGGCGCCTACGTCCAGGCCAACGGCGGCGGACCGCTGGTCCCCCGCGACGCGAACGGCCAGATCGCCGACCACTCGCTGCTCGGCAACGACGTCGCCCGCGGCGGCGACCTGTTCCGGCTCAACTGCGCCTCGTGCCACAACTTCACCGGCAAGGGCGGCGCCCTGTCGTCGGGTAAGTTCGCGCCCGACCTCGAGCCGGCCACCCCGGCCCAGATCTACACCGCGATGCTGACCGGCCCGCAGAACATGCCCAAGTTCGGCGACCGCCAGCTTTCTCCTGAGGAGAAGAAGGACATCATCGCCTACGTGCGGATGGCGACCCGCGCGCCGGACCCCGGCGGCTACGGCCTCGGCGGGTTCGGCCCCTCATCTGAGGGCATGGCGGCCTGGATCATCGGCATGGTGGCCGTCATCGCGGCGGCGCTGTGGATCGGAGCGAGATCTTCATGAGTGACGTGAATCAGCCCACCGACGAGCAACTCGCTGGGATGTCTCGCGAGGAGTTGGTCGAGCTCGGCGGCCGGATGGACGGCGTCGAGACCATCGTCAAGGACCCGCGCTGGCCGGTCGAAGGAACCAAAGCCGAGAAGCGCGCAGCGCGTCTGGTGTCGATCTGGTTGCTGCTCGGCGGCCTGTTCGGTTTGGCGCTGCTGCTGGTGTTCCTGTTCTGGCCGTGGCAGTGGGACGGCACGAACAACTTCGAGTTGTCCGAGCTGGCCACCCCGCTCTACGGGTTGACCTTCGGCATGTCGATCCTGGCGATCGGCATTGGCGCGGTGCTCTACCAGAAGAAGTTCATCCCCGAGGAGATCTCGGTCCAGGAGCGCCACGACGGCGCTTCGCCGCTGATCCAGCGCAAGACCGTCGTCGCCAACCTCAACGACGCACTCGAAGGCTCGACGATCAAGCGGCGCAAGCTGGTTGGGCTGTCGCTCGGGATCGGGATGGGCGCGTTCGGCGCAGGCACCTTGGTGGCGTTCATCGGCGGCCTGATCAAGAACCCGTGGAAGCCGGTGGTTCCCACCGCCGAAGGCAAGAAGGCAGTGCTGTGGACCTCGGGGTGGACCCCCCGCTTCGCCGGCGAGACCATCTTCCTGGCGCGCGCCACCGGCCTGCCGGGCGAGTCGCCGTTCGTGAAGCTGCGACCCGAGGACATCGACGCCGGCGGCATGGAGACGGTGTTCCCGTGGCGGGAGAGCGACGGCGACGGCACCACCGTTGAGAGCCACGAGCGATTGAGCGAAATCGCGATGGGCGTGCGCAATCCGGTGATGCTGATCCGCATCAAACCGGTCGACATGGCCAAGGTCGTCAAGCGTGCGGGCCAGGAGAGCTTCAACTTCGGTGACCTGTTCGCCTACACCAAGGTCTGTTCGCACCTGGGCTGCCCGGCCTCGCTGTACGAGCAGCAGACCTATCGCATCCTGTGCCCGTGCCACCAGTCGCAGTTCGATGCACTGCATTTCGCACGGCCGATCTTCGGTCCGGCTGCGCGCGCGTTGGCGCAGTTGCCGATCACCATTGACAAGGACGGGTATCTGGTCGCCAACGGTGACTTCGCCGAGCCCGTCGGACCCGCATTCTGGGAGCGCACATCATGAGTCCGAAACTCAACGATGCCCTGGCCAAGCAGGGCGACGCCATCGACTCCCGTTACCACCCGTCGGCCGCGGTTCGACGGCAGCTGAACAAGGTCTTCCCCACGCACTGGTCGTTCCTGCTGGGTGAGATCGCGATGTACAGCTTCATCGTGCTGCTGCTCACCGGCGTGTACCTGACGCTGTTCTTCGACCCGTCGATGGCCGAAGTGACGTATCAGGGTGTGTACCAACCGCTTCGGGGCGTCGAGATGTCGAAGGCGTTCGCCTCGGCGCTCGACATCAGCTTCGAGGTGCGCGGCGGCCTGTTCGTCCGCCAGATCCACCACTGGGCCGCACTGCTGTTCGCCGCGGCGATCATGGTGCACCTGGCGCGCATCTTCTTCACCGGCGCCTTCCGCAAGCCACGTGAGGCCAACTGGGTCATCGGTTCGCTGCTGCTGATCCTGGCCATGTTCGAGGGGTACTTCGGTTACTCGCTGCCCGACGATCTCCTGTCCGGCATCGGCCTTCGTGCAGCGCTGTCGTCGATAACCATGAGCGTGCCGATCGTCGGAACCTGGTTGCACTGGGCGCTGTTCGGTGGTGACTTCCCCTGCGGCGGGGTGGGCTACCAGTGCAGCGCGGTGGGCACCCTGCTCCCCCGGATGTACGCACTGCACATCCTGTTGATCCCCGGAATCATCTTGGCGCTCATCGGTGTTCACCTGGCGCTGGTGTGGTTCCAGAAGCACACCCAGTTCCCCGGCCCCGGCCGCACCGAGAAGAACGTCGTCGGCGTGCGCGTCATGCCGGTGTTCGCGGTCAAGTCCGGTGCGTTCTTCGCGGTGACCGTCGGCATCCTCGGCCTGATGGGTGGCCTGCTACAGATCAACCCGATCTGGCAGCTCGGCCCCTACAAGCCGTCTCAGGTGTCGGCAGGCAGCCAGCCCGACTTCTACATGATGTGGACGGAAGGCCTGGCCCGTATCTTCCCGCCGTGGGAGCTCTACCTCGGCCACCACACCATCCCGGCGGCGTTCTGGGTGGCGCTGGTCATGGGTCTGGTGTTCGGGCTGCTGATCGCTTACCCGTTCCTGGAGAAGAAGTTCACCGGGGACACCGCGCACCACAACCTGCTGCAGCGCCCGCGTGACGCTCCGACGCGGACCGCGATCGGTGCAATGGCGATCGCGCTGTACATGGTCTGGACGCTGGCCGCGATGAACGACATCATCGCGCTGAAGTTCCACATCTCGCTGAACGCGACGACGTGGATCGGTCGCATCGGTTCGCTGGTGCTGCCTCCGCTGGTGTTCTTCATCGCCTACCGCTGGGCGGTCGGCCTGCAGCGCAGCGACCGTGACGTGCTGGAGCACGGCATCGAGACCGGCATCCTCAAGCGCCTGCCGCACGGTGCCTACGTCGAGCTGCACCAGCCGCTCGGCCCGGTCGACGAGCACGGTCACCCGCTCCCCCTGGAGTACCAGGGAGCGGCTCTGCCCAAGCGGATGAACAAGCTGGGCTCCGGAGGCCGAACCGGTCACGGCAGCTTCCTCACCGCCGATCCGGCGTCCGAGGATGCGGCGCTCAACGAGGCCGCACACGCCGCCGAGCACCGCACGCTCACCGCCCTGCGTGAGTGGCAGGACAGCGAGTACAGCGGCAACGGGAATGGCAACGGCAACGGAAGTGGCAACGGCCACCACCACTAGCGCCAACCAAGAGAACCCCGGGTCCACAGGGCCCGGGGTTCTCTTGTTGAATGAGCGCTCACGTGTCATCCAGCTCGCGCATATGAGACCTCAACGCTCAGTCAACGAAGACATGCACACGCCACATCCACCGACCGCGAAAACTAGGCCGGCAGGGCCTCTTCCACCGCGCCGTGCAGCTGCCGCAGGTAAGTCACAGGGATCGCCGGCATCGCGATGGTGATGACCCCGGCGAGGCCGAGTCCCACCCACGCCGCGGTGTCGTTGTCCACCGCCATCAGGTACGTCGCGGTCGATACCCCGACCAGCGCCAGCCCGATCGCACCGGCCAGCATGACCGTGCAGCGCAGCCACAGCCGGTCCAATTCGGTGGCCGGGATCAGCGGATCGGCCCGCCGCGACGCCGACGACTGGGCGAAGTCCGGCTGGTATCGCTCGTAGGGGTCCACGGTCGAGCCGAACACCTTCAGCTTCTCGGTCGGCGCCTCGGTGCCGCGTGCCGGGGCAGCGGGCGCGGACGTGGGCCGTGGCGGCGCGGCCTTGGCCGGCTCCGGCGTCTGGCGCGAATCATTCAGCGCGGTGCGACGGGCCCGGATCAGCAGCGGGATCGCACCGACGATGATCACCGCCGAGACGATGATGATGCTGTACAGCAGCCAGGGGGTGTCGGAGCCGCCCGCGTTCGCGGAGTGGCCGCGACTCATGTCGACCAGCGCCACGATCGCGATCACCGTGACCGCAAGCAGCACCAGCCAGATCGCGCCGCACACCCCGACCAGCAGCCGGTCCACGGTCTCCGGTGACCGGCGGTCTTCTGTGTCTGTGTCTGTAGTCATCATCAGCAACTCGTCTGCGCGGCGTTGTTCTGGTTCGACGACAGCACCACGCCGTCACTGGTGGTGATCGAGCAGTTCAGCCGGCTCACCAGGAACAGGCTGGAAGCCTGCACCGAGCCGACGTCGGACTGCGAGATCGGTGTCACGGTCAGCGACCACGGAATGTAGACGTTGCGCTGGGTGCGCTGGCGACCGGAGGCATCCACGTAGGTCACCGAGATGATGTCACCGGGCGCCTTGGTGCCGGTCACCGAGTAGGTGACCTGACGCGGTCCGGGCGGAGGTGTCGACGTGGTGGCCGGTGCCGGCGGCGCTGTCGTTGTGGTCACGGGCGGTGGTGCCTCCGTCGTCGCTGGCGGGGGTGGTGGTGGCGGGGGCGGCGGGGGCGGTTCCGATGTCACCGTCACCGTCTCGGGGGGCGGCGGGGGCGGCGGAGGCGTGGTGGTGGTCGGCGGGGCGGCGGCGGTGGCGGCGTGGTGGTGGTGATCTCGTCCTGGACCGGCGGCGGCTTGACGGTCGTCGTCGTCGCCGGAGTCGCCAGCTTGTTGGTGTCGGTGCTGGTCACCAACAGCGAGACCGACACCACCAACGCGACGGCGGCGACGATGGCGGTGATGCCGACGACCCACGGCCACCGTGGCGGCCGCGGCTCCTCGACGTATTCGGTACCCGCCTCGTAGCTGTCGTAGTCGTACAGCGCGGGATCCGGCGCGATGAATGGCCCTGCGGTGTATTGCTCGGACTCGGGCGCAGAATAGGCCTCAAAACCTGTACCGGTGGGTGTTTCACCCACCTCGCCCGACTCCTCATCCGGCGGATTCGGCCCGCTCATGCTCGCCTGTCCTCTTTCGACTACATCACCGCGGCACGCGGGCCAAGGATTGACACACAGCGCGCCGACGGCTCCCGTTGCCCTGGCAAAACCCTACCCAACCGCCGGGCCGGATACGACGTAGCGCGCCTGAAGAGCCACGTGATGTCTCGATTGTGACCTTCGCGTCGGCTCAGTGCTTCTCGGGGCCGATGTAGTACTCGAACACCAGACCGCACACGGCGGCCATCACGAAGACGACGCCGGCCGCGATCAGCCACGGCAACCACAGCGCGGCGCCGACGGCAGCGGTCGAGAAGGCCAGCGCGATCAGGATCGGCCACCAGCTGTGCGGCGCGTAGAAGCCCAACTCCCCTGCGCCATCGCTGATTTCAGCGTCCTCGTAGTCCTCGGGGCGAGTGTCGAGGCGGCGCGCGACGAACCGGAAGAACGTTCCGGTGATCAGCGACAGACCCGCGGTGAGCACCAGTGCGGTGGTGCCGGCCCACTCGATGCCGCCGTACTGGAAGATCGCGGTCAGCGTGCCGTAGACGACAGCGGCGAGGACGAAGAACGCGGTCAGGATTTCGAAGAGCCTGGCTTCAATATGCATCTGCGGTCCCCTACTTGCTCGCCTGCGGGATCACTTGCTGCCCCCGACGGGTGTCGAACGGGTGCGTGGTGGTCGCCAACGGTGGCTGGTTGATCGACTGCAGCGCCTCGGCGTTGGTCTTGCCCGCGATGCGTTGCTGCAGGTAGGCCTTGAAGTCATTGGGCGAGACCACCCTGACCTCGAAGTTCATCATCGAGTGGTACGTACCGCACATCTCGGCGCAGCGCCCGACGAACGCTCCGGTCTCGGTGATCTCGGAGATCTGGAACTTGTTCTCGGTGTGGTTGGCTTCCGGGTTCGGGAAGACGTCACGCTTGAACAGGAACTCCGGCACCCAGAACGAGTGGATGACGTCGGCCGAGGCGACCTGGAACTCGATCCGCTTGCCGGCCGGCAGCACGAGCACCGGAATCTCGTTGCTGGTGCCCTCGGTCTCGACCTTGTCGAAGTTCAGGTAGGTGCGGTCCTGCGGGTTGAGGCCGCGCACCGCGCCGACCTTCTCCTCGCCGTGTTCGTCGACGCCCTCGGGCTTGGAGACCATCGCGGCCTTGCGCGCCGGGTCGGCACCCTCGTAGTTGAGCGTGCCGTCCTTGAAGTCGACCTTCTGGTAACCGAACTTCCAGTTCCACTGGAAGGCGGTCACGTCGATGACGACCTCAGGGTTCGGGTCGCGGTGCATCATCTTCTCCTGCACCACCACGGTGAAGTAGAAGAGCACCGAGATGATCAGGAACGGGACGACCGTGAGCACGAGCTCCAACGGCATGTTGTAGCCGAACTGGCGCGGCAGCGGCGCATCGTCGGGGGTGTTCTTCTTCTTGCGATGGAATGCCATCGCCCAGAAGGTCAGGCCCCACACGATGATGCCGACGACGAAGGCACTGATGACCGACCAGACCCAAAGGTCGCGGTTGGTGTGCGCCTCCGGGGTGATGCCCTTGGGCCAGCCCAGACCGAACACTTCTTGCCAGCTGCACCCGCTGAGGGTCAGCGCCAGCGCACCAAAGGTGACGGCTAGCGCCAGCACCCGGAACCGGGAACCGCGGGTCTTCACGTTGGCGCCTCCTGATACTGGGGACTGGGGCCCACACCGCATTTTCGTCGTCGCGGGAACTTTCCGCGCATCGAATACTACGCAGCGTAGACCACGCCCGAACACCCAGCCCGACACATCCGCGAGTTACGGCATACTGGGGCCGGTGTGTGGACTGCTTGCCCTGGTTACCGACCCTGCAAGCCCTGTCACCGAAGTAAGCGTCGAGGCGGTGGCGGGCGCGTCGCACCTGATGCGCCACCGGGGGCCCGACGAACCGGGCACGTGGTCCGATGATCAGGTGGTGCTCGGCTTCAACCGGCTCTCGATCATCGACATCGAGCACTCCCACCAGCCGCTGCGCTGGGGTCCGCCGGAAGAACCCGAGCGCTACGTGTTGGTGTTCAACGGCGAGATCTACAACTACCTCGAGCTGCGTGAGGCGCTGAGTGCCGAATTCGGCGCCGTCTTCGCCACCGACGGCGACGGCGAGGCGATCGTGGCCGCGTACCACCACTGGGGCACCGAGGCGCTCGGCCGGCTTCGCGGCATGTTCGCGTTCGCGCTGTGGGACACCAAGAACCGCGAGCTTTTCTGCGCGCGCGACCCCTTCGGCATCAAGCCGCTGTTCATGGCGACCGGGTCGGCGGGCACGGCGGTCGCCAGTGAGAAGAAGTGTCTGCTCGGGCTGGCCGCGGAGATCGGGTTCGACGAGGGGCTGGACGTTCGCGCGCTGCAGCACTACACGGTGTTGCAGTACGTCCCGGAGCCCGAGACGCTGCACCGCGGGGTGCGCCGGCTCGAGTCGGGCTGTTACGCGGTCATCCGCCCCGGCGGCCAGCCGCGGGTGAGCCGCTACTTCGCGCCGCGGTTCAGTGCGACTGCGTTCACGGCAGGCAGTGAGCAGGCCCGCTACGACGAGATCACCGCGGTCCTGGAGGACTCGGTGGCCAAGCACATGCGCGCCGACGTGACCGTCGGGGCGTTCCTGTCCGGCGGTATCGACTCGACCGCGATCGCCGCGCTGGCCATCCGGCACAACCCGCGCCTGATCACCTTCACCACGGGCTTCGAGCGCGAAGGCTTCTCCGAGGTCGACGTCGCGGTCGCCTCGGCCGAGGCTATCGGCGCGCGGCACGTGGCCAAGGTGGTCAGCCAGGCCGAGTTCGTGGCCGCGCTGCCCGAGATCGTCTGGTATCTCGACGAACCCGTGGCCGATCCGGCCCTGGTGCCGTTGTTCTTCATCGCCCGCGAGGCGCGCAAGCACGTCAAGGTGGTGCTGAGCGGCGAGGGCGCCGACGAACTGTTCGGCGGCTACACGATCTACCGGGAACCGTTGTCGCTCAAGCCTTTCGACTACCTCCCCCGGCCGGTCCGCAAGTCACTGGGCCGGGCGTCGAAGCCGCTGCCGGACGGTTTGCGCGGCAAGAGCCTGCTGCACCGTGGCTCGCTGACACTGGAAGAGCGGTATTACGGCAACGCCCGCAGCTTCTCCGACGAGCAACTACGAGCGGTGCTGCCCGGTTTCCGCCCGGACTGGACCCACACCGACGTCACCTCGCCCATCTACACCCAGTCGCACGCCTGGGATCCGGTCGCCCGGATGCAGCACATCGATCTGTTCACCTGGCTACGCGGCGACATCCTGGTGAAGGCCGACAAGATGACGATGGCCAATTCGCTGGAGCTGCGGGTGCCGTTCCTGGATCCCGAGGTGTTCGCGGTCGCCTCCCGGCTGCCGTTCGATCAGAAGATCACCCGCACCACCACCAAGTACGCGTTGCGCCGCGCGCTGGAGCCGATCGTGCCCGCGCACGTGCTCAACCGCGCGAAACTCGGCTTCCCGGTGCCGATCCGGCACTGGCTGCGCTCTGGTGAGTTGATGGACTGGGCATACGGGATGATCGAGGCGTCGCAGGCCGATCATCTGGTGGACCGCACCGCCGTCCGCGCCATGCTCGACGCGCACCGCGCCGGTGAGGGCGATCACAGCCGGCGGCTGTGGACGGTGCTGATCTTCATGCTGTGGCACGCGATCTTCGTCGAGCAGAGCGTGGTGCCGGTGATCGGCGAACCGCACTACCCGGTGCAGCTTTAACCCAGCGCCTCGGCCGCTATCTGTCGGCGCCCAGCGCCTCGGCCGCTATCTGTCGGCGCCCAGCGCCTCGGCGATCTCGTCGGCGGCTTCCGGACCGTAGGCGCCCTTGATGCGCGCGATCGCGGCGTCGCGGTCCCACGTCCATTCCTGCGGGCCCGGCGCCTCCAGCACCAGCGTGGCGACCATCGAGGCCAGTTGCGCGGCTCGTTCCAGACTCAAGCCGGCGCCGCGGCCGGTGAGGAATCCGGCGCGGAACGCGTCGCCGATACCGGTCGGGTCGTCCTTCTGGGTCTCGGGAACGACGTCGACGTGGATGAAGGTGCCGTCGCGGCCGACGAGGTCGACGCCGTTGGGGCCGAGCGTGGTGACGCGCAGCTGAATCTGGTTCATCACCTCGGCTTCGGACCAGCCGGATTTCTGCAGCAGCAGGTCCCATTCGTAGTCGTTGGTGAACAGGTAGGTGGCGCCGTCGATGAGGCGGCGGATCTCGTCGCCGGAGAGCCGGGCCAACTGCTGGCTGGGGTCGGCGGCGAATGCCAGACCGAGCTTGCGGCACTCTTCGGTGTGCAGGAACATCGCCTCCGGATCGTTGGCGCCTACGATCACCAATTCCGGTGCGCCGCTTCGCTCTACGAGGTCGGCGAGCTTGATGTCGCGGGCTTCGGACATTGCGCCCGGGTAGAACGACGCGATCTGGGCCATGTCCTCGTCGGTGGTGCAGACGAACCGCGCTGTGTAGGCGGTCTTCGACACCAGCACGCCGCTGGTGTCCACGCCGTGGGCTTCCAGCCACTGCCGGTACTCGTCGAAGTCAGAGCCGACGGCACCAACCAGGAGCGGGTTGCCGCCCAGCAAGCCCATCGCGTAGGCCATGTTTCCCGCGACGCCGCCGCGGTGGACCACCAGATCGTCGACCAGGAAGCTCAGCGACACCTTCTGCAGGTGCTCAGCGAGGAGTTGTTCGGAGAACCGCCCGGGAAACCGCATCAGGTGGTCGGTGGCAATGGATCCGGTCACCGCGATCGCCACGTTGTGTCCGCCCTTCATTCGCTAATGGGACTAGCACCGAGGCCGTGCGCTAGCCTGCGTACAAGAGCCGACTATATGGCCCGGCATCGGCCCCGCCGCGGCGGGTGCTTGAAGTTTTGGCCTCCACCGACCGCAGGAGACTTATCGATGGCTGGCCCGATTCCGCCGCATCAGCAGGCCGGGGCCGAGGGCGAGCCGTACCCGGAGCAGCCGTTCGGCCCGCCGGGCGGGATCCCGCCGGTTCCCTATCCCGGCGTCTATCCCGGCGCCCTTCCACCGCCGGTGGCCTACCCGCCGGCGCCGCGCAAGCGCCGCACAGCGCTGTGGCTGGGCTTGCTGACCGTGCTCGTCGTGGCCGCCGTCGTTGCCGCTGTCCTGACGATCCGCACCGGGGAGTCCACCACGGCCGCGGGCGGGTTCACCGAGGCGGCGGCCAAGTCGTCGATCTCCAACTACCTGACCGCGCTGTCCAAGGGCGACACGGAGACCATCGCGCGCAACAACCTGTGCGGCATGTACGACGGGGTGAAGGACCGCAAATCTGATCTGGCGCTGGCCAAGCTGGCCAGCGACGCGTTCCGCAGACAGTTCGCCGGCGCCGAGGTGACCTCGATCGATTCGATCGTCCCGTGGTCGAACTATCAGGCGCAGGTGTTGTTCACCATGAAGGTGGCGTCGTCCGGGAGCCGCGGCAACCGCGGCGAGGAGCAGGGCGTGGCTCAGTTGCTGCGCCAGGGCAATCAGCTGCTGGTGTGCTCGTATCTACTGCGAACGGCCGCCCAGTTCTGAGACTGGACGGCCGTTGGCTAGACGAGCGAGAAGATGTGATCAGTTGAACGAATCGCCACAGGCGCAGGAGCCGGTGGCGTTCGGGTTGTCGATCGTGAAGCCCTGCTTCTCGATGGTGTCGACGAAGTCGATGGTCGCGCCCTGGATGTAGGGGGCACTCATCCGGTCGACGGTCAGATTGACCCCGCCGAACTCGCTGACCAGGTCACCGTCGAGGGTGCGGTCGTCGAAGAACAGGTTGTAGCGCAGGCCGGCGCAGCCACCGGGCTGGACGGCGATCCGCAGCGCCAGGTCGTCGCGACCTTCCTGGTCCAATAGCGACTTGGCTTTGGCGGCCGCGGCGTCGGTCAGGATCGCGCCGTGGGTCTCGGTCGTGGTCTCGGTCGACTGATCGGAAACAGTCATTGCGTCTCCCTAAAAAGCAGATGTCTTTGCGGGTTTTACCCACTTCGTCAACGGTACCTTGTCCGGGCGCTATTCCCGAGTCGATGGCCCCGCCCTCAGCCGACCAGCCCGGCGGCGGTCCGGCGGGCCAGGCCGGTGAGCTGAGCGGCGGCGTCGTCAATCGCGACCTGCACCGACCCGGCGTAGTCGGCGATCGCGTGCGCTGCGGTGATTCCCGCCGCAGTAAGGTCCGCGGGCGGGAGTGTGACCTGGCCGGCCAGCACGATCACCGGTACACCGCGGGCCCGCGCGCCGCCGGCGAGTGCGCTGACCACCTTGCCGTGCAGCGATTGGTCGTCGAAGCGTCCTTCCCCGGTGATGATCACGTCGGCGTTCGCGACGTCGGCGGCCAGTCCGGTGTGCTCGGCGATGACGGCCGCTCCGGATTCGCGGCGCGCGCCCAGGGCCAGCAGCGCGGCCCCCAGTCCCCCGGCCGCACCCGCGCCGGGCAACGGGCTGATCGCCTTTCCAGCCAGTGCGTCGAGCGTGAGGGCCCACGCCGTCATCCGCTGCTCGAGGGTCTCGACGGTGTCGGGGTCGGCGCCTTTTTGGGGTCCGAAGACCCGCGCCGCACCCATCGGACCCAGCAGCGGGTGTTCCACGTCGGTAGCGGCGATCAAATCGACCTGCGCCAGCCTGGCCCTGGCCTGTTCCGGGCCGCCGAGCGCCTCGATCATCCCGCGCCCGCCATCGCTGCAGGAGCTGCCGCCGAGGCCGACGATGATCGTCGCGGCGCCGGCCTGTAGCGCGGCGTCGATCAGCTGGCCGACTCCGCGGCTGTGGGCGGCGACCGCACTGGCCGGGGTGGGCGGACCGGGAAGCAGCGTCAGGCCGCAGGCTTGGGCGCATTCGATGTAAGCGGCCGACGCGGCACGATCGTCGACCCATTCGGCGTCGACGTCGTCGTCCAGCGGTCCGGACACCCGGGTGTGACGGACCTCGCCGAGCCGGCCGGCCAGCACGCCGACGAAGCCCGGGCCGCCGTCGGATTGGGGCGCCAGGACGAGTTCGTCGGAGGGTCTGGCCTCACGCCAGCCGGCGGCGATGGACTGGGCGGCTTCGACGGCGGTCAGGCTGTCGCCGTAGCAGTCCGGCGCGATCAGCACCCGCATTCGTGCAGGGTAACCTGGCAGGCGTGAAGCTGCTGGGCCGCAAGAACGACGAAGGTGCCGCCAAGGCCGAACCGGTCGAGGTCGATGAGGCTGCCGCGGTGGCCGGCACCACCGCGCCCAAGGGCAAGCCGACCCCGAAGCGCAGTGCCACGGCCAAGCGCCGCGGACCGGTCGCCCCCGCGCCGATGACCTCTGCCGAGGCGCGCAAGCGCCGCAAGGAGATGCGCTCCACCCTCACCAAAGAGGAGCGCCGCGCCGAGAAGGATCAGCGTCGCACGGCGATGAACGATCGGCGTGAGCGGATGATGTCCGGCGACGAGGCGTACCTGTTGGCCCGCGACCAGGGACCGGTGCGCCGGTACGCCCGCGACATCGTCGACGCCCGGCGCAATGTGCTGGGGCTGTTCATGCCGTCCGCTCTTGGCTTGATCTTTGTGATGCTGGCGGTGCCGCAGGTCCAGCTGTTCATCTCCCCCGCGATGCTGGTCTTGATGGCGGTCATGGCGATCGACGGAATCCTGTTGGGGCGCAAGGTGAAGAAGGCCGTCGACGCGAAGTTCCCGAACAACGACGAAGGCGCCTTCAAGCTCGGGATGTACGCCGCCGGCCGGGCTTCCCAGATCCGCCGTATGCGCGCGCCGCGACCGCAGGTCGAGCGCGGCGCCAAGGTTGTCTGAGTCCCGCCGGTCGGTGCGCACTCTGGTGCTCGGCGGAATCCGGTCGGGCAAGTCATGCTGGGCCGAGACGGCGCTGGCCGATGAATCCGAGGTGCGCTACATCGCCACCGGTGCGGCCGCCGATTCGGACCCGTCCTGGGCGCGCCGGGTGGCCGTGCACCGCGAGCGTCGGCCGGATTCCTGGCGCACCGTCGAAACCGCCGATGTGGCAGCCGTTTTGCGCGACAGCCCGGGCACGGCGACTCTGGTCGACGATCTGGGCGGCTGGCTGACGGCCACGTTCGATCGCCGCGGCTGGGACGGTGGGTCGGTGACGCCCGACGTCGACGAGCTCGTCGGCGCGGTCGAGACGTTCACCGGGCGGCTGGCATTGGTCAGCCCCGAGGTGGGGTTGACCGTGGTGGCGGCGACTGCCTCTGGCAGGCGCTTCACAGACGAACTCGGCACACTCAACCAACGACTCGCCCAGTGCTGTGAACAGGTGGTCCTGGTGGTTGCGGGATTGCCGGTCTGGGTCAAACCGACGAAAGCGTTGAGCTGATGGATTTTCCCGCGGTCTCCCCGCCAGATTCCCGTGCCGCCGCGGCGGCCAAGCGTCGCCAGGACATCCTCACCAAACCCACCGGCGCGCTGGGCCGCCTGGAGGATCTGTCGGTCTGGGTGTCCGCGTGCCAAGGAGCTTGTCCGCCCAGGCAATTCGAGCGAGCCCGGGTTGTGGTGTTCGCGGGTGACCACGGCGTCGCCCGGACCGGGGTGTCGGCATATCCGCCGGAGGTCACCGCGCAGATGGTGGCCAACATCGATGCCGGCGGCGCGGCGATCAACGTGCTGTCCGGTGTGGCGGGCGCGTCGGTGCGGGTGGTCGATATCGCAGTGGACTGCGAGCAGCCGTTGACCGACGAGATCGGCGCGCACAAGGTCCGCCGGTCCAGCGGCAACATCGCGCTCGAGGATGCGCTGAGCGCCGACGAGGTAGTGGCCGCACTGGAGGCGGGACGCCGACTTGCCGACGACGAGGTGGACGCCGGCGCCGACCTACTTATCGCGGGCGACATGGGCATCGGAAACACCACGGCTGCAACAGCATTGATCGCCACGCTGACCGACACCGAACCGGTGGCGGTGGTGGGCCGCGGCACCGGCATCGACGATGCGGCGTGGGCTCGCAAAGTTGCGGCGGTGCGCGACGCCATGTTCCGCGGTCGTCAGTTCCGGCCTGACCCGGTCGGGCTGCTGCGCACCTGCGGCGGAGCAGACCTGGCGGCGATGGCAGGCTTCTGTGCGCAGGCCGCGGTGCGGCGTACACCGCTGCTCCTCGACGGTGTCGTGGTGACCGCGGCAGCTCTGGTCGCCGACCGGATGGCCCCCGGCGCGCGGGCCTGGTGGCAGGCGGGACACCGGTCGACGGAGCCCGCGCACACGCTGGCGCTGGCCCACCTGGAGTTGGCCCCGATCATCGACCTCGGCTTGCGCCTCGGTGAGGGCACCGGCGCGGCAGTGGCCCTGCCGGTGCTGCGGGCAGCTGTCGCGACACTGGCCTCGATGGCCACGTTCTCGGACGCCGGCGTCTCCGACCGCGCCGCAGACTGACCGTGTTCCGTTCGCTGGCAACGGCTTTCGCGTTCGGGACGGTGGTGCCGGTTCCCCTGCGGGGAGCCGTATTCGGCCGGTCGACGATGACGGCGCTGCCGGTGGTCGGGGCGGTGTTGGGCGCGGCCGCTGCCGCGGTCCTGTGGGCCGGTGACTGGGCGTTCGGCACGCACCATGCCCTGCCCGGGCTGCTGACCGTCGCGGCGCTGCTGCTGATCACTCGCGGTCTGCACATCGACGGCCTCTGCGACACCGTGGACGCGCTGGGCTGTTACGGCCCCCCCGAGCGCGCGTTGCAGGTGATGCGCGACGGCACGGCCGGGCCGTTCGGAGTGGCGGCTGTCCTCGTGGTGGTGGCCGCCCAAGCGCTGGCGTTCGCCGCGCTCCCGTCGGGCTGGACCGGTGCGCTCGCGGTCGTCACCGCGCTGACCGCGGGCCGGGTGGCGGCGGTGCTGGCCTGCCGGCGCGGTGTGCCTGCGGCAGCCGGCAGCTCGCTGGGAGCGCAGGTCGCAGGCACTCAGCCGCTGGCGATCGCGCTGGCGTGGGCGGTCCTGGTCGCCGGCTTGGCCACGGTGGCGACCCCTCGACTCTGGCAGGGCCCGGTGGTCGTGCTGACGGCGTTGGCGGCCTCGGTTGCTCTGACGACGCACTGTGTGCGCCGGTTCGGTGGTATCACCGGAGATGTGCTTGGTGCGGTGGTGGAGCTGACGACGACGCTCACGGCCCTCGGATTGGTCATCCATGCTGGGTGAGCTCGACCATCGGCAGATCGAGGAGATCCTGCACGCCGAGGTGGTCGCGCGACTCGGCTGCATCAGCGACGGGCAGGTGTACGTCGTTCCTGTCACCTACGTCTATGACGGCACCTACGTTTACGGCCACGCAATGGACGGCGCCAAGCTGCGCGCGATGCGCACTCATCCGCAGGTATGCGTAGAGGTCGAGCAGGTCGACGACTTGTCGAACTGGCGCAGCGTCATCGCGTGGGGAATCTTCGAGGAGTGCCGGGGGCCGGACTGGGACGCCGGCCTGGCCCTGCTGATCGAGCGGATCATGCCGCTGCTGACCTTGCCCGAAGGGCAGCCTCCGCCCGACCACTCGAGTCTGCGCCGGGGATCGGTATACCGGATCAGGCTGGGCGCCAAGACCGGTCGATTCGAGCGAGTCGAAGCCCCGCCGGCCTAGCTGAGCCGGGCCATCCAGCCGTGTGTGTCGGCGAAGGTGCCGCGCTGGATGCCGGTGAGGGTGTCCCGCAGAGCCATCGTCACCTCGCCCGGCTGTCCATCGGCGATGGTGAACTCGCCGTCACCGAACTTGACGTGCGAGACCGGGGTGATCACCGCGGCCGTGCCGCAGGCGAACACCTCGGTGATCTCCCCCGCGGCCACGCCCTTGCGCCACTCCTCGACGTCGATCTTGCGTTCCTCGACGGCGAATCCGGCGTCGCTGGCCAGTTGCAGCAGAGAGTCGCGCGTGATGCCCGGCAGCAGTGAGCCGGACAGTTCCGGGGTGACCAACCGCGCCGAACCGCCGCTGCCGAAGACGAAGAACAGGTTCATCCCGCCCATCTCCTCGATGTAGCGGCGTTCGATCGCATCGAGCCAGACCACCTGATCGCACCCGTGCTCGGCGGCCTCGGCCTGCGCGAGCAGCGAGGCGGCGTAGTTGCCGCCGAACTTCGCCGCGCCGGTGCCGCCCGGGCTGGCCCGCACGTATTCGGTGGACAGCCAGACGCTGACCGGTTTGATCCCGCCCTTGAAGTAGGCGCCGGCCGGCGAGGCGATCACCAGGTAGCGGTATTCCGACGCCGGCCGCACGCCCAAGCCCGGTTCGGTGGCGATCACGAAGGGCCGCAGATACAGCGACGCCTCGCCACCGACGGGCGGCACCCACTGGCCGTCGACGGCGATCAGCTGGCGCAGCGATTCGACGAAGAGCTCCTCGGGCAGTTCGGGGATGGCGAGCCGGCGAGCCGAGGCGCGCAGCCGCCCGGCGTTGGCCTCGGGCCGGAAGGACACGATCGAACCGTCCGACCACCGGTAGGCCTTGAGCCCTTCGAAGATCTCCTGCGCGTAGTGCAGGACGATGGCCGACGGGTCCAGTTCAATCGGGCCGTACGGGACAACACGGGCGTCGTGCCAACCGAGTTCGTCGGTGTAGAGCACCGACACCATGTGGTCGGTGTGGAACCGCCCGAAACCAGGGTCGGCCAGAATCTGAGCCCGTACCTCGTCGGTCGCCGGATTCGCGTTGCGCTCAACCGTGAACTCGAGGGGGGTGGTCATAGCTGAAATTGTAGACCGGCCGGCTAGCCGATTTCCCCGGGTCGCTTCGCTCCTGCCCGCCGCTACCGGGTTTTGACCTCGACGAACGGCGGCTTGACCACTTCGCATTCGAGCGGGCGGCCGCGCACGTCGACGGTGACCAGAGCGCCGTCGACGATCCCGGCGTCGGTGTCGATGAGGGCAAGGGCGATACCGACTTTCAGCGACGGCGAGAACGTGCCCGACGTAGTGACACCCACCGGCACTGCGCCGTTCAGCACGGTCAGGTCAGGACGCAGCACGCCGCGGCCGGTGGCCCGCAGGCCCCGAAGCAGCCTGCGCGGGCCGGCCTGCTTCTCGGCCAGCAGCGCGTCGCGGCCGAAGAACGCGTCCTTCTTCCAGCCGATCGCCCAGCCGCAGCGGGCCTGCAGCGGCGAAATGTCCAGTGACAGCTCGTGTCCGTGCAGCGGGTAGCCCATCTCGGTGCGCAGGGTGTCGCGGGCGCCCAGACCGGCGAGTTGTCCGCCTGCGGACTGCACCTCGGCGACGAGCGCGTCGAACACCACGGGTGCGGAGTCCCACGGCGGCAACAGCTCGTAACCGTGCTCACCGGTGTATCCGGTCCGGCACACCCGCACCGGCACACCGGAGTACGTGGCGTCGGCGTATCCCATGTAGTCCATGTCGGTGGGCAGCCCCAGCGCGGCCAGCACGTCGGCGGAGCGCGGGCCCTGAACCGCCAGCACGGCATACGAGCGGTGCTGATCGGTGATCGAAATACCCTCCGGCGCAGCAGCTTGCAGCGCCTCGACGACAGCGGCGGTGTTGGCGGCGTTGGGCACCAGGAAGATCTCGTCGTCGCTGACGTAGTAGGCGATCAGGTCGTCGATCACCCCACCCTCAGGCGTGCAGCACAGGGTGTACTGGGCCTTGCCGGGACCGATCCGGCGCAGGTCGTTGGTCAGCGTGGAGTTGATGAACTCAGCCGCGCCCGGGCCGACCACCAGAGCTTTGCCCAGGTGGCTGACGTCGAAGAGGCCGACGGCCTCGCGGGTGGCGGTGTGCTCACCGACCGTGCCGGCGTAGGACACCGGCATCAGCCAGCCACCGAACGGCGCGAAGGTGGCGCCGAGTTCGCGGTGCTGACTGTCGAGCGGCCCGTACAGGAGTTCCGATGTGTCGGTCACGGCCAACAACACTAGTGCCCCGCGTCTACTGTGAACCCTCGTGAGCACCGAACCTGGATACGCCGCCCCCACTGTCACCGTCGCGACCTCGCTGCCCAAGCGCGCGCAGTCGGCGGTCTTGATCGTCCCGGTTGTCAGCGGCGTGAAGGGGGATGACGGCGACGGCTCCCCCACGGTCGTCGGCGGGCCGTTCCTGGACGCCGAGGCGATCGGCGAAATCGGTGTGGTCCTGCGCGCAGTGGGCGCCAAGGGCGGCGCCGAGCAGGTCACCCGCCTGCACGTGCCGTCGCTCGCGGTCGGCAGCGTCCTGGCCGTCGGGCTCGGCACTCCGCGCGACGAGTGGCCGGCCGACGTCATCCGTCGTGCGGCCGGGGTCGCGGCCCGCTCGCTGTCCGGGGTCGACACCGTCATCACCACGCTGACCGAGCTGGACCTGGAAGCCGCGATCGAGGGCCTGATCCTGGGCAGCTACCGGTTCACCGAGTTCCGCAGTGCGAAGACCGCGCCGAAGGAACCTGCGCTGAGCAAGATCATCGCGCTGAGCACCGCGGCCGGCGCCAAGAAGGACGCCGCCAGGGCCACCGCGATCGCCACCGCGGTGGCCACCGCACGCGATTTCGTGAACACCCCGCCGAGCCACCTGTTCCCCGGTGAATTCGCCAAGCGGGCAGAGGCTTTGGGTGAAGCCGCCGGATTGAAGGTCGAGGTGCTCGACGAGAAGGCACTCGCCAAGGCCGGCTACGGCGGCATCATCGGAGTGGGCAAGGGATCGTCGCGCCCGCCGCGGCTGGTGCGGCTGGCCTACCGCGGCGCCAAGGGCAAGGGCGGCAAGACCGTCGCCCTGGTGGGCAAGGGTGTCACCTTCGACACCGGCGGCATCTCGATCAAGCCGGCCGCGTCGATGCACCACATGACCTCCGACATGGGTGGCGCCGCGGCGGTGATCGCCACGGTCGTGCTGGCCGCCAAGCAGGGGCTGCCGATCGACGTGATCGCGACCGTGCCGATGGCCGAGAACATGCCGTCGTCGACCGCGCAGCGCCCCGGTGACGTGCTGACCCAGTACGGCGGCATCACCGTCGAGGTGCTCAATACCGACGCCGAGGGCCGGCTGATCCTGGCCGACGCGATCGTGCGGGCGTGCGAGGATCAGCCCGACTACCTGATCGAGACCTCGACGCTGACGGGCGCGCAGACCGTCGCGCTGGGCGGCCGCACCCCGGGTGTGATGGGCAGTGAGGACTTCCGCGACCGGGTGGCCCGGATCTCGCAGGCCGAAGGCGAAAACGCCTGGCCGATGCCGCTGCCCGACGAGCTGAAGGACGACCTGAAGTCGTCTGTCGCCGATCTGGCGAACGTCAGCTCGCAGCGCTTCGCCGGCATGCTGGTCGCCGGGGTGTACCTGCGGGAGTTCGTCGCCGACGGCGTGCAGTGGGCGCACATCGACATCGCCGGGCCTGCCTACAACACCTCCGGCCCGTGGGGCTACACGCCCAAGGGCGGCACCGGGGTGCCGACCCGGACGATGTACGCCGTCCTGGAGGACATCGCCGCGAACGGCTAGACCACGCCGGCCCGGGCGATGCTGCGCATCCCCTGCGGCAGCACCTTCGACGTCCCGTAGAGCAGGTACGCCTCAGGCGTGACCGGCCGGATCGCCTTGTCTTTCTTGACCGCGGTGACGATGGCTTTGGCCACCTTGTCCGGGCCGTAACCCCGCCGGTCGAACATGTTCTCCAGCTGCGCGCGCCGGGTCGCCACAGCGGCCCGCTTGCCCGAGGGTGCGATCATCTCGGTGGCCGACACGATGTTGGTGTTGATGATGCCCGGGCAGATCGTGGTCAATCCGATTCCAGCGGAGGACAATTCGGCACGAAGGCAATCGGAGAACATGTACACCGCCGCCTTGGACGTGCAGTAGGCGTTCAGTCCCTTCAACGGTGAGTAGGCCGCCATGGACGCCACGTTGACGATGTGGCCGCCGGTGCCGCGCTCGACGAGCCGACGGGCGAAGGCCCGGCAGCCGTTGACCACACCGCCGAGGTTGACGTCCAGCACTCGGTCGAATTGCTCTGCGGGAGTGTCCAAGAAGGCGCCGGCCACCCCGATGCCGGCGTTGTTGACTACGATGTCGGGCACGCCGTGGGTGGAACACACCTCGTCGGCGAACCGCTCCACGGCGTCGGCATCGGAGACGTCGAGCACATAGGGATGCGCGATTCCGCCGAGCGCGCCGATCCTGGCCGCGGTGTCCTTGAGGCCGGCTTCGTCGATATCGCTGATCACCAACTCGGCGCCATCACGGGCGAAGGCCAGCGCGGTCTCGCGGCCGATGCCGCTGCCTGCTCCGGTGACCGAGACCAGAGTGTCGCCGAAGTCCTTCCGCGGCCTGCCGATCTGGGCCCGCAACAGCGCACGGTCGGCCGGTTTGCCGTCCAGATGCTCGGCCAGTTCGGTGACCGCCGCGGCCAGCACCTGCGGATGGGAGAACGGCGACCAGTGCCCGGACCGCACCTCGCGGCGCCACAGCCGCGAGGCCCAGCGCTGGGTTTCGTCGTAGAGGTAGGGCCGCACGTAGGGGTCGTCGATGTTGACGATCAGCTGCACCGGAACGTCGACATACAGATCCCGTGGGGCATGGACCAACGCGGGTAAAGCGTTGGCGCGGTAGATCTTTGCACCTCTTGCGGCGTCGTCGGCGAACGTGCCGCCGTGGTGGAGCCGGTCTCGGGGGATGCCGAGTGTGATTCCCGCCTTCAGCACTCCCGCGGACAGTCGCAGCGCCAAGGGCGCCAGCACCGGAATCGACAGCGGCAAGGTGTAAGTGAGATGCAACAGTTGAGCCAGGGAGTGGGCGAACCGTTTCGGCCGGTACGGCTTCTTGAGCCCATCGCGGATGTAGCGCATGAGGTGGTGCAGGCTCGGTCCGGACACCGATGTGAATGACGCGATCCGGTCACTGGCGCCCGGCCGGCCCAAGTACTCCCAGAAGCCGATCGATCCCCAGTCGTGTCCGAGCACATGGACCGGCTCGCCGGGGCTCAGTTCGGCGAGGACGGCAGCGAAGTCGTCGGCGAAGTCGGCCATCCGGTATTTCGAGAACGACTTGGGCCCTTCGGAGGCTCCGGCACTGCGGTTGTCGTAACGGATGACCCGGAATTTGTGCGCCAGAAGGGGCACGACGCCGTCCCACAACACATGCGAGTCGGGCCAGCCGTGGACCAGGACCACGGTCGGGCCGTCGGGATTGCCCTCCTCGTAGACCGCCAGACGGGTCCCGTCGGTGCTGTCGACATAGCGCATGGTCATCACGTCTCCAGGTCTCGTTGCCGGCGGCGTTCGATCCGCCGCCGAGCGTCATAGTCGCGCATCCGCTGCGGATAACCGACTTTCTGCACGTCATAGACGGGAATTCCGAGCTCTTCACCGAGCCGGCGGGCACCGACCGGGCCATCGGCCGGGCGACGGGTCCATTCACCGTCGGCGGCCACGAGCACGACGGTCATCGGGGTCACGCTGGTCTCGGGCTCGACGAAGGCCTCCACCCCGGTGCGCTGCGCAGCCCATTCGTGCAAGTGCCGCCGGTCGGCGGCGAGCACGGAATCAGCCCGGCGAGCAGCCCGGAACCTGTCGAACAGCCCCAACTCCGATGCACTCCTTCCGGCGGTCCTTCCCTTCGATGGTGCCAGAGAAATCACACGTCGCCCTGAGTGCGTGCGGGTGGCCCGGCAATGACAGGATGGGTACACGACGCTGTGGTATGCCAGAAGTCCGACCCGCACGACTGACCGTTCGAGGGAGTCAACACAATGGCCGTCTCCGTCCAGATGCCGGCACTCGGTGAGAGCGTCACCGAGGGGACCGTCACCCGGTGGCTGAAGCAAGAGGGCGACACCGTCGAGGTCGACGAGCCTCTGCTCGAGGTGTCGACCGACAAGGTCGACACGGAGATTCCCGCTCCCGCGTCCGGTGTGCTGACGAAGATCGTTGCGCAGGAGGACGACACCGTCGAGGTCGGCGGCGAGCTCGCGGTGATCGGTGAAGCCGGCGAGCAGTCCGAGTCGTCCGCCCCGGCCGAGTCGTCTGACGCTCCCGCCGAGGAGGAAAGGCCCGCCGAGGAGACCCAGGCGGAGCCCGAACCTGAGCCGGAGCCCGAACCTGAGCCGGAGCCCGAACCGGAGCCGGAGCCGGAGCCCGCACAGTCGTCGGGATCCTCGGAGTCGTCGGGTTCTGCGACGCCGGTTCTGATGCCCGAACTCGGCGAGTCGGTCACCGAGGGCACCGTGACCCGGTGGCTGAAGAAGGTCGGCGACCCCGTCGAGGTCGACGAGCCGCTGGTCGAGGTGTCCACCGACAAGGTCGACACCGAGATCCCGTCACCGGTGGCCGGGACGCTGCTGTCCATCACCGCCGAGGAGGACGACACCGTCGCCGTCGGCGGCGAACTGGGCAGGATCGGGGATGCCGGCGCCGCGCCACAGGCCGAGTCGAAGCCCGAACCCAAGACAGAGCCGAAGCCCGAACCCAAACCGGAACCGAAGCCGGAACCCAAGCCCGAGCCGAAGGCTGAACCCAAGCCGGAGCCGAAGCCCGAGCCCAAGCAGGCCCCCGCGCCGGCTGCCGCCGAGGACGGCGACGCGTCCGACGGCAGCCCCTACGTCACTCCCCTGGTGCGAAAGCTGGCCGCCGAGAACGGAATCGACCTCGCCAGTGTCAAGGGCACCGGCGTCGGCGGCCGCATCCGCAAGCAGGATGTGCTGGCTGCCGCCGAGGCGAAGACGGCAAAGCCGGAGCAGCCCGCCGCCGCTCCCGCCAAGGCGCCGTCCGCTCCCGCCGCCGCGGCGACACCGTCACCGCTGGCACATCTGCGCGGCACGACGCAGAAGGCGAACCGGATCCGGCAGATCACCGCCAAGAAGACCCGCGAATCGCTGCAGACCACCGCGCAGCTGACCCAGACCCACGAGGTCGACATGACCAAGATCGTGGCGCTGCGGGCCAAGGCGAAGACGAGCTTCGCCGAGCGCGAAGGGGTCAACCTGACCTACCTGCCGTTCATCGCCCGCGCGGTGATCGACTCCCTCAAGGCGCATCCGAACATCAACGCCAGCTACAACGAGGACACCAAGGAGATCACCTACTACGACGCCGAGAACCTCGGCTTCGCGGTGGACACCGAGCAGGGCCTGCTCTCGCCGGTCGTGCACAACGCGGGCGATCTCTCCCTGGCGGGGCTGGCGCGCGCCATCCACGACATCGCCGAGCGGGCCCGTAGCGGCAACCTCAAGCCCGACGAGCTGTCCGGCGGCACGTTCACGATCACCAACATCGGCAGCCAGGGCGCCCTGTTCGACACCCCGATCCTGGTGCCGCCGCAGGCGGCGATGCTGGGCACCGGTGCGATCGTCAAGCGGCCCCGGGTGATCGTCGACGACTTCGGCAACGAGTCGATCGGCGTGCGCTCCATCTGCTACCTACCGCTGACCTACGATCACCGGCTGATCGACGGCGCGGATGCCGGCCGATTCCTGACCACCGTCAAGCGGCGTCTCGAAGAAGGGGCATTCGAGGCCGACCTGGGGTTGTGACGCCATGAGCCAACCAACGGGCGGGCTCGTCGTCGCGATCGCCGGTTCGTCCGGCCTGATCGGCTCGGCACTGGTGTCGGCGCTGCGCGCCGCTGACCATCGTGTGCTGCGCATTGTGCGCCGGGCGCCGGCCAACGGCGACGAGCTGCACTGGAATCCCGACAGCGGTGAGTTCGATCCGTCGGGCCTCGAGGGCGTCGACGCGGTGATCAACCTCTGCGGCGTCAACGTGGGCGACAAGCGGTGGTCGGGTTCGTTCAAACAGAGCCTGCGCGACAGCCGCATCGGCCCCACCGAGGTGATCGCCGCGGCCGTCGCCGACGCCGGGGTGCCGACGCTGATCAACGCCAGCGCGGTGGGGTACTACGGAAACACCGGCAGCCAGGTGGTCGACGAAACCGCCACTGCCGGAGGCGGATTCCTGTCCCGGCTCTGCCTGGACTGGGAGGCCGCGGCACTGGCGGCCGAGGACGCCGGCGCCCGGGTGGTGCTCGCCCGCTCCGGCCTGGTGCTCTCCCCCGGCGGCGGTGTGCTGGCCCGGTTGCGGCCGCTGTTCAACCTCGGGCTTGGCGCCCGGATCGGCAACGGCAGGCAGTACATGCCGTGGATCAGCCTGGAGGACGAGATCCGCGCGCTGCTGTTCGTGATCAACAACAGCGACCTGTCAGGTCCGGTGAACTTCACCGGACCCGCTCCGGTGACCAATTCGGAGTTCACCGCCGCGCTGGGCCGGGCGTTGAACCGGCCGACGCCGCTGATGGTACCCGGGTTCGCCCTGCGCACCCTGCTGGGCGAGTTCGCCGACGAGGGCCTGCTCGACGGCCAGCGGGCGATCCCCGCCGCCCTCGAACGGGCCGGGTTCGTGTTCCACCACAACACCATCGGTGAGGCGCTGGCCTACGCCACGACGTCCGCCCAGGGGTAGTAGCGTCGAACAGGTGCGTCAGTCCATCCGGTCCAGCTCGGCGGGCGTCGCCGTCCGCGATCTGGGCACCGTCGATTACCAGGCCGCCTGGGAGTTGCAGCGTGAGCTGGCCGATGCCCGGGTGGCAGGCGGGGCCGACACGATGCTGCTGCTGGAGCACCCGGCGGTGTATACCGCCGGCAAGCGCACCGAACCCCACGAACGGCCCATGGATGGCACACCCGTCGTCGACACCGATCGCGGCGGCAAGATCACCTGGCACGGCCCTGGACAGCTGGTCGGCTATCCGGTGATCGGCCTGGCCGAACCGCTCGACGTGGTGAATTATGTTCGGCGCCTTGAGGAATCGCTGATTCGGGTGTGCGCCGATCTCGGCGTGGACGCCGGCCGGGTCGAGGGGCGCTCCGGGGTGTGGCTGCCCGCGACCGGTCCCCGCCCTGCTCGCAAGATCGCCGCGATCGGGGTCCGCGTGGCCCGCGGCATCGCGATGCACGGGTTCGCGCTGAACTGCGATTGCGACCTGCGCGCGTATTCGACGATCGTCCCGTGCGGCATCACCGATGCCGGAGTGACTTCGCTGACGGCGGAACTGGGCCGCCGCGTCGGCGTCGACGACGTCCGCGCCCGGGTGGCCGACGCGGTGTGTGACGCCCTCGACGGCCGCCTGCCCGTAACATTGACGACGTGAGCATTGAACCGGAAGGCCGCAAGCTGCTGCGCCTTGAGGTCCGCAATGCCGAGACCCCGATCGAGCGCAAACCGCCGTGGATCAAGACCCGTGCGCGCATGGGTCCGGAGTACACCGCTCTGAAGAGTCTGGTGCGCCGCGAGGGGCTGCACACCGTGTGTGAGGAAGCGGGCTGTCCCAACATCTTCGAGTGCTGGGAAGAGCGGGAAGCGACGTTCCTGATCGGGGGCGAGCAGTGCACGCGCCGCTGCGATTTCTGCCAGATCGACACCGGCAAGCCGGCTGAACTGGACCGCGACGAGCCGCGCCGGGTGGCCGAGAGCGTGGCGGCGATGGGATTGCGCTACGCGACGGTGACGGGTGTCGCCCGCGACGACCTGCCCGACGGCGGGGCGTGGCTGTACGCCGAGACGGTGCGCGCCATCAAGGCGCTCAACCCTGCCACCGGCGTCGAGCTATTGGCCCCGGACTTCAACGGCGAGCCCGCCTTGCTGCGTGAGGTGTTCGATTCGCGCCCAGAAGTGTTCGCGCACAACGTGGAAACCGTGCCACGGATCTTCAAGCGGATCCGCCCGGCGTTCCGCTACCAACGCAGCCTCGATGTCCTGACTGCTGCCCGCGCGGCGCGTCTGGTCACCAAGAGCAACCTGATCCTCGGCATGGGCGAAACCATCGACGAGGTGCACACCGCGCTGGCCGACCTGCACGGTGCAGGCTGCGACATCGTCACGATAACCCAGTACCTGCGGCCCTCAGTGCGTCATCACCCGGTGGAGCGCTGGGTCAAGCCGGAGGAATTCGTCGCGCTGGCCGAATACGCCGAGGGGCTGGGTTTCGCCGGGGTGCTGTCCGGTCCGTTGGTGCGGTCCTCCTATCGGGCCGGCCGGCTGTACCAGCAGGCCGCGGATGCGCACAAGCTATCGCGGTGACCGCGGCCTACCGCTGATCACCGTTCCGTATTCTTGGTAGTTATGGCGAAAACCCGTAACGCTGCCGAGAACAAGGCAGCCAAGGCCGAGGCGAAGGCCGCCAGCAAGGCCGCAGCCAAGCAGCGCCGCAGCCAGTTGTGGCAGGCGTTCCAGATGCAGCGCAAGGAAGACAAGCGACTGCTCCCCTACATGATCGGCGCGTTCGTGTTGATCGTGGCCGCGTCGGTGGTCGCCGGCGTGCTGGCCGGCGGGATCACCCTCTACCTGCTGATCGTGCTCGGCGTCGTGCTTGGGGCCCTGGTGGCGTTCATCATCTTCGGGCGGCGCGCGCAGAAGTCGGTGTTCCGTAAGGCCGAGGGGCAGACGGGTGCCGCGGCCTGGGCACTGGACAACCTGCGCGGCAAGTGGCGGGTGACGCCGGGGGTTGCGGCCACCGGCCACTTCGACGCCGTGCACCGGGTGATCGGCCGACCGGGCGTGATCTTCGTCGCCGAGGGTTCCGCGGCTCGGGTCCGGCCGCTGTTGGCGCAGGAGAAGAAGCGCACCGCGCGACTGATCGGCGACATCCCGATCTACGACGTGATCGTCGGCAACGGCGAGGGCGAGGTGCCGTTGGCGAAGCTGGAGCGACATCTGACCAAGCTGCCTGCCAACATCACCGTCAAGCAGATGGACTCGCTGGAGTCCAAGCTCGTCGCGCTGGGTTCCCGGATGGGTCCGGCCGCGATGCCCAAGGGCCCGCTGCCCGCACAGGCCAAGATGAAGGGCGTGCAACGCACCGTGCGCAGGCGCTGACCAGTTTCGGGGGGATGTCATTTGTACTGCTTGTGAGTGGGCGCCGCACTTCAGCGCGTTGGGGTCCGGCGATCTGACACGCCGGACCGCGCTTCGTGCTGCTGCTGTGACTGCCGTCGCGACGGCAGCAGCGGCGTGTGCGAAACCGCCCGCTGCGGTGGGCCAGAAGCACGCGGACTTCGTGTACCGCAACGGCAAGATCTACACCGTGTCGCCCGCACATCCGTGGGCGCAGGCGGTGGCGGTCACCGGCAACACCATTTCCTATGTGGGTGACGACGCCGGCGCGGCGTCGCTGGAGGGCCCGGAGACCTGCGTCGTTGACCTCAAGGGCAACCTGATGCTGCCGGGGTTCGTCGAGGGTCACATCCATCCTTTCCTCGGCTCGTTTCTGACCAGTGGCGTCGACCTGCAGGTCCCCACCGGGGCGGACGCACTCGCCGCGATCGCGGCGTACGCAGCGGAGCATCGGGACGGCCCGGTGCGCGGATTCGGTTGGCGCGTCGACATGTTCGGGCCGGACGGGCCCACGCGTCAGGAGCTGGACCGGGTACTGCCGGACCGGCCCGGGTTCTTCTTCGCCATTGACGGCCACAGCATGTGGGCCAACAGCACCGCTCTGGACATCGCCGGCGTCGGCCGCGACACCCCGGACCCGATTCCCGGCTTCAGTTACTACGTCCGCGACGAGCACGGCGATCCCACCGGGTATCTCCTCGAAGTCGACACGGTGCTGAGCCTGGTGAACGCCGTCGATCCGATCTCGCCGCACTCGATGCAGACACTGCTGGAGTCATGGCTACCGAAGGCCTCGGCGGCGGGGATCACCTCGGTCTTCGATGCCGGGGTGCCGCCGATCGGCGAGGATCAGGGCGCATTGATCGCCCTGTACACCGATCTGGAGCGGCGCGGCGAGCTGCCGTTCCGGGTCGTCGCGTCGTACAGCGTGAAAGCGCCACCGGTCGACGACGCCGTGGCGAAGCTGACCGATATCCGCAACCGGATCTCGACAGAACTTGTGACAGTCGGCGCGGTGAAGATCATCGGCGACGGCACCCAGGGTGGATACACCGCGTGGCTGATCGAGCCGTACGCGGACAAACCGGATTCGATCGGCGGCTCGCCGTTCGCAGCGGAACAGTGGCGCCAGCTGGTACGCGAGGTCGACGCGGCCGGCTTCGATGTTCATGTGCACGCCTGCGGCGAGCGGACGGCTCGCACCGCGCTGGATTCGATCGAGGCGGCGATCGCGGTCAACCAGCCGCGTGACCGCAGGCACACCATCGCCCATCTGGTGTACGTCCAGGATCCCGACAGTCGGCGGTTCGGCAAACTCGGTGTGACCGGCCAGTTTTCGGCCAACTGGATGTCGGCCGACCCGGACACCATGCAGAACATGGCAGCGCGATACGGCCAACCCCGTCAGGAGTTGTTCTATCGCGTGCAGGACATCCTGAGGTCCGGCGGCCGGATCTCGCTGGGCACCGATTGGCCCGCGGCCGGCTACTTCTCCACCTACAGGCCGCTCGATTCCATCCAGATCGGGGTGACCCGCCAGCTGATCGGCGAGCCCCATGCGCCCGCGCTGGCGCCGGCCGATCAGAAGCTCAGCGTCGCCGAGGCCGTGCACGCCAACACGATGGGCGCCGCCTACCAGATCCGACTCGACGACAAGGTCGGCTCGGTCGAGGTGGGCAAGCGCGCCGATCTGATCGTGTTGGATTCCAACATCTTCGAGATCGACCCGCACGACATCCACCGTGCGACCGTCACGATGACGATGATGAACGGACAGGTCCGCCACCAGGTCTAGTCAGGCGGCAATCACCCGCACCAGCTCACCGTTGAGATACACCTCCGCGGCGCTCCTCGGAATCTTCGGCGTGCCCGGCATCGGTGGTGCCGCAGAGTGGTAGTGCGCCCCGGTCGGGGTTATGAATTCCGCTGTGTGAACGCCGCTCTCGCCGACACCGGCGATCACCTGCCAGCCCGGCGACTCCTTGGCATAGTTGCATGCCTCACATAGGCCCTGCCCGTTCTCGGCGCTGGTGGCACCGCCGCGGGAGTGCGGTATCGCATGGTCGTGGTGCCGAATCGGCGCATCGCAGTATGGGGTTCGGCAACGCTGATCCCGCAGTTCGATGAACTCCGCCAAGCCTTTCGGGAACAACCGCGACCGCGAGTCCATGGCGACCAGTGCGCCGCTGTCCGGGTTTGCGTACAGCCGGCGCAGCGTCGCGCGGGAACGCTCATCGGTCACCGTGTTCATGATCATCTTCTGAGCCACCGATGAGGGCATTGAGCCATAACCGGCGATCACCGCCGCGCCCTGCTCGGCTCCGAGGAGCATTTGATCGGAGACCACCACGTTGACCGCTACCGGGACCGGTTGATCGGCCGGCCGTCCCGTCACGCGCTCGACCAGCGCGTCGGCCATGACTTGGCCGCGGGAGCGAGCATCGCAACTGATATCGGCTTCTCGCTTGAGCGCGGCGTACACCGACACTCCGTGCGCCACCGGCAGCAACGCCGTCACATAGGTCATCGTGTCCGGGGCGGGGCGGATGGTGACGTTGCGCTCGGTCTCCGCCGTCGCCGCCCTGTCCACCACTGCGTGCGGGTCGAGCCGATCGGCGATCGCCTTGGCATCGGCGGCCAACGCGCTGTCCCCCACACCCTCCAAAGCGGCCGGATCCGAACATAATTCGGCATCGAGCCGACGCCGATCGTCGACATCGAGGCAGGCCGACTCACGCACGACAATCGTGGCCCGCCACTCGGACAGCACCCCGCTCTCCAAAGCGGCCAGCGTGTGCGGCATCTCGTATACCAACGCCTTGGCGAATCCGAGGTGCCGGTTTCCCCGACTGGGCGAATCCCGCCGGGCCAGCGCCACCTCGGCCGCCACCCCGCGACCCCGCCGGGCGGCAGGAACCCCGGCCACCGCCTCCGCGGCACGCCGCCCGCTGTCGAGTGCGGCCGTCAACCGCGCCTGCACCGCGGCGGCGGCGGACTTCAGCCGCTCCATCGCCGCAATGCGTTCGACCAGCTCCGACTCCGCGGCAGCCAGGTCGATATCGAGTAATTCATCGAACATGTGTTCGATTATGCCATCCGGCCCCGACACGACCCGACAAGAAGCGTCAGCGCCGAACGACAGCCGTCATCGTCAGCCGGTCCTGCAGCCCGCGCCCGTCGGCGTCGGTGAACAAGCCGGGGATCACCAAGGCGAGCAACAATCCCCGGGCGATCGCCCGGCCACTGCCGACGTGCTGGCGGTTGTCGACCGGGATCACCATCAACCCCAGCGCGTACTGCCCCGGAGTGAATCCGAACAGTCGTACCGACAGCACGCCCAGCACGAACCAAATCGCCAGGACCGCCGTCGACAGCACCGAGATACTGATCAGCCCCAGCGACATCCCGAGCGCCGCCAGGCCGTAACCGATCAGCCAGTCGATCAGCAGTGCCAGGAAACGCCGGCCCATCCGCGCCAGCGAACGAGGCCCGGATTCCGGCAGACCCAGCTCCTTGCCCGGCCACCCGGCATCGTCACCCGGCTTCACCGGTTCCGGTCCGGACAGCCAGGATCCGAGTTCGCGTGCCATGGCCCCAGGATATGCGGACCTGCGGCATCCCCCTGTCCAGCGCCGCAGGTCCATTGCGTAACGTCGGCGCAACATGAGCTTGACGACCGTGCAACATCAGATCCATAGCGTCAGCCGCGGGTTAACAAACCCACGTGCCGATATCTGCGTCAAACCGGCTGCACCGAAGGAGTTAGTAAGTGGCAGAAAAGACAGCTGACGACCTGTTCAAGCTGATCAAGGACCAAAAAGTCGAGTACGTCGACATCCGGTTCTGCGATCTGCCTGGCGTGGTCCAGCACTTCTCGATCCCCGCCTCAGCGTTCGACGAGAGCGTTTTCGAGGACGGCCTGGCGTTCGACGGTTCGTCGGTGCGCGGTTTCCAGTCGATCCACGAGTCCGACATGCTGCTGCTTCCGGACCCCGTCACCGCACGCATCGACCCGTTCCGTGCCGCCAAGACGCTCAACCTCAACTTCTTCGTGCACGATCCCTTCACCCGTGAGGCCTACTCGCGCGACCCGCGCAACGTGGCCCGCAAGGCGGAGAACTACCTGATCAGCACCGGCATCGCCGACACCGCCTACTTCGGTGCCGAGGCCGAGTTCTACATCTTCGACTCGGTGAGCTTCGACTCGAAGATCAACGGCACCTTCTACGAGGTCGACTCCGAGTCCGGCTGGTGGAACTCCGGCGAGCCCTTCGAGGCCGACGGTTCGGCCAACCGCGGCTACAAGGTGCGCCCGAAGGGCGGCTACTTCCCGGTGGCGCCGTACGACCACTACGTCGACCTGCGCGACGACATCACCACCAACCTGCAGAACGCCGGCTTCACGATCGAGCGCGGCCACCATGAGGTGGGCACCGCCGGCCAGGCCGAGATCAACTACAAGTTCAACACGCTGCTGCATGCGGCCGACGACGTGCTGCTGTTCAAGTACATCGTCAAGAACACGGCGTGGGCGGCAGGCAAGACCGTCACGTTCATGCCGAAGCCGCTGTTCGGCGACAACGGTTCGGGCATGCACGTGCACCAGTCGCTGTGGAAGGACGGCAAGCCGCTGTTCCACGACGAGTCGGGATATGCCGGTCTGTCGGACATCGCCCGCCACTACATCGGCGGCATCCTGCATCACGCGCCGTCGCTGCTGGCGTTCACCAACCCGACGGTGAACTCCTACAAGCGCCTGGTGCCGGGCTACGAGGCCCCGATCAACCTGGTGTACAGCCAGCGCAACCGGTCGGCCGCGGTGCGTATCCCGATCACCGGCAACAACCCAAAGGCCAAGCGTCTCGAGTTCCGCGCACCGGACAGCTCGGGCAACCCGTATCTCGCGTTCGCGGCGATGATGATGGCCGGCCTGGACGGCATCAAGAAGAAGATCGAGCCGCAGACGCCGGTCGACAAGGACCTCTACGAGCTCCCGCCGGAAGAGGCCGCCAACATCCCGCAGGCGCCGACGTCCCTGTCGGCGGTGATCGACCGTCTCGAGGCTGATCACGAATACCTCACCGAGGGAGGCGTTTTCACGACCGACCTGATCGAGACGTGGATCTCCTACAAGCGTGAGAACGAGATCATGCCCGTTCAGATCCGCCCTCACCCGTACGAGTTTGCGCTGTACTACGACGTGTAAGTCGACGCCGCGCAAGACCGACGGAGCCCACTCACCCCTCCACGGGGCGGGTGGGCTCCCTCGTTGCACGTTACCGGGCGACGCCTATCCGGACCGTAGTCCGAATAGTATTGTCGTCGTATGGCACAAACCCTTGACGCGCGACTCGGCGGCTATCACTCCCCCGTCCTCGGAATATTCCGGATTGTCATCGGCCTGCTCTTCGCCATACACGGCGCGGTGAAATTGTTCGCATGGCCCATCTCCCAGGGCGGCGCAGCCCCGATCGGAAGCTGGCCGTACTGGTGGGCCGGTGTGATCGAACTCGTCGTCGGCCTGCTCGTGGCGCTCGGCCTGTTCACGCGCATCGCCGCGCTCGTCGGCTCCGGTGAGATGGCGTTCGCCTACTTCACCCAGCATCTACCCCACGGCCTGCTGCCGATTCAGAACCAGGGCGAGCTCGCTGTTCTGTACTGCTTCGCACTGTTCCTGCTGGCCTTCTCCGGCCCTGGCGCGTTCGCAGTACAGGGTGGCCGGCTTCGCCGGTGACCGTCAGCACCTGTCACACGCATTCCAGCAGCGTGTCGGGTACCTCACCCACCGGTCCGATGGCCGCATGGGTGCGCAACTGACCGCTCACCGGATCGGTTGTCACACAGATGATCCCGCACTTCCCCGCGTCGATCCGCTGGGAGATGATGGGAGATCGCTCCATCAGCGCCACGCCGGTTTCGACGATGTGCGCGGCAGTGACCCCATCGACGGAGTCCGCGCTGGCACCCCGGCGCACGATGGACGACAGTGCTTGCTGCACGGCAATGCGGGTTGCACCCTCGGGAATCACCGCGTCATCCCAGGCCCTCATCGCGGCACGCATGGCGCGGCAGTCCGCGTGGCCCAGCACCACGATCAGCGGTACTTCCAGCGTGTCCACGGCACACTCCATGGTGGCCAGGACACCGTCGTCGATGACATGACCCCAGGTGCTGACATCGACCAGCGAGCCCCAACTCTGCCCGAGAATCATCTCGCTGCCGACAGCTGCATCCGCGCAACGGAATACCGCAGCGATCGGGGCCTGCAGGGCAGGCTCGCGCTGGCCGCCTCGAACCGGGACGAAGAACTTCTCGTTGCCGGCCCGCAGACGATGCCAGGTGTTCATCGGGTTGGACATATTGTGATCCTTTCTCTGGGTGATACGGATTCAGCAGAAGTACTCGGGTCGGCTGACATAGGTCTCTGTCACGAACATCACTCCGGGACAGGCGTCGAGCAGAGAGCGCAGCCCGGCCAGCAACGCGTCCGCCTTGCCCTCCGGGACCACGGTGATCAGAAGTTCCAGCGCCGCCTGCTGGTTGAACAGCAGCTTGCCCTGCCGGTAGCCGTGGTGCCCGAGCCCTGAGACGCCGGACACGCTGGTGTACCCGGTGGCGCCGACACTTTGGATCAGTTCCCGGACAGCGGCGGCGTCGCTGCCGGGAACCACCACCTCGACCTTGATCATCTTGGTGAGTGCTGATGTAGTCATGAGACCCTCTCTTCATCGAGAACAGTTGGTAGGGAATAGGATTCGAACCAAGGCCGCCATCCCGTGCGGGTCCACTGCTGCCACGGAGCTTCCGCGCTCGGCCTGGCGGCAAGGCTGACCCACTCATTTCCGAACAACCGCTGCAGGATCGGGTTGCGGTCGATGATGGTGTCGATCCGTGACAGCGGAGCCTGGATCACCGCGAGCAGCCGCATCGGCTCGTGCCGCAGCCTGCTGCCGTCGGCAATGGATTGCCAGGGCAGTCCCAGTCGTAGATCACCGTTGTGCCCACTGATGACGCCGGCGCTACCGACCACGTTGTGGACGGTCTTGGTGCCGGCCCCGAACACATCGGGCGCGACGGCCGAGAAGTAGTACTGGCAGTTGATCCACTGGGCGACGACGAGCGGGGCCGTCATGATGGTCTCCAGAGCACTGCCGTCCGCGTCGACCTCGGCGTCGTAGGAGTGCAGGAACGTCCGCCGTTGGAGGTCGAGGCCGGCCGACATATCACGGGGACCGACGATGAACGCGGCATTGTCGGCCAGCCCCCATTCGGGGTAAACCTGTGCCCAGTCAACCGATCTGGTGCTGACGTGACGGGCCGCCCGCGCCCGTGTGCGTACGCGGCGCGCACCGGGAAGTGTCGCGCAGCGTTCGGCTGCCAATGCGGCTCCCGCATGAGCCAGGTCGACATCCAATCGCGCGACGTCCTCCTGGTGCGTCGCCGGAATCAGGTGGCGGTCCAAGATCTGGATCCGGTCCCTGGTCGTATCGTGTTGGGCCGCGACGAACCAGGTTTGGTCCGGGATGTCGATTGCCATGCCGCGCAGTTCCCGGCGCACCTCGGTTTCGTTGAGTATCGCCACCGCGGTCCGGGCATTGGGTCCGCCCGCCTGTCCCCCGCACGCACCGCAGTCCAGCGCTGCCTGGTACGGGTTGTTCTCCGATGAGCTTCCGTGTGCGCAGAGCACCACCAGCCGGCCGAAGCCGTCGACCAAACCCATCGTGGCGAGCGCAACGTTGGCGAACAGCACCCGCTCGGCCAGCGGCATGGCGTCCACGCTGAGCACCGTCGCCGCTTCCGGCACCGCCAGAGTGTGCAGATGCCGGCGGATCGCGCCGCTGAGCGCGGGCGTCAGCGTCTTCGCCGCGGCCAGCGGGGCGGCGGCCCAACCGGCGGCTTCGGCAAGGGTAAAGGGCGCTGCCACAGCCTCTTTGGCGGTGTGGAACGCCGCTTCGGCCCCCGCCAGGCGCCGCGCACCCGACATCCGGCGCTCCGCTTGGTGCGTGCCGTCGGCAGATGCGAGCTCAGAGATCTCGTGGCTGGGCGCGATGAGGACAGGGCACAGGTCGCTGGCGACTCCGCCCATCAGATCGGTGAAACGGATGGCGGCAGCGAAGAACCCGGCGAATCCCAGCGTTTGATATCCGCCCAGCGACTCCAGGTGACGTCGCAGCCCCTCGGAGCGGGTGTCGATGCAGGTCACCACCTGGGTGTGGATGTGCTCACGGTGCAGATCTCGTGCGGCACGGTCAAGCGCGCGCAGCAGCCCGCCGCGATAGTGGGACTCAAAGGCACTCTGCCAGAGGGGCTCTCGCGCCGTCACCGGCATTGCCGCGAGTACCCGTGCGGCCACCGATAGTTCGTCGTCACTGACTCCGACGAGTCCCAGGACCGTGGCGATGTGGTCGGCTCGTTCCCGCGCCGACGGCGGTGTCGCGACCGGGCGATCTGCGGGGCGGTCCGAGTGATCGACGGCGAGCAGCGCGCTCTCGTATGCCAGTCGCATGGCGGCGTAGTCAGTGAGATCGATTCCCACCGACTTGCCGCTACCCCAGTGGATGTGCGCTGCCCACCCGGGCAGCCGGGAGAGATGCGCCTGCAGGTAGGCAATGCGCCTGTCGTCACCTACCCCGAGCGCCTCCAGTGCCGTCAGCGCGGCGTCTTCCGCACGCTCAGATGTCCGGCGGAGCCGTGCTCGCACCGCGCGCTTCAGGGAAGGATCGCGGGGAGCCAGCGCCCGCCATGCCGAGTAGAAACCGCTCTCCCGGCCCGGCATCGGCCATGCACCCGCACCGAAGAAAGCCGTGCACCACTTGGCCGTCTGCGCGTCGACGGTATCGGCGAGCTGCGGGGCGAGTTCCTCGGAGCGGGTCCGGTAGCGGCGCACCGGTTCGAGGCAGCCCACGCCGTGCAGCAGATCGGCTCTCATCAATTCGAGTGGGCTCAGGTCGCGCCCCCCGAACCGCAGCGGCTCGGCGCCGGCAAGATTGGGATAGCGGCGACTCAGCGCAGCATCGAGATCGGCGTCTGTGACTCGACCAGCACCATGCATCTTGCGGAAGTCCTTGATGCGCAAAATACCTGGCGTGCCATACACGTCGCCGGCGCGCCGGATCGCCTGGTCGAAGGGCATGTTCTCCAGCCCTGCGAGCGGGTTCACCGCGATGAACGTCTCCAGCGGGTAGTGAGTGGGCAACACCCGGGCAGCGAGTGCGACATCACTGCGGAGGCGGGCCCGGCGGCCCTCGATGGTGGTCGATTCCGTGGCGGTCACGAACGTGCTCCTCTCGACGGGGCGAGCAGTGGCGAGGTGATGTATCCGGCGCTGAGTGCTCTGGCGTATATCGCGCGGTGCAGCGACGTTCCCGGGGACCAGCGCACCGCCGCCACCGCCGCGAGGATGGTCACCACGGCGGCGAGGACGGGCCAGGACAGTGCCGACGGCATCGCGGTGGGCAGGGCGGGCGCCAGGTAATGCGTTGCGGCTGAGGTCAGTCCGAGGTAGGTGATGGCTACGGGAGGCAGCACAGCCAGGACCATGACAAGGTCTGCCGGGCCTCTGAGGTGTCTCAGCCAACCCCACGTCGCCGCGGCGCCGGTGACCCAGGCGAAGATCAGCAGCGCCTGCTCGGCGTGCTGCCCGCCGGCTGACATGGGGATGACCATGGTCGCCGCATAGAGCGCGGCGCCCGGAAGGACCGTCGCGAGCGCTCCATTGAGCAGGCGCCGTCGAGCGGTCATCGCCGGTGGGCGCGGATGGAAGGCCGCGCGGCGCCGCCGAGCGACGCCGGATCCGGACGACAGGAACAGGGTCGCCTTGTAGAACCCGTGGGCGACCAGGTGGAAGATCGTCGCGGCCCACAGTCCCAGTCCGCAGGTGAGGATCATGAAGCCCATCTGTGCCATCGTCGAATTCACAAGCGCCCCTTTGACATCGGGTTTCACCAGCATGATGACCGCCCCGTACACCAGCGTGGTGGCACCCGCCACGATGGTCAGTGCGCGGGCCGTATCGCCGGAGGCCAGCGGGGCGAGGCGAAGCAGGAGGATCCCGCCGGCGTTGACGACACCCGCATGCAGCAAGGCGGAGACCGGAGTCGGCGCCGCCAAGGTGGCCGGCAGCCACTTGTGGAAGGGCACCTGAGCGGAGCGGGAAAGGGCGGCGACCACCGCGAGGCAGCCGACGACAGGAACCAGCGGCCCGGAGAGCGCCTCGTCGGCAAGCGCACGCAGGTCCGAGACACCCCACCGCGCGGTGACGATCACGACCACGCCCCACAGGGCCAGGTCACCGATGAGGAACGCGATGGCGGTCCGCCGAACCCCGTCCCGAGCGGCGGGCAGATGCCAGTACATCCCCAGCAGCAGACAGAGTGCGACACCGGCCAGGGTCCAGCCCACTGCGAGCCCGGGCAGCGTCGTCGCGGTGACCATCCCGGCCGAGGCGGATGTGAGAAGGGACGCCCCCGCGGTGAACCTGCCCGCCCGGGGATCGCCGGCGAGGTAGCGGATCGCGAACGCCTGGACGACGGTGCTCACGCCGAAGACGAGGAGCAACAGGACCGCGGCGACCCGGTCGATGCCCATCCCGACACCGGCGAACACGGCCAGTACGCAGGCGATGGGGAAGCCCGTTCCGGCGACAAACGCCCCGGAGTACCCGAGCCAACGGTATCGCCGCCCGGCCAGCAGGGCCGCTACCAGTGCGAACAGCCCAGGTGTCACCGTCACTGCGGGAAGAAGCGCGTTCACGTTGACCAACATGCGACACAAATTACGTGTATTAGAATACGTGTGTCAAGCTTCGCGAAACGTGCGTCGTCAGACAGGGTCGAGTTGGGGCACACCCCTAACAGGCGCGGGAGATTTCCGGTCTTGTTAATGCCGAACTAGAATTCGCGCATGGCGGAGTGGACGTTCTTGACCAACCACGCTCACACTCTGCTGTGCATCGCCCGCGACCCCGGGATCCGCCTACGGGACGTCGCCGAACGCGTCGGCGTGACCGAACGCGCCGCACAGCGCATCGTCAGCGATCTGGTCGAGGCCGGTTACCTGGACCGGCTACGCGAAGGCCGGCGGAACTACTACCGCATCCGCGCGGATCGTCCACTGAGGCATCCCGTCGAACGCGGCCATCGCGTCGGCGAGATCCTGGCGGTGCTGCATGAGCCGAAGGACCCGGACGGCGCGAGCTGACAGCAGGCCCGCCACCTACACCGACGCTAGGCGTCCAGTGCCAAATCCTTACGGAACCGGCGCATCCCATCGATCTTGTCGGCGGTCGAGGCGTCAGGGCCGGAGTAAAACATCCACGGCATCGTCACGATGCCGGTGATGCCCGCCGCCGCGGCGCGCTCGTAGTGCGGAATCGTGAACGCATCGGTCAGCGGGGTCAGGATCTCGTAACCGTCCATGCCGAGCCCTTTTTCGGCACGCAACTCGCGCAGTTTGTCGACCCGCAGGATCGCCTGGTCCAGGCTGATCAGGTCACCGATCCAACCGTCGAGGCGGGCAGCCCGGCGCAGCGCGATGTCGGACAATCCGCCGCTGTAGATCGGGATGTGCGGCGGCGTCGGCATCATCTCCAGTCTCGGAGTCTTGTAGAACTCGCCGTCGAACTCGGTCCAGCCCGGCTGCCACAACGCACGCATCAGCTCGATCATCTCGTCGGTCCGCTTGCCGCGCTTGGCGAACTGCTGACCCATCAGGGTGAACTCTTCTTCGCACCAGCCGACGCCGATACCGAGCTCCACCCTGCCGTCGGCCAGATAAGCCGCAGTACCAATGGATTTCGCCGCCGAATACGGATCCCGCATCCCCGGGATGTACACCGTGGTCACGAATCTGATCTGTTGCGTGGCCTGTGCCAGCGCACCGACCAGCACCCACGGGTCGGGCCAGTCGGTGAACGGCTGCCAGCGCCGCTCGCCGTTCTTCGTGTACGGGTACGGGGTCGACAGCGTTTCCAGGTTCACCACATGGTCGGGAATGCCGAGGCCCTCATAGCCCAGGTCATCGGCGGCCTTCGCGATCTCGACGATCTCACGGGTCTCCAGAAACGCAACGCTCACATAGAATTTCACTGTGCATCCCTCGCCCACGCCGGCATGATGAAGACTCCTTCTGCTTCTACGGTCGGTCCTTCTGCGTCGCTGAGGAATCCGCGCGCGTAGGTCTTATAGCCTTCGGTTCGTTCGAGCCACGCCTCGCCGCGCAGCGGTCCCAGCGGTGTTCCCCGCAGGTATCTCAGCGTGATCGTGCCGGTGAACTTCGGCTTGCTGAGCTGGCTGGTGGCCGCCTCGCCCAAGAGCTGGTCGAGCAGCAGCGCGCAAATGCCGCCGTGCACCAACCCGGGTGGTCCCTCATACACCGGCCCGAGCGTGAACTCGGTCCAGCACCGGCCGTCCTCGTGGTGGGTGATCATCGGCGGAGCGAGCGGATTGTGCCGGCCTACAGCAGGATTGCGCCACACCACCGGAAGACCGGACTCCTCGTGACGCAGTATCCGAGGCCGGTCGGTCGGGGTGCGTTCGAGTGTCTCGCTCACCTCGTCGATGGTCTGCCGCGCCTGCGCAATGGTCTCGGCGTCGGCCCCGCTGTGCAGGCTGGCATCGATGAGCCTGCGCAGCGCCTCCGCGAGCGGTTCGTGCAACGCCTTCACCCGGTCGTGCTCGTCGGCGCTGATGACGCCATATTCAAAATCCATCCCCGACCCTTAACTTCCGAAGACCCTGAGCACCACGGCTTTTGCCCGCCGTGTCACCCGCAGGTAGTTGTCCAAGAACTCTCCGCCGTCGTCGTTGTGCCAGCCCGCGGCCACCGCGACGGCGTTGAGCTGCCGCCCGGGCCCGGGCAGCTGGTCGGTCGGCTTGCCGCGGACCAGAACGAGCGCGTTGCGGGCTGCGGTCGCCGTCAGCCAGGCCTGCCGTAACAGGTCGACGTCGTCCTCGCCCAGCAGTTCGGCGGCGCCGATGGCGTCCAGCGTCTCCAGCGTCGAGGTGTTGTGCAGCGACGGCACCTCGTGGGCGTGGCGCAGCTGCAGAAGCTGCACGGTCCACTCGACATCGGCAAGGCCACCGCGGCCGAGCTTGGTGTGGGTATTGGGGTCGGCGCCGCGCGGCAGTCGTTCGGCGTCCACCCGCGCCTTGACCCTCCGAATCTCGTGCACCGCTTCGGCCGATACTCCGCCAGCCGGGTAGCGCGTCTTGTCTGCCATCAACACGAAACGCAGTCCCAGATCCTGATCACCGGCTACCGGATGCGCACGCAGCAGCGCCTGCACTTCCCACGGCTGCGCCCATTGCGCGTAGTAAGCCTCGTACGAGGACAGGGTGCGCACCAGCGGGCCCTGACGCCCTTCCGGCCGGAGGTTGGTGTCGACTTCCAAAGGCGGGTCGGCGCTGGGCGTTCCGAGCAGTGCGCGCACCTGTTCGGCGATCAGCACCGACCATTTGAGGGCACGGGACTCCTCGACGCCGGGACCGGGCTCGCAGACGAACATCACGTCGGCGTCCGACCCGTAACCCAGCTCCCTGCCCCCGAGCCTGCCCATCCCGATGACCGCGATCTTGGCCGGCGCCTCGCCGCCGTCGCGGGTGTTCGCCCGCACCACCGCCTCGAGCGCCGACTGCAGCACCGCCACCCAGACCGAGGTCAACGCCGCACAGACGTCGCGGACTTCGAGCATGCCGAGTAGATCCGCCGAGGCCACCCGCGCCAGCTCCCGGCGCCGCAGGGTGCGTGCCGCCGCGATGGCCCGCATCGGATCGACATGGCGGCCACTGGATGCGACCAACGCCCGGCCGACAACCTCGGGATCGACGTCGAGCAGCTTGGGACCCGACGGACCGTCGGCGTACTGCTGGATGACCTCCGGCGCACGCATCAGCAGATCTGGCACGTAGGCCGACGTTCCCAGCACCCGCATCAAGCGTTTGGCCACCGCGCTTTCGTCGCGCAAAGTGGCCAGATACCAACGTTGTTCGGCCATTGCCTCGCTGATCCGCCGATAGGCCAGCAGCCCACGGTCCGGATCGGGCGTGTCCGACAGCCAGTCCAGCAGCCGCGGCAACAGCACCGACTGCACCCGGCCGCGGCGGCCACTCTGGTTGACCAGCGCACTCAGGTGGGTCAATGCGGACTGCGGGCCCTCGTACCCCAGCGCGGCCAGTTGCCGTTCGGCGGCCTCCGGGCTCAAGCCTGCGGCAAGGCCTTCCACCGATGGACCGACCGATTCCAGCAACGGCTGATAGAACAGCTTGGCGTGCAACCGCGACACCCGCACGTTCTGGCGCTTGAGCTCCGCCCGCAGCACGCCCAGCGAATCGTGGGTGCCGTCGGGCCGGATGTGCGCCGCTCGGGCCAGCCAGCGCAGCGACTCCTCGTCGTCCGGCGGCGGCAACGTGTGAGTTCGCTTCAGGCGCTGCAATTGCAGCCGATGCTCCAGCAGCCGCAGGAATTCGTACGATGCGGTCAAGTTGGCCGCATCGTCGCGCCCGACATAGCCTCCGGCCGCCAGTGCCGCCAGCGCAGGAACCGTCGAGGAGACGTGCAGCGACTCGTCGGTGCGCCCGTGCACCAATTGCAAGAGCTGGACCGCGAATTCGACGTCGCGCAGCCCGCCCGTCCCGAGCTTGATCTCGCGGTCGCGGAGATCCGCAGGCACCAGCGCCTCCACCCGCCGGCGCATGGCCTGCACCTCGGGTACGAAATCCTCACGTTCGCAGGCGCTCCACACCATCGGCATGATCGCCGCCATGTACTGCTTCCCCAGCTCGGCGTCCCCGACCGCCGGGCGGGCTTTGAGCAGTGCCTGGAACTCCCACGTCTTGGCCCATCGCTGGTAGTAGGCGAGGTGCGACTCGAGGGTCCGCACCAGGGCGCCCTGCTTGCCTTCCGGACGCAGGCCGGCGTCGACCTCGAAGAAGGTGTCCGACGCCAGCCGGATCATCTCCCCGGCGACCCGAGTGCTCACCGAATCGGCGTACTCACCGACGAAGATGACGTCGACGTCGCTGACGTAGTTCAGTTCGCGCGCACCGCATTTGCCCATCGCGATGACCGCGAGCCGCGGTGGCTCAGCGCCTTCCTTGCACACCGTCGCGCTCGCCACCTTCAACGCCGCACCCATGGCGGCGTCGGCGATGTCGGCGAGATGTTCACCGATCGTGGAGAACGCCGGCACCGGCTCGTTCTCCACCGTGGAGGCCGTATCGAGGGCGGCCAGGACCAGCAACCGATCCCGGTAGAGAACGCGCAGCGCCGGCATGACCGTCATTGGCTCCGTGCCGAATTCGGCGATGCAGTCATCGAACAGCCGCCGCAACTCGGCGGGATCGGGCAGCGTGACGTCACCGGAGAGCAGATGCCACGAATCGGGGTTGGCCACCAGGTGATCACCCAAGGCCAGCGATGAGCCGATCACCGCGAACAACCGGCCACGCAGACCGCGATCCTTCAGCAGCGCGGAATTGAGCTGTGGCCAGTCGTCATCCAGCGCATCGGCCAGCCGGACCATCGTCTGCAAGGCGGAGTCGGAGTCGGGTGCACGCGACAGTGACCACAACAACTCGACATGGTCGTCGGTGTCCCAGCCCAACCTGGCCAGGTCGGCGGCGGCGGATGGCTCGACCAGACCGAGCCGACCCACACGGGGTACGCGCGGGCGCTGCGTCGCTGGTTTGGCCACGTGCACGACGGTATCGCAACAGCGATTCCCGGCGTCGCGACGCTCTCCCCTACAGGGACAGGTACGCCTTCAGCTCGTACGGCGTGACGTTGCTGCGGTACTCCTCCCACTCCGCGCGCTTGTTGCGCAAGAAGTAGTCGAAGACGTGCTCGCCCAACGCCTCGGCGACCAGCTCGGAGCTCTCCATCTCCTGCAGGGCGATACCCAGGCTGGACGGCAGCTCGCGATAGCCCATCGCGCGGCGTTCCTCCGGGGTCAGCGTCCACACGTTGTCCTCGGCCTGAGGCCCCAGGACGTAGTTCTTCTCGATACCGCGCAGCCCGGCTGCCAGCAGCACCGCGAACGCCAAATACGGATTGCAGGCGGAGTCGGGGCTGCGTACCTCGATGCGACGCGAGGACGCCTTGCTCGGGGTGTACATCGGCACCCGCACCAGCGCGGAACGGTTGGACGCGCCCCACGACGCCGCGGTCGGCGCCTCACCACCGTGCACCAGCCGTTTGTAGGAGTTGACCCACTGGTTGGTGATCGCGCTGATCTCGCTGGCGTGCTCGAGGATCCCTGCGATGAACGACTTCGCGACGTCGGAGAGCTGCAGCGGATCTTCGGGACTGTGGAAGGCGTTCGTCTCACCCTCGAACAGGCTCATGTGGGTGTGCATCGCCGAGCCCGGGTATTCGGCGAACGGCTTCGGCATGAACGACGCCCGCACGCCCTCGCCGAGTGCCACCTCTTTGACGAGGTAGCGGAACGTCATCACGTTGTCGGCCATCGACAGCGCATCGGCGTAGCGCAGGTCGATCTCCTGCTGGCCGGGCGCGCCCTCGTGGTGGCTGAATTCCACCGAGATGCCCATCTGCTCCAGCGCGTCGATGGCGTGGCGGCGGAAGTTCGGCGCCGAATCGTGCACGGCCTGGTCGAAGTAGCCGCCGTTGTCGGCGGGGACGGGCACCGAGCCGTCGTAGGGGCCGGGCTCGAGCAGGAAGAACTCGATCTCGGGGTGCACGTAGCAGGAGAAGCCGAGGTCGCTGGCCTTGGCGAGCTGACGGCGCAGCACGTGGCGGCTGTCGGCCCAGGACGGCGAGCCGTCGGGCATCGTGATGTCGCAGAACATCCGCGCCGAGTGATGCTGGCCCGCACTGGTCGTCCACGGCAGCACCTGGAACGTCGACGGATCCGGGCGCGCGACCGTGTCGGATTCGAAGACCCGCGCGAAGCCTTCGATCGACGATCCGTCGAAGCCGATGCCCTCTTCGAACGCGCCTTCCAGCTCGGCGGGCGCGATCGCGACCGACTTGAGGAAACCGAGCACGTCGGTGAACCACAGCCGGACGAACCGGATATCGCGTTCCTCCAGCGTGCGCAGCACAAATTCCTTCTGGCGGTCCATGAATGCGAGCGTATGCAGCGGGTGTTAATTCCGTGTTACGGCGCTGCTGCAGTCGTCATCAGCAGCGCAGATTGCCCGGCACCGTCTGGTCGACGAAGTAGTTCACGATCGCCGAGTCGACGCATAGGTTCCCGTTGAACACGGCGGTGTGCTGAGTGCCGTCGAAGGTGATCAACGGTGCGTTGAGTTCTCGAGCCAAGTTGACCCCCGCCTCGTAGGGCGTGGCGGGGTCGTGCGTCGTGGAGACGACGACGACACTGCCGGGCGGTGCGGGAGTCGCGGGATGCGGCGTCGAGGTGGGTGGCACCGGCCAGAACGCGCACATGTCGCGCGGCGCCTGGCCGGTGAACTGACCGTAGGCCTGGAACGGCGCCAGCTGGCGCGTGCGGCGGTCGATGTCGGCCCACGTTGCCGAATCGGTCGGAGTGGGGCTATCGACGCAGCGGACGGCGTTGAACGCGTCCTGCCCGTTGCTGTAGTGACCGTACTGATCGCGACCCTGGTATTCGTCGGCCAGCATCAGCAGATCACCGGCGTCGGTCTTGCGTTGCAGTCCCAACAGCCCGCTGGTGAGGAATTTCCAGTACTGCGGGGTGTACAGCGCGTTGAAGGTACCGGTGATGGCGTCCTGGTAACTCAGGCCTCGCGGGTCGGATGTCGTGGCCGGCTTCGTCACCAGCGGATCGACCAGCTGGTGGTACCGGTCCACCCAGTGCGCCGGATCGGTGCCGAGCGGGCAGCCCGCCGACTTGGCGCAGTCGGCGGCATAGTCGTTGAACGCCACCTGAAAACCGGTCATCTGCTCGATGATCGAGTCGACCGTGTTCTGGGCGGGATCGATCGCCCCGTCCAGAACCATCGCGCGAACCCGGTCGGGGAATTTCTCGAGGTACGCGGTGCCCAGCTCGGTGCCGTAGCTGAATCCGAGATAGTTGATCCGGTCATCGCCGAGGACCTGACGGACGGTGTCCATATCCTTTGCGGCCGAATCGGTTCCGACGCCGGCCAGGAATGCGGTACCCATCTTGTCCGCGCATTCCTTGACGTAGTCGCGGTTGATCTGTTCGATCGCGGCCACCCCGGCGGGGCTGTAGTCGACCATCGGGTTCTTGCGCCAGGCGTCGAACTGGGCGTCGGTACGGCAGCGCACGGACGGCGTCGAGTAGCCCACCCCGCGAGGATCGAATCCGACGATGTCGAATTGCTCGCTGATCGGACTGCCTGCCAACGCGAACGCCATTCCGGCGGCCGAGTCGACCGCCGAGGCGCCGGGTCCACCCGGGTTGACGAACAGCGCACCGATGCGCTGGCCGCTGGCCGGTACCTTGATGACCGCCAACTGTGCTTGTGGCCCAGTGGGATCGGCGGCGGTGATCGGCACGGGTACGGCGGTGCACTGCGCACTCGGCAGATCATGGGCGTTGTCGCCGAGGAAACGCTGGCAGCTTCCCCACGTAACTTGTGGCGCTGTCGTCTGACCGGCTCCGGGGTTCGGGGCGGCAACAGCCGGCGGGGCCATGACACCGGCCGCCAGTGAAACACAGAGTGAACCCAAGAACGCAGCCGAGCCGAGCCGGCTCGTGCGTCGCATGGCGTTCATCGTCCCACGGCCGCGCGGTCGGTATGACGGCGAGCCGGTCACACTCCGATCTCAGATGCGGTCGAACACCCGGTGATTCGCGTCAGCACGTGGCTCCGGGCGGGGGCAGCTTCAGGTCTACGAGGTAGGCGGCGGCGTAGTTATCGACGCAGGTGTTGCCCTGGAAGACCACCGTGTGCTGAGTTCCGTTGAAGGTCAGCAGTGCTCCGCCGAGCTGCTTGGCCAGGTCGACTCCCGCCTGATACGGCGTCGCCGGATCGTTGGTCGTCGAAACGACCAGCACCGGGGGCAGCCCTGGCGCTTTGACCGCATGCGGCGTGCTGGTCGGCGGCACCGGCCAGAAGGCGCAGGTACTCAGCGGGGCGTGCCCGGTGAAGTCGCCGTAGCTCATGAACGGCGCCACCTCGCGCATCTTCTTGTCTTCCGCGACCACCTTCTGCCGGTCGGTGATCGGCGGCTGGTCCACGCAGTTGACCGCGATCCGCGCGTCGGTGGCGTTGGTGTAGTGGCCCCTGGCATCCCGGCGCATGTACATGTCGGCCAGCGCCAGCATGGTGTCCCCGCGGCCGTTGGTCATCTCGGTCAGGCCCTGGGTCAGGTGCCGCCACAGATTCGGCGAGTAAAGCGCCATGATCGTGCCGATGATCGCGTCGCTGTAGCCCAGCCCGCGCGGGTCGGAGGTCGGCAGTGGCTTGTCGACCAACGGGTCCACCAGGCTGCGGTAGACGTCGACGGCCTTGTTGGCGTCGTTGCCCAACGGGCAGCTCGGATCCTTCACGCAGTCGGCGGCATAGTCGTTGAAGGCCTGCTGGAATGCCGCGGCCTGATCGATGTCGGCCTGGATCGGGTCGGCGTTGGGATCCACCGCACCGTCGAGGATCATCGCCCGCACCTTGTCCGGGTACGCCTCTGCGTACGCCGAGCCGATCCGGGTGCCATAGGAGTAGCCGAGATAAGTGAGCTTGTCGTCGCCGACGGCGGCACGCAGCGCATCCAGATCCTTGGCGACGTTGGCCGTGCCGACGTTCTCCAGGAAGTCCTTGCCCATCTTGTCGACGCAGCGCTGGACGAAGGCCTTGGTCTCGTTCTCGATGTGCTCCACGCCCTTGGGGCTGTAGTCGACCTGCGGATCGGCCCGGAGGCGATCGTTGTCGGCGTCGGAGTTGCACCACAGCGCCGGAGTCGACGAACCGACACCGCGCGGGTCGAAGCCGACCAAGTCGAAGCCCTGCCGTACCGAGCTGGGCAGGTTCTCCACGATGCTGGATGCGGCCTCGATGCCGGACTCGCCAGGGCCGCCCGGGTTGATGATGAGCGAGCCGATCTTCTGACCGGTAGCCGGGAAACGGATCAGTGCCAGCGTCGCCACCGGGCCGTCCGGCTTGGCGTAGTCCACGGGCACGGCGATCTTGCCGCACTCGGCCCCGGCCGGGATCGGCAACGCGTTGCCGCCGCCGCCACCGGCCACCCGGCACGGGCCCCATTGCACGGGCTGCCCGACCTGCGGTCCGGCGAGCACGGCCATCCCCGACACCGTGGAGCTGCAGCCGGCACTCACGACGAGCGTGGCCACGGCGGGGAGCACCAGGGCGGTGCGGACAGCGCGTGATCTCCTGGCAAGCCTCATGGCAAACATGCTGCCATGCTCGGCGGCGGTGCCTTGCACACCGACCCACCCGGGCAGCTCATCTGGTCGCGTCGAGCAGTTCCTTCATGCCGACGGCGAAGTCGTCGGCGAGGTCCCAGAGATCTGGCAGCAGTTCGGGGCAGCTGATCAATCCGACGTCGAGTTTGCCGTTGAGTGACATCACCGTGATGTTCAAACCGGAGCCGTGGAAGATCGGCCCCAGCGGATACATCGCGCTTACTTCGGCGCCGAGGAAGTACAGCGGAATCTGCGGGCCCGGCACGTTGGACACAACGAGGTTGTGCACAGGGCGCGCTTCGGTCAGCCGGCTTCTGGCGTACACCCGCATCGCGATGCCGAACACGGCCGGCCCGGCGAATTGGCTCCAGTCCTGCAGCAGGGTCGCCCCGATCGCCGAGCTGTGTTCCTTGGCGGTGGTGTTCGCCTCGGCGATGGCCTTCAGCCGTTCGGCCGGATCGGCGATGTGGGTCTCCAGCTTGGTGAACATGCCGGACACCTGGTTGCGGCCCGGCCGGTCCGAGCGGTCGTGCACGGACACGGGGACCATGGCCACCAGCGACGCCTCGGGAAGTTCGTCGCGGTCCAGCAGGAACTGCCGCAACACCCCGGCGACCAGGGCCATCACGACATCGTTGACCTTGACGCCGAAGTGGTTCTTGACCGTCTTGATGTCCTCGAAGTCCAGTTCGGCGAACGCGACGTTGCGATGGGCGGTGACGCTGGCGTTGAACTTGGTCTGCGGCGCCGCGAACGGGGCCGCCATCGCCCGGCCGCCGACCGCGCGCTGCACGGTGTCGACGACGGTCGTGACCGTGGCGGGCAGCACCTTGGTGGCCAGCGTCAGGGGCCGGCTGGCGAACCGGCCCAGCCCGCCGAGCGCGATGCGCAGTTGGTTGGTGTCGCCTTGTCCGTCGACCGGGGCCGGTGGCGGGGCGTCGGGTTCGGTGCTGCACAGCTGCGACATCAGATTGGCACCGGTCACCCCGTCGACCGCGGCGTGGTGGACCTTCGTCAGCACCGCGAGCCGTCCGCCGTTGCGCGCATCGGTACCGCCGACGCCCTCGATGACCCAGGTCTCCCACAGCGGGTGTCGGCGATCGAGCGGCAGCGAGGCCAGGTGGCCGCAGATCTCCCCCAGCTCGACGCGGCCGCCCGGCGCGGGCAGGCCGATGCGGTGCAGATGGCGGTCGATCTCGAAGTGCTCGTCTTCCACCCACACCGGATGGTCGAGGTTGAGGAAGCTGTTGGCGAGCCGTTCGCGGAAATTGGGAATTGCCTTGACGCGCAAGGCCAATTCGTCGCGTAGCCGCTCGAAGCTGTAACCGCCGGGGATCGTGGACGCGTCGAGCTCCAGGATCGAACACACATGCAGTGGCTGTGACGGAGTTTCGAGATAGAGGAAGCTGGCATCGAGGCCGCTGAGTCGCTGCAGGTGTTGCACCATGTCGCCGATCGTATGCCGGACCACCGAGACCAGGTGTGAGAAAGTCCACTTCACTGTTCGTTCACCTTTGTGTGCGGTGGTGGCACACTTGATGGCGTCAAGCGAACCCGGGGACCCGAATGGGCCTCGAGGATCGGCAAAGACGATCACTAGGGACAAAGATGTCTGAACAGACGGTCTACGGCGGCGCTTCTTCGTCGCCTGTTTCGCGCACCAAGGTCCGCACCCACCATCTGCTGAAGTGGAAGTCCGAGGGTCACAAGTGGGCGATGCTCACGGTGTACGACTACTCCACTGCCCGCGCCTTTGACGAAGCCGGTATCCCGGTGCTGCTGGTCGGCGATTCCGCGGCCAACGTCGTCTACGGCTACGACACCACCGTCCGGGTTTCGGTCGACGAATTGATCCCCCTGGTTCGCGGTGTCGTCCGCGGCGCGGAGCATGCGCTCGTCGTGGCCGATCTGCCGTTCGGCAGCTACGAGGAAGGGCCCACCCAGGCCCTGCGCACCGCGACCCGCTTCATGAAGGACACGGGCGCCCACGCGGTGAAGCTCGAGGGCGGTGAGCGCGTCGCCGAGCAGATCGCAACCTTGAGCGCCGCAGGCATCCCGGTGGTCGCCCACATCGGCTTCACCCCGCAGAGCGTCAACGGGCTGGGCGGGTTTCGCGTCCAGGGCCGCGGCGACGCCGCCGAGCAGACCATTCACGACGCGATCGCGGTCCAGGAGGCCGGTGCCATCGCCGTGGTGATGGAGATGGTGCCCGCCGAGCTGGCCACCCAGATCACCGGCAAGCTGACGATCCCGACCATCGGCATCGGCGCCGGGCCCAACTGCGATGCGCAGGTGCTGGTCTGGCAGGACATGGCCGGACTCACCAGCGGCAAGACGGCCAAGTTCGTCAAGCGATTCGGTGATGTCGGCGGCGAATTACGCCGCGCGGCAACGCAATACGCCGAAGAGGTGGCGACCGGTGCGTTCCCGGCCGAGGAGCACAGCTTCTAGCCGAACTCGGGCGCGCGCTTGTTGAGGAAGGCGTCGATGCCCTCGCGGCCGTCGACACTGTCCGCACACGCCGCGATCAGCCGGCCCTCCAGCTCCATTTGCTCCTCGAGACCACTGCTGAACGTGGTCAGCATCAGCTTCTTGACCGCCGCACCGGAACCCTTTGCCGCAGAAGCGATCTGCTCGGCCAGCACCTGAGCGCGGGCCGCCAGATCGTCAGCGGGGACCACTTCGGTGACCAGACCCCAGTCGGCGGCTTCGGCCGCCGTCAACGTCCGGTTGGTGAGCATCAGCTCCTGGGTGCGGCGCACACCGATGATTCGGGGCAGGAAGTACGAGGAGCTGCCGTCGGGGCTCAGCCCGGCTTTGGTGTAGGCCATCGTGAACGACGCGCTGTCGGCGGCCAGCACCAGATCCCCGGCCACCGCGAGGCTGAACCCGGCGCCCGCGGCCACGCCGTTGACCGCCGTGATCAACACGGCATCCATCCGGGCCAGCGTCGAGATCGCGCGGTGCAGGTCGTCGGCGATGCCCTTGACGAACCTGCCCGGACCCAACGGGGATGCCGCCATCGCCTTGAGGTCTCCCCCGGCGCAGAAGAACCGGCCGGCTCCGGTGAGGACGACGGCCTTGATCTCCGCCACGTCGCAGCGGGCCGCGGCGTGAGCCAGTTCGGCGGTCATCACGTCGTTCATGCCATTGGCGGCCTCGGGCCGCTTCAGCACGATCCGCGCGATGGGACCGGCCTGATCGAAGGACAACGTCTGGTAGTCGCTCACGGCCGGAACGTTAGCAACCAAGGATTCGCAGAGCGGCATCGGCGATCACGACGGGCGCCTCGGGCGTGCACTCCTCGTTGTCGGAGCGCCGGTTGATCACCGACTCGACAAGGCGGAACGGAAGGTCGTCGGCATCGACGATCCCGTCGCACTCGGCTATCACCTGCGCCGCCAGCGCGCGATAGCGGCACCGCAACTCCTCACGACTGGCACGAAACTGCGCGAACCGCTCGATGCGCAATTCGGGCAGGAGGTACAGCGCACCCAGATTCCAGCGGCTCGCACACAGTTGCGAGCAGTCCGCGATCACCAGTGCGCGCAGTCTGGCCCTGGCCGGCCCTGGACCGGTCAGCAACTCGCCGGCCAGCCGCAGCGCCTCGTCGACCGTTCCGGCCAGCAAAGCTTCGAGGATGTCGTCCTTGGTCGCGAAGTGATGGTAGAGCGATGCCTGGCGAATACCGACTGCGTCGGCGATCCGCCGGGTCGACGTCCCGGCGTATCCGATCGTGGTGAACAGCTCGGCGGCGGCGTCCAGGATCTCCTCGCGAGCGGTGCTGCCGGGCCTGCGGGACTGTTCGAGCCGGGGCCGGCCGCGCCCGTCATGGCCCTGGCTGCGCATACGTCATTCTGGCACCCGCCGTCGGCGGCGAAATACCTGTCACTTGATCGAAATCCAGTCAACCCAGTCGTTACACCGGCGACATTCGCCGGGAACGGCACTTGAGAAAACTTTCACTTGACAGGTAATCGGCTGACTCAGGAGTGCCACGATGACAACCGCGTCGACCGACGGCGCCCGCTCACACGCGCGTTCCCTGGCGAGCGATGCCAACATGCGGGTGCCCGTCCTGCCCGAAGGTATCGACGGCGCCCGGCTGCTCTGGGCCGAGTCCGTGCCCGCGGAGTCCTACGCCACCCGGGTGCTCGGCCGCGGTACCCGCCTGCGCCTGGCCGATCCCGACGGCGGCGCCTGCGCGCACCTGCTGCTGTTCCGGGCCGACGCCTCCTGGGAGCGGCTCAATGTCGCCGACACGATGAAGGTGCCGTGGCAGGCCTACCTCGGGGTGGGCCATCCGCTGCTGTCCGATCAGGGTCGCGTGCTGGCGACGGTTGTGGCCGACAGCTCCGGCCACCACGACCTGCTGTGCGGATTGCCTGCCGCCGGCCAACCCACGATGCTGCTGGCCGCGCTTAAGCACGGGATGGACATTCGCGACGTCGCACCGTCGGCGACGCTGTTCAAAGGTGTTCGAGTCGAAGGCACCGGGGCGTTGACGTTCACCGGGTCGGCCGGTCCCGGCGCAGCGGTGGAGTTGCTGATCCATCTGCCCGTCGTCGTCGCCGTGGTCAACACCGCCCACCCGTTGGACCCGCAGCCCGCCGTGACCGCACTCGACATCGTGGCCTGGCGTGCCGACGAGGAGCTGACCACCCCGGTGAACACCGATCCCGAATACCTCCGAGCTCTGTTCAACACCGAGACCACGTGGGCGGCAGCACAATGATTCTCGACGAGATCGTCGCGGCCTGCGCTCCGTGGTCGGCCATCCTGCGGGCCGGCCAGTGCCTGCAGATCATCGATCTACACGGCAATCAGGCGGTGGACACGCTGTTCTACGCCGTCACCGGTGATTTGGTCGATCCGGCCGGGCGCTATAGCGCCCAGGCCACCATCGCCGCGCAGCGCAACATCTTCCTGACCACCGGCTCGGTGCTGCGGGCTGCCGACGGCAGGCCGTTGGTGACGATCGTCGCCGACGAGGTCGGTAACCACGACACCATCGCCGGCGCCTGCTCCAAGGAATCCAACACCTTGCGCTACGGCCATCACACCGTGCATCAGCACGCCTGCGCCGAGAACTTCCTCGCCGAAGCCGCCAGGTGGGGAATGGGCAAGCGCGACATCGTCTCCAACGTCAACTTCTTCATGAACGTGCCCGTCGAGGCCGACGGCACTCTGGGCATCGTCGACGGCCTGTCGGCGCCGGGTAAGTCGCTGACGGTGCGTGCCGACACCGACACGCTGGTGCTGGTGTCGAACTGCCCGCAGATCAACAACCCCTGCAACGGATTCGACCCCACCCCGGTGCGGATGGTGATCACCGACTCATGACGAGCATCGAAGTGCTGCGGCCAGGTCTGCTGACCACCGTCCAGGATTGGCCCGGCCGCGTCGGGTACTGGCATGTCGGCGTGCCGCCGTCGGGGCCGATGGACGATCTATCCTTCCGCGTCGGCAATCGGGTGCTCGGCAACGCCGAAGGGGCCGCCGGCCTCGAATGCACGAAAGCCGGTCCCGCACTGAGCTTCCCCGATGGTGCCCGGGTGTGTGTCACGGGGGCGGCCGCTCCGGTCACCCTCGACGGCGAGCCGGTGCCGCAGTGGCAGTCGGTGCCGATACCGCCGGGCGGGGTGCTGGACATCGGGGTGGTCGGCGGCCCGGGTATGCGCTGTTACGTACTGATCGCCGGCGGAGTTGGTGAAGCCGAATACCTGGGCAGCACAGCGACGTTCACGCTGGGCTGTTTCGGCGGTCACGAGGGTCGCGCGCTGCGTACCGGCGACAGGCTGACGGTCGGTGACGATCCCGGACCGGCGACGGCCCGGCCGGCCCGCGCCGGCATCGACGAGCAGCCCGCGATCGGTCACCGCTGGCAACTCGCGGTCACCGAAGGCCCGCACGGTGCACCGGAGTTCTTCACCCGCGCCGACATGGCGACGATCGTCGGCACGGACTACACGGTGCACTTCAACTCCGATCGGACCGGTGTCCGCCTGGTGGGCCCGAAGCCGCAGTGGGCCCGCACCGACGGCGGCGAGGCCGGTCTGCATCCGTCGAACATCCACGACAACGCCTACTGCGTCGGAACTTTGGACTTCACCGGCGACACCCCGATCCTGCTCGGCCCGGACGGCCCAAGCCTCGGCGGGTTCGTCTGCCCGGTCACCGTCGTGCGCGGCGACCGCTGGAAGCTCGGACAGATGGCGCCCGGCGACACCGTGCGGTTCGTCCCGGTCCGTGCCGACCGGGCTCCGTCACTGGGCAGTATCGGCGCCGACCGGCGGGCGTCGATGCCGCTGGTCATCTCGACCTCCAGCGACGCCGACGACGGTGTGCTGACCCGATTTGTCGGCGCCGAAGGCACCGACGTGACCGTGCGCCGTGACGGCGACGGCGGCGTGCTCGTCGAATACGGACCCATGGTGCTCGACCTGGCCATGCGCGCCCGGGTACACGTGCTGTACGAATCACTCTCAGCCAGCGCAGTTCCCGGTGTCACCGAGCTGACCCCGGGCGTGCGATCGTTGCAGGTTCAGTTCGATCCGGCCGTGCTGGGCGCGCCCGAGTTGGTCGAGCTGCTGGCCCGAACCGAGGAGTCACTCCCCGCCACCGACCAGCTGGTGGTACCCAGCAGAACCGTGAGTCTGCCGCTGTCATGGGACGACCCCGCCACACACGAGGCCATTCAGCGCTACATGCACGGTGTGCGCGCCGACGCCCCCTGGTGCCCGTGGAACATCGAATTCATCCGGCGCATCAACGGTTTGACCGATGTACAGCGGGTGCACGACACCGTCTACGACGCCCAGTATCTGGTGCTGGGCCTCGGCGACGTCTACCTCGGCGCCCCGGTGGCCACGCCGCTGGATCCCCGCCACCGGCTGGTGACCACGAAGTACAACCCGGCACGCACTTGGACACCGGAGAACGCCGTCGGGATCGGCGGGGCCTATCTGTGCATCTACGGCATGGAAGGGCCGGGCGGCTACCAGTTCGTCGGCCGCACCACGCAGGTGTGGAACCACCGCCATCCGCAGGACTCGCGCTCGTTCGAGCCCGGAACCCCCTGGCTGCTGCGCTATTTCGACCGGATCAGCTTCTATCCGGTCAGCGCCGAGGAACTGCTGGACCTGCGCGCCGACATGGCCGCAGGCCGCGGTTCCGTCGACATCGCCGACGGCACGTTCTCGATGCCTGATTATCAGCGCTTCCTGACACTGAACGCCGACGGCATCGCCGAGTTCCGGACCCAGCAAGCCGAGGCGTTCACCGCCGAACGCCGGGCCTGGGATCAGGCCGGCGAGTTCGCCGGTCAGCTGGCCAGTTAGGTCACCCCGAACCAGCCAAGCACTGTCCAGCCGAGGAGCAGCAGCGACATCGCGCTGACGGCCACCACCGCGATGGTGGCGACGACCCGGAACACCGGCGGGTTGACCGCGTCGCCGAGCACCGAGCGCCGATTCGTCAGCACCAGGATGTACACCAGGATGACGGGCGTGATGATTCCCTGCAGCACCTGTGTACCGATGAGCAGGCTGATCAGGTTGACCGGGGTCAGCGCGATCGCGGCGCCCAGCACGATCTGAAAGGTGAACAGCCCCAGGAACAGTGGCGCCTCGGTGAATCGCCGCGACACCGAACGTTCCACACCGACAGCCTCGCTGATCGCGTAGCTGCTCGACAGCGGAACCACCGCCCCGGCCAATGCGCTCGCGCCGAGCAGGCCGACCGCGAACAGCGCGACCGCACCGTTGCCTGCGACCGGGCGCAGTGCCTCGGCGGCTTCCTGAGCCGAATCCAGCGGTCCTCGCCCGCCGATGGTGGCGCCGGTGGCGATGATGATGGTGATCGAGATGACGCAGGCGAACACCGCGCCCACGACCGCGTCGATCCGCGCACTGCGGAAGTTGTCCGGACCCACGCCGCGATCCACCACTCCCGCGGCGGCATAGAACTGCATGTACGGCGACACCGTAGTGCCGATCAGTGCCACCCCCAGAAGCAGGAATTCACTGGACATTTCGAAATGCGGCACGACGAGGTTGGTCGCCACGTCTTTCCAGTCCGGGTGTCCGAGGATGGCCGCCACCGGGTAGGCGAAGAACGCCAGTGACAGGACGAGGAAGATCCGCTCGGCGTACCGGTAGGAGCCGAATAGAACCAGTCCCCAGATGAGTACCGCGGCAAGGGGCACCACCCAATACCTGCTGACGCCGACGAGTTCGAACGCCGCGCCGATACCGGCGAACTCGCTGACCACCAGTCCCGTGTTGGCCAGCAGGATGCACACCAAGGCCACGGCGGTCAGTCGCAGCGAGAACTGTTCGCGGATCAGCGCCGCGATCCCCTTGCCGGTGAAGGTGCCCAGCCGCACCGACATCTCCTGAACCAGGACCAGGGCGACCGTAACCAACACCATGAAAAACAGTGTGCGATAGATGAATTGCGAACCGGCGCTGGAATAGGTGGCAATCCCGGCGGCATCGTTGCCGGCATTCGCGGCGATGAGGCCGGGCCCCGCGATCGCCAGATAGCCCAGCACTCGGGCGCCGCCGGGCACCCGCGTGACGACGCTGGCCGCGCGGTGCCGCCAGCCCCCTTCGACCGGCGTCGGCGGTGTGACAACCGGGCGGGTGTCTTCGGCGGTCATGACAGCAACCTCGGGAAGTGGAACCGGCCCCGCTCGGGCAGCAGCGCGTCGAGCACATCGTCGGCCAGGATTCGTCCGATCGGGCAGCCGTCGGAGTCGACCACCAACAACGACGCCCGCCTGGTCTTCACCAATTGCGTCGCAACCTCACCGACATTGGCGTCGGAGGACACCGTCAACGGCGGCGGGTGACCCTCGGCATCGAGCACCTCGGCGATCGTGTTGTCGTCGGGATAGGCGATCAGATCGAACAACGGCAGGTCGGCGACGAGGAAGCCGTCCTCGTCGTAGATGAGGATGCCGTCGATCTCCGCTCGGTGCTCGCGGTGCCCGGCGACGATGCGTTCCACCTCGCCGACGGTGTTGGTGATCGACGCGCGCGCCAGGACGCTCGTCATGAATCCGCCCGCGGTGTCCTCCGGGTAGGTCAGCAGCGCAGTCAGCTCCTGAGCCGACTGCTGCGGCATCCGGCGCAGGAGCTCTTCGCGCTCGCCGGAGGACAGGTCGCGCAACGCGTCGACGGCCTCGTCGGGCTCCATCGCAGCGATCAGGACAGCGGCCTGCTCGGGGGGCGCCTCCCGCAGCAGCGCCTCCAACTCGTCGGGTTCCATCTCCTCGAGCGCGTCGGCGGCCGCGTCGGGACCGAGCCGGTCCAGGAGCTGCTGGCGGGCCGGCCGTGCCAGATCTTCGAGCAGATCTGCCAGGTCGGCCGGAGCGAGGCGGCGCAGTTGCTCGTCCGTGGTGCGCAGATGCACCACCGACGGCGACGCGGTCACGTCACCGAACGGTGCCACCGCCGCCCAGTCGATGACCCGTTCCGGCGTCGGCCTCCCCCGCCAGACCCGCGGCCCGAGGCGGCGCAGCAGGGTGGCGAAACTGACGTCCAGCCCGACGAGCCGGAACTGGTCACCCATCCGGGCGAGGTAGAGATCGGCAGCGCGCAACACCTGGCGGCCTTCCAGATCGATGAGCTGGTGGTCCAGGACATCCTCGGCGAGAAGCACCTCACCAGGGCGCCGGGCGAAGTCACGCAGATCCATTCGCGCGGTTCGCAATCGCACAGCTCGGGGGGTGATCTCGCCGATGGCGTCCGCGGGCAGAAAGCTGCGCCGCGAGCCCACCCGCACCAACAATCCGGTCACCGGCGGATAGTGTTCCTCGGGCTGCATGTGGGCGATCAGGTCGACCACCCGGCCGAGGAGTTGGCCGGCCTGATTGGACACCGGCGCGCTCACCAGTCCGGCCACCGACACCACCGCCTGTTGGACACCCCGGCGGGTCGACATCCGCTGGGCACGCACAGCTCCCCGCCTGCGCAGGCCATTGCCCGCACCGCTCAAAGCGCCTAGTACATCGGACATTTCACGCACTCCTACCGACACGGATGCCACGCTCACCCAGTCGGCCCGGCTGCCGGCGGGCAACGCCCGGCGGCAGCCGTCGACACATGAGCCAGCGGCGAATTCAGGAACGATGACGAAGGAAAAGTGGACGGCAGCGCGACGAGCGCCAGCTGTCAGCGACTATGACTACTCGGAGGTTCACCAAGCATCGGTGATCACCTCCTGAGGATCGTGCGGTCACGACGACGGTCGAATAGTACCCAACAGACGCCCCCCACGCCGGAAGTGCCAGTCAGCTCACAGCTCGCCTTCAGCTCGTGACGACGGCATCCTGTTCACCTGGGTATGACACCCTAGGCGGCATGGGTTCGGGTACTGCGGGCAAAAATCGCCATGTCGAGGTGGAGCGAAAGTTCGACGTCCCCACCGGCGCGACGCTGCCGTCGTTCGACGGGCTCTCGGCGGTGGCACGCGTGGAGCGGCAGCCCGCGCAATCGCTCGACGCGGTGTATTTCGACACCCAGCGTCGCGATCTCAACGCCCATCGGATCACGCTGCGCCGCCGCACCGGCGGCCCCGATGCGGGCTGGCACCTGAAGCTGCCCGCCGGGCCGGACGCCCGAACTGAGGTGCATGCGCCGCTGGACAGCTCCCCAGAGGGCGGCGACTCGGTGCCCACCGATCTACTGGACATCGTGCTCGCCGTGGTGCGGGACCACCCGCTGGCCCCGGTGGCCCGGATCTCGACGACCCGCAACGTGGTGATGCTCTACGACGGGGACGACGCGGCGCTGGCCGAGTTCTGCGACGACGAGGTGAGCGCGTGGGCGCTCGGGAGCGGCGGCGAGGCCGGGGAGGAACAGCGCTGGCACGAGTGGGAGCTGGAGCTGGTCGACGGTGAGGCCGACGGCGGGCGCGACCTCCTGAAGCGGCTGAGCAATCGGCTGCTCGACGCCGGCGCGGTGCCGGCAGGCCACGGATCGAAGCTCGCGAAAGTGCTGGAGACGGCGGGTACGGCCGCCGAGGTGCCCGACGACAACGAGGCGTCCCGCGACCCGGTGCATCAGGCGGTCGCCGAGCAGGTCGGCGAACTGTTGGTGTGGGACCGCGCGGTGCGGGCCGACACCTACGACTCGGTCCATCAAATGCGCGTGACCAGCCGCAAGATCCGCAGCTTGTTGCAGGCCTCCGAGGACGCCTTCGGGTTGAGCGACGACGCCTGGATCCTCGACGAGTTGCGACAACTTGCCGGTGTGCTGGGTGTCGCCCGTGATGCAGAGGTGCTCGCCGAACGGTATGAGGCCGCACTGGAGGCACTGCCTGCCGACTTGGTCCGCGGCCCGGTCTACGAGCGTCTGGTGTCCGGGGCTCAGCGCAGCTATCAGGCCGGCCTGCGGCGCTCGCTGGCGGCGATGCGATCGACCCGGTACTTCCGGCTGCTCGACGCGCTGGAGGCACTGGTGGCCGCCCAGCCACCGCATGCGGCACCGGGCGAGGAGCCCAAGCCGGTCAGCATCGACTCGGCATATAAGCGGGTGAACAAGGCGGCCAAGAACGCCGCCCAGGCCACCGAGGACCGCGACGAGGCGTTGCACCGAATTCGCAAGGGCGCCAAGCGACTCCGGTATGTCGCTGCGGCAACCGGCGAGCCAAAGGTATCGGACCGGGCCAAGACCATCCAGACTCTGCTGGGCGACCACCAGGACAGTGTGGTCAGCCGCACACATCTGGCCCAGCAGTCGCTGGCGGCGCACGCCGCGGGCGAGGACACCTTCACCTACGGCCTGCTCTATCAGCAGGAGGACGACCTCGCGAACCGCTGCCGCGAACAGCTCGACGATGCGCTCAGCGCACTGCGGAAGACGTTCAAGAAATCGCACTGACGCGGTGAGCGAACGAGTTGGCCTGTAAGCCGGATTCTGTCCCTTCCTGCCCTGATCGACCGGGGCAGGACGGCGGCGACCATCCATCTGGGCACACCGTCACCGGGTACCTCGAGCGGCCTACCCGCAGGCTCGGGCGAGCAGCCCTCGATCGCCTGCGCAGCCGCACCAGGTGCGGCCTCTTGGCCTTGCTTCGGGTGGGGTTTACCAAGCCATTCCGGTCACCCGGAATGCTGGTGCGCTCTTACCGCACCGTTTCACCCTTACCGCCCTGACGGACGGCGGTCTGTTTTCTGTGGCACTGTCCCGCGAGTCACCTCGGATTGCCGTTAGCAATCACCCTGCTCTGTGAAGTCCGGACTTTCCTCGACTTGCGTCGCGGCCGCCCGGCCAACTCGTTCGCCTGAACACGGTAGCTCATTTACGGCGTAGCTGGATGATGTTGTCGTCGAGGGTGGCGTCCTGACCCTCGGGCCCGACCACCTCGCGCTGGGCGGTCCCCACCCGGACCCTCTCCCACTCGGTGTCGTCGAGGGCCAAGCCGGCCAGCACAACGTCCGGAGCCGGAAATTCGTGGTGCTGAACCTCCTCGGGCGCCCATGGCGGCGCACCACCGTGGTCGACGATCAGCAGCGTTCCGCCAGGCGCTACCGTCGCCGCCGCGCGGCGCAGGATGGCGGACCGGTCCATCTCGAGGGTGGTGTGGAGAAAGTGCGCCGACACCAGATCGAAGGGCCCCTCGGGCAGCGTCTGGGTCAGGTCGTGCTGTTGAAAGTCGATGCGCTCCAACACTCCTCGCGCCGCAGCGTCTTCCGCCGCGCGGGCCAGCGCGGTGGTGGACACGTCGACGGCGACGACGTGCCAGCCGTGCTCGGCCAGCCACATCGCATCGCCGCCCTCGCCGCAGCCCAGATCCAGTGCGCGCGAACCCGTCAGCGGTTCGACGATTTCGGCAAGGCGCGCGTTGGGGCGCCCGCTCCAGATCCGTGGCTTCTCCGCGTAGCGCGTCTCCCAGTGGGTGTGGTGATCAGCAGTCATGCTCATCAGCTTGCCGGTGCCACCCCAGGAATGGCAATGTCTTTTGCCATGCAGGCAAACGATGACGTCGATCTGCGGGTGCGCAGACGGCTGCGGGAACTGCGCGGCCGGCTCGGTCTGACATTGGAGGACGTCGCGTCCCGGGCCGGTATCGACGTCTCCACGCTGAGCCGGCTGGAATCCGGCAAGCGCCGGCTGGCCCTCGACCACCTGCCCCGGCTGGCCGCGGCGCTGTCGGTCAGCGCCGACGAACTGCTCGGCGCACCCCCGGCCGCCGACCCCCGGGTGCGGGCGGCGTCGCATACCAGGCACCTGGTCACGTACTGGCCGCTGACCCGCCACAGCGGGGCGGGCGGCCCGCAGGCCTTCAAGATCCGGATCAACCCGCGCCGGCGCACCGCGCCGGCCGAACTGCCCACTCATGAAGGGCAGGAATGGCTTTACGTTCTCTCCGGACGCCTGCAGCTGATACTCGGCGAGCAGCATTTCGTCATCGAGCCCGGTGAAGCCGTGGAGTTCAGTACCTGGACACCGCATTGGTTCGGTGCCGTCGACGGCCCGGTGGAGGCCATCATCCTGTTCGGCCCGCACGGCGAACGCGTGCACATGCGGGATTAGCTCAGGCCAGATACGACGTCTGGTTCACCAGCCGCACCGAGGCCCCGCCGTCGGGATAGAACTCCGCGATGCTCAGCGACGCGAGGTCCAGGTGCAACCGGTGCAGAATGCTCGGCCCGGCGTCGAGCGCCAGTCGCAGCAGGGTCTTGATCGGCGTCACGTGGGATACCACCAGCACGGTGGCGCCGGGATTCTCGGCGATGATGCGGGTGCGCGCTCGCTGAATCCGTTCCTCGACGTCGACGAAGCTCTCCCCGTCCGGCGGGCGCAGACCGGTGTCCCGCAACCAACTGCCGTGCAACTCCGGATCGCGCTCCCTCGCCTCGGCGAACGTCAGGCCTTCCCAGGCACCGAAGTCCGTCTCGATCAGGTCGTCGTCGACCGTCACCTGCAGGCCCAGCGCCGCGGCGGCGGCCGACGCGGTGTCGTAGGCACGCTGCAGCGGCGAGCTGATCACCGCGTCGACGCCGCCGCCTCCGGCCAGGTAGTTGGCCGCGGCCTCGGCCTGGCGCCGGCCGGTGTCGGTGAGTTCAGGGTTGCCGCGGCCGGAATACCTTCGCTGCCGGGAGAATTCGGTCTGGCCGTGCCGCAACAGCAGCATGCGGGTCGGCGCGCCCTGGTTACCGGTCCACGCCGCGGGCGGCACGGCGAGCGCACCGGCGGGCGGGTCGGCCACGGTTGCCTGCTGTTCGCGGTCCATCGCCTCGTTGGCCAGCCGGTCGGCGTAAGAGTTCCGCTCGCGCGGAATCCATTGGTAGGTCACCGAATCAAACGTCGAGGCCAGCGCGCGCGCCTGCTGGTGCAGCTCGGCCATCGCAGCGTGCTTGACCTTCCAGCGGCCGGACATCTGCTCAACGACGAGCTTCGAGTCCATCGACACGGTAACCTCGTCGGCGCCGAGGCGGCGGGCCTCCTCCAGACCTGCTATCAGCCCGCGGTATTCGGCGACATTGTTGGTGGTGACGCCGATCGCCTGGCCGTGCTCGGCCAGCACGGTCCGGTGGTCGGCCGACCACACGACACAGCCGTATCCCGCCGGCCCGGGGTTGCCCCGGGACCCGCCGTCGGCCTCGATGAGAACACGCACGGCTATGCCCCACCGATGCGCAGCAGGATCGCCTGGCACTCGGGGCAGCGGATCACCTCGTCCTCCGGCGCCGCGGAGATCCTGGCCAGCTCACCGCGATCCAGCTCGATGCGGCACGCTCCGCACCGGCGCCCCAGCAGCCGTGCGGCGCCCACACCCGATGTGGTCCGCTGCCGCTCGTAGAGCGCAACCAGGTCCGGGTCGAGTCCGGCCACGATCGCGTCGCGCCGGGCCCCGCGCTCACCGCGCACCCGTTCGACGTCGGACAGCGCTTCGTCGCGGTTGTGTCCGGCAGTGGTCAGATTGGCTTGCAGCGCACCGGCTTTCGCCTGCTCCTCGGATTGCTCACCGGCCAGCTGCTCGCGTCGTTCCATCACCTCGAGCAGCGAATCCTCCAGGCTGGCCTGCCTGCGCTCCAGCGTGTCGAGCTCGTGCTGCAATTCCTCGAGCTGCTTGGGGTTGACGGTGCCGGAGTCGAGGAGTTTGCGGTCGCGGTCCTCACGCTGGCGCACGCCGTCGATCTCGGACTCGAATCGGGCCACCTGGCCGTCGATGTCCTCGATCGCAATCGCCAGGGCCGCCATCCGGTCGGCGGATGCCTGCTGGTCACCCAGGGCAGTGTCGTACTCCTGTTGCTCGGGCAGGTTGGCCGCCCGATGGGCCAGCCGCCCCAACTCGGCATCCAGCTCGGCCAGCTCCAGTAGCGACCGTTGCTGTGCCAGTTCAGCTTTCACGAAGTGCCTTTCGGTGATTCGATGTTCCACGGATCGGTGCGCAGGTCGCAGACGCGGACCGGGAGCGCCGCCCCGAAATGGTCGCGCAGCACCGCGGCGGCCTGCGCACACCACGGATACTCGCTGGCCCAATGCGCGACATCGACCAGCGCGACATCACTGCCGCGGCGGTGCTCGTCGGCGGGATGGTGGCGCAGGTCGGCGGTGACGTAGGCGTCCACTCCCGTGGCGGCGGCGGCGCTCAGCAGTGAGTCGCCGGCTCCCCCGCACACCGCCACCCGGGTGACCGGGGCGTCGGGATCCCCCGCTGCCCGAACCCCCCACGTCGTCTGCGGCAGTACAGCGCCGACGCGGGCGACGAAATCGGCGAACCGCAGCGGTTCGGCCAGGGTCCCGATCCGGCCGATACCCACCCCGGTGGGCAGGGCGGCCAGCGGTAGCACGTCGAACGCCGGTTCCTCGTAGGGGTGGGACGCCCGAACAGCGGCAAGCACCTGGGATCGCAGCCGGGCCGGCGCCACCATCTCGACGCGGTCCTCGTCCACCCGCTCGAGGGACCCGATCGTTCCGATGGCAGGCGCGGCGCCGTCGAGCGGCAGGAACTGCCCGGCGCCCGCCACGCTCCAGCTGCAGTGCGAATAGTCGCCGATGTGGCCCGCGCCGGCGGCGAACACGGCGTCGCGGACGGCGCTCGCGTCGGCGGTCGGGACGAAGATCACCCATTTGTCGATGTCGGAGCGCGCGCTGATCGGGTCGAGCACGCTGTCGACCGTCAGCCCGAGGACCTCGGCCAGCGCGTCGGACACTCCCGGATTGGCCGAGTCGGCGTTGGTGTGGGCGGTGAACAGCGCGGCACCGGCCCGGATGAGCTGGTGGATCAGCGCGCCCTTGGGGGTGCTGGCCGCCACGGTGTCCACTCCGCGCAGGAGCAACGGATGGTGCGCCAGCAACAAACCGCGCGGGCCGACCGTCGTGGCGACCTCGGCGGTGGCGTCCACGGCCACCGTCACCGAGTCGACGACGTCGTCGGGATCGCCGCACACCAGGCCGACGGAGTCCCAGCTCTGTGCGAGACCAGGCGGGTAGGCGTCGTCGAGCACGGCGATGATCTCCGCCAGTTTGACGCCCGTCGCCGTGTGCTCCACCACGCCAAGAACAGTAGTGCGCAGCGATCGGCCACAATGGACCGGTGACGAGCACGGCTTCCGACACCCGCCCGCAGTTGGTGATCTTCGATCTCGACGGCACCCTCACCGACTCGGCAGAGGGCATCGTGGCCAGCTTCCGGCATGCGCTGGCCGCGGTCGGGGCCGAGGCGCCCGGCGGCGATCTGACCGGCCGGATCGTCGGGCCCCCGATGCATCAGACGCTGGGCGGACTCGGCCTCGGCGATCGTGCCGACGAAGCGATCGCGGCCTACCGGGCCGACTACACCAGCCGGGGCTGGGCGATGAACAGCCTGTTCGACGGCATTCCGCAGCTGCTGGCCGACCTGCGGGCGGCCGGCGTGCGCCTGGCGGTGGCGACCTCGAAGGCCGAGCCAACGGCGCAACGGATCCTGGAGCATTTCGAACTGGCCGACTACTTCGATGTGATCGCCGGCGCCAGTATCGACGGTGTCCGCTCCAGCAAGGCCGACGTGCTCGCCCACGCGCTGGGTCAACTCCAGCCGCTGCCCGAGCGGGTGATCATGGTCGGCGACCGCGCCCACGACGTGGAGGGTGCCGCCGAGCACGGCATCGACACGGTCGTGGTGGGCTGGGGCTATGGCGCCGACGACTTCCGCGAACCGCAGCTGGCCGAGGCCGCTGCCGCTCATGTTCCGACCGTCACGGCGCTACGCGAGGTGCTCGGTGTCTGAGCTCTTGCATGTCACATTCGTCTGCTCGGGCAACATCTGCCGCTCGCCGATGGCCGAGAAGATGTTCGCCCACCAGATCGAGCAGCGCGGCCTGGGCCACCTTGTCCGGGTGACCAGTGGCGGCACCGGCGACTGGCATGCCGGTGATCCGGCCGACGAACGCGCCAACGCCGTCCTGCGTGAGCACGGCTATCCGACCGAGCACAGCGCGGCGCAGGTGAGCGACGACCACCTGGCCGCCGATCTCGTCGTCGCGCTTGGACGCAATCATCTGCGGATGCTGACGCACCTCGGGGTCGAACCCGAGCGGGTTCGGCTGTTGCGCTCGTTCGACCCCCGCTCAAGTGCGCATGCCGACGACGTCGACGACCCGTACTACGGCGGCCCGACGGACTTCGAGGAGACGTTCACCGTCATCGACGCGGCTCTGCCGGGTCTGCACGCCTGGGTCGACCAACAGCTGGCCGGCGAGGGTCTGACCGGCTGATGAAGCGCTGGACGTTCCTGCTGCGCCCGGGCTGGATTGCCCTGGCGCTGGTGGTCGTCGCGTTCGCCTACCTCTGCTTCACCGTGTTGGCGCCGTGGCAGCTGGGCAAGAACACCAAGACATCGCGCGAGAACAATCAGATCGCCTCCTCGCTCAACGCTGAGCCGGTTCCGGTGACAACATTTCTGCCGCACCAGGATTCGTCGGCTCCTGAGGATCAGTGGCGGCGCGTGACCGCAACCGGGCGCTACGTCCCGTCCGCCGAGGTGCTGGCCCGGCTGCGGGTGGTCGGTGGCGCGCCGGCGTTCGAGGTGCTGGTGCCGTTCGCTGTCGACGGCGGTCCGACGGTTCTGGTGGACCGGGGCTACGTGCTCGCCGTCCAGGGCTCGAAGGTGCCCGACATCGCGCCGCTGCCGACCGGCACGGTGAGTATCACTGCGCGGCTGCGTGATTCGGAGACCGCGCCGCCCGACAAACCGCCGTTCAAAGAAGGCGGCTTCACCCAGCTCTACGCGATCGACACCAAGCTGGCCGGCGCGACCACCGGGGTGCCGGTGGCCGGCTCGTATCTGCAGTTGGTGGAGAATCAGCCGGGCGGCCTCGGCATCGCCGAATTACCGCACCTGGATGCCGGACCGTTCCTGTCGTACGGCATCCAGTGGATCGCCTTCGGCATCGTGGCCCCGATCGGGCTGGGCTACTTCGTGTATTCGGAGATCAAGGCGCGCCGACGCGAGAACTCCGCAGCCAAGCATAATCCGGCGGCACCGGTCACCGTCGAGGACAAGCTCGCCGACCGTTACGGCCGCCGGCAGTGAGCCCGACCGCAACGACCGCGGCGGCGAGCTGAACGAGCCGGGACAAGCGCACCGAACGACGAAGGTCTTCGATGCCCGGGACGGGACCCTCACCGAGTGTCGGCCGGATCTCCAGTTGGTGGTGATATTGGGTGGGGCCGCCGAGGCGCACACCCAGCGCGCCGGCGAATGTCGCCTCCACCACGCCGGCGTTCGGACTGGGGTGCCTGGCGGCGTCACGGCGCCACGCCCGCAGCGCCCCGGCCGGTGAACCGCCGACCAGCGGAGCGCACAACACCACCAGCACGCCGGCCACCCGCGCCGCCCCGAAGTTCGCGATGTCGTCCAGACGTGCTGCCGCCCAACCGAATCGGCTATAGCGCGGCGAGCGGTGCCCGATCATCGCATCCAGCGTGTTGACTCCGCGGTAGACGAGCACACCCGGTACTCCCCCGGCCGCCGCCCAGAGCAGCGGCGCGACGTGCGCGTCGGAGGTGTTCTCGGCCACCGACTCCAGAGCCGCCCTGGCCAGTCCGTCGGTGTCCAGTGCCGACGGGTCGCGTCCGCAGAGCGACGGCAGCAGCGCCCGAGCACCGTCGATGTCGCCCGCGGCCAGCAGGTCGGCCAGTTTCTCGCCCGTGCGCCCCAGCGTCGTCCCGCCGAGGGAGGCCCAGGTGGCGGCGGCGGTCACGGCCGCCAGCGCAGGGCCGCGGGTTGCGCGCTGTAGCAGCGTGCCGGCCACGACCAGCCCGCCCAGCAGCACACCGGTGTGCACCGCGCCGGCCCCCCGGCTGTCCCGGTACGTCAACTTTTCGAGTGCGGCTGCACACCAACCGAACCCCGCCACCGGATGGCCGTGCACGGGATCGCCGAAAGCCAGATCCGCCAGCTGGGCCGTCAGGATGCCGACACCGCGGTACCGTCTGCGCGCAAACACCCCGGCACTCTCTCACACGTGATGTACTGCCCTGATGAGGCCGCGATGACGCGACCCCCGACGCGGGTCTCGGACTTGCTCAACCCGGCCGCGGTGCTGGCGCCCGCCGCCAACGTCATCATGCAGCTGGCCCACCCCGGCGTCGGCTACGGCGTTCTCGAGAGCCCGGTGGACAGCGGCAACGTGTACAAGCATCCGATCAAGCGGGCCCGCACCACGGGCACCTATCTCGCGGCGGCCACCATCGGCACCGACGCCGACCGAGCCCTGATCCGCTCGGCGGTGGACACCGCGCACGCCAAGGTTCGCTCCACCGCGTCGAGCCCGGTGTCCTACCGTGCCTTCGACCCGAAACTCCAGCTGTGGGTGGCGGCCTGCCTGTACCGCTACTACGTTGACCAGCACGAGTTCCTCTACGGCCCGCTCGACGCCGCCGCCGCCGACGCGGTGTACGCCGACGCCAGCCGGCTCGGCACCACGCTGCAGGTACGCGAGGGGATGTGGCCGGCCGACCGCGCCGCCTTCGACGAGTACTGGAAGCGGTCACTGGACGATTTGTCGATCGATCCGCTGGTCCGTGAGCATCTGAAAGGCGTTGCGGGAATGGCATTCATGCCGTTCCCGATCCGAGAGACCCTCGGCCGGTTCAACCTGTTCGCCACCGTCGGCTTCTTGCCGTCCGAATTCCGGGCAATGATGCGGCTGCCGTGGAGCGCCGGACAGCAGCGCCGCTTCGAGTGGCTGCTCGCCGCGTTGCGGCTCGCCGACCGCCTGATCCCGCACCAGACCTGGATTCTCGGGTACCAGCTCTACCTCTGGGACATGCGAGCCAGGGCGCGCCGCGGACAGTGCATCGTCTGAAACCAATGAGGGGCCACATGTCCAGCAGAATTCTCACCGCCGCAACGGTGATCACGATGGATCCCGATCAGCCGCGCGCGGAGGCCGTCGCCGTCGCCGACGGGGTGATCGCTGAGGTCGGGTCATTGGCGCAATGCCAGGCGCGGTGCCCGGACGCCGAGGTGGTCGACACCGGTGCGGGTGCTCTGTTGCCGGGATTCGTTGAACCGCATAGCCATCCGGTAATGAGTGGGGTCGCCACCCAGCCGCCGGCCCGGTCGATCGCACCGTGGGATGCACCGACTTGGCAGGACATCGAGAAGATCTTCGCCGATGCGATCGCCACCACCGACCCGGCCACCCCGCTGTTGTTCGCCGGCTTCGACGCACTGCTGCACCAGCGTCCCTCCCCGAAGGCCCCCGAACTCGACCGGATCTTCGGCGACCGAATCGCCGTTGTCACCGACAATTCCGGCCATGGCGCGTATTTCAACACCGCCGTGATGAAACAGCATGGCTGGAATGTCAATCCGCCTGCCGATCCGGTCGGCGCTCACTTCGGCCGAAATCCAGACGGCAGCCTCAACGGTCAGGGATTCGAAACCGCGGCGCTGCTCGCCGTCGCCGGGCCGGTCCTGGCCCAGCTGGGCAACCCGCTGGTCAGCGCGGCCGAGTACTACGCCTGGATGTCGCGCGGCGGGTACACCTCAACCTCCGACATGACCTACGACCCGAAATTCAAGGGCGCCTACGAAGCGCTGGCCGCAAGTCCGTCCTGCCCGCTTCGGGTGAGCATGTGGGAGATGTCGACCACCGACACCTACAACAACGTCGAAAGCTTCAGCGTCGCTGAGCAACTCCTGGTCAAGCAAGGCGTCAAACTGTGGACCGACGGCTCCCCGTGGATCGGCAACATCGCGATCTCCTTTCCCTATCTGAGCACCGAGGCAACCAGAACCGCCGGCATCGACCCGGCGGTGGCAGGCGGCCCGCAGTCGATGAACTACACCCTCGAGCAGCTCGACACCGTCCTGGACGTCGCTGCTCCCACCGGCTGGCAGATGGCCTTCCACGCCAACGGCGATCTCGCCATCGACTTGGCGCTTGACGCCTATGAGGGCGCACTGCATCGCCACAATCTGGTCGGCAGCGACCATCGTTGGCGTCTGGAGCATCTCGGGGCGGGCACCCGCAAACAGTTCGACCGGGCAGCACGCCTCGGCGTCCATGTCTCGATGGCGCCGTTCCAGTACTACTACTGGGGCGATCTGCTGGACGGGCAGATCTTCGATCACGAGCATGGCAGCACATGGGGGGCCTTCGCCGATGCGGTGGCCTCGGGCGCGGTGGTCTCGCTGCACAACGACGGGTCGGTGTCGCCGCCGACCCCGGTGCTCAACATCCAGACCGCGGTGACCCGGCGCACCCGGGCCGGGAGCGTTCACGGTGCCGAGCAATGCATCAGCCTCGACCACGCCCTGCGGGCACACACCATCAACGCCGCCCGGACGCTGCACCGCGACAATCTGATCGGCTCCCTCGAGGTGGGCAAGCTCGCCGATTTCGTCGAACTGGCCGCCGACCCCTACGCGGTGGACCCCGCCGAACTGGCGGACAAGGCCACTGTGAGCGGCACATGGCTGAGCGGCGAGCGTATCGATCTGGCTACGTTCGTCGCCGCGGTCACGGGCACCGATCCCGGTCCGCATGAACACTTGGCGGACCATCCCCGTCATACGTGTTGTTAGACCCACCATGAGAAGGGTGTGCCTGCAACACACCACTGCCCCGTCGGATCGCCCGTTCAGCGAGCACAACGTCGGCCTGGATCACGTCGGCTTCGGCTGCGCGGAGCGCGCCGACCTCGAGCGCTGGCAAGCCCGCCTCGACGAGCTGGGCATCGGCCACGGCGGAATCGTGGACGCAGACTACGGCTCCGGGCTGAGCTTCCGCGATCCGGACGGCATCACGCTGGAGTTCTTCGCGCCGGCGGCTCAGGGCTGAACCGCGGCGCCGCCCAGCGTCGTCTTCATCAGCAGCACGTGGTGATCTACCGCGGCTGATTCGGCACGCCGGGGAACAGTTGCTCGGTCGGACCGACGGTGACGTAGCCGGCGAGCTTCGTGACGAGGTGCGGAGCGAACACCGCCCCGTACAGGAGATGACCCACGACGATCACCGCCACCACCGACAGGACACCGGCACCGACCCTGCTCGGCGACCGCTTGTCGGCCCACGCCTCGATCACGTTGCGCCCCTGGTCATCAGTGCGGCCCAGCAGGTAGGCGAACACCATCATCTGCACACCCATCGCGACCGAGTCGTAGATCGGATACTGATGCTTGGTGCCCTCGAAGATCGCCAGCCCCGGAATCACGTAGCCGTAATAGAACACCCCCAGTTGGGCGCCGATCACCGCGTTGAAGAACAGCGCCCAGCAGAAGCCGACGCCGAAGCCGGAGATCAGAAGCGTCTGCGGCCTGCGCCAGCCGAACCGCTCGACCAGCCGCCGGCCGATGGCGGCGCCGATCAGCGCGGGAAACACGAAGTACGAGATGTACCCGATCGGCACCGCGGACGGCAGCCCGCCACCCCAGGTCATGTTCATCGGCCACCACGACGGCATGCGAGGCAGGGCGGGCGGGAACTGGGCGTACATCGCCCAGTCGTAGGGCGCCTCGATCCATGAGAACGAGATCGCCGAGATCGACACCAGCAGCAGGGGGTGAATTCGCCCGCGCCGCACGCTCAGGAAGACACCGACGGCCAGCAGGACGAATCCGCCGACGTAGGCGAAGGTCTGGCCGGCGATCATCACCGGCGTCACCGGTCGCGCGCTTCCGGATCGAGATAGATGACCAGTCCGAAGATCAGCACAATGAGGCCGAACAGCGCGCCGAGCATGATTACCGCACCCATCGCTGTGTTCCTATCCCCCGGGGCCGTTGGGCCACTTGAGCAGCGAGCCGGCGTCCACCCGGATCTGTTGTCCGGTGATGTAGCGACTGTCGTCGCTGGCCAGGAACACCCCGAGGTTGGCCATGTCCTCCGGCTCGATGTATGGGATCGGCATCGCCTGGAAGATCGTGAACAACGGTTCGGCGTCCTCACGGGTCGCCTGCTGGCCCGCCTGTGTCAGGTCTGGCCGGAACATGCTGTACATCCCGTCGTTCTGCAGCAGATGGGTGTTGCAGTTCGTCGGGTGTATGGCGTTGACCCGAATCATCCTGTCCGCCAGTGCGATCGCCATCTCTTCGACGTACTCGATGATGACCCGCTTGCTCCACCCGTAGCCACGCCCGCCGGGTCCCATGTTCGGGTTGTCGGTGGTGCCGCGGATCATGCCCGCCGTCGACCCGGTGATGATGACCGACGCCCCGTTGGGCAGGTGCGGCACGGTTACCGCGACGGTGTTCATCACGCCGAGCAGATCTACATCGCTGGCGTCGACGAACGACATCGCATCGTGCGGCCGTCCCATCGCCATCGGCAGGATGCCCGCGTTGGCCACGACGATGTCGATCCTGCCGAAGTCGGCCACGCCCGCCTCGACAGCGTCGCGCAACTCGTGGCGCTCGCGGACGTCGGCCACCCTAGCCAGCACCCGGCGACCGGTCTCCTTGATGGACCGTTCGGTCTCCGACAGGTCGTCCGGGGTGGCCAACGGATAGGGGTTCGAGGGAATGTCCCGGCAGATGTCGACCGCGATGATGTCGGCACCCTCTCGTGCCATCGCGATCGCGTGGGCACGGCCCTGGCCCCGCGCCGCCCCGGTGATGAAAGCGACCTTGCCGTCCAGCTTTCCGGTCATCGGTTCTCCTCGAAGGTGATGTGCAATTCGCTGAGCCCGCGCATGATGAACGTCGGCTCGTAGCTGTAGTGCCGGTTCTCGGCGGGGCCGTGGTCGGCTTCCGAGATCGTGATGCCGGTCATGCGATCGAGGATCCGGTTCAGTGAGATCCGGCCTTCCGCGCGGGCCAGTGGCGCGCCGGGACACGAGTGCACCCCGCGGATGAACGCGATGTGTTCGCGGACGTTCGGCCGGTCGGCGCGGAACTCGTGCGGGTTCTCGAACTTGTTCGCATCGCGATTGCTCGCACCCGGCAGCATCATCACGACCGTTCCGGCCGGGACCGTCACATCGCTGATCGTGGTAGTGGTGCGGGCCATTCGGAAGTGCGCTTTGACGGGACTTTCCATTCGCAGCGTCTCTTCGAGGAAGGCCGGGATCTTGCTGCGGTCGTGGCGCAACGCCTCTTCGCAACCCGGAGTGTCGCCGATGAACCGGACCGCGGAGCTGACCAGCTTCGTCGTGGTCTCGCTACCGGCGGCGAACAGGAATGTCGAAAGGTTCACCACGTCGTCGAGCTCGGGTGTCGACCCGTCCTCGTATGTGGCCAGCGCCAGACCGGTGAGAACGTCCTCGCGCGGGGCGCGCCGGCGTTCGTCGAGGTAGCGGTAGAACCTCTCGTTCAGCCACTCCAGCGGATTATGGGATGTCGGCGCGTCCTTGCCCACCTCGCCGACGATCTGATCGGCGAAAACGAGCTTGAACTCCTCGTGGTCTTCGGCCGGTACACCCAGCAGATCGGCGATGACCAACAGCGAGAACGGTTTTGCGTAGTCGGTCAGGAATTCGCACTCACCCTTGGCCAGGAAGGTGTCCAGCTGCTGATCGGCCAGCCGCCACATGAAGTCTTCGTTCTCTTTGAGGCGCTTGGGTGTGAGAAGTGTGTTCATCAGGCTGCGTGTCCGGGTGTGCCGCGGTGGATCTTGCACCGCGATGTGTTCGGACATCGGCGCACTGGGGCCGTGTTTTTCGATCAACTCCGATACGTCGTCGCTCTCGCCCGGGGTGATGGGCATGCCGGAGAACGGTCCCGACACCGAAACGCACGACGAGAACGCCGGGTTCCGGTACACACTCAGCGCGGCGTCGTATCCGGTGACGGCCAGCACGTTGAAGCCCGTGGCCGGGGTCACCGGGCATTTCGCTCGCAGATGGTCGAAGTAGGGGTACGGGTCGGGCACCAGAGACTGATCGGTGAAGAAGTCCACCACGTCGAAATCGGTCACAGCAAAAGACTCCTCAATTCGCAGGGTAGGCAACCGATTTGATCTCGGTGTACTGGTCGAATCCGGCGATGCCGTTTTGTCGGCCGACGCCACTGGCCTTGTAGCCGCCGAACGGGGTGTCGGCGCCGTAGCCCGCGGTGCCGTTCAGACCGATGAAGCCCGCCCGCAGCCGCCTGGCCACCGACAGAGCCCGATCCAGCGAGCCCGCCATCACATTGCCGGCCAGACCGTAGGGGCTGTCGTTGGCGATGCGCACCGCGTCGTCTGCGTCGTCAAAGGGGATCACCGACAACACCGGGCCGAAGATCTCCTCCTGCGCGATCGTCATCGAGTTGTCGACATCGACGAATAGCGTTGGCATGACGAAGAATCCCTTGTCCATCCCGGCCGGCGCCTCGGCGCCCCCGACCACAAGCGTGGCGCCCTCCTCGACACCCTTCTCGATGTAGCCGCGGATGCGGCTGCGCTGGCGGTCGGAGATGACCGGGCCGCACAGCGTGCCTGGGTCCTGCGGGTCGCCCGCGGAGACACCCTCATAGATGCCGCGCAGGATTTCCACGCCCTCGTCGTAGCGGGAGCGCGGCAGCAGCAATCGGGTGGGGTTGGCGCAGCCCTGGCCGGCGTGCATGCACGGAGCGATGCCCATCATGCACCCGAGCGCGAAGTCCGCGTCCTCGAGGACGATGGTCGCCGATTTTCCACCGAGCTCGAGGAACAGCCGCTTCATGGTGGCGGCGCCCTTCTCCATGATCCGCTGCCCGACGACCGTCGAACCGGTGAACGAGATCAGGTCGACCTTCGGCGACAGCGTGAGCTCTTCACCGACGAGGTGGTCCGACGCGGTGACGACGTTCACCACACCCGCCGGGATGTCGGTGTTCTCGGCGATCAGCCGGCCCAGCCGGGTCGCGTTGTACGGCGTATCGGGCGCGGGCTTGAGGACGACGGTGTTTCCCGTCGCCAGTGCCTGGCCGATCTTGTGGATGGCGACCTCGAACGGGAAGTTCCACGGGACGATCGCACCGACCACGCCAACCGGCTCGCGCCAGACCTTGCGGGTGGTGTTCACCCCCGTGACCGACACCACCGTGTCGCCCAGGGATGTCTCCCAGGGATATTCGTCGATCAGCTTGGCCGGGTAGCGCAGCCCGTCGGCCAGCGGGGCGTCGAGCTGGGGACCGTGGGTGATGGCGCGCGGACAGCCCACCTCGAGGATCAGTTCCTCGCGCAGCTCCTCCCGTTCGGATTCCAGCGCCTCCTGCAATTGCAGCAGGCACCGTTGCCGGAAAGCATGATCGGTCGACCAGTCCGTCTGGTCGAACGCGCGCCGCGCGGCGTCGATGGCCCGGCGCATGTCGGCTTTCGACGCGTCGGCGACCTCGCCGAGTATCTCTTCGGTGGCCGGGTCGATGTTGGTGAAGGTCCCCGCCTGACCGTCGACCAGGGCGCCGTCGATCATCATCTTGGTTTCGAAGCGGACGCCTGCGCTGTCAGCCACTCTGGGTATCTCCTGATCTCATGGCGCCGAACCGCGGAATACCCATCATCAACCGGGTCATCTGGTGCAGTCCGGCCGACGGCAATATCCGGTTGACGATCACCAACATTCGCGCGTCCGGACCGATCGCCGTTTTGACGAAGGGCTTCCTGCTGTCGAGCGCCTTGGCCAGGCCCGTGGCGAACTTGTCCGGGGAACGCGCCGCCATCTTCATCGCGGCGCGGCCTCGTTTGTCCATGGTCTGGTGGTGGCGGGCGTACACGCCCTGCAGGTCACGGCAATCGGTGGTGCCCGCATCGGTGATGATCTCGGTGTCGTAGGTGCCGGTGACGACGACCGTCACACCGATGCCGAACGGTGCGATCTCGCCGGCCATCGACTCCCCCCACCTCTCCAGGGCACCTTTGACCGCGGAATACGCTGCGGTAGCCGGCATTCCACGAACTCCGCCCTGGCTGGACACCAGGACGATGCGGCCGGCGCCGGCTCGGCGCATCGACGGCAGCAGCTCCTTGGTCAGCAGCACCGGGCCGAAGATCGTTGTCGCGAACATTCGCTCCCAGAGTTCGGTCGGCGTCTCCTCGACCATGCCCGCCGCGGAGATGCCGGCGTTGTGCACCAGCCCGTACGGTGCGCCCACCGCATTCTCGATGGTCCGCGCCGCGGCGGTCACCGAACCCGGATCGGTCAGGTCGAGGCTGACGCCGACGAGTCTCGGATCGTCGTCGCCGGCCCCGGTGGCCTTTCGCAACACCTTCATACCGGTGTCCACCGAGCGCATCGCCGCGACCACACGCCAACCCCGCCGGTAGAGATTCGCCGCCGACGCCAGACCGAGCCCGCGGGAAGCGCCGGTGATGACGACACTGCGGCGTTCACCCGACATCGACGTGCTCGACATGGACCCCACTCGGACATGTAGCGTGAAACCTAACTTTTGTTCAGACAGTACCCAGCCGCAAACCCCTCGTCAACGATGCCGGGCCACGCACTTCTGCTACCGTTACCAAACATCCGGTCCGGGTTGGAGGTGCCGTGAGCAGGCGTAGCGACATACTTCAGTCCGCCGCCGCACTGATCGCCACCTCGGGACTGCGGACGTCGCTGCAGGAGATCGCCGACGCCGCAGGCATTCTGCCCGGAAGCCTCTACCACCACTTCGAATCGAAAGAAGCGATCTTCGTCGAGTTGCTGCGGCGTTATCACGACGACCTCGATGAGATCGCCCGGCAGGCTGAGCAGCGGCTCGACGACGCCGGATCGACATCGGCATTCGACCGTCTGGTCGAGCTCGGTTCGGCGATTGCCCAGTGCGCGGTGACCCACCGGGCGGCGTTGCAGATGACGTTCTACGAGTTCCCGTCCGACGACCCGGATCTGACGGCCCTCGCCCGGCAGCGTCCCTCTGCGACCTTGCAGGCCACCCTGCAGACGCTGCGGGCCGCCCGCTGGAGCGGTCACATCGGATCGCACGTCGACATCGCGATCCTCGCCGACCGCTTCGTCCAGACCATGCTGCACGTCGGCCTCGACGTCATCCGAAATGACGCCGGACCCGACAAGGTCGCCGCGCTGCTGTGCACGATCATGCTGCAAGGCCTTGCCACTCGTGCGGTCAGCGATGCCGAGCTCGACGCATCGGCCGCATTCCGCGCCGCCGACGAGGTGGTGCGGTCCTGGCAGACAGCTGACGGCCCGGAAGACGACGCCGCCCGCGTCCGGGCGGTCGCCCGGGCCGAGTTCGGCCGCAAGGGCTATGAATTCACGTCGATCCGGGACATCGCCGCCGCGGCGGGCATGGGAACCGGAACGGTGTACCGGCTGATCGGGTCCAAAGATCACCTGCTGACCGACATCATGCGGGCGTTCGGCGAGAAGATGGAGCCGGGGTGGACCGGCGTCCTGGGCTCGGACTCGTCACCGCTGGAGAAGCTCGACGCCGTGTCCTGGATCCACACCAACGTGCTGGACCGGTTCGGCGACGAGTTCCGCATCCAGTTGGCGTGGATGCGGCAGTCACCGCCGGACACCCGGGATCCCGGCTGGTTGTTCTCGACGCGGGTCGGTCAGATGGAAACGCTTCTCGCCGAGGGGATCAACTCCGGCGAGCTCACGATCGACGGTCCGTCGACCGAGATGCTCGCGCGGGCCGTGATCGGCCTCGGCTGGATCCCGGAGAACATCCTGCGTGACACCGGGACGCGAGCGGCACTGATCCACATCCGCGACACCTCGCTGCGCGGCGTCGCGACGCGCAGCGACTGAGATCAGCCGACGATCATCGGCAGCGTGCCCCAGCCCCGAACGCTGGAGGTGTGCGCCATCGCGGCGTTCTCGAGGTCGACATCCCACTGCGGCCAGCGCCTGAGCATCTCCTCGAGCGCGACCCGGGCCTGCATCCGCGCCAGCGACGAGCCGAGGCAGAAGTGCAACCCCTGCCCGAAGGAGAGGTGGGCGCCGGTGCGGTGGATGTCGAACTCCTCGCCGCGGGGATAGTGCCGCTCGTCTCGGTTGGCCGAGCCGTTGAGCAGCAACATGATCGATCCTTCGGGAATGCGCTGGCCGTGCTGTTCGGTGTCGCAAGCGACGTAGCGGGCTTGCACCGGTGACGGCGCCTGGTAGCGCAGCACCTCGTCGATCGCCCCGGGGATCAGGGAGTGGTCCGCCACCAGTTCGCGGCGCTGATCGGGGTGCTGTGCCAGCAGTTGGGCGATGAAACCGATCAGGCGCGTGGTGGTCTCGTTGCCGGCGCCGGCGATCATGCTGGTGTAGGTCAGCACCTCCAGACGGGTCAGTGGTCGCAGCTGACCGTCCTCTTCCACCTCCGCGTTGAGCAGCTGGGTCATCAGATCGTCGGAGGGGTGCTCGGCCCGCCACTCGATGTAGTCGGCGAACAGTTGGTATGCGTTCTCGAACGCGCTGGCCGACACCGATTGAAACGCGCCGTCTTTCAGGCCGATTTCGGCGTTCGTGCTGTCCCGGATGTGTTGCTGGCCTTCTTCGGGGATGCCCAGCAGGTAGCCGATCGTCCGCATCGGGATCAGAGCACCGAAGTCCGCGATCACGTCGAAACGCTCGGCGCCGGCCAGCGCATCCAGGGCCCGCACGCAGAATCCCCGCACCCGGTCTTCGATCGCTTCCATCCGCCGCGGCGTGAACACCTTCGACAGCAATCGCCGGTGCAGATCGTGCAGCGGCGGATCCTCGAACAAAATGACACCAGGCGGCACCTCGAGACCGCTCATGATGACGTCGATCGTGGTGCCGCGTCCCGACCGGTAGGTCGCCCAGTTGTGCAGTTCCCGGCTGACGTCGTCGTACCGGCTCAACGCATAGAAGTTGTACTTCTCGTTGACATAGAGCGGCGCTTCGTCGCGCATCCGCTTCCAGATCGGGTACGGGTCATCGTCGATCGCGAAGTCGAACGGGTCGTAGTACAGGTCCACGGCACTGGCGCCGGTCATTCGTCGCTCCTCTCAGTCGATCGCATTGCGCGGCAGGGTGGTGGGCAGGTCGAGAGAGCTGAGCAGGCCGGCCGGCGCCGCCACGACGTAGGGAACCGCGTTGACGACCCGCATCGCGGTGGCGGTCATCGCGGCGTGGCCGGCGCGATGTCCTTCGGCGGCCCCGACGTTCATGGCGCAGTGGATGTCCGGGTCACCCTCGATGTCGACGCGGTAGTCGGCGTCGAATTCCGATGACGGCCAGTCGGGAGCGACGCCACGCGCCATCCGGATGATGTGCTCCACGACGATGGCTTCGCGACCGTTGACCACGCCCGCCGCCCGCGTTCTCACCGCGCCGCACGTGCCTGCCGTGATGGTCCCGAAGGCCACCTCGATGCCGCGGTCGGTGAGACGGCGGTCGAGAGTTCCCCGTACTTCTTCGATCTCGACACCCAGTCCGGCGGCGATGAGGTGAATCGGTGCCCGCCAGGCCATCTCGATGAAGCCAGGGGTCTGCAGAAGCGGCTCGAACGAGAGAGGGCGGCCGAAGCCCATCCCGTTCATCATCACGTCGGCGACGGGATAGTGGTCGTTGAGCGCGACCTCGGTGACTGTCACCGTGCGGATCGTCTTGGATTGCGTCGACAGCAGCAGCGCGAGCTGATCGGATCCGAATCCCGGAAAGATTCCTGATGCGTAGAACGAGGCATCTCCCGCGCCGGCGGCCCGTTCCAGCTGACCGCGCCACGCGGGCGAGTAGTAGGCCGGCGGGTACACCAGGCTGGTTGACGATGTCGACACCACATTGATCCCCGCCTCGAGCAGCATCAGATAGTGCGGTATCGCGCCCGCGTCGCGATCCGGTCCGCTTGCGGCGTATACAACGCAATCAGGCTGTAGCGCAATCAGTTCGGCGGCGTCGTTGGTCGCCGCGACACCGATCGGATCGCCGCCGGCCAACTCCCCCGCGTCCTTGCCGACCTTCGCCGCGGAGTGCACCCACACCCCGACCAGCTCCAGATCGGACCGGCCCCGGATCGCGTCGATGGCGATCGACCCGACACCGCCCGTCGCCCAGACAACGACTCGCAGTGTCATGGCTTCTCCCGGGCGTTGCGGCTCGCGGTGACGGCCTGGTCGAGATATCGCCACGCCGTGTCCGGTGGCAGGCCACCGCACAACGGCAGCAGCGGCAGCGGCCTGCCGCCGCGGATGTATTCGGTCGCCTCGTCGGTGGTGAAGATCCGGTAGGGACCATCGGCGTCGCGCAGTTCGGGCACCGTCGACGCGCGGGAGATGCTGGCCACCGAGTCGTCGTGCCGATAGGACGCCGCGGTCACCGCGTCGTGGAGGAGATACGGGCCGAGTTCCTGCCACGCGGCGTCGAGGTCGTCGGCAACGAAGACCGTTGTCGGGACACCGTCGACCGGGAACTGCGCCATGCCGGGCTCGAATCCGTTGGCCCGGCATTCGGTTTCGTAGAGCGCACGGAGATCCGGTGAGGCGACCTGAGAGATGAGACCCAGACCGTGTCGGGCCGCGCGACGGGCCGCGGCCGTGCTGCCACCGGCGATCACCAGGCTCGGACCGTCGGGTGTGAATGGCGACGGCATCACCCGGACCCGTCGACCGTCGTGGTCGACCGGCGCCCCGCGCAGCAGTCTGCGCAGCAGATCGAGTAACTCATCAGCGCGCTTTCCGCGGCCGTGCGGATCGATGCCGAAGTGCTCGTACTCCTCGACCCGGTGCCCGATGCCGAGCGCGTAGGAGACCCGGCCCTTACTGATGATGTCCAGAACGCTGATCTCTTCGGCCAGACGGACCGGATCCCAGAAGGTGATGGGGACCGCGGCCAGCAGGATCGCCAGGTGCTTGGTCCGCGCGGCGATTGCCGCAGCCAGCAGCTGCGGCGCCGGTAGATGGCCGTCGTCGGTGCCGTGATGTTCGGACAGCACGGCGATGACGGCCCCGCGGTCTTCGGCCCACTCGCACATGTCGACCGCGGCCGCATAGAGATCGGCCGTCGGTGCCGAGCCCGCCGGTGCGCGCATGTCGAACCGCAACGTGAACATCAGGGCCACCATAACCTAAACTTTGTTCCTTCCTGCTTCGCTTTGCCCGGTTCCTTGACCATGCCGACGAGCGACTGTTACGTTCCGGATCAAAGGTTAGGTTTTGGAGGCAGTCATGGCTGGTGGCAGCTACCGGGTGGTCGTGTGGTCCACCGGCGGTATCGGGTCTATCGCGATCCGCGCCATTCAGGAGCGCCCCAACCTCGACCTGGTCGGCGTCTGGGTCCACTCCGCGGAGAAGGACGGTCGCGATGCCGGCGAGCTGGCCAACGGCGAGCCGATCGGCCTGGCGGTCACCACCGACGCCGACGCGTTGATCGCGCTCAAGCCGGACTGTGTCGTGTATGCCGCCAGCGGGCCGGAGCGTGACGCGTTGGCGATCCCTGATTACGTGAAGCTGCTCGGCGCGGGCATCAATGTCGTCACGACCAGCACCACCCGGCTGGTCAACCCGCACGCCTACGAGCCGGCCGAATGGCGCGACCAGATCGCCGCCGCGGCCAAGCAGGGTCAGGTGACGCTCTACGCGTCCGGCATCGAGCCCGGCTTCGCCGCCGACTACCTTCCGCTCGTGCTCTCGACCCAGTCATCGCGGATCGAGAAGATCCATTCCTACGAGATCGGGCTGTACGACGACTACGGCGTGCCGGACATCATGAGCGATGCGCTGGGCTTCGGCAGGCCGCTGGAGTATCAACCGTGGATCAGTTTCCCCGGCGCGATCGCGGGCGAATGGCACGGCCAGCTCCGCATGGTCGCCGACGCGCTCGGCGTTGAATTGCATTCGGTGCGTGAGACATTCGACCGCGCGGTGACGGAGCGGACGCTGGAGGTGGCCATGGGCACCGTCGAGGCGGGTACCTGCGGCGCGCTGCGTATGCAGGCGATCGGCATTGTCGACGGCAGAGACGCGATCGTCATCGAGCATGTCACGCGGCTGGCTCCCGACGTCGCGCCGAACTGGCCGACACTGCCGAACGCGCTGGGCTATCGCGTGGTGATCACCGGAACGCCGGACATCGACTGCACGTTCGACGTGACACTGCGGGACCGCAAGAAGGCCGGTATCGAATCGATGACCTCGGGAGCCGGCGCAATGGTGGCCACCGCGATGCGGGTGGTCAACGCCATCCCCTATGTCGTCGAGGCGGAGCCGGGTCTGGTCAGCTCGGTCGATCTGCCGCTGACCATCCCCCGCCAGGCGTTCAATCCGGCATAGCCCAGCGCGACAGCAACTCGGCCGCTTCGCTACCGAGCTGGCCGATCACGTCGGCGGCAGTCCGGACCGCGGTCAGCGCCCCGACTCCCTGGCCGGCATTGATCGGCGACCGGGTGAAGTCCTCGGCAGCGATGGCCTGGGCCAGTTCCGCGGCCGCTTCGGCGCCGAGTGAGCCTTCGTCGCCGTCCCACCGATCGCTGAAGGCGTTGCGCAACACCCGTTCTGGAAGCGAAGGCGGCCACGCGTAGCCCAGCGCGACGTCGAAAACACGGGTGGTGACGGTGTCGGTTCCGTCGGCTGCCAACAGCTGGGCACGCGTCGCGTCGGACAGCAGCGACTCGGTGCACGCCGTGAAGGCGGTCCCGAGCCAGGCCGCCGACGCACCAGCTGCCAGCACCGCAGCCACCCCGCGGCCCGACGAGATCCCGCCGGCCGCCAGCACCGGAACCGTGAGGTGGTCGAGAAGTTCGGTGAGCAATGGCAACGCGCCGACGAGGGGCCGGCCATGTCCGCCGCCCTCGCTACCGCGGGCGATCACCACGTCGACGCCCGCATCGGCGGCGCGCTGCGCGGTGAGCAGGTCGGGAACCTGGGTTGCGGCGAGCACGCCGACCTCATGCGCACGGCTCACCCACTCCCACCGGTCACCGAAGCTGATGCACAGCAGCGAAGGGCGGGCGGCCAGCGCGGTGTCGAGCAGGTCCGGCTGGCCGGCCGTCACCCAGTCGACCAAGCCAATGCCGAAGGGCCGGTTGATGTTCGACACATGCGGTAGTTCCGCCGCGAGCTTCTCGGCGGTCGCCGAGCTTCCCATCCCGATCATGCCGAGGCCGCCGGCGGTGGACACCGCCGCCGCCAGGGCGCCACCGGCGGCGCCACCCATCGGGGCGTTGACGATCGGCACGTCGATTCCCATCGCGTGGGACCAGTCCGTCGACAGCACTGCGCATCTCCTCAGACGTAGCGGTTGCGACCGGCCAGCACACCCATGACCATCTGCACCACATACACACCGAGCACCATGATCCACGGCACCGTCCAGCCACCGGTCAGATCATGGAGCGTGCCGAACAGGAAGGGGCCGATTCCGGCCAGCAGATAGCCGAAGCCCTGCGCCATCGACGACAGCGCCACGGTGTCCTCTGGGGTACGCGCGCGCAATCCAATCACGGTCAGGGCCAACGAGAACACGCTCATGCCGATGCCGATCAGCACGCTCCACAGCAGCGGACTGAAGTCAGGAGCGATCAACATCCCGATGACACCGGCAAAACCACACGCCCCGAGCCCGGCGATCCAGCCGCTCTGGTGGGTGGCACGCGCCGCCATCGGCGCCAGGACGAGGCTGATCGGCACGGCGATCACCGAGAGCAGCCCGACCAGCAGACCCGCCGAGGACTTGCTCACCCCACTGTCGATGAACACTTCGGGCAACCAGCCCATCATGATGTAGGCCAGTAGCGATTGCGTTCCGAAGAACAGCGTCACGGTCCAGGCCAAGGGATTCCGGATCAGGGACCGGCGGCCGCCGGAATCGGTGGAGTCGGCGGGACTCTCGACCCGGCGCGCGGCGATCAGCCACACCACCAACGCCACGACGGCCAGCACGGCCCACGCGCCCAACGCCGGGCGCCATCCGCCGGAGATGTTCTCCAGCGGTGGGGTGACGGCCGAGCCCAGCGCGCCGCCGCCCTGCAGGGCCGCGGTGTAGATGCCGGTCATCAGCCCGAGCCGGGCGGGGAACGACGTCTTGATCACCACCGGGATCAGCACATTGATGACGGCGATGCCCGCGGTCGCGACCAGGGTTCCGCCGATCACCACGTACGGCCCGTCGAGCACGCGGACCAGCAGTCCGACGATCAGCGTGGCCAGGGCCAGGCTGATAGATCGGCCGAGGCCGAACCGGCGAGACAGCGCCGCGGACGCCAATCCCGCTCCGGCAAAGCACAATCCGGGCAGTGTGGTCAGCACGCCGGCCCAGACCGCGGACGCACCGAGGGCGCGCTGCATGTCGCCGAGCACCGGCCCGATGCTGGTGACCGCGGGGCGCAGATTGAGCGCGGTGAGGACGACCGCGACGATCAGGACCGCGCCGCCGACGACCCGCCCGACGGGAGGCACTTCGCAAGCGCCGTCCAGTTCGAGGCTCAGGTCGTGCTCGTAGCGGCTCACCGCGCTATCGTGTCATACATCCCATGATCGGATGAAAAGGGTTTTGATGCCGTTAGCCGCCGCGCGCCCCGCCGGACTGGTCGACCATGCCATCGACCAGCTGCGGCAGTCGATCACCACCGGTGAATGGCCGGTCGGAACGCGGATCCCCACCGAGCCGAACTTGGCGACGGCGCTCGGCGTCGGGCGCAATACCGTGCGGGAAGCAGTCCGTGCGCTGGCCCATAGCGGCATCCTCGAAGTCCGCCGGGGCGACGGGACCTACGTACGGGCCACCAGCGAGATCTCCGGCGCCCTGAGCCGGATGTACGGGTCGAAACTGCGTGAGGTACTGCAGGTGCGCCGGTGCCTCGAGGTCGAGGGGGCGCGACTGGCCGCCGCTGCCCGCACCAAGGACGACCTCGCCGAGCTCGAGGAATTGCTCGCCCGCCGTGACGCTCTGCACGGCGGCGCCGACCGGGCCGAATTCTCCCGGGCCGACGCGCAGTTGCATTTCGCGGTCGTCCGCGCATCACACAACGCGGTGCTCATCGAGTTGTACCGGGGACTGACCGAAGCAGTCACCGAAAGTGTTGCCATCACCAGCGCGATGGACCCGGATGTCGGCCACGCCGCACTGATCGAGGCCATTGCCGAGCAGGACGCCGATCGGGCCGGAACCGAAGCCGGGCACTTCCTCGACGAACTCATCGGTGAGCTTCCAGCCCAAGGCATTTCGGACCGCTAGAGGCCGTTCTTGACGGCGGCAGCTTGTTTTTGCCCCAGCTGAGTGACGAATTCCGGGGGCGGGAACAACTCGGCGGGCGCGTCGAAGTCGATCGTGACGAATGCTCTCCCCTCCGTGAAGAGCAACACCGTCTTCCCCTTGGACTTGTCGGGTGAATTCCCCTCGACTTTCGTACCTCCAGTGCCGATGTCCACAGGTTTGGGCGTCCCGTTCACCGTGCTGCCGAGGGCCTTCTTGGCAGAGTCGAGAGCGTTGGCCGCGGCGGCGGGATCCGCGAAGACCAAGACGGTGTCGGTGATGACCCGGGAATTCTCTGGCCCGCTGAACGTAATCGCAGCGCCGGGCCGGCCATCCGGGTTCGAAACAGGCGGCGCGGCAGTAAACGTCATCGGCGCCTCGATGTCGGTCGGCTTGATCAAGAGTTTCGTGTAATCAACGGGCTGTCCCGGATTCGGCGCTACGACACTGCTTCTCGCCGACGTGGATGAGCCCGAGGTGTGCGGCGGCGAACTCGAGTTGCTGCTACAGCCCGCCGACAACGCCACCAGCGCCACAACCGCGCCGGCAACGGCGGTACTCCTTGGAGCAATCCACATGCGTCCGCTCTCCTTTCCTAGACCGCAACCGTATACGCACGAACTTCGGTGTCCTGAACACCTAGTCGTCGTAATAGCGGGCCTCGATGACGTTGCCGTCCGGGTCGGGGAAGTACATGCCTTCCGGTCCCCAGCCGCGGGCACCGAACGTCGGCGCCAGCCGGTCACCGGTGTCGATCCCTTCCGCCTGCAGGCGTTGGTCAAGGGCGTCGTACTCAGCTTTGGTCATCGCCAGGCACACGTGGTTGACGCGGTGTTGGGTACCGCCCTTGTCCGGCGACAGGTCGATGATCGAGTCGGCCGAGACCCGCACACTTGGGAAGGGCGCCTCGCCGGTGCGGAACTCATCGAAGCGCACCGGCTCCAGTCCGACGACACGCGAGTAGAAATCCATGGCCTTGGTGATGTCTTCGGTCCACAAGACAACATGGTCGAGCCGCATGATGCGGATGCTACGGAAAAACTTGGTGGGCGCGGACGGTATCGAACCGCCGACCGCTGGTGTGTAAAACCAGAGCTCTACCACTGAGCTACGCGCCCGTGCCCGGGCAGGTTACACGGCGGCCAGCGCCTGCGTCCAAACCGATGGATCGCGCGCCTCGCCCGGCTCTTTGCAGTCGGCGAACCGGATGACGCCGCCGCGGTCGATCGCAAAGGTGCCCCGATTGGCAATGCCGGCGTCGGCGTTGAACACCCCGTACGCCTGCGCCACCGCACCGTGCGGCCAGAAGTCGGAGAGCACCGGGAAGGAGAACGTGCTCTGGGTGGCCCAGACCTTGTGGGTTGGCGGCGGCCCGACCGAGATCGTCAGCGTGGCGGTGTCGTCGTTGGCGAACTCGTCCAGATGGTCGCGAACGTAGTCGAGCTCACCCTGGCAGATGCCGGTGAACGCCAACGGGAAGAACACCAGCAGCACGTTCTTCGCGCCGCGGAAGTCACTGAGCGTGACGGGCTGACCGTTCTGGTCTTTGAGCGTGAAGTCAGGGGCATCGGATCCGACCCCAGCTGTCACGAGTGCCTCCCGGCCGCCTTCGACTTCGGCTGCACCAGCCGGCTGGCGATCCAGTCCCCCAGATTGGCCGAGCTGGTCTGCATCAATCCCGCGGTGGGCGCCGACTCGGCGATCTCGGCGGGCTGAACGTGGCCGGGCTTGCCGGTCTTGGGTGTCACCACCCAGATGATGCCGTCGTCGGCCAACGGTGCGATCGCATCCATCAGCCGGTCCACCAGGTCACCGTCGCCGTCCCGCCACCACAGCAGGACCACATCGACCACCTCGTCGGCATCCTCGTCGAGCAGTTCCCCGCCGCTGGCGTCCTCGACGTCGACCCTGATGTCGTCGTCGGTGTCCTCGTCCCAGCCCAGCTCCTGCACGACCTGATTTTTTTGGATACCCAGCTTCTGGGCGTAGCTCGGGGGGCCACCCTCCGCGACCACCGTCGGAACCTCCTTGAATCAGGGTCGGCTGTCTAAGGCCTATCGTCGCACGACGACGACGATTACTCGCCGTGCGGTCGGAATCAGTACGTCGCGTCGCACAAGCTCAACGCGTTCGACCTCGTGTCGTTGAGGTCCTGAATGGTCTTGTTGAACTCTGCCGGACCTGCGTGTCCGGTGATTGCACTGGCTGTGGAGTGCGCGCCGTCGACCCACTCCGTGAACGCGGTTTTCAGGTCAGCCGGGATCGCGTCGGTGATGCTGGCGGCGACGGCCTCGGCGCTCTTGTTCAGCGCGTCGACCGCCGGGCCTTCGGTCGCGGCGATATCAGGAGTGGCCTGGTTGAAGGCGCTCACGTAGGCGTTGACCGCGTCGATCGCGTCGGCGCTGGAGGTGGACAGCGTCTCGCAGGTGTCGTGCATGGCCTGGGTGGTCAGCGAGGCCTGCCGTTCGGATTCGCGTGCGCTGGACGAGGCGGCCGACTCCGACACCGACACCGACATCGAGGTCCGGAAGGCCGGGGCGTCGCGCCCGTTGGCCGACGGCTGACCGCCGGTCACGCTGGTGCAGCCCACCACGCCGGCCAACACCGCCGCCGCACTGCCGACCAGCAGCCCGCCGATCCGGAGCTCGCGCGCATGTCTGATCAGCACCCCGGCAGGTTACCGGGTACGAGCTCCCCCCGGCGCGCTGCGAAGAATTCACCAACCCCTGGGTTGACTACTCGTCGGTACTGCCCCGATTGCGGCACGATAGGAGGTAGAGGGTGCAAAACCTGTGCCAGCTACTAAGGAGCTGAAGTTGACCACCGAGTTCGCGCGCCACGATCTGGCCCAAAACTCAAGCAGCCCAAGCGATTCCGATCGAGTACGGGTGATCCGCGAAGGCGTCGCGTCGTATCTGCCCGATATCGACGCCGAGGAGACCTCGGAATGGCTGGAGTCGTTCGACGACCTGCTGGCCCGTTCGGGCCCGGCCCGCGCGCGCTACCTGATGCTGCGATTGCTCGAGCGCGCCGGTGAGCAGCGGGTCGCCATCCCCGCGTTGACCTCAACCGACTACGTCAACACCATTCCCACCGAGCTGGAGCCCTGGTTCCCCGGCGACGAGGACGTCGAGCGCCGCTACCGTGCCTGGATCCGGTGGAACGCTGCGATCATGGTGCACCGCGCTCAGCGCCCCGGCGTCGGCGTGGGCGGGCACATCTCCACCTATGCCTCGTCGGCCGCGCTCTACGAGGTCGGCTTCAACCACTTCTTCCGCGGCAAGGCCCATCCGGGCGGCGGCGATCAGATCTTCATCCAGGGCCACGCGTCTCCGGGTATTTACGCGCGTGCGTTCCTGGAAGGACGACTCAGCGCGGATCAACTCGATGGCTTCCGCCAGGAACACAGCCACCCCGGCGGCGGTTTGCCGTCCTACCCGCACCCGCGGCTCATGCCCGACTTCTGGGAGTTCCCGACGGTGTCGATGGGCCTGGGCCCGATGAACGCCATCTATCAGGCGCGGTTCAACCACTACCTGGCCGACCGCGGCATCAAGGACACCTCCGATCAGCACGTATGGGCGTTCCTCGGCGACGGCGAGATGGACGAACCGGAGAGTCGCGGTCTGATCCAGGTCGCCGCCAACGAGGGTCTGGACAATCTGACCTTCGTGGTGAACTGCAACCTGCAGCGCCTCGACGGACCGGTGCGCGGCAACGGCAAGATCATCCAGGAGTTGGAGTCCTTCTTCCGCGGCGCCGGCTGGAACGTCATCAAGGTGGTGTGGGGCCGCGAGTGGGATGCGCTGCTGCACGCCGACAAGGACGGTGCGCTGGTCAACCTGATGAACACCACGCCCGACGGCGACTACCAGACCTACAAGGCCAACGACGGCGCCTACGTGCGCGACCACTTCTTCGGCCGCGACCCACGGACCAAGGCACTGGTGGCCGACATGAGCGACAGCGAGATCTGGAACCTCAAGCGCGGCGGCCACGACTACCGCAAGGTCTACGCCGCCTATCGCGCGGCGATGGAGCACAAGGGCCAGCCCACCGTGATCCTGGCCAAGACCATCAAGGGGTACTCACTGGGCGCCCACTTCCAGGGCCGCAACGCCACCCACCAGATGAAAAAGCTTGCACTGCAAGATCTTCGGGACTTCCGCGACGCCATCCGCATTCCGGTGTCGGACGAGCAGCTCGAAGAGAATCCCTACCTGCCGCCGTACTACCACCCCGGCCCCGAGGCGCCGGAGATCCGCTACCTCATCGACCGGCGCCGCGCGCTGGGCGGTTTTCTGCCCGAACGCCGCACCAAGGCCAAGGTGCTGACCCTGCCGCCGCGCGACGTGTACAAGGCCCTGAAGAAGGGGTCCGGCCAACAGCAGGTGGCGACCACCATGGCCACCGTGCGCACGTTCAAAGAACTGTTGCGGGACAAGGAGATCGGGCACCGAATCGTCCCGATCATTCCCGACGAGGCACGCACCTTCGGCATGGATTCCTGGTTTCCGAGCCTGAAGATCTACAACCGCAACGGCCAGCTGTACACCGCCGTCGACGCCGAGCTGATGCTGGCCTACAAGGAAAGTGAAGTCGGTCAGATCCTGCACGAGGGCATCAACGAGGCGGGCTCGACGGCGTCGTTCACCGCTGTCGGCACCTCGTATGCCACCCACAACGAGCCGATGATCCCGATCTACATCTTCTATTCGATGTTCGGGTTCCAGCGCACCGGAGACGGGCTGTGGGCGGCCGCCGATCAGATGGCCCGCGGATTCGTGCTCGGCGCGACCGCCGGGCGCACCACGCTGACCGGCGAAGGCCTGCAGCACGCCGACGGGCACTCGCTGCTGCTGGCCTCGACCAACCCCGCGGTGGTGGCCTACGACCCGGCGTTCGCCTACGAGATCGCCTACATCGTGGAAAGCGGCCTGGCCAGGATGTATGGCGAGGACCCGGAGAACGTCTACTTCTACATGACGATCTACAACGAGCCGTACGCCCAGCCTGCGGAGCCGGAGCACTTCGACCCCGAGGGCCTGTTGCGTGGCATCTACCGGTACCGGGCAGCACAACAGTCCAGATCCAACGTCGCGCAGATCCTGGCGTCCGGGGTCGCCATGCCCGAGGCGCTGCGAGCCGCCGACATGCTCTCCGAGCGCTGGGATGTCGCGGCCGACGTCTGGTCGGTGACGAGTTGGGGTGAACTCAACCGCGATGGTGTCGCGGTTGAGAAGGAGCTGCTTCGCCACCCGGACCGGACGGCGCGGACGCCGTACGTGACGCAGGCGCTGGCCGATACCGCGGGCCCCGCTGTCGCGGTATCGGACTGGATGCGAGCGGTTCCGGAGCAGATCCGACCGTGGGTGCCCAACACCTACGTCACGCTGGGCACCGACGGGTTCGGCTTCTCCGACACCCGGCCGGCCGCTCGCCGGTACTTCAACACCGACGCCGAATCAGTGGTGGTGGCGGTGCTCGAGGCGCTGGCCCGTGACGGCGAGATCGACCCGTCGGTCGCGATCGCCGCGGCGCGCGAGTACCGGATCGACGACGTGATGGCCGCCGAGGTCTCGTTCGTCGACACCGGCAGCGCGTAGGCGGGCTCCGGCCGCATTTGGTGGGAACATCCAGAAAATCGGCGTAGCTTTTAGGGGTGAGTGACAACCCGCTCCTGGAGCCCCTGCCGCCGTCGGCCCTGGAGCTGCTGGAGAACGTGCCTGATTCAACGCTGCGCCGGCTCAAGCAGTACTCCGGCAGGCTGGCCACTCAGGCCGTGCAGGCCATGCACGAGCACCTGCCGTTCTTCGGCGAACTGGAAGCCTCCCAGCGCGCCAGCGTCCAGCTGGTCCTACAGACCGCGGTGGTCAACTTCGCCGAGTGGATCCGCAACCCGCTGAGCAATGTGGGCTATACCGCCGACGCGTTCGCCCTGGTCCCGCAGGACCTGACCCGGCGGATCGCGCTGGCCCAAACCGTCGACATGGTTCGCGTCAGCATGCAGTACTTCGAGGTCGCAGTCCCCGCGCTGGGCCGCAACGACGAGCAGCGCACCGCGCTGGCGGTCGGCATCCTGCGCTACAGCCGTGACCTGGCATTCGCCGCGGCAGCCTCCTACGCCGACGCCGCCGAGGCTCGCGGGTCCTGGGACAGCCGGATGGAGGCGAGCGTCGTCGACGCCGTCGTCCGCGGTGACACCGGCCAGGAACTGCTGTCCCGGGCGGCTGCGCTGAACTGGGACACCACCGCGCCGGCGACCGTGGTGGTCGGTACCCCGCCGCCCGGACGGGAGGAGTTGGCCAGCGAAGACGTCCGTGAGATCGCCGCACGGCACAACCGGGCGGCGCTGGCCGACGTGCACGGCACCTGGCTGATCGGGATCATCTCCGGTCCGCTCGGGCCCACCGACAAGTTCTTCAAAGACCTGATCAACGCCTACTCCGACAGCCCAGTGGTGATCGGGCCGACCGCCCCGATGCTCACCGCGGCCTACCACAGTGCCCGCGAGGCGATATCCGGGATGAACGCCGTCGTCGGGTGGACCGGCGCGCCGCGTCCGGTGCTGGCGCGCGAATTGCTGCCTGAGCGAGCCCTTCTCGGTGACGCCTCGGCGGTCGCAGCACTGCACACCGAGATCATGCGGCCCCTTGCCGATGCCGGACCGGCGCTGTCGGAGACCCTCGACGCCTACCTCGACAGCGGCGGCGCGATCGAAGCTTGCGCCAGAAAATTGTTCGTTCATCCAAACACGGTCCGCTACCGACTCAAGCGGATCGCCGACTTCACCGGTCGCGATCCCACCGTGCCACGCGACGCGTACGTCCTGCGGGTGGCGTCCACAGTGGGCCGTCTGGGCTATCCTGCGCCCCCCAACACCACGGCAAACAGTTCTGTCGCACAACTCACAGCGCCGTTGGTCGGAAGTACGGGCAACGTCTGAAAAGAGCAGTAGATCGCGGTGAGGTATCGGGGACGTCGCATCACATGCACTTTTGTGGGACCTCCACAAAAACCTAAGACGAGGTTCATATTCTCTTACACCGTGCAGATCCGGTTTCACAGTGTTCTCTTAAAGAGTGCCTCATGAACCCGTGATCGCATTGCTGGCGCCCGGACAGGGCTCGCAGACCCCCGGCATGCTCGAGCCCTGGCTGGAGCTGCCCGGCGCGGCCGATCAGATCAAGACCTGGTCGGACATCGCAGGTCTCGACCTTGCCCGCCTGGGCACCACCGCAACTGCTGACGAGATCACCGACACCGCGGTCACCCAGCCGCTGGTCGTCGCGGCGACCCTGCTTGCCAACGCCGAGCTGGCCAAGCGCGGCACGCTGGCCGAGCACACGACCGTCGTCGCCGGTCACTCCGTCGGCGAGATCGCGGCATACGCGATCGCCGGCGTCATCTCGCCCGACGACGCGGTCAAGCTGGCCGCCGTCCGCGGGTCCGAGATGGCCAAGGCCTGCGCGGTCGAACCGACCGGCATGTCCGCGATCCTGGGCGGCGACGAGGCCGAGGTATTGGCCCGCCTGGAGGCGCTCGACCTGATCCCCGCCAACCGCAACGCCGCAGGCCAGATCGTGGCCGCCGGCGCCGTCGCGGCACTGGAGAAGCTGGCCGAGGATCCGCCGGCCAAGGCGCGCGTACGCCAGCTGGCCACCGCAGGCGCGTTCCACACCCGCTACATGGCGTCCGCGCTCGACGGCTACGCCGCCGCGGCCGCCGAGGTCGCCACCAACGAGCCCACCACCACGCTGCTCAGCAATGCCGACGGTCAGCCGGTAGCGTCTGCGCAAGACGCGATGGAGAAGCTCGTCGCGCAGCTCACCCGCCCGGTGCGCTGGGATCTGTGCACCGACACCCTGCGCCGGCTCTTTGAGAACGCAGAGGGCTCAGCGATCGTCGAGTTCCCGCCCGCGGGCACTCTGGCCGGAATCGCCAAACGAGAACTTCGGGGAGTCGCCAACCGTGCGATCAAGACCCCCGCAGACCTGGACGGACTCACCGAGCTCTAAAAGCCCCGGCCGACCAGGACAACCACATAGCAAGCCCGTTACGAAGTAACAAAACAAATCAAGAACCCAAGTAGCACAACCGATTACGAAGGAGCCACTGTGCCCGCCTCTCAGGATGAAATCATCGCCGGTCTCGCCGAGATCATCGAAGAAGTGACCGGCATCGAGCCGTCTGAGGTCACCCCGGAGAAGTCGTTCGTCGACGACCTGGACATCGACTCGCTGTCGATGGTGGAGATCGCTGTCCAGACCGAGGACAAGTACGGCGTGAAGATCCCCGACGAAGACCTCGCCGGTCTGCGCACCGTCGGTGACGTCGTCTCCTACATCCAGAAGCTCGAAGAGGAGAACCCGGAGGCTGCTGCCGCCCTGCGCGAGAAGTTCGCGGGCGAATGAGCAGGCCTTCCACTGCTAACGGCGGTTTCCCTAGCGTTGTCGTGACCGCCGTCGAGGCCACCACGGCGCTCGCCACGGATATCGAGAGCACGTGGAAGGGCTTGTTGGCAGGCGACAGCGGTATTCGCGAGCTCACCGACGACTTCGTCGACAAGTGGGACCTGCCGGTCCGTATCGGCGGCCACCTCGTCGAGGACATGGACAGCCACCTCACCCGTGTCGAACTGCGTCGCAATTCCTACGTGCAACGCATGTCTCTGGTGCTATCCCGACGGCTGTGGGAGAACTCGGGTAAGCCCGAGGTCGACCCGGACCGCTTCACGGTGGTGATCGGCACGGGTCTGGGTGGCGGCGAGAAGATCGTCGAGACCTATGACGCGATGAACGAGGGCGGGATCCGCAAGGTCTCGCCGCTGGCCGTTCAGATGGTCATGCCGAACGGTGCGGCCGCGGTCGCCGGCCTGGAACTGGGCGCCCGCGCCGGGGTCATCACCCCGGTGTCGGCGTGCTCATCCGGGTCGGAGGCCATCGCCCACGGGTGGCGGCAGATCGTCATGGGCGACGCGGATTTCGCGGTCGTCGGCGGTGTCGAGGGCACCATTGAAGCGCTGCCGATCGCTGCGTTCTCGATGATGCGCGCCATGTCGACGCGCAACGACGATCCCGCAGGTGCGTCGCGCCCGTTCGACAAGGATCGCGACGGGTTCGTCTTCGGCGAAGCCGGCTGCATGATGATCATCGAGACCGAGGAGCACGCCAAGGCCCGTGGCGCCAAGCCGCTGGCCCGGCTCATGGGTGCGGGCATCACCTCGGATGCCTTCCACATGGTGGCTCCGTCACCAGACGGTCTGCGCGCAGGCGCTGCGATGAAGCGGGCGATGGAGACGGCGGGCTTGTCCCCCAAGGACATCGACCACATCAACGCACACGGAACGGCAACCCCGATCGGTGACACCGCCGAGGCAACTGCTATCCGGGTCGCCGGATGCGAGCATGCCGCCGTGTACGCGCCGAAGTCAGCGCTCGGCCATTCCATCGGCGCCGTCGGCGCCTTGGAATCGGCTCTCACGGTGCTGAGCCTGCGCGACGGCGTCATCCCACCGACGCTGAACTACGAAACGCCGGATCCGGAGGTCAACCTGGATGTCGTTGCGGGAGAACCGCGTTACGGCGACTACCAGTACGCGATCAACAACTCGTTCGGATTCGGAGGGCACAACGTCGCGCTCGCCTTCGGGCGGTACTGACACCGATCCGGGGGAAAGGATTAGCAGAAAGCAATGGCAGGGTTGACGCGTTTGTCGCGTTTATCGACGGGGAACGGCTTCCCCAACGTGGTCGTCACGGGTGTTGCGATGACGACCGCCCTGGCATCCGATGCCGACAGCACGTGGAAGCGGCTGTTGGACGGGCAGAGCGGGATCCGGCTTCTCAACGACGAATTCGTCGAGAAGTACGACCTGCCTGTCCGCATCGGGGGGCATCTGGTCGAGGAGTTCGACGGTGAGCTGACTCGCGTCGAACTTCGTCGGCTGTCCTATCTGCAGAAGATGTCCACGGTGCTCAGTCGGCGCGCGTGGCAGAACGCCGGTTCACCCGAGGTGGATCCGAAGCGGCTGATGGTGTCGATCGGCACCGGCATGGGCTCCACCGAGGAATTGGTGTTCGCCTACGACGGGATGCGCGCCAAAGGCCTTAAAGCGGTGTCGCCGCTTGCGGTTCAGATGTACATGCCCAACGCTGCCGCAGCAGCCGTCGGCCTCGAACTCAAGGCCAAGGCCGGAGTCATCACCCCGGTCTCGGCGTGCGCCTCGGGGTCGGAGGGAATCGCCCAGGCATGGCGACAGATCGTTCTCGGTGAAGCCGACATCGCGGTGTGCGGTGGGGTCGAGACCAAGATCGAAGCGGTGCCGATCGCCGGCTTCGCTCAGATGCGAATTGTCTTGTCCACCACCAATGACGACCCGGCCGGCGCATGCCGCCCGTTCGACAAGGACCGCAACGGGTTCGTCTTCGGCGAGGGCGGTGCGCTCCTGGTCATCGAGACCGAGGAGCACGCCAAGGCCCGCGGGGCCAACATCCTCGCGCGCATCATGGGGGCAGGCATCACCTCGGACGGCTACCACATCGTGGCGCCCGATCCGAACGGGGAGCAGGCAGGACACGCGATCACCCGGGCAATCCAGCTCGCGGGTCTCGAGCCCTCTGACATCGATCACATCAATGCCCATGCGACGGGCACCCAGGTGGGTGACGTCGCGGAAGGCAAGGCGATCAACAATGCGCTCGGCAATCACCGGCCAGCCGTCTACGCGCCCAAATCGGCGCTGGGTCACTCGGTGGGCGCCGTCGGCGCGGTGGAGTCGATCCTCACCGTGTTGGCGCTGCGGGACGGCGTTGTGCCGCCCACGCTCAACCTGCGGAACCTCGATCCGGAGATCGATCTGGACGTGGTGGCCGGTGAACCCCGGCCAGGCAACTACCAGTACGCGATCAACAACTCGTTCGGATTCGGTGGTCACAACGTCGCGATCGCCTTCGGGAAGTACTGAGCTCCAGTGACTCTCGACAGCGTTGACCGACATCCGCGCACTATGGAGGTTTAGATGACGATCATGGCCCCTGAGACGGTCGGCGAATCCCTCGACCCTCGCGACCCGCTGCTGCGGCTGTCCACGTTCTTCGACGACGGCAGCGTGCAGCTGCTGCACGAACGTGACCGCTCCGGTGTGCTGGCCGCCGCCGGCACCGTCAACGGTGTGCGCACGATCGCCTTCTGCACCGACGGCACCGTCATGGGCGGCGCCATGGGCGTGGAGGGCTGCCAGCACATCGTCACCGCCTACGACACCGCCATCGAGGAGCAGAGCCCGATCGTGGGCATCTGGCATTCCGGCGGCGCGCGACTGGCCGAGGGCGTCAAAGCGCTGCACGCGGTGGGGCTGGTCTTCGAAGCCATGATCCGCGCTTCGGGCTACATCCCCCAGATTTCGGTCGTGGTCGGCTTCGCCGCGGGCGGCGCGGCCTACGGCCCCGCCCTGACCGACATCGTCATCATGGCCCAGGAGGGCCGGGTGTTCGTCACCGGACCCGACGTGGTGCGCAGCGTGACCGGCGAGGACGTTGACATGGCCTCCCTCGGCGGCCCCGATACCCACCATAAGAAGTCCGGCGTGTGCCACATCGTCGCCGACTCCGAACTCGACGCCTACGAGCGCGGTCGCCGGTTGGTCGGATTGTTCTCTCAGCAGGGACATTTCGACCGCAGCAAGGCCGAAGCCGGTGACACCGACCTGCACGCGCTGCTGCCGGAATCGGCCCGCCGCGCCTACGATGTGCACCCGCTGGTCGAGGCACTGCTGGATGCGGACACCCCGTTCGAGGAATTCCAGGGCAAGTGGGCACCGTCGATCGTCGTCGGCCTGGGTCGGCTGTCGGGTCGCACCGTCGGCGTCATCGCCAACAACCCGCTGCGTCTGGGCGGCTGCCTGAACTCCGAAAGCGCCGAGAAGTCCGCGCGTTTCGTGCGGCTGTGCGATGCCTTCGGCATCCCGCTGGTCGTCGTGGTCGACGTCCCCGGCTACCTGCCCGGTGTGGACCAGGAGTGGGGTGGCGTGGTCCGCCGCGGCGCGAAGCTGCTGCACGCCTTCGGTGAGGCAACGGTTCCCCGGGTCACCCTGGTGACGCGAAAGATCTACGGCGGGGCCTACATTGCGATGAATTCGCGCTCGTTGGGCGCCACCAAGGTGTTCGCCTGGCCGGATGCCGAGGTCGCGGTCATGGGCGCCAAGGCCGCTGTCGGCATCCTGCACAAGAAGAAGTTGGCCGCCGCCCCGGATCACGAACGCGAAGCCCTGCACGAGGAATTGGCGGCCGAGCATGAGCGGATCGCTGGCGGCGTGGACAGTGCGGTCGAGATCGGCGTGGTCGACGAGAAGATCGACCCGGCCCACACCCGCAGCAAGCTGACGCAGGCCCTCGCCGAGGCACCGGCCCGGCGCGGACGCCATAAGAACATCCCGCTGTAGTCAGGCGGTGGCCAGGAACTCCTGCGCGGCGGCGAGCGCACGGTTCCGGTCGACCTCCACCAGGCCGATCCGGGTGCGCCGGTCGAGGATGTCGTCGGCACTCAACGCGCCCTCGTGGGTAACCGCGAACTCGAATTCCGCACGGGTGACGTCGATTCCGTCGGCTACCTGGTCTGTGGGCCTGCTCAACCGCGCCGACGCGATGACATTGGGCGACTCGGCACCGTAACGAGCCACCAGGGAGCCCGGCAGATCGCTGGTTGTACGCAGCGTGGCAACGGGATTGGCGGCCGCGCCGACGAGCGGGAGGTTCCGGGTCCGGCACGGCTGCGCGGTCATCGCACGTGCCGCCAGGGCGCGGTCGAGGACGCTCTCAGCCATGTGCCGGTATTCGGTGAGCTTGCCACCCACCACACTGAACACGCCGTTGCTCGACTCGATCACGGCGTGTTCGCGCGACAAGTCAGAGGTTCTGCCCTCACCCGTGTCGATCAACGGGCGCAACCCCGCGTATGCGCCCTTGACGTCTGCGGTCGTCAACGCTGTCCCCAGCGCGGTGTTGACCGTATCGAGCAGGAAGCGGATTTCGTCCGGTGTCGGTTCGGGCACATCGGGAATCGGGCCTGGCGCGTCCTCGTCGGTCAGCCCGAGATAGACGCGACCGAGCTGTTCGGGCATCGCGAAAACGAAGCGGTTGACCTCGCCAGGAATCGGAATGGTCAGCGCCGCAGTGGGATTCCCGAACGAGCCGGCGTCGAACACCAGATGCGTTCCCCGGCTCGGCCGCAGCTTGATTGCCGCGTCCACTTCGCCGGCCCACACTCCCGTCGCGTTGATCACCGCGCGGGCCTTCACATCCAGCGATTCGCCGGTGATTTCGTCCATCAACCGGACCGAGGCGCCGCTGGCGGCCGCCGCCGACACCCGGGTCAAGATCCGTGCGCCGTTCTGGGCGGCGGTACGCGCCACGGCGACCACCAGCCTGGCGTCGTCGATCAGCTGACCGTCATAGGCCAACAGTCCGCCGCCGAGACCTTCCCGTCGAATCGTCGGGACCATCCCCAACGCCTGCGACACACCAACCCGCCGTGATCGAGGCAAAGTCGACGACGTGGTGCCCGCCAGGATCCGCAGCGCATCACCGGCCACGAAACCTGTTCGGATCAAAGCGCGTTGACCGCGTCCGATCGATGGCAGCAAGGGAACGAGCTGCGGCATGGCGCTCACCAGGTGCGGGGCGTTACGGGTCATCAGGATGCCGCGCTCGATGGCGCTGCGCCGCGCGATCCCGACGTTGCCGGTGGCCAGGTACCGCAGCCCGCCGTGCACGAGCTTGGAACTCCACCGGCTGGTGCCGAACGCCAGGTCATGCTTTTCGACCAGCACCACGGACAGGCCGCGGCTGGCGGCGTCGAGCGCGATGCCGGTCCCGGTGATGCCGCCGCCGATCACGACGACGTCGACCTGGGCGCCGTCGCCGAGTTCGGTCAGGTCGGCGGTTCGGCGGGTGGCGTTGAGGGCGGTGAGGTCACTCATGGGGCGAGGTATCCGTTCAGGGCGTGCGACAGCTCGGCGCTCAGGGCGTCGGCGTCGAGGATGGGTTCGACGATCTGGGCGGACTGGATCGCGGACTGACCGATAAGCAGCACCATCGCCGACAACTGACGGACATCGCCGGTCCGCACGCTGCCGTCGGCCTGGGCTTCCCGCAGTGCGTCGACGAGGAGGTCGATGAGGATCTGCTGGCTGGTGCCCAACCGTCCGGCGATGTACGTCATCGCCAAGTCCGGGGCTGATCGCAGCACCGAGGTGATCAGTTCGTCGTCCCGTAGGCGACGGGCCACCTCGACAATCCGCTCGACGAGGCCGCCGCGGCCGGCCGCCCCCGGTGCGACGGCGCGCCAGGTACCGGTGATCCGTTCGGTGAGCAGCGAAGCCACGATGGTGCGGGTGTCTGGCCACCGGCGATACACCGTCGGACGGCTGACACCGGCTCGTCGTGCGATTTCGGCGAGCGTGACCCGCTCGACCCCGAAGTCCCGGACACAGCTTGCGGCGGCGGCCATGATCCGGTCGCCGATGTCCACCGATTCGTCGTTACTGATTGACAGCATCTGTAATACTGTAACGCATGAGCGATGACGCCCGCACCCTTGTTCCCCCGATGGCCTGGAATGCCTGGGGCGATCCCGAAGCGGCCAAGCCCCTCTCCGACGGCATCAAGGCGCTGCTCGAGCAGGCGCTCGGCGTCACCGCGAGTGAGATCCCCGCACCCTCGATCGACGAGGTAGAGGTGCGCCCGTCGGCATTGCCGGACGCGCACCGCGATGCGCTCGCAGAATTCGTCGGGGCCGAACACGTGCGTACCGACGACCGCGGCCGGCTGTTGTACGCGGGCGGCAAGTCCACTCTGGACCTGTTGCGCCGCAAGCAAACCCATCAGGATGCGCCCGACGCCGTACTACTGCCCGGCACCGAGGACGAAATCGCCACCGTCCTGCGCTACTGCTCTACGCACGGCATCGCCGTAGTGCCGTTCGGCGGCGGGACCAGCGTGGTCGGCGGACTGGACCCGATCCGCGGCGACTTCGCCGCCGTCATCGCACTGGACCTGCGCAGGCTCAACGCATTGCACTCGCTGGACGAGACCTCGATGCAGGCCGAACTCGGCGCCGGGGTAACCGGGCCGGACGCCGAGCGACTGCTCGGTGAACACGGTTTCTCGCTCGGGCACTTTCCGCAGAGCTTCCGGTTCGCCACGATCGGCGGGTACGCCGCGACCCGGTCCTCGGGGCAGGACTCCGCCGGCTACGGCCGATTCAACGACATGATCCGGGGGTTGACGGTGGTCACCCCGGTCGGCGTGCTCGACCTCGGCCGGGCGCCGGAGACCGCGGCCGGACCCGATCTTCGGGAGCTCTTCTCCGGTTCCGAGGGGGTCTTCGGTGTGATCACGCGGGTGCGCCTGCGAGTCCATCCCGTCCCGGAAACGGTGCGCTACGAGGCGTGGTCGTTCCCCGACTTCGCCACCGGCGCAGCCGCTCTGCGGGCGGTCACCCAGATCGGCACCGGACCCACCGTCGTGCGGTTGTCCGATGAAGCCGAGACCGGCGTGAACCTGGCCACCACCGGGAGCATCGGCGAACAGAGCATCACCGGCGGCTGCCTGGGCATCACCTTGTTCGAAGGTAGCGCCGCGCACACCGAGAGCCGGCATGCCGAGACCCGCGCGGTTCTGCAGGCCCAGGGCGGCACCTCCCTGGGCGAGGCTCCTGCGCGCGCGTGGGAGCATGGCCGTTTCGACGCACCGTATCTGCGCGACTCACTGCTGGCGGCGGGGGCCTTGTGCGAGACGCTGGAGACGGCGACCACGTGGTCCAACCTGTCGGCGCTCAAGGCTGCGGTCACCGACGCGCTGACATCTTCGCTGGCCGAAAGCGGGACACCGGCGTTGGTGATGTGCCACATTTCGCATGTGTATCCCACCGGCGCGTCGCTCTATTTCACCGTGGTCGCGGGCCAGCGCGGCGATGTCACCCGGCAATGGCTTGCAGCCAAAGTCGCTGCCTCTGATGCGATTTCGCGTACTGGCGGCACTATCACCCATCACCATGCCGTCGGCGCGGACCATCGGCCGTGGATGGGAGCGGAGATCGGTGAGCTGGGCGCGAAGGTGCTACGGGCGGTCAAGCAGGCTGTCGACCCTGCGGGAATCCTGAACCCGGGCAAGCTGATTCCATGATCTCTCGCGTCACGGTCCTGACGAACCCCAAGTCCGGTCACGGCAATGCGCCCCATGCCGGGGAACTGGCGGTCGCCCGCTTCCAAGAACTCGGGATCGACGTGACCGGAATCGTCGGACGCGACGCTGCCCACGCCCGTCAGCTGGTCGACGAGGCGCTGACCCGTGAGACGGACGCGCTGGTGGTGATCGGCGGCGACGGTGTGATCCGCCTGGCGATCCAGGCGCTGGCGCGCACCGATATTCCGCTCGGCATCGTGCCGGCCGGCACCGGCAATGACCACGCCCGCGAGTACCGGTTACCCATGGCAGACCCGGTGGCTGCGGTCGACGTGATCGCAGCCGGGCACACCGAGACCGTCGACCTCGGGCACATCAAGGGTGCCGACCAGTCCAGTACGTGGTTCGGAACGGTCGCCGCGACGGGCTTCGACTCGCTGGTCAGCGATCGAGTGAATCGGATGAGCTGGCCGCACGGCCGGATGCGGTACAACGTCGCGCTGGTGGCAGAGATTTCCCAGTTGCGGCCGTTGCCTTTTCGGCTGGTGCTCGACGGCGAGCGAGAGATCGTCGCCGACCTGACGTTGGCCGCGTTCGGCAACACCCGGAGCTACGGCGGCGGCATGCTCATCTGTCCAGGTGCCGATCACTCCGACGGGTTGCTGGACATCACGATCGTGCGCGCATCCTCGCGCACCAAGCTGATTCGGTTGTTTCCCACGGTGTTCAAGGGCACGCATGTGAACCTCGACGAAGTAAGTACCTACCGGGCCCGCACAATCACGGTCGACTCCCCCGGCATCAACGCCTATGCCGACGGCGACTACGTCTGCCCGCTGCCCGCCGAGATTTCGGCGGTTCCCGCCGCGCTCAAACTTCTCGTCCCGGAACCTGTCTAAGGTTCCAGCGCTTTCGCGCACGCGTCGAGGACAGCAGAGAAGTTCCATGGCAACAGCTTCGCGCTGAGCGTCTCCATCGCCTTGCCGCCGCCACGAATCGGGTGAGTGTAGGTGCTCACCCAGTCGACATGAGTGCCATCACCTTCGTGGGTGAACGTCAGCGTGCCACCCTCATGGTCGAACGCGGGAACCGATCCGACGATCAGGTAGGTGTAGCTGTGCGGCGGGTCGAAGGCGATGATCTCCTCGCGGAACCACAAGCCGATCGCGAAGCCGGTTCGGATCGCGCCCAGGCCCGGGGGCGGGGAATCCCGCGCCCACTCAGCCGTGACGATCAGCGGTGCGGTCTTCAAATTCGCCGGGTCGGCCAACCATGCGAAGACCTTGTCGGCCGGTGCAGCGATCGTCTTCTCAACGTGGAGATGGACCATGCGACTCAGGTTAGGCGCCTGAGCACGTACTAGCCGACGCCCCTGCTCAGCCAGCTGACCTCGCCGCCGTCACCGCCATCGCGATACGGCTCGAGCGCTTCATCCCAGGCCGTGCCGAGCACCGAGTCCAACTCGGAAGCCAGCGTGTCGGCGCCCGAGGCCATCAGGGTCCGCAAGCGCATCTCGCCGACCATGATGTCGCCGTTGGCGCTCATCGTGCCTGCCCACAGACCGAGCTGCGGCGTATGGCAGAACCGCTCGCCGTCCACGCCGGCACTGGGATCCTCGGTGACCTCGAACCGCAGGACCGACCACGAGCGCAGCGCGTTCGCCAGTCGGGCACCGGTGCCGACGGGACCAACCCAGTTGGTCACCGCCCGCAGCTGCCCAGGCATGGCCGGCTGTGGGGTCCACTTCAAATTCGCCCTGGCATTCAGGGTCGACGACAGCGCCCACTCGACATGTGGGCACACCGCTGCGGGAGAGGCGTGGATGTACACCACGCCAGTCGTCGCATCGGCGAACTGGTTCGACGCACGCATCACCTTGCTCCTTCGGCTCTACGAGGGACGTCTTCCCCAACGACCTGGTGTGACCGAGTTGCAATAGTGTCGTGCGTGTCTATTGTGCCTTGTGGGGCCTGTGTTGCGCTAGTGCGCTCCGTACACTCTCAGAACTTCATCAGAGATCGCCCGCCAGACCGGTTTGGCCCACTCATCGAAATCCCGATCCGTGAGCACTACCAGCGACAACGCCAGCTCCGGCTCCACCCAGATGAAGGTGCCGGTCTGGCCGAAGTGACCGAACGTCCGCGGTGAGTTCGCGAAGCCGGTCCAATGCGGTGACTTGTCGTCCCGAATCTCGAAACCCAGCCCCCAGTCGTTGGGCCGCTGCACCCCGAACCCGGGCAACACCCCCGTCAGACCCGGAAACTGCACGCTGATCGCCTGCTCGTGCAGCTGCGCCGACACTGTCTTCGGAGCCAGTAGATCCGCCGCGAACGCCTCCAGGTCGGCCACCGTCGACACCCCGCCGTAGCCGGCCGCCTCCGCGCCGCCCTCCAGTCGCGACCCCGCCATGCCGAGCGGTTCGAAGACAGCCTCGGCCAGATACCGGCCGAACTCGATCTCCGAGTTCCGTTCGATCGTCTCGGCCAGCACCTGGAAGCCGTAGTTCGAGTAGACCCGGCGTTTGCCGGGCTCTGCCATCACCTCCGCGGAATGCATCGCCAGCCCCGAGGCGTGCGACAGCAGATGCCGCACCGTGCTGCCGGGTGGGCCCGCCGGGGTGTCCAGCTCCACCACACCCTCTTCGATCGCCACCTGCGCAGCGCGCGCCGCGAGCAGCTTGGTCACAGACGCGAGCCGGAATTGGTGCGTGACGTCGCCGTACTCGGCCAGCACCCCGGTCGCCCCGACCACCGCGGCGGAGGCGGCCGAAACCGGCCAGTCAGCAATCGAGTCGAGTGGCGTGGCCATCCCGAGCAGGCTACGCGGATGCGGTCAACAGACCGGCGTAGGCCCGCTCGATCCACGCGTGGACCTCGGCCCGTGCGGCCGCCGACTGCCGCAACCGCGGCTCTCGCAGCGCCGCCCGCAACACGGTCAGTGCCTCGCGATACCGGCCACGGCGCACCAGCACCGCCCCCCGCAACACCGTGTCGTCGCCGTAAGCAGACTCCAGCTCACGCAGGTAACCCTCAGCCTCATCCACTTCGCCTGCAGCCAAAGCAATTTCGACGCCTCCGCGCAGCAGCCGCGGCAGCTCCCGCGAGTCCGACGTCGCGATCGCCGCCCGCACCTGGGCTCTCGCGGTGTCCACATCCCCCAGCGCACAGCGCAATAGCGCTTCTCCCGGCTGGGGCACGACGCCGGATTCGAGCGCTCGGGCGTACGCCGCGAACGCCCCATCCACGTCACCACGGCGGCGCCGGATATCACCGAGCCGGTGGTACGCCTGCCCCATGACCGACGTCCCGGGCTCCAGTGCCATCTCCCGCAGGACCGCCGACCGTTCCGCGGCAAGATCGGCATCGTCACCGAGCGCCGTCAGCACGGCTTCCAGATGGGCCAGCCGGGCAGACACGGCAACCTGCGACGCATCGGCGAGCAGTCCGCGTGCCCGGCGGATCCATGCCTCACCGACGGCCACCTCACCGTTCGACAACCACGCCGAGCCGAGCTCGACCGCCTTGCCCGCCGCCGCATTAGGGTCGGTCCGCACAAGCCGCAGGAAGACGAGTTCGCCCATCCGCATCGCCTCGCGGCCGTGCCCGAGCCGCCCCGCCGACGTCGCCATCGCATCGAGATCGTCCAGGGTCAGCGGGCCGACCGCACCGGCCCGGGAAAAGCTCGCATAACTGGTCTCGAAATCGCCGCCGCGGTACGCGGCGCGGGCGGTGACCAGCAGGTCGGACCGGGTTTGACGGATCGCGGTGAACAAGCCTTCACCGTAGCTCCCCAACGGGACACGCACGGCACATTCGGCATCCGCCGCGCTAGTGTTTGGCCCATGAGTCAGACAGTGCGCGGGGTGATCTCCCGGTCGAAGAAGCAGCCCGTCGAGTTGGTGGACATCGTGATCCCCGACCCGGGTCCCGGCGAGGTGGTCGTCGATGTCATCGCCTGCGGCGTCTGCCACACCGATCTGACCTACCGCGAAGGCGGGATCAACGACGAGTACCCGTTCCTGCTCGGCCATGAGGCCGCCGGCACCGTGGAGTCGGTCGGCGCCGGAGTGACCAACGTCGAGCCCGGCGACTTCGTGATCCTGAACTGGCGCGCGGTGTGCGGGCAGTGCCGCGCCTGCAAGCGCGGCCGCCCCTGGTACTGCTTCAACACCCACAACGCCGCCCAGAAGATGACGCTGACCGACGGCACCGAACTGACCCCCGCGCTCGGTATCGGCGCCTTCGCCGACAAAACGCTGGTCCACGAAGGACAGTGCACCAAAGTCGATCCCGAGGCCGACCCCGCCGTGGCGGGCCTGCTCGGCTGCGGCGTGATGGCCGGACTCGGCGCGGCGGTCAACACCGGCAACGTCGGCCGCGACGACACCGTCGCGGTCATCGGGTGCGGCGGTGTCGGTGATGCCGCGATCGCAGGCGCCGCTCTGGTCGGCGCGAAGAAGATCATCGCCGTCGACACCGACAACAAGAAGCTGGAGTGGGCGCGCGAGTTCGGCGCCACCCACACCATCAACGCCAAGGATCTCGACCCGGTCGAGACCATCCAGGACCTGACCGACGGCTTCGGCGCCGACGTGGTCATCGACGCCGTCGGGCGCCCGGAAACCTGGAAGCAGGCCTTCTACGCCCGCGATCTCGCGGGAACCGTTGTGTTGGTGGGTGTTCCGACCCCGGATATGCGCCTCGACATGCCCCTGGTGGACTTCTTCTCCCGGGGCGGATCGCTCAAGTCGTCCTGGTACGGCGACTGCCTGCCCGAACGGGACTTCCCCACCCTGATCAGCCTCTACCGCGAGGGCCGCCTGCCGCTGGACAAATTCGTGTCCGAACGCATCGGCCTCGATGCCATCGAAGACGCCTTCCACAAAATGCACGCCGGCGAAGTCCTGCGTTCGGTGGTGATCCTGTGAGCGGCATCGAGCGGGTGGTCACCCACGGCAGCTTCGAACTCGACGGCGGCAGTTGGGAAGTCGACAACAACATCTGGATCGTCGGTGACTCCTCCGAGGTCATCGTCATCGACGCCGCCCACAACGCCAAGGCCATCGAAGACGCCGTCGGCAACCGCCACGTCGTCGCGGTGGTGTGCACTCACGGCCACAACGATCACATCACCGTCGCGCCGCAACTGTCGGCCGACCTCGACGCGCCGATTCTGCTGAATCCGGCCGACGACATGCTGTGGCGGATGACGCACGGCGACAAGCAGTTCGGCACCTTAGCGGACGGCCAGGTACTCAAGGCCGACGGCATCGAGCTGCACGCGATCGCGACCCCGGGACACTCCCCCGGCTCCACCTGCCTCTACGCCCCGGCCCTGGGCGCGGTGTTCTCCGGCGACACCCTCTTCCAGGGCGGTCCCGGCGCGACCGGTCGCTCGTTCTCCGACTTCCCGACCATCCTGGGGTCGATCAAGGACAAGCTCGGCAAGCTGCCCGCCGACACCGTGGTCTACACCGGCCACGGCGACACCACGCGGATCGGCGACGAACTGGTGAACTACGACGACTGGGTCAAGAACGGGTCTTAGGGCACCGTAGCGGTGCTGCGGGGATCGACGAGGATCTTCGCGTGTACCTCCGGGTCGCTCAGCGCATCGAAGGCCGCCGCGACACCCCCGAGCCCGACCTTGCCGGTGACCAAAGCAGACGCGTCGAGTTTGCCGTCGGCCAGCATGTGCAGGGTGTCGCGGAATTCCAATGGCGTGTAGGCGAATACGAATCGCAGGTCGATCTCTTTGGCGTTGGCCATGGACGGCCGCAGCTGGTCGGTGCCCATGCACACCCCGGCCACGACCACCCGCGAGTTCAGCGGGGCCGCGCCGACGATCCCGTCGAGCACGCCGGGCACACCAACGCATTCAAAGATCACCGGCCGCTTGGGCGTGGCAGCGCCCAATACGTCGGCAACGCGGTAGACGTGCTGCCAGCCCGGTAGCTTCCGCAGCTTCTCCATGGCGCTCATACCCATCTCGTAGAGCGCCGTGGCATCGGTCAGGCCCGCCGATCCGGCCTGCTCGTAAGGCGAGTCCACCTTCGGGTCGACCACAATGTGCGCACCGCAGCGGGCGGCCAGCTCCCGGCGGCCTGCCGAGAAGTCGCTGGCGACGATGGTGCTCACCCCCAACGTCTTGAGCTGGCAGATGATGCCCAAACCGACTGGCCCGCAACCGATCACGATAGCGGTGTCGCGCTTTGTGATCTCGCTTCGCCGAACCGCGTGCAGTGCGACCGCCATCGGCTCGGTCAGCGACGCGATGTCCAGGGACAGCCCGTTGGGCACCGCGAACGTCATCGCCGCCTGCACCAGAACCTGCTCGGCGTATCCGCCGGGCGCGAGCGGGGACAGCCCGGTCAGGTGCACGCCGCCGTGGGCGCGGACCAGCGGGAAGGACACCACGCGCGTTCCGATTTTGAACGCCTTCGGCGTCTTACGCCCGCGCTCGGCGACCTCCCCGGCGAACTCGTGGCCCATCACCACCGGGGTATCGCTGCGCATGAAGTGGTGGTAGCCCATCTCCGCCGTAGTGCGACTCACCTCGTCGGCATCGCCCTTGGCGTGCAGGTCCGATCCGCAGATGCCACAGCTGGCGACATCGAGCACCAGTTGGCCGTGGGCCGGTTCGGGTGCGGGCAGATCGACCACCGACAAGTTTCCGTGCACGCAGCTGACAGCCTTCACGGCGTCCGAGCCTACTCGCCGAGAATCCGGCGCTTCTCTGCGTCAAACTCAGCTTGAGTCAGCGCACCGGAATCCCGCAGTGCCGCGAGCGTTTTCAGCTGCTCGAGGCGCACCCCCTGGTCTGACGGAGGGTAGGTAACGGTCGCATTGAAGGGCTGCGGCGGCGCGTCGGCGACGAAGGCGAACGGCGGGTCGGTGACCCGGCGTCGACGCAGGACCAGCGACACGATCAGATCCACCAGGCCCAGCCCGAACACGCCGGCAAAGACCCACGGCAGGTAGCCGGAGCCGCTTTCCTTGCCGAAGGCCAGTCGCGGGTTGATGTAGCCGTTCACCTGGCCCTCGGTGCGGATCCGGTAGGTGCCTGCGGCGGGAATCTCGGCCGTCCAGATCCGGATGTGGGTGTCGCTGTTGACCGTCGTCAAGGTGCCGTGATCTTCGGTCAGCACCGGGTCGGCAACACCGTCCGGCGGCACGATGTTCAGCCGCAAGGTGGGCAGCGGGAATCCGCTCGACGGCGAACCGGTCACCGAGGTGTGAAAGCTGATCTGCGCCTGCCCGGCCGGCAGCTGCACCTCACCCGATCCCGGGACGGGCACCTCACCATAGGCATCGAATTCGTCGAGCACGAAAGCGTTGAGCATCATCACGACGAAGAAGCCGACGGCGCCCACCACCATCATCAGGATCCCCGAGGCCATCAGGATGCGGGACACAGTCTTGGTGCCGGCCATGGCGGAAAGTGTGTCACGCCGCAAGCGCCGCGGCCGGACTTCTCCGCCGAATCCGCGGCCAGCGACTAACGTCAAGCCTCTGACCCAACGGGGAGGTTGCGATGTCCAGGGAGGACGACGATAAGCCCACCGGAGGTGCGGTGCGGCGGTTCGCTCTGCGCTACTGGCTGGCCATCATCCTGGTGGTCCTGGCGGCAGTCTTCATCACCCAGAATCGCGACCGCCAACGGGTGCACGTCCTGTGGATCACCGTCGAATCGCCGATGTGGCTGCTGCTGACCGCGATGGCGGTCGTGGGTCTGCTGGTCGGGTTGCTGTTGCACCGCCGCCGCAGGAACTGACGTGCGCGAATCGAGCATCGTGGTGCGCCCTCAGCCGATGGGCAGCCACACCTATACCGAGTCGTCACGCCTGCAGGCAGCCGGATTACGCACCGCGACAGCACGTTTCGAAGAAGCCGCGCGCATCGTCGCGATTCCCCGGGCACCGCAGCCCATCGCGATCGTCGACTACGGCGCGGCAACGGGGTACAACTCGCTGCTTCCGATCGGCGCGGCCATCACCGTCATCCGCAAGCGCACCCGCTCCGACCACGCCATCCTGGTGGCTCACACCGACGTGCCCGGAAACGACTTCACCACGTTGTTCAGCACGCTGGCCGACGATCAGGACAGCTATCTGAAAAAGGACTCGGCCACCTACGCCTCGGTGGTGGGCCGCTCGTTCTACAGCCAGATCCTGCCGTCGGACAGCATCGCGCTGGGCTGGAGTTCCTGGGCGGTCCAGTGGCTGCGCCGGGTGCCGATGCCCATCCCCGATCACGTCGAGATCTCCTACAGCGCCGACGGGGAAGCCCGCCGCGCATACGCCCGCCAAGCCGCGGAGGACTGGCGCGACTTCGTCGCCTTCCGCGGTCGGGAGCTGGCGCCAGGGGGTCGGCTGCTGGTGCTGACCGTCGGCCTCAAGCCGGATGGCACGTCCGGATTCGAAGCCGCCTTCGAGGCCATCATGACGGCCCTGCACCAGTTCGTCCGCGATGGCCTGATCACGGCCGAGGAAATGCGTCGGATGTCGATCCCGTCGACGGGCCGCGACGAGAAGGACTTTCGGGCGCCGTTTCACCCGTCCGGGCGATTCGAGGGTCTCTCGATCGAGGACGTGGAACTGTTCGACGGCGAGGACCGATTCTGGTCGCAGTTCCAGAGCGACAAGGACGCCGACGCCCTCGGCGCGAATTGGGCTGACTTCCTTCGCGGTTCGATGTTTCCGACACTCGCCGCCGCAGTGGACGCCGAGGCGGGGGCGGGTCGCGACCGGCGCAGCACGCGCCGGCGCGAATTCGTCGACCAACTTCACGCCGCCCTGGCCGCTCAGCTGGCGGCGGCACCGGCGCGGATGTCCATCCCGCTGGGGCTTGTCGTGCTGGAGAAGCGGCGTCGCACCGCCTAGGCCGGCGGCTGCACGAATATCTGCGGCAGACCGGGAATCGTCGGGATCGGCGGAATGGTCGGGATGAACCGCGGCGGCTGTTGAGGCTGCTGCGTCGGGGGCGGGACCGTCTGCGTCTCGGTCTGCGTCACCGGCGGTGGCGTGGACACCTCGGTGGTGACGACCGTGGTCGTCTGCGTCTCGGTGACAGGCGGCGGTGGGGGCGCCTCGGTGGTGACCGGCGGCGGTGTTGGCGCCTGTTGCACCACGGTCACCGGTGCGGGTGCCTGCTGCACCGCCGTCTGTGGCGCAGGCGCCTGCTGCACCGCCTGGTTCTGCACCGGCGCCGACGACGGCTCGCCGGTCGGCGCGGCCGGGGCGGGCGCGGCTTGCGGAGTGGTGGTAACGCTCGGGGTGGGGGTCACCGGGTCGGGACTGCTGTCGGCGCTCAGCGCGACCGCCGTTCCCGCACCGGCCATCAGGATCACCAGCAGTGCGGCGGCGACCACCGGCATCGGTCGCCGGTACCACGCGGGCGCGGCGGCAGCGGCCCCCTCCGGCTCTTGGTCCGGCTCGAAATCCAGTAGCGGGCGGGCGGCAGCCACCGGAAGCGGATCCACCGCCGACTCGAGGTCCGGCACGTCGGGCGCCTGCGACCAGGCCAGCGCGGCACCGGTGGCCGGGCCGGGCGCCGGTTCGAACGGCGCCACCGGGACGAACGGGGCCGCCGGGGCCAACGCCGTGGCGCTGTCGTCGGCCGGCCCGCGGGCGGCCCGCAGCGCTCCGCCGATGGCGCCGGTGAGGGAGGGGCGGGCAGTGGTGATCACCGGAACACGCAGATGCTCGGACAGGGTCGTGGTGATCACCGGGATCGCCGCGCCGCCGCCGGTCGAGGCCACCGCGGCCAGGTGGCTCGGCCGCACCCCGTTCCGGGCCAGGGTATCTTGCACGACCGCGACGAAGTCGTTCAGCGCGTGGCCCATCGCTCCGTCGAGCTCGGTGCGGGTGAGCCGGACGTCGCCGCGGAAGTTGGGCAGCTCCGCGGGCAGCGCGGTGACCGTGACGGTCGACAACCGCTCCTTCGCCGCTCGGCACTGGGCCCGCAGCCTGGTCAGCGATCCGATCGCCGATGTGCCGGTCACGTCGAGCGTTCCGCCTACCGACAGTTCCGCGATCACGTGCGCCAGCAGGCCCTGGTCGATCAGGTCGCCGGAGAAGTCGAGGTGCCGCACGGTCGGGGCGATCGGTGCAGAGGTGGCGCCGTCGATGAGGGTGATCGACGTGCCGGTGCCGCCGAAATCGCACAGCGCGATCACACCGCGGGTCGGCAGCCCGGGATTGGCGGCCAGCGCGGTCAGCGCGGCAGTGGTGTCGGGGATGAACAGCGGCTCCTCGCCCGACCACTCGGGAACCTGCCGGATCGCGCGCCGCAGCCCGTCCACGGCGGCCGGCCGCCAGTGCGCGGGGTACGTGATCGCGGCGGTCGGCGGCAGCGGTCGGCCACTCGTGGCGGCGTAAGCCAGCGACCTCAGCGCATCGGCCAGCAAAGTCTCTGCATGATGCATCGAGCCGTCGGGCGCCACGATCCCGACCGGGTCGCCGACGCGGTCGACGAAGTCGGTGATCACGGCGCCATTGGGCAGCGTCACAACGGCAGGACCGGTGACGGCGTTATCCGGGGTGACAGCGGCCAGTGTGGTGGCGCCGACCGACAGTCCGACCGCCGGCCGTGTTGGGTCTGTCATGTCGTCCAATCCGGGCACCAGCCTGCAACGTGAGCAGGCGGGTAGCCCCAGTCTTCGGATTCACCAAAGATGTCGATCCGAAGCCGCCGGACGTTACTCAGCGAATAGTGCCGCGGCCCGGAATCAGGGGCAGGTCCAGCGGGGTGACCCAGCCCGGGGGCAGGTCATTGACGGCCGGTACGGCGTTGAGCGCGCGCAGCCCGGTGGACAGGCAGCCCGCGGTCGCAGCGTCGCGCCCGGAACCGTCGGTGAACCTGAACGCAGTCTCCTGGAAGATGCTGGGAGTGCCCTGGATGTCGACGCGGTAGACGTCGTCCTGGGTGCCCGACGGCCAATCCGGGGCGGCATCCTGACCGATGCGGTTGACGTGCTCGAGTTGGATGCGGGTCTCGCCCTTGTAGACGCCGTTGATCGTGAAGCGGACCGCCGCGACGTGGCCGGCCGGGATGACGCCCTTGACGGTCTTGCGCTCGGTGGGGGTGACCCACTTGTCCCAGGTGGTGGTGATCTCGTCGAGCTCGATGCCGGCGGCGTAGGCGATCATCGGCACCGTCGCGCCCCAGGCGAACACCAGGATGTCGGAGTTCTGCAGCAGCGGCGTGAACTCCGGTTCGCGGCCGATGCCCATCTCGAACTCGTAGTCGCCCTCGTAGTTGGTGTAGTCCAGCAACTCGGAGGCGCGGACCAACGTGATCTGGGAGGTCAGGCCCATCAGCGTCATCGGGAACAGATCGTTGGCGAAGCCGGGGTCGATGCCCGTGGTGAAGCATGACGACTGGCCCTCTTCGCACGCCCGGGTGATGGGGTCGATCCAGTTGGGCGGATTGAGGTGCATCTTCGGCCACACCCACGGCGTCATCGCGGTCGAGCAGACGTCGATGCCGGCCTGCAGGAAGCGGCCGATCAGGTCGATGTTGGCATCGGCCTGCGCCGCGGTCGGGCCGTAATGCACCAGCGCGTCCGGCTTGAGTGCGATCAGCGCGTCGACGTCGTCGGTGGCCGCGATGCCCACGGGGGGGATGCCGCAGATCTCCCCCACGTCGACACCCACCTTGGCCGGGTTGCTGACGCCCACGCCGACCAGTTCGAAGTCGGGATGCTCCAGCACTTCAGGAATGACCATCCGGCCGACGAAACCCGTACCCCAGATCACCACACGCTTGGCCATGCACGGAGGCTAGCCCGGTTGTCGCCGGCGTCAGGGCCGTTGTCTCAGTGCGCGGACCCGCGGCTCTTGCGCGGCGCGGCGGACCGGGGCGGCTGCTCCCGCATGTGGTCGCGGACGCGCGTCATGAGGTTGCCCAGGGTGCGGACGTCCTGCGCCGACAGGGTGTCGAACAGCAGTCCGCGCACGACGTCGATGTGGCCGGGAAGGACCTTGTCGAGTCGGCGGCGGCCCGCCTTGGTGATCGTCACGACGGTCGCGCGCTGATCGACGGTGCTGGGCGCACGGGTGATCAGCCCGTCGGCCTCGAGAACTCCGGCCTGATGAGTCAGCCCGCTGCGGCTGTAAACCACGCCGTCGGCCAGTTCGGTCATCGTCAGCGGCCGGCCGGCGTCGACGAGCTTGGCCAGGATCTCGAACTGGACGTAGCTCAATCCGCCCTCGGCCTGTAGCTGCTGCTGCACGGCGTACTGCAGCAGGCTCGCCGCTTCGGTGAGCGCGAAGTAGGTGCGCATCTGCGACGGGTGGAGCGCCTCGGCCATTGACCGATCCTACCGGGAATGTTTCGAACTCGAAGCAAGTTACCGCATGTGTAACTGCTTCGAGTTCGAAGCAACTAACCGAGGAGACCACCATGAAGGCAGCGTTTTACCACCGGTACGGCGACAGCGACGTTCTGCAGTACGGGGACATCGAGCGGCCGGCACCCGGCCCCGGCGAGGTCCTGGTGAGGGTCGCCGGGACCTCGTTCAACCCGGTCGATGCCGGGATCCGCGGCGGCTACCTGTCGGACGTCTTTCCGATCACCTTCCCGCACGTGCCGGGTATCGACGTGGCGGGCACGATCGCCGAACTCGGCGCCGGGGTCAGCGGGTGGCAGGTCGGCGACGCAGTCGTGGGCTTGCTGCCCATGATTGCCCGCGGCGCGGCCGCCGAGTACGTGGTCGCCCCGGCCGAGGCACTGGCCGCCGCGCCGGAGTCGGTGCCGCTGGCCGATGCCGCCGCCCTGCCGACCGTCGCTCTCACCGCCTGGCAGGCCTTGTTCGAGGTGGCCGGCATGACGGCCGGGCAGACGATCCTGATCAACGGCGCGGGCGGAGCGGTCGGCGGCTACGCGGTCCAGCTCGCCAAGCAGGCCGGTGCCGTGGTCACCGCGACCGCGAAAGTGGCTGCAGCCGAACGGCTCCGCGGCTATGGAGCCGACCATCTGATCGGCTACCTCGACTACACGGCCACCCCGGTCGCCGACGGAGCGCCGTTCGACGTGGTGCTCAATCTGATCGGCACGACGGTCGAGGAGACCGAGGCACTGGCGGGCCTGGTGGCCGGCGGCGGGCATTACGTCGGCACCATGACCTCGGGGCCGGAGACTCCGCGGCGTGGGTTGCGCAGCCAACGGGTGTTCGTCCGCAGCGACGCCGCCCAACTCGCCGATCTGGTCGGCCGCGTCGATGCCGGACAACTGACGATCGACGTCGCCGATCGCCGACCATTGGCCGAGATCGCCGCGGTGCACGCCGACGCCGACGCCGGCCGGCTGCCCGGCAAGACGATCCTGACGCCTGCCTAGCCGGAGGTGTTGTCGCGCAGGGCGTAGAGCCGCTCGGCATAGGCGAGGTCGTCACGCCACAGCCGGGTGGCCGCCAGGCGCATGAACGGGGTGATGAGCGGTGCCACGCGCAGCGAGTGATGGAATCCGGTGCGATCAGATTGTGCGACAACGGCTTCGATCACCGCTGTGCGTGGGCGCCCGTCGCGCCCCGGCCCCATCGGTGTTGCGTGGGTTTCGACGACGCTGCCCGTACCCTCGCCGTCCACGATCCGCATGACGATGGTGCGCGGCTCCGGGGCGGTGAATTCCGCGATCACCGGGACACCGAGACGTCCCATCCGGAATGTCACGGCCACCAGGAATCGGTCGGCGTCCTCGTCGGCGTCGACCGCCGGGGCGCTCAGCACCTCCAATTGAGTGAACGAGTACGGATGGAACCAGGCGCCGTGCCAGGGGTCGAGCCGGTTGGCGATGATGTCCGACGGTTCGCACACGCCGTCCAGGCGGGTGACCGCGGCCAGCCGCGGCCCGCGGGGACGGACCGGGATCACCGGGGCGTCGAGCGGCGCTTCGCCGCCCACCCGGTCCAGCCGGACCCAGACCAGGACTCCGTCGTCGTAGGCGGGCAGCGGCTTCCAGCCGAATTCGCGGCCACCCTCGAGCCGCAGTCCGTGCCATGGGCAGATCAGGCCGCCACACTCCACTTTTCCGGTCGCAAGGTCGGCGCCCAGGTGGGGGCAGGCTGCCGGCCCGACGTGCAAGCGGCGCTGCTGATCCCGCCACGCCACGATGTCGAGTCCACCGACTCGGGTACCGAACGGTCGGTTGGCCCGAATGTCGGTGCTGGCGCCGAAGACATACCAGTTGCCGCTGGGCCGGCCCTCGGCGCGGCGCAGCGCGGCGGCGATCAGCGCCGGCTGGGCGTCCTGATAGGTGGGTCGCTGCCCCGCCCAGTTCGCTTTCGGGATGACGTGCAGCGGAATCGATTTCATCCGCGACCGGAAGCTCATGACGCGCGCCTTTCCCGGCCGGCCAGCCGCCGAAGTAGCGGAGAGCGTCCGTGCACCGGCACGGTGTGCAGGGTGTGCCCGGAGATCCCCCAGCCGGCCAGCAGTTGGTTGGCGGCCGTCCATCCGGTGGTGGCGGCACGCTCCATCAGCGCGACCGGCAGATCGATGCGAATGCCGTCGCCGGCCAGCGTCAGGCCGGGGACCGGGGTGTTGACCGTCGGCCGGTTGGCGAAGGAACCCGGGGAGAACAACGGGCAGTCGTCGCGGACCAGCAGTGTCTCCTTGACGATGCCGGCCGCCGCGGTCTCCGGGTAGAGCTGGTGCAGCCGGGCCAGCATGCGCTCACGGAGGCCGTCGACGTCAGGCTCCTCACCCACCGAGTACGAATGCACTTCCACGACCGAACCATGATGTGCGCGAGCCCATTCGGCGGCCTGACTTTCGTAGCTGCTGACCACGCTGATGTTGTCGACAGGGTCGAGACCGCCGGTACCCAGGAAGGCCGGCCGGTCGGAGTTCACCGGACGGTCCAGCCAGAGTCGCTGCACCATGAACGGCGGCGCGGTCTGCATCTGTGCCACGTTGTGACGCCAGCCCTCGTCGCCGAGGCCCGGCGAGGCGGCCACGATTCGTTGCAGGGCAGCGACGTCGGTGGCCAGCACCACGCCGTCGGCGTCGGTCGTCGCGCCGGTGGAATCGCGTACCTGCAGCGCCTTGGCGCTGCCGCGGGTCACCGATTCCACCGCCACTCCCCGACGTACCCGAACACCGTGTTCGATCAGATACCGGCCCAACGGTGCCCACAGCGCGGTGTCGAAATTCGACGCGGCGACGTCGAAGACCAATCCCTCACTGGAGCCCAGGAAGTAGATGTGGAACATCGTCGCCAGTTCGGCCGCCGAGAGCCGCTCCGGCCTGGCGAAAAAGCTGCGGGCGAACACCTCGAAGGCGAGGTGGCGGGCGGCGACGGGAAAGTTGATGTCGGTCAGGAAGGTGCCCGCGTCGAGTCCGTCGAGCTGTTCATAGATGTCCGGTACGGACACCGCGGCCAGCGGGGCCGCGGCAACGGCGTTGAGCCGCATCAGGTCCCGCATCCGGAAAGTGGGGCTGCGCAGCGCGAAGGCCAGTGCGTTCCACGGCGGGGCCTTCGGCAGGCCGCGGAAGGTATCGCGCCGGCCTTCGCCGTCGACCAGCGGATAGTCTTCGACCGCTTGCAGCCGCTCGAGCTCCGGATCGGTTCGGCGCAACAACCATCGCAGGTTGTAGTACTGCCGGAAGAACGCGTGGAAGCCGCGGTTGTTCGCCACCTGGGAGCCGTCGGGCAGCTGCTCGGTCCAGCCGCCGACCCGCCCGCCCAGGTAGTGCTGCGACTCCAGAAGGTCAACGGAGACACCGCGTTCGGCCAGCCCGGTGGCCGCCGACAGGCCGGCGATTCCACCACCGACCACGACGACGTGAGGTGTGGCGGGCAGCGCGTGGGCGTGCGGCACACCGGCGATTGCCGGGTGGGCGACGCGACGAGGGTCGATCATCGCGGAGCGTCCGCCAGGAAGGTGTGCACGATATCACGCTGCCAGCCGGGCATCGTCTCGCTGTGCACGCCGGCGAAACCCGCTGCCGTCAAGCGGCGCTGGAAGGCGGCCGCGCCGTCGAACGTGTTCACGCTGCGCCACAGGTGCCGATACAGGGTGGCATTGCGGGTCTGCCGCCAGCCGGACGGGATGATGATGCCCCAGCACACCGCGTTCCAGATGGCGGAGGCGGCGCGGGAATCACGCACCGAATACTCGTGCACGGCCAGTGTTCCGCCGGGTCGCAGCATCTCCCGGAAGGTCCGTAACTGCGCGTCCGGATCGGCAAGGTTGCGCAACAGGTATGCCGCGAGGATGCCGTCGAAGGGACCTTCGACGCCGGCGTCGGCGATCCTCTCGATCGGGCTGTGCACAAAGCGGACCGAATCCGGCCACGACTTCGCACTCGCCTCGGCGAGCATGCCCGCCGAGGCGTCGACGGCGACGATCTCGGCATGCGGGGCAGCGTCCAGCAGTGCGGCCGTCGAGGCACCCGTGCCGCAGCCGGCGTCCAGCAACCGCAAGCCGCGCCCGCCGCCCGGAATCCGCATCCGTCGCGCGGAGATCCGCAGGTGGTCGTGGTATCCCGGATTGGCGCCGACCAGCTTGTCGTAGGCGTGCGCGCCGATGTCGAAGGCGCCGGGCACCTCGGCGCGATCCAGGCCGCGGTTGGTTACGGTCATGACAGATCTCCTGGATCATCGCTAAGGGGCCGCTGCTGTACCCACAACAACAGCACAACGGCGACCATCGCCCAACCCCACACGACGTCTTTCATCGAGATGTCCCACGGGAGCAGGTACTGCCATCCATCAGGCGGCGCCGCGGGCATGGTGGGCCCGGACCAATCCGGACGCGAACACCTGCAGGCGTCGTCCGATGGACACCGAGGCCCGTCGGCTGAACACCGCGAAGTCGATGGCTTCGATGCGATCGAGGATCTCGGAGTACAACGTGAACGCGGTCGTCACGCACGGCCTCGACTGCGGGGCGAGCAGGGCGATCCCCTTGCGCGCCTGCCGGTACACACCGCGGGCGATGTCGTGCTGGGCGGCCAACGCGCGACGCACCTTCGGATCGGTGCGGCGGTTCTGGTGGCACCAGGTCAGCACGTCGCGGTCCACGCCGAAGGCGGCGAGCTCGTCTGCGGGTAGATAGATGCGGTCGCGCGCGAGGTCCTCGTCGACGTCGCGCAGAAAGTTGGTCAGCTGGAAGGCATTGCCCAGCGCCTCGGCGTACGGCGCAGCTTCCTCGGCAGGCCCGACGGTGCCGAGGATGGGCAGCATCTGCAGACCGATCACCGCCGCAGAGCCACGCATGTAGTGGTTCAGCGCGGCACGATCCGGATAGTCGGTGACGGTGAGATCCATCCGCATCGAGGTCAGGAAGTCGTCGAACAGATCGCGCGGAATCTGATAGGTCCGGGCGGTGTGCAGCACCGCGGCCAGCACCGGCTCCGTCTCGTCACCGCTGAAGAACTTGTCCGACAGCTCGTCGAGGCGCCGCTCACGGTCGGCGGTGCTGGCGTCGACGTCCATGTCGTCGAGGATGTCGTCGGCATAGCGGGCGAACCCGTAGAGGGCGTGCACCGGCGGGCGCTGCGACGGGGCCAGCAGCCGGGTGGCCAGGAAGTAGGTCCGGCCGTGCTGGGCGTTGAGGCGCCGGCAGTAGCGGTAGGACTCGACCAGTCGCGAATCGTCGATGCCCGCGGCATGCAACTCGGTGTGGATCATCGCTACCTGCTTCCCGACCCGACGATGGTGCGTTTGGCGGACGGGTCGTCGACGGCCCCGGTGACGCGGTCGGCGGCCAGCCGCCCGGAGATCATCGCGGTGGGGATGCCGACACCGGGCACGGTCGACCCGCCGGCCAGCACGGCGTTGTCGATGCCGCGGACCATGTTGGCCGGCCGGAACGGTCCGGTCTGGGCGAAGGTGTGTGCCAGCGCGAACGGCGAGCCGGCGGCCATGCCCTGCGCGGCCCAGTCGGCGGGGGTGACGACGTCCAGGATCTCGGCATCGTCGGCGAGCCCGGGCATCAACCGGTCGGCGGCGGTGGCCACCACCTGGCGCGCGTAGCTGTCCCCGGCCGAAGCCCAATCAACCTTGCCCACTTGGAGATTCGGCGCGGGGGCCAGAACATAGAGCAGATCACGACCGGGCGGCGCGAGACTCGGGTCGCCCGCGGTGGGCCTGGTCACCAGCAGCGACGGGTCGCTCATCAGAGCGCCATCCCGGATGATCTCGTCGAACGTGCGAGACCATTGATGCCCGAAGCTGATGTTGTGGTGCAGCAGGCGCTCACCGACCGCAGGCACTCCGACGTGCACGACGACTGCGGACGGCGCGGGCCGCACCTTGATCGGACGCCGCGGTCTACGGCCGAGAAGCTGATAGGTCAGCGGTAGCTCGGTGGTGAGTACCACGGCGTCACAAGCGATCCGCTCACCGTCGCCGGTACGCACCGCAGTCACTCGTGAGCCGCTGCGTTCGAGCGCGTCCACGGTCGACCCGTAACGGAACTGCACACCGGCCGCTTCGGCCGCGGCGGCCATCGCCTCGGGAACCGCACGCATGCCACCACGCGGGAAGTGCACGCCCGCAACGGTATCCATGTACGCGATCACCGCATAGGCGGCCAGCGCCTGCTGCGGCGGGACACCGGCGTAGAGCGCCTGGAAGGTGAACAGCCGCTGGACGCGCTCGTCGGTGATGAACCGGCCGACCATGCGTTCCCAGCCGCGGAATCCGCCGATCGCGGCCAGCCGGGCCAACTGCGGGGTCAGCAGCGACAGCGGGGAGGAGAAGTTGGACGCGATGAAGCCGTCGAACTCCAACCGGTAGAGCTCGGTGAGCCAGGCACGGAGGCGTTGGTAGCCGGCGGCCTGATCCGGGCCGGCGAACTCCTCGATGGCGGCCGCCATCGCTGCGGCGTCGGGGTGCACGTCCAGCGAGCGGCCATCGGCGAAGGTGGCCCGGTAGGCGGGGGCGACCTGCACGAGGTCCAGATGGTCGGTCATCGATGCACCGACGGCGGCGAACGCGTCCTCGATGATGTCCGGCATCGTCAGCACGGTCGGCCCGGTGTCGATGCGGTAGCCGGCGATGTCGGCCTGCCCCATCCGACCGCCGGGGAACCGGTAACGCTCGACGACGGTGACCGATCGCCCGCGACCGGCCAATTGCATAGCAGCCGACAGCCCTGACAGGCCCGCACCCACGACCACGACATGATCAGTGGCGCCCGGGACGGTACGCATCAAACGCTCCTCTCCACGCCGAGGGCTGGGTTCGCCCCGGCCGAGCCCCCAAGCGATACCCCGCCGGATGCACATGCAATCAACTGGCTTCGGTCTGGCCTCCATTCAATGCGAGTAACGGGCTCCTCGCTGCGGTCGCGGGCGTTTGTCACGCACGCGTAATTTTCCTGCCGGGTCTCCGGCGGCGGGTCCCGCCCGGGCAGACCGGCACGCACGTCGGCGAGAAAGTCCAGGTGGCCGGGGTAATCCGGTTACGGTTCCCCACCCCGGTCGATTATCGCAGCGACGGCGTTTACCCATCAATGGTTCGGGAAACTCGCACCCATCATGAGAAGACCAGCGGTGCTGACCGCTGCCCTCGTAATGATCGGGCTGCTGGCGGCGTGTTCGACGGGTTCGCGGGTTGATCTGGGCGGAGCGTCGGCGGGCAACATCACCGCGGCGATCGCCGGCGAGCCAGACCAGCTCGACCCCCAGCGCAGCACCGCGTACTTCTCCTTCGAGGTGCTGGAGAACGTGTTCGACACCCTCGTCGAGCCCGACGAGAACCTCGAGATGCGACCGGCGCTCGCGGAATCCTGGCAGGTCTCCCCCGACCAACTCACCTGGACCTTTCACCTCCGCCCGGGAGTGAGCTGGCACGACGGCTCGCCGTTCAGTGCCACCGACGTCGTCTACTCCTACCGGCGGATCATCGACGGGAAACTCGCCAACGTCGACAAACTCAGCGCCGTTCGCGACGTGCGCGCACCGGATCCGCAGACCGTCGTCATCGACGTACGACACCCCACCCCGAACCTGCTGACGAATCTCGGCGGCTTCAAAGGGATGGCGATCGTGCAGCGTCGCAACGTCGAAAGCGGCCAGATCGCAACGCATCCGGTGGGCACCGGACCGTTCGCCTTCACCGGACGCAAGAGCGGCGACTCGATCACCCTGACCGCGAACAAAAGCTACTGGGGAGGCGCCCCGAAAGTTCCGGGTGTGACGTTCCGGTTCATCTCCGAACCGTCGACGGCGTTATCGGCACTCCAAGCCGGTGAGATCGACTGGACCGACGCCATTCCGCCGCAGCGTGTCGAGCAGTTGAAGGGCGACGACTCGATCCACCTGGCCGTCACCCCGTCCAACGACTACTGGTACCTGGCGCTCAACGAGGCACGCGCACCGTGGAATGACGAACGGGTACGGCAAGCCATCGCCTACGGCATCGACCGGGCGTCGATCGTGCAAGCCACCAGCTACGGGACCGCGACCGCGAATCAGCTTGCTATTCCCCAAGGTAACCCGTGGTACACCCCGTACGACCGCTACCGCCACGACGAGGGCCGCGCCCGCGATCTTCTCCGGCAGGCCGGGGTCGGCAACCAGAAGTTGGACATGCTGGTGACCAGCGAGTACCCGGAGACGGTCACCGCGGCGCAGATCATCGCCGACAACCTTGCCGGGATAGGCATCGACGTCAGCATTCGCACCGTCGACTTCGCGACCTGGCTCGACGAACAGAACAGCGGCCACTTCGACATGCTGATGATGGGGTGGCTCGGCAACATCGATCCCGACGACTTCTACTACGCCCAGCACCACACCGGCGGCTCGAGCAACGCGCAGAAATTCTCCGACCCGGTTGTCGACCGACTGCTGGACGCCGCGCGCGAGGAGACCGACCGTGCGCGTCGCCACGACGAGTACGCCCGGGCCGCGACGATCATCGCCGACAAGGCCAGTTATATCTACCTCTACAACCCCTCGGTCATTCAGGCGTGGTCGACCAGCCTGGCCGGATATGACGCCCGACGCGACGGGGCCGTGAGGTTTCGCTCAGCCCACCTGACGAGAGGTGGTGCGGCGTGATCGCGTTCCTTCTGCGCCGGCTGCTGTATTCGGCTGTGGTGATGTTCGGTGTGCTTGTCGTGGTGTTCGCGCTGCTGCACCTGGTGCCCGGCGACCCGGTGCGCATCGCATTGGGCACCCGGTACACACCGGAGGCCTACCAAGCCCTGCGGTCGGCCAGCGGTCTCGATCGCCCGCTGGTCGCACAGTTCTTCTCCTACGCCGGCGCGGCGCTGACAGGTGATCTCGGGGTCAGCTTCCGCAACGGCGAACCGGTGACCGCAACACTGCTCGAGCGGCTGCCCGCCACAATGTCCCTTGCGCTGGTCGGCATCGTGATCGCTCTCCTGATCGCGCTGCCCGCGGGCATCTATTCGGCTCTGCACCGCGGCCGACCAGGTGACGGAATCGTCCGCGTGGCAAGCCAATTCGGTGTCTCGATCCCAGACTTCTGGATGGCGATCCTGCTGATCGGCCTATTCGCCTCGACACTGGGCTGGTTGCCCACATCCGGGTACCGGCCGCTGTTGCAGGACCCTGGCGGGTGGCTGCGACACATCGTATTGCCCGGCCTCACGGTCGGATTGGTGGCCGGAGCGATCATGACCCGATATGTCCGGTCCGCGGTGCTGGAAGTCGCCGAGGCCGGCTACGTGCGCACCGCCCGGTCCAAGGGACTTGCACCTATGGTGATCACGTCACGGCACATCGTGCGCAACGCGCTGGTTCCGGTGCTGACCATCACCGGTATCCAGCTGGCGACCATCCTCGGCGGGGTGATCGTCGTCGAGGTGGTCTTCGCGTGGCCGGGGTTGGGGCGGCTGACCTTCAACGCGGTAGCCGCCCGCGACTATCCGGTGATCCAGGGTGCGGTGCTGCTGATCGCCGCGCTGTTCCTGCTGATCAACCTGATCGTCGACGTGCTGTACGCGGTGGTCGATCCACGGATCCGGCTGTCATGAGAGTATCGAATTGGCGCTTGCTGCTTGGCAATCCGGTTGCCTTGGTCAGTGCGATACTGCTGCTGGCCATCATGGTCGCGGCACTCGGTGCACCGTGGCTTGCTCCGTCGGGTGTCAACGATGTCGATGTGCCGAATGCTCTGCAGGCTCCTGGCGGCGCACACTGGTTCGGCACCGACGAACTCGGCCGCGACATCGCCTCCCGGGTGCTGGTCGCGACCCGGGCGTCACTGGAGGTCGCGGTCGTCAGCGTCGCATTCGCTCTCGTCGTCGGCGTGGGTGTCGGCTTGCTCGCCGGCTACCGGGGCGGCTGGGCGGACACGGTGTTGATGAGATGCGTCGACGTGATGTTCGCGTTCCCGGTTCTGTTGCTGGCCTTGGCCATCGTCGCCGTCCTCGGTCCGGGGCTGACCACGACCGTGCTGGCCATCGGCGTTGTCTATACGCCGATCTTCGCCCGGGTTGCCCGGGCCAGCACCCTGGGCGTGCGAGTCGAACCGTATGTGGCGGTGTCACGTTCGATGGGCAGCCCGCACCGCTACATCCTGGCTCGCCACATACTTCCCAACATCGCCGGGCCGCTGATCGTGCAGACGTCGCTGTCGCTGGCGTTCGCGATCCTCTCCGAGGCTGCCCTGTCGTTTCTCGGGCTCGGACTGCAACCGCCGCAGCCATGCCTGGGCCGGATGATCTTCGACTCGCAGGGGTTCGTCACGCTGGCATGGTGGGTGGCGGTGTTCCCCGGCGCGGCGATCTTCGTGATCGTGCTGGCGTTCAACCTGCTGGGCGACGGGCTCCGCGATGTCCTGGATCCCAAGCAGCGCACGTCAACCGAAGCCGGGCGGGGCTCATGACTCCCGTGCTCAGTGTGCGCGATCTGCGGGTGCGACTCGGCCGCCGGGAGATCGTGCGGGGCATCTCATTCGACGTCGAGCCCGAGCAGACGTTGGGGATTGTCGGCGAATCCGGCTCCGGTAAAACGATGACCGCACTGGCGGCCACCGGTTTGCTCGACACCCCGGGCGCGGTTACGACCGGCTCGAGTCAGCTTGCGGCCAGCGATGATTCGCACGCGACCCAGCTGGTGGGTGCGAAACCTCGAGTTCTGCGCAGCGTGCACGGCGGCCGTATCGGCTTCGTGTTCCAGGACCCCGGAACGTCACTCAATCCGCTGCTGACGCTGGAGCGTCAGATCACCGAATCCCTTCAAGCACACAAGAACCTGACCCGGCGCAGCGCCCGGCAGCGTGCGCTCGAGCTGCTGGAAGCCGTCGGGCTTCCCGAGGCGGACCGTCGCCTGGACAGTTACCCGCATCAGCTCTCGGGCGGTCAGCGGCAGCGAGTCATGGTGGCGATCGCGCTGGCCTGCGACCCCGAACTCCTGGTCGCCGACGAGCCAACCACCGCCCTGGACGTGACTACACAGGCGCAGATCGTCACCCTGATCAAGGATTTGCAACGCGATTTCGGCGCCGCGGTGGTATGGATCAGCCACGATCTGGGCCTCGTCGGGCAGGTCGCCGATACCGTCGCGGTGCTGCAGGACGGGGTGTCGGTGGAACAGGCGCCGATCCTGGGCATCTTCGACTCACCAAGCCATGCCTACACCCGTGAACTGCTCGACGCGCGACCGGTGATCGGTGCCGGTGGGCCGCCGCCGGCGCCCGCCGATGCCGCCGTCCTGCTGGACGTCGACAAACTCCACGTGGGATTCGGCGAGATCACGGCCGTCGAGGACGTCTCGTTCCAGATCCGGCGCGGCACCACCCTGGGCCTGGTCGGCGAATCCGGGTCCGGCAAGTCGACGGTGGCCGGGGCGTTGACCGGACTGGTCACCCCCACCTCGGGCACGGCGACGCTGGACGGAGTAGACATTCTCAGGGTGCGCGGGACCGACGAGAAGTCGCTCCGCCGCCGGATCAGCCTGGTGCTGCAGGACCCGTTCGCGGCGCTCGACGGACGCGCCCGCATCGGCTCGGCGATCGCCGAACCCCTTGCCGTGCATGGCATTCGGCGCGGCAAACACGCCCGCGCCGAGCGGGTGGCCGAACTGCTGGAGCTGGTCGGCCTACCGGGAGAGTTCGCGTCGCGCTATCCGCATGAGCTATCCGGGGGCCAGCGGCAGCGGGTCAGTATCGCCCGGGCGCTCGCGGCCGAACCGGAACTGGTCATCCTCGACGAGGCGACGGCATCCCTCGACGTCTCGGTCCAGTCCCGGGTGCTGGATCTGCTCGCCGACCTGCAGCGCGACCTCGGCCTGACCTACCTTTTCATCTCTCACGACCTGGCGGTCGTGGAACGGATGAGCCACGACGTGCTGGTGCTGCGTGGTGGCTCCACCGTCGAATACCGACCCGCCGCCGACCTGCTCGCTGCGCCCGAGCAGGAGTACACCCGGGCGCTGCTGGCGGCCGTACCGCCAGCACGACCGCGCGCGGGCTGACATGCTCGCGGCGTGAAAACACTTGCCGTCACAGAACCCTCCGAGGCGGCCACCGTGGCCGGCTCGGTCAGCACCATCAGCAGCGCGGTCGTCGCCGGGTCCATCGCCACCGTGGGCAGTGCGGCGATCAACGCCTCGATGGCGACCGCGGGCAGCGCCGCCGTCGTCGGATCCATCGCCACCGCAGGGAGCGCCCTCGTTGTCGGCTCGGTGGCCACCTCCGGTAGCGCGCTCATCGCCGGCAGCGTGCTCTCTGTTTTCTCGGTGCGGCTGCGCACCTGCGTGGCGTGCCTGGCCTGCGTGGCATGCCGTGGTTGCACCGCCTGCGTCGGCTGTGTGAGATGCACCGACTGCGTTGGCTGCGTTGGGTGCTACAACTGCTCGGGACTACGCAACGCGAAGGGACTTCGCGACGTACACGCTTGAGCGAAGGGTCGGGTTATGACACAGCTGGACGGGAAGGTCGCTCTGGTGACCGGGGCGTCGTCGGGCCTCGGGGCCGCGACGGCGCAGGTATTCGCTGAGCGAGGAGCGTCGGTATTCGGCATCGCCCGCGACGCCGAGCGGATGGCGACGGTGTTCGAATCCGTTCCCGGCGGCGCATATTCGTCGGTCGACATCACCAGCGCACAGGCCTGTCAGGACGCGGTGGCGCAGTGCGTCGACCGCTTCGGCAGGCTCGACGTGCTGGTGAACGCGGCGGGCTTTCACCAGATGCGGCGCACCACGTCGGTCACCGACGAGGACTGGGATTACGACCTCGCCGTCAACCTGAACGGCCCGTTCTATCTGACCCGCGCGGCGCTGCCGAAGCTGCTGGAGGTGGGCGGCAACATCGTCAACGTCGCCTCGATCGCCGGCATCGAGGGTGAGGTGTATTCAGCCGCCTACTGCGCAGCCAAGCACGGGCTGGTCGGAATGACGAAGGCCTTGGCGATCGAATACACCAAAGAACAGCTGCGGGTGAACGTCATCTGCCCGGGCGGCATGCTCACCCCTCAGGTGACCGAGTTCAAGACCCCCGAGGATGCGGACTGGGATCTGATCATGCGCATCGCCGCGCCCCGCGGGATGATGGCGCCCGCCGATGTGGCGAAGGTGATCGCGTTCCTGGCGAGCGACGATGCGACGACCATCCACGGCGCGGTCTACAACGTCGACAACGGCAAGACGGCGGGCTAACCCGAGGCCTCGAAGTGGCGGCGAATGCCGGCCAGCATCTCCTCGTGGGCGTCAACTGCCTGCCGCACGGTGATACCGAGCAGCGGCCACGGCGCGGTGAACCGGATGCGTTCGGTCAGCCGGGTGCCGATGGGTATCGGATCGAAGGACACCACCGAGTCCAGCCGAACGGCCGGGAACTGGCGGGCCTCGGTGCGAACCGGACCGGACTCGGGCACCTCGAGTCGGGCCGTGTAGGTGATCGGAAGGGTCGCGATGCCGAGCGGGATGCGGTCACGAACCCGATAGACGTGGACGTAGCCGTCGTCGGTGACCGTGTGCGACAGCGTTTCGACCGATACCACCAGGGGGTGCACGTCTTTGACGTTGTTCAGATCGACGTAGTGGGCGCGCACCGCGTCGGGTGCGCCGGGCACGTCCTGTGCGACGACCCGGTCGACGGGGCCTGCCATCGCGCGACTGCTAGCCGGCGGACGCCCTCTGCAGAACGCCGACCTGGTCCGGGCAGTAGGTGCCGATCGCAGCGCCGAGGAACTGCAGAGCCTGGCCCTGGTTGGTCCCCAGCGGCAGGTTGGTCACCAGGAACTTCGCCGAGGCGTAGGCGTCCTTGTCCAGGCCGGTGGCCAGACGCTTGCAGGTGATCTTGCCGATCCACGCGTTGTAGTCACGAGGCCCGTAGATCCCGAACGTGTGCAACTGATTGGCAAAATCGGTGTCGGGGTCGGCGTGCGACGGCGCGGCCAGCACAATCGGCGCCGCGACGGCCGCAGCGGCGACCATGGCAAGCCTCGTAACGTTCATGGGCAAGATTGTAGGGCAGCTAAACACCGTCGCAAGAGCCATCCCGCACAATTGGCCGCGACGGTGAAATCGGCTCTCGGCAAGTGTGACCACAGCGGACCTTGGCCGGCGATGTGACCTCGGGCACGAAGGCCGAGGGAGAATCGATTGCAGCCGTTACCGGGGGGTATCGTCCGATCAATTAAGTGAGCTAATCTCTTACGTTAAGTCAGCTAAGCTGTCGCGACATACAAGAAAACGGGGTTGAGATGGGACGGACGGCCGCGCTCACGAACGGCGCCGAAGGAGTCACCGCGCTGTCCGTGCCGGCGTCGTAGTTTCGTCGGGAAATCCTATGGTCAAGGCACTGAGGCGGGCGTGGATACCGCTGCTCATCGTGGTTGTGGTCGCCATCGCCACGTTCGGCGTCTTCCGCTTGCACGGTGTCTTCGGAAAGACCGAGCTCACCCGTCCCGGCAGCGGCCTGGCCAACGACACCAAGCCGTTCAACCCCAAGCAAGTGACCTATCAGATCTTTGGCCCCGAAGGCGCTGTGGCAACCATCAACTATCTCGACCTGGACGCGCAACCGCAGATCGCCCGTGACATCGCGCTGCCCTGGTCATTGACGCTCACCACGACCGCCCCGGCTGCCAGCGCCAACATCGTCGCCCAGGGCGACACCGACACGATCGGGTGCCGCATCCTCGTCGACGGCGTGCTCAAGGACGAGAAGACCTCGACCGGTGTCAATGCCCAGACCTTCTGCCTGGTGAAGTCCGCATGATCGACCTGCAGACCCCGCCCAAGAAGAATCCATTGATCCCCCGGTTCGTCCGGGCGTTCTCGGTGCCGATCGTCCTGCTGTGGCTGGGCCTGGTCGTCGTCCTCAGTGTCGCGGTTCCGTCGCTGGAACAGGTGAGCCAGGAGCACACGGTCTCGCTGGCTCCCGACGACGCGCCGTCCATGAAGGCGATGAAGAAGGTCGGCAAGGACTTTCAGGAGTTCGACTCCAACAGCAGTGCGATGGTGCTGCTCGAAAGCGATCACCAGCTGGGCCCCGAGGCGCACCACTACTACGACGGCTTGATGCAGAAGCTGCGCGCGGACACCAAGCACGTCGAGCACATCCAGGACTTCTGGGGCGATCCGCTGACCGCTGCCGGATCCCAGAGCGCGGACGGCAAAGCCGCCTACGTCCAGCTTTACCTGGCCGGCAACCAAGGCGAGGCCCTGGCCAACGAGTCGATCGACGCGGTCACCAAGATCGTCAACGACAATCCCCCGCCCGCTGGGATAAAGGTCTACGTCACCGGACCGACCGCGCTGAGCCACGACCAACACAACGCGGGCGACTCGGCGGTCAAGCTGATCGAGGCCATCACGATCGGCGTCATCTTCGTGATGCTGCTGTTGGTCTACCGATCTATCACGACGGTGATCCTCGTGCTCGTCATGGTGTTCACCGAGCTCACCGCGGCCAGGGGGGTCATCGCCTTCCTCGGCCACCACGAACTCATCGGCCTGTCGACGTTCGCGGTGAACCTGCTCGCCACCCTGGCCATCGCCGCCGCGACCGACTACGCGATATTCCTGATCGGCCGTTATCACGAGGCGAGACTGGCCGGTGAGGACCGCGAGACGGCCTTCTACTCCATGTATCACGGCACGTCGCACGTGATCCTGGGCTCGGGCTTGACCATCGCCGGCGCGACATTCTGCCTGCACTTCACCCGGCTTCCGTACTTTCAATCGCTGGGCTTCCCGCTGGCCATCGGCATGCTCGTCGTCGTCATCGCGGCGCTGACCCTCGGCGCGGCCGTCATCTCGATCGGCGGCCGGTTCGGCCTGTTCGAGCCCAAGCGGAAGATGAACACCCGCACCTGGCGACGAGTCGGCGCCGCGGTGGTCCGCTGGCCCGGACCGATCCTGGTCGCCTCGATCGCGCTGTCGCTGATCGGGCTGCTGGCACTTCCGTCATACAAGACCAATTACAACGATCGCTACTACCTGCCCGGCAGCATCCCCGCCAACCAGGGTTACGCAGCCGCCGACCGGCACTTCCCGCAGGCCCGAATGAATCCCGAGCTCCTGCTGATCGAAACCGACCACGATGTGCGCAACCCGGCCGACATGCTCGTCATCGACCGAATTGCCAAGACCGTCTTCCACATTCCGGGCATCGGTCGGGTGCAGACGATCACGCGTCCGCTCGGCACCCCGATCGAGCACACCTCGATCCCGTTCATCATCAGCATGCAGGGCACCAACCAGACGATGAACATGTCCTATCTGCAGGACCGCATGAAGGACATGCTGAAGATGGGTGACGAGCTACAGGTCACCATCGACACCATGGAGCGCATGCTGGCGCTGACCAAGGAGATGGTCGGGATCACCCACAGCATGGTGGGCAAGACCAAGCAGATGGTGGCCGACACCAACGAGATCCGGGACAACATCTCCGATTTCGACGACTTCTTCCGGCCCATCCGCAATTACCTCTATTGGGAGCCGCACTGCTTCGACATCCCGCTGTGCTGGTCGATGCGATCGATTTTCGACTCGCTCGACGGAATCGACACGCTCAGTGACGATCTCGGGGCACTGGTGGTCGACATGGACAAGCTCGACGTCTTGATGCCCAAGATGCTCGAGGTCATGCCGCCGATGATCGCGACCATGAAGACCATGAAGACCACGATGCTGACCATGCAGTCGACAATGGGTGGGCTGCAGGATCAGATGGACGCCATGCAGCAGAATGCCACGGCATTGGGGCAGGCGTACGACGCATCGAAGAACGACGACTCCTTCTATCTGCCGCCCGAGGTGTTCGACAACCCGGAGTTCAAGCGCGGCCTGAAGATGTTCGTCTCGCCGGACGGAAAAGCGGTGCGGTTCATCATCTCCCACGAAGGAGATCCCGCGACGCCGGAAGGCATCTCACACATCGACAAGATCAAGAACGCCGCTTTCGAAGCAATAAAGGGCACCCCGCTGGAGGGCTCAAGGGTCTATCTCGGCGGCACGGCGTCGGTTTACAAGGACATGCAGGAGGGCGCGAACTACGACCTCATGATCGCCGGTATCGCGGCGCTGTGTCTGATCTTCATCATCATGTTGGTGATCACCCGAAGCGTCGTGGCGGCGGCGGTGATCGTCGGCACGGTGGTGCTGTCGCTCGGTGCGTCGTTCGGGCTGTCAGTCCTACTGTGGCAACACATTCTGGGCCAGCCGTTGCACTGGCTGGTCATCGCGATGGCGGTGATCATCCTGTTGGCGGTCGGATCGGACTACAACCTGCTCCTGGTCGCCCGGTTCAAGGAAGAGATCCACGCCGGGCTCAACACCGGCATCATCCGGGCGATGGGCGGCAGTGGATCGGTGGTGACGTCGGCCGGCCTGGTCTTCGCCTTCACGATGGCCTCGATGGCGGTCAGTCCCCTTCGGGTCGGCGGCCAGGTGGGCACGACGATCGCCTTGGGCCTGCTGTTCGACACCCTGGTGATTCGGTCGTTCATGACGCCGTCGATCGCGGCTCTGCTGGGCCGGTGGTTCTGGTGGCCGCAGCGGGTGCGTCAGCGCCCTCTGCCGGAGTCGTGGCCGACGCCGCAGGAGGCGGCGGAACGGCGGCCCGCGGACGCGAACGCGCCCGGCAGCTCGCCCTGATCAGCGCAGCGATTTCACCTGGCGAGTCGTCGTTGGCACATCGGCAAGTCCGGCCATGACGTCGCTGTCATCCTTGGCAGCAGCCCTGAAGGACCGTGGACCGACATCAACACGACGGGGTCGGCGGGTCAGTCAGGGCCTCGCCTCCGTCACCATGAACTGCCTCAAGAAAGCTCACCGCCCGCGTTGAAGCGCGTCGACGGTCTCGAGCTCACCGAGTGCCGTCACCGCGCGCCGCAGACCCTCCATGGCAACGCCTTCGGACTGCATGCCACCGAGGCCCGCAGTGCCAAGCGCCGAAAGATACGGGTGCACAACGGCTTGCCGGTATCGCGTCCACAGTTCATCACGGTCGAAGTGCGGGCCTCCCCGGTCCGCCAGTGCATTGCGATATCGATCAAGTAGGTCACGCTCGACAGTCCCGCGGTCGGCGACGGGGGTGCCGAGGACGATCGCGTAGGCGAGGTCGCGCGACGGATGACCGCGGCGCACCACCTGCCAGTCCAGCAATCCGGCATGTCCGTTGCGGAAGAACGTGTTTCCGGGATGGGAGTCGCCGTGCAAGACGGTGTGCGGGCCGCTGTCGATCAGTTCGGCGACGGCGGGAAAGTTCTCCCAGATATAGCGGCCGGTCTGCACGGGTATCGTCGTAGAACCGGCCAGCCGGTGCGCGGAGGCACGCATCACCGCGGGTGTGATGAGATTGGCCGGGTCACCGGACGGGGCCAGTAGCCAGCCGAATTGGCCACCGCCACCGGACTTTTGCGGTAACCGACCCCAGAACGTCGCGTGCAGTCGGGCCAGCGCTTCGACGACTTGACCCATCTGGTCGGTGGACAGCGGGTGCAGGGTGTCGGGGAATTCGCACGGCGTGCGGGACATGTCCTCCAGCACGATCACGTAGCGGCCCGTCAATGCGTCGAATGTCGAGCCGTACGACCGCGGAAGCCCCGCTCCGAGTTCAGGTGCCAGCTCACGGTAGAACCGAGCCTCGGTCTCCCCGAGTCCGGCCAGCTCCCCCAGCATTCTGATTGCGGCGGTCGCGGCGGTCATCTTCACGAACACCGATGGCGGCACGTCGGCGCCGGTGAGGCCGAGGCGGGCACGACTCGACGTGCCGGCTGCGCCGTCCAGGACGGCCACCGAGTCGACGGGGCGGCCGATGATCGCGGACAGCGCGGTCGGCGTCAGGTCGACGATCCGGCGCGGAAACGACCGCGTGCCGCCGAGGGCACCGTCGAGAGCAAGACGCCGCACGCCGCGGCCGAGATGAACGCCGAAGCGTGCAGCTGATCGCACTGCTGGACCATACCGCCACCGCGGCGCGCGTAGTTACAAATTCGAGAGGAAGTGTAAACTGCGCGCACAGCCGACATGAAAGGCAAGGCAATTGGGCATCGTGACCACCAGCTCGGAGACGGCCTTCAGCCAATCACCGGAGACGATCTACGACTTCGTCACCAATCCCGCCAACTGGACCAAGACCTACCCCGGCAGCAACTACGTCGGAAAGCTGGACACGCTCCCGCTGGCCGTCGGCGACACGTGGGAAGAGGGCGGGCCCGACTGGGACCGGATCTTCACGTGGCACTTGGCGATAGCCGTGCGGCCGAAACTGTGGGTGTTCACGTCGGTGGGCCGGCTGGGCCACGACCGAGAGGGCAATGGCGGTATGGAAGGACGGATCACCGTCGAGTACCACTTCACCACGCCAGGCCCGGACATCACGCTGTTCACCCGCACGATGACCATCGAGGCACCCAAGGACGCGCCGATGCCCGACGGATTCTTCCGAATCGTCAACCTGGCCAATATCGACCGGTACCACGCCGCTATCGCGCGCGAACTCAGCCAATCCCGTTGAGTCCGTGGTGGTGATTGCCGCCCGAGTCGGTCGGCGCCGGCGGAGCGATCACCGTCGGGCTGAACTTGTTGGGGTTCGAGGGGTTGAGCCCCTTCTCGGTGGGTGTCGCCGACGGGCTCGGTGAAGTCGAGGGCGTCGTGGTCGAGACCGACGGCGACGGAGCCGGGTTCTCGTTCTTGCTGCAGGACGCGACAAACGACGCCATGCCAACGAGTGCAGCACCGCCGATGACCGCAGCGAAACGTGCAGAAACAGAGGGCGAATTCATGAAAATCCTTTACCGAAGGCGGCGATCTCGCCCTCGCCGGGGGCCTTAGATAGGCCTGAATGCCTGTTCAGGCGGAGATTTTGCCATGGACTGGCGGAATTGGCAAACATTCGTTCCGAGCGTGGTGTTTCCTCGTGGCTCCGCGACGTAGGCCGGCGGGTTCGCCGCGACGTTCGGCTGTATGCCGTGATCACCCGAGCCGACCGGCTTCTCGTCATTGCATGCCCAGTGAATTTGTTTGCAGACTTGTGACTCCGAGTCCGCCACGAGGTTTGCCGGGTGCGGTACCGTCTTCTCAGCGTTTTCTAAGGGGAAGCAGTGATGGGTTCGACGAATAATGCCTCGGCATATGTGGGCCGCATCGGCGGCCTGGCAGTGGGATTGGGTGTCGGGGTGGCGATCCTCGCCGGCGCCGGCGCGGCGTGGGCGGAGGGGTCCGGCTCGGGCGACTCGGGCTCGTCGTCGCACAGTTCGTCCAGCACTGGTTCGTCCGGCGCCGGCTCGTCCGGACCGTCGAAGCCCAAGGCCACCGCATCGTCGGCCCGCACCTCGAACAAGCTGACCGCACGCAGCACGAGCAAGGCCTTTGATGCCGCCGCCCCGACGGCCAGCGCGGTCAGCGCCGCTGCGAAGCCGACCGCACCCAAGGTCGTCACCGGGCTGCTGTCGGCGGTCAGCCTGACGACCAGTTCGACTGGAATGGGCAACTCCAAACGCGAGGCTGCTGCCAGCGCGGCCGTATCGACCGCCGCGGTGGTGACCTCGCCGCCGACCACCATCCCGTCGTATCCGGTCGGCTGGGTGACCGGACAGGCCAACAACGCCTACCCCGGCATCGGATGGCCGCAGACGAACAACACCGCCGGCTTCGGAATCTATGGAACCGACCTCGGCATCATGTGGGAGAACGGGCTGACCGGCAATATCCAACTGGCGTTCGGGGACACCTTCAGCGGTCCGGGCCAGACCGGCGACTGGCGTTCCAACGTCCTGCTCCTCAGCCAGGACCACAACCTGAGCAACGGCCTTTCGCTGTTACAGACCGGCTACGCCTACCAGTTCATCCCGCGCAACTCCGGCGTGCTATTTCCGTTCCTGGGTTCCGAGGTGACCGTCATCCCGACATCGGCCGTCTCGGTCAACAACCAGCAGTACGTCAACTACATGTCGGTCAAGTCATGGGATACCCCAGGGCGCTGGACCACCAATTACTCGGCCATCTCGATGTACGACCAAGCCACCGACAAGTGGGTGCTGCAGGGGTCGACCATCCGCTCGGCGAGCTGGTTCGGTTCCACTCACCCCTACGTCCCCGGCAACCAGAATTTCCAGCAGGCGGCGTACGTGCTGGAGCCCGCCGACCAGGTTGCACCCGGCGACACCCAGTACCTCTACGCCTTCGGCACTCCGTCCGGCCGCGCCGGTTCGGCCTACCTCTCGCGGGTCTCCGTCGACGACGTGAACAACCTGGCCAAGTACCAGTACTGGAACGCGACCACGAGCACCTGGGTGACCGGCAAGCCCGTCGCGGCCACGCCGGTCATCGGCGATTCCACTCATTCCGCAGGGCTTTTCGGACCCGTCATCGACTGGGCCAACAACCCAAATGTGCTGGGCGGGATGCTCGGCGGCCTGTTCGGCGCCAAGACGGGTGGCAACGTCAGCGAGATGTCGGTTCAGTACAACGACTATCTCGGCAAGTACGTGATGATGTATGCCAACGGCCAGAACAACGTCGAGCTCCGGTACGCCGACGAGCCCAATGGTCAGTGGTCGGCTCCGATCACAGTGGCGACCTCGGCGACCTACCCCGGCCTGTACGCGCCGATGATCCATCCGTGGTCGGGCACCGGAAAGCTGGTCGACAGCAATGGAAATCCGGACGACAGCACGCTGTACTGGAACATGTCGCTGTGGGGCAACTACAACGTCGTGCTGATGAAGACCGACCTGTCGTCGCTGAAGGCCACGCTGGTCTGAGGCCACTCGCCTGCGAATGTCACTCGGGTGTGGCGTTCGGCGTCACGTGCTGAGTCTATAATTCAGACTCTGCTACTCTTACCGCTGTGCCCGTCGACCGCGACCTGATCAGTACCGAAAACTGTTCGGTCAAGCGAGCACTGGACATCGTCGGCGAGAAGTGGACCCTGTTGGTACTACGCGAGGCGTTGTACGGCGCCCGGCGCTTCGAGCGGTTCCAGAACCGCATCGGCTGTCCCCGCCAGGTTCTCACCGACCGCCTGAACACCCTCGTCGCAGCGGGCGTATTGCGGAAGGTGCCCTATCAGGAGCCCGGCCAGCGGGAGCGTCACGAGTATCGGCTGACCGAGAAGGGCCGCGAGCTGCTGCCGGCCGTGATCGCGCTGATGCACTGGGGCGACAAGTGGGAGGCCGACGCGGCCGGTCCACCGGTCGAGGTCGTGCATCGGGACTGCGGCCATCCCGTCGAACTGGTTCTGCGATGCCCCGACGACCACACCCTACTGACCGCCCACGACACCGAGCCGCGGCCGGGCCCCGGTGCCCGCCCGGCCGAGACCGGAAAGACGAGTCGATGACCACGACCACTCACCCTTTCGACACCGCAATCAGCTTGTCCGACAAGGGCATCGGGACCTCCACCGGTCGCACCACGCCGGAGTACGCGAACATGGTGGGTCCGTTCGGCGGGGTGACGGCTGCCGCGATTGTGCGTGCGATCGCCGAGCACCCGGACCGGATCGGCGAACCCGTCGCCCTGACCGTCAACTATCTGGCGCCGGTGACCGACGGCACATTCGACATCGCCGTGCGCGCCGCCCGCACCAACCGGACCAATCAGCACTGGATCGCCGAGGTTTCTCAGGACCACGGAGTCACGACCACGGCCACGGCAGTCTTCGGGATCCGCCGGGATGCCTGGTCCGACACCGAACTCACGATGCCCGATGCGCCCGATCCCGAAAGCATCGCGCACACAACGGTTCCCGGCCCCGTGCCGTGGATGCGCAACTACGACATGCACTACATCGAGGGTGGGGTGCCGACCGACGCGGCGGAAAGTTCGTCATCGACGACGACGCTGTGGGTGCGACAACGCCCGGCCCGCGCGCTGGACTTCGCCGCGCTGAGCGCGCTCACCGACGTCTTCTACCCGCGAGTGTTCCTGCGCCGGGGTCGGATGCTGCCGGCCGGCACCATCTCGCTGACGACCTACTTCCACGTCGACGGCACCGAACTCGCCGAGCAGGGTTCCGACTACGTCCTGGCCACTGCGCACGCCCAGCGGTTCGCCCGCGGATACTTCGATCAGACCGCGCAGATCTGGGGCCGCACAGGGACCCTGCTGGCCACCAGTCACCAGATCGTCTACTACAAAGACTGAATGGCCGACGATCCCGAACTGCCCGCAACCCGACGGTGGCCGCACATGCTGCGGCTCGTGCTGTTCGTCGCGGCCCTACTGACGCTGTTCTATCTCGTTGCCGTATCCAAGGTCATCGACCCGGCGGGTGTGCGCGCCGCGGTATCGGCGACGGGTCCCGCCGCTCCCCTGGTCTACGTCGTGGTGTCGGCGGGATTGGCCGCCGTGTTCGTTCCGGGCCCGCTGCTGGCCGCCGGCAGTGGCGTGTTGTTCGGGCCGCTGCTGGGCACGTTCGTCACTCTCGGTTCGACGGTCTTGACGGCGGTCATCGCCGCCCTGCTGGGCAGGCGAGCCGGCCGCGACAGCGCCCGAGTTCTGCTCGGCCCCGACTGGTCGGCCCGCATCGACTCGCAGATCCAGCGCCGCGGCCTGTGGGCGGTGGTCGGTCAGCGGTTCGTGCCGGGTATCTCCGATGCGCTGGCGTCCTACGCATTCGGCGCGTTCGGAATGCCGTTGTGGCAGATGGCGGTTGGAGCGTTCGTCGGATCTGCGCCGCGCGCGTTCGTCTATACCGCGCTGGGCGCGTCGATTTCGGACCTGTCATCGCCACTGGGCTATACCGCGATCGCGGTGTGGTGTATCACCGCGATCATCGGGGCGTTCGCCGCCCATCGCGGTTATCGCGGCTGGCGTGGGCGGCGCGAGGGTGGGCCCCTCCCCGGGGGTGAGGACAGACCCACTCCCGGTTAGCGGCCGCTGTGTCCGCGACCACCCGACGTGTGCGGCCCTTTGGCCCCGGCGGCCGAGTTGGACTTACCGTCACCGCTCGTACCCGCAGAACTCGACGCCACCGCCCTGTGCCGCACCGGTTTTGCCGCGGCCTGGGGCGCGGCGTGCGTTGCCGATTCCTCGGCCTTGGCCGGCGCCTCGGCGGTCGGCTTGTCGGCCGATACCGCAGGCAGCACCACGAAGGATCTCCACCACCTCGTAATCGCCCGGGCGGGCGGCGGCGCGGGCGTGCGGCGCTGCCGCGACCACGCCCTTGCCCGACGCCACCAGATATCTGGCGCACCGCATGTGCAGAGCGCGGCGAACCGCTGCGGGCACGGTCTCGTAAACCGCTTCCCGGATCAGGTCGTGGGCGAACGCGACGTGGTCGCGATCCTCGGCCAGCAGGCCGCGCCCGTGAGCTTCGCGCCGCTGCGCCGTGATCGCCACAACGGACAGGCCGCCGAGTAACTCGGCGGCGTCGGAAAGGTCGAGCGGCCTGCCCCAGACGGCCGCGAGTTCGACCAGCTCGGCGGTGCCTGGACGGAGCGAGCGCAAGCGGTGGTCGATCGCATCGGCGAACGCCGGCGGGATGTCCTCGGTCTCCGACCCCGCGCTGGGTGCCGCGGCCACTCCCGACAACAGTTGCACCGCCAGAAAAGGGTTGCCGCCCAACGCATGTAGGCGTCGATGTGTAAGCCCCTCGGCAGGGCCACCCAGGTAGTCGCGCGCCAGTGCATCCAGCTCGGCGCCGGTCAGCGGCCCCAGCACCACCTCGTGCCGGTCGATGTCGTCGAGAGCACCGGTGGACTCGGTACCGACGTCACGGCTGGCAGTCAGCCAGACCACCGGCGCCTCGGCGAGACGGGTAGGCAACGTCTCGAGGGCGAATCGGGTTACCGGGTCCGCCCACTGAGCGTCATCGACGACGATCAGAACGGGACTGCGGGCCGAGATCTCGTCGAGCAGCGAAGCGATGCGGTCGACGAGCCACACCGGCTGGTGATGAAGCGGTGCGAGACCCGCGAAAGTGTCGGCGTCCAGCAACGGCTTCGAGCCGGACCGCAACGCGACCAGCAGCGGGGCGCATGCCGAGATTTGATCCAGTTCCTCGGCCTTGCCGAAACCGACGGCGAAACCGGCCGCGGCCGCGTGCCGCGCGACCGCGTGCAGCATCGCGCTCTTGCCGATGCCGGGCTCGCCGCGCAGCCGGATCACACAGCCTTGCCGCACGTCAGCGGTCCGCCGCAGCAACGTCGCCACGGCAGCAAGTTCGGCGTTTCGGCCTCTCAGGACGGGTCGCGCCATCGACGGCCCGACCCGGTGCAACTAGTCATTTCTGGTAACAACCCCCGACAAGCCCCATCGCATCCCGCGCCACGGAATACTGGCTCACATGGCTGATCGCAACGTCCTGGGCGGCCCCCTCGAACCGTGCGGAACCGATCCGATGACCGGTTTTTATCGCGACGGCTGTTGTTCGACTGGCCTCGAGGACGCCGGCCGGCACACCATCTGCGCGGTGGTGACCGCCGAATTCCTCGCCCACCAGCGCTCCATAGGCAACGATCTGTCCACCCCGATGCCGCAATATCGATTTCCCGGCCTGACGCCCGGCGACCGGTGGTGTGTCACAGCGCTGAACTGGCTGCGCGCCCACACCGACGGGCACGCCGCGCCGGTCGTGCTCGCCTGCACTCACGAGCGAACCCTGGATGTGGTGCCGCTGGAGACTCTGCAGGAGTACGCCGTCGACGTGCCCGACGATCTGGGTGCGCTGTAGCGCGCATGCGCCGTGTATGCCGGCGGGTCACTCCCAGCGCGCCTGGAACGCCGTTACCGACCTCACACAGGAAGCCCGCAGTCTGGTATGACTATCTAAGTATTTTTACCGCACGGGAGGATTAGCGCCGAGGTGCTCAGCTGGGGCGTTGAGCCGAAGGGGGCCTGGTGAGCACCCCTATCGAAGAACGCGTGGTCCACACCGAGCCACCGCAGCGAGCGGCGCTGGCCAAGTGGATCCGCCGCTTGGCGGTGCCCATCATCCTTGGCTGGCTCGGGCTGATCGTGGTGCTGAACGTTTCTGTTCCACAGCTGGAAGAAGTCGGCAAGCTGCGAGCGGTGTCGATGTCGCCGAAGGAAGCGCCGTCGGTCATCGCGATGATGCGCTCCGGCAAGGTCTTCCAGGAGTCCGACTCCGACAGTTCGGCGATGATCGTGCTGGAAGGCGACCAGCCCCTCGGCGACGACGCGCACCACTTCTACAACCAGATGATCGCCGCGCTGCGGGCCGACACCACGCACGTGCAGCACATCCAGGACTTCTGGGGCGATCCACTCACTGAGGCCGGGGCGCTGAGTGCCGACTCGAAGGCCGTCTACGTGCAGGTGGCGCTCGCCGGCAACATGGGCGAGACACTGGGCAACGATTCGGTGGAGGCGGTCCAGAAGATCGTCAAGGGCCTGTCACCCCCGCCGGGCGTCAAGGTCTTCGTCACCGGTGGCCCCGCGCTGCAGGCCGACCAGCAGCACGCCGGTGACAAGAGCATCCGGATCATCGAGATGACCACCATCGGCGTGATCGTCATCATGCTGTTGTTCTTCTACCGATCATTCATCACCGTCGGGCTGGTGCTGGTGATGCTGATCCTGGGTCTGACGGTGACCCGTGGCGCCGTCGCCTTCCTGGGTTATCACAACCTCATAGGTCTATCGCCGTTCGCAACCCAGCTATTGGTGACATTGGCGATAGCGGCGACAACGGACTATGCGATCTTCCTGATCGGGCGATATCAAGAGGCCAGATCGGTCGGCGAGAGCCGCGAAGACGCCTACTACACGATGTACCACGGCACCGCGCACGTGGTGCTGGGCTCAGGCATGACGATCGCCGGCGCGACGTTCTGCTTGTCCTTCACCCGACTGCCGTACTTCAAGTCGCTGGGTGTTCCACTGGCCGTCGGCATGGTGGTCGCGGTGGTGTCGGCGTTGACGCTGGGCGCGGCGATCGTCACGGTGGCCAGCCGCTTCGGGCTGCTCGAGCCCAAGCGGGCCATGCGGATTCGGTTCTGGCGGCGCCTCGGTGCGGCTGTGGTGCGCTGGCCCGCCGCCATCCTGTTCTCGACGGTGATGATCGCCCTGATCGGACTGATCACTCTGCCGGGCTATCAGCCGAACTACAACGACCGGAAGTATCTGCCTGCCGACCTGCCCGCCAACGAAGGCTTCGCCGCCGCCGAGCGGCACTTCCCCATCGCGCGGATGAACCCCGAGATGCTGCTCCTGGAAACCGACAAGGACGTCCGCAACTCGGCCGACTTCCTGGTGATCGAGAAGATCAGCAAGGCGATCGCCAAGGTGCCCGGAATCGGCCGGGTTCAGTCGATCACCCGTCCTGCCGGTAAACCGTTGAAATACAGCACGATTCCGTCCCAGATGAGCATGGGCAGCACCAGTCAGACGATGAACCGGTCATACATGCAGGACCGGATGGCCGACATGCTGGTGCAGGGTCAGGACATGCAGAAAACCATCAACACGATGACGCAGATGATCGGTTTGATGCAGGAATTGAGCGGCGTCACGCACGACATGGTGGGCAAGACCGACAAGACTGCCCAGGATATCGCCGAACTGCGTGACCACATCTCCGACTTCGACGACTTCTTGCGCCCGATCCGCAGCTACCTGTACTGGGAGCCGCACTGCTACGACATCCCGCTGTGCTGGTCGACCCGGTCGGTCTTCGACACTCTCGACGGCGTGGACAAGATGAGCGACGACATCCAGCAGCTGTTGCCGGACATGCACGCGCTCGATGCCGTTATGCCGCAGATGATTCCGCTGATGAACTCGTCCATCGAGTCGATGAAGCGGATGCGCATCATGATGCTGACCCAGCAGGCCACCCAGGCCGGCCAGCAGGATCAGCAGGCCGCCTTGAGCCAGAACCAGGCGGCGATGGGTGCTGCGTTCAATGATTCACTGAATGACGACACGTTCTACCTGCCGCCGGAGATCTTCAACAACGACGAATTCAAGCGCGGCATAAAGAATTTCATCTCCCCGAACGGCCACGCCGTCCGGTTCATCATCTCGCACGAGGACGACCCGCTGTCCGCTGACGGCATCAACCGCATCGACGCCATCAAGAACGCCGTCTTCGAAGCCATCAAAGGCACCCCCCTGGAAGGTTCCAAGGTCTACCTCGGTGGCACCGCATCGGCCTTCAAGGACATGCAGGAGGGCAACAAGTACGACCTGTTGATCGCCGGCGTGGCCGCACTGTCGCTGATTTTCATCATCATGCTGCTGATCACCCGAGCCATCGTGGCCGCGGCGGTGATCGTCGGCACCGTCGTGCTGTCGCTCGGAGCGTCGTTCGGGCTTTCGGTGCTGCTGTGGCAGCACATCCTGGGTATCGAGCTGCAGTTCATGGTCATGGCGATGGCCGTGATCATCTTGTTGGCGGTCGGCGCCGACTACAACCTGCTGCTGGTCGCCCGGATGAAAGAAGAGATACCGGCCGGCATCAACACGGGCATCATTCGCGCGATGGGCGGCAGCGGATCGGTGGTGACCGCGGCAGGCCTGGTGTTTGCCTTCACCATGATCTCGATGTCAGTGAGCGCCATGGTGGTGGTGGCTCAGGTGGGCACGACGATCGGGCTCGGGCTGCTGTTCGACACTCTGGTCGTGAGGGCATTCATGACGCCGGCGATCGCGGCGCTGATGGGTCCATGGTTCTGGTGGCCGCGCGTCGTGCGATCACGGCCGCTGTCCACTCGGCCGCACGGTCAATTGCTACGCTAGCCGGCGCTCGCTCTGCTGTGACTCGACGCCCCGACTCCGTCAGTGTGGGCATCGACGCCGACGACTGGTGCTGCCCCAGGATCAGAAGACGATCGTCTGGTTTCCGTCGCGGATGATGCGGTCTTCGCAGTGCCACAGCACTGCTCGCGAGAGAACCGCGCGTTCGACGTCAGCACCCAGGCGGGTCAGGTCGCTGACATCATGGCGGTGGTCTACTCGCACAACGTCTTGTTCGATGATCGGTCCCTCGTCGAGAGTTGCGGTCACGTAGTGCGCAGTGGCCCCGACGAGTTTGACTCCACGCTCCTTCGCCCGGCGATAGGGTGCAGCCCCAACGAACGAGGGCAGGAACGAGTGGTGGATGTTGATCAGGGGGCAACCGACCTGCTCGAGGAACCGGGGCGTGAGAATCTGCATGTAGCGCGCCAATATCACCAGATCGACGTTGCCGCCGAGTAGGTCGAGTTGGCGGTTTTCGGTATCTGCCCGCCCCGCGGGCACGTGCACGAACGGTACCCCGAACGGTCGTACCTGCTCGGCCAGGTCGAGGTGGTTGGAGATCACCGCTTGCACCGACATGTCCAGTTCGCCACGACGATTGCGCCACAGGAGATCCAGCAGACAGTGGTCCGCGGTCGATGCCATGATGGCCACCCGCTTGGGTGTCGACGCCTCGGTCAGGCTGAAGTCCATCTCGAACCGCGCGGCGATGTCCGCGGCGAAGTCGCGCCGCATCGCATCGCGTGCGATCGACAGCCCGGGAAGATGGAAGATCGTGCGCTGCATGAAGGTACCGCCGGAGTGGCGGGTCGAATGCTGGTCCAGCGACACGATGTTGGCCCCGGCACCGGCCAGGAACGTGCTGACGGCGGACACCAGGCCGGGGCGGTCGGCGCAGCGTAAAAGTAGCCGTCCGACGTCAGTGTTCGCTGACGCCGCGCTTGCCGGCTGGGGATGTACACCCCCGATGGATGTGGTTGAGCCATTGCGAGCCATGACTTTTCGCCTTCCTTGTTGGCTGTTTCGGTCTGCGCGAACAGGCCAGGACGCACTCGGGGCGCCGGCTTCAGCCGACGCCCCGAGCATCCGATCAGCAGCGACCTCTCAGCGAGGAGCCGCCGTCGTGGTTATGACGACGCACCGTGGGCGCCGTGGGCGCCGTTGGTGCCGTTGGCACCCGCAGTGCCGCTCCCACCGGTCGGCCCGGTGTTGCCGGTCCCACCAGTGGCCCCGGTCGCCCCGGTCCCGCCGGTCGCGCCGTTCGCACCAGTGCTGCCCGCAGTGCCGGTATGGCCCGGGCGGCCGAAGAGTCCGCCGCGACCAGCGGTGCCGGCTGCAGCGCCGTTACCGCCGGTTCCGCCGGTACCACCCGCCGCACCCGTGCCGCCCGTGCCGCCTGCACCACCCGCGCCGCCGGATCCACCCGCGCCGGCTGCTCCACCAGTAGCACCGGATCCCCCGGTACCACCGACGCCGCCTATACCGGTGCCGCCGGCACCCGTGCCGGAACCGCCGGCACCGCCCGCGCCACCGTTGCCGCCTGCGGCACCGTTACCTCCGGTACCGCCTGCCGCGCCAGTGCCGCCTGTGCCACCTGCGCCACCTGCTTGGCCCGTGCCGCCAGCTCCACCGGTCCCGCCAGTGCCGCCGTTACCGGCCGCACCGCCGGTCCCCAAGAGCCCGCCACGACCGCCGTTGCCGCCGACCCCTGCGGGTCCGCCCGCGGTGCCATTGCCGCCGACTGTGGTGCCTGCGGTCCCATTCGTGCCGGTTCCGCCCGCACTTCCGGTTCCGCCCTGCTGGCCGGCAGCGCCGGTCCCACCGTTGCCACCGTTGCCGCCGGTTCCGCCGGTGCCGACGCCGGTCGTGCTCACCCCGGCGCCGCCGGCACCGCCGACCCCACCGTTCGTATTGCCAGCTCCGCCGTTGCCTCCGTTGGCGCCGGTGCCGCCGTTGGCCACTCCGCCGGCCGCTGTGGTGGACGAGGCTCCGCCTGCGCCACCTGCACCGCCGTTGGCGCCGTCGGTTCCGTTGCCGCCTGCGGCTCCGTTACCACCGGTCGCCACCGGCGCGCCGCCGGCGACTGCTCCACCGGCGCCACCCTCACCACCGGGATTACCGACTCCACCGGCCGTGCCGTTCCCACCGGTGACGGTGCTTGTCCCGCCCGCGTCACCAGGAGAGCCCGCGGGGCCGCCAGGCGTCGGGTTCACCCCGTTGTTGCCGGTGCCGCCCACTGTTGTGCCGGGTGCGCCGGTCGAACCGTCTGCGGCTGCGCCGCCACCGGAGGCGCCGACGTTGCCCGCTGTGCCGTTGCCGCCCGTGCCACCGCTTCCACCGTGCCCGAACAGCGCCAGGGAACCGGCGTTTCCGCCATTGCCGCCCGCGGCACTGGTTCCGCCCGCGCCCCCGCCGCCGCCGTTGCCGAAGAACAGCCCGCCAGCTCCGCCGTTACCACCGGCCAATCCGGCCGAGCCGGAACCACCGATACCGCCATAACCGATCAACAATCCGGCACGCCCACCGTTTACACCGGTGCCTGCGGCACCATTCGTACCGTTCGCGATGAAGATATTGACAATCGGAATCTGCCCAGCGAGCCCGATGAGTCCGTAGAACGGTTGATTAACGCTGCCCGGGCTGAATACCGAAGCCGCCAGGAAATTGGGGGTCGGTAAATTCGGTGTGATTGCGAACGCACTGGCCTGCACCCCATTGGCGGCCGAACACCCCGATCCCATCATGAGGCAGTTGAGCCCTGACGTTGTGGACGCCGAGCTGCTCGCCGGCGACAACGGAGCGACATACGCAGGCGCGGCCTGCGCGGCACCGGCTCCGAACGCGAGCGCGAAACCCGTTCCAGCCATGGCGATTCCGGTTGCACAGGGGAAGACGTATTTTCTCATTTTCTTGCTCCTACTTACATTTCTTGCGGTGTGGCCACACTGGGCCGATTGACGTCGAAGGGGTGGTGGACCGAGTTGCTCCGTTCGTTGACTCATTGAGCGCGCCACGGAGACGGCCGCATCATTCGATGGCCTTTGCGCTCGACAATCGAACTGACAACGCAAAGCTAGAGAGCCGATCGGCGACCGGCAGAATGTGGCGAATCCACCGCGAACAGCGACGCCGGATGGCACGAGCGCCGCACAAGACGAATTCGATAGGAAGTCAGAACATCGGCACAGCGATTGCCGTGCGGCGAATGGTGTCGATATCGATTCGCTTGATGGTTTATGGACCGCCCTTGGAAGCTCCCTCGCGAGCTATACAATTTCGGAGCGGTAGTAGATCGAATCGATCCTCACAAACCTGACTAGATGCAACATTAGAGGACTTATAACGCTGTGTCAACAATCACATATTCACACCGGAGCAAATTGTCTTTTGCGGGATGCGTCCCCGACACCCGCGGATCCGCAAACGGGTCGAGCGACCGACCGCTGACACTCTGAGGACTGCCGCTTGGTCGAGAGCATCCGCCCTCCGTGTCAGCCGGCGTGACACCCGCGCCGGCTGCCATGCCGGTCACCGCGTCACCTGAACCGCTGCGAACTGGTCTGATTGATGTACCTGGTGTGTGCTGGCTTCGGCGACCATCCGAGTGTCCCGAACACTCGCCCGGGAGGTCGCGCAGCACTGGATTGAGGAGCCCGGACCGCCGAACGATCGGCAGCCGACCGACCGCAAACCGCGATAATCTCGAGCCGGTTTTCCAGCAATCGCCAAAACAGTCCATTGTCATTAATCTGTAATAACGACGACAGCAGCGAGCGATACCGGCCTACACATCCGTGTCTTAGCACAAAAAGTCGCAAAATATGAGCGTTCCGGTGCGCCGAAATAATGCCGACTTCAGACGGTTCGATCGGCCCATCCAGTGACCGGTGTGAGAGCACTTTCATGATCAATTGTCGGTGCCGGAGCGGACGCCGGAGGCCGACTCGGATGCCGTTGCCTGCATTTCTCGACGGCGTGGGGTCAGCAAGCGGCGGATTGTGGTGGCAGTAGACCCTTGATTATTGCGGCCACGCTGTTACCAACGAGGCTCGCGAGCACTCCTGGGACGGCTGTGACGGGCATTCTGCGACACCCGGCCGACACCCACCCGTGGGGCCCGGCGATGTCCGCGCCGTGCCCTATGTTGGACCGTCCGAGCACCTACGCCGCGAAGGAGATGAAGTGGACGACGACAGCACCCTGTCGGCCGTCGACCTCCTCGATATCAACCGCGAGATCCAGGGCTCCCCCACGATCCGGCTGCTGGCCACGCTCAACCTGGGCGGATACGCCACTCTGATGGAACGCCACCTCAGCGGAGGCGAGATCAGCGAGACCGAGTTGGTGGTGCGACTTGAGCGCGACCTCGACGAACTGGGCCGGCCCGGCGGCGAACAGTCCGGCCTGGGCCTGATCAAGAGCTGGGCCAGCCAGGGCTGGCTGCACCGGGTGGCCGACCAGCGCAGCGGCGTCGAGCGCAACCTCTGCTACCTCACCCAGGACGCCCGAAGGGCGCTGGACTTCCTGCGCGGGCTGCGCCGCGAGGACACCATCGCCACCGGTGGGTCGATCAACGGCATCGCCGCGCGCCTCAAGCAGATCGCGCTGCGGGTCGGCAACGACCCGATCCGCATCCGCGCCGGAATACAGGCTGAGATCGCCGCCCTGCACGCCGAACTGGATGCGCTGGAACGCGGCGAGGAGCTGGACCGCTCTGCCGACGTCGACATGACCGACATGTACGACGAGGCCCACGCCATCGCGTTGCAGATGGAACGGCTGATCACCGACATTGGCCAGTACGGCACGATGATCGAGCGGGCCACCGCCGCGCTCGACGAGCCCATCGACAGCAACCTGGCCTACCGCGACCGGCAGCGCCAGATGTACGCCGACTACCAGGCCGCCTGGGACTCCCAGGGCCGCGATTCGCACCGCGCCTTCCTCCGGATGATCAACGACCCGGACCAGCGCGCGGAGTTCGAGGCCGACGTCGCCGACGTCGCCCACGCGCTGCCCGCCCTCGACCCGGCGTTGCGCAGGGTGATGGCCGGATTCTTCGAGCTCGTCGGCCAGCAGATCGACGAGGTGGAGCGGATCCAGCAGCGCTGCGCGCAGCGGGTCAAGCGGTTCACCGCATTCGGGACCCTGGAGCAGAGCCGCGGCGTGGCCCGTCAGCTCAGCGACGCGATCGGCGCCGCCCGCGCCCTGCTCAAGAGTTCGCTGACCGACTCGCGGCTCGACATCGAACTCCCCCTGGCCCGGCACGCCATCAGTTCGGTTGGCGCACTGAGCTTCCGGATCGGCGACCTGTCGTCGCCCAGGCCGGCTCAGGCTTCCGAAGGCGAGTTGGACCTGACCAGCTTCGCCGCGCTGACCACCCAGGTCGACGCCCCGGCGATGTCGGAGATGATCAACACCGCGCTCGACGCCGGGCGCTCGGTCTCGCTGCCCGACGCGGTGCAGATGCTCGATGCCGCGTACCTGGGTCACGTCATCGTGCTGTGGTCGTGGGCGCTCAAACAACCATCACAGACGGACCCCGCCTCGAACACACCGGTCACCGTCCGGTTCCAGTCGCTCGACGGACGGGACCGTGAGATGGAGGTCCCCCACTTGGTCTTCACCGAACCGATCTCCAGCTTGTTGGGAGCCAGCGCATGACGAACGACATCTCCGACGTCGATATCACGGCGTTCAGCTCACTACCTCAGGTCGACCAGACCGCGCGCACCCCGAATCAGCGGCGCCCGCGGTTCGACGGCGACGTGAGCGAGCTGCCCGACCGGGCCTGTTGGGCGCTGCAGCAACTGCTGACGCGCCGCTACATCAGCGCCGAGGGTGATGCCGATCTGTACAGCTGGGTGCTGGAATACCGTGCGCTACTGTCGGTGCGGCTCTCCGAACTCGATCTGATGCTGCGCGTGGTCGAGGGTGGCTACGAAATGGGCGGAGTCGCGTTCGTCGAGCAGGCTCGTTACGAATCCGCCAGGGGCGCCAAGCTTTTGCGTCGCGAGCCGTTGGGCACCTACGACTCGATCCTGGCGCTGCACCTGGCGCAGATGTCGCGCGCCGCCGGCGGCCAAGCCGTGTTGATCAGCCGCGAGGAAGTGCACGGGCTGTTCTCCGGTGTACTCAACGACGTCGACCGCGACACCGTGACCTTCTCCGCCCGCATCGACGCGGCCATCGCGCGACTCGCCGGACTGGAGATCCTGCGCAAGACCCGCGACGACGAAGACAGCTACACCGTCAGTCCGGTGATCAACGCCGTGATGACCGCATCGGTGATAGCCGAATTGCAGCAGCAGTTCGAGATGCTGCTGTCCGGTGGCACATCCCCGGATCGCAATGAACAGGAGACCGCACTCGATGGCTGAACAGTTCCACTTGTCGCGGCTGCAGGTCATCAACTGGGGTGTGTTCGACGGCTACCACGACATCCCGTTCAGCGAAGGCGGCGCCCTGATCGCCGGAGCGTCCGGAAGTGGGAAGTCCTCACTGCTGGACGCGATTTCGCTGGGCTTCCTGCCATTCAACCGGCGCAATTTCAACGCCTCCGGCGACAACACCGCGGCCGGATCCAGCGCGGGCCGGCGCACGGTCGACAAGTACGTGCGCGGGGCCTGGGGTCAGCGCAGCGACGGCGGCGCCAGCAAGGTGATGTATCTGCGCGGCGACGGCACGGCGTGGTCGGCCATCGCGGTCAGCTACCGCAGCAACACCGGACGCACGGTCACCGGCCTGGTCCTGAAATGGCTGACCGGCGAGTCCCGCTCGGACTCATCGAGCCGGTTCGTGCTCGCCGACGGTGACCGAGACATCGAGGACGTCTGCAACCGCTGGGCGGCAGGGCGATTCGACTCCGGGGTGTTCAAGGACGACGAGTGGCGGTTCTCCACCAAGGTGGAGTCGCAGTACCTCGCCCAGCTGTACGCCACCATCGGCATCCGCGCCTCCGATGCCGCCCAGCAGCTGCTCGGCAAGGCGAAGTCGCTGAAAAGCGTTGGCGGGCTGGAACAGTTCGTGCGCGAATTCATGCTCGACGAACCAAGTAGCCTGACCCGCCTGCCCGAGGCGCTCAAGCAGATCGATCCGCTGGTGGAGGCCCGCGAGTTGCTGGCCGTCGCCCAGAAGAAGCGCAAGATCCTCGGCGACATCGAGAAGATCCAGCAGCGCTACGCCTCCGAGTCGTCCGATCTGGGCATCATCGATCTGGTGGATCAGCCGATGGTCCGCGCCTACACCGACCATGTCCGGCTCACGCAGTGCGGGCCGCAGATCCAGTCGCTGGACGCCACCATCGATCAGCTCGGCAACGAGTACGAAGACGTCACCCGGCAGCTGAATCTGGCCAAGGCCGAGGGTGATTCGCTCAACGCGCAGATCAGCGGATCCAGTGCCAGCCTTGGGCCGTTGCAGTCCCAGGTGGCCGGCGCGGAGGCGCAGGCCGAACAGGTGTCGCGGCGCCGGGCGGCCTACGAGACGATGCTGGCCGCCCAGGACATCGACATCCCCGACACCGCCGACGAGTTCTGGAATCTGCGTGAGGAACTCGCCACCGAGGTCACCGAACTGCTGGCCAAACTGGATCGGGGCCGCGAGGCGTCCACCGATGCCGAGTACGCGCAGAAGGCCGCCCGGATCGCCCGCGACGACGCCGCCAAGGAGCTCAAGCGCGTCGAGCACGTCGGGTCGGCGCTGCCCGAGTTCGCGATCACCATGCGCGAACACATCTGTGCGGCAGTCGGTGTCGACGCCGGTGAGCTGCCCTACATTGCCGAGTTGATGGACCTGCGGCCCGACCAGAGCCGGTGGCGGGTGGCCGTGGAGAAGGTGCTGCGGGGTGTGGGCCTGCGACTTCTGGTGCCCGATGACCGCTATTCGGCGGTGTTGCGATTCGTCAACGAGACCAACATGGGCGGACGGCTGCAGCTGCACCACGTCCGCGCCTCGCTGGTCGGCGCGGAACCGGTCGACGCCGAACCGAACACGTTGGCCGGCAAGCTTTTTGTCGTCGACCCGACGCATCCGTGCGCGGCCGAGGCCGCCGACGTCATCGCCGCCGCGGGCGACCACATCTGTGTGGACACCCCGGATGTGTTCTCCCGGTTTCGCCGCGCGGTCACTGATACGGGCCTGTACAAGGACTCCGATCGGCTCGCCATCAAGGATGACCGTCGTCCGCTCAAACAGGCCGACTACATCTACCAGGGCGACGTTCGGGCGAAGATCGACGCGCTGACCGTCGACCTCGCCAATGCCGAAGAGCTGTACCAGCAGGCGCGTCGGAAGGCCGACGATATCGCCGCGCAGCGTCAGCAGTGGCGGGATCGGGCAGCGGCGTGCAAGGCGATCTGCGAGCAGTTCCCGCAGTGGAACCAGGTCGACAGCGATACCGCCGACGGGCACGCCGACCGGCTGCGCGAGCAGTTCGAGCTCCTGCTGGCCGACAACCCGGACATCGAGGCGCTGACCGCGCGCGCCGACGAGTGCTGGGAGGAGATCCAGACGCTGATGACGCGGCGCGGGGCCATTCAGACCCGCCGCGACGACCTGGACGCCCGGCGTACCCAGCTGCTGGAGCTGCAGGATCGGCTGGCGCCCGCGTTCGTCTCCGAACCGCTGACCGAGTTGCTGAACCGCTACGCCGCCCTCGTGCCGGTGGCGTTGGAGGTGCTCAATCCCGAGCCGCACCGCGAGGCCGTGTTCAACACGATTCGCCGTGAGCGCGAGCAGCTGCGCGAAAGTCGCAGGCGCTCATACGATGAGCTGGCTCGCATCCTGAACACCTTCGACACCGCGTTCCCCGATGCGATTCCCAACGACAGCGACGTGTTCGACGAGCGGGTGCATGACTACGTGGCACTGTGCCGGCACATCGACGAGCGCGAACTGCCCGATGCTTACGAGCGGATGATGCGCTTGGTCACCGAGCAGGCGCCCGATGCGATCCTCACGCTGCACCGGGTGGCCGAGCAGGAGGCGCGGCGGATCAGCGAGCAGATCGACCGGGTCAACACGGGTCTGGGCGCGGTCGAGTTCAACAGCGGTACCCGGCTGACGCTGCGGGCCACGCCACGCAGCCTGACCGCGGTGGCGGAGCTCACCGAGATCGTGCGGGCCATCTCGCGGCGCATCGCCGAGGTGGGCCTGGGTGACAAACAGGCGATCTTGGACCAGTACGCCGACATTTTGCGGCTGCGCAACCGGCTTGCATCGACAGCGCCGGAGGACAAGGCGTGGACCCGTGACGCGCTGGACGTCCGTAACCGGTTCACCTTCGACTGCGCCGAGTGGGACGTCCGCACCGAGGAGCTGATCCGCACGCACAGCAACGCCGGCGACAACTCCGGCGGCGAGCAGGAAAAGCTGATGGCGTTCTGCCTCGCCGGGGCGTTGAGCTTCAACCTGGCAAGTCCTGAGAGTTCGGACAACAAGCCGGTTTTCGCGCAGTTGATGCTCGACGAGGCCTTCTCGAAGTCGGACCCGCAGTTCGCTCAGCAGGCGCTGCAGGCCTTCCGCAAGTTCGGTTTCCAGCTCGTCATCGTAGCGACGGTGCAGAACGCCACCACGATTCAGCCATACATCGACAGCGTGATCATGGTGTCCAAGACCGAGGCCAGCAGCCGCAACGCCCGCCCGGTGGCGACCGTGGTGTCCAAGACGATTTCGGACTTCACGACCTTGCGTGCCGAGATGCGGAGTTCGGCCGCACGGGACCGGGTGCCGGCCGGGGTGTAGCGCCACAGCGCAACGCAAAAAGGTCAGGGGCACAACGCCTCTGACCTTTTGCGGTTGGTGCTGAGTTACTTCAGGTTGGGCAGGTTCTGCTGGATCGCCGCAACCTGAGCCTTGCCCACGGCCTCGACGAAGTCCTGCGGCACCGGGTTGAGGTCGCCCGGTGCGCTGCTGAAGATCGCCACCACGACGGTGCGCTCAACCGTGAACAGCAGGGCGGCCATCGCCGACTTGCCGTCCACCGACGTACCGATTGTGACGGTGGCATCCGGGGTGACCGCGGGCAGCGGTACCGGGGACCCGGTCACCTGGCTGGGCACGCTGTTCGCGGCGCCAGTCAGGCCGGTCGCAGCCTGGGAGGCGTCGTCGCTGACGATCACCGAGATGTTGATGGCGTCGGTTCCGGAGGTATAGGTCTGCGAGACGTCCGGCGGCGGCGGGGTCAGCGTCGTCTTCGGGGCGTCGCCCGCCCACGGCGTATTGCCGACCTGCGGGATGTCAGCCGGCTTCACCAGCAGCGTCGCGTAGTCCGGCGTACCCGCGGGCGTGGTGGCTTCAGCGCTTGTCGTGGCCGCAGCGGTGGTGGTCGACGTCGTCGTGGATGTCGTGGTGCTCGTCGTCGACGACGACTTCCCCTCATCCTTACCGCAGCCGGCGACTACCAGTCCGAGCGCGACGGCGGCCGCCGTCACTCGGACGATTGCTCGCGTGCGTACAGGATCCATGACAGCAAACTCCCCTCCGGCCACACCCCGGCGGAGGGCCAGAGCGCAGCCTAACCGAGGCAGGCCGCCAGCCTGCGGTTATTTGACTTATTCGTAACGAACATCAGGCGTCGTGCGGGGTCACGAGAAACTTCTCGCCCGTCGCGCGCTTGACGTATTCGGTGAACGCGTCGGGCTTGAGCATGCCGGCCAGCGACACCTCACGGGTGTAGTTGCTGGCGAACGTCGTGGTCAGCTCCGCGGCCACGCGGGCGCGCAGCCGGCCGATCGTCTCGGCACCGGCGGTCTTGAGGAACGGGGTCAACAGCCAACCGCCGATCCCCCAGGACATTCCGAAGTTCCGGGTCAGCACGGTCGGGCTGGTGTCGAGTGCGCCGTAGATATAGACCTGCTTGTGGACATCCGACCCGTAGCGCGAGTACTCCCCTGCTTTCGCGCTGGCCGCTACCTCCATGGCATTGAGGATGTCGCTCGCCAAGGTGCCGCCGCCGGTCGCGTCGAACGCGAGAGTGGCCGACGTTGCCTTGAGTGCCTCCACCAGATCGGCGGTGAACGACGGTGACGTCGAGTTCAGGACGTACTCGGCGCCGAGCGAGGTGAGCAGCTGTCCCTGTTCGGGCTTGCGGACGATGTTGACCAGCGGGATGCCGTCCTTCTTGCAGATCTTGACCAGCATCTGCCCGAGATTCGATGCGGCAGCGGTATGCACCAGCGCCGAATGTCCTTCGCGGCGCATGGTTTCCGTCATGCCCAGCGCCGTCAGCGGATTGACGAACGACGACGCCCCGTCGCGGGGCGTGGCTCCGTCAGGCAGGACCAGACACATCGGCGCGTCGACCACGCGGTATTGGGAGTACATCGCCCCGGCCGCGATCCCGACGGTTTTGCCGATAAGGGCTTGGGCCGCTTCGGATGACCCCGCGGCCACCACGGTGCCGGCCCCCTCGTTGCCCACCGGGAGAGACTTGTCGAGTCGCGCGGCCAGGCCGGCAAGGGAGCGCTCCGGTACGGAGGCCGTGACGACGGGACGTTCCGGTGTGCCGGTCACGGTCGCGGTGCTCATGTCCGCGGTCGCGATCAGCAGGCCCAGGTCTGACGGGTTGATCGGCGCGGCCTCGACCCGCACCACTACTTGGTTGTCGCCGGGCGACGGAACGTCGACCTCCTGCAACGAGAGTTCGAGTTTGCCGTCGGACGTCACCAGCGAACGCAGCTCAAGAGCTTTGTCAGGAAGGTTTTCGACCATTAGGGGTGCCTCGTTTCTGATGACATTCAACGGTTCAGATCATAGGAACGTCCAACGCCGGCCGGAACCTTCCGCCGATTCACGATTACGACGGTGCGCGGCATCACAGAAGTTGACGATTGAACCTTCGCTGATGGCGGGTATATAGCGCTGTACACCTGACCTGAACGGAAGGAACGATCATGGGCGACAGCGGACCCGAAGAAGCCGTCAAAGGCGTCGTCGAAGACGTCAAGGGCAAGGCGAAGGAAGTTATCGGCATCGTCACCGACAAGGACGATCTGCGTGAAGAAGGTCGCGCTCAGCAGGACAAGGCTGAGGCCGCGCGCGATGTAGCCAAGAAGGAAGCCGAAGCCGAGGCCGCCCGCACCGCGGAGCAGGCCGCCGAGGCGCGCCAGAAGGCCGCCGAGTAATTCAGCTGTGACGCGGGGATGCGTTGCGCGGCCGAGGTTTGCCGCACGACGCATCCTCGACGGCTGTTTGGGAGCCGGTTTGAAAATGACAGATCCGGCAATTCCCTAGGCGCAGTACTACATCGCTACACACGCTCTACGAACGGATGAAACATGATTGTCCTCGGCATCATCCTCCTTCTGATCGGCTACTTCACCGGCCTATCGATCCTTTACACCATCGGTGGCATCCTCGTCGTAGTCGGCCTCGTGCTGTGGATCCTCGGAGCAGTCGGGCGCCCGGTCGGGGGACGAAAAGTCTGGTTCTAGCGCCGCATCGCGGCGCCTTCGAACCGCCCGTAATCCGGAAACACTGAACGACTTCTGATGTCCCGAGACACCTTTGACAGGTGTCTCGGGACATCGTTTGCGTCTGGGACCTGCTGAAGTGGTGAGGCGCTCACGAAGTGCGCACTCATCGCGGAGGTGTCAAGCGGTTCAAGAACTCTGTCGTGGGATCACTCGAATTGACCTACGAATCAATGGAAGTCGTCGCTGGGCCCAGGCTGGCACTGACTGAGCACACCGCCGAGCCCGCCACGGCTTCGGCGGACGCGCTGAGCTTGCCCCGCATCCTGGGCCGTGACCGAGAACATGCCCGAACACGCATCGGCTCTACACACCGAATCAACGCCGACCACCGCGTCGGACTGACCTCGGCGGAGTAGTCCGCCGTAACTTCCGCATCGTGGCAGCCAACCCGCCGGTGCCGCAGCCGAATTCGAAGATGGTGCGGTCTTCGTAGGATGGCCAGCTCCGGACCCGACCGATCCGGTCGTACACAGACCCTGCTTGCGCCCCCGCTACGCCTAGACAACCGCCGACGGCGAGCCGACGGCGGTCAGACAATAGCACTATGAAATAATTGCCATGGGTAATATGGCTCGGTCAGGAGGGAGTCCGCAGCTGCGGCTACGGGTAAGCGCGTTCGGGAAGGAGCTGGCATGGCTGTCGCCCAAACGATCGCGACCGATGACTCGCTGGGTGCGACCACTGATGCATTGCTGATGGCGTCGCGATCTCTCGTGGCTATTTCGGCCGGTTCGATCGCTCCGGTCGAGGACACCATTACCATCCCGCAGTTTCGCACTCTGGAGATCCTGTCGAGGTCGGGCCGGGAAGCCACATCCCAATTCCCGCCGGGAGTTGGTGGTCAAGCTGACCCGGCGCGGAGATGCGGTCTTGCGTGAGGTCACCGCGCGCCGACGCGCCGAAATCGCCGGCATGGGCGAAAAGATGCCGGCGCGACAAGGCCACGGGTTGGTTGCCGCCCTCACGGCATTTACCGCTGCCAGTGGTGAGCCGGCCGTGTACCTCGACGCGGACTGAGGGCTGACTGTGCGCCACTTCATCGGTCACCTGTCGTTGATCCATGGCTGGCTGCCGACAGCCGTTCAAACGATCACCGCGGTGGTGCTGGGATGCGCGATCAATTGGCGGTCTCGGCGCTGGCGGCGGTTGTGGCTTCCGGTGAGTATGGCCGGCGGTGTGGCGCTAGCGGCGTGGGCACACTGGTACATCGACGGGTTGGGCGTGGCCGGCGACCCGGCCCCGCCGGTGCTGTGGGTTTGGATCGCGGCCATCGGCCTGGCGGTGGGTGGGCTGGCGCTGGGCTGGCGAAGCACGCGGTGGTGGCGGCGCGGTCTGGCCGTCCTGGCCGTGCCGCTATGTGTGCTCAGCGCCGCGCTCGCGGTCAACCTTTGGGTCGGCTACTTCCCGACCGCCCACACCGCCTGGAACCAGCTCACCGCGGGCCCACTACCGGACCAGATCGACCGGGCCACGGTGACCATGATGCAACTGGAAGGTGTCCGGCCGGCCAAGGGCGTCGTCGTCCCGGTGGCGATCCCCGACAATGCATCGGGATTCCATCACCGCCGGGAGTTGGTATATCTGCCCCCGGCGTGGTTCGACAGCAACCCGGCACCCCGGTTGCCGACGGTGATGATGATCGGCTCAGCACTCAACACCCCCGCCGACTGGCTGCGGGCCGGTCATGCGATACACATCGTCGACGACTTCGCTGCCGTGCATGGCGGCAATGCTCCGGTGCTGGTATTCGTCGATGCCACCGGTGCATTCGACAACGACACCGAATGCGTCAACGGAAGTCGTGGGAATGCCGCCGACCATCTGACCAAAGACGTAGTGCCGTACCTAATTTCGAACTTCCGGGTAAGCGCAGACAGGGCGAACTGGGGTATTCTCGGTTGGTCGATGGGTGGTACCTGCGCAGTCGACCTGACCGTGATGCATCCCGACATGTTCAGCGCGTTTGTCGACATCGCTGGCGACATCGCCCCCAATGTCGGAGACAAGACGCAGACCATCGGCACACTGTTCGGGGGCAACGCCGACGCATACGCTGCGTTCGACCCGGGCGCAGTCATCACCAGCCACGGCCATTACAGCGCGGTAACCGGCTGGTTCGACATCCCAGGTAACCCCCAGCCGCAGCACCGCTCTCTCACCGAGGCCGGAATGGACGTTGCCACCGACGGTGTCCATGATCCCGCCGCCAACCCCGAGGGCCAAGACCTAGCCGCCAATACGCTCTGCGGGCTGGGCAGCGCGCACGGAATTCGATGCACCGTCGTGACGCAGCCAGGCAGGCACGACTGGCCCTTCGCGGCACAGGCCTTTGGCGCTGCACTGCCGTGGCTTGCCGGACGGCTCGGCACTCCCGGGGTACCAAGAGTCCCCTTACCTGGGCTGACACCACAAGCAGCGTCGCCACCCGGCCCGTCCGTCGCAATGCCGAGCGTACAAGCCGCCGGGAAGTAGTCGCCTGGGTCTCTAGCGTCGCTTTTGGGCCTACCAACAGCCCGCCGGTTCTCCGCGACTTCATGACCTTGCCAACACGGCCGACTGGCAGAACCAGCTCGGAGGCCAATCCCGTCTTACCCTTTCACCGACGGATGCTCTGACGGCTGTACGCGGCCCTTGGGCGCAGGTCATCAAGTCCAGCCGTTGGCCCCAGCCGACCGGCATAAACGATGCATGAACGATCCCTATAAAGAATCGGTCTTGAAAAACAGCCTCTGAAGTAGGGCGGGCGGGGCTCGAACCCGCGACCAATGGATTATGAGTCCACGGCTCTAACCGACTGAGCTACCGCCCCTTGTGCGGACCCTATCGTCGCACGTCCGCATCGCCCCGAGGTACAAGGTCGGCCTCAGCCCAGGGCGGTGCCGTCATTGCGCAGTACCGCTTCGACATCACCGCGGAGCGCCGAAAGCTGCTCGCGCTGCTCGTCGGTGTACTCGCGCGCGGAATCGTCGAGCACGCAGACCGTGCCCACCACGTTTCCCGATGCGTCGTGTACCGGCAGGCCCAGATAGTTGTGCAGGCCGAACTCTGTCTCGTCCTCATTGCCGGCGAATGTCGCATCCTCGCGCGAATCCCGCACGAACAGCGGGCTGTCAGCGTCGACCACCTTCTCGCAGTAGAGGGGCACCCGAGAACCGTCGTCACGGGCCTTCTTGCCGGCCGCTCCCACCGTGTAGTGCTTAGTGGCCTCACCGGCAGTCGCCGCTACCACCATCGAATCGGGTTCCGAGCGCATCACCAGAACCGACTTCACCCCGAGCTGTTCAGCGACCTTCTCCAGCTGGCCGGCCAGCGGTGAGAGCCCTGCGGTGGTGTCCGTCTTGTGGGGTTCGGCTTCAGACATCGCACCAGTCTCCCGGCGCGAGCACCGGCCGGCAACACTTTCACTCACCCTGCGGTGCACGATGGTGACTGTGCCGATCCCTTCCAGCGCTTTCGCCTCCGACAACGCCGCTCCCGCACACCCCCGGGCCCTCGAGGCGATCCAGGCCGCCAATGACGGCGCTGTCATGTCCTACGGCGGTGACCCCATCACTCACCGCGCGGCCGACCGGATCCGGGACGCCTTCGACTCCCCCGGCGCCGATGTTCTGTTCGCCTTCACCGGCACCGGCGCGAACATCATCGCGCTGACCGCCGCCGTACGGCCCTGGCACGAAATCCTCTGCAGCGACGTCGCCCACAGCCTGCTCGACGAGGCCGGCGGGCCCGTCCGGGTTTCCGGCGCCAGCCTCATCGCGCTGCCGAGCGACGACGGCCTCATCGACCCGGCTCTGCTGGATCGTCGCATCACCCGCCGCGGCGAGGTGCACCACTCTCAACCACGCATCGTCACCATCACCCAGTCCACCGAAAACGGTCGCGTCTGGCAGCCCGAGGCGATCGCGGCATTCGTCGACCACGCGCACGAGCTCGACCTGCTGGTCCATGTTGACGGCTCCCGCGTTGCCAATGCCATTGCGGCCCTTGGCACCTCGCCTCTGGACGCCGTCGGCGACGCCGACATCGTGACGGTGGGCGGCACCAAGAACGGCATGCTGTTCGGCGACGCGATCTTGGTGCGCCGCCCCGAGCGCTTCACCGGTATCGAGTTCGTCCAGAAGCAGATCGGCCACCTGGCCAGCAAACATCGTTATGTCGCAGCGCAATTCGAGGCCATGCTGACCGACGGCGCCTGGCTCGAGACCGCCGCCCACGCCAATGCCATGGCTCGCAAGCTCAGCTCAGGCTTGACCGAACTCGGCCTGCACGTGGCGTCGGCCACCGACGCCAACGAAGTGTTCGTCGACCTGCCCGCTGACGCGTTGGCCGCCGTGCGACAACACTTCGCCGTGCACGTCCCCGACCCGCACAAGCCCGCCGCCCGGTTCGTCTGTTCGTGGGCGACCACCGACACCGACGTCGACGCCGCTCTGGCCGCGCTCGCTCAGGCGAAGACGGTCTGACCGTCCTCGTCGATGAGGTAGCGCTCGGTGCCGTCGGCGACGCGGGCCTGATCGGCTTTCAACGACACCGCGATCTTGTTGCTGGCGTTGCGCATCACGTCCAGGGTCAGCTCGCGGGCCTGCTCCTGCGAGAAGTGCTCGCGTACACCGGAGGCCACCGCCGGACTGATCCGCGCCGGTGACCAGATCAGCGCATCGGCGTAACGCAGCGCCGCCTTGTGCGCATCGCTCAGCAGTTCGGAGGACTCGAAGTGCTCGATGTCGTCGTACATCGATTCGCTGCCGCCGGCGTCCAAAGCCTTGCTCTCGCGTAGCGATTTGCAGAGCCGGCAGTTGTGGGCGACAGCTCCGCGCAGGCGCACCACCTCGGTGGTGACCGGGTCCAGAGACCGCAGCCGCGCCACCCCGGGCAGCAGCTGGTTGAACAACATGTCACCGGCATCGATGCCCGGATCCCACATCGGCGCCTCCGGCACCCAGCCGACCGGCAACCCGAGTACCTCCAGACCATTGCGCACCCGCGGCAGGAAGTCGGCGAAGAACATCTGGATCACCGCGGCGAAGCTCGCCGCACCCAGCGCACCGGTCAGCGCTTCCCGCTGACGGTCGGAGATCGCCGACACGTCCACGCTGAACTGCTCGGCGAACTCAGCCACCACCTTCTCGGCGTCCGACTCGGGCGCGCTCACCGGCGTTTGCGCAGGCAGCGGAGTCAACGAGAGGGTGTCGCCACAGGTGGTGCGGATCAGTCCCACCAGCCGCTGCAGGTCGGCCGGTGATTGCACCACCAGCTGGGTCAGGACAGCGTCGAGATCATCGGCCATCTGCCGATTATTGCGCCTGGCTCACCGACGACATGTGGAAGTCGGGGATTCGCAGCGTCGGCATCACCGCTCGGGTCGCCCAGTCGCCCCATTCACGCGGCAACGTCTGCTCGGGCACGCCCGCCTCGGTGGCGCGGCGCAGCAGATCCAACGGGCTCTCATTGAAGCGGAAATTGTTGACCGCCCGGGTGACTTCGCCGTCTTCGATCAGGTAGACCCCGTCGCGGGTCAGCCCGGTCAGCAGCAGGGTGGTCGGGTCGACGGTGCGGATGTACCACAGCGTGGTCAGCAGCAGCCCGCGCTCGGTGGCCGCCACCATGTCGGCCAACTCGGCGCTGCCGCCGGTCATCAGCAGGTTGTCGGCGGGTACCGCGACCGTCGTCCCGAACTCGGCGGCCGCGCCGCGCGGGTAGGCCAGTGCGTTGATGGCGCCGTTGCGGATCCAGTCCACCCGCCCGATGTCGAGCCCGTTGTCGAACACCGAGACCGTCTCCGAACCGCTGGTGGCCGCGACGAACGGCGCGCACTCCAGGCCCGGTGCGAACGGATCGGAGTACATCGTCAGCGGCAGTTCGGTGAGTTTCTCCCCGACCCTGGTGCCGCCGCCGGGCGCCGACAACGCCGTCCGGCCCTCCTCGGCGCCGCGACCGTCCATCGACCAGCCGAGGTAGATCATCATGTCGGCCACCGCGGATGGCGGCATCACGGTTTCGTAGCGGCCGGCCGGCAGCTCGACGGTCCGGTTGGCCCAGCCGAGGCGCATCGCAAGATCGTCGAGCAGCGTGTCGGTGGGCACGTCGGCGAACCATGGCGTGCTGATGCCCGCCCATGCGCTGGCACCGTCGCGTTTGGCGTTGATCTCGACGGTTCCGGTCGGCTGGGTGAAGCGGCGGCGGATCCCGGTCGAGGTGGCCAGAAACGTGGTCTCGACGACGTGGTGGGCATACCCGTACAACCGGTCGGTGCGCCCGAAGCCGCGGGACAGTGATTCGGCGACATCTGCGAACACGCCCGCCCCGGTCTCCGGGATCGACTCGTTCCAGTCGTCGGGCGTACCGCTACCGGTCAGCAGCGGCGCATTGTCGCGGGCGTCGGGAGCGGCCTGGGCAGCGTGTTCGGCAGCGGCCACCAACACCGCGATCGCAGCGGGGTTCACGTCACTGCTGCGGACCGCACCTGTATGCGACGTATTGCCTTTGCGTACAATCGAAATGACGGTGGTCGACCGGGTGGTCGAAACACCGTTGGTGGTCATCGAGTTCCCGGCCCACCGCAGCGAGGCCTCGGCCCGATCGGTGACGATCACGATCGTCTCGTCGGCCCGACCTGACTGGCCGGCGGCCTGCAATGCCAACTCGACGACCTGCTGGGCGGGGATCATGCGTGGCCCGCTTCCTCGCGCGTGTTGAGCACGTTCACCCCGCGGAACAACGCCGACGGGCAGCCGTGGCTGACCGCGGCCACCTGACCGGGCTGGGCCTTGCCGCAGTTGAACGCCCCGCCGAGACGCCAGGTCTGGCGCCCGCCAACGGCTTCCATCGAATTCCAGAAATCGGTGGTGGTGGCCTGATACGCCACGTCGCGCAACTGACCGTCCAGCCGTCCGTCGCGGATCCGGTAGAACCGCTGGCCGGTGAACTGGAAGTTGTAGCGCTGCATGTCGATCGACCAGGACTTGTCGCCGACGATGTAGATGCCGTCCGAGACCCGGGAGATCAGGTCATCGGTGCTCAGATCCTCCGCGCCGGGCTGCAGCGAGACGTTGGCCATCCGCTGGATCGGGACGTGGTGTGGGGAGTCGGCATAGCTGCAGCCGTTGGATCGGGTGTGGCCCAACCGCGGCGCGAACACCCGGTCGAGTTGGTAACCGACGAAGATGCCGTCGCGCACCAGATCCCAGCTCTGGGCTGCCACCCCCTCGTCGTCGTATCCGATTGTGGCCAAACCATATTCGACGGTCCGATCAGCGGTCACGGTCATCACCGGCGAGCCGTAGCGCATCGTGTTCAGCTTGTCCGGGGTGGCGAACGAGGTACCCGCGTAGGCGGCTTCGTAGCCGATCGCCCGGTCGTATTCCGTGGCGTGGCCGATGGATTCGTGAATGGTCAGCCACAGATTGGTGGGATCGATCACCAGATCGGTCGGCCCGGCAACCACCGTCGGCGCCTTGGTCTTCTCGGCGAGCATGCTGGGCAGCTCAGCCAGTTCGGTACTCCAGTCCCAGACCTCGTCGCCTACCACCGCCTCCCAGCCGCGGGCGGTCGGCGGGGCCAGCGTGCGCATCGACTCGAAGCTGCCGGCGGTCGCGTCGACGGCCACCGCCTCCAGCGCCGGCTGCAGCCGCACTCTCTGCTGGGTGATCGACGAGCCGAAGGTGTCGGCGTAGAACGTCTGCTCTTTGACGGTCATCACCATCGCCGAGACGTGATCGACCCCGTCGGAGGCCATCAAGCGACCGGAGTATTCCCCGAGCAGAGCGATCTTGTCGGCGGTCGGCACGGTGAACGGGTCGATCCCGTAGTTCGACACCCACGTCACGTCGCTGTACACCGGTTCGGCCGCCAACTCGATGCGCTCGGCGTTCAGCAGCGCCAGCGTGGTGGCGACACCGACCGCACGGCGCGCCGTGTCGGCGGCGACCTCGGGGGCCAGCTCGGCGTGCGAGGCGAACCCCCAGGTGCCGTCGACGATCACCCGCACTGCCAGCCCGATCTCCCGGTCGGTGACCGCGCTCTGCAGCTCGCCGTCGCGTAGTTGCACCACCTCGCTGGTGATCGCGTGGATCCGCAGATCTGCGTAGCTGGCGCCGGCCGCGTGGGCCGCCGACAGGGCAGCGTCGGCGAGCGCATGGCGCGGCAGGGCCAGAAAGTCGGCGTCAACGTCACGGTGACTCACGTGCTACACGGTAACGGGCGGCTCGGTGACCCGCTTTAATGGCCAAGGTGACGACTCGGCGTGTGCGCTCGACCCTGCTGGGGTACACGCTGCTCGCACCGAGCCTGTTCGGGGTCGTCTGCTTCCTGTTGCTGCCCATGCTGGTGGTGCTGTGGCTGAGCCTGCACCGGTGGGATCTTCTGGGCCCCATCCGCTATGTGGGACTGGATAATTGGCGTTCTGTGCTCACCGACGCCGGCTTCGGCAACTCCCTGCTGGTGACACTGGCGTTCATCGCGATCGTTGTTCCGGTGCAGATCCTGCTGGGGTTGTTTGCCGCGGCATTGCTGTCCCGCGAATTGCCGGGCAGCGGCGTGTTCCGCACCGTGTACGTGGTGCCGTGGGTGTGCTCGCCGCTGGCGGTCGCGGTGCTGTGGCATTGGATCCTGGCGCCGACCGACGGCGCGGTGAGCACCGTGTTGGGGCGTCGCGTCGAGTGGCTGACCGATCCCGGGCTGGCGTTGCCGGTCGTCTCGGCGGTGACGGTGTGGATGAACGTCGGCTACGTGACGCTGTTCTTCCTCGCCGGGATCCTGGCGATTCCGCCGCAGATCCACGCCGCGGCCCGACTCGACGGCGCGACGAGCCGGCAGCGGTTCTGGCACATCACGCTGCCGATGCTGCGGCCCACGCTGTTCTTCGTCTCGGTCACCGGCATCGTCAGCGCGGCGCAGGTGTTCGACACCGTGTACGCGCTGACCGGTGGCGGGCCCGCCGGGCGCACCGATCTGGTGGCGCACCGGATCTATGCCGAGGCGTTCGGCGCCGCCGCGATCGGGCGGGCAGCAGTCATGGCACTGGTGCTGTTCGTCATCCTGGTCGGCGCGACGATCGTCCAGCACCTCTACTTCCGTCGCCGGATCAGCTATGACCTCACGTAATGCGCTGATCTACCTGGGTCTGCTGGCCGGTGCAGTGATCACCCTGGCACCGTTCGGGCTGGGTTTGTTGACCTCGTTCACCTCGGCGCAGCAGTTCGCCACCGGAACTCCGCTGTCGCTGCCGAGCCCGCCGACCTTGGCCAACTACAGCGCCTTGGGCGATGCCGGATTCGGCCGGGCGTTGGCGGTGACAGCACTGATGACGGCGATCATCACGCTGGCGCAGCTGACGTTCTCGGTCCTGGCGGCTTACGCGTTCGCCCGCCTGGAGTTCACCGGCCGCGACGCCATGTTTTGGATCTACATCGCGACGCTGATGGTCCCCGGCACGGTGACCGTGGTGCCGCTGTATCTGATGATGGCCGAGCTGGGCTTGCGGAACACGTTCTGGGCGTTGGTGTTGCCGTTCGTGTTCGGCTCCCCCTACGCGATCTTCCTGCTGCGCGAGTACTTTCGCGGAATCCCCGCCGACCTGGTCAACGCCGCCCGGCTGGACGGGGCCAACACCCTCGACGTGCTGGTGCACGTGGTGTTGCCGGCCAGCAAGCCGATCCTGGTGACCCTGACCCTGATCACCGTTGTAAGTCAATGGAATTCGTTCATGTGGCCGCTGGTCATCACCAGCGGCGGCGCCTGGCGGGTGCTCACCGTCGCGACCGCGGGGTTGCAGACCCAGTACAACGCCCAGTGGACGCTGGTGATGGCGGCGACGACGGTGGCGATCGTCCCGCTGATCGCGCTGTTCCTGGTGTTCCAGCGTCAGATCGTGCGCTCGATCGTCGTCACCGGGCTCAAATGAGCTGGCCGCCACGGTTCTCCACCCGGATGCTGGCCGGGCTGATCGCGGTCGCTGTGGTCCTGTTCTCCTCTGCCGTGGTGCTGGGCCGCACAGGCGGACCGTCGGGCACGACCGTGATCACCGTGCGACTGTGGGACCCGCAGGTGGCGGCAGCCTACGCCGAGTCCTTCACCGAATTCAGCCGCACGCATCCGGACATCGAGGTGCGCACCAACGTCGTCCCTTACGCCAGTTACTTCACCACCCTGCGGACCGATGTCGCAGGCGGCGGCGCCGACGACATCTTCTGGCTCAACAACGCGAACTTCGCCGAATACGCCGACAACCATCGGCTGATGTCGGTGGCGCCGAGCCTGGACTGGGATCCGTCGGTGATCGCGCAATTCACCCGGGGCGGCGCGCTGTGGGGCGTGCCACAACTGACCGATGCCGGAATCGCCCTGTACTACAACGCCGATCTGCTAGCCGCCGACGGCGTCGACCCCGCCGCACTGAACTCGCTGCGCTGGGATCCCGACCCGGGCATCGACACCCTGCGCCCCCTGCTCACCCGCCTGACCCACGGCAGGCAGTGGGCGTACAACGCCGCCAACGACTTACAGGCCATCTACCTCAACTACATCGGCTCGGCGGGCGGGGTGTTCTCCGCCGGGGACCGGTTCGCCTTCGACAACCCGCAGGCCGCCACCGCGTTCCGCTACGTCATCGGCCTGATCAACACCGACCGGGTCGCCCCGCCCGCCTCGGACACCAACGACAACGGCGACTTCTCCCGCAACCAGTTTCTGTCCGGGCGGATGGCGCTGTTCCAGTCAGGCACCTACAACCTGGCCCAGATCGCCGAGCAGGCGACGTTCCGCTGGGGCGTGGCGCCGCTGCCGGCCGGACCGGCGGGACGGGTCAGCGTGACCAACGGCATTGTCGCCGCAGGCAATCCCATCAGCCCTCACCCCGACGCGGTGCGCGAGGTGCTGGCCTGGCTGGGTGGCGACCGTGGCAACTCCTACGTCGGCCGCCACGGCGCCGCGATCCCGGCAGTGCTGTCTGCCCAGCAGGAGTACTTCGACTACTGGTCAGCGAAGGGCGTCGACGTGACGCCGTTCTTCCGGGTGCTCGACGGCCCGCGCATCGCCGCGCCCGGCGGACCGGGCTTCGCCGCCGGATATCAGGCGATCAAGCCGTACTTCGATGAAATGTTCCTGGGCAGAACACCCGTCGACCAGGCGTTGGCATCCGCCCAGCAGGCGGCCAATACCGCGGCGTCGCGCTAGATACCGGCGAGCACCGTCACCTGCAGGCCGACGGACACCACGCCCACCAGCGCGCAGATCGCCAGAACCACCCAGTCGGCACGCTTGGGCCCCGACGGCGCCGCCGAGATCGTGCCGGTCCCACCGCGCGCGGTGATCGCGTCCCCCATCTCGTCAGCGCGCCGAAGCGCCACTGTGACGCCGGCCGACATCAGGTCCACCATCTCGATGGCCCACCGCCGGCGCCGGGCCCGGCGACTGGTCAGTACCGGCCGCGGCCGCAGCCGTCGCGCGGCGTAAAGCAACCGGAACTCGTCGAGCAGCATCGGAAAAGCCCGCAGCGACAAGGCAAGAGCAACCGCCCAGTCGTCAACCGGGATGCGGAAGAACTTCAGCGGCCTGCCCAGCCGCGCCACCGCGGGCGCGATGTCGGCGACGTTCGTCGTCCACGACACCATCATCCCCAGGGCCAGCAGCACGATCGCCACCACGGTGATGCGCACGAACTTCAGCAGGCCACCGAGTTCGAAGGCGTGGGACGCCAGATGCAGTACCGGCGCTCCACCGCCCAGCGCCGCGGTCACAGCACCGAGCAGCAGCAGCAACCACAGCCACTTGGGTACCGACGGGAGCACGCCGCGCGGGATGCGGGCCATGCGGATCGCGGTGCCGATGAGGATCGCGACCAGAGCGATCGGCACCCAATCCGGATAAAACGCCAACAGGGCCGAGAAACCAAGGACCACAACCAGTTTGGTGCCGGCCCACAGCTCGTGTATCGGTGACGTGCCCGGCACCGGACGCAGCAGCACCACCGGGCGAGGCTGGCGGGCGGTCGTCACGACACTTCCTCCGCGGTCGGTGCGGTGGTGAGCACACCGTCGCGCAGATGCAGAGTGCGTGGGCACAGCTCCTCGAGGCCGACGAAATCATGCGAGATCACCACGACGGTCAGCCCGCTGTTGCGGCGCAGATCGCTCAGTAGCCGCAGCAGCCCACGCTGGCTGGCTGCGTCGAGACCGGCCAACGGCTCGTCGAGAATCAGTGCCTGCGGCGAGCGGGCCAGCAGGCCGGCAATCACCACCCGGCGCATCTGCCCGCCCGAGAGCTGGTCGATGCGACGCCCGGCCAGTGAGGCATCCAGGCCGACCTTGGCCAGCGCGGCGTGCACCCGGGCTGTGTCGCGGGGTGAAAAACCGGCTGCGGAAGCAACTTCCAGATCGACGCGACTGCGCATCAACTGCAGCCGGGCGGCCTGAAAAGCAATGGCCACCTCGCCGACGCATTCCGGTGCGGGGCGCCCGCGCACCAAACACACGCCGGATGTCGGCGTGGTCAGGCCCGCCATGATCCAGGCCAGGGTCGACTTGCCAGAACCGTTGCCGCCGTGGATGAGAAGGCCGTCGCCCTCGTGGACGGTGAAGTTGACATCGGTCAGCGCGGGCTTGGCCCACGGTGTACCCGCGGCGTATTCGTGGCTGACATGGCCGAGCTGCAACACCGGTTCGGCGGCGCGCGGCGCAGCACTGATCGTCGCCGTCGGCGCGGCAGCGCTTTCGACCATGTCGGTGTTGTCCAGCGACTCGGTGAGATCGACGATCCGGTCGGCGGTATCGGCTTCGTTGTTGTAGTGGGTGATCGCCACCAACGCCATCCGGTGGCGTTCGGTCAGACCGGACAGCACGGTCAGCAATGCCTCACGGCCGCGCTGGTCCACCATGCTGGTGACCTCGTCGGCGATCAGCATCGACGGCGTGCGGGCCAGCGCGGCGGCCACCGCGAGTCGCTGCAGCTCACCGCCGGACAGTCCGCCGGTATCGCGCTCCTCCATGCCCGCCAGGCCGACTTCGTCGAGCAGAGCCGGAATATCGGTGTGCGTCCCTGGCGGCAGTCCGAACACCACGTCGTCGGCGACTCGCGTTCCCAGAACCTGGCTTTCGGGGTGCTGCAGGATCACCGCGGTCCCGCCCGGCTTACCCAGTCCGATCGAACCGGGCCGCTCGATCGTGCCGGAGGTAGGGCTCCGTCCGGCCAGGAGCAGCATCAGCGTGGTCTTGCCGGAGCCGTTGGCACCGGTGATCGCCACGTGCTCGCCGACGTCGACCGACAAGCTCACGGGTCGCAGCGCGTCGCGCGCGGCGTTGGGGTAACGGAACCCGGCGTCGACCAGGCGCACCGGAACCGGTGCGACCGGGCCGGATTCGTCGGGCGTCTCGAGCTTGTGCACATCGGGAATGCCGCGCAAGCGGTCCAGCACCCGCGACAACGCCCACCACCCCACCAGGGTGACGACCATGATCGAGAACATCGCGTAGACCATCAGCAGCGCAGGCCAATACTGCAAGGCGACGCCGAACATGTGCCGCGCGTCCTCGGCGGCAGGCCGGAACGGCTCGAAGCGCGACATCACCGACACCACACCGTCGAAGTTGGCCGTCATCGCCTCGAACGTCAGCGTGCGCAGCCGAACCAGCACGGTCAATGCGGCGATGATGAAGAAACCGAACACCACGCCCGCGACCAGGCCCACCGCGATCACCGTCGGGGTGCCACGCCGCCGGCGCTTCATGATGCCGGCCAACCCACCGACGTAGGCGCAGTTGACCACCACCATGAGCCCGCTGATCCCGGCGATGAGGAAGGCGACGACGCTCGCCGCGACCGTCGACGCGACCAACACCCGCAGGCGGTACCGGTATCCAAGCAGTCCCATCGGCACCGTGGTGAGAAGCGAGAGTCCCCCGGCGAACGGCACGACGACGGAGATGATCGCCATGGCGGCGGCCAACGCGGCCATCACGGAGGCTTGCGCCATCTCGACGGGTGACAGCGATCCTGTTCGATGGCGAGCAAGCGACGATCGGGAGGGCTGCTGCGCAGGGGCCTCCGGTCTCGTCGCGGTCATCACCTGATTCTGCCAGTCGCCGCGGGCTGCTCGGGGTCTCGGCCTGCCGCGGCCAGGGCCGCCTGTGGGAATGCTGTGAGAAATGACACCGGCCAGCCGGGAGACAACATAGTATTTCTATGTAAATATGGTAGGTATGACTCCGACGCCCACCCAGGAGCACCCCGGCGCCGCGTCCACGTCGCACGCGGGCTTGGGGTCTGAGCTGCTCACCGTCGTCGCCCGGCTCAACCGGCTGGCCACCCAGCGGATCCGGCTGCCGCTGCCGTGGGCGCAGGCCCGGCTGCTGAGCACGATCGACGACCAGGGCGAGGCCCGCATCTCCGATCTGGCCGAGCTCGACCACTGCTCGCAGCCGACGATGACCACGCAGGTCCGGCGTCTCGAGGATGCCGGCTTGGTGGCCCGCACCCCTGATCCCGACGATGCGCGTGCGGTCCGCATTCGCATCACCCCTGAGGGCAAGACAATGCTCACCCAGGTCCGCGCGGACCGCGCCGCAGTGATCGATCCGCGCATCGAGCGCCTCTCGGACGAGGACCGCGAAATCCTGTCGACCGCCGTCGGAGCATTGCATCGCCTCCTCGACGACCTCGACACGTCACCGAAGTAGTGAGGAGTGAGCCACTCATGTGGCGCCAACCCAAGGCCGTCTGGGCCGTTGCGTTCGCATCCGTCGTCGCGTTCATGGGCATCGGACTCGTCGATCCGATCCTGAAACCGATTGCCGACAATCTCAACGCCACGCCGTCGCAGGTGTCGCTGCTGTTCACCAGCTACATGGCTGTCATGGGCGTGGCGATGCTGGTCACCGGCGTGGTGTCGAGCCGTATCGGCCCGAAGCGCACGCTGCTGCTCGGCCTGGTCATCATCATCGCCGGCGCCGGACTCGCCGGGATGAGCGACACCGTGATGGGCATCGTCGGCTGGCGCGCACTGTGGGGACTGGGCAATGCGCTGTTCATCGCGACCGCGCTAGCCACCATCGTCAACTCCGCGCGCGGATCGGTCGCCCAGGCGATCATTCTCTACGAAGCCGCGCTGGGGCTCGGCATCGCAGTCGGCCCACTGGTCGGCGGCGTGCTGGGTGGAATCTCTTGGCGTGGGCCATTTTTCGGGGTTTCGGTGCTGATGACCATCGCCCTGGTGGTTACGGCGCTGCTGCTGCCCGAGACGCCGCGCCCGCAGCGGATGACCACACTGGCCGACCCGTTTCGCGCGCTACGGCACCGGGGCCTGCTCGGGGTCGCGGTCACCGCACTGCTCTACAACTTCGGCTTCTTCACGCTGCTGGCGTTCACCCCGTTCCCACTCGACATGAACGCACATGAGATCGGGCTGATCTTCTTCGGCTGGGGTCTGTGCCTCGCGTTCACCTCGGTGGTGGTGGCACCCCGCCTGCAGCATCGCTTCGGCACCGTCCGGGTGCTGCTGCTGAATCTGCTGTGCTTCTCGGCACTCCTGGTCGTGATGGCCGTCGGCACCGACAACAAGACCATCCTGGCCACCTGTGTGGTGATCGCCGGCCTGTTCATCGGCATCAACAACACGCTGATCACCGAAACGGTCATGAAGGCTGCACCCGTCGAACGCGGTGTCGCCTCCGCGGCCTACAGCTTCATGCGCTTCGGCGGCGCCGCCGTCGCACCCTGGCTGGCCGGCGTGCTCGGTGAGCGGGTCAGCGTGCACCTGCCGTTCTGGGTCGGTGCCGGTGCGGTGCTACTCGGGGCCGGGGTGCTGGCGCTGACTGCCCGCCACTTGGGCGCTATTGACACCGAGGAAGATGACATCGAGGAGATCACCGAGCAGGCCACCGCGGTGACCATCGGCAGCGACAGCTGAAACCGTTGTTGCTCAACGCCGTGAGCACTCACATCCAGATGGTGGCCTTCGCGCTTTCCCTGGGCTGAGCCAGCGGATGGTCCCTGCCCAACAGGTCGCCGGTGATCACGCCGCAGAACCGGTACATCGCGATGTCGAAGATTCCGTTTTGCATGGGCTGCTCGATGAAGTGCCCGAGTCGCTCGGCGCCGATGAACACCGCCATCAGCAGCAGGCCGATGATCACCCCGGCGTACGGGTGTGACGAGCCGTCGAGCCTGCTGAATGCCATGATCGCGAAGAACCACGCCAGTCCGCGGACGAAGACCTCGTATTGGAGCGGAATCGGCTCGTTGCGGATACGCTCCAGCCCGCTCTGGGCGCTCACCAGAGCGGTGTTGACGTTCATCAGCATCACGCGGGCCTGGTTGTCGACATGTCCGTTCGCCGAAAGGGTTTGGATGTCGACCGCTTGGCGGGTCATCAGATCGGTGGCGCCGATGTCGGCGGGATCTTCCGGCGTCAGATCGGCGACGCCCGCCACCGCTGAGATCTTGCGCAAGTCCGCGGCGAGCTGCCAGGCATAGCGCACCTGCCGGCGACGCATCCGGCTCAGAACATCCGCCATCTCCGGGGAACCGGAGTCCACCGCGCACAGCGTGTTGTAGGTGGCGCGCGAGTTGATGATGACGTTGCCCCACAGCGTTCGGGCCTCCCACCACCGGTTGTAGGCGGTGGTGTTACGGAAGCCGATGAACACCGAAGCGCCGATACCCAACACCGACAACACCGCCGAGGCGTAATCGATCTGGGTGGGGTCGGGAATGGGGATCAAGATCGCAGCCACCACGATGATCGCCAGCAGGTCCCAGCGCATCTGCCACCACACGAGGCCCGACACCTTCAATGGGCCGAGCTTCCCGACGCTACGAATCACCGCGCCAGCGTATTGCTCACAAGGTGGCTTCGACGAGATTTCCGACCGCATACGTGGCGGCGATCGCGATGGCGCCGAACGCCAATTGTCGTCCGGCGCCGAGCCACATCGAGCCCTTGGTGAACTTCGCGGCCACCGCACCGGCCACCAACAGTCCGGCTCCGCTGCACATCAGACCCAGCCACAGCTTGTCCGAACCGAACAGGTATGGAAGCAGCGGGATGATCGCACCCAGGGCGAACATCACGAACGACGAGACCGCCGCGATCACCGGGGACGGCTTCTCCCGCGGGTCGACGCCGAGCTCCTGCGACAGGTGGAAATGCACCGCCTGTTCCTCGTCGCGATGAATCTCCTCGGTGGCCTGACGCGCGGTGGCCTCAGACATCCCCATGTCCATCAACATCGACACCAGTTCGTCCCGTTCGGCGTGCGGATGTCGCTCGAACGAGCGCCGTTCGATGCGTACCTGGGAGTCGATCTGTTCGTTGGCGGTAGTGACGGACGTATATTCGCCGAGCGCCATCGAGAATGCGCCCGCGAGCAATCCGGCGACACCGCTGAGCACCACGGTGTGGGCCCCGGCGCCGGCCGCGACGCCGGCGATCAGCGCGCTGTTGGAGACCAATCCGTCCATTGCCCCGAAGGTCGCCGCACGCAGCCAGCCTCCGGTGACGTCGGGGTGGGAGTGATCGATGTCGTGGGGCAGGTGTCCCGGTTCGGGGACCCCCTCGGACTCGGCCATACGCGCCATTGAACGCCAGCCCGTCGCGACACATCCACTGAGGTTCGCCTGTGTTTGCCACATCCGCGTTTGCCAAATGCGCTGCGTGGATACCTTCATGCCATGACCACCACTGCGGAGCACCTCCGGAACGCGCTCGACGGCCGTTGGCGAGACGTCAAGAACGCCGTGCGAGAGGAACTTTCCACCGAAGTCTTCCGGCCGCACTACACGCCCAACACCGTCATCGCCCGCGCGAAGGTGGCTGAGCAGATGAAGATCATGGCGGCCAAAGGCGCCGCCGAGGACGGCTTCCGCAAGGAGCACGGCGGCAACGGTGATGTGGGCGCCGCCGTCACTCGCATCGAGATGCTCGCGATGTCCGACCTGTCGCTGATGGTCAAGGCCGGCGTGCAGTGGGGCTTGTTCGGCGGCGCCGTCGAGAACCTCGGCACCGAGCGCCACCACAAGGCCTACGTCCAGCGCATCATCGACCTGGACCTGATGGGCTGCTTCGGCATGACCGAGACCGGGCACGGCAGCGATGTCCAGGCGTTGGAGACCACCGCCACCTACGATCCGGCGACCCAGGAGTTCGTGATCAACTCCCCCACGCCGACGTCGCGCAAGGACTATATCGGCGGTGCGGCCGAAACCGCAAAGGTATCAGCGGTTTTCGCACAGCTGATCACAGGAGGCGAATCGCACGGCGTGCATTGTTTCGTCGTTCCACTGCGGGACGAGGACGGCAATGACCTGCCCGGCATCACCACCTCGGATTGCCACTACAAGGGCGGCCTCCCCGGCGTCGACAACGGCCGGATCATGTTCGACAACGTCCGTATCCCCCGCGACAACCTGCTGAACAAGTACGGCGACGTCGCCGCCGACGGCACCTACTCGTCCCCCATCGAGAACGTGAACCGGCGTTTCTTCACCATGTTGGGCACCCTGATCCGCGGCCGGGTCACCGTCGGTGGCAGCGCGGCGGCCGCGGGGCGGGTGGCCTTGGACATCGCGGTGCGATATGCCTTGCAGCGCAAGCAGTTCAGTGCACCCGATGACGACGACGAAGTGCTGATCATGGATTACCTGGTGCACCAGCGCCGGTTGTTCCCGCTGATCGCCCGCTCCTATGCGTTGCAGTTCGCCCAGAACGAGTTGGTGGCCCGGTTGCACGACCTGCAGACCTCGGACAACCCCGACGCCGAGGAACAGCGCGAGCTCGAATCCCGGGCGGCCGGGCTGAAGGCGGCCAACACCTGGCACACCAGCACCGCCATCCAGGAGGCTCGCGAAGCATGCGGTGGCGCAGGCTATCTCGCGGAGAACCGGCTGATCGCGCTGCGCGCCGACACGGACGTGTTCACCACGTTCGAAGGCGACAACCATGTGCTCACCCAACTGGTCGCCAAGGAACTGCTGACCGCCTACGCCGACGACATCAAGGGGATGAGCCCGGTGGAGTGGGTGCGCTTCGCTGCCAACTTCGCCGGCGACCGCGTGCTGAAAAGGACTGCGGCCGAGGCGATCATGCAGACCATCCTCGATTCCCGCCAGGACAACGAGGAAGAGGGCAGCCTGTTCAACCGCGGCACCCAGGTCAAGATGTTCGAGGACCGGGAGGAGTACCTGCTGGCATCGGTGGCGCGCCGGCTGCAACGCAAGTCCAAGGAGATGTCTGCGTTCGACGCCTTCAATTCCGTGCAGGATCACGTGCTGCACACCGCCAAGGCGCACATCGACCGGATTGTGCTCGAGGCCTTCGTCGCTGGTATAGACGCCTGCGAGGACGAGGACGCCCGCAACATCCTCGGCATGGTGTGCGACCTGTACGCCCTGTCGGTGATCGAGGATGACAAGGCGTGGTTCATCGAGCACCGGTTCCTGTCCACCGAGCGGGCCAAGGCCGTGACCCGCGGCATCAACCAACGCTGCCGCGATCTTCGGCCGCACGCCGAGCTGCTGGTCGACGGATTCGGGATTCCCGAACAACTGCGGTACGCGGAGATGCTGCACCCGGAGAACATCCTCGACTGACGGTTTTGACACTTTTGACAAAACTACTGGTGTGACTCGGTAAGGTCGCGGCCGTGGAGCTCACGCTGCAGCGCATCGGCGCATGGTGCGGAACGATCATGATCGTGCTGTACGGCACCTGCATGTCCGGGTTGGCGCGGCTGTTCCCGCCGATCTCCCCGGTGTTGTCGCCGACGGAGGTCGCCGACTTCTTCATCGACCACAAGATCTGGGTCCGCATCGGTATCGCAGGCTGCCTGATGACATCGGTGATCGCCCTGCCCTTCCTGGCCACCATCGTGCTGCGGATCCGCCGCGTCGAAGGACGCTGGGGCATGTTGTCGATGACGCAGTTGTTCGCGGCGACGATATTCGTTCCCGCACTGCTGTTCCCGTTCCTCGTGCTGGCCGCGGCGGCGTTTCGGCCCGAGAGCAGGTCGCCGGAGATCACCCAGGCGCTCAACGACGTGTTCTGGCTGATGTTCATCGGCATCGTCGGCACGATCATCATGCAGAACATCACGCTGGCGATCGCGTCGTTCATCGACAGCACCGAACCGCAGACCTTCCCCCGCTGGTACGGCTACCTGAACCTGTGGGTGGCGCTGCTGTCGCTGCCGGGCTGCGTGGTGGTGGTGTTCAACGACGGCCCGCTGGCCTGGCACGGGGTGTTCGCGTTCTACATCCCCGGGCTGGCGCTGACGGTGTGGATGTTCAGCACCACCTACGTGCTCAACCGCGGCATCAAGGCGCAGCAACGCGCCGAACAAGCATGACGGCGGGTACCACCACCGCCGGCCGCCGCATCCCGGGCGAACAGGGAACCTGGGTCTTCCTGCTCGGCGACATGCTGGTGTTCGCGGCCTTTTTCGCCACGTTCATGGTCGAAAGATCAAAGGCGCCAGAGGTTTTCGACGCCGCCCGTAAAACGTTGCATGTCAACATCGGGTTGGTCAACACGCTGGTGCTGTTGACCAGCTCGCTGTTCGTGGTGGCAGCGATCGGTGGTCTGCGAACGGGCGCGAGGGCGATCGCCGCCCGGGCCCTGGTGATCGCGGCCGGCTGCGGCGTGGTGTTCGTGGCGCTGAAGGTGACCGAGTACGTCCTGCTGGTTCGAGACGGGCACACTGCCGGCGTCAATCACTTCTACCTGTACTACTTCATCCTCACCGGCCTGCACATGCTGCACGTCTGCATCGGCATCGTGGTGCTGGCGGCGATGATGACCCAGACGCGGCGCACCGAGCTGTCGGCGACCCGGTTGGCGGTCATCGAAGGCGGCGGCTGCTTCTGGCACCTGGTCGACCTGCTGTGGATCGTCCTGTTCCCTCTCCTGTACCTGGTGAGCTGATGCTGCAGTTGATGCGTAACCGGGCCGGCGTCAGCTGGCTGATCCTGGTGGCCGCCACGCTGGCGTCGTTCGCGCTGGGTGCCGAGCACGGCACCGGCTCGCTGGTGGCGATCGCGGTGCTGGCGATCGCGGCGATCAAGGTGCGGCTGGTGGGCCTGGACTTCATGGAGTTACGGCATGCGCCGATCCCGCTGCGGGTGGCGTTCGAGGTCTACTGCGTGGCGTTGTGGGCGCTGCTGTCCGGCCTGTACCTGTGGCTGTGACGCGAGGCGCGAGCGCAGCGCACGCGACCGCTACGACGTCTTGATGCGGCGGTAGTAGTTCCGCCAGACCAGCCGGTGAATCGGAATCCACCGTGGGATCGAACGCAGCCCGGGGATGAAGGGCACGAACAGCAGCAACAGTGTCAGCAGCATCATCGTGCCCCAGACCAGCGCGTCGGCATTACCTGACGTCGAGAATGGCGGAACCTGGTACCAGAAGGTGTATAGCCACATCCATGGCTGGCCAGGGGCATTGCCCACTTCATTCATCATTCCCCACTGGTCGCCGGCGAGATGCTTGGCGCGAGCCTGATCCTCGAGGTAGGCGCCGTCGGAGAGCAGCAGCAGCGAGCGGGTTGCGTCGCCGCCGTAAAAGTTGCCCGACGAGGTCAGCGCGCCTTCGAGGCCGCCGGTCTGTGCGACTCCGAGGAATGCGCTCGCCAGCGTCGGCACCGGGCCGTACTCGCCAGGGGCGACCTTGGCAGGATCGCCACCCGCCCCGGTGGCCGGTTGATCGTCCGCGGCCGCGGTGCCGATGGCATCCGAGTAATCGGTCGCCCACTTGGTGCGTTGGTCAGGCGCAGCAGCGTTCCACTCTTGCAATGCGGCGGTGAGGTTCGGGTTGTTGGCGATGCCGCTGAGCGGATCCAGCACCAGGCTTGCGGAATCCACGGGAAGCCGGACACCGCCCAACTTCTGCAGCGGCAGGGGCCCGAGTTTCTGGCCTTCGGAGGCGCTGTTGTACGGGGGGCCGTAGCCGGCGCTGGTGGTCGTGCCCGCGAGTTCACCGACCGCGGTGGCGACCACGTCATCCGGCGCGGCCTGGGCCCAGCCCAACATGGTGACGGGCTTCTCGTCCGGCGAGGAGAAGATTGCGGCGAGCCCGATGCTGAGGACCAGCACCACCGCAAGCGCGACGGCGAACTCTTTGACGAGATCGTAGGACCGGGTGGGAAAGTCGTGCGAATCTGGCGTTCTCCTAGCCATGGCTCAGCCTTCCCCGACTACGTCGATAGGAGGCACAACTCCGTGGCGCCGGACCAGGATCACATGCACCAGCGTGATGACGACGACGATCAGGGGCAGCAAGACGATGTGCCACATCAACATCTGTCCCGGGTTGAGCACGTTGAACCAGGCACCAACACCGACCGAGTTCAAGCCGTCCTTGGCCTGACCGGCGATCCACTGCGAGTCGAAGTTGGACTGAGCCAGGAACCCGGTGAACGAGGTCCCGATCGAGATGAGGAACAGCACAACGCCGGTCATCCATGTCCACGACCGCCCGCCGCGCCAGGCCGCCATCCAGAATTTCCCCCACAGGTGAATGACCATGAATCCGAAGAGCAATTGCACGCTCCACAGATGCACGGAATTGGTGTAGTGCCCCAGTCCGGATACGTGCCACCACATTGGGCCGCCCACTGCGAGTACGCACCCGGACGCGATTACGATGACCAGCGCTGCCAGCGTCAGCACCCCGAAGACATAGATCCATGACGCGACGTAGACCGGCTGCCTGTCGGGCAGCGCCTGGCCGGGCGGAACCAGGCCGACGATCCATTTACGAGTTCGGGTCGTCCAGTTCGACGTTTCGCTCGCGGGGGCTTGCGGCGGCTCGGTGGCGGTGGTCGTCATTGCGGCCCACGTTCATCGTCGGCGCTTTCGCCGTGCGACGGGAATGGGATCACCAGGGCGAGGATGAAAACCAGCATCATCACGGCGATGATGGTCAGATTGGTCACCGATATCTGGATGACGCCCCAATGAACGTATCGGCCGGCGCTCTCCGCCAGGACGCTCAAACCACTTGCCATGGTTTACCTTGCTTCTGCGTTGCATGCGTGGTCGAGGACCACCCGAACGTAACGACGGCTTCTTTGAGGGTTCGAATATGCGCTGGCCGCCAGGAACACATCGAAAATGCATCGATGCCGCACCCCGCCGCGACTTCGATGAAAGCTCAATTGAATTGACGGCCCGGATGCCGGTTGCTCCGCAGGCGGTGCCGAACACAGCGGCGACACCCATAGTTATTGCGCGTCACTGTGTTTCACGTTGTTCGCGCGAATGGCGTTCAGCTTCGGACCTCCCGGGACCGGCCTGCGGTTGCGCGGCGGCCCGGTGCGATCGGGGCGGTGACCGCATCCAAGGCTATCCCCTCGGGATCGCGGAAACGCCTTTGACCTGGCTCCCCCGCTTGGACTCGAACCAAGAACCGTCCGATTAACAGTCGGAAGCTCTGCCAATTGAGCTACAGGGGACTATCTGCTGCCCGCGTGAGTGCCTTCGCGCTGATGCGGACCGGAAAGTGACTCTAGCTTACCGGGGACCCCGGATGCCAAACCGGCGGGCGCGCGCCAACACAGGTACGTCAGGCAGGATGGAGGGGCGAGAATTCAGGAAGGGAACCCAGTGATCCAGTATCTGGCCGTGCTCGGCGTGGGTTATGTGTTGGGCACCAAGGCTGGCCGTAAGCGCTACGAGCAGATCGTCGGCACCTACCGCGCCATCACCGACAATCCCGCCACCAAAACCGTGATCGACGCAGGACGCCGCAAGCTCGCCGACCGGGTGTCACCTGATCCGGACCCGAAGATGGTCACGCTGACCGAGATCGACGCCAACACCACCGTCGTCGAGCCGCAGCGGTCGGAGAAATAGGAGCCGGGAAACCTAGCCCATCGGGATGCTGATGGTCTGACCCGGCAGAAGCGGGCCGGTGCTCACACCGACACCGCCACCGGGCATCGACCCCGCGTTGGGACCGTAGACGCCGAGCTGCGGGGTTCCGACACTCACGTTGTTGTTCGAGTACGACAGGCACTGCCCGTCGCCGCGCGACCCGAACCAGGCCAGGCAGGTGCCGCCGGTAGCCGTGGTGGTCGACGGGGTGGAGTGCTCCAGTGCCACCAGGGCCGGCACCGCAGCCACGGCCACGGCAAGCGCACCGAAGGTGGCGATACGCCGGGCACGAGAGTTCGCGGTAGTCATATCTGACCTTTCGCCGGAGACAGGCAGCGCGTTAACCATAACCCGATGGGAGTTTTCACGCAGTGAGGTCATCGCCGCTGGCTTGTTCCAGCAGACTGCGCCGATACGCCTCCAACGCGACCAGGTCACCGAAGAGTGCGTGGTACTCGTCGCCCTGCTCCACCGGCGACATCCGCTGCAGCTTGGACTTGACCTCGGCGACCTGACGGCCCACCCAGACCTCCTGTAGGCGGGCCAGCACGCCGCCGACGTACCGCGGCAGCTTCTCTTCCTCCTCGACCCGGATCGCCTCGACCCCGAGCTCGGTGATCAGGCCTTCGGTCAGCGGCGCACCGGCACGTTCGCGCACGGTATCGATCCACTGGGCTCCGACAATGCCCGACGAGGTCCCGCCGGCGGCCTCGATCGCGATCCGCACCGCCGCGTAGCCGGGGTGGGTGAAACTCTCCACGGTCAGCGAGTCGAACACCGGGCCGGCCAGCGCCGGGTACTGCAAGGCGGCTTTGAGCGCCTCCCGCTGCGGCCACAGGGTCGGGTCGCGCGGGTCGGGACGCCGGGCCCCGGCGTCGGTGACCTTGGTGCGGGCGGGCGCGGCGCGCTTGTTGTCGCGCCCGGCCGGCTTGTGACCGGCTTCCTCGCGCACCCGCGCGATCACCTGGGCGACGTCGTCCCAACCCACCCAGCCGGCGAGCTGCCGGGCGTACTCGTCGCGCAGTGTGGGGTCTTTGATCTGGGCGACCATCGGCACGCAGCGGCGTAACGCCGCCACCCGGCCCTCGGCGGATTCCAGATCGTGCTCGGCCAGTGCCGTGCGGATCGCGAACTCGAACAGCGGCGTGCGCCGTGCCACCAGGTCGCGCAGCGCGCCGTCGCCGAAATGGAGCCTGACGTCGCACGGGTCCATCCCGGCCAATTTTTCTTCCGAGGCCACCGCCACGAAGCTCTGTCCGGCCAGGTTCTGCTCGCCGGCGAACGCTTTGAGCGCGGCCGCACGCCCGGCCGCGTCGCCGTCGAAGACGTAGATCAGTTCGCCCCGAAAGAACTTGTCGTCCATCATCAGCCGCCGCAGCATCGACAGGTGCTCGTCTCCGAACGCGGTGCCGCAGGAGGCGACCGCGGTGGTGACACCGGCCAGATGCATGGCCATCACGTCGGTGTAGCCCTCGACGACGACGGCCTGATGCCCCTTGGCGATATCGCGCTTGGCGAGGTCGATCCCGAACAGCACGTTGGACTTCTTGTAGAGCACGGTCTCGGGCGTGTTGACGTACTTGGCTTCCATTTGGTCGTCGGCGAAGATTCGGCGGGCGCCGAAGCCGACGGTCTCACCGCTGGCGGTGCGGATCGGCCACAGCAGCCTGCGGTGGAAGCGATCCATCGGCCCGCGCCTGCCCTCACGCGACAGCCCGGCCGCCTCGAGCTCCTTGAACTCGAAGCCCTTGCGGATCAGATGCTTGGTCAGCGAATCCCATCCCGACGGCGCGAACCCGCAGCCGAACTGGCGCGCCGACGCGGCGTCGAAATTCCGCTCGGTCAGGTACTGCCGCGCAGGCGCAGCCTCCTCGGATTCCAGTGCGGCAGCATAGAATTCCTGCGCGGCAGCGTTCGCGGCGATCAACCGGCTGCGGCTGCCACGGTCGCGCTGAACGCTGGTGCCGCCGCCGCTGTAGGTCACGGTGTAGCCGACGCGGTCGGCCAGCATCTCGACGGCCTCGACGAAGCTGACGTGCTCGATCTTCTGGATGAAGGCGTAGGCGTCGCCGCCCTCGCCGCAGCCGAAGCAGTGGAAATGACCGTGGTTGGGCCGCACGTGGAACGACGGCGACTTCTCGTCGTGGAACGGGCACAGACCCTTCATCGAATCAGCACCGGCCCGGCGCAACTGCACGTAGTCACCGACGACGTCCTCGATGCGGACCTGGTCGCGGATCGCGGCGATGTCGCGTTCGGAGATCCGGCCCTTGCGGTCTCCACCTCCGCTCACCGCTGTCGTCATCGGCACAGTCTAGGACGCGGGTCCACCGGCGATGTGCGCGTCGATGCGCTCCACCCGGCCTTCGGTGTACGACGCGAGCTGGTCGACGACCACCCGCATCCGCGCGGCATCGTCAGCGGCGGCGGTGAACTCCGGAGCGAACACCGGATCGAGTGTCGCGGGCGCGCCGTCGAGCAGCCAGTTCGCCACCCGGTGGATGCGTTCCCGTTGCTGCGCCTGCAATTCCAGGTGCCGCGGGTCGGACATGATGAACTGCAGCGCCAGCGTCTTGAGTAGCGCCACCTCGGCGCGGACCGTCGCGGGTACCTGTAGATCCGCCTGATAGCGCACCAGCGGCTGCGGCCCGGCGACCTCGTGGGTGAGCCGAACCGCCGCGGAGGCGAATCGGCCGACCAGTTCACTGGTCAGCCGCTTGAGTGCCACCGACGCCGCGAGCGTGCCGTCGTACTTGCCGACCCCGGCGACCACCGGCAGCTGGGACAACCGCTGGGCGGCGGCCTCGAGATCGACGGCGGCGATCGTGCTGGACTTGCCCAACGTGCCCAGAGCGGCCGCGGCGTCGGAGTCGGCCAGCACCCGCAGGTCGATCCGGCCCGACACCACGCCGTCTTCGACGTCGTGCACGGAGTAGGCCACGTCGTCAGCCCAGTCCATCACCTGGGACTCCAGGCACGGGCGTCGCGACGGCGCAATGTCTCGCACCCACTCGGCGAGAGTGCGGTCGTCTTCGTAGAAGCCGAACTTGCGCACGCCCCGTTCACGAAACCACGGATACTTCGTGACAGCGTCCAGCCCCGCACGGGTCAGGTTCAGGCCGACGCTGCGCCCTTGTGCATCAAGCACTTTCGGTTCGATGCGGGTCAGGATGCGAAAGTTCTGGGCGTTGCCTTCGAAGCCCCCGCAAGCGGCCGCGAACTCGTCGAGCGCACGTTCCCCGTTGTGGCCGTACGGCGGGTGGCCGATGTCGTGGGCCAGACCGGCCATATCCACCAGGTCGGCGTCACATCCCAGCGGCAGCGCCATCCCCCGCCCGATCTGGGCGACCTCCAGCGAATGCGTCAGCCTGGTGCGCGGGTTTTCACTCTCCCGCGGACCGACCACCTGAGTCTTGTCGGCCAGCCTGCGAAGAGCGGCGCAGTGCAGCACGCGCGCACGGTCGCGGGCGAAGTCGGTGCGGTGCTCCGTCGACGTACCGGGCAACCCGGCAGTCTTCGGCGGCTCGTGCACCACCCGCTCACGGTCGGCCTCGTCGTAGTGGCCGTGCTCATTCGTTGTCACCGACGCACAGTCTGCCAGCACCGGCCCCACTACATTTGACGGTCTTGCGCCTCGCTCGTCTGTTCAGCCTGCTCGCGGCCATCCTGACCACCGCCACTCTGGTGGCACCCGCCGCGACGGCCGAGCCGCCGTTTCGGCTGCCGGACTACGTCACCGACAACGCCGGCGTCCTGGCCGGCGGCCAACTGGCCAGCGTGCAGAACGCCGTCGACACCCTCTACCGCGAGCGGAAGGTGCGGTTGTGGGTGGTCTTCGTCGACTCCTTCGCCCCCAAGAGTGCGGTGGGCTGGACCGAGGAAACCCGCGTGGCCAGCGATCTGAGTAACCAGGACGCGATTCTGGCGGTCGCGACCGGGCAGCGCTCCTACGCCTTCCTGGTACCCACCGCGGCGGCCGGCGGCGCGAAAATCGACGACCTGCGCCACGACAAGATCGAGCCCGCCCTGCACAACGGCGACTGGGCGGGCGCCGCGATCGCGGCGGCCGACGGCCTGGCGGCCAAGACCACCAGCGCCGGCGGCTTCGCGCTATTGCCGCTGGTGATCATTCTGGGCGTCATCGTGCTGGCGGTGGTGGTCTTGCTGGTGTGGAGCCGCCGGCGGCGGCGCAAGCGGCACGAGGCCGAGGTGGCCGCCGCCAAGCGCGTCGACCCCACCGATCCGAATGCCCTGGCTTCGGTTCCAGTCGACGCACTCGACGAGTTGTCCCGCTCGATCGTCGTCGACGTCGACAATGCCGTTCGCACGAGCTCCAACGAATTGACCTTGGCAGAAGAGGAATTCGGTGAGCAGCAGACCCAACCCTTCGCACGCGCCGTCGAGAACGCCAAGGCCACCCTGCAACAGGCGTTCACCGTGCGCCAACAGCTCGACGACGCGGTGCCCGAAACCCCGGCCGAGCGCCGCGACCTGCTCACCCGGGTGGTGGTCGCCGCCGCGCGGGCCAACCGTGAGTTGGACGCCCAGACCCAGGCGTTCCATCAGCTGCGAGATCTCGTCATCAACGCACCCGACCGGCTGGACATACTGACCCAGAAGCTGGTCGACGTCAGCGCCCGCATCGATCCCGCCGAGGGCACATTGGCACAGCTGCACACCGAATTCGCCGAGTCGGCGCTGGTTTCGGTGGCGCGCAACGCCGCCGCCGCCAAGGAACGGCTGGACTTCGCCGACCAATCGATCAGCCGGGCCCGCGAGCTGGTGGCCAAACCGGTGGCCGGCGAGCAGAGCGAATTGGTCGATTGCGTGCGCGGCGCGGAAGCCGCTCTGCAGCAGGCCAGTTCGATGCTCGATGCGGTCGACAGCGCGGCCAGCGATATCAGGCGCGCGGTCGCTACCTTGCCTGCGGCGATCGCCGACACCCAGCAGGGCATCAACCAGGCCGTGGCTCAGCTGACCCAGGGCGGACTGTCCAACACCGCCGAGCTGACGGCCGCCCGCGACGCCGCGGTCGCGGCGGTGGCCGCGGCACAGACCAACGGATCTGCCGACCCGCTGGGGGCGTTCACCCAGCTGACCCAGGCCGACGCCGATCTGGACCGGCTACTGGCCAGCGTGGCCGAGGAACGCGAGAACGCCGAACGGCTGGGCCGGTCCTACGACCAGGCACTGTTCACCGCGCAGTCGCGGGTGCGTTCGGTGGCCGACTACGTCGACACCCGCCGCGGCAGTGTCGGGCCCGAGGCCCGCACCCGGCTCAACGAGGCGGTGCGCCAACTCGAGGCCGCGCAGGCCAAACGGAAGACCAATGTCACCGAAGCGATCGCGCATGCCAATGGTGCGTCGATGCTGGCTGCCCAAGCTCAGCAGCTGGCCAACAACGACGTCCAGTCCGCGCAGCGCACCTATATGAATCACTATGGCGGCGTTGGCGGTTCGTCGAACATGGGCGCCGTCATCGGCGGCATCATCCTCGGCAACATCTTGTCCGGCGGTATGCGCGGCGGATTCGGCGGTGGCGGCGGATGGTCGTCGACGACCTTCGGCGGATCGTCAGGCGGCTCCGACGGCGGCGGGATGCTGGGCGGCGGCGGCCGTTTCTAGGCCGCTTCTAGCCCTTCAGCCGGGTGGCCAGGTAGTCGACCACCGAGTCGATGCCGATGCGCTCCTGCGTCATCTGGTCGCGCTCGCGGACGGTCACCGCGTGATCCTCCAGGGAATCGAAGTCGACCGTCACGCAGTACGGCGTGCCGATCTCGTCCTGGCGGCGATAGCGGCGGCCGATCGCACCGGCGTCGTCGAACTCGATGTTCCAGTTCTTGCGCAACTCCGCGGCCAGATCCTTGGCCTTCGGGCTGAGATCGGCGTGCCGCGACAGCGGTAGTACCGCCGCCTTCACCGGCGCCAGCCGCGGGTCCAATCGCAGCACCGTGCGCTTGTCCACCCCGCCCTTGGCGTTCGGCGCCTCGTCCTCAGCGTAGGCGTCGACGAGGAACGCCATGAACGAACGGGTAAGTCCCGCTGCGGGTTCGATGACGTACGGGACGTAGCGGGTGTCGGCGGCCTGGTCGTAGAACGACAGGTCGGTGCCGGAATGGTGTGAGTGCGTCTTGAGATCGAAGTCGGTGCGGTTGGCGATGCCTTCGAGCTCGCCCCACGGGTTGCCCTGGAAACCGAACTTGTACTCGATGTCGGTGGTGCCCGCCGAGTAATGCGACAGCTTCTCCTTGGGGTGCTCGAAGAGCCTGAGGTTGTCGCGGTTGATGCCGAGGTCGATGTACCACTGCAGCCGGGTGTCGATCCAGTACCGGTGCCACTCGGGTGCGGTGGCGGGCTCGACGAAGAACTCCATCTCCATCTGCTCGAACTCGCGGGTGCGGAAGATGAAGTTGCCGGGGGTGATCTCGTTGCGGAAACTCTTGCCGATCTGGCCGATGCCGAACGGCGGCTTCTTGCGCGAGGTGGTCACCACGTTGGCGAAGTTCACGAAGATGCCCTGCGCGGTCTCCGGCCGCAGGTAGTGCATGCCCTCCTCGGCTTCGATCGGCCCGAGGTAGGTCTTGAGCATCATGTTGAATTCGCGGGGCTCGGTCCACTGGCCCTTGGTGCCGCAGTCCGGGCAGACGATCTCCGTCATGGCGACCGATTCGGGGTCCACTGGGACCTTGTCTTTGGTCGCCTTCTTCTCTGCGTACGCCTCCTGCAGGTGATCCTGACGGTGGCGCTTGTGGCAGTTGAGGCACTCGATGAGTGGATCGTTGAACACCTCGACGTGACCGGAGGCGACCCACACCTCGCGCGGCAGGATGATCGAGCTGTCCAGGCCGACGACGTCGTCGCGGCCGGTCACCACCGACCGCCACCACTGCCGCTTGATGTTCTCCTTGAGCTCCACACCCAGTGGGCCGTAGTCCCATGCCGATTTGGTCCCGCCGTAGATCTCGCCGGCTGGATAGACCAAGCCACGACGCTTAGCCAGGTTGACGACGGAATCGATGACGGACGCCACGGTGGGTGCCACTCCTGTTCTGTGAACGGACAACAGTCCCATAGCCTAGCGACCTCTCACCGGACCCTTTGACATGCGTGATCATGCATGGAAAAGTGTTAGCCAACTGGAAATCGTTTCCAATAACGGGGAGGTGCGCAATGACCACCGCCACCGACCATGCTGCGCTGCTGGAACGCGCCGGTGAACTGTTGCGCGCGCTGGCCGCCCCGGTGCGTATCGCGATCGTTCTGCAACTTCGGGAGTCCCGGCGGTGCGTGCACGAGCTCGTCGACGCCCTCGACGTCCCGCAGCCCCTCGTGAGCCAGCACCTGCGAATCCTGAAGGCGGCCGGAGTGGTCGCCGGCGAGCGATCCGGGCGGGAAGTGATGTACCGGCTGGTCGATGAGCACCTGGCCGAGATCGTCGTCGCCGCCATCAGCCACGCCGGCGAGGGGCACTCGTGACCGGAGCAGACATCCGTCCGCGCGCCGGCGCGGGCGGGGTGCGCGCCACTCGTCAGCGGGCGTCCATCATCGCGCTGCTCGACACCGTCGACGAGTTCCGCTCGGCGCAGGAGTTGCACGACGAGCTGCGCCGCCGCGGTGAGAACATCGGGCTGACCACGGTGTACCGGACGCTGCAGTCACTGTCGGCGGCCGAGCTGGTGGACATGGTGCGCACCGATACCGGGGAGTCGGTCTACCGGCGCTGCGCCGGCGCGGACCATCACCATCATCTCGTGTGCCGCAGTTGCGGTGCAGCGGTGGAGGTCAGCGGCCGCGAAGTTGAAGCCTGGGCCGCGGAAGTGGCTGCCGAGCATGGTTTTTCGGACGTCAGCCACACGATCGAGCTATTTGGCACCTGCGGGCAGTGCCGAGGCTGAGTTAGTCGACGAGCGCGCGACGGGCGTCGGCCCCGCCGGCGAGCACCATCAGCACCAGCGTCTGCAGCGCATGATCGGCCAGCCCATCGCCGGGAAAGTTGTAGCGCAGCATGATGTCGCCCTTCTTACCGGACTCGACGAGCGTCACCGTCCCCAGCATCGTCAACTGTGCTTGCGCGGCAACACGTTTGCGAAGGTCGGCAGTCGGCTGCAGATCCCAGCCGAGGACCTGCGTCACCGACACCATCTCGATGTCCTCGGCAATGGTGACCGTCCGCAGCGAGGCGAACGTGCCGTCATAGCGCACCGTCAGCGCACCGTCCGACTCCACCTCCACCGGCACGACCGCGCTCAGTGCATCGGCCAACCGGGTGTCGAGTCCCATCTCAGGCCCGGCCGAAACGCCGGTTACGTTCGGCGTACTCCTCGCAGGCCGCCCACAGGTCGCGCCGGTCGTAATCGGGCCACAGCTTGTCCTGGAACACGTACTCGGCGTACGCGGCCTGCCAGAGCATGAAGTTGCTTGCCCGCTGCTCCCCCGACGTCCTGATGAACAGGTCGACGTCGGGAATGTCCGGCCGGTGCAGGTGCTCGGTGATCGTGGCCTCGTTCACCCGCTCCGGATCTACCCGGCCGGCCACCGCGTCACGCGCGATTTGCTTTGCCGCTTCGGCGATTTCGGCCCGCCCGCCGTAGTTCACGCAGTAGTTCACCGTGATGACGTCATTGCCGACGGTCATGTTCTCGGCGATGTCGAATTCCTTGATCACGCTGCGCCACATCCGAGCCCGCGACCCCACCCAGCGCATGTTGACCCCCATGGCATCCAGGTTCTCCCGGCGCCGGCGCACCACCTCGCGGTTGAAGCCCATCAGGAACCGCACCTCTTCGGTGCTGCGCCGCCAGTTCTCGGTGGAGAACGCGTACACCGACAGGTGCTGGATCCCGATCTCGATGGCTCCGCAGGTGATGTCGATCAGCACCGCCTCGCCCATCTTGTGGCCCTCGGTGCGGCTCAACCCGCGCTGCGTGGCCCATCGCCCGTTGCCGTCCATCACGACGGCCACGTGCTTGGGCATCTGGGTGGCCGGGATCGCCGGCGGCACGGCCTTGGAGGTGTGCTGGGGCGGCCGGCGCGGACCGCCGTCCGGCGCGGGTGGCAGTTCGGGAAATACGACCGGCCACACAGAGGTGTCCGGGAACATCGGGTAGTCGTCGGGCGCCGGGGGCAGCTGCGGAAAGGTCTCTTTCCGCCTGCGCTCAGCCCCCCGCCACGAGCTGGTCACCCGGTTCATCGCCATATGGCTCATCCTGCCTGAACATCTCCATCCCATGGTCAGCGGCCCGCCGGTAGACCCGCTCCACCAGCGGCAAAGTGCGCAACTGGCGTTCCAGATGCCACTGCAGATGCGCAGCCACCAAGCCGCTGGCGTGGCTGCGGTGCGACGGCGTCGAGGCCTCCGCAAGCTCCCAATCGCCGTCGTGCAGCGCGGACATCAGATCCAGCACCGCCTGCGGCGGTGTCGTCGAGCCGGACGGACGGCAATGCATGCAGACGCTGCCACCAGCGGCGATGTGGAACGCTCGGTGCGGTCCCGGCGCCGCGCAGCGGGCACATTCGGTCAGTGACGGCGCCCAGCCGGCGATCCCCATGGCCCGCAGCAAGTAGGCGTCCAGGACCAGCTCGCGGCTGCGGGCACCGTCGGCCACCGCCCGCAATGCCCCGACTGTGAGCCGGTGCAGCGCCGGCGCCGGGGCGCGTTCCTCCCCGGCGAGCCGCTCGGCGGTCTCCAGGACCGCGCAGGCGCTGGTGTAGCGGCCGTAGTCGCTGACGATGTCGGTGGCGAAGGCGTCGATCGACACCACCTGGGTGACGATGTCCAGGTTGCGACCGGGGTGCAGCTGGACATCGATGTGGGCGAACGGCTCCAGCCGGGAACCGAATTTGCTGCGGGTACGGCGCACGCCCTTGGCAACCGCGCGGACCAGACCGTGGTCGCGGGTCAGCAAGGTGACGATACGGTCGGCTTCACCGAGCTTGTGCTGGCGCAGCACGACCGCCCGATCCCGGTACAGCCGCATCCGACCAGTTTCCCACTGCATTGCGACATACCGGCGGACGCGCGCCGTTAGTCTCGACGTCGCCATGACAGCTCACCGGAGTCTGGGCAGGCCACCGCGGTTTCCGACCATTGGTGAGCAGCTCTATCAGTTGGCCAGCGGCACGGTCACGTCCACCGAACTGGCCCGCCGGTCGCTGCGTGCGATCACCGCCAGCCAATCCACGCTCAACGCCTTCCGGGTGGTGCTGACCGAATCGGCACTCGCCGATGCCGCCGAGGCCGATCGACGGCGCGCCGCCGGCGAGCAGGCCCCGCTGCTGGGCATCCCCATCGCGGTCAAGGACGACGTCGACATCGCCGGCGTTCCGACCTCGTTCGGAACGGCCGGACCCGTGCGCCCGGCGACACAGGACTCCGAAGTCGTCCGCCGGCTGCGCGCGGCGGGCGCGGTGATCGTCGGCAAGACCAACTGCTGCGAACTGGGCCAATGGCCGTTCACCAGCGGCCCCGCCTTCGGCCATACCCGTAATCCCTGGTCGCGCAAGCACACTCCCGGTGGCTCGTCGGGCGGCAGCGCCGCCGCCGTCGCGGCAGGCCTGGTCGCCGCGGCCATCGGATCCGACGGCGCGGGCAGCGTCCGGGTGCCGGCCGCCTGGACCCACCTGGTCGGTATCAAGCCGCAGCGCGGCCGCATCTCGACCTGGCCGGTCCATGACCCGTTCAACGGGATCACCGTCAACGGGGTTTTGGCCCGCACGGTCGCCGACGCCGCGCTCGTGCTCGACGCCGCCTCCGGCAACCACGATGACGACCCGTTCACGCCACCGCCGGTACGGATGACCGACTCCGTCGGGGCCGCCCCGGGTCCATTGAAGATCGCGCTGTCGACCCGCTTTCCGTTCACCTTCTTTCCCGCCAGGCTGCATCCCGAGATCAGGGTCGCGCTCAGCGGGATCGCCGAGCAGCTCGGCCTGCTGGGCCACACCGTGATGGCAGGCAACCCCAACTACGGCCTGCGGCTGCCGCTGACGTTCCTACCCCGGTCCACCGCCGGGCTGCTGGAGTGGGCCGACCGGCTTGGTGACGACGTCGCCTTCGACCCCCGCACCGAGTCCAACATGCGGATGGGCCGGCTGCTGTCTGGCTCGATGCTGCGCCGCGCCCGCGCCAGCGAACCGAAGCTGCACCGCCGCGTCGGGCAGATCTTCCGCTCCGTCGACGTCGTGCTGGCGCCGACGACTGCGCAGCCGCCTCCGCCGGCCCGCACGTTCGACCGCCTCGGGCCCATGGGTACCGACCGCGCGATGATCGCGGCGTGCCCGGTGACGTTCCCGTGGAATCTGCTGGGCTGGCCGTCGATCAATGTTCCGGCCGGCTTCACCTCCGAGGGCCTGCCGATCGGCGTGCAGCTGATGGGCCCGGCCAACAGTGAGCCGCTGCTGATCTCCCTGGCGGCTGAGCTGGAAGCCATCAACGGGTGGGCCAACAAGCAACCCGAGATCTGGTGGAACACCCCGGTGCCCACCGAGAGCTAAAACCCCAGCCGGCCAAGCTGTTTGGGGTCGCGCTGCCAGTTCTTGGCGATCTTGACCCGCAGATCGAGATAGACCTTGGTGCCGAGCAGCTTCTCGATCTGCGTACGGGCCACCGTCCCAACCTCTTTGAGCCGAGCACCGCCCTTGCCGATGACGATGCCCTTCTGGCTGTCCCGCTCGACATACAACACCGCGTGCACATCGATCAGGGGATCATCCGCCGGCCGCCCCGACCTTTCCTCGATCTCCTCGATGACCACCGCCAACGAGTGCGGCAACTCGTCGCGAACCCCTTCCAGTGCCGCCTCGCGAATCAGCTCGGCCATCAACACTTCTTCGGGCTCGTCGGTGAGCTCCCCGTCGGGGTAGAACGCCGGGCCGGGCGGCAACTGGCCGGCCAGCACATCGATGAGGATGTCGACCTGGTCCCCCCGCGTGGCCGACACCGGCACGATCTCGGCCGCGGTGTCGCCGACCAGTTCATGGACGGCGACCAGCTGTTCGGCCACCCGCTCCTTGGACACCTTGTCGATCTTGGTGACGATGACGACAAGCGTTGTGCGGGGGGCGACGTCGCGGATCTGTTCGTATATCCATCGATCGCCGGGTCCGATGTTCTCGTCGGCGGGAATGCACAGCCCGATGACGTCGACTTCCGAGTAGGTGTCGCGGACCAGGTCGTTGAGCCGCTTGCCCAGCAGCGTGCGCGGGCGGTGCAGGCCGGGAGTGTCGACCAGAACGATCTGGAAGTCGGGGCGATGCACGATGCCGCGAATGGTGTGTCGGGTGGTCTGCGGACGGTTGGATGTGATCGCCACCTTGGTTCCGACCAGCGCATTGGTCAGCGTCGACTTGCCGGTGTTGGGCCTGCCGACGAAGCAGACGAAGCCGGACCGGAATTCACTCTGCGCAGCGTCAGTCATCCTCGTCGCTTCCTTCCGGCTCGATCCGGCTGACCAGCACGGTGCCGATGCGAAGCCGCCCTCTGTGGTCGCGGCCGCCTTCGGCCTGCAGACGCAGCCCATGCGAGACCACCTCGGCGCCGGGCAGGGGCACCCTGCCGAGCTCGAGGGCCAGCAGACCGCCGACGGTGTCGACGTCGAGATCGTCGGCGATCTCGATGTCGTAGAGCTCGCCGACGTCCTCGATCGGCAGGCGGGCCGACACCCGGAACTTGTTGTCGCCCAACTCTTCGACGGGCGCCACTTCGCGGGTGTCGTACTCGTCGGCTATCTCGCCGACGATCTCCTCCAGGACGTCCTCGATGGTGACCAGGCCGGCGATGGCTCCGTACTCGTCGACCAGCAAGGCCATGTGGTTGCGGTCGCGCTGCATCTCACGCAACAACTCGTCGAGCGGTTTGGAGTCCGGGACGAACACCGCCGGTCGCATGATGTCAGTCACCTTGGTGCCGCGGCCACTGTCCGAGGAGTAATAGGTGCGCTGCACAAGGTCTTTGAGATAGACCACGCCGACCACATCGTCGACGTTCTCTCCGATCACCGGGATGCGCGAATACCCACTGCGCACCGCAAGCGATGTCGCTTGACTGGCGGACTTGTCGTTCTCGATCCACACCATCTCGGTGCGCGGCACCATCACCTCACGTGCGGCGGTGTCGCCGAGTTCGAAGACCGACTGGATCATTCGGCGTTCGTCGTCGGCCACCACGCCGCGCTGCTGTGCCAGGTCGACGACCTCACGCAGCTCGATCTCGGAGGCGAACGGTCCGTTGCGGAAGCCGCGGCCCGGGGTGAGCGCATTGCCGAGCACGATCAGCAGCCTGCTGATCGGAGTGAGCAGAACCGAGATCGCTTGCAGCGGAACGGCCGACGTCAAGGCAATGGTGTAGGCGTTCTGCCTGCCGATGGTGCGCGGGCCCACCCCCATCGCGACGAAGCTGGCGACCGTCATGATGCCCGCCGCCGCCACCAGGCCCCAGGTCAGACCGAGGTCATCCCACAGGAAGGCGACCAGCAAGACCGTCGCGGCGGCCTCGCACGCAATGCGCAGCAGCACAACGAGATTGATGTACCGCGGCCGCTCGGCCATGATCCTGGCCAGCCGCAGGGCGCCGGGTCGCTCGTCGCGCACCAGCTCCTCGACCCGCGCAATCGACACGGTGCTGATGGCAGCATCGATCGCGGCGAACAAACCGCCCAGCGCTATCAGCGCGATCGCACCGAGCAGCGAACTCCAGCCCGTCACGGTTCGTCGAAGAACTGTGACTTGTCGAGCAGTCGACGGTCCTTCTCGATCTGCCGATCCTGGTGGTATGCCTCGACCTGCTCGGCCACCCACTCTTCGAGAAGGGTGCGTTGCAGGTCGAACATCTCCTTTTCCTCATCCGGCTCGGCATGGTCATAGCCCAGCAGATGCAGCACGCCGTGCACGGTCAACAGCGCCAGTTCCTGACCGAGGCTGTGACCGGCAGCGGTGGCCTGATCGGCGGCGAACTGCGGACACAACACGATGTCACCGAGCATCGACGGCCCCGGCTCGGGCGCATCCGGGCGACCGCCGGGCTCGAGCTCGTCCATCGGGAAGCTCATCACGTCGGTGGGGCCGGGCAGGTCCATCCAGCGCATGTGGAGGTCGGCCATCGCGTTGGTGTCCAGCAACACCATCGACAGCTCAGCGGCCGGATTGACGTCCATGCGACGAATCACGAAGCGCGCGACGCTGATCAGTTCCTCTTCGGAAACGTCGAGGCCGGATTCATTGGATACCTCGATGGTCATGTGAGATGCCCCTAGCGCCGCGTCGACCGACGTTGGGAGCGGTTCATCAGCGTCGGCTGCTCGGCCTTGGCGTAGGCGTCGACAATCTCCGACACCAAGCGGTGGCGGACCACGTCGGCGCTGGTGAGTTCGGCGAAATGGATGTCGTCGATGCCGTCGAGCACGTCCATCGCCGCCCGCAGACCGGACTTGGCGCCGCCGGGCAGGTCGACCTGGGTGATGTCACCGGTGACCACGATCTTGGAGCCGAACCCCAACCGGGTGAGGAACATCTTCATCTGCTCGGCGGTGGTGTTCTGCGCCTCATCGAGAATGATGAACGCGTCGTTGAGTGAACGACCACGCATGAATGCCAGCGGCGCGACCTCGATCACCCCGGTGCTCAGCAGGTTCGGGATGGCGGCGGGGTCCATCATGTCGTGCAGCGCGTCGTAGAGCGGCCGCAGGTACGGGTCGATCTTCTCGGTCAGCGTGCCGGGCAGAAACCCAAGGCGCTCACCGGCTTCCACCGCGGGCCGGGTCAGGATGATCCTTGTGACCTGCTTGGTCTGCAGCGCGTTGACCGCCTTGGCCATCGCCAGGTAGGTCTTGCCGGTGCCCGCCGGACCGATGCCGAACACGATCGTGTGGGCGTCGATGGCGTCGACGTAGCGCTTCTGGTTGAGCGTCTTGGGCCGAATGGTCTTTCCGCGCCGGGACAGGATGTCCAGCGTCAGCACCTCAGCCGGTGACTCGTTGTCCGCTCCGGCGAGCATCCCGACGCTGCGACGGACCGCATCCGGAGACAGCGTCTGACCACCGGCCACAACAGCGATGAGTTCGGAGATCACCCGTTCGGCCATCGCGACATCGGCCGCCTCACCGGACAGGGAGACGGTGTTGCCTCGGACATGGACATCGGCCGACAGAGTGCGTTCGAGTGCGCGCAAATTCTCGTCAGCGGAACCCAGCAGGCCCACGACGAGGTCGGGCGGAACAGTCATGCTGCTACGCACCTGGCTGTCATCAGGGCGAGCAGCGGTCGTCTCGCGGGGCGTCACGTGGTCTTCGAAGCCTGCTTCCTGGGTTCCGGTTAGGTCGAAAACACCAGTTTACCGTCCGAACGCCGCACCTCCCACTGGTCAACCCACAGTCCGGTTTCCGATGTGGCCCGACCGCTACCGACGCTGATGCGACCAGCGCCCGGTCAACACCCCCAACGCGCCGAGGGCCACCGCCGCGGCAGTCGTGGTGCGCAGCACCGTCGGACCCAGCCGGACCGCGGTTGCCCCGGCCTCAGCCAGCCGCTCGAGTTCGGCGTCGCTGATCCCACCTTCGGGGCCCACGATCAGCATGATCGACGCCGCTTGGGCGAACGGCAGTTCAGCCAGCGGGCGGTCGGCCGATTCGTGGAGAGCCAGAACCAGTCCGCCGGCCCCGACCCGCTGGGCGACCAGGTCGGTCAGTGCAGCCGTCGCGACCGGGCCGTCGATAGGTGGGATATAGCCTCGCCGCGATTGTCGCGCCGCCGACCGCGCCACCGCCCGCCACCGGCGCAGGCCCTTCTCGGCGCGTTCGCCGTCCCAGCGCGCCACACACCGGTCGGCCTGCCAGGCGATGAAGTCGTCGGCACCGGCCTCGGTGGCCAGCTCGATCGCCAGTTCCGAGCGCTCCGATTTCGGAATGCCCTGCGCGACGGTCACCGTCGGATGCGGACGCGGGAGCGTCCAGCGCTCAAGCACCTGGGCCGAGAACCCGCGCTTGGTGGTCTCGTCCACCTCGCAGCGGGCCAGGGTGCCCTCGCCGTCAGACAGGACGAGAGTTTCGCCGGGCCGGATGCGTCGGACCGTCGCGGCGTGGAAACCCTCGTCGCCGTCGACGACAGCACGCTGCCCCACCACCGGAATGGCGTCGACGAAAAACAGTGTGTCGGCCACGGAAGCCGGAGCCTAACGGCCGCTGAATGTTTCGCGCAGCCGGCTGAACAGTCCGCCGGTGTTGCCTGCCATGGAGTGTGTGGATTTGACCTCGGGTTCGGCGTGGCTGCGGGTCTTGAACTCGGTGAGCAGTTCCTTGGCCCGGGCGTCGAGCTTGCCCGGCACCGTCACCTCGATGTGCGCATGCAGGTCACCCCGGACCCCGGAACGCAGATGCGGCATACCGTGCCCGCGCAGCGTGGTCACCGAACCGGGTTGGGTGCCCGGCGCGATGACGATCTCGGTCAGCCCGTCGAGGATCCCGTCGACGGTGACCGAGGTACCGAGCGCGGCGTCGACCATCGGCACCGACACGGTGCAATGCAGGTCGTCACCGTCGCGGACGAAGATGTCGTGCTGCTGCTCGTGGACCTCGACGTACAGGTCGCCCGCCGGGCCGCCACCCGGGCCGACCTCGCCCTGCGCGGCCAACCGAACCCGCATGCCGTCACCGACACCGGCCGGAATCTTCACGCTGATGTCGCGGCGGGCACGCACTCGTCCATCGCCGGCACACCGGTGGCAGGGATCGGGAATGACCTCGCCGACGCCGCGGCAGGTAGGGCACGGCCGGGAGGTCATGACCTGGCCCAGCAGCGAACGCTGCACCGTCTGCACCTCGCCGCGTCCGCCGCAGGTGTCACAGGCTACGGGCGTGGAGTCACCGTGAGTTCCCTTGCCCTGGCACACATCACAGAGCACCGCGGTGTCGACGGTCACCTGCTTGGTCACCCCGGTCGCGCACTCCGACAAATCCAGGCGCATCCGCAGCAGCGAGTCCGAACCGGGCCGCACCCGGCCGATCGGGCCGCGCGCCGCACCGCCGCCGCCGAAGAACGCCTCGAACACATCACCCAGACCACCGAAGCCGCTGAACCCGTTGGCTCCCGCCGCGGCGCCCTCCAGCGGGTCGCCGCCCAGGTCGACGATGCGCCGCTTCTCCGGGTCGGAGAGCACCTCGTAGGCGGCGCTGATCTCCTTGAATTTGTGCTGGGCTTCTTCGTCGGGGTTGACGTCGGGATGGTATTCGCGGGCCAGCTTCCGATAGGCGCGCTTGAGCTCCTGATCGCTGGCGCCCTTGCTCACCCCGAGCAAGCCGTAGTAGTCCCGTGCCACTGTTGACCTTTCGAATTTCCCCGCCGGTTAGCCGGCTCGCATGTCTAATGTCGCCGGCTACCCGGCTCGGTGCCCTAGGACATCGCCGATGTACATCGCAACAGCTGCGACGTTGGCGATAGTTCCCGGATAGTCCATTCTGGTGGGTCCCAAAACACCCATGCCGCCGTACACGGTGCCCGAGCTGCCGTAGGTCGTGCTGATGACCGACGTTCCGGCCATCTGCTCGGCCTCCGTTTCCTGACCGATGCGCACCGTGACCTTACCCGCTTCCTGTGAGGCGGCCAGCAGGCGAAGCACCACGACCTGTTCCTCAAGAGCTTCGAGGATGGAACGCAGCGATCCCCCGAAGTCGGCGGTGTTGCGGGTCAGGTTGGCGGTGCCGCCCATCAGCAGACGTTCCTCATTGTGCTCCACCAACGACTCGAGGAGCACCGTGGCCGACCGGCCGACGGCATCGCCGAGGCCGCCCGACCCATCCAGCCGCGCGGCCAGGTCGGCGACCGCAACCGACGCCGCCGCCAGCCGTTTGCCCTCCAACGCCTGCCCGAGCAATTCGCGCAGCTGGGACAGCTGGTGGTCGTCGATGGTGTCGCCCAACTCGACGATGCGCTGGTCGACCCGGCCGGAGTCGGTGATCACCACCATCAACAGCCGGGCCGGCGTCAACGCCACGATCTCCAGGTGCCGCACCGTCGAGGTCGACAGCGTCGGGTACTGGACGATCGCGACCTGCCGAGTCAGCTGGGCCAACAGCTTCACCGCGCGCCGCAGCACGTCGTCGAGGTCGACGCCGGATTCCAGGAACTGCAGGATCGCTCGGCGCTCGGAGCCCGACAGCGGTTTGACGTCGTCGATGCGGTCGACGAACTCGCGGTAGCCCTTCTCGGTGGGCACTCGCCCCGAGCTGGTGTGGGGCTGGGTGATGTAGCCCTCCGCTTCCAAGACCGCCATGTCATTGCGCACCGTTGCGCTGGATACGCCCAGATTGTGGCGGTCGACGAGGGCTTTGGAACCGATCGGTTCTTTGGTCGCCACGAAGTCGGCGACGATGGCACGGAGCACCTCGAAGCGACGGTCGTCAGCACTTCCCATCTGGTACACCTCCAAGTCGTCTCCATTTTACGGACACAAACGCCCACATTTAGCACCCGCGCACTCGGAGTGCCACCGGCTCGGTGTTACGTGCGCACGGATGTTCGCCCACCGCTGACGTCGGGGCCTGCAGCGACTAGCCTTGCTCGAATGGTGACGCGGGGTCGGTCGGCAGGGACGACGGCCCGATGATCTTCAAAGGCGTTCGGGACGGCAAGCCATACCCCGAGCACAGCCTCTCCTACCGCGACTGGTCGCAGATTCCGCCGCGACAGATCCGGCTCGACGAGTTGGTCACGACGACGACGGTGCTGGCATTGGACCGCCTGCTGTCCGAAGACTCGACGTTCTACGGCGACCTCTTCCCGCACGCGGTCCGGTGGCGTGGCGTGATCTACCTAGAGGACGGCCTGCACCGGGCGGTCCGGGCCGCGCTGCGTAATCGCACGGTCCTGCACGCCCGGGTCTACGACATGGACGGCGGCGTCGCCGACCAGTTCTCGGCCAGCTGACCGGCGGCCGGCAGGCTCACCGTGAATTGAGTTCTGCCCGGGCGGGATTGCGCGCTCACCGTGCCGCCGTGGGCTTCCACGATCGACAGGACGATCGCCAGCCCCAACCCACTGCAACCCAGCTCGCGCGACCGCGACTTGTCCGCCCGGACGAACCGGCCGAACAGATTGGGCATGATCTCCTCGGGTATGCCGGGACCGTCGTCGCTGACGACGAGTTCCACCCGCCCGCCGCCGCCCCTGGTGAGGGATGTGTTGACCGTGACTCCCGCGGGGGTGTGCACCCGCGCGTTGCCGAGCAGGTTCGCCAGCAGCTGATGCAACCGGGCGCGGTCGCCACGAACCCAGATGGCTTCGTCGGGCAGGTCGATCATGAACTGATGGTCCGGCGCACTCACCGCAGCGTCGTTCACCGCGTCGGCGACCACGTCGCACAGGTCGAGGTCTTCGAGCTCCAGGTCACCGCCCTCGTCGAGGCGCGACAGCAGCAGCAGGTCGGCCACCAAGGACGCCATCCGGCGTGATTCCGCCTCGATGCGGGCCAGCGCGTACTCGGTGGTCGGCGGCAGCAAGTCGCTGTCCTGGCGGGTCAGTTCGGCGTAACCGAGGATCGCGGCCAGCGGTGTGCGCAGTTCATGGCTGGCATCGGTGAGGAATTGGCGCGTTCGGCGGTCGGACGCCGCGATATCGCCGAGCGCGGAATCGACATTGGACAACAGCCGGTTGAGGGTATGACCGACGACCCCGACCTCACTGGCCCGGTCGGTGTCGGCCGGGCTCACCCGGGCGGTGATCCGGTAGTCGGTGGGGTCCAGGGGAAGGTCGGCGACCTTGGCGGCGACGTCCGCGACGCGCCGCAGCGGCCGCAACGCGTAGTTCACCACGATCATCGTTCCCAACGCGGTGAGCGCCACAGCGACGACCACCAGGATCACCACGGTCAGACCTTTGCCCGTGACGGTCTTGTTCGCCAGATCCAGCGACACCGCCGACACCAGCCGCTCGCCGCCCGGGAAATCCCGGTGCCCGACCCGATGCGACCCCATGTCGCCGAGTTCGACGGTCTGCGGATCGCCGCCTGCCCAGTTGATCTTCTCCAATGCGCGCAGTGCGTCCGGCGGAGCCGGGACGGGTTCGCCGTCGGTGAACGCGCTGGCGTAGACCACCCGATCGTCGCGCAGCATCGCGATCACCGTGCCCGGCCCCTGGCCCGGGAACTCGTCGAAATCACCGTGATCGGCGCTGCCGTCGTCCGCTGGTTGTTCGATGTCCCCGAACCGCTTGGCCTTGGAATACGAATAGCTGAACGCGGCAAGCGAATTGGACACCTGACTGTTGGCAAGGCTCATCGCCTCGTCGCGCAGACTCATCACCGCGACCGCGCCGATGGCGATCATCGCCACGCTGCTGATCGCCGAGACCCAGATGACCAACCGCCTGCGCAGTGAACGCGGACGCCACCGCCTCTCGCCGTGGGTGGCCGGCCTCACCGCTGCGGCCGCAGCATGTAGCCGACACCGCGCACCGTATGGATCATCGGTTCGCGCCCGGCGTCGACCTTGCGGCGCAGATAGGAGATGTAGAGGTCGACGATGCTGGACCGGCCGCCGAAGCCGTAGTTCCACACCCGGTCCAGGATCTCGGCGCGGGTGACAGCGCGACGCGGGTTGCGCATCAGATACCGCAGCAGCTCGAACTCGGTGGTGGTCAGCGAGATCTGCTCGTCGCCCCGGGTGACCTCACGACTCGGCCCGTCCAGCACAAGATCGCCCACCTTGAGCACCTCGTCCTCGGGCGCGGTGGTGGCCTTGGACCGGCGCAGCAGGCCCCGCAGCCGGGCGACCAACTCCTCGAGGCTGAACGGCTTGGTCAGATAGTCGTCGGCTCCCGCGGTCAGCCCCGTCACCCGGTCCATCACCGAATCCCGCGCCGTCAGGAACAGCGTCGGCGTATAGCCCTCGGTCTCCCGCGTCATCTTGAGGATCTGCAGTCCGTCGGTGTCGGGCAGCATGATGTCGAGCACCAGCAGATCCGGCTCGAACTCCCGGAACTTCGACAAGGCGTCACGACCGTCGCCGGCCGTTTCCACCTCCCAGCCCTCGTAGTGCAAGGCCATCTTGACCAGATTCGTCAGCGCCGGCTCGTCGTCGACGAGAAGTACGCGGATGGGCGAACCGTCGGCGCGGGAGATGCGCGGAAGCTGCCCGAGGATGGCCTGACGGGGGCGGAGGGGACGAGACGTTGACGGTGCGACCGGTATAGCCATACTTCGATTCTGGGGAAAACACATGAATCTGTCATGGACCCCATATCTGTTTCATATCTTGCCCGGTCGCGGCCCTACTGAAGGCGTTGTCGTATTGCGTTCGCGGCCAGAGCATTCCGCAACAATCTGTTAGACGCGACACACTTTGGTCACGACTCGGCCGCGCCGAGTGCCCGCAGATATGGATCCGATATGGATTCCTTGAAGACAGTCTTTCGCCACACCTACTGTCGCGCTTGTGAATTCGTTTCGATTCGGCGGAACGATCCGTGAATCGACTGTCAATTAATAGATCTCGCATACGCAGACAGGAGTCTGGCCTTGCAGCGTTCAACTGCGCCACTCGAGGGTTCTGAAGACCCGGGCAGGATGTCCACCCTCCTGCGCTACGACCTACCGGCCTCGTTGGTGGTCTTCCTGGTGGCCCTACCGCTGTCCCTTGGCATCGCCATCGCCTCCGATGCACCGGTGCTGGCGGGGCTGATCGCGGCGATCGTGGGCGGTGTGGTTGCCGGCGCCCTGGGCGGGTCGCCGCTGCAGGTCAGCGGTCCCGCCGCCGGGTTGACGGTGATCGTCGCGGGCCTGGTGGCCGAATTCGGCTGGGCCGTGACCTGCGCAATCACCGTCTGCGCGGGCATCCTCCAGGTACTGCTGGGAGTCAGCCGGGTGGGCCGCGCAGCGCTGGCGATCTCACCGATGGTGGTGCACGCCATGCTCGCCGGCATCGGCGTCACGATCGCGCTGCAGCAGGTCCATGTCCTGCTGGGCGGGAGCTCCGAGAGCTCGGCCTGGCGCAACATCACCGAACTGCCCGGTCAGTTGCTCGCCGCCGATCACGCCGGGTTGGCCGTCGGGCTCCTGGTGATCGGGATCCTGGTGAGCTGGCGCTGGATGCCGGCGAAGATTCGCAAGGTGCCCGGGCCGCTGGTCGCGATCGTCGGCGCCAGCGCGGTGTCGGTGCTCTTCGCGATGAATGTGCCGCGCATCCAGCTCAACGGTTCACTGCTCGACGCCTTGAAGCCACCGGGCCTGCCGGAGGGTAACTGGGGCGCGTTCGCCACGGGCGTAATCACCGTCGCACTCATCGCCAGCGTCGAGAGCTTGCTCACCGCGGTCGCCGTGGACCGCATGCAGGACGGCCCGCGGTCGAATCTGAACCGCGAACTCGTGGGACAGGGCGCTGCCAACGTCGTCTCGGGCGCCGTCGGCGGACTGCCGATCACAGGTGTGATCGTGCGCAGCTCGGCCAATGTGACCGCGGGCGCCAAAACCCGTGCGTCGGCGATGTTGCACGGCGTGTGGGTGCTGGTCTTCGCCCTGCCGTTCGCCGGTCTGGCCCAGCAGATTCCGACCGCGGCGCTGGCCGGGTTGCTCATCGTCATCGGCATTCAGCTGGTCAAGCTCAGCCACATCAAGACCGCACGCCGGACCGGCGATATCGCCGTCTATCTGGTGACGATCACCGGGGTGGTCTTCCTCAACCTGCTCGAAGGTGTCCTGCTCGGGCTGGCGCTGGCGGTCGTGCTGACGGTCTGGCGAGTGGCACGCGCCAGGATCCATGCCCAGCCGGCCGACGATGACAACGACGATTGGCGCGTCGCCGTGGAAGGATCGGCCACGTTCCTGTCGCTGCCTCAGCTGCACAAGACACTGGCGTCGGTGCCTCCCGGTGTGCGCGTCACACTGGAGATTTCGGTGGACTTCATCGACCACGCCGCACACCAGGTGATCGAGGACTGGCAGCGGCAGCACGAGGCGTCAGGCGGCAGCGTTCTGGTGCAGGAAGTGGGCTCGGTCGAACTGAGCAGCGCGCTGGACGGGCCGCCCCAGCGCTCCTTCGGAATGATCGACAAGCGGCTCGGCATCGTGCCGTGGAGTTCGTGGCAGGACCCGCTGACCACCATCGGCCATGAACGGCGCGACACCGCAGGCCAGTCCGTTCTCGACGGCGTCGAGGTGTACCACCGCAGGACTGCTCCCCACATCCGGCCGCACATGGAGAAATTGGCGCACACCAACACCGCCGAGACGTTGTTCATCACGTGCACCGACGCCCGGATCGTGCCCAACGCGATCACCAGCAGCGGGCCGGGTGACCTGTTCACCGTGCGCAACGTCGGCAACCTCGTGCCCGCCGACCAGCACGACTATTCCGTGGAAGCGGCGATCGCCTTCGCGGTCGGGAGGTTGAACGTGTCGTCGATCGTCGTGTGCGGCCATTCCTCCTGCGGCGCAATGCATGCCGCCTTGCGGGAGCAAGGCGTCGGGGCGCCGCGCCGACCCGGCGAGGAACACCTCCGGTCCTGGCTGAAGTACGCTCAGCCGGCTCTGGATACCTTCGACGAGGGCCGGCACCCGATAGCGCAATCGGCCGCCGAGCAGGGCTTCAGCACCGCAGACCAGCTGAGCATGGTCAGTGTTGCCGTCCAGGTCGACACCCTGGTGGGTCACCCGCTGATCCACGACCTGCACGAGCAGGGCCGGCTGAAGGTCATCGGCCTGTTCTACGACATCGGCAGTGCCCGGGTTCTTCATGTCGAGCCCAGCCCAGCGCTGTCGTTGCAGAACAACGGGATTGCCGTTCGATGATTGAGTTCGTTTGGCCATCAATAGATTTGACTCTGATATGAACCCCGTGACCGGCTCGCCCGCAGCACATAGAGTTGAGATATCGGGAAGAGTCAACGAAAACCTAATCCCCCCAGGGTTTCTCTCCCGGAAGAAGAAAGGACGATCAATGACGATCACACTCCGCCGCCTCGCCCCACTCGTCGCCGCCGGTGCCGCGGCGCTGGCCGTCAGCCTCGCGCCGAGTGCAAGCGCATCGCCCAACCCGATGGACTGCTTGGACAAGGGTGGTGCCACAATGTGCCAGAAGCAGGGCCACGCAAGAATTCACGCCACGCCTCCTGCCACCTCGCCTCAGCAGGCGTTCGGGTTCAACGGCATCCCGTTGTGGGCGCTGGGCTAACCGGCAGGTATGCCGGGCAAGGCCGCGGGATGTGCCTACCCCCAAAGGCTCCCCCGCGGCCTTGCCGTATCCGGCGCTCAGTCGTCGAGGAGGTCGCGCACCACGGCATCGGCCAGCAGCCGGCCGCGGTCGGTGAGCAGCAACCGCTCTCCGCCCCGCGTCAGCAGCCCGTCGTCCACCGCCCGGCCTGCGCGCGACTGTTCGGATTCCGTCAGCACGGCGACCGGCAAGCCGGTGCGTAACCTGATTCCCAACAGCACGTTCTCGATGTGGCGGGCCTCGGGACCTAGACGCTCGAAATCTGCCACCGGCAGCCGCCCGTCGGCCAGCAGTTCGGCATAAGCGTTGGGGTGCTTGACGTTCCACCACCGGATGTCGCCGACGAACCCGTGAGCTCCGGGACCCGCACCCCACCACTGCCCGCCGTTCCAGTAGCCGATGTTGTGCCGGCACTCACCGCCGGGACGGCTCCAATTGGACACCTCGTACCAACTCAGCCCCGCCGCCGCCAGCCGCTGGTCGAGCAATTCGTAACGGTGGGCGAGGACGTCGTCGTCGGGGGCTTCGATGTCGCCGCGGCGCACCCGGCGAGCCAGCGCCGTACCATCCTCGACAACCAAGGCGTAGGCCGAGATGTGGTCGGCGCCGGCGCTCAGCGCAGCATCGACCGAACGCGAGAGATCGTCATCGGTCTCCCCTGGTGTGCCGTAGATGAGGTCAATGTTGACGTGCTCGAAGCCGGCCGCCATCGCCTCGGCCGCGGCCTGCAACGGCCGGCCCGGCGAGTGGGTCCGGTCCAGCACCGCCAGCACCCGGCGCGCGGTCGACTGCATGCCCAGCGACACCCGGGTGTAGCCCGCGGCGCGGATCTCGTCGAAGAACGCCTGCGACGTCGACTCCGGGTTGGCCTCGGTGGTGACTTCCGCCTGTGCGGCCATCGTGAAGTTGGCACGGACCGCGTCGAGCACCGAGGCCAACCCCTCGCCACCGAGCAACGACGGGGTACCGCCACCGACGAAGACCGTGTCGACGGACACCTCACCCAGCAGGGCGGCGGTCAACTCCAGTTCGGAGCGCAGCGCGCTCAGCCAACCCTGGGGCGAAGCGCCGCCGAGCTCGGCGGCCGTATAGGTGTTGAAGTCGCAGTACCCGCACCGCGTGGCGCAGAAGGGCACGTGGACGTAGATGCCGAACGCCGTTCCGGGAGTCAGTGCGAGTTCCGGTAGGGCGGTCGGTGCGGGGCGGACCGACATCCGTTCAGTGTCCCAGAGCCGACTTTCGCTCACGACGAGTCAAAATTCGGCCCGGTTAGAGCTATCGGCGCGGTTCGTGGCAGAATGGCCCGCATGACAGCCCCCCAGACCCTGCGCAGTCCTGCGCTGGTCGTGCGGCGGCATGTCGATTTCAAGCGCGTCTGTACTTGCTGTTGTCTGGCTTGACCTCGTAGACCCGCCCACCTGTACTTCAGCTGGCTGACCGGATCTGCGCCGCCGGAACAGCTCACCGGTGGATTCGCGCGATTCGAACGCCAGCTCCTTGAACATTGAGGAGCACATTTCATGACCCAGCCGACCAAGGCCGCGGCGAAGACACGCAGTGAGGGCCAGTGGGCCCTGGGTCAGCGCGAGCCGCTGAACCCGAACGAGCAGTTCAAGAAGGACGACGACGCGCTCAACGTCCGCGATCGCATCATCAACACGTATTCGAAGACCGGTTTCGACAGCATCGACAAGAACGATCTGCGCGGCCGGATGCGCTGGATGGGTCTCTACACCCAGCGTGAGCAGGGCTACGACGGCACCTGGACCGGTGACGAGAACGCAGAGATCCTCGAGGCCAAGTCCTTCATGATGCGGGTGCGCTGTGACGGCGGCGCGCTGAGCGCCGCGGCGCTGCGGACGATCGGTGAGATCTCCACCGAGTTCGCCCGCGACACCGCCGACATCTCCGACCGCGAGAACGTGCAGTACCACTGGATCCAGATCGAGGATGTGCCACAGATCTGGGAGCGGCTGGCCGCGGTCGGGCTGCAGACCACCGAGGCGTGCGGCGACTGCCCGCGTGTGGTGCTCGGCGGCCCGCTCAACGGCGAATCGGTGGACGAGGTTCTCGACCCGTCGTGGGCGATCGACGAGATCGTCAGCCGCTACGTCGGCAACCCGTCGTTCTCCAACCTGCCGCGCAAGTACAAGACCGCGATATCGGGCCTGCAGGACGTCGCGCACGAGGTCAACGACATCGCCTTCATCGGGGTCAACCATCCCGAGCACGGGCCGGGCCTGGACATCTGGGTCGGCGGCGGACTGTCCACCAACCCGATGCTCGCTCAGCGCCTGGGCGCCTGGGTGCCGCTCGACGAGGTCCCCGAGGTGTGGGAGGCCATCACCTCGGTGTTCCGCGACTACGGCTATCGCAGACTGCGTAGCAAGGCGCGGCTGAAGTTCCTCATCAAGGACTGGGGAGTCGAGAAGTTCCGCCAAGTCGTCGAGGACGAATACCTGGGCCGCAAGCTGCTCGACGGCCCCGCCCCGGAGCCGCTGAAGCACCCGATCGACCACGTCGGCATCCAGAAGCAGAAGAACGGGCTCAACGCCGTCGGCGTCGCCCCCATCGCGGGCCGGGTGACCGGCACGATCCTGACGAAGGTCGCCGACCTGGCCAAGGCCGCAGGCTCCGACCGGATCCGCCTCACGCCGTACCAGAAGCTCGTCATTCTCGACGTCGCCGATGACAAGTTGGACGAGCTGGTCGCCGCCCTCGACGCCCTCGGGCTGCCGTCACGGCCGTCGTCGTGGCGCAAGAACCTGATGGCCTGCACCGGCATCGAGTACTGCAAGCTGTCGTTCGCCGAGACCCGCAACCGGGCCCAGGTGCTGGTGCCGGAGCTCGAGGAGCGCCTGGCAGATCTCAACTCCCAGCTCGATGTGCCGGTCACTGTCAACATCAACGGCTGCCCCAACTCGTGCGCCCGCATCCAGGTCGCCGACATCGGCTTCAAGGGCCAGATGGTTGACGACGGTGACGGCAATTCGGTCGAGGGATTCCAGGTGCACCTGGGCGGAAGCCTGGGGCTGGACAGCGGTTTCGGCCGCAAACTGCGCCAGCACAAGGTCACCAGCACCGAGCTCGGCGACTACATCGAGCGGGTGGTGCGCAACTTCGTGAAACAAAGAAGCGACGGAGAGCGTTTCGCCCAATGGGCCGTACGGGCACAGGAAGAAGAGTTGCGATGAGCATTGGGGTGGACAGAGTGACCGAGGCCGAGCTGCGGGAGCTTGCAGAACGTGGCGCGGCCGAACTCGACGGCGCCGGCGCGCTCGAACTGCTGGCCTGGACCGACAAGCACTTCGGTGGTGACTACGTCGTCGCCTCCAACATGCAGGACGCGGTGCTGGTCGACATGGCCTCGAAGGTGCGCCCCGGCGTTGACGTGCTGTTCCTCGACACGGGCTACCACTTCGCCGAGACGATCGGTACCCGCGACGCGGTCGAAGCGGTGTACGACATCCACGTCGTCAACGTCACGCCCGAGCACAGTGTGACCGAGCAGGATCAGCTGCTGGGCAAGGACCTGTTCGCCAGCAATCCGGGCGAATGCTGCCGGCTGCGCAAGGTGGTGCCGCTGAGCAAGGCGCTGGGCGGATACACCGCCTGGGTCACCGGCATCCGTCGGGTCGAGGCGCCCACTCGCGCCAACGCGCCGCTGATCAGCTTCGACGAAGGCTTCAAGCTGGTGAAGATCAACCCGCTGGCCGCGTGGACCGATGAGGACATGGACGCCTACATCCAGGCCAACGGCGTGCTGGTGAATCCGCTTGTCGACGAAGGCTATCCGTCGATCGGTTGCGCACCGTGCACGGCCAAGCCGATCGAGGGCGCCGACCCGCGTAGTGGACGCTGGCAGGGCCTGGCGAAAACCGAATGCGGGCTTCACGTTTCGTGACGGTGTCGACTCCCGGGTCGCTTCGCTCCTGCCCACCGCTCATCCTCACCGCGCACGGCAGTGCCGATCCGCGTTCCGCGGTGACCACGTACGCGGTGGCCGAGCGGATCCGCATGCTGCGTCCCGAACTCGACGTGCGAGTGGCGTTCTGCGAGAAGCACGCCCCGAATCTGAGTGATGTCCTACGGACACTCGACGGCCCGGCGGTCGTCACCCCGCTGCTGTTGGCGAGCGCCTACCACGCCCGCGTCGACATCCCGGCGATGATCGCTGACACCGGCGCCGACGTGATCCAGGCCGACACCCTCGGTGAGGATCCGCGCCTTGTGACTGTCATGCGGGAACGCTTGGCGGAGCACCAGATTCATCAATTCGAGCGCGGTCTCGGCGTGCTGGTGGTGGCGGTCGGTTCCTCCCATGCCGCCGCCAACGCCCGGACCGCGGCGCTCGCCGTCACGTTGGGCCGCGGTGCCCGATGGTCGGGAGTGCACGTCGCCTACGCGACCGGGCCCCAGCCGTCGGTGCCGGACGGGATCGAGCTGCTACGCAAGAGTGGCGCACGGCGGATCGTGGTGGCGCCCTGGTTCATCGCGCCGGGCCGCATCACCGACCGGGTGGCCGCGATCGCCGATGCGGCAGGCCTGTCCATGGTCAGCCCACTGGGCGCGCATCGGCTGGTGGCCGAGACTGTGCTCGACCGGTTCGATACCGCCGTCGCGAACCGGATCGCAGCCTAACTGGCCGCGACCTGGACCTCGCCGGCGATCGGCGGGACCCGGGTGGCCCGCACGTAGACGGTGTCGCCCTCTTTCAGCGCCAAGGCCTCGGCGTCGCCTCGGGTGATCTGCGCGGTGAACGGCGCCCCGTTGGTGGCGCTGGTCAATTCGACGCGTACTTCAAAGCCCAGATACACCACCCGATCGATGGTGGCACGGGTTACTCCGGTCGACTCGGCCGTGCCATCCCCCGCCGCGATCGCCATCTCCGGATTTCGACCAACCCGAATGTCGTGCGGGCGCACCAGGATTCCGTTGAGCGACGACACCGTGCCGAGGAAGGACATGACGAACGCATTGGCCGGGCTGTCGTAGACGTCGGTCGGTGAGCCGATTTGTTCGATGCGGCCCTTGTTGAGCACCGCGATCCGGTCGGCCACGTCCAGGGCTTCGGCCTGGTCGTGGGTGACGAGCACCGTCGTGACGTGCACCTCGTCGTGCAGTCGCCGCAGCCAGGTCCGCAGATCGTCGCGGACCTTGGCGTCCAAAGCACCGAACGGTTCGTCCAGCAGGAGCACCTCAGGATCGACGGCCAGCGCGCGGGCGAGCGCCATCCGTTGGCGCTGACCGCCGGAAAGCTGGTTGGGATAACGTGTTTGGAAGCCGGCCAGTCCGACGACCTCGAGCAGGTCGTCGACCTTCGCCTTGACCTCAGCTTTTGGCTTCTTGCGAATTTTCAATCCGAATGCGACGTTCTCCCGCACGGTCAGGTGCTTGAACGCGGCGTAGTGCTGGAACACAAAACCGATTCCGCGGCGCTGCGGGGGTACGTTGGTGACGTCCCGTCCGTTGATCGTGATGGTGCCGGTGTCGGGTTGATCCAACCCTGCGATCGCACGCAGCAGTGTCGATTTTCCCGATCCGCTGGGGCCGAGCAGTGCGGTCAACGACCCGGCCGGCACCACAAAGTCGACGTTGTCGAGGGCAGCGAAGTCGCCGTAACGCTTGTTCGCGCCCGTGACGGTGATGGCATTGGTCATGAGAGTCGTTCTCCTAGTGGGATTACTCGCTCGCCTTGGCCCGCCGGGCGTCCAGAATCACCTGGACGACCAGGACCAGTACCGCGACGGCCATCAACAGAGTCGAAACGGCGTAGGCGCCGTACTCGGCACCACGGCTGTAGCGGTCGGAGACCAGCAGGGTCAGGGTTTGTGACGTGCCCGGCAGGTTGGAGGACACCATGATCACCGCGCCGTACTCGCCCAGGGTGCGGGCGACGGTCAGTACGATGCCGTAGGTCAGGCCCCACCGGATCGACGGCAGCGTGATTCGCCAGAACGTCTGCCACCAGCTGGATCCCAGCGTCGCCGCCGCTTGTTCCTGATCGGTGCCGAGCTCATGCAGAACCGGTTCGACCTCGCGGATCACGAATGGCACGGTGACGAAGATGCTGGCCAGCACGATGCCGGGGAAGCCGAAAATGATCTTCAAGCCCACATTGTTCTGGACGAACCCGAACAATCCCGAGCTGCCCCACAGCAGTATCAGCGCCACACCGACGACCACCGGCGACACCGCGAAAGGCAGATCGATGACAGCCTGCAGCGCGGATTTGCCGCGGAACTTGTTGCGCGCCAGCACCAGTGCGGTGGGAACGCCGAAGACCACGTTGAGTGGCACCACGATCGCCACCACCAGCAGCGACAACTGCAGTGCGGAAATCGCAGCGGGCGTGGTGATGGATTCGACGAACGCACCGAAGCCGGGCGCGAACGTCCGCCACAGGATCAGGCCGACGGGCACGAGCACCAGAACCGCGATGTAGGCGAGCGCCACGTAACGGGTCAGATAGCGCACCAGGGGCGACGGGATCATGCCGAGAGCTCCTCCCGCCTGGCGGCTCGTGAACCGATGGTGCGCAGGATGAACAAGACGATGAACGAGACAACCAGCAGCACAATCGAAATCGCCGCCGCACCGGAGCGATCGTCGTTCTCGATCAGGGTTCGGATCCACTGCGACGAAACTTCGGTCTCCCCCGGTACCGCGCCACCGATCAGCACCACCGAGCCGAACTCGCCGATCGCACGCGAGAACGCCAGACCGGCGCCGGACAGCAGCGACGGCAACAACGCGGGCAGCACCACCTTGGTGAAGATGACGAAGTTCGTCGCGCCCAGCGACGCGGCGGCCTCCTCGACCTCGCGGTCGAGTTCGAGGAGCACGGGCTGAACCGAACGCACCACGAAGGGCAGCGTGACGAACAGGAGGGCAACGCCCACACCCCATTTGGTGTGCTGCAGGTGCAAGTCGATCGGGCTGTTCGGCCCGTAGAGCGCCAGCATGACCAGGCTCGCCACGATGGTGGGCAGCGCGAACGGCAGGTCGATCACGGCATCGACCAACCGCTTGCCTAGGAAGTCGTCGCGAGTGAGCACCCAGGCGACCAGCAGCCCGAACACCGCGTTGACCACCGTGACGCCGAGCGAGATCGTCAGCGTCACCTTGAAGGACTCCAGCGCCGCGTTGGAAGTGACGGTCGCCCAGAAGTCGTGCCAGCCGCCCTTGGCCGACTGCCACACGATCGCGGCCAGCGGCAGCAGCACGATGACACTCAGCCAGATCGACGCGGCACCGACCCGCAGGCTGGTGGTGCCGTGCCTACGGGCCAGGAAGCCGGACGGCCCGCCCGGCTCACTCGGGGTGAGCTCGGGCCGGACCGCCTGAGGATTTGGCTCGATAGCTGCTGTCATCCAGTGGCCTGCTTGTAGATCTTCGTAATGGTGCCATTGTCCTTGTCGAACAGTGCCGGATCGACCGTGCTCCAGCCACCGAGATCGGCGATCGTCCACAGCTTCTGTGGCGTCGGGAAGTCGGTGGCGAAGTCAGCGGCCACCGACGGATCGACCGGACGGAAACCGGCCTGTGCCCAGATCTTCTGGCCTTCCGGCGTGAACAGGTAGTTGTTCAGCGCGGTCGCCTTGTCCAGATGGGCGCTGGTGGTCACCACCGCCACCGGGTTCTCGATCTTGAACGTCTGCGGCGGGATGACGTGCTCGACGGGCTTACCTTGACGCTCGGTGTTGATCGCCTCGTTCTCGTAACTGATCAGCACATCTCCGGTGCCCTGCAGGAACACGTCGGTGGCCTCCCGGCCGGACCCCGGACGGGTCTTGACGTGCTCGGTCACCAGCTTGTTGACGAAGTCGAGGCCGGCCTGTGCGTCCTTGCCACCGTTGCTCTTTGCGGCGTAGGGCGCCAACAGGTTCCACTTGGCCGATCCCGAACTCAGCGGGCTCGGCGTGACCACCTCGATACCGGGCCGCAGCAAGTCGTCCCAGTCCTTGATGTTCTTCGGATTGCCTTTTCGGACGACCAGCGACACAACCGAACCGAACGGGATGCCCTGGGTGACGGACTTGTTCCAGTCGGCGGCGACCTTGTTCGCCTTGACCAGGCGGGTGACGTCAGGCTCGACCGAGAAGTTCACGATGTCGGCGGGCTTGCCGTCGACCACACCACGCGACTGGTCGCCGGAGGCACCGTAGGAGGTCGTCACTGCGACGCCCTTGCCTTCCGGGGTGGCGGCGAACGCCGGGATGATCTTGCTCCAGCCGGGCTCGGGGACGGCATAGGCCACCAGGGTGAGGGTGGTGTCAGCCTTCGACTGGTTGCCGCCACCGGGAACGTCGCTGGACCCGCCTCCGCAGGCGGCGAGCACCGTTGCGGTCGTCGCCAACGCGACGGCGGTACCCCACCGGCGACCGGGAAGGTGAATCTTGGGCATTACTGGCCTTTCTCATTGCGGGTTACGGGCGAATCGAGCCCCGTCGCAACGGAATGGCGATGTTGGACAACGAAGTGTCAACGACCATCACCGACACCAGACCGCGGACGGGCACAACGGTGTCAGCGACAACATGCAACATCAGCAACAGCCAACGGGCCAACGGCAATGAGGGCCAAAATGTGGCCCTCGCCGTAACCGGTCGCCGAATGCATGGCGGGAAGCTTAACAGAGTTCCGATGGCCGACCAGCGGAGGTATCAGCGGTTGACCAGCCACACCACGATGATCAAGACCAGCAGGGCCACCAGGGCGAGCGTGACGCGTGATCGCGGCATCCCGGTCACTCCTGCCGCCGGTCAGCGTGACGCACCCGGCGCACCAGCCGCATGCCGTTGCCGAGGAGCGCATCGATCACCACCGCGATGACGTAGGCGAGCAGCAGAACGACGGGCATCACGATGATGGTCTGAACGACGAAACCCAGCCCGGACAACCACAGTTCGACGCCGTCCCACCAGCTCAGCACTCCCTGCATTGCTCCAGCCTAGGCGGTGCCTGCCAGCGGCTCTGTGCCGCGGTAACAGCAAAGCCACGGATCGGGGCATAAGTAGACGGCAACAGGGTCGGCGTTCGATGATGTCCAGATGGTCCTCCAAGCCCAGCCAGCCGGTGAGAACACCGACGCCGTGCGCGTCGCGGCGCCCGCGCCGTTGTCCGTGACCGCACCGGTGCCCTATGCCTCGCCGGCTGCGCTGCGCAACCCGTTCCCGCCGATCGCGGACTACGGCTTCCTCTCCGATTGCGAGAACACCTGCCTGATCTCGTCGGCCGGCGCCGTGGAGTGGCTGTGCGTTCCCCGGCCCGACTCCCCCAGCGTTTTCGGGGCGATCTTGGACCGCGGCGCCGGGCACTTCCGACTGGGCCCATACGGGGTGTCGGTGCCGGCGGCCCGCCGCTATCTGCCCGGCAGCCTCATTCTGGAGACCACCTGGCAGACGCACACCGGCTGGCTGATCGTGCGCGAAGCACTCGTGATGGGCCCGTGGCACGACATCGAGGCCCGGTCGCGGACGCACCGGCGCACCCCGATGGACTGGGATGCCGAGCACATCCTGCTGCGCACGGTGCGCTGTGTGAGCGGCACGGTCGAAGTGGTGATGAACTGCGAGCCGTCCTTCGACTACGGCCGGGTCAACGCCGCCTGGGAGTACTCGGCCAACGCCTACGGTGAGGCGATCGCGCGGGCCAGGAAGGACCCTGACGCGAATCCCACGCTGAGGCTGACCACGAACCTGCGGATCGGTCTCGAGGGCCGCGAAGCGCGCGCCCGCACCCGCCTCAAGGAAGGCGACAACGTCTTCGTCGCGCTGTCCTGGTCGAAGCATCCGGCGCCACAGACGTATGAAGAAGCCGCCGACAAGATGTGGCAGACCAGCGAGGCATGGCGCCAGTGGATCAACATCGGCGATTTCCCCGACCATCCGTGGCGGTCGTACCTACAGCGCAGCGCGCTCACGCTCAAGGGACTGACGTATTCACCGACCGGCGCGCTGCTGGCCGCGTCCACCACGTCGCTGCCGGAAACGCCTCAGGGCGAACGTAACTGGGACTACCGCTACGCCTGGGTACGGGACTCGACGTTCGCGTTGTGGGGCCTCTACACCCTCGGTCTGGATCGTGAGGCCGACGACTTCTTCGCCTTCATCGCCGACGTGTCCGGCGCCAACAACGGCGAACGGCACCCGTTACAGGTGATGTACGCCGTGGGCGGCGAACGCGAACTGGTCGAAGAGGAACTGCACCACCTGTCCGGCTACGACAACGCCCGGCCGGTGCGCATCGGCAACGGCGCCTACAACCAGATGCAGCACGACATCTGGGGCACCATGCTGGACTCGGTGTATCTGCACGCCAAGTCGCGTGAACAGATCTCCGATCAGCTCTGGCCGGTGCTCAAGGAGCAGGTCGAAGAGGCGATCAAGCACTGGAAGGAACCCGACCGCGGCATCTGGGAGGTGCGCGGCGAACCGCAGCACTTCACCTCATCGAAGGTGATGTGCTGGGTGGCGCTGGATCGCGGCTCGAAGCTGGCCGAACTGGTCGGCGAGAAGAGCTACGCGCAGCAGTGGCGGGCGATCGCCGAGGAGATCAAGGCCGACATCCTGACACACGGCGTCGACGACCGCGGGGTCCTCACCCAGCGGTACGGCGACGACGCCCTGGACGCGTCACTGCTGTTGGTGCCGTTGGTGCGGTTCCTGCCGTCGGACGACCCGCGGGTGCGGGCCACGGTGCTGGCGATCGCCGACGAGCTCACCGAGGACGGGCTGGTGCTGCGCTACCGCGTCGAGGAGACCGACGACGGCCTGTCCGGCGAGGAGGGATCGTTCACGATCTGCTCGTTCTGGCTGGTGTCTGCACTGGTCGAGATCGGCGAGGTCAGCCGGGCCCGGCATCTGTGCGAACGGCTGCTGTCCTTCGCGAGCCCGCTGCATCTGTACGCCGAGGAGATCGAACCGCGCACCGGCCGGCATCTGGGTAACTTCCCGCAGGCGTTCACCCACCTGGCGTTGATCAACGCCGTGGTGCACGTGATCCGCGCCGAGGAAGAGGCCGACAGCACGGGCGTGTTCCAGCCGGCCAACGCCCCGATGTAGGCGGATGGCCTACAAACAGGCAGATGTAGGCGGATGGCCTACAAACAGGCAGATGTAGCAGAGGTCGTCACCCCAACCGGTCGGCCGTCAGAGCCGCCTCGACCCGTTCGAGGAGTGCCTTCGCAGCCGCGGCGCCCTGCCGGTCTCCCCGGAGCCCGTTGTCCATCAGCTGGGCCCACTGCCGTCGCAGGCGCTTGAGGTTCTCGGCAGCCCTATCGGTCGGGTACAGATTCACGCCGCGCGCGTCATGCGGATCGGCACGGCGTTCGACGAAGCCGCGGTTCTCCAAGCTTCGGAGCGCGGTGGACATGTTGCTGCGCTGCAGGCCGGTCGCCCGGGCGAGGTCACTGGGCGTGACGCCCGGGTGGTGGTCGATGTGCCGCATCAGGTGGGCTTCCGACGCTGTCAACTCGACGATGTCGGCGTCCGATGCGGCTGTGCTGTCGAGGCGCAGTCGAAGCTCCCGCGCCACTCCGATGATCGCCTCGGCGAGATCGGCCAACTCACCTTCCATGGACAAATCCTAGCGCATTAGTTATTGTTTGATAGTTATTTTCTCATAACTAACTAGATGAGGTTCTTCCATGACGACCGCCACCCGGGACGCCCAGACCCACGAGACCGCGATCTCGCCGTGGCTGCTGGTGGTACTCGCGCTGCTCAATGCGGTCGCACCGGTGGCCACCGACCTCTATCTCCCTGCCTTCCCCGAGATGACCGCCGAATTGCAGGCCAGCGCCACGGCCGTGCAGCTGACCTTGACGGCGTTCCTGCTCGGACTGACGTTCGGCCAATTGCTGTTCGGCCCCCTGTCCGACCGGCTCGGCCGACGCAGCCCGCTGATCGTCGGTGCGCTGCTGTGCGTGCTGGCCAGCGTCGTCGCCGCCACCGCTCCGAACATCGCCATCCTCATCGCGGCCCGGTTCGCCCAGGGCTTCACCGGTGCCGCGGGCATGGTGATCGGTCGCGCGGTGATCTCCGACCTGGCGGACGGCAAGAGCGCGGGCCGGGCGTTCAGCCTGATGATGATCGTCGGCGGCGTCGCGCCGGTGGTCGCACCGTTCGCCGGCGGACTGCTGGTGGGCCCCGTCGGCTGGCGCGGCATCCTCTGGGTGGTCTGCGGCCTCACGGTGGCCATGCTGGTCGCGACTGTGACCGTGGTGCGCGAGTCACACCCCGCTCATCGCAGGGATGAACTGAAAGCTGATGCTGCACAGGGCATCTCGCCGTGGCGAGCGCTACGATCCCGGGCCTACATCGCCAACACGCTGGCCTTCGCGTTCGGTTTCTCGGTGATGATGGCCTACATCTCGGCCTCACCGTTCGTCTATCAGGTGATGGTGGGGCTCACCCCGACGCAGTACGGCGTCGCATTCGGCGCCAACGCACTGGGCATCGTCAGCGTCAGCTCGCTGTCGGCGCGGCTGAACCAGCGCATCGCCACCGCGACGCTGCTGGGTGTTGGCCTGGGCCTGACGATGGCCGCCACGCTCGTCCTACTCGGTCTGGTTCTCACCGGGGCACCGGCTTGGCTAATTCCCATCCCGATCTTCGTGGCCGTCGCATCCCAGGGCCTGATCCTCGGCAATGCCACCGCGCTGGCGCTGGCTGCCGTCCCCCGCGCGGCCGGCACGGGGTCGGCCGGCCTGGGCGCGCTGCAATTCGGACTCGGCGCCGCAGTCTCACCGCTGGTCAGCCTGGGTGGAGAGCACACCGCCCTGCCGCTGGCAGTGGTGATGGTGACCCTGGCGGTGCTGGCACTGTTGGCCTTCCTCGTCGGCCACCGCGTCAGCTGATCAGTCCGAGTTGCACGGGCGCGAATGTGGTTACGCACCAGGCCTTTTAGAGCCGAACGGTCACTTCGTCGCGGCGTTCTTGACCATGTCCGCCGCGATGGCACTGGCCTCGTCGGCGATGGAATTGCTACACGCCCATGCCTCGATCACCACGTTGGACGCCGAGGTCAGCGCGTGCTGGCAGCCCCATCCGCCGGCGTTGCGCTGAGTGGAGACCTGGGTCAGGATGTCGCCACTCACATCCGCACTATCGATCTTCCAGGTGGAGTGCACGTCGGAGTTGTCGATGTCGATCGACGTGCCGCCGCACTTCTGCCACGTGGTGCGCGACCTGTCGACGAACGCCGTGGCCTTCTCATTCGACGGGTAGAGCACCGCGATCTGTTCGACCCAGTGCGCATTGTCGGCGGTCGGCTCCTGGAGCACCTGGTCGCGGACCGCCATCCAGCCGCTGCCCTGGTACACCATCTGTTCGGCACCGTAGATCGCTCCGAGGCAGTCGACGTCGGACACCCCGTCGGAGTTGTCGCTCATGTCCTGCGAGGACGCGGTCATCCGGATCCCGGTGGCGCCCATGATGCCGTTCACCTCGCCGGCGCCCAGCAGCACCCGGTCGAGGTCGGACTCCGTGAGGGTGGGGACGTCAACGGACCCGGGGCCGGTGCTCTCGCCGCGCAGTGCCGTACCACCGACGGTGGACACGCAACCGGACAGCAGCACGCTGACCAGGACGGCAGCGCAGAACACGGGCACGCGGCTCACGCTCGACATTGTCCCCCCGACAACCCGCTCCGGTGGGTCAACGACCGATCATCGTCCGTGGGTGACCTTGTCCAGCATGGTTCGGGCCAGGCTCACGGCCCGGCCCGAGGGTCGCCGCTGACCGCCGGTGACCGCGGCGTCCACGTCCACCACGCAATCAGCCGCCAGCCCGATGGCCCGCTCGGTGGGGAACGACGCGTCGCCCTGGTTGTCGGAGTTGACCACCGTCGCAGACAACACCGGACCATCGACTCTCACGTCGGTGACCTTTTGGCGCATCTCGGCGCCGGCCGGGGTGGGCAGGGCGGAACGCAGCGTCTTGCCCTCGCACGCCTTCCATTGATTGACGAAAGCACCGAACATCCGTTGCGCCTCGGCATCGGATGCGAATTGGACAACACCGGCATCCACGCTGGAAACGGTTTGGCCGCCGCCGAAGTTCGAGAATTCCTGCCAGGCGGCCCGGCGCACGTCACCCACCTCGTACACCACGCGCATGAAGGGTGTGGCTGGACCGAGACATTCGATAGGGTTGGCGGCGGCATTGTCGCGAATTCCGTTGGGCAGGGCATCAATCCCGCCGACGGTTGGAGATTCACTGTCGGACAACGGATTTCCTGCTGCTCGGCTCACCTCCGCGCCGGTGGGCAACACTTCGGACAGATCGCGCAGGACAACACTCTGATCCTGACGCGCCGCCGAACCGTCGACCGTGCTCGCGCACCCCGCCAGCGCAGCAACGCCGATCACGGCACCAATGATCGATCGCCCCCGAACGACAGCTTGGTCGCGTGTGATTGAGCCCTCGCCCCCTACTTCTTGGCCTTGTCGCCGGCCTTGTCCCCGGCCGAGTCGGTGGACAGCGCGGCGACGAACGCCTCCTGAGGAACATCGACCCGCCCGATCGTCTTCATCCGCTTCTTGCCCTCTTTCTGCTTCTCGAGCAGCTTGCGCTTACGGGTGATGTCACCGCCGTAGCACTTGGCGAGAACGTCCTTGCGGATCGCCCGAATGTTCTCGCGGGCAATGATTTTGGAGCCGACAGCAGCCTGCACCGGCACCTCGAACTGCTGGCGTGGGATCAGCTCCTTGAGCTTGGTGGTCATCTTGTTGCCGTAGGCCTGCGCCGAATCCTTGTGCACTATTGCGCTGAACGCATCGACAGCCTCACCCTGCAGCAGGATGTCCACCTTCACCAGCGCCGCCTCCTGCTCACCGGACTCTTCATAGTCCAGGCTGGCATACCCGCGGGTGCGCGATTTCAACGCGTCGAAGAAGTCGAAGATGATCTCCCCCAACGGCATCGTGTAGCGCAGCTCGACACGTTCGGGCGACAGGTAGTCCATGCCACCGAGCTCGCCGCGCCTCGACTGGCACAGCTCCATGATGGTTCCGATGAACTCACTGGGCGCGATCAGCGTGCATTTCACCACCGGCTCATAAACTTCGCGAACCTTGCCCTCCGGCCAGTCCGACGGATTGGTCACGATCAATTCGCTGCCGTCGTCCTTGATCACCCGGTAGACCACGTTCGGCGAGGTGGAGATCAGGTCCAGGTCGAACTCGCGCTCGAGGCGTTCCCGGGTGATCTCCATGTGCAGCAGGCCGAGGAAGCCGCAGCGGAACCCGAAGCCCAACGCCACCGACGTCTCCGGCTCGTAGGTCAACGCGGCGTCGTTGAGTTGCAGCTTGTCGAGTGCCTCACGCAGATTCGGATAGTCCGAGCCGTCGACCGGATACAGCCCCGAGTAGACCATGGGTTTGGGCTCGCGGTACCCGGTCAGAGCTTCGGTGGCGCCGTGCCGCGCGCTGGTCACCGTGTCACCGACTTTGGACTGCCGGACGTCCTTCACGCCGGTGATCAGATATCCCACCTCACCGACCCCCAGCCCCTCGGTGGGTTTGGGCTCCGGAGAGACGATGCCCACCTCGAGCAGTTCGTGGGTGGCGCCGGTGGACATCATCTTGATCTTCTCGCGGGGGGTGATCCTGCCGTCGACCACGCGGACGTAGGTGACCACGCCGCGGTAGATGTCGTAGACCGAGTCGAAGATCATCGCCCGAGCCGGCGCGTCGGCGTCGCCGGTCGGTGCGGGGACCAGACGCACGACCTCGTCGAGCAGTTCGGCCACGCCCTCGCCGGTCTTGCCGGACACCCGCAGCACGTCGCTGGGTTCGCAGCCGATGATGTGGGCGATCTCACCGGCGTAGCGGTCCGGGTCGGCGGCGGGCAGGTCGATCTTGTTGAGCACCGGGATGATCGTCAGATCGCGGTCCAGCGCGAGATACAGATTCGCCAGGGTCTGCGCTTCGATGCCCTGGGCGGCGTCGACCAGAAGCACCGCGCCCTCGCAGGCCTCCAGCGCGCGTGACACCTCGTAAGTGAAGTCGACGTGGCCCGGGGTGTCGATCAGGTGCAGGACGTACTGCTCGCCGTTGCTTTCCCAGGGCAGGCGCACATTCTGCGCCTTGATCGTGATGCCTCGTTCCCGCTCGATATCCATCCGGTCCAGGTACTGCGCGCGCATCGACCGCTCATCGACGACACCGGTGAGCTGCAGCATCCGGTCGGCCAGCGTCGACTTCCCATGATCGATATGGGCGATGATGCAGAAGTTCCGAATCTGCGCCGGCGCGGTGAACGTCTGGTCGGCGAAACTGCTGATGGGAAATCTCCTGGTCGGGTGGTACTTCGAGGGGGCCCTCGGGCGTCTCCAGCGTATCGAGTAGGGCCCGGCCCGGCACAATCGCGCGCCGCGAGGCTCGCGCGATCCGCCTATGCTCGTCAGAATGGCGTCGCAGTGGAGGACGTTTCAGAGACTGGCAGAGCACCTCGTCTTCAACGAGGCGCCCAAGTTCATTCGACAGTTGCCGATACCCCAGGCCGTACCGCGGACCATCCAGCAGGGTCTGCGGCTGGGTATCGAAGTTCTGGTGGCCAGCACCACCCCGATCGATCAGCCTGCCGCAATCACCGCGGGCCGACCGGTCACCGACAACAGTGTCCCGACCGCGCATCGCGCCCGCCGACTGGTCTATGCGCCCGATCTCGACGGGCGAGCCGACCCCGGCGAGGTGGTCTGGACCTGGGTGGTCTACGAGGATGACCCGACCAAGGGCAAGGACCGCCCGGTGCTGGTGGTCGGCCGGGATCGCCGGACGCTGCTCGGGTTGATGCTGTCCAGCCAGGCCCACCACGCCGAGGACCGTAACTGGATCGCGATCGGTTCGGGCGGCTGGGATTACGAGGGCCGACCCAGCTGGGTGCGGCTGGACCGGGTGCTCGACGTTCCCGAAGAGGGCATCCGCCGCGAGGGCGCGATTCTGGATCCGCACACCTTCGAGTTGGTCGCTGCGCGGCTGCGTGCCGAATACTCCTGGAGTTAGCCGCTATCCGCCCTGCGTGATGTAGGCCTGCAGATGCTCCTGCTCGGCTTGCAGCTGCTCCATCCGGTTCTTGACGACGTCCCCGATGCTGACGATGCCCACCAGGCGCCCGCCTTGCATCACCGGCACGTGCCGCACCCGGTTGTGCGTCATCAGCGCGCTCAGGTCGTCGATCTGGTCGTCGGGCGAGCATGTCACCAAGACCTTGCTCATGATGTCGGCGACCGCACTGCGGAGCAGATCCGGACCGTGATCGTGCAGCGTGCGCACGACGTCGCGCTCCGAGACGATGCCCACCACGCCGCCGTCCGGGCCGACGACGACCATGGCGCCGATGTTGTGAATGGCCAGCTCGGCCAGCAGGCCGGTGACCGTCGTGGTCTCGGTGATCGTGGCCACCGTCGTTCCCTTACTGCGAAGGATGTCGGCGATACGCATCGCCACCCCCTTGTGATGGATGTCACACCAGGTTAAGGCTTGTGAGAGCGCCGGGGAAGCAAACCGCAACGGTTGCGTTAAGACAGAACAGGCCGACCACGAGACACGAGGAGATCTGCATGGGCACCTTGCCGAAGACGGAGTTGGGCGACGGCTTGACGGTCAGCGCGATCGGGTTCGGCGGCATGGCGCTGACGCCGGTCTACGGCGCGGTCGACGACACCGAGTCACTGGCGACCCTGAATCACTGCCTGGACGTCGGGATGACCTTCATCGACACCGCCAACGTCTACGGCGGCGGTGCCAACGAACGACTGATCGGCCAGGTTCTGGCCGGCCGCCGCGACGAGGTCACGCTGGCGACGAAGTTCGGGATCGACGGCGACCCGACGACCGGCAAGCTCAAGGCCCGCGGTGACGCGGAGTACGTCCGGCGCTGCGCCGACGAGAGCCTGGGCCGGCTCGGCACCGACGTGATCGACCTCTACTACATGCACCGCCGCGACGTGTCGCTGCCGGTCGAGGAGACGGTCGGCGCGATGGCCGAACTGGTTACCGCGGGCAAGGTACGCCACCTCGGCCTGTCGGAGGTGACTGCTGACGAGTTGCGCGCCGCGGCCGGGGTGCACCCGATCGCCGCCGTCCAGAGCGAGTGGTCGATCTGGAGCCGCGACGTCGAACGCCACGTGGTGCCGGCGGCTGCCGAACTCGGCGTCGGTTTCGTGCCGTATTCGCCGCTGGGGCGTGGATTCCTCACCGGGACCATCCGGTCGGCGGCCGACCTGTCCTCGGCCGGAGACTTCCGCAGCCGCATCCCTCGCTTCGCCGAAGACGTCCTGGACGCCAATCTTGCCGTGGTGCAGGTGGTCACCTCGATCGCCGACGAGGTGGGCGCGACGCCGGCGCAGGTCGCCCTGGCGTGGTTGCGGCAGCGCGCCGAGGTCCTCGGTGTGGCGTCGGTGCCGATCCCGGGCACGCGACGCGCGGCCCGCGTCGACGAGAACGCCGCGTCGCTGTCGGTGCAGCTGAACCCCGATCAAGTGGTCGCCCTGGAGGCGGCCGGCGCCAGCGTGTCCGGCCACCGATCCATCGATCCGAATTGGGTGTCCTCGGCACGGGAGTGACCCCGGCGGTCACGACTGCGACGAGGCTTGGCTCACCGACAGCGCCACCGCGGTGTCGTCGAATTGGGCGGCCTGAGCACTGATCCGGCCGATCTCGCTGGGCCGCTTGAGCAGTCCGCGAACCGAGATGATCGCAACCTGTTCGGCGACCCGGACCGCCTCGGCCACCCGGTCACCCTCGTCGGTGTGCAGGCGGGTGCGCTTCTGCGCACCCTCATCGAAGTTCAGCAGCAAACCGGCCGTTTCCTCCCGGTCGCAGTCGATGAACTTCCCCTCCACGATCGCGGCACCGATCAGGTCGGACACCCAGTCTTTGAGCCGCTCGTAGTCGGTCCAGAACTGGTGGAAGTCTGCGCGCTGGTCATGGGCGATGCGCTGGATCTCGTTGAAGTCGATCGGCGAGAGCGCCAACTGGATCGTGTCGAACCGCAACAGGCGGTATAGCTTGACTGCCGGTGATCCCGAACCGGCACCGACCTCGGCGATGAACTTCAGCGGTGCCCGGTTCACCAGCAGCGTCTCCCCCAGCAGCTGCTCTTTGTTACGGAACCAGTAGTACAGCGACGACTGCTGCAGGCCGACGGCCCGCGCGATGTCGCTCATTGTGGTTTGCGCATAACCCTTTTCGGAGAACAGCCGGGTCGCGGCGTTGACGATCCCGGTGCGTGGCGAGGTCGTAGCCGCCGAATCGGCATCGTTGCGGGGCCGTCCGATCACGCGAACCCGTGAGGGGACCTGCGGTGTCGGCACGTCGCGAATTGTACGGCCGGGATCCGCCGTCATCCCAGCGGTGGGACTTCAGTGTGCGCGCGCATCACCACGTCGCGCGCCGCGGCCACGACGTCGGCCCACAACTGGAGGCCGTAGCTCTTCGAGGCCCGCGACGGGTACCCCGTCACTCCGTTGGTGGAGACGTGCTGGACGGGATAACGGAACACCGTGCCCGCGGTGCGGTCGGGGTCGTCGGCATCGCGCATCGCGTCGACGTCCACCAGTTCGGGCCGGACCGCCAGCATCAGCGAGGTTTCCGCGGCATTGGCGTGCCAGTCGACAGCGTCTTCGGTGGCTCGCCCCGCGATGTCGGGTGTCAGGTCCCACCACTGCATGACGCCGATGCGCCGGTCAGGATGGTGTCTGCGAAACCGGTCGCAGGCCAACCACAATGGCGCGCTGTTCCCGACGTGACCGTTGACGAACAAAACGCGCCGTACCCCGGAGTCCACACACGCCTCGGCGACCCGGACCGCTGCCGTCGCGGTCTGGTCCCCGTCGAACGCCACCGTGCCCGGCAGCGCGGTCCCGTGAAAGAAGCTGGCGCCGAATGCGATCGCAGGCAACACGAGAGCGTGCTCACCAGCGGCAGCCTCTGCCACGGCGGTCGCCATGATGGTGTCGGTGCCCACCGGCAGATGCGGCCCATGCTGTTCGGTGGCGCCGACGGGAATCAGAGCCACGGTGTCGGGGTCGACGGAAAGCCGGTGGGCGATCTGCACCGAGTTGAGGTCTTCCCAGCGACTGCCCATCAGAAGAACCGTAGGTAGCGCTCAGACTCCCACGACGAGACGTGCGCGTTGTAGGAATCCCACTCGAGCTTCTTCTCGGAGACGAACGAGTCGTACATTGCCGTCCCGAACACGTTGCGCACCAACGAGTCTGCCTCGATCGCGTCGATGGCTTCACCGAGTGAACGCGGCAGCCAGGTGATGCCCCGCTCGATCAGATCCGGTTCCGAGAGCCGGTAGAGGTTGTCGCGGTTGGGGGCGCCGGGGTCGAGCCCCTCCCGGATCCCTTCGAGTCCGGCGGCCAGCATCAGCGCAGCGCCCAGATAAGGATTGTTGGCGCTGTCGGCGGCACGGCATTCGACGCGACCGCCGCCCCGAGGGATCCGCAGCATGTTGGTGCGGTTGTTGTCGCCGTAGCAGGCGAAGATCGGTGCCCACGTCAGACCGGACATGCTGCCCTGCTTGACCAGTCGCTTGTAGCTGTTGACCGTCGGCGCGATGACCGCGCAGATCGCCGGTGCGTGGCGCAGCACACCGGCGATGAACTGGTAGCCGAGCGAGGAAAGCCCGCAACCGTGCGGATCGTCGGTGGATTCGAAGAGATTGGTCCCGTCGACGTCGGCCAGTGACATGTTGTAATGCGCTCCGCTGCCCGTTCGATCGGCGAAGGGTTTCGGCATCCACGAGGCGAACAGTCCGTGCTTGCGGGCGATCTCGCCGACCATCATCCGGAAGAAGACGAACCGGTCGGCCATCGACACCGCGTCGGTGTAGGTGAAGTCGGTCTCGAACTGACCGTTGCCGTCCTCGTGGTCGAAAGAGTAGACATCCCAACCCAGTTCGTTCATCGCCGCGACGATCTCGTCGACCACGCCGAAGTTGTGCAGCATGCCGCGCAGGTCGTAGCAGGGTTTATCCAGATTGTCGTCGGGGCTGGCCGGCTCCGGCACCCCGTTGCGATCCGACAGCAGGAAGAACTCCGTCTCGATGCCGAGGTTGAAGGCGTAGCCCAACGTCGCCGCCTCGGCGGTGACCCGCTTGAGGATCTGACGGCTGCACGACTCGAACGGGGTGTCACCGACCCACAGATCGCCGGGAAACCACGCGATCTCGCGGTTGAACGGCATGACGATCGCCGCGTGGAGGTCCGGGTGCGGCGCGACCTCGTCATCGTTGACATCCTGCGGCACCCCGTCCAGCGCCGCCCCGGTGAACATCTCCGACCCGTTCGCGGCCTGCTCCAAATGGCCCAACGGCACCATCTTCGCCTTCGGCTTGCCGTGCATGTCGACGAAACTGATCGCCGCGTAGCGGACTCCCGCGGCGGTCAGCTTCTCGGCGACCTCGCGGACGTCGGTGTGTGCCTGCCCGTTGAGCGTGCTTGTCATGTGTTCCCTTCTCGCACCGGTCGAAGCCACCGTAGCCACGCTCTGTAACTGCGCTGTTTCCAACTAATGAATGACCTATTGAAAGTTGGCCAGCCGAAATGCCCGCGAACACAGCAGTTAGACACAGCAGCCGCACGAATCGTGTCAATAGGTCATTGAAAAGCGGTCGGGTGGCGAAACCCGCCGTGCCGGCGACCAATTGCCCCCGAGTCGCAGCCCGGCAGGGTAGTAATTAACCCCATGATCGACGTCACGCTGCTCGGCACCGGAAGCCCGATGGTCGACCCGAATCGCGCCGGGCCGTCAACCCTGGTCAAAGCCGGCGACTCGCTGTTCCTGGTGGACTGCGGACGCGGGGTGCTCATGCGGGCCGCCGCGGCGGGCGTCGGCGCCGCCAACATCACCGCGCTGCTGCTGACCCATCTGCACAGTGACCACATCACCGACCTGTCCGATGTGATCACCACCCGCTGGGTCACCACGTTCGTGCCCACCCCGCTGCCGATCATCGGCCCGCCCGGCACCAAGGCCGTCGTCGACGCGACGCTGGCGGCGTTGGCACCCGACATCTCCTACCGCATCGGCCACCACCCCGACATCACCGAACCTCCGTCGATTCAGGTGTACGAGTACGCCTCCGGTCAGGTGTGGGACGAGGGCGGCGTCCGGATCACCGCGGCGCCCACCGACCACCGCCCGGTCGAGCCGACGCTCGGTTTCCGCGTCGAATACGACGGTGTCGCGGTGGTGCTGGCCGGTGACACCGTGCCCTGCGCCGGGCTCGACGAACTTGCCACCGGGGCGAACGCTTTGGTGCACACCGTGATCCGAGCGGATCTCGTCGAGCAGATGCCGGTCCAGCGGATCCGGGACATCCTCGACTACCACTCGTCGGTCGAGCAGGCCGCTGCGACCGCGGCCCGCGCCGGCGTCGGCACACTGGTGCTCACCCACTACGTACCTCCTCTGGTGCCCGGCCAGGAGGACCAGTGGCGCGCCAAGGCTGCGACCGAGTTCAGCGGCCCGGTCGAGATCGGCAACGACCTGCACCGCGTTTCCGTCGGGAACTAAGCCGCGCCGTCGCCCGACTTATGGGCGATGACGACGACCGAGACTTCGACGCGCCGCGGTGATGCGGCTGTGCTGCGCCGGATCTGGCGGCTGCACTTCTGGGTGGGGCTGTTCGCCGCCCCGGTGTTGGTGGTGTTGGCCTGCAGCGGCCTGGTGATCCTCTACAGCCAGCCGCTGGACGCCCTGCTCAACCGGCACCTGCTGGTGGTCGAGCAGGGACCCCAGACCGTTCCCCTCGATGCTCAGGTGGCCACCGCCACCGAGCACGCGGGCACCGGGAGCACGTTGGAGGCGGTCACCCCACCGGACGGCCCGAACTCCTCGACCCGGGTGGACTTCTCGGCCGCTGATGCCACGGGCTACCCACAGGCCGAAGCCAACGTCATCCAGGTGTTCGTCAATCCGTATACGGGCGTCTATCTGGGGCAGCGCGATCAGCTGTCCGGACTTGTGGGCTGGGCCAATCAGCTGCACCGGATGTTCGGCAACGACGGCCCACACGTCCAGTTGCCGTCACTGGGACACCTCATCAATCCGTCCGCATATCCGGAGTCCACCATCCCGGTCGGCATCGGCAACCTCTGGATGGAGCTGACCGCGACCTGGATCCTGGTTCTGCTCGGCAGCGGGATCTATCTGTGGTGGCCGCGCGCCACCGAAGCCGCCAAACCGCTGCTGAGCGTGCGATGGCGCGCCGGCGGCCGGTTGCGGTGGCGCGACGTGCACGCGCTGACCGGGGTCGTCGTCGCGGTCATCCTGATCTGCTACATCCTGTCCGGGATGACCTGGACGCGGTACTGGGGTGAGAACTGGCGGGCGGTGACCGCAACAGTCACCCCGTCCACCGAAATCGATGCTCCCTCAACACCGGCGAAGCTCGGGGACTACGACCGCCTGGGCCGCCGCATCGCCTGGGCCGCCACCGACGACCCGATCTACTCATCGCAGCCCGCCGCGGGCGCGGCCCGGATGTCCTACAACGACATCGACCGGATCGCCAAGGACGAGCACATGGTGCCCGGCTATTCGATCTTCCCGCCGGCCGATACGACGCGGGACGGCACGACGGTCTACGGCAGCTACACGGTGGTCAACCGGTGGCCGCAGCGGGTGTCCGAACAGCGGACGTTGTATCTGAACCAGTTCACCGGTGCCACCATCACCAACGCCACCGCCGCCCAGGACGGCGCGCTGTCCCGGCTGACAAGCTTCGGGATCGCCATGCACATGGGCAACCAAATGGGTTGGCTCACCCGCATTTCGGCCACCGTCGCCTGCCTCGGGGTTCTCCTCAGCGCGGCGACGGGAGTGCTGATGTGGTGGAAACGCCGTCCCACCGGCCGCAGCGGCCTGCCCGCCCCGGCCAGCGAATCCACCCTGGCGAACACCCCGAAGAAAGCGATGATCACCGTGACGGTCATCTCGGTCGTGCTCGGAATCCTGTTCCCGGCCTTCGGTATTTCGCTGCTGGTGGTGCTGGTGGCCGAAGCGATCATCAGTTCCCGCCGGCCACCGCCCGATCACGCCAGCCTGGTGACCTCCACGACCACATCGAGATCGGTCGAGCCCTCGCCGGAGTAGATGCCCTTCAGGGGGGTGACGTCGGCGTAGTCTCGGCCGACGCCGACGCTGATGTACTGCTCGTTGATCTCCGAATCGTTGGTCGGGTCATAGTTCCACCAGCCACCGGTCCAGGCCTGAATCCACGCGTGACTCTGCCCATCGATGGTGTCGCCGATCACGGCATCACGGTTGGGGTGCAGGTACCCCGACACGTACCGGGCCGGAATCCCCATGCCACGCAACAGGATCAGCGTCAGATGAGCGAAGTCCTGACACACGCCTTTGCCTTCCCGGAGTGCATCGAGGCCCGACGAGTGCACACCGGTGGTGCCGGGAACGTAACTGAGTTCGCTGTGCGCCCACTGGGCGGCGGCGATCACGGCCTGCACCGGATCGTTCTCTTTGATGATGCGTCTGCCGACCCGCTCGAGTCGCCGGCTGGCCGGCGTGTAGTGCGTCGGAGTGAGCACCTCGTCGAACCGGTCCCGGACCGCCGCGGAGGCCAGTTCGTCCCACGTCACGTCATCGCTGGGAGCTTCCGGCTTGTCGGTCTCGACCACCGATGACGCTGTCACCTCCAACTCCGTGTGCGGCGCGTGCAAGTCGAAAGCCGTTACCGCCGTGCCCCAATAGTCGACGTAGCGGTAATTACGAGTCGCCGGGATGGTCTCCACGCGGTTGAGGATGACGTTCTGCCGGGAGTCCGAGCGCGGCGTCAGCCGGGCCTCGTTGTACGACGCGGTGACCGGTGACTTGTAGGCGTACCCCGTCGCGTGCACGACCCGCATCCGCCACATCAGATCTCCCCTTCCTCGATGACAAGCGCACCGCGCTGTCCGGCGTCGGACCACGCGACCCACGGCGCGGAGTGGAAGTACTGCAGCGCCACCGCCTCTCCGACGTCGCGACAGGTTGTCTGCAGTCCGGCCAGCCGTTCCTCCAAGGACTCCAGCAGCACGCCCGGACGGATGAACTCCAACTCGCTGCGGGCGCGGCCGAGGAGGCGTTGAGCCTCGGCGGTGGAGCCCAGCCGGTTGTGCGGACGGTGCATGAGTTCGTCGAGGCTGTGCTCGGCCAGTCTGAGCGAGTAGTAGATCGACCGCGGGAAAAGCCGGTCCAGCAACATGAATTCGACGACGCGGCTGGCGTCGAGCACACCGCGGTAGGTACGCAGATACGTGTCGTGGGCGCCCGCCGAGCGCAGCACCGTCACCCAGGCCGGTGACGAGGCGCTGTCCCCCACCCGCGACAGCAGCAGCCGCACGGTCATGTCGACCCTCTCGATGGCGCGCCCGAGCACCAGGAAGCGGTACCCGTCGTCACGGGACAGCGTCGAATCGGCCAACCCTGCGAACATCGCCGCTCGGCCCTCGATGAAGCTGAAGAACTCGTGCGGGCCGAGCCGGCGGGCCGCGCGCTCCCGTTCGGCGAGCGCGTTGTAGGTGGTGTTCAGGCACTCCCACATGTCACTGGATGTGACTTCCCTTGCCGAACGGGCATTCTCACGGGCCGCCGAGATCGCCTCGACGATCGAGCAGCCGCCCACGGTATCGCGGCTGAATGCCACCAGATCAGTCAGTGACCACAGATCGAGCTGATGTTTGGGCGGCTCGATACCCAGCACCTGCAGCAGAATCCGCGAAGTCTGGTCGGGGTCCACGCTCGAGTCCTCGAGCAGCTGATGCACCGTCACATCGAGGATGCGGGCGATGTCGTCGGCGCGCTCGACGTAGCGTCCGATCCAGTAGAGCGCCTCGGCGTTGCGGGCCAACATCAGCGCATCACCTGCTGTTGCTGCTGCTGGCTCTGCTGCTGTTGGCCTTGTTGCTGCTGACCGGACGACTCGGGACCTTTCTCGGCGACCGCTGCCTTGCCGGGTTTGGGGATCTTGCGCACCACCTCCGCGTCGCCGAGTTCGCGGGCGGCCACCGACGTCTTGGAGGCCAGCACCCAGGTGTCCTTGGATCCGCCGCCCTGACTGGAGTTGACCACCAGCGACCCCTCGATCAGCGCCGTGCGGGTCAGTCCACCGGGCAGCACCCAGACGTCCTCACCGTCGTTGACCGCGAAGGGCCGTAGATCGACGTGGCGCGGGGCCAACGCGTCGCCCACCTTGGTGGGCACCGTCGACAGCTGGACGACGGGCTGCGCGATCCAGCCGCGCGGATCGGCGGCAACTTTTTTGCGAATGGACGCAAGCTCCTTCTCGGACGCGTCCGGGCCGAACACGATGCCGTACCCGCCCGAACCTTCGACCGGTTTGATCACCAGCTCGTCGACCCGGTCGAGCACTTCTTCGCATTCCTCCTCGAGCCAGCAGCGGAACGTGTCGACGTTGGCCAACAGCGGCTTCTCGCCGAGGTAGTACTCGATGATCGTCGGCACGTAGGTGTAGACCAGCTTGTCGTCGCCGACGCCGTTGCCGACCGCGCTGGAGATCACCACGTTGCCTGCGCGCGCGGCATTCAGCAGACCCGCCACGCCGAGCACCGAGTCGGGACGGAACTGCATGGGGTCGAGGTAGTCGTCGTCGATCCGGCGATAGATGACATCGACCTGGCGCTCTCCTTCGGTGGTGCGCATGTAGACCACGTTGTCGCGACAGAACAGGTCGCGGCCCTCGACCAGCTCCACGCCCATCTGCCGGGCCAGCAGGGAGTGCTCGAAGTACGCCGAGTTGAACGGCCCCGGGGTGAGCACGACGACCGTCGGGTCGGCCTCGTTGGTGGCCGCGGCGTTGCGCAGCGCCCGCAGCAGGTGCGACGAGTAGTCGCCGACCGCGCGCACCCGGTGGGTGGCGAACAGGTTGGGGAAAACCCGGGCCATGGTGCGCCGGTTCTCCATGACGTAGGAGACGCCCGACGGGGACCGCAGGTTGTCCTCGAGCACCCGGAAGGTGCCCTGGGCGTCGCGAACGAGGTCGATGCCGGCGACGTGGATGCGCACCCCGTTGGGCGGGCTGATGCCGGCGGCCTGCCGGTGGAAGTGCTCGCACGAGGTGATCAGCCGGCGCGGGATGACCCCGTCACGCAGGATTTCCTGATCGCCGTAGATATCGTCGAGATACATCTCCAGCGCCTTGACCCGTTGGGTGATGCCCCGTTCGAGCCGGGACCACTCGGCGGCGGAGATCACCCGGGGCACCAGGTCGAGCGGGAACGGCCGCTCTTGGCCGGACAGTGAGAACGTGATGCCCTGATCGATGAACGCGCGGCCCAGCGCCTCGGCCCTGGCTTCGAGTTCTTCGGCGTCGGACGGCGCGAGTTCGGCGAAAATCCCCTTGTACGGCCCACGGACGTTGCCCTGGTTGTCGAACATCTCGTCGAAGGCCTTGGCGTAGGAGCCGAGGTTGTTGTAACCGCCGAAGATATGGTCGTGACGCCGAGGTTGTCGCGACCCATTGCGCGACGACCGGTTTGTTTCCGAAGGCAGGGTTCGAAGGCTCACGTGTCCCATGCTGCCGCACGTTCACCGTTTCGGCAGGCCAGTGACCTCCATTTTGTGAGTTCAGGGCCACCACTGGTACTCTGAGCAGTCGCTGCCCGAGGGCCTGACGGCCCCGGCAAGACTGACGAACCCCAAGCTTGAAGACGAGGAACTAACGCGTGGCCAACATCAAGTCGCAGGAAAAGCGCATCCGCACCAACGAGCGGCGCCGGGTGCGCAACAAGTCGGTGAAGAGTGCGCTGCACACCGCGATCCGCGGGTTCCGGACGGCCGCTGCTGAGGGCGACAAGGACAAGGCCGCCGAGCTGCTCGTGTCGACCAGCCGCAAGCTGGACAAGGCCGCCAGCAAGGGCGTCATCCACAAGAACCAGGCGGCCAACAAGAAGTCCGCGCTGGCGCAGGCCTTCAACAAGATCTGATTCAGTCCCGGCCGCTTCCGGCGGCCAGTTGCGCCACCTTGCGCACCGCATCCTCCAGTACGTAGTCCGCGTCGGCTGCGGCACCCTTGACGTCGGCGTTCAACGCCGCGACCAGCCGCATCGCCGTCGCCACCTTGTCTCGTGACCAGCGCCGCGACTGCTTTTGCGCCTTCTGGATCTTCCACGGCGGCATCCCCAGCTCTGAGGCCAACCGGTACGGGTCGCCGGAGACCGGGCCCACCCGCGCGATCGTGTGCACCGCCTCGGCGAGGGCATCAGCCAGCACGACGTGCGGGACGCCGCGCAGCATCGCCCACCGCAAGGCCTCGGCCGAGCCCGCGATGTCGCCCACCACAGCCTTGTCGGCGATATCGAACCCGGAGACCTCCGCTTTGCCGCTGTGATAGCGCCGGACCGCGATCGCGTCGACGTGACCGGCGGTGTCGGCGACCAGCTGTGAGCACGCCGATGCGAGCTCCCGGATGTCGGAGCCGACGGCATCGAGCAGCGCGGTGACGGTGTCCTCGTCGACCTTGACCTTCTGTCTGCGGAACTCGGCGCGGACGAAGTCGGCCCGCTCGGCAGCCTTGGTGATCTTGGCGCACGGATGCACCTGCGCGCCGAGCTTCTTGAGCTGATCGGCGAGCGCTTTGGCGCGCCCACCACCGGAGTGCGCGACCGCCAGCACGGTGCCGGGCGGCAGGTCGGCGGCCGCCGTCGCGATCAGCTCGACGGCCTCCTTGCCCGCCTCGGCGGCCGACTCGAGCACCACCACCCTCTCGTCGGCGAACAGCGACGGGCTGAGCAGTTCGGCGAGCTCGTTGACCGACACATCGCCCGCGCGCAACCGGTCCACCGGAACGTCGGCGCCGCCGGACGCATTGCGGGCCAGCCGCATCACCTCGGCGATGGCGCGGTCGACCAGTAACTCCTCGTCACCCAGGATCAGATGCAGACCGTCTACCGTCGCGCTCACCTGATGATCGTTTCACGTGCGGCCGACAACGGCTGACACCGACCTTCACGCATTGCCACACCAGCAGCGCGGCGAGCGACGCCCCAGCGACAGCCAGCACGCCACCGAGTCCGGACGGCACGCTCACCGCGGCGCCGGGAACCTCCGCGGCGGTGGACGCGACCCGCAGCAGCCACCACAGCTCGGGACCGGTGAACCGGATCAGCAGCCCGGCGGCCGGCGGCAGCAGCCAGCACAGTGCGGCGGCCGCTGTTCCAAGCACGGTGATCGGCGGGATCACCACGGCGACAGCCAGATTGGCGAGCACACCGATCACGCTCAACTTGCCTGATATCGCGGCCACCAACGGTGCGGTGACCAATTGGGCCGCCAGCGCGATACACAACGCCTCGGCCAGAGGTTTGGGCCAGCCCGCTGCGATCAGCCGAGCCGACCAGCCGGGGGCCAGCACGATGAGCGCGGCGGTCGCGGACACCGACAGCGCGAAGCCCGCATCGACAGCCAGTTGCGGTGCCGCTATCAGCAATCCGAGTACGGTCGCCGCCAACACCGGAACCGCCTGCCGCCGGCGGGCGCTGACGATGGCCACCAATGCGATGGCACCCATCACCGCCGCGCGCAGCACACTGGCCGAGGGCTGCACGACGATGACGAACGCCACCAGCGCGACAGCCGCCAGCCCGACCGCCGCGCGCGGACCCACGAGCCCCGCGGACAACAGCACGGCGCCGCAGACGATCGTGACGTTTGCGCCGGAGACCGCGGTGAGGTGGGTCAGGCCGGCGGTTTTGAATTCCGTTGCGGTGGTTGCTGATACAGCGGACGTGTCGCCCAGTACCAGCCCCGGCAGAACGGCAGCTTGATCAGCGGGTAGCGCGTCGCGGGCCGAACGGGCGAAATGGTCACGCACCGCACGGGCCGCCCGCTGTAGTGGCGACGCCCGACCCACCGTGGGCCGGCCGGTCGCATTGAGCACGGCAACCGTCAAGTCGCGCCGGGTCGGCCGGCTGATGCGGGCGGTGAAGCGGACCGGCTGGCCGGCCATCAACTCACCGAAACCCTGCGCCTGAGCGAAAACCACCACGCTGCCGGTCATCTCGGCGCCGTCGAACTGCGAGAGCGCGGCACGGAACATCAGTCGTCCACTGCCCAGCTGGCGGGGCTCCTCCCGCGGTGTCACCGTCACCGTCGCGACCACGCCGAACCGTTGCGCGATCGGGTGTTCGCGAGCCGCATCGCTGCGCATCGCCGCGGCCAACGCGAAGCCGGCACCTACCACCGCGGCGCCCACCACCGCGACACCGGCCGTGCGAAAAACGGGTACGTGTTCGCCGCGCCACCGGGCCAGCGCAGCCCAGCCGATCCCGATGCTCGCGAAGGCCGCGGCCAGCAGCGGCCCCACCGCCCAGGTGATCGCCACCGCCGTGACCGCCCAGGCCGTCAGCGACGCGGGCACCAGCCGCAGATCGAGGCGGGCGTCCAGGTCCGTCACACCCGGACCAGCGCCCGTAGTTTCTCCAGCCGGGCCGGACCGATGCCGTCGACCTCACCGAGCTGGTCGACGCTGGCGAACTTTCCATTGGCGTCCCGCCAGGCCACGATCGCGGCGGCCGTCACCGGCCCCACCCCCGGCAGCGCATCGAGTTGCTCGACGGTGGCGGTGTTGAGGTTCACCGGCGCGGTCGGCCCGCCCTTTCCCGGCGAAGCAGGCGGATCGGACGCGGCGGGCGGTGTGCCGCTGACCGAACTGCCGAACGCGGTCGGCTGGCCGGCCGGGGTGCTGATGCCGACGACGATCTGCTCCCCGTCGGTGAGATGGCGCGCCAGGTTGAGCCCGAGCGTGTCGGCCCCGCTCAGCGCGCCGCCCGCGGCTGACACCGCGTCGGCGATGCGGGCATCCGGGGCCAGGGTCACCAGCCCGGGCTTGGTGACGAGCCCGACCACGCTGACCACCACAGGCTGGTTGGGATCCGGTCCGGGCCGCGCGGCGGCCGAGGACACCATCTCCACCGGCGGCAGCTTGGCCGACACCACCGGTGGCGGGTCGTCACGCATCAGGGCGAACACTGTGATGAGCACGGCGACAACGGCGATCACCGCCAGGGCGATGCCGCCCGAACGGCCAGGATCGGCGCGGATCGCGGCGAGCCAGTTCGCGCCGCGATCGGCGCGTCCGTCCGGGATCCAGCTGGGTACTGGGATCTCGTCATCGTCGTCGTCATCAGTCGGTTCACCCGCCGGGTCGCCTCGGAGGCGGCGTTGCAGGCCGGCCAGCGGCTGATCGGTTCGCATGCCGCGACGGTAGGGCGCGACGGCGACTGGAGATCCGCTGTGCGGGACTGCGCGGTGCGAACCTGTGGATGAATCCGGAACTGTGTACACGTCCGAACCTCGCCACCCAGGGAGCACCCCCATGACCGCCATCACCGACCGCCCCATCCGGGTGATCCAGTGGACCACCGGCAACATCGGCCGCCGGTCGTTGCACGCGATCATCAGCAGGCCGGACCTGGAACTGGTCGGGGTGTATGCGCACGGCGAAGACAAGCTCGGCGTCGACGCCGCGGAGTTGTCCGGCTGGCCCGAACCCACCGGCGTCACCGCGACCAACGACATCGATGCGCTGCTGGCGGCCAAGCCGGACGCCTGCTGCTACAACCCGTTGTGGCCCAGCGTGGACGAGTTGGTGCGGCTGTTGGAGGCCGGCGTCAACGTGTGCTCGTCTGCGGCGTGGATCACCGGCGGCAAGCAGTCGCCCGAGGATCTGGCCAGGATCCGAAAGGCTTGCGAGCAAGGCAATTCCACGATCTTCGGTAGCGGCGCGCACCCTGGGATGACGAACATGGTCGGCATGGTGCTCTCCGGCGCCTGCGAGCGCGTCGACGAAATCCGCATCACCGAGTCGGTGGACTGTTCGACCTACGAGTCGGCGGGCACCCAATCCGCGATGGGCTTCGGCTGCGATCCCGACACCGAGGGTCTGGCCGAAAGTGTGCGGGTGGAAAGCGAGGTGTTCGCCGAGTCCGCGGCGATGATGGCCGACGCGATCGGCGCGAAGCTCGACCGGATGACCTTCGACGTCACGTTCACCACCGCCACCGGCGACAGCGACCTCGGCTTCATGACGATCCCGGAGGGCACCGTCGGCGGTGTCTACGGCTACCACCGTGGCTGGGTGGGCGACCGCAATGTCGTCAGCGTCGGGTTCAACTGGATCATGGGTAGTCACGTCGTCCCGCCCAAGCCACTCGAGCACGGTCATGTCATCCAGGTGTACGGGGTGCCCAACATGCGCACGGTGCTGCACTGCCTGCCGCCGAAGAACTGGCCGGAGCCGGGCTTCATGGGCCTGGGCATGATCTACACGGCGCTGCCGGTCACCAACGCTGTGCCCGCCGTCGTCGCCGCCAGGCCCGGCATCGCGACGCTGGCCGATCTGCCGCCTGTCACGGGCAGGTTCGCGCCCAGCTGACACGAGGGAATTAAAGCGGACCACGGTCCGGTTACTTCGTGAGAGGCGTCGGGCACCGGGCACGGCGCCGCCGATCAAGGAGACCTCACGATGACCGCAGCGGTTCAGGCCACCGACCTCACCGGAACCTGGGCGATCGACCCCGTCCATTCGTCGATCAGCTTCTCAGTGCGCCACCTCGTTGTCAGCAAGGTCCGCGGGACCTTCGGTGCGTTCAGCGGCGCCGTCACCGTCGCGGCCGACGGCACACCGTCGGTGACCGCCGAGATCGGCGTCTCCTCGGTCTACACCGGCAACGAGCAGCGTGACGCGCACCTGCGGGCGCCCGACTTCTTCGACGTCGAGCAGTACCCCACCGCCACGTTCGCCTCGACGTCGGTGGTCCCCGACGGGGATGCCTACCGCCTCGAAGGCGACTTCACTCTCAAGGGTGTGACTCGCCGGATCAGCCTGCCCGTGCAGTTCAACGGCGTGAATCCGGGCATGGGGCACGGCGCAGTCGCCGGGTTCGAGGCGTCAGTGGTGCTGAACCGCAAGGACTTCGGCATCGACATCGACATGCCGTTGGAGACCGGCGGTGCGGTTGTCGGCGACAAGGTCGCCATCACCCTGGAGATCGAGGCACTCAAACAGGCATGAGGCGATCCGGCGGGGTGGGATCGAGTGCGACCGCGATTCCCACCGCGCCGGCGCCGACGTGCACGCCGAGCACCGGACCCAGGTCGGTCACGACCACATCGCCGCAACCGGGTAGCGCCGACGCCAACGTCGCGGCCAATTCTCCTGCGGCGTCCGGATTGTCGATGTGGTGGACCGCGAGCGCAGCGTGCCGTTCACCCACCACCTCGAGGACCTGCTCGATCATCGCGGCCTGCGCCTTGGATGCCGTGCGTACCCGTTGGGCCAGCACCAGCCGGCCCTGTTCGTCGATGCGCAGCAGCGGTTTGAGAGCGAGCGCGGTGCCCAACCAGGATGCCGCGGTACCGATCCGGCCGCTTCGGCGCAGGTTGTCCAGCCGCTGCACGACGATGTAGGCCCGCACCCGGGGCACGGCCGATTCCGCTTCGGCAGCAACGGTTTCCAGATCAGCTCCGGCCAGCGCAGCACGTGCAGCGGCCAGCGCGACGAAACCGGTGCCCATCGCCGTCGACTTCGAATCCACTACCCGTACGGCACCGTCGAACTCACGGGCCGCGTATTCGGCAGCCCCCAGCGTGCTGGAGAGCTCACCGGAGATGTGCACGGCCACCACTCCGGCACCGTCGCTGGCCTCCAATGCCCCCCGGTAGGCCGCGGACAGTTCACTGGGGGTCGCGCCGGCGGTCGTCACATGACCGCGTTGATACAGATCGGCCGGGGTCACGTCGACGCCGTCGCGAAGGTCGCGGCCGTCGACCAAGATGTGCAGTGGCACAACGTGGATACCGCCGGTGCGGACATCATCGGCCCGAAGCCGAGCCGACGAATCGGTGACCACGACGACGGCCATGGATCAGTGGCGCGGGTTGTCGAGTGGGACGCCTGCTTCGGCGAGGGCCTTGAGCATCAGGTCGGCGACGCCGGAATGCGCTTCGAAGTTCCAGTGGATACCGTCCGGATTGCCGCGGCCGGCCAGTACCTCTTCGGCCACCGCGGCTTTCAGATCGACCACCGGGATGTCATGCTTCGCCGCCCACTCGTTGATCGCGGCGACGGTGCCGGGCCTGCCACGATGGGACATACCATAGGTGGGCGCGATGTGCACCGATGGCACCGATGCGACCATCGGGATGCCGGGCCGGTTGAAGTCGATTGCACCGCGGGTCATTTCGAGGTACTCCACCGTCAGATGAGGCGGCAGCGCCGGGCGCGCCATCGGTGAGAGTTTCGGCTGTACCCAGCCGTAGCCGTCGCGCACCCAGCGACGCAGCCAGGACGGCCGGACGTAGCGGATCAATTCACGCAGCGCGGTGGGCAGCGGCGAGGGCAGCGAATCCATCCCGCTGGTCGCGAAGATCACCGCACCGGCGCGGGGTAACGCCGCCCACGCCCGCGGATCCTGGGTGGCCGCCCACCAGACGTCGCGGCTGGTCCACCCGATTCGGCCGATCAATTCGACGTCCCAACCCAGTTGACGGGCAACAATATTCGGCCAGATCCGCGGATCGTCGGAGGGCAGGCCGCCTTGTGGGCCGTAGTAGGACAGTGAGTCGCAGAAGATCAGAAGGGCTCGGCGGGCAGGAGCGGAGCGACCCGGGGATTCATTCCGCTCAGAGGACATCGTTGGCCACCTGAGCCGACGCGTTCCAGACATCCAGGCGCCAGCGGATGGCCTCGAACGAGGCACCGTCGGCGCCGTGTCCGGACAGCTGCGCCCAACTCGCGTTACCCATCCCACCCAGCACCGGCCAGCTCTCCACCGGAAGCCCGAGCAGCCCGGCGCACAACGCAGCGATCAGCCCACCGTGGGCCACCAACACCAGCGGCCGCTCGGGCTCGTCGACGCCCCATTCACGTTCTGCGGCAACCAATTCAGCGACCAGCGGAACGCTGCGGTTGGCGACATCGACGCGACTCTCGCCCCCGTGCGGAGCCCAGGTCGCGTCATCACGCCACGCCAGCCGCGCACCTGGCGACACGGCGTCCACCTCGTGGTGCGTCATACCCTGCCAGTCACCGAGGTGGGTTTCGCGAAGCCGGGTGTCGACCTCCACCCGCAGCCCGGTGCGCTCCCCCAGCGCCACCGCGGTGTCGTAGGCGCGGTGCAGATCCGAGGACACGATGCGGACGGGCTGACGCTTGGCCAGCACCTCCGCGGCGGCAACAGCCTGAGCCCGGCCGAGGTCGGTGAGCTCGCTGTCGAGCTGACCCTGCATACGGCTTCCGGCGTTGTACTCCGTTTGTCCGTGGCGCAGCATCACCAGCCTGCGCACCCTCATGGAGCGTCCTCCACCTCAACGTCATCCAGGTTCACGCTCAGGAAGGGGCAATCCCGCCACAGCCGGTCCAGGGCGTAGAAGTTGCGCTCCTCCTGATGCTGGATGTGCACCACGATGTCGACATAGTCCAGGAGCACCCAGCGGCCTTCGCGGGTGCCTTCCCGGCGGGCTGGCTTGTATCCCGCCAGCCGCATCTTCTCCTCGACCTCGTCGACAATCGCGTTGACCTGTCGCTCGTTGGACGCCGAGGCGATCACGAAGCAGTCGGTGATCACCAACTGGCCGGATACGTCGATCACGACGACGTCCTGCGCGAGCTTGGCGGCGGCGGCCCGCGCGGCCACGGTTGCCATCTGGACGGCCTCGTCGGACGCGGTCACGTGGTGGTCTCCTCAATTGTGGTGACGGACAGACGGTCCACCTGGCCCAGGTCGCTGTAGAGGCGGCGCTTGGATACGTACTGCACGACGCCGTCGGGCACCAGATACCAGATGGGCCGGTTCTTGGCCGCGCGCAGCCGGCAGTCGGTGGATGAGATGGCCAGCGCGGGCACCGAGACGAGGCTCAGCGCCCCCTCGGGCAGTTGGTCGAACGCGGCGACGATGTGTTGGCCGTTGAGCTCGTAACCAGGCCGGCTGACACCGACGAACTTCGCCAGCGCGAAAAGTTCCTCCCAGTTCTGCCAGGACAGGATCGACGCCAGTGCGTCGGCTCCGGTGATGAAGTACAAGTCGGCGTCGGGATTCAGCGCGCGCAGATCGCGCAGGGTGTCGCTGGTGTAGGTGGCGCCGCCGCGGTCGATGTCGACGCGGCTCACCGAGAACCGGGGGTTGGCGGCGGTCGCGATGACCGTCATCAGGTAGCGATCCTCCGCCGGGGTCACCTCTCGCGACTTCTGCCACGGCTGGCCGGTGGGCACGAACACCACCTCGTCCAGCTCGAAGAGGTCCGCGACCTCACTGGCCGCGACCAGGTGGCCGTTGTGGATGGGGTCGAACGTCCCACCCATCACGCCGAGCCTGCGCCGCGCCGAGGAAACCACGATTGACCAGCTTACGGGAGGCGCAGGTACGTTTCCGCGCGCTCGCGATCGGTCGCTGACTCTGCGCTCCGGCAAAGGCACGTGACGGATATCACTGAAGTTCAGGTAGCCTTTTCCCCGAGTCGAGTTATGCCGATCAGGGGGCCTGTGATGAAGAAGCTCGGTAGCCGACGGATATCTGTGCCTGTGACCAGTGTGGCGGCTGTGGCCGCGGCCGTCGCGGTGGTACTGACGCCGACGGTGTCGTCCGCACCGGCGCTGACCGCCGCCACCGTCGAATATCTGCGCGGAACGAACATCGGATGGACCCCCACCGACCAGCAGTACCGCGATTTCATCTCCCGGGTGCTCGACGGCACCCACACCCCGGCCGCCACGCCGACCTCGGCGGGAAGCATCGCCTACAACGCCGGATTCTGGCCGGTGTCGAACAACTACATCTTCGACAAGACGTGGAACCAGTCTGTCGCCCAGGGCGTGCACAACGTGGAGGCACGCAACCCCCAGGGTGACGTCCTGTTCGGGCTGTCACAGGGCGCGGTGGTGCTGTCCCGCTACAAAGCTGCCCACCCCGAGGGCACCGGCAACACCTTCGTCCTCGTCGAGAACCCGAGCCGGCCCAACGGTGGCATTCTGGAAAGGTTTGCCGGACTGTACATTCCGGTCCTCGATATCAGCGTGAGCGGGGCGACCCCAGACAACGGCGATACCACGGTGGACGTCGCCCGCCAGTACGACGGCTGGGCCGACTTCCCCACCTACCCCTTGAATCTGTTGGCGACGGTCAACGCGATCATGGGGATGATCTACGTCCACGGTCAGACCCAGACCGAGCTCACCGCCGCCGACATCGAGGCCGCGAAAGCCGGCGGCAGCGCGTATTACCAACAGCACGGCGACACCACGTACTACCTCATTCGGACCCCGCTAGTCCCGCTGCTGATGCCGCTCAAGGGAATCGTGCCCGACCCGATTCTCGGCGCCATCGATCCAGTTCTGCGCGCGTTCATCGAAATGGGTTACAACCGCGCCGATTACAGCGCGCCGACGAGGGCCCAGCTGCTGCCGGGCCTCCCGCTGCCGGCATTCCCCAGCCTGCCCGCAGCGGCCAGCGCGACGCCGAAGGCCGTCACGGCGGCTGCTGTCGAACCCGCGGTGTCTGCGCCTGAGGTCAGCACGCCGTCGGCCGCCGCGACGCCGAAGGCCGGCACGCCTGCCAAGAAGGCGAGCGGCGCGAAGAAGAGCGCCGCGTCGAGCGACTCGTCGGGCAGCGACGCGCCGAAGAAGGCGACCGGAAAAAGCGCGCGGCCATCCGCGAAGAAAGCCGGCTAGGCCAGAACCAGCGCCGAGATCGACGTTCTGCAGGTCTTCACTCGCACAAACCCGTCGAAACGTCGGTTTGGGCGAGGGGTGGGCGCGCTAGACCGGCAGCAGCTGGTCGATCACCGCGGCGAGCTGCTTGGCCGACCGGCATTCGTGCATGGTGATGACGTCTTCGTAGCGCGGGACCGCCGAATCGCCGCTGCCCCAGAGGTGCCGTGGCTCGGGATTGAGCCAGTGCGCATGCCGGCTCGATGTGACCATGTGGGCCAGCACATCGACCGCAGGATTACGGTAGTTGGTGCGACCGTCGCCGAGCACCAAAAGCGAACTGCGAGGTGACAACACGTTGTGGAAGTTCTCGGTGAACGAGACGAATGCGTTGCCGTAGTCGGAGTGCCCGTCGCGGGTGTACACCCCCGCCTCGCGGGTGATGCGCTGGATCGCGACCGCGAGGTCGGCGTCCGGGCCGAACAGGTGCGTCACCTCGTCGGTGGTGTCGATGAAGGCGAACACCCGAACCCGGGAGAACTGCTGACGCAGAGCGTTGACGAGCAGCAGGGTGAAGTGACTGAAGCCGGCCACTGAACCCGAGACATCGCATAGCACAACGAGTTCCGGCCGCGCCGGGCGCGGCTTGCGCAGCACCACGTCGATCGGGACACCCCCGGTCGACATCGACTTACGCAGCGTCTTGCGCAGGTCGATGGAACCGGAACGGGATCGACGGCGGCGGGCCGCCAGGCGGGTTGCCAGCATCCGCGCCAGCGGGCCGACGACCTTGCGCATCTCGCGCAGCTGATCGCCGGACGCCCGCAGGAACTCGACGTTCTCGGACAGCTGCGGGATGCCGTACATCTGGACATGGTCGCGGCCCAGCTGTTCGGCGGTGCGCCGCTTGGTCTCGCTCTCCACCATCCGCCGAAGCTGCGCGATCTTCTGCGCAGCAAGCGCTTTGGCGATCTGCTCTTGGGTGGGGCTGGGGTCGTCGTCGTGCGGTGCGAGCAGGCCGGCCAGCAGCCGGCCTTCCAGCTCGTCGAGTCCCATCGCTTTGAGCGCCTGATACGACGAGTACGACGGGCCGCGACTCGAGGTGTAGCGGCCGTAGGCCTCAACGATCTGGGCGATCATCGCGACCAGCCGCTCGTCCATGTCGCCGATGTCTGGATTGTCGGCCAGCAGGTCCAGCAGCATTTCCCGCACGGCCTCGATGTCCTCGGGCGGCAGGCTCTGCTGGGGCTCGTCGTCGGCGTCTTCGTCGACCAGCACGGTGCGCCCGCCCAGCGCGGCAGGCCACCACAGGTCGAACAGCGCGTCATAGGTTTGCCGGTGGTCAGCACGCCGCAACACTGCACAGGCCAGTCCCTCGCGCAGCGCCTCACGCTCCCCAAGGCCGAGCACCGTCAGCACCCGTCCCGCGTCGACGGTCTCCGAGGGACCCACTGAGATGCCTTGGGCGCGTAGCGCTTCGACGAAGCCGACCAGATGCCCGGGCAGCCCGTGCGGGGCCAGCGGCTGTGCGGGACGCACCCTGCGGACGGCCATCGGACTAGTTCAGCCGAAGTTCGCCGGTGGCGCGCTGCTGATCGGACTGGTGTTTGAGCACCACCCCGAGCGTCGCGGCGATGGTGGCGTCGTCGATGGTGTCCATCCCGAGGGCCAGAATGGTGCGGCCCCAGTCGATGGTCTCGGCGACCGACGGCACCTTCTTGAGCTGCATACCGCGCAGCACCCCGATGATGCGAACCAGTTCGGCGGCCAGCGATTCGGGCAGTTCGGGCACCCGCGAGAGCAGGATGCGCCGCTCGAGGTCGGGGTCGGGGAAGTCGATGTGCAGGAACAGGCAGCGGCGCTTGAGCGCCTCGGACAGTTCCCGGGTGGCGTTGGACGTCAGCACCACGAACGGAGTGCGCGAGGCGGTGATCGTGCCCAATTCGGGGACGGTGACCGCGAAGTCGCTGAGCACCTCGAGGAGCAGGCCTTCGATCTCGATGTCGGCCTTGTCGGTTTCGTCGATCAGCAGCACGGTGGGCTCGGTGCGCCGGATCGCGGTCAGCAGCGGACGCGACAGCAGGAATTCCTCGCTGAAGATGTCGGACTTGGCCTGATCCCAGTCGTTCGACCCGGACTGCATCCGCAGGATCTGCTTGGCGTGGTTCCACTCGTAGAGCGCGCGTGCCTCGTCGACGCCCTCGTAGCACTGCAGACGCACCAGGCCCGACCCGGTGGTCTGGGCGACGGCGCGAGCGAGCTCGGTCTTGCCGACCCCGGCCGGCCCTTCGACCAGTAGCGGCTTGCCCAGCCGGTCGGCGAGGAACACCGCGGTGGCAGTGGCGGTGTCGGGCAAGTAGCCGGTCTCGGCCAGCCGCGTGGCGACATCCTCGATGTCGGCGAACAGCGGCGCCGGGCGGGCCGGGGTTTCAGTCACGGATTCTCCTGTTGTCGGCTCAGGCAGGTCGGGTGTGGCCGTCTCCCCAGACGATCCACTTGGTTGACGTCAATTCGGGCAAACCCATCGGGCCGCGGGCATGCAGCTTCTGGGTGGAGATGCCGATCTCGGCTCCGAAGCCGAACTGCTCGCCGTCGGTGAATGCCGTCGAGGCGTTGACCATCACCGCGGCGGCGTCCACCCGTTCGGTGAACCGTTGCGCCGCTTCGAGATCGGTGGTGACGATCGCCTCGGTGTGCCCGGTGCCGTAGGTGTTGATGTGCTCGATGGCGGCGTCGAGGTCGGCCACCTTGGCCACCGCGATGTCCATCGACAGGAATTCCGCCCGCAGGTCGTCCTCAGTCGGGTTGTCGTGGACGGTGACGCCGGCCCGGCTCAGGGCGTCGACCAGGCGAGGTAGCGCGGTGTCGGCCAGCGCCTGGTCGACCAACAGGGTCTCGGCCGCATTGCAGACGCTGGGCCGACGGGTCTTCGCGTTGAGGATGATTCGTTCGGCTACGTCGATGTCGGCGGCGGAGTGAACGTAGACGTGGCAGTTGCCGACGCCGGTTTCGATGGTCGGCACCGTGGCATCGCGCACGACGGCGTCGATGAGACCGGCCCCGCCGCGCGGGATCACCACGTCCACCAACCCGCGGGCCTGGATGAGGTGGGTGACGCTGGAGCGGTCGGCACTGGGTAGGAGCTGAACCGCGTCTTCGGGCAGCCCTTCGGCGGCCAGGGCTCCGCGCAGCGCAGCCACGAGCGCCGCGTTGGATTTGGCGGCCGAGGAGCTGCCGCGCAGCAGCACGGCGTTACCGGATTTGAGGGTGAGTCCGAAGGCGTCGACTGTGACGTTGGGCCGGCCTTCGTAGACGATTCCGACCACGCCGAGCGGCACCCGCTGCTGGCGCAGGTGCAACCCGTTGGGCAGGGTGCGGCCGCGCAACACTTCACCGATTGGGTCCGGCAGTCCGGCGACCTGACGCAGACCGGCGGCGATGCCGTCGATGCGCTGCGGGTTGAGCGCCAGCCGGTCCAGCATCGCCTCCGCGGTGCCCGCAGCTCGCGCGGCGTCGAGGTCGGCGGCATTGGCGGCCAGGATCGCGTCCGCGTGGGCCAGTACGGCGTCCGCGGCCGCGTGCAGGGCGCGATTTTTGACGGTGGTGGTCAGCGTTCCGAGGGTGCGTGAAGCGACCCTCGCGCGGCGGGCGGCGTCGTGAACCTGATCGCGCAGCTCCAGAGCCGAAGTCTGCGTCTCGACACTCATCCGCCCAGGATATCGGTCACCCGACCAACCGGCAGGTGGGGGCTAACGTACGTGGGTGGTAAGAGTGTGCGTGGTGGGCAGCGTGAACGTCGATCAGTTCTTCCGGATGACTGCGTTGCCCCATGCCGGCGAGACGGTTCTGGGTTCCTCGGTGGTGACCGCCCCCGGCGGAAAAGGTGGCAACCAGGCGGTGGCCGCGGCCCGCGCCGGCGCCGATGTGCAGTTCGTCGGGGCGGTCGGCACCGACCGGGAGGGTGATGAGTTACGGGCCCATCTGCACACCAACGGCGTTCGACTCGACGGTGTGGAGGCGTTGTCGGTTCCCAGCGGCCGGGCGGTCATCCTGGTCGATGACCACGGCGAGAACATGATCGTGGTGGCGCCCGGAGCCAACGGGCATCTGACGCTCAACGCGGCCGCCCGCGCCGTCATCGCCGACTGCGAGGTGCTGCTCGTCCAGTTGGAGGTGCCGGTCGCGACGGCCGTGGCGGCCGCCCGGGAGGCGCGTTCCGTCGGGGCGACGGTGATGGTGAACGCCTCCCCGGTCAGTACCGACCCGGGTCTGGCCGAGCTGGCCGAAGTCACCGACGTCGTCATCGTCAACGAAGCCGAGGAACCGCACTGGCGTTGGACCACAGAACATCTCGTGGTGACCCGGGGCTCCCGCGGCGCGACGTACCGCGGCCCGCACGGCGCTGTCGAAATCCCGAGTCCCGAGGTCGAGGCGATCGACACCACCGGCGCAGGCGATGTCTTCGCGGGCGTGCTCGCGTCCAGCTGGGCGGACGGCCATGACCGCGCACTGCGGCGGGCCTGCGCCGCAGGGGCGCTGGCGACCCTGATCGCCGGCGCCGGCGATTGCGCACCGCGCAGCGAGGCGATCGACGACGTCCTCACCCAGTACTGAATTCTTTACGGTTGGGGCGATAGTCTGCACCCGATGACACACAGCGACAGTCCGCGACCGCCCGAGGGTGACTGGCTCGGTACTCCGTTCTTGACGTTCACCCGGGAGGGCGCGTTCGGGGTGTGCACCCTGGACCGTCCCGAGGCGCGCAACGCCATGACACCGGCGATGTACTTCGGCATCAAATACGCGGTCAACCACGTCGGGGCGGATCCGGATCTGGCCGGCCTGCTCATCACCGGCACCGGCGACGTGTTCGCCCCCGGCGGCGACATGGGCGGCGGCGGGGTGGACAACTGGCTGACGTTCGGGGCGGCGTTGGGCATGGACGCGTTGCCGTTCGACACGCTGCGACAGTCCGCCAAACCGGTGGTGGCCGCCGTCAACGGACTGTGTCAGGGCGGCGGCCTTCAGATCGCGTTGTGCGCCGACATGGCGGTGGTCAGCGACCGCGCGACATTCCGCGTCCCGGAGCTCTACCGCGGGATCGCCGACACCTACTACAGCCAGATGCTGGCCCGGCTGATCGGGCCGGTCCGGACGCGTGACCTGATGTTCACCGGCCGCACGCTGACCGCCGACGAGGCGCTGGACTGGGGCATGATCGCCCGGGTGGTTCCGCACGACGACCTGGCCGAGACGGCACGGGACATCCTCGCCCAGTGCTGCCGCACGGCTCCTGTCGCGCGGTCGGTCGTCAAGTCGAGCATCGACAACTACCTGGGCCTCTACGACCGGATCGGTATGCAGCGCAGTCTCGGTTCGCCGGAGTCAATCGAAGGTTTCATGGCGTTCAAGGAACGCCGCTCGCCGGACTGGGTGCACCCGGATCTGCGCATCGACGGCAGGCTGTAGTTCAGCCTGTGCCGCGGAGCCGATTTCTGGCCGTGATCAGTCCTCCGGGATCTCCTGCTCGATCTCGGCCAGCCAGATCCGCGCCGACATGTCCGACGGCGCCCGCCAATCACCGCGCGGCGACAGCGATCCACCGTGCGACACCTTGGGCCCGTTCGGCAGTGCCGACCGCTTGAACTGGCTGAACGAGTAGTAGCGCTGCGCGAAGACACTGAGCCAGTGCCGAATCTCCTTGAGCGAGTATGCCGGACGCTTGCCTTCTGGGTAGCCCGGCGGCCAGGCTCCGCCCACGGGATCGTTCCACGCATGCCAGGCCAGAAACGCGATCTTGGATGGCCGGAAGCCGTACCTCAACACCTGGAACAGCGAGAAGTCCTGCAGCGAGTACGGGCCGACTTTGGCTTCGCTGCTCTGGATCTCCTCGTCCTCACCGGTCGGCACCAGTTCGGGGGTGATCTCGGTGTCGAGCACCGACTGCAGGATATCGCCGACCTCATCGGAGAACTCTCCGGATGAGATCACCCACCGGATCAGATGCTGGATAAGGGTTTTCGGTACTCCACCGTTGACGTTGTAGTGCGACATCTGATCGCCGACCCCGTAGGTCGACCAGCCCAGGCCGAGTTCGGAGAGGTCACCGGTGCCCAGCACGATCCCGCCGCGCTGATTGGCGATCCGGAACAAGTAGTCGGTGCGCAGACCCGCCTGCACGTTCTCGAAGGTCACGTCGTACACCTTCTCGCCGTAAGAGAACGGGTGACCGATTTCCGTCAGCATCAGCGTGGCGGTGTCCCGAATGTCCAACTCGGAGAACGTGACCCCCAAGGCTTGCGACAGCTTGATCGCGTTGCTCTTGGTGCGCTCACCGGTCGCGAAACCGGGCATGGTGAACGCCAGGATGTCGCTGCGCGGCCGGCCTTCCCGGTCCATCGCACGGGCGGCCACGATGAGGGCGTGCGTCGAGTCCAAGCCGCCGGACACCCCGATCACGAGCTTCGGATAGTTGAGCGCCCGCAGTCGCTGCTCGAGTCCGGCGACCTGGATGTTGTAGCCCTCGTAGCAATCCTGCTCCAGGCGACGCGGATCGCTCGGCACGAACGGGAACCGCTCCACCTCGCGCATCAATCCGATGTCCCCGCTCGGCGGGTCGAGGCGGAACCCGATGCGCCGGAACGACGTCAACCGATCCTGATGATGGCGACGATTGTCGTCGAAGGTGCCCATCCGGAGCCGCTCAGAGCGCAACAGGTCCAGGTCGACGTCGGCGACCGAACGTCGCTCCCCCTTCGGGAATCGCTCGGATTCAGCCAGCAGACGGCCGTTTTCGTAGATCATCGTCTGGCCGTCCCAAGCCAGGTCGGTGCTGGACTCCCCCTCGCCGGCCGCGGCGTAGATGTAGGCGGCCAGGCAGCGCGCCGACGCCGACCGGGCCAAGAGCTTGCGGTCCTCGGCCCGGCCGATCGTGATCGGGCTACCGGATAGGTTCGCCAACACCGTCGCACCCGCCAGGGCGGCCTCGGCGCTCGGCGGAATCGGGACGAACATGTCCTCGCAGATCTCGACGTGCAACACCAACCCGGACACGTCGTCGGCGCCGAACAACAGGTCCGGGCCGAACGGCACGTCGGCACCGCCGATGCGGATCGTGCCGGCCATGTCGTCACCGGCCGCGACCTGACGACGTTCGTAGAACTCGCGGTAGTTCGGCAGATAGGACTTCGGCACCGCCCCGAGCACCGCCCCGCGGTGGATGACCACCGCGGTGTTGTAGATGCGATGCAGATACCGCAGCGGCGCACCGACCACCAGCACGCCGAACAGATCGGCCGACGCAGCGACGATGTCGAGCAGGGCGTCCTCAACGGCGTCGAGCAGCGAGTCCTGCAGCAGGATGTCCTCGATCGAATAGCCCGACAAGGTGAGCTCGGGGAACACCGTCACCGCGACGCTGTCGTCGTGGTTGGCCCGCGCGATCCGCAGCACCGACTCGGCGTTGGCGGCGGGGTCTGCCAGCACCGTGTGGTGCGTGCAGGCAGCGACCCGCACGAACCCGTGCCGGTAGGCGGAGTAGAAATCCATGGCCCCATTGTTGCCCGTCACTGCCGCGGCGGAACGGGAACCACCCGTTCGGATCCCTCCGACGTGTCGTTCGATCCTGACCTGGTAGTCGCCCGAACATGTCCGATGGCGCGCGCTATGGAACCGCTATGAAGCCTGACGCTCCCGTAACGACCGTCCGCGACCGCACGATGAGGCAAGCAGCAAGTTCACCTGGGTCGGAGGAAGAGTGCGACGTCGATGGAAAGCCGCCTTGGGCGCCGTGCTCCTCGTTGTCGCCGCGCTGATCGGCGAGATCGTGCCGGCTGCCGCCCAGGCCGAACCGGTGCCCGCCAAGGACTTCTCCAACCCGGCGATCGTCGTTCTGGGCTACGGCCTGCTGCCGGACGGTTCGATGCGGATGATCCTGCGGCGCCGCGTGCTGACCGGGCTCGCGGTGGCGCAGATGTACCCGCACTCCCCGATCATCGTCACCGGTGGTAACCCGCAGAACGGCGTGACCGAAGCCGCCCAGATGCGCCGCATGCTGTTGACTCTCAACTTCCCCGACAGCCGGATCATCGTCGAGGACCGGGCCAACAGCACGGTGCAGAACGCGCAGTTCTCGGTGCCGCTGGCCAAGAAAGCCGGCACCTCGGGCATCATCCTGGTGACGTCGTCGACCCATCAGGGCCGCGCTGACGGCGATTTCGTCGACGCCGGCGCCAATCTGCTGGCCACCGTGAGCTATCCGGACGGCAACCCGACGCTGAACATCACGCAGTTCGCTCACGACGTACTGAGCCCGCTCACCAACTTCGGCTAGCCCGCCTACTCTGGACGGCGTGGAAAGCCCCGAACTGGTCTCGTTGTTGGCGGGCCGGCGCGTGGCCGTGCTCACCGGTGCCGGGATCTCCACCGACTCGGGCATTCCCGACTATCGCGGCCCGGATTCGCCGCCTGCGAATCCGATGACGATTCGTCAGTTCACCTCGAGTCAGGCGTTCCGGCAGCGGTACTGGGCGCGCAATCATCTGGGCTGGCGGCACATGGCCCAGACCATGCCCAATGCCGGGCACCGCGCGCTGGCCCATTTGGAGCGCGCCGGGGTGGTCACCGGCATCATCACTCAGAACGTGGACCTGCTGCACACCAAGGCGGGCAGCCGCAATGTCATCAACCTGCACGGCACCTACGCGCAGGTGGTGTGCCTGGACTGCGGACACACCATGTCGCGCGCGGCTCTGGCCGACGAACTCGAGGCCGCCAACCCGGGATTCGCCGAACGCGCCGAGCGGCTCGGCGGTATCGCCGTCGCGCCCGACGCGGACGCCATGGTCACCGACACCGAGTCGTTCCGGTTCATCGACTGCCCGTCGTGCGGCGGCATGCTCAAGCCCGACATCGTTTACTTCGGCGAGAGTGTGCACAAAGACGTTGTGGCCCAAGCATATTCACTGATGGATGAATCCGACGCACTGCTGGTGGCCGGGTCCTCGTTGACAGTGTTCTCCGGCTACCGGTTCGTGCGCCACGCCGCCGCGCTGGGCATGCCGATCGCGATCATCAACCGCGGCGCCACCCGCGGTGACGCGCTGGCCACCGTCACAGTGGACAGCGGCTGTTCGCCGATGCTGGCGCTGCTGGCCGACGAACTGTCCGGCCTGACCTCCGCGACCTAGACGGCCACCAAGTCGTCGGCATGCACTGCGGGACGCCGCATTTCGGCGGGCAGGTCCGAGGTCGACCGGCCGATCATGGTCGTCAGCTCACCGGCGTCGTAGGCCACCACCCCGCGGGCGACCATCTCACCGTCGGTATCGCGCAGTTCGACGACGTCCCCGCCGAAGAACCGTCCCGACACCCCGGTGATGCCCGCGGCCAGCAGCGACCGGCGTTGCTTGACCACCGCGCGTACCGCTCCGGGATCGAGCGTCAGTGCACCGGACGCTTCGGCGGCGTAGCGAACCCAGAATCGTCGCGCTGACATCCGGTCGGGCCGCGGTGCGAACACCGTGCCCACCGATGCGTCGGTCAGTGCGGCCGCGGCGTCGACCGACGCGGCCAGCAGAACCGGAACTCCGGCGTCTGCGGCAAGTAGCGCCGAGGACAGCTTCGAGCGCATCCCGCCGGTGCCCAACCGGCTACCCTCACCGGCCACCACCCCGCCGAGGTCGTCGGGCCCGGTCACTTCCGGGATGAAGCGGGCGTCGGACTTGCGCGGGTCGGCGTCATAGAGACCGTCGATGTCGGACAGCAGGATCAGCGCGTCGGCGCCCACGAGGTGGGCCACCAGCGCCGAGAGCCGGTCGTTGTCACCGAAGCGAATCTCGTTGGTGGCCACGGTGTCGTTCTCGTTGACGATCGCCACCGCGTGCAGTGAGCGCAGTCGATTCAGCGTGCGCTGCGCGTTGGTGTGCTGCACCCGCATCGAGATGTCGTGTGCGGTCAGCAGCACCTGGCCGACGGTCCGGTCGTAGCGGGTGAACGCCGCACTCCACGCGTTGACCAGCGCGACCTGCCCCACACTCGCGGCGGCCTGCTTGGTCGCCAGATCGGTGGGGCGCCGGTTCAGCCCGAGCGGCTCGATACCGGCGGCGATCGCACCCGAGGACACGATCACGACGTCGGAGCCGGCCTTCATCCGCGTCTCGATCGCCTCGACCAGCCTCGCCAGCCGGCCGGCGTCGAACAAACCGGATTTCGTGGTCAGTGCCGTGGTGCCGATCTTGACGACGACGCTGCGCGCTGTGCGTACGGCGTCGCGATACTGGCTCACGCGTCGTCCTCGTGCTCCCGACGGTGGCGGCGGGCCTCTTTGCGCTCGGCCGCCCCGATCCGGTCGTTCTGCTCGAGCCGGGCATCGGTGCCGCGCCCTGTCGGTGTGACGTCGACACCGGCCGGGGTCTGCGGCTCCCAGTCGAAAGTCATATCGCCGATGGTGACCGCACAGCCGGGTTTGGCGCCTCGCTTGAGAAGTTGGTCCTCCACCCCGAGGCGGGCCAGCCGGTCACCGAGATATCCGACAGCTTCGTCGTTGTCGAAGTTCGTCTGAGCGATCCACCGTTCGGGCCGCACCCCGCGCACCACGAAACCGCCGGGGTTGTGCGGGTCGGCCTCGACGGTGAACCCGGTCTGATCGACCGGGACCGGCCGGATCACCGGGCGACGCGGCACCACCTCGGGCTGGGCCGCCTGGTATGCCGCCACCATGTCCCAAAGCGCGAACGTCAACTCGCGCAAGCCTTCCCGGCTCACGGTCGACACCTCGAAGACCGGCCAACCGCGCGCCTCGATGTCGGGGCGCACGAAGTCGGCCAGCTCCCTGGCCTCGGGCACGTCGATCTTGTTGAGCACCACTGCCCGCGGCCGGTCGGCCAGGTCCCCCAGCGTCGTATCGCCTTGCAGCGTCGGCCGATACGCGGCCAGTTCGGCTTCCAGCGCGTCGATGTCGGAGATCGGATCGCGGCCCGGTTCCAAAGTGGCGCAGTCGACCACGTGCACCAATAGGGCGCAGCGTTCGATGTGTCGAAGGAAATCCAGGCCGAGACCACGGCCTTCTGAGGCGCCGGGGATCAGACCGGGCACGTCGGCAACAGTGAACGTGTGGTCACCGGCCGACACGACACCCAGATTGGGCACCAGGGTGGTGAACGGATAGTCCGCGATCTTGGGTTTGGCCGCCGAGATCACCGACACCAGTGAGGATTTGCCCGCCGACGGAAACCCGATCAGGCCGACGTCGGCGACGGTCTTGAGTTCCAGGGTGAGTTCGCGTTCCTCACCCTTCTCCCCAAGGAGCGCGAACCCCGGAGCCTTGCGGGCCCGCGACGCCAATGCGGCGTTCCCCAGCCCGCCGCGGCCGCCCTCGGCGGCGACGAAGCGGGTGCCCGCACCGACCAGGTCGGCCAGCAGCCGACCATCGGAATCGAGCACGACGGTGCCGTCGGGAACCTTCACTTCGAGATCGGAGCCGTTGGCCCCCTCGCGGTTACTGCCCATTCCCTGCGTGCCGGACTGCGCCGCGACATGCGGGTGGAAATGGAAGTCGAGCAGGGTGTGCACCTGCGGGTCCACGATGAGCACTACGCTGCCGCCGCGCCCGCCGTTACCGCCGTCAGGCCCACCGAGTGGCTTGAATTTCTCCCGGTGAACCGAGGCGCAGCCGTTTCCGCCGCTGCCCGCGCGGGCGTGGATGACGACGCGGTCGACGAAACGAGGCATCGGAGCGTCCTTTCAATCGTCGAGTGTGAATCTGGTGCGAGTTATGGGTCTGGACCTCGCAGTGGATTCACACTCGCGATCCAGACCTACTCCGGTCGCGCGGCGCGAACGATGTTGACGGTCTTGCGACCGCGCTTGACGCCGAACTCCACCAGGCCGGGGGCCGTGGCGAACAGGGTGTCGTCACCGCCGCGACCGACGTTCACGCCGGGGTGGAAGTGGGTGCCGCGCTGGCGTACCAGGATCTCGCCGGCCTTGACGAGCTGGCCGCCGAAGCGCTTGACGCCGAGGCGCTGGGCGTTGGAGTCGCGACCGTTGCGTGAGCTGGAAGCGCCCTTCTTGTGTGCCATGTCAGATTGCTCCCTGTCGCTACTTGATTCCGGTGACCTTGAGAACGGTCAGCGGCTGACGGTGCCCCTGCCGCTTGTGGTAACCGGTCTTGTTCTTGAACTTGTGGATGCGGATCTTCGGGCCTTTGGTGTGCTCGAGCACCTCACCGGTGACCGCGACCTTCTCCAGGGCCTTGGCGTCGGTGGTCACCGTGGCGCCGTCGACCACGAGGGCGACGGGCAGCGATACGGACGCGCCTGCCTCGACCTCGAGCTTCTCGACCTTGACGATGTCGCCGACAGCGACCTTGTACTGCTTGCCGCCGGTCTTGACGATTGCGTACGTGACCTTATCGCCTGCCATTGTGGGTCCTTCGCTCTTGCTCTGCGGGCGCGCGCTAACCGAAGCTGCGTGCGCGGGTCTTGGGGTGCGGGATCTTGAGCCCGCTGCCACCGGCGACGGACGCCTGGCGACAACTGGTCAAGGGTACGTGACCAGCACCGGGAGGGTCAAACCGCGACCCTAGGACGTCGGTGGGCCCGCTGGTCGAGCCGCCGACCGGCGCCGCGGCCGGCGCGCCGGGGCCGCAGGTGCCGAGGTCACGACCGGTTGGTAGCCGTCGGACTCGTCCTCCGAGTCGTCTTCGTCGTCGAGGTCGTCCTCGTCGTCATCTGACTCGTCGTCATCCTCGGACTCGTCGTCGTCCTCGTCGTCGTCGACATCGAGGGTGACTTCGTCGAGGTCCTCGTCGTCTTCGTCCAGGTCGACGTCGATCTCATCGTCCTCGTCGTCATCGGACTCGTCGTCATCGGACTCGTCGTCATCGTCGTCCGAGTCGTCGTCATCGAGATCCTCGTCGGCGACTTCCCGGGCGACCTGCTCGGCGGTGTCGTCCGATTCCTCGGCCTCGGCCTCCCGCTCGATCTCGTCGGCGAGTTCTTCTTCGGCCTCGTCATCCTCGTGCTTGCCGTTGGCGGCTGCCATCGCCTTGAACATCGGATGCTCAGTGCTGTGCTGGGGCACCTTCGCCACCGGCGCCTCCTCGGCGCGGCCACGCTTGCCCCGCTTGCCGCGCCGTCCACCGCCGCCGCCACTACCACCGCCATTGCCGGACTCGGACTTGCGCCCGGCCGCCTGGGTGGTGTCGACGGGATCGGCATGCAGCACGATGCCGCGGCCACTGCAGTGCGTGCAGGTGGTGGAGAACGCCTCGACCAGCCCGGTACCCAGCCGCTTGCGGGTCAGCTGGACCAGGCCCAGCGACGTCACCTCCGACACCTGATGGCGGGTGCGGTCCCGGCCCAGCGCCTCGGTGAGGCGCCGCAGCACGAGATCGCGGTTGGACTCCAGCACCATGTCGATGAAGTCGATGACCACGATGCCGCCGATATCGCGCAGCCGCAGCTGACGCACGATCTCCTCGGCCGCTTCGAGGTTGTTCTTGGTGACGGTCTGCTCGAGGTTGCCACCCGCCCCGGTGAACTTGCCGGTGTTGACATCCACGACCGTCATCGCCTCGGTGCGGTCGATCACCAACGTGCCGCCCGAGGGCAGCCACACCTTGCGGTCCAACGCCTTGGCCAGCTGCTCGTCGATGCGGTGCACGGCGAACACATCCGGACCGTCGGGGCCGCCCGCGGGCTCGTACTTGGTCAGCTTCGAAACCAGATCGGGCGCAACGGAACTGACGTAGTCGTTGATCGTCTGCCAGGCGTCGTCGCCGGAGACGATCAGCCCGGAGAAGTCTTCGTTGAACAGGTCGCGGATGACCTTGACCAGCACGTCGGGCTCTTCGTAGAGCGCGATCGCCGCGCCAGCCTTGTTTCCCTTGACCCGCTCGGCTTCCGCCGCGATCGTGGTCCAGCGTTCCTGCAGCCGGGTGACGTCGCCGCGGATGTCCTCTTCCTTGACGCCTTCCGATGCGGTCCGGATGATCACGCCGGCGTCATCGGGCACCACGTCGCGCAGGATCTCCTTGAGCCGCTGACGTTCGGTGTCGGGCAGCTTGCGGCTGATCCCGGTCGACGAGGCACCCGGCACGTAGACGAGGTAGCGCCCGGCCAATGACACCTGGGTGGTCAGCCGCGCGCCTTTATGGCCGACCGGGTCCTTGCTGACCTGGACGACGACGTAGTCGCCGGGCTTGAGGGCCTGTTCGATCTTGCGCTGCGCGCCGCCGAGCCCGGCGGCTTCCCAGTTCACCTCACCGGCGTAGAGCACGCCGTTGCGGCCGCGGCCGATGTCGACGAATGCCGCCTCCATGGAGGGCAGCACGTTCTGCACGATGCCGAGGTAGATGTTGCCGACCAGAGAAGCAGAAGCCGCCGACGTCACGAAGTGCTCGACGACGACGCCGTCTTCCATGACCGCGATCTGGGTGTAGCGGGCGCCCTCGTGCGGCGGTTCGGTGCGGATCTTGTCGCGCACCACCATCACGCGTTCGACGGCCTCCCGGCGAGCCAGGAACTCAGCCTCGGACAGGATCGGCGGGCGCCGGCGGCCGGCATCGCGGCCATCGCGGCGGCGCTGGCGTTTGGCTTCCAGGCGGGTGGAGCCGCTGATGCCCTGGATCGCATCTGGGTCACGCTCGGCCTTGGCGCGCGGGGCACGTTCGTGGACGACGGTGTTCGGCGGGTCGTCGGACGATCCGTTGTCGGAATCGTCGCCGCCGCCGGTCTTGCGGCGTCGCCGCCGACGGCGCCGGCGGGTCGCGCCCTCACCGGTGCTGGTCTCGTCGTCGCTGTCGTCGTCGTCGCTCTCGGACTCGTCGCCGGACTCGGCGGTCTCGTCGGCAGCCTCGGAGTCGTCGGCGTTCTCGCCATCGGCGCCGCCCTGCTCACCGCGACCGCGACCGCGACCGCGCCGTCCGCGACGGCGGCGGCGGTTGGCGGGACGTTCGGATTGGTCGTCGTCGGACTCGGCGGCGGACTCCTCCTCGTCGTCGTCCTCGTCCTCGTCGTCGTGCTCGTCCACCACGACCCGGGTCTTGCGCTCGACCTCGACCGGCTGCGGGGCGACGAACAGCGGCATGTAGGCCGCCTGCTCGACGGTCTCAACCATCTCGCTGGTCTCGGTCTGGTTCTCGAAGGATGCCGTCTCCAAGATCAGTCGCGACTCCGGCTCCTCGGCCGTGTCGGGCGTCTCGGAAACGTCGGGCATTTCGGGGACGTCGGAATCCACGTCGGTGGTGGTCTCCTCCGCCACGATCGCAGCGGCCTCGACAGGCTGACCGGCGATGTCCGCGGGAGCGGCCGCCGCCAGCACGTCGCGCACCCGAACCGCATCGGTGCGGTCGACGCTGGAGTGTGGGCTGCGGGTGCGGCCGTCGAGCTCGCTGAGGGCGTCGAGCACCCGCCTGCTGGTGGTGCCGAGCACCCGAGCCAGCGAATGCACTCTCAAGCGTTCGGGCAACTCGTCACCCGCGGCTGACGCCGGGGGTTCCCACTGTGACGAGGTGGGGTTTTCGGGTAGATCCTGATAGAGGTCATCGTTGGCCACGTATTCTCCTCAAGCCCCCGGGCGCGTCATTTCGACGCGGCCACGCGAGGGCTTCCGCTATGTGCCCGGTAACTCTCCCCGGGCTTGTTTATTGGTCTCGCTCCGAACGGCTCATAACGAACGAATTCGGTGCCTGGCTGAATGACGGCTGTGACGGTCGGCGCCTCACCTGGTGGTGGTCGCGCACGTCGTAAGTCTTCATCCGGATGTGCTTTGAGGGCTCATCCGCAGCCAGTATCCCACACCACGGGGGCGAATCGGACGACAGTGCCGCAGGAAGTGCGTTCAGAAGTTGGGAAACCAGAGGTTGATCTCGCGTTCGGCCGACTCCGGCGAGTCCGAGCCGTGCACGAGATTGAACTGGGTTTCCAGGCCGAAATCGCCCCGGATGGTGCCCGGGGTGGCCTTCTCGACCGGGTCGGTACCGCCGGCGAGCTGCCGGAACGCCGCAATAGCGCGGGGCCCTTCCAGGACGGCCGCGACGACCTTTCCGGACGTGATGAACTCCAGCAGCGAGTCGAAGAAGGGCTTGCCCTCGTGTTCGGCGTAGTGCGCGCGGGCAAGCTCGTCGCTGACCTGCTTGAGCTCCAGCGCAGCCAGGGTGAGGCCTTTGCGTTCGATTCGGCTGATGATTTCCCCGACCACCTGCCGCTGCACGCCGTCGGGCTTGATCAGAACCAGGGTCCGCTCGGTCGTCATCTGGCGCCGTTCCTCCTCATCGCTTCGCTGAAGCACCGTCACCGGCGCAGACACGGCGCACAGCGTACCCGTCATTCGGGAGGTTGCTGCTGGCCGGGCAGTAGCCCGCGGCGCTGCCTTCGCAGCACCTCTGCGCGCAGGTAGGCGAGGATCGCCCACACCGCCACGAACAACAGTCCGACCATGCCGACGGCCGGGTAGACGAAGAACCCGGCGACCAGGATCAGCTGGACGGCCAGGTTGCACCAGATTGCCCACGGCCTGCCCTGAATGCCGGCGAGCAGCACCAGGAAGACCGCGAACCCCACCAGGTAGGCCATCGACCAACCGGTCAGCCCGCCGCCGACCATGCTGACCACCGGCAGCGCCAGCAGCACGACGATCGCCTCGAGGATGAGGGTGCCGGCCATGACGCCGCGGAAGCTCTTCCAGGGATCCGGCGGAGCCGCCTGGCCGGTGACATCCGGCCGGGGCGCCTCTGGGGGCTCGCTCATTGCGGGTCCTTCCCGAACAGGGTGCGCGCCGCGCCCGCGGTCACCACCGACCCGGTGATGATGATTCCGGCCCCGGACAGCCCCTCGTCGGCGGCGGAATCCTCCACCATCGCGGTAGCGATCTCGATGGCGTCGGCCAGCGTGTCGGCCCGCGCCACCCGGTCCGGCCCGAAGATCTCCTCGGCCCGCAGCGCCAGCGCATCCACCTCGAGCGCGCGGGGTGACCCGTTGTGGGTGACGACGACCTGGTCGAAGGCCGGCTCCAGCGCGGTGAGGATGCCGGTGACGTCCTTGTCCCCCATCAGCGACAGCACCCCGACCAAGAACCGGAAATCGAATTCGGACGTGAGCGCGTCGGCCAGCGCGGCGGCGCCGGCCGGGTTGTGGGCGGCGTCGAGGAACACCGTCGGCGCGCTGCGCATCCGCTCGAGACGGCCCGGGCTGGCCGCCGCGGCGAATCCGGCTCGCACGGTGTCGATGTCGAGCTGGCGGTCAGCTCCGGCGCCGAACAACGCCTCGACCGCGGCGAGCGCGACGACGGCGTTGTGGGCCTGATGCTCGCCGTGCAGCGGCAAGAAGATGTCGGAGTACACCCCGCCCAGACCCTGCAGCTGCAGCACCTGTCCTCCGACGGCGACCTGGCGGCCCAGGACCGCGAACTCGGAATCCTCGCGCGCGACGGCTGCGTCGGACTTGACCGCTTGGGCCAGAAGCACTTCCATCGCTTCGGGGGCTTGGCGACCGATCACCGCGACGGTGTCGGTCTGCACCAGCTCGCCGCGCGGCGCCCCGATGATGCCGGCCTTCTCGGCCGCGATCTCTCCGATGGTGTCACCGAGGTATTCGGCGTGGTCGATGCCGATCGGGGTGATCACGGCGACGGGTGCGTCGACGACGTTGGTGGCGTCCCAGCGTCCGCCCATCCCCACCTCGACGACGGCGACGTCGACGGGCGCGTCGGCGAAGGCGGCGAACGCCATCGCGGTCAGCACCTCGAACTTGCTCATCGCGGGGCCACCGTCTTGTTGCGACTGAGCGTCGACGAGCTGCACGAACGGTTCGATCTCGCGGTAGACCTCGACGTAGCGGGCCGGACTGATCGGCTCGTTGTCGATCGCGATGCGCTCGACCGCCGACTGCAGGTGCGGGCTGGTGGTGCGTCCGGTCCGGCGACTGAACGCGGTCAGCAGCGCGTCGACGATGCGGGCCACCGACGTCTTGCCGTTGGTCCCGGCGATGTGGATGCACGGGTAGCTCAGCTGCGGTGAGCCGAGCATCTCCATGAGTGCCTCGATGCGCGCGGTGCTGGGCTCGAGTTTGGTTTCCGGCCAACGCTGGTCAAGCAGGTGCTCCACCTGCAGCAGTGCTGCGATCTCGTCGGGTGTGGGGGCCTGAGTTTCATAGGACCCGTTCAGCGGCTCGGTCATGCCAGCGCAGCCAGCCGGGCGGTAATCCGCTCGACTTCCTCGGTAGCCAGCTGCTGGCGACCGCGGATCTTGGCGACCACGTCGTCTGGCGCCTTGGCCAGGAACGCCTCGTTGTCGAGTTTGGCTGTGGTTCCGGCCAATTCCTTGTTCGCGGCGGCCAGGTCCTTCTCCAGCCTGCGGCGTTCGGCGGCCACGTCGACGGTGCCCGAGGTGTCGACCTCGACGTTGACGGTGCCCGCCGACAGCCGCACCTCGATGTGGGCGCTGGCGTTGAAGTCCGCGCTCGCATCGGTCAGCCACGCCAGCGCGGCGACCGGGGCAACCTGGCCGCCGAGGCCGGCAGCGTCGAGACCTGTCAGCCGGGCGGGAACCTTCTGCCGATCGGCCAGGCCCTGGTCGCTGCGGAACCGCCGGATCTCGGTCACCAGTTTCTGCACATCGGCGATCCGTTGGGCGGCAACGTGATCCAGGGCCACACCGGACGCTGCCGGCCACTCCGCGATCACCACGGACTCGCCACCGGTCAACACCTTCCACAGCGCTTCCGTGACGAACGGCATCACCGGGTGCAGCAGTTTGAGCAGGGTGTCCAGCACCGCGGCCAGCACCGCGGTCGTATCCGAAACGACCCCAGCTTCTTGGCCGGCCAGCTGGACCTTCGCCAGCTCCAGATACCAGTCGCAGACCTCGTCCCAGGCGAAGTGGTAGAGCGATTCACACGCCCTGCTGAATTCGTAGCCGTCGAAGGCCGAATCCACCTCGGCGCGAACCTCTTCCAGACGGCCGAGAATCCAGCGGTCGGCGTCGGTCAGCTCGGCGATGTCCGGCAGCGGCGCGGGGGCCGCACCGTTCATCAGCGCGAACCGCGTGGCGTTGAACAGCTTGGTGGCGAAGTTGCGCGAGGCCCGGGCCGCGTCCTCGCCGATGGACAGGTCGCCGCCCGGACTGGCCCCGCGGGCCAGGGTGAATCGCAGCGCGTCGGCGCCGAACAGCTCCACCCAGTCCAGCGGGTCGATCCCGTTGCCGCGGGACTTGCTCATCTTGCGACCGTGCTCGTCGCGGATCAGCCCGTGCAGGAAGACGTTCTCGAACGGCACCTGCGGACCGCGTGCACCGTCGAGGGTGATCACCTCGTCGCCCGAGACGAACGTGCCGAACATGACCATCCGCGCCACCCAGAAGAACAGGATGTCGTATCCGGTGACCAAAACGCTTGTCGGATAGAACTTCTCGATCTCGGCGGTGCGCTCAGGCCAGCCCATCGTGGAGAACGGCCACAGCGCCGAGGAAAACCAGGTGTCCAGGACGTCGGGATCCTGCTCCCAGCCGTCCGGCGGGGTCTCGTCGGGACCGACGCAGACCTTCTGGCCGTCGGGTCCGTGCCAGATCGGGATGCGGTGCCCCCACCACAGCTGTCGCGAGATGCACCAGTCGTGCATGTCGTCGACCCAGCCGAACCATCGCGGCTCCAGACTCTTCGGGTGAATGACGATGTCACCGTTGCGCACCGCGTCACCGGCCGCCTTCGCCATCGAGGAGACCTTCACCCACCACTGGAGACTCAACCGGGGCTCAATCGGCTCGCCGCTGCGCTCGGAGTGCCCGACGCTGTGGAGATACGGCCGCTTCTCGGCGACGATGCGACCCTCTGCGGCGAGCGCCTCACGCACTTTGACCCGGGCTTCGAAGCGGTCGAGGCCGTCGAATTGCGTGCCGGTGTCGGCGATCCGGCCCTTCGTGTCCATGATCGACGGCATGGCCAGGTTGTGCCGCATGCCGATCTCGAAGTCGTTGGGGTCGTGCGCCGGGGTGACTTTCACTGCGCCGGTGCCGAATTCGGGGTCGACGTGCGCATCAGCGACGATGATGATCTGCCGGTCCAGGAACGGATGCGGCAGGGTCTGACCGACGAGGTGCCGGTAGCGCTCGTCGTCGGGATGCACCGCGATCGCGGTGTCACCGAGCATCGTCTCGATCCGGGTGGTGGCCACCACCAGGTGCGGTTCGTCGTCGTTCATCGATCCGTACCGGAAGGAAACCAGCTCGCCCTCGACGTCGGAGTACTTGACCTCGAGATCCGAAATGGCCGTCTCCAGCACCGGCGACCAGTTGACCAGCCGCTCGGCCTGGTAGATCAGGCCGGCGTCGTAGAGCCGCTTGAAGATCGTGCGCACCGCCCGGGACAGGCCCTCGTCCATGGTGAATCGGTCGCGGCTCCAGTCGACCCCGTCGCCCAGCCGGCGCATCTGGGCGCCGATCGTGCCACCGGACTCGTGCTTCCAGTCCCACACCTTCTCGACGAACAGCTCGCGACCGAAGTCCTCTTTGGTCTTGCCGTCGACGGCGAGCTGCTTCTCCACGACGCTCTGGGTGGCGATGCCGGCGTGATCCATCCCGGGCAGCCACAGCACCTCGCAGCCCTGCATGCGCTTGCGGCGGGTCAGCGCGTCCATCAGTGTGTGATCCAAGGCGTGACCCATGTGCAGGCTGCCGGTGACGTTCGGCGGCGGCAGCACGATCGAATACGCCGGCTTGCCGCTTGTGGCGTCAGCCGTGAAGTAACCGGCATCGACCCAGCCCTGATACATCTGCGTCTCTACCGCCCCCGGATCCCACGACTTGGGGAGGGCGTCGGCGCGAGAGTCGTCAGTGGTGGTCACCCGACAATTCTAGGAACGTGCCTCGGGCTGCTTCGTAACCGCCCGCAGTGCGCCCGGAATCCGCGCTACTTTTTCCCGCCCAACAGCCCACCGAGGATGTCGCCGATGGCGCCACCCTGTTTACCGCCCAGCACGTTGCCCAGAATGCTGCCGAGCGGGTTGTTCCCGCCCCCGGCTCCGCCGCCGGCGCCACCGAGGATGCTGCCGAGCACGTCACCGAGCCCACCGCCGGACGCGCCGGCCTGGGTCGAGCCGCCACCAGCCTGCTTGCCCAGGTAGGCCAGCACGATGGGGATGAGGATCGGCAGCAGCTTCTTGATCAGGTCCCCGCCGCCGGCACCGGAACCGGCCAGCGCGGAGGCCACCTGGTTGGTGTCGTTGCCGCCGAAGATCCGCGCGACGAACTGCTCCCCCGCGCCGGTGTCGACCTGGTCGACGTTGACACCGCCCTCGAGCAGGCGGCTCCCAGCCTGCGAGGCGATCGCCGATTCGAGTGAGCTGGAGTCGATGTCGTCGGAGACGACGTTGTGCTGGATGCTGCCGACGAGGGTGGGCACCAGGGTCTGGATCGCCTGGTTCACTTCGCCCTCAGGCGCGCCGAGCCTGCTGGCGATGTCCGCGACCGGAATCTGGCTGTACAGATCGTCGAGACCGGCCATGATGTCCACCTTCATTGCTGGATGCGCGGCACCATTGCTGGATGTGCGGCACGCCCAGCTGACACTAGTCGTCGAGGCGGACCGTCTGCAGCGAAATCCCGGCGGCGGGAAAGCGGTCCAGCAGGGCGTCACCCATGGCGGCGGCGGGCGTCAGCACACCCCGCAGATCTGACAACTTGTCACGGTCGAGCGCCAGTGCGAGTCCACATTCGCCGAGCATCACCGAGGTGGCTTTGTATCCCGGATCGCCCTGCTGGGCGATGGTGGCGCAGTAGCGCGCGCCGGTCGTGGTGGTGGTGTACGTCTCGGCGCGGTAGTAGCCGCGGTCGCGGGCCTGTTCGCTGGGTCCGGTGCCCGGCTTGGGGGCGATGCGCTCGACCAGCCGGCGCGGCAGCAGCCGGAAGAACCGGCTGCCCAGCGCGACGACACCGTTGTTGGCCGCGCTGGCCACCGCCGACACCACCGGCGCGGCGACCGACGACCCGACACTCATGTACTCCGCGTAACGCAGCCGGCGTCCGTAGGCATACTCCAGAAGCGCGTTGCTGCGCCGCACGATCCGCGTGTTGTACATCGCCATCGCGAAGCCCGTGGTCCACACCCCGGCCAGTTCGGGCGCGATCTCGCGGCCGCGCCGCCACGGCAGGTCGGGCTGCGGACCCAGTTCGGGCTCGGCGCTCCGGTCCTGGGTGAGGGTGTACGGATCCTCCAGCATGCGCCGGGTATTGGGATCGTTGGAGGAGGCGCGGAAGACCTCGATCATCGAGGCGACCGTGCCGCCCGACACTCCGCCGGAGAATCCGCGCAGCACGAAGTCGGTGTCCCCGAGTTCGCCGGTGCCGTCAGACTGCGCCCGCCGGTACAGCGCGTACACGCTCATATCCGAAGGGATGGAATCGAATCCGCACGCATGCACAATGCGGGCGCCGGTGTCGACGGCCTGCTTGTGGTAGTCGTCGATGCTCTGCCGCACGAACATCGCCTCACCCGTGAGATCGGCGTAGTCGGTGCCTGCCGCGGCGCACGCCGCGACCAGCGGCAGGCCGTAGCGGCTGTAGGGGCCGACGGTGGTGATGACGACCCGGGTGCGCGCGGCCATGTCGGCCAGCGACGACGGGGAGGCGGCGTCGGCGGTCAGAATCGGCCAGTTCTGCGCCGATTCGCCGAGCGTTTCGCGCACCTTCAGCAGCTTGTCCGGCGATCGGCCGGCCAGGGCCACCCGGACGTCACCGCCGGAACGGGCCAGGTATTCGGCGGTGAGCTTGCCGACGAATCCGGTGGCCCCGTATACGACGATGTCGAATTCCCGCTCCGCTGAGGTCATGGTGGCCAACTTACCGGGGGCCGGTCAGCCCAGCGTTTCGGGCAACTGCGCCGTCTCCCCCAGCACGTGTTCGGCCAGGAACGCGGTGACCACCTGATACCAGATCTTGGCGTGCTGCGGCGACAACACCCAGTGGTTCTCGGACGGGAAGTACAGGAACCGGTGCGCCGAGGTGCCGTCGTCGGCGGCGGGCAGCCCGGAGTCGGTCAGCAGCTCGTACCACAGCCGCAGCGCCTCGCCGATCGGCACCCGATAGTCCTTGTCGCCGTGAATCACCAGCATCGGGGTGGTGATGTGCTCGACGAAACGGTGTGGCGAATTGTCTTGTGCCATGGCCGGTGTCATCTCGCGAGCCCAGTAGTAGGCGCCATCGGTGGTCGGACCGAACTGGTCGAGCGCCCACAGGCTGGCGTGGGTGACGATCGCCGCGAAGCGGTCGGTGTGGCCGGCCACCCAGTTGGCCATGTAACCGCCGAACGACCCACCCATCGCCGCCGTGCGCCCGGCGTCGATGCGTGGGTGCGCCACCGCGGCGTCGACGGCGGCCATCAGATCCTCGTAGGGCGGCCCGCCCCAGGCGCCCCAGCCGCGCTGAATGAAGTCCTGCCCGTACCCGGTGGACAGCGCCGGATCGGGCAGCAGCACCGCGTACCCGCGGGCCGCCATCAACCACGGATTCCACCGCCACGACCACACGTTCCAGCTGCCCAGCGGTCCGCCGTGAATCCACAGCAGCAGCGGTGCGGATTCCTGCCCGCCGGACGGCAACACCAGCCAGGACCGCACCGTCGTTCCGTCGGCGGTGGTCGCGACGGTCTCGGTCAATTCGCCGGGCAGCTCAGGCAATTCCACGCACGGCAGCACGCTGATCGCACCGTGCGGGTCGACGCGCACGGGGTGCGGCGGCGCCGCATAGGAGCTTCGCAGCGCGTAGATGACGCCGTCCGGTGCGGCGGTGACGTTCGAGTAGCTGAAGTCGTCGTCGGTGATCCGGCGGACGGCGCCGTCCAGACTGATCTCGAAGATCGGGCAGCGGCCGTTGTCGTCGGCGGTGACCAGAACCGCGGAGCCGTCATGCGCCCAGGTCGCGGACGCCGGCCACCGGTCCCACCCGGTGGCCAATTGCCCCCAGTCGCCGGATCGTAGATCCAAGCGGCACAACGTGATTCGTGGCGCCTGGTGCGGGTTCGAGACGGTCTCACGGGTGAACACCACGGCCGTGCCGTCCGGTGAGATGGCCGGGTGTTCCAGGTCGGCTGCGGGATCCTCGGCGATCACCGAGCGCTCACCTGTCACCAGGTCGATGCGCACCAGCATCGATCGCAGGGCAGCGCGCGGCGCGGACACCCGCCAGGTCGCGACCGCGAAGGTGCCGTCGGCGCTGACGGCGAAGTCCGCCTCACCGAGCGCCGGCCCGGGCTCACGTGTCAGGTCGGTGAGCTCACCGTCGGCTGCGACGCGGAACAGATGCGTCTCATCCGGGCCCAGGTCGGAGTCCCAGTGCCGCACCGGGTAGCCGGTGTGCAGGATCGCGCTGATCTTGTTGTCCTTGCGCAGTTTCCGCAGCCGGCGCTCGTCGTCGACGGTGCCGGCCGACGGCAACAGTGGGGCACCGATGACGACGGCGGCTGCGCTGCGCGCGGTCCGCACCGCGGTGATCCCGGCGGGCAGCTCGGCCAGCTGGAGGGACTCCCCGCCTGCGGCGGGCAGCAGCCATAGCGCGGCCGGCGGTTTGTCGTCGTCCGCAGTGGGCCGTACCGAGGTGAACAGCAGATCGCCGTCGGCGGTGAACGCCGGTGCGGCTTCGCCCTTGGCGCCGCGCGTCAGCCGGCGGGCCGCAGCCGCACCGGCCGGGTCCAGTTCCCACAGCGCGGTGATGTATTCGGTCTTGGCGGCGTTGAGTTCGGCGACGGATGCCACGACACGCGACCCATCGGCCGACACCGCCAGCCCGGAAACCCGCCGCAGTGCGATGTAGTCGTCGAGATCGTCGAATGGGCCCGAGGTCATGCCCCGTTGGTAGCACACGCCGGTTAGGTTCGGGACATGGCCGAGATCGCAGTCGTCGGGGCGGGCATCGCCGGACTCGCCACCGCCGCGGCGCTGGCCCGGCGCGGTCATGCCGTCACTGTGATCGAGGAGCGCACCGACACCGGGTCCGGTGCGGGGATCAGTGTCTGGCCGAACGCCCTGGCCGCCCTCGACCATCTCGGTCTCGGCGATCAGGTGCGGGCGGCGGGCGGCCGGATCACCGCGGGCGCGATCCGCTGGAAGGACGGCCGTTGGTTGCGCCGCCCGGCCGGTGAGCGGATCGTCACCGCGCTGGGTGAGCCGCTGGTGGTGCTGCAGCGCGCAGCGCTGCGCGACGTTCTGGCCGGCGCACTGTCGCCGGGAACCGTCATCGAGGGGGTAGGGGTTCGCGAGCTCAGCTCGACGGCTGCCGGGATGCGGCTTCACCTGACGGATTCCTCGACCCGCGACGTCGACGCGGTGGTCGGCGCCGACGGCACCGGCTCGGTGGTGGCGCGCCATCTCAACGGCCCGCTGCTTCACCGCTACGCCGGATACACGGCCTGGCGCGGCGTCGCCTCGATCTCCATCGACCCCGACCTGGCCGGCGAGACGATGGGCGCGGGCGCTGAGGTCGGTCACGTCCCCATGGGCGGCGAGCGGACGTACTGGTTCGCCACCGAACGCGCGGCCGAGGGCGCGTCGGCGCCGCAGGGCGAGCTCGGTTATCTGCAAGAGAAGTTCGCATCGTGGGCCGCACCGATCCCGGCCATGCTGGCGGCCACCGACCCCACCGAGGTACTGCGCAACGACCTCTACGACCGCGGCCCCGCCCGACGTTGGGCGATGGGCCCGGTGGTGCTGGTCGGAGACGCCGCCCACCCCATGCGGCCCCATCTGGGGCAGGGCGGGTGCCAGGCGCTGGAGGATGCCGCCGTGCTGGGTGCGTTCGTCGAGTTATCCCCCGACCTGCCGAGGGCGTTCGCAGCGTTCGAATCGTTCCGCCGCCGCCGGGTGCGCGCCATCGCCGCCGAATCACGGCTGATCGGCCGGGTGGTGAACCTGCGGCCCGCGGCGCTGAGCGCACTGGCCAGCAGGGCCACCGTGGTGCTGCCGGAGACACTGGTGACCCGCCACCTGGCGTCGATCGCCGCGCGGTCGGCCTTTCGGCTCCCCGCCCGCGACGACGCCCAGTCGGCCTGAGCCGGCTGGGCGTCGTTGCGATGAATCAGTGAAGGCCGAGGGCGTTGGCGATCGCGCGGCCCGGATCGTGGAAGGCCTGGCACATCTTGTTGAAGTCGATGGACTTGAATGGGCCGCTCATCACGTTGGCGCAGGCTCCACCCTGAGCGGGGGCCGCACCGCTGGAGACCGGGGTGGCGAAAGCGGGCGTTCCGGCGGCCTGGCCGCACGTCGGCCAGGCGCCCATGCCCTGCTTGCGGGCGACGTTCTCGGCGACCCGGATCTGCTCCTCGCGCGAGGCGTGGGCCGCGCTGCCGATGCCGCCGTTGGCCGCCCAGGTGGCGTCGCTGAACTGCAGGCCGCCGGAGAAGCCGTTGCCCGTATTGGCGCTCCAGTTGCCACCCGACTCGCACTGCGCGACCGCGTCCCAGTTCACACCGCTGTCTGCGTTGGCAGTTCCCATGCTCAGAACGAACCCGGCGAGGCCCAGAGCGGCGGAGATGACTGAGAGGGTGATGATCCTGCGCAGAGTGCTCATTGGTGTTGTCCCTTCCCGACAAAGGGGGCACTGGTGTGCCGCTGTGATGTGAATCGCAGCGCGTGATGCAGTTGTTACGGGCGTGTCGATTGATTTTTCTGAGAACTTTGATAAGGAAGTGGCCCGTGAAATAAGGGTGGCGCCGGGTCATCGACCCGGCGCCACCCTTATGAGCGCTCTACTAGCCTCGACGGCCGCAGACCGGCCACGCTCCTCGGCCCTGCGTGCGAAGCACGTTCTCCGCCACACGGATCTGCTCATCGCGCGACGCCAGGTGCGGCGAACCCGAACCTCCATTGGCACGCCAGGTGCCCAGGGTGAACTGCAGCCCGCCGTAGTAGCCGTTACCGGTATTGATCGCCCAGTTACCGCCGGACTCGCACGCTGCGACTGCGTCCCAGTTCATGCCGTCCGCCGAAGCGGTGGCGGTACCGAGGACCATCGGGGCAAGGACCGTAGCGCCACCGATGGCGGCGATGCCGAAGGACCGTGCGAGCGTTTTGCGGACGTTGTTCAACAGTTTTCCTTTCGCCGTACGCGCGCCAGACCTCCGTCGTCGGACGGATGCGGTCCCGTGGGACTGTCGGGTTTCGGGTCGCGCCGTCTCGGTCGGGCACGACAGCGGAGGCCGGCATCACCGCGGAATCACTTCTCCGGTGATCCACAGAAGGTCGTTGCGACCTCCCCGGCCCCGCTCACACGCAGGGTTCAAATGTGTGGAGTCATATCTGCAGTTGTTTGCTCCCTTGCGGGACCGGGTAGGACGCTACAAAGCAGAAGAAATGAAGTCACATCAACGACACGCTTATCTCGGTTAGATCACGAGATGGTTACGAGCGAAAGCTATGTGCGGTCTGTGCAGGTCAGCAAGTAGTTTCACAGCCAGCCATTTTGTTGACACGCCCGTAAATAACGTGACGTTTATCACGTATAAATTGTGGCCCCGGACACACATTATTGATAACGCAACGTACCTACATTTGCGCACCCGGGCGTTCCCAGGAATTGAACCCCGCCCCACCTGCCCCATCAGCACCGGCACCGGGAAATTCGTTAGCTAGCGGCAGACTTCACGGCGATGGAGACATGTCCGGACTCCGCAACGTCACGGCGTCGATCCGAGATGGGCGGACAGAACGGCTCCGAAGACCCCTCGAACGCCCGAATTGTGTTGTCCCTCAGTAAGTCCTGCAGCAACAGAAGGACGGCCTATTCCCGATAGAGAAATCGGCGCGGATCGCCATTGTCCAGCGATTCCGAATCCGCTCCGAACGCCGTTTATCCGGCGATTTGCTGCGCCAGATCGGCCGGTGAATTGACGTTCGCCAGCGTGCGACTGGCCGGCACGACGATCCGCTGAGTGACGACAGATTCGGCCAGCGCCCGCATGCTCCGTTCCCCCACGGCGACCAAGGCGTCGATGTGGTCGGCGAGAGCAGTGTTGTAGATGCCGGCCAGATAGTGGTCGCGGCCGTCCCATGGCAGCACGATGTCCACACCCCGGTGTCGGGCGAGTTCGTCGATGATCTCGGTGGACAGGAAGGGCATGTCGACGGCGCTGACGAAGGCGCGCTCCACCCCGGCCCCCGCGGCCGCCCGCAGCCCACGACCGGTGGCCAGCAGGGGCCCGACTCCGCGAACCTCGTCACGCACAATCTGCCCGTCGAGCGCGGGAAGCGCCTGACCGGGGGCGGCGATCACGAACACCGGCGCGCAGCCAGAACTCAGCACGGAGACGGTGTACTCCACCATTGTGGTGCCGCCGTCGGGGTGCGGCAGCGTGGCCTTGTCCCGGCCCATGCGCCGCGACGCCCCACCAGCCAGTACTACAGCGGCCAGCGGGGCGGGCGTGCTCACGATTCGATCTAGTCCACAGTCCAGGTATCGCGACCGCGCAGCAGCGACTGCAGCGCATGCCGGTCGTGCGGGGTGGCCTCACGGGCCATCCGAACCTGGTCGCGGGCGGCGTCGTCATACGTCGGCCGGTTGACCTGGCGGAACACCCCCATCACGGTGTGCTCGAGGTTCTGGTCGCTGAGCCGCGACAACGCGAACGCGTAGGCCGAGTCGGCGGTGGTGGCGTCGTGCACCACGATGTCGCCGGCTGCCACGTCGGCGGTCTTGGCGACGTCCAGGCCGAAGCCGCTCTTTACCACGCAGTACTCGCCGTTGGCGCCGAACACCACCGGTTCGCCCTGGCGGACGTTGATGATGCGCTCCTCTGCGCCTTCCTTGCGGAGCAGGTCGAAGGAGCCGTCGTTGAAGATCGGGCAGTCCTGCATGATCTCGACCAGTGCTGCGCCACGATGCTGGGCCGCCGCCTTCAGGACCTCGGACAGGCCCTTCCGGTCGGAGTCCAGCGCCCGGCCGACGAACGTCGCCTCCGCGCCCAAAGCCAGCGACACAGGGTTGAACGGATGATCCAGCGAGCCCATCGGGGTGGACTTGGTGACCTTGCCAACCTCGGATGTCGGCGAGTACTGACCCTTGGTCAGACCGTAGATCCGGTTGTTGAACAGCAGGATCGTGATGTTGACATTACGGCGGAGCGCATGGATCAGGTGGTTGCCACCGATCGAGAGGGCGTCGCCGTCGCCGGTGACAACCCACACGGACAGGTCCGGGCGGGCCAGCGCCAGGCCGGTGGCGATGGTCGGAGCACGACCGTGGATCGAGTGGAAGCCGTAGGTCTCCAGGTAGTACGGGAACCGGCTCGAGCAGCCGATGCCGCTGATGAAGGCGATGTTCTCCCGGCGCAGACCGAGGTCCGGCAGGAAGTTGCGGATCGTGTTCAGGATGACGTAGTCACCGCAACCTGGGCACCAGCGGACCTCCTGGTCACTGGTGAAATCCTTGGCCTTCTGCGGCTCGTCGGTGGTCGGCACCCACGCCGTCTTGGACACGCTCGGTGCCAGCAGGTCCGAGCCGATCAGGTCAGTCATGCGTTCACTCCTGCGCCAACATCTGTGCCGGTACCCACGGTAGCTGCCGCAAGCCGGGCGAATTTCGCTTTGTCGCTTTCCTTTTCAGCCAACGTCCCGTCGAGTGCGGCATCGATGATGCCTTCCAGCTCGTCGGCCAGGAACGCCATGCCTTCCACCTTCGTCACCGACTGCACATCGACCAGGTACGTACCGCGCAGCAGCAGCGCCAGTTGGCCGAGGTTCATCTCGGGGACCACCACGTTCTTGTAATGACGCAGCACCTCGCCGAGGTTGGCCGGCAGCGGGTTGAGGTGCCGCAGGTGAGCCTGCGCAACCTTGATGCCGCGGCGCCGGGCCCGGCGGCAGGCTTCACCGATCGGGCCGAACGAACTTCCCCAGCCGAGGATGAGCAGCTCCGCGTCGCCGGTCGGGTCGTCGACCGTGACGTCCGGCACCGTGATGCCGGCGATTTTGGCCTGCCGCAACCGGACCATCAGGTCGTGGTTGGCCGGCTCGTAGGAGATGGCGCCGGAGCCGTTGGCCGACTCCAGGCCGCCGATGCGGTGCTCCAGGCCGGGGGTGCCGGGAACCGCGAACTGGCGAGCCAGCGTCTCGGGGTCGCGGGCGTACGGCTGGAAGTCCTCGCCGGCCTCGGCCAGGTTGGTGTCGATCGGCTTGAAGGAGTCGATGTCCGGGATCCGCCACGGCTCCGAGCCGTTGGCGATCGCGCCGTCGGACAGCAGGATCACCGGCGTCCGGTAGGTCAGCGCGATGCGCGCGGCCTCGATGGCCACCTCGAAGCAGTCCGACGGCGTGCTGGCGGCCAGCACGGCAACAGGCGACTCGCCGTTGCGACCGAACATCACCTGCAGAAGATCGGCCTGCTCGGTCTTGGTCGGCAAGCCGGTCGACGGTCCGCCACGCTGCACGTCGATCACCAGCAGCGGCAGCTCGGCCATCATGGCCAACCCGATGGCCTCGGACTTCAGCGAAATGCCGGGGCCCGAAGTGCTCGTCACGCCCAGCGCCCCGCCGTAGGAGGCGCCGATCGCGGCGCCGACGCCGGCGATCTCGTCCTCGGCCTGGAAGGTCAGGATGTTGAAGTTCTTGTGCTTGGACAGCTCGTGCAGGATGTCCGACGCCGGCGTGATTGGGTAGGTGCCGAGCACCACCTGGATGTCGGCGAGCTGGCCGGCGGCGATCACGCCGTAAGCCAGGGCCGTGTTGCCGGAGATCTGCCGGTATTCGCCAGGGGCGAGCTTGGCCGGGGAGATCTCGTAGGTGGTGCCGAACGCCTCAGTGGTCTCGCCGTAGTTCCAGCCGGCCTTCAGCGCCAGCACGTTGGCTTCGGCGATATCGGGCTTGCGGGCGAACTTCTCCCGGATGAACGTCTCGCTGGTCTCGATCGGCCGGCCGTACATCCACGACAGCAGCCCGAGCGCGAACATGTTCTTGGCGCGCTGGCCGTCCTTCTTGGACGCGCCGATCGCCTCGACGGAGCCGAGGGTCAGGGTGGTCATCGCGACGGCCTGCACGACATAGTCGTCGAGTTCGCCGCTCTCCAGCGGGTTGCTCTCGTAGCCGACCTTCGCCAAGTTGCGCTTGGTGAATTCGTCGGAGTTGGCGATCACCAGACCACCGCGCGGCAGATCGCCGATGTTGGCCTTCAGCGCGGCGGGGTTCATCGCGACCAGCACGTCGGGACGGTCACCGGCGGTGAGGATGTCGTAATCGGCGATCTGGATCTGGAACGACGAGACGCCGGGCAGCGTGCCCTGTGGCGCGCGGATCTCGGCGGGGTAATTCGGTTGAGTTGCAAGGTCGTTGCCGAAGAGCGCGGCTTCGGAGGTGAACCGGTCACCGGTGAGCTGCATTCCGTCTCCGGAGTCACCGGCGAACCGGATGACGACTTTTTCCAGCTTCTGCCGGTTGCCCGCAGCCCCGTTGCCGTTCGGACCCACGTCCCCGCCTTTCGTCCTGTCCGCCGGGTGTAGATCCCGCGTCGCTATCGGGTGGACGCGCCGGCGGAATCGACAGCCCAGGAGTTGCTGTCACTCGCAGTACCGATTATTGCACTTTCTTAGGCATGGCTGACCGGGGCTTGCTCGTGACACGCCGTGCGGCCTGCATCGAAGTCACAGCTCACGGACACGATCGACGGCGCGGTGAGACAAAAGTGTGTCGTTCGTCACTTGCCGAGAACGTCGTTCTCTAAGAGAAGTCGCTACTCGCCGGTAGCTCTCAGTTACGGCGCGCCCCGAGGCGTTTCTCGAGTTCACCCGCGACGAGTTCACTCGCGGCGGCGGCCGCGGCGCGCGGGTCGGCCCCGGCTGCCCGATTTGCCACGTAACAGGTGGTGAACATGTCACCGGCGCCGGTGGTCTGCACGCCGTCGACTCGCCAGGCGGCCGGCACCCGAACCTTTGTGTCACCGGTATAGATGTCGCAGCCCTCGGATCCGTAGGTCACCAGGATTTCGGGCACCGCGAGGCGGGCGGCGGTGGACTCGTCGAAGGGGCCGTCGGCGACGATGACGGCCTCGTCCTCGGCCAGCTTGAGGATGCTGAGGTGATCCAACAGCTCGGGCGGGTAGTGACGGTCCACCACCAGTGGCCCGAGCTGGTCGGCACGGACCAGACCCTGGCCGTCGTAGGCGACCCGGTGGCCGCGCTGGGCCAGCAGAGCCAGTGTCTCGGCGGGAAAGTCGGTGCGCAGCAGCGGGGCGAGGTGCACCCACGTCGTGTCGGGGTCCGCCGACTCCACCTCGGCCGCACTCCACACCGGGCCGATGGCGTCGACCGACATTCGGCGGTGATCGACGTCCTCATAATCCAGCCGGAACGCGCTCGTGCAGTCGGCAGGAAGGATCCGGATCAGCGACCCGAACCTCTCGAGCAGCGGCTCGTACAGCGAGTGGTCCTCGTCGGCGGCCAGCGCCACGATCCCGCCCGGGCCGCCCGCGGCCGCCATCGCGACACCGGAGAACGACGCGCACCCGCCAGGCGTTTTCGGGCCGCCGTTGATCACATCGACGGCCAGATTGCCCAGCACGGTCACGCCGGCGGCGAGCTCAGCGCGATGTCGTGACACGGGTCGGTCTCCTTGGGTGCTTCGTCAGTTGGGCGCCATTCATCGTCGCCGTCGGCGCGGAATGCTAGTCGCGGTTTCTTCGAATCGACGACTTGCCGAGTTCAGGCAGGCAGGTTGTACGGGGTGATCACCTGGATCGGGACGGGGCGCGCGGGCTCGGTGGGCAACGCGCGGTGCTGCTGCAGGATCAGCCGCATCGCGAGCCGGGCGTCGGCGCGCAGGTCGTTGTGCAGCACCGCCGAGATGCGGCCCTCCCGCAGCAGCCGCCGGTTGTCGGCGTCGAGGTCATGAGCAATAAAGACTCGGCACGCGCGCCCTAATTGGTCGAACGCCGCCACCGTCGCGGTGTTTCCGCCGCCGACGGAGTAGACGGCTGCGACGTCGGGGTTGCGCTCGAGTGCGTCGATCACCAGGCGTTCGATGGTGGCGTCGATACCGTCGCTGTCGCCGACCTCGACGATGCCGCGGCCGGATCTGCGCAGGGCCGTCCGGAAGCCCACTTCACGTTCGGCCTCACCTCGGAACACTGTGCGGCTCAACGTGATCAGCACGTCCGCCGGCGTGTCACCCAGCCACTGGTCCATCAGATAGGCCGCCGTGGTTCCGGCTCCGTGGTTGTCGATGCCCACGTACGCACAGCGCGCACTGGCCGGGATGTCGGTCGTGTAGGTCACCACCGGGACACCGGCGGCGACCAGACGGTCGACGGCCTCGGCCACCTCCGGTTCATCCTGCGCCTTGAGCACGATCCCGTGGCTGCCCTTGATCCGGGCAAGCGTGTCCGCCATCTGGTCTGTCGACCCGGACTCCCATAGGTGAAACCGCGCGCGCAGCATCGCTGGGGCGAATGCGGGCAGTTCGGCTTCGACCGCGGCGCGGAAGGCGTCGGAGAACCGCCGCGGGGTCTGCATCACCACGTCGAGCAGGAAGCGACGTCCGTTGAGCCGCAACTGGGATCGTTGTTTATCCAGATCCTCGATGGCGTGCAGCACCTCGGCGCGGGTGGCCGCCCGTACGCCGGGCCGGTCGTTGAGCACCCGGTCGACGGTGGCTTCGGACAGTCCGGACTGTTGGGCGATCTCGCGGACTTTGAAGCGGTGCGCCATGTCTCGCACCCTATCCTTCTGATGGGTTTTTGATGGATTTCTGGTGTTGATTGCGGCTTGAGTCACAGCAACACTTTCGCCATGGCCGATGTGCGTGCGGGGGTTCAACCCTGGTTGACCGAACGCGCTTACCAACTCGACGAGCTGCGTACCCTGACCGAGCGCGAGACTGATCTCTCGGCGTACCCGCACGCCGCCGAGGTTCGGCGGAACGTCCTCGTGTACGCCGCCGCGGAGATGGCCCACGTCGACCGGCGCGCCCTGCAGGCCGAACTCATCACCGCACTGGCCGACGGTCCCGGCGTCGTCGTGTTCACCGGTGCCTTCTCGGCCACGGTCGTCGACGCCGCCAGCGCGGCCTTCGCGGCACTGATCGCCGATCAGCGGCGCACCGGCGGTGCGGCCGGGGACCACTTCGGTGCCGCGGGTGCGAACGACCGGGTGTGGAACGCCGCCCAGAAGCTGGCTTTGCACTCCCCCGCGGCGTACGCCGACTACTACGCCAACGACCTGCTGGCCCTGGTCTGCCAGGCCTGGCTCGGGCCGCGATATCAGCTCACCTCTCAGGTCAACGTCGTCAATCCCGGTGGCGCCGCACAGGTTCCGCACCGCGACTACCATCTCGGATTCGTCGCGCCCGGCCAGCTCGCCGAGTATCCCGCGCACGTGCACCGGTTGTCGCCGACGCTGACACTGCAGGGAGCTGTCGCCCACACCGCCATGCCGCTGCAGAGCGGGCCGACCATGCTGCTGCCGTATTCGCAGCTGTTCGAGGGCGGTTATGTGGCATTCAATTCACCGGAGTTCATCGACTACTTCGCCACGCATCACGTGCAGATCCCGCTGAGCAAGGGCGATGCGGTGTTCTTCAATCCGGCGCTCTATCACGCAGCGGGCGCCAACACCTCGGCCGCGATTCGCCGGATGGCCAACCTGTTGCAGATCTCCTCGCCGTTCGGCCGGGCGATGGAAGCCCTGGACCGCACCGCGATGGTGCGTTCGGTGTACCCGGCGCTGCGCGCCATGAAGGCCGCCGGCCGACCGGCGACCGAGATGCTCAACGCCGTGGTGGCCACCGCGGAGGGTTACCCCTTCCCCACCAACCTGGACCGCGACCAGCCGATCGGAAGTCTGGCGCCGCCAAGCCAAGTCGACGTCGTGCTCGCCGCGCTGGCCGACGATCTGTCCCCCGAAGCCCTCGACGTCGCGCTGTGCGACCAGAACGAACGGAGAATCCCATGACCACCCTCGGCGTGATCGGCCTCGGCCGGATCGGGGCCTTCCACACCGACACACTGAGCCAACTCGACGGGGTCGACGGTCTCGTCGTCACCGATGAGCGTCCCGACGTCGTCGCTCAGGTGGCGACGAAGTACGGCGTGCGGTCGGTTGATTCGGTCGACGCGCTGCTGTCGTCGGGTATCGACGGGGTCGTGGTGGCAGCCGCCACCCCGGCGCACGCGGAACTGACGCTGGCCGCCGTCGAGCGCGGGTTGCCGACGTTCTGCGAGAAGCCGGTGGCCTCCACCGCAGCCGAAAGCGCCAGGGTCGCCGAGGCCATCATGCGGGCCGGCGTTCCGGTGCAGATCGGCTATCAGCGGCGCTTCGACACCGCGTTCGCAGCCGCCAAGGCCGCGGTGGACCGTGGCGCGCTGGGCACGCTGCACACCGTCCGCAGCACCACGATGGACCCGGCTCCCCCGCCGATGGAGTACATCGCCGGGTCGGGTGGCATCTTCCGCGATTGCGCGGTCCACGATTTCGACACCGTCCGCTGGATCACCGGCCAGGAAGCCGTCGAGGTGTACGCCACCGGCACCGCGCAGGGCGATCCGCTGTTCGCCGAATACGGTGACGTCGACACGGCAGCAGTGGTGGTCCGGTTCGACGGTGGCGCGCTCGGCGTCATCTCCAACGCACGCTACAACGGCCGCGGTTACGACTGCCGGCTGGAGGTGCACGGGTTCAACGACACCGTGGTCGCCGGCTGGGACCAGGGTGTACCGGTACGGAATGCCGATCCCCACAACGACTTTCCGACCGGTCAGCCGCACCACTTCTTCATGGACCGCTTCACCGAGGCGTTCCGCACCGAACTGAGTGGCTTCGTCGACGTCGTCAAGGGCGCGCCGGTGCGCGGTGCCACCGTGGCCGACGCCGTCGAGGTCGCCTGGATTGCCGAAGCCGCCACCGAATCGCTGCGCCGCGGCGCACCGGTCCGCATCGAGGAGGTACGCCAGTGAAGATCGCCGGAGCCCCCATCTCCTGGGGTGTGTGCGAAGTGCCCGGCTGGGGTCATCAACTCGACCCCGAGCGGGTGCTGTCCGAGATGCACCAAGCCGGCCTGTCGGCCACCGAGCTCGGCCCGGAGGGTTTCCTGCCCGCCGACCCCGGCGAGCTGACCGCGCTGCTGGGCCGCCACGGCCTGAGTTGTGTCGGCAGCTTCGCACCCGTGGTGCTGCACGATGCCGACCACGATCCGGTGCCTGATATCACCGGCCTGCTGGATTCCCTTGTGGCGGTGAATGCTTCGATGCTTGTACTGGCCGCGGTAACCGGTACCGACGGCTATGACTCACGGCCCGATCTGAACGACCAACAGTGGTCGACGCTGCTCGCCAACCTCGACCGGCTGGCGGCCGCCGCCGCCGCACGCGGTGTCGCCGCCGTGCTGCACCCGCATGTCGGCACGATGGTCGAGAAGGGCGACGAGGTGGGCCGGGTGCTGGCCGGGTCGTCGATCTCGCTGTGCCTGGACACCGGGCACCTGTTGATCGGTGGCACCGATCCGTTGCAGCTGGCCCGCACGGTGCCGGAGCGCATTGCGCACGCTCACCTCAAGGACGTCGACGCGGCCTTGGCCGCCCGGGTGCAGTCCGGCGAACTGACCTATACCGATGCGGTCGCCCAGGGCATGTACACCCCGCTGGGCACCGGTGACGTGGACATCGCGGGCATCGTTGCGGCTTTGCGGGACAACGGCTTCGACGGCTGGTTCGTCCTCGAGCAGGACACCATCCTGGACGGCGAGCCGGCCGGCGAGGGTCCGTTACGGGACGTACTGACCAGCGTCGCCTATCTGCAGCAGGTCGCGGGCGGCGTGCCGGCGTGAGCGACGCTTGCGGAGCGAACCATCAGCGGGCATGCAGTGCCCGAGCCTGCGAGGGGACTGCATGAGCCTGCGCATCGGGGTGCTCGGCGCATCCCGGATCGCCGAGAACGCGATCGTCGGGCCGGCCCGGGATCTCGGTCACCGGCTCGTGGTGGTGGCTGCCCGAGATCCACAGCGCGCCCGCCGGTTCGCCGACACGTACGGGGTTGAGCGCATCGCAGACAGCTACGCCGACGTGGTCGGGGACGCGGAAGTCGATGTGGTCTACAACCCGTTGGCCAACAGCCTGCACGCCCCGTGGAATCTGGCGGCGATCAAGGCGGGCAAGCCGGTGCTGACCGAGAAACCGTTCGCGCGCAACCACATCGAGGCACAGCAGGTCGCCGACGCCGCCACAGCTGCCGGGGTGAGCATGCTGGAGGGGTTCCACTACCTGTTCCATCCGGTGACCCAGCGGATGTTCGAACTGGCAACCGACGGTGAGCTAGGCGAGATCCGGCACGTGGAGGTCCGGATGGCGATGCCGGCGCCCGCGCCTGATGACCCGCGCTGGTCGCTGGATCTGGCCGGCGGGGCACTGATGGACCTCGGCTGCTACGGCCTGCACATCATGCGCCAGCTCGGCGCCCGCGGTCTGGGCCGTCCGGCGATCACCGCCGCCCACGCCTCCCAGCGCGGCCCCGGCGTCGACGAGTGGTGCGACGTCGAGCTGCGGTTCCCGTCCGGCGCCACCGGCTGCAGTGCCAACACCATGACCGCCGAGGCGTTTTCGTTCACCGTCAAGCTGGTCGGCTCCAAGGGTGATGCACTTGCCCACGACTTCATCAAGCCGCACACCGACGATCGGATCACCATCCGCACGCCGGGCGGAACGCGGGTGGAGCACCTGGGCACCCGAGCGTCGTACACCTACCAACTCGACGCGTTCGCCGCCCACCTCCTGGACCATGTGCCGTTGCCGATCGGCGTCGACGATGCCGTGCAGAACATGCATTATGTCGATGCCGCCTACCGGGCGGCGGGCATGTCACCGCGCTGAACGGGTCCTCCGCCGGGCGGCCATCGGGCACGATGGCAGGTATGCCGCAACGCTTTCCTGACGGTCACTGGGGCCGGGAAGACATCTCGCCTCTGTTCAAGCCTGCGCTCGCGTTCGCCTCGACGGCGGTGGGCTCGCGTGTCATCAGAGCACTCGTGCCCCTGGACCGTCGCGTGCTGCGGGCGACCAAGGGTAAATACACCTTGTTCGGCCCGACCTCGATGCCCGAACTGCTGTTGACCACGACGGGCCGCAAGTCCGGCCAGCCGCGGTTGTCGGCGTTGAGTTACCTCCGCGAGGGCGAGCGCCTGCTGGTGCTCGGCAGCAATTTCGGCCAGCAGCATCACCCGGCTTGGAGCCTGAACTTGCTGGCCAACCCGGAGGCCGTCGTCGCCATCAACGGGATCGAGATCCCGGTGACGGCCACCTTGGTGACCGGGCCCGAGCGGGACGCCGGTTTGGCACGCTTCCTGGCCTATCCGATGTACCAGGCCTACCGCACCCGGACCGACCGGGAGCTGCGACTGTTCGCGCTGACGCCGCGGTAGATCAGCGGCCCAGCTCGTGGGACAGCGCCTCGAGCTCGTCACCGCCGGCCATCTGCTGGGTCAGGTGTTCCAGGGTGATCTCGTCGTAGCTGCAGTCGAGCTTCTGACGGCCCCGGTTCAGCAGCACGAAATGGTCGCCGACCATGTGCGCATGGTGCGGGTTGTGGGTGATGAACACGACGCCGAAGCCGGCCTCTTTGGCGGCGGTGATGTATTTGAGCACCACCCCGGATTGCTTGACGCCGAGTGCGGCCGTCGGCTCGTCGAGGATCAGCACCCGCGCCCCGAAAAACACGGCCCTGGCGATCGCCACACACTGGCGTTGCCCGCCGGACAGCGAACCGATCGGCACGTCGACGTCGGGCAACTCGATACCCATCTTCGCCAGCTCGGTCAGCGTGGTGGCCCGCATCGCGTTGGCGTCCAGCGCCCACGGGAAACTCTTCTTACGAATTTCCTGACCCAGGAAGAAGTTTCGCCACACCGGCATCAGCGGGACGACAGCGAGGTTCTGGTACACCGTCGCGATGCCCTTGCCCAGCGCGTCGGCAGGCGAGCTGAACTTCGTCGGTTCGCCGTCGACCAGCAGCTCACCGTCGGTGGGCTGATGCAATCCGGCGATGATCTTGATGAGCGTCGACTTGCCCGCGCCGTTGTCGCCGAGGATGCCGGTCACCTCACCGGCATGCACCCGCAGCGAGATGTCTTTGAGCGCGGTGATGTTGCCGTAGGTCTTGCCGACGTTCTTCAGCTCGACGAGTGGCACTTTGCCGCCGGACGGGGCTTCTTCGGTGGGTCGATCCATGGTTGCGGTCACTTCTCTCACCTCTTGGCGGCGTAATTACGGAAAGCGTTGTTGGCGATCACCGCGAACAGCAGCATCGCGCCGAGGAAAAACTTGAACCAGTCGGGGTTCCAGCCCGCGTAAACGATGCCCTGGTTCGTCATGCCGAAGATGAACGCACCGATGGCGGCTCCGACGGCGGTGCCGTAACCACCGGTCAGCAGGCAGCCACCGATCACCGCGGCGATGATGTAGAAGAACTCGTTGCCGATGCCCTGCCCGGACTGCACCGTATTGAACGCGAACAGCAGGTGCATGCCGACAAACCAGGCGCAGAAGCCGACGAACATGAACATCCCGATCTTGACCTTGGTCACCGGAACACCCACCGCGCGAGCGCTTTCGGCATCGCCGCCGACCGCGAAGATCCAGTTGCCGATCTTGGTCTTGAACAACACCCAGGTGGCCACCGCGGTGAACACCAGCCACCACACCACGGTGATGCGGATGCTGACGCCGAACAGGGTGAACGACGAGGCGAACACCTTCTGCGCCGAGTCCCAACCCTGCATGTCGTTGACGCTTTGCGTGGCGACTTGCCCGGCAAGGAGTTTGGTGACGGCCAGGTTGATGCCGGCGAGCATGAAGAACGTGCTCAGTGTGATGAGGAATGACGGGATCTTGGTCTTCATCACCAGGAAGCCGTTCAAGAACCCGACGCCCAGCGCCAGGATCAGGGCGAGGCCGGCACCCGCCCATAGATTGAGGTGCAGGTTGTAGGACAGCATCGACGCCGCGAGCGAGCTGAATGTCACCGCCACGCCCGTCGACAGGTCGAACTCACCGCCGATCATCAGAACCGCGACGCCACAGGCCATGATCCCGATGGTCGAGCTGGCGTAGAGGACGGTGGCCAGGGACGAGGCCTGCCGGAACGGGTCGGCCACGATGAGGAAGAAGACGAAGATCCCGATTGCGCCGATGCCCGCGCCCATCTCAGGCCGAATCAACAGCCGCTGCAGCCGATTCCGTTCCTTTACCCGCTCGTCCCGAACGACTTTGCGGTCACCGATCTCGAGATCTGCTTGCGTACTCATGTCTATTCCCAGGGTCGCTATCGGGTTCCGCCCTTGGCCAATTCGGCCACGGCGTCGATGTTGGACTTGTCGATGAACGACGGGCCGGTCAGGGTCGCCTGGCCGCCACCGATCAAGTTCTTGTTGTTGAGGAACAGCCACAGCGAGTCGATGGCAAGGTAACCCTGCAAGTAGGGCTGCTGGTCGACGGCCCACTGGACGTCGCCCTTCTGGATCGCGTCGACGAGCGCCGCGTTGGTGTCGAAGGTGACGATATTGGCCTTGCTGTTCGCATTGTTCTTGGATACGACGGCGGTCAGTGCGATCGGCGCGCCGAGCGCGACGACGGTATCGATCGACGGATCCTGCTGCAGCTTCGCGGTGATCGTCGACTCGACCGAGGGCATGTCCTTGCTGTTGACGTTGAGCAATTCGGTTTGGCCCTTGAAGCCCTGGGTGACGCCCGCGCAGCGGGATTCGAGGGCGACCTGGCCTTGCTCCTGGATCACGCAGAGGACCTTCTTGGCACCGTCTGCGGTCAGTCGCTCGCCCGCCGCGACACCGGCGAGTTTCTCGTCTTGGCCGAAGTACTCCTGGACGCCCATGGCTTTCCAGTTGTCGTAGCCGGAGTTGAACGCGACCACCGGAATACCCTTGGCCTCGGCCGCCTTGACGGCGGGGGCCATCGCGTCGGGCTTGGCCAGAGTCACGGCAATACCCTTGACGCCGCTGTCGATTGCGCTCTGGACCAGGTTGGCCTGATTCGGCGCCTCAGGATCGTTCGAGTAGCGGAGCTCGATGTTGTCCTTTTTGGCCGCGGTCTCTGCGCCCTTGCGGACAAGGTCCCAGAAGGAGTCGCCTGGTACCTCGTGGGTGATCATCGCGACGGTGACACGGGGGGTGTCGACGGTGCCGCCGCCCGAACCGCTGCCGTTGTCCCGCGGTTTGCCGCCGGTGGCGGAGCAGGCAGCCAGCCCGATCACGAGCGCACTCGCCCCTGCCACGGCCGCTAGCCGATTGAACTTCATGCCGACTCCTTGTCTCCATCGCGGTCTTCGTCGCCCACGACACGCCCTTGCCTCGATGTAATACGGCTCACAGCAGAAAGTCAATACTTTGTTAGGACATTCGGACTGCAGGTCAAATGCTAGGGTGCCGGGGTGAGCGACTTTGACCTGGCGGTATGCGCTGAGATGATGTTTCGCGACCTGCCGCTTCTCGAGCGGGTGCGACGCATCCACGGGCTGGGCTTCGCGGTGGAGATCTGGAGCTGGCACGACAAGGACCTCACGGCACTCGCCGCAACCGGCGCGCGGTTCTCATCGATGACCGGCTACCTGCACGGCGACCTGATCGACCCAGCGCGCGCCGACGAAGTCGTGCAGACCGCCGAGCTGAGCATCAAAGCCGCTGAGACGCTGGGCGTGCCGCGGTTGAATCTGCACACCGCAGAACTCGTCGACGGTCAGGCCGCCCGGCCACGGCAGCGGGCCTCGGGGCAGATGTGGCTGACCGCGCAGCGCACGCTGGAGCGGATCGGTGATCTCGGCGCAGCCGCGGGCGTGACGTTCTGCGTGGAGAACCTGAACACGATCGTCGATCACCCCGGTGTCCCCCTGGCCCGCGCCAAGGACACGCTCGCGCTCGTCGAGGGGGTCGGCCACCCGAACGTCAAGATGATGCTCGACCTCTACCACGCCCAGATCGGCGAGGGGAATCTCGTGGAGCTGGTGCACCGGTGCGGCTCGGCGATCGGCGAGATCCAGGTGGCTGACGTACCGGGCCGATGCGAGCCGGGCACCGGCGAGGTCCACTACCCCGCAATCGCAAGGGCGTTGCGCGACATGGGTTATCGCGGCACGATCGGCCTGGAGGCATGGGCGGCCGGTGACAGTGACGAGGCGCTGGCGGCGTTCCGCGCCGCGTTTTCCTGACGCCGAACAGACAGAAACTCCCCCGATACGCCGAACGTTCGGGGGAGTTTCTGTCTGTTCGCGCAAGAACTAGAACATCAGCGGTCGACGAGCGTGGTGTCGAAGTAATACCGGGCGGCGCGATAGCAATGTGTACCGAATTCGACGGCGCGGCCGGAATCGTCGAATGCCGTGCGGTCCATGGTCAGCAGCGGCGCGCCCGGCTTCTCGTCGAGCAGTCGTGCTTCACTTCGGCTGGCCGCCCTCGCGCCGATGCGCTGGCTGGCCAGCCGGATATGGACGCCGCGGCCACGCAGTGACTGATACAGCCCGCTGCGTTCCAGTTCCTCGGCATCCGGGGCGATCTCGACCGGAAGGTAATTGGTCATCAGGGCCAGCGGCTCACCGTTGGCGCAGCGGAGTCGTTTGATGCAGGCGACCTCGCGACCCTCGGCAAGACTCAGTTCACGCGCGACGTCCTCGTTCGGCGGGCCGACGTGGTATTCCAGCAGTTGGGTGGTGGGGTCCTGTCCTGCCCGGGACAGGTCGTCGAACAGGCTCGTCAGTTCGACGCGGCGATGGACCGGATTCTGGACGACCTGGGTTCCGACGCCCCGCTTGCGGACCAGAAGACCCTTGTCGACGAGTTCCTGGATTGCCCGCCGCGTCGTGGGCCGCGACAGCGTCAACCTCTTGGCCAATGCGAGTTCATTTTCGAAACGGTCGCCCGGCGCGAGTTCGCCACTACGGATTGCCGCCTCGATCGCCTGAGAGAGCTGGTAGTACAAAGGAACGGGGCTTGACCTGTCCAGTTCAACCGGCAACGGCACATCGACTCCGATCTCGAACTCGAAAACCCAACAGTAGCTGCACTCTAACATCGATTGAGCTAAAGATAGAATGTCAGGACAAAGTATTGACATAGCGCTGTGACGCGGGGCACCCTCGTACACAAGTCCCCACCGAGCCCTGAAGAGAGCTGACGTGACTACTGACGCACCGTTCGACGTACTCGCCATCGGGCGCAGTGGCGTCGACATCTATCCGCTGCAGATCGGCGTCGGTCTCGAACGCGTGGAATCCTTCGGCAAGTTCCTCGGCGGCAGCGCAGCCAACGTCTCGGTGGCCGCCGCGCGACTGGGCAACCGCACCGCGCTGATCTCCGGAGCCGGCGCAGATCCGTTCGGCCGGTTCGTCCGTGCGGAGCTGAGCCGCCTCGGCGTGGACAACCGCTACGTCACCATCGACCCGCAATACCCGACTCCGGTGACTTTCTGCGAGATCTTCCCGCCGGACGACTTCCCGCTGTACTTCTACCGCAAGCCCTCGGCGCCCGATCTGCAGATCACCGCCGCCGACATCGATCTCGACGCCGTGCGCAACGCCCGGCTGTACTGGTCGACGGTGACGGGCCTGTCCGAAGAGCCAAGCCGCGGTGCGCATTTCGCGGCCTGGGAGGCGCGCGCACGCACACCATTGACGGTTCTCGACCTCGACTACCGGCCGATGTTCTGGGACTCCCCCGCCGCCGCCACCGCGCAGGTTCAGCGTGCACTGGCCCACGTGACAGTCGCTGTCGGCAACCGCGAAGAGTGTCAGATCGCCGTCGGGGAAACCAACCCGCACAAGGCTGCCGACGCGCTACTCGACCTCGGCGTCCAGCTGGCGATCGTCAAGCAGGGCCCGCGCGGGGTGCTGGGCAAGACCCGCAGCGCCTCGGTGACGGTGCCCCCGGTCGACGTCGACGTCGTCAACGGACTCGGAGCGGGCGACAGTTTCGGCGGCAGCTTGTGCCACGGCCTGCTGCGTGGTTGGCCGCTGGAGAAGACGCTGCGCTACGCCAACGCCGCAGGCGCGATCGTCGCATCACGGCTGGAATGCTCGACGGCGATGCCGACCACCGACGAGGTGGCCGAGCTCGCCGACCAGACGGCGGTGGGGGCCGTCAATGTCTAGCGCCTGCAAGGACTACGCGGACATCACCGATCTGCGAGTCGCCGACCCGGCCGCGATCGCGCGGGCATGGCAGGAGCGCACCACCCGGCCCGTCATGCGCGGCAACGGACGGCTGATGATCGTCGCCGCCGACCATCCGGCCCGGGGCGCCCTGGCCGTCGGCGCACGGCCCACCGCGATGAACAGCCGGACCGACCTACTCGACCGGCTGCGCTCGGCACTGGCCGACCCCGGCGTCGACGGAGTGCTGGCCACCTCCGACATCCTCGACGACCTGCTGCTGCTCGGCGCACTCGAGGACAAGGTGGTCTTCTCCTCGATGAATCGCGGCGGCCTGGCCGGCGCCTGTTTCGAGCTCGACGACCGCATGACGGCCGCGACCGCCGCGTCAACTGCCGCGGCGAAGATGAACGGCGGAAAGATGTTGTGCCGCATCGACCTCGCCGATCCGGGCACAGTCGCCACCCTGGCCGCATGCGCGCAGGCCGTCGACGAGCTGGCCGCGCACGGCTTGATTGCGATGCTCGAACCGTTCCTGTCCAGCCGGGTCGACGGCAAGGTGCGCAACGACCTGAGCCCCGATGCGGTGATCAAGTCCATCCACATCAGCCAGGGGCTGGGATCGACGTCGGCATACACCTGGATGAAGCTGCCGGTCGTCGACGAGATGGAGCGAGTGATGGACTCCACGACCTTGCCGACTCTCCTGCTGGGCGGCGACCCCGCCGATCCCGACGAGGCGTTCGCCAGTTGGGAGAAGGCATTGTCGCTGCCGTCGGTGCGGGGTCTGATCGTCGGCCGCACTCTGCTGTATCCGACGGATGACGATGTGAGTTCCGCGGTCGCGACAGCCGTGGCGATGGTGAGGTGACAACGGATGAACAGTAAGTACTATATTCCCGCCCGCAGCGCCGAGTTGCCCTTCACCGTCGACGTGACGCCCGAGTCCGCGGGATGGGCGGAGTCCTCGCTGCAGGTGGTGGGACTGGATGACAGCCAAACCATCGAGCTGACCACCGGCCGTACCGAGGTGATGATCCTGCCGCTATCGGGGGGCGGCAGGATCGACTGTGGCGGAGACACATTCGAGCTGTCACGGCGCGAATCGGTTTTCGACGGTCCTGCCGACATGGTCTACCTCGGCATCGACCAGACGTTCACGCTGATCGGCGAAGGCCGCTTCGCGATCTGTGGGGCGCGCGCCACCCGGTCCTTCCCGAACCGCCGGGTCGCGGCAGCCGACGTGGCCGTCGAGTTACGCGGGGCCGGCAACTGCAGCCGCCAGGTGCACAACTTCGGCACCGCAACCACGTTCGAGGCCGACTCGCTGATCGCCTGCGAGGTCATCACCCCCGGCGGCAATTGGTCGAGCTATCCCGCGCACAAGCATGAGGAGAACAGCGACGTCGAGACGCAGCTCGAGGAGATCTACTACTTCGAGATCGCCGACAGCCCGGCAGGCACCCCCGGCTTCGGCTATCACCGTGTCTACGGCACCCCGCAGCGCCCTATCGAGGTGCTCGAAGAGGTCCGCTCGGGCGACGTGGTGCTGGTACCGCACGGCTACCACGGTCCGTCGATCGCCGCGCCCGGCCACCACATGTACTACCTCAACGTGATGGCAGGCTCCGGACCGAACCGGGCCTGGCTGATCTGTGACGACCCGAACCACACCTGGCTGCGCGGCAGCTGGGAACACCAGCAGGTCGATCCCCGGCTGCCGATGGGCAGCCCGTCCGGGCAAGGAGTCTGATCGTGGTATCGACCGCGCCGAAGTCGACCGAGAAGCTGGCCGACTCCGAAGGTACCGTGCGACTCACCGTGGCACAGGCCACCATTCGGTTCCTCGCCAACCAGTACGTCGAGCGTGACGGGGTACGCCGGAAGTTCTTCGCCGGATGCCTGGGCATCTTCGGCCATGGCAACGTGGCCGGCCTGGGTCAGGCGCTGCTGCAGGACGAAGTCGAATCGCTGGCGGCCGGTCGCCAGCCGGGTCTCAAGTACGTGCTGGGCCGCAACGAGCAGGCCATGGTGCACACCGCCGTCGCGTACGCCCGGCAGAAGGACCGCCTGGAGGCCTGGGCCGTCACCGCGAGCGTCGGACCCGGATCCACCAACATGCTCACCGGTGCGGCGTTGGCGACCATCAACCGGCTGCCGGTACTGCTGCTGCCTGCCGACACCTTCGCCACCCGGGTCAGTTCACCCGTGCTGCAGGAGCTCGAGCTGCCGTCCTCTGGTGACGTCACGGTCAACGATGCGTTCAAGCCGTTGTCACGCTACTTCGATCGGGTGTGGCGACCCGAGCAGCTGCCCGCCGCACTTCTGGGTGCCATGCGCGTGCTCACCGACCCGGTCGAAACCGGAGCGGCCACCGTATCGATCCCCCAGGATGTGCAAGCGCAAGCCCACGACTGGCCGGAATCGCTGTTCGCCGAACGCACGTGGCACGTCGCCCGCCCCATGCCGGAACGTACGGTGATCACCCGCGCCGCCGAGATCATCGCCGCCGCGACCAAGCCGCTGATCATCGCCGGTGGCGGCGTGCACTATTCGGAAGCCGAAGACGCGCTGGCCGCGTTCTGTGAGCAGACCGGCATCCCGGTCTCCGAAAGCCAGGCCGGCAAGGGGTCACTGCGCTTCGACCATCCGCAATCGGTCGGGGCCGTCGGCTCGACGGGAACCACGGCGGCCAACGCGCTGGCCGCCGACGCCGACGTGATCATCGGGATCGGAACCCGCTACAGCGATTTCACCTCGGCATCGCGCACCGCGTTCAACACTCCGGATGTCCGGTTCGTCAACATCAATGTCGCCTCGCTGGATTCGGTGAAACAGGGCGGCGTCAGTATGGTGTCGGATGCCCGGGAAGCCATCGACGCGTTGGGTCCCGCACTCAAGGGCTACACCGTCAGCGACGAATATCGTTCCCGGGTAACCGAACTCGCCGCCGAGTGGGACGATGCCGTGTCGTCGGTGTACGCCTGCGAGGACGGCGCGGCGCTCAACCAGAATCAGGCCATTGGCCTGGTCAACACACTCTCGGATCCTCGTGACGTGGTGGTGTGCGCGGCCGGGTCGATGCCCGGCGATCTGCACAAGCTGTGGCGCGCCCGCGACCGCAAGGGCTATCACGTCGAATACGGCTACTCGTGCATGGGTTACGAGATCGCCGGCGGTATCGGCGTTCGGATGGCCGACGACGACCGCGACGTGTTCGTCATGGTCGGCGACGGCTCCTACCTGATGATGGCCACCGAGCTGGTGACCGCCGTCCAGGAGGGCATCAAGATCATCCCGGTCCTGGTGCAGAACCACGGATTCGCCTCCATCGGTGGGCTTTCCGAATCACTGGGTTCGCAACGATTCGGTACCGCCTACCGGTACCGGACGGACGACGGCCGGCTCGACGGCGACACGCTGCCGGTCGATCTGGCCGCGAATGCCGCCAGCCTGGGCGCCGACGTCATCAAGGTGGGCACGGCCGCGGAGTTCACCGACGCGGTCAAGACGGCCAAGGCAGCGGAGCGCGTCACCGTCATTCATGTGGAGACCGATCCCCTGATCTACGCACCCGACAGCCAGAGCTGGTGGGACGTACCGGTCAGCCAGGAATCAACATTGGCCTCCACTCAACAGGCCTACCAGAGGTATGCGGACTGGAAGAAAGTCCAACGCCCCCTTATCAACCCGTCAGATCGCTAAGGACGCCCATCGTGAGCACCATTGTCGTCGGATCAGCACCGGACTCCTGGGGTGTGTGGTTCCCGGACGATCCCCAGCAGACCCCTTACTCCCGGTTCCTCGACGAAGTCGCCGCATCGGGCTACCAGTGGATCGAGCTGGGCCCGTTCGGCTACCTTCCGACCGATCCTCAGCAACTCTCGGATGAGCTGGCGGCGCGCAACCTGAAGCTTTCGGCGGGAACGGTCTTCGAACACCTGCATCACGACGATTCGTGGTCCGCAGTCTGGAAACAGATCGAGGACGTCGCGAAACTGACTGCCGCCGTGGGCGGTAAGCATGTCGTGGTGATCCCGGAGATGTGGCGCGACCCGTCGTCCGGCGCGGTGCTGGAAGACCGAACTCTGACACCCGAGCAGTGGCGCAAGAAGACCCAGGGGATGAACGAACTGGGCAAGGCGATGTTCGAGCAGTACGGGGTTCGGGCGCAGTATCACCCCCACGCCGACAGTCACGTCGACACCGAGGAGAACGTCTACCGCTTTCTCGACGGCACCGACGGCGGGTTCGTGAACCTGTGCCTCGACACCGGTCACATCTCCTATTGCGGCGGCGACAACATCGCGATCATCCGCCGCGCACCCGAGCGCATCGGCTACCTTCACCTCAAGCAGGTCGATCCGGAAGTGCGGGCCAAGGTCGAAGCCGAGGACCTGCCGTTCGGCGAGGCCGTCAAGCTCGGCGCAATGACCGAGCCGCCACGCGGAATCCCGGACATGCCACCGCTTCTCGCCGAGATCGAGAAGCTCGGCATCGACGTGTTCGCGATCGTCGAACAAGACATGTACCCGTGCGAGGTCGACGCTCCGCTGCCCATCGCCAAGCGCACCCGCACCTACCTCGGGTCCTGCGGCGTCCCGTCCGTCCGGTTCTAGTTCAGGAGAGATTCACCCCATGTCTGACCTTCGTGTCGCCGTACTCGGTGTCGGCATCATGGGCGCCGACCATGTCGCCCGCCTGACGTCGACGATCTCCGGTGCCCATGTGGCCGTCGTCAACGACTACCTCACGGACAAGGCCGAGCAGATCGCTGCGGGCCTGCCGGGTTGCCGGGTGGTCGCCGATCCGCTGGACGCCATCGCCGACCCGGACGTCGACGCCGTCGTGCTGGCCACGCCGGGACCCGCCCACGAGAAGCAACTGCTGGCCTGCCTGGAGCACGGCAAGCCGGTGCTGTGCGAGAAGCCGCTGACCACCGATGTGGAGACCTCGTTGGAGGTGGTCAAACGTGAGGCCGAGCTCGGAAAGCGGCTCATCCAAGTCGGTTTCATGCGCCGCTTCGACCACGAGTACGCCGCGCTGAAGGCGATGCTGGACTCCGGCGAGCTGGGCCGCCCGCTGGTGTTGCACTGTGCGCACCGCAATCCCGCCGTGCCGCCGTCATTCGACAGCGCGATGATCGTCCGCGACTCGCTGGTGCACGAGGTCGATGTGACGCGCTTCCTGTTCAACGAGGAGATCATCGCCATCCAGATCATCACGCCGTCGGCCAACCCGGGTGCGCCCGACGGGGTGGCCGACCCGCAGATCGCCATCATGCGCACCGCATCCGGTAAGCATGTTGATGTCGAGCTGTTCGTGACCACCGGTGTCGCCTACGAGGTGCGCACCGAGGTGGTTGCCGAAAAGGGCAGCGCCATGATCGGTTTGGACGTCGGCCTGATCCGCAAGACCGCGCCGGGCACCTGGGGTGGCCAGATCACGCCCGGTTTCCGGGAACGCTTCGGCCAGGCCTACGACACGGAATTCCAGCGCTGGGTGGACGCCGTGCGGCACGGGTCGTCGACCGGAAATTACGTGGACGGCCCGTCGGCGTGGGACGGCTACGCCGCCGCGGCGGTGTGCGAGGCCGGCGTGCAGTCGCTGAACAGCGGCAAGCCCGTGGAGGTCACGATGGTGGCCCGCGAGACGATCGCGGGCGCGTGAGATGAAGATCGCCCTGGATCCCACCCCGTTCCACCACGATCACGCGCTACTCGAATTTCCGCGCTTGGTCGCCGATCTGGGCTATGAGTACCTGCAGCTGACTCCGCATCGCGATTTCATCCCGTTCTTCAACCACCCACGCGCCGACGACGAGCTGGTGGCCACGTTCCGTAAGGCCTGCGCCGACGCAGGAGTCGGGATCGCCTCGGTGTTGCCGGTACTGCGCTGGTCGGCGCCGGACGAGGATGCTCGCGAAGCCGCGGTACGCAATTGGAAGCGCGTCATCCAGATCACTGTGGACCTCGGCGTGAATGTGATCAACACCGAGTTCGCCGGCCGCCCCGAAAAAGCCGAAGAGTCGGAGCGGTCGTTCTTCCGGTCCATGGAGGAACTGCTGCCGATCATCGAGCGCGAAGGACTCGACGTCCGAATCGATCCGCACCCCGACGACTTCGTCGAGGACGGGATGGAGGCGTTGCGGATCATCCGCGGGGTCAACTCCCCCAATATCGGCATGGTCTTCGTCGCGTGCCACGCCTTCCACATGGGCGGGAACATGGGCGACATTATGCGGGCCGCCCGCGACAAGCTGCGGCTGGTGCACGTGGCCGACACCATGGACCATCACCGCAGCCACGGCCTGCGCTACATCACCAATCCGCCGGGCAGCCCGGTACGAGTGCATCAGCACCTCAAGATCGGTGACGGTGACATCGACTGGGAGGAGTTTTTCTCCGGCCTGGCCGAGATCGGCTTTTACGACCGGTCCGACACCGTGATGGTTTCCTCGGTGTTCGCCGAAGACGAGAACGCGCACGAGGTCTCGCGCTACCAGTTGGCGACGATGACGGACTACGTCGCGAAATACCGCGCCTGCCGGTAGGTGTTGACCCCTGGTAACCGACACCGAGGAGCAGACCATGGCCGCAACCAACGGCAAAGCCATCGACGGCAGCATCGCACTGGTCACAGGCGCCAACCGCGGCCTCGGCCGGGCGTTCACCCAGGCGCTGCTGGACCGCGGCGCCACCAAGGTCTACGCCGCCGCCCGTAACCCGAGCAGCGTCGCGTTCGACGATTCGCGGGTGGTACCGGTCGCCCTGGACATCACCGACGCTGACGCCGTGCGCGCCGCGGCGCAGGCCTGCGCCGACGTGTCGGTGTTGATCAACAACGCCGGCGCCATGCTGCAGTCGCCGTTCCTGACCGCCGAGGATCCCGATGCCGCCCGGGTCGAGATGGAGACCAACTACTTCGGCACGCTGGCGATGGCACGCGCGTTCGCGCCCGTGCTGGCCGCACAGCCGGGCGGCAGCGCACTGGTGAACATGCTCTCGGTGGTCAGCTTCTTCGTCTCTCCCTTCAACGCCTCCTACGGGGCTTCCAAGGCCGCCGAGTGGGCGTTGACCAACGCGCTGCGGATCGAGTTGCACGGCCAGGGCACGCATGTCGTCGGTGTGCACGCCGGGTTCATCGACACCGATATGGCCGCGGTGATCGACGGCCCGAAGATCGCACCCGAGGACGTCGCGGCCCAGACCATGGACGCCATCGAGGGCGGCTCGCCCGAGGTCCTGGCCGACGAGCGCACCCGGATGACGAAGAATTCGGTACCCACCGATCAGACGTCGATCTACCCGGACATCCAGAAAGCCTGGGACGCCGGCAACAACCCCTGGCGGAGTTGATCACCTAACGGGCAAGATGCCCTTCCATGGAGACCACGTTTCCCGCTCCGGCGGGCCCGCTGCCTGCCTATCAAGCACGGCCGGCCGGCGACGGACCGTGGCCCGGCGTCGTGATCGTGCACGACGCGATGGGCATGACGGGTGACATCAAACGCATCACCGACCGGTTCGCCGACAACGGCTACCTCGCGATCACCCCGGCGCTGTATCACCGGGGCAATCGGCTGCTCTGCGTGGTGCGCACCCTGCAGGCGTTCAAGAAGGGCAAAGGGACCGCCGTCGATGACCTCATCGCCGCCCGCGACCACCTGATGGCCGACCCGGCGTGCAACGGCAAAGTCGGCGTGATCGGATTCTGCATGGGCGGTGGGTTCTGCCTCGTGCTGGCACCGACCGGACACTTCGACGCCTCGGCCCCCAATTACGGGGAATGGCCCTCGGACATCTCGGCGATCCCGAACTCGTGCCCGACCGTGGCCAGTTACGGCGCCATGGACTGGATGCTCAAGGGTGCGGCCGACAAACTGGAAGACCTGCTGTCGACCAACGACGTGCCGCGCGACATCAAGGAATATCCGACCGTCGGGCATTCCTTCATGAACAACTGGGACACCCCGCGACCGGTGAAGGTCATCGAACGCGTGGTGAAGATGAACTACTCACGCCCCGAAGCAGAGGACGCCTGGCAGCGGGTGTTCGCGTTCTTCGGCGAACACCTCAGGGATTCCGGGCCGGCCGGTAGCTGAGGCTCCTGAGTACGACCGTCGAGCGTCCCGCTCTCGGGCAACTCGAGGTCGAAGTCGGCCGCGGCTGAAAGATTGAGTTCAGGTGTTGGGGCCGAACACCATTCAGGACTTCGCGGCGACCTTGGCGCGGACGTCTTCCATGTCGAGTTCCTTGACCCGGGTGATCAGGTCCTCGAGTGCGGCAGCCGGCATCGCACCCGGCTGGCGGTAGACGAGGATGCCGTCGCGAAACGCCATGATCGTCGGGATGGCTTGGATCTCCAGTGCTGCGGCGAGTTCCTGCTGCGCTTCCGTGTCGACCTTGGCGTGAACCACGTCGGGGTGCGACTTCGACGAGCGGTCGAAGATCGGAGCGAAGGCGCGGCACGGGCCGCACCAGGAAGCCCAGAAGTCGATGAGCACAACTGGATTCTCGGTAACCGTCGCTTCGAAGTCGGCGGCGGTCAGGTTGCTGGTTGTCATTGTGATTCCTTTCCTTTGCGATGCAAGTCTTCTGTGTTGCAAGCGAATTGCTAAGCCAGGCCCTTGAGCATCAGATTCCAGTACATGAAGGGGAGCCCGTATTTCTTCAGGTACCAGTAGGCGCGGTGCGGCGTCGTCGGATTGAGCAGAGGGAAGGTGGGTTCCAACTGCAGGTCGTAGTCGAACTCGGCGAGCAGCATCGCATGCGACGAGGTGACGATCGGGCACGAGGAGTAACCGTCATACGATGCCCGCAGTGGCTGTTTCGTCAAGAACGCCTCGATGTTATCGGCGACCACGGGGGCCTGTTTGCGGATCGCGGCACCCGTCTTTGAGTTCGGCGACGAACCAACGTCACCCAGACTGAACACATTTGGGTACCGCACGTGTTGCATCGTGTGCTTGTCGATATCGACGTAACCCGTCGCGTCACCGGTCGACAGCGGACTGGTCTTGATCCAGTCCGGCGCCGACTGCAGCGGGACGGCGTGCAATACGTCGTAGGGCAGCATGGTGTCCGTCCCACCGGGAGCGACGCTGGTGATGCCGACCTTGCGCGCCGCGGCGTCGACCGACGTCACTTCGGAATTGGTGTGCAAGGTGATTCCGTAGTCGGCGATGACCTTGTCGAGGCTGTCCGCGATCGCCGGAATGCCGAACGGCCGCGCACCCGGCATGACCAGGTGGACGTCGATGTCGGAGAGCACTCCCTGCTTTCGCCAATAGTCCGATGCCAGGTAGGCGATCTTCTGCGGCGCGCCGGCGCACTTGATGGCGCCGGACGGAACGGAGAACACCGCGGTGCCCGAACGCAGGTTGCGGATGAAGTCCCAGGTGCGCGGTGCGAGGTCGAACCGGTAGTTCGACGAAACCCCGTCGCGGCCCAGGGCGTCCTCCAGGCCCTCGGTGCGGTTCCAGTCGAGCTGGATGCCCGGACTCACGACGAGCACGTCATACTCGTAGGTCGCTCCGTCGACGCACGTCACCGTGTTGTTCTCGGGGGCAAAGGCACTGGCGGCGTTCGTGATCCAGGTGGCACCCTTGGGCATGACTGAGGACTCGTCGCGCTCGGTCGTCGAGGCCTTCGCCTGTCCGGCGCCGACCAACGTCCACAACGGTTGGTAGTAGTGCTTGCTCGACGGTTCGATCACGGCGACGTCGGTGTAGCCCTTGCGGAGCATCCGCGCCGCGACGGTGATACCGGCAGTTCCGCCGCCGACGATCAGGATCTGGTGTTTGGCTGTGATGGTCATGGTGGTTGTCCTCCTCGGAAAATCAGGCGTTCTGGTGGGCGTCGTCCCAGGCGCCATAGCCGCCCAGGATGTCGCTCACATCGGGGAAACCGTTCTGCCGCAACAAGCTCGCGGCGACGGACGACCGGTAGCCGCCGGCGCAGTACACGACGGTGGGCTTGGTGGGATCCAGTTCATCCAATCGGGAAGGCAGCTGGCCGACCGGAATCGCAATGGCATTCGGAACGGCGCCCGCCGCGACCTCACCGGGGTTGCGCACATCGACAATCTGTAGATCGGCCAGCTCGGCGGCGCGCTGATCGAATGCCTGGGCGGTCAGCCGGGAGGCAACCGCAACGTCGCCGCGATTCTCGAACATCACTTCGAAAGGCTTGTCCAGGTAGCCGATCACCCGGTCGAAACCGATCCGGGCGAGCCGGTTTTTGCCTTCCAGTTCCTGACCGGGTTCGGTCAAGAGAACGATGTCGACGTCGGACGGAAGCACCGATCCGGCGAACTCGGCGTAACGACCTTCGAGTCCGATGTTGATCGCGCTGCGAAGATGGCCTTGGGCGAATTCCTCAGGGGTTCGCCCGTCCACGAGGACGGCGCCGCTGTCGATCGCGGCACGGACCTGGTCGTAGGTCATGGCGGGCGGCATCTTGGTCTCATCCAGCAGTCCGCGATCCTTGCGGTTGAGGATGGCGTCGTAGACGAAATACCCGGGCGCGGGCGGCTGACCCTCGGTGACGAGGCTCATGAACGTCGCCTTGTCGGGTGCGCGCAGCGCGTAGTTGGTCGCCTTCTGGTCACCCATCGTCGACCACAGATCCGTGGACAGGTTCTTGCCGCAGGCCGAGCCGGCACCGTGTGCGGGATACACCCGCGTCGCGTCAGGCAGCGTCATCAGCTTGTCGTGCAGCGAGTGGTACAGCTTGTCGGCGAGCTCCTCGCGGGTGAATCCAATCGAGGCGAGTAGATCAGGCCGGCCGACATCGCCGATGAACAAGGTGTCCCCGGTCATCACGCCATAGGGAACGGAATCGCCGGCGTGCTCGTAGATCACCACGCTCATCGACTCCGGCGTGTGGCCGGGAGTGTGTCGGAACTCCAGCGTGACGTCACCGAGAGAATATCGCTGGCCGTCGGCAACCCCCATGGAGTCGAACTCGGTCTCCGCGACCGAGGAGTAGACGATCTTCGCCCCGGTCGCCGCGGCCAGCTCCAGGTGGCCGGACAGAAAATCGGCGTGGAAATGGGTTTCGATCACCAACTCGATGGTCAACCCACGCTTCTTGGCATCGGCCACATACTCCGCCACGTCACGCTGCGGGTCGACAACGACTGCACGGCCGGTGGTTTCATCACCGATCAGGTACGAAGCGTGGGACAGGCAGTCCAGGTAGTACTGCTGCAGAATCATCGCCGTCTTCCTTCTTGGTCTGTCGGCATCGCCATATTGGCTATACCCCTATGGGTATCATAATGTACCCCAGGGGGTATCTTATTCCGACGCTTCGAACTGTGACGGACCAGACAATCTGCGGCCCTGAACCCGTCGTCAATATACCCCCATGGGTATATGATGTAACTATCGAAGGAAGCCAGGACGGTCCGCGGTGAACACCGCCCCTTCCGGCATCCCAGGCATCCCGGCCGGCAAATCGATCGGCCATTCGAGCGAAAGGCGAGTGTGATGAATGTGTTGGAGATCGACCCCACCGGCGCGATGGAGCTTGTCAACAACGCCGGCGCCGTCCTGCTCGACGTTCGCGAGGACGACGAGTGGAGCGCCGGACACGCTCCTGGAGCGATTCATGTGCGACTCGGCGACTTGGACGCGCGCACCTTCGAAACAGCCGCGCCGATTGTGGCGGTGTGCCGGTCGGGGAACCGATCCGGCTCGGCGGCAACGAAACTCACAGCTGCCGGGTTGACCGTCTACAACCTGGTCGGCGGTATGGGGGCCTGGCAGCGGATCGGGCAACCGGTGATCCGCGATAACGGTGCACCCGGCACCGTCATCTGACTGCGATCAGCCGAAGACGCGTTCGACGAACGCCTCCGTGCCCTGTTTCCAGGCGACGACGAAGTTGCCGACATCGTCGCGGCTGATTGCCAGCCCGGGGCAAAACCAGTCCCCGCCGTCCTCGGTGAAGAAGTGCGGTGAGCCCACCACACCCCGAGCGCGGCCCTCATCCCAATCAGCTTGGACCGCAACAAACGTCGACTCCGCGTCGAGAGGTGCCAGGCCGAAGCGATCGGCGATGGATTCGACCACCTCAGTTCGCCCGATATCAAGCCCCTCTTCGAAAAGCGCGTTGCGCAGCGCCAAGCCGACTCCTTCGATCAGCACGGGGTCGCCGACGCGGTCAGCAGCAGCGGCCAGCGCGTATGCGGTCATCGACGTTCTCGGGAAAGCATCGAGCGTGAAGCCCCCGAAGAGGTCGGGACGCACCGACGACCGCAGCGCCGAGATCTCAGCGCCGACGTGGTCGGGGTCAAGCGGGCTGCCGTTGATCAATTCGAGCGGCCAGGCTCGGATACGCAGGCGTGGTTCGGCCAGTCCACGGTCACCGCGGCGGTCGATCAGCGTCCGCAGCCCAACGTGGGTGAATGGACACAGGACGTCGGCAAAGACCTCGACGGTGCGCATGATCGCCTCCTACGTTAAACCAAGGCGCTACGACGGCTGAGGTCCAGCGGCGTCGGCGAATTCGCAGAAAGCCGTGTAGGCGCGCGCGCCGTAGATGGTGGCCGGGCCGCCGTGCATCATGATGCTGACACCGATGATCTCGGCCGCCTCCTGCTTGGTGGCACCCGCGCGGGCCGCACCACGGGCGTGCGAGGCGATGCATCCGTCGCAGCCCTGGACGACTCCGATCACCATCGCGATCAGTTCCTTGATCTTGGCCTCAACCGCGCCGCCGCCCATCGCCGCCCGACTCAACGCACCGAACCCGTCGTAGACCTCGGGAATCATCTGGCGCAGGGCCCGGTGCTGTGGGTTCAGTTCGCTGAGCACATCCGAGTGGTGATCATGATCCGTCATGCGCGCAACCCTATGTCGCAGGCATGTAAAACAGCAGGGACTTTCGACCCTACGATGACGATGCCGACGCCCGAGATTCCCGGGCGTCGGCATCGATATCGCAACTTCAGAGGATGTAGAGCATCTCCTGGTAGGTGGGCAGCGGCCAGAGGTCGTCGGCAACAAGGCTTTCCAACGTGTCCGCGGCCGCACGCACCGCATCCATCAGCGGCAGCAAGCTCGCCGCGTGCTCGGCCTCCTCCTTTGCGGTGTCGCCGCCGTGTGCACCCAGCGCTTCCTTGAGTGCGGCCAACGCGGCGGTCAGCTCCGAAATCGGCGGGGACACGGTCTCCAGCAAGGTGGTGTCCGCCTCCACCCCGGCTGCTTTCAGCGCCGCGACGTTCTGCGCCAACTCGGTCTGGTACCGAACGGCCGCAGGCAGGATCACCGTCGAGCCCATCTCGAGGGTCAACTTGGCTTCGACGCTGACCGTAAGGGCATATGTCTCGTACCGGACCTCTTCGCGGCTGTGCAGCTCCCGGGCGTTGAAGACCCCGTACCGCTCGAAGACCTCGATCGCCTCCGGTGTCACCAGCTGCGGAATGGCATCGAGTGTCGTCTTGAGATTCGGCAGGCCGCGCTCGGCCGCCTCGATCTGCCAGTTCTCCGAGTATCCGTCGCCGTTGAACACGACTGAACCGTGCTCGGTGATGATCTCGGTGAGCAGCTTCTGCACCGCCTCGTCGAAGCTCTCGCCGCCTGCGACGGCCGTCTCCAGCACGGTGGCCATGTAGTCGAGCGAATCGGCCATGATGGTGTTGAGGATGATCATCGGGACGTTGATCGTCTGCCCGGAGCCCGGCGCGCGGAACTCGAATCGGTTGCCGGTGAACGCAAATGGACTGGTCCGGTTTCGGTCGCCCGGATCGGTCGGCAGCTCGGGCAGTGTGTCGACACCGATGTGCATGACGCCCTTGCCCTTTGACGAGGTGGCCGCTCCCTTGGCGATCTGCTCGAACACGTCGGCCAGCTGAGCGCCGAGGAAGATCGAGATGATGGCCGGCGGTGCCTCGTTCGCGCCAAGTCGGTGATCGTTGGTGGCCGAGGCCACGGAGACCCTGAGCAACCCACCGAACTTGTGCACGGCACGGATCACTGCGGCACAGAACACCAGGAACTGGGCGTTCTCATGTGGGGTATCACCCGGCACCAGCAGACTGCCGAATTGAGCGTTGCCCATCGAGAAGTTGACGTGCTTGCCAGAACCATTGACACCGGCGAACGGCTTCTCGTGGAACAGGCACTCCATGCCGTGCTTCTTGGCGATGTTGCGGAACGTCGTCATCAGCAGCTGCTGGTGGTCGGCCGCGATGTTGGCCCGCTCGAACATCGGCGCGATCTCGAACTGGCCTGGCGCGACTTCGTTGTGGCGGGTCTTGGCCGGGATGCCCAGCTTGAACAGCTCTCGCTCGGTGTCCATCATGAACGCCAGCACCCGGTCGGGAATGGCGCCGAAGTAGTGGTCGTCGAATTCCTGACCCTTGGGCGGTCTCGCACCGAACAGCGTGCGGCCGGCGTTGATCAAGTCGGGACGAGCCAGGAAGAAGTGCCGGTCGACCAGGAAGTACTCCTGCTCAGGACCGCAGAACGACACGATGTGATCGAAATCCTTGTGGCCGAACAACTTCAGGATTCGCTCAGCCTGTGCACCCATCGCCTGCTGGCTACGCAGCAGCGGGGTCTTGAAATCGAGAGCCTCACCGGTCATCGACACGAACACGGTCGGGATGCACAGGGTGTTGCCGTTCGGGTTTTCCAGAATGTAGGCCGGGCTGGTGACGTCCCAGCCGGTATACCCGCGCGCCTCGAACGTGCTGCGCAGACCGCCCGACGGGAAGCTCGATGCGTCGGGCTCGCCCTGAATCAGGGTCTTACCTGCAAATTCGGCGAGTGTCGCGCCGTCGCTCACAGGCTCCAGGAAGCTGTCGTGCTTTTCGGCGGTGAGACCGGTCATCGGGTAGAAGACGTGCGCGTAGTGGGTCGCGCCCTTCGACAATGCCCAGTCCTTCATCACCGAGGCGACGGCGTCGGCGACTGCCGGATCGAGCTTCGCACCCTTCTCGATGGTCGCGACGACCGACTTGTACACCGATTTAGGCAGCCGAAGCCGCATTTCGGCCAGGGTGAAGACGTTGGCGCCGAAGATCTCGCCTGGCGCTTCGCCCGGATCGAAGCTGAAAGGGGGAGGCTCGTACGCCTCGACATTGACGATCGCCTGAAGGCGGGCCGCGTTTCCGCTCAACTGTCTTTCCTCTGCACCCAAGACGCCCCCGTCTGCTCGCGGGCGTGTGACCGGCCCACGTTAGGTCGCTTCCATGCCGATCTCGTTACGCCTGCGTCAACGACAGAATGCGGCCTGATCCGCAACAACTTTTCGCAAACTAAAATTGAGCAAACAAATACCGGGTTCAACTGGGATTTGCGCACGTAGATCAGCTAAAAAAGAAATATTGACGAGTTGCCAAATTTTTGTTCAGCAAGGATTCAAACGTCGTATACCGGGTACAGGGAGATTTGAATTCAACCTCTGGGGGTAGATATGTTCCGATCAACCGTCATCGCACCGTTAGCCGTCTGTGTCGTCGTGGCAGGGACGCCGACACTCGATCCGCACGGTTCGCCGATCTCACCGGTGGCCACGCACACTAGCGCGTTCCAACTCACCAGCCTGGACAGCGCTGCTGCATGGCACAACCTGCAGCCGGCGTCGGCTGCTGCAGTCCCCAGCGTGTCGTTACCCTTCGGCCTGCCACAGGTTTTGGCGATCATGACCGCGCTGGCCGCGTTCAACCCTGACGCTGCGGCAACGATGCAGTTCATCAATACAGAGTTGCTCGATCAGCTGGCTCAAGGCACGCCACTGGGCGAGGCAATGGTCAATGTCAGCCTGCTGTTGTCCCCGCCGGCCGGCGGCGACCTGAGCTCACCGCTGTCGGGCATTCTGACGCAGATCGGCCCGATGATTGCGTTGGCGCCCAACGTGATCAGCGGTGCGATAACGGTTCTCGCGGCCATTCCCGAGGCGGCCTTACCGGTCCTCGGCGCGGTGGTCGATGCCTTCATCAAGACCGCCGCCGCAGCGGGTTCGGATGGATTCGCTGCGGCCGCGCAAGCCGGCATCACCGAGGTGGTGACCGCCGCAGCCAAGGGCATCGCCATGATGGTCGACGTCGTCAGGAACGTGCTGCAGTCCATTTCGGCCACCCTGACCGGCGGATCCGCCGCGGCAACAATGGCGCCGGCCGCAGTCCGGGCCCTCCGCGCTCCGAGCGGCCTCCCGGCAGCCGGCGATACCACCAAGGTCGACACGAGCACCACGCGCGCCACCGCCTCCCCCACGTCGGCGCGGGGCGTCGCAGGAGCCCGACCCAGGCACTCGTCTCCCGCCGCGGGGTCCGCCACAGCCACCGCCAACAGCCGGCCCAGTGATTCGACTCGAGCACGCGACGCCCGCCCGACGGGCAACAAGGGGACTGCCGAGTCCGCCCGTTAGTGTCGGCGGCCGGCGCAGCGGCCTAGATTTGAGGACATGAGCACCGGCCGCGACATCCCCGCCGACTATGACGAACGAGCCGTCAACGTCAGCGAGCGCAAAGACGAGGCCGCCGGGGCGAAGGCGGTGCTGGTCACCATGCAGCGCGCGCTGGAGCAAATGGGTCCCGTCCGAACCCTGGCCACCCTGGCACGGATCAACCAACGCCACGGCTTCGACTGTCCGGGGTGCGCGTGGCCCGAGGAACACGACAATCGAAAGCTCGCCGAGTTCTGCGAGAACGGCGCCAAAGCGGTGGCCGAGGAGGCCACCAAGCGCCGGCTCACGCCGGAGTTCTTCGCCCGTCATTCGGTGGCCGAGCTGGCCGCCAAGCCCGAGTACTGGCTGTCCCAGCAGGGGCGGCTCACTCACCCGATGGTCCTTCGCCCCGATGCACAGCACTACACCCCGATCGCGTGGGACGACGCCTACCGGCTGATCGCCGACCACCTCACCGGCCTGGCATCCCCGGACGAGGCCGTGTTCTACACCTCCGGCCGCACCAGCAACGAGGCCGCGTTCCTCTACCAGTTGCTGGTGCGCAGCTTCGGCACCAACAACCTGCCCGACTGCTCCAACATGTGCCACGAATCATCGGGCACCGCGCTGATCGATTCCATCGGGGTCGGCAAGGGCTCGGTGACCGTCGACGACATCGAGCACGCCGACGTGATCGTGATCGCCGGGCAGAATCCCGGCACCAACCATCCGCGGATGCTGTATGTGCTGGAGAAGGCAAAAGCCAACGGCGCCAAGATCATCGCCGTCAATCCGCTCCCCGAGGCGGGCCTCATCCGTTTCAAGGATCCGCAGAAGGTCCACGGGGTGGTCGGGCATGGTGTGCCGATCGCCGACGAGTTCGTCCAGATTCGCCTGGGCGGTGACCTCGCTCTGTTCAAGGGGCTGGGCCGGCTGCTGGTGGAGGCCGACGACCGTGCCCCCGGCAGTGTGATCGACCGTGCGTTCGTCGACGCTCACTGTCACGGATTCGGCGACTACATCGCCGAGGCCCGCACGGTCGACCTCGACACCGTCACCGACGCCACCGGTATCGACCGCGCGCAGCTCGACCGGGTCGCCGGCATGCTCGCGGCCTCGCAGCGCACGATCGTGTGCTGGGCCATGGGTATCACCCAGCACACCCATGCCGTCGCGACGATCGCCGAGATGACCAACCTGCTGTTGCTGCGTGGCATGATCGGAAAGCCCGGTGCCGGTGTGTGTCCCGTGCGTGGTCACTCCAATGTCCAGGGCGACCGCACGATGGGGATCTGGGAGAAGGCGCCCGAGCCGTTCCTTGCCGCGCTCGACACCCGATTCGGCATCGTCAGTCCCCGCAAGCACGGCTTCGACACCGTCGACGCGATCCGGGCGATGCGCGACGGTCGAGCTTCGGTGTTCCTCGCGATGGGCGGCAACTTCGCCTCGGCCACCCCGGATACCGCGGTCACCGAGTCCGCGCTGCGCACCTGCGCGCTGACCGTGCAGATCTCGACCAAACTCAATCGCAGCCATGTGGTGCACGGTCGCACGGCGTTGATCTTGCCGACCCTGGGCCGGACCGACCGCGACCTGGTGAACGGTCACAAACAAGTTGTCTCGGTTGAAGATTCGATGTCGATGGTGCACCTGTCCCGCGGTAGCCTGACACCGCCCAGCGACCAGGTCCGCAGCGAGGTCGCGATCATCTGCCAGCTGGCCCGCACCGTGCTGGGCGCCGATCACCCGGTCCCGTGGGAGAGCTTCGCCGCCGATTACGACACCATCCGCGACGCGATAGCCGCGGTTGTGCCGGGCTGCGCCGACTACAACAGCAGGGTGCGCCAGCCCGACGGTTTCCAATTGCCGCATCCGCCACGGGATTCCCGTGAGTTCCCCACCGTGACAGGCAAGGCGAACTTCGCGGTGAACCCGATGCAGTGGGTGCCGGTACCGTCGGGGCGACTGGTACTGCAGACGCTGCGCAGCCACGACCAGTACAACACCACCATCTACGGCCTGGACGACCGCTATCGCGGCGTGAAGGGCGGGCGTCGCGTCGTGTTCGTCAACCCCGCCGACATCGAGTCCCTCGGCCTCGCCGAGGGTGACCGCGTCGACCTGGTGTCGGAGTTCACCGACGGCGCGGGACGGTTGCAGGAGCGCCGCGCCAAGGACTTTCTGGTGGTGCCCTACTCCACGCCCGTCGGTAACGCCGCCGCCTACTACCCCGAGACCAACCCCCTGGTACCGCTGGATCACGTTGCCGCCCGGTCGAATACGCCGGTGTCGAAGGCGGTCGTCATCCGACTGGAACCGGGCGGCCAGGACCCCGAGGAAGGCGCCGCATGGGCCGGGTGACCGCGCGCCGGCGGGCCAGTCACCTCTACGACGGTACCGCGACCGAGCGCCCGGAGACCCTGGTGGTCGAGGAGCCGCTGGAGATCCGGGTGAACGGGACGCCGCTGACGGTCACCATGCGCACACCGGGATCCGACGTCGAACTGGCGCAGGGCTTTCTGCTGACCGAGGGGCTCATCGCCCAGCGCGACGACGTGCTCACCGTGCAGTATTGCCGCGGCGCGGAGGCCGACGGGGTGAACACCTACAACGTCCTCGACGTGACGCTGCGCCCTGGCGTACCGATGCCCGACGTCGATGTGACCCGAAACTTCTACACCACCTCGTCGTGCGGGGTGTGCGGCAAGGCCTCGATCGACGCGGTGCGACTCACCAGCCAGCACTCCCCCGGCGACGACCCGGCGACGGTCGAGGCTTCAGTGCTGACCGCGATGCCGGACCAACTACGCTCGGCGCAAAAGGTTTTCGCCAGCACCGGCGGACTGCACGGCGCGGCGCTGTTCACGACCGACGGCGCGCTGCTCGCCGTACGCGAGGACGTCGGCCGCCACAATGCCGTCGACAAGGTCATCGGGTGGGCGCTGGAAGCCAATCACGTCCCGCTCAGCGGCGCGGTGCTGCTGGTCAGCGGCCGAGCGTCTTTCGAGCTGACCCAGAAGGCGGTGATGGCCGGCATCCCGGTGCTGGCCGCGGTGTCCGCGCCGTCCTCACTGGCAGTCGACCTCGCCACCCAGTCGGGTCTGACGCTGGTCGCGTTCCTGCGTGGGGAGTCGATGAACATCTACAGTCGGGCCGACCGCATCCGTCACTGACCGGCGTCAGTTGTTCCCGGGAATCGCCGTCGGCGGCGGCGGGGCCTTGACCGTCGGCGAGAAGCTGTTGGGTCCGCCACCGTCCGAGCCCTTTTCCGTCGGCGAGGGCGGCGCAGGCACGCTGGTGCTTACCGGCGGGGTGGTGGTGGTCGTCGTCGTACTGGTGCTCGGCGCAGGCTTCTCGTTGGGGCTACACGCCGTGGTGATACCCAGCATGCCAACAATGACGGCTACCGCGGCCACCGCGGATCGGTGGCGGAGTCTCTTCACGTAGAGACGGTACGACGCCTAGGCGGACTTGTCGCGGCGCTCGGGGCGCGCAGGCTTGCGCGGCACGATCGTCGGCAGGACGTTGTCCTGGACGGTCTCCTTGGTCACCACGACCTTGGCGACGTCGTCGCGGCTGGGGATGTCGTACATCACCGGCAGCAGGACTTCTTCCATGATCGCGCGCAGACCGCGGGCACCGGTACCGCGATGGATCGCCTGATCGGCGATGGCGTCGAGGGCGTCGTTGGCGAATTCGAGCTCGACACCGTCCATCTCGAACAACCGGGTGTACTGCTTGACCAAGGCGTTCTTCGGCTGGGACAGGATCTGCACCAAGGATTCCTTGTCCAGGTTGGTCACCGAGGCCACCACCGGCAGACGACCGATGAACTCCGGGATCAGCCCGAACTTGATCAGGTCCTCGGGCATCACCTCGGCGAAGTGGTCCTGGGTGTCGATCTCAGCCTTGGACTTCACCTCGGCACCGAAGCCCAGACCGCGCTTGCCGACACGGTCGGAGACGATCTTCTCCAGCCCGGCGAAGGCACCCGCGACGATGAACAGCACGTTGGTGGTGTCGATCTGGATGAACTCCTGGTGCGGATGCTTACGGCCGCCCTGCGGGGGAACCGATGCCTGCGTACCCTCGAGGATCTTCAGCAGCGCCTGCTGCACACCCTCGCCAGACACGTCGCGCGTGATCGACGGGTTCTCGCTCTTGCGGGCGATCTTGTCGACCTCATCGATGTAGATGATGCCGGTCTCGGCGCGCTTCACGTCATAGTCGGCGGCCTGGATCAGTTTGAGCAGAATGTTCTCGACGTCCTCGCCCACATACCCGGCCTCGGTCAGCGCGGTGGCGTCGGCGATCGCGAACGGCACGTTGAGCATCTTGGCCAGCGTCTGCGCCAGGTAGGTCTTGCCGCAGCCGGTCGGGCCGAGCATCAAGATGTTGGACTTGGCCAACTCCACCGGCTCGGAGCGGGAGTCACGATGCTTCTCGCCCGCCTGGATGCGCTTGTAATGGTTGTAGACCGCGACAGCCAGGGTGCGCTTGGCGGTGTCCTGACCGATGACGTAGCTCTCCAGGAACTCGCGGATCTCGGCCGGCTTGGGCAGCTCATCGAGTTTGACGTCGTCGGCGTCGGCCAACTCCTCTTCGATGATCTCGTTGCAGAGGTCGATGCACTCGTCGCAGATGTAGACACCCGGACCCGCGATGAGCTTCTTCACCTGCTTCTGACTCTTACCGCAGAACGAGCACTTCAGCAGGTCACCGCCGTCTCCGATACGCGCCATGGTGGTGGGGTCCTACTTTCCTTCGCCGGGTCTTCGATCGTTGCTATCAAGTCCGCGTTGGGCTCTGTCCCGACGCTACCCGCTTGCTCTGCCGCGGTGCGACAGATAAAGACGAATCGCGTCAGTGGTATTCGTGCGTGATGGTGAACATATCCCCTGACACCGCTCTCGTCGCCTCGGAACGTTTTGGCGTGTCGCCGCTGTTACCAAACCGAGAGGCGTTGAGCTGCGCCGACCGTGGTGTTTCGTCCTGGTGTTCGCCGATCTCCACGATACCGGCCGAGCTTGCGGAGGCGGGTGGTCGCTGAGCCGGCTCCGCCGAGCGCGAACCCGAACCGAACTGCGGCCTCGACGCGAACGCCGCGACCCGGTGGGCCGCGGCGGGCGCGAACATCGGATGCCGCTAGGAGGCCCCGGCAGGCACCGTCATCAAGCGTTCTGAGCCGAGAGCTTCCGGTACTCCAAGACCGTGTCGATGATCCCGTACTCCTTGGCGTCGGCCGCGGTGAGGATCTTGTCGCGGTCGGTGTCCTTGCGGATCACTGCCGGATCCTTGCCGGTGTGTCGGGCCAGCGTCTCCTCCATCAGGGTCCGCATGCGCTCGATCTCTGCGGCCTGGATCTCCAGGTCGGAGAACTGGCCCTGGATGACACCGCCGAGCGACGGCTGGTGGATCAGCACCCGGGCGTTGGGTAGCGCGAGGCGCTTGCCCGGGGTGCCCGCGGCCAGCAGCACCGCGGCAGCCGAGGCGGCCTGCCCGAGGCACACCGTCTGGATGTCGGCACGCACGTACTGCATGGTGTCGTAGATCGCCATCAGCGAGGTGAACGAGCCACCCGGTGAGTTGATGTACATGGTGATGTCGCGGTCGGGATCAAGCGACTCCAGGACCAGCAGCTGAGCCATGATGTCGTTGGCCGACGCGTCGTCGACCTGGACACCCAGGAAGATGATGCGTTCCTCGAACAGCTTGTTATAGGGGTTGGATTCCTTCACGCCCCAGCTGGAGTGCTCGACGAACGACGGCAGGATGTAGCGGCCCTGCGGCGTGAGCCGCGCGTCAGTGTAATCAGGCATTGGTCGCTCCGTTGAAGTTCGCGTGGGTGATGATGTGGTCGACGAAGCCGTACTCCAGCGCTTCCTGAGCCGTGAACCAGCGGTCACGGTCGGAGTCGGCCTCGATGCGCTCGATGGTCTGGCCGGTGAACTCGGCGTTGAGCCGGAACATCTCCCTCTTGATGAGCGCGAACTGCTCAGCCTGGATGGCGATGTCGGCCGCACCGCCGGTGATCCCGCCCAGCGGCTGGTGCATCAGGATGCGGGCGTGCGGCAGCGCGTAGCGCTTGCCCTTGGTGCCCGCCGCGAGGAGGAACTCACCCATCGACGCGGCCATGCCCATCGCGTAGGTGGCGACGTCGCACGGCGCGAGCACCATCGTGTCGTAGATCGCCATGCCTGCGCTGATCGAGCCGCCCGGTGAGTTGATGTAGAGGTTGATGTCCTTGGTCGGATCCTCGGCAGCCAACAGAAGGATCTGCGCGCACAACCGGTTGGCGATGTCGTCATCCACCTGGGACCCCAGGAAGATGATGCGCTCGGCGAGCAATCGCTCGTACACCGAGTCAGTGAGGTTCAGCCCTGGCGCGCCCGAACGCATATGAGTCACGACTTGATACCTGCTTTCTACGGACTTGGTTCTACCCGACCCTAACGAACCCACAGCGGAGCGCACTCCCGGGAGAGTGCGCTTTCGCTGTCGGCGTTATTCGGACTTCTCGGCTTCCTGCTCAACGTCGTTTTCGATGGCCTCGGCGTCTTCGGCGACCTCGTCGACGTTGACGTCGTCGGCGTCGGCCACCACTTCGTCGTCTTCGGCTCCGGCCGGCGGGCCGAAGAACTCGGCGGTGTCGACGACGTTGCCCTCGCTGTCGGTGACGGTGGCCGCCTCGACCACCGCGGCGACCGTCAGGCCACGGCGCACGTCGGCGAACATCGCAGGCAGCTGGTTGTTCTGCTGCAGGATCTGTAGCAGCTGCGCCGGCTCGATGCCGTACTGCCGCGACATCAGCACCAGCCGCTCGGTCAGATCGTTCTGACCGACCTGGATGTCGAGGTCGTCGGCGATCGCGTCCATCAGCAGCTGCGTCTTGACGGCCTTCTCCGCGGCCTCGCGGGTTTCGGCGTCGAACTTCTCGCGCGAGCTGCCCTCGGCTTCGAGCGTCTCCGCGAACTTGTCCTCGTCATGGTCGAGCCCGTGGATCGCGTTGTGCACGGTCTGGTCGACCTGGGCCTGCACGATGGCCTCGGGCAACGGGACCTCGGTTTTCTCCAGGAGCAACTCGAGGGCGTTGTCGCGGATCTTCTCGGCCTGCTGGATGCGCTTGACGCGCTTGACCTGCTCCACGAGGTTCTCGCGCAGCTCGTCGATGGTGTCGAATTCACTTGCCAGCTGGGCGAACTCGTCGTCGGCCTCGGGAAGCTCGCGCTCCTTGATCGACTTGACGGTGACGGTGACCTCGGCGTCGGCGCCGGCGTGCTCGCCGGCGGCGAGCTTGGTGGTGAAGACCTTCGACTCCCCCTCGGACAGCCCGACGATGGCGTCGTCGAGACCGTCGATCAGCTGACCGGAGCCCACCTCGTGGGAGAGGCCTTCAGTGGCGGCGTCGGGAAGCTCTTCGCCGTTGACGGTCGCCGACAGATCGATCGACACGAAGTCGCCGGTCTGGGCTGGCCGCTCGACGCCCTTGAGGGTGCCGAAGCGGGCGCGCAGCGATTCCAGTTCGGCGTCGACTTCCTCGTCGTTGATCTCGATCGCCTCGACCTCGATGGTGAGCGCGCTCAGATCGGGCAGTTCGATCTCGGGCCGCACGTCGACCTCGGCGGTGAACACCAGTTCCTCGCCGTCCTCGATCTTGGTCACCTCGATCTCGGGTTGACCCAGCGGCGTCACCTCAGTGGCGGTGATGGCTTCGCTGTAGCGGCTGGGCAGCGCGTCGTTGACGACCTGCTCCAGCACCGCACCGCGGCCGATACGGGCCTCGAGCAGCTTGGCCGGCGCCTTGCCGGGGCGGAAGCCGGGCAGCCGGACCTGCTTGGCGAGCTCCTTGTAGGCCCGGTCGAAGTCGGGCTGCAATTCCGTGAAGGGCACCTCCACATTGATGCGAACCCGGGTCGGGCTCAACTTCTCGACGGTGCTCTTCACGGCGGTACTCCTCGGTTCAGTCTTGTTCTCGTTGCGGGACTTCGTTGGGCGTGTCGGGGTGACAGGATTTGAACCTGCGGCCTTCCGCTCCCAAAGCGGATGCGCTACCAAGCTGCGCTACACCCCGGTGCTGTATTTCTTGCGCCCGAATCCTACGGCCCGATGCCTGCTCAGCGGCAATCGACCTCGGCGACGCGCTTCCAGGTGGGCCGATTCGGATTTGATCAGGTCGACCGGTACATTTGGGCTCGCGCAAACACGCGGGCGTAGCTCAATGGTAGAGCCTCAGTCTTCCAAACTGATTACGCGGGTTCGATTCCCGTCGCCCGCTCCACCGAACCGCCCTATCTGGGCGGTTTTTGCTGGTCAACCCACTTCCGCCCCCGCTTCGCGGCCCGGGACAGGGCACCGATTTCGCCGAGGTACGAGGCCACCGCGCCCAGCCCGGGCAGCATGGCCACATACCGGAACGGCGCACGCGGGTGCGGCCGCTTCCCGAGCTCGTCGCCGACGGCGTCGAGGACTCCGACCAATTTCCAGACCGCCGAGGCGATGCCCTGCGGGGTGAACGGGATCGCCATCGCCGAGGCCCGGTCCGGGTCGTGCACCACGACCGCCAGATCCCGCTCGCACAGCACCGAGGCGAGCATCCGGGTCTGGCGCCGGTAGTCGGTGACACCCAGTTCGCGGGCCACGGCACACAGCACGATGGCTTGGTTGGCGAAGCCGAGGAGGTCCTGGATCGGCAGTCGTCGTCCGATGACTCCCAGCAGCCCGGGCACCGCCACCACGACGGTGTTCAGCGCCCCGACCCGCCACACCCACCACGCGATCCGGTCATCGGTGTCCAGATCGTCCCAGGCCAAGGTGCCGGGCACATCGGCCGCATTGAGGACCCGGGAGACGACGTTCGGCGGGTCTTGGCGCTTGATTCCGAGCGGGTCGGTCCACCACAACACATCGAGCAGCGGATTGATGACCGCGACGGCCCGGCCCAGTGCGTCTTCGACGTCGGAGTCGGCCAGCGCCACGTCGGGGGTCGGAAGCAGTTTCACCGTCCCATCATGTCCACTTCGCTGAGCGCCCAAACGGGACTGACGGGCGCGCAAATATTGTTCGGGAAATCGACTCAGGGCGGATGCGCCGGTGTCATGATCGATTCGCCGTAGGGGGCCGACGACCAAAGGTGATGATGCGCCCAGAACTCCAGAGCAGGGTTGTCCGTCCGTATGCCGCGGCAGCCGCCGCCGCAATCGTTGCCCTAGGTCTGGTGACAGTGCCGCCGAATGCCTCGATCCCGCGCAATGAAGTGCATCCGGTCGCGTTGGCGTCCGTCGATGTGACCGCCGTCAGCGCCGTCGTCGCGACGGCGGCGCCCCGCTCGACATCGTCGAGCCAGGCCGCCAACAGCACCACCGCGCCCCCGGACTTCCTCGCCTTCGCGGCCTCGATCCTGGAGTACCTCAACAGTCTCGGTCTCGGTGCGGGCCCCGGTCTTGCGGCCATCGGGCTCAGCGGCCTTGTCGTGGCATTCGCGGCGACCGCCTACGCCTGGAACGGCTTCGCCGACCTCGTCAATCCGGTGCTGAGGGTGTTCCAGGTCCCGAGAGTGCCGAAGTTCCCGGTGTGTTTCGCCGGCCAGAGTTGCAGCGCCTCCTCCTCGGCGCAGGCGCAGATCAAGGCGGCCGGCCGCGTCGCGACACCCGCACGGGCCACCAGCGGCACCGGGCGCTCCATTGCGTCGAGCGGCCGGACGGCTCCTGGCCCGGGGGCTGCAAAAGTCCGCGGCGCCAAGAAGCCGACGGCGTCGGCCGCAGCGGCGGCCGGCAAGGGCGGCAGCAAGCGCGGCAACCGCTCCTCGTAGCGCGGGCTACGGGGCCCAGGCTCGATGGGCGGAGCCAACACCTGGTATCACATACTGCGTTGCCATGACCGGTACACCAGCCGGCCGACGGTCGCGGGATCGGGGTCGGGCGCGCCGACAGACACATCCAGTCCCGAATGATCCTCGAGGGCAAGGGCTTTCCGAAGCTCGAACGCCAAGTCACCGTCAGCGTCCTTCTCGGGATACTTGAAATACCGGGTGTGCGCGAGCCCGGGGGTCAGCCGTTCGGGGAGACTGCCGCTGACGGCGATATCGCGGACGCCTGTTCCGAACAACGGCGCCAGCGCCCCGGCGAACCAGTCGCCGCGAATCGCGCCCCGCCGCACCGGGAACCAGATGTTCGTCCAGCGGGTCACTGCGAACGGCGACAGGCCACCCAACGTCGTCGACTCCCCGGAATCATGGTCCAGCGGCGGACAACTACACACCACACCCCGGCGGATCAACGAGCCGAACAGTGCGCGCCGCCCGTCGACGCGACCGCAGCCGCTGAGGATCGGCGGCCTGGCCACGAACACGTCGGCTAACGCCATCGGCGTGCCGACGGTCACGAAATCAGTTATCCGCCATGGGTTTCCCAGCCTCCGGAGGTCCTGCCAGCGGCAGAATTGCTGGCGTTGGAAGTCCTCGGTCGAGTCGTCAGCCTCCGTCGACCGGCTCGGCGCCGGACCTGAAGCGGCCCGCAGCTCGTGCATCTCGGCCCACAACGTGGTGAGGGCGTCATAGGCGATGTAACCGCCGATGCCGTGCCCTACCACGACCACCCGCGCATAATGCCCCTGCTGCAGCGTGTACAACAGGTCAACGAGCCCGCCGCGGATCGCGCGCCTCGCGGCGTGCGATTCCGGTGCTATGTCGAAGTAGCGCGCGACGTTGACGAAGCCCGTGGTCAAGAAGCTGCGGGTCAACGCTCGTGGGAGAAGGCGGAACACGGCCACCGCGACAGTCAGGACCACTACGCTGGTGGCGACGCCGATGATCCAGCCGGCCACCCCGGTATGCAGGAAATAGCCACCGACGACGAACAGCGCGACGATGACGGCCAGCGGGATGAGCACGGTCAGAACGACCACACGCCAGATGCCGAACAACTCGTCGGGCACGTGACGGGGGCGACGTATCAACACCCGCGCCAGGGCGGGGATGAAGCCCGCATACCGGCCGTTCACCATCAGGAACGACCAGTCGTACTCATAGAGATCGACGCCCGACGGCGCGGCGTAGCGGCGCGCCTCGTACGAGTCCGTGATCTCCATCGGCTGCGGGGTGTACTCCCATCGGTCGCCGTCCGGCGTCAACGCCGTCTTCGCCAATAAGTCGAGGACATCCATTGGTCGGCGTTCGAGCAAACCGTGCACGAACACCACGGCGGTTCGTACCGATTCGTCGATGCTCATCGTCCTCCCGGGGGACCGTGCGGCGGGCAGGTCAATACTTTGCCAAACGCTCACCGGATGTATACAGCGAAGCGCACCATGAGCCATGGCCGATGTGGATTTCTGCGTGGTCGGCGCAGGCTTTGCCGGGCTGACTGCTGCCTTGCGACTCAGACAGGCGGGCCGATCGGTGGCCCTGTTGGAAGCCCGTGATCGCGTCGGCGGTCGCACCTTCACCGTCGAGGGCCCGGACGGTATCTGGATCGACCGGGGCGGCGCCTGGATAGGACCGGGCCAAGATGCCATCTACGGGTTGATGAAGGAATTTGGCGTCGGCAGCTACAAGCAGTACACCGATGGCGAAGCGATGATGCTCGTCGACGGCAAGCACTATCGCTATGAGGGGACCATCCCGTTGACGATGAGTCCCTGGGCGGCGCTCAACATGGGCGCGGTTTTCCTGGACCTGACCCGGCTGTGCAAGACGATCCCCCTCGAGGCGCCGTGGGAAGCCAAGAACGCCGACAAGCTCGACCGCATCACCTACGCGTCCTGGCTCATCGACCGCACCCTCTCCAAGCCCGCACACGCCTTGCTTGAAGCGGCGATTGCCGGCCTGTACACATCGGCAGCGTCGGAGACGTCGATGTTGTTCGTGCTCCGCCAGCTGGCGTCCGGCGGCGGCCCATCGTTCGTGCTCGGCATCAAGGACGGGTCGCAGGATTCCCGCATCGTCGGCGGCATGGGGGCGGTGTCCGGCAAAATGGCCGCCGCGCTCGGGGGCTCGCTGCATCTGAATCAGCCTGTGCGGCGGATCATTCAGGACGGCGACGGTGTCACTGTCGAGGCCGACGGCAGGAGCGTGCGGGCGCACCGGGTGATCGTGGCGGTACCGATCGCGATCGCCAGCCACATCTGCTACGAGCCGATGCTTCCGGTGGACCGGGCCTTCCTGCATCAGCGCATCCCAAGTGGTGCCGTCGTGAAGATCAACATCGTGTACGACGAGCCGTTCTGGCGACAAGACGGGCTGACGGGCCAGACTTTCGCACCCGGAACGCTGGCGACGCTGACCATCGACGCCTCCACCGACGCGCCGCGGCCCGGGGTGATGTGTGTGATCACCGAAGGCCCCGAGGGCCGCCGGTATTCAAAGATGGATCCGGACGCACGCAAGAAGGATGTGCTGGCCCAGCTGGTGGAGCGCTTCGGTCAACGGGCCGCCACCCCGGTGGCCTACCTCGACCAGGACTGGAGCGTCGAACGATATTCCGGCGGAGGAATGCTCAGTCATTGCCCGCCAGGTGTGCTCACCGAATTCGGGCCGGCGATCACCGAGCCCTGCGGCCGAATCCACTGGGCGGGCACCGAGACATCCGGAGTCATGCACGGCTGGGTGGACGGTGCGGTGCGCTCCGGAGAACGCGCGGCCAAGGAAGTCATGGCGAAGGAGCCGGCGTTCGCCTAATAGTATTGACTGCCAAAGCATTTGGCGGTAGCGAGACCAACCGCCGGCGATCGATCACCAGTCGGAGCTCCCGCGCACGGTCGGTGATCGCGATCGCCTGCGCAGGCCGACGCGACCGGCCAAACCCTTGACTCCGCTCTTTACCTAAACTAACTTACGTTTGCGTCTGTGAGCTGTCAGCAAATTCTGACGGTTTCAGCGAAGATTGCATACACGGGGGGATTTAGCGTGGCCGAACGCCGCTCTGCGCAATGTCGAAAATTGGTTCTGCCTGTCGCGACCTATTCAGTCCTTGCTGGGACAGCGTTAACCGGCGGCCTCGCCGTCGCACTCAGTTCCCCCTCGACCGAGGCCTCGCACCCCGCCGTGGCCTTGATGTCGACTGAGTTCGTCTTAGCACCGCAGAGCCCCGCGAACGCCTCTGACGACCAATTGTGGTTGCTCGACCACAACTCGAATGCATCCTCGACGGCCGGCGCCACGATCACCGCCCCTGCCAAACCGAACATCCGGCCCATCGTCGGTCCGGGTGGGTGGCTGATCGGAAACGGTATCGACGCGCCGTATGACTGCACGGGCGCAGCCTGCAATGGTGGCAACGGCGGCCTGCTGTGGGGCAACGGCGGCAACGGCATGCACGGTGGCAATGGCGGCAGCGCAGGGCTGTTCTTCGGCAACGGCGGTGACGGCGGCAGCGGCGACGGAGCGGCCGACGACGGCGGAAACCCGCTGGCCGCACCGACAGTCGGCGGCAACGGTGGCCGGGGCGGCCTCTTCGGCGGTAACGGCGGCGACGGTGGCGACGGTGCGGCGTCGTTCTACGACACCAATGGGAACCTCAAGTACGCAGCGACTGCCGGCGGCAACGGCGGCGCGGGCGGCGCACTCTTCGGCAACGGCGGCAACGGCGGTGGCGGCGGTCAAGACGTCAACACCGGCTACGCCGTCAGCGAGACGGGTGCGGCCGGCGGCAACGGCGGCGCGGGGGGCGCCATCTTCGGCAACGGCGGCAACGGCGGCCGGGGCGGCGACGCCTCCGATACCTCCTCCGGGTTTGCCACCGGCGGAAAAGGTGGGGCCGGCGGCCACGCGACCTTCGGTGTCGGTGGCCGCGGCGGCGACGGCGGTAGCGGCACGGGCGTCAACGCCGCAGGAACCGGCGGCGCCGGCGGCGCCGGTGGCGGCTCCCTGAACGCGGGCGGGGCCGGCGGCGCAGGCGGTGCCGGCGAGGCTGTGAACGCCAATGGCAACGGCGGCAAGGCCGGCGCAGGCGGCCGCGGCATCTTCGGCCCCGGCGGTAGCGGCGGAACTGGCGGAAATGCCAAGTCCGACAACGAGATCAGCTATGCCGGCGCGGGCGGCGCCGGCGGATCCTCATGGCTGAGCGGCGGCGGCGACGGCGGCAGTGGCGGTAACGGCACCTCCCGAACGTGGACCGCGTTGGGCGGCAACGGCGGTGCGGGTGGCTCGTCAAGCGTCGGTATCGGGGGCACGGGTGGATCCGGTGGCAACGCGGACTCCACGGCCACCAAGTACCAGGCGCTCAGCAAGGCCGGTAACGGCGGTAACGGCGGAACCACCACGCTCGGCACGGCGGGCAGAGGTGGCGCCGGCGGCAACAGCACGGCCGACCAAGGCGTGTCCACGGGTGGCAACGGAGGTGCCGGCGGATCGTCCACCGCGGGTACCGGCGGCAGCGGGGGCGACGGTGGCGCCGCAAGCTCCAACAACCTTTTCGTCCAGCCCCCCGACACGAACAGTCCTTATGATCCGCAGCCCTTCAGTTACGCCACCGGAGGCAACGGCGGCAACGGCGGGAACACCCGGCTGGGCACCGGCGGCGGCGCAGGCGACGGCGGCGAGGCGACGGGAACCAACTACACCAGGGCGACGGGCGGTCGGGGCGGTACCGGCGGCCTGGCGATCACCGGCACAGGTGGTTACGGCGGCAGCGGGGGTAAATCCAGCACCACCTATGGCGATGCGGTCGGCGGCAACGGCGGTGCCGGCGGCAACAACCCGACCGGCCCGACAACAGTGCTGGGCACCGGCGGCAGCGGCGGCAACGGCGGGAACGCGACCAGCACAAACGGAAACGCCAAGGGCGGCGTCGCCGGGCCCGGCGGTCAAGGCGCGCTGATCATGGGTTCCGGGGGCCGCGGCGGCACCGGCGGCAAGGCGACCACTGAGGATCCCACCAAGATCGCCACCGGCGGTGGCGGTGGCGAGGGCGGTTACGGCGGAATCTTCGGCGGCACCGGCGGCACCGGTGGCGCCGGCGGCGACGCGACTGCCCCGACCGACGGCAACGCCCGCGGCGGTAAAGGTGCGAACGGGGGCGCCGCAGGCAACGGCGGCAAGGCAGGTCAGAGCGGCCACAACGGAAAAGCCAACGGAAAAAGCGCGCAGTGACGTCTCGGGGGAAAGCGATGACACGGACACGGCAGCCGTATGCCTGGCTCGGCGCGGGCGCGGTCACGGTGGGTATCGGAGCGGCCCTGGCGGCCGGTAGCGCGGTCGCGTCCGCCGACACCGCGGCGAGCGCGTCTTCCGGAGGCACTTCGTCGAGCGCATCCGACTCCGGTGGCAAAGCCGGGCCCCGGGTGGCACACCAGCGCCCCCGCGCCGACACTGCGCCCACGGCCGGCCGCAAGAGGCCACCCAGCCGTCCCCAGGCCGGCAGTACAGGCTCTAAAACCGTTGGAGCAGTGACTGTTTCGTCGCAACCGGCAGCCGCCAAGTCCCAGCGCGACAGTGCCACTGCCCAAGCCGATCCCGCCGCGGAGGCAGCCCCCTCCCCCGGTTACGGCGAACAGTCGTATCTACCCGGAAACGAAGTCATCGTCCCCGGCAGTGCGGTGACGTTCGCGTTGCAGCAGATAGCCCACACCCAGACATCACTGACGGCTCAGACGTGGGGTACGGGGAATCTGGTAGCCGGAGTGGCTTCCGTTGTGCCACAAATGTTCTTGGCCGAAGCCGCGTGGGCGCTGAACACATGGCAGAACTCGATCGGCGGCGTTCAGGCATCAGTGGCCAGAACGGTGGGCGTTCCGGTCGCCCACGAGCTAGCCCAGCTGTCGTTGCTGGCGACCTTGATGCTGCCGACAGCCGCGGGCATGGCACTCGACGCGGCGCAGGTGTCCGTTCCGCTGGTGGGAATCTTCGGATCGGCCAGCGCTGCACGGCAAGCCGCAGCGGAGATCGGTGCGGAGAAGACCAATAGCATGGTCTACTCCGCGCACCTGATGCGCACGGTCAACACCTCACAGCAGATCGTCTACATCTCGGTCAACGGCGGACCAGTCGTGCCCGTGCAACTCGATACAGGGTCCTCCGGCCTGACGATCCTCCAAAAGTACGTCGGGCAGAAGGATCTCGGCCCCTCGCTCGGCTGGGGCATCGGCGGCTACGGCAACGACGCCATCTCGGTGTACTACAAGTACAACGAGTACTCCGCGGCGGTGGACTTCGGCGGCGGCGCGACCACCTCGAAGTTCAATATCAAGGTCGTCGACCCCAGCGACGAAGCAGCCTATGAGAACTACGGTAGTGCCTCGATCGGCGCAGTGGGAACGTTGGGCATTGGCGCCAACACGGGCGACGGCCCCACGGTCCCCGCGTTGTTGCCCGGTGAGCTCAAGGACGGCGTGATGATGTACCAGAACATCATCGGCTCCTGGGGTGTCGTGGTGTTCGGGCCGAATCCGCTTCCGTCCCGGGGCAGGATTGATGGCGGCCCAGTGGGCAACTTCGTGGTGAAGGTTGACGACGGAGACAAGTATCTGCTGAAGGGGAACGTCGATTCCGGTGGCGTATACGGCAGCCTCCCGTACTACGTGGTCGGTTCTGCCCGAGATGTGCAGACCAACAGCCTCAAGTCGGGAACAAAGATCTCGGTCTACACGGCGGACGGCCAGACGTTGCTGTACAGCTACACCGTCACAGCGGGGACCGCGACCACCCCGTCGAACAGCCCGCAGCTCTACGACAGCAATGTCGAGCAGGGCACGTTCCCGAACACGGGCAACATCCCGTGGCAGAAGGGGCCGATGTACATCGACTACGGCACCCCAGATCGGCTGGGCGCCATGCACTTCGACATCTGGTGAGCAGCCACGAGCATGCCTGCGACTCGCCCGCTGTTTGCAGGAGTCGCAGCAGGGGCCACACCTTCCCTGGTGAACGACATGTGGCGCCGTCGAAATTGATTGCCCACAATGCTTGACTTGGCTACTTACCGGCCCTAACTTAATCCTTGCATCTCGCGAGCCCCTGGCAAACTTCTTACGCCAATCGTGCGGATGACGCTTGGGGGTATTCGTGGCCGGTCGTGGCTCGCTGGATCGTCGGATACCACTGCGGAAATTGCTTCCGCTCGCGCCGGCCGTAGTCGCCGGCGCTGCGCTGACCGGCGGCATGGCTGCCGTGATCGGTGCCACGCCACCGAGACCGGCGCAGTCCGAGGTGCAACTGACCTCGATCGAATTCGCCTTCATCCCAAAGGCTCCGGCCGCACCCACCGACAACGACATCTGGCTCTTCAGGCACAGCTCGAAGGCGTCAGCAACGTCGGTCTCCCCGCCGCTCGCGCTGGCAGCAGCGGCCGGCACCATGCGGCCCATCGTAGGTCCGGGCGGATGGCTGATCGGCAACGGGCTGGACGCGCCGGCCGACTGCACCGGCAGTGCGTGCAATGGTGGCAACGGCGGCCTGCTGTGGGGTAACGGCGGTAACGGGGCCAACGGAGGGCGCGGCGGCAACGCTGGCCTGTTCTTCGGAAACGGTGGCGACGGCGCCGCGGGAGTGCAGGCCGTCTACGAGAACGGCACGCTCGTCACTGCCGCCACGGCCGGCGGCAACGGCGGACACGGCGGCCTGTTTCTGGGTAACGGTGGCGATGGCGGTGCGGGCGCCCCCGCGGTCTATGACGCCGACGGCAATCGCACGTCGGCGGCCACCAAGGGCGGAAACGGTGGCAATGGCGGGGCGATGCTGGGCAATGGCGGCAATGGCGGCAGCGGTGGTGCCGATGACAACCGGGGTCAGGCAGTCACCGTCGAGACGGGTGGCGCCGGCGGTAAAGGCGGAAACGGTGGCTGGTTCAGCGGTGACGGCGGCGCCGGCGGCGACGGCGGCAGCGCCCATGACGGTTTCGACGGCCAACCCACCGGCGGCGCGGGTGGCGCCGGCGGTAAGGCAACCTTCGGTATCGCCGGCGCCGGTGGCGCCGGTGGCGCCGCAGACTCCGTGAGCGGCGAAGGCGGCGGTGGGGCAGGCGGAGTCGGAGGGTCCTCGTCCTTCAGCACGGGGGGCACCGGGGGCAGTGGAGGCGATGCCACCTCCCAGAACGGTGGTTCTTTCGGCGGCAATGGCGGCACCGGTGGATCGTCCACCTACGGCAACGGAGGCTTAGGCGGCTCGGGGGGCACGGCCGACTCCACCAGTACAGACGTGAGCGCGAGTGTGGTGGGCGGCAACGGCGGCAGCGGCGGCAACACCATCCAAGGAACTGCGGGAAGGGGCGGTGACGGCGGCAGCGGCAGAGCCGCTCAGTCATCGTCATCTGGTGGCGCCGGTGGCGGGGGCGGCTCCTCCACTGTCGGCAATGGCGGTGCGGGGGGAAGTGGCGGCGCTGCCGAGTCGACGAGCACCGACTCTGACCGGGGCGCACACGGCGGGGTCGGCGGCCAGGGCGGTGGCACCAAAGTCGGCTCCGGCGGGAGCGCCGGAGCCGGTGGCGACGCAACGGCAACCGATGCCGCCACCGCCACCGGCGGCCACGGCGGTGCGGCGGGTTTCGCCGTCATCGGCTCGGGCGGGCCCGGTGGTGACGGGGGTAAAGCCACCTCACGCAACGGCTCGGCCAAGGGCGGCGAGGGCGGAAACGGCGGAAACAATGTGGGCGGCCCGACCACGATCTTGGGGACTGGTGGGCGCGGCGGCAACGGCGGCGACGCGACAGCGACCGGCAATGGTGACGCCTCGGCCGGCAACGCATCGCCCGGCGGTCAGGGCGGCCTGATCCTCGGCACCGGCGGCCGCGGCGGCAACGGCGGCAACGCGACCACCGACGGAACCGGCACTGCAACGGGCGGGACCGCGGGAAGCGGTGCGTACGGCGGCTTGTTCGGAGGCACCGGCGGAAACGGCGGCAACGGGGGCAACGCGACCGCCTCCACACCACAGAACGCAAAACCGGGCAAGGGTCAAGGCGGTGGTCTCGGCGGGTTCGGGGGCTCGTCAGGCCGCTCAGGCCATGACGGCCAATAACTAGGTGGGGAATTGCGATGAAGCACAACCGAACACGCCAACCGTACGCCTGGCTTGGCGCAGGCGCGGTCACTCTGGGCATCGGTGCTGCGATGGCCGCCGGCAGCGCGGTCGCGTCCGCGGATACCGGGCACCCGGGTACCGCGGCGACCAAGAGTGATTCGAGCTCCTCCGCGTCTGGAGCGAAAACGGGCTCCGGGCATCTGCGTCCCCGAACCGCCGGGGCACCGGCGGGCGACCGCATTCCGACCACGTCCAGCAGCAAGTCGACGTCCGCCCCCGCGACCGCAGCACAGCGCAGCGTCGGTGTTGGCACCGCCAAGCCGACCGCGACCGTCGACTCGACCACCTCGACCACCTCGGCCGCCGCGCAGGACAATCCTGGATACGGCAATCAGTCCTTCCTCCCTGGAAACGGAGTCGTCGTCCCCGGCAGCGCGGTGAAGTTGGCGTTGCAGGAGATCGCCCAGACCCAGAGTGTCCTGCAAGCAAAGACATGGGGAACCGGCAACATCGTCGCTGGCGCCGCTTCTGTTGTGCCACAGATGTTTTTGACGGAAGCGGCCTGGGCGCTCAACACGTGGCAGAACTCGATGGACGGCGTGAAGGCAGCAGTCGCCAACACCACGGGCGTTCCCGTCGTCCACCAACTCGCCCAGCTGTCGCTACTGGCGACCATGATGCTGCCGACCGCGGCGGGCCTCGCTCTGAACGCCGCCGACTCGACCGTTCCTCTGGTGGGAATTCTCGGATCCCCTACCGCCGCAACGCAAGCCAGAGATCTCATCAGCCTGGCAAAGACCAATGGCATGGTCTACTCGGTGCACCTGTTGCGGACGCAAGGCGCCGCGGAGATCGTATACATCTCGGTCAACGGCGGCCCCGTCGTGCCAATACAGCTCGACACCGGGTCGTCCGGTCTGACGATCTTACGAAAGTATGTGGGACAGAAAGACCTTGGGCCGTCGACCGGATCCGATAGCGGCGGCTACGGTGACGATGAGAATTCGGTGTTCTACAACTATCACACCTACTCCACGACAATCGACTTTGGCGGCGGGGCGATCACGGCACCGGGCAATATCCGGATCGTCGATGCCGACTCGGAAAACGCGTTCGACAACTACGGGACCGCGCCCCAGGGTACGGCGGGCACGTTGGGAATCGGCGCCAATGTCGGTTCCGGGCCGACTCTGAACGCGCTGCTGCCGGGCGAGACCAAAGACGGAATGCTGATGTACGAGAAGCTGATCGGCCCATGGGGACTGGTCGTGTTCGGCCCCAACCCACTGCCGTCCAAGGGGTCGGTCTCCGGCACTCCGGTCGGTGACGTCCAGATACAGATCAACGACCAGCCGAAGACGACCGTCAGGATCAACGTCGACTCCGGCGGGGAGACCGGCAATCTACCGTTCTCTGTCGCCGGAGACGCTCGCGACGGGACAAACCTCAAACCTGGAACCAAGGTCTCGGTGTACTCAGCCGACGGCCAGACCCTGCTGTACACCTATGTCGTCAACGGCACGAACAGCCCAGCCCTGTACGACGAGGTGACGCAGACCGGAACCAAACCGAACACGGGTCGCATCCCATGGAACCTCGGGCCGATGTATATCGATTACGGAACTCCAGATCGGCTGGGCGCAACCCACTTCGACTACTTCTGAACCTGCCGGCGGTAGGTCAGCTTGTCGAACTCGCGGCCGTACTCGTCGACGGCGGTCACGTCCATCTCGCTCATCAGGTTGCCGGGTCGCACATCGACCAGGATGAAGGCGTAGTTGCGGAAGCGCACCCTGGACCAGCCGACCGCTTCGGTCTGCTTATGGCCGTCGGTCGTCCAGACATAGCTGTTGGGGACAAACGTGTCGGGCGCCACGTTGCCGCGGTAGCTCTCCGGTTCGCCGGGCTGAAAGTTGTACCGCGGCCGTCCGGCTGACCCCACCGTGTAGTAGACGGTGCCGTCGGTTTCCGGGTAGACGATCGCATTGTCTTCGGCCGCCCGGGTCGGGCCGCCACCCCGGATCGGGTCGGACCGTTCGAACACGTGGTTGTGGCCCTGCAGCACCAGGTCCACCTGGTAGCGGTCGAACAGCCCCACCCACGCGGCCCGCACACCGCCGTCGCTGGCGTGCGCCTCGGTGGTCGAATAGGCACAGTGGTGGAAGAAGCAGACGATGAAATCGATGTCGGGATCGGCCCGGTGCGCCGCCAACGTCCTTTCCACCCAACTATTTTGAGCACCGCCGGAATAACCCTTGTTGGCGGTGATCTCATAGCTCACATCGTTGGCGTCCAGCGAGAGCACCGCGACGTTGCCATAGGTGAACGAGTAGACCGACGGGCACCCGGACGGACCGTTGCCCGGGAAGTCGAGCCGTGCGAGGTGGCCGCCGTAGCCGTGCACCGGGTAGGCGGCTTCCATGTCGTGGTTGCCGGTGGCGAACATCCACGGCGTCGTCGAGGCACTGGCCTCGATGGAGTTCAGATACACATCCCAGACATAAGGGTTGAACTTGTCGAAACCCTTGGGCGGCTCGCCCTTTCGGACGAACTGCGGCGGCTTACCCGTTCCGGACGGGTCGGCATAGGCGATGTCACCGGCGAGCACGTGGAAGTCGGGACGCGCCGCCACGATCTGGTCCAGCACATTGCCGGTGTGCGACACGGTGGGATCGTTGTCGGATTTGTAGTAGCTGTCGTCGTAGTCGCCGCGGGTGAGACCGGGCGGGGCAAGCGGTGTCTCGTCGGTCCCCTGGTCCCCCATCATGGTGAACCGGAACCAGCCCACCGCATCTCGCGCACTGGGCATGGCGGTCGCGGCTGAGCGCACGTCGCTGACGAACCCGTCGTCGGTGCGCCATCGGTAGAAGTGCGGGGCACGCCCGGGCAGTCCGTCCACCGGCGCGTGGACGTAGAACTGCTCGGCCGACAGCACCCCGCCGCTGCTGTCCGGGATCTGGGTCACCAGGTTGCGCACCTCGGCCTCTACCGTCGCACCCAGCCCGGGCGTCGGGCCGTGGTCGAGGAAAACCTTGGTGGCGCCTGGATTGCGCGACAACTGGCCGGCCAGCCGCAGCTGACTCGCGGCGTCGGTGCCGTAGCCGACCCGCCGGCCGGCCACCGCCAGCGGCGCGTCCTGGGCGTATGCGCGGCGCCCGAACGGGGCGGCTCCCAGCGCCGCCACGGCTGCCGCCGCCGCCGACCCGCGCAGGAAGTTGCGCCGCGACACCGGGCGCGCGCGCAGATACCTCTGATGCCATTCGTACTGCTCGGCCATCGTCATCCGGCCCGCAAGCGCCGGCGGAATGCCCGTATCGGGAATCTCCACATCAGGATCGTGACGTACGGTCCTGCGAGAACGCCAAACCGCCCGGAAAATCCACATGAACAAATCCGCCGGCATCGGCGCTAATTACAGGGTGGTTTCGATTCCGCTCCAATCGTCCTCACAACTTTGCTGGCTAACCTGACCGCCGTAGATTCAGGCGATAACCGGCGGCCAGGAGGCGCGTTGAGCGACCACATTCCCATCGGCGGTGCGTGCGCCGCGGGTTTTGGCGCGGTGCGCGATGCTTTCAAGGCGAACTTCACCTCTCGTGATGAGGTCGGCGCAGCGGTCGCCGTGTGGGTCGACGGAGACCTGGTGGTCAATCTGTGGGGCGGCTACGCCGATGCCCACCGGCGCCAGCGGTGGCGCCAAGACACGCTGGCCAGCGTGTTCTCCGGCACCAAAGGGCTGACAAGCACATGTGTGCACCTGCTCGCCGATCGCGGCGAGCTCGACCTGCACGCCCCGGTTGCCCGGTACTGGCCCGAATTCGCGTCGAACGGCAAGCAGGACATCACGATCGCGTCGGTGCTCGGGCACCGGTCAGGGGTGATCGGGCCTCGCACCCGCATGCATTGGAGCGACACCACCGACTGGGACCGGGTGTGCGCCGACCTGGCCGCCGCCGAGCCGTGGTGGCCGCCGGGCACAGCCCAGGGCTACCACATGGTCAGCTTCGGGTTCATTCTCGGCGAGGTCGTCCGCCGGGTCACCGGGCGCACGATCGGCCAGTACCTGCGGACCGAGATCGCCGAACCGATGGGCATCGACGTCCACATCGGTCTGCCTACCGCCGAACACCACCGTTGCGCGGAGATGATCAACAAGCCCCACATTCGCGATGTCCTGGCCAATGGCCAGGCACCGGGGTATCCGACCTCACTCGCCGAGCATCCGATGGCCGGGATGGCCGTCGCGATGGGCTTTGTCCCCGATGACGAGCTGGGCTCCCACGAGCTCGAGCGATGGCGTGTCAGTGAGTTCCCGAGCACAAACGGCCATGTGTCGGCGCTCGGCCTGGCCACGTTCTACAACGGGCTCGCGCAGGAAAAGGTGCTCAGCCGCGATCATCTGGAGGCGGTGCGGGTTTCGCAGGGCGGCTTTGATCCCGACGTCGTGCTCGGGCCCCGGGTCGCCGATCACGGCTGGGGCCTGGGCTACATGCTCAATCAACGCGGTGTGGCAGGCCCGAACCTGAGCAGCTTCGGCCACGGCGGCTCGGGCGGCTCCTACGGGTTCGTCGACCTCGAGCACCGCATCGGCTACGCATACGTGATGAACTATTTCGACGCCACCAAATGCAATGCCGATCCGCGCAGTACCGCGCTCAGCGACGAGGTGTACCGCACCCTCGGCGTGCTCTGACGAGCTAATTCTCGTTCTCCGGAGCACTTTCACAGGATCGGTACTGTGGACGCCATGAATGGTGTGCTGGTCGTGCTCATCCTGGTCGTCATCGGCGTGATCGTGCTGGCGGTGGTGAGTTCGTCGCGGGCCTCGGGCAATCGCAGCGCGGCTGCGCTGGCCGACGCAAAGGCCGATGCTCGCCGGGTGATCGAGCGCCTCGGCGGCCAGGTGCTCAATCTGTCCGGCAACAACGAGGCCGCCACCCAAGCGCTGGCCGACGCATCCGAGCGATTCACCGCCGCCTCCTCTCAGATCGATCAGGCCACCACCGCCAAGCAGGCAATGCTGGCCAAGGAAAGCGCGATCGAAGGGCTGTACTACGTGCGCGCCGCCCGCACCGCGATGGGTATGGATCCAGGCCCCGAACTGGAGACAGTGTCCGGCCAGAAGGCCGCGGGCGCGGTGACCGAGGACCGCAGAGTGCAGTTCGATGGCCGCGAGATCGAGGCCTCCCCCACACCGAGCCAGCGGACCCCGAACTACTACCCCGGCGGTCAGGTCGCGGGCCGTCCGGTGCCGGCGGGCTGGTACTCCGAGCCGTGGTGGAAGACGGCCCTGGTGGCCGGCGCGTGGGGTGTCGGATCGGTGCTGTTGTTCGACGCACTGTTCTCCGGCATGCACGGCGTCGACTACGGCGCTTCGGGATTCGAGAACGGATTCGGTTCGGGTTTCGACCAGGGCTACGGCCAGGGTTTCGACCAGGGTCTGGACGCCGGTGGCCAGGATGGCGGCTGGGGCGGCGACGGCGGTGGCTGGGGCGGCGACGGCGGCGGCTGGGACGGCGGCGGCCTCGGCGACAGCAGCGGCTGGGGTGGCGGCGACTTCGGTGGCGGAGACTTCGGCGGCGGGTTCGGCGACTTCTAGCCCCGGGAAACTAGATCCGGCTCTCCATCCGGGCGGTCACGCTGGCCTCCTGCAAGTCCAGCCTGTCGAGCATCGCGCGAACGGCCTCATCGTCGATGCGTCCCTCGTCGCGTTCGGTGATCAGCGCAGCACGTTGTGCGGCAAGCACATTGCGGTACAGGGTGGAGAACACCTCCGCGCGGAGATCGTGCTCCTCGGGGTCGGGCATCTCATCGGCATCCTTGGAATGGCGAGCGATCCAGTTGCGGATGTCGGTCAGCACGTGCGGGTCGAGGCCCGCCGGCGGCGCGGCCTCGAACTGGGCCAGCACCTCGTCGGCGGCCATGTGCACGGTGTGCTCGGTCTTGTAGGTCTCCTCGCGGTCGTAGATCCGGTCGTCCTCCCGCGAGGACAGGTGCAGACGGCGGATCAGCGGCGGCAGCGTCCATCCCTGCAGCAGCAGTGTGCCCACCGCCACCGCGAACGCGATCGCCTGGATGGTGGCCCGTTCCGGGAACGGCTCGCCGCTGGCCACGGTCGGCGGGATACCGGCCGCGGCGGCCAACGTCACCACACCACGCATCCCGGTCCACGACACCACGACGTTCTCCTGCCACGTCAACGCAGTGTGGTCGATCATGGAGCGCCACTTACCTTTTGGCTCGCCGGGTTTGCGGACGCCGAGTGCGCCGCGGCCACCCTCGGGAATCGGCACACTCAGCCTGCGGTCGACGTGCCGGGACAGCACTCCGCGGCCGAACATCACGAACACCGAGAGTGGACGGATCACGAGCACGATCGTCAGCACCACCAGTGCCGCGATGCCGACCTCCGCCAGCGATTCGTGGGCATCGCGCAGATCCTCCAGGACAAAGCGCAGATGCAGCCCGATGTAGGCGAAGACGAACGCCTCCAGCAGCACGTCCACCGAGTGCCAGACGTAGCGTTCCTGCAGCCTGGTCTGGTAGCCGGCGCTCAGGGTGCCGCTGCCGACGATGAACCCGGCCGCCACCACGGCCAGCACGCCGGAGGCGTGGAATCGCTCGGCGGTGATGTAGGCGGCGAACGGCACCACCAGGCCTTGGATCGTCTCCAGGCTGGCGCTGTTGAGGCGTTCGCGAATCCACAGGGTCACGTAGCCGAGCGCGACGCCCACCACCGGACCGAGCAGCGCGCTGTAGCCGAACAGCAGCAGCGGGTTGGCGATGAAGGTGTGGGTGCCCGCGACCTGGGCGACGGCGATCGAGAACAACGCGAGCGCGGCGGCATCGTTGATCAGGCTCTCCCCGGTCAGGATCGTCATCACCCGCTTGGGCAGGCCCAGCTTGCGGCCGACGGCGACGGCGGTGACCGCGTCTGGCGGCGCGACGATGGCGCCGAGCACCAGCGCGGTCGCGAACGTCAACGGCACCACGACCAGCCACGCGGACACCGCGGCCACCGCAAACGCGGTGACCACGACCAGGCCCACCCCGAGGCCGAGGATCGGCTTGATGTTGCGCATGAACGCCGGAAACGAGAAGTCCAGCGCCGCGGAGTACAACAGCGGCGGCAGGACCACCGAGAGCAGGACATGGGAGTCCAGTTCAGGCGCGGTAAAGCCCGGCAGGAACGACGCGGCGATGCCAACAACGACGATCATCAGGGCAGGTTCCAAGCCACGGTTCTTGGCGATCGCCGCGACGACGATGGCGCCGACGACGACGAGAATCAGTTCCATACAAGCATTCTCGCGGGTGCCGTCCGGCGGCGCTGATCACACCTGGCAGGTCGGGCACCAAAACACGTTGCGGCCTTCCAATTCGGCGGTCCGGATCGGGGTCGCGCACACCCGGCAGGGCTCACCGGCGCGCCGGTAGACGTAGGTGCGCGGACGGTTCGGGGCGTACGACGGCGCACCGTGATCGTGTTCGGGCCGCACCACCACGATCTTGCCTCGCCGAACGCCGACCTTCATCAACTCGACCAGGTCGGTCCAGGCGTCGGCGAACTCGGCCTCGGAGACGTCCCGGCCCAGCCGGTACGGGTCGAGGTGATGCCGGAAGAGCAATTCGCTGCGGTAGACGTTGCCCACTCCGGCGATCACGCTCTGGTCCATCAGTAGGGCGCCGATGGTCTTGCGGGACTTGGAGATTCGGGCCCACGGAAGCGCGGGGTCGGCATCCCGGCGCAGCGGGTCGGGCCCGAGCCGGGCCACGATGGCCGCAACCTGCGCCTCGTCGAGCACCTCGCATGCGGTCGGACCGCGCAGGTCGGTGCCCCACTCATCGCCGACGATCCGCATACGCACCTGACCGACCGGCAGCGGCATCGGCACCGGCATCTCGGTGAAGGTGCCGTACAGCCCCAGGTGGACGTGCACGATCGGACCGCCGTCGTAGTGGTGGAACAGGTGCTTGCCCCAGACCGAGGCGTGGGTGAACACCCGGCCGTCGACGATCGAGGCATCGGTGAACCTGCCCTGCGGACTCGACACGGCCGCCGGGGCGCCTGCGAACCGGCGCTGGTGCAGCCGCGCGAGCCGGTGAAGGGTGTGCCCTTCCGGCACGGGTCAGGCCGGGGCGCCGGGCACCGGGGGCGCGACGTGGGTGCGCTCGTACTCGTCGAGGATGTCGATACGGCGTTGGTGGCGTTCGGCTTTTGACCACGGGGTGTTGATGAACGCGTCGACGAAGCTCAGCGCATCCTCCACCGGGTGCATACGGCCACCGATGCCGATCACCTGAGCATTGTTGTGCTCGCGGGCCAGCGAGGCGGTCTCAACACTCCACGCCAGCGCGCAGCGGATGCCGGGCACCTTGTTGGCCGCGATCTGCTCGCCGTTGCCGGACCCGCCGATCACGATGCCCAGGCTCTCCGGGTCGGCCAGCGTCTTGGTCGCTGCGGCGATGCAGAACGCCGGGTAGTCGTCCTCGGCGTCGTAGGTGAACGCGCCGCAGTCGATCGGCTCGTGACCACCGTTTTTCAGGTGCTCGATGATGGCTTGCTTGAGTTCGTATCCGGCATGGTCAGAGCCGAGGTAGACACGCATGGCCGTAACCCTAACGGGCGGCCACTCCAGCCGCGAGAAGGTCCAGCATCCGCTGAGCCTGCTCGCTTGATCCGCTCGTCAGGAAGATGCCCAACAGGCTGGACACCACGTCTTCGGCGCGCACATCGGCCCGCAGACTGCCCTCGGCCACCCCGGCCGCAAGCAGCAGGTCGACGGCCCCGACGATGCTCGCCATGGTGTCCGAGCGCAGCACAGCGCCGGAGTCCAGCATCACCCGGAGCGACTCGGCCATTCCACGCTTGGTGGCGACGAATTCGGCGTAGCGGTCCATCCATCGGCGCAGAGCGATCGCCGGCGGGTGCTGGTCCGCCAGCTGGGTTGCCGCGGCTGCAACCTCGGCCAACTCGGTGCGGTACACCGCCTCCGTGAGAGCCTCCCGGCTGGGGAAATGGCGGTACAGCGTGCCGATTCCGACCCCGGCCCTGCGAGCGATCGCCTCGAGCGTGACCTGGTCCTCGCCGGAGGCGAACGCCGCCGTGGCGACCTCAAGCAGGCGCTCGCGGTTGCGCAGGGCGTCGGCCCGCACTCGTTCCGCCATAGCGGAGGCTCCTCCGTTTTGTTACGGTTGATTAAGCGGAGGATCCTCCGCATTGCCGATTATGACATGACAGGATTGCCATGACATCTACATCAGCGCCCGGCGGCACGGCCCCGCTCGGCGATCGCTCGGTGGCCCGCGTGGGGTACGGCGCCATGAGCCTCGAGAGCGTCGCGATCGACGACGCCGTGTCGTTGCTTCACCGAGCAGTCGAATTGGGCGTCAACCACATCGACACCGCCTCGTTCTATGGCGATGGGGAAGTCAACCGCCGAATCCGGCGCGCACTCGCCCCGTATCGCGACGACCTTGTGATCGTGAGCAAGGTTGGGGCGCGGGCAGTTCCAGACGCCGACGTACCACTGGCGCTTGCGCAGAAGCCCGCCGAATTGCGCGCTTCCGTCGAACTCGACCTCGATGGTCTCGGCTTGGACCAGATTCCCGTGGTGAACCTACGCCGTGCCGATATCGGGCCCGGGCTGATCGCCGACGGTGACCAGATCGTGGACCTCGACGATCAGCTCGCCGAGCTGATCGCGCTGCGCGACGAGGGCAAGATCGGTGCGATCGGCATCAGCAACGTCGCGTTGGAGACAGTGCAGCGGGCCGTTGGCGCCGAGATCGTATGTGTCCAAAACGCCTACAGTCTGCTCGACCGGACCCACGAAGACTGCCTGCAGTTCTGCGCGGACAACGACATCGCGTGGGTTCCGTTTTTTCCACTCGGGTCCGGCTTCGCCGGTTTCCCGAAAGTCGCCGACAACCCCGAAGTGGTTCGGATCGCCGCCGAACGTGGCGTGACGCCCGCTCAGATCGGTCTGGCGTGGCTGCTCGCCCACGCGCCGAACGTTCTGCTGATACCCGGCACGGGGTCCGTCGGGCATCTCGAGGAGAATGCCGCTGCCGGCGCTATCACGTTGAGCGAGAGTGACATTGCCGATCTCGACGTGATTCCGGGCCAAACGTCAGCCAACGGTGATGGCGTCCAGCCGTTCCTTGATGAACGCCGATGATGTCACCGGCGACAGCCCGGGCACCCGCCCGACCGGCGGCTCCAGTGGCGTGACGAGGGCGTCATAGTTGGCCTCGTAGAAGTAGATCAGCGAGATCAGATCCTCTTCGGGAGCATGCGGCTGCGGGGGCAGCACCCGGTGCCGACCCGACGGCCAACGCCGCCCGCTCCAGTACTCGAGCAGGTCGCCGATGTTGATGGTCAGCGCGGCGGGATCGTACGGCGCGTCTTCCCATCCATCGGCTTCGGAAAAGACTTGCAGCCCACCAGCTCCGGGCTCCCGGTCCAGGATCGTCACGGTACCGAAATCGGTGTGCGGGCCGATCCGGAACTGGCCCGGTTCGGGCTCGCCGACCACGCTGACCGGTGGGTAGTGGTTGATGTTCATCGTCCAGGTCGGCCTGTCGGCCAGGGCGACGAAGGGGTTCTCCGCCAGCCCGAGCGCGTGCGCCATCAGGGCCAGCAGGTCGTCGGCCAGTTGGTGCACTGCCGCGGTGTACTCGTTGACCAGCGGCTGCAGCTCGGCCACCTCGGCGGGCCAGACGTTGGGCGCGAACCAGATCCGGTCGACCTCGGGGTCGCCGACCGCCGTTTCAGCGCCCAGGCTGTAGCTCTCCTTGAGGTCGGGCGGCGTCTCCGTGCCCTCGGCGTAGGCATTGGCCTCAGCGCCCGGAGCGATCCAGCCGTGGCCGCCGACCGGCACCGAGTATCGGCGCTTGACGTCGTCGGGCAGACTGAAGAACGTTCGCGACGCGGCCCGAACGCCGGCGGCCAGCTCCGGATCGATGCCGTGCCCGGTCACCAGGATGAAACCGGCCTGCTGCAACCCAGCGTCGAGTTCGGCGGCGACGGCGTCGGCCTGCTCTCCCCCGGCGTACCAGCGGGCGATGTCGATCGTGGCGATCACTCGGCGACTCCGATGTCCTCGTTCCACAGATGCGGTTTGTCGGCGATGAACTGATTGAGCATGTCGAAGCAGCGGTCGTCGTCGAGCACGGTGATCTTCACGCCGAGTTCGGCCAGTTCCGGGTGCCCCCACACGATGGTCCGGGCGTCGCCGATCACCAGCGCCCCGATGTTGAACTGGCGGACCAGACCGCAGCAGTACCAGCACGGCGACAGCGTGGTGGCCATGATCGTGGAGCGGTAGTCGGTCTGGCGGCCGGCGTTGCGAAACGCCGAAGTCTCCCCGTGGATCGACGGATCGTCGAGCTGCACACGCATATTGTGGCCGCTGCCCAGCAACTCCCCGTCGGCACTGAACAACGCCGCCCCGATCGGAATTCCGCCTTCCGCCAATCCCTTTCGGGCCTCGTCGTAGGCGACGTCGAGCATCGCTTCCGGCGTCATACCGCGGTGCGTTCGGCGGTGATCTTCGATCGGCATAGCACAAGATAGCTTGCCCCGGCGATCAGGAAGCCTACGAAGAAGGTGATGTCGCCGAGCTGGGGTACCGCTCTGGCGATGTAGCCGACGAACTTCTCCTGGTTGGAGAACAGCAACACCGACACCACCAGGCCGAGGCCGAACGACGCGAATCCGCCCCAGTTCGCGTAGCTGCGGTCGTAGAGGAATGCGGCGATGGGCTGGCCCCGGCGTAGGTACTGGTCGGCGAACACCACGCCCAGCCAGGGTCCGATCCAGTACGCGATGATCAGCAGGAAGGCCTCGTAGCTCGCGGCGGCGTCGGCCAGCGCCCACCATGCGATGCAGAAGCCCGCGACGCCGAAGAACACCGTGACCAGAGCGCGGGCGATATGGTGCGGCAGCTTGACCCCGATGGTGACGAAAGCCATTGCGCCGGAATAGATATTGATCGCATTTGCCGCTATTGCACCCACCGCGATGGCCAGCAGGGTGGCCTTGGCCAGTGGCGAGGCCAGCTCGCTGGTGAACGCTTCGGTCGGATTGTCGGACAGCGCCGGGCCGATGGTCACCGATGCGGCGCCGACGATCTCGAGGATCGTGCACGACAGGAACAGCCCCAGTGAGGCGAACAGCCCGGTGCGCGCCGTCGACACGGTGGCCGGCAGATACCGGGTGTAGTCGGCGGCATAGGGCGTCCAGCCGGCGGCATAGCCGAAGGCGGTGCCCACAGTCAACAGGAACCCGCCCAGACCGCCGACGCCGCCGTCGATCGCAGGTGCGTCGAAGTGGGATTTGGTCAGGATCATGACCGAGGCGACCGCGAAGATCACCGCGAGCACCGGGAACGACCAGCGCTCGAAGGCTTGGACGAGATTGTGGCCGAAGAATGCGAACCCGGTCTGGATCAGCACGACGATGACCAGTGCCGCCAGCGGTCCGATGCCGAAGAGGGTGGACAGCGCGAACGCACCGCTGACGCTGTTGGTGGCGAACCAGCCGACCCCGGCCGTCACCGACATCAGCACGGCGGGCACCGCGTTGCCTTTGAACCCGAACGCCAAGCGGCCCAACACCATCTGCGGCACGCCGTGCAACGGACCGCGCGCGGACAGGAAGTAGTGGGCGATCGCGCCGAGCCCCGTGCCGATCACGATGCCGGCGACGGCCTGCCAGAAGGTCATGCCGTAGACGGCCACCGCCAGGACGCCGACGAAGATCGTCGCGAACTCCAGATTGGGTGAGGTCCACGTCCAGAACAGCTGGCGCGGGTGCCCGTGCCGATCCTCGTGCGCGATGAACTCGTTGCCACCGGGCTCGACGGCCACCAGCTTGTCGCGGTAGGTGCCGTCGGATTGCACGCTCGGCTCGGTCGGATCAGCCACTGTCATGGACTAAAAATTGTCCCTACCGAGCCGGCGCGCAACCGGAGGGGAAATATCAGTCGAACTGCGGGGCTTCGGTCCGCGTCCGCTTCAGCTCCCAGAAGTGCGGGTAGGCCGCGAACGTGACCGAGGCGTCCCACAGCTTGCCGGCTTCCTCGCCGCGCGGGATGCGGGACAGGACAGGGCCGAAGAACGCCACGCCGTTGATGTGGATGGTCGGGGTGCCGACGTCCTCGCCGACGGCGTCCATGCCCTCGTGATGGCTCTTGCGCAGTTCGTCGTCGTACTTGTCGGAGGTGGCCGCCTCTGCGAGCTCGGCGGGCAGTCCCACCTCGGCAAGCGACTCGGCGATCACGACATCGAAATCCTTGTTGTCCTGGTCGTGGATCCGGGTGCCCATCGCGGTGTACAGCGGCGACAGGATCTCGCGGCCATGCGCCTGCTCGGCAGCGATGGCGACGCGGACGGGGCCCCAGGCCTTCTTCATCATTTCCTGGTACTGCTCGGGCAGGTCCCGTCCTTCGTTGAGCACAGCCAGGCTCATCACCCGGAAGTCGACGTCGATGTCGCGAACCTTTTCGACCTCGAGAATCCAGCGGGACGTGATCCAACACCACGGGCACAGCGGATCGAACCAAAAACCGGCTACTGACTTCTCGGACATGCGGGCTCCTCCCAGCGATGGACGCAGACTTCCAACTCAACTCCTTCCAATAGAACACTGTTCCCACTGCCGCTAGGTTGGACGCGTGGCACTACCCAACCTGACTCGTGACGAGGCCATCGAGCGCGCTGCTCTGGTCACCGTCGGCAACTACTCCATCGCTCTCGACCTGACGACCGGCTCCGAAACGACTTTCCGATCCACCACCACCGTCGAATTCGAGGCGACACCCGGCGCCGACACCTACATCGACCTGGCCGCCGACACCGTGCACAGTGCGGTGCTCAACGGCCGCGACATCGACGTGTCGGGATACGACGAGTCCACCGGCATCGCGCTGCAGGGCCTGGAGAAGACCAATATCCTGGTGGTCGACGCGGACTGCCGGTACTCCAACACCGGTGAAGGCCTGCACCGCTTCGTCGACCCGGTCGACAGCGAGGTGTACCTGTACTCGCAGTTCGAAACCGCGGACGCCAAGCGGATGTTCGCCTGCTTCGACCAGCCCGACCTCAAATCCACGTTCGACGTGACGGTGACCGCGCCGTCGCACTGGCAGGTGATCTCCAACGGCGCGACGGTCTCTGTCGAAGACGGTGTGCACACCTTCGCCACCACCCCGCGGATGAGCACCTACCTCGTGGCGCTGATCGCCGGCCCGTACGCCCGCTGGGACGACGTCTACACCGACGAGCACGGCGACATCCCGCTCGGGCTGTTCTGTCGCTCGTCGCTCGCCGAGTACATGGACGCCGAGCGGCTGTTCACCGAAACCAAGCAGGGGTTCGGTTTCTACCACCGCAACTTCGGGGTGCCGTATGCGTTCGGCAAGTACGACCAGCTGTTCGTGCCCGAATTCAACGCCGGCGCAATGGAGAACGCCGGCGCGGTGACGTTCCTGGAGGACTACGTCTTCCGGTCGAAGGTGACCCGCTACAGCTACGAGCGCCGCGCCGAGACAGTGCTGCACGAGATGGCGCACATGTGGTTCGGCGATCTGGTGACGATGACGTGGTGGGACGACCTATGGCTCAACGAGTCGTTCGCCACCTTCGCCTCGGTGCTGTGCCAGGCCGAGGCCACCGAGTACGACCAGGCGTGGACCACCTTCGCCAATGTGGAGAAGTCATGGGCCTACCGCCAGGACCAGCTGCCGTCTACCCATCCGGTGGCCGCCGACATCCCGGATCTGCACGCCGTCGAGGTCAACTTCGACGGCATCACCTACGCCAAGGGCGCCAGCGTGCTCAAGCAGCTCGTCGCCTACGTCGGGCTGGAGCACTTCCTGGCCGGGCTGCGGGACTACTTCGCCGCGCACGCCTTCGGCAACGCGACGTTCGACGACCTGCTGGGTGCGTTGGAGAAGGCGTCCGGGCGCGACTTGTCCGACTGGGGCCGCCAGTGGCTCAAGACCACCGGATTGAACACGGTGCGCGCCGACTTCGACGTCGACGACGAGGGCCGGTTCACTCGGTTCGCGATCAATCAGGGCGGTGCGGCGCCGGGGGCCGGCGAGACCCGGGTGCACCGGCTGGCCGTCGGCATCTACGACGACGACCCGACGACGGGCAAGTTGGTGCGGGTGCACCGCGAAGAGCTCGATATCTCCGGGCCCGTCACCGAAGTCCCTGCGCTGCAGGGCGTTTCCCGCGGCAAGCTGGTTCTGGTCAACGACGACGACCTGACCTACTGCTCGCTGCGGCTGGACGACGATTCGCTGCGGACCGCGCTGAGCCGGATCGCCGATATCGAAGAGCCGCTGCCGCGGACGCTGGTGTGGTCGGCAGCGTGGGAGATGACCCGCGACGCCGAACTGAAGGCTCGTGATTTCGTCGCGCTGGTGATGAGTGGCGTGCAGGCCGAGACCGAGGTCGGGGTGGCACAGCGGCTGCTGCTGCAGGCGCAGACCGCACTGAATTCGTATGCCGATCCGCAGTGGGCGTGCGCCAACGGCTGGCCGGCGTTCGCCGACCGGCTGCTGGACCTGGCGCGGGAGTCTTCGCCCGGATCGGATCATCAGCTCGCGTTCGTCAACGCGTTGTGCACGTCGGTGCTGCAACTGCATCACGTCGCGGTGCTGGCGACCCTGCTGGACAACGAGCCGGCCGAGGTGAATCTGCCCGGTCTGGTGATCGACACCGATCTGCGGTGGCGGATCGTCACGGCGCTGGCCGCGTCCGGCGACATCGACGGCGACGGTGTGCAGACCCCGTTCCTCGATGCCGAGGCCCAGCGTGATCCGACCGCTGCCGGTCGCAGGCACGCGGCCGCGGCGGCAGCGGCCCGCCCGCAGCTCGATGTCAAGAATGCGGCGTGGCAGCAGGTCATCGAGGACGACACCCTGCCGAACATCACCGCACGCGCGATCATCGGCGGCTTCGTCCAGACCGGTCAGAGCGCGCTGCTGCAGCCGTTCACCGAGCGCTACTTCGCGGCGATCCCCGGGGTGTGGGAGCGGCGCTCCAGTGAGGTGGCCCAGACCGTGGTGATCGGTCTGTACCCGTCGTGGGACATCAGCTCCGAAGCCCTGCTCGCCGCGGACAACTTCCTGGCCGGCGAGTTGCCGACGGCGCTGCGCAGGCTCGTGCTGGAAGGCCGGGCCGGTATCGAACGCTCACTGAAAGCGCGCGCCTTCGACGCGGAGTGAACCTGCGCTGCCAGGATCAGGCCATGGCAGCCAGGAACACCCGACGAGCACGCGCGGCGCGCAGACGCACCCGACGGGTGAAAGCGGTGGTCAACGACCTGACCGACGAACAATGGGCGACGCTGAAGCTCGCCTGGAACGGCTGCGCGTACTGCGGGGCGACGGGCAAACCGCTGCAACGGGACTGCGTCATGGCAATATCGCGGGGCGGGCGCTACACGATCGACAACGTGGTGCCCGCGTGCGGGGCGTGCAACGCCAGCAAGTGCAATGACGAGGTCACCGGCTGGCTGCGCCGCAAGCGGCTCGACGAACGCCTGTTCCTCGAACGGTATGTGCGCATCCGCGCCGAACTGCAGGCGTGATCCGGCGCGCCCACGTGCGCTGAGCGCACGGTTGCGCGCCGAATTCGTTTACGGCCTGGAGATGGCCGCCGACATCACCCGCACCGCGCTGACCAAGCCGTCGATCAGGTTGCCCTCTTTGAAGGCCGACGCGGCCGCCGACACCCCGAGCGGGGCAGCCGACTCGGCTCCACGGCCGCGCACGTCCGCGCCGTAGACCACCTCGATGGCCTTCTGATCCGGCGACACCGCCAGCAGTACGGCGTTGTTCGGCGTCGGCACGTCGGCCAAGATCTCCCGGGCCCGGGCCGCGGTGTCGCCACCCAGGTCGCCGATATAGACGGCGAAGCGGGCCTTGGACTGCCGGCTGCCGTACTTCAGCGCATCGTCCAGTTCGACCAGCTGGCTGATCGGGAACGGGTAATGCACCGACAACTCGCCCGGCTCGGTCACCCCGGACAGGCGGCCGCTGGTGGTCACCGCCCAGCCGTAGGGCAGGTTGGCCGGATCGACGGTCGCTACCGCGGTGCCGTGGTCACCACTTGCCACTTGCTCCACCTCCCACGTTCACCTCGGCCGCGCCGTGACCATGATGGCCACCGCCGGGAACCACCTCGTCGACGGCCGCCCACAGGATCGGCGCGTGCGTCCAAGGTTCGGACAGCTTGTAGGTCTTGGGGTGCTTGCTCTTGCCGGGGATGAACAGCAAGGCCAGCACAGCGGCGAGCCCAAACGGGATGCCCACGAATAGACCGTGGATGACGGCAGCATTCACGTTGCAAACCGTAGCAGTCAGGCCGCGCCCTCACCCAGGTAGCGCACCCAAGCGGGGTCGAGTTCTTTGATGGTGCACAACAACCGCCAGTGCTGGCCCTTCGGCGGCATCGGCACCAGCCGCAACGTCCAGCCCAGCTCGCTCAGCAATTTGTCGGCCTTGCGGTGGTTGCACGTCCCGCAGGCGGCCACGCAATTCTCCCAGGAATGCTCACCACCGCGACTACGCGGCACCACGTGGTCGACGGTGTCGGCCTTGCCGCCGCAGTATGCGCAGCGGAACCGATCGCGGTGCATCAACGCGGCCCGGGTCATCGGGATGCGGGCCCGGTACGGGACTCGGACGAAGCTGCGCAGCCGGATCACCGACGGCACCACGATCGCCCGCGTCGCCGAGTGGATCACCGGCCCGGTCGGGTCGTCGTGCACCACGTCGGCCTTGCCGCACAGCAGCATGATCACCGCCCGGCGCATGGGGAGCGCCGTCAGCGGTTCGTAGGTTGAATTCAGCAACAGCACCCGGCGACGTCCCCACACTGATCCGTCGGCCGGGCTGGGTATGTGAGGGTCGGCGTGCAGGCTGGAACCGGCTACGGACCCGATCGGGCCCGCCGCGGCGCGGTGACCGCGGTTCCGTTTGCGCTGCGACATGCGTCCTCCGCCAACCAGTGCACCACGGATCCGCCGCGATCGCACGGCTATTTGTTCGGTGTTCGCAGGTCGAATCCGTGAACATCGGGTGACGTGGGCTCCGTCTGAGGCAGGTGTACACAATGGTGGGGTGACAGAGACTCAGGCCGACGGGGATGGGCAGACCTTCTACGACGCCGTGGGCGGCCATGACACCTTCCGCACGATCGTGTCCCGTTTCTACGAGCAGGTTCGCGAGGACGAGGTGCTGCTTCCGCTGTATCCCCCCGACGAGCTCGACGATGCCGAGATCAGGCTGCGCATGTTCCTCGAGCAGTACTGGGGCGGCCCGCGTACCTATTCAGACCTTCGTGGACATCCCCGGCTTCGGATGCGCCACGTCCCGTTCAAGATCGGTTTCATCGAGCGCGACGCGTGGCTGCGGTGCATGCACACCGCGGTAGCCTCAATCGACTCCCAGACGCTCGATGACGCGCACCGGCGGGAGCTGCTGGCCTACCTCGAGATGGCCGCGCAGTCGATGGTCAATTCCCCGTTCTAGAGGACACCGATGACCGAAGCCGTCCCGTGGTGGACGAACGCGATTTTCTATCAGGTCTATCCCCGCTCCTTCGCCGACAGCAACGGTGACGGCGTCGGCGATCTCGAGGGCGTCACCGCGCACCTCGATCACGTGAGCGAGCTCGGCGTCGACGCCATCTGGCTCAACCCGGTGATGGTCTCCCCCATGGCCGATCACGGCTACGACGTGGCCGACCCTCGCGACGTCGACCCGCTCTTCGGCGGACTCGGCGCGCTGGAGCGGCTCATCACCGAGGCGCATGCCCGCGGCATCCGCATCACCATGGATCTGGTGCCCAACCACACGAGCTCTCAGCACACCTGGTTCCAGGCCGCGCTTGGCGCCGCACCGGGAAGCGTTGAACGGGAACGCTATATCTTCCGCGACGGCCTGGGACCGGCCGGTACCCAGCCGCCCAACAACTGGGTATCGGTGTTCGGCGGGCCGGCCTGGACCCGGGTCGCCGACGGCCAGTGGTACCTGCACCTGTTCGACTCCGAACAGCCGGACCTCAACTGGGACAACCCCGAAGTATTCGCGGATCTGGAGAAGACACTACGGTTCTGGCTGGACCGCGGGGTCGACGGCTTCCGCATCGACGTCGCGCACGGCATGGCCAAACCGCCCGGCCTGCCGGACATGACGAACCCGGACGTCGCGATGCTCACCCTCGACGACCACGATCCGCGGTTCAACCACGAGGGTGTCCACGAGATCCACCGCGGTATCCGCTCGGTGCTCGACGACTATCCCCATGCTGTGACGATCGGCGAGATCTGGGTGTTCGACAACGCGGACTTCGCCAAGTATCTGCGGCCCGACGAATTGCACATGGGCTTCAATTTCCGTTTGGTACGAGCCGAATTCGATCCGGCCAGCGTTCGCGGTGCGATCGAGAACGCGTTGGCCGCGGCGGCGCTGGCCGACGCGAGCCCGACCTGGACGCTGTCCAACCACGACGTGGAGCGTGAGGTCTCCCGCTACGGCGACGGCACCACCGGGCTCGCCCGGGCCCGTGCGATGGCGATGGTCATGCTGGCGCTACCCGGGGCGGTGTTCCTCTACAACGGCGAAGAACTGGGGTTGCCCAACGTCGACCTGCCCGACGCGGCGCTGCAGGACCCGGTGTGGGAACGCTCGAAGCACACCGAACGCGGCCGCGACGGCTGCCGGGTGCCGATGCCGTGGTCGGGCGATACACCGCCGTTCGGCTTCTCGTCCAACCCAGACACCTGGCTGCCGATGCCGCCGGACTGGTCCACCGTGACCGTCGCACGCCAACTCGCCGAACCGGATTCGACACTGCTGTTCTTCCGCACGATCCTTCGGCTGCGGCACAGCCACTTTCACTTCACCGAGTTCGACGTGGAGTGGCTGCAGCTGCGCGACGACGCGCTGGCGTTCGTATCGGCCGGGGTGTTGTGCGTACTCAACACCGGCGGCACCCCACTGCAGCTGCCGGCCGGCGAGCTGCTCGCCGCCAGTGCGCCATTGGTCGGCGGGCAGTTGCCACCGGATTCGGCGGCGTGGATCGTGACCGGCTAGACGCCCGCGGCCAGCAGGTTCACCACCGACGCCACGATGATCGAGCCGAACACGAACGACAGCAGTCCATGGCCCAGCGCGGTGGCCCGCATCCGCGTCGAGGTCAGGTTGGTGTCGGAGATCGCGAAGCTCATCCCGACGGCGAAGCCGACGTAGAAGAAGTCCTTGAAGCAGGGTTGGTCTTTCTGGCCGGGCGGGCTGTTGAAATCGATGCCGCCCGGCTGCTTCGGGTCGAAATAATGCTTGGCATAGATGATCGCGTACAGCGTGTGGATGGTCAGCCAGGACAGCACGACGCTGCCGACGGCCATCCAGCCCGCACCGGCATCGTGGCGGACCCCGCCTGCGGCATCCTGGCTGCGGCCCAACAGGACCCAGACCCCGACCAGGCTGGCGGCCGCGCCACCGAGCACCAGCGCCGTGACGACCCATGGCAGCGGTTGCTCCTGGCTGGCGTGCTGCTTGGTCTCCTTGTGATTGAAGCCCCACAGTGCCAGCCACGTCCAGCCGGTGAAGATCAGCGCGAGCGCCGTCCATCCGCCGAGCAGCGACAGCAAGCCGTTCTGGCGCCAGAGCACGGCAGTCACGACCGCGCCGACCGCACCCCCGACCGCCACCCGGGCGGCCGGGCGACTCCAGAACGGCAGAGTGCCGTGGACGTTGTCAGCCACGCGCGGATACTAACGCAGCACCAGGGCGGGGTCGCCGCGCCGGCGATACACCGAACCGAACCGCGCGTCGATCCGCAACCACGTTTGGGACAGCCGCACCCGGACGATCTCGTCTTCACCCGGAGGTTCCGGCATGAATCCCATTGCAGTCAAGGCGAACACACACCGCATCGGCACACCGACCTCGGTGTCACCCGAACTCACTTGCAGTACGTCCTGATCCAGCAGCGACGCCGGCGGTCCGTGCGCGCTGCTGTGTTGCTTGGCCAGGTCGGCACCCCGCTGGGCCAGGTCGATCAGAACTGCGGCAGGCACATCATCGAGGTGGGTGAAGCCGGTGTCCGGCGGCAGCGCGCCGCGCCACGCGGAATCCATGGGAAAGCCGGGATCCACCCGGCCGGACACCTCGGGATTACGGAGGCCACGGGCCAATTCATCAGCCCCGCAGGACAAGTCAGCGGGTTTGAGCTCACCGGCCACTGCCCGTACCGCGAGCACGTCGAACCCGGTGGCCACCCAGGCCGTCACCACGCCGTCGGCACGTGCCCGCAGCCGGACCACCGCGGCTTCGTCGAGGCGCAGCGCATGTTCGACAAACACTGCCAGATCGCTGCGAACGGCAGCATCCGGAATGACCAATGCGCGTTCGGGGGGTGACAGCCCCCGGTCGCTCCGCTCCTGCCCGCCGGTCATCGCTGCCAGCGCTGCAGGTAGTCCCGATGCTTGGACGAAAGCCGCACCAGCCGTTGCTCTTTGATGTGCACGGCAGCCAGCTGCGTCTCGGCGATCACCGACGGCCGCGAGTCCGGCGCGGCATTGCGCGAACGCACCTCGTAGCCGAGGGTGAAGTCCACCGCGCGCAACCGCTTGGTCCACATCGTCACCTGCAGCGGCGAGTCTTCCAACCGCAGTTGACCTTTGTAGAGCACCTGCACCTCGTGGATGAGCAGCCCGATGGTCGTGATGTCCTCGGCGAACGGCTCGGCCAGGAAGTCGACCCGCGCCTCCTCCAGGATCGTCACCATCGTGGCGTGGTTGATGTGCTGATACATGTCGATGTCCGACCAGCGCACGTGCACGCCGGTGGTGAATCCGTTAACCACTTGACCCTGTTCCGCTCGTCCTGGTCATGCTTCGGATCTGGCGTGCCGCCACCGACAGTGTGGCCAGGTCACGTTCGTCGTCGGCATAGATCTCGGCCAGCGTGCGACGTGCCCGCTCGACCCGCGATCCGTTGGTGTGCTCCCACTCGGCGATCTTCTCCTCCCCCGTCTCCTCGGGTTCGCCGACCGCCAGCACGTCAAAGCACAGAGCCCGTACCGACCCGTAGATGTCGTCGCGAATAGCCAAGCGCGCCAAGGCGTGCCAGCGATCGTCGCGAGGAAGTCCGGACACCGCGGTCAGCAGACCGTCGGTGCTCAGGTGATCCATCAGGGCGAAGTAGGTGTCGGCAACCTCGGCGGGGTCCCGGTCGACGATGTCGGCGATGTCGATCACGTCGAGCAGGCTGTACTGGTACAGGCCGCTGGCCACCGTGTAGGCCAGATCGGCCGGGGCGCCGTGCGCTTCGAACTCGCCGGCCTCCTTGGCCACGATCGCCTTGTCGTCGCCGCGCAGCCATTCCGACATCCGCGGTGTCAGATCAGCCAGCGTCGCGGCGAACCGGTTGATCTCAGCGCCGACCGCCAACGGCTGCGGCCGGTAGTTCAGCAGCCAGCGCGACGCCCGATCCAGCAGGCGACGCAGATCGAGGGTCATCCGGTCGGAGACGTTGACCGGCAACCCGGCTCGCGACGCGTCGAGGATGCGCTGCCAGACCTTGGTGATCCCGAAGATCGCGTCGGTGGCCACAAACGTGCGGACCGCGTCGACGTAGCCCACACCGGTGTCCTCGGTGACCCGGTAGGCGAAAGTGATGCCGCCGGTGTCGACGACATTGTTGACCAACATCGTCGTGGTGATCTCGCGGCGCAGCTGGTGGCCCCGGATCTCGGTTGTGAAGTGGTCACGCAGCTGGCTGGGGAAATATTGCGGTAGCCGTGCGGCGAACACCTCCTGGTCGGGTAGCTCGCTGGCCAGCACGTCATCCTTGAGGGACAGCTTCACGTGCGCCATCAGGGTCGCCAGTTCCGGTGAGCTCAGCCCGATTCCGACCTCTTGGCGGCGACGGATCTCCTTTTTCGACGGCAACGCCTCCAGCCCCCGGTTGAGCCCGCGCCGCTCCTCGAGTTCGACGATCTGGCGGGCGTGCACGTTGAGCAGCGCCGCGGCGTTGGCCCGACTGGTCCCCATCAGATCGTTCTGGTCGACATTGTCGGTCAGGACCAGCCGCGACACCTCGTCGGTCATCGAGGCCAGCAGTTCGGTGCGCTCGCCGGCGCTGACCTTGCCTGCGGTGACCAGCGAGTCGACCAGGATCTTGATGTTTACCTCGTGGTCGCTGCAGTCCACGCCGGCGGAGTTGTCCATGGCGTCGGTGTTGATGCGGCCACCGCACAGATCGAACTCGACCCGGCCCAGTGAGGTCACACCGAGGTTGCCACCCTCGCCGATCACCTTGGCGCGCACCTGGTTTCCATTTACCCGGATGGTGTCGTTGGCACGGTCGCCGACTTCGGCATCGGATTCGGACTCAGCTTTGATGTAGGTGCCGATGCCGCCGTTGAACCACAGATCCACCGGGGCTTGCATGATCGCCTTCATCAGCGCGGGCGGGGTGACCTCGTCGGCCTCGCCCTGCAAGCCGAGCGCCGCACGCATCTGCCGGCTGACCGGAATCGACTTCTGCTGGCGGCTGAACACCCCGCCGCCCGCACTGATCAGGCTGGGGTCGTAGTCCTCCCAGCTCGACCGGGGCAGTTCGAACAGCCGACGCCGCTCCTGCCACGAGCGCTCCGCGTCCGGGTCGGGATCGATGAAGATATGCCGGTGGTCGAATGCGGCGATCAACCGGATGTGGTGTGACAGCAGCATTCCGTTGCCGAAGACGTCGCCGCTCATGTCACCCACCCCGACGACGGTGAAGTCCTGGCTCTGGGTGTCCACGCCCATTTCGCGGAAATGCCGTTTGACCGACTCCCAGGCGCCTTTCGCGGTGATGCCCATCGCTTTGTGGTCGTAGCCGACCGAACCGCCGGAGGCGAACGCGTCGCCCAGCCAGAAGCCGTACGACTGGGCAACGTCGTTGGCGATGTCGGAGAAGGTGGCGGTGCCCTTGTCTGCGGCGACGACGAGGTAGGCGTCGTCGCCGTCGCGGCGGACCACCCGGGGCGGGGTGATGACCTGACCGGTCGCCCGGTCGACGTTGTCGGTGACGTCGAGCAAGCCTGCGATGAACAGCCGGTAGCAGGCAATTCCCTCGTGGCGGAACGCATCCCGGTCCGCAGCGGCATCGCCGAGGGGTGCGGACGGCCTCTTGACGACGAATCCGCCCTTGGCGCCGACGGGCACGATCACCGCGTTCTTGACGGCCTGGGCTTTGACCAAGCCGAGGATCTCGGTGCGGAAATCCTCCCGGCGATCCGACCAGCGCAAGCCGCCGCGCGCCACATGACCGAACCGCAGATGCACGCCCTCGACCCGAGGTGAGTACACGAAGATTTCGAACTTCGGTCGGGGCAGCGGCAATTCGTCGATCAGTTGCGGATCGAGTTTCAGCGACAGCACGTTCTGCGCATGTGCTGAGTCGGGACTGGTGACGAAGTAATTGGTCCGCAGCGTCGCTTGGATCATCGTGGCGAACGCCCGCAGCACCCGGTCGGTGTCGAGGCTGACCAGTGCATCGATGTCGGCGGCCACCGCGTCGGCCGCGGCGAGCGCGTCCAGGCCCTTGTCGGCGGAGTCCGGGTCGAACATCGCCTCGAAGAGGGTGACCAGTGAACGCGCGGTGCCCGGGTTGCCGTTGAGCACCGACTCGATGTGCGACTGACTGTAGGGAAAAGCCGCCTGCCGCAGGTACTTCGCGTAAGCGCGCAGCACCGCGACCTGCTGCCAGGTGAGCCCGGCACGCAGCACCAGTTCGTTGAATCGGTCGATCTCGGCACGCCCCTGCCAGATGGCGGTGACGGCGTCGGCGAACCGCTGCGCGGTGGCGTCCCACTCCTCCTGGGTGGCGGCGGTAGGCATGGACGCATCCGGCCGGATTTTGAACTGGTAGATCCAGACTTTCAGCCCGTCCGGGCGCACCACGGTGAACGGGCGCTCCTCGAGCACCAGCACCCCCATGCACTGCAGCATCGGCAGCAGGTGACTCAGCGACGCCGTAGATCCACCCAGGTACCAGGTGAGGAAGGCCTCATTGCCCTCGTCGCCTTCCTCGAACTGCAGTTTGACCGAATCCTCATGCAACGCTTCGATGAAGCCGATGTCGGTGATCGCCTCGGTCGACGTCACGGCTTGCTTGAATGTCTCGGGCAACGCTTCGGCGTAGTGTTCGGCGATCGCCTGATCGATCTTGCCGGCCCGCGCCGAACCGATCAGCCGGTCACCCCAGGTGCGCAGGGCCTCGGTGAGCAAACCCTGCACGCGGGTGCGGTTCCGCTCGCTGTCGTCGATCGACTCACGTGTTGAGCTGTCCGGCAGCCGCACAGTGAAATGAACCACCGCCCAGGGCGATTCGCTGACCCGCGCGGTGTAGTCGATGCTCAGGCCGCCGAACTCACGCACCAGTATGTCCTGCATCGCCAGCCGCACCACGGTGGTGTAGCGGTCACGAGGCAGATACACCAGGGCGGACACGAAGTGGCCGAGCTGGGCGGCCCGCAGAAACAGCAGGGCCCGACGGCGCGAGCCGAGGTCGACGACGGCGGTCGCCATCGCCAGCAGCTGCTCGGCGGTCAGCGAGAACAGCTCCGAGCGCGGAATGGTCTGGATGATGTCGAGCATCAGCTGCCCCGGGTGGCTGGGATCGCTCTTCGACATGGCCAGCACGTCGCGCACACGCCGCGAAATCAGTGGAATGTCAAGCACGTTGGCACTCATCGCCGCCGCCGTGAACAGCCCGACGAACCGGTGCTCCACATCGCCTGACGTCGAGTGCTCGCGAATCACCACGATGTATGGGTACGCCCCGTAGCGAAGAAAGCTGGGCATGGTGGCCTGCGCCAGGACCAGCACATCGCCGGGGTTGGTGAGCTCGGGCAGCACCTCGGTGCGTAACCGCGCCACACCCAGCCTGCTGGATTCGACGACGGTGGCGACCCCGTCGCGCACCGTGCAGTCCTGGCAGCCAAGCAGGATGAAGTGACCGTCGGACAGCCAGCGCAGCAGGTCGGCGACGTCGCTGCGGTCCGGGCCGACGAATCGGGTTCCCTCGTCGGTGTCGATGTCGCGGGCGAGGTCGTGCAGCGCGGCGGACAGCGCCGTCGAATCCAGCGCCACCTGCCGGGCGTCGGCGACTGCCATCGGCAGCATCCGCTCCGCCTCGGCCAGCGCCTTGCGGTTCACCGACGGCGAGAGTTGGACGTGGATCCAGGATTCGTCGATCCCGTCGGACTCCGGGCCTGCCGGTTCGTCGATCGATGCAGGCCGCACATCCAGTAGCTCTCCGGTTGCGCTTCGCCGAACCCGGAACACCGGGTTCATCAATGCGACATAGCTGACGCCGAGCCGATGCAGCAGCACCGTGACCGAATCCAGCAGCATGGCGGCCTGGTCGGTGACGAGCTGCAGCGCGGGCCCGAACCCGCCGGGATCGTCGCCGGGATAAACCGCGACCAGTGTCTCGCCGACGGACCGGTCGCGGGCAAGCCGCTCCTGGGCGGCAATCAGCTCGTGGGGCACCGCCTGCTCGGCGGCCGTCGCGACCAGTGGACCGGTGTCGGTGGCGTCCACGTCGGGGGCCCCGCCGTGCGGCCCGCGATAGGTGGCGAGATAGGCCTCACCCAGTGACTCGGTAACTTTGGGGTCAACCGTCATACCTGCGACTCCTGATCGGCGTGCGAACCGACGCTGGTCCGCAGCCGCCAACATTAGTCGCGTGTGAGCCTGCGGTGGGTGACCCTGTGCGGACGGGCCGCGTCGGCTCCCATTCGCTCGATCTTGTTCTCCTCGTAGGCACCGAAGTTACCTTCGAACCAGAACCACTTGGCCTCGTTGTCGTCGTCGCCCTCCCACGCCAGGATGTGCGTGCAGGTGCGGTCCAGGAACCAGCGGTCGTGGCTGATCACCACAGCGCAGCCCGGAAAGTTCTCCAGCGCGTTCTCCAGCGAGGACAGCGTTTCCACGTCGAGGTCGTTGGTCGGCTCGTCGAGCAGGATCAGGTTGCCGCCCTCTTTGAGGGTCAGCGCCAGGTTGAGCCGGTTGCGTTCACCACCGGAGAGCACGCCGGCCGGCTTCTGCTGATCGGGGCCCTTGAACCCGAACGCCGACACGTACGCCCGCGACGGAATCTCGTTCTGGCCGACCTCGATGTAGTCGAGGCCGTCCGAAACCACCTGCCACACGGTCTTTTTCGGGTCGATACCGGCTCGGCTCTGGTCGACATAGCTCAGCTTGACGGTGTCGCCCACCCGCACGGTTCCGCTGTCGGGCTGTTCCAGTCCGACGATGGTCTTGAACAGGGTGGTCTTACCGACACCGTTGGGACCGATGACGCCGACGATGCCGTTGCGGGGCAACGTGAACGAGAGGTCCTTGATCAGCGTGCGACCCTCGAACCCCTTGTCGAGGTGGTCGACCTCGACCACCACGCTGCCCAGCCGCGGCGGAGCCGGGATCTGGATTTCCTCGAAGTCGAGCTTCCGGGTCTTCTCAGCCTCGGCCACCATCTCCTCGTACCGGCCTAGACGCGCCTTGTTCTTGGCCTGCCGGGCCTTGGCACCGGAGCGCACCCAGGCCAGTTCCTCCTTGAGGCGCTTCTGCAGTTTCTGGTCCTTCTTGCCCTGCACCTCGAGGCGCTCGGCCTTCTTCTCCAGATAGGTCGAGTAGTTGCCCTCGTATGGATAGGCGCGGCCGCGGTCGAGTTCCAGGATCCATTCGGCAACGTTGTCCAGGAAGTACCGGTCGTGGGTGACGGCCAGGATGGCGCCCGGGTACGCGGCGAGGTGCTGTTCGAGCCACAGCACGCTCTCGGCGTCGAGGTGGTTGGTCGGCTCGTCGAGCAGCAGCAGGTCCGGCTTGGACAGCAGCAGCTTGCAGAGCGCCACACGGCGCTTCTCGCCACCGGACAGATGCGTCACCGGATCATCGGGCGGCGGGCAGCGCAGGGCGTCCATCGCCTGCTCCAACTGCGAGTCGATGTCCCAGGCGTCGGCGGCGTCCAGTTCCTCCTGGAGCTTGCCCATCTCGTCCATGAGCTCATCGGTGTAGTCGGTGGCCATCAGCTCGGCCACCTCGTTGTACCGGTTGAGCTTGGCCTTGATGGCCACACCCTCTTCGACGTTCTCCCGGACGGTCTTGGTCTCGTCTAGCTGCGGCTCCTGCATGAGGATGCCGACCGTGGCGCCCGGGGCCAGCAGGGCGTCGCCGTTGTTGGCCTGATCCAGGCCGGCCATGATCCGCAGGACGCTGGACTTACCCGCACCGTTGGGGCCGACGACGCCGATCTTGGCTCCCGGCAGGAAGGCGAGCGTGACGTCATCGAGGATGACCTTGTCGCCGTGTGCCTTGCGGACCTTGCGCATCGTGTAGATGTATTCGGCCATTGCCGCGGGGGTGCCTTCCGTCTTCGTCGTGAAATGCTCGCCGACCATCCTAGGCGCGCCACGCGTCGGCCTCGCGGCCGCGCTGGACGACGCCAGCGCGGCCAGCGCCTCCGCTACGCCGAAAAGGCCAGATCAGCCGTCTCCTCGACACCCCCGGCGGCGTCGGGCTGGTCCTCGGCGAGCGGTTCGGCGTCGACCGGCTCGGCCGGCTTGGTCGGGGGCTGCTCGAAGCGGATGATCGCCCTCGACAGGTCGGGGCCGACCGCCGTGGCGCGCATCTCCAGGGAAGACCGCCGGACGCCTTCCTTGTCGTCGTACTCGCTGGTGAACACGTCGCCGACGACGATCACCGGGGCGCCTTTGTACAGGCCGGCGCCGACGCCGGTGACCAGCTTGCCCCAGCAGTTGACGGTGATGAACAACGAGTTGCCGGGTTCCCAGGTGCCGTCGCCCGCACGGCGCCGGGAGTTACTGGCCACCCGGAAGCTGATCAGTTCTTGGTCGCCGACGACACGGCGGCGGAGATCGGTGACGATGCGGCCGACGACGGTGAGATGGGTTTCGAACATGGCTTGGGTCCTTTCGATTCGCGTGGTTGCGCCTCCAGTGAGCCGCCGGACCCCGACAGCCGCATTCCCCCGCGAGCCCCGCTGGGGCCTGGCTGTGGATGAAAGCCGGACTGGGGATGAGCGACGGGTGACTGGTCGGGGCCGGGCACCAGTTCTAGACTTCGCCAGATGGAGCATCTCGAGGTTTGCGACGAAGGCCTGCGAACCCTCGCAGCGCAGTGCGCAAATCCTCAGCTCGGTTAGCCAACCACGTCCCCGTCGCAAGCCAAGCGCCGCCAACGCAGGCAACTTCAGCAGCAGTCACCACCACGTACGCAGCGGTGCAAGTCACAGCAGCAGTCTTGGCGCATCGCGTCCAGGAGACCGGCATCCGACTAACGACGTCTGCAACACAATTCGCGACGACGGAAGCTGACTCCGCTCTGCGTATCGGCGCACTGGGCAACCCGATGCAGGCCTAGATGCCCGCCATCGACGCCACCGGCGTGCCCAGCTTGTCGCAGATTTTGAGTTGGGATACCGAGCACCTGCAGAAAGCCGCCGCTGATTGGACGCGCACCGCCGAGCTTTGGGAAGATTCGTTTACTCAAGTGCGGCAAGCCAGCCTCTTCCCCGGCGGGACCGGCGTGGCATCGTGAGGCCGCCGAAGCCGCCCAGCATCGAGCGTTTTCCGACCTAGTTCAGATCGGAGGTATCGCCGATAGCCTGCAGGAAGCCGCCGATATCGCCCGCCGCGGCGCTGATCAACTCAATTCCCTAAAACGCGACGCAATCAACGCAATCGCTGACGCGCGCGAGGCGGGATTCACCGTGGCAGAGGATCTGGCGGTGACAGATCGCAGCCGTCCAGGCGGTATGCGCATCGCGGCTGCCCGAGCACATGCTGCCGCCATCGCCGGTCGCGCCTTCGCCCTAAGTGCCACCGACAAAGAGCTTGCATCGAAGATCACAAGCACCACAGCGGGGTTGACGAGTCACCGGTTCATCGAGCCTCCGGAGAACGGGGGGTTCACGCGGTGGACTTCAAGGAGGCCCCGCCGCCGTCCTCCCCTTATCCAATCAACGACGTAGTTGCCGAGGCGACCGACCTCGACGGCAATCACGTCGTCATGCGTCGCGGCTATTACGATGCACAAACACAACAAGGTTTCGGCTTCGATAAGGCCTACTGGCGGCATGGTGTGATCAATCCGAACGTGTTCAAAGACCTCATCTCTCACAGTCGGCCAATCAACAACACGAATGGCACACTCGTTTACGAGGTGCCGATCAATCGGACCCACTGCACGTCCGGGCCACTCGGATTACCCAGTTGCAATGACACTGGCGAAAGCCTGACGATGAGGATCGTGGCCAATGTGAACGGGAGCCCTACTGTGCCCGGTGGCGGGCAGAAGGGGCTCATCACGATGTATCCCATTGCTGGAGGGAGTGGCGTAGTGGAACTCGGACCCAACTGGACTTGGACACCGCCGTGGGTGAATAACAATGTGCCCATCAACTGATTCCCTCGCCGGCACGGGCACATTTGCCGCGAAGGTCCTGCATGATCTGTTGCGGCACATTGCAATTGAGAATGCAAAGAACGCGCCGCGAGCCCGCCCCGGTCACTATGTCTTCCGAGTCTCGCACGCGTGGACTGAGGGGCCCATGATGTACCTGGTCTACACAGCTCCTCCGTCGAACATCACATGGGGTCTGGTCCGGGACACCACACGGTCGCTTGTTGACCCCGGGCCGTGGAACGAGAATGACGATCCCGCGTTGTATTACTACCTACTCGATCTCGAAGAAGGATGGCCAGGCAACTCCTCGCTCCAGCCTGGCGACGATCCTGACGCCGTCCGTTGGTCAGGCTGGCCCCTCGAGAATCTTCCTAAACGTATCGGCGATCTTCCGGAGTCGTCCCTGCAACCGTCGCTTTCTGTGACGACCCCAGAACCACAACCAGACTCGACGCCGTCTACCGAACCGCGGCGCTACGGAAATCCGGTTTAGACAAGCCGGTCAGGAGTTGTTCTCGCGCTGCGCCAGCTTCGCCAGCATCGCGTTGTAGGCGGTCAGGTCGGCGTCGTCGTCGCGCTCGGCGGCGCGGTCGAGCCGCTTGGCGGTGCGCCGATCACTTCGGCTCCACTGGATGAGCAACGCGATCATCACCACCACGAGCGGAATTTCGCCTGCCGCCCAAGCGATTCCGCCACCGAGATGCTGATCGGCGAGCAGGTTGGTATGCCAGCTCAGCTTCAGCGAACGGTAGAAGCTCTCCCCCAGCACCTGATCCATGCCCATCATCACCACGCCGAAGAAAGCGTGCAGTGGCAGCGAGGCGAACACCATCGCGATCTTGGCCACCGCCGGCAACGGACGCGGCGTGGGGTCGACGCCGATGACCACCCAGTAGAAGAGGTAGCCGCTGATCAAAAAGTGCAGGTTCATCAAGACGTGCGCACCGTGCAGGCCGGCCGCAGCGTCGAAGATGCCGCCGAAGTAGAGGCCGTAAAACCCGGCGACGAACACGATCGTGGCCACCACCGGGTGAGTGAAGAATCGCGACCACTTGCTGTGCAGACCGTCGAGCAGCCACTCGCGTGGGCCGGGCGGGTTGCCCTTACCCGCGGCGGGCAGCGCCCGCAGCGCCAGCGTCACCGGTGCGCCGAGCACCAGCAGGACCGGAATCAACATCGACAGCAGCATGTGCGCCGTCATGTGCACGCTGAACATGGCCGGCATGTAGCGGCCCACACCCGAGGACGTGGTGAACAGCAGCGCCGCGCAGCCCAGCAACCACGCGAACATCCGGCCCGGTGGCCACGAGTCACCGCGGCGGCGTAACCGGATCACGCCGGCCAGATACACCGCGGCGAACACGAGTGCCGCCGTGCCGAAGACCAGGTCGAAGCGCCAGTCCAGCAGAATCCGCGCGACGGTGGGCGGCCCGGCCAGGTCGTAACCGATCCCGACTTCGGCTGGTGACGGGTTGGCCACCAGCGGGGGCGGCGGCGGGGTGCGCCCCAGACCCACCGCGATGCCGAACGTGAGGCCGAAGATCAGGGCCTCCACCGACGCCAGCCGCACCAGCACACCGCGGGCCTGCGGGTCGGCCTGCAGCGCGGCCACCGGTCCGCGGCGTTGCCGCCACCCGATCGCACCCAGCACGCACAGCGCGACGATCTTGGCCACCACGAGCCGGCCATAGTCCGAGGCGAACAGATCGCCGAGCCGAATCCGGACGAACGCGTTGATCACCCCGGAGAGCCCCATCGCCACGAAGCACCAGAGAGCGACCGCGGAGAATCGCCGCGCCGCCAGGTCGGCATGCTCGCCGTCACGCAATGCATGCACCAGCAGGGCCAGCAGCCCGCCGGCCCACAGGGCGCCCGCGAGCAGGTGGATCATCAGGCTGTTGGTGCCGACGTCGTGAGATCCACCGGCCGAGGAGTGCCCGGTCAAGCCGAGCGGCACCAGCGTGATCAGCGAACCGGCCAGCAGCAGCGGCGTCCACGACCAGCGCAACACCGCCCTGCCTGCGATGGCGACCGCCAAGGCCAGGAACGCCGTCCAGCGCCAGGCGCCGGCAGTGTCGACCAGGCCGGCCACCGACCACAGCTGCACCGGGTTGAGGTGCTCGCGCAGCGGCTGGCCCGACACGTCGGAGACGGTCAGCGGGACGAGCAGCGCCGCGCAGACCGCCCACGCCCCGGATGCGGCGACCCCGATCCGCAACGCGCGGTAGCCGGCGACGTCGAGCACTCCGCTGCCCTGCGGCGGGACGAAGAACGTCGCGAACAGGAACGAGCCCACCGCAAGCACCGCCGCGATCTCGCCGGCGGCCTGTACGAAGGGCAGGCCCAGCGTGGTGACGGGCCCGGGATCGGGCAGTCCGGTCGCCGTCAACGCATCAGCGAGAGACAGCGCGCCGATGCCCGCGGCGGTGATGCCGGCCAGCAGCGCCACCATCGACAGCACCGGCCAGACCGCGGGGCGGCTGGCGGCAGGTGCGGTCATCGTTTCAGCGTATGGCTACTCGCGCTGCCTGAGCTCACGGGCATAGAACTGGGCACTGGAGAACTCGTGGATGCGGTCCATGTCGGTCAGGATGCTGCGCAGTTCGTGCAGGAACGCCGCTCGCCGCTCCCGCAGATCCGGCCCGGCCTGCAGCAGATTCTGGTCTGCGGCAACCTGCCGCGCTGTCGTGAACAGCAGCGCCGACACCGACTCGTTGCTGCGGATTCGGCCCTGGGCGGCGTACTGGGCGCCCACGCCCAGGGCCATCTTGGTGAGCTCCTTCTCTTCGACGTCGCTCGGTGCGTCACACAGCACGTCGGCGACGATCGTGTAGGCCTCGATGAACGGCCGCAGCATGGCGTGCGCCATCAGCGGCTTCTTGTCGCGCAGCAGGTTGTCCACCGCGTCGCCGCCCGCGGCGACCTGGACCTCCCAATCGCGTTGCCACGACATCTCTTCGGCGAGGTGCTCGCGGAAGGCCGCGGAGTCGGCGAAGTAGAAGTCGAACTTCAGCAAGTCGCGCAGGCGCATCGCCTGATCCCAGAACACCTCCACCCGGTCTCCGTCGGGTGCGCGGCCGGCATGAGCCAGCGCCAGTTCGGCGATCGACGTCTCCAGGAATGCGTGGATCAGGGTGTTCCGGTAGAAGGCCGCCTCGTGCTCGTGCTCCGGCGCGATGCGCCACACCGGCTCGTGACCGCCGTCGACCCGGGTCACCGGATGACCGTTGGACAACGCGTCGACCGCGGCCCGCACCCCGTCCGGCGTTCGTAGCCGCAGCGCGCTGTTGGTGACCGGGTTCTGTTTGCGCTGAAGGTAATCCAGCGAGTCCTGCAAGGTGTGGTGCAGCTGGTTGAGCGTCAACGCACGGCCGCGGGTGGTGAGCAGCAGCGCCGACACGAGGCCGCTGGCGTTGATCGGTGTCACCCGCAGAATCCGCCAGGCCACCTCGAAGGCCATCTTCTGCATGGCCAGCCGTTTAGCGGCCTCATCCGAGGCGATCGAGCCGCCCGGTTCCCCGAGGTATTGGCGCATCGAAACCGCTTCGGGGAAGCGGACGTAGATCTTGCCGTAGTTGCGTTCGCCCTGAGCCTTGATGAACTTGTACAGCCATTCGGCGCTCTCCGGCGTCTTCTCGCCACCCCGGGCGTAGGCCGCGTATTCGGTGGTCTCGTGCAACTGGTCGAAGCTGATCGACACCGGTTGCAGCAGAATGTCTTCACTGCGGCCGTCCAGATACGCATCGGCGACGTAGGCGAGCAGTCCGAGCTTGGGCGGCAACATCTTTCCGGTGCGTGACCGGGTGCCCTCGATCGACCAGCTGAGGTTGAATCGCTTCTCGACGATGTAGCCGACGAACTGCCGCAACACGTACTTGTACACCGGGTCGTCAAGCTTGCGGCGCAGGAAGATCACGCCGGAGCGGCGCATCAGCGGACCCATGAACCCGAACGAGAGGTTGATCCCGGCGAAGGTGTGCGCCGGCGGAAGCCGGTTCTCCTGCATCGCAACCGGGACGATGACGCCGTCGAGGTAGGACCGGTGCGACCACAGCAAGACCGCCGGATGGTCTTCGAGGCCGCGCCGCATCGACTCGATTTCCATGCTGTCGTAGTCGATTCGGGGATCGAAGCCCCGGCTGAAGATCGCTCGCCCCAGGTTGGGGATCAGGTCGACCGAGAACCTGCTCCAGCCCGTGGCGAGCTCGTTGAGCATCTCCTCGGCTTTGGCGGGGTCGGCATCGGGGATCTTCTCCAGGCCCTCCATGAATCGCGTGGAGGACATCAGTTCGTCAGTGATCAACTGCGGCGACTTGTATTCCGGGCCCAGGAGCCGTAACTCCATCCGCTCGATCGCGAGCCTGGCGCGGCGCAACACAAAGCGGGCGAAGTCCCGGGGGCTGTCGCCGACGGTGTTCTCGTGCCATTGCTGGCGCAGCTCGGAGACCTTCGCCGGTTCGCCGGCGACGATGCGTGCGCGGGACGGATCGCGGCGAAGAATTCTGCGCTGCAGCACTTCTGGCGGCCGGTAGGTGTCCCGTCCGGAGATCAGGCCGACGACCTTGACCCGGGTTGGCAGCCCACCGGGCACCCAGAATACCCGCACCGGGACGACCAGCCGGTCCTCCCCGACACCCAGTTCTTCGACGAGTTGGGCCACCACGCCGGGCGGCGGATCGCCGGCAGGCAGGCGCAGCACCTCGACCTTGGTGTCGGGGTGTGCCCGCCGTTGCGCGTGCAGCCAGTCGTTGAGTAGCTCGAACTCGGCCTTCGACGACACCGATGCCAGCACCAGCGCGTCGTCGGTGGTGCTGAAGTCGGCCAAGTGGTCGGTGTGGGTCATCGACGGCCCTTGGCGCTCGGCGACTGCGACTTGGTGGCGGCTTTCTTGGCCGGCGCCTTCTTCGCTGCCGCCTTCTTGGCGGGCGCTTTCTTGGCAGCCTTTTTCGCCGGCGCCTTCTGGTAGATGTCGTGCATCGGCACCTCGTCGGTCGGCCAGTTCTTCAGCGTGTCCAGATACAGCTGACGAACGCCTTCGATCCGCTCCGACAGGTCGTCCAACGTCCAGTCCGCGACCGAAAGCGGTGGATACACAACAATATCCACTTCGCCCGGATTCATGGTCGAGGAATCCCGTGAGGCGATCACCTGGGCGTTGCGGATCACGATCGGAACGACCGGAACTCCTGCGGCCATGGCCAGCCGGAAGGGCCCCTTCTTGAACTGGCCGACGGTCCGGGTGTCCAACCGGGTGCCTTCGGGCGCGATCATGATCGACAGACCCTTCGCAACCAGATTCTCGACCTCGTGCATGGTTTCGAGGGCGGCTTTGGGGTCGTCCCGGTCGATGAAGACGGTGTCGACCAGCTTGCCCAGCGTGCCGACGACGGGGTCGTCCTTCAGTTCCTTCTTGCCGACGCCGGTCCAGTTGTCCCGCAACAGCGACGCCGTGATGACGGGATCGGCGTTGTTGCGGTGGTTGAAGATGAACACCGCAGGCCGCTGCTTGCGCAGGTTCTCTTCGCCGAGGACGTGGAGCTTCACCCCGTTGACGGCCAACAGCAGGTTCGGGAACGCGGTGGTGAAGAAGTTCAGGCCACGCCGCCGGCTGCGGGTCAGCGTCCCCCACCAGATGGCGCCGGTCGCGGCGGGCACCAGCGCGCCAACGCCGAGCAGCGTGCGCACCTGGCCCATCAGGCCGCCGCTGCCGCGGCTGGAGAACCGCAGGATCGGCCAGCCGCGCCGGCGGGCCACCGCAGCCATCTTGCCTTCGGGGTTGGTCGGCCGCGGGTTGCCGACCAGATACATCAGCGCGACGTCCTCGTCGCCGTCGGCGTAGAAGTACGACTGTTTGAGGTCAATGTCGTTGTCGGCGGCGAACTTCTGGACAGCGTTGGCCTTGCCGGGGCCCCACAGGATGGGCCGCACCACCTCGCCGGTCAGCACGTCGTTCTCGTCGACCTCGAATCGGTTGGTCAGCGTGCTCTCGATGCCGAGGAAGCGGGCCACGGGTTCGACCTGAAGGGTCAGCGCCGAGGAACTGAGCACGACGGTGTGACCGCGTTCCATGTGCGCGTGCACCAGTTCGCGCATCTCGGGATAGATCCGCTTCTCGATCTGCTGCACGAACATCCGGTCGCCGATCTCGTGCAGATCGCTCAATGCGCGTCCCCGGAGGGCCTGCGACGCCTTGGTGATCAGCTCTTCGAATTCGAGTCGGCCGAGCTGATGGTTCAGGCCCGCCGCGATCATCGTGATGAGTTCTCCGATACCCATGTCACGGCTGCGGAACCGCTCCCGAGTCAGGATGACGGCGGTGAACCCGGCCACCAGCGTGCCGTCCAAATCGAAGAAGGCCCCGATCTGCGGTCCCTCGGGGCTGGCCATCACCTCGGCAACCGAGCCGGGCAGGCGCATCTCCGTATCGCTCATCAGTAAGCCACCGATCCGTTCGGGCTGGGTTGGGCGGAGTCGTTGACGTCATCGGGGAAGGATGCGGGCACCACGCGCGGCGGCGGATCGCCGGCCAGCGACAGCACCTCGTCGAAACCGTCACGCAGACACTGGGCGAACAGGTCCTCGTCGGTGATCGAGGCGCGGTCGTAGCGCGCGGTGATCGTCGCGAACCCGCCGCGAGAGACCAGTACCACCATCATCGCGACGCCGGGCAGCGGACCGATACCGTACTGCCGCAGCACTTTTGCACCGGCGATGTAGGTGTCGCCGGCGTAGACCGGCACGTTGCTGGCCTGCACGTCCGAGGCGATGACCGCGCCACTCATCGCCTCGAGGACGGCGTCGGGAAGCAGCCCGACGACTGGCGCGATGGCGCCCATCAAATCGATGGCCGCCTCCTCGCGCCGAGAGGTCATCTGTTTGCGAATCTTCTGGATCCGCACCGCCGGGTCCACCACGCCGATCGGTGCGGCAAGGTTGACCCCGGCGAACCGGTTGCCGCCGGCCGGGTCGGCCTCGGCCCGCAGGCTCACCGGCACCGCCATCGGCAGGCTGTTCACCGGTACGCCGAGCGCTTCGTGGTAGCGCCGTAACGCCCCGCACAACCCGGCGAGGTAGGCGTCGTTGATCGAGCCGCCCGCGGCGTGAGCGGCCGCGCGTAAGTCGGACAGCCGCATTTCGATCGCCTCGCTGCGTGACGACAGGCTGCGCCGGCGCAGCAGCGGGGACGGGTCGGCGGCGCGGGCCACCACCCGACGTCCGGAGCGGGCGTAGTCGACGACGTCCCACACGGCGGTGCCGGGGTTGCGCACCACGCGGCCAACCACGCCCAAGCCGCCGGCGACGGCGCCAAGCAGCCCGCCGACGATGGCGCCGGGTAACTGGTTGAGCCCTTCGCGCATCAGGTCGTTGGGCGTGAGGTCCTGCGGCACCGGAAGTGGCGGAGCAGGCCTCGGCGCCGGCTCGCGTTCGAGGTCATAGATCTCGGCGAACATCGCGGTGGCGCCGACGCCGTCGGTGACGGCGTGACTGAGGTGCAGCAGGGTGGCGGCCTTGCCGCCTTCGAGTCCTTCGACCAGGGTGGCCGTCCACAGCGGCCGCGAGATGTCCAGCGGCGACTGCAGGCTCACCTCAGCGAGGTCGAGCACCTCACGCAGAGTGCCGGGCTCGGGGACGCGCACCCGGCGGACGTGGAAGTCGAGGTTGAAGTCGGGGTCGACCACCCAGCGCGGTGCGGCAGTCGGCAATGTCGGTACGACGACCCGCTGGCGCAGTCGGAGCACCTTGCGCGACGCGTTCTCGAACGCGTTCCGGAACCGGGTCCAATCCGGCGTGCTGTCCAAAATTTCCAGCGCCATGATTCCCGACCGGGTCCGCGGATTGGCCTCGCCGCGATGCAGCAGCATGTCGAGGGGGCCGAGCTCGTCCGGCAGACCGTTGACGTCGACGGTCCCGCTCATCGATCCCTCCTCCTGCTCAACACCCCGCACCGTCGGCGTTCACGACACCGTGGACGCCCCTAACCACGCTAGTCGGCGCGCGGAGGTGGCGGGTCTCGATTGTGGGACGTCTTCGGGTCAGGGTGGACACCCCTGCGTCAGCGGATCGACGGCCACGGTTGGCTTGTAGTTGGTGCGCGCCACATACCCGCTCTGCCACGCTGGTCACCGAGAATTGTGAAAGGGCCTCGCATGGCGGATATCTCGCGCGCATACAACAGTGTCGGACAACTGCGGGCGGACGCCTGGTGCCGACTCGACGAAGCCGCCGACCGGCTCACGCGGACAACCACCACCGGTGCGCTCAAAGAGAAGTACGTCGGCATCTGCCGGGATCTGCTGACCGACCTCACGCCGCTGGAGCCGTACTGGGCGTTCCCGGGATCGCCGCAATTCGCCCGGGTGCAGCGGCTGTTCGCCGCAGGCAGTTATGACAAGTTCGCCGCCCTCGTCACGCATGTCAACCGGGCACTGACCACCGAGTCGTACCGGTCGGGCCACGACCACACCGGCGTCGACGCCGCGGACCTGTTCCCGACCGATCCGCGGCACCTGGAGAGCCAGCCCGCGAACCACCGCGAACAGCCGTACTTCGAAGTGCTCGTCGTTGAAAAGATGACCGAGGCCCAGGAGCGTGCGCTGCGCAAGGAGGTCCGCAGCTGGCGCAGGCCCGACGACGAATTCATCTACGAGCTCGTTGTGGTGGGCAGCGGCGACGAGGCGTTGATCGCCGCCCGGCTCAACGTGAATCTGCAGGCGGTGGTGATCCGGCGCCGGTTCTCCCATCAGTCCACCCGCGACCTGTCCACCCTGGCGGAGTTCATCGACGCCGAGCTCACCGGCGAACTCGCCGACCACCAGTCGCCCGACGACCGGGCCGAGATCCTGGCCACGTCACTGGCGCAACTGCGACCCGAACTCGACCTGTACCTGATGACCGAGATCGAGGTCGAGGACATCGCCGGGCGTCTCGGCCAGCACTTCCGCCGGGTGTTCCACGCCCGCGAAGGCATGCTCGAGCTGCACCTGTCGATCTTGCACGGGGTTGCCGCGCGCTATCGGACACCGTTCTTCAGTGCGCTCAAGCAGTACAGCCACCGACCGACCGGCGTGTTCCATGCGCTGCCGATCTCGCAGGGCAAGTCGATCGTCACCTCGCACTGGATCAAAGACATGGTCGGCTTCTACGGGCTCGACGTGTTCATGGCCGAGACATCGGCCACGTGTGGCGGCCTGGATTCGCTGCTCGATCCCACCGGGCCGTTGCGTGAAGCGCAGGAACTGGCATCCGAGACCTACGGCTCACGCCACAGCTATTTCGTCACCAATGGCACCTCGACGGCGAACAAGGTCGTCACCCAAGCCCTCGTCGCACCCGGCGACATCGTGCTGCTCGACCGGAACTGCCACCAGTCCCACCACTACGGGATGATGCTGGCCGGCGCGCACGTCGTCTATCTCGAGGCGTATCCGCTGGAGCAGTATTCGATGTATGGCGCGGTGCCGCTGCACGAGATCAAGTCCAAGCTGTTGGCGTTGCGGGCGGCCGGCAAGCTCGATCGCGTCAAGATGATCTCCCTGACCAACTGCACATTCGACGGGATCGTCTACGACGTCACGCGGGTCATGGAGGAATGCCTGGCCATCAAACCCGACCTCGTATTCCTCTGGGACGAAGCGTGGTTCGCCTTCGCGCGATTCCATCCGGTATACCGCACCCGAACCGCGATGGCATCAGCCAAGGCGCTGCGCGAGAAGCTCCAGGATCCGTCCTACACCGCGCACTATGAGTCGACCCTCGATGCCTCGTCCACCATGACGGACGAGGAGCTGCTGGCCACCAGACTGCATCCGGATCCCGCCCGGGCCCGGGTTCGGGTGTATGCCACCCAGTCCACCCACAAGACACTGACGGCGCTGCGGCAGGGTTCGATGATCCACGTCTTCGACCAGGACTTCGAGCAGAAGGTCGCCGAGTCGTTCCATGAGGCCTACATGGCGCACACCTCCACGTCGCCGAACTACCAGATCCTGGCGTCGCTCGATCTGGGGCGCCGGCAAGTCGCCCTCGAAGGCGTCGAACTGGTCCAGCGTCAGCTGGAGAATGCGATGCAGCTGCGCGACGCCATCGACAACCACCCGCTGTTGCACAAATACTTTTCGTGCCTGCGCACGTCGGACCTGATCCCGGATCAATACCGGCCCTCGCACATCGCCCAGCCGCTGCGATCCGGGCTGCGCAACATGATGGCGGCCTGGGAGGCCGATGAATTCGTCCTCGACCCGTCGCGAATCACGTTGTCTATCGGCAACACCGGCTACGACGGCGATCAATTCAAGCGTCAGCAGCTGATGGACCGCCATGGCGTGCAGATCAACAAGACGTCGCGAAACACCGTTCTGTTCATGACGAACATCGGCACCACGCGCAGCTCGGTCGCGTTCCTGGTCGAGGTGTTGGTGAAGATCGCCCGCGAACTCGAGGAGCACGTCTCGGAGATGAGCCTCGGCGAGCGCGGCCGGTTCGAACGCCGGGTACACCGGCTGATGCGTCAGTCCATCCCGCTGCCGGACTTCAGCGGGTTCCACGCCGCGTTCCGCAACGGCGACCAGACGCCCGAAGGGGACGTGCGGCCGGCGTTCTATCTGTCCTACAACGACGCCAACTGTGAATACCTCAGCGACAGCGAGATAGACGAGCGGCTGGGCGGGGGCCGGCAGGTGGTGTCGGCGACGTTCGTGACGCCGTATCCGCCCGGGTTCCCGGTGCTGGTTCCCGGGCAGCTTTTCAGCCCGCAGATCTTGGCGTTCATCCGCGACCTGGACACACCCGAGATCCACGGCTACCGACCCGACTACGGCTACCGGGTCTACACCGAGAAGGCGATGGAAATCGCCTCTGGTGCGGTGACCGCCGAATCCAACGGCCATCGGACGCTGGTGTCGGCGAGCGGCGACGGCGCGCTCGAGCCGGGTTGCGATTAGGCCACGCAGAGCGGCGGCAGCAGGAGCAGCACCGGCCACAGCAGCGCGGCCAACCCGTAGGCACCCACCTCGGCTCCGGCCGGCACCACTCGGCCGAGCTGGACCTCGAGTTGCTGCACCGCATCGGCGTGGAAGAAACCCCAGATAAGGCCGATCACCAGATAGGGAATGGCAAGCCACATCGCGATTTCGATCACTGCCTCGACGGTGATCTCGTAGCTGAGCAGTCGGCGCAATCTGGTCATCAACTGGTCCACAAGCCCTCCCCCAAATCTGAGAACATAGTTTCTCACAAATGACTCTCCCGGGCGGCCGTACTCACTAGCATTGGCCTGACCCGGGGCGGGAGGACATGATGCTGACGAAAATTCGGTCGGTGTTGAACTACAAACTGACGATCGCGGAACTGATCGGCATCAACCTGTTGATCGGGATCCCTTATCTCGCAGTGGGTCTGGTGTGGTCGTCAACCCACACTGACCATCTACACTCGATGCGCGGCGCCGACCTCGTGGTGTCGTTTCTGGGGTCCATCGTGTCGTGGCCGGTGCTGCTGGTCGCCAATGTCTGCATGACGTGACCGTTCGGCAGATCCTGGCGGCCGTCGTCGCAGTGGTGCTGCTGACGTTCGGCCTGTTCGCGCTGCGGTGGCCGGTGTATCTCCCCGATTTCGATCCATGGGGCGTACAGATCAAGTGCGGCAGCGGTTTTAGCTCCGACCTGGTTCAGGCGACGTTCGCAGGCAAGGCCGTCCAATGCCAGCACGCGCTGGCGATGCGGCGGGGGTGGGCAATCCCGGTGGCAGCGTTGGGCTGGCTGATCGTGATCGTGTTGGTGGTGCCGCTGCTGCGGCCACAGGAGGCCGTCGCGGCGAGCTAGCGACACGCCTTCCGTAGCCTCAGCGTTATCTTATTTTTACCTTATTTTTCTTAGAGTTCGTGTACGGTGGGTGAAGCCGCAACGGAAGGAACCCGCAATGCAGCCACCCGCCCGCGTCGTGTTGATCACTGGTGCATCCCGAGGAATCGGAGCCGAAGTCGCACGTCAGCTCCCCGCACCCGACACCCACGCGATCGTGCACTACCGCGAGAAGGCCCAGCGGGCCAACGACGTGGTCGACGCCATTCGAGCTGCGGGCGGCAGCGCCACTGCTCTGGCTGCCGACATCACCGACGCCGTCGAGGTCGAGGCGATGATGCAGTACGTCACCGCGCACTTCGGCAGGCTGGATGCATTGATCCTCAACGCGTCGGGCGGTCTGGAGATCGGCGCGGATCCGGGGTACGCGATGCGACTCAATCGCGACGCCCAGCGCCGCCTTGCGCTGCTGGCGATGCCGCTGATGCCGGCCGGCTCGCGGATCGTATTCGTCACCAGCCATCAGGCCCACTTCTATCCGCACAAGGCGGTGGCGAAGGGATACGGGCGAGTGGCCGCCAGCAAGCGAGCCGGCGAAACCGCGCTCTATGCAATGCGTTCCGAGCTGGACCATGCCGGGATACACCTCACCGTGGTCTCCGGCGATGGCACCATGGGAGCTCTGCCGACGGTCGAGGGGTTCGCGACCAAGATCGTCAACGCCGCAGTCACCCCGAATCCGTCGACGATCGTCTACGCCGGCGCCGCGGACTACTTGATGACTGTGGCCTAAGCTCAGCTCGCTGAGCCGACTGCGACTCTCTCAGAACCTTCGCGCGCCGCGACATGGCGGCCGTAGACGATGCCCATGAAGCTCGCAACGGCTTCGGCCGCGAGTTGGCAGCGCAGCGTCGCAATCGTGTCGAAGGCGTGGTGAGCTTTGGGTAGCTCGGCATAGGCCACCGTAGCCGGTCCCGAATAGCGAAGTGCCGCAACGAAATCACGTGCTTGTGCACTCGGGATGACGGCGTCGCTCTCACCGTGCAGCACGAAAAACGGTGGAGCGTCACGATGGATGCGATGCATCGGCGACGCGTCCCGGTACACCTGGGGATTGTCTTCCAACCGACGCTGGACGACGACATGCTCGAGCAGCGGCATCATCAGCGGATGCATCTTGTCGGTGGTGGTGAGGTCATACACGCCGTAGTAGGGCGCGACGGCCTGCACGCTCGTGTCGGCGTTCTCGAAGCCGGGCTGCAGGCTCTCATCCCCCGCGCTCAGCGCCGCCAGTGAGCTCAGGTGGCCGCCGGCCGACCCCCCGGTGATCGCAACGAAGTCCGGGTCTCCGCCGTACTCGGCGATGTTGGCCTTGACCCAGGCGATCGCCCGCTTGACGTCGATGATGTGCGACGGGAAGGCGTTGCGCGGGCTGCGGCTGTAGTTGATGGTGACGCAGATCCAGCCAAGCTCGGACATCCGCGCCATCAACGGATAGGCCTGGCCGCGTTTGTCATTCACCGACCACCCACCGCCCGGGACCTGAATGAGAACCGGCGCGCGATATCCCTCGGGCAGATCGGGGCGGCGCCAGATGTCGAGGGTGTTGTCGCGGCCTCGGGGGCCGTAGGAGATGTTCCGGGTGGTGGCCGCGTACCGGCGTCGATGGTGCATGGCGTCGAGGACGGCTGCGACGTTGGGCCGGTGTCCCGGCTCCTGGTCGAGCGGATGCCGCACCTGGGAGGCGTAGTCCTTCCCGAAGGTCTCCTCCAGCGCCGCATCGAGCACCTTGTCGGCTTTCTGGACGGCCAGTGCGCAGGCGACCCGCTGCAGCGGCGAGACGGTCGCGAGTGCGTGACCGGTGAGGACCTGAGGCGCGAACTCGGCGTTGAGCCATCCCAGCACCCAGCCGGCGGCGGCCGGCGAGCCGCGCAGCAACAGTGACCCGGTATTGAACGCCTGCGTGCAACGCGCGGCGACCTGCTCGATTGGACTGCTCATGAGCTGCCAGACCCCCTTGTCCTTAGCCCGCCTAACGCGTTTGCCAACCGCGGATGCGGAGGGGCCTGCGTGTGCCAGTCGTCACACCATAACCCAACTTCGGCTGAACCTGAGGAATTCTCAGGTTCTATTTTTCCGTCACCCCGTTTGCCCAGGAAACCGGGCTGGCAAAGTGAACAGACGGTGGCCCCGCGTTGGCCACGAACCCATCTGACAGGAAACGTCGAGCGATTCACAGGACGATTTGTGAATGCTTCTCGAGGACCCCGCTTCTAGCTTCGCCGGTGGACTGGCCGCCCGTGTCGAGTCGACGTTCACCGCGGGTCCGCCCGTGCGGCTGACGCGGCAGTTTCCGCGTCCCCCGATGACGCGGCCTATTCACCCCAATGACGCAGCTCAAGCTGGACGGTTCGCCGAGCTGATGCAGGCCGAGATCGACGATCTCGAGGAACTGATCGCGGTGGCCCAGCACCGCTGGACCAATCGCTGCGACGCCGGCTGGGGTGCCTCTCGGACACCCGAGCCGGTGCTGCGGCTGCGTGAAAAGCTCAAGGAAGTGCGCCGTTTGCAGGACGCGCTGGAGTCCCGTTTCGGAGCCGACTGACAGTTCCGCGGATCTTTGCTCAGCCAGATTCCAATTCACACAGAGCTACACGCGCCCCTCCTCGCAAATCTGCACCGCTAGACTGTCGACGCGCTGCCTCCGTAGCTCAGTCGGATAGAGCAAGGGCCTTCTAATCCCTAGGTCGCAGGTTCGATTCCTGCCGGGGGCGCTGGTCAGAGGTGGTATTTAGTCGTGCTGAATAAAGTCGGTCGGCGTTTATTCGGCCCGCGGCGGCCGCTCCAAAGGCTTCGGCACACGTGGACGCACCGGCGATTTATGGTCATACTTGTGACCATGACAGAAACCACCTCGTTGGCTGAGACGAAAGCCCACCTATCCGAGTTGGTGGCCCGGGTCGGAGAGCAACACGAACGGATCACCGTCACGGTCCATGGACGGCCGGCTGCGGTCATTCTCGCTGTCGACGATTTGGAGTCACTCGAGGAGACCATCGCCGTCCTGTCCGACTCAGCCGCGGTGCGGGCCCTGAGCGAGGCCGACGCTCAACTGGCCCGCGGCGAAGGTGAGACCCAAGACCAACTTGCCGCAGCGATGCACGCACGTCGAGCCGGGAAGTGATCGAACGGCGATACGAACTGGTTGTTGCTCCGATCGTGCGAAGTCAGCTGGCCGAAACCCTTCCGGAGTCTGTCGCGTTCGCAGCCTACGAGTTCATCACCGGTCCACTCCTGGACAATCCCCATCGGGTTGGCAAGCGTCTGCGGCCACCACTCGAGGATCGCCACAGTGCCCGTCGAGGTACTTATCGCGTGATCTACCGCATCAACGATGAGCATCGCCGCGTCACGGTCGTGGGCGTGTTCAGCCGAGCAGACGCCTACCGAACTCAGTAATCGCGTTGCCGTTCAAGCCCCCCGACAATGGCCCGGCATCGGTACCCGCGCTGCTGCATCACATGTGGCATAGGCGCGAAATCAGCGTTGGGTTATCACGGCATCGACACGTCCGAAATGTCACGTCCGAGATGTTTTGCGGCCTCGATGATGAGCATGCGAAGCCTGGGTTTGAGAATGCAGCTCACGCACCATCCGAAGCAGCACGACGACACCCCCTGCCGACCAGATATGTCCGAGGTAAATTCTCGCGTATCAGCCTCGCCGGCCGGCGCGTTCGGCGAAAGCATCGAGCGCGGCGAGCACTTCGGGCGAGCGCCACACTCGGTTGCGGGATCCAGTGGTTGTCTCGATGAGGATTCCCGCCTCTGTGAGCGGATTGAGGTAGCGGTGAGCGTTGGTGGACTCCATGCCCAACTCCCGCGCCAGCAGCGCGGCGTTGACGACTGGGCGCGGGTCAACAAATCGGCGACCCTCCACACCGCGGAGTCGGACCGCGCGGTGATCACGCCGTTCCAGTTCTCCCGGATCTCGCGAAGTTCGCGGACCAGTTGTCGCCCGTTGGCGATCGCCGGGACGGTGGCTTGGGAGAAGCGCTGGACAATCGGCGTGGCGTCACCGTCGCGGTAGCTCAACAGCGCGGCGAAGTACGCGTCGGTGTCGGCGAGCAGGCCGGCTGAGACGGGCACCGTGACCTGACGCGTCAGGCCCTTGTTGCGCAGTAGGGCTTGCGCCAGAGCGCGGCCGGTGCCGTCGGTGAAGGGGTGAATGGTCTCGAATTGTGCGCGGGTCACTGCGATTTGCGGCCGCGCGGGCACATCGACCCGTTGCGTGTAAGCGATCAGATCGTCGATCGCCGCAGGAATCAACTCATGGCGCGGGCCGACAAACGTCGCGCCGATTGGGGTCGATCCACCTCCGATCCACACTGGCTCGGTGCGGAACCCGCCAGGCGTATGGCGGGCATCGTTGACCATCAATGCTCGGTGCATCGCGCGGATCGCATCGGCGTCCACGGTCTCGGACATGGCGACCGCTGCTTGTATCGCCGCAGTGTTGACCACGACCACGGCCGCGTTCCGCTTTGCCTTTCCACCGGGCAACTCGGCCTCGCCGATTTGGCGCGCGGAGGCGTGAAGGAGCTCGGGCACATCGCAGCGCAAATTCCCGCTCAGCGGCCTCGGCGGCGCCACAGTTGATCGGGCTGTGGCACGGTACGACTCCTTATTGATCTGCGCCGGATAGCTCTCCGCCGCAGCACTTCTCGCAGGAGCGATCCGATGTCATATTTTCCGATACCGCACTATGACCCGCAGACTCTGGTGCGTTCGATCACCGTCGACATCGATGCCCCCACAGATGTCGTGTGGCGCGTACTGGTCGATCTCGAACGCTATCCGTTGTGGAATCCGTTCTGCCTATCCGCAGTATCCACGCTCCGCATGGGCGCCCCCGTAGAGATGCTGCTGGCCGACTATGCCCGTGGGGAAGGCACATTCACCAATACCGAGTACGTCTGCGCGATAGTGCCTGAACGGTTACTGTCCTGGGAATTGGTGGCCACCGAGGAATCCCCCTATGCCGCTCGCCGAGATCAGGTCATCGAGGCCGTCGATGCCAACAGATGCCGCTACTACTCCACAGACGCCTTTCTGGGCGACCACGCCCACGAGATTATGAACGAGACCGGAGGTTGGGTGAAACGCGCCTTCGATGACACCGCACTTGCCTTGAAGCAACGCAGCGAACAGGTCTTCGCCCGCCAGAGAAACATCAAGGCCTGAAGCAGCGCGCCTTCGAGCGACGAACGCACTTTCCGGCAAACCCACGAAGGCCTGAAGCGCGCGCGATCCGTGCGGACACACACCTAATCTGGGGTGAATTAACCAACATTACCCAGAAAGTATTCCGCTGAGTGGACGTTCCCCACTGACGCGCGAGACACCCGTCACTAGCGTCGCCGACATGAACTCCGACCCACTAACCAAGGCGATTACCGAAGCCGAAAACTTGGTCAGAGCAGCGCCACACATTGAGAACGACAACGACCTTGCCGAAGGGCTGCAGTATCTGGCCGGCGGCATAGCCGCATGCACCCATCATGCCTTTTACTCTTCCACTGATCATCCCGTTCTCCTCACCGGCACCGGACCCTTCACCAAGATGGGCCTCGACAACCCCGACACCCTGTATTTCGGAACAAGGATGCAGGCCGGATTCGAGTATGTCGTCAACGGAATTCGGGGAACCACAACCGATTTGAGCTTCCAGTACCTGGCGGGCGAATACACCGACGACACTGTGCCGGAAAGTGAGGTGGCCTTTGATGACCGCGAACTCAACATCGCCACCAATGGACACTTCGAGTGGCGATTCGTCCCGCAGCGGCCCGGCCAGCTCGTCATTCGAGAGGTGTTCGGTGACTGGTCGCAACGACGGGGAGCGTTGGCTGTTCATCGAACCGACACTGTGGGTAGCGCTCCCCCGGCCTTGACGCCAGAACTTATCGAGCGCCAATTCAGGAGCGCCGCAGAGCAGTTGGTGAATCGGGTGAAGACCTGGCTACAGTTTCCCCAGTGGTTCTATCTGAACCTTCCCGTCAACACCGCCGTGGCGCCGCGCTCAACCCCCGGTGGCCTCACCACCCAATACTCCTCGGCTGGGCACTTCGACCTCGATGCAGATCAGGCTCTCGTCATCACGATACCGACCAGCGATGCCCCCTACCTGGGCTTCCAACTGGGCAACATGTGGTACACCTCGTTGGACTACATCAACCATCAGACGTCGCTGAACGGCTCGCAGATGCAGGCCGACCCGGATGGATTCGTGCGTATCGTCGTCAGTGACCAGAACCCCGGTGTGACCAACTGGGTCGAAACGCTTGGTCACCGTCGCGGCTATTTTCAGTTTCGATGGCAACGTTTGTCGCGCGAACTGAGCGAGGCCGACGGTCCCACGGTCGAACTCGTCAGCAATTCAGCTGTCGCCGGCGCTCTACCGTTCATCGACCACAACAGGATTTCAGTCGAGAAGTGGCAGGCACGAATAGCGCAGCGCCAGAGCCAGATTGCCGAAAGAATGCTGGGCTGAACCATGGCGGGACTGTTGCAGGACAAGGTTGTGGTGATCACGGGGGTCGGCCCCGGCCTGGGCACCACGCTGGCCACGCGCTGCGCCCAGGAGGGTGCCGATCTGGTGTTAGCGGCGCGATCAGCGTCCCGACTTGATGAGGTCGCCAAGAACGTAACCAACCTAGGTCGGCGGGCTGTCTCCGTGCCTACCGACATCACGGTGGACGGCGACGTCCACGCACTTGCCCAAGAAGCCTTGTGCGCCTACGGCAAGATCGATGGACTGGTCAACAACGCCTTCATGTATCCCTCCATGAAGCCCTTCGCCGGAACCACTTTCACCCATATTCGCGACTCTTTCGAGCTGACGGTCCTCGGCGCCCTGCGCACCATCCAGGCTTTCAGCCCTGCCCTCGCCGAATCGCGGGGATCCATTGTGAACCTCAGTTCAATGGTCATTCGGCATTCAGAACCACAGTACGGCCCGTATAAGCTGGCCAAGTCGGCATTGCTGGCGATGTCCCAGTCCCTCTCAAGTGAGTTGGGCGGCAGCGGAATACGCGTCAACTCCGTTGCGCCCGGTTATATCTGGGGCCAGGTACTCAAGGACTACTTCCAGCAGCAAGCAGAAACCTCCGGCGTATCTCTCGACGCCGTCTATGCTGCCGCCGCAGCGCCATCAGACCTCAAGCGCCTGGTCACCGAGGACGATGTCTCCTCGGCAATCATCTTTCTGATCAGCGATCTGGCCAATGGCATCACCGGCCAGACCGTCGACGTCAACTGTGGGGAGCACAAAGCATGACTGCGTCAACCGAAATCGGAACTGTAGAAGCATTATGCGACGCGGCCACCGAAGTGGCCGGCCACAGCGACTTCGGAGATACCTCCGACAATTTCACCGAAGCCCTGAGCGTCTTGCTCGAATCATACTCGCGGGAAGCAGATTTCACACCGCTGGGCGCCACCATGACGCGCCATTACCTGCGATCGGCATTGGTGGCGCGCCTGCTGAGCGAGGCGGCCTGGAAGCGACACCCCGACTACGCCGAGGTAGCAATCATTCAGCCCATCTTTGTGACCGGGTTACCCCGAACCGGGACGACGGCGCTGCACCGTCTCCTCGGCGCCGACCCCCGCCATCAGGGGCTCGAACTCTGGCTGGCTGAGTACCCGCAGCCACGACCGCCGCGCGGTCAGTGGAATACCATTCCCGAATATCAGAGTCTCAAGGCGTACTACGCCAAGGCCCACCAGGAGAATCCAGACTTCCTAGGCCTGCATTACATCTCCGAAGACGTTCTAGAGGAATGCTGGCAGCTTCTCCGGCAGTCGCTGCACTCAGTGTCCTTCGAATCACTTGCCCACGTGCCCACTTACACACGCTGGCTGGCTACCCAAGACTGGACATCATCCTATGAACGGCATCGCAGGAACCTTCAGCTGATCGGACTCAACGAACCGCACAAACGTTGGGTCCTGAAAAACCCGAGCCATCTGTTCTCACTCGATGCGATCATGGCGGTCTACCCCGACGCGCTGATCGTTCAATGCCACCGCCCACCCGAAACCCTGTTGGCATCAATGTGTTCATTGGCAGAGCACAGCACCGAAGGTTGGTCGAACACGTTCCTCGGGGCACAGATCGGCCACGATGTCCTGGATACCTGGGCCCGGGGTATCGAGCTATTCAACACCGCGCGCACGAACTACAACCCGGGGCAATTCTGCGACATCGACTACTTCGATTTCGTCGCCGATCCGGTCGCCGTGGCCTGCGGGGTTTACCGACACTTCGGGCTGACACTAAGCGACGAAGCAATCTCTGCCATGCATGTGGCCCATGCCGAAGGCAGCGAGAGCCACCGCGCACCCAAGCACAGGTACACACTGAACCACTACGGGTTGACTGCCGAGCAAGTCCACGAAAGGTTTGCGACGTAGTCGTCAGCATGATCGGCGCACAAGCTGCGATTAGCAACGGCGAGGCTCGGGCGCGCTGATCAGAGGTGGTAGTAGCCGTGGCAGGACGTTATGAAGCAGGACGATTCGGATCCCACCTCCCAAAGTGCCCGGAAGCGGACAAGCACCCGGGGTCATGGCTCGACGACTCGCGAACCGGAGTGCAGTCGTGGGTTCAGGAACGACCGGTCGTCAGATTCCCACAGTGAGTTGGGCCGCCCGCGGATGACACAAGCGAAGACCAACCACCGGTGAAGGCCCCATCCGACACAATGGGTGGAGTGCAGCTGTCCCAACATATCGTGGGCCCGACGCTGGTCATCATCTGCGTTCTGATGGTGATCACGGCCGCGGCGGTCTACTGGTCGACTTCGCTGGGCTCGGCGTGGACGGTGCCACGCGCCGCAGTTCGCGCAGTAGTCCAGCTGACCGTGGTGGCTGCGATTCTCACCGCCGCGCTGCGCAGTCTGGGGACCTCTCTGGCTGTGCTGTCGGTTATGTTCGTCGCCGCTGCAGTCACTGCGGCGCGCCGTAGCCAGTCCGATGGCTCCTGGCTGCTCGCGGCCGCACTTGCGACGGGCATGATCGTGGTGGTGCCGCTGTTGCTGGCGTCGGGTCTCGTACCTCTCACAGGGGTCGCTCTGGTGCCGATCGTCGGAATTCTCCTGGGCAGTACCATGACTGCGGTCTCGGTGGCTGCCCGTCGCGCACTGGATACTCTCGGCACCCGTGCCGGAGAGGTCGAAGCGCTACTCGCTCTGGGATTCACCGACCGGCTTGCTCGCATGGAGATGATCGGCCCTACGGCCGCGGACGCACTCTTGCCCAACCTTGATCAAACCAGGACGGTGGGTCTGGTGACGCTTCCCGGCGCCTTCGTCGGCGTGCTACTGAGTACCGGTTCGGCAACCCAGGCCGGTGCGGTCCAAATCCTGATCCTGCTGTCCATCCTGGTGTCCCAGACGTGTGCCGTCGCTGTCACGCTCGAACTGGTCGCCCGTGGCGCCATACGTCGCGCCGGCCGCGAACCCGGATCGCGCCGGTGGCCTTTGTCGTTCTGGCGCAGACGATCCGCCTCTGATACACCTCACTGAAATATGGCGCGCTGTTGCTAACGGCGTGTGAGATGACAAGTCAACCAAGCGAATTGGACAGCGCGGTAAGACTTGAGTCTTCGCTCGCAACGTCAGGCTGGGCTGCCCTCACAGCGTGCAAGGCTTTGTCGATCTGGCCATCAAGATTGCGCCACGCAGCTTCGTCCATCGGCCGTAGCGTTGATTCATCGGCGTCCCAAGCGGTTTCGAGATCCGTCATCTTGGTTCTGGCACCGCTCTGGTCGCCGGCCCTGACCTTCGCTTGGGCGGCATCCACGATCGAGCGAAGTCGTGCGATCTCGGGCGCTGGAAAGTGGGCACTCGCAGGTCCCGTGTTGCCCGGCAATGCCGGCGCGCTCGTCGCCGGGAGGTCCGGCTCCTCCTCGCTGCCGGGGCGCTCGTGAGTTTGCGAGCCGGCCCAGGCTAGCAGCGCCACGGTGGCCACCGCGAGGATCAGGTAATAGCCGAGTAGTACACGCTCTCGACCGGGATTCGTTGCAACTGTTGGTGTGTGGCTGCGGTCGTAGGTCTCCAGTACGTCGACGCGACTGAACGCGAGATAGCCGACCACCGCGAGGATTGCGACAAGAAAGGCCGCACTGGTGATGGCAGTGCCGATGCCAAGGCCGCCCTGCGACCACGGCAACCCAAGCCAGTCACCAAGATTCGCGCCCAGCGGACGCGTCAGGATGTAGGCCAGCCAGAAGGACAGCACCGCGTTGGCACCCAGACGCCAACCGATGGCGATGGCGCCGATCAGACCTGCGGGCAGCAATACAGCCATGCCTGGACTCCAGCCGGTCAGCTGCAACGTCCAGTCCCCCACGGCTGTCCCGAGGGCGAAGGTGATCAACACGGCCAGCCAGTAGAAGAGCTCTCTCGGCAGTGTCACGATGCTGTGAATCGACAGCGTCCGCTCGCGCGAATACCAGAGGGCAAACACGACACCCAATGCGGCGGCGAACACGGCTGTGCTCAGCGCAAGCGGCACGGCGAGATGGTCGGTGAGGATGTCGGTGTATAGCGTGCCGGTCACCGAGAGCACGACGACACTCAGCCAATACGCAAACGGCACATAGCGAGTCAAGATCACCTGGCATGTCAGCACGACGGCGAGCACCGCAGTGAAGATCAACGCGGTGGTGATCAAGCCGACGCCGAGGGTCATGTTGATCCAGTCAGCGAAGCTTTCGCCAACGGTGGTGCAAAGGACCTTGATGAGCCAAAACCACACGGTGACTTCGGGAACCTTGCTGAGAAGGTCGCGCCCGGTCCTGGATGTGTCCGTCTTCGTCGTCTCCGTCACGCCACGAACGGTAGGTAGCTGTCGCTGAGTAATCACTGAGAGGCACTAGCCCGGCCGGTGACCTCTGTGCTTAGGTGAGGCTCACCATCATCAGTGATTCACAAATCGCGAAAAAGATCGAAGCGAGGAGCATGTCGGCAAGCCAGATTGCCCTACTCGGCGGCTTCGCCGGGTTCACGATTTTCCTAGGACTGCCGATCGGGCGGTTGCGCGCACCGATGCCGAACCTGAAAACCGCCCTGAATGCGGTCGCGATCGGAATTCTCGTCTTCCTGCTGTGGGACGTGCTAGCGCATGCTTGGGAGCCGGTCGACCGAGCGCTGGCAGCCAAACAGATCGGCCATGCGCTCGTGAACGGCGCACTTCTGGCAGCGACATTCGGCACTGGGCTTATCGGGTTGGTATGGGTCGATGGATGGCGAAGGCGAAGCCGGGCAACCAACGAGATCTCCTCTGCACCAACGGATGTTGGCGGCACGACGAAAACAACGCACGCAAGGCGGCTGGCGATCATGATCGCGAGCGGTATCGGTTTGCACAACTTCGCCGAAGGCTTGGCGATCGGCAACTCGGCGGCAACGGGTGAGTTGTCCTTGGCGGTGCTGCTTGTCATCGGCTTCGCGCTGCACAACGCCACCGAGGGGTTCGGCATCGTCGCTCCGCTGACGGGGCAACGTCCGTCGTGGGGATTTCTGGCCTTACTGGGGCTCGTCGGTGGCGGCCCGACGTTTGTCGGCACACTTGTGGGCCAGCGTTTCGTCAGCGAAGAAGTGTCGGTCGCATTTTTGGGCTTGGCTGCAGGCTCCATCCTCTATGTAGTCATCGAATTGCTCGCCGTGGCGCGTACTTCGGACCTCAAGGCAGTGACTGCCTGGGGAGTCTTCCTCGGAGTCGTGGCAGGATTCGCCACTGACGCGATTATCACCGCCGCCGGCGCCTGACTGCGCAGCGAACGCATCTACCGAGGATCGCTGGTCCGTGCGATCTATTGAGCAGCGGCGGCTTGTTGCGCTGCTTGCTGTTCGGCCGCCTTGGCTGCGCGACCTTCGGGGCTGCCCAACGAATTGCCGGGCTCGACTGCAGAGGCCACACCGGCGTCACAGTTCAACGACACGAGGGTCTGCTTGGTTCCGGAGCCACCGCTGTTGGGAGGAGGCTTCGCGGTGCGGTCTTGCTGGCGAACGACTACGCAGTCGGGCCAATGCAAGTGGTCACCGACCGTGACCGACACAACGGCCGTGTAGCCGGCCGAAGACAGCGCGGAGCTTGCATCGGAGTACTTCTGACCTACGACGTTCGGCGATGCCTGAGCAGTGGCGATGGCCCCGATCGGCAAAAAGGCGGCCACGACCGCGAGGACTGCGACGCGGGTACGACGTCCAGCCTTGGAAGAGCGAGCGGCGGTCAATGACCCGCCTTGATTGCCGGAACGGCCTTCGAGGTCGGCAAAGCGGTAGGTGGTGTGGTCGTATCCACCGCGGTGGCACCGGTATTCATCGCCGTCATGTCACCCTCGACGGGCTGTGTGTAGCTGGTGTTCACCGGGGCGCTGCCCGATCCTGCGACAGGCATCTCAACGGTGCCTGGGTCGTCGTAGCGCTGGGTTGCCGTGAGAACGCATGCCGCCGCGATTGCCGTGAGACCCGCGAGAGCGGCCACGCTGCGCGCTCCGGCGAACTTATTGGGTAGTCGTCTTCGGCTGCTGGACACGACGCAAGTGTGATTGCGACGTCCTGAGCCAATGCTGAGCTCAACCTGGCAGTAATGCCAAAGGTTGATGGGGATCTGCTGGGAACCGGACGTTGACTCGCTCAGTCCGGCGACGCCGCTACGAGGTCGCCTCACGTATCGCTGCCGTCAGCGCGACGCTGCTGCACAGTAATGGGGTGAACGGCGCGGTCATATCAACGTCCAACCTGTCGCGGCCCTTGCCGAGACTGCGATCACGACCAGCTCGCTGGAGTATCGCGGCCCGCTCGGCCCTCATCGCCGGAACCGTCGTTTTCGTCGCATTCACGCTCACTGGCGCGGCGTTGACCGGCATCTTCTATCGTTCGCTGATTGCGGGTGTGGACGCAGCTGCCGCGTCACGGGTACGCGATGTGTCTGCCGGCCTGAGCGAGGACACTCCCGACGACCTCGACGACCCGCTGTTGGCCACCGATCAGCGTATTGACGCCGTGCAGGTCCTCACCCCCGACGGGAGAGTTCTCCGCCGATCCGACAGCATCTCCGACACCCCGTTAGTGCCCCTTGATCAAGTCAGCGCCACGCTGCGGACAGGGATGGCGCCGACGGACTCCCCCGACCGCGACATGCGTATCAGCGCGCAGTCGATCACGACACCGCACGGGCCGTTCATTGTCGTGGTCGCCGGCGGCGACGACGCGGCGGAATCCACCGTCTGGACTGCAATCATCCTGCTACTGCTAGCCGCGCCGGTCGTCGTCGCCGTCGCGGCTGTCGCAACCTATCGCCTGGTCCGGCGGTCTCTGCGCTCAGTGGACGATATGCGCGCGCGGGTCGCGGCGATCAGCAGCGCTGATCTCGCCGAGCGTGTTCCGGTCCCGCCGGGTCGTGACGAGATCTCGGCTCTGGCCGTCACCATGAACGACATGCTTGACCGCATCGAAACCGGTCATGTCGCGCAGCGTCAGTTCGTCGGCGACGCCTCGCACGAGTTGCGCAGCCCGTTGACGGCGATCATCTCCGCTCTCGACGTGGCAGTAGCACATCCAGAACTGCTAGATGTCCAATTGGCCAGGGACACATTGGTTCCCGAGGCGCAACGCATGCGCGCTCTGGTCGAGGACTTGCTGTTGTTGGCCCGCGCCGACGAACGCGGCCTGCCCTTCCACCGCGAGCCCGTTCGCCTAGATGAGGTCGCTACCGGCGAGGTAATGCGTCTGCGGCGCAATTGTCGGCATTCCGTCCGAATCGCCGCAGATCCCGTCGAGATTGACGGTGATGCTGCCGCGTTGTCTCGAGTGGTACGTAATTTGCTCGACAATGCCGCGCGTCACGCAACGTCGCAGATCGATGTGGCGATTCATAACGAGAACGGTGATGCGACCGTGACTGTCGCCGACGACGGTCCGGGAATTCCTGTGGCCGACCGTGTGCGCGTGTTCGACAGGTTTGTGCGCCTGGACAGTTCTCGCTCGCGTGGCGGTGGCGGAAGCGGATTGGGCTTGTCCATTGTGGCCGAAATCGTTGCTGCTCACAGCGGTCACATCACCATCTCCGCTCGACCGGGCGGCGGGACGGTGGTGACGGTTCAGCTGCCGGCCGCAACGACTCCGGATTCGAGCCGGTAGCCCACCCCACGGATGGTCTCGATGGTGTTGGCTCCGAAGGGAATGTCGATCTTGCGCCGAAGGTAGCGAATGTAGACCTCGACGATGTTGTCGGGCCCTTCGTAATGCGGATCCCAGACACGATGCAGAATCTCAGATTTCGTGCAGACCGCATCCTTGTTGCGCATCAGGTACGCCAAAAGGCTGAACTCTCTGGGGCTCAGGTCAATTGGAGTACCGGCTCGCTCCACCACATGGCGCATCGGATCCAGCGTGAGATCACCTGCGGTCATCACGACCGGGCGCTCCGGCGCACCACGGCGAGCCAGAGCATGGAGCCGAGCGACCAGGACGACGAATGAGAACGGTTTGATCAGGTAGTCGTCTGCACCCAGCTCGAACGCGTCCGCCTGGTCGTAGTCGCCGTCCTTCGCAGTCAGCATCAACACCGGAGTCCAAACGCTGCGTGCACGCAGGCGACGGAGCACCTCATAACCGCTCAACTCCGGCACCATGATGTCCAGAACAATGACGTCGAAGTGGTTTTCGGTCGCCTCCCATAAACCCTCGGTGCCGGTTGCGGCGTGAACGACAATGAATCCCTCCGCGCCCAAACCAAGCTTGAGGCTGGATGCGACGTGGGGTTCGTCTTCGACGAGCAGAATTTTCACCCGGCAGAAACTCCCTCGACTGGACACACCAACAGCACACGGCCAGTATCCCGAACGGCCGACGCGCCACCGCTAAGGGTGAAGGTTTCCGCGCATCGGGGTCAACGAGAGCGCAACGGATCTCCACGGCGGCGCGCCGGCCTCCATCGGGGGCTTTACGACCCTGGCGCGACGGGTCGGCCCCGACTCGTCGCTTTCCGACGATGCCGACGGTGGCACAACGGTGCTGAGAATTCGCTGAGCCGGAGCTGGTGTAGCTGAAGTCGGTTCCCACACCCAGCTGCCACGGGTAGCCCACCTGGTAGCCGAACTCCGAGAAACCATCGCGAAGCGGACCCTCTGGTCGCGTCAAGCGGCTTGACGAGTCACTCGACATCTGGCGGTGGTCCTCAGTACCAGTGGTTTTGGCCTGCGACGCTCGGTTCGATGGTCAGGAAGTCGCCGTCGAGGCGGGATAGCACGATGTCGAGTCGTGCGACTCGCCTGGTGAGATCGTCGCGAACCCGGATTGCGTTGCTCACGTCATTGGGCCACAAGTATCGCCATGCGTTGTAGCTGTTTTTCATCTTGTAGACGTTGAAGCCGGCATCGACAAATGGGCGCAGCACGTCGATCGGCCGCAAGTGTGGGTCGGGCCACCACTGGGGGGAGAGCTCGACGACGATCTCAGCATCGGAGCGAAGCACTCCGATCAGGTTGCTCATTCCCGCTAAGACGTCCGGTTCGGCACCCTCGACATCGATCTTGACGATCCGGATTGACGCGGCTTCCTCGCATGTGAAGATTTGGTCGAGCCGCAGCGCTTCGATGGTCGCCTCGACGTCAAGTCCTCGCGTCGACAGCGTCGTCGACATCCCGGTGTTGTGCCGTGGCCCGGAGAACACAGTCAGCTTCCCCGATTTCGCCGCAGCGGCCTTGTTCACCAGGCGAACGCGATCGCCGAGCCTGTCAGCACCAGTATTTCGACGCAATTGGTCAAACATCACCGGCGAGGCCTCCACGGCGACCACGTTCCCGTTGACGCCTACGGACCGTGCTGCCAGCAGAGAGTAGTAGCCGACATTCGCACCGACGTCGATGAAGACGTCACCGTCGCGGAGCCTATTGACGATAAACCGCGTCAAATCTGGTTCCCACTCCCCAAAGACCCATACGTAGGTGGCGATGAGGTCAGGCAGGCGGCACATGACGGTGGCACCGAAACGCGTTCGACCCGCCACAAGAACCGAACAGCCCAACCGAGCACGGCCCCGCAAAAGCAAGGACAGCAACGAAAAGACAGGTAAAAGCAGTGCACCGCGGAATACCTTCTCGGCGAGCGGTACCGACTCCTTTGAGGTCTGCAGCAGCCGGACCATCGCACGCAGAACACGCGCAGCCATCATCACTATCCAATCTGCGGCCGTCGGCGGTGCGGCCGGAACCGCACAGCGCATCGCCGAATCCGACGACGACACCGTGGCAAGCCGGCGCTGAGAAGACGCTGAATACCAAAGCATTTCAGCCGATCATCGGCTAATTCACAGGGTCGAGCAGGCAGCGCTGCCGAGCCTAATGACGAACAAACCCCCTCGGCTGGCAAGAACCCGACGCACCACCCCCATCTCGGCGCAGGGCATACGAATCGGGCCGATCACGGTGGAACCGCAGTGCCACAACGGTTTGCGAGCGCATCGCACGGCCGGCGGCCGGCAATGCGTCGTCCTCAGCTGCGCACAGCGAATGTTCAGCAAGCAGCGGGCACGGTGAGTTCATCGCGCACCGCAAGGGCCGATTTGAACAGGAAGGAAAAGATAACGCATGAGGAGAACCACAGGGCGCCTAATCGCCGGAATTTGCGCGGTCTTGGGCGCTGCGACGATCGGCGGGACCGGCGCGGCACTGGCGCATGCCGCACCCACGCCTCCTCCTCCGCCTTCGACCTCGCAACAATGCGACGCTCCCGAGCCCGGAGACACGCCCGATCAGCCGGGCGCACCGGACACCGACAACGCCCAACACGGCGACCAAGGCGGACCCGAGGTCCCCGACGCGCCGTGCTGAGGGCACCACACAATATCGGCCCCGCCTAGCCTCGGCCGCTGCGCCGCCGGAGCCACCTCGCGGCGCGGGACACCTATTCCGGTGCTTCGCCATACCGGGCGTCCCGCGCCGCGACATCCCATCAGAATCGAGGAGAGCATGCCTGTCATGAAGCACATGCTGGCGGCGATGGCCGGCGGCGTTGTAGTCATCAGCGTGGCCGCCGCGTGCGGCGCCCGCGGCCCATCGTCGGCGCCAACGCCTTCGGCCGGTGCCGTACAGCCGGTTACCGAGTCGAACCCGGCTGGCGACATTCCCGACAATCAGGCCTTCGTCTCTTACACTTCTGCCGACGGGTCATACACGCTGAAGTACCCCGAAGGATGGGCACGCACCGCTTCAGGGTCGACGGTCACCTTCAGCGACAAGTACAACACCATGACCGTCGCCCCACACGACGGCTTTTACCAACCTTCCGAAACATACGCTCGCACCGTCGAGGTGCCCGAAATCGCCGCGCACACGCCAGGATTCACCACAGCAGACGTCACTACCGCTCAACGGTCGGCGGGCCCGGTAATCGTCATCCGCTATCAGGCCGATTCGGCGCCAAACCCGGTCACCGGTAAGTCGGTCCGTCAGGACGTCACCCGTTACGAATACGCTCACGGAGGGCGCGGCGCGGCGGTCACGCTAGCCGCCCCAACGGGATCAGACACCGTCGACCCATGGCGCACGATCACCGATTCGTTCAGGTGGCTGCGGTGAGCACGCCACCAGCGGTACAGCCCCGTTCCCATACGGGCGTCCAGGACAGCGCGCCGGTCATGGAGGCCGCCTCGCTGTACCGGTTCTTCCGCGCCGGCGACGAGGAGACACTGGCACTGCGTGGGGTGTCGCTGACGCTGAACCCCGGTGAGGTGGTCGCGGTGGTCGGTCCATCCGGCTCGGGTAAATCCACTCTGCTGGGCTGTCTGGCCGGCCTTGACGAACCTGACGGCGGCACCGTTCGGCTACTGGGGCAGCGGATCAGTCATCAGTCCGAACGGATGCGTTGTGCGCTTCGCTCCCGTCACGTCGGACTGGTGTATCAGGATCGAAACTTGTTGATGCCATTGACCATTGAACAGAACGTGCGGTTGGTCCAACGAGTCGACGGGCGCAGCGTCCGCAATCACCCGACGATGCTGCTGGCATCGCTGGGTATCGCCGAACGCGCCGATGCGTACCCGGAGCAGCTGTCGGGCGGGGAGCTGGCACGAGCCGGGCTGGCTGTCGCGCTTGCCAATGATCCGGCGGTGGTGCTGGCCGATGAACCAACCGGAGAGCTCGACACCGCAACCGAAGCCGACGTTTTGCGCGTACTGCGGGAGCTGGCTACGGGCGGGACCGCGATCATCATCGCCAGCCATAGCTCGGCGGTCGCCGCGAGCGCCGACCGGGTTATCACCCTCTGCGACGGACAGGTCATGTCGTGAAGAACGTCCGCAAGGCAGATGTACCAATGCAGGCAGCACCGGGAGTGAACGAGTCGACCGTCGTATGCACCCAGCGGCTGACGCGCTGCTTCGGTTCGGGCACTGGAACTGTGGTGGCCGTGCGCGGTGTGACCGTGGCGATTTCCTGCCATGACCGTATCGCGTTGACGGGGCCGTCGGGATCGGGCAAGTCCACCCTGTTACACCTGCTGGCCGGTCTGGATGAACCCACCGCAGGAACCGTCAGATGGTTGTGCACTGAGTCCAACGCGGCCCGTCAAAAGGTGGGTCTGGTATTCCAGGGCCGCAGTTTGGCGCCCAACCTCGATGTGATCGAAAATGTTCGCCTGCCAATGCTATTCGCCGGCTTCTCAGAGCGCGTCGCCACCGACCGCGCTCACGAAGCGCTGGCCAGGCTCGGCATCGACGCCCTGAGCGAGGCGTTACCCGACGCGCTATCAGGCGGGCAGGCGCAACGCGTCGCCATTGCCCGCGCCCTGGCCGACACACCGCGGCTGATCCTGGCAGATGAACCCACCGGCCAACTCGACCACGCCGCCGCCGCGATGGTGATCGACGTCTTGCTGCGCGCCGCCGACGATCTGAGCGCTGCGCTGATCGTGTCCACTCACGACCCCGTGGTGGCCAGGCGGCTGACCAGTCAGTGGACGATGCGCGACGGCCGCTTACGCGTTGCCACCGGCAGTCAGGACCAAGGATGATCGCGGTGTGGCTCACCGGTTTGCTGCGCCGTCAACGTGCCCGCGTCGTCGGGGCCTCCGCCGGGGTCGCGGTCGCGGTCGCCTTGATCGCCACGTTGGGATCGTTTCTGGCCACCTCACAAGCCACGATGACTCAACGCGCGGTGCACAGTGTGGCTGTGGACTGGCAGGTCCAGTTCACCCCCGGCGCTGACGTCGCGGCCGCAGCCCGACTCGTAACCGCCACAGCCGGCGTGAGGGCCCACGCGCGGGTCGAATTCGCCAAAACCGTTGGGTTGTCGGCCACTGTCGCAGGCAGCACACAAACCACCGGCCCCGGTGTCGTGCTAGGCGTCCCGTCGACTTACCGAAACCTGTTCCCAAACCAGATCCGCACCTTGACCGGTGCGGGCGCCGGTGTGCTGTTGGCTCAGCAGACCGCGGCCAACCTGCACGTAGCTCCGGGTGACACGATCAACATCGGTCGTGCCGGACTGCCTGCCGCTGCGGTGACCGTGGCCGGGATCGTAGAACTGCCGCAGGCGAATTCATTGTTCCAAACAGTCGGTGCTGCACCGACCGCGCAGCCGGCCGCACCGCCCGACAACGTGGTGCTGCTTCCAGAAACGCAGTGGCACAAGCTGTTCGATCCACTGGCTGCCAGCCGCCCGGATCTACTTTCCACCCAGATCCATCTACGACGCGCCCATGCCCTTCCGGCCGACCCCGGCAGCGCCTACACGACAGTGCGTGCCGCGGCACGCAACCTGGAAGCGCGCAGCGCCGGGGCCGTGCTCGTCGGCGACAACCTCGGTGCGGCGCTGGACGCCGCCCGCAGTGATGCCGCCTATGCGAAGGTACTGTTCGTGTTCCTCGGGCTGCCCGGTGCCGTGTTGGCCGCCCTGCTGACCGCGACTGTCACGGCCGCCGGCGCCGACCGACGCCGCGCCGAGCAGACCTTGCTGAGGGCGCGGGGGGCCTCCACTCCCCAGCTGTTGGGGTTGGCCGCTGCCGAGGTGGCTGCGATCGGCGGGGTCGGGGCGGTGGCCGGGCTGGCCGTCGCAGCGGCGGTCAACTGGCTGGCCTTCGGGTCGCCTCGGTTCGGAAGCACGGTCGCGGCCGCCGTGGAGTGGCCGGCGGCCGCAACGGCGGCCGGGATGGCGGTGGCGGCCGCGGCCGTGCTGGTGCCGTTAAGGCGCGAGGTGCGCGCACGAACCGTCGCCGACGCGCGGTCGCGCCTGGACACACGCAGCATGCCGGTCTGGGCACGGTTGGGCATCGACGGCATCATCCTGGGTGGCGCGGCGGTGGTGTTCCACGCCACCACAGGACGCGGGTATCAGCTGGTATTGGCCCCCGAAGGGGTGCCAGCGATCTCGGTCTCCTACTGGGCGTTCGCCGGCCCGGCGCTGCTGTGGATCGGCGCCGGGCTGCTCACCTGGCGGCTGGCCGACCTGCTGCTCGGCAGCGGCCGCCCTCTGATCGCCTCGGCCCTGCGGCCTTTCGCCGGTGACTTGGCGGGCACCATCGCCTCAGGTATATCCCGTGCGCGCCGCACGCTGGTGGGTGCCATCGTGATGCTCGCCTTGGCGGTTTCGTTCGCGGTGTCCACGGCGACATTCAACGCCACCTACCGCCATCAGGCCGAAGTCGACGCCCAACTGACCAACGGTGCCGATGTCACCGTGACTGCGACAGCACCGTTACCCGCGGAAGTCACCAGCAGGCTCGCCGCGGTCCCCGGGGTGCGTGCGGTGGAACCGATGGCGCACCGGTTCGCCTACATCGGCACCGACTTGCAAGATCTCTACGGGGTGCGCCCGGACTCGATCACTCGTGCAACCGCACTGCAGGACAGCTACTTTCCGCAATCGACCGCAAGGGCGCAGATGAACGCTCTGGTCACCAAGCCCGACTCGATCTTGCTCTCGGCGGAAACGGTGCACGACTTCCAGCTACGTCTCGGCGACCACGTGACGTTGCGCATCATCGACGCCTCCACCCAACAACCACGTCCAGTCACCTTCCGCTACGCCGGGGTTGTCACCGAGTTTCCCACCGCCCCCAAGGACAGCTTCCTGGTTGCCAACGCCGACTACCTCGCCGCGCACACCGGCACGGCGGCCCCCAACGTCTATTTGATCGATACTGGCGGCCGCGACACCTCCGCGGCCGCGGCCCGCATACGCGCCGCAGTGGGGACCGCGGCGACCGTGACCGACATCAACGCAGTGCGGGCCGAAGTCGGGTCCAGCCTGACCGCAGTGGACCTGTCGGGGCTGACCCGCATCGAACTATCCTTCGCGCTGGTGCTGGCAGTCGGGGCGGGCGCGCTCGTACTGGGACTCGGTCTGAGCGACAGACGCCGCATCTACGCCCTGTTTTCGGCGCTGGGCGCCCGCAGTGGCCACCTGCGCGCGATGGTGTTCAGTGAAACCGCGGTTCTGACCACCTTCGGGATCGTGGCCGGTGGGCTCACCGGTTCAGTCCTGTCGGTGATGCTGGTCAAAGTATTGAGCGGGGTGTTCGACCCGCCGCCCCACACCGTGGCCGTTCCGTGGGCCTACCTGGGGGCCACCGCGGCGGTGACGGTCGGGGCTCTGGTCGCAGTCAGTGCCGGAGCGGTGGTTCTGTTCGCCCGCCACCCTGCGCGCGGACTCATTCGCGACCAATGACCCGTATAGAACGGACCGATTCACCGATCGGGGTGTGCGGGCTCAGACGAATCAGCATGATCATCCGGCCGTGTGGTCATCGGTGCCGAAGAATCGACCATCACGACCTCGCGCCGCCGTTGCAGGCGCGGAACCGGCCGCGGCACGGCTGACAGCGCCAGTCTGACAACGAGGAGGCACGGCAAGTGCAGGTGCTTACGGATCTCCCCCGGTTGAAGGCAGCCCGGAGTTGACGACGGATCGTGCAAGACTGATCACGGTGGCGAGCCGGCTGTCGCGCTGGTCGGTGCGAACCCGATCGGCCGTAGCGGCCGCCGTCATGGTGGCGCTTGGGCTGGGCGCCGCATCGGCAGCCATGCTGTTCGTCCTCTACAACACATTGCAGCGATCCACCCAAGCTGCGGCTCAGACACGCGCCGGTCAACTCGTCGAACAAATGCGCACCGACGGCCCCGCCGAACTCGACCCCGGGCTGTTGAGTACCGACGGCCAGGTCGGTCTCATTCAGGTCCTCGACGATCGGGGCGCGGTCCGGCTCGCGTCAGCCGGAGCCCCCAAGTCACCTATTGCGCCTGTGGCTGTGCCACCCGGGCAAACCGTGAGACTCGGGCGCATCCAGTTGCCCGGCGACCGCGGCGACTTATGGGTCACTGCGCGCGGCGCAGCAACTCCGTCGGGACCGGTCACCGTCCTCGTCGGCGGGGATCGTGAACCCGTCGAAACGACGGTGGCTACCGTCGGAATGTTGTTGGCCGTCAGCGGACCGCTCGTAGTTGCGCTAGTCGCTTGGGCGACCTACTTCCTGGTGGGGCGGGCGCTACATCCCGTCGAACGCATCCGCGCTCGTGTCGACACGATCAGTACCGAACAACTCGACGAACGCGTTCCCGTGCCACCGACCGGCGACGAGATCGCCCATCTGGCACAGACCATGAACCACATGCTGACTCGGCTGCAGGCCGGTCATAGCGCACAGCGCAGGTTCATTTCCGATGTGTCCCATGAGTTGCGCAGTCCGTTGTCGGCGATCAGCACCGCGCTGGAGCTGGCCCACAATCGACCCGATCTGCTCGACTCCGAACTCGTCGACCAGACATTGATTCCTGAAGCCCGCCGCATGCGCGACTTGGTGGACGACCTACTGCTCTTAGCCCGCGCCGATGAACATCAACTTGCTATCCGCACCGACAATGTCGACATCGACGACATCATCGCCTCCGAAAAGGTTCGCCTCCAAGGGAACCCGCGATTGACGGTGCAGGCGCGGATCGGCGCCGTCCGGGTCAGCGGCGACCGCAGACAGCTCGCGCGCGTGGTGCGTAATCTGGTTGACAACGCGGCCCGGCATGCCCACAGCACTGTCGAACTCGTTTGTGAGCGAGTGAGAGACACCGCCGTCATACGCATCGCCGACGACGGCCCGGGCATCCCAGCCGACCAGCGCGAGCGGGTGTTTGAACGGTTCGTCCGCCTCGATGCCGCCCGAACCCGCGATGCTGGTGGTAGCGGCCTCGGGTTGGCCATCGTTGCCGAAATCGTGGCCGCTCACCATGGCACCGTCAGCATCGGAAATTCAGGAGGCGGGGCGTGCGTCACGGTGACGCTGCCCGCCGACACCCACAGTTACGCACCGGCCGAGGACAGCCGGTAACCCACGCCGCGCACGGTATGAATGGTCTGAGTGCCGAAAGGTACATCGAGTTTGCGCCGTAGATACCCGACATAGACCTCGACGATGTTGTCGTCCCCTCCGTAGTTGACGTCCCACACCGCCCTCAGTATTTCGTCTTTGGTGACGACCGTATCTGCGTTCCGCATCAAGTACTCGAGCACGCCGTACTCGCGAGGCGTCAAGTCCACCTCGATGCCCGCTCGGGTCACTCGGTGGCGGGCAGGATCCAGCTCGAGATCGTCGACGCGCAAGACGGGCGGCCGTGCGGGTGCGCCGCGGCGCATAAGTGCCCGCAACCGAGCAATCAGCACCACAAAGGAGAATGGCTTGATCAAGTAGTCATCCGCACCGAGGTCGAATGCATCGGCCAGGTCATATTCCCCGTCCTTCGCCGACAACATCAGCACGGGGGTCCACACCTGGGCCTTGCGCAGTTCGCGCACAATTTCGTAGCCGCTCATCGAGGGCAACATGATGTCGAGAACCAGCACATCGAATCCGCCGCCGAGTGCCTCATCGAGTCCGACGCGACCGTCCCCGGCCAATTGCACGACGAAGCCCTCGGCCACCAGACCGCGACGAATTAACTCGGCCAGCCGCGGCTCGTCCTCGACGACCAAGATGCGCACAACGTCCTCCACGAAATCCATGAACGGTTCGTCCAATACAGCCGAACCGACCGGTATTCGAGGCGGCCCGTTTACCCCCGGGTCTTCTGCCTGCCGGCGGTGCTGCCCGACCCGAGACGATTGCAATGACTCGTCGGCGCAGATCGGCTGAGCGGCGTCCGGCCATCCTCACCACCGAACAGAGCAGTCAACCTACCGCCCTTTAGCCACTCATCACAGGTGGCATGATGCCCAAAGGTTCAGTCCACCGAATCATCGTTTCCAGAGGGGTTTATCACGGGTCGGCCCCGACTCGTCGCTTTCCGACGATGCCGACGATGGCACAACAGTGTTGAGAATTCGCTGAGCAGGGGCAGTTTCAATTTTGTCAGTTCATGTTCCAGGGTTCGCCGTAGGTGGTGACGCTGTCACCGGCCTTGGAGATCAGGCGGGCGAAGGGGCGCAGAAGCACGCCGCCGGCAGCACCGGTGACGGTGCCGTGGGCGTTGGCCACCGCGACCGAGCCGTTGGGGCCCGAGACGTCGACGGAGAACGTGGCGACTTCCTGGATACCGGGACCGTTGCCCAGGTCGGCGGAGATCGACACACCCGGGAACAGGTTCGGGGTGATCACCTGGTTCAAGGGCGCGAAGTTCCTCGGGGAAATGCTTACATCGTCGAGCAGGATGTTGGGGGTGGTGTAGCTGAAGTTGATGCCCACACCCAGCGACCACGGGAAGCCCACCTGGTAGCCCAGCTCCAAGGTGCCCGCGAACTGGTCGGCACCCGGGCCGACCACGCTGTAGACAGCCTTGCCGGAGTGGAACCACTCCCGAGTCAGCCGGTTGCGGTCCAACGGGAACACACCGTTGAGGAAGGTGTCCCACTGCTGAATCGTCATCGTGCGGCCACCGCCGTCGACCAGACTCAGCTCATTATCCAAACCTGCGTGCGAGGTACCTGTCCCGACGAACAGTGTCGCGACGGCGGCGATCATCGCCACCCACACTCGACCGATGATCTTCATGCTCCTCCGTCACCGTTTGTCGCGACCGCACCTGGAAGCCGGCCACCCTGTGGAAATCTCCCGAGCTGTCGATCGCAAGTGCACGAACGGCTAGATAGCTCAATGGCCGGGCGCTCAACACTGAACGTCCGGGCGGCGAGCATCCCACCACCGTGCTGAGAGGACGCTGAACGCCGCTCGGCCTCGCTGCTGGCTGACGTTCAACAGATCGGTCCTCGGGCGCTCCCAACTGGGGTCTTTAGCCCTCTTGACCTGCAGACGGCTGCGCCCGCAATGTGGTCATCGTGGGGATACCGGCCGAGCAACACATCATCGACCAGCTGGTCGAGCGCCTGGCACTTGCTTACCCCCAAATTGGTCGCGAGCAGGTCAACCGCACCGTCAACGAAGAGTACGGTCGCTTCGATGACCGTCCGATCCGCGACTTCATCCCACTCTTTGTCGAGCGGCATGCAGTCAACCGTCTGTCGGAGCTTGTGGGGTCGTAGCGGATATCGGAGTGCGCGGCGGGCTACCGTACATGGGCGATGACTGCTGAGAATTCTGCGGAGCCCGCCGCGTATTGGGCCGCTGACCGAGCCCAGGCCGGCCACTTCCGCGAGCAATTAGAACGCGAACTGACAGCTCTTGACGGCCAGGCCGCGAAACTGCAAGCGCAGCTCGACGAGCACTCGCGCCACAACAGATCGCTCGATGTTTTCCGAATACAGGGCGATCTGCGCGCCGTGACCGCGACCCGACTCAGCGTCATTGAGATGCTGTCCGCGCTCACGACTCGTTTTCCGACACACCAGAGTGACCCACCCCGAACTGACTGACGCCCAAGGATCACGTGCGTTAGCGACGCACCGCCGACCACCACCACCCGGCGAGCACGACCACCACAGCCCAAGCCGCTCCGAGCAGCCACCCCGCGAAGACATCGGTCACGAAATGAACGCCCAGGTATAAGCGGGAGAAGCCGATCAGGGCGATCGCGGCGGAGGTGGCCGCCCACACCAAAACCTGTGCGGCCCAACGTCTAACGACCCATCGGCACAGTATCCATGCCGCCAACAAGCCGATTGCCGCCGCACCCGTCGCATGACCGGAGGGAAACGAGAAACCCGACGCGGGTATCAGTGCGAAGGGCGATGGTGGGCGCGGTCGGCCGACCAGATGCTTGGCGATGAGGGCCACTGCCGTGATGCCCCCGCCACCGATGGCACCGATCAGGACCGGCAGCCAGGATCTGCCGAGCGTCGCCGCCAGTGCACACACCAGCACCAACCACACCGCCTGACCGGCCGGGCCGCCCCAGTGGGTGACCGGTATCAGCACCCGGGTCAACCACACGTCTCGGTGTTGGGCCAGCCAGCCCGCCGAAGGGCGATCGACAACCGCCAGTCCGTCGCCCTCCAGCACATCGTCGAGTAGGTCGGTGAACCCAACAGCCATTGCCGTGACGGCGACCAGACCTACGATCAGCGCCACGCCTGCGATGCCCTGCAGTTGCAACCGAGTCCGCAGCGAGAAGGTAGGCGGCCCAAGCCGCGCCGTCGTCCACTCCAAAATCCGGCGGATTGGGATCACGTCGCTTACACGGGCGAGGGCCTGACGCCACTCGGGATGTCGTGCAGTTCCAATCGCCACCGCCGCGATCACTGCCAACACCACGAACACACCGATGCTGACGACCCCGAAGCCTGCCGTCCCAACGCCGTAACCATGCTCCACGTTCGACTATCCAATCAGCAACGGTGACCACCGGCGTCCCCAAGATATTTCAGAGCAGCGCCACTGAGAGACCGCTGAGAAGGTTTGGGCTCGGCGTGCAGCGTCGCGGTAATGTGCGCCATGGACTAGCCACCGACCCAGTCTGCCGACGCGAAAGTAACCATCTCCATGAGTTCACACCTGAGCTATGCCGAAGCGTTGATAGTCGGTGCACTTCAAGGCGTCACCGAACTGTTCCCGGTTTCCAGCCTCGGTCACTCGGTCCTCCTGCCGGCAATTATCGGTGGGAGGTGGGCGGCCGACCTCAATGTCTCGACCCCCGAATCGCCTTACCTAGCCTTCATTGTCGGTCTACATGTGGCTACGGCCGCAGCCCTGCTGGTCTTCTTCTGGCGTGACTGGGTCCGCATCGTGTCGGGGTTCGTCACGTCTGTGCGCTACCGCCGAATCCAGACTCCGGCGGAGCGGCTGGCATGGTTGATCGTGCTCGCAACAATTCCCGTGGGGTTATCAGGTCTTGCGCTCGAGCATGTGTTCCGCACAACGCTGGGTAAACCTGTTCCGGCCGCAGTCTTTCTGATACTCAACGGCCTGGTGCTGTACGGCGGCGAGATGATTCGGCGCCGCACACCAGCTTTGGCGTCCGTCAACTCCGCCGACTCCGCCGGTCAGCGGGAATCCGGTTCGCTGGGCAACGCTGTAGACGATCGGCTCGCCCAACTTTCACTACCGCACGGCGTTCTCGTCGGCTGCGCCCAAATTCTGGCACTGCTGCCCGGCATCAGTCGCTCGGGCGTCACCATGGTCGCCGGCATGGCGCGCGGACTGTCCCACGAGGAAGCGGCGCGGTTCTCCTTCCTTCTGGCGACACCGATAATCTTGGCTGCCGGCCTGCTGAAGATCCCTGATTTGTTCGGTCCTCTGGGCAACGGCATTCACGGCCAGGTTTTGCTCGGGAGCCTTGCCTCATTTGTCTCGGCCTACTTTGCGGTGCGATTTCTGACTCGGTACTTCGAAACTCGCACTCTCACACCGTTCGCTATCTATTGCGTACTGGCCGGGACCGCAAGCTTGCTATGGCTGACCATCGGGTGACCTCGGCGCCGCGCGTGGCCGACCGCCTCCAGACTTCTTATCGCCCACAAGCCGCCCCAGATACCGATAAGAGTGTCACAGAACATTGCTAGAAGCAGCGCTCTGCCAACGCTTTTCGACTCCTGAAACCTTCCAGTAAGTGACGGCGCACAACCACGTGACCGCAAACAATCCGACGATCGCGAAGCCGGCATTGTTGAGATTGATGGAGCTGATCCATGTGGTCACCGGGTCGATCAGACCGAGGTCGTCATGGAGCACCGACACCAGTTCGATCGTGCCGATGAACAGGGCCACCGCGACCGATAGACCGGTGATCGTGAAGTTGTAGTAGATCTTGCGAATCGGGTTGGCGAAGGCCCAGTCGTAAGCCACGGTCATGAACAGGCCGTCCGCGGTGTCCATCGCGCTCATGCCGGCGGCGAACAGCACCGGCAACACGAGCACGGCATACCAGGGCAGGCCGGCGGCGGCGCCCGAGCCGGCCAAGGCGAGAAGCGCTACCTCGGTGGCGGTGTCAAAGCCCAGCCCGAAGAGCAGACCGACCGGGAACATCCCGGTCGGCCGCTTGATTCTCTTCATGATCGGGCGCAAGACCCGGGCCAGGAACCCGCGGTTGTCCAGTGCTCCTTCGAGTTCACGCTCGTCGAACGTGCCGTTGCGCAGCGCGACGAACACTCGCCAGATCCCCATCAGCGCGACGATGTTGATAGCGGCGATGAGGTAGAGAAACCCACCCGATGCCAGCGTCCCACCCAGGCCCAATGCCCGACGCACCGGCGACTCTTCATCGAGTAGCGTGCTGACGGCTTTGGTTCCCGCGATCACCAGCACCGCCATCACGAGGACCATTGCCGAGTGCCCCATGGCGAACCAGAACCCGACCGATTTCGGCTTGCTGCCGTCAGCCATCAGTTTTCGGGTGGTGTTGTCGATGGCTGCGATGTGATCGGCGTCGAAGGCGTGGCGCAGACCGAAGGTGTAGGCGGTCACGCCCAGTCCGACTCCGAAAACCTCGGCCCCGACCTGGTAGTGGTTGGGGGCGACAAACATGAGCAACGTGCCGAAACCGACTATATGCAGCGTTGCAATCACCGCGAGGAGAGCACCGACCTGTACCCAATCCCGTTTGGTCCAGACGGCGACGAGCCGTCGAAGAGCGTTCGGCGTGGCGGCTGGAAGATCTTCCGGCATGAGTCATCCTTCAAGGGAACTGCGCCCCGTCGTGGCGAAGCGCGAGTGGCCGGGTCTGGCTCCCTTCGGCGGCGAGAATTTCTCGGCTCCGTCGGACACAGTGGCGCGACCGCACCGGAATGACACCGGTTTCCGCAACCGCTCGCATTGAACGACAGCAACATATCCGACATACGCCGCCTCGCGATAGCACACAGCAGACTCCTAGGGAACTGCGCGAGGTAGTGCGCCGACTATTGAACCGGGATATCAAACTCTCACTGTCCCAGGGAAAGGCCAGCGCACCGCAATGAGGAACAGCAGCAACAGCACGACCGGCAAGGCAGCACGTGTGATCGCTGGTGTGTCAACACTCGGCGCCATCGCCGCGCTGGCTGCGGCACCCGCGTGGGCACACGTTCACGTCGACGCCGACCACACCAACCCGGGCGGGGACGCGATCCTGACATTTTCAGTGCCCAACGAATCTGAGAAGGGAGCAGCCACGACCGAGGTCACCGTTGCCCTTCCCGACCTGACCGAGGTCAGCGCCGAACAGATCCCGGGGTGGACCGCCCGCCTGGACCGCAACGTGGCGGCGGGCACCGTCAAATCCATCACCTGGACCGCAGCACCCGGCGCCGGGATACCGCCCGACCAGTTCGCCCTGTTCCGCGTAGCAGTTATGCTCCCCACCGGCGACAGCGCAAGCTTCCCCACCACCCAGACCTACGGCGACGGCACCATCGTGCGCTGGGATCAGGCCAACCCGCCCGGCGGCGCCGAACCCGAACACCCAGCTCCCACACTGGCTTTGGGGTCGGAGCCGAAGTCTCCCGCAGATAAGCCGTCTCCAACGGTGTCGGCCAGTCCCACCCCCGTTGCATCACCGACGGCGCCGGCGCCTACGTCGGACAACACCTCGCGCTGGTTGGCCGGAGCCGCGCTCGTCATCGCGGCCGCCAGTGTGGTCCTCACCTTGGTGACACGGCGACGGTCATGAAGTCGACGGCGGCGGCGGTCCTTGCGGCACTCTCGATCACCGCTCTCGCCGGTGCACCCACTGCGTCAGCGCACGCGGTGCGCATCGCCACCGATCCGCCGTCGACGCAGTTGTCGTCGTCGGCCATCAGACAAACGGGGCAGTTTAGAAGATCAGGCCCGCGGTCTTGGGCGCCGCCGCAGCGAACCGGCTCCGGACGTCAGCCCAATTGACGACATCCAAAACGCTTTCACGTAGCCGGCTTTGATGTTCTTGTGCTGCAGATAGTAGGCGTGCTCCCACATATCGACCTGCAGCAGCGGGATGATGCCGAACCGGACATCGGCCTGCTGATCGTAGAGTTGGAAGGTCAGCAGCTTGTCGCCAAGAGTGTCGTAGCCCGCACAGCCCAACCGGAACCCTGCAAACCATTGGCGGCCGCGGTGAATTGGGCGCGGAACTTATCGAACGAACCGTAGCGGACATCGCCGATGGCGGGCTTCGGATCCCGATGCACTGAACGCTGAGGTTTATTCGACACCGTATCGTCGACACTATGACCACGGTCATTTCCGGCCCCCGCGTCCAGGTCGGCAGTACCAGCGGTGACGTCCGCGTAAGTGACGGCGGGAAGCTCCTGCTGGTTGGCTACGTCGGCGGCACGCTCACCATCGCTTCCCGCGGCTACGCCGTGATCATCGGCATGGTGGAACGACTGGTGGTGGAGCCGGGCGGCGTGGCCAAGCACCGCGGCTGCTGCCGAGGCGATGCCATCAATGAGGGCGGTGGCCTCGCGGTCATGCGTGGGTCCGTGATCGACGGGACGTTGCACGGGCGCTCATGCACTCGCGTGCATCCAGGGGCCAAGATCGGCGAAGGACCGCCAGGCGGTCGAGGGCGTCAATAACACCGCTCCTGCCGTGCCGCCCCACTTGCTGCTACTTCTCGGTACCACAGCGAGTTCTCTTTCGGTACAGCGACTTTCGCGGTTGTGATCAAATCCAAGAGGCTATTCCGGTTCGGATTCAAATCGTCCAATCTTTGCACCGGATTTGGACGGGCTTTCCGGGCGAGGAGCCCTCGTACGCTGCAAGCTTCGACGTTGATCAGCTGTCAACACCGAGGTAGGCGCGCATCTGGGGCTGCGATAGTTCGATCGGCTTCACGATGACCGACAGCCAGCAAGCTGTCAGCAGCCCCACGGCGACATCCGCGATTATCAGCCACGCCATGGGCGCCTCCGGACGTCCCGTACGCACCCACCACAAAGCACCGGTGCCGATGGCCGTCGAGAGGCCACAGGTGTAGGCCGCCGCGCAGCACCATCGGAAGCGCCGCACGCTCAATGCCAGCGCGGATGTCCCGGCGGCAATGGCCAGCGCGGAAGTGCTGATCGCGGGCACCCGGTTGAACCGGGGTACAGATACGTCTCCGACCGAGCCGTAGCACCACAGCATGATCGAGACCAGAAGCAGGATCGTCAATGCGGCGTAACCCACCCGCCGCTGTCTGTGAATCCAGACTTCGTCCAGGACACGGCCTTCTACTCCGGCAAGCGCATGTCGTAACGATTCCGTCCGCGAATCTTCCACGCCGTCCCTTCATGCCGTCCCGCATACCAACCCATAGTCGGGATCGACGAGCCGATAGTTCCAAGGTCTGGACGGTACAGAAACCGTCCCGCGGGCATTGGATGGCGGGCCGGCGCGGGCCCGCGGCACAGCAACCGACATCCGGCATCTGGCTAAGTCGACAGACTAGCTAGCAGTCGACACGGATTCCAGCGCCCCCTAAGACCGAGCGTGCTCGGGAGCTTTCATCTACGCTGAGTGGCAAACGTGTCAGCAAACTCAAGCCTGGGGGGTGTCGCCGTGACTGCGCTCGAAGCCGATTTCGACCTGATGCAGTCGATCTACGACATCTCCGACGAGTTCTATGCCCTCTTCCTCGGCCCGACCATGGGCTATACCTGCGGGTACTACGAGCGCGCCGGCATGACCACCGACGAGGCGCAGATCGCCAAGTTCGACCTGGCGCTGTCCAAGCTGCGGCTGGAGCCCGGCATGACTCTGCTCGACGTGGGTTGCGGTTGGGGGGCCGGCATGCAGCGGGCCATCGAGCGCTACGACGTCAACGTCATCGGGCTCACGCTGAGCCGGACTCAGCGTGACGCCGCGGAGGCTCGGCTGGCCCGCATCCCCACCCGACGCGCTTTCGACGTGCGGCTGCAAGGGTGGGAGGACTTCGACGAGAAGGTCGACCGCATCATCTCCATCGGATCCATGGAGCACTACGGCCACCGCAAGTACGGCGCGTTTTTCGAGAAGACCTACGACGCGCTGCCCGACGACGGTGTGATGTTGCTGCACACCATCTGTGGGTTCCACCCGTATGAGATGCACCGGCGAGGCTTGCCGCTGACCTTCGAGATGTGCCGGTTCATCAAATTCATCGTCACCGAGATATTCCCGGGCGGCCAGTTGCCCTCGGCCGCCCTGATCGAAGAACACGTGGCCAAGACCGGATTCACCTTGACCCGCACCCATTCCCTGCAGCCGCACTATGTTCTGACGCTGGAGAGTTGGGCGGCCAACTTGGCGGCCAACCGCGACAGGGCCATCGAGGTGCAGTCGCAGCAGGTGTACGACCGATTCATGAAGTACCTCACCGGCTGTGCCGACCTGTTCCGCAACGGATCGATCGACATCAACCAGTTCACTCTCGAAAAGTGAGCCTGCGGCGACCACTGTGAGGCGGCACCACCGACACACCTCGACCAGCACGCAAATTTGCTGTCCGAGGCCACCATGTCCTCGTATTCTGGACGCGCAGGCAGGTTCGGCACATGGGGGGTTGCTGTGGTTGGTTTTTCGGCGTGGTTGGGCGCGGGTGCGCTGACGATCGGTATCGGTGCGGCAGCGCTGGCGTGTTCAGCAACGGCAAGCGCCGACGCAGGTGCCGGCACCTCAGCGCGACACCATGTCTCGGCGAGTCATTCGACCCGTCCCGCCGCCCAGAGTTCGCCGCGTCCGAAGACGTCGGCGACCGTGTTGGCTGCGAGCACCGTGGCAGGCGTCGCCGACCCCAAGCCCAGGCCGGTGGCAGCGGTCACCCTGCCCACGACGACCACCAGCGCCCCGCCGACCGCTCACGCAAGTGCGGTCCCGAACATCACTGACCTGCTCGGACGTATCGTCATGCTGGGCAGCGATATCCAGCACTTCAACGTCGTTCGTGCGGTCCACAGCGTCGAACACGCCGTCTCGGGGGCCGTCATCAGCGCAGCCAACACCGTTGCACGCGCCATCGAGACGGTGGCCGCCGGCGTCGGCAGCGCCGTCATCGCGGTCGTGTTCGTCGTCGCGCTTCCCGTCGAAATCCCGTTAGCGCTCTACATTTTCGCGTACTTGGTCAGATCCCCCCTGTGGTTCTGAGGACCTATCGCCGGCTCAGTTCTCCGGCAGTTCCGCGAACCGCTTCTTGACGTCGTTGTACCACCCCATCGACTTGATGGGGTGACGCCAGCGGCCCTTCATGTCCTCGCGCGCGGGCACATGGGAGTCGTCGCCACCGGAGACCACATCCTTGAGGTGCTGGTCCTGCGCCTTGATGATGTCGTCGGCGGTGTCACCGCGGTGCTCGAAACCGCATGGGCCACCCAGGTCTTGGCAGGTCATGGTCTTCACGGGGCCAACTCCTCCTGTCGATGTCACACCCGGTCGTCCGGGCGCGTCAAGATGTTGACGCGACCGACGACGAAAGTGTGACCGCCATGGTGAGTGATGATCAGCTGCACGACGGCTTCGAGGCCGAGCGCCCGCGCTTGCAGCGCATCGCGGGGCGGATTCTGGGCGACGCCGACGCAGCCCAGGACGTCGTCCAACAGGCGTGGCTAAGGTTGCATGCCACCGACGAACCGATCGACAACCTTGCGGGCTGGCTCACCACCGTGACCTCTCGGCTGTGCCTCGACCGGCTGCGAGCCCGCACACCGGTGCCGACCGAGTCGATCGAGGTCGAGGAGACCGCACCCGACCCCGCCGACGACGTGGTGCTGGCCGACACCGTCGGCATCGCGCTACAAGTAGTGCTCGACCGGCTGACACCCGTCGAACGGGTGTCCTTCGTCCTGCATGACAGCTTCGGCGTGGACTTCGAGCTGATCGCATCGATGCTCGACACCACCCCCGTCGCCGCCCGCAAGCTGGCGTCTCGGGCGCGAGCCAAGGTGCGCCCGGCATCCCCCGAGGACGCCCTCGCCGACTGGGAGGTCGTCGATGCGTTCATGACCGCGGCGCGCGAGGGTGACTTCACCCGGCTGCTGCAACTGCTCGCACCCGACGTGACGGTCTCCGCGGACGCCGCGGCGGCCGCCCTCGGCACACCGGCCCACATGGAGGGCCGCGCCGAGGTGGCCCGCTTCTTCAACGGCGCCGCCGCCGCCGCGTTTCCGGTCTTCGTCGAGGACCGGCCCGGGTCGGCCTGGATTCACCGCGGTGAGGTCAAGGTCGCGTTTGACTTCGTCATCGAGGACGGGCGGGTACGCCGTCTTCAGTTCCGCGCCGAGCCCGACGTGCTGGCCGGCGTGCGCCGCCGAGAGGGCGCCGCGACGCGGGGTTAAACCGCGGCCTGCTCCTCGGCGCCCGGCGGTTCAACCACCACGACGGTGCCGCCACCGACCCGCTTCGCGCGGTACATCGCGTCGTCGGCGCGATGCAGAATCGAGTCGAGATCGACTACACCGTCGACGTGCTCCCAAGTGATCCCGACGCTGAAACTGAGAAACAGCCCTCTCGGATCACGCAACCTCAGCGCCTGCACCCGCCTGACGAAACTGTCCAGGTCGTGATCGTCCAAAAGGCTTGCCACGAGCACGAATTCGTCACCGCCAATCCGTGCGGCGATATCGCGGGTGCGGATCAGCTTCGTCAGCTGCGCGGCCACTACTTGCAGCGTGGCATCACCGGTGCCGTGCCCGTGGTCGTCGTTGAGCCGTTTGAACCCGTCGAGGTCGATCACCACGACGGCAAGCACCGAACCGCGCGGACTCCGAGCCCACGTGGTGCCGGTCTCGGCGTAGAGACCCCGCCGGTTCAGCAGCCCGGTCAGCGAATCACGGTTGGCCGCATACGCAGTGGCGCTGAGACTGCGGCGGGTGCCCTCGATGACCATCGCCGCGATCGCCGGCATCACGACCACGGTCGTCAGCGCGGGCATGAAGTACAGCGAGAGCTCGGCGGGCCGCCCCCCGTCGAACTGCACCCCCACCCATGTGAAGGCCAGAATTGTCGCGGTCGCGAAACCGCAGTGCAGGAACAGCACCCGATACCCCAGCAGCACGGCGGCGAACACACCGATCAGGCACATGTAGACGGTGGCCGCCAACCGCGCCTCGGGCGCGGCAAGCGTGGCACCAGACACCGCGAGCGCGACATCACCCCAGACGGCGAACGCGACCGCCCGCTGATACCCCGGCCACGGCCGGGCCAGCCACAGACCACCGATGAGCAGGGCCGACAACAGCAGAAGCAGGTGAACACCACGCGCCAACAGGCCGTGCGGTCCCAGCGGCTGGATGGATTGAATCTGCTCCAGAGAGCTCAGCAGCCCCAGGCTGATACACGCCACCCCGATGAAGATGCGGATTGCATTCAAATAGCCGGTCGCGCGTAGCACTGCGGTAGCGATGGCGAACTCGCGCTCACCCATGCGAAGGCCCTCGTAGTAATGGTCAGTGTGTGTGGCGGATGCTATCGGTCACCACCGACGTTGGCTACGTTTTCTGGTCACACACCCCCGCCGGCGGCGGTGTAGGCCCGCCACCCGCCGAACTCGGTGATCTCCCGCTGCCCCTCGACCAGGGCGGGCTCCCCGATCACGCCGAGCACCGTCGAGCCGTCCTCCAGGTTTACCTTGCCGATCGACAGTCCGGGTGGCTCGGCGAGCAGGATCCCGGCCAGACCCGCCGCGGGCACCTCCCACACCTCCACGGCCACACCCACGCCCGAACCATCGGTGACGCGAATCATCGCCGGATGCTCGTCGTTGATCGTCCACAGCCGGTACACCGGCTCGGTGGTGGCCTCCCGCAGGAACGTGGCTCCGGCGGCAGCCATGTTGGGTGACAGTTTCAGCCCCCGCATCAGTGTTCCGTTGACCGCCAACAGCACTGCGTCACTTCCTTTCTCATCAACTGCGGGAGCCGTCGCGTCGCCGACGATCCGGGTGCCCGACGTACCGGCCAGGATGGCCGGGATCTCCTCCGCGGCACCGATGACGCCGACCGAACCTGGCGTCGCGGCGACGAAATCGGCCACCGCTTCCACTTTCGGTTCCATCGACCCCTTACCGAATTGGCCTGACGCGATGTAGTCACGGGCCTGACGCACGGTGATGGTGTCCAGCCAGGTCTCGGCGGGCGTGCCGAACCCGATGGCCACCCGCGCGACCCCGGTTGGGATCAGCAGCAGGTCGGCACCCAACTCGTGGGCCAGCAGCCCCGAGGCGATGTCCTTGTCGACGACGGCCTCCACGCCGACGACAGTGCCGTCGGATTCGAGCGCCACCGGGATGCCGCCGCCGCCGACCGCGATGACGATGGCGCCGTCATCGAGCAGCCGCCGGATCACGTCGGTCTCCAGAATGGTGGTCGGTCGCGGTGAGGCCACCGTGCGCCGCCAGCCGCGGCCGGCGTCCTCGGCGATGGTCCAGCCCAGATTCTCCGCCAGCGCCCTGGCCCGCTCCTCGGTCAAGAACGAGCCGACCGGTTTGGTGGGGTTGGTGAAGGCCGGGTCGTCGACGCTGACCACCGAGTGGGTGACGAGGGCCACCACCGGTCGCGACAGACCACGGCGGGCCAGCTCGTTATGCAGGGCTTTGACGAACATGTACCCGATCGCGCCTTGGGTGTCCGCCACGGCGTAGTCGACCGGAACGGGATCCACCTCGTCCTTGGCGAGCTCCGAACGCCGCAGAATGAAACCGACCTGTGGGCCGTTGCCATGGGAGACAACGAGTTTCCAGCCTTGCTCCACCATGTCGATCAGCGGGCCGACGGTGCGGCTGACCGTGTCGTACTGCTGGGGAATGGAGTCGTGTTCGGCGTCGGTGACCAACGCATTGCCGCCGAACGCGACGATCGCGGTGCTCACTTCTGCAGTCCCGACGCCAGCGCTGCCAGAGCACCGGTGAAGCAGTCCATGGGCGCGGTGGTGATGCCCGCGCCGATCTGCCCGACACCTGCCTGCCGGTGCGCGATCCCGGTGTTGATGATGGGCAGGATGCCGGAGTCGGCGACCAGGCGGGCGTCGATTCCGGCGGGCGTTCCGCCGAAGTTCAACGGCGGCAGGGTGAATGCGGGGTTGGTGCCCAGCGTGATGGACAGCATTCGGCGGCTGTTGGCGGTCGCGTCGGCCGGGGTGCCGCCGACGAACTGGACGATCGCCGGTGAGGCGGCCATCGCGAAGCCACCCAGCCCGTTGGTCTCGGTGATCGCCGAGTCGCCAAGGTCGGCGGCCGCGTCATCGACCGTGTACCCCGGGAAGTACAGTCCGTCAACGGGATTGGCGGGAGCCTGGAACCACTGATTTCCGTTGCCGGACAGCTTGATACCGAAGTTGATACCGTTTCGGGCCATCACGGTGACCATGCTGCTGCCCGGCACGCCGGCGGCGGCGTCCGACATCGACTTGGCCGCGGCCATCGAGATGTTGAGGAAGAAGTGATCGTTGCCTGCGACGAATTCCAATGCACGCCGCACCGCGTCGGAGGCGAGATCAGATCCCAGCAGTGCCAGTGTCAACCGTTTGAACAGCAGACCGGACGCGGCGGCGTTGCGGTTGTGCAGCTCGTCTCCCATGTGCAGGGCTTGTGCCATCAGTGGTTTGAGATCGGGATCGGCGAGCCCGCGCACCGCGACCTGCATGGTGGTGAAGAAGTCGCTGCCCAGCCACCGCAGCCGCTCGAGCACGTCGGGCGAGTTGGCGCCGAACCGCAGCACCTTGCCCAGGCCCTCGTTGAGGTTGCTGTAGGCGCGGTTCCCGCTAGCAGTGTTCTCCACCACCCACACCGGCATCGACGGGCTGATGATGCCGGCCATCGGTCCGACCGCACCGTGCTCGTGGCACGGCTCGAGTGCCACTTCCCCACTGCCCGCCAGCTTTTCGGCGGCATCGAGGTCATCGGCCCAGCCTTCGTAGAGGATCGCCCCGGCGATGGCACCGCGCTGCGGCCCGCACATGTCGGGCCAGTCGATCGGCGGCCCGGCATGCAGGATGCGGCGTTCACCGGGACCGAGCCCGGCCATCACCTCCCCGGCGCGGACCAGGTCGACCAGTCGAGGTTGCGCACCCAGGTACCGCTCGAAGGCGATGGTGTTGGCGGCCTCGATGCGCGGGTCACCGATCAAGGTCGCCAGCGTCCAGCCCAACGCCGGGTCGGCGCCCGCCGGCGGAGCCCAGGTGACGGAGGTGGCCCGGCCGCCGGCTGCGGTGATATTCGCGGCGAAACTCTGCAGTCCCACGTTGACGACGCTGAGATCCTGTTGGAGAAGCTCTTTCATCGATCTCCTCCCCGCGCGACGACCAGGGTCGCGGACCACAGGGCCGCCTCCGCGTTGCTCGACGCGACCAGCACACCGGCCGACTGCAGGGCGGCGACGGCCTTGGTGCGGTCCTGCGGATCCAGTTCGGTGCCGCAGACGTAGCCGACGAAGGCAACGGTCCGCCCCTCGGCACGGGCCGCGGCCGCGCCGGTCTCGATGATCGAAACCAGTTCTGCCGTCGGGTCGTCGGCCGAGCCGTACCCCAGCACCACGTCGAACAACACGACCGCCGTGGCGGGGTCGGCGATCTCGGCTCGGATGCGGGCGTCCTTCTGCGATGGGTCGATCATCGGATGTGGCTTGCCGCGGGTGAATTCATCGTCGCCCATGTCGAGGATGGTGTGCCCCTGACTCGTGCGGAGGTCGGCCAGCGCGGTGTTGCCGGCCACCGGGGTGTTCGACCGGGCGGTCACGCCGTGGGCGTGGTGTATCAGCTGCGCTTCGTAGCAGAAGGTGCCGCCGGAGAAGATGCCGCGGACGTATCGCTGGCTGGGCGCCATCGCGCTCGCGAGACCGTTCAAGGTTCGGCTCATCTCGGCTGAGATGGCGATATCGGTTGCGGTCGGTTGCCCGCCAGCGGCCAGTTCGACGGCCATGTCCGCAGCCTGCGCAAGCGACGCCGCGCCGTACACGCCGTCACGGGTGATGGATGCCGGATCGGCGCCGAGGAAAATGACGACCACCGGTTTGGCGCTGTCCTGGGCTGCGGCAAGCACTTTCGCGGCCACCGTCGGTGATGGCGGCTTGGACACCAGCGCGATCACCGTGGTGGCGGGGTCGGCGTCGAGCGCGGCCAAACCGTGCAGCATGGAGATACCGCCGATCGCCTCAGCCAGGTCGTGGCCGCCGGTGCCGAGCGCGTGCGAGACCCCCGAACCGTTCTGATGGATCCGGACGGTCACCTCCTGGGTGCCGGTGCCGGAGGCGCCGACCACCCCGATCGGGCCGCGTCGCACCACGTTGGCGAAACCCAGCGGGATGCCGTTGATGATGGCGGTGCCGCAGTCCGGGCCCATCACCATCAGGTCATGGGCCTGGGCGTAGTCCTTGAGCGCCAGCTCGGCGTCCGGTGTGACGTTGTCGCTGAACACCATTACGTCCAAGCCGAGCCGCAGTGCCTTCATCGCCTCGGCGGCGGCGTAATCGCCGGCCACCGAGATCAGCGCCAGGTTGAGCGCGGGATCGGTGGCGACGGCCATCTGGATGCTGGTGGTCGGGGTCGCCGACGCCTGTTCGCCGCTGTCGGGAGGCGACGCCGACAGCAGTGAGTCGGCCACGGCGAGCGCTTCGTCGCAGGCTTCCTGGCTGCCGGCCACCGCGACGATCACATCGTTGGGCCGGACATCGAACGCGCCGAGGCCGGCTCGGGCAAGGTTGTCGACATTGGTGGCCGACGCCATCACCACCGACGCGGCCTCGATGCCGGGTATCGACGTCACCCGCGCCGACACCGTCATCAAGGACACCGAGTCCTTGTAGAGGTTGGGATAGAAACGCGAACTGGTGCCCATGCGTCAGGAGGTCGCCGCGATGAACTCGTCGGCGTCGGCCACCCACCCGAAGATGGCACCCTGCGCCTTGATCATCTCGAGCGCCACCCGCTGGAACTCCGGAAAATACGACGCCACGCAGTCGCTGAGCACCAGGCATTCAAACCCGCGGTCGTTGGCTTCGCGAACGGTGGTGTGGACGCAGACCTCGGTGGTCACCCCGCAGACCACCAGAGTCTTGATGCCGCGGTCAGCCAGGATCTGGCCGAGGTCGGTGGCGTGGAAGCTGCCCTTGCCGGGTTTGTCGATCACCGGTTCGCCGTCGATGGGATACAGCTGGTCGATGATGTCGTGGCCCTGCTCGCCGCGGACCAGGATGCGGCCCATGGGCCCGGGTTCGCCGATGAACGTCTTGCCGCCGCGGTGCAGCTTGGCCGGCGGGCAGTCGGTCAGGTCGGGGCGGTGCCCCTCCCGGGTGTGGATGACCAGCATGCCGATCTTGCGAGCCTGGGCCAGTACCCGCTCGATCGGTTCAACGGCAGCCAACAGCAGTGAGGTGTCGTTGCCCAGCGCCTCGCCGAATCCGCCGGGCAGCACGAAGTCGCGCTGCATGTCGATGATCACCAGCGCGGTGCTCGCGATGTCGATATCGAGCGGGAAGGGCTCGGCGTTGATCGTTGCCAACTGTGGTTCCCTTCTGATGGCCGGTCTGGCGGATTCATTGAAACGTAACCGGCAGCCGATCGCGCGGGTGAACATTTCGGCGGTGTAAACAATGTCCCTCGACGGACCGCAAGTCGATCGCAAGTGTCTTACAAGTGCGACCGGCCATGGTCGTCGCATGAAAACACCACAGCCCGTCACCGTCACCCCCCGCCAGCCGCATGACCCCGAGCCCGACCTGATCGGCATCACGCTGGCGCACCGGGCGATGCTCACCGACGTCGGGCGTCTGGCCGCCACGGTGACCGACATCGGCGAGGGCCGGCAGCGCTGCTCGACCCGGCGCGCCCAGGCGATCGCCCGCTACACCGACTTGCTCTGCGAATCCATCCACCACCACCACACGGTCGAGGACACCGTGCTGTGGCCGGTGATCGACGCCTGCGCGAAAGACATCGTCGACCTGACCGAGCTGACCGACGACCACGCCGCGCTGGATCCGCGTCTGGAGATCATCACGCATCGGGCGAACGCGTTCCGGGTCGCCGGGGGTGATCGCCGCACCGCCGCGCTGCTGGGCGCCGAGCTGGCCGATCTGCGCAACCTGCTCACTGAGCACATCGCCGAGGAGGAACGCGACATCTTCCCGGTGATCCGCCGGCATGTGTCGGTGGCCGATTGGCAGGTCGTGGAGAAGATGGCACAGCGGACGGGGCGGCTGACGTTCGACGGGCCACGAACGGTGGGGGCGGCCACCGACGACGAACGGGCGGCCGTGGCCAAAGAAGTCAGCCCTGTTCTCCGTCTGCTCTTGGCCGTATTGGCCAGGCGGCACCGGAGATTCGAGAACGAGGTGTTCAGCGGCTGACTCGGTCGACCAGCCGGGCCGCCTCGGCCGCAAGCTGAGTCCGCAGTGCGGCGGCGTCGTCCCGGTACCGTTGCGCGGCGCCGTCGTCGCCCAGCAGTTCGGCGACGGCGCCCAGCGCATCATCGACCGGGCCGGCCAGCAGGCTGCCGTTGTCCAGTCCCGCCATCCGGCCCGAAAACGGTTGCAGTTCTTCAGCACACCGGGTCGCGGCGGCAGCGTCACCGAGCGCGACGGCGGCGTGCGCCCGCAGTGTCGTCATGGCCAGCCAGTAGTAGGACCGCTCGACCGGCTGTTGGTTCGCCCAGATCCGCCGGGCCTCGCCCTCAATGCCGGCGCTGATCAGTGCCAGCACGGCGCCATCGGCGATGGATGTCGAGACGTAGGTATGCACGGCAAGCAGGTCGTCGGCCAGCGGCGCCAGTTCCCCCCGGGCCAGACCGGCGGTGAACCGGCCGACCAACCCCATCTGCGCGCCGTTGGCCGTGCCCTGCTCGGCCAACCGGCGGGCGGCCGCGACGTAGCGGCGCTCGCCGTCGTCGATCCGGCCGGCCAGCACGCTCAGCTGAGCGGTGAACACCTCCAACACGGTCAGCAGCGGCGCTAGCTGGCCGGTGCCGGCTCGGGCGACCGCAAGGTCGACATGGTCAAGGGCGGCAACCAGATCGGAGCGGCCGGCCGCGGTGAGGAACGCCAGCCAGTGCGCGACGGCCTGGTAGTCGACGGCGGCGGATGCCTCTGCGACGGAAAGGAATTCGTCGGTCAGCCGCTCGCGCTCGTGGGCCAGATCCGGACCAAGCGCGGCATAGGCACGAGCATTGAGCGCCGCACACAGCAGGCGGCCGTTCGCCTGCGGATCTCGTTGGTACAGCCCGCGCGCCAACGTGAGCGCCTCAGCGCTCGCGGCGAGCGCGGCGTCATGGTCGGCGCCCTCCAACTCGGCGAACAACGTGGTGAGCAGCCGCACCCGGACCGCAGGCGGCAGCTCACCGCGGAGCACCCGTTGCAGCGGGCCTACGATATCGGCGTCGGCGTGATCGCTGATCCGCACCCGCCAGATCAACGGCGCATCCCACGCCGTCAAAACCCGGGCGGCGCGTTCGTCGGACCCATCGGCAAGCGGCAGCGCCTCTTTCAGAGCCTCGCGGGCGGCGACCACATCACCGACCCGAGCCGCTGCGGCCACCCAGCCGCAGTAGGCCTCGATGATTCGATCGACATCCGGCGGCCCGGCCTCCGCGCGGTTCGCCAGCTCCAGCATCCGGACTGCGGCCTGCCATTGCCGGGAGGCCTCGGCAGGGGCGCCAACCCGGTCCGCGTCGCGGCCTGCGGCCATCGCCAGTTCGGCGGCGGCCGCCGCGCTGGCCGGTGTCGCGGCCGCGACCGCGTGATAGGCCAGTGCTGCTGGATCCGTCGACCGGGCCAGCAGCAGGTCCAGCACGGCCGCGTGTAGACGAGAGCGCCGCAGCAGGGACGTGTCTTCGTACAGCGTGTCGCGCACTAGTGCGTGCGCGAATCGGACCTGACCCGGACCGGGCTCCTCCAGCAGACCGACCAGCACGGCCGGTTCGAGCGCCTCGAGCACATCGTCGGGATCGCGTTGGGCGAGTTTGGCGAGCAGATCGACGTCGATGTCCCGGCCGAGCACAGCGGCCTGACGCAGGGCGGTCACCGTCACACCGGGAAGACGAACGAGTCTGCGCCGCAGCACATCCCCCACCCCGGTCGGCACCGCAACCCGAGCGGTATCGAGTCCCTCCGACATCATCAGCCGCGCGAGTTCCCGCACGAAGAGCGGGTTGCCGCCGGTGCGGTCGTACAACAACCGCAACTCGTTCTCGGTGAGATCGGTCAAGCCGCAGTCGGCGGCGAGAGCCGCCGTCGCCTCCGCCCCCAAACCGCCGATGCTGAGGTGCGCGACCGTGCGCACAGCGAGCGCCGCTCGTGCCGCCGCCAGTTCGGTTCCCGACTCCGACGGCCGGTAGGTGGCCACGACCAGGGCCGGTCGGTCCTGCAATTCGTGGACGACCAACCGCAGCAGTTCCAGGGTGAGGCCGTCCGTTCGGTGTAGATCGTCCAGGAGCACCGCGACCGGTTGGACGGTGGCGGAGCGGCCGATCACATCCGCGACGGCATGCGCTGTCCAGAAAGTACTTTGGTCATCCGCGTCGCCCTCGTGCAGCAGTGGGGCGAGGGCGCGGATGTGACGTTGATCGGCAGCGGCGAAGGAATCGCTGAAGTGCCGCAGCACTTCCGTCCAGGCCCACCCCGGCGGCGCGCCGTCGACCTCAGGGCATCGTCCGGCCGCGACCGTCCACCCGGCGGCGCGCAACCGAGCCGCGGCTGCGCCTGTGACAGTGGTCTTTCCGGCCCCCGCCTCGCCGCCGACCCACACCAGGCGGCTGCCGCCGAGGCGGGCATCGCGGGCGGCAGCGTCGATCGCCGTCAATTCGCGGGAACGCCCATGGGGCGCTGAGGGTTCGGCGATATTCGGCACGTGTTCCTGCGCGTGCGGGAGCGACAGGGCCGCCGGTTGATCGTCATCGAGATGCGCGGCGTGGCTGAGGATGTCGCGTTCGAGATCGCGCAGCGCCCGCCCCGGTTCGAGTCCCAGTTCGCCGGCGAGATGATCGCGGGTACTGCGCAACACCGCCAATGCGGCGGCCTGCCGACCAGCCCGGTACAGCGCGGTGGCCAGGATGGCGGCCGCCCCCTCTCTGGTGGGGTGTTCGAGGACCACTGGTTCCAGCGCGCCGATCACGGCACTCTGGTGGCCCAGCGCCAGCTGGGCCGATGCCCGCAATTCGATTGCAGCGAGCCGCAATTCCGCGAGGCGGGCGATCTCGGCGATAGCCCAGGCAGCGTCGGACACCTCGGCGTAGGGTTCACCGGCCCATTGCTCGAGGGCGTCGTTGAGGAGATCAACGCGCGGCGTCGGGTCGGGTTCGGCCTCCGCGGTGCGGACCTGCTCGTCGAACCACCACGCGTCGACGGAATCAGCGGGCAGCGCCAGCCGATAACCGGGGGCGGCGCTGACGATGACTTCGGCCGGGGCCCGCCGCGCGCGGTCCGGTTCGAGTACCCGCCGCAGATGCGAGACGTAGGCCTGAAGTGCGGACAGTGCTTTCGGCGGGGGCTCGCCGTGCCAGAGATCCTCGATGAGTCGGTCGACCGACACCACCTGGCCATTGGCCAGCGCCAGTCGCGCGAGCAGGGACCGCTGGCGTGGTCCGCCCACATCAGCCGGCGTCGAATTGTGCCAGGCCCGGACCGGACCCAAGACGGCTATCCGGACAGGTTGCTGATGCGGGGCCGCCATGATGATCCGACCCTAACTGCTAGCCTCCCCAAGATGGAGACTTGCAATGTCTGACCTGGTCCTTTATCAGGTCGTCGATCGCGTCGCGCTGATCACCGTCAACGATCCCGACCGGCGTAACGCCGTCACCGACGCGATGTCACAGCAGCTGCGCGATGCCGTCGAGGCGGCCGAGGCCGAGGCTCACGCCGTGGTGGTCACGGGCGCGGGTAAGGCTTTCTGCGCGGGCGCGGACCTGTCCGCCCTCGGCGCAGCTGCCAAGGAAGGGCTCGAGCGCATCTACGCCGGCTTCATGGCTGTCGGCCGGTGCACACTGCCGACCATCGCGGCGGTCAACGGCGCGGCCGTGGGTGCCGGGCTGAATCTGGCGCTGGCAGCAGACGTCCGCATCGCGGGGCCGCACGCATTGTTCGATCCCCGGTTCCAGAAGCTCGGTATCCATCCCGGCGGCGGGGCGACCTGGATGCTGCAGCGTGCGGTCGGCCCGCAGGTCGCTCGTGCGGCGCTCCTGTTCGGTATGCGCTTCGACGCCGAGGCCGCGGTGCGGCATGGTCTTGCGCTGACCGTCGCCGAGGATCCCGTCGCGGCTGCGCTCGAGCTGGCCGCTGGGCCTGCAGCCGCACCGCGGGAGGTCGTGCTGTCCACGAAGGCGTCGATGCGCGCAACCGCCATCCCCGGCTTCCTCGACACCGACCACCACGAGGCGGCCAAGGACATCGAGCTGGGCCCGCAGGCCACCTCCATCGAATCGCCGGAGTTCAAGGCCAGACTGGCCGCCGCGCAGCGGCGCTGAGCTGCCCTGTTGCAATAGGCAGGCAATCGCCTGCATAATTCGACCGTGGACGCGGACGCGGTCTTCAAGGCGTTGGCCGACCCCGGCCGGCGACGGCTGCTCGACATGCTTCATGAGCGTGCCGGGCTGACACTCGGCGAGCTCTGCGAAGGGCTCGACATGCGCAGGCAGTCGGTCAGCCAGCACCTCGAGGTTCTCGAGAGCGCGAACCTCGTGACGTCGGTGCGCGATGGCCGCCGCAAGCTCCACTACCTGAATGCGGTACCGATCCACCAACTCCAGACCCGCTGGATCTGGAAGTTCGAAGAGCCTCGGCTGGCGGCCCTGGCCACGATCAAGCAGTACGCGGAGGAGAGCGCAATGTCAGACACCATCCCCGATTACGTCTACACCACCTACATCCACGCCAGCGCGGAACAGGTGTGGCATGCCCTCACCGACGCCGAGCTCACCGCGAAGTTCTGGGGTCATGCGCAAGTCTCGGAGTGGCAGGTCGGCGGCCGCGTCGAGCATGTCCGGTCCGACGGGTCCGGCATCGTCGACGTCGCCGGCACCGTGATGGAAGTCGATCCGCCGCGCCGACTGGTCTTCGGCTTCGGTGAGCCCAGCGACGATCCGACCGCCGCGGAAAGCATCGTCACGTTCGAGATCGAGCCCTTCCGCGACATCGTCAAATTGACTGTGACTCATACGAATTTCCAGTCTCCCGCGGACCGGGAGTCGGTCGGGCTGGGCTGGCCGACGGTGTTCGCCAATCTCAAAACGCTGTTGGAGACCGGCGACGTATTGCCCACCGCGCCGTGGGAGTTTCACGCCCACGCCTGACGTCGAGCGTGCGATTTGTCGTTGCTGAACGGTCGATTCGTCGACGACTACCCACACGCTCGGCGTCAACGGCTTACAGATCGAGTAGCGCGGTCTCCGGGGATTCGATGAGTCCGCGCAGATCGGTCAGGAATGCGGCGGCCTGCGCCCCATCGGCGACGCGATGATCGAACGCACACGTGAGCGTCATGGTCGGCCGGGCTACTACCGCGCCGTCGACGACTACGGCCCGCGGCTTCAGTGAGCCCATTCCGAGGATCGCCGCCTCCGGGTAGTTGATCACCGGAACCCCGTCATCGAGGCCCAGCGCTCCGAAGTTCGACACGGTGAACGTCGAGCCGCTGAGCTGAGCTGGCGCCAAAGTGCCCGCCCTCGCCCGCTCGACCAACTCGTCGACAGCGACGGCCAACTGCCGGGTTGAACGTCCACGGGTGTCGACGACCGGAACCACCAGACCCCGCTCGGTGGCCACTGCGACACCCAGCCGAACGTCGGGGTGCAACCGGATCTCCGGTCCCGCTTCGGCTTCCACCCAGGTGGCGTTGAGCATGGGATGGCGCCCGAGCGCGATCATCAGTAACCGCAACGTCAGAACGAACGGCGTCACTTCGAGCTGGTCACGGAGGCGCAGCAGCGCCGTGCCGTCCACTTGGACGCTGGCGTGCGCGTCGGGAATCCGGCTGCGGGACAACGACATGTGGGCGGCCATCCGGGCGTGCACACCGCGCACCGGAATGCTGTGTGAGACAGTCCCGGCCGCGTCGAGCACGTCCTCGGGGGTGATCACGCCGTCGGCCCCTGATCCCGGCCGCAGCCCGTTCAAGTCCACCGCGAGGTCGGCGGCCAACTTACGCGTTTTCGGGGCCGCACGCGCCCGCCGGCTGCGGTCCATGCCTTCGTCGATGCCGTAGCCGACCAGAACCGGCGTGCGCTCCCCGGTCTCGATGCGCACCAACAGTGTTCCCACACAAAGGGTTTCGCCCTCTTCACCACCGAGTTCGGCGACCCGCCCGGCATATGGACTGGGGATCTCGACTTCGGCTTTGTTGGTCTCGACGGTGCATAGGGTCTGGTTGAGTTCGACAACATCCCCGACGGCGACGGCCCAACTGGTGATCGTCGCATCCTCGAGGCCCTCCCCCAGGTCGGGCACCAGGAAGTCGCTCATGGCCGTCGCATCGCTTTCTCAATGCAGTCGAGCAACCGGTCCACTCCCGGCAGCCAGAGCTTCTCCAATCGCGCCGGCGGGTACGGAGTGTCGAATCCGGTGGCGCGCAGCACCGGCGACTCGAGTTCGTAGAACAGTTCCTCGGAGATCCGCGCGGCCAGCTCGGCTCCGAAGCCCAGTGTGCGGGGTCCCTCGTGCATGACGATCGCGCGGCCGGTCTTGCGGATCGACGCGGTCACCGTGTCGAAGTCCAGGGGGCTCAGCGAGCGCAGGTCGATCACTTCGACGCTGCAGTCGGCAATCTCGGCCGCGTTCACCGCGGTGCCGACCAGCCCGCCGTACGTGAGCACCGTGACGTCATCGCCGGGTCGACGGATCACGGCCTTGCCTATCGGCGGCCCCGGCACAGCGAGGTCCACCGCCTCGCGGCCCCAGTACCGCCGCTTCGGTTCGAGGTAGATCACCGGATCGCGGGCGGCGATGGCATGCCGGAGCAGCCAGTAGGCGTCCGACGGAGTCGACGGCACAACAACTTTCAGGCCCGCCGTGTGCACCCAATAGGATTCGGTGGACTCCGAGTGATGCTCGACGGCGCCGATGCCGCCGAACGACGGGATCCGAACGGTGACCGGCATGTCGACCTGGCCGCGGGTGCGGTTACGGTACTTGGCGAGGTGGCTGACCACCTGGTCGAATGCCGGGTAGGAGAACCCGTCGAACTGGATCTCCGGGACTGGTACGAACCCGCGGATCGCCAGGCCGATAGCGATACCGATGATCGCCGACTCGGCCAGGGGTGTGTCGAAACATCGCTGGGTTCCGAAGGTTTCGGCCAGACCCTCGGTGATTCGGAAGACTCCACCCAGGTCGGCTACGTCTTCACCGAACACCAGTACCCGGTCATCGCCTGCCATCGCGTCATGCAGGGCGCGGTTGATCGCCTGCGCCATGGTCAGGGTGCTGACAGTGGGCAGTTCGGTCAAGATCGGGCCGTCAGGTTCCGGTGTGCCGTCGCCCCGCATCGGCGGACGTTCGATGATCTGGGTCATCGTGCACGTCCCGCCAGTTCGGCGCGCAATTGTTCTCGCTGCGCGGATAATTCGGGGGTGATCTCGGCGTACACGTGGTCGAAGAGCTCGTTCACGTCCGGATCCGGGGCGCCCACCACCGCATCGCGGAGTTCGGTCCGCAGCCGCGCCGACCGCGCATGCACCCGCTGCTCGATCCGCTCGGTGAGGATCTCGCGGTGTTGGAGATAGGTGCGGTATCGGACGATCGGATCCCGGGCCGACCAGTAGGCGATCTCCTCGGCGCTCCGGTATCGGGTGGCGTCGTCGGAGGTGGTGTGGGGTTCCATCCGGTAGGTGACGGCTTCGATGACTGTGGGTCCATCCCCGGCCCGTGCCCGTTCGGCTGCTTCACTCATCACCGCGAAGCAGGCCAGGATGTCGTTGCCGTCCACCCGGATTCCGGGCATTCCGTAGCCGGCCGCGCGGTGCGCGAGGGTGGGCACCGCATATTGACGACTCGCCGGAACCGAAATGGCCCACTGATTGTTCTGGATGTAGAAGACACACGGCGCTTTCTCGACGGCAGCCAGGTTCATCGCCTCGTGCGTGTCACCTTCACTGGTGGCGCCGTCGCCGAGGAATGCCACCGTCACTGAATCCTCGCCCAGCCGTTGGGCAGCCATCGCTGCGCCCACGGCGTGCACGGTGTGGGTGGCGATGGGAATGGCGACGGGTGCGCAGCACTTGCCGGTGAAATCCAGCCCGCCGTGCCAGGCACCGCGCCAGAGAGCGGCAACGTTGGCGGGCGGGATCCCGCGAATCAGGAAGACACCGAGTTCGCGGAATTGCGGAAACAGCCAGTCGGTTTTCCGCAGTGCCGCTGCCGCGCCGATCTGTGCGGCCTCTTGGCCCCGGCACGACGCGTACAGCGCCAATTCGCCCTGGCGCTGCAGATTGACGAACTCGACGTCGAGATCGCGCGCGACAACAAGATTCTCGTAGAGCCACGCGAGGGTTTCCGGCGCCAGATCACGGCGATATCGGCTTTCGGCCGTCGCTGTTCCGTCGGGCCCGATGAGTTGAACCGGCTGATCCATAACCGCCTCCTCTACCGGTGCGGAGGCGTTCGGAGCAAACCTGTTGTAGCAGGCTCCAGCTAGCGGCCGGGGTCGGGCGCTAGCTGGACTATGCGCTCTGCTCGCCGAAGCACCGGGGCATCCACCATTATGCCCTCGAATTGGAAGACACCGCGTTCATCGCGGGCCGCCTCGAGCACGTGTCGCGCCCAAGCTACCTGCTCAGCGCTAGGAAGGTAGCCCTTCCTGATCACCGGGATCTGGCTAGGATGGATGGCCACTTTCGCGTCGAAACCGACAGCCACCGCGTCGTCCACCTCGGCCGCGAGGCCGTCGAGGTCCTTGATGTCGAGGTACACCGAATCCAGCGCGAGGCGGCCGTATGCCTTGGCCGCCAGCAAGCTCTGCGACCGCACGTGCCGTGCGACTTCGCGGTACGAGCCGTCGGGATAGCGGTTGGCGGTGCCACCGAGGACGGCGAACAAGTCCTCGGCACCCCACATGACGGCGAATGCGTTGTCGGGCCGGCTGGACTCGCCGACGTTGAGCGCACCCAGCGGGGTTTCGATCAGCGCCACGACATCCAGCGGAGCCAGCGCGGCGACCTGCTCGGCGGACTCGGTCTTCGCCAGCATCACCGTGGTGTACGGCGTGCGGGCCAGCGCTTCAAGATCGAGCGGATGATCTGGCGTGGTCACGGGATTGACCCGGACAACCGTGCGCTCGGGATCGAGCTGGGTGGACACCAGCGCTTCACGCGCGGCCTCACGGTCTCTGCCGGCGACCCCGTCTTCGAGGTCGAGGATCACGACATCGGCTGTGGCGGCGGCCTTTTCGAACCGCTCGGGACGGTCGGCGGGGCAGAACAGCCAGGCCGGTCCTGGATTGTCGAGTGCCATCAGGTTGGCTTCTTTCGGACCATGGTCTTGCGGCTGGCGGTGGCGACGATGTCACCGTGCTGATTGCGTGCGGTGTGCGCGAACGTGACGATGCCCTCTCCGGGGCGGCTCTTGGATTCGCGTTTGTCGGTGACGACGGTCTCGGCGTACATCGTGTCGCCGTGGAAAAGCGGCTTCGGGAAGGCGATGTCGGAGAAACCGAGGTTGCCGACGATAGTGCCCTGCGTCAGCTGCGTGACCGACAAGCCGACCAACGTGGACAGCGTGAACATCGAGTTCACCAGCCGCTGGTTGAACGGCGGCAGAGAGTCGGCGAACGCCGCATCCAGGTGCAGCGCCTGGGTGTTCATCGTCAGCGTGGTGAACAGGACGTTGTCGGCCTCGGTGATGGTGCGCCCGGGGGCGTGCACGTAGCGCACCCCGAGTTCGAACTCCTCGTACCACAGGCCGCGCTGAACGACGACCTTCTCCTCGGGCGACTCGCTCACTACATTCCCATCTGCCGGGCGATGACCATCAGCTGCACTTCGGTTGTCCCTTCCCCGATCTCGAGGATCTTGCTGTCCCGGTAATGCCGGGCGACCGGGTATTCGTTCATGAAACCGTAGCCGCCGTGGATTTGGGTTGCGTCGCGGGCGTTGTCCATCGCCGCCTCACTGGCGACCAGCTTGGCGATCGCCGCCTCCTTCTTGAACGGCCTACCGGCCAGCATCAGCGCCGCCGCGTCGTAGTAGGCGGCGCGGGCCGCATGCGCGCGGGCCTCCATCCGGGCGATCTTGAACTCGATGGCCTGAAACTTCCCGATCGGCTGGCCGAAGGCAGCCCGCTCGCGCGCGTACTTCACGCTCTCGTCGACACAGCCCTGCGCCGCACCCACCGACAACGCGGCGATCGCGATCCGGCCCTCGTCGAGGATCCGCAGGAAGTTGGCGTAACCGCGGCCCCGTTCACCGAGCAGGTTCTCCTCCGGCACCCGAACGTCGTCGAAGGTCAGCGGGTGAGTGTCGGAGGCATTCCAGCCGACCTTGTCGTAGGCCGGCTCGGCGGTGAAACCGGCAGTGGGCACCGGCACCAGGATCGAGGAGATCTCGCGGTTGTCGCCGGAGACACCGGTGACCGCGGTGACGGTCACCAGTCGGGTGATGTCGGTGCCCGAATTGGTGATGAACTGCTTGGTGCCATTGATCACCCAGTGCCCGTCGTCCAGGCGCGCGGTCGTCTTGGTGGCGCCGGCGTCGGTGCCACCGCCCGCCTCGGTCAGCCCGAACGCGCCAAGGGCCTGTCCGCTGGTCAGCTGCGGCAACCACTCCTGCTTCTGCGCCTCGTTGCCGAATCGGTAGACCGGCATCGCGCCCAGCGAGACTCCGGCCTCCAGCGTGATCGCGACGCTCTGGTCGACCTTGCCGAGTTCCTCCAATGCCAGGCACAGAGCGAAATAATCCCCGCCCATGCCGCCGTACTCCTCGGGGAACGGCAGACCGAACAAACCCATCTCGGCCATCCCCGCCACGACTTCGTACGGGAACGTGTGCTGCGCATCGTGTTCAGCCGCCACGGGGGCCACGACGGTCTGGGCGAAGTCGCGCACCGTCTTGGCGAGCTGCGCGTACTCGTCGGGAAGTGTTCCCGTGGACAGGAAGTCAGTCATGATTGTGCTTTCTCTTCTCTGGCTGTGACCTTGGCCAGCAGCTGCCCCACTTTGACCTGATCGCCGACGGCGACATGGAGTTCGACAATCCCGTCGACCGGCGCGGTGAGCGAATGCTCCATCTTCATCGCCTCGACGGCGACCACCACCGTGCCCGCGGTGACGTCGTCTCCGTTGGAAACACCGACCGCCACAACCGATCCGGGCATCGGGCTGACGAGCTCAGCGTCACCACTGTGCTCATCGTCCGGGCGGACCGGCGCCTCGCGCACTTCCTCCAGCACCAGTGAGCGGCCGCCGCCGGCCAGCCAGATCTGATCGCCGTCGACAGCCACGGTGTACAGCCTGCGAATGCCGTCGATGGTGACGGCAAGGTGGTCCCCATCCAATCGGGCTGACAGTGAATGGCTTTCGCCATCCTCGATGCGGGCGACAGCCTCGGCAGGAACTCCGGTGATGTGGACGTGGTCGGTGCGGTCGCCGGATCGGAGCCGAATGCCGGTGGGTGCGGGTGCGCCGATCCGCCAGCCCGACGGCACATCCCACGGATCCGCCGGCGCCGACGGCCAGCGTTTCAGCCAGCGGAAGGCCGCCGCGGCGATGAACGCGTCATCGCCGGCCGGTGCGGGCACGAACGTGGTCCGGTCGATCAGGCCGGTGTCGAGCCGGCCCGCGGCCACGTCATCGTCGGCCAGCAGGAAACGCAGGAACTCGACGTTGGTTCCCACACCGAGTACCGCCGTCTGCGACAACGCCCGGTCTAGGGTGCGCAGTGCGGCCGCGCGGTCGGTGCCATGGGCGATGACTTTCGACAGCATCGGGTCGTAGTCACTGCCGATCGTTATCCCTTGGGCAAGACCGGAATCCACCCGAACCTCGTCGCCGGACGGTTCGAGCAATCCCAGCACCTGCCCACCGGTGGGCAGGAAGCCCGCCCCCGGGTCTTCGGCGTACACGCGCGCTTCGATGGCGTGCCCGGTCAGCGTGATGTCGTCGGAGGTGAAGGGCAGCTTCTCCCCTGCCGCAACGCGCACCTGCCACTCGACAAGGTCGTACCCGGTGACCATCTCGGTGACCGGATGCTCCACCTGCAGTCGGGTGTTCATCTCCATGAAGAAGAATTCGTCGGGCCTGTCGGCGGAGACGATGAACTCGACGGTGCCCGCGCCGATGTAGTCGACGCTGCGGGCGGTGTCACAGGCCGCCGCGCCGATCCGGGCGCGAGTCTGCGGGTCCAGCAGCGGCGACGGCGCCTCCTCGATGACCTTCTGATGGCGGCGCTGCAGGCTGCACTCGCGCTCACCGAAGTGCACGACGTTGCCGAAGCTGTCGGCAAGCACCTGGACTTCGATGTGCCGGGGCCGCAACACGAACCGCTCCAGGAACAGCGTGTCGTCGCCGAAGGCCGCCGCGGATTCCCGCCGCGCGGCCGCGAGTGCCGCCGGCAGGTCGGCAACGTCGTCGACGCGTCGCATGCCTTTGCCGCCACCGCCGGCGGATGGCTTGACCAGGATCGGGAATCCGATGTCGCCGGCGGCGTCGATGAGTTCGGCGTCGGTCAGGCCGGGCCGGGCGATACCCGGCACCACAGGGACCCCGAACTTCGAGACCGTCGCCTTGGCGGCGATCTTGTCGCCCATGGTGCGGATCGCGGCCGACGGCGGCCCGATGAACGCAAGCCCCGCCTGTTCCAGCGCCGCCGCGAATTCGGAGTTCTCCGAAAGGAAGCCGTATCCGGGATGGACGGCCTGGGCTCCGGTACGCAGCGCCGCGTCGACGACAGCCTGGATGTCGAGGTAGCTCTGCCGGGCCGGTGGGGGTCCGATACGGACGGCGGTGTCGGCCACGGTGACGTGGCGGGCACCGGCGTCGGCGTCGCTGTAGACGGCCACCGAACGGATGCCCATCGCCTTGCAGGTGCGGATGACCCGCACAGCGATCTCGCCACGGTTGGCGACAAGCACAGTGTTGAACATCGTCACATCCTGAAGACGCCGTAGGACACGGACTCGACGGGAGCGTTGGCGGTCACCGAGAGTGCCAGTCCCAGAACAGTTCTGGTATCGGCAGGATCGATGACGCCGTCGTCCCACAGCCGTGCTGTCGAGTAGTACGGGTTGCCCTGATGTTCGTACTGGTCGCGGATCGGCGCCTTGAAGGCCTCGGATTCCTCGGGCGTCATGTCACCGCGCACCGTGGCCAGCACCGAGGCGGCCTGCTCGCCACCCATCACCGAGATCCGGGCGTTCGGCCACATCCAGAGGAACCGCGGCGAGTAGGCCCGCCCGCACATCGAATAGTTCCCCGCGCCGTAGGAGCCGCCGATCACGACGGTCAGCTTGGGCACGCGGGCGCAGGCCACCGCCGTCACCATCTTCGCGCCGTGCTTGGCGATACCGCCGGCCTCGTAGTCTCGCCCGACCATGAAGCCGGTGATGTTCTGCAGGAACAGCAGCGGCACCATCCGCTTGTCGCACAGTTCGATGAAATGTGCTCCCTTGAGAGCGGATTCGCCGAACAGGACACCGTTGTTTGCGACGATGCCGACCGGATGGCCGTGGATGTGCGCGAATCCGGTGACCAGCGTGGTGCCGTATTCCGCTTTGAATTCACTGAATTCGCCGCCGTCGATAATTCGGGTGATCACCTCGTGCACGTCGTAGGGCACCCTCGCGTCGACAGGGACGACGTCGTAGAGCTCGTGCTGGTCGGCGATCGGCGCGATGGGGGGACGCACATCCCATGGTCGCGGCTCACGCGGACCCAGGGTGGCGACGATGCGACGCACGATGCGCAGCGCGTCCCGGTCGTCGTGGGCGAGGTGGTCGGTCACGCCGGAGGTCTTGGAGTGCAGGTCGCCGCCGCCGAGTTCTTCAGCGGTCACCACCTCGCCGGTGGCTGCCTTCACCAGCGGCGGGCCGCCCAAGAAGATCGTGCCCTGGTTGCGGACGATCACCGCCTCATCACTCATCGCGGGAACGTAGGCGCCACCGGCGGTACAGCTGCCGAGCACGGCGGCGATCTGCGGGATACCGGCCGCACTCATGGTCGCCTGATTGAAGAAAATCCGGCCGAAATGGTCGCGATCGGGAAACACCTCGTCCTGGCGGGGCAGGAACGCGCCGCCGGAATCCACGAGGTAGATGCACGGCAGGCGGTTCTGCAGCGCGATCTCCTGCGCGCGCAGGTGCTTCTTGACCGTCACCGGGTAGTAGGTGCCGCCTTTCACCGTCGCGTCGTTGGCGACGACCATGCACTCCCGCCCGGAGACCCGGCCGATACCGGTGATGATCCCGGCCGCGGGGCAGTCGTCGTCATACATACCGTCGGCGGCCAGGGGAGCAACCTCGAGCAGCGCGGAGCCGGGATCCAGTAGTCCGTCGACTCGGTCGCGCGGCAGCAGCTTGCCACGGGCGACATGCCGTTCGCGGGCGCGTTCGGGCCCGCCGAGCGCCGCGGTGGCCAGCTTGTCGCGCAACTGCTCGACCAGCTGCAGATGCGCTTCACGGTTGGGCGATGCCATCGTCGATGTCCCGTCGCGAATTGAGTTAATGACGACTAACTGATGTAACGTTAGTGAAGATTAACCGAAACGTCCAGAGCCATTCCAGGAGGGTCCCCATCGACACGTCGACCCGTCGAAGCAGGCAGAAATCGGATCGTCGGTCCGCCCTGCTGGTGGCCGCGGAGCGGCTGATGGCGGACAAGGGCTTCCAGACCGTGCGGATCGAGGACATCGGCGCCGCGGCGGGAGTGAGCGGGCCTGCCGTCTACCGGCACTTCCCCAACAAGGAAGCCCTCCTGGTCGAACTCCTGGTCGGTATCAGCACGCGACTTCTGGCCGGCGCTCGGGCCGTCGTCGACGGGGCTGCCGCGCCGGAAGCCGCGCTCGCCGGTCTCATCGAATTCCACCTCGACTTCGCACTCGGCGAGTCGGACCTGATCCGCATCCAGGATCGCGATCTCGCACACCTGCCGCCCTCCGCCCAGCGGCAGGTGCGCCGGGCGCAGCGCAGCTATGTCGAGGTCTGGGTCGAGGTGCTACGCCAGGTCCATCCAGACACCGCGGAGGCTGACGCCCGGTTGATGGCGCACGCGGTGTTCGGACTGCTCAACTCGACCCCACACAGCATGAAGCCCCTGGCGGCACGGGGAGCCGACCAGGGGCGTTCACGCGATGTCCTCCGGGCGATGACGGTCGCGGCGCTAGCGTCAGCCGACCGTCACGCCCGCAGCTCGGGCTAGTACCACGAACGTCTGCCGCCGACCGGACGGCCGACTGCGCCGAGCAGCCACAACACCGCGCCGATCACCAGCAGAATGATCCCGATGGTCCACAGAATCTGGATCTTCAGGACGAAACCCAAGATGAGCAGAATTGCTCCGAGAATGATCATTTCTTCCTCCAGATGCTCACGTGCTGAACTGTTTTCGCCACTACTGACTAGGCTGCGGCAGGTTGCAGCTGGCAACCTTGGGATTGACTCCGCCGTAATTGAGCGGTCCCGCAACCACCGTCAGAGCGATGGACCCCGCAGTAGCGCAGTTGGTTTCACTATTCGAGAAGTAACCGCGCTGCCAGGTAGCGAAAACTCCGATCAGCAGCCACACGATTACGATCACGCCTATGATTCCGCGGCCTCGCATGGTTGGCCTCCTTGATGGTCCGCAGGACTTGGCGGACAAGGGTTTACCCGCCCGAAAGTTTCCTAAACCTTCCGAATTTGGCTGCGCTCAAACGCCATGGCCAGCCAATCCGCGACGGCTCGAGCCAATGCGGCGTGATTCTCACGTTTGACGATCTCGTGGCCGTCGTCGGCGAAGAGCAGATAGCGCACGGTGCGGCCACGGGCACGCAACGCCTCGACCATTTGCTCGGACTCGCTGACCGGAACGTTGGTGTCGGTGCCGCCGTGCACCAGCAGCAACGGTGCAGTCAACTTGTCCACCCGCTGCAGCGGCGAGAGCTGGTCGAGGAGGTCGCGATCGGCGATGGGGTGCCCGTATTCGGCATAGGACGCCGCCGCGATCCACGGCTCGGTGGTGCGATAGAACGTCCCCAGATCGCTCATCCCGCAAATGCTGACGCCCGCGACGAACAGATCGGGATGGAACGCCAGCGCCGCCATCGTGAGGTAGCCGCCGTAAGACCAACCCGCGCAGGCGATTCGCGTGGGATCGGCCAGACCACGCTCAGCAAGGTAATGCGCGCAGTCGGCCACGTCGTCGATCGCGGCGAACCGCTTGTCCTTGTCGTCGGCGTGCACGAATTCCCGGCCCTGCCCACCCGAACCCCGGACGTTCGGCGTGAACACCGCGATCCCTTCGTCGAGCAAGCCCGGGAAGATTTCGCTGTGCGAGGGCCGGGCCTGACCCTCCGGCCCGCCATGCAGGTAGATCATCATGCCGGTCTGCTCGACGGCGGGCGGCGGGCAATACAACCAGCCCGTCAAGGAACGCCCGTCTCGTGCGGTGACGAAATGCAGCCTCGGCCGGTCCGACACCGGACCGATGCTGGGCTTGCGATCGATGCGCTCCCATTCCCGCGACCGGGGATCGACCAGTTCGACGGTGCGCGGCAGATCGGCACCCTGGATCGTCATAGCGACCATCGATCCGCCCGCACTGATGGACAGTTCACTCCCCACCAGATTCGGCAGCGGGATCGGCTCGGACATCGTGTAGTCGACATATTCCAGGATCTGTAATTCGCTGCAGCCGTTGATGTTCCACAACAGCGCGACAGTCGACAGGTCATCGCTGACCACGAACTCGTCGAGGTCGTGGCCCCGGCGCTCGGCGACCACGTGATAGGCGACGCCGTCAGGGGTGACCGTGACCTCGAGCAGACGGCTGTTGTCCGAGCCGTTGTCGCTGCGGATCAAGGCGCGCACGTAGCCGTCGACGAAATCAGGCCCGTAGGTGTAGGCCGGGTGATACAGCGTGGTGTGCTCACCGTCCGGCCCAGAGCGCAGCCGCCGAGGATGATGATCGTCCAAGATCACGCCCATGTCCGTGGACGAGCCGGGATCTGAAGGCAGCAAAGCGATTTCAGTCGGACCGGTCAGCATGATCAGCTCGCGATAGCCGCGCGGACCGACCCGGATCAACGCTGACCCGGCCCAGGCGTCCACCAGACGGCCACCCGAGCGCCGATCCAGCACCGTCACGCCGCCGTCGGCCGGGTCGATCAGGCTGGACTGGCCGACGCCGTCCTCGCCGGTCAGAATCGCACACACCCGGGTGCCGTCCCAGGCGATCAGCTCGGCTGTGCCGGCCATCCCGTCGAAGCCCATCCCGTCGATGCGGCGGGCCATCCGGTCGTCGGGGTCGGTGGTGACCACCCAGATCTGGCTCCGGGTGCTGCCCTCGGGGGCGACCTGGCACGCCAACCAGTGCCCGTCAGCGGAATGGATGACCTTGGTCACCGGCCCCTCCACCGGCAATTCCACGTCCCGGGACGAACTTGCCCGCCAGCCCCGCAGGAAACGCTGGACGGCGCGCGGATATCCGCCGTCGTCGACGATATGGGCGAATGCCGTCGCGTCCGGCGACAGGGATGCGCCATACGTCGCGCGCACGTCGGGTTCCACGCCACCTCACTTTCTTTGGTTCCTCTTACCGGAGTAACACGTTCCACGTCGCCCACCGGTGGTAAACACGGTGCTGAGCAACAGGCATTCAACCCCGCGCTGCCACTCGCAGGTAGCCTGCACGCATGAGGTGGGAATGAACGATCCGCGTCGACCAGAGTGGTCTGACCCGACGCAGTCGGCCGGCAATGGTTATCCGCCGAGCACCGATCCCGCCTACTCCGGTCAGTATTACGGACCCGGTTACGGCAGCCCCGGTTATGGGCAGGGCGGCGTGCCGCCGACGATGCAGCCCACCGAACAGCTGCCGTCCTATTGGCATCAAGGCGGCGGCTATCCGCCCAGCGAGCCACCCACGCCGCCACCGGGCCCACCCAAGTCGCCGAAGTGGTTGTGGATCGCCGCCGCGGTCGCGGTGCTGCTGGTGGTGGGACTGGTGATCGCCCTGGTGATCGTGACCAGCTCGGCCAGGGAGTCCACCGTGGTGGCGCCGCTGCCACCGCTGTCGGAGACCACGACCGCGCCGCGGGCCACCACCCTGGTGCCGTCGACGACATCGCCCACGCTGCCGACGACCAGCGGCGCACCGGGTACCGCGGCGCCGCCACCCACCGACACCACCAGCCCGACGGGCACCGACACCGTCGTCTACACCGTCTCCGGTGACGGCCGCGCGATCAACATCACCTACGTCGACACCGGCGGCGTCATGCAGACCGAGTTCAACGTGCTGCTGCCGTGGAGCAAGGAAGTCAGCCTGTCGTCGCCGGCGCGGACCTCCGCCAGCGTCGCGGTGGTCAACGTCGGGCGTGACGTGACCTGCAGCGTGTCGGTGAACGGCTCACAGGTTCGCCAACGCACCGGGCGCGGCCTGACGATCTGCACCGGAGCAGGCTAACCCGCCCGGTTGTTGGGCACCTTCACCAGCAGCATGCCCAGCAGACCAACCGCGAGCACCACGGACAACCCGCCGAGCCCGGCACGGTCAGCGTGGAAGGCGTCGACGAAAACGAAGAACAGCCACGGCGCCAGGAACGACGCCGCCCGTCCGGTGGTGGTGTAAAGCCCGAACGCGACGGCTTCCTTACCGTCGCTGACCATCCGCAACAGCACTGTGCGCGCGGACGTGGTGACCGGTCCGACGCACAGCGCCAACAGCAGGCCGCAGATCCAGAACACGACAGGCCCCGACAGCGACAACAGCGTCAGGGCGACGACGATCATCAACGTCAGCGAGGCGACGATTACCGGTTTGCCGCCGATCCGGTCATCGACGGGCCCGGCGAGCACCGCGCCGAGCGCGGCCATGGTGCTGGCGATCACCCCGAAGATCAGCACGTTGGACGGCGAGATGCCGTAGACGCTGACGCCGAGGACCGCGCCGAAGGCGAAGACGCCGGCGATGCCGTCGCGGAAGATCGCGCTGACGACCAGGTAGTAGACCAGGTTGCGGTCGCGGCGCCACTCGGAGCGCAGATCGTTCCACAGGCCGCGGTAACCACCGGCCTGACCGGGCGGCACCGGCTCCAGATCGACAGCCGGGGCGAGGGTGTGAGCGGTGATCACCAACGGCAACGCGAGGACGACGAACCAGGCGGCGGCCATCAGCATCGCCGCGCGCACGTTCTGGCCGTCCGCGACCGGGATGCCGAGCAGGCCCCGGTCCGGTCCGGAGCCTGCGATGAACGCGACGTAGATGATCATCAGCAGCAGGACGCTGCCGAAGTATCCGGCCGCCGCTCCGATTCCGGAGATGCGCCCGGACGTCTGCGGGGTGGTGAGCTGCCGCAGCATCGCGTTGTACGGCACGCTGGCCAGGTCGCCGCACGCCGCGGTGAACGCCAACAGCACCAGACCCATAGCGAAGTAGGCGGGCTCCGCGCGGATCAGGCTCATCGCCGTCGTCGACAGCACCGCCAATCCCGTCAGCAGCATGAGGGCGGCGCGACGCCGCTGCGGTGCCTGAACCAGCACGCCGGTGAGCGGCGCGAGAACCGCGACGGTGAGGCCGGCGAGTGCCAGCGCCCTCCCCAGCCAGCTCGCCGGGGAGGTGTCGCCCGGCAGGCCCTGACCGACCGTGCTGGTCAGGTACACGGCGAAAACGAATGTCGCGACGATGGCGTTCATGCCGGTGGAACCGCAGTCCCACAGCGCCCACGCCACGACTTTCGACCGCCCGGCGGTCTGGGCAACCGACGGGGGCCTGGTCATGCGGGCCACCCTATCCACTCCCCGAGTCGCTAGCGCTCCTGCCCACCGGAACCTGAGCCCCCTACGATTGCCGCATGCCAGTACCCGCACCCTCTCCGGACAGCAGAGCCGTCGTCACCGGTGCCTCGCAAGGCATCGGTGAGGCGCTGGCCACCGAACTCGCCGCCCGCGGCCACCACCTGATCATCACCGCGCGCCGCGGCGAGGTGCTGGCCGAGCTGGCCGCGCGACTCACCGAGCGCTACCGCGTCAACGTCGAGGTGCGCGCGGTCGATCTCGCAGATCCCGACGCGCGGGCCGCGTTCGCCGACGAGCTGGCCGGCCGCGAGATCTCGATTCTGTGCGCCAATGCGGGCACCGCTACTTTCGGACCCGTTGCGAAACTCGATCCGGCGGCCGAGCGAGCACAGGTCCAGCTCAACGTTCTCGGTGTGCACGATCTGGTGCTCGCGGTGCTGCCGCGGATGGTCGCCCGCAAGGCCGGCGGCATCCTGATCTCGGGCTCGGCCGCCGGTAACTCGCCGATCCCGAACAACGCCACCTACGCCGCGACCAAGGCGTTCGCGAACACGTTCAGTGAGTCGCTGCGCGGCGAACTGAAGGGTGCCGGAGTGCACGTGACCGTGCTGGCGCCGGGGCCGGTGCGCACCGAGCTGCCCGACGAGGCCGAGCAGTCACTCGTGGAGCGGCTGATCCCCGACTTCCTGTGGATCAACACCGAGTACACGGCACGGATCTCGCTGGATGGCTTGGAGCACAACAAGATGCGGGTGGTGCCCGGGCTGACGTCCAAGGCGATGTCGGTGGCGGCGGGGTACGCGCCGCGCTCGATCGTCACGCCCATCGTCGGTGCGGTCTACAAGAAGCTGGGCGGCGAGTAGCTTCCTCGCGCTCTCGCGCTCTCGGCGCGCGCCTCGGCCTATCCGCGCGGCAGCTCTTCATCGAGATCGACGTGAGCGTGGACAAGATCGAGTAACCGTCACGCTGGCGTCGATCTCGGCGCCTAGCGCCTCCGGCGGCCGGTCCCGAAGATGCTTCGGGTGATCTCGCGTCCGATCACGGTGCCCGCCGAACGCATCGCACTCTTGAAAGCCGGGCTGTTCATCACCTGATCGAGCACGCCGGGCTCGGCCTTCTGCGGCTTGGGCATCGGCGGCAGGTCGATTCCGGTGGGCAGTAGCGGCGGCAGGTCGACGGGCTCCTGAGGCGGCGGCGCGAGTTTCGTCGCCAGCATCTCGTAGGCAGATTCGCGGTCGACGGTCTGGCCGTACTTGGCGAACAGCGGACTCGACTGCGCCGCAGCCTTGATCGCGTCGGGGCCGATGGTGTCCATCAGCGAGTGCGGCGGACGCAGCCGAGTCCACGCCACCGGAGTCGGAGCGCCGCGCTCGGAGAGCACCGTGACGATGGCCTCGCCGATGCCCAATGACGTCAAATCCGTTTCCAGATCGTAGAACTGGGTCTTGGGATACGTGCGCACCGTCTTCGACAGCGCCTTCTGGTCATCCGGTGTGAACGCCCGCAGCGCGTGCTGGATGCGGGCACCCAGTTGCGACAGCACGTTGTTGGGCACATCGGTGGGAAGCTGGGTGCAGAAGAACACCCCGACACCCTTGGAGCGGATCAGTTTGACCGTCTGCTCGACCTGCTGCAGGAACGCTTTGGACGCATCGGTGAACAACAGATGCGCCTCGTCGAAGAAGAACACCAGCTTGGGCTTGTCGACGTCACCGACCTCCGGCAGGTAGGTGAACAGATCAGCGAGCACCCACATCAGGAATGTCGAGAACATCACCGGCCGCGCGGCCTGGTCGCCGAGCTCGAGCAGGGTGATCACACCCCGGCCCTGCGCATCGACGCGCAGCAGATCGGCGGGGTCGATCTCGGGCTCCCCGAAGAAGGTGTCACCGCCCTCGGCCTCGAGGTTGACCAGTGCACGCAGAATGACACCCGCAGTCTGGGCGGACACCCCGCCGATGGTCTTCAGAGTCTCCTTGCCCTCGTCACTGGTCAGGTAGGTGATCACCGACCGCAGATCTTTCAGGTCCAGCAACGGCAGCCCTTGCTGGTCGGCCCAGTGGAAAATCAGTCCGAGCGTGGACTCCTGAGTGGCATTGAGCCCCAACACCTTTGACAGCAGGATGGGCCCAAACGCCGAAATCGTGGCGCGCACCGGGACGCCGATGCCGCCGGTGCCCAGCGAAAGGAACTCGACGGGGAACGGCGCGCCCACCCAGCCGCCGTCGCCGGTGTCCTTGGCGCGCTGCAGGGTGCGGTCACTGGACTCCCCCGGCCGCGACAAACCGGACAGGTCACCTTTGACGTCGGCCATCATCACCGGTACCCCGGCAACCGACAACTGTTCGGCGATCACCTGCAGCGTCTTGGTCTTACCGGTGCCGGTTGCCCCGGCGACCAGGCCGTGGCGGTTCATCATGGCAAGCGGGATGCGGACCTGCGCCGCCGGATCGACCGCGCCATCGATGACGACCGAGCCGAGATCGAGTGTTGCCCCTGTGGTCGCGTACCCCGCGGCTATCTGCTGGGCAGGGGTCGTCGTCGATTCGCTGCTCATCGGCCGCCTCCGTGGTCGCTCGGTGTGATGGCCGCTACGACACTACAAGCCGGCGGGGGCTTAGGGTTGAGCGCTGTGCGTGAAGAATTGGTGTGGATCGACTGCGAGATGACCGGCCTCGATCTGCGGACCGACAAGCTCATCGAGATCGCCGCCCTGGTGACCGATGCCGAGCTCAACGTCCTCGGCGAGGGCATCGACGTCGTGATCCATGCCGACGACGAGTCACTGGACGGAATGGTCGAGGTCGTCACCCAGATGCACAGCAGGTCCGGGCTCACCGAGGAAGTCCGCGCGTCGGTCATCGACGTGCCTGCCGCCGAGGAACTCGTGATGGAGTACATCCGCTCCCATGTGAAGCAGGCCAAGACCGCGCCACTGGCCGGCAATTCGATAGCCACCGACCGCGGGTTCATCGCGCGGGACATGCCGACGCTCGACAACTACTTGCACTACCGGATGATCGACGTCAGCTCGATCAAGGAGCTGTGCCGGCGCTGGTATCCGCGGATCTATTACGGCCAGCCCGAAAAGGGGCTCGCCCACCGGGCACTGGCCGACATCCAGGAGTCGATCCGCGAGCTGAAGTACTACCGACGCACCGCGTTCGTCCCCCAGCCAGGGCCGTCTACCAGCGAGATTGCCGCTGCGGCGGCCGAGCTCGACGCCCCGGGCGAAACGGATTCGGCTGGAGAGGCCGACAACAGCTAGTATCGACGACGCTGCTGCCGCCTTCTGACGGTCCGCAGCGATGGTGGCTGTAGTTCAGTTGGTAGAGCACCAGGTTGTGATCCTGGCTGTCGCGGGTTCGAGTCCCGTCAGCCACCCTGCAGGTCAGGCCCCGATTTCGGGGCCTGACTTTTTTCATGGGTGAGCAGCTTGCGCTCTCATCGCAACCTTGCTGTAGCCCTACAGCCGTTCCGCATCATCCGAACGCAGGCTGGAAAGCCCCGTTGGCCGAGGCCGGAGATGTGGAATGAGAGCCTCAGGACGTACCCGCGATGCCAACGTTGCCCAATTGATTGCCAGCATTGAACGCGACGTGCAGCAAGGATTGGTGAGCGACGATCATCGCGAGGAGTTACAGGCTGCGCTCGTGCGGTCGTAGCGCTGAACGGCGAAGCGCAAGCTCCCGAACTGCGGGCAGCCCGCCCAAGCCGGTGACGCAGTGCTTGCTTCGCAATCCGTCCCGGACCAATCCGGCGGGCATGCGGCTCCGAATAGCTACTGAGTGTCCGGTCAGCGTGATCGGGTGCTCACTCCATAGAGAGCGAGTTTTGACGATGAAGTCACACCAGATGACGAAGAACAACCGCGGCAAATCTGGACGTGCGCTCGCGGTGGCCGTCCTCGGAATCGGCACCGCCGTGCTGGGCCTGGGGTTCAGCTCGTTCAACCCGCCGGCCAGCCAGATCGCCAGCGGCCCGCAACCGTGCGTCAACGGGATCGTCCCGCTGAACCCCTACGTCGTGAACTGCAATCTGCCGTCGCGGGCCAACCAAGTCGTCGGCGCCGCGCCCGACGCCGGGGCAATCATCGGCTGCAGGCACAACCTCGCCTGCTTGGCCTTGTACGTCAACTACCCGGGGCAGCTGCTCGTTCCCGGCTATCAGCCCTGACGCCGCAAGGTTTCGGCGGCGCCGGACGCGCCATCAACATTCACTCCCGGCCGCTTGGTTACGGGAGCGCAGGCCGACCGGTTACGAGTGAGCTAATAGTTCACTAATCACCAAGCATGGTTTCTGAGCGGTCGGCGCGAGGCCTCATTGCCGCAACGGATGGATCCACGCGGTGGCCGGACCCACTGCGCTCGCCTGACCTCTGGCAAAGATTGATGATTCAAAGGCTTCACAAGGGGGTACAGGCCAATACAACAGCTTGGCGTCCGGGGGGACGCATATCGCGAAGGGACCCGAGTAATGACCGCTAACGAATTCGCTGAAGTCGACGGTTCGCAGCAATTGGCCGCCTGGCAGGACCGCCTGGCGGCCTTCGTCACCGCGCTCGACGCGATCGATGCCGACGACCCGTACACGTTCTGCGAGGACGCCTGGGACATCTGGGAGAGCGCAGCTATCTCCGATCCCCCCTCAGCCACCGATCCGGCAATGCTTCTAGTCCTGGGCGTGATTGAGGTGTTGGCCGCGGCGATCACCTCGACCGCTCGCGATCACCACAGCACACCGAACGGCAGCCGTCCACTGACGCTCTCGGCCATCCACACCTCGCTGATCGATGAGCTGAACGCAGTCCGCCTCCAATGCGAGCGGTGGCAGCGCGAAAGTTTGCCTGGACCCGCGACCGTCAAGGCCCGAAGCGCCGCCGCGATGGCTGGATTGCAGGTTGCCACCAAGTTCGGCAACCAGCTCTCGGCCTAGCACCAACGATTTGTTCCCACCCCAATGGGGGCCGGACAGGTGTCCATCATTACCAGCCTGTTCGAATGCCGTCCCAGTGCGGCCTACGAGGGCCGATTCACTCTCCCGAACACCGAAACGGTAAAGATTTCGTCTGTTCGTCGCAGTTGAGCGACACAAACATTCGAACATGAGTTACCGTCTGGTAATAACTGCGCCGCTTAGCTGGGGGAGGGTTGCAGCATGCAGGGCCACGATATGACCACCGAATCGAACGGGTTCGCCGGCGACACCGGCCCTCTCGCTATCTGGACCGACCGACTCGACGCCTTTTGCGCGGCCCTGGACGCCATCGACGCTGACGACCCCTTCGACTACTGCGCCGACGCCTGGGAGATATGGCAGGGTGCCGCGGCAGCCGATCCCCCGCCACACGACGACCCGGCCATCCTGGTGGTTCTCGGGACCCTCCAATCGCTGGCACATGCGATGACCTCGGCGACCCTCGACTACTACCGCACCGCCGATGTTCGCGACCGGATGACCGCAGCAGCGATGCACACCTCGATCAAGCACTGCCTGGGCACGCTGCGGCGCGAGTGCGGTCGCTGGCTGCAGGAGGGTGGTCCGCCGGCCGACGAGATCAACGCCCGCACCATCTCGACGGTGGCCAGCCTGCAGGCGTCGGGCGCCCGGCCGACCGTGGACACCGGAATCACGTTCGACAAGGTGTGCGCGCTCACGAATGCCGAGAACAAGCGCTACCGCGAGGCTTACGGCCGCCTGCGCACGATGGTGAACCGGGAGTCGTTGCAGCACATCGTAATTACGAGCGATATCTTGACTGACGTCGTCTCCGGCGTCGTCCTCGATTTGCAGACCACCCACGGTTCCACGTTCGATGAGCGCATCAACGACGAGCGCCGCCGCAAGATCGGCTCGGCACTGGCTGCCGTCATCGCCGCTGTGCACAGCCATCGACAACGGTCGATCGCGAGTGCGTCAAAGACGTTCGGCCACAACAGCCCTCAGTCCCAGGCTGTTGATGCGTTGTTCCACGACCTCGCCGAGTCGTCGTTCGACTACCGATGGCTGAGCGAACTGAACGAGTGGATGCAGCACGACGAAAGCAACGCGCTGCGCTACCAGTTCACCGCGCGCCGGCACGACGAGCCTCATGTGGACGTTCACCTCGACCGTCACCGCATGGCAGCACGCGCGAACCAGCCGGGCACAAGGTGGCCGGCGCCCGGCGAACTCGCCGCGCTGGGCCGCGATCCCAGTGTGCTGGACATGGTCAAGGGGATTCAGCCGAAACTGACGGCCTTGCAGGGACAGATCGACAACATCCTGTATCCGACTGTCGCGGAGGACGTCGCAGCCGTCAAAGAGCTGATCGGCCGATTCGGCGGTGAAAAGGGTATGGACGCTGTGAAATCGGCGCCGGGAGCAACCCACGAACCGTGGACTCCCCCGCACTTGTCGCCGCGCGTGCTGTCGTTCGTCCGCAATTTCGACAACCGGCACTAAGCGTTGGCGTTCCCCGCTTTCCACTGCTGCCACGGAATGTTCCAGTCACCGAGCCCCTCGGTGCCCGGCAGCGTCGAGCCGACGGTGTTGCGGACTTCGACGATGTCGCCGCGCTTGGTGTTGTCGTAGAACCACCGCGCGTTGCTCGGACTGGCGTTCAGGCAGCCGTGGCTGGTGTTGGAGTATCCCTGCGCGCCCACTGACCATGGCGCGGAGTGGACGTAGATGCCGCTGTAGGACATCTGGGTGGCCCAATCCACTTCGGTGCGATAGCCGTTGGGCGAGTTGGACGGAACGCCGTACGTCGATGAATCCATGATCATGTGCGACAACCGGTCGCCGACGATGTAGACACCGTTGTTGGTCGGGGTGCTGTTCTTGCCCATCGAGATCGGGATGGTCTTGATGACCTCGCCGTTGCGCCGGACCGTCAACTGCTTGGTGCTGTCGTCGGCGGTCGCGATCACTTCGTCACCGATGGTGAAGCGCGACGACAGGTTCTGCTGGCCGAACAACCCGTCACCGAGGTCGACCCCGTAGGTGTTGGCCTGGACGTCGACCGTGGTGCCCGGCTTCCAGAAGTTCTGCGGGCGCCAGCGCACCTCGCGGTTGTTCAGCCAGTAGAAGGCCCCCTCGACGGGCGGGTTGGTGGTCACCGTGATCGCCCGTTCGGCCGCCAGGCGATTCGGGATGTTCTCGTCGAAGCGCACCGCGATCGGCTGTCCGACACCCACGACCTCGCCGTCACCGGGCAACAGGTACGGCATTGTCAGGTTCTCCGGCGACTGCGTTTCGAAGGTCAGCTTCTCGGTCGTCACGCCGCCGAGACCCATCGACTGCGCACTCAGCGAGTAGCTCTTGTTGTAGCCCAGCGGCTCGCTGGTGGACCATGTCACGCCGTCCGGACTGAGCGTGCCGGCCACCTGCTTGCCGGACTCGTTGACCATCGTCACCGACCCCAGGACCCCGCCGGTGGCGCTCACCGTCACCGGGCGGTCGAGCGGCACGTCGACCGCTCCGTCCTTGACCGACGCCGTCAGCTGCGGCACGAGCAGGTCGCCGTAGGGCGTGCCCTTGTCCGCGATGACCTTGACCGGGGCGGGCGCCGACTCACCGCTGCTGCACCCGCTGAGCCCGATAAGCAGGGCGGGGATGATCGCGAGGGCCGCCAGCCGGGCTCGACGCCCCGGCCGGTTCAGCGAGCCGACCTGCCACATACCGCCCTCAAATCCTGCTAGCTGTGCGAACGCTGGGAATGTTTGGCAATAGTCTAAGGGAACTTCCAGACTGGTGGCGACTACGCAGATCAGCGGCCCGGCCGAGTCCACCAGCGGGATTTCATGTTCGGCACTGGTGTTTGTTATTGTCGCTGACGCGGTTACGCGCCGTTAGCTCAGTTGGTAGAGCAGCTGACTCTTAATCAGCGGGTCCGGGGTTCGAAACCCTGACGGCGCACAGTGACAAGAGCCCCGCCCCTCGGGCGGGGCTCTTGTCATCTGCAGCCACGCCACCGAATTCCCTCGTGCCCCAGTGCCGTAGACCTGTTGATCCTGGGCCGTGCTGACTAGGGTTTGGCCATGGCCGATCTGGCGGCACTCTTCTCCGACGTCGTCGGGCGCACCCACCTACTGACCGGCGACGCCATCTCCGACGACTACGGCCACGACGAGGCGCTGACCATCCCACCGCAGCGTCCCGCCTACCTCGCCAAGCCCGCCACCGCAGACGAGGTCGCTGCGCTGCTGAAAACCGCAACCGAACACCATGTTTCGGTGACGGCACGAGGGTCGGGTTGCGGACTGTCGGGTGCGGCCCAACCGGTCGCCGACGGGCTGCTGATCTCGTTCGAGCGGATGAACGCCATTCTGGAGATCGACACCGACAATCACGTCGCCGTGGTGCAGCCGGGTGTCACCCTGACCGAGCTGGATGCCGAGACCGCCCGCGTCGGACTGAGTTACACGGTGTACCCCGGCGAGCTGTCGTCCAGCGTCGGCGGAAACGTCGGGACCAATGCCGGCGGTATGCGGGCGGTGAAGTACGGGGTCACCCGTCACAACGTGCTCGGTTTGCAGGCCGTCCTGCCCACCGGCGAGATCATTCGTACCGGCGGCAAGATGTCGAAGATCTCCACCGGGTACGACCTCACGCAGCTGATCATCGGCTCGGAGGGCACCTTGGCGCTGGCAACGGAGGTCACCGTCAAGCTGGTGCCCCGGCTGGCGCACAGTGTCACCGTGCTGGCGCCGTTCGACGACTTCGACCGGGTCATGGCAGCCGTGCCGAGGCTGATCTCGAGCGGCATGAACCCCACGATCGTCGAGTACATCGACAACGTCGTGATGGCCGCAATCGTCAACGCCGAGAAGCTGGAGCTGGGCATTCCCGAGGACATCCGCGAGACGTGCGCGGCCTACCTCGTCGTCGCCCTGGAGAACAACCACACCGACCGCCTCGACGAGGACGCCGCCGCGCTCGGCGCGCTACTCAGCGACTGGGGAGCGGTGGATGCCTATGTACTGCAAGGCAATTCAGCCCGCCGGTTGATCGTGGCACGGGAGAACGTGTTCTGGACCGCGAAGGCGATCGGCGCGGACGACATCATCGACGTCGTCGTGCCCCGAGCATCGATGCCGGAGTTCCTGCGCAAGGCCCGCGACATCGCGATGGCCGAAGGAGTCGGCATGAGCGGGTGCGGGCATGCCGGCGACGGCAACGTGCACGGCGTGCTGTTCTGCAAAGACCCGACAACCCGAAAGAAGCTGCTCACCGAGATCTTCGCTGTTGGCATGTCGCTGGGCGGGGCGATCTCCGGCGAACACGGCGTCGGGCGGACCAAGGCCGACTATTTCTGCGAGCTCGAGGATCCCGCCAAGCTGGCCCTGATGCAGCGGATCAAGCACAGTTTCGACCCGGCCGGAATCCTGAACCCCGGCGTCGTTTTCGTCCAGCAGCGTCCTTGACCGGTAATCGCCGGGGCTGCTAAACATGGCACCACCCGAGAGTTTGAGCGATCGCTCAGCACGCAACGGGGCCAGGACCGGGGATGGATATGGCGATTGCGAACGACACCGTCTATTACGACCCGTACGACGTCGACATCGTCACCGACCCCTATCCGGTGTATGCCCGCCTGCGCGACGAGGCGCCGATCTACCACAACGGGCGCTACGACTTCTGGGCCTTGTCACGGCACGCCGACGTCGACGCCGCGCTGTCGGACTGGGAAACGTTCTCCAACAGTCGCAGCGACATCCTGGAGCTGATCAAGTCCGACTTCGACATGCCCGGCGGCGTGATGATGTTCCAGGATCCGCCCGCCCACACCCACCTGCGCGGACTGATGTCGCGGGTGTTCACACCGCGGCGGATGGCGGAGATCGAAGACCAGATCCGCCGATACTGCGTGGGCTGCCTCGATCCGCTGGTCGGCTCGGGCGGTTTCGACATCATCGCCGAACTGGCCTCGATGATGCCGATGCGCGTCATCGGCATGCTGCTGGGAATCCCGGAGTCCGAACAGGTTTCGGTGCGCGATGCCAATGATGCCAACTTGCGCACCAAGCCCGGAACACCGATGAAGGTTGCCGATCCCGACCGCATCGCCGACGGCCGGATCTACGCCGACTACGTCGAGTGGCGCTCCCACAACCCCTCCGACGATCTGATGACGGCACTGCTCAACGTCGAGTTCGTCGATTCCGGCGGGGTCAGCCGCAAACTCTCCCGCCAAGAGGTACTGCACTACACCCAGGTGGTGGCCGGTGCAGGCAACGAGACCACCGGGCGGCTGATCGGCTGGCTGGCCAAGGTCCTGGCCGAGCATCCCGACCAACGCCGCGCCATCTGCAACGACCGCTCGCTGCTGAATCGCGCGATCGACGAGACCTTGCGCTTCGAACCCACCGGCCCGCACGTCGGGCGCTATGTGCTCAAAGACTTCGAATGCTACGGCACGACGGTGCCCGCCGGCAGCGCGATGCTGCTGCTGTTCGGCGCCGCCAACCGCGATCCGCGCCGCTATGACGACCCCGACAGCTTCAACATTCACCGCGACACAATCAGCCATCTGACATTCGGCAAGGGTGTCCACTACTGCCTCGGCGCCAACCTGGCCCGCCTCGAAGGGCGGGTTGCGCTCGACGAACTGCTCAACCGCTTCCCCGAATGGGACATCGACTACGCCAACGCCAAACTGACACCGACCTCGACCGTGCGGGGCTGGGAACGGCTACCGATCGTCCTGCCCTGACCGAGGCGCCGACGTTGCCCGAGGTTGCGGGTGTACCGGTCGGCGACGCCTGTGAGATGCATCGCTGTGAATCCGCTGGGCAAAACGCCGGGACAGTCTACTGACCAGCAAAAATGTCGACATGAAGATAACCGGAAGGGTTATCCGCGATCTGAAGTAGTGCTTTGTGCTGCACTTATGCAAGATGCGGTGTTATAGTCGGCGTTAGCTGTACTGACCAACAGCCGCCCCCGGACCGCGTGTCCAGTGACGTAGTGAGGACTTAGCCGCATGAAGCCGGAAAACCTCGTTTCCCACTCCCAGGGCGAGGTAGCTCCGCAGGCACCCGCACCGGCGACGCCACTGCACGTGCACAGCTGCGGCCGGCTGGGTCTGACGGCCAATCCCCCGGGCTTCCGCCGATCGTTCGGGGACTGGCTTCGCCGCCGCTAGTCACTCTCGGCGACGCGTCCCGGGTTGACCCACGACGCGGCTGCCCCGATCACCATCATCACCGCCGCCGCGATGAACACCACCGTCAGTCCGGCGTGGAACGGTCCCGAAATAAGGTTCGGGAAGAACTCCTTGCCCGTCAGCACCGATGCATTCACGCCCGGCTGCTGCAGCGTGTCACCCATGAGCTCGCCGATCGGGTTGTAGCCCAGGAACGCCGCGAACAAGCTGCCCACCGGCGGCAGCTCCGCTATGCGGTGTGCGTCGGACAGCGAGACACCCTGCTGCTGGAGCCCGGCGCTCAGCGTGCCCGGCAGAGACTTGGCCAGACCGGCGATCATCAGCGAAAAGAAGATGCCGATCGACAGCGACATGCCGGCGTTGGTGAACGTGGCCCGAATGCCCGAAGCGGCACCGCGCTCGGAAGCCGGCACGCTGGACATGATCGCTGCCGTGTTCGGCGAGGTGAAGACGCCGCCCCCCACGCCATTGAGGAAGATCAGCACCCCGAACACCCAGAAGCTGAAGTTCACCGGAATGACCATCAGCGCAAGGAAAGTCGCGGCCATCAACAACATGCCGCCGATGGCGAAGGGACGCGAGCCGAATTTGTCCGATAGCGTGCCCGACAGCGGGCCGGCCACCAGGAAGCCGAGCGTCATCGGCAGCAGATAGATGCCCGACCACAGCGGTGTCGATTCGAAGCTGTAGCCGTGCAACGGCAACCAGATCCCTTGCAGCCAGATGATGAGCATGAACTGCAGTCCCCCGCGCCCGACCGCCGCCATCAAACCCGCAAGGTTGCCCAGGGCAAACGGTCTGGAGGTGAACAAGCGGATGTCGAGCATCGGAGCGCGCACCCGGAGCTCGACGATGCACAACACCGCCAGCAGCAACACGCCCAACCCGATGGCGCCCAGCACCCACGGATTGGTCCAGCCGGTCGGGTGTCCCCCATAGGGCTGAATGCCGTAGGTGATGCCGGCCAGCAGAACTGTGAATCCGACAGCGAACAGCGCGGTACCCGACCAGTCCAGCTTGGCCGGGGTACGGACACCGACCTCCACCAAAGACCGGAAACTCCAGATGGTTCCGGCCAGTCCCAGCGGCACGCCGACCCAGAACACCGCCCGCCAATCCCATTGCGACAACAGACCGCCGATCAGCAGCCCCAGAAATTGCCCGGCTATCGCGGCCACCTGATTGACACCCAGGGCCATCCCCCGCTGCCGGCTGGGAAACGCGTCGGTGAGGATCGCAGCCGAACACGCCATCAGCATGGCGCCGCCGACGCCTTGCACCACCCGCCAGCCGATGAGCCACACCGCGCCTTTCGCCAGGTGAAAGGGGTCGAAGGACAGGGCGATTGCCGCAACCGTGAATACAACGAAGCCCACCGTGTAGATGCGGACGCGGCCGAAGATGTCGCCCAGCCGGCCCAGCGGCACCACCAGCACGGCGGTGGCGACCAGATACCCCATCAGCATCCACAACAGGTAGCCGACGTTTCCCGGCGCCAACGGGTTGAGCCCGATGCCGCGGAATATCGCCGGCAGCGAGATCAGCACGATCGACGAGTTGATCGAGGCAAGCAGTGCACCCAGCGTGGTGTTCGACAACGCCACCCACTTGTAACGGGGATGCTCCCGGTCCATCCGCTGGGGCCGGCGTGTGGTCTCGGCAACTGCGTCGAGTTCGGCATCGACCACCGGCGCGTCGGTCATCGGGTCTGTAGTCGTCACTGTCGGCTTCCCTTCGCTCCAGTCCAGGGATAACCAAAACATTCATTAACTATGTAAATGACTTCCTGTGTGTTCCGCCACCGCGATTATCGGACCGATAACCGGTTATTCACGTTCGATGACCCACGATCCACATCACTCAGTCCGGGACCTGAATCGTCCGTTGTTGCAGGAGCTGCTGGCCGCCTACGGGCCGGTCGGTCAGGAGGATGCCGTCCGCGACATCTGCCGTCGCGAACTCACCCCGCTGGTCGACGAGGTTTGGGTGGACGAGGCCGGCAACCTGGTGGGGCTGCTCCGCGGGTCCGGTGACGAGAGCCACTCTCCGATTCGGGTGATGGCACACATGGACGAACTCTCGATGCTCGTCAAGCGCATCAATCCGGACGGAACACTGCATCTGACGCCCCTGGGAACCATGTATCCGGGCAACTTCGGGCTGGGTCCGGTGGCGGTGCTGGGAAACCACGGCATTGTGCCCGCGGTGCTGACCCTGGGCTCGGAGCACACCACTACGGAGAGCTGGCGGATCTGGCAGACGAAGCCGGACCGCGGTGACAAGTCACTGGACTGGCACCACGTCTACGTCTTCACCGGCCGCACCACCGAGGAACTCGCCGCCGCGGGCGTCCGGCCCGGCACGCGGGTCTGCATCGACCGCAGCAAGCGCAGTCTCGTGGAGGTGGGCGGATATCTCGGCTGCTACTTCATGGACGACAGGGCTTCGGTGACAGCCCTGCTGGAAACGGCACGGCGCCTGCACGCGGATGGCCGCCGCGCACCGGCGGACGTCTATTTCGTCTTCACCGTCAGCGAGGAGATCGGCGGCATCGGCGGCACCTACGCCAGCCACGCGCTGCCGGGCGACTTGACCCTGGCCCTCGAAGTCGGGCCGACCGAAGCGGAGTACTCCACCACCGTCGGGGGCGGGCCCATCGTTGCCTACAGCGACGAGAAGTCCATCTACGACAAGAACATCGCCGACCGGCTGATGGACATCGCCACCAAGCTCGACTTGTCCCCGCAAGCGGCTGTTCTCGGGGCATTCGAATCCGACGCGTCGCACTCCGTCGCAGTGGGGCAGACCGCCCGGTCGGCATTGCTGTGTCTACCCACGCTGAGCACACACGGTTACGAGGTCATCCCGGCAGACGCGATTCCGGGGATGACAAACGTCCTCGTCGAGTTCGTGCTCGCCCCAACTGCGTAATGCCGTTCCGTCCGGGTACGAGCCGCTCACCTCCACCGACGAGCGAGGCGTGCCGGTTGCCGGGGTCACGCGAAAGGGACTGCGGCACAATGGGTTCAAGTGCTATGCGAGCAGCAGCGCTGTCGGCCGCCACGCAGCGGCATTCGGCGGTCGCGGTTAGCCGTTACGGATGCGCCGCACCACCAGGACGACGGTCACCACGCTGACACCGGCCAGCGCCGCGGCCACCGGAGGCTTCTTGACGAAGCGCAGCAAGGCGGCCTTGACATCGTCGGCGATGCGCTGTGGGTTGGCGCGCTCGGCCAGCGAGTCCACCGTGACCGCAAGCCGGTCACGCGCCTGGTCGATCTCGGCCTTGATGACCTCGGGGTCCCGGTCAGCCACTTCCGTCCTCCAAATCGCCGCCCTGCCGAACTACCCTAGATCAACCCGGGCTAACCCCGATGCACCGGTGGATGAAGGGACTACTAGGTGACCGACACAGCACGCCTCGAAGTCGGCGATACGGCGCCGGCGTTCAGCCTGCCTGACGCGAGCGGCAAGACCGTCAAGCTGTCCGACTTCAAAGGCCGCAAGGTGATCGTGTACTTCTATCCGGCCGCGATGACGCCCGGCTGCACCAAACAGGCGTGCGACTTCCGGGACAGCCTGGCCGAACTCAACGGCGCGGGCATCGACGTCGTCGGCATCTCCCCCGACAAGCCGGAGAAGCTGGCCAAGTTCACCGAGCGCGACGAGCTGACGTTCCCGCTGCTGTCAGACCCCGACAAGAAGGTCCTCACCGCGTGGGGCGCCTACGGTGAGAAGAAGATGTACGGCAAGACCGTGCAGGGCGTCATCCGGTCGACGTTCGTGGTCGACGGGAAAGGCAAGATCGAGGTGGCCCAGTACAACGTCAAGGCCACCGGACACGTCGCCAAACTGCGCCGCGACATCTCGGTCTGAAGGATCTAACGCTCCCCCAGCTTGCCGAGCAGCAGCGCCTCGGTGGTGGCGGCACGCTCCAGCACCCCCAGATGCAGGCTCTCGTTGACACTGTGCGCCTGCGTGCCCGGGTCCTCCACTCCGGTGACCAGGATCCTGGCGTCCGGGAACGCGCTGGCGAACTCGGCGATGAACGGGATCGATCCGCCCATTCCCATGTCGACGACGTCGGTGCCCCAGGCCTCCCGGAAGGCGGCACGCGCTGCGTCGTACACCGGACCGCTGGCATCGATCGCGTACGGCTGACCCACATCGCCGGGGATGACCTTGACGTGCGCGCCCCAGGGTGCGTGCTGCTCGAGGTGGTGGCGGAGCGCATGCAGATGGGCGGCCGCGTCCCCGCCGGGAGCGACCCGCATGCTGACTTTGGCGCTGGCGCGCGGGATCAAGGTGTTGGACGCTTTGCCGATCGGTGTGGTGTCGATGCCGATGACGGTGATCGAGGGCTTGGCCCACATGCGCTGCGCCACACTGCCCGAGCCGATCTCCTGCACGCCGTCGAGCAGTCCGGACTCGGCGCGCACCCACCGCGGACCGCGGTCGACGTCGGCGGCGATCGCCTCGTGCAGGCCCTGCACGGCGACGTTGCCGTCGTCGTCGTGCAGGCCGGCCAGCAGCCGAAGCAGGACACTGAGCGCGTCGGGCACCACCCCACCCCACAGCCCCGAGTGCAGTCCATGGTCCAACGTGGCGACCTCGACCACGCAGTCGGCCAGTCCGCGCAATGACACGGTGAGCGCCGGGATTTCGGAGGTCCAGTTATCCGAGTCGGCGATCACGATGACGTCGGCGGCCAGCTTGTCCTTGTGGGCGGCCAGCAGCCGGCCCAGTGACGGCGAGCCGGACTCCTCCTCCCCCTCGACGAACACCGTGACGCCGACCGGTGGCTTGCCGTCGTGGGCACGGAACGCCGCCAAGTGGGTGGCGATGCCGGCCTTGTCGTCGGCGGTGCCGCGACCGTAGAGCCGCCCGTCGCGTTCGGTCGGCTCGAAGGGGTCCGAATCCCATTGCGAAGGTTCACCTTCGGGCTGGACATCGTGATGGGCGTACAACAACACAGTGGGCGCACCGGGCGGCGCGGGATGGTGTGCGATCACCGCGGGGGCGCCGCCCTCGGCAACGATCTCGACTTCGGCGAAGCCCGCATTGCTCAACAGGTCAGCCACAGCCCGGGCGCTGCGGTGCACCTCATCGCGGCGGGCCGGGTCGGCCCACACCGATTGGATACGGACCAGACCCTCCAGGTCGGCTCGCACCGAGGGAAGCACCGCCTGCACGCGTTCGACGAGATCAGTCATGCAGACGACGTTAGCGGGCCAAGGCGGCAGGCATTGACATGCAAGGAAATGCTTGCCTATCGTGCCCAGTTGTGGGTGATGTCTTCAAGGCGCTGGCAGATTCCACACGCCGGACGATCCTCGACGAGCTGACCGAGCGCAACGGGCAGACGCTGTTCGAGATCTGCGCCCGCCTGGCGACCAAACACGGTCTCGGCTCGTCACGACAAGCGATTTCGCAACACCTCGACCTTCTCGTGGCCGCAGGTCTGGTGGAGACGAAGCGCTCGGGACGCTACAAGTTCCACTACATCAACACCGCGCCGCTGGCACCGATCGTCGAGCGGTGGCTGCAGAACACAAAGAACACAAAGGAATCACCGTGCGAATCAACATGACCAGCGTGCTCGTCGACGACCAGGACAAGGCGCTGAAGTTCTACACCGAGGTTCTCGGATTCACCACCAAGCACGACATCCCGATGGGCGAGCACCGCTGGATCACCGTCGTCTCCCCGGATGAGCCGGACGGCACCGAACTCGTCCTGGAGCCGGACGGCCATCCCGCTGCCAAACCGTTCAAGCAGGCACTGACCGATGACGGCATCCCGTTCACATCGTTCGCTGTCGGCGACGTCCACGCAGAGTTCAAGCGGCTCAGTACGCTCGGGGTGCGTTTCACCATGGAGCCCACCGACATGGGTCCGGTGACGGTCGCCGTTCTGGACGACACCTGCGGCAACCTGATCCAGATCGCCCACCAGACCGGCTGAGCCCTAGCCGATCTCCAGGATGGCCACCGCCGCGGCGGTGTCGCCCTCATGCGTCAGGGACACGTGGATGGTCACCTCGGCCAGATGCTTGGCGATGTCACCGGTGAGGCGGACCTTGGGCCGGCCCCACATGTCGGTGATCACCTCGATGTCGCGGTGGATGCCTTCCGGCAGCACCGGACGCTGCGCGAATCGCGAGCCCGACCACGCCTTGATGACGGCTTCCTTGGCGGCCCACCGAGCCGCCAGGTGCCGCGCCGCCACCGAACTCTTGTCGGCGGCGTCGCGGCGCTCACCTGGCGTGAACGTCTCGGCGAACACCGTTCCCGGCTGATCGACCTGCTCGGCGAAATCGGGGATGGAGACCACGTCAATCCCCACTCCCACTATTGCCACGCCGCGACTTTATCGCACGTAGAGGTCGTCATCGCCCAACCGTGAGGCCGGGTCGAGCAGCATCGCCGCCTCCTGGCGCTTCTCCGGCTCGTCATGGTTGAACCGGCGATCGGCAGGCTTCTCGTACATCGGCCGTCCACCGGCGATGGCCGAGGCCAGGCGGCGCTGACCTGCCAGCACCCGCTCGTGCGCCCGCTTGGTGTAGTCCGCCCGCTCCTGCTCGCTCAGCGACGCCAGGAACGCCTGCGGGTGCACCAGCGCAATCAGACCCGACACGTGACCGAAGCCCAGGCTGGTGACCAGACCCGCCTTCAGCGGGAACTTATCGCCCAGACGCAGGGTCTCCCGCGGCCACACGAAGTGTCCCGAGGAGGCCAGCTCGTCGTCGACGCAGTCCAGGCTGCGGTTCGGCGGGATGACGCCGTCGCGCAGGATCTGGCAGAGCCCCATCATCTGGAAGACCGCCGCGCCACCCTTGGCGTGACCGGTCAGGCTCTTCTGGCTGACGATGAACAGCGGAGCCCCGGGCGCACGGCCCAGCGAATCGGCCAGCCGCTCATGCAGCTCCGTCTCGTTGGGATCGTTGGCCAGCGTCGAGGTGTCGTGCTTGGAGATCACCGCGATGTCGTCGGCGCCGACCCCCAGCTTGGCCAGCGAACGGGCCAGCTGCGAATCCCTGCCGCCCCGACCGGCGCCCAGCGCGCCGAGACCGGGAGCCGGGATCGAGGTGTGGACGCCGTCGCCGAAGCTCTGCGCGTAACCCACCACGGCCAACACCGGTAGACCCATCTTCAGTGCCAGGTCGCCGCGCGCCAGCAGGATGGTGCCACCGCCCTGTGCCTCCAGGAAGCCCAGCCGGCGACGATCGTTGGCGCGGGAGAACTTCGAGTCACTGATGCCCTTGGCCCGCATCGTCGCGGTCTCGGCGGTCGCCGCCATGTCACCGAAGCCGATGACGGCCTCCAACGTCATGTCGTCGAAGCCGCCGGTGACCACCAGCTCGGCCTTGCCGAGGCGGATCTTGTCCATGCCCTCCTCGACCGACACCGCCGCGGTGGCGCACGCGCCGACCGGGTGGATCATCGAGCCGTAGCTGCCGACGTAGGACTGGATGACATGCGCGGCAACGACGTTCGGCAGGACTTCCTGCAGGATGTCGTTCGGCTTGGCCTTGCCCATCAGGTTGCCGTGGTACATCGTCTGCATCGACGTCATACCGCCCATACCGGTGCCCTGGGTGGAGGCCACCAGGCTGGGGTGCACCCAGCGCATCAGCTCGTTCGGGGTGAAGCCGGACGACAGGAACGCGTCGACGGTGGCGACGATGTTCCACAGCGCCACCCGGTCGATCGAGCCGGCCATGTCCGGGCTGATGCCCCAGACCGTCGGGTCGAAGCCGGTCGGGATCTGCGCCCCCACCGTCCGCGACAGCTTGGTCTTGCGCGGGACGCGAATCTCGGTGCCCGCCTTGCGGATCACCTCCCAGTCACCGGAGTCCGGCACCGGCCGGGCGACGGTGTGCTCGGGGTCGAACTCCACGAACGCACGAGCGTCGGCCTCCGAGGACACCACGAAGCTGAAGTCCTTGTCCAAGAAGACGCTGACCATCAGCGGTGAGGAGTGATCGGGATCGATGGCGCCGTCGTCCACGAATTCGCGGATACCGCAACGCTCCACGACGGCGTCGTGATAGCGCTCCACCAGCTCGGCCTCGTCGACGATCTCGCCGGTCGCGCTGTCGTACCAGCCCGGCTTCGGATCGTCCTCCCACCCGATCAGCCCGGTGGTCCAGGCCAATTCGAGCACGCCGGCCGCCGACAACTCGTTGTCGACCTCCATCTCGAAGCGGGTGCGCGACGAGCCGTACGGGCCCAGTTCGGCGCCACCGACGATGACCACCAAGTCGGCCGGGTCGACGTCGAGGTCGGCCCATGCCGGCGGCGTGTTCGCGACGTAGCCGCGCGGTGGCGATGGCAGCGCGGCGATGGTGCCCGCGGTCGGCTCGGAGGACGCAGCGGCATCCGCCGATTCGCTGGCCATCTGCTCACGGGCCTTGGCAGCCAGTTCGGCCATGTCGAGCTGGACATCGCCGAGTCCACCGGTGAGGTCGACCTTGAGCGGGGCGTTGGCCGAGGCGACCCTGGCCTCCACCGAGCACAGGTCGAGCAGCATCGCAGCCATCTCTTCCGTGCTGTAGGTGGTGACGCCGGCCTCTTCGACGGCACCGACGATGGCGTCGTTGTGACCCATCAGACCGGTGCCCTTGGTCCAGCCGATCAGCGCGTGCGCGAAGCTGACCCGCTGCGCCCACGACGTCTCCGCACTCCAGCGGTTGACCACCGCATCCAGCGCGGACTTGGACTCGCCATAGGCACCGTCACCGCCGAACATGCCGCGGTTGGGTGAACCGGGCAGGACGACGTGCAGACGCGAGGCGATGTCCCGCTCGGCACCGATGGACGACAGCCCACCGATCAACCGCTGGACGGCCCACAGCAGGACCTTCATCTCCATCTCGGAGCGCGAGCCCGCCTCTGACAGATCGCCGGCCACCCGCGGCGCCGCGAACGGGAACAGCAGCGTCGGGGTCAGCGCGTCCTTGAGGTGAATCGATTGCGGCCCAAGGCTTTCGGTCTGCTCGCTACCGACCCACGACGCCAGGGCGTCGATGTCGGAGTACGAGGCCATGTTGGCCGGGACCACCCACAGCGACGCGCCGTAGCGGGCGTGGTCGCGGTAGAGCGCCTTGTAGAACGCCAGCCGGTCGTCGTCGAGCTTGGACGTCGTCGCGATCACCGTGGCGCCGCCGTCGAGCAGACCCGCCACCACCGATGCGGCGATCGAGCCCTTCGACGCACCGGTGACCACCGCGACCTCGCCGGAATAGTGACCCTTGTCCGGGTTCTCGGCACCGGCGGCGATCCGGCCGAACAGGGACGCATGGATGTTGCGTCCACTCGCCAGGGCCCGGCCCTGCCACCAGTTGGCCTGGGTGGCAACGACATTGCCTGCGCCTTCGAACCGCTCCGAGAGCTTCAGCCAGTCGGCGTCGATATCGCCCTCGTCGGCCAGCCAGAGCTTGACCAGATCCTCGCGCGCGCTGGCCCAGCGGTCGTCGAGCAGCACCGCCTTCTTGGCATCGAACGCCGGGGCGACCAACCGCGGCCAGTCCGAGCCGAGCTCGGCGGTCACCAGGTCGATGAGTTCGGCGTCGGAGGCCGCGGGAGCGGCCGTCACCGGGTTGTCCAGGCCGAGCTGACCCAGCACCATGCGCGCGGCCGAGGCCAGCACACCGTTGCGACCGGTCACCGTCTCGGCGAACTCGGTCAGAGCGGCCGAGTCGACCACACCGCCGCCGGCACCGCCGGCCGACGGCAACGAGACCGCAATGCCCTTGCGGGCCGCCACCGAGGTGACCGCGGCGTCGATCGCCTTGTCCACGGCCGCGGCATCGGCCAGCGCGCCCTCGTGCAGGCCGCCGAGTGCGCCACCGCGCACGCTGCTGCCCTCACGGGTGCCCAGCGCCAGTTCGGCGGTGACATGCTTGGCCCAGCCGTCGCCCAGTTCCCAGGTCTTCTTGACCCGTTCGGCGATCGCGGCCGGCCGCTTGCCGGACGGGCCGAGCACCGTACGCAGCTGATCGTTGATCGCATCGGACAGCACCGGGCCGAACGGCTTGTAGGTGCGCGCCAACTTGGCGACCTGACCCTTCAGCGCCGCCAGATCCGCCTCGGCGGCACCGTCGATGGCGCCCAGGTTCAGCTCCGAACCGAGGTCGACCAGCAGCTGGTTACGCCGCGAGGACGCACCGTCGGTGATCGACTCGATCGAATCGAGCGGCTCGATCTGGTCGATGCGCATCTTGGCGCTCAGCGCGATCAGCGCCAATGTGGCGTCACCGGCGTCGAATCCGATGTCGTCCGGGCGGGGGCCGCCGGACGGTGCGGCCGCCGGCGCTGCCGCCGGGGCGGCCTCGACCGCAACGGCTTCAGCCGGAGCCTCGCTCGTTGCTGCCGGTTCGTCGTCGGAGTCGTCGGTGGCCGGGTCCTCGTCGCTGGCGAACAGCACGGGGGCGTCGCGCTCGGAGTTGAGCACTTCCACTGTGCTGTGGGCATATTCCGGCAACTTCAGGGTGTTGCTGGCCAGGCCCGCGACCGTCGGCGCGGACTTCACGCCGATCTCGACGAAGCGCTCGACACCCAGACCGCCGGCCGCCTCTTCGATGAACAGCAGGTCCTGGGTCTCGATCCAGCGGACCGGGCTGGCGAACTGCCAGGCCAGCAGCTCGATCACGATCTTGCGGCACAGCTCGTGCGGCTTCTCGTTACGCCAGGTGTCGTAGTCGGCGAGGATCTCGTCCAGCGGCTCGGCCGGCACCAGATCCCGGATCTCCTGGACGAAGTCGCGATCGAGCGTGAACGGCCGCGGCACCAGGTTCGGGATGTAGCGCCCGATCAGCAACGCCGGATCGGCATCGGCGGGCATGACACGTTCCAGCGCGCGACGGAAATCGTCGACGCCGACTCGCAGCACGTCCGAGTGGAACGGCACGTCGATGCCGGGAACGAGGATGAACGACCGCTTGCCGCCGCTGATCTCGCGGCGCCGCTCGACTTCTTCCTCCAGCGCCTCGAGACCGCGCACCGTGCCGGCGATCGCGTACTGCGAGCCGCGCAGGTTGAAGTTCACGATCTGCAGGAACTCCCCTGTGCGCTCGGCGATCTCGGCCACGAACTCCGTGACGTCGGCATCGGGAAGATCGATCTGCGACGGCCGGATCGCGGCCAGCCGGTAATTGGAGCGGCCCATCTCGTCGCGCGGGACGATGTCGTGCATCTTGCTGCCGCGGTGGAACACCACCTCCAGCAACGCCTCCAGCGGATACACCCCGGACACGCAGGCCAGTGCGGTGTACTCACCGACCGAGTGGCCGCAGGCGATCGCGCCCTCGACGAACGCACCCTGCTCACGCATCTCGGCGACCTGCGCGGCGGCGACGGTCGCCATCGCGACCTGAGTGAACTGCGTCAGGTACAGCACACCTTCGGGGTGCTGGTAGTGCACACCGGAGGCGATCAGGCTGGTCGGGTTGTCCCGGACCACGTGCAGCACCGAGAAGCCGAGCGTGTCGCGGGTGAACTTGTCGGCGGTGTCCCACACCTTGCGGGCGGCCTTGGACCGAGCGCGCACCTCCATGCCCATGCCCTTGTGCTGAATGCCCTGACCGGGGAAGGCGTACACCGTCTTCGGCGCCGCCAACCGGGCGGTCGCACTCATCACCAGGTCGGTGCCGATCTTGGCGGTGACCTCCAAAACCTCAGCGCCCAGGTCGATTCCGACCCGGTCGACCCGGAAGTCGATGTCGTCGCCGGGCTTGACCATGCCCAGGAAGCGGGCGGTCCAGCCGATCAGCTTGGCCGGCGCACCGGGCTTGCCGTCAGTGGCGGTGACCACGTGCTGGGCGGCGGCCGAGAGCCACATGCCATGCACAATCGGCGATTCCAGCCCGGCCAGCAGCGCGGCGGCCTGGTCGGTGTGGATCGGGTTGTGGTCACCGGAGACCACGGCGAACGGACGCATGTCGACCGGCGCGCCGATCGTGACGTCGCGGCGACGGCGGCGCGGGGTGTCGGTGGCGTTCTCCGACACCGCTCCCCCGGCGCGTACCGGGTCGGTGAGTTCCTTGGCGCCGGTTCGGCCGCGGATTGCGAAGCGCTCCTCGAGGACAGCCAGGATCATGCCCCTGGCGTCGGTGACGTTCACCGTCACCGGCACGACGCGCCCGACCTCGGTGTCGGTGGCGACCGAAGCCGTTGCGGTGACCGTCAATTGGGTCGGTTCCTTGGGCAGCGGCTTGAGCAGGCGGGCCGCGTGGTCCAGATGCACCAGGCTGAGCAGACCCTCGACGACCGGGAAGCCGGAGTCGGTGGCCGCGCCGCCGATGGCGGCGAACACCGCGGGCCAGCAGCGGCCGACCAATGCGTCAGGAACGATCGACAGCGTCGGCGCCAGCGGCGAACCGAACGTCGCGGTGACGCCGGTGTGATCGGCGACCCGCTCGGGATCCCAGCCGACGGTGACCGTGGTGGAGCCGTTGACCACCGGCGGCAGCGCGTCGGGGCCGTCCACCCCGGCAGCGATGGCCAGCACGGCGCGCATGGCGGTGGCGGCGTCCTCGGTACGAACGACCGGCATTCCGCCGTCGATCACGGTGGCGGGCAGGCTGAAGGCGATGTCGATCCAGGTGCCCGACAGCGGGATGCTGAGCACCACCCGGTTGTCCGCGGTGACTTCGAGTCGCGCCCCGGTGTCATGATTGGTTGCCGAATTGTTATCGCGGACTTGCCATTTCGACGGCGCCGCGATGCGGTGTACCGGGTTGGTGGCGGTGCGACCGGCCCACAGCACGTCGGGCGAATCCAGCACGATGGCCAGCGGCCCGGTCGCGTCGGTGCGCACCCGCAGTCGCGCGGCTACGGGCTCGGGCTGCGCGCCCGAGGCCAGCACCTCGTCGACCGCGGCCTGCTCGAAGCGGTCGAGCAGGTCACCGACCGGCTCGTCGACCTGGGTGATTCCCGCGACGGCCTGGGTACCGGGGATGACGCACACCTGGTCGGCGGTGTAGCGCGCATCGTGCGCCTGCCACAGGGAGTCACTGCGCCACCAGCGCCGAACGTCTTTGTCGATGACCGGGACGAAGTTGACCGGCTTGCCCAGCGTCTTGCACAGCTGGACGAAGAACGGCACGTCGGCCGGGTGCAGCAGCACCGACCCGGCGTCCGGGTAGCGGGCCTGCAGGGCCTCCAAGGCCTGGCCCGGGTTCTCCAGCAGCCACTCGCCGTCAGCCGTGGACGCATCGAACAGCGTCTCGATCGGGCCGGTGTCTTTCGCGTTGAGTCGGGCCTCCGCGCGCTGCAGCATCTCGGCGAAGCGGTCCCGCCAGGTGATGTCGAGCCACGGCGAGTCGGCGGTCTTGGTGTCGGCTGTGGAGTCGTCGTCACCGATGGACAGCTCGACGAAGCGCTGCAGCCACTGCAGGTACGTCATCTCACCGACGTCGCCGAAGTAGGGCTTGGCGGTGACGGCCATCGCGGCGATGATCTCGTCCCGGCGCGCCGCCACGGCCTCGGCGTCACCGGCGACCTCGTCGAGCAGGCGGCCGCAGCGGGAGGCGGCGTTGTCGATCTCGTGGATGTCGGCGCCCAGCTGGCTGCGCCCGGAAGCCATGCCGTTCACAGCTTTTCCGGCGCCGACCCAGTGATCGGTGCCGATGGTGTCGACCAGCAACTGCTTGACCGCGGGCGAGGTGGTCGCCTCCAGGCAGGCCATCGCCGCGGTGCCGACCAGGATGCCGTCGACAGGCATCAGCGGGTAGCCGTAGACGGCGGACCACCGGCCGGACAGGTACTCCGCGGCGCGCTCCGGCGTACCGATGCCGCCACCGACGCAGACCGTGATGTTGGCGCGGCCGCGCAGTTCCGAGTAGGTGGTCAGCAGCAGGTCGTCGAGGTCTTCCCAGGAGTGGTGGCCACCGGCGCGGCCGCCCTCGATGTGGACGATCACCGGCTTGGTGGGCACCTCGGCGGCGATCCGGATGACCGAGCGGATCTGCTCGACGGTGCCCGGCTTGAAGCAGACGTGGGCGATGCCGACCGTATTCAGCTCGTCGATGAGGTCGACGGCTTCCTCCAGCTCGGGGATGCCGGCGCTGACCACGACGCCGTCGATCGGCGCACCGGACTGGCGTGCCTTCTGCACCAACCGCTTGCCGCCCAGCTGCAGCTTCCACAGGTAGGGATCCAGGAACAGCGAGTTGAACTGGATGGCTCGGCCCGGCTCCAAGAGCTCGACCAAATCCTCTATGCGCTTGTCGAAGATGGCCTCGGTGACCTGGCCGCCACCGGCGAGTTCGGCCCAGTGGCCGGCGTTGGCGGCCGCGGCGACGATCTTGGCGTCGACGGTTGTCGGCGTCATGCCCGCCAGCAGAATCGGCGAGCGACCGGTCAGCCGGGTGAACTTGGTCGACAGCTTCACCGAGCCGTTGGGCAGGGTGACCACCGAGGGCGCGTAGCTCGACCACGGCTTGGCCACCTCGGGAACCGCCCCGACGGTGAACAGGTTGCGCTGCCCGCCGCGGGTGGCGGCCGGCACGATGCCGATGCCGAGGCCGCGGATGACCGGCGCGGTGAGCCGGGTGAGGATGTCGCCGGGGCCGAGGTCGAGAATCCATCGAGCTCCGGCGTCGTGCAGGGCGGTGACCTCTTCGACCCAGTCGACCTGCTGAACCAGGATCGCGTCGGTCAGGGCGCGCGCCAGCTCGACGTCCAGGCCGACGGCAGCGGCCCAGCGTCCCACGATGTCGATCCCGTCGGCCAGCCGCGGGGTGTGGAAGCCGACCTCGACCTGGACCGGATCGAATACGGGCGCGAACACCGCGCCGCCGCGGTTCTTGTTCTTGCGGTCGGCCGCTTCGGCGTCGGCGATCTGCTCGCAGTACAGCTCGAATCGGGACAGCTGTTCCGGGGTTCCGGTGATGACGACCGAGCGTCGGCCGTTGCGGATCGACAGCACCGGCGGCAGCACGGTCCGGACGTCTTGAGCAAACTCTTCGAGCAGTTCGTAGATGCGTTCCGGCTCGGCATTGGTCACCGAGACCATCGGCGGGCGGTCGCCCAGGACCGAAATACCGCGGCGACGGGCGACGAGCGTGCCAGCGGCGCCGATCAGCTGGGCCAGAGCGAGCAGTTGGACATCCTTGGCCCCACCGGCGCGCAGCGCCTCGACCGCCAGCACGCCCTGGGAGTGGCCCGCGACGGCCACCGGCGGGGCGGCCGCCAGATCCATGCCCTGGCGCGCCAGGGCCCGGGTGGCGGCAATCTGGGTCAGCAGGACGCCGGGGACCGACACCGCGGCCGACGTCAGCTGCTTGGCCGAGGGCACCGCTTCCTCGGCGGCCAGCGCGCGCACCCAGCGCAGCGGCTCGAAGCCGATCGGGCGGACCACGACGAGTTCGTCGGCGACGGGCTCGAGCAGCAGCTCAGCCTCACCGGCCAGGGTCGCGAGCTCGGATTCGATACCGGCCGAGGTGACCAGCTCTTCGAGGGTCTCCAGCCAGGCGCTGCCCTGTCCACCGAAAGCCACGGCGTACGGCTCACCGGCGTTGAGACGATCGACCAGCGCATGCGTGGTGGTCTCCTTGGCGCCCCCGCGCCATGATCCGTCGCCCGTGGAAAGCCTGTCGTGCTCGTGGATCGTCACCTTGTGTATCTCCCTGTCGTGCTCGTCGTCGCGGTCGTCGCGTCTTCGTTTCGTATGTCGGTGTGGGCGATTCCCCGTCGAATCACGGCCGCCGCGCGCTTCCCCCGTGAGGGTGCCGGCTGACATCTCGGCTCTACTAAGAGTGGCATAAGAACCAGCACCATTTTCCGCCCAAGATTGGTTACTGACGAGTTCTACGGACGGGTAACAGCACGCTGGGTAACACCGCGCCGAACAGGCGCCCAGACCATCCGGGACAAACGTCCTGCATGCAGGTGGTTACGGTTGAGTAGGGGAAACAGTGCTGTTCAAAGCACGATTGTTATCGAATCGTTACCTGTCGATTTTCCGCCGCGCGTCTGCGCCCGAGATCGCCAGCCAAGCACTTGCTAGGTTTTTCAGTCCACAATTGTTCACCAAAATGGCGTCATCGAGTTTGCTGGCAAATCCTTACTTGCCGGTAAGTTTTTTGCCTTTGAGTCAGTCCCACTGGCCGAATTGCGGCTTGAGGATGTTGTTCAGGTCGACGCCCACACCCGCCACCTTGCGCTTGTCGATCTCGACCTGATGCAGGTGCGCGGCAGGGTGGGTGTAGCCCTCCGGGGAGCCCCAGTTGTGCTGCCAGAACCAGGACCCGAGACCGTCCTGCAGGGCCCAGTCGATGACCTTGGAGTTCCCGTACACGCCGACGCGCTGATGTCCGAGCACCGATTCCCAGGCCCTCAGGTACGGCGCGATCTGTGTTTTGTACTGATCCGCGGTCGGGTCGTCGTCGATCGACACGTAGATCGGGGCTGCCACCGGGCCTCCGGCGGCGGTGTGCAGCTGCCAGCCCCGTTTGGCGTGGATGATTCCGGCCTGCTGGCCGCCGAGCCAGTCCGCCGTGTCCTGCTTGCCGAACTGGTAGTTGGACACGATCTTCAGGCCGGCCTGATACAGGTCGCGGGCTTCGGCCAGCTGAATCGGCTTGCCCAGCATCCATTCCCCGCCCGGCCGCCGGTCCGAGACGTACCGGATGGCGCCGACGGCACCGGATGCCTTCAGATCGCTGGCGCTGATGACGCCTGCCGCGTAGTCGAGCAGTACGCCCAGGGACCCGGTGGCGGCGGTAGCCGGCTCGGCGCTCGCAACGGGTGTCGTGAGCGTCGACGCCAGCGTCCCGAGACCCAGGGCGGCCGGGGTCACGGCGGCCAGTTTGAGGACGTCGCGTCGCGACATGAACACGAGCCCCAGAATATGACAGTTGCCTCAACGACTACACCAACGACACCGGTCACATCGCATCACATTTCGGCGTCCACGGTGTGGATCGCGAATCCGGTGGCCCAGAGGTTCGATGACCGGCGAAGTCCACCATGACGCTGCGGGTGGACAACTCAATCCGTAGGATCCACCCATGCCGACCGCCCCCTCTCGCGCACCGCAGATCGAGTTGCGCGGGGTGCGAAAGGTGTTCGGCGAAGTGACCGCGGTGGAGGGCGCCGACCTGACCGTCGCCGACGGGGAACTGTTCGCGATTCTCGGTCCGTCCGGTTCGGGCAAGACCACTGTGCTGCGGATGATCGCGGGCTTCGAGCAGCCGACCGCAGGCACGGTTCACCTCGGTGGCACCGACGTCACCGCGTTGCCGCCGGCCAAGCGCGACACAAACACCGTTTTCCAGGACTACGCGCTGTTTCCGCACATGACGGTCGCCCAGAACGTGGAGTACGGCCTGAAGGTCAAGGGCGTGCCCAAAGCCGAACGCCGCGAGCGCACGGCAGCCGCGTTGGACATGGTGCGACTGTCCGGGCACGCGGCGCGCAAGCCCGCGCAGTTGTCGGGCGGCCAGCAACAGCGGGTCGCGCTGGCCCGCGCGCTGGTGGGCCGGCCCAAAGTGCTGCTGCTCGACGAGCCGCTCGGCGCGCTGGACCTCAAACTGCGCGAGCAGATGCAGGTGGAGCTCAAGGCGATTCAGCGCGAGGTCGGCATCACGTTCGTGATCGTCACTCACGATCAGGACGAAGCACTCACCCTCTGCGACCGGCTCGCGGTGTTCAACGAGGGCCGCATCGAACAGGTCGGCGCCGCGCGCGAGGTCTACGAGAACCCAGCCAACAGGTTCGTCGCCGACTTCGTCGGCACCTCCAATGTGGTCGACGGTGCGACCGCCGAAGCGCTGGTCGGCCGACCCGGCACCGTCGCGATCCGCCCGGAACGCATCGCCGTGCTGGCACCTGAGGAGACCGTCCCGGCCGGAATGCGCAGTGTCACAGCCCAAATCGCCGAAGTGGTGTACGCGGGACCGATCACCTGGGTGGCCGTCGACGCATCCGGGGTCGGTTTGACCGCAACCCTGCTGTCAGCCGAGGCATCCACCGACCTCACTCACGGTGCAACCGTCGTACTGGCCTGGCCAGACAGCGCCGTCCGATCCCTGTCCGCCTGAGAAGAGGAGCTTCGCCATGAGAACCACCACCCGCCGCCTCGGCGTTGCGCTAGCCGTGTGCGCCGCACTGGTCGCAGCCTGTTCGAGTTCCAACAACTCCGGCGGCGGCACCACCGCACCGCCGAAGATGGAGCCGTTGTCGGCCCTCGGCAAGGGCGAAGGCCAACTGAACCTCATCGCCTGGCCCGGCTACGCCGAGGACGGGTCCAACGACCCCAAGGTCGACTGGGTGCACCCGTTCGAGCAGAAGACCGGCTGCAAGGTCAACGTCAAGATCGGCAACACCTCCGACGAGATGCTGCAGTTGATGCGCACCGGTCAATACGACGGCGTGTCGGCGTCCGGTGACGCCACGCTGCGCCTGATCTACGCAGGCGACGTCGCCCCGGTCAACACCAAGCTGGTGCCCAACTACGAGACCATCTCGGCGTTCCTCAAGGACAAGCCGTGGAACTCGGTGAACGGCCAGATGTATGGCATCCCGCACGGCTGGGGCGCGAACCTGCTGATGTACAACACCGATGTCGTCAAGGGCGCCCCGGACAGCTGGGGTGCGGTGTTCCCCGGCGCCCCGGAATACAAGGGCAAGGTCACCGCCTACGACTCCCCCATCTACATCGCCGACGCCGCGCTGTACCTGTCGAAGACGAAACCCGAACTCGGCATCAAGAATCCGTACTCCTTGACTGAGGACCAGCTCAATGCCGCGGTGGATCTACTAAAGGCGCAGCACGGCAACATCGGCGAATACTGGTCGGACTACACCAAGGCGGTGCAGGCCTTCGAGTCCGGCACCTCGGTGATCGGCACCACCTGGCAGGTGATTGCCAACATGATCACCTCCGACAACAAACTCAAGATCGCCACTGTGCTGCCCAAGGAAGGCGCGACCGGATGGTCGGACACCTGGATGGTCTCCTCCAAGGCCAAGAACCCCAATTGCATGTACCAGTGGATGGATTGGATCACCTCGCCACAGGTGAACGCCCAGGTGGCCGAGTACTTCGGTGAGGCCCCCGCGCAGACCAAAGCCTGCGAATTCACCAGCGACAAGACGTTCTGCGACACCTATCACGCCACCGATTCCGCCTATGCGGAGAAGATCAGCTACTGGACGACGCCGCAGAAGCAATGCGTGGACGGCAGCGGTGACAACTGCACGGCCTACAACGAGTGGGTCGACAAGTGGCAGCAGATCAAGGGCTGAGCCGACGGGTGGGCCCCGGGATCAGCCAGCGCCTTCGTCTCGCCTTCCTGCTCGTTCCGCCACTGGCCTGGCTGGTGGTGGCTTACCTGGGATCGCTTGGCGTACTGCTGCTTTCAGCCTTCTGGAGCACCGACACCTTCACCGGCGCGGTGGTGCGCTCCTACACCGGCGACAACATCGTGCGGGTGCTCACCGACGCGGTGTTCCGCACAGCCACCCTGCGCACGGTCGGGATCGCGTTGAGCGTCACCGCCATCTGCATCGTGCTGGCCGTACCACTCGGCCTGTACATGGCCAAGGTCTCCTCACCGCGCGTGCGATTGGCCCTGGTGGTCGCGGTGACCACCCCGTTGTGGGCCAGCTATCTCGTCAAGGCTTATGCCTGGCGGATGTTGCTGTCTCCGGAGGGTCCGCTGCACTGGATGGCCGGGTACACACCGGGCTACGGCCTGATCGCCACGGTGCTCACGCTGGCCTACCTCTGGTTGCCGTACATGGTGATCCCGGTGTTCGCGGCGTTCGAGCGGGTGCCCGGCCCGCTGATCGACGCCAGCTCCGACCTGGGCGCATCAGATCTCACCACACTGCGAACCATCGTGGCGCCGTTGGTGTTTCCCGGCATCGCGGCCGGTTCGATCTTCACGTTCTCACTGTCGATGGGTGACTACATCGCGGTGACGATCGTCGGCGGCAAAACCCAGATGCTGGGCAACATCATCTACGGACAGTTGGTGACCGCCAACAACCAGCCGCTGGCGGCCGCGCTGTCGCTGATCCCGCTGGCGGCGATCGTGCTCTACCTGCTCGCGATGCGGCGCACCGGCGCATTGGAGAACGTCTGATGCTGTCGCCCACCCTGCGCCGGCTGGTCCGGATCTGGACGCTGTTCGTGCTCGTCTTCTTGTACGCGCCGCTGCTCCTGGTGGTGCTCAACGCGTTCAACTCGTCGAAGACCTTCGCTTTCCCGCCAAGTGGTTTCACGCTGCGGTGGTGGGCCGATGCTTGGGCCAGCGACGGTATGTGGCATTCGCTGGCCAACTCGGTGGTGGTGGGTGTGTGCGCAACGGCTCTTGCGCTGCTGTTGGGCAGCATGGCCGCATTCGCCGTACAGCGCTACGAGTTTTTCGGGCGGCAGACCATCAGCTTCCTGGTGGTGCTGCCGATCACGCTGCCCGGGATCGTCACCGGTATCGCGCTGAACGCGACGTTCACCTCGGCACTGGGGATGACGCTGGGACTGGCGACGGTCATCGTCGGCCACGCGACGTTCTGCATCGTGATCGTGTTCAACAACACCCAGGCCCGGCTGCGCCGGCTCGGCACCGGTCTGGAGGACGCGTCGGCCGACCTCGGCGCATCGGGCTGGCAGACGTTTCGCTATGTCACGTTCCCGATGATGCGGGGCGCGCTGGTGGCGGGAGCGATCCTGGCCTTCGCGCTCAGTTTCGACGAGATCGTCGTCACCACGTTCACCGCGGGGCCGACGGTGCAGACCCTGCCGATCTGGATCTTCGGCAACCTGTTCCGGCCCAACCAGGCTCCGGTGATCAACGTCGTCGCCGCGACGCTGACCGTGCTGGCGATCATCCCGGTGTGGCTGGCGCAACGCTTCGGCGGCGATCCCGCCTCGACCCGGGTATAGCTCGGGAATCAATTTGCGTGGCCGGGAGATGATTGGTCGGGGCGAATCGGCGAAAGGATGACGGACAGTGCGGGCCTGGATTGTGTGGTCGACGGGAACGTTGGCTTACATCGTCGCCGTCCTGGACCGCACCACCATGGGCGTGTCCGGCCTGGATGCTGCCAAGCGATTCTCGGCGAGCCCCGGCGTGCTGTCGACGTTCGTCGTGCTGCAGGTGATCGTCTACGCGGCCGCACAGATCCCGGCGGGACTGCTCCTCGACCGGTTCGGGTCCAAAAAGATGATCCTGACTGGTGCGACTCTGATGGTCGCGGGTCAGCTGGTGCTGGCAGTCACTGTGTCGTTGCCCACCGCGATCGCCGCCCGCGCGGTCGTGGGGCTCGGCGACGCGTTCACGTTCATCTCGGTGTTGCGGCTGGTGCCGCACTGGTTCAGGCCACGTCAGATCCCGTTGGTGACCCAGTTGACCGGCATCTCAGGCCAACTGGGACAAGTACTTTCAGCGGTGCCGTTCCTGTCGCTGCTCATCGGGTCCGGGTGGACCCGGGCGTACCTCGCCGTCGCGGCGTTCGGCGTGCTGTCCCTGGTGCTGACCCTGGCTCTGGTGAAAGACACCCCGAGCGGTGTGACGGCCCATGATCCGGTGACCAGCGTTCGCGAGACGCTGGCCAGCGTGAAGACGGTGTGGATGCGACCCGGCACCCGGCTCGGCTTCTTCACCCATATGGGCACCCAGTTCTCGGTCACCGTCTTCGCGTTGATGTGGGGAGTCCCGTATCTGACAGTGGCGCAGAATCTTTCGCGCGGTGAGGCGGGAACACTGCTGACCATCTCGGTGGTCGCCGCGATCGTCTTCGGGGTGTTGATCGGCATCATCACCGGCCGGCATCCGCACCGGCGATCGTGGATCGTGCTGGGCATCGTCATCAGCAATGCGCTCATCTGGACGGTGGTGCTGGCGCTGCCGTCCGCGGCACCGCGCTGGTTGCTGGTGCTCCTGATCGTGGTGATCTCGTTCGGCGGCCCGGGCTCGATGGTCGGCTTCGATTTCGCCCGTACCTTCAACCCGCGCTCGACGCTGGGCACCGCACAGGGCGCGGTGAACATGGGCGGCTTTGTGGCCTCACTGCTGGTCATGCAGGCGATGGGCGTGATCATCGGTGCGACCGGCGGCTACTCGTTCGCATCGTTCCGGCTGGCCTGGTGCGTCCAATACGCGGTGTGGGCGTTTGCGATCGCAGGCATCCTGATCACCCGCCGCAAAGCCAGGCGCACGATCGGCCAGATCGAGGAAAGCCGGTACCTGCTGGAGTTCTTCAGCGACTCCGAATCGGCGCAGGCCAGCCCTCGTCCGGACCGTTGATCAACGGTTGCGGCTGCTCTCGCGGCGATTAGCCTTCATGATCGCTTCGACCAGTTCGCCCTTGTTCATCGAGGAACGCCCGCTGATGTCGAGTCGTCTGGCGACGTCGAGCAGATGCTTCTTGCTCGCATTGGCGTCCACCCCCTCGGCGCTCTTGCCTTTGGGGTTGGGACCACCGCTGCGGGCCCGCGAATCCGAGGGCCCCTTGGAACTCTTGGCCTCCCAATGGTCGCCGACCTTCTCATAGCTGTGCTTGAGCGCGCTGTAGGCCACCCGGTGGGCCCGCTCGCCCTCGCCGTACTCCTCGGCCGCCGCGTCGTGTGCCTTGGCGAACGTCCGCTGCGCCTTCGCGTCGGACTTCTTCAAAGTGCTGGGCAACTCACTCTTCTTGGCGTCGCCGCGCTTGGTTGTCTTGGGCATCGACATCACCTCCGTGTCCAGTCGACTACCCGGCCACCAGGGGCAAAAAACGTCGGTGCAAAGGGCGGTAACACCCACCGGTCGGCGGTCGATATCCCAGTCAGCCCCGAGCTGCCGTGCAACCCGACTCCGCGGCAGCCCGGGCTCCAACTTTTCCCGGCCGTCGGCCCGACGTTTGATCATGCGGTACCGGAGGTATCACCCAAGCGTCGAAGGGACGCACGATGGGCCTGGACCTCACGCCGACGAATGCGCAGCACGATCTCGCTCGCCGCGCACACGAGTTCGCCGAACACTGCATCCGGCCGGTGGCCGCCGACTACGACAAGCGCCAGGAGTTTCCCTGGCCGGTACTCGAGGAAGCCGCCCGCCGGGGGTTCTACAGTCCGCTCTTCTACCGAGACCTCATCGGTGATCCGACCGGCCTGTCGCTGCCGATGTTCATGGAGGAGCTGTTCTGGGGTTGTGCGGGAATCGGTTTGGCCGTGGTCATGCCGGCGCTGGCGCTGTCGGCGATCGGCCAGGCCGCCACCCCCGAGCAGATGCTGACCTGGGCGCCCGAATGCTTCGGCACCCCGGGAGATCTGAAGCTCGCCGCGTTGGCGATCTCCGAACCCGAGGGTGGCAGCGATGTGCGCAACCTGCGGACCCGGGCCCGTCGCGACGGTGATGACTGGATCATCGACGGGCACAAGATGTGGATCGGCAACGGCGGCATCGCCAACGTGCACGTGGTCAACGCCGTCGTCGACGAGGAACTGGGTCACCGCGGACAGGCCTTGTTCGTAGTGCCCGGTGGCACACCGGGTTTGGAGCTCGTCCGCAAGCTCGACAAGCTCGGGTGCCGCGCATCGCACACCGCGGAGCTCAAGTTCAACGGCGTGCGGGTGCCCGGTGCGAACCTGCTCGGCGGGCAGGACAAGCTCGAGCACAAGCTGGCCAAGACCCGCGAGGCCATGGCGACCGGCGGACGGCGCTCCGGATCGGCGACGCTCGGCACATTCGAGCAGACCCGCCCGATGGTGGCGGCCCAGGCGCTGGGAATCGCCCGGGCCGCACTGGAATACGTGACCGCCTACGCCAACCGCCGCGAGGCGTTCGGCGCTCCCATCATCGACAACCAGGGCATCGCCTTCCCGCTCGCCGACCTGGCCACCGGTATCGACGCCGCCCGGCTGTTGACGTGGCGCGCATCCTGGATGGCCGCCAATAACGTCCCGTTCGAGCGGGGTGAAGGCTCGATGGCGAAGCTGGCCGCCAGCGAGATCGCCGTCAAAACCACCGAGCGGGCCATCCAGACCATGGGCGGCTGGGGCTACATCAGCGACCATCCGGTGGAGAAGTGGTACCGCGACGCCAAGCTGTACACCATCTTCGAGGGCACCAGCGAGATCCAGCGGATCGTGATCTCCTCGGCGCTCGGCGCCGCCGACGGCGGGCCGCCGATGCATGTCGAGTTGGAACCGTCGGGCGGTCCGTTCAACCGGCTGTTCGGCCGCGGCACCCCGGCGCGCGGCCGTGTCGCCGAGACCGCTCTCGCCATGAAAGACCGCGTTCCGGAGCCGGCGATGCGGATGGTCATGAAGGTTCTGGCGCCGCCGAAGCCGAAGCGCTGAGCCGCCGAACGGCCCGCCCCGATGGGACTTCAGCCCCTATCAGCGACGCCGGCCCCCATGGTCGGATCGGTATGACTGAGGGGGACATCATGGAAGATCTCGACCAGACCAAGCATTCGGCCGTGTTGATCGCCGTCGACGAGGACGCCGATCGCACTCGGGCCACCGCACTGCTGTCCTGGCGGAGTACCGCCCTGGTGGGTATGGGGACTGCCTGCATGGATGCCGGTACCGAGCATGCTGTGGAACTGCGCGACGAGGTGGCCGTCGCGAGGGCGTTGTCCAACCTGGCCAGTCAGCTCTTCGCGACGTCGATGTCGGAGATCGACGCCGCCGCCGGCTAGCGACCCGGCGTTTTCACCGCGCGCTGATGTCGCCGTCGGCGACAATGGAGTCCGCCGTCCCGGGGAGCCCCTGATGCCCGAATCGTTCACACCGCCGTCCATCGTGGTGGGCATCGACGGTTCTCGGGGCGCTGTGCGGGCCGCGTTGTGGGCGATCGACGAAGCAATCAGCCGCGACATCCCCCTGCGTCTGGTCTATGCGATCCATCCGCCCGGCCCGGATCCGGCGAATCCGCAGGAGGAGGCGCGCCTGCTCGCCGGCGCCGAATTCGCGGTCCGCTCCGCGGCAGACGCGGTCGAGGCCACCGGTCGGCAGGTCAAACTCGAAGTCGAGATCCTTCAGGGTCTGCCGATCGCGACGCTGGTGGACGCCTCCCGGGTGGCGGCGATGATCTGCGTCGGCGAGGTCGGCCTCAAGCACTTCGACGCCGACCGCATCGGGTCGACGGCGACCGCGCTGGTCACCGCGGCGCACTGCCCGGTCACGATCGTGCGGGGCGAGGATCGGATCGCCGGCCATGATCCCGGCTGGATCGTCGTCGAGCTCGACGAATCCCCCGACAGCGCGGCGGTACTCCAGTTCGGGGTCGCCGAAGCGCGCTTGCGGGGCGCGCCGCTGCGGGTTCTCGGCTCGTGGCAGTCGCGCTACACCGACGTCCACGACTCCCACGCCGTCTCCGACGGCAATCGGATGGTGCGCGCGCAACTGGACCGCCGGCTGTCGCATTGGAAGAACCAATATCCCGATCTGGACGCCCGACCGGTTGCGATCCACGGCAGCGTGCTGAACTATCTGGCCAAACACGCCGGGTCCATCCAGCTCGTCGTAGTGGGCGCGCGCAACGCCCGGGGCATCGAGGAACTGCTGGGTCCGACCGGGTCGGCGGCCCTGCACAACACCGATTGCTCGGTTCTGGTGGTCGACCGTCAGCGATTGTTGTGACACGCGACAGCGAACTCCCGATATCGTTGCGGCATGGTCAAGGTCTTCCTCGTCGATGACCACGAAGTCGTTCGCCGTGGACTGATCGACCTGCTGTCCGCCGATCCCGATCTCGAAGTCATCGGTGAAGCCGGTTCGGTGGCCCACGCGCTGGCGCAGATCCCGGCGCTCAATCCCGACGTGGCGGTCCTCGACGTACGCCTGCCCGACGGCAACGGCATCGAGCTGTGCCGCGACCTGCTGTCTCGGATGCCCAACCTCCGGTGCCTGATGCTGACGTCCTTCACGTCCGACGAGGCGATGCTCGACGCCATCCTCGCCGGGGCGAGCGGCTACGTGGTCAAGGACATCAAGGGCATGGAGCTCGCCGAGGCGATCAAGGATGTCGGCGCGGGCCGGTCGCTGCTCGACAATCGTGCCGCCGCGGCGCTGATGGCCAAGTTGCGCGGTGCCGCTGAGCGTTCCGATCCCCTGTCGGGTCTCACTGAACAGGAACGGGTCCTGCTCGGCTTACTTGGCGAGGGTCTGACGAACAAGCAAATCGCCGCGCGAATGTTCCTCGCCGAGAAGACGGTGAAAAACTACGTATCGCGTCTCCTGGCAAAACTTGGGATGGAACGCCGTACCCAGGCAGCAGTGTTCATCTCGAAGCTCGACCATAATCAGCGCAGCCAAGAGTGAAGCGGCCGTTGCCTTCTGGTGGCAACATGAGGGCTGTGACCGACACTGTCGGACCAAACGGGAATCGCAAGGCGGGTTCGCCGCTGCGTGACACATTGTCGGGTCTTCGTCTGCGCGAGTTACTTGTCGAGGTGCAGGACCGGGTGGAGCAGATCGTCGAGGGCCGGGACCGGCTCGACGGGCTGGTCGAAGCGATGCTCGTGGTGACCTCGGGCCTGGAATTGGACGTCACGCTCAAGACCATCGTTCACACGGCGATCGACCTCGTCGACGCTCGCTACGGGGCGCTGGGCGTACGCGGCCACGACCATGAGCTCGCCGAGTTCATCTACGAGGGCATCGACGCCGAAACCCACGAACTGATCGGCCCGCTGCCCTCCGGACGTGGCGTGCTCGGCCACCTGATCGACGAACCGAAACCGATCCGGCTCGACAACATCACGCAGCACCCGGCATCGGTGGGCTTCCCGCCGAATCACCCGCCGATGCGCACCTTTCTCGGCGTCCCGGTGCGAATCCGCGACGAGGTGTACGGCAACCTGTACCTCACCGACAAGGCAGACGGGCAGCCGTTCAGCGAGGACGACGAAGTCCTGGTCGAGGCATTGGCCGCCGCGGCGGGGATCGCGATCGACAACGCCCGCCTCTACGAACAGTCCCGCACGCGGCAGTCCTGGATCGAGGCGACCCGCGACATCGGGACAGAGTTGCTGGGTGGTGCGGACCCGGCCCAGGTGTTCCGGCTCATCGCCGATGAGGCGCTCAAACTCACCGCGGCGGACGTGGTGCTTGTTGCGGTGCCCAGCGATATTCAACTGCCTGTCGACCAGGTCGAGGAATTGCTCGTGGTCGAGACGGCGGGCAAGGTCGGCCAGCCCGGATCATTGCCGCCAATCACCGTGCGGGACAGCGTGATCGGCCACGCCTTCGCCGCGCAAGCACCGCAGCGGTTCACCGACATCAGCGACGAACTGCCCGCGATACCCGGGATCGGCGCCGCGCTGGTACTGCCGTTGCGCACCACCGACACCGTCGCCGGTGTGGTGGTGATTCTGCGGCGCATCGGCAGGCAGACGTTCAGTCACGAACAGCTCGACATGATGGCGGGCTTCGCCGACCAGGCGACGCTGGCCTGGCAGTTGGCCTCCACACAACGGCACCTACGCGAACTCGACGTGCTCTCCGACCGCGACCGGATCGCCCGCGACCTGCACGACCACGTCATCCAACGGTTGTTCGCGATCGGACTTTCCCTGCAGGGCACGATTCCGCGCAGCCGGCTGCCCGAAGTGCGGCAGCGCCTGACGAACAGCGTCGACGACCTGCAGGAGGTCATCCAGGAGATCCGCACCGCGATCTTCGACCTGCACGGCGGATCGGTGGGCACCACCACGCAGCTGCGTCAGCGCCTCGACGACGCCGTCAACGCGTTCGCCGGTTCGGGGCCACGGATCACCATTCAGTACGTCGGGCCGCTGTCGGTGGTGGAGGCAGGGCTGGCCGATCACGCCGAGGCGGTGGTTCGCGAGGCGGTCAGCAATGCGGTGCGCCACGCTGACGCGCGATCACTCAGCGTCACTGTGCGGGTGGAGGACGAACTCGCGATCGAGGTGATCGACGACGGCCGCGGCATGCCGACCGAGGTCAGCCCCAGTGGGTTGATCAACCTACGTCGCCGCGCTTACGAGGTCGGCGGGGACTTCACCGTCGACGACGCCGACGGTGGCGGCACGGTGCTTCGCTGGAGCGCACCACTACCGTAAGCCGTTGAGCCCCATGGGTTTGAGCCTAGCCGCTGCGCGCGACGATCACGGGCTGCCGGGATCCGTGCACCACCGCGGTGCTGACCGACCCCAGCAGCATCCCGGCGAATCCGCCACGTCCGTGGCTGCCGAGCACTGTCAACTGGGCCGACTCCGACTGCTCGATGAGCTGTTGTGCGGGCCGGTCGGCCACCACCAGCCGGTGCACGACGACATCGGGGTAGCGCTCCTGCCAGCCGGCCAGCCGCTCGGCCAGTGTCTCCTCGGCAATCGTCCGCAGTGCCGACCAGTCCAGACCGGGGAATTCGAACAACCCGGTGTCACTCCAGGCGTGCACGGCGACCAGTTCCACCCCACGCAACGAGGCTTGCTCGAACGCGATTTCCAACGCCTTCTCCGAGGCCGGTGAGCCGTCGACGCCGACGACCACCGGGGCCTTCGACGGGCGAGCCGTCAGCAGGTCCTCGTCGTGGATGATCGCCACCGGGCAGTGCGCGTGGTGGACGAGGCCGGTGCTGACCGAGCCCAGAAGACTGCGGGCCAGCGCACCGCGACCCCGGCATCCGACCACGATCAGCTGGGCGTCTTTGGACAGATCGGCCAGCGTCGGCACCGGAGAACCACTTACGATCTCGGCGGTGACCTCCACGTCCTTGCTGGCCGCTGCGACGGTTTCAGCCGCGCTCTCCAGAATCTCGCGAGCCGAATCCTCCTGCCACTGAAGGTAACCGCTGGGAACGGGCACTTCGGGGAACGTCATCACCACGGGCGAGCTGAGCACATGCACCAGGTGCACCTGCGCCCCCCGCAACGCCGCGTCGCGTGCCGCCCAGTCGACGGCGGTCTTCGACTCCGGGGATCCGTCGACACCGACGACGATGTCGTATTTCGTTGCAGAGGTTGACATGTGATATTCCTTCCGGGTTGTCACGCAACACGACTGTCGAGGCCGCCGACCACTTCAGAGAATGGCCGGCGCGGGGTGGCAGGCAGTGGGTCGGCGTTCACCGCCGCCCAGCCGATACGCACCAGCATCTGCGGATAGCCGGTTGTACCGAAGACATCTTCGCGCACCGCGTCTCGTGTCTCGCTGATCTCCAGCGGCTCGGTGACCGGGCATGTCGCCAACCCCATTGCGGTGGCGGACAGCAGTACCAGACTGGTCGCCTCGCCGGCGCGCAACCGGGCCAGGTCATCGTCGGTCTCGGTGCCGAGCGCGAGCAGGACGGCGTTGTCCTCGGCGGCAGGTGTTTCCGACGGCTGCGCCAGGATCGGGCCTGCGAACACTCGGGCCGGCAGCGTCGCGTGCTGATCGGGTGCGGGAGTGTTGTGGGCGGGCACTCCCGCCAGCGACCCGTACCTACCACTCCAGGCGCTGAGCTCACTGAGGTAGTCGGCGTCAGCGGCGTGCCTGGACACCGATTGGGCGACGATCTCCGTCAGATGCGGCAGCAGGTCCAGCTGACGCAGCATCACCCCCGCCCGTGCGGCGCGGGCACCCATCAACGCGATGTCACCACCGGGTACCGGCCACGAGCTGAAGTTGCGCCGATCCGTACGACGCCGGGTGATCGCCGCGGCCAGGGTGACATCGAGTTCACCGGCGGCGAGCGGCTGCACCTCGATCGACGCCAGGTGAGCGCCGTCGGCCGGATCGGGGAACCGCTGGATCTTGGCCTGCCACCCCAGCGCGGCCAACGCGACGGTGCAATGGTGCAGAGCGGCACCGCAGCTGACCAGCAAGTCGCGCCGGTCGGGATCGGTGTTCGGCAGGTGTCTGCTGGAATCGGCGTACAGATGCAGGCTGCTGGGCCCGACCCGCCAGTGCCAGGGCTGCGAATTGTGCACCGACGGTGCCCGCATCGCCAGGCTCAGCACAGTCCGAATCGTCTCGGGCTCGGGAAACTGCACGCTCATATGTCCACTGTCGCCGCGCCACCCAGGATCTGACAGGGGCGTAAGTCCCAAGCTGAGGGGACTTGAGTGGGCTGATCCCAGCGTCAGGGATGTCTGCTGGTCACTCCCCCGTCGACCACCAGGTGGGCGCCGGTGATGAACGACGCCTTCGGCGACATCAGGAACGCCACTGCCGCGGCGACCTCGTTCGGGTTCCCCAGCCTGCCGATCGGTGCGGCCGCCTCGAAGCCTTCGCGCACCTCGTCGACGTCGAGGGCGATCTGCAGCATCGGGGTGCGAATGAAGCCGGGGCACACCGCGTTGACCCGGATCCCTTCCGGACCGAGCTGAGCTGCCATCGATCGGGTCAGCCCCAGCAGGCCGGCCTTGGAGGCGCAGTAGGCGGGGATGAACGGGTTGGCGGTCAGTCCTTCGATGCTCGAGATGCCGACGATCGCGGGGGCGGCGCCGGCGCGGGCAGCCTCCTGCAGATGTGGCAGCAGCACCTGCGAAAGGATCGCCTGGGCGCGCAGGTTGACGTCGAGCACCGCGTCCCACGATTCCTCGGTGAAAGCGCCTACCGGTTCGGCGATGACCCGGCCGGCGGCGTGCACCAGCCCGTCGATTCCGTCCATAGCGGCAGCGGCAGCATCGACGGCGGCGCTCACGGCGGCGCCGTCGCACACGTCGATCACGGTGTGCGGCATGCCGAGCGCCTCGGCCACCTCCGCAACCGCCGGGGCGATGTCCCACAGCGCGACTCGGCGTCCGTCGGCGATCAGCGCCTCGGCGCAAGCACGGCCGATCCCCGACGCGGCTCCGGTGACGATGACACCACTCATGTCTCGGCCTCCTCGGTCAACTCCGCCCGCCTGTGCGGACTCGGCGGATTGTCGAACCAGAGGTTCTCCTCGCGCAGCTGCCTGCTGCGCCATCCGCTGTCGGTGCGGACCATAACGTGGTGGTAGTTGCCGCCGCACGCGCTTGTCTCAGTCGCGCCCGGCAGCAGCATCGGGTTGTAGAACATCGCCCGCACCGTTGCGGTGTCGCCGTCGATATCAGCCTCGATGTTGGTGATGAAGTGCTGAGTCATCGGCATCAGTGTCAGCGAGCGCTCCAGCCAGGAGCACACCTCGTCGCGGCCCGCAGCCGGCCCACCGACGGAGCTGTAGTCGAGACGGGCATCGTCGGTGAACAGTGACCGCAGCAGATCCCAGTCGTGGGTGTCGACTGCCCGGGCGTAGCGGTGCAGCACCGACGCGATCTCGAGTTCGTCGCTGATGCGCTGCACATCCATACCTCACCCCTTGGGTCGGAAGCCGTTGTGGCGCTGGTGTTCCGCCGCATCGGCCGCGTCGATGATGGCGCGTACCGTGCGACGGCAGCGGCCGCACTCGGCGCCCGCTCCGCACGCCGTCGCGACCTGTTTGGTGGTGGTGGCGCCCGCCTCGACGGCCTCGGCCACCACCTGGCTGGTGACACCGTTGCAGAGGCAGACGAACATCGATCGGCCCTCAGCCGTTCTCGTCCAGCCGCATGATGTGCTGCAGGCGGCCGACGAAGACCGGTGGGTAGGCGCCGACTCCGGTGTGCCCCATCCACTCCGCCGCCACGTCGGGATGATTCACCCAGTCGGAGGCGTCGGCCTCGTCGTCCAGTTCCTGCAGGATCATCACTTCGTGGTCGTCGTCGAAGGCCTTGAAGATGCGCACGGCCCGCACCCCCGCGGCCTCGAATCGGGGCAGTCCCTGGTGAACTCGCCCGATCATCGCCGGCACGTCGTCGACCGCGGCGATCGCCCCGACGATCACCCCCGGCGGGGTCTCCTCGGTCGGCTCGACGAGCGTGACCTTGTCCACCGTCTCGCCGGCGAAGATGGCGGGGATGTCGTCGAGGCCGACAGCGTCGAACCAGTTGAGGAACACCCGCGAGCGCAGCACCTCGAGGATGGGTTCTTTGCTCCGCAGCGAGATGGTGACCATGACGCGACCATGCTCGCGCGTCGAGGTGTAGACCAGCACGTAATGTGCGCCGAGATCGGCGAGCGCGGACTCGCTGCGTTGCAGCACCGGCCAGACCCGGCTGGGATCCGGGACCCGGTAGTCCATAGCCAGCACGAGCGTGTGGGTCTCGACCTCCGCCGCGCCGTCCATGCCGACCCCTAGTCGCTGGCCGGCAGCGGTTTTGCGGTCTTCTGCTCCAACGGTGTGGTGCCGACACTGAGACTGCCGGCTCCGGCCTTGGTGACCAGGAGTTCGGCGCCGTCGGAGTCGACGTAGCGCTTGCCCATCACGGTGCCGCCGGAGAAATCCGGATCCAGTTGGGCGCCTTCGGTTTTCTCGCCATCCAGCGGGATCATCGGGACGCCGCCGGCCCGCAGGTCGTCGAGACTTTCCGATGAGCGCACGACGATCACCTGGGTGTCGCATACCTGGCTCTGCAGTCGGGTACCGGTCTTGATCATGGTGGTCCTCCTGGGATCACGGGGTGGCGGTCGGCGACTTGAGCTCGTCGGCAAGCTGGCGGCGCAGTACCTTGCCGGTCGGTGTGGTGGGCAATTCGTGGCGGAACACCACCCGGTCCGGGGTGCGTGAACCACGCAGCTGGGTGCGCACGTGGGCGCGCAGGTCTTCCGGATCCGGGGTGATGTCGGCGACGGGCACGACGACGGCGACCATGATCTGGCCCCATTCGTCGTCCTCGACGCCGACGACGGCGACGTCCCGCACGTGGGGATGCTCGACGAGGACGTCCTCCACCTCCGCCGGGGCGATGTTCTCCCCGCCGCGGATGATGGTGTCGTCGGAGCGTCCGCCGATGAACAGGTATCCGTCGGCATCGAGGTAGGCGACATCCTTGGTGGGGAACCAGCCTTCGGCGTCGAGCACCGAGCCGATCTCGGCGTAGCGGCCGGACACCTGATCGCCGCGGACGTAGAGTTCGCCGACCTCCTCGGGGCCCAGGACCGTACCGTCGTCGGCGCGGATCTGCACCTCGATCCCCGGTACGGGCTGGCCGACCGAGCCGAGCCTTTTGCGGGCCGACTCGTCCGCGGCCGCATGAGCCGCCCGGTGGTCGTCCGGGCCGAGAACGGCGATGGTGGAACTGGTTTCGGTCAGGCCGTAGGCGTTGACGAAGCCCACTCCGGGCAGCAGCTCGAGCGCCTTGCGTACCAGTGGCAGGGCAACCTTGGAGCCGCCGTATGCCAGTGACCGCAGCGACGGCAGCGGCGTGGGGTTGGTCTCCAGCTCGGTGATGATGCGATCGAGCATGGTCGGGACCACCGTGGCGCTGGTGACCGCTTCGGTGGACGCCAGCCGGATCCACTCCCGCGCGTCGAACTTGCGCAGGTACACCATCTTACGGCCGGCGTACAGATTCGACAGCGCCGCACTGACACCGGCGATGTGGTACGGCGGCACGCAGATCAGTGCGGCATCACCGGGCTCGGCGGATGCGAACTCGACAGTGCCGGTCACATAGCTGGTGAGGTTGTTGTGCGACAGTTCGACGGCTTTGGGCCGCGACGTGGTGCCGGAGGTGAACAGCACGACCGCGATGTCGTCGGGGTCCGGGAATTCGGCGACCGGCTCGGCCGTCGCTGCCGCGGCCAGGAATTCCCGTGATTCGATTCGCGCCGCGCCCAAACCGGCCACCACGTCGGCATATTCGGCGTCGAAGACGATCAACGGGTCGGGTAGCCGCTCGATGAGTTCGGCCAGCGCCTCGGCCGACAGGCGATAGTTCAGCGGCGTGAACGTCCGTGCGGCACGCGCCGAGGCGAAGATGAGCAGCGGCAGCATGACTCCGCCGAGGCCGACGTAGACCACGCTGCCTGCACCGCGGGAGTCGATGACGCCCGCCCCGCCGTCGGCGAGCGTGTTCAGCTCGCCCACGGTGAGTCGCTGGTCGTCGCTGACCACCCCGACGCGCTCGGCATCGGAGGCGGCCATCTCCAACAACAGTGCCACGCTCATCGATTGGTCCTCCTACTCAGCGGGCCTAGATCGGGTTGAACTCGGAGATCAACCAGTGGCCGTCGGTCTTGGTCAGCTTCACCATGACGCTGCTGGTCGCCAGGGCCGGATCTGGCCGATCCTTGCTCGTGGTCACCTGATTGACGAAGACCAGCACCGTCGCGTCGCTGGGATGCATCTCCGAGAGCGCCGCACGCGCGACGGTCGCCTCGGTCTTGACGCCCTTCTGCTTGGCCGCCGGCGCGACGATCTGGTCGGTGAATTGGCTGTAGTACTTGAGGAATTCGCCGGTGAGGTGCGACTTGGCGTTGGCCAGGTCCTTGTCGAGGCTCTCCGGGGAGTACGACAGCAAGGCCACCGTGCCGTCGCGGGCGGCGTTGATCGCCTGCTGCTGAGCCGCGGAATTGGTCTGCTGGTCCGGCCGGTACAGCCACCAGTAGACGCCGCCGGCGGCACCCGCGGAGGCGACCAGCAACACCACCAGCAGGATCGCCGCCCAGTGCCTACCGGCCCACCTCAGGGGACCGCGCCGTGCACCCGACGCCGGGGTCTGGGCTTCGGTACTGGCGTCGTCAGCGGCTTTGTCGCCCTCGACGGCCTCGTCGGTGGTTTCCGTATCGAGTTCCGTTGCGGTCGACTCCTCGTCGACGACGCCTACATCTGTGTTCTTGTCGCCCTCAACGGGCTCGGTGGCCTTGTTGTCGCCCTCAACGGGCTCGGTGGCCTTGTCACTACTCATGGCACGAACTCCACATTCGACATCTTGTATTGGGCACCATCCCGCGCCACTGTCACGCTCATCCGCCATGCGCGCGGATCCTGATGTGCCCCATTGGCATTGGTTACGGTTGAAGAAGCAGCCAGCAGCACCAAGCCGGTGTCGCCGCTCTCTTTCTCCAAAGCGGCAGATTTGACCGTGCCGACGGTGACCGCCTTGGACTGCTCAGCGGTCTTGACGAAATCGTCTGCGCCCCTGGTGAAATCGTTCTTGAACGTTCCCGTGGACAAGTCGATGACCTGCTGGACGTCGGCCTTGGCCCGGTTGTAATCGATGGACAACAGCGCTATCACGCCCTTGCGCGCCGCGGCCACCAACTCGGCTTGATGCGCCCGTTGGGCGACGACCTTCTGGTGCGCGACGAGCATCAGGCCGGTCACCACCATCGATGCGATGGCAAGGATCACGACCACCGCCACCGCCACCGTGACCGCACCGATACGAGCCCACCAGCCGCGGGGCTCGAGTTCGTCGTCGTCGAAGTCGTCTTCGGCGTCTTCCGCGTCTTCGGCGTCCTCATCCGTGGAATCGGGGTCCGCACCTCGCAAGCGCGCCGCGGTGGCCTTGGCGCGCGCCGCCTCGGCTCGGGCTTCGGCCTCGGCGGCTTCGGCCTCGGCGAGCTCGGCCAGCGCTTCTGAGACGGCCTCCTCGTTCACGTCAGCCGCCATGGCACCCACACATGTCTTTGCGGTCCGGCACGCGGCGCGCTACAGCAGATATGCGTCGCATGTCGGACTCCTCTCTGGACCAAACATCCCGCCAGCGTACGGGCGACCACTGTGCCGTCCGCCACACGTACGACCGACGCGCGATAACCGGTGAGAATGACATTATCATCAGGCGGTAAGTCGATTCGCCGGGCCGGCGCAGCCAATGCCCAAATCAGGCACTCTTGGTGCGGAAATGATATTTCCGCATATTCAGCTCAGCTGATCCTTCATCACCTTGCCCGTCGCGTTCAGCGGCAGGCCCTCGACGAATACGACCGACCGGGGCACCTTGAAACCGGCCATCCGGTCTCGGCTCCAGGCCATCAGATCGTCCGCCGACAGCGGAGGGTCCCCTTTCAGCACCACGAACGCCTTGCCGACCTGACCGAGCCGCTCGTCGGGCACCCCGATCACCGCCGCCTGTGCGACAGCGGGGTGTTCCATCAGGAAGCCCTCGATCTCGGCCGGGTAGGCGTTGAAGCCGCCGACGATGAACATGTCCTTCTTGCGCCCGACGATTTTCAGGCGTCCCGACTCGGTGAAGCTGCCGAGGTCTCCGGTGTGCAGCCAGCCGTCGACGTCGATGGCCTCCGCTGTGGCCGCGGGATCGTCGAAGTAGCCCTGCATGACGCTGTAGCCCCGGACCAGCACTTCGCCGTCGTCGGCGATGCGCACCTCGACTCCGTCGCACGGCACGCCAGCCGTGGTGGCGACGTCTTCGAACGAGTCCCCCGGCCGGGACAGCGTCGCGGTGCCGGCCTCGGTGAGCCCGTAGCCGGTGGCCAGTGTGCGGAAAGGCAGTTCCTCGTGCACCCGGCGGACGAGTTCGACCGGAATGTCGGCGGCACCGGTCACCCCGGCCCGCAGCGTGGCGAGCTTGCTCTTGTCCGGCACCGCCAGCAGCGAGTGGTACAGCGTCGGCGGCCCCGGCAGCATCGTGATCTTCTCGGCCGCGATCAGCTCGACAACGCGCTCGACATCGAAGACCGGAACGGGCAGCATCGTTGCGCCCCGGATGAAGGTGGCGATGCAGCCGGCCTTGTACCCGAAGGTGTGGAAGAACGGGTTGACGATCAGGTAGCGATCGCCTCGGCGCAGATCGGCGAGATCGCACCACTCGGCGTACATCCGCAGGTTCTGCAGATGATTCATCATCACGCCCTTGGGCCGGCCGGTGGTACCCGAGGTGTAGATGATGTCGGCGATGTCGGTTCCGCCGATCTCCCGCTGCGTGGGTTGGCCGTCGTCGAGAAATCCGGACTTCAGGTCGATCGCAGGCACACCGGCCGGGACGATGAAATCCTGTCCCAGGAAACCTTTCTCGACCAGGACCACCTTGGCACCGCTGCGGGTGATGATGTCGGCGGCCTCGGCCTGCTTGTAGCGGGTGCTGACCGGGACGACGATGCCGCCTGCGGTGAGCACCCCGAAGGCCGCGATCATCCAATGCGCTGAGTTGGGCGCCCAGATGGCGACCCGGTCACCCTTCTCGACGCCGAGGTTCGCGAACGCGCCTGCCGCACAACGCACCCGGTACGCGACCTCAGCGAAAGAAAGACGCAGCGGACCGTCGACGACCGCTTCCGAGTCGCCGAATCGGTCCGCCGCGCTCAAGACCATCTCAGGGATGGTCTGCCACTCAGGCTCGATTGGCGGGCCCGCCTGGATCACACGGTGACGAGGCGAGACAGGTTGCCGCCCATGATCTTTGCTTGATCGTCAGCCTTCAGGTGCTGAAGTGCCTCGATGTAGTAGGTGGGCTCGGCCAGGCCTTCGGGATGCGGCCAGTCCGAGCCGTAGAGCACCTGATCCACACCGACGAGGTTGACCAGATCATCGATGCCGTCTTCGAAGAACGGGCTGACGTGGATGCGGCTCTTGACCATCTCGACCGGATCACTCGGGAAGGCCTCCGGGGCCTTGCGGAAGACCTCGGCCAAGCCGTCGAGCAGCGGGTTCATCCACTTCGAGCCGGCCTCGACGATCGCGACCTTCAGCTTCGGGTGGCGGTAGAGCGCACCATGAATCACCCACGACCCCACCGAGTCCTGGATCGGGCGCCACTCGTTGAGGATGCCCATTGCATTGGTCTGGAACGGCAGCATCTCGGCGCTGGCACCGTCCCATTCGGAGGTGTACCGGGAGTAGCCACTGTCGCTGGAGTGCATGCCGACCAGTAGGTCGTATTCGACGACGCGCTCCCAGAACGGGTCGAACTCGGGCAGCGCGAACGACCGCGGCCCACGGAACCCGGGAACCGGCGCCGGGCGAACCAGGATGCAGCGGGCGCCGCGCTTGACCACCCACTCGAGTTCCTCGATCGCTTTCTCGACGATCGGCAGCGTGATGACGGGGGTGGTGAAGATGCGGTTCTGGTAGTTGAACCCCCACACCTCGTCGAGCCACTGGTTGAGCGAGTGGACCAGGACGTGGATGGCCACCGGGTCGTCGGACAGCCGCTCCTCGAGCAGGCTGGCCAGCGTCGGGAACATCAGGGTCTTGTCCAGACCGAGCTCGTTCATCACCTCGAGACGCGGGCCCGGCTCGAAGAACGCGGGGATCGCGCGCATCGGCTCACCGAACAGTTCGCGCTTGGTCTTACCGTCCGGGTTGCCGTACTTGAAGTACTCCTCCCACGCGCCCGGGCGGGCGACGACCTCGAAGGTCGGGTTGGGAATGTAGTTGCTGATCTGACCGCGCAGCGCAATCTTGGTGCGGCCGTTGACCTGCACGTACTGGACGTAGTCCTTGTATTCCTTCGGCAGGAACTTGGTCAGCGCCTCCGGCGGCTCGTAGAGATGGTTGTCCGCGTCGAAGATCGGAAACGGCACGTCCACCCGGTGCGACAGTTGACCCATGAAATCCTCCTTATGCAGTTGGAGAGAATCCTATTCTCATTACCGAGCCTAGGCAATACGCCCCCTCTCGAAGGGTCGGTTTCGTTGGCACTTTTCTTACAAACCAGTAAGTTGGGTGCATGACCATCATCAACGACATCGCCATATCCGACCCCACTGCAGTCGAAGAGTTCTGCGGCCGCTGGGCAACCGCGTGGAACCAGCACGACGGTGATGCGGTCGCCGCCCTCTGCGCCGAAGACCTGGTCTACGACGAACCCGCGCTGGGCGAGACGGTCCACGGACGCGAGCCGATCAAGAACTTCGTGACCGAAATGGCGCGGACCTTTCCCGACAACACCTTTGCCCTCGAGGGCCTGTTCGCCGACGTCCGCCGGCGTGCCGTGCTGGTGGCGTGGAAGTTCACCGGCACTGTGGCCGGTTCGGACACCGTCGTGGAGTTTCATGGCGATGACCGGCTCGACTTCGGCGAGGACGGCCTGATCACCACCTACCGGTGCCTCTACGACAACGACCTCGTCAAGCGCCAGATTCGCGCAGCGAAGCGGTGACCGGTCGGTCCCCGGCACCCCGAGTGCACAAACCGGCAGCGGTGCGCCGGCACGAGATCATCGTCTCCGCGGCGGCCGAGTTCGCCGAGAGTGGTTTGGCCGGCACACGATTGGAGGCGATCGCAGCGAGCGCAGGGGTGTCTCACCCCCGCGTCGTGCAGATGTTCGGGTCCAAACGCGCCCTCTTCCTCGATGTCGTCGCTTGGATCTTCGAGCGTGTCACCGACGCGTTCGCGGCGGCGACCGCAGCCCATCAGGCGGAATCCGGACCACTGCTGGTGGCGCTCGGGGACGCCTACCGTCGACTGTTGCAGCGCGACCGGGTGGTGGCGCTGGTCATGCTTCACGCTTACGCGGCATCGGGCGACGCGACCGTCCGCGACGAGGTCGCCGCTCGTTATCTGGCCCTGCAGCACACGGTGGCCGATGCGACCGGCGCCGACGCGATGGGAGTTCGCACGTTCTTCGCGACCGGACTGCTGGTCACCGTGTCCAGCGCATTGGCACTGCCCGGCAAACGCACCGACGCGCAGTGGGGCGCTTGGGTGCTGGAATTGGTAACCCCTGCCGTAACCCGCGAGCGTTAGCCTCAGTCCGGTGGGGCGGAGCCGATCACTCCGGCTGCCAACAGTTCCTCGATATCGGTGTCGGACAGGCCGAGTTCGGTCAGCAGTTCGTGATTGTGCTGGCCGAGCAGCGGCGCAGGCGCGGCATGGATCGGCGGTGTCCGGCGGGACATGCGAAACGGCATCGTGGTGAATCGCGCCGGCTCGTTCACCGGGTGATCTAGCACTTCGAAGAACTCGCGGGCGGCAAGCTGTTCCAGCTCGGCCTGCCGGTGCGGCTGGCTGACCTTGGCCACCGGAACGCCGGCCGGCCACAGCGCGGCGACGATCTCGTCGCCGGTACGGTCCCGGCACCACGCGCCGAGGTGCCGGTCGACGAAGTCCTCGCGGGGCCGCCGGCCACTCTCGGTGCCGAGGTCGGGATCGGCGGCCCAGTCCGGATCGCCGAGCGCGTTGCGCAGCGCCTGCCACTGCTCGTCGGTTTCGACGGCGATCGCCACCCAGGAGTCGTCCCGGCCGAACTCGTCGATCTCGTTGCTGCGGTAGAGGTTCTGCGGCGATGCCGACGGTCCTCGGTTGTCGGCACGCTGGAGCACCGCGCCATACGCGGAGTACTCGACGATCTGTTCGGCGGCGATGTTGAGCGCCGCATCCACCATCGCGGCCTCGACCAGTGCCCCCTCGCCGGTGCGCCGGCGATGTTCGAGCGCGAGCAGCACCGCGTTCAACGCGTGCAGGCCGGCGTTCGGATCACCGACGGAATACGGTTCGTACGGGTTGCGGTCCGGGTAGCCGGTTAGCCAGCTGATACCGGCGGCGGCCTCGATCACGTACGCGAACGCCGGGTTGTCCCGCCACGGGCCGTCCAGCCCGAAACCCGGCATGCGGCACATCACGATATCCGGCCGAATGCGTTGTAAAGCCGCATAATCCAAGCCGAGGTGATCGAGCACCCGCGGCGTGTAGTTCTCCGCGACCACGTCGGCGGTGGCGATCAGCCGGAGCAACAGCTCACGTCCGCGTTCAGTGCCCAGGTCGAGGGTGATGTCCTTCTTGCCGGTGTTCAGCGCGGCGAAGATCGGCTGCCGCTCCCACCAGTGGTCTTCGGTGACCGGCACCCCGGCGATCATCCGGGTGCCGTCAGGGCGGCGCGCAGATTCGACGTGGATCACCTCGGCACCCAGCAGCGCCATCAGGTGGGTGGCCGACGGTCCGGCCCAGAACGTCGTGAGATCAACGACGCGAATCCCGCTGAGCGGCAATCGATCCTGAGCGGTGCCGGGCTGCCGTCGCGTGCGCGGCGCATGGCGATGCCGGTAGGTGTGCTCCCCGAGTCGGGGCGCGGGTGACGGCGGCCGCAACTCGACACCGGTGATCCGGTAGGGATGGCCCGGTTGGCGGAAGCCGGCCGGGTGGGTGACGAACGTCTTCCTGGCGACGAAATGCTCCAGCGACTCGATGGCGTCGGGGCTCGCGACCGGCGCGTTGGGGATGCGGAACGCCGTGGCCAGCTCACGGACCTCGTCACCGGTGTGCTCGGCCATCCAGGCATACAGCTCGTCGGCTTTCTCGCTGGCCTGCTCGGTGATGCTCACGGGCGCGTTCTCGTCGATCCACTCCTCGTGTCCGATCATCGCGCACAGGTCGAACCACTGCTGAGCGGTGCCACATCCGACGTCCACCAAGCCGTCCTTGACGCGGGCGACGCCAGGTACGGTCAGCCTGCGGGCGTCGCGCCAGGGCCGCCCGAGCATGTCGGAGTAGGTCACCGGGTAGTAGGTCAGGCCCATGACGTGACTTTCCAGCATGGACAGATCGATGAGATCGCCGGCGCCGCCGGCCAGCACCTGCATGCGGGACGCCAGGATCGCCGCACTGGCGTACGCCCCGGACAGATAGTCGCCGACCCGGCCGCCGACGTAGACCGGTGCGCGGTCCGGTGCGCCGCGGCCCAGCCCGACGATGCCGCCGGACCAGGCCTGAAGTGTGAATTCGGTTGCGGGGCGGCCACTCCACGGTCCGTCCAGACCAAACGGTGTGATTGCGGCGACGATCAGGTGCGGGTGGGCGGCGTGCACAGCGGCAGGCGTCAGCGTCGGGTGTTCGGCCAGCGGCGAATCCGGTGACCAGACGAAGGCGTCGGCGCCGGCCAGCAGGTCACCCACCCACCGCAAATCCTCGTCGAGGACCGGGTCGGCAACCACGCTGTGCTTGCCACCGGCCAGAAAACTGAACAGCGCGCCGTCCTCGTGTGGTCCGATCCGCGCTCCTGAGGCCGACCATCGCCGCAGCGGATCACCTTCGGGCGCCTCGACTTTGATGACGTCGGCGCCGGCGTCGGCGAGCAACTTGGTGCAGTACCCGCCGGGGATGCCGGTGGACAGATCGACCACGACAAAGCCGCTCAGTGGTGAGTCGGTCATCGCTACTTCTTCTTCTTCGTCTTCTTGGTCGCGGTCTTCTCTGCCTTGGTCTTCTGGGCCTTGACTTTCGCACGTCCGGACTTCGACAGGCGCCACTCCGGTGGGAACTTGCTGTCGTTGTCCTTCACCGCGCCCGCGAGCCCCGAGTCGAGTCCGGCGTGCATGTCGAACTCGTCCTCGTCGCGTGCGGCCGCGCCACCGAGCGACTCGAACGTACTGCCGAGCAGGCTGCCCAGGTACTCGCCCTGGAACTGCTTGAACACCTCGAAGAACATCTTCTGCTGAAAAACGGTGTCGGTGGGCCGGTTTCGCGCGCAGGCCAATGCATACCGACTGACCTCGTCTTCGAGTTCGTCCCGCGACACCACGCTGTTGAGGAAGTTGCACTCGTACATCTCGGCGGCGGTGAACGGCCGGCCGGTGTACACCATCTCCTGGAACTTGCGGATGCCCATCATCTGGGTCCACCACCACATCCGCGGGCCCCAGCCGTAGTAGCGGAACGACGGATGGCCGAACAATGCGTCGTCGCTGGAGATCACCAGGTCAGCATCGGCGGCCTGGTAGAAGTGCCAGCCGTAGCAATATCCCTTGACTTCGAGGATCGAGATCTTCTTGAAGTCCTGCAGTGTGCGGATACCCGACTGCGGGCTGGCGTACCAGGCGCCGACCGAGGCGCCGCGGCGATATGTTCCCTGCGGCGGGTATTCGACCGTGCCGGGCGGGATCCGGAACTCCCCGAGCCGGGGGCCGGTGTCCTCGTCGTTCTGCAACTCCATGAACTCGGGGAGGTCGGCACCGCTGCCGAGATCCTCCCCCACGCCCCGGATGACGACGACCTTGACCTGGTCGTCCACTCCGGCCTGGTACAGCAGGTCCGAATACCGCAGGCGCGCCGCGGCGGTCGGCGCATTGAGGTACTCGGGCCGGTTGAAGGTGATCGTCGCGATCTTGGTCTTCGGGTCCTTGTCGTAGAGGATGATCTCCTCGGCCGACGGGCGTTTCGTCTCAGCCATTGCTCGTAGCGACGCTCGCCGCGGCGCTCCACGCCGGACTAGACGTCAGTACCTCGCACCCGTCAGCGGTGATCAAGACAGCGTCGCGCGTGATCACCGAGCCGACCGACTCCTGCCAGACATGGGCGGCGACGGCAAGCACCATCCCTTCCTCCAACAGTTCAGCCTCGGCGGTGGCCCGCAGCTGCGGCGAGACGACCGGCGGGTCGAAGCCCAGGCCGAGGCCGTGCGCCACCGGCATGACCGGTAGTCGCTCACCGGCGTGAGCGTAGGCATCCAACAACGCGCTCGTCGCCATGCCGGGTCGGCACGCCTCGACCAAACTGTCCCACAGGGCATCTCGGCGCCGGTAGAGCGCGCGCACGGCATCGGTCGGATCGCCGACATAGAGCGTACGGGCCACCTCGGCGACATATCCGTCGGCCAGCACCCCGGCCGACAACACCACCAGGTCGCCCTCGCGGATCGCATCACCGCCCTCGGCGCGTCGCCACGGATGCTCCTTCGACGTCACCCAGGCGGCGTCTTGGGTGGCCGGGGTGCTCACTCCACCGGCGGCCTCAGCCTCCAACACCACAGCGGTGATGGCCTTCGTGGTGGTCCCCGCTCCGAGCGCCGCCGCACCCGTGGCCAGACCCTCCTCGGCGATCGCCAGCGCGTGCCGCAATACCTGCAGTTCCTCGGGAGTCTTGACGCGGCGGGCAGCCTGCATGGCCTGCTCGGCGTCCACCAGCTCCGCGTTCGGGAACGCCATCGGCAGCAGTTTGGCGAAAGTCGGTGTCAGGGCATCTGTCCCGACTCGACGCGCGGTGTCGGCGCCCTTGATGTTCTTCAGTATCTCGACCAATGTCATCGGGTTCCATGCGAACCCATACAGATTCTCGTGCGGGATCTCCTCGGGGATACCCTCATCCCACGTGCTGTTGAGATGGATCTCGCCGGTGGCGCGCACGAATTCGCAGATCGGACCGAACGGGCGAGTGCCGACCACCCACAGCTGCGGGGCTCCGGAGATATAGCGGACATTGGCCTGACGACCCAGCACAAGCACGTCGAGGTCGTGGGCCTCCATCTGGGCCAGTGCGCGCTCGCGACGGCTGAGCCGCAGAGCCCGGGCATCAGCCTCGATCTCAGTTCCCATTGGGTACCTCGTACGGGTCGTATGGATAGGCGGTCAGCGGCATCCAGCCATCATCGGTGACCACGACGATCTCCTCGCCGCGGTAGCCGCCAGTGCCGTCCTCCCACACCACCGGCTCGAACACCAACAACATTCCGGCCGGAAAGACAAAGTTGTCGTCCCAATCCTGACCGAGATCCGTTCCGATCATTGGCATTTCGGCCGCACTCGTTCCGATCCCATGACCGAGGTAGAAATGCGGCAGCCACGGCTTCTCCCCGCCGGCAGCGGCGATCGCCGCACGTCCGAGGTCACCACAGGTGGCGCCGGCCTTGGTCACCGCCAGCACCCCGTCGACAATTCGGCTCCATCTCTCGAACTGGTGCTGCTGTGCCCGGGTCGGCTCCTGACCGACGATCCAGGTGCGTCCGTGATCGGAGCAGTAGCCGTGGTAGGAGATGGACACGTCGGTCCACAACACGTCGCCTTGTGCCAGTTCGCGTTCGGTCGTCAACAGCGGCAGGGCGAGATCGCCTGTCGTCGTCCAGGTTCCCTGCGCCTTCGATGTGGGCATGACCTGCCAGATCGAGTCGAACATGTTCGTGGTCGCGCCGAGTTCGAAAGTGCGACGGACGAATTCGGCAGACAGGTCGATCTGGCGAGCACCGGGCGCCAGAGACTTGTGAATCTCGGCGACCGCCTGTTCGGTGATCTGGCAGGCACGCCGGACGCAAGCTATCTGGTCGACGGTCTTGACCAGTTTCGCCGCACCGACCACAGGGGCCGCGTCCACCGGCGCGCTGGGGAACAGCGCCCCGCCCGCTCGTCGCATCGCCCCGGTCAACTCATCGGTCGCGACCGTCGCGCCCGCCGGGACCAATCCGGCGAGGATCTTCGCGAATTCCCCTACCCCTTCGTCGAATTCGAGGTAGATCGGCCCATGCAGATGGTCATCGGGCAGGCCTGACTCCATCGCCGCCCCCTCGCGGAACGGCAGGAACAGATGCGGGTGCTCGTCGTCGGCCAGGACCACCGCCACCGGCCGTTCGACATGCGACAACCCGGCGTCCGCCAGCGGCCAGCTGATACCGGTCGCGTAGATGACGTTGCCGTTGCCCAGTAGCACCAGTGCGTCCACGCCCTGATCGGCCATCGCGGCATGCAGCCGCGCGCCGACTTCGCTGCGCATCCGGTCGAAGTCGGGTTCCTGCGGAATGTCCAGCGACGCGTACCCGGTCCGGGCGATCTGGACGACGCCAGACTGGGTCGATGTCGTCATCAGATCCATGATTCGCTCGCAAGCTCGCTCATCATCCATGATTCGCTCGCAAGCTCGCTCATGCGATCCCCAGGAACTTCTGCACGTTGGTGCTGACTAGCTTCACTGCGGCCTCGGGGCCCACCGTCTCCACCACCGATGCCAGCGACTTCTCCGAGTAGCCGAACGTGCTCTCGTTGTGCGGATAGTCCGACGACCACATCACGTTGTCGACGCCGATCTGATCGATCAATTGCAGCCCCAGCGGGTCGACCATGAACGACGCGCTCATGTGTTTGGACCAGTAGTCGCGCACCGGGTGCTCCAGCTCGTGATTGAACATGTGTCGGTAGGAAGCCAGCATGTGCTCGGCGTCCTGCAACGCGGTGGGCACCCAGGCGATGCCCCCCTCGAACCAGCCGACCTTCAGGCTGGGATGCCGGTCGAGGATTCCGGAGAACACGTACTTGGCGAACTGCTCGCGAAACGAGTCGACGTTGACCATCATGCCAACCACCACGCTGTTGTTCTGGCACGGAGTCTTCGGCGGCGTCTCGCCGATGTGGTGGCTGACGGGTACGCCCGATGCTTCGATCTCGTCCCACACGGCGTCCATGTCGGTACTGCCGTAGTCGTAGATGTTGCCGTCGTCATCCTTGCCGGGGTTCAGCGGAAGCAGGAACGTCTTGAGCCCCAGCGCTTTCAGCTCCTCCAGGGTGCTGCGCGTGCCTTTCGGGTCCCACCAGTTGATCAGCCCGACGCCGTAGAAGTGGCCGTTGGAGCACTCCTGCAGATCTGCGATGTGCTCGTTGTAGATCCGGAACACCCGCTCCCGCAACGACTTGTCCGGGTAATGAAATAGGGCGAGTACAGCGTTCGGAAAGGCGAGTTCGGTGTCGATGCCGTCCTCTTTGAGCTCGCGGATACGCGCCTCAATGTTATTCGACGCCGCGCCTGCGAGGTCGTCGTACTGCATCAGCACCCGGCCGAAGTCGCCCCCGGTCCAGGCCTTGCCCTTCATGCCGACCATGTACGCGCCGTCCTCGTACCAGATCCGGGGGGCGGCACCCTTGAGTTCCTCGGGGAATCGATCGTAGAAGATGTCGTCGGCAACCGAGATGTGGTTGTCAGCCGAGAAGATCTCGGTACCGGCCGGAAGTCCCACGACCCCACCGGTGGAATTGCCGTGGCGGTTCTTCGGCGCACCGAAACCTTCCGGCGGATACAGCGTGGCTTTTGCGCTGGTCATTCTGGTCTCCATTCGGGGCTGTGGAACGTGTATTCGGTGGCTACCAGGTAACGGGGACTTCGTAGACGCCGTAGGCGAGGTGGTCTTCCGCGAACGGCACCTCGTCGAACGGGATCGCAAGTTTCATGTCTGGCATGCGGCGCAGAACGGTGGGGAACACGATCTGCATCTCGGCACGGGCCAGCTGCTGGCCGACACATTGGTGCCTGCCGTAGCCGAATCCCAACTGCTGACTGGCATCACGAGTCAGGTCCAGCGTGCCCGGGTCGGGGTACATGGCCGGATCCCAGTTGGCCGGGGCCAGATCGAGGATCACGCCCTCGCCGGCCTTGATCGTCTCTCCCCCGATCTCGATGTCCTCGAGGGCCACCCGGCGCTGGCCGGTCTGGATGATCGACAGATACCTCATCAATTCCTCGACGGCATTCGCGATGAACTTCGGATCGTCCGAATCACGAAGCAACGCTGCCTGTTCGGGGTTCTCCAGCAGCGCGAGGAGGCCGAGCCCGATCATGTTGGCCGTGGTCTCGTGCCCGGCGATGAGCAATCCTGTGCCCAGCTGCGCGGCTTCCTTGACGTCGATCTCGCCGGCTGTGACCCGTTCGGCGAGGTCGGAGATGGCGTCCTCGGCGGGCTCTTCCTGCTTCTTGCGCACCAGGTTGATGAGGTACTGGTGCAGACTCATTGCGCCCTTCTGCATGGCGTCGGCCGCGGCGTAGCGGGCCAGGCCGGCGTTGGCGTGCTCCTGGAAGAACTCGTGGTCCTCATAGGGCACGCCGAGCATGTCGCTGATGACTCGGGTCGGCACCGGCAGGGCGAGCTTGGCGACCAAATCGGCGGGCTGCGGTCCGGCCAGGATGTCGTCGATACATTCATCGGTGACCTGCTGGATGACTTCGCGCAACGTCTCCACCCGGCGGAAGGTGAACGGCTTGGACAGCATTCGCCGGAACCGGGTGTGCTCCTCGGCGTCGGATGTGAACACCGAGCGCGGCCTCTTGTCGACCGTGGCACTCATGTGTTCGTTCCAATGCGGGAAGCCCGGGTTGCGGTCGTCGACGCTGATCCGAGAATCGGCGAACAGCGTTCGGGCGGCTTCGTAGCCGGTCACCAGCCACGGGGTGCTCCCGTCCCAGATCCGCACCCGCGACAGCGGCTTGGCCTCGTTCATCGTGAGCAGCCCAGGCGGCGGAGCGAACGGGCAGCGCGCCTCACGTGCCATCGGATACTCCGGGGCGGTTGCCGCCTCGGTCGGGTCAGACGTCAATGTGTCCGACATGCCTCACTCCTCGACGTAGATGGCTTGTGCGGGACAGGCCGCGGCCGCCCGGCGTGCGTTGTCTTCCTGGTCGGCAGGCGGATTGGTTTCGAGCAGCACCACGACACCGTCGGAGTCGCGCTGATCGAAGACCTCGGTCGCGTTGAGCACGCATTGGCCGGAGGAAACACACTTGTCCTGGTCGACGGTGACCTTCATCGTGGTACTAACCTTGTCGTGTCACGGGGGCCAGCCACAGTCCGACGATCGCGTCGACCAGTCCGGAAGCGGCTGTGCGCCAATTGGTCAGAGGCAGAGCTGAACCCTCGGCGAGGGCACGTTCATATTCCGCACAGGTATGGATCAGCAGATTGCGGCCCATGATCTTGCGCTCGACGCGGACATGAGCCGGCAGGTCCGGCAGGCAGCGATTGATGCCCTCGAGCACCGTGATCAGAGCGGGCAACGTGAGCGCGTCGCGACTGACGGTCTGCTGGTAGGCCGGGTCAGCCATCACCTGTGCGGCGAATCGGGCATACCAGGTGGGGTTGCCCAGCTCCGTCAGGTGATCGGTCAGCGGTAGCACCAGGCATTCCACCCAGTCCCGGAGCTCCGTGCTGTCGGCCATCGCCGCAACCCGTTGCTCGCGAAGCCGTTCCACCGGTATGGCGTGCTTGTGCTCGATCGCGCGGACCAGGTCGGTCTTGGTGCCGAAGTGGTAGCCGACGGCCGCATTGTTGCCCTGCCCGGCCGCTTCACTGACCTGACGGTTGGACACCGCGAAGACGCCGTGCTCGGCAAACAGCCGCTCGGCGGCGGTGAGGATCGCTTCGCGGGTCAGGCTCGCCCGATCGGTGCGGGTGCTCCCGGAAGGGGTGGTGGCGGTGGTCATCGCAGCCCAGTCAACGCCGTGATCGTGATTAAGTCAAGCGATTGATTTAAGAATCCGCCGGCCTTTTCTTCTTCGGCACCGGCTTGCCCGCCGCGGTTCCGCCGTCGACCGGCAGAACGGTGCCGGTGACGTACGGCGACCGGTCGCCTGCGAAGTACAGGATCGCTTCGGCCACGTCCTCAGCGGTTCCCTCCCGCTCCAGCGGCCGGTCGGCGCGCATGGTCGCGCGAATGCCCGCTTCGAACTTCGCCACCTGCTCGGGATCCATGCCGTGCGCGGACTTCGACACGATGGCCGTCCGAATGTGGCCGGGCGCAAGGCAGTTCACCCGGATCTCATGGTTGGCGAGTTCGATCGCGGCGCACTTGGTGAAGTGGATGACCGCGGCCTTGGACGCCCGATAGGTCATCACACCGCCGCCGGCCTGGATTCCGCCGATGGACGTCAGGTTGACGATCGAGCCGCCGCGTTCCGTCATGTGCCGTGCGGCATCCCGGGTTCCCGCCATCACGGCTTTGACGTTGACGGCCATCACCTGCTCGAAATCCTCGAGGCCGTCGTCCAGGAAACTCCGGTGCATCCTTCCGGAGACGCCGGCGTTGTTCACCATTACGTCGAGGCCACCGAACTTCTCGACCGCAGTATCGATGAGGCGGGTGAGCTGCTCGGTGACGGCGACGTCGGTCGGAAGAAACAGCGCTTTCTCCCCGTGCCGCGCGGCCAGCGCCTGCCCCTGTTCGGCGTCGATGTCGCCGAACACGACGATCGCGCCCTCACCGAGAAATCGCTCGACGATGGCGGCCCCGAGCCCCGCCGCACCGCCGGTCACGACCGCGACCTTGCCTGCCAATTCGTTGCCCATGACGGCCCAATCCCTCTCGTCCGCACGCCGATCCGGTGCGCGTTCGCAGTCAACTCGCAGTCCGCGTGGTAAGTCAAGCGCGTGATTTAAATAGGCCGATCTCGCCGAGACCGACGCACACTGGAAGCTCGCAGTCAGTCTCGAGCCAGGAGGGCACCACGAAAGTCGATGTCACGTTGCGCCAGTTGCGGTACTTCGCGGTCCTTGGCACCGAGCTGAACTATCGGCGCGCCGCCGACAAGCTGTTCATCACCCAGCCGGCGTTGTCGACGGCGATCAAGCAACTCGAGCTCCACTTCGGTGTCGCGTTGTTCACCCGCAACACCCGCGAGGTCGCGTTGACGGATTTGGGCGCGGCGTGGCTCCCCCAGGTGCAGCAGGCGCTCAGCGGTGTCGACGCCGTGGTCGCCAACCTGGTGACGATGTCGGGAACACAGCAGGGCGTCTTGCGACTCGGCTATCTGATCGGCACCGGAGCAGATCTGTTGTTCCGCATCGTTCGGCACTTCGAGGCGGCGCACCCGGGCGTGGTCGTCGAACCCAGCGAGTACGACTTCGCCGACCCCACCGCGGGTCTCGGCGACGGAAGCACAGAGGTCGCGCTGATCCGGCCGCCGGTGGATCTGCCCGATCACCGGATGCTTCTTCTGGACGCCGAGAGCTGGGTGGCGTGCCTGCCCAGGGATCACCGGCTGGCCACCCGCCCCGAGGTCGACATCACCGACCTGCTCGACGAACCGATCGTGTGCGCCCCGATGACCGCCGGCGTCTGGCGCGACTACTGGCTGGCGATGGACGTGCGCGGCAACCGGCCGCCGTCCATCGCCGGCATCGCCGCGACGTACGAAGCCGAGACCACGATGATCGCCCGGGGCCTCGGGATCAGCTTCACGACATCCTCGGTGGCGCATTTCTACGACCGGCCCGGAATTGTTTACGTGCCGATCACCGGGCGCCCGCCCAGCTACACCGCACTCGCGTGGCACCCTGCGCGACTGTCTCCGCAGGCAGCGGCGCTGGTCTCGCACGTTCAGGAGCACTGGAACTTCGGCGAGGAACCCGCTGATAATCCACGTTTATAAGTCCATTGAAATGTGGAACTTCCGAAACCGTTCACGGCGCGTTTTCCTGGCTTCAGTTGTTCTATGAGCCGCCCTGACCTGGAGTGACCATGACCGATGCGCTGACCCCCTCCACTCATTCACCGTTACCGCCCCCAGCCCGTCCGGGCGAAAGCGAGGACGCCCGGCTCGCCGAGTTCGGCTACCAGCAGCGACTTGACCGGTCGGTGGGCTCCCTTGCCTCGTTCGCCATCGGATTCGCCACCATCAGTGCGACGACCGCGGTCTTCACCGGATTCGGCGCCGGCTATTTCACCGCCGGCGGCCCGTTCGTGTGGACGCTGCTGCTGGCCGGAGTCGTCTTCTCGCTGTGGGCCTTCATTGCGGCCGACCTGACAGCCAAGATTCCGCTGGCGGGTTACGCCTACCAGTGGACCAGCCGGATCAACGGCCCCAGCCTCGGCTGGTTCACCGGGTTCGTCGCCCTGCTCGGCTGGATCAGTGGCATGACCGGCGTCGGATTCATCTTGTCGGGCTACCTCGGCGGCCTGTTCGGCTGGAACATGACGCAGAGCGAGCAGATCCTCGTCGCCATCGGCGTGGTGTTCCTCTGCGTGCTCATCAACATCTACGGCGTGCGCTTCGCCACCATGGTCAACAACATCGGCGTGAGCCTGGAGCTGATCGTCACCGTCGGCGCGACACTGTTGGTGGCGATCATCGCGTTCTCTGCCCCCGACCACCACCAACCCATCTCGGCACTGTTCACCGGCGGTGAATCCGGCGACAAGGACTCCTACGCGGTGGCCTGGCTGGCCGCCGCACTCGGCCCGTTCTTCGGCCTGATCGGCGTGGAGTCCGGCGCCGACGTCGCCGAAGAGACCAAGAACGCCCGCCACGTGGTCCCGCGCACCATGTTCTACGCACTGGTCACCTCGATCGTGATCGAACTGCTGATGTACGTCGTCTACGTGCTGGCGATCCGGGACGAAGCGGCCGTGCAGGCCAATTCGGCCGCGCCGATCGAGGAGATCATCAACCAGCAAGCCGGGCCGGTCGTCACCAAAATCGTTGTCGCCGTTGCGCTCACCAACATCCTGGCTTGCTTGCTGTCCAACATCCTGGTGGCCACCCGGCTGACCTACTCGATGGCGCGGGACAACATGCTGCCGGCCTCCCACCTGTGGCGTCATGTCTCGGCCAAGAGCAAGACCCCCACGTATGCGGTCATCGGTCTCGGGTGCCTGTCCACCGTGTTGCTGCTATCCGCTTTGGTCAACGAGAAGGCGTTCAACTACATCCTCGGTATCGCCTCACTGTTGTTCTTCTCGGTCTACATCCTGCAGACGATCGGCCTGCTGGTCGGCGTGCGCAAAGGCACCATCCCGCAGGGCGAACCGGGCACCTTCGATCTGGGCCGCTTCCGCGTACCGGTCTACGTCACCGCGCTGGTCGTGTTCCTCGCCGTCGCGATGGCGCTGATATTCCTGCCACAGTTCGCCGGTAATGGCTGGGTGTTCCTCGGCATCGTCGCGGTCGGCGCCCTGTGGTGGGGCACCGGACTGCGTGGTCGGCTCAGCCGCGGCGAGGCCGGATCAGACTTCGCCCGCACCCACCTGGTCAACGACTAAACCCCGAAAAGGAATCACGCACATGACAATTCACACCGAATTCGCCACCAGCAATCTGGTCAGCGTCGAGCCCGGCGCCATCCGCGAGGACACCCCGCCCGGGTCGGTCATCCAATACAGTGACTACGAGTTGGACTACTCCACCGAATTCGCAGGCGGCGCCGCCTGGATCGAAGGAGAGTACGTGCCGGCTTCGGAGGCCAGGATCTCCATTTTCGACACCGGCTTCGGCCACTCCGATCTCACCTACACCGTCGCGCATGTCTGGCATGGCAACATCTTCCGGCTCGGCGATCACCTGGACCGGCTGCTCGACGGCGCTCGCAAGCTGCGACTCGACCCGGGGATGAGCAAGGAGGAACTGGCCGACATCACCAAGCGCTGCGTCGCGCTGTCGGGACTGCGCGAGTCGTTCGTCAACCTGACCGTCACCCGCGGCTACGGAAAACGCAAGGGTGAGAAAGACTTGTCCAAACTCAACCATCAGGTCTACATCTACGCGATCCCCTACCTCTGGGCATTTCCGCCCGAGGAACAGATCTTCGGCACCACCGCGATCGTGCCGCGCCACGTCCGGCGAGCCGGCCGCAACACCGTGGATCCGACCATCAAGAACTACCAGTGGGGTGATCTGACCGCGGCCAGCTTCGAGGCCAAGGACCGCGGCGCGCGCACCGCAATCCTGTTGGACGCCGACAACTGTGTGGCCGAGGGGCCGGGCTTCAACGTCGTGATCGTCAAGGACGGCAAGCTGTTCTCCCCGTCGCGCAACGCGCTGCCCGGGATCACCCGCAAGACGGTCTTCGAGATCGCCGACGCCATCGGCATCGAAGCGACCTTGTGCGACGTGACCAGCCGCGAACTCTACGATGCCGACGAGCTGATGGCGGTGACCACCGCGGGCGGCGTGACGCCGATCGTCTCACTGGACGGCGAGGCATTCGGCGACGGCCGACCAGGCCCAATCACGGTGGCGATCCGGGATCGCTTCTGGGCGTTGATGGACGAGCCGTCGCCGCTCATCGAAGCCATCGACTACTGACGTGGCGGCCGTCGAGGCCGTCGTCGACCTGGGCGCGATCGCCAACAACGTGCACGTGGTGGGCGACCGTGCGCGGTCCGGTGTGATGGCCGTGGTGAAAGCCGACGGCTATGGACACGGCGCCACCCAGGTCGCGCGCGCGGCGCTGGCGGCCGGTGCGGCCGAGATCGGGGTTGCCACGGTCGACGAGGCCCTGGCGCTGCGCCGCGGTGGGGTGTCCGCCCCAATCGTGGCCTGGCTCCACACGCCCACAACCGATTTCGCCGCCGCGATCGCCGCGGACGTGGAAGTGGTGGTGTCCTCGGTCAATCAGTTGTCGGCGGTGGTGGCGGCAGCCGAATCCGTGGGCGCCGCCGCGACGATCGGGGTGAAGGTCGACACCGGTCTCGGACGCGGCGGCGCCGCGCTGCCGGAGTGGCCGCAGCTGTGCGACGCAATCGCCACATCTGCGGCATCCGGATCGGTGGTGATGCGGACCGCGATGACACACCTTGCCAGAGGCGATGAACCGGACCACCCGCTGAATACTCGGCAGGCGGCACATCTGGATGACTGCGTGGCAGATCTGCGCCGGGCGGGCACACCCGCGCAGGTGGTGCACGTGTCGAATTCGGCTGCCGCACTGACTCGCCCGGACCTGTCCCGCGATCTGGTCCGCGCCGGAATCGCCATCTACGGGCGCACCCCCGTTCCACAGCTCGGCCATTTCGGTCTCGAACCGGCGATGACGCTGACGGCCGAGATCGCGCTCGTCAAGAAGATCTCGGCAGGACAGGGCGTTTCGTACAACCACACGTGGATCGCGCCGCGCGACACCACGATCGCGGTGGTGGCCTGTGGCTACGCGGATGGTGTCCCTCGGGTGCTGTCGGACGGGTTCGCGGTCATGATCAACGGGCGACGATTCCCCAGTGCGGGACGAGTCTGTATGGACCAGTTCGTCGTCGACCTCGGCGCTGACAGAACCGACGTGACCGAGGGTGACCGGGCGGTGTTGTTCGGGTCGGGCATCACCGGCGAGCAGACGGCCGCGGACTGGGCACGCGCGGCGGGCACGATCGACTACGAGATCCTCTCCGGTGTGCGAGGGCGCACCGTGCGGCGCTATCTATCGCGGCCCAGCGTCAGCAGGCAGGCATCCTGATAGCGCTCCATCACCGTTGGAGTCGGCTCGGCCTCATAGACCACGGACCGGACCGACGACCACGCCGGGCAGTCGCCGCCGTTCAGCGTCCACGCCGCCTGACGGGCGGCACCGAGGGCGACGTACTCGGCCGGTTCAGGCACCGCGACCGCCATGGACAGCACGGCCGGCGCGATCCGCCGGACCGCTTCGGAGCGCACCCCGCCGCCGACGATCATCACCCGTTCGGTGCCGACTCCCTGCTCGGCGATCTTGTCCAGACAGAATCGCATCGAGGCGAGTAATCCTTCGACGGCAGCTCGGGCAATGTTGGCCGGCAACAGATTACGACTGGTCACACCGTGCAGCGCACCGGAGGCGGCGGGCAGATTCGGTGAGCGTTCGCCGTCGAAGTAGGGCACCCAGATCAGGCCGTCGGCACCGGCAGGCGCACTGAGCGCCAGGCGGGAGAAGTCCTCGAGGGTCACCCCCAGCATTTCCGCGACCGCGGCCAGCACCGGTGCGCCGTTGAGAGTGCACACCAGCGGTAGATACCGGCCCGTCGCGTCGGCGAAGCCGGCAACCAGCCCGTGTGAGTCACGCGGCGGCGCTTCACTCACGGCGCTGACCACTCCGGAGGTGCCCAACGAGACGACGCAGTCACCGACGCCGGCGCCGAGCCCCAATGCGGCGGCGGCGTTGTCCCCGGCGCCAGGCCCCAACACCGCGCCGGTGGCGGTCTGGCCAGCAGGCTCGTGCGGACCCAGGACCCGTGGCAGTGCCGGCCGGCGGCCGCGCATGGCGGTGGTGAGCACATCGTCTCGATACCCACCGGTCGCCGCCGAGTAGTAGCCGGTGCCGCTGGCGTCACTGCGGTCGGTGCACAACTCACCGATGTCGGTGGTACCGCGCAGTCGCCAGGTCAGCCAATCGTGTGGGAGACACACCGCGGCGGTCGAGTCGGCGTTGCCCGGTTCGTGGTCGGCCAGCCAGCGAAGCTTGGTGACGGTGATCGCAGCGACCGGCACGACGCCGATCTGATCGGCCCACCAGGCAGCTCCGCCCAGTTCTGTCACCAGTTCGGCGGCGGCCGTACCGGAGCGGGTGTCGTTCCACAGCAAGGCGGGCCGCACCACCGCGCCACGCCGGTCGAGGCAGACCAGGCCGTGTTGCTGGCCACCGACCGACACCGCGGCCACGTCGTCGATGCCACCGGCGTCGGCGATGCTGCGCTGGAGCGCATCCCACCAGAGCTCGGGGTCGACCTCGGTGCCCGGGGGATGCGGGGTGGTCGCCGACCGCACGACCGCACCAGTGGCGGCATCACAGATCAGGACCTTGCACGACTGGGTGGACGAGTCCACGCCGGCAACAAGAGTCACCGCCGGGCCGTCAGGTGTGGGCGTCGGTGCGTCACTCCCCCATTGAACCCGTCGCCACCCCGGCCGATCAAACACTCAGCCCCGCTAAGCGAGCGGGATGAGAACGATGTTCTCTCACTTGGCCAGCAAAGCTGACGCAAACCGCACATGGGATTGACACTTTTTCAACGCAACTGCAACAGTTGCTCTCACCGAGGCCCATGGGAGGACATTCCGGTGACAGTCAGTGCCGACAGAGATCTTCACTACGACCCCTATGACGTCGACCTCAACATCGACCCGTTTCCGGTCTTTGCGCGGATACGCGAAGAGGCGCCGTTGTACTACAACCCGGATCTCGACTTCTATGCGCTGAGCCGCTACGACGACGTCAACAAGGCCGTCATCGACCACGAGACCTTCATCTCCGGGCGCGGCGCCTTGCTGGAAATCATCAAGTCCGGCATGGAAATTCCGCCAGGGACTTTGATTTTCGAGGATCCGCCGATCCACAACATCCACCGAAATCTGCTGTCGCGGGTGTTCACGCCGCGCAAAGTTGCCGCGCTGGAACCGCAGATCCGCGAATTCACCACCCGCTGCCTGGATCCGCTGGTCGGTACGGGCCGGTTCGACTTCGTCAACGACCTCGGCGAGCAGATGCCGATGCGGGTGATCGGCATGCTCCTCGGCATTCCGGAGGATCGGCAGCGCGCGATCACCGATCACGGGGAGGCGACCCTGCAGAAGAAGGAAGTCGATCTCCTGGCCACCGGCGAGGTGTTCGCCGAGTTCATCGACTACCGGCGCGATCATCCGTCCGATGACATCATGACCGACCTGCTCAATGCCGAGTTCACCGACGAGACCGGCACTGTTCGGCGGTTGCATCGCGAGGAACTGCTGCTGTACTTGACGGTCATCGCGACCGCCGGTTCCGAGACCACCACCCGGCTGATCGGCTGGGCCGGAAAAACCCTGGCTGAATACCCCGATCAGCGCCGCGAGCTGGCCGAGAATCCGGCGCTGATCCCGCAGGCGATCGAGGAGATCCTCCGGTGGGAGCCCCCGGCACTGCAGCTGGCCCGTTACGTCACCCGTGACGTCGAGTACTACGGGCAGACCGTCCCGGAAGGTTCGGCAATGCTGTTGCTGCTCGGTGCGGCCAACCGTGACCACCGTCGCTTCGCACCGGACGGCGAGGTCTTCGACATCCACCGGGAACTGAAGTCCCACATGACGTTCGGTGGTGGGACCCACTTCTGCATGGGCAATGCGCTGGCCCGGATGGAGGGCCGCATCGCGCTCGAGGAGATTCTCAAGCGCTTTCCCGAGTGGGACGTCGACTGGCCGAACGCAATCAAGTCAGAGACGGCCGCGGTCCGCGGTTGGGCCGCCATGCCCACGATCGTCTCCTGAGATCCATCACTACGACACAGAGGACTGAACAACCATGGCAGGACGGGTAGAAGGCAAAGTCGCGTTCGTCACCGGCGCGGCTCGCGGGCAAGGCCGCGCGCACGCCGTGCGGCTGGCATCGGAAGGCGCCGACATCATCGCGGTCGACATCTGCAAGAAGATCGACACCGTCGACCTGATCGCCGCGTCGACGCCGGAGGACCTGGCCGAGACCGCTGATCTGGTCAAGGGTCACAACCGGCAGATCTACACCGCCGAAGTCGACGTCCGCGACTACGACGCGCTCAAGAACGCAGTCGACGCGGGGGTAGACGCCCTCGGCCGCCTCGACATCATCGTGGCGAACGCCGGCATCGGCAACGGCGGCCAGACGCTGGACAAGACCAGCGAGACCGACTGGACCGCGATGATCGACATCAACCTCGGCGGCGTCTGGAAGACGGTGAAAGCCGGTGTGCCGCACATCCTCGAAGGCGGTCGCGGTGGATCGATCATCCTGACCAGCTCCGTCGGCGGACTCAAGGCCTACCCGCACACCGGGCACTATGTCGCCGCCAAGCATGGCGTGGTCGGCCTGATGCGCACGTTCGCCGTCGAGCTGGGAGCGCAGAACATCCGGGTCAACTCGGTACACCCGACGAACGTCAACACCCCGCTGTTCATGAACGAGGGCACGATGAAGTTGTTCCGTCCCGACCTGGAGAACCCGGGCCCGGAGGACATGAAGGTGGTCGGGCAGCTGATGCACACCCTGCCGATCGGCTGGGTGGAGCCCGAGGACATCGCCAACGCGGTGCTGTTCCTGGCCTCCGACGAAGCCCGCTACATCACCGGCGTCACACTGCCCGTCGACGGCGGCAGTTGTTTGAAGTAACCCCCACACCGCCGCAGACCGTCCATACGTTCTGCCGGTACTGCCTTGCCTCGTGCGGTGTCGAGGTCACCGTCGAGGCGGGTCGGGTGGTGAAAATCTCTGCGGACAAACAGAATCCGCACAGTTGGGCCGACTTCTGCGCCAAGGGCCGCACCGCCGCCCAGTTGGTCGAACATCCGCGCCGCATCACCCGTCCGATGCGGCGGGTGGGCGACGGTTACGTCGAGGCGACGTGGGAGGATGCGGTCGCCGACATCTCCGTGCGGATGTCGGCGATCATCTCCGCAGGCGGACCGGATGCCGTCGCCACCTACACCGGCAACCCGTCCGGCTTCTCGTCGTCGAACCTGTTGTTCATGACCGGCTGGCTGGACGCCATCGGCAGCCAGAACCGCTACTACGTCGGCTCGGTCGATCAGAACGCGTTGCACGTCGTGGCGCAGGCCATGTATGGGTCGCAACTGTTCGTTCCCGTCTCCGATATCGACAACTGCGACTTCTTCCTACTGGTGGGCGCCAATCCCGCTGTGAGCGCCTGGAATTGGGTGGAGACGGTGCCGGGCGGCTGGAAACGGGCGCTGGCACGGCAGCGGCAGGGCGCCAGGATCGTGGTGGTGGACCCGGTCCGCACCGAGAGCGCTGAGAAGGCTGACACTCATCTGGCTGTCCGCCCCGGCCAGGACTGGGCGCTGCTACTCGCCATGGTGAAGGTGATCCTCGACGATGGCCTCGAGCACCGTGACGACTGCCGCGACCTCGCCATGGGGATGGCCGCACTGCGCGCGCTGGCCGCCGACGCCGACCTCGACGACCTGGCTACGCGCTGCGGTATCCCCCGCGCCGAGATCGAGACGTTGGCACGAGATTTCGCCGCCGCGCCGGGCGCCATGGCGATCACCCGCACCGGGGTGTCACTCCATGTGTCCGGGACCATCGGCGAGTGGCTGGGGCATGTCCTCAACGTCATCACCGGGCGGATGGACCGGCCCGGTGGGCGGCGCTTCGAGCGTGGGTACGTCGACGCACTGAAGTTGGCGGCGTTCGCCAAGCCGGTGGACCACCTCAGCCGGGTGCAGGGCCGGCCCATGGTGGCCGGTCATCACGGACTCGACGAATTGCCCGGCGAAATCACCACTTCCGGGGCGGGGCAGATCCGCGCGATGGTGATCAATGCGGGCAACCCCGTCATCTCCGGACCGGACGGCGCGCGCCTGGATGCCGCGCTGGAGCAGCTTGATTTGTTGGTCGTGATCGACTTTCTGCAGCGCGAAAGCCACCGGCACGCGCACTGGCTGCTGCCGGCGGCGCACTGGCTGGAGCGGGACGATCTGCTGGCCCTCACCAGCGGCCTGCACGACGAGCCCTACGTCCACTACGGGCGGCGGGCCGTCGACCCACCAGATGACGCTCGCGAGGAGTGGCGGCTCTTCCTGGATCTCACGCTGGCGATGAAACGGCCCTTTCTCGGGATCCGGGGTGTGAACGGGTTCGTGAAAGCGACGCGGGCGCTGGCGAGGGTGACCCGCAGGCCGTCACTGGCATTCGGACCGCACTGGATCGACCGGATGATCATCGCATCGAGTCGCGGGATCAGCTGGCGCGCTGTTATGGCGCATCCGCACGGCTGGGTGTTCGGCAAGCGCGAATTCGGCCACCTGCGAAAGGCGTTGCGCACCGAGGACAAGAAGATTCGCGTTGCGCCCGCAGAGTTCGTGGCACGCACCCACGAATTGCTCGCCGAACCACATCCGGTGGCACCGGCCGAGCGTCCGTTCCAGCTGGCGAACAGCCGGCGCCGGCACTCGATGAACTCGTGGCTCAACGACATTGACGGCCTGCACCCGTCGGGCAAGGACAACCACGCGGTGATCAACCCGGACGATGCGGCCGCGCTGGGCGTCGCGGACGGGGACCGGGTCAGGGTGTTCTCCGACATCGGTTCGATCGAACTCACCGCCGTGCTCAGCGATAAGCCCCGACCCGGCGTCGTGATCGTTGACCACGGCTGGGGCTCGCGGGTGTTCGACCCGCGCGGCGGTGCCGAGCCGATGTCATTCGGCGTCAACCGCAACCTGCTCGTCGACGGCTCCCCCGTCGATCCGCTGTCGCAGACGCCGGCATTGAGTTCGGCGTTTGTGGGTGTGGAGCGGGTCAGGCCCTGACCCTTTCCTCTTCCTCGCCCAAACCGACGTTTCGCCGGAGAGGTGCGAGTAGAACGCTGCGCAACGTCGATTTCGGCGACTACACCTCGGCGAAGAACCCGAGCAGCAATTCGGCGAGTGCCTCGGGCTGCTCGATCTGCGGGCAGTGCCCGGCATCATCGATCACCGCCGAACGGCCCGCAGTGATCTGCCCGGCGATCTCGGCGGCCCACCCTGAGGGCAACAACTTGTCGCCGGCCCCTTCCACGACCAGTACCGGCACCGCGATGCGCTCGTAGGCGCGTTTACTGGACGGCGTGGCCGGCGCCTCCACTCCCGGTCGCCGAAATCTGGCTGCCGCCAGCGACTCCCAGGCTCCGGGGACCACGCTCGACTCGTAGCGTCGTCGCACATAATCCTCGTCGACGGGGTACGACGCGTCGAAGAACAACGCCTCCACGATCGTCCGCATGGCCTCGAATGTCGCGTCGTATTCATACAACGCCGTGGTGTGCCGGTTCTTCTGGATCTCACCGCCGCCGCAGATCGTGACCGCGGTGCGCACCGGCAGCACCGGCGACGCCGAGGTCATGTCCACCAACAGGTTGATGGCACCCATCGAGTTGCCGACGAAGTGCGCCGAGTCGATGCCCAGCAGAGCGCAGAACCGGGCGATGTGCCGGATTCGCATACCCCGGCCATCGGTGAAGTCGACGACCTTCGCCGACTCACCGAAACCCAGCATGTCCGGGGCCAACACCCGGTAGCGCCGGGAGAGCTCGGGAATCAGTCTTTCCCAGGCGATTTCGGCGCTCACCCCGAACTCGCCGCCGTGCAGGAGTATGACCGGCTCGCCCTCCCCCGCCTCGAGGAAGTGGGTGACCAGCCCGTCGACGGCGAGGGTCCGATGCTGAATGCTCACTTGATCGCGATCGGGTTGACGGGTGATCCGACAGCGCCGGTGACGCTCAGCGGCGGCGCGACGAGCTGGAATTCGTAGCGTCCGTCGGCCGCGCAATCGGCGGCCAGTTCGGTGAGATTCCAGTACTCGCCCAGCATCAAGCCCATATCCCGCAGGCACAACATGTGCATCGGCAGGATGGCGCCGTCGACACCGGACGCCGGGTTCTCCACCATCAGGTTGTCGGCCGCCACCGCGGCGACCTGATGATCGGCCATCCACGACGCGCACGTCCAGTCCAGTCCCGCCCCGGGTTCCTGCCCGTCACCGGTCTCCAAAAAGCGCGCCCACCAACCTGTTCGGATCAGCACGATATCGCCTGGTTCGATCGTGACGCCCTGCCTGCGGGCCGCCTCGTCGAGTTCGGCCGGCGTGATCGGCTCGCCGAGCTCACAGAACGTGGGAACCCCGCGCAGCGTGACGATGTCCAGCAGCACACCGCGGGAGGTGATGCCCAAGCCGGCGACCTTGTCGATGCCCAGGTAGTACGCGCCGAGACTGGTCACCGAATCCGCGGGAAAGCCGTTGTACAGCTTGTCCTCGTAGTACACGTGCGACAGCGCATCCCACTGCGTGGCAGCCTGCAGCGGCATGATGATCATGTCGTCGTTGAATCGCATCGGCCCAGCCGTGGAATACCCGCTCAACTGGACAGCCGCCGGATTTCGCAGCCACGAGGGCCCGTACTCCAGCAATGTATTGGCGTCGCCGCCGTCGATCGTCATCACATGAGTGGGGTTCTGCCGGTACTGGAACGCCCCCTGCGGGCCGGACGACCCGAAGTCGACGCCGAGCGGAAATACCCTGCCGTGCTTGACGGCTGCGGCCGCCTGCGCGATCTTCTCCGGAGTGATGAAGTTCAGGGTGCCGAGCTCGTCGTCGTCGCCCCACCGTCCCCAGTTACGGACGTCATCGGCAACCCGACGGAAATCGCTCATACTGTCCACGCCGGTCATCCCCTCTCGTAGTCGGCGGCCTGGCGGGCCGCGATGTTGCCGCCGTCGGCCCAGATGACCTGACCGGTGATGTAGCCGGCCGCCCGGCTGCCCAGGAACGCCAGCACCGCCGCCTGCTCGGTCGGGTTCGACACCCGGCCCAGGGGCTTGGGGATGTCGTCGAGCCGTTCCTGCCCGTAAGCCGACCGCAGCTGATCGAGGATCGGGGTCTCGGTGACACCCGGTCCGCTGCAATTGATCCGGATGCCCTTGGCGCCCAGCGCCACGGCATTGGTGATCGCGTAGCCGATGATCGCCTCCTTGGACAGCCGGTAACCGCCGTCGGCCAGCGCGTCGGGATTGTCGTGGCACCACTCGATACCTGCTGCCATCGACCCCGTCTCCAACAGGCCGGCCGCCTGCGGCAGATTCTCACGGTAGTTCGCGGCGGCCAGCGACGACACGCAAACGATTGACGCGCCGGCTGCCAGCTGCGGAAGCAGCGCCTCGGTGAGGTGGCGGGTCCCCAGGAAGTTGATCGTCACGACCAGCACGGGGTTACCGATCCCCGATGACACCCCGGCCACGTTGAACAGGGCGTCCACGGGGCCGCCGACCGCGTCCACCGCCCTGTCGATCGAGCCTGCGTCGGCCAGATCGATCTCGACGAACTCGTTGACCCCGCTCGCCGGACGGCGCACATCGAGGCCGACCACCTCGGCGCCCAGGTCAGTGAGCTGATCGCACAGCTGCGCGCCGATTCCTGACGCGCAGCCGGTGACGACCGCCCGGCGGCCGTCGTACCGCAGCAGATCATCGATGTGGGCCATATGTTTCGCGGCCTACTGGGCCCCTCGCTTCTCCTTCTCCAACTGTGCGGCCTTGACGCGGCCTTCGTTGATCTCAGCCATCGCCTCGGGAATCTCACCTGCGGTGAACTTTCCGCCCCGGCCGGTCGGCAGCCCGCCGAAGGCGTAGGTCTCGTCGAACAGCGGAGCCTCCGACGGCTGGCGGCGGGCCTCGACCTTGTCGATCACCGGCGCCAGGCGCTCGGCCTTGTCCTTGACCGCCTTCTCGTCGCGTTCGATGAACTCGGGCAAGATCTCCTTGCCCATGATCTCGATGGACTCCATCGTGCCCTCGTGGCTGCGCGGGTTGAGCAGCAGGATGATCTCGTCGACGCCGCTGGCCTCGTAGCCTCGCAAGAACTCGCGCACCGTATCGGGGGAACCGATTGCCCCGCGGCCCGGGCCGTACGCCAGCGTCGGGTCATCCTTCACCGCGTTCTGGTACAGCTCCCACACCCCGGTGCGGCCGGGCGTGTGCATGCCGTTGATGTAGTAGTGCATGATGCCGAACGAGAAGAAGCCGCCGCCGATCCCGATCCGCTTGAGCGCCTCCTCGTCGGTCTTGGCCACCATCATCGACAGGTCGCCGCCGATCGCGAGCAGGTTCGGATTGATCGCCGGGGTGACGGGCGTGCCCTGCTCCTCGAACTCCTTGTAGTAGCCGTCCACCCGCTCCTTGAGCGCCTCCGGGCCGGTGTAGGCGAAACTCAGTGCGCCGATGGCCTTCTGGGCGGCCATCTGGACCGACGACGGACGGGTGCAGGCCACCCATACCGGCGGGTGCGGGCTCTGCAGCGGCTTCGGGACGACGTTGCGGGCCGGCATCTGGACGTGCTCACCCTTGAAACCGGTGAACGGCGCCTCGGTCATACAGCGGATCGAGACCTCGAGCGCTTCTTCCCACATGGTGCGCTTGTCGGCGGGGTCGATATCGAAGCCACCCAGCTCGGCGACCGACGAGCCCTCGCCGGTGCCGAATTCGACACGACCGTTCGACAAGTGGTCCAAGGTCGCGACCCGCTCGGCGATGCGTGCCGGATGGTTGATCGGCGGCGGCAGGTGCATGACGCCGAAGCCGAGCCGAATGTTCTTGGTGCGCTGGCTGGCTGCCGCCAGGAACATCTCCGGGGCGGTGGAGTGGCAGTACTCCTCCAGGAAGTGGTGCTCGGTGAGCCACACGGTGGAGAAGCCGGCCTTGTCTGCGAGCTCCACCTCGTCGAGGCCATGCTGGAACAACTGGTGCTCGTCGTCCTCGGACCACGGCCGCGGTAGCGGAAACTCGTAGAACAGCGAGATCTTCATGCGGTTACCTCTCGATTGGAATTGTGGGAGATGTGTTCTGCTGCGACGTATCCGAACGTCATAGCGGGTCCGATGGTGGCTCCGGCGCCGGCGTAGCTGCGGCCCATCACGGCGGCCGAGGCGTTTCCGGTCGCGTAGAGACCACCGATGGCGCTGCCGTCCTCGCGCAGCACCCTGGCGTGCTCGTCGGTGAGCAGGCCGCCCGAGGTGCCGAGGTCGCCGAGGATGATCTGGAACGCGAGATACGGCGCCTTGCCCAGCGGGGCCAGGTTGGGGTTGGCCAGCGTGGGATCGCCGTAATAGTTGTCGTATGCGCTGTCGCCGCGATTGAAATCGTCGTCGTGGCCCCTGCGCGCGAGCTCGTTGAACCGGTCTGCGGTGCGCTGCAATGTATGCGCGGGCACTCCGATCTTGGTCGCCAGCTCGCCGAATGTATCAGCGGTCTTGACGATTCCGGAGTCCAACCACGCCTGCGGGATCTTGCGGCCGGTGGGTACCGGCGCGAACGGAACCTTCGGAATCGGCAGGTGACCGCCGACCACGTACCGGTGGAACGACGCGATGTCGGTAATGAGCCAGCACGGGATGTGTTGCACGCCGCTGCGCTGACCCTCGATCATCGCGTGCGCAAAATCCATATACGGCGCGGCCTCGTTGATGAACCGCTTCCCGGCGCCGTTGACCACGAACTGCGCCGGCATCATGCGCTCGTTCAGCATGAACTGCAGGCGGCCGTCCGGCCAGCACATGGCCGGGAACCACCACGCCTCGTCGAGCAGATCGGTAGCGGCCCCCACCTTCTCCCCCGCCCGGATACCGTCACCGGTGGCCACGGGATTGCCGAAGCTCCAGTCCTTTTCCAGCACCGGGAGATGTTCACGGCGCCAGTCCATGTCGTGATCGAATCCGCCCGAGGCCACCACCACGCCGCGCCGCGCCGCGATGCGCACGGGCTTGCCTGCCCGCTCCACCACGGCCCCCACGACGTTTCCGTCGAGGTCGGTGATCAGCTCGGTCATCGGCGCCGACAGCCACAGCGGGATGTCCTTCTCTTTGAGCGCAAGACGCATCCTCGCCATCAGGGATTGCCCGATGGCCGCCATCCGATCTCCGAATACCCGGGCCCGGAACATCCGCCAGATCAGCTTGAGCAGCACGGCCTTGCCGCGCCAGTTCTGCCGGACCTGGTAGAACAGCCGCAGGTCCTTGGGAGCGAACCAGATTCCCTTGGGAGCCAACGCCAGTGGCGCGAGAAGGTTCGACTCCTCGTCGCCGAGCTTGCGCAGGTCGATCTCGGGCACGTTGATGGTGCTGCCCCGCTCGGATCCACCCGGCAGTTCGGGGTAGTAGTCGGCGTACCCCGGCTTCCAGACGAATTCAACCCAGTCACTGGAGTTTTCGAGGAACTCCATCATGTCGGGGGCATTGTCGACGTAGGCGCGCAGCCGTTCGTCACTGACCAGACCGCCGGTGATGGTCTTGAGATAGGTGAACACTTCGTCGGGATCCGGGTAGTAGCCGGCTTTGCGCTGCGACGGTGCCCCGGGTACCCAGATGCCGCCGCCGGACAGTGCCGAGGATCCGCCGAATTTGGGCGACTTCTCCACGATCAGGGTGTCGAGCCCCAACGCATCAGCGCGTAGCGCCGCGGTCATCCCGCCGGCGCCGGAACCGATGACGAGAACGTCGACCGAATGATCGAAGTGGTTGTCGCTCATCTGCTGTTGATTCGCTCCGCAAGCGTCGCTCATGCGGGTACCGCCGTCCGGATCGCGAATCCCGCGATCAACTCTGGAGCAGCGCGATAGTAGCGCTGCTGCGTCTGATAATCACCCTGGGATGCCAGCGCGGCGAATGCCGCCACCCAGGTTCGGATCTCGTGTGCGGAGTTGCCGGCTTCACGGGCGATCCAGTCGTTGGTCCAACCGTCGACCTCGGCCAGCCGGTTGGTGTCGATAAGATCGAGCAGGGCACGGTCCCAGTCCGGGTTCAACGGCTGCAACGGGCTGTCCCCGTGGGCGAATTCGTGTGCCGCGGCGATCACGGCGTCCTGCCGTGCAGCTCGCCCCTCCGGTGACATCGGCGCCCCGCCGACGATGCGCTCCAGGGCGGCCGGTGGCGCGGTCGCCAGGGTGGGCACCGGTGGATCATGCGACAGCCCACCGGATCCGACGACCAGTACCCGTTTATCCAGGGTGCCCAGGTATTCACCGATGGCGGCACCCAGCGCGCGGGTGCGCTTGAGCGGGCCCAACGGGGTGGCGACCGAGTTGATGAACACCGGAATCACCGGCCTCGTTGCGGCATCCCCGAACAACACCTCGAGCGGCTGAACCGTCCCGTGGTCGACGTCCATTGCCGACGACAGGGATACGTCGACGCCGGCGTCCCACACCGCGGCCGCCATCTCATTGGCGAGCGCGGCCGGCACGTTCAGCGGTCCGGCATACGTGCCGTAATCGCCGACGCCGGCGGCGGCCGTGCCGATGCAGAACGGCGGCATCAGCCGGTAGAAGAAACCGTTGTAGTGGTCCGGCGAGAAGATCACCACGAGCTCGGGGTCGAATTCCGCGACGAATTGCCGTGTTTCGGCCAGCCGGGTGGTGATGTCGTCAAGCAGTTCCGCCGACGGGCCGGGAAGATTCAGCAGCGGGCTGTGTGACATACAGCAGAGCGCCAGTGGCATCGGTGCCTCCTCCCGGGGTCAAGGTGAGTGTGTCGAGCAGGGCCGTGCTCAATTCCGGTGTGCGTTGGGCGATGCAGGCGCCGGCGATGCAGCGGTCCGGCCGCAGGAACATCACCGACTCTTCGTGCGTGTCGAACCACGCCTTGAGCGCGCCGGTGCGGTCCCCGACAACGATGACGTCGGGGTCGTCGTGTCCGGTCCAGTGCAACTGGGTGATCGGGCGCAGCGCAACGAAGACCGCACCCAGCGATTTCCATGCGGCGAAGTCTTTCTCCCCCAACAGTTGCCGGGGATTGTTACTCCAGCACACGAACGCGAACCACGGGCCTATGACGTCGTCGAGCAGGACGTTCTGGTTGTCCCGGGTGTCCACCCGTGGCTGGATGAACAGGGTGCCCACCGCGGACGACGGTGACCGTGGCTCGCTGTGCACCACCGCACCGTGGTCGTAGCGCGGCATCGGCTTGAACCGCATCTCCAGTACATAGCGCTTCAACGTCGGGACCAGCGATGCGGCCCGAACGACCACATCTCGGGCGGCGGCGACACGCGAGTTGGTCGGTGAGATGACCTTTCCCACTGTGGTCGAAAGGTCGATCATTGCGCGGGCGTGCTTGCGGCGCTCGACGTCGTAGCTGTCCAGCAGCGCATCGCGGGCCCGTCCCTTGACCACGGCCGCCAGCTTCCAGCCGAGGTTGGCGGCATCACGGATGCCACTGTTGTAGCCCTGCCCCTGCCACACCGGCATGAGGTGGGCGGCATCCCCGGCGATCAGAATGCGGCCCTTGCGGAATGAGCTCGCGATTCGCGAGTGGTGGGTGTACAGGCGGCGTCGGATGATGTCGCACCTGTCCGGGTAAGGCACCAGCCGGGAGAGCATCTGCGCCACGAACGCGGGATCCTCGGCCTGCTCGTCGGTCTCGTGGCCGTGGATCAGGAACTCGAAGCGCCGGATGCCGTGGGCGATGGCGATCGAGACGTAGGGCCGGACCGGGTCGGCGCCGACCTCGCTGTTGGGATGTCCGAGTGGGTCGTTGGCGATGTCCACCACCAGCCAGCGGGTCGAGGACGTCGTGCCGTCGAAGGACACCCCCATCAGGCGACGGGTGGCGCTACGGCCGCCGTCGCAGCCGACGACGTAGCGGGCGCTGACCTTTCGGGGCTGGGAATCGGCCGGAGACAACTCGACGACGACTCCATCGGCGGTCTCGGTGATCGAGGTCATGGGATGACCCCACGCCACTTCCACATTGTCGAACCGGCTGAGCCCCTTGTACAACTCGGCGTCGACCAGCGGCTGCACGAAGCCGTTGCGCTTGGGCCAGCCGAACCGCGCGTCGGGCGGTGCCATCTCGGCGAGCAATCTCCGCTTGCCGTCGTAAAACCGCAAGATCTGGTTGGGCACGGTATGCGGCAGGACGGCGTCCACCAGGCCGATCGCCTGAAAGGTGCGCAGGGCTTCATCGTCGAGGCCCACTCCGCGCGGATAGTCGATGAGCGCGTCCCGCTCGTCGACGACCAGTGTCCGGACCCCCTGCAGGCCAAGGATATTGGCCAGCGTCAGTCCAACTGGCCCGGCTCCCACCACGACGACGTCGAACTCCATACTCACCGGCCCATCAGGAAGTCGATGTGCAGGCGGTTGAACGTCTTGGGGTCCTCGTATTGCGGCCAGTGCCCGCAGCCTTGCATGACCTCGAAGCGCGCACCCGGGATCATCTCCGAGATCCGGCGGCCCTCCGTCGTGTCGGCGGTCGGGTCGTCACTGGTCCACAGCACCAGCGTCGGCGCGGTGATAGCGCCGTAGTCGCTGGGGCTCATCAGGTTTCGCTGCCGGATATCCGGATCCTGCAACGCCATGATGTCGCGCATCGCGTTGACAAACCCGGGCTGCCGGTACACCCGCTGGCGGCTGGCGACGATGTCGTCGTAGTCCTTGGACTTGTCCGCCATCAGCCACTTGATCCTGGCCTGCACGGTTTCCCAGCTAGGGTTCTCCGCGGCGGCCATCGACAGCGTGACAATCCGCTTCATCACCTCGGGGTCGGCCTGCGAACCGCCCGCGGTGTTGAGCACCAACCGCTCGAGCCGGTCGGGATGGTCGACGGCGAAGCGCGACGCAACCCAGCCGCCCAGCGATTCACCGGAGATGTGCGCCCGCTGCGCGCCGATGGTGTCGAGGACGGCGGCAAGGTGATCGACGTAGTGCGGGATCTCCAACAGATGCCCGGGCTTGTCGGTGTAGCCGTGCCCCAGCATGTCGATCGACCAGGTCGAGAAGTGCTCGGCGTGCGCCTCGATGTTACGGACGTACGCCTCGGCGTGGCCGCCCGAGCCATGGAGCAACACCAGGGTCGGCTTACCCGGATCGCCGGCATGCAGATAGCGGGTGCGCACTCCGCCTGCATCCAGATAACCCTGCGAGAACGCAACGCCCTGCAGATCACTCCAGACGCTCTCGAACTCCGGCACCCAGCTGCCCCTATCCTCGGTGATAATGGGATTCTCGCTTTTTGTAAGCGGTATGTGTAATTATTGAACTACGGTGTGCGATAGTTTAAGAGCATCACTCTCGGAGTGCCGTCTGTCAAGGCACTTCGGGGTGACTCGAGCCCGCTTTCGCACCTCACGCACGGGGACGACATGACGCAGACACCCACCGAGAGCCCGATCAGCGCTGCGCCCGGGTCGCAAACCCTGGCCCGCGGACTGCACGCGTTGCAGCTGGTCGCGGCCGCCAAGGGCGGGCTGACCATTCAGCAGGTCGCCGACCACATCGGGGTGCACCGGACCATCGCCTACCGGCTGCTGAGCACGTTGGCGTCGTACCGGATGGTGGCCAAAGCCGAAGACGGGCGATTCCGCGCCGCGGCCGGGCTCGCCGCCCTGGGCGCGTCGTTCGACAACAACATCCGCGAGCTGTCGATGCCGACGCTGCGCGACCTCGCCGACGAGCTCGACACCACGGTGTCGTTACTGGTGGCCGAGGGTGATCAGCAGGTCGCGATCGCTGTGATCGTGCCGACCCGGGTGTCCTATCAGCTGTCCTTCCACGAGGGCAGCCGCTATCCCCTCGACCGCGGCGCGGCCGGTATCGCACTGCTGGCCAGCATGCCGGCGCGGCCCGGCGAACGCCCGCTGGTCACCCGCGCGCGCGAGCAGGGCTGGATCATCACCTACGGGGAGGTCGAGCCCAACACCTACGGTCTCGCGGTGCCGGTGCACCGGCCGGCCGGCTCGCCGCACACGTGCATCAACCTGATCTCACACCGCGAAGACGTGGTGCTGCGCGGGCGGGAGTCGGCGATCGCAGCGGCGCAGCGCCTTTCGGTCGTTCTGAGTTAAGCACCCCGCTGAACTGGGGTTTTGCCGGATGGAGCGCTTGACACTGTGCGATCGCCGTCATTAGCGTGACAACAACGAACACCCACGTTCGGTAAATGCACACGCCAATACCAGTGTGCGGCAAGAGGAGTGAAGCGATGGCGGACACCACCTGGGACTCCGGCCAGTCTGGCCCACCTACGTGGGACCGTGAAGTCGACGTCGTGGTGCTCGGTACCGGCGCGGCCGGCCTGACCGCTGCACTGACCGCAGCGGTCAGTGGCGCATCGGTCGCGGTGTTCGAGAAGGCGCCCAGCGTCGGGGGCACGACCGCGGTGTCCGGCGGAATCGTCTGGATTCCCGCGCATGACCGGGCGGCCGGTGGTGAGCTGAACGTCGACGATGCGCTGAAATACCTTGAGGCCCAATCGCTGGGCTTCATGGATCGTGAACTGGTCGAAACCTTTGTGCGCACCGGCCCGGCGATGCTGGACTTTGTCGAAGGCAACAGCGCGCTGCAGTTCGAGGTCGCCGAGGGCTTCCCCGACTACAAGCCCGAACTGCCGGGTGGTCAGCCAGGTGGCGGACGGTCGTTGAACGCCAAGCCATTTGACCTTGCCACCCTGGACGATTGGGCGTCGCGCATCACGTCGTTCCCCATCGACTTCAGCAACGTCGGCATCGACGCCGAGACCCGGGCACGCATCCACGCCGCCGTCGACGATATGGACGGCGACTACTGCGTCGCCGGTACCGCGTTGATCGCGGGCCTACTCAAGGGCCTGCTGGATCTCGGCGTCACCCCGGTCACCGAGGCCCGCGCGCTCGAGCTGACCGGCTCCGCGTCGGCGATCACCGGAGTACGGATCGCCCTGGGCGATCGTGAGATTCGAGTCCGTGCCGACAAAGGGGTAATCCTCGGCACCGGCGGATTCGAATGGGATCAGAGGCTGGTCGAGGCCTATCTGCGGGGGCCGTTGCGCGGACCGGTGTCACCGCCGAACAACACCGGCGACGGTTTGCGGATGGCCATGGCGCACGGCGCCGACCTGGCGAACATGGGCGAGGCCTGGTGGGTGCCGGTCATTCAGATCCCCGGCGACACGCTCGGCGGCAGGCCGCGCAGTCGCAGTGTGCGCCTCGAGCGCACCCGGCCGCGCAGCATCATCGTCAACCGGTTCGGGAAGCGTTTCCTCAACGAGGCCGGCGAATACAACTCGATGTCCGGACCGTTCCATCAGCTCGACCCGCGCCTGGGGTACGTCAACGATCCGGCGTGGATCGTCTTCGATGATCAGCACCTGAAGCGCTACGGCTTCCTGGGTGTCGAGCCCGGAGGTGAGGCGCCCGACTGGTTCAACAAGGCCGCGACGCTGGCCGAACTGGAGGAGAAGACCGGCATCGACGCCGACGGGCTGGGCGCCACCCTGGCCGCATGGAACGCCGCCGTCGCTGACGAGGTGGACCCCGAATTCGGCCGTGGCGCAAGTGCATACGACGGGTACTGGGGTGACAACTCGGCGTCCACCCCGGCGTTGCAGACCCTCGGCCCGCTGGACACCCCGCCGTACTACGCCGTGCCGGTGGGCATCGGCGCCATGGGCACCAAGGGTGGCCCGCGCACCGACCGCGACGGCCGAGTGCTGCACGTCAACGGCATGCCGATCCCCGGGCTGTTCGCCGCGGGCAACGCGATGGCCGGCGTGACGGGCCGCGCCTACGGTGGGGCCGGCGGAACACTGGGGCCGGCAATGGTGTTCGGCTACCGCGCGGGTCTGGCGGCAGCGGGCGCGCCTTCGCGTTGACAGCGCATCGACGACGAAGATTTCGCGAAATCTCCGCTCTGAGTGCGCTCTCAACGCCCTGTGGATGGGTGAACACGTCCATGTGCGCCCTTTGACACCGTGCAACCCATGGCGCAGGTGTTCATCGGCAGCGAGGCATTGGCGGCGGGCAGGGTTACGAAGTACGACCTGCGGGCGCACTACCAACGCGTGCTGCCTGACGTCTACACCGCGAAGCGTGCGCCTTCGCTCCGCGACAGGACCATGGCCACGTGGTTGTGGTCCGGACGCCAAGGTGTCATCTCGGGTGCGGCCGCGTCAGCACTGCATGGCGCAAAGTGGGTGGACGACAACGCCGTCATCGAAGTGAATTGGCCCGGTCGCAAGTCTCCGGCGGGTGTTCAGATCAGCCGAGACACGTTGTTCGACGCGGAAATCACGTCGCGGCACGGTGTGGCCGTCACCAGCATCGAGCGGACCGCGTTCGACCTCGCGCGACACGGGCCCACGGCCAAGGCTGTCCAGCGGCTCGACGCGCTGGCCGCGGCCACCGACTTCCGAGTCGGTGATGTTCTCGCGGTGGCCGATAGTCATCCCCACGTCAAAGGTCTGCGTCGCGTGCCTGAGCTGCTGGACCTTGTCGACGCCGGCGCGCAGTCGCCGCGTGAAACCTGGCTGCGACTGCTGCTGATGGACGCGGGATTTCCGCGCCCAAAGACTCAGATTCCAGTGCTCCGGGCCGACGGGTATTCGCACTACTTTCTCGACATGGGCTGGCCCGATGTCATGGTCGCGGTCGAATACGACGGCGAGCAACACCGCCTCGATCGCGAGACCTACGGCGGCGACGTGATCCGATCGGAGTACATCACACAGGTCGGCTGGCGGCGCGTCAGAGTGCTGGCAGGTCACCGGAAGTACGACATCCTGCGACGAGTCCACGAGGCGTGGCGTTGAGAGCGCACTGAGAGCGGGCCTTCGGCGAAAAGCTCGCTCCCAGTGCGATGTCAACGCTTACTGGGCTTCGGCAATGTGCTTGCGCACCAGATACTTCTGCACCTTGCCGCTGGCGGTGCGGGGGTAGTCGGCCACCTCGTGCAATTCCTCGGGCCACTTCTGTCGTGCGGCTCCGCAGCTCTCGAAGTGTGCGCGAACCTCCTGCATCGTCGGCATCTGGTGGCCTTCCCTGACGCGCAGCACGGCGGCGGTGTGCTCACCGAGACGGGCATCCGGCGCGGAGACCACCACCGCCTCGGCGACGGCGGGCATACTCAGCAGCAGCTCCTCGACTTCGAGGGCGCTGATGTTCTCGCCACCGCGGATGATCACGTCGGCCTTGCGGTCGGTGATCGTCAGGTAGCCGTCCTCGTCAAGCACGCCGATGTCTCCGGTGTGGTACCAACCGTCAGCGTCAAAAGCCTTGGCGGTCAGCGTGTCATCGGTGTAGCCCAGGCACAGATCCGGCCCTCGGGAGAGAATCTCGCCCTCGTCGGTCAGACGAACCTCCACCCCGGGACGCGCGTCGCCATCGGTGAACAGCCGCTTGTCCTCCGGCGCGCTCGGCCGTGACCCGGTGATCGACGGATGCTCGGTGCTGCCGTACGAGCGGAAGACGTGCACACCCAGATCGGCGAGCCGACGGGTCACCGCGATCGGCACCGTCGAGCCGCCGAGGCCGACATGCTTGATCCGGCTCATGTGTGCGTCGGTGAACTCGGGGTGATCGAGCAGGCTGGTGACGAAGTACGGTGGGCCACCGCCGATCGACATGCCTTCGGACTCCATCAGTTCCAGCACCCGGCCGGGATCCCAGACGTCGGTCAGGTCGATAGGAGCGCCTTCGAGCACCGGGATCAGGAAAGCCCCGACCATGCCGATGAAGTGACCGACGGGCGTCGCGGTGATCTGCCTGCCGCGGTCGGGCGCGTAGTTCTCCAGCAGCTGGCGGGTCTCGAACCCCAGCGTTTGATGGCTGTGGATCACGCCCTTCGGGTCTCGGGTAGTTCCGGAGGTGAACGCGATCAGCGCCGGGCCGGCTGGATCGGTGTGCAACTCGCCGTCCATCGGCTCGTCGGCCAGCAGGTCTTCGAAGTTGTCCCCCACCAGCCCAACGATGGGCACGTCGGCGCACAGGTCCGGCTGGAACGTCATGTGTCCGAAGTGCTCGGTGGTGATGAACACCTTCGGCCGTGCCGTACCGATGATGTGGGTCAATTCCTTGCGACCGTAGAAGTGCACGATCGGCACGACGACAGCACCGAGGAACGAGCTCGCCCAATACGTCACCGCGGCCTCGACCCAGTTGGGCAGCTGGAACGCGATCACGTCGCCCGGGCCCACCCCGCGGGCCCGCAACCCCGCCGCCAGCCGGCGTGCCAGGACCTCCACGTCGTGGAAGGTCCCGCTGAACGGCCGCACCGCGGAGTGCACCCAGAACCCGGTGTCAGGGTTGGCCGCCAGTCCCCTGGCCAGCAGCTCACCGAGAGTATCCGGGGTCCACCAGCCCTCGTCGATGTAGCGTTTGCTCAGCTCAACCGGGATATTCCTCAACTACAGCACCTCCGCTTGGCGATGCTATTCTCCGTCACTGAGAATGCCAATACCGAAATTGGAGAACGTGAACATGGTCGATCTGGAGACGAGCGACGGCCTTGCGGTCCTCACCATCGACCGTCCGCATGCCCGTAACGCGATCGCCCTGTCGACCATGGGTGAACTCGAAGAGGCGCTCGACGCGGCGGCCGGGGCGCAGGCCTTGGTCATCCGCGGCGGCGGCGACCGGGCATTCGTGTCCGGCGGCGACCTCAAGGAACTGAGCGCACTGCGCACCACCGAGGAGGCCGCCGCGATGGCTGCCCGCATGCGCGCGATCTGCGACCGCATTGCCGGTTTCCCCGCCCCCGTCATCGCCGCACTCAACGGGCACGCGCTCGGCGGCGGGGCCGAAGTCGCCGTCGCCGCCGACATCCGGATCGCCGCGGACGACATCAAGATCGGCTTCAACCAGGTGACGTTGGCAATCATGCCGGCCTGGGGCGGCGCCGAACGGTTGGCGGCACTCGTCGGCAAAAGCAAAGCCCTGCTGCTCGCCGGCTCCGGCACGCTCCTCACCGCCGGCGAGGCCGAACGGTGGGGGCTGATCGATCGCGTCGTGGCGCGAGACTCGTTCGACGACGAATTGCGCACGCTGGCAACGTCGTTGGCAAACCGGCCGGCCGGCCGCATCAAGAAGGTGATCGGCGGGGTGACACCGGCCGAAGCCATCGACGCCTTCGCCGAACTGTGGGTGTCCGACGAGCATTGGGACGCTGCCGACCGCGTGATGAACCGCGGGAAGTAGCGACGACATCACAGCGGGAACCTGGCGCGCACCGCGGTGAACCGTTCCCACATCTGAGCAGTGCGCTCAGATGCGGTGATGCGATTGGTATCCAGAGGTAGCGCATCGTCGAGTTCGCCACGAGCGACCAGGCGGGTGGACAGCACGGCGGGCGCACCCTCGAGCATGTGCCGGTAGGTGAGGTTCCCGCGCTCGAAGCCCTGGGTGTCGACCCAGTTGTGCACGGCCGGATCGTCATGTGCGAGAACCAGGCGGACCTTGCCGTCACTGTCCACCGACGTACGGCTCGGCGTGTAGCTGACCGGACGGTACAGGAAGTCCATGCTGGTGAAGAACGCGCCCATATTGGTGATCATCCACAGTCCGTCGTGTGCGTCGAACTCGACGATCAGAGCGTCGTCAGGACCCAGTTCCCAGTACATGTTCGCCGCTACGCGGCCGCGCTGGACGTCGCCGCTGGTGGCCTCCACCGCCGGAAAGCAATTCGGGTGCTCGCTGTCGACACCACCGTAGGTGTACGGGAACTCCGGCCAGCTGGTCATCAGGCCGGTGACGAAATCGCCGGCCCACCGCATCGCTTCGACCATTGCAGCTGCCGTGGGCACGGGCTTCGGTGCGGCCATGTCGACCCGCTCTATGCGTAGCAGTCCGGGCCGCTCATCCCAGCTGTCAAAGCCCTGCCGAATGAACAACTTCCGGGTAGTCGCAGTGGTGGGGAGCCAGTTCGGCCCGCGCTCGGGGCCGCCGACGTACAGCTCGAAAGTGCCGTCGGTTTCGACTTCTAGTTGGTGGCCGAACACATTAGCCTGCGGCACATCACCGAACGGCTCGTGTAGAACGTGCGGGCCGACCGGGCGCCCCCCCTGAACCGTGATGTTGAAAAATCTTGCAGTACCGCGGGTTCCGGTGATCCGATAGGTAGACTCGCCGTCGACCCAAGCCTGCTGGTAGGTGAAATCGGCGCAATCCCCGCCGAGCTTACGAGTCGGGTTGCAGAAGGCGTGGATGCTCGGGTACCGCGGATCACGGGTTTCCAAGGCGAGGTCGAACGCTTGCCCGAGGTTCTGGGTGAGGAAGCGGAAGGCGTCGGCACGCTGGATTCCGCAGGTGGCGTTGAGGTCCTTGAACGACTGCCTGCCAGCGGCCTTCAGGCGGTCGCAGAACTCACTCCACGCATCGTCGAGCACTGCGTCATCCGGGCCGTCGCCAAGTGCCACTGGACTTCTCCTCTTCTCAGCTGCCGACCCGGTCGAGCATCCCGCGGACCACCCCATATGCCCGTTGCGCGGCCGCCAATCGTCCCTCCGCGTCGATCCGCGGGCCCAGCAGCTCCAGATCGAACCCGAACCGGTAACCGTCGGCCAATGCCTGCGCCACAACGGCTTCGATCGGGATAACGCCGTCTCCGGGCACCGCACGTGCAGGCAGGCCACGATCACCGAGCACATAATCGCTCAGCTGGATCAACCGCGTCCGCGGAAGCGCTGTGCGCAGCAGGCCCGCGAGGTCGGCCTCGGCCCAGCAGTGGAACAGGTCGATACAGATGTCGAGGCCGGCCGACTCCGCGAGCGTGATGGTGTCGCGAAGACTGTGCGCCATATGGATGTCGGCGTACAGGGCCGAGGCGTTCTCGATGGCGAGGCTGATGCCGGCCCGCTCGGCCTCCCACACGCAAGGCTCGATAGCGGAACCGAACGCGTCGGCGGCCTGCTCCCAGTCGAGCGAACCGCGACCACCGGTCAGCATGTAGATGCAGCGCGCATCCACGGACGCCGCAACATCGATGAGCCGCGACAGTGCGCTGCGCGCGTCGTCGGTCGATCGCGCGTCGGCCGGCACTCGGCCGGCACCGAAGACGTGACAGACCGCCTGCACCAGGTAGTCGCCGGATCCGACGATCCGCCGGAATTCAGGATCGACCAGCTCTGTGTCGATCACACTCAGGCACCTCACCCCGAGTTCTGTCCAATGGCCTTGCAGTTCGGCCGGACTCGATCCGAGGAAGGTGACGTCGTGAACAGACAGCTGCTCATCCATGACCGATCAGTCCCGCTTCTCGATGGCAACGTTGAACCGTTGGCGAAACGGTGCGAACTCGGCGTGCAGATCGTCGAGGTCCTCGCCGATGTCGGTCAGCAGCGAGGTGGAGTAGCGGAACTTGCCGTATCGGTCGCCGCGATTCCCGGCCAGGTAGGTACGCATAGCAACCTCGGCCTCACCGGTGAGATCCCGTCCGCAGAAGGCGTAATAGTTCCGTGCGGTCGCGACGGGATCCGCGATGAAATCGAGGTATGGAACGTGCATGATCCGCGGGTCGTCCACCAGCGGGGCGCTCATCGTGTTGGCGATGCTGTCCCGGGTCAGTTCAAGGTGCATTTTTGCGGCAGCCTGCAGGTCGACAGGCCCGACGATGCCCTCCAGGATGTCGGCCATCATCATGGTGCGCGATGCGGCGACCTGAACCGGATCACGATGGAGCCAGAGCAGATTCGCGTCAGGATAGGTGTCGAAGAGTGCCTCCAGACGGAACCCGTGGAAGCCTTTCAGCACCCAGTACTTGCGTGGCCGGTGGTACTGGCATTGTTGCAGCATCGCCTTGTGCAGCCGGTACTGCGCGGCCGGATCGGTCGGCAGCCCGCCGACCAGCGTCTGCATCGGCACCCGCCACCACGCGGTCGGGGTCATCACCCGGAAATCGAACGCCCAGGTGCGTTCGTCTTCCGGAAGACCGTCGCCGAGCATCTCGTTGTACGGATGGCTATGAAGCCATTTGGGCATCTTGGTATTGATCTCGCGCCAGTCGGCATCTGCCTTGTCACGGCGTAGGTCGTCCGGTCCGGCGAGGCCAGATGGCGGCGACGGATACATCACTTCCCAGAAGCGCAACGCGCGGCCATGCGGGTCGACGGACATCAACGCGTGCATCAACGTGGTACCCGAGCGCGGCTCCCCTGTGACGAACATCGGCCGGTCGATCACTTCGTCGGCGATCGGGAAGCGACTCCGGTCCGCGATCAGTTCCAGCCGGGACGTCAACAGCCAGTGGCAGACACGCGTTGCCTCGGCAATCCCGTTGACGTCCATCCCGATACCGTTGAGGTGTTCGACGGCCAGGGTGAAGCGCTCCGGCAGACTCGGATCGCCAAAGTCGTCGGAGCCGGTTTCGGCCCGCGCTCTGGCGAGCATGTCGGTGGCATCCAATCCAACGGTCATGGCTGTCCTTCGCACAGGGCAAGCAGTTCGTCTTCGGTCCTGCGTACGTTGACCGCCGATGCCGCGCTGAACTCCAGGCCGGCCATCGCGCTGTAGTCCAAGATCTTGGGAACCCTCAGGCCGGCATCGACATACGACTTGATGATCCGCGCGACCTGGCCGGGCGTGCCGTGCGGGACGACGGCCAGGATCGCTTCGGGATCGACCTTGTCGAGGAATCCGAGGATGCGTTCCCGGGTGAGGGTGGCGGGGTTGAGGTCGTGGAACCCGCCCCAGTCCTCCCCCATCGGATGGTCGAATCCGAAGCCGCGCAGCACGTGTGCCGACACCTGCAGCAGGAAGCTCGCCACCAGCGGTGCGCGAACGATGCGCTCGAGGGCGGCGTCGTCTTCGCCGATCAGGCATACCTGTACGAAGCACGGGGTGATCGCCAGTGGGTCACGTCCGGCTCGTTCGGCCGACTGACGCACCGCAGCAAGCATGTCCGCGTAGTGATCGGGTGTCCACGCCCCGGCCGGCCACCAGCCGTCGGCGTACCGGCCGACGATCTCGAGCATGCGCGGGCCGCTGGCACCGATCCAGATCGGGGGGAATCGCCCCCCGTACGGTTCGGTGTCCAGCCGAGCATGCTCGAGCCGATAGAACCGACCGTCGAAGTCGACCGGGCCGTGGCTCTCCCACAGCAGACGAATCACTTGTAGTGCTTCCTCGAAGCGGCTGACCGGCTTGGCGAAGTCGAAGCCGTACGGCACGATGTTCTCGGTCTCACCGCTGCCGAGACCCAGGATGAACCGTCCGCGGGACAGGTGGTCGACCGTCAAGGCGCTCTGGGCAAGCAAGGCGGGATGACGCCGCACTGTGTCGACGACGCTGGTGGCCAGTGACACGTTGCTGGTGAGCACGGCCGCGGCAGCAGCTACCGCCATGCCATCCAGATGGCGATGCGGCGACGGCGATGCGGTCGCCAGATCGGTGAACTCCGGGGTCCACAACGAATCCGGCCAGAAGCTCACCATGTGGTCGGGCAGCCAGATCGAGTGGTACCGGCCACTGTCCAGCTCGTCGAGGCAGGACAGATCCAACGGAAGGGTGGTCCGCAGGAATGCGGCCGGCTGGACATCCATCAGGCGAACGGCTCCTCGCCTTCCAGCTTGGTGCGGTGCAGCAACCGGCCGGACTGCGGATCGTAAGGCGTTGCGCGGTGCATAGTTCCGGTGTTGTCCCAGATGACGAGATCGCCGACCGACCAGTGGTGGCGGTAGACGAACTCAGGCCGGGTAGCCCAATCCCGCAATCGGACAAGCAGTTCGACGCTCCTGCGGAAGTCGATGTCCACCACGTGGCGCGCCGTACACCCCAAAACCAGAGATCGGCGCCCGGAGCGGTGATTCCACACCAGCGGAAGTTCCCGGTCGCCGATAGCCATCATCTTCCGCAGCGTCGCATAGCTGGGTTCGGGGTCGTAGTAGAACAGCGTGTTCCACGCCGAGTGCATCACCCGCAGCGATTCGAGCGCATCCTTGTCGGCATCGTCCAGCGCATCGTAGGCCGCGTAGGTATTGGCGAATTCGGTGTCGCCGGAGCCGTCTGGGCACACGACCTTACTGGACAGCAAGGATGCACGGATCGGTACCTCGTTCATGGTCCCGTCGATGTGCCAGTACAACGAGCCCTTCAAATAGTCGGCCAGCTCGTTGACGGTGGTGTCCAAGGTGACGGAATAGACCTGCTCACCGGTGCGCTCGGGGACGAATGTGCCCAGTGTCTGGGTGAACTCGATCTGCTCGGCATCGCTGAAGCCGATCTGGGGGAACACCAGCACACCACGACGTTCGAGGAGCTCGCGGAGAGTGTCGGCGTGGACGCCGGTGAGCAACTCCGCTTTGGTCGCCCGCACTTCTGAGGCGATGGCCGGTGCGATATCGGCGACCGACAAGGTCATGAGCGAAACTATACACAGGTGTACAGTTACCGGGGAAGGATTCCGCGTAGGAACAGATCGACCGCGTGCAGCAGGCGTCGTCGTTCTTCCGTTCGGCTGCGGTAAAGGCCGAAATCTGCCAGTCGGGCGGGCAGGACCTCGACCATTGCCAGGAAGTGCTCGGCGGCGAGTTCGATGTCATCGACGTCGATGGCACCGGCCGCCACGTGTTGCCGCAGCAGATCCATCACCTGCTGCTGGCGACGTGCCCAGCCCAGAGAGTCGGCACTGAGCGCGAATTCGGGAAAACGATGCGCTTCAGTTCGCGCGATTCGATGCAGTTGCACGATGTCCGGATCAAGTGCATGACGCAGCGCGCCCTGGCCGATGGCGATCAAGGCGGCACGCAAATCCTTCTTGTCGACGGTGTCGTCCGCGTCGACCGGCACGGCACGGCTGAACGCCCACGGGATGACATCGAGGAACACCGCACGCTTGTCGGGGTAGCGGGCATACAGCGTGGGCTTGGCGATTCCGGCGGCGTCGGCGATCGCCACCATCGTGGTCGCGTCGTAGCCGTTCTCCAGGAAGATGCGCACCGCGGCTTCCCTGAGCCGCTGGTGAAGGGCGGCGGCCTCCACCTGTGTCGGCCGACCGCCCCGCCGCTGCGCCGGCGATGCCTTTGCCATTCGCGAGAGTTTACGTCGCCGTCTATCACATCGGCGGCGACCGCGTGAGTCTGTCTCCCGCGCAGCGCCGGTTCGCTAACCTATGCCGGTGACCGACGAGGCAGCGGACATCGAAGCGATCAAACAGCTGAAAGCCCGGTACTGCCGTCTACTCGACACCAAAGACTGGACGGGCTGGCGGGAGGTCTTCACCGACGACTTCGTCAGCGACACCACCGCATCCGGCGGCGTGCTCATCACCGGCGCCGACAATATGGTCGCCTTCATCAAGAAGACACTCGGAAAACCCTCTCAACCCACCGTGCATCAGGTGCACGCCCCTGAGATCGAACTGACCTCGCCGACGACCGCCTCGGGCATCTGGGCGCTGAATGATGTTGTGCGCCTGGCCCCCGGGGTCAACCTCGCGGGATACGGCCACTATCACGAGACCTATGAGAAGGCCGACGGGCGGTGGCGGATCAAGACGTCGACACTGACCAGGCTGCGCGAGGACGTGTTCAATCCCCTGTTCTCCGTCCGTATTTCGCCACGCTTACGGGACTCCGCGGCGCGGCTGGCACGAAAGCGAGGCATGGTCTGATGTCGCAACGCACAGTTCTCGTCACCGGAGCGTTCGGTCAAGTCGGCTGGCGCACGGCGGAGATCCTGTTGCAACGCGGGTACACCGTCGTCGCCACAGATCTGCCGACCGACACGTCCCGGACCGTCGCTGCCCGACTGGCCGCCGCGGCGCACCCAGGAACACTCCTGCCGGTGTACGCCGACCTGACCGACGCCGACGCGGTGAAGGGAATGCTCACCGAGCATTCTCCGAGCGCTATCGTGCATCTGGCCGCGATGCTTTCGCCTGCCTCGTACCGCAATCCGAAGCTGGCCCGCCGGGTCAATGTCGGCGGTACCACCAATCTGGTCAACGGCGCAGCCGCGCTGTCTGCGCCGCCGACGATGGTGTACGCGTCCAGTGCGTCGGTCTACGGATCCCGCAATCCCTACCGCTACCCCGAGTTGATCACCCCGCAGACACCGGTGAATCCGATCGACCAGTACGGCGAGGACAAGGTGCTGGCCGAGAAAGTGATCACCGACAGCGGTCTGCCGTATGCGATGCTGCGCCTGGCCGGTGTCATCTCCCCCGATGCCGCAGGCTCGATGAACAGTGACTACCTGGTTCTGATGCGGGCGACTCCCGGCGACAACCGGTTGCACACCGTCGACGCCCGCGATGTCGCGTTGGCCTTCGCCAACGGGGTCGACCGCGCCAAGGCCATCGCAGGCAAGGTGCTGTTGATCGGCGGCGACGACACCCACCTGCACACTCACCGCGACGTCGAGGACGACATGATGTCCGCGATGGGGCTCGGCCGACTGGGCGCCGGTGCCAGTCTTCCCGGCGACCCCGACGACGACCGGGGCTGGAGTTTTACCGGGTGGTACGACACAACGGAATCCCAAGCGCTGCTGGACTTTCAAGAGCACCCCTGGTCCGAGACCGTGGCCTGGGTATCCGGCTCGCAAAGCGGTGCGCTGAAAACCGTTCTTGCACTGGCTGGACCGGTCATCAGGCCGGCGTTGCGGCTGGTGCTGGCCGCGCAACGCCGCCAAGAGGGCCGCGGCAAGTACGCCGACCCGTGGAATTTCATCGCCGGGAAGTACGGGCCCGAAATCCTGGCCGGTGCCGGCAACTAGGCATCTCAGTTCGAGAAGGCCTGGCAACACAAATATCCGAGAACCGGTTCTCGGATAGTCGCGAGAGGAGCCGACGTGTCAGGACGGTGCGCGGGCAAGGTGGCATTGGTGACCGGCAGCAGCCGGGGCCTCGGCAAGGCAATTGCGCAGCGACTGGCCGCGGAGGGCGCCACCGTGGTGCTGACCGCCCGCACCGCAGAACCCGATCCGAGATACGACGGCTCACTGGTGCAGACCCAGCAGGAGATCGCCGACGCCGGCGGCACCGCGGTCACCATCGCTGCGGACCTGTCCGACACCGCGGACCGCGAGCGGTTGTTCGCCGAGGCCGTGGCTCAGGTCGGCGCCCCCGACATCGTCGTCAACAATGCCGCGGTGACCTTCCTGCGCCCACTGGACGGCTTCCCCGAGCGGCGGGTCCGGTTGATGCTGGAGATGCACGTCGTTGCACCGCTGCACCTGACGCAGCTCGCCATCCCTGCCATGCGGGAGCGCGGCCGCGGGTGGGTGCTCAACCTCACCTCGGTCGGCGGCGATCTGCCCCCGGGACCGCCGTTCTCCGAGTTCGACCGCACCGCCGGGTTCGGGATCTACGGCACGGCCAAGGCGGCGATGAATCGGATGACCAAAAGCCTTGCCGCCGAACTGTACGACGACGGTATTGCGGTGAACGCCGCCGCGCCGACCAACCCTGTCGCCACTCCGGGTGCCGGCACTCTGGACCTGGCCAAGACCGATACCGAGGACATCGAGCTGATCACCCGGACCGCGTTGGAGTTGTGTACCGGCGATCCGTCGACCGTGACGGGGCGCATCGTGCAGACCCAGACATTTCTTCGCGAGATCGGCGTGCTGAGCTGACCAGCGATCTCCTCGACGAGCTGCAGACCCGTCTTGCCCCCCAGGGGATTTCCGGGCTGCAGCCGTTGGCCGGTGGGGCGTCCAGCCTGACCTTCGCCGGTGACCTCGCCGATCGTCGTGTCGTGGTGAAAGTTGCCCCGCCCGGCCATGCGCCCATCGCGCACCGTGACGTTCTTCGCCAGGCCAGGATCATCCGCGCCCTGCGTGGCACCGAGGTTCCGGTACCGCAGATCCTGTTCGACGACGCGGGCGAACCACCCGGGGTCCCACCGCTGTTCGTGATGTCGTTCACCCCCGGAACGTCGGTGGAGCCGCTGTTCGACACCGACGACGCGGGCCCAGAGCCCGTGGTTGCCGCGCGATTCCGTGACGGCGCGCGGACGCTGGGTGCGCTGCACCGGCTGTCCCCTGCCGAGCTCGGTTTGGCTGAGGAGCCCGTCGTCGCGCCCGTGGCGGAAGTCGACAAGTGGTGTCGCACATTGGAAACGGTGGATCCGGCGCTCGTGCCCGGTTGGCAACAGGTTGCGGCCGCGCTACGCGTTGCCTCCCCGCCCCCGACCGCGCCTGCGATCGTGCACGGCGACTTCCGGTTGGGCAACCTGCTGGCCGACGAGGGGGACATCACCGCTGTGATCGACTGGGAGATCTGGTCAGTCGGGGACCCGCGCGTCGACGTGGGCTGGTTCTTGATCAACTCCGACCCGGACACCTATCGGCGAGCCACCCCGTACAGCGGGACGACCCCGCCGGTGCACGAACTGGTCGTCGAGTACGAGGATGCGCTGGGGCGCGATGCACCTCAGCTGGAGTGGTTCCAGGCGCTCGCCTGTTTCAAATCGACGGCGACCTGGTCGCTGATCGTCAAACACAACCGACGCCGACCTTCACCTGACCCCGAGCTCGAGGCGATGGCCGTGACCCTACCCGGCCTGCTGGCCCGAGCTGCGGACCATCTCGGCTAGGACAGTCGAACTACGAAGCAGTGCAGCGTTTTCCACAGTTCCACGTTCATCCACAGGTCGGCTTTCTGACCGGCTTCCTGTCGGTGGGTCGGCGTAGTGTTTCGAATATGAGTTCGATCAGTGCGGCGTTGGATGCGCTGGACGCGGCGGTCGAACTTCTGGGTGCCGCCGATATCGAGGAACTGCCTGCCCCGCAACGCTTCTCGGCTTTGGAGCGGCTGGAAAGTGCGGTGCGCCGCCAGGTCGCGATATCCCACGAGCAGATCACCCATCTGGAACGGTATGAGGGCTGCCCACCGATCCCGATCGTGGTGGCCGACGTGCTGCGGATCAGCCGTTCCGCGGCCAAGCGCCGGATGCGCGATGCCGAGCAGTTGATTCCGCGCCGAGCGTTGACCGGCGAACCGTTGGCTGCGCTGCTACCTGAGACCGCAAAAGCCTGGGAGGCCGGGCTTCTCGACGGTGAGCACGTCCGGGTGATCCAGAAGTTCTTCCGCGACCTACCCGATCACGTCGGCCCGGTCGAGATCGAGAAAGCTGAACACACCCTGGCCGAGCACGCCCAGACCATGCGCCCCGATCAACTGGAGAAAATCGCCGACCGCCTCGCCGTCCACCTCAACCCCGACGGCCAGTACTCCGAGGAAGACCGGGCCCGCAAGCGTGGCTTCCAATGGTGCGGCAGTCAACGCCCCGACGGCATGAGCATCGGGAAACTGATCGCCGATCCCGAACTACGATCGATGCTGGATGCCTGGCTGGCGAAATTCGCCGCCCCCAAACCCGATCCGGACGGTGCCGAACCCGACCTCCGCAGCCACGCCCAACGCCAACACGACGCGCTCGCCGAGTTGGTCCGCGGCCGTCTTGGTGACCCCAAACTCGGCCAGCACAACGGGTTACCCGTCACCATGATCGTCACCACCACCCTGCAAGACCTACAGGCCGGCGCCGGACACGCCGTCACCGCCGGTGGCACCCTGCTCCCGATCACCGACCTGATCCGGATGGCCGCCCCCGCCCACCACTACCTCGCCGTGTTCGACGGCGTCACCGGACAATCACTGTGGCTGGGCCGAAGCAAACGCCTGGCCTCAGCCGATCAGCGAATCATGCTGCTGGCCAAGTACCGCGGCTGCACCGCACCCGACTGCACCGTCAACGGCTACACCAGCCACGTCCACCACGCCACCAAGGATTGGAAACACGGCGGCAGCACCGACATCGACGACCTCACCCTGGCCTGCAAATGCGACAACCTCCTCGTCGAAAACGACGGCTGGACCACCCACCAACTCCCTAACGGCCAGACTCACTGGACCCCACCACCCGACATACCCCTGCGCGGCGGCACCAACGACTACCACCACCCTGAGCGTTTCCTGCCCAACGACGACGAAAAGGACTAGCCGCGCGGAATGCCGGCAAGCCGTTCGGCGAACTTCTCCTCGGCGGCGGCGCGCAACCGCAGCAGGTGCTCCGAGGGAAACAGGTCCGGCGCCGGTTCGCGGTTCTTGAGCAGCAGCCTGGCCAAGGTCACCTTGTGTACCTCCGTCGGTCCGTCGGCGAGCCCCAGCACGAACGACTCCGTAAGGTATTGCACGAACGGCATCTCGTGGCTGGTGCCCAGCGAACCATGAATCTGCAGCGCGCGCGCCGAGACGTCGTGCAACACCTTCTGCATCATCGCCTTGACAGCCGAGATGTCGGCTCGCACCGCCTTGTAGTCGTTGTACTGGTCGATCTTCCAGGCGGTCTGCAAGGTCAGCAGCCTAAACGCCTCGATCTCCATCCAAGAGTCGGCGATCATCTCCTGCACCATCTGCTTGGCCGCCAGCACACTGCCCTGGGTGTAGCGCGACACCGCTCGCTCGCAGATCATGTCGAAGATCCGCCGCACCAGGCCGACGGTCCGCATCGCGTGGTGAATTCGGCCGCCGCCCAGACGGGTTTGCGCCACCACGAACGCACCGCCGCGCGGCCCAAGCATGTGGTCAGCCGGCACCCGCACGTTCTCGTACCGCACGTAACCCTCGCGGCCGCCGCCCCCGAGTGGCTGATAGCCCAGCCCGACATCGCGCAGGACATTGATGCCCGGGGCACCGCCGGGCAGCACGAACATTGAATACCGGTCGTAAGGCGCAGCATCCGGGTCCGTCATCGCCATCACGATGATGAACGACGCCTTCGACGCGAACGACGAATACCACTTCTCGCCGTTGATGACCCAGTGGTCGCCGTCTTGCACAGCGGTGGTCTCGAAAATCTTCGGATCGGCGCCGCCCTGCGGTTCGGTCATCGAAAAGCAGGAGATGATGCGGTTGTCCAGGAGCGGCTCGAGGTAACGCTCCTTGAGCTCCGGCGTGCCATAGTGGGCGAGGATCTCACTGTTGCCTGAGTCGGGTGCCTGCGAGCCGAAAACTATTGGTGCGCATTCCGACCGGCCGAGGATCTCGTTGAGTAGCGCCAGCTTCACCTGACCGTAGCCCGGGCCGCCGAGATGCGGGCCGAGGTGAGTTGCCCACAAGCCGCGGTCTTTGACGATCTTCTGCAGCGGCGGAATCAGCGCCTGACGTACCGGATCGGTGAGGTCATGGGATTCTTTGACGATGTAATCGATCGGCTCGCACTCCGAGCGAACGAATTCCTCGACCCACTTCAGTTGATCCGCCCACTCCGGATCGGCGGAGAAATCCCACGACATATGCGTCGCCCCTTTCGATTACGACCGGCTGGATCTGCGGGCTGCCGCATCATCGGTCGCGTGGCTGAGAACCTGATTGCGGTTCTCCAGCTCCAGAGCCGGGCCCAGCCCCGCGGCGGCGATGTTGACCTGCAGCGCCCGCTTCGTCAGCTGAACGCCGAACGGCGCCAGTTCGGCAACCCCACGGGCGACGTCGACGGATCGCTCGACGAGCTTCTCCGGCTCCACCAGTTGGCTGACCAAGCCCCGACGGTCTGCCTCCTCGGCAGACACGGTGCGGCCGGTGAGCATCCAGTCCGCGGCTACCCCCGCCCCAACGATCCGGGGCAGGTGATAGCTCATCCCCATCTCCGCGCCGGACAGCCCGAGCAGGATCGCCGCGTTACCGAATGTGGCTGCGGTGGAACAGATCCGGATATCAGCGGCCAGGCTCAACGCCAGCCCGGCGCCCACGCACGCTCCGTTGACCGCCGCGATCACCGGTTGCGGCAGGTCGGCGACCGCGCGCACCAGGCCCGCCATCGCCTCCTGGAACCGCATCCGGTCAATAGCGGGGGCCTGGGCGTCGAGCATGCCCGGGCCGAAGTCACGGATGTCAATGCCCGAGCAGAAGCCGCGCCCGGCGCCGGTGATCACCACCGCATGCACCGACGTGTCCCGCGCCAGCGAGGCCAGCAGCAGCGCAAGCTCGTCGCGCATCACCTCGTTGATCGCGTTGAGTTGTTTCGGGCGATTGAGCCGGATCAGCACGACGCCGGGTGCTGGCGTCTCGATTTCGAGGGTCTCGGTCATCAGACTCGCTCGATGACGGTCGCCGTGCCCATCCCACCGCCGGTACACATGGTGACCAAGCCGGTGCTGAGGTCGCGGCGCTCCAACTCGTCGAGGACGGTGCCGATCAACATGGCCCCGGTGGCCCCGATCGGATGTCCGAGCGCGATCGCTCCGCCGTTGACGTTGACCCGTTCGGGGTCCAGATGCAGATCGCGAATCGTCTTGAGCGGCACCGCGGCGAACGCCTCGTTGATCTCCCAGAGATCGATGTCGCCGACGGTCATCCCGGCCTTGGCCAGGCAGCGCTCGGCGGCCGGGCCGGGTGCGGTGAGCATGATGATCGGCTCGCTGCCGATCGCGGCTGTGGCCCGAACCCGCGCACGCGGCACCGCACCGTGGGCCCGCGCCCACTCCGCGGACGCCAGCGTCACCACCGCGGCACCGTCGACGACGCCTGACGAGTTGCCTGCATGGTGAACATGGTCGATGCGCGCCACATCCGGGTACCGGCTCAGACAGATCTCGTCGAAGCTGAGGTCCTCGCCGTCGAGGTTCGCTGCGCCCATCCGCTCAAAGGCGGGTGGCAGCTTGGCCAACTTTTCCGCTGTCGAACCCGGCCGCGGGTGCTCGTCGGAGTCCGCGACGACCTCTCCGTCACGGCCCCGCACCGCGATGATCGACCGGTCGAAGTGCCCGCCCGCGATGGCCGCCGCGGCGCGGTCCTGGCTGGTGACCGCGAACGCGTCGACGTCCGCCCTGCTGAATCCCTCCATCGAGGCGATCAGGTCCGCCGAAACACCCTGCGGCACGGTCGGATACAACCGCCGGAACGCCGGATTCGCTCCGTCGATCGTCGGCGCACCGACGCTGACGTTCCAGCGTGACATCGATTCCACGCCGCCGGCCACCACCAAATCCTGCTGGCCGCCGGTGATCCCGGCGGCCGCCACCGTGACGGCCTGCTGTCCGGATCCGCAGAAGCGGTTCAACGTCATCCCCGGGACCGTCTGCGGCCAGCCGGCCAGCAGCAGCGACAGCCTGGCGATGTCGTCACCGTGCTCCCCCGCCAAGATGCCGTTGCCGGCTATCACGTCGTCGACGTCGGCGGGATCGAAGCCGACTCGGTGGACCGTCGCGGTGAGGCACTGCGCCAAGAGATCCTGCGGATGAACACCGTGTAGCGCGCCGTCGGGGCGACCCCGACCACGCGGAGTGCGCACCGCGTCGAGGATGAGCGCGTCTCTGATAACAGGCCCCTTCGTTGGAATGCTGCTTCGCTGAAACCGAGAATAGAGTTCTCTAAGCGCACTGTTGCATAGAAGGTCCCACCACACAAGAAACCGTCCACCAGGACGACGTCCCCATGTCAAACTGAGCCATGCGCGTTGTCCGGGTGGGTTCTGCGATCGCATTGGCTGCGGCGTGCGTGGCCGGTTCGTCGGCTCCCGCCGGCGCTGACGAGCCATTGCACCAAGTCACGTACAGCGTGTTCTCGGAGCTGCCGTTCCGGGCCGCCGACATCTACTACCGGGACACCGAACCGGCGAACTGGTCGGACTACAGCCACGACCCCTACGTGTTCAGCCCGAAGGTCGAGGCGGACATCGGCCCCACCAAGAAGTGGGTGCTCAACGTGACGTTGGCGAACCCCGACGAGTGGGCGATGGTGGCGGCCACCAGCGGGCTATCTCCCACCCCGCCGAACGTTCACTGTGTACTTGCGGTCGACGGCGTCGTCGTCGCGGAGAACTCCGGGCCCAAAGGCGCGCTCTGCTCGCTGCGCCACTGGTGAGCTGAGTCGTCCACCGGTAGCGGCGGTCCTTCCATCAGCGTGAGGTAGCGCTCCACGAGTTCCATGGTCTCCGCGTGGCCCGCGGTCACGCCGAGCGCCTCGCCCAGCATGACCACCGTCGACAGACCGGTCAGCAGGATCGACCAGACCACCGGCGGCACTTCACTGGGCAGCACACCGTGCCGGTCCAGCGCGGTCACGAACACTTCTCGCTGCTGCTCGCGGAAGAGCTCGGCGTATCGCGACATCTCGGTGCGCAGCGCCTTGCGATGGTTGGCCAGCGCCGCCATCTCCATCGTCAGACGGCTGGCGTCGGGGTTGATACCGAACCGCCAGAGCGCCCACAACGGTTGCGGCGAGGCGAGCGCCACCCGGTGGGCTTCCATTCCCTGATCGGCGTAGCGGCGGAAGATCTCCAGGAACAGGTCGTCCATCGTGCGGAAGTAGTAGTGCACGAGTTGCGGCTTCAGTCCCGCTTTCTCGGCGACCCGGCGTGACGTCACCGCCGCGTAGCCCTCTTCGATCAGCAGCTGTTCAGCGGCGTCCAACAGCACCGCACGATTCTTCGCGTCGGGCGCACCGATCCGCCGCGCCGATGCCATCTGCCACCTCTGCTCTGTCCACGACCGCCGATTGAACACGCCGATAGTACGTGGGCCGATGCGATCCAGCCTTGACCACGTACTTTACGCCATGCTAAGCAGGTGCACAGCAATCAGCCCGCCGGGAGGAAATAACACGCATGACCGATTTCGCCACCGTTGACTTCCTCACCGATCAGTCGCTGGTTCCCGACCCGTACCCGTACTACGACTACCTGCGTGAGCAGAGCCCGGTGTTGCGTCTCGAGCCACACGGCTTCGTGGCAGTCACCGGCTACGAAGAAGCCCTCGAGGTCTACAAGAATCCCGAGGACTTCTCCAACATCGTGGCGCTCGGCGGCCCCTTCCCGCCCCTGCCCTTCACCCCCGACGGCGACGACCTGAACGCTCAGATCGACGCGCACCGCAACCAATTCCCCATGTACGAGCACATGGTGACGATGGACCCGCCCGACCACACCAAGGCGCGTTCACTGCTCAGCCGCTTGCTGACTCCCAAGCGCCTCAAAGAGAACGAAGACTTCATGTGGCGGCTGGCCGATCGCCAGCTCGACGAGTTCCTCTCCCTGGGCCACAGCGAGTTCCTGGCCGAGTACGCAAAACCGTTCTCGCTGTTGGTGATTGCCGACCTGCTCGGCGTACCCGAAGAGGACCACAAGGAATTCCGCACGGTGCTCGGCGCCGATCGGCCCGGTGCCCGGGTGGGGTCGCTCGACCACGAGAAGATGGGTCTGAACCCCCTGGAGTTCCTCGACGAGAAGTTCAGTGCCTACCTCGAGGAGCGTCGCCGCCATCCCCGCGAGGACGTCCTGACGGATCTGGCGAGCGCGAAGTACCCGGACGGATCGACCCCCGAGATCATCGACGTGGTCCGAACCGCCACCTTCCTGTTCGCCGCCGGCCAGGAGACCACCGCCAAGCTGCTGTCGGCAGCGATCAAGGCTCTGGTGGAGCGGCCAGAACTTCAGCAGGCGCTGCGCGAGGACCGCAGTTTGATCCCGACCTTCGTCGAGGAGTCACTGCGCCTGGAAAGCCCCGTCAAGAGCGATTCCCGACTGGCTCGCCGGAGCACCACGCTGGGCGGCATGAACATCAAGGCCGGCACCGTCGTCATGGTGTTGCCCGGTGCGGCAAACCGGGATCCGCGGCGATTCACCGACCCCCACGAATTCCAGGTCCGCAGGCCCAACGTCCGCGAACATATCGCGTTCGGACGCGGCGCCCATTCGTGCCCCGGCGCACCGCTGGCACGGGTGGAGGGACGGGTCTCGCTGGAACGGATGCTGGACCGGATGGGCGAAATCACCATCGACGAAGAGTTCCACGGCTCGGCTGGGGACCGTCGGTACAACTACGAACCGACGTATATCCTGCGCGGGCTGGCCGATATCCACGTCCGGTTCACCGGCAGAGGCTGACCATGTCGGGGCGGCGCACAGGCGTCGCCCCGCACGGGTGACTCAGGCGTCGCCCTGCACCCAGCGGGTCCGCCCGCCGGCCGCGACGCAGGTCAAAAACATGCCGTCGGGAGCCTGCGCGACGGAGTTCTCGTAGCCGACGCAGTCGTCGTTCAAGTTCTTTACGCCCACCATCGGCGGCGACCGGAAATACCGCGGCTCGTAGCGCCGCGGCGAACCGCAGAAGATCAACCGGCCCCAGTTGTTGCGCGTGTCGACACCGAACACGTAATACGTCGTATTGCTGCACGGGGCACCGAGTTCGACACCCGGCGTGATGCCCGGCGTACAGAACGCGTCATTGCATTGGTTGGCGTTGATCGGCGTCCCGTCGGGATCCGCGGAGGCCGACGCCGGCATCAACATTCCAGCCGCCATGAGTGCAGCAACAACTGCCACGGTCGATCGCACTCGAACACTCTCGCATATTCGGTAACCGAATTCTCCGGCTCTTCAGAAGAAACCGGGAAGAAAAACCTGCCTCCCACAGACCGGGTTGGCCGCTGTGTAATGCTGGGCGGCAGTGCTAGCGTCGCGCGTCGCCAAGCGACCGCGATGGACGAGGAGGGTCCCATGCCGGCGGGCAACCGTGAATCCGAAGCTCCCGACGCCGACGACCTGAACTCCGCCGAGGCGGCGGAGGCTGCGGCGGCGGCGGCCGAAGCTCGGGCCGAGGCAGCCCGGGCCCGCGCAAACGAATTGCGCCGCAAGCTGGCCGAGTCTCGCGACGAGGCGCCGGAAGTCCCGGAGACCGGGACCGATCCCGAGAGCTTCGAAGCCGACACCACCGAGGACACCGAACCTGCGCCGGTCGACGACATCGAATCGGCTCCCGCACCGGAGAAGAAACGCCGGCGGCGCCTGCCCATCGGTAAGACCATCGCCGCCGCGGTGGCCGTCCTTGCGATCATCGGCTTGGCCAGCGTCACCGGATTCATGCTGTGGAAACACCGGGATGCCGAGGCGCAGCGCCACCGCACCGCCGAGTTCTCGGCGGCCGCGAGGCAAGGCGTGGTGAACCTGATGTCAATGGACTTCAATCAGGCCAAGGAGAGCGTGCAGCGGGTCATCGACGACTCGACGGGCAAGTTCAAATCCAATTTCCAGGACGGCGCCGACGATCTGATCAAGGCGATGCAGCAATCGAAGGTCGTCACCAAGGTCACCGTCAATGACACCGCCGTCGAGTCGATGGACAAGGATTCGGCCACCGTGCTGGTCGCGGCCACCTCACAGCGCACCGGGCCGGATGCCCCCAAAGAGGATCAGCAACCCCGGGTCTGGCGGGTCGTGGTCAGCCTGCAGCGCGACGGCGACCAGCTGAAGGTGTCGGACGTCGAATTCGCCTGACCGGCGAACAGAACCACCAAACCCTTTCTCCGGGAAGCCGGAAGATAGTATTCTCCGATGACGAGAATGCCAATCTCGCAGCGTGCGACAGTCGGGGCTTCGCACCGTGCGCACCGAACGTGGAGGAAGCCAGCGTGAAATCCCTTGTGATCGCCGCGGTGGCGGTGGCGGCAACGGTGGCACTCGCACCGCCGGCATCCGCTGAGATGTACCTGGGCAATTACGAGCTGATCATGCCCGACCGCAGGGACTTTCACACCTGGGTCTGGTCCGTGACGCCGTGCGTAGCGCAGGACACTGCCGCCAACATCCCCAACTGCGTTCACGTGTTCACCCTGCCGCGGCCGATCGCGAAGGCCGTTCAAAGCAAGGCCGACGCACCTCTGGTCAACGGCCAGTACACGTTGACCATCGACGACCCCTTCGGCCTGCGATGTGGTGACATCTACTACGGCCCAACCATTCCCACTCATGACGTCTACACCTGGGACGCGAACACACTCAGCGGATCGATGGTGTCGTCGTTCGACGCCGGCTGCGACGGGGCACCGGGTGGCGCCTTCACCTACCCGTTCCACCTGAGCAGGATGTAACCGTGCGATTCACGTCGACGATCTCCGCCACCCTGATAATGCTCTGCGCCGCAACGGGTCTCGCGTCGCCGGCAATGGCGGATGACCCTCCGCCGGGAGTCGATCCGGCTCCTCCACCACCGCCGCAGGTCTTCAACGTCCGATACACCGTCACCGCCGACAAACCGGTCAACGCCGAGATCTACTACCGCGACACCGATCCGCCGACGTTCTCTGACTACAGCCACGACCCGTACGTGTTCAGCCCCAGCGTCGAAGCCACGGTCGGCCCCAACAAGCCGTGGGTACTCGAGGCCACCCTCACCGACCCGATCCAGTGGGGCATGGTTCTGGTCCAGGCCACCGGTGCACTGCCCAAAGCCGCCGCCGGCTTCAACTGCACGATGGAGATCAACGGGCAAGTGGTCAGGCAGAACAGCGGACCAAGAGGTGCGCTGTGCTCCATCCGAAACTGGTAGGTACTAAAGCTTTTTCATGTAAAACGGCATCCGGATCACTGGCGGCTGGTTGCGCCCGCACGACCCGCTCGGGCCAATGACGCGATTCTCGCCGGTGTATTCATTCGCCGCCCCGTCATAATGACCGTCCGCACCGACCGGATAAATTCGGTACTCCTGGAAACCCTCGATCGCCGCCCCGTCGGCACAGAATCGCCAATCCGGAATGGTTCGCTTGAGATACCACAGGCCGCTCGTGGTGTAGATGGGTGCGGTCCAGCCGGCGTCGCTCTGCACCGTTCCGGTGCACTCCGTGGGCGATATGCACTGGGTCGAAATCGTCCAGGTCTCGCGCTCCGATGGCTGGTTCTCGTAGCGCTCGTTGAGCTTCGCCCAGTCACCGTTCGACGACGTCGCGAAGGCACCGTTGATTCCCCAGGCCTGGTCCGCCGCAGCGGTTGCGGTGCAACAGATCCCAACGGCGGTGGCCAATACCACGGCGCTCAGCGCCTGAAGTGCACGCATCGACATACCCCTTTTCAGCTCTGCAGCATGTCCTGCCACGTCGTCGCCGGCTTGGCGAGGTTGGTCTGGCGGTAGAGCGTTCCGTCGCTACCCATGTACTGACCGGTGCGTGGGTCGTACTTGGCGACCTGCAGTCCGGGTGCCTTCTGCGCATTCGGACTGAAACCACTCGGCGCGACCTGCGGCACACCCGGATCAGGCGGCGGTGCCGGCTGCTGATCGGGCGTCAGCACGTTGGCGGGTCCCGGCAGGTTGATCGGATCTGGACCGATGTTGCCCTCCGGACCAGGCGGTGAGACCGGCGGCGTCTGGTAGATCGGCTGACCTGGCAGTAGCGGACCGGGCCCAGTGCCCGCGAAGTTCGGTGGCGGTTGGTCGATCGGCGCCGCCCCCGGTGGCGGAGCGGTCACACCGGCAGGCAATGGAGTGCCCTGCAGGGGTCCATAGATATTCGAGTCCGGCAGAACCCGGCTGTCGATCGGGACGCCCTGCGCGACCAGGTTCGGGTCGATCGGGTACGGACCGGTGACGTGCTGACGCTGGGCCAGCGGCTGGAATCCGTTGGGGTCGTTACATAGTTCGACGGTGGGTGCGCGCTTACCCGGATGTTCCACGCACGGGTAGTTACGCGCGCCGCGGACGGCCACCGGCGAGTCCTGCGGCAGCTTGCAATACAGCCCGTCCGGTGTGTCGATCACGGAGGTGTCGGCCGGGTTGCGCCATGAAGAAGGCGGGAGAAACCCGACCGTACAGGCCGCGGGATCGCCGAGTCCGAGTGAGAAGTCACCATTCGGCATGCCTGCGGGGTTGTTGGATTGAAGGTAGGTCTGAATCTGGGCGACGAACGGCGGCACGAGAACCATCAGCTGTTCGACCGACTTGTTGTACGTCAGGAAGATCTGACCGAACGTGGTCAGATTCGCCAACAGGACCGGCAACGTCGGTTTTATCTGCTCGAGCAGCTTCGAAGTCTCTTGCGCGAAACCCGGACCGTCGCGCAGGATCGACCGGAACTGGGGGTCGTTGTCGGCCACCTGCCCGGTGATACCGGCCAGGCTCTGCGCCCAGGTCCGAATCGAGTCGGTAGTCATCTCCTGCGCCCCTATGAACGGGCGTGCGTCATCGATCAGCGCCCGGGTGTTATCCGAGATTCCGTTGGCGTCCCTGGTAATCGTCGCACCGGAGTCCATCAACGACCCGAAGTCGTAACCTGTCCCGTTGAACGCCTGGTAAGTCTCGCCCAGCAGTTGGCTCAATTTGTCTTTTGGAATGCTTCCGACGAGCTTGCTCACCTGGTCGAGCATCGGGCCCACCGGCTGTGGGATCGATGCGTTGCCGACCGAGATGACAGAACCGTCCTGTAAGTAGGGCGCTTTGTCGGTGCGCGGCAACAGTTCCACGTATTGCTCGCCCACCGCCGACATGCTGCGTACCTCGGCCTTGAGATCCGCCGGGATCTTCGGTGAGGTGTCCAGAGACAACGTCGCCAGAGCGCCGGTATCGGTCAGGTCGATCGAGGTGACCTTGCCGACCTGCAGGCCACGATAGGTGACGTTGCTGAACTTGTAGAGACCGCCGGTGGCGGGCAGATCCAGTTTGACGGTGAGGCGACCCACCCCTAGGAGAGTGGGTAATTGGATGTAGGCGAACAGCATGATCGCCACCCCGACGATCGAGGCGATCGTGAAGATGATCAGCTGAGTCCGGACGAAACGCGTCAGCATTTAGCCGCCCCCTCCTGTCGGCGGAGCCGGCGGCGCGAGATTCGCCGGCGCATTGGGTTGGGCCCCATAGGGTCCGGCGAAGATCGGGGTGACGCCCGTTGCGGCCAGCTGTTCCCGGGTGTAGATCTCGGCGCCTGGCACCGAGGTCGGAGGCGGAGGCACCAGCGGAAGGATCGGACCTGCGGCCGCGATGGCGGCCGGTGGGGGCGGTACCGGCGGGTTGTCGGCGAAGACGTCCGGCGGCGGCGGGGTGACACCGGTCTTGAGCGGGTCGTAGGTGTAGTTGAGGTAGTACGGATCGCCAGGAGCGGGAATCAGCTGTGCATCCGCGTCTCCCCATCTGGTACCGAGCATCAGCGTGCGCTTCAACCGTGGGACCGTCAGGTCGATGGTCGCGAACAGGTTGTAGTAGTCACCGCGGATCGCGCGATCCATGAAGCTCTGGGTGAACGGGAAGTGGACCGCGTATTCCAATAGTGCGTCCAGATTGGGGCCCACGTCGGCGAAGGCCTTGAACGCCGGTTCGAGGTTCTTCAGATTGGCCACCAGATCGGCCTGTGACTCATTGACCAGCGTGTTGGCGGTATCGCTGAAGGTGCCAAGTTTCTCCAACGCCGTTGTGAGCGTGGGCCTTTCCTTGATCAGAACGTCGATGGCCGGCGGAATCTTCTGCAGAGCCGCGGCGAGGTCGTCGCGCTGCCCGGCAAACGTCGACGTCATCCGGTTCAACGACTGGATGACCGAGACGATGTTGTCGCGTTGGCTGTCCAGCGTTCCGACGAAGGTATCCAACCGGGTGATGAGGTCGCGGAATGCGGCCTCGTTGCCGCCGACTGCTGTGCTGAAGTTGTGGATGACGTCGCCGATCTGCCCGAGTCCGCCGCCAGTGACCACCGCGGCCAACGACGCCAGCGTCTGCTCGGTGGTCGGATAAGTCGAGGTCGAGTTCAGCGCGATGGTGCCGCCCGGGGAGAGCTTTCCGCTCGGCGGCTGCCCGATCGGGGTGTTCAGCGACAGATGCATCGAGCCCAGCAAGCTCGTCTGGCCCACGCTGGCAACGGCGTTGGCCGGCACCACGACATCGGGCTTGACCGAGAACTCCACATCGGCGTGCCAGTTCTTGACCGTCAGCTTACGTACGCTGCCGACCACGACATCATTGATCATGACCGGTGAATTCGGCTCCAGCGTCGCGATATTCGCGATCTCCGCATGGTAGACACTCGCATCCGAACCACGGCCCACCGTGCCCGGCAGTGGCAATGAGTTGACGCCCTGGAAGGAGCAGGCAGTGGTGGTGACCGCCACGCACGCCCCGGCGATCACGGCCCGCTGCAACGACTTTCCGCCGATCATGGCGTACCTCCCGCTTCTGCGGCCATCGGGGGTCCTGTTGGTGCCGGTCCTGGCGCTCCCGCCGGGTTCAACATGCCGGGCAGCGACGAGATCACCGATGGCGGTATTGCCGGAGATCCGCCGGGGAGCAACTGGGCAGCGCCGGGTGGCGCCTCGCCTGGCGCGCGCCCGGTGAACGGACCGGGCCCCATTTGGACACCCTCGTACGCCGAATGGTACGGCGGCAACGGGGGGACGTCGGGAGTCGGACCACCGGCACCCGGGGCAAGGTTCGGCTGCGAGTAGACGAGTTCGTCTGGCGACGCTGCGGGCATCAGATAGGGATCGATGCCCAGCGGCAGGTAGTTGAAGTTGAGCAGACGAAGCGCCGGGCCGAGATATTGGCTACACAGCTTCGCCGTTTCCGGAGCGGTGGTGTTCTCGATCGCACCGATTGCACCACAGACGAATTCGGTGGGATTGGAGAAGTTGTTCAGCACGAACTGGCCGACCGCGCTACCGGAGGAAGGGTTGTAGATGTTGTAGGCGTTGCTCAACGCGTTCGGCGCGATGTGGAGCAGGTTCTCGATCTCCATTTTGTTGTTCAACAAGTTCGTGGTGACGTTCGTCAACCGGTGCAACTGCTCAGACGTCTGATCACGGCTGCCCGCAACGAACCGCTGAATGTCGACGATCGCTACCGACAGATTCTTGAGGGCGCCGTCGAGATCCGACCGGTTCCCGTCGATCACACTGGTCAAGGTGGCCAGTCGATTCTGGAACATCACCACCTGTTCACTGCTGTCACGCAATGTGGTGACGAAGGTCTGCAGGTTCTTGATGATGTCGACGACGTTGCCGCTGCCGTTGGCCAAAACGCGAGAGACGCCGGCCAGCTCGGTGATGGTCTGGCGCAGCTTGTCGCCGTTGCCGTCGAGTGCGTTGGCCGCGCTGTCGATGAAACGCGAGACCGACGTACCCGAGACTCCGCTCTGTGGCCCGAGGTCGGTCGCCAGCCTGGTCAACTGCTGCTTTACCTCGTCCCACTCGACCGGTATCGCGGTGCGGTCCAATGGGATCACCGCATCGTCGGCCATCTCTTTCTGCCCGGTGTTCTTGCGATAGGCCGGGGTGAGCTGCACGTAGCGGGCGGCGACCAGGTTCTGCGCCACGATCACCGCTTTGGCGTCCGCCGGAACCGGCACGTCACGATCGACGTCGAGCACCAACTTGGTCTGGGTGCCCTCCGGCTCTATCGCCTTGATCGTGCCGACCTTGACGCCCGAAACCCGCACATCGTCGCCGGGATAAATACCTGTCGCGGTGGTGAAGACCGCGTTGACCGTCTTCGGGCCGAAGAAGACGTTGCGCACGAGAACCGCCGCACCAACCACCAGCAGCCCGGCCAGCACGACCGACAAGACCTTCACCCAACGTCTGCGCATCATCAACGCGACCCTCCCGGGATACCGTTGTAGGGCAACGGCAATTCGGCGCGCGGCCCCGCATTGTCCGGCGGCTGGCCGGCATTGACACCGCGACGGAAACCGAATGCGTAATCCATGAATGGCTGCAGCAGCTGCGCGGGCTGCAGGTTCGGCACGAACGCGTTGTAGTACGGACCGTTCGCCAGAGTCTCGCCCTCAGACAAGATGAACTTCTTCACGTTCGGCAGCATCTTGGCGATGTTGTCCTTGTTCTTCTCCAGCACCGCGACAACGGAATTCAGCCGCTGCAGCGTCGGGGCCAGTTTGTCTTCGTTGTCGTGCACCAGACCGGTCAGCTGCTGTGACACCGCCGCGGTGTTGGCCAGCAGATCAACGATCGCCTCGCGCCGGTCGTTGAGCACGCCCAGCAGGTCGTTCGCATTCAGGATCAGGGTGTTCAGCTGCTGACTGCGCTGCCCCAGCACCGTCGTGACGTCGGAAGCGCTTTTGAGCAATCCCGCCAGATTCTCGTTACGACTGTTCAGTGATCGCGACAGCTTGCTCAAACCATCGAACGTCGGCCCCAGCTTGGGCGCGAGCTGGTCGATCGTGGCCGAGAGGGTGTCCAGCGACTGGTTGAGCGACGCGGTATCCGTCCCGGCCGTGTTGCTGGTCAGATCGCTGACCGCTTCGGTGAGCGAATAGGGCGACGATGTGCGCGTCGTCGGGATCACATCGCCGGAACGGAGGCTCCCGCTGCCGGCAGATTCCAGGGTGACCACCCGCTCGCCCAACAGGGAGCCGGTGCGGATGTGCGCGGTGGTCTCGGACCCCAGCGAGTACTTTCCCGCAGTCGTGAACGTGACAAGTGCATCACCATTGTCCAGTGAAACATCGGTGACCGTACCGATCTTGATACCGGACAGCGTCACGTCGTTGCCGACGGTGATACCACCAGCCTCGGTGAACAACGCCTGATGGCGCACCGACGTAGCCAACTGGAGCAGGCGTTCGGGCTGCAGCCCGACGGCGATCACCAGCAGAATCAACACCGCGCCGAGAAACCCGGCGCGCCACAGATTGGAAGCGCGATATTTCAGCATTAGGGCTCCGCACACCTGCCGGTTTCTTGTTTGATCATCGGGAACACCCCGGTCCGTCCCTGAAGGTCGGTGACGCGGATGCCAAGTCCGCAGATGTAGTACATGATCCAGCCGCCGTAGGCCCCGAGCCGGGCCATCTTGCGATAGTTGTCCGGCCCCCTCTGCAAGCCTCTGTCGAGGACGATCTTGTTGTCGTCCAATAGTGGCGCCAATCGGTTGAGCTGCTCGACATCGCCTTTCAGCGGAGCGCGGGCCTCGTTCAGCAGACTGGTCAGCGACGCGGTTCCGTTGTCCAGCTGGGTGATTGCGGTGCCGATCGGTTCGCGATCCTGCGACAAACCGGTGATCAGTTTCTCCAACTTGTCGATGGCCCCGGAGAACTTGTCACCGTCTTTGGCGAGTGTGTCGACGACGACCTTGAGGTTGTCGATCAACTGCTCGACCGTTTGACTGTTGTCGGCCAACGCATTCGAGAATGACGTGGTCTTGGTCAGCAACGAGTCGAGCGTGTCCCCCTGGCCCTGCAGAATGTTGATCAGTGATGCGGTCAGCGCGTTGACGTCCTGGGGGTTGAGCCCCTGGATAACCGGCCGCAACCCCCCGAGTAGAAGGTCCAGGTCCAGTGCGCCCTGCGTGCGGTCCTTGGGTATCTGGGAACCCGCAGGCAGCACCCGGCTCGAGCCGGGTCCGTCGACGAGTTCCAGATAGCGATCGCCGGTGAGGTTCAGATAACGCACGGCCGCTTGGGTTCCGGTGGTCAAGACGATGTCGCGGTCGGCATCGAACTTCACCAGGACACTCTTGTCGGCCAGCAAGTCGACGCTGTTGACGGTGCCGACCCGGACACCCGCGACCCGGACCGTGTCGCCGTCCTTGAGCCGGGAGGCGTCCGCGAATACCGCCGAGTATCCGTTGGTCGAGCCGCTGCGGTAGTTGCTGAAGGTCAGGAACAGGAAAGCCGTCAGCACCACCATCACCACGGCGAAGACGCCGAACTTGACGAGAGTGCTTGTGGTGCGCATCATCCCGGCTGTCCGATCTGTGCGGTGTTGCGCGGCGGCCCTTCCAGCGGGCCGAACAACAGCTGTTTGAGACCGTCGGAGTTGAGCACGATGCCCTGGTTGCCGTACTGCCACGGGTTGACACCGGTATCGGTCACGAGGTACTTGGCCTTGTTGCCGAATCCGAGGTACGGCAGGCCCATGCATTGCGGGCCGCCCGTGGCCGCCACCTTGGGCAGGTTCGACGGGTAGCGGTACCGATCGATGCCCAGTGTGAAGGCAACAGCCACGGCCACGCCGGGGTCCGGCAATGGCGGCGACAACCGAATCCAGTCCATGGCTTTGAGCGTGCAGGGGATCACGGGCGCATATTCGTTGAATAGCGCCGTGGTGGGCGTCAGCAGATGGAGCACCTTGCTCAGCGCCGGCTGGTTGGTTCCGAGCACCTCGTTGCCCTGGTCAGCCAGCCCGATCATGTTGACCAGGAACGTATCCAGGTTCTGCTGCTCGTCGACGATGCTCTGGCTGATCCTGTTGGTGTTCTGCACGGTCTTGACCAGATCCGGCGCGGCGTCGGCGTACGCGGCGGCCACCGGGGCCGTCAGCTCGATGTCCTTGGCCATGTTCGGCAGGCTGGGTTCCAGCTTGGCCAGCAGTTGGTCGAAGTCGGCGACGGTCTGTCCGAATTGCTTGCCGCGCCCCGCGAACGCCTTCGACAGTGCGCCGAGCGTCGCGTTCAGCTGGGTCGGATCGATCTTGTTCAAGACCTGGTTCAGCTGCTGGAACACCGTGTTGATCTCGACGGTGACGTGCTGGCCCTGCAGAACCTGGCCTGCGTACATGGGTTTCGGCGACGGATCGGTCGGCGGCTCGAAGTTGACGTACTTGGCGCCGAACACCGTCGTCGAGGCGATATCGGCGACCACGTTCGACGGGATCTTGCGAAGCTCAGCGGGATCCATCGCCAGGTGCAGCGCCGCTGTGCCGTCGGCGCGGCTCTCGATCGACTCGACCTTGCCGACCTGGACACCGCGCATCTTGACCCTGGCGTCGGGGTTCATGACGAGGCCGGCGCGGTCGGAGATCACGGTCACCGGAACGGTTTTGGTGAAGTCGCCGCGGAACAGGCCGACGGCGACCGCGACGATCGCCACCACCACGACCACGGTGGACAGGCCGGCCACCGGCCGCGCCCAACCGGTCGCACCGAAGCTGGCGCCGGTTCGGGCCGCCACCGGTGCGGCGGCGGTTTCGGTTTCGGATCGGTCGGCCGGGCCCGGACCGAGATTGCGTGTCACGTCATCTCCCTATCCGGACAGGTTGAAGTTGCCGTTGGAGCCGTAGACGGCCAGCGATATGAGCAGGGTGACCGAGACGACCACGATCAGGGAAGTGCGCACCGCGTTGCCGACCGCGACCCCGACGCCAGACGGTCCGCCGGTGGCGAAGTAGCCGAAGTAGGTGTGGATCAACAGGATCGTGATCGCCATCAGGACCGCTTGCAGGAAACTCCACAACAGGTCGATGGGGTTCAAAAACGTGTTGAAGTAGTGGTCATACAAGCCACCGGACTGGCCGAACAGCACCACGGTGGTGAACTGGGACGCCACAAAGCTCAAGATGACCGCGATCGAGTACAGCGGGGTGATGGCCACCATCCCGGCCACGATCCGGGTACTGACCAGGTATTCGACCGGCGGGATGCCCATCGATTCCAGGGCGTCGATCTCCTCGTTGATCCGCATCGCCCCCAACTGGGCCGTGACCCCGGCGCCGAAGGTGGCGGCCAACCCGATCCCGGCCACCACCGGCGCGCTGATCCGGACGTTGATGAACGCCGCCAGAAACCCGGTCAGTGCTTCGATCCCGATATTGCCCAGCGAGCTATACCCCTGCACCGCCAACGTCCCACCCGCAGCCAGCGTCAAAAACCCGACGATCACCACGGTGCCGCCGATCATCGCCAACGTGCCCGCACCCATGCTGATCTCCGCGATCAACCGGATGATCTCTTTCCGGAAATGCAACGCCGCATGCGGCGTGCCCGCGATCGCCCGACCATAGAAGATCGTGTGATCCCCAATCCGGCCCACCGTGCCCAACGGGCGACGCACCTGACGGGCGATCCGCGGATACAAAGCCTGTAACGACGCCATCTCTACCGGGCACTCATCCGGATACCGATCGCGGTCACCACCACGTTGACCACGAACAACGCCATAAACGCGTACACCACCGTCTCATTGACCGCATTACCCACCGCCTTGGCGCCACCACCAGTGATCGTCAACCCCCGATAACAGGCCACCAACCCCGCAATAAGACCGAACAACGCCGCCTTGACACACGAGATGATCACCTCCGGCACCCCGGTCAACAACGTGATCCCCGCCGCGAACGCCCCCGGATTCACATCCTGGACGAACACCGAGAACACATAACCACCCAAAATCCCGATGATCACCACCAACGAATTCAACAGAAGCGCAACCAAACCCGACGCCAACATCCGCGGAGTCACCAACCGCTGCACCGGATTGATCCCCAACACCTCCATCGCGTCGATCTCCTCACGGATCGTGCGCGACCCCAAATCCGCACACATCGCCGTCGCCCCGGCACCCGCCACGATCAACACCGTCACCAACGGACCCACCTGAGTCACCGCACCAAACGCCGCCCCAGCCCCCGACAAATCAGCAGCACCCAACTCCCGCAACAAAATATTCAGCGTGAACGACACCAACACCGTGAACGGAATCGCCACCAACAACGTCGGCGCCAACGACACCCGCGCCACAAACCACGCCTGCTCCAAAAACTCCCGCCACTGAAACGGCTTCCGAAAGATGAACCGCACGGCGTCTGCCGACATCGCAAACAAACCACCAATAGCCTGCATCGGACCCGCAGCACTGCTCAACGCAATGCCCGGCGACCAACGATCGGCCCCCTTACCCGCCATGGCCACCCGGTCCTTCCAGAATCGTCACCGCAGCGACTGCTGTCGGACCACCGATGTTGTGAGCCAGTCCGATTCGGGCGCCGTCCACCTGATTGCCGGCTTCCCCGCGCAACTGGTCGAAAAGTTCCACGCACTGGGCCACTCCGGTGGCGCCCGGTGGGTGGCCCTTGGCCTTCAGGCCGCCGCTGGGGTTCACCGGCAAAGCTCCACCCACACAAGTCACCTCGGCCTCCATTAACTTGTAGGCCTCCGCGGGTTCGGCGAAGCCGAGATCTTCATAGCTGATCAATTCGATGCCGGTGAAGAAATCGTGAACTTCCGCCACATCGATATCGGCGGGCGTCAAATTTGCCATTCTGAACGCTCTTTTCGCCGCACGGGTCGTCGCCGGGAACGTCGTCATATCCGCTTTGTGCTGATGCATCACGGAATCCAGCCCCAACCCCACCCCGCGGATCCAGACCGGCCGGTCGGTGAAACGGTCGACCACGTCCTCTGCCGCCAACAAAAGTGCTGCCGCGCCGTCGCTTTGGGGAGCGCAGTCATAGACGCCGAACGGCGTGACCACCATCGGCGCGGCGAGAACCTCGTCGATGGTCACCTCGAAACGGAGTCGCGCCTTCGGATTCGACAGGCCGTGCCGATGATTCTTGACCGCCACCATCGCCATGTGTTCACGGGTGGCCGGGGTTTCGTGCAAATAACGCGCAACATGAAGGGCAAATCCTGCGGGCGCAACCAATCCCAGCGGATAGTCCCACGCCATGTCGCGGGCCATCGCCTCCCACTCCCACAGCAGTTGCTTGGAAGTGGTCTCCCGCAGTTTGTCCGCACCCATCACCAACGCGACATCGGCCGCACCGGAGGCGATGCCGTAGAGGGCATTGCGGACCGCGTCGTTGCCGGTCGCGCAGGAGTTCTCGATCCGGGTCACCGGCAGGTCGGGCAGTCCGAGCGAGTCGGCGAGGATCCCCGCCGGGAAGCCGTCGGCGGTTCCCATCGCACCGAACCAGGCGGCGTCGATCTCAGACTTGTTGACGCCCTTGTCAACCCGAGCGGCGCACTCGGCGAACGCCATCGGGAGCAGGTCCTTGAGCCCGAGGGCGAAGTGCTCGCCGAACGCCGTCATGCCGGCACCGACGATCGCGACCCGCCTCATGCCGCACCCCACGACCGGACGGACGTTTCCCGCGGAGTCGCGGGTGCATACGGCTCGAACGCGTACCCGTAGTCGGGTACACCCGATCGCACGGCCACCCGGCGCAGCGTGAGCCGGCCACGATCGCCGATCCGCACCGCGCCCGCCTCGACGCCGGTGACCTTGACCAGTGCGCGCACCGCGACGTCGTCGAGCTCGACGATCACCAACGAGTAGGGAGTCCGCAGGCCCGGTACCGGAATGTGAACCGTCACTTCGGTGTAGACGCTTCCCACCCGAGGAAGCGGCACCAGTTCGTAGTCAACGGCCAACCGGCCGGCATCGTCGAGGCGGTAGCGGGGCGGGAAGTCCAATTCCTCGCTGCCGCTGTGGCGGCCGGCCTCCCACCGCACCTTGGCTTCGAAGGCGCGCTCGTAGGCGGCCAGGGAGATCGGGATGTCGGGGCCGGCGGCCACCCTGGTCTGCGGTCGCGGCTGTGCCGTCGGCTCCCGCCGGTAGACGGCCGCTCCGCCGCCGGCCACCGTCACGCCGGACAGGCTGGCCTGTTCGACGGCAACCAACGGGCCGCTGACATTCGACTCGGCAAGAGCGGCCAAGGCGAACAGCCCGGCACTGGCACCCGCGGTCGGCACGACGGGCGCCTCGCCGCCGCACAGTTCGATCGCTCGGTCATGGTCGACGCCGGCCAGCGCGACCGGAGTGTCGAGCCACGCTGCGGCCAGCGAGGCGACCAGCCCCCGCTCGTGCAGCAAGCGCGGGTCGCCGTAGTCGTGCACCACACCGTCGACATTGCGGGTGCGGACCGGGAGACTGCGTGCCACGCGCGCGGCGGTGCGAATCTGCAAGCCGTCCTCGCCGGTCAGGATCGCCGCCGCACCAGCCGGATCCAAGTCGGATCCGATGACCAGCGTGCGCGGCCGGGCCGAGCTGACCGCATCGAGTGTGGCGGGCGCACCGCCGAGCCGCTCGTCGACCTCGAGCTCGGGATCCAGACCGAGTCCCGCCAGCAACACAGCGGCATTGCTGCTCTCCACCAGCGGCAGGTCACGGCTCACCAGCACCACCCGCTCGACGGCACCACCCTCGGACAGCGCCGCCCGGCCCGCTTCAACAGCGAGTGTGATGGCGTCCTCGTCATCGCCGGCAATGCGATGCGCGTCACACCCCCACGAGGGTAAGTAGGTGCCAATGGCGACGATGTAGGGCATGGAGTCTCCGGCGCGACCTACGTGACCGCGCCGGCGGTCTTGAGTTCGATGATGCGGTCCCAGTCCAGGCCGAGCTCGGTGAGGATCTCGTCTGTCTGCTCGGCGAATCCCGGCGCCGGGCCGCTCTGCGGTGCGGCGACGTCGAACTGCACCGGATTGGCGACCAGCTCCAATTCCCCTGCCTTCACCAGGTATTCGTTGGCCCGTACCTGCGCATCGGCGGCGGCCTGCAGCGTGTCCTGAACCGGCGCCCACGGTCCTGCCAGCGTGGCGAACCGCGTCGACCATTCCGACAGGGTCCGGGTGGCCATCGCCTTGCCGAGAATCTGGACGGCATCAGCGGTGTTGGCGGCGATCTGCTCGACGCCGGCGAACCTCGGATCGTCGATGTACTCGCCGATATCCATGTGGCGGCAGACGTCGGCCCAGAACTTGGTCGGCTGCATCATCACGAACGAGATGTAGCGGCTGTCGGCGGTCTCGTACAGGCCCACCAGCGGATTGATCGGTGAGCCGTGCACGCCCGGCACGGGTGCCACCAACTGCTCACCGAGATGCTGAGTCAGCGCGATGGTGTGGCCCATCGCCCACAAGCCGCTGCCGAGCAGTGACACGTCGACCACCGACGCTTCGCCGGTGCGTTCGCGCTTGAACAACGCTGCCGCGATTCCGCCTGCGAGGTTGGTGCCGGAGATGGTGTCGCCGTACGCCGGACCGGGCGGAGCGATCATGCCCTCGGTTCCCGGCGGTGTGATCGTCGCCGCCGTGCCGGCCCGGCACCAGAAGGCGGTCATGTCATAACCGCCCTTTTCCGACTCCTGGCCCCGCGGACCGAAGGCGCTGCCGCGCGCGTAGATGATGTTCGGATTCACCGCGCGGATGTCGTCGACGTCGATGCCGAACTTGGTGCGGTGCCCGGGCAGGAAGCTGGTCAGGAACACGTCGGATCGGCGCGCGAGTTCGTAGAGAACCTCTTTGCCCTCCGGCACCGACATGTCCAGTCCGATGCTGCGCTTGCCCCGATTGGCGTGCTCCACATTGGGATTCGGATCACCGTCGACCCGCAGAGGACCCGTCTGCCGAAGGCCGCGTTGCGGATCACCGGTGACCGCGTGCTCAACCTTGATGACTTCGGCGCCCCACTCGCCCAACACCGCACCGCACGACGGCACGAAGCCGTACATCGCCACCTCGAGGACGCGGACCCCGTCGAGCGGCCTCACGACACCACCGCCGCGAGCGTCTTGCGCTCGAGGAATTCCTCCAGGCCGGCCACACCCATCTCGCGGCCGACACCGGACTGCTTGTAGCCGCCGAATGGACTATCCGGGCCAAAGTAGTTGCCGCCGTTGATGCCCATCGTGCCGGTGCGGATTCGGCGGGCAATCGCCAGCGCGCGGTCGTGGCCGCCGAACACCCCACCCGAGAGTCCGTAGATGGAGTTGTTGGCGATCCGCACCGCGTCGTCGTCGTCCTCATACGCCAGGACGGCCAAGACTGGTCCGAAGATCTCCTCCTGGGCGAGTTCGCTGTCAGGGTCGACGCCGGTGATCAACGTGGGCTCATAGAAGAAGCCGGGGCCGTCCACCTTCTTGCCGCCGGTGACCACGGTCGCGCCGGCGGCGACCGCGCGCTGGACCATGCCGTCGACCTTGTCGCGCTGGGTGTCGTTGATCAGCGGGCCCATATACGTGGACGGGTCGGCCGGATCGCCGTAGCGCACCATGCCCATGAAGTTCTTCACCAGCTCGACGATTTCGTCGTGATGCGCGCGGGGAACCAGCAGCCGCGTCGTGATCGCGCACCCCTGGCCGGCGTGCGAGCAGATCATGAACGCCGCCATCATCGCGCAATTGGTGAAGTCGGCGTCGTCGAGCACGATCATGGCCGACTTGCCGCCGAGCTCCAGAAAGACCTTCTTGATGGTGTCGCTGGCCGCCGCCATGATCTTGCGCCCGGTTGCCGTCGACCCGGTGAAGGTCACGACGTCGACGTCGGGGCTGGTGGTCAGTGCGGCACCGACCGCGGGGTCGGTGGAGCTGATCACGTTGATGACGCCGGCGGGGATGTCGGTGTGTTTCGCGATCACCTCACCGAGTGCGAGCGTGGTGAGCGGGGTGTCCGGCGCGGCCTTGAGGATGACCGTGCATCCGGCCGCCAACGACGGACCCAGTTTGGCCAGCGCCAGCTGGTTCGGATAGTTGTAGGCGATGATCGCGGCCACCACGCCGGCGGCTTCCTTCTCGACCCAGCGGTGGTGGCGTTGCCCCCGGCTCTCGATCTCGCCGAGGTCTTCGGACATCTCGTAGGTCTTCAGCAGATTCGCGTAGTAGCCGACGATCCGGATCGGGTCATCGAGTTGAGCGCTCTCGGTCAGCGCCTTGGTAGCACCCACCTCGGCGATCGTCAGCGCGCGCAGTTCGTCGCTGTGCTCGACGAGCGCACTGTGCAATTGCTCCATGCAGCGGATCCGCAGCTCGACGTTGGTGGACCAGTCGGTGGTGTCGAAAGCCGCCCGGGCCGCCGCGATCGCACGCTCGGCGTCGACGACGTCGGCGTTGGGCGCATAGCCCAGCACATCTCCGCTGGCGGGATTGATCGACGGATAGGTGTGCTGCGCGCCGACGAGCTGACCGTCGATCAGCATGTGCCGCTCGGACATCTGGCTCCGCCCCGCTTGCTCGCCGCTCGCGATGGTGGCCGTCGTGTCCTGGGCCGACATCAGCAACTCCTCCAGTCGTCGGATAACTCGGTTCTCATCTCCGGCGAATCATACATTCGGCGCGAGAGAACTCAAGCCGCGTTCACCGAACACGTCACATCCCGGACGCACCCTCGCGATGCGGTCCCGCGCCGCATCTCCGCAGTTAGACACATTGCGCCGAAGTGTCTTGCGAAATGGATCACACCGAGAGTAGCGTTCTCATATCAGAAAGGGCGATTCTTGAACTACGAGATCGGCTGGATCGGCGACACGACCGGACGTGCACGCCGTGGTGAGGCGCGTCTGCCCTGTCCTGACCGCGATGGAGATCGCTGGTGACGAGTGCGGTGGCGACCGGTGGCGGTTCGGGCCACACCTCGTTTCGGCGATTCCTCGACAAAGCCTTCGATGACTGGAAGAAGATCGTCGACATCGCAGCCGCTGGGTGAACGGCGGAGCGACACCTGAGTAGCGGCACCACAAGACTTTTCAACACAACAAGAGCAGTCAGAGAGAGGAATACCCGTGGGACGAGTCCAGGGCAGAGTTGCCTTCATCACCGGTGCCGCGCGCGGGCAGGGCCGCAGCCATGCCCTGCGGCTGGCCGAAGAAGGCGCCGACATCATCGCTGTCGACCTGTGCAAGGACATCGACACCATCGGCTACAAGATGGCGACCCCCGAGGACCTCGAGGAGACCGCCGAACTGGTCAAGAAGACCGGGCGCGGCATCGTCACCGCGCAGGCCGACGTTCGTGAGGCCGCCGAACTCAAGGCGGCCCTCGACCAGGGTCTCGCCGAGTTCGGCAAGGTCGACATCGTCGTCGCCCAGGCCGGCATCGCCGGGATGAAGGGGCAGCCGCCACTGCAGGCGTGGTGCGATGTCATCAACACCAACCTGATCGGAACCATCAATGCGATCCAGGTGGCGCTTCCCCATCTGGAAGAGGGCGCCTCGATCATCGCGACCGGCTCCACCGCGGCGCTGATGGACGCACACCAGAAGGACAACCCTGGCGCGGACCCAGGCGGGATGTCCTACATGGTCGCCAAACGCCTGCTGTCCAACTATGTCCACGATCTCGCCACCGAGCTCGCCGTGCGGGGTATCCGGGCCAACGTCGTTCACCCGACCAACTGCAACACCGATATGCTGCAGAGCGACCCGATGTATCGCTCGTTCCGGCCGGATCTCGAAAACCCGACTCGCGCCGACGCCGAGCCGGTATTCGGCATCCAGCAGGCGATGAAGGTCAACTTCGTCGAGCCACTGGACATCAGCAACGCGGTGCTGTGGCTGGCGTCGGACGAGGCCCGCTACGTCACCGGTATGCAGCTGCGCGTGGATGCCGGCGGCTACCTCAAGTGGTACGACTACCACGTCTGAACACCGGAACTACCAAGAGATTTGAGAGGGAATCTGTGAAGGTTCGGGTCGACCAGGACCGGTGCCAGGGACACACGCTGTGCGCCATGATCGCTCCAGACATGTTCGAGCTCAGCGATATCGACGGCAGTTCGTCGCCGGTGACCGAGGAGGTTCCGGCCGACCAGATCGAGCTCGTGCGCGAAGCCGCGCACTCCTGCCCGGAACAGGCAATCCTCATCGAAGAGGACTGACCTCCAGTTTTGCCAGCCAAATGTCAAGGGAGACAATGCCTTGAGTATCGATGACGTCGCCGACGACACCGAACGAAAGCAGCCGACCTATCACTTCGATCGGCACACGCCGGAATATCGGCAGCAGTTCGAGAAGATCACCGAGGAGATGCAGTCCCGCTGCCCGATGGCGTGGACTGATGTGTACGACGGTCACTGGGTGGCCGCCGGTAGCAAGGAGGTCTTCGAACTCGCGCGCTGTCCGGTGGTCTCCAACCACCACGACCTCACCGGCGAGACACCCTACAAAGGCATCACCATCCCGAAGGCTCAGCGAGCCACGGTGGTTCGCGGCGGCATCTTGGAAATGGACGAGCCCGAACACAGCTCGTACCGCGGGGCGCTGAACCCGTACCTGTCCCCCGCTGCGGTCAAGCGCTGGGTGCCGTTCGTCGACGAGATCGTCCGTGCGTCGCTCGACGAGAAGATCGAGTCGGGGCACATCGACTTCGTCGATGACCTAGCCAACATCGTGCCCGCGGTGCTCACCCTCGCCATGATGGGTATCGAGCTGCAGAAGTGGCCGGTCTACAGCGAGCCCGCCCACCTGTCGGTGTCCACCCCGGAACACTCGCCGGACGCCGCGCGCGTGGCCGAGATGAACCGGCAGATGGGCCTCGACATGGTCACCACCATGATGGAGGTCCGCGAGAATCCGCGACCCGGCCTGGTCAACGCGTTGCTGCAACTACGGATTGACGGCGAGCCCGCCCCCGATCTGGAGATACTGGGCAACCTCGGGCTGATCATCGGCGGGGGCTTCGACACCACAACCGCCCTGACCGCTCATTCACTGGAATGGCTGAGCGAGCATCCCGCCGAGCGGGAACGGCTCAGCCGCGAAAGGGACGCGCTGCTGGACCCCGCCACAGAGGAGTTCCTGCGGTATTACACCCCCGCGCCCGGTGACGGCCGCACGTTCTCCGGGGACGTCGAGGTCGAGGGACATCGCTTCAAGGAGGGTGAGCGGCTGTGGCTGTCGTGGGCGATGGCCAACCGCGATCCGTCCGTCTTCGACAAGCCCAACGAGGTCGTTCTGGACCGAAAAGGTAACCGTCACTTCAGTTTCGGCATCGGCGTGCACCGCTGCGTGGGGTCGAACGTGGCCCGGACGGTGTTCAAGTCGATGGTCACCGCCGTGCTGGACCGGATGCCGGACTACATCTGCGACCAGGAAGGCACGGTGCACTACGAGACGATCGGCGTCATCCAGGGCATGAAACACCTGCCTGCCGATTTCACTCCCGGACCTCGCCTCGGTCCGGGGCTCGACGAGACACTGGCCAACCTGCAGCGGATCTGCGAGGAGCAAGGTCTGGCTCGCCCCATCACCGAACGCAAAGAAGCCGCCGTCATCGACTGGTGAACGGTTGAACGAACGACTGTGGCCCCCTCCTTCCGGAGAGGGCCACAGTTCGTTTCGTGCTGGTTAGGCAGCGCCCTTCTTCGCACTGCCTGCGGATCCACTCTTGGCCGAGCCCGAACCCGAGCCCTTGGCGGAGCTGTCCGCCTTGCTGCCGGCCTTGGTATCCGAAGATCCATTGGTCGACGGCTTCGGCAGCGACGGCAGCGACACCTTGGGCGGCGCGGGCAACGAGATCTTCGGCGGCGCGGGCAACGAGATCTTCGGCGGCGCGGGCAGCGAGATCTTCGGCGGTGCCGGAAGATTCAGCTTGGGAGCCGAGACCTTCGTGCTCGGTGCCGTCGTCTTGGAGGACGTCGGCGCCGGGGAATCGGCGACATTCAGCGAGACGGTCGGCGCATTGCCGCCGGTGCTCGTTGCCGAGTCGTTGACGCCCGCCACCTTGGTGGCAGCCCCTGCCGCGGCACCAGCCGTGGCACCCGCCGCAGCCAGAGCCGCAGCCCCAGCTCCGGCGTTGACGCTTCCACCGATGTGGATACCGCCGAGGTTGAAGCTGATATTGATCCCCAGGCTGGCGTTGAGCGCCTTGACCAGGGAGTTCAGCCCTGCCGCAAACTGAGTGCCCACCGATGCCAGGGCGTTGACCACAGCTTCTGGCGTCGGGAATGCCTTCAGTGCGGCATTGATCGCGGCGTTGAGTGCCGCGCCACCCTGGACCAGCCCGGATCCCAGCGCATTGATGATCTGGTTGCCCACTGCGACACCGGCGTTCAGGCCGGCCTCGAGTGCCGCGGCACCCTGGTTGAACACCTGCTGCGCGACCTGCAGACCGCCGCCGAGCGCGCCCGTGACCGCGGTGACGAACTCGGCCGGGCTCGGGAAGTTGGCCACCGCCGCGTTGAAGGCAGCGGCGAGCTGCGCACCGCCGTTGGCCAGCGCGTCGATGATCGCCTGTGCCCCATCAAGGTTCACGTTGAGCGCTGCCTTCAAGGCCAGCGCCAGGTTGACGTTGATCTTGCCCAGAGCATCGACCAGCGCGTTGATGAACGCCTGCGGGTTCGGGAAGGCAGCGAGAGCTGCCTGGAACGCCGCCGACAGCGCGGTGGCCCCGTTGCCGAGTGCGTCGAGCACTGCCTGGAAAGCGGTTCCGCCGGCCGCGATGCCGGCCTGGATGGTGGTGGCCAGCTGACCGGTGAACGTGGTGAACGCGTTGGCCAGGATGCCCAGGGTCGGGTTCAGCGCCGCCAGTGCGTTGGCGAACGCCTGCACGAATGCCTGCGGGCTCGGGAAGTTGGCAAGCGCCGCGTTGAACGCCGCCGCCAGTGCTGCCCCACCGTTGACCAGAGCCTGGAGGAACGCCTGCGGGCCCTCGATCGACGCGTTGATCACGGCCTGCAGGGCCAAGCCCAGGTTGACGTTGATGTTGCTGAACGCCTGAACCAGAGCGTTGATGAACGCCTGCGGGTTCGGGAACGCCGCCAGAGCTGCCTGGAAGGCCGCCGACAGCGCGCTCAGCGGGTTACCGAGCGCATTGAGCAGCGCCTGGAAACCGGTGAGCCCGGCCGCAATTCCGGCCTGGATGGTCGCATTCAACTGACCGGTGAACGTGGTGAACGCATTCGCGAGCACGCCCAGCGCGGGGTTGATCGCCGCCAGCGCGCCGGTGAGCGCGTCGACGAACGCCTGCGGGCTCGGGAAGTTGGCCAGCGCCGCGTTGAACGCCGCCGCCAGCTGCGCACCACCGTTCACCAGTGCGTTCACGAATCCCTGCAGCCCGTCGACGCCGACGTTGAGCGCGGCCTGCAAGGCCAGACCCAGGTTGACGTCGATGTTGCTGAACGCCTGAACCAGAGCGTTGATGAACGCCTGCGGGTTCGGGAAGGCCTTCAACGCTGCCTGGAAGGCCGCCGAGAGCGCGCTCAGCGGGTTACCGAGCGCATTGAGCAGCGCCTGGAAACCGGTGAGCCCGGCCGCAATTCCGGCCTGGATCGTGGTGGCCAGCTGACCGGTGAACGTGGTCAGCGCATTCGCGAGCACACCCAGGGTCGGGTTGATCGCCGCCAGCGCACCGGTGAGCGCGTCGACAAAGGCCTGCGGGCTCGGGAAGTTGGCCAGTGCTGCGTTGAACGCCGCAGCCAATGCCGCCCCACCCGAGATCAGCGCCTGAAGGAAGGCCTGCGGACCGTCGATCGAGGCATTGATGACGGCCTGCAAGGCCAGACCCAGGTTGACGTCGATGTTGCTGAACGCCTGAACCAGAGCGTTGATGAACGCCTGCGGGTTCGGGAAGGCCTTCAGCGCTGCCTGGAAGGCCGCCGACAGTGCACTCAGCGGGTTACCGAGTGCGTTGAGCAGCGCCTGGAAACCGGTGAGCCCGGCCGCAATTCCGGCCTGGATCGTGGTGGCCAGTTGACCGGTGAACGTGGTGAACGCATTCGCCAGGATGCCCAGGGTCGGGTTGAGCGCTGCGAACGCTCCGACCAACGCGTCGACAAAGGCCTGCGGGCTCGGGAAGTTGGCCAGTGCTGCGTTGAACGCCGCAGCCAATGCCGCCCCACCCGAGATCAGTGCCTGAAGGAAGGCCTGCGGACCGTCGATCGAGGCATTGATGACGGCCTGCAAGGCCAGACCCAGGTTGACGTCGATGTTGCTGAACGCCTGAACCAGAGCGTTGATGAACGCCTGCGGGTTCGGGAAGGCCTTCAGCGCCGCCTGGAACGCCGCCGACAGTGCACTCAGCGGGTTACCGAGTGCGTTGAGCAGCGCCTGGAAACCGGTGAGCCCGGCCGCAATTCCGGCTTGGATCGTGGTGGCCAGCTGACCGGTGAACGTGGTGAACGCATTCGCGAGCACACCCAGCGTGGGGTTGAGCGCCGCCAGCGCACCGGTGAGCGCGTTGACGAAGGCCTGCGGGGTCGGGAAGTCACCCAAGGCCGCGTTGAACGCCGCCGCCAGGGTGGCACCACCGTTGACGAGAGCCTTGAGCAGGTCTCCCACGCTGTTGATCTCGCCGCTGAGCGCGAGCATCAACTGCAGGCCCAGGTTGGCGTTGATGTTGGTGAAGGCCTGAACCAGGGTGGTGATGAACGCCGCGGGGTTCGGGAACGCCGTCAGCGCAGCCTGGAAGGCCGCGTACAGGGCGCTACCGCTGTCAGCGAGTGCGGTGAGCACCGCCTGGAACATCTCCACCTTGGCCGTGATCGCGGCTCGGATGACGTCACCCAGCGCTCCGGTGAGGTTGGTGATCACGTTGCCGACGATGCCGAGCGTGGGGTTGACGGCGGCCAGCGCGGCTTCGAACGCCGCCGCGAAGTCGGCCGGGGTCGGGAAGCCCGCGACCGCGGCGTTGAACGCCGCGGCAAGAGCGGCACCGCCGGCGATCAACGCGTTGGCCAGGTCTGCCGCGTTCAGGTTCAGGGCCAGGTTCAGGTTCAGTGCCGCATTCAGCGCGGCCCGGAGCGCCAGCCCGAGATTGACATCGATGTTGGAGAAGGCTTGAACCACCGCGTCGATGAACGCCTGCGGGTTCGGGAATGCCGCGATGGCGTTGTCGACCGCGCGGGCGAGGTCGCTTCCACCGTTCAGCAGGCCGTCGACGACGGACTGCAGAGCAGTGTTGCCCGAACCGATTCCGGCGATCAGAGTCGCCTGAAGGGCATCGCCGAATTGTGTGATCGCGGTGTCAGCGGCGCTGTTGAGGGCGTTGAGTCCGCCTTTGACACCGTTCCACCCGTTGTTGATGGCTTGGATCACGTCTTCCAAAGAGGACAGTGACACATCGGCAAGTGCCGACATAGCGCGATCACGCACCAGATGCAGATCTGGCGGTGTCACCTGAATGGGCGCCAGCACAATCGCGCTGGCCCCGAAGACTGCCACCCCCGCGGTCAGATACGACCGAACAGCAACGTCCATGACTTCCCCTTCAAAATGGCTGTGCCCCGACAGCCGCGAACATACCTGAGAAGAAGCTAAGTAGCCAAGTGTTTGCTCTCAGTTTTTTGGCGTTGCTGTGCCGAATCCGTGACCATTTCGATTCGAGTTAGCTAGATCGAAATTAGCCGAAAGTATTTAACGGGTGCGCATATATCGTTTCAGCAAAGAATTGTGCGTCTGCTGTCGCCGGGGCCGGCGCCGACGGCTTCGGGTGCGTCATGCCGTCGCGCACGAAGGGCCTAAGCACGCCTAACGAGGTAACCCGACGCGGACCCCAGCCGGCATCGCGACCACCCCAGCCCTCCCTGTCCGACCCACGGAAATCGTGAGCCAAGCGAACGATCAGCAAGAACCTGCGCGGCGGTTTTAAGCAAACGGCTGGTTCGCTGCTGCTGGGAGACGGGCGTTCCACGGGCCGGGAAAAATTCATCGCGAATCGCAGGCGCGACACGCCGCCGGTGTGGCCCGGGGCCGGTCGATGGGGCGCTCACCCCGATGCATGCTCAGCGGCCCGACCAGTTTGCAGAAACCGGTTTGAACCGCGACGCCATGGGGAATATCGCGGTCTACGCAGTTTGGTGTCGAGTACGGACGGGACCAGTGAGGGAGTGCCCAGGTAACGAGTTCTCGGACCGGGGTAACGCCGGCGGGTAGCGGCGCGATAACTATTCGCTGAGATCACGCGATTATGGCTGTTTTGCTTGCGTTGTGAGTTAACTGAGGCTGATTTAGCGCCCTGCTCAACTCGGAATAACCTGAGAATTCCTGAGAGCCTCTTGACGACGTCAGAATTCAGTCAGCAAACGACTCACAGAGCGGTGCCGGCAGGTTTCCAACACCCTGGATCCGATCGAGTGAAAGCTCTATACCCACCGCACGCCCGAATTAACCCCCAGGCAGAAAGCTGCTCCCACCAGGCGCGCGACCAGCACGCCAGGAATCGCCCGCGGGGAGCCTGGCGTGACCCGCGCCGCGCGCGGCCGGGGCTTGGTGCGGCGTCTACTTGGACCGGGGCAGGCTCAGCACCTGCGCAGCGATGATGTTGCGCTGGATCTCCGAGGTACCCCCGGCGATCGTTCCGGAGAAACTGCGGGCATGACGCTCGAACCAGCTGGCGAAGTAGTGGTCCAGATTGAGATGCGCGTAGGGCCCGGTGCTGGACGGGTGTACCAACCCGTCGGATCCGCTTGCCGCGAGCGCGTATTCGGACGCTCGCAGCTCGGCCTCGGAACCGAACAGCTTGACCACCGACACCGAGGCCACGTCGGTTTCTCCGCGTGCAGCCTTGGCCAGTCCTTCCGAACCCATCAGTCGCAATGCCTGGTAGTCCATGATCATCGAGGCGTACTGGTCTTTCTCCAGCGGCGTCTTCGGCTCGAAGTCCCCGATCATGTTGGCGATCCGGTCGGCGAACCCTAGCCACATCATCGTGCGTTCGTGGCCCAGCGATCCGTTGGCCACCCCCCAACCACCGTTCAACGGACCGACCAGATTCTCGGCCGGGACCCGGACATCGGTGAAGAACACCTCGTTGAAGTCCTTGTCGTCGATCCCGCAGATAGACGCAAACGGCCGGCAGACCACCCCAGGCAGGTCGGTCGGGATCAGCAGCACACTGATGCCCTTGTGCTTGGGGGCGTCCGGGTCGGTCCGGACGAACGTCAGCAGGAAATCGGCATCGTGGGCACCCGAGGTCCACACCTTCTGGCCGTTCACCACGAAGTGGTCGCCGTCCAGGACTGCGCGGGTGCGCAGGGAGGCCAGGTCCGACCCCGCACTCGGCTCACTCATTCCCAACGATGCGGTCTTCTCACCCTTGAGCACGGGCACCGCCCACTGGTGCTTCTGCTCGTCGGATCCGAACGAAATCAGCGACGCCGCAATGATATTCACACCTTGGGGGTTGAAACTGTGATAGATCCTGCGGCGGCAGAGCTCCTCGAGATGCACGAACTGCTGCAGGATCGACGCATTACGGCCGCCGAACTCGGGCGGCTGACCGGGCAGCAGCCAGCCGTTGTCGAACAGCAGGCGCTGCCAGCGCCGCGCCCAGGCCGGCATGTGCGACACCGACCGTGGCCGCTCCTGGGTTTCGGCCTCGCTGGGCAGGTTGGCGTCCAGGAACGCACTGAACTCGTCGCGGAATGACTCGACGTCGGGATCGAACGAAAGTTGCATCTACAGTTCCCTGTACTCGTCGGCGATCACGGCGCGGTGTTCAGCGGCGCCGCCCAGCATGAGCTCACCGGACTTGGCCCGCTTGAGCGCGAATTGAACGTCGTTCTCCCACGTGAACCCCATGGCCCCGAACAATTGCAGGCCGTGCCGGAACACCACCGACTGGCAATCGCCGGCCGCAGCCTTCGCCATCGCGGCGGCCAATCGGCGGCGTGGATCATCGGCGCTGATGGTCAAGGCGGCGAAGTAGGCCAGGGCACGGGCCCGCTCGATCGCGACGTGCATGTCGACCGCCTTGTGCTGCACCGCTTGGAAGGAGCCGATCGGCACTCCGAACTGGTGGCGATCCCGGACATGCTGCAGGGCCAGGTCGAGGATGCGCTGACACGCCCCGACCGTCGTGATCGCGACTCCGGTCAGCGCGAGGTGGCGGGCCCGCTCCGGGTCAGCGTGCACCCGATCGGCGTCGGACACCACGACTCCGGGGAAGGTGACATCCGCGACGTGCATGACCGGATCGAACACCGAGACCCGGGAGACGGTGGCAACGGCGGCGTCGACGAGGAAAACACCGGCGTCGGTCACCACCGCGAGCTTCTGCGCCCGGTCGGCATCCAGGACGTACCGGGAGGTTCCGGATAGCACCCACCCCCCGTCGTCGCGATGAGCGGTGATGCCCTCGAAGACCGCGGTCCCCGCCTGCCGGGGGTCGTAGCGATCGCCGGCCAGCGGCGCGAACTGGGTGAGGGTGGCCAGGAATGGCGTCGGGTCCGTCGCCCTGCCGAATTCCTCCAGCACGATCGCCAGCTCGACCGCGTTCTCGGGTTCGGCCAGCTCCGTCCATCCGGCGTCCACGTAGGACTCCCACAGCGGGGTCGGGTCGACGCCGTCTTCGGCGATCCCGCGGATCAGTGAGGCGGGGCACTGTTTGGCCACCGCGTCGCGCACGGTGTCCTGCCACAACCGCTGATCAGCATCGAATTCCAGTAGCACTCGCCGCCTCCTACCCGGGACTCAGAGCACCCGAATGGAAATCTGATTCTCTATTCGTGAACCATAGGTTCTCCTAAGACGGTATCGCACTCTACCGGCTGATTTGCTTGCTGCCTACGGTCGGTTGAGGCAAAGTGGTAACGAGGTTCTACTCTCAAACGCGAGAACAGTATTCTTGCTGTGGAAGAACTTGGGTTACTCGCACACGGACCTCCGGAAGGGGCTTTGGTGATAAAGCACCGCGACGGGACGACGACTCCTGTCATCGACGCGAGCGTGCATATCTTCTTCGGGTCCACCCCCGAGTTGCGCGGCGTGATGCGGGAGCCGTTCAAGAGCCGCGGGTTCCCCGACTACGAAATGGACTGGTACGGCGCACCGGGCGGCGAATACCTCGAGGGGACGCGCGGGCCGGACCGGCAGTACCCGGGTTCCGACCCGGCCTTCGTCGCCCAGCAGCTGTTCGACGATCGCGGAGTCGATGTCGCGGTGTTGCATCCGATGGGCCGCGGCATCATGCCCGACCGGCACCTGGGCACGGCGATCCTGGCCGCCCATAACGAGATGATGGTCTCGCGCTGGCTGGATCATCCCGAATTCGGCGGGCGGTTCCGTGGCACCATCCGGGTCAACCCCGATGACATCCGCGGCGCGCTGCGGGAGATCGAGAAGTACAAGGATCACCCGCGCGTCGTACAGATCGGTATTCCGCTGCAGTCCCGGGAGCTGTACGGCAAGCCGCAGTTCTGGGATCTGTGGGAGGCGGCCGTCGACGCCGGCCTGCCGGTGGCGACCCATATCGAGACCGGTGAGGGCATCGCGTTCCCCCCGACGCCGTCCGGGCACACCAGGACCTTCGAGCAGTACCTGGGCTTCAGTTCCCTGAGCTACATCTATCACCTGCTGAACCTGATCGCCGAGGGCGTGTTCGAGCGCATGCCGGACCTGAAGTTCGTGTTCGCCGACGGCGCCGGCGACATGCTGACACCGTTCATGTGGCGGATGGACTGCTTCGGACGGCCGCACCTGGAACAGACCCCGTGGGCGCCGAAGATGCCCAGTGACTATCTGCCCGGGCACGTCCACTTCATCCACAACAGCCTCGACGGGCCGGGCGACGCCGAATTCGCCGATGAATGGCTGTCCTTCACCGGCAAGGAGGACATGCTGATGTTCGGCTCGAGCTATCCGCACTGGCATTGCGGCGACGTCCACGCCCTGCCCAGCGCGTGGACCGCCGAGCAGCGCGAGAAAGTCTGCTGGCGCAACGCCGCAGCGCTCTACGGCATAGACATTCCCGCCGGCGTCGGAACACACTGACTCGCACAGAGAGCTAAGGAGATCACGATGACTCTCACCCATAGCCAGGAGCGAGTCGCTCCCGCCGAACGCATCGCGATCCGGTGCGTCGACTCCGATGTCCACCCGGTGCCCAAGCGTGGCGTGCTCCAGGAGTACATCCCTGAACCGATACGCACCAAGTACTTCAGGAACCACCGGGTCGGCGAGACGATCTACTATGACGCTCCCGACTACGCGCATGCGTACGCCATGCGCGTCGACACCTTCCCCGACGACGGCGAATTCGCCTGCAGCGACCCCGACCTCGCGCTACGCCAGGCCATCATGGAAGCCGGTGCCGACGTCTGCATCCTCGAACCCGCGCACGCGCCCTGCCGGATCCCCGAAGCCACCGCGGCGTTGTCCTACGCGCACAACACCTGGCAGGCCGAGCACTGGCTGGACAGCAAGACGAACTGGCACGAACGCTGGCGCGGCTCGATCCTGGTCGCCATCGAAGACCCCGAAGGCGGAGCCCGCGAGATCGAGAAGTGGGCCGAGCACCCGTACATGGCCCAGGTCATGATCAAGGCCGAGCCGCGACCGTCGTGGGGTGACCCGAAATACGATCCGATCTGGGCGGCGGCCGTCAAGGCCAACAAGCCGGTCAGCTGCCACCTGTCGCGGGGTTTCTTCGAGACTCTGCCGATCCCGCCGGTCGGACTCCCCAGCTACAACCACGATTTCATGGTCAGCTACTCGCTGCTGGCCGCCAACCAGGTGATGAGCATGATCTTCGACGGGCTCTTCGACCGGTTCCCCACGTTGCGGATCGTGTTCGTCGAGCACGCCTTCAGCTGGATACTGCCGCTGATGTGGCGGATGGACGCCATCTACGAGGCCCGCAAATCCTGGCTGGACATCACGCGCAAGCCCAGCGAGTACGTCAAAGACCACATCAAGTTCACCACCCAGCCGCTGGACTATCCCGAGGACAAGACCGAACTGCTGCGGGCCTTCGAATGGATGGAATGCGAGAAGATCCTGCTGTTCTCCTCGGACTACCCGCACTGGACCTACGACGATCCGCGCTGGCTGGTGAAGCACCTGCCCGAGCATGCGCGAGAAGCGGTGATGTTCCGCAACGGCATCGAGACGTACGGTCTGCCCGACACCGTCCCGGCCCTCGAGGGTCAGACGCGGGTGTTCTGAGCAGATGACCAAACCCGAGAAGCAGCCCCGTCTGGCGCAGGGCCGAGAGCACGTCGTCGCGAGCGTCGACGAAATTCCGCCCGGCACGCACAAATTGGTGCCGATCGGTCGGCATGGCGTCGGGGTGTACAACGTCAACGGCACGTTCTATGCGATCGCCAACTACTGCCCGCACGAAGGTGGCCCGCTGTGCTCGGGACGCCCGCGTGGGCGCAATATCGTCGACGAGAGCGTTCCGGGCGACGCGGTGATGGTGCGCGATCTCGAGTACATCTACTGCCCCTGGCACCAGTGGGGATTCGAGCTGGCGACCGGCACGACGGCGGTCAAGCCGGAGTGGAGTATCCGCACCTACCCGGTACGCGTGGTGGGCGACGATGTTCTGGTGATGGCATGAGTACGCCGGTGACCGCGGGTCCGCAGCTGCGTGACGGCGAACAGGTTCTGACGATCAACGGTGGAAACGTCGTCTACGAGATCCTGGGCGAAGCAGGTGATTTCATCGCCCTGACGCCCGGTGGTCGGTACAGCAAGGACATCGAGGGGTTGCGACCGCTGGCCGAGGAACTGGTCAAGGGCGGCTACCGGGTTCTGCTGTGGGACCGGCCCAACTGCGGGAAGTCCGACCTACAGTTCTACGGGCAGAGCGAATCCCACATGCGCGCCGAGACACTGCACGGGCTGATCACCGGACTGGGCATCGGTCCCTGCATCATCGCCGGCGGCTCGGGCGGCGCCCGGGACTCGATACTGACCACGATCCTGTATCCCGAGATCGCCACCAAGCTGGTGACGTGGAACATCGTCGGCGGCGTCTACGGCAGCTTCGTGCTGGGCTCCTACTATCTGGTGCCCAGCATCCTCGCGGTGCGTGGCCTTGGCATCAAAGGCCTTCTGCACGTGGATGAATGGAAGGAGCGCATCGCCGAGAACCCGGCGAACAAGGAGCGCATCCTGGCGATGGATCCCGACGAGTTCCTCCGAGTCATGCTGCGCTGGCTCAATGCGTTCGTGCCCAAGCCCGGTCAGGCGATCCCCGGCGTCGACGACGAGTTCTTCGGCGACATCACGGTGCCCACCCTGATCATCCGCGGCGGCGAGAACGACTGGGACCACCCCAAGCGCACCTCGCTCGAGGTGAATTGCCTCATCAAGGGCTCCACGCTGATCGACCCACCGTGGCCGGAGGACGCCTGGGAGCGCGCCGGCGAGGACCGCGCATCCGGAAAAGTCAAGCACTTCAACATGTTCGACACCTGGGTGCAGGCAGCCCCGGCCATTCTGGACTTCCTGGGCCGATGACAATCCGGTTGTACTCAGACCAGTCGAATACGGATCTCGCAGTTGGTCGACGCCTCCAGGGCGGTGTGCACCCGACTCTCCGGGATGCGCGCCATGTCGGCCTTGCTCAGCGTGACGTCCAGAATGTCGTAGCCGTCGTCGCCTGCGGTTCGGGCGATCTCGCCGAGCAGACCGAACCCCGCCAGCACGCCGTGCGCATCTTCGTCGGTCCCGCGACTGACGTAGGTCACCACACCGACCACCGGTTCGGTGCCGAATGCCTTGACGCACAGGGTGACTCCGATGCGCGGCAGATCGTCGACCGCGGTATTGCCGATCAGCAGTTCGGCAACACGGCGACCCCGCGGCATCGCGGCGAGGTTGTTGTCGACCACGGTCACTCCGTTGTCGTCGGCGAGCGCGCGCAGCGCGGCGACACCCGCGGTGAGCTCAGCCGGCGTCAGCTCACCGGCCGGGTCGACATCGACACGCACCACCGCCGTTCTCATGGGCCTCAGCCTAGCGATCTCGCGCCGGGTGCCCGAATCAGAAGAGGTGACCGATGAATGCCACCGCACCCGCAGGCACGGCCTTGACCGTCGCCTGTGCACCGGGAGTCACCCCCCGGTTGTTGCGACTGCCGGCAACGGTGGAGAGCATGAGCGCGTATGTGTCCGTCGGTGGATACTCGCCGCTGGACAGCACCGAGAGTCTGCTCGCCGAGGTCGAAGGCGCGGGGCTGCTCGGACGCGGCGGCGCCGCCTTTCCGCTGGCGGTCAAACTGCGCACCGTGCGCGCCGCGTACACCCGCGGCCATGCGACCGTCGTGCTGGCCAACGGCGAAGAAGGCGAGCCCGCGTCGGTGAAGGACCGCTGGCTGCTGCGCCACCGTCCACATCTGGTGCTCGACGGCGTGCGGTTGGCGGCCCGGCTGGTCGGCGCCCAGCATGCCTACGTCTACGTCTCCGATCTCGACGCGGCGCGTGCCGTGGACGGCGCGCTCAGCGAAGTGGGCTTCGACACGCTTGGTGGCCTTCAGATTTCGATCGTCACCGTGGCCGCCGGTTATGTCGCCGGTGAGGAAACCGCCGCGGTGCGAGCCGTCAACGGCGGACCTGCCAAACCGACCGACAAGCCGCCACGGCCGTTCCAGCAAGGCGTGGCGGGACATCCCACTCTGGTGAGCAACGTCGAAACGCTGGCGAACCTGCCGTATATCCAACGCAACGGCGCCGCGGCCTTCCGCTCAGCCGGCACGGCGGCCTCACCGGGCACCTTTCTGATGACGATCACCGGCGCGGGACGGCCACCGGGCCTCTACGAGGTGCCCCACGGCATGCCGTTCCGCGATGTGCTTGCCGTACACGGCGTTTCGCCGGACTCGGTGCAGGGCGCCCTGATGGGCGGCTACTTCGCCGGGTTGCTCAACCGCGACGTGCTCGACACCACCCTGGATCACGAGACGTTCCGCGAGCTCGGATGCGGCCTCGGTTGCGGCGCAGTGGCGATTCTGACCGACGATTGCCCGGTGGCCGTGGCGGCGTCGGTGCTGGCCTACTTCGACCGTGAGAACGCCGGGCAGTGCGGGTCGTGCTTCAACGGCACGGCGGCGATGGCCGCTGCCGCGGGCGCGCTGCGCGATGGTGCGGCCACCACCGAGGACGTCGCCCGTCTGGAGCGCTGGTCGGTCGTGCTGCGCGGCCGGGGCGCCTGCGCCACCCTCGACGGCGCGGCCAACGTCGCGGGCAGCCTTCTCAAGCATTTCCCCGCGGTTGTCGAACAACATCTGGCCGGTGCCTGTGATCCGTGCGGGGCAGGCCGATTCAGCGCCCAGCGTCCCTACGAGGTGGAGGCGGTGACGCAGCGATGAGCGGTGAGATCCGAATTCGGCTGGACCGGACGCTCTGTGACGGGTTCGGCGCCTGCGCCAAGCACGCGCCCAAGCACTTTTCGCTCGATGACTGGGGTTACGCGTCCCTGATCGGGGACGGCAGAGTGGCCGGAGCCGACCGCGACGATGTCCTACGGGCGCTGTTCGACTGCCCGGTGCACGCGATCATCGAGATCAGCGACAACGAGTTCGACGGCGAGACCAGGCCGGCGGACATACCGGCCGATGAATCACCGGTCTTCGAGGCCCGCTGGGGCTTCGCCCAGTGACCCGCGCCCCGCTGCCTCAGGTCACCGGCGAGAACGAGTTCTTCTGGACCTCGGGAGCCGACGACACCCTGCGGATCCAGGAGTGCCAGGGCTGCAGCTCGCTGATCCATCCGCCACAGCCCGTGTGCCGGTACTGCGGAAGCCACGACCTCAAGGCCAAGCCGGTCAGCGGCAAGGCGGTGCTGTCGGCGTTCACCGTCAACGAGCGGTTCAGCATTCCCGGCTTGCCCGCACCTTACGTGGTGGCCCAGGTGGCGATCCAGGAGGATCCTCGAGTCCGCTTGACCACCAATATCATCGACGCGGACCCCGCCGATCTGGAACTCGGCCAGCTTGTCGAAGTAGTCTTCGAGCAGAACGACGACGTCTATCTGCCGCTGTTCCGCCCGGTGACCCCGAAACAGATCGCCGAGCAGCCGGCCGACGAGATCGCCCCGCAGGACTTCGCCAAGTATGTCCGGCCGCCGCTGACCACCAGCAAGTTCGAGGAGCGGTCGGCGATCACGGGAATCGGCGCGTCCCGGCTGGGGCGCCGTCTGATGGTCAACCCGTTGTCGTTGACCGTCGAGGCCTGCGAAGCCGCGGTGGCCGATGCCGGGCTCACGTTCGCCGACATCGACGGGTTGTCCACCTATCCCGGCCTCGACATCGCAGGCATGGGCGAGGGTGGGGTGACCGCACTGGAGGGCGCGCTGGGTCTGCGCCCCACGTGGATCAATGGCGGAATGGACACCTTCGGGCCGGGCGGGTCCATCATCGCGGCGATGATGGCCGTCGCCACCGGGATGGCCCGGCACGTGCTGTGCTTCCGGACGCTGTGGGAGTCGACCTTCCAGGAACTGCTGAAGCAGGGCAAGATGGCCCCGCCCGGCGGGGCGCGCACCAGCAGCTGGCAGATGCCGTTCGGCGCGACGTCGGCCGCACACACGTTGGCGCTCAACGCCCAACGGCACTTCGCCCGGTACGGCACGACCCGCGAGACGCTGGGCTGGATCGCGATGAACCAGCGGGCCAACGCCGCGCTGAATCCGACCGCCATCTACCGCGACCCGATGACGATGGCGGACTACCTGTCGGCGCGGCCGATCACCACGCCGTTCGGGCTATACGACTGCGATGTGCCCTGTGACGGCGCGGTCGCCGTGATCGTCTCCGCGGTGGAGGCCGCCCGCGACCTGCCCAAGCCGCCGGTGTTGTTCGAGGCCGTCGGCACCCAGATCGTCGAACGCACCGACTGGGACCAGACGACGCTGACCCACGAGCCTCAGGTGCTGGGCCAGTCGGCGCACCTGTGGACGCGAACCTCGCTGCGTCCCAGCGATGTCGACGTCGCCGAGCTCTATGACGGGTTCACCTTCAACTGCTTGTCGTGGCTGGAGGCGCTCGGCTTTTGCGGCATCGGCGAGGCGAAGGACTTTCTGGACGGGGGCGCCAATATCGCCCGCGACGGTGTGCTCCCGTTGAACACCCACGGCGGGCAGCTCTCCCACGGGAGAACCCACGGCATGGGCCTGATCCACGAGGCGGTCAGCCAGCTGCGGGGTGAGGCCGGCGACCGGCAGGTCGCGGGCGCCCGAGTCGCGGTGGCGAGCAGCGGAGGGTTGACGCCGAGCGGGGTACTGCTGATGCGAGTGGACGGATGAGCGAGAAACCGAAGGCGGATCGCGCATGAGCACCCCGGTGCGCCGGATGGTTCCGGTCGACGGGATCCCGATGTCGGGCTTGTTCGCCGAGGCGGCCGATCCGCAGGGAGTCATCGTCGCCCTGCACGGCGGGGCGTCCTCGGCGGCATACTTCGACTGCCCCAACCACCCCGAGCTGTCGTTCGTACGGGCCGCGGCCGCAGCGGGTTTCAGCGCGATCGCTCTCGACCGGCCGGGCTACGGAGCGTCGGCGCCCTACTCCGATTCGATGTGGGAGCCGCAACGCCGGGTCGAGTTGGCCTACGGTGCCGCCGATGCGATGCTCGGCAAGCGAGATCGTGGCGCCGGCCTGTTCATCCTGGCGCATTCCAACGGCTGCGAACTCGCGTTACGGATGGCCGTTGCCGAGCGCGGTCACGACCTGCTGGGTCTCGAGCTGGCCGGCACCGGCTTGCGCCAATACCCGGCTGCCAGAGCCATTCTCAAGCAGGCAACGCCGACCTACCGGCCCGCCGGTCTGCGGGAGTTGATCTGGGCGCCCGAAGAGCTTTATCCCGCCGACGTGATCAACGCCGTAGGCTCCGCCGGCGCGCCGCCGCAAGAGGCGGAGATCTCGACCCACTGGGCCGGGCGTGATTTCCCGGCGCTCGCCGGCCATGTCACCGCGCCGGTGCGCTTCACCGCCGCCGAGCACGAGCGAGTATGGGACTCGACGCCCGAAGCGATGGCCGACATCGCCGCACTGTTCGGCTCGTCGGCGCGGGTGGAGATCCACCACCAGGGCGGCGCCGGCCACAATCTGAGCCTGGGTGTCGCTGCGGCGCAGTATCACTCGAGTGTTTTGTCGTTCTTCAAACACTGCATCACCGCCGATTTGGACAGAGAGGCCGGCTAATGCGCGTCGGATTCATCGGGCTGGGCAGCCAAGGCGCACCCATGGCACGCCGGATCGTCGAAGGCGGCTACCCGCTCACACTGTGGGCCCGGCGCGCGGCATCGGTGGAACCCTTCGCCGACACCGCGGCCACGGTGGCGGCCTCACCTCAGGACCTGGCCGCCAATAGCGACCTGGTGTGCCTGTGTGTGGTCGGTGACGCCGACGTGCTCGAGGTGGCGACCGGCGAGGGCGGCGTGCTGTCCGGGCTGCAGCCCGGCGGCATCATCGCTGTGCACGCCACCGTGCACCCCGACACCTGCCGTCAGTTGGCCGAGCAGGCCGCAGCTCAGGGGGTCGCGGTCATCGATGCGCCGGTCAGCGGTGGTGGTCCGGCCGCCGAAGAGGGAAAGCTTCTCGTGATGGTCGGCGGCGAGGATGCCGTGGTGGACAAGGTCCGCCCGGTCTTCGCCACGTACGCCGATCCGATCGTGCACCTGGGTGACGTCGGCTCCGGACAGGTCACCAAACTGCTGAACAATCTGTTGTTCACCGCGAACATCGCCACCGCCAAGACCGCGCTGGATCTCGGTGCGGCACTGGGCATCACACCCGAGAACCTGTCGGAGGTGATCACCCGGGGGTCGGCCAACAGCTTCGCGCTGGGTAGCGTGGCCCGCTTCGGCGGCAGCCTCGACATCCTCAAGCAGGTCGCCGCGGGGCTGCTGCACAAGGACGTCAGCCTGATCGCGGGCATCGCCGACAAGGCAGGCGCCCAGCCCGGGGCGGTGCTGGACGCCGCCGACGCCGCATTGAGGTTGATGGACAACCCACGGTGAAAGTGGGCTTCATCGGTGCGGGCCGGATGGGCGCACCCATGGCGCGGCGGCTGGCCGGCGCCGGCCACGACGTCACCGTACTCGGCAGGACTCCCGAAAAGCTCAGCGCTGCGGTCGAATTGGGTGCCAGCGCCGCCGGAACCCCGACTGAAGTGGCCCGCGACGCCGAGGCGGTGATTCTCTGTGTCTTCACCGACGAGCAGGTGCGGCAGATCGTCCAGGCCGACGACCTGCTGGGTGCCATGCGCCCGGGCTCGGTGCTGATCCTGCACACGACGGGCAATCCGCGCACGGCCGAAGAAGTCGCCGCGCAGGCCGACGAACTCGGCATCGGCGTGCTCGACGCACCGGTGAGCGGCGGCCCGCATGACATCGCCGCAGGAACGGTGACGGTGTTCGTCGGCGGCGGCGACGACGCGTATGCGCAGGCGCGGCCGGTGCTGTCCAGCTACGCCGATCCGGTGCTGCACGTCGGACCGACGGGGTTCGGTCAGCGGGTCAAGTTGATCAACAACGCGCTGTTCGCCGCGCAGATCGGCATCGTGGCAGAAGCGGTCGGGCTGGCCGGTCGCCTCGGAGTCGACGAGACCACCCTGCTCGGCGCACTCCCCCACGGCAGCGGCACCAGCCGAGCTCTGGATTCGATCGCGCGCGTCGGCTCGGCGAGCGGATTCATCGCTGCCGTCGGCGAATTCATCGGCAAGGATGTCGCCGTCGTCCGCGCGACCGCAGCCGATCTGGGGACCGACCTCGGACTGCTGGGGGCGGCCGCCGACGCCGGCCTTCCAAGCGCGAAAGGTGAGGGGAATTAGCCATTTTCCGCTCTCCCGTCAGCCCCACTGTTAGCGTTACACTCAACCAACCTTCCGTAACGCTTATGGCCCAGCTCTCGCCTCGGAGGAGAACGCAATGACTCAGGCCGAACTCGTCTTCGATCCGTTCTCGCAGGAGTACTTCAACAACCCGTTCGACATCTACGAGCGCATGCGGGCCGAGGCGCCGCTGTATTACGACACAGGCGAGGACTTCTACGCCCTCTCCCGGCACGAGGATGTCGCGGCGGCGCTGAAAGATCATGAGAGCTTCTCGTCGACCCGCGGTTGCGATCTGGCCATGGTGAAAGCGGACGAGCCGCCGCAGAAATCCATCATTTTCATGGACCCGCCCGAGCACCGGCACATGCGCAGTCTGCTGAACAAGGCCTTCACTCCCCGCGCAGTGCAGTCGCAGCGCGACGTGGTGATCGAACTGGCGGACAAGTATCTGGCCGGGGCCGACCCGGAGAACTTCGACGTGGTCCAGGATTTCTCCGGGCCGTTCCCGGTCGAGGTGATCACCCGGATGGCCGGCGTGCCCGAGGAGTACCGCCAGCAGGTTCGGCACTGGATCGACACCAGCCTCAGTCGTGAGCCCGGTCAGATGGGGACCAGTGAGGCCGGCATGCAGGCCAATATCGAGACCGCGATGTACTACTACGGCCTGGTGCAGGAGCGGCGCGAGAACCCGCAGGACGACATGATCAGCCGCCTGATCGCCGCCGAGATCCCCGACGACGACGGCCACATGCGCCGGTTGGATGACATCGAAATCTGCGGTTTCGCAACGCTTCTCGGCGGTGCGGGTGCCGAGACCGTGACCAAGCTGATGGGGACCGCCGCGGTCAACTTCGCCCGCTTCCCCGACCAGTGGCGCAAGCTGCTCGACGACCGGTCCAAGATTCCCGCGGCGGTGGAGGAACTGCTCCGCTACGAGGGGCCGGTGCAGTACAACGTGCGCTACACCCTCAAGGACACTGAAGTGCCCAGCGGCAAGATCCCGGCAGGCAAGCCGGTGTTCCTCCTGCTGGCATCGGCAAACCGGGACTCGGCCGCCTTCACCGACGCCGACGCCTTCGACATCGACCGCGACCGCACCGAAGCGCAGAACCTCGGCCTGGGCTACGGCATCCACAGCTGCCTGGGCGCCGCCCTTGCCCGCATGGAAAGCGCCCTCGCGCTGGAGAAGCTGCTGGACTTCATGCCGCGCTACGAAGTCCAGTGGGATGGGCTGCGCCGGGTGCAGATGCAGAATGTGGCGGGTTACTCCCATGTACCGGTGAAGGTGCTGCGATGAAGATTGACGTCGACTTCGGCCTGTGTGAGGCCAATGCGATCTGTATGGGGATCATCCCCGAGGTGTTCCAGGTCGACGACCAGGATTACCTGCATGTCCTGTCCGACGAGGTGACCCCGGAGAACGAGGCACGGATCCGCGACGCGGTGCGTCAGTGCCCCCGGCAGGCCATCTCCATCAAGGAGTAGCTTTCCGTCCGCCCTCAGCCGGCCGGGATCAGGTCGGCGCCGATCGGCGGGCAGCTCATCGCGCCGCTTCGGAACGTCTCGGTCGCCGCGACTGAGACGTCGTCGACATCGGCCGCGGCCAGTGCCTGTGCTTTGAACACGCGCGCCGCCGAGCTCAGGCGGTGCTCGACGGAGTCGATGTCGCGGTCGAGATCACCGGACTGGGCTTCGCCCCACAACGCCACCTCGGTCATGCCGTAGTCCAGTGCGCGCAGCACGCCCTCGCGGACCCGGACGTCGGTATCGAGGAGGTCGGCGGCCACCGCCAGCGCCTGCGGGTGCGGCTGATCGTCACCGGCCGCGATCATCGATTCGAAGTCGGAGGTCTGGGCGCCCAGGATCATCAGGGGTCGGGTGTCGCCGGGCTGCGCGAGCAGGACGTTGACATCCCAGCCCGCCATCACGCGGTCGAATATCCAGCCGCCGGCGTGCCGCACCGCCTCGGCGACGCTGGGCGCGACGATGTCGAGCCGGTATCTCATGATCCGGCGGGCGCCATCAGCTGGCTCGCCAGCGACCTGGAGTACTCCCGGAACACATCGATCAGCGGTATCGACGGGTCGAGCAGCCATGAGGTCTCCATTCCGTTCACAAATGCCAGGATTTCCACGGCCTTGCGGGCCGGGTTCACGTCTGATCGGTATCGGCCCTCGGCCTGACCGCTGCGGATCCGGTCGGCGATGATGTCGACCGCCTGTCGGTAGCGATCCACCAGCCGGTCGTGCAGCGGAGCGTCGGGGGCGATGTTCTCCACCATCAGCACCGCGAAGGTGCCGACGAGCTGGGGTGACCGGTCGAACCGGTCGGCGGCGTTGGCGATGCCCTCGACCAGGTCGCCGGTCAGATAGTCGGCATGCTCGCTGTCGTCGGCATCCCGGGCGTCGAGCACCGCGTGCAGCAGCTGCTCCTTGGACTCGAAGTGGTGCAGCAGCCCCGCGGCGGTGACGCCGGCCTCCTTGGCGATCTGCGCGAGGGTGGTGTTGCGCCAGCCGTTGCGGGCCAGCAGCCGCTGCGCGACGTCGAGGATGCGCTGCTTACGGTCCTCTCCTTTGGCGAGGAGGGTGGCGTAGGGGCGAGTCGTCGTCGTCACCGCACTCCCTTCCGCCAGACCAACCTAGTGAACACACAGTAGGTTGGTTTGGGCGGATGTGACAAGGGTCTCAGCGGAAAAAGTTTCGGCTAAGCGAATCGCTTGTCCCGACATCGACGTCAGGGCTGTGAATGGGGGCCATCAGCAGCCATCAAGGCGATTTCGCGACGGGTCGAGCGCGACGGCAGGCGGGCTACAAACCCAGCGACTTGGCGATGATCACCTTCATCACCTCGCTGGTCCCGGCGTAGATCCGGGCCACTCGCGCATCGGTGTAGAGGCGCGCGATCGGATACTCCATCATGTAGCCGTAACCGCCGAACAACTGCAGGCAGCGGTCGATCACCCGCTGCTGCATCTCGGTGCAGAACAGCTTGACCCGGGCGGCGTCGGCGCCGCTGAGCTCGCCCTCGACGTGCAGGGCCACCGCGCGGTCGAGCATCGCCTGGGCCGCCTCGACCTCCGTCGAGCAGGCAGCGAGCTCGAACTTGGTGTTCTGAAACGAGGCCACGGGCGTGCCGAATGCCTTGCGGCTCTGGGTGTAGTCGATCGCTGCCGCGATCGCCGAGCGGGCTTGGGCGACAGAACCGACCGCGACGGTGAGCCGTTCCTGCGCGAGGTTGTGCCCGAGGTAGCTGAAGGCCTGGCCCTCCTCCCCCAGCACGTTGGCCGCGGGCACCCGGACGTCGACGAACGACAGCTCGGCGGTGTCCTGCACCTTGCAGCCCATCTTCTCGAGTTCGCGTCCGCGGGTGAAGCCCGCCATCCCGTCTTCGACGACCAACAGGGTCAGGCCGGCGCGACGGTTGTCCGGGTCGGTGGACGTGCGGGCCACCACGACCACCAGATCGGCTTGCATGCCGCCGGTGATGAAAGTCTTTGCGCCGTTGACGATGTAGTGGTCGCCATCCCGTACCGCCGTCGTGCGCACCCCGGCCAGGTCCGACCCGGTGCCCGGTTCGGTCATCGCGACCGCGGTGAGCAGCGTCCCGGCCGCAAGCCCGGGAAACCAGCGGGCCCGCTGTTCGTCGTTCGCGTAGTGCAGGAAGTACGGCAGGATCACCTCGAGCTGCGTGCGGACCGTCGACAAGGTGACCAGTGCGCGGGCGGCTTCTTCCTGCAGGACCACGTTGTAGCGGTAGTCGTCCTGACCGCCGCCGCCGTACTCCTCGGGCAGCGTGACGCCCATGATCCCGGTCTCCCCGAGCTTCGCGAACGTCTCGCGTGGCATCCGGCCCGCCTTCTCCCACTGCGGGTAGGCGGGCACGACCTCCTTCTCGATGAAGTCCCGAGCGAGTTCCCGAAACGCCTCGTGGTCGGCAGTGAAAAGGTCGCGGCGCATCAGGCCCCTCAGCCGATCAGCTCGACGACGGTCGCGTTGGCGGTGCCGCCGCCCTCACACATCGTCTGCAGTCCGTAGCGAATTCCGTTGTCGCGCATGTGGTACAGCATGCGTGTCATCAGTACCGCGCCTGAGCCGCCCAACGGGTGGCCCAGCGCGATCGCGCCACCGAGGGGGTTGAGCCGATCAGCATTGGCGCCGGTGTCGGCCTGCCACGCCAGCGGCACCGGCGCGAACGCCTCGTTGACCTCGAACACCCCGATGTCGTCGATGCCCAGGCCGGTCTTGCCCAGCACCTTCTCCGTCGCGGGAATCGGGCCGGTCAGCATCATCACCGGGTTGGCGCCGGCGACGGCGCCCGCGACGTAGCGCGCCAGCGGTGTCCAGCCCTGTGCGGCGGCATATTCGGCGGTGGTGACCAGCAGCGCCGCCGCGCCGTCCGAGATCTGCGACGAGTTGCCGGCGTGGATGACGCCGTCCTCGGTGAACGCCGGTTTGAGCCCGGCCAGTTTCTCGACTGTGGTCCCCCGGCGGATGCCCTCGTCGGCGCTGATCACACCGCCATCGGTCGCCACTGGGACGATCTGATCGTCGAAGGCCCCGCGGTCCTGTGCCACAGCGGCCAGTTCGTGGCTGCGCGCCGAGAACTCGTCGAGTTCGGTGCGGGACAGTCCCCACTTCTGCGCGATCATCTCCGCGGAAAGGCCTTGGTTGAACGAGAAGTCGTCATAACGCTCGAGCACCTTGGGGCCATAGGGCATGCCGGTGGCACGCGCCGACCCGAGCGGAACGCGGCTCATCACCTCGACACCGCCGGCGACCACCACGTCCTGCTGGCCGGACATCACTGCCTGCGCGGCGAAATCCAGTGCCTGCTGGCTGGATCCGCAAGCCCGGTTGACTGTCGTGCCGGGAATCGATTCCGGCCAGAACCGAGAACCGGCCGATATTGCTCGACTGGTCACCGACCTGGGACACGCAGCCCCACACCACGTCGTCGACTGTCGCGGGGTCCAGCCCGGTGCGCTCGGCGAGAGCGTTCAGCACCACCCCCGACAGGTCGGCGGCATGCATGCTGGACAGCCCGCCGTTTCGCTTACCGACCGGGGTGCGGACCGCCTCGACGATCACCGTTTCCCGCATGGCTTCTCCTTGGTTCTGGCGATTGTTCATGCGACGGCACCCTGCTCACGCAGTCTGCCGATGTCGTTGTCCGACAGGCCCAATTCGGTCAGCAACGCGTCGGTGTGCTCACCGAGACCGGGTACCGGACCCATCGGCTGCTCGTAGTCCTCGATGATCGGCGGCGGCAGGATGGCCTGGATGGCACCGGCGGTGGTCTGCACCGTCCGCCAGCGGTCGCGATCGGACAACTGCGGGTGCGCGAGCACCTCGCTGGGCAGATTGTAGCGGGCGTTGCCAATACCCGCCGCATCGGCCGTCTTCTGGATGTGCGCGAGATCGTGCTGCGCACACCAGGTTTGGATGGCCGAGTTGAGTTCATCGCGATGGGCGCACCGATCGGAGTTGCTGGCGTACCGCGGGTCGTCGGCCAGGTCTGGCCGGTCGATGATCTCGCGCGCCAACCGTTGCCATTCCCGGTCGTTGGTGGTGCCCAGCACCACCGTCTGATTGTCGGCGGTGTCGAAGGAGCCGTACGGCGCGACCGCCGGGGAATTCATCCCCAACGGCTCCTGGTCGATTCCGGAATGCTGGGCGTAGGTCAGCGGATACCCCATCAGGTCCATCATCGTGTCGAACAGGCTCACGGTGACGGCCGCGCCGCGCCGCGCCCGGCTGTTCCGCGAGATCAGCAGAGCCATGATCGACAACGCCGAGTACAGCCCGGTGGAGATGTCGGCGATCGGCGGTCCGGGCTTGGCCGGTTTTCCGGGATAGCCGGTCACCGCACACGATCCGGACTCCGACTGCGCCAGCAGGTCGTATGCGCGCTTGTTCGACAGCGGGCCGCCTGCCCCGTACCCGTCGATCTCGACGGCGATCACATCGGGGTGGCGCTCACGCAGCTGGTCGGCTGAGATGCCGAGCCGGGCGGTGGAACCCGGCGCGAGATTGGACACCAACGCGTCGGCGCGGTCGAGCAACCGGTGCAGGACTTCCAGACCCTCGGCCGATTTCAGGTCCAGCGCAATCGATTCCTTGTTGCGGTTGGCCCAGACGAAGTGAGCCGCAAGGCCACCCGGGCCGTTGACGACATCGTCGTAGTGCCTGGCGAAATCCCCGCCGGCCGGGTTCTCCACCTTGATCACGCGAGCACCGAAGTCGGCCAGGACGCGCGTGCACATCGGTGCCGCGACCGCCTGCTCCAACGCCACGACAGTGATACCGGCCAGCGGGGCTGCCGGTCCTTGCGCAGAAGTCATCAGATCACCATACGGACGGCCAGCTTGCCGGCTACTAGTAGCTCTTGGGCAGGCCGAGCACGTTGGCGCCGAGGAAGTTCAGGATCATCTCCTGGCTGACCGGCGCGATCTTCATCAGGCGCGCTTCCCGGAAGAACCGGGAGATGTGGTACTCCTCGGAGTAGCCCATGCCGCCGTGGGTCTGCAGTGCACGATCGGCTGCCGCGAAACCCGCATCCGCACACAGGTACTTGGCCATATTGGCTTCGCGGCCGCACGACTTCCCGTTGTCGTAGAGCCAGGTTGCCTTGCGCAGGATCAGTTCGGCGGCGTCGAGGCGAGCCAGCGAATCGGCCAGCGGGAACTGGATGCCCTGGTTCATCCCGATCGGCCGGTCGAACACCACGCGCTCGTTGGCGTACTTCACCGCGCGGTCCAGCGCCACCCGCCCGATGCCCAGCGCCTCGGCGGCGATGAGCATCCGCTCCGGGTTCAGCCCGTGCAGGATGTAGGAGAAACCCTTGCCCTCTTCGCCGATACGGTCGGCGACCGGTACCCGCAGATCGTCGATGAACACCTCGTTCGAGCTGACCGCGTTGCGGCCCATCTTCTTGATGGGGCGGATGTCGACGTGATCGCGGTCGATGTCGGTCAGAAATAGCGAGAGCCCTTCGGTCGGCTTACCGCCCCGCTTCTCCACGTCCCCACGGCTCTCGGTGCGGGTGAGCAGCAGGATCTTCTCGGATTCCAGCGCCTTGGAGATCCACACCTTGCGACCGTTGACGACATAACTGTCACCGTCCCGCTTGGCGAAAGTCGTGATGCGCGAAGTATCAAGTCCAGCGCCGGGTTCGGTGACGCCGAAGCACACGTGCAGGTCGCCATTGACGATGCGCGGCAGCGTCGCGGCCTTCATCTCGTCGGAGCCGAACACCACCACCGGTTGCATCCCGAAGATCGACATGTGGATGGAGCTGGCGGCGTTCATCCCGCCGCCGGAGCGGGCCACCTCCTCGGCCAAGATGGTCGCCTCGGTGATGCCCAGACCGTGGCCGCCGTACTCCTCGGGGATCGTCATCCCGAGCCAGCCGCCACCTGCGATGGCGTCGTAAAACTCCGACGGGAACTCGTGCTGCTGGTCCTTCTCCATCCAGTAGTGGTCGTCGAAGCGTGATGCCAGCTCCCGCACCGACTTACGGATCAGCTCTTGATCCTCGGTCAGTTCGAAGCTCATACCTGAAGACACACCCACACTCCTCTACTCAGCAGTCGGCACGCAGGCCAGCGCGCCGGTGCGATCCCAGAGTTCTGCGCACCGGCGCCTTGTCGCCCGCGAACCGCGTCAGTCCGTATTGCCGGACAGCTCTTTGGCATTCGCCGCGAAGTCGGCGAAGTTGGCGCCGGTCTTCTCCTTCTTCGACAGCGCCTGGATGGAAACGTCGTGACCTTCGGCGGCCTTGCGCAGCGCGCCGATGGTGGCCTGTTCCTTCGAGATATGCGTGAACGGGTCCCAGTGGTACCAGCGCATGGCGTTCTCATAGGTCATCTTGTTGATCTCGTCGTCGGGCACATGGTGTTCGCGCAGGACGTCGTCAAGTTGCTCAGGGGCGCCGGGCCACATCGAGTCCGAATGCGGGTAGTCGGCTTCCCAGCAGATGTTGTCGATGCCGACGGCGTTACGCAATTGCACCCCGACGTGGTCGGAGATGAAGCAGGTCAGGAAGTGATCGCGGAACACCTCCGAGGGTTTCTTGCCCTTGAAGTCCTGCCCGGTCCAGGTCGAGTGCATCTCATAGGTGCGATCGGCGCGTTCCAGGAAGTAGGGAATCCAGCCGGTGCCGCCCTCGCTCAGGGCGATCTTGAGGTCCGGGTATTCCTTGACCGGCCGTGACCACAGCAGATCCGCGGCGGCCTGGACGATGTTCATCGGCTGCAGAGTGATCATCACGTCCATCGGCGCGTCGGGGGCGGTGATCGCAAGGCGTCCCGAGGAGCCGATGTGCACGTTGAGCACGGTGTCGGTGTCGACCAGGGCGTCCCACATCGGCTTCCAGTGCTCGAAGTCATGGAAACTGGGATAGCCCATCGCAGCGGGGTTTTCGGTGAACGTCAGCGAGTGCACTCCGCGCGCGGCGTTGCGGCGAATCTCGGCTGCACAGGCGACCGGGTCCCAGATCACCGGCAACGTCATCGGGATGAACCGTGCCGGATAGGCCCCGCACCACTCCTCGACGTGCCAGTCGTTGTAGGCCTGCACCAACGCCAGCGAGAATTCGGCATCCTCGGTGGCGAACAATCGGCCCGCGAAACCGGGGAACGACGGGAAACACATCGAGCCCAGGATGCCGCCGGCGTTCATGTCCTTGACCCGCTCGTCGACGTTGTAGCAGCCGGGCCGGATCTCATCGAGCCCTTGCGGCTCCAGGCCGTACTCCTCCTTGGGCCGCCCGGCCACCGCGTTGAGCGCGACGTTGGGGATCGTGATGTCGCGGAACCGCCACATGTCGGAGCCGTCGGGGTTGTGCACCAACCGGGGAGCGTCGTCGGCATATTTCTTCGGCAGATGATTGGCGAACATGTCGGGCGGTTCCACGATGTGGTCGTCGACGCTGATCAGGATCATGTCCTCTTTGCGCATACCGGCTCCTTCCGTCGCTGACCTCTCCAATGAAAACTAGCTTCTCATTCCGCGAGAATCAACATCCGGTAATCGGCTTACCGGTGCGTGCGGCCCGTAGGCTGACCTTCCTACCCGCCTGGTCGGCCCTGGTTTTTCCGGCCTGTTCAGGCGCGGGGATTGACCTTCCGGCAAGTTCATGAAAACCTGTTATCCGGAATTGAGAATGTGATTCTCCAACGCGAGAGGGGGTTACCGATGCGCCTGACACCGCTACCTGCGGAGCAGTGGGACGACGAGGTCCAGCACGCACTCAAGGGCATGTTGCCGCGCGACCGGCAGAACCCCGAGGGCGCCGGAACGGCGCTGTCGACCCTCGTTCGCCACCCCGACCTGACCAAGGCCTACCTCGGCTTCAACGTCTATCTACTGTTCCGCTCCACGCTGCCGGCCCGGCTGCGGGAGGTCGCGGTGCTGCGGGTGGCGCATCGCCGGGACTGCACCTACGAGTGGGAGCACCACGTCGAGATGGCCAAGGCGGAAGGGCTGACCGACGACGACGTCGAGGCCATCCGCACCGGCGGGGCCGACGACGAGCTCGACCGGCTGGTCGTACGGGCCACCGACGAGCTCGAGGAGAAATCCAATCTCACCGACGAGACCTGGGCCGCGCTCGGCGAGCACCTCACCGAGCGTCAGCGCATGGACTTCGTCTTCACCGTGGGCGCCTACGGCATGTTGGCCATGGCGTTCAACACTTTCGGCGTACAGCTCGAGAACGAAAGGTAAGTACGTGGCATTTTTCAAGAAGCCGGATGTCGGCAGCTGGACCGAGAACTGGCCGGAACTCGGCACCGGTCCGGTCAACTACGAGGACTCGATTGATCCCGAGCACTGGAAGCTGGAGCAGCAGGCCATCTTCCGCAAGACCTGGCTGCAAATGGGCCGCGTGGAGCTGGTCCCCAAGAAGGGCAACTACATCACCCGCGAGCTGCCGTCAGTCGGGCCGGGCACGTCGATCATCATCGTCAACGACGGTGACGAGATCCGCGCCTTCTACAACCTGTGCCGCCATCGCGGCAACAAGCTGGTGTGGAATGACTATCCCGGCGAAGAGGTTTCGGGCAGTTGTCGGCAATTCGTCTGCAAGTACCACGCCTGGCGGTACTCGTTGAAGGGCGACCTGACCTTCATCCAGCAGGAGCAGGAGTTCTTCGACGTCGACAAAGCCGACTACCCGCTCAAGGGTGTGCGCTGCGAGGTGTGGGAAGGCTTCATCTTCGTCAACTTCGACGACGACGCGGTCTCGCTCGAGGAGTACCTCGGCGAGTTCGGCCAAGGCCTGAAGGGTTATCCCTTCCACGAGATGACCGAGCACTACAGCTACCGCGCGACGGTCGGCTCCAACTGGAAGCTGTTCATCGACGCCTTCGTCGAGTTCTACCACGCGCCGATCCTGCACATGAAGCAGGCGGAGAAGGAGGAAGCCGAGAAACTCGCCAAGTTCGGCTTCGAGGCGCTGCATTACGACATCAAGGGCGACCACTCGATGATCTCGTCCTGGGGCGGCATGAGTCCGCCGAAGGATCTGAAGATGGTCAAGCCCATCGAGCGGATCCTGCACAGTGGTCTGTTCGGGCCGTGGGACCGCCCCGACATCAAGGGCATCCTGCCCGACGAGCTGCCACCCGCGATCAATCCCGGCAGGCACTCGACGTGGGGCCAGGACTCGTTCGAGTTCTTCCCGAACTTCACATTGCTGTTCTGGGCGCCGGGCTGGTACCTGACCTACAACTACTGGCCCACCGCGGTGGACTCCCATATCTTCGAGGCCGACCTGTATTTCGTGCCGCCGAAGAACCTGCGTGAACGACTCTCCCAGGAACTGGCTGCGGTGACCTTCAAGGAGTACGCGTTCCAGGACGCCAACACCCTCGAAGCAACGCAGACCCAGATCGGCACCCGCGCCGTACTGGACTTCCCGCTCTGTGACCAGGAAATCCTGTTGCGCCACCTGCACCACACCGCGCACAAATACGTGGACCGGTACACAAAGTCATTGGCCGCGGGGAATGGAAACGGGGCGGCCGCCGCGCAGAGCCCGAAGGCGGAAGAAAAGGATCCTGCAAATGTCTAAGCTGCCAGCGGAATTCGCCGACCTGGAGCGCTTCAGCGACTGGTGCCTGCCCACCGAGGAAGAGCGCTACCAGAAGCGGCTCAACTCGACGATGGCCGAGATGCAGGAGCTGTACGACGCCGGCTTGGCGCGGCTGGAAGACATCATGGTCTACGTCGACGCCCGCTTTCCGCTTCAAGGCATGCCGGAGGACGCCAAGGCTCTGGTACATCTAGGACAGTCGATCGTGCAGGTGAGCTTTCCGATCGAGGTGTGGAAGCAGCCCCGCGTGCTCGACAGTGGGGCCGCGTATATCGAACTGATCAAGGAGCCGGTGGTCTAGGTTGTCTGCTCTTCGCGCAAGCGGCTCGTCGCCGCGCGCAACGACCCTGAAGGCGGCGGGGTACGTCGACGTCGACGCAGGCGAGATCGTCCGGCCCGCCATCGTGAAGGTCGAGGGCGACCGGATCGTTTCGGTGGGGGGCGATGTTGATGAGAGCTCCGATGTCATCGATTTGGGAGACGCCATCCTCCTTCCGGGGTTGATGGACATGGAAGTCAACCTCCTGATGGGCGGCCGGGGCGAAAACCCCGGCCTCTCCCAGGTCCAGGATGATCCGCCGACCCGGGTGTTGCGCGCGGTCGGCAATGCCCGCCGCACGCTGCGCGCGGGTTTCACCACGGTGCGCAACCTCGGGCTGTTCGTGAAGACCGGCGGGTACCTGCTCGACGTCGCGCTGGGCAAGGCGATCGACGCGGGCTGGATCGAGGGTCCGCGGATCGTGCCTGCCGGGCATGCCATCACGCCGACCGGCGGTCATCTGGACCCGACGATGTTCGCCGCCTTCATGCCGGGCGCCCTCGAGCTGACCGTCGAGGAGGGCATCGCCAACGGTGTCGACGAGATCCGCAAGGCGGTGCGCTATCAGATCAAGCACGGCGCGCAGCTGATCAAGGTGTGCGTGTCCGGCGGCGTGATGTCGCTGACCGGTGAAGCAGGCGCGCAACACTATTCGGACGAGGAGCTCCGGGCGATCGTCGACGAGGCGCACCGGCGCGGACTGCGCGTAGCCGCCCACACCCACGGCGCCGAGGCGGTCAAACATGCGGTGGCGTGCGGCATCGACTGCATCGAGCACGGCTTCCTGATGGACGACGAGGCCATCCAGATGCTGGTCGACAACGATCGCTTCCTGGTGACCACCCGTCGGCTCGCCCAGGCGATGGACGTGTCACATGCGCCGAAGGTGTTGCAGGACAAGGCTGCCGAGATGTTCCCGAAGGCGGAGACGTCGATCAAGGCCGCCTACGAGGCCGGCGTGAAGATCGCGGTCGGCACCGATGCGCCCGCGATCCCGCACGGCAAGAACGCTGACGAGCTCGTCACCCTGGTGGAGTGGGGTATGCCGCCGGCCGCGGTGCTGCGGGCCGCCACCGTCGTCGGCGCCGATCTGATCAACGTCACCGACCGGGGCCGCATCGCCGAAGGCCTGCTCGCCGACATCATCGCCGTGCCCGGCGATCCGTTGTCCGACATCACCGTCACCCAGCACGTCAGCTTCGTCATGAAAGGCGGAAAAGTCTATGTCAACACCGCGGACTGACGACATCGTCGAGATCCAGCAGCTGCTCGCCCGCTACGCGGTGACGATCACCCAGCTGGACGTCGAGAATCTGGTCAAGGTGTTCACCGAAGACGGCACCTACAGTGCCTTCGGCGAAACCTATTCGCTGGGACGGTTTCCCGAGCTCGTCGAGGCGGCACCCAAAGGGCTGTTCATGACCGGCGAGTCACTGGTCGAATTCGACGAGAACGACCGGAACAAGGCCACCGGCACCCAACCGCTGTGCTTCATCGAGCATTCGGCGCACGACATGCGCATCGGTTACTACCGCGACACGTACCTGCGGACCGAGAAGGGCTGGCGGCTGAGCACCCGCGCGATGACGTTCATCCGGCGCACCGGTGTGCACGATTCGGGCCGTCCGCACGCGATCGGCCGGCCGGCCGGCGGATGACCACGGTGGCCGAATCCGGCACGACCGCCGACGAATTCCGCAACGACCTGCGAGCGTGGCTGGACGAGAACGACCTGAGCCCGGGCCCAGATCATTCGCTGCCCGCCCATATCGAGCAGATGAGCCGGGTGCGCCGGGCTCTCTATGATGCCGGGTGGATGCGCTACGGCTGGCCCGAAGAAGTGGGCGGCCTCGGCGGCTCGGTGATCATGCGGATGATCGTCGCCGAGGAGGTGCTCGGTCGCAACATCGCCGAGCCGGGCCCGTACTCGATGATGGAAGTCCTTGTGCCGACCATGATCTCGTATGCGCGACCGGAGCTCGCCGCCGAGATGGTGCCGCGCTACCTGCGCGGCGAGGAGCACTGGTGTCAGGGCTTCTCCGAGCCTGGCTCGGGCAGTGACCTGGCGTCGCTGAGCACCAAGGCCACCCGACGCGCCGACGAGTGGGTGATCAACGGCCAGAAGGTGTGGACCAGCTTCGCGCAGTTCTCCAAGCGCTGCGTCCTGCTGACCCGCACCGGCTCGCCGGAGACGCCCAAACACGAGGGCATCACCGCCTTTTTCATCGACATGGACTCCCCCGGCATCACGGTGCGGCCGCTGCACACCATGCACGGCGTCGACGAGTTCTGTGAGGTGTATTTCGACGACGTGGTGGTGCCGGCCGATCGTATGCTCGGCACTCCCGGGGACGGGTGGCGGTTGGCCAACGACCTGTTGCCGTTCGAGCGGTCCACCTGTTTCTGGCAGCGAATCTCTTACCTGTTCACCAGGTTGGACCGGCTGATCACCGACGAGACCGACGCCGGTGACTCCGAACTCGGCGCGGCCTACCTCGCGCTGCACACCGTGCGCTGCCGGTCGGCGTCGACCCAGCACCGCTTCGCCGACGGGGCGAAGCTCGGCCCGGAGACCTCGATCGACAAGGTGCTGCTGGCCGGTGCCGAACAGCGTCTGTACGACACCGCGCGGGATGTGTTGCCTGGGGTGCTCGAACTCGACGAGACGCCCTGGCGCTCGGAGTTCCTATATTCGCGCTCGGCCACCATCTACGGCGGCACCGCGGAGATCCAGCGCAACATCATCGCCCGCCGGCTTCTCGATCTCGGGAAGGAGTGAGACGTGGACGACGGCGAACTGGGAATGCTGGCCGACACGCTCGAGAAGTCGATGAGCGCCGCGGCCGCGGAGGGCTCCCCCAATGTCGAAGACGTTCTGCGCGACCTCGGCTGGCTGGAGATGCTCGATGAGATCCCCTCTGACGCAACGGCCTTGGTGTTCCGGCTGCTGGGCGAGACCGGCACACATGCCGGCGTGATCAACGACGTGGTGCTCGCATCCGCGGGTCAAGCGCCGGGCGGCACGATCGCGCTGCCGTACACCGGTGGCCGCTGGGTGGTGTGGGAGCGCACCGACGGTGCGCGGTCGGCGATGGATCCCGAACTGCCGATCGGCACCGTCGACACCGGCTCCGAGGTGCCGGTGGCCAGGGGCCGCCTCGCGCTGGGTTGGTGGCTGACCGGTTCGGCCCGGGCGATGCTGAGGCTGGCGCGGCAACATGCCGTCGACCGGGTGCAGTTCGGCCGTCCGATCGGGTCGTTCCAGGCAGTGCGCCACCGGCTCGCCGAGACGCTGGTCGCCGTCGAGGGTGCCGAAGCGGCGCTGCTGGCGGCCCAGGACGACGGCACCGACCTGGCCTGTCTGTTGGGCAAGGCCGCTGCCGGTCAGGCCGCTGTGACCGCAGCCAAGCACTGTCAGCAGGTTCTCGGCGGCATCGGGTTCACCGACGAGCACGAGCTGCACCGGCATGTGAAGCGCGCATTCGTGCTGGACGGACTACTCGGATCGGCACGCGATCTGACCAGGGAAGCCGGGGCGGCGATCAGGTCACTGGGGCACGCTCCGCGTCTCGGAAATCTGTGACGTACGCCATGGCGTCGAATGCGCTGGTCACCCGTTAGACTGGCCGGAACAAAAATTTTGGTCAGTATTGAATTGAGAACATAATTCTCGCCGCTGAGAGTAGTACTCTCTTACCGTGAGCAACATCGGAACACGCATCCGCACGTCTCGAGCCCGGCAGTGAACAGCCCGAGCGAAGAGCCCGCCTGGAAGCAGCGCGCCGTCGAGCGGTCGATCCGGACCGCCAAGGTGCGCGCCGGGCAGCGCGTGCAGCGATTCCTGGATGCCGCGCAGGCCATCATCACCGAAAAGGGCAGCACCGACTTCACCGTGCAGGAAGTCGTCGACCGGTCCCGCCAGTCGCTACGCAGCTTCTATCTACAGTTCGACGGTAAGCACGAGTTGCTGCTCGCTCTGTTCGAAGATGCGCTGAGCCGGGCCGCCGATCAGATCCGGGCCGCGACGTCGGCTCAGAGCGATCCGCTGGACCGACTCAAGGTGGCCGTCACCCTGCTGTTCGAACTATCCCGGCCGGATCCCACAGCGCGTCGGCCGTTGTTTACCGACTTCGCCCCCCAACTGCTGATCTCACATCCCAATGAGGTCAAGGTCGCTCACGCACCGCTGGTGGCGCTGTTCGCCGAATTGATGGACGAGGCGTCGGCGGCCGGGGAGCTCAGGGAAGACGCCAACCCCCGCCGCATGGCAGCGATGACGATGCAGACCATCATGTTCATCGCTCAGTCCAGCGGGGTCGAGGACGACGAGAACGTGCACACGCCGATCAGCGGGGACGAAGTGTGGACCTTCTGCTCGCAGGGGTTCGCCCGCAAGTAAGCCGGTTCACCGCTCGTCCGCGGGCGAAACCGGTTGAGCGATCAGGTCTTCCGCGGCACCGTACGGATCACGACTTCCGTCGGCGACGGCTTGTGCCAGCGCGTCGAGATCCGGATGACGCTGCAGGCGGCTCTGCGCCAGTGACAACACCTGCGCGCGGGCCCGCGCGGCGCGGCGCTCCGCGGTGTCGGCCCGCCGGTGGGCCTCGATCGCGTCGACGAGCTCCGCCACCCCCTCGGCCCGGGCGGCGACCAGCGTCAGCACCGGGACGTGCGTCTCGAATTTCAGGTCGCGCACCGTCTGGGCGGCGCCGTCCCGGTCGGCCTTGTTCACCACCACCACATCGGCGACCTCGAGCAGGCCGGCCTTGGCGGCTTGGACCGCGTCGCCGGCACCCGGATTCAGGATCACGATCGTCGGGTCGGCGACCGCGGCGATCTCGATCTCCGACTGGCCGACCCCGACGCTCTCCAGCAGGACGACGTCGAAACCGAGCGCACCGAGCAGTCGGATCGCGGCGGGCACCGCGGCGGCCAGGCCGCCGAGATGGCCCCTGGTGGCCACCGACCGGATCAGCACGTCGGGATCGTTGATGTGCTGCGCCATCCTGATCCGATCCCCCAACAGCGCACCCCCGCTGTAGGGCGACGACGGATCCACGGCCAGCACCGCAACCCGTTGTCCGCGTTCGCGATACGCCGCGACAAGAACGGCGATGGTGGTCGACTTGCCCGCACCGGGCGGGCCCGTCACACCCACCACCGGGACCACGGCCCGGCCGATCTCGGTGAGCACCTCATCGCGGCGGTCGCTCTCGACCAGGCTCAGCAGCCGCCCGACCGCGCGCATGTTCCCGCCGCGGGCCGCGATGATCAGCTCGGCGACATCCATAACGGGCAACGCTACGTCCCTACGTGATTGACCAATTCCGGTCGGTATGAGAATACTATTCTCTCAAGTAGAGAGTGTCAGTTGCAAGAAGGGTAACGCTATGCAGATCAGTGGAAGTTCCGCCGTTGTCTTCGGTGGCGCGGGTGGCCTCGGCGAGGCGACCGTGCGCACGCTGCATGCGGCCGGCGTCAGGGTCGTGATCGCCGACCTGGCCGACGACAAGGGCAAGGAACTCGCCGCCGAGCTCGCCGTCCCCTACGTCCGCACCGACGTCACCAACGACGAGGACGTGCTGGCTGCCATCTCCGCCGCCGAAGAGCTGGGGCCGCTGCGCATCTCGGTGGACACCCACGGCGGCCCGGCCGGCGGTGGCCGGCTGGTCGGCAAGGACGGCGCACCGATGGAGATGGAGGCGTTCACCAAAACCATCACCTTCTACCTGACCGCGGTGTTCAACGTGATGCGTCATGTCGCGGCAGCGATGGCGCGCCAGGAGCCCGACGAGACCGGGGCCCGCGGGGTGATCATCAACACCGCGTCGATCGCCGCGTACGAAGGCCAGATCGGCCAGCTGCCCTACTCGGCCGCCAAGGGTGGCGTTGTGGCGATGACTCTGGTTGCCGCCCGGGATCTTTCGCCGTTGGGTATCCGGGTAATGGCGATCGCGCCCGGTACCATCAACACCCCTGCCTACGGCAAGGCCGCCGACCAGCTCGAGGCGTACTGGGGCCCGCAGGTGCCGTTCCCGAAGCGGATGGGACGCTCGGTCGAGTACGGACAGCTGGCGCTGTCGATCGCCGAGAACGACTATCTCAACGGCGAGACCATTCGCCTGGACGGTGCGCTGCGCTTCCCGCCGAAGTAGCGCCCGCCTTTTGCGATTTCGGCGCGTGTCGCTACTTCTTGGCAATCAAGCCGTCGACGATCCTGTTGAAATCGGCGGTACCGAACGACACGTACTCGGCGAGGTTGGCGTAGTCCAGCGAGGCCATCACCGACTGCTCCAGCTGGATGTTCATCAGCCGCTTGGTGGCCTCGACGGCCTGCTGCGGAAGTTCGATGATCTTCTTCGCGCAGGCGATTGCCTCGGAGACCGGATCGGCGGCAACATGATTCGCCAGCCCGAGTTCCACCGCGCGCTGCGCCTTGATCCGCACGCCGGTCAGGGCGAACTCCTTGGCCTGCAGCAAGCTGATCTGCGATCCCCACACCAGCGGCCCGCCGTCGGCGGCGACCAGACCGATGGACACGTGCGGGTCGGCGAAGAACGCGTTCTCGGCGATGTAGACCACGTCGGACAGTGCGGCCAGGCTGCAGCCCAGCCCGACCGCCGGGCCGTTGACGGCCGCGATCACCGGAATGCGGCACCGCACCATGCCGATGACGAGATCGCGACCGTGCTTGATTGTCTTCTGCCGCAACGCTTCGTCGCTGCGCAGCTCGTCGAGGTAGGTGAAGTCGCCGCCGGCCGAGAAAGCCCGGCCCGCACCGGTGATCACCGCCGCCCGCGCGGAGGCATCCTCGTTGAGTGCCTCCCAGATCTTGGCGAGCCCGACATGGAGATTGTCGTTGACGGCGTTCAGCTCGTCGGGACGATTCAGCGTGATGATCCGCAGCGGACCGTCGGCGGTGACGTCGATTTCGTCGGGCATGTCGTACATGTCGTTAAACTCCCAGTCCAAGAATTCGTCCGGCGATGATGTTCTTCTGAATTTGCGACGTCCCGCCCATCACGCTCTGGGCACGGCTGTAGAGGTAGGCACCGAACAACTCCTCGTCGTCGGTGCCGACGGTGGCCAACGCGGCGTGCCCGACCGACTGCTCGGTCCAGGTCATCAACAGTTTGTCCAGCGACCCGTCCGGGCCATGCGTGATGCCGTCGAGCTGCTCGGACAGGCGCCGACGCACGTGCAGGCGCAACATCTCGGTCTGCACCCACGCCCACGACAGTTCGTCGGGTGTCGGGCCCTCGACGCGGGAGGCCATCTGGCGCACCAGCTTCCCGTAGCGCGCCGAGAAGCCCAATGTCGACGGCTCGCGCTCGTGGCTGACCACCGTCATCGCCAGCTTCCAGCCGTCGCCGGGCGCCCCGACCATGTTCGCGGCCGGCACCCTCGCCCCGTCGAACTCGACCTGACCGAATTCCTTGGTGACACCGCTGATCATCTTCAGCGGCCGCTGGACGATCCCCGGCTGGTGCATCGTGACGATGAAGGCCGAGATGCCCTTGTGTTTGGGCACCTCTTTGTCGGTGCGCGCCAGGACGAGGCACCAGTCGGCGCAGTCGGAGTAACTGGTCCAGATCTTGTGGCCGTCGATGACGTAAGTATCCGGGTCGTCGCCACACTGGGTCGCGGTCGTGGTCAGCGCGGCCAGGTCCGATCCGGCCCCGGGCTCCGAAAAGCCTTGGCACCAGCGCTCTGTGCCGTTGATCATCCCGGGCAGGAAGCGCTGCCGCAGTTCCTCGCTGCCGTGATGACTAAGGCCGACCACCAGATAGCCCAGGCTCGGACGCGCGGGCGCCCCGGCCTTGGCGATCTCCTCGTCGACGATCACGTCGAACACGGGTGGCAAGCCCTGGCCGCCGTACTCTGTCGGCCAGGACGTGCCGAAGAACCCGGCGGCGTACAGCGCCTGGTGCCACTCCCCCGCCTTGGCCCAGTAGGCGTCTCCCGACGTCGGGAACTTGCCCTTCTGTTCTGTCAGCCAGCCGCGCAGCCGCTCCCGGAACGCGGCCTCGTCCGGCGAATCACGAAAGTCCAATGGTCAACTCCTCCAACTTGACTGGCCAGGCCTCGGTGGCGGCCAGCACCCGGCGCAGATAGACATGGGCGAGGCACTCCCAGGTATTGCCGATGCCGCCGTGCACCTGGATCGACATCTCACACACCGCGAGTGCGGCTCGTGCGCAGTAGATCTTGGCGACCCGGCCGGCTTCGACAGCCTGCTCGACGGGCAGCTCGTCGACAGCCCAGGCGGCGTGACGCAGCACGCTGACCGATCCCTCGATGAGGGCCAGGCCCTCTGCCAGCATGTGGGCCACGGCCTGGTACGAACCGATAGCCGAGCCGTACTGCTCGCGCACCTTGGCGTATTCGGTTGCCAGCGTGAGGGTGCCGCGTGCCGCGCCGACCAGGTCGGCCGTCGTCACCGCAAGCGCGAGGGCGTACCAGCGCTGCGTCAGCTCGGCGGTCAGCTCCCCCACGGTGTCCGCTGAGCCGGAGACGGCTGCGGTGATGCGGGTCAGGTCGGCGCCGTCGCGGGCCGCACCGACACCGACCGATTCGACGGTCGTTCCGGCGAGTCGTAGCGCAGCGGAGGAACCGTCGGCGTCGATGACGGTGTGACCGACCGCGATGGTCGCCGGCACCGGGTCGGCCGCCAGCAGGCAGTACAGATCGTCGGCGAGCACCGGCCCGAGGAACGGCACGTCGACCAGACCACGCGCGAATTCCTCTGCCACCAACGCCACTTCGACGCCGCTGGCGCCGTCGGAACGAAGCGACCGCCAGCCGGTCGCGTCAACGGTCTTGGCCAGCCGCGCCCGGCGCGACTGGTCGTCCAGGTCCGCGACGGAGCCCGGTCCGAAGTCGTCGGCCAGCCGGGCGGCGGCATCGCGCAGCTGCTGCTGCTCACTGGTCAGGCGTGCATCCATACTGCTCCTTGAGAACTCGCCGCAACGCCTTGCCCGATGGCAGGCGCGGGATTTCGGGCACGAAAACGATGTCGCGGGGACGTTTGTAGGACGCCAGCTTCTCGGCGATCAGCGCGTCCAACTCCTCGGCGCCGACCGGCTCGGCGACGGTGACCGCAGCGATCACGGCCTCACCGTCCACCTCGTCGGGCACACCGAACACCGCGCAGTCGGCCACCGCGGGATGGCCGTGCAGCACCGACTCGACCTCGGCGGGAGCGACTTGGAAGCCCCGCACCTTGACCATTTCCTTGAGCCGATCGGTGATTCGCAGCCAGCCGTCGTCCAGGTAGCCGAGGTCCCCGGTGCGATACCAGCCGTCGTCGAATGCCGCGGCGGTGGCGTCGGCGGGCAGGTAGCCGGCCATCGCCGAATCCGAGCGCACCTGGATCTCGCCGACCGTGCCCGGCTCGACCGGTTCGCCGGTCTCCGTCGACACGATGCGCACCGGCGGGATCGGTCGCCCGACGGTGTCGAGCCGGGCCGCGTCGCGCGGGCAACAGGCGATCACCGGTACCTCGCTGGTGCCGTACGCCGAGATCCACCCGATCCCGGTCCGTTCGGTCACGGCCTCGGCGACGCTGGTGGTGACCGGGGTGGCGCACCACATGATGTAGCGCAGCGACGACAGGTCGAACGTGTCGAGCTTCGGATGAGATGCGATTGCCAATGCGATTGGCGCGACGGCCATTTCGACGGTGATGCGGTCGTCCTGGATGCACTGCAGCATGGTGTCGATGTCGAATCGGCGATGCAGGCGCATCCACGCGCCCGCGTCGAGCACGGTGGCGATGTTGAGCAGGCCGAGGATGTGCGACGGCGGTGTGACGATCTGCATGCGATCGACTGCCGTGAGGCCCAGCGCCTGACGCCAGTGCCGGATGCTCACGGCCAGCGAACCATGGGTGTGCCGAACCGCTTTGGGCATACCCGTGGTCCCCGAGCTGAACACCAGCACGGCATCGGAGTCGGCCGCGTAGTCCACCGGGGTGGGCTCGACCGGGCTGATCGGATCGTCGAGGCTGAGCATCGGCATCAGGTGAGACAGCAACGGGCTGTCACCGACGGCATGGTCCGCGCGGGACACCTCGAGCGCATGGCCGATGTCGGCTGCTTTCCAGGCCGGGCTGATCAAGACCGCGGACGCACCGAGGCGCCAGATGGCGTGCACGGCGAAAATGAACTCGGGCCGGTTGGACGACATCAACGCGACGCGCTCGCCGGCCCGCACGCCACGGCTCGCGAGAGTGCCTGCCAATCCCGCGGACAGCGCATCGACCTGAGATCGTGTGTAGATGCGGTCCTCAAAGGCAAGCACTCTCACGTCGCTCACGGCGCGGTCCGCTCGCACATGGTCAGTGACAATCCCATCAACAGGTCGACAAACGAGAACATACTATCGCCAGTAGAGAACTGTATTCTCATCTGGGTAGAATGATACTGCGCAAACGCTGAGGAGAGAAGTGAGCACGGCGACGATCACGCTGGACGGTAAGACGGTGACCATGCCGGTCAACGAGGGCGAGACGGTGCTGGAGACCGCCCGCCGCGCCGGACTGACCCCGCCCTACAGCTGCGAAGCCGGCAACTGCGGAACCTGCATCGCCACGCTCACCGACGGTCAGGTCAAGATGCGGGTCAACGAGGTGCTCGACGACAGCGAGATCGACGACGGGCTGATCCTGACCTGCCAGGGCGTGCCAGAGTCCGATGTGACCGTGACCTACGACGACTGAAACTCGTCGAGAACCGGGGGCGGCAGATAGTCGGGCTCATACCCCACCACCCGCACCGGACTGCCGACCAGGCGGTAATCCCCGGCGGTGACGATGACCTCGGGTGTCGACTCGAGGGCCTCGGGCAGCGATCGCACCGCGGCAGCCGGGATCCCCAGCGGCCGCAACCGCGCCTCCCAGCCCACCGCGGTGTCGGCGGCCAGCGCCGCGGTCACGATCGCCAGGACCTCATCGCGGCACGCCGATCGCTCGGCCATCGTCGGGAACCCGTCGATACCGGCCTCGGCGGCGAAGATCTTCCAGAACCCGTCGTGGGTGACGAACAGCGCCAGATACCCGTCCGCGGTCGGAAACAGCTGCGCGGGAACGTAAAACGAGTGCGCACCGAACGGGTGGCGCCGCGGGTGCACACCGTCGTTGAGGTAGGCCGAGGCCCGGTAGTTCAGCTGCGAGAACATCACGTCACGCAGCGAGACATCCACCTGCCCACCCTGCCCGGAGACGATCATCGCCAGTAGTCCCACCGCCGCGGTCAACCCGGTGGAGTTGTCGGCCGACGAGTAGCCCGGCAGAGTCGGCGGCGCGTCCGGGTCGCCGGTCATCGCGGCCACGCCGGTGGCCGCCTGGATCACGTAGTCGAAGGCGGGATCGTCGCCGCCGTCCAGGCCGTAGCCGGTCAGCGCGACACACACGATCTTCTCGTTGTGCGCGCGCAGCGCCTCGTAGGTGAGCCCGAACCTGCGGATTACCGAGGGCTTCATATTGACCAGCAGCGCATCGGATTCCGCGACCAGCTCACCGAGGCGCCGCTGCCCGGCTTCGGAGGCCAGGTCCAGGCAGACGCTGCGCTTGTTGCGGTTCAGGCTGGCGAAGTAGCTGTCGGAGACCTGACGGGAGATCTCCCCGCCGGGCGGCTCGATCTTGATGACCTGCGCCCCGAGATCGGCGAGCAGCATGGTGGCATACGGGCCGGCCAGCATGGTGCCGACCTCGAGGATGCGAACGCCGGACAGCGGAGCGGAGCTCATCGAACTTCGGCGCCGAGCTGCGCAATCACCTCGCGGGTGCGGTATTTCGATGCCACCAGCTCATCCCGGGTCTCCCCGATCGGCAGCAGCCGCACCGACAGGTCGGTGACGCCGGCGTCGGCGAACTGTTTGAATCGCCGCAGAATCGTTTCAGCATCACCGGCAGCGCACAAGTCACCGACATCGCGTGCGTCGCCGCGGTCGAGCAGCTTCTGGTAGTTGGGCGACGTCTCGGCTTCGGCGAGGATTCGGTTGGCCCGCTCCTTGGCCGCGTCGATCTCCGAGTTGGCGCACAGGCACACCGGGATTCCGGCGACGATGCGCGGAGCCGGCCGGCCGGCATTGTCGGCGGCCTTGTTGATCCGCGGCGCGATATGGTCGCCGATCGCGCGCTCGTCGGCCATCCACAGCACGGTGCCGTCGGTGAGCTCACCAGCGATCTGCAGCATCACCGGACCCAGCGCGGCCAGCAATACCGGTAGCCGCGACTCCGCCTGCAGCACAGTCGGATTGTGCACCGTGAAGGTGTCGTTCTCGACGTCCACGTCGCCGGGGCCGGCCAGTGCCGCATTGAGCACTTCGAGGTAGTCGCGGGTGTAGGACGCCGGTTTCTCGTAGGGCAGCCCCAGCATGTCGCGGATGATCCAGTGGTGCGATGGTCCGACGCCCAACGCGAGCCGGTTGCCGGTGCCGGCGTGCACCGACAGCGCCTGGCGGGCCAGCGCGATCGGGTGTTGCGCCTGCAGCGGGACCACCGCGGTGCCCAGCTCGATGCGCGAGGTGCGGGCGCCCATCTGCGCGACCATCGTCAGCGCGTCATAGTCTCCTGGCACCTGGGGCATCCACGCGGTGTCGAAGCCCGCACCCTCGGCCCACTCGATGTCCTCGAGGAGCTTCTTCACCTTGCGGGCCATATCGCCCCGCTCGGCGCCGATCATCACGCCAAGACGCATTACTCACCCCACCTGTTCTGCGGTCAGAGCGCGGACGTCGGTCACCAGGGTGTCCAGCGATGTTCCGGTCGGGAAGACTGCCGCGGCACCGACTTCCAGCAGCTTGGACACGTCGCTCTGCGGAATCGTGCCGCCGACGATCACCGCGATGTCGCCGGCGTCGGCTTCGCGCAGCGCGTCTACGGTCCGCTTGGTCAACGCCAGATGCGCACCCGACAGGATGGAAAGCCCCACCACCGCGACATCTTCCTGCAGTGCGATCGACACGATGTCCTCGATGCGCTGACGGATCCCGGTATAGATCACCTCGAAGCCCGCGTCACGCAAAGCGCGAGCCACGATCTTGGCCCCGCGGTCGTGGCCGTCCAGGCCGGGCTTGGCAACGAGAATGCGAGCGCTCATCAGAAAACCACCGGTTGCTGGAATTCGCCCCACACCGACTTCAGCGTGGAGACCATCTCGCCCACGGTGCAGTACGCATTGGCGCAGTCGATCAGCTTGTGCATCAGATTGTCGTCACCTTCCGCCGCTCTGGAAAGGGCTGCCAAAGCTTCTTTCACGGCGAGTTCACTACGTTCAGCTTTCACCTTCGCCAGGCGCCGCAGCTGCTTGTCGCGGCCCTCGGCGTCGAGTTCGTAGGTGGCCAGGTCCGGGGCGGGCTCGTCGACGACGAACTTGTTCACCCCGACCACCGGCCGGACGCCCGATTCCACGTCCTGATGGATCTTGTAGGCCTCGTCGGCGATCAGCCCCTGCAGGTAGCCGTCCTCGATGGATTGCACCATGCCGCCGTGCTTTTCGAGATCGGACATGATCTCGATGATGCGCTCCTCGGTGGCATCGGTGAGCGCTTCGACGAAGTAGGAGCCACCGAGCGGGTCGGCCACCCGGGCCACCCCCGTCTCGTAGGCCAGGATCTGCTGGGTGCGCAGCGCCAGCGTCGCGGACTCCTCGCTGGGCAACGCGAACGGCTCGTCCCAGGCGGCGGTGAACATCGACTGCACGCCGCCGAGCACCGAGGCCAACGCCTCGTAGGCCACCCGAACCAGGTTGTTCTGCGCCTGCGGGGCGTACAACGACGCACCGCCGGACACGCAGCCGAACCGGAACATCGCGGCCTTGTCGGTCTTGGCTCCCCACCGCTCCCGCACGATTGTCGCCCAACGACGCCGTCCGGCACGGTATTTGGCGATCTCCTCGAAGAAGTCGCCGTGGGTGTAGAAGAAGAAGGAGATCTGCGGTGCGAACTGGTCGATGGTCATCCGGCCGCGCTCGACGACGGTGTCGCAGTAGGTGACACCGTCGGCGAGGGTGAACGCCATCTCCTGCACGGCGTTGGCGCCCGCGTCGCGGAAGTGCGCCCCGGCGACCGAGATCGCGTTGAACCGCGGCACCTCGGCCGCGCAGAACTCGATGGTGTCGGCGATCAGGCGCAGCGATGGCTCCGGTGGCCAGATCCACGTGCCGCGAGAGGCGTACTCCTTGAGAATGTCGTTCTGGATGGTGCCGGTGAGCTTTTCGCGCGGCACACCCTTCTTCTCCGCGGCGGCGACATAGAACGCCAGCAGGATCGCGGCCGTCCCGTTGATGGTGAAGCTGGTGCTGATGGCGTCCAACGGGATCCCGTCGAACAGGATCTCGGCATCGGCGAGGGTGTCGACCGCGACGCCGACCCGGCCGACCTCCTCCCCGTACTCCGGATCGTCGGAGTCGTAGCCACATTGGGTCGGCAGGTCCAGCGCGACCGACAGTCCGGTACCGCCCTGCTCGAGCAGGTAGCGATAGCGCTCGTTCGACTCCTCGGCGGTGCCGAAGCCGGAATACTGGCGGAAGGTCCACAACCGTCCGCGGTAGCCGCTGGAGAAGTTGCCCCGGGTGAACGGAAACGCGCCCGGCGCGGGAGGATCGCCACTGCGGTCGGCCGGTCCGTACACCGGCTCCAGTGGGATCCCCGACGACGTGTGGGATAGGTGGTCCATCGGTGGATACCGTACTTGCAGTTTATGAGAATGCCAATACCGCTTTGGGCAAGTCGTGTGCACAATCGGCCGAAAGTGCTGGTGAGGCTTACAGCTCTACGAGCTGAGCCGCCCGGAAAGCACGTGCGCCTGCTCGAGCAGTAGCGTGCCGAGTTCCTGGCGCCGGTCGGGCTTGAAGCGGGTTTCCACCCCGGTGAGGCTCAGCGCCCACGCCGGCCGGCCGTTCTGGTCGAATACCGCCGCCGCGATTCCCCAACTGCCCTCCACGATCAATGCCGGGTTGACCGCGTATCCCGTGAGACGGGTTGCCTCGATCCTCTGCCGGATCGACTCCTCGGTGTGCTCGTCACCCCAGTGGGCCGCAGGCAGCGCCCGCGAGAAGTAATCGTCGACCTCGTCGGCGGGCAGGTGGCTCAGGATCGCCAGCCCCGCCGAGGCCACCCCAAGGGGAAACCTGATGCCCTCGCGCAGGACGTGGGACCGCAGCGGGAAACTTCCCTCGACGCTCAGCAGGCAGACCGTCTCGTCACCGCGCCGGGCGGAGAAGAAGGCGCTCTCACCGGTCTCGGCGGCCAGCCGGGCGACCACCTCACGAGCCTTGTCTGTGACGTCGTAGCGGTTGGCGGCAACGGCGCCGAGCAGATACATCTCCGGCCCCAGCAGCCATCGCCCCGTCTTGGCGTCCCGGTCGATCAGCCCGACCTCGGCCAGCGAACTGAGCAATCGATGCGCCGTCGGGCGGGCAAGCGCAGCGACCCTGCCGACCTCCGTCGTCGATGCACCGGCGGGTTCCGCGGCCCCGACCGCACCCAACAACGCGGCGACACGCGCCACCACATTGGGTTTGTCGGTCACGGACGATGATCTTAGCGTTCATTGAACGGACACCTGATCGATCGATTACCGCACTGCGGACATCTTCACGGGGGTTTGCGTCACAGGGTTGACTGCTCAAGACGGTACTTGTTGAGTGGGAACCCGGCACGCATGCGCGTTTACTCAGTGGACGCCGACTGGCTTTGGGAAGGGACGATGACTTCGAAGGTGTACGAGTCGGCAGCCAGCGCGGTAGCCGACATCCCCAGCGGCGCCGCCCTGGCCGTCGGCGGTTTCGGCCTCTGCGGGACTCCCGACCGACTGATTCAGGCGCTGCTCGACGCGGGCGTGAGCGACCTCGAGGTGTTCTCCAACAACTGCGGGGTCGACGACTATGGCCTGGGAATCCTGTTGTCCGACAGGCGTATTCGCCGGATTACCGCATCCTACGTCGGCGAGAACAAGGAGTTCGCCCGGCAATACCTGGCCGGTGAACTCGAAGTGGAGCTGACCCCGCAGGGCACCTTGGCCGAACGGTTGCGCGCCGGCGGGGCCGGCATACCCGCGTTCTACACCCCCGCAGGCGTCGGCAGCGCGGTGTCCGACGGCGGGTTGCCGTGGCGCTACGCACCGGATGGTTCGGTAGCAATCGCCTCGCCGGCCAAGGAGACTCGCGTGTTCGGCGACAAGCGCTATGTGCTGGAAGAGTCGATCAACGCGGATTTCGCGCTGGTGCACGCCAAACGCGGTGACACCGAAGGGAACCTGGTGTTCAACCGGTCGGCGATGAACTTCAACCCGCTGTGCGCGATGGCCGGGCGTATCGCCATCGCGCAGGTCGAGGAGCTCGTCGAGCCGGGCGAGATCGACCCGGCGACCGTGCATCTGCCTGGCGTGTTCATCAACCGGATCGTGCACACCGGGGCGCAGGACAAGCGCATCGAGAAGAGAACCGTCCGCGCGGAGGAAGCGAACTGATGACTGACGCAACGACAGCGACGGGATGGACCCGCGACCAGATGGCCGCACGGGCGGCCGCGGAGATGGTCGACGGCGAATACGTCAACCTCGGCATCGGGCTGCCCACTCTGATCCCCAACTATCTGCGGCCCGAAGTGCGAGTGACCCTGCACTCCGAGAACGGCATCCTGGGCACCGGCCCCTACCCCACCGACGACGCGGTCGACGCCGATCTGATCAACGCCGGCAAGGAGACGGTGACCGTGCTCCCCGGGGCGGCGTTCTTCGATTCGGCGTTGTCGTTCGGCATGATTCGCGGCGGTCACATCGACACCGCGGTTCTGGGTGGCATGGAGGTGTCCCGGACCGGGGACCTCGCCAACTGGATGGTGCCGGGCAAGATGGTCAAGGGCATGGGCGGGGCAATGGACCTCGTGCACGGCGCGGCCCGCGTCATCGTGCTGATGGAGCACACCGACCGCGCGGGCAACCCCAAGATCGTCACACAGTGCTCGCTGCCGCTGACCGGTGTGGGAGTCGTCGACCGGATCATCACCAATCTCGGCGTGATCGACGTTGTCGGCGACGGCACGTTGGTGCTGCGTGAGCTGGCACCCGGGGTGAGCACCGACGACATCGTCGCCGCGACGGAACCCGAGCTGAGAGTCGAGCTGTCGGGCTAGGTCAGAAGCCCGACAGGATCACCGCGTTGGTGGTCGCGGCGGCGTGCCGCAGCTCGCGCGCGGCGCGGTAGGCGTCCGAGTCGTACCAGGACTGCGCGGCTTCGACCGACTCGAACTCCAGCACAACGGTCTGGTGTCCGTGCCAATTGCCCTCGAGCACTTGCGGTTTGGCATCGACGGCGAGCACCTTGACCCCGCCCATCGCGGCGCCCGCGGCCTTTCCGTAGGCCTTCATCCCCTCCGGGTCATGGATTTCCTCGGTCAAGATGACGTATCCCTTAGAAGCCATAGCCATGGCGTTCCTCTCGTGTGAGAATCAGGTTCTCGTATTTCGGGTGACAGATTTCCACGCCACGAGGGGTAAATGCAATGACCAATGTCGACGCTGACACGGGCGTGCTGGCCGGCGAGCCACGGATGCTCATCGACGGCGAGCTTCGGTACACCGACTCCGGAGCCTTGTTCGACGTCGAGCATCCGGCCTCCGAGCAGGTGGTCGGGCAGGCCACCGACGGCACCGTCACCGACGTCGAGCGGGCGACCGCCGCCGCTCGCCGAGCCTTCGACGAGAGCGATTGGTCACGGGATCTGGACTTCCGCTACCACTGCGTCAACCAGCTACACGAAGCGCTCACCCAAGAACAGGAACGGTTGCGGCGCATCGTGATCACCGAAGTCGGCTGTCCGGTATCGGTCAGCGGCTCTCAGATCGAGAGCCCGATCGCCGAGGTGAAGCACTGGGCCGACCACGGCCGCAATTTCGACTATCTGGTCGACACCGGCATCCACGAGACCCAGCTCGGCCCGGCGCGGCGCAAGATCCAGTACGACGCGGTCGGCGTCGTCGGCGCGATCACCCCGTGGAACGTGCCGTTCTACCTGAACATCGCCGAAACCGTCCCGGCGCTGATGGCCGGCAACACCGTGGTCCTCAAACCCGCGCAGCTGACGCCGTGGTCAGGCACCGAGCTCGGCCGCATCATCGCCGAGAAAACCGACATCCCCGCCGGGGTGTTCAATGTCGTCACCTCCAACGCCAACGAGGTGGGCGCGGCCTTGTCAGCCGATCCGCGGGTGGACATGATCACATTCACCGGGTCCACCGCCACCGGGCGGGCGATCTTGGCCGCCGGCGCCTCGACGGTCAAGAAGACCCTGCTGGAACTCGGCGGCAAGTCGACTCACATCGTCTGCGACGACGCGGACTTCACCGCCTGCCTGCCGATGGCGGCGATGTTCGCCTGCGTGATGTCCGGTCAGAGCTGCATCTTGAGCAGCCGAGTCCTATTGCCGCGCAGCCGCTATGACGAAGGTCTTGAGATCCTCAAGACCATGATGGAGCAGTTCCCGGTCGGTGACCCGTGGACGCCGGGCATCATGCAGGGCCCGCAGATCAGCGCCATGCAGCGGCAGAAGACGCTGGGCCTGATCCAATCCGGGATCGCCGACGGCGCCAGGCTGATCACCGGTGGCGGTATCCCGGAGAACCTGCCGACCGGCTACTACGTGCAGCCGACGTTGCTCGCCGACGTCGACCCTGCCTCCGAGATCGCGCAGACCGAGATCTTCGGGCCGGTGATCACGGTGACCCCGTACGACACCGACGACGAGGCCGTCGAGATCTCCAACAACACCATCTACGGATTGTCCGGCGACGTCACCAGCGCCGACGACGGCCGAGCGTTGAACATCGCCCTGCGGCTGCGCACCGGCAGCGTCACCACCAACGGTCATTCGTTCTTCGGGATCACCAGCCCGTTCGGCGGCACCAAGCAGAGCGGGCTCGGCCACCGCAACGGCGACGAGGGCTACCGGGAGTACCTGAACTCCAAGACGATCGGCGTGCGGCCCTGACCGCACGGGCCCGACTCGCCACCGATGTCGTCTACATTCGACAAGAACGGCTCTGGAGGCGCTCATGATCAAGCTCGAACTGCCCTACGTCACCGTGACGGTCGACGACCGGTTCCGCAATCGTCTGGCCCTGGTCGGCGACCGGCTGCGGGTCACGCTGACGGCGTATCTGCGCAACGCCGCCGACGATGTGGGGGGGCTGGGCCGCAAGGCCACCGCGGCCTGCCAAACCGCAGCCGTTCGCGTCGACACCGCGATGGCCGCAGCCAACGACCGCATCGCCTCGGAACCCGAGGTACACGTCCGGCACCTGAAAGTCGTATGACATGAGTGCACCCGGCGTCTTCATCACCGGAGCCGCCGCCGGTATCGGGCGGGCGACCGCTCTGACCTTCGCCCGAAACGGCTACCGGGTGGGTGCATACGACATCGACCTCGACGGGCTCACCGGGCTGCGCGACGAGATCGTCGCGCTCGGAGGTGACGTCGCGATCGGCGAGCTCGACGTCACGAACGCCGATCAATGGTCGGCTCGACTGCGTGAATTCACCGGCAGCACTGGAAAACTCGATATCCTGGTGAACAATGCCGGGGTTCTGACCACAGGCCTGTTCGCCGATGTTCCGCTCGGCGTTCACCGGCAGACGGTGGACATCAACTTCACCGGTGCGCTGACCGGGTTGCATGCCGCATTCCCGTACCTGCGCGACGCTCCGGGCGCCCAGGTGGTCAACATGTGTTCGGCCTCCGCGCTGTACGGCCAGCCCGAGCTCGCCACCTACTCGGCAACCAAATTCGCGCTGCGTGCGCTGACCGAGGCGCTGGAACTCGAATGGCGCCGATACGGAATCCGGGTGCTGGCGATGTGGCCGCTGTTCGTCAAGACCGCGATGACCGACGGCGTCGAGACCGGCAGCACCAAGTCGCTGGGCGTCAACCTGCAGCCCGAGGATGTGGCCGCCGCGGTCTACTCGGCCACGCACCGCCGCGGGCGACTGGCCAAGGTGCACTATCCGGTGGGCCGCCAGACCACCGTGCTGGCCGCACTGTCGCAGGTGTCGCCGAACTGGATGCAGCGGTTGATGACGAAGACGTTGACCCGTAGTTAGCCGATTGCGGTGTACGGCTTCTTCGGCGGCTGCTGATTTTGCCGAAATGATTGGCAAAGACCAAGATTGCTCGCCACACACGGCACGCCGTTGATGGTGGGCGCACTGCCCTCGAGATAACACTGGCCGGTGTACTCGTTATTGACGTGCCCGGCCGGGCAGGCCTGCGCCACCGCTGCAGGCAGTCCGGTGACAACACCGGCCACCACACCGGCGCCGGCCACCAGACACCCGAACCGTCGCCGCCAGCGCAACGTCATCGACATACCCCCAAGGCCTTTCCGCAGCCAGAATACGCTTTTACGGCTTTGCCACGGCACGTGATTAGGATCGTGGGCATGCCGGAGCCGACCGACGATGTAGACGCCACGACGACGACATCGCACCGCCCCACCCGCCCATCCCGATCCTCCGTCAGCTGGCTCGCGCCCGTCGCGGTGGTGATCTCGCTGATCGCGGTGGGCCTTGCCGGATGGGCCTTGTTCCGGCCCACTCCGTCGACTCCCGCGCCGGCCGCCGCGCCGCAGACCGGTGACCCGAAGACCAACGCCTGCGACGCCTACCGCACCGTCAGCGCAGCGGTCTCGTTGCAGACCCACGCCGACCCGGGGGCCGAAGTCCAGGGGGTGGCCGCCAACGCACGGCTGGCCATGGCGGGCGGCGCGACCTACCTTCTCGCCCACCTGAGCCCGGCCACACCGGGCGATCTGGCCGACGCGATTCGCGGCTTCGCGACCGGCTTGCAGGATATTTCGATGAACGCGTTAGCCGGTGTGCCCAACACCGACCCGAAGCAGGCCGAGCGGCTGAGCAACGCGGAGAAGACGAACAGCAAGATCGCCGAACTCTGCAAATAGCCATTACGACGGCTTTTACAGGTTGAGTTCAGCTGGCGTTTGCACGAAGTTCGGCAGCGCGCCAAGTGGGGTCCAGTCCGAGGTAAGGGTTGTCTCCTTGGATTTCTTTGTCAGGGACCACTCGGCGCATTTGCCGGACTGAACGTCTTCTTCGAAGGGAATTCGACCTTGTCCAAACACCGCAAGAAATCGCTCCGGGTGGCTGCGCCAGCCTTCGTCACCACGGGCGTCGCCGGTGCGGCGATGGTGGGTGCGGCCGTCTTGTTCGCCACCACCGATGCCGCCACGACGGTGGCGTCGCCGGCGTACAAGCTGACCTCGACCGAATCGGATTTGCTGCTTTTCGGTGACAGCCTTGCCGGCAGCAACTCCAAGGCGACCGCTGCGACAGCTGCTGTCACGGCCAACGCCAGCAATTTCGTCGCCGAGTTCATCGGCAATGGTACCGCCGCGCACCCGAACGGCGGCCTGCTCATCGGTAACGGCTACAGCTACAGCGCCGCCGACGCACAGTGCGCCAGCGCCTCCTGCAACGGTGGCCGCGGCGGCCTGCTGATGGGCAACGGTGGCAATGGCTACAACGGCGGAAACGGCGGCAGCGCCGGGCTGTACGGCAACGGCGGCAACGGCGGCGACGCCACCAGCGCCAGCATCAACGGCGGCAACGGCGGCAACGGCGGCAACGGCGGCCTGATCGCCGGAAGCTCCTCCAGCGGCGCGCTGTTCGGCGGCGGCGGGGGCAATGGCGGCAAGGGCATCGCCGGCGGTGCGGGCGGCAACGGCGGCAACGCCGGACCGTTCGCCGGCAGCGGTGGCTCCGGTGGCGCCGGTGGCGCCAGCACGACCGCCGGTGTGGCCGGCGGCAACGGCGGTAACGGCGGCGACGCCGCGAGCATGCCTGTCCTCGGCAGCGGCTCCGCGGGTGCGGGCGGCGCGGGTGGCGCGGGCTACGGCGGCGGCGCGACCGGAACCGACGGCGGCGCCGGCGGTAACGGTGGCAAGGGCGGCTTCTACGGCTCCGCGACGGGCGGCGCAGGCGGCACCGGCGGCGCAGGCGGTGCCGGCACCGCGACCGGCGGCAACGGCGGCACCGGCGGCACCGGCGGCACCGGTGGCCTCGGGTCGGGCAACGGTGGCGCAGGCGGCACCGGCGGTGCGGGTGGCGCAGGTGGGACCGGCGCGGCCGGTAACGGCGGCACCGGTGGTAGCGGTGGCGCAGGCGGCGTGGCCGGCAACGGTGGCGCGGGTGCGACCGGCGGCGATGGCGGCACCAGCACGACGGGCGCCGGCGGCACCGGCGGCACCGGCGGCAAGGGCGGTGTGGCCGGTAACAACGGTGGCGCAGGCGGTGCCGGCGGCAAGGGCGGCGGCGGCGCAACCGGCGGCAAGGGCGCCAACGGCGGCCTCGGCGGCTTCGGCGGCTTCAGCGGTGGCTCCGGCGGTGCCGGCGGCAACGGCGGTAACGGAGCGACCACGGGTACCGGCGGCGCAGGCGGCACCGGGGCCACCGGCGGTAGCAGCGTGATCGCCGGCGGTAAGGGCGGCAACGGCGGCAACGGCGGAAAGGGCGGCGCCAACTCCGGCGCAAGCGGCCACCTCGGCTCCGGCGGCCTCGGCCCGACCGGCGGAAAGGGTGGCAGCGGCGGCGCAGGCGGATAACCCGTCACGATCAGAAATCGGCCCCCTCCGAGAGGAGGGGGCCGATTTCGACTCAGTGCGTTGGCTTTCGGGTCAGGCGCGCGCGCCGTTCATCGCACACGCCGTCTGCACATTGTTGGCGTCGGTGTTCATGTCATTTGCCGTTGAGTTCAGCGAGTCACCGCCGCCACGAATCCCCATGATTATCAACAGCTTTGTGGCCCGCAACGACCACGACCGCATGGGGGCCGCGATTTCATTGGGCAGACCGGGCGCTGACGCTGCCGACATGGCGGCAGCGGCGGACTCACGCAATGCGGTACGGCCGTAGAGATTTGCGTTGGCAACGTTCGGATCGTCGTAGTTGACGCTGTTCCCGCCGCCGGCCGAGTCGTAGGCAAAGTCTTCGTAATACGACGACGCATGGTCCAGGGCCATTCCGAACTGCTTGCAGGCGTCGGGTACCGCACTGGAGGGAGCCGCATCCGGCGGTGCATCCAGTGGCGGGGCGGCGACAACCGCCGCGACGGCCCCGGGCGCGGGTGCCGGCTGGTCGGTCTGCGCGTCAGGATCGGCGAGCGCAGCCGGTGCGCACAGCAGAGCCGAGGCCGACACCAGCACTGTGGCAGTCAGAATGCGGCCGTATTGCGGTGATCTCATTGCTTCCTCCTGGATCGTGGGCTCCCCCGAACCGTCCGGCTGGAAGTTCCAAACCAGCCCAACCCGGAATCCGTGGCGTCAGGGTTCCGTAGGGTCAGGACGACAGCGATGATCGACGTGATACCTGTCGGGATGGTTAACGGATGGCCAACAGCCGGGGCCGCCGAAGGATCCATCGGGTGTATCTATCACCCGCGACGCACCGAGTTGGAACCACCTTGAGACCGTATCGCAGCTCTTCAGCGATCGGCGGCTCGAAATGACGCTCGGTAGACGGTAATCGGGCGGGAGTTGTTGGGGCGGCGTTAACCATCCAGTCACCCGCCAACTCAATGATTCCTCCGAACGACACAGTGGTTATCAACTACGAGAGGCGCCAACACGACATGTTGAAACGCTTTGCCGCATTGGCTGGAGTCTGCCTGCTGGCTCCCATCGGGGCGGCGCCGCTGGCGCTGGCCGACCCGCCGGCCGATCCCAACGTGGCACCTGTTGCCAACGCAGCCCCCGCGCCCGGCGGGCCCGCGGGACCGGTGCCCTCCGCTGCGCCCGGAGTTCTCAAGACGCCCGACGGCTGGGTGCTTAACGTGTCGGGCAAGGACGAGTCCATGGAACCGGTTTCCTCCCTGACCAATTCACCGTGGTCCCGCGAGTACCTGGTCGACGGCACCTTCACCGGATCGGTCACCGGCGGCGGCAGCACCAAGCTTGCCGGCGGCACCCTGGAGGCCGGCTACCAGATCGGCTGCGGCATCATCCAGGACGACATCGAGTCGATCGCCACCGGCGGCATCACCCCAGGGGTCGGCATTCCGATCGTGAACGGCTCGCTGTTGCCCGTCACCCTCGGCCTGTCGGCGTCCTACCAGATGAAGATCGACCTCAAGCCCGGTGTCGTGAACATCGTTCCGGTGGGCAAGAAGTCGTTCAAGGGCACCGCGCCGCGAATCTCCATCACCGGCTTCCGTATCAAGATCGACGGTTGCGCAGGGCAGTCCTTCATCCGCTCCTACGCCACGTTGACCAGCTCGACCGACAACACCGACGACGTGGTCACCTACCTCGGCGTCACGAAAGCCGTTTAACAACTTCACATTGTCGTTCTCGCACTCGGCTGCCCGTCACGACGCGGTGGTGGGCAGCCGAAATGCATTACCTGGCACTACCCGCGAGAACGCCCAGTGGACGAATCCGGGGCGCTGAGTGTTGACGCCCCGTTCACCGACTGGACACCCGAAAAATCCATGATTTCCCACAGAAATTCACCAGTGACAGACGGAAGGCGCCGACAGGATATGTTGCATCGCTTTGCCACCGCGGCTGCAGTTTGCATGCTGATCCCGATGGGAGCGACCCCGCTCGCGTTGGCCGACCCGGCCGATCCGGCGGCGCCGCCCGTCGCTGACGCAGGTGCTCCTCCCCCACCACCGGACAACGGTGCCGTCGCCTCTGAGGTTCCCGGCATCGCCAAGACACCCGACGGCCGCACGCTCACGGTGGTCGCCAAAGACGAGACGCAGCTGCCAGTGGCACCGCTGACCACGTCGCTGTCCTCGCGCGACTGGATTGTCGGTGGCACGTTCACCGGCACCACCACCGGGTCGGTGTCGGGCGGCACACTCGAGGCCGGCTACCAGGTCGGCTGCAGCGTCGAAATGGACAAGGTCAAACTGATCGGCTCGGTCGGCGCCAGCCTCGGCAACGCCAGCCTCGGCACCGGCGGACTTTCGCTGCCCGGCTCCGTCAGCTTCCCGGTCCAGGGACAGATCGAGGTCGATCCCCGGCCAGGCACCATCACCAACGTCGTCGTCGACAAGAAGTCCTTCAAGGGCACCTCATCTCGAGTGACGCTGAAGGACATTCACATCAAGATCGACAACTGCGTCGGCGCATCGTCACTCCGCTCGTACGCGGTGCTGACCAGCTCGGGCACCGATGCCGACGACATCGTCGCCTACTACGGCGTCACCAAAGTCTTCTGACAGCGGTTCGCCAGATGCACAGCATGTTCGTCAAGGGCGTGGTCATAGCCGCGCTCGCTGTCGGAGCGGCGGTCGCACCCGTGGCGACCGCCGCCGCCGACGAACCGTTGCCGGTCGACCCCGCGGCCCCGCCGCCACCGCCCGCTCCGCAAGGATTCATCCCGTCGCCGGGGACCATCTCGGATTCGGTCAACGGATTCGCGGGCATCCTCGGCGGCCCGGCAGGCAACCAGTTGTTGCTCGGCCAAACCCCCACTCCGGCGCTGGCGGGGACCGCACCCGCGGCGCCGCCGAGTACCGACATCCTCAACGGCGCGCAGTTGTTGATGGCGCAGAACAACAGCATGCCCACCCCGGACCAGCAGTCCCCGTATCAGCTGGGACCGGGTGCGGACGGCCCCTTCGCCCGGGTCAATCAGTGGAAGGGCGTGCACGCCTTCCTCCACGGGGCACTTGGACGCATGCCCGCCGACCAGCTCGGGCAGCCGCTGCCGGGAACGGCTCCGCCACCGGGCACCAACATCCCGGCCGGGCCTGAACAGTTCCTGCCCGATCCGGCGGCGCCTCCGCCGCCCGGAGACCCTGCAGCCCCGGCGGCTCCGCCCGCGCCGGCGGACCCGGCACTGCTACCTCCGCCGGCCCCGATCCCCTGATCGCGTCCTCGACCTCGTTCGCGGCGTCGTTGCGGCCGATGCCGACTACGGTGTGACGAGGATCGAGGCCGGGAGGAACAGCGGGATGAGCACAGGCAACCGGACGTTGGCGCTTGCCGCCGCGGCCTGTGCCATCCTCGTCGGTTCGCCGACGGCCGCGGCCGAGCCCGCACCCGCTGATCCGCCGGTGCCCGCACCGGCGCCGCCGAACGCGTCAGTGGGCAGCGTTCTCGCCCAGAGCGGCGAGCCCGCGGCCGGGCCACTGGGGCTGCCCGATCTGTCGGCGTACGCACCGGGGCTTCTGCTGGGGCAGAACCCGGTTCCGTCGGCACCCGGTGCGTCGAGTGCCGCAGCACCTCCGGATCTGCACGCCCTGAACAACCAATACCTGCTTCCGCAGAACGTCGCTCCCGCCGCGCCGGGGCAGGGCGAGCCCGACATCGGCATCGGCCCGTCCGCCGAGCAGCCCGGAACCGGCCGACTTGCTTTCCTGCGCCGATTGCACGCGATGTATTCCGCCGGGGCGTTGGACGGCGCACTGCTCGGCCAGGTCCCCTACGAGCAACTTGGCGAGCCGCTGCCCGGCACCGCGCCCGGCGCGGAAGTCAACGTGCCGCCCGGGCTCGGCTTTGCGCTGGCAGATCCTGCTGTTCCAGCACCGGCACCCTGAGCCACGACGGTGCCGACCGAGCGCGACGCGCCCCCGACATTCACCCAACGGCAAAGTACCGGGGCAGTTCTGGTGCTAGCATCCGAAACCTATGCCTGCTAACGCCCCGCGCGTGATCGTCGAGCCAGACGACGGCGTGGAACCGGTCCGCGAATTCATCATGAGCGCGCAAAAGTCGCTTCTGATAAAGCAATTCACCTTCACCGAGCCCAGCCTGATCGAGGCTGCCATCGACCGGAAAAAGGCCGGGGTCGACGTGCGGATCATGCTCAACCCCCAGCGCTCGGGTGGCGACCGGGCCAACGACGAGAGCTACGAGGCGTTCAAGAGCGCCGGCATCGACGTCCAATGGTCCAGCCCGAAATTCTATGTCACGCACGAGAAGTCAATCGTCGTCGACGAGAGCGCGGCAATGGTCGCGACCTACAACCTCATGATCAAGTACTTCACGCTCACCCGTGACTACGGCATCATCACCCATGATCCGCTGCACATCGCACAGATCGTCGAGGTCTTCAACGCCGACTGGGAACATCGAGACTTCACGCCGCCCAGGTACGAAGGACTGCTGTGGAGTAACTCCAATTCCCGATACCACATGGCCCGGTTCATCGACTCCGCTGAGCGCAAGCTGTACATCCAGCACCCGAAGTACGTGGACGCCGTGATCCTCGACCACATCGCGGCGGCCGCCCACCGCGGCGTCAGGGTGAGGGTCCTGTGCGGGGGCAAGCACGGCATCAGCGAATGGGACATCCTCGACACGTTCGCCTCGCTGCGCACGCTGCGCCGGTTCGGTGTCGAGGTGCGCAAGCAGAAGAACCTGAGGGTGCACGCCAAACTGTTGATCATCGACGGCAGAGAAGTTCTGGTCGGGTCGATGAACATCGATCGCAGCGCCTTCGACCTTCGCCGCGAACTCGGTGTGACCACCGATGACCCGGACGTGGTGGCTCGGCTCAAAGAGGTCTTCAAAAGCGACTGGCAGATCTCCAGCCACTACGAGCCACCCGACCCGCTCGAGAAGAACCGTCCCATCGAGGACGAGTTTCCACACGACCACGACCTGGTCCATGAGTGATTTCGGTGCGACCCGGGAGAAGGCCTCACTCTTCGAGGTCGCGCGGACGTTCAACCACATCGCGCTGGCGTCGTTCGGCGGCGGCCTTGGTGCCTGGTCGCGCGAGGTCATCGTCGTCGAGAAGCAGTGGCTGGGTGAGGAGGAGTTCCTCAGCGCCATGACGATGTGCCGGATCGTACCCGGCGCCAATCAGGTGAACCTGGCGGTGTTCGTCGGAACCAAGATGAAGGGTCTGGCCGGCGCCGCCGCCGCCGTGATCGGGCTCTGCCTGATGCCCGTCGCGATCGTGCTGACGCTCGGCTTCGTCTACTTCACGTTCAAGGAAGTGCCCGCGATCAAAGGTGCGCTGCACGGCGCCTCGGCGGCCGCCGTCGCGCTGACCCTGACGATGGTCATCCAGACCGGTCAGAAATGCCTCAAAGGCCTGATGCCGGTTGCCTTCTTCTTGGCCAGCTTCGTCCTCAACGGGGTGCTGCGCTGGCCCCTGCTGCTGACGTTGGCGATCCTGGCGCCGCTCAGCCTGATCTGGGCCTGGCCCCGCAAGAAGCCGGAACCGGTCGACGCATGAAGACCTTCCTGGCGCTGATCGGCATGTTCGGCTCGTTGTCGCTGCTGTCGATCGGCGGTGGCAACACGGTGCTGCCCGACATGCACCTGCAGGCGGTGACCGGGCACCACTGGCTGACCAACTCTCAGTTCGCCGACATCTTCTCGATCTCGCAGGCCGCGCCGGGCCCGAGCATCCTGATCGTGGCACTGGTCGGCTACGCGGCCGGCCTCGGCACCTTCGGCGTGGCCGGCGGCATCCTCGGCGGCGTGCTGGCCACCATCGCGATGGTGGTCCCCGCTGCGGGCCTGATGTACGTGATCACCCTGTCGTGGCAGAAGGCCCAGAAGTCCAAGCTGCGCTACGCCGTCGAGAAGGGCTTCGCTCCGCTGACGGTGGGGTTGATCCTGGCCAGCTCGCTGGTCATGAGCAGAGCCGCCGACCATGACTGGCGGGCGTACCTGATCACCGGAATCGCCACCCTCATCTTCGTGCGGACCAAGACCAATCCGCTGATCGTGGTGGGCGCCGCGGCACTGTTGGGCTACGTCGGCTTCGTCTGACGGCCGCCGAGTTGCCCGGCTTCTCCGCACCCGGTTCCGGCGCGCATCGTCGCCCGGCCGTCGGTCAATGAGACCTCCCCGGTGGAAGTCGGGATAGGTTGCAGCGGTGCGAGTTGACGGACGCGATGTTGCCATCTCCGGCGACGTGCTGCTGCCGCTGACCCGCCGGACCAACGACATCGTGCGACTCTCGCTGGCGACCGTTGTCCTGGTGATCGTGATCACCAGCTCGCTGATCACCCGCAACGACTGGGTCGGACTCGAGAAATCCGTCTCGATGATCGTGGGTGTGCTCACCCCGACCCAGTCCAACCTGGTGTATCTGGCCTACGGCGTCGCGATCCTGGCGTTGCCGTTCGTGATCCTGATCGGGCTGATCGGCGCGCGGCAGTGGAAGTTGTTCGCGGCGTACGTGGCCGCCGGATTCCTCGCCGTGATCTCACTGTCGATCACCGGCAACGGGATCGCCGCGCCTCGCTGGCATTTCGACCTTTCCGAGCGACTGTCGACCACCTTGTCGCAGTTCCTCGACGATCCGCGCTGGATCGCAATGCTGGCCGCGGTCCTGACCGTGTCCGGACCGTGGCTGCCGGGCCGCTGGCGGCGATGGTGGTGGACGCTGCTGCTGGCATTCGTGCCGATCCACCTGGTGGTCAGCGCGGTGGTGCCGGCCCGCTCGCTGCTCGGACTCTCGGTCGGCTGGTTCGTCGGCGCCCTGACGGTGTGGGTGGTCGGCACCCCGGCACTCGAAGTCCCCCTGGACGGAACCGTGCGCGCGCTGGCCCGCCGCGGGTTTCTGGTGACGTCCCTGACGGTGGTCCGGCCGGCCGGGTCAGGGCCGTTGGAGTTGGCGGGGGTTGACGACGCCGGGTCGCGGGTGGTCCTGGAAATGTATGGGCCCAACCAGCGCAGTGGTGGCGCCCTGCGCCAATTCTGGCGCTGGCTCATTCTGCGTGACTCCGAGACCGCGCCGTTGCAGGCCTCAATGCGCCGCGCGGTCGAACACCGCGCGCTGATGACGATCGCGGTCGGCGACCTCGGGGTGTCCAACACCACCACCATGGTGGTCGCGGCGCTCGAACGCGGGTGGACGCTGTTCGCGCACACCCCGCCGCTCGGCTCCCCGATCGGGTCGGCCTCTGACGAGGCCCTGGTCACATCGGTATGGGGTTCGCTCGGAGTGCTGCACCGCCACCAGATCGCGCACGGAGACTTGCGTTTCAAGGAGATGACAGTCGACTCCGGGAAGGTGTTGTTCGGCGGATTCGGCAATTCCGAGTACGGCGCAACCGATGAGCAACTCCAGTCCGACATCGCGGCACTGCTGGTGACGACATCCGACCGGTTCAGTCCCGAAGCCGCCGTGCGCGCAGCCGTCCACACCCTGGGCAAGGAAACCGTTCTCACCGCATCGCGACGCCTGACCCGGGCTGCGGTCCCGGCCCGAATTCGCAAGTCCGTCAACGATCCCAAGGCCGTCATGGCCGCCGCGCGCGACGAAGTCAAACGGCAGACCGGCGCTGACGAGATCAAGACCGAGACCATCACCCGGTTCACCCGCAAGCAGGTCATCCAGCTGGTCCTGCTGGTCGCACTGGTCTACGTCGCCTACCCGTTCATCAGCACGGTTCCCACGTTCTTCAGCGAACTGCGCAATGCCAACTGGTGGTGGGCCCTGCTCGGGCTGGCCGTCTCCGCGCTGACGTATGTCGGTGCGGCAGCGGCACTGTGGGCCTGCGCATCCGGGCTCGTCAGCTTCCGGAACCTCGTCATCATGCAGTTCGCCAACACCTTCGCCGCCACCACCACCCCGGCTGGTGTCGGCGGGCTGGCGCTGAGCACTCGTTTCTTGCAGAAGGGTGGGCTGGGTGCGCTGCGCGCCACCGCCGCGGTAGCCCTTCAGCAGGCGGTGCAGGTGATCACCCATGTGACCCTGCTGATTCTGTTCAGCGTCGCAGCCGGCGCGACCGCCGACCTCTCCCATTTCGTGCCGAGCACCACGTTGCTGTACCTGATCGGCGGTGTCACGCTCGGCTTCGTGGGCACATTCCTGTTGGTGCCCAAGGCACGCCGGTGGCTCGGCACGGCGCTGCGACCGCGGCTCCAAGAGGTCGGCCGTGAGCTGCTGGATTTGATGCGCGAACCCAAGCGATTGGCCATCATCGTACTCGGTTGCGCCACAACCACTTTGGGGATGGCGCTGGTGCTGTGGGCCAGCATCTCGGCGTTCGGCGGTGACACCACGTTCGTCACCGTCACCATCGTCACCATGGTCGGCGGCACGCTGGCATCGGCCGCGCCCACCCCCGGAGGTGTCGGCGCGGTGGAGGCCGCCCTCATCGGTGGACTTGCCGCGTTCGGCGTACCCGCCGCAGTCGGCGTGCCCGCTGTCTTGCTCTACCGCGTTCTGACGTGCTGGCTGCCGGTGTTCGCTGGCTGGCCCATCATGCGGTGGCTCACCGCGAGAGAGATGATCTGAGCGCACCTGCGTAGCGTGGAGACGTGCGAACGACGCGTGCCCTCGCGGTGATGGTGGCGCTGGCCATGGTGTTGTCGGCGTGCGGCGGGTCGAGCCGACGCGTCACCGACTCGGCGTGGCCGCCCTCGACCGGCCGCGGCCCGTGCGCGGTGAGCAAGCAGACCGACGTGCCGGCCCGGATGCGCGACGGAACCGTACTGCGCGCCGACGTGTACCGGCCGGACAGTTCCGACCCGGTTCCGGTGATCCTGATGCGCACCCAGTACGGGAAGTCCGGCGCCCAGGTCCAGCCGTCGCGTTACCAGACACCCGACTGGTTCGCGTCGCACTGCTATCTCGTTGTCATCCAAGATGTTCGGGGACAGGGCACCTCCGGCGGCACCTTCAGCGAGTTCAGTCATGATCGCGACGACGGCTACGACTCGGTGGAGTGGGCGGCCGCGCTGCCGGGGTCGAACGGCAAAGTGGGCATGTACGGCTCGTCGTATGTCGGCGCGACCCAATGGCTGGCCGCCACGGAGTCGCCCCCACACCTGGTCACCATCGTTCCGGCGAACACCGCCTCGGACTATTACGACGGCTGGATGTACGAGGGTGGCGAGTTCCGGCTGGCGTTCGTGCAGCCCTGGGCGCTCGGTTTGGCCACCACCGCGGCCGAGAACCGGCACGACGACTCGACTGCCGCCGCCCTGAAGGCTGCTGCGGCGGACTCGACCCGGTGGCTGAACTTCCTGCCGTACCGCGCCCTGCCGCCGCTGCAGCCCGCGAATCCTGCTGTGGCGCCGTGGTATTTCGACTGGATCGCGCATTCGACCCGGGATGACTACTGGCGACAGTGGAGCATCCGCGATCGCTATCCGTCGGTTCGGGTGCCGGTTCTCGACGTCGAGGGCTGGTACGACGCATTCCTCGCCGGCGGCGTGGAGAACTTCACCGGAATGGTGAAGTCGGCGGCCACGCCCGAAGCCCGGGCGAACCAACGGCTCGTCATCGGCCCCTGGGACCATCTGGACTGGGGCCGACCAGGTTCGGAACCGGCGCCGCTACTCAAGGACATCGGGCCCGCCGGCGCTACTCCGATCAACGAGCTGATGCTGCAGTGGTACGACCACTTCCTCAAGGGTATGAACAACGGCGTCAACGGGACCTCCGGCGGCACCCCGCGGGTCGACTACTTCCTGATGGGCGCCAACCGATGGAAGTCGGCGCCGAGTTGGCCGCTGCCCCAGACCCAGTGGGCCCGCTACTTCCTGTCCGGCGACGGCCAGATGGATTCGCGCACCGGCACATTGACCACGGCAGCAACTGCCGTCGGTCAGACACCGGACCACTACGTCTACGATCCGACTGATCCGGCTCCCAGCGTCGGCGGCCATTCCTGTTGCGGTGCGCGGTCAGGGCCGCAGGGGCCTTACGACCAGATACCGGTCGAACAGCGCTCTGATGTGTTGGTCTACAGCAGCGATCCGTTGTCCGCCGACACCGAGGTGACCGGACCGGTGACGGTCGACCTGTGGGCGTCGTCGTCGGCCGTCGACACCGACTTCACCGCAAAGCTGATCGTGGTCAAGCCGGACGGCGATGCCATCAACCTCAACAACGGGATCGTGCGGACGGCGTTCCGCGACTCGTTGTCCGACCCGCGCCCCGGTGTGGCGAACCAGCCCTACGAGTACCACATCGCGATCTGGCCCACGAGCTATGAGTTCGGTGCCGGCGACCGGATCCGGGTGGAAATCTCCAGCAGCGACTATCCGCAGTTCGCACCGAATCCGAACACCGGTGAGCCGTTCGGGCAGAGCGCCGCGACGCAGCAGGCAACGCAGACCATCTGGCACGACGCCGCCCATCCGTCGGCTGTCGTCATCCCGGTGATCCCGGGCGGTGATGCAGGGTCAGACCGCTTCCCGATCGGATGAGGGCACGGATCAGAGGAGCGAAAATGGTGGCCATCAGCGGCCGGCGGAAAAGAACGTGGCGACCTGGTCAGCCACCTCAGTGGCTGAACCTCAGATCAGCGGGATTGGCGCGAGGCGTCGGCGGCCATGCCGATGAAAATAGCGTAGGCGGCAGACATCGCGATCTGATCGATCTTGTCGGTGTCTCCGCCAAGTTCGCGAACCTGGTCGGCGATCGCATAACGGATCAGATCGACAGACGTCATCATGGGATCGCTCACCGGTACTCCACTCTCGGTGCCATTTTCTTTTCGGTTGTCAGGCAGAGCCGCGGTGTCGCCGCCGCGAAGAAAACGACATCTCCGACTTTGCCCAACGCGATCACCGTAGCTCCGTTCGTCATCAAGTACCTGAGACCGAGCTTAGAGTTCAAAAGTTAGTCCAGCTAGCAGATTAGCTTTGTGACCGGCGTGAGATCCGTTCGAGACCTTAGGCGTTGTGACGCGCGCCACGAAGGCTGGTTGTGCGGGCGGAGGGACTCGAACCCACACGCTCTTTCGAACAATGGCACCTAAAGCCATGGCGTCTACCAATTCCGCCACGCCCGCAATGTGGACGATTCTACGTCACCGGACCGCGGCCATTTCCAGCCGAGCGCCACTCACCAGCGAACCCATAACCGCTGGCAGGGTACCGTCGTGGTGTGTCCACGACCCGCCGCCGCAGGTTCGCGCTGATCCTTTTGGTGATCATCGCCGCGTGCGGCTGCCTGGCCCTGGGCTGGTGGCAGTGGAGCAGATTCGAGTCGACGTCGGGCACCTTCCAGAACCTGGGCTATGCCCTGCAGTGGCCGATGTTCGCCGGGTTCTGCGTGTACGCCTACCGCAAGTTCATCCGCTACGAAGAAGAAGGCGTGCCCGAGGCGCCGACGGACTCCGGCTCCGTCACCGAGATCCCGGCCGGACTGCTTCCCGAACGGCCCACGGCCGGCGCAGCGTCCGATGATTCCGACCCTGCGATGCGCGAATACAACGCCTACCTGGCCGAGCTGGCCGCCGCCGACAAGGCCCCCGACGATCAGAACAGGACCACCGCATGACCGCACCCGAGTCGCCCGAAGCCCACATCCCCACGGGCGTCCCGAACGAGACGATCCGCAAAGCCCTTCTCGGATACCGCGTCCTGGCCTGGACGACCGGCATCTGGCTGATCGCGCTGTGCTACGAGATCGTGCTGCGCTACGTCGTGAAGGTCGACAACCCGCCCACGTGGATCGGCGTGGTGCACGGCTGGGTCTATTTCGTCTACCTGCTCTTCACGGCGAACCTCGCGGTGAAGGTGCGCTGGCCGATCGCCAAGACCATCGGCGTGCTGCTGGCCGGCACGATCCCGCTGCTCGGCATCATCGTCGAGCAGGTGCAGACCCGAGAGCTGAAGACCCGCTTCAACCTTTGATCAGCGGGTCGTCGGACAGCTCGAGTTCGTCCGCCGACCACTCGGCGACGGCGGTGTCTACCCGAGTCGGGATCGTCAGTGCGACAACAGCTGCGAGCGCGGCGACACCGGCAGCGATCAGCAGCGCCGTTCGCACGCCGTGCAGCGACGGGACGACGTGCCCGGCATAGGTGATAGTCATCGTCGCGAGCACGACACCGATCACGGCGCTGGACACCGAGGTGCCCAAAGATCGGGCGAGCGCGTTGATTCCGTTGGCGGCGGCTGTCTCGGACACCGGCACCGCGGCGTTGATGAGCGCGGGCAGCGACGAGTACGCGAACCCCACACCGAAGCTCACGACGACGTTGACCACCATCACCGCCGCGGGACTGCCGAGTAGCCACAGCGCGCCCAGGTAGGCAGCCGCGATGATCGCCGAACCGCAGACCAACGTGAACTTGGGACTGCGGCGGCCTGCGGTACGTGCGGCAAGTGGGGCGGCGAACATCATTGCCAGCCCGCCGGGGGCCATCCACAGACCGGCCTGCAACATCGACTGCCCGAGCCCGAATCCCGTTCCGGTCGGCATCTCGAGCACCTGCGGACCGACCAGCGACAGCGCGAACATCGAGAAACACACCAGGACCGCGGCGATGTTGGTGGTCAGCACCGGCCGCCGCAGTGTGGTGCGAAGATCCACGATCGGCGACGCGGTCCGGAACTGCCAGCGGGCGAAGATCGCGAACACCGCGACGGAGAGCCCGAACAGCGACAGCGTAGTCGAGCTCGTCCAGCCCCACGTCGAGCCTTTGGAGATCGGCAGAAGCAGGGAAACCAACCCCACCGCCAACAGCAGGGTCCCCAGCGGGTCGAACCGGTCGGCCGAGCTGGCCGGGACATCGGGCACCAGGAAGGCGAACAGCAGCATCGCCAGGATGCCGAGAACGCCTGCGCCCCAGAACAATGTGTGCCAGTCGGCTTTCTGGGCGATCACCGCCGACAGCGGAAGGCCCATCGCGCCGCCGACACCCAGCGACGAACTGATCAGTCCCATCGCCGGGCCGACTCGCTCGGCGGGCAGGGCCGAGCGCAGCACACTGATGGCCAGCGGAATGATCGGCAAGGCCAGCCCCTGCAGCCCACGTCCGATGATGAACGGCACCAGGGAGCTGGTGAGCGCGGCCAGCAGAGAGCCGACGGCCATCGCACCCGCGCAGATCATCAACATCGGCTTGGGGCCGTGCATGTCGCCGAGGCGCCCGAACACCGGCGTCGCCACCGCCGCGGTCAGCAGGGTGACGGTGATCGTCCACGACGCGTTGGACGGGTTGGTGTGCAACAGCATTGGGAGCTCGGGAATGAGCGGGATCATCAGCGTCTGCGTCAACGACACGCTGATGCCGGCCGCCGCCAAGACGGCGATCAGAACACCGGGGTGCGCCGCCCGGACCGAGTGACGACCCACCCGAGCATCATGACACAGGTTAGATGCGCTAGGAAAATCTCGTTCCACTCAGCTGAGCAGCGCACTCAGTGCCGGGATCAGCAACGCCAGCGCCCGGCCGCGATGCGACGCCGCGTCCTTCTCCGCCGGGCTGAGCTCGGCAGCGCTGCGGCTCTCCCCCTCGGGAATGAACAGCGGGTCGTAGCCGAAGCCGGCCGCACCGCGCGGCTCCCGGGCGATCGCCCCGTTCCACTCGCCGCGCACCACTGCGCTGTCGGCGGCCCCGGGACCGTAGACCAGTGCGCACGCTGACACGAACGCCGCCGAACGCCGCTCGTCGGGCACGTCGCGCAACTGGGCCAGTAGCAACGCGTTGTTCGCGGCGTCCTCGCCGTGCGTTCCGGCCCAGCGTGCCGAGAGCACCCCCGGCATCCCGTTGAGTGCGGCGACCGTCAGCCCCGAGTCGTCGGCGACGGTGGGCAGCCCGGTCGCCGTGTAGCCGTCGCGGGCCTTGGCCAGGGCATTCTCCTCGAAGGTGGCGCCGGTTTCGGGCGCCTCGTCGAAGGGCGGCACATCGTCGAGTGAGACCAGGGTCAGCCCGACCAGCCCGGCGGCGTCGAGCACCCGGCGCAGTTCGGCCAGCTTCTTGGCGTTGCGGCTGGCGACGAGTACGCGGTTCAGTTCAGCTCCCGAAAGCCTTCTTCGACGGCCCACCTTCGGGCAGCACACCGGGATACGGCAGGGCCAAGGCTTCACGCTGCACGGCGAACAAGGTTTCGCAGGCACCGAGGGCGGCATCGAGCATCTTGTCGAGCGTCGAACGCGGGAACGTCGCACCTTCCCCGGTCCCCTGGACCTCGACAAGTGTTCCGGTGTCGGTGGCGACGATGTTCATGTCGACCTCGGCGCGCGAGTCCTCCTCGTAGGGAAGGTCGACGCGAACGCGGCCGTCGACCACCCCGACGCTGACCGCCGCGATGGCACACGACAGCGGGCGTGGGTCGGACAGTTTGCCTGCCGCCGCCAGGTACGTGACGGCATCGGAGAGCGCAACGTAGGCGCCGGTGATCGCGGCGGTGCGGGTTCCGCCGTCGGCTTGCAACACATCGCAGTCGATCGCGATGGTGTTCTCGCCGAGCGCGGCCAGATCGATGCACGCCCGCAGCGAGCGTCCGACCAGGCGACTGATCTCCTGGGTGCGTCCGCCCACGCGGCCCTTCACCGATTCGCGATCGGACCGGGTGTGCGTGGCCCCGGGCAACATCGCGTACTCGGCGGTCAGCCAGCCCAGTCCGGAGCCCTTGCGCCAGCGCGGCACCCCGTCGGTGACGCTGGCCGTGCACATGACCCGGGTCTCGCCAAAGGCGACGAGCACCGAGCCGGCCGGATGGGACGTGAAGCCACGGGTGATCGTGACCGGGCGCAGCTCGTCGTCAAGCCTGCCGTCTTGTCGTCGGGACACGAGAAAGACCCTATCGGCGTCAGTGCCGACGAACGTCAATGGCCTCCCCGCACACCACGGCGTGCACCGGACCGTCGAACTCGGCCTTGGCCTCGGAGATCACGTCCTCCCGTGACGTCCACGGCGGGATGTGGGTCAGCAGCAGTTCGCCGACGCCGGCACGCTTAGCCATCCGGCCGGCCTCGGTGCCTGACAGATGAAGATGCGGCGGCCGCTCCGGTGCGTGGGTCCACGATGCCTCGCACAGAAAAACGTCTGCACCCCTTGCCAATTCGACTAGTGACTCGCACACGCCGGTGTCGCCGCTGTAGACCAGGGTAGCGCCGGACGGGTCGGTGATGCGCATACCGAACGACTCCGTCGGATGGGTCACCAGCCGCGGCACCACGGTCAGGGCGCCGAATTGCACGGGCTGGTTGTCCTGCCAGTGGCGGATGTCGAAGATGTCGGAGAAGTCGTCGAGCTCGCCCCCGAGCGGCGACGACGCCGCCGCCAGCCGCGTCCAGGTGTCACTCGGCCCGTACATGATGCCGCGGCCCCGGGCCGGGCTCGGGTGGTAGCGACGCCATACGAACAAGCCGGGCAGATCCAGGCAGTGGTCGGCGTGCAGGTGCGACAGCAGAACGTGCACCTCGTTGGGGTCGGCGTAGCGCTGCAGCGCGCCGAGCACTCCGCCACCGAAATCGAGGACGAGCGGCGGTGTGTCCGGTGCCGTCAGCAGGTAGCCGGACGCCGGCGAATCAGGCCCGACAACACTGCCGGAGCAACCGAGGACGGTGATTCGCACAGCCACCAGCTTGCCATGCCCGGTTGCCACACGAGGAAAACATGACGGGTTTGTCAGAGAGAATCACGTTGTCGCCGAGACGTGACGGTGAACAGGGTTGACGCCGGTTATCGCCGGACCCAGGAAGCGCGCCGCCAGGGCGGTGAACGCCTCGGGATCACCCGTCGCCTCGAACAGCCGGGTCGCCGCCGGCGCCTCGTGCGGGCGCAGCAGATCGCGCTCGGTCAAAACCTTCAGCAAGTCTTTGGCCGTCTCCTCGGCACTGGACACCAGCGTGACCGAATCTCCCATCGCCAGCTGGATCAGCCCGGACAGCAACGGGTAATGCGTGCAGCCCAACACCAAGGTGTCGACCTGCGCGCGCTGGAGCGGCTCCAGATACCCCTCGGCCAGGTTGAGCACCTGCCGGCCGCTTGTGACGCCGCGCTCGACGAAGTCGACGAACCGCGGGCACGCCACCGCCGCCACCTCGACGTCGCGCGCCGCCGCGAACGCGTCCTGGTAGGCCCCGGACGCGATAGTGGCCTGGGTGCCGATGACCCCGATGCGTCCCGTGCGCGTGGTGGCGACCGCGCGCCGCACGGCGGGCAGAATCACCTCGACGACCGGCACGTCGTAGCGTTCCCGCGCATCGCGCAGGCAGGCTGACGACGCGGTGTTGCAGGCGATGACGAGGGCTTTCACGCCGCGCTCGACGAGGTCGTCGCCGATCGCCAGTGCGTTCGCCCGAACCTCGGGAATGGTCAGCGGGCCGTAGGGGCCGTTGCCGGTGTCGCCGACATAGATGATGTCCTCGTCGGGCAGCTGGTCGATGATCGAGCGGGCGACGGTCAGCCCGCCCACGCCGGAATCGAAGATGCCGACCGGCGCGAAGCGGTCGCTCATGACGTCAGGCCGGGAAATTGGCCGGCGTTCTTGCGTTCCCGCGCTTTGCGTTCCGGACCGGACAGCCAGTAGGCGGCCAGTACGCCGGCGATCGCGCCGCACAGGTGGCCCTGCCAGGACACCCCGCCGCAGGTGGTCAATTCCGGCATGGCCCCCCACAGCACGCCGCCGTAGACGAACAGCACCACGATCCCGGTGACGATCCACCAGAGGTGCCTGGTGAAGAAGCCGAAGACCAACAGGAAGGTCAGCCAGCCGAAGATCAGTCCGGAGGCGCCGATGTGGTTGGTCTCCAGGCCACAGCCGACGTTTCCGATCAGCCAGGTTCCGAATCCGCCGACTATCCAGATGATCGCGGTGGCCCAGACGAATCGCGCCAACCCGGTCAGCGTCACCAGGAAGCCGAGCACCAGGGCCGGCACGGTGTTGGCGGCCAGGTGTTGCCAGCTGGCGTGCAGCAATGGCGAGAAGACGATGCCCCACAGGCCGTCGGTTTCCAGTGGCCGGATGCCGTTGCGGTCCAGCGAGTGCCCCGAGAGCTGATCGACGATCTCGATGACGTAGAGCAGCGCAACGAACGACAGGATGGCGGCGCCGCCGACCTTCCACGCCGGGGGCTTCTTGGGCTGCGGCGGAGTCGCCGGATAACCCAACGGCTGGTTCATCTGTGCCTGATACCTCTTCTACGCCCGGAGCTGGCCTTGCCAGCGCCTACTCGGCTCCGTCCAGGCTACCGGTGGAGCACTTCCGCGGGCGGCGAGCTCGGGTCAGGCACCGACGCCGAACGCCCCCGGAACCACCTCGCGGTAGGTCGGCACGCCGGCCGCCGACCGAGCCCCGAACACCGCGACCAGCACGGCCCGCGCCAGACAGTCCGCCCCGGCCGCGCCGATCGCCGCGAGTGGCTTGGTCTCCGGCGCCATCGACGCCGGCGTATCGGGGTCGGGCTGCAGCTCGAGCGCGCCGGTGGCCAGCGCGAAGACGGTGTCGCCGTCCAGCGGGGTGTGCGCGGGGCGGATGGTGTGCGCCAGGCCGTCCTGGGCAGCGACCGCGAAGCGCCGGCACCCGGCCGGTGACAGCGCCGCGTCGGTGGCGACGACGGCGATGGTGGTGTTGAGCGGGCTGGACTCCTTGTCGAGCGCTGCGAGTGCGGCGATCTGCTCGGCAGGCGGCGCGACCAGCCCGAACTCCGCGACGAGGTGGCTCATCCACGGCAGCCCGGTGGCCGGGTCGACGACGTTGCCCGCACTGTTGACGACGACGATCGCCCCGACCGTCACCCCGGATTCGAGGGTGATCGACGCGGTACCGACACCGCCCTTGAGCACCGCGGCACGAGCGCCGACACCCGCTCCGACGGTCCCCACCGCCACCTCCGCACCGGCTGAGCTCGCCGCCGCGTAGCCGAACTCGGCAGTGGGCCTGCACGCCCAGCCGCCGACCGGCAGGTCGAAGATCACCGCGGCCGGCACGATCGGGACGACGCCACCGTCCATCGCAACCCCGCGGCCCTGCTCCTCCAGCCAGGTCATCACACCATCGGCGGCGGCCAGACCGTAGGCGCTGCCGCCGGTGAGCACGACGGCGTCGACGTGGCGGACGCTGTTGGCCGGGTCGAGCAGGTCGGTCTCGCGGCTGCCGGGCGCGCCGCCGCGAACGTCGACGGCGCCGACGGTTCCGGGTGGCGCAACGATCACGGTGGTCCCGCACGCCCAGCCCGAGCCGAGGCTGGCATCGTCGTCGAGGCGGTGGTGGTGACCGACCAGGATGCCTGCGACGTCGGCGATCGACCCGGTGTTCATCGGACGGGGCCGCCCTTCGTCATCGGATCGGCTTACCCATCAGGCCGAGCACCAGATACTCCTGCAACACCGTGAGCCACTGATAGACGTCGAGGTGCCCCGCCAGCGGATGGTCGGTCGGCAGACGGTCGGGACCCTCCGGGCCGATCTCGAGCATCGCGCCCAGCGCCAACCGGACGTCGTTCACGGCGGAGACCCAGGCGTTGGCGTCGTCTTCGGTGATCTCGAACCGGCCCCCACCATCCGGAAGGGTGTCCAAAAGACGTTGCGCTGCAGACCTTTTGGCATCAATGATGTCCGGCTCGTGCAGACTGCGCAGCGCACCGTTGAGGCTCTCGGCGGCCGCGGAGCCGGCCGGATGATCACGCTGGGGCTTGAAGAAGTCGGGCAACAGGCGCCGCATCGTCGTGTCGTCGGGCGGCTGCGGGTTGCCGGCCCGGATTCCGGTGATCTGCTCCAACGGATCCGACGGCGTCGCCGCCTCCCGCTCGTCGAGCATGCCCTGCACCGAGGCGACCATGTTCTTCAACAGCGCAGCCTCATGCGGGGCCAGCGCCGAGCGGAACCGAGGACCCTCAGCGGTGTCGACCCGCTTCCATTTGCGCACGCCGTCAGCGGTCCTGCTGCATGGTCGCCCACAAACCGGCGGCATGCAGTTTGGACACGTCGACCTCCATGGACTCGCGGCTCCCGGCGGAGACCACCGCCTTGCCCTCGTTGTGGACCTGCAGCATGAGCTTGGTGGCATGCGGTTCGCTGTAGCCGAACAGCTTCTGGAACACGTAGGTCACGTAGTTCATCAGATTCACCGGGTCATCCCACACGATCGTCACCCAGGGGGTGTCGACGGCAGCGACGGATTCAGTGCGTTGCTGTCCGCTGGCGTCCGGGCGGGTCGGAGCTGCTTGCGAACCCATGCGACCAAGGATAGCGAGCGAGACCAAACGCCATGGCGATGAGCCCCTCGGGGAAGAGCAATCTATTCAGGCCGCCGGGGGGCCCGATACGGTTGCGCTGTGACCGCCGCCCTGCTGACGGACAAGTACGAGTTGACCATGCTCGCCGCCGCGCTGCGCGACGGTTCCGCCGAGCGCCGGACCACCTTCGAGGTGTTTGCCCGCCGCCTACCGGACGGCCGCCGCTACGGCGTGGTCGCGGGCACCGGGCGATTTCTGGAAGCGTTGGGCGAGTTCATCTTCGACGACGACGCCCTGGCCCCCCTGCGGTCCTTCCTCGACGACGCGACGCTGGACTATCTGCGGGACTTCCGGTTCACCGGTGATGTCGACGGCTACGCCGAGGGCGAGCTGTACTTCCCCGGCTCCCCCGTCCTGTCGGTCACCGGCACCTTCGCCGAGTGCGTGTTGCTGGAGACGCTGGCGCTGTCGATCTTCAACCACGACACCGCAATCGCCTCTGCGGCCGCGCGGATGGTCAGCGCGGCGGCCGGTCGCCCGCTGATCGAGATGGGCTCGCGCCGCACCCACGAACAGGCGGCGGTGGCGGCGGCCCGCGCGGCCTACATCGCCGGTTTCGCCGGCACATCCAACCTCGAAGCCAACCGCCGCTACGGCATCCCGGCGATGGGCACCAGCGCGCATGCGTTCACGATGCTGCACACCACCTCAGCGGGACCTGACGAGCAGGCGGCGTTCCGTGCGCAGGTCGACGCATTGGGGGTGGGGACCACCCTGCTGGTCGACACCTACGACGTGACGGCGGGGGTGGCCAACGCGGTCGAGGTCGCCGGACCCGGTCTCGGCGCCGTGCGCATCGACTCCGGCGACCTCGGGGTGCTCGCCCGCCGGGTGCGCGCACAACTCGACGACCTGGGCGCCACCGGCACCGAGATCGTGGTGTCGGGTGACCTCGACGAATTCTCGATCGCTGCGCTGCGCGCCGACCCGGTCAACACCTACGGCGTCGGAACCTCGGTGGCCACCGGCTCGGGTGCCCCGACCGCGAGCATGGTCTACAAGCTCGTCGAGGTCGACGGCATCCCCGTTCAGAAACGCAGCAGCCGCAAGGAGTCTCACGGCGGACGCAAGGCCGCGCTGCGGCTGTCCCGGCCGACCGGGACGGTCACCGAGGAGGTCATCCACCCGGTGGCCACGGCGCCCGAGGTGACCGAGCCGGCGCGGGTTCTGACCGTGCCGCTGGTGCGCGCCGGGCAGCCGTTGGCATCAGCCGATCTGGCCGCCGCGCGCGCGTTGGTGGTGCGCGGGCTGCGCAGCCTGCCCTGGGAAGGCTTGGCCCTGTCGCAGGGCGAGCCGGCGATCCCGACCCGACAGGTGCCGGTGCGGCCACGGTGAGCGACGACAGCGACGTGCCGCCGGTCACCGAGTTACTGGCATTGGCGGTGTCCGCACTCGGCGGCGCCGAGCGCCCCGGCCAGGTGCAGATGGCCGAGGCGGTCACCAACGCCTTCGCCGAGGGCGAGCATCTGGCGGTGCAGGCCGGCACCGGAACCGGCAAGTCGCTGGCCTACCTGATCCCGTCCATCGCCCGCGCGGTGTCGGAGGGGTCGCCCGTTGTGGTGTCCACGGCGACCATCGCGCTGCAACGCCAGCTCGTCGACCGCGATCTGCCCAGGCTGGTCGACGCGCTGGCACCCGCACTGCCTCGGCGGCCCAAGTTCGCGTTGCTGAAAGGACGTCGAAACTATCTGTGTCTGAACAAGATTCACAACGGCAGCGCGGACGAGTCCGGCGACGCCTCGCAGGAGGAGCTGTTCGAGCCCGTCGCGGCGAGCGCGCTGGGCCGTGACGTCGCGCGGTTGACGGCGTGGGCATCGTCGACTGAGACCGGCGATCGTGACGAGCTGACGCCGGGTGTGCCCGACCGGTCCTGGTCGCAGGTCAGCGTCTCGGCCCGGGAATGCCTCGGCATGGCGCGCTGCCCGTACGGCACCGACTGCTTCTCCGAACGGGCGCGCGGCGAGGCAGGCCGCGCCGAGGTCATCGTCACCAACCATGCGCTGCTGGCAATCGATGCGATCGCCGACGCCGCGGTGCTGCCCGAACACGAATATCTGGTGGTCGACGAGGCCCATGAACTGGTGGACCGGGTGACCTCGGTGGCCACCGGTGAACTGACCCCCGCCCCGCTGGGGGTGGCCGTCCGGCGGATCTCCCGACTGGTCAGCCCGGCGCTGGTTCAGCGGATGGACGCGGCGGTGGCGACGTTCTCCTCGGCGATTCACGACGCGCAGCCGGGCCGGCTCGATCACCTCGACGACGAGTTGGCCACCTACCTGACCGCATTGCGGGATGCGGCCACCGCCGCCCGGGGTGACATCGATCCGGCGCCGAAGGACCCGAAGGCCGCTGCGGCGCGCAACGAGGCGATCGCGGCACTGACCGAGATCGCCGATGCGGCCTCGCGGGTGCTGGATTCGTTCGTCCCGGCCATCCCGAACCGCACCGAGGTGGTGTGGCTGGACCAGGAGGAGATACGAGGAACCCGGAGGCCGGTGTTGCGAGTGGCGCCGCTGTCGGTGGCCGGTTTGCTGCGCACCCGCCTGTTCGACAGTGCGACAACGATTTTGACCTCAGCCACCCTGACCGTCGGCGGTTCGTTCGACGCGATGGCGGGCTCCTGGGGGCTCGGCGACGGGCCGAAGTGGACCGGATTGGATGTCGGCTCCCCGTTCGAGCACGCCAAGTCCGGGATCCTGTACGTCGCCGCGCATCTGCCGCCACCGGGCCGCGATTCCGCAGGCTCCCCACAACAGGTCGACGAGATCGCCGGGCTCATCGAGGCAGCCGGCGGACGCACCCTGGGGCTGTTCTCGTCGATGCGCGCCGCCAAGGCGGCGACCGAGGCGCTGCGGGCCCGGATCGACACCCCGATCCTCTGCCAAGGGGACGACAACACCGCGGCGCTGGTCGAGAAATTCGCCGCCGATCTCGAGACGTCACTGTTCGGCACGCTGTCGCTGTGGCAAGGCGTCGACGTGCCGGGGCCGTCGCTGTCGCTGGTGCTCATCGACCGCATCCCGTTCCCCCGCCCCGACGACCCGCTGCTGACTGCGCGGCAGCGAGCCGTCGCCGCGCGGGGCGGCAACGGGTTCATGACGGTCGCCGCCGCCCATGCCGCCCTGCTCCTCGCGCAGGGGGCCGGCCGGTTGCTGCGTCGCGCCGACGACCGGGGCGTCGTGGCGGTATTGGACTCACGGATGGCGACCGCTCGCTACGGTGGCTACCTGCGGGCGTCGTTGCCGCCATTTTGGCCGACCTCCGATCCCGAGCGCGTCAAGCAGGCACTTCAGCGGCTCCGCGACGGGCTCTCGTCGTGACAGATCCGGGTGTCCGTCGGCCGCACGGCACTATGGTGAGAGCAAATTTCGATGCCTCTGAAAAGGTGGCCCCCATGCGCCGACGACACCTCGCACGCCTGCTCGCCGTCGCGAGCGCCGCTGTGGTGCTGGCCGGTTGCGGGACCACCATCTCCGGAAAGGCCGTGTCCGTCTTCGACGATCCGTTCAAGGTCGGCGGCCTGCAGGCGGTGGACGGTGCCAGCGGCTTGCGCTCAGATGCGGAGAAGCCGACGCGAAGGGTTTCGCACAGTGACGGCGGCAAGATCGACGAGCTCGGCGCCCAGTCGATCAGCGATCTGGAGGCGTTCTGGAAGGACAACTACAAGGGCTCGTTCGACGGGGAATTCCGACCCGTCAAGGACCTGATCTCCTGGGACTCCAACGAATACGACGGCGAATTCTGCGGCGACACCACCTCCGACCTGATCAACGCAGGCTTCTGCGACGACGACAACACCATCGGCTGGGATCGCGGCGTGCTGATGCCCGCACTGCGACAAGCCAACGGCGACATGGCGATCACGATGGTGCTGGCTCACGAATACGGGCACGCGATTCAGAAAATGGCCAAGCTCAACAAAAAGGGCACCCCCACTCTGGTGGCCGAGCAGCAGGCCGACTGCCTCGCCGGCGTCTACATGCGGTGGGTGGCCGAAGGCAACTCGAAGCGGTTCACGTTGAGCACCGGTGATGGGCTGAACAACCTTCTGGCCGCGATGATTTCGTTCCGCGACCCGCTACTCAGCCAGGGCGACTACGCCGACAGCGGCGACGAGCACGGGTCGGCGTTCGAGCGGATCTCGGCCTTCCAGTTCGGCTTCACCGACGGACCGACGTCGTGTGCCGCCATCGACGCCCAGGAGATCGGCCAGCGCCGCGGAGACTTGCCGATCGAACTGCAGCGCGACCAGACCGGGGAGTGGCCGGTCAGCGAGGAGTCGGTCCGCTCGATCATCGCAGCGATGAACATCGTGTTCACGCCGAAGAAGCCGCCCACCCTGAGCCTGGACGCCACATCGGCGTCGAAATGCCCTGACGCCCGGCCCAGTCCGCCGGTGTCCTACTGCCCGGCCACCAACACGATCGCCATCGACCTGCCGGGGCTGGAGAAGATGGGCGCCTCCAACGAAGGTCAGGACAACGTCCTGATCACCGGCGACAACACCGCCTACTCCGTACTGGTGTCGCGCTACATGCTCGCGTTGCAGCACGAGCGCGGCGGACTGGTACTCGACAACGCCGAAGCCGGCTTGCGCACCGCGTGCCTGACCGGCGTCGCGACCACCAAGCTGTCCAAAGAGGTCACCACCCCGGACGGCAACACCGTCGCGCTGACGGCCGGCGACATCGACGAGGCGGTGTCGGGTCTGCTGACCAACGGCCTGGCCGCCGGCGACGTCAACGGCGAGTCGGTGCCCGCGGGCTTCAATCGCATCGACGCGTTCCGCATCGGAGTGCTCGGCGACCAGGACCGGTGCATCAAACGCTTCCCTTAGGACGCGGGGATGTGGACGGCGTCCGCGATCTGAGCGCACACTTGACGATGTGGATCTACTTGAATCCGTGCGCGCGGCGTACGACGCTCAACAACAGGCCGAGGCGGTGACGGCAGAAGCCGTGCACCAAGCGCGCGAGGCAGGCAGAACGTGGCAGGAGATCGGCGAGGTCCTCGGCGTGTCCCACCAGGCCGCAGTGCAGCGCTACGGAAACCCGAGTCCGCTCGCCGAAGCCGACGAGTTGGCCACAACCGTGATCGACGATCTTGCACAGAGTCGGTGGTCTCATGTCAGTGCTCGTTTCGACGCCACGATGCGCGAGCAACTCACCGACGAAGGTCTCGCCTTCGGGTGGACTGAGATAGCCAAAAGGGCTGGCGCGTATCAGAACCACGGAGACACCAGCGCAGTGCGTATCGGTGAGGTCACGACCACCAACACCCGGCTGTCCTTCGAGGCGGGAGAATTCGTCGCTCGCATCACCTTCCGCGACGACCAGACGATTGCCGGGCTGTTCATCCTGAATCCCGAAGCGGCCGCCGCGACGTGAACTAGATCTTCTTGGTCACCCCGTACCAGGACAGGATCGCGTCACCTTCATCGGTGGACTTGCTCAATGTGGCGTACGAGCGAATGAACGACTCCCCCACGCAGCCATCGATTTTCACGTGGAAGTTACTGATCGACACCCATGGCCGGTCGCCCTTGTACTGCTTCTTGGTCACCGGGACGATGTTGATGATGCCGGGCTTGAGACCGACGGTGATCGCGCCGCCGATGCTGCCGCCGACACCCGGCAGCAACCCCTCGGCCGCGTTGTTGGGAAAGTCCAGCCCGATGATCCCCAGCGACGTGTTCGCCCCGATGGTGCCGCCCAGGGCAACGCCGTTGGAGGTGCTCATGTCTATGCCGCACCCGATCTGGTAGCCGACCTCGAACACACCCCTCGGGTTGTCGCCGGAGCCGTCGAGCGCGCCGTTGAAGACACCGCTGACGGAGTACTCCCGTGAGGAGATCGCGGTCGTCAGTGGTGCGATCGGCATCTGCACCTCGTCCTTGGCCGAGATCGTCAGCGTCCATCCATCCGGCGATTTCGTGATCGCCGGCGGCGTCGAGGCCACCTTCCCGTCATCGATCGTCGGGGCGGCCGGGTCGGCCGCGGCGGCGGGCTGACTCAGGTCGGGGCCGCCGGGATCAGGATCGGCCGATGCCGGCACCGGCACGGCCAACAAGGTGCCCACCAGCGCCATGAGCGCTGCGCGACGAACAAACACTGCCTCGAACACCTCCCCGGCTGCCGATGGTCCGCCCCGATGCGGGACCCCTCGACATCCTGTTGGGAACCTACAGGTGGCTCCCCCGCCCCGCTAACCGGTTGGGCAACTGCCGGCGCTACGCCAGCGTGACGAGTCCGAGCTCGTTGTCACCGGCCAGTAGCGGATGATGCGGCAGCACACGGACGGTGTAGCCCACCGAACCGGCCACCGGCAGCGGGGTCGTCGTCGAGAAGACGTCGGTCCCGCCGTCACCGGAACCCGAGTGCACCATGTCCACCGTGACGGGGTCCTGCAGGGCGTCGGCGGCATCGACCCGGCCGAGCACCGCCTGCACGTCGACATCGTCGGGTTTCAGCCCGGCCAGCGCGACGGTCGCGGTGAGGGTGAGCTCCGACCCCAGCAGAGGGGTGTCGGGCAGCCCGGTGCTGTCGACATCGGTGACCTCGATGTGCGGCCACGCCTCCCGGACGCGTTGCCGGTAAGCCGACAGGTCACGTGCCGCCCCGAACGGCAGGCCGTCGATCGGTGCACTGGTGCGGCGGAACGACTGCGCGGCGGGCGCGTAGTACTTCTCGGTGTAGTCGCGCACCATACGGGAAGCCAGCACCTTGGGCCCGAGGCCCTGCAAGGTGTGTCGGACCATCTCCACCCAGCGGGTCGGCACACCCTTGTCGTCGCGGTCGTAGAACGTCGGCGTCACCGACTGCTCAAGCAGGTTGTAGAGCGCTGCGGACTCGATGTCGTCGCGGCGGTTCTCGTCGGCCAGGCCGTCGGCTGTCGGTATCTCCCAGCCATTTTCGCCGTCGTACCACTCGTCCCACCAGCCGTCGCGGATGGACAGGTTGAGCCCGCCGTTCAGCGCGCTCTTCATCCCCGACGTGCCGCAGGCCTCCAGCGGACGCAGCGGGTTGTTCAGCCACACGTCGCAGCCCCAGTACAACTGACGGGCCATCGACATGTCGTAGTCGGGTAGGAAGGCGATGCGGTGGCGCACTTCCGGCCGGTCCGCGAACCGCACGATCTGCTGGATCAGCGCCTTGCCCGCATCGTCGGCCGGGTGTGACTTGCCTGCGACGATCAGCTGCAGAGGCTTGTCCTTGTCCAGGAGCAGCGCCTCGAGTCGTTGCGGATCACGCAGCATCAGGGTCAGACGCTTGTAGGTGGGCACCCGGCGGGCGAAGCCGATGGTCAGCACCTCAGGGTCGAAAGCCGTTGCAATCCAGCCGAGTTCGGCCTCAGATGCGCCGCGCTCCAGCCACGACCGGCGCAGCCGCTGGCGCACGTCTTCGACCAGCAACGCGCGCAGCTGAGAGCGGATCCACCAGATGTGACCGGTGTCGACCTGTTGCAGCCGCGCCCAGACGTTGGGTTCGCGCAGCGCCTCGGTGGAACCGGCGAGTTCCCGCCCGAGCTCCAACCACTGCGGGGCCGCCCAGGTGGGGCCGTGCACACCGTTGGTGATCGAGCCGATCGGCACCTCAGCCGGGTCGAAGCCAGGCCAGAGCTCGTCGAACATCGCGCGGCTGACCCGCCCGTGCAGCAGGGACACCCCGTTCGCGCGCTGCGCCAACCGCAGGCCCATGTGCGCCATGTTGAACTTCGACGGGTCGTCCTCGGCGCCGAACGCGAGCACCCGTCCGACCGGAACCTCCGGCAGCAGGCCATCTTTCCCGTCATCGCCGAAGTACATCTGCACCATGTCCACCGGGAATCGGTCGATTCCCGCCGGCACCGGCGTGTGGGTGGTGAAGACCGTGCTGGCCCGCACGAGCGTCAGCGCGGTATCGAAATCCAGCTTCTGCTCGGAGATGTATTCGCGGATCCGCTCAACCCCCAGGAAGCCGGCGTGGCCCTCGTTCATGTGGTAAACGTCCGGCGTCGGCCGACCGTCGATGGCGGTGAACGCACGGACGGCCCGAATGCCGCCGATCCCGGCGAGCAACTCCTGCTTGATGCGATGCTCCTGGTCGCCGCCGTAGAGCCGGTCGGTCACGTTGCGCAAATCGTGCTCGTTTTCGGGGATGTCAGAATCCAAGAGCAACAGCGGGATCCGGCCCACCTGCGCCACCCACACCCTCGCGCGCAGCACCTTCGCGTCCGGCATCGCCAGCTCGACGAGCACCGGCGCGCCCGCGGCGTCGGCGAGGAGCCGAAGCGGCAGCCCCTGCGGATCCAGCGACGGATAGTTCTCGTGCTGCCAGCCGTCGGCTGTCAATGACTGCCGGAAATACCCGGACCGGTAATACAAGCCGACAGCGATCAGCGGCAGGCCCAGATCCGATGCCGACTTCAGATGGTCACCGGCCAGAATGCCCAGGCCGCCCGAATAGTTCGGCAGCACTTCAGCGACGCCGAACTCCATCGAGAAATATGCGATACCCGTCGGCATCGACGCGGCGTCTTGCTCCTGATACCACATGGGCCGGCTCAGGTAGTCGTCCAGGTCCGCCGCGAGCTGATCGAGAACGGCGAGGAACTGCTCGTCCTCGGCCAATTCGTCGAGTCGGGCCGGGGCGACCGCGCCGAGCAGCGCCACCGGATCCTGACCGGTCTGCAGCCACAGTCGCGGATCGATCGATGCGAAGAGATCTTGTGTCGGCTTGTCCCACGACCAACGCAGGTTGGTGGACAACCGGCCGAGGGCTGCCAGCCGCTCGGGCAAATGGGCACGGACCGTGAACCTGCGGAGGGCCTTCACGCGTTCCCACCTTACTGAGAACACTGGTGCCGTTGGCGCGAGCATGCGCTTCTTCCCCAGCCGGTCATTCTTCGCACTACGGTGTGAAGAGGGCGCGATGCGGTTATCCCGAGGGTCAAGCAGTCTCACGACCGGTGCAGCGACCACGGTTGCTGCGCCACGACAACGAGAAACCGACTCGAGCCGGCGCGGAGCAGACCACGTCGCAGAGGTCAGGAATGGAGTGGTTGGGTGCCCGGTCGTATCGAGATCGATGACGTCGCGCCCGTTGTGTCCTGCGGTACCTATCCGGCCAAGGCGGTCGTCGGCGAAGTGGTGCCGGTCGCCGGGACGGTGTGGCGCGAGGGGCACGACGCGGTGGCGGCGACGTTGGTGGTGCGCTACCTCGGAACTGCCCACCCTCAGCTCGGGCAGAATCCGGCCAGGCGGGTCAAGGCCCTCGAGGGTGCCGAACTGACCGAGGCCTCCCCCGCGGTAAGCCGGGTGAAGCCCCGGCTATACCCGATGGAGATGGGCCGCACCCCCGATGTCTTCCACGGCCAGTTCGTGCCCGACCGGGTGGGCCTGTGGACGTTTCGGATCGACGGCTGGGGTGACCCGCTCACCACCTGGCGGCACAACGTCACCGTCAAACTCGACGCCGGACAGGGCGAATCGGAGCTGAACAACGATCTCATCGTCGGCGGCAATCTGCTGGCCCGCGCTGCCACCGGCGTGCCTCGCGACCGACGCGCGCCGCTGTTGGCGGCCGCGGCGGCGCTGCGCGAGTCCGGGGACCCGCTGACCCGCGCGGCCCTGGCGTTGTCCAACGAGGTCACCGATCTGCTCGCCCAGTACCCGCTGCGTGAGCTGGTCACCCGGGGCAGCACCTACGGCATCTGGGTGGACCGGCCGATGGCGCGGTGCAGCGCCTGGTACGAACTGTTCCCGCGGTCCACCGGTGGCCGCGATGAGGCAGGCCGGCCCGTGCACGGCACATTCGAGACCGCCGCCGCGGCGCTGCCGCGGGTCGCATCGATGGGGTTCAACGTCGTCTACCTGCCGCCGATCCACCCGATCGGCAAGGTGCACCGCAAGGGCCGCAACAACACCGTGACGGCCGAGCCTGGGGATGTGGGGTCACCCTGGGCAATCGGCAGCGACGACGGCGGGCACGACGCCGTCCACCCCGATCTCGGGACGATCGACGACTTCGACCGGTTCGTCGATGCGGCACGCGACAACGGGCTGGAGGTCGCACTCGACCTGGCGCTGCAATGCGCTCCGGATCACCCGTGGGCCAAGAATCACCGGGAATGGTTCACCGAGCTGCCCGACGGCTCCATCGCCTACGCGGAGAACCCGCCGAAGAAGTACCAGGACATCTATCCGCTGAACTTCGACAACGATCCCGGCGGCCTGTACGACGAGGTGCTGCGGGTGGTGCGGCACTGGATGGATCACGGCATCAAGATCTTTCGGGTGGACAACCCGCACACCAAGCCGCCGAACTTCTGGGCGTGGCTGATCAGCCAGGTCAAGGCCGTCGATCCCGACGTGCTGTTCCTCGCCGAGGCATTCACCCGCCCGGCGCGGCTTAACGGGCTCGCGAAACTTGGCTTCACACAGTCATATTCGTACTTCACCTGGCGTACCGCCAAGTGGGAGATCGAAGAGTTCGGCCGCCAGATCGCGGAGCACGCCGACTACACCCGGCCGAACCTGTTCGTGAACACGCCGGACATCCTGCACGAGAGCCTGCAACACGGCGGGCCCGGCATGTTCGCGATCCGGGCCGTGCTGGCCTCGACGATGGGCAGCTCGTGGGGCGTGTACTCCGGCTTCGAGCTCTTCGAGCATCTGCCGGTCCGGGAGGGCAGCGAGGAGTACCTGGACTCCGAGAAATACGAGCTGCGACCGCGCGACTTCGAAGGCGCACTCGCACAGGGCCAGTCCCTGGAGCCATTCCTGCGCCGGCTCAACGAGATTCGCCATCTCCACCCCGCGCTGTGCGAGATGCGCACCATCACGTTCCACCACATCGACAACGACGCGCTACTGGCGTACAGCAAGTTCGACCCGGTATCCGGTGACACCGTGCTGGTGGTGGTGACATTGAACCCATTCGGCCCCGAGGAAGGCACCCTGTGGCTAGACATGGCCGCTTTGGGTATGCAGCCCTACGACCGTTTCTGGGTCCGCGACGAGATCACCGGGGAGGAATACCAATGGGGGCAGTCGAACTACGTGCGACTGGAACCGGCCCGCGCCGTCGCGCACATCCTGAACATGCCGTTGATCCCGCAGGAGCAGAGAGCAGTTCTGCTGCGTCGGGAATGACGGGAACGACGAAGGAGCCTTCGCTATGACGAGAACCAAGAAGCTCGCCAGCCCGCACCTGGCGCCGGATCGCGGTGAGCTGGCCCGGTTGGTGTCTGGCGTCCATCACAGCCCGCACAGCATCCTGGGCGCCCACGAGTACGACGACCACACGGTGATCCGGGTGCTCAAACCGCACGCGGAGCAGGTGATCGCCCTCGTCGGGGGCGAGCGACACCCGATGGAGCACATCGAGTCCGGGGTGTTCGCGGTCGCGTTGCCGTTCACCAACCTGGTCGACTACCGACTCGAGGTCAGCTATCCGGGCGGTCACACCATCACCGTCGCCGACGGCTACCGCTTCCTGCCCACGCTCGGTGAAATGGACCTATATCTGTTCGGCGAGGGACGCCACGAGCAGCTGTGGGAGATCCTGGGCGCGCATCCGCGGTCGTTCGAGACCGCAGACGGCGTGGTGGAGGGTGTGTCGTTCGCGGTCTGGGCCCCGAATGCCAAGGGCATCAATCTGATCGGCGAGTTCAACCACTGGGACGGCAACGACGCCCCGATGCGGGTGCTGGGATCCTCCGGCGTGTGGGAGCTGTTCTGGCCCGGCTTTCCCACTGACGGGCTCTACAAGTTCCGCGTCCACGGCGTCGACGGGTCGGTCACCGACCGCGCCGACCCGTTCGCGTTTGCAACCGAGGTCCCGCCGCACACCGCGTCGCGTGTGTTCACCTCGGACTACACCTGGGACGACACCGAGTGGCTGACGCAGCGCGCCGCACAGAACCCGGTGTTCCAGCCGATGAGCACCCTCGAGGTGCACCTTGGCTCATGGCGGCCCGGCCTGAGCTATCGCGAGCTGGCCGAGCAACTCACCGAATATGTTGTGGCCCAAGGATTCACCCACATCGAATTCCTCCCGGTAGCCGAGCACCCGTTCGGCGGCTCGTGGGGCTATCAGGTGACGTCCTACTACGCGCCGACATCCCGGTTCGGCACCCCCGACGAATTCCGCTTCCTGGTGGACACCCTGCACCGGGCGGGTATCGGAGTGATCGTCGACTGGGTGCCCGCACACTTCCCCAAGGACGCGTGGGCGCTGGGCCGCTTCGACGGCACCCCGCTCTACGAGCATTCCGACCCGCGCCGAGGCGAACAGCTCGACTGGGGCACCTACGTCTTCGATTTCGGCCGCGCCGAAGTACGCAACTTCCTGGTGGCCAACGCGCTGTACTGGTTGCAGGAGTTCCACATCGACGGCCTGCGGGTGGATGCCGTCGCATCCATGCTCTACCTGGACTACTCGCGGCCCGACGGCGGCTGGACGCCCAACATCTACGGCGGCCGGGAGAACCTCGAGGCGGTGCAGTTCCTGCAGGAGATGAACGCCACCGTCCACAAGAGCCACCCGGGCATCGTCACGATCGCCGAGGAGTCCACCTCATGGCCGGGGGTTACCCGGGCGACCAACCTTGGCGGACTTGGCTTTTCGATGAAGTGGAACATGGGGTGGATGCACGACACCCTGGATTACATCAGCCGGGACCCGATCTATCGCACCTATCACCACGGCGAGCTGACCTTCTCGTTGCTCTATGCGTTCAGCGAGAACTTCGTGTTGCCGATCAGCCACGACGAGGTGGTGCACGGCAAGGGCACGCTGTGGGGCCGGATGCCCGGCAACGATCACGTCAAGGCAGCCGGGCTGCGCAGCCTGCTGGCCTACCAGTGGGCCCACCCCGGTAAGCAGCTGCTGTTCATGGGCCAGGAATTCGGCCAGCGCGCGGAGTGGTCCGAGGAACGCGGGGTCGACTGGTACCAGCTCGACGAGAACAGCTACTCCACCGGGATCCAGCGTTTCGTCGCCGATCTCAACGAGCTCTACCGCGGCCGCCCGTCGCTGTGGAGCCAGGACACCAAGCCGGAGGGCTACTCCTGGATCGACGCCAACGACTCGGCCAACAACGTGCTGAGCTTTTTGCGATACGGCAGCGACGGCTCGGTGCTGGCGTGCGTGTTCAACTTCTCCGGGGCGGAGCACAGCCGATATCGGCTTGGGCTGCCGCACACCGGCACCTGGCGCGAGGTGCTCAACAGCGACGCGACGGTCTACAACGGTGCGGGGGCGGGCAACTTCGGCGCGGTCGAGGCCACCGACGAACCCTGGCACGGCCGGCCCGCGTCGGCGACGCTGGTGCTGCCGCCGAACTCAGCGATCTGGCTGGAACCCGCGCCGACCGCCGGCTAGTAGAGCGCGTTGGCCAGGTTGCGCCGGCCGGTGATCACATCGGGGTCGGCGGGATCGAACAGCTCGAACAGTTCGATCAGCCGGGTGCGCACCTTGGTGCGCTCATCGTCAGAAGTCTTGCGCACCAGCGCGATCAGGCGGTCGAAGGCCGGGACGACGTCCTGATTGAGGATCTGCACGTCGGCGGCGGCAAAGGCCGCCTCGATGTCGTCGGGAGCGGCATCGGCCACTGCCACCGCGTCGGGGCGCTGCTCAGTGGCGCGCTGCAGGAAAGTAATCTGCCGCAACGCACCCTTGGCTTCGGCGTGCTGCGGATCGGCCTCCAGAATGGCCTGATACGCCGCGGCCGCAGCCGCGAAATCCCCGGACTCGAGCAAGTCCCTTGCCTGCTCCAAGGCCGGGTCGACGGCTGCCTCTTCCTCGGAATCGCCTGAGCCGGAGAGCTTTCCAGCGGTCGCCTGCAGCAGCGAGTCAACCCACCGCCGCAACTGCTCGGGGGGTTGCATGCCCTGGAAGCTGGCCAGCGGCTGCCCGCCGGCCAAGGCCACCACAGTCGGTACCGCCTCGATTCCGAACATCTGGGCGACCCGCGGGACCACGTCGACGTTGACCGTTGCCAACGACCACTTTCCGTTGTCGTCGGCGGCCAGCGCGGCGAGCACTTCGCCCAATTGCACCGAGGCGTCGCTGCGCGGCGACCACAGCACCACGACAACCGGCAGTTGGCCGGAACGGACCAGGACTTCAGCTTCGAAATTGGCCTCGGTGACCTCGACACCGCCACTGGGGGCGGTCGCACCGTCCGCGGGCTGCTGAGCCCGCTGCTTGAGGCCGGACAGGTCGACGGCGCCGGCCAGGGCCGGGCCGATCTGGGGGCGTGGACGCGTCACGTTCCCAAGTCTGTCACGTCGTCGACGGTGCCGAATCGAGTGGCTGACCCGAAGCCGCAGGAGCGGCCGCCGGCCCCAATTTCGCAGTCCGATCAGCCCATATGAGGAAAATCACACTGCCGAGCGGCACGATGCTGCCCAGCAACGCCAGCAACCACGTGACTACGCCCCACTTGTAGGCGATGCCCGCCATCAGAGCAGTGATCACAAATGCGATGAACACGAGCCCGTGGGCCATGCCGAAAACCTTGACGCCGATCTCGGTACGCGGACTGCCCAGGTACTTGAAGTACATCCCGACCAGCAGTCCGACCCAGGTCACCGCTTCGGCCAGCGCCACCAACCGGAATCGGCCGGCCGTGCTTCGGATGTCAAAAGTGCTCGTCATGCAGCCATTGTGCCGCAGCGGCGCGCCAGCTACTACGCCTCGTCGTTGACGCGGTCGAGTTACCCCGCCCGCAGAACCAGCGCGTCGCCCTGGCCGCCTGCTCCGCAGAGTGCGGCCACCGCGTAACCCGATCCGCGCCGCGAGAGCTCCAGCGCCGCGTGCAGCGTGATCCGCGCACCCGACATACCGATCGGATGGCCGACCGCGATCGCGCCGCCATTACGGTTGACCCGATCGGGGTCCACGCCCAGTTCCTTGGTCGAGGCCAGCGCGACGGCGGAGAACGCCTCGTTGATCTCGATGACGTCGAGCTGGTCCAGGGTGATGCCCTCGCGCGCGATGGCCTTCTTGATCGCATTGGCCGGCTGCGACTGCAACGTGGAATCCGGGCCCGCGACCACACCGTGGGCACCGATCTCACACAGCCAGCTCAGCCCGAGTTCCTGGGCCTTGGCCTTGCTCATCACCACGACGGCGCAACCGCCGTCAGAGATTTGGGAGGCCGAGCCCGCCGTGATCGTGCCGTCCTTGCGGAACGCGGGCTTGAGCCCGGACAGCGACTCGGCCGTGGTGTTGGCGCGGATGCCCTCGTCCTCGCTGAACTCGATCGGGTCACCCTTGCGCTGCGGGATCTTCACCGGCACGACCTCGTCGGCGAACACGCCGTCCTTCCAGGCCGCGGCCGCCTTCTGATGCGAGATGGCGGCGAACTCGTCCTGCTCGTGGCGGGTGAACTTGTCGGTGTCGTTGCGCTGCTCGGTGAGCGCACCCATCGGCTGGTCGGTGAAGACGTCGTGCAGGCCGTCGTACGCCATCGAGTCGAGCACCGTGACGTCGCCGTACTTGTAGCCCTCGCGGCTGTTCATCAACAGGTGCGGGGCCTTGGTCATCGACTCCTGGCCGCCGGCGACCACGACGTCGAACTCACCTGCGCGGATCAGCTGATCGGCCAGGGCGATCGAATCGATCCCGGACAGGCACATCTTGTTGATGCTCAGGGCGGGCACGTCCCACCCGATTCCGGCAGCCACGGCGGCCTGGCGAGCCGGCATCTGGCCTGCGCCGGCGGTCAACACCTGGCCCATGATCACGTAGTCGACCAGCGACGCCGGGACCCCGGCCTTCTCCAGCGCGCCCTTGATCGCGATTGCGCCCAGATCGCTGCCGGAAAAGTCTTTGAGTGAACCCATCAGTTTGCCGATGGGAGTACGTGCTCCAGCAACGATCACCGACGTCGTCATACCTACCTCCAAGAGCGTTTCGCGCCGCCCCGATGCGGCTATCCACGGATCCCCCAGTGTCGAATCCGATGTGGTTAGGTTACCTTTGCGTTATGACCGCTGAGCAAGTTGACGCCCGTCCAGTTCTGGCCAGTGCGCTCGTCACCGCCGTAGACCATGTCGGCATCGCGGTGCCGGATCTCGATGCGGCCATCCAGTGGTACCACGAGCACCTCGGGATGATCCTGGTGCACGAGGAAATCAACACCGACCAGGGCATTCGCGAGGCCATGCTGTCGCTGAAGAACGCGGCCCCCGACTGCGCACAGATCCAGTTGATGGCGCCTCTGGATGAGACCTCGACGATCGCCAAGTTCATCGACAAGCGCGGCCCCGGCATCCAGCAGATGGCCTACCGGGTCAGCGACCTGGACGCCATCTCCGAACAGCTGCGCAACCAGGGTGTCCGGTTGATCTACGACGCACCGCGCCGCGGAACCGCGAACTCACGGATCAACTTCATCCACCCGAAGGATGCCGGTGGCGTCCTGGTGGAACTCGTCGAGCCGGCTTCATCTCACTAGGTCACGCCAGATTTCTACGACCACTTCCGGGTCGGCTCGCGGTTGGCGCGGTTCGCCCAGCAGGCGGTGTGCCAGTGCCGTCGGTCGTCGAGCGCAGCTTCGCCATCGTCGGCGCGCCAGACCGCCACATGCGCGACGCCCGAGCGGATTTCGTGATCGCAGCCGGGGCACCGGTAGGTCTTTACCGCCCGCGCAGCCGGTATCGATCGCACTTCGTAGTCGAATCCGTCGGCGCCCGACTCGACACGCCGCTGCAGGGGTAGCGGCGGAATGCCGCTGTCCTTAGGGCGAGGTGGTCGGCGCCGCGGCATCAGAAGAGCCGGAACTCGTCGCTGTCCATCCCTCGCATGACGTCGTAATCCAAAGTCAGGCAACGAATTCCGCGATCGGTGGCCAGCGTTCTGGCTTGCGGCTTGATTTGCTGGGCGGCGAACACCCCGGTCACCGGCGCCAGCAGACTGTCCCGGTTGAGCAACTCCAGATAGCGCGTCAGCTGCTCCACGCCGTCGATCTCGCCGCGGCGCTTGATCTCCACCGCGACCGTGCGGCCCTCGTCGTCGCGGCAGAGGATGTCCACCGGGCCGATGGCGGTCATGAACTCCCGGCGGACCAGGGTGTAGCCGTCACCCAGCAGCTCGATGTGCTCGGCCAGCAGCTTCTGCAGATGCGCTTCGACGCCGTCCTTCACCAGTCCGGGATCGATCCCGAGTTCGTGGCTGGAGTCGTGCTCGACGTTTTCGATCGTGATCCGCAACTGCTCACCGGTCTTGTTCTCCACCACCCACACCGGCAGCGAGTCATCCCTGGCTTCCTCGGTCAGCCAGCACGGCGGGCTCATCCAGTTCAGCGGTTTGTAGGCCCGGTCGTCGGCATGGATGCTGACCGAACCGTCTGCCTTGATCAGCAGCAGCCGACGAGCTGAGGGCAGGTGGGCGGTGAGGCGGCCGATGTAGTCGACGGTGCATTGGGCGATCACGAGGCGCACCGGACAAGCTTAGGGTCTACGACCCCCGGCGAATTAGGCTGACACCACCATGACGTCCCCTCCGAGCCTCGCGCAGCGGTTGGGCCGGGTTCTGGAACGGGTGACCCGGCAGAGCGGCCGGTTGGCCGGCACACCGGCCTATGGTTCGTTGATCCTGGGGCGGGTCAGCGAAAGCCCGGCCCGCCGCCGGGTCCGGATCCAGACGCTGGTAACGGTGGCGCTGCTGACGGTGAACGTCCTCGGCATCGTGGTCGCGGCGCTGTTGGTCAGCGTCGCCTATCCGGTGCCCAGCGTGTTCACCGACGTGCCCGCCTGGCTCACTTTCGGCGTGGCACCCGCGTACGCGGCCGCCGCGCTCGCGTTCGGCAGCTGGTGGATCACCACCCGCACGGTGAAACACCTCCGGTGGGCGGCTGAGGGGCGGGCGCCGACCCGCGTCGACCAGCGCAACGCGTTCTTCACCCCATGGCGCGTCGCCCTGGCCCAGCTGTCGCTCTGGGTGGTGGGCACCGTTGTCTTCACGATCCTTTACGGGCTGTTCGACACTGACTTCATTCCCCGGATCCTGCTCGTGACCGGTTTCGTCGGAGTGATGGTCTCCACCGGCGCCTACCTGGCCACCGAGTTCGCGCTGCGTCCCGTTGCGGCGCTGGCGCTGGCGGCCGGGCCGCCACCCCATCGGCTGGCACCGGGGATCATGGGCCGCACGATGACAGTCTGGATGCTGGGCTCGGGCGTGCCCGTCATCGGCATCGGGCTCAGCGCCCTGATCTCGCTGGTCTTGGACAACATGACCAAGACGCAGCTCGAGGTCGCCATCCTGATCACCTCGTCGGCCACGCTGGTGTTCGGATTCGCCTTGATGTGGGTGCTGGCCTGGATCACCGCGACCCCGGTGCGGGTGGTGCGCTCGGCGCTCAAGCGCGTCGAAGACGGCGACCTCAAGGCCAGCGTCGTGGTCTTCGACGGCACCGAACTCGGTGAGCTGCAACGGGGATTCAACTCGATGGTCGCCGGGCTGCGGGAGCGTGAACGGGTGCGCGACCTGTTCGGCCGCCACGTCGGCCGCGAGGTCGCCGCGGCAGCCGAGATGCAGAAGCCGCAGCTCGGCGGTGAAGAGCGGCACGTGGCAGTGCTTTTCGTCGACATCGTCGGCTCCACCCAATTGGTCGGCACCCTGCCCCCGATCGAGGTGGTCGACCTGCTCAACCGGTTCTTCGCCGTGATCGTCGAAGAGGTCAACCGGCACAACGGTCTGCTCAACAAGTTCGAAGGCGATGCCACGCTCGCAGTGTTCGGTGCGCCGGTCACGCTCGACAATCCCGAAGACGACGCACTCGCCGCGGCCCGCACGATCATGCGGCGCCTCGAGCAGGAGGTACCCGAATGCCCCGCCGGCCTGGGGGTCGCCGCTGGTGAGGTTGTCGCCGGCAACGTCGGCGCCAATGAGCGATTCGAATACACGGTGATCGGCCCACCGGTCAATGAGGCCGCTCGCCTGTCCGAGCTTGCCAAGTCCACCTCAAGCCGGCTCCTGGTCACCGCATCGACGGTCGAGCGGGCCGGCGATCCCGAGCGCGCCCACTGGGTCCTGGCCGATGCGGTGACGTTGCGGGGCCACGAAGAGTCCACCCGCCTGGCTGTGCCCGCGTGACATTCGAGAAAGCCACGCCCCCACCACTGCCTTCAGCCCCGGCCGGAATCGAGACCATCGCCGACGTTCTCGGCACGCCCAGAGTCCGCGGCTGGATTCACCTGTCCTCGGCCGTTGTCGCCATCATCGCCAGTGCGGCTCTGATGCGAGCGGCCTTCGCGGCGGCGTCCCCGAACGCGGGTTGGGTGACAGCGATCTACACCACCACCGTCGTCGCGATGTTCGGCGTGAGCGCGACATATCACCTCGTACGGTGGCGCTCACCGAGAACGCTGACGTGGATGAAGCGCGCCGACCATTCGATGATCTTCGTCTTCATCGTCGGCACCTACTTCCCGGTCGCGGTCCTGGCGATGCCACAGCAGACCGCCACCCGGGTGCTGACCATCGTCTGCGTGGCTGCGGCGGTGGGCATTGCACTCAAGATGCTGTGGCCCTCAGCGCCGCGGTGGATCGGTGTGCCGCTGTATTTGATGCTCGGCTACGCCGCAATCGCCTTCGCCCGAACAATTCTCGATGGCGCCGGCTTGACCGTCGTCGGCCTCCTCGTCGCCGGTGGCGTGCTGTACAACATCGGTGCTGTGCTTTACGGGCTGCGCTGGCCCAACCCGTGGCCCGCGTCTTTCGGCTATCACGAGTTCTTTCACGCCTTCACCGCGGCCGCCGCGACATGCCATTACGTCGCAATCTGGCTCATCGTGGCCGGCGTGGCGATGTCCTGATCTGTGGGGTACCGGACCTCCAGGCCGCTGGACCGACGGGTCGGGGTCGGGCAATGTAGCGGCATGACCGTCGACGACGTGGCCGTCTGGGAGTTCCCGGACTCCGATATCTGTTCAGCTGCACTGCAATTGGTGACCGAAGTCTCTCTTGCGTTTCTGACCAACCACTGCGTCCGGGGTTACCTGTTCGGGCGCGAACTGGCCGCCGCCGACGGCTTGCGGGCCGGGATCGATTACGACGACGAGCTCGTCTTCCTCAGCTGTCTGCTGCACGACCTTGGCGTGACCGAGTACGGCAGCGGAGACCAACGCTTCGAAGTCGACGGGGCAGACGCCGCGGCGCGCTTCTTGACCGACCACGGAGTCGACGACGTTGCGGTGCGTACGGTGTGGGAATCGATCGCGCTGCACACCAGCGTCGGGCTGGCCCACCGGTTCGGACCGGTCCACGCGATCTCTCATCGCGGAATCGCGTTGGACATCAACGGGTTCGACAAGAAGCGGCTGTCCGCCGGTTTCGCCGAGCGGGTGCACGCCGCGTGGCCGCGTCATGATCTGGGCTATGCCATCGCCGAGGCGATCGCTGTCGATACGCGAGCCAATCCGATGAAGGCTCCGCCCCTGTCCTTCCCCGCGCACCTGCACCACCTGATCAACGGGGCGCCATCACCGACCTTCTTCGACCTGATCGGCACATCGGGCTGGGGCGATCGCCCGGTACCCGAAGCGGTTCGCTCATAGCGCTCGACCACGATGTCGGTTTTCCGCTAGTGCTGTCGGTGCCGACGTGTAAAAGTTCAAGACGTGCACGACGATTTCGACCGCTGCTACCGCGCCGTCCGGTCCAAGGACTCGCGGTTCGACGGCTGGTTCGTCACCGCGGTCAAGACCACCGGCATCTACTGCCGGCCCAGCTGCCCGGTGCGGCTGCCCCTGGCCCGCAACGTGTGTTTCTACCCCAGCTCGGCGGCCGCGCAGCGAGCGGGCTTTCGGGCCTGCAAACGCTGCCGACCGGATGCCTCGCCGGGTTCGCCGGAGTGGAACGTCCGCGGTGACGCGGTGGCCCGGGCGATGCGGTTGATCGGCGACGGCGCGGTGGACCGCGAAGGCGTGACGGGGCTGGCCAGACGGGTCGGCTATACCGCCCGCCAGCTGGAGCGAATGTTGCAGGCCGAAGTCGGTGCCGGGCCGCTGGCACTGGCCCGGGCGCAGCGGGTGCAGACGGCACGGGTGCTCATCGAGACCACCGACATGGCGTTCAGCGATATCGCGTTCGCAGCAGGCTTCGCGAGTATCCGCCAGTTCAACGACACCCTGCGAGCCGCCTGCGACACCACGCCGACGGCGTTGCGGGCCAAGGCCGCCCGCCGGGACTGGGCGGCTACCGCACCCGACGGGCAAGCGCTGACGCTGCGGCTGCCGGTACGCACCCCGTTCGCCTATGAGGGCTTGTTCGGGCACCTGGCAGCCAGTGCGGCGCCGGGCTGCGAAGAGGTGCGCGATGGCGCATTCCGCCGCACTCTGCGCCTGCCGTCGGGTTGCGGCGTGGTGAGCCTGACACCGCAGCCCGACCACGTCCGGTGCACGTTGGTCCTCGACCAAGTCCGAGACCTGTCCACTGCGATCGCTCGCTGCAAGCGGTTGTTGGACCTCGACGCCGACCCGGAATCCGTTCTCGATGTGCTGGGGACTGACGCCGACCTGAGCGCCGTGGTGAGCAAAGCACCCGGACAGCGGATCCCGCGCACCGTCGACGAAGAAGAACTGACGGTGCGGGCTGTACTCGGTCAGCAGGTGTCGACCAAAGCGGCACGGACCCACGCCGGCCGGCTCGTCGCCGCCTACGGCGCGCCGGTCGCCGATCCGCACGGCGGGCTGACGCACACGTTTCCCAGCACCGCTCAGCTGGCCGATATCGACCCGGCGCACCTTGCCGTGCCGGCCGCCCGCCGACGCTCGGTGACCACGCTGATCGCGGCCCTGGGCGAGGGCGAACTGACACTCAATCCCGGCTGCGACTGGCAGCAGGCCCGCCAGCAGCTACTGGCGCTACCCGGAATCGGACCGTGGACCGCGGAGATCGTCGCGATGCGGGGGCTCGGTGATCCCGACGCCTTTCCGGCCAGCGATCTCGGGGTGCGGCTCGCGGCCGAACAACTCGGCCTACCGGCCGACGTGCGGGCGCTGACCGCACACAGTGCACGCTGGCGACCATGGCGGTCATATGTCGTACAGCACCTGTGGACGACCCTGGACCATTCCGTGAATCACTGGCCACCGAAGGAGACACCGTGACGACGACCATGCGGTACCGAACAATCGACAGCCCGGTTGGCCCACTCACCCTCGCCGGCACGGGATCGACCCTGAGGCATTTGCGGATGGTGGATCAGACGCACGAGCCGGATCGGTCCGACTGGGCGCAATCTGATGATGAGATATTCGCCGATGCCGTCGAACAGCTGGCGGCCTATTTCGCCGGTGAACTCACCGAATTCGACCTCGATCTGGATCTCGGCGGAACCGAGTTCCAACGTAAAGTCTGGTCAGCACTGCGCACCATTCCGTACGGCGAGACACGGTCCTATGGAGAAATCGCGATGCAAATCGGATCTCCGGGAGCGTCGCGTGCGGTGGGATTGGCGAATGGCCGGAATCCCATCGGCATCATCGTGCCGTGTCATCGCGTTATCGGTTCGACCGGGGGATTGACCGGATATGGCGGAGGAATTGATCGCAAACGCGCACTATTGGCGCTCGAGAAAAGTCGAATGCCGGCCGATCTGTCGCTATTCGACTGATATACGAATACAAAAATGCCTGTGCCCCCTAATCGAAATTAGGGGGCACAGGACTTAAATTGTGTTCGGCGGTGTCCTACTTTTCCACCCTGTTGGGTAGTATCATCGGCGCTGGTAGGCTTAGCTTCCGGGTTCGGGATGGGACCGGGCGTTTCCCTGCCGCTATGGCCGCCGTAACTGTATTCACTCTTTTTTGAGTGTCCCCCGTGTGGGGGAGGTTTAGTTTTGGTGGTGGGGTGCAGTGTTGTGATTGCTGTGGTGTGGTTGCGGGCGTCTTGGTGTGCGTCTTACTTTTCCCGTGTCAACTGGTTTGTTGTTTTGGTTGTTGTAAGTTTTCGGCCGGTTAGTGCCAGTTCCCTGAACACCTTGCGGTGCGTGTAGGTCTGGTCTATCGATCCCGTGGTCTGCGGGGGGCCTTATCCCTCTAAAAGGGTGAGAAACCTGGTCTTGGAGAAGGTTTCCCGCTTAGATGCTTTCAGCGGTTATCCTGTCCGAACGTGGCTATCCAGCGGTGCCCCTGGTGGGACAACTGGTGGACCAGAGGTTCGTCCGTCCCGGTCCTCTCGTACTAGGGACAGGTTTCCTCAAGTTTCTGACGCGCGCGGCGGATAGAGACCGAACTGTCTCACGACGTTCTAAACCCAGCTCGCGTGCCGCTTTAATGGGCGAACAGCCCAACCCTTGGGACCTGCTCCAGCCCCAGGATGCGACGAGCCGACATCGAGGTGCCAAACCATCCCGTCGATATGGACTCTTGGGGAAGATCAGCCTGTTATCCCCGGGGTACCTTTTATCCGTTGAGCGACACCCCTTCCACTCGGGGGTGCCGGATCACTAGTCCCGACTTTCGTCCCTGCTTGACATGTCCGTCTCGCAGTCAAGCTCCCTTGTGCACTTGCACTCAACACCTGATTGCCGTCCAGGTTGAGGGAACCTTTGGGCGCCTCCGTTACATTTTAGGAGGCAACCGCCCCAGTTAAACTACCCACCAGGCACTGTCCCTGGACCGGATATACGGTCCGAAGTTAGAAGTCCAATACGATCAGAGTGGTATTTCAACAATGACTCCACCCACACTGGCGTGTGAGTTTCACAGTCTCCCACCTATCCTACACAAACCGTATCGAACGCCAATACCAAGCTATAGTGAAGGTCCCGGGGTCTTTTCGTCCTGCCGCGCGTAACGAGCATCTTTACTCGTAGTGCAATTTCGCCGAGTCTATGGTTGAGACAGTTGAGAAGTCGTTACGCCATTCGTGCAGGTCGGAACTTACCCGACAAGGAATTTCGCTACCTTAGGATGGTTATAGTTACCACCGCCGTTTACTGGGGCTTAAATTCTCCGCTTCACCCGCAAGGGGTTAACGGGTCCTCTTAACCTTCCAGCACCGGGCAGGCGTCAGTCCGTATACATCGTCTTGCGACTTCGCACGGACCTGTGTTTTTAGTAAACAGTCGCTTCTCACTGGTTTGTGCCACCCCCCACCGCTGCCGGCAGCTCGTGCCATGACAGTAGGAGGTCCCCCTTCTCCCGAAGTTACGGGGGTATTTTGCCGAGTTCCTTAACCATAGTTCACTCGTACGCCTTGGTATTCTCTACCTGACCACCTGTGTTGGTTTGGGGTACGGGCCGTGTGTGCGCTCGCTAGAGGCTTTTCTTGGCAGCAAAGGATCACCGAATTCGCCTCACTCGGCTATGCATCACCTCTCAGGATATGTGCCAGACGGATTTGCCTATCTGACTCCCTACGGGCTTGCCCCAGTATTACCACTGACTGGTACGGCTACCTACCTGCGTCACCCCATCGCTTGACTACTACCCACCCGGGTCTCGCGCAGCCCCAGAAACCGTCACCCCGAAGGGATCAGTGATTCTGGATTTGGGCGATTAGCAGAATGGATTCATCAGGGACGCTCACACACGGGTACGGGAATATCAACCCGTTGTCCATCGACTACGCCTGTCGGCCTCGCCTTAGGTCCCGACTCACCCTGGGCGGACTGGCCTGGCCCAGGAACCCTTGGTCTTTCGGCGGGCAAGGTTCTCACTTGCCTTATCGCTACTCATGCCTGCATTCTCACTCCCACACCCTCCACAGCTCCATTACCAGGCTGCTTCACCGGTGTGCAGGACGCTCCCCTACCCATCGAATAAATTCGATGCCGCGGCTTCGGCGGTGTGCTTGAGCCCCGCTACATTATCGGCGCACAATCACTTGACCAGTGAGCTATTACGCACTCTTTCAAGGGTGGCTGCTTCTAAGCCAACCTCCTGGTTGTCTCTGCGACTGCACATCCTTTTCCACTTAGCACACGCTTAGGGGCCTTAGCCGGCGATCTGGGCTGTTTCCCTCTCGACGTACGGAGCTTATCCCCCGCCGTCTCACTGCCACGCTTTCACTTACCGGCATTCGGAGTTTGGCTGACGTCAGTAACCCTGTGGGGCCCATCGGCCATCCAGTAGCTCTACCTCCGGCAAGAAACACGCAACGCTGCACCTAAATGCATTTCGGGGAGAACCAGCTATCACGGAGTTTGATTGGCCTTTCACCCCTACCCACAACTCATCCCCTCAGTCTTCAACCTAAGTGGGTTCGGGCCTCCACGCGGTCTTACCCGCGCTTCACCCTGGCCATGGGTAGATCACTCCGCTTCGGGTCCAGAACACACCACTACACCACACACTACTGTGTGGATACGCCCTATTCAGACTCGCTTTCGCTACGGCTACCCCACCCGGGTTAACCTCGCGACATGTCCCTGACTCGCAGGCTCATTCTTCAAAAGGCACGCCATCACCCCACGACAAGTCGAGGGCTCTGACGGATTGTAAGCGCACGGTTTCAGGTACTATTTCACTCCCCTCCCGGGGTACTTTTCACCATTCCCTCACGGTACTAATCCGCTATCGGTCACTGAGAAGTATTCAGGCTTACCGGGTGGTCCCGGCAGATTCACAGCAGATTCCACGGGCCCGCTGCTACTCGGGAACAGTTCCACAGGAGCCGTGATGTTTTCAGTTACGGGGCTCTCACCCACTACGGCAGACCATCCCAGGCCACTTCACCTAACACCACGGTTTATCACTCCCGCCCCGGCCGGCAGACCGAAGACGAAACGTCCCACAACACCGCACACACAACCCCTGCCGGGTATCACATGCATACGGTTTAGCCATCCTCCGCGTTCGCTCGCCACTACTAACGGAATCACAATTGTTTTCTCTTCCTACGGGTACTGAGATGTTTCACTTCCCCGCGTTCCCCCCCACTACCTATGTATTCAGTAGTGGGTGACACGACATCACTCGTGCCGGGTTTCCCCATTCGGACATCCTCGGATCAACGCTCGGTTGGCAGCTCCCCGAGGCATAACGCAGCCTCCCACGTCCTTCATCGGCTCCCAGTGCCAAGGCATCCACCATGCGCTCTTAAACACTTACAACACAAAAAACCAATTCGAAAAAAGAAATTGCACATCAATTGCACACACAAACCACCAACCCCCCAAAGGAAGCCGGCGCCTCATGCGTGCCAGATGCTCGCAACCACTATCCACAAATCAAACACCACACCCCACCACCAAAGATGGAGCAACAACACGCCTCCCACCCCACACAGGGGCCAGGGAAACACGGGCCTGTTGTCTCAAAGCCCAACAGTGTGTTTGGCAGCACCAGACAACCCCCCACAAAAGAAGGGTCCCCGTCCTGGATGATTGCTTGTCGTGCACCAGACCCCCACCCACTACAGGTCGACCCCATCACTGGAGTCACAGAGGGCCATCCAACGAATCGATCAGAACTCCCGAACCCCCACACGATGTGGGCGGGCCTGATTCTCGTGGTGCTCCTTAGAAAGGAGGTGATCCAGCCGCACCTTCCGGTACGGCTACCTTGTTACGACTTCGTCCCAATCGCCGATCCCACCTTCGACGGCTCCCTCCCACAAGGGGTTAGGCCACCGGCTTCGGGTGTTACCGACTTTCATGACGTGACGGGCGGTGTGTACAAGGCCCGGGAACGTATTCACCGCAGCGTTGCTGATCTGCGATTACTAGCGACTCCGACTTCACGGGGTCGAGTTGCAGACCCCGATCCGAACTGAGACCGGCTTTGAAAGGATTCGCTCCACCTCACGGCATCGCAGCCCTTTGTACCGGCCATTGTAGCATGTGTGAAGCCCTGGACATAAGGGGCATGATGACTTGACGTCATCCCCACCTTCCTCCGAGTTGACCCCGGCAGTCTCTCACGAGTCCCCACCATAACGTGCTGGCAACATGAGACAAGGGTTGCGCTCGTTGCGGGACTTAACCCAACATCTCACGACACGAGCTGACGACAGCCATGCACCACCTGCACACAGGCCACAAGGGAACCGACATCTCTGCCGGCGTCCTGTGCATGTCAAACCCAGGTAAGGTTCTTCGCGTTGCATCGAATTAATCCACATGCTCCGCCGCTTGTGCGGGCCCCCGTCAATTTCTTTGAGTTTTAGCCTTGCGGCCGTACTCCCCAGGCGGGGTACTTAATGCGTTAGCTACGGCACGGATCCCAAGGAAGGAAACCCACACCTAGTACCCACCGTTTACGGCGTGGACTACCAGGGTATCTAATCCTGTTCGCTCCCCACGCTTTCGCTCCTCAGCGTCAGTTACTGCCCAGAGACCCGCCTTCGCCACCGGTGTTCCTCCTGATATCTGCGCATTCCACCGCTACACCAGGAATTCCAGTCTCCCCTGCAGTACTCAAGTCTGCCCGTATCGCCCGCACGCCCACAGTTGAGCTGTGAGTTTTCACGAACAACGCGACAAACCACCTACGAGCTCTTTACGCCCAGTAATTCCGGACAACGCTCGGACCCTACGTATTACCGCGGCTGCTGGCACGTAGTTGGCCGGTCCTTCTTCTATAGGTACCGTCACTTGCGCTTCGTCCCTACTGAAAGAGGTTTACAACCCGAAGGCCGTCATCCCTCACGCGGCGTCGCTGCATCAGGCTTGCGCCCATTGTGCAATATTCCCCACTGCTGCCTCCCGTAGGAGTCTGGGCCGTATCTCAGTCCCAGTGTGGCCGGACACCCTCTCAGGCCGGCTACCCGTCGTCGCCTTGGTAGGCCATTACCCCACCAACAAGCTGATAGGCCGCGGGCCCATCCCACACCGCAAAAGCTTTCCACCACAACCCATGCAGGCCATGATCATATTCGGTATTAGACCCAGTTTCCCAGGCTTATCCCAAAGTGCAGGGCAGATCACCCACGTGTTACTCACCCGTTCGCCACTCGAGTACCCCGAAGGGCCTTTCCGTTCGACTTGCATGTGTTAAGCACGCCGCCAGCGTTCGTCCTGAGCCAGAATCAAACTCTCCAAACAAAAACAACCCATCCAAAGACAGGTGGAATTCGAATCAGAACAAGCCTGAAACCAAACAAAGACACCAAAACTGGCATCAAAAAAACCGCACCCCAACACGGGGGTATCAGAGCACGGCAAAAAACAACAACAAACAAAAACCACCAAACACACTATTGAGTTCTCAAACAACACACCCAGCTGGCATCCGCCAGCAGGCAACCCCACCAACTTACTATAAGTCTTTGGCGGCGTCAACTGCCGCTGCCCTCCCGTCTCCGGGTCCGGCGCGGCTGGCCGACTGCCTACACTACACGCGTTCTATCTCAGCTCCAAGTCGCACCAGATTCTCCACGAAGAGCGGGTAGCCCCGATCGATGTGAAACACGTCGTGAACTTCGGTTTCTCCGTCGGCGACCAGCCCGGCCAGCACCAGTCCGGCGCCGGCCCGGATATCCGAGCACCACACCGGCGCACTCGAGAGCTGCGGGATCCCCCGCACCACCGCGTGGTGGCCGTCGGTTCGGGCATCAGCACCGAGCCGAATCATTTCCTCGACGAACCGGAATCTCGCCTCGAAGACGTTCTCGGTGATCATCGACGTCCCGTCGGCAATCGACGCCAGCGCGATCGCCATCGGCTGCAGATCGGTGGGAAAACCCGGGAACGGCAACGTCGCCACGTTGCCGGCCTTCGGACGGTCGTACTGCACCACCCGGAACCCGTTGTCGTGCTGGGTGACGGTGGCGCCGGCATCGTGCAGCTTGTGCAGCACCAGCTGAAGGTGAGCCGGGTCCACCCCGGTGACCGAGATGTCACCGCGGGTCATCGCCGCGGCGATGCCCCAGGTCGCTGCGACGATCCGATCGCCGATCACCCGGTGCTCGGTGGGGTGCAGACGCGGGACGCCGGTGATCGTCAACGTCGACGTCCCTGCGCCTTCGATCTGGGCGCCCATCTGGCAGAGCATCTCGCAGAGGTCGACGACGTCGGGCTCGCGCGCCGCGTTGTGAATTGTGGTGACCCCCTCGGCGACCACCGCAGCCATCAGGATGTTCTCCGTCGCCCCCACCGAGGGGAACTCCAGCTGGATCTCCGCACCGTGCAGACGTTCGGCGGTGGCCACCACACAGCCGTGCTCAATCGTGCAGTCGGCGCCGAGCTGGCGCAGCCCCGCCTGATGCATGTCCAGCGGGCGCGAGCCGATAGCGTCGCCGCCGGGCAGTGCCACCCTGGCGCGTTTACACCGTCCGACCAGCGGGCCCAGCACGCAGACCGACGCCCGGAACTGACGCACCGCGGCGAAGTCGGCTTCGTACTTCGGCTCGTCGGGCGAGGTGATCCGCACGACCGAACCGTCGAGTTCGACGTTGGCGCCGAGGCCGCGCAGGACCTCCGCCATCAGCGGAACATCAAGAATGTCGGGGCAGTTGGTGATAGTCGTGGTGCCCTCGGCCAGCAGACTGGCCGCCATCAGCTTCAAAACGCTGTTCTTGGCGCCCCCAACGGCGACTTCGCCAGCCAACCGGTTGCCACCGATCACCACGAAACGCTCACCCACGGGCGTTAGTTTAGTGGAGGCACGGCCCGGCACAGTGCCACCTGGCCGGTACGGTTTCACCCATGGCAGTACACCTGACCCGCATATATACCCGGACCGGCGACGACGGCACATCGGGACTGAGTGATTTCTCACGGGTGGACAAAAATGACCCGCGGCTGACGGCGTACGCCGACTGTGACGAGGCCAATGCCGCGATCGGAGTGGCCGTCGCCCTGGGCCAACCCGACGACGAACTGCGCAAAGTGCTTGTACAGATTCAAAATGACCTGTTCGACGCGGGCGCCGACCTGTCCACTCCGGTCGTCGAGAACCCCGAGTACCCGCCGCTACGGATCACCGCCCCGTACGTGGAGCGGCTGGAAGCGTGGTGCGACAACTACAACGAGAACCTGCCGGCGCTGACCTCGTTCATCCTCCCCGGCGGCACCCCGCTGTCGGCTTTGCTACATGTCGCACGGACAGTGACCCGGCGCGCCGAACGCTCGGCCTGGGTGGCTGTCAGGGCCTATCCCGATACCGTCAGCCCACTGCCTGCGCGCTACCTCAACCGGCTCTCCGACCTGCTGTTCATCCTGTGCCGGGTGGCCAATCCCGGTGGTGACGTGCTGTGGCAGCCCGGCGGCGGCAAAGCCGAAGGACCCGCGAAGACATAAGTCAGGCCGTGCGGCGCCGCGCCCGCGGCGAGGGACTCGATTCCACCCAGGACAAAAACGCCGTCAGCGCCCCGCGGTCCAGCGCCATCTCGTATCCGCGACCGCGCTCGCCGGTGATGTCGTGCAGTTCCAGAACGACGATCGCGTCGGACATGATGTCGAACTCGTCGCCGCGCGGGCCACGTCGAGCGATGACCTCCAGCCCACGTCGGCTCAGCCGGCGATCGGGCCACCAGCGCAAACTCGACAGCCGATAGAACCTGGCCTCATCACCCCGATACCGGATGACTCCATGCCGCCAGCCGTGCCCGCCGATCGCCGGGGCGTCACGCAGAATCGCCGCCGTCCCACCCTGGCGTAGCTTCCACAGCCGGTAGGTCAGGGCCGCCACGACAAGTCCCAGCACAGTGACCAGCGCGACCATGAAGATCATCGGCGCGCTCATCAGTCGCTGGGCTCTCGACTAGTCGATCTGGCCTAGGGCGCGCAGACGCGCCCGACCCCGGGCAGCGATCTGCGGATCGTCGGACGCCGCATCGGACTTGGCGGCGTCCGCGTCGATCTCGGACTCGAACTCCGCGGACTCGGCGAGGATCGTCACACCTTCCTCGGTGACCGAAAGATAACCGCCGTCGACCGCGATCCGCAGATCGTCCTCACCCTCCCGCTCGACGCGCACCATCGCGTCGTCGACGAGCTGTGCCACGAGCGGAATGTGCCGAGGCATGATGCCGATCTCGCCCGACGTGGTGCGGGTGAAGACGAACTTCGACTTACCCGACCAGATCTTGCGCTCGACAGCGACGATGTCGACGTCCAATTCGGCCATCTCACATCACCTTTCGCGTCGTGAAACTCACAGCTTGGCGCCGAGGCTCTCGGCCTTCTTCGCCAGGTCGTCCAGGCCGCCGATCAGGAAGAACGCCTGCTCGGGCAGGTGGTCGAACTCGCCCTTGGCCAGCTTGTCGAACGCCTCGACGGTCTCCTTGAGCGGCACCGTCGAACCGGGCTGACCGGTGAACTGCTCGGCGGCCATCATGTTCTGGCTCAGGAAACGCTCGATCTTGCGGGCGCGGTACACCAGGACCTTGTCCTCTTCGGAGAGCTCATCGATACCGAGGATCGCGATGATGTCCTGAAGATCCTTGTAGCGCTGCAGGATCCGGATGACTTCCTGGGCGACGCGGTAGTGCTCGTCGCCAACCACACTGGGGTGCAGGATCGTCGAGCTCGACGCCAGTGGATCCACCGCGGGGAAGATGCCCTTGGAGAACACCGCACGAGAAAGCTCGGTGGTGGCATCGAGGTGCGCGAACGTGGTGGCCGGCGCCGGATCGGTGTAGTCGTCGGCGGGCACGTACACGGCCTGCATGGAGGTGATCGAACGGCCGCGAGTCGAGGTGATGCGCTCCTGGAGCTCACCCATCTCGTCGGCCAGGGTCGGCTGGTAACCCACCGCGGACGGCATACGGCCGAGCAGCGTGGACACCTCGGAGCCGGCCTGAGTGAACCGGAAGATGTTGTCGATGAACAGAAGCACGTCCTGGCCTTGCTCATCGCGGAAGAACTCCGCCATGGTCAGCGCGGACAATGCGACGCGCATACGCGTGCCCGGCGGCTCGTCCATCTGGCCGAACACCAACGCGGTGTCCTTGAGCACGTTGGCGTCCGCGAGCTCGACCCAGAGGTCGTTGCCTTCACGGGTGCGCTCCCCCACGCCGGCGAACACCGAGGTGCCACCGAAGTTGCGGGCGATGCGGTTGATCATCTCCTGGATCAGCACGGTCTTGCCCACGCCGGCACCACCGAACAGGGCGATCTTGCCGCCACGGACGTACGGGGTCAGCAGGTCGACGACCTTGAGGCCGGTCTCCAGCATCTCGGTGCGAGGCTCGAGTTCGGCGAAGGCCGGCGGCTTGCGGTGGATGGACCAGTGCTCGAAGTCCTTGCCGTAGCCCGGGTCGTCGAGGCAGTCGCCGAGGGCGTTGAACACGTGGCCCTTCACCCCGTCGCCGACCGGCACAGAGATCGAAGCGCCGGTGTCGGACACCTCGACGCCACGCACCAGGCCGTCGGTCGGCTGCATGGAGATGCAGCGCACCAGGTTGTCACCGAGGTGCTGGGCGACCTCGAGCGTCAGGGTCTTGGCCAGCGCGCCGAAGGTGATCTCGGCGTGCAGCGCGTTGAACAGTTCGGGCACTGAGCCACGCGGGAACTCGACGTCCACCACGGGGCCGGTGATGCGGACAACGCGTCCGGCGGTCTTGGTCTCTACGGCAGCAGTCATTCTCTCTTCGCTTCTCTAGCTCTCGATGGGCTTCGGTTAGGTAGCGTCTGCCAGCGCGTTGGCGCCACCGACGATTTCGCTGATTTCCTGGGTGATCTGCGCCTGACGTTCGCGGTTGGCCGCCAGCGTGAGTGCCTTGATCAGATCGTCGGCATTGTCGGTCGCCGACTTCATGGCGCGCCGGCGAGACGCCGATTCCGACGCCGCCGCCTCGAGCAGCGCCGCGTACACACGCGTCGCTATATAACGAGGGAGTAGCGACTCAAATAATTCCTCGGCATTGGGCTCGAACGAGAACAGCGTCTGCGGACCGGTCTCCGCTTCACCGACGTACTCGACGAGCATCGGGGCGATCCGGAGCGCCGTCGCCGTCTGCGACAGCATCGACTTGAACTCCGTCGACACGATGTGCAGTTCGTCGACACCGAGCACGCCGTCGGCGCCGGCTTCGTCACCCTCGTCGTCGACACCGGACATGAACGCCGTCACCAAGGTGTCGGCGATGTCCTTGGCGTGCTCGTAATCGGGCCGCTCGGAGAAGCCGGTCCACGACTCTTTGACCTCGCGCTGGCGGAAGCTGTAGTAGCCCAGCGCTTTCCGGCCCACGACATAGAGCACCGGGTCCTTGCCCTCTTCCCGCAGCAGCGAGAAGAGTTCCTCGGCCCGGCGCAAGACGTTCGCGTTGTAGCCGCCGCACAGACCGCGATCCGACGAGACCACCAGCACACCGGCCCGCCGCGGGTTCGACCGCGCGACGAGCAGCGGGTGATCGAGCGCGCTCGCGCCCGCCAGCTCGGTGAGCATGTTGGTGATCTCGTTGGCGTAGGGCCGAGCCGCATCGACTCGGGCCTGCGCCTTGGCGATCCGCGACGTGGCGATCAACTCCTGAGCCTTCGTGATCTTCTTGATCGACGAGGCGGATTTGATACGTCCGCGTAGTTCGCGAAGTGTGGCTGCCATCGGTTACCTAGTTCTTCTTGGGAGCCGGCTTACGGACCTTGACCGATTCCTTCTCCAGGTCCTCGGGATCCAAAGCGTCAGCCTCGTGCTCGTCGGCGACCACCGAGCTGCCGTCGGTGGCGGCGAAGCCCTTCTTGAACTCGTTGATGGCCGAGACAAGCTTCTCCTCGGCCTCTTCGGAGAGCTTCTTGGACTCCTTGATGCCGTCGAGGATCTCCGAGTGGCTCGCCTTCACGTGCTCCAGGAATTCGGACTCGAAGCGCGAAACATCCTCGGCCGGAACCGAATCCAGATGCCCCTGAGTGCCCAGGAAGATCGCGACGACCTGATCCTCGACCGCCATCGGGCTGTACTGGGCCTGCTTGAGCAGCTCGACGAGGCGCACACCGCGGTCCAGCTGAGCCTTCGACGCGGCATCCAGGTCGGACGCGAACGCCGCGAAGGCCTCCAGCTCGCGGTACTGCGACAGGTCCAGACGCAGCGAACCGGCAACCTCTTTCATCGCCTTGATCTGGGCGGCACCACCGACGCGGGACACCGACACACCGACGTTCACGGCCGGCCGAACGCCCTGGTTGAACAGGTCGGACTCCAGGAAGCACTGGCCGTCGGTGATCGAGATGACGTTGGTCGGGATGAACGCCGAGATGTCGTTGGCCTTGGTCTCGATGATCGGCAGACCGGTCATCGAGCCGCCACCCAGCTCGTCGGACAGCTTGGCGCAACGCTCCAGCAGGCGGGAGTGCAGGTAGAAGACGTCGCCGGGGAAGGCTTCGCGGCCCGGCGGGCGGCGCAGCAGCAGGGAGATGGCGCGGTAGGCGTCGGCCTGCTTGGACAGATCGTCGAACACGATCAGCACATGCTTGCCGTTGTACATCCAGTGCTGGCCGATGGCCGAACCCGTGTAGGGCGCAAGCCATTTGAAGCCAGCTGCGTCGGAAGCCGGAGCCGCGACGATGGTGGTGTACTCCATCGCGCCACCGTCTTCGAGGGCCCGCTTCACCGAGGCGATCGTGGTGCCCTTCTGGCCGATCGCGACGTAGACGCAGCGCACCTGCTGGTTGGGATCGCCGGTCTCCCAGGCACCCCGCTGGTTGAGGATGGTGTCGACGCAGACGGCGGTCTTGCCGGTCTTGCGGTCACCGATGATCAGCTGGCGCTGGCCGCGGCCGATCGGGGTCATCGCGTCGATGGCCTTGATGCCGGTCTGCAGCGGCTCACCGACACCCTGGCGCTGCACCACTGACGGCGCCTGCAGCTCGAGCTCGCGGCGACCCTCCGCCTCGATGTCACCCTGACCGTCGATCGGCTGGCCGAGCGGGTTGATGACGCGGCCCAGGAAGGCGTCACCAACGGGCACCGAGAGCACCTCGCCGGTCCGCTTGACCTGCTGGCCCTCGGCGATCTTCTCGAACTCACCGAGGATGACCGCACCGACGCTGTGTTCGTCGAGGTTCAGCGCGACACCGAGAACGCCGCCGGGGAACTCCAGCAGCTCCTGGGTCATCACCGAGGGCAGACCCTCGACGTGGGCGATGCCGTCGCCGGCGTCGATCACGGTGCCGATCTCCTCGCGCCCGGTATCCGCCTCGAAGCTCGAGACGTACTCCTGGACGGCGCCCTGGATGTCGTCAGCCGAGATTGTCAACTCTGCCATGGCTTTTCGTCTTCCTGCCTTTGTTTTGGGTCTTCGGGTTCGGTTGGCTTTTCGGCCGGTCAGTCGGTCGCTAGTCGGGAAGCCGCGTCACGGCTGCATCCAGCCGTGAGGACAACGTCCCGTCGATCACCTCGTCGCCGACGGCGACCGAAAGGCCGCCCAGCAGAGAGGGATCGATGTTCAGCTGCACCGAAACAGGGTGGTTGTAGATCCGGGTCAGCACCTCGGTCAGTCGGGTGCGTTGCTCCGAACTGAGCTCGGCGGCCGCACTGACCTGAGCGACGACCTCGCCGCGCCGGGCCACAGCAAGTTGAGCCAGCGCCAGCACCGCTTCGTCGGCCCGATCGCCGCGCAGCAGGCTGATGGTCTGAACCAGCAGGGCGGTTGCGATCGCGCTGGCGCCGCTGCCGTCACCGAGGATCTTGCGCAGCAACTCGATTCGGCCGTCGGCCGGCGCGGTGTAGTCACCCAGCAGGGAGGTCAGCCGGGGCTGCTCGTCCAGGATGCGGGTGAAGCGGAAGAGCTGCTCCTCGACCTCGTCGGCCTGGTTCTCGCGCTCCGCGCGAGTCAGCAGTGCCAGCCGCGCGACATGCTCGACGGCGTCAACCAGATCCGACGTCAGCGACCAGCGCACCGATACCGCCGTCTCGAGCAGGTCCAGCGTCTTGTCGCCGACCTTGCCGTCCAGCAGCCGGTGAATCAACTGCTTCTTGGCGTCGACCTCACCGGACGACTCCGCGAGATGGCGGGCGAGGATGGGTTCTGCGAGCAGCAGCCCGGCCACCGACGCAAGGTCATCGGATAGCGCGGACAACGCATCGGCCGACAGATCCGAGGACAGCGCATCGAACTTCTCGACCACCGCGGCCTGAGCATCGCGACTGGCCGACCGCAGATCCGAACGGGCCTCCGGCGTGTAGGCCGCCGGCGCCATCGAATCCAGTTCGTCCAGGAAGCGGTCGACAGTGGCGGACTGCGACTGCGAGTCAGCGACGTGGGCACGCACCAGCTCGCCCGCACGCCGCACCGATTCACTGCCGAGGTCTTGACGCAACTGCCGGATCAGCTGCGCGCGCAGCAACTGAACCTGTTGCGCACCTTGGACTTTGATCCGCTCCACCTCGACATCTGCCTGAGCACGCAGCTGCGCGGTGATGCCTTCGGCATCGACCCGCGCCTCTTCGACGATCCGCTTGGCTTCGGCCTTGGCCTCGTCGACCCGCTTGGCGTGATGCTTGTCGGCATCAGCCAACCGCTTACCGGCCTTCGCGCTGTCGTCGAGCTGAGTGCGAACGGCCTCTTTCTGATTGGCCATCATGTTCTTCAACGGCGGCACGACGTACCGCCAGATGATGGCCACGATGACCGCGAAGCCGATGAGCTGTCCGATGAAGGTTGACATGTCCTACCGTCCCGGCGCCGTTGTCGCCGACTCGCTGGAGACCTCGACACCCAGAACGCGGCTGGCCAGCGTGGCAGAGAGCGTATCCACCGACGACCTCAGGTCACCGGAGATCCTGTCGCTCTGCTGCTTGAGCTGATCGGCCGCCTGCTGCAGGGTTGCGGCAGCCTCCTCGCTGGCGCGGCCTCGGTGCTCCTCGAGGATCTTGCGACCCTCGGCACGGGCCTCGTCGCGGATCCCCGACGCCTCGGTGCGGGCCTCGGCCATCACCTTCTGGAAGTCGGAGTCCGCGGCGGCATCCAGCTCGGTGGCCTTGCGGTTGTCCTCGGTGGTCTTGGCGACCATCTTCTCGCGCTCACCGAGCACCTTCTGGACCGGCGGCACGACGAACTTGCCGATCACGCCCAGCACGATCAGGAAGATCGCGAGTACGAAGAAGAAGGTGCCGTTGGGGACGAGGAAGTTCTGGGTGCCACCTTCCTCGGCCGCCAACAGAGTGACGCTGTGCTCCCCCATGCCGACTAGGAAGCGCCAGGCGTGGCGAACACGAACAGGGCCATGAACGCCAGGTTGATGAAGTACGCCGCCTCCACCAGACCAACAGTGATGAAGAACGGGGTGAACAGCCGGCCCTGGGCCTCGGGCTGCCGGGCGATGCCGGAAATCAGGGCATTACCGGCGATGCCGTCACCGATACCGGCGCCGATGGCGCCGCCGCCCAGGATGAGCCCGCCGCCGATCAGGGCTCCCATGACGATTTGAGGGTCTGCCATTACTTATCCTCCTTGGTTGCTGGTAGGACTCCTACCAGGTGAGTGGGTGGTCCTCGGGTCGAACACGTCTTTTAGTGGTGGTCTTCTTCCAGTTCCATCGACTGGCTGAAGTACAGAATCGTCAGAAGCGCGAAGATGAACGCCTGGATCAAACCGACGAACAGGTCGAACGTCTTCCAGATCGCGTTGGGCGCCCACATGATGTACGGCGGGAACAACGCGATCAGCGCGACCATGATGCCGCCCGCGAAGATGTTGCCGAAAAGTCGGAGCGACAACGAGATCGGCTTGGCCAGTTCCTCGACGAGGTTGATCGGGGCGAGGAACGCGACATGGCCCTTGAGGAGCTTCACCGGGTGGCCGATCAGGCCGCGCCGCCAGATGCCTGCCGCGTGATAGCAGAAGAACACGAACAGAGCGAGCGCCAGCACGAAGTTGATGTCGGCGGCCGGCGGCTTGAGCAGTTCGTGCGTGCTGCCGTCGGCTTTGCCGTACTGCACCGGCAGCACCGAGATCCAGTTGGCGATCAGGATGAAGATGAACAACGCCACCGCCAACGGGAGCACGAACGGGGCGATCTTCATGCCGATCGCGGATTCGATCTGGCCGCGCATCTGAGTCGTCAGCGTCTCCCACAGCAGCTGCACGCCGCTCGGCACGCCGGTCGAGGTGACCTTGGCTCGCAGTACGAACGCCAGCGCGATCACGATCACGGCGGCGATCGCCGTCGCCATGATGGTGTCGACGTTGACCGTCAGACCCAGCCACTTGGCGGTGTCGTGATGGCCGACCTCGATGGCGGCCTCGGCGAGGATGCGTTCACTCATCGCGTGGTCAATCCTTCGGTGCTTCGTCGGCGGAGCCGGCAGCTCCGGGGCTTGCAACTACGTCGGCGTCGTGATCGCCCGTGCGAATCTTCTTCCACACCGGCAAAGCGGTGCTCACAACCAAAAGAACTTGGAACAGCGCCAAACCAAAGAGCACACCCAGACCCATCGGCCGGAAGATGATCGCGATGGCCAGGCCGATCGACGTGATCACCAGCAACCGCGTCGCGGAGTTCAGTGCCATCTTGCGCTTGAGCGGGTGGTCACCGGCGGTGATCGACTCGACCGATCGCTGAACCAGAATGGCGTTGATCAGGCCCAGCGCCAGGCCGACGCCGAAGAAAACCCCGAACAAGATGTGGCCGGCCACCGCGGCCAGCACCACCGCAAGCGCGGTCAGCGCAGCGCAGATCGCAAGAAGCCGAACGGGCCGGAAGGCAACGGACGGAAACACCAACGGCGCATCTTGCGCTGGTGTCGTCACAGGTTCACCTCAATCTTGCGTTCTGGGGAGCCGGTCAAGTGATCCTTCGTCCTGGCCCGCCGAGCGTATCGGAGGGCGACAGGCGCGCTGGAATCACCCAAGGGGCAGCTCCCTTTGTCGGTCGTAAATCGGCGCCGATCGGACGCGAATCCGATGGGCCGGGCCGGCAACCCGCGAGGTTTCTTGCTGTGTCTCGGCTGGGTTCTGCCAGCACCGTACCACATGGTAGACGGCAGAAAACACGTCTACTACTTACTGTCGTAAAGTCCCTCGTAATCATCGTCCCGGCGGCGCAACAGTGGGATCAACGTGACCACGATCGCGACCACGATCGCCGCCAGCATCACCGCCCCGGTGTAGCGCGGGTCGAAAAAGATGGTGGCGGCCGCACCGAAGGCGATGATGCCCACCCACAGGTAGATCAGCAGCACAGCGCGCCGGTGCGAGTGCCCGATCTGCAGCAGCCGGTGATGCAGATGCATCTTGTCCGGGCTCAGCGGGCTGCGACCGGCGCGGGTGCGGCGGACGATGGCCAGCAACGTGTCCAGCGCCGGCACCAGCATCACCGCGACGACCAGAAGGAACGGCGAGAGCAGGGCGAACACATCACGCGCCCCGTAGGCGCTCTGCGAGATCGGGCCGGCCGCGGTGGTGGAGGCGGCGGCCAGCATCAGGCCGATGAGCATCGAGCCGGAATCGCCCATGAAGATCTTGGCGCGGTAGAAGTTGTGCGGCAGAAACCCCAGACACGCGCCGGCCAGCACCACCGAGATCACCGCGGGCGGGTAGAACAGCACGTCGCCGCCGTGGTCGCGCAGCAGGCCAACCGAGAAGATGCAGATCGCCAGCGCGGTGATCAGCCCGAGGCCGGCCGCCAATCCGTCGAGGCCGTCGACGAAATTCATCGCATTCACGATCGACACCGTCAGCGCCAGCGTCAGCAGGATCGAGGACACCTGGTCCAGCACGATGGTGCCCACCCCGCCGAGCGGGATGTACAGCACACTCCACGCCACGCCCATTGTGACCAGGACGCTGGCCGCGGTGATCTGGCCCGCGAACTTGGTCAGCGCGTCCAGGCCCCACCGGTCGTCGATGAGCCCGATGCCCATGATCAGTCCGCCGGCGACCACGACCGCCGGCATCCCGGAGGAATAGATGAAGCCGCGGGTGAGCGCAGGCAACTGCGAAGCCAGGAAGACCGCCACGACGACGCCGGCGTACATCGCCAGGCCACCCATCCGCGGGGTCGGCTTCAGGTGGACGTCCCGCTCGCGGGGATAGGCCACCGCGCCGACCCGGGTGGCGAACACCCGAACCCAGCCAGTGGCGAAATAGGTGATGATCGCGGCGGTCAGCCCGACAAGGGCCAACTCGCGCAACGGAACGCCGGCGCCGCGGTCAGCCAGTGCGAGCGTTGCGCTCGCCAAGATCTCCGCTGTGCTGGCCATCGCAAAAACCGTACTGCACCAATCTGTGGCGGTTCAGGCAGTCAACGAGGCGACGTCGGTACCGAGCACCTCGGCGATCGCGGCCGCGCTGATCGGGCCCTCGCGCAGAAGTCGCGGGGTGGATCCGGTGAGGTCGACGATCGTCGAGGCGGCCTGCTCCTGCGACGGCCCGGCATCGAGATACACCTGGACCAGATCACCCAGCTGTCTCTGCGCCTCCTCCGAGGTCGTCGCCGCCGCGCGGCCGGACAGGTTCGCGCTGGAGACCGCCATGGGGCCGGTCTCGCGCAGCAGTTCGATCGCGACCGGATGCAACGGCATCCGCAACATCACGGTGCCGCGGGCGTCGCCGAGGTCCCACTGCAGCGAGGGCGCCTGCTGCACGACCAAGCTCAGCGCACCCGGCCAGAACGCCCGAATCAGTTCGCGGGCGCTGTGCGGCACCGAATACACCAGGCCTTCGATGGTGTGCCAGGAACCGACGAGTACACCGACCGGCATGTCGCGACCCCGGCCCTTGGCGGCCAGCAGCGCCGACACGGCGCCGCTGTCGAAGGCGTCGGCGCCGATGCCGTACACCGTGTCGGTGGGCATCACGACCAGCCGGCTGCTCTTCACCGCAGCCGCCGCGGCGGCGATCGCCTCGGCACGCTGGTTGGGGTCGGCACAGTCGAACACCTGGGTCACGCTGACTCCTTTACCCGGCGGGCCGTCACGAATCGGGGGCGGCCGGCCAGATCGCAATGTGGGGTGATCTCAGTGAAAAGTTCTGTGGCACTAATGGTTTCGACAGTCAGCTGCGACGTGGTGTCATCATGCTCGACGGCGAACAGTCCGCCCGGCTTGAGCCAGCCACCGGCGAGGCGCGCGATCGGACCGATCACGGCCATACCGTCGTCGCCGCCGAACAGCGCGTGCGCCGGGTCGTGCTCGGCCACTTCGGGTTCCAGCTCTGCCCCAACGGGGATGTATGGCGGATTGGATACCACGAGGTCGACGCTACCGCGCAACTCTGGGAGCAGCCCTGCGACGGTCACGTCAGCCTGCACCACGTCGACAGCGGACGACGCGGCGTTGCGGCGGGCGTAGCCCAGCGCGGTGGGGTCGTCGTCGACGGCGATCACCCGCGCGTGCGGCCGCCCTGCGGCCAGTGCGATCGCCAGCGCACCGGATCCGGTACACAGGTCGACGATCATCGGGTGATCGGGTAAGCGCTGCGCCAGAGCCCATTCCAGCAGCGCCTCGGTCTCCGGGCGCGGGATGAACACCCCGGGACCGACCGCCAGCTCCAGTGGGCCGAACGGCGCCGAACCGGTCAGGTGTTGCAGCGGGACGCGGGTGCGCCGGGCGTCGATGATGTCGTCGTAGCGGCGGAAGAAGTCGGCGTCGGGCTCGGCGATCGTGGCCAGCCGGCCACGGTCGGTGCCGGCCAGATGGGCCGCCAACAGCTCAGCGTCGATGCGCGGCGAGCCGATGCCCGCGCGGGCGAGCGCAGCGGTGGCCACGTCGATGGCCTGTCGCAGGCTCCGGCTCATGCCTGCTGAAGCCGGGTCTGCTTGTCCGCCTCGGCCAGGGCATCCAGTAGGGGGTCGAGATCGCCGTCGAGCACCTGATCGAGGTTGTGCGCCTTGAAGTTGATCCGGTGATCGGCGATGCGGTTCTCGGGGAAGTTGTAGGTCCGGATTCGCTCGCTGCGGTCGACCGTGCGGATCTGGCTGGCCCGATCCGCCGACGCATCGGCCGACGCCTGCTCCTCGGCCAGCGCTTGCAGACGCGCCGCCAGAACCACCATCGCGCGGGCCTTGTTCTGCAGCTGCGAGCGTTCGTTCTGGCAGGTGACGACGATGCCGGTAGGCAGGTGGGTGATGCGGACCGCCGAGTCGGTGGTGTTGACGCCCTGGCCGCCCTTGCCGGAGCTGCGGTACACATCGATTCGCAGATCCGACTCGTCGATCTGGACGGCCTCGACATCTTCGGGCTCCGGGTAGACGAGGACGCCGGCCGCGGAGGTGTGGACCCGGCCCTGCGATTCGGTGACCGGCACCCGCTGCACGCGGTGCACGCCGCCCTCGAACTTCATCCGCGACCACACGCCGTCGGCCGAGTCGCCCTTGCTGCGAATCGACAGCGTCGCGTCCTTGTAGCCGCCCAGATCCGACCACGTCTCGTCGAGCATCGTGACGGTCCAGCCGTGCCGCTCGGCGTACCGGATGTACATGCGCGCCAGATCGGCGGCGAACAGCGCCGACTCCTCCCCGCCCTCACCCGATTTCACCTCGAGGACGATGTCATCGGCGTCGTGCGGATCCCGCGGCGCCAACAGGTCGGTCAAGTGGGCGTCGAGTTCGGCGACCCTGGCCTCGAGCTCGGGCACCTCGGCGGCGAAGGAGGCGTCTTCGGCGGCCAGCTCGCGGGCGGCATCGAGGTCGCCACGGGCGGTCTCCAGCCTGCGGTAAGTGGTGACGATGGGCGCCAGCTGCGCGAACCGCCGGCCCACCCGGCGGGCATTGCCGGCGTCTGCGTGCAGTGCCGGATCGGACATCTGACGTTCGAGGTCGGCATGTTCGGTCAGCACAGCCTCAACCTGCGTCGAGTGCGTCACACTCACCTCATCTCTGTCCGACTGTCGACCCTGCCCCCAAACGCAAACCGACGCCCGGCCTGCGCGCAGGGCAGCAGAGCGGGCGTCGGTAAAGCAGCTACTTGTCGGCGGTCTCGCCGGCCTTGCGCTTGCCGTAGCGCTTCTCGAAGCGGGCGACGCGGCCGCCGCTGTCGAGGATCTTCTGCTTGCCGGTGTAGAACGGGTGACACTGCGAGCACACCTCGACGGTGATGTGTCCGCCGTCCTTGGTGCTGCGAGTGGTGAACGAATTGCCACAACCGCAGACCACGGTGGTCTCGGCGTAAGCGGGATGAATCCCAGTTTTCATGGTGTCCTCTGCATTCGATGGTCGCCGGGTCGCCCGAGTGTTTTCCTGGCAATTCGAGCGTGAACCGGTACCTGAGGTGGTCGACGATCCAGTATGCCAGGTAGACCGTCACCAGCCCAAACGCGCGGTCGCCTCGGCCTATTCCTCAGCCGATCGTGTAACTCCTCGACCGCGCCGCACGGGTCCAGACTCGGCCCTTCTGGGGCTTGGTCCCCTGGGTGATGAGCTCGCGCTTGAGTACCTTGTTGGTGGCGGTGGCCGGCAGCTCATCGGCGATCCAGACGTACCGGGGCCACGACTTGGGCGACAGGTCCGACTGCTGGGCCAGGAACTCCTCGAGCTCGGCGGGGGTCAGTTGGGCGTGGTCGGCGAGCACGATCGCCGCCATCACCTGATCACCCACATGCTCGTCGGGCACGGGATACACCGCCACCTGGCTGACCTGCGGCAACCGCAAGATGATCCGCTCGATGGGCGCGGCAGCCATGTTCTCGCCGTCGACGCGCATCCAGTCCGCGGTCCGGCCTGCCAGGTAGATCCAGCCGTCGGCGTCGCGGTAGCCCAGGTCCCCGGACCAATACATGCCGTGGCGAAGGCGTTCGTCGGTGGCGTTGCCGTCGTTGTAGTACCCGCCGAACATGCCCCCGCCGGTGGTGTTGACGATCTCCCCCACCGCCTCGTCGGCGTTGGCCAGCGCGCCGGTCTCGTCGAACACCGCCGTCGCGCATTCCTGACGGGTCTCGGGGTCGTAGATGGCCACGCCGGGAAAGCCGCGCCCGACCGAACCGGGTGGGCAGTCGTCCTCTCGGGTGATGATCACCGCGCCCTCGGTGGAGCCGAACCCGTCCCACACCGCGCAGCCGAAGCGGCGGCCGAACTCGGCGATGTCGCGGTCGGTGGCCTCGTTGCCGAAAGCGACCCGCAGCGGATTGTCGTGGTCGTCGGGCTGCTCGGGCGTAGCTAGTACGTAGGCCAACGGCTTGCCGACGTAGTTCATGTAGGTGGCGCCATATCGGCGCAGGTCGGCGAGCAGGCCCGATGCCGAGAACGCGGCCGGGGCCATCGCCGCGCCGGCATTGAGCGCCACCGCCCAACCGGCCATCAACGCGTTGGAGTGGAACAGCGGCATCGACAGGTAGCAGACGTCGTCGGCGGTGATCCCGAACCGGTCGGCCAGTGCCACGCCGGCGAACGGGACCATCATGTGCGCGACCTGCACCGCCTTGGGCTCACCGCTGGTGCCGGAGGTGAAGATCAGCATGAACGTGTCGGTGGCGGCGACTTCCCGGTGAGGTGTCAACTCCCGGGCACCGGCCAGCAGCGCCGACCACTCATCGGAGTCGACGTCGAACACGCGGACGCCCGGCAGTTCCAGACCCTCGAGCAGCTCGCGGTGCCCCGAATCGGTGAGCAGGATCTGGCAGTCGGCTTTGACGATGTCGCGGGCCAGCGCCGCGCCGCGGCGGGTGTTGTTCACCCCGCACAGCACATAACCGCCGAGGCCGGCCGCCGCCATGGCGGTCAGCATCGCGGGGGTGTTGCCCAGCAGCGTCCCGACGTGCAGCGGTCGATCCGGGTCGGCGATCGCGATCAAACCCGCCGCCTGGCGGGCCGCCTCGTCGAGGTGTTCGCGCCAGGTCCACACCTGCTCGCCGAACTTCACCGCCGGGGTGGTGTCCGCGAGGCGCTGACGAAGCAGCTGCTGGACGGTCTCGGCCACGGAGCTCCCCTCTTCGGCCAACTTCGGCATCCCCCGGCTTTCCAGGGTGCCTTGGGTCACAATAGAAGCGCAGCGTAAACAGAATGCCAAATCTGTCTACCGGTGTGCGGGACGGCTGCCGGGTCCCATTTGAAAGGATGTCCGTATCGGGACTGTCGGGTCGAGACAAGGAGGGCCACCAAGGTGACAGCCAGCGCCGACGCCGACAGCCGACAGAAGTCCGTGCAGGAGCGGCTGGTGGACGCCGCGGAATCGTGCCTGCGCGCCAAGGGCATCCGGGCGACCACGGTCTCCGAGGTGGCCGAAGCCGCGGGGGTGTCCCGCGGCTGGCTCTACCGGCACTACCCCGACAAGGCCTCGCTGTTGGGTGCGGCGATCGTGCGCCTGAACAATGCGTTCTGGGCCGAATCGCACGAGGTGCTCGACGGACTCGACACGTTCGAGGATCGATTGGCTGTCGGGGTGCGACTGGGCCGCAGCGCCTACGACTCCCCCGGCGCGCTGGTGATGCAGCTGCGACGCGACGAACCCGAAGAGTTCTCGGCCTGCGCCGGCGCCGGCGTGCAGGGCCTGGTGCCCGATCTCGGCCGGTTCTGGCGGCCGTACCTGGAGGCGGCGCGCGCCGGCGGCGAAATCCACGCCGACACCGACCTGGACGAGGCAGCCGAGTGGGTGGCCCGGGTGCAGATCACCCTGGGCACCGTTCCGGGCGAGACGATCGACCCCGATGACCACGCTGCGGTGCTGCGTTTCATGCGGCGCTACGTGCTCCCCGGGCTTCGCATGGCGCCCGCAGCAGAATAATCGTTGCCGAAAACCGTTGCGCGCCAAGCGCAATCATGATCTATGCGCCGCAGCGACTTACCGCCTGACACAATGTCAGGCATGGGCACACGCAGCCGCCGGGGGGCGGTCTTGGTTGCAGCTTTGGCCGTCGGCCTCACCGCATGCGGGGGTTCGACAAGCACATCTGCGAAGACGACGGCCACCACGGCGGCCGTCAGCTCGTCGGGATCCGCGACCGCGTCGCCGACGACCGAGGCGCCCACCAAGGGCGTCGCCGACAAGCAGACCTACTCGGTCACCCGGTCCACCGCCGGGGATGCCACCACCGACGGCAAGGGCCGATGGACACTGGTCGTCGACACCATCACCGGTGGCGATCCGCGGGTGGCCAGCGCGTTCAACAGCGCGGTGCACGCCTCCGCCTCCGGGCAGCTGGAACCGGTCAAACGCGACGCCGACCCGGACGGCACTTGGACGTTCGAGACCCAACCGCAGATCTACTTCGGCGGCGCATCGGTGTCGGAATTGATCAGCGGCCTGTATGTGCACACGCCGTCGGCACATCCGAGCAGCTTCGTCAGCACAGTTGTGATCGACGCGCGCAGTGCCAAGCCGATCACGTTGGGCGACCTGTTCACCGACAAACAAGCCGGCCTGGACAAGCTCTCCGAACAGACCAAAGCGCTACTGCCCGCCGTCAGCGGAGTGGGGCCGACGCCGATGCCCGACGAACCGGGTAACGCGCCCACCGAAGCGAACTTCGTCAACTGGATTCCGACGCAGGCGGGGTTGGAGATCCACTTCGCCGACTATCAGTTCTTCCACGGCACACCGACGATCACGGTGCCGTGGTCGGCACTCGACGGTCTGCTGGCGCCCGGCATGGACGCGTTGCGTCAGAGCTAGTTCGGCGCGAAAAACGTGCGCTGAGCGCACGCCAGCGCGCCGACGCTTCGGGCTAGTCGATGTCGCCGTTGCCGGCGGCGCCGCCCGGCGTGGTCTTGGAGACCTGAACCAGGAACTCGTAGTTGTTCTTGGTCTTGCGCAGTTGGCTCATCAGCAGGTCGATGGCCTGATGCGAGTCCAGCCCGGACAGCACACGCCGCAGCTTGTGCACGATCGCGAACTCGTCGGGGCTCAGCAGCAGCTCGTCCTTGCGGGTGCCCGACGGGTTGACGTCGACGGCGGGGAACACCCGGCGCTCGGCGATCTTGCGGTCGAGCTTGAGCTCTGCATTGCCGGTGCCCTTGAACTCCTCGAAGATCACGGTGTCACCAGTCGAACCGGTCTCCACCATGGCCGTCGCGATGATCGTCAGCGAGCCACCGTGCTCGATGTTGCGGGCCGCGCCCAGGAACCGCTTAGGCGGATACAGCGCGGTCGAGTCCACACCACCGGACAAGATGCGGCCGGACGCCGGCGACGCGTTGTTGTACGCGCGGCCGAGGCGAGTGATCGAGTCGAGCAGGACGACGACGTCCTTTCCCTGCTCGACCAGGCGCTTGGCCCGCTCGATGGCCAGCTCGGCGGCCTGGGTGTGGTCTGACGGCGGGCGGTCGAAGGTCGAGGCGATGACCTCACCCTTGACCGAGCGCTGCATATCGGTGACTTCTTCGGGACGCTCGTCGACCAGCACCACCATCAGGTGGCACTCGGGGTTGTTGCGGGTGATCGCGTTCGCAATGTCCTGCATGATCGTGGTCTTACCGGCCTTGGGCGGCGACACGATCAGGGCACGCTGGCCCTTACCGATGGGCATGATCAGATCGATCACGCGGGTGGTCAGCCGGTCGCTGGTGGTCTCAAGGCGCAGTCGCTGGTTCGGGTAGAGCGGGGTCATCTTGGTGAAGTCGGGCCGGTTCTTGGCCGCCTCGACCGGGCCGCCGTTGACGCTGTCCAGCCGGACCAGCGGGTTGAACTTCTGCCGCTGGTTGTTCTGCTCGCCTTCTTTGGCCACCCGGACTGCACCGGTGACGGCGTCGCCGCGGCGCAGGCCGTTCTTGCGGACCATGTTCATCGAGACGTAGACGTCGTTGGGACCAGCCAGGTAGCCCGAGGTGCGGACGAACGCGTAGTTGTCCAGCACGTCGAGGATGCCTGCGACCGGCTGGACGACGTCGTCTTCGCGGAGTTCGGTGTCGTTGCCGCCACCGCCCTCGCCACCCTGACGCTCACCGCGGCGGCGACGGTCACGGAACCGGCGGCCGCGACGGCCCTGGCGGTCGTCGTCGTCGCCATCGTTGTCGCGGTTCTGGTTATTGTCGCGGTTCTGATTGTTGCCGCGGTTCTGGTTGTCGCCGCGGTTCTGGTTGTCGCCGCGGTTCTGGTTGTCGCCGCGGTTCTGGTTCTGCTGGCCGCCGGGCTGGTTGCCGCCCTGGTCGCCCGAGTTGCGGTTGTCGGCCTTGTTCTCGGACTTCTTCTCGTCCTGCTCTGGCCGGTTGTCCTGCGATTTCGGCTGCTCCGTGGCGTCGGAGCCGGTCGCGCCGGCCTCACGAGTCGCCGTACGCCGCTCACGGCGGCGCGGCTCGCCGCCGTTGGTGTCGGCGGTGTTGGTCTCCGCGTTGTTCTGGGCGTTGTCGCGGACCTCGGCGGGCTGGGCGGCGGGCGCCTTCTCGGCGGCGTCGGCACTGCGCGGGGCGGTCCCGCTGCCGCCGTTCTGGTGCTCCTTGATGGCGGCGATGAGATCGCTCTTGCGCATTCCGGAGGTTCCCTTGACGCCTACTCGGCTGGCCAGGGCACGAAGTTCGGGCAAAACCATTGTCGAGAGCGAGCCGCTGCCGGCGTCCCCACTGGGGGCGGCCTGCGAGGAGGTCTCCGGCCGAGAATCAGGCGCCGAGGGGGATTCTGCGGTCACGGCCGACGCCTCCGTCTGCGGGGCGCGTTCTGCAGCCGTGATCAGGTCCGTATCGGTCACGGATTTCCTTTCTTTCCCTCGCCGTTTCATCGGGGCGAGGGGTTCTGGCACTCAGCCGATTCGCTGAATGCGAAGTCTCACCATCGTCTGTGTGTCAACGGTGATCGCCGGGATTCGCGACCATGGAGATATGGCGAACCGTCAGTCCATGAGTTGAACACAAGAGAAATTGGTGGTCGTCCTAGTGTCGGCGCAGGAACAGTCGCTGCGATTGCCGGGACGGCACCGAGGATATCCCCCTTTACCGCCGGAAAGCAAGAATTCGCCACCGGCGTGTGCGCAACTCAACCTCGGACTGCGACGCCTGAGCTCCAGCGAACTGCTTCGCCGACAGTCATCTCACTGACGGTAAATCCCGTCGCGATGCCGAACTCGACGGCCTCGGCCGGGAGTTCCGCACTGGTCGTGAGGGCCAAGACCGACGGACCAGCACCGGAGAGCACCGCTGGAACTCCACAACGCCGCAACACCTGCAGGTATTCCGCCGAGGCCGGCATGGCCGGGCCGCGCTGCGGCTGATGCAACACATCGTCGGTGGCCGCCATCAGCAAGTCCGGCCGCTCCGTGAGCGCGACCACCAGCAACGCGGCCCGGCTCAGGTTGAAGCGGGCATCCACGTGGCTGACGTGGTCAGGCAGCAGCACCCGTGTCTCCGCCGTCGACGACCGTACCTGCGGGATTCCCGGAAACAGCCGGATGTCCGGGTGCAGACGCAGTGGAGCCGCCGAATACGTCGCGGGTGTCGTGCGGGTGTCGGTCCACGACACCACCGCCCCACCGAGGACTGCTGCTGACGCGTTGTCGGGATGGCCTTCGAACTCCGACGACAGCTGAATCAGGTGCGCGTCGGTCAACGGCTGCAAATCCGCTTGTGCCAGAAGGCCATTCGCGGCCGCAAGCCCCCCGACAACGGCTGCGGCGGACGAGCCGAGACCTCGCGAGTGCGGAATCGCGTTGCGGCATCGCACAAGCAGCCCCGGAACTCCCGCACCACCGGCCGTCAGGCCCCGGTGCAGAGCCCGGACCACCAGGTGCTCGGCGGTCTGCGGCACCTGGCCGGCCCCTTCACCGTCCACCTCGATGATCAGCCCGGCGTCAGTGGTCTCCACCACGATCTCGTCGTAAAGCCCCAGTGCCAGGCCAAGGCTGTCGAAGCCCGGGCCGAGGTTGGCGCTGGACGCCGCCACGGTGGCGTGGGAGGTCAGGCCGGCAGGCAGTTTCACGGTCACCGGGGTGCGTCCCTCAGGCCAGGCCCAGCTCGGCGACGACGGCGCTCGGGTCCACCGGCAACGGTTTCACCACCGGCATGTCGCGCAATGCGGTGTCGGGGTCCTTCAGACCGTTGCCGGTCACGGTGCACACCACCGAGGAGCCGGGCTTGACCCAGCCGTCCTCGACCGATTTGAGCAGTCCGGCGATGCTGGCGGCCGATGCTGGCTCCACGAACACGCCTTCCAGCTCCGCGACCAGGTGGTACGCGGCCAGGATCTCCTCATCGGTGGCGGCCAGGAACCGGCCGTCGGATTCCTGCTGAGCCGTGACGGCACCATCCCAGGACGCCGGCGAGCCGATGCGGATCGCGGTAGCGATGGTCTCGGGGTTGGTGACCGGCTCGCCGGACACCAGTGGCGCCGCACCGGCGGCCTGCGTGCCGAGCATGCGCGGCAGCCGGTCGGTCAGACCGTCGCGGTGGTATTCGCGGTAGCCCCGCCAGTACGCAGTGATGTTTCCGGCGTTGCCGACCGGCAGCGAGTGCACGTCCGGCGCAATGCCCAACGCATCGACGATCTCGAACGCCGCGGTCTTCTGGCCCTCGATGCGCACCGGGTTCACGCTGTTGACCAGCGCGATGGTCGGGTAATCGTTGGTCAGCTTGCGGGCCAGTTCCAGGCAGTCGTCGAAGTTGCCGTCGATCTGAATGATCTTGGCGCCGTGCATGACCGCCTGCGCCAGCTTGCCCATGGCGATCTTGCCCTGCGGGATCAGCACAGCGCAGGTGATGCCCGCGCGGGCGGCGTAGGCCGCCGCCGATGCCGACGTGTTGCCGGTGGAGGCGCACAGTACGGCCTGCTGGCCGCGGGCGACGGCGTCGGTGACCGCCATCGTCATGCCGCGGTCCTTGAAGGAGCCGGTCGGGTTGAGGCCCTCGACCTTCAAATGAACTGTGCAGCGAGTTCTTTCAGAGAGCCGCGGGGCGCTGATGAGAGGCGTGCCACCCTCGAGAAGGGTCACGGGGGTCCAGTCCGCCCCGACCGGCAGTCGGTCCCGGTAGGCCTCGATCAGTCCGCGCCACGGGGTGTGGACGGGAGATGCCTTGATTGAGCTCATTCGCTGGTTCCCTCCAGACGCAGCACGCTGTTGACTTCCTGGACAGCGTCGTGATCGGCCAGTGCGGCAACGGTTTCGGACAACGCAGCGTCAGTGGCCCGGTGCGTGACCACCACGATGCGCGCACCCTCGTCAGCCATGCTCTCCTGACGCACCTCGGCGATGCTGACCCCGCGCTTGGCGAATTCCGCTGCCACCGAAGACAAAACGCCGGGACGATCGGTGACGGTCATGCTGACGTAGTACCGGGTCTGGATGATGCCCATCGGCGCGATCGGCAGCTGTGCGTACTTGGATTCGCGCGGACCGCGGCCACCCTGGACCCGGTTGCGCGCGGCCATCACCAGATCGCCCATCACCGCCGAGGCCGTCGGCGCGCCGCCGGCGCCCTGGCCGTAGAACATCAACCGGCCCGCGGCCTCGGCCTCCACGACGACGGCGTTGAACGCCCCGTTGACGTTGGCCAGCGGGTGACTCAGCGGCACCAGGGCCGGGTAGACACGCGCGGAAACCCGTTGCTGCCCATCGCTTCCGGTGACCCGCTCGCAGATCGACAGCAGTTTGATGGTGCACCCCAGGGCTTTGGCCGAATCGAAGTCTTCCGGGGTGATCTTGGTGATGCCCTCGCGGTAGACGTCGTCGGCGGTGACCCGGGTATGGAACGCGATCGACGCCAGGATCGCAGCCTTGGCCGCGGCATCGTAACCCTCGACGTCGGCGGTCGGGTCGGCCTCGGCGTATCCCAGAGCGCTCGCATCGGCGAGAGCTGAACTGTAATCCGCTCCGGTGGAGGACATTTCGGACAAGATGTAGTTGGTGGTGCCGTTGACGATGCCCGCCACCCGCAGCACGGTGTCGCCGGCCAGCGACTGCGTCAGCGGCCGGATAACCGGGATGGCACCGGCGACGGCGGCCTCGAAATACAGGTCGACATGGGCTCGTTCGGCGGCCTGGGCCAGCTCACCAGTGGATTGGGCCAGTAGCGCCTTATTGGCTGTCACCACCGACTTGCCGCCCTCGAGCGCGGTCAGGATGGCCTTGCGGGCGGGCTCGACGGGTCCCATCACCTCGACAACGAGGTCCACGTCCTCGCGGGAGACCAGTTCCTCGACGTTGTCGGTGAGCAACTCCACCGGCAGGCCGCGATCATCGGAAACCCGGCGCACCGCCACGCCACGCAGTTCCAGCGGGGCACCGATGCGAGCCGCCAGGTCCGGCGCGCTCTCCTCGATGATCCGGGCGACCTCACTGCCGACGTTACCCAGGCCCAATACCGCTACGCCTATTGCTTTTTCCGTCATCGGTTCTTACCTCACTTCCAAACTCAGCAGATCGTCGACGGTCTCCCGGCGCAGGATCAGGCGAGCCCGCCCGTCGCGCACGGCCACTACTGCGGGGCGGCCGATCAGGTTGTATCGACTGGACATCGAATAGCAGTAGGCGCCGGTGGCGGCCACCGCCAGCAGGTCACCGGGCGTGACATCCTCGGGCACCCAGGTATCTCGGACCACGATGTCGCCACTCTCGCAATGCTTTCCGACGATCCGGGCCAGCGTCGGCGCGGAGTCGGAAGCCCGGGACACCAGCCGCACGTCGTACTCGGCACCGTAGAGCGCCGGGCGGATGTTGTCGCTCATCCCGCCGTCGACGCTGACGTAGCAGCGCGAGGCGCCCGAGCCGATCGCGACGTCCTTGACGGTGCCGACCTCGTACAGCGTGACCGTGCCCGGCCCGGCGATCGCCCGTCCGGGCTCGACGACCAGGCGGGGAGCGGGCAGCCCAACAGCTGCCGACTCACTGCGCACGATCTCGTCGAGCTTGCCGGCGAGCTCCTCGATCGGCGGCGGATCATCCTGGGGCAGATAGGAAATGCCCAATCCCCCACCGAGGTCGACCACCGCCATCTGCGCGGTCTTGTCGACCCCGAACTCTGCGACCACGTCGCGCAGCAGCCCGATGACCCGGTGAGCGGCGAGCTCGAAACCCGCCACGTCGAAGATCTGCGAACCGATGTGACTATGCAGGCCGACCAGGCGCAGATGATCGGCAGCGAACACCCGACGCACCGCATCCATGGCCGCGCCACTGGCCAGCGACAGGCCGAACTTCTGGTCCTCGTGGGCGGTCGCGATGAACTCGTGGGTGTGCGCCTCGACCCCGACGGTGACCCGTAGCAACACGTCCTGGACCACACCGGCCTCGCCGGCGATCACCTCGAGGCGTTCGATCTCGGTGATTGAGTCCAGCACGATGTGTCCGACACCCACCTTGACCGCTGTCGTGAGCTCGTCGACGGATTTGTTGTTGCCGTGGAAGGCAATTCGCTCAGCCGGGAACCCGGCATGCAGTGCGACGGCAAGTTCCCCGCCGCTGGCGACGTCCAGCGAGAGGCCTTCCTGGTCCACCCAGCGGGCGATCTCGCTGCAGAGGAACGCTTTACCCGCATAGTGCACGTTGTGGCCGCCGCCGAATGCCGCAGCGATCTCGCGGCACCGACTACGGAAGTCGTCCTCGTCGATGACGAAGAGCGGCGTGCCGTACTCTGCGGCCAGCTCGGTCACCGCCACGCCCGCGATCGAGACCTCGCCGTCGTCAGCACGAACAAGGTTGCGCGGCCACACATTCGGCGCGAGCGATACTGCGTCAGCGGCGGTCTGCGGTTGCTGCGGCGCACCGCCGTGATGAATCTCGTCGGCGTGACGCGGGCCAGCGGGGTGAGCGTTCACATCCGCTCCGGTGCCGACACGCCGAGAATGTTCAGACCGTTGGCGATCACCTGACGGGTGGCCGCACACAAGGCCAGCCGCGCACGATGCAGGTCGCCCGGCTCTTCGTCGCCCATGGGCAGCACCCGGCACGAGTCGTAGAACCGGTGATAGTCGCCGGCCAGATCTTCGAGGTAGCGGCACACCCGGTGCGGCTCGCGCAGCGACGCACCGGCCTTGAGCACTCGGCTGAACTCGCCGAGGTTGCGGATCAGCGCGCCCTCTTTGTCGTGGGTGAGCAGCTCGAGGTGTGCGGTGTCGGGCGTCAACCCGAGGTCGGCGGCGTTGCGGGCCAGTGCGGACAGCCGGGCATGCGCGTATTGCACGTAGTAGACCGGGTTTTCACTGGACGCCGACGACCACAGCTGCAAGTCGATGTCGATCGGGGTATCCACCGAGGACCGGGTGAGTGAGTAGCGGGCGGCGTCCACGCCGATGGACTCGACCAGATCGTCGAGAGTGATGACGGTTCCGGCGCGCTTGCTCATCCGGACCGGCTGACCGTCGCGAACCAGGTTGACCATCTGCCCGATCAGGACCTCGACGGTGTCGGGGTCGTCGCCGAGAGCGGCCGCGGCAGCCTTGAGCCGGGCGATGTACCCGTGGTGGTCGGCGCCCAGCATGTAGATGCACAGATCGAATCCGCGCTGCCGCTTGTCCAGGTAGTAGGCCAGGTCGCCGGCGATGTACGCGGGCTGACCGTCACTCTTGATGACGACCCGGTCTTTGTCGTCGCCGAATTCCGTTGTGCGCAACCACGTTGCGCCGTCCTTCTCGTAGATGTTGCCGGTCTCGCGCAACTTGGCGATCGCCTGATCGACTCGCCCGCTGGTGTGCATCGAGTCTTCGTGGGTGTAGACGTCGAAGTCGGTGCCGAACTCGTGCAGCGATTCCTTGATGTGGGTGAACATCAGGTCCACGCCGATGGAGCGGAAGGTCTCCTTCTGCTCGTCACCGGTCTGGCTCAGTGCGTCGGGGGCCTTGGCCAGCACCTGGTCGGCGATGTCCTTGATGTAGTCGCCGGCGTAACCGTCTTCGGGCGCGGGCTCGCCGTTCGCCGCGGCGATCAGAGAGTTGGTGAAACGGTCGATCTGGGCGCCGTGGTCGTTGAAGTAGTACTCCCGGGTGACCGCGGCACCCTGGGTGCTCAACAGCCGGCCCAGGGCGTCACCGACCGCGGCCCAGCGGGTGCCGCCGATATGGATCGGCCCGGTCGGGTTGGCCGAGACGAACTCAAGGTTGATGTTGGTGCCGTCGAGCGCGGTCGAATTGCCGTAGCTTTCGCCCGCGGCAAGCACGCTGCTCACGATGACACCCTGCGCCGAGGCCTCGATACGCAGATTGACAAAGCCGGGGCCGGCGACCTCGGCGGCAGAGATGCCGTCGGCTTCGGCCAGGGCGGCGGCCAGCCAGCCGGCCAGCTCACGCGGGTTGGCGCCGACCTTCTTGGCCAGTTGTAGCGCCACGTTGGTGGCGTAATCGCCGTGCTCAGGGTTGCGCGGACGCTCGACGGTCACTGTCGCTGGCAGGGCGGCGATATCCAGGTCATGCTCGGTGAGCACCGCGGCGGCGGTGTGCTTGAGCAGCTCGGCGAGGTCGGCGGGTGTCACGAGGGTCCATCCTATGGTCTGACGTGGTCAGCGCCCGAATCCATATCTCGGCGTCCGGGGATGAATCCGGCGGGCGGGAGCAGTCACTAAGATGAGTTAGGCTGTCGGAGCCCATTGGCGCAGCTGTGCGTGCGCCCCCGTAGCTCAGGGGATAGAGCGTCTGCCTCCGGAGCAGAAGGCCGCAGGTTCGAATCCTGCCGGGGGCACTCAGGTCCGACGCGAAATCCCTGTGAGGCGGCATCGGCAGAATCGTCACGCCGGATGATGCAGTCGTGCTGCCGCCCTTTGGTTTTCAATGACGACCGAGGCGCTCCGGCGGCGGACACCGAAAACCCGGCGGCCGGCAGTCACCCCCACCAACCGCCGGCGAAATTCAGCGAATTTCGGTGCGACTTCACGAACACTGCTACCCACGGCGCGCGCCGCGCGATCGGGACACTGCTCAGCTGCCGTCGACCGGACAGCCATGAATCACCGGCGAAGATCCATGAGAAGACTGTCAGTTGCGCGTAGTTGTCCGGTACGGTCCAAACCAGCAAAGACAGGTTCGAGGGACGGGATGGTCGGTGGGGCGGGTCCGGCGGAGTCGTAACGCTGCGCTCAGCGCGTTGGTCTCCAGCGCGCTTGCGGCCGGGGCGTTCACCGCAACGCCAACCGCCAACGCCAACTGCTTCTCGGCCTTCGGTCTGAACAACGGCAACGGCTGCACGAGCAACCTGACCACGCTGGCGATCGCAATCGGTCCCGGCGCCACCGCAAACGCCGGTAATGCCCTGTTCGGCGGCGCCATCGCTATTGGCAACGGCGCCAGCGCCCTCACCAATATCGCCGCGTTCACGTTTGCGGGAGCTTTCGGTGACGGTTCGTCCGCGGCCACGCTGGGGTCGCTCCTCGGAATCAATCTCCAGTTCGGCCAGGGCACGGCATCGACGCTTGGCGGCATGCTGAATTTCGTCCTCGGCGCCACGGCGCCGGGCAGTGCGCCAAGTTCCTCCGGCGCCGTCGGCCTTGGCAACATCACGATCCAGCTCGGGCCGGGCACGGCGTCGACCGTCGGCGGCTTCAATATCGCGCTCGGCCTGCCGAACGGCGGTTCTGGGGGCCAAACGACCGGCGCCGCCGGCGTTGGCAACCTTTCGCTGAACTTGGGAGCGGGGACGGTGACGACTGTCGGCCTCCTCAACCTCGCCTTGAGCATTCTGCGCAACGGCGGTGGCCTGCAGTCGACTGCAGCGGGCGGTATCGGCGTATTGGCTCTCAACCTGCTCGGCGACGCGGGCAGCGTTTTCGCGCAGGGCATCTTCACCGCAGCAGCGAATCTTCTGGGCACGAATACTGTCGCGATACAGGGGTTGTTCAGCCTGGCCGCAAACCTCATCGGAACGGGCAACGTCGTTCAGCTCATGTCGCAGACCGGCTTTCCCGTGCTGTTCAGCTCGGTGGTGAACTCATGGGGTATCGGCAATGTGCTGAACGCCATCAACGGGCCGCTGTCGTTCATGTTGTCGTTCAATCAGGAAGCCGCCTCGCTCTTCCTCAAAGGGCCGGGCATCAACTTCAACAACTTCCACCTACCGACGTCCCTGCCGGCGTTCTCGACACCCGCGTTCCATGCGCCGTCGTTCCGTGTTCCTTCGTTCACACCGTTGTCGATCCAGCTGCCCTCACTGCATCTGCCGACGGTTCACCTGCCGGCAGCGGGCAGTGCCGATGGCGGGTCTGGCGGGTCTGGCGGATCGAACGGCGGATCCGGCGAGGCCGAAGAGGGGGTCGGCGGCAGCGGGCGGCAGTCCAAATCGCTGCGAACCACGACAACTACCAGCGCGGCCGCCACACCGACCGCCGCAAGCGAGACGACCACCACGACCGTCTCCCGTGACGCGGCAGCCGGCAACACGGTCACGTCCGGTGGCGGACGTCACCGCGCCAGCGAGACGACGACCGCATCCAATGACAACAGGACGCCGATCACCTCGTCCGGCGGCCGCCATCGGAAGCCCGACTCGGCCAGCGACTGCAGCGATAGCGCGAAGGCCGGCTCGCACGGAACCGGCTCCGCAGGAAGCGGCGGCGGAAAGCACCGGAAGCAGTAACCGTTCGCGGTCGAGGCGGTTCCCTATTCGAACGCGGGTCCCGCCCCGCTTATGGCTATTCCGGCTGTAACCAGCACCGTCTCGCAAGACATAGTTAAGAATGGCAAATACCGGTGTTGGCGCCCGTGATGTTGCCGAAACGGCTGTTTCAGGTGTGGCGACTCGTTCAGTGAGACATCGACACTCGGGTCGTCGTCGGGCGCATTCCGGTGAGCCGATTCGTTGAGGGTGCCACCGCGAGTATTCGTCAAAAATCACTGTGAACTGGTCATATGCGCGTCCGACCGGATAGGCGCAAACGCCACTTTAATTCAATTGCCCACCATTCGTATCACTGGTTCGCCGCACCACCGAGCCCACTCCCTGGAAAGCTTGGGTGAATATCCGCCGGAAAAGCTGTAAGCTCCAACCGCGTCACGTACGGTCTGAGCCAGCAAAGATTTAACAACCTATAGGGCCAATCGATGAATCGAGTTCGTGCCAGCGGCGGCATGCTGCTTGGAGCCCTGGTATCCAGCGCGCTCACACTCGGAACTCTCGGAGAAGCCCCCGCAGCGAACGCGAGCTGCATATCCGCGTTCGGTATCGGCAACGGCGGAGGTTGTACAAGCAACCTGACCAGTTTCGCGATCGCTATCGGCACCAACGCAACCGCGAATGCCGGCAACGGCTTCTTCAGCGGCGCGATTTCGTTAGGCGCCAGCGCAGCAACAGCGACGACCTTCAGCTTCCTCAGCTTCGCGGTGGCCAACGGCGAGCAAGCCAGGGCGTCCACCCTTCCCGGACTCCTGAACTTCGCGTGGCAGCAGGGGCCCGGAAGCTCCGCAGCCCTTGGCGCTCTCAACTTCGCCATCGGGATGATGATGAACGGCGCCGGGCCGCAATCAACCGGCGTAGCCGGCCTCGGCAACATCGCTCTGCAAATCGGGCCGGGCACCATGACCAACATCGGCAGCCTCAACCTCACCCTCGCCAGTGCACTCGCTGGAGACGGCTCCAAGGCCACCAATGCCGGCGGCTTCGGCAATCTCGCCCTCAACGTCGGCGACGCCGGCACCGCATGGACGCAAGGGTTTTTCAGCTCAGCCACGAACTTCCTGGGCGACAGCATCGTCCGGGCCCAGGGCATCCTGACCGCAGCCGGAAACATCCTCGGCAATGGGAACACCGTCTCCTCATGGGGCCCGTTCCCCAACACCACCTTGAGCCTGGCCTTCAACTTCTTCGGCGACAACAACACCGTCACCGCCGGCTGGGGCCCATTCGCGATCGCCGGTGCGATCAGCCAGAGCCTGAAGACGATCACGAGGTCGCTTCCGGGCATCGATATCAACGGGGTCATCGCAGGAGGCGCCGCGGCTGTCGGAAGCAGCAAGCAGGTCGCCACCCCAGCTGCTGCATCGGACGGCAGCGCCTCGGCCGCGACTACGACGGCATCCGCTGCCGGGACCAAGAAGGCCACCAGCTCTCGCGGCAACGGCCAGAAGCGCGCGACCAGCCCATCGCCGTCCAGCGGCAACAGCAGCAAGGGGGTTGCAAAATCAGCCCGCGCCGGCAGTTCCGGCAAGAAATCGGCTAACTGAGTAGTCGATGCGGGGTCCGGCACATCGACAGCCCGAAGATCGGCAACCCGGGCAGCGGTCCCGCCGCCGTCAACGGCGGGGCCGGTGGGACGGGTGGCACCGCCGGGACTGGTGGGTTCGGCAGCCCGCGGAGCCACGCGACGCACCCGATAAACCGGACGGTCGAAAGTTTGCCATCGCGAACGCCGCCCGGTGTTACCGTGTGACCGCTACCGCATCAGCGAGCATGGGAGCAAACCATGGCTGCACGACACCGTGCGACAAACCCGGTGAGATCTCGCCGTCAGCGCACCGTCAGCCGGCGAGGCTTCCAGCCGCCCCACAGCAAACTGTCAATCTGGCTGGGCGCAGGTACCCTTACGATCGGCGTTTGCGCTGCATTGAACGGCGCAACGGCCGTTGCCCACGCCGACTCCACCAGCGGCGGAACTTCGTCGTCAGCACACGGCAGCACCGGCGCCAAGGTTGGTAGCACGGGTCGTGCGACGTCACCCAAACGCGCCGGCGCCGCCAAGTCGGGAACGAGCACCGGAACCAGCCCGGCAAAGTCGCCATCCGCTGCCCGCAGCACACGTTCGACGACGACGCCCTTGGCGGCCGCCGCCTCGACCCCCAGCGCGGAGGCCACCGCAATCCAACCGGCCGCGGCCGTCGTGCAGCCCGGCACCGCGAATTCGGCACGAGCCGCGGCAGCCCTGACCGCGTCCGCGTCGGGCTCACCGACCGCCCCGCCGAACCTCACCCTCACCGACATCATCGGCGCGATCGTCACGTACGCCCAGACGGGAGGCGGCGGTCCGAGAGTCTCGATCAGCTTCCCCGAGATCATCACCGCGCTCGTCACCAACGAATGGCAGGGCCGTCCGATCCTCGGCAACGGCGCAGACGGCACCGCAGCGAATCCGAACGGGCAGAGTGGCGGCTGGCTGCTGGGCAGTGGCGGCAAGGGTTACACCTGGACGAGCGCGACCTGCACCAACAATGCCGGCTGCACGGGCGGCAACGGCGGAGCCGGCGGCCTGATCGGTAACGGCGGCAACGGCGGGGACGGCGCGAACGGCGGAACCGGCGGCGCAGGCGGGTCCGCCTTGCTATTCGGCGTCGGCGGCAACGGCGGCGCAGGCGGAGCCAATACCGGCGGCGTCGGCGGTACCGGTGGCGCGGGCGGTACCGGCGGTCTGATCGGCGGTTCCGGCGGAAACGGCGGTAATGGCGGCGACGGCCAGACGGGTGGCGACGGTGGCGCGGGTGGCTCGCTCAGCAGCTTCGGCTTCGGTTACTTCACCGGCGTCTACCACCCCGGAAGCGTCTACGGCGGAAACGGCGGTGCGGGCGGCACCGGTACCAGCGGAGCCGGCGGCAATGGCGGTGCGGGCGGTAGCGCCGGGCTCGCCAGCGACCCGCTGTGGGACTACCTGCTGTCGGTGGTGACCCTGCTTCCCGGAGTGGTTTCTCCGGGCAATGCCGTCGGCGGCAACGGCGGCAATGGCGGGAACGGCACCACCACCGGCGGCACCGGCGGCCTCGGTGGAATCGCCTACAACTACAGCCTCGGAAACGCCACCGGCGGCAACGGCGGCAATGGCGGGAACGGGACCTCGGCCGGCGGTACGGCCGGGACCGGCGGCACCGCCACGGCGGCCAACGGGACAGCCACCAACGGAATCGATGGCACCAACGGAACGCCGTAGCGCCGTTACGCGTCCACCCGGGTGAACTGGTTGCGCTGGTAGAGGTCCTTCGACAGCTGTCGCCGGACCTTGCCGCTGGTGGTGACCGGGATCGAGCCGGGGCCCACCAGAACGAGATCCGCGACGGCGATGCCGTGCGTATTGGAAATAGCCACCGTCACATCGCGTTTGATGGCGTCGAGCTTCTCCGTGACCTCTGCCTCGGAGTCGCCACGCTTCCTGACTTCCATCACCACGACCAGCTTTTCGACGGCGTCGTCGGGAACAGCGACCGCGACACAGCGGCCGCCGGTGACGTCGGTGACCGTGGCCTCGATGTCGTCGGGGGCGTGATTGCGGCCGTAGATGATCAGGATGTCCTTGATCCGGCCGACCACGAACAGCTCGCCCTCGGAGATGAAGCCCACGTCACCCGTCCGCAGCCACGGCCCGGCGGGCGTGCCCTCCGACGGCGAGGCGATCGTCGCGCCGAACGTGCGCGCGGTCTCCTCGGGCTTCTCCCAGTAGCCGGCGCTGACATTGTCACCGTGACACCAGATCTCGCCGGTCTTCCCTTCGGGAACCTCCGCGTGGGTCTCCGGATCGACGATCCGCAGGACCGGTGAGCGCGAGCTGATGGGGCCGTCGTAGCTGATCAGCGGCGTCCCCTCGGCGTCGCTGACCCGTTTGGCCTCACCGCCGGTCAGCGCGTCGGAGTCGAAGTGGACGACTTTGATCGGGTCTTCCGGCTTGGGCGTCGACATGTAGAGCGTCGCCTCGGCCATGCCGTACGACGGCTGGATCACGTTCTCGTTCAGGTTGAACCGAGCGAACCGGTCGGTGAACCGCTTGATCGTCGCCGGTTGAACGCGTTCGGCACCGCTCTGGATGGTGTGCACACCGCCGAGGTCGAGTCCGGCCATGTCGTCGTCGGACGTCTTGCGCGTCGCCAGATCGAACGCGAAGTTCGGCGCCGCTGTGAACGGGCAGGGGTTGGTGGCCAGCAACTGCATCCAGCGCGCGGGCCGCACCAGGAACGACGCCGGGCTGGTCAGCACCGCGCTGGTCCCCAGCACGATCGGTGAGCACACCCCCAGGATCAAGCCCAGGTCGTGGAAGAACGGTAGCCACGACACGAACGTCAAGTCCGGTGGAGTGATGCCCGCGTGCCGCGAATAGTCGGTGGTGATCTGCTGCAGGTTCGTCAGAAGATTGGTGTACGAGATCATCACGCCGGCCGGCGAACGGGTCGAGCCCGACGTGTACTGCAAATAGGCGGTGTCGTGTGGGCTGCCGTCCTCATACATGCCACCACCGGGCTGCGGCGGGGCGTCCAGGTCGAGCCGATCGACCTCGATGATTGCCGGCGCCGGCCGACCCGAATCGGGGGTCACACTGCGGACGACCTCGGTTACCACCGCGGAGGTAGTGAGAACAGCAACGGGCGAGGCGTCGCGCAGCACCGATTCGACCCGCTCGTCGGTGACACCACCCATCGGGACCGACAGCGGAACGGGGATCACTCCGGCATGCAGCGCACCGAGGAAAGCGACGATGTAGTCCAGCCCTTGCGGCGCGATGATCATCGCGCGGTCACCGGCCGAGGCGGTCAGCCGGAGCTCACGGGCCATGTTGGTGACCCGCCGGTACAACTGCGGCCACGTCAGGCTGATCGGGACGCCGGCCCAGTCCTGGTCATAGTCGATAAAGGTGTACGCCGTGTCGTCCGGCTGCATACTGGCCCGCTCGCGCAGCAGTGCCGGAAGAGAAGCCTCGATCGCCTGTGTCACGCGAAGCAAGCTATCAAAGGCCGTTGCCCCGATTCCTTTGAACCGGGATTTGTGTGACGCTGCCGTCAACTACCCCGTACCGTGGCGAAGCGGGTGCCGAGCGCGCCTGCGCAACGGCTCGGCCACCCGGTCTGCCGATGCGGATAGTTGCGAATCAAGCAAACTTGACCCGCAACGCTGCGTCTGCGTCAATAATTGCCTTGCCCGGGTTCGGGGGAACCGGTGGTGAGTCGGCAACGGACAGGTTCGCAGTTTTGTTGCTGTGGAGAGACGGGATGGTTTCATTCGGTGCGATCGATGATCGGGCAGGTTGCTCCGACCCGGCGGATCCCCCGGCCGCTATGAATCGCACATGGCCCACACCGATTGCCGTCATCGGCATGGCCTGCCGACTTCCCGGCGGTATCGAGTCCCCTGAGCAGCTGTGGGACGCGTTGCTGCGGGGCGACGACCTGGTCACCGAGGTCCCGCGGGATCGCTGGGACAACGACGAGTACTACGACCCCGAATCGGGTGTACCGGGACGCACCGCGTCGAAGTGGGGCGCCTTCCTCGACGACGTCGCCGGCTTCGATTCCAAGTTCTTCGGCATCACCGACGACGAAGCCGCCGCGATCGATCCGCAGCATCGGTTGCTGCTCGAAACTGCATGGGAGGCGACGGAGCATGCCGGGCTCCCCCCGGAGGGGCTCAAAAATTCGCTCACCGGCGTGTTCACCGGGCTGACGCACGCCGACTACCAAACGGTGTCGGCGGACTCCGACGCCATGGAGGGGCCGTACGGCTTCTCCGGCAACACCTTCAGCATGGCCGCCGGGCGCATCGCCTACACGCTCGGGCTCCGCGGGCCCGCGCTGGCGGTCGACACCGCATGTTCGTCCGGGCTCCTGGCAGTGCACATGGGCTGCCGCAGCCTCAACGAGGGTGAAAGCGACCTCGCGCTGGCCGGCGGCGCCTACGTGATGCTGGATCCGCGCAAATACATCGCCGGAACGGCGGCAGGTCACCTGTCCCCGACCGGTCGCTGTCGTGCCTTCGACGCCGCGGCCGACGGCTATGTCGCCGGCGAGGCGGCCGCGATGGTGTTGCTCAAGCGCTTGCCGGATGCGCAGCGCGACGGCGATCGGATTCTCGCCGTCATCCGCGGTACGGCCGCCAACCACGACGGCCACACCGTCAACATCTCCACCCCGTCGGCCGCTGCGCAGGCCGCGGTATACCGGGCAGCATTGGCTGCTGCCGACGTCGACGCCGGCAGCATCGGCATGATCGAGGCGCATGGACCCGGCACACCGGTCGGTGATCCGATCGAGTTCAGCAGTTTGAGCGAGGTGTACGGCATCACCGAGCCGTGTGCGTTGGGCTCGGTGAAAACCAACACCGGCCATTCGCAATCAGCGTCCGGCGCCGTCGGCCTGATCAAAGCGATCCTGGCGGTGCAGCACGGTGTGGTTCCGCGCAACCTGCATTTCACCCGCCTGCCCGACGATCTGGCCCGGATCCCGACGAAACTCTTCGTGCCGCAGGAGACAACGGAGTGGCCGATGAGCGGCCTGCATCCCCGCCGCGCGGCGGTGTCGTCGTACGGGGTGTCCGGAACCAATGTGCATGCCATCGTCGAACAAGCCCCTGTCCTCCAGGCACAGCCGAACGCGGGCCAAGACACCAGCGACGCACCCGCCGCGCTCCTCTTCCCGGTGTCGTCGACCTCGGCAGAGCAGCTCCGTCGAACCGCAGGCCGCCTGGGCCGCTGGGTGCAAACCCACGATGAAGTCGCCTTGCCCGACCTGGCGTACACCCTGGCCCGCCGTCGCGCGCACCGACCGGTGCGCACCGCGGTGACGGCCCGTACCCGCCCGGAGTTGACCAGGGCGTTGCGTGGGGTGGCCGACGGCGATGCTCCGTATCCTGCCGAGTTGGGACACGGTGAGCGCGGACCGGTGTGGGTGTTCTCCGGGCAGGGATCTCAGTGGGCTCGGATGGGCGCTGAATTACTGATCACCGAACCGGTTTACGCCGCGACGGTCGCGCAGATCGAACCACTGGTAGCCGCGGAGTCCGGGTTCTCGGTCACCGCCGCGATGACCGCACCGGAAGTGGTGAGCGGCGACGCCCAACTCCAGCCGACCGTGTTCACCGTGCAAGTCGCGCTGGCGGCGACCATGGCTGCATACGGTGCGCGGCCCGGCGCGGTCATCGGCTATTCGATGGGTGAGGTCGCCGCGGCGGTGGTCTGCGGGGCGCTGTCCCTCGAGGACGGCGTGCGGGTGGTGTGCCGTCGCGCGCAGCTGATGGCCGGCATCGCCGGGGCCGGGATCATGGCATCGGTGGAACTGCCTGCCAAGCAAGTACTTTCGGAACTGACGCTCGGCGGCATCAAGGATGTCGTCGTGGGCGTCGTTGCCGCGCCCGAGTCCACGGTGGTCAGCGGTGCGACAGCGACGGTGCGCGAGTTGATGGCGGCCTGGGAAGAACGCGACGTGATGGTCCGCCAATCGCTGATCGACGTGGCAGCGCATTCTCCCCTCGTCGATCCGATCCTCGACGACCTCACGCAGGCACTCGCCGAGATCACGCCGCGGACGCCGGAGGTTCCGTTCTACTCGGCGACGGGCTTCGACCCGCGCGAGGAACCGGTGTGCAACAACAAATACTGGGTGAAGAACCTCCGCAATACGGTCCGGTTCGCCGCCGCTGTTCGGGCCGCCTTGGAAGACGGGTACCGGGTCTTCGCCGAGATGGCGCCGCATCCGATGCTCACCCACGCGATCGAACGCGCTGCCGCCACGTTGGATACTCCGGTTGCCACCTTCGCGGCCATGCGCCGTGAGCAGGCCCAGCCGAACGGCCTACGCGATGTGCTGGAAGGCCTCCACAGTGCCGGTGCGGCAATCGACTTCGCGGTGCCATATCCGGTGGGGCAACTGGTGGACGCGCCATTGCCGACCTGGACGCACCGCCGCCTCTGGCTCGAGCGCAACGATCAAGATACCTCCGCGCACGGCGGTTACTCGGTGGCGGTACACCCGCTGCTCGGCCCGCACGTGAGGCTGCAGGAGGAACCCGAGCGCCACGTGTGGCAGGCCGAGGTCGGCACCGAGGCCCAGCCCTGGCTCGCCGAGCACTCGATCCGCGACGTGCCCCTGCTGCCGGGAGCGGCGTACTGCGAAATGGCGTTGAGCGCCGCGCATACCGTGCTGGGCGACGCCGCCGAGGTTCATGACATCCGCTTCGAGCAGGCGCTTTTGCTCGATCAGCAGACCACGATCGGCGCCTCGGCGACGGTGTCCTCCCCCGGCGTCGTCGAGTTCATCGTCGAGTCCGACGATGCCGGCACGCAGGTAAGTCGGGCCAGCGCGACTCTGAAGGCGGCCGGAGATGAGCTGCCCGCCGCCTACGACATCGGCGCACTTCTCGCCCTTCATCCGCATCGCACCGACGGGTCCGAAGTGCGCGCGAGCATGGACCAGCGCGGGGTTCAATACGGCCCGGCCTTCAGCGGTCTCAGTGCGGTTCACACCGGCGTGGAGGCAACAGACTCCGTCGTGGCCGAGGTCGCTCTGCCCAGCAAGATCCGCTCACAACAGAGCGCCTACGGCGTGCACCCGGCCCTTCTGGATGCCTGCTTCCAGGCGATCGCGGCCAGCCCACAGATCCATGCCGCCGGCGACGGTGTGCTCGGACTGGCCCTCGGAGTGCGGCGGCTGCGGCTGTACTCATCGACCCGCAACGCCCGCTACTGCCATGCCCGCATCACTCGCGTAGATCCGTCCGAGATCGAGGCCGACCTCGACGTGCTCGACGAGGACGGCGCAGTACTGCTACGTGTGCACGGGCTACGTTGTGGCACAGGCGAATCTGAGGAAGCTCAACAGGATCGGTTGCTCAATGAGCGGTTGCTGACCATTGACTGGCAGCCGCGAGCGCTGCCCGAGCCACCTCACGTCGACGCGGGAACCTGGCTGCTGGTGAGCACCACCGCGACGCCGACTGTGCTCACGGCATCATTGGCCGACGCCCTGAAGCGCGACGGCGCACAGTGCACCACCATGTGCTGGCCGAGATCCGCCGATCACCCCGTCCACGCCGGGCAGCTGGCCGACAATCTGCGCTCCGGCCAGATCACCGGAATGGTGATCCTCAACGGACCCAGTGAAACAGGGCCCACTGAGGCCGAATTCGCGTCACTGGGTGGCGAATACGTCGAGCATTTGGTTCGTATCACCCGCGAACTGCTGCAGACCCCGACGCAGTTGCCGCACCTGTTCGTGGTTACCCAGGCCGCGCAGACCGTGCTGGCTGACGACACACCAAATCTGGAGCAGGGCGGCCTGCGGGGCTTGGTGCGGGTGATCGGTGCCGAACATCCGCATCTGCGCACCACCCACATCGATGTCGACGACGTCGCCGACGCTGAACAGCTCGTCCGGCACCTGTTCAGTGGGTCCGACGAGGACGAAACCGCCTGGCGAGGCGGCCAGTGGTACACGGCGCGGATGCTGCCCAGCCCGCTGGCCCCCGACGACCGGCAAGTCACGTTGGCGGACAACGAGTTCGACGGCGTTCGCCTGCAGATCCGCACGCCCGGGGATCTGGGGACCCTGGAACTGGTCGCCTGTGATCGGGTCGCGCCCGGACCGGGGCAGATCGAGGTCGCGGTCGGGGTCTCGAGCATCAATTTCGCCGACGTCCTGGTCGCGATGGGGTTGTTCCCCGCGATCGAGGGCGCGTTGCCGGAACTGGGCATGGATTTCGCCGGCGTGGTCACCGCGGTGGGCCCCGACGTCGCCGACCATCGTGTCGGCGACCGGGTCAGCGGGTTCTCCGCGAACGGCTGTTGGGGGACGTTCGTCACCTGCGATGCCCGGCTGGCGGCGACTCTGCCGCAGGGGCTGACCGATCACCAGGCGGTCGCGCTGGCCACCGCGACGGCCACCGCCTGGTATGGACTGCACGACCAGGCCCGCATCACCGCCGCTGACCGGGTGCTGATCCACTCCGCAACCGGTGGCGTCGGCCAGGCCGCCATCGGCGTCGCGCGGGCCGTGGGCGCCGAGATCTTCGCCACCGCAGGCAGTGAAGAAAGGCGACAGATGCTGCGCGACATGGGGATCGAGCATGTCTACGATTCCCGCAGCACCGAGTTCGCCGAGGAGATCCGCCGCGACACCGGCGGTTACGGTGTCGACATCGTGCTCAACTCCCTGACCGGCGCCGCGCAGCGGGCCGGATTGGAACTGCTGGCGGTAGGCGGACGTTTCGTCGAGATCGGGAAACGCGACGTCTACGGCAACACCCGGCTGGGGCTGTTCCCGTTCCGGCGGAATCTCACGTTCTACTATGTCGACCTCGCGCTGATGTCACTCAGCCACCCCCAACGGGTGGGCGAGTTGCTGCACACGGTGAATCAGCTTGTCGCAGATGGCGATCTGCCGCCCGCGCAGTACTCCGAGTACCCGCTGGCCGACGCCGCCACCGCGATCCGGGTGATGGCCGCGGCGCAGCACACCGGCAAGCTGCTGCTCGACATCCCCCAGACGGGAACCAGCCGAGCCGTCGTGCCGCCAGAGCAGGCGACGCCGTTCCGCAACGACGGCGCCTACCTGGTCACCGGCGGCCTTGGCGGGCTGGGCCTGTTCCTCGCGGAGAAGATGGCCATCGCCGGCTGTGGACGCATCGTGCTGACCTCCCGCTCGCAGCCGACGCTGAAGTCTCTCGAGACGATCGAGTTGATCCGGGCGATGGGCGCCGACGTGGTGGTCCACTGCGGCGACATCGCCGACCCCGTCACCGCGCAGCGGATGGTGGAGGCCGCCACCGCGACCGGCCTGCCGGTGCGCGGTGTGCTGCACGCGGCCGCGGTGATCGACGACGCCACCCTGGCCAATATCACTGACGAGCTCGTCGAGCGGGACTGGGCGCCAAAGGCTTACGGTGCATGGAATCTGCACGCCGCGACCGCCGACCAGCCGCTGGACTGGTTCTGCTCGTTCTCCTCGGCCGCCGCGCTGGTCGGCTCGCCCGGGCAAGGGGCCTATGCCGCGGCCAACAGCTGGCTCGACGCATTCACTCGGTGGCGGCGGTCCCAGGGGTTACCCGGTATCGCCATCGCCTGGGGCGCCTGGGGTCAGATCGGCCGTGCCACCAAGCTCGCCGACACCGCCGGTGCCATCGCTCCCGACGAAGGGGCGCACGCACTCGACGTGCTGTTGCGCCACAACCGCCCTTACACCGGGTACGCGCCAACGGTGGACAACACCTGGTTGACCGCCTTCGCCCAGCGCACTCCGTTCGCGGAGGCTTTCAGGATCACCGGCCACGGCCCCACCGGCACAGGCAGATTGCGCGCAGAGCTCAACGAGTTGCCGCGCGAGCAATGGCCGACCCGGCTACGGCATCTGATTTCCGAGCAGGTGAGCCTGATCCTGCGCCGCAGCATCGATCCGGACCGGCCGCTGTCCGAGTACGGCGTGGATTCGCTGGGCGCTCTCGAATTGCGCACGCGGATCGAAACCGAGACCGGGGTGCGCTTGACGCCGAGCGATCTTGCCGTCGGCACCATTCGTGGTCTCGCGGAGCTGTTGTGCGAAAGGCTGGCTCCGTCGAGCAGTGACGCATCGGCGTAGCCGCACGCGGTACAGGACAGGATCTTGGGAGGATAGTGAACGCCGTTCTCAGAGTGGCCGCACTCGGCCTCGGCCAACTCGTCGCGATCGGACTGTTGCTGTTCGCGTCGGCAGGCACGTTCGACTACTGGCAGGCGTGGGTGTTCCTGGCAGTTTTCGCCGTGACCGCCTGGCTGCCCAGCATCTATCTGCAGGTCATGAATCCTGTTGTACTGCAACGACGAATGCGGAGCGGTCCGATCGCTGAGGGCAGGACCGTGCAGAAGATCGTGATGCTCGGCCTCTACGGCTCACTGGTGGCGATCTGTGTCGTCGGCGGCCTGGACCATCGCTTCGGATGGTCTGCAGTGCCGTCCGCGCTGAGCGTGATCGGTAGCGCGCTGGCCGGCGCAGGCTTGATCGTGACGGTGTTGGTCGCCGTTCAGAACACCTACGCGTCCACGACTGTCCAGGTGGAGAGCGGCCAAAAGGTCGTCAGCACCGGCCTATACGGGCTGGTGCGTCACCCGATGTACACGGGAAACGTCCTGATCCTCGTCGGCCTGCCGTTCGCTGTCGGCTCATTCTGGGCGCTCGGGTTCGTCATGCCCGGCATTGCCGTACTCGCCACCCGCATCCATGACGAGGAGAAGCTGCTCGGCGACGAGCTTGACGGGTATCGCGAGTACACCCAGAAAGTCCGATCCCGACTGATCCCGTACATGTGGTGACAACTGAGGTGATTCGGCATTGGCTTCGGAATACCCGAGGAGGAAAGGTGCGGTTCAGGTGACCGATCTGCAGGTACGAAAGATGCGATTCGCCTTCGCCGATTATCCCGTCCCATTCAACTGGAATCCTTCCGATCCCGCGTTCTCCCTGGCAACGAACATGCTGTCGTTTCTGTTTCTCGCCATCGAGAAGATGATCAGCGCCACGGTCCATGAGGCGCTGCCCACGATCACTGACCCCGAGGTTGCCGAGGAGGCCTTGGCCTTCGTCCGCCAAGAAGGCCAACACAGCATGGCGCATCGTCAGCACGCCAAGGGACTGATCAAGGCCTACCCCGCCTTGCAGGAGACCCTCGACGAAGTGATGGCGGAGTATGACGAGCTGACGGTGTCCAAGCCTTTGAACTATCGCCTGGCATACATCGCTGACCTCGAAGCGACGTTCACGCCCACATTCTCGATGATGCTCAACAATGCCGACACCCTGTTTGCGCCCGGTGACGATCGCGTGGCCTCATTATTCCTCTGGCATTTCGTCGAAGAGATCGAGCACCGCAGTTCCGCGCTCATAATCTACGATGCCGTCGTCGCCGACCCCTGGTATCGGATGCGGCTGGCGCCGGAGGTTTTTCAGCATGGTGGGGCGGTGATGGTGAAGGCAGCCAACAGCTTCAACAGGCTCATCCCACTGGAGGAGCGGAAAGTCGACGCCACATCGATATTCGGCAGCGAGCTGTGGAAATCGACACTGGTCAAGCAGTTTCCCTTCCTGCAGAAGTACCGCTTGTTCGCTATGTCCGAGAACGGACCGACATACCGGATCTATTCACAAATTCCGCTGCGCGAGCAGTTTGCGGTGGCGTTCGGCGTCATGTGCAGCCAGATTCCGGGCCACAAGCCCGCCAAGGCGAAGATGCCGGCTCTCGCCAAGGAATGGCTGGCCCGCTACGACGCCGGCTACGACGTGACGCGGTGGTACACCGCTGCGAATAACGATCAAGCGTCGCAGGGATAAACTCGGCCGCTATCCCAGCCGCTGGCTGAGTCCTCGCACCGTCGGTGCCTCTAATAAGGCGTGGGGCGGTAGCTGAAGATCGAATGCGGCGTCGACCGAGGCGATGAGGCGCATCGCCGACAGTGAGTCGCCGCCCAGGTCGAAGAACGAGTCATTCACCCCGACGCGTTCGATGTCGAGCACCCGGGCGTAAATGCCGCACAAAGTCGCCTCGAGATCGGTCGCGGGATCAGAGTGTTCGTGCGGGTCGTCCGCCGCCGGCGCGGGCGGCGTCGGCTTGTCCCAGTCCCCCAACGGACTCAGAGGGCCACCGGGACTGTCCACCATCGCGGCCAAAGCCTGCTCGACTTGAGCGATCAGTCGCTGGATGTCATTGTCGTCGAACACATCCGCTCGGTACTGGATCCGAAGATCGAGCTCGTCGCCCGGCACCGCTTGAACGGTGAGCGGGTAGTGGTAGTAGTCACGGCTCTCGACCTCGGTGACTGCCAACCCGTCCGCACCCGACAACAGGGATGTGTCAGTCGGATAATTCTCGTATACGAACACGGTGTCGAACAGCTCATGCCGGCCGACGACCCGGTGAATCTCGTTGAGTCCCAAATGCTCGTGTTCCAGTGTGCGGCCGCGATTGTTCTGCAGTTGATCGAGCAGATCCGCGACGGTGCTCTCGGGTGAGACGGTCACGCGCAGCGGAACGGTGTTGATCAACAGGCCCACCATGGCATCCGCGCCGGCGACTTCAGCCGGCCGCCCTGCGACCACAACGCCGAAGGCGACGTCACGCCGACCGGTCATTGCGATCAGCAGCTGCGCCCAGGCGGCCTGCAATACCGTGCTGATGGTGGTGTGATGGTTGCGAGCAAGTTCGTTGAGAGCCGACGTGATATTCGAGGGAACGCGAAGCGAGGTAACACCTCTCGGCCCCGCCGGTTTCAGATCCCGAGCTCCGACCAAGGTCGGTGTATCGAAGCCCGCCAAAGCCTCTCGCCACGCCGACCGAGCAGCTTCCCGGTCCTGATCAGCAAGCCAGCTGATAAACCTGCGATAGGGCACCGCCGCGGGCAGTCGCTGCCCGTAGTAGCCGGCGAACACCTCCTGCAGGAGCACCGACACCGACCAGCCATCGAGCAGGATGTGGTGGTTGGTGACGACCAGCCAATGTTGATCGGGTGCGATGCGGATCAATGCGGCGCGGAAGCCCGCCTGCCCGGCGAGGTCACACACCGCGGCACGCTCAGCCGCATACAGCCGGGAGATCCGCTCCGCCCGGTCGGTCGTATCACGGCTCAGATCGACGTACTGCCATGGCACTTCGGGATTGGCGGGGACGAGTTGCACCGGCTCGCCGTACCGCCGCGAGAATCGCGCCGCCAAGTTGGGATGGCGAGCAACCGCAACCTCCACGGCCTCCTGCAGCCGGTACGGATCGAGCCGCCCACTCAGGCTGACCGCCATCTGCACGGCGTACACGTCGTCGCCGCAACCGTGCGCGATGCCGGCGTGGTACAACAACCCCTCTTGCAACGGAGTCAACGGCAGGATGTCCGCGACGTCGTGGGTCACGCAGAGTTCGTCGATCTGCGGCTGAGTCAGCTGTGCGGGCGCGATGTCCGACGGCGTCAGGCCCCCTCCGCCGCCGCGCACATGCGCGCAGATTCCGGCGAGCGCGTCGAACCACAAATCGGACAGCCGGGTGACCTGCACCTGGTCCAGCGCGGACAGCGCCCATGTCCAGCCGGCGCGCAGGCGCGGGCCGTCTGCGGTTTCCACTGTGCCGGCGTTGAGTTCGACGGTATGCATCAACGGCATGGGGACCGCCGCCGCGGCACCGGTCACCGGTTGCGTCCAGCAGAGTGGTGTACGAGTCGGACCTGATTAGCGGTACCGGCGTGTCGTAGCCGAGTGATTGAAGGTCATCGCGTGATTCTTCGAGGGACCGTCCAAAGTCACTCGAGCAAAGAAGGAACACACGCGATGACCACTGTCCACGATATCGACCTGCAGCAGGTCCTGACCGAGCGACTCACCGCCGCTCATCCCGACGTGCTGCGCGAGCTGCTGTCGATGTTCATCCACACCCTGATGGGTGCCGAGGCCGACGCACTGTGCGGCGCCGGCTACGGCGAGCGCAGCGGGGAGCGAACCAACCACCGCAACGGCTACCGCCACCGTGACTTCGACACGCGGGCAGGCACATTGGACATCGCCATCCCGAAACTGCGGCAGGGCTCCTACTTCCCCGATTGGCTGCTGGAACGACGCAAACGCGCCGAGCGGGCCCTGACCACGGTGGTGGCCACCTGCTACCTGCTGGGCGTCTCGACGCGGCGGATGGACAAACTGGTCGGCACGCTGGGCATCTCCGGGCTGTCGAAATCGCAGGTCTCGGTGATGGCCAAGGAACTCGACACCGCCGTGGAGGCGTTCCGCACGCGGCCACTCGATGCCGGGCCGTACACGTTCGTCGCGGCCGATGCCCTGGTCCTCAAGGTCCGCGAGGGCGGTCGCGTGGTCAACGTGCATGCGCTGATCGCGACCGGTGTGAACGCCGAGGGTTACCGCGAGATCCTCGGCATCGACGTCACCACGGCCGAGGACGGGGCGGGCTGGTTGGCGTTCTGGCGATCGCTGACCGCCCGCGGCCTATCCGGGGTCAAACTGGTCACCTCCGACGCGCACGCGGGGCTGGTGGCCGCGATCGGCGCCACCGTGCCTGGCGCGGCCTGGCAGCGCTGCCGTACGCACTACGCCACCAACCTGATGGCCATCACCCCGAAGTCGTCGTGGCCGTGGGTGCGCACGCTACTGCATTCGGTGTATGACCAGCCGGACGCTGATTCCGTTGCTGCGCAATATGATCGGATCATCGACGCGCTCGCCGACAAGCTCCCCAAGGTCGCCGAGCACTTGGAGAATGCTCGCGCGGACCTGCTGGCGTTCACCGCGTTCCCCAAGCAGATCTGGCGCCAAATCTGGTCCAACAACCCCCAGGAACGGCTGAACAAGGAGATCCGCCGTCGCACCGACGTCGTCGGCATCTTCCCCGACCGGGGCGCCCTGATCCGCCTCGTCGGTGCCGTCCTGGCCGAACAGCACGACGAATGGGCCGAATCCCGGCGCTACCTCGGCCTGGACGTCCTCAGCAAATCACAAGCCGTCCAGAACTCACCGACAGAACAGGAGGCCACCACAGAGGCGCTCACCGCCTGAACCATCAACTCGAAGAATCACCCGACGACGTCGTACACCACGTCCCTGGACTTGACCCGGTCACCTTCCAGCCGTCCTCACGAATCTCCCAGATGTCACCGGACACCTGACCGCTACCGGCGCCCATCCGGCCCAGGTAGTTGAACCCGATCGTCGGGTCGCAACCGGACAGGTCGACGTCGGTGTTGAGGTAGCGCAGCAGACCGTAGGTCAGGCCATCCGGCAAGGCGCGAAGTTGTTCTTTGGCATCCTTGATGATCGGGCCCAGGCTGGGGTCGCCGGCGAGCACCTGTCCCCAGTCCGTGGCGCCGACCGCGAGCGACACCGGGTACTTGGTGGTGAACCAGCCGACCGTGCAGGACAGGTCGACGGCGTCGCGATCGCCGGCCACCTCCTCTTCGCGTCCGTGACCTTCGGAGTCGATCACGACCGGAGCGCCTGCGGTACCCAGGAATTCGGTGAGTGCCAACCCGAAGGCGATCAACAGGATGTCGTTGATGCCGGCATGGAAAGCTGCTGGAACCTCGCGGAGCAGCATCCTGGTGGTCTCGGGATCCAGCTCCACCGACAGACTGCCGGCATTGGCATAGGTGTCGACGGTGGGTTGAACCGCGGGCAGCGGCGCAGGGACCGCCGCGATGTCTCGCCAGCGCTGCAGTTCGCCGAGAACCTCAGGGCGGTAGGCGTGTTCGGCCAATACCGACGACCACCGTGCGAACGAGGTCCGCGGCGCTGGCAGCGCGACGTCCTGCCCGCCGTGATGCTGGGCCCACGCAAGGTTGAAGTCCTCCAGCAGAATTCGCCACGACACACCGTCGACGACCAGGTGGTGCGCGATGATAAGCAATTGCCCCGTGGGCACTGCCCACAGAGCGCTGACCATCCGGCCGGCAGCCGGGTTCAGCCGTGACCTGGCCTGCGTCACCACCTCGTCCGAGAGCACCTCGACGGTCTGCAGGCACGCCGCGGCATCCACCGTTCCCGTCTCGAGCACGGTCGGCGACCACCCCCCGGCACCGTCGTCGTCGATGCGCAGCCGCAACATCGCATGGCGGTCGAGGACGGCTTGGAGCACCACCAGCACGTCGTTCTCGGTCACACCGACCGGCGCCTGGATCAACACGGTCTGGTTGAACTGGTCGACCGGTCCCTGAACCTCGTTGAGCCACCGCATGATCGGGGTCGCCAGTAGCGGGCCGACGCCTTCGTCCACCACATCGCTCTCACCGTCGGTGAGGGTGGCGACCCGCGCCAGCCCGGCCACGGTCTGTTCGACGAAGATGTCGCGGGGTCGGCACAGCACGCCGGCGGCGCGTGCCCGGGCGACCACCTGCATGGACAGGATGCTGTCGCCGCCGAGTTCGAAGAACGACTCGTCGACGCCGACCCGTTCCAGGCCCAGGACCTGGGCATAGATGCCCGCCAGGACCTCCTCCACGGCGTCGGAGGGGGCACGGTACGAGTCGCCGTCCTGGTAGTCCGGTGCGGGCAGGGCCTTGGTGTCGAGTTTGCCATTGACCGTCAGCGGCAGCGCATCGATCACGACCACCGCGGTGGGAACCATGTACGACGGCAGCTTGTCCGCCAACGCGGCGCGCGCGGAGACCGGATCAACCACGCCGGTCACATATCCCACCAGGCGTTTGTCACCGGGCCGGTCCTCGCGAGCGATCACGACCGCGTCGTCGACTCCGTTCAATGCGCTGAGGGCGGACTGGATTTCGCCGAGTTCGATCCGGTATCCGCGGATCTTGACCTGCTCGTCGGACCGCCCCATGTAGCGCAACTCGCCGTCTGCGCCCCAGTACATCAGATCGCCGGTGCGGTACATCCGCGCTCCGGGCTCCCCGAATGGGCAGGCCACGAAGCGGGTGGACGACAACGCGGCCCGACCGATGTATCCGTCGGCCACCCCGGCGCCGGCCACGTACAGCTCACCGACCACCCCCGGCGCGACCGGCCGCAACAGCGTGTCGAGGACGAAGAAGCCGAGGTGGCCCAGCGGCACACCGATGGGGCTGACGGCACTGTCCGCGTCGCCGGCCACGATCTCCCGGAACGAGGCGTGCACCGTCGTCTCGGTGATGCCGTACATGTTGATCAGGCGCGGAGAGCCCGGGGGGTGATTCTCCAGCCACGGCCGCATCCGTTGCGGCTCAAGCGCTTCCCCGCCGAACACGACAGCCTCAAGTGCCAGTTGCGCACCGAGCTCGGGATGTGCGACGTCGGCGGTCTGCAGTGCATAAAACGCCGTTGGAGTTTGGCTCAGCACCCCGACGCGTTCCGAGACCAGCAAGGCGTGCAGGTCTTCCGGCGAGCGCACCACCGCATCCGGCACCACGACCACTCGGCCGCCGTACAGCAACGCGCCCCAGATCTCCCACACCGAGAAGTCGAACGCCAGCGAGTGACACTGCGACCAGGCGAGCCCCGTCATGTCCATGTCGGCGTCGAGGGTCTGCAGTAGCCGAATGACGTTGCGATGCGGGATCGCCACGCCCTTCGGTGTGCCCGTCGTGCCCGAGGTGTAGATGATGTAGGCGATATCGTCCGGCTTCGGGCCAGCCAGTACCGCGGTTCGATCGGCGGCGAGGTCAGTCAGATCGCGCACGTCGACCACCGAGATGTCATGTCCATCAAGATGTTCCGCAAGATCGGCGGTGGTGACCGCGGCGACCGGTTTGGCATCGCTTAGAACGAACTGACGCCGCGCCTCGGGCACCGAGGGATCGATCGGCACGTACGTGGCTCCGGTCTTCACGACCGCGACCATCGCCATGATCGCCTCGGTCGAGCGCGGTAGCAGCAGCGCGACTCGCTGTCCCGGCCCGGCACCGCGTCCTGCCAGAACCCGCGCAGCACGGTCGGTCACCTCGTCCAGCTCGCGGTATGACATCGATACGCCCTCGAAGGTGACCGCCATCGCATCAGGTGTACGCACCGCCTGTGCCGCGAACATGGACGCGATCGACTCGGTGCCCGCCGCCGCTCGGGTCAGCACCGCGCGGTTGCCGACCTGATCAAGCCGGGCGTGCTCGTCCGCATCCAAAACATCCAGCGCCGACATCGGTCGCGCCGGCTCGGAAGTCATCGCTTCCAGAACTCTTTGCAACCGGCCGACGATCTTCTCGATGCTGGCGGCATCGAAGACGTCGGTGCGGAATTCGACGCCGCCTCCGATCCCGGCAGGTTCACCCGCGTCGTCCCAGCGTTCCGCCAGGTTGAACGTAAGGTCCATCCGGGCAGTCTTGGTGTCCACCGCCAGCGGTTCGACCTGCAGCTCGCCCAGCGACAAGCCGGCGGCATCGCCTGCCTGCCAACCGAAGTTCTGCCAAGCCAACACGACCTGCACCAGCGGGTGGTGTGCCATGCTGCGGGTCGGCTTGAGCCGCTCGACAAGTAGCTCGAACGGAACATCCTGATGCTCGTAGGCGGACAGGCTGCGTCGACGCACTTGCGCCAGCAGATCGGCGAAGGTCGGGTTGCCGGTCAGGTCAACCCGCAGCACCAAGGTGTTGACGAAAAATCCGACCAGTTCGTCCAGGGCCGTGTCACCGCGTCCGGCTATCGGGAAACCCACCGCCACATCGTTGTTGGCGGACAGGTTGGACAGCAGCACCGCCAATGCGGTCTGGATCACCATGAAGCTGGTTGCATTGTGCTCGCGCGCCACCCGTGCGACCGCTTGCTGTAGATCGGCAGGCCAGTCGATGTCGAGGCGCGCGCCGAGGTAGTCGGCGACCATCGGGTATGGCCGGTCGGTCGGCAGCTGCAACTGCTCGGGCATGCCGGCCAGTGCGTCTTCCCAGTAGCTCAGTTCAGCGGAGATGCGGCTGTCGGCATCGGCAAGATCGCCCAGCCGTGCTCGTTGCCACAGTGTGTAGTCGACGTACTGCACCGCCAGGTCGGCCCAGCCGGGCGCGTCACCCGCCGACCGGCTCGCGTAGGCGACACCCAGATCGCGCACCAGCGGAGCGATGGACCACCCGTCGGCGGCGATGTGGTGCACCACCGCCACCAGTACATGCTCGTCACCGGCGACGCGGAAAACCCGGGCTTGCATGGGGATTTCGCGCGACAAGTCGAATGCGTAGCTCGTCACCGTGTCGATGGCATCCGCCAGTTCGCTGTCCGAGCAGCCGGTCGCGTCGATGACGGTCCAGCCGAAGTCGGCCATCTCGGTCGGAACGACGAGCTGTTCGGGTACTCCGGCCACCTCGGGGAAGCGTGTCCGCAGGCTCTCCTGATGGTCCACCACGTCGGCGAGCGCCGCACCCAGGGCGTCCACGTCCAGCTCGCCGCGCAGCCGCAACGCGACCGGCAGATTGTAGATGGGTGACGGCCCTTGGAGCTGGTCGACGATCCACAATCGGTTCTGCGCGAAGGACAGCGGCACGGTCTCGGGCCGCGGGCCGGCGAGCAGTGGCTCCGGGGAGCTCTCGGCTCCGGACAGCCGGGGTGCCAGCTGCGCCACGGTGGGCGTCTCGAAGAGCACCCGCACCGCGAGACCGCAGCCCAGGCTGTTGTTGACCGCGGCGACCAGACGCATCGCCGACAACGAATCCCCGCCCAGGTCGAAGAAGGAGTCGTCCACGCCGACGCGCTCGGTACCCAGCACCTGGGCGAAGATGCCCGCCAAGATCTCCTCGGTGGGAGTGGTTGGCGCACGGTAGCTTTCCGCGTCCTGATAGTCCGGCGCCGGGAGCGCCCGGCGGTCGAGCTTCCCGCTGACGGTCAGCGGTAACGCGGTCAGTTCGATGACCGCGGCCGGCACCATGTACGCCGGGAGCCGCTCGGCGAGCGCGACACGAATCTTGATCGGATCGGCCGTTCCGGTGAAGTAACCCACCAGACGCGGGTCACCCGCACGGTCTTCGCGGGCGATCACGACCGCCTGCTCGACCCCGTCGAGTCCGGCGAGGACGGCCTGGATCTCGCCGGGCTCGATCCGGTAGCCGCGGATCTTGACCTGCTCGTCGGCGCGGCCGAGGTACTGCAGTTGCCCGTCTGCGCGCCAGCGCACCAGGTCCCCGGTGCGGTACATGCGTTTCCCGGGCTCACCGAACGGGCAGGCCACGAACCGGGAAGCCGTCAGATCCGTGCGCCCGATGTACCCCACACCGACGCCGCGTCCTGCCACATACAGTTCGCCGACCACGCCCTCGGGCACCGGCTGCAACCGCTCGTCGAGGACGAACAGGGCGACGGTCGGCGGCGGCGCACCGATCGGCACCTCAGCGCCGACCACCAAGGGCGCACTCATCGACGCATATACGGTGACTTCGGTTGGGCCGTAAGCATTGATCACCACTCGCCCGGGTGCCCACTGTTCCACCACTTCCGGCGGGCAGGCTTCACCGCCCAGCAGCAGCGCCACCGACTCCAGCCCCTGCGGGCGCAGCGCAGCCACCGCCGACGGCGTCTGGGTGAGAACGTTGACACGTTCGCGGACCAACAGCGCGTGGAAGTCGTCGGGCGAACGGACCACCGCGTCGGGTACCACGAGTAGCCGCCCGCCACCGAGCAGCGCGGCCCAGATCTCCCATACCGAGAAGTCGAAGGCATACGAGTGGCACTGCGTCCACACCTGATCGGCCGGAAGTGCTGGATGGGCCGAAGCCGCCAGGTGGGCCAGGTTGCGGTGGCTCAGCGCAACACCTTTGGGTGTTCCGGTGGTACCGGAGGTGTAGATCAGATAGGCGATGTTGTCCGGGTCCGGTGGCGGCGGCGCCGCATCGGACTGGCGGGCCGCGGCCGGATCGTCGATGTCAACGACGGCGACGTCGTGCCCGTGCAGGCGGGGCCGAAGCTCGGCCGTGGTCACGACGAGGACCGGCGCGGCATCGCCGAGCATGAATTCGATACGGGCCTCAGGCAGCGCGGGATCGATGGCCAGGTACGACGCGCCGATCTTCAGGGCGCCCAGCATCACGACGACGGCCTCTGCCGAGCGGTCCATGAACAACGCCACGCAGTCGCCGGCGCCGACACCCTTGGCGGACAGCAGGTGTGCGTATCGATTTGCCGCCTGGTCCAGCTCCCCGTAGGTCATCGATACGGCGTCGGATGTCAACGCGACGGCCTCGGGTGCGCGACCAACCTGTTCCGCGAACAGCTCGAGCACCGACACCTCGGCCTGCGCGGAGCTGGTCAGCACCGCGCGGTTGCCGATCGTGTCGAGACGTGCATGCTCGGCGGGGTCGAGCACATCGATCGTCGAGACGCGCCGGGTCGGCTCGGCGGTCATGGCAACCAGCACGCGTTGCAACCGCGCGACCAACGTCTCGATGGTGGCGGCGTCGAAGACGTCGGTGCGGAATTCGACCATTCCGTCGATCCCGGTGGGCTCGCCGTCGTGGGTCCAGCGTTCGCTCAACGAGAACGCGAGATCGACACGCGCGGTGTGGGTGTCGAGCGGGAGCTGGGTGACCTGCAGGTCCCCCAGCGCCATTGCGATGTCGTCGCTGGTCTCCCCCGGCAGGTTCCGCCAGGCCAGCATCACCTGAACCAGCGGATGATGGTTCAGCGACCGGGTGGGATTGATGCGCTCGACGACGGCTTCGAAGGGCACGTCTTGGTGTTCGTAGGCGGCGAGGCTGCGGGCCCGCACCTGATCCAGCAGGTCCGCGACGGTCGGGTCACCGCCGACGTCGACGCGTAACACCAAGGTGTTGACAAAGAATCCGATCAGGTCGTCGAGGGCGGGATCGCGCCGGCCACCGATCGGGAAACCCACCGCCACATCGGTGCTCGCGCTGAGTTTGCCCAGCAGTAACGCCAGGGCGGCCTGGACCAGCATGAAGCTGGTCGCATTGTGCTCGCGGGCCACCTGGGTGATCCGCTCTTGCAATTCCACGGGCCATCGCCACGACGTGGTGGCACCGCGCTGATCGGCCACCGGCGGATACGGCCGGTCGGTCGGCAGCTGCAGCCGATCGGGCATGCCGGCCAACGCATCTTGCCAGTAGGCCAACTGGGCATTGATCAGGCTGTTGCCGTCGTCAAGGTCACCGAACTGTGCGCGCTGCCAGAGCGTGTAATCGACATACTGAACCGGAAGGTCGGTCCACATCGGGTTCATGCCCGCGCTCCGGCAGACGTAGGCCACACCCAGATCACGCACCATCGGGCCCATCGACAAGCCGTCGGCGGCGATGTGGTGCGCCACAGCCACCACCACATGCTCGCTGTCACTGACCCGAAACAGCCGTGCCTGCATGGGGATCTCGACAGCCAGATCGAACGCGTGCAGTGCGACCGCACTGACAGCCTCATCCAGTTGGGCGGGCGTCCAATCGGATGCGTCGACGACGGCCCAGCCGAAGTCGGCCTGCTTCGAAGACACCACCACCTGGCGTGGCACCCCGTCGGGTGCGGCGAATATCGTGCGCAGGCTCTCGTGGCGGCCGACCACATCGGTCAGGGCCGCGCCCAACGCCTCCACGTTCAGGTGGCCGCGCAGTCGCAAACCGACGGCCATGTTGTAGGTCGGTGAGGGTCCTTGCAATTGATCGAGGAACCACAATCGGTTCTGCGAGAACGACAATGGGATCGCCTCGGGGCGCTCCATGGGCACCAGGGGCTTGAGTCGATCTTCCTCGGCACCGATCCGTAGCGCCAACTGCGCGACCGACGGCGCCTCGAACAACGTCCGCACGGACAGCTGGGTGTTCATCCCGGTGTTGACCGCGGCAATGAGGCGCATCGCCGACAACGAGTCCCCGCCCAGATCGAAGAACGAGTGGTCCACTCCGACTCGCTGGACACCCAGTACGTTGAGATAGATCCCAACCAGGATTTCCTCAACAGCGGTCGTGGGCGCGCGGTAGGAATCGGAGTCGGCGAACTCCGGGGCTGGCAGAGCCCTCAGGTCAAGTTTGCCGTTGACAGTCAGCGGCAACGCGTCGATGACCATGATCGCGGCCGGAACCATGTACTCGGGAATGCGCGTGGCCAACGCCGTGCGCACGGCGACGGGATCCGCTGCGCCGGTGATGTAACCGACCAGTCGCTTCTCTCCCGGCTGGTCCTCGCGGGCGATCACGACCGCCTGCTCGACCCCGTCCAGCGCGGCGAGTGCGGCCCGGACTTCGCCGAGCTCGATGCGATAGCCGCGAATCTTGACCTGTTCGTCGGCGCGGCCCAGGTACCGCAGCTCGCCGTCAGCGCCCCACGACACAAGATCGCCGGTGCGGTACATCCGTTGCCCCGGGGGCCCGAACGGGCATGCGACGAAGCGTGACGATGTCAATCCCGGGCGACGCCAATAGCCCAGACCAGCCTGCGGTCCGGCCACGTACAGATCACCGACCACACCGTCCGGAACCGGTTTCAACCACTGGTCCAGGACGAAGAACGCCAGGTCGGCCAACGGCCCGCCGACCGGGCTCACATCGGATTCGCCCGCGATATCCGCTTGCACGATCTCGCGGAACGATGCGTGCACGGCTGTCTCGGTGGTGCCGTACAGGTTGAGCAGGCGTGGCGAGTCCGGGTGGTTGGCCAGCCACGTTCGAAGACGTTGTGGCTCAAGGGCTTCGCCGGAGAAGATCACCGCGTGCAGATTGAGCTCACGTCCGAGCTCGGGCCGCAGCGCATCGGCGGTCTGCAACGCGTAGAACGCCGACGGCGTCTGGGACAGCACACTGACCTGCTCTGCTGCCAGCAGCGCATGGAATTCCTCCGGGGCGCGGGCCACCGATTCAGGCACCACCACCAGTCGTCCGCCATACAGCAGCGCACCCCACATCTCGCACACCGAGACGTCGAAGGCCAGGGAATGCCAGAGCGACCAGACCTGCTCCGCCATAGCGATCTTGGTGTCCATCGCCGACAGCAGCTGGGTGACGTTCTGGTGGGTGATCGCCACACCCTTGGGGACTCCGGTGGTGCCTGAGGTGTAGATGAGGTACGCGATGTCCTCGGGTGCGGGGCCCGGTAGCGGAGTGCTCGGGTAGCTCGCTACCGCGGGGTCATACACGTCGATGATCGGGAGGCCGTCGAGGCGCTCGGCCAGCTCCGGAGTAGTGATCGCCGCGACGGGCTCGGCGTCGTCGAGCATCAGTTGCATGCGCGCAGACGGCGAGGCCGGGTCAATCGGAACGTATGCTGCCCCGGTCTTGAGCACCGCCAATATCGACACGATCGCCTCAGCTGAGCGTGGCGCGAGCAGCGCCACCCGTTGACCCGGACCAATACCCCTGCCAGTCAACAGATGTGCGAATCGGTTGGTCGCTTTATCCAGCTCTTGGTAGGTGAGTGAACGCTCGCCACACGTCAGCGCAACCGTCTCCGGAGCGCGGGCCACCTGTGCGGCGAATAACGCCGGAATCGATCCGGTGGGGACGAGCCTTGTAAGAGCGTCTCGGTTGCTACGTTGCTCCACTCGCACGCGCTCGGCGTCGTCGAGTACATCGATCGACGAGAGCGGCCGGTTCGGATCGGCGATCATCGCGACCAAGACACGCTTGAGTCGCTCGACGAATGTTTCGATGGCGGCCGCGTCGAACACCGTGGTGTCGTACTCGACCCGGAATGTCAGCTCATCGCCCGGGATGGCTTGCACTGACAGCGGATAGTGGTTTGTTTCGTGGTGCGCGAATCCAGTGACCGCCAAGCCGTCGTTGCCCGCCAATGTGGCCGCGTCGATCGGATAATTCTCGTAGACGAAGAACGTGTCGAACAGGTAGTTCTGTCCGGCAGCCCGATGAATCTCACTGAGCGCTAAGTGCTGATGGTCCAGCGTCAGAGCATGGTCCTTCTGCAGCTGACCCAAGACATCCGTGGTCGTGACCGATGCGTCGATCCTGACCCGAACCGGCACCGTGTTGATCAACAGACCCACCATCGAGTCGGCGCCCAAAACCTCATCGGGACGGCCTGACACCGTGGTGCCGAACGCGACGTCGCTATGTCCCGTCAGTGACATCAATACCCGTGCGTAGGCGCCCTGCAACACCGTATTGATCGTCGTTTGGCACGAACGGGCCAACTCGCCAAGAGATTTCGTAGTCTGCTCGGATATCGAGAACGAGGCGATGTCACGAACGCCGAACTCCACCTGCCCAGCCGGTCCGACAAGCGTCGGGGTCTCAAAATCGGCCAGCACGGTACCCCACGCGGCCCGAGCGGCGTCCACATCACGACCGGCCAGCCAAGTCACGAACCGCCGATACGGCGCAGCCGGTGGCATCCGCTGGCCGTAATAGCTTGCAAATACTTCGCCCAACAGAATCGGCAACGACCACCCATCCAGCACGATGTGATGGTTGGTCAACACAAACCGGTACTGATCGGCTCCGGTCCGGATCAAGGCGGCCCGGAATGCCGGCTCATTCCCCAACTCGCACACCGCAAGACGCTCAGCCTTGCACACCTGCGCGATCTGACCCTCCAGGCCGGCACCGACAGCGTCGAACTCGAAGTAATGCCATGGCAACACCGGATCAGACGGAATCACCTGCACCGGCTCGGCGAACTTCTGCGAGAACCGGGCCGCCAGATTCGGATGCCGCGCCACCACCGCCTGCACCGCAGTCTGCAACCGCTCAGCGTCCAATGGACCACTCAAACTCACATACAACTGCACTGCATACGCATCATTGCCACGCGTCGCCGCGCTGGCGTGAAAAAACAACCCCTGCTGCAACGGAGTCAATGGCAGAACATCGGCTATCCGCATAGGGCCACTGGAGCCTGCTGAGACGCTCGTGGCCACGACAGCTGTCGGCGCATCCCCCGTTACCGTTTGTTTCGGACGGCCGTCTTGTCCACTGATCGAAGTCGCCAACTGACTGACGGAGGGGGCCTCGAACAACGCTCGCACCGAAAGATTCGCTTTCACAGCGCTGTTGACTGCAGCGATCAGCCGCATCGCTGACAGCGAGTCACCGCCGAGGTTGAAGAACGAGTCGTCGACCCCGACCTGCTCCAGGCCGAGGACCTGGGCATAGATGCCCGCCAGGATTTCTTCGACCGCGTCGCCGGGGGCCCGGTAAGAATCGACAGCCTGATACTCCGGCGCGGGCAACGACTTCGTGTCGAGCTTGCCGTTGACCGTCAGCGGCAACGCGCCGATCGTGACGACGGCGGTCGGAACCATGTAGGCGGGCAGCCGCTCGGCCACGGTCGCACGCACCGCGGCCGGGTCAGCCGACCCGGTGATGTAGGCCACCAGCCGCTTGTCGCCGGGGCGGTCTTCGCGGGCAATCACGACCGCTTGCTCGACACCCTCCACGTCGCCGAGGACGGACTGGATCTCGCCGAGCTCGATCCGGTACCCGCGGATCTTGACCTGCTCGTCGGCGCGGCCCACGTACTCGAGTTCACCGGCTGCGGTCCACCGCACCAGGTCGCCGGTGCGATACATTCGCGCGCCCGGCGCCCCGAACGGGCAGGCCACAAACCGGGTTGCCGCCAAGCCGGCCCGGCCGACATAGCCGTAGGCCAGCCCCGAGCCGGCCACGTACAGTTCGCCGACCACGCCGGCGGAGACGGGCTGCAGCCAATTGTCGAGCACGAAGAAGCCCAGATTGGCCAGCGGCCGCCCGATCGGGCTGACCGCGCTGTCGGTGTCGGCCGAGGTGATCTCCCGGAACGACGCGTGCACGGTGGTCTCGGTGATGCCGTACATGTTGATCATCCGCGGTGATCCCGGGTGATTCTGCAGCCAGGTCCGAAGTCGTTGCGGTTCAAGCGCTTCGCCACCGAACACCACGGCTTTGAGCGCCAGGTCGTCGGCTGCGGGCGAGTCGACGCTCTGCAGTGCATAGAACGCCGATGGCGTTTGACTCAGGACCTCGACCCGCTCGGAGACCAGCAGGGCGTGAAAATCCTCCGGCGAACGGACCACCGCGTCCGGCACCACCACCACCCGGCCGCCATAGAGCAACGGACCCCAGATCTCCCACACGGAGAAGTCGAATGCCAGGGAATGGCATTGGGTCCACACCTGATCCGCCAGAGCCATGTCGGCGGCCAGCGCCTCCAGCAGTCGGGTGACGTTCTGGTGCGGAATCGGTACGCCCTTGGGTGTTCCCGTGGTGCCCGATGTGTAGATGATGTACGCGATGTCGTCCGGTTCCGGCCCTGGCACCGCGGTCGCGGGTTGGTCGTCGACGACAGGATTGCTGAAGTCGACGATCAGCATGTCGCGCCCGTCAAGGCGTTGGCGCAGCTCGGAATTGGTGATCGCGGCGACGGGGGCGGCATCGTCGAGCACGAATTGCATGCGCGCCTCCGGAACCGCCGGATCGATGGCGATGTAGGTCGCGCCGGTCTTCAGGACGGCCAGGATGGCGACGATCGCGTCGGCCGACCGCGGCAGCAGCAGCGCCACCCGCCGGCCGGGGCCCGCGCCGCGCGCCGCCAGCAGGTTCGCCAACCGGTTCGATGTCTCGTCGAGCCGGCGATAGGTCCATGCCTGCTCGCCGTAGCTGAGCGCCACCGCATCGGGGACTCGGGCCACCTGCACCGCGAACAGCGTTGGAATCGACACCGGTGCGCTCAGCTGCTCGGTGAGCCCATCCCGGTTGCCCCATACCGCGAGCCGGTCGCGTTCCGCAGCATCCAGTACGTCGATCGCCGACAGCGGCAGGCCCGGATCGGCGATCATCGCGGCCACAACATGCTTGAGTCGCTCGATCAATGATTCGATGGCGGCCGCGTCGAACACCGCAGTGTCGTACTCGACACGCAGTGTCAGCTCATCGCCCGGGATGGCCTGCACCGACAGCGGATAGTGGTTTGTTTCGTGATGGGAGAAGTTCGTGACGGACAACCCATCGCCGCCCGACAACCTGGCCGCGTCGATAGGGTAATTCTCGTAGACAAAGAACGTGTCGAAGAGCTGGTCATGGCCGGCGACGCGATGGATCTCGCTCAACGCGAGGTGCTGATGATCCAGCGTGTGCGCGTGATCGCTCTGCAACTGGTCGAGCAGGTCGGCGGTCGTGGTCGCCGCAGTGATGCGGCACCGCGCCGGCACGGTGTTGATCAGCAGACCCACCATCGCCTCGGCACCCAACATCTCGTCGGGGCGGCCCGAGACCGTGGTGCCGAAGGCGACGTCACGCTGGCCGGTCAGCAACATCAACACCCGGGCGTAGGCAGCCTGCAACACGGTGCTGACTGTCGTGTGGCAGGAGCGCGCGAGCTCACCCAGCGCCCGGGTGGTCTCCTCGGACAAGTGGAATGACGCGATGTCGCGGCCGCCGGGCTCTCGCCCCGCGGTACCGACCAGCGTCGGGGTATCGAACCCGATCAGCACCGCACCCCACGCCGCCCGAGCCGCATCGAGGTCACGGCCGGCCAGCCAGGTAACGAAGCGCCGATAGGGCGGGGCCGGCGCCAGCCGCTGTCCGTAGTAGCTGGCGAACACCTCCCCCAACAGGATCGGCAGTGACCATCCATCCAAAACAATGTGGTGGTTGGTGAGTACGAACTGATACTGGTCGGCCGCGGTCCGGATCAACACAGCGCGGAACACCGGCTCATTACCCAACTCGCACACAGCAATACGCTCAGCCGCGCAGATCTGAGCTATCTGCCCCTCGGCATCGAGGCCGGCAGCATCGAGCTCGAAATACTGCCATGGCACCACCGGATCAGCCGGAATCACCTGCACCGGCTCGGCGAACTTCTGCGAAAACCGGGCCGCCAGATTCGGATGCCGAGCCACCACGGACTGTAGGGCGTCATGCAACCGTTCCGGGTCCAACGGACCGCTCAGACCGACATACAACTGCACCGCATACACATCATCGCCAGCCGATGCTGCACTGGCGTGAAAGAACAACCCCTGCTGCAGCGGAGTCAGCGGCAGGACATCAGCTATCCGCAAACCGCCGCCGGAGCTGGACGTCGCGACGACGGGAACTGGGGCCGCCGGGACTCCCGCTGGTTTCTCCCTCGGGGTCGCTGCCTCAGAGATACGGGCCGCCAGCTGAGCGACGGTCGGCGCATCGAACAGGGCTCGCACCGAAAGGCGGCTGTTCACAGCGGCATTCACGGAAGCGATCAGCCGCATCGCCGACAGCGAATCCCCGCCGAGGTTGAAAAACGAGTCGTCCACGCCGACGCGCTGCACACCCAGGACCGTGGCGTAGATGCCGGCCAGGGTCTCCTCGACCGCGGTGGTCGGCGCCCGATAGGAGTCGGCGTCGGAGAACTCCGGTGCAGGAAGGGCGCGCCGGTCGAGCTTGCCGTTGACGGTGAGCGGCAGCGCGTCGATCGCCACAATTGCAGCCGGGACCATGTAGTCGGGGAGTCGCTCGGCCATCGCCGCGCGGGCGGCGGAGACATCAGCGGTACCCGTGACGTACCCGACCAGCCGCTTCTCGCCGGGCCGGTCCTCCCGGACGATCACCACGGCCTGCTCGACGCCGTCCAAATCGGCCAGAACTGACCGGATTTCACCGAGTTCGATGCGATATCCACGGATCTTCACCTGCTCGTCGGCACGCCCCACATACCGCAACTGGCCGTCGGCGCCCCACCACACCAGATCCCCGGTGCGATACATCCGGTCACCCGGCCCACCGAACGGGCAGGCCACGAAACGGGAACCCGTCAGTCCGGCGCGTCCCACGTACCCGACGCCGACGCCGTGGCCGGCGACGTACAACTCGCCGACCGCGCCCGGCGGCACGGGCCGCAGCCATCCGTCGAGCACGAACAATGCGGCCCCGGAAATCGGTGGCCCGATCGGAACGGCACCGGAACCCGCTGTCAGCGGCGAACTGAGGGCGACGTCGACCGTCGTCTCGGTGGGACCGTAGGCATTGATCATCACGCGCCCGGGTGCCCACTGGTCCATCAACGTGGTCGGGCAGGCCTCGGCGCCGATGATCAACGCCACCGACTCGAGGATATCGGGCGACAGCATTCCCACCTCGGACGGCGTGGTGCTGAACACACTGACGCCCTCGGAAACCAGAAGGCCCTGAAGATCTTCCGGCGCGCGGGCCACCGACTCGGGCACGATGACCAACCGACCGCCGCCGATCAGCGCACCGAAGATCTCTTGGACCGAGACGTCGAAGCCGTAGGAACGGCACTGCGACCACACTCGTGGCGACGGCAGGGGGGCGGCCTGCAGCGAGTCCATCAACTGGGCGACGTTGCGGTGGTCGATGGCAACACCTTTGGGGATACCGGTGGTGCCCGAGGTATAGATCAGGTAGGCGATGTCGTCGGGGGCAGGCCCGGGTAGCGCGGTGCTGGGTTGACTCTGGACGGCGGGATCGTTCACATCGATGACCGGCAGGTTCTGCCCGGCCAGCCGGTCGGCCAGCGCGGGGATGGTGATCACGACCGCGGGTTCGGCATCAGCGAGTACCAGATGCATACGGGCCGACGGCGCGGCCGGGTCGATCGGAACGTATGCCGCACCGGTCTTGAGCACGGCCAGGATCGACACGATCGCCTCGGCGGAGCGCGGCAATACCATCGCCACCCGCTGACCCGGCCCAATACCCCTGCCCGCCAACAGATGTGCGAACCGGTTGGCAGCATCGTCCAGCTCGCGGTACGTCCACGAACGGCCGCCGTGACTCAGTGCCGTCGCCTTTGGATCACGCTCCACCTGGGCGGCGAACAGCGCGGGAATCGTGAGCGACACCGGCGCAGGCCGAGTCAGCACCGCCCGGTTGCTCCACTCGTCCAGTCGGACGTGCTCGCAGTCGTCGAGCAGGTCCAGCCGGAACATCGGCCGACCAGGGTCGGCGATCATCTCCGCCAGAACGCGTTGCAGTCGCGCGCTCAAGGCGTCGATGCCGGCCGTGTCGAAGACGTCGGTGTCGTACTCGATCCGAAGGGTCAGCTCGTCACCCGGGATGGCCTGGACCGACAGCGGATAGTGGTTGGTCTCGTGGTGTGCGAACTCCGTCACTGCCAGTCCGTCGGTGCCGGAGAGCTTCGCAGCGTCGATCGGATAGTTCTCGTAGACGAAGAACGTGTCGAACAGATGGTCCTGCCCGGTGACCCGATGAATCTCGCTGAGCGCCAGGTGCTGGTGATCCAGCGTTCTCCCGGGTGCAGGGAATAACCCGCCCCGAAGGAACGCCGATCGAGCACACCTCCATCCCGTTCCTGATGGATATGCAGAACGCGGGCATGCAGAGCAGTCTGAAGTTCATGAAGGCCCGCGTGGACGACCTGCTCAAGCAGGTCAAAATGCTCGACAGACAAATCGCGTTGATGAAGCGCATGTATGAATTGCAAAAGCAACTCAACGCCATTACGCACGACTCGTTCGTCACGACTACAGAAATGTCCCAAGTAGTCAAATTGCTCATGGGCAGCGCGGCTGACTTCGACGACTTCTTCAGGCCAATCCGTGCTTACCTGTACTGGGAACCGCACTGCTATGACATTCCGATCTGCTGGTCGATACGATCGATTTTCGAAGCGATCGATGGCATCAGCCAGATTAATGACAAGATGAAAGAGATGCTCGTCCAGTTTGGCGCATTGGACGAACTGATGCCCCAGCTCCTTCAACAGATCCCGCAGATGATCACGATCATGGAGGGCATGCGGGACATGATGCTGAAAATGCACAGCACCATGTCCGGCACGTTCGGCGTGTTGGACGACTCAAACGCCGACACCGGCGCCATGGGGCAGGCTTTCGACGCCGCGCAGGACGATGATTCCTTCTATCTGCCGCCTGAGGTTTTCCAAAATCCGGATTTTCAGCGGGCGATGAGCGCCTACCTGTCCCCCGACGGCAAATCCGCGCGATTCATCATCTCCCACAAGGACGACCCGGCGTCCCCGGCCGGCATCGCGAGCATCTCCCAGATACGAACGGCCGCCGAGGAAGCCCTCAAGACCACACCGTTGCAGGGCGCCAAGATCTCGATCGCCGGCACCGCAGCGACGTTCAAAGACTTCAGCGACGGCTCCAAATACGACCTCTGGATCGCGGCGGTCGGCGCGCTCTGCCTGATCTTCATCATCATGCTGATCATCACCCGCAGCCTGATCGCAGCCCTAGTGATCGTTGGCACGGTTGCACTGTCGCTGGGCGCTTCGTTTGGGCTCTCGGTGCTGCTCTGGCAATACATCCTGGGCATCAAACTGCATTGGATGGTGCTGCCGATGTCGGTGATCGTGCTGTTGGCGGTGGGCTCGGACTACAACCTGCTGCTGGTATCCCGAATAAAAGAAGAATTGTCCGCGGGTATCAACACCGGCATCATCAGGGCCATGGGCGGCACCGGCAAGGTGGTGACCAACGCCGGCCTGGTGTTCGCGTTCACCATGGCCGCGATGGTCGCCAGCGATCTGCAGATCATCGGTCAGGTCGGTACCACTGTCGGCCTCGGCCTGCTGTTCGACACCCTGGTGGTGCGGTCGTTCATGACGCCGACGATCGCCGTGCTGCTCGGCCGGTGGTTCTGGTGGCCACAGCGGGTTCGTCCGCGTCCGGCCAGCTTCATGCTCCGGTCGCAGGGAACTCGTGCGTCGACGCGGGCCTACATGCTGCCGCGCGAGGACGACGAACCCGTCACGGCCGAAATCCCAAGAGCGACAGTCTAGTTCGCGGCCTACCCGGCGCTCGACGCAGCCCGGGTCTCCAGCCGAACATAGTTCTGCAGGCTCTCGTCGGCATCGGCGGGCACGAACCCGGTGGACTCGATCTTCGTCAGATCCAGGACTCCGCTGGCCGGGCGCGGCGACACCGGATTCGTCGCCGTGCTGAAGTACTCCGCGGTGGACACTCCGCTCACCCGGTTCGGGTCGTGGCCCGCGAGTTCGAAGGTGCGTCGCGCCACATCGGCCCACGAGGTGACCTTCCCGTTGCCCGTCACGTTGTACGTCCCGTGGGGCGCGCGGGTCTCGAGGAGATGCCGGATCGCCCGGGCCAGCTCCGAAGTGAACGTCAGCCGGCCGACCTGATCGTCGACCACCGACGGATCAACACCGCGTTCGGCAAGAGAAAGCATGGTGCGCACGAAGTTTCGCCCGTCACCGATCACCCAGGAGGTGCGCAGGATGTAGTGCCGGTCCAGTGTTCCGATGATCTGATCACCAGCGGCCTTGGTCTGTCCGTAGACGCCGAGCGGAGCCATCGGATCATCTTCGCGATAGGGCCGGGTCGCGGTGCCGTCGAACACATAGTCCGTCGACACGTGTACAACGGTCAGCCGGTGCGCCGCCGCGACCCGTGCCAGATTGGCGACACCGGTGACGTTGGCGGCCCAGGCAGCGGCCCGCCCTTCCGGGGTCTCGGCCACGTCGACGGCGGTGAAGGCCGCCGCGTTGACGATCGTGTCGTACTCACGCCACGAGCGGGCCGAAACGAAATCCGCACTGGTGAGATCGAACTCGGGAAGGTCGACGTACTCGACGTGTGACACGCCCTCATACGCCGTTTGCAGGGCGCGGCCGAGTTGGCCACCGCAGCCGATTACCAAGATCTTGCGCGGCTTGACGGGCACGACGTCCGACAGCGGACCCTGGGCCCGGTCCTTGGCGGACAGCTCGGCCTGATCCAGCGGGATCGGCCAGTCGATCGCGACGGTCACGTCGGCGGGATTCAGCGAGGTGTAAACACCATCCGGCGAGTAGTGGTCGTTGACCAGGTAGGTGTAGGCGGTGTTCGGCTCCAGGGTCTGGAATCCGTTGCCCACACCCTGGGGTACGAAGACGGCCCGAGACGGGTCGACTTCCGCGGTGACAACGGCCCCGAACGTCGGCCCGTCGCGCAGGTCGACCCACGCGCCGAAGATCCGGCCAGTAGTAACCGAGATGTACTTGTCCCACGGTTCGGCGTGAATGCCACGGGTGGTGCCGGCCGACGAGTTGAATGAGACGTTGTTCTGCACCGGCCCGAAGTCGGTCATCCCGGCAGCAACCATCTTCTCGCGCTGCCAGTTCTCCTTGAACCAGCCGCGATTGTCACCATGAACAGGCAGGTCCCAGATGACCAACCCGGGAATCGCCGTCTCCGTTGCGCGGAGTGGTTTTCCAAGCTCCGTCATTGCGTGCGCTCCCCTGTCATTGCCCGAGTCTGGCGTAGAAAGCTTCGGTGGCGTCTTTGGCGGGCGCCCACCAGCTTTCGTTGTCGCGATACCAGTCGATCGTCGCGGCCAGCCCGTGCTCGAAGTCAGGATATCGCGGCCGCCAGCCGAGCTCATCACGCAGCTTGGTCGCATCGATCGCGTACCGCAGGTCGTGACCGGTCCGGTCCGGCACATTCTCGTAGGCATCGGCCGGCTGGCCCATGATCGTCAGGATCAGCTCGACGACGGTCTTGTTGTCCTTCTCGCCATTGGCGCCGATCAGGTATGTCTCCCCGATCCGGCCGTCTTCCAGAATCTGCAACACTGCCGAGGAGTGATCATCGGCGTGGATCCAATCGCGCACGTTCAACCCCTCCCCGTACAACTTGGGGCGTGTCCCCCGCAGCACGTTGGTGATCTGACGGGGAATGAACTTCTCCACATGCTGATACGGGCCATAGTTGTTGGAGCAGTTCGAGATCGTCGCCTGCACACCGTAGGAACGCATCCACGCCCGCACCAACAGATCGCTGCCGGCCTTGGTCGACGAATACGGCGACGAAGGGTTGTACGGGCTGGCTTCGGTGAACCGGCCCGGATCGTCGAGCGCCAGGTCGCCGTACACCTCATCGGTCGAGATGTGGTGATACCGGACGCCATACTTGCGGACCGCTTCCAGCAGAGTGAACGTCCCGATCAAGTTGGTGTGCAGGAACGGTTCCGGGTCGTCCAGTGAATTGTCGTTATGCGTTTCCGCGGCGTAATGCACGACGCTGTCGGCCCCGGCCACCAACTTGTCGACGAGCTCGGTGTTGGCGACATCACCGTGGACGAAGCTGACCCGATTCTCGGGCAGGCCGGCCAACGACTCCCGATTCCCGGCATAGGTGAGTTTGTCCAGCACGGTGATGTGATGGTCGGTGTGCTCGACGGCGTAATGCACAAAGTTGGATCCGATGAAGCCGGCGCCTCCGGTGACCAGAAGCTGCGCCACTACAGACCCCTTTCCAGCAGATCCAACAGGTACGAGCCGTACCCCGACTTCACCAGCATCTCGGCGCGCTCACGCAGTTCGTCATCGGTGAGAAAGCCTTGCCGCCACGCGATCTCCTCTGGAACGCCGATCTTCAAACCGGTCCGACGCTCCATCGTGCGAACAAAATCCGCCGCGTCGGTCATCTGATCGAAGGTCCCGGTATCCAGCCACGCCGTCCCGCGGGGCAGCACCTGCACCCGTAACCGGCCCTGCTCCAAATACTCCCGGTTGACGTCGGTGATCTCGTACTCACCGCGATCACTCGGCGAGAGGTCCCGGGCAATCTGCACCACGTCGTTGTCGTAGAAGTACAACCCGGGGACCGCGAAATTGCTTCGAGGTTGTTTCGGCTTCTCCTCCAGCGACACCACCACTCCGCTGGGATCGAATTCGACCACACCGTAGGCCGAGGGCTCGGCCACCCAGTAGGCGAAGATCTGGCCGCCGTCGACGTCGGAGAAACACTTGAGCTGGGTGCCCAGTCCGGGGCCGTACAGCAGGTTGTCACCCAGGATCAGGGCGACCTTGTCGTTGCCGATGAAGTCCGCACCGATGGTGAACGCCTGCGCGAGTCCATCCGGGGACGGCTGTTGTGCGAACGTGAGCGAGATGCCGAACCGGGATCCGTCCCCGAGCAGCCGTTCAAAACTCTCCGCATCGTGCGGGGTGGTGATCACCAGGATGTCGCGGATCCCCGCCAGCATCAGCGTCGACAGCGGGTAATACGCCATCGGCTTGTCGTACACCGGGATCAACTGCTTCGACACGCCAAGGGTGATCGGGTGCAGGCGGGTTCCGGAACCACCCGCCAGGATGATGCCCTTCATGACATCCGTCGGATGACGCGAACGCCCATCCCGCGGGTCTCGTAGATGCACAGGTCGTCACACCAGAACCGGCCGTCGAACACCGCGAGCACGCCACGATCGTCGCTCTGGGTCGACAGAATCTCGATCTCGGACTTGGTGCGCTTGTTGGTCGGGGTCACCTGACCGCGGAACTTCCAGCTGAACATTTGGTCCAAAGCGACGGGCTCGAACTCGAATTCGTCACCCGCGCCGGCCAACCCGGCCAGTCGGACCGCCGCGCGGGCCGCCTGCTGCATGGCTTCCAAGCCCAGCGAACCCGGCTGCACCGGATCCTGGAAGAAGTGGGCCTTGAAGAACCACGCCTCCGGGGTGACGTCATACTCGGCGACCAGTCGCCCCAGACCGGCTTCTCCCCCGCCTGGCCAGAACTTCACCCGGTCGAGCACTTGAAGCCGGCCCTGGTCCAACCAAGGTGCGCCGTCGAGCTCCGGCGCCCGGTACGGCAGTTCGACCGGAGCCGGTTCGGAAAGTGCCTCCAGTACTCCGGGTTTCATCCGCAGCCCGACTTGGGTCTTGAGCGCTTCGGGACTGAAGAACCCGAATGCCGTCTTCATCGTCATGACGACTTCGTCGTTCTGGGTGCAGACCACGTCGAAGAAGACGATCGTCGACCCGGCGCCGTCGGCGAACCGCTCCAGCGTCGAGGTCACCCGCAGCGTGCCGACTCGGGCCGGCCGATGCTGGACGACGTCGCCGCCGTCGAGGTTGCGGAACACCACATCGTCGGGGCGGTTGGCGGCGAACCCGTTGTACGACGACAGCCAGCCGCAGGGCTGCAGCAGGATCTCGATGAGCACCGGCATCGGCACCGCGTCGACGTGAGCGTCGGCGAAATACCACTCACCCTCTGGCACATCGTATTCCGCGACGACGGTGCCGCCCTTGGTCGGCACTCCCGGCGGACTGGACACACTGAGCACGCGGGACATGAAGTGGTACGGCTCGTCCGGCAGACGCGGCGCCCGCCTCGTACCGTCGAACGGCGCGTACAGGGCGCCGAACGCATCCGACGGCATCCCGCGCCCGCAGGCCAGAAGCGCGCCCTGGTCACCGCGAACATCGTTGGTTCCGGCCAGGATCTGCACCGGCCCGGGCGCACCCGGCGGCATCGGCCAGTCCGGGACCAAGCGCATCCCGAAGCGCCGCGCGTGGAATACCTTGAAACCGTCACTGCGGCAAAGCAGCGCGGCGAAGACCGTCGGCGTGGGGCCGTCGATGATCTCTTCGATGAACACCTCGTAGTCGAGCATATGGTCGGCGTCCGGGGTCACCTGTCCACGGCAGACGAAGCGGGCCATGTCATCCGGGACGGGTTCGAATCGCCACCCGTCGCGTTCTACGGAGAACCCGTAGGCCGCCATCGCGAACGACAGCGCTTGGGTGGCGGCGTCGGCCATCAGTGTGCCGGGCATGCACGGATCGTTTTTGAAATGACCGTCGTAGAACCACATGTCCTTGGGGACCGCGGCGGTGGCGCGCAGATACCCACGGCCCCACGGCCCGCCGTTGGGATCGAATTCAGCGATCTCGTCGATCAGCCGCAGTTTGCCCTTCGGCAGCGAGGGCGTGCGGGTGTGTGCGGCGGCCCGTTCGAATCCGGGCCCGAAGCACCGGTAGGCGTGACCCTCGGTGAAAGCCTCGACGTCGCCGGCGGTGAAGGACCGCTTCTGGGTGACAACCGGGGGCTCATCGCGAACCGCGCCGTCACGCGGTGCGTCGTCGGCAGCGTCCCACAACACCCCGTCTGACTCGGCGAGCTCGGCGTCGGAGAAGAATCCCGCCTGCCCGTTGCGCACCGAGATCATCAGCCGGTCGCCGATGTAGCAGTCGTAGTGGAAGAAGAACAACCGCGTATCACCGGTTTTCGCGTGACCGTCGATGTGGATCTCATAGTGCAGCGTGTCGCCGCCCTTGGGCAGCTCACCCATGAACGTCAGGTCGCAGCCGAGCAGGCGGTAGACGCGTTCGCTGCGGTTGGTGAAATCCGCGCCCAGCCAGGACGCGAGCAGCAGATCCGCTTGCCCGCTCTCGATCACGACACCGGGCGACATGCGGCCGTTGTGGATGTACCAGGCGTCGGGGTCGACGTCGGTCTCGGTGACGATTGTGCCAGTGCCCATCGTTCCCGGCTCACCCTCGATGCTCATCACCCGGTCGGCCAGCAGCAGCGGCGGCTCCGGCATCCGCACCAGCCGCTCGTACTGGTCGTACTCGGCAAACTTCGGTCCCATGACCTCCGAGACCTTGCCGCCGGCAAGGATTTCCAGCTGAGCACGGGTCCACAGCGGTTCCTTGGCTGCCGTCGGCCGCGTGCTCGGCGAAGACGTCGGCACGGCCGGTGCGGGCGGTGCGGCCGGTGTCACGGTGACCGGTGGCGCCGGGGGTGCCGGCGGCGGCGGAGGCGGTGCACTCGGCGCGGGCATCACCGGCGCGCTCGCCGCGGGAGCGGGTGTCGGCGCGGGCGCGAAGACCGCAGCCGCGCTCGTCGCGACGGTGGTAATCGATCCCCGCCGCCCCGATACCAGCGCGAGGAGATCGCCGCGCGACTTCAGGAACGACGAATGTGCTTCTGCCTGCCGCTCCAGGAACGCGGTGTGCGCGTCGCTGACCGAGGCAACCAGGTTCAACGCCGTCGTAGTCTGGTCGCTGGGCGTGGCGACGGCCGGGGTGGCAGGCACGACAGGGCGGGCCACGACAGTGCTTGTCTCCGCGACGGTATGCACGACGAGGTCCTGGGCCACCACCAGCGGCGCGAGTTGCGCGGGCGCGGGTGGCATGACTTGAACACTTCGCACATCAGGCATGGGTGTACTTCCGTTTCTGGACGCCGCCGGCGTCGAGACAGTCATGGGTGGTGCTGGAGGCGAAACAGTCTTGGGCGACTCGGGAACCGAGACGATGTCCGGCCAGTGAGCGGCCAGGGTCAGCTTGCGGGTGCCCTCCGACGACGCCGGCCCCCGCTGTTCGCGCAGTTGCCGGATACGCGACTCGAAAGCCTCGATGTCGACGGGCAGTCCGTGCACCCACAGCTTGGACACGCTCTCGGCCAGGGCACGCAACCCGCGCCGTTCCTGCGGGTCCAGCGCGACAGCCAGATGCGGCCGGTCGCCCAGGATCTTGGCGACCGCGGCGGTCAGAATATTGCGTGGACCGTGCTCGACGAAGATCCGGACGCCGTCCTCCCAGGCTTGCAGAATGGTTGCGGGGAAGTCGATCGGCTCCAGCGCCTGGCGGGTGATCGCCTCGGCGGCCGCCTCACGGGTCGGCACGTAGGCCCGGTTGACCGCGTTGGTGTAGAAGCGAATGTCGGGGACTTCGTGGGTTTCCCGGGTGTGGATGTTTCGCCAGGTGTCGGCGAACGGCGCCATCGCTTCGCAGTGGATCACCATGTCCAGACCCAGCGGGATCGCGGTGGCGCCGGGAACCGCGTCGATCACCCGACGGCACGCCGCGGGATCCCCACCGATGACGCAATCGTCCGGTGCCTGCACGATCGTCATGTAGGCGTGCGGTTCGACGGCGAGCGCCGCGTCGACCAACGTCCGCGGTGCGGTGATCCGCCAGCACTCCCATGGAGCCGGCCGGTCACCCAGCCCCCAGTCGGCGGCCGCCACCCGGCATTCGCCGGTCAGCTCGTCGCCGTACATGCCCGACGCCTCGATCTCGTCGAGCATCGGCTCGAGGTCGCTCCAGACCCCGAATGCCATTAGTGAGTTGGTCTCACCTGACGAAAGACCGATCGCTGCAACGGGTTTGAGACCCAACACATTGCGGGAGAATTCGGCCTGCGACTGGCAGACCAGGGCGCAGCCGGTCAGTTGAGTACGCGGGTCCAGAGTGGTGATCCCGGCGCCGTGCAGCGCGCGCGCCAGATCGCCCACCCCCGAGAAACGTTGGGTGAGTGCGTCACCGATCTCCGGCCACGCGAACAACAGATCGCGCCCGGCACCCGGGTACGCCGCGGCCGCACCGGTGAACGTGAACGCCAGTTCGCCGGCCATCGGTTCCTCGGCATATGCGATGCCGGGAATCACCGGTACCTCGCCACGTTCCAGGCGCTGGACAGCCTGCTGCCGCAGCTTGTCCACCGTGGCCTCGCTGTCGCCAACCAGTGAACACCGCACCGGCCCGGCTCCACCCGGTTCGCCACGCTGCATCCGCCCCAGCAGGTCGGCCCGGCTGTCGCCGGCATAGCGTTGCGAAACCGGAATGACGCCAACCGCCAACGGCTTGGACGCACCGTCCGCGGCGGACACCGTGATGCCGTCGGCGTGGCCGCCCAGCGCCTCCACCCACACCGCGGCCGAGGTTCCGCCCGGCGCCGGTTGCGCCCCGGCCTGGTCCACCCGAACCCGGGCCCGGACTGCCTCGGCGCGGGCCGCGATCTCCACGGCGGCGCTGGCCGCATGGGTGCGGCCGATCCGGCCGACCGCGAAGTTCGGGTCCGTTTCGAGCGGTTCGTCGTCGGTGTCGATGACGGCGATGATCTCGTCACCGGCCGCTTCGGCGTCCGCGCGCCGCTTGAGCACGAAGGCCACCGCGGCATCGCCGTGTCCCACACTGGTGTCGGCGTCGAGTGCATCTGCCGCCTTGGAATGGGCTGGCTCACAACACATGTCGACCGCACCGGCGACGACGGTGTCGAGTTCGCGATGACGCAGCGCGCGAATACCGATCTGCAGCGCGGTGATCGCGGACAGTTCTTCGGTGGACACGGTGAATCCGAATCCGCGGAAGTCGCGCTGCGCGTGGATGCGATTGGCGGGAATGTTCGGCATGGTTCCCACCACACCGTCGGCCGTCAGTCTGGGGGCCGCCTGCGCATTGGCCTCCAGCCACCGTTCGTTGTCGGTGTTGAGCACCCGCAGCCGTTGCCGCGCGATCATGGCGTCGCAGCCCATACCGACGAACACCCCGGTTCGCTCCGGATCGGTGACGACACCGTCGAGCGCCTGCCCGGCCGCCGCCAGCATGACGGTTTGCTGACTGAGGCTGCCCGCGAGTTCGTTGGGCGGGAAACCGAGCCCGGCAAGGTCCAGCACGACGCTGTCGAGCGGGGTGGGTTGCGCCTCCGGACCGAACACCCGGCGACGGAATGCCTCGGCGTCACCTGCGTCACCGGTGACCACACCCATTCCGCAGATCACGATCTCGTCGGTCGGGGGCTGCTGCCGGGTCGCCGAAGGTTGTGGCCCCCGGTAGTTCTCGACGATCAGGTGGGCGTTGTTGCCGCCGAACCCGAAGTTGCTGACCGCCGCGCGTTTGACCGGGCCATCCCACGCCGTGGGGGTGGTCACCAAGGTGAACGGCGTATCGCCGAGCTTGTCGGTCGGCTTCTCACACACGGTCGGCGGAATGGTCGACGCCTGCATGGCGGAGAGCACATTCACCAGACTCGCCGCGCCGGACACCGTGATGGTGTGGCCCAAGTTGCCTTTCAGCGCACCCAGTTTCAGTGGAACGTCACCATAGGCGGCCGCGATGCTCTGCAGCTCGGTGGCATCGCCCAGCGGGGTGCCGGTGGCGTGACAATCGACGTAGTCGATGTCGGCCGGGGTTAGCCCTGCCTGCTCCAGCGCGGACTTCATGGCACGGGTCTGACCGCCCACGGCCGGCGCCAGGAAGCCGCTCTGGCGTCCGTCGTTCGAGAGCCCGACGCCCAGGATCACCCCGAGGATGGTGTCGCCGGCGCGCTCGGCGTCGGAGAGCCGCTTCAGCGCCACCAGTGCGGCGCCTTGGGACGGCACCAGGCCGTCGGCTTCCGCGTGGAACGGGCGGGACTGCCCTGTCGGGCTCAGCGCCTGCAGCGAGGTGAAACCCAGGTGCAGGAACAGGTCATCCGATCCGTTGACACCGCCGGCGAGCATCACGTCGGCATCGCCGTCGTGCAATGCGTCGCAGGCGAGCTTGATGGCGTAGAGCGACGATGCGCAGGCCGCGTCGAGCGCGAACACCGGACCGTTCATCTCCATCGCGCCTGCAACCAGGTGCACGGGCAGCCCCGACGAGAACCGGTTGCGCGGATCGTCGTTACCCTCCCCCGTCCAGACCGCCTCGACGAAGGCGGTGCCCATGGTGCTGGGGTACGACAGATTGCCGACGATCAGGCCGGTGCGCGGCGCCGCGAGCGGTCCGCCCAGCGCCTGCTGAGCGCACTGAGCGAGCCACGGCACGATGGGATCGAGCTGGTCGAAATCCGGTATCCGTGCGGCGAATTGACTCAGGTCGAACGTCGTGTCGACATAACCTCCGGTCGCCGACGACACGCGCAGCCCTGGTTTGTCACTGGCCAGCAGCTTCGCCGGGTCCACCCCGCGCCACGCGTCGCGTGGCGTGGGGGCCAGCAGACAGCGTCCGCTCAGCGATGCGTCGAACAGTTCCTCGGGTGTCGCTGCGCCGGGCAGCACACAGCTGCGTCCGACGATCGCGACGGGTTCGAAACCGCTCACGCCGGAGTGTCCGCGGTGCCGCCCGCGGCGTAGAACTCGACACCCTCGAGCGTTGCGATGAGCGCACCGTCGGAGGTTTCGTACGCGATGTCGAAGTCGACCCGCTTGTCGTTGACCGGGTGTGCGGCCAACCGACAACGTCCGATCGTGCCGTCTCCGAACGCCCGGTGCAGAACAACACGCGCGATCCGGATCGGCAGCACCAGCGGGCGTCCCTGAGAAGCGGCCCACACAATGCCGAGCTGCAGTCCGCCGTCGACGCCGGCGGCGTCGATGGCCCAGCCGTTCTGCGGCCAGCCGAGGGCGTCCAGGCTCTTGAGGTCCGCGCTTCCGCCGGCAGCACCGACCGTGTCGAGACGCTCGATCACCGCGAACTGCGGCCCGTGGAACAGAGGTCCGGCGTACGCTTCGTCGACGCTGACCGGCCACGCTGATCCGGACACCTGCGGAACCGACACTTGCGGGTCCGCTACCGCGGCGTTGTCGACGGTGGCGCGGTAGCGAGCGCGGCCCTCCGTGTCCCGGATGGACACGGCGTACTCCGAACCGGTCGGCTCGAAATCGATTCTGAGTGTTTGCTTTTCGCCTTCGGCGAAGGTCACACCGGAGAGCACCTGGAAATCACGGACCACCGGGCAGGTGTCGGCGACCAGGCCGCGAGCGGCGCGCAGAATCGCGTCGAGCGCGATCACCACCGGTACCACCACCCGGCCACGGACCTGGTGATCGGTCAGCACCGGCAGGTCTTCGGCCGACACATCCCACTCCAGGTGCGCGGCCCGCAGCCGGGGCTCGGCCGGGGCGGCGACCACGACCGCGGTGGCCGACGAACGGCACAGCGCGTGGTCGGCGAAGAACTGCGCTCCCTCGTCGATGGGGATGACACCTACACCGCCTGCGAGGAACCGGCTCTTCAGTGCCGCGTCGACCATTCCGCCGTCCCACGGTCCCCAGCCGAACGCTCGGACGACACATTCGCCGTTGCGCCGTGCGGACTCGCGGGCCGCGATGGCTTCCAGCGCCGCGTTGGCGGACGCGTATGCCGACTGTCCGGGATTGCCTGCCCGCGCCGCAATAGAGGAGAACAAGGAGATGAAACGCAGCTCGTCTGACGACGTTGCATCCAGGAGAGCCTCCGCGCCAACCAGTTTCGTGCTGAATACCGTGAGGAATCCGTCGTCATCGAGGTCTTCCAGGCGCTTGTCGGCGAGCACACCGGCACCATGGACGACACCGACGATCGGTCCGAAATTCGCCCGGACCTCGTCCAGCACGGCGTCCAGCGCGGCGCGGTCGGTGATGCTGGCCGCGAAGTAGCGTGCCGGCGTGCCCTGCCGCTCTGCGGTCGACAGGGTGGCGCGGACTTCCCGCTCAGCCAACAGGTTTTCGGCCTGAGCACGTGCCTGCGGCAGGCTCAGCTGTTCACCGCGGGCCCGCGCCGATGCCGCCAGCGCAGTGGCGATCTCGGCGGCCGTGGTGCCTGCCGGCTCGTCGATGCTCACATCCCGCAGCGGCGTGCGGCCGAGCAGCGCGAGGCGCAGGCCGTGGCGTTTGGCCAGTGCTAGCGCGGACTCCGCCGTCACACCACGAGCGCCGCCCGTGACCAGCACAACGCCGCCTGGGGTGACGCTGATCGTCTCACCCTCGCCGACCGACGATTCGATATCGTCGACCGCCACCAGCCGGGTGCCGTCAGCGCGCAGCGCCACCTCGATACCGCTACCGCCCTCGAGCAGTTCGGCCGCCAGTCGCTCAGCGTCAAGGCTTTCCATGTCGATGGCCCGCACGGACGCGTTCGGCCATTCCCAGCCTGCGGTCTTCACCAGGCTCGCGACTCCGACCGGTACGTCGGCAGCGACGAACCGAGCTCCTGTCGACTGTACGGCGACGAAAACCCTTGTCGCAGCGCTGCTCCTGGCGACACTGCGTGCGGCGTGGAATGCGCGCAGGTGCATCGCTACACAGTCTTCGGGTGTGCGAGCCGCAGACAGGGCGGCCAAGCTGATGACAGCGCCCGCTTCGGCGGGAACCTCGTCGACAGCGCTGGCGTTGATGCCGCGAGCGATCAGTGCAGTCTGCAGAGCGTCGGCGAAGGCCGGATCCTCACGGGTGATGATGACGACACCGTCGAGCAGGCCCGCCATCGCGAGACCCGTGGGCGGTGCGGCGCGCAGCTCGGCCTCGGTGCAGGACAGACCGACCGGAGCGGCGACCGACATAGCAGGCTCCGTTGCCGCGGTGGACTGTTCGGTGCGTCCACCGGAGGCGAATCCGGAGACGGTGTCGACGACATCCTGCAGGGTGCGCAGGTTGGCCAGCTCCGAAGCCGGAATCTCCGGCGCACCCGGGAACTTCGCCTGCAACGCCGCCAAAATCTCGACCTGCTTGATCGAATCGATCCCGAGCTCAGCCTCCATCTCCATGCCCAACCCGAGCATGTCCACCGGATAACCCGTCTTCTCCGAAACAATCGACAGCACAACATCACCCGCAGGTACCGACGATGCGACGGCCGGCGCAGCCGCAGGGGCGGGCGCCGCAAATCCGGAGACGGTGTCGACGACATCCTGCAGGGTGCGCAGGTTGGCCAGCTCCGAAGCCGGAACCTCCGGCGCACCCGGGAACTTCGCCTGCAAAGCCGCCAAAATCTCGACCTGCTTGATCGAATCGATCCCGAGCTCAGCCTCCATCTCCATGCCCAACCCGAGCATGTCCACCGGATAACCCGTCTTCTCCGAAACAATCGACAGCACAACATCACCCGCAGCCGGACCCGCAGCCACAACCGGCGCAGCCGACGCAACCACAGCAGACGCCGGCGGGACAAACCCGGCCACCGTATCCACCACATCCTGCAACGTCCGCAACCCGGACAACTCCGAAGCCGGAATCTCCGGCGCACCCGGGAACTTCGCCTGCAAAGCCGCCAAAATCTCGACCTGCTTGATCGAATCGATCCCGAGCTCAGCCTCCATCTCCATGCCCAACCCGAGCATGTCCACCGGATAACCCGTCTTCTCCGAAACAATCGACAGCACAACATCACCCGCAGGTACCGACGATGCGACGGCCGGCGCAGCCGCAGGGGTGGCCACCGGCGGGGCCACAACCGCGGCCACCGGGGCCGCAGCGACAGGAGCAACGGCGACGGGTGTCACCGGCGGCGCGATCACCGGCGCGGCCGCCACCGCAACCGGGGCAGGCGCGGGCGCTGGCGCTTGAGCGACGAGAGCCGGCGCAGGCGCCACAACCTGCTGCGGCGCGACGCTCGCCATCACCATCGGTGTCTGCGCAGCCGCCCTCGGATCGCCCACGACGTGGGCCATCATCTGGGTGGACATGTCCAGGAACGCCTGGTGGCTGCGCGTGACGACATCCATATAGCGCTGATGCTGTTCGGCGGTCTCCTTCTGGATACTGTCGATGACGCTCCACACATCACCGGACAGCGGCGCTTCGATCACCTCGGCCTGTACCTCCACCTGCTGCTGCACCACCGGTGCCTGCTGGTGAATCACGGGCGCTGGTGCCTGCGCCACCGGCGCCGGGGCGGCAGCCGCGGGCGACTCCATGCGCTGCACGGCCGGCACGGGCTGCTGAACCGCGGGTGCAGGCGCCGTGGCCGCTGTCGGCGCCGGCACCGGGCTGGGAGTACTCACCCGAGTCCGCTTAGGGGTGATCGATACCTTGCCGTCGGCAGGCGGATACGGCTTGCCGAGGTTGGCGCCGCCCACCTTCACCGCATGCTTGGGGGCCGGAACGTACTGCAATGGCTCCTCGTAGTGGTCGAAGAGCGCGCTGAGATCGAGCGCCACACCGTCGGCGGCCAACGCCGCAAGCCCGCGATGCCAACCGCGCAGCCCGTCGGCTTTCTGGTCGTCCAGGGAGATCGCGGCGTGCGGGGTCGATCCGAGGATCTTCCCGACCAGTCCGGTCAGCACCCGCCCTGGCCCGACCTCGACGAATCGCGTGACCCCGTCGCGAGCCATCGCCTCGATCATTTCGCGGAAACGCACCAGCTGCTGCACCTGATCACCGAGCTGGGTGGCGACCTCCTCGCCGTACTGCTGCGCGGTGGCGTTGGCGTACACCGGAAAGTTCGGCTGGCCGATCTTGAGAGTCTTCAGATATGCGGTCAGGGGTGCGCAGCTCGAAGCCACGATCGGTGAGTGGAACGCCGAGGCGACCGGTAGGCGAACCGCCGTCCAGCCCTTGGCTTTCGCCACATTCTCGGCCCACGCGATATCGGCCTCATGCCCGGCCAGCACCACCTGGGTCGGCGCATTGTCGTTGGCGACGACCAGCGATCCGTTGTCCGGCTGCGATGCCACCAGCGCACGTACGTCATCGGCGGTCGCCGATACCGCCAGCATCGCGCCATCCTTGCCCTTGCCCGCTTCGTTCATCAGCGTGCCGCGGGTGCGCGCCGTCTCGACGAGGCTCTCGATCGGCAGGACACCGGCGGCCGCCAGCGCGGTGACCTCACCGAAGCTGTGGCCGGCGGCGGCATCGGCGCTCACACCGAGGAGGTCGAGCAGCGCCAGTTGCGCGAGACTGGTTGCGGCGATGGCCGGTTGCGCGTTGGCCATCGCGGTGAGTTCCTTCTTCTGCGCGTCGGCTGCGGCGGCGTCGAACACCGGCTCCGGGAACACGACCCCGGGGAGGTCGGCCAGATCGCCTTGGAGCCCGTCCCAGATCGCGAGCGCTTCGGGGAAGGCGAGTGCGAGGTCACCACCCATCCCGACGTACTGGCTGCCCTGCCCCGGGAACAGGAAGGCCGTCTTGCCGTCGCGTGCCGGCCCGAGGCCGACGGCGATGTTGGCGTCTTTGAGCGTCGCTACGCTGCCACCGGCCAGCGCAGTGCTGAGCCGGTCAGCAACCGCGGCAAGCGATTCGGCGTCGGTGGCCACCAGCCCTGCACGCGCGTGCTGCGATGCATCGAAGACCTCGGCGGCATCGAAAGCGATGCGGGCGAGGGTTTCGCCGGAGCGGGCCGCGGCGGCGATATCGGAAGCCCGCTTCTGCAGCTCGGCCTCCGACGGCGCGCTGAGCACCACCAGCTCGCTGGGCAGCGTCCGCAGCCGCTTGGCGCGGTGCTCGCCCTGATACTCCTCGAGCGTCACGTGGAAGTTACTGCCGCCGAAACCGAAGGAGCTGACGGCCGCGCGCCGGGGCTGATCGCCCTTACGCACCCAGGGCCGGGTCTGCGCGTTGACGTAGAACGGCGAATCCTCAATTCCCATCGCGGGATTGGGACGATCCACCTTCAGCGTGCCCGGTAGTGTCGAATGCTGCAGTGCCAGAACGGCCTTGATGAGCCCCGCAGCACCCGCTGCTGCCTTGGTGTGGCCGATCTGAGACTTGACCGATCCCAGCGCGATCCGTGCCGAATTGTCGGTGAACACCGACTTCAATCCGGCGAACTCGGCGACGTCCCCCGCCTTGGTCGCCGTGCCGTGCGCCTCGACGAGCTCGACCGTCGAGGGGTCGTAGCCGGCACGCTCGTAGGCACGGCGCAGTGCCTTGGCCTGCCCTTCGGAACGCGGGGCGTAGACGCTCGACGCACGCCCGTCCGATGAGGAGCCCAGGCCGCGGATCACCGCGTGGATCTGGTCACCGTCGCGCTCGGCGTCAGCGAGACGTTTGAGGGCCACCATGCCCACGCCCTCGCCGATGATCGTGCCGTCCGCGCCGGCAGAGAAGGGTCGACAGTCACCGGTCGCCGAGAAGGCCGGCGTCTTCGAGAAGCACATGAACATCATCACGTCGTTGAGCGCGTCGACGCCGCCCGTCAGCACCACATCCGACTCGTGCAGATACAACCGGTGCAGCGCCGACTGCAACGCGGAAAGTGAACTCGCGCAGGCAGCATCGGTGACGAAGTTGGCGCCGCCGAGGTTGAGGCGGTTGGCGACGCGACCGGCGATCACGTTGCCGAGCAGACCCGGAAAGGTGCTCTCCTGCCACGGCACGTAGTGATCGGCGATGTCCTGACAGATCTCGTCGGCTTCGGTCTCGGACAAACCGTTTTCCAGCAAGGCTTTACGCCAGATCGGTCGCTGCATCCGCGAGCCCATCTGAACCACCAGTTCGGTCGTCGAGGCGACCCCGAGTACCACGTCCACCCGATCCAGGTCGACATCGGCGCCGCTGCGCTGCACCTCGTCGAGCAGTTGCCGGGCCGCCACCAGCGCGAGGATCTGCCCGGTGTCCGTCGACGGTAATGCGTTGGGCGGCAACCCGAACTTCACGGGATCGAAGTCCACGGGGTCGATGAAGCCGCCGCGCTTGCAGTACGTCCTGTCCGGCGCCTTCGGGTCGGCGTCGAAGTAGTCCTCGATCAGCCAGTGCGACGGAGGAACATCGGCGATCGCGTCGCGGCCGGTGGTGATGGTGCGCCAAAAGCCGTCGAGCCCAGACTCACCCGGGTAGATCGCCGACATGGCGACCACCGCGATAGGAGTTGCAGTGGGCTGGTGCGTGTTGTCAGTCAAGATAACCCTTATCCGAGAGGACGTGGACGGAAATCGAAGGAGGCAGCGGGCATTGCGACGCCCGCTGCACGTAACTGGCCGGCACGGGTCACAGTCGCAGCTCCTTCGAGCAGGTTGAGCGCGATCTGGCGAACCGTCCGCGCTTCCACTGGCTCGAGGAAACTCCCCCGAACCCATTGGTTGAAGGCCCCCATCGCGGGCCCACACCAGATCTGATAATCGCCGCGGCGGGCGGTGTTGCCGTCGCGCGCCCACTGCGAACCCGTGAAGAGGTACCACCGGAACACCAGCGCCATGCGATGTTTCGGATCCGCCGCCGCGCGTTCCACCTGCCGCGGGTCACTGTTGGCGAAGAACGCCTCGGTGTCCGCCCAGATGTCGGCGACGCTGCGGCCGAGGACCGTCTTTTCGAGATTCGCGAGTTCGTCGGCTGGGGCCTCCTCGAGCGAGGAGTAGCGACGGTAGAAGTCGGCCAGCCGGTGGCCGCGCTGAGCGAACATGGTGCCGCGCTTGAGAACCTGCACCGTCACGCCCATCTCGAACATGTCCGCGGCCGGTGCCATCGCGACATCGGTCGATTCGGCCATCGCCAACAACGCACGCGCGTCCGGCGAGAGACCGCTTTCCATCGCAGATTGGTTGACCGAGCCGGTCAGCACGTAGGCGGCTCCGGCAGCGAACGCAGCGGCGACCGCCGCAGGTGTTCCCAGTCCCCCCGCGGCACCGACCCGCGGCAGAACCGAGTAGCGATAGGTGGCCACGATCTCGTCACGCAGGCTGATCAACCGCGGGAGAAGCACAGTCAGCGCGCGGTTGTCGGTGTGGCCACCCGAGTCCGCTTCGGCGGTGATGTCCTCCGCGAGCGGGATGCCGCTGGCCAGCGCGGCCTCGTCCGCCGTGAGGCGACCCTCGGCGACCAGTGCGGTCAACATCGCTTCCGGAGCGGGCGACAGGAACTGCCGGGCCACCTCGTCGCGGGACACCTTGGCGAAGATGTGCCCGGACCGCACGATCTGTCCGTGTGCGTCGCGGTGCAGACCCTTCGCCGCATATAGGACGACGGCGGGCGTCAGACGCATGAACGCCGACGCGGAGACGTAGCGGACACCCATTCGGTGGAACAGGTCCACCGTGGCGAGTTCGACGCCGTCGCTCTGGACGTTGTGGATCAGGTTGGCGCCCCACCCGCTGGCGTTCGGACCCAGCGCGGCCTGAATTTCCCGCAGGCCTGCTTCCACGGTGGCCAAATCCAGGCCGGCGCTTCCGTAGAAAGCCATCACCCCGGCGCGCACACCCTCGACGGTCATCTGGGGTGTCGCGATACCGCGGGCCATCTCGCCGACGACATAGGGAAATCGCACTCCGTGCGTCGCGGTGAAACTACGGTCACCGAGCCATTCGGGATAGATGGGCGGCAGGACCGCGAGGACGTCGTGACGCATGAGCTCCGGGGTCAGCACTCCGGCGCCGTCGAGAACCACGGGGCGTGGACCATGTGCCGAAGCCACGACTGCGACCGGCCTGCGGATTGCGGCGAGTGCCTCGTTGACGTCCGACCCATCGAGCAACGCCGGAGAGGCGCCATTGGTCGGATGAGAGTTAGCCAACGTCGCCTGCATGAGGTGCGACTCTAGCTTTACGCGCGCGACAAATCTTGGTTTTAGAACACGTTCATGCGCCCGGCCGACTACCCGGCGGTAACTCTGAGACGACCCTACGCCGCGCGTCGCCGACACCGTTGCCGAAATGACATGTCGCTGGTGCTTTTATCACCAGTTCAACGAATTCCGTTGTCGATGGCGCAGCAAAACAGGTGGTGAGCGAATTCTCGGGAATCACGACCGTCCTGCCCGGGTCCGTCAGGACAACGCGCAAATGGCATAACCACGTTTATGGTGTGAGGTTAGGCTCTCCGGCGCAACCGTCACGGCCGGCCTGCAAACCAGCCAAACGCGGAGTCAGTAATTCATGCAGGTGTTCGCGACCTGCGTAATCTGTGGACCGATCTGCGCGAAGATCAACGCATTCAACTGTGGGTTCCCTGCTTGCTGCCGCGCCAGTGCCTGCTGACGCTGGTCGGTGGACATGGCGAGGAACTGCTGAATATTCGCCTGCATATCCGGCCGCGCGGTGAGCTGTTTGCCCAGCGCTGGGGCCTCTGCATTGAGGGCTGCCGTCACCTGTGCGTAGGTACACGTGGTGTTAGCCAGCGCATCCATGATCGGATCGGCGGAGGCCGATGCCACCGCCGCGAACGGAAATACTGCGATCAGACTTCCCACAACGACAACTCGTCGTAAGCATCTCGCTGAGTTCATCGACGAGCGCCCTTCTATTTGCCACATCCGCAAGATCTTGAGAAGCCGCCAGTTAATCACGGTGCCCTTGCGCGATGCGGAAAACGCCGCAACTCACAGGCGGCGAAGGGTTCACAGACGAGGTTTCCCGTCATCCCGATGGGCCCGCTGCAGCTCCTTCTCGGCGTCCTCGAGCGCCCGGCGGGCCAGGCGCAGCCGCTCGAGGAGGTCGTCACTCTCGTGCTTTTTCCGGTCCGCCGCCCGCGCCTCCTCCATCGAGTTCAGCACGATGCCGATGAACAGGTTGAACACCAGGAAGCTGAGGATGACGGTGTAACTGATGAAGAACAGCACCGACCAGGGCGACACTTTGAGCCCCATATCCACGTTTTCGGGCAGGTTCTCCAGCGTCAGCATCACGTACATCGTCATCATTCCCCGGCCCAGGTTCCCGAAATGCTCGGGAGAGTAATTGCCGAAGAACAGCCAGCCGAGCATTCCGTAGATGTAGATGAGCACCGCGGTGGCCGCCGCGAGTGACGCCACCCCAGGAATGCTTCGGGCGATCGCGCCGAATGCGATATGCAGGTCGGGTAGGAACCGCACGATCCGCACGATCCGCGCCAGGCGAACCAGGCGCAGCAGCATCGCGGTCGCCCGCAGGCCGGGAATGAATGACGCCGCGATCACGATGAAGTCGAAGACGTTCCACGGGGTCTTGACGAACTCGCGGGGGCTCCAACCCGCCGCCGTAAATCGAATCAGCAGTTCGACGACATAGATCGCGAGGATGACGTTGTAGCCCACGTCGAAGGCGTGATCGAGTCCGTCGGACACCGTAGGGAAGGTTTCCGCCCCCAGCATGGCCGCGTTGATCAAGATCACGATCACGATCAGGGTTTCGAAGACCGGATTACCGACCAGCCGTCGGCACACTGCCACGACAGTGGGAACAGGCTTGGGGGTCAGCGGTTCGGGCGCTGTGGTGGGTTGCACGATTAGTGCATAGCAAAGGCCAGCACGAACCACCCGCCGACCCGCTGGCGACATCGGCGAATCGGCGTGATTGCCCGGGACGAACGTCTAGCGTCACCGCCATGCGTGGGGTCGGGCGCCGCGGGTTTCTGTTGGGTTGCGGCGCGCTCGCCGCCGCACCGCTGTTGCCAGGGTGCGGTGGGACGAGCGGTAAAGACCGCGAACATGTCGTGGTCGTCGGTGCCGGATTCGCCGGACTCGCCGCGGCGCGGAAGCTGGCCGATGCCGGTCTGCGGGTGACGGTACTGGAAGCGCGGGACCGAATCGGCGGCCGCACGCTGACCGACACCTCGCTCGGGGTGCCGATCGACGTCGGCGCCTCGTGGATCCACGGCACCGAGAGCAATCCCCTCACCACGCTGGCCCACGATGTCGGGGCCAAGACGGTACCGACCGATTTCGAGGACTTCGTCCTGCTCGACGATCACCGGCTCGTCGACAGGAAGGCCGCCGCGGCGTCCGCGGAGGACTGGCGCCGGATCGCCCGCGAACTCGACGATCGCAGCGGTGACGCCGCGGCCAAAGAGTCGGTGGCCGACGGGCTGATCGGTATCGCGAACCTCGACGATCCGTTGGTCGCGTGGAACGTCACCTCCCGCATCGCGGGCGAGTACGCGGCCGACCCGGCTCAGATGTCCCTGCGTTGGCTCGGCAGCGAAGAGCAGTTCAAGGGTCCCGACGTCATCCTCCCCGGCGGCTACACCCAGTTGTCGCAGAGCCTTGCCAAGGGGCTCGACATCCGCCAGCGGACCGAGGTCAAGCTGATCGCGCACGGCAACGACCAGGTTCGCATCGAGACCTCGCAGGGCGCCGTCACCGCCGATCGGGTCGTCGTGACCGTTCCGCTCGGAGTTCTCAAGGCCGGAACCATTGCCTTCGACCCGCTGCTGCCCGACGCCAAGCACAACGCCATCCAGCGGCTCGGATTCGGGCTGTTGAACAAGGTGGTCGTGGCGTTCGACGCGCCGTTCTGGCCGGAATCCACACCAATGATCGGCCTCGTGGGTGACAACCAGCCCGTCACCGATCTGGTCAACGGACTCGTCTTCGCCGGCAGACCACTGCTGGTGGGATTGCGCGGCGGGCAGGCAGCATGGTCGCGTGAGTCGATGTCGGACTCCGATGCGGTGAGCGAACTGATCACCGCGATCGACGCTCCCAAGCCCACCGGGTCCATCGTGACGAAGTGGGGAACCGACCGATATGCCCGCGGCTCGTACAGCTTCATCGCCGTCGGGTCGAGCCCGGACGACATGCGCGCGCTCGGCGAGCCCGTCGGCGAGCGGCTGATGTTCGCGGGCGAAGCCACCAATCCCGAGTGGTTCGGCACGGTCCACGGCGCCTACCTGAGCGGTCTGCGGGAAGCCGACCGCGTCCTGGCATGATGCGCGGACGCGCGACACCGCAACTCGCACCGGCCACCCACACCCAACGTCTCCGAAATTCGATGTTCAGAGAGCACGAGCCGGGGGTATAGCGATATCTCCTTTCTCCCGAGGAGACGCCGATGACCGCGACCGCCGAAACGCCGACGAGCTCGGAGGCTCAGTCGTTGTTGGTGATGGTCGAGCGATTACGGGTCAAGCTGGTTCGAGAGCGAGCCGGACTGGCTCGACAGCTTCGCGAGCTATCCCATCGGGTGGAGGGCATCGACCGCCAGCTCGACGATCTGACCGTCAGCGCCGAGTGGCTGGCCGCCATCGCCTCGCAGTCCACCGATGAGCTGTCCGCGTAGATCCGTTCCGATACGGTGGGCTACACCGTGACCGAACCCCATCCGCCCGAGCCCGATCGGCCCGAACATCCGGCGACCCCGCCCCGGCCCGAATACCGTGGCGAGGACGTCGCTTTTCCCGAGTGGTTCCGGAAATTCTGGCGCAATCTGCTGGGGCCCAAAGACGCCGGCTGAACGGCGGCGTGCCGACACGTCACTTACGATGCATCCATCGTGAGCCAGCCACCCACCTCCGCCGAGACGGATTCCCTCTCTCGCAGGCAGATCGTCCTGTTGGTGGCCGCTCTGGTCTTCTCGCTGATGTCGTTCTCGCTGAACGCCACCATGCTGGCGCCCGCCGTCCGCGACATCAACGACACCTTGGGTCCCGGTGCGTTCGTGGCGATGTCGACGCCGTTCTATCTGGCCGGGGCACTCGCCAACGTCGTGCTGATCCGCTGGAGTGACTACATCGGACGCAAGCGCGTCCTGATCGGCATCGTGGTCGTGATGTGCATCGGCACCGCGCTGTGCCTGAGCACCTCGCTCCCCATCGTGGTGGTCGGCAGATTCCTGCAGGGCACTTCCAACATCACCTACGGTCTCGCCTTCCTGGTTCTTCGAGCACGCTTGTCCGGCGGGACATTTGGCGTGTGCTGCGGGGTGATGGCATCGATCAACGGCGGGGTGGCCGGCGGCGACGCGTTCCTGGCCGGCATCATGACCGACGCGTTCGGTTACCGTTCGATCTTCGCCCTGATCCTCGTGGTCGGCCTGATCGCCGTCGCCTTCGTATGGAAATGGGTTCCGGCCGACGAGGTCGCCCGCGCGGAGGGCCGGATGGACTGGGTCGGTGCCGTATTCATCGGGCTGACCGTCGGCGGGATCACCATGTTCTTGTCCAACGGCGGGCACCAGGGGTGGGCGTCGGCGCCCGCACTGATCTGGCTGACGGCCGCCGTTGCAGGTTTCCTCGCCTTGGTCGTTGTCGACAGGCGGGTGGCACATCCCCTCATCGCGCTCAAGCACATGCGTTCCCGCGAAGCCTGGCCGCTGCTTGTCGTCACCATTCTGGTGATGGGATCGTTCATGGTGGTGCTCGGCTTCATCGTGCCCGCGATGGCCGAAGACCTGGACTCCGGCTTCGGCCTCAACGCGACGACCACCGCGCTACTGTTCCTGACCCCCGGTGCGGTCGTGCAGGTCATCACCGCACCGTTCATCGGACGGTTGGCGGTTCGCATCGGATTCGTCACCGTTCTGCGGGCCGGGATCGTGGCCACGATCGTCGTGGTCGCGCTGACAGCGGTGTTCGCCGACCACAAATACGTAGTCGCGGCGCTGATGGTGGTCTTCGGATTCACCTGCACCGCAGTCATACTCACACCGCTGAGCTCACTGGGCGTGCTGCAGGCATCCGACGAGGCACCCGGGGCGCTACCCGGCATCGCCAATGCCAGCTACGGCATCGGCTTCACACTGGGCTTCGCCTGGGCCGGGCCGATCGTCGGCTCGGGCACGAATTTCACGTTCCAGCACGCGTTTTGGATTGCCGTAGGAATCGGCGTCGTGGCACTGGTGTTCAGTCTGATCCTGCGGCCGAAACCGCTTACTACCGGAACTGCCGCCCCCGCCGGTTCGACAGCTCACCAGACATCGCCCTGACCGACGGTGGCACCGGCGTCGCGGGATCACAGTCCGGCGCACGGCGGGGTTCGCCGTAGACAGTCGTCAACGGGACCACGCCGGCCCATGCCCCGGCGGCAACGTCCTCCTCGCTGTCCTCGGGCCACCCGTCGCCGATCTTCAGCGACCAGTTGTCATCGGTGATCTCCATCCGAAGCGCCAAGGTGGCGGCCAGTTCCTTGCGCGAACTCGCGCGCAGCTCCGCAACCCGGCCCGGGATGAAAGTGTCGGTCAGCGTCTCGAGGTAGCGGATCTTGTCGGATTCCTCGATCGTGTCGAAGGTTCCGAACAGCGTGGCGCTGCGGAATTGGAAGGACGACTCAAACCCGCTGCGCGCCACCAGGACTCCGTCGAGAGCGGTGACCGATACCGCAGCGGCTGCGCCGTCGGCGAGCTGACGCAACCAAGGCGAGCCGGTCGATCCGTGGATCACGAGTTCATCGCCGATCCGGGCGAAGCCGATCGGGAATATCACCGGGTGTCCGTCCCGGACCAACGCGACGGTCGCCAGCGGAGTGACATCGAGAAGCTCGTCGAGTCGCGAACGTTCGGTGTTCTGCTTCTCCGGTAGGCGGCTGACGCTGGTCGACGGTTGCGGCATGGGATTACTGTCGCACGGCCCGCAACGCGGCGGGCGTCAGGTCCCCCAGCGTCGGGTAGCCGTCGATGGCCATGATCAGATCGGTCTCCGCCAGCAGCGAGCGCAGCACGTGCACGATCCCGTCGGTGCCGGCCAGCGCCGCCCCGTAGGCGTAGGGGCGACCGATGCCAACGGCCTTGGCGCCCAGGGCCAGAGCTTTGACGACGTCGGCGCCTGTACGGATCCCGGAGTCGAAGAGCACCGGTACGTCACCAGCCGCCGCCACGACGTCGGGAAGGCAGTCGATGGCCGGCACACCGCCGTTGGCTTGCCGACCGCCGTGATTGGAACAGTAGATGCCGTCGACACCGGCGTCGATCGCGCGCCGGGCGTCATCGGGATGGCAGATGCCCTTGAGGATCAGCGGCAGTGACGTCAACGATCGAAGCCAGGGCAAGTCGTCCCATGTCAGTGAGTTTCCGAAGTTACTGACCCAGGCCAGCACGGCGTTGCGGGGGTCGGCGTCGATGTCGGCGTCGACCTTGGCGCGGAAGACCGGGTCGCTGATGTAGTTGGACAGGCACATACCGCGCAGCTGGGGGAAGTTGGCGGTGGAAAGATCGCGCGGCCGCCAGCCGGGTACCCAGGTGTCCAGTGTGACCACGATTCCGGTGTAACCGGCGGCTTCGGCGCGGCGTACGAAACTCGCCGCCATCTCGCGATCAGTCGGCGTGTACAGCTGGAAAAGCCCTGGCGTGTCACCGAATTCGGCAGCGACGTCCTCCAGCGGATCCATCGTCAGCGTAGACACACACATCGGCACCCCGGTGCGGGCGGCAGCCCGCGCGGCGGCGAGGTCGCCGTGGTGGTCGTGGGTGCACAGCCCGATGACCCCAATCGGCGCCATGAACACCGGGGCGGGCCAGCGCCGTCCCCACAGTTCGACCGACAGGTCGCGCTCGGTGGCGCCGACCAGCATACGCGGCATGAGGCCCCACTGTTCGAAGGCGCTGACATTCACCCGTTGGGTGCGCTCATCACCGGCACCGCCGGCGACGTAGGACCATACCGACGACGGAAGGGCTTGGGCGGCACGAGCTTCCAACTCGTCGAACGATATCGGCAGGCTGGGCACCGTACCGGTCAGACCCTGGAAGTAGATCTCGATCTGGTAGTTGCCGTACGGCTGGGTCATCGGTGATCCTCCTGGCGCGACATCGACATCATGGCGAGTTCCACTCGCAGTTCTACGCCGAAACTCCCGTGTGGGCGGAAACCTCACTGACAAGCTCGGCGACCCGGCGCACCTGGTCGATGTCGCTGCTGGTCGGGATGAGGTGTACCTCACTGGTGCCGATCTCGGCGAACCCGCGCAGCACCGCGACGAGCTCCTCCTCGGTACCGGCCCAGCCCGCGGTCGGCGCGAGCGCATCGACGTACTCCCGCGGGATCCAGTTCATGTAGTGGCGCAGATGCTGAATCACTTGCTGACGAGGCGCGTCTCCCTCGCCGAGTGCGAACCAAAACGACGTCGCCAGATGGGGTTTGGGTTTACCCGCGGCAGCCCACGCGTCGCGGGCGACGTCGAACAGCGCGTTCTCCTTCTCGAGGTCGAGATCCATCGAGATGCCGGCCAGGCCTTCCGCCCAGGGCGCGGCACTGCGCACCGTCTTGGGCCCGGTGGTGCCGACCAGCAGCCGTGGTCCGCCCTCGCGGGCGGGGCTGGGTCCGACGGGCAGCACCGAATCGGTGATCTTCTCCCCCGCCCACACCCGCTGCATGATGGCCACCCGCTCGGCCATGTCGCGCATGGTCTGTGACTTGGGGTCGGCACCGACCGCGCGGTAGTCCTCGTGCCGGCCCCCCACACCCAGACCGACGGTCAGCCGCCCACCGCAGAGCAGATCCCCGGTCGCCAGCCCCTTGGCGAGCATCACCGGATCATGTAGCTGCGGCACGACGACGGTGGCCACCAGCGGCACCCGTTCGGTCCAGCCGGCCAGGGCACCCAGCAGGGTCAGGGAATCGGGGTTGCCGAACGCGATCCGCTCCCCCCAGCACAGCGAGGAGAACGGTCCCTCGTCGATCGTGTGCGCCCAGCGCTTGAGGATGTCTGCGTCAACGTCCGGTTCCATCACCGGCAGTGTCATGCCAATCTGCACGCTCGCGATTCTGGCACGGCGCGGCGGTCGTCCGCGCCGATCCGACCTACTGACAGAGATCCGGGCTACTGACAGGATGGAGCACATGCCGATCGCCACTTCCGCCGTCGCTCACGTGCGGCTGACCGTCACCGACATCGACGCCTCGCGCCGGTTCTACGACAGTGTGTTCGGCTGGCCGGTCTACGCCGAGCTGCCGCCGAACGCCGATGCCGCGACCCGCGAGCAGCTTTCCTTCCTCTTCGGTGGGGTCATTTACAACATCGGTGACAACCTGATCGGGCTGCGACCCACCGGGACCGGCGCCTTCGACGAGGACCGGGTCGGCCTCGACCACCTGGCGTTCGTCCTGCCCAGCCTGGACGCCCTCGAACAGGCCGCCGCCCACCTTGATTCCCTGGGCATCGAGCACGAGCCGATCAAGGACATCGGCGTCGCCTACATCCTTGAGTTCCGCGACCCCGACAACATCGCCTTGGAGCTCACCGCCCGCAAGTAACGCCCCGACGACCGTCCTTGAGCAGTGAGCTTCCCGCTTCGTCACGTTCGCCCAACGAGAGGTGTAGTCAGAGATGTCGAGACTAAAGCGCAGCGAACATTCGGTGTCGTTGCTCGACGGTGAGATCGTTGAAGAATCGGATCTCGGTTCGATCCGCCGCGTCACTGCCGACAACCTGCCCATCCTGTCCGGCCTCTCGATCAAGCGCCTGGTGATCAATCCGGGCGCGATGCGCACGCCGCACTGGCACGCGAACGCCAACGAATTGGCCTACTGCGTCACCGGAAATTGTCTGGTCTCGATTCTCGACAGCGGCAGCCAGTTCTCGTCGTTCACGATCGGCTCCGGCGAGATGTTCCATGTCGACTCAGGCTCGTTGCATCACATCGAGAACATCGGCGAGGAACCTGCCGAGTTCATCCTTTCGTTCCGGCACGAGCGGCCCGAGGACTTCGGCCTCGGGGCCGCGTTCGGCGCGATGACAGATGCGGTGTTGGGTAACACCTACGACCTGCCGGCTTCGGACTTCGCGAAGATCCGCCGCGACACCACCGACCGGAAGCTCGCTGCACGCGTTGGGGATCCGTCGGTTCCGAGCACCGCCCACTTCGACGATCCGCACAAATTCGGGGTCGAGGCACAGAGCCCGCCAGTCGGCAGCGCAGTCGGATCGGCACGCCTGGCCCGGGTCCAGTTCTGGCCCGCCCTCAAGGACATGTCGATGTACTCACTTCGGATCCGTGAGGACGGAATGCGCGAACCGCATTGGCACCCGGTCACAGCGGAGATGGGCTACGTCGCGTCGGGAAGTTCGCGGATGACGGTCATGGACCCTGACGGGACGTTGGACACCTGGTATCTGGAGCAGGGCGACATGTACTTCATCCCTCGTGCGTACCCTCACCACATCGAGGTGGTCGACGCTCCCGACCTGCATTTCGCGATCTTCTTCGACCAGCCCACCCCTGGCGATATCGGGTATCGGGCGTCGGCGAGCGCGTACTCGCGCGAAGTACTCGCTGCGACGTTCAATGTCCACATCGACGACCTGCCCAATTTCCCGTTCACCAAGGCCGATCCGCTGATCGTCAACCGGGTCAACCCGCTTGATCCACGCGACTAGGGCGTCGAAGCACCGCCGAGATCGACGTTTTGCTGCCTGGCACTCGAACTTTCGCGGCGAGACGTCGGTTTGGGCGTGGGGACGTTAGCGAGCGGGGTCTTTCTGGGCGCGGATCGGCCCTGCGCTGGGCGGCGGGTTGAGCAGATTGCCCCGCAGACTGCCCCGCGCCGTACGCGCCGCGACCAGCAGCCAGGTGCTCAGCAACCCGGCGTAGGCGATTACCGCCGCGACCTTGAACGCCGGCAGGTTGGTGTGCACCGCCAACTGGGTGGTGCCGGTGACGAACGTGCCCACCGGGAAGGTGAGGCTCCACCAGGTCAGGGCGAACGGCATACCGCGGCGCAGGGTGCGAACGGTCAGGGAGGCGGCCAGCGCGATCCAGAGCATCGCGAAGCCCCACACCGGAACTCCGAAGATGACAGCGAACGCATTCAGGTCCTCAGCCAGCTCGGGCTCAACGGCCGTTGCGGCGACGTGGCCGAGAAGCCCTGCGGCGGTGATGGATTGGCCGAGCGGGCCGAGCACGATCCACAGCGTGGGAACCCTGGCGGTTCCCGACGTTCCGTAGAGAGCCAGGCGGCTCCAGATCAGTGTGATGATGATGAACGCGGCGACCAGGGATAGTCCGAACATCGCGTAACAGCCGTACAGCATGGTGGTGCGACCGGTGCCCGGCGCCATGTGCGGAATGAGCAAGGCGCCGGCGGCCGCCGAGACCATCGGCGGCACAATCGGCATCAGCCAGCCGCCGAACGCGGCGTCGGGTTCGACGTTGTGCTGGGTGAACATCAGGAACGGGATGCTCACCGCGGTGAACAGCCCGCCCACCGTGCCGGCCGTCCACAGCACCCAGTCCAGGTCGACGGCGAGCCGCTCGCCGATCAGATCCCGGCCGATCAGCACCGCGCCGGTGCCGACGGTCAGTAGCGCCATCGGCGCCGCACCGTAGAAGTGCGCCATCTGCGGATTGCGGGCATGGGTGCGCGCGACGGTGGGATGGCGCAGCCAATGCAGGCCGACGATCGCGATCAGCACGACGAGGAGCGTCGCGGCGATCACCCAGACCACCTCGGCGAACCCGCGCAATCCTGGGAGCTGGATCGGCAGCGTCGCACCCGCGGTCGCGACGATTCCGGTGCCCATCACCGATGCGAACCAGTTGGGCCCGATGTTGCCCAGCACTTCGACCCGGGTCTGCGGTGTTGCCATAAGCAACAGACGGTACGGCATCCGACGGCCGCGACCGGGTAGGCCGGCGATATTGCACGGGATGACCCAAAGTGCTTGACTGGCAAGGGTAATGGCAATCGAACTGAACCACACCATCGTCGCCGCACATGACAAGCAGCAGTCCGCCCGCTTCCTGACCGAGCTGTTCGGGCTACCGGATGCGGTGCCGTTCGGACATTTCCTCGTCGTCACCTTCGAGCACGGGCTGAGCCTGGACTTCGCCGACGTGCCTGCCGATGAACCAATTCACCCGCAGCACTACGCCTTCCTGGTGTCGGAGGGCGATTTCGACGCGATCTACCGCAAGATCTCCGATCGGAATCTGCCGCACTGGGCCGATCCCCGCGCAGCCCGGCCCGGCGAGATCAACCACAACGACGGTGGCCGCGGCGTCTACTTCCGCGACCCGGCGGGCCATTACCTGGAGATCATCACCCGCCCCTACGGGTCGGGTTCCGGCTAACCGTTGTGCCCGCGCCGGTTCTCCTGCCGCAGATAGTCGTGCGCCAGGTCCGCAACGTGGGCCGGCAGTTGCCCGCCGGCCACATCGGCCACGCTGGTCTCCTCCAGCACTGAGCGCATGCTGGCGCGCAACGCCCGCCACACATCGGTCAGTGCCGCGGTAGGTCCGCTGTAGGGCAGGTCGCCCAAGCCGATGTCACGCACGCTCGCCAACGGCCCGTCGATGCAGCGCAACACGTCGGCGATGCTGATCTCGGCGGCCGGTCGTCCCAGCTCGTAACCGCCGTCGCGGCCGCGGTGGCTGCGCACCAACCGGTCGGTGCGCAGACCGGACAGGATGTCGACCAGGAATTGCGCGGGGATGCCCTGGGCCTTGGCCAGATCCTCGGTCTTGACCAGCACGCCCGAGTCGACTGAGGCGAGCTGGATCATGGCGCGGACGGCGTACTCCGCCTTCGCTGACATCCGCATTCCGCGAATTGTGCCACTGCCTGGTCGGCAGCAGGCTCACGAGGCGTCTGATGCCGGTGCGGGTGTGGCGCCGGTGCGCTGCGGCGCACGATGCGGTGTGAGCGCCTTGCGAAGGGTGTCAGCGAACCGGTCCAGCGAGGTACGGACCTGGGTGACCGAGTTCTCGACCCGCTGCTGGACCGGCGATTGCGGAGCTTTGGTGCGCGGTACCGCTTTGTTGCCGTCGCTCAAATCCGTCGCACCGTTGGCGGCAGTCGGCTTGGTGTCGGGACCGGTGACCGTGCCGGAGTCGGTGGCGTCGGCCGATGCCTCGGGCTTGGTCGATGTCTCGGGTTCGGTCGAATTCCCCGGCTTCGAGGATGCACCCGGTTTGGCCGTGACGCTCAGGCCGCGGCGGTGACCCAGCGTGCGGCGCAGCGATGCCACGCTGTCGGCGACTGCCGAGAGGGTCACGGTTGGGGTCGCTGCCGGCCGGGATGGCGCGGACCGCCGCAAGATGTCCGTCAGTTCGGTCACCCGCTGACGGACCTCGGTGCGGATCGCTTTCACGATCTTCGACGGTGGCCCGACGGGCACGGCGACGACCCGAAGAGCGGTGGTGATCGCGGCGTCGACGTCACCGTCGGTGAGCGCAGCCAGCGTGTCGGCGATCAGCCGCGGCTTGGCCACCGCGATCCGGGCGGCCGCGACGGTGGCCTCGACGACCTGCACGCTGACATAGCCGACGTAGTCGGCGACCGACGTGACGGCATGCTGCAGGGCGCGATCCTCGATGACCGCGGGGGACGCACCGGCTGACGCAACGGTGGCCGGCTTACCGCTGAGCAGATCGGCGACGGCTGTCGCCGGTAGGGGCGACTGCAGGGATGGGACGCGCATCGGCGTCGGTGTCCCGGAGACGTCGCTCCAGAACGCTTCGTCCACCGCCCGGCCGCTGAGCATCGTGACATTGGTGACGACGCCTGCGACGACTCTCTTCAGCGGGTCCGCCGGGCTGGTGCCGCTGGCGTCTCGCGTCAGGGTCTCGAGCAGAGCCCGGTCGAGAGCGGTGGTCGAAGCGGTGCTGTCGGCCGACAGTTTCACCGGGGGAACCCGAACGTCCGACTGGGGTGCCGACACCGGGTTGGCGACGACAACCGTCGCGCCCACAAGAGCTACTCCAGTCGTGAAAATCGCACCAATGCCGCGCCGCACCGCGTGCTCACCTCCCCGGCACTCAGGCCAATTGCGGCCTTAAGAATACCTGAGAGGAAACTTAGAGAGAAAGACCTCATTGAAATTCGAGTAATTCACTTAATTTGACGAAGAGGAAAACAGAGTGCCCTTCCTTTTCGAAGACTTCGAAAAGGAAGGGCACCCCATCGATACCGCGTACTACCCCGCGGACTTGCCGGCCGAGGCCTTGGCGGGCCGCTTGGAGCCGGCGACGCCCTTCTTGGCGCCGGACTTGCCTGCGCTTCCGCTCTTCGCGTTGCTGTTGGTGGAGTGATCGGATGCGGCCGAACCTCCGCTACCGCCCGAGGTGCCGCTGTCAGCAGCGGGGGCCGACTCCTGCACGGCGGCGACACGCAGTGCCGATGCCGAGGGCGATGCGGTCTTCGCGGCAGCCGGCGGCGGAACCGGCGGCGCCGATCCGGTCTGCGAGAGCGCGTCGGCGATACCGTGGACAGCGGCTTGGATCACGCCGCGGACACTCGGCACCACCGTGGCCGCGCCGGTCTGCACACCTGCACCGACAGTCAGGTTGAGGATCGTGCCCGGGATGCCCCGCGGTCCGAAGAACCCGTCGACCGCAGCGTTCCACGCCTCCTCGGCATTACCGTTGGTGATGCCGGTGATCACGTTCTGCACGACGGTGCTGAACGCTCCGGCAAGCACCTGAGCTTGCCCGATGGAGCTCTGAACGACCAGGTTGACCAGGGTGGGAACGGCACCCAGCAGGGCCGTACCCCGTGCGACCGCGTTGTCCAGCATGTAGTTGGCGCTGGCGAGGGCGACCTGGCCGGCGGCCACGAACGGTCCCACAATCGCGGACTGCAACGTCGCGATGGCGCCGGGGATGTCACCCGAAAACGCTTGCTGCGTGGCGGTGACGAAGGCTCCGGGCAGGTTCCACAGCCCTTCACTGGCGATCAGCCCGATCGTCGTCCCGGCATTCAGCATGCTCTCCAGGCTCGCCGAACCGTTCAGCCCGGCCTGGCTCAGGATCGGCAGGTGATCATTGATCACCTGCGGGAGCAGCCCGACCGCATTGAATTGGAAGCCCATCTTTGCGATGGCAACGCCGGTGGCGTCAGCCAGGCCGCCCAGATCGGTGTAGCCAGCGGTGCTGTTGTCAGAGCTCACCAGCCACTGGTTGAAGGAGTTGGCGGTGCCGAGGAGTTCCGAAAGCGGGCTGTCGAAGCCCGCCAGCGCCACCTGGTTCACCGACGGGATTTGGAGGTCGGGCAACGCGAGATTGGCCTGCGTTACCGGCGTCATTGCAATCGCGCTGGCGCCGACAACGGCAGCGGTTCCCGCAATGAGCTGAGAGCGTATGGAGATTTGCATTTCAATCCCTCCCGGGCTGGGGTCAACACTGACAAAGCTGAAGATACCTGAGAGGAACCTGAGGGAAAACGATAATTGACGATTTTGTCGAAAATTTTTCCTGGCGAGAACGTCAGTTTTGACAGACACCCACTAACAGCGAAGGTTAAAGACATTCCTGACCAGGCCTAACAGGTGATTTATCGAGAGTCAGCAAATTTAAATAACGACCGGCCGGCGCCCAAAAACGCGCACTCAGAGTGAACCGCAAGCCATCCCAGAGCCTTCCGGCTCTCAGGTTCATGGCTCAAACCTCTCAGGAAAGGGCCACCGGGGGGGTCTCAGTCTGAGATTGCGTCCGAGTCGGCGACGACGACAGCGAACAAATCCTTGAGAGCGGCAAGACTCGCGGCGTGCAACGATGCTGCGGGGATGGCCGCACCGTCCACACCTGGCAACGACCGCGTGGCGGTGGCGGCCGCGACCACTGTGGGCGCGTAGCCGAGGTTGAACGCGCCTCGCGCGGTCGAATTCACACACATATGCGTCATGAATCCGCCGATGATCAAGTTCTCCGCGCCGACCGATTTGAGCCGATCTTCCAGATCGGTGTGCACGAACGCGTCGGGGTAGTTCTTGACCACCACCGGTTCTCCATCGAGAGGGGCGACCCGGGCCACGATCGCACCGCTCTCCCCGCTGATGTCGTACAGCGACCCGGGGCCGTCGTCGTGCTGGATGTGAATCACCGGAATGCCCGCAGTCCGCGCGCGATCCAACAGCGCGGCCGCCTCGTCCAGTGCGTCTTGAACACCCTCGAGTTCCATCACACCCTGGGTGTAGGTGTTCTGGCAGTCGATCAGAATCAACGTCGACGTGGCCAGACTGGGCGGATCGAGTGGAAGGCCCGCGAGCGCCCGCAGGGTGTTGAGTTCAATCATGGCGCAACGTTACTGCGTTGCGGCCAGCACCGCCTCGGCCAATTCCGGCCGGCACACCACGACATCAGGCAGCAGTGGGTCGGGCCGGTTGTACTGCAGCGGTGAGCCGTCGATACGTGAGGTGTGCAAACCGGCAGCGCGGGCGACAGCCACCGGGGCGGCCGAATCCCATTCGTATTGACCACCCGCGTGCACATACACGTCGGCACGGCCCTGGATCACGGCCGCGACCTTGGCTCCGGCAGAACCCATTTCGACCAGTACGCCGCCCAGCGCGTCGCGAACCTGCAGCGCGACCGCCGGAGGCCGGGTTCGCGACACCACGATCCGCGGCGCGCTCGGCGCCGCCGGGGGTGGCGACACCGCAGGGGTTGCCAAGGTGACGCCCTGGGCGGGAAGCGCAACCGCGCCGGCGATCAGCTCCCCGTCCTCCCACAGCGCCACGTGCACCGCCCAGTCGTCGCGGTCGAGTTCGGAGAACTCGCGGGTGCCGTCGAGCGGATCGACGATCCACACCCGTCGGCTGCGCAGCCGGATCGGATCGTCGGCCCCCTCCTCCGACAACACCGCGTCCTCGGGCCGTGCCGCGGCCAGCGCTTCCATCAGATATTCGTGAGAACGCTTGTCGCCCGCGGCCTTTCGCTCCGCACCCGAGGCATCGGCCAGCTCGACTCGAACGTCGAGCAGAAGCTCGCCCGCCTGGGTGGCCAGCTTGGCTGCCAGGTCGTGATCGCTCACTCCTGGCCCTCCAACAAATCGACGACCTGCTGGGCCAGCTCATCGCACTCGTGGTCGGGTGTCAGCCGCAGATCAGGGTTCTTCGGCCGCTGATACGGGCTGTCGATACCAGTGAAGTGAGTGATCACCCCGGCCCGGGCTTTGGCGTAGAGCCCCTTGGGGTCTCGGCGCTCGCAGTCCTCGAGCGGGGTGTCGACGAAGATCTCGTAGAACTCGACTCCCTGGTCGGTGTGCACCTTGCGGGCCAATTCCCGGTGCTCTTCCAGTGGGCTGATCGCGGGCACCAGGACCGTCAGGCCGGCATCGGCCATCAGCGTGGCGATGTGTGCCAACCTGCGCAGGTTCTCGGCGCGGTCCGCCATCGAGAAGCCGAGATCCGCGTTGAGCCCGTGACGCAGGTTGTCGCCGTCGAGAATATAAGCGGGGCAACCATGTTCGAGCAGCTTCTGCTCCACCAGCACCGCCACTGAGGACTTCCCTGAGCCGGAAAGCCCGGTGAACCACAGGGTGCGCCCCTTCGTCAGCCGGTCAGCGGAGTCCACCAGCGACTGGTGGCGCACCGTGTTCGGGGACGAACTGCGAGCCGCCGTCGGCGCGGTGTCGCGGACCATGCCCGCAGCCACCGTCACGTTGGTGTCGGGGTCGATCAGGATGAACGATCCCGTCGCGGCGTTGCGGGAGTATTCGTCGAGTAACAGCGGCACCTGGGTGCGCAGGGTGACCCGGCCGAGTTCGTTGAGCTTCAACGCCGTTGCGCTCTTGTCCCGGTGCAGGGTGTTGACGTCCAGGCGATAGTCCAGCGCACCGACACGAGCCCGCGTGGTGCGCGTGGTGTGTTTGATGATGTAGTCGCGTCCGGGCTCCAGCGACGACTCGTCGGCCATCCAACAGACCGTGGCGTCGAACTCCCGGGTGGCCACCGGCTGGTTCTGCGGGCGGGCCAGCAGGTCTCCGCGGGAGATGTCGATGTCGTCGGCGAGACTGATCGACACCGCCATCGGCGGGAACGCCTCCTCAACAGGTCCGGTCGGTCCGTCGATCGCGGTGATACGACTGCTTTTTCCGCTGGGTAGTACGACGACCTCGTCGCCGGGGCGCATCACACCGCCGGCGATGGTGCCCGCGTAGCTGCGATGATCGGCGTGCTCGACGGTCTGCGGCCGGATCACGTACTGCACCGGGAAGCGTACGTCGACCAGGTTGCGGTCGCCGGCGATGTAGACCTCTTCGAGGTGGCTCAGCAACGGCGGCCCGTCATACCAGGGCGCCTTGTCCGACTTCGTCACCACGTTGTCACCCTTGAGCGCCGACATCGGGATGGTGGTGACGTCGTGGATATCCAGCCGGGCCGCGAACGCATGGAACTCCTCGCGGATCCATTCGAAACGCTCACGGTCCCAGTCGATGAGGTCCATCTTGTTGACCGCCAGCACGACGTGCTGAACGCCCAGCAGAGAGGCCAGGAACGCGTGCCGGCGGGACTGCTCGAGCAGGCCGTGCCGCGCATCGACGAGCACGATCACCAATTGCGCGGTCGAGGTCCCGGTGACCATGTTGCGGGTGTACTGAATGTGGCCAGGAGTGTCGGCGATGATGAATTTCCGCTTGGCCGTGGCGAAGTAGCGGTAGGCGACGTCGATGGTGATGCCTTGCTCACGCTCGGAGCGCAGGCCATCGGTCACCAGTGCGAGATCGGTGTAGTCGTTGCCACGTTCCCGCGACGTCCGCTCGACGGCGGCGAGTTGGTCTTCCATCACGGCTTTGGAGTCGTAGAGCAAGCGGCCGATCAGGGTCGACTTGCCGTCATCGACGGAGCCGGCGGTGGCAATCCTCAACAGAGTGCTCATCAGAAATACCCTTCGCGCTTGCGGTCTTCCATGCCGGCTTCGGAAATACGGTCGTCGGCGCGGGTGGCCCCACGTTCGGTCAGACGCGACACCGCGGTCTCGGCGATCACCTCGTCGACGGTGGAGGCGGTGGACTCCACGCAGCCGGTGCAGGTCACATCGCCGACCGTGCGGAAGCGCACCGAGGTCTCGAAGACCGGTTCGTCGGGCGTGGGCTGCAGGAACTCGTGGACGGCCAGCAGCATCCCGTCCCGCTGGAAGACCTGCCTGGGGTGGGCGTAGTAGATGCCGGGCAGCGTGATCTCTTCGGCGCCGATGTAGGCCCAGATGTCGTACTCGGTCCAGTTGGACAACGGGAAGACGCGGATGTGCTCACCTTTGCGGTGACGTCCGTTGTAGAGGTTCCACAGCTCGGGACGCTGCGCCTTGGGATCCCACTGGCCGAATTCGTCGCGGAAGCTGAACACCCGCTCTTTGGCCCGGGCCTTCTCCTCGTCACGGCGGGCACCACCGAAGGCGGCGTCGAACTTGTTCTCCCGGATGCCCCGCAGCAGCGTTACCGTCTGCAGCGGGTTGCGCGACGGCCCGTTGTCGACCACTCGGCCTGCGGCGATGTCCTCTTCGACACTGGCCACCACCAGGCGCAGGCCGTACCGCTCGACCAATTCGTCGCGGGTGGCGATCACTTCCTCGAAGTTGTGGCCGGTGTCGACATGCATCACCGGAAACGGCAGCCGGCCGGGCGCGAACGCCTTGATCGCCAGATGCAACATCACGATCGAGTCCTTGCCGCCGGAGAACAGCAGAACCGGCCGTTCGAACTCGGCCGCGACCTCGCGAATGATGTGAATTGCCTCGGCCTCGAGGGACCGAAGGTGGCTCAGCTCGTACTGCCCCGGCTTGGGGCGTTCGACCACCGGACTCGCCATGATTTCCTCGTAAAGTTGGTAGGTTTGACCATAATTACAAAGCTAACCCGGAATCTAACCAGCAGGACGGTTCACGTCAAGGGTTACGCGCAGGCGGAACTTCAGAGCGACTTCGGCGCGCCTTCCGGCCGTCGTGCACCATGGCGCTTCGGGAGCGCGTCGGGAGTTGTCGCAGTGACCGGTGGCGCTGCGACCTCTGGTGTCTTCGTCGGCGCCACGGCGGCCTCCTACGTGGTCTCCCCCGTCGTCACCGAGGAGGTGACGGGCGAGGTGAAGGCCCATCGCCACCGGCGCACTACCGCCGACCACGGCAGACGGAGCCCAACCTGCGAGCTGCTGACGTGCGCGTCAGCCGCTTGGCGTGGGCGGTTGCGGACTGGCCGACGCCACCGACGAACTCGGCAGCATCGGTTTCGACGTCTGCACTGTCGTCGGGCTGGGACTGGTGGTCGTCGGGTCGACACTGGTGCCCTTGTCCTGGCATGCCGCCAGTGTCGGGAGCGCCGCTGCCACAAGCAGGGCTGGGACCAGTCGAGGTGTGAGCTGCTTCACGTGCACGCATGCAGTCTTCCCGTGCCCCGCGCCGCTAAACCGTGCACGCCCGTAGGGTCCTGGCGTCGTTTCGACCGACGATCTCCTACCCTGTGCTGCATGCACCCTGCGCCGGGCAGCGGCCCATGACGCGATTTCTGGCGCGTCGGCTGCTCAACTATGTGGTGCTGCTGGCCTTGGCGTCGTTCCTCACGTTCACGCTGACGTCATTGACGTTCACACCGCTGAACAGTCTGTTGCAACGCAATCCGCGTCCACCGCAGGCGGTGATCGATGCCAAAGCCGCCGAACTCGATCTCGACAAACCGATCCCGCTGCGCTACGCCCACTGGGTGGCCGGCGCGGTGCGCGGTGATTTCGGCACAACGGTCACCGGTCAGCCGGTCTCCGACGAACTGGGCCGCCGCATCGGGGTCAGCCTGCGACTACTGGTGATCGGTTCGGTGCTGGGCACCGTGATCGGCGTTGTCGTGGGCGCCTGGGGTGCGATTCGGCAATACCGATTATCGGATCGGGTGATCACTCTGCTGTCGCTGCTGGTGATCAGCACGCCGACGTTCGTGATCGCCAACTTGGCGATCCTGGCCGCGTTGCGGGTCAATTCCATTCTGGGCGTTCGTATTTTCGAGTACATCGGCGAGACGTCCCCGGACGCCGTCGGAGGTCCCTGGAACCAGTTCGTCGACCGTATGCAGCACTTGATCCTGCCCTCGGTCACGCTGGCGCTGGGCGCGATCGCGGGTTACAGCCGCTACCAACGCAATGCGATGCTCGACGTGCTTGGCCAGGACTTCATCCGGACCGCGCGGGCGAAGGGACTCACCCGGCGCAGGGCGTTGTTCAAACACGGGCTGCGGACCGCACTGATCCCGATGGCAACGCTGTTCGCCTACGGCGTCGCGGGTTTGGTCACCGGAGCGGTGTTCGTGGAGAAGATCTTCGGCTGGCACGGTATGGGCGAGTGGGTGGTACAGGGCATCGCGACTCAGGACACGAACATCGTCGCGGCGATCACGGTCTTCTCCGGCGCGGTCGTACTTCTGGCCGGGCTGCTGTCCGACGTCATCTACGCGATGCTCGATCCCCGGGTGCGGGTGACGTGACCGACACGACAGACAGCGCCCGCTCGGGTGTGAAGCCCGAGGAGTTCGCCTCGAGGCGAACCCTGGTGCTGCGCCGATTCGCCCGCAACCGAGCCGCGATGGCGTCACTGGTGATCCTGGCCGTGCTGTTCATCGGCTGCTACGCCCTGCCGCCGCTGCTGCCATGGTCCTACACCGATCTCGACTTCTATGCGCTGCAGGATCCGCCCAGCCCCGACCACTGGTTCGGCACCAACGCGTTGGGCCAAGATCTGTTCGCTCAGATCCTGCGCGGCATGCAGAAGTCGATGCTCATCGGCGTGTGCGTCGCGGTGATCTCCACCGGCATCGCCGCGACCGTCGGCTCCATCGCGGGTTACTTCGGCGGCTGGCGCGACCGGACGCTGATGTGGTTGGTGGACCTGCTGCTGGTGGTGCCGTCGTTCATCCTGATCGCGATCCTCACGCCGATCACCAAGAACTCGGCCAACGTCATCTTGCTGATCGTGCTGTTGGCCGGATTCAGCTGGATGGTCAGCTCGCGGATGGTGCGAGGCCTCACGATGAGCCTGCGGGAACGCGAATTCGTCCAAGCCGCACGGTATATGGGCGTGCCGAGCCGGCGCATCATCACCCGCCACATCATCCCGAATGTTGCCTCCATCCTGATCATCGATGCCGCACTCAACGTCGCGGTGGCGATCCTCGCCGAAACCGGGCTCAGCTTCCTCGGTTTCGGAATCCAGCCACCCGATATCTCGCTCGGCACGCTGATCGCCGACGGCACCAAATCGGCGACGACCTTCCCGTGGGTGTTCTTGTTCCCCGCGGGCGTCCTAGTGCTGATCCTGGTGTGCGCCAACCTCACCGGCGACGGGCTGCGGGACGCGCTCGACCCCGGCAGCGCCACGTTGCGCCGCGGCCGTAAGCGCAGCCGTGAGGAGAAGACGAAGCGATGAGCGAGACCCTGCTGGAGGTGACCGACCTCGCCGTCAGCTTCCCCACTGACGGCGATGACCTGACCGCGGTGCGCGGCCTGACCTATCAGGTGCAGGCCGGCGAGGTGGTCGCGATGGTCGGCGAATCCGGGTCGGGCAAGTCCGCCGCGGCCATGGCCGTCATCGGCCTGCTCCCGGAGTACGCCGCCGCGTCAGGCTCGGTGCGGCTGTCCGGTCGGGAGCTGCTCGGGCTGTCCGACGGCGAGATGTCGAAGATCCGGGGACGGCGCATCGGGACGGTGTTCCAGGACCCGATGTCGGCGCTGACCCCGGTCTACACCGTCGGCGACCAGATCGCCGAGGCCATCACCGTGCACCACAGCGACGTCGGCAAGCAGGCGGCACGCAAGCGCGCCGTGGAACTGCTCGAGTTGGTGGGCATCGCCCAGTCCGAGCGGCGAGCCCGCGCGTTTCCGCACGAGTTGTCCGGCGGTGAGCGCCAGCGGGTGGTCATCGCGATCGCGATCGCCAATGATCCGGACCTGCTGATCTGTGACGAGCCGACGACGGCACTCGATGTGACCGTTCAGGCCCAGATTCTGGAGGTACTCAAGACTGCCCGCGACGTCACCGGTGCGGGCGTGCTGATCATCACCCACGACCTGGGCGTGGTCGCGGAGTTCGCCGATCGGGCTCTGGTGATGTACGCCGGGCGACCCGTCGAGGTCGCCTCGGTGGACGAGCTCTATCGCGACCGTCGAATGCCTTACACCGCAGGATTATTGGGATCCGTTCCACGCCTGGATTCGCCACAGGGGACGCGGCTGGTGCCGATTCCCGGGGCACCGCCTTCGCTGGTGGATGTGCCGCCCGGCTGCCCGTTCGCCCCACGCTGCCCGCTGGCCGTCGACCAGTGCCGAACAGAAGAGCCGGCACTGGTGCCCGTCGACCCCACCTCGGCAGGCCACTTGGCGGCGTGCATCCGCACCGAAGAGGTCAAGGGCCGCGCCGCCGCGCAGATCTATGGCGTTTCCACCCAGCCGGTCACAGTCGACGACCCCGCGGAACCGGCGCCGGTCATCACCGTGCGGGACCTGGTGAAAACCTACCGGCTGACCAAGGGCGTGGTGTTCCGCCGCCAGATCGGCGAGGTTCGCGCCGTCGACGGCCTCAGCTTCGATCTACTGCGGGGGCAGACTCTGGGCATCGTCGGCGAATCCGGCTCCGGCAAATCCACCACGCTGCACCAGATCCTCGACCTGGCGGCGCCGGAGTCCGGCTCCATCGAGGTGCTGGGCAACGATGTCGCCACCCTGACAACAACCCGGCGCCGGGAACTGCGACGCGATCTGCAGGTGGTGTTCCAGGATCCGGTGGCATCTCTGGACCCTCGGCTGCCGGTATTCGAAATACTGGCTGAACCGTTGCGCGCCAACGGTTTCGATAAGGCAAGTAGCGATACACGGGTCGCTGAACTGCTCGAGATCGTCGGCCTGCGTCGCGCCGACGCCAGCCGATACCCCGGTGAGTTCTCCGGTGGCCAGAAGCAACGGATCGGCATCGCCCGGGCACTGGCGCTACAACCCAAGATCCTGGCGCTCGACGAGCCGGTGTCGGCACTGGATGTGTCCATCCAGGCGGGCATCATCAACCTGCTCCTGGACCTGCAGCGCGAGTTCGACCTGTCCTATCTGTTCGTCTCGCACGACCTGTCGGTGGTCAAACACCTCGCCCATCGCGTCGTCGTGATGTACCGCGGGGCGATGGTGGAGTACGGCGATGCCGACGACATCTTCGCCGACCCTCAGCACGACTACACCAAAAAGTTGCTGGCCGCTATCCCGCAACCGGATCCCACTCGCCGTTAGCATCAGTGGCGTGACCCGATCGATCCGCCGGAGCGCCGGCCGAATTGCAGTGCTGGCAGTCGTGGCAAGTCTGGTGGTGGCGGGCTGCTCAGGCAGCAAGCGCGACGTCCCGCCCGCGGGCGGCAACGCCGAGCTCGGCTCGACAAGCGATATCAATCCGCAGGACCCGGCCACCTTGCAACGGGGCGGCAACCTGCGGCTGGCGTTGTCGTCGTTCCCGTCGAACTGGAACACCTTGAACATCGACGGCAACGAGGCAGACACCGGCGCGATGCTGCGGCCCACCATGCCGCGCGCCTTCGTGATCGCCGCCGACGGTTCGATGAAGGTGAACAACGACTACTTCACCAGCGTCGAACTGACCAGCACCGAGCCGCAGGTGGTCACCTACACGATCAACCCCAAGGCCGTGTGGTCCGACGGGACCCCGATCACCTGGGAGGACATCGCCTCTCAGATCAACGCGACCAGCGGTAAGGACAAGGCCTTCGCGATCGCCTCACCCAACGGCAGCGACCGGGTCGCATCGGTCACGAAGGGAGTCGATGACCGCCAGGCCGTCATCACCTTCGCCAAGCACTACGCCGAATGGCGCGGGATGTTCGCCGGCAACACGATGCTGCTGCCCAAGTCCATGACCGCCAATCCCGACGTGTTCAACAAGGGACAACTCAACGGCCCCGGACCGTCGGCGGGCCCGTTCCTGATCTCGTCGCTGGATCGCACCGCCCAGCGAATCGTGCTGAGCCGCAATCCGAAGTGGTGGGGCACTCCCCCGCTGCTCGACTCGTTCACCTTCCTGGTGCTCGACGACGCGGCGAGACTTCCTGCGCTGCAGAACAACACGATCGATGCGACCGGTCTGGGCTCGCTGGACGAACTGACGATCGCCCGACGTACCGCAGGCATCTCGATCCGGCGATCGCCCGGCCTGAGCTGGTATCACTTCACCTTCAACGGCGCACCCGGCTCCATCCTGTCGGACAAGGCGCTGCGGCTGGCCATCTCCAAGGGCATCGACCGGCAGGCGATCGCCGATGTGACCCAACGCGGTTTGGTCGACAAGCCGGTTCCGTTGAACAACCACATCTTCGTGGCGGGCCAGAAGGGCTACCAGGACAACAGTGAAGCGGTCGCCTTCAACCCGGAGAAGGCCAAACAAGAACTCGATGCCCTGGGCTGGAAGCAGGCCGGGCAGTTCCGGGCGAAGGACGGCAAACAGCTGGTCATTCGCGACGTTCTCTACGACGCGCAGACCACCAGGCAGGTAGCGCTCGTCGCGCAGAACAGCCTTGCCCAGATCGGGGTGAATCTGCAGATCGACGCCAAACCCGGCAACGGGTTCTTCACCGACCACATCATCCCCGGCGACTTCGACATCGCTCAATTCTCTTGGGTGGGTGACGCTTTCGCGTTGTGCTGTCTGAACCAGATCTACACCACCGGAGCCGAGAGCAACTTCGGCAAGATCAGCAGCCCCGACATCGACGCCAAGGTCGAGATGGTGCTCAACGAACTCGACCCGGACAAGGCGCGCGGCCTGGCCAACGATGTCGACAAACTGATCTTCGGTGAGGGGTTCAGCCTGCCGCTGTTCCAGTCAGCGGGCAACGTCGCAGTGCGCAGCAACCTTGCCAACTACGGACCGGCGGGCTTGGGCGACTTGAATTACACCGCAATCGGGTTCATGAAGTAACGGGCTTGGGAAGAGTTCGGGTCACCACCCGCGGGAGCGATGCGGGCAGTACCGCCTCGACCCGCGCGGCGACCGCCAACGCCGACACCATCAGCCGCACCGCGGGCACGCTCGGCATCGCGTCGAGCGCCGCCTCCTGTGGCCGCAGAGTGTCGATCCGGCCGATGGCCGCCGCCTCGGCGATCCGCAGCGCCGCCCGCTCCTTGGTGTCGAGCACGCTGTGACCGGTGGTCGGTAGTCGCACCAGAACCGAGCCGGGAATCAGCTCGGCGATCCGATCGGCGACCGCGGGCGGCGTGATCAGGTCGCGTCCGCCGGAGACGACCACCGTGGGCCAGGTGAACTTCGGCATCTCCGCAACCAGGTCGAACGGCTCAGCCTCGAACCGCGTGGCCTCGCCGGCTGCGAACTCGTGCATGGCAACGGCCGGGTCCAACGGCAGACCGTCCGGGTCGGCCGCGTAGTTGAGCTCGCGGTAGCCGATCCGTCCGACCAGGTCAGCCTCGTTGCGATACGGCGCTTTTCGGCCCACCATCAACTCCCCGAAGTGCCCCATGGCGGTCCAGACCAGATTGCGGCCGCCGAGCAGGAGGTCCAGTTGGCGGTCCAGCAGCCGGGCACCGCCGAACCCGTACACGGTGGCGGCGAGCTGAGCCCCGGCCGGCGTCATCACGCCCTCGTCGGCCAGCCGTCGAACCTTGTCCGCCAGTTCCTCGGTGTCGGGCTCCCGGCCGTGCCACAGCACGCTGCGCACGGTCTGGCGGACCACCTCGATATCGTCACCGGCCAACAGCGGCGAATCCAAGATCATCGCGAACACCCGCGACGGGTGACGCACCCCGACCCCCGCGGCGACATAGGTGCCGTAGGACGTCCCGTAGATGATGGCGCTGTCCACCTGGGCGTCGTCGAGCACCGCGGCGACGTCGTCCACCACCTGCTCGATGGTCAACGCCTCGGGCGGTAGGTCTGCACCGTTGTCGTCGTGACGCGACATCCCGACGCCCCGGTGTTCGATCATGATCACGTCGAGGCCCTCGGCTGCGGCCCGGCGGCGCAGGCCCCGGTAGAGCGCGATCGACGCCGCACCCGGCCCGCCGGGGATGATGACCAGCGGATGCCTGGTCTTGCGGCCGGTGCGCACGTAGTACAGGTCGAACTCGTCGGATCCGGTCGCGGTGACCGGGCGGCGGATCGGCCGAACCCCGGGTAGCGCGGCGAGTTTGTCGTGGGCGCGGCGGCGCTTCGCGTTCAGAGTCATCGCCGCCGGCCTGTCATGCCGTCGATTCTGCCTCGCCGGGGACGGGAATGGAATGCGCCGTCGCGCGGCGCCGATCCCGGCAAACGTCCACTTCCGGCTCGCGATTTCGCCTGAGGGCCTCGGTATTAGGGAACAAAGTCACCAGCTGACCCGGTGACGTATTGCCCGCTGCTATGGCGTCGTACGTTCATGGTGGGAGCAGATCATGACCGAATTCATGCGTAACACAGATGCGTTCACCTGGTCGATGGAAGCCGATCCGCGGCTGAGATCCACGGTGGTGACGGTGCTGCTTCTCGACCGGTCCCCGGATTGGGATCTGGTGCGGGAGCGGTTCGATCTGGTCAGTCGCGAGCTGCCGATGTTCCGGCAGCGGGTGGTGAACTCGCCGCCGCCGACTCCGCCGCGCTGGGAGTATGCCCCCGACTTCGATCTGGACTATCACATGCGCCGGGTGGCGGCGCCGGAGCCGGGAGACCTCGATGGCGTGCTCGAGATGGCCCGACTGGCCGCGATGGCCGACTTCGATCGCGCCCGGCCGATGTGGGAGGTCACCCTGGTCGAGGGACTCGACGACGGTGCGGCCGCTGTGCTGTGCAAATTCCACCACTCTCTGACCGATGGTGTCGGTGGTGTTCAGATCGCGATGCGGCTCTTCGATCTGAGTGCGGATACTCAGGCCGTCGACGCGATGCCGGCGGCGCCCGCCGTCGCGGAGCGCCAGCCCTTGGCGAGCTACGGCGATGCCCTGCGCTACGACGCCGGCTTGGTCGGCACGCTGGTCGGTGAGTCGCTCAAGATCGCTCCGCGGTTGTTGTTCAACATCATTCGACGGCCCCGGCAGACCGTTGAATCCGCGGGCGAGCTGGCCGCGTCGGTGTACCGGACCGTCCGGCCGGTCAACAAGCCGGGCTCTCCGCTGATGACGAACCGCACGCTGGTTCGCAAACTCGGCGTGCTCGATGTTCCGATGCCGCGACTGCGTGAAGCCGCCCACCGCAGCGGTGGCGCGCTCAACGACGCGTTCGTCGCGGGGGTGGCCGGCGGCCTGCGCCGCTACCACGACAAACACGGCGTCGGCGTGTTCGATCTGCATCTGACGATGCCGATCAACCTGCGTACCGAAGACGACCAGTCCGGTGGCAACCGGATCACGTTGATGCGCTTCGACGTTCACGCCGGGATCACCGATCCGGCGCGACGAATCAGGAGCATTCACGAGCGCACCGGCAGGGTGCGCAACGAAAAGTCGATTCCGTATACGCAGCTGATCGCAGGTGCGCTCAACGCGATGCCGCGCTGGTACATCGGCTCGATCCTGCGGCACGTCGACTTCCTGTGCAGTGACGTGCCGGGGGTTCCCGTGCCGGTCTATTTGGGTGGCGCGGCGGTGCGCAGGCAGTACGCCTTCGGTCCGACCATCGGTTCGGCAGTCAACGTGACCTTGCTGACCTACGTCGACTCCTGCGCGCTGGGCATCGACGTCGACGCGGGCGCGATCCCGGATTTCGACCTGTTCCGCGATTGCCTCGCCGACAGCTTCGACGAGGTTCTCGCGCTGGCTGACTAGCCTCTAGTCGAATTCCCCGGCCAGATAGGCCGTCCGACAAGCATTGCGGGCCAGCTTCCCACTGGTAGTTCGAGGTATCGCCCCAGCGGGCACCAGGCGGAAGTCGCTGACCGAAATGTGATGGGTCCGGGCAACCGCCGCCCGTACCGCTTCCGCGATGAGCGTGGGTTCCATCCGATTCGAGCCGACCGCGCGCTCGGCGACGACGACGAGATGCTCGCCGGCCATCCCGCTGCCCTCGACACGCTCCGATGGGCTGACGGCGAAGGCCGCAACGAAGCCGTCCCGAATAGCCGGCGTCGACTTGCTGACAGTGGCTTCGACGTCGACCGGGTAGTGGTTGCGGCCGTCGATGATGATCAGATCCTTGATACGGCCGGTCACATAGAGTTCGCCATCAAGATAAACGCCGAGATCTCCAGTCGAAAGCCAGGTTTCGTTGTCGGCAACACCGTCGGCATGGCTCGAGTACGACAGTCGGGTTTGAAGCTTGTTGGCGAACACCCGTTGCGTCTCGTCGGGGCGTCTCCAATACCCTCGCCCGATATTGTTGCCGTGCAACCAGATTTCGCCCACCGACCCGTCGGGCAACTCGGCACCGGCAACGGAGTCGACGATGACCAGCCATTGGCTGGCTATCGGCTGCCCACAGGATACGAGGGACACGCCGCCCGGCGCCTCCGCTTCGACCCGGACGGCGTGGCCACGAGCCAACGCGTTCCGATCCAGATGAACAGCGGAGGGGGCGCAGTCGGCGGCGATGCTGGCCACCGACAACGTCGCCTCCGCCATTCCGTACGAGGGTTTGACCGCAGTGGCAGGCAATCCATACGCGGTGAAGGCAGCGGCGAACTTCTCGATTGCGCCCATGGTGACGGGTTCGGAACCGTTCAGCAACCCGACCACGTTGCTGAGATCTGGCCGCTCGCCAGTTGGCGGTAGGCCACGTTCGGCGCATAGCGCAAAGGCGAAATTGGGTGCGGCAGCGAATGTTCGGCCATGAACGGCTTCCTCCGAAAGCTGCCGGATCCATCGATACGGCCGTCGAACGAATGCCATCGGATCCATCAGAGTGATCTGTCCTCCGCACAGCATCGGGAACATGATCATCACCAGGCCCATGTCGTGGTAGAGCGGAAGCCAGCTCACGCTGCGAACTCCCATGTCCAACCGCCCGGCCAAGATCATCTGTGCGACGTTGGTGCAGGCGGCCCGGTGCGTGATCTCGACACCGACGGGTGTACGAGTCGATCCAGAGGTGTACTGCAAGTATGCGATATCGTCGGCACCCCGCTCGGGCCGTGTCAGGTCTTCACCGAGGGAAACCGGCACGGCGTCAACCGCGATGACGCGTGGCCGCTCGACCGGGGCCATGGTCCGCAGCATCTCACGTAGCGACTCGGCGGCGCTCTCGGTAGTGAGGATGACCCGGGGATCCGCATCGGAGAGGATCGCTCTCAGCCGCTCAGTGTGCCCGGTGAGGGCTGGCACGAAGAGCGGCACGGCGATGGCACCGGCGTGGATGGCGGCGAAAAAGCCGATAACGTAATGCAATCCATGAGGGGCCATTATCGCCACCCGGTCGCCGGGCTCGGTGACCTGCCGCAACCTCGCCGCGACAGCATTGGTGGCCGCCTCCAGCGACTGCCAGCTGAGCTCTTCGACGCTGCCCTCACGGTCGCGCGAATAGTCGATGAATCGGTATGCGGCGTGGTGGTCTTCGGCCTCGGCATGGCCGGCCAGAAACGATGTCAGGGTGAGATCGTCCGGGACCGAGATCGTTCCGTCCGGTGACACGTAGCGCGCCAGCAGATCGTCAGTAGTATTGCCGCACACGCTATCCCGACGCATCGACAAAGACTATTAGATCTTCTAGATAATCGGCATGGCGAACTCCTGTAATTCGCGTTACCTGATGCCGGTGTGATGACCCAGATCACACAGCAACATGCCAGCTACCGTATGGCGGGCTCGGCACCGGCTCAGGCGATCAGTTCGATGACGTGGGCGTCCTGCACGCCCAGGTAGCGGGCCGGTGTGCAGGTCAGCACGATAACCTGCCCGTTGTCTCCGACGGTGTCGAACACCGCGCCCATCTTCGTCAGCCGATCTGGGTCGGTGAAGCCCAGCGCGTCGTCGATGACCACCGGCACGGAGTCCTCCTTCGCGACCAGCGCAGCACCCGCCAGCCGGGCCAGAATGCCGAGTTGTTCTTTGGCTCCCCCGGACAGCGAGTCGTAGGGAACAGTCCGACCGTCCAAGGTGCGGTTGCAGATTCGTAGATCGCTGTCGATCTCGACTTCAAAGCTCGGCCCGAACACCGGACGGCCCAGCCGCTCGATTTCGCTGCGGAACGGTGCGACGTATCGCTGCCGGGTGGTGTCCCGGTGGCGGGCCATCACCGACCGCAACAACTGCGCGGCCCGAGCCCGGCGAGACACCCGCGAATGCTCGGCGAAGGCATGTTCGCGAGCGATCTGGGCGGTGTCGAGGCTGCCCTGGCGCCCCTCGTTACCGATGATGCCGAGCTCGACGGTGATGTCATTGAGCGCGTGGCCCACCTGCACGTGCTCGCTCTCGAGCGCGGCGGCTGCAGTGCTGGCCTCGGCCAACTCCGCCTGCACGGCAGCGGGATCGCAGGCGGCATACGCGCCGGCCAGCTCGGCCACCGTGGCGTCGGCCTGCCGCTGAGCCTCGATGTCGGCGGCCGCCTGCGCGGCCAGCTGCTCGTCGTCGTGGCCGGCCCGCAGTGCTGCCAGCCGGTCTTTCGCCGCGCCGAGTTCGGCATTGGCGTCGGTCACTTTTGCACGCAGAACGGTTGCTGCTGTGCTGCTTTCGGTTAGCCGGACGTTGGCACCTGCCATCGCGCGCTGATGCAGATCGGCGTCGGCACGTGCGGTTTCACGGACCTCGATAGCGCTCACGAACGCCGCGCGCGCGGCGGCGGCATCGACGCCCGCGGTCAGCAGGACGGGCGAGATCGCCTCACGCAGAGACGCCAGTCGCGCGCGCATCTCCACCACCCCTTCGTCTTCGCGCAACCCGGCCAGTGTTGCGGCCAACTGATCGCGATTACTGACGAGTTCACGGCGGCGCCGCTCGAGATCCCGGGCACCCTCCACGTCGCCGGTGCCGCCCTGCCGCAGCGCCTCGGCCAGAATGTGCTGGGCCGCATCCAGTTTGGCCTGAACGCTGGAGGTGGTGGCGCCCGGATCGATCTGCACGCTGAGCAGTCCGGGCAGCTCGACGGATGTCGGCGACGAGGTGGGCGGCGCCCAGCTCTGCCCCGCAGCCAGCCGGATGGTCTGCGCCCCCACCGTCAGCTCGAGGTCGGCGGTCGCCGCGAACTCCACCGTCGTCGCGGTGGCAGTGAGCTGCGCCTCGATCCGCTCGACGAGTGCTGCGGCCGACTCGATGTCGGCCATCACGTCGCTGGTCAGCGTGATCGCGCAGAGGTCCGTGGTCAAGGTGGCCAGCTGCTGCTCGATGGTCTCGATCCGCTCCAGCCGCGCGGCGAGGCGCTGCGCCTGCTCGTCGGCGGCGAGCGCATCCACCACCCGACGGGCGTCGTCGACCATTTCCTGAGCGGCAGCGAGGGCAGCAGTCGATTCCGCCGCTGCCGCACAAGCCATTTCGACGACTTCACGGGCGGTGTGTTCGGCCTCGATGGCGGCTGCGAGCCGCGATTGGATCTCGGCAACGGCGGCGGTACGCGCTGCCACATCCTCACCCAGGCGAGCCCGTTCAGCCTGGGCGGCGCTCGATGCGGCGCAGGTGGCCTGCGCCGCGGTCGCGACCAGCTCGGCCTGGCGCAGCTGGTCGCCGAGCGCGGCCAGCGCGGTGGCCGCCGTCTGCGCGGCGGTCAGCCGCTGGGCGACGCTCGGGCCGCGATCGGCCAGCGCGGCCTGCCGTTCGGCGAGGTCGGCATGCCTGCGCACCCGTTCGTCGACTTCGGCGACCGCGGCCGCGCACCGCGCCACGTCCTCATCGGCCGCCCGCAGCTGCGCGATCGCCGCCGCCCACTCACCGGTCGGTCGGCCGGTCGCCGTGAAGTACTTGCCGTATTCGGCGTCGATCCGTTCGATCAGCAGGGGTTCGGTGCCCGAGAGAGCCGCGTCGTCGCCCGCCGCCAAATCCAGTGCCCGCGAGAGGGCATCGCAGTCCGACAGGTCCACGGCCGATGTCGAGCCGGCCTGCAGAATCCGCTGCGCATGCCACAGCTCGGTGTCGACCGTCTCGCCGAGCATGGCCAGCACCCGCTCATGCGCCTCGTCCCCGGTGAGCTGTTCGCGCCGTGGCGCCGAGATCGTGAGTTCGGTCTCACACTTCTTGTGGAAGCGCTTCCGGTACACGAAACGGTATGGGCCGGTGCTGATTTCGGCGAGGACTTCGGATCCGACATCGGCGTGCGTCGGCTTGACCTGCTTGACATCTTTCTTCGTGGAGCGGTCCTTCGATTCCAGCAGTAGGTCCAGCGCCTCGATCATCGACGTCTTACCGATTTCATTGGCACCGCACACGACGACCACGCCGTGGTCGGGAAATTGGATGTCGCGGTGGGTGATTCCGCGATAGTTGGTCAGGGCCAGCCGATGCAGTTTCACGCCGCGCTCCCCCCGGCCAGCCGTAGCAACAGCCCGAGCGCGCTCTGGGCGTCCTGAGCTGCTTCGTCGTCACCCGAGCGGGCGGTGCTGACCAGTTCGTCGACGGCGGCCACGGCGAACCCACCGATGCCGAGGTCGTCGAACTCGCCGTCGGCGGGCATCACCGCAATGTTGGTGTGTCGCTCCCAGGTGCCCAACCAGGCGAACAGCCGGGCGTACTTGTCCAGGCAGGCGTCCAGTGCCGCACGGTCGGTGACGGTCAGCGAGCCGGTCAACCCCAACCGCACGACCGTGCGGTCCTTGTCCGCCAGCAGATCCAGGTTGAGGTCGAGATCGGCGATGTCGCGGGTGTCGTCGACCTGGCGGTGCAGCGTGACGAACCGCCAACGTCCGACATGGTGCGAATCGACGGTGACCGGATGCGCGGGGTCCGACTCGTCGATGTCGACCAGCAGGACATGACCCGGATCGGCCTCGACGTCATCGAAGTTCGTCACTTCCGGCGAGCCGGAGTACCACACCCTGCGACTCTCGCCGACGCTGGTGCGGGAGTGCTTGTCCCCCAAGGCGACATAGTGGACCGCGCCGCGCTCGACAGCATCGGTCACGGCAGCCATCCGGATCAGCGACGGCTTGCCGGGATCCGGGTCCAGCACGTCGACCCCGCCGTGAGCGACCAGAACGCGCGCGGTGCCGTCGGCCGGAAGGTCCCCCAGCACCGCGGCTGCCAGGTCGGTGGTAGGCGCCTTGGTGCGCCACGGCGCCGCGACCAGCTGCACCCCGGGACGCACCTCCCACACCCCGTCGCGGTCCAGCACGGTGACGTTGTCCGGGCATTCGGCCCGGAAGAGAGCACTGGTGTACACCGACGACGCGTCGAGCGGATCGTGGTTGCCCGGCAGCAGGTACACGGGAACCCCGACGGCGCGCATCGCTTCCAGGGACTGGCTGACCACCTTGGGCGCAAGCTGATTGTGCTCGAACACGTCACCGGCCACGACGACGAACTCCGCGGAGGTCTGCCGCGCCAGCGCACCGAGGCCGGCGACCGCATCGCGCCGGGCCGCCGAGTACCGCGGCTGGGCTTCACCTTCCAGGAAGTGCCGCGTCATGCCGAGTTGCCAGTCGGCGGTGTGCAGAAATCGCATTCGCGGGCGTCCTTCCTGTTCTCGGTGGGTGCTGCGGCGAGTGTAGGGCCCGGGGCCGACAAGTCCGTGGACCTCGTCCGGCATGTACCGATCGGGGTTTAGCCTGGGCCGGTGACTGCCGGAGAACGCACGCTCGTGCTGATGCGCCACGCCAAATCGGACTACCCGAACGGGGTGCCCGACCACGACCGACCGCTGGCGTCCCGCGGTATCCGAGAAGGCGGTCTCGCCGGTGACTGGCTGCGGGCCAACATCCCGGCGATCGATCTGGTGCTGTGCTCCTCGGCGACCCGCACCCGTCAGACCCTCGAGCGCACCGGTATCACCGCGCCGGTCACCTACTCCCACCGTCTCTACGGCGCCACCCCGGGAACGATGCTCGCCGAGATCAACCAGGTGCCCGACCATGTCGCGACGCTGATGGTGGTCGGCCACGAACCGACGATGAGCCAGCTGTCACTCGGCCTGTCCGACCCTGACCGCTCGGATCGCGCCGCGGCCGACGGCATCGCGATGAAGTATCCGACCTCGGCCATCGCCGTGCTGCGGGTGCCCGTCGGCTGGGCGACGCTGGAACTCAGCAGCGCCGAGCTGACGGCGTTCCACGTGCCGCGCTAGGAGTTGGTGGCCAGCGTCAGTTCCATCAGCTTGATGGCCTGACCGCACGCATCGATGCCGGGGGCCTGCGGGTTGACCCACCACCCGACGACACCGCCGGCGTCGCTGGCGACGCCGCAGCCACCGTTGGGATCACTGGTCCGCATCACGATCGACGGCACACCGGCGATCGACCGGTTCTCGATCTGGTACTTCAGGAACTGACCGACCGACCGCTCGTTGTCGAGGCTGCCCTGCTCGTACCAGAACCGGGTGATGTCGACCAGGCCGGCCGGGTTGGCGGCCTGCCAGCGGCAGACGGCACCGACGAAGGTGCTCTGGATGTCCAGCGGGTCAGCGCCCACCGTCTTGGCCAGGATGTCGGTGGTGAGGACGTCGCATTCCTTGAGCAGGTTCGGGTACTGCTGCGCCGAGTTGTCGTTGCGCGGCACGCTGCCCGAGCCCGACTTGGCCGCGGTGCCGTCCACCGTCTTGGCGCAGCCGCTGACCATCACCAGGGCGCACACCGCCGCACCCACGGCGGTCGCTATCCGACGCGGGCTCATTTGGAGTTCACGATCGATTGGCGGGTCAATTCCTTGGCCACGTCGCAGGCCGGCGGGAAGGGCTTCTCGGCGAAGCTGACCGACCATTCGATGAAGTCGTCGTTGAACTGGATGCCGACCTCGCACAGGTTGTCCCCCAGAGTCGGATCGGTGCCGACGGCGATGAAACCGGTGTGGCCCTCGATGTTGATGTCCTCGACGCTGGTGCGCGACAGCTCTTCGGTCTTGCGTTCACGCCCGATCGGGCTGCCCCGGTACCAGGTGAAAGAGAAGTGCGGGCCCAGGATGCCGCCGCCGGCCAGCCACTGACAGCCGACGGAGTTCTTCGCCGTGTTCACCAAGCCGGTCACCCGCGTCTGCTCGGCCATCGTCTGGTCGGTGATGCCACCGCATTCGGGGAACATCGGACCGTGTTTGGCGTTGGCCGGCTGCGGTGCGGGAGCCTGCGAACCCTGCGGCTGACCGGGGCCGCTGCCCGAGTCCGAGCATGCGGCGATAGAGGCCGCGATCGCCACAACCCCGGCAGCCAACGCGAGTTTGCGCATCGCTGTCATGCGCACCTGCTGCAAGTCACAGCATGCACTGTAGCGGCAGCCCCTCGGCACAACCACCGACAGGCTGCTTGACCTGCCGCTTTGTCGCGATTCATGGCGTCAAAAAGCGGCGCGACCCGACAACGTCGGCGAAGCCGCGGTAGCGGTGTGCAACAGTAGCGAAATGCTCCTGGAACTGCTGAGACAGTATGTCCGGCCGTACCGGTGGCTGGTCGCGGCGGTGATGGCGCTGCAGACCGTCAGCACCCTGGCCTCCTTGTATCTGCCGACCGTCAACGCCGCGATCATCGACGACGGCGTGGCCAAGGGCGACACCGGACTGATCACCGAACTCGGGCTGGTCATGCTGGCCGTCACCGGACTGCAGGTGGTGTGCGCGGTGGTCGCGGTCTACTTCGGTTCCCGCACCGGCATGGGGTTCGGCCGCGACCTGCGCTCGGCGATGTTTCACCACGTCACCACGTTCTCCGAACAGGAGACCGCGCGGTTCGGGGCGCCGTCACTGCTGACCCGGACGACCAATGACGTCCAGCAGATCCAGGTGCTCATCCAGATGACCACGACGACCCTGGTGACAGCACCGATCATGTGCGTCGGCGGCATCATCATGGCGATCCATCAGGACGCCGGGCTGTCGTGGCTTCTACTCGTCAGCGTTCCGGTGCTGGCGCTGTCCAACTTTTGGATCGTGTCGCGGATGCTGCCGATCTTCCGCAGCATGCAGCGGCTCATCGACGGCATCAACCGGGTGATGCGCGAACAACTCTCGGGAATCCGGGTGATCCGGGCGTTCGCCCGCGAACCGTTCGAGCGCGACCGGTTCGCGGTCGCCAACGCGGCCGTGTCCAACACGGCGCTGGCTGCCGGGCGGTGGCAGGCCTTGATGCTGCCGGTCACCACCTTGACCATCAACATCTCCAGCGTGGCCCTGATCTGGTTCGGCGGCCTGCGCATCGACTCCGGACACATGCAGGTGGGGTCGCTGATCGCGTTCCTGTCGTACTTCATGCAGATCCTGATGGCCGTGCTGATGGCCACCCTGATTCTGGTGATGCTGCCCCGGGCCTCGGTCTGCGCGGAACGGATCACCGAGGTGCTGGACACCGAGCCGGCGATCAGCAGCCCCGCGTCGCCACAACTCCCGGACGGTGGTATCCGCGGTGCGGTCACACTCGACAACGCGACGTTCTGCTACCCGGGTGCGGAGCGCCCTGTGCTGGAAGATGTTTCGCTGACCGCACGGCCCGGGACGACGACGGCGATCGTCGGCAGCACCGGGTCCGGGAAGTCGACGCTGATCTCCCTGATCTGCCGGCTCTACGACGTCACTGACGGCGCGATCCTGGTCGACGGCATCGACGTACGCGACTACGACCCCGAGCGCCTGTGGGCCACCCTGGGTCTGGTTCCGCAGCGGGGGTATCTGTTCTCGGGCACAGTCGCCGACAACTTGGCGCTCGGCGCGGCCCCGGGACAGGTAGTAGCTGACGAGGAGATGTGGCGGGCGCTGCGGGTTGCGTCGGCCGACGACTTCGTCCGTGCCCATCCCGACGGTCTTGAAATGAGGGTGGCGCAAGGTGGCATCAATTTCTCCGGCGGGCAACGCCAGCGACTGGCGATCGCACGCGCGGTGATCCGGCGTCCGGCGATCTACCTGTTCGACGACGCGTTCTCCGCACTCGATGTCCACACCGATGCCCGGGTGCGGGCCGCGCTTCGTGAAGAATCCGCCAATGCCACGGTGATCATTGTCTCCCAGCGCATTTCGACCGTCATGCACGCCGACACGATCGTCGTGATGGATGGCGGCCGGGTGGTCGGCACGGGCACCCACGACACGCTGCTGGCCGGCTGCGAGACCTACGCTCAGTTCGCCGACTCCCAGTCGGTCGACGTAGGCGTCGGGGGCGGCCGATGACCGGGCCCGCGTTCCGCGGCGGTGGCATGCGGGCGATGAGCCAGGACCCTCGGCAAGCCAGATCGCGCGACTTCACCGGTTCCGCGCTGCGGCTGATCCGGCGGCTGATACCACAAAGATGGCCGACAGCGGCGGTCATCGCGTTGTCCATCGTCGGGATCGCGCTGGGTGTCATCGGTCCCCGCATTCTCGGGCATGCCACCGACCTGCTGTTCAACGGAGTCATCGGCCGGCAGCTGCCGGCCGGCATCACCAAGGACCAGGCCGTCGCCGCGGCCCGGGCGCGCGGTGACACCACGTTCGCCGACCTGCTGTCCGGAACCGATGTGGTGCCCGGCCGCGGGGTCGACTTCACCGCGGTGGGCCGCACCCTGCTTCTGGCGCTGGCGCTGTACGTGGTTGCCGCACTGTTGATCTGGGCTCAGGCCCGGCTGCTCAACGTCATCGTGCAGCGCACCATCACCGCGCTGCGCGCCGACGTCGAGGACAAGATCCACCGGTTGCCGTTGTCCTACTTCGATTCCCGGCAGCGCGGCGAGTTACTGAGCCGGGTCACCAACGATGTGGACAACATCCAGACCTCGGTGTCCATGACGATCAGTCAATTGCTGACGTCGGTGCTGACCGTGCTCGCGGTGCTGGCGATGATGCTGAGCATCTCCCCCCTGCTGGCATTGATCACCGTGGTGACTGTTCCGTTGTCGCTGTGGGTGACCCGGGCGATCGCACGCCGCTCGCAGCGGATGTTCATCGCCCAGTGGACCAACACCGGCAGGCTGAACGCTCACATCGAGGAGACCTACAGCGGCTTCACCGTGGTCAAGACCTTCGGGCACCGGGCCGCCGCGCAGGAGAAGTTCCGTGAGTTCAACGCGGACGTCTACCACGCAAGCTTTGGCGCACAGTTCTTTTCCGGCCTGGTCTCACCGGCGACGACGTTCATCGGGAACCTCAGTTATGTCGCGGTCGCAGTGGTGGGCGGTTATCAGGTCGCCACCGGCCAGATCACGTTGGGCAGCATCCAGGCCTTCATCCAATACGTTCGCCAGTTCAACCAGCCATTGACCCAGGTCGCCGGCATGTACAACACGCTGCAGTCCGGGGTGGCCAGCGCCGAACGGGTCTTCGACTTTCTCGACGAGCCCGAGGAAGCACCGGACGCGCCAATCGCGGTGGCCGGCAACGGCGGGCGCGTCGAATTCCAGAACGTGTCGTTCAGCTATCGACCTGGCACTCCGGTGATCGAGGATCTGTCGCTGATCGCCGAGCCGGGCAGCACGGTGGCGATCGTCGGCCCGACCGGGGCAGGCAAAACCACTTTGGTCAACCTCCTGATGCGGTTCTACGACGTCGACGCCGGGAGGATCCTGCTCGACGGCACCGACATCAGAGACGTCAGCCGCGAGTCCTTGCGCTCGCGGATCGGGATGGTTCTGCAGGACACCTGGCTGTTCGGCGGCACGATCGCCGAGAACATCGCCTATGGGAAGCCCGGCGCAGGCGAGGACGAGGTCGTCGAGGCGGCACGGGCGGCGTACGTCGACCGGTTCGTCCATACGCTGCCTAACGGTTACCAGACCCGGGTCAGCGATGACGGTGGCAACATCAGTGCCGGCGAGAAGCAACTGATCACCATCGCGAGGGCATTCCTGGCGCGCCCCCAGCTGCTGATCCTCGACGAGGCGACCAGTTCGGTGGACACCCGCACCGAGCTGCTGATCCAGCACGCGATGACAAAATTACGCCGGGACCGAACCAGTTTCATCATCGCCCACCGGCTGTCCACCATCCGCGACGCCGACAGCATCCTGGTCATGGAAGCCGGCCGGATCGTCGAAACCGGCAGCCACGCCGAGCTTCTCGCTCGCCGGGGGGCCTACTACGCGATGACCCAGGTCTAGCCGACCCCGTCGAGGATGTCCGTCTCGGTGCGGCCGATGCGTTCGATGACCTCCGGACGGGTGCGCTTGACCCGAGCGAACCACATCAGCGCCAGCGCCACCGTCCCCAGGAACAGGTAGGGAATGACGTTCAGCGGGAAGGCCGGAACCGGGTAGACGTTGGCGAAGAAGGTGTAGGCCATCGCGACCACCGCTACGACGGCCGCTGTCCACACCATGCGGTTGGGGATACCCGCCCGCTTGGTGTAGGCCACACACGCGATCGCGACCAAGGCGTAGGCGACCATGTAGCCGTAGGTTCCATAGGTGTCCACCCACACCACGATGTCCATGGGCGCAACACCGGCTGCCAACAGGATGATGTCCAGGACGATGGCCGACGGCCCGGCGATGAGCAGGACCCGATGCGGCGTGAGATGGCCCTCGTGCGTGCGGCCGAAGCGCTCGGCGACGACCCCTTCCTTACCCATCACGTAGACGATCCGGCCGACCACATTCAGCGGGGCGACCACGACCGCGAAGAACGACGCACCGACACCGAATGTGAGCACAGGCGTGAACCAGGTCGGCATGCCGATCTTTGTGGCGATGTCCTGCAACGGACTTACACTCTCGGCCAGTCCGTCGTGCAGCAGCGCGATCTGGGTGTAGGCGGCGAAGACGTAAAGGACGCCGACGACGATTGCGCTCCAGATGATGGCGCGCGGTATCGCGGTGTAGGGGTTGCGGGCCTCGCGTCCGAGCGCGTCCGCCGAGGAGAACCCGACGAAGCCGAGGATGCCGAGCACCATGCCGACCGCGACGCCCTGCACCGGGACTCCGGTCAGGGAGAACTGAGCGGGATCCCACGCCGCCGGTCCGGCCCACACCAACGCCAGCACGAGCAGGATGGTGATGATCGTGACCGAGATCAGCTCGAGCACCAGGGAGACGCGCGCCGAGAGCCGGATCCCGCGGATGGTGAACAGAGTTGCCAAGCCACCTAACACGATTGCGAGGGCGATGTGCCAGCCGACGCCCTGCGCTGATATCCCAAGTGTCGCCAGAAAATCGCTGGCGTAGGACACCGCTCCGCCGAGCGAACCGGCTGCGATTCCCCAGCAGCCGATCAGCAAGCTCACCCCGGCCAGGTACGCGCCGAACGGGCCGAGTCCCTTCGCGACATAGGTGTAGAGAGATCCGGCCGACGCATTGCGCCGAGCGAAGACCACCACGCAGTAGCCAACGGCCAGGATCACCACGGTCGCCAGCGCGAACGACAGCACGGTGCCATTACCGGCGCTCAGGTAGATCGCTGCGGCGGTGAAGGCGATCACCGCGCTCGGCGCGATATTCGCGATCGCCTGAGCGGCCAGCTCAGGACCTGACATCACTCCCCGCCGAAGTCCGGCGTCGGTCGGTGTCACGGTGGTGTTCGACATGGCGAGGCTCCAAATATGTTCGGGTTGGCGGTGATTCAGGGGATCAGCAGCGTACGGAGTGCCTCACCGGACTCCAGATCATCGAAGGCCTCGGCAGCCTCGGCCAGCGGACGCCGTGCCCAGACCAGGGGGTCCAGTTTGAGCTGACCGTCCATGTATCGGTCGACCAATGCCGGGATGTCGATCGACGGCCGCACCGATCCGTAGTTCGACCCGAGGATGCGCTGGTCGGCCTCAGCCAGCACCAACGGCTCGAACGACGCTCTGGCGCCGGTCGGCGGCAGACCGACGATGACCGCGGCGCCACCAAGACCGAGCATCCGGATGGCCTGTTCGGTGGTCGAGGTGTTGCCGAAAGCGTCGAAGGCGTAGTCGACTCCGTCGGGCACCAAAGCCAGGAGCTGCTCAACAGCGTCCCCGCGCGAGGCGTCGACGCGGTCGGTGGCACCGAACTGCATGGCGAGTTGGGTCTTGTCAGACTTCACGTCGATGGCGACGATCCGTTCGGCACCGGCGAGTTTGGCGCCCTGAACCACGTTGAGCCCGACACCGCCACAACCGATCACCGCCACGGTGGCCCCCGGCTCCACCGCGGCGGTGTTCAGCACCGCACCCACTCCGGTCGCCACCGCGCACCCCACGACCGCGATGACATCCAGCGGTGCATCATCGCGAACCTTGACTGCACCGGAGGCCGGCACGACGACTTCTTCGGCGAATGACGAGACACCCAGGTAGTGGTGCACGTGTTCGCCCTTGCGGGACAGTCGCGACGTGCCGTCGAAGAGAACCCCCTTGGGCGCCACGACGGTCGCGACCTTCTGACACCTGGCCTCGTGCCCGGACCGGCAATAGCGACATTCACCGCATGGCGGCACCCACGACAGCACGACGTGGTCTCCGACCGCCAGCGAGGTGACCCCCTCCCCCAGCTCGACGACGACGCCCGACCCCTCATGACCCATCACCAACGGTGCCGGGGCGTCCCACTCGCCGCGTTTGACATGAAGATCGGAGTGGCAGACGCCCGCGGCGGCGATCTTCACGCGGACTTCGCCGGCTTTGGGCCCGGCAAGTTCTACATCGGTGTGCTCGATGGGGGCGTTCTGGTCCCGAAAGACGATGGCTTTCACAGCGATTCCTCGTGGCTGACGACGTAGTTAACGAACCGAATGTTAGGGAGCCAGGCGCGGTCTCGTCACTGTGAAAATTTGTGATGCACTGGCTTCCAATCATCATTTCGTACACTCGGACGGTGGCATACGACGTGCGTGCGGCGGCGGCCTCACTGACCGCCGAGCTGGTGCTCGGCCAGGTGGAGGCCACGGTGGCGGTGAACGAAGCAATTCTGTTGGACGGACCAGTTGTGGCCAGCGCGACGGGCTTCGCCACCGCCGTTGTCGGCGCCACTCACGCGTTTGCCCAGATCTTGGCCGACAGCGCCTTGTCGGCGCATCTGGATACGTGCGTCGCGGTAATTGCCGGAGGGCCTGCGGAGCCGGATCTGACCGCGCGTCTGGCCGGCGAACGGATCACCACGATCTACGCACCCGACCACACCGTCGAGATCGCCCATCTCACGGTTGCCGCCCGGATCGCCACCGACCAGGCTGCCGAAGATCGGCGCGTCACGACCGGCACCAAAGTGTTGACCCAGGTTGCCCGCCGGGGCGGCGTGGTGGCAGTGGTGGCCGAGATGGCGCACCGGATCGACGGTTGGGCCGTGCTCCTCGATTCACGCGGCGAGGTCATCACGACGGCCGGTGCGGGGAGCCTGCACGTCCGCGACGCGGTTGCGGTGGCGTTTCATCGACCGGTGCGGATCCGACACACCGGCCTGCAGGTCCATCCGGTCGGACACGGCGAGGACATCAGTGCCTACCTGGTGATCGGTGCGCGCGGCCCGACCAGCCGAAGTCGCGATCTGGCCTCACAGGCCGCCGCGTTGTTGGATCTGCTGCTTCGCACGGCGGACAATCCAGCTACCGAACGACTCGGCAGAGAGGTGATGGTGACGACCTTGCTGCGTGGCGGCGGGGACGCCGCCGCCCTGCTGCGCCGCTGGGGCGTTCATGAGACGTCACTGACCGCGTTTGCGGTGGCTTCTCGATCGCGAACCATCGACCCCGAGACGCTGGCAATCCGCTGGCTCGACGAGCTCGGCGCCGCCCACGTATTGGCCGAATTGGACGGCGGGGTGCTGGGTTTCGTCCGTGACGATCACGCGCACGATCTCGCTGGGATCGTGGCGCAGCTGAACGGTGAAGGCCGGATGCCGCTACGCCTGGGCCTGGGTTCGCCGGCCAAAGCTCAGCTGCTGGCGCGCTCGGCTGCCGAGGCCAGGAAGGCGCTGGAGGTCGCGGTGGTCGACGCGCGTCCGGTGGTCTGGTATCGGTCGTTGGCGACGGTGAGCTACGTGTTGGAGCATCTCGACGATGGTTCGACCGCCCGGATCGCGGCCGTGCTCGACCCTCTTCGCGACGAAGAGGGCCGGCACGGCGAACTGCTGCGAACGCTCGAGATCTATCTGGCCGAACACGGTGTCTGGGGAACGACGGCCACCCGACTGGGCGTGCACCGCCAAACCCTCGCCAGCCGAATCCGCCGGGTCGAGGAGCTGACCGAGCTATCCATGGCGAACCCCGACGACCGCACCACCGCATGGCTCGCGATTCGCGCGGTGGAGAGTGCCGCGCAGGCCTAAAGGCCCGGACCCTCCGCCCGCAGATCGTCGACCTCGGCCATCGCCGAGCGCAACTTGGCCAACCATTCCTCGGCGTGCTCACCGACGAGTCGCACGCTCCAGGCCAGCGCATCCGAGCGCGACCGGGCAACGCCTGCGTCGACCAGGGTGTCGAGCACTTGACGTTCAGGTTGCTTGAGGCGGGTCATCACCGGAACGGCGATGTGCGTGAACAGGATTCGCTCAGGTGTATCGGAGCCCGCTGTCCCGATCTCTACCCCCCAGGACACCTTGCGGCCGTATCTGTCCTGTGCCTCTTCGGCGATTCGGATCCGCTCGGCACGGGTGTCCTCGCGGAACCTGGAGGCCCGGCCGGCGGCGCGCGCGTCGCTGTCGGGTGTGTCCGTCTCGGGCAGGCGCCCGACGACGGTGATTTCTTCACGGTCGACGATCACGGTCGGGTCTCCGGCGAACCATCCGTCGGGCAGACGGCCGGCGAACCACTCGCCGGCGTCGGTGGCGTCGGGCTGGTCGGCCTGTTGCCAGCCGCCGGGGCGGCCGGGCCGACGATGTGTGTGTTGATGCTTCATGAATTACATGATTACACCGTTACAAAGGCCGCGCCACTACTTCTCTCGCGGCGAACACCGTCAATTCAGGACAGGTCAGAGCTTGTCGGCACGGCGGCCCCGGAAGAGTTTCACCTCGTCCTGGATGCCCTTGAGATGCCGCGCCCGCGCGAACGACCAACTGAAAGACGGGTCGTCCCCGATCTGTTCGCGGGCAGCTTCGGACAACAGAACCGAACCGGGCCGGGCCACCGAGGTGACCCGGCTGGCCAGGTTGACCGGGCTGCCGAACCAGTCGCCCGCGCGGCTGACCGCCTGCCCATAAGACAGACCCACCCGCAGTTGCGGCAAGGCGTCGTCGGCTTCGGTGGCCTCCACCAGAGTCAACATCGCGTCGAGCAACGCCGCGGTGTCGGTGGACACCAGCATCACCGCATCGCCGATCGTCTTGATGAACCGCACCGGTGGCACCGCCACATCGCGGGCGGCGTCGGCGAGGCGGTTGGCGAGCTGTTCGAGTTCCTCAGGCGGAACCGTCTCGCCCAGTCTGGTGAATCCGACGAGGTCCGCGAAGGCGACCGCGATGTCGCGGGCGCCGGGAAGCGATGCGCCGACGGCCCTTTCGTTGGCGTTGATCGCCTCGGTTTCCATGGCGTGGCGTAACTGCAACATCAGCATGTCCTGCACCATCGGGCCCAGCAGCGGTGCCACGGCGTTGACCAACACCTTCGCGTCCCGGGCCATCTGGAGTTCGGTGGTGCCGGGATGTTGCATCGTCGTGGCGACCGCGATGTAGCGCATCGCCTCGGCCGCACGCGAAAGGCCTTCTGCCAGAGTGCGGTACACGGTCAGCAGCCGATCGGGGTCGAACCCCAGATCGAGAAGCCGCTTGACATGCACGGCCGTCTCGGCATCGGGTTTGAGGAACACCGCCGCATCCGGGTCGTCGACCGTCGCGAGCCCACTGGCGCGCTGGAAGCGCCGGAGCAAATCCAGGTCCAGCCCGGTCTGCTCGCTGATCTGCCGAGCCGACAGCCTCGTTCCGTCATCGCCGAGGATCCGGCGGCCGGGCAGCAGCATCGGCGCGAACGCCCCCCGGATCTCCTCGACGGTGATGCCCTGCTCCACCAACCAGGGAATCAATTCGGCCCGTTGGGCACGGGCATCGCCCGTGAGCCCGTCGAGCAGCCCGGCGGCCTCCGGGTCGACGGTTTCGGTCACCGACCCAACGTATACCGTCGACCCCGATGTCACGCTCCCCGCTCCTGGAGGGACTGCCACCCATCGGCTCACCCGATGCCCGGTTGCTGATCCTCGGCAACATGCCCAGCGTGCTCTCGCTGGCGAGCGGGCAATACTACGGAAACCGGCGAAATGCGTTCTGGCGCATCATCGGTGAGGTGTTCGGGTGCGAGCCGGCCGCGCCGTACGAGCATCGGTCCGAAGTCCTGACCCGCCACGGGGTCGCCGTCTGGGACGTCCTCAAGCACTGCAGGCGGGTCGGCAGCCTGGATTCGGCCGTCGAGCCGGACAGCATGGTGCCCAACGACTTCGGGACGTTTTTCGCCGCCCGGCCTGGCATCGAGCGAGTGTTCTTCAACGGCGCGGCCGCCGAGCGCAACTTCACCCGGCTCGTCCATCTCGACGTGCCGGCCACGTTCGTGCGCCTGCCGTCGACCAGCCCCGCGCAGACCATGCGCTATGCCGACAAGCTCGCGGCCTGGAGCGCGGCGCTGACCGGCTAAGAGACCGGCGGTCTCCGGTTCGCCCATGGCCGCGCCATCTCGATCTGATGGCTCAGCGACAGCAGCGTCGCCTCATCAGAGGGCCGGCCGACCAGCTGGATCGACATCGGCACCCCGGCGTCGTCGAGGCCCCACGGGACGACGGCTGCGGGCTGGCCGGTCGCGTTGAACATGGCGTTGAACGGCACCCGAGCCGACACCATGGCCAGCGTCGCGACCCCGCCGCGGTGCTGGTACTGCCCGATGCGCGACGGACCGGTCGCGGTGCCGGGGGTGATCAACACGTCGACGTGGTCGAAGATCGACTGCACCCGCGCCGCGAGTGCCGGCTCGGCCGCGCGCACCTTGGCGATCTGCGCCTCGGAGATCAACCGGCCAAGCCGGGCAATGCCTTTGGTCCTCGGTTCGAGCCGTTCCCGGTGCGGCAGAGCGGTCGCATCCTGGAAGGCGCCGCGCCACATCCGCGGCAGCACATGGCCGTACACCGCCCACGCCGGATAGTCGGGATCGCGCCAGATCACCTCGTGGCCGAGATCACGCAGCAGCGTCTCGGCACCGTCGAGTGCCTTCTGCTGTGCCGTCCCGACCCGACCGAGCATGGTGGGAGGAAGCTTGGTGCTCAAGGCAATTCGGAGTCTGCCAGGCTCGCGGCTCGCGGCAGTGACGAACCCACCCGACGGACCGGGCAGCGCCGAGGTCGCGTCGAGGAACAACGCGGCGTCCTCCACTGTGCGCGTCATCGGGCCGTTGACGGACAGGCCGCACCACGCGTCGTCGTGCGGAGCCATCGGCACCCGGTCACGCTGCGGCTTGAGTCCGAACAGCCCGCACCAGGTGGACGGAATACGGATGGACCCGGCGCCGTCGGAGCCCAGGGCCATCGGTGCGAGGCCCGCGGACACGGCCGCACCGCTGCCGCCGCTGCTACCGCCCGGTGCGCGCTCCAGATCCCACGGATTGTGAGTGGCGCCGAAGGAGATTGTTTCGGTGAACGGCCACAGCATCATCTCCGGTACCGACGTCTTGCCCAGGATCACCGCGCCCGCCTCGCGCAACCGGCGCACCACCAGTGCGTCGCTCGTCGGCGCCTGTCCGTAGGCGCTGCTGCCGTAGCAGGTGAATTCGTCGGCGACGTCGACGTCGTCCTTGATCGCGATCGGGACGCCCAGCAGCGGCCTGCGTTCACCGGCGTCGAGCAACTCCTGTGCGGCTGCGGCTTCCCGGCGCGCGCTGTCGGTGAGCACTACGCGATAGGCACGCAACTCCCGGTCGACGCGCGCGATCCGGTCGAGATACAACTCCAACAGGGCGGGCGCGGTAATGGTGCCGTTGACGAGCATGCGAGCCTGCTCGGCAGCACCGGCGAAGGCAATGTCGGTGGAGTCCATCTCCCGGAGCCTAACGCTGCCCGCTACGGTGGCCAGATGGCATGCGTGTTCTGCGAGATCGTCGCCGGTACGGCACCCGCCATCCGCGTTCACGAGGACGACGATTTCCTCGGCATCCTGGATATCCGCCCGTTCACCCGGGGCCACACCCTGGTGGTGCCCAAGCAGCACACGGTCGACCTCACCGACACCCCGGCCGAGACTCTGGCCGGGATGCTCGCCGTCGGGCAGCGGATCGCGCAGGCGACCCGTGCGTCTGATCTCGGCGCGACCGGCAACAACATCGCCATCAACGACGGCAAGTCGGCCATGCAGACGGTGTTTCACATTCACCTGCACGTGATCCCGCGACGCGACGGCGACAAGCTGTCGTTCGCCAAGGGGATGCTGCTGCGCCGCGACCCCGACCGCGAGGGCACCGGACGAATCCTGCGCGCCGCCCTGTCCCAGCTCGACACGATCGGATGAGAGAGCCATGCCCGATTCCGCACTGATGACATTCGTGAAGGTGCACGAGTGGCTGTACCGGCGCACGAACGGTTGGATCGGGCACCGGATGCCCGGGGCTCCGTCCTCGCTAATGCTGCACACCATCGGGGCGAAGACCGGCCAGCCCCGGTCGAATCTGCTCGCCTACTACCGCGATGGCGACGACTACCTTGTCGTCGCGTCCAACGGCGGAGCGAACCGCAACCCAGCCTGGTACCACAATCTGCGCGCGCATCCGAAGATCGACATCTTCCTGGGCAGAAGGCGTTTGTCGGTCACCGCACACATCGTGATGCCGGACGACCCTGACTACGGGCGGTTGTGGCACATCTGCGACTCGAACAACGGCGGCCGATACAGCTCGTATCAGCGCGGCACCACGCGTCCCATCCCGGTTGTGCGCCTGACACCCTGAGTGTCCGCCTCTGAGCGACAAGAGGCCCCACATCGAGATCGACGGCAGCGCAGCAAAGGTCGAGAAGACGTCACGCCAACGTCGATCTCGATAGCCCGCCCCGAAAAACCCTGCTAAAAAAGCTCTTTCGCCAGCAGTTCCAGCGTGGTCTCCCGGTCCGGGGCGGTCGCCGGATCGGTGCCGCGATGCGCGGACGCGACGGGGTTCACCATCACCTCGTCGACGTCGAACTCTGCGGCCACCGCACGAACCTGGTCGGCCGCCTCGGACGGTGAACCGACCACGGCCTTGCTGCGCCCGGATGCGATGACCGCCTCGGCCTGCGGGTGCATGGTCAGCGCCGCCGCGTCCTCGACCAGGTCGAGCGGTCCGAGCGGTTGACCGGTGCGCAGCCGGGCCATCATCTGCAGGTTCGGCAGCAGCAACGCCTCGGCCTCGGAGCGGGTCGGCGCGACCACCGCGTTGACCGTCATGAACGTCACCGGCTCGGCGGCCACCGCACTGGGCCGGAATTCCGACCGGTAGGTGGCCAGTGCCTCGACGGTGCCCTGACCGGCAAAGTGATGCGCGAACACGTACGGCAACCCCTTGGCGGCGGCCAGATGCGCCGAATACATCGACGAACCGAGCAGCCACAACCGCGGCTCCTCGACCGCCGCCGGCGTGGCCTTGAGGATGTAGTCCTGATTGCGGATCGGGATACGCACCCCATGCGCGCTCATCAGCGCCGCCACGTCGTCGAGGTACTGCGGGAAGTTCTCGATATCGGAATCGTCGCGGGTGCCCCGCAACATGTACGACGTCACCGGGTCTGAGCCGGGCGCACGGCCGATGCCGAGGTCAATACGCCCCGGAGCGGCGGCCTCCAATAACGCGAACTGCTCGGCAACGGCCAGCGGTGCATGGTTGGGCAGCATCACCCCACCCGAACCCAGCCGCAGCTGGGTGGTCTGGGCAGCCAGGTAGGCCAGGATCACCGGCGGGCTGGTAGCCGCGACCGCGGGCATGTTGTGGTGTTCGGCCACCCAGTACCGGGTGAAGCCCAAGCGATCGGCGGTCTGGGCCAGCCGTACGGTGGCCGCCAGCGCGTCGGCGCTGGTCTGATCGGTACGTACCGGAACGAGGTCGAGGACAGAAAGCCGCATAGTCACCTCAACGATACGAGCGCGTGCATGCTTCCCCTCCCCGGAGGGCAGGAGCGAAGCGACCCGGGAATTGACACCGGAGGGCAGGAGCGAAGCGACCCGGGAATTGACACCGGAGGGCAGGAGCGAAGCGACCCGGGAATTGACACCGGAGGGCAGGAGCGAAGCGACCCGGGAATTGGGTCACCGCCGTAGGCCTGCCCGTGCGGCAGCGTCGGTGAACACGTCGTCGAGCATCGCAGGCGTGAGCCGTCCGGTGAACATGTTCTGCTGACTCGGGTGATAGCAGCCCAGTAGCTGCCGGCCTGATGCCAACTCGACGACCACCCCGTGCCCGAACTTGGGTTTGACCTGCGCAGGCAGGTCGTCTGCGAGCAACCGCAGCGCGGCCTGCCAGCCGAACCCGCCCAGGGTGACGATCACCCGAACCGACGGCGCGATCAGGCGCCACTCGGCGGTCAGCCACGGCTCACACGTCGCCCGCTCGACAGGCTCCGGCTTGTTGGCCGGCGGCGCGCACCGGACTGCGGCGATCACCCGAATGTCGTTGGTGGACAAGCCGTCTGCCGCGTCCACACTGGCCGGTTGGTTCACCAGGCCGGCACGGTGCAATGCGGCGAACAGTTGATCCCCCGAGCGATCACCGGTGAAGACCCGGCCGGTCCGATTGCCCCCTTGCGCGGCCGGGGCCAGGCCCAGCACCACGATCTTCGGCTGCGCCGAGCCCCACCCGGTGATCGGCCTTCCCCAATACGGCTCACCGGCGAACGAGCGACGTTTGGTGACCGCCACCTCTTCCCGCCACGCGACCAGCCTTGGACACGCCCGACACACGCTGACCTGGGCATCCACTTCTCCGATGTCGCGGGCCGCCGCGGCCAACGTCGCCACCTGGGCGGCGTCGGCAGCCACCGGGGTCTCAGGAACCGCGGGGTCCCCGGGCCAGCCCGTCCCCGGCGGAACGGGCGAGGAGAACAACACCCTGGTCCGTGGATGTGGAAGGAGGGTCACCGGTCCACTCTGCCCGGGTCCCGCTCGGCGCGGAGAACTTAAGCTCTGCCGGTGACCACCACGCGCGTCCCCGCGCTGCTGATCCTGTCCTCGACCTTCCTGGCCGCGGGCGCCAACGGCGTCTCCATGGTCGCCTTCCCCTGGCTGGTGCTGCAGCGGACGGGCAGTGCGGTGGACGCCTCGATCGTCGCGGGCGCGGCAACCCTGCCGCTGCTGTTCGCCACCCTCATCGCCGGGGCCGCCGTCGACTTCGTCGGCCGACGCCGGGTGGCGATGCTCTCCGATGCACTGTCGGCCACGGCGGTGGCCGCGATCCCGGTCTTGGCGATCGCGTTCGGCACCGACGTACTGACCACCGTCGTCCTGGCCGCACTGGCTGCCCTCGGCGCGTTCTTCGATCCGGCCGGTATGACCGCGCGGCAGTCGATGCTGCCCGAGGCGGCGGGTCGCGCGGGCTGGACCCTCGATCACACCAACAGCGTCTATGAGGCCGTGTTCAACCTGGCCTACATCACCGGCCCCGGCGTCGGAGGCCTGCTGATCGCAACGCTCGGCGGTGTCAACGCGATGTGGGTGACCGCCGCGCTGTTCGGGCTGGCAATCCTGGCGATGGCGGTGCTGCGACTGGAGGGCACCGGCCGCCCGGCGCGCGAAAAGCTACCGGAGAGTGTCGTTTCCGGGGTTTTGGAAGGGTTGACGTTCGTCTGGCGCAACCGGGTTCTTCGTACCCTGGGCCTGGTCGACCTCGCCGTCACCGGGCTGTACCTGCCGATGGAAAGCGTGCTGTTCCCCAAGTACTTCACCGACCGCAGCGAGCCGGCCCAGCTGGGGTGGGTGCTGATGGCGTTGTCGATCGGCGGGCTGGTCGGGGCGCTGAGCTGGACCGTGCTGTCGAAGGTGGCCAGCAAGCGGGCGACGGTACTGACGGCGGTGCTGACCTTCGGGATCGCGGTGGCGGTCATCGCGTTTCTGCCGCCGCTGCCGGTCATCCTGTCCTTGGCCGCGCTGGTCGGCCTGGTGTATGGGCCGATCGGGCCCATCTACAACTCGATCGTGCAGACCCGCACCCCAGAGCAGCTGCGCGGACGGGTGGTCGGGGTGATGACGTCGATGACCTACGCCGCGGGTCCGATCGGGTTCATGCTGGCCGGACCGCTGGTCGACGCGTTCGGCCTCACCATCACCTTCCTGGTTCTGGCGGTGCCGATCCTGGCGATCGGCATGGTGTGTCCCTGGCTGCCCGCGCTCAAGGAGCTGGACGACGACGCGCCTAGGATGGCCTGATGGCCGTGAGCGCTCTGGCCGGCCTGGCCGCTGAGCTTCCCGACGGGGTTGTGGTCACCGACCCCGACATCCTGGCGTCCTATCGCCACGACCGCGCCGCGGATCCCGCGGCCGGAATGCCGTTGGCCGTGGTGCGGCCGACCCGCACCGAAGAGGTGCAGGCGGTGCTGCGCTGGGCGTCGGCAAACCGCATCGCGGTGGTGCCGCGCGGAGCCGGCACCGGGCTGTCCGGTGGCGCGACTGCCGTCGACGGCGGGATCGTGCTGTCGACGGAGAAGATGCGCGACATCACCGTCGACCCGGTGACGCGCACGGCCGTCGTGCAGCCCGGTCTGCTCAACGCCGAGGTGAAGAAGGCGGTCGCGGAGCACGGCCTGTGGTACCCGCCCGACCCGTCGTCGTACGAGATCTGCAGCATCGGCGGCAACATCGCCACCAACGCGGGCGGTCTGTGCTGCGTGAAGTACGGCGTGACAACCGATTACGTGCTGGGCATGCAGGTGGTGCTGGCCGACGGCACGGCGGTGCGCCTCGGCGGCCCGCGCCTGAAAGATGTTGCGGGGCTGTCGCTGACCAAGCTGTTCGTCGGCAGCGAAGGCACCCTCGGGGTGGTCACCGAGGTGACGCTGCGGCTGCTGCCTCCCCAGCCGTCGGCGTGCACGGTGGTGGCGACCTTCGATTCGGTGGAGGCTGCGGCCGGCGCGGTGGTGACGATCACCGGACGCATCCGGCCCTCGATGCTGGAGTTCATGGACGCGGTATCCATCAACGCCGTCGAAGACAAGCTGCGGATGGGCCTGGACCGCTCGGCGGCCGCGATGATGGTGGCCGCCTCCGACGACCGGGGCCCGGCCGGCGCCGAGGACGCCGAGTACATGGCCCGGGCTTTCACCGAAGCCGGCGCCAAAGAATGCTTTTCGACGTCCGATCCGGCCGAGGGCGAGGCGTTCGTCGCGGCTCGCAGGTTCGCCATCCCCGCGGTGGAGGCCAAGGGTTCGCTGCTCCTTGAGGATGTCGGAGTGCCGCTGCCGGCGCTCGCCGATCTGGTGGGCGGGGTTGCCAAGATCGCCGCCGACCGCGACCTGACGATCTCGGTGATCGCCCACGCCGGCGACGGCAACACCCATCCGCTGATCGTCTTCGACCCCGCCGACGCAGCGATGACCGAACGGGCCGAGAAGGCGTTCGGTGAGATCATGGACCTGGCAGTCTCGCTGGGCGGGACGATCACCGGTGACACGGAGTTGGCCGGCTCAAGAAGCCATGGCTGGCAGGTCAATTGGGTCCCGAAGCCATGGAACTCAATCGCCGGATCAAGGCCGCGCTGGACCCGGACGGGATTTTGAACCCGGGCGCGGTTATTTGACACAAGGTGGCGCGCAGGCTGTGCCGCCTGGCTAGGGTGGACGGCGATGACTCACTCCCCCACGCAGTTCGAGATCGCGGTTCCGCAAGCCGATCTCGATGACCTGCGCCGCCGCCTTGAATCCGCCCGATTTCCCGCCGAACTTCCCGGCAGCGGCTGGGATTACGGCACCGATGAGTCGTTCTTGAGGTCGTTCGTCGACCGGTGGCGCGACGAGTACGACTGGCGTGCAACCGAAGCGGAGCTCAACGCCGTGGGCTCCTTCGTCACAACCGCTGCCGGCCAGCGCGTCCATTTTCTGCACCGCAAGTCCGCCAACAGCGCCGCGATTCCGTTGGTGCTCGTGCACGGGTGGCCGGGTTCGATCATCGAGTTCCTCGATGCCCTACCGCTACTGTACGAGCGGTACCACGTCGTCGCGGTCTCGATGCCCGGATACGGGTTCTCCGGCCCGACCACTAAACGCGGCGTCGACACCTCGGTTGTCGCGTCGGCGGTCGCCGAGGTGATGACGCAACTGGGTTACCAGCGCTTTCTGGCTCAGGGCGGCGACTGGGGCGCCCTGGTGGTGCGATACCTCGGTGAGCACTACCCGGATCGCGCGGTCGCCATCCACACCAACATGCTCTTCGCGTCCGCCGACGGTCCCGATGCCATGGACGGGGTCACCGACGATGAGATGGCCGCATTCATCGTCTCCGCCGAGCGGATGTCGGAAGGCACCGCCTACATGGAAATCCAAGGTACCCGGCCACATTCGCTCGGCTACGGGCTCGACGACTCGCCGGTGGGTCTGGCCGGCTGGATCCTGGAGAAGTTCCACGCCTGGAGCGACGTCCGCGACGGCATGCCGATCCGCACCGACCGGCTGATCGACAATCTCATGATGTACTGGCTGACCGGTACCGCGACCTCGGCCGCGCGACTGTACTACGAGGCCGCCCACGCAGGCACCGGTGCGCTCAGCCCGTGGTCGGGCCGTGTCGGCGTCCCGACCGGCTACGCGGTCTACCCGGCGGAGCTGGTACGGATCCCGAAAGTGTGGGCGCACAAGCACTATCACCTGGTGCACTACTCGATCCAGGACCGCGGTGGCCACTTCGCGGCGTTCGAGCAGCCGCAATTATTCGCCGCGGACGTGCTGGCCTACGCCGACGTGCTCGACGAGTTGGGCGTGTTCAGCTAGCCGTTCAGCGGGCCCCGCGGACCAGTCGGCCCGGACGTGCGCCGGTGTCGACGCCGTCGCGGCGCGTGACCGTGCCGCTGACGATCGTCGCGGTGTAGCCGGATGCGCCTTGCACCAAACGGTTTCCGCCGGCCGGGAGGTCGTAGGCCATTTTTGGCGGATGCAACCGCAGTGCGTCCATGTCGATGACGTTGAGGTCGGCCTTCTTGCCGACCTGGATGACGCCGCGGTCGCTGAGGCCGAACAACTGCGCCGTGTCGTGGGTCTGCTTGCGGATCAGATGCTCCAGCGGCAGCTTCGCACCACGATGCCGGTCGCGGGCCCAGTGGGTCAGCAGGAACGTGGGATAAGAAGCGTCGCAGATCATTCCGCAGTGCGCACCACCGTCGGACAACCCGACGACACCGGCCGGATGGGTCAGCATCTCGTGGATGGCGTCGCAGTTGCCGTATGAGTAGTTGAAGAACGGCAGCATCAGCATATTGGTGGCATCAGCCTCCAGCATGAGGTCGTACAGCGTGGCCAGCGGGTCCTCGCCGCGGTCGGCGGCGATCTTCTCGACCGTCCGCTCGTCGGTGGGCTCGTAGTCCGGCGGGTCGCCGAGGTGGTAGATCCGACCCAGGGCGTACTGGACCAAGATGTTCATGTTGTCGAACAGCTTGTTGGGGTCGGGCGGCAGATCGTCCTCACCGAGGATCGCGGCCTTCACCGCCGGGTCGGCGAGCCGGTGAGCCAGCTCCTCACGACCCAACTCCCCCTTCAGCTTTCGGAAGGTCGGGCGATGCGTGAAGGCATGGTGGCCCGGGAAGCCGAACAGCATGCCGAACGGGCGCGCCGCGATCTGCGGGTAGAGCCGGGCGCCTGCGGCGTGCGCGGCAGCCGAAATGTCCATCTGCTCGCGCCACAGGTCGGGTGCGGCGTCGACCTGGATCAGCCCGAACGAGATCGGCCGGTCGATCTCGGCGCCCAGGCGCTGCATCCACTCCAATTCCTTCTTGGGCGCGATGATGTCCTCGCCGGCCACACCCTGCGGCGCCAGCTCGAAGACCGCCTGGCCGCCGGCCGCCATCGCTCGGCCAAGGCCGAACAGTTCGTCCTCGGCGGCGAAAGTGCCCGGCACGGGTTCACCGTCCATGGCGCGGTGACCGAGCGTGCGGGACGTCGAGAACCCGAGCGCCCCGGCTTCGATCGCCTCGCGCACCAGACGGCCCATCGCCTCGATGTCGTCGGGAGTCGCAGGCTCGTTGCGAGCCCCACGATCGCCCATCGCGTAGGCCCGCACGGAGCCGTGCGCCACCTGGCTTCCGACATCGACGGCGTAGTTGCCCTTGCCGATGACGTCGAGGTACTCGGGGTAGCTCTCCCAACCCCAGGTCATGCCCTCGGTGAGCGCGCTGCCGGGAATGTCCTCGACGCCCTCCATCAGCTCGATCAGCCACTGCTCGGAGCCGGGGCGCACGGGCGCGAAGCCGACGCCACAGTTGCCGGTGACGATGGTGGTCACGCCGTGGTTGCTCGACGGTTCGAGCAGGCTGTCCCAGCTGACCTGACCGTCGTAGTGCGTGTGGATGTCGACGAATCCCGGTGCCACGACTTTGCCTGTGGCGTCAATGGTTTCGGCAGCATCGCCCGCCAGTGGTGCATCGGATGCGCTACGTCGCCGCACCTCCACGATCTTCCCGTCCTTGACTGCCACATCGGCGATGAAACGGTCGGCGCCCGTGCCGTCGACGACGGTTCCGCCGGTGATCTTGAGGTCGAACATGGCTACTCCTCGACACACGATGTCAATGGGATTCCGTCGCCAATGTAACACCGTTACAGGGTCGGGTGTAATACCGTTTGGAGAAGATTTCGCGAGGAGGCGCATGGTGACGCACACGGCGCACAAAGTTCGACGCGAAGACGCGATCGGTCCGCCTCCCGCCAGCCCGACCCGAGTGCCCGCCGCGCGCTACCACTCCCCCGAGTTCGCCCGCCTCGAGCGCGAACACCTCTGGCCGCGCATCTGGCAGCTCGCCTGCACGCTCGATCATGTCGCGGAGCCAGGGGATTACTTCGAATACCGGTGCGGGCCGTATTCGGTCCTGATCGTCCGCGACGACACGCAGCTGCGGGCATTCCAGAACGTGTGCCGGCACCGCGGAAATTCGCTGTGCACGGGCGCCGGCTCGGAACTGCGCGAGCTGCGCTGCGGCTACCACGGCTGGACATGGGACCTCGCCGGGGTGTTGAAGCGCGTGCCCAACCGTAAGGGATTCGGTGCGCTGCACATGGAGGACTTCCCTCTGGTCGCCGCCTCCGTCGATGTCTGGGCAGGGCTGGTGTTCGTCAACCTCGACGCCGACGCGATGCCGCTCGATGACTATCTGGAGGCGATGCCCGCCGACATCGCATGGAACCGGCTCGAGGATTTTCACTGCTACGCCACGATGACGATCGAGGTGGACGCGAACTGGAAGACGATCGCCGACGGTTTCAGCGAGACCTACCACATCCAGACGCTGCATCCCGAGCTGCGCCGGTGCATGGACGATGTTTATGCACCGCAACAGATCTGGGGTCACACCGGAAAATCGGAGCAGTTCTACGGAGTGCCGAGCCCGCACCTCAAGGAGCCCATCTCCGACGACGACGTCTGGGACGCGTACGTAACAACCCAGGGCTTGCTGATGGGCGTCGAAGAGGGCACACCGTACCCGGGCGGTGACTCGGTGCCTGATGCGATTGCCTGTCGCACAAGAGAGTTCGCGGCCAGTCGCGGGGTCGACCTCGGTTGGGCCAGCACCGAACAGATCATGTTGCTACACCAGTACAACGTGTTCCCCAACCTGACGTTGCTGACCAACGCCGACCACCTGACCGTCATGACGTCACACCCGGGCCCCGATCCCGAACACGGCGAGCTCGTCATGTACCTGTGGACCCGGATGGCGCTGGGCGCACCGCGTACCCGTCCGGTCGACGTGCGCATGACAGCTGAGGAGGCTCATCCCGGTCTGGTTCTGACGCAGGATATTTCGGTCTTGGCCGGCCTGCAGCGCGGGCTGCGTCAGCCGGGGTTCACCCACCTGACGCTGTCCAACGAGGAGCGGCGCGTGATCAACCTGCACCGCAACCTCGAGCGCTACCTCGACCTCCCGGAGGCTGAGCGCATGACCGGGGGTGAGCCCGGTGGCCCGCAGTCCTGACCCGGTCACCGCGGACTCCATCCTCGACGCGGCAGCCAGGATGATCGAGCACGACGGCGTCGACGCGTTCACGATGCGCGGGCTCGCCGAGCAACTGGGCGTCGCGGTCACCTCGATCTACTGGCATGTCGGCGGCCGCGACAAGCTGCTCGACAGTCTCGTTGAACGGCTGCTCGGCGACATGGCGGCGTTGCCCGCGGACGCCGAGGAGCCCGCCGAGCGCATCGCCGCCCTCGCCCGCGCGCAGCGCCGAGCGCTCATCGACCGCCAGCATCTGCTCGGCATCGCACACGAACGTAACCGCACCCCGGCGTTGTTCCTGCCGGTGCAACAGCGCCTCGCCACCGAACTTGCCCGCCTCGGCGTCACCGGTACCCACGGCGCGCTGGTGCTGCGGGCCATCGAGGTCCACGTCATCTCGTCGGCCATCATGCAGTTCTCCGCGGTGCGCGGCCCCAAGCACGACGAGGAAGACCCGACGCTCTGGGCTGACGACTGGCCGGACCGTGACCTGGTCCAGGCGCTGCAGTCGCCCACCGACTACGACGCCGTCTTCGAATACGGTCTGTCGGCGCTGTTGGCTACCTTGCCTGGGAATCCCACCGATTCATAGGTCTTTTCGAAATTCCAGTCACGTGGGCGGACGCCGGCAGAGTTGTTCCAGGGGATAAACGGCCGACCATCTGGCCGCTTTTCGAAGGCTTCAGAACCGCTGAACAACGGTGCCCCATAGTTGGTGGGTCCCGTCCATCCCGGTGCGCTTCGCCGGCGACACCGCTGTCAGCGGCCCGCCAACGTTCAGCTGATGTAGCTCAGGGGTTTGACGTCGGGTTGTCTCGGTATCCGCCGACGTGCCGGAGTGCCATGCCAAGGGCCAATTCGAGAGGCCGGGCGCTGCGCGTGGTCTGCGCCATGAGAAGTCCGCCCTGTAGTGCGGTCATCATGGTCAACGCGAGTTCGTCGACGTCGGCTTCAGGGTCGAGTTCGCCGTTGTCGCGCATGGCCGCCAGGCCGGTGGACAGGTAGGACTGCCATGTGGCAAAGGACCGCGCCAGCTCCAGGCGTGCCGAGTCCGATCTGTCGGCGAGTTCACTCACCAACGACCCGAGCGGGCAGCCGCCGATGCCCTGCGTCGTCCGGGTGGTGGCCACGAGCTGATCGCACCAGCGTTGCAGACCGTCCCACGACGAGACCTCGCGCAACCGCGGCTCCTGTGCGGCGATGACGCGGCCGAGCTGAGTCTTGATCACCTCACTGATAAGGGCGTCTTTGTCGACGAAGTAGTGATAGAGCTGAGATCTGCTGGTCTGGCTGGCGGCCATGATGGCATCGAGACTCGTTCCCGCCACACCACGCTCCCGGATCAGAGAGGCAGCTTCGGCGACGATGCGGGCTTTCGTCTCCGCTCCGCGGGACGTGAGTCGGGCCGAGGGACGACCATCTTTTGGCACCACGGCCGGACAGTATCGGAATTGGCATTGTCGGTCCACTTATTGGCCAGCACAATGCCGATCAGCCAACCAATATTGTTGAAGGAGCTCGATATCGGCTCGTCACCTACGCCAGCTGTTGCATCCGGCGGCCATTCACCATCGGTGGCACCACGACCAGCTTGTCAGGCGGCCTTCCGGGGGCCCGCGGAATACCAGTCCAGCGCGGTCTCAGCTGGGATCCGAGGCCTGGGCCGGCGATGTGAGCTCGGAGCATGTCGTCGTCGTCATCGTCGTGATGATCTAGTCGTCATCAGCGAACATTGTTGGTACATAGGTCTTTTGGTCGACATGCAGGAACGTTCGTTACCGACACGTCAGCCCTTCGGCAGACACCATGAGAGGAACTCGTGAAGCGACTACAAGATGACCGGGTCTTGGCCTACAACTCGATGTTTTTGGGTGTGTTCATGTTTATGTTCGGATTCTTGAAGTTCTTCGAACCTTTTCGGACCATGTTCGACGTCCAGATCGCCAAGAGTGACCTGCCACCCATCAGCGTTCCCTTCGGCAAGGTCGCGGAAATGGCAATCGGCCTTGGGCTGCTCTTGCCCGCCTGCTTCCGGCACAAGATCGTTGATCTGTATGGCCCGGTGGTCTTCGCTGCGTCCGCCGGCCTGGTTGTCAACATGGCAGTCGCGACGTACGTCCATCTGCAACCGGATGTCCCAGCCAGCGTGCTGCCCCTCGGGATCAAGCCTCCGTTCATCCCGTCGTTCGTCATGGTCTTGGCGGTACTGAACCTGTACCGGCTCTACGGCGCGAGGAGGAGCAAATCATGGACGGCAATACGCCAGGCCAAGTGAGCCACCGCGGTGACGACTGCACGCGGCAGGATACACCGGGCCCGAGTCGCCGGCCTGAACCGCGAACATGACGCAAAGGTGGCGAGACACCGGCAAATCTATTGTGCCCCAACGGACCTCGACGAAGGTGGCGACCCCGATGCCTCTCCGGCAGCATCCTCCGCAAGACACCCTCTTCCGCTCGATTTCCATCGGAGGGGTGGACCTGCCCAACCGCGTCGCCCTAGCACCGATGACGCGAGTCAGCGCGACAGCCGAGGGTGTGCCGACCGATCGGATCGGCGGCTATTACCAGAGGTTCGCCCAGGGCGGATTCGGTCTGTTGATCACCGAAGGTCTCTACATCGATGACCAGACCAGCCAGGGATACCTCTTCCAACCCGGTATCGCCAACACCGTCCATGCCGCGGCGTGGAAGCCGGTCGTCGACCGCGTTCATGCGTGCGACTCGAAGTTCTTCGCCCAACTCATGCACGCCGGCAGCCAATCGCAAGGCAACTCCCACACAGCCACGACCTGGGCGCCTTCAGCCGTGCGACCCAAAGGCGCGCAGCTGGCGATGTATCGCGGGTCGGGCCCGTTTCGGGTTCCCGAGACGATGTCCGCCGAGCACATTCAGCAGGTCCGTGAAGCCTTCATCAACGCCGCCCGACACGCCCGCGATGCCGGATTCGACGGTGTCGAAATCCACGGCGCCAACGGCTACCTGCTGGACGCATTCCTCACCGACTACCTCAACACCCGCACCGACGACTACGGCGGCACCGTCGCCAACCGCGTCCGGCTTGCCACCGAGGTCTGCGCTGACGTTGCAGCCGCTGTCGGGGACGACATCGCCGTAGGTGTCCGCATTTCCCAGAGCAAAGTCTCCGATAGCGATCATCGATGGGCCGGCGGCGAAGACGATGCAGCCGCCGTCTTCACCGCACTGTCCGACACCGGCATCGACTACATCCACACCACCGAATACCGGGCACTGGCACCCGCTTTCGACGACACCGACAAGACGCTGGCGGCACTTGCCAAGCACTACAGCGGGCTGACAATCATCGCCAACGGTCACCTCGATGACCCCGAGGACGCCGCCACGATTATCGACTCCGGCGCCGCCGACGTCGTTGCTCTGGCCAAACCCGCTCTAGCCAACCGGGACTGGCCGCGCCGCGTCCAAGCCGGCCAACCGCTCTCACCTGACCTCCCAGCCGATCTATTCGGGCCACTCGCGACCGTCAAAGACTGGGAAGTCGCCGACGCCGCGCCACATAACGACCCACCCCGACCATCCCCCACCAAGGAAGACGACACATGCGGCTTGCGATAGACAGCGTCACGATCTTCTGGTTGCAAGTTCTCGTGAGCTGTGCCGTATGCGCCCTCGTCGCGAAGTGGTACGTCTGGCCGAGACTGACCGAGCTATCCCTCAATTCTGCGCTCATTCCATTGATCTTCGTCCACGTTTTTCGCTACGTGGGAATGGTCTTGCTGGTTACGGGCATGGTTGATCCGAAGCTGCCTCGAGCGGCGCTGTCCGCTTCCGCCTATGGTGATCTCTTAGCTGCAGCGCTGGCCCTGGCCTGCATCTTCGCGCTGCGGGCAGCGTGGCGTTTCGCCATCCCACTGGTGTGGGTGTTCAGCGCGTGGGGATTCGCCGACCTGTTGAACACGGTGCGCGGTGTAATACAGACAGACCTTCCGAATTTCAATCTCGGTGCCGCCTATTTCATCTACACGTTCTACGCACCGATGGTGGTTGTCGCACATCTGATGATCTTCTGGATTTTGTTGAAATCTAAATCGTGGAAAATCGGCAACAATGAGCACCACGAAATGTGACGCTGTGAGCGTCGGGCCGACACCGACCAGTGCAGCTCGCGGCACTCCCCCAGCGACGCGACTGAGCGGCGCGTCGCTCACACAGTGACGTGATACAGCCTTCCGTCCCGGCAGTCGGAGGGACGAAGGGAATCTCCTGGGATCCCATAACCCGCCTCTTGACACAACCATGGACTTGTCGTAACCATAAGACATGACCGCAGTTGTGTCTCACGACGCCGAGGCCCGATTCGAGCTGGCCACCGCCGAGACCTGGGGTGACCGTTGGCCGATGTACCGAGCCCTGCGCGACCTCGATCCGGTGCACCACGTCGTCCCGGAGAACCCCGACCACGATTACTGGGTGCTGTCCCGGCACGCGGACATTTTCGCCGCCGCCCGCGACCACGAGACGTTCTCCTCGGCCCAAGGCCTGACCGTCAACTACAACGAGCTCGAACTGATTGGGCTGCAGGACAACCCGCCGATGGTGATGCAAGACCCGCCCGTGCACACCGAGTTCCGCAGGCTGGTGTCGCGTGGCTTCACTCCGCGGCAGGTTGAGGCCGTCGAACCCAAGGTGCGCGATTTCGTCGTCGAACGCATCGAACGGCTACGCGCCGACGGCGGCGGTGACATCGTCACCGAACTGTTCAAGCCTCTGCCGTCGATGGTCGTCGCGCACTACCTCGGCGTTCCCGAGCAGGATCGCGACCAGTTCGACGGCTGGACCGAGGCGATCGTCGCCGCCAATGCCAGCGGACTGAGTGCTCTGGGATCGGTCGGCGACGCCGTCGGTTCGATGATGGGCTATTTTGCCGAGCTGATCGAACGGCGCAGGCGCGACCCCGAAGACGACACGGTGTCGCATCTGGTGGCAGCCGGTGTCGGTGCCGACGGCGACATCGCCGGGACGCTGTCGGTGCTCGCCTTCACCTTCACGATGGTCACCGGCGGCAACGACACCACCACCGGCATGCTCGGCGGTTCGATGCCGCTGCTGCACCAGCGTCCCGACCAACGCCGGCTGATCGTCGAGCAACCGGAGCTGATCCCCGACACGGTCGACGAACTGCTGCGACTGACCTCCCCGGTGCAGGGACTTGCCCGAACCACCACGTGCGACGTGGAACTGCACGGCAAGACCATTCCGGCCGGACGCAAAGTGCTGCTGCTGTATGGGTCGGCGAATCGCGACGAACGCCAATACGGCCCGGACGCCGGCGAACTCGACGTCACCCGGCGTCCGCGCAATATCCTCACCTTCAGCCACGGCGCACATCACTGCCTCGGTGCCGCGGCCGCGCGCATGCAGGCGCGGGTGACCCTGACCGAATTGCTCTCGCGTTGCCCGGATTTCGAAATCGACGAGGCGGGCATCGTGTGGGCGGGCGGCGGATATGTGCGACGGCCGCTGTCGGTGCCGTTCCGGGTGCGCGGCTGATGGCGGGCGACTGGCTGAGTTCACGGCGGGCAGAGGTGGCCACCGATCGCATCCTGGACGCCGCCGGTGAGCTGTTCGCAAGCAACGATGTCCGCAATGTCGGAATGAATGACATCGCCCGTGCCGCAGGGTGTTCGCGGGCCACGCTGTATCGCTACTTCGAGAACCGGGAGGTGCTGTACACCGCGTACGTGCACCGCGAGGCCTACCGGCTCTACGAGCAGCTGACCGAACTGATCGACGGCATCCCCGATCCGCGCGAGCGGCTACTGACCGGGCTCACCACATCCATGACGCTGGTGCGCGACAGTCCCGCGCTGTCATCGTGGTTCGCCACCGCCGACTCCCCCATCGGCGCGGAGATCGCCGAGCAGTCCGAGGTCATTCAAGCGCTGACATCAGGCTTTCTGCTGTCACTTCGGCCCGACGACCCCGAGGTCGTCCACCGTCGCGCCCGCTGGCTGGTTCGGGTACTGACGTCCTTGCTGATCTTCCCCGGCCGCGACGCCGAGGACGAGCGGGCGATCCTCGAGGAGTTCGTCGTTCCGATGGTGTGCCCGAGCGAGAATGATCCCTCGTTGAGACCGCACTGAGAGCGCGGATTTCGCAAACTATTCGTTCTGGATGCGCTCTCTACGAAAGAACTAGGACCGCACGCGCGTGAAACGGTGCAGCAGCCACGCCACCGGGATCGTCATGATCAGCGTGACCACGAAAAGCGCAGGCGCGGAGCCGGTGTAGACCGGCCAGCGCAGCACCTCGACCATCGCGATCTCCATCACCACCAGGTGGACCAGGAAGATCTCGTAGGAGATCTCGCCGAGCCAGACCAGCGGCCGGGTGGCCAGCGCCCGCGCGTACCAGCCGCAGTTACCCAGCGCCAGTGGCGCGACGATCAATGTCGCGATCACGGCATAGAACACGGTCTTCACCAAGGCCTCGGCGATACCGGTCGGCGACGTGGTCGGCTCGCCGGCGATCGGGGTGGAGACGATCAGGAAGCAGACGACGGCCAGCGGCAGCGCGATGAACCCGAACACCCGAACTCCGATGGCCTGCAACACCGTCAGCAGCATGCCGCCGATGAACCAGGCCAGGTAGCCGGGCAGCCACAGCCGCGCGCCGCTGGGCAGAAAATCGGTGGTGTGCACCAGCACCATCCAGGCCGGGCTCAGCAGCGCGAGCACCGCCAGCCCGGTCAGTAGCAGTCCGGGGCGCCACCGCCGACGGCACACCACAACCAACAGCAACCACGCCAGGAAAGGCAGCGCGACGTAGAACGCGACCTCGACCGCGAGGCTCCACATCTGCGTGAGCCCTTGGTGCAGATAGCCGTTGAACATGTAGTTGTCGGTGTAGATCTGGGTCAGCGTGAGATTGCGCAGCAAGCCGATCCAGGTGTGGCCGGGATTCGGTCCGGCGGAACGGAAGTGGTAGATCAGATAGGCGGCCAGCACGGTGATCACGTAGGCCGGCATGATGCGCCGCACCCGGTGCCAGGCATACCGGCGCACCGACGGCGCCGTCTGCCCGGCCGCGGCGGCGCGCACCCACGGGCCGAACAACAGGTAGCCCGACAGCACGAAGAAGATCGGCACGCCGATCTCCAGCCGCGAATACACCAGGCCCACAAAGCCGTGCGTGTACTTACCGGTCGTGTAAGCGGCATGCGTGCCCAGCACCAGCAGCGCCGCGACCGCACGGACACCGGTCAGCGAGGCGACCCGGTCGACACCCGAGACTGCTTCCAGTCCGCCTTGGTCGACCTGGCTGGACGCGATCATCGGCTCGTGCGCCGAGGCTTCCCGCCGGAGGGCCGCGAGTCGTACCTCGGGTTGCCGCGATCCGGCTTCAAATCGATCAAAATCCCGGAAATACGAGTCTTCTCAAGGGCTTTCAGCGTCTCTTTGGACAGCGTGGCGGGCAGCTCGACCAGCGAGAAATCGGGCTTGATCGTGATGTGCCCGAAATCGCTTCGGTGCAGCCCACCTTCGTTGGCCAGCGCGCCGACGATCGATCCCGGACCGACCTTGTGCCTCTTGCCGACGGCAATGCGGTAGGTCGCCAGGTCATCGCGAGTCTTGCGGGGCGGGCGATCGCGCTCGCCGCGTTCGGGCCGGTCGGGCTTTTCCCGCCGCTTCTCCGGCGGCGGCTCGGTCATCAAAAATTCTGCGCCGTCGCGGCTCTGCAGCGCCAGCGCGGCCGCGATGTCGACCATCGGCACGTCGTTATCGCGTTCGTAATCCTCGATCAGGCGGCGGAACATTTCGAACCCAGGTGCGTTCAGCGCCTCAGCGATCGAGTCGCGGAACTTCTCGACCCGCTGGGCGTTGACGTCGTCGACCGACGGCAGCTGGCCCTCGACCAGCTTCTGCCGGGTGACCCGCTCGATTGCGTTCAGCAGATGACGTTCTCGCGGGGTGACGAACAGCAGCGCGGTGCCCGAGCGGCCGGCGCGGCCGGTGCGGCCGATGCGGTGCACGTAGGACTCGGGGTCGTGCGGGATGTCGAAATTCACCACATGCGAGATGCGCTCGACGTCCAACCCGCGGGCGGCGACATCGGTGGCGACCAGGATGTCGATCGTGCCGTCCTTCAGCTGGCTGATCGTGCGCTCGCGCACGGCCTGCGGGATGTCACCGTTGATGGCTGCAGCGGCGAACCCGCGGGCCCGCAGCTTCTCGGCAACCTCCTCGGTGGCCTGCTTGGTGCGGACGAAGACGATCATGCCGTCACCCTGTTCGACCTCGAGCAGCCGCGTCAGCGCGTCCATCTTGCGCGGATACGACACCTGGAAATAGCGCTGGGTGATGTTCTCGGCGGTCTGGGTCTTCGACTTGACCGTGACCTCGACCGGATCGTGCAGGTATTTGGTGGTGATCTTCTTGATGCCCGGCGGCATGGTCGCCGAGAACAGCGCGACCTGCTTGTACTCGGGGGTGTCGGCCAGGATGCGCTCGACGTCTTCAGCGAACCCCATCTGCAGCATCTCGTCGGCCTCGTCGAGCACCAGATAGTCCAGGTGCGACAGGTCGAGGCTGCCCTTCTCCAGATGGTCGATGACGCGTCCCGGCGTCCCGACGACGATCTGTGCGCCGCGCTTGAGGCCGGCCAGCTGCGGCACGTAGGACGAGCCGCCGTAGATGGGCAGCACGTTGACCTTGAGGTGGGCGCCGTAGCGGCTGAACGCCTCGGCCACCTGTAGGGCCAGCTCACGTGTCGGCGCGAGCACCAGCGCCTGAGTGGTGCGGCTGGCCGGGTCGATCTTGGACAGGATAGGGATCGCGAAGGCCGCCGTCTTGCCGGTACCGGTCTGGGCCAGGCCGACCACGTCGGAGCCGGCCAGCAATGCCGGAATGGTGGCGGCTTGGATCGCCGAGGGGGTTTCGTAGCCGACATCGGAAACTGCCTGCAGCACCGCGGGGTGGATCTGCAGGTCGGCAAAGGTCTGGGGGGCGTCGTGCGGGGTTGTCATCGGATCTGCAGTCTACTGCCGCAGCGTGCCGAAACCCGCTTCTGCTCGGAAAGACCGGTACCGTCGGCCGGTGTGTGGGTTCGGCTAGCGGTGGCAGCAGTCGTGGTGGGGGCAGCGCTCGCGGGCTGCAGCTCAGGTGACTCGACAGTGGCCAAGACTCCCCAGCCGACGACGAGCGCGGTGACCACCACCGAGGCGCCCCCGCCGCCACCACCTCCGCCGCCGACGACGACGACAACGCCGCCGCCGGACCCGTGCGCGGTGAATCTGGCGGCGCCGGCCATCGCGCAGACCGTCTCCGAACTCCCCCGCGACCCGAACAGCAACCAGGGCTGGTACCCCGTCCCGATCGCCGGCAACTACAACGAGTGCGCACAACTGTCGGCCATCATCATCAAGGCCAACACCAACGCCGCCAATCCCAACACCCGGGCGGTGATGTTCCATCTCGGCAAGTTCATCCCGACCGGGGTGCCCGACACCTACGGCTTCAACGGCGTCGACACCACGCAGAGCACCGGTGACACCGTCGCGCTGTCCTACGTCAACGGCTTGGGCATGCAGAGCGTGGTGAAATTCCGGTGGAACGGCAACGGTGTGGAGCTGATCGGCAACGGCTGAAGTCCCGGTCCGCTGCGACTACGCGACGGTCAGCACGCCCTGCATATTGGCGTGGTACTTGCAGTGAAACGGATAGCTGCCCGGGGTCGTCGGGGCCGTCAGAGTCTCTCTGCCGCCGCCACTCGAGATCCGAACGTCGAACAGATTGTTCTCGTCGGCCGTGACGGTGTGATTCGCGTCGTCGTTGTTGACGATCGTCAGTTGTTGACCTGGTTTGACCGACGGCGGCACCGTGTAGCTCATGTTCGAGATGACGATGTCACCCGCGGCGGCGGGGGCGGTACTCGTCACTACTGGGAGTGGCGTCAACGGAGCAGCGGACGGCGGCGACGGTTGGGTATCGCCGCCGCACCCGCTCAGCATCGCCGCGGCCAGTAGGGATGACGACATCAGAATCGCTGTGCGCCTCATGAAATTCCCTTCCACCGGGTATGCGTCCGCCAACAGCCGCACGAATACACGGTACGAGTCCCCGTACGGCACGGTTCTGAAACGCTCATAGTCACCGCGGCTGAGACGTCGGTCGCCCCGCCTACAGTGTGTCTGTGTTCGTCGCCGCCGACCGGGTCGTCTACAGCGCCTCCGACCTCGCCGCCGCCGCGCGATGCGAATACGCATTGCTACGCGCCTTCGATGCCAAGCTCGGCCGCGGCCCGGCGGTGTCGGCCGAAGACGAGCTGCTGGCCCGCACCGCGGAGCTCGGCGACCAGCACGAGCAGCGTCATCTCGACGAGCTGCGCTCGCTGGCCGGCGTCGCCGTCATCGGCAGGCCGTCCTACTCCGTCGCCGAGCTGACCGCCGCCGCCGAGGCCACCTTGAGCGCGGTCGAGCGGCGCGCACCCGTCATCTATCAGGCCGCCATGTTCGACGGCCGGTTCGTCGGATTCGCGGACTTCCTGGTGCTCGACGGCGACCGGTACCGGTTGCGCGACACCAAACTCGCCCGGTCGGTGAAGGTTGCGGCGCTCCTGCAGCTGGCCGCGTACGCCGAGACACTCGCGGCTGCCGGCGTGCCGGTCCACGACGAGGTGGAGCTGGTCCTGGGCAACGGGTCGACGACGTCCTACCGCGTCGACGAACTGCTGCCGGTCTACCGTTCCCGTCGCGCCGAGCTGCAGGGGCTGTTGGATCGCCACCTCGCCGGCGATGCCGCGGTCAGCTGGTCCGACGAGACCGTGCGAGCGTGCATGCGCTGCCCGGAATGCGAGACGCAGGTACGCGAGTCCGACGACCTGCTGCTGGTCGCGGGTATCCGGGTCAGCCAGCGCGCGCGCCTGCTCGAGGCCGGCATCACCACGCTGCACCAGCTGGCCCGGCACACCGGCCCGGTGCCGGACATGCCGGCCCGGATGGTCGACACACTGAAAGGCCAAGCCCGGCTGCAGATCGCCCCGCGGGTGGGCGGCAAACCGCCGTACGAGGTCGCCGACCCGCAGCCGCTGATGCTTCTACCGGATCCGGACAAGGGTGACTTGTTCTTCGATTTCGAGGGCGACCCGCTGTGGACGGCCAACGGCACCGACTGGGGTTTGGAGTACATGTTCGGTGTGCTCGGTGCGGGCGGGGAATTCCGGCCGCTATGGGCCCACGACCGGCGCGAAGAACGCAAGGCACTCAAGGCTTTTCTGGACATGGTGCGCAAGCGCCGCAAGCGGTATCCGAAGATGCACATCTACCACTACGCGGCGTACGAGCGGACAGCCTTGTTACGGCTGGCCGGCCGCTACGGAGAGGGCGAGAACGAGGTCGACGACCTGCTGCGCAACGGTGTACTGGTGGACCTGTATCCATTGGTGCGCAAGAGTATTCGCGTCGGTACCGAGAACTACAGCCTGAAGTCGCTCGAGCCGCTGTACATGGGATCCGAGCTGCGGGGCGGCGACGTCACCACCGCGACCGACTCGATCACCGAGTACGCGCGCTACTGCGAACTGCTCGCCGACGGCCAGGCCGACGAGGCCGCGACGGTACTCAAGCAGATCGAGGATTACAACCTCTACGACTGCCGGTCCACCCGCATATTGCGGGACTGGTTGCTGCAGCGCGCCTTTGAGGCCGGGGTGCCGCCGCTGGGCGCACAGCCGGTCGCCGACGGCGGGACCGTCGACGTCGACGATGATCTGTCCCGCGCACTGGGCGCGTTCGCCGGCGACGACGTCACCGCGCGCAGTCCCGAGCAGCGCGCGGTGGCGATGATCGCCGCAGCCCGCGGGTATCACCGCCGCGAGGACAAGCCGTTCTGGTGGGGCCACTTCGACCGGCTGAACAGCCCCGTCGACGAATGGTCAGATACCCCTGGTGTATTCCTCGCCGAGGACGTGACTGTCGACACCGACTGGTGCGTGCCGCCGCGGGCCCGTAAACAGCAGCGCCGCCTGGTGTTGACCGGCTCGATCGCGGCCGGCGAGCTCGACCGCGACATGTACGCGATGTACCAGCCGCCCACCCCGGCCGGCCTGTCCGACGACCCGGAGCGGCGGGCGTACTCCTCCGTCACCGTGCTCGGGTGTGACGACCCGGCCGCACCGACCGAGGTGCTGGTGATCGAACGAGAACCGAAGAGCGGCGGGGTATTCGACGCCGTTCCGTTCGCGCTGACGCCAGGTCCGCCGTTTCCGACGAAGGCGCTGCGTGAATCGATCGACGCGGCGGCCGGCCAGATCGCGGCCGGACTACCGGCCCTGCCGCAGTCGGCGGTGGTCGACATCCTGCTGCGGCGCCCACCCCGCACCGGTGGACCGCTGCCGCGTACCGAGGACTGCGTCGCGAACATCACCGCCGCGCTGCTGGCGCTGGATTCGTCGTACGTGGCGGTGCACGGGCCGCCCGGCACCGGCAAGACGTACACCGCCGCCCGGGTGATCGCCGCGCTGACCAACGAGCACCGCTGGAGCGTCGGCGTCGTCGCGCAGTCACATGCCGTGGTGGAGAACCTGTTTCGCGACATCATCAGCGCGGGCGTCGACCCGGCGCTGGTGGCCAAAAAACCCAGCGGCACCGGGCCGTGGACCGATATCGACGAAAAGACCTATCCCGCGTTCATCACCGGCAACGACGGCTGCGTGATCGGCGGCACGGCATGGGATTTCGCGAACTCGTCGCGGGTGCCCCCGGCCAGCCTGGACCTGCTGGTCATCGAGGAGGCCGGCCAGTTCTGCCTGGCCAACACCATCGCCGTCGCGCAGGCCGCAAACAACCTGCTGCTGCTCGGCGATCCGCAGCAACTCCCCCAGGTCAGCCAGGGCACCCACCCTGAACCGGTGGACGCCTCGGCGCTCGGCTGGCTGGTCGACGGGCACCACACCCTGCCTGAGGAACTCGGCTACTTCCTGGACCGCTCCTACCGCATGCATCCGGCGGTGTGTGCGGCGGTGTCACGACTGTCCTACGACAACCGGTTGCACTCGGTCGAGGAGCGCACCGCGGCCCGCCGCCTCGACGGGGTCCAGCCCGGGGTGCAGGTATTGACCGTCGACCACGACGCCAACTCGACGGACAGCCGCGAAGAGGCCGAGGCGATCGTCACCGCGATCGAGGACATGCTGGGCTCGGCCTGGACCGACGAGGACGGCACCCGGCCGCTGACCGCCGCCGACGTGCTCATCGTGACCCCGTACAACGCGCAGGTGGTGCTGCTGCGGCGGTTGCTCGACGCGGCCGGGCTCTCTGACGTGCAGGCAGGGACGGTGGACAAGTTCCAGGGGCGGCAGGCCCCGGTGGTGTTCGTGTCGCTGGTGGCCTCCTCGATCGCCGAGGTACCACGCGGAATCTCGTTCCTGCTCAACCGCAATCGACTCAACGTCGCGGTGAGCCGGGCCAAGTACGCGGCGGTGATCGTGCGTTCGGCCATGCTGACCGACTATCTGCCATCGACGCCGGCGGGGTTGGTGGAGTTGGGAGCGTTCCTGGCCATGTGTGGTAAACCCACGGTATGAGTTCTTCGCTGGCCGAACGGCTCCGGGCCATCGTGGGTGAGGCGTACGTCGTCACCGACGCCGATGTCCTCGATGGCCGCAGCGTCGATTACACCGGGCGTTATCGCGGCAAGGCCAGCGCGCTGGTTCGGCCCGGCTCGGCCGACGAGGTCGCCGCGGTGCTGCGGGAGTGCCGCGAGTCCGGGGTGTGCGTAACGGTCCAGGGCGGCCGCACGTCGCTGGTGGCGGGAACCGTCCCCGAGCACGACGACGTCCTGCTGTCCACTGAACGGCTCACGCAGGTCGGCGATGTCGACCTCGTCGAGCGGCGGGTCCGGGTCGGCGCGGGCGTGACCGCGGCGGCCGTCCAGCGCGCGGCGGCTGCGGCCGGGCTGCTGTTCGGTGTCGACCTCGCCGCGCGGGATTCGGCCACCGTCGGCGGGATGGCGTCCACCAACGCCGGCGGCCTTCGCACCGTCCGCTACGGCAACATGGGCGAACAGGTGCTCGGTCTGGACATCGCGCTGCCCGACGGATCGGTGGTGCACCGGCACAGCCAGGTTCGGGCGGACAACACCGGCTACGACCTGGCCTCGCTGTTCATCGGCGCCGAGGGCACTCTGGGCGTCATCACCGGCTTGGACCTTCGGCTGCACCCGGCGCCTGCGCATCGCGTGACAGCGGTGTGCGGATTCCGTGAGCTGGACGCTCTCGTGACCGCGGGGCGCGCGCTGCGTGACACCGAATCCATTGCGGCCCTTGAGCTCGTCGACGGGCGGGCGGCGACGTTGGCCGCCGAGCACCTCGACATTCCGGTGCCGACCGGCGAGGCCTGGCTGCTGCTGATCGAGCTGGCCGGGGAGACCGACCTGACCGAGCGCCTGGCCGAGGCGCTCGAGGACGCCGAGCTGGCCGGGGAGCCGGCGGTCGGCGTCGACGGCACCGCCCAGCAGCGGCTCTGGCAGGTCCGGGAGTGCACGGCCGAGGTGGTCGGCCTGTTCGGGCCACCGCTGAAATTCGATGTCTCCCTGCCACTGTCGGCGATCCCGTCGTTCGCTGCGGACTCCACCGCACTGGTCGCCGAGCATGCACCCGACGCGATCCCGGTGCTGTTCGGTCATATCGGTGAGGGCAACCTGCACCTGAACGTGCTGCGCTGCGGCGCCGAACAGGAAGCTCACCTGTACGCCGCGATGATGAATCTGATTGCCGCCCATGGCGGGAACGTCAGCTCGGAGCACGGCGTGGGCAGCCGCAAGCGTGCGTACCTGTCGATGGCGCGCACCGAGGAAGACATCGCCGCGATGCGGACCATCAAGGCAGCTTTCGACCCGACGGGCTACCTGAATCCGGCCGTACTGTTCGACTAGGTGCGGCTCCCGGCCTTCGGCTACCGCGGGCGCACCAACACCGACTGCGCGATGACGCCGACGGCCCCGTCGTCGTCGAACAGGGTGCCTACCGTCGTCCCCACCCCATCAGGGCCGTACATCGTCTCGGAGCGGATACCCGTCCATTCGCCGACCGGGACCCGGTGCAGATGCACCACCAGATCGGTGTTCAGGAACGTGTACTTCCTGATGTCGATCTTCGAGCCGATGCCATTGGCGCAGTCGGCGACCGCGAACAACCGCTCCAGCGGGGTGATTTCCTCGCCCTGCACCAGATCGACCTGCGGCCGCAGCCACGATTCGCCCGGACCCGGCGCCGTGTGGTCGGTCAGCCACAGCCACTCCAGGCTGTGCACGTAATTGGGGTCGAAGTTGTCGGCAAGGTTGCGATTCACCCCCGCCGAGCGCGGTGACAGCGGAGCGACCGGCGCCGACAGCAGCGCTTCGGTGTCCAGCGTCAGCATCCGCCATCCACTCGCGCTGGCGACCGGGCGGGGCTGCCCGTCCGGACCCGTACCGAGCATTTGCGCAGACACCAATTCGATTTGCTTGCCGCGTCGTTCGACGGTCGCGGTCATCCAGAGGTCACCGTCTGCGGGAACCGGGCCCAGCAGATCCACGACCACCCTGCTGAGCCGCATGTCGTCGCGGCGCTGACAACGTTGCACGGCACGGACCAACAGTGCCGACACCGGGCCGCCGTGCTGGATGTGCGACGTCCACGTGCTGCGAACCATGTCGGTGGCCCGGAACCGCTCTCCGCGGGGATCGTCCGCGTCGACGAGTTCGTAGTAGCTGTCGGTCATGATCACCTCTCGATCGACGGAAAGCCCGCGCCGGGGATCTCGACCCTGACCATCTCGACGCCCGACCCCCGAGTGCCGACGAGTCGCTGCGGATAGGCGTCGGGGGCCGACACCAGGAACAGGGTGCGCCGGTCCGGGCCGCCGAGCATGCAGGCGATGGCCGCGCGGTCGCCGACGTCGATGCGATCGGTGACCTCGCCACCGGCCACCACCCGCTCGAACTGATGCGCCAGCGTCATCGACGTCCAGACTCCGCCCGCCTCGTCCAGGGCGATCCCGTCCGGTGGACCGTCGAGCCCGTCGGCGAATACCCGCCGCCCCGACAAGGACCCGGCCGCGTCGATGTCATAGCCGGTCAGCCGCCGCCCGATCGATTCGGCCACGATCAGCGTGCCACCGTCCGGTGTGATCGCCATCCCGTTGGGGAAATCGAGGTCACCGGCCACCACGGTCACCGAATTGTCGAGATCGAGCCTGGCGATGACGCCCCCCTCGCGGGCCTGCGATCCGATATAGGCCCGGCCGTGCACGTCGACCACCATGTCGCCGAGGCCGGCCGGTGCGATCCCGGACAGGTCGGCGATCTCGGTGACGGCTTCCCCGTCGTAGCCCAGCACCACCTGGCGTTCGGTGGACACGATCAGCAGCGTGCCGTCGGGACGGAACCCCAAACCGGCCGGCGCGTGGCCCGGCAACTCCACCGTGGTCACCGACCCGTCGATGCTGATCGTGTGCACGGCGTCGCCGAGCATGTCCGAGATCCACAACAGCCCCTCAAACCAGCGTGGGCCTTCACCGAAGCAGAATCCGCTGGCAAGCTGAGCGCGAGACAAGGAGCCGAGAACGGTCATGCCCTACCTTTACAAAACATCGCACAAATGTCACGCTCCGTACGTGGCACTGTCAACGACCCACGCGTCATCGGAGGCCTGAGCCTGTGTGGTGTTATCGGCTTGTCGCGCCGTACACGTTCGAACGGGTCACGGTGCCCGACCCGCAGCGCGACCGTCTGCGCGACGGGCAGGTACTGCTGAAATTCCTGGCCGGCGGCATCTGCGGCAGCGACATACCCGGCTTCAAGGGCGTGCAGGGCCGCCTGCCCGGCGACACCGGAGCGCTCGCGGCGGAGATGGCGGGCTTCCCGGTCCACGAGATCGTCGGCGAGGTCCTGGCCAGTAACCACCCCGAGCACCAGCGCGGTGATCGCGTGGTCGGCTGGGCGTCCGGCTTCGACGGCCTGATGGAATTCGTCATCTCCGACGGCAACGGACTGGCCCCCTACGAGCCCTCGCTGCCCCCCGCCCACGCGGTGGGTCTACAGCCGCTGGCCTGCATTCTGTATGCGCTCGAACAACTTCCACCGCTGGACGGCAAGCGGGTGGCAGTGATCGGCCAGGGATCGATCGGGTTGTTGTTCTCCTTCGCTGCCAAAGCCGCCGGCGCCGCGCACGTCACCGGGGTCGACCCCATCTATCGCGACGACGTCGGCGCGACGTTCGGTGTGGACACCGTGGTGCGATCCACCAGCGATCGCTGGGTGGCGCACCTGGCACCGCACGACAAACCCGACGTCGTCATCGAAGCCGTCGGGCATCAGGTCGCCACCCTCAACAACGCGGTCGAAGCGGCCGGCTTCGGCGGTACCGTGTTCTATTTCGGTGTGCCCGACGACGACAGCTATCCGATCAGCATGCGCACCATGCTGCGCAACAACCTCACGCTGAAATCCGGTGTGACACTGGACCGTCGGCGAGTGCTCGATGCCGCGGACGCGTTCGCCCGCAAGCATCCCGACCTGCTCGGCAACTACGTCACGCATACCTTCGACGTCGCCGACGTGCAGGAGGCGTTCGAGTTCGCCTGCCGCCCGACCCCGGGACGGGTCAAGATCTCGATCGTGGCCTCATGACCGCCAGCAGACTGCAGCAGGCGCTGGCCGACAAACCGCAAGTGTGGGGTGGCTGGATCACCGGTCCCAGCTTCCTCGGTCCGGACGAATTCGCGCACGCCGGTTACGACTACGTCGGTTTCGACATCCAGCACGGCTACCTCGACGACGCCGACGTGGCGCAGCTTCTGCGCCGCACGGAGCACGTCCCGATCGCCACCGCGGTCCGGGTGCCCTCGGCCGCTGCCCCACCGATCGGACGGGTGCTCGACGCCGGTGCCGACGCGATCATCGTCGCGATGGTCGACCGTCCCGAACAAGCCGCCGAAGCGGTCGCGGCAACCCGATACGCGCCCAGGGGAATCCGCAGCTTCGGCCCATTGCGCGCAAGCCTGGGAATCGACCCGGTCGCGCTGGCTGATCGAGTCAGCGTGTTCGCGATGGTCGAGACCGCGGCCGGTCTGGACGCGGTCGCCGACATCTGTGCGGTCCCCGGCCTGGCCGGCGTCTACGTCGGTCCAGCGGACCTGGCGATCTCCTTGGGCGACGAGGTGATCACGGCGACCGCGCAGCCGAGGGTCAGGGATGCGATCATCGGTGTCCAGCAGGCCGCAGTAGCGGCGGGCATCGTCGCGGGAATCCATGCCGGTGATGGAACCACAGGAAAGGAACTGGCCGCGTTGGGCTTTCAGCTGATCACCCTGGCCCCGGAGTCACAGGCATTACGCCGCGGGGCGATTGCGCACCTCGCCGAGGCAGAGGGCCGCGCATGAGCGACAAAGTCGCGCTGGTCACCGGCGCCGCCCGCGGCCAGGGCGCAGCGCTGGTGAGACGGTTGCGGGCCGACGGTTTCCACGTGGCCGCCGCCGATCGGCTGATCGACGATCTGCGCATCCAGATCGAGGAGCTCGACGACCCGGGGTTGATCGCCGTCGAGCTGGATGTCACCTCCGAGCAGCTGTGGGCGACCGCGGTGGCCGAGGTGGTCGATCGGTTCGGTGGCTTGAGCACGCTGGTGAACAATGCCGGTGTGCTGCACCGGGCTTCGCTGTCCGAGGAGACCGCGGACGGTTTCGAAAGCAGTTGGCGGTTCAACACTTTGGGCCCGTTCCTGGGAATCAGGGCGTCGCTTCCCCATCTCCGTGAGGCCCAGGGTGCGGCGATCGTCAACACGTGCAGCACCGGCGCGATCCGACCGTTCCCGTTCCACGCTGCGTACGGATCGTCGAAGTGGGCATTGCGTGGCCTCACCCAGATCGCGGCGGCCGAGCTCGCCGGTGACGGCATCCGGGTCAATGCGGTATTCCCCGGGCCGATCGACACCCCGATGCTCGACGACACCGCGCGGCAGCGTCTGATCGAACGGTCCTACAGCGGCCGCCTCGGCCAGCCGATGGAGGTCGCGGATGCGGTCGCCTTCCTGGTGTCCGAGCACGCGTCGTTCATCACCGGAGCAGAGCTTGTCGTCGACGGTGGCCAGTGCCTGCGGATCGGGTGACCACACTGTCGGTCGGTATCATCGGCGCCGGCCCCGGTGGTCTGGCGCTCGGAATCTTTCTGTCCAAGGCCGGGTTTCGCGACTTCACCATCTTCGACCGCGAAGACGGCGTCGGCGGCACCTGGCGCATCAACACCTACCCGGGCTTGGCGTGCGATGTGAAATCGCACCTGTACTCATACTCGTTCGACTTGAACTCGCAGTGGAGCCGAATGTGGCCCGGGCAGCCCGAACTGCTGCAGTATTTCGAACGCTCGACCGACCGCCACGGCCTGCGGCCGCACCTGAGACTGAACACCGAAATCAGCTCAGCACACTGGGATTCCGACACTCACGCCTGGACTCTGACCGACTCGTCCGGCGCCCAGCACACCTTCGACATCGTGGTCTCGGCGGTGGGGATGTTCACCCGCCCCCTGCTCCCCGAGTTGCACGAGCAGGAGCCGTTTACCGGCACGCTGATGCACACGGCACGCTGGGATCATTCGGTGGACCTCGCCGGTGCCCGGGTGGCCGTCCTCGGCACCGGCTCCACCGCCTCGCAGCTGCTGCCCGAAGTCGCCAAGGTCGCGGACAAGGTGTACTCGGTGCAGCGCTCCCCCACCTGGATCCTGCCCAAACCGGACCGGCCCTACACCGACCGGGAGCGCTGGGCCTTCCGGTGGATTCCGTTCGCCAAGAAGCTCTACCGGACCCGGCTATGGCTGCGCAGTGAACGCAACATCTCGGTGATCGAGAACGGCAGCGACAAAACACAAGAGTTCAAAGACATATCGCTGCGCTACCTGGAATCCGCTGTCGCCGACCCCGAACTGCGGTCCAAGCTCACCCCCGACCACCCGCTGGGCTGCAAGCGGCTGGTGTTCGCCGCCGACTACCTGTCCACGCTGACCCAGCCGCACGTCGAGGTGGTGTCCAGCCCGGCCCGCTCACTGCGGGCGCGCGCACTGGTCACCGAGGACGGCTCCGAACTGGATGTCGATGTGGTGCTGTGCGCCACCGGGTATGCCGCCACCGACTACCTGGGCCAGATCGAGGTCCGCGGTGAGGACGACCGATCGCTGCACGACACCTGGCGCGACGGCGCGTTCGCGTACCTCGGCATGGCCGTTCCGGGCTTCCCGAACTTCTTCATGCTGTACGGCCCCAACACCAACGTCGGCTCGAACAGCGTGATCTTCGTGCTCGAGGCCCAGGCACGCTACATCGTGCGGGCCCTGAAGTATCTGCGCCGCAACGAAAGACGCTACATCTCGGTGCGACCTGACACCGTGTCGTCGTTCTTGGCCGACGTCGACCGGTGGATGGAAGGCACGGTGTGGACGACGCGGTGCAGCAACTATTTCCGGGCACCCAACGGCCGGGTGGTCACCCAGTGGCCGCGCAGCGCAGGCGCGTTCTGGGCCATGACGCGGCGGTTCCGCGCACGCGACTACAGTTTCACCCCGCCGGGCGCCTAGCCATGGAACCGGACCCCGACCTTCTCCGCCGGCTGGATCCCGCTCTGCATCCGTTCGCCGCCGCACGTACTGACCTGTCGCTGAACACCCTTGCTGCCGTGCGACACTCGCTCGATGCCCGGCGCGCCGAGGCCATCGCCGAGATCGACACGACCGGGGTCGATATTGTCGACGGCCATGCCGCGGGAGTTGCGGTGCGCCTCTACCGCGGTGCGCCATCTCCGTCGCCTGCGGTGATCTATTGCCACGCAGGCGCATTCATGCTCGGCAATCTCGACACCGATCACCGCCAGTGTGTCGAACTGGCCCGCCGGGCGGCTTGCACCGTGGTGTCCATCGACTACCGGTTGGCCCCCGAACACCCCTTCCCTGCCGCTCTGGACGACGCGGTGACTGTGCTGCGGTGGACCTGGACGACCGGGCCGGACAACGGGCTCGACCGCGACCGCCTGGTGCTCGCCGGGAACAGCGCGGGCGCGGCGCTTGCCGCAGGTCTGTCGCAGCGGGCCACCGCCGGCCAGATTCCGCCGATAGCCGGCGTGTTGTTGCACCAGCCGGTGCTCGACGATCGCCCCACGGCGTCGAAGACGGAGTTCGACACGACGCCCGGATTCGACGGTGTCGCGACCGAGGCGATGTGGCGGCACTACCTCGGCGATACCGACCCGTGCGCCGCGGCAGTCCCGGCGCGCAGCCGCCAAATGATCGGAGCGGCAAGCACAGTCATCACCTGTTCCGAATTGGATCCGCTGCGTGACGAGGCGCTGGACTACGCCGACCGGCTGATGAGCGCCGGTGTCCGCACCGATCTGCACGTCTTCGGCGGTACCTGTCACGGCTTCGACTCGCTGTGTCCGGACTGGGAGGTCACTCACACGTTGCTGGCCATGCAGGCCTCGGCGCTCCGACGGTTCTTCGAACTGTCATGACCTTTACAGATTAGCCTGGAAGTGTCACGCTGTGTGGCGTGCATGAACTCGACCAACGAGACCCGCAGCACGAGGTGGCCAGGTCGCGCCAGCGGACCACCCGGCTGGCCCGCTACCAACTCGATGTCGTCGGCGCCCACGTCGCCGACGTTGTCGACTCGGCCGGCGGATGGCTGTTCGACCGGGTGATGGCCGGCTGGGATGTGCGAGTCGCGGTCGCCGATGCCCGCGACCTCGCCGCTCTTCGCATCCTCGGCGTCCAGCCCATCGCGCTGCGCGCGATGTTCGACGGGCCAGATATTCCCACCGCGTTCGCGCTGGCCGGCGCGATGTGCGGGGAGGACGATCGGGTCCGCGACGTGCTGGCCGCGTCGGTCCGCTCGGCACGCACCGAGGTCACCGTCTGGGGTGACGTCTGGCTGCCCAGCGTGGGTCGCCGAGGAAGCGCGGTCCGCCACCAACTCAGCGCTGCGGCAACAGTGTTCAAGGCGCAGGCGACGATCGCGGCCGGACTCGGCTCGACGGTCGGCCCCTTCGAGGCGTTCCGCAGCTACGGCCAGTGTGTTCGCACCGAGTACCCGGACCTGCTGCCCGTCGGCTGAGCGCCTAGCTGTACTCGGCTAGGACGTTGGCGTCAGTCTGCTGATCGGGGGTTGGCCTCCGAGGGCTGAGTGGCGTCGTCGATTGTTGTAGTCCTCGAGCCAGGGTGCAAGGGCAGCGCTGCGAGCGTCGTTGGTGGTGAATATCTGCTGGTAGGCCCACTCGGTCTGCAGGGTGCGGTTGTAGCGCTCCACTTTCCCGTTCTGCCAGGGGCAATGCGGCTTGATGAAGACGTGCTTGGCGCCCAGGCCTGCGATGACAGCCGCGACATCGGCGGAGCGTCGATAACTCCAGTGGTTGTCGGTGATGAGTCTCTCGATGGTCGGGATGCCGTGGGCGCGGAAGTACTCGGCGGCCCTGGCTAAAAACTCACCGCACGTCGCTCCCTTTTCATCGGGCAGGATCTCTGAGTAGGCCAGCCGCGAATGGTCGTCAACGACGGAGTGCACGTAGTCGAACCCGATGCGCGCGTTCCTCTGTGCAGCAGATCTGCTCTTGGCTCGGCCGTGAGCCTTCCATCCGCCTCCGTCAGGGATGCGGCCAATCTTCTTGACATCCATATGAATTAGTTCTCCGGGGCGTGCCCGTTCGTAGCGGACCGCGGTCGCTTTCGATGACCGGATCACGTCACCGGTCAGCGGGTCGCAGTCCCTCAGATACGGCAGCTGGTGGCGGCGCAAGATCGCCGAGATCGTGCGGGCCGGCAGACCGAGTTCGGCGCCGATCCAGTCCTGGCCCCGCCTACTGGCGCGGCGCAGTTCGAGGACCGCATCTTCAATGACAGCTGATGTGCGGCGCGGGCAGCGGTGTGGTCGTGAGGAGCGATCCGACAACCCGGCAACGCCTTCATCGCGAAACCGGCGCACCCATCGGTGAGCGCACTGGCGCGACACTCCTAATTCGGCAGCGACATGAGACACCGGTCGGTGTCCCTTAACGATCCGCTCAACGAGCAGCAGACGACCATGAACGGTCAAACGGGCATTAGCGTGGGACACGAGGACCTCCGTGGACTGGTGAAGACGTCAGACATCTCCACTAAGCCCGGAGGTCCTCCCTACAGCAATAGCGATCCGTCACCAATGTCTAAGCCGAGTACACCTAGCGGTCGACGAAGATGTCGATGATCGGGTCGGCGCCGCCGCCGTAGCGGGACAGATCCTCGACTCCGGCGGCACGCAGGACCTCCGAGTCGATCAGGCAGCCGCCGTTGACCTTCGACCCCGGCGAGGTGATGATCTCGACCGCAGCGTCGGCCATGATCTCGGGACTGCGCGAGGATGCGAGCGCATCCTCGAAATCCGCCGAGTTGGCCACCGCAGAGGTCGCGATGTAGGTCTCCGGCCACAGGCAAGTGAAACCGATTCCGGCGTCGGCGTATTCGGCCGCCCAGCCCAGCGACAGCAGCGTCATCCCGTACTTGGACAGCGTGTAGGCCGGGTGCGCGCCCAGCCAGTGCGGATTGAGGTTGAGCGGCGGGGCGATGGTGACGACGTGGCCGTTGGGTGATGTGCGCAGATATGGCAGGCACGCCTTGGTCAACAGGAATGTGCCGCGAATGTTGATCTGCTGCATCAGATCGAACTTCTTGGCCGAGAGCGTCTCGGTGGGGTCGGTGGCGATCGCGCTGGCGTTGTTGACGCAGATGTCGACCCCGCCGAACTCCGCCACCGCGGCGTCGACGGCGCGTGCGACGTCCTCTTCGCTGCGTACGTCACCGACGACCGCGATGGCCTTGCCCCCGGCCGCTTCGATCTCGGCGGCAGCGGTGTAGACCGTGCCCGGCAGCTTGGGGTGCGGCTCGGCGGTTTTGGCCAGCAGGACGACGTTGGCGCCGTGTCGGGCCGCACCCAGCGCGATGGCCAGACCGATGCCCCGGCTACCGCCCGAGACGACCAGCGTGCGATCGGTCAGCGGATGCTTCTCGGCCATCATTCTCCTCGCTGAAAATTGCATTCTCTTTTTCAGCGAGCATAGTACTCATTCGATAAGAATGACTGGGCGGGTGCGCCTCCGGTCAGTCGCCCGGCCGCGAGTGACGGCCGTAGCTCTGGACCTCCGCGGGCTCGTCGCGGTAGTGGCGCGCCCGACGCGGCTCGCCCGGATCGCTGAGACGGTGACGTGAACCGTCGCCATCCACCGGGAAACCATCAACCGGGAAACCGTTGTGCACAGGGCCAATCGGCTCAACAGCCGGCTCCGGCGGCGCGATCGGCGGCTGCCACCTGATCACCTCGGTCTCGTCGTCGCGCTCGTCGCGCATCGGCGGGGCGACCAGCTCCCGGTCCACCACGTACTCCAGGTAATGGTCGTCGTCGTAGCCGTCATAGACGGGGATCTCGTCGGTGACCTCGTCGTCGTCCCGGACCGGGCGCGGTGAACCGAACCCGCCGACGACGAACAAGGCGGCCACGATCCCGAACAGCGCCCCGAACGCCGGCAACAGCATCGACTGCGACAGGGCGGCGGAGAACGGTTCCCGCAGGAACGACGGAAGCTGCAGCACCGCAAGATCACTCGGTGCGGCATCGGCCGGCGCGGCCGGCATCTCGTCGCTGATCCGGGACGCCATGAACGCAGCCATCCCGGCGCTACCCAGCACCGAGCCCACCTGACGAGTCGCGTTGTACACACCCGACCCGGCGCCGGCCAGGTGCGCAGGCAGGTTCCGGGTGGCGGTGGCGGCCAGCGGCGCCCAGATGAACGCCATCCCGACCCCCATCGCGGTCAGCGCCAGCACCAACCGCCAGATCGGCGTCGTCGGCGTCATGTCGATCGACAGCCATGTCAGCGCGATCGCCACCACCGAGAAACCGAACCCGAGAATCGGGCGAGGGTGAACCCGATCGGTCAACTGGCCCACGAACGGGGCGAGCACCCCGCTGGACACCGCCATCGGCGCGATCAGCAGCGCCGAACGCGTCGGCGACAGCCCACACACCACCTGGGCATAGAACATCACCGGCAGCATCATCGCGGTGACGACGAAACCGATCACGGCCACACCGATGTTGGACAGGCTGAAATCCCGGTCGGCGAACATCTGCAGCGGGATCAGCGGCTCGTTGCGATTGATCGACTGCCAGTACACGAACGCTGTGAAGAACCCGATGCCGGCGACGATCACGGCCCAGATCCATGCCGCCCATTGATGGCCCTGGCCCTCCTGCAGACCGAACACCACCAGGAACATGCCGATCCCGGACAGGGCCACCCCAATGATGTCGAACCGGTGCTTGCGGGTGGGCAGCGCCGGAATCAGCCAGACCGCCAACCCGAGGCCGATCACACCGACGGGCACGTTGACGAAGAAGATCCACTCCCAGCCCAACCGGCCGACGAGCACGCCGCCGGCCAGCGGACCGACCAGGGTGGCCACCCCGGCCGTCGCACCCCACAGGCTCATCGCCACGCCGCGGCGCTCGGGCGGGAAGATCCGGGTGATCGTCGACAGGGTCTGCGGTGTCAGCAGCGCGGCGCCGAGCCCTTGCACCACGCGGGCGGCGATCAGCGTGTCGATGGAACCGGCCAGACCACACCACAACGACGACGCGGTGAAGATGGCCAACCCGGTGATGTAGAGGTTCTTGGGTCCGAAGCGGTCGCCGAGGCGGCCTGCCAACAGCAAGGGCACGGCGTAGGCCAGCAGGTACGCACTGGTCACCCAGATGACGGTGTCGTAGTCGGTGATCTGCAGCCCGTCCATGATGCTGGGATTCGCGACGGCGACGATCGTCGAATCGACCAGGATCATGAAGAAGCCGACCAGCATGGCCCACAGCGCCGGCCACGGGTTGGCGGGCACGTCGGGCACCGCGACCGGATCTGGGTCCAAGTCCACGTCCGGCGCCGGGCCGGCCATGTTCCTGGTCATATGCACTACCTCGTTTCGGCTACTGCGATGGTGTCGGCGCGCCCCCGCCAAACCCCCGCCGTACGTTTGGTGGGCCCCCGCGCCTCAAGCCGTCACGCCGCCGGATCGAGCCTATCGACCCGTCGAGTCAGACCTGAGAGCGAGTCCGCGGCAGGGATCATCGCTGCGGTGTCTGACTCGGTGCGGAGTCGTCGGTGTCGCCGACGAACAACAGCGCAACCAACGCGATCGCCACACCGGCGGTCATCACCACCGACAGCGCGATCTCGTCGTTGCCCATCAAGCCGACGACCGGCGCGATCACCGCGCCGACGCTGAACTGCGCGGCACCCAGCAGGGCGGCGGCGGTTCCGGACGCTTCATGATGGCGCGACAGCGCGACCGCGGGAGCGTTGGGGATGACGAAGCCCATCATCGCCAGAACAGCCCAGACCGGAACCAGGAAGCCGTAGATACCGCCGGCGTGAGTCACCGACAGCGCGACGAACACCGCACCGACCCCGGTCGCCACGGTCAGCGCGATCACCAGGATGCGTTGCGGGGACAACCGGCGCAGCAGAACGACATTGAGTTGGGTGGCGGCGACGAACGCGATCGCTCCCGCCCCGAACACCAAAGCGAACCTCTGCTGATCCAAACCGTGCCGCCCCTGCAGGACGAAGGCCGCACCGGCGATATAGGCGAACAGCCCGGCCATCCCGAGCGCGCCGACGATCACCAGGATGACGAACTTCAGATCGCGCAGCAGGCTTCCGTAGGTCGCGACGATCGAGCGGACCCGCAGCGGGCGACGACTGCCGACCGGGAGGGTCTCCGGCAATGCGATCGCGGCGACCAGCAGCAGTGCCCCCGCCAGCACGATCAACACCGCGAACATCCAATGCCAGGACGCCTTGAGCAGCACCGCCGCCCCCAACGACGGCGCGACGATCGGCGCAACACCGAGGATCAGCATCAGCCGCGACATCACGGTTGCCGCGGCGCTGTCGTCGAACAGGTCACCGACGACGGCGACCGCGACCACCATCGCGGCGGCCGCGCCCATCCCCTGCAGACCGCGGGCCAGGCTCAGCACGGCGATGTCGGGTGCCAACAAGCACAACAGCGACGCCAGCATGTGCAACGCGATCCCGGCCATCAGGGGGCGGCGGCGGCCCAGCGAATCCGACAGCGGACCGACGATGAGCTGCCCGAGAGCCAACCCTGTCAGCGTTCCGGTCAGCGTCAACTGCGCCACCGACGAGGACACCCCGAGCTCGTCGGCGATCCGCGGAAGCGCAGGCAGATACATGTCGATGGTCAGCGGTCCCAACGCCACCATCGCGCCCAGCACGACGATCATCCGCAGCCGGCTCGGACCCGCAACGTCGGCGCTCAGCGGCTGCGGGTTGCGGGTGGCAGTCACAGTTCGCGATGTTGCCATGCACACCCACAGCACGCGCAGCCGATTATTTGTTCCTCCTGCGGCTATCCCACCTGTGGTGACCGGGATCACCGCGGGGCACCGTCGCGCGGTGGTCGTTCGTTAGCCTGGAAGCACCTGACCAGGAAGGCACAGCCATGAAGGTCCGCCGAGGGTCTCGTTCCGATGTCGCCGGCCGAGCGGCTCCGTCCGAGAATCTGCCCGCCCACGTCGAGGACGAGGCGACGATGTCCGCGCGGGTGCTCTCCCAGGTCCTCGAGCGCAGCACGCGCGCCCAGGCGCCCGCCGTCCGCGCCTACGTTGCGCGGCTGCGCCGATCCAACCCGGACGCGACCCCGGCCGAGATCGTCACCAAGCTCGAGAAGCGCTACTTGGCCGCGGTGATGGCCAGCGGTGCCGCCGTCGGATCGGCAGCGGCGTTCCCCGGCATCGGCACGCTGGCGGCGTTGTCGGCGGTGGCCGGCGAAACGCTGGTGTTCCTGGAGGCCACCACGGTGTTCGTCCTTGCCGTCGCCGACGTCCACGGCATTCCGCTCGAGCAGCGCGAGCGTCGACGCGCGCTGGTGCTCGCGGTGCTCGTCGGAGAAAAGAGCCGGGGCGCGATCGCCGACCTGATCGGTCCCAGCCGCACCAGCGGAGCGTGGCTGGCCGAGGGCGCGGACATGCTGCCGTTGCCCGCGCTGGCCCAGCTGAACACCCGGCTGATGCGCTACTTCGTCAAGCGGTTCACGCTCAAGCGGTCGGCGATGGCATTCGGCAAGATGCTGCCCGTCGGCATCGGCGCCGCCGTCGGCGGCGGTGGCAACCGAATGATGGGCAAAAAGATAGTGAACAATGCCCGCGCGGCGTTTGGGTCCGCGCCCAGCCGGTGGCCGGTGAGCCTGCACCTGCTGCCTGCGATCGAGCCGGGCGGATAACCGTTCGCCGACCTCCGACGACCGGTCGTCGCAGTCCCGTCGGGCATGGAGCTGACGTGCTTCGGGAACGCATAAGAAGCGATAGCCTTTTAGACGGCGGCCGTGGGGGCACCAAAATTGGGCAAACCGTGCGAGCACGGCTTGCCGGGATTAAGGAATTGAGGCGAGGAACTGCCGTGAGCAGTACTAGTTCACCATTCGGACAGAACGAATGGCTGGTCGAGGAGATGTACCGCAAGTTCCGCGACGACCCCTCCTCGGTCGATCCGAGTTGGCACGAGTTCCTGGTCGACTACAACCCGGAGCCGACGACCGACTCGGCCGCCGCCGGCAACGGGCAGTCCACCGCGACGGCGGCCCCCGTCGCGCCGCCGGAACCCGCACCGGCTCCCCCGCCGGCCAAACCGGCCCCCGCGAAGCCCGCACCGGCCGACAACGGCGCGGCGAAGGCGGCCCCGGCCAAGGAAGCTCCGGCCAAGGAGCCCGCACCCAAGCCGGCTCCGGCCGCGTCGTCGTCGGATAGCGGCGACGAGAACCAGGTATTGCGCGGCGCGGCGGCGGCCGTGGTCAAGAACATGAACAGCTCGCTGGAGATCCCGACCGCGACAAGCGTGCGGGCCATCCCGGCGAAGCTGATGATCGACAACCGGATCGTCATCAACAACCACCTCAAGCGCACCCGCGGCGGCAAGGTGTCCTTCACCCACCTGCTCGGCTACGCGATCGTGCAGGCGGTCAAGTCATTTCCCAACATGAATCGCCACTTCGCGGTGATCGACGGCAAGCCCAACGCCGTCACCCCCGCGCACACCAATCTCGGCCTGGCCATTGACCTGGTGGGCAAAAACGGGAGTAGGCAGCTCGTCGTCGCCGCGATCAAGAACTGCGAAACCATGCGGTTCGGCCAATTCATCGCCGCCTACGAGGACATCGTGCGGCGCGCCCGCGATGGCAAGCTGACCGCCGAGGATTTCGCCGGCGTGACGATCTCGCTGACCAACCCCGGCACCATCGGCACTGTGCACTCGGTGCCCCGGTTGATGTCCGGACAGGGCGCGATCGTCGGCGCCGGCGCGATGGAGTATCCGGCGGAGTTCCAAGGCGCCAGCGAGGAGCGCATCGCGGAGCTCGGGATCGGCAAGCTGATCACGCTGACGTCGACCTACGACCACCGCATCATCCAGGGCGCGGAGTCCGGTGATTTCCTGCGGACGATCCACCAGCTGCTGCTCTCCGACGATTTCTTCGACGAGATCTTCTTCGAGCTCGGCATCCCCTACGAGCCGGTCCGCTGGCGCACCGACAATCCCGATTCGATCGTCGACAAGAACGCCCGGGTCATGGAGTTGATCGCGGCCTACCGCAACCGCGGGCATCTGATGGCCGATATCGACCCCCTGCGCCTGGACAAGACCCGCTTCCGCAGCCACCCCGACCTCGACGTCAACACCCACGGCCTGACGCTGTGGGACCTCGACCGGGTGTTCAAGGTCGACGGGTTCGCCGGCAAGGAGTTCAAGAAGCTGCGCGACGTGCTCGGGCTGCTTCGCGACGCGTACTGCCGCCACATCGGCGTGGAGTACACCCACATTCTCGAACCCGAGCAGCAGAAGTGGCTTGAGGAACGCATCGAGGTCAAGCATGAGGGACCGACGGTCGCCCAGCAAAAGTACATCCTGTCCAAGCTGAACGCAGCCGAAGCCTTCGAGACCTTCCTGCAGACCAAATACGTTGGGCAGAAGCGCTTCTCACTGGAAGGCGCGGAGACCGTCATCCCGATGATGGACGCCGCGATCGACCAGGCCGCCGAGCACGCTCTCGACGAGGTCGTCATCGGCATGCCACACCGCGGCCGGCTCAACGTGCTGGCCAACATCGTCGGGAAGCCGTATTCGCAGATCTTCAGTGAGTTCGAGGGCAACCTGAACCCCTCGCAGGCGCACGGCTCCGGCGACGTCAAGTACCACCTCGGTGCTCGAGGTGACTACATCCAGATGTTCGGCGAGAACGACATCGAGGTCTCACTGACCGCCAACCCGTCGCACCTTGAAGCTGTCGATCCGGTGATGGAAGGCATCGTCCGCGCCAAGCAGGATCTGCTGGAATACAACGAAGACGGCTCCGAAGAGCCTCAGGGCTTCACCGTCATGCCGATGATGCTGCACGGCGATGCGGCCTTCGCCGGCCAGGGCGTGGTGGCCGAGACGCTGAACCTGGCGCTCCTGCGCGGCTACCGCACCGGCGGCACGATCCACATCATCGTCAACAATCAGATCGGTTTCACCACCTCGCCGCAGGACTCGCGCAGCTCTGAGTACTGCACAGACGTCGCAAAGATGGTGGGAGCGCCCATCTTCCACGTCAACGGCGACGATCCCGAGGCGTGCGTCTGGGTGGCCCGCCTTGCGGTGGACTTCCGGCAGAAGTTCAAGAAGGACGTCATCATCGACATGCTGTGCTACCGCCGTCGCGGGCACAACGAAGGTGACGACCCGTCGATGACCCAGCCCTATATGTACGACGTCATCGACACCAAGCGCGGTGTCCGCAAGACCTACACCGAAGCCCTCATCGGCCGTGGCGACATCTCGATGAAAGAAGCCGAGGATGCGCTGCGCGACTACCAGGGTCAGCTGGAGCGGGTGTTCAACGAGGTTCGCGACCTCGAGAAGCATGAGGTGGAACCCAGCGAGTCGGTCGAAGAAGACCAGATGATTCCGCGCGGCATGACCACCGCGGTGGACAAGTCGCTGCTGGCCCGCATCGGCGATGCGCACCTGGCATTCCCGGAGAACTTCAGCGTGCACCCGCGCGTCAAGCCTGTCCTCGAGAAGCGGCGCGAGATGGCCTACGAGGGCAAAGTCGACTGGGCCTTCGCCGAATTGCTGGCGCTCGGAACGTTTTTGGCGGAGGGCAAGCTGATCCGGTTCTCCGGACAGGACACCCGGCGCGGCACGTTCACCCAGCGGCACGCGGTGATCATCGACCGCAAGACCGGTGCGGAGTTCACCCCGCTGGACCTGCTGACCGTCAACCCGGACGGCACCCCGACCGGCGGCCGGTTCCTGGTGTACGACTCGGCGCTGTCGGAGTACGCAGCGGTCGGTTTCGAGTACGGCTATTCGGTAGGTAATCCGGATGCTCTGGTGCTGTGGGAGGCGCAGTTCGGCGACTTCGTCAACGGCGCCCAGTCGATCATCGACGAGTTCATCAGCTCAGGTGAGGCCAAGTGGGGCCAGCTCTCCGATGTGGTGCTGCTGCTCCCCCACGGCCACGAAGGCCAGGGACCCGACCACACATCGGGCCGCATCGAGCGGTTCCTGCAGCTGTGGGCCGAGGGTTCGATGACCATCGCGCTGCCGTCCACCCCGGCGAACTATTTCCACTTGCTGCGCCGGCACGGCCTCGACGGGGTGCACCGTCCGCTGATCGTGTTCACGCCGAAGTCCATGCTGCGCAACAAAGCTGCCGTCAGCGACATCCGGGACTTCACCGAGCAGAAGTTCCGCTCGATCATGGAGGAGCCGACCTACACCGACGGTGACGGCGATCGCGACAAGGTCACCCGAATCCTGTTGACCAGCGGCAAGATCTACTACGAGCTGGTCGCGCGCAAGGAGAAAGACAAGCGCGACGACGTCGCGATCGTGCGGATCGAACAACTGGCCCCGCTGCCCAAGCGACGGCTGAGCAACACCTTGGACACCTACCCGAATGCAGGAGAGTTCTTCTGGGTGCAGGAGGAGCCGGCGAACCAGGGCGCCTGGCCGACGTTCGGTCTGACGCTGCCGGAGTTGTTGCCGGAGAAGCTGACCGGGATCAAGCGGATCTCGCGGCGCGCCATGTCGGCGCCGTCGTCGGGATCATCGAAGGTGCACGCCGTCGAGCAGCAGGAAATCATCGACGAGGCGTTCGGCTAGCGCGGGGCTTCGAGTGTGCGGTCTGATACGCCGCGACCGGCGAGTCGCGTATGAAACCGCACACTCGACGGCGACTCGCGCAGCTAGAAGCCCAAGTTGTTCAGGAACGGCAGCGGGATCGGCGAGTTGCCGTTGGCCACGTCCTGCATGGCGCGCGGGCAGAAGTACGACACGGCCAGACCCGTGAACATGGTGGCCGCGCCCAGTGGGCGGCCCATCCGGTCGGCCACGGTGGACGCGATGTCGGCGGTGTTCTGGCTGCGGTCGGCCAGCAGCGGGCAGATCGACTGACCCATCTCGACGGCCTGCGCAGGGTCCATTCCGGTGATACCGGCATTGCCCAACGCGGCCAAGAAGTCATCGGTGTTGGTGTCGGCCTGCGCGGGCGCCGCCAACGCGACGGCGCCGGCGATCAGTCCGGCAACCGCCCCGGCGCTGGCCATACGGCGAAATGTCATGCTCTAAGCATCGCGGTCGACCATCCCGCTGTTACCGGCGGGGTGCTTACCCGCTAATCTGAGCCCATTCGACACACGTCAAACAACGCGAGGAGTCGTTCATGCAGGGGTTCGCCGGAAAGGTAGCGGTGGTGACCGGAGCCGGGTCGGGCATCGGTCAGGCACTTGCGATCGAGCTGGGCCGGTCAGGTGCCAAGCTGGCCATCAGCGATATCGACACCGAGGGTCTCGCGATCACCGAGCAGCGCCTCAAGGCGATCGGTGTGGACGTCAAGGCCGATCGGCTGAACGTCACCGAGCGGGAGGCCTTCCAGGCCTACGCCGACGGCGTCAAGGCGCACTTCGGCAAGGTCAACCAGATCTACAACAATGCCGGCATCGCGTTCTCCGGGGACGTCGAGATCAGCCAGTACAAGGACATCGAGCGGATCATGGACGTCGACTTCTGGGGCGTCGTCAACGGCACCAAGGTCTTCCTGCCCTACCTCATCGAGTCCGGCGACGGCCACATCGTCAATGTCTCCAGCCTGTTCGGCATCTTCTCCGTGCCCGGCCAGGCCGCCTACAACGCGGCCAAGTTCGCGGTGCGCGGCTTCACCGAAGCGCTGCGCCAGGAGATGATCCTGGCCAAGCACCCGGTCAAGGTGACCACGGTCCACCCGGGCGGGATCAAGACCGCGATCGCGCGCAATTCCACTGTGGCCGAAGGGCTCGATCAAGCCGCGATGGCCAGTGCCTTCGACAAGAAGCTGGCCAGGACGACGCCGGAGCGCGCAGCCCAGATCATCCTGGAGGCCGTCCGCAAGAACAAGGCGCGGGTGCTCGTGGGCGCCGACGCGAAGATCCTCGACGTGATCGTGCGCATCACCGGCTCGGGCTACCAGCAGCTGTTCTCCACCGTGCTGCCCAAGCTCGCCCCGCCGATGCGCTGAGTCTTCTCAGCGCCCCAACGGGTGCGCGGACAACCACTCCTCGGCGACCGACCGCGGGTCACGCCCTTCGGCGACGTGCTGGCGCATGTCGACCAGCGAGCCGGTGTCGAGCACGCCGGCGAGCTCGTTGATCGCGCGAACCTGCGGGTCGTCGAGTTCGTTGCGACGGTAGAGCGGCACGATGTTCTCGGCCATCACCAGTTCCGGTTTGCGGTCGGCCAGGACGACCAGATCACTCGGCACACCGGTGTCGGCGGTTCCCGTCCAGCCGGCGGTGATGCCCCCCGCCCGTAGCGCGGCGAACATCGTTGCCTTGTCCGGGAACTCGCGCGCCGGCGGGAGAGTGCAGCCACCCACCGTCGTCGGCAACCCCCGTGCGTAGGCGACAGCTCCGAGGCGCAGCCCCGCGCAATGGTTCACCAGTGCGGTCAGATCGCGGCTGCCCCATGCCGACACGGTCGCGTCGGTGACGGCCAGCGCGGGCTTGTCGTCGGCTGCGGTGGTGTAGTCGCCGGCACCCACCCCTTCAGGCAGCACCCCGAGCAGTGCGCGGTATACCTGGGCATCCGATCGGGCCGTCATGCCAGGCGCGAACTTCTGCAGCAGTCTTCCGGTGAATCCGGGCACCACGCTGACCGCTCCGGAATCCAGTGCCGTCAAAGGATCGTCGACGATCTCCACGTGCGCACCCGTCCCATAGGAGCGCAGAGCAGCCGCGTACAGATTGGCCAGCAGGGTGTATTCCGGGTCCGCCGTGGCGCCGACGGCCATCGACGGTCCCGGCGCCGGCGACTCGCAGGCGACCGCCGCCAGGACCAGAAGTCCGAGCATCAGCCGGCGAAACATCGTCGGCCTCAGCATGTTTCGCTCAGGCTTCGGATGCCGCCGCCACCGCTGCGGCCACCGCAGGGCCGACCCGCGGATCCAGCGGGCTGGGCACGATGTGATCGGCCGCCAAGTCGTCGCCGACGACGGAGAAGATCGCCTCTGCCGCTGCGACTTTCATCTTCTCGGTGATCCGCCGCGCGCCGGCGTCCAGCGCTCCACGGAAGACACCGGGGAATGCCAGGACATTGTTGATCTGGTTCGGGAAGTCGCTTCGGCCGGTCGCCACGATCGCGGCGTGCTTGCGGGCGGCGTCCGGGTGGATTTCGGGGTCCGGGTTGGACATCGCGAACACGATGCCGCCGGGGGTCATCGTGGCGATCAATTCCTCGGGAACGAGTCCGGCCGACACCCCCATGAAGACGTCGGCGCCGTTGAGCGCCTCGGCGATCCCGCCGGTGAGCCCGCGCGGGTTGGTCCGGGTGGCCATCTCCGCCTTGACCGAGTTCATGTCGTCGCGACCGGTGTGCAGGATGCCCTGGCTGTCCAGCACGGTGATGTCGGTGATGCCCGCGGCCAACAGGATGTTCGTGCACGCGACGCCGGCGGCACCTGCACCTGACATGACCACCTTCAGCGAGTGCATGTCGCGGTCGAGCACCTTGGTGGCGCCGATCAGTGCGGCGAGCACGACGATCGCGGTGCCGTGCTGGTCGTCGTGCATGACCGGGCAGTCCAGCGCCTCGATCAGGCGACGCTCGATCTCGAAGCAGCGCGGCGCGGAGATGTCCTCGAGGTTGACCGCGCCGAACGTCGGGCGCAGACGGATGATCGTCTCGACGATCTCGTCGGGGTCTTTGGTGTCCAGCACGATCGGGATCGAGTCCAGCCCGCCGAAGGTCTTGAACAGCGCGGACTTGCCCTCCATTACCGGCAGGGATGCCGCGGGCCCGATGTCACCGAGGCCGAGCACGGCGGTGCCGTCGCTGATCACCGCGACCAGTCGATTGGACCAGGTGTAGCGCGCAGCCAAGGTGTGGTCGGCGGCGATCGCGCGGCTGACCTGGGCTACGCCGGGGGTGTAGGCGATCGACAGTGCGCGCTGGGTGTCCAGCGGTGCCTTCAGCTCGACGGACAGCTTGCCGCCCACGTGAGCGGCGAAGATCTCTTCGTCGTCGATAACGACGCGGGGGGTACTCACTGTTTCGGACACGGCGTCAGGGTACTCGCCCCCAAAACCTCACCGACCAGGGTCTCCCCGGCGTGAACTACGCCGACAGCACTACTGGCGCGTAACATTTCCGCGGGGCCCGTCAGGGCCCCGCCTGCCGCTCAAGGGGAGGTCGGGTCATGCCGTCGTTTCGTCCACGCCCACAGGCTCTGCTGGGAGCAAGCCGCACCCGATCCACCCCCGTCGACGCCAAACGCATCCACGTACCGGTCGCGCGGGCCATGGTCGACTGCGCGGTATACGTCGAAGGCGACCGTCTCGCCGGCAAGTTCACCCACGCCGCCGCATTGCAACGAGTCCGCGAGCTGGAGGCCGGCGGGCAGAAGGCATTCGTCTGGATCGGGCTGCACGAACCCGACGAACATCAGATGCAGGCGGTGGCCGAGGTGTTCGGCCTGCACCCGCTGGCCGTCGAGGATGCGGTGCACGCCCACCAGCGCCCGAAGGTCGAACGCTACGACGACACACTGTTCCTGGTGCTGAAGACGGTGACCTACGTACCGCACGAGTCCGTCGAGCTCGCCCGCGAGATCGTGGAGACCGGCGAGATCATGGTGTTCGTCGGACCGGACTTCGTCGTGACGGTGCGACATGGCGACCACACCGGACTGGCCGGTTTGCGAAAACATCTGGAAGAAGAGCACCAGCACCTGGCGCTGGGCCCGTACGCGGTGATGCACGCGATCGCCGACCACGTCGTGGACACCTACCGCGATGTCAGCGAGCTGATGGAATGCGATATCGACGCCATCGAGTCGGAGACGTTCTCACCATTGACCAAAACCGACATCGAACCGATCTATCTGCTCAAGCGTGAAGTCGTCGAACTGCGAAGGGCCGTATCACCTCTCACCGTGGCACTCGGCCGTTTCAATCCGGACTTCAAGGACCTGATGTCCAAAGAGGTGCTGCGCTACATGCGCGACGTCCTGGATCACGCTGCGCAGGCGGCCGACCGGATCGAGTCCTACGACGAGATGCTGTCGTCGTTGGTGCAGGCCGCCCTGGCGAAGGTGGGGATGCAGCAGAACGTCGACATGCGCAAGATCTCGGCGTGGGTCGCGATCGCAGCGGTGCCGACGATGATCGCGGGCATCTACGGAATGAACTTCGAGCACATGCCGGAGCTATCGTGGGCGTGGGGCTATCCGGCGGTGCTGGCCCTCATGGCGACAGTCTGCGGGTTCCTCTACCTGAATTTCCGACGGAACAACTGGCTGTGAGGATCTAACCCGGTTGCGCCGCACGCCTGTTCGGGTCCAGCACGTCGACCCCGTCGTCGAGCCAGGCCTGCCGCATCGCGTCGGCACCCTTGAGCCGCACCCAGGCCGCCTCGGTCTGGGTCACCGGGATCGCCGCCAGGAAGCGCACCGGTTCGCGGGGCGCTTCCAGCGGCAGGTCGTCTATCGGCGAATCACCCAGCAACACAGCGGTGAACGCAGCACCGTCCCATAGCGGCGCGGACAGGTCGATCAGCGCGTCGGCGACCAGCACCACCCCCTCGACGGCGGGCGTGGCCGCCACCACGGCCAGGCTGCGGGCCAGCCCTGAGGTCGGCGTGGTGGCCCGCAAGCTCAGGACGACCTCGGCCCGCGGGCCGTGCAACGGATCGGCGACGCCGGCCGTCGGCTCGGTCATCGGGTGCCGCGAACAGCCCAGCGTCACATAGTGAGCCACGCCGCCCGGGTCCGGCCCGAACCGTAACACCTCGATGCGCTCGAGTCCGAGGAATGTCACGCTGGCCGAATCCGGCTCGGCGTCCAGTCCGGCGTCGGCGAAATGGCCGCGCACGTGTGCGCGGACCGAATCCAGGGGCTGGCTCACTTAACCTGCGGGCGCAATGGTGAGGTTGACTCCGCTGTCGGCGTCGAAGACATGCAGCTTGGTCGTGTCGAACGCCAACTCGATCGACTGCCCGATCGCCGCCGTGGAATCCGCGGAAAGCCTTGCCACGAAGTCGTTCTCACCGGCACCGGACTCGGCGGCCAGCTCAGCCAGCTGAGCCGCCTTCGCGCTGTCGCCAGCGGTCGTGAAATACACGTACTTGTCGGCGCCCAGCGACTCGACCAGATCAACCGTCACCTCGAAGGTGGTGGCCTGGATGCGTTCGTAGGCGTCGAGTAGTGCGGCATCCTCGAAGTGTTCGGGCCGGATGCCGACGATGACGTTGGCGGCCTTGGGGTGTTGACCCAGAACGTTCTGCACGTCCTGGCTCAGCGTCACCTCACCGAACGGCAACTGCAGGCTCATACCGTCCAGCGTTGCCGGGAAGAAGTTCATCGCCGGCGAGCCGATGAAGCCGGCGACGAACAGGTTCGCCGGCCGCCCATAGAGCTCGCCGGGCGTGCCGATCTGCTGAGCCTCACCGCCACGCAGCACCACCACCCGGTCACCGAGTGTCATCGCCTCGGTCTGGTCGTGTGTCACGTAGACGGTGGTGGTCCCCAGCCGGTTCTGCAGCCGAGCGATCTCACCACGCATCTGCACCCGCAGCTTCGCGTCGAGGTTACTCAACGGCTCGTCCATCAGGAACGCTTTGGGCTGGCGGACGATCGCCCGGCCCATCGCGACCCGCTGGCGCTGGCCACCGGACAGCTGCGAGGGCTTGCGGTCCAGAAGTTCGGTCAGGTCAAGGATTTTCGCCGTCTCCTCGACCTTCTTGGCGATGTCGGCCTTCTTCACCTTGGCCAACGTCAACGGGAACGCGATGTTCTGCCGGACGGTCATGTGCGGGTAGAGCGCATAGGATTGGAAGACCATCGCGATGTCACGTTCGCGGGGCGCCTTCTCGTTCACCCGGTCGCCGCCGATCCGCAGCTCCCCGGCGCTGATCTCCTCCAGGCCGGCGATCATGTTGAGGGTGGTGGACTTACCGCAACCGGACGGCCCGACCAGGATGACGAACTCGCCATCGGCGATCGTCAGGCTCAGGTCCTTCACGGCGACAGCACCGTCCGGATAACTCTTGCTGACATGGTCCAGGACTATCTCGGCCATCGAAAACCTCGCTACCCCTTCACCGCGCCGGAGGTCAGCCCGGCGACGATCCGTCGTTGGAAGATCAGAACGAACACGATGATCGGAACCGTGATCACCATCGCGCCTGCGGCGATCGACCCGGTCGGTTCCTCGAATTGCGAACTGCCGGTGAAGTTCGCGATGGCCACCGGTGCGGTGATCGCGGCGTTGGTGGCGGTCAGCGACAACGCCAGCAGCAGGTCGTTCCACGCGAAGATGAACACCAGGATGGCCGCCGTCACGATCCCCGGTGCGGCCAGCGGCGCGATCACCCGGCGAAACGCCTGAGCCGGTGTTGCGCCGTCCATCTTGGCGGCCTTCTCCAGATCCCAGGGAATCTCCCGGAAGAACGCCGACAGCGTGTAGATCGCCAGCGGCAGCGCGAACGTGATGTACGGAATGATCAAGCCGGGCCATGTGTCGAACAGGCCGAGCCGGCGCTCGATGTTGAACAGCGGTGTCACCAGCGAGATCTGGGGGAACATCGCGATCAGCAGCGCGGCGCCGATCAGCACCTTCTTGCCGGCGAACTCCAGCCGGGCTACGGCATAGGCCGCCATGCCCCCGATCACCACCGCGATCACCGTGGTGATCAGCCCGATACCGATCGAGTTGATCAACGCGGAACTGAACGCGTCACCGCTGAAGATGCCCTTGTAGTTGTCGAAGGTGATCTCCGACGGAATGAGTTTGCCGTCCTTGACCGTTGACGTGGGCTTGAGCGACAGGCTCAGGATCCACAGCACCGGGAAGAGGGCGTAGATCACCACGATCGCATCGATCACGACCCAGCTCACCGTTCGTCGGGTGCCGATCCGCTCAGTCATCAGCGCACCTCGTCGTCCGTGCCAGGCGCGGACGCGCCGAACAGCTTGATGTAGACGAACGCGATGACGGCCACCGACAGGAACACCAGCACGCTGATCGCCGAGCCGAGCCCGATGTTGAACGCCTTGAACAGGTTGTCGTAGCCGAGGATCGACACCGAGGCGGTGTCGTTGGCGCCACCGGTCAGCACGTAGATGTTGTCGAAAATACGGAACGCGTCGAGCGTGCGGAACACCAGGGCCACCAGGATCGCCGGTTTGATCAACGGCAACGTAACCTTGACCAGCCGGGTCCACGGGCCGGCCCCGTCGACCTCGGCGGCCTTGAGCAGATCCTCGGGCACCAACGCAAGCCCGGCCAGCAGCAGCAGCGCCATGAACGGAGTGGTCTTCCACACCTCGGCCAAGATGATGATCGCCAATGACGGAATCTGTTGGGTCAGTGGGGCACTGCCGTCCGGAAGCAGGTTGGCCAGATATCCGGTACCCGGCGTCCACGCGTAATACCAGCTGTAGGAAGCCGCGACGGTGACGATCCCGTACGGAATGAGGATCGCGGTACGCACCAACCCCTTGCCGAAGATGGTGCGGTGCATGACAAGTGCGAGCGCCATGCCGAGCACGAACTCGATGGCCACCGAGATCACCGTGATGACCAGCGTGATAACGAACGCCGTCCACCAGTAGTTGTCACTCAAGATGGTCTGGTAGTTCTCGAACCAGATGAACTTCGTGTCGGCCGGGCTGGCCAAGTTGTACCGCTGCAGGCTCAGCCACAGCGCATACACGATCGGGTAGGCGGTCACCGCGAGCATGAGAACGACGGCCGGGGTGATCAGCAGGTAGGCGAGCGTGCGCTGGGACCTGCGGTCGTCACTGCGGGCGGGGGCGGTCACGGGATCAACCCCTTGCCGTCGATCGCCTTCTGTACCTGGACGGCGAGTTCATCCGCAGTCTTGTCGGGGTCGATCTGGCTGATGGGCGCCAGCGTCGCCGAAATGCGGGTCGACACAGCCTGATAGTTCGGCGTCGCCGGACGCACCGCCGCCGTGGTCAGCTGATCGCGAATGATCGCGTACTGCGGATACTTCTGCTGGAACGCGGGGTCGGAATACAGCGAGGCGCGCACCGCGGGCAGACCACCCTCGATCGAGGTGTACTTCTGGTTCTCCAGGTTGCGGATACAGCGCACCGCTTCGAACGCCTCGGCCGCATGCCGGGTGGTCTTGGCCACCGCGAGGTTAAGCCCGCCCAGGGTGACCCGGGTGGGCCGGCCTGGGATCACTCCTGGGTAGGGGGCGAACCCGAACACTTCCTTGGACGCGTCGAAGGCGACGGTGAACTGGTCGTCGCTGGGCGAGAAAGTGCCGGCGTCGTTGATGCTGCCCTTCAGTTCCGGCTTCTCATTGAGCGGCAGGAACGGCACCCCACCCTTGACGGCGTTCTCCAGCATCGAGGCGAACACGAAGGGCCAGTTGACCTCCAGCGCCGCCTTGCCCTGTTCGAGGGCCAGTCGCGCGGTGCCCTCGTCGGTCTGGGTGACCGATGGGTCGGCCCCGGGCGCGGTGGCGACGGCCTTGATGATCTGCAGCGCCTTCACCGTCGCCGCCCGGTGCTCGGGCGTATCGGTCAGCGTGACCCGCTTGCCGTCGTCGGAAAGTACCTGTCCCCCAGCGCTTTCCAGCAGAGTGTTGAACCACACCACCAAGCCTTCGTACTGCTTGGCCTGCACCGCGATCCAGCTGGGCTTGCCTTCGGCGTGCAACCGGGTGGCCTCCGCGATCATACCGTCCCAGGTGTCCGGCGGTGGAGCCACCAAATCGGCTCGATACCAAAGCAATTGGGTGTTGGTGGTGACCGGTGCGGCGTACAGCTTGTCCTGCCACTTGGCCGTCTGCAGCGGGCCGGGCAAGGTGTTGTCCGTCGCATCGGACTCGGCCTGTCCGGCCGGGTCGTCGGACAGCGGCAGCACCCAGCCGGCCTCGGCGAACTCCGCGGTCCACACCACGTCGAGCGCCATCACGTCGAGCGTGCGGTCGTTTCCGGTCAGCCTGCGCGCCAACTGCAGCCGCTGATCGTCGGCAGCCTTGGGCAGACTGCGCTGTTCGATGCGAAAGCGGCCGCCGAGTTCTTCAGTGCAGCGCTTGGCCACAGCGGTGAACGTCGCCGTCTCACTGGCCGGTGTGTAGAAGCTGACCACCAGACCGTGCTCGCCCGAGCTGCACGACGAGACCAGCGAGGCACATGTCAACGCGGCGATCGCGGCCGCCCCTACCCGCCGAGCGCGTGCGCCTGGGCAAGCCATCTCGCAACCGCCTCCCGTCTTCACCCGCCTTCTCGTACGTGCGGCAGCTGTCCGCGCTCGGCGCAGGCTGCATCACGGCAGGACAAACCCCCGCGGCCAAACCGTAGAGCTCTCGTGTCGTGATGTGCAACACTCCCACGCCGGATGCGGCCAGATCGTGACCGCATCCGCTGTGATCAGCGCGTCAGATCTTCAAGCGCGCCAGCATGTCCCGCGCCTTCTCCGCGCTCTGCGGATCGCACAGCACGTCATAGCGGCCCGCCACCAGTTGCATGGTGGAGCTGAAATCCCTTGTCCCACGCGCCATCGCGTACGGGACCGCTGAGGTGATCAATCCGAATATGACGCCGGCGACGACGCCGGTGATCAGTGACGCCCACGGGTTGGGACTGAAGAATCCCAACACCAGGCCGATGAAGATGCCCAGCCAGGCGCCGGTGATCACGCCACCGCCCAGCACTTTGGGCCATGACAGCCGGCCGGTGACGCGCTCGACCTGCATCAGGTCCACACCGACGATGGTCACCTGCTCCACCGGGAACTGCTCGTCGGACAGGTAATCGACGGCCTTCTGGGCCTCGGCGTAGGTCGGATACGAGCCGATCGGCCACCCCTTGGGCGGGGTGGGCAGGCCGACCGGCCCGCGGCGTGACGCGGCGGCTGCGCCACCGGGGTTCTGACCCTGCGGGAAAGGGCTGGTCATTCTGCTCATTCTCCTGTCGTGCGCGGCGTTTGTCGCGTCGTGTCGCACCCGCCGAAGCGGGCCGATGCCTGATGAACGTGGGGCCGCCGGCGTTGGTGCCCCAACTGCAAGCCCAGCCCCGCGCTACCTGCACATACGCTAGGTTGAACAGCATGACAGCTTCCGGCGGCGACTCCGGCGAAAAGCCGCAGAACGCGGGCGAACAGAGCCCGTCCGAGGGGACGCACGAAGCCCCGCCCATCGAACAGAACCCGGCGTCACCCGGCTACGAGACCACCCCGTCGGGCTATGAGCCCACTCCGCCGGCCTATCCCGGTTACGACGCGCCGGGTGCCTACCCGCCGCCGCCGGGCTACAGCGCGCCCGGCTATCCGCCGCCGGGTTACAGCCCGCAACCGGGCTACCCGCCGCCGTCCCCCGGCGGGTACGGGGCACCCGGCTATGGCGAGCAACCGTCGGCCTATCCGCCTCCTCCGCCGCCGCAGTACGGCGCCGTGCCGTACCAGGGCGGCTACGGCTACCCGGCCCCGGCAACGGGGACCAACACCCTGGCGATCTCATCGCTGGTGGCATCGGTCATCGGATTGCTGTGCGGGATCGGCTCGATCGTCGGCATCGTCTGCGGCATCCTCGCGCTCAACCAGATCAAGCGAACCCGTCAGGGCGGCTACGGCCTGGCCATCGCCGGGATCGTGGTGGGCGTCGCAACCCTGATCATCAGCGTGATCTGGGCGATCTACGCCTGGCGCTGACCCGATGACCTATCCCCCGCACCCGGAGGGCACACCGCCGCCGGCTGATCCGTACGCCCCGGTGGACTACCCGGCGAACTTCCCCGCGATGCCACCGCCGGTCTACCCGGCGCCCTACCCCGCACCGTCGGGATATCCGGGCTACCCATACCCGCCGGCGGCCTACGCCGGTTACGGCGATCCCTATGACCCGTACCGGCCGACCAAACCACCAGGCACCAACGGAAAAGCCATCGCCGCATTGGTGACCTCACTGGCCGGTCTGCTGTTGTGCGGGCTGCCCTCGATCGCCGGCATCATTCTCGGGATCGTCGCGATGCGCGAAACCAAGCGCACTGGCCAGGACGGCTTCGGGCTCGCGGTCGCCGGCGTGGCCGTCGGCGCGGTGATCATCGCCCTGGTCGTGCTCTACGTCGCGTTCGTCGTCATCCTCGCGGCCAGTACGACGACGTCACCCAGCAGCTATTAGCTCGGCGGGGTGAACCGCTCACCCTGACGTTGCATGCCGGCCGCCCGGCCTTTGCCGACCACCACCAGCGCCATCTTGCGGCTGGCTTCGTCGATCATCTCGTCACCGAGCATCACCGCGCCGCGGGCGCCTCCTGCCGTCGACGTGTGCCAGTCGTAGGCCTCCAGAATCAGCTCGGCGCGGTCGTATTCGGCTTGGGCGGGTGAGAAAATCTCGTTGCCGGCGTCGATCTGGTCGGGATGGAGCACCCATTTGCCGTCGTAGCCCAGCGCCGCCGCGCGGCCCGCCACTCGCCGGAACGCCGCCACGTCGCGCACCTTCAGATACGGCCCGTCGATCGCGGCGATGCCGTGCGCGCGGGCGGCGACGAGGATCGTCATCAACACGTGGTGATACGCGTCACCGACGTCGTATCCCTCCGGCTGCTCACCAACCACCAGGGTGCGCATGTTCAAGCTGGCCATCAGGTCCGCCGGGCCGAGCACCAACGCCTGCACCCGCGGCGCGGCGGCGATCGCGTGGATGTTGGCCAGTCCCTTGGCATCTTCGATCTGGGCGTCGACCCCGATCCGCCCGACCGGCAGGCCGTGGGTCAGCTCGAGCTGGGTCAGCAACAGGTCGAGAGCGTGGACGTGGCCGGCGTCGGTCACCTTGGGCAGCACAACGACGTCGAGGCGCCCGTCGCGAGCCGAGGCCACCTCGGACACCACGTCGATCACATCGGAGTACGTCCACGGCGTGGTCCAGTCGTTGACCCGCACGCCCCGCAGCTGACCCGCCCAGCCCGGGCTCGCCAATGCCGCGCCGACCTGTTTGCGGGCCTGCGCCTTGGCATCTGGCGCGACCGCATCCTCGAGGTCGAGGAACACTTGGTCGGCCGGCAATGCCTTGGCCTTCTCAATCATCTTGAGACTGCTGCCCGGAACCGACAGACAGGTTCGACGGGGCCGATAGGCGTTCTCCACGCTTACACTCCTACCCTTTCACTCATGGCGTCGGTGAACAGGGTGTACGCGGCGCGGCTGGCAGGACTGGCCGTGCTCGGTCCAGATGGCGAATCCCTCGGCCGCGTTCGCGACGTCGTGATCAGTATGAGCATCGTCCGTCAGCAACCGCGAGTCCTCGGCCTGGTGGTCGAAATGCTGACTCGCCGAAGGATTTTCGTACCGATACTGCGCGTCACCGCGATCGAGCCGAACGCCGTCACCCTCACCACCGGCAATGTGTCGTTGCGCCGCTTCGCGCAGCGGCCCGGCGAGGTTCTGGTACTCGGCCAGGTCCTCGACAGCCGGGTGCGGGTCAACGACCCCGAGCTGCCACAGATGTCCGGCGTCGACGTCATCGTCGTCGACCTGGGCATCGAGCAATCCCGCGTCAGAGATTGGGTCGTCACCCGGGTCGCGGTACGCAGCCACCGCAGGCTGGGCCGGCGTTCGACGATCCAAGTGGTGGACTGGCACAACGTGGCGGGCCTGACCCCGTCGGCGCTGTCGATGCCCGGCCAGGGGGTGGCCCAACTGCTGCACCAGTTCGAAGGCCAGCGCCCCATCGAGGTGGCCGACGCGATCCGCGATCTGCCGGCCAAGCGCCGCACCGAAGTGATCAACGCGCTCGACGACGAGCGCGTTGCCGACATCCTCCAGGAGCTGCCCGAGGACGACCAGACCGTCCTGCTGTTGCAGCTGGACACCGAACGAGCCGCCGACGTCCTGGAGGCGATGGACCCCGACGACGCCGCCGACCTTCTCGGTGTGCTCAATCCGACCGAGGCCGAGGTGCTGCTGCGCCGGATGGATCCCGAGGACTCCGAGCCGGTGCGACGCCTGCTGAGTCACTCCCCCGACACCGCGGGCGGTCTGATGACCTCCGACCCGGTGGTACTCGCGCCCGACACCACCGTCGCCGAGGCACTGGCCCGGGTGCGGGACCCCGACCTGACGCCGGCGCTGGCGTCGCTGGTGTTCGTGGTGCGGCCCCCGACGGCAACCCCCACCGGCCGCTACCTCGGCTGCGTGCACCTGCAGGCACTGCTACGCGAACCGCCCGCCAACCTGGTGAGCGGAATCGTGGACACCGACCTGCCCAGCTGCACCCCGAACACGTCACTGGCCGGGGTGACGCGTTACTTCGCCGCCTATAACCTGGTCTGCGGTCCCGTGGTCGACGAGGAGAACCACCTGCTCGGCGCGGTGACCGTCGACGACGTGCTCGACCATCTGCTGCCCGACGACTGGCGGGAAAGCTACGAGGATCCACAACTGTCCGAGCGGGCGGCCAGCGCAGAGGGGGCGACGTGAGCGACCTGTCCGCGCGCCAGCGCCTCGACACCCCCCGCTCGTCGCGTCGGCTGTCGTTCAACGTCGATCCGGAGGCCGTCGGCCGGTTCAGTGAATCGATCGCCCGATTCCTGGGCACCGGGCGCTACCTCGCTTGGCAGACGATCCTGGTCGTCGTCTGGATCGCCCTGAATCTGTTCGCGGTGCGCTGGCAGTGGGACCCCTACCCGTTCATCCTGCTGAACCTGGCGTTCTCCACCCAGGCCGCCTACGCCGCTCCGCTGATCCTGCTGGCGCAGAACCGGCAGGAGAACCGCGACAGGGTGTCGCTGGAGGAAGATCGCCGGCGCGCTGAGCAGACCAAAGCCGACACCGAGTTCCTGGCCCGCGAGCTGGCATCGCTGCGGTTGGCGGTCGGCGAGGTGGCCACCCGCGACTACCTTCGCCGCGAGCTGGAGGAGATTCGCGAATTGCTGGAATCGCTGCACTCCGAAAACGGCGGCAAGGTCAAGAAGGACAAAGCCAAGAAGGCCCGGCCGGTGGTCGAGCCCGTTGGCGACGAGGTGAGTTAGTGACAAAGGTGACCATTGGATACCACTGAGGTCACGAAGATATGTATGGTGACTTGGTTCACACAGGCGGCATGATCTGAGGACGGACGAGTGGGCATAGGAAACCGCGTCAGCCGGATGGTGCGGAAACCTGCGTTCGGAATTGCTGTGCTCACCCCGGTCGTGCTTGCCGGCGCGGTCAGCGCGGCCCCCGACCTGCCGCACGCGCCGGTGGTCGGCAAGGAAGTCATTCCGCTGGCCGCAGTGTCGCCGCAAGTCGACACCTCGGGTGTCACCGTCGTCGCTCTGACCAAGCAACCCACCAACTTTCACTTCGCCGCAGCCACCCCGGCGGCGCCACCGCCTGCGATTGTGGTCAGCTCGATCGGGTCGCTGCGCATCCCGGCGGTTCCGCTGGCGGCCTACCGCAATGCCGAACAGAAGATGTCGGTGGCCGCGCCGGGCTGCGGGCTGAGCTGGAACCTGCTGGCCGGGATCGGCCGCATCGAGTCCATGCACGCCAACGGCGGCGCCACCGACGCCCGGGGCACCGCGATCAACCCGATCTACGGCCCGACTCTGGACGGCACCCTGTCGGGCAACGAGGTCATCGTGCAGACGGTCCAGGCCGGCCGCCCGGTGTTCGCGCGGGCGATGGGACCCATGCAGTTCCTGCCCGGCACCTGGTCGCGCTACGCCGCCGACGGCGACGGCGACGGCAAGGCCGACCCGCAGAACGTCTACGACGCGGCGCTGGCCGCGGCCCGCTATCTGTGCAGCGGTGGCCTGAACCTGCGGGACCAGTCGCAGGTGCTGACCGCGATCCTGCGCTACAACAACTCGATGGCCTACGCCCAGAACGTGCTGGGTTGGGCCGCCGCCTACGCCACCGGGGTCGAGCCGATCAACCTGCCGCCGATCGTCGGGCCGGCGCCCGCTCTCGGGGACGCCCACCTGGAGAACCCGGAGGGTCTGGGCCCGGGCCTGCCGCTCAATGCCATCGGGCTACCGCCGACCGATCCGCTGGCCCAGCTCAGCATCAACAACACCGAGACGGCCGGATCGCTTGCGCTCGGCCCGCTGCCCGGCCCCGCCAGTGCGATGCCGTCCCAGCCGTGCCAGGTGATCTGCCTCGGTTCGCAGGCTCCCCCGCCGGTCGTCGCCCAGCCTCAGGCCATGCCGGACGCGCCGCCCCCGTGGCAGCCCCCGTGGCTGTCGCCGCCCCCGCCGCCGGCTCCCGAGCCGGTCGCGGAAGTGTCGGCACCCGCGCCGCTGCCTGCCGTGCACGGTGCGCTGCCGGGGCCGGCCAGCTAGCTGCACCGGGTCGAGTTCGCACAGCGAGCGGACAGCCAGCGGCGATAACGTAACGCGTTGTGAGTCAACGTAACCCGGCACAACAACGGTCGATGCGCCCCGTGCTCCAGACCGTCGCGGCTGACGTCGCACCGCCGCTGATCGCCTATTACGGACTGCGCGCGGCGGGAGTATCCGAGTACGTCGCCTTGCTGTCGGCCACGGTGTTGTCGGGCCTAAGGGTGATCTACAGCGTGGTCAGAGTCCGGCGACTGGACCCGTTCGCCGTGTACCTGCTGCTGACCTTCGGGCTCAGCCTGGTCGTCGGGTTGTCCACGACGGATCCCAAACTGGTGCTGGTGGGCAACACCGTCGTCAACGGAATCGGCGGACTGATCTTTCTGGGCAGCTGCGTGATCGGGACCCCGTTGACGCAGGTCGTCAGTGACCGATTCAGCAACGCCGACGAGGAGGCGGAGGCTGCAGACGCCGACCGTCGCCGGCGCATCCACGTCCGGCTGTCCGCGATGTGGGGTCTCGGACTCCTGCTCGAGGTCGCGTTCCGGCTGATCGTCATCGGCAAGTTCTCCGTCGACACCGCCAACGGCGTCAACTCGGTGATCACCGTCGTCGTCATCGGCGTTCTGGTGATGGCGACCGTGGTCACCGCGCGCCGCGTCAGCACTCAGGCCGTTTCCGCTGACAGGAGTCGCACAACCTAGACTCGGCCGTGATGTCCGAAAAGAACGAACTGCAGACCCAGGTGCGCATTGCGCTGGGCAAAGTGATCGATCCCGAGCTGCGCAAGCCGATCACCGAGCTCAACATGGTCAAGAGCATCTCGGTCGCCGACGACGGCGCCGTGCACGTCGAGGTCTACCTCACGACGGCCGCGTGCCCGAAGAAGACCGAGATCACCGAGCGGGTGACCCAGGCCGTCGCCGATGTGCCGGGCACCGCGGCGGTGACCGTCGCACTCGACGTGATGAACGACGAGCAGCGCACCGAACTGCGCAAGCAACTGCGCGGCGATGCGCCCGAACCGGTGATCCCCTTCGCCCAGCCCGGCTCGCTGACCCGGGTGTACGCCGTCGCCTCCGGTAAGGGCGGTGTCGGCAAGTCGAGCGTGACGGTCAACCTGGCTGCGGCGCTGGCGGCTCGCGGCCTGTCGGTCGGCGTCCTCGACGCCGACATCTACGGCCATTCGGTGCCGCGCATGATGGGCACCGACGACCGTCCCACCCAGGTGGAGTCGATGATCCTGCCGCCGGTCGCGCACGACGTGAAGGTCATCTCGATCGCCCAGTTCACCCAGGGCAACGCACCGGTGGTGTGGCGTGGACCGATGCTGCACCGGGCGCTGCAGCAGTTCCTCGCCGATGTGTACTGGGGCGACCTGGACGTGCTGCTGCTCGACCTGCCGCCGGGCACCGGCGACGTGGCGATCTCGGTGGCTCAGCTGGTTCCCGGCGCCGAGATCCTGGTGGTGACGACACCGCAGCTCGCCGCCGCCGAGGTGGCCGAACGCGCCGGGGCGATCGCGCTGCAGACCCGCCAACGCATCGTCGGCGTGGTCGAGAACATGTCGGGGCTGCTGATGCCGGACGGCACCACGATGCAGATCTTCGGCGAAGGTGGCGGCCGCCAGGTCGCCGAGAGCCTCACCCGGTCGGTCGGCGCTGATGTGCCCCTGCTGGGTCAGGTGCCGCTGGACCCCGCGTTGGTGGCGGCCGGCGATTCCGGTGTGCCGCTTGTCCTTTCAGCGCCCGATTCGGCGGCCGGCAAGGAACTGCGCGGCATCGCCGACAAGCTGGCGGCACGACGGCGCGGACTGGCCGGGATGTCGCTGGGACTGGACACCACCCGCCACCTGTAGGCGATCGCGCGAGTTGGGCGCGCAAACCGCCGCTGAGCGAACGAAAACGCGCCCAAATCCTTAGGTGGCGTCGGCGTCGAAGGGCGCGGGCGTGCCGGGAGGCAACGGCTCGGGCTTGGGCACCACGGCCTGCGGGGGCGGCGCACTGTGCGGCTTCACTGTCTCTGATGTCGCCGGCCCGGCAGCTCCCGGCGACTGGAAGGCTTCATTGATCCACGAATCGTCGCCGTCGAGAAGGTGTTTGGTGAGCGCGGCCCGCGGCGTCATACCGCGCAGCTTCTGCAACTCGCTCAGCGGCTGGCGCAGATCCTCGAACTCCGGCCCCAGGTCGTCACGCAGCTGACTGGTGGCGCCGCTGATGTAGTCACGGGCCTGCCGCAACGAATTCGACGTCCACCGGATGGCACCGGGCAGCCGCTCGGGACCGAGGACCACCAGCCCGATGACCAGCAGCACGAGCATTTCGCCCCAGCCGACATTCGCGAACATCGGGTCAGTTGTCCGGTGCGGGGTTCACCGTCAGCGTGACCTTGCGGCCATCGCGAATGACCTCGATGGGCGCGTCCTGACCGATCTTGAGCTGACGGATGGCGACCGCGAACTCGTCGGCGTCGGCGACCGTGCGGTTGCCGACCTTGACCACGATGTCGTTCTCGAGGATGCCGGCCTTCTCGGCGGGACTGCCCGCCTTGACGTTGGCCACCTGAGCGCCCTGGGCGAGGTCGTTGCTGACCGAGCGCGCCGTGAGTCCGAGCGTCGGGTGGGCCACCTTGCCGTCCTTGATCAGCGCCTCGACGGTCTGCTTGACCTCGTTGACCGGGATTGCGAACCCGAGGCCACTTGCACTGTCGGACAACGACTTTCCGGCAGTGTTGATGCCGATGACCTCAGAGTTCATGTTGATCAGCGGGCCACCGGAGTTGCCGTGATTGATGGAGGCGTCGGTCTGGATGGCGTCGATGACGGTGTCGGTGTCCGATCCCTCACCCGAGAGCGGGATGGGCCGGTGCAACGCGCTGATGATGCCGTGGGTGACGGTGCTGCGCAGGCCCAGCGGGGCACCGGCGGCGATCACCTCGTCGCCGACGTGAACCTTGTCGGAGTCCCCGAAGCGGGCCACCGTCAGGTTGTCGACGTTGTCGACCTTGAGCACGGCCAGGTCGGTCTTCGGGTCGCGGCCGACGAGGTTGGCCGGCACCGACTTGCCGTCGTTGAACACCACCGAGATCTTGAACTTGCTCGGATTGTTGGCGGCGTCGGAGATCACGTGGTTGTTGGTGACGATGTAGCCGCGGCCGTCGACGACCACGCCGGAGCCCTGGGCGCCTTCCTCGTCGCTGACCGCCTCGATGGTCACCACGGAATCGGCGACCGACGCGGCCACCTTGGCGAACCTGCCGGGCGGCACCTCACCGGTGCTGTTGGTGGCCAGCGAGACCTTCGATGTGGTGAACGCCTCGACGACCTCGGCCGTCTTGCGCCCCACCCAGCCGCCGGCGAACCCGATCAGCAGCGCGATGATGCCCAACACAGCCAGCGAGACGTAGGACACCCGCCCGCCGAACAGCACGTCACGCACGCCGAGCTTGCCGGTGGGCCCGGCCGCGACGACGGGCGCCGCCTGCTGCAGTGCCGGCGTGCCGAGAGCGGCCGCCGCCCCCGGATCCCGCCAGGGATCGTCGACGTCGTCGGAATCGTCGTCGCGCTCAGCGTCCAGCGCACCGGCGTCTGCGGGGTGCCGCTGCAGCGAGTCGCCGCCCGGGTAGGGGCGGCCGAACGCCTCCCCCAGCACGGGGTCGGGGACGTGGTCCTTGGGCTGGAATTCGACCTCCCCGCGGAATTTGGCGGGACGCAGTTCCTCGGCCACGAACGAGCCGTCGACACCCTGGGGGCGCCCGAACGTGCGGGTGGCGGCCGGATCGACGGCAGGCCGGGAGACCGGACGCGGTGCCAGACGGGGGCTGCTGCCGGAGTTGTCCTGATTGGGGCTCAAGTTCAACCTCTATCCAAGCGCTCAGCCGCGAGCGCGCGCAGTGGGACCGGGCACGACGCTGCCCGATTTCACATCCACCCTACCGGCGCTTACGCCGGTCACGGTCTGTGCGTTCAGCTAACTGATCGGCGAGTCCGGACTCCATGCCGCCGCCAGGGCGGCTCCGCCCGTCCGGCACGCTCGGATCGTCTGGCGCCGCCTGCGGGATCTGCGATAACAGCCCCAACAGGGTGCTCGGCATGCTGATCGGGTGGGAATCCCGCAACGCGGTGCGCGCCTGACTCTGGCCCTCTACCTCGGCCGCGCACTCCGGGCACAGCGACAGATGGTGCGCCGCCCGCAGATACGACTTCATCCGTAACTCGCCGTCGACATAGGCGGCGATCGCTTCGATGGACAGGTGCTCGGTGGAACCGAATTGCCGCGGCGCCCCGATGGGGGCGTCACTCTGCGAGGCGAACTGTGAGGGCAACCAGGAAAATGCTCGACGGAACATGTGTCCACGGTCGACCATCACTGCGCTCCTCTCGGGGTTCGCGTCAGCACGAGTCGTTCACCTCGCTGGTGCTGCGCCGCTAGATCGAATGTAGCGCGCGAAACCCTCGGTGACATGACATGCCGGCCACAGTTTGGCCGCTGCCCGTCGGTCTACGCCGATTCGGCGGTGAAGTCAGCCAACCCCCGCTGGCCGGAATGGGACGCCAGGTAATCACGGAGCGCCTGGCGGCCGCGGTGGATGCGGCTGCGCACGGTGCCCAGCTTGACGCCGAGCGTCGCACCGATCTCCTCGTACGACAGACCCTCGATGTCACACAAGACGACGGCGGCACGGAACTCCGGCGCCAACGAATCCAGCGCGGCCTGCAAATCCGCACCCAGTCGCGAGTCGTGGAAGATCTGCTCGGGGTTGGGCTCGTCGGCGGGAACCCGGTCGTAGTCCTCGGGCAGCGCTTCCATGCGGATGCGGCCGCGGCGGCGGACCATGTCGAGGAATAAGTTGGTGGTGATGCGGTGCAGCCAGCCTTCGAACGTGCCGGGCTGGTAGTTCTGCACAGAGCGGAACACCCTGATGAAGGTCTCCTGGGTGAGGTCCTCGGCATCCTGCTGGTTACCCGACAGGCGATAGGCCAGCCGGTACACCCGGTCGGCGTGCTGCCGAACGAGCTCGTCCCAAGACGGCATCGCCGTCCGGTCGCCGGTGGCATCGAACACCGCGGTGCCCTGCAGTTCCTCGGACGGCTCAACCCACTCGGCTTCCCCCAATTGCTCGGGGTGCGACATATGCGCCGGAGCCATCAATGTGGTGGTCGTCGGATCCTCCTGATTGACCTGCGTTGACGACTGGGTGCCGTCGACCGCATCAAGCCTGACAACGCGACCGTTGTCGGGCATATTCCCCGACCAGCGGGGGCTCTGTTCCATGCCCGCTACCGTTCCCCAAACCTGTGTGGGGGCGATTTGAGCTAACTAAGGTTTGACTAAGAAATACTTTCGTTATCGATTCGTGTCCAGGTCTTTCACTTCTGGACGGCGCGTCATCCTTGACGTCCCGGCCCGACCCCTCGGACCGGCCGATTCGGCGCTCGCCGGCGCCGGGCGCGCCTGCCCACCCGCCGATCCAACTGCGCCTACGCTGCTGAGAATGGCCACCAACGAGGACCAAACAGGCCAGCCTGAGGCCAGCCGCGCCGACCGGATACTCGCCCATGCGGAGGGTTCGATCTCCGAGGACGCCATTGTCGCGGCCGCCCGGGAGCGAGCTGTCGACGCCGGCGCCGGAGCGGTGACACCGGCGGTCGGAGCGCTGCTCAGCGTACTGGCCCGGCTGTCCGGCGGCAAAGCAGTTGTCGAGGTGGGCACCGGTGCCGGCGTGAGCGGACTGTGGCTGCTGTCGGGGATGCGTGACGACGGCGTCCTGACCACCATCGACATCGAGCCCGAGCACCAGCGCATCGCCAAGCAGGCGTTCACCGAGGCCGGGATCGGCCCGTCGCGCACCCGGCTGATCGCCGGCCGAGCCCAGGAAGTCCTGACCCGGCTGGCCGACGAGTCTTATGACCTGGTGTTTCTTGACGCCGCACCGTCGGATCAGGCCGATTTCATCGTCGAGGGCATCCGCCTGCTGCGCCCGGGCGGCGCGATCGTCGTGCATCGCTCCGCGCTCGGCGGCCGCGCCGGTGATCCGGCGGCCAATGACGCCGAGGTCGCGGCCGTGCGCGAGGCGGCCCGGCTGATCGCCGAGGACGAGCGCCTCACCCCGGTGCTGATTCCGCTGGGCGACGGAATCCTGGTCGCCGCCCGCGACTGACCCGACAGCGCAGTGCACGCTCCGTTCACGCTCGACGTTTGCTGATATTCAACGAGCGTGCAGATTGCCTGGTACTTCTTCGTGCCGTCCCGCACGGGAAACTCCCCTTACCTGCAATAACGTGACGTCCGCCGAGCTGGCGAGGCTGCTAATTCTTAGTTAGTAATACGTTGCCACAATTCCACCAAGCTGAATTCCAGCAAACTCTCCTAAAGTGCAGTTGTCCCCGCCTTCGACTCAATAGGATTTTCACCCGTGAGGTCATCGCGAGTGCGGGCGACTCTGATGGACAAGAGTCATCGCATACGCGTTTGCCTTGCTGTTTATGTGGGCACTCTCGCGCCAAAGTCGGTGCGAGGCAGAAGCATTACGTGGATGTGTCCGGCCGTTAACGGGTGACAGCGCACGGTATTTCCGGGGGGAGAGAATGGATCCACGGTTAAGCCCCGTGATGGCGGCGACATTGTTCGCGCCGTTTGCGCTCCTCGGAATTGCCGCGGTGGTTTTCGATCTCTCGCAAAGTCGCCGTAACCGCCGCGACGGCGTCTTGGCCACGTGGGGCGATCTGCGCATGACGACGAGTTTGCTCATCGTGGGCCGTGGCCGGAGCGCGGCGCGAATCCCGTTGGCCGGCCTGGCAGCAACCGTCACCGAGACCGGCTCCTCCGGCGACCCGACCAGCCATCGCGTCCGGGTCGTCATCGATCACATCGCCGGCGAATCGTTCTGCCGCGAGCAGCCCTACTCCTACGGATCGATCGGCGCCGCCCGGACGTTCGAGATCCTGCTCAACCGCGCAGCCCGGCCTACACACACGGCCGTCGAGACAGTCGCCTTGCGCACTGCCGCCTGAGAGGCGTCCGCACGGGGCGACCGGCCTACCACCAGTTCCACACGTCGATACAGTTGGTGCTTGACCGCCGATTGAACAAGTGTTTAGCATCCTAAACATGCGTTCAGCCGACCTCACGACCGTGGCCCGGATTCGCGATGCCGCCATCGAGCTGTTCGGCGCCCGCGGATTCGACGTCGGGGTGCGCGCGATCGCCGAGACCGCCGGGGTGAGCCCGGGGCTCGTCATCCACCACTTCGGGTCGAAGGACGGATTGCGCCAAGCGTGCGACGACTACATCGCCGAAGAGATCCGCAGCGAGAAATCCGAGACCATCCGTTCCACCGACCCGGCCACCTGGCTCGCCGCGGCCGCCGAGATCGAATCGTTCGCGCCGATGATGGCCTACCTGGTGCGCAGCATGCAGACCGGCGGCGAGCTGGCCAGAAACCTCTGGCGCACCATGTTCGCCAATGTCGAGGGCTACCTCGACGAGGGTGTCCGCGCCGGCACGATCAGGCCGAGCCGAGACCCGGCCGCACGAGCGAAGTACCTCGGCATGGCAGGTGGCGGCGCGTTCCTGCTCTACCTCCAATTGCATGACAACCCGTCGGATTTGCGGGCTGTTCTGCACGACTACGCCAACGAGATGATGTTGCCCGCCCTCGAGCTCTACACCGAGGGCCTGCTCACCGATTCGACGATGTTCGACAGCTTCGCCGCGCACGGCGAAATTGTGACCCACACCGAGGGAGAACAACATGACGACGGCATCGGCACCGACAGCGCGGACTGACACCGCGGCGGTCGAAATCCACAGTCTGGTCAAGACTTTCGGTCGAACCCGGGCCCTGGACGGCATGGACTTGACCGTCCGCGCCGGTTCGGTCGCCGGCTTCCTGGGTCCCAATGGCGCGGGCAAGTCCACCACCATCCGCATCCTGCTGGGGCTGCTGCGCGCCGACGGCGGCCACGTGCGTCTGCTGGGCGGTGACCCGTGGCACGACGCGGTGGCGCTGCACCGGCGCATCGCCTACGTACCCGGGGATGTGACGCTGTGGCCGAACCTGACCGGCGGTCAGGTGATCGACTTCCTCTGCGGGCTGCGCGGTGGTGCGGACCCCCGCCGCCGGGACTGGCTGATCCAGCGCTTCGAACTCGACCCGAACAAGAAGGCCCGCACCTACTCGAAGGGCAACCGCCAGAAGGTGGCGCTGGTGACAGCTTTCGCCACCGAGGCCGACATCTACATTCTCGACGAGCCAACATCGGGCCTCGACCCGTTGATGGAGAACGTCTTTCAGGAATGCGTCCGCGAGGTCGCCGATCGCGGCGCGGCGGTGCTGCTCTCCAGCCACGTCCTGGCTGAGGTCGAAAAGGTCTGTGACACAGTCACCATCATCCGCGCCGGACGCACCGTGCAATCCGGGCCACTGGCCCAGCTCCAGCACCTGATGCGCACCACCGTGACAGCTCGCACGCACCGCGATCCCACCGTGGTGACTCGATGGCCGGGCTTGCACGACGTGAACATCGTCGACGGTCAGGTCCGGTTCACCGTCGGCCGCGACGCGCTGGACGCGACGATGGTGCATCTCACCCAGCTCGGGATCGCGGACCTGACGGTCACGCCGGCTTCCCTGGAAGACCTGTTCCTGCGCGAATACCGGACGCCGGCATCATGATCGCAACCACACCCGCGCCGTCCCGGCTGACCGGAACCGGCACGCTGGTCCGCTTCGCCCTGCGTCGCGATCGGATCCGGCTGACGGCGTGGATCTGGGCGCTGACACTGATGTTGGTGTACGCCCCGAACGCGATCAAACTCGCCTACCCGGATGTGGCGCAGCGCCAGGCCCGCGTGAACCTACTCAAGACCCCGGCCGGGATCATGTTGGGCGGACCGATGTTCGGGGTCAACGAGACCGACCTCGGCGTCATGATGGCCAACGAGCTGACCCTGACATTGATGGTGGCGGCATCGATTCTGTCGATACTGACTGTCATTCGCCACACCCGCGCCGAGGAGGAAAGCGGAGCCGCCGAACTCGTGCTGTCCTCGATCGTCGGTCGTCATGCCCGCACCGCCGCCGCCCTGATCCTCATCGTGCTGGTGAACGCTGCGCTGTCGGTGACGATGACGATCGCCATGGCCGCCAGCGGCTTCGCGGTGGTCGACACCGCGGCGATGTGCTTTGGAATCACAGCTGTGGCAACCGTTTTCGGAGCGTTCGCGGCGCTGAGTGCGCAATTGTGGCGGCAGGCCAGAACGGCCAGCGGAGCAGCGCTCGCGACACTGGCCGCGGCCGTCCTGGTCCGGGGTGCGGGCGACGTGATCGACAACTCCGGCAGCGCGCTGAGCTGGTTCTCCCCCATCGCATGGGCGCAGCAGATGCGCCCCTTCGTCGCGTTGCGGTGGTGGCCTCTCGCGCTGCCGGCCGCCCTGGCCGTCGCACTCGTCGCAGCCACCGTGGCGCTGGAGAGCCGCCGCGAGTACGACGACGGTGTCCTGGCGTCCTCCGGCGAGCACTCCCGTGCGCGTCCGGTCGGCGGGGTCTTCGGTCTACAGCTGGTGATTCACCGCGGCCTGACGGTGGGCTGGGCGATCGGACTGCTGTTAGCCGGTGCGGCGTTCGGTTCGATGACCAAGTCGCTGCTGGACGCAGCCAGAGGCAATGAGCTTCTGGCCCGGGTGCTTTCGGCGCAGGGCACCGACGGCGTGTACACGACCATGACGCAGTTCCTCGCCGCGGCGACCACCGCGTATGTGGTCACCGTCGTGGTGCGGCTGTCCCGCGACGAGGAGTCCGGAATCGGTGAGGCGGTGCTGGCGGGTTCGGTGTCGCGCTGGGCCTGGTTGTTGTCGGCGGTCGGCGCGGGGCTGACCGATGCGGCCGTGCTGCTGGCCTGCGCGGGCCTGGGTAACGGCATCGGCGCCGGTGTGACGTTGGGCGAGCCCGCCACGATCCTGCGGTTGACCTTGGCTGCGCTGGCCTTCCTGCCTGCGATGGCGGTGATGGCCGGCATCGCAGCCCTCGGCGTCGCGTTGCGTCATCCTGGTATCGGCTGGCTGGCGGTCACATTCGTGGTCGTTGCGTTGTATCTCGGAGCGCTGCTGAGGTTGCCACGATGGCTGATCGAGGCCTCCCCGGTGGGTCGTACCACCGCACCGTCATCGGTTCCCGTTGCGGCACTGGGCGTGATGGTGGCGGTCGGCGTGGCGGTCACATTGATCGCCGGAACCGTCTACCGCCGCCGCGACGTGGTCTAGGAGAGCCATGGGCACGTCACCTCGTATCGCGATCTCGTCGATCGTGGGCATCGTGGCCTTCGCTGTGCTGCTGTTCGTGCCCGCGGGGACCGTGAGCTATTGGCAGGGTTGGGCTTTCCTCGCGGTGTTCAGCGTCGCAAGTCTGGGCCCGACGCTGTATTTGGGCCGGAAGTACCCGGAAGTCGTCGAACGGCGCGCCCATGCCGGCGTCAATGCAGAAACCCGGCCCGTCCAGAAGGTCGTGATCGCCGGGACGTTCGTGGTGTTCGCCGCGATGCTGGTGGTGCCGGCCCTGGACTACCGCTTCGGCTGGTCGCACGTGCCTGCGTGGTTGTCGGTTGCCGGCGACGTGCTGGTGGCCGCCGGCCTGGGCTCGGCGATGTGGGTGGTGGTCCAGAATCACTACGCCTCGGCCACCATCACCGTCGAGGAGGGTCAACCGCTGGTAAGCACGGGGCTGTACGGCGTTGTGCGCCATCCGATGTACTCCGCCAACGTGATCCTGATGATCGGGATCGCGCTGGCGCTCGGCTCGTATTGGGCCCTGCTGCTCGTCATCGTGGGGCTGCTGCTGATGGCGGCGCGAATCCTCGACGAGGAGAAGATGCTCGCCGAGGAGCTGGACGGCTATCGGCAGTACACCCGGAAGGTGCGCTACCGGCTGGTGCCCCTGATCTGGTGACCACTTGAATCATCGTGGATGCCACGAAATCTCGTGGCCGACGCGTCATCCTGGATGCGGGACCGTCCCGGCATGAGGAGTCGCCATGGAGTTGATGACCGGCTTCGGGCCGGCCACCGCCGCGGGCCTCGACGCCAACATCGCGCTGCTGTCGCTTGCGCTGCTGGGCCTGGTTCACCGACCTCGTCACCCTGCCTGCCGGGTGGGCGTGGCTGGAGAACGGCGGGGTGATCGGCATTGTCGTGCGGCGCCCGGTTTAGCCGGCAGCCGGGTGGGGCACTGTGCGCACGTGGGCCGCCGCATTCGAACTTCTCTGTGTGTATTGGCGATCGGATGCTCGGTGGCGGCCGGGTGCGCCAGTCAACCCCAACCCGTCACCACGACGCACGCCCCGCCCGCCGAGCCGGCCAGGGCAGGTCCGCCCACCGCGGCGCCGGTCGGCATCGTCGTCCCGCTCGGCAACGCACCGGAAGGCGTCGTCGTCGGCACGTCGGGAATCGCGGCTGTCGCGGTTCGGGACCCTAACGGCATAGTGCTGTTCGACGCCGCCACCGGCAGGGAACGCCAACGGATCCCGACCCCGAGCGCCGCGCGCCACCTGAGCCTGGCCGGTCCGGACGGCCCCGTGCTGGCCCCGTTGGAGGGGACCGCTGAGCTCCTCGAACTGAACCTCATCGACGGACGCATCACCACCACCGTTACCGGCGTCGGACGGCAGCCGCACGACGCGGCGGCGACCGCGTCGGGAACCATCGTGGTGACCAACGAAGGCGGCGGCGGCGTGCTGTTCGTCCGCGACGGTCGGGTGGTCGGGTCACTGCCGGCCGGTCCTCCGCAGCCCGGTGGCGTCGCGGCCGTCGGCAACTACGCAGCCGTCGCCGATGTTCAGGGAAACGGGGTGTGGGTGTACGACGGCTCGACCCGCCAGCTGGTCAGCCAGGCTCCGGTGGGGGCCAAGCTCACCCACGCGGTCTCGCTTTCCGGTGATCTGGCTGCGTTCGCCGACACCGACGGAGGGGCCGTCTACATCGAACACGTCGATCCGAAGGTGAGCCAGGTGGCCAGAATCGATGCCCCGGGTAAGCCCTACGGGCTGGCCTACGACGCCCGGCGCCACCGCTTGTACATCACCCTTACCGAGCGGAACGCGGTGCGGGTGGTCGATGTCGCAGACCCGGCGGCCAGCCGGAACCTCGCCGATGTAGCCACCGTACGTCAGCCCAATTCTGTTGCCGTCGAACCGAATTCCGGCGCCATCGTGGTGACCGGAAGTGACGGAGGTGGCAGCAGCAGCGTCCAGATCATCGGCCCGGAGCAGCTTGCGCCCGGTTAGATCCAGACGCCCTTGCCGACGGCCACCACGCCGCCTGCGCTGATCGCGAACCGGTCGCGGTCCTTCTCCAGGTCCACACCGACCATCTCGCCGGGGCCGACCACCACGTTCTTGTCCAGGATGGCGTGCCGGACCACCGCGCCGCGGCCCACCCGCACGCCGGGCATCAGCACGCTGCCCTCGACGATGGCGCCATCCTCGATCGCGACGTTGCTCGACAGCACCGAATTGCGCACCGATGCCGCGGAGATGATGCTCCCGGCGCCGACCACGGACTCCTGGGCCGAGCCGCCGTTGACGAACTTCGCAGGCGCCAGGTTCTCCGACTCCCCGCGGATCGGCCAACGCTTGTTGTAGAGGTTGAACACCGGGTGCACCGACACCAAATCCATGTGGGCGTCATAGAACGCGTCCAGCGTCCCGACGTCGCGCCAGTAACCGTGGTCGCGCTCGGTGGCGCCGGGGACTTCGTTGTTGCTGAAGTCGTACACCGCGGCCATGCCGTCGGACACCAGCCGCGGAATGATGTCACCGCCCATGTCGTGATCGGAGTTGTCGTCGTCGGCGTCGGCCCGGATGGCGTCGATGAGCACCTTGGTGGTGAAGATGTAGTTGCCCATCGACACGAAGGTCTGCTCGGGATCATCGGGCGTACCCGGCGGGTCGGCCGGCTTCTCGATGAACTCCCGGATGCGGCCGGACTCGTCGGCGTCGATGCACCCGAATGCGTGCGCCTCGGCGCGGGGCACGCGGATACCGGCGACGGTGGCTCCTGCCCCGCTCTCGATGTGGAACTTGACCATCTGCTCGGGATCCATCCGGTACACGTGATCTGCACCGAAAACCACGATGTAGTCCGGATCCTCGTCGTAGATCAGGTTCAGCGACTGGTAGATCGCGTCTGCCGAGCCGGTGTACCAGCGCGGGCCGAGCCGCTGCTGGGCCGGAACCGGGGTGATGTATTCACCGGCCAGGCCGCTCAGTCGCCAGTTCTGCGAGATGTGCCGGTCCAGCGAATGCGACTTGTACTGGGTGAGCACGCAGATGCGTAGGTAGCGCGCGTTGACCAGATTCGACAGCACGAAATCGATGAGGCGGTACGCGCCGCCAAAAGGAACCGCCGGCTTGGCCCGGTCTGCGGTCAGCGGATAGAGCCGTTTGCCCTCGCCGCCTGCCAGGACGATGCCCAGCACATGTGGCAGTTCCCTCATGAAAACCAACCTATCGGCACACGCAACCGACGGCTAGGCCAACGCCCCTATTGCAGGTCGTCGTGTCGCGGCCGAAGCGACTTCGGATCGCGCGCAAGCACGTTGACCCACAAGGTCGGGGCGAGCGAAGCGACGGGGAAGAGGATGCGCCGCGCAGCGCGGGCCACTACCGTCGGGCGTATGCGGGTGGCGATGATGACTCGGGAATATCCACCCGAGGTTTACGGCGGGGCGGGCGTACACGTGACGGAACTCGTCGCTCAATTGCGGCGGCTGTGCGAGGTGGACGTGCACTGTATGGGCGCTCCGCGCCCGGGCGTCTTCGTCCATCAGCCCGACTCTGCCCTCAAGGGGGCCAACCCGGCGCTGTCGACGCTGTCCGCGGATCTGGTGATGGCCGATGCGGCCGCCGAGGCGACGGTGGTGCATTCGCACACCTGGTATACCGGGATGGCCGGTCACCTCGCGTCGCTGCTGTACGACGTCCCCCACGTGCTCACCGCTCACTCCCTCGAACCATTGCGGCCGTGGAAGGCCGAACAGCTCGGCGGCGGCTACCGGGTGTCGCTGTGGGTGGAGCGCACCGCGGTCGAAGCGGCGGACGGGGTGATCGCCGTCAGTTCCGGCATGCGCGACGACGTTCTGTCGGTGTATCCGGCGTTGGACCCCAACCGGGTTCATGTGGTGAAGAACGGAATCGACACCGACGTCTGGTATCCGGCGCCGCCCGAGCGGGGTGAGTCGGTGCTCGCCGAACTCGGCGTCGACCCGTCGCGGCCCATGGTGGCGTTCGTCGGCCGGATCACCCGGCAGAAGGGCGTCCCGCATCTGATCGCCGCGGCGCACCGGTTTGACCCGGAGATCCAGGTGGTGCTGTGCGCAGGCGCGCCGGACACCCCGGAGATCGCCGCCGAGGTGAGCTCGGCCGTGCAGGAACTGGCCGGGCGGCGCAGCGGAGTTTTCTGGGTGCAGGAGTTCCTGCCGATCGGAAAGATCCGCGAAATACTCTCGGCGGCAACAGCTTTCGTGTGCCCCTCGGTGTACGAGCCACTCGGCATCGTCAATCTGGAGGCGATGGCCTGCGGGACCGCGGTGGTGGCGTCCGACGTCGGGGGAATTCCCGAGGTGGTCGACGACGGGGTGACCGGAACTCTGGTGCACTACGAGTCGACGGACCCGGTGGGCTTCGAGGCCGGGCTCGCCGAGGCGGTCAATGCGCTGGTGGGCGATCTGGAGAAGGCGCGCCGCTTCGGGGCAGCCGGGCGGCAGCGCTGCATCGACGAGTTCTCGTGGGCGCACATCGCCGAGCAGACCCTCGAGATTTACCGCAAGGTGTCGGCGTAAGCCGACCGAAGGGCGACCGGCAGAGAAGAAACCCCGCGGGTCACGCGGGGTTTCGAAGGTGGATCAGTTAGCTGGTGACGTTCTTGAGTTCGTCACCCAGGGCGGCGGCCTCGTCGGGTGTCAGCTCAACGACCAGTCGTCCGCCGCCTTCCAGCGGTACCCGCATCACGATGCCGCGCCCCTCCTTGGTTGCTTCCAGCGGACCGTCACCGGTCCGGGGCTTCATCGCCGCCATCGAGTGCTCCCTCCAGGTTCGAGCCGGCCCGTGCTCACGGACCCGGTCCAGCGCCGGGCACGTGGCTAGTGCGTCGGCACTGAACTGCTTGTTTTCGATTCTATTGTTCCTTATCGGCGGGCATTGGTGTGAAAGGGCCGATTAAGAGGGTCCGATTTGCGCCGTCACGCTGCGGTCGGGCGGGGAACCCAGCACGACGCCAGGTGATCGTCGACCATCCCGGTGGCCTGCATCAGCGCGTAGGCGGTGGTGGGGCCGACGAAGCGGAAACCGCGCTTCTTGAGGTCCTTGGCCATCGCCTGGGACTCCGGCGTGATCGCCGGCACGTCGGCCATCGTCTTGGGCCGCGGGCGCCGCGGCGGGGCGTAGGACCACAGCAGATCGGACAGGTCGACGTCCAGTTCGGCGACAGCCCTGGCGTTGGCGATGGTGGCCTCGATCTTGGCGCGGTTACGCACGATGCCCTCGTCGGCCATCAACCGGGTGACGTCACGGTCGGTGTAGCCGGCCACCGTCTCGATGTCGAAATTGTCGAACGCCCGCCGGAAGTTGTCGCGCTTACGCAGGATGATGAGCCACGACAGGCCGCTCTGGAACGCTTCGAGGCTCATCCGCTCGAACAGCGCCACCTGGCCGCGCAGCACCCGGCCCCACTCGTCGTCGTGGTAGTCGCGGTACAACGCCGACTGGCCCTGCACCCAGCCGCAACGGGTGCGGCCGTCGTCCTCGGCGGGTTGGCTCACACCGATTCCTCGTCGGCGGCAGGCGCGGCGTGGTGGGTGTGTACCGGCTCGTCGAGCCCGGCGGCAGCACGCACAGCGGAGAGCTCGCCGCGCAGCTGGTCCAGTTCGGCGCCCAGACGGTCCAGCACCCAGTCCACTTCGCTGGTCTTGTAGCCGCGTAGCACCTGGGTGAACTTCACCGCCTCGACGTCCGCGCCGGTGACACCGGAGGCGGGCAGGACGGTAGCCGTGGTGGCCCGCGGCAGGGGCGGCAGCTGCTCGCCGCGTCCGAACACCAGGCTGGCCACCCCGAACAGGACGATGCCGATCAGGATCAGCACCACCAGGTAGAGCAGGATCAACGTCACGTCACGAGATTACTTGCGTCGACATCCACGTTCTGCACGCTTGCACTCGCATTTCTGCTGCGAAATGTCGGTGTGGGCGAGAGATGGGCTCAGCGCAGGGTGTTCATCGGTGGCCGGTCGGCCAGCGACACCTTGGTGGTCTGCGGCAGGTAGCCGTCGTGTCCGTCGGGCAGGAACTGCGTCAGCCCGATGCCGGAGTCGGCGATGCCGCACCGGGACAGCAGCGTGGCGATCACCTGACGGCTCATCGCGCCCAGCTCGATCAAAGGGCGGTTGCGGTGACTGCGCACGCCGAGGTTGACCTGCGCGATCGCCTGCAGGCCGAGCCGGTCGTAGGTGTCGACCAGCAGGCCGATCTCCACGCCGTAACCCGGCGCGAACGGCACCGACGTCAGCAGCTCGCGGGTGCCGGCGTACTCGCCGCCCAGCGGCTGCAGCACGCAGCCCAGTTCGGGGCGCAGCGCGGCCAGCAGCGGGCGCGCGACCAGCTCGGTGACCCTGCCGCCGCCGTTGGCGTCCTCGCCCTTGCCGACCTTCAGCGGTCGCCGGTAGAAGCCTTTGACCAGGTGAATGCCGTCGCCGGTGAGCAGCGGACCGACCAGTCGCGGCACGAACATCGGATCGGGGTCGATCAAATCGGAGTCGACGAACACGATGATGTCGCCGGTGGTGGCCGCCAGCGAGCGCCACAACACTTCACCCTTGCCGGGCTGCGGCTCCACCTCGGGCACCGCCTGTTCACGGGTGACCACCCGGGCGCCGGCGGCGATGGCTTCGATCTCGGTGTCGTCGGTGGAGCCGGAGTCCAGCACGATCAGCTCGTCGACCAGGCCGCCCAGCAGTGGGCGGATGGTGTCCACCACCGATCCGACGGTCTCCTCCTCGTTGAGCGCAGGCAGGACGACGGAGATGGTGCGGCCGCGTTTGGCGGCCACCAGTTCAGCGATGGTCCAGGTCGGCCGGCTCCAGCTGTGGTCAGACAGCCAGGTGTCGCCGGGAAGTGTGTCGTTGGCGAGTTCGGTCATGCCAAGCCCCTCACCGTCCGCGCCGGCGGACGCTCCCCACGGATCGACGCGACCATTTCCAGTACGCGCCGAGTGGGTCCCACTTCATGCACCCGGAACATCCGGGCTCCGTCGGCGGCGGCCAAAGCGGTCGCTGCCAGCGTGCCCTCGAGGCGTTGGGTGAGCTCCACACCCAAAGTCTCCCCGACGAAATCTTTGTTGCTCAGTGCCATCAGGACGGGCCATCCGGTCTTAACAAGATCTTTTACGTGGCGCAACAAAGTAAGACCGTGGTGAGTGTTTTTGCCGAAATCGTGGGTCGGGTCGATCAAAATCGCGTCCCGGGGCACCCCCAGGGCCACCGCTCGTTCGGCGGCGGAGGTGACCTCGGCGATGACGTCGTCGACCACGCCGGTCACGGTCGTGCCGTAGCTCACCCGGAACGGCCGGGTGCGCGGCGTCGCGCCGCCGGTGTGGGAGCACACCAGCCCGGCCCCGAACTCGGCGGCGACCTCGGGAAGGGCCGGGTCGGCGCCGGCCCAGGTGTCGTTGATCAGGTCCGCTCCGGCCGCGCAGGCCTGCTTTGCGACCGCGGAACGCCAGGTGTCGACGCTGATCAGCTGGTCGGGGTACTCGCCGCGCAGCCATTCGATGAACGGCACCACCCGCGCGATTTCCTCGTCGGCGTCGACCACGGTTCCCGGGCCGGCCTTGACTCCCCCGACGTCGACCACATCGGCCCCCTCGGCGACTACCCGGTGGGCGGCGTCCTTTGCGGCCTCGTCGGTGAAGGTCGCGCCCCGGTCGTAGAACGAGTCGGGTGTGCGGTTGACGATCGCCATGATCAGCGCGCGATCACCGGCCACCGGCCGTCCGCAGAACGTCGACTTCACCCCACCATGGTGCCTGGTGGCGGCGAGTTCGACGAAATGGCCGTTGCCTAGCCTTTGGGCCGGGAGCCGGCCGCCACTTCCTCGGGATACTCGTCGTAGAACGGTACGTAGCCCTCGTCGCGACCCTTCAGTACGTACAGCGGGTCCTTGATCTCCTCGCCGTCGGCGCCGTATCCCTGTTTGCGCAGGTCGACCTTGCGGCTCTTGAACGTCGACGTGGTCTCCAGCGACTCGACGATCCGAACGAACAACGGCACGGCGTAGCCGGGCAGGTTGCCGTAGACGGTCTCGGCCAGCACCTTGCCGTCGAAATCCACCCCGTCACGCAGCTTGACCGCCGCCATCCCGGCGCGGCCGCCGGTGTCGGGCACCTCGACGCCGAACACCGTCGACTCCTCGACGTTCTTGTCCTGGCCCAGCGCGGCCTCGACCTGGGTGGTGGCGACGTTCTCGCCCTTCCACCGGAAGGTGTCGCCGAGGCGGTCGGCGAAGGCGGCGTGGCGCATGCCCTGCGGGTTCATCACGTCGCCGGTGTTGAACCAGACGTCGCCCTCTTTGAACGCGTTGCGCACCAACTTCTTCTCGCTGGCTTCCTTGTCGGTGTAGCCGTCGAACGGCGAGAGCTTGTTGACCGGGCTGATCAGCAGGCCGGGCTCGCCGGGCGCCACCTTGCGGACCCGGCCGTTCTCGTCGCGGGCCGGCTCGCCGGTCTCCGCGTCGTACTCGACATAAGCCAGTGGCATCGGGCTGATGCCGGTGGTCTTGGGAATGTTGAAGATGTTGATGAAGGCGGTGTTGCCCTCGCTGGCGGCGTAGAACTCGGCGACCCGGCCGATGTTGAACCGGCGGGTGAACTCGTCCCAGATCTCCGGGCGCAACCCGTTGCCCGCGATGACGCGGATCTTGTGGGCGCGGTCGGTGTCCTTGGGCGGCTGGTTCAGCAGATAGCGGCACACCTCACCGATGTAGATGAACGCGGTGGCTTCCATCTGAATCACGTCGTCCCAGAACCGCGACGCCGAGAACGACTTACCCAGCGCCAGAGTGCCGCCCGCGTTGATCACCGACGACACCGCGACCGTGAGCGCGTTGTTGTGGTAGAGCGGCAGCGGGCAGTACAGGGTGTCATTGCTGTTGAGCCGCAACCCCAATCCGCCGAACGCCGCCAGCGCGCGCAGCCACCGGTGATGGGTCATCACACTGGCCTTCGGGTGCCCGGTGGTGCCCGAGGTGAAGATGTAGAAGGCGGTGTCCTTGGCCTGGACCTGTGACGCCGACGCCGGGTTGTCGGTCGGCTTGCCCTTCGCCTGCTCGTCGAAGTCCTCGATGGTCTCCAGGTCGGCGACCTCCGCGCCGCTTTCCTTGATCGGATCGATCAGGTCGGATTCGGCGATCACGACCTTCGCGTCCAGCAGACCGATGCTGTGCGACAACACATCTCCGCGCTGGTGGTAGTTCAACATGCCGGCCACCGCGCCGCACTTGACCGCGGCGAGCATCATCAGCACGGCGTGGGGCGAGTTGCGCAGCATGATGCCGACCACGTCGCCGCGGCCAACTCCCTTGTCGGCCAACACCGCCGCCAATCGGTTGGCCGTCTCGTTGGCTTCGCGGTAGGTGATCTTCTCGTCGCCCATCCGGATGAACACGTGGTCTGCGTAGCGCGCGGCGCGATCTTGGAACACCTTGCCGATGGAGGTCTTCGTGGTCGGCAGCGCCAGCAGACCGGTCAGTGCGCCGCGCACGATCACCGGGGCATCCATCACCACCGCCGGCAACCGGGTAGCCAGGTCGAGCAGCCCTACCGAATGCTTCGCATCCGACTTTCCCGCGCCGGATTCGGCAGAACTATTGCTGGCCATCGATGCCACCTCCCGTGTGTCGCCCGTCCCGCGAGTCAGAGTAACCCTGGTCACGTCCGGGGTGCGCAGACGTCGAGAGCCGCCTCGACGACGTCGACGACCGCCAGCCGGTCCAATGCTGCCTGCGCGACGAAACCGGGCTCGACCAGTGACCCCAACCAGGTGCGCAGACCGTCGTAGTGGCCGGTGGGATCGAGGAGCACCACCGGCTTTTCATGCATACCCAGGTACCCCGCGGTCCACGTTTCGAAAAGTTCCTCCAGCGTGCCGATCCCGCCGGGGAGTGCCAGGAAGGCGTCGCTGCGGTCTTCCATGACTTGTTTGCGCTGGCGCATGGTGTCGGTGACGATCAACTCGTCGGCCTCGACGTCGGCCAGCTCCCGGTGCACCAGCGCCTTGGGGATGACGCCGACGGTGCGCCCGCCGTGGGATCGGGCACCCTCGGCCACCGCGCCCATCGCCGAGACGTTGCCGCCGCCGGACACCAACGTCCAGCCGCGGTCGGCAATCGCCTCCCCCACCCGTCGGGCGAGGTCGAGCAGGTCGGGGTGACGCGGGCCGGAAGCGCAGTAGACGCACACCGCCCACTCGCCGTCGCGGTTCTCGGGTTCCACACCGGCAAACCTAACGCAGCCGATTTGCGGCTATTGCCGTGCCGGTGCGGCGGAGGCAAATAAGGTCCGGCTATGCCGAATCGGTGGCCGCTCGTCCCGCGCCAGTCCTGCGACCGCGCGATCGAGCTGCTCGACACTCATCGCGGCCTGGTTTTGGTGGGCGCGGACGGAGTGGGCAAGACGACGCTGGCCGGCCAGATCGCCGAGCGGCTCGGCGAGACGACGCCGGTGCGGGTGAAAGCCACCGCTACCCAAGCCGCGGTGCCGTTCGGCGCGTTCGGCCCACTGGTCGAAGTCCACGAGGTGGGCAAGCCGGCCGCGCTGATTCACTCGGCGCTGGAATCACTACTCGCCCAAGCGAAGAGCACGCTGATCATCGTCGACGACGCTCAGCTGCTCGACCCGCTGTCCGCCAGCCTGGTCTATCAGTTGGCGCGGCACGGGTCGGCCCGACTGATCGTCACGGTACGAGCGGGCGCGGCCCTGCCGTCGGCGGTGGCCGCGCTGACCGACGACGAGCTGCTGGCCACGCTGGACGTCGGCCCTCTCGATCAGGATGAGACCGCAGACGTGCTGACCGCGTTGGGCCAGCCCCTGGGCGACGAGTACCACCGCACCGGCGGCAATCCGTTGGAACTGCGGCTGCACCTGCAGACCCGTTCGGCGGCAACGTCACTGGCCGGCCTGGTCGATGCGTATCTCGCCGAGCTGCCGGGCGGGGTCCGCACCGTGCTGAGCTACCTTGCCGTGCATGAGCCGCTGTCACGCGACGACCTGGCCGCACTCGCCGGTGACGATGCTGTCGCCGAGTCTGAAAACGCCGGTGCCGCAGATCTTTTCGACCAGACGGTGTATGCCGGTCACCCGCTGTTCGCCGAGCGGACGAACCAGGACGCCGACCCGGCCGATATCAGGCGGTTACGGACCGAGATCCTGGCCCGGCTCGCCGCCCAGCCGCATCGCCACCTCTGCGATCGCCTCGGCCGCGCGGCGCTCGCACTGGACAGCGACTCCCCCGAGCCGGTCGACGACGTGGTCGCCGCGGCACAGCAGGCGCTGCGACTCGGCGATCTGCCCCTGAGCGAACGTCTCGCCGGGGCGGCCCTGACGCGCTCCGCACGGTTCGACGCGCGGCTCGCGCTCAGCTACGCACTCGCCTGGCAGGGCCGCGGGCGGGAAGCGGATTCGGTGCTCGCCGACGTCGACGCCGCCACGCTCACCGAGGACGAGGTGATGGCGTGGGCATTGCCGCGGGCGGCCAACCAGTTCTGGATGCTGTCCGAACCCGAGCGCGCCACCGCGTTCCTGCAGAACACCCGCAAGCGGATCAGCACGCCGTCGGCCAGGCTGACCCTGGACGCACTGTCGGCGACGTTCGCGATGAACGCCGGCAATGTGGCCCGCGCACTCGAGATCGCGGCCGGCGTGCTGGCCGCGCCGGAAGCCGAGGACATGGCGGTAGCCTGGGCGGCCAGCGCCTCGGCGCTGTGCTCGGCACGGATGGGCCGCTTCGATCAGGTGGAAGCACTGGCGAAGCGGGCACTGAACGCCGAACATCCCGGCCTGCTGCGCTTCACCGTCGGCCTGGCGCAGACCACCACACTGCTGATGACCGGGCAGCCCGACGCCGCGCTCGCGGCTGCCGGCGAGTTCACCGACTTCGCCGAGCTGGCCCAGCCGGGCCGCTCGATCGGTGAGGTGTTGCTGGCGCAGGTCTTGATCGCGCAGGGCGATCCCGCCGGCGCGGCGCGACTGCTCGACCCGGCTGCGGCCACGCTGGAGCGCACCGGCTACTCGTGGGGACCGCTGTCGCTGATGTATCTGACCACCGCGCTGGCCCAGCTGGGCGAGATCGCCGATTCGGCGAAGGCGCTGAGCCGGGCCGACGCCCGGCATGGCACCAAGTCCGCGTTGTTCGCCCCCGAGTTGGGAGTGGCGCGGGCGTGGCGGCTGGCGACGGTCGGCGACGGCACCCACGCCGCTATCGACGCGGCACGCGAGGCGGCCCGCGGCGCGGAGCGCAGTGGTCAGCTGGGGGTCGCGGTGTGGGCGTGGAACGAGGCGGCGCGACTCGGCGATGCGCAGGCCGCCGGGGCGATCTCGAAGCTGGCGGAGACGGTGGACTGCGCGTTCACCCGGTGAGATAGCGCCGCAACGTCTCGGTGACGGCGGTGATCTGGGCCAGCGCCACCCGTTCGTCGCGTTTGTGCGCCAGATTCGGGTCACCCGGTCCGTAATTCACGGCGGGGATGCCCAGCGCGGCGAACCGGGCGACGTCGGTCCAGCCGAACTTGGCACGCACCATCCCGTCGGCCGCCGCCACCAGCGCCGCCGCGGCGGGATGACTGAGTCCGGGCAGCGCTCCGGCGGCCGCATCGGTCTGTTCCAGGTGTACGTCGAGACCGTCGAACACCTCGCGCACGTGGGCCAGTGCCTGGTCGGGTGAGCGGTCCGGGGCGAACCGGAAGTTCACGGTCAGCTGCGCGGCGTCGGGGATGACGTTGCCTGCCACACCCCCGTCGATCTTCACCGCCGACAGTCCTTCGCGGTATGTACAACCGTCGATGTCGACCATGCGGGCCTGGTAACCGGACAGCCGGTCGAGCACCGGGCCGAGCTTGTGAATAGCGTTGTCGCCCAACCAGGATCGCGCCGAGTGCGCCCGCGTTCCGGTAGCCGAGATCACCACCCGCAGGGTGCCCTGACAGCCGGCCTCGATGTAGCCGCCGGAGGGTTCGCCCAAGATCGCGACGTCTGCGGTCAGCCAGTCCGGAAGCTCGCGCTGGATGCGGTTCAGTCCGTTGGCGGAGGCTTCGATCTCTTCGCAGTCGTAGAAGATCAGGGTGATGTCGTGAGCAGGCTCGGCGATTGTGGCGGCCAGATGCAGGAACACCGCGTCACCGGATTTCATGTCCGAGGTGCCGCACCCGTACAGGTGGTCGGCGTCGAACCGCGACGGCACGTTCTCGGCGATCGGGACGGTGTCGAGGTGTCCGGCCAGCACCACCCGCGAGGGCAGGCCGAAGTTCGTGCGCGCCAGCACGGCGTCGCCGTTTCGGATGATCTCGTAGCCGGACGTCTGCGCGCGCAGCGCCGACTCGACCTCACCTGCGATGCGGGCCTCGTCGCGCGACACACTCGGGATGTCGACGAGCGCGGCGGTCAGCGCGATCGGGTCAGCGTGTAGATCCAACACAACTGACCAGGCTAGCGGGCAGCGCGATGCATTACGGTTGAGCACCGTGACTTCTGCTGCTGGCGTCGGATTGGCCACCATCACCGAGGACGGGACCGTCCTCGACACCTGGTTCCCGGACCCGGAACTGGGCGCCTACAGCCCGTCGGGCAGCACCCGGCTCTCGGTCGCCGAGGTGCCCGACGATCTGGCCGCGGCGACCGGCCCCGATGCGGCGCGCGGGGTGGAGACCATCGTCGTGCGCACGGTGATCGCGGACCTGAACGACAAGCCGCTCGACACCTATGACGCCTACCTGCGGCTGCACCTGCTCTCGCACCGGCTGATCGAGCCGCATGGTTGCAACCTCGACGGCATCTTCGGAGTACTCACCAACGTGGTGTGGACGAACTTCGGCCCGTGTCAGATCGAGGGGTTCGAAGACGTCCGGCTGCGGCTGCGCAGCCGCGGTCATGTGGCGGTCTACGGCGTGGACAAGTTCCCGCGGATGGTCGACTACGTGTTGCCGACCGGGGTGCGGATCGCCGACGCCGACCGGGTGCGCCTCGGTGCGCATCTGGCGCCGGGCACCACCGTCATGCACGAAGGCTTTGTGAACTTCAACGCCGGCACACTCGGGGCGTCGATGGTGGAGGGCCGCATCTCGGCGGGTGTGGTCGTCGACGACGGCTCCGACATCGGGGGCGGCGCATCGATCATGGGCACGCTGTCCGGCGGTGGCACCCAGGTCATCTCAGTCGGCAAGCGCTGCCTGCTGGGCGCCAACGCGGGCCTGGGTATCTCGCTGGGCGACGACTGCATCATCGAAGCCGGCCTGTACGTGACGGCGGGCACCAAGGTCACCACGCCGGACGGCACGACGGTCAAGGCCCGCAACCTGTCCGGAGCGAACAACCTTCTGTTCCGCCGTAATTCGGTGACCGGCGCCGTCGAGGTGGTCGGGCGCGATGGTAAGGGCATCGCGCTCAACACCGCGTTGCACGCGAATTAGGCGGAGGCGCTGCACGCGAATTAGGCGGAGGCGCTGCACGCGAACTAGGCGGAGGCGCTGCACGCCAACCAGCTCGTGTCGCCGCGCGTGTGAAAGATGAGCGCTCGGGTATAGCAGCACCGTGTTCGGAGATGACTTGCGGCAGTTGGCCGCGGCGCATGGCGTGGCCACGTCCTATCGCAACGAGCGACGGGAGCCGGTCGAGGTCGACGCCGACGTGGTGATCCGCGTCCTCGGACTGCTCGACGTCGACGCCAGTACCGAGGACAGCCGGCGCGCCGAATTGGCCAAGCTCAGTGACCTCCGACGTGCAGGACGCCTGGCCCCGACCATCGCTGTCCGACTGGATGGCACACCACACCGGGTGCCCGGAGCCGAACTGCTCGTCGGTGAGGACGGCAGCCGCATCGAGGTCAGCGACGAGCTGTCCGGCGATCTGGTGCCGGGCTGGTACCGGCTGCACACCCGCGACGGCCAGCAGGTGACGCTGGTCGCGGCGCCTGCGCAGGTGCCGCAGACGCCCGACACGTGGGGCTGGATGCTGCAGCTGTATGCGTTGCGCTCACAGCGGTCATGGGGCATCGGCGATTTCGGCGACCTGCGGGAGTTCCTGGAGTGGACGGTCGCCGAGCACGGCGCCGGTGCGGTGCTGCTCAACCCGCTGCACGCGCCCGGCCCGACGCATCCGGTGCAACCGTCGCCCTACACGCCGTCGAGCCGGCGATTCTCCAATCCACTGGCGCTGCGCATCGAGGACCTCGAGGTGTACCGCCGGGCCGATCCGGACACTCGCGCCGAGGTGGACACGCTGCGTGTCTCGGCGACCACCGAGCGGATCGATCACGATCTGGTGTGGGCTGCCAAACGCTCTGCGCTGGAAATGCTCTGGCGCGCGGCAGGCCGGCCCAGCCCACCCGACGGATCCCCTGGCACCGAAGGGTTGACCGATTGGGCGACGTACTGCGCGCTCGCCGAGCGCCATGGCGGGCGGTGGAGCCGCTGGCCCGCCGAACTGCGCGTTGCCAAGGGATCGGCTGTCGTGGCTGCCCGCCGGGAGTTGGCGTCGCGCATCGACTTTCACGCCTGGGTGCAGCAACAGTGCGCCGAGCAGTTGGCCGCGATACGTGCGGCCGGACGAACCACCGGAATGGCCCTCGGTGTGCTGCACGACCTGCCCGTCGGTGTGGACGCCGACGGCGCGGACGCATGGGCGCTGGCCGATGTGCTGGCCGGTGGCGTGAGCGTCGGCGCGCCGCCGGACAACTTCACCCCGCGCGGCCAGGACTGGGGTCTGCCGCCGTGGCGTCCCGACCGACTGGCCGCCACCGGGTACGCGGCACTGCGGGACATGTTGCGCGCCATCCTGACTCACGCGGACGGTCTGCGCATCGACCATGTCGCCGGGCTGTGGCGGCTGTGGTGGATTCCGCCCGGCGACACGCCGGACCGCGGTACCTACGTCCACTACGACGCCGACGTCATGCTCGCGGTTCTCGCCCTGGAGGCACATCGGGCCGGTGCGGTCGTCGTCGGGGAAGACCTGGGCACCGTCGAACCGGAGGTCACCGAGGCGTTGGCAGCCAACGGGATGCTCGGCTCGGCGGTCTCGTGGTTCACCCGCGACGAGGCTGACCCGGACCAGCCGCTGCTGGCATCGACGGCGTGGCCGGAACGGGCGGCGGCCAGTCTGTCCACCCATGACCTGCCCACCGCCGCAGGGTTTCTCCACGGCGAACACGTCCGCGCCCGCGCCGAGCTGGGGCTGCTCGACGACGTCCCGGCCGAAGAGGCTGATGCGCACAAGGAGCGTGCCGAATGGCTGACCCTGCTCCGCTCCGAAGGACTGCTTGATGAGCCGGAGCCAGACGAGAAGGCGATCATCGTTGCGATGCACCGCTTCCTGACGAAGACGCCGAGCCGGCTGAAACTGATCTCGCCCTACGACGTCATCGGTGAGCTCCGGCAGCCGAACCTGCCCGGCACGATCGACGAGTACCCGAACTGGCGACTGCCATTGGCCGAGACCATCGAGGAGCTCCGCGCGGATCCGCGTGTCGCCGAGATAGCCGCGGCCTTCCGGCGCTGAAACCCTACGCAGCGAGGGCTAATTCGCCGAGAGAATGCAGAACTCGTTGCCCTCGGGGTCGGCCAGCACCACCCAGCTCTGCTCGCCCTGGCCGATGTCCACGTGGCGCGCGCCGAGGCCGAGCACTCGGTCGACCTCGGCCTGCTGGTCGTCGGGTGTGAAGTCGAAGTGGATGCGGTTCTTGACCACCTTGTCGTCAGGCACCGCCAGGAACAGCCAGTCGGGCCCGGCGCCGGCGGGGGCGCGCAGAGCCACATCGCCGTCCTCGGTCGGCTCGGCGGCCCAGCCCAGCACCGCCGACCACCACGCGGACAGCGCGTGGATGTCGTGGGCGTCGATGCAGACTTCGCTGAACCGGAGCGTCATTTCATCAGCTCCTTCTTGACGACCTTGCCCATCGCGTTGCGCGGCAGCGATTCGACCAACCGCACTTCCCGTGGCCGCTTGTGCACCGAAAGTTGCTCGGCGACAAAGGTGATCAGGTCCTCAGGGTTGGCATCGCCGACCACGAACGCAACGATCCGCTGGCCGAGATCGGTGTCGGGCAGGCCCACCACCGCGACCTCCTCGACGCCCGGGTGGCCGAGCAGCACCGTCTCGACCTCACCCGCGCCGACCCGGAAGCCACCGGACTTGATCAGGTCCACCGATTCCCGCCCGACGATGCGGTGCATATCATCGCCGCCGATCACGGCGGCATCGCCGGTGCGATACCACCCGTCGGCGTCGAACGCCTCTGCGGTGGCATCGGGCCGGTTGAGGTAGCCCTCGAACACCGTCGGAGCCTTGAGGTGGAGGCTGCCGATGGTCTCGCCGTCGTGCGGCGCGATCGAACCGTCCTCGTGCACCAACCGGGTCTGGACTCCGTTGAGCGGCAAGCCAACCCAGCCGGGCCGTCGTTCACCGTCGGCACGGGTGCTCAGCGTGATCAGCGATTCGGTGCTGCCGTACCGCTCGACAGGTGGCCGGCCGGTCAGTTCGGTCAACTGGGTGAACACCGGCACCGGGAGCGGAGCGCTTCCGGACACCAGCAACCGTGCCGAGGCCAGCGCGGTGGCGGCGCCGGCGTCGGCCACCACCCGCGACCACACCGTCGGCACGCCGAAGTACAGGCTGCCACCGGCGGCCGCATAACCGGCCGGGGTCGGTTTTCCGGTGTGCACGAAGCGATTTCCCACTCGTAGCGATCCGAGCAGCCCCAGGATCAGGCCGTGTACGTGGAACAGCGGCAACCCGTGCACGAGAGTGTCGTCGGGGGTCCACTGCCAGGCCTGGACCAGCGCGTCGATCTGGGCCGCGATGGCACGCCTGCTGATCGGCACGCCTTTGGGCAGCCCGGTCGTGCCGGAGGTATACATGACCATCGCAGTGCTTGACGGCGCAGGCTCGGCGTAGCGGTGCCATGACCGTGCGTGCAGCCGAACCGGAACATGCGGCAGGCCACCGAGATCGGCGGGTGACTCCCCCAGCCAGGCCTGGGCGCCGGAGTCGGTGAGAATGTGCGCGCGTTCGGCGACCCCGACGTCGGCGGGCACCGGCACGAAAGGGACGCCGGCGATCAGGCAGCCGGTGACAGCAAGCACGGTGGCGGCGGTGGGGGTGGCCAGCACGGCGACCTGACGGGCACCGCCGATGCGCTCGGCGACCGACGTGGCTGCCCCGACGAGGTCACTGCGGGACAACACGGCGCCGTCGATCCGCACGGCGTCGCCGATGTCGGCTCCGGCGGCGACGGTGGCGGGATTCAGGGAGGCCAGCAGCACGCCGCCGACGCTACCGAACATACTGGGCGGGTGAAGCCCATCACCCAGCTCTCATCGCGCGAGGTGTACCGCAACCGCTGGATGTCGGTGCGTGAGGACACCGTTGAACGGCCGGACGGCTCCACCGGCATTCACGGCGTCGTCGACCGGCCCGACTATGCGGTGATCATCGCAGTCGACGGCGACCGACTCGCGATGGTCGAGCAGTATCGCTATCCGATGGGAGCCCGTCGCTGGGAGTTCCCCATGGGCACCGTCCCCGGGGAGCCCGACATCGAACCGGCCGATCTGGCGGCCCGCGAACTACGCGAGGAGACAGGGCTGACGGCTGGCTCGCTGATATTGCTCGGCCGTCTCGACGTCGCACCCGGGATCATGAGCCAGCGGGGCTGGGTGTTCCTGGCCGCCGATGTCACCGAGGGCGAGCCCGACCGCGAGCACGAAGAGCAGGACATGCATTTCGAATGGTTCGAGCGCCGTCGGTTCGAGGAGATGGTCCGGACGGGCGAGATCACCGATGCCCAGTCGCTCGCGGCGTATGCGCAACTGCTGCTCAAGGAGCGTTTCGAGGCCTAATCGTGACCGGCACGCGTGGGGCAGATGTGGCAGGTGAGATTTTCTGACGGCTACGCTGATAACTCGCAACGACGTTCCGAGGAGTCATGAGCCGCCAAAGTTGGGGTACCACGCTGGTGGCCGCCGCGACGATATGCGCCGCAGGACTGGTGTCCCCCGCCTCGGCGCACGGACAGCCGCTGGCCTGGAACGGGCGCTATCAGATGACGACCTACGCCTCGCAGAAGGCGGGCACCAGCCCGGCCACTCGTCAGAAGGAGAACGACTTCGGCGCGGTGTTCACCCTGACGACAGCCTGCTCGGGTGGCGCCTGCGTGGCCACCGTCGTCGACGGTCCTGCGCCGAGTAACCCGACGATCCCCCAGCCGACGCGCTACACCTGGAACGGTGCCGAGTGGGCCACCACCTACGACTGGGTGTGGGACTGCTTCCTCGGTGACGGCTACCAGAAGCAATGGAGCCCGGCCACCTCGTGGGCGTTCTACACCCCGCAGCCCGACGGATCCCTGCGCGGCACGTGGCACACCGACATCGCGTCGGGACCCTGCCGCGGCAGCGTCGTCATGCCCGTTTCGGCAGTGCCCGCCTGACCCTGGACCCCGTCGCCCGCACAATGGATAACGTGACCGACACGGCGACCACGACGACGGCGGCGCGTAACCATGCTTTGGACCTCTACCGGGTGGTCGCCCTGGTGTTCGTCGTCATCGGGCACTGGATCGCGGCGGCGCTGACCTTCTCCGACGGCGGGTTCTGGCGAGAGAACCCATTGGTCGACATGCCGTGGACGCAGTGGTTGACGTGGATCTTCCAGGTCGTCCCGGTGTTCTTCGTGGTGGCCGGCTACGCGAGCGCGGTGTCGTGGACCCAGCGCTCCTCCGACGAGTCCAGACAGGCGTGGCTGCGGCGGCGACTGGTCCGCCCGCTGGGGCCGACCGTGGTCTACGTCGTGTTCGCCCTACTGGTCGTGGCTGTTCTCGGCCGGCTCGGGGTGCCGGGCTCAGAGCTCGACTTCGGCGCCTGGGCGGTCGCCATGCATCTGTGGTTCCTGGGCATCTATGTGGTGGTGGTCGCGCTGACCCCGGTCGCGGTGGCCGCGCACCGGCGCTGGGGCAAGTGGGTGCCGTTCGTGATGACGCTCGCCGTCGCGGCGGTCGATGTGGCGGCCATCGGCACTCACCTGCCCTACGTCGGCTGGTTGAACCATCTGCTGGTCTGGGGGGTGCTCTACCAGCTCGGCATCGCTTGGCACGACGGCACACTGTGCCGTCGTGCGGCGATCGCGGTGGCTGTTCTGTCGGCGATCGTGCTGGCGCTGGCGGTCACCGTCGGGCCCTATCCGGTCAGCATGATCGGGGTCCCCGGTGCGGCCGTGAACAACACCGGACCGCCCAACCTGGCGCTTCTGGCGCTCGGCGGGGTCCAGGCCGGTGTGGCGCTGGCCATGGCGCCCACGGTGAACCGGATGGTGAAGTCCGTTCGTACGCAGCGTGTTCTGACCGTCGCCAACGACAACGTGATGGCCCTTTACCTGTGGCATATGGTCCCGGTGGTGATCGTGGCGGTGGCCGGCTATCCCACCGGGCTGCTGCCGCAACCGACCCTCGGCACGGCGGCCTGGTGGTGGTTCCGGCTGGAGTGGGTGGCGATCCTGGCCGTGGTGACGGCGGTCGAGCTGCTGTTGCTGTGGTGGGGCCGCCGGTTGTTCTCGGCGCCGCTGCCGACGGTTGGGCTGCCCATCCCGTACCGGCTCGGCGAGGTGCTGTTGTTCGCGGGCACCGTGACGATTGCGCTGACCATCTCCGTGTTCGCCTCACTCGGCTTCGCCCCCGGCGGCCGGTTCCCCCTTGCCGTCACCATCGCCTTCGCCGTGGGCGTCCTGCTGGTGTCGGTGTCGCCGGTCAGTAGGCGTCGAAACCGAGTTTGACCGCGAGCACCAGGCCCGCGACGCCGATGAGGATGCGCAGCGGGGTGCCCGGTGCGTGCCGGACCACGACGGGTCCCAGCCGGGATCCGATCAGGCAGCCGGCGCCCAGCGGGATGACCGCGAGCCAGTGCACCGGCGCGAGGAACGCGAACAGCACCGCGGCAACGGTGTTGGCCAGCCCGAGCAGGATGTTCTTGGCGGCATTGGCGTGGGCGAGGCTGTCGGCCCCGGCGTTGAGCAGCAACGCCAGGAGCAGCACGCCGGCCGCGGCACCGAAATAGCCGCCGTACAGGGCGATTCCGAAGATCGCGACGCCCTCGGCGAGCACAACGAGTCGGCGCCGGCGCCCGGGATGGGGTGTGCCGCGCGGAGCGACGATCGCCACCGAGCCCAGCGCGAGCAGGATCGGAACCACCTTCTCGAAAGCGTCGGCCGGGGTGGTCAGCAGCAGTACCGCGCCGGCCGCCCCGCCCGTGAGGGTCACCGGCGCCATTCGGGTGATGAAGCGTCCTTGTCCGACCAGTTCGGGCCGGGATCCCCACGCCGAGCCGATGCCGTTGAACACCAGGGCCACCGTGTTGGTCACATTCGCCGTCACCGGCGGCAACCCTATCGCCAGCAGGGCCGGGTAGGTGGCCACCGAAGCCAGCCCGGCGATGCTGCCCGTCAATCCACCGAGCACACCGGCGATCAGCAAGGTGATGGCGTCGAGTGCGCTCAGGTTGGTGTCTCTCTATCGTCCGGCGGGCTCGAGCGCAGGACCCGGGGATCAGCGGTGGGTCAGGGCTCGTAGAAAGAACATCAGGTTGGCCGGGCGCTCGGCAAGTCGGCGCACGAAGTACCCGTACCACTGCGTGCCGAACGGCAGGTACACCCGAACCTGGTTGCCCTCCGCTGCGAGCCGACGCTGCTCGCCGTCCCGGATGCCATAGAGCATCTGGTACTCGAAACGGTCTGTACCCCGGCCGAATTCGTTCGCCATCTCCGTGGCGGCCACGATGACCGCGGGATCATGCGATGCGACCATCGGATATCCGTTACCGGCCATCAGCGTACGCAAACAGCGCAGGTAGGACCCGGTGACCCCGGCGGCGTCCCGATAGGCCACCGACGCCGGTTCGTCGTAGGCGCCCTTGCACAGCCGGATCCGCGCGCCGACTGCCGCGAATTCTGCGCAGTCGGTCTCGCTTCGCTTGAGGTAAGCCTGCAAAACAGTTCCCAGCCAATCGAATTCGATGCGCAGCTCGCGCACGATCGACAACGTCGAGTCGGTGGTGGTGTGATCCTCGGCGTCGACGGTGACCCAGACGCCGACCTGCTGCGCCCGTTGGCAGATCGTATGCGCGTTCTCGAATGCGATCTTGTCGCCGTCCTTGGGAAGTGCCTGGCCGAGCGCGGACAGTTTGAGCGAGACCTCCAGCGGGCGGACGATGGCCGCATTTTCGGATCGGGCGCCGAGCGCGTCGAGTAGGTCGAGGTAGGCCTTGACGGTGGCCTCGGCCGCGTCGGTGTCGGTGACGTCCTCACCGAGGTAGTCGATACTGACCAGCCGTCTCGAGTCACGCAGCGCGCCGGCCGCGGCCAGTGCGTCGTCCGTCGTCTCCCCTGGTACGAACCGGCCGACCACGTCACGCGCGATCGGCAGGCGCTCGGCGCTGTGCCGCAACCGATTCGAGCGGCCGGCGGCCAGGATGGCCGGCCGGGCGACCCGGGTGAACGTACTCATCAGTCCACTCCCATGTGCGGATAGGTGTGATCGGTGGGCGGAACGAAGGTCTCCTTGATTGACCGTGCCGAGGTCCAGCGCAGCAGGTTGAGCGGTGAACCCGCCTTGTCGTTGGTGCCTGAGGCCCGCGATCCGCCGAACGGCTGCTGGCCGACGACCGCACCGGTCGGCTTGTCGTTGACATAGAAGTTGCCCGCGGCGAATCGCAGTCGCTCGGCGGCGGTCTGCACAGCGGCCCGGTCGTCGGCGATCACCGCGCCGGTGAGCGCATAGCGGGAGCCGCCGTCGACGACGTCGAGAACCGAATCGAATTCGTCGTCGGGATAGACATGGATCGCCAAGATCGGGCCAAAGTACTCGGTAGAGAAGGCCTCGTCGGTCGGATCGTCGGACAACAGAACGGACGGACGCACGAAATAGCCTTCGCTGTCGTCACATTCACCACCGACGGCGACGGTGATATGAGGCCCGCACTTCGCTCGTTCCAAAGCCCGCGATATCTTGGCGAACGCGCGGGCGTCGATCACGGCCCCGCCGTAGTTCGACAGGTCGGTGACGTCGCCGTAGGTCAGCGCCTCGGTGGCGCCGAGGAAGTCGTCGCCCATGGTCTGCCACACCGAGCGCGGGATGAATGCCCGCGAAGCGGCCGAACACTTCTGGCCCTGATAGTCGAATGCCCCGCGAATCAGCGCGGTGCGCAACGCATCCGGATCGGCCGAGCGGTGCGCGACGATGAAGTCCTTACCGCCGGTCTCGCCCACCAGCCGCGGATAGCTGTCGTAGTCGGCGATGCGGGTGCCGACCTCACGCCACAGGTGCTGGAAGGTGGCGGTCGATCCGGTGAAGTGGATACCGGACAGCCGCCGGTCGGCCAGCACCACGTCGGAGACCGCGAACCCGTCCCCGGTGACGAGATTGATCACGCCCGGCGGCAGGCCGGCGGCTTCGAGCAACTGCATTGTCAGATACGCCGCGAAGGTCTGGGTGATCGACGGCTTCCACACCACGGTGTTGCCCATCAGCGCAGGCGCCGTCGGCAGGTTGGCGGCAATAGCGGTGAAGTTGAACGGGGTGACGGCGTACACGAAGCCGTCCAGGGGGCGGTAGTCGGTGCGGTTCCATACCCCTGGACCGCTGATCGGCTGCTGGGCCAGGATCTGTCGGGCGAAGGCCACATTGAAGCGCCAGAAGTCGACCAGCTCGCAGGGGGCGTCGATCTCGGCCTGGTAGGCGGTCTTGGACTGGCCCAGCATGGTGGCAGCGGCGATCTTCTCCCGCCACGGGCCTGCCAGCAGGTCGGCGGCACGCAGGAACACCGCGGCCCGTTCGTCGAACCCGGCGGCAGCCCAGTCGTGTTTGGCGGTCATCGCAGCCTCGACCGCGCCGGTGGCGTCGGCGGCCGTGCCGTTGGTCAGCGTGCCCAGCCGGGAGCTGTGCCGGTGGGGTTGGACCACGTCGATGCGATCGCCCTCGCCGAGGCGGTGAGCGCCGCCGATCACGTGCGGCAGGTCGACGGGGTTGGCGGAGAGCTCGTGCAGGGCCACGGTGAGGCGGTCTCGTTCGGAAGATCCTGGCGCATAGTCGTGGACCGGCTCGTTGGCCGGCGCGGGAACATCGGTGCGGGCGTCCATGACCCCAGAATGACTCTCGACGCACGCCAAACTGTTGGCTGATCCGCCAAGACTTCGGCGATCTACTAGTAGCATCGGCCAATATGCGGGCGGCCGGTGTCAGCCTGGGTCAGCTGGTGTTGGCCCTGGATGCGACGTTGGTGCGGCTCGTCGAGGCACCCCGGGGCCTGGACCGGCCGGTCCGCTCGGCGGCACTGATCGACGCGGACGACGTGCGGCTGGGCCTCGCGGTCAGCACCGGCTCTGCAGACGTGTTCTTCCTTCTCGGCATCTCCGACACTGACGCGGTGCGATGGCTGGACCGGCAGGTCGCCGCGCACGGCTCCCCCGCGGCGATCTTCGCCAAGGAGCCGTCCGACGCGGTCCTCGCCCGGGCCGTCGCCGCCGGTACCGCTGTCGTCGCCGTCGAACCGAAAGCTCGCTGGGAACGGCTGTACCGCCTGGTCAACCACGTCTTCGAGCACCGTCGCACCGACTCGCTCACCGATTCAGGTACGGATCTTTTCGCGCTGGCGCAGTCGATCGCCGACCGCACACACGGCATGGTCAGCATCGAGGACGCGCAGTCGCACGTGCTGGCCTATTCGGCGTCCAACGACGAGGCCGACGAGCTGCGTCGACTGTCCATTCTGGGCCGGGCCGGACCGCCGGAACATCTGCGATGGATCGCCCAGTGGGGCATCTTCGATCGGTTGCGCGCAGGCCCCGAGGTGGTGGCGATCGAGGAGCGGCCCGAGCTGGGCTTGCGGCCGCGGCTGGCGATCGGCATCCATCACCAGGACGGGCCGCCGGTATTCGACGGCACCATCTGGGTACAGCAGGGCACCCGACCGCTGGCCGACGACGCCGACGAGGTGTTGCGCGGCGCAGCGGTGCTGGCCGCGCGGATCATGGCGCGACTGGCCGCACGGCCGTCGGCGCACCTGCTGGCCGTACAGCAACTGCTCGGGCTGGCCGACCCCGACGGGGTCGACCTGGCCGGGGTAGCCCGCGAACTGTGCGTCCCCCTCGACGGCCGCGCTGCGGTGATCGGCTTCGTCACCACCGGCGCCGACCCTCGGCTGCCCGACGTTCTGGCGTTGAGCGCCAGCGCTTTCCGCCCCGACGCGCAGGTGGCCACCGGCGGTTCGCGGGTCTACGTCGTGCTGCCGGACTCCGGGCGCACCGCCGCGGTGGTGTCCTGGGTCCGCGGCACCATCGGCACGCTGCACGCCGAGCTCGGACTGGACCTGCACGCGGTGATCGCCGCCCCGATCGCCGGGCTGGCCGCTGTCGCCGGTGCCCGCCGCGAGATCGACCGCGTCTTCGACAGCGCCCAGCGTCATCCGGTGTTCGGCAAGGTGACCACGCTGGCCGAGGCACGCACCACGGTGCTGCTCGACGAGATCGTCACGCTCGTGGCCGCCGACGAGCGGCTGATCGATCCGCGGGTGCGCGCCCTGCGAGAGGCCGACCCGACGTCGGCCGAGACCCTGCGGGTCTACCTGGACTGTTTCGGCGATGTGGGGGCGGCTGCAGCGGCGCTTCATGTTCATCCGAACACGGTGCGCTACCGGGCGCGCCGCCTCGAGCAGGCACTTTCCACTTCGCTGAGCGATCCCGACGTCCGGCTATTACTTTCGTTGAGCCTGCGGGCGACCGCGTGATCAGAGCAGTCAAACAGCCGCGCCGCGTTAGCGGAAATTTTTTGACCATCCCGGTAACACTGTTGCATCTGTTGCCGATGAGGCTTTTGTCATGACTGGCTGTGAAGCTCGTCACGGCGCCAGAACCTCGGTGAACCGGGCCCCCCGATCACCGTCGAACCACTGAGCACAAGGGGTCAGGATGAAATACATGGGTCGAGTGCTGGTGGCGATGATCGCTGCCGTCGCGGCGTTGTTCGTCGGGACGGGCACCTCGCACGCAGGTTTGGATAATGAGCTGAGTCTGGTCGACGGCGGTGGCCGGACGATGACGGTGCAGCAGTGGGACACCTTCCTCAACGGTGTGTTCCCGTTGGACCGCAACCGGCTGACCCGGGAGTGGTTCCACTCCGGCAAGGCTGTCTACAGCGTGGTCGGCCCGGGTGCCGACCAGTTCGCGGGCACCTTGGAGCTGGGCTATCAGGTGGGCTTCCCGTGGTCGCTGGGTGTGGGCATCAACTTCAGCTACACCACACCCAACATCCTGATCGACGACGCGAGCATCTCGCCGACGAACTTCAACCCGCTGGGTTCGGTGATCACCCCGAACCTGTTCCCGGGTGTGTCGATCTCCGCCGACCTGGGCAACGGCCCCGGTATCCAGGAAGTCGCCACGTTCTCCGTCGACGTCACAGGCCCCAACGGCTCGGTCGCGGTGGCCAACGCCCACGGCACCGTCACCGGTGCTGCCGGCGGCGTGCTTCTGCGCCCCTTCGCCCGCCTGATCTCCAAGGCCGGCGACAGCGTCACCACCTACGGCGAACCCTGGAACATGAACTGACAATGCGTTTCTGACCCCCGCTTGGGCTGGGGCGGCTGGCTCAGGCCAGCCGCTCCGCCGCGGCGGCGATCCGTTCGTCCGTCGCGGTCAGAGCCACCCGAACGTGCTGTGAACCACGAGCCCCGTAGAACTCCCCGGGGGCGACGAGGATGCCACGCTCGGCCAGCCACGCCAGCGTCGTCCGGCACGGCTCACCGCGGGTGGCCCAGAGATACAGACCGGCCTCGGAGTGGTCGACGGTGAAACCCGCCGACCGCATCGCGGCCAGCATGACATCGCGGCGGCGCGCATAGCGTTGCCGCTGCTCTATTTCATGGGCATCGTCGTCGAGCGCGACCACCATGGCCGCCTGAACCGGCCCCGGAACCATCATCCCGGCATGCTTGCGCACCGCGAGCAGCTCGGCGACCACATAGGGGTCGCCGGCGACGAACCCGGCGCGATACCCCGCCAGCGACGAGCTCTTCGACAGCGAGTGCACCGCCAGCAGCCCGGTGTGGTCGCCGTCGCTGACCGACGGGTGCAGAACTGACGTCGGCTCCTCCTCCCATGCCAGGCCCAGATAGCACTCGTCGGACACCACGAGCGTGCCGCGTTCGCGGGCCCATTCGACGACCTTGCGCAGGTGGTCGCGGCCCAGGACCTTGCCGGTCGGGTTGCTCGGCGAGTTGATGAACAGCACCGCGGGCGACTCGGGTCCGAGCTGGGTCACCGAGTCCGCCGGGATCACCCGGGCGTACGCCAGCCGCGCCGCCACGTCATACGTCGGATAGGCCAGCTCCGGAACGACCACCAGATCGTCGGCGCCCAGACCCAGCAGAGTCGGCAGCCACGCGATCAGTTCCTTGGTGCCGATCACCGGGAGGACGGCGTGCTCCGGCAGGCCGGTGATGCCGTAGCGCCGGTGCAGCGCGGCCACCGCGGAGGCCCGCAGCGCGGGCGTTCCCGCCGTCGTCGGATATCCCGGCGCCGAACTCGCCGCAGCCAATGCCTCCCGGATCACCGGCGCCACCGGATCGACGGGTGTGCCCACCGAAAGGTCGACGATGCCACCCGGGTGAGCCCGCGCGGTGGCCGTCACCTCAGCAAGGGTGTCCCACGGGAAAACCGGCAGCACCGCCGAGCGAGGATGCCGAGCGTAGCGAGGAGGAGCAGGCGAATCAGACATCAGCCCATACCGGACGACGCCGCGCGCAACGGGACGGCAGCCGTCAGGCCTCTTCCTTCGGAGGCAGGTCCTTGACCACCTGCGGGTCGTTGTCGGTCTGGCCGACCTTGGAGGCACCGCCCGGCGAACCCAGCTCGGCGAAGAAGTCGGCGTTGATCTGGGTGTAGGAGGCCCACTGATCCGGGACGTCGTCCTCGTAGTAGATCGCCTCGACGGGGCAGACCGGCTCGCACGCGCCGCAGTCGACGCACTCGTCGGGGTGGATGTACAGCATGCGCGCACCCTCATAAATGCAGTCGACCGGGCACTCTTCGATACATGCCTTGTCCTTGATGTCGACGCAGGGCTCGGCGATCGTGTACGTCACTTGAGGTTCTCCTCGGTCTGCTCTATTCGGGGTGGCTGTATGTCTGCGGGGCCGCTGGGAACGCCTAGTATCCGATGCCGGTCACCGGATAGCCGACTCAGTGTGCCCTAACTTGTCGCCCATCGGAGTGCCGGTCGGCACAGGTGTTGCGAGTGGTTACTGATACTAGACGTTTCGTATATTAGCGACCTATACCCGCAGAGACCGTGCCGACACCGTCGGTGATTCGGCAGCCGGAGTACCTCAGTCCTCAGGCCGCAAGGTCGGTGTAGGTCGTCGTGCGCTGACGCGCCGGACGACCGATACCGGCGGCGATGGCCATCAACTCTTCCGCCGACTTCGCCGAGCCGTTCTCCGAGCCCGCCATCCGCGAGATGGTCTCCTCCATCAGCGTGCCGCCCAGGTCGTTGGCGCCACCCTGCAGCATCACCTGCGTGCGCTCGACCCCGAGCTTGACCCACGACGTCTGGATGTGAGAGATCCGGCCGTGCAGCATGATCCGCGCCAGGGCATGCACCGCGCGGTTGTCCCGGTGCGTCGGCCCCGGGCGAGCACCGCCCGCCAGGTACAGCGGCGATGACTGGTGCACGAACGGCAGCGGAACGAACTCGGTGAACCCACCGGTGCGGTCCTGGATGCCCCGCAGCACGTTGAGGTGTCCCACCCAGTGCTTGGGGGTGTCGACGTGGCCGTACATCATCGTCGAGCTCGAGCGCAGCCCCACCTCGTGCGCGGTGGTCACCACGTCGATCCACTCCGAGGTGGGCAGCTTGCCTTTGGTCAGCACCCAGCGCACCTCGTCGTCGAGGATCTCCGCGGCGGTGCCGGGAATGGACCCGAGCCCGGCCTCACGCAGCGAGGTCAGCCATTCGCGCACCGAGAGGCCGCTGCGGGTCACCCCGTTGGCGATCTCCATCGGCGAGAACGCATGGACGTGCATCGACGGCACCCGCGCCTTGACCGCCCGGACCAGATCGGCGTAGCCGGTGACCGGCAGTTCGGGGTCGATCCCGCCCTGCATGCAGACCTCGGTGGCTCCGGCGACGTGCGCTTCCCAGGCCCGGTCGGCGACCTCAGAGGTGGACAGCGAGTACGCGTCGGCGTCGCCCTTGCGCTGAGCGAACGCGCAGAACCGGCAGCCGGTGTAGCAGATGTTGGTGAAGTTGATGTTCCGGTTCACCACGAACGTCACGTCATCACCCACCGCGTCGCGGCGAAGCGAATCAGCAAGGGCGGCAACCGCATCCATCGCCGGACCGTCGGCGGTGGCCAAAGCCAGGTATTCGTCGTCGCTGCAGCCGCCCGGGTCGCGCTCGGCCGAACGCAGCGCCGCCAGCACATCGGTGTCGATGCGCTCGGGCGCGCGGGCCGCCAACTCGGAGACCTTCTCCCGGATGGACTCCCAGTCCCCGAACGCGCTACCGAGATCGCTGCGGGTCTCGGTCAGCCGCCCCTCGGTGTCGATGGCCGAGTGAAGATCGGTGCGACCCAAGGACTCCGACGCCTCGTCGGGCTCTTGCCAGGGCCGGCCCACCGGGTTGGTGTCCAGCGCCCATCCGGTGTCCGGATCGGCAAGCGCATCCACATGTCCGCGCACCCGCGGATCGATCCACGCCGCACCCGCCTGCACGTACGACGGCTGCGCCGTAAGGCGTTCCACCAGTTCATAACCCGCCGCGGCAGTCACGTCCGCCAGCTCGTCCAGAGCGGGCCACGGCCGCTCCGGGTTGACGTGATCGGGCGTCAGCGGCGACACCCCACCCCAGTCGTCGACACCGGCCCCGACCAGCGCCAGGCATTCCTCCCGCGACACCAGATTCGGCGGCGCCTGAATGCGCATCTTCGGGCCGAGCACCAGGCGACTGACGGCGATGGTGGCCAGGAAGTCCTCGATGCCCGCATCGGGTACCGCCGCCATCGCGGTGTGGTCCTTGGCCCGGAAGTTCTGCACGATCACTTCCTGAACGTGCCCGAACTCCTTGTGCGAACGCCGGATCGCGTGCATGGTCTCGGCGCGCTCGGTCAGCGTCTCACCGATACCGACGAGAAGCCCGGTGGTGAACGGGATCGACAGCCGGCCGGCGTCGTCCAGCGTGCGCAGCCGCACTGCGGGATCTTTGTCCGGGCTGCCGTAATGCGCCAACCCCTTGGTCTCGAACAACCGCCGCGACGTGGTCTCGAGCATCATGCCCATCGAGGGCGCGACCGGCTTGAGCCGCGACAGCTCGGTCCAGCTCATCACCCCGGGGTTCAGGTGCGGCAGCAGGCCGGTCTCTTCGAGCACCCGGATCGCCATAGCGCGCACGTAATCGAGGGTGGAGTCGTAGCCGCGCTCGTCCAACCACTGCTTAGCCTCGTCCCAACGGGCCTCAGGACGGTCACCGAGAGTGAAAAGAGCTTCCTTGCAACCCAATTCCGCGCCTCGACGGGCCACGTCGAGAATCTCGTCGGGCTCCATGAACATGCCCTTGCCCTCGGCACGCAGCTTGCCCGGCACCGTCACGAAGGTGCAGTAATGGCAGGTGTCGCGGCACAGATGGGTCACCGGGATGAACACCTTGCGCGAATAGGTGACCGGTAGGCGCCCACCCGGGCCCCGGCGGCCTGCGGAATCCAGGCCGGCGTCACGAACCCGGGCCGCGCTTGCGCACAAGTCGGCGAGGTCGTCACCGCGGGCGGTCATGGCGATCGCCGCCTCGTCGACGTTGAGGGCGACACCGTCCCGCGCGCGACGCAGGACGCGTCTGAGCGCAGCGGGCGACGGAGCATCAGTCCGCTGCGGAACCACCGGTGTGGGCAACGGGCTACTTGGCTGCGAGTTCAGGGCCACTCCCCGGTAACCGTCGGCAGCAGAGAAATCATCCGCACGTCCCACAATCTGAAACTTCGGCGACTGACATGCTGCACACAGTAGTCCTCGCACGCGGCCGCGCGGCCTTGCCCGTCGGCCCCGCTCAGTGACCGGGACACGGCCGGAAAATCTGTAACACTTACGCGCGCGCAACGTAGATTGTCAGTATTAGCTGTGCCTGGAGCAGGGGGTTCGCCATGACCGTGTCCGTCCGTTCATATCTGACCGCTGGAATAGCGGCGGCGGTGGTCGGTGCCGTGGCCCTGACCCCCGTCCAGCCGTCGGCGCCGACCGCGATGTCGCTGGACTTTGTCCGCCTGTCCGCCGCGGTCCAGCCGCTGGTCAACCAGGTCGACACCGCGGCAGCAGCGATCGGTGCGCCCGACGTCGTTGCCGCCCCTGCCCAGCCCGGAGCTCACAAGACGGCGCAGGCCAACAACAACGCCTCGGACGCGATCGACGCGGCATATCAGTGGGCCCTCTACTGGGGCAACTATTTCGCCCTGCAGCTCGGTCCGTATTTACTCGGATGGGTCCCGTTCGGCTATCTCATCAGCGACCAGATCAACATCTGGTACCCGAACTTCACAGTCCCGGTGGCCAACACCGTCGTCTACGACTTCCTGGATCCGGTGGTCAATGATTTCTGGAACCCGACGGTCTGGCGGGACGGGCTGACCGCAATCGCCCAGACCACCCTCAGCAGCCTGGGCGTGGTCGGCACCCAAGAGGTCGCGTACTTCTGGAGCCTGCAGTGGTTCCCCATCCCGCTGCCGCCGCTCCCACCGCTGCCCTTCGCGGCACTGAAGACCCCCGCCGCGGCAGCGAGCGCGGGCGCCGTCCAGCAGAAGACCGAAACGGCCACCGCCAAGTCCGGCCTCGGCCATTCCGGCCGTCCCCAGGCGGTCACCACGACGGCCGACACATCCGACGGCACCACGGTCACCGCCCAGGCGGTCACCGACACCACCGGATCGACGAACGCCCCGCCCCCGAAGGCCGTCAGCACCAACAGGTCCGCCAAGGCGAACAGCGGCGCGGGCTCAGGGCAGGGCGGCGCCGCCACGTCGGGCACCACGTCCGGCGCCAAGAAGTCGACGGCCGGTTCGGCGCGAAGCAAGGCCGCGAAGAGCGCCAGTTAGCGGGTGCGCCGCCAGAGGAACACCGCGGGCGGCGCAGCGCCCAGCGCCAGGAAGATCAGCACCGAGTAAGCCATCACGCCCGGGCCGCCGAAGACAATGTCGCCGCCCGGCCCGCCCAGGGTCAGCGCGGCGACCGTGACCAGCCACGTCATCAGCGGTAGGGCGGCAAGCCGGTCGGAATCCGTCCAGTAGGCGGCCGCCCAGACCAGGGCGAGGTTCACCAGACCGCTGACCAGCGCGCTGATCGGCAGCGGCACGGTGCCCAGATAGAGCGGCAGGAACAGCGCGCCGGCGACAGCCGAGAGGACGCCGTCGACGGCCAGCAGGGCCAGCACCGCTGTGCGGATGGCCGAGTCGGCCGTTCCACGGGTTCGGGGTGGCTTCACCGATCTATTGCCCGAAGCCGAGCCCGCCGAGAAGGTCGGTCTCCCAACCACGCTCATTGGTCGGACCCGCCGTGCCCTCGACGAGCACATAGTGTTCGGCGGCCAGTACCGGCAGCACGAGCTTGTTGGACAGCGTGAACGCCCGCCTGGTCGGACCGACCAGCATCTGGGTGGCGTGTGCGGCGATCGCGCCGACCTTGGCGTCGACATGCTCGGGCGCCTCGACGATCGCGGTGATCCTGTCGTCGGGGAAACCGAACTCCACATCGGGGGGCGGCATGATCCAGTCGGCCAGCACGTCGTCGGGCCCGAGCGCGTTGACGCCGTCGCGAAAAGCGCTGGCGCAGATGACACCCCAGTAGAACTTCGGCACCGTCCACGTCGCGGCCGCGACCGCGGCGGTGGTGATCTTGTGGGTCTGTACGTGGTCGGGGTGGCCGTAGCCGCCGCCGGGGTCGTAGGTGGCGACGACGTGCGGGCGCAGTTCGTCGATGACGTCGGCCAGCAGACCGACGGCTTCGTCGACGTCGGCGTCCACGAACTTGGTGTGCTTGCGCGCCGGGGTACCGGGCATGCCCGAGTCGCGCCACCTGCCCGCCCCGCCGAGGAACCGCGGGCCGGACAGACCCAGCGCCTGAAGGGCCGTCGTCAGTTCCCCGATTCGGTAGCCGCCCAACTGATCCGCTTCGTCGACGGCGAGCCGTCGCCAGCGGTCGTCGATGATCTCGCCCTCTTCACCGAGGGTGCAGGTGACGACGGTCACCTCCGCCCCGCGTTGCACGTAGCGCGCAATGCTGACCGCGTTGTTCATCGTCTCGTCGTCCGGGTGGGCGTGCACGAACAACAACCGCGGGGTCTCCTGCTCAGCCACGTCGGCCACCCTACCGCCGCGGGTGACATAGATTCGGCGCGTGAACCGGCGCCACCTGGAGTTCGGCTGCGCGGTCGCCGCGATCGGGCTGCTGGCGGGGCTCGCCGGCGCCGCGACCACTGTGCTGCTGCACGCGGTCGAGCACCTCACGTTCAACTACAGCTTCGGGACCCTGCTGGACGGGGTGACGGGGTCGAGTCCGGTGCGCCGCGCGGTCGGCCCCACGATCGGCGGCGCGCTGGCCGGCCTCGGCTGGTGGCTGCTGCGGCGACGGACCCGGGTGCCGTCGCTGTCGGACGCCATCGATTCTCCCGGACCGTTGCCGCGGCTCGCGTTGACGCTCGACGCCTTGCTGCAGGTGGTGTTGGTGGGCGCCGGCGCGTCGCTCGGCCGGGAGGGCGCGCCCCGCCAATTCGCCGCGGTGCTCGGCGATCTCGGCACCTCGAGGTGGGCGCTCACCGAGAGCGATCGCAGGATCCTGCTCGGCTGCGCCGCCGGCGCCGGCTTGGCGGCGGTGTACAGCGTGCCGATGGGCGGCGCCCTGTTCGCCATCCAGATCGTGCTGCGCACCTGGAGCCTGCGCACTGTCGGGACGGCGATGATCACCTCCAGCATCGCGGTGGCGGTGGCCGCGCCGGTCACCCACCTGGAGGTGCCGCTGCACTGGCCCAATCCCGAGCTGTCGTATCTGCTGACCGGATTCGCTGTCCTGCTCTCGCCGCTGGCGCTCGCGGTGGGCCGGGGCTTCAACCGGCTGATGCAGTACGCCAAAGCTCACCGGGTCGGCGACTCCTGGCTGCTGATCCCCGCCATCACGGCCGCCGGGCTGCTGGTGGGTGTGCTGTCGCACTGGTGGCCCGAACTGCCCGGCAACGGCAAGAGCGTGCTGACCGTGAGCGTCGGCTCCGGGCTGACGCTGGCGTCGGCCGGGGCGCTGCTGTTGCTCAAGCCGCTGGTGACCGCACTGTTCCTGCGGGCGGGCGCAGTCGGCGGCATGCTGACTCCCGCACTGGCCACCGGCGCGGCGATGGGGTCGCTGGTGGCCGTGGCGATCAACACCTGGACACCGCTGACTGTCAGCGTCCCGGCGGTGTCACTGGCCTGCGCGGCGGGCGTACTGGCCGTCACTCAGGGTGCTCCCACCTGGGCCGCGCTGTTCGTCTGGGAGCTGGCCCATCCCCCCTGGTGGCTGCTGATCGTCTTCGCGGCCGCCGCGTATGCCGCCAATGCGCTCAACGGTCTGCTCGAGCGGCGCCGCGAAATTCAGGTGAACGAGCAAACCGATCACTGACAACCGCCGCCGGATCGGGTAGAAGAACTCAGGTGGAGAACGTGCCGCTGTCGTCGACCGCCGATCCCTCGCTCCAGAGCGCCATGACACGTCGGCTGCTCCGGCGTTCGGTCGCCACCGGTGAGATCAGCCTGCCGGCCGTGCCCGGCCTGCTCGAGGCGTACGTGACCATGTGCGCCACCCTGTTCGCAGCGTTGGGCAGCGAGTTCAGCGCCGAGCAGATCGACGAACTGCGCGCCATCCTGCACGAACAGCTGACCGAGGCGTTCGGCGCGTCACCGCGCTCGGAGATCGTCATCTCGTATGCGGCCCCGGTCGGAACGGTGCTGAACTACCACGTCAAGAGCCGCTGGTGGACGGTCGAAGGTGCATACGAGAACTGGATCGCCACCCGCGAACCCCCGTTGTTCGGATCAGAACCCGACGCGCGGGTGTTGGCGCTGGCCGGCGAAGCCGCCGATCCCCGTTTGTGTCCGATCCTGGATCTGGGTGCCGGCACCGGACGCAACGCGCTGGCGCTGGCGCGGCGCGGCCATGAGGTCGACGCCGTCGAGATGACGGCGTCGTTCGCCGAGAGCATCCGGGCGGCCGCGCAGGGCGAGTCGCTGCCGGTCCGCGTGTTGGAGCGCGACATCTTCGCAACGCTGGAGGATCTGCGCCGCGACTACCGCCTGATTTTGCTGTCGGAGGTGGTGTCGGATTTCCGGTCGACGGACCAGCTGCGCGGGGTCTTCGAGTTGGCCTCCCATTGCCTGGCCCCGGGCGGTCGCCTGGTGTTCAACGCTTTCGTCGCACACCGCGACTACACCCCGGATGACGGGGCACTCCAGCTGGGCCAGCAGTGTTATACGACGATCTTCACCCAACCTCAGATGGCAGCGGCCCTGGCCGGGTCTGCTCTGGCACTGGTGTCGGACGTGTCGGTCTACGACTACGAGAAAAACCATCTGCCGGCCGGGACGTGGCCGCCGACCAGCTGGTACGGCGAATGGGTCAGCGGGCAGGACGTGTTCGACGTTCCCCGCGATCAACGCCCGATCGAGATGCGGTGGTTGGTCTACGAAAAATCGAGCACACCGTCGGACTGACGCACCAGAATTAGCCAGTCTGTGCGTACGCAAATTTCCTCAGCCGCCCTTAAGGTAAGGGGGTGTGCTAATTGGGTTGGCTCACAAGGAATTTCTGCCTCTACCTCGGCAATCAGGAATTTTCGCTTAAAAAAATTCTCAGGCGGCGTCTTTACCCTTATCAGCCTATTCTCAGGTATCGTTCTCCTTGCCGGTGCCGCAAACACGGATTAGGGAGACGGCATGCGACGGGCGTTGGGGCCATTCCTTACTACAGGGGTGGCACTCGTGGCGGCGACTGTGGTCGTGGCCAACCCCCTCGCGCCTCCATCCAGGGACATGCAGATCTCCACCACGCAGCTGTCCACCAGTCCCGATCTGCTCAGCCCTTCCGATAAATCCCTGCTCAGCGCACTGACGCCGAAGTTGCCGAGTTCCGACATCGGCCCTGCGCTCGCGCAGATCCTGGCCGCATTGGCCGCGGACGCCGATCGCATCAGCCGCGAGGTCAGTTCGGCGATCAACCCCGAGCCGTCGACGGCCGCGGCGCTCCCCGAGCAAACTGCTTATCGGCCCGACCCGATAGGTTCCGGCTTCGTCGAGTCGCCAAACGCCACTCCTGCCCCATTCACCACGGGATTTGTCACGTCAGTCGTCAGTTCCGACGTGGTGCAGGCGCTCAACGGCCTGGTCTTGGACACCTCATATCTTGGCGGAAAAGTCGTCGAGGCGGCCTACGCCGTGGTGGCGGTGATCATCCGCGTCCCGCAATTCGTCGTGACCGCTGCCCTCGATCTGCTCAACGGCGACATCGCCGGCGCCCTGGACACCGTCAAGGCGGCCATCCGCGCATTCTGGGGCCCGGGGCTGATCATTCTCGACGGCATCAGGGACGTTCTGTACGGACGTCGCCCTCCGGCCATCCCGCCGCCCACCGCGCTCAAGAATCTGGTCGCAGCGGCCACCGCCGGCGCCGGGACGGAGGCCAATCCGGCCCCCAGCGAGCCGGCCACCGATACCGCGACAACGGCGCCGTCCAGCCAGAACAACAAGGCCGGCTCCGCTCGCAAACCGGAAACCACGCCGACGGCAGCCAGCCTGCGGCCCACCACCACCAAGTCGACCAACTCCAGCAACTCGGGCACCGACGCGACAACTCCGACGAAGGTCGGCAGTGACAGCAAGGCGACGACGGGGACGACAACAGGGACGACGACGGGGACGACAACGCACTCGACGGCTGGGTCGGCCCGGAGCTCGAAGAACTCTTCGTCCAGTTCCTCCGGCGCCGGCTCGTCGAACGGCTGACGCCGTGCACGCCGGCCGAACTGATTGACCGCTCAAGCACTGTCCGCGACTTCTGCCAACTCGCCGCTTCTCAGTTTGCTGTCAGGTAAGTTTCGCCTGGTCGGTACACCTCGGCCTAGGAGCCAGAAATGCCTGCTGCTGTCAACTCGCTCTATCGGACCAGCATCGCGGTCGTGGGGGCCGGCGTCATCGCCGTCAGTCCGCTGATCCTCAGCCACAGCGCGCCCGTCGCCTCTGTGCAGCTGCCCCGAATCCAGCTCACCGACGTGTCCGTCCCGGCTCTCGGCGCAATCCCGTACCAGATTGGCATCAACCTGCTCGGTGACATCCTCGCCGCGACGCCGATCCTGGTCGGCAGCACCCAGCAGTGCGCCACGTACTGCCTGGGACCGAACACCCCGGCGCCCGACCCGACGTACGCGCCGTTCACCGGGTGGGGGCTGGTCGGCCTCGGCAACGGGCTGATCAGCAGCCCGGTCGCGTTCATCGGCGCACTGCAGGCCGGTCGCGATGTCGCCCAAGCGCTCGGCGCCGCGCTGCTCGCGGTTCAGGTGCCGATCGCCAACACCTTCAGCCTGCTGCTCGCGCCGCGCACTCCGTCCGGCGGATTCGCGCTGCAGGCAACCCTGGACCGGGCGTTCGCCGCCTACAACCACGCTGTCGAGTCAGGAGTCAACATCGCCGCCCAGGCGTTCGTGACCGGCCCGCTGACGGTGCTGGCCGGCGCGGTCAAAGGGACGACGGTTTTCGCCGGAACGCTGGCCCAGACCGGTGACGTCGCGGCCGCGTTCGCCGCCGGTCGAGTCCCGATCCAGAACGCGGTCACCACCGCCTCCACCGACCTCGTCAGCCAGATCAACGAGGGCCGCACGACGATCTACGCCGACCTCATCGGCGGGCCCGGCGCGACCACCCGCCCGATTCCGACCGTGCCGCCGCAGGCCGGCGCGGCACTGCGTCCGGCCACGGCAGCCAGTTCGTCGAAGACCAGCCTCGCCAAGGCCGCCGATACCGGCCCCTCCACCGCCAAGAAGGGCGGAGTCGCCGGTTCCCAGCGCGCGCACAAGGCCGCCTCGGCCCCGTAGGAGTACTGCACAGCGGCCTACTGCGTTGCTTTCGCCCATCGGCCGGCGTCACCGACGATGCCGACCGGCACCGCTCCGCTGAGGCTGACGTTCTGCACGCTCGGGCCCACCGCGACGATCGTGGTGTCCTGCAGGATCGGCAAGACAGTCGACATGTTCCACAGCCGCGGCTCGACCAGGTTGATGACGTCGTCGATCTTGGCCGAACCATCAAGAGCCGCTTCGATATTGGGCTGAATGCTGCGATCACAGATCCCGGTCAGGTTCGACGGTGCCTGCACCAGCGCACCCGACTCGGGGGCCGGCGGCGGGCTCGTCGGCGCGGTGGTGGTGGTAGCGGCGGACGGCGGGCCGGCCGAGGGCGTCGACGACGGGCTTGCGGTCGTGCTGGTCGGAGCCGCCGTGGTGGTCGGAGCCGCCGTGGTGGTCGGAGCCGCCGTCAGAACGGATGTGGCCTCCAAGGCCGGGCAGCCGTAGCGCGAGGCCAGCGATGTGGCCAGGTCACCGCCCGCGGCGTGCCAGCCGACGATGGCGTCGACGCGGTTGTTCACCAGCGCGTCCCCATAGAGCACCGGCGGATCGAGCGCCAGCACCGTCGCGGCGATGCCGACACTGCGCAACTGGTCGGCGGCGGTATTGGCGACCGCAACCGCCGTCGGGTCGTTGGCGGCCACGCCGATCACGAGCGACAGGATCTCGCCGTCCTTGCTGACCCTCCCGCGGGTGATCTCCGGCGGGCCCGGCTGCGGGGTCTCGGTGCGTGATCCGGCCGACGGCGGCGACGGCACCGGCGACTCGGTCGGGGTCCGGTCGATCTGGAAGCCGACCTGCTCGAGCAGTTCCAGCGACCGTTGCTTGCCCAGTGCCGGCGGCGCGGTGGGCACGTAGCCCGGATCACTCGGCGAACGTACCTGCGCCTGCGCCAGGGTGACGGTGTTGTCGCTGCCGGCGCCGACGGCGGCCAGCAGATCCACGTCCAGCAGTCCCAGAATCGCTTTGCGCACAGCCGGATCCGACAGTTTGGGCTCGCCCGCCCGCAACGTCAGCTGCATGACCCGCGGAGTGACGATCCGCGCGGTACGCACATCCGGGATGGCCGACAGCTGGGCGAACGCGGCGGCGCCACCGTGCACCTGCGCCACCTGGGTGTCCCCGTTGCGGATCGAATCCGCCAGCGCGGCAGGCGCGCCGGCGCGGCGGAACAGGATCTGGTCGGGGTGCGCCGGTGGTCCCCAGAATCGGTCGTTGCGGGCCAGCAGGATCTCGTCGCGCTGGGGGTCGATGTTGTCCACCCGGAACTGGCCGGCGGTCACCGGCATCGCACGGGCCAGGCCGGCCGGGAACCCGCCCGGCACATCCTTGACGATGTGCGCGGGCAGCAGGTCGTTGAACAGCTCCCGCCATGCCGGGTACGGCTGCGCGAACGTCACCACCGCGGTCTTCCCACCCTCGATCGACTGGACGCCGGTGATCAGGTCGTAGCCCGCGGGGTCGACAACGCCGGGCTGGCTGACCATCTGGCGCCACAAGTACCAGAAGTCGTCGGCGGCGATCGGGGCGTTGTCGGTCCACGACGCTTCGGGACGGATCTTGTAGGTGACGGTGAACGGGTTCTGGTTGGTCACCTGGGCCGAGACCAGCAGCGTCGGGTCCATCTCCCAGCGGGAGCCGGTCGGCGTCGCCGGATCCGGGACCGGGCGAAACGAACTGGGCAGAACCAGCGCACTGATCGCGGCGTTCACCGGCGACTGGTCAGAGAGCAGGTGCGGGTTGAACCCGGCGCCGATCGAGTCGATGCCCATGATGATCTGGGTGGGCCGGGCCGGTGGCGGCGGGGGCACGTTCGTCGTTTCGGTGCTCTGCGGAGCCGGTGGCGGGCTCACCGTGCAGGCGGCCGTGACCAGCACGGACAGCAGCACAGCCAGGACTTGAAGGCTGCGCGGTCCGGTCGGCACGCCCCTCAGAGTAGCGATAGGTCGCAGGTCAGCCCCTGGCCTTGGCCCGGGACTTCGCCCGCGCCCGGCTGGTGGCATCCAGCTCGACCTTGCGCACCCGCACGATCTCCGGCGTCACCTCGACGCACTCGTCCTCGGCGCAGAACTCCATGGCTTGCTCGAGACCGAGTTCCAGCGGCCGGGCCAGCGTCTCCATCACGTCAGCGGTGGAGGACCGCATATTGGTGAGCTTCTTCTCGCGGGTGATGTTGATGTCGAGGTCCTCGGCGCGCGGGTTGATTCCGACGACCTGGCCCTCGTAGGTCTCCTGCCCGGGCTCGACGAAGAACTGCCCACGGTCGGCGAGTTGGATCATCGCGAACGGGGTGATCTGGCCGGAGCGGTCACTCACCAGCGAACCGGTGTGCCGGGCCCGGATCTCCCCGGCCCACGGCCGGTATCCGTCGAACACCGCGTTGGCGATTCCGGTGCCGCGGGTCAGCGTCAGGAAGTCGGTGCGGAATCCGATCAGGCCGCGGCTGGGAACGATGAAGTCCATCCGCACCCATCCCGCCGCGTGGTTGGCCATCTCTTCCATCCGACCCTTGCGGCCGGCCATCAGCTGGGTGATCGCGCCGACGAACTCCTCGGGGCAGTCGATGGTCATCGCCTCGAACGGCTCGTGCAGCTTGCCGTCGATGGTGCGGGTGACCACCTGCGGCTTGCCGACGGTCAACTCGAATCCTTCGCGGCGCATCTGCTCCACGAGGACGGCCAGCGCCAGCTCACCGCGGCCCTGCACTTCCCAGGCATCCGGGCGGCCGACGTCGACGACCTTGATCGAGACGTTGCCGACCAGTTCGGAGTCCAAGCGGCTCTTGACCATTCGCGCTGTGAGTTTGTGGCCGGACACCTTGCCCGCCAGCGGCGAGGTGTTGGTGCCGATGGTCACCGAGATCGCCGGCTCGTCGACGGTGATCCGCGGCAGCGCGTGCGCGTGGTCGGGGTCGGCCAGGGTGTCGCCGATCATGATCTCCGGGATGCCGGCCACCGCGACGATATCGCCGGCGACGGCTTCCTCGGTCGGGGTGCGTTCGACGCCCTCGGTGACGAGCAGCTCGGTGATCTTGGCGTTCGTGATCACCGGGTGGCCGTCGACCTCCCGCATCCAGGCCACCTGCTGGCCCTTCTTGAGGCGGCCTTTGTAGATGCGGATCAGCGCGAGCCGGCCCAGGAACGCCGAGGCGTCCAGGTTGGTCACCAGCGCCTGCAGCGGCGCTTCGGGATCGCCCTGCGGCGGCGGAATGTGCTCGAGCAGGACGTCGAACAGCGGATCGAGGTTCTCGCCGTCAGGGTTCTCCCCGTTGGCGGGCTGGGTGGTGCTGGCGATGCCTGCCCGTCCCGAGGCGTACAGCGTCGGCAGGTCCAGTGCCTTCTCGGCGGCCGCCTGGGCTTCCTCGTCGAGATCGGACGCGACGTCGAGCAGCAGATCGTGGCTTTCCTCGACGACCTCGGCGATCCGGGCGTCGGGGCGGTCGGTCTTGTTGACCACAAGGATCACCGGCAGGTGTGCCGCCAGCGCCTTGCGCAGCACGAACCGGGTCTGCGGCAGCGGACCCTCGGAGGCGTCCACCAGCAACAGCACACCGTCGACCATGGACAGGCCGCGTTCCACCTCACCGCCGAAGTCGGCGTGACCGGGGGTGTCTATGACGTTGATCACTGTCATCGAACCGTCGGGGTTATGACGATGCACGGCGGTGTTTTTCGCCAGGATCGTGATGCCCTTTTCCTTCTCCAGGTCACCGGAATCCATCAGCCGTTCGATGGTGTCGTCACCACGGTGGGTAAGGGCGCCGGACTGCCGCAACATGGCGTCCACCAGGGTGGTCTTGCCGTGGTCGACGTGCGCCACGATGGCGACATTGCGGAAGTCTCGGTTGTTCACGGCCCTGATTCTCGCAGCGCAGGTGCCCTTTTGCGAAAACGAGGAAGCACCAGCAGCGCCGCGCCGAGGAAGCACAGCGCTCCGAAGAAGGTTCCCAGGTTCGCTACCAGCGCGTCCTCGGTGATTCCGGTTCGCCGCACGAATGCACCCACCGCGGAGACCCCGAACGCGATCGAGCCGACCATGTTGATCCACTCCGCCTGCCAGTCGCGCGACCCGAGCGCGATCAGCCCCACCGCGATAGTGGCGGCGGCCACCCCGAGCGCCGCGCTCACCAGGAAGGCGACCGACCCCAACGCGTCCGGCGTCCATACGTAGTGGCGGCGCACTCCGGTCGCGTGCGCCCATACCGCGGCACCGGTACTGATGTTGAACAGCACAGTGCCCGCGAATTGGATTGCCGCCGAGAGCCATTCGATCTTCCAGGGCGGCGTTGCGAGCACCAGTTGCATCCAGGCCGCAGCGGTGAAGAACCAGGAGCCGATGAAGCAGAGCCAGTTGGCGGCACCCGCACCGGCGATCGAGGGGAAACCGGGGACGGTCGCCGCGGCGAAGAAGGCCGAGCCCACCGCGAACAGCCAGCATTGCCGCGAAAGTGTCGCCAGCGTCCCCACGCACGGCATTCCAACAGGCTTTCCACATCATTCGCAAACTCGTCGGAGTTACCGTGAATGCATACCGTCAAAGGAGGTTCGGACATGACGGTCTACGAAGTTCTCACCGTTGCCCTCATCGTGGTGCTCGGCACCGCGGCCACCGCCGCCATCTATCTCGGGCTGCTCAACTGGATCGGCGCGGCGTACGTCGTCCGGTGTGCGGGTTGCCGTCACCTGACGGTCTCGTCGGATCGCCGCCAGCCGGAGACGTGCCCGCACTGCCGCCACCCCGTGCTCATGCACCCGGTGCACGCCGCGCATCACCCGCGACAGTTCGCCGATGTGCGGGTCGCGGGTGACGCCCTCAAGTACTAGGAGCCGGACAGGAGCAGCATGACGCGCCCGCACGGCGGTGCTGCGCCGCAGTCCTCAGCGCGAAACCGGTGCGGTCGGCGTGAATTCGACGGGCATGGCCTCCAGCCCGCTGACGAAGTTGGCCGGCCGCAGCGGCAACTCCGCGCCGTCGGCCAGTCGCAGATCCGGTAGCCGAGCCAGTACCCGGCGGGTCATCGCCGTCAGCTCCAGGCGGGCCAGCTGGTTGCCCAGGCAGAAGTGGGTGCCGAAGCCGAAGCTGACGTGGTTGTTGGGATTGCGGTCGATGCGGAAGACGTCCGGATCACCGAAGACCGTCTCGTCGAAGTTGGCCGATTCGAACAGCAGCAGGATCTTCTCGCCCTGGTGCAGCGCCGTGCCGTGAAAGTCGGTGTCGGCGGTCAGTGTTCGGCACATGTTCTTGATCGGCGAGGTCCAGCGCAGCATCTCCTCGACCGCCCCGGGCAACAGGTCGGGGTCGTCGCGCACCGCATGCCACTGCTCGGGGTGGCGGCTCAGTTCGGCGGTTCCGCCGGACAGCGTGTGCCGCGTGGTCTCGTCGCCGCCGATCAGGATCAGCAGCGTCTCGGCGTAGATCTGCTCGTCGGTGAGCCGCTGACCGTCGACGTCGGCGGCGATCAGGACGCTGACGAGATCGTCCGCGGGTTCGCGCCTGCGCTGCGCGACGAAGCCGGCCATGAACTCGTTGTAGGCGGTCAGTGCGGTGGCCGCGGCCAGCAGCGACTCCTCGGTGGCCACCGAGCTCAGCGCCACCACCATGTCGTCGGACCATGCCAGCAGGGTGTCGCGGTCTTCGGGGGCCACGCCGAGCATGTCGCCGATGACGGCCATCGGCAGCGGCGCGGCCAAGTCGCGGACGAAGTCGCACGAGCCGCGTTCGCACACCGCGTCGATCAACGCATCGCACAGCGCGTCAATGGATTTCGTTCTGTCCCGCACCCGCTTGCGGGTGAAGCCGGCATTGACCAGCTTGCGCCGTAACAGATGCTGCGGGTCGTCCATGTCGATCATGTGCGGCAGCGGCGGAGTCGTCGGGCGGATCCCGCCCGCGTTGGAGAACAGTTCCGGCTGCCGCTCGGCGTCGATCACCGCGCGATAGGTCGCGGCGGCGGCCAGGCCGTTACGGTCGCGGAAGACCGGCTGGTGGGTGCGCATCCAGCGATACGCCTCGCGGACCGCGCCGCCGGCGTAGAACCGGCCGTCGGTGAGATCAACGTCGGCGGTGACGTCTATGAGCACGCCCCAGATCATAGGGCGGCGGGCTCACCCGCCAAGGTGTTTCGCGAGCCCGGCCAGCCACGCCCGGTCCGCGGGCACCCAGTCCACGGATTCCAGCTCGGCGGCGCTCACCCACCGCAGAGCACGGTGGTCGTGCGGGTGCAGCGTCCTGCCGGTGTGGGTGACGAGGTAGGCCCGCAAGATCATCGACTCGCCGACCGGTACGTCGGCGCCGAGACGTTCCCCGACGACGACGTCGATCCCGAGTTCTTCACTGAGCTCCCGCACCAGCGCATCGACTTCGGACTCTCCCGGCGCGACCTTCCCACCCGGCAGCTCCCATAAGCCCGCCAGTTCCGGCGGACGTTGCCGCTGGGCGACCAGAAGCGTCGCGCCGGAGATCAGCGCTCCGGCGACGACGATCTGGGCGGTCATGGCGTGCAACGTTATCGGTTGTACTGCTGTGGGCGGTGGCAGTGGAGATCATCAGCACCCCCGGGGCCTACGCGGCGAGAACGACAGGACGATCAACTTAGGCAACCTAAGATCCAAGTGAAAGTTCGAGTCCCGAACGTGAGACAGATGTCCCTGATCTTCTTTCGGTCTTCCGCCAGCGTTCAGACCGGAGAAGACTCGACGGTATGGCTGTGCTGACCGATGAAGAAGTGAACTCCGCTGTCACGAAACTCGACGACTGGGAGCATGCCGGCGGCGCGCTGCGCCGCTCGGTGAAGTTCCCGTCATTCCTGGGCGGGATCGACGCAGTTCGCCGAGTCGCCGAACACGCCGAGCACCGAGACCATCATCCCGACATCGATATCCGCTGGCGCACAGTCACTTTCGCTCTAGTCACGCATTCCGAAGGCGGGATCACCGACAAGGATGTGCAGATGGCGGCCGAAATCAACGAGATTCTCGGCGAGGTGTAGCCGCGATCCAGGCCAGTGTGGCCATGGTCGCCACGGCGTAGATCAAGGCCGCCCACGCCAGGTACCAGGGTCGACTGATCTGCCAGATCGTGGGTTGGGCGAAGCTGAGCAGCCACGGCACCCCGACCACTGTCAGCGCCAGCCACCCGTACCCGAAAACCTTGGCGCCCAATCGATTTCGCCACGGTCCGTGCAGCAGCCAGATCATCAACGGCACCAACCACACCCAGTGATGCGTCCACGAGATCGGCGAGATCAGTAGCCCGAAGAGTTGCACCACCAGCAGGCACCCCAGCCGGTCCGAGTCCAGCGCACGCCACGCCACGACCGCCATCACCGCGGCCACCGCGATCGCGGCCAGCACCACCGGTCCGTAGCCGGCATCGTGGCCGAGGATGCGGGAGATCGCTCCCCGCCACGACTGGTTGAACGAGGTTCCGATCGGACCGACGCGCCGGGCGTCGCCGAGCAGATCGGTGAAGTAGAAGCGGGCCTGCTGGCCGATCACCGCGACCGAAAGCCCGACCGTCCCGAAGAACACCACCGCGGAGAAGACCGCCGCGCCCCAACGGCGCATGCCAAGGAAGTAGAGCCCGGTCACGGCCGGCGTCAGCTTGATGCCTGCCGCGAGGCCGACCAGTAGACCTGACAGCCACCAGCGGCTGCTGTAGGCCGCCCAGAGAACCGCCAGAACCAGGATCACGTTGATCTGGCCGTAGTCGAAGTTGCTGCGCAGCGGTTCGAGCCAGATCGCGACGGCGGTCCAGATCATCGCGATGGCGCGCCCATCCGTCGCGGCCGTGCCCAGAAGCCGCTGACTGATTCGGACCACGCCGTAAAGCGCGGCGATGGTGCCGAGCTGCCAGCAGAACGCGACCACCCCGAACGGCAGCAGGTGCAGGGGGTAGAACACCAGCGCGGCGAACGGCGGGTAGGTGAAGGGCAGCGGGAAATCCGGGGTCTGGTCGGCGTAGACGTAGGAGTACAGCGTGCCGGGATGCTCGAGCGCTCCCGCGCCGCCGAGATAGACGTGGAGGTCGACGAAGTTGGCGCCGTTGGGCGCCAGGTACGTCCACCCCAGCCGCGCGGCCACGCTGGCGATCAGCAGTACCGGGGCCAGCCAGGCTGGCCGCGCCGGCGCCTTCGTGTCCACGTGGCGACTGTAGCGACGCAGCGGATCCGGCGCGCTGACCGGCGCTACGCGCACGTGAGCGCGCCGAACCAGATTCCGGCCGGCACGGGCCCGCGCATCACACAAGACCATCACTGCCGTAACGGTTGCATAAACACCACACGTGTCACTTGAGTAACTCTAGTAACGGACTACCTTCGGGTTCAGACCTGCACTCGAGGGATTGGGATGACCATGTCACGTATTTCAAAGTTGTTCGCCGCCAACGCGATTGCGGCTGCCGGGCTGTGCTCGGCCGCACTCGCACTGAGTCCGTCGGCCGCCGCCGATCCCGGTGTCTCACCGGCCGTTCCCGGCGTGCCCGCACTGAACATGTTGCAGCAGTTCGTCACGAACCCGGCCAGTGCCGCGGCGCTCCTGCAGTCCGCTGCGACCGCTCTCGGCGGCGCGTCGGCTCTCACCGGCGCACCGTCGACCCTGCCGGTCTCGCCGATCGGCGGCGCGCCGGCCACGGCCACGCTGCCGGGCATGCCGGCCCCGGCCGCCCCCGCAGCCGCACCGGCGGCTCCCGCCCCCGGCGGGATCACCGGAGCGGTCGCACCGCTGCTGAACCAGCTCGGCGTGCCCGGTGACCTGGCCAGCCTGACGCCGTCGGACGTGCCGTTCCCGGTCAAGGTCGGCGACAACCTGTCCGTCGGCAGCCCGGCGCCGGTTGCCCCCATCGCCCCGGTGGCGACCGGGGTCGCCGGACCGGCCGGTGTACCGCCGGCCAGCAGCCCGGTCGCGCCGACCACTCCTGGTGGCGCCGGCCTCGGCCAGCTGTTGCCGCTGTCTGCTCTGCCCTGACCAACCACCACCCGATGAGGGAGTTCACCGTGCCGCAGATCGCCAAGCTGGCTCTTCTGCTGACCACCGCCACGTTCGTGGCCGCGACCAATCTGGCGTTCAGCCCGGTCGCGGCCGCGGACCCGGCCATCCCGCTGGATCCCGGTCAGCTGCCCGGCCTCGACGCCATGCAGATGCTCGGTCCGGTCGTCCAGCAGGCCGCGGGGAACCCCTCATCGGCGCAGTCGTTGCTCCTGGCGGCCGCTTCGCAACTCGCTGGTGGTGCCACTACGCCAGGCGGCTCGGCGGCACTGGCTCAGCAAGTGACCAAGTTCGTGCAGGACGGCGGGGCCGCCGGCCCCACGGCCGCGTTGCCTGCGGCGGCTCCCCCCGCCGCCCAGGCGACCGGCGTCCCGCACGGCACCACGCCGTTGCTGACTCCTGGCACCGGTAACGGCCCCGCCCCCCTGCCCGAACATCTGCCCGATGGCGCCGCACCCAGCTCGATCTTCGGCACCGAGGCGCACCTGCCCATCGGCATCGACCCGGCGCACGCCGTCGGCCCGGCGCCCGAGGCACTTCCCGAGGTGCCCACCCCGGTGACCGTGGTGAACCCGGCCGCGCCGCCTACCCCGTCGGCGACGCCGGCCGGCAACTCGGTCAATGTCGCGACACCGGCCCCGGCGCCCGCAGCGGCGACGCCCCCGAACTACGACCCGGCCAGCCCGCCCACCCAGGACTTCATGTACCCGTCGATCAGCAACGGGTGCCTCAAGGACGGCGGCAACGTTATCGCGACCGCGATCTCCGTCGCGGGCCCGGCCAAGATCCCGACCCCGGGTCCGGCCGCCGGGCAGACCGCCTACGTCTTTACCGCGGTGGGCACTCCCGCCCCGGCCGCCGAGCAGAAGCTCCCGCTGAACGTCACCTGGGTGAACCTGACCACCGGCAAGTCGGGCAGCGTCACGCTGAAGCCGAATCCGGACATCAACTCCGCGGGCCCGACCACTCTGACCGCCATCGCCGACACCGGCTCCGGCAGCATCATGTCCACGATCTTCGGCCAGGTCACCACTGTCGACAAGCAGTGCACCTTCATGCCGACAATCGGTTCGACGGTCGTGCCCTGAGGCGCGAAAAGCCGCGCTAGGGTTGGGGATCGGCATTCCAACCCGACGGGGGTCGGTACCACATGGAGACGCTCGACCCGCTTGACGCGATGATGCTGACGGCTGAGCTGATCTCCAGCCCGATGCACGTCGCCGTCGCTCTGATCATGACCCCGCCGAGCGGGACGTCGAGCACGACGTTCGTCGACGAGCTCTACGCGCAGGCTCTGAGCGCCTCCGATCCGGTGGACCCTCGGCTGCGCCGGCATCCGCACCGCGGCATCGAGACCGGCGGCTTGTGGGTGTGGCGCGAGGTGGACGAGCTCGACATGCGCCGCCACGTGCACCGGCTGACCCTGCCACCCGAGGCAGGCGCCACGGAACTCTGGGAGCTGGTGTCGGAGTTGCACGCCGAGCCACTCGACCGGTCTGCGCCGATGTGGACGGCCTACCTGATCGACGGGCTCGAGGGCGGCCGGCTCGCCCTCTACATCAAGATCCATCACATCGTGATCGACGGCGTCGCGGGCCTGAAGATGATCGCCGACTCGCTGTCGGAGGACCCGGACCGGCGCGACATGCCGCCGTTCTACGCCGACGCGACACCGCCCGAACGGCCGCGCCACCGCGGCCTCAATCCGCTGTCGGTGATGCGAGACGTCGCGGGTGTCGCGGCGTCCGGATTGAGCCTGGCCCGCAACGTCGCGTCGGCGGAAGTGACCAACCTGGTCGGCGGACTGATCACACCGACGATCGCGGCGCCGTTCGGCGCACCGCACACCCGGTTCAACACCAAGCTGAGCCACCGGCGGGCATTTGCGGCAACCAGCTTGGACCACAACAGAATTCGAGCTATCCAGCACGCAGCCGGTGTCACCGGCAACGACGTCGTGACGGCGTTGGTGGCCGGTGTGCTGCGGGAGTGGCTGACCGCACAGGACGAACTCCCCGAGCAGTCGCTGGTGGCGCTGTGCCCGGTAACGGTGCGCGACCGTGACTCGGCCTCGAACGACAAGGGGCACGGCAACCAATTCGGCCTCGGGCTGTGTCCGCTGGCGACCAATCGCGACGACCCCGCGCAGCGGCTGCGGTTGGTGCACGAGGCGATGGCGGGGGTCAAGTACCAGGTTGCTACTCGGGGCCCGGGCGCGATGCTGATGGTGGTGATGCCGGCTGTCGTGCCGACGGCGCTGACACCGCTGCTGCCGTTCAGTTCGTGGGTGCGGCCCAGTTACAACCTGCCGATTTCGAATGTGCCGGGTCCGCCCAGGCAGGGTTACCTCAACGGGGCCAGCGTCGACGAGATCTACCCCGTGTCAGTCGTGTACGACGGGATGGCACTCAACGTGACGTTGTGCTCCTACGCCGACCAGATCGGCGTCGGGTACATCGCCGACCGTGAGGTGATGGCCGACGTCGCCGACCTCATTCCGCTGACCGAAACCGCGCTCGCGGAACTCGAGGCCGCCGTCGGGGTGTCCTGACCGCATCGAGATAGTACTGAAGGCGAAGATTTCGGCGAATCGTCGCTCTCAGTTCTGATTCGATGATGGCGCCTAGTAGGCCATGAACAGGATTTCGTCCCGGCCGTAGTCCATGCCGGGGTGCGCCGCGGCGAGGTGCTGCTTGGTGAGGTCGACGAGTTCGTCCTCGTCTTTGGCGCTGATCGCTTCGCCACACGGGCAGTTGATGTGAGTCTTCATGGTTCCTCCGTTATCCGGTTTTCACCTTGGCTGCGGCCTTCATCTTCTTCTTGTACGCCCTGACTTCCTCCAGCGACCCCTTGTCGACCACATCGGCGATCGACATGTGGGTGCCGGGCTTGCCGTAGTCACCCGCCGCCTCACGCCAACCCTTGGGGGTGACGCCGTACTGCTTGCCCAGCAGGGCCAGGAAGATCTTGGCTTTCTGCTCACCGAAGCCGGGCAGCGCCTTCAGCCGGCGCAGCACCTCGGCGCCGTCCGGATCGCCGTCGAGCCACAGTTGGGCGGCGTCGCCGTCGTAGCGGTCGACGATCTCGCGGGCCAGGTCCTGAACACGTTTGGCCATCGATCCCGGAAACCGGTGCACAGCAGGAGTTTTCGAGAATTCTTGGGTGAACTGTTCGGGGTCGCAGTCGGCGATCAGCCGGGGGTCGATCCCGCCGATCCGCTCGGCGATCTTGCGCGGCCCGGCGAACGCCGTCTCCATCGGGATCTGCTGATCCAGCAGCATGCCGGTCAACAGCGCGAACGGATCCTCACTCAACAGGTCGTCGGACGCGGGATCTCCGGTGAGCTGCAATCTCGCCATGGCCGACAGTCTAGGACGACGATCGGACGAAGCAGCCCGCGTCATCACGAATTCGAGATCGCAACGATGGCGCCTCGGCGCCAGTCGGGGCCGTCAACCCCCATACGCCTTGCCGGCACCATATTGAGCCTGGCTCGAAGTGAACCCGTCGTACTCCAACTGGTTGACCAAGCCCTCCTCGGAAAATGACGTGTAGTTCAGGTAGCTCTTGGCCTTCTTGACCGCCTGCTCATTCCAGTCCACACCGCCGGTGGCCTCGATGTGCTCGACCGCGAATGTCGCGTCAGCCGCGCTGAACTTGTCGTACTCCAGCTGCTTGATCAGCCCCTGTTTCGAGAATGCGGTGTAACCCAAATAGCTCTCGGCCTTCGCAATTGCGTTGTCCTGCGCTGGCGTGAACATACTCTTGGACGTAGTCGGCGGCAGGACGTCCGCGGTCCTACCAAAGCTGCCCGTGCTGGACGACGAGCCCTTCTTGTCCTTGTCGATACTGCTGCCGATGGAGGAACACATCGAGACGCAGCCACCAAATAAGAGGATGACCAACCCAATAACCACCCACGGCCACACCTTGGGCTTCTTCGGAGGAACGGGCTCAACCTGCGTACCGGGGGCCACCGGTCCCCATGCAATGCCGTCCCAGTAGCGCTGCCCAGGCGTGCCGCTTGGATCTGGATACCAACCAGGTGCTGGCTGCGTCATGAAATCCCCCGATCTCGGCTGCTATTTCCCGCACGCTCACAGGCAGGCGTCAGCATAGCCACAGCATCCGACATGCCGAGGGACCTTATGGGCAAAAATGGGCAGCGTGGGTCTGATTGCCACAATCTCGGAATGGTCGGCGGTCGGCCGCGGGATCCTGTGTGATCGGCGGTCCTGTTGTGGCGCAGCCTGAGAGACACCAGGACGGGAGAGCGAGATGTCGGGTGCGGTAGCGCTCGCGCTGGCCGTCGCGCTCGCCGCCGTCGCGTTGATCGTCGGCGCGGTCGCCGTGCTGACCCGCAGCGTGGTCACCACGCCAGCCGAGCGGACCGTGCACGCCGCGCTGCACACCGCCTCGCTGGCGGCCCGCTCGCTGCGCAAGGGCCTGGACGCCGACTCGGCAGGCGGTGCCGCCCCGCACCTGCGCGGTCTCACCGGCTCGGACGGTGTCGCGCTCTACGACGGCGATACGGCCCTGCTCGCGCTCGATCCGCCCGGCGCCGCGTTGTGGACGCCGGCCATTCTCGAGGTCTGCCACCACACCGCCCGCGACGCGATCTCCGGGCAGCGCCGGGTGCTCGCCCGCGACCAGACGCCCGCGGTGGTGGCCCAACCGCTGCTCGACGACGACGGCATGGCGATCGGCGTGCTCGTCGTCGTCAACACCGCCGAACCGTCGCCGGGCATGCTGGGTGCCGTCGCAGAGGTCGCGCGCTACGCCGCCAGCCAACTCGAGCTGGCCGAGCTCGACGCGTCGCGCGCCCGCCTCGACCGGGCCGAGGTGCTGGCGCTGCGCGCCCAGATCAGCCCACACTTCATCTACAACGCGCTCAACACGATTGCCTCGTTTGTCCGCACCGACCCCGACCGGGCCCGCGACCTGATTCTGGAGTTCGCCGACTTCACCCGCTACTCGTTCCGTTCGGCAGGCCCCTACACGGCGCTGGCCGACGAGCTGCGCAACATCGACCGCTACCTCACCCTTGAACGGGCCCGGTTCGGGCCGAATCTGTCGGTGACCCTGCAGATCGCACCCGAGGTGCTGACCGTAGTGGTGCCGTTCCTGGCGTTGCAGCCACTGGTCGAGAACGCGGTGCGCCACGGCCTGGCCGGGCGGCAGGGCGGATCGATCGAAATCATCGCTCGCAATGAGGGTTCCGACTGCGTCATCAGCGTGGAGGACGACGGCATCGGCATGGATCCTCACGCCCTGCGCTCCGGGCACGGCGACATCCTGGGCGACGGGGAGCAGGCCGCCCACGTCGGGCTGAGCAATGTCGACCATCGCCTGCGCGCCGCGTTCGGCAACGACTACGGTCTGGTGGTCGAGACCGCCCCGGGTGCGGGCACGAAGGTGATCATGCGGGTGCCCAAGTTCCGCGCGGGCGTACGGGTTTAAGGAGAACCATGGCAGGGCTGTGGGTGCTGGCGGTCGACGATGAAGCCCCGGCGCTCGACGAGCTCACCTACCTGCTCGGCGAGCATCCCGACATCGCCGAGGTGACCGGCGCCGGCGATGCCACGTCGGCGTTGCGGATCATCAACGAACGCACCGTGGACGCGATCTTCCTGGACATCAACATGCCCGGGCTCTCTGGTCTCGAATTGGCCAGTGTGCTGAGCAATTTCACTCACCCGCCCGCCGTCGTGTTCGTGACAGCGCACGACGACAAGGCGGTGGCCGCCTTCGAGGTCGGCGCCCTGGACTATCTGCTCAAGCCGATTCGCAAGGAGCGCCTCGACGCGGCGGTCCGGCGGGTGGTGTCGGCACGCGCCGCAGAGTCGGCCCCGCCCGCCGACGAGCCGCAGGCCGACACCATCCCGGTGGAGCTCGGCGGGGTCACCCAGTTGGTGCGCTGCGACACCATCGGCTGGGTCGAGGCCGAAGGCGACTACGCCCGCCTGCACGCCGCCTCCGGCTCGCATCTGGTTCGAATTCCGTTGAGCACCTTGGAGGATCGCTGGCGCAGCCGCGGATTCCAGCGGGTGCATCGGTCCTATCTCGTCGCGCTGAACATGGTGACCGGGCTGCGCACCTCCGGCGCCTCCACGATGGTGCGGTTACGCGCCAACGGCGCGTCGGCGCCGGTCGAGCTTCCGGTCAGCCGCCGCCAGGCCCGCGAATTACGCGACCGGCTGATCCGCGATCCGATGCGGACCTTCCGGCCGGGGGCAACCGATGACTAGGCCGGGTCGCCCGCAACGTGAGCGTGTGGTGCTGGCCCACCGGCGCGGCAGCCGCCTGGTGCACACCCGGGTGGAGGTGCAGGAGCAGACCGAGGTCGGCGACGCGCTGGTGCGCGGACTGGTGCGCGCCCAGCTCGGACTGGCGCTGCGACTGGCCGCGGTGGTGGCCGGCGGGATGGCGGCGCTGCCGTTGCTCAACGCGGTGTTCCCAGAGTTGTCCGCCGCCACCATATTCGGGGTTCGGCTGAACTGGCTGACCCTGGCGGTGCTGGTGTATCCGGCGCTCTACGCGGTCGGTCGGCTGTTCATCAAGCTGGCCGAACAGGGCGAGCGTGACTTCATGGGTGTGGTCGACGAGGAGAGCCCACCATGAGCGGATCGACGGCGACGGCCCTGACCGCCGGCGGCCTGATCGCCGCCGCGGTGGCGACGGTGGCCGTCGGCGCCTACGGGGTTCGGTTGTCGCGCACCACATCCGACTTCCTGGTGGCGTCCCGCACTGTCGGCCCACGCTGGAATGCCGCCGCGATCTCGGGTGAATACCTATCGGCTGCCTCGTTTCTCGGGGTGGCCGGTCTGATCGCGAAGTACGGCGCCGACGCGCTGTGGTACCCGGTCGGCTTCACGGCGGGCTACCTGGGTCTATTGCTGTTCGTCTCCGCTCCCCTGCGCCGTTCCGGCGCCTACACCGTGCCGGATTTCGCGGAGTTCCGGCTCGGCTCGCCGCGTGTGCGCCGGGTCGCGATGCTCGTGGTCGCCACCGTCTGCATCTTCTATCTCGTGCCCCAGTATCAGGGCGCCGGACTTGCCCTCAAAGCCCTTCTCGGCGTGCCGGTTTGGATCGGTCCGCTGGCGGTCGGCGGGATCGTGATCGCCAACGTCGTCGGTGGCGGCATGCGCTCGATCACGTTCGTCCAGGCGTTTCAGTACTGGCTGAAGCTGACCGCGGTCGCAGTGCCCGCGTTGGCACTGCTCATGCACTTCGGGCACGAGCATCCCGCACTCGGCGGCCCGCTCCCACCCACGGTGGACCAGCCGACCGTCGTCAGCATCGACACCGACGTGGTGGTCACGGTCGCCGACCCAGCCGGTGTGACGGTGACCGGCCCAACGCACAGCGGCTCCCTGCACAGTCCCGGCCGGTACAGCCTGCAGAAGGGCAGCACACTGACATTGGCCGCCGGAGCTCAGACCCCCGTCGTCGTCGGGGCACCTGCCACCGGCTCGGAGTGGATCGTCAGCGGCGGTGGCTTGGGCGGGAAACATCCTCTCTACCAAGTGTTTTCCATCATGGTGGCGACATTCCTCGGCGCCATGGGCCTCCCCCATGTGCTGGTCCGCTTCTACACCAACACCGACGGGCGCGCCGCGCGCCGAACCGCGCTGAGCGTGATCGTCCTGATGTCGCTGTTCTATCTGTTCCCCGTGCTGCTCGGGGTGTTCGCCCGGTTGTATGTGCCTCAGCTGCTCATCACCGGCAAGGCCGACGCCGCGGTGCTGCTGCTTCCGTCGGCCGCCGTCGCCGGGCTGCCCGGCGAACTGCTTGGCGCGCTGGTCGCGGCCGGCGCCATCGCGGCATTCCTGGCGACCTCGTCCGGACTGCTGGTCAGCATCGCCGGTGCGTTGTCCACCGACGTGCTGCGCGGGCGGGTCCGCGACTTCCGGACGGTGGCGCTGATCGCCGGCCTCATCCCGATTCCGCTCTCGGTCGTCGCGCCCGTCCTGGAGCTGTCGCGCGGAGTCGGTCTGGCCTTCGCCGTCGCGGCGTCCACGCTGTGCCCGCTGCTGATCCTCGGCATCTGGTGGCGCGGGCTGACCGCGGCCGGGGCGATCGCCGGGTTGGCGGTCGGCGCACTGGCCTCCGGTCTGGCCATCCTCGTCGCGATCACCGGCTGGGTCGGCGACGACGTGCTCGGCGGCTGGCTGACCACGCTGATCGGCTACCCCGCCGCCATCACCGTTCCGCTGGCGTTCGCCACGATGGTGCTCGTCAGCCGTGTCACCCGGACCGACGTGCCACCCGATGTGGCGCGCATCTTCGCCCGCATGCATGTGCCGGAGCGTCTGGGCATGGGCCTGGAGCGACTCCCGCGCGGCTGACCCCAGAAACCGTTCAGCGCCGCCCGCCAACCGTTCAACGCATGGTCCGCGCGCGCTCTAGGACTGTGATGCACCTCTCAATAGCCTGTGAACACGACCGGAGTTCACACCTTTCGAGCTGAGGAGCACGCGGTGTCCACAACCGACCTGCCGCCACGGGAGACCCATCCCAGCGGGGCCCACTACCTGTCCATGCAGGCCAGTCCCGAGTTTCAGGAGCTGCGCCGCACGTTGCGTCGCTTCGTGTTCCCCACCACCGCGTTCTTCCTGATCTGGTACGCCACCTATGTGTTGCTGGGCGCCTTCGCCCACGACTTCATGGCCATCACGGTGTGGGGCAACATCAACGTCGGGCTGCTCATCGGTCTTGGCCAGTTCGTGACGACGTTCCTCATCACGGGTCTGTACGTGCGGTTCGCCAATCGGGAACTCGACCCGCGCGCCGAGGCTATCCGCACCGAGATGGAAGGCGCGGCCAAGTGAGCACCACCGTCCTGGCCGAGGCAGCCCGGATCGGCAATCCGGTCGTCAACATCAGCATCTTCGTGGCTTTCGTGCTCATCACGTTGTTCATCGTGATCCGCGCCGGCCGCACCAACACCAACGCCACCGAGTTCTTCACCGGCGGCCGGGCGTTCTCCGGACCGCAGAACGGTATCGCCATCGCCGGTGACTATCTCTCTGCGGCAAGCTTTCTCGGCATCGCCGGCGCGATCGCGGTGTACGGCTATGACGGCTTCCTCTATTCGATCGGCTTCCTGGTGGCCTGGCTGGTCGCCCTGCTGCTGGTCGCCGAATTGCTGCGCAACACCGGCAAATTCACGATGGCCGACGTGCTGAGCTTCCGGCTCAAGCAGCGGCCGGTCCGAGTGGCCGCGGCCACCTCGACGCTGACGGTGTCGTTGTTCTACCTGCTGGCGCAGATGGCCGGTGCCGGTGGCCTGGTCGCGCTGCTGCTCGACGTCCACGGCCGCACGGCCCAATCCTTCGTGATCGCGGTGGTCGGTGTGCTGATGATCGTCTACGTGCTGGTCGGCGGCATGAAAGGCACCACCTGGGTGCAGATCATCAAAGCCGTGCTGCTGATCGCAGGCGCGGCCATCATGACGGCCATGGTGCTGGTCAAGTTCGGCCTGAACTTCTCCGACATCCTGGGTTCGGCGCAGCAGATGGTGCACGAGGCCACCACCAAGGGTGTCGCCAGCCGCGATGTGCTGGCCCCCGGCGCCCAGTACGGCGCGAACACCACCTCGAAGATCAACCTGCTGTCACTGGGGCTGGCGCTGGTGCTGGGCACCGCGGGCCTGCCGCACGTGCTGATGCGCTTCTATACGGTGCCGACCGCGAAAGAGGCTCGGCGGTCGGTGGTTTGGGCGATCGGCCTGATCGGCGCCTTCTACCTGTTCACCCTGGCGCTTGGCTACGGCGCGGCGGCCATGGTCGGCCCCGACAAGATCCTGGCGGCCCCGGGCGGACAGAACTCGGCCGCACCGCTGCTCGCATTCCAGCTCGGCGGGGTGGTCCTGCTCGGCATCATCTCGGCGGTGGCCTTCGCCACCATCCTGGCCGTGGTGGCGGGTCTGACGATCACCGCGTCGGCATCGTTCGCCCACGACGTCTACGCCAGTGTATTGCGAAGAGCCCACGGAAAGGCTCCAGCGACCGAGGAGGAGCAGGTCAGGGTCTCCCGGATCACCGCGGTGGTGCTCGGTGTCGCCGCGATCGGCTTGGGCATCCTGGCCAACGGCCAGAACGTCGCGTTCCTGGTGGCGCTGGCGTTCGCGGTGGCGGCCTCGGCCAACCTGCCGACGATTGTGTACTCGCTGTATTGGAAGCGGTTCAACACCTGCGGCGCCCTGTGGAGCATGTACGGCGGTCTGATCAGCTGCCTGGTGCTGATCGTCTTCTCGCCGGCCGTCTCGGGCAACAAGGCCGCGATGATCCCCGGCGCGAGCTTCGACTGGTTCCCACTGGCCAACCCCGGCATCGTGTCGATTCCGCTGGCCTTCGTCCTCGGCATTGTGGGAACGCTGACGTCGAAGGACGCCGGCGATCCGGAGATCAACGCGGAGATGGAGGTCCGGTCGCTGACCGGGGTGGGCGCGGAGAAGGCCACGCACCACTAGGCCCGAGCAATATTGAGGTGAGAATCTCGCCGGGGGCGGGAATGGTGTGGGTGTGCCGACGACGTTTACCCTCCTATGACCCCAGGTCGCTACGCTCCTGCCCGCCGAACCATGACACCGACCCCGCCCCGGCGAGGTTTCGCCTTCGCCCTGTTGGCCTACGCGTTCGCCGCGATCATGGTCGGCACCACGCTGCCCACCCCGCTGTACGCGCTGTACTCCGAGCAGATGCACTTCGCAGTGCTGACGACGACCGTCATCTACGCCACCTATGCCGGCGGAGTGTTGTTCGCGCTGCTGGTGTTCGGTGGCTGGTCCGACGCCATCGGCCGACGGCCGGTGCTGCTGGCCGGTGTCGGCGCCGCGCTGGCCAGTGCGGTGATATTCCTGTTCGCGGACTCGGTGCCCGAGCTCTTGGTGGGCCGGGTGCTGTCCGGGTTGTCGGCGGGCGTCTTCACCGGCACCGCCACCGCGGCGGTCATCGAAGCCGCGCCGCCGAGCTGGCGGAGCCGTGCGGCGGCGGTCGCAACCATCGCCAACATCGGCGGCCTCGGCATCGGGCCCATCCTGGCCGGCATCCTGGCGCAGTACGCGCCGAGCCCGCTGAAGCTCACCTACCTCATCCACATCGGGTTGATGGTGCTGGCCGCAGTCGCGATCCTCTCGGTGCCCGAGACGTCGAGCCGCACCGGAAAGCTCGGCCTGCAACGGCTTTCGGTGCCGCCCGAGGTGCGGTCGGTGTTCATCACCGCCGCACTGGCCGCCTTCGCCGGCTTTGCCGTCACGGGGCTGTTCACCTCGGTGGCGCCGTCCCTGCTGACCAACGTCATCGGTATCGGCAATCACGCGCTGGCCGGCTTGATGGCCGGCTCGATCTTCGGTGCCTCGGCGATCGCTCAGATCGCAGGCACCCGCATCGAACCGCAGCGCGCGGTCGCCCTGGGCTGCGGCATACTCGCGGTCGGCATGGGCATTCTGGTTGTCGCCCTGCATTATTCGTCACTGGCCGGCCTGATCGCCGCGGCCGTGGTGGCCGGCGCCGGTCAGGGCATCAGCTTCAGCCGGGGCTTGGCGGCGGTCGCCGAACGCACTCCGGCGGAACGTAGAGCCGAGGTCAGCTCCACCTATTTCGTGGTGGCTTACGTCGCGATTTCGATCCCGGTGATCGGGGAGGGCTTCGCCGCGCAGGCGTGGGGGCTGCGCACCGGCGGCACCGTGTTCGCGATCGCGGTCGGGGTGCTGGCACTGGTCTGCCTGGCAGCCATCCTCTGGCAGGAATCACGCCCTGCGGCAGAGCTTTCCGAGCAGGCGGCCGGCTAGCCGCTCTTACGGCGGAATTCCCGCCGGTTCTCCACCGGCCCGTGCGAGCGGGGCTGCTTGGGGCCGCTGTCCGTGTGCGCCGAGCCGCCCGCAGACTTCGCCTTCTTGCGCTCGAGCGCCTCGCGGAACTTGCGCTTGTTGTCGTCCTGCGGTTCGGACTCTGATTCGGCCATGCGGTCAGACTAACCCGTGGGTCAGCGGATGCCGGGCGGCATTCCGTAGAGATGCGAGATCGGCAGCTTCAGCAGCACCCGGCGGTCGGTGACCATGGCGCGTCGGTAGTCGTCCCAGTCCGGATGCTCGCCGGCGACGTTGCGATACAGCGCGACGAGCGCTTCGACGGTGTCGTCGTGCGGTTCGGCCGCGGGCGGGGTGAGGATGGCGTTGCCGTCGGCGACGGCGTAGGACCAGCCGTCGTCGGAGGACACCAGGAGCGAGGCACGCGGATCGCGGCGCAGATTGCGGGTCTTGGCGCGCGGCTCGGTGATGGAGACTTCGACGACGAGATTGCGCCGGTCGAAGTAATACGTCACGTTGGACAGCTGCGGGCGGCCGTCACGTTTGATGGTCGCGAGCACGCCCAGGGAGTTGCCCGCGATCACCGCCAGCAGTTTGTCGTCGAGCACCTGACGGGACATCCCCCGAGCCTACGTCGCTAGCATCGAGAACATGACCCGCTACGCGGCTTTCCTGCGCGGTGTGAACGTGAGCGGAACGACGATGAAGATGGCCGACGTCGCCGAGGCGCTCACCGGCGCCGGCTTCACCGACGTGCGCACCATCCTCGCCAGCGGCAACGTGTTGCTCGACAGCAAGGCAGCCGCCACGGCGGTACGTACGAAAGCCGAAGCAGCACTTCGGAATGCGTTCGGGTATGAAGCATGGGTGCTGGTCTACGACCTCGAGACTCTGCGCGCCATCTTCGACGGCTATCCGTTCGACCGCGAGGTCGAGGGCTATCACTCGTACGTGACGTTCGTCAGCGACGAGGAGATTCTCGACGAGTTGGCCGATCTGGCCGGCGACGCCGGGCCCGACGAGAAGATCGACCGCGGTGTAGGCGTCCTCTACTGGCAGGTCCCCAAGTCCTCCACTCTGGACTCGGCCGTCGGTAAGACCATGGGTAAGAAGCGCTACAAGTCGTCGACCACCACGCGCAACGTGCGCACTCTGGCGAAGGTATTGACATGACAACGGAAAAAATCGACGCCAGTCAGCTCGGCGGCGTCTCCGAAACCGCGCTGCTGACCCTCAACGGCCGCGCCTACCAGGCAAGTCTGCCCGGCGCCATCCTTCGCGACCCGATGGCGATCAAGGTCGTCGACTCCATCGACTTCGACTTCGACAAGTTCGGTCGCAAGGGCCAGGAGATGGCGCTGCGCTCACTGGCCGTCGACTCCTGCGCGGTCAACTACCTGCGCACGCACCCGCAGGCCACCGTCGTCGCGCTGGCCGAAGGTTTCCAGACCAGCTTCTGGCGGTTGAGCGACGCCATAGCGGACCCTCAGTTCCAGTGGGTGTCGGTGGACCTGCCGCCGGTGATCGAGCTGCGCCAGCGTCTGCTGCCGTCGTCTCCCCGAATCACCGCGTTGGCGCAGTCCGCGCTGGACTACAGCTGGATGGACCAGGTCGATACCGCCAACGGGGTGTTCGTCACCGCCGAAGGCCTGCTGATGTATCTGCAGCCGAAAGAGGCGATGGATCTTATTGTCCAGTGCGCCAAGCGTTTTCCGGGTGGCCAGATGTTCTTCGACATGCCGCCGGTGTTCGTCAAGAAGCTTGCCCCGAAGGGCATGAAGTCCTCGAAGCACTACCGCGTCCCACCGATGCCGTTCAGCCTCACCACGGTCCAGCTGGCTGACCTGGTCAACACGGTGCCGGGGATCACCGCGGTCCACGACATCCCGATGCCCAAAGGCCGCGGTTTCTTCTTCGACACGGTGTGGCCGGCGATCTGGAACTTCGGCCCGACGAAGCGATTCCGCGGCTCCTACACCCTGCTGGAATTCGGCTGACGCCTCTCAGCCGAACGCGTTGTCCAGATATCGCAGCGCCTCCTGCTTGCCCAGTCCCAGCGCACGGGCGGCTTCGACGTAGGCGCGGGCCGCCGCCGCCATCGCGGCGTCGGCCGGATCGGCGCGGGCCACGAACGTGCCGAAACGGCCGCGGGTTTCGACGATGCCTGCGCTTTCCAGTTCCCGGTAGGCCCGCGCGACGGTGTTGACAGCCAGATTCAGCTGAACGGCCAGCTCGCGCACCGTGGGCAGCCTGGTGCCGGGCGATAGGCGCCCGTCCCGGATCCCCTCGATGATCTGTGTTCTGAGCTGATCGAACAGCGGCCGCGAGGCCTGTCCGTCGACGCGTAACCAGACCCCCAAATCCGACACATGCTAAGTATCGCCTAGACCGGCTATTTTGGGGGATGTGCGTATCGCGGTACTGAGCGGGGCGGGGATCTCCGCCGAGAGCGGCGTGCCGACGTTCCGCGACGACAAGACCGGTTTGTGGGCCAAATACGACCCCTACGAACTGTCGAGCACAGACGGTTGGCAGAACCACCCTGAACGGGTGTGGGCCTGGTATCTGTGGCGGCATCACCTCGTTCAGCAGGTCGAGCCGAACGACGGGCATCGCGCGGTGGCGGCCTGGCAGGACTACGCCGACGTTTCGGTGATCACCCAGAATGTCGACAATCTTCACGAGCGGGCGGGCAGCAACCCCGTGCACCACCTGCACGGCAGTCTGTTCGAGTTCTGGTGCGACACTTGCGGTTCGCGCTATCACGGTCCGTTGCCGGACATGCCGGAGCCCGAGCTGGAGAAGATGCCGCCGCACTGCGAATGCGGCGGACTCGTCCGTCCCGGGATCGTCTGGTTCGGCGAACAGCTGCCCGACGAGCCGTGGCAGGCCGCCGTCGAAGCGGTGGCCACCTCCGACGTCCTGGTGGTGGTCGGCACGTCCGGGATCGTCTATCCGGCGGCGGGCCTGCCCGATGTGGCGTTGGCCCGCGGAGCCGTCGTCGTGGAGGTCAATCCCGAGCCGACTCCGCTGTCGGCGAATGCGACGCTCACCATCCGGGAGTCGGCCAGCACCGCGCTGCCGACCCTGCTGCAGCAGTTGCCCGAACTGTTGAAGAACTAGTTCTTCGTCGCCCGTCCCATTGCGACCTCGTGCACGGGCAGGGGCACCCATGCCGGGAACTGCGCTTCACGGCGGGCGGTCTCGATGACGAATCCGGCCCCGGAGATCGCGCGCTCGGTGTCGCGGTGGGTATGGCAGTTGCCGGCGAACCGCGGCCAGATCGTGGCGTCGGCCAGCCGCTGCAGTTGACCACGCCACCCGCCGGCGGCGATGTGCTCGAAGTAGCGCAGCTCGCCGCCCGGCTTCAGGACGGAGCGCAGCTGCCGCAGCACACCGTCGGGGTCGGCGACCGAGCACAGCACCAGTGAGCACACCACCGCGTCGAAGGGTTCGGCCGCCGGCATGGTCTCGACGGTCGATTCGATGACGGTGACGGGAACCCGTGCCGCCGCGGCGGCTTGTCTGGCCAGTGGCGCGAGGCGGGTTTCGGGCTCGAGCGCGACCACCTCGGCCACGGTGTCGGGGTAGAACTCGAAGTTGGTTCCGGTGCCCGCCCCGACCTCCAGGACACGCCCGTGCAGCCCTGAGAGATTGTCTCGGCGGAGCCTGCGCATGGCCTGTGACTCATGGGCGGACAGCACTGTCCAGAAGCGGGCGAAAAACGGGTTGTCGACGGTCTGCTGTGACATATCTGTGATGTCCTCCCTGCTCAGAGCCACCCTAGTCGTAGGCGGTTTTTGGCTCCACGTGTGACCAACCTGACTTTTGAGTAAGGCACGACCTGACTCGTGAGTAACAATTGCCAGGAAACTCCGAATCGGGGCTCAAAGATTCCTTAATGGCGGCTCATAGAGTCCTGGGTATGTGGATCGACGACACCAGTGCCGATGTCATCAAAATCGATTTCGATGCGCTGTATCACGGCGACTTCCTCGTGGAGGGTGACACCTCCGAGCAGTTCGAGGACAAGCCCCCGCTCGCCAACGCGAGCTAGCGCGCAGCGCCAAACGGCGCCCCACCGCTGATGCGGTGACGCGCCGTCCGGAGCTTTGATGTGGGCTGTGCCCGCCTGGGATCAGGCGGGCACTTTTGCGCCCTGGCTGTCGATCATTCCGGCCAGCCGTCCGCCGATGATCTGTTCGGCTTCGGAGACGATCCGGGAGATCAGCTCATCACAGGTCGGGATGTCGTTGATCAAGCCCATCGCGGTCCCGACGGTCCAGATGCCGGCATCGATGTCACCGTCGTCGAACACCTTGCGGCCGCGCACGCCGGCCACCAGATCCTTGACGTCCTCGAACTGACCGCCGCCCTTGAGGATCTCCACGACCTCGCGGGAGACCACGTTGGAGGCCACCCGCGCGGTGTTGTGCAGGCTCCGGAAGATCAGCTCGGTGCCGCGCTCGTCGCCGGCCACGATCGCTTCCTTGACGTTCTGGTGAATGCAGGACTCGACCGTGCACATGAACCGCGAACCCATGTTGATGCCGTCGGCACCCAGCGCCAGCGCGGCCACCAGGCCGCGGGAATCGGCGAAACCGCCCGACGCGATCATCGGGATCTCGATCTTCTCGGCGGCGGCCGGGATCAGCACCAGGCCCGGGACGTCGTCTTCACCGGGATGTCCGGCGCACTCGAACCCGTCGATGCTGATGCCGTCGACCCCCAGGCTCTGGGCCTTGACCGCGTGCCGGACCGACGTGCACTTGTGCAGCACCTTGATGCCGTTGTCGTGGAACATCGGCAGGTGCGGCGCCGGGTTGGATCCGGCGGTCTCGACGATCTTGATGCCCGCGTCGACGATCACCTGGCGGTACTCGTCGTAAGGCGGTGGGTTGATGGCCGGCAGGATCGTCAGGTTCACCCCGAACGGCTTGTCGGTCATATCCCGGGTGCGGGCGATCTCGTTGGCCAGATCAGCCGGAGTCGGCTGCGTGAGCGCGGTGATGAATCCGAGTCCGCCCGCATTGGCAACGGCGGCAACGAGTTCCGCGCGACCGACCCATTGCATACCGCCCTGGGCGATCGGGTGCTCGACTCCGAAGGTCTCGGTGAACTTAGTCGTGATCGTCATCGCTTCATCACCTCGGGGCCATGCGGATCGCGCCGTCCAGACGGATCACCTCACCGTTGAGCATCGGGTTCTCGACGATGTGCACGGCCAGCGCGCCGTACTCGTCGGGATCGCCGAGGCGGGCCGGGTGCGGCACCTGCTGGCCGAGCGAGCGCTGCGCCTCTTCGGGCAGCGAACCCAGCAGCGGGGTCTTGAACAGGCCCGGGGCGATGGTGCAGACGCGGATCAGGCTGCGGGACAGGTCGCGTGCGATCGGCAGGGTCATACCGACCACGCCGCCCTTGGACGCCGAGTAGGCGGCCTGCCCGATCTGGCCGTCGAAGGCCGCGACCGAGGCGGTGTTGATGATGACGCCGCGCTCTTCACCGTTCAGCGGTTCGGTCTTGGCGATCCGCTCGGCGGCCAGGCGCAGCACGTTGAACGTGCCGATCAGGTTGACCTCGACGACCTTCTTGAAGCCGTCGAGCGGGAAGGGACCGTCCTTGCCCAGGGTCTTGATGGCGTTGCCGATACCGGCGCAGTTGACGTTGATGCGCACCGGGCCGAGCGACTCGGCGACGTCGAGCGCCTTGGTGACGGCCTCTTCGTCGGTGACGTTGGCCGCCACGAACTTGGCGCGCTCCCCCAGTTCGGCGACGACTTCTTCACCCTTGAGGTCGATGACGACCACCGAAGCGCCCGCGTCGAGCAGTCGCTTGGTGGTGGCCAGGCCCAGACCTGAGGCACCGCCGGTGACGACGGCTACGGCGTCCTTGATCTCCACGAATGGTTTCCTTTCAGATACTCAGATAGCTCGACCTACTGGTTGGTTGGGGACTATACCCAGTCGCGCAGGACGGCCTCGTTGTCGGCTCCCGGTACGCCGGGTGCGGCCGGGGTGTCGAGCCCGGTCCGGGAGAACCGGGGGGCGGGGGCCGGGAACGTCGAGCCCGCCTCGGTGTAGAAGGTGTTGCGCTCGGTGTTGTGCGGTTCGGTGTCGACCTCGGCGAACGACAGCACCGGCGTGCAGCAGGCGTCGCTTCCGGCGAACACCGTGGCCCAGTGGTCGCGCTCGTGCTTGCCGAAGGTGTCCGTGAGCACCGCGCGCAGTTCCGGCCAGCGGGTGATGTCGTTCTGATCGGGCAGGTCGGCGTCGTTGAGACCGAGCTTCTCGATCAGTTCGGCGTAGAACTGCGGCTCGATCGCGCCGACCGCGACGTACCGCCCGTCGGAACACTCGTAGGTGTCGTAGTAGGGCGCACCGGTGTCGAGCATGTTGGTTCCGCGCTCGTCGCTCCACATGCCCATGTGGCGGAATGCCCACATCATCTGGGCCAGCACGCTGGACCCGTCGACCATCGCCGCGTCGATCACCTGGCCCTTGCCGGAGCGCTCCCGCTCCCACAGCGCGGACAAGATGCCGACCAGCAGGAACATCGAGCCGCCACCGAAGTCGCCGGCCAGGTTCAGCGGCGGGACGGGACGTTCGTTGACCCGGCCAACGGCGTGCAGCAAGCCGTTGAGCGAGATGTAGTTGATGTCGTGGCCGGCCTGTTGACTGCGCGGCCCTTCCTGGCCCCACCCGGTCATGCGGCCGTAGATCAGGCGCTCGTTGACCTTGGCGCAGTCCTCCGGTCCGAGCCCGAGTCGTTCGGTGACACCGGGACGGAATCCCTCGATGAGGACGTCGGCCTTCGCGATCAGACCCAGGACCATGTCGCGGTCGTTCGGGTCCTTGAGGTTGGCGCCGACCGAGCGACGGTTGCGCAGCAGGTAATCGTTGCTGGGGGTGCCGGTGCCTTTGCCGAGCCGGTCGATGCGGACGACGTCGGCGCCCAGGTCACCGAGGATCATCGCGGCATGCGGACCGGGTCCGATGCCCGCCAATTCGATGACTCGCAAGCCGTGCAGTGGTCCGGCCATAGGTTGTCTACCCTCCAGTTGATTGATCGCCGCCTTAACTATTTACACCTGGCCCGACCCGTCGTGGGCTGCGCCCCCGCCGGGGCTAAGGTGCAGCCATGACGACCATCGACGCCTACACCGGTGTGCCGGAACTGACCGTGTCGCTCGACAACGGAGTGTTGTCGGTGACGCTCAACCGGCCGGACAGCCTGAACTCGCTGAACGCGATCATGCTGCGCACGCTGGCCGACGTCCTCGAGCACGCGGCCGACGACGCGGCGGTCCGGGCCGTGCGGCTCGGCGGGGCCGGGCGCGGGTTCAGCTCCGGTGCGGGCATCAGCGCCGAGGATCAGTCGGAGCGCCGCCCGGACACCCCGGACGAGGTTCTGCAGGAGGCGAACCGGGCGGTGCGTGCGATCGTGCACCTGCCCAAGCCGGTGGTGTCGGTGGTGCACGGGCCGGCGGCCGGGGTGGGGGTGTCGCTGGCATTGGCCTGCGACATCGTATTGGCTTCGGAGAAGGCGTTTTTCCTGCTGGCGTTCACCAAGATCGGCTTGATGCCGGACGGTGGCGCGTCGGCGTTGGTGGCCGCCTCGATCGGTCGGGCCCGCGCTATGAAGATGGCGCTTCTGGCCGAACGTATCTCGGCTGCCGACGCGTTGGACTTCGGTCTGGTCAGCGAGGTGTATCCGGCCGACGAGCTGGAGGCCGGCGTGGCGGCGGTGCTCGACAAGCTGGTGTCCGGTCCCGCGATCGCGCTGCGCAAGACCAAGCAGGCGATCAACGCCGCGACGCTCACCGAACTCGAACCCGCGATCGGCCGCGAAAGCGACGGCCAGCTGGTTCTATTGGGTTCCAAGGACTTCCGCGAGGGAACCCGGGCATTCCAGGAGCACCGCTCGCCGACGTTCACGGACGACTAGCCGAGACGAGCCGGCGGGGCTGTACCACTCTTTTCCAGAACGCGATATCGCCGGTGATATCACGTTCTGGAAGAGCCACCCACACCGCGGCGCTCAACCACCAACGCCCACCGGAAATGTCGGACCTCCTGGCCATCATGGGGCGATGCCGAACTACAACTACACCTACCGCGCCGAATGGTCTGACGACTACCGTCAGTACCTCTGACTCTGCCTCGAGTTCAAAGGCAGGTGCGCGACGGCACTCCCGCCCCATGAAGCGATCGAGCGTGTCGAGTAGTTGATCGCCCAAGAACTCGACGAACTGGCCGAGATCGGCATGGACCCGCCGGAGTCCTTGACCGACCACCGCTACAGCGGCAAGTTCGCGGTGCGCACATCGCCCGTGCTGCACGAACGACTGGTGGTCGAGGCCGCCGAGCAGGGAATCTCGTTGAACCAGTGGGTGAGTTACAAACTCGCCGGCCGCTCCGCACCCTCCATCGAAGACCTGTTCGGCTGATCCGAAAATCGTTGGACGTGGCCCGCGCCGGTCAGCGACCATCGACGGCATGAGTACGCATTACGACATCGAGCCGGTGAAACCCACCGGCCGCTGGCGTGTGCTCGCACCCTTCCGGTACCGCGAATTCCGGCTGCTCATCGCGGCGATGTCGATCTCCCTGTTCGCCGAGGGTATGTGGACCGTCGTAATGGCGCTGCAAGTCATCGCACTGGCAGACGACCCCGCCGCCCTGTCCCTCGTCGCGGCTTGCCTTGCCGTCGGCATGCTGGCCTTCATCCTCGTCGGCGGCATCGTCGCCGACCGGGTATCGCAGCGCGGCATCATCATCGCGGTCGAGGTCACCAACCTCGCCGCCACCGGCGCCGTCGCCGTCCTCGGCATGCTCGGCGAGTTGCAACTGTGGCACATGGCAACTGCGGCAGCGGTTCTCGGTATCGGTGCCGCGTTCTTCTTCCCAGCCTACAGCGCCTACCTGCCGCGCATCCTGCCTGCCGAGCAGCTGCTTGCCGCCAACGGTGTCGAAGGCGCGATCCGGCCCACCCTGCAGCAGGCCATCGGCCCGGCAGTGGCCGGCGTGCTGATCGGGATCACCTTCCCCGCCCTGGGCTCGGTCATGGTGGCTGTGCTGTTCGCGGTCGCGCTGACCCTGCTGGTGTCCATGCGGCCAGGCGAGGGTTCACACATCGTGATGACCGTCGAGCGCGAAAAGCCGCATGCCTTCACCGATCTCAGGGATGGCCTGCGGTTCGTCCTGCACACCCGATGGTTGCGCTGGACGTTGCTGTTCGCGTGCACCTGGGTGTTTTTGGCGATGGGACCGATCGAGGTGCTGCTGCCGTTCATCGCCCACGACCGGTTCGCCCATGGCGAGCAGGTGTACGGCCTGATGCTCGCCTCGTTCGGGTTGGGCAGTGCGCTGGGCGCGCTGGCGGTGTCCTCGCGGCGGCTGCCGCGGCGCTACCTCACGGTGATGATGACGATGTGGGGCGCGGGCTCACTGCCGCTGGCGCTCGTCGGCGCGACGTCGTCGCTGCCGGTGATGGTGATCGCGCTGTTCGTCGTCGGCCTCACCGACGGCGCGGGCATGGTCATCTGGGGCACGCTGCTGCAGCGGCGGGTACCACCGGAGATGCTGGGCCGGGTGTCGAGTCTGGACTTCTTCGTCTCGCTGGCGTTCATGCCGGTGTCGATGGCGGTCGCGGGCCCGCTGTCGAAAGTGGTTCCGGTGGAACTCATCTTCGCGGTGACCGGTATCGCGCCGGTGCTACTGGCCGCGGTCGCGCTCGTCGCGGCGCGCATGCCGCGCGACGAGATCGCCCACCCGCTGCGTTAGGTCGGTCGACGATGCGGGGAGGGACGACCCGCTGAGGAGCCGGCCAATCGGGCTTAGTGCCAGATGCCGAACATCGGCGGCAGTGCCAGCACCATGATCAGGCCCCAGACCACGTGGGTCAGCACGGGTGCCAGCACTCCGCCGGTGGCGCGGCGCTCCAGAGCGCACACCGTACCGAGGATGATCGCGGCGAAGCCGAGCATCCAGTTGCCGCTGGCACACGTCGCGATCGTGTAGAGCACCGTCGAGATCACCACAGGGTGGAAGGCGCCCAGTGCGGTGTACAGCGCGCCGCGGAAGAACATCTCCTCGGCCAAACCGTTCACCAGGGTGATCACCACGATCAGCAGCAGGCTGCCGTGGTTGGCGTACTCCAGCACGCGGGTGATGGCCTCAGCCACCGGCGGTATCTCACGGGTCACCAGACCGCCGAGCACAAAGATGCCGCCGAGCAGCAATCCGATCACGAGCCCGGTGACGACCGGGCGCTGGTTTCGCCCGCGCCAGCGGATGCACCCCAGGTGCACCGGGCCGGACGCCCGCGCACCGAATGCCCACGTCGCCGCCAGCGCCATCGTCAGCCAGTAGAACGCCGCGTCGCCGGGCCTGCGGGTCAGCGACAAGCCGAGCAGCAGCGCGCCGAGAACCAGCACCACACACACCGCGATACGCCGCCGGCGGATCGCCGACGGCCACTCCTGGTGCGGTACAGCAACATTGGACGCCACCGACCGAAGCTCAGCCAGCATCGTCATAACATGCGGACTTTCGCCAGCAACAGGTCCAGGCCGGTCCGCAGCGCCCCGGCCAGCGGGCCGGGCACCGAGTCCAGCAGCCTCAGCGCAGGGCGCGCCACCCCGGGCGTCACCGCGGCAGCCATCCGCCGCAGTCGCAGCGCATCCCCGCCCGCCCAGATCGGATCACTGTCGGCCAGATGATGCGGGTCGGCCAGTCGGTCGACCGGGCACGGCGGCGGGCTGGCCACCGCGGCGGCCACGGCGTCCTCGACGGTGGTGAGCCCACCGGGCGGGTCCGGGACATGATCACGTAAGACAGTGTCCGAGGCTGTCATCGGATGGTCCAGCGATTCGATGAGATCGGCGGCCAATCCGCTGGGCACCGGTACCGCTGCGCCGGCCACCCGGCCGACGACCGCCTGCGGCACGATGTCGCGTACCGGCAGCCCGGCCCGCAGTTCGCCCGCCGCGTCGATGTAGGTCTGCAGCAGCTCGCCGTAGGTCACGACGTCGGGCCCGACGATGTCGTACGACCCCGCAGGCACAATCGCTGGGTCGGCCGCGGCCAGCAGGTAGTACAGCACGTCGCTGATCGAGATCGGCTCGATGTCGTGGTCGGCCCACGGCGGCAGCGGAATCACCCAGAACCGGTCGCCGACGTAGCGGACCATCTCGAACGACGTCGAGCCCGCGCCGATGATCACTGCCGCGCCGAGCCAGACCAGTTCGGCGCCGCCTTCGATGTCCAGCGCCGCGGCGACCTCGGCCCGGCCGGCCAGATGCTCGGACAACGTGTCGTCGTCGGGCACGAATCCGCCGAGGTACACGATGCGCCCAACCCCGGCTGCGGCCGCTGCCTTGCCGACGTTCGCCGCGGCGGCATTGTCACGTTCGCGGAAGCCGGGCTGGCCGATCGCGTGCACCAGGTAGTAGATGACGTCGACATGCCCGGACACGGCAAGCGCCGCCTCGACCGAGGTCGGATCGTCGGCATCGAAGACGACGGCTGTGACCTGGTCACACCAGCCGAACCGGCCCAGTTTCTCCGGGTTACGCGTCGCGGCGACGACCTCGTGACCCTCGTCGAGCAGCCGCGCCACCAGCCGGGAACCGACGTATCCGGTGGCACCGGTGACCAGGATCCGCTTCGACTTCACGGTAGGACTTATCGGCAGTCTTGCCTCGGCGCAAACCTGACCACGGTGTGAGATCGATCCCGCCGGCCGCTACGCCGAGTCGTGGTGCAGGTCGATGAGGTGCTCGTAGACCCCGGCGTTCATCCGATTGCCGTCCAGCTCGGCGTCGGACAGGTCGCGGCGCACTTTGGCGGGAACCCCGGCCACCAGCGATCGCGGCGGCACCATCATGCCCTGCGGAACCACCGCGCCGGCGGCCACGATCGACCCCGCGCCGATCACGGCGCCGTTGAGCACGATCGACCCCATCCCGACCAGTGAGCCGTCCTCGACCGTGCAGCCGTGCAGCACGGCGTTGTGCCCGACCGTCACGCCCGCACCGATCTTGACCGGGAACCCCGGGTCGACGTGCACGGTGGAGCCGTCCTGGATATTGCTGCCCTCGCCGACGTCGATCCACTCGGCCTCGGCCCGCAGCGTCGCCGAGTACCAGACGCTGGCCCGCGCGGCGAGGCGCACCTGGCCGATCACCGCCGCGTTTGGTGCGACCCAGGATTCGGCGTGCAGTTCGGGGCTGTGCCCGCCAACGGACATGATCAGTGGTTCGGCCATGGCCGACATCGTAGGCAGACGCTCATCAGGAGCCCTGAAAGACCTTGCGGTAGCTCGACGGCGACATGCCGAGACCTCGCCGCAGATGGTGCCGCAGATTCGCACCGGACCCGAGCCCCGCGCGGCGCGCCACCTCGTCGACGGGAAGGTCGTGGGTCTCCAGCAGTTCGCGGGCCCGCTCCACCCGCCGGGCGCGCACCCAGCCGCCGGGCGACTGCCCGGTCTCGTCGCGGAACCGGCGGCAGAAGGTGCGTGCGCTCATCTGGGCGTGGCGGGCCAGCTGCTCGATCGACAGCGGCTCGTCGAGGTGGTCCAGCGCCCACTGCCGGGTGGCCGCGGTGGACATGTGACCGTGCGGATCCGCGAGCACCTGCCGCTCGATGAACTGTGCCTGGCCGCCCTCGCGCCACGGCGGGACCACGCATTGGCGGGCCACTTCGTTGACCACCGCAGCACCGTGGTCACGGCGAATGATGTGCAGGCACAAGTCGATTCCCGCGGCAAGACCCGCAGAGGTGAGCAGGTCGCCGTCGTCGACGAACAGCACGTTCTCGTCCAGCACGACGTCGGGGCGCAGCGCGCGAAGGTCGTCGGCGAAGCGCCAGTGCGTGGTGGCCGGCCGGCCGTCGAGCAATCCTGCGGCGGCGAGCACGAACGCGCCGGTGCAGATCGACACGATGCGGGTCCCGGGCCGGATGGTGGCCAGCGCGGCGGCCAGGTCGGCGTCGAGCTCGCCGTGTACGCGGGCGGGTGCGTACCGGGTGCCGGGGATGACGACGGTGTCCGCGGTCGCCAGCGCCTCCGGCCCGGCGGCGGGCACCATCGCGTAGCCGTTCGTGGTGGCGACGGGACCCCGGGCCAGGCCGCAGGTCACCACTTCGTAGAGCGGATTCCCGTCGGCGCCGGTGGCCGCACCGAAGAGCGTCGGCGCGATAGCCGCGTCGAAGCCGACCACGGGTTCGACCCATAGGACGGCGATCCGATGCACCCCGCCAGTCTGGCATGTTCTTGACGAATGGTGTCTTTCTTGCCACTAGCCGCCGGTCGTGCGGTCCGTCAGAGTGGTCCGGTGACCACGACTTCCACCCCGAAAACCCGCACCGGCCTGCATTGGGCCTGGGTGGTGGCCGGCGTCAGCTTCGTGGCGCTTCTCGGCGCCGCGGGCTTCCGGTCGGTGCCCGGCGTGATGATGAACCCGCTGCACCACGAGTTCGGCTGGTCGCACGGTGTCGTCGGGCTGGCGATGTCGGTGAACATGATGCTGTTCGGGCTGACCGCGCCGTTCGCGGCCGCGCTGATGGATCGGTTCGGGGTGCGCCCGGTGCTGGCAGCCGCGCTGATGCTGATCGCGACGGGGTCGGCGGCCAGCGTGCTGATGACCGCCAGCTGGCAGCTGGTGCTGATGTGGGGTGTTCTGGTCGGCGGCGGCACCGGCGCGATATCGATGGGCTTCGTAGCGACCATCGCGGTGCGCTGGTTCGTGCAGCGGCGCGGGCTCGTCACCGGCGTGCTCACCGCCGCGAGCGCCACCGGGCAGCTGATCTTCTTGCCGGTGGTCGCCGAGGTCACCACCCGCCACGGCTGGCGCTGGGCCTCGCTGATCGTCGCCGCCGCGGCCCTGGCCGTGGTGCCGCCAGTTCTGCTGCTGATGCGCAACTACCCTGCCGACAAGAGCTTGCTCCCCTATGGCGCGACGGAAGCCGAAGCGCCGCAGGTGGTTCCGGCGTCGAGCTTTCGGGCAGCCTTCGACGGGCTGCTGATCGGTGCGCGGGTACCGGCGTTCTGGCTGCTGGCGGGTAGCTTCGCGATCTGCGGCATGACCACCAACGGACTGATCGGCACGCACTTCATCCCGGCGGCCAATGACCATGGCATGCCCACCACCGTCGCGGCCGGTCTGCTCGCGACCGTTGGCGTGCTCGACGTCGTGGGCACCGTGCTGTCCGGCTGGCTCACCGACCGGGTCGACCCTCGGCTGCTGCTGGTCGTCTACTACTTGGGCCGCGGGTTGTCGCTGCTGGCGCTGCCCGCGCTGCTTTCCCCGCATGCCGAGCCGGGCACCTGGGTGTTCATCATCTTCTACGGCTTGGACTGGGTGGCCACTGTGCCGCCGACGATCGTGCTGTGCCGCGAGTACTTCGGCGCCCGCTCACCGGTGGTCTTCGGCTGGGTCTTCGCCGCCCATCAGGTCGGCGCGGCTGTGGCCGCCGCCGGGGCGGGTCGGCTGCGCGACGTGCAGGGCACCTACGACCTGGCCTTCTACCTCGCAGCGGGCCTGTGCGTCCTCGCCGCGCTGCTGTGCTGGCGGGTACGCCGGGCAGCGCCCTGAACTGTGGCTTCACCAGCCGTTTTGAGACTGAAGCTTTGCTGCCAGTACGATTCGTCGGGGCGCAGCGGTAACGGGGACCCGCATTTCGCCGACTCCACTAGAGACTCAAAAGGAGCCGAAGTGAGCACTCGTACCAAGTCCCTTGGCGTCGCCGCAGCGCTGGCCGCCATCGCAGTCGCGATCCCGACGGCCGTCCAGGCCTACGCAGATCCGACGCCGACCACCACGACTCCGGGCGCGCCGACGACGACCTCGGCCTTCCCGGCGGTCGGACCGACCCAGATACCCGACCCGCAGGGTTCCGGCTGCGACGCGTACAAGAACCGCATCCCGAGCGGCTCCGGCTCGTTCACCAGCATGGGCAACCAGTCCGCGACCGCGGCCATCGCCGCGAACCCGGACCTGAGCACGTTCAGCGCGGCGATCTCCGGTGGCCTCAACCCTGCCGTCAACATCGACAGCGTCATCGACGGCGGCCCCTACGTGGTGTTCGCGCCGACCAACGACGCTTTCGCCAAGCTCGACGAGGCGACGCTGGCACAGCTGAAGAGTGACCCGGCCGCACTGACGTCCACGCTGTACTACCACCTGGTGCTCGGCTACCTGGGCCCCGATGACCTGCACGGCAAGATGCCGACCCAGCAGGGCAGCCCGGTGAACGTGACCGGCAAGGGCGGCGACATCAAGGTCAACGACACCGCGAAGCTGGTGTGCGGCTACACAGCTCGCGGCGCGTACATCTACATGATCGATACCGTGCTGAGCCCGGCCGATGCGCCCGCGCCGAACACGGAGACCAGCACCACGAGCACGACGCCGACCACCACGACGACATCGTCGCCGGCTGAAACGACGTCGGCCACGCCGACGACGACCAAGCCCGCGACGGCCTAGGTCAGCGCGCCTTCCAAACCGGTTGGCGCTTCTCGGCGAAGGCCAACGGGCCTTCTTTGGCATCCTCGGACTTCATCAGCGGGCCGATCTCCCGCATGGTGCGAGTCCAGCCGGCTTCGTCCGCGCTGATGGTCCCGTCGTCGACACCGACCGCGACGCGCTTACTGGCCTGCACGGCCAGCGGCGCGTTGACGGTGATGCGTTGCGCCAGAGCCAAAGCCGCATCGACGACGGTGCCGTCAGGCACCACGTCGTTGATCAGGCCCCACTTGAGCGCCTCGGCGGAGGTGATCGGTTCACCGGTGAACAGCAACTGCATGGCCACCTTGCGGGGCAACTGCTCGACGATGCGGAACACGCCCCCGGCCGCGGCGACCAAGCCGCGCTTGACTTCCGGCAGCCCGAACTTGGCGCTCTCCTCGGCAATCACCAGGTCGCTGGCCAAGGCCAGTTCGGTCCCGCCGCCCAGCGCGGTGCCGTTGACCGCGGCGATCGTCGGCTTGTCGATGAAGTGGCGGACGTACCCGGCGAAACCCCACTCCGGGTGTTGCGGGTGAAAGAGGTTCTCCCGCTTGTAGATCGCCTTCAGGTCGGCCCCGGCGCAGAACGACTTGTCGCCGGAACCGGTGATCACCACCGCCCAGATGTCGGCGTCGTCCTGGGCCTGCTGGAGCAGATCGCCGACGGCGGTGCTGACCGCGCCGTTGACCGCGTTGCGCGCCTCCGGCCGGTTGATGGTGATGAGCAGGACGTTGCCCCGCCGCTCTCCGAGAGCGGCGGGGGCTTGCACGTCGGTCACTACAGCAGCTCGAGGATGGTGGCGTTGGCCTGGCCGCCGCCTTCGCACATGGTCTGCAGACCGTAGCGAATTCCGTTGTCGCGCATGTGGTAGAGCAGCGTGGTCATCAGACGGGCACCGGAGCCGCCGAGCGGGTGGCCCAGGGCGATCGCGCCGCCGTTGGGGTTGAGCTTCTTCTCGTCGGCGCCGATCTCCTTGAGCCAGGCCATCGGAACCGGCGCGAACGCCTCGTTGACCTCGAAGGCGCCGATGTCGTCCACGCTCAGGCCGGACTTGGCGAGCGCCTTCTGCGTGGCCGGGATCGGGCCACTCAGCATCATCACCGGGTCAGAGCCGGCCAGCGTCGCCGTGTGCACGCGGGCGATCGGCTTGAGGCCCAACGACTTTGCCTTCTCTGCCGACATGAACAGCAGCGCGGCCGAGCCGTCGGAGATCTGCGAGGAGTTGCCGGCGTGGATCACGCCGTCCTCGGAGAACGCGGGCTTGAGCTGGCCCATCTTCTCCAGGGTGGTGCCGCGGCGGATGCCCTCGTCCTTGAGGACAACGTTGCCTTCGGCATCCTTGATGCCGACGATCTGATCCTCGAAGGCACCGGAGTCCTGTGCGGCAGCGGCCTTTTCGTGCGAGTCCAAGGAGAACTGGTCGAGATCGGTGCGGCTCAGGCCCCACTTGGTGGCCATCATCTCCGCGCCGATGCCCTGGTTCGGGGTGCGGTCGTAGCGGCCCTTGAATCCGGCCGAGTAGGGGTTGCCGCCGTTGGCCAGCGAGGCGCCCATCGGGGTGCGCGACATCGACTCGACACCACCGGCGACGACGACGTCGTAGTGGCCGGCCACCACACCGGCAGCGGCGAAGTGCACCGACTGCTGGCTGGAGCCGCACTGGCGGTCGACGGTGACACCGGGAACAGACTCGGGCCAGCCTGCGGTCAACACCGCGGTCCGCGCGATGTCGAGGGCCTGCTCACCGGCCTGCATGACACAGCCCCAGATGACGTCGTCGACGATCTCGGGGTCGATGCCGGCGCGCTGGGCCAGACCGTTGAGCACCTGGGCCGACAGCTCGGCGGGGTGCACACCGGACAGACCGCCGTTGCGCTTCCCGACTGGTGAACGTACCGCTTCGACAATTACCGCTTCAGCCATCGGCCTACTCCTTTACGACGGGGTGATCTTTGGATCAAAACACACGCCGTTTGACGACCGTCAAGCGGGTCAACCAACCGTTCGGTCAGTCCCGGAAACGACATGCACCGGCAACGTGTCGTCCCACGGCTGCCGATCCACCATGTCGGCGACGTTGACGTAGCCGGTCTCGAATTCACCGGTCGCGGCGTCCACCAGCCGGTACTCCTGCCGTTGCCGATGCAGCGGCTGGCCGTCGAGCAGCACCACGCGCACCTCGCCGGGTTCGAAGTGGCAGCGTCTCTGCATGGCCGCGATCAACTGCTCATTGTGCATGTGCCCGTCGCCGAAGTTCCAGCCGATCGCCATGCTGCAAATGCGCTCGCCGTCGGTGATCGAATAGTCCTCTTCGTTCGCACCGGCCATCGCGCGGTGAGCCAGCGTGAACAACGCCTTGCCATGAGTGTTGAACGCGCGGAACGCGTAGCCCATGAACAGCGGGATCTGTGCGGCTTCTTTACTGCCGTAGAACTTTTCGAGCTGCGCGGCAGGCATGTTGGCGATCGTCACCAGGTTCTGCTCGATCTTCGCCTCGGCTGACGGCTTCACACACCACAGCGTGGTGTCCCAGTTGCCTGCGTAGTAGCGCATGCCGGGCAGGAAGGACACCTTGCGCGGCACCGTGTTTCCGAGGAACACGGTGGTGGCCAATGCCAGGAACAGCAGGATCGGCCACGGGCTGCTGATGTCGGTGATCCCGATCTGGGCGTGCGCGACGAACAGCGAGAGCACCGAGAAGATCATGAAGACGTTCCACTCCAGCGGCACACCCATCGGAATGGCCGACAGGATGCCGAGGTGGAAGCACACCATCACGATGGCCGCGATCGTGGTCGGCCATCCGCCGTGGGAGAAGAACAACGCCAACGGAATACCCATCTCGATGGCGGTGCTGATGTGGGCCAGCGTGTGCGACATCGGGCCGGGCCGAAGGTCTTCGGGGAACTTCCTGAAGAACATCCGCTTGAGGAACCGTGGCCGCACCACCGGGCTGTTGGACATCATCGTGGAGATGACGAACGGGAAGTGCCGGGTCAGTTTGGAGGTCGCGGCGCCGATCCAGATCGCCATGCACACCAGCTTGGCGGCGATGATGATGTCGACACCGCTGAACAGGAACGCCACCGCGAACGCGCCGTACACCTCGCCGCGGGCGGCCAGGAAGATCACTTTGTCGCGCAGACCGGCCAGCGCCAGCAGCGCCACCACCGTCGCGATCTGCCAGGTTGGCAGCAGACCCACCTCAGTGCCGAGCTCCGGGACCGGCCCGGTGCCGTCGGAGAACAGCGCCACCAGGATCATCACGATCAGCGCCCCGTAGAGCACTATGTCGACGGGGCCACGGTTGTCGCCCTTGGTCAGCGGCACCAGCTTGGGCCACGGCGGCAGCCGGATCGTGTTGGGGCGCAACCAATAAATGATCGAACCCATCGGCGGCCAGAACCGGTTGTTCAACGGGCCGAAGCCGCAGCCGAGGCCGACTACCTCGAAGAGCATGGTGTACAGCACAGCCTTCTCGTAGACGATCGGCTCCGACCACCACGACCCGATGTCGGTCAGTCCGCCGATGCCCGCGGTGGCCAGACCGAACAGCGCCCCGACGAAGACGTACAGCAGGATCTTGACGACGTAGAACAGATGCAGGGCGACCGGCGTGCCGAAGCCGACCTCGGCCCAGTGCCGAGCCATCGGTTTGATCTTCTCCGCGCGCGTGCCCTTGCTCCACGTCTCGAAGTCGATGACGGGCACTTCCTGCTTCAGAAATCCCATGGCGAAAAGACTAGAACGTGTTCTAGTCGGACGGGTGCGAATTCCCGCGCGGCGGGACTGCGCAGAGTCAGGCCTTGGTGGGCGGGCGGTAGAAGATCGCCAGCTGGCCGATGCCGCCGGCAAGGCCGAGCACCAGCGCGATCAGCAATCCGCACCACCCGTGCAACCACGGGTAGACGCTGGTGCCCTTGAACAGCAGATAATCCAGGCTGTACCTGCCCGCGCCGGTCGCGGCGATCGCGACGGCCGCGGCCGCCAGCACCAGGTTGTACTCCCAGCCCTCCTTGACGATGAAGAAGCCGTTGTGGCGGTGCACCGTCCAGGCCGCAACGAGCATCAGCGCCACGAATCCCGCGGCCGGGATCGGCGTCAACAAGCCCAGCGCCAGGCCGATGCCCGCGGCCATCTCGGTGCTGGCCGCCACCCGGGCGTGAAAGGTGCCGGGCTTCATGCCGATGCTGTCGAACCAGCCGGCGGTCCCTTTGATCCGGCCGCCGCCGAAGAACTTGTTGTAACCGTGGGCGGCCATCGTCACGCCGAGCACCACACGAAGGATGAGCAGTCCGACACTGTAGGCAGTCACGCTGGTAAACCTAGAGCATCGGCGCCGGTCGGCGTTACACCTCAGCGGCCAAACGAAACGCGCAACCGGTCAAGGTAGTCGTCGACGTCCACGTTGTCCGGGTCGGCGTGCACGCTGAGCGCGATGGTGTCGCCGAGGCCGTGCACTCCGTGAGTCAGGCTCATCATCGGCGAGAGCCCCGACCACCCGGCGGCCAGCAGGACCGGACATCCGCCGAAGGACAGATCGGCAGGCCCGCGATTCACGCTGGACACCACGGTGTTCCCGGTGACCGTCGCCGACCGCGCCTCCGGGTCGAATTGCCGCACACCCCAGCGCAACAGCGCCGCGGGGACGGCGGCCGACGCGGCGGCCGAGGCCCGCAGCGCCGGATGCTCGCCGCGCAGGCGCTGGGCGGCCAGTTCGGCGGCGATCAGCTCCGCCCGCCGGGCGCGGTCGACCTCAGGGTGCAATCGGATCCCGACATTGCGAAAGTTGTTGTGGCCGCCCGAACCCTGTTGCCCGGCCATCGTCACTTCGGCCGTCAGCGCCGAGATGTCCTCACCACGTGCAGCGAGGTAGCCACCGAGCGCCTCGGCGATCATCACCAGCGCCCCGACGGTGACGGTGGGTTTCGTCAGCTGGTCACGCTCGAGCACCAGCGCCCGCAGCACCGGTGTCGTGCGGGGGCGCTGATTGATGCTGAGCAGCGGAGCGCCCGGCGCGGCCGGCGGCACCCGCCCGGCCTCGGTGTCGCGCACGAGCTGGCGATACGCCCGCGCGGCGGCCACACCGCGGGCCGGCAGGAAACCACGCCGCGCGGGCGCGGGCGCGGGCACCGGCCGTCGCCTGCCGAGCAACGCCCCGCCGAGCAGGGTCCCCCGGGTGCCGTCGGCGAAGGCGTGGCCGGTCTGCATGACGACAACCGATCCCACTCCTCGGCATCCCGGCACACCCATAACTTGCGGGAAAATGTTTGCGCGCCAAGTCATTCGGTGAAGGTCCAGCGGGTCACCACGGAACCGGGCGGCAGTGTCCAGGCACTCTTGCCAGTCCACTCCCCCGGTGTCGTGCAGCACGAACTGATCGGCGCCGACGTCTCCGCGGCACCATCGCGGGTATCGCCACCGGCCGCTGTCCACCACCCGCATCCGCAGCTCGTCGCACGCCTGGGCGCGTCGGCGTAGTTCGTCGACGGCGGTCTGCGGCGACTCGGGCGATCCGTCGAAGGCGTACAGCACCAGCTGATCACTGGGAACGACGGCCGACATCCAGAACATCTGCGCGTCAACCGCGGTCATCGCTCTGCTGGCAGCCATGGCGGCCATTGTCCTAGGCTGGCCAGGTGCTGCCGACTCCCGGTCCCCACCGCGCCGCGCTGATCACCGGAGCCTCCTCCGGCATCGGCGCCGAAATCGCCCGCGTGCTGTCCTCGCGCGGCCATCACGTCGTACTGGTGGCCCGCCGCACCGAACAGCTCACCGCACTCGCCGAATCACTGCCTGGACCGAGTTCCGTTGTCGGTGCTGATCTTTCGCAGCCGCAGGAGCGGGCCGCACTTCCCGGTCGGGTCGCCGAACTCGGGCTCGACGTCGACATCCTGGTCAACAACGCCGGGCTGTCCACCACCGGCCCGGTGGCCGCGGCTGATCCCGTCGCGGAACTGAACGTCGTGGAGGTCGACGTCGCGGCGGTGGTCGATCTGTGCACCCGCTTCGTCGGCGCAATGGCGGCCCGCCGGCGCGGGGCGGTGCTCAACGTCGCCTCATTGGGCGCCTTCGGACCGCTGCCGGGGCAAGCCGTCTACGGGGCGGCCAAGGCCTTCGTGCTGTCCTACACCTATGCGCTGCGCGAGGAACTCAAACCCAGCGGCGTCACGGCAACCACCCTGTGCCCGGGTCCGGTGAAAACCGGATTCGGCGCGGCCGCCGGCATCTCCGACGAGGACGCCGAGGCGGCGCTGCCCAAGCCGCTGTGGGTATCGGCCGAAGATGTCGCCAAGGCCGCGGTGGACGGTTTGGCCGCCGGCAAGGCAGTCGTCGTGCCGGGCCGACTCAACTACGCGGCGACCGCGGTCTATCAGCTCACACCGAAGCGGCTACTGCTGCCACTGCTGGCCCGCAGCCACCCGAGCCTCAAGAAGAAGTAGTGCGCAGGAAGTCGACGATCCGCCCGCCCACCACGTCGGGCTGTTCGAGCTGAAGGAAATGCCCGGCGTGCTCGACGATCGCCACTTCGCTGCCCGGCGGTAGCACACCCGCCACCCAGGGGGTGAATTCCGCTGTCATGCAACCGTCGTCGGCTCCGTGCAGGTAGAGCGTGGGCAGCCGCGGCACCTCCAGCCACAGCCGGTTCAGCTCGGCGTAGCGGCTCGGCGGGCGGGTGTTGCGGATGGTGGCCCGGTAGGTGCCCAGCGCGGCGCGCCAGCGATCCGGGGTGCCGATCGCGGCGTCGACGTGGCGCAGATCCTCGGCGGCGTTGTATCCGGGCGACCATCGGCGCCACAGCAGCGGGACGATCCACGACGACGAGCGCTCCGGGGCGAACGGCAGCTGGAAATAGGTGATGTACCAGCTGCGCAGGAGTTGTACCGGAAGCAGGCGCAGCAGCCGTCCCCGATTGGCCAGCTTCCTGCCTGGCCCGGGTCGCAGCGCCGCAGACGGCGGCACCGACATCACGACGGCCTTGGTGAACGGGCTGTCCGGCATCGCGGCCAAGCCGGTCGCGGCGATCGCGCCCCAGTCGTGCCCGATGACCACGTCGGCTCCGGTGGGATTGCACGCGGCGAGCACTCGCAGCGCGTCGTCCATCACGGCCCCGATGTGCTGGCTGCCGTCGGCGGGAAGCGACGAGGGCACGTACCCGCGCATGAACGGCGCGACAACCCGGTAGCCGGCCTCCACCAGACGCGGTGCCAGTTTCCGGAAACCATAGGCGGTATCGGGAAAACCGTGCAGGCACAACGCGATTGGGCCGTCGTCCGGGCCCCAGCTCAGCGCACGCAGCTGCACGGCCGGTGCGGAGACGTCAATCCAGCGCGGCTCGGTCATCGAACCCCCTCTTCGCTAGATCGGGTCGAATCCCGAGATGAGCCAGCGGTCTTTGACCTTCTCCAGGGTCACCCGCACGCTGGAAGCGGTATTGGTCGGCGCGTCGGTGCCGACCACGACGGTCTGATCGACGAACAGCAGCACCACCGCGTGATCAGGCTTGGCCGAGACCGATGCCGCCGCGGGCACGGCCGCCAGGGCGGAGATCTTCTTCTCCTTGGCGCCCGGGATGACGACGGTGTTGATCAGCTGCGTGTAGGCGTCCAGGAAGCTCCCGGTCAGGCGATCGCGGGCCGCGCCGAGATCCTTTTCGACCGACTCGGGCTTGTAGCTCAAGAGGGCCACGGTGGAGTCCTTGGCCGCCTGCACCGATTCGGTGCGGGCAGTGTCGGCGTCCCGGCGCGACGAATCCTCATAGCGTAGATAGCCCGCCGCCGCTGCGAGCAGCAGCGCCACGATCGGCAGCACGCCGAAGGCCACCGCACCGGCGAGACTGAACCGCTTCGCGGGTGCGGCCTCGGCAACAGCCGGCGCCTCGGTGCCGGTGCCGGTGAGTTCGGCCGCGGTGGCCTCGTCGTCGATGACCTCGGGGTCCGGCTTGGCTTCGTCTGGTTTGGCGTCGTCAGTCGTCACGGCACGAACTCCACTTTCGAGACCTTGGCTTCGTCGTTCCCGGTCTTCTTGACCGTCAGGCGCATCCGCCAGGCGCGCTTCGGCTGGTTGGGTGCGCCCCGGTTGGATGTGGTGACGGTGACGGCCACCAGCACCTGGCCTTCGTTGCCCGACACCGACTCCAGCCCCGCCTCGGTCACCTCACCCACCGATTTGGACTGGGCCTGCTTGACCACTTCGATGAACGGCTGGGACCGCTTCGCGAAGTCGTCGTAGAACGCATCGGTGGCCGAGTCGAGGATGCGCTGGACATCCTTGTCGGCCTCGGCAGCGTCGATGGTGGTCAGGTTGAGTGCACCCTGGCGGCCGACTCCGACCAACAGGTCCTGCAGCTGCGCGGCCTGCCTGGATTCGTAGGCCCGGTAGCCGAGCCATCCCGTCAACGCGGCCAAGGCGACCACGACCACCGTCCCCACGATCAGCGCCAGCTGGACATGCGAGCGCGCTGGTTTCGCGGGTGCGGGCGTGTCCCCGTCAACCCCGAGCTCGACGGCCGTGGTGGGCTCGTCTCCGGGCTCGGCAGGCTCGTCGGCCATGTTTCTCCCTCTGCGGCGTTACCGGGCTCCGATCACCCGCACTTGGGGCGAAAGGCTACCGGTAGGCGCTGTGAGGGCCGTCACGGGTTCGAGACAGCGGCCTCCAGATCGGCGATGACGATTCTGCGCATCCCGAGCATGGCCTTGGTCGCGGCGGCCGCTCGGGTCTGGTCGGGGTCCGACAGCAGCTCGTAGAGCCGGGTGGGCACCACCTGCCAGCTCAGCCCGAATCGGTCCTTGAGCCAGCCGCACTGTGATTCCTGACCGCCGGCGACCAGCGCATCCCAGTAATAGTCCACTTCGGCCTGGTCAGCACACTCGATCAGGAACGACACCGCTTCGGTGAACGAGAACACCGGGCCGCCGTTGATGCCGACGAACCGGGTGCCGTCGAGGGTGAAACCGGCCGACACGACCCGGCCGGCGGTGCCGGGCCCCGCGTCGGTGTAGCGGTTGACGTATTCGATGGACGAATTCGGGAAGATGCCGGTGTAGAACCGCATCGCCTCCTCGAGGTCGTCGTCGAACCACAGCGACGGGGTGATGGTGGGCACGGGTGGTCTCCTCTCCAGGACGGGCGAAGGGATTGACCGGCCGGGGTACCGAAACTCATCGATAGCACCGCTATGTAACGTGCTGTTCAGGTTCGGTCGAGAGGATGCCGGTGAGCAGCACGAACAGCGGTCAGACAGTGGAGTTCCGCGGCACCAACGAGCTCGCCCTCGTGGCCGACGAGTGGAACCGGGGCGCCGAGTCGGCGGCTGAGCGCCCGACGATCCTCATGTTGCACGGCGGCGGGCAGAACCGGTTCTCCTGGAAGAACACCGGCCAGGTGCTGGCCGACCACGGTTTTCACGTGATCGCGCTGGACGCTCGCGGGCACGGTGACAGCGACCGCGCCCCGGATGCCGACTACAGCGTCGACTCACTGTCCGCCGACGTACTGCGGGTGCTCGAGCAGATCGGCCGCCCGGTGGTATTGATCGGTGCCAGCATGGGCGGGTTGACCAGCATCCTGGTGGCCAAGGAGGCCGGGCCTGCCGTGGTGACCAAGCTGGTGCTGGTCGACGTGGTGCCCCGCTTCGAGAAGGACGGCAGCGCCCGGATCCGGGACTTCATGTTCAGCAATGTGGACGGCTTCGACAACCTCGAACAGGCGGCCGACGCCATCGCCGGATACCTGCCGCACCGCAAGCGGCCGAAGAACCTCGACGGTCTCAAGAAAAACCTGCGCTTCCGGGACGGCCGGTGGTTCTGGCATTGGGATCCCGCGTTCCTGACCGCCCCGAAAGACGATCCGTTCGGCCGGGTGGAGCGCCTCGAACAGGCTGCCATCGACCTGACCATCCCGATCCTGCTGATCCGCGGCAAGCTGTCCGACGTGGTCAGCGCCGAAGGGGTGCAGGACTTCCTGGCGAAGGTGCCTGCGGAGTTCGTCGAACTCTCCGACGCCGGCCACACCGCTGCCGGTGACGACAACGACGCCTTCAGCGAGGCCGTCGTCTCGTTCGTCACCCGCTAGACCGGCGTGACCAGCTGGCCGCTGGCGAGGAACTCTTCCAGGTTGCGCATCGCCAACGTGGCCATCGCCGTTCGGGTTTGAAGCGTAGCGCTGCCCATGTGCGGCAACAGCACGACGTTGTCGAGTTCGCAGAGCCGGACGGGCACGTCAGGTTCCGCCGCGTAGACATCCAGACCGGCGCCCGCCAGACGGCCCGCTTCCAGGAACTCGATGAGCGCGTCCTGGTCGACGACGCTGCCGCGGGCGACGTTGATCAGGAAACCGTCCGGGCCGAGCGCCTCCAGCACCTCGCGATCCACCAGCTGCGCGGTGTCGGATCCCCCGGCGGTGGCGACGACCAGGACGTCGACGGTCGCCGCCAGCTTCACCGGTGAGGCAGCGTAGCGGTACGGGCTGTCGGGTAGCTCGTGGCGATTGTGATAGGCGATGGCACAGTCGAATCCGCGTAACCGGGCGGCGATCGCCGAACCGATCCGGCCCAGGCCGAGGATGCCGACGCGGCTGCCACTGAGGTCGCGGGTGTACGGGAACGGCCCCTCGGTTGCCCAGCGGCCGGCCCGCACGTATCGGTCGGCGGCGCTGAACCGGCGCATGCTGTCGAGGATCAGCCCCAGCGCGGTGTCGGCGACGGTGTCGTTGAGGACGTCGGGGGTGTTGCTCACCCCGATGCCCCGCTCGCGGGCCGCGTCGACGTCGATGGCGTCGTACCCGGCGCCGAAGTTCACGATGGCTCCCAGCGCGGGCAACGAATCCATCAGCGCGGCATCGACACCAGGCCGGCCACCGCACACGATCACCGTCACCTCGTCGGCCTGCTGGGCATCGACAGGTTGTCGCAGAGGTGTGTGCTTGGCCGTCAGTTGGTTCTCCAGAGACGGTTCGAGCCTGCCGACGACGAGGATGGCCATACCGCCAGTCAACCAGGCGCTATACGAGCAGAGGTACGGCCTCGAGCCGCTGGTCGGTCAAGATTTCGAACATCGCGCGTCGGGAGGCGGCCAGTTCGGTGTCAACACCGTTGCCGGACAGAGTGATTCGGCAGTCCGCCATAGCGGAGTTGTAGCAGTACTTGGTTGCACTGTCGGTGTCGGTGTAGGTCAGTCCGATGACGTCGCCGGGCTCGGTCCGAATCTCGCCGTGCAGTTCGAATCCGTCGGTACGGCCGCCGAACGACCATTCGAACGGTGCGTATGAACCGCGGGTGTGCCGGGCGCTCAGGATTGACCGCACGGCCACCTGCCACCCGGCGTGGCGCAGGACGAACAGGGTCGTGGCAGGCAACCGCAGCGGTCCGAGACCGGCGTGCGCGGTGACCACCTCCAGGCTGGAGTGCGGATGCTCGTCGAATCCGCACACCTGACCGAAGGCGTACGCAGGGGTGTGCTTGCTGCCCCAGTTGTGGTTGACACTGCCCGTCCACGATTCGACGGTGACTCGGGTGTCGCCGAGGCTCACCGTGCCGTCGAAGCGGGCCAGCGGGTGGCGCACCTGGGTCTTGGCAGTGGGGAACTTCGCCGTATAGGAGCGGTCGGTGAGGAGCTTGACCGGCGGTTCGTCACCGGCCGTGATCGCCAGGTCGCACGACGCCCCGTCCAGCGTCGCGCTGGCGTGCACGTCGTCGATCACGGTGTCGGCGATCCTGGCCGACCAGGGAGCGGACAGGTAGTCGGCGGCCAGCGGGTGCGGCACTTTGAGTGCACGGTTTCCGGCACCGTCGGGGTCGAACAGCATCACCCAGACGTCGGCCACCGGGTCACCGGGCTTGGGCAGCAGTCGTGTCCAGCGCAGCCAGATCGCCTGCGCGCGCCGAGGGTGGTTCGCGCGGATGAATCTGCTCTCGTAGTAAGGAGGCATCATCTGTTCAGGATCGCGGACAGAAGGGCGGCGCACAGTGGGTTGGATGATCGCGGCTGCGGTGTTGGCGGTGCTGGTCGTGGCCGAGGCGATCGCGCTGCTGGTGATGCGCTCACGTCTGGCCGCCGGCCAGCGGGAAGCCGAGGAGCTTCGCGGGCGGCTGGACACCCGCAACATGCTGTGGACGGGCGGCCGGGAGGCGGTGAAGCAGGTGTGGCAGACCGCCAACCTGGTCCGCACCCAGGGCCTCGGCGGAGCGGTGCGGTCCTCGATCGAGGAACTCGCCGACTGGGCCGATGTCGAGCGGCCGGACCTCGCTCGGCTGGCGCCCGACGGCAAGGTGGTGGTGATGTTCTCCGACATCGAGGAGTCCACCGCGCTGAATGAACGCATCGGAGACCGGGCGTGGGTCAAGCTGATCGGCAGCCACGACCGGATGGTCCGGCGGTTGGTGAACAAGCACGACGGCCACGTCGTCAAGAGTCAGGGCGACGGGTTCATGGTGGCCTTCGCCGATCCCTCCGCCGCGGTGAATTGTGCCGTGGCAATGCAGCGGGAATTGGCGCGCGACGCGAAAAGGTTGCGGAACAACAGCATTCGGGTGCGGATCGGTATCCACATGGGCAAGTCGGTGCGCCGCGGCGACGATCTGTTCGGCCGCAACGTCGCGATGGCGGCCCGGGTCGCCAGTCAGGCCGACGGCGGCGAGATCCTGGTGAGCGAGTCGGTGCGGACGGCCGTCGGCGATCAGCAGAGCTTCGACGAGGGTCGGGATGCCGAACTGAAGGGGTTCAGCGGCAGTCACCGGCTATACGCGGTGGCGTGATGCCGACGCCACCTAGCTTTTAGCGGCTTCGGCGTGACGCTGGTGCAGCCGGGCGCGGATCTCGTCGGGAGTGTATGCCTTGCGGCGCCGTTGGTCCCGCGCGACGAGTACCCCGCCCGCGACGACGCCGGCTGCACCGGCCAGACCGATCCACTTCCAGATACCGCGCATGCGATCACATTATGCTGCGCTGGTGAGTGAGCACACCGTGTCGTTGACACAGGCGCTGAACGAAACCCGCACCGGTGACGTCTGGTTGTTCCGCGGGGGATCAGGCCCGGACCGGGCCATTCAGACGTTGACCAACGCGCCGGTCAACCACGTCGGCATGACGGTGGCGATCGACGATCTGCCGCCGCTGATCTGGCACGCCGAGCTCGGCCACAAGCTGCTGGATCTGTGGACCGGAACCAATCACCGGGGGGTGCAGCTCAACGATGCCCGGGAGGCCGTCGAGCAATGGCTGCACCAGTACGGTCAACGGTGTTGGCTGCGGCAGCTCACCCCGGATGTCAGTCGCGAACATGAAGATCAGCTGCTGAAGGTGGTCGCCCGGATGGACGGCACCCCGTTCCCCTCGACCGCGCGGTTGACCGGCCGCTGGCTGCGCGGGCGGCTACCCACCGTGAGCGACTGGACGCGGGGAATCCCGGTCGTACACAAGAAGGTTCGACAATCCGCGGAGCGGCGCAAGCTGGCCGAGCGTGAAGTCGGGCTGCAGACGGCCTATTGCGCGGAGACGGTGGCCATCACCTATGAGGAGATGGGCTTGCTCGACACCGAGAAGAACGAGAACTGGTTCGATCCCGGCCGGTTTTGGAGCGGTGACACGCTACCGCTGGTCGACGGTTATCGACTCGGCGACGAAATACAGGTTCTGGCAGACTGATTCGTCAGAAGCCCTTTCCGGCGCCGATACCGATAATGGCGTACCCGAGCTGAACCTACCCCGCGCTCCAGACCGCCAGCACGGTGCCTTTGGGGTCGCGGAATTGAATCGCGGTGATGGTTTGGCCCGGCGGCACGTCGTAAGCGACGTGGCCGGCGACTTGCTGGTCCTGCGCGAGCTGGCCTGAGGTGATCCCGGGGCGGACAGCGCCGACGGCGGGCGCGATGTTCGACCCATCGGCGGCGCGCGCGACGAGGTAGAAGCCGTTGTAGCTCGGGGTGCCGCTCTTGGCGGCGATCGTCACGTCGACGGCGTACATCGCGCCCTTGGCCGGGACGATCTGAGCGTCCCGCGGCACCGGCTGCAGGTTGTCGACGATGTAGGCCGCGGTGCCACCGGACGACGCGATATCGACCTTGGTGCCGAACGCGACCGCCTCCAGCGCGGGCGCCATCGACGTACTGGCAGGTGTGCTCGGAGGCGACTGTTGGGCGGTCTGGTTGGTATTCCCGCACGCCGCACTCATGAGTGCGATGGCCAACAGGCCGAGAGGGACTCTGACCAACCGTGTTCTGCGCATTGGCGGATATTAGCGCGCGGGCGACAGCCTCAGTCAGCGTCGCGCCTCGTCGTCATTGCCTGATTGGCAAATCCTCTTGCCGATGTCGCTCGTCCGTCAGCACCATCGGTAGGTGACCTCAACCGCGAACCCGTTCGATGATCCGCGCCACGTCGAGATGTACGCCGCCCGCGCGGCGCAGATGGTGCCCGCCTACCGCGACATCCACCGGCTGGCCTCGGTTCTCATCGACGAACGCGCGCCGTCCGATGCCAGGGTGCTGGTGCTCGGAGCCGGCGGCGGACTGGAAACCAAGGCATTCGCCCAGGCCCACCCAGGGTGGACGTTCGACGCCGTGGACCCGTCGGCGGCGATGCTGGAACTCGCGGCGCGCAACCTCGGACCTTATGCAGAGCGAGTGCGCATGCACTGTGGCTACATCGAGGACGCTCCGGACGGTCCGTTCGCCGCCGCGACAAGTCTGCTGACACTGCACTTCCTGCCCGAGGAGGTCCGCCGCGAGACGGCCGCTCAGGTCCGGCGCCGGCTGGCACCCGGTGCGCCGTTCGTCGTTGCGCACATGAGCTTTGGGCAACACGACGGCGAACGGGACGTGTGGATCAGCCGGCATGTCGCGAATCTCGTTGCGGCGGGCATCGATCCGGCAGACACCGACAAGGCGCGCAACGCCATCGCCAACGAGGTTCCCGTTCTGCCGCCAGAACAGGACCGCGCCATTCTGCGAGAAGCAGGCTTCACCGATGTCACCGAGTTCTTCGCGGCGTTCACGTTCCGCGGCTGGGTCGGCTACGCCTGAGCTCCCTCGCCGCGCCGGTCGCGCTTAGTGCGATACATCGCCTCGTCGGCTCGGGAAAGTAGTTGCGCAGCAGTAAGATCAGAGCCGGCAGCGCGGCCGATGCTGGCGCCGACGGTCAGCGCATGGGAGTCGACGTCGAAGGGCGTCGACAGACTGTGACCGATGTGCTCAGCAAGGTCATCCAGCTGGGTGAGGCCCGGTAGGCGTTCGCGGACGACGACGAACTCGTCGCCACCCAGACGGACGACGGTGTCGTCATCACGCACTGCGCTTGACAAGCGAATTCCGATCTCGCACAAAAGTTTATCGCCCATATCATGGCCGTGGTGGTCGTTGACGCTCTTGAAATTGTCCAGGTCGATGAACAGCACGCCCACCAGAGTGTTGGTGAGTCTCGCTCTTCCGAGCGCTCGGGTGAGGCGATCTTCGAGAACGGTGCGGTTGGGCAGTCCGGTGAGTGGGTCGGTCAGCGCGGCTTCCTCGAGCTGCGCGACCGCCTTCTTCTGTTGGGTGATGTCTTGGAGCTGGACCAACGACGAGGAGACGACACCGAGCTCATCGGGCAGGCCGACAACCGTGAGCAGGCACCAGACCACCGTGCCGTCCGGCCGGAGGAACTGACGTTCACTTTCGTGGTGAGTGCGCGCTCCCGCGTGCACGGCGGCGACGGCGTCCGCGAACGCCGACCCGTCGTCCGTGGCGAACTCCTGCAATGGGTGCCCGACCAACTGCTCGGCACTCCTGCCGAGGATGCTGCACAACGCGGGATTGACCCGCGCCAGCGTTCCGTCCAACCTGCGCCAGCCGACACCGATCGTGGCGCGACTCATGGTCACCTCGAACATCCGCACGGCGGCATCGCGGGCTCGCTCGGCTCGAACGCGATCGCTTACGTCGCGGTGAGCGGTGATCATCTGCCGTGGCATGTCCCCGTCGAGAGGCAGGACGTGCGCGGTCGTCTCGATCCAGCGGTACTCCCCGTCCGCGTGCCGCATCCGCGTCAGGAATCGCGTCACCGCACCGCGCGAGGCTTCCCACGTCCCCGCCAGCGCGGCGCGTTCGTCGGGGTGGACGAGATCGATCCCGTACGTCCCGATCAAGTCGTCCGGCTCGAAGCCCAGTACGGTCCGCGCCGCGGGCGACACCCACAGGAATGTGGTGTCCTCGACAAGCTGCCAGGCGACCATGTCGGAGCTGTGTTCGGCGATCATCCGGAAGAGTCGCTCGGATTCGCGTAGCTGCAGAGCACTAAGGGCTTCGCCACAGACGGGCCGGAAGGCTGCAACCACCGCCCACGGATCGGGGTCGCCGGCGCGGAAGAGCGGTGCGGCGTCGACGTGCAGCCACACATGGCGCCCCGCCGCATCACTGCCGGGGCGGTGAACGCCCATTATCCTGTCGCGCACCGCAACTCGGGTGCGCTGAGCGACCATGGCGGGGGCCTATGCACCTTCGAGGAAGCGGCCGCCTTCGTCCACCGCGGCCCAGCGCGGGTCCTGTGACGTGCGTCCGAGCATCTGGTCGGACGACAAGCCGAGAATCTCCTGCGCCACTGGGGAGGCGGCGATGATCTCGCCGTCGGCGTTCTGCACGACGATGCCGGTTTCTCGCGGCAGCGCGGCGAAGCCAGCCTCTGCCGCCAGCGCCTCGACGGAGACCTGTGCACCGCGCTCCACCAGACCCCCTCGGTCGCTTCTGACCTCGTCATGCGTGAGTCTAGGTTTTCACCGCCCGCTTCCGGCATCATTGCTCAACATCGAATCCCGCTGCCCGACATAAGGGTTGCCTTGGTTAGGGTCCCGCGTCGCGAGGTACGTAGCGCAGATGAACGATGCCGTTGCCGAACGTCTCGTGCCCTTCGAGGCTGAGGTCGAGCTGCACATCGTCGGGCAGTGCGCGCAGGCCGCCGCCCACGACCTTCGGAACCACAAAGAATTGGAATTCCTCGACCAGTCCGGCCCGGATCGCGGCGGCGGCGACGGTCGGCCCGAAGATCTCGACCACTCCGGGCGCGTCGTCGACGATCTGCCGCAGTTGCGCCAGACTCAGGTCCGGCATCAGACGGACACGGTCCGATCCGATGTCCTCCCGGGTCAGCGTCGAGGACGCCACCACCTTGTCGATGCGCCGCCAGCGGCGGGCGAACTCCTGCTCTGCCGGCGTCCAGACTCGGTCGTCGGGATCGGTCTCCCAGTACTGCATCAACTCGAAGGTCCGGCGGCCCAACACCTCGGTGGATACTTCGCCCATCCGCTCGACGTGGATGGCGAACACCGCCCCCTCGGGGGCCGACCATTGAAAATCGCCGGCGGAGTCGGCGACGTAGCCGTCGATGGACATGGTCGCGGTGAACATCAGCTTTCCCATGCCATAGAGACTCGCGCAGTCGGTGGAAATCATCGTGCCGCCGCGCTGTGGTCCAGACGTCAAACGGTGGGTTCGATACCGAGTTCGTCCAGAAGTCGGCGCACGCGCGCCTCGACCTCATCGCGAATCGGGCGGACGGCGTCGATCCCCTGGCCTGCCGGATCCGGCAATTCCCAGTTCTCGTAACGCTTTCCGGGAAAGAAGGGGCATGTATCACCGCACCCCATCTTGACCACGACGTCGGCTGCTCGGACGATCTCGTCGGTCCATGGCTTGGGGAACTCCCGCGAGATGTCGATACCGACCTCGGCCATCGCGGCGACCGCGGCGGGGTTGATTTCATCGGCGGGTTCCGAGCCTCCCGACCACGCCACTGCGTGATCCCCGGCGAGGTGGTTGAAGTAGCCGAGCGCCATCTGCGATCGCCCCGCATTGTGGGTGCACAGGAACAGCACGGTGGGCTTCGCGTCGGTGACGTCATTCATGGTGTGCTCCTGTCAGGGGCAGTCGACGGTCGAGCGGCGTCGGTGAAACGGCGTCGGAGGGCGAGCGAGACATAGACCAAGGCAACGAGAACGGGCACTTCGATGAGTGGGCCGACCACTCCGGCGAGAGCCTGCCCGGAAGTTGCACCGTAGGTGGCGATCGCGACTGCGATGGCGAGCTCGAAGTTGTTGCCCGCTGCGGTGAACGCCAGGGTGGTCGTGCGCTGATAGCCCAGCCCGAGCAGCGCGCCCAGCAGGTATCCACCGCCCCACATGATCGCGAAGTAGGCCAGCAGCGGGAGCGCGATGCGGACGACGTCCAGCGGGCGGCTCGTGATCTGATCACCCTGCAGCGCAAAAAGAATCACGATGGTGAACAGCAAACCGTAGAGCGCCCACGGTCCGACCCTCGGCAGGAATGTGGATTCGTACCACTCGCGGCCCTTGGCTTTCTCCCCCAGCCGCCGGGACAGGTAGCCGGCGAGTAGTGGGATGCCCAGGAAGATCAGCACCGACTTGGCGATCTGCCATGGCGAGGTGCTGATGGTGGTCTGTTCCAGCCCCAGCCAGCCGGGCAGCACGGACAAGTAGAACCAGCCGAGCACTGCGAACATGACGACCTGGAACACCGAGTTGAGAGCGACGAGAACGGCGGCGGCTTCGCGGTCGCCACAGGCGAGGTCATTCCAAATGATGACCATCGCGATGCAACGGGCAAGGCCGACGATGATGAGACCGGTGCGGTACTCGGGTAGATCGGGCAGCAGCAGCCACGCCAGAGTGAACATCAGCGCGGGTCCGAGGACCCAGTTCAACAGCAGCGAACTGATGAGTAGTTTGCGGTCCCCGGTGACGGTGTCCAAACGGTCGTAGCGGACCTTGGCCAGCACCGGATACATCATGATCAGCAGGCCCAGCGCAATGGGCAGCGAGATGCCGTCGACTTGTACCTTGTCCAGTGCGGTGTTCAGACCGGGTACCAGGCGACCCAGGAGTAGCCCGGCCGCCATGGCAAGGCCGATCCATATCGGCAGCAATCGGTCCAGGAGCGAGAGCTTCCCGACGACTGCGGTGTCGACGCCGACGGCGGAGGGCGCGTTCACGATCAGCAGCAGGCGTTGGTAGCGGTCGACTTCTCGACATCGGCAGCGGTGCCGCCACAGCAGACGCCGTCCTCGGCGGTGCCTCCCGCAGAGTGTTCGGGGCTGTTGCCGAAGGTGTCCGAGTCGGCGAGGACGGTGTAGACCTCCCATCTCTCCCCGGCGGGGCCCGTTACCCACACCTTGTCCTGGGTGGCGAAGCAGCAGGTGGTGCCGATCTCCTCGTCGGTGAACAGACCTTCGTCGGTGAGGCGGGCGATCTCAGCGTGGACGGTCGCGCTGGATTCGACCTCGACACCGAGGTGGTTGATGGTGCCGCCCTTGCCTGGATTTTCAAGCAGGACAAGCTTCAACGGCGGATTGACGACGGCGAAGTTCGCGTAACCCGGCTTCACTTTGGCCGGTTGGGTGTTGAACAGCTTCGAATAGAAGGTGATGGCCTCGTCGAGGTCATCGACGTTGAGGGCAAGTTGAGCGCGGGACATGACGGCTCCTACCTATGTGGCTTATGTCGAACTATGTTCTACGTTGATGATGCCACCTCTTCGACGTATGTCAATATCCGTGGCAGGATGTGGGCATGCCCAAGACGCTGCCCACGGTGGACATGTCCGCGCCGGTCCGCTGCGCGCCGGTGGCCGCCGGCCCCGTCAGCGATCAGGCCGCACTCGAGATCGCGTTGCGGCTCAAGGCTTTAGCGGACCCGGTTCGGGTCAAGCTGGTCTCATTGCTGTTCGGTTCGGACGCGGGTGAGGTGTGTAGCTGCGACCTGGCAGCGTCGGTCGAACTCAGCGAATCAACCGTCAGCCATCATCTGTCTCAGTTGCGTCGGGCAGGTCTGGTCGAATCCGAACGTCGCGGAATGAACGTCTACCATCGGCCTTGCCGCGAAGCGCTGGTGGCACTCTGCACAGTGCTGGACCCGAACTGCTGCCGCTAGATCACCGGTAGGTCGCCCACCAGAAGATGGAAAGCACGTGGGCCATTGCCCACGCGCTTGTCCTCGATCTGATCGAATCCCGCGTCACGGACAGCCGATATGAGTTCGTCGATGGGCCGCAACCGGAATCCATGGCCGGGTCGGGCATCGTGGTCATCTGCTCCGGATCACCGGCCCCGAGCACCAATCGCGAGCCCGGCAAGCGCGCGCTCGGCGAGCAGCATGCCCATCACTAGACGCCGAACTTGGCCCGAGCATCGTCGGTGACCGGAGTGAACAAGTTCACCAGGTTACCGTCCGGGTCGCGGAACAACAGTGCGCGATTTCCCCACGGCATGGTGGTCGGCTCGGTGACAACCTCGTCCAATCGCCCGTCCAGGCGGGCATATTCGGCGTCGACGTCGGTCACGATGAACTCGATGATGGCGCTTCGATTGGCGGCCGGCTCGGCAGATCCCGCGCCGAACAATGGCACGGTCTTGTCGCTTCCGATGGCCAGGACACCGACCGGCGTAGGGATCTCGGCGAAGAGTTCGTTGGCCCAGATCGCGTCAGCTCCGGTGACCATCTCGTAGAACGAGACGAGGCGCTTCACGTCGGCGGTGATGAGGCGGATCGACACTAGCTTCATGCCGCCAAAGCTAGCCCCGCCCACCGACAGGTCTCCCGAGACGCCAAAGCGGAAATCCTCCCGACTGTGGGTCTCGTGCACGAAAAACGGGCTGAATTCGTGCACAACCCCCACAGTCGGCGCGCAACCTACACGTTGAACCGGAACTCGACGACGTCGCCGTCGGCCATGACGTAATCCTTGCCTTCCATCCGCACCTTGCCAGCAGCCTTGGCCGCGGCCATCGTGCCCGCCTCCACCAAGTCGTCGTAGGACACGACCTCGGCCTTGATGAAGCCTTTCTCGAAGTCGGTGTGAATCACTCCGGCCGCCTTCGGTGCGGTGTCGCCGCGGTGAATCGTCCAGGCGCGCGCCTCTTTTGGCCCCGCGGTCAGATAGGTCTGCAGGTTCAGCGTGTGAAAACCGGCCCGCGCCAACGCATCCAGCCCGCGCTCACTCTGCCCGATCGACTCCAGCAGCTCGGCCGCCGACTCGTCGTCGAGTTCTTGGAGCTCGGCCTCGATCTTCGCGTCCAGGAACACCGCATCGGCCGGGGCCACCAGCGCACGCAGCTCGGCGATGCGTCCGTCATCGGTGAGCACCGACTCGTCGGCATTGAACACGTACAGGAACGGCTTGATCGTCATCAGGTTCAGCTCGCGCAGCAGCGACCAGTCCTTGCCACTGGCGAACAGCGTGGTGCCGTTGTTCAGCAACTCCTGTGCAGCGGTGGCGGCCTCGAAAACAGGTTTGCGGTCCTTGTTGTTGCGGGCTTCCTTCTCCAGCCTGGGCACCGCCTTCTCGAGGGTCTGCAGGTCGGCCAGGATCAGCTCGGTCTCGATGACCTCGATGTCGGACTTCGGGTCCACCTTGCCGTCGACGTGCACGACGTCGTCGTCGGCGAACACCCGGACCACCTGACAGATCGCGTCACATTCGCGGATGTTGGCCAGGAACTTGTTGCCCAGGCCCGCCCCTTCCGAGGCGCCTTTGACGATGCCGGCGATGTCGACGAACGTGACCGGCGCCGGCAGGATCCGCTCGGAGCCGAAGATCTCGGCCAGTTTGGTCAGCCGCGGGTCGGGCAGCGGGACGACGCCCTCATTCGGCTCGATCGTGGCGAACGGATAGTTGGCTGCCAGCACATTGTTGCGGGTCAGCGCATTGAATAGGGTCGATTTTCCCACGTTGGGCAGACCGACGATTCCGAGGCTCAGGCTCACAGAGAAGACAGTCTAGGAGAAAGCCCCGGACGACCCCTCCGCTTGCGGCCCTGGCTGACGGTCCACATTCAGCCGGAGCCGGTACGGTCTACGTGTGTCAGCACAGCGAGCGAAGTCCTCCGTGGCGCCCGCGAACCGCTCGGCGCACCCGAACCTGTCCGGCGTGCCATGGTGGGCCGCCGTCCTGATTGCTGTGATCGCCACCACAATTGGCTTCGCCTTCGATGCGGGCTCAGGAAACAAGGAACTCGGCAACGTCTTCGCCGCCATGTATGCGCTCGGTTGTGTGGCGGCCGTTCTCGCGGTGCGCCACTCCAGTATTTTCACCGCCGTCATCCAGCCGCCACTGATCCTGTTCGTCATGGTGCCCGGGTCTTACTTCCTGTTCCACGGTGCAGCGTTCACCGGCATCAAGGACACCCTGATCAACTTCGGCTACCCGCTGATCGAGCGCTTCCCGCTGATGCTGTTCACCTCGGCCGGCGTGCTGCTGATCGGGTTGGTGCGCTGGTATTTCGGGATGTCGGCCAAATCGTCGGCGACGGCCCACCCCGACGGCGACGACGAAACCACCGCAGGCCCCGGCCTTTTCGCCGGACTGGCGGCCAGGTTCTCGTCAATGCTGCAGCACGGTGACGTCGAGGATGATGACGACGCCGACGAGACCCCCAAGCGCAAGCACAGCATCGACCGACCCGCGACCGCCGAACGGCGTCCGCGCACGGAACGGCCCGCCAAGCGTCCGGCACCGACCCGCTCGCGGCATGCCCGTCCCCCGCTCGAGGACATCACCGAGGCGCCCGAGCGGCCCCGCCGCCAATCGGCGCGGCGTCGTCCCGTTGACGCCGAGCCCGACGCACTCGACTATCCCGAGCCACCGCGACGTCGCCGTCAGCCGCGTGACCCGAACAGCCGCACGTCGTCACGCCGTGAGCCGCGCGAAACCCGCGAGCCTCGTGAGCCGCGCGAGCGCAGGGATCCCTACGGCTCGCCCCCGCTGCGAAGCAGTCGATTCGAGCCGCGCGAGGCCTACCCGTCCTACGAGCCCTACCCGCCCTACGAACCGCCGACCCGGCAACGTCCACCCGGGCGGACGAACGGCGACAGCGACACCCATCACCCGGTGTCGAGGGTGCGTTATCGCGGTGAGGTCGACCCGGAACCGGGCCGTCAGCCCAGGACGCGACGCCCCAGTGCGAATGACTGGGACGCCGAATCGTGGCGTAGCGACCGCTGAGTTGCGGAACTAGCTCCGGGCAGGCCGGATCTCGCGCGGCAGCGCGAACACCAGCGTCTCGTTGGCCGTCGTGACCGTCTGCACGGTGCCGTAACCGTATTCGGCCAGCCGGTCGAGAACCCCGCGCACCAGGACTTCGGGAACCGAGGCACCCGAAGTCACGCCGACGGTCGTGACGCCCGACAGCCAGGCCGCGTCAATGTCGTCGGCGTAGTCCACCAGCTTGGCGGCCGTCGAGCCGGCGCCCAGCGCCACTTCCACCAGCCGCACCGAGTTCGACGAATTCCGCGAGCCGACGACGATCACCAGATCGCACTCCGGCGCCATGGCTTTGACCGCGCCCTGCCGGTTCTGGGTGGCGTAGCAGATGTCGTCGCTGGGCGGGTCCTGCAGCGTCGGGAACTTCTCCCGCAGCCGTCGGACCGTCTCCATGGTCTCGTCGACGCTGAGTGTGGTCTGGGACAGCCAGATCACCTTGTTCGGGTCGCGCACCGTCACCTTGTCCACGGCATCCGGGTTGTCGACCACCTGAACGTGATCGGGCGCCTCACCGGCGGTGCCGACGACCTCTTCATGGCCCTCGTGACCGACGAGCAGGATGTCGTAGTCGTCGCGAGCGAATCGTTTGGCCTCGTTGTGCACCTTGGTGACCAGCGGGCAGGTGGCATCGATGGTCTGCAGATTGCGGGCCGCCGCCTCCTCGTGCACGGTCGGCGCCACCCCGTGAGCCGAGAAGACCACGATGGCCCCTTCAGGCACCTCGTCGGTCTGCTCGACGAACACCGCACCGGCCTTGGCCAGGGTGTCCACCACGTAGCGGTTGTGCACGATCTCGTGGCGCACATAAACGGGTGCGCCGTGCTTCTCCAGGGCGCGTTCGACGGTCTCGACGGCTCGGTCCACGCCCGCGCAGTAACCGCGCGGTTCTGCCAGCAGCACCCGCTTGCCGGTAACTGGCCCGGCAGCCGTGCTGGCGGCACCGGGAATCCCCATGTTGACGGTAGGCGGCATGCTTTCAGGGTACGTTCCCGCAACCTCGGCGGGCCAGCCGTAGGCTGGGGCCCATGGCAACTGCACCGTACGGGGTTCGTCTGCTGGTCGGCGCCGCCGTCACCGCTGTCGAAGAAACTCGCAAGCTGCCGCAAACCATCCTGATGTACCCGATGACGGTGGCGAGCACCGTCGCGCACATCGTGATGAAGGTGCAGCAGGACCTGGCTGATCTGGTGATCAAGGGCGACTCCGCGCTGGAGAACATCTTCCCCCCGAAGGACGAGCAGCCCGAGTGGGCGACCTTCGACGAGGATGCCGCCGAGGACGACGACGCACCGGTGCAGGACGGGGAGCGTCTCACCGAGGGCCGGTTCGCCCTGTACAGCGACGGCGTCGAGGTGAAGTCGCAGAACCCGGCCCAGGCCTCCACCAAGACCTCGGCCCAGACCTCATCGCCGGCAACGGCCACCAAGAGTGCGCCGCCGATCGCCGAGGAGCTCGACTACGAATCGCTGACCCTGGCACAACTGCGCGCTCGGCTGCAGTCGCTGAGCGTGGCCGACCTCGAAGCGCTGCTGGCCTACGAGGAGGCCTCCAAGTCGCGGGCGCCTTTCCAGACGCTGCTGGCCAACAGGATCACCCGCGCGTCCGCCAAGTGACCAACGCTCAGAGCAACTCTGCGGAGAACCCGTATCCGGTCCGCGCGGTGGCCATCCGCATCGCCGGCTGGATCGACAAGCTCGGCACGGTGTGGGTCGAAGGTCAGCTGACCCAAATCAACGTTCGCAACTCCACGGCGTACATGGTGCTGCGCGATCCGGCCGCCAATATGTCGCTCGATGTCAGCTGCTCGCGTGGCCTGCTGCTCGCGGCGCCGGTGAAGCTCACCGAGGGCACCCAGGTGGTGGTGTGCGGCAAACCGAGCTTCTACACCGTACGTGGCTCATTTTCGTTGCGTGTCAGCGAGATTCGCGCGGTCGGCGTGGGCGAGTTGCTGGCCCGTATCGAACGTTTGCGCCGGCTGCTGGAGGCCGAGGGGCTGTTCGACCCTCGGCTCAAGCGCCCGCTGCCGTTCCTGCCGTCGACCGTCGGCCTGATCACCGGGCGGGCCAGTGCAGCCGAGCACGATGTGACGACGGTTGCCGCTGCCCGCTGGCCCGGGGTGCGCTTCGCCATCCGCAACACCGCGGTGCAGGGCGTCAACGCGGTGGCGCAGATCGTCGAGGCGTTGCGCGAACTCGACGCAGACCCCGAGGTCGACGTGATCGTGATCGCCCGCGGCGGCGGAAGCGTGGAAGACCTGCTGCCGTTCTCCGACGAGACGCTGTGCAGAGAGATCGCCGCGTGCACCACACCGGTGGTCAGCGCGGTCGGTCACGAGCCGGACAACCCGCTGTGCGACCTGGTCGCTGATGTGCGGGCGGCCACCCCGACCGACGCCGCCAAGAGGGTGGTGCCTGACACGGCGGCCGAGCTGGCGCTGGTGTCCGAGCTTCGGCACCGCAGTGCGCAGGCGCTGCGCAACTGGGTCGGCCGCGAGCAGCGGACCGTCACCCATCTGCGTAGCCGACCGGTGCTGGCCGACCCGCTGGGCGCGCTGACACATCGCACCGAGGAGATCGAGCGGGCCCGGGCCTGCGTTCGCCGCGACGTCAAGCGGCTGGTCCTGGCCGAGTCCGACCGGATCGGTCACCTCGCGGCGCGGCTGGCCACCCTGGGCCCGGCGGCGACCCTGGCGCGGGGTTACGCCGTGGTCCAGGTGCTCAGCGGGCAAGGAGAGGCTGAGATCCTTCGCTCAATCGCCGACGCACCGGCCGGAACCGCGCTGCGCATCCGGGTCGGCGACGGTGCGATCGGCGCAACTAGCACAGGCCCGACGGACGGATCCGCATGAGCAAACCCGACGAGACGACACCCATTAGTCAGCTTGGCTACGAAGATTGCCGGGATCAACTGATCGAGGTTGTCCGGGTGCTCGAACAAGGCGGGCTCGATCTTGATTCGTCGCTGAAACTGTGGGAACGAGGCGAGGAACTGGCACGACGCTGCGAGGAGCACTTAGCCGGAGCGCGCAAACGCATCGAAGATGCGCTGGCTGTCCGCGACACCGACGAGGACTGATCCGGCCAGCACGCTAACCTGCAACATTGGAAAACTGGAACGTGTTTCAGTTATTCTCCCCGCCATGAGTGATGCCACCCTGACAACCGAGCTGGGCCGCGTCCTGGTAACTGGCGGCGCCGGATTCGTCGGCGCAAACCTCGTGACCGAGCTGCTGGACCGTGGACATTTCGTTCGCGCTTTCGATCGGGCACCGTCTGCGTTGCCCGCCCACGAGCGCCTCGAGGTGGTCCAGGGCGACATCTGCGACACCGCCACCGTCGCCGCAGCCGTAGACGGGATCGACACGATTTTTCATACCGCGGCGATCATCGACCTCATGGGCGGGGCGTCGGTCACCGCGGAGTACCGCAAGCGCAGCTTCGACGTGAATGTCGAAGGGACCAAGAACCTGGTGCACGCCGCGCAATCAGCCGGCGTCAAGCGATTCGTCTACACCGCCTCCAACAGCGTGGTCATGGGCGGCCAGCGGATCGTCAACGGCGACGAAACAATGCCGTACACAGCACGTTTCAACGACCTCTACACCGAGACCAAGGTGGTGGCCGAGAAGTTCGTGCTCAGCCAGAACGGTGTGGACGGTCTGCTGACCTGTTCGATCCGGCCCAGCGGCATCTGGGGACGGGGCGATCAGACCATGTTCCGCAAGCTGTTCGAGCGAGTGATCGCCGGGCACGTCAAGGTGCTCGTCGGCAACAAGGACGCCAAGCTCGACAACTCCTATGTGCACAACCTCGTGCACGGATTCATCCTGGCCGCAGAGCATTTGGTCCCCGGCGGCACCGCACCCGGGCAGGCCTACTTCATCAACGACGGCGAGCCGATCAACATGTTCGACTTCTCCCGGCCGGTGGTCGAGGCCTGTGGCGAGAAGTGGCCGACGGTATGGATCCCCGGCGGCGTTGTCCATGCCATCCTGACCGGCTGGCAGTGGCTGCACTTCAAGTTCAAGTTCCCTGCGCCGCCGCTGGAACCGCTTGCGGTGGAACGGGTGTCGATCGACAACTACTTCTCCATCGCCAAGGCCCGCCGCGACCTGGGCTACCAGCCGCTGTACACCACACGTGAGGCGCTCGAGCACTGCCTGCCGTACTACACCGACCTCTACGCCGAGATGAAGGGCTAACGCATCGCGTCCTTGACGGCGCGACCGTAGGCGGCTTTCTGCTCGCTCGTCACCGTAGCCGCGAAGACCATGACGACGTCCTCGACCTGGAGCATGTCGGGCACCGCGGCGGCATAGATCTCCGCTCGCCCGGTGCTGGGGAACTTCAGGATCGAGACGGTGTCAGTGTCGGTCGCTTGGACACAGCCTGCCTGCGGGCACCTGGACGCCGTCGAATCATGTGCGTTCGCGGCGGGCAGCCCGGACTTCGTGATGGCGCTCAGTACCGAGCCGACCGACGCGTCGTTGAGTATCACCGGTCCAGCCGGCGCGCTCGGCCGCGGCGGCGCACCGGCTTCCTGGCCGGCGCAGCCGGCCAACACCACGGCGAGGCCCGCCACCGCCAGGCTCAGCGGCCGCCGATGACACCTCATGGCAGTAGCCGTCCGATCGCCTCGAGATAACCGTCTCGTTCGGCGGCAGTCAGCGGCGGCGCGAATTCGACGACGATGTTGGCGAATCGAGGCAGCCCCGCCGTGACCGAATACCACTTGGCCTGCCGGACCGTGGCGAACGACTTGACCCTCAGGGTGTCGGTGACGATCGCTTGCTCGCAGCCGGCAGCGGGACACTCCTGGGCGGTGGTGTCAATGGGGTTGGGCACCGCGACACCGTCGGCGGTGAGTGCCGCCACCAGGCCCCCGGCGGTCAGCGGTTCGTGGCCGGTTCCGGCGTTGGCCGACGGCTGTTGCAGAGCAGTCAGCCCGACAACGAACGCGCCAGCCATGAGCAATCGGAGTCTCGTCGGCATCCTTCGAGGATAACGAGCGCGGTTACCGCCGATCGAGCCGGCGATACGCGAGTAACTTCACCCGGTCCTCGACAAGGAACCAGGCAATCGCATACACCCAGACCACAGCCGCCCATCGCCATCCCAGCGGCGTCATGGCGAACCCGCAGACTGCGATCACCGTCGCCACTGCCTGCGTCCCGATCACTGCCACGAGCAGGACACGAGCAGGTGCAGGTGATGACCAGAACGGGCGCCGTGTGCGAGTGACGAAAATGGTCAGATGGCCGGACACCGACAGCTTGAGGTAGATGAGGGTCCGAATCAGGTCGTGGTCCAGGCCGAAATACTTGTCGGCGAACAGGAATAGCAGAAACGTCTCGGCCACCCCCATCACGCCGAGCGCGGTGGCGATGACCAGGATCCCCCGCATGTCCCAGGACGCAGGTTTTGATGAGCCGCGAACCCGGTCGTAGGCGATCGCCAAGATGGCACCGTCGTTGAGCAACGCGAGGAACACGATCATCACCGCGGTTACCGGAAAGAAGTTCATCACGACGATCGAGAGCGTGATGAGCAACAGCACCCGGATCGTCTCAGCGATGCGGTAGATGGCGTAGCTGGTCATCCTCTCGAAGATCTCCCGCGCCTCCCGGATTGCGGCCACGATCACCGACAGTCCCGGTGCGAGCAGCACCACATCCGCCGCTGCCCGAGCGGCATCGGTCGCGCCCGCGACGGCGATCCCGGCGTCAGCCTGCTTGAGTGCCGGAGCATCGTTGACGCCGTCCCCGGTCATTCCCACGATGTGTCCTCGGGACTGCAGGAGCTCAACGATCCGGTACTTGTGCTCGGGATAGACCTGAGCGAACCCGTCAGCGCCCGCGACCACACCAGCCAGGTCTTGGTCCGCGGATGTGTCGAGCGCGGCGGCATCGAGGATCCGGTCACCGAGGCCGACCTGGCGGGCGATTTCCTGCCCGATCGCAACCTGATCCCCGGTGACCATCTTCACGTGGACTCCGAGTTCCCTTGCTGCGGCGATAGTTTCAGCCGAGTCGAACCTCGGCGGGTCGGCCAGGCCAAGCACGCCCCCCACCCGCCAGACACCGGCCGAGTCGGTCTGCGCCACTGCCAGTGAACGATAGCCATGGGTGGCGAATCGGTCGACGACACCGGCGACCGCGGTGGCGGCGGGGTCGTGTTCGCACAGGGCGGCGATGACCTGCGGTGCGCCCTTGCTCACGCGGAACTGCTTGCCGGAAACGTCGCGCACCTGCGCTTCGGTTCGCTTGCTGACCGGGTCGAACGGGACGAACAGCGATACTTCGGCCGCCGGAACCTGAACCGCACCGGCCAGTACCGCGAGATCGATGGGGTCGTTGTCCTCGGCGCGGGAGGCCAGGGCGGCGGTGGCGAGCAGTGTCTGCTCGGAAACTCCGTCGGCGGTCCAAACCGCGGCGACTGCCAGCCGGTTCTGGGTGAGCGTGCCGGTCTTGTCGGAGCACAGCAGGTCCATGCCGCCCAATTCCTCGATGGCCGGCAAGTGGCTCACCACCGCTTGCTGCCGGGCGAGTTTGCGCGCCCCGACCGCCATCGTGACCGACAGCACCGCAGGCAGGGCGACCGGAATGGACGCGATCGTCACCACCAACGCGAACTCGAGCGTCTCCAGGACGGCGTTGCCGCGGATCAGCGACACCACCGTCGTCAGTACCACCAACGCCACGGCGAGCACGATCAGGTAGTGGCCGATGCGCAGAACAGCACGCTGGAAGTGGCTGATCGTGCCGGCCGTCTGTACCAGCGCAGCGGTGCGCCCGAAATACGACGATGCACCGGTGGCGTACACGACCGCGTCCGCCTCGCCCCGCACCAGCACCGAGCCGGAGTACAGCGGTTGACCCCGGCCCCTGGTCACTGCCAGTGACTCTCCGGTAAGGGCGGATTGGTCGACTTGCAACGAAACGTCGTCGAGCACCCGCAGATCAGCAGGTATCACATCGCCGAGACGTACCCGGACCACGTCGCCGGGCACGAGTTCGCTGACCGCGACGGTGACCCACGACCCGTCCCGCCGGACGCGCGCCGAGGTTGCAAACCCCTCTTTGAGCGCGGCAATCGCGCCGGCCGCCTGGTGTTCTTCCATGAATGCGACCAGGCCATTGAGGACCAGGAGGATGCCGATGATCAGCGCATCCGCCCAATGTCGCGCGGCCAGCGACAGCAGCAGTGCCACCTCGATCATCCACGGGATCGGAGCCCAGAAATAGCCGAGGAAAGCCAGCACCGGGTTGAGGCGCTTTTCGTCGATCTGGTTGAGCCCATACCGGTCACGACGGGTCAGCGCCTGCTCAGATGTCAGTCCATGGGCCGAGGTCTCCAAAGTCGACAACGCCTCGCTCAAGGGGACCGTGGCCAGGGTGTCGTCTGCGCTCACGTCCTCCACAGTGCTCGGAAGCCGTGCCGATCGCGAGGGCCAAAAGGCCGGTGCGAGAGCGACTTCAGTACTCGGCACTCACAGCGCGTTGCCAGACTCCACACCCGTACACTCGGTTGCCGTGCCGATCCGCCGTTTATCCGCCCTCCTGGGGGCGTTGATCGCACTCGCCGCGCTGGTGGGTTGCGCTCCCAGCGGCGTGCCGGACCGGCGCGCGGACGCCGACGCGCTCGCTGCCCAGGTGCGAAATCTGCCCGGCGTGGTCGCGGCCACGAGCGACTTCGCCCGCAGCCAAGCACAGGGCATGGTCTACTCCCGGCTGTACGTCGATGTTTCCGACCACCTGACCAGCGATCAGGCCGCCGAGATAACCTCGCATTACCTGCACGACCTTGCCGGGGGCAAGTACACCGGATACCGGCTCGAGATGGACCTGCGACGCGGCTGGAATCTGTTCGCCATCGACAGCGGGACGCTGGCGATCACCAACGCGGATCAAATCGTCGAGCAGGCGCGGGACTGGGCTAGGCTCCGGCACGAATTCCCCGGCGCCACAGTCACTATGCGATCCACTATCACGCATCCAGGCGGACAGCTGACCGCTCAGGAAGCAGGCCAGTCGAATCTCGCACGCCTCGACCTCGCCGATCCGAGCGACTACAGCAACGTCAGCGCGGCGATGCGCACGTTGTCCGTTGAATTCCCGCACCTTGCGGGGCTGGACTGGTCTGTCGAGGCCGGCAAGGAGCACCCCGCCGAGATCAAGACATCACGGCGACTGGCCACGGCGGCCGAGCTGGATGTGTTCAACCGGCTCAACAGTGACCAGGCGATCGCCCATATCGATCGGCTACGGATCAATGCTCCCCGCGCCGCACCAGTTTGGTTCTCCGAGAAGACAATCGGATCACACGATATCGCGGTCGCGTTGAGTTTGGCGCGCACACATCTGCCGGTCGTGGCGACATTGCCTGCACCGGTTCTCTACAGTGCCGGCGATCAGCTGTCCGGCCACATCGGCGGTCGCGGATTCGCCCGCGGCCCAGTGGTGGTCACCGTCGGCGGATGCACCAGGTACGACCCGTTGGTGTACCTACCCACTCCGGCGGAACGACAACTGATCGCCCGATACGAGATCTGTTCGTCCTGAGCCAGGGTTCATGAATAGTTGGTGAGAGCCCACCATCGCCCGACCGGCTGGCCTAACGTCGGAATATGCCTGGAGAAAAACCCAACATCTTGGTCATCTGGGGCGATGACATCGGGATCACGAACCTGTCCTGCTACAGCGACGGAATCATGGGCTACCGCACGCCCAACATCGACCGGATCGCCGCCGAGGGCCTGCGCTTCACCGACTCCTACGGTGAACAGAGCTGCACGGCCGGCCGAGCCGCTTTCATCAGCGGCCAAAGCGTCTACCGCACGGGCATGAGCAAGGTCGGCATCCCCGGTGTCGACATCGGCTGGGCCGCCGAGGATCCGACGATCGCCGAGCTGCTCAAACCGCTGGGATACGCCACCGGCCAGTTCGGCAAGAACCATTTCGGCGACCTCAACAAGTACCTGCCGACCGTGCACGGGTTCGACGAGTTCTACGGCAACCTGTATCACCTCAATGCCGAGGAAGAACCCGAGCAGTACGACTATCCACACAAGGATCAATTCCCGCGACTCTACGAACAGGCCCTGCCGCGCGGCGTGATGGACTGCAAGGCACTGGCCGAAGACTCAACCGAACCCGACGACGAGAAGTTCGGGCCCATCGGCAAGCAGACCATCACCGATACCGGGCCGCTGACCGCCAAGCGGATGGAGACCATCGACGACGACATCGCCGATCGCACGGTCGAGTACATTCGCCGCCAGCACGACGCGGGGAACCCTTTCTTCGTCTGGTGCAACTTCACCCACATGCACCTGTACACACACCTCAAACCGGGCAGCAAAGGGCAGGCCGGCCTGTGGCAGTCGGAATACCACGACGCGATGATCGACCACGACAAGAACGTCGGCACGGTGCTCGACGTCCTCGACGAACTCGGCATCGCCGAGGACACCATCGTCATTTATTCGACGGACAACGGCCCGCACCGAAACTCGTGGCCGGACGCCGGTACCACGCCGTTCCGCAGCGAGAAGAACACCAACTGGGAGGGCGCCTACCGGGTGCCGGAGATGATCCGCTGGCCCGGAAAGATCAAGGCCGGCACCGTTTCCAACGACATCATCCAGCACCACGACTGGCTCCCGACGTTGCTGGCCGCCGCGGGAGACCCCGACGTCAGCGAGAAGCTGAAGAAGGGCTATCGGATCGGCGATATGGAATACAAGGTGCATATCGACGGGTTCAACCTGCTGCCGTATCTGATGGGCGAGGTCGAGCACAGTCCCAGACGCGGCTTCTTCTATTTCAATGACGACGCCCAACTCGTCGCGATGCGTTTCGAGAATTGGAAGATCGTGTTCGCCGAGCAGCGCTGCCAGGGCACACTGCGGATCTGGGCCGAGCCGTTCACCGAGCTGCGGGTGCCCAAACTGTTCAACCTGCGCACCGACCCGTTCGAATACGCCGACATGACATCGAACACGTACTACGAATGGTTCCTGCGGCGGGACTTCTTCGCGTTCTACGCGACGGCGATGGCGTCGATGTTCCTCGACACCTTCAAGGAATTTCCGCCGCGGCACCCACCGGCCAGCTTCAGCATCGACCAGATCGTCAAGAAGCTCGACGAGTTCCTGGCGGCCGACTAGATGCTGGAGTCGTGGACCGACGAGGCCGCGAAGTCGGCGCTGATCGAGTTCGCGGCGCGTGCCGTCGATTCGGTGGCACCGGAGGAGCTGGTCGCAGTGTTCGACAACGACGGCACGCTGTGGTGCGAGAAGCCGGCATACATCCAGCTCGACTTCCTGGTGCGCCGGATCGCCGAACAGGTCGCGGTCGAGCCCGCGCTGGCCGCCGAACAGCCCTACACCGCCGCAGCATCCGGCGACCTGGGCTGGTTCGGCGAGGCTGTCACCAAGCACTACAACGGTGACGACTCCGACCTGAAACTCCTTGCCGGAGCCGTTCTTTCAGCCAATGCAACCATCACCACCGAGGAGCACGCGGCGCGGGTCAACGCGTTCTTCGCCGACGCCAAGCATCCGACACTCGGCCGTGCGTACACCGCCTGCGGGTATGCACCGATGGTCGAATTGCTGCGCTACCTGGAGTCGTTGGGGTTCACCAACTACATCGTCTCCGGCGGCGGCCGGGACTTCATGCGGCCCGTCACGACGGCGATGTACGGCGTCCCGCCGGAACGGGTGATCGGCAGTTCGGTCGGATTGATCTACCATAACGGCGAACTGCTGACCACTGCACAGCCCGAAATCCTCAATGACGGTCCGGTCAAGCCGGTCGGCATCTGGGAAAGGGTCGGCCGGCGGCCGATCCTGGCCGTGGGCAACTCCAACGGGGACATCGAGATGCTGCAGTACGCGGTCGCCGGACCCGGGCCGTCGCTGGCGATGTTGGTCTGCCACGATGACAAGATGCGCGAATTCGCTTACACCGCAGGCGCGGAGAAGGCCGTGGCGCATGCCGAGCAGTCCGGCTGGACACGGGCCAGTATGCGCGACGACTGGAAAACCGTCTTCGGTGACTGAGCCCGAACTGATCCAGATCCCAGCACAGACCGCCATGCTGGGCTCCGACCGGCACTACCCCGAAGAAGCTGCCGCTCGACGGGTGACCATCGCCGGTTTTTGCATCCAGCCTCGGCAGGTCACCAATGCAGAGTTTGCCGAATTCGTCTCGGCCACCGGTTATCTCACCGTCGCCGAGCGGCCGCTGAACTCGGCCGACTATCCGGGCGCGCGCCCGGCCAACCTGCAACCGGGCTCGATGGTATTCCGCCGGACCAGCGGACCCGTCGACCTGCGTCATCTCAGCCAGTGGTGGACCTGGACCCCGGGCGCCTCCTGGCGGCACCCGGTGGGACCCGGTTCGTCGATCGCCAAACGGGCCGAGCACCCCGTCGTGCACGTCGCGTACGAGGATGCCGAAGCCTACGCGGCCTGGGCCGGATGGGCATTGCCGACCGAGGCCGAATGGGAGACTGCCGCCCGCGGCGGGCGCGAGCACACCGACTACACGTGGGGCGATCAACCCGAAGGGCCCACCGAGCGCCTGGCGAACTACTGGCACGGCGATTTTCCCTGGCGCCCGGAACCCGGCTACGGACGCACCACCGACGTCGGCTCCTTCCCGCCCAACGGATACGGACTGTTCGACATGGCCGGAAATGTCTGGGAGTGGACCACCGATTGGTGGGCGGGCAGCGAGGCGGCCAGCTATGACCCCGCGCAACCGCAGTTCACCATCCCACGCAAGATCGTCAAAGGCGGATCGTTCCTGTGCGCCGACAGCTACTGCATGCGCTACCGTCCGGCCGCGCGGCGCCCGCAGATGGTCGACACCGGCATGAGCCACATCGGATTCCGCTGCGTGAAGCGCTAGGACCAGTACCGCGCCCGTGCTTCACTAGAACGCGTTCTCATACGGAAGGGGCTCGATGTCCGACGCTGTGCTGGTAACCGGCGCGTTCGGGTTGGTGGGAAGTGCCACGGTCAAGCAGCTGGCGGCCAGCGGCCGCCGGGTCGTCGCCACCGACCTCGAAACACCGGCGACCGTGAAGGCCGCCGCGGCTCTCCCCACCGGCGTCCAGGTGCGCTGGGCGGACCTCACCGACCCGGCCGCGACCGAGAAGCTCCTGGCGGAGGTCTCCCCCGCCGCCGTGATCCACTTGGCCGCCGTGATCCCGCCACTGTGCTACGCCAAACCGCAACTGGCCTACAAGGTCAACGTCGGGGCAACCGCCAATCTGGTGAAAGCCCTTGAAGCTCAACATAATCCGGCGCGCCTGGTACAGGCCTCCAGCATCGCGGTGTACGGACCGCGCAACCCGCACCACATCACCGACGTAGTGACCGCTCAGACGCCGGTCAACCCGTACGACAACTACGGCAAGCACAAGGTCGAAGCCGAGGCTCTGGTGCGGGCGTCGAGCCTGGACTGGGTGATCCTGCGACTCGGCGGGGTGCTGACCACCGAACCCGACCTCGGGATGGACCCCAACCTGATCTTCTTCGAAGGCGTACTGCCCGCCGACGGACGGTTGCAGACCGTCGACGTCCGCGATGTGGCGTTCGCGTTCGCGGCGGCCACCACGGCCGACGTCTCAGGCCAGACCCTGCTGATCGGTGGCGACGACACCCACCGGCTGCGGCAGAGCGACATCGGGCAGTCCACCGCCGCCGCGATGGGTCTCGTCGGTGCGCTGCCCGCCGGCCGCAAGGGTGACCCGAACGACGACGGCGGCTGGTTCGCCACCGACTGGATGGACTCGGCGACCGCACAACAGGTGCTCAAACATCAGCACTACTCCTGGCCCGACATGCTGGCCGAAACCGCCGACAAGGTCGGCTGGAAACGCTACATCTTCCGGGTTATCGCGCCACTGGCTCGCGAGTACCTGAAACGTCAGTCGCCGTACCACGGTCAGCCACCGGGATACGGCAACCCATGGGAGGCCGTGCGGCGCAAGTGGGGAGCTCCGGAGAACGACGGGAAGGTGTCATGACCGAGCAGGTAGCCGTAATCGTCGGAGGCGCATCCGGGATCGGCTGGGCGACGGCTCAGACGCTGGCGGCCCAGAGCATCCGCGTGACGATCGCCGACCGCAACACCGATCTGGCTCGCGAACGCGCGGCGACCCTGGGTGATCCGCATGCGTGGGCGGAGGTGGAAGTCACCGACGAAGCCTCGGTGGCAACGCTTTTCGACGGCGTCGTGGAGCGTGAAGGCGGCTTGCACGTGGTGGTGAACTGCGCGGGGTTCAGCGGCTTCGGTGTCATCACCGAACTCGACGCGGAGCAGTTCCGCTCGGTCGTCGACGTCTGCCTCAACGGTGCGTTCCTGGTGATGAAGCATGCCGGCCGTCATCTCGGCGAGGGCGGTGCGCTGGTGTCGCTTACGTCGCTCAACGCCAGGCAGCCGGCGGTCGGGATGAGCGCGTACTGCGCGGCGAAGGCCGGCTTGTCGATGCTGACTCAGGTGGCGGCGCTGGAGTTGGGTCCGCGCGGTATCCGGGTCAATGCCGTTGCGCCCGGCTTCGTGCACACCCCGCTGACCGAAGGCGCGGCCATGGTCCCCGGTGTTGTCGACGAGTACGTCGAGAACACCGCGCTCGGCCGGGCGGGAACGCCACAGGACATCGCCGACGCGGTGGCGTTTCTGTGTTCACCGCAGTCGTCCTGGCTCACCGGGGAGATCCTTGACCTCAACGGCGGCGCACACCTCAAGCGCTACCCCAACATTGCGGAGCACCTGACCCGGCTGATGAATCCATAGTTCGGTGAACACCGAGTTCACCGTCACCCAGAAGCGCGCGCTGGCGATCGTCACGCTGATCGCCGTGCTGCTGGGTGCCTACTTCCTGCGGCACTACTTCATCCTGGTGGTGATCGCGGCGATAGTCGCCTATCTGTTCACCCCGCTGTACAACCGGTGCCGGGGCCGGTTCGGGACCGGGTTGTCGGCGACGATCACAGTGCTGGCCGCGCTGGCCACCGTCATCATACCGGTCGGCGCGCTGGTGACCCTTGCGGTGCTTCAGGTTTCGCACATGGTCGTGCATGTGGCGGAGTGGGTACAGAACGCCGACATGTCAACGGTCGGCAATCAGGCACTGGACTACGCCAATCACGCGCTGGCCAAACTGCCGTTCGGCCACTTCTCGGTCAGCGCCGACTCGGTGCGCGGATCGCTGGTGAACGTCTCGCAGAACCTCGGCCGCTGGCTGCTGCATGCGTTGCAGGGCGCGGCGGGCGGTGCGATCGGCGTGATCACGTCGGCGATCATCTTCTTGTACGTGCTGGTCTCGCTGCTGACCAATCAGGAGCAGCTGCTGACGCTGATCCGTCGGCTCAACCCGCTCGGCGAAGAGGTCACCGACCTCTATCTGGCGAAGATGGGCGCGATGGTGAAGGGAACGGTCAAGGGCCAGTTCATTATTGCGCTGGTTCAGGGCTTACTGGGGGCGGCGTCGATCTACATCGGCGGATTCCACAACGGGTTCTTCATCTTCGCGATCTTCCTGACCGCACTGTCGGTCATCCCGCTGGGCAGCGGCATCATCACCATCCCGTTCGGCATCGGGATGATGTTCTTCGGCAACATCGGCGGCGGCTTGTTCGTGGTGCTGTTCCACATCATCGGCGTCACGAACGTCGATAATTTCCTGCGCCCCATCCTGGTACCGCGCGAGGCGCGGCTGGACCCCGCGCTGATGTTATTGGCGGTGTTTTCCGGGATCGCGATGTTCGGCTTCTGGGGCATCGTGCTGGGCCCGGTCCTGATGATCATCATCGTCACGACGATCTCGGTGTACCTGGCCGTGTACAAGGGCGTAGAGATGACCTCACACGAGCCGCCCGAGAAACGCCGCCGGTTGTTCCGGCGGAAAGCTAGTCGACCTGTTTGAACCAGGAGATGACGACCATCACCATGGCGGCGACCAGGGCGACGATCACCCACAACACCAATGCCATGTCGATCCACGCACCCGGCGGCGGAGCGCCAGGCAGAATGTTGCGCAGCGGCACAATCGCGAACAGCATTGCGGCGTACCACGTTGCGAACGGCATCTGGAATTGCTTGCGCCGGGTGATCACGAGCACCGAGGTGAAGATCGCGATGGTCGGCAGGGTGAGCAGCACGATAACAATGCCGAGGTCGAATGCCAGCGGACCGAGGGCTCGGCTGAACGTCACCTGCGTGGCATCGCCGTCACCCTTGGCTGCGGGCGACGGGGCGACCTGCTCGCTGGACAGGTCCCAGCCCTGCAGTGCCCCGGCGACCTGAACCTTGGCCGGGATGATCTTGCGATCCTCGCCCTCACCCACCAGTAGGTCGGCGCTCATGCCTTGGGTCTCGTAGCGATCGAACGGCCAGGTGTTCACATCACCGTCGACGTCGATGGTCGTCGCCACCTCTGCCGGCGCGGCACCGGCCGGGAACTTCAAGTCGCCCAACGAATTCCACGGATGCAACCGCACCGCGATGTCTTCCTTGAGGGTGTCGAGCTTCTCATCCACCAGCGAATCAGCCGGGATGACAAGCACTTTGGCGTCCACCTTGTAGTCGACTGTGCGTAGCGACTGCAACGTGATCAGCACGGTTGTCTCTGATCCATTGCCTTCACCCGACGCCTCCAGCTCTTTGGCGGAGCCGGACAGCCACCAGTAGCCGAACAACGTGACGATGTAGGCCAGCACGACGACCAGCACGGTGAGGATGGCGACGGTCTTGCCGCGCGACCCGGGTTTCGCGGCGGGGGCCGGAGTCTGCGGCTCGGCGGGGGCGGTGGTCACGCGGGAATCGTATATTGACGCATTCGAATGCGCTGGTCTTTCCTGCCTAAAAAGGCGGCGGATCAGCGTCGTTCGACGGTGGTGCCGGTCCGAGTAGTGCGCTGTGGCGCCCTTTGCGTTGACGGTGGTTGTGCCGGCGTTCGCCGGCGATGTACTTCGCGCGGTTCTGCGTCCGCGTGGTCTTGCGACGCGGCATGAACAGGGTGCGATCACCCGGTGCGTCGATGTCGGCGAGTCGATGCAGCGGCGGCAGCGTCGGCGTCATCAAGCTGGGGAACAACAGCGCACTGCCCGGTGTGGTGACATACGTCTGATCCCCGGGCAGCTCCCAGATGACCGTGCCATCAGCCAATTGCGTGTCGCGCCAACCCCAGAACGTTTTCAAGATATGACAGCGACGGCATAAGCATTTGACGTTGCCGGCGTGGGTGGGGCCGTACGGGTACGGGACCGTATGGTCTAGATCGCAGTGCGTGGCCGGCCGGTCGCAACCCGGTGCGCGGCAGGTGAGATCGCGGGCGCGCACGAAGTCGGCGAGTGCGCGGGACGGGCGGTATCCCCGCTCTGGCGCGAGGTCGGCGGGGTGAGTCAGCGGACTGAGCTTGGCGCCCTTGGCCACCTCGGCCACCACCTCAGCCGGGATCACCCAATCGGCGTCGATCAGGTAGCCGGGCTCATCGGAGCGCCCTTCGACGGTGGCCTGCTCGGCGACGACGTGAATCACCACCGGCCCCGACACGGGCCGGCATGCGGCCGAACAATTCGGGTCGCCGCACCGGCAGGCCAGCCGGTCAGCGCTGATCGCCATGGCGCCGTAGGCATCGGCATGCCGTTGGCCCGCGGTGCGCGGGTCGGCCTCGCACACAGAGTTGGCCAGCGCGTCGAGTCGCCGCTTGAACAGTTCGGCGTCGGTCGCCGCCACCCGTGCGATGACCTCGACGCAACCGCGATCCTCGTCGCCGAACACGACCTCGCGGTCGCGGACCTTGCCACGGACCCTGCGCACGGCGTCCGGGTCGTACTTGGCCACAACGCGGTCGATCTCGGATGCCAACCGGCCGCGCGTCATCGACGGCCACCGGGCCGCCCGCACCGCCAACCGCCGGTCCACCTCGGTGAGGACGGCATCATCTGTGATCAAGGCGGTCCGATAAACGACCGTCTGGAACATCTGCACATCGATATCGCCCGCGATGAAGATGGCCGCGACCGCGGGCAGCTGCTTCATCGCCAAGCCGTAGTTCATGTAGCTGCCCGCCTTGGCCGAGCTGACCCGGAGCGCGGCAGAGACTTCGGCGCCGACTGCCGCCCAGGTGTCGACAGCCCAGTCTTCTCGTTCCCCACGCTCGCGGCGTCGTAGTTCGAAGAGTTCGGAAATGGCCGCCAGTCGCCGCGCAGCCGTCTGATTCTCCGCCCTCGCGGACGCGACGATGCTGGCCAGCAGGGCGCGCGACTCCGCCGTGTCCGACGGCTCGAAGTAGTCGTGCAATTGGCTGGTACCGAACATGCGTTCGATATTGCCATCGGGGTGTGACACGTTCCGACGAACCCAGTGACAGCATTGACCTCATGACGACGTGGCGGGATGTCCAAGCGGCCGCTCCCGAGTTCGCCCGGCGAGTGCAGTCACTGTTCGACGCGCACAAGCACAAAACCATTGCGACGCTGCGCGCCGACGGGTCACCGCGAATCTCCGGCATCGAAACCGCCTTTACCGACGGCGAGCTCACGTTCGGCTCGATGCCCAATGCACGCAAGGGTTCTGACCTACACCGCGATCCCCGATTCGCGTTGCACACCGCGACGGTCGATCCGGTCGAAGGCAACGAAGCAGAGTGGCCCGGCGAGGCGAAGATCGCGGGGCGGGCCGTCCACTCCGGCTCGATCCCCGACGGGCCCGACGGCGACCTCTTCCGCGCCGACATCACCGAGGTCGTACTCACCCACCTCGACGACTCCGCCACACTGCTCGTCATCGAGTGGTGGACGCCCACCAACGGACTGAGAGCCGTCGAGCGCGAGTAGCTACGTCAGCCGGTCCCTGAGGAATTGGACAACCCGCTTACGCGCCTCGTAGGCAGGCTGGTTCTCGACCTCGCGCACCTCAAGGGTCAGCACCGAATGAGCCAGCCGGCCGAACCCATGGGCGTTGCCCGGCGACGAATCCAGCTCGATGACCTCAAAGGCATCTCCGAGCCGGTCCTTGAGCGTCGCGAACCGCTCGGCCGGCGACATCGGATCGCCGCTGAACCGCAGCGCCAATGCGCACAACCCGTCTTCGGCGACCCGCTTCTCGATGACCTTCAGCTCCCCCTCGGACAGTCCGGGGTCGCGCTTCTGCTTCGGGGTCAAAGCGATCGGCACCGACGGCTGGCTGAGCACCGGAGCCAGCACGCTGTCGTCGACCGCGGCCGCCAGCGCGAAACCTCCGGAGAAACACTGCCCGATCACCCCGACGCCCTTACTGCCCGTCTTCTCCTTCAAGTCCCGCGCCAGCGCCCGCAAGTAGTGCGACACCGGTCGCTCCTTGTTGGTCGCGAAAGCCGCGAACTCCTTGGCCACGCACCCGCGTGCCAGATCCACGACCATCCCCGGACGCTGCGCCGCCGCGCCTGGCGTGCCATACAACGACGGAATCGCCACGGTGAACCCGTTGTCCACCAAGTAATTTCCCAACCCCAGCACACCGGGATGCACACCCGGCATCTCCGGGATCAGCACCACACCCGGACCCGAGCCCTTGCGATAGACGTCGTGGGTGAAACCGGCCGCGGAGAACGGCTCTGCGACCCATCCGGTCAGGTCGGCTTCAGGTCCAGGCATTGACGTCTCCTCTTCAGCCAGGCGGCAGGGGCTTCTGCGTCTGCGTGGCAACGGCCAGCGTACGGAAGTCGTCGCTGCTCCCGGCCCCGGTTATGGCGACTTGGGCGGGGCCGGCCTGGCTGTCGAGGCGGGTGGTCCACACCGGTTCGGTGCCCTCGCCGCCTTCGTAGACGATCCACTTCACGCCGTCGACGTCTTGGGCGCCGGTGGGATACATCGACCGGTGGATCGAGCCCACCAGCGCCTGCTCGTCGGCGTTGCTCTGGGTGAGGCTCACATACATCTTGGACGCGGCGAGGTAGCCGACAGTCGCGGTGACGGCGCGCTGGTGCTGCCCGGTGGCGTCGGTGCGGCCGGCGTCGATTCCACCTCGGCCGCCGGAGTTGGCCCGCCAGCCGGCCGGGACCTGGGGCATCCGGATCGGGATGGCGAGCGTTTCAGCGTCGGCCTTCAGCGCGGCGGCAGCGTCATACGGCGGTGGCGTCCCATCGCGAGGGCTGCTGGGCCGCACCGAACACATCCCCACCAGCCCGGCCAGCGCGATGCACGCCACGATCAAGGGCGCCAGCGACCAGAACATGTCGCGACCGTCCTGGAGCAGCCTGGGCTTGGGCTCCCGGGGCGGTATGCCGGTCTCGGACGGGGTACTCACGCCTGCCAGTATCCCAGGTCTGGACGGCTGGCCGGCTTCTGGGACAATCTCAGCCATGCCAGACACGCGCCGCCGTGAAGCGCCCGATCGCAACCTCGCCCTCGAATTGGTTCGGGTAACCGAAGCAGGCGCCATGGCCGCCGGCCGGTGGGTCGGCCGAGGCGACAAAGAAGGTGGTGACGGCGCGGCCGTCGATGCCATGCGTGAGCTGGTCAACTCGGTGTCGATGCGCGGCGTCGTGGTCATCGGTGAGGGCGAGAAGGACAACGCCCCGATGCTCTACAACGGCGAAGAGGTCGGCAACGGCGACGGCCCGGACTGCGACTTCGCCGTCGATCCGGTGGACGGCACCACCCTGATGAGCAAGGGCATGCCGAACGCGATCTCGGTGCTCGCGGTCGCTGAGCGCGGCGCTATGTTCGACCCGTCTGCGGTGTTCTATATGAACAAGATCGCCGGCGGTCCTGACGTCGCCGACTTCATCGACATCACGTCGCCGATCGCCGCCAACATCCAGCGCATCGCCAAGGTACGTAAGGCCTCGGTCTCCGACATCACCGTCTGCATCCTCGACCGGCCGCGGCACGCCAAGTTGATGGCCGAGGTCCGCGACGCCGGCGCCCGTATCCGGCTGATCTCCGACGGCGACGTCGCCGGCGCCATCTCGGCCTGCCGGCCGGAGTCCGGCACGGACCTGCTCGCCGGCATCGGCGGCACGCCTGAGGGCATCATCACCGCCGCCGCGATCCGCTGCATGGGCGGCGAGATCCAGGCCCAGCTGGCGCCCACCGACGACGAGGAACGTCAGAAGGCCCTCGACCGTGGCCACGATCTGGATCGGGTACTGACGACCCGCGACCTGGTCGCCGGGGAGAACGTCTTCTTCTGCGCCACCGGCGTCACCGACGGCGACCTACTCAAGGGTGTCCGCTACTTCGGCGGCGGCTGCACCACCCAGTCGATCGTCATGCGGTCGAAGTCCGGGACCGTCCGGATGATCGACGCCTACCACCGGCTCTCCAAACTCAACGAATACTCCGCGGTGGATTTCACCGGGGACAAGACCGCCGCATATCCACTCCCCTAAGAAAGGCGTTTGATGACCGACAGTGCTGTCGAGGGCGAATACCGCATCGAGCACGACACGATGGGCGAGGTCCGGGTACCGAAAGACGCCCTGTGGCGCGCCCAGACCCAGCGAGCCGTCGAGAACTTCCCGATCTCCTTCCGCGGCCTGGAGCGCACCCAGATCCGCGCGCTGGGCTTGCTCAAAGCCGCTTGCGCACAGGTGAACAAGGACCTGGGCAAGCTGTCCGCGGAAAAGGCCGACGCGATCATCGCCGCCGCCGGTGAGATCGCCGACGGGCTGCACGACGACCAGTTCCCCATCGACGTGTTCCAGACCGGTTCGGGCACCAGCTCCAACATGAACGCCAACGAGGTGATCGCCTCGATCTGTGAGCGCAACGGCGTGACGGTGCACCCAAACGACGACGTGAACATGTCGCAGAGCTCCAACGACACCTTCCCCACCGCAACCCATATCGCGGCAACGGAAGCCGCTGTGCGCCATCTGATTCCGGCGCTCGAGGTGCTTCATGAGTCGCTGGCCGGAAAGGCCCGCCAGTGGCGCACCGTGGTGAAGTCCGGGCGCACCCACCTGATGGACGCCGTCCCGGTGACCCTCGGCCAGGAGTTCGGTGGCTATGCCCGCCAGGTCGAGGCCGGCATCGAACGCGTGAAGGCCACCCTTCCCCGACTTGGTGAGCTGGCCATCGGCGGCACCGCGGTCGGCACCGGCCTCAACGCCCCTGACGGCTTCGGCGCCAAGGTTGTCGACGTGCTCGTCGAACAGACCGGTCTGGCCGAATTGCGCACGGCGAAGGACTCATTCGAGGCCCAGGCCGCCCGCGATGGACTCGTGGAGGCGTCCGGCGCACTGAAGACCATCGCCGCGTCGTTCACCAAGATCGCCAACGACATCCGCTGGATGGGTTCGGGCCCGCTGACCGGATTGGGCGAGCTCCAGCTCCCCGACCTGCAGCCGGGCAGCTCGATCATGCCGGGGAAGGTCAACCCGGTGATCCCCGAGGCGGTCACCCAGGTGGCCGCGCAGGTCATCGGCAACGACGCCGCCATCACGGTCGGCGGCCTCTCGGGTGCGTTCGAGCTGAACGTGTACATCCCGATGATGGCGCGCAACCTGCTGGAGTCGTTCACGCTGCTGTCCAACGTGTCGAAGTTGTTCGCCACCAAGTGCATTGACGGCCTGATCGCCAACGAGGAACACCTGCGCGAGCTCGCCGAGTCGTCGCCGTCGATCGTGACCCCGCTGAATTCGGCGATCGGTTACGAGGAGGCGGCGAAGGTCGCCAAGCAGGCGCTGAAGGAGAAGAAGACGATCCGGCAGACGGTCATCGACCGCGGCCTGATCGGCGACAAGCTCTCCGAGGAAGAACTGGACAAGCGCCTCGACGTGCTCGCGATGGCGAAGGTCCGCGACGGCGACTAGCTTTCGGCCTTCGCCGCGCCGAAGCGACGAATCCCCAGTGGCGCGGTGACGCTGTGCATCAGCAGGCTCAGCGTCACCGCGATCACACCGGCTTGGGTGAGCACATCGGGATGTTGGATCTCACCGCGCTCGATCACCAGCAGCCCCAGCACCACAGTTCCGATCCCCCTAGGCCCGAACCAGCCGATGAACACCCGGCTGTAGGCGGGTAAGTCGGTGTGGATCAAAGCGACCAGCACCGCGGTCAGGCGCACCCCGAACAGCGCCACGATGCAGAACAGCACCACTCGCCAGCTGGTGTGCTGCCAGGCGTCGATCACCGCGAACGCGCCGAACATCGCGAACACCAACAGCTCCAGCAGTTGTGCTGTCGCATCGGAAACCTGGTTCGAAACTTGGGTTTTACTGCGCCGCGCTACGACGGAGAACGCCAGACCGCCGGTGAAGGCGGCGACGAATCCGCTGGCGTGCACGCGCTCCCCGAACTCGAAACAGATCAGTGCCACGGCCAGGGTGGCAAGTTGTGCCCAGGTGTCGTTCATCCACTCCCGCCGCCGCGACCACGCGATCAGCACCGCGCCCAGCAGTCCGACGGTCGCCCCGATCGCCAGCGACACCACCTCGGTGCGCAGGACGAACCAAGTCCAGTCCCGCGGGCGTTCGTCGGTTTGGGCCGAAGCCAGTGCGAGCGCGGCCAACAACACCGCCAGCGCAAAGCCGTCGTAGAACCCGCTTTCCACCGACAGCGCGTTGCGCACCCGCTCCGGAATCCGGCCGTCCTCGGTCAGCGCTTCGATAAGCGCCACTTCTGTGGGCGCCACGATCGCCGCCAGGCACACCGCCTCCCACCACGGCAACACCGGAAGCAACGCCGCCGCGGTCAGCGTGCCCAGCACCAGAGTCAGCGGTATCCCGATCACCAGCAGCCGGAATGTGACGTGGCCACGCCGGAGCACCTTGCCCGGATCCAGCTTGGCGGCCTGGTTGAACAGGATCACGGTAAGCGCGAGTTGCGCCAGGATCGTGAAGCCTTCGGTACCCGGGCCGGCTTGCAGAAGGTTGAAACCGAAGGGGCCGAACAACATTCCCAGCCCCACGAAAATCAACGCCGGGGCGACGTACCACCGGCCGACCAAGCCCGACACCACGGCATAACCCAGGACCAGCAGGGTAAGGACGAACGAGGTGGCGGTGTGCACCTACGCGGGCCGGCTATGCGCCGTTGTTGGGGCCGCCGGAATTGGCCCCCGGGATGTCGGTGATCGGAATGTTCGGCATCGGTTTGGGGGACGGCGTGGCGGGCAGGGTCGGGATGTCGCTGGCGGGAATGTCCTGGAGGTCGTTGGCCGGCGGGCCGTTGTCACGGCTGCCGTAGACGCTGCCCGGCGCACGCGGGCCCAGCATCTGGGTCACGGTCACCAGGTGATAGCCGTTGGCCTTCAGCACCGGGATGAACTGCTCCACGAGGTCCACTGTGGACGAGTAGACGTCGTGCATCAGCACCACCGAGTTGGGCTTGATCTGGGTCATCAGCATGTATCGGGTGGCGGCGGTGTTGGAGTCGTTCATCCAGTCGAACGGGATCACGTCCCACAGGATCGCGGCGAGCCCGTACTGGGCAGCAACCTTGTTGACCGCATCGTTGGTGAGTCCGCCTGCCGGGCGCCACAGCACCGGGGTCTGCCCGGTGGCCGCCTTGATCGCATCGTTGGCCTTGCTGAACTGGGCAGGCACATCCTCTGGAGGGATCGCCGTCATGTTCGGGTGTTCCCAGGTGTGGCTGCCCAACTCCATACCGGCGTCCACCACGCGCTTCGCGCCGGCGGGGTTGGCCGCCACCTTGTTGCCGATCTCGAAGAAGGTGGCCTTGGCATCGTTGTCGTTGAGGATGCCCAGCAGCCGGTCGGTGTACGGTGACGGCCCGTCGTCGAAGGTCAATGCCACACACTTGACCACCGAACAGTCGACGGAATCAGCCTTGGCCACCTTGACGTGCCCGGTGAAGCCCCCGATCACGACCACGGCCACGCCCGCCACCACACCTACGACGGTTCGCAGATAGGACCAGGACAGGCTGTCGGGGCGGCGTGACACGCGGCTCATTTTACCGGGCCAAGCTGCCTGGTCCCTGACACCGCCCGTCAGGGCAGGGCACCAGGGCTGATCTCCTCGAGCATCTCGGTGACCAGCGCGGCGATCGGGGAACGTTCGCTGCGCATCAGCGTGATGTGGGCGAACAGCGGGTGGCCCTTGAGCTTCTCGATGACCGCGGCCACGCCGTCGTGACGCCCGACCCGAAGGTTGTCGCGCTGCGCGACGTCGTGCGTCAGCACCACCCGCGACCCGCTGCCGAGCCGCGACAGCACGGTCAGCAGCACGTTGCGCTCCAGCGACTGCGCTTCGTCGACGATCACGAACGAGTCGTGCAGCGAACGGCCGCGGATGTGCGTCAGGGGCAGCACCTCGAGCATCCCGCGGGAGAGGACCTCTTCCAGCACCGCCGGTGACGCCAGGCCCTCGAGCGTGTCGAAGACGGCCTGCGCCCACGGGCCCATCTTGTCGCTCTCGCTGCCCGGCAGGTAGCCCAGGTCCTGGCCGCCGACGGCGTACAGCGGGCGGAACACGACCACCTTGCGCTGGGTGCGGCGCTCCAGCACGGCCTCCAGACCCGCGCACAGCGCCAGGGCCGACTTGCCGGTGCCTGCCTTGCCGCCCAGCGAGACGATGCCCACCGATTCGTCGAGCAGCAGATCGAGGGCGACGCGTTGTTCGGCGGACCTTCCCCGGAGGCCGAACACTTCGCGATCACCCCGCACCAGCTGAACCTTCTTGTCAGCATTCACCCGGCCCAGCGCACTGGAGTTGGCGCCGAGCAGACGAACACCGGTGTGGCACGGCAGATTACGTGCCTCCTCCAGATCGATCTCACCCTCGGCGAAGATCGTGTCGACATCCTCGGGGGCCACATCGAGTTCGGTCATCCCGGTCCAGCCCGAGGTGATCACGTCCTGGGCGTGGTATTCGTCGGCCAGCAGACCGACCGCGCCTGCCTTGACCCGCAGCGGAATGTCCTTGCTGACCAACGTGACTCGCTTGCCCTCGGCAGCCAGGTTGGCAGCGACCGTCAGGATCCGCGTGTCGTTGTTCTCGGTGCGGAAGCCGGACGGCAGGACCGATTGGTCGCTGTGGTTGAGTTCGACGTTGAGCGTTCCGCCTTGTGTGCCAATGGGTATCGGCTGATCCAAGCGACCGTGTTCCAGACGGAGATCGTCGAACAACCGCAGCGCCTGCCGGGCGAACCAACCCAACTCGTGGTGGTGGCGTTTGGCTTCCAGTTCACTGATGACCACGAGCGGTACCACCACTTCGTGTTCGGCGAACCGGGTGCACGCCCACGGGTCGGACAACAGAACTGAGGTGTCGAGCACATACGTCCGAACGGGCGACTGCGAATCGGTCACTGGGCGCTCCTCAGGTTCACGCGGTCCCCGCGAACCCCTCGGCGGACACTGCGGCACCAGGACCGGGACCGGTCCTGTCGTAGTCGAAACGATAGGTACCGCCCGGACAGCAGAGCATGTCGCTAGCCATCGAAAGTGACGCTACTCCGGTCCCAGCGCGCTCGCCGATCAGGCGCGCGGGCGTGTTATGAGCGAACGAATTTCTTCAGCACCGACTCGTCGTTCAGGCCCCAGGCCGCGATGCGGTCGGCGACCACCGTGCGCGATGCTTCGAAGTCGAAAATCCCGGCCCGGGCAACGTTGTTCAGCTTGTCCTGGTACTCCCAGATGTCGCCGCCGACCAGACCGAAGCCGACCGCACGGCGGGCGACCGAGTTGATGGTCGAGTCGCGATGGGTTTGCAGGCAATGCGCAACCAGGTTGGCGAAGAACTCTTCGTGGCGCTCTTCGTCGGCCGCGATCCGCCCGACGAGTCCCTTGAGTACCGGCTCGTCGATCTTGGCCTCGAGGTTGCGGGTGAAGACGGCGTGTGCGCGCTCGTAGAGCGCCATGAAGACCAGGGTCTCGATCTGGGTGAACTGGGTGGCCCGGTAGCCGCGCATGACGTGCGCGACGCGGACGTCCTCGTTGGCGGTCGGGTCGAAGTTGCGGGTGACCACGAGGTAGTTCCGCAGCGCGATGGCGTGCAGGTTCTCCTCGGCGGTCCACCGGCCCAGCCAGCGGCCCCACTTGTCCTCGAGGATGAAGTGCTCGACGAGCTCGCGGTGATATCCCGCGAGGTTGTCCTTGGTGATCAGCAGGATCTCCAAGGCGTCGACGACGTCCGAGGGCAAGGTCACCTGGGAGGGCTCCCAGTCCTTGCCGCCCAGGAAGGCGAAGTTCTCGCCCTGGTCGAACGGGACGTAGTCATGGCCGTACCACTCGTCGGCGGTGGCCAGATAGCGAACCAGATTGTCAGCGACAACCGGCTCGAGTTCGAGCGTCAGCGCATTCGCGACAGGTTTCTGTGCCATGAAGTAACTGTAACTCAAAGACACGGGTGTTTGAAAACCCGGCCACCGGCGTTTCGCCGTCCAACGGTCCCTAGAGAGTCAGACCCGGGTACAGCGGATTGGCCGCCAGCATTTCGGCGGCGGCAGCATGCACCCGATCGGCGGTCCCGTCGGCCAGCTTGTACTTGGCTTTCGAGGTGCCCTCGGCTGTTGTGTTGGACAACACCTCGACCACCAGCTCGGCGACCCGGTCGAACTCCTGGGGACCGAACCCGCGGGTGGTCAGCGCCGGCGTACCGAACCGGATGCCGCTGGTGTACCAGGCGCCGTTCGGGTCCGACGGGATCGCGTTGCGGTTGGTGACCACACCGGAATCCAGCAGCGCGGACTCGGCCTGGCGGCCGGTCAGCCCGTAGGACTGGACGTCGAGCAATACCAGATGATTGTCGGTGCCACCGGTGACCAGGGTGGCGCCGCGCTTGAGCAGACCCTCGGCGAAGGCTTTGGCGTTGTCGGCGATCCGCTGGGCATAGGCCTGGAACGACGGCTGGCGCGCCTCGGCAAGCGCCACCGCCTTGGCCGCCATGACGTGCGACAGCGGTCCACCCAGCACCATCGGGCAACCCTTGTCGACGGCGGGCGCGAACTCCTCGGTGGCCAAGACCAGCCCGCCGCGCGGGCCGCGCAGCGACTTGTGCGTGGTCGTTGTGGTGACGTGTGCGTGCGGCACCGGGTCCTCGTCACCGGTGAAGACCTTGCCTGCGACCAGCCCGGCGAAGTGCGCCATGTCGACCATCAGGGTGGCGCCGACCTCGTCGGCGATCTCGCGCATCGTGGCGAAGTTGACCCGGCGCGGGTATGCCGAATAGCCCGCGACCAGGATCAGCGGCTTGAACTCCTTGGCGGCGGCACGGACGGCGTCGTAGTCGATCAGGCCGGTCTCGTGATCGGTGCCGTAGCTGCGCTGGTGGAACATCTTGCCGGAGATGTTGGGCCGGAAGCCGTGGGTGAGGTGACCGCCCGCGTCGAGCGACATGCCCAGCAGCCGCTGGCTGCCCAGCCGCGCGCGCAGCCGCTCCCACTCGGCCTCGGAGAGGTCGTTGATGTGCTTGACCCCCGAATCAGTCAGCGCGGGCGCCTCGATCCGGGTGGCCAGGATGGCCCAGAACGCGACCAGGTTGGCGTCGATGCCCGAGTGCGGCTGAACGTAGGCATAGGGGGCGCCGAAGAGTTCGCGCGCATGCTCGGCGGCCAGCGACTCGACGGTGTCGACGTTCTGGCAGGCGGCGTAGAACCGGTGCCCGACGGTGCCCTCGGCGTACTTGTCCGAGAACCAGGTGCCCATGGTCAGCAGCACCGCGGGTGAGGCGTAGTTCTCGCTGGCGATCAGTTTGAGCGAATCCCGTTGATCGGCAAGCTCTTTGCGGGTCGCATCGGCAATCCGCGGCTCGACGGACTCGATGACCGCCAGAGCCGCCCGGTAGGCCTCACTGGCGGTGGCGGCGTAGTCGGCGCCCGGGGCGGGGACGTGCGTCGAAATCGTCGAGTCTGCGGTCATGACTCAAGCCTATCCGGCCCTGTTCAGGCCGCGTCCACCCGCAACGCAGACGGGATCAGCGGCTCGTCGAGCAGCCTGCCGAACCGTTCGGTCAGGCTCACCCCGGCCGGCCGGTGGTCGAGCCAGCCCCGCAGCAGGCGGTATCCCTCGACGTAGGTGCTCGTGTACGCCCGCCACAGCGGCGAGGACAGGAACCGCAGCATCTGCCGTGCCCGGGTGTCGTCCACCAGCAGCCAGCGCTGCAGGAACGCGAGCACCTCGTCGACGTCGCGACGCTCGTCGTGCAGCATCAGCGCCGCGTCCTGGCGGACGTCAGCCAGCGCCGCCGTCGCTTCCGACAGCGCCTCGGCACGCTCGCCGTCGAATCGAAGCCCCAGATCGGCATAGATCTCTGAAGCCCAGCGTCCCCATCCCGGACCAACGGCGGCGTGCAGCGCGAGATCGGCCAGCCCCTCGGCCATCAGGCACTGCGGGGTGTTGACCAGGAAGATGGTCTGCTCCTGCTGGTCCTGGCCGGCGACGAGGCCGGCCTCCTTGCGGCAGTGCTCGGTGTGATGGCCGGGATAGGACTCGTGGGCGACCAGCCGCGGCAGGTTGGCCATCTGCTGCTTGAGGTCGGCATTCACCGCGACGGTCGAGGTGTAGTTGCCGTTGTAATAGTTGAAGCCCGACCACGGCTTGTCGGTGACCACCTCGTAGACGATGGTCTCGGCATCGGGCAGCGGATACGTGGCCCGCACCGTGTCGCGCAGCGCGCCGGAGAATGCGTGAATGCACTCCTCGAGCCGTTCGGGCGGGATCTCGTCGGAGCGGCGGTGCGCTTCCATCCGGTCGGCCAGCGGACCGCTGCCGCCGAGCACCTCGTCGATGCGGGCGTGGGCGGCGCGGTAGCGCTCGGGGTCGCCGCGACTGATCTCGACATCGAAGTAGTTGCGAACCTCATCGACGAAGCCCACCTCCTCGCCTGCGAACTTGCGCGCAGAGAACTGCAGGGCCCGCAGGTGCGCACCGATGAAGTCGGCGCGCTGGTCGGTGAAGCCATCCACCCGGGCGACGCCGGGCAGTTCGGTCAGCAACCGATCGGCCTGCCGGGCCAGTTCGGCCGGCTCGGGAGCAGGCTCGCCGGCCACGGCGCGGCGCAACTCGGGATCGCCGGTGAACGAGTCGACGTAGCCTTCCTCGATACGGTCGAACCGCAAACCGAGGGTTAAGTAATCGCGGATAAGGGTGCCGGGCTGCATGTCAACCAAGCTAACTGCAAGACTGGCACCATGGCGCGGCTGAGCGAACCCAGCCCTTACGTCGAGTTCGACCGGAGTCAATGGCGTTCCCTGCGCATGTCGACCCCGTTGAAGCTCACGGAGGACGAACTGGTTGGGCTGCGCGGCCTGGGCGAGCAGATCGACCTTCTCGAGGTCGAAGAGGTCTACCTTCCGCTGGCCCGTCTCATCCACCTGCAGGTGGCCGCTCGTCAGCGACTGTTCGCCGCCACCTCCGAGTTCCTCGGTGAGCCGCAGCAGAACCCGGACCGGCCGGTGCCGTTCATCATCGGTGTGGCGGGCAGCGTGGCCGTCGGCAAGTCGACCACCGCCCGCGTGCTGCAGGCGCTGCTGGCCCGCTGGGAGCACCACCCCCGAGTCGACCTGGTCACCACCGACGGCTTCCTGTATCCGAACGCCGAGCTGAACCGGCGAAACCTGATGCATCGCAAGGGATTTCCGGAGAGTTATAACCGTCGCGCATTGATGCGGTTCGTGACGACGGTGAAGTCCGGCGCCGATCAGGTGTGCGCCCCGGTGTACTCACACCTGATCTACGACATCGTCCCGGGCGAGAAGCACGTCGTCACCCACCCGGACATTCTGATCCTCGAAGGACTCAACGTCCTGCAGACGGGTCCGACCCTGATGGTGTCTGATCTGTTCGACTTCTCGGTGTACGTCGACGCCCGTATCGAGGACATTGAGAAGTGGTACGTCGACCGGTTCTTGGCGATGCGGGCGGGCGCGTTCGCGAACCCGGCCTCGCACTTCCACCACTACGCGGGGCTGACCGACGCCCAGGCCGTCGCCGCGGCCCGCGAAATCTGGAGTTCGATCAACCGACCCAACCTGATCGAGAACATCCTGCCGACCCGCCCACGCGCAACGCTGGTGCTGCGCAAGGACGCCGATCATGCGATCAACCGGTTGCGCCTGCGCAAGCTCTAGTTCTGTAGGACCCCGGTGAGCGGGTTGAGCCGCAACACCGGCAGCGGGAATTCGAACTCCGCCTGGGCGCCGTCGGGGTCGGAGTAGAGCCCGACGCTGTAGACCCCCGCGGAGTACACGGTGATCGGCAGGTGGTGAGCGAAGACCCGGAATTTCACCGGCAGGCCGGGGTTGTCCGGCCACTGCCAGGCGAACTCCAACAACCCGACCCGCTCGCCCTCGGGCGATTTCGCGACGATGAAGCGGCGGGGCTCATAGTCGCTGCCGCCCTGGGCGTGCACGGCCAGCACCAGCGGCACCGTGATCTGCGAAGGCAGGCTCTCCACGTAGCAGCTCGTCATCGGGAAGCCTTCCGCGGTGACCCCGCCGGCTTCTTCCAGGACCGCCTTGCGCGCGGCGGCGAACGCTACGACATGCATGGGCGCAACCCTATTTGATGCGGCGCACCCCGAGGTACTGCAGGTCGGCGAACACCAGGGTGTACACGCCGCTTGCCAGCGACGCGACCACGCCCGCCGTTGTCAGATCGAGCGCCATCACCACGACAACGGCGGCGACGGTGAAAACCAGATTCGCGATCGCGGTGGCGATGCCTGCGGTGCGCACATGCCGCAGTCGCGCGGCGAGAAACACCACCACGGCGTAGCCGAGAAACACCGCCCCGGTGGTGAACTCGGCGGCCTTCGAGAAGCCGGTGAAGCCGGAGATCGGTCCGGCGGCGGCCATCAGCGCGATGCCGCACAGCCCGGACAGGACGGCGTCGACCCGCATGGCCGTGCGCAACAGCGAATCCGACGATGTGGTGGACAGAGTGGTGGTCATGCGTGTGCCTCCAGACGACGAACCCCGAGATATTGCAGTACTGCGAAAGTGGCGGTGTAGAGCCCGCCGGTCAGCGCGGTGATCGATCCGAACATGGTCAGCGGCAGCACCGCGGTCTCGGCTAGAGCGATGAAGCCGACGGTGCTCGCGACGTTGAACGCGACCAGTCCGGCGCCCACACGACGAAGGTCGGGTGCGGCAGCCAGCGCGTGGACAACGAGCCCGCAGAGGACGAACGCGGCGCCGGCGATGTAGCCCTGCGCCGAGGTCAGTCCCGTCAGCCGACCCAACGGGTCAGCCATCGCCGCGAAGGCCAGGCCGAGCACGCCGGTGAGGGTGGCGTCGACGCGCATCGCAAAACGTAGTAGTGAATCTGTCGAATCAGAGAACGGATGGTTCCGGGTGGTTATGGCGGTCATGCCTGCAACGCTGCTCAGAAGGCACTGCCAGGTCGACGCCGGACGCTGCCATCTACTGCCAGCTGCAGCTCAGGGCTGCGAGACGGCCATCCGGGCGCGCAGGTCTGTGGCGATCAACCGCGCCGCGGCGTTCTGCCAGTTGTGCAGCGAACGCTGCGGCACCTCGGTGACGAACCACTGCCACGCCTGCCGGGCCACCGGGTCCAGGCCGGCGGCGGTGGCGTTCTGGGCGTATGCGCGCACCCCGACGACGTACGGGAAGTACAGCGAGTTGTAGTAGCGCCAGTGCTCTGTCGTGCCGAACTCGCCGCCGCCGCGGGGCTTGAGCCGGGCGATGTGATCGGCCAACAGCGCCTTGAGTTCGTTGGCACGCTCCACCGGCTGGTCGGCCGCTCCGCGGGCAGCCAGTCGCTGGTCGATGACGGGCAGCTGCGTCAGCGGGCTGGCGACGAGTTTGGACAGATCGCCGTAGTGGCCCAGGGCGCGACGGGTCAGCCGCGCGAAGGCCTCGTCATCGAGGGCGTCCAACGGGTTCTCGGCGACCAGCGGCAGCGCGGCTTCCGCCCCGCGCAGGGCGGCGCGGTCGGCGCGTAGGCGCGGCGACCGCGAGAAGGCCAACCGGTCCAGCAGCCCGGCCAGCGGGTCGGCCAGCACGTTGATGGCGATGGCGACCGCGAGGCTGGTGAACAGCAGCGCGGTCAGCGCGGTACGGCCAGGCCCGTCGGCGCCGGTGACCGCCATCCCGATCAGCGCCTGCCCACCGAACAGCACCGCCACCACCGCCGAGGCGATGAACGACCGCAGCATGTCGGCCCGCAGGGCCTGCCCTTCGTCGAACGCATCCCACAACGCGACCGCCAACCCCAGCAGCAACACGTCAAAACCGGTGGACGCCAACGCCAGCCAGCTCGGCACCAAGCCCAACGGGATCACCAGGATCGCGTTGCCGAGGGCGAAGAACAGCGTGGCGATCACCACCACACCGGCGACCCGGCCGGGCTGCGCGGCCCGGCGTACGGCGGCCACCGTGGCGCCCAGCGTCGAGGCCGAGATCACCGCGAACATCACCCAGTGGCCGGTGCGCAGCGGACCCTCGACTGAGCCCGCCAGCACCGCGCCCACCACTGTGAGAGCGGCGACCACGCCGACCAGGCTCAACTCGGTGGCGCGGCCGCGCCACATGTCGGTCGGCCGGGCCAGCTCCAGGACGACGGCGAACCAGGCCACCCCGGGCACCCCGACAAGGTAGATCTCGATCTGACCGAGCAGTTGGGCGTGCGCGACGCTGACCACCCGCACCGCATCCAGTGCCACCACGGCGGCGAATCCGCACAGCCCCACAGCGGCCAGCGCGAGCACCGGCTTACGGGGATCACGTGCCAGCAGATACAGGCCGAGCCACCAGCTCAGCGTGAACACCACTGCTGACAGCGCGGCCATCACATACCGAATCGACGATGTCTGCGGCTGTAGGCGCGCAATGCGCGCAGGAAGTCCACCCGACGGAACGCCGGCCAGTGCGCTTCGGTGAACCACATCTCCGAATAGGCGCTCTGCCACAGCAGGAAACCGGACAGCCGCTGTTCCCCCGACGTCCTGATCACCAGATCGGGGTCGGGCTGCCCCGAGGTGTACAGGTTCTCCGAGATGCCGTCGATTGTGACGGACTCGATCAGCTGTTCCGGGCTCGCGCCGTTGGCCAGCTGCTTGCTCAGCAGCGCACGCACAGCGTCGACGATCTCCTGCCGACCGCCGTACCCGACCGCGACGTTGACGTGGAATGCCGCCGTCGACGCCAGCGGCGCGGTGCTGTCCACGGCGTCGCGCAGCCGTCGCGCCGGCTCCTCGCCGAGCAGTTCCAGATCGCCGACGGTCCGCACACTCCAGCGGTTGGCCGGTGCACAGATCTGCTCCACGACGTCGGTGATGATCTCGATCAGCTCCGACAATTCCTGCGGATCGCGCTGCAAATTCTCGGTGGACAACAGGTAGACCGTGGCCATCTCGATGCCGGATTCCGCGCACCAGCGCAGCATTTCGGCGATCTTGGCCGCGCCCATCCGATAGCCGTAGGCGACATCGTCGTGACCAGCATCACGGGCCCAGCGTCGGTTGCCGTCGCACAGCACGGCGATATGGCGGGGTAGCTGGGACTTGGAGCGCGCCAGCTCCTGGCGCAGCCGCATCTCATAGAGCCGGTAGGCCGGGTCCTTGAGGCGCGGGGGAATGATCTCCACGACAATCCAGACTACTGTGAGCGGCAGTAGCCCCTGGCGCAATGGAGGTGAGATGACCGCAGGCGTCGACACCACCGATCCCCGCCGATCCACGTCGTCCGACGCGGAGGACTTCCCCGAGGCCGTCGTCGACGCCGCTGTCGAGTTCTTCGGAAAACCACGGCTGCGAGGCTGGATTCACGTCTATGCCGCCGTCATCGCGGCGATCGCCGGTGCTGCCCTGGTGTCGGTGTCGTGGTCGGCGGAATCGACCAGGGCAGGCATCTCGACGCTGATCTACACGCTGACGATCGTGGCGATGTTCACCGTCAGCGGCACCTATCACCGGGTGAACTGGACGTCGCCGAGCGCACGCAAGTGGATGAAGCGGCTCGACCACTCGATGATCTTCATCTTCATCGCAGGCAGCTACACGCCGTTCGCCATGTTGGCGCTGCCCGAGAAGAGCGGCGCGATCCTGCTGACGATCGTGTGGAGCGGCGCGCTGGCCGGTGTGCTCCTGAAGTGCTTCTGGCCGTCGGCACCGCGGTGGGTAGGCGTCCCGCTCTATTTGCTGCTGGGCTGGGTGGCGGTGTGGTTCATCGTCCCGATCATGAACGGCGCCGGGATCGCCGCGATGGTGCTGCTGGTCGTCGGCGGGTTGTTGTACAGCGTGGGCGGGGTGCTCTACGCGCTGAAGTGGCCCAACCCGTGGCCGACGATGTTCGGGCACCACGAGTTCTTCCACGCCTGCACCGCGGTCGCGGCGATTTGCCACTACATCGCGATGTGGTTCGCGGTCTTCTAGCTAGCTCGTTAGAGCTGAGTGACGTTCTCCGGGCCCCAGTAGGCCTTCATCGACGTGATCTCGCCGTCGCTGTTGAACGCCATCACCTCGATGACCTCGATCCGCATGGCGCCCGCGACCGTGAGGGCGAACATGAACGCCGCCTCGGTACCACCGGCGCGGAACGACAGCAGCTCCGATTTCACCTCGGCGCCTTCGACGTTCTTGTAAAAGCCCTCGATCGCCTGCCGGCCGATGTGGACTTCGCCGCAGCCGACCGGATCCTCCAGCGTGGCGTCCTCCGCGTACAGCGCCGCGACGTCGGCCGCTTTGCCCGCGGCGACGGTGCTCAGGTAACGGTTGACCAGGGCTTCGAGATCGAGGGCATCGCTCATGGCCGCAAACGCTACACGGACACACCCAGCGCGTCGGCGAGTTCCCTGGCTCCTGTCACCGGCAAGTCACACGTCCGGCCGCGGCACACATAGGCAGCGTCGTTTCCACCGATCCGGTCGCGGCCTGCCAGCAGCGGCGATGAGTCGACTGGACCGCCGACGACGATGGTGCCGCCGGGCGCCAATCGCCTTGCTGCGGAAAGCAATTCAGAGTCGGGTGCGTCGCTGGCGACAGCAACCTGCAGTGGACCGCGCACGGCCGCCTCGGCGACGGCCAGCCAGTGACCGGCCGACCTCGGCGCACGGGCCAAGAGCGCCGAATGCGCCGACAAGGTTGTCTCGGCGGCCTGTCCGTAGCGCGCCGCGCCGTCGGCGTCGGCCAGATGCGCGGCGATCAGCAGCGCCTCGGCGATCAGCGAGGCACCCGAGGGCGTCGCGTTGTCCAACGCGTCGGCGGGACGGACCATCAGTCGCTCGGCGTCATCCGCGGTGTCGAACCAGCGGCCCGGACGATCCGGATCGGCGAAGTGTCGCAGCGCGATGTCGAGCACATCGGTGGCGCTCGCCAGCCACGCCGCTTCACCGGTGAGCTGGTAGAGCGTCAGCAACCCGGTGGCCAGCGCGGCGTGATCCTCGAGGATGCCCGCACTGTCGCCCACCACTCCGCCGAGGCTCGCCCGCCGCAGCCTGCCGTCGACGATGTGCAGGTCCAGCAGCGCCCGCGCACACCGCGACGCTGCTGTCAGCAACGGTGGAACATCAAGGGCCACACTGGCTTCGGCAAGTGCGGTGATGGCCAAGCCGTTCCATGCGGTGACGATCTTGTCGTCGCGCGCGGGCTGCACCCGCGTCGAACGGGAGGCCAGGAGCAACGCGCGGACCCGCTCGAAACGTACGGCGTCGTCGGGATCGGCGGGCAGCTGCAGCACCGACGACCCGTGCTCGAAGGTGCCCACGTCGGTGACCGCGAAAAGGCTTGCCGCCCAGGGGCCGTCGTCGTCACCGAGCACCTCGCGCAACTGCGCGAGCGTCCACACATACGTCGAGCCTTCGACACCCGCGGCGTCGGCGTCCAGCGCAGAGATGAACATGCCGCCGGCGGCGAGATCGTTCAGCAGGAACCCGGCGGTCTCGGCCGCGATCCGGAAGGCCAGCGGGTCATCCGTGCGCCTGCCCCAGTGCGCGTACGCCCGCAGCAGTAAGGCGTTGTCGTAGAGCATCTTCTCGAAGTGCGGCACCACCCAGTCGGCGTCGACGCTGTAGCGCGCGAAGCCGCCGGCCAGCTGGTCGTAGATGCCGCCGCGGGCCATCGCGGTGCCGGCCCGGACCACAGCGTCCAGGGGCAGCGGCGAGCCGGTGCGCTCATGGGCCCGCAGCAGCGCCTCCAACAACGCCGACGGCGGGAACTTGGGGGCCCGGCCGAAGCCGCCACGTTCGACGTCCTCGTCGCGCAGGACCACCAGGACGGCGTGGTCGCACAATGCAGGCTCGATCTCCGGCCCGCCGTCGGGCAGGCCGGTGGTCATTCGCCGCAGCTCCCCCGCCACCTGATCGGACGCCTCCTCGACCTCGTCGCGGCGCGTCTGCCAGGTGTCGGACACCGCGTCCAACAGCTGCAGGAACTGCTGCTTCGGGTAGTAGGTGCCGCAGAAGAACGGCCGGCCGTCGGGGGTCAGGAAGCAGGTCATCGGCCAGCCGCCCTGGCCGGTCATCGCCACCGTCGCGTTCATGTACACCGCGTCGAGGTCCGGCCGCTCCTCGCGGTCGACCTTGATACAGACGAACTGTGCATTCGCCACCGCCGCGACGTCCTCGGACTCGAAGGATTCGTGGGCCATCACATGGCACCAGTGGCAGGCCGCATACCCGACCGACAGCAAGATCGGCACATCCCGGCGGGCGGCCTCGGCCAGTGCCTCGGGGGTCCACTGCTGCCAGTGGACCGGGTTGTCGGCATGCTGACGCAGATAGGGGCTGGTCGCGCTGCCGAGGGTGTTAGCCGCTGGGCTCATGCGGGGGTGTCGTGGTCTCGCGCTCGGTGCCGGCGGTGTCGTCGGTGGTCGTCGCGCCGACGGCTTCGCCATCGACCGGCTGCTCATCGAAACTCTGGGGCAGCTTCTTGAGATGCCGGTTCATCGACCACACCAGGACGAAGACGCAGATCAACAGGATGACGACGATCAGCAGGCCGAATGGGCTGGCCTTGCCGAAATCCGGCCCGGTGTTCTTGGGCGGATCAGCCAGCACCGACACAGCCGTGGTGAACAGGTCTCTCACTCGAAGACCTCGATTCCGGTGAACAGGTCGTCTTCAGGCAATTTGGCGGGCACCCGCGAACGAGCCAGTTCGAACTCCTCGGTGGGCCACAACCGCTGCTGCCACTCTATGGGCGTCGCGAAGAAGAATCCGTCGGGGTCGATCTGGGTCGCGTGCGCCTTGAGGGCCTCGTCCCGCTGGTTGAAGTACTCCGAGCACAGCACCCGGGTGGTCACCCGCCCGGCGAAGATGTCGATCTCGGGGTCCCACTTGGCCAGCCAGCTGGCGAACGGGCCTTCCTGGCCGTGCTTGGCGAACTCGTCCTGCAGCAGCTGCAGGCGCGCCCGCAGAAAGCCGTGGTTGTAGTAGAGCTTGCTGACTGCCCAGGGTTCCCCGGCATCGGGATACAGCCGGTAGTCGGCGGCGGCTTCGTAAGCGGCCACTGAAACCTCGTGGCAGCGAATGTGATCCGGATGCGGATAGCCACCGTTCTCGTCGTAGGTGGTCATCACGTGCGGACGGAATTCGCGGATCAGCTTCACCAATTCACCGACCGGCTGCTCCAGCGGCACCAACGCAAAGCAGCCGTCGGGCAGCGGCGGCGGCGGATCGCCCTCCGGCAGCCCGGAGTCCTCGAATCCCAGCCAGTGGTGTTCGACCCCGAGGATCTCGGCGGCGCGGGCCATCTCGTCACGCCGGATGTCGGCGATGCGGCCACGCACCTCGGGCAGGTCCATCGCCGGGTTCAGAATGTCGCCACGTTCGCCGCCGGTCAGAGTCACCACCATGACCCGGTGCCCTTCGGCGGCGTACCGGGCGACAGTCGCCGCGCCCTTACTGGACTCGTCGTCCGGATGGGCGTGCACAGCCATCAGCCGCAGTTCGGTCACTTCTCCCCTGTACTCACTGTCTCGTCATGGGCTTTCCCTGGGCCTTACGTGCTGATGTAACAGCGACAGCACGCCCTATAGTCCAATAGTTCCATTCGGGGCCTGGATACCCGTAATCGAAGCCCGCTGACGAGAGACCCGACGGACACCCATGACCGACAGTCCCCCGCCGCTCCTGCAGGAGCGCTACGGACGTACCCGCCTGCCGGCGACCACCCGGCGCCGGGTGGCGTTCGCGCTGGGTGTGCTGGTGTTGGCCGCCGGTCTGGTGCTTGCCCTGATCGCTTACCAGCGGTTCGAAGGCAACGACGTCGAGGGCTCGATCGCGGCCTATCAAGTCACCGACGACCACACCGTCTCGGTCACGATCAGCGTGACCCGAAAGGACCCTTCCCGGCCCGTGCATTGCATTGTCCGAGTTCGTTCTCATGACGGCGACGAGACCGGCAGGCGCGAAATTCTGGTGCCTCCGTCGCAAGCGGCAACCGTGCAGGTCACCACATTTGTGAAGTCATACAAACGGCCATTCGTCGGCGATATTTACGGCTGCGGAACTGACGTTCCCGGCTACCTCGTCGCGCCCTGACCGGCGACGGAACGACCAACAGCGAACTGCGAAAGCATGAAGGTTGCCTGTCCTCGCGGTGGTAGACTAATCCGATACACGGTTCCTGCTGGGAGCCGTGTATTGCTTCATTAGCGCGTTTGATCGCAGCTCTTCGATGGCAATACACGCGGAACCATCCGCATGTTCCCGGCAGCGACGACAGACTGCAACGCGAACATCGCGTCACCAACGAATGAGGAGCGCAGCGAGATGACCGATACCCAGGTGACCTGGCTGACCCAGGAGTCGTACGACCGCCTCAAGACCGAGCTGGATCAGTTGATCGCCAACCGTCCGGTCATCGCTGCCGAGATCAACGACCGTCGCGAAGAGGGCGACCTGCGCGAGAACGGCGGCTACCACGCCGCGCGCGAAGAGCAGGGCCAGCAGGAGGCCCGCATTCGCCAGCTGCAGGAGCTGCTGAACACCGCCAAGGTGGGCGAGGCGCCCAAGCAGTCCGGCGTCGCGCTGCCCGGCTCGGTGGTCAAGGTCTACTACGACGGCGACGAGTCCGACACCGAGACCTTCCTCATCGCCACCCGCCAGGAAGGCATCGACCACGACAAGCTCGAGGTCTACTCGCCGAACTCTCCGTTGGGCGGCGCGCTGCTCAACGCCAAGGTCGGCGACACCCGCGAATACGCTGTGCCGAGCGGCAAGACCGTGAAGGTCACGCTGATCAGCGCCGAGCCCTACCACTCGTAACTCTTCTCGCGCGTGGCGCGCATCGCCGAAGACCTTCTTCTGCTGCTGCTCGACAATGCCGCGGCACAGCCGGCCGTGGAGCAGGCCCGGCTGCAACGGCTGCTGGCCGCCGCAGTGCTGCTGGACCTCGCCTACGACTGCCGCGTCCGGCCTGCGATACCAGGCGAACCTGTCCCGCCCGACCATCTCGTGTTGTTGATGGGGCCGCCACCGCTGGATCCTGTTGCGCGGCCGGCGCTGGCCCTGCTCCAGCAAGCACCGATCACCGCCGGCGCGGCGATCGCAAAGCTGCGCAAGCAGATCGAGGACCTCGTCATCGACCAGCTGCTACGCACCGGCCAGATTCATCAGATTTCCCTGTCGCAGAACAGGTTTCGCAGAAACACCTATGCCTGGCCGCTGGCCGGCCGGGCGCGGGTGGATCGGGCCCGGTCCGCTCTACTGGCCACCCTGTTCGACGGCAACCGCCCCGACCCGGCCACGGCGACGATCATCTCGCTGCTCCATACCGTCGGCGCACTGGGCGCAGTACTGAGCCTGAACGACCGCGGCTGGCACTGGGTCTTCGATCGAGCCAGCGAAATCGCCAGCGGCACATGGGTTGACGACGCGAACATGGCGGAAGTCAATCTGGCGGTGACCACCGCCGCGGTGCGGTCGGCGCTAGTTTAGGGCTTGCTCGAGGTCGGCGAGCAGATCCGCCGGGTCTTCAATTCCGACCGAAAGGCGAACCAGGTCGTCGGGCACCTCGAGCTGCGATCCGGCGGTCGACGCGTGCGTCATTGCGCCGGGGTGTTCGATCAGCGACTCAACCCCGCCCAGCGACTCGGCGAGGATGAAAACTTCGGTGCGCGAACACAACCGGCGTGCGGCTTCGATGCCGTCGCGCATCCGAACCGACACCATGCCGCCGAATCCCCTCATCTGCCGCGCTGCAACCTCATGCCCGGGATGCGAGGGCAGGCCCGGATACAGCACCTGGCTCACCGCGTCATGCTCAGTCAGGAATTCGGCCACCTTCGCGGCGTTCGCGCTGTGCCGCTGCATCCGCAGCTCCAGGGTCTTCAGACCGCGCATCGTCAGATACGCGTCGAACGGGCCGGGTACCGCGCCCGCACCGTTCTGCAGAAACGCGAACTTGGTGTCCAGTTCCTCGTCATTGGTGACCAGCGCGCCCCCGACCACATCGGAGTGCCCGCCGATGTATTTCGTCGTCGAATGCAGCACGATGTCGGCGCCGAGGTTCAGCGGCTGCTGCAGCGCCGGCGAGGCGAAGGTGTTGTCGACCAACACCTTCTGGCCGCCGAACGCAGCGATCTGGGCGATCGCGGCAACGTCGGCGATCGACAGCAGCGGATTGGTGGGTGTCTCCACCCAGATCAGTTTGGTGGTGGCGGTGATCGCCGCGCGCACCGCGTCGAGGTCGGACAACGCCACGGGCGTGTGTTGAACCCCCCACTGGGTGAACACCTTGTCGATCAGCCGGAAGGTGCCGCCGTAGGCGTCGTCGGGGATGACTACGTGATCGCCCGGGCGTAACACCGCCCGCAGCGCGCAATCGGTGGCGGCCATGCCCGAACTGAACGCGCGCCCGAAGGTGCCGTCTTCCACCGCTGCGAGCACTGACTCCAGCGCGGCCCGGGTCGGGTTGCCCGTGCGGGCGTACTCGAAGCCACCACGCAGGCCGCCGACGCCGTCCTGCGCGAAGGTGCTGCTGGCATAGATCGGCGCGTTGACCGCACCGGTCGCGGGATCGGGACGGTATCCGGCATGGATGGCCCTGGTCGCGAACCCCTGGGCCCGGTGCCGGTCGGCGGCACTTCGTTGCTCACTCATCACGAGCGAGCCTATCGGCTCAAACGCTCAGAGCGGCACGCACACCGTCGTCATGATTTTATCGGCGAGCGTCTGCCGCTTGGCGTCCCACAACGGGAACAGATAGCCGATGTAGCAGATGATCGCGTCGACGAAGTGGGCGATCTGACGCACGATCGACAATCCGAAACCGATCGGCTGCCCGGTCTTTTCGCTGATCACCTTGAACTTCAGCACCGACTTGCCGATGCTCGACCCGGTGGTGCCCTGGCGGTAGCCGTAGTTCCACACCCAGAACGCCAGGCTGGCCAGCCCGAACACGAACGACAGGATCAGGCCCAGCGTGGAAGGCTGCGAGGTGCAGTACACGCCGTAGCTGTTGTCGACGCTGCTCGAGGTGCAGTTGTTCTCGCCGGTGGCGACCATCAGGCCCTGCCCGACTCCGGACAGGATCGCGATCGGCAGGACGTCGATGATGAAGGCGCCGACCCGTTTGATCCACGGGGTGTACGCCTCCTTCGACAGCACGCCGGCGCCGGGCGGCGGCGGAGGCGGATAGTTGCCCGGCGGAGGGGGCGGCGGGTAGTTCCCTGGCGGAGGGGGCGGGTAGTTACCGGGAGGAGGGGGCGGGTAGTTACCGGGAGGAGGGGGCGGTTGCGTCATCGAAAGTCCTTGTCTACAGGGGGAGGCAGACGGTCGTCATGATTTTGTCGGCCAAGGTCTGACGCTTGCTGTCCCACAGCGGGAACAGCACGGCGATCAACCACACGATGCCGAGGCAGATGTAGGAAGCCACCAGGTACAGGATCTCGCGGACGAAAGACAGGCCGAAACCGATTGGCAGCCCGGTCTTTTCGCTGACCACCTTGAACTTCATCACGGATTTGCCGATGCTCGACCCGGTAGTGCCCTGCCGATAGCCGAGGTTCCAGACCACGAACGCGATCGCGATCAGGCCTGCGACGATCAGAGCAAGCGTGCCGATGGTGGAGGTGCCGGTCGCGCAGTAGTCCGCAGTCTCGTACTGCGATGTGTCGGTAACGCATTGGGTGTCCGTGGTGGCGATCACGACGCCGTAGCCGATACCCAAGATGATGTAGGCCGGGATGTAGTCGATCAGCCACGCGACGACGCGGGTGAACCACGACGTGTAGGCGCTCTGCGGCAGTTGGGGAACCGGCTGACCGGGCGTGGGCGGCCCGCCGAAGGCGGCCCCGGGCGGGGGCGGCGCGTAACCGCCCTGAGGCGGTGGCGGCGGCGGATAGTTACCGGCGGGTGGCGGCGGATAGTTCCCCGGAGGCGGCGACGGGTAGCTCCCCGGCGGGGGGCCTGGCGGTTGTTCGGTCATGGCGCCTTCCACTTCGACGGTAATCACCTGGGATAAAGCGGCCTAAATGTACCTGAGAAGTACCTGCGTATCGCGACAAAGCGCAATCTTCATCTGGGCGCAATGCGCCGCCCAAACAATTTGCCCGAGAAACTACTTCAGCGCCGCCGGGGCCCGTCGGACAGGAAGCCGAGCAGATCGTGGCGAGTGATGACGCCGACCGGCTTGCCCTCCTCGACGACCATCAATGCGTCCCGCTCCCCCAACGACTTCGCCGCCGCGCTGACCAGTTCTCCCGCACCGATGAGAGGCAGCGGGGGGCTCATGTGCACCGCCACCGCGTCGGCGAGCTTGGCGCGGCCCTCGAACACCGCGGACAGCAATTCTCGCTCGGAGACGCTGCCCGCCACTTCGCCCGCCATCACCGGGGGTTCGGCGCCGACGACCGGCATCTGAGAGACGCCGTACTCACGCAGGATGCCGATGGCGTCCCGGACGGTCTCCGCCGGATGGGTGTGCACCAGGTCGGGCAGCGCCCCGGACTTGCCGCGCAGCACATCGCCGACCGTCGGCTCGACCACCGACCCGTCCAGGCGGGTCCGCAGGAATCCGTACGACGACATCCAGCCGTCGTTGAAGATCTTCGACAGATACCCGCGGCCGCCGTCGGGCAACAGCACGACGACCACCGAGTCCGGGCCGGCCTCCTGTGCCACCTTGATCGCGGCGACGACCGCCATCCCGCAGGAGCCGCCGACCAGCAGCGCCTCTTCGCGGGCCAGCCGTCGGGTCATGTCGAACGAATCAGCGTCCGAGACCGCGATGATCTCGTCGGGCACGGCCGGGTCGTAAGCGGCCGGCCAGAAGTCTTCGCCGACACCCTCGACCAGGTAGGGCCGTCCGGTGCCACCGGAGTACACCGAGCCCTCCGGGTCGGCACCGATCACCTTCACCTTGCCGCCGGACACCTCCTTGAGATAGCGCCCGGCGCCGGTGATCGTTCCGCCGGTGCCGACGCCGGCGACGAAGTGCGTGACCTTGCCCTCGGTGTCCGCCCAGATCTCCGGGCCGGTGGTTTCGTAGTGGCTGGCCGGGCCCATCGGGTTTGAGTACTGGTCGGGCTTCCAGGCGCCCTCGATCTCGGTGACCAGCCGGTTGGACACGCTGTAGTAGCTGTCCGGGTCGTCGGGCGCGACGGCCGTCGGGCAGACGACGACCTCGGCGCCGTAGGCGCGCAACACATTGCGCTTGTCCTCGCTGACCTTGTCGGGACAGACGAAGATGCACTTGTAGCCGCGTCGCTGCGCGACCAGTGCCAGGCCGACGCCGGTGTTGCCGGAGGTGGGTTCGACGATCGTCCCGCCGGGCTTCAACTCACCGCTGGCCTCGGCGGCATCGATCATCTTCACGGCAATGCGGTCCTTGGCGCTGCCGCCAGGATTGAGGTACTCGATCTTGGCCGCGACCACGCCCGCGCCTTCCGGCACGACGGAGTTCAGTTGGACTAGTGGAGTGTGCCCGATCAGCTCGCTGATGTGCGACGCGATTCGCATGCCTACATCGTGTCAGGCGGCGAATCCGCGCGGCTAGCCGGTTGCTTCGCGGATGTACTCACCGATCTGACGCAGTGAGCGTTTGGCTTCGGGGATGAGTGGCGCGGCAAGCTGGAAGTCGTGGATTTGGCCGGGCCACACCCGCACCTCAGTGGGCACGCCGGCGGCGGCGAGCCGCCGGGCCGCCAGACGGGCGTCGTGCAACAGGACCTCCGACCCGGACACGTGAATCAGCGTGCGCGGAAGGCCGGGCTCGATATGGTCGAGCGGCTCGTAGACGCCCTCGGGCTCGCCGTCGACAATGTTCTTGGCCGCGGCCCGGGCAACCAGGGCGACCAGGGCGTCGAACGCCTTGGGCGGGAACATCGCGTCGGTGCGCATGTTCGGGTGGGCCACCTTCTGCTCGTGGTCGAGCTGCAGCAGCGGCGAGATGGCCACCAGGGCGGCAGGCTCCTCACCGAGAGCCTGCAGCCGCTGCGCCAGAGTCAGGGCCAGATAGCCGCCGGCGGAGTCGCCGGCCAGCACGATCTGGTCCGGCTCGTAGCCGCGGGTCCGCAGCCACTGGTAGGCGTCGAAGCAGTCGTCGACGGCGTTGCCGATGGTGTGCTTGGGGATGAGCCGGTAGTCGACCACCAGCACCGGCGAGTCCGCGAACTTCGACAGCGCGACCGAGATGCGGCTGTGCGAATTCACCCCGCAGGTGAGGAAGGCACCGCCGTGCATGTACAGCACGATGCGTCGGTTGCCGTCGGCAGGCAGGACGCCGGGCGCCCGGACCAGTTGCGCCGACGCGTTCGGCAAACCGACAGTGGCCCGAACCGTGCCCGGGGTGGGCAGCAGCGCGCGGGCGACGAAGTCGACCAGACCGAAGGGCCATGGCCAGTGCGGCACGTGGCTGAGCACCGCCAATGTGGGCCACATGGTGGCGCGGGTGCCCATCGAGACCAGCCGCGCGGCGACACTCGGGCCGCTCTCGACGACCTCGACCGGCGCGCCATCGCTGACCGGGTACCGGCGCGGACGACCGCTACCAGCGTGAACATGATGGGGGGCAGAAGCCCGGACCTTGCTGGGTGCGGTCATCGTCAACACTCCCTACGCCAATGTAGATACGTGTCCCGGACACTCGAGCGAAGCCCGGTAACTTAGCTTTGCCATCTGCCTTACCTATAACAACTAACGATCTGATTTCTTACCGGATCTGATACCTGTCTGTAATCGCGGGGCCACTGTTGCGCCCCGAATTGACGCCCGAGCAGCACCTAAACTGGGCTCGTGGGGATACGCGCTCCGCGGAAGTCAACGGCCGCGCTGGCAGCGGCGGGGGTTCTGGCGTCGACCGGTACCGCCGTCCTGGGTGCGCGCAGTTTGCTCACCGGTCAGGCCGACCAGGTCCGCAATGTGATTCCGAAGTCCTGGGACGTCCCACCGCGGGCGGACGGGATCTACGCCCCTGGCGGCGGCCCCGTCCAGCGCTGGGAACGCGGGATGGAGTTCGACCTCCATTTGATGGTGTTCGGCGACTCGACGGCCACGGGCTACGGCTGTCGCAGCGCCGACGAAGTGCCCGGGGTGCTGCTCGCCCGTGGCCTCGCCGAGGAGTCCGGCAAGCTCATCCGGCTGTCGACCAAGGCGATCGTGGGTGCGACGTCCAAGGGGTTGTCCGGTCAGGTCGACGCGATGTTCGTGGCCGGCCCGCCACCCGATGCGGCGGTGATCATGATCGGCGCCAACGACATCACCGCCCTCAACGGCATCAGCCCGTCGGCGCGCCGGCTCGGCGCGGCCGTGCAGCGCCTGCGCGCCTCCGGTGCGGTGGTCGTTGTCGGGACGTGCCCGGATTTCGGTGTCATCAAAGACATCCCCCAACCGCTGCGGTGGACGGCCCGTAACCGCGGCCTGCGGCTGGCCCGCGTGCAGGCCGCTGCGGTGCGGGCCGCGGGCGGAGTCCCGGTGCCGCTGGCCGATCTGCTGGCGCCGAACTTCCGGCAGGCCCCCGAAGTGATGTTCTCCGAGGACCGCTACCACCCGTCGGCGGCGGGATATGCGTTGGCCGCCAACCAATTGATGCCCGCGTTGTGCCACGCCCTCGGCGAGTGGACCGGTGTCACCGTGCCCGACCTGCCGTGGGCCACCAAGTCCGAGGTTCGGGCGCTGACCGACCGGTTGGGGCCGCTGGCGCAGCTGCTGCGCCGCAGAACAACCGGGGTCCCCGCACCGATCGTGGTGACCGCGAGCTAGGTTCGTGTGCAGTCTCGCTGCACTCAAGCTGCACACCTCCTGAGGAGCCTCACATGCCCGAAGCTGTCATCGTTTCCACCGCCCGCTCGCCGATCGGGCGCGCGATGAAGGGGTCGCTGGTCGACATCCGTCCCGACGATCTGGCCGCGCAGATGGTGCGCGCCGCGCTCGACAAGGTGCCCTCGCTGGATCCGCACGACATCGACGACCTGATCATGGGCTGCGGTCAGCCCGGCGGTGAGTCGGGCTTCAACATCGGCCGGGCCGTCGCCGTCGAGCTGGGTTACGACTTCATGCCGGGCACCACGGTCAACCGGTACTGCTCGTCGTCGTTGCAGACCACCCGGATGGCGTTCCACGCGATCAAGGCCGGCGAGGGCCACGCGTTCATCTCAGCCGGCGTCGAGACGGTGTCGCGCTTCGGCAAGGGCAACGCCGACGGCTGGCCGGACACCAAGAACGCGCTGTTCACGGATGCGATGGCCCGCTCGGAGGCAGCCACCGCCGGCGCTGACGAGTGGCACGACCCGCGCGAGGACGGCCTGCTGCCCGACGTGTACATCGCGATGGGTCAGACCGCCGAGAACGTCGCGCTGTTCACCGGGGTCAGCCGCGAAGACCAGGACCACTGGGGCGTCCGTTCGCAGAACAAGGCCGAGGAGGCCATCAACAGCGGCTTCTTCGAGCGCGAGATCGTGCCGGTCACGCTGCCCGACGGCACCGTCGTGTCCAAGGACGACGGACCGCGCGCAGGCACCACCTACGAGAAGATCAGCCAGCTCAAGCCGGTGTTCCGGCCCAACGGCACGATCACGGCGGGCAATGCGTGTCCGCTGAACGACGGCGCGGCCGCGCTGGTGATCATGTCCGACACCAAGGCCAAGGAGCTGGGGCTGACCCCGCTGGCGCGCATCGTGTCGACGGGCGTGTCCGGCCTGTCGCCCGAGATCATGGGCCTCGGCCCGATCGAAGCCGTGAAAAAGGCTCTCGCACAGGCGAACATGACGATCGGCGACGTCGACCTCTACGAGATCAACGAGGCGTTCGCGGTCCAGGTGCTCGGCTCGGCGCGGGCGCTCGGCATGGACGAGGACAAGCTGAACGTCTCCGGTGGCGCGATCGCGCTGGGGCATCCGTTCGGCATGACCGGCGCGCGGATCACCGCCACGCTGCTGAACAACCTGCAGACCTACGACAAGACGTTCGGCATCGAGACGATGTGCGTCGGCGGCGGCCAGGGCATGGCCATGGTGATCGAGCGCCTGAGCTAGCTGTCATCGAGTCAGACCTCAGAGCGACGATCGGTACCGCTTCATCGCCCTGGGGTCTGACTCGATGTCCATGCGCGCCTGGTCCGTTCGATGATGTCGGCTTTTCGGTCGCCGGCGACCACTCGGATCCGGCGCCACCCGATGTCGGCGATGAACTCCGATCGGGTTCGATCGTTGCGATAGATACCGCGATCCAGCCGATGCTGCTCACCGTCGTATTCGACCGCGACCATCACCTCGCGCCAACCCATGTCCAGGAAGTAGCGCGAACGGCCGTCGTCCCTGAACACGGGGATCTGGGTCTCGGGGCGCGGAAATCCAGCCGCCATCGGCAGCAGCCGCAACCACGTCCCCATTTCGCTCCGTGCACTGCAGACGCCGCCACACCGGTCACGACCGCACGACCCCGAGACCACAGAACAGCCGCGACTGCCCGGTCACGAACCGACAGCTCACCGATTCCGTACGCGTACACGTCCGGAAATATTCGTCGGCAGTGGGCCCGGAGCTGATACCGCGTCAGCTTGCCCGCAGCGATCACGTCGCTCCCGATGAACACTCGCTGCAGTCGGACAGGATTGCGTGACCCGCCATCGCTGCATGCACCCATCCACAGCTCATCGAGGCAGAACTCAGTGCGTCGAAATGCCCCAGTGCATCGCCGTGGGGTCTGCCTCGATGGTCGCCCACCAAAGACAAAGCCCCGGCCGTCAGGCCGGGGCTTTGCACGGTGAAGCAGCTATCGCTGCTGGAAGTAGCTGAGCAGCCGCAGGATCTCGATGTACAGCCACACCAGCGTTACGGTCAGGCCGAGGGCCACGCCCCAGGCCGCCTTCTCCGGCGCACCAGCGCGGATCATCTGGTCGGCAGCGTCGAAGTCGATCAGGAAACTGAACGCCGCCAGCGCGATCACGAACAGCGAGAACATGATGGCCACCGGGCCGCCGCTGCGCAGGCCGAGGCCCTCACCGCCGCCGACACCGAACATCGCCAGCACGAAGTTGCCGAGGAGCAGCACCAGCACGCCGACCATGGCCGCGACGATCATGCGGGTGAACTTGGGGGTCACCCGAATGGCGCCGGTCTTGTAGACGACGAGCATGCCGAAGAACACGCCGATGGTGCCGAGGACCGCCTGGCTGATCAGCACACCGGCATTGGCGCCGGACACCACCACGTTGGCGAAGATGAACGACACCGCGCCGACGAACAGGCCCTCGAGCGCTGCGTAGCTCAGAACGATGGCCGGGTTGTCCTGCTTACGACCGAAGGTCGCGATCAGCACCAGGACCAGCCCGCCGAGCCCACCGATCAGGGTGAGCGGCGTGGCCAGGGCCAGGTTGGCCGAGACGAGGAAGTAGGAGATGACCGCGACGACGGACAGCACACCGAGGGTGATGCCGGTCTTGGTGACGACGTCGTCGATCGTCATGGGCCGCGAGACGCCGGTCTGCGGCTGGTAGGCGCCCGCGTATGGATCGGTCTGGTAAGCCACCTGCTGGGCACCGGCTACACCGGTACCGAATTGTGCGTATCCGCCCTGCTGCTTGGGCAGCGAACGAAATACCGGGTTGCTGGTCTCCCGCACCGTCGGAATCCTCTCCTGGAAGTCGCGTAACACACCGTCAACGAACGGCTGCCGGAACCAGTTCCCAGGAAGTCCACAACGTTCTTCCCGGCGTGTCCGGCGCTACGAAGCCAGACCTTACCTGTGAGCGGCATCCGGCGGGTGACGATCTTTTGCCAACTGGTAGTTTTGCGTTTCCAAAAACTAGGACATCCAACCAATTTGATGGACGGAAAGGACCGCTCTGCCGTGACGGCTGAATCCGACGAAGTCTTGACCCGGGTCGACGGCGGTGTCGGCTTCCTGACACTCAATCGCCCGAAGGCCATCAACTCGCTGACCCACACGATGGTCACGATCATCGCCAAGGCGCTCACCGACTGGGAGCACGACGACGATGTCCGCGCGGTGGTTCTCGCCGGCGAAGGAGAACGCGGCCTGTGTGCAGGCGGCGACGTGGTGGCGATCTATCACAGCGCCCGTGGCGACGGCTCCGAGGCTCGCCGCTTCTGGCTCGACGAGTACCGCCTCAACGCCCAGATCGGCAGCTACCCCAAGCCCTTCGTGGCGATCATGGACGGCATCGTGATGGGCGGCGGTGTGGGCGTCGCCGCGCACGGCAACGTCCGCGTGGTGACCGACACCTCCAAGGTCGCCATGCCCGAGGTCGGGATCGGCTTCGTCCCCGACGTCGGCGGCACCTATCTGTTGTCGCGGGCTCCCGGTCAACTCGGCCTGCACGCCGCGCTGTCCGGTGCGCCGTTCTCCGGGGCCGACGCCATCGCGCTCGGGTTCGCCGACCACTACGTCCCGCACGTGCAGCTCCAGGGATTCGTCGAAGCGATCGTCGCCGACGGCGTGGACGCCGCCGTTCAGGCGTTCGCCACCGAGCCGCCGGCCAGTCACCTTCTGTTCCAACAGCATTGGATTGACGAATGCTATGCCGGCGAGACCGTCGCCGACATCGTCGCCGCCCTGCGAGGCCACGACGACGAGGACGCCAGGAAAGCCGGCGATCTCATCGCGTCCCGCTCCCCCATCGCGGCGTCCGTCGCGCTGGCCTCGGTGCGGCGCGCCGCCGAGCTCGAGACCCTCGAAGACGTTCTGGTTCAGGAGTACCGGGTGTCGTCGGCGTCGCTGGACTCCCACGACTTCGTCGAGGGCATCCGCGCGCAGATCATCGACAAAGATCGCAACCCGACGTGGAACCCGCCCTCACTGGCCGCGGTGACCGAGCAGGATGTGGAACAGTACTTCGCGCCGGCAGACCCGGACCTGACCTTCGAGTGAGGACATGATGACCACCGAAACCTTTGAAACCATCCTGGTCGACCGCGACGAGCGGGTCGGCACCATCACGCTCAACCGGCCCAAGGCGCTCAACGCGCTCAACAGCCAGGTGATGGTCGAGGTCACCACGGCCGCCGCAGAATTCGACAACGACCCGGGTATCGGCGCGATCGTCATCACCGGCAACGAAAAGGCGTTCGCCGCCGGTGCCGACATCAAGGAAATGGCCGAACTCTCGTTCTCGGAGGTCTTCGACGCGGACTTCTTCGCGGCGTGGGGCAAGCTGGCCGCCGTCCGCACACCCACCATCGCCGCGGTCGCCGGCTACGCCCTCGGCGGGGGCTGCGAGCTGGCGATGATGTGCGACGTCCTCATCGCCGCCGACACCGCAAAGTTCGGCCAACCCGAGATCAAGCTGGGCGTGCTGCCCGGCATGGGCGGCTCACAGCGGCTGACCCGAGCGATCGGCAAAGCCAAGGCGATGGACCTCATTCTGACCGGCCGCACCATCGACGCCGCCGAGGCAGAACGCAGCGGCCTGGTGTCGCGGGTGGTACCGGCCGACGACCTGCTCACCGAGGCCAAAGCCGTCGCGACGACGATCTCGCAGATGTCCCGCTCGGCCGCCCGGATGGCCAAGGAAGCGGTCAACCGCGCCTTCGAATCCACGCTGACCGAAGGCCTGCTCTACGAGCGCAGGCTGTTTCACTCCGCGTTCGCCACCGATGACCAGACCGAGGGAATGGCCGCCTTCACCGAGAAGCGCCCTGCCAACTTCACGCACCGCTAAGGTGCTGACGTGACCGTCACCGAGTCGGAACCGACCGAGGCCGCCGACCCGGCGCCCGCCTCGGAGAGCAAGCCGGATTGGTGGCAGCGCCGCTACACGTTCACCGGAACGGCTGTCGGCCTGGTGTTCCTCGGCCTCTCCCTGAGCCCGTCGCTGCTGCCGCGCGGCCCGCTGTTCCAGGGCCTCGTCAGCGGCGCGGCCGGCTCGGTCGGCTACGGGCTGGGTGTGTTCGCCGTCTGGCTGGTGCGGTTCATGTTGTCGCGGCCGTCCAGCCCGCGCCCGCCGCGGTGGTCCTGGCCGGTGCTGGTCGCCGTCGGAATCGTCTGGCTGGTCGTGACGATCTACTGGTTCCACGTCTGGCAGGACCACGTTCGCGACCTGATGGGGGTGCCGCGGCTGCAGTGGTACAACTACCCGCAGGCCGCGATCATCGGCGTTGTCGTGCTGTTCTTGTTCGTCGAAATCGGCCAGCTGGTCGGCAGACTCGTCAGATATCTCGTCCGCCTCTTGAATCGGTATGCGCCACCGCGTGTTTCGGCGGTAGTTGTGGTCATCCTCCTGCTGAGCCTGACGATCGCGATACTCAACGGCGTGGTAATCAGGGGCGGAATGAGCTTCCTGAACAGCACTTTCGCCTCGGTGAACGACGAGATGGGTCCGGACAACCCGGCCCCGAAGACGCCGCTGCGCTCCGGTGGCCCCGGCTCGCTGGTCGCCTGGGACACCGTCGGTCACCAGGGCCGCGTGTTCGTCGCCGGCGGACCCTCCGTCGAAGAGCTGACCAAATTCAACGGCACCCCCGCGGTCGAACCGATCCGGGCCTACGCGGGCAAGAACTCCGCCAACGGAATCAAGGCGTCCGCCGAGCTTGCCGCGCGAGAGTTGGAGCGCGCCGGCGGGTTCAAGCGCAAGGTCATCGCCGTCGCGACCACGACGGGGACGGGCTGGATCAACGAGGCCGAAGCATCTGCTCTGGAATACATGTACAACGGCGACACCGCGATCGTCAGCATGCAGTACTCGTTCCTGCCGAGCTGGCTGTCGTTCCTGGTGGACAAGGAGAACGCCCGGCAGGCGGGCCAGGCGTTGTTCGAGGCGGTCGACGCGCGACTGCGCGAGATGCCCGAAGCGCAGCGTCCCAAGATCGTGGTGTTCGGCGAGAGCCTCGGATCCTTCGGGGGCGAGGCACCGTTCCTGAGCCCGAACAACATCATCGCCCGCACCGACGGGGCACTGTTCTCCGGCCCGACGTTCAACAACACGATGTGGGACGACGTCACCGTCAATCGCGACCCCGGATCCCCGATGTGGCTGCCGATCTTCGACGACGGCCAGAACATCCGGTTCGCGGCACGCCCCGACAATCTGGGCCGGCCCGACAAGCCGTGGGGCTATCCGCGGATCGTCTATCTCCAACACGCGTCCGACCCCATCAGCTGGTGGAACCCCAATCTGCTGTTCGCCGAACCGGATTGGTTACGTGAGGCGCGCGGGTACGACGTGTCGCCGGACATGTACTGGATTCCGATCGTGACGTTCCTGCAGGTGTCGGCTGACATGGCGGTGGCCGTCGATGTTCCCGACGGGCACGGTCACCGCTACGTGCGCGACGTCGTCAACGCGTGGGCGTCGATCCTGCAGCCGCCGGGCTGGACACCGGAGAAGACCGAGCGCCTGCGCGGAATCGTCACGGCGCCGGAGTGAGTTCGCGCAGCTCGGCGAGTACGTCGGCTGCGGCCAGCGCCTGGTAGCCGCCGACGACATCGGTGGCGCGGTGCAGCCCAAGGTCCTGTAGCGCGGCGGCGGCCAAGCTCGAGGTGTAGCCCTCCGAGCACAGGATCACCCACTCGACGTCATCGTCTTTCGCCTGGGGCAACCGAGCCTCGCTGGTCGGGTCGGCGCGCCACTCCAGCACATTGCGTTCGATCACCAGCGCGGCCGGCGTCTCGCCTTCGGCGGCGCGTTGCGCTGCCGGGCGAATGTCGACCAGGACCGCTCCGCGACGCAACGCCGCCGGGATCTCCTCAGCCGCCAGCCGGTGCAGTCGCGCCCTGGCATCGGCCAGGACGCGGTCGATTCGACTGCTCATCGGATCAGCTCCCCTCGGGTGCGTCGGTCAGCTCGGTGCGGTTGCGGCGCAACGTATTACGCTTGGTGACCTCGTAATACGACATCGCCGTCAAAGGCGGCGAATACGCGTGCACACTCAGTGTGGCAGAGGCAGGTGCCGCGACGGCGGGTGCGCCGACGACGTCGTGCACCCACCCCAGCGGGAACGCCGCCTGGTCTCCGGCGTCGAGACGGCGACGACGCAATCGCTCACCGTCCCAACGGTATTCGTGCAGCGCGCCGGAGAGCACGGTCAGCGCACCCAGCGATCCGCCGTGGTCGTGCAGTTCGGTGGTGTGGCCGGCCACCCAGCTGATCAGCCAGACGTCGAGCTCGTCGTCGGCGTGGAGCCGGGTGAACCAGCGTTCGTCGGTGGGCGGACCGCCGGCGGGCAGCAGCGCGTCGAACTGGCCGCGCAGCACACCGTCGGCGTACCGATCGGTGGCGTGCATCAGGTCGGGTAACCGTAGCCGGGTGGGTGCGGACACCGCTGGTGCGATGGACGGGAAGGTGGCAAGTGAAGGGGCAGCGCCCGAATACGGCATGACGAGAAACTTTCCGCACGTTGCAGGGTCAGATCGGGGGTCGGCTAGAACCGACAACACTCCCTGGACCTGGTCCGCTCCGTCATGGCCGCCAGTGTTGCATAGATTGAAACGATGCGCCCCTATCGATGTCGCTCCCTGTCCGGCGCCGCGGCGTGTGTCGCGGGCGTGGCCGCCGTGCTGACGGCGTGCTCCTCGGGTGTCGGCGGGCAGTCCCCGTCCACCACTGTGGCGCCGTCGAGCAGTGCGGCGCAGTCGACGCAAGCGGCCGCCCCGTCGGGCACGGTCGGCATGTCGCCGGGTGGGGTCACCACCCGGATCGACACGCCCGCTGAATCGACCGAAGAACAATATGCGCAGGCCTGCATGGCGACTAAGACGTGGATGGACGGCAAGGGTGGCGACCCGAAGGCGTTGGTCGAACCGTTCCTGAAGCAATTGCAGAGCAACGCCGCCCCCGGCCCGGCGACGTTCAACAGCACCTGGGGCCAGTTGTCGACGGCGCAGCAGGCTGCGGTCATCATCGCGGTGAAGGCAGCCGCGGACGGCGGCTGCTGATCGTTTCGATCACGGGTAGCAAAAGTCCGTAGCGGCGCACACGATTACTGCCACCCGCCGTTCAGTTGCTGCCATCGGAATTAATTGCCTGACCTCGCGGTTTACCTCCTTGTAATTGATCGGCGAAAGCCGGCAGAAGAGGAAACCAAAAAAGAGGCACATCATCATGACCAAGTACGCGGTCGCGGGCCTGCTGGGCACCGCGATGAGCGCGTTCGTCATCGGCCTGGCCGCCCCCGCGGCCGCCGCCCCCGGCGGGTCCGGTGACGCCCGCGGAAACACAATCGACTCGCTCGGATACACCGTTGGTGGCGACAAGCTCGGCACCATCGACGTGATTCAGCGCGACTGAGCGCGGCGCGGTGACACGCGCCACCACGGAAGGGCATCCCGAAAGGGGTGCCCTTCCGCTGTCGGTGAGCAGAATGGACTCCATGCCCGACCAATCCCCTAACTCTCGGGTCGCTCTGGCGCTCGGCAGCGGCGGCGCGCGGGGATACGCGCACATCGGCGTGATCGACGAGCTGACACGTCGCGGCTACGAGATCGTCGGTGTCGCCGGATCGTCGATGGGAGCATTGGTGGGCGGCCTGCACGCAGCCGGATCGCTCGACGAATTCGCTCAGTGGGCCCAGACGTTGACGCAGCGAGCCGTTCTGCGACTGCTCGATCCGTCGATCACCGCGGCCGGCGTTCTGCGCGCCGAGAAGATCCTCGACGCGGTCCGCGACATCCTCGGCGACGTCACCATCGAGAACCTGCCGATCCCCTACACCGCGGTGGCCACCGACCTGATCGCGGGAAAATCGGTGTGGTTGCAGCGCGGACCGGTCGATGCCGCGATCCGCGCCTCGATCGCCATCCCCGGCGTGATCGTCCCGCACGTACTCGACGGCAGATTACTTGCCGACGGCGGCATCCTCGACCCACTGCCGTTGGCTCCGATCGCCGCCGTCAACGCCGACCTGACGATCGCGATCAGCTTGTCCGGCCCCGACCCCGACGGCAGCCAGGACACCACCCAAGCCCCGGAAGCGGCCGCCAGCAGCGAATGGCTCGGCCGATTGCTGCGCAGCACGTCGGCACTGTTGGACACCAACACTGCCCGCTCGATTCTGGACACCCCGGCGGCCCGGTCGATGCTGAGCCGCTTCGGCACCAGTTCGGTGTCGGAGGAGGGCGACGACGCCGAACCGAGCGGCGACGATCAACTGATCGACAGCTCACGTGAAGCTGCGATCCCCAAGCTGGGCAGCTTCGCGGTGATGAACCGCACGATCGACATCGCGCAGGCCGCGCTGGCCCGCCACCAGATGGCAGCCTATCCCCCTGATCTGCTCATCGAGGTGCCCCGAACCGCTTGCCGCAGTTTGGATTTCCACCGCGCCGCCGAGATCATCGACCTGGGTCGCGAATTGGCGGTGAAAGCGCTGGACGGCTATCGCTACAGCGGCCCGGAAATCATCATCACGCCAGAAACTCCGTGACCGCCGCCGCCACCCGGCGGCCCTGCTCGCGTCCGGCCAGCGCCGACGGGATCCGACAGCGCGGGTCCAGCGGGTTGGGACCGAAGGCGCTGAGGGATGCGTCGTCGGCGAAGACGGCGAATGTTCGCGCACCGAAGGCGGCGATCTCGGCCGCGGTGCCGTGGGTGAACGGCGACGGCGCTGATTCGCTCGCCGGCACCAGCACCACGGCCGTCGCACAGTCGGCGGCCACCGCGGTGTGAACCGAGCTGCTGACACCGCCGTCCATGTAGCGCCGAGCGCCGATCGTCACCGGCGGCCAGGTACCGGGCACCGCACAGCTGGCAGCCACGGCGTCGACGAGATCCACCCCCGACGACGAGTCGAACACCACCAGGTCACCGGTTTCGATGTCGATGGCGGTGATCCGCAGATCCTGTTTCGGCCAACGGTGTTCGGGGAGTCGCGCTTCGATGACGCGTCTGCGGACAGCCTCGCTGACGGTTGGCGTGTCCAGCGCGACGCGTCCGATCCGCTGAAGTTTGTCCCTCAGCTCACCGGGTTCGGCCATCGCCGTGAGAAACAGCGCCGAGATCTGTTCGATGTCCACCCCGGGGTCGATCTCTGACGAGGGTTCCGCCGTCTGGCGTTCGAAGAGCGCCTCCAGTGACAGCGAGCTGCTGATCTGTGCGGCGACGGTGGAGCCCGCCGAGGTTCCGACCAGTACATCGGAGTCCAGCAGGCTCTGCGCGGTATGCGGCGATTCGTCGGCGATCCCGCGCAAAATGCCGGTCTCCCAGCCGATGCCGGCGATGCCGCCGCCGGCCAGTATCAGGGCACGTTTAGTCGTCACAGCGTGTGAGTCTGCCAGTTGCTCAGGTAGTCGATCGCGTCGGTCTGGTAGGCGTGCTGCGCCCAGCCCAAAGGCGTCGTGCCATAGCGGAAGTCAACGAGGTCCGCGTCCGCACCGGCCTCGAGCAGCCGACGTATCAGGTCCAGGTCGCCGCTCCACGCCGCGTGATGCAGCGGCGTGGCGCCCTCGGCGTCGCGCACGTTCGGGTCGCCGGGAAACGGCGGTTGCACCAGGTCGGCTCCCGAGACGTCGATCCCGTGACGAGCCAGCAGGGCCAGTCGGTCTGCGAAGCCATGGTCAGCGGCCCAATCGATTTGGCGCTGCCACATCTGCTCGCGTGTCTCCATCGCCTCGCCCATGCGACGCTCCCATGGACTCGGACCGGCGTCGGCCAAGCCGTGGTCGAACAGCAGCTCGAGGTGCGAATCGTCGGCTCGGAACATCCGGTTGTAGAGGGTCTGTTGGTCGACGGGGTGCGCGCCGCGCTGCAGCAGCAGGCGTGCCAACTCGCTCGAGAACCGATGGCGGGGTTGACGACCCGGGCCCTGCTCGCCTTCGCCGAAAACTCCGGTGAGCAACGTGAATGGTGTCGGCAGTGCGCGCCACAGATAGCCGGCGTTGGGATCGGCGCCGGCGTCGAGCAGCGCAGAGGCTGCAGCGAGGACATCAGTCTCTCTGTGCGGCAACGGGACCCGCGAATAGCACAGATACAGCAGCGGTACCCAGCCGAAGGGGCCGCCGGCCGTGGTGACCAGTTCCGGCCGATCCTGTAGGTGACGGGTCAGCGCCGCCGGGTCGGCGGCCGATGCGGCGGCCCAGACATTCTCTTGGGGCAGAGAGGGATTCACCTCGATTAGCTCCGCAGCCGCCTGCCAGCGCGGCGGCTCATCACTGGCGTCATAACGCAACGAGGCCAACGAACAGAATCGGAAGGCCGTTCCCAGAGCGTTGTCGTCGACCGCACCGGGGTTTACGACTAGCGGATCGTTCTCGTGCAAGCCGCCTGCCATCAGCTCAGCAGGTGTTCCGAGAGGGTGGCCAGGGCCTGGTTGGCGTAACCGCGCCAGATCCGGGCGAACACCGGAAGCAATGGCGCAGTCAGTGCCGACTTGGGATGCAGGGTCCACTGCCACGTGACCTTGGTGCCGGTGCCCTGTTCGCTGAAGGCCCACAGCCCCTCGACGTGATCGATCAGCGGCGCCATCGCACCGTGGATGTCGGTAAGGGTGTAGCCGAACGCATGGGGCGCGTCGAACGTGGTCAGGGTTTCCCGCATGCCTCCGCCCCCGACCAGGACGATGGTGCGGGTCTGCCCCACCGCCGACCAGTCGCCCGTCTGGTCGTGCACGTCTTTGATCGGCGGGATCGGTCCGTACCAGCGGTGGAACAACTGGGGCAGCGGCATCGGCAGCGTCTTGGCGAACGCATCCGGTACCGCGATGGGAATGGCGCGGGACTGCTGGACGACGACGGGGTGAGCCATCTCGCCAACGATAGTCAGCGTGCGAGCTGAGGTGCTGCGCGTCCGGTGATCAGTGGCAGGTCGAAGAAGTCGGCGATGCCCGGCGCGGCGGCACAGGTCGCCGGAACTGAGTTGACGCAGTGCGCCGCGGTGGCCACCACACCGGGGTTGCTGACCAACCCTTCCTCGACGCTCTCCGGCTGCCAGCCCTTGACGGTGACGAACGTGTTCGGGTTTCCCCGCACCTCCATCTCGTAGCGCTCGCCGGCCGGGCCGAAAGACCATGCGGGATCGAGGTTTTCCTCGCCCATCAGCCAGTTGACGGTGATGCGCACGACGATGGTGTTGGTGACGACGGCATCCCAGTGGAAGCGCCGCCCGGCCACCTGGCCGGGTTCGATCACCCCCATCGGCGAGTCGATGGGCGCGGTTGCGACAGCTACCTCTTGGGAGGTGCGGATCTGCGGCTCGGCGGCAAAACCGAGCCGGTCGACGATGAGCCGAACCGATTGGAAGAAGCCGCCGTTGAGCAGTTTCTGCATGGGTCCGGTCAACGCGCTCTCCGGCGTTCCGCCGAAGCCCATCACGTGCCGTAGCACGTCGGGTGCGCCATAGGTTCGGAGGTCGGAGAACTCCTCGGCGCGAACGTAGGTCACCCCGGTGGACATCACCGACAGCAGCAGCGGGAACAGCTCGGTGGCCGCCCCCGGTCCGATCCCGGCACCGTGCAGGGTGACGTTGCCCTCGCGAGCGGCGGCCTCCAGCGGGGCGGCTTCGGATTCACTCGGGTAGAACCAGCCCAGTGGGCTGACGACGTTCTTGCCCGAGCGCAGCAGTGCGGTCACTTCCGCCACGTTGGGCAGCAGCGGCGCGTAGATCACCGCGTCGGCGTCCATGGCGAGGATGTCGTCGATGCTATTGGTGGCCGTGACGCCCAGCGGTTCGGTGCCGATGATGTCGCCGACGTCCTTGCCTGCCTTGTCCGCGGAATGCACCCAACAGCCGGCCAGTTCGAGTTCGGGATGTTCCAGCACACCGTTGATCGCCGCGACCCCGACCGACCCGGTTGCCCACTGCACGACTCGCAACGTCATTGGTGCTCCTCCGCAGAAAACTAGAACGTGTTACAGCCGGGTCTACACTAGCGGGATCGTCACTGCGGACGGAAGGAATAGGCCATGGCCGGAACAAAGAACCGGGTGTTCGTCGTCGGGGTCGGGATGACCAAGTTCGAGAAGCCGGGCCGCCGCGAAGGCTGGGACTACCCCCAGATGGCCAACGAGTCCGGCACCAAGGCACTGGCCGACGCCGGCATCGACTACGCCGAGGTGCAGCAGGGGTACGTCGGCTATTGCTCGGGTGACTCGACCTCCGGGCAACGTGCGCTCTACGAGCTCGGCATGACCGGCATCCCGATCGTCAACGTCAACAACAACTGTTCGACGGGCTCGACGGCGCTGTACCTGGCCGCGCAGGCCATCCGCGGTGGCCTCGCCGACTGCACCATCGCTCTTGGGTTCGAGAAGATGCAGCCCGGCTCGCTCGGCGGTGGCGCCGAAGACCGCGAGTCGCCACTCATGCGTCACATCGTCGCTCTCAACGAGACCGACTCGATGACGTTTCCGGTGGCGCCGTGGATGTTCGGTGCGGCAGGCCGCGAGCACATGAAGAAGTACGGCACCACCGCCGAGCATTTCGCGAAGATCGGTTTCAAGAACCACAAGCATTCGGTGAACAATCCGTACGCGCAGTTCCAGGAGGAGTACACCCTCGACGACATCCTGGGCGCGAAGATGATCTCCGATCCGCTGACCAAGCTGCAGTGCTCGCCCACCTCGGACGGCTCGGGCGCAGCGATCGTGGCCAGTGAGGCGTTCGTCGACAAGCACGGGCTGGCCGATCAGGCCGTCGAGATCGTCGGGCAGGCGATGACCACCGACTTCGCGTCGACCTTCGACGGCAGCGCGGCCAACATCATCGGGTACGACATGAATGTGCAGGCGGCACAACAGGTTTACGACCAGTCCGGTCTAGGCCCGGCCGACTTCCAGGTGATCGAGCTGCACGACTGCTTCTCCGCCAACGAGCTGTTGCTCTATGAGGCCCTGGGGCTGTGCGGCGAGGGCGAGGCTCCCGCGCTGATCGACGCAGGCGACACCACCTACGGCGGACGCTGGGTGGTGAACCCGTCGGGTGGGCTGATCTCCAAGGGACATCCGCTGGGCGCGACCGGCCTGGCGCAATGCGCCGAGTTGACCTGGCAGCTGCGCGGCACCGCGGACAAGCGTCAGGTGGACAACGTCACCGCCGCGCTGCAGCACAACATCGGTCTCGGCGGGGCGGCGGTTGTCACCGCCTACCAGCGCGCGGAGCGCTAGGACAGGTATGTGACGTCGTAGACGTCGTCGGCATGCCTGGCGCGGATGGTCTTCTTGTCGTACTTACCGACACTGGTCCGCGGGATCTCGTCGACGAATGTCCACCGTTCCGGCAGCCACCACCGAACGACCTTGTCGGACAGGTAATTCCGAAGTTCCTCCGGCGATGCCTCAGCCCCCTCGTGCAGCACCACCGCGGCCAGCGGCCGTTCCTGCCAGCGTTCGTCGGGCACCCCTACCACCGCGGCCTCCCGCACCGCAGGGTGGGAGATCAGGTAGTTCTCGAGTTCGACCGACGAGATCCACTCACCACCGGACTTGATGACGTCTTTGGCCCGGTCGGTCAACGTGATGTAGCCCTGGCCGTCGATGCGCCCCACGTCCCCGGTGCGCAGCCAACCTGACTGGAACTTGGACTCGTCGGTGTTGCGGTAGTAGGAGCCGGTGATCCAGGCACCGCGGACCTCCAGCTCCCCGACCGCCTCGCCGTCGTTCGGCAGCACCGCGCCCTCGTCGTCGACGATGCGGGTCTCCACACCGCAGATCGGCCTGCCCTGCGTTCCGCGGACCTCCCACTGCTTTTCGGGGGTCAAGCCCGGTGGCGGCCAGGCCAGGGTGGCGATGGGCGACGTTTCGGTCATTCCCCACAGCTGGCGGATCTCCACATCGAATTTCTCCTCGAATGCCTTCATCAGCGACACCGGTACAGCCGACCCGCCGCACGACACCAACCGCAGCGACGAGATGTCGTGACCGGGGTTGCGGTCCAGGTGGTTCATCACGTCGTTCCAGATGGTCGGCACCGCCCCGGCCACCGTAGGACGCTGACTTTCGATCAGGTTCACCAACGAGGTGGGGTCCATGAATCGGTCGGGCAGCACCAGATCCGCGCCGGCCATCAACGCCGCATAGGGAAGACCCCAGGCATTGGCGTGGAACATCGGCACGATCGGTAAGGCCTTGTCGGAGAAGCTGAGTCCGAGCCCGTTACCGCTGCAGACCGCCATCGAGTGCAGATAGTTCGACCGGTGCCCGTAGACCACACCCTTCGGGTGTCCGGTGGTGCCGCTGGTGTAACACATTGCGGCGGCAGAGTTTTCGTCGATCTCCGGCCACTCGAACTCGTCGGACTCGGCACCGAGCACGTCGTGGTAGCGCACCACCCGCTTGCCCGACGCCTCGAACGGCTCCAGATCGCCGGACCCGACGGCGATGACCGTGTGCACCGTCTCCATCTTGGGCAGCACTGGAGCCAGAATCGGCGCCAGCGACAGGTCGGCGATCACCACCTGATCCTCGGCCTCGTACGCGACGAACTCGATCTGCTCGGGGAACAGCCGGATGTTCAGCGTGTGCAGCACCGCCCCCATCGAGGGCACCGCGACGTAGGCCTCCAGGTGTTCCTGGTTGTTCCACATGAAAGTCCCGACCCGGTCGTCACCCTCGATGCCCAGGCGCCGCAACGCATTGGCCAGCCGGGCGGCCTGCCGTCCGACCTCGCGGTAGGTGGCGTGCCGGAACCCGTCGCCGGTCGCGGTGGTCACGGTCCGATCGCCGTGAACGGTGGCGGCGTAGCGCAGGATCGCGGAAACGGTCAGCGGAAAGTTCTGCATGGTGCTCTGCATAGGGCCGAATCTATCGCGGCGAGCAACGCAGCAGGCCCGGGATCGGTCACCCGGTCAGTGCCACCGGAACCCGGCGGCGGCCCGGCCACCGGAAAGCCAACGGACGACGGCGCGGGTAGCGGCGCGCGGCCGGTGATCGGAGGAGCTCGAGCTCGACGGGTTCGAGGTCCTCGGCGGCCAGCTCCGGGGTATCCCGGTACACCCTTTGCAGCGCTCGGCCGAGTTCTGCGCCGAGCAACTGGCGCATCATGTCGGCGCCCTGCCGCGGGTGAGCCAACATCCACGAATGATGCGCGCCCGGAACCCGGTAGAGGGCCGCGTCGGCCCGCTCGGCCATGTCATAGGCGTTCTCGAACGGCACGACACCGTCCTTCTCGCCGTGCACGACGATCGTGGGCACACCGTTGGCGCGCATGGCGACCAGCTTTTCCGCGAAGTCGCCGGAGCCCAGCAACGCCCGCAAGGCACCGGTCAGTCCGAGCGGCGCGCGCGCATTTCGAGCCAGTGCACCCGCCATCACTCGCAGATAGCCGGCCAGTTCACCGAGCGGGAGCCGCCTCGGGTCGCGCTGCGCGTCGACGGCAACGGCCAGTAGCCGCTCGGCGACCGCGCGGGGCGAGCGGTGCCCGGGCGAGATCGACTCGTCGAACGGCGCGCCCGCGGCGGCGTTGAGCAATACCGCCGCAAGTACCCGTTCGGGTGCGCGGGCCGCGAGGTCGACGATCATCCGTCCGCCCATGGAGTGGCCGAGGAACACCGCTTTACCGATGCCCAAAGCATCCAGGGCGCGCAGCGTCAGATCGACGCGGCCTTCCAGAGTCGCCTCGGCAGGCAGCGTCGGTGTTCCGCCGTGGCCGGCGGCGTCGAGGGCGATCACGGTGAATCCGAGGGCCCCGAGTCGGCTCAGCAGCCGCAGGTAGGCCCGCGCATTGAGGCCGTAGCCGTGCAGGAACACCAGCGGCACGCCGCGACCGCCCGTCGAGACGCCGACCCGATGCCCGTCGTCGAGGCACAGCACGTCGTGGCTGAGCCGGACACGGGTGCCGGAAGGCAGTTCTGTGGTGGACACCGGGCTGGGGTTCACCGCAGATCGGCTTGGCACACTGTGTCGTTGGCGACTGCTCGGCGCGGGTGTGAGCAACTCGCCATGCCATGCTGACCCGATGCTTGTGCTGAAATCGGCGGCCCTGTTCCTGGCTGCGGCGCTGCTGGAGATCGGCGGTGCCTGGCTGGTGTGGCAGGGCATTCGCGAACATCGAGGCTGGATTTGGGTTGGCTTCGGCGTAATCGCCTTGGGGGCTTATGGTTTCGTCGCAACGCTGCAGCCTGACGCGCACTTCGGGCGGATCCTGGCCGCCTACGGCGGGGTGTTCATCGCGGGTTCACTGCTGTGGGGTATGGCGGCCGACGGGTTCCGCCCAGACCGCTGGGATGTGACCGGTTCGCTGATTTGCCTGGTGGGAGTGGCGCTGATCATGTACGGCCCACGAGGCTGAGAAGAAGAACCCGGCCGGGTTTCACCGGCCGGGTTCTTTCGTCTACTGGTGCGACTCTTGTCGCTTCTCTTGGGCCTTGGCCTCGCCGCGAGCCTTTTCGGCCTCGGCTTCCTTGGCCGCAGCGTCACGCTGAGCCTCAGCCTTGTCCTGCTGCGCCTTGCCCTCTTCAGTGAGGTCATCGCTGCCGGTCACGGTGCCGACGGCTTCCTTGGCTTTGCCCTTGACGTCTTCGACGACGCCCTTGATGCCCTCTTCGGGTCCGCTGTTGCCTGCCATGGGTCCTCCTTGGCGTCTGTTCCTGCAGTGCAGGATGAGGCGCGTGCGCACCGTTCATCCCATTGATCGCGGGACTTCTCCTGCAGTGCCAGTCGATTTCGACCGTGCGACTGCACATTCGCCCGCAGCTCCGGGGTTCCCGACCCTGCAGCGGCTAAACAACGCCAGGCAGATATGCAGGAACGGGAACGATTTCGTCGGCAGCGACGATGTAACTGGAGGATCATTGGTCGGGAAAAGAGGAGGCGCGATAATGCGGACCGCATATGCGCTCGCTGTGGCGGCGGCCGCGGGTGGCATCGTCGCCGGGCCGGCCGCGACGGCATGGGCCGACAGTTCGGCGCAGGCCACGATCAGTCAGCTGCAAAGTCAGGGTTACACCGTGAACATCGACCGCATCGGCACCGGTCCGATGTCGAAGTGCGTGGTCACGAACGTGCGCAATCCCCAGACCGTCACTCAGTGGGTGCCCTACACCGGACCGGGGCGTGGCAACAATCGCACGATCCTGGTGCCGGTCGTCACCAGCCAGACGATCTCGGTCTCACTGGACTGCAGCGCCCACTAATCCAGGTCCACACGGATCGTGAGCAGGTTGTCTCCCATCGCACGGACCGCCGCACTGTTCATCCGCGGAAGCTCGGCCAGTCGTGCCCGCGCGTCATCGTCAGGTAAAGCCACGGCGGTTCCGCTGTGCCATCGCCCGCGGACGCGAACCCGTACGCGCGGATTGGCTGCGATGTTGCGGACGTATTGGGATCGATCGCCGAACTCCGACACCAGCCAGAACGTGTCACCGTCGAGTCGACCGCCGATCGGGGTGGTCCGCGGTCGGCCGGATTTTCGCCCAGTCGTCTCCAGCAGAGTTTGAATCGGGACCAGCCGCATCAGTGGGTTGGCGACCCGCCGCTGGACGAAGTTGACGACGCGCTGCCGTGGAGTCGAAGTCATGACTCCATCGTGGCAGCCCGGTCAGGATGCCGCGACGGCCAACTGTTGTGGCTGCGGCACGGCCGGATCGAGCCGGACGGCGGTGATCACACCGGCGTAGTCCGCGGCGTACAACCGGTTCCGCACCGGGTCGACTGCCAAGCAGGACAACTGCGGGCCGATGACGACGCTGTCGACGATCTCGGTGGTGGCGGTACACATCACCGCGATCTCGTCACGGTCGACGATGTAGGCGCACGCGCCGCCGCGGCTGAGCACCAGCTGGGTCGGGACACCACCCATATCGATGGTGTCGGTGACGCGAGCACCGGCGACGTCGACGACATGGATGACGCCGCCGAGTTCAACGTCCCATCCGGTGGCAAAAACGGTGCGGCCGTTGGGCACAACCGCGATGTCACCGATCGACCCGGCGATGGATACGACGGCTTTGATCGCACGTGCCCTGATGTCGATGATCGCCAGCATGCCGCCCGTCGAGGTGGTCAGCGCGGCGAACAGACGCGTGCCATCGGCATTGACTCGAACCGTTTCGATGGAGGCACCGGGCGCAGCCGGGATGGCGATGCTGCCGACGGAGCCGGACTCGATGTCAATGACCGCGATATCGACTTCGTCCTCGCCGGTCCTGCCGACGTACAGCACGTCACCGGCCGGGCTGACGGCCAGGCCGGACAGGGTCATGTCGAACGTCTTAGCCGCGAGCGGTGTCGCGGTGCGGGTGTCGACGGCGACGACGGCGTCCTCCGCGTTGGAGGCTGCACTGACATAGGCGCGGTCACCGACGATGACGGCGGCGTAGGGCTCGCTGAGGCCGTCGATCGTCGCGGTGACCGACAACGTCGCGGTGTCGATGACGCACACCACGTCGGCGCCGTAGTGGGCGGTGACGAGGTGCCGGCCGTCGGGGCTGACGGCGATGTCACTGACTGGCCCGTGCCCGGCAGCGAGAGTGCGGGCGACCGTCATCACCGGCGCTGCGATCGGCTCGGTCAGCGGCTCGAGTTCGGCGCCACCAAGCAGCCGCGGCAGCAGGTCACCGATCGGGGCCCGCCGGATCGACGGCAGCGCCGACAGCCACAAAGAGCGGTCTGCGGCGACCCGTTCAGCCACCGCGACACCGGTGACATTGGACCCTTCCGTAACTCCCGTTGTGTTTGCCATGATCTCGTACCTCCGGCGGCCTGGACTGCGCCGCGCATTGTCTTTAGTCGTTTTCGCGTTACCTGCCGGTAACCGCCTGGGTCGAGTGTAGCGAGTCAATTCACGGAGAATTCGCGGCTTTTCAGAACCCATTACCAAGCAGCCCGAGGATCTCAGGAACTGCTAAGGCAAGGATCGTTATCAATTCGTTGCAACGACTGCCTAGCGGCGCAAAAAGGCGTTCTGACATGGCAGTTTTCCGGTATTCAAGATCACAAACGAATGAACGCGACGAAGCACGTCCTTAGATTTCCTTACCGGCGCGAAGCCGAAAGAGGCACAAATCACAATGCCTCAGCCGCGTCTAAATTCTTAAGGAAAATCCTTAGGTTATTGACGCGCTGGGCGCCCCGACCGGGCGGGTTGCGATCCCAGGCGATCGTGATCCCGAAAGTGTTCGCTGTTCGGCACACTTAGCGAGTGAGTCTCAACAACTCGCCAGTGGGCCAGATCACACCATGTGTTCGACAGCCTCCCGGCTGCGGACCGGGTCGCTACCCAAGACACAGGACGGCTCGGTGTGGTCGACCATGGTGCCATTGGCCACCCGCCGGCGGCGAGCGACTGGCCCGCACGCTGCGCCTGGACAAGCTGCTTCGCGTCAAGGCGCTGCCGACCAGCATCTCGCTGCCGTGGGGCCTCAACGTCGGCGCCGTCGGCATGCTGACCTAACCGCGGCTGCCGACCAAGCTGCAGACCCGCGTGCTGGCGGCCACCACCGGCGAACCCGGTGAGGACGCCGAGGCCTACGGCGAGCGCATCCACACCGCCATGCAGGACGCGCTGACCGAGATGACCAGCCACCGCCGTCCGCTGCTGGGCTGAGCTTCCTAGTCGACGGGCACGTCGAGGATCGGCCGCTGCACACCCGCACCCGGACCGTCGAAATGCCACCACTCCCCGGAATAGGGCGCCAGCCCACCGGCCTGCATCGCCGAGCGCAGCCTGGCCCGGTTGGCCTGGGCCGCGGCGCTGACCCCGTCGGTGGCGTAGGCCTGAGCGCGTGCGGTGAAGTCGTCGAAACCGGTTCCCATGTCGACCAACTGGCCGCGCTCGGCGATTGTGACGTCGACCGATCTGGCCGTCTCGTGGCTGCGGGCGTACGGTCCCGGCTTGGCGACCCAGGCCGGGTTGGGCACCACGTCGAACATCCGCACCTGAACGTCGTGCGGGCGGTAGCAGTCCCAGAAGACCAACGTGTCGCCCTGCGCCCGAAGCGCCTCGGCGGCTGTCGCCAACCCCTGCGCCATCGACTGATGCACCAGGCAGCGCGCATCGGCGGGATAGAGCTGCACGCCGGTGAAGTTGTTCGGCGTGGCGTACCGCAGGTCGATGATGGCGTCGGGCACCACGGTGCGCACGTCGACGAAACCGGCCGCGGCGGCCTGCGGGCTTACCGGCGGCACCGGATCGGCGGCCGCGAGCGGCGCGGTCACTATGGCAAGCACCGCCGCGAGCGTCACCAAGGCGTGAGGCCGGGCGCCGGGCGTCACGCTGGAGCCACTTTCGCCGCGGGGGAGTCGCCGATGTCGAGGCGCTCGGCTGCGTGGTGGTAGCGGGGATAGCTCAGCCGGCTGCGGGTGAACACGATCAGCACCACCGCGGTCAGCACGCACAGGATAAGCACGCCGAACTGGCCGCTGAAGGCGGCGGCGTCCGAAGAGATCACGCCGCGGTCGCCCAGCCGTTGCAGGTAGGTGGCGGTGCCGTCGACCGAACCGTGCAGCAGGATCGCCAGCAGCAGGCTCGCGGTGGTGTTGTTGGACAGCCAGGTGAAGATGAAGCTGATGCTGGTGGTGAACACCACGAAAATGCCAACGCCCGCAACGGCATTCGCCGCTCCGCCGGCGAACCACGAGGGCGCGTACAGGAAGAAGTGCCATGCGCTCCACAACAGTCCCAGCAGTAGCGTCGCCCGTAGCGGGCCGAACCTGTGCTGCATCCGGGGCAGCGCGAACCCACGCCAGCCCGACTCCTCGAACAGCGGGCCGAACACGAAGTGCGCCAGATAGGACAGCGGGTAGGCGGCCAGCGCTGAAGGGCTAAGCGCTCGCAACGCCCCCGGGCTGACGAGTGCGGCGGTGACGAGTACCTGCCCCACCGGGATCAGCAGGATCGCCACCAGATACCAGCGCACGCCCACCCGCCAGCACGCCAGTCGCTGCAGCATCCGCCGCACACCGGCGCGCCCCTGCGTGATCGCGGTCATGAAGAACGCTGTGCCGGTCACTCCGATCGCGACGCCGGGCAGCGCGTACCAGGACGGGGTGTGGGTGGTCGCCGAGAACGCGGGGACCCCGGCGAAGGCCAACGGCGCCCACAGCACCCAGGTGACGACGTAGGACAGCACGAAGAACGACGTCAGCGGCCGCGCGCGCAGTACGTGGGCGATCTGCGCGGTCCACGTGGTTTCGGGCATCACGGCAGCATAGGCGGCAACGTCCGGGTCAGTGCGGCTGTGGCTCCTGGGCGGTGCCGAGGCGCCGGTCGGCCGTCAGCAACAGGTTTCCGGTGGGCAGGTTTGTCCGCCGCCGCCCGCCAGGCCGAGCGCCGGACTCTCCTGGTCCGCGCCGCCTACACGTTGTTCGGCGAGGGTGGCGAGACCGCGGTGTCCGTGCGGTCGGTGTGCCGGGCAGCCGAACTCGACACCCGATACTTCTACGAAAGCTTCACCGACACCGACGCACCTCCTGGGCGCCGTGTACGACGAGGTCGCGGGAGAACTCGGCGGGATCCTGACCGCGGCGATGGCCGATGCCCGCGACCGGCGAACCCGGCTGCAGGCCGGCATCAGAGCCGTACTCGACTTCGGCTCGGCCGACCCGCGGCGCGGCAGAATCCTGTTCACCGAGGCCCGCACCAACCCTGTTCTGGCCGCGCGGCGGACCCTGGCCCAGGACCATGTCCGCGAACTGGTACTCGACGAGCACCGCCGCACTTCACCCGAATCTGACCGGGTGGCAACGGAAGTCGCTGCCGCAATGTATGCGGGCGCGATGGCCGAATTGGCTCGGCAGTGGCTCGCCGGCGCACTCGGCGATGACGTCGACGGGGTCGTCGCCCATGCCGTTCGGCTACTGCTGCCGAACTAGTCCCTCACGTATGCCTAGGCGGCCACGCGGGCCGGGCGAAACGCGACGATCGGCAGCCGGTGCGCAAGGTCGACGTGCGCGGCCGGACTGCCGTCGTACTCCCGGCACAGCAGGATGCCCATCACCCGGTAAACGAGGGGGCGGATCAGCCAGTGGCGCCGTTCGTACTCGGCGATCACCGCGACGGCCTCCGGCTCGCCGAGCACCCGGTGCTCGGCGGAGAACGTCATCCCGCCGAGTTCGATTGATGCCGGTGAACCGGACGCGATGTCGCGGAACCACTCGCACGACGGCCCGAGACCGGCGATGACCATCACCTCGTCGTCGCTCGCGCCGATGACTTCGAGGACCGTGCGGCACTCGCACGAGTCGGATTCGCCGTGACTGAGGCGAACAAAGCGCTTGCCGAGCAGCCGGCCGAAGCCGTGCTCGTAGATCTCGCCGGCGTGTGCAGCGCCAGCCGGATGATGGGGTGCGGTCGAACCATGCCGCCAAATACCCGTACCCGACCATCGCGAAACGGGCGCTTTCGACATCAAGCAATGGCCCTTTCGAGGTCAAAGACCGGCAGTTTCGCGCTCACCCAAAAGTTGACCTGATCAAACCCCGAGCCGCCCCGGATGGGCAATATTCTGACGGGTACCGGACCCAGGAGTGCGAGGCGATGAACCCAGAAGACGATCCCGAGAAACGCATTCAGCAACTCGAGCGCCCGCTGACCGAGCAGGCGCACACCAGCGAACTGGGCACGTCGGTACCGCCGAGCAACTGGGCACCGCCTCCCCCCGGGTATTACGGGCCGTCGATGCCGCAACCGTCAGTTTCGTCATCCGCACCGAGTCTGCGCATAGGCTGGATTGTGTTCGTGCTGTTGGTGCTTGGGCTCACTGCGGGCGGCGGCGCACTCCTGATCGACAGTCACCTCAACGCCGGGCGCACCTCGCCGGGGCTGCCCACCATCTCCGGTGGCGGCGGCACATTCACCACGGCGACCCGGCCCAGCCGCAGCACCCCGACTCTCCCGTCGAATTCGGCTGCCACGGTGGCCCCGCCCGAATCGGGCGTCAACCTCAGCGTCTCCGGTGTCAACGAGAACAAGCGGCTCGCGTGCGACGACAGCGTGGTCACCATCAGCGGCATGGACAACACCGTGGTGATCACCGGCCACTGCACGCGCGTTCAGGTGTCCGGCATGAACAACATCGTGACCGTCGATTCGGCCGACACCATCGAGGCATCCGGGATGGACAACGAGATCACCTACCACGCGGGCTCACCGACGGTCGACAAGTCCGGCTTTTCCAATGCCGTCGGACAGGGCTGACGTCAGCGTTGCGCACCCGTTCAGGATGTGCCGAAAATCCTTGACAGGGAACGTGATCAGACTGGCGGACCGGGGCGGCGACCGGCAATTCAGTGCCGGGACGGGTATGCCAACCGCTGGCCGGGCCGGTCGGTGGTGACCGACACCGGCGTCTCGGTGTCACCCGTGGCGAGGTCGGTGCGCGTCACGTGGCCCCCGGGCGGCGTCGCCCGGGCCGTTACGGTGGGCGTCGTTGATGGGCAGTTACCCAGACACGCGGCAAGTCTTGCCGTTAGCGTGAACTGCACGCGCACAATCGGAAAATGGGAGGGCAGCGCATGCCGACCGGATGGTTACGCCGAAAGTCTCACCGAAGTCCTGCGCGCGCGTTCGCCTTGGTGGCGTTGGCCGCCATCGTGGCAATGCTCACGACTGGACTGTTCGCGCCCGCGCGGGCGTCAGCCGATGGCGAGAATTACCTGATCGCCACCGACACCACCTTCGCTCCGTTCGAATTCCAGGACAAGCAGGGCAATTTCGTCGGAATCGACATGGATCTCATCCGCGCGATCGCCAAAGATCAGAAATTCACCGTCGACATCAAACCGCTCGGCTTTGACGCCGCGCTGCAGGCCGTACAAGCCAACCAGGTCGATGGCGTGATCGCCGGCATGTCAATTACCGACAAGCGCAAGCAGGTCTTCGATTTCTCCGAGCCGTACTTCGAGTCCGGTATTCAGATGGCGGTCCTGAAGACCAACAACGACATCAAGTCCTATGAGGATCTGCGCGGCAAGCGAGTGGCGGTCAAGAACGGCACCCAGGGCGCAACCTTCGCCAACTCCATCAAGGACAAGTACGGCTTCCAGGTGGTCTCATTCGCTGACTCCTCGTCGATGTTCGACGAGGTCAAGACCGGCAACTCGGTGGCGGTGTTCGAGGACTACCCGGTGCTGCTGTACGGGATCGCGCAGGGCAACGGCTTCAAGACCGTCACCCCCAAGGAGGAGCCGACCGGCTACGGCTTCGCGGTGAACAAAGGCCGCAACGCCGAGCTGATCAAGAAGTTCAACGCCGGTCTGGAGAACCTCAAGAAGTCCGGGCAGTACGACAAGATCGTCAACCGCTACCTCGGCGAAGGCGCCGCCAACGACGACAATTCGTTCTTCGGGCTGATCAAGAGCACCTACCCGATCCTGCTGCAGGGCCTGAAGATGACCGTCATCCTTACGGTCGTCTCCATCGCGATCGCCCTGGTGCTCGGCGTCATCTTCGGCCTGTTCCGGGTGTCCCGGTCGATTGTGCTGCGTGCCATCGGCACGACGTTCGTCGACATCTTCCGCGGCACCCCGCTACTGGTGCAGGCCTTCTTCATTTACTTCGGCATCCCGTCTGCGCTGGGCTTTCAAATGAGCGCGCTGACCGCGGGCATCATCACCCTCTCGCTGAATGCGGGCGCATACATGACCGAGATCGTGCGCGGCGGTATTCAATCCGTCGACAAGGGGCAGATGGAAGCGGCCCGCAGCCTGGGCATCGGATATCTGCCCACAATGCGCAAAGTCATACTGCCCCAGGCTATCCGGACGATGATTCCGTCGTACATCAACCAGTTCGTGATTACGCTGAAGGACACCTCGATCCTGTCGGTGATCGGGATTGCCGAGCTGACGCAGACGGGGCGCATCATCATCGCCGGCAACTTCCAGTCGTTCAAGATGTGGCTGATCATCGGCATCATCTACTTCATCGTCATCATGGCGCTCACCAAACTCTCCGACCGCATCGAGAAAAGGATCGTGAAATGACCGACCTCGTTCCCGATTCCGCCGAGGCAAAGCCGGCAGGCACCGTGATGATCCACATCGACGAGCTGAAGAAATCGTTCGGTGAACTCGTAGTCCTCGACGGCATCACCACCGACATCAAGCAGGGCGAGGTCGTGTGCGTCATCGGCCCGTCCGGGTCGGGAAAGTCGACGTTCCTGCGCTGCCTCAACAAGCTCGAGGACATCACCGCGGGCAAGGTGGTGGTCGGCGATTTCGACCTCACCGACCGCAAAGTCGATCTGGACAAGGTCCGGCAGCACATCGGCATGGTGTTCCAGCATTTCAACCTGTTCCCGCACATGACCGTGCTGCAGAACGTCACGCTGGCACCGTTGACGACCAAGAAGATGGACAAGGCCGCCGCCGAGAAAAAGGCGATGGACTTACTCGGTCAGGTCGGTCTCGCCGAGAAGGCTCATGTAAAGCCGGCCACGCTCTCGGGCGGCCAGAAGCAGCGGGTCGCCATCGCGCGGGCGCTGGCGATGGATCCCTCGATCATGTTGTTCGACGAGGCGACCAGTGCCTTGGACCCGGAGATGGTCGGCGACGTGCTGCAGGTTTTGCGGGACCTGGCCGAAGGCGGTATGACGATGGTGGTGGTCACCCATGAGATGGGCTTCGCCCGCGAGGTGGCCTCGCGGGTGATCTTCATGGCCGACGGCAACATCGTCGAGGACGACGCCCCCGCCGAAGTGTTCGACAATCCGAAAAGCCCACGACTGCAAGAGTTCCTGTCGAAAGTCCTCTGACCACCCAACCGAAGGATCCGAAAAATGAAGGTTCTGTACACCGCTGAAGCGCTGGCCACCGGTGATGGCCGCGACGGGCACGGCCGTACCTCCGATGGCAAGGTCGATGTCGATCTGAGCATCCAGAAGGAGCTCGGCGGCACGGGTACCGGAACCAACCCCGAGGAGCTGTTCGCTGTTGGCTACGCCGCGTGCTATCACTCCGCATTGCGGCTCGTTGGCCGGCAGGAGAAGGCCGATGTCTCCGATTCAGCTGTGGGAGCAAAGGTTTCACTCGGCAGCAATGACGCCGGCGGCTTTGCCTTGGCGGTCGAGCTGGAGATCGTGCTGCCCAACGTCGACCATGAGACGGCCGTGGCGCTGGCGGACAAGGCGCATCAGGTCTGCCCATATTCGAACGCCACCCGCGGCAACATCGATGTGACGTTGACCGTCACCGACGACTGAGGTCAGGCCGGGCGCCGCGAATCGGTCCCCCGAATGCTAAGAAAAGTGCGTGTGCGCGCGGGGCAGCTCGACGCCGTCGACGCTGATGTCAAGCTTCTCGTTGTAGAAGGCGATCATGTTCGCGATCGGGGCGACCGCAGGCAGCGGGGTGTTGTAGGTCCAGGCCATGTCGGTATGCAGGGTGTCACCGACACGCACCGACCAGTAGCCGGAGGTGACGCCCTTGTACGGGCACAGACTCTGGGTGTCCGACGGCTCCAGGTGCTCGAACGCGACGTCGGTGCGATCGATGTAATACCTTGTCGGCAAACCGGTTTCGAACAGCAGAACGGGGCTGTGGGTGTCCGCCAGCACGGCGCCGTCGAATTCCACTGTGACATGACGGTGGGAGCGCAGCGCATCGACCCGCGCGTAGGGGTTGCGGGGGTGGCCATAGATCGGCTCGTCCTCCTCGAACCAGCTCAGCGCTGCCCAGTCGAATCGGACCAGGCCGGCGACCGGCCCCTCTCCCGCGTCGAACACTCGCGCCGCCGACGGGTGCGTCTGCGACCCGGCAGTGAGGGCACATGTGCGCGACGGACCGAACTGCACGCGCTGCGGATGGTCCTCATCGGTCAGGAACTGCGACCGCACGTCGGCCAGCGGGATGTAGTACTGCGGGTAGTACGGGACCTCCCAGACATACCGGGCCGCTGTGGTATCGAAGATCAGCTGCGTGCCGAGGAAGCCGCGGACCCGCCGGGGCGACGGTTCTATCCGGCCGCGGGCCGCAGCCACCTGTGGATAATCAGTCGCCGGCTGCTCGGATGCGGTACTCACAATGGGACTCCCTTGCCGTGGATCACGTCACCTTCCATGATGACGAGCGGTGGGGCGGGTAAACCAGCGGCGGGGAGACTCAACCAAGGAGCGGTGCGATGACACGAGCGGGCTCGGACGCGATCCGCGCGGAGACCATCACGATCAAGGGACACGGCGGCGACGAGATCGAGGCCTACTGGGCCGGGCCGCTGACCAGCGGGTCGCGCGGCGGTCTCGTGTGGATCCACCACATGCCCGGCTATGACCGGGAGACCAAGGAGTTCGTGCGTCGGCTCGCCGTCAGCGGCTACCACGTGGTGTGCCCCAACCTGTATTCGCGGGAAGCGCCCGGCGCCGATCCCGACGATGCCGCGGCCGCCTCCCGGGCCGCCGGCGGTGTACCCGACGAGCGCCTCGTCGGCGATGTGGCCGGTGCGGTCGCCCATCTCGGCGGGCTGCCCGGCGCGAACGGGAAATTCGGCGTGATCGGTCATTGCTCGGGTGGCCGTCACGCGTTCCTGGCGGCATGTTCGTTGCCGTTCGACGCCGCGGTCAACTGTTACGGCGCGTTCATCGTCGAGGATCCGCCGGAGGGAATGCCCAAGGCGATGAAGCCGATCCTCGACCTGGCTCCGAGCCTGAGCGCCCCGATGCTCGGGCTGTTCGGGGCCGAGGACAGGTTCCCGACGCCAGAAGCGGTGGCGACCCTCGACGCGGAGCTGACCCGGCTCGGCAAGCTGCACGAGTTCCACAGCTATGACGGCGCGGGGCATGCGTTCTTCTCCGTCGACCGGCCCGCCTACCGCGTCGATGCCGCCGTCGACGGGTGGCGACGCATCGACGCCTTCTTTGCCACCCACCTGAAAGGCTAGGTCTCCGATCTCATGTGCACCTATCTCACCGAACGTGTGGTCATCGAGGGCAGCGGGAAGGGCGCGACGGGATGGTTCGGCGCCGACCGGGCCACCGTCTACGTCGACCACCCGGTGCACGCGCCGTACACCCACACGGTGAACATCGACGTGCTCAATCCGGCCCTGGGACCCGCGGCCCGCGTGGCACTGGAGTTGACCGAGGAGAGTGCGTTGGCACTGGCCGACGCCATCCACCGGGCCATCGGGCACGCCCCCGCCGGTCTCGCGTCGCGCGACCAGTAGAGCGCGGCGCGGTGACCAGCCCGGTGATGGTGATCGGCAGCGGCCCGATCGGGGCTGTCGTCGCGCGCCGGCTCGCCGAGGACGGCTGCCCGGTGACGATCCTGGAAGCCGGTCCGCCGATCTCCGATCCGCCTGGGCATCACGTCCGCAATCAGGACCGGTTTCACCGTGACCCGGATTCCTACTTCGAGGCAATCGCCTCGCGGCTCCGCTATTTCGACGAGGCCGCTCCGGCGAGGGGCTTGCCGGGCGCGTCGGTGTCCGCGGCGGTCGGCGGCCAAGGCGTGTTGTGGACCAACAACTGCCCGCGGCCGGCCCTGTTCGAACGCGGCGAGCTGGTTGCGGCCGGCGAGTGGGACCACTACCTCGACGTGGCCCAACGCTATCTGGGCGTGGCAGCCGATACATTCGCCGGATCCGTTCGCCAGCAGCGCATCTCGCACCGACTGCGGCCGCTGCTCGTCGCGGCCGGCCGCGAGATCCGCGAACAGCCCATGGCCGGTCATCTCGTCGATCCCGCCACTATCCACTATGTCGCGACCGGCGACATCCTGGCCGGCACCGGGGTGCGCATCGAGCACGCCGCCGTCCGCAGGGTCATCGTCGACCGGGGCCGCGTGTCGGCGGTGGAACTCGACGACGGCACGACGCTGGACGCCTCCGCGGTGGTGGTGGCTGCCGGCGCATTGGACACCCCGATCCTGCTGCATCGGTCGGGAATTCGCCCGCAGGCCATGGGCAAGCGCCTCACCTACCATCCGGTGCTCTACTCGCAGCTGGTGCTCGACCGGCAGTTGTGCGGCGGTGCCGACGATGTGCCCCCTCGCCTGTGGATCCCCCCGACCCCGGCCGCCCCGTGGAACACGATGATCTTGCGCGACACCAACCCGGTGCCGCCGTCACCACCGGACATCGACATTCCGTCCGACCGGCTCGTCGAGATGCAGTCGTTCTGTCCGGTGGACAACCATCCCGAGAACACGATGACGATCGGCGACGACGGGACCGTGCGCTTCGATGTCCCGCTGCGCGAGGCAGATCAGGTGCGGATGGCGGCGGCGCTTGCCGACCAGAACACGCTGGCAGGGGCGTTGGGCCGCTTCCGATCAGGTTTGGAGCCGCAGTGGATGGCGCTGGGATTCGCTCACGTGATGGGTACCTGCCGGATGGGCCGCAGCGACGACGGCACCTGCGTCACCGACGAATTCGGGCGAGTCTGGAACACCGACAATCTCTACCTGGCCACCGTGGGGGTGATTCCGAACTCGTTGGCCGTCAATCCCACGCTGGCCGGGGCGGCCCTGGCGATCCGCAGCGCGGATCGGCTGCTTGCTCAGCAGAATTCGTACTGAACATCCCAGAAGCCGGGCGCCGGGTCCCACCGGGCCGAGAAATGTCCGCCCAGAGCCGGATTCGCGTCGTTGATCATTCCCTGCCCGCCGAGGCCCGGGATGAACCCGGGCGGATCCCAGGTGATCGACTGCGGATCGCCCGGCGTCTCGGGGGTACACCCGATCTGCTTGACGAAATAGCCGTCGGTGACCGTCCACTCGGCGCTGGCCTGATCCGGGCTCGGCGGGGGCGGTGCGGCCTGTGCGATACCGCTCGCACCGGTGATCAGCGCCGCGGCGATCCCGGCCACGAGTCCGAAGCTACGTCGATACGGCATCGGACCACGGTAGACCACACCGAGACGTTCGACATGGCAATCGCCGTCACCGGCGGACGTCTTGCTGCGCCACCCCCGGGGTACCCGCGGCGATGACCGCGCGATTACGTTCGGCCACAACGGCAATCGGCATCTTGACCTGCCAGCGGTCATAGCTCAGGAAGCCGTTGACCTCGTTCTCGACATCGGTGGTCTGGGTATAGATCGCCCCGGACAGACCCGTCCTGCGGACGATGTCTTCCAATCTTCGGCTGACTTGGACATACCGTTCGGTGAGCCGCGCCGGGCTGTCGGCCATTTCGTACGCTTCCGGTCGCCCCGGCCAGCGATTCTGGTCGAGCACCAGTCCCAGCCCACCGTATTCGCCGTCGACGCGCACCCGATTGTCCACCGGGACGGGGCCTTTCGAGTGTGCCTTCATCAGGTCGTCGTGGATCTGAGGTTCGCCAGGACCGACATAGGTGTGGTCGTCGTAGACGTCGCCGGCCAGGGTGTCACCACGCGACTTGCAGCAGTTCACCCCGCTGTTGGCGTCCACCATCCGAGTGGGGTCCGCAGCCTTCGTGAGGCCGGCGATCCGGGCGGTGTCGAATTCTCCCCAGCCCTCGTTGAACGGCACCCAGCCGACGATCGACGTCACGCTGCGCAGCTGGTCGATCATTGCCAGCAGCTCTTTTTCGAAGTTGGCCTTCGCGGCGGGAGACGGCTCCGGCGCGGGGCCCACCGGGATGTCCAACGACACATCCAGCGACGGCATGTCCTGCCAGACCATCAGCCCCAATTTGTCCGCCCAGTAGTACCAGCGCGCGGGTTCCACCTTGCCGTGCTTACGGACGAAATTCATGCCCAGATCCTTGATCCGCAGCAGGTCCGACTTGAGCGCGTCATCGGTGGGCGCGGTGTAGATACCGTCCGGCCAGTACCCCTGGTCGAGCGGGCCGTGCAGGAACGTGATCCTGTTGTTCAACGCGATTCGCGGCCGGCCCTGCGCATCGGGCATCGTCCCGATCGTCCGCAGACCGGCATAGCTGGCGACCGCGTCGACAACCTTGCCCGACGGATCGACCAGCGCCACCTTCAGGTCGTACAGGTACGGATCGTCGGGTGTCCACAGGTGCGGTTCGGGTACCGGAAGGCGAATGGTGTCGCCTGCTCCGGCGGAGCCGACCGCCACCACCCGGCCACCGTCGGGCTTGACGACGAACACCACAGCGCGCTGACCCTTCGTCCCGGCGATGCGCGGCGTGACGTTCATACCGGTCAGACTGGTGCTGATGTCCACCTTGTTGATGTAGGTGGCGTGGACCGGCTCCATCCAGACCGTCTGCCAGATCCCGGACGCGCCGGTGTAGAACAGCCCCTTCGGTCGATTGCGTTGCTTACCGATCGGAAAGGGATTGGCGTCGTTGCGGTCCTCAACGCGGACGGTGATCTCCTGGGGACCGGGCAGGTGCAGCGCCCGGGTGATGTCGACGCTGAATTCGGTGTAGCCGCCTTCGTGTCGGGCCACCTCCTGGTTGTTCACCCAGACTGTCGCGATCTGATCGACCGCACCGAAGTGCAGCAGCACGTGCTGCCCCACCCAGTTGCTCGGCAGCCTGACCACCTTGCGGTACCACATCTCGTCATCGTGACGCTCGATGCCGGACAGGGCTGACTCGACCGGGTAGGGGACGAGGATCTGTTCGCGGTAGGCGCTCGGCGCGGGAGGCGCGGGCAACACCGATCCCGCTGACCGACCCATGTAACCCCACACACCGTTGAGGTTCATCCAGGACGCCCGTCTCATCTGCGGACGGGGGTAGTCGGGCAGCGCGTTCTCGGGCCCGACCAGTTTGGTCCACGGAGTGGGCAGCAACGCAGCCTTGGGATGCCACATCACGACGGCGTTCGCCGGCGGGTGTCCGAACATCGTGAGGAGTAGCACAGTCAACGCCACCACGATGGCACGGCCGACCCACACCCGTCCGCGGGCAGTCAGCGCTTGCCCATCGGTGACGATTGTTCCCCCCGAGCTCGAGACGACCACGGCGCGCGCCCCCGCGCACGGCCGCTTCTACACAGCAAACGACACGATCCGGTCCTGACATGGGTCCCGCGGCGCTGCGCAACAGTGTCGCGAAACGGACCGGCTAATGCGATTGCCTGGAGCACTTTAGCCCGCCACCAGCGAGGTAGCCACTGCCTGAGAGGGTGTTTCGCCCAGCAATGTTCGAGGCGCCGAGACGGCCGGACACCATGCAGGGCGTTGCGGAACCGGCACCGCGACGGCCTCGGCATTTGCCCGCTGCGATGTGGATATTCATAACTTCCAGCAAACGCGGCAGGAAGCGACGAGCCGGGGTGCGGCCGAGTATGGCACCATCTGGAACGTGGTGTCCCGGGCTGTCAGCGGTGCAACGATCCCGGTGATCGCGCTCACCGGTCATCTGGGCGCGGGTAAGACGACGCTGCTCAATCACGTGTTGCGCACCCCGCAGGCTCGGATCGGGGTGGTAATCAACGACTTCGGTGAGATCAACGTCGACGCGGGCTTGATCAGCGGGCAAATCGACGAGCCCGCCTCGATCGCCGGCGGTTGCATCTGCTGCCTTCCCGACGACGGCCAGTTGGACGCTGCGCTGGCCCGGCTCGCGGACCCCAAGTTGCGCTTGGACGCCATCATCGTGGAGGCCAGCGGGCTGGCCGATCCGGCGGCACTGGCCCGCATCATCGGCTTCAGCGAGATCGGCGGAGTTCGCGACGGCGGGGTCGTCGATGTGGTCGACGCTGTACAGCACTTCGAGACCGTCGACCGCGGTGGCGTGGCCCCCGCCCGGTACGGCGCGGCAACGCTGGTGGTGGTCAACAAACTCGATCAGGTTCCGGCGGAGGACCACGATACGGTTCTGGCACGGGTCGAAGCCCGGGTACGCGAACGCAATTCACGTGCCCACGTCATCGGGGCGACGAACGGAAGCATCGATCCGGCCCTGCTGTACGACGTCGCCGCGGCGACCGACGAGACCGGCCAGTTGTCGTTTCGCGATGCGCTGTTCGAGGAAGCGTTCGGCGAGCACGACCATGTGCACGCCAAGTCGGTGACGGTGACTGCCGCCGAGCCGATCGACCCGGGGCGGCTGCTCGAGCTGCTCGAATTCCCACCCGCAGGGGTGTACCGGATGAAGGGCCGGGTGGCGGTGCGACACCGCACCGCCGTGCAGGGCTTTGTGGTCAACGTCGTCGGGCCTGCTGTGCACGTCGCCCGAAGCACCCTCCCGCCGGGATCCGACAACCACCTCGTGGCAATCGGAACCCACTTCGACACCGCGACCGTCCGGACCCGGATGACCGATGCGCTGCGGCCCGCCGACGGGCCGGCGTCGACCACCGTCCAGCGGCGCTGGCAGCGCTACCTCACCAAGTCCTGACCGATTACAGGTCGACGACGACGTCCTCGGCCGGTGCGGCGATGCACAGCAGTACGTTTCCTTCGGCCGGCGGTTCCAGCGGGTCGAGCTCGTAGCGGACCCGGCCGGCGAGAAGCGCTGTCTCGCAGGTGTGGCAGACGCCGGTGCGGCACGACCACTGGGTGGGCACGTCGCAGGCTTCGGCGAACTCGAGCAGGCTGGTGTCGGTGTGCCGCCACGAAGCCGACAGCGCGCTTCGTGCGAATTGCACGCTGGGGCCTGGACCGGGCGGACCCTCCGGTTGGTGAGGCGGGCGGGAGGTGGCCGCTGCGATGCCGGGCGTGATCGCCGTGTGGGCGCCGAACCGCTCGGAGTGGATGTTGAGGGCGTCGACACCCGACGCGATAAGGGCCCCGCTCACCGCGTCCATGAATCGTTCCGGCCCGCACACGAACACCTGCGCCTGACTCGGCAGGCCCAGGGCGCTCAACGCCTGCGCGGTCAGCCGGCCCCGTTCATCGAAGTCGACACCCGAGCGATCGCTAGGGCCCGGGCTGCTGAAGAATATCCGAGACTTGCTGTGCGGCAGCCGGTTCAGCAGCTCTCGAACCTCTGCGGCGAACGGCAGTTCGGTGCCGTCATGCGCGCCGTGCAGCCACCAGATGGGCCGTTGGGAGCCGCGCTCGGCCAGTGCGTGCAGCATCGACAACACCGGTGTCACCCCGACACCGGCCGAAATCAGGACCACCGGTTGAGGGCTGTCGTCGAGGAAGAAACTCCCCCGCGGCGCCGCCACCTCGATGAGGTCGTCGACCGTCAGATGATCGTGGATGTACGCGCTGACCACGCCCATCGGTTCTCGCTTCACGCCGATGCGGTATTGCGGCATGCCCGGCTCATTGGACAACGAGTAGTTACGGACCAGCGACGGCCCATCGGGGCCGACCGAGACCCGCAGCACGATCGATTGGCCGGCAAGCCATTTCGGCAACGGCTCGCCGTTGGGGTCAGCCAGCGACACCGAGCGGACATGGCGGCTCTCGTCGCGTACCGCGGTCACCTTCAGCGTGCGGAAGCCCGGCCACGCCGGCGGTGGTGGCGCCACTCCGGTCAGGCCCGTGTTGCCGGTTGCCGAGTCCTGCTCCAACAGGCTTTGCAGCGAAGCCTTCCATCCCGGACTCAACGCCGGGATGGCGAGAGCGCGTTCCAGGGCGTCGCCGGGATGCCCGGGAAGGTAGAGCAGAGCATCGATCTCGGCGACACTCACCTGTTGCGGACCGTCGGAGATCTTGACCACCTCCTGGCCCGCCGCGAGTTCACCTTCGGCCAGCACCCGGCAATAGAACCCGGGCCGGTGATGCGACACCAACAGCGCGGCCATTCGCGGTTCGCCCAGCCGCATTCCGACGCGATAACAGGTGACTCGGGGTTGGGTCACCTCCAGGACGACATCGCCGATCCGGTACCGATCACCGATGCAGACCTCGTCGTCGGGAAGCCCATCGACGGTCAGGTTCTCTCCGAATGCACCCGGCCGCAGGTCGTCTCGACCGAGTTCATTGGCCCAATACTCATAGGAGGCAACCTGATACACCAGTACGGCACGGTTCTCTCCGCCGTGGCCACCGAGATCACCCTGGCCGTCACCGTCGATATTGAGCCGGCGCACCATCCGTGGACCAGACACCGGCGCCTTCCAGGCGCCGGTGTGCACGGTGCGCCCGTTCCACTGCACGTCGTTGGGGAGTCCCACGTTGACCGAAACCAGGCTCGCCATCGGTGATCACTCCTTACGGTCGTCGAGTTGGGCACGCAGACGGTCGTTTTCAGCCTGCAGCTCCGCCAGCTTGGCGCGCAGTGGCTCCACAGCGGGTTCGAGTTCCGCCGTGCTGAAGCGCGGGGTGATGTGCTGCTGGCAGTTCCAGTCGTAGGCCTGGACGTCGACGAGGACAGCCCGCTCGACCACCGAGTCGTCGGTCTGGTCGGTCAAGTATTTCAGCAATTCCGGGTCTTCGGCGGCCGTCACGATGCGCGCATGCCCGAAGATTTTCAGCCGGCGCTGGTGAGCGTAGTCGAGGACGATGATCGCCACCCGGTCGTCACCAGTCATGTTGCCGGTGCTGATGTATTGCAGGTTGCCCCGGAAGTCGGCCCACCCGATGGTGTGGTCATCCACGACATGGATGTATCCCGGTTTGCCGCCGCGGAACTGAACGTACGGCCACCCGGTCTCCGACACCGACGCCAGATAGAAGCCGTCCCGCTCGCTCAGGTAGTCCTTCTCGTCCTCGGTGAGCGAGTCGCGTCCCGGGGTGGCCTTACCGGCGACGATCTTGCGTCCGTAGAACGCGTCGCTGCCGTGGTCGCTCTGGACGGCGCGGACATCGTCGGTGAAGGCGATGGACGCGTAATGCTTACTCATGAAAGTCTCCCTACCAGCTCGGGTTCACCGCAGCGGAATATCCAGGCCTCGTTCGTCTTCCAGCCGCGGCTCGAAGTAGCGTCGTCCAGATTCGGCGATGGCGACATCGTTGTCTTGGGCGGCCTGCACCTTCTGCACCGCGGTGTAGTAGTCGAAGCGTGGGAACGGTGGTCGGGATTCCGTCACGTCGCGCCTTCCGTCGAAACCGCCATGGCTGCCACCACGCCGGCGGTACTCAGCACAGCGTGCGCCAGAAACGCGTAATTGACCAGCGCTGCCTGATAGCCGTCACCTCTGGCCGGGCGCCGGGGCCCCGCGGTGGCGTCGCGGATCAGCGCCACCTCGAACCCCTGCTCGGTGGTCTGGGGTCCCCACATCTTGTGGGGACTGGCCACGATTCAGCACGTCGTTCTGCGGGTCGATGACGACGACGGCGGTATCGCTGGACTCGATATCCATTCGGTGAGTGTGTCACCACGGACTGGACACGTTGTGAAACGTCGCTGAACGCGGTGCGAGTACATTTGAGATGCGTGACACGTCACATTTTTCCAGGCAGGAGCACCACGCGTGGCCGCACACCGTAAGAACTATCCGCTCAACGCATCCCAGCAGCGGACCTGGCTGAACTACATGCGGGTGTACCACCGGCTCGAATACGAGATGAACCGGCAACTACTGGCCGACTGCGGCTTGTCGCTCAGCGACTACACGGTGCTGAACGCGTTGTCGCAGGCACCGGGCCGGCGGACTCAACTCACCGCGCTGGCGACCACGATCGGCTGGGAACGCAGCCGGTTGTCCCACCACCTTCAACGGATGTCCGGACGCGGACTGGTCGAGCGCGTGCGATCGGACACCGACGGCCGTTCCACCGACGTGCTGCTCAGCGACGCGGGTTGGAACACGCTGCGGTCGGCGGCCCCGCTTCACGCCGAGCGGGTTCGCACGTTGTTCTTCTCCGACCTCGACGCCCGCCAGGACGAGCAGTTGGCCGACATCCTCGCGGTGGTCTACACCAGCATCCTGCGCGAGGGAACCTTGCCGAGCCCGGATCAGACCTGAACGGACCCGCCGTCGACGAAGATCTCGGATCCGGTCATGAAACTGCTCGCGTCGGAGGCGAGAAATGCCACCACAGAGGCGATTTCGGCAGGGGCGCCGACGCGGCCCATCGGCACCGTCGCAGCCTCGCCGTCCAGCAGTGCCTGGTGCTGACCACTGGGCGCCAGTCCCTTGAGCCCCGGTGTCTCGACGGGACCGGGCACCACCGTGTTGACCCGGATCTTGCGGCCGACCAACTCCGCCGCCCAGGTCCGGCCCAGTGAGCGGATCGCGGCCTTGGATGCGGCATAGGCACCGAATGCGGGCACTCCGCGGCTGGCAGCCGTCGACCCGGTGAGCACGATCGACGCGCCTTCGTTGAGTAGGGGCAGCATCTTCTGCACGGTGAAGACCGTGCCGCCGACGTTGCGGGTGAAGGTGTCGGCCAGGTGTTCGGGTGTCTCATCCTCCAGAGTCGCGAACTCGCCCCCGCCCGCGTTGGCGAAGATCACGTCCACGCCGCCGCCGCGCTGCCGGATCACGTCGGCGAGACGATCGAGGGCGGCGATATCGGTGACATCGGCCGCGACTCCGCTCGCGCCGTCACCGATCGAGGCTGCTGCCGCATCGGCCCGCTCCTGGGTCCGTCCGGTCAGGAAGACGTGCGCGCCTTCGCTTGCAAGGCGTTGCGCGGTCGCCAGACCGATGCCTGATGTGCCTCCGGTGACCAGGGCTGTCTTTCCACTGAGTTGACCCATGATTGCTCCTCGATGTGTGGGACCTATGGCCAGAAGAACTACGTGATATGTCACGTTATTCCATCGTGCACCCCGGCGCGATGGTCCGCGCCGAACCGCTCGCCGGGCAATCACATGTCACGTTCGCACAATTGCCGATAGGTTTTGGCACATGGTCCCCGAATGGCATGTCGGACCGGTGGCGGTGCCGGTGCACAGTCTGTTCGTCGGCCTCGGGGTGGTGACGGCGATGGCCGTCTTCATGGTCGAGGCGCGACGGCGAGGGGCCGTCAACGACCAGTCCCTCGTCGCGGTCGCCGGGGCGCTGGTCGGCGGCGCGATCGGAATGCGCCTCTCCGGCTGGGCACGTCACCTGGATTTCGCCGCCAACCCCACCCTGGCGCGCGCCTGGGAGTACGGCTCCAAGAGCATTCTCGGCGGCCTGCTCGGGGCATATGCCGGGGTGCTGATCGCCAAACGCCTGGGCGGATACCGCGGCAAGACCGGCGATCTGTTCGCACCGGCGGTGGCGCTCGGGATGGCCGTCGGCCGGATCGGGTGTCATCTCACCGAGGCGCCCGGTCGACCCACGTCCCTGCCCTGGGGTGTACACGCCGCCGCGAGCACACCCGAATGCCCCGGCTGCCTGACCGGCCAGGCGATGCACCCGTCGTTCCTGTACGAGATCGCCTTCCAGCTGGCGGCTTTCGCCGCGCTCATGTGGCTGAGGTCCCGCATCACCAGGCCGGGCGAGTTGTTCGTCATCTATGTCGCGGCGTACGCCGTGTTCCGCTTCTTCGTCGAGTTCACCCGCGCCAACCAGACCGTGTGGCTGGATCTGACTCGGCCGCAATGGTTTCTACTACCGTCGCTTGCCCTCGTCGGTGTTCGGACGTGGTACGGCCACCGCCGCGGCTACTATCGCTTCCCAGCGCAGCGCCAGGAGGTACCCGCATGACGACTCCCCCACCGGGCGATGACGAGAACGGAGACGGCGTCCCACCGCCGCCCGCGGGATACCCGCCCCCGCCGGGGTATCGGCCGCCGGGTCAGTACGACTACCCGCCACCTGTGCCGCCGCCGTGGCAGCCACCCACCCCGCGCATCTCGGTCGGTATGGCGTTCCTCGGCGCGTTCTTGTACATGCCGCTGAACTTCGTCATCGGCTTCGCAGTACTGGCCATGTCCAACGGGCGTGGGCACGGCACAGTAGTCCTAGGCGCAGTGGTGTTGGCGCTCATCGCTTTCGGCGGGGGCGGTGTACTGCTGGCCACCGCGAAGGCCAACGGCAAGGGACTGGGCCTCGGCCTGATGATCGGCTGGGCGGTGCTGTCCGTCGTCTCCGTCGGATTCTGCACGGGTCTCAACCCCGAGCTGTACACGTGACCGCCGGGATGGGGTTGCGCGGCGACCGGCTGTTGCGATACGTCACCGCCTTCTGCCCGTCCTGCCACGACGAGGCCCCAGAGAAGTCGCTGGCCGATGTCGGCCGCCTCAGCGGCCGGCTCGTCGAGCGCGACGAGCGGGTGTGGCTCGAGCGTGGTTGCGCGACGCACGGTTTGGTGAGCACCCTTTACGACGAAGATCCGGAGATCTTGCGCTATCTGGAGGAGTGGACCGCGCCGACCAAGGCTCATACCCCCGATGTGGCGGGGAATTTCGATCCGATCCCATCGGCGTATCTGCGCGGACTGCCGGAGATGCAGACTCAGCACACCTGCATCCTGCTGGAAGACATCGCCGAGACCTGCAATCTGCGCTGCCCCACCTGCTTCACGGGTTCCTCGCCGGACCTGCGCAACGTGGTCGCCGTCGCCGACGTGCTCGCCAACGTCGACCAGCGGCTGGCCCGCGAAAACGGACGCCTCGACGTGCTGATGCTCTCCGGTGGCGAGCCGACGCTGCACCCGGCCCTGCCCGAGCTGTTGGCCGAACTGACCTCTCGCCCGATCACCCGAATACTGGTCAACAGCAACGGTGTTCGGATCGCGAACGACGACGCCCTGCTCGATCTGCTGACCGAGCATCGCGATCGGGTGGAGGTTTATCTGCAATACGACGGTCTCACGGACACGGCGCATCGCCATCACCGTGGTGGGGATCTGCGTTCGGTGAAACACAGCGCGCTGCAACGATTGTCGCAGCGAGAGATCTTCACGACACTGGTGATGACGGCCGCCCTCGGGGTGAACGACACCGAGATCGGAGACATGGTCGCGCTGGCTCTGGCCACGCCCTACGTCGGTGGGATCAGCATCCAGCCGCAGTTCGGCTCCGGCCGGTCCGGGCACATCGACCCGCTGGACCGGCTCACCCACACCGGGGTGCTCAAGCGACTCGGCCCGCAGACCGACGGTGCGGTGACGTGGCGCGACCTGACCGCATTACCGTGCTCGCACCCGCACTGCTGCTCGGTCGGATACCTGATCCGCGACGACGCCGGCGCGTGGCGCTCACTGGTCTCGCTCCTCGGCCACGACGGCCTCAAGGCCAGACTCGGGCTGGTGTCCAACCGGATCGCCGACAGCGAACTTCCCCAGCAGCTTCGCGTTGCGGTCAAGGAATCACTGCTCGGACTGCTCTCGGAGCAGTCGTCGCTGTCGCACCCCGATATCGGCGACGTGTGGCGAACCATTTGCGAGAGTTGCGATCTCGGTATGAGCACGCTGCTCACCCTGGCATCGTCGGCGCTGCCTGGGAGGCGTCGCAAACTTCGCCGAATGCTGGGCGAGCGGGTCGTTCGCATCACAATCAAACCGTTCATGGACATGTCGACCATGATCGAGGAGCGGCTGGTGCAGTGCTGCGTGCACGTCGGCACCAGCGCAGCTCAACATCAGTGCGCGCCGTTCTGCGCAGTGCAGGCATGGCCGGCTCTTGCCCGCCAGCGCATGTCGATCGCAGCGGGTAGACAACTCCCGCTGCTCGCCGTCACCCCGCGGGCTGAGGACTGACCGGCGTCGTTGTGGTCGAGACCGTTGTCGACGTCGTCACCGCGGTGGTAGGACTCACCGTCGTGGTGGTGGTGGTGGGTGTGGTCGACGGCGTCGTGGTCGGGCTTGTCTCCGCCGGCGGCACCTGAGTAGCCGTCGTCTCGGTGACGGTCGACGTACTCGTCGTGACGGATGTGGAGGCGCTCGCACTCGCGGGCGACAGGACCGCGCAGGCCACTCGGGCGCCGGCGTCGCCGGTTGCCAGCGTCTCGGCGTCGGGCCCGGGCACGCCGTCGTGGGTGTAGCGCTGCGGGATGTTGGCGAAGTTGTCGGGACCCGCATGGATGATCAACGCGCTGCCCTGCGGACCTTTGAGGTCGTCGAGGGTGAAGGCGTCGGTGGTGGCGACGAGCTTCCCGGAACCGTCCTTGCGAATCAACAGCGGTGTCAGGTCACCGCTCGCCGGGTGTTCGGTGCGGCCGCCGACCTGTAGGTGACCGCCGGCGGACAGGAAGTTGCCCGTCGCCCCACCGGACGGGGCGACCGAGTCGGCCTCGCACTTACCCACCGAGTGGATGTGCATTCCATGGCTTCCCGGGGACAGGGTGCTTCCGGTGACGGTTTCCACCGTCACGGTCGCGTACCCGTTCGCGAAGTCGATGGTCGCGTTGGCGACGGGCTTGCCGTCGGGAGACTTCAGTTCTGCTTTGATCGTCTGGGCGCTGGAGCCCGACGTCGTCGTACCAGATGTCTGCGGACTGCCGTTCTGCGCGGAGTTGCAGCCTGCGAGGACGACCACGGGTGCCGCAATGAGCGCTGCGGCGGCGGTTGCACGGTTCACCATCGCGCTGGAGTACCCGCTATTGCTGCGTTTGTACCGCGTTTCGTAGCTAATGGGCGGCAGCGTGGATTCCGGCTGCGTCTCGATGGATCAATTCGACCGAATCACCGACGTCGATCGTGACAGCTCCGTCAGACGCGACGAACGGAACCTGGAGCAGGCCGTGGAAGCTGTCGGTCTCGACGAAGGTGTGCGCACGGGCGAACAGGGGCTGCACATCAAAGACGCGGACCCGCAGCTTCTCCCGGCTCAGTCTGCCCAGTTCCCGGCCGGATTCGGGATCGGTGATCACCGGCCCTGAAGTGGAGTGCACTGCGAAGATCATGCCCGATCTCACCCCGGCGTCCCTGCCGCGGTTGATGACGAGCGTGTAGTCGTCCTCGACGAGAGCGACCTGACCGGTGATCGCTGCCCATGTCACGATGCCGCCAGTGAATTGCTTTCCGATAGCGCAGAAGTCGAGCCGGCACGGATCCGCGGCCGCAGGGCATAGTCGTCCGCGCGAAGCGACAGGTCGACATGGCTCGGCGGGTCCTGCTCTGTTCCCAGCGTGAGCTCGACCGCTGTCTTGGCCTGGAACAACGCGATGACCGCCTGCTGGTGCTGCTCGGTGCCGAACGCGTTGAGGGCCAGGGCCAGCTTCTTGTCGACGTACTCGACCGAACGCTGAAGGTCGGACGGGGTCGGCTCGGCCGGCGTGTGGTGCTCGGTCGCGTCGATGGCCAGTCCGCGATACCAGCGGTGGCCGAGCGCACCGAGGATTGCGGCGCAGACCGGGATGACTACGACGGTGCAGACCAAGCCCGCAGTCGAGTGCAGCGTGATCGCGCCGACGATACCGAGCAGCATCCCGATGCCCGCGGCGCCGAACAACTGCACGGCCGCCGGTACGCCTTCGATGACCCGCCAGATCTTTGTGACGGCAAGCGCGGTGTTGCGGGCGACCGCGGCGATGAAACGGGCCATGCTGGTCACGGCTTTGACCGCCGCGCGACCGAGTTCGTCGGCCTGCTTACGCGTGATCGGCGACTTCGGCATCGACCATGTCCGCTGCTTGCGCGGCGACACGGGAGTCGGCTCGGCTGGCGGCTCACCCGCCACGGCCCGGGCGAACGCCTCCGGTTGCGATGTCGGGCGCTCGACCGGCGGTTCCTGGTTAGTCACATTGGTATCAGCAGCCACATCCGTATCATCGCCCGGTGTGGTCGAAACGTGGCCCTGGCGCGCCGAGGCCCGGCCACCGAGTTTGGATCACTGACCGGCGGTTACCCGGCTGCAGCTTTCGCCGGCGCCTTCGCCCGGGCGCTGGACCCCTTGCCGGACCCGGCTGCCGCCGGGGTGCGCTTGGCGGCGGTGTTGCCGCGAGCCCCGACATTACTTCCCGTGCTCGCCTTGACCTGACGATTCGTGGTCGCCTTGGTCGTGATCGGCGTCGTCACGGTTGGCGTTGGCACGGAGGCCAGGACGGACCTCGGCACCTCGTTGGCCGCCGCCAAACCGCTCGGCGCGGCCGCGCTCCGAGCGGCCGCAGCAGTTGCCGGTGCGGTCCACCCGATGGACTTCGCGATGGCACGGGTGAACTCCATGAAGGCGCCGATGGGACCGATCGGATTACCCGTCGCCAGCGGGACGTGGATGTGCAGCACGCCGAGCAGGTCGTTGTCGTAGGCGAAATCCAGCGCGTTGAAGATCGAGCCACCCGGGCTGAGCAGACCGCCAAGCGCAATCCCGACTTTCACGCCGGTCGGGAAGCTCACCCCGATCGCCGGTCCGAACGTCTGCGCCAGCGCCGTGAGATCGACATGCTGGCCGCCATTGAGGAACGCGTCGGTCATCGCCGCCGGGATGTTCGTCAACGTGCTGAGCGCAGCAGCCACATCGGGTGTCGGCGAGGTGAGCTCCGCCCGGATCGCATCCACGCTCGACGCCAACACCAGTAGGGGCCCTAGCACCGGGCCCGCCATGCCGAGTACGACACCGCTCAGCGCGGTGGTCGAGAAGGCCAAGAGCTGCTTTCCGGTGGGAGAAATGCTGAGCTGCAACAGATCTGGGACACCAGGCAGTTGCAGGACCGCGGGCAGCAGTTGGTAGAAGGTCCGGTGAGTGCTGTCCAGGGTGCTCAGATCGGGGGCGGTCGGTGCGGAGAGGGCGGCCCGGAGATGGGTCTGGATCTGGTTGGCGATGGCCGCGAAGTCGGGCAGCTCTTTGAGGTAGGAGATCTGGTTGGCGACGATCTGCTGCAGTACCGGAGCCGGCGCCTCTCGCCAGGTGTCGAACAACGTCTGCGCGCCTTGGCCGGCCCTGGTGAAGATGTCCGTCCAGTCGGTGCTGGCAGCGAGTTGAATCGCGGGCGCCGCGTGGATGTCCAGTGCCGCCGGGGCCGCCGGGCTGATCGCGATGGCGCCGGCTCCGACCACTGCCACCGTGGCGGCAACAAAGGGCCGAGGGACTGCATACATACTGACTCCCCGTCGTCGTGTCACCCCTGACCCATGAGCAACCTACCCCATGGCCGGGGCGGAAAAATTGAATTCGACAGGGATGGGCCGTGTTTGGACCGTTGGACCGGTCCCGCGGCTCCCGGCGTTGTGCCTTCTGGCAAATTACCCAGAGGACCGTGAACGTAGACTTTGCCGCATCTGTTGTCAGCGTGGGTCCCCGTCAGCGAACTGAACGCTATGCCGCTATCGCTGCCAGTCGCTCGAGCCGTCGATCCTGGCGTAGGTGCCGGTGGAGTTTTTCACGATGATGGGATCGCCGGCGCCGAAGTTGTCGTAAAACCAGCGGGCGTTCGCCGGGCTGATGTTGATGCACCCGTGACTGACGTCGCGCTTCCCCTGATCGTCGACCGACCAGGGAGCGCTGTGCACGAAGTTGCCGCTGTCATCGAATCGCACGGCGAGCTAGACCGTCGTCTTGTAGCCGTAGGTGGAGTTGACCGGGACCTCCACCACCCCGTTGCGAGTGATGGTCAGTTGATGGGTGGCACTGTCGGCGGTGGCGATCAGCGTGTCACCGGTGCGGAAGGTGGACACGGTACCGCCCGCGTCGACAGTCACCGCCGCGTGCGCAGGCCAGAAGCTGAGCGGGCGCCACCGCAATTGGGTGCTCTGGGAGTCAGAGTCGCACGACGGATCGACTAGATCAGTCAGGCTGCGACATAACCCATTCCGAACGAGCGCCGTCGGCTGCGGGCGGCCAGCCGGGACAGAAGCGCCCACGTCACGCCGATCGTCGCCCACATCAATGCCTGGTTCAGCAACGAATACACCCGGAAATCGGCCAGCACCTGAGCCGGGAAGCCCTCGATCAGAATGCCGTCCGGTCCGGAGAGCGGGCCGGGCACCTCGTGGAAGCCGGGCAGCACCGTGCAAGCGGCCAGCATGACCGCACCATAGCCACCGGATGCGAGCGCGGCCGCCGGCCAATTCCCCCACCGCCGGGACCACGCCAACCCGGCAGCTGTTGCCACGCACGCCGCAATCACCGAGGCGACCGTGATGGTCAGGAAGGCCGAACTTCGCGCGCCGATGGTCTCTTCCAAACCGACGGTGGGCGGATTCGGCGGATACTTCAGGCCCGGCAGCAACGTGATCGCGCCGAACATTCCCGCCGACAACAGCAGCGCCAGGCCCGTGGGATCGGCCGTGCCGCCGCGTCGTTCGATCGCCGAACGAATCGCGGTGTAGGCCACCACGAACAGCACGCCCATCGCGACGGCGAAGGCGACGATCCCGACAGCGGCACCGACGTTCTCCTGCACCGAGCGACTGAACAGCTCATGACCATGGCCGTGAGCTTCGCCGGCGAGCACGGCCTCGGCGTGTTCGCGATCGCCTTCGTAGGCCACCGCGGTGGAGATCAACGGCGCGATGAGCCACCGGCTGAACGCGAAGCAGACGATGCCGCCCATCACACCGGGTACGAGATAGCGTACAGCTGAGGGCAATTCGGCGGTCAGTGGCACGGGAACCCCAGCAGGTGACGTGCGTCGTGCACGAACTCGTGGATGTGGGTGTCCGAACCGAACACCGACACGGCACCTTGGTCGTACCCGACGAAGTAATAGACGATCAGCGCCAGCAGCGTCAGCACGGCCAACCGCAGCGGGGTGGCGAGACTGTTCGCAGCGGCACGCAGGTCGACACGCGGCGCGCCGAGGGTGGGATTGGCTTCATTCATCGAAAGGTCCTCGCAGTTCTAGTGGTCGTGGTCGTGGGCGAGCGCGTGATCGTTGGCGTCGGTGAGCGGGGGCGCAGTGAGGAGCTCGTGGCGGTCGACGAGCTTCTCGAGTGTGGCAACCCAGTGGTCGTAGTACTCCCATTGCCCCCGTTCGGATTCGGGCCGGCCTTCCCACTCGCCGATCGTCGAGATCAGAGTCTCCTGGAACTCGCTCCAGGGGTAGTGCCGGAACTCCGAGAGCGCGAGCGCCAGTCCGAAGGCGCGGCGCTGCCACTCATGGTCGAACTGCGGTGCGGCCTGATCCGTGGTGCAGGTGTCGTGCAGCTTCATGACGTCGGACCCGCCAATGCCACTCCGATCATCGACTCCGTGGTCACCAGATCCATCAACATCTCGTCGGTGAAATCTTCGGTCCCCGAGGGACGTTCGGGAATGACAAACCACCGGGAGTGGCCGCTGGAGTCCCACACCTTGATCTCAGTGTCGGCGGGTAGCTCCAGGCCCACCTCGGCGAGCACCTTGCGCGGTTCGCGGGCGGCCCGCGACCGGAACGTCGGGTCCTTGTACCAATAGGGCGGCAGGCCGAGCACCGGCCACGGGAAGCACGAGCAGAGCGTGCAGATCACCAGGTTGTGCACACCGGCCGTATTGGCCACCGCCTGCAGGTGTTCGCCCTCGGCGCCGGCCATTCCCTCCGGCAGGTCCAGTTCCGCGACGGCCGCCGGGGTGTCGACCACTACCTTCGCAGCGAATTCGGGATCAGTCCAGGCCTTTACGACGATCTTCTTGCCGTTGAGCGGCGTCATCTCGGTCTCGAAGTAGGCCAGCACCTTGTCCACGGTCTGCGGTGTGATGACGCCCTTCTCGATGAGCAGCGCCTCGAGTGCGGCCACCTGCTTGGCGCTGATCTCTTCGCGGTCGGGCGGGTAGGCGAACTGTCCGGTCATGCTTTCTCCTCGATCGGTGCCAAATAGGCTTCGAACAACTCGGCGTAGAGCTTCAGTGGGCCGCCCTCGGCGCGCGGGCCCCAGATCGCGGCCGGATCGAATTCGACGATGTAAATCGGCATCGGGTCGCCGATGCCGTCGCCGGTGTGGGTGAAATAGCCGTAGTCACCCTCGAATACGCGTTCCACGGTGCCGACGCGTTCACGCAGGTAGCCCGGCAACCGGCTATGTGCGTCAGCGGGAACATTGGTGATGCGTACCTGCGAGCCGACCGTGAACTTCGGGTGCGCGATGTCACGGCGCGGGCTGTCCCCTAGGCGCAGATAGGCGATCACCTGGTCGTCGATCGCCGGACGGTCGTCGGCGTCGGTGCCCGAGCCGTCCTCGGCCATCCGTTCAGCGAGCTCTTCCTCGGTCACATAGCCCTTGTCGATGAAGAACTGGGTGATGCCGCCCAGCCACTTCTCGTAATAGCGAAACTTGAAGTAGTCGAACGGGTTCATCGCCTCAGCGCCGGTACGCAGGTCGGCCCACGTCCACTCGTCTGCGAAGGCCGTGGGCACTTCGTCGATGGGATACCCCGGCAACGCGGCACCGAGATGGTTCGACAAGCCCATCATCGCGACGTGGATGCCGAAGATGCGCTTCTCCCACTCCTCGACGAAGACCCGCTTCTCCAGGGTCAACGGCTCGGGCAGGCCTTCGAGGCCGCCGAGATAATGCTGCAGTTTCATCAGGCCGGGCTTCCTTCCGTGTGCGGGGGTGCGGTGTCTGCGACCGACTTCTTGGTCATGGCGGTTGCCAGGTATTCGGAAAGCAGGCCAAAGGACGCTCCGAGGACGCAGGCCACCGCGGCGACGAGCCCGGGGTGCGAGATGGTGGTGACGGTGACGTCGTTGCCTCGGCCGGCGACCGTCGACACCGTGGAGGCGAATCCGACGACGACGGCGGGAGTTGCGGCCAACAGCGGCACCCACGACGCCTGCACCATGACAGCGCTACCTACACCCACGGCGATTGCGGTCACCAGCAGGCTGCCGCCCATCAGGTAGGCGGCGTAGAGGCTGGCCGAGGCGATGATCACGCCGACGATGTTCGACGCGACCGACCGAACCCAGCCGGCGACGCCGCCACCGACGAAGAAGAACGAAGCCCACGCCAAGAACACCACCCAGATCGGCACGGTGATGACCTCGGCAGTGAACGCGACTGCCACGCCGCCGAGCACGCCAATGCTCAGCGTCAAGGCTGTCCGAGAATCCATGGCCCACCTTCTTCGAGGGTTGATGACTCGCTTCGGCACCGGAGCGGAGTACGGTGAAATCAGCCTCAGCCCAGAGGGTTTCAGCCGCGTTACGGCACGGTTGCCCGGCCCGTCAGCTCCGGACACGAAACGCGCAATTCCGGACTTCGCGGTGCTGTGCCACTGTTCGCGTTGCCGTCGCACCCCGGGGCCGCTACGTTGACTTCACCTCGGATGGGTCACGAGAGGACAGCACCGGGTGTCAGGCGAGCACAGTTCACAGCGGCCCACCGCCGCAGGGCGTCGACCGGCGAATGCGCAGGGATCACAGGCGCCCAAAATCGTCGTGTTCGCACTGTACGACAAAGTGACGCTACAAGATGTAGCCGCGCCGCTTGAAATATTCGCGCGGGCAAACGATTTCGGCGCGCGATACCAGGTGATCCTGGCCTCGCTGACCGGTGAAGCTGTCAACACGACCTCGTTCGTCACGCTCAAAGTCGACGTCCCGCTGGCCGAGGTGCCGGACCGGATCGACACCTTGATCGTGCCGGGCGGGGTGCCACCGGACTTCCGCTTCACCCCCGGCGAGCACGACATCCCCGAAGAGCAGACACCGGACGTCGTGGCATCGGCCTTGGAGATGGTGGGCGAGCTGGCTCCGCGGGCGCGCAGGGTGGCCTCGGTCTGCACCGGCGCGTTCGTGCTCGCGGCCCTGGGCTTACTCGAAGGCCGCCGTGCGACCACCCATTGGGCGCATTGCCAGGAGTTGGCACGCACCTACCCCGAGATCGAGGTGGTGCCGGATTCGTTGTTCGTCCAGGACGGCCCGTACATCACCGGGGCCGGAATCAGCGCGGGCGTCGACCTCGGTCTGGCCATGGTCGAAAGCGACTACGGCCCCGACGTGGCCCGGCGGGTGGCGCGTTGGATGGTGGTGTTCCTGCAACGCCCCGGGGGCCAGGCCCAGTTCAGCGTCTGGACCGAGGCGGCCTCGCCGGTATCTCGCGGGCTTCGCGAGATACTCGACTCCGTCGTGACCGATCCGGCAGCCGATCATTCGATCGCGTCGATGGCCGAACGTGCCGCCGTCAGCGAGCGGCACCTGGTTCGGATGTTCCGCGAGCAGGTCGGATTGACACCGTCGCGATTCGTTGAGCAGGCCCGATTGGAAGCGGCGAAAGTACTGCTGGCCACCGGCGATCACGGTCAAGAAACTGTCGCGCGGCGGGCCGGCTTCGGGTCGGCGGACACCATGCGCCGCACCTTCCGCCGCGCATTAGGCGTGTCACCGAGCTCCTACCGGAGCCGCTTTCGCACGACCGGAATCCATCGCTAGGTCCTTTATCTGGCCCCTCGGGTGCCAGAGTGAAAATTGAATACAACACAGCAAGCACGGATATATTTGCTTAGGCGTCAACACGTGGCTACAGTCACAGCCGGGTTGGGTACTACCTCGGCATATTAAGGACCGGATCGTGAAATCGAGCATCAGCCCGTCAATATCAGCAAAGATTTGTGCCGTATGCATTGGAGGGCCGGTGGTCGCCCTCGTGATCGGGGCGCCTGTCGCCCTGGCGGCGCCGTCGAGCGGAACCGGCGCCGCGCACAAGCAGGCATCGTCGGAGAACTCGAGCAGCAGTGCAAAGCGGCACCCACATCTGAACGCGGCCGCGGATCCGCAGCCCAAGCCCGACTTTGCCGTCTCATTCAACGGACGCACCGTCGTCCAGTACGGCAGCGCGACGGCGACATCGGATCCCGGATTCAATTTGGCGGTGGCAGGCGCGGGCAGCAGCGCGAACGCCGGCGGCGGCCTCTTCAATTTCGCGGTGGCGGATCACAACAGCACGGCCGACGCGACCGGCGGGATCCTGAACTTCGCCAGTGCCGACTACGGTAGCCAGGCAATCGCGCACGATGGGCTCTTCACCGTGGCCACGGCCCAAAATGGCAGTACCGCAACGATTACCGGCGGAAAACTCAACATCGCCGATGCCAGCAACGGCAGCACGGCATCGGTGAGCGGCGGTGACCGGAATCAGGCGATCGCAGACGGCAGCGGCAGCGTGGCGTTCGCCGGCAACGGCAGCAACAACGAGGCGACCGCATACTGCGGCTCGCACGCCGATGCCAGTGGTGGCGACAATCTTTTCGTGACCACACCGGCCGGCGGCTGCCAGTAAGGCTCGCCATCGTACCCACCGGCGCGGTACCGATTCCACGTCGTGGCTGTTTTCCCTCGGCGGATCGTGGGCATTAGAGGACACATGAACAAGCTCGCCCGAGTTCGGCATGCCGAGCAGCGCGTCGTCAAAACCCAACGACGGGTCTGGCTGGCGCAAGTCTTGATGTGGCCCACGATCATCGTCGGCGCCGTCGTGTCAGTGGGTGTGGGCGTGTGGTTCATTCAGCGCCGATCGGGCGGTGGACGGCACGAGATGCCGGAGACTCCCGGAGCGCATGAAGCAGGAATTGTCGATGCGCCAAGCGGCGGCGGGTAGCGGCGCAGACCTGAAGTCGACTGCCCCGCAGTAGCTTTCGCTACCAGATTCGAATCCAATCGATGAGCATCGCCGCCGGCCAGGTACCCAGCGAAGGATCCCCACCGCCCGGTCCACCAACCGCGAGGGTGAACATCGGCGCCAGCCAATAACCGGGATTGTTGAACGGCCAGCGCAAGTCAGTCGGGTTGCCGTGCACGGGGATGGGCTTCGGCGGCACGGTGAAGTACGGCTTCGCGCCGTCGACATAGTCGCGCCAGAACTTGAACCCGTCAGCGTCCCAACGCATCCGCCAGGTATGCCAGCCGCCGTCGACCAGTCCGGCAATCGACTTGCTTTCCCACGTCTTGCCGTTCGATGCCGCATGGACGGTGGTGCCCGGGGCCCAGCTGCGGTTGCCGTAGTACTCGAAGATGTCGACCTCGCCGTCGGGCAGCGGGTCTTCGTTGACCGCCCAGTACGCGGGCCAGGCACCTGCGGTCAAGCAGTCGAGCTTGGCTCGCGCTTCCCAGGTGTGCCCCATGGGGACTCGCCAGTTTCCCCGCACCTTTCCGCTGAAGTACTGGTCGTCCTCGTGGGTGGCGAGAAGCACGAGGTTGGAGTTTCCGTCGAGAAAGACGTTGCGCCGGTCGTCGCGGTACTGGCTATCGACGGGTGGCCAGACGTCGTCCTGCCAGTTCTGAATCGACCAATTCGCGGGATTGGGGGCCGACCCCGACGGTCCGTCGAAGTCGTCCTGGAACAGGTAGGGGGCCTCCGCGTGTGCACTGGGGAGCGGGAGCGCAGCGGCCAGCAGGCCCAGCCCCGACATCAACATCATGCTTCGACGGTCCAATTCGGGCACGGCTCGACCATAAAGCAGCGGCCGCGCTCGGGCGCGGATTTGGTCAGTCGAAGATGTCCCCGTCCAGGTAGAACCAGCGGCGGGCTCGCACGGCGAAGCGAGACCGCTCGTGTAACACCCCAGTTCGAAGGCCTTGTCGGTACTGCGCCCGGAACTCCACTACGCCGGTTTCGTCACCTGGCTGACCATCGACGGTGTCGACGATCTCCAGCCCGATCCAGGTCAGTCCGTCGGTCGCAGTGAGCGAGTCGGGGCGGGTGCGCGGATGCCAGGTCCGCCAGACGTAGTCAAGGTCGCCGACGGCGTAGGCGCTGTATCGCGACCGCATCAGCTGTTCGGCGGTGCCGGCCGGGCTCTCGCCACGGTGCAGCGGCAGGCAACAGCGGCCGAGCGGTGCACCGGAGCCGCATGGGCACGCATCGGTCGGCCGCATGCACTCAGTGTGGCAATCGCTTACGCGCCGACCAGCTCCGGGCGGAACTTGACTGCCATCCGCCGCATCCCGTCGCGCCAGTCGACGGTGGTGCCCCCGACGAGCTCATGCATCTTGGTGACGTCCAACGGATTGCCGCGCAGCGCTTGATCGCTTTCCTCGAAGACCGGTTCCGTGCCGACGAGCGATCCCAGGAAGGTACACCATTCTTGGACGCTGACGTATTGGTCGCCGCCCCAGTTGACGGTGGTGGCCGGAACTGACGCCACCTCAAGCAGTTTCGGGATCATCGCGATGATGTCGTCTTCATGGATCGGGTTGTAGACAGCCGGTCCGCCGGGCGGGACGGGGACGGGCATGCCGCTGAGCATCATCTCCATCTGGAAGTACGGCCAGCCGCCGTTGTCGCCGTAGGGAACGTTGAGGCGCGCGATCGTGGTCGGTACGCCAAGGGCGCGTGCCATGGTCGCGACGACGGTCTCACCGGCGATCTTGGTGATCGAGTAGGTCGGCAGCAGGCTCTTGTGATTGTCGCCGTAGACCGTGCGTTCGGTCCGGGGCTCGTCGCCGGGCGGGTCGTAGACTGCGCCGGATGAACAGTGCAGGAACGCCTTTGCGCTGCGACAGTGCGCCATGAGAAGACCAGCCGATTCCGCGTTGGCGGCGAGGTCTTTGTCCCACCGACCGCTCTTGGCCACCGCCAAGTTCAGGACGTAGTCGAAATCCGACGGCAGCCCGGTGAAGTCCCCGGCCGCCATGTTGACGGTCTCACAGCGGACGCCGGCCTTCTCCAGGCTGCTCCTGACGGCCGCGTCGGTGAATCGGGCGATGCCCCAGACCTCGTTGTCCGGCGCCATCGCGAGGGCGACAGGGGTGGCGACCTGGCCACTCACTCCGGTGATCAGAATCTTGGATCCGCGCATCGGCTGATGGTAGGCACGCCGATGGTTCGGACGATCGATTTTGTCCCAGTGGGATGAAACCCCTCACTCAGCCACACTCCTGTTCGCGCCCAGCGCCGCCGCTGAACGGATCCCTGGAGCAGAAGACGCCATCGCCAACGCCGATATCCGCGGGGAGCGCTCGTCTTCAGCGCTAACCGCCCCGTCTCGCCTCACTTCTCGGCGCTCCCGCCCACCACCGCGTGGATGCGCCCCCGCGGATATGGCAGCTCGACGCCGTTTTCGTCGTACGCCTGCAAGATCTCCCGCAGCAGGCGGCGCTGCACCGACCATTGCGCGCCCGGCCTCGTCTTCAACGTCATCCGCAGCCTCAGCAGATCCGGGGCAAGTTCCTGTACGCCGAGCATCTCAGGCTCGCCGAGCACCTTTGCGCCCACTGTCGGATCCTCGATAGCCTGAGCGGCCGCGTCCAGCGCCACCTGCTCCGCCCGCTCGACGTCGGCCGTCAACGCGACCGGCACCTCGATACGGGCCACCGCGTATTCCTGGCTCATGTTGCCGACGCGGGAGATCTCCCCATTACGGACGTACCACAGCGTGCCATCGATGTCGCGGACGGTGGTGATGCGCAGACCGACGCTTTCGACCTCGCCGCTCATCTCGCCGAGGTCGACCACATCACCCACCCCGTATTGGTCCTCGAGCAGCATGAACACGCCGCTGACGAAATCGCGCACGAGATTCTGGGCACCAAATCCGATCGCGAGGCCAATCACGCCGGCCGAGGCGATGAACGGCGCGAGATTCACCCCCACCACGTTGAGAGCTGCCAGCACCAACCACGACAGCAGAATTATCGACACGGTGGATTTGAGGACGGAACCGATCGTGTGAGCACGCTGCTTCCGTCGAGTGCCGGCTTGATCGCTGATGGTCGTCACCGGGACGTCAGGACGAAGGCGCCGTAGCAAGGTCGGCTTCGTGTCCTGGGGCCGCTCCTCGACGCTGCTCTTGCCGCTCCGGCGGGTCGTGGCACGGTCGATCATCCGGTGCAGCAGATACCGGACTAACAGCACGACGCTCAGGTACGCCGCCAGGCGGATCGGCACCTCGACGAGCCAGTGCTGAGTTGTGTCCGTCCATTCCAAGGCCAAGTTACGTGCGTCCATGTTCACGACGTTACGTACCCGGAGAGCCGGACAGGTTCACCTCCCGTGGGCACGGACACGGATTCAGTCGGGGCTGCATGCCGATCAGCTCGGGCCACTCGCTGTGCGCCGCCGGTGGGGAGCCCATCCTCTCCCACTGTCACAGCCCTAGTGAAAATTGAGACACACGAAGGCTTTTCGGCCCGACTGAGGCCTATCCGCCGCGGCGCCTCGCGGCGACGCCAAAGCGCCGGTCGCTCCCTCATCGGGGAGCGACCGGCGCTCAGCGGTCACACTTACTTGCCGGCCTTCGCGGGCCTGCCGGACTTGCCCGATGAACTCTTCTTGCCGCTCCCGGCCTTCGAATCGTGACCGCCGGCGGACGAGGATCCCGCCTTGGTGTCGCTCGACGAATCCGAATTGCCGGTGGCCGAATCGGTTGCCGCGGCCGGGGTGGCTTTGGTGCTGGCCTTCGTGGAACCCGTGCTGCCGGTGGCGGATTCGGTCGCGTCAGCATCTGCTGCGGTGTCGCCAGCCGCGCTGTCAGACGGCGCCTTGATGGCACCACGGGCTGCCGATGCCGTGCCGGTTGTCTCCGGGGCGGCGGTCGACAGCGTCACAGTCTTGGCCGCGGCGGGCACTTTGGCCGCGCTGATAGCAGCCGTAGCCGGCGGGGTGGCCCCGATGGCTTGGGCGATGACGTCCCGCAGCTGGAGCAGGCTGGCGATCGGTCCGCTGCCAAGGAACCCGAAGTTGGGGTCGTAGGGCGTCAGGAGGCCCGGAGCGGGCAGCAATCCGAGGACTGTGCCCGACCCGTTCAGGAAGCCGCCGACCAGATTCGCGGGGAGGTTCACCAGAGCGTTGATGACGCCAGCCGGATCTTTGGCGACCGCTGCGTCGTACACATCCTGGACTGTCTGCACGGCGGCGTTGATCGTCGACACCAGCGGGAACGTCATCGGCAGGACCACCTGGAACACCGTGTTGGGCAGTGTGGCGAAGGCCTTGGCGAAGTTGTTCACCGTGTTCACCAGGGGGACGGTCGAATCCGAAACGATCGTAACGAGGTTCAGCGCGAGCGGGATCACGATCTGGTTGTTGAAGGTGTCGAACGCGCCCACGATGTCACCGCTTTGGAGCTGGCCGCGAGCGGTCTCGATCGCACCGGGGGCGCCTTGGAAGATCAGCTTGAGGTTCGCCGCGTCATTGTTATAGGCCGTTTGCAAGGCCTTCAGGCTCGCGAGCTGGTTGGCGAGCACCTGGCTGAGGATGGGGGCAGGATCGGCGGCGAACTGCTGGCCAAGGGCGCCGAGGTTTGCTGCAGACTTCTGGAAGACCTGAACCCAGTTCTCGATCGGATTGATCGCGGCGCTGAGCTCGACACTGACCGACGACACCGACCGCTGCAGGGCATGAGCGTCCGGCATCGGCGGAGCGAGCGGCGAGATCGCGATGACACTCGCTCCGACAAGCGCAACACCTGCGGTGGCGTACGGACGAACAGCAGCGTTCATGACTCTCCTTCGAAGAAATTTGCCCCCTAAGCGCCAAAACGTAGCGCACCTTACTCATCAGTAAGTAGAGGTTTTGGAAACTTTCTTGCGCGTCGAAAGGACCGCAGATAGCTGCGCCAGATACCGACAGGTGCGGTCAACGCCGCTGTTCACGCCACTTCTGACAGTTCTGCGAGGTTGCTGCCCGGTGAACGACAAGAGGCCGGCAGCTACCATTTTCGGTGACCTAACTTACCTGAGGGTAAGATAAACAGTTTGCTGAACCTGTCTTCTAAGTTACCTTTCAGTACCATAACCAGGCTTATATAAAGTAAGCGGCGTTTGCACGTGCCGGTCGACGCCAAGAGGCCCGCAGCGACAGCGACGAGTGCGGACCGCGATCCCAGCCGGCCCGCTGACCCCGCCGACACCGACCGCCACCTACGGTCGAAATGAATTCATCTCGGGGTTTGCTGAGTGGTGAAAATTTTTCGCAGACCTCGTTGCGTCAGTGGTGAGTGCCCCCAGTCGGACTCGAACCGACACTGTGCGGATTTTAAGTCCGCTGCCTCTGCCAATTGGGCTATGGGGGCGCACCGGGCGATCGGCGCGGGATTGACGTTAGCGGGTGTGACCTTCGGGTCCGGCGACCACAGGCCCAACCAGAGCACGAGTCACACTCCAGGTCGCCGCCGGGAACACCACCGGTCTCCAGCGCGTACCCACTGAAGTCATTGGTAACTCACAGCTTTGACCCAGTTCATAGCCGTGATTCACAGCGAGCTCCGCTACGGTGAAGGAGCGACAGGGCCTAGCTCTTCTCGCGGAAAGGCCCGGCGGCCCCCCCGACAGCCGGGCTTTTTCCGTTTCACGACCATTTCCGTCTCACGACGGCACGGCACCCCGGGGGAAGGGCTCCCGGGGTGCCGTGGGCTTGGTGATCAGGCGGCGAGGGCCTCATTCTGCGGCGCAGGCGCATGATCGTTGTCGAGCATGGTCACCTCGTCGAACGGGTCGCGGCCAGACAGCACACCGTTGACCTTGGCCATGTCCACCGTCTTGGTCCACGAACCGACCAGCAGGGTGGCCACCGCGTTGCCGGAGAAGTTCGTCACCGCGCGCGCCTCGGACATGAACCGGTCGATCCCCACGATCAGTCCGACCCCGTCGAGCAGCTCGGGGCGGTGCGCTTGCAGGCCACCGGCCAGCGTCGCCAGCCCGGCCCCGCTCACCCCGGCCGCCCCCTTCGACGCCACGATCATGAACACCAGCAGACCGATCTGCTCCCCCACCGAAAGCGGGTCTCCGAGTGCATCGGCGATGAACAACGATGCCATCGTCAAGTAGATCGCCGTGCCGTCCAGGTTGAACGAATATCCCGTCGGCACAACCACACCCACGGTGCTCTGCTGCACGCCCAGGTGCTCCATCTTCGCGATCAGCCGCGGCAGCGCCGACTCCGACGACGACGTCGCAAAGATCAGTAGGTACTCCCGCGCCAGGTAGCGCACCAGTTTGAAGATCGAAACACCCGACACCATCCGCAGCATCGTCCCCAGAACACCGAAGACGAACACCACGCACGTCAGGTAGAAGCCCAACATCAGCGTCAGCAGGTTGGTCACCGCGCTCCAGCCGGTCAGACCCACCACGTTCGCCATCGCGCCGAACGCACCAATCGGCGCCAGCCACAACACCATTGACAGGACCTTGAACACCAGCCGCTGCAGATGCTCGATCCCACGCAGGATCGGCTCACCCTTGGTGCCCATCGCCTGGATCGCGAACCCGACCAGCAGCGCCACGAACAACCCTTGCAGCACATTGCCGTCGGTGAGCGAGGAGAACAGCGACGTCGGGATGATGTGCTGGATGAAGTCCATCAAACCACCTGACTCATGCGCCTTTTCGGCCAGCTCGGCGCCCTTGGCGGCGGTCGACTCCGACAACTTGAGACTGCTGCCAGGGTGCAGCAGGTTGCCCACCAGCAGGCCGATGCCCAACGCAATCGTCGACATCACCAGGAAGTAGCCGAAAGCCAGGCCGCCGACCTTGCCGACGGTGGCCGCCTTCCGGACCGAGCCGATACCCAGCACGATCGTGCAGAAGATCACCGGGACGATCATCATCTTGATCAGGCTGACGAACATCGTCCCGAGAACTCCGACCTCCTTGCCGACCGACGGGGCCGCCAGGCCCACGGCGACGCCGGCGACCACCGCGAAGATGACAGCCAGGTACAGCCAGTGGGTGCGATCCCGGCGCTTGGACGGCGCGGGCTTGTCGTCGCCGCCTTGGCGATCCACAACCGTGGTCATGAGCGGTTTCCTTCCAGTACTGACAGCGTTGGGTCTGCAAGGATGGTTTACCAGTACGTGACGCAGGTCACGCTTTAGTTCATTACGTTCAGGCGCGGAGGTGAGCAGTGGCCGTACTGCCGCGCTCACTGGCGGGCCAGGCTTTCGCGTTGCAGGCCGCGGTGATCATGCTGGTGGTGATGGCTGGCAGTGCGTTGGCCCTGTTCGATGCCAAACGTCAGGGCGACGAAGCCGCCCGCCAGCAGGTGACGGCGATCGCCGTCGCGCTGGCCGACGCGCCGTCCACCGCCGAAGCAATCGAAACCGGCAACGCAGCACCCGTTCTGCAGCCGGTCACCGAGGCCATCCGCAAGAGCACCGGCATAGCCTTCATCACGATCATGGCGCCCGACCGCACCCGTTTCACCCACACCAATCCCGAGCAGATCGGCCAGAAGTACATCGGGACCATCGAGCCCGCGCTGCGCGGCCAGACCTACACCGAGGTCTACACCGGCACCCTCGGCCCGTCGGTGCGCACCATCGCGCCGATCCGCAGTGAGCGCGGACAGATCATCGGCCTTGTCGCTGCAGGCATCACGCTCGAGAGCCTGTCCGCGCGCTGGCGTTCGCAATGGCTGATGATCGTCGGTGTCGCGGCCGGCGCTCTGGCCCTGTCCTTCGTCGGCATCTGGGCGATCCGCCGGCGTGTCCTACACCAGACCCACGGCTTGGCACCCGACGAGCTGCGGGTGATGTACGACCACCACGACGCCATCCTGCACTCGGTCTCCGAGGGCCTGATCGTGTTGGACCGCAACGGTGTCGCGCTGGTCAACGACGAAGCCCGCCGTCTGCTGGCACTGCCGGCCGGACCCATCACCCGCGCCGACCTACCAGAGTTCCTGCGCGGCAACGACCCCGGAGTGCGCGACGAAGTTCGGCTCACCGACGACCGGGTGCTGGTGGTCAACCGCTCTGCGGTCAGCGCGTCGGAGTCCGAAGTGGTCACCATCCGCGACCGCACCGAATTACAAGGTGCGCTGGGCGAATTGAGTTCGCTGCAGGGTTTCACCGATTCGCTGCGCGCCCAGGCCCACGAGTCGGCCAACAAGCTGCACACCGTCGTCACACTGGTGGAGATGGGCCGTCCCGACGAGGCGGTCAAGTTCGCCACCCAGGAGCTGGCGCTGTCCCAGCAGCTCGTCGACCGGGTCTCCGACGCCGTCAGCGAACCCGCGCTGGTGGCGCTGCTGCTCGGCAAAACCGCAGAGGCCGACGAGCGCGGCATCGAGCTGACCATCACCGAGGAGACCCACCTGCCCGCCGAGGCGCTCCTGAGCCCGCAGGAGATGGTCACCGTGCTGGGCAATCTGGTCGACAACGCGATGGATGCCTGCGACCGCGACGACCCGTGGGTCGAGGTGACCGTCAACCAGAGCGATGAGCGGCTGCAGATCCAGGTCGCCGACAGCGGCCCGGGCATGGACCCAGACACCTTCGCGCGTGCCAGACAGCGCGGCTACTCGACCAAGTCCGACGGCGGCGCCGGACACCAAGGCCTGGGACTCGCCTTGGTCGCCCAGATCGTCAACCGGCACGGCGGCACCCTGAGCGCCGACGTCACCTACGGCTCGGTGGTGACGGTGACCATCCGATGATCACCGTGCTGATCGTTGAGGACGACACCCTCATCGCCGAAGCGCACAACGCGTATCTGTCTCGGCTGCAGGGCTTTACGGTCATCGGTATAGCCAATACCACACGCGATGCGATGCGCATCGCGTCCGAAGCCGAGTCCCCCGTCGACCTGGTGCTGCTCGATCTCGGCCTGCCCGACGCCAGCGGGATCGCGCTGGCCTCGGCGCTGTCCGGTCTTCGCCCCGCGCCGGACATCATCGCGATCACCTCCGAACGCGATCTGGAGATGGTGCGCGCCGCCGTCGCACACGGCGCGCTGGCCTACCTGCTCAAGCCGTTCACGTTCGCGGCGTTCCGCGATCGCCTCGAGCGCTACCGCCGCTACCGCGAAGCGCTGCCGGCGGGCACGGAGGCAGCCAGCCAGGCCGAGGTGGACCGTGCGCTGGCCGAGCTTCGCAGCACCGACAAGTCCGTGGCCCCCAAGGGCGCCGCACCGGGGACCACCGACGAGATCGCCCGCGCGGTCCGTGATCGCGCCGACGGGCTGACGGCCGACGAGGCCGCCAAACTGGTCGGCGTCTCCCGGGTGACGGCCTGGCGCTACCTGGAACGGCTGGCTGACGACGGCACTGTCACCCGCCTGACCGAATACGGCAAGACGGGCCGGCCCAGCACCCGCTATCAGTGGCGCTGAGGTGCCTTCGAGCCCACCGACCCTCTTGCGGAGCCGGTCACGACATTACTAGGATGTCCTAGTATTCAGCGGCCAGGTCAGCCAAGGGGCAGTCATGAGCAGAACCATTCAGCACTTCATCGACGGCAAGCGCAGCAACCTCAGCAGCACGCGCACCGCGGACGTCTTCAACCCCAGCACCGGCGAAGTGCAGGCCCAGGTACTGCTGGCGTCGGCCGCCGACGTCGACACCGCAGTCGCCTCCGCGGTCGAAGCCCAGAAGGAATGGGCCGCATGGAATCCGCAGCGCCGCGCCCGCGTCCTGATGAAGTTCATCGAGCTGGTCAACGCCAACGCCGATGAGCTCGCTGAGCTGCTGTCCATCGAGCACGGCAAGACCGTCCCCGATTCGAAGGGCGACATCCAGCGCGGCATCGAGGTCATCGAATTCGCCATCGGTATCCCGCACTTGCTCAAGGGTGAGTTCACCGAAGGCGCCGGCGGCGGCATCGACGTGTACTCGATCCGCCAGCCGCTCGGTGTCGTCGCCGGCATCACGCCGTTCAACTTCCCGGCGATGATCCCGCTGTGGAAGGCCGGCCCCGCCCTGGCATGCGGTAACGCGTTGATCCTCAAGCCCTCCGAGCGCGACCCCTCCGTTCCCGTCCGCCTTGCCGAGCTGTTCCTCGAAGCCGGTCTGCCGGCCGGTGTGTTCCAGGTGGTCCAGGGAGACAAGGAAGCCGTCGACGCGATCCTGCACCACCCCGACATCAAGGCCGTCGGCTTCGTCGGCAGCTCCGACATCGCGCAGTACATCTACTCCACCGCGGCGGCCAACGGTAAGCGCTCCCAGTGCTTCGGCGGCGCCAAGAATCACATGATCGTCATGCCCGACGCCGACCTGGACCAGGCCGTCGACGCCCTGATCGGCGCCGGTTACGGCAGCGCCGGCGAACGCTGCATGGCCATCAGCGTCGCGGTACCCGTCGGCGAGGAGACGGCAAACCGGTTGCGCGGCAGGCTCGTCGAGCGGATCAACGAGCTGCGTGTCGGGCACAGCCTGGACCCCAAGGCCGACTACGGCCCACTGGTCACCGCCGCCGCGCTCACGCGGGTCCGCGACTATATCGACGCCGGGGTGGCCGCCGGAGCCGAGATCGTGGTCGACGGTCGCGACAAGGCCAGCGACGAGTTGACCTTCGACGACAATAGCCTCGAAGGCGGGTACTTCATCGGACCCACCCTCTTCGACCACGTCACCACCGACATGTCGATCTATACCGACGAGATCTTCGGGCCCGTGCTGTGCATCGTCAGAGCCACGAATTACGAAGAGGCAGTGGCGCTTCCATCTCAGCACGAATACGGCAATGGGGTGGCCATTTTCACCCGCGACGGTGATGCCGCCCGCGACTTCGTGTCCCGGGTTCAGGTCGGCATGGTCGGCGTCAACGTACCGATCCCGGTTCCGGTGTCCTACCACACCTTCGGTGGCTGGAAGCGTTCCGGCTTCGGCGATCTCAACCAGCACGGGCCGCACTCGATCCTCTTCTACACCAAGACCAAGACCGTCACCGAGCGGTGGCCGTCGGGCATCAAGGACGGCGCCGAGTTCGTCATCCCGACGATGAACTAGAGGGGCGATGAGCTTCTTCGCCCTCGACGACGACGATCGCGTGATCGCCGAAACTGCGGCCGCGTTCGCGATCAAACGTCTTGCGCCACATGCCCTGGACTGGGATCACTCCAAGGAGTTCCCGGTGGACGTCCTACGCGAGGCCGCCGAGTTGGGGATGGCCGCCATCTACTGCGCCGAGGACGTCGGCGGCAGCGGCCTCCGGCGCCTGGACGCGGTGCGAATCTTCGAGCAGCTCTCGACCGCCGACCCTGCGCTGGCGGCGTTCCTGTCGATCCACAACATGTGCGCGTGGATGATCGACACCTACGGCACCGACGATCAGCGCAAGTCCTGGATCCCGCGGCTAGCGTCGATGGAGACGATCGCCAGTTACTGCCTGACCGAACCGGGCGCGGGCTCGGATGCCTCGGCGTTGCGCACCAAAGCCGTTCGTGACGGTGACGCCTACGTACTCGACGGAGTCAAGCAGTTCATCTCCGGGGCAGGCACTTCCGATGTGTACGTGGTGATGGCCCGCACCGGTTTCAAAGAGAACGAGTCGGGCCACCGTGGAATTTCTACCTTCATCGTCGAGAAGGACACGCCCGGGCTGAGTTTCGGCGCCCAGGAAGAGAAGATGGGCTGGAACGTGCAGCCCACTGCTCAGGTGATCCTCGACGGTGTGCGGGTACCGGCATCGGCGATGCTCGGCGGACCCGAAGGTGACGGTGGCGGCTTCGGCATCGCGATGAACGGCCTCAACGGTGGCCGGCTCAATATCGCGGCCTGCTCACTGGGCGGCGCGCAAGCCGCCTATGAGAAAGCGGCTAGTTATCTCGCCGACCGGCAGGCCTTCGGCGGGGCGCTGCTCGACGAACCGACCATCCGGTTCACGCTGGCCGACATGGCGACCGCGCTGGAAACCTCGCGGCTGATGTTGTGGCGCGCGGCCGTCGCCTTGGACAACGACGAACCGGACAAGGTCGCGCTGTGCGCGATGGCCAAGCGGTATGTCACCGACGCCTGCTTCGAGGTGGCCGACCAGGCGTTGCAGCTGCACGGCGGTTACGGCTACCTGCGCGAGTACGGGATCGAGAAGATCGTTCGCGATCTGCGGGTGCACCGAATCCTGGAGGGCACCAACGAAATCATGCGCGTGGTCATCGGGCGAGCAGAAGCCGCCCGGGCACGCGCAACGACATGAGGCAAAGGAGCCACACATGACGACGGTCGGTTTCCTGGGGTTGGGCCACATGGGCGGCCCGATGGCGGCCAACCTGGTCAACGCCGGCTACACGGTGCGGGGCTTCGATCCGGTGCCAGCACTACGTGCGGCGGCCGAAGGGAAGGGCGTGACGGTGTTCGACGCCGGCGCCGCCGCGGTCTCTGAGGCAGACGTCGTCATCACCTCACTGCCCAACGGCGCGATCGTGAAAGCCTGCTACGCCGAAGCACTTCCGGCCGCCACTTCAGGTACGTTGTTCATCGACACCTCGACGATCTCCGTCGATGACGCCCGCGAAGTCAACGCGCAGGCCTCGGCCGCCGGGATGGCTCAGCTCGACGCCCCCGTCTCCGGTGGCATCAAGGGCGCCACAGCCGGCACGCTCGCATTCATGGTCGGCGGCGACGCCGACGCGCTGGAGAGGGCCCGACCGGTGCTGGATCCGATGGCCAGCAAGGTGATTCATTGCGGATCGTCGGGTGCCGGCCAGGCCGCCAAGCTGTGCAACAACATGGTGCTGGCCGTGCAGCAGATCGCCGTGGGGGAAGCCTTCGTGCTGGCTGAGAAGCTGGGTCTGTCGGCGCAGTCCCTGTTCGACGTGATCACCGGCGCCACCGGCAACTGCTGGGCGGTCCACACGAACTGCCCTGTGCCCGGCCCTGTTTCGACGTCACCCGCGAACAACAACTTCCAGCCGGGCTTCGCCACCGCGTTGATGAACAAGGACCTCGGGCTGGCGATGGACGCGGTGTCGTCGACCGGCGCCACCGCGCCACTGGGCACCCATGCCGCCGAGATCTACGCCAAATTCGCCGAAGAGCACGCCGACCTGGATTTCAGCGCGGTCATCGAAACCCTGCGTTAGAAATCCCCCGCGTGGTGGCGCAGCGTCTCGATCGACGCGACCAGCGCCCGGGCTTCCGGCGCCGCCATCCCGATATCGGCGAACACCACCTCGTTGAGCGTTGCGGTGGCGTCCTCCACCGTTGAACGCCCCAGGTCGGTGATCTCGACCAGCGTGGTGCGCCCGTCGGTGGGATGCGGCACCCGCCTCACCAAACCGTCGGCCTCCAGCCGGCGGATGGCGTGCGTGACGCTGGTGACGTGCACCTGCAGTCGGTCCGAGGCCTTGGTGATCGGTAACGCCCCGGTGCGACTGAAGGCCAACAGCCGCAACAGTTCGAACCGCGAGAAGCTCAGATCGTAGGGCCGCAACGCGTTCTCCACCCGGGCCAGCAGGATCTGGTGGGCCCGCATCACCGAGGTCACCGCAACCATGCCCTCGGCGACATCACCCCACCCGGCGCGCTCCCAGTTGCGTCGCGCGGCGGCGATCGGGTCCGGCTTGGCGGGTGGGATTGATTCGGCCATCCGCACATTCATACCGCATGGTCGAGACCTACAGGTTGCGCTGCAGCAGTACGTCGCCGGTCTCAGCTTTGACGACCTGGACCGCGGCGATCTTCTCCATCGGCATCGATGTGCTGCCGGTCGGCGAGGCCGACTCCCCTTCGCGCGCCATCCACGTGGCCAGCTGGACCCGGCTGCCGTCGCGACCGACGGCATACATAGCCAGCTTGTCCGCGTCCTCGGTCGCGTCGGCACCGATCTCCTGGTGGTAGGTGCACGTCATCTGGATGTGAGTGCCCCACCCCATCGGAGTGACCTGGATCGTCGCCTCGAACGACGATGGCATCACCGGTGTCATGCTGACCGCCGCGGCCGAGACCTGCGGGGCGGGGGTACGCGCGCTGAACGGGGCGGGCTTGATCGCGACGAACACACCCACGGCCAGCACGGCGGCGGCCACGGCGGCCACCGACCAGGTGATCCACCGGCCCCGGCGGCGACGCCTGCGCACCTCGACCAGCACACCGTCAAGCAGCTGCGGGCGCAACGGCGGCGGTTCCATCCCGCCGGTATCGATGGCGGTCACCTCGTCGGGAGTGAGCATGGCCAGCAGCGCAGGCATGCCGCTGAGTTCACCGACCGACGAACGGCAGCGCACGCATCCGCTGAGGTGCGCTTCGTACTCACGGCGCTCGGTGCTCGACAGCGACCCCAGGACGTAGGCAGCGTCCCATGTCTCGTATGGATCGTGCAGATCCTTCACCGGGTCACCCCCATCTCCTGCAACGTCAGCCGAAGCGCGCGCACCGCGTAGTGCAGCCGCGACTTCACCGTCCCCTCGGCGATCTGGAGGTCCGCCGCGATCTGCGCTGTGGTCCAGCCAAGATAGTAGGAACGGCGAACCACGGCGCGATGATCGGGCGACAGTTGCGCCAGCCCATCGCCGATCAGCAGCCGGTCGAGCGCGCTGTTGACCTCGTCAGGCCCTGCGGGCTCCGGCGCCCCCTCGGTGTTCAGCGAGTCGGTCTCCCGCCGGAAGCGGGCGCTGCGGCGTTCGTCGATGATCATGTTGCGAGCCACCGTGAACAGCCACGCCCGTGCGGAGCGCTCGGCGTCGCCGGCGACCTCCGGATGCTGCCAGGCTCGCAGCAGGGTCTCCTGGACCACGTCCTCCGCGCGGGCCGGATCACCGGTCAGCCGCAGCGCATAGCGCCACAGCGCAGCCGCGTGCTCCTCGTAGAGCACCCGAACCAACGCCGCCTCCGGGTCGTCCATGGTCAACCTCCCGGCTGATACACGTAACCGGCGGGTGTTCGGTTCACAGTGTGCGCTCGGCGCCGGGCGTCCAGCCGCGACATCGATCTCAGGGCCGCGGTCCGGGCCGATCACCAGCCATGGTGGCGGTCTCGGCGCAGATCACCACAGATCACACAGTGAGGATGCGCGGGCCGTCGTCGGTGACGGCGACGGTGTGTTCCCAGTGGGCGGCGCGGGACCCGTCGGCGGTGACGACGGTCCACTCGTCGGCCAGGATCCGGGTCTTGGTGGTGCCCAGCGTCAGCATCGGTTCGATCGCGAGCACCGATCCGGCGATCAGCGTGGGCCCGCGGCCGGGCTCGCCCTCGTTGGGCAGGAACGGGTCCATGTGCATGGCCCGGCCGATGCCGTGCCCGCCATAGCCCGCGACGATGCCGAATCGGCGGCCGTAGGTCCGTTCGGCGGCGCGGGTGCCGGTCTCGATGGCGTGCGACACGTCGGTGAGCCGGTTGCCGGGGATCATCGCCGCGATACCGGCTTCCATCGACTGCTTGGTCGCCGCCGAGAGTGCCTCGTCCATCGCGATCAGGGTGCCGATCCCGAACGTGACAGCGGCATCGCCATGCCAGCCTTCGATGATCGCACCGCAGTCGATCGACACCAGGTCGCCGGCGGCAAGTTTCTCGTCAGCCATCGGAATGCCATGCACCACACGGTCATTGACCGACGAGCAGATGCTGGCCGGATAACCGTGATAGCCGAGGAACGACGGAATGCCGTTGGCCTGCCGGATCACCGATTCGGCGACGTCGTCGAGGTCCTTGGTCGAGACCCCGGGAGCGGCGGCCGCCTGGACGGCGCGTAGCGCTGCCGCCACGACGGCGCCGGCAGCGGCCATCGCGTCCAGCTCACCCGGCGTGCGGGCGGGAACGGTCTTGCGGTTGCGCAGCCCAGGCAGAGAAACCATCGAAATTCAGCGACCGAGTGCGTGCAGCGCCCGGGCGAACACCTCATCGAGGCTGCCGACGGCGTCGACGGTCTTGAGCTCGTCCTGGTAATAGTCGAGCAGCGGCGCGGTCTCGTCGCGGTACACCTTGAACCGGTTGCGGATGACGTCCTCGGTGTCGTCGGCACGGCCACGGCCCTTGAGCCGCTCGACCAGTTCGTCCTCGGGCACCCGGAACTCGAGCACGGCGTCGAGCAACAAGTCGCGCTTGGCCAGCATCTGCTTGAGCGCCTCGGCCTGCTCGACCGATCGGGGGAAGCCGTCGAGGATGAAGCCGCCGGCCACATCCGCGTCGTTGAGCCGGTCGTCGACCAGCGCGTTGGTCAGTGTGGCCGGAACCAGGTCACCGGCGTCGAGGTACTTCTTGGCCTCCAGCCCCAGCTCGGTGCCGGTGCTGATGTTGTGCCGGAACAAGTCACCGGTGGAGATCTGCGGCACCCCGAGCTTGTCCGCCAGCTTGACTGCCTGAGTTCCCTTGCCCGCGCCCGGCGGTCCCAACAGAACGATTCTCACTTCAGGAACCCTTCGTAGTTGCGCTGCATGAGCTGGCTCTCGATCTGTTTGACCGTATCCAAACCGACACCGATCATGATCAGAACCGCGGTACCGCCGAACGGCAGGTTCTGGACGCCACCGCTATTGCCCATCTGCAGGAAGACGTTCGGCAGGACGGCGATCACACCCAGGTAGATCGAGCCGGGCAGGGTGATCCTGTTCAGCACGTACCGCAGGTAGTCAGCGGTCGGCTTGCCCGGTCGGATGCCCGGGATGAAGCCGCCGAACTTCTTCATCTCGTCGGCACGTTCGTCGGGGTTGAACGTGATCGAGACATAGAAATAGGTGAAGAAGATGATCAGCCCGAAGTAGATGCCGATATAAACGGGGTCAGCCGGATTCGTCAGGTAGTTGGCGACGAAGCGGTCCCACCAACCGTTGCTCGGGGTGGTGCGCCCGCTCTGGATCAGCTGGGTGATCAGGTGCGGGATGTAGATCAGCGACGACGCGAAGATGACCGGGATGACGCCGGCCTGGTTGACCTTCAGCGGCAGATAAGTCGACGTGCCGCCGTACATGCGCCGGCCCACCATCCGCTTGGCGTACTGCACCGGGATGCGGCGCTGGCCCTGCTCGACGAACACGACGCCGATGATGATCAGCAGAGCCGCCGCACAGACCGCGGCGAAGATCAGGCCGCCACGGCTGTCCAGAATGCTCTTGCCCTCAGCGGGGATGCGGGCTGCGATACCGGCGAAGATCAGCAGCGACATGCCGTTGCCGACACCCCGCTCGGTGACCAGTTCGCCCATCCACATGACCAGCGCGGCGCCCGCGGTCATCACCATAACGATGATGATCAGCGAGAAAATGCTCTGGCTCTGCAGGATGTCCAGGGTGCAGCCCTGCAGCAGGCCGCCATTGGCGGCCAGGGCCACAATGCTGGTGGCCTGCAGGATCGCCAACGCGATCGCCAGGTAGCGCGTGTACTGGGTCATCTTGGCCTGGCCGGCCTGACCCTCCTTGCGCAGCTGTTCGAAACGCGGGATGACCACCGTGAGCAGCTGCACGATGATGCTGGCGGTGATGTAGGGCATGACGCCCACCGCGAACACCGTCAGCTGCAGCAGCGCACCGCCGGAGAACAGGTTGATCAGCGAATAGATCTGCCCTCCGGCACCACCGCTCACCTGCTCGATGCACTGGTGGACGTTCTTGTAGTTGACCCCGGGGGACGGCAGCGAGGCGCCGACCCGGTACAGGATCACAACACCCAACGTGAACAGGATCTTTCGCCTCAGGTCGGCCGTCCTGAGCGAAGAGATGAAAGCCGAGAGCACTCTTCCTCCTGGGCAGCCGGACGTGAGTCACAGCGTGCCAATGGGGCTGGCCTGGCCAGCGTTCGGGTAATCCTGCCTTGCGCCGATCGCCGCCACGATTTCCGCCTGCGGCACCGCTCGCTCAAACAGTCTACGAGAGTAACAGTTGGCCCAGGCAGGGCGGGAATCCGCGGATCAGTGCCACCGCCGGCCGCTGCGCGCCCAGGAATCACACAGCGGGAACAACGTACAGTCGATAGTGGTTAACTCGGCTAAGTATAAGGGGCGGCAGTGAGGGTCAAACGATGACGCGTACCGACAACGACACCTGGGACCTGGCCTCCAGCGTGGGTGCCACCGCGACTCTGGTCGCCGCCGCCCGCGCCGCGGCGAGCCGGGAGCACGACCCGTTGATCGACGACCCGTTCGCCGAACCCCTGGTGCGCGCCGTCGGCATCGACTTCTTCACCAAGATGGCCACCGGCGACCTGCCCACGCCGGACGACCAGAGCGCCATGGGCGTCACGCGGATGACCGACAACATGGCGGTGCGCACGAAGTTCTTCGACGAGTTCTTCCTGAGCGCCGCTGAGGCCGGTGTCCGTCAGGTCGTCATCCTCGCCTCCGGTCTCGACTCGCGTGCCTACCGCCTGGACTGGCCGGCCGGCATGGTCGTCTACGAGATCGACCAGCCCGACGTCATCGCATTCAAGACCGAGACGCTGGCCGAGCAGGGCGCCGAGCCGACGTGTGACCGCAGGCCGGTGGCGATGGATCTGCGCAACGACTGGGCCACCGCGCTACGCGAGGCAGGCTTCGACCAGCAGGCGCCCACCGCGTGGAGCGCCGAAGGCCTGCTGGGCTACCTGCCGCCGGACGCACAGGACCGTCTGCTGGACACCGTCACCGAGCTGTCCGCTCCCGGGAGCCGGGTGGCCATCGACACCGCGCCGCCGTCGAATCCCGAGGAACAGGAAGAGTCGCGCGAAAAGATGGAAACCATCTCTGCGCACTGGCGCGACAACGGCTTCGACCTCGACTTCGGCTCACTGGTCTACCTGGGCGAGCGCAACGATGCCAGCGACTACCTGACCGACCACGGTTGGCAGGTCGACCGCTCACCGGTCAACGACCTGCTCGCCGCGGGCCGGCGCGGGACGTTCGATGACGACGAGCCGATGGGCAAGCTCTACTACCTCAGCGCCATCTACGGCGGCGCCCGATGAGCCGCAGCGACTCCGACTCCTGGGACCTGGCCACCAGCGTCGGCACCACCGCCACCATGGTGGCCGCCGCCCGCGCGGTGGCCAGCCGCGAAGAGAACGCGCTGATCGACGACCCCTTCGCCGCCCCTCTGGTCCGCGCCGTCGGGATCGACGTCTTCACGAAGATGGTCGACGGGGACATCGACATGGCAGCCATGGACGGTGCCGAGACTGCCCGGGTGATGACCGATGTGATGGCGGTGCGAACCCGCTTCTTCGACGAGTTCTTCCTGAATGCGGCCGCCGCCGGCGTGCGGCAGGCGGTCATTCTGGCCTCCGGCTTGGACTCCCGGTCGTATCGGCTGCACTGGCCGGCAGGCACCGTGGTCTACGAGATCGATCAGCCGCAGGTCATCGACTTCAAGACCGAGACGCTGGCCGCGCTCGGTGCCTCCCCCACCGCCGAGCTGCGCACGGTCAGCGTCGACCTGCGTGAGGATTGGCCGGCAGCGTTGCGGGCCAACGGATTCGACGACACCGAGGCGACTGCGTGGAGCGCCGAAGGCCTGCTGGTGTATCTGCCGCCGGAGGCCCAGGACCGGTTGTTCGACAACATCACCGCGCTGTCCGCGCCGGGCAGCCGGATCGCCACCGAATACCACCCGGACGGCGGCCGCGGTCTGGCGGACCGTTCCAAGGCGATCAGCGACCAATGGCGCGAACGAGGCCTGGACATCAACATGTCCGACCTGTTCTACGACGGGGAACGCAACCCCGTCATCGGCTACCTCGAACGGCAGGGCTGGCAGGTCGGCTCCCAGGCGCGCGCAGACCTGTTCGCCGCGTACGGACGGCCCTTCCCCGAGACCACCCTGACCGAATCACTGCGGAACTCCGTGTCCGTCACCGCAATCCGGAAGTAACACCATGAGCCAGACAAACACCCGCTACGACGGCGACACTTGGGACCTGGCGTCCAGCGTCGGCGCCACCGCGACATCGGTGGCGGCGTCGCGCGCACTGGCCTCCCGCGGCCCGGACGCCCTCATCCACGACCCGTACGCCGACGCCCTCGTCAAGGCCGTCGGCGTGGAGTCCCTCATCCGGGTCGCCAACGGCGAGGCCAACATCGAGGACGATCCGATGCTCAACCGCCGCCGGATGACCGAGCAGATCGCGGTGCGCACAAGGTTTTTCGACGACGTATTCACCAACGCCGCCCGCGACGGCATCACCCAGGCCGTCATCCTGGCCTCGGGCCTGGACACCCGCGCCTACCGGATGAGCTGGCCGGCCGGCTCGGTGGTGTTCGAGTTGGACCAGCCTCAGGTCATCGAATTCAAGACCCGCGTGATGGCCGACTTGGGCGTCTCGCCCACCGCCGATCGTCGCACCGTCGCCGTCGATCTCCGCGACGACTGGCCGGCTGCGTTGCGGGAGCACGGTTTCGACGTCACCCAACCGACGGCGTGGATCGCCGAAGGGTTGTTGATCTATCTACCCCCCGAGGCGCAGGACCGATTGCTGGACAACGTCACCGCGATGTCGGCACCGGGGAGCCGCTTCGCCACCGAATTCATGGCCGCGGGAATGACACTGCCGGACAGCTGGCGCGAGCGGTTCAAGAAGTACTCGGCACAGATCGGCTCCGACATCGATCTGCCCGCCCTGTTCTACGACGGCGAGCGCAACTCGGTGACCGACTACCTGACCGAACGCGGGTGGCGCATCAGCACGGTGAGCACCCGGGAGTCTTACGCCGCCAACGGCTTTGACATGCCCGACGACGAAACACTGGTGCAGTTCAGCGACAGCACCGGTTACCTGACCGCCACCCGAACACAGGAGCAGTGATGACACGCACCGATGACGACAGCTGGGACCTGACCTCCAGCGTCGGCGCCACCGCGACAGCCGTGGCCGCCGGCCGCGCACTGGCCACCAAGGACCCGCGCCAACTCGTCAACGACCCGTTCGCCGATCCGCTTGTTCGTGCGGTCGGCATCGACTTCTTCATCAAGATGATCGACGGCGAACTCGACACCTCGGCGTTCGGCGACCTCGCGCCCGAACGTGTGCAGTCGATGATCGACGCAATGGGCGTGCGGGCCAAGTTCTTCGACGACTACTTCATGTCCGCGACGGACACCGGCATACGGCAGGTCGTGATCCTGGCATCCGGCCTGGACGCGCGCGCATACCGGTTGCCGTGGCCGTCGGGCACCGTGGTGTTCGAGATCGATCAGCCCGACGTCATCGCATTCAAGACCGGCGTGTTCAACGAGCTCGGTGCGCAGCCCCCGGCGCAGCGCCACACTGTCGGCATCGATCTGCGCGAGGACTGGCCCGCAGCGCTGCGCGCCGCCGGGTTCGATCCGAACCTGCCCACCGCGTGGCTGGCCGAGGGCCTGCTGGTCTATCTGCCGTCCGATGCTCAGGACCGGTTGTTCGACACGATCACCGAGTTGAGTGCGCCCGGCAGCGCGGTGGCCACCGAATTCGTGCCCGGGATCATGGATTTCGACCCGTCGAAGGGGACGGCGATGACAGCCCAGGCCCGTGATCAGGGGCTGGACATCGACATGGGATCGCTGGTCTACGCCGGCCCGCGCAGCCACGTGATGGAGTACCTCACCGGGAAGGGGTGGGACGTCACCGGGGTGGCCGACGAGGAGCTGTTCCGCCGGCTCGGACTGCCGGCCCGGCCGGAACGGGACGACAACGACCCGTTCGGCGAGATCGTCTACGTCAGCGCCACTCTGGGGTAGAAGCCCACTAGGCCTGCGCTACTTCACGCAGGGAACCGACTCTCCGGTCATGTGACTGAGATCGGTCGGTGCCGGCGACGCGGTTCCCGTTGCGGTGGCTGAGACGGTGGATACCGCGGCCGCTGCCGGGGCCGCGGGAGCCGTGTCGCCGACATATTCACTCGCCGGGAAATCCGTTCCCACCGTCAATTGCACAGTGGTCGCAGGCAGAGCATCGTTTTCGGCGGCGGGCAAATTCAGTTGTGCCGCGAGTGCTTTACCCGCGCGCGCCACTCCGTCGCCGTAGCCCACGGCGCTGGTATTCGACAATGCGGCGGCCGTGCTGGCCCGCCCGGTATCGAAACCATTGGCGGTGAACAGCTTTTCGAGTTGAGCTGCCAAGCCGTCGTAACTGGAGGCATTCGCCACGTCCAGGGTGGCTCCAGTGCCGTACATGGGATCGTCTGCCGGCGCGGCGGTGGACGAGGTGGGCTGCGCCGCGTCACCGGACGCAAACAGATCGTGGACGATCGACCGAATCACGGACACGTCGATGAGATTGACGTCCTCCCCGGCAGGATCTTGACCGAAGCCGGTTATCGGAAGGGTGTACATGGACGGGGGGCGCTTGGTCATGGCCGAAGCACGTTGCGCAAACGCCGCCAGGTCCAGATCGGCGTCGACCGCGAGGTTTTGCTTCGTCGTGTCGAGTAGCTTGTTCAGCGTCAACGGGTTGTCGAGGTCACCGCTGCGCCGCAATGCGCTGATCAGCGACACGATGAAGGCCTGCTGGCGCCTCGTGCGGTCCATGTCGGTGAAGTCGGCGTTGTTGACGTCGCGGCGCTGCCGCACGAACGCCATCGCTTGAGCTGCGTCGAGTTGCTGGACCCCCTGACGAAAATCCGCTCCGGAGAAGTCGTCTGAGGTGTTCCCGTTGAGGCAGACCGTGATAGGAGCGACCGCTTTGGCGATCTCGTAGAACGCACCCAGCGTGACCTCCACGAAGTGATCGATGGGCACACCCAATAGCTCTTGGACCGTGGCTATCTCGGCTTTGCGGCCGGCCTCGCGTCCCCGTTGCTCCTTGCTCTGCGGATCCAGTGAGTTACTGAGCGAGAAGTCGGCATCGATCGCGTTCAGCGCATGCTGGTAGGCGAGGCCGTAGGCCTGCTTGATCTTTCCCTGGCACATGCCGGTCGGACAACCGGCCAGGTCGACGTAGTCGTCGCGCGGAATCGAAACCGCGGTCGGCGAACCATCTGCCGGGATGTGCACCACGATCAACACATTGGCGTTGTACCCGCCGACAGTCTCGTCACCGGCATGCAGTGCGTCGTAAACGTCCTTCGGCAGCGGCTGCCCATGCTGATCCAGGCGGCTGTCCAATCCCATGATGAGGATGTTTTGCGCGCCGCTGGCGGATGTCGGACCGCCGATCAGCGCATCAGAGGTGATGATGCCGCCCAGGGCGTGGTTCACCCCTGACCAGCCCAACCCGGTCACACCCAGCACTGCGACCGCGGCGAACGCGCCGAACGCCCTGCCCACGGCGAGTGGACGTCGTCGAACACCGATTTCACGGTGCGCCGTCACCGGCTCCTTCGGCCACTCCGGTGATCGCCACACAGCAGCACAGAGTATTGGCACAGTGGGCGGGCGGCGCGCCGCGACACCATTCTTTCCGCACTTGCGATGCCAATTCCCAGCTAAAAGACGCTGTCTCCCAGCCACAGCGCACTGGTTCCGGTCAGCGCACGCTCGCTCTGATCGACCGCTCCCCTGATGGACCGGCCGATCAGCATCGCGATGGCCTCCGGCAGCGAGGCCGCGGCCGGCTGCGACGAAGGCTTGGGGCGCAGGAAGTCCCGCAACGACGAGCTGGGATAGCTGACCAGTTCGGCCTTGGTGTCGGCGTCGATCCCGGCGAGCACCTTGGCCCGTCGTACGGCCGCGCGCAGGCCGCCGAGTTCGTCGACCAATCCGTGTTCGAGGGCATCGGCACCGGTCCACACCCGGCCCTGCGCCACCGCCTCGACCGCCTCGACGGACATGTGCCGAGCCTCGGCCACCCGCTGCACGAAGTCGGTGTAGAACAGATCGGCCTCGGCCTCGACGAGAGCCTGCTGTTCCGGGGTGAACGGCGCATTGACCGACCACGCGTCGGCGTTGTCGTTGGTGCGCACACTGTCCGAGCCGACCCCCAGGCGCTCCTTCAGCCCCCGGGCCACCAGCTTGCCGGTCAGCACACCGATCGACCCGGTGATGGTGCCCGGGTTCGCGACGATGGCGTCGGCGGCCATCGCGACGTAGTACCCGCCCGATGCGGCGACCGCGCCCATCGAGGCCACCACCGGCTTGCCCTTGGTCCGCAGGCGCTTCACTTCCCGCCAGATCGTCTCCGAGCCCGTCACCGCGCCGCCGGGACTGTCCACCCGCACGACCACGGCGTCGATGTCGTCGTCGGCGGCCACCTCGCGCAGTGCCGCGCCGATGGTGTCCCCGCCGGCGCTGGATCGCCCGATCGGCAGGCCCTGCGGGCCGCCGCGACCGCTGACGATCGACCCGGCGACGGTGACCACCGCGATCCGCGGGCGCTTCTTACGGCCCGGCACCGACGGCATCGGCACCGCGGGACCACCCTTGCCGGCGTGCGCATAGCGGGACAGATACAGTCGCGGCGGGGCGTCGTCAGCCGAGTCGGCGTCACCGGATTCCGGCGAAACACCTTCCCGGCCGGTCAGTTCCGCGATCCGGCTGTACGCCTCGTCGCGGAAGCCGATCCGGTCGACCAGGTGTCCGTCGACCGCGGCGTCACGCAGCAGCGGCGCCTGATTGGCCAATTCGTCAACCGCCGCGACGTCGATGTGCCGCGACTCGGCGATGGCCTGCCACACCTGGCTGTGCAGGCTGGCGATCAACCGGGAATCGGCCTCGCGGTGGGCGTCGGTGTAGTGGTCCTGGGTGAACAGGTTGGCTGCCGACTTGTATTGGCCGCGCGCCACGAACTGCGCCTCGATACCCGCCTTGCCGAGGGCGTCGCGCAGAAACAGTGCGTTGGTGGCGAAACCGATCAGGCCGACGGTGCCTGTCGGCTGCATCCACACTTCGGAGAAGGCCGACGCCAGGTAGTACGACAGGGTGCCGGGGTACGTTTCGGCCCACGCCAGCGACGGCTTGGCTTGTGTGAAGGCGGCGATGGCTGCCCGCAGTTCCTGCACCGGCCCGGCCGGGGCGGCCGAAAGCTGAACTCGGGCAATCAGTCCCGCCACCCGTGGATCGTCTGCGGCGTGATGGATCGCGGCGACCGCATCGCGCAACAGCATCGTCCGGCCCCCGCCGGTGATGAAGGTCAGCGGGTCGAAGCCGCTGGACTCCGGCGGCACCGTCTGCAGATCGAGCTCCAAGATGCAGCCGTCGGGCACACCGTGGTGCCGGGCGGTGTCGATGCGCCGCAACGCGTCGCGGAGGTCGTCGGCGCCCGGAATCGCGGGCAGGAAGGCGAACATACAGTCGACATTACCCAGGCCGGCGCCGGTGCCCTCCGCGCGCTCGTACGGTGGAGTGGTGAGGTACTCGATCTCGATACCGCAGTTTGACGCCGACGGCTTCGACGGCGAGGGGCTGCGGAGCTATCTGACCCGTGCCGAGGAACTCGGCTTCGAGGGCGGCTGGACCATCGAGCAGATCATCGGCCCGTCGCCGATGATCGCACCGATGGAGCTGTTGGCCTGGGCCGCGGCGTGCACCACCACCCTGCGACTGGGGGTCGCCGTGCTGATCACCTCCCTGCACGACCCGCTGCAGCTGGCCTCGACGGTGACCGCCGTGGACCGGCTCAGCCATGGCCGCCTGGAACTCGGCGTGGCGCCCGGCGGTGGCCGGCGGAAATTTGAGGCGTTCGGCGTCGAGCCGACCACGTTCATCAGCAGCTTCACCGAAGGCCTGCAGTTGATGAAAGCAGCGTGGTCCGACGCCCCGCGGGTGACGTTTCACGGCCGGTTCCGCGACGTCGACGATCTGCCGATCGCGCCCAAGCCCGTGCAGCGGCCACACCCGCCGATCTGGTTCGGCGCCAACGCCCCTCGCGCGATCGCCCGCGCGGTGCGCCACGGTGACGCGTTCATGGGCGCGGGATCCTCGACGACGGCGAACTTCGCGACCGCCGTGCAGACCGTGCGCACCGAATTGGCCGAGCAGCACAAGGATCCGAGCGCATTCCGGATCGGCAAGCGGGTCTACCTGATCGTCGACGACGACGCGGCCCGGGCTCGCGAGCGAGTACTGGCCGGCCTGCACCGGATCTACGGCTCGATGCCCGGCGTCGACGCGGTTCCGGTATCCGGCACGCCGTCGGATGTCGTGCGCGGTCTGCGCGAGGTCATCAACGCCGGCGCGCAGACACTAGTGCTGCACCCGGTCGGCGCGAGTCTGGCCGAGGATCGCGAGCAGATGGAACGCCTTGCCGCCGAAGTCATTCCGCAGCTGAGCTGAGCAACGAAAAGGCCCCCGACACGCAATGCGCGGCGGGGGCTTCTTCGTGGATCTAGGTCAGAGCTCGGTGACCGAACCGCCTGCAGCGGTGATGGCCTCACGCGCGCTGCCACTGAACTTGTGCGCGGTGATGTCGACCTTGGCGGTCAGCTTGCCGTCGCCGAGGACCTTGACGAGCACGTTCTTGCGAACGAGGCCCTTGGCCACCAGGTCGTCGACACCGACGGTGCCGCCCTCCGGGAAGGCCTTGTTCAGGTCGCCCAGGTTGACGACGGCGTACTCGGTGCGGAACCGGTTACGGAAACCCTTGAGCTTGGGCAGCCGCATGTGGATCGGCATCTGCCCGCCCTCGAAGGTCACCGGCACGTTCTTGCGGGCCTTGGTGCCCTTGGTGCCACGACCGGCCGTCTTACCCTTGGAGCCCTCACCGCGACCGACGCGAGTCTTCGCGGTCTTGGAGCCGGGAGCCGGCTTCAGGTCGTGCAGTTTGATGACGCTCATGCTTTAGCCTCAACCACTTCTTCTACTTCAACGAGGTGGTGCACAGCCTTGATCAGGCCACGCGTCTGCGGGTTGTCCTCGCGAACCACCGTCTGGCGAATCTTCCTCAGACCCAGGGTCCGCAGGCTTTCACGCTGCTTCCAGCGGGCACCGATGATGCCGCGCACCTGGGTGATCTTCAGCTCTGCCATGGTTATGCGCTTCCTTCACCACGCGCTGCTGCGGCAGCCAGCGCTTCGCTCTCCCGACGCGCGCGCAGCATGCCTGCCGGCGCGACGTCTTCGATCGGCAGCCCGCGACGAGCGGCCACCTCTTCAGGACGCTGCAGCAGCTTGAGCGCGGCAACGGTGGCATGCACCACGTTGATCGCATTGTCACTGCCCAGCGACTTGGCCAGAACGTCGTGCACGCCAGCGCATTCCAGCACGGCACGGCACGCGCCACCGGCGATGACACCGGTACCGGGGCTGGCCGGACGCAGCATCACGACACCGGCCGCAGCTTCGCCCTGGACGGGATGGGTTACGGTGCCACCGATCAGCGGGACGCGGAAGAAGTTCTTGCGAGCTTCCTCGACACCCTTGGCGATCGCGGCGGGCACCTCCTTGGCCTTGCCGTAGCCGACACCGACCAGACCGTTGCCGTCACCGACGATGACCAGGGCGGTGAAGCTGAAGCGCCGACCACCCTTGACCACCTTGGAAACCCGGTTGATGGTGACGACGCGCTCGAGGTAGTTGCTCTTCTCGCCGCCGTCGCGGCCCCCACGTCCACCGCGGTCGCCACGATCATCGCGACGGCCACGGCCACCACGGTCGTCACGTCCGCCGCGCTGTACGTCGGTACGGGTGCCGGCTGAGGGGGCGCCGGTATCCGGCGCGCTGCCGGCTGCGGTCTGCTCCGCCATCATGCGGTCCTTCCGTTGTTCGTCATTAGAATTTGAGTCCGTTCTCGCGAGCCGCGTCGGCCAGCGCCGCGATGCGACCGCCGTAGGTGTTGCCGCCGCGGTCGAACACCACGGCCTCGACGCCTGCAGCCTTGGCGCGCTCGGCGATCAGCTGACCGACCCGCACGCTGTGGGCCTTCTTGTCACCCTCGACGGCGCGGACATCGGCCTCGATCGACGACGCTGCGGCGACCGTGACACCCTCGGCGTCGTTGACGAGTTGCACGTGGATGTGCCGCGAGGAGCGGTTGACCACGAGACGCGGCCGCTCGGCGGTGCCGACGACCTTCTTGCGCAGCCGGTTGTGCCGACGCAGGCGCGAAACCCGGCGCGCGGCCGAGACACTCGTGCCGACCGGCGTCCGATCGTTGGCTGCCTTCTGTGCTTGAGCCATGGCTTACTTACCTGTCTTTCCGACCTTGCGGCGGATCTGCTCACCCTCGTACCGCACGCCCTTGCCCTTGTACGGGTCCGGGCGGCGCAGCCGACGGATGTTCGCCGAGATCTGGCCGACCTTCTGCTTGTCGATACCTGTGATCGAGAACTTGGTGGGCGTCTCCACCGCGAAGGTGATGCCCTCCGGGGCCTCGATGACCACGGGATGGCTGTACCCGAGCGCGAACTCGAGGTTGCTGCCCTTGAGCTGGACGCGGTAACCGACGCCGAAGATCTCCATCTTCGTGGTGTAACCCTGGGTCACACCGGTCACCAGGTTGGACACCAGCGTGCGCGACAGCCCGTGTAGCGAACGGCTGCGCCGCTCGTCGTCCGGCCGGCTCACCACGATTGCGCCGTCGTCGCTGCGCGACACGGTGATCGGCTCGGCGATCGACAGCTCCAGCGTGCCCTTCGGGCCCTTGACCGACAGATTCTGACCGTCGATCGTCACATCAACTCCGGCGGGAATGACCACCGGCTGCTTACCAATACGCGACATAGTTCTGCTTCTCCTATCCCGCTACCAGACGTAAGCGAGGACTTCGCCGCCCACGCCCTGTCGGGACGCCTGGCGGTCGGTCAGCAGGCCGGAGGACGTGGAGATGATCGCCACGCCCAGCCCACCGAGAACCCGCGGCAGATTGGTGGATTTCGCGTACACCCGCAGACCGGGCTTGGACACCCGGCGCAGACCGGCGAGGCTGCGCTCGCGGTTGGGGCCGTACTTGAGCTGGACAACAAGCGACTTGCCGACCCGAGCATCCTCGGTGCGGAAATCGGTGATGTAACCCTCGCTCTTGAGGATCTCGGCGATGTTCGCCTTGATCTTCGAGTGCGGCAGGGTCACTTCGTCGTGATACGCCGAATTGGCGTTACGCAGACGCGTCAAAAAGTCTGCGATCGGGTCCGTCATAGTCATGACTGGGCCTGTCTACCTTCCTCGCAACGGTTCCCACTCGGGTCGATTCCCTCGGGGGCCTGCTGCGCACCTGTTCTGTAGGGGTCTGTTACCAGCTGGACTTCTGCACACCGGGCAGTTCGCCGGCATGGGCCATCTCGCGCAGGCAGATTCGGCACAGGCCGAACTTGCGGAACACGGCGTGCGGCCGGCCGCACCTGTTGCAGCGGGTGTAGGCCCGCACGGCGAACTTCGGCTTCTTATTGGCCTTGTTGACCAGTGCCTTCTTTGCCATCTGCTCAGTTCTCCTTGAAGGGGAAGCCCAGCGCGCGCAGCAGCGCCCGACCTTCGTCGTCGTTGGTCGCCGAGGTGACGACGGTGATGTCCATGCCGCGCGGACGGTCGATCGAATCGACGTCGATCTCGTGGAACACCGACTGCTCAGCGAGTCCGAAGGTGTAGTTGCCGTGGCCGTCGAACTGCTTGGGGCTCAGGCCGCGGAAGTCGCGGATACGCGGCAGCGCGATCGACACCAGCCGGTCGAGGAACTCCCACATCCGGTCGCCGCGCAGGGTCACCCGCGCACCGATCGGCATGCCTTCGCGCAGCTTGAACTGTGCGATCGACTTGCGGGCCTTGCGGATCTCCGGCTTCTGGCCGGTGATCAGCGCCAGGTCGTTGACCGCGCCGTTGATCAGCTTGGCGTCGCGGGCGGCGTCACCGACACCCATGTTCACGACGACCTTGACCACGCCCGGGATCTGCATGACGTTGGCGTAGTTGAACTCGTTGTTGAGCGCGTCCTTGATTTCTTCGCGGTAGCGCGCCTTCAGCCGGGGCTGAACTTTTTCTGCGGTAGTCATATCTCTCAGAGGTCCTTGCCGTTGCTCTTGGCGATGCGGACGTTCTTGCCGGTCTCCTCATCGCGGCGGACGCCGACGCGGGTCGGGTTGCCGTCGGAGTCGACCACCATCACGTTCGAGACGTGGATCGGAGCTTCCTGGGTGACGATGCCGCCCGAGGATGCGCCACGCTCGTTGGCCGACTGCGCGGTGTGCTTCTTGATCCGGTTGACGCCCTCGACGAGGACGCGGTTACGGGTCGGGTAGGCCTGCAGGACCTTGCCCTTGGCGCCCTTGTCCTTCCCGGCGATGACGAGGACGGTGTCGCCCTTGTGGACCTTCATTTACAAAACCTCCGGGGCCAGCGAGACGATCTTCATGAACTTCTTCTCGCGCAGTTCACGACCGACCGGTCCGAAGATGCGGGTGCCTCGCGGGTCGTTGTCGTTCTTGATGATGACGGCGGCGTTCTCGTCGAACTTGATGTAGCTGCCGTCGGCGCGGCGACGTTCCTTCACGGTGCGCACCACGACGGCCTTGACCACGTCACCGCGCTTGACGTTGCCACCGGGGATGGCGTCCTTGACGGTCGCCACGATGACGTCGCCGATGCCGGCGTAGCGCCGCGACGAGCCACCCAGAACACGGATGCACAAGATCTCCTTGGCGCCCGTGTTGTCGGCGACCTTGAGCCGCGATTCCTGCTGAATCACTAGATCTCCTCGATCTGGTAACTGTGTGCACGACAAAATCCCTAAAGGCAATCCAGAATGAAGCCTGTCGTGCGCGGTCTTTGTCACCCAAGAGCACGCAGGGCCGACAAACGCCGGCCGAGGTCTGCCCTAGGCAACCCCTACATGCTAGGTGACGAGCGAAAAAGCTCCAAATCGTCGCAGTTCACCACGCAGCGGAAGCCAATGTGCGTGGTCGAGGTGTCCTGCGACTGTGGTGAGCGCGCGGCTGGGCGGAACCGGTGGCAGTACTCCGGGGCGCACAGATGCGAGCCGCCTTTGAGGGCCTGGCTGACGGCGGGGTCGGGCTCGGTCGGCGGCGGGCAGCAACCGTTCTTTTGGTTCAGCACGTGGTGGGCCGAGAACCGCGTTGTCGTCCATTCCCAGACGTTGCCGATCATGTCGACCAGTCCGAATCCGTTCGGCGGGAAAGTGCCCACCGGCGAGGTTCCCGCCCACCCCAGCGCCCCGTCGTTGCGGTACGGGAACCGCCCCTGCCAGGTGTTGGCCATCAACGAACCGTCGACCGTCGGCTCGGCACCCCAGGCGTAGTCCGTGGTGCTGCCGGCCCGCGCGGCGTACTCCCATTGCGCCTCTGTCGGCAGCCGCCGGCCGGCCCACCGCGCGTACGCGGCCGCGTCGGAGTAGGCCACCTGCACGACGGGATGGTCGGCCTTGTCGGCGATGTCGCTGCCGGGCCCGAACGGTGCGCGCCAGTTCGCCCCGGGCGCCCAGTCCCACCACTGCCGCCAGTCCCGCAGATCCACCGGGCCCGCCGTGGACCGGAAGACCAGTGCGCCGGGTTGCAGATCCGCTTGCGGCACACCGGGATACAGCGCCGGGTCGAGTGCCTTCTCGGCCACGGTGACATGCCCGGTGGCAGCGACGAACTCGGCGAACTGCGCGTTGGTGACGGGGTGCCGCTCGATGCCGAAGGCGTCCACGGTGACCGTGTGGATCGGCGCCTCTTCGGGATAAAAGCTCGTCGACCCCATCCGGAACGCCCCGCCGGGCACCTCGACGAGCTCGGTGAGCATGGCTTCAGGGTATGACGATGCTGAACTTGTCGGTCAGCACCGAGGCGGCCTCGTCGAAACCGGGCGCTCCCGACGGCGCCTCCACGTGCACGGCGACCAGGTAGTTGCCGGTATTGGTCCAGATGTGGGCGATGCGGTCGTGGTACTCCAACGACTCGTCAGGATCCTGGGCCCAGGTGCCGATCAGTTTCTGTCCGCTGAATCCGCAGAAGTCGCCGGGGAGCAGGCTCAGCGTGCTGATCGGGTATTTGGCCATCAGGTCGTCGCCGTACCGGGTGAAGGCGGCGGCCGCCTCCAGCGGGGTGGCCGCGATGGTCACCTTGGCGACCATGTCGTCCGGCCCGGACAGCGACGCACCGACGTCGCCGGCGCCCCGGGTCACCGACCATCCGGCCGGCACCCGGATGGTGATCTTGGGCGCGGCCGGGTCGGCGACGGCGGCCACCGCCGTCTGCCCCTGCTGGTCCTGCCTGCACACGACCGCGTTCGGCGGGACCGGCACCTTGGTGGTCTCCAGCACGCCGGGTTGTGACGACTCGGGCTCGTCGGTCTCCCCGGTCGCCGGCAACGCCGACGTGGGTGCGACGCTGCCGGCGGAGGTGGACGCCTCGGCACGGACCGGGATCCCGTCGCTGTTTCGCGTGCAGGCGGCAACGCCTGGGACGGCCAGTACCATCACCGCCGCAGCGGCACATACCAGCCGAGTCACAGCTCCAGTATGACGCGGCGCTCAGTCCCTGGCGAAGGCCGCCGCGAGCTCCCGCTCCGCGTCGACGTACGGGGCGCCCGACACATCGACCACAACCTGCGCGATGGTTCCTCCGGTGAAGCTGAAAGGTGCCTGGTAGGCGGCCGAGACCGCCTGGCCCAGATTTCGGCCGACACTGACCCCGCCACCGGCCAGCCCGAAGGTGAACGGGTGAGCTTTCACACCGGCCAGCGTGGCCACCGCGGCCCCGTCGACGTAGAGCGTGGCGTCACCGACCGGGGTGTGGCTGCCGTCGACCGTGCCGGTCCGGGCGTAACCCACCCCCAGGATGTGGTCCCCGAGCGGGAGCGGGTCCGGGGCGATCACCCGTTGTTCGTCTTCACCGAAGAAGTTGTAGACGAACTGCAAGCGTCCGTCGTCGACGAACAATACGTAGCCACCGTGGCCGGCCCCCTGCTTGAACATCACCCCGCGCACGTCGGGGCTGCTGACGTTCACTTCGGCCAGCACCGAGAACGAACGGCCGACGATGTTCACGCAGGCGCCCATCCCGACCGGCGCGGTGTTCGGGTAGTAGATGTAGCGCGGCCGGTCACCGGCCAGGGTGGGCCGCCAGCGGCCGAGCATCTCCCCCACGTTGAGGTCGGACAGCGGCAGGCCGTTGTATTTTTCCGCTTCGCTGAACCACAGTTTCTGCAACTCGGCCAGCTTCTCGGGGTGTTCGGCCGCGAGGTCGTGGCATTGGCTGCGGTCGTTCTCGATGTGGTACAGCTCCCAGCGGTCGGCCTCGAAATGCGACCACCCCGACGGCGAAGCGGGGTGTACCGCGCTGGCGAACCATCCCTTGTGCCAGATTCCCCGAGTGCCCAGCATCGTGTAGAACTGGGTCTCCTTGCCGGTCTGCGCCGTCGAATCCTCCAGCGCTGCTTTGAAACTCACGCCGTCGAGTGGCTTCTGGGCGATTCCCTTCACGGTCTCCGGAACGTCGATGCCGAGCAACTCATAGATGGTCGGCGTTATGTCACTGACGTTGACGTAGTTGTCCCGGACTTCACCGTGCGCGGCAATTCCGTTGGGCCAGGAGATGATTGCGGTGTCGGCGATGCCACCTTCATGCGATGCGTAGCGCTTGTACAGCTTGTAGGGCGTGTTGAACGCCATCGCCCACCCGATCGGGTAATGGCCGTAGGTGGTGGGACCGCCCAGTTCGTCGAAGAACCGCATGCTCTCTCCGACGGTGTCGATGTATCCGTTGAAGAACTTGCCTTCGTTGACCGACCCGTTGGGCCCGCCCTCGCCGCTGGCGCCGTTGTCGGAGATCACCACGATGATCGTGTTGTCCAGTTGGCCGGATTCGTCCAGATAGTCCAGGATTCGGCCGATCTGGGCATCCGTGTAGGACAGGAAGCCGGCGAACACTTCGGCCATCCGGGAGAACAGCCGCTTCTCCTCGTCGGACAGCGATTCCCACGGACGCACGGTGTCCCCCTCCGGCCACGGCTGGCCGTCGGGTCCGGTCACGTCGTTGTACGGATTCACCGCGGACAGTTCGGTCTCCGGGGGCACGATGCCGAGCTTCTTCTGGTTCTCCAGCACGATCTCGCGGTAGCGCTCGTAACCCATGTCGAACGTTCCGGAGTAGCGGTCGGCCCATTCGGAGAACACGTGGTGCGGTGCGTGCCCGGCCCCCGGGCACAGATAGGTGAACCACGGCTTGTCGGGAGCGATCATCGTGGAGTCGCGGATGAACTCGATTGTCTTGTCCGCCAAGTCCTTCGAGAGGTGGTAGCCCTCCTCTGGCGTGGCCGGCGCCTCCACGGGGTGGCTGTCGTACATCAGCTCGGGATACCACTGATCGGTTTCACCGCCCATGAAGCCGTAGAACCGCTCGAAGCCGCGCGACAACGGCCAGTGCCTGCGGGTCGCCGCGAGGCTGGACTCCTCGATCGGCGTAAGGTGCCACTTGCCCACGCAGTACGTGTTGTAGCCGCGCTCGGCCAACACCTCCGAGATCAACGCGGTGTCATCGGGAATCCGGCCATTGATGCCGGGGAAACCATCGGTGAACTCCTCCACGGTCGCCATCCCGACGGTGGTGGAGTTCCGTCCGGTCAGCAGCGACGCCCGAGTCGGAGAACACAGTGCCGTGGTGTGGAACTGCGAGAGCCGAACACCGCGCTCGGCGACTCGCGACATCGCCGGCATGGACACCAGCCCGCCGAAGCAGTCCCAGGTCGCGATGCCGATGTCATCCCACACCAGGTAGAGCACGTTAGGCGCGTTGTCGGGCGCGGTCGGCGCCGCGTACGGGCCCCAGTCCGCCTCGGAATCGCGGATATCCAGTTCGATCTTGCCGTTGAACTCCGTGGTCATACGCGTTCCCCATTTCTCGAGGCTGCCGTGAGATTGCCAAGCAGACACGAGTCTGACATGAAGGCCACCAGACGCAAAGGCCCCCGACACGCCGGGCGTGCGGGGGCTTCTACGTCTGCTCGCGCAGAGAAATTACTTGGCGCGCTCGAGGACCTCGACCAGACGCCAGCGCTTGGTCGCCGACAAGGGGCGGGTCTCCATCAGGGAGACGCGGTCGCCGATACCGGCGTCGCCATTCTCGTCGTGCGCCTTGACCTTCGTCGTGGTCCGGATGATCTTGCCGTAGAGCGGGTGGCTCTTGCGAGACTCCAGCTCGACGACGATCGTCTTCTGCATCTTGTCACTGACCACGTAGCCGATGACCGTCTTGCGGCGGCCGCGCGACTCCTCGGTGCGCTCAGTGTGCTTGGTGCCCTTTGTTTCTGCCATTACGATTCCTCACCAGCGGGTCCGGCGGCCAGACCCAGTTCACGTTCGCGCAGCACGGTGTAGATGCGCGCAATCTCCTGACGCACGGTGCGGAGCCGGCGATTGTTGTCCAGCTGCCCGGTGGCCATCTGGAAGCGCAGGTTGAACAGCTCTTCCTTGGATTCCCGCAGCTTGTCGGTCAGCTCTTCTTCGGTGAGCTCACGCAGTTCGCCGGCGCTGATGCCAACAGCCATCAGAACTGCTCCTCTCGTGTCACGATGCGTGCCTTGATCGGCAGCTTGTGGATCGCGCGGGTCAGTGCTTCGCGCGCGATCTGCTCATTGGGGTAGCTCAGCTCGAACAGCACGCGACCGGGCTTGACGTTGGCCACCCACCACTCGGGCGAACCCTTGCCGGAACCCATGCGGGTTTCGGCGGGCTTCTTGGTCAGCGGACGGTCCGGGAAGATGTTGATCCACACCTTGCCGCCACGCTTGATGTGCCGGTTGATGGCGATACGAGCGGACTCGATCTGCCGGTTGGTGATGTAGGCGTGCTCCAGTGCCTGGATGCCGTAGTCACCGAACGACACCGACGTTCCACCGCTGGCGATACCACGCTGCCGGGGGTGATGCTGCTTGCGGTGCTTGACCTTACGGGGAATCAGCATGAGTTAGCTCTCCGTGTTTTCAGCGGCGGGCTCGACGGCCGGCGCCTCCGCGGTGACGGGAACCGCAGATTCCGCGGTCTCTTCACTGGCGGCACGACCGGCTTCGGTGCTCGTCGCGGTGGTGCCCGACGCACCGCTGCGGCGCGGGCGGGTGCCCGACGGACGCTCGCGGCGCGGACGGTCAGCGGCGGGCGCGGCGGCGGCGAGCTCACGCTTGCCGCCGACGATGTCGCCCTTGTAGATCCACACCTTCACGCCGATGCGGCCGAACGTGGTCTTGGCCTCGTACAGTCCGTAATCGATGTCGGCGCGCAGCGTGTGCAGCGGCACCCGGCCTTCGCGGTAGAACTCCGAGCGACTCATCTCGGCGCCGCCGAGACGGCCCGAGCACTGCACGCGGATGCCCTTGACGTTGGGCTGCCGCATGGCCGACTGGATCGCCTTGCGCATCGCGCGGCGGAACGCCACACGGTTGCTCAGCTGCTCGGCGACTCCCTGGGCGACCAGCTGCGCCACCGATTCGGGGCTCTTCACCTCGAGGATGTTGAGCTGAACCTGCTTGCCGGTCAGCTTCTCCAGGTCGGCGCGGATGCGGTCGGCTTCAGTGCCACGACGGCCGATCACGATGCCCGGACGCGCGGTGTGGATATCAACACGGACCCGGTCACGGGTGCGTTCGATCTCCACGTCGGCGATGCCGGCGCGCTCGAGACCGGTGGCCAGCAGCCGGCGGATCGCCACGTCTTCCTTGACGTAGTCCGCGTACTGCTTGTCGGCGTACCACCGGGACTTCCAGTCGGTGGTGATACCGAGCCGGAAGCCGTGGGGGTTGATTTTCTGGCCCACTACTCCGAGCCCTCCTTCGTCTGTTCGGCCGTCTTCTTGGCAGCCGGAGCCTTTTTGGCAGGAGCCTTCTTGGCCGGCGCCGTCGCGGCCGCCTTGCTTGCCTGAGCACGACGCGAGCGAGCAGACGCCGCAGAGCGCTCCTTGCGCTCCGGACGGCTCTCGACGATCACCGTGATGTGGCTGGTGCGCTTGCGGATTCGGTACGCGCGACCCTGCGCGCGCGGCCGGATGCGCTTGGCGGTCGGGCCCTCGTCGGCGGTGATGGTCGCGACGACCAGGGTCGCCGGGTCCAGACCGTCGTTGTTCTGCGCGTTGGCGGCAGCGCTGGCGATCACCTTGGCGACCGGCTCACTGGCCTGCTGCGGCGCCCAGCGAAGGATGTCGAGAGCTTCCTCGACACTCTTGCCGCGGACCAGGTTGATCACCCGGCGAGCCTTACTCGCCGAGATCCCGATGTGGCGCGCTTTGGCCGTCGCAGACGGGTATTCGGTGGTTGCAGTCGTCATCGCCGCTTACTCTTCCGGTCGTCCTTGATGTGACCTTTGAACGTGCGCGTCGGTGCGAACTCGCCCAGCTTGTGGCCGACCATCGCCTCGGTGACGAACACCGGCACATGCTTGCGACCGTCGTGGACGGCGAAGGTGTGACCGATGAAGTCGGGGATGATGGTCGAACGACGCGACCAGGTCTTGATGACCTGCTTGGTGTTCTTCTCGTTCTGGACGTCGACCTTCTTGAGCAGATGGTCGTCGACGAACGGACCCTTCTTCAGGCTGCGTGGCATGTCTTAATCTCCTGCCTAGCGCTTCTTGCCGGTGCGCCGGCGTCGGACGATGAGCTTGTCGCTCGGCTTGTTGGGCTTGCGGGTGCGACCTTCGGGCTTACCCCACGGGCTGACCGGGTGGCGACCACCTGAGGTCTTGCCCTCGCCACCACCGTGCGGGTGGTCGACCGGGTTCATCACCACGCCACGAACGGTGGGGCGCTTGCCCTTCCACCGCATGCGGCCGGCCTTGCCCCAGTTGATGTTGGCCTGCTCGGCGTTGCCGACCTCGCCCACGGTGGCGCGGCAGCGGACGTCGACACGGCGGATCTCACCCGACGGCATACGCAGGGAGGCGTAGGCGCCTTCCTTGCCCAGCAGCTGGATGCTCGAGCCCGCCGAACGAGCCAGCTTGGCACCGCCACCGGGACGCAGCTCCACAGCGTGGATCACGGTACCGGCGGGGATGTTGCGCAGCGGCAGGTTGTTGCCGGGCTTGATGTCGGCGTTGGCGCCCGACTCCACGATGTCGCCCTGCGAAAGACCCTGCGGCGCAATGATGTAGCGCTTCTCGCCGTCCAGGTAGTGCAGCAGCGCGATGTTCGCGGTGCGGTTGGGGTCGTACTCGATGTGAGCGACCTTGGCGTTGACGCCATCTTTGTCGTTGCGCCGGAAGTCGATCACCCGGTAGGCACGCTTGTGCCCGCCGCCCTTGTGGCGGGTGGTGATTCGGCCGTGGGCGTTACGACCGCCTGTGCTGTGCAGCGGGCGGATCAGCGACTTCTCCGGAGTCGAGCGAGTGATCTCGGAGAAATCGGAGACGCTGGCACCGCGGCGACCGGGGGTCGTCGGCTTGTACTTGCGAATTCCCATTATCTATTCCTGAGTTCTATCTGCAGTCGTTCCCGCCGGGTCAGGCGGGAGCTCCGAATAGGTCGATCGGCTTGCTGCCGGGTGCCAGGGTCACGATCGCGCGCTTGGTGCCCTTGCGCTGTCCGTAACCGGTGCGGGTGCGCTTGCGCTTGCCCTGCCGATTCAGCGTGTTCACCGAGTCGACCTTCACCTTGAAGATCTTCTCGATGGCGATCTTGATCTGCGTCTTGTTCGAGCCGGGAGCGACGACGAACGTGTAGACGTTGTCCTCGATCAGTCCGTAGGACTTCTCGGAGATGACCGGCGCCAGGATGATGTCGCGGGGGTCGGTGATGGTTGCCATTAGACCGACACTCCTTCTTTTTCGTCCTTTGTATTCGCGCTGATGTAGGCGTTCAGGGCCTCGACCGAGAACACCACGTCATCAGCGTTGAGCACGTCGTACGTGTTCAACTGGTCCGGCGAGATCACATGAACACCGGGCAGGTTGCGCACACTCTTCGCGCCGATCTCGTCGGTGCGGCCGATGACGATCAGGACCTTGCGGCGGTCGGTCAGCGAGGCCAGGAACGCCTTGGCGCTCTTGGTCGACGGGGTCTGCCCCTCCAGCACCTCGGTGATCGCGTGGATCCGCTCGTTGCGGGCCCGGTCCGACAGCGCGCTGCGCAGTGCGGCGCGGATCATCTTCTTCGGGGTCCGCTCGCTGTAGTCACGGGGCTGCGGGCCGTGCACCACGCCACCACCGGTGAACTGCGGCGCGCGGGTCGAACCCTGGCGGGCGCGCCCGGTGCCCTTCTGCCGGTACGGCTTCTTGCCGCCGCCGGAGACCTGAGCGCGAGTCTTGGTGGCGTGCGTGCCCTGCCGCTTGGCAGCCAACTGCGCAGTCACCACCTGATGCATCAACGCGATGTTGGGTTCGACGTCAAAGAGGTCAGCCGGTAGTTCAACCGTGCCGTCCTTCTTGCCGCCCGGAGTGCGAACGTCAATCTTCAGAGTCACTTCTCACCTCGTTTGACTGCCGTGCGAACCATGACGAGCCCGCCGTTGACGCCGGGGACCGCACCTTTGATCAGCAGCACGCCGTTTTCGGCATCGACCTTGTGCACCAACAGGTTCTGCGTGGTGACGCGATCGCTACCCATGCGGCCGGACATCCGGGTGCCCTTGAAGACGCGACCCGGGGTGGCGCAGCCACCGATCGAGCCCGGCCGGCGGTGCACGGCCTGCGCACCGTGGCTGGCGCCCTGGCCCTTGAAGCCGTGACGCTTCATGGTGCCGGCGAAGCCCTTGCCCTTGGAGGTCCCGGTGACGTCGACGTAGGCGCCGTCGGCGAAGATCTCCGCCGTCAGCTCCTGACCGACCTCGTAGTCGGCGGCAGCAGCCTCGTCATCGAGGCGCAGCTCGGCCAGGTGCCGGCGCGGGTTGACCCCGGCGGCGGCGTACTGACCGGTGACCGGCTTGTTGACCTTGCGGGGGCTGATCTCGCCGTAGGCGAGCTGCACAGCGCTGTAGCCGTCACGCTCGGGCGTGCGGATGCGGGTGACCACGTTGGGTCCGGCCTTGACGACCGTGACGGGGACGACCCGGTTGTTTTCGTCGAACACCTGGGTCATGCCCAGCTTGGTGCCCAAAATGCCTTTTCGTGCCATTTGTTCGTCGACTCCCCTACTACTGGATGTTCACGTCGACGCTGGCCGGCAGATCGATGCGCATGAGAGCGTCAACGGTCTTCGGCGTCGGGTCGAGGATGTCGATGAGTCGCTTGTGCGTGCGCATCTCGAAGTGCTCCCGCGAGTCCTTGTACTTATGCGGGGAGCGGATGACGCAGTACACATTCTTTTCCGTCGGCAGCGGCACCGGACCAACCACGCTCGCACCGGTACGGGTGACCGTCTCCACGATCTTGCGCGCCGAGGCATCAATGGCCTCGTGGTCGTAGGCCTTGAGCCTGATGCGGATCTTTTGTCCCGCCACGCTTCTCCTACCTTCACTCCTGCTTGGTCCCATGGAGGGACACGGTGGTCATGCGCGGTTCCCGCCGGCCATGGCCGGACAGTTACAGCGCTGGCTGTCGCCGCCGCTCTTTACCTGTCTCTGGTGCTCCGACCCCCGCGGTCGGGTGTGTCGCCCTCACGCAGTCTCGACGCACGGATAAATCTGCCGCACTCCGAGATGGGGACCGGACGCGCCCGTTCGGGCGCCGGTCGTACACCTTGGGCGGACGCTCCCGCATGGGAGGCGAACCCGGCTCAAGGCAACCCGAACAGTATGCCCTAGATCGCGGCACCAGCCAAATTCGGCCGGAGCGCCAGCTAAACCCGCCCGAAGCCTGGTAGCGGGTCGGTTTGGACGCGTCGCGCGACACGCCCAGCCGACCCGGATCGCAGCGGCGTACCGGGCAATTATTGCCGCGCGCTATTACCCGGCCGGGTCCCGAGTGGCGGTCTGGTGGGCCCGATACAGACTGACCGAGGTCCCGAGGTACCACACTCCGGTCGCGGCGACGGGTAGCAGCGTTCCCCACCCGCCTTCGATGGAGAACGGGCCGCCGCCGAGGAACACGCTGAACGTCCCCACCACATTGACCACCGCAGCGATGACGGCCAGCCACCCGGTCCAGCGCGGCAAAACGGCTTGCGAAAACACGCAGCCCACGTAGCCGGTCGCGGCCAGAGCGACGATGAAGCCGCACAGCGCCAGCAAGACCAGGCTGAAGTCGGCGCCCACCGCACGCACCGCGGAGGCCGACAGCTCGTGCGCCGCCCCCGCCGCAACGATCCGGATCGACATCGAGACGAAAGACAACGCGGCGACGGCCACCGTGCCGACGAAGAACAGATCGCCGAGATGGCGACCGGCGGATGCGGTGTGAAGCAGCCGGCGGACGGCGACCGCGAACCAGATCACCAGCCCGGTTGCCAGCGCGTACAACCACCCCTGCAGCACCACTTGATTGTGGTGGTCGATGAAGAATCGTTGGACGGCCTGGTTGCTGGCCTCGGGCCCGGGGGGCTTACCCGTCAGCAGCGCGGCCACCACGGTCGCGATGACAAAAGCGATGCCGGCGCTGCCGCCGGTGCGATCCAGACGAGTGTTGTCCATGGTCGCCCCCAACTGGCTAGGTCCCTTGCCGGACGATACGTCCGACCGACGGGCCGTCTGCCCGATTCCGCACTGAAATACCTGACAGTTACTGCCATATCGACATACGATGCCGCTTATGTATCGCGTCATTCAGTGGGCAACCGGCGGTGTGGGCAAGGCCGCAATCCAGGGCGTGCTGCGCCATCCCGAACTCGAACTCGTCGGCTGCTGGGTTCACAGCGCCGACAAGCACGGCCGCGATGTCGGCGACGTGATCGGCGAAGCCCCGATCGGGGTGGCCGCCACGACAGACATCGACGAGCTGCTGGCGACGGACGCCGACTGCGTCATGTACTCCCCCTTGCTTCCCGACGATTCGGTGGTCGCCAAGATCCTGCGCTCCGGCAAGAACGTGGTGACCCCGGTCGGGTGGGTCTACCCGGACCGGGAGAATCCCGCGGTGCAGGCTCTCGAACAGGCGTGCGCCGCAGGCAACGCGACGTTGCACGGTTCCGGTATCCACCCCGGCGGCATCACCGAGCGCTTCCCGCTGATGATCTCCGCCCTCACGGCCGCCATCACCCATGTCCGCGCCGAGGAGTTCTCCGACATCCGCACCTACAACGCACCGCTGGTGGTGCGAGAGGTGATGGGGTTCGGCCTGACACCGGAGCAGGCGATGAGCGGACCCATTGCCGCGCTTCTGGAAGCAGGCTTCAAACAGTCGGTGCGCATGGTCGCCGACCAGTTGGGGTTCCGGTCCGATCCGCGCATCCGCTCCACACAGGAGGTCGCCGTCGCCGTCCACGGAACCGACCAGCTGGTGGTTCCGATGGAGGCAGGCACCGTGGCCGCCCGGCGCTTCAAGTGGCAGGCCATCGTCGACGACGAGCCGGTCGTCACGGCTGCGGTGAACTGGCTGATGTGCGACGTGGAACTCGACCCGCCGTGGACGCTCGGCGAGAAAGGCGAACGCTTCGAGGTGGAGGTCACCGGTGACTGCGATGTGTCACTGACTTTCAAAGGGCTGCAACCGGAAACGGTCGAGGAGGGCCTCAAGCGCAATCCGGGCGTGGTGGCCACCGCCAACCACTGCATCAGCGCCATCCCCTATGTTTGCGAAGCCGCCCCGGGCATCAAGACGTATCTCGACCTGCCGCTGATTGCCGGCCGGGCCGCACCCCACCTGGCTGGGTAACCGTGGAAAGCCTTCGAGACCTTCGGTTTTCGCACCTGGTGGTCGGAGTCACCGACATGGACCGGGCGCTGGAGTTCTACCGGGGGCTGCTCGGCATGGATGTGTTGTTCGACCAGACCATGGCCGGCGAGCCGTTCGACCATGCACTCGGCGGCGGCGACGGAAACCAGGGCCGGGTGGTGGGCGGCGTGATCGGCGGAGTGACGATCGAGCTGCTGTCGTTGGGTACAGCGAGCCGCCCGGCGAAGCGGTCATTCATCGGCAACCAGAATATTTCGCTGTCAGTCACCGACCTCGACCTCACCTACCGGCAGGTGCAGGCGGCCGGCTTCCCGCCGGATCAGGCTCCGTTCGACATCGCCGGAGTTCGGATGTTCTTCGTCAGGGATCCTGACGGAACACCAGTGGAATTCATCGAGTTCCCGGGTACTGCACGCACATCGGAGGAGTTACATCGTGGTGTCCCCTGACGCGACCTACTGGCATCCGGGATCGCTGAGCGGTCACCGGGTGATCGTCACGGGGGCGGCCCGGGGCGTCGGCCGCGGAATCAGCGCGGCGCTGCTCGAACGCGGCGCCTCCGTGCTGCTGGTGGACCGCGACCCGGGGGTGATCGGGGTCGCCGGAGCCCTCCGCGATGACCAGCACGCCGTCCCGCTGGTCGCCGACCTGTGCGACCACTCCAGCTATCAGCACATCATCGACGTCGCGGTCGAATCGTTCAGTGGGATAGACGCTTTGATCAACAACGCGATCGCCACCGATGAACCCAAACCGTTCACCGACATCACCATGGCAGACTACGATCTCGTCTTCGACATCGGTCCGCGCGCCACCTTCTTCCTCATGCAGGCCGCCTACCCGGTGCTGAAAGCCGCCGGCGGCGGGTCCATCGTGAACTTCGGCTCCGGCAGCGGCACCGGCGGACAGAAGTCGTTCGGGGCCTACGCCGGCGCCAAAGAGGCGATTCGCGGTATGTCGAAAGTCGCTGCGCTGGAATGGGGTGTCGACAACATCCGGGTCAACGTGGTGTGCCCGTTCGCCAACTCCGACGGTGTCGCAGGATGGAGCGACGCACACCCCGACATCTACAACAAGATCGTCAAAGGTGTACCGCTGCGCCGCATCGGCGACACCCACGCCGACATCGGCGCGGTGGTCGCCTTCCTGATCAGCCGCGACGCCTCGTACATGACCGCCCAGACCATAAACATCGACGGCGGGATGGGAACCTACAGGTGAGCAGCCCGCCCGCCGAGCGGCCGCCGACACTGCGGGACCGGCAGCGGGCGCAGGTGCGCGCCGATATCCACGCCGCGGCCTACCGGCTTTTCGCCGCACGAGGATTCGGCAACGTCACCACCGACGACATCGCCGCCGAAGCATCGGTGTCACCGCGAACATTCTTCCGCCACGTCGCGACCAAGGAGGATCTGCTGCTCGGAGCGGTGCAGCGCGGCAATGCCGCGATCGCGTCGCTGCTGCTGCGTCGTCCGCGCGACGAGTCACCCGACGTCGCACTGGCCGCCGCGATCGTCAGCCGGGTCGGGTCGTTCGAGGACGTCGATTTGGAGAACTGGCGCGCGGCGATCCTCACCGCACCCGAGTTGCTCGACCGGGCGACGCTGCTGTCGACCGCGGACCGCGAACAGATGATTCAGCTCGTGGCTGCGCGTATGACCGCCGACCCGAGCCAAGATTTGCGCCCCGGACTGCTGGTCCAATTATCCTTTGCAGCAGCGGATTTCGCCTTTCAGCAGTGGGTGAGGAATCGCGGAGACCGCCGCAGGCCGCTGGCGGCCGATGTCGCCGAAGCATTGGCCGTGGTGGCCCACCCGCGCTGGAGCGGCTAGCGCGCACCGCTGCGACTGGTCCAGAACGGGCACTGGTGCCGCGAACCGAAGTCGGTGGTGACCGTCAATTCGCCGGTCTGCAGCGATATCCGCTTGCCGGTGGCCACGTCGGCGCCGAACTCCGGCCACACCGGCAACCCCGACACCTCGGGAGAGCCGGTCTTCACGAACTGGCTCCAGTAGGCGACCATCTGGTCGGACAACACGCGTTGCGCAGGGTCCAACGGCCGGGCGCCGCCTACGTCGAACAGGTACCGCAACTCCAGCGAGTGACTGGCCCCCACCGGGAACGGGGCCGCGCGCAGCGGGTCGGGCGCCGGGGCCGTGCGGTCGTTGAACTCGTAGGCGTACACCGGCCCGGTGTGCGAAAGGCTGGACGCGATTCGGTCAGCGGGACAAGCGAATACGCTGTCGGTGACCGCGGCGGAATACGCCAGGCCCACACTGCCCCCGTACCGATCCAGCGGATAGCGCTCGGCGACCGCGGCCGCGTCGGGGCCGAACGTCTTCGCCATCAACTGCGGGTAAGGCGGCAGCTGCCGCTCCTTGAGGTACTGGATTGCGGCGAACATCGCGAACTCGTCACCGTTGCTGCCGACGAGGACCGGCATCCGGGGCACCCGACTCGAGGCGAACGCGATCATCGGGTCAACCGGCAACCGGTCGGTACCGGTGACGGGACCGGTCAGCTTGTCGGGGCCGAGCCCGACATAGAGCGGGGCGCGTCGCAGGGCATCGGCCGGCAGCGCACGCAAGCACGCCGCCACCGCGGCCGGATCGGTGCATCCCGCCGCGGACGCGTACTCGGCGCTGACCTGTTGCGCGGTGGGCCGATCGGCCTGCGCCTGGCAGGGTCCGCTCTGCAGGATCGCGGCGCGAAACAAGCCTGTCGACTCGGGCGCGATCAGGTGATCGCACACCGACATCGCACCCGCCGATTCACCGGCGATCGTGACTTTGGTTGGATCACCACCGAATTCGGCGATGTTGTCACGAACCCACCGCAGCGAGGCCTGTTGATCGGCCAGACCGTAGTTGCCGACATCGCCGTCCGGGCTCAACGCGGGATCCGCCAGGAACCCGAGGGTCCCCAGTCGGTAGTTGACGGTGACGACGACGATGTCGCCCTGGGTGGCCATCCAGCGCGCGTCGTAGATGTCGGCACTGCCGTTGAGGAAGCCACCACCGTGAATCCACACCATCACCGGCTTCTGATGGGAGCGGCTCGCACCATCAGGGGTCCAAACATTGAGGTTCAAGCAGTCCTCTCCGGTGGGCCGCCCGTAGTCGGGGTCATATGTGGTGTCCTGGATGCACCGCAGGCCCGGCTTGGTGGCATCACGCACACCGGGCCACGGCGCCGCCGGCTGCGGCGGTTGCCAGCGCAGCGGCCCCACCGGTGCGGCCGCGTAGGGAATGCCGTTGAAGACCCGATAGCCCGGGGCCACCACGCCGCGCAGCGCACCGGCCGCGGTCTGCACCACCGCCGGCCCCGGCTCGGCGGGCGCGGCCACCTGACGTTGTGGCTCACCGCTGTTCCGTGCGCACGCGGCCACGACCAGGGCCATGAGCAGCACCATTGCGCAGTGCACTCGTCGGCTCCTCGATTGGTGTGGCACGAGAACCGAGCCTACGCGGCGGGCCGCTCGAGCCATGACCTGGCAATTCCCACGATTTGCCTGCGACCTGGAAGAATCCACGCCAAACTAGGAACCTGACACCCGTCAAGTTTCTGGTATGAGTTGAGCGAGGAGACCCGATGACCCCACGGATCATGGACAAAGCGGCCCGGGTTCTGGCCAGTCCGCTGGGCTACACCGATGAGCAGCGGATGCACGAATCGCTTGCTCACCTGCGTGCACATGCCCCCGTGTCGTGGGTCGAGGCCGAGGGATACCGGCCGTTCTGGGCGATCACCAAGCACGCCGACATCATGGACATCGAACGTCAGAATGACCTGTTCACCAACGATCCGCGGCCGCTGCTGGCGATCGCCGAAGCCGACGACGTGTTGCGCGCACAGATGGAAGCCGGGATCGGCCTGCGCACGCTGATTCACATGGACGACCCGCTGCACCGCGACATGCGCAAGATCGGCGCTGACTGGTTCCGCCCGAAAGCCATGCGCGCGTTGAAGACCCGCTGTGACGAGCTGGCAAAGATCTATGTCGACAAGATGCTCGAGCGTGGACCGGAGCTCGACTTCGTGCAGGAGATCGCGGTCAACTTTCCGCTCTACATCATCTTGTCGCTGCTGGGCCTGCCGGAGTCGGATTTCCCGCGGATGCTCAAGCTCACCCAGGAGATGTTCGGCGGCGATGACGAAGAGTTCCAGCGCGGCGGCAAGACCGACGACATGCTCGCGGTGCTGCTGGACTTCTTCAACTACTTCAACGCGCTGACCGCCTCGCGCCGCGAGCATCCCACCGAGGATCTCAGCTCGGCGATCGCGAACGCCACGATCAATGGAGAACCGTTGTCCGACATGGACACCGCCTCCTACTACGTCATCGTCGCCAGCGCCGGCCACGACACCACCAGCGCCGGAATCGCCGGCGGGCTACTGGAACTCATCCGCAACCCGGGTGAGCTCCAGCGGTTGCAGAACGATCCGTCCCTGATGGGCACCGCGGTCGAGGAGATGATCCGCTGCATCGTTCCGGTCAAGGAGTTCATGCGCACCGCCCAGGCCGACACCGAGGTCCGCGGTGTCCCCATCGCCGAGGGCGAAGCCGTACTGCTGTCCTATGTCTCGGCCAACCGCGACGAAGAAGTCTTCGCCGACCCGATGCGCTTCGACGTCGGCCGCGACCCCAACAAGCACCTGTCCTTCGGCTACGGCGTGCACTTCTGCCTGGGCGCAGCGCTGGCCCGCATGGAGATGAACAGCTTCTTCACCGAACTCGTCCCGCGTATCAAGTCCATCGAACTCGCGGGCGAACCCGAACTCATGGCCACCACCTTCGTCGGCGGCCTCAAGCGCCTGCCGATTCGCTACTCGCTGAAGTGATGTCACCGATCCGGTGGACGGCCAGAAAGCCGTCCACCGCAGCGCGGGCGCACTCGCGGTAATCGAAGTCTGCGAGCGTACTGATCCGACCGGCAACCAGTGGGCCGATCAAGAGCATGATGGCCTGCGCGCGGTCGACCTCGCCGAGTTCACGCCGGGCGTCGGGACTGTCGAAGATCGCGTCGAACGGAGCGCCGTACTGCTGAGCGACCCGCTCCCGCAGGGTGCGGACCTCCGGGCTGTCCGAGCCCTCGTCCTTGCCCGGCAGGTGCTCCATGTCCGGACCCAGAGCCAGCCAGTAGGTCGCCGACAGCAGGGCTGGGGTCTCCGAGATGAGGTCGGCCTGCGCCTGCAACAGCGCGAGCAGGCGCTCCCGCAACGTCCCGGTCTCCGGCGGCATCGGGGCGGGCGGAATGAGGCTGTGGAACGCCGCGGCCAGCAGATCGTTCCCGCTGGGAAAATGCCGGTACAGAGTTGCCCGCGCGACGTTGGCGCCGCGGGTGACGGCGTCGACGGTGACCGCGCTGGGGCCGCCGGTGCGCAGCAATGCCGTTGCGGCGTCCAGTAACCGCGCGCGCGAGCGCGCAGGTCTGGGGTCGCTGCGTCGGCTCGCCATGAATGGAATCCTCCCCGGTGCCGGTCAGCACGTTTGAATATTTTTGAGACGGATAGTCCCATAGTTGGACTTGCGACCGAAAGAAGGGCCCCCGTGTGGACACCTTGATCCGGCCCGACAAGGGTACCGACACCCGACTCCGGAACGTCTCGACTCGGCAGCGAACATGGACATTGACCGTCGCCTGCCTGGGCGTGGCGCTGGTGATCTCCTCGATGATCGCCCTCAATACCGCGCTGGGCGACATCGCCGTCTCGACGTCGGCCAACCAGTCCCAGCTGACCTGGGTCGTGGACAGCTACACCCTGGTGCTGGCCTGCCTACTGCTCCCGGCCGGGGCCATCGGCGACCGCTACGGCCGTCGCGGTGCTCTGCTGATCGGTCTGGCCATTTTCATGCTGGCTTCCCTGGCGCCGATCTTCCTCGATGCACCGATTCAGATCATCGCCGCCCGTGCGGTCGCCGGAGCAGGGGCCGCGTTCGTCATGCCGGCCACCCTCTCCCTTCTGACGGTCGTCTATCCGAAGTCGGAACGCACGAAGGCAGTCGGGATCTGGGCAGCGGTGGCCGGCAGCGGCGCGGTTCTCGGAATGCTGGGTTCTGGTGTGCTGCTGCACTTTTGGCCGTGGCAGTCGATCTTCTGGGCGCTGGCCGGCGCAGCTGCGCTGCTGTTCGCGCTGACCTGGACGGTCAGCGATTCGCGCGACGCGACCACTCCCCCGCTCGACTGGCCCGGCGCGGCACTGATCGCAGGCGCCGTCGCGGTACTGGTGTTCGGCATCGTCGAAGCGCCCCAACGAGGCTGGTCGGATCCGCTGGTGATCTGCTGCCTGGCTGCGGGGCTGGCGCTGGCGGTGGCCTTCGGCGTACTCGAGGTCCACACCGAACGCATCCGCTGCTCGACGTATCCTTGTTCCGGCGAGCCGATTTCGCCACCGGCGCGGCGGCGATCGCAGTGTTGTTCCTGGCCAACTTCGGGTTCATGTTCCTGGTCATGCAGTACACGCAGCTGATTTTGGGGTACTCGGCGTTGCAAACCGCGTTGGCGTTGACCCCGCTGGTATTCCCGCTGGCCGTGCTGTCCGTGACCTCGTCGTGGTATCTGCCGCGGCTGGGGTTGCGCACGGTCGTCTCCACCGGATTGCTCTTCCTGACAGCCGGATTCGCCTGTCTGCTGACCCTGCGAGTGGACTCGTCCTACCTCAGCCTTGCCTGGCCGCTGCTGGTGCTGGCCACCGGGGTGGGGCTGTGCACCGCACCGACCACTTCGGCCATCATGAATGCTGCACCCGACGACAAGCAGGGCGTGGCATCGGCGGTCAACGACACAGTCCGCGAAGTCGGTGCCGCGCTGGGCATCGCTCTGGCGGGTTCGGTGCTGGCCGGCCAATACACCCACCGCCTCGGCGACCAACTGGCAGCGTTCCCGCCGCCGGTTCGTCAGGCCGCCGGTGGGTCACTGGCCGAAGCGCTGGCGGTGTCCAGCCGGCTGGGACCGGCCGGCGTTCAGGTGGCCGACATCAGCAAGTCGGCCTTCCTGCACGCAATGCAGAGCTCGATCGTGGTGCTCGCGATTCTCGTCGCGCTCGCCGCGGTGCTGATCGGGCTGTGGGCTCCCGGCCGTGACGGACGCCAATTCCGGCTGGTCCGAAAGTTAACCCGCCGAGACGAATTCGGCGGCGCGGTGGCCGATCATCGCGATCGTCGCGTGGGGGCCACGGCTGGTGATGCGGGGCAGCACTGAGCCGTCCACCACCCAGAGACGGTCAATCCCCCGCACTCGGCACCGCGGATCGACGACGGCGTGCTCGTCGGTGTCCAGACCCATCGGGGCCGTGCCGCAGAGATGCTGGGAGGTCGACCACATCGGCTCGCCAAGCTGCGTTGTGGTTCCGAGTACTTCGACGGCGTACTCGCAGCCGTGCCTTAACGCGGCGGTATCCTCACCCGCCCTGTCGTAATGGTGCTCTATCGACGGGGCGACCATGGGGTCGGTGGAGTGCAGGGACAGGCGCCCAGCGGCCCGAGGGTTCATCAGCGCCACCCCGAGATGGGGCCAATCCGGACGGCCGGCGGTGCCGTCGCCGACCATGGCGATGAAACCACCTGTGTATGGCCGGATCTCGATGCCATCGATCACCAGCACCACCTCGAGCACCGGCCGCTGCGGGGCGACGGTCCACGTTGTCGGCAGCACCCACTCCGGGTGATCCCAGGTCCGCCGCCCCACAGCTAGGTCGGCCGATACCGCAATGCCAAGCCGGCGCAGGGTCGCGGCGGGTCCGATGCCCGAGAGCATGAGCAGTTGCGCGGAGGAGATGGCACCCGCCGAGAGCACCACCCGGTCGGCCTCCAACACACTCGGCCCGTCCGGACCGACGGTCTCGACGCCGACCGCGCGGCTGCCGGAAAGCCGGATACGCAGGACCCGGGTGCGCGGCAGCACGGTCAGGTTGGGGCGGGCGGCGGCCGGCTCCAGGAAGGCCGCGCCAGGGCCGCCGCGCACACCGTCGACAATGTTCAGGGGCACCGCCCCGATGCCGGGGGGCGAGTTCTCCCCGATGGGCTCAGCGTTGAGGTCGGGCAACCAGCGCAGTCCGGCGTCCCGGGCGGCGTCGACGAATGCTGCTGTGCTGCCGACAAGTTCGTTGGTACGCCGGATGGCGATGGGGCCACCGTCTGCGCGGTCGGGGAAATCCAGATCGGTCTGGATGGCCCGGTAGTGCGGTATCACCTCGCTCCATGACCAGCCCGGCAGCGCAGGTCCGTCGAAGTCGACGGGCAGCGCCCGGCAGAAGTAACCGCCGTTGACCGCACCGGAGCCGCCCACCGTCACACCGCGGACGATATCGGCGTCCCGGGCCGGATCGTCGGTGAGTCGGGTGCGATAGCGCTGAGCCAGCGGACTCGCGGCGCCGATCGGCAGCTGCAGGCCGTTGCGAGTGAGGTCCCGGACACCCGGTTCGTCCGGGCCGGGGCCGGCTTCGACGACGGTGACCCGGCACGTCGGGTCCGCCGAGAGGCGTTCGGCCAGCACGGATCCGGCGCTGCCGGCACCGACGATCAGGACGTCGCTGCGTGTGCTGTGGTCGGCCACCAAGTCAGGTTTTGATCTGCGGCTTCAGTGGCCGCAGCGTGCGCTCGCGGATGACACCCGTCCACAGTCCGGCACCGTAGGCCAGATCGTCGAGGCGCTTGAGCAGGAGGTAGGCGAACAGGCCGATCGGCTTGCCCTCGACATCGGTGCTGCGGTTGCGGGTGATCCAGTCCTGCACCCCGTCGAGCACCGCCGCCACTAGGATCGCCTGCCTGCACCGCTGGGAGAGCAGGGCCGCCACCAACGCCAGCGGCCAGTAGTGCCGGCAGACCGCTGCCGACAGCTGAAGTGCCGCGGCGCCGATACCGCGCAGAGCCAGGACCACCACGTCGGACATGCCCGCGTCGGTGTTCTGCATTGCCTTCGCGGTGCGCCGGGTGGTCACCCCAGCGAACACCAGTGAGGCCAGATAGCCGCCCACCGAGCCCAGAGCCATCAGTAACCAGACCAACAGGCTCCACGCCGAGATCACCACGGGGGCCATCTTGTCCGGGTGCCGGATCGACAGCGGAGCCGCCGAGCTACCATAGAACGCCTTGCGGCCCAGCCAATCTCGCATCTGAGTGCGGTGCTCGTGGGCGACCAACGCGATCGGTTCGTAGCGCAGCCGGGAGCCCGACTCGATCAACCGCCAGCACAGGTCGACATCTTCACCCGAGCGCAGGGTCTCGTCGAAACCTCCAACCTCGAGCAGTGCCGAACGCCGACAGATGATCGCCGCGCTGGGAACGTAGGACACCCGGCCATAGGGCATCACCGGAGCCTCACGCTCACCGAGGTCCAGTGACGAGCGCACCGCCTCGTAGCGGGCGACCAGTTGATCGCTGTGCCCGAGCCCGACGATGCGCGGGGCCACCAGCGCCACCGCGGGATCGCAGAAGTGACCCAGCAGCGCCTCGAGCCAGCCGCGGCGCGGCACGACATCGGAGTCCAGGAAGGCAACGAAATCTGTTGTGCAAGCAGCAAGCCCGGTGTTACGAGCAGCCGCCGGCCCCTTGCTGCGCGCGTGCCGCACCACCTCGACGTCGCAGCGCGCGCCCGCGAAATCGTCGGGCTGAACCTGCATCTCAGAACCGTCGTCGACGACCACCACCCGCATTCCACGCAGAGACATGATCAACCGATAAAGCCCAAAGGGGTTGTTACGCACCGGAATCACCACGGTGACGTCACGGTGCGATGGACCGCCCGCGGGGCGGGGGTGGGCGACGGTGGCGTCGAGCAGGGTGCGGGCCAACTGGGCGCTCACCGCGTCGCGCACCTCGAGGCGGCCGCCGTCCAGCAAGGTCTGGGCCGCCGGCGCCAGGCGCAGTAACCGGGTCGGAGAACCACCGAGCAGGGCCGAGCCCTCGGCGAGTGTGCGCACCCGACGATCGACCTGTACCGCGAAGCCGTCGGGCAACCGCGGCTGGGTCATATCAGCATCCCGTCGTCGGCCGGTCGCCACCGGCCGACGCGTTGCGAACAATTGGCGACCATCTGCGTGAAGATGCGCTCACCGTCGACCCGAGTCGCCGTCGTCGGGTCACCAAGCACCCCCACCTCACTCACCGCGGCCACCCCCCCGAGACGCATCTGCGGCAAAAGGGTAGCCAGTGGAGCCCTGTTCCCGCTACACCAGGAGTCGGTACGGACGTCCGCCGGCGAAATATGTAGCAATACAGATGTTTCCGTATGACCGGCGTGGGCATCTCCGCCCTCGGCGACACACGCGCACCAGGCCGCGTCACGGCCCTCGGCGCGCAGCAGACGCACCGCCGAGCGCATGGCTTCTACATTGCCGCCGTGACCGTTGACGAAGACGAGCCGTCGCGCCCAACCACACGCCGAACGGCCGTACTCGACCAGCACGGTCGTCAGCGCCGCGGTGCCGATCGACACCGTCCCGGCAAAGCCCTCGTGCTCGCCGGACGCACCATAGGCGATCGCGGGCGCGAGCAGAAACTGATCATGGCCGGAACCGTTGAGGTCCTCGGTAGCGGCCCGGGCCACCGCGGCGGCGATGCGGGTGTCGGTATCGAGCGGCAGGTGCGGGCCGTGCTGCTCGGTCGAACCGACCGGGATCAAGATCGTTGGCGAGATATCGCGAAGCTGACTCGATGTCGAGTTGCCCAGCTCGCTCCGGAAAGCCACGCGCCGATGGTAGGCCGAATTCACCTGCTGTGCGCCAATTGTTCGAGGAGAAGACGGATTTCTTTCGCAATCGGGACGGTGGCGCCCACCAGGGGCCGTCACCGTCGTCCCGTCAGTCACGCCAGCACCAGAGGCTAGGTTATGGCGGGTTCAGTGCGTCCCGCCACCGGGCACTCCGAGCGCCCGGATGAAGCCGTCCGGCACCAAGATGTCCTCGGCCGTCAGGTCGTGAACCGACGCCTTCCCCAGCCCGCGCAGAGCCGAGTCGATGCCACCGGTCAGGATGTCGAGGACGTTCTCCACACCCGCCTGACCGTTGGCGGCCAGACCCCAGAGGTAGGCACGGCCGATCATGACCGCGCGGGCGCCAAGCGCCAACGCCTTGACGACGTCGCTGCCCCGGCGGACACCGCCGTCCAGCAGCACCTCGACCTGGTCGCCGACCGCGTCCGCGATGGCCGGCAGCGCCCGGATCGACGCCGGGGTGCCGTCCAGGTTGTTGCCACCGTGGTTGGACACCGAGATCGCCGAAACGCCAGCGTCCACAGCGCGTTTGGCGTCATCGATCCGCATGACACCCTTGAGCATGAACGGTCCGCCCCACAGCTCGCGCAGCCAGGCGATGTCGTCCCAGGTGGGCGGGGGCGTGCCCATCCACTGGCCGTAGGCGTCGAAGAACGCCGGACCGGCCTCACCCCGGCCTGCCTGGTTCGGCACCGACAGGGCGGGTGGGCGCAGAGTCTTGGCCCACTGGTAGAACCAGCTCGGCTTGGTCAGAACCTCGGGACTCATCTTGATCATGGTCTTGAGGTCCATCTTTTCCGGGATCTTGGGGCTGCCCCAGTCCCGCCCGTGGCTGAAGCTCCAGTCGGTGGTCACGATGAGCCCGACGGCCCCGGCGGCCCGGGCGCGCTCGGCGCGGGCGGCGATGGCATCCCGGTCGCCCAGCCAGTAGATCTGAAAGAACGTCTTCGGGTTCGCCGCGACGACTTCTTCGATCGGCTTGCTGGCAAACGATGACAGGCCCATCGCGGTGCCCCGGCCCGCGGCGGCGCGGGCGACGGCCACTTCCCCGTCAGGGTGCACGGCCTGCACCCCGGTCGGTGAGATCAGCACGGGCACCGAAACCTCTTGGCCCATCACCGTCGTTGCCATGTCCCGCTTTTCAAGAGCGCCGATGACATGCGGGGCGAAGCCGAGCTCGTTGAAGGCCTCGTTGTTGCCGTTGACCGTGAGGCCCTTCTCACTGCCACCGATGAGTGCGCCGTACGCAGACTTGGGGAGACGCTTCTTGGCGCGCTGCTGCGCGATGGCGACGGTTTCGAACCAGGTGTCGCGTGCCATGACTAGATCGGACTTTCGTTGCAGGGCTTGGCCGGCGGCCGGGTGGACAGGGTCAGCAGGATCGGCTTGCCCCGGGAGTGGTCGGCGCTGGGGCGGGGCTTGTCCCGCTCGGTCGCCAGGGCTGGCACCCCGTAGCCCTCGACGCACTCCGGGTCGGGACCGTCCAGCGGCAGCCCGGTGAAGAACTTCGCGGCCATGCAGCCGCCCCGGCACGCGTCGTAGTGCCCGCAGCTGCCGCAGGCACCGGCCGACTGCGGCTCGCGCAGTTCGCGGAACAGCGGGGCGTTCTTCCACACGTTGTCGAAACCGTTATCGCGCACCACGTTCCCGGCCAGGAAGCGGTCGTGGATCGCGAACGGGCAGGCGTAGACATCGCCGACCGGGTCGATCAGGCAGACCACCCGGCCCGCGCCGCACATGTTCAAACCTGACAGCGCACCGGGTGCGCCAAGGCCGGACAGGTGGAAGAACGAGTCTCCGGTCAGCACTCCCTCGCCCTTGGCGACCAGCCAGTTGTAGAGCGTCACCTGCTGCTCGGGGGTGGGGTGCAGTTCGTCCCACACGTCGGCACCACGCCCGGAAGGGCGCAGCCGCGTGATGCGCAAGGTCGCGCCGTAGCGGTCAGCGAGAGCTTTGAATTCATCGAGCTGGTCGACGTTGTGGCGGGTGACCACCACGGAGATCTTGGCGTCTGTGAACCCGGCGGCGGCCAGGTTCTCCAGCGCCCGGGTGGCCATCTCGAACGAGCCGGGTCCGCGCACGGCGTCGTTGACGTCCGCGGTGGCGCCGTCGAGGGAGATCTGCACGTCGACGTAGTCGCTCGCGGCCAATCGCGCGGCCACCTCGGGGGTGATGCGCACGCCGTTGGTGGAGAACTTGACCCCGACGTGGTGCTCGGTGGCGTAGTCCACCAGCTCCCAGAAGTCCGGGCGCACAGTGGGTTCGCCGCCACCGATGTTGACGTAGAAGACCTGCATGCGCTCGAGCTCGTCGATGATGTCCATGCACTGGCGAGTGGACAGCTCGCGGGGGTCGCGCTTGCCGGACGACGACAGGCAGTGCACGCACGCCAGGTTGCAGGCGTACGTCAACTCCCAAGTCAGGCAGATCGGGGCGTCGAGACCGCGCTCGAACTGCTCGATCAGCCGGGGTACCGGTGCTACCGAAGTCATTGGGAATCCTTGCAGGTCAACATGTTCGAGGTCACCAGCACGCTCAACGCATGCAGGTACGGCGCCTCGGCGGACTCGTCCACTCCCGCGGCTCGCAAGGCGGAGCGCGCGTCGGGGTGCTCGGGCAGTGAATTCACGACGGCCAAGATGGTGCGGTTCTTCAGGAACGACAGCTTCCGGGTGCCGAAGTGGTACAGCAATGCGCCGAAGGGTTCCGGTCGCACGGCCACCTGCGGATGCAGGCGCCAGCTGAGTGCCGGGTCGAAGGCCGACCCGGCCACAGCCGGATCGCCCACAGCGTGGGCGGGCACGGTCAGTAGACCCCGCACATCCCGTCGATGGAAACCTCTTCGACCAGCGTCTCGGTCACGAGTTCGGTTTCGGTTTCGGTTGCTTGGCTCGGCTCCATGAAAAGCACCCTTTCGTCGGCCCAGGTTCTCGACAATTGTGATCGAGATCGCAAGAATATGGCATCGAGTGCCGAAAAGAAAGGGCGGGTCGATGACGACTGGTTCTGGGGGTTCTCCGAGCGCCCGGGTGGGGCGGCGCAGGTCCACCACGCAGGACCACATCACCGACGTCGCCCTCGACCTGTTCGCCAATTACGGGTTCGGCTCGGTCAGCGTCGACGACGTGGCGGCGGCATCGGGTATCGCCCGGCGCACCCTGTTCCGGTACTACCCGTCGAAGAACGCGATCCCCTGGGGTGACTTCGACGCCCACCTGCAGCACTTCCGCGACCTGTTCGACCGGGTCGCCGACACCGAGGCGATCAGCCCGGCGCTGCGGTCGGCATTGTTGGCATTCAACACTTTTGACCCCTCGGAGACCGAACGGCACCGACAACGGATGCGGGTGATCCTGGAGACTGCCGAACTGCAGGCGCATTCGATGACCATGTACGCCGGCTGGCGGGGCGTGGTCGCGGATTTCGTGTCCGCACGAACCGGCGGCAAGCCCGGCGACCTGGTTCCCCAGTCGGTCGCCTGGCTGATGCTCGGGGTCGCCCTGTCGGCCTACGAGTACTGGCTGGCCAACGAGGCCGTCTCGCTGCCGCAGGCGATCGGCGATGCCTTCGACGTCGTCGCGCACGGACTCGACGACCTCGACGGGCGCTGACCCCCGCGTGTCATAAAAAAGTTGCGCCGGACCCGTCGGAGTTCGGGCCTGCGCGACGACGATAACGATGTGAGTGCGGATCCGGAACCTCCCGATGCTCCGTACCGGCTGCTAGAGCTCTACGACGACGCGCTTCCGGTCGTCTACGGCTACTTCGTCCGCCGGTGCGGCGATCAGGCCACCGCCGAGGATCTCACGTCGGAGACGTTCCTCGCGGCGATGGATGCCGCCCGGCGGGCCGCGCCACCGCCGCTGGCGGTCCCGTGGCTACTCGGGGTGGCTCGGCACAAACTGGCCGATCACTACCGGCGTCGTTCAGCCCGCCCCACGGTGGCCGTCGCCGACGTGCCCGAGGGCGAAGCGGCCGACGACTGGGACGCCCAACTGGACCGGATCGTCGCCGAGAGCGTGCTCGCACGACTCCCCGAACCTCACCGGGTGGTGCTCGCACTGCGCTACATGGACGACTGCTCGGTTCCGGAGTGCGCGGAGTTGATCGGACGCAGCGTGCACGCCACCGAGGCGTTACTGGTCCGCGCCCGGCGCGCCTTCAGGAAGCTCTACCCGGAAGGAGGTGTCTCATGACCGATCCCTTGCGCGTCTTGACCACCGAAGACCTTCCCGTGCAACCGGATCCGTCTTTTGCGGCCGAGTTGCGGGCGCGGCTGGAGTCTGCCTTGTCCTTACCCGCGAACACCCGAGGAGTCACCATGAGCGGCACCGCGGCAGCAGTTGCCGAATTGAACGAGCAGGCGAACCAGCCCGGGAACCCCCGCCCCGCCGCGCTGCCATACCTGACGGTGGCCGACGCCCGTGCCGCGATCGACTGGTATCGCGACGCCTTCGGTGCGGAATTGATCGGCGATCCGATCGTGATGGGCGACGGACGCATCGGCCATGCCGAATTGGCGATGAGCGGCGGCGTTCTGTACCTGGCCGACGAGTTCGCCGACCTCGGACTGCAGGCGCCGGCGAGCGGCGTCAATTCGGTGAGCCTGATGGTGGACGTCGCTGACACCGACGCCGCCCTGTCCCGCGCCAGGGCCCAGGGCGCCGAGGTACAACGCGAACCCTACGAAGGACACGGCGCGCGCACCGCCACCATCCGCGACCCCTTCGGCCATCGGTGGATGCTCAGCGGACCGGTGCGCGAGCCGATCCGGCACGGCGACATCGGCTACGTGTCGGTGCACAGCCCGGACATCGCCCGCGCGGCCGCCTTCTACTCCCACGTGCTGGGGTGGGAGTGCGACCCATCCGGTCGGGTGACCAATACCATTGAGGCTATTGACTTCTCGCCGTCCGCGCGCACCACGCTGTTCTGCTGCTACGCGGTGGACGACGTGGATGAGGCGCGCGCCGCGATCATCGCCTCCGGCGGGCGGGTGGGCGCGTCGCGCGAATCGGTGGTCGGCACTCTGCTGGAGGCCGACGACAACCAGGGCGCCGCGTTCGCGATCTATCGACCGCAGCCGGGTCAACGTCGACCGCTGCTCAACGGCGCGGGCCCCGGCGAGCTGTCCTACGTCACCTACGAGGCAGGCGACTCGGCGGCCTTCCGCGAGTTCTACGGCCGGGTACTGGGATGGACGTTCGGACGCGGTCGGGTCGACGACGGCTGGGCGGTGCAGAACGCGCACCCGATGTCCGGCGCTGCCGGCGGCTCGCACACGCCGAGCACAGTGCCGATGTGGACGGTGTCCGATATCGACGCGGCCGTCGACCGAGTGCGCGAGGCAGGCGGGTCGGTACTCACCGAACCAGCCCCTCAGCCGTACGGGCTGATGGCGGAGTGCACCGACGACCAGGGTGGGCGGTTCTACCTCGGCGAGTTCTAGGACGCGGGCAGGACGTCGGCGATCGGGGCGCCTGATGCGATCTTGGCGCGGGTCTTCATGACCTTGCCCGGCATACCGCCGCCGACCACCCCGGCCACCACGCCGTCGCGCTCGTAGAAGGCCAGGAATTTGCGGCCGTCGTCCTCGACGATGTGCACCGTGTCCGTGGCCTCCGGCTCTCCGAGGCACTGGATCTTCACGTCGTACTGGTCGCTCCAGAAGTAGGGCACCACGATCACCGACGGGGCCTCCTGCCCCAGCATCGACGGCACGATGACCCGGGCCTGCTCGGCCACATTGCTCCAATGTTCAACGCGGGCTTGATGTCCGGCGGCGTCGCGCCAGGACGCGACGTCACCGAGCGCCCACACACCGGCAGCACTGGTGCGACCGGCCTCGTCGCACACCACACCGTTGTCGACAGCCAGGCCGCTGCCCTCCAGCCAGTCGGTGGCCGGGCGCGAGCCGATGCCCACCACGACGAGGTCGGCGGGCAGCTCGCTGCCGTCGGACAACACGACTGCGGTCACATGGCCGTTCTCGCCACGCACCTCGGCCACGCCGATGCCGGGGCGCACATCGACTCCTTCGGCCCGGTGCAGGCGGGTCACCAGGTTTCCGACCTGCTCGCCGAGCACCGAGGCCAGCGGAGCCGGCTGCGGCTCGACCAACGCCACCTCGACGCCGAGTTTGCGCAGGCTCGCCGCGACCTCGCAGCCGATGAAACCGGCGCCGATGATCACCGCCTGCCGTGCGGACCCGGCATGGGCGCGCAGCGCCAGCGCATCGTCGAGCGACCGCAGGACCCGGATGCCGTCGAGATCGGGGAACGACGGGATGCGCTTGGGCACCAGGCCGGTGGCGATGACCAGCTCGTCGTACCCCAGCACCGAGCCGTCGGCGAGGGTCACGGTCCGGGCGGCGGTGTCCAGCGACGTGACCGCGCTGCCCAACCGCAGGGTGATGTCGTTCTCGGCGTAGAACTCGGCGGGCTTGAGTGCGACATCGTCGAGGTCGGCGTGCAGCACGTCCTTCGACAGCGGCGGGCGGTCATACGGCAGATGCACCTCGTCGCTGACGATGGTGACCGGGCCGGTGTACTCCGACTTGCGCAATTGCTCAGCGGTGCGGGTGGCGGCCAGGCCGCCACCGACGATGAGGATGCCGTTTTCGCTCGTGCTCACGTGGTGTTCTTACACGATCGCCGTCGCCAAGTGCTCGCCAGCCTGCGCCAACCGACCAGTTAGGCGGGTGACCGGTCAATCAGGTTGGACAACACCACGATGCTCTCGCTCCGTTCGATGTCGGCGCTCGACCTGATGCGTTCCAGCGCCGCCTCCAGGTGTCGCATATCGCGAGCGAGCACATGCAGGATGGCGTCCGACGTTCCCGTCACGGTGGCGGCACTGATGATCTCGGGAATGTCAATCCAGGCCGCGCGCAACCGATCTGGCGCGATCGTGCCGTGGCAATACACCTGCACGTAGGCCTCGGTGTTCCAGCCCACGGCGCTGCGATCGATGACCGTGGTGAACCCGCGGATCACCCCGGCGTCGAGCATCCGGTCGACCCGCCGCTTCACCGCTGGAGCCGACAGGTTCACCCGTTCCCCGATCTCGGCGAAGGTGGCTCGGGCGTGCTCGGCGAGCTCGGCGAGGATCCGCTCGTCGGTGTCGTCCAACCGGTCCATTCGGCAGCCCCTTCGCCCGCACACAACAGATCACCGCAATGTTAGCGGTGACGCAATAGATCGTTCATAGACGCGCAATATTTATCGATTGATTGCGTCAAAATGCACTTCTATGGTTAATTCATGACGATATCCCCCGATGTCGCCGTCGGGTCGACGAGGACACCGCGCAGCCAGCGACTCCGCCACTACGCCATGACCCCACCGACGTACTTCACCGTCGAGTACGCCATCAACCCGTGGATGGACACCAGCACGCCCGTCGACGTCGAGTTGGCACTCGCCCAGTGGGAACATCTGCGCCACACGTATCGCCGGCTCGGCCACACCGTGGACCTCGTCGAGCCGGTACCGGGCCTTCCGGACATGGTGTACGCCGCCAACGCCGGACTGATCATCAACGGGACCGCCATCGTCGCCCGCTTCAAACATGCGGAGCGGCACGGTGAGTCGGTGGCATATGCCGCCTGGATGGGCCAGCACGGGCATGATCCGGTAGCCACCCGCCATGTCAACGAGGGCCAGGGCGACCTGCTGGTCGTCGGATCAATGATTCTGGCAGGCACCGGATTTCGCACGCATCTGCACGCGCACGCCGAGGTGGGCACGCTGACCGGCATGCCGGTGATCTCGCTGGAACTCGTCGATCCTCGGTTCTACCATCTCGATACCGCCTTGACGGTGCTCGACGACACGACGATCGCCTACTACCCGTCGGCGTTCACCGACGACGCCCGAGCCCAGTTGCGCCGGCTCTTTCCCGATGCCATCGAAGTGGCGAGTGCCGATGCCTATGTGCTGGGGCTCAACGCGGTGTCCGACGGTAAGCACGTGGTGTACCCCGCGCAGGCCACCGGCTTCGCCGAACAACTCCACCGGGCCGGCTTCCACCCGATCGGTGTCGACCTCTCCGAGCTGCTGAAGGGCGGCGGTTCGGTGAAATGCTGCACGCTGGAGGTGTTTTCATGACCATGGCCGACACCGTCACCGGCGCCACCGCCGAAGCAATCGCACTGGACAACGCCTATGCCGCGCACAACTATTCGCCACTTCCGGTGGTGGCCTCCCATGCCCGCGGCGCGTGGATCACCGACGTCGAGGGCCGCCGCTACCTGGACTGTCTCGCGGCGTATTCGGCGGTGAACTTCGGCCATCACAACGACGAGATCGTCGCCACCGCCCACCGCCAGCTCGACGCCGTGACGTTGGTGAGCCGGGCCTTCCACTCCGATCAGCTCGGCCCGTTCTGCGCCACGCTGGCCGGGCTGTGCGGCAAGGACATGGTGCTGCCGATGAACAGCGGCGCCGAGGCAGTGGAAAGTGGCCTCAAGATCGCGCGCAAGTGGGGCACCGACGTCAAGGGTGTCCCCGCCGGTGTGGCGAATGTCGTAGTCGCGGACAACAACTTCCACGGACGCACGATCAGCATCGTCAGCTTCTCCTCCGATGACACCGCCCGCGGCGGCTTCGGCCCGTTCACCCCCGGCTTCCGGTCGGTGCCGTTCGGCGACGCCGATGCGGTCGAAGCGGCGATCGACGACCACACCGTCGCCGTGCTCATCGAGCCGATTCAGGGCGAGGCCGGGATCATCGTCCCGCCCGACGACTATCTGCCCCGGTTGCGCGCACTGTGCAGCAGGCGCAATGTCCTGCTGATCGCCGACGAGATCCAGTCCGGCCTGGCCCGCACCGGCCACACCTTCGCCTGTGACCATTGGGGTGTGGTGCCCGATGTCTATCTGCTCGGCAAGGCACTCGGCGGCGGCGTGGTTCCGCTGTCCGCGGTGGTGGCCGACCGCGACATCCTCGGGGTCCTTCATCCCGGTGAGCACGGATCGACGTTCGGCGGCAATCCGCTGGCCGCGGCGATCGGTTCCACCGTGGTCGGCATCCTGCGGCGCGGTGAATTCCAATCCCGCTCAGCCGAACTCGGCCTGCACCTGCATGCCCGGTTGCGATCGTTGATCGGCCACGGGGTGCTCGCGGTCCGCGGCATGGGACTGTGGGCCGGCGTCGACATCGACGAACACCTCGGGACAGGCAAGCGACTCAGCCTGGCCCTCGCCGAACGCGGAGTGTTGGTCAAGGACACTCATGGGTCGACGTTGCGGTTCGCTCCCCCGCTGGTGATCACCGCCGAGGAGATCGATTGGGCGGTTGGGCAGTTCGCAAGTGTGCTGGCGCAGGCAGGCTAGTACTTCATCACACCGCGGTCGACACTGATCTGCGAACCCGACAGGGTGGCGGATTGGTCACCGGCCAGCCACACCACTACGTCGGCGACCTCGTCGACGTTCATGAAGTCGGACCGTTTGCCGGTCGCGTTCTGGCCCACCGGAAGGTAGGGCATCGGGGCGAAGCCGTGCAGATAGCTCGGGTGAGCGCCGAAAACTCCCAGCATGGCGTCGTTTTCGGTCATCGGGGTGGCCACCGAATACGGGTGAATGGAGTTGACCCGGATGCCGTACTCGCCGGCTTCCAACGCGAGCGAGTTCGTCAGGGCGGTCAGCCCGTGCTTCGACGCGGCGTAGTGGCTGTTGCCCGGGGTGGCCTTCACCCCTGCCGACGAACTCACCACGATGATCGAGCCGCCGTTGCCGGCCTCGATCATCGCCGGGACGACGGCACGTAACGTGCGCCAGGTCCCGGTGAGGTTGGTGTCGATGACGGTGTTCCACTGTTCGTCGGTCAACTCCCATAACCGGCCCCAGGACAGCACACCGGCGTTGGCGACCAGGATGTCGAGCCTGCCGAACTGTTCGACGCCGTCGGCCACCAGCTGGCGTACCGCGGCGTCGTCGCGGACGTCGACTTCGCGTCCCAGGACCTTGCGGCCCTCGGCCTCCACCAACCGGACCGTCTCGTTGAGGTCCTCAGGGGTCGTTCCAGGATAGGGAATGGTGTCACTGACCGAGGCGCAGATGTCGGAGACGATCACGTCGGCGCCTTCGCGTGCCAGCCGTACAGCGTGGGCGCGGCCCTGGCCTCGCGCGGCACCGGTGACGAACGCCACTCGCCCCTCGAGCGTCCCCGACGATGTTGTCATCAATGGTCCTTTCAGTCAGCTCACGCCAGGCTAGCAAGAGAACTGGAACGTGTTCTAAATACCGGCCGGTGACCGGAATGCAGGGTCCGAGTCAACTCGGTACGCGACCGGGTCGCGGATGATCGGGCAGGTCATGCAACGACCTTCAGCTAGAGGTCGGCCAGGATCTGCTGCCGTTTGGCGCTGTATTCGGCCTCGGTGATGGAACCGGTCGCCCTCAGCGTCTCGAGCTCCTGAAGGCGTTGCGCGGTCGACACTTCCGGCATCGGCGGCGGGGTGGCGGCGGGCTGCGTGCCCTGCGGCGGGGCGCCGGCCCCCGGCTGCCCGGTGGCCGCCCGCCGGACGACGGCCATCACCTGCTGGCGCACAGCAGGATTGGATCGGATGTCGATGGTGCCGTTCATCGGCACGCCGTTGGCGCGCAGGATCTGCATGATGTCCATCAGCGGGCCGGCCTGCCCCCGCAGGTCGTAGGTCTTGTTGTCCTCGGCAAACGTGAACTGAGCTGGCACCACGCCGGCGATCAAAGCGCTGGCATTCCAATCGATTTCGTATTTCAGGGTGCCTGGCTCGACGAGCGCGACCAACTTGTGGGCGTTGAGGATCTGCATGCGGGTGGGGCTCGACGCCATGGTTTCCTGCGTGTCGAAACCCGGATAGCCGGGCACCTCGAAGTGGAGGTTCACCTTGATCATCTGTTGGTCGTTGACGAACCACGAGGTATCCGAGATGCCGGTGATCTGCGCCAGCACCAGGACACCGCGCTGGTTCAGCTCGTCATGCTTGGCCGCCGACTTCATCCCGGCATTGGTCAGCCACAGGGCGGCGAGCACGTCACCCGCCGTGATCAACAGGCCCACCCAGAACATCCAGCCGATGTACGGCCGCGCGAACGGTCCGAGGGCGAAGTAGACGATCAGGAAGATCGGGCCGACGAGGCCGCCGAACAGCAGTACGGTCAATTGCGCTTTGATATACCGCCCGAACATTTGGCACACCCCTTCTCGGCCAGCAATGTCGCGATCAGACTAACTCCGCGACACCCGGTTGGGACCACTTGTTGCAGTCTGCGACGATGCTTCCGACAGCTCTGTTCAGGGGCTTTGCAGTAGCTGGTCCAGGCCCGGTAATTGGGGTGCCAATCGGCTGACGAACGCGTCGAGACTGTTCTGACCCGCGGGCTCTGCCGGCGCCGAAGGCCGGACGGGAGCCGGGGACGCCGGGTAGGCGGCCGGTTGGCCACCGGGCGTCGGGTGTGAACGGTGGATGTCGACGCTCGCCGCGCTCACCATCAGCACCGACGCGACGATTCCACCGAGCACAGCCAGCAGCGCCGCGCCGCCGAACAAGACCGACGGCGGGTATGCCGGCTGCTGATAATCGTCGTCGTCCATGGCCCCACCCCGTTGTGGATGCCGAAGCCTACCACCGGTGCAACACCGGTTTCGGACAAACGAAAGCGGCGCCCACCCGAAGGTGAGCGCCGCTTCGCGGAACTGCTGTGCCTAACTTGTCCGGCTCCTCCTCAGGGCTGCGCCCTGCATCGGTCGCCGAACGAAGATCACTTGATGATCTTGGTGACCCGGCCGGCGCCGACGGTGCGGCCACCTTCACGGATCGCGAACCGCAGGCCCTCGTCCATGGCCACGGGCTGGATCAGCTTGACGGAGATGTCGGTGTTGTCACCGGGCATCACCATCTCGGTGCCCTCGGGGAGGGTCACCACGCCGGTCACGTCCGTGGTGCGGAAGTAGAACTGCGGGCGGTAGTTGTTGAAGAACGGCGTGTGCCGGCCGCCCTCGTCCTTGGACAGGATGTAGACGCTGCCCTCGAACTCGGTGTGCGGGGTGGTGGTGCCGGGCTTCACGACGACCTGGCCGCGCTCGACGTCCTCGCGCTTGACGCCACGAACCAGCAGACCGACATTGTCGCCGGCCTGGCCCTGGTCGAGCAGCTTGCGGAACATCTCCACACCGGTGACCGTGGTCTTGGTGACGGTCGGCTTGATGCCGACGATCTCGACTTCCTCGTTCACGTTGATCACGCCACGCTCGACACGACCGGTGACCACGGTGCCGCGGCCGGTGATCGTGAAGACGTCCTCGACGGGCATGAGGAACGGCTTGTCGGTGTCGCGGACCGGGTCCGGGATCGACTCGTCGACGGCGTCCATCAGATCCTCGACGCTCTTGACCCACTGCGGGTCACCCTCGAGGGCCTTGAGTGCGGACACCTTGATGACCGGAGCTTCCTCGTCGAATTCCTGGGCGGCCAGCAGTTCGCGGACCTCCAGCTCGACGAGCTCCAGGAGCTCCTCGTCGTCGACCATGTCGGCCTTGTTCAGCGCCACCAGGATGTAGGGGACGCCGACCTGGCGGGCGAGCAGCACGTGCTCGCGGGTCTGCGGCATGGGACCGTCGGTGGCGGCGACCACCAGGATCGCGCCGTCCATCTGGGCGGCACCGGTGATCATGTTCTTGATGTAGTCAGCGTGACCGGGGGCGTCGACGTGCGCGTAGTGACGCTTCTCGGTCTGGTACTCCACGTGGGAGATGTTGATGGTGATACCGCGCTGACGCTCCTCGGGCGCATTGTCGATCTGGTCGAATGCGCGCGATTCGTTCAACTCCGGGTACTTGTCGTGCAGAACCTTGGTGATTGCTGCAGTCAGCGTGGTCTTGCCGTGGTCAACGTGACCGATGGTCCCGATGTTGACGTGCGGCTTCGTCCGCTCGAACTTCGCCTTCGCCACTTCTGTGTCCTCCTGGACTTGTTGGTGCTTGCTAAAGCAGTTTTGATGTTTTCAGTTGTGGTCCGCCAAGTCGGCGGGCCAGGATTACTGGACGGTCCCGATGGAGCCGTTCACTTCGTTCACTGACCCGTCGCCTTCGCGATGATCTCCTTCGACACGTTCGCCGGAACTTCGGCGTACGAGTCGAACACCATGGAGTAGTTAGCCCGGCCCTGCGTCTTCGACCGGAGGTCGCCGACGTAGCCGAACATCTCCGACAGCGGAACCTGCGCCTTGACGACGCGCGCACCGCTGCGCTCCTCCATGGCCTGGATCTGACCACGGCGGGAGTTCAGGTCGCCGATCACGTCACCCATGTAGTCCTCTGGGGTGGTGACCTCGACGGCCATGATCGGTTCCAGGATCACCGGCTGCGCCATGGCGGCAGCCTTCTTCAGCACCTGGGAGCCGGCGATCTTGAAGGCCATTTCCGACGAGTCGACGTCGTGGTACGCACCGTCGAGCAGCACGACCTTCACGTTGACCAGCGGGTAGCCGGCCAGCACGCCGTACTGCATGGCGTCCTGCGCACCGGCATCCACCGAGGGGATGTACTCACGCGGGATGCGGCCACCGGTGACCTTGTTCTCGAACTCGTAGGTCGCACCATCCTCGCCGGTGAACGGCTCGAGGTTGATGAGGACCTTCGCGAACTGCCCCGAACCGCCGGTCTGCTTCTTGTGCGTGAACTCGACGTTGGTGGCGGCGCGCTTGATGGTTTCCTTGTAGGCCACCTGCGGCTTGCCGACGTTGGCCTCGACCTTGAACTCGCGGCGCATGCGGTCCACCAGGATGTCCAGGTGCAGCTCGCCCATACCGCCGATGACGGTCTGGCCGGTCTCCTGATCCAGGTGCACCTTGAAGGTGGGATCCTCTTCGGCGAGCTTCTGGATGGAGAGGCTCAGCTTCTCCTGGTCGCTCTTGGTCTTGGGCTCGATGGCGACCTCGATCACGGGATCGGGGAATGTCATCGACTCCAGCACGATCTGGTTGTTCGGATCACTCAGGGTGTCACCGGTGGTGGTGTCCTTGAGGCCGATCACCGCGTAGATGTGGCCTGCGGACGCCGACTCGACCGGGTTCTCCTTGTTGGAGTGCATCTGGAACAGCTTGCCCAGCCGCTCCTTCTTGCCCTTGGTCGAGTTGATGACCTGCGCGCCGGAGTCGACCTTGCCCGAGTACACCCGGACGTAGGTCAGCTTGCCGAAGAACGGGTGCGTGGCGACCTTGAACGCCAGCCCGGCGAACGGCTCGTCTGCCGACGGCTTGCGCGAGATGATCTCGTCTTCCTTGCCCGGGACGTGGCCTTCGGCGGCCGCGACGTCCAGCGGGGTCGGGAGGTAGTCGATGACCGCGTCGAGCATGGGCTGCACGCCCTTGTTCTTGAACGCGGACCCGCACAACACCGGGTAGCCGGCGCTGGTGACGGTCAGCTTGCGCAGACCACCCTTGATCTCTTCGACGGTGAGTTCCTCGCCGCCCAGGTACTTCTCCATGAGGTCGTCATCGGTTTCGGCGATGGCCTCGATCATCGCGGTGCGATATTCCTCGGCCTTCTCCTGCAGATCCGCCGGGATGTCGACGACGTCGTACTTCTCGCCGAGCTTCGTCTCACCGCGCCAGACCTTGGCCTTCATCTCGACCAGGTCGACGACGCCCTCGAAGTCGCCTTCAGAGCCGATCGGCAGCTGGATCGGGACGACGTTCGCGCCGAGGCGATCCTTCATGGTCTGCACAGAGAAGTAGAAGTCGGCGCCCAGCTTGTCCATCTTGTTGACGAAGCAGATGCGCGGGACGTCGTACTTGTCGGCCTGACGCCAGACCTGCTCGGACTGCGGCTCGACACCTTCCTTGCCGTCGAAGACGGCGACGGCACCGTCGAGCACGCGCAGCGAGCGCTCCACCTCGACGGTGAAGTCGACGTGGCCCGGGGTGTCGATGATGTTGATCTGGTTGTCGTTCCAGAAGCAGGTGGTAGCGGCCGAGGTGATGGTGATACCCCGCTCCTGCTCCTGCTCCATCCAGTCCATCGTGGCGGCACCGTCGTGCACCTCACCGATCTTGTACGAGATACCGGTGTAGAAGAGGATGCGCTCGGTCGTTGTCGTCTTGCCGGCATCGATGTGCGCCATGATGCCGATGTTGCGGACCTTGTTCAGGTCGGTGAGCACGTCCTGTGCCACGGCTAAATTCCCACTCTTTCGCTTCTCAATTTGGTGTGGTCATGCGACGGCAGCCGCCACGCTGTGGCCGCCGGCAGTGCAATCACCAGCGGTAGTGCGCGAAGGCCCGGTTCGCCTCGGCCATCTTGTGGGTGTCTTCGCGCCGCTTCACGGCTGCACCCAGGCCATTGCTGGCGTCGAGGATCTCGTTGGCCAGACGCTCAATCATGGTCTTCTCGCGGCGCGCCTTGGAGAAGCTCACCAACCAGCGCAGGGCCAGCGTGGTGGAGCGTTCCGGGCGTACCTCGACGGGCACCTGATAGGTAGCGCCACCGACGCGACGGCTACGCACCTCAAGCGCGGGCTTGACGTTGTCGAGAGCGCGCTTCAGGGTGATGACCGGATCGGTGCCGGTCTTGTCACGAGCCTGCTCGAGCGCACCATAAACAATGCGTTCTGCCAGCGATTTCTTCCCGTCCAGCAGGACTTTGTTGACCAGCTGGGTGACCAGCTGCGAGCCGTAGACCGGGTCATTGACCAACGGGCGCTTCGGCGCGGGACCCTTGCGCGGCATTAGCTCTTCTCCTTCTTCGCGCCGTAACGGCTACGGGCCTGCTTGCGGTTCTTGACACCCTGGGTGTCCAGCGAGCCGCGGATGATCTTGTAGCGAACGCCGGGGAGGTCCTTCACACGGCCGCCGCGCACCAGCACCATCGAGTGCTCCTGCAGGTTGTGGCCCTCACCGGGGATGTAGGCGGTCACCTCGACGCCGGTCGTCAGCTTCACGCGCGCGACCTTGCGAAGTGCCGAGTTCGGCTTCTTCGGGGTGGTCGTGTACACGCGGGTGCACACGCCGCGGCGCTGCGGGCTGCCCTTGAGGGCCGCGGTCTTCACCTTCGCGACCTTGTCGGTGCGACCCTTGCGGACCAGCTGCTGAATGGTTGGCATCTACCGGCTTTCTTCTCTCGTACGTCTTTCGGCGCTTCTCAAGTCTCTGTACTGCTGTTTTCACCCCGCCGCGTACCCCGCTGCCGGGCGTGTCGCACACACTGTGCACCAGTCGAATCCGATGCATACTGGACATGCGAATTGGCCCGGCGTGCGCGCATGCGTCCCCGCAAGCGCCCCTAACGGCCAGGCACGAGCTCCCACGATACCAGGCGCGGCACGCCCCTCCAAACTCGGTGCGCGGGGCTTCTGGCGGGCCTTACCGCAGGTCAACGCGTGAATGTCGGCGTCGGTTCCCGACACCACCGATATTCGGGTGCCCGAGGTGGGCTCAGCCGTGCGCTCCGTTCCGGCGCGCCATCCCGGCCGCGAGTCGCAAGACCATGTCGGAGAACACCGCATCGGTGTCGACCATGTCCATCACACCCGTCATCTCCAGCAGCACGAAGCCGTGCAGCGCGGCCCAGAACTCCAGCGAGGCGTAAAACGCGTCGTCGCCGTCCAGGCCGTACGAGGCGAGCACCTCGATGACCGGGGCCGCGGCGGCATGCGAGGCCGCCGTGAACTCGGGGTCATCACCGCCCAACGGCATCCGGGTGAAAGCCGAATAGCGGCCGGGGTGATGGTGCGCGTAGCTGCGGTAGGCGCTGGCCATCGCGGTCACGGCGTCGTCGCGGGTGCGGCCCTGCCCGACGGTGGACAGCATCTGCAGGATGTCGTCGATGACGTGCATCCGGACCGTGCGACGTAGATCTTCCAGGCTGTGCACGTGGTTGTAGAGCGATGGCCCCTTGGTGCCCAATTGGGTGGCCAGTGCGTTGATGGTGAGTCCGTCCCAGCCTTCCCGATCGAGGAAGGTCAGGGCCGCGTTGACGATGACCTCGCGGCTGAGCTTGTTCGACCTCGCCGACGACCGGCTTCCGGGGCGCGGGCGGGCAGCCGCCGACTCCGGTTCCGGCCGAGATGTCATTGCAAGCCCTTCACTGGGTGGATCGACGGAGAACTCTAGTTGACCGACCGGCTGCCACGTAGGCTCCAACTCGGGTTGGGTGGAAAGTGAGACATGTCGGTGAGCTGGGGACACCGCGGCGGCGCGTTCATCATGACCTGCGTTGGCGCGGTGACGGCGGGTATCACCGGAACGGTCACATCCCCGGTGGCGACATCGGCATCGTGCTGAGCTGTCACCACGCAGGGGTCGTCGAACACCGTGATCGCCGATAACGTCGTCACCGACATCACGGTCTAGGGCTGGGACCAGACGGTCCTGCACACGAGCGGCGGGCCATTCGTCCTCGACCGCGGCCGCGAGTTAGGAATGACGAACCGGATCGACCGCGTTCCGGCGTAATCGTGAAGGACGGACGAATGCCGATGCACTCCCCCACACTCATCGCTGGGATCAGCGTTCTCGCCGCAATCGCCCTGGCGGGCTGCGGTTCCACCAGTAAGCAATCCACCTCCCCGACGGCCACCGCCGGACAGTCGGGAGCACAGGTGGAAGTGGGCAACACCATCAATTACGGCTCGTTCGGCACGACCGCGGAGATCGACTGCGCCGACGGCAAGTCGCTGAACGTCGGCGGGTCCAACAACACGTTGACGGTCAAAGGCACGTGCGCGTCGGTGAACATCGGCGGCGCGGACAACAAGATCACCTTCGGCACGATCGACAAGGAACTCTCCGTCGTCGGCCTCAACAACACGATCACCTACAAAGGCGACCCGAAGGTGAACAACCTGGGTTCGGGCAACACGCTCAACAAGTCGTAGGTGGTCGTGGCTATGCCTTCGCGCCGTGCCGGCCGGCCCCCTTGGCGAACCGCTGCGCACCGGCGAGGGACTCGGCGGCCACCCGCGACAGGCTGCCGAATTCGAAGTCCATGGCGTCAGCTTCGGACTGACCCCACTGGTTGAGCGCCGACATCCGGTCCGAACGCAGGCACAGCTGCGGGAGCTGGGCCAGTTCGGCGGCCAATTCCTCAGCTGCCTGGCGGCTCTGACCCGGCGGCACCACCCGATTGGCCAGACCGATGGCCAGGGCTTCCTCGGCGCCGACGGCCCGGCCGGTCAGGATCAGGTCCATCGCGCGGCTGTGACCGATGAGACGAGGCAGGCGCACGGTGCCCCCGTCGATCAGCGGTACCCCCCACCGGCGGCAGAACACACCGAACACGGCGTCTTCGTCCACCACCCGTAGGTCGCACCACAGCGCCAGCTCAAGTCCACCGGCCACGGCGTATCCGCTGACCGCAGCGATCACGGGTTTGGACAACTGCATGCGGCTGGGTCCCATCGGGCCCGGCCCATCGCGGTGGGTCGGGTTGGTGTCAGGTGTGCCGATGGCCTTGAGATCGGCTCCGGCGCAGAAGGTTCCGTTGTCGCCCCATAGGACCGCCACCGACGCCGACTCGTCATTGTCGAACTCCTCGAAGGCGTTGAACAGGGCCATCGCGGTGGGACCGTTGACGGCATTGCGGGCCTGCGGACGGTCGAGTATCACCGTCGTGACTCCTCCGTTGCGCTCCACTCTCACCGGATTCGGTTCATCGGTCATGTCGCCTCCACCAGTTGGCCCTGATCCCGCCGCGCGACCAGCTCGGCGGCGAAGTCTGCATAGGCCTGCCGCAGTGCGGCGCCGGGCCAGCGCGCGGGCAGCAGTTCGTCCGGCAGCACCGGATCGGTGAGTAGGTGGCGCACAATCGCGGCGGCGGCACGGAACCTGGCCGGAATGTCGTCAGCCGCGGCGATGTCATCCAGGAGCTGACGCCCGGTGTCGGCCCAGCCATCCAGATCCCACAGCCGACCGGTCAGCTCGGCCGGATCATCGTCACGTGCGCGCAGTACCCGCACCCGCTCAGCGATCTCGGCGGGCAGCTCGTCATCGAGGTTGTCCGGGCGTAGCCAGACTCCCTCCCGGATCTCACCGAACCGCTTGAGCTGCAGACTGTTTCGCAACGCGGCTCGGTCCCGGGCATCCATGCCGACCGCGGTGATCACCAAGGTGACCCAGTCGCCGTTCCAGTCGCGCATGCGCGGATAGAGCGCATCGTCCTGGCGGCGCTGGCGGGTCAGCAGCCGGTCGGACAGTCGATACCCGTCGTCGGAACGCACCAGATCGCCGGCGGCCACCATCCGGGTCAGCGCCACCCGCAGGGTCTGCTCGCGGATGCCGAAATCCGATGTCAGCTGGAGCAATTCGGCCGACGTGGCCCAAGCCGGGTGGGCGCCGAGCAAGACACTCAGCACCACCGACCGGGCGGTCATCTTCGCCAACGACTGCGGCACGCTCACACTCCCGAGGCGCCACGCCCGTGGTCACCGAACGGCTCGTCGCGGTGGCGGACCGCCTCCCGGAAGCCGTGCTCGCGGGCGTCCGCCACGAACGCGTGCCCCTCCGGGGTGTGCCGGGCGATCCCGTCGAACACTGTGCTGACCATCCGACTCGTCGCCACACCCTGCTGGTACAGCGCGGTGTTCATCGCCAGCTTGACCATGATCAACTGATTCACCGGCACCGCGGCGATGCGCTCGACGAGCCGTTCGGTGCGCTCGTCGAGGTCGGCCGGATCCGGCGCCTCGACCGCCAGTCCCCACTCGGCGGCCTGCGCGCCGGTGATGCAATCCCCGGTCAGCAGAAGGCGTTTGGCGCGTTGATCACCCAGGCGATGCGCCCACAGCCCGGCAGCGGGAACACCCCACACCCGGGTCGGCGGATAGCCGATCTTCGCGTCGGAGGCGGCGATCACCTGGTCGGCGTGCAGCGCGATATCGGTGCCGCCCGCCACGCAATACCCGTGAATCTTCACCACCGTCGGCTTGTCGGCGTGCATCAGGCTGGAGAAGCCACGCACGAAACGGCTCATCATCTGATAGTCGATCATCGGATCCCACGGCCGGTCGGCCTTGTGGTTGACCGCCTGCGTCTTACCGTCGAGCACGGTCCCCTGCCGGTCTCCGCCGCCGGCCGACGACGAGCCGTCGGCGTAGGCACCGAGATCGAAACCCGCGCAGAATCCTTCGCCGCGGCCCGACACCAAGATGACGTGGACGTTCGGGTCCAGGTCGGCCCGTTCAACCAGCGCAGCCAACTCCAGCGGGGTCTCCGCGACGATCGCGTTGCCCTTGTCGGGCCGATTGAAGGTGATGCGGGCAATCCGATCGGTGACCTCGTAGGTCATCGTCGTGAGTTCGGTCATCCCTTCACCAGGCAGCGTTCGATGATCGGCGCCAGGTCGAGTCCGGCGGGCAGCGTCCCGAACGCACCGCCCCAATTGCCGCCGACTCGGGAGGCCAGGAAGGCCTCGGCAACCGCCGGATGACCGTGGCGCACCAGCAGCGAGCCCTGCAGCGCGACGGTGATGTCCTCGGCGATCGTGCGGGCGCGGTACTCGATGCCGTCGAGGTCCTCCAGCTCCGAACGCAATTCGGCGACATGGGCGTCCAGACGAGCATCCTGCCCGGCGGTGGTCGCCAGTTCATCGAAGAGGACACCGACGCACTCGGGGCGGGTTGCCATGGCGCGCAACGTGTCCAGCGCGCTGACGTTGCCCGACCCTTCCCAGATACCCATCAGCGGCGCCTCGCGGTACAGCCGCGGCATTCCGGATTCCTCGGCATAGCCGTTGCCGCCCAGGCATTCCATCGCCTCGGCGGCATGCGGGGTGGCACGTTTGCACACCCAGTACTTGGCGGCGGCCAGACCGATCCGGCGTAGCAAGGTCTCCCGTTCGTCCCCGCGGACGACGGCATCGGTGGCCCCGGCCATCCGCATCGCGACGATGGTGGCCGCCTCGGCCTCCACGGCGAGGTCGGCGATCACATTGCGCATCAACGGCTGGTCGATCAGATAGGCGCCGAATGCCTTGCGGTGCTGGGTGTGGTGCACCGCGCGGGTCAAGCCGTTGCGCATGCTGGTGGCGCTGCCCAGGGTGCAGTCCAGCCGGGTGAGGTTGACCATCTCGATGATGGTGGGAACACCGCGGCCTTCCTCGCCGACCAGCCAGGCGATGGCGCCGTCGTACTCCACCTCGCTGGAGGCGTTGGCGTGGTTGCCGAGCTTGTCCTTCAAGCGCTGCAGGAACATTCGATTGCGGGTGCCGTCGGGAAGTACCCGCGGCAGCATGAAACAGCTCAGTCCGCCGGGCGCCTGCGCCAACACCAGGAAGATGTCGCTCATCGCCGCGGAGGTGAACCATTTGTGGCCTGTGATGGTGTAGCTGCCGTCGCCGTTGCGGACGGCTTGGGTGGTGCCGGCCCGGACGTCGGAGCCGCCCTGCTTCTCGGTCATCGACATTCCCGCGGTGATGCCGACTTTGGTGGCAGGCACTTTCAGTTCGGGGTCGTAGCGCCTGCTGGTCAGCAACGGCTCGTAGATCGCGGCGAGGTCGGGGTTGTGCCGCAGCGCGGGGACGACGGCGTAGGTCATCGAGATCGGGCAGACGTGCCCGGGCTCGGGAGTCCACACCCCCATCTTCGCCGCGCGGACCACATGGGCGCCGGGACGGTCGTCGGCCCACGGCGCGGCGTGCACGCCGTGGGCGATCGCCGTCCGCATCAGCTCGTGATAGGCGGGGTCGTACTCGATCTCGTCGACGCGGTAGCCGTAGCGGTCGTGGGTGTGCAGGATCGGCTGGTTGCGATCGGCCAGCTCGCCCCAGCGCTGCGCCTGGGCACTGCCCGCCAGCGCGCCGAGCTCGGTGACCTCGTCCACGCCCCACTGGCCGCCCTCGCGAATGAGCGCCTCGATCAGGACCGCCGAGCTGGCCGGGTTGTGGTCCGTCAGCGGGGGGACCTGGTTGGTGACGACATGCGTATCCGACATGACACCACTATTACAGTTCTGCGACAATCGCACAAGATTCGTAATATGGCAGGCTGGATGGCGTGAAGCCGAACTCCGTCATCCACGCCGCCACCCAATGGCTCGAACACGAACCGGTGCCCGCCGACCAGTCGGTGCGCGGTGAGCCGCACACCGGAACGGCCGAACTCGGATCGTTCGGCGGCCTGGAAGTGGGAGTGTGGGAGATGACGCCCGGAGTCATGCGCGATGTCGAAGCCGACGAACTGTTCGTGGTGCTCTCCGGCGCGGCCACAGTCGAATTCGACGACGGTAGCCCGACGCTCACGCTGGGTGCCGGCGACGTGGTGCGATTGGCCAAGGACACCCCGACCGTGTGGACGGTGACCGAGACGCTGCGAAAGGTCTATCTGACCTAGCCGCTCGCGCGGGGATGCGCGGCGAAGAAGTCCCACATTCGCTCGGTGGCGAACGATGGCCAGTCGTGTTCACCACCGGCCACGGTGATCAGCTCGACGCTGCGTCCACTCGGACAGCCGGCGACCGAGGTCGTGAGATCTCCGTCGACGGTCGTCGCCGGAGGTTCGCAGTGATCGACGTTGCGCCAGAACGCACTGACATCGGGCGGCGTCATGGTCGCGATCGGCAGGGCGGTCCCGGGTTGCCCGTCGTAGCGGACCAGGCGGTCGTCGGTGCCGTGGATGTGCAGCACCGACGTCGGGCGCGGCGCCGGGCAGGCAGCGAGTTGAGTGGCCGCGTCCGGCCCGATGGCCGCGAAAAGGTCGGTGTTGCAGGCTAATTTGTACGCCATGATGCCGCCGTTGCTGATCCCGGCGGCATAGATGCGTGTCTTGTCGATGTCCAGTTTCTCGGTGATGTTGCGGACTGCGGCGGTGATGAAACCGACGTCGTCGACCTTGTCCTTGCTCGCCTGCCCGCAACACCCGTCGGCGTTCCAGGATCCGCCCACCCCGTCTGGATAGGCGACCACGAACTTGGTGGAGTCGGCCTGCTCGTCCCAGCCGTATTCCCGCTGTGCCTGTTCGGCGCTACCGGTCCACCCGTGCAGCATCACGACCAGCGGCGCCGACTTCGGCAGACCGTCGGGAACGTAGAGCCGGTAGTCGCGGTCGACACCGCCGACCTGGATCGTGTGCGCACTGACACCTGGCGCGAACCCGGTCGCGGGTGCGCAGGCCGCCACCAGACACAGCGCGACCAGCAGCGCGACTCGACGAGCCCACACGGCTAGCCGACGTGTTCCCGCAGAAAGGCGATGTCGTCCTTGCGGCCCTCGTCGGCCGTCTCGCAGATCACCGGCGCGTCGGCCGCCTGCACGACCGCGACCAGAAGTTGCGGATCGATCTGTCCCGTACCGAAATTGGCGTGCCGGTCAGCGCCGGACCCTTTGGCATCGCGGGAATCGTTGCAGTGCACCAGGTCGATGCGCCCGGTGATGGCTTTGATCCGCTCGACGGCATCGATCAGCTCCTCGCCGGCCGCCCAGGCGTGGCAGGTGTCGAGGCAGAACCCGATGCCGGTGTCGGCGATGCGCTCCCACAGCCGGGCGATCGTGTCGAAGTGGCGTGCCATCGCGTGATCGCCGCCTGCGGTGTTCTCCAGATACACCGGCACGCTGGTCTCCAGCTGCGCCAGCGCCTTGGCCCAACGCTCGAAGCCGGCCTCCATGTCGTTGTCGTCGGCGTGACCCCCGTGCACGATCACGGCGGTCGCGTCGATCTCGGCGGCGGCGTCGCAGGTGTCCTGGAGGATCTTGCGCGACGGGATCCGCACCCGGTTGTTGGCCGACGCCACGTTGATCAGATACGGCGCATGCACGTACAGGGGGACCGGCGACGCCTTCAGCGTCTCGGCATCGTCGCGCGGTTGGGGCTTCTTCCAGCTCTGCGGATTGCCGAGAAAGAACTGCACCGCCTCGGCGCCGTCGGCGGCCGCGGCCGCCAGCGGGTCATCGCCGTGGACATGGGAACCAATGAGCACGGGTCGAGTCTAGGCGCGCGCACCGACGCCGTGCACAGCCGTCATCTCCGCCAGAACAGGTGATGGGTGACCCCACTCGGGCTGGGCACCACCTCGTGATGGAACCGGTCCTCGAGCTCATCGGGCGACTCCCACAGCCGCGATCCGGCGCCGATCGTCACATCGGCGACCGCCACGTGCAGCGTGTCGACCAGGCCGGCGTCGAGGAACTGCCGAACCGTCGTCGCACCCCCGCCGAGCCTCACGTCCTTACCCCCGGCGGCCGCCTTCGCCTGCTCCGCGACGCGCGCCGGGCTGTCGGAGACGAAGTGAAACGTCGTCTCCCCCAACGTCAGCGACGGCCGCTCGTGGTGGGTCATGACGAACACCGGCGTGTGGAACGGCGGCTCCTCGCCCCACCAGCCCTGCCATTCAGGGTGGTCCTCCCATGCGCCGCGGTAGGGACTGAACTTGTTGCGGCCCATGATCTCCGCGCCGATGTTGTTGTAGTAGTCACGGGTGAAGTAGTCGTCGAGGCCGCGGGTACCGCCCGGGTCCCGCCGACCCACCCAACTGGCCGTCGCACCCACCCAGGCGAAGAGCGCGGGCTGATCGGCGTCGCCGAACGGACGCTCGAAACACTGGTTGAGGCCCGCGCCGAAACCGTCTCGCGACAGCATGAAGTTGTGGACTCTGAGCAATTGGGGCACGCATTCCTCCTGGGATTCTCCGACCGTCGCCAAGGTAGACCCCGGTAGCCGGCCGAACTCATCGCGCGGCCGCCGAGCGTAACGCCCGGGTCGCATTCGCCGCCGAAACCCGCCCTGGCGTTACGTTCGGCAACAGAAAAAGCCCCCGCCGAAGCGGGGGCTTTTCCTTGATCAGCTAGCGGTAGTCCTACCGGTAATCCGAGTAGCCGTAATCGTCCAACGGCACCGCGGCACCGGTGGCCTGGCCGAAGTCCGGGCTGTAGTACTGATCCTCGTAGGACGGGATCGTGTACGCCGCAGCGCGGGCTTCCTCGGTCGGCTGAACCTGGATGTTGCGGTAACGGTTGATACCGGTACCGGCCGGGATCAGCTTGCCGATGATCACGTTCTCCTTCAGACCCTGCAGCTTGTCGCTGCGGCAGTTGATCGCCGCATCGGTCAGCACGCGAGTGGTCTCCTGGAACGACGCAGCCGACAGCCACGAATCGGTGGCCAGCGACGCCTTGGTGATACCCATCAGCACCGGACGGCCGGCCGCGGGCTCGGCGCCCTCGGCAACCACACGCCGGTTCTCCGACTCGAACTCGCCGCGCTCGGTCAGCGAGCCGGGCAGGAACTCCGTTGCGCCCGAATCGATGATCGTGACGCGCCGCAGCATCTGCCGAACGATGACCTCGATGTGCTTGTCGTGTATCGACACACCCTGCGCCCGGTAGACCTCCTGGACTTCCTTGACCAGGTGGATCTGCACCTTGCGCGGACCCTCGATACGCAGCACCTCGTGCGGGTCGGCCGAGCCCTCGAGGAGCTGCTGGCCCACCTCGACGTGGTCACCGTTGACCAGCAGTCGCTCGGAACCGTCGTCGTGCTTGAACACCTTCAACCGCTGACGCTTCGAGAGCTTGTCGTACACGACCTCCTCGCTCCCGTCGTCGGGAACGATGGTGATCTTGTAGAACTTGTCGGTCTCCTCCAACTGGACCCGCCCGGCCACATCGGCGATCGGTGCGCGGTTCCGCGGAATACGCGCCTCGAACAGCTCCTGCACGCGGGGCAGACCACCGACGATGTCGGCGCCACCGGTGACACCACCCTGGTGGAAGGTGCGCATGGTCAGCTGCGTGCCGGGCTCACCGATGGACTGCGCGGCCACGATGCCGACAGCCTCGCCGATGTCCACCAGCTTGCCGGTGGCCATCGAACGGCCGTAGCACATCGCGCACACACCCGAGGCGCTGGTGCAGGTGAGCACCGAGCGGACCTTGACCGAGGTGATGCCGGCCTCCAACAGGGCGTCGATCGCCGGGTCACCGAGATCGTGTCCGGCGTTGACGACGACGTTGCCCTTGGCGTCGACCGCGTCCGCGGCCAGCGTGCGGGCGTACGCCGAGGTCTCGACGTGCGGATCCCGGATGAGGCTGCCGTCGGCCTGGAGCTCGGCCAGGTCGACCAGGATGCCGCGTTCGGTGCCGCAGTCGTGCTCGCGCACGATCACGTCCTGGCTGACGTCCACCAGACGACGGGTCAGGTAACCCGAGTCGGCGGTACGAAGTGCGGTGTCCGCCAGACCCTTTCGAGCGCCGTGGGTGTTGATGAAGTACTCCAGCACCGTCAGGCCCTCGCGGAACGAGGACTTGATCGGCCGCGGGATGAACTCACCCTTCGGGTTGGTCACCAGACCCTTCATGCCGGCCAGCGTCCGAGTCTGGGTGAAGTTACCCGTCGCACCGGAATCCACGATCGTGATGATCGGGTTGTCGTTGGGGTAGTGCGCCCGCAACGCGTTACCGACCTCTTCGGTGGCTTCCTTCCACAGCTCGACAAGAGCGTCGTTTCGCTCCTGCTTGTTGAGCGCGCCGCGCTGGTACTTCTTCTCGATCCCGTCGGCCTCGGCCTCGTAACGCTCGAGGATCTCCTGCTTCTCCGGCGGCACGATGACGTCCGCCATCGACACCGTCACACCCGAACGGGTGGCCCAGTGGAAACCGGCATCCTTGAGCTTGTCGACGGTCTGCGCGACGACGATCATCGGGTAGCGCTCGGCCAGATCGTTGATGATCCGGGCCTGGACCTTCTTGTGCATCTGCTCGTTGACGAACGGATACCCCTGCGGCAGAAGCTCATTGAAGAGCACCCGGCCCAGCGTGGTCTCGGCGGTCCAGGCATTGCCCGGGCGCCAACCGTTCTCGCCGAACAGCTCGTTCTCGACCTCATGCGGCGGACGCAGCTGCGTCAGGCGCACCTTGATCTGAGCGCGAACCGACAGTGCACCACGGTCCATCGCCATGATCGCCTCGGCCGGCGAGCTGTACACACCCGTCTCCGGTGCATCCTTGGCTGCAGCGGTGTACTCACCCTTCTCGCCGGCAACCAGCGTGGTCAGGAAGTACAGACCGGTGACCATGTCCAGACGCGGCATGGCCAGCGGCTTGCCCGACGCCGGCGACAGGATGTTGTTGCTCGACAGCATCAGGATGCGGGCCTCGGCCTGCGCCTCGGCGCTCAGCGGCAGGTGAACCGCCATCTGGTCGCCGTCGAAGTCGGCGTTGAACGCCTCACAGACCAGCGGGTGCAGCTGAATGGCCTTACCCTCCACCAGCTGCGGCTCGAAGGCTTGGATACCGAGGCGGTGCAGCGTGGGTGCACGGTTCAGCAGCACCGGGTGCTCGGCGATGACCTCTTCGAGGACATCCCACACCTGGGGACGCTGACGCTCGACCATCCGCTTGGCGCTCTTGATGTTCTGCGCGTGGTTGAGATCGACCAGACGCTTCATCACGAACGGCTTGAACAGTTCGAGAGCCATCAGCTTGGGCAGACCGCACTGGTGCAGTTTGAGCTGCGGGCCGACCACGATGACCGAACGGCCCGAGTAGTCGACGCGCTTGCCGAGCAGGTTCTGACGGAACCGGCCCTGCTTGCCCTTGAGCAGATCGGACAGCGACTTGAGCGGACGGTTGCCCGGCCCGGTGACGGGCCGGCCACGACGGCCGTTGTCGAACAGCGCATCGACCGACTCCTGCAGCATCCGCTTCTCGTTGTTGACGATGATCTCGGGAGCGCCGAGGTCGATCAGTCGCTTCAACCGGTTGTTGCGGTTGATCACGCGGCGGTACAGGTCGTTGAGGTCGGAGGTCGCGAAGCGGCCACCGTCCAGCTGGACCATCGGGCGCAGCTCCGGCGGGATCACCGGGACCGCGTCGAGGACCATGCCCATCGGCGAGTTGCCCGACTGCTGGAACGCGGCGACCACCTTGAGGCGCTTGAGGGCGCGAAGCTTCTTCTGCCCCTTGCCGTTACGGATGGTGTCGCGCAGGCTCTCGGCCTCGGCGTCGATGTCGAAGGTCTCGATGAGCTTCTGGATCGACTCCGCACCCATCGAGCCCTGGAAGTACTCGCCGTAGCGATCGACCAGTTCGCGGTACAGGTTCTCGTCGACGATGAGCTGCTTGACGGCCAGCTTGGTGAAGGTCGTCCAGATCTCGTCGAGCCGGTCCAGCTCACGCTGGGCCCGGTCACGCAGCTGACGCATCTCGCGCTCGCCACCGTCGCGCACCTTGCGGCGCACGTCGGACTTGGCACCCTCGGCCTCGAGCTCGGCCAGGTCGGCCTCGAGCTTCTGGGCGCGAGCCTCCAGGTCGGAGTCACGCTGATCGGCGACAGCCTTTTTCTCGACCTCCATCTCGGCTTCGAGAGTGGAGAGCTCGTTGTGGCGCATCTCGTCGTCGACCGCGGTGATCACGTAGGCGGCGAAGTAGATGATCTTCTCGAGATCCTTCGGCGCCAGGTCCAGCAGATAGCCCAAGCGCGACGGAACGCCCTTGAAGTACCAGATGTGCGTGACCGGAGCGGCCAGCTCGATGTGGCCCATCCGCTCGCGGCGCACCTTGGCGCGAGTGACCTCGACGCCGCAGCGCTCGCAGATGATGCCCTTGAAGCGAACGCGCTTGTACTTACCGCAGTAGCACTCCCAGTCGCGAGTCGGTCCGAAGATCTTCTCGCAGAACAGCCCGTCCTTCTCTGGCTTGAGCGTGCGGTAGTTGATGGTCTCCGGCTTCTTGACCTCACCGAAGGACCAGGTACGGATGTCGTCCGCGGTCGCAAGACCGATCCGGAGTTCATCGAAGAAGTTGACGTCTAGCACGTAACTCCCTTTCCCCTTTCGGGACTAGATAACTTAACGCCCGCGGCGAAGCCGCAATCAGGCAAGGTCTTCGACAGAGGCAGATTCGTTGCGGGACAGGTTGATTCCGAGGTTCGCGGCAGCCCGCTCCAAGTCCTCATCGTCACCGTCACGCATCTCGATTGCCGCGCCGTCCGAAGACAGCACCTCAACGTTCAAGCACAGCGACTGCAGCTCCTTGAGCAGCACCTTGAACGACTCCGGAATGCCCGGCTCGGGGATGTTCTCGCCCTTGACGATCGCCTCGTAGACCTTGACCCGGCCGACGGTGTCGTCGGACTTGATGGTCAAGAGCTCCTGCAGCGTGTACGCCGCGCCGTAGGCCTGCATGGCCCAGCACTCCATCTCACCGAACCGCTGACCACCGAACTGCGCCTTACCACCGAGCGGCTGCTGGGTGATCATCGAGTACGGGCCGGTCGAGCGGGCGTGGATCTTGTCGTCCACCAGGTGGTGCAGCTTGAGGATGTACATGTAGCCGACCGTCACCGGGTACGGGAACGGTTCGCCGCTGCGGCCGTCGTAGAGCACAGCCTTGCCGTCACCGTTGACGAGAACCTCGCCGTCACGGTTGGGCAGCGTCGAGCTCAGCAGACCCTGCAGCTCCTCTTCGCGAGCACCGTCGAACACCGGCGTCGAGACGATGCTGTTCGGCTCCGACGAGAGCATGTCCTGCGGCAGGTTGGCAGCCCATTCGGGCGTCCCGCCGACGACATCGATGTTCCAGCCGGCCTTGGCCACCCACCCGAGGTGGGTCTCCAGGATCTGGCCGATGTTCATCCGACGCGGCACACCGTGGGTGTTCAGGATGATGTCCACCGGGGTGCCGTCCGGAAGGAACGGCATGTCCTCGACGGGCAGGATCTTGCCGATGACGCCCTTGTTGCCGTGGCGTCCGGCGAGCTTGTCGCCGTCGGAGATCTTGCGCTTCTGGGCCACGTAGACGCGGACCAGCTCGTTGACGCCGGCGGGAAGCTCGTCGTCGTCCTCGCGGGAGAACACCCGGATGCCGATGACCTTGCCGGACTCACCGTGCGGCACCTTCAGCGACGTGTCGCGGACCTCGCGCGCTTTCTCACCGAAGATCGCGCGGAGCAGCCGCTCCTCCGGGGTCAGCTCGGTCTCACCCTTCGGGGTGACCTTGCCGACCAGGATGTCGCCGTCGCGGACCTCGGCGCCGATGCGGATGATGCCGCGCTCGTCGAGATCGGCCAGCACCTCATCGGAGACGTTCGGGATGTCCCGGGTGATCTCCTCGGCGCCCAGCTTGGTGTCGCGGGCATCGATCTCGTGCTCTTCGATGTGTATCGAGGTGAGCACGTCCTCCTCAACCAGGCGGTTGGAGAGGATGATCGCGTCCTCGTAGTTGTGGCCCTCCCACGGCATGACGGCGACGAGCAGATTCTTGCCCAGCGCCATCTCACCGTTCTCGGTGCACGGACCGTCGGCGAGTACCTGGCCCGACTCGACGCGCTGCCCGGCGTCCACGATCGGACGCTGGTTGGCGCACGTGCCGTGGTTGGAGCGGGCGAACTTGCGCATCCGGTAGGTGTGCCGGGTGCCGTCGTCGGCCATCACGGTGATGTAGTCGGCGGAAACCTCCTCGACCACACCGGCCTTCTCGGTGACGATGACGTCGCCGGCGTCGATGGCCGCACGCAGCTCCATGCCGGTACCCACCAGCGGCGCCTCGCTACGCACCAGCGGAACAGCCTGGCGCTGCATGTTGGCACCCATCAGGGCCCGGTTGGCGTCGTCGTGCTCGAGGAACGGGATCATCGCCGTCGCGACCGACACCATCTGGCGCGGCGAGACGTCCATGAAGTCGACCTCGGTGGCGTCGACGTACTCGACCTCGCCGCCCTTACGACGGACCAGCACCTTGCTCTCGGTGAAGCGGCCGTCGGCGTCGGTCGGCGAGTTGGCCTGCGCAACGACGTGGCGGTCCTCCTCGTCGGCGGTCAGGTAGTGGATCTCGTCGGTGACCTTGCCGCCCTCGACCTTGCGGTACGGCGTCTCGATGAAGCCGAACGGGTTCACCCGGGCGTACACCGACAGCGAACCGATCAAACCGATGTTCGGACCCTCAGGAGTCTCGATCGGGCACATCCGGCCGTAGTGGCTGGAGTGCACGTCGCGGACCTCGAGGCCGGCGCGCTCACGGGACAGACCACCCGGGCCCAGCGCCGACAGGCGGCGCTTGTGGGTCAGACCCGACAGCGGGTTGTTCTGGTCCATGAACTGCGACAGCTGGCTGGTGCCGAAGAACTCCTTGATCGCCGCCACGACGGGACGGATGTTGATCAGGGTCTGCGGCGTGATCGCCTCGACGTCCTGAGTGGTCATCCGCTCGCGGACGACACGCTCCATGCGGGACAGGCCGACCCGGATCTGGTTCTGGATCAGCTCGCCGACGGTACGCAGGCGACGGTTGCCGAAGTGATCGATGTCATCGACCTCGACCGGTACTTCAACACCGCCAGGCGCCGTCATGACCGTCTGGCCCTCGTGCAGGCGCACCAGGTACTCGATGGTCGCGACGATGTCCTCTTCGGTCAGCGTCGAGCTGGTGATCGGCTGGCCCGCGTTGAGGCCCAGCTTCTTGTTGACCTTGTAGCGACCCACCCGGGCCAGGTCGTAGCGCTTGTCCTTGAAGAACAGGTTCTCCAGCAGGGTCTGCGCCGACTCCTTGGTCGGCGGTTCGCCCGGGCGCAGCTTCCGGTAGATGTCCAGCAGCGCCTCATCGGTGCCTGCGGTGTTGTCCTTCTCCAGCGTCGACATCATGATCTCGGAGAAGCCGAAGCGCTCCCGGATCTGCTCGTTGGTCCACCCGAGCGCCTTGAGCAGCACGGTGACCGGCTGGCGGCGCTTGCGGTCGATACGCACACCCACGGTGTCGCGCTTGTCGACGTCGAATTCCAGCCACGCACCGCGGCCGGGGATCACCTTGACGCTGTGCAGCGTCTTCTCGGTGGACTTGTCGATGCTGTCGTCGAAGTACACACCCGGGGACCGGACCAGCTGGCTCACCACGACACGCTCGGTGCCGTTGATGATGAAGGTGCCCTTCTCGGTCATCATCGGGAAGTCACCCATGAAGACCGTCTGGCTCTTGATCTCGCCGGTGTTGTTGTTGATGAACTCGGCAGTGACGAACAGCGGAGCCGCGTACGTCATGTCCTTGTCTTTACACTCGTCGACCGGAGCCTTGACCTCGTCGAAACGCGGGTCGGAGAAGCTCAGCGACATCGAGCCGGAGAAGTCCTCGATCGGCGACAGCTCGGTGAGCACCTCTTCGAGGCCACCCACCGGGTTGACGTCACCGCGAGCCTCTGCGATCGCACGCCAGCGCGGCGAGCCGATCAGCCACTCGAACGACTCCGTTTGGACGTCGAGCAGGCCGGGTACTTCTAGCGGCTCGCGCAGCTTCGCGAAGGAAATTCGTTTTGGTGCTCCGGGAACGGAGTTAGAAGTAGTAGTCGTTTTGCTCTGGCTAGAGACTGCCAAGATGCATCCTTCCAGCACCTAATGCGACAGACCGGAAGCATCCGGGAGGTCGCGATATCTGCGTCGGTTCGGCTGGCCTACTCGAGGCCCGGCCTTTCCCCGGACGCACGCGACATGCAAACAGGTCTCGAGCTGGAATGTCGTTACTCAGACTTGAGGACCGGTGGTGTCAGGTGCAGGTTGAGGTGGGCAGGAGGCAGCCAGCGCAACGTCCAACAATAGCGGAAGACGGCGCATTCCTCAACAGGCTCATGCCGGGCGGGCTGGCGCTGGCTGGCGATCTAGCTACCCATGCACACATGCTGGAGAACAGACTGACCCGTTTGCGCCTTTCCGTCAAGGGATAACGCGGCGTTTGGTGTGGAAAATTGCCGGTTGGACCACCTCAGACGCTGACGGTCGTCGGGTACTGCCGCGTCCGGGTGATCGGCCCCCACACCCCGAGTTGGCGGGCCCGGGTCACCAACGCGCTGTACTCGTCGCTCGAGATGGACTGGTCCCGGGTGAGGATGTAGCCGGAGAAGCCGGTCGGATCACTGACGATCACCCATTGATAGCTGGGGTCGTAGTCGAGGATCCAGTAATTGCCGGGTTCGGCGGTGTTGGGCGTCTGGTTGAAGAAGGCGACGTCCAGGCGGGTGTTGACGCCGGCGTTTACCGGCACCGCGGTCCCGGTGATCTGACTCGCCGGGCCGTTGGGCCCGATGTAGTTGCCGGAGTTCTGCACCCGGACCGAGCCGTCGGCGTTGAGGGTGTACACCGCTTTGGTGTTGACCAGCCCCCAGGCGAACGGCAGCTTCACACTGCCCTGCTCGTACCAGGGCTGACCATTGGCGTACTGGGCGACGTCGACCGGCGGTGGCGCCGGCAGCGTGGTTGCCCCGGCCTCACCCATGACGATCGGCTGATCGGGTACATAGGTGCCGTCGTTGGGGCTGCCGTAGATCCCGTACAGCGGATCGGTCGGGCCGTGGCCTGCGTAGATGTCATTGATCCAGCCGGAGGCGAACGTCCGCACTGCCGTCTTGGCCCCGCGCGGGGACGGGTTGACGATGATCGTGCTGAGCAGCTCGCCGAGCAGCCCGAAGGGGTTGTTTCCGGCGATGACGTCGGTGTGCGAGCCGTTGTCGATCTGCACGCCGTAGAACTGGTTGCCGTAGAAGGCCTGCATCAGCTCGGTGGCCACCCCGTAGGCGTTCCAGCGCTGCGGCGGCGCGGCGATCTGGTAATCCGGGATGCCGGCCGCCTTCAGTGCGGTCAGCGAGTCGGTGAACAGCGGGTCGCTCGAGACTCCGTCGAACATCACCACGCCGAGCAGGTTGTCGACCTGATCGGTCTGGGTGATCAGCGCCCCGACCGCGGTCGCGAAGTTGCCGCCGGCGGAATGCCCGGTGAGCAGGAACTTCTCCGGCAGCGTGCCGCTGAGACCGGCCGCGTTGGCGCTGATGTTCAGCGCCGAGCGGCTGCCCTCGAACATGCTGGCGACCGCCTGGCGCATCTCGGCGCCGCCCAAGTAGCAGCCCGGGCACAGCGGGGTGTTGAACCAGAAGATGTCCGGCACCACCACGATGCTGTTGGTCTCCTGGGCCAACTGCTGGGCGGCGGTGCCGTACCAGTCATTGAAGCCGAGGAACCCGTGCTGCAGCCAGATCACGCCGTTGGCGGCGACGGTGCCGTCGGCCTGGGTCGGGAAGTACCAGTTGGCGGGGGCGGCGTAGCCGTTGGGACCGCAGGGGATATTCAGCACGGATGACCCGAACCGGACGCCGGTGACACCGTTGCCCACCGAGACGACGGGGTTATTGGGGTTCAGCCCGTTGTTGCCGGTGTTGACCGGCGCGGGCAGCTGGGTGCCGAAGATGCGGGCGACCGTGTCGATCAAGCCTTTGACGAGCTTGTCGACCGGTCCCAGTTGGTTGGCCTCCGCGGCGGGCAGCCCTACCGCGGCCGTGGGTCCCATGATGATCTGCTGGTTGGCCGCCGGGTAGAAGCCGTATTGCGGAGCCTCGGGGGTGGCACCGGCGTACATGTCATTGATCCAGCCGTTGCTCAGTGTGTAGACGGCCGCGGTGTTCCCGGCCGGCACCCGCTTGGTCACCAGTTGCAGCACCGCATCGAACAGCGGGTTGACCCCCAGCATCGAGTCGACGTGTGAGCCGTTCTGCAGGACGACGCCGATGAACGAGCCGGGCAGCGTGGCCGCGAGCACGTTGGTGGTCGCGCCGAACAGGTTCCAGCTCTGCGCCGGGGCCGCGATCTGGTAGATCGGCTTGTCCGCGGCGGCCAGGTCTGCGACCTGGCTGGCGAAGGATCCGGTCAGGGCGCCGTTGGACACCCCGTCGAACATCAGCACGCCCACCAGATCGGACGGGTTGTACTGGGCGTCGGCGCCGGCGAGGTAATCATCGGCGACGGCGGTGGCGAAGCCACCCCCCGCGGAGTGGCCGGCCAGGAGGAAGCGCTCCGGGAGTGCCAGCCCGGTGAAGCCCGCTGCGGCTGCGCTGCTCAGCAGCGTTGCGCGGTCCGGTCCGAGCAGGGCGGCCGCGTCCTGCTCGGTCACCGCGCAGGTGAGGCAGCCGCCCGAGAACGTGATCGGGATGGAGGACAGGGTCGGCGCCACCACGATGCTGTTGGTCTGCTGCGCCAAATCCTTGGCCAGGGCCGAGTAGAAGGTGTTGGTGGCTCCGAAGCCGTGCTGGAGCCAGATGACGCCCTGGGCGTCGACGCTGCCGTCGGCCTGAGTCGGGAAGTACCAGTCGGCGGCGACGGTGTTACCAATGAAGGCCCCGGGCAGGTCCAGTCGGGAATGGCCGACGATAACGCCGGTCACCCCGTTGGTCGGAGCCACTGGCAGCGTGGTCGACGTGGTCACCGGTGCGCTCGCAGTCGTGGTGGCGGCGGGAATGGTGGTGCGCGGCACCGCCCCCAGATTCGCGAGCACAGTCAGCGCAGCGCTGGCCAGGAGATCAGACGCCGGGGTCGACGGTGACGTGGCCAGCGACCGCGTTCCGGTCCGACCCGAGGTGGCGACGCCGGCGGTGACGGTCGTCGGCGCGGTCGTCGCGGCGGCCGTGAGGCCGGCTTTCTGTGCGGCGAGCGACGAGCGCGCCGTGCGCGTGGCCGACGACGGCGTGGACGTCCGCTTGCTCGTGCCGGTGGACTTGCCGGCAGCCGAGGACGACGCGTTCGACGGCGACTTCGAACCGGCGCCGTCGCCGTTGTCGGCGTGGGCCGCAGCGGACCCGGACAGCAGGGCCGCACCCAACCCCACGACCATCGCGCCGGTGCCCAACAAGACCTGACGTTGCGTCATCGCTGACCTGCCTCCCCAAATTGACGATCCGGCAAAAGCTACTCAGGCCCAGCCCATGTCAGGATCGAAATCCCATCCGCAGGCCGGGATGTCATCGATTCGTCAGGCGGCGATCGAGCCGGCCGCTGCGGCGGCCGGTTGAGTCGGCAAGACGAAGACGGCAACGGCCGCCCACCAGACTCGCCGGTCGCGTAGCACCTAGTCGCCTCCTCCTGCGCGATCGGGCCAAACGCTAACCCAGCAAATTGCCGCGATGAGGCGAATTGGCCAAAGCGTCATTTCCTGCGCAGGCCGTAGTTGCCCCGGCGGATCCGGGCGCGCACCCGAAAAGAGAAAAGCCCCAACCGATTTCGATTGGGGCATTTCGCTGATAGTTAGCTTGGGTCAGTTGCCGTCTTCACCGGCGAAAGTGTGACTGGGCAGTTTGTGGGTGCCGTCGAGGTCGTCGCGGATGGCCTCCTGGGCGGCCGGGGGAAGGGTGTGCAGGATCTGGCGGACCCGCTCCTGGCGGCGTCGGACGGCGTCGCGTTCCGGGATGCCCGGGGTGACCGTCAGCTGGGGCGGCACGCCTTCGATCTCTTCGACACCGCCGTCGTGGTGGCCGGCGTCGACCATGGCCTGCTCCTCGGCCATCTGCGCCTCGTCCTTCTCCTCCGACATGCCGATCGGGCCAATACGGCGACCGTTGAGGAACTGACGCACCACCGGCTCGTCACTGGTCAACAGCACCTCGCGGGGACCGAACATGACCAGGTGCTTGCGGAACAGCATGCCGATGTTGTCGGGCACCGTACGGGCGATGTTGATGTTGTGCGTCACGATCAGGATCGTGGCGTCGATCTGAGCGTTGATGTCGATCAGCAACTGGGACAGGTACGCGGTGCGAACCGGGTCCAAACCGGAGTCGGGCTCGTCGCAGAGGATGATCTGCGGGTCGAGCACCAGTGAGCGCGCCAGTCCGGCACGCTTGCGCATACCGCCGGAGATCTCACCGGGGAACTTGTTCTCGTCGCCACCCAAGCCGACCATGTCGAGCTTTTCCATGACGATCTGGCGGATTTCGCTTTCCTTCTTCTTCGTGTGCTCACGAAGCGGGAAGGCAGTGTTGTCGAAGAGGTTCATCGAGCCGAACAGCGCGCCGTCCTGGAACATGACGCCGAACAGGGTGCGGATCTCGTAGAGCTCCTTGGCCGAGCACTCGATGATGTTGGTGCCGTCGACGATGATCTTGCCGCGCTCGGGGCGCAGCAGGCCGATCAACGACTTCAAGAACACAGATTTACCGGTACCCGACGGGCCCAGCAGCACGCTGACCTCACCGGCGGGGATATCGAGGGTCACGTCTTCCCAAATTCGCTGGGAACCGAATGACTTAGTCAGCCCCTCGACCTGAATAGCAATACCCACGCCAGATCCTTCCGCCCACACCGGTCAGCCATCGCCGCGATGGCCTGTGGTTTGAGTCACTGTAGCGCACGGCCCCTCGTGCCACTCAGGTTGTGTCACTACGGTTATTGACGCTCGTAAAACTGTGATGGTCCGGTCCGGCCCGCGGGTGAGACGTTGCGGTAACTGCGCGAATACGCCCTACAACGAGAAGGCCCCCGGACGAATCCGGGGGCCTCCTTCGGTGATACCGAAACTACTTGACGGTGACCGTCGCGCCGGCAGCCTCGAGCTTTGCCTTGGCGTCCTCGGCGGCTTCCTTGTTGACCTTCTCCAGCAGCGGCTTGGGGGCGCCGTCGACGAGGTCCTTGGCTTCCTTGAGGCCCAGGCCGGAGACGATCTCACGGACGACCTTGATGACGCCGATCTTCTTGTCGCCGGCACCCTCGAGGATGACGTCGAATTCCGACTGCTCCTCGGCGGCCTCGGCGGCAGCGCCACCGGCGGCGGGGCCGGCAGCCGCAACGGCGACCGGGGCGGCGGCGGTGACGTCGAAGGTCTCCTCGAACTGCTTCACGAACTCAGAGAGCTCCAGCAGGGTCATTTCCTTGAACGCGTCGAGCAGTTCGTCGGTGGACAGCTTTGCCATGGTGATTCCTTATCTGTGTGCTTTGTGGTGGTTTGTGTCAGGCAGCGGGTTCTGCGGAACCCTCTGCAGCCTTCTTCTCTTGCAGAGCTGCGGCCAGGCGTGCGACCTGGGACGCGGGCGCCACGAACAGCGCCGCGGCCTGGGACTGCTTCGCCTTCATTGCGCCGGCCAGCTTGGACAGCAGTACCTCGCGCGACTCGAGATCGGCGATGCGCTCGACCTCGGAGACGGTCAGCGCGCGACCGTCCATGTAGCCGCCCTTGATGACCAGTGCCTTGTTTTCCTTGGCGAACTTCTTGATCGCCTTGGCGGCGTCGACGGGCTCGCCCTGGATGAACGCGATGGCGGTCGGACCGGCGAAGAGTTCGTCAAGACCCTCGACACCCGCCTCGGACGCCGCCCGCTTCACCAAGGTGTTCTTGGCAACGGTGTAGCTGGTTCCGGCACCCAGCGACCTACGCAGCTCGGCAAGGTTGGACACCGTCAGGCCGCGGTACTCGGTGACAACGGTGGCCGTCGCCTCCTTGAACTTCTCGGCGATGTCGGCGACCGCGGTGGCCTTTTCAGGCTTAGCCATGCTTGCCTCCTCGTGATGGTTGGGACGTCCACCAACCGACGAGCGAGAAAGCCAGAAATCACAAACGCCCCGACACAGGACTGGTCGGGGCGCACAGAAAAATACTGCTACCTCGTCCTCCTGCGTGGGCCGCCCGGGAATCCGGGACCTTCAACCGATTGCTCGGTGACCGACGGTCTTCGGTGGAACTGAGCAAGGATAGCGTGCGCTCCCCGGATCAGCCAAAACGCCCGCGAGCGGCTGCTCAGCCCCGCAACAGCGCGGCCGCACCGACCAGGCCCGCCTCCCCGCCCAGCGCGGCGGGGACCACGCGCAGCCCGGACAGGAACTCCAGTCCGGCGAAGGTGCGCAACTCCTCGTGCAGCGGGTCGAACAACACCGGGCCGGCCTTGGCCACTCCCCCGCCGAGGACGACGAGGTCCAGGTCGCAGACGGCGCCCACCGAGGCGATCATCGCGGCGATCGCTCGGGCGCCGCGGCGAAACGCCGCCAACGCCACCTGGTTTCCGGTCGCCGCGGCGTCGGCAAGCTCTTTGGCGTCGGCACCGTCCCAGCCCTGCGTGCGGGCCCACTGCGCCAGATGCGGTCCGCTGGCGATCGCTTCTACGCAACCGCGGCCGCCACAGGTGCACGGCGGTCCGTCGGTATCGACGACGACGTGGCCGACGTGCCCGGCGTTGCCGGTGCGCCCGTGGTACGGCGCGCCGTCGAGGATCAGTCCGCCGCCGACCCCGGTGGACACCACCATGCCGAGCAGGAACGCCGCACCCTGGCCGGCGCCGCGCCAATGCTCGCCGAGCGCCATGCACAGCCCGTCGCCGCCGAGACGCACCGGCACGCCGGGGACCGCCGCGACCACTCGTTCGACGACCGGAAAGTCACGCCACGCCGGGATGTTGATGGGGCTGATGGTTCCGTCGGGCAGGTGGATCGGGCCGGCCGAGGAGATGCCGACGCCTGCGACCGGGCCGCCCGCTGCGGCGAGCGCATCGGCGATGGCGCGAGCAGCCGCGGCCCACACCTGATCGGGGTCGTCGGAATGCGGGGTGGGCTGGCGGGCCTCGTATCGCAGACTGCCGTCGGGGTCGACGAGGCCGGCGGCGATCTTCGTGCCGCCGATGTCGACTGCAAGCGTCGCCACCATCAGTGTTTGTGGGTGTTGTCGGGCTGGCGCGGGTCGCCAGGGTGCTCGTAGCCGGGGGCCAGCCACACCAGATCCGCGTGGCGCTGGCCGAGCCACATCCGGAAGTGGCGCCGCCGGGCCGCGCCGAGGAGCAGCGCGGCGATCAGTGGGCGCACATCGGCCAGCGCGGGCTCACTGGCCACCCGCCAGCCACCGGTACCGGCGAAGCGCAGGAACCGCCGCGGATTTCGGGCGTGAAAGTCCGTCACGGCGTCGTCGTCCACCTCGACGCCATCGGTGATGTGCGCGAAGACCGCCCGGGCGATCGGGGCCGCCAGGACCGCGGCGGCGACGCTACCGATCTCGAGCCGCGCGGTGGAGTCGGGCAGCAGGTCGTCCTCGTCGGGCGTCGTCTCGGTCACGCTGATCCCTAGCGCTTCCGCCTCGCGGGCCACCAACTTCTCGGCGACCAGCAGCTGGGTGAGCCAGCGCCGTAGCTGGCGCCCTTCACTCGTGTGCGGCCGTGGCAGCGCCGCGACTTGCGGTGTGGCCCGCAGCGCGGCCTCGCGGTCGTCGACCTCGCCGACCTCGACATCCACCCCAGCAACGGTGGCGGCCACGCTCATCGGACCGTCACCGCCACCGCGGGTGTGTAGAGCAGCCGGCCCGCGCACCCGATCCGGACCACCGCCCACCACTGCCCGGGTGTCGTCCACGGCGGCGGCGCGACGTAGAAGGCGACCTCCACCTCCGATTTCGCGCCGACGATAGCGCCGCACGATGCAGGACCCATCCACTCCCAGGTCCCCCACGGGCTGATGAGATGGGCCTCCAACGACAGGTCGGCGTGCGCGGTGCTACTGACGGTGACGGCGAGGCGGGCCCGCTCCCCCGCGGCCACGAGGATGTCGGACGGCTCGCCGACGAGGTGCACCAGCGTGCCGGGGGGACCGACCGAGACCACGCAGACGTCTTCGACGGGTTGTTTCCACGCCGCCGGCACGTCCCCGGACAGGATGAGCTGGGCGCGGATGGGGTAGTCGCCGGGCTGCGCATCCGGAGGCGCGGTCACGACGATCTCGGCTTCCCGGTGATGGCCGGTGGGCAGCTCGAAGGGCAGCACGTCGGGTTCGACGGTCCAGCCGTGCGGTCCGCGAAGTCGCACCTGTCCGGCCAGGGTGGCGTCGCTGCAGTCGCTGGCGGCGGTCAGCCGCACCCGCACGGTTTGGCGAGGCTCGACGGTGACGGCTTCGGGGTGCAGATGCGCGACGGCGGGCAGTCCGCCCAGCGGGGCCGGGCCGCGGTTGTGCAGCCAGTAGCGGGCGTACAGCGGTTGCGCGATCTCGGTGTCCGGGGCCAATGCGGCACCGTCGGCGTCCAGCACGGCGTGAACGTTCAAACGGGCCAGCAGGGTCGCGATCTGGTAGGCGTGCAGCCGCAGCGGCGGCGCATCAGAGCCGCGGGCGGCCTCCAGCAGATCGGCAGGCACCACCGCGGACACTGTGCCGACCCCAGACGACAGCGCGACTTCGGTTGTCGTACCGCGAGTTTCGACCAGCCGGATGGTGACGTCCTCGGGGTCGACAGCTGCGGAACTTCCGGTGGTGGTCGGGTTGCCCCCGATCTTGAGCGCGGCAAGATGAAGTGCGCCTGCCGGTTCGACGCGCAGCAGCGAGCCATCGGCGGCCAGTGTCTCCATCCCCTCATCCACCATTACACACACCATCGGATGGGTGAACTCGGCGCTGCGAGAGGGCATCTCGCAGGACCGCCAGTCACCGCGGCCGGACACCAGAGCGAAGTCGAACGTGTGCGTCCAATGCTGCAGCTGGAAGTTGGACCCGTCCGGGGCTGTGCGCCGCGGCGGGTCGATCCACACCCCCGACGGCCAGCCGGTGCACGACCGCATCAGCGAACTGTGCAGGGTCTGGTCAGGTTCGACGGCGAAGCCCGGCACGCCGCGGTTGAGCAGGGCGACGGTGCGCGATTCGAACTCGCCGAGGCCGGACGGCGCGTCCTGGCTGACGTCGATCTGGGCGTCACCGAGGTCCTCGACGACGGCGGCGAGGGCCCCGTCTCCGGCGACGATCAGCACCGGCAACGCGAGCACGCCGCGAAGGTCGGCGTCGGGCTGCCACACCGCCGTCAGAGACTCACTCGCCGGGACCCACACCCGCGCCTGTCCGGATTCCGAAAGCTGTTGGCGCAGTTCGGCGGTGTAGACCGGATCTGCCGCGGCGAGCACCGCGGCGGTGAACGCGTTGTTCTCGGGGCCGCCGACCACGATCCGGGCGTCCGGCAGATTGGAGTCGACGTCGAGGTGCCCGTAGCGCGGGCGTCCGGCAGCGCTACAGGTCGCCGTCACCCCGGCGCGCACCAGAGCGACCATCAACTCGCGGGCCGCGGAGGTGTCCTCGGTCGGGACCACCACTTCGGCCACCGACACGGCGCGCACGCCCGAGCCGACCTGGATGCGGGCCGCCGACGACAAGCCGAACCAGCCTTGCGCCGGATTATCCAGTGTCCATGGGTGTTTGGCGGAGTCGACAGCGCGATCCTCCCCGGACTCGTGGTCGTGCAGCAGCCCGAAACCACGTCCGATCACGGCGTCACCGACCTCGCTGACCGGCAGCGCGCCGGGCACCGGGCAGGGCCAGCGCAGCCGCACCAGCCGGTCGGCTCCGGTGAACTCGTCGATGGTGGTGCTGGTGTCCACCCGGTCGATGCCGTGCCACAAGGTCAGCGTCTGGGTGTAGCGCAGCAGCTCTCCGATCCGGCCGGTCACGACGATCCGCTCGCCGAGCGGGCTGTGATAGGCCTGAACCGAATCCGCAACGGCTGCAGACGAACACGTCACCGGGCCGGTCGGCAGCAGATGCCACGGCCCCTCTCCCGCCTGCGGGTGCGCCGGATACTCCTCGTAGACGGCCAGTTCGTTGCCGACACGACCCTGCGCGATCAGTTCACGGTCGGTCGCCACCTCCACCAGCGACACCACGGCACCCCCGCGAGCCGGGTCGACCCGCAACCGGTGGTGGGAGTTGGTGATCTCGAAACCGTCAGCGGCGCGCCACCCGGTCGACTCCTGCGTGGCCACCAGCTGGTAGCCGCGCCAGCCGAGGGAATCGACATCGTCGGCCCGAAAGCTCACCAGGTGACCGTCGTCGGAGACCACAGCAGGATGCGACACCCCCGCGGAGTCCACCACCGCAGCCCCGGGCCCGACCGGCGTCGCCAGCCGGGCGGTCACCATATCGGTTCGCTTGTGCGCCAAGGGATTCCATACGACGACCGAACCAGACTCGGGCGCAACGGCCCGAGACAGCAGCTCCAGCGCCCCGGCTCGGGCGGTCGAGCCGAGCTCCCACGCGTCGCGCCAGCTGGTCAGCAGGTCGAGGTACACCTGATCGGATTCCGAGCCGGTGATGCCGTCATGGTGGGCACCGTAGGCCAGCTGTACCCAGGCCTTGGCCAGGGCGGCTTCCGGATAGCGGGCACCGGAGAGCAGCGCCGCGAACACCGCGAACCGCTCGGCGCCCAGCACCGCATCCTCGGCGGCCCGGTTGGCTTGCTTGGTGTCGATGTACGACACGTCCTTGCCGGTGTAGATCGGGTTCATGTCCCGGGTCTGCGGTGACGGCGTCACGCCGCGCTGCGCCGTCTCGGCGCGTACGGCGGCGAAGAACTCCGACGGCAGGGCGCAGACGAATCGCGGCCAGGTGTAGCGGGCGTTCCAATCACGGTGGATCTCGGTGACCCAGGCATTGGGCGGGGTGTAGTCGGTGCCGACCGGCAGCAGCACATTGCGGGTCAGTGCCACCGATTTCAGTTCGGCGAACAGGTGATAGGTGGCCTGCTCGGCGTCGGCGAGCGTCGCCGCGGAGTCCATCCACCAGCCGGCCGAGTAGTGCGCAGGCATGTAATGCGTCAGCAGTCCGAGTCCCGACGGCGCGATCCACTCGAACTCGCTTGGGAACTGCATGCGTCTGGGGTCGCCGTCGGCTGCCATCGGCCCCCACTGATGGTGCGGTCCGCGGGCCCACGAACTCGACGTCAGACCGGCGTCGGCGGCCATGCCGGGAAATTGCGGATCGTGCCCGAACACGTCGAGCTGCCAGGCGGTCGCCGGGTCCGCACCCAGCACGTCGCGCTGGTAGCCGACGCCGTGCACGAAATTGCGGATCGCGGTCTCGGCGCCGACCAGGTTGGTGTTCGGCTCGTTGTAGGTCCCACCCATCACCTCCACCCGCGAGTCGGCGATGAACCGGCGCAGATCGGCACGGTCTTGCGGGTGGGTGTCGAAATAGGGCTTCAGATAGTCCACTTCGGCGAGCACGAACTTGTAATCCGGGTCGCGGCGGGCCATTTCGAGGTGGGCGGCCACCAGCGCGAACCCGTTGTTCTGCCGGGCTCTTCCTGGCGGGTTCTCGGTCCACACGCTGGTGTACGCGGCCTGGGTGTTCCACCACACCGGGTCATAGTGGAAGTGGCTGACCATGTACATGGTCCAGCCCGGTTCGGCGACGGTGAGCTGGAATGGGAATTGGGCATCGTCGCCGACTGCGCGAGCTGTTCGACGCTCGCCGGGCGCCGGGCGCTCGATCCGGACCGCGACCTCCGCCACCCCGTCGCCGCGCGGCACCGCAACGTCGTCAGAGTGCACGCCGTCGCCGAGAATCCGCACGACGCCGGCGTCGGCCGCGCTATAGCCGACCCGGACCACCTGGAGCGGCGCATCGGGCGGTCCGACGAAGAGCTCCGTCGACTCCGCGGAGGTTATCCGCACGCCAGCAATGTACGGCCCTACCACCGGTCAGCGGAGCGACACGTCGATCACGAGCGGGCGATGGTCGGAGATCGGCAGCAGCGGGGTGCCTGCCTCGGTGGCCACCAGACCGTCGTGGTCGGTGAGGATGTGGTCGAGCTGACGGTCCGGACAGTGCCGCGGAAACGTCGGCGCGCTGGCCAGCGAACGCAAACCGGTCTGCCGGCTCGGTGACGCCCCCGACATGTTGAGATCACCCATCAACACTCGCGGACCCGGCAGCCCGTTCAGATCACGAGTGAGCCGGCGCAGCTGGACGCGGTTCCACCCCGGCACGAACGACAAGTGCGTGTTGGCGACGGTCATCACCCCGAGTGGGGTGTCCAGCTGTGCCAGCATCGCCGCCCGCGGCTCCTCGTGAACGATCTGCACCCGGTTGGGGCCGGGCAGATACATCGGGAACCGGGCCGGAATTCGGGGCAGCCGCAGCACTTGCCACGAGATCGCCGGATACCGCGACAGCAGCGCGATCCCGTACCCGGCCGTCCCCGGTTGCTCGCTGCCGGTAGCGGCCATCCAGGTCGCTCCCGGCGTGCCGGCGATCGCGGCGACGAATCGGTGCGCGACGGCGCCCATCGCCGCGGCCGCGACGGCCGTGAGGTCCGCGAGCGACGAGCGTGGCTGATCGCAGTCGACTTCCTGCAGCGCCAACACATCGGGGTTCAGCCGGTGAACGCACTGGGACAACCGCTCCAGATTGACCTGCCCGTCATCCAAGCTGCGCCCGTGCAAGATGTTGAAGGTGGCCATCCGCATGGGTACCAGGTACCCGTGCAGGCCCGAGTTGAAGACTTCGCTCGGTATCACTGCCTGGCGGCAGCGGCAAGCAACGCCGACATCGCCCGCGCCGCATCGACGACCTCGGCGGGTTCGAGGATCTCGAATGCGATACCGGGCATCGCCAGATGCAGCACCAGCGCATTGGGGTGGTCAGCACCGGTGACGACGATGCAGGTGCTGGGGCCGTCATGCTCGATTGTTACTGTCGTGGGCGAGAAGTGCTGTTCCATAACGCTTTTCGCAACCCGGTAACGCACCCTGGCGACATAGCGGTAGGGCGACGTGGTGATGGCGCGACGGATGTAGGTGGCGGCGTCGGGGGCTTCCCGCGCGGTGAAGGTGCTTCCTTTCGCGTGAACCCGGGACATGCGGTCCAGCCGCAGGCTGCGCCAGTCGTCGCGGTCGCGGTCGTAGGCCAGCAGGTACCACCGCCGTCCGGTGGTCACCAGCTGGTAGGGCTCCAGGCGCCGGCTGGTCGGGGCACCGGCCCGGTCGACGTAGTCGACGCCGACGTGTTCAGAGTCCCGGCAGGCCCGCGCCAGCGTCATCAGCACCTCGGGATCCACCGGCGACTCGGCTTCGGGGGTCAGCGTGACGGTCGCGTCGTGCACGGCGGCGACCTGTGAACGCAGCCGGCCCGGCATCACCTGGTCGAGCTTGGTCAGTGCGCGCAGCGCCGCCTCCCCCACGCCGGCGACGCTGCCACCCGCGGCCAGCCGCAGACAAACGGCCATGGCGACGGCTTCATCGGAGTCCAGCAGCAGCGGCGGCAGTGCGGCCCCTGCGCCGAGTTGGTAGCCGCCGCCGTGGCCGGTGCTGGCGTGGACGGGATATCCGAGGTCGCGTAACCGTTCCACGTCGCGGCGCACACTGCGGGCGGTCACGCCGAGCCGCTCGGCCAGTTCCGCGCCGGACCACACCCGGCGCGATTGCAACAGGCCGAGAAGTTGCAGCACCCGGCTCGTCGTCGCAGACATGACTCCAGTCTCGCGCAGTTTGCGGACAGAAGCTGTCCGCAATACGTGAAAACCTACCGATATGACATGGACGACTCAGCTTGCCGACCAGCTGGACTGGCACTGGTCCGCCACGCTGCGGCCCCGCCTGGACGGGCTGACCGACGACGAATACTTCTGGGAGCCGGTCGCCGATTGCTGGACGGCGCACGGGGAAGGGCGCCCCGGCGGGCTGGAGCGAAGCGACCCGGGGCCAATTCGGATCGACTTCGCCTACCCACCTCCGGAGCCCGAGCCGGTCACCACGATCGCGTGGCGCCTCGCCCATGTCATCGTCGGCGTTCTCGCGATGCGCAATCACTCGCACTTCGGCGGCCCGCCCGCCGACTATCAGAGCTGGCCCTACGCCACCGACGCGGCGTCAGCTCTGGCCCAACTCGACGACGCCTACACGTACTGGATCAGCGGCGTACGGGGGTTGTCCGACGACGATCTCGTCCGACCGTGCGGGCCGGCCGAAGGCCCCTACGCCGACTACGCGCTATCCGAACTGGTCTTGCACATCAACCGTGAGGTCATCCATCACGGCGCCGAAATAGCTTGTCTCCGAGATCTTTACGCCCGTCGATAAGTAAGAAAGAGGACCACCATGCCCACCCTCGCCCCACCCGTCAACAATGAACGTCACGCGCTTCGCGAGTTCCTCGCCTATCACCAGCGCGCGTTCGTCGCCGTCGCGTACGGCCTCACCGACGAGCAGGCTCGAGCGACGCCGAGCGTCAGTTCGCTGTCGGTCGGTGGGTTGATCAAACACGTGACCGGGGTGCAGCAGTCCTGGATGCAGCGGGTGGCCGCGGCCCCGAACGAACCGCAGGCCGATGACCGCCCGTTCGAGGACCGCGCGCAGGAATACCAGGAGCAATACCTGATGCGGCCCGACGAGACCCTGGCCCAGCTCATCGAGACTCTGGTTGCCCAGAACGCCGAGTCGCTTCGGCTGATCGAGACCACCGATCTGGACGCCGCGGTGCCGGTGCCGCGCGACGCGCCGTGGTTCCCGGATGACGTCGACGCCTGGTCGGTGCGGTGGGTCCTCCTGCATCTGATCGGTGAGCTGGCCAGGCACGCCGGCCATGCCGACATCATCCGTGAATCCATCGACGGCGCAACGATGTACGAGCTGGTCGCGGCGGCCGAAGGCGTGGCACCCCAGCCGTGGCTGACCCCGTGGCGCCCCAACACGTGACGGGTCACTCCGTGTAGTCGAAGTCGGCGTCGGCCAGCAGCCAGAATTCGGCGGTCTTGTGGTCCCGCAGACGGTAGAAGTACGCGCAGAAATTGGGGTACCACGTGCATTTTTGGCAGACTGGCAAGAATGAATTCGACCAAACACCGCGAAGTAGCCAAGCTCGATCGCGTCCCGTTGCCGGTCGAGGCTGCCCGCATCGGCACAACCGGGTGGCAGCTCACCCGCACCGGGGCACGCGTGCTCACCAAACTGCCCGGGCGTGGCCGCTGGCAGGACAAGGTCATCAAGCAGATCCCGCAGACCTTTTCCGACCTGGGACCCACCTACGTGAAATTCGGTCAGATCATCGCGTCCAGCCCCGGTGCCTTCGGTGAGAATCTGAGCCGTGAGTTCCGCGGCCTGCTGGACTCCGTGCCGCCCGCGGACACCGCCGAGGTACACCAGCTGCTGCAGCAGGAACTCGGCGGCGACCCGGCGAAGCTCTTCGCGCAGTTCGACGAGGAGCCGTTCGCGTCGGCCTCGATCGCCCAGGTGCATTTCGCGACGCTGCACACCGGTGAGGAGGTCGTGGTCAAGATCCAGCGGCCGGGCATACGCCGCCGGGTGGCTGCCGACCTGCAGATCCTCAAGCGCTTCGCCCAGCTCGTGGAGCTGGCCAAGCTGGGCCGGCGGTTGTCGGCACGGGACGTGGTTGCCGACTTTTCCGACAATCTCGCCGAAGAGCTCGACTTCCGCATCGAGGCGCAGTCGATGGAGGCGTGGGTCTCGGGTCTGCACGGGTCGCCGCTGGGCCGCAACATCCGAGTCCCGCAGGTGCACTGGGAATTCACCAGCGAGCGTGTGCTGACCATGGAACGCGTGCACGGCGTGCGTATCGATGACGTCAAGGAAATCCGTAAGAAGGGGTTCGACGGCACCGAGCTGGTCAAGGCACTGCTGTTCTCGACGTTCGAGGGCGGCCTTCGGCACGGCCTGTTCCACGGCGACCTGCACGCGGGCAACCTGTTGGTCGACGACGACGGCCGGATCGTGTTCCTGGACTTCGGGATCATGGGTCGCATCGACCCGCGGACCCGCTGGCTGCTGCGCGAGCTCGTTTATGCACTGCTGGTCAAGAAGGACCACGCGGCGGCGGGCAAGATCGTCGTGCTGCTCGGCGCGGTGGGCACCACCAAACCAGAGAAGGAAGCCGCAAAGGATCTCGAAGAGTTCGCGGCTCCTCTCACGCTGAAAACGCTCGGCGACATGTCCTACGCGGAGATCGGCAAACAGCTCTCCACCCTGGCCGACGCCTATGACGTCAAGCTCCCGCGCGAGCTGGTGTTGATCGGTAAGCAGTTTCTGTATGTCGAGCGGTATATGAAGTTGCTGGCACCGAAGTGGCAGATGATGAACGACCCGCAGTTCGGCGGATACTTCGCCAACTTCATGGTCGAGGTCAGCCGCGAGCACCAGAGCGACGTCGAGGTCTGATGGAAATCCGCACCGGCACAGCCACCGTCGCCGAAGAGATCGAGCTGTACTACGAGGACCTGGGCAATCCCGGCGACCCGGCAGTGTTGCTGATCATGGGTCTCGGCGCTCAGCTTCTGTTGTGGCGCAACGGTTTCTGCGAGAAGCTGGTCGACCAGGGCTATCGGGTGATCCGCTATGACAACCGCGATGTCGGGCTGTCGACCAAGCTGCACGGTCAGCGCGCCCGCGGCGGGTTGGTGCCCAAGCTGGCGAAGTCCTATGTCGGGCGGCCCAGCTCGTCGGTGTACACGCTGGAGGACATGGCCGACGACGCCGCGGCGTTGCTCGATCACCTCGGGGTCGAACAGGCCCATATCGTCGGCGCCTCGATGGGCGGGATGATCGCGCAGATCTTCGCGGCGCGATACAGCCTTCGGACCAAGGCGCTGGGAATCATCTTCTCGTCCAACAACTCTGCGTTCCTTCCGCCCCCGGCACCTCGGGCGTTGTTGTCGCTGATCACCGGTCCGCCACCGAATGCACCGCGCGATGTGATCGTCGAAAACGTGGTGCGGGTCGGCAAGATTATCGGCAGCCCGGGCTATCCCGTGCCCGACGAGCAGGCTCGCGCCGACGCCATCGAGGCCTATGACCGGTGTCACTATCCGCAAGGAATCGCACGGCATTTCGCCGCGATACTGGGCAGCGGCAGCCTGAAGCACTACGACCGCCAGATCACCGCACCGACCGTCGTCATCCACGGTCGCGCAGACAAGCTGATGCGCCCCTCGGGCGGTCGCTCGATCGCCTCGACGATCCCGAATGCGCGCCTGGCGCTTTTCGATGGCATGGCGCATGACCTGCCCGAAGACCTCTGGGACGACATCGCGGGCGAGCTCAAGACCACATTTGCCGAGGTCAGCTAGGTAATGACGGTTATCTTGCGGAATCGTCTGCTCGCAGCCTGACCGGATAGCATCGGGGCTGCACAGCGGTGATCGCCCGTCCCACGGGGGGGATTTGTGGTTGCTGCCTCAAGCATTCGATGCGGAAGGCGCACCGACATGGCCAAACGGCTGAAACCACACTTTGAAGACGTACAGGCGCACTACGACCTGTCTGATGATTTCTTCCGGCTCTTCCTCGACCCCACTCAGACTTACAGCTGCGCATATTTCGAGAAGGACGACTACACCCTCGAGCAGGCCCAGATCGCCAAGATCGACCTGGCTCTGGGCAAGCTGGGATTGCAACCCGGGATGACCTTGCTGGACGTCGGCTGCGGCTGGGGCGCCACGATGTTACGGGCGCTGGAGAAGTACCGACGTCAACGTCATCGGACTCACACTGTCCAAGAACCAGCGTGATCACGTCGAGCAGGCGTTCGCGGAGACTGGCAGTCGTCGGGACAAGCGCATCGAGCTCATGGGCTGGGAAGAATTCCACGAGCCCGTCGACCGGATCGTGTCGATCGGCGCCTTCGAGCACTTCGGCTTCGACCGCTATGACGACTTCTTCTCCATGGCCTACAACGTCTTGCCCGACAACGGCGTGATGCTGTTGCACACCATCACCTCGTTCACGCTTCCGCAGATGACCGAGCGCGGTCTGCCGTTGACGTTTGAGATCGCGCGGTTCGTGAAGTTCATGCTCACCGAGATCTTCCCGGGCGGGCGGCTGCCGACCGTCGAGAAAGTGGAGGAGCATTCGACCAAGGCCGGCTTCACGCTCACGCGGGTTCAGTCGCTGCAGCCCCACTACGCGCGCACCCTCGATTGCTGGTCGGCTGCGCTGGAGGCCAACCGGGACAAGGCCATCGAGGTGCAATCCGAGGAAGTCTATGACCGGTACATGAAGTACCTCACCGGGTGCGCCCACGGATTCCGGGTAGGGTACATCGACGTTGACCAGTTCACGCTTGAGAAGCAGGCGAAAGAAACGCCCGGTTAGGGCACTGTTTGGCCACCGTTTCGGTGAGCCGAGACGGTATGGTCCAGATCACAAAGTGCATACAGGTGCGCGCGCAAAAATCACGTGCGGGGGCCGTGATGCAGGCAGACAAGCAGAATCAGGAAGGCTGTAACTCTCATGCCCGAGGCAACTGAAACCAAGGACATGCGGCCCCATTTCGAGGACATCCAGGCGCATTACGACCTCTCGGATGACTTCTTCGGGTTGTTCCAAGATCCGACCCGCAAGTACAGCTGCGCGTACTTCACCGGGCCCGATGTCACCCTCTCCGAGGCGCAGATCGCGAATGTCGACCAGCATCTCGACGCCCTCGACCTCAAGCCGGGGATGACGCTGCTCGAGGTGGGCTGCGGCTGGGGTCTTACGTTGCAGCGCGCGATGGAGAAGTACGACGTCAACGTCATCGGACTGACGTTGTCCAAGAATCAGAAGGCCTACTGCGATCAGCTGTTGGCCGGGATCGACAGCGAGCGGTCTTTTGACGTGCGTCTGGAGGGCTGGGAGCAGTTTCACTCCCCCGTCGACCGGATCGTCTCGATCGAAGCCATCGAGCATTTCGGCTTCGAGCGCTTCGATGACTTCTTCAAGAACAGCTTCGACATCCTGCCCGACGACGGCCGTATGACAATCCAGAGCAGCTGCGGCTACCACCCGTACGATCTGCAGGCTCGCGGCAAGAAGCTGACCTTCGAGCTGGCCCGCTTCGCCAAGTTCATGGTCGACGTGATCTTCCCCGGCGGCCGTATCCCGAGCACGAAGATGCTCGTCGAGCACGGCGAGAAGGCGGGCTTCGTCGTCCCTGAGCCGCTCTCGCTGCGCAATCACTACATCAAGACCCTGGGTATCTGGGCCGCCCGCCTGGAGCAGCATAAGGACGAGGCCATCGCCGCGGCCGGCGAAGACAGCTACAACAACTACATGCGGTATCTGACCGGCTGCCAGTACTACTACGTCGACGAGGCGCTCGACGTCAGTCTCGTCACCTACCTCAAGCCGGGGGCCGCCGCCTAGCAGGCATTTCTCCCTCGGCGAATCACCGAGTGCAGTCCATGGGCCCGAGTTAATCTCGGGCCCATGTCTGTTGGGCGGCTCGCCGATCCGAATTGCACCCTTGGCACCGATCCGCGATCGGATCCCCGGATGGTGGCGGCGCTCGCCCCGCTGGGGCTGGCCGATGTGCTTCCGGACGCGCCGCTGACCACCGACTCGCCGTTGGCGGATCGGCTGGCGTATGCCGCGGCCGCCGAGGAAGCGGTCGGTGGCGTGATCTCGATGCTGGCTTCCGCGGCTCCGTCGCCGGCAGATGTCACCACCACGATGGTGACCATCCCCGGCACCGACGGCCACGAGATCACGCTCTTCGTCAGCCGGCCGGATCGCGCCGACGGTCCGCTTCCGGCCGTGGTGCATTTTCACGGCGGCGCCATGGCGATCGCCAGCGCCGCGGACGCGGGGTATCGGCACATCAGGGAGAGCATGGCCGCAACCGGCCTGGTGGTGGTCGGGGTGGAGTTCCGCAACTCCGGCGGCCGCCTCGGCGCGCACCCGTACCCGGCCGGACTGGACGACTGCGCGGCCGGCACCCGGTGGGTGCACGCCAATGCCGCGGAACTCGGCGTGAGCCGGCTGATCGTATGCGGCGAGTCCGGCGGCGGGAACCTCACGCTGACCACCGTTCACAAGGCCAAGCGAGAGGGATGGCTCGACGAGATCGCCGGCGCCTACGCCCACTGCCCCTACATCTCCAACCGCTGGTTGAACTACCCCGACAATCTGCCGTCGCTTCGGGAGAACGACGGATACTTCATCAGTTGTCAGCAGGCCGCCCTGCTGGGCTCGATCTACGATCCCGACACGACGCACGCCGGTGATCCCACCTGTTGGGCCGGTGCGGCGAGTGACGACGATCTTGCCGATTTACCGCCGCACGTGATCTCGGTGAACGAGCTCGATCCGCTGCGCGACGAAGGCCTCCTCTATTACCGACGGCTGCTGGCGGCCGGTGTCCCCACCGTCGGTCGTGTCGTGGCGGGCACCTGCCACGGCGGCGACTTGCTATTCCCGGCGACGATGCCGGACGTTTTCGCGGCCTCGGTGCGCGATGTGAGTGGGTTTGCGTGGGCGGTGGCGAGGTGACTGTTGTGGCGCATGGTGCAGGCCCCGCCCAAGGTCTTTTCCTCTGGAAAAAGACTCTCGACGGACTTGCCGTTTCCGGTTGACAGCACCTAGGTGGTATGGGACTCTTTGCTTAATTTCTTAGGCAATACCTCAGGAATAAACCGAACATCTCATGGGGGGTCCCAATGACTACTGCAGCTGCAAGTAAGTTCTCGGCTCTGTCGACCAAACTTCAGGTGAGCACTGCGGCCGTGGCAGTCGCCGCCGCTGCCGCTATCACCCCGGCTATCGCCCACGCGACGCCGAGCCTGGCTCCGTTCTCCGAGAACGTCGGCAACTCCGCCGAGCTCCTCATCGACTCGCCGGTCATTCCCACGGCTGCCGTGTCGGCCACTCCTGGCAGCAACAAGAAGGCTGCCGCCAATGAGACGCCGTCCCAGGTCATCCAGACCTTCATCTCGGGCTTTACACTCGCGGCTCAGAACGGCATCAAGGCGGTCACCCAATACTTCGGTACGTTCGTCTATGGTGGGCTTGCCTTCACCGGCCTAGCGTTCAACGCGTTCGGGCTTACCCAGATCGGAAACGGATTCATCAACGCGTCGAATAACGTCGCCGCCGCGATCAAGATCGGCCCCTACGCGACCTCCTCGTAACCAGTCTTAAAAACGACTCGTCGGTTGTTGCCCAACAGCAGCTGGCGGGTCGTTTTTTGTTGGCCAATTCGCCGCGGTTGCACGTAATGCCGACCGCACCGGAGTATGGGGAATAACTGAGTGAAATTCTTTTCGCGGCGGCGGATCGACGAAGATCCGGCTGATTCCCATGTAGACCTGATCGATGACGACGATGAGACACCTTGGTACAAGCGACGAAACGTCACTTGGCCCGTCCTTGGAGTGCTCATCGTCGTCATTCTGTTCGGTGGCTGGCTCGGGCTCCGAGCGTACGAGGCGAAGACGAGCCTTGAGGCAGCACGCACTAGCGCGCAACAAGCCAAAGATGCACTGCTGCAAGGAAACACCGCTGACGCATCACGGTTGGCTGCTGACGCGCAATCTCATGCACAGTCAGCACGCAACGCGACGCACTCCGTGCCGTGGAACGTCATGTCCGTCGTTCCGTGGTTGGGCAGCCCGTTCAAAACCGGTCAGCAAATCTCAGATGTCGTGCTCGGTTTGGCCGCCGAGGTGTTGAAGCCCACCGCCGATGCAGGCACGACTGTGGCGCCGCGTCAACTGCTCGCCAATGGTCGGCTCGATGTCCAAGCATTGCGTCGAGAAGAACCCGTCTTGAGCAAGATCGCAGCTGACGCAACGCGGCTCGACGCGGAGGCCAAGGCGATCTCAGCGCCAGCGTATTTCTCCGTCGTTGGTGAGGCGCGATCACAACTGCAGTCACAGACCTCGAACATTGCCGGCCTCCTGGAAAACACCGCTCTTGCCGCAAAGCTGGCACCGTCGATGTTGGGCGCCGACGGCCCACGCTCCTATTTCATGGGCTTCCAGACGAATGCCGAGGCGCGCGGTACCGGTGGACTGCTAGGGGGATTCGGGATCCTCCGGTTCGACGACGGCAAGCCGAGCGTGGACTCTATGGGACCGAACACCGATTTCAACAAGCCGTTCACACCGTTCTCAGTCAACCCAGAGTTCGACGAGCAGTACGGGTTCACCAATCCAACTACCGACTTTCGGAACAGCAATCAGAGCTCACATTTTCCTTACACGGCCCAGATCTGGAAGCAGATGTGGGCACAACAGTCGGGCATGAATGTCGACGGTGTGATCGCAATCGACCCGATTGCCTTGAGCTATATCCTCGGCGCGACCGGCCCGATCGTGATGCCAGATGGTGAGACGGTTACTAAAGACAACGTCGTCGAACTCACCGAGTCGACGGTCTACAGCCGCTTCCCCGATCCCAATGACCAAAGCGGACGCAAACGCTTCTTGCAGGAGATCGCCACCCAAGTGGTCAAGAAGATCACGGTGCCTATCGAGTCGCCGCGCACGCTGCTAGATGCATTGGGAAGAGCAGTGAGTGAGCGCCGAATCTCGGTATGGAGCTCGTCAGCTGCCGACCAAGCGCTTTTAGAGAAGACCCCGCTTGCCCACGAGATTCCGGATGATCCTGCGCCGTACGCCGAAGTCGTCATCAACAACCTCGGCGGTAACAAGATGGACTACTACCTCAAGCGAGAGATCGAATACGTAGCTGACGGCTGCGATGGCGAAAATCGCAAGTCAACCGTGACGATCCGGCTAACCAACACCCTTAAGGATGTGGCTGGCCTGCCGGAATATGTGGTGGGGCGGCTGGGCTTCTATCCCGAGGTCGCGGGAACCATCCCACCGGGCACGATGCTCACCTCGGTCCGGCTCCTCACCACTAGGGGAGCAGACGTGCTCAGCGTGCTGGCAAACGGGAAAAGAACCCGGGTTTTCGGATCGACAGAACGCGGCCACCCAAGCTTCGAGTCTCAGGTGGCCATACCACCGGGCAACACCGTCGAGTTAATTTTCCGGCTCACCGAACCGACGTCTGCGGGCGAGGCGCGTGTACCAATTCAGCCCCTGGTTGACGCTGCCAAAGTGAAAATCTCGGTGCCGAGCTGTGCGCGCTGACCCGCGCAACCGCAGCCCGCAGTGTTTGAAAGAAGTTGGCATTGCGCGCTCACCAGAACCTGGGAAATATGCGAAGGTATGCTTCCCCGGGCAGGGGGCTATGAAGTATTCAAACAGGGGGTAAGGGGTCGCATTGAATCTTCGGGACGTCGCAAAACTGCTGCGCACTCGTTGGATCACCGTGGGCGTGACGTCAATGGTCGTGGTCTTGGGAGCCGTCGCGTACACGTTGCTGACCACGCCGCTCTATCAGGCTTCGACGAGGCTCTTCGTCTCTGCCACCTCGGGCGGCTCATCAGTGTCTGACCTGTACCAGGGAAATCTCTTCTCTCAACAAAGAGTCTTGTCGTATGCGGAGCTACTCAACGGCGAAACTGTAGCTCAGAGGACGATCGACAAACTGGGGCTCGACATGAGCGCGGAAACTCTACGCGGCAGGATCAAAGCGACTGCGAAGCCTGACACAGTCCTCATCGATGTGCAGGTGCTCGACGAATCTCCGGTCAGAGCTCGCGATATCGCTAACACTTTGTCTGACGAATTCGTCGGCTTGGTGAACGAGTTAGAGACACCAAAGGCTGGCGACCAACCTAATGCTCGTGTCGTGGTGGAACAACGAGCCTCGATACCGAGCAGCCCAGTAGTGCCTAATCCAGTTCGTAACATTTCCCTAGGCCTCGGATTGGGCTTGATGGCAGGCGTGGGCCTTGCCGTTCTGCGCGATTTACTCGACAACACGGTAAAAAGCCCCGAGTCACTTGAGCAAATCACCGACAGTAGCATCGTAGGCCACATTCCGACTGACAAGGGATTACGAAAAACACCAGCAATATCTTTCGCTACCGACAATTCTGGAGCCGCCGAGGCGTTCCGCAAACTGCGCACCAATCTGCAGTTCCTATCGGTAGACAATCCCCCGCGCCTTATTGTTGTGACAAGCTCATCACCAGGAGAGGGTAAGAGCACGACATCCATCAACATCGCATTGGCGTTGGCTGAGGCAGAACACAATGTGCTACTTGTCGATGGAGACCTTCGACGCCCATCTTTGGCGAAGTATCTTGACCTGGTTGGCCAGGTAGGAATCAGCAGCATTCTGAGTGGCGCAGCCACGCTCGACGACGTACTACAACCGACCAAGTTTCCACGACTAACCGTTCTCACTGCCGGCGAAATCCCGCCAAACCCCAGCGAGCTTCTTGGATCGTTGTCCGCGAGGAAGCTACTCAACGAGCTTCGTGCCAGGTTCGACTATGTAATTGTCGACTCGCCACCCCTACTTGCAGTTACTGATGGAGCCGTCCTGGCAGCCGGCGCGGATGGCGCACTCGTTGTGGCTCGATTTGGAGAAACCAAGCGCGACCAACTCGCACACGCCGTAGGGACCCTTAAGGATGTCGATGCATCGTTACTCGGGGCAGTCTTTACGATGATGCCAACGCGTGGAAGCGGCTCCTATAGCTATAACTATTACTCCCACGGTCAAATTTACGGCGACTCTACGCCCGGGAAACACTCGGATAAGTCTTCCTCACCTCGTCGCAAAGTCGACTCATCAGCCGCGGACTTCCATGAAGACAGCCAGCCGAAATGACATCGTGGACCCTAGGGTTTCTGATGCCGAGACTAAGCGATCTTCCAACAACCAGTTTTGGATGAAAGACGTGGAAAAAAAGCGAGCACCGATTAGCTACGTTGCGCGTACAGTTGTGAAGCGTGCGTTGGGGCGAATGGGATTCGAGATTCGCCGAGCTAACGCGTTACAAACTGCACCTATAGGGGATATGCGGAGCACGCTGGTAGGTCTTCGCGATCGAGGATTAACACCGACGACGGTCCTCGACGTGGGCGCCAACCGTGGCGATTGGACGAAACTCGCCCGGGATATCTTCCCGGCAGCAACTTACGTCATGCTTGAACCACAGATCGAGATGGCACCCTATCTCGACACGCTCGGTGAGCCATGGCATGGCGTCGCGGCGGGCAGCGAGAACGGCACGCTGGAATTGACAATCTGGCCCGATTTAGTGGGATCCTCATTCTTGAAACCCGATGGTGCGGACTATCCGACGAGACCGGTCGAGATTGTTACCATCAACCACCTCATCGCTCGAGAAAATTATGCTATCCCAGATCTGGTCAAACTCGACATTCAAGGTTTCGAACTTGAAGCCCTCCGCGGCGCCACACACCTTTTCGGCGTCACCGAGGCATTCATTGTCGAGGTGTCTCTGTTTTCCTTTGGCGGCCACCCTATTCTGCGAGAAGTTGTCGACTTTATGGGTGAACGTGGTTACGAGACCTACGACATCGCCGGTGCGCTGCGTCGACCATCAGATGGAGCCCTCGGGAACCTTGATCTGTGTTTCGCGCGCACCGGTGGGGCGTTGCGGCAATCAAATAGTTGGTGACACTCCAGTGTGAGCAGCACGGCGGTAGAGCACTCGGCCCGCGTGAGGCGCGGTAGGGACCTCCGAAAGGCATACTTGAGAGCGATGACAGCAGTTGCGTTACCCACCGGACACCTCCGCAGCGAGGCGGGATTAGGCTTTGCAATCGGGCTGAACCTTTGCGTGGCCGGAATATATGCAAATTTTGCAGTTAATGTCGGTAATTATCCGTATCCGGGTGTTGCGGTCTTAGTTGGAGCCGCTTTCCTGATCCCGCACATGACACCACACACGCGAAGCCTCAAGTGGATGAGCTTAATTTTAGGGTTCCTCGTTTTGTCGTTCGCAACAGGTGGCAGGGACGTCAACGATACCGATGGCCGCTTGACTTCATTGCTTCAGATAATCGCGGCTGTAGGCTGCGCTCACGTGCTGTTATCAGCGATGGCTTACCCCAAGACGGTGCGTAAAACGTTATTTTTCTGGATGACTTTTATAGTGGTTGGCGTTATTCTGGAATCAACATTCTCGCCCGTTCGCGATTTGAGCGACGCATTTCGACACGCGGCGTTCGAAGGCCGGTTTATATATGAAAATGATGCAAGGGATATCCAGCAATATGGTTTTGTGCGGCCCAAACTGTTTACCCGAGAACCTGCGCACGTAGCCATGGCATTTATGACGTTCGCGCCGGGTTGGTACGTCCTGTCCTCGTTCCGCAGGCGATTTGTGCTTCTTCTGATATGCACTATCCTCGTCGCGCTTTTTCTGGGAAGCCCAATTGTGCTGCTAGTGCCGCCCCTAGCGTGGTACCTCGATCGGATGCTTGCCCGGCGGGCGATGTCAGGCATCGTTGCGGCCGGCCTTCCAGTCCTTGCAATCGTCGGCTTCACGCTTACCCAGGTGTTCTCAACAAGGTTTGCGAATATTCTCAGCGGTAAAGATGGAAGTTTTTTTGTTCGCTTCCAGGGACCCTACGGGGTGGCAATAAAGACCATAGAGCAATTTCCAATTTTGGGGGTCGGGGTTGGCCACAAAGAGGCGCTCTACAAGGAAGTGCAGGACGTTTACACCCACTACTATCAGTTTAATACGTCATGGGTTTACCACAATTATCTTTATGCTCTCAATAATGCCTTTGCGAATTCGTTGTCATATTTTGGCCTCATCGGCGCCGTAGTTTTTTATTTCTTGGTTGCGCAATGGGCCAAGGGATTCGGAATTGGACCGTGGGTTTCACTCCCGGTCATCCTTCTTTTGCTTCAGTTTGACGGGGCGCTGGAAGCCATCAGGATGTGGGGTTCCATCGCAGTTGTTCTGGGCGCTTATGCGATGGCAAGAACCGCGTCTCCACGTTGCCCACAGCCGGGTGGTCCGTCAGAAAATTCATCAGCAGTCCGATTCCACCGGCCCGACGGTAAAAATTAGTGCGCTGCCCATTCCGCCGCATCGACTGGTTTCTAATACTGCCGCGATGGCTAGCCCCTGACACATCTGCTACTGCTCAGGCTGCGAGGCGATCGTGGATATCCGCCTTCTACGCTGCGAAGACGGCATAATGTGTGCCCTGCCCGTCCGAGGCCGTCAAGCTGTTCCTCACGTAGGTCACCAGTTCCCGCAGCCACCATTTCAGTTATTGCGAATACTTTCCTTTATGGCGCCAAGCAGCGGCGCCAATCGTTCCGACGCGGAACGGACGAAGTCGGATCGGAGCTACAAGAGGGAGGTTCCAATCGTGTATGAACCCCGGAAGCAAATCCCACAGGTTGCACGAGATCTGCCGCCCAACGCAAGCGCGTCCGATGCCTACGGCATCCCAAGCGCGGGAGAAGCCATGCCAGCTGCGCTTGAGGTGTGCGGTGCGCCTCCCGATAGCGTTCGATTTGCCGGCAACACACGGCGTCTCGCCTTCATAGGTCCTGAACGCACGGACGCTCGATGCGCGAAACGCATTGGTGCGCTTCATGATCAAGGTTGGGAAGTCATCGGCTGCACCTTTTATCGCGACCGAGGGCACCCCGAGCAACCAGCTGCTTGGGACAACATTCACTTAGGTACTACCTACGACCGCCGACACGTCCATCGTGTATGGGCCGTCATTCGCGCACTAGGGGTCGTGTTGAAGAATCGGGATCGGCTGACGGAGGCGACCGTCCTCTATGCCATAAACTTGGACAACGCCTTTCTCGCTCTCTTCGTGCGACTAGCCTGTTTTCGGCGTGTCCCGCTTGTGGTGGAGATTGCAGACATTCAACCAGTGATGACCGGCGACGGAATTATTTCCCGTTCCCTTCGTTTTCTCGAGCGCTTTATTCTCAGGCGCTCCCAGCTCCTGATAACAACCTCCCCAGCGTTTTTGCGCTGCTACTTCGAGCCGGTGCAAAAATTCCGGGGTCCGGTCGTACTGTTGGAGAACAAGGTATATCCTTCCGTTGCGCTTGCCGCCGCCAGAAGGCCTCACACTGGGCCGGCTAGTGATGGACGTTGGACCATCGGCTATTTCGGTGCGTACCGGTGCCAACGAAGCATCGCGCTCATCTGCCGCCTTGCCGAAGAATTTCCGGATAAGCTCTCTTTTGTACTCCATGGAGTGCCAACCAGCTTAGAGTCCGATTATTTTCACCAGAAAACAAGCCTATACTCCAACATCCGGTATTGTGGTCCATATCGCTATCCCGACGATCTGCCGGATATATACGCCAGCGTCGATTTCAACTGGTGCTTCGATTTCTCGGCGAATGGCGGTAATTCCGCTTGGCTACTACCTAATAGAGTGTACGAAGGTGGCCTGTTCCATTGCCCGGCGCTCGCGCTGGCCGGCACAGAAACCGCAGCATGGGTGCGATCGCACGGGCTCGGCAGGGAGTTCGAAGAGGATTTATTTGAGAATTTGAAGGAATTCTTTAAAACCCTCACAGTAGGCGACTGGGAGATAATGCGCGAGCGGTGCGAGGAGGCGCCGGATGCTTTATTCACCGCTGAGGCGGACTACCGCGCCCTCAGCGCGACGATGCAAAAGTTAGCCTCCGGACAATTGTGCAGGTGAATTATCGGACAGATGGACTTGACGCCCTTCATCTGACTTTATACGGCAGGCGCCTTGAAGCCTGTGTCTTTTATCGCCCCGCAGGCGCTAGGTTGATCGTGCTACTGCGCCCCCTCTGCGGCAGATTACCGGCAGCCTTACGACACAACGCGAAGGGTCAAGTTTGTGGGCGCAATCTCACGTAGGTGGTGAGGTTGTAGCGCCAACACCGAAAGATTCGGGAGCGTTTTCCTCCTACCAGCCGTTTACCCCCGGAACGGCCGCCACATCGCCATGTAACGCCATGTAGGTCCATATCACACCCGTGGCCGTAACAGGCTGCGTTCTGTCGAGGCAATTTTCCCCGATTTCTGGGTCGCGTTCGCAAAGCAATCGGTTATACGATCTCAGCTAGCACGCGGAGGTCGTGGTAGCGCGTAAGGGGGATATTATGAGGATTTTGGTTACTGGGGCCGGGGGGTTCATCGGCGGTCACCTGACTGGCGCACTCATCGCAGATGGACATGAGGTGCGAGCTGTCGATGCGAAGCCGCTCGAGGAGTGGTACCAAGTACACGAGGGCGCCGACTCCCGTGTCGGCGACTTGTCGCTGCTGGAGACGGCACGCTCATCGGTCGAAGGTGTTGAGCACGTCTACAACCTGGCTGCGGACATGGGCGGGATGGGGTTCATCGAGAATAATCGAGCCCTTTGTATGCTGTCGGTGCTCACGAGTACACACGTTCTGTTGGCCGCCCAAGAGGCTGGCGTCGACCGTTATTTCTACAGCTCGTCGGCTTGCGTCTACGCTGCCGAAAAGCAGACCGATTCTGACGTCAAGCCGCTTAGGGAATCTGACGCATACCCCGCCGAACCCGAGGATGGTTACGGCTGGGAGAAGCTCTTCAGCGAACGAATGGCTCGGCACTTCCGCGAAGACTTCGGGATAAAGACCCGCACAGCGCGCTACCACAACGTCTATGGGCCGAACGGCACATTCGACGGTGGGCGCGAGAAAGCGCCGGCTGCAGTGTGTCGCAAGGTCGCTCTCATCGCGCAGGGAGAAACGGACACGCTGGAAATATGGGGGGACGGCGAGCAGACGCGGAGTTTCATGTATGTCGACGACTGCGTCCGTGGCACGCGAGAGGTCCTCAACGGTGAGTTCGCCAATCCCGTCAATCTGGGCTCGTCCGAACTAGTCACCATCAACCAGCTGGCAGACATAGTCGAGGACATCGCGGGCATTAAGGCCAAACGAACCTACAAACTCGACGCCCCTCAGGGCGTGCGTGGCAGGAACAGTGACAACACGCTATTCCACTCGGTCTATGGGTGGGAGCCATCCATTACGTTGCGCGACGGACTTGAGAAGACATACGCGTGGATCTACGACCAAATTGCATCGGGCAAACACACCACAGAGCCTCTAAAGGCCAAGTGAGCGCCGACCCGCTCCGAATCCAGATCCACGACTGGTGTGGCCATCCCTTCCAAGCTCAACTCTCGCGGGAATTAGCGCAGCGCGGAATGGTGGTAAATCACTGTTATAGCAGTGAATACGTAGGTGGTAAGGGCCGCCTAGAACGCCAGCTCGACGATCCCGAGACACTCACCTTCACAGCGATCACCGCAGGAAGTCCTTTCGACAAGTATGGCCCAGTCGGGCGTATCCGATATGAGATCAGCTACGCGAGGGCATGGATTGACTGGTTGAAAATGACCGAACCCGACGTTGTAGTCGTGTGCAACACGCCGCTATTCGCCACCGAGCTTTTCCGGAGGTGGGCACGTAGTTCGCGAACCCCTTGGGTGCTGTGGCATCAAGACCTACTCAGTCTTGCGCTCGGGGAGGAGTTGCAGCGCAAGCTACCCACGCCGGCCGCGCGACTGGGCGCGTGGACGATGTCGACACTCGAACGACGAATCACGCAGAAAGCGACGCAGGTCGTGGCCATCGGCGAAGCATTTCAGCGTCACTATGAACAGAAATGGAAGCTAAAGCGGTCTGGAGTTTCGGTCGTTCCCAACTGGGCTCCGCTTGACGACATAACACCTCGCCCTCTCGACAACCCGTGGAGCGCGAGTTGGGTCGTGGAACGCGGTGACATAACCCTGGTATACGCCGGCACCCTCGGCCGGAAGCACAACCCCGAGTTACTAGTCGATCTCATCAAGTCAGCTCAGGCCCGTGGGGTTGATGCGCGCCTCATTGTCGTCTCCGAGGGCGAAGGAGCTGATCTGATTCGCAACAAAGCCAGCGACTTTCCGGTCGGTACCATCCGAGTGGTCACATTCCAACCCGCCGACTGTTTGCCTGATCTACTCGGGGCCGGGGACGTACTCGTCGCCATTCTGGAACCGGAAGCGTCAAAGTTCTCGATCCCTAGCAAGGTGCTGTCCTATCTTGCGGCTGGGCGCCCCATCCTGGGACTTATGCCTGCCGACAATCCGGCGGCCGAAGACATCACAGCGGCCGGGGGGCTCGTTAGTCCGCCCACACCCGACGGAATCCAGCGGGCAGTTGAGTGGATGGTGTCAATTTGCGGCGATGCCGCCATGCGTGCCGAACTCGGTTCTCGCTCACGAAGGCTCGCTGAGCAAAGATTCGACATAAAGGCAATTGCGGACCAGTTCGCTGAGATCTTAAAATCGGCCGCGGAAAACTATTCGTTGTCTACAAATTGACATCGTGGCACATCGATTCGCAGGCAGAGCGTTTGCGGTCGGGATAAGACAAATACAGGTCACTTTCTTGATGCCTAGACCGACAACGTTTCATCTTCTTCAGAAGACTTGAGTTTCCCTGAGGAGAGGCGTCGCTATTTCGACGAATGAAGCCGCGATTTAGCGGTCTGGATCGAGGCATACGTCTGCTCCCCATAATCGGAGACGGTCCTCAGCTGAGCCCAAGAACATTCGCGATCAGCAGCAATTGGCGTCGCAGTGGTGCCCCGCCGCGTCGGGCCCAAGACTCTCCGCGGATCCGCGCATACCCGCCGTCTCCAACCACTTATACGTAGATAAAGAATCAGCGCCGTTCTCCCGTCGTGCGGTCCCACGTACTGCTGCAGGCGGACAGCCGCCGAAGAACTGTTGCTCTTATCCAACACTGGCATGCCTGCCTTGTTGCAGCAAGGCAAAAGGCACCGCCAACCGCCGACGGGTCAGAAGGCCGCTATCGCATGCTGAACGGCCGCAGAACAGTGGTCGAGGTACTTGGTGCACATCATTTTGCAATACACGTCCAGTGGTTTTGCGCACTTGTCGGGATTGATATTGAAGTACTCAAGCTGAAGCAGGTCGTTCTTAGTCTGCCGACCTTCTGGGGAGGCGGCGGAATTACCGGGCTTGCCAGGTTCCGCCAGCTTCCCGAAGCAATCCAGATGTAAGAGAATCTCGGTGCCCGGTGACCTACCGCTGGAGTTGAGTTTGCTTGCCTTGGATGAACGAGTGATGAGGCAGTCGTCCAACGGCACTTGATCCCCCACAACGCTGGCGATGGCTGCCGTGTATCCATACTGGGAGATTTCCTTGGAGGCCTTTCCATATGCCTGCCCGGACCAGTCGGGAACGGCACCCGCTATACCGCCACCGAATGAAAATGCTGTAAGAAATATGGTCGCAATTCCCAAAGAATGGAAAATTGACGATAGCTTCACCTTATCCCCCAGATTCGCCCAATCGGTCACACCCTACCCCAGTCACGTCCCAACTGTCACCGTCTGGTGCGCACGGTGGCTTGATCCGATGGATACGACAGCACTTCTTCTGGTACCGCTCTGGGCGGTCAGCAACGTGCCTGCATCGCCGCAACTCTATCGCGAGGCGCGGCCACCCTGACGCAGGACGAATCCGCTCTCAAACGCCGCGGCGGCATCGGCAGTGAAGGCAGCATTGCGCGCTGCGTCGAGCTCTGACCGGCCTTGGAATCGACCTGTAGCTCAACGGCCCGGTAGCCAAGAACGACGCCCACGGCCTCGAGGACCTCGGTAAGCAACGGCGGGCGCGCCAGCGGAGCACTTGCCGAGCGGGGATGGCGACCGACCACGGCGACCCACCCCTATTGGGTGGCAGCTGAGATCGCAGGTATCTCCCGGAGCCAGGCTGCCGTTCTCTTTGACCCCGGCGGCCTGTCCGCTGAGAAAGCCAAGACGGGGAATCGAAGGCTGCATGCACCCGCATATCAGGCGAACCCCGGGATGTGTTACGAGGCGTCGTGTGGGCTGCCGTGGACGCGAAGGCCGGGCGCCGAGCTGGTCACGGCGAAACCCGCTGGAGGTCCGCCATAGCCGATCCGGCATCAGATCCGGCCGCTCGTTGGCGTTCATGGTTGCCGCTCGTTGGCGTTCATGGTTGCCGCTCGTTGGCGTTCATGGTTTAGGCCATGCAGACATCAGCGCGGGCGCCAGGCACCCGCCCCAACTGACACCACCACCGACCGCTCCAATTCATTGCTGCGCTGCCGGGTTGAGCTCCAACCCCTCCCACCGCTGCGGCCACCGATGTTCGGAGGAGGCCGGTGATAGTGGGCCAGCGGTCTCGACGCCGGCCTTCATCTGCTCATGCGGGGTACAAAGCCGCTGCCCGTGTCACCGTTGGACTCAAATCCGAACCGGCGATGACGAAATCTGAGGGCAGAGCAGCTGATGTCGAGCCGCGTCAGCACCGAGCGTCGGTCACAACTTCGATGCGAACAAGCGCTCTGTTGACGGCAAGGTCGATCAAGTGGAGCTCGATAATCGACTTGAAACCAGTGGCGCCCGGGCGGGACGTCGGCCACGAGTCCCTAGTCCCTTCGGCTTTGGATCATTTGCCGCATCAACCAGGAGGCCAGACGCCTCGAGCAAGCCGGCGCAGTCACGCGGCAAGCAATAGCTTAGGGTGATAGCGTCACCGTTTGTCGCCGCGACAGATGTTTAGGGGGTTGGCATGGGCTCGGGGGGAACTCAGGCTTTCGGAGCGTCAAATGACACTCAAGCATAAATTTCGACGGTTAGTCCAGAAACGGCTTGGCCTGGATATCATCCGTTATCCAGGCCATGATCTTCTCGCTCGTACAGTTCAGATGTTGCAATATCACGAAGTAAATGTTGTGGTCGACGTTGGAGCTAACGATGGTGCCTTCGCGGCGTCAATACGTGAGGTTGGTTACGCCGGCCGAATAATCTCCTTCGAACCTGTATCCACTCCGTTTTCCGCGTTAAGTAAACGAGCTGCACATGACAGCAAGTGGGACGTCTATCGATGCGTTATAGGGGCCAATAAAGGTCGCGCAACGATTAATATCGCGGGCAACGCCGCGCTATCTAGCTCGGTACTGCCGATGCTAGACGCACATATTGCGGCAGGGCCCGACACACGGTACATCGGTACCGAAACCGTGGATCAAGATTGTCTAGATTCCATACTTCCACGCATCGGGGTATCAGCCGACGATCGGACTTTCGTCAAGCTGGACGTGCAGGGGTATGAAGCAGAAGTTTTGGATGGCGCATCAGACCTCCTCGCCGGCTCGGGCATAATCGGACTCCAGTTGGAGTTATCCCTGACACCACTTTACGAAGGGGCAATGACATACCGGGAGGGGCTTGAACGGACAGACGCATTGGGTATGTGCTTGATGGGTCTGGGACCTGTGTTCACAGACCCTGTAAGTGGCCGACTTCTGCAAGCCGACGCCATATTCTTTCGGGCAAAGTCTTCCTATCCCGCCGGACAGTAGACAGTGGGTCCCAGCTTCGATAGCCGTAATACCGGCCAAGCATCACTGATAGTGGAGCCGAATCCAGAAGGTCACCGTCTCGATTATGTCGGCCTTTTAGTCGAATCGTTTCGTTCCCGTGGCCAACGGGCCGTCGTGGTCACGACAGCAGACGCTGTGGAAAGCACCCAATGGGACGTGCATCTTGCCGCGATCGCGCCAGAGATTGCCATCCGTCCAGCGGAGGCGTTTACGTTGAAAGGCATTGCGAGCGCGGCGACCGACGTAAACGCGCCTCTCACGATCGTGCCAGACGGCGATCAGTACTTATTCCCAATTCTCCGGTACGGTTGGACCGGCCCAGGCAGGCTCTCCGTGCTGTCAATGCGAGCCGACGGGCAGCCGAAGGAATCGATTTGGCCTACGCGCGTGAGAGGTGTTGCGAAGAAACTAGTAATCTTCGGAGCCGATCAACGTTCGCGGGTTCGGGTGTCAGCTCTTCGTAGCCCCCATGTTAGGCGTTACGAACCGCTCCGCTGGATTCCGGATCCCGTAGTGCTGCGCGGCACTCCAGAACTGAAGCACAAAATGAAGCAAGACCTAGTCGGTTACGGTGAACGCTATTGGTTTGGAATCTACGGAGTTATAACGCCCAGAAAGAACTTGCCGCTCATTGTTCAAGCGTTAACCGGCCAGCCCAATGTTGGACTGCTAATCGCGGGATCCCTAGATACGCAAGTGGAACAAGAGGTTAAGCCGCTGTTGCAGAGGTTCGTTGCCGGCGGAGGCCACGTAGTGCATTTGTCTGGGACCTTGACGGATGCTGAGTTTGACGCCGCAATCGGCGCTGTCGACTGCGTTGTCGTTGCGTACACAAATGAAGGACCGAGCGGCATCGCGCTCAGGGCGGCCGCTTCGGGAAGGCGTCTTGTCCTAGCGGGTGCCAAATCGCTGAAGCGAGATGCCCGGTATCTGCGCGAGCAGGCTATTTGGTCGAACCTAGACGTCGAATCCCTGAGTCAGGCAATGGGGCGGGCGAGACTCCTGCCAGCGCCAGGCGAGAGCGTTGTGAAGGTTGGCGCTGACGCATTCATAGCTGGTCTCATTTGACGATGCTGGCGCACGGGCAGCGGCGAGATCGGCAGTCAGCTCCTTGTCGCGTCATTCGCTGCCATCTGAGGTACGACGGTTGAACCAAAAGCGATCGTTAAACTTGCAGGCGTTTGCGCTTGTAGTCGGTATGGGCATTGCGCAACTTCTGGTGGCCGCTCTCTACATTTTGACAGCACGCGGTATGCAACCGGATGAATACGGCACGGTGGTCACCGCCATCGGTGTCGGATTGGCGTGCGCCGGATTCATTGATCTCGGCGCGAATGCATACTGGGTTCGAGAGCTGGCCAGCCAACAAATTGCGGCGGATGAGCTCAACGCCCGCATGGCCTCCCGCTTTTTGATCGTGCTGGCGGCTTCTGCAGCTACCGTGGTGGGCGCATTGATAATTGCACCAGAATTTGTCGCCACGGGTTTCTTGCTGAGCAGCTCGACGTTCGCGCAGACATCACTTGTTCCACTGCGAGCCGCCCAACGGTCGGAGGCTGTCGCATGGCTCACTGTTGTAGGGCGTGTCTTCTCCGTCGCCGTGTTCCTGGGCCAGACGTCGATGGGCATTCCCGCCGGCGTCTCGCTCTGGAGTTCGTTGGTGCTCGGCGACGTGACGTTGACCCTGTGCGCGCTTGCAGTTACGCCGAAAGACGATCGACCGCGGATTCGTCTTCGCTCCATGGCTAACCCGTGGTCAGGAACTAAGTGGTATGCCGTCACAAATCTCAGCGTAAGCGCGCAGCAGCTGGATCTCCCTATTGTGGCTGTGTTGGCGGGCTCAGGCGCTGCCGGAATCTACGGCGGAGTCAACCGCTGGACCCAGCCCCTCCTAGTTGCCATCGGAGCATTCGCGTCAGCTGCCGCTCCGTTTATGGCAGCCGAGCCGCGACTGGCTGCGCTCAGGGGGCAGCTACTCCGTGCGAGTTGGATTCTCGTAGCGGCGATAGGACTTAGCCTGGGTGTGTTCGTCGCAGCTCCATGGCTGGTCACGTCGTTGTTGGGTTCTAGCTTCAGCAACTCAGCGCCTATTTTGCGATTGCTCGCATTGGCTATGCTCCTCAACTGCTTTACTCAACCGATGCTCGTGGCGCTGCAGTCGCGCCGCCGTGATCACCTCGCCGCAGGAATAGTGGCGGCTGCGGTCGTGGTTCAGTTGACTTTTGTCGTTGCACTAACCTCCTCTCTCGGAGCACTGGCGGCGGGGATAGGTGTCCTGATCGCCCAGGTCATCGCGCTTGTAGGGACAATGATTTGTATCGTGGTGATTTATCGAAGGCGCAGCAAAGCGCCAAATTAGTCTCAGGGGGTGTGTTTCCATGGATCGTCTAAAGGCGAGTTTGAAGCGTGTACTGGCTTCCATTAGCCCGCGCGCCGCACGTACCGCTGTGCAATATAACCGATCCTTGCAGAGTAGACGTCGACAGGCGCGCGCAGGACGACTAGATAAATCCTTTTACTACCCCCAACAATTAGACTGCCAGATTCCACAAATCGGAAACTTGTACTCTCAATTTCTGGGAAACCGCAACCATGGCGTGTTTGTCGAGATCGGCGCCAACGACGGAGTCTTCGTCAGTAACACATGGGGTCTAGCCGCGAGATCGTGGCGCGGACTAATGGTGGAGCCGGTGCCCGAACTCGCAGCGGCATGTCGCAAAAACCATCGCGGGCATCCCGATGTGACTGTAGTGGAGACAGCAATTAATGACGGGTCCCAGAATGAGGTCAGTCTTTTTCTTGCCGGTGGACTCACCACGGCCAACCCGGAGCAAAAGCGAGAGTACGACACTATCGAGTGGTCGTCCTATGAGCTCACCGGTCGTAGCCTAGTGGTACCTGCTCAGACCCTTGATCGACTATTGGAAAACTCTGATATACCGGCGGACTTCGACGTCCTCGTGGTTGATGTCGAAGGTCTCGAAACGGCCGTGTTCGCCGGCTTCACGCTTCCTAAATGGCGGCCGAAATTGATGATAATTGAACTCGTCGACATACACCCCGAAATGAGTGCTACAAGAAACGCCGATGCAATGCTCGGGCGGTCACTGGTTGCAGCAGGTTATGTTGTCGTGTATAAAGACACGATCAATACGGTGTTGGTGCGTGAGGATATTTGGGAGATCGCATACTCGAGTTGAAATCCGTACGGAAAAGCTTCGGTGCCGCGCTAAGGCAGCTTCGCGATTTCTTGCTTACTGCGCCACTGCGTAAGCACAGCCCGCAGAATCCTGCCCCACCTATACCTAGCGGCGACGGGATTGAGATTCGTGTGATGGTCGGCATTGGAGGCGCCGGACCGAGACGCTGCTAGCAGCCACAATGACGCCAAGGCTCGCAGCGCCGAGTACTACTGCGGCAAACATACGGCCTGCCTAATGACGCCCTCGCAGCGAGAAGGCACGCTGTCGGGCCGCCCACAAACTTTCCCCCAAGCTCTGCTAGATGCCCAAAACAGTATGGTTGATGTTGCATCTGACCTCTTGCTGATCTCCCGAGGGCATCCGAAATCCAGGGTTGTCTTTGCGGATATTTTGCGCCCGCTCATACAGCTCAAGACAACTCTGCTGAGGTCGCTGCTCGTACGCACCATTCCAGTAGCAAAGGCTCCACACCGTAAACAGCGGTGCCAACAGCCCGAGGACGAGGGGCACAACGATCCACCTGCGGAACCAGCGACGCCCATCCGACAGCGACATTGACCGCTCAGTGAACCCAACGACAATCGCGTATATTATCAGAAGTCCGCCGATAAATGTACTGATAATAACCAATAATGAGGAAACACTGCCCACCGGTCCATTCATGCTACTTAGCGCGTATTGCAGTGGGCTACCATTCATTAAAATGATATTTATCACAAGGACGAAGAGGCCAAGAATTACCGGAAATATAAGACCTAGTTGACGCCGTCTGCGCCGTTCCTTGGGCGCGGAAGGACCGTGCAAAATAACGGTCTCGTCGCCACTTGCGGTTTCCGCTGCAACGTGTTCAGTCTCTTGATCGCTTGCCACAAGTGTTTAGGCTAGACGAACTTGGAGTTGGACACGACCCATAGTGTCAAGATTTTAGTAGGTTGACAGGAAGGTAGGCGTTTTCTACACACACACGTCGCTGCGATCTTGTTTACGGTTTTCTGCCGATTCCCTTGCCATCAACCCTCTGGCTACAACCGTGGCCTTGACGCGGGCCTTTGCCGATGTATCAAGCGACCGATGCAGCCGCTAGTCCGACTGCGCCTACCGTGCTTCCTATTGACGGTGATTAGGTTGGTGCCGAAGGCTTCAGCCAGGGTTTATCGCAATTATCTTCACATGAGTCGATCGGTAAGGCGATCGCGAAGTCCAATAAACCGGCTGGTAATCGCCCGTGAAGTGTTGAGCCCCGAGCATGGAATGACGGGCTGCGTAGGCCAAGGCAACCGCGATCAGATAGAACGGGCGAGCCCACGGCGCTCGAGCAGCTGAGATCAACGCAGACATTCGGTCGCGCGGCGGGTTCGCGCATTCAGCGGCCTCCGAAGCGCCGGCCTACAAGTTAGTAAGCGCCGTTACGCCCGAATACCACCTGTGGTGTCTGCAGCAAGATCCGTAGATCCCACGTCAACGACCACGACCTGACATATACGGAGTCCAGGTGCTGAAGGTCCGCGTACGTCAGGTCACTGCGGCCGCAGACTTGCCACAGTCCAGTGATGCCCGGACTTACGTCGAGGCGAGCCAATGCGGCGCCGTCAAGCCGATCTGCCTCCTCGGTCGGCAGCGGACGCGGGCCGACGAGCGACATTTCGCCGCGAACCACATTGATGAGCTGAGGCAATTCGTCGAGGCTTGTCTTCCGGATTAGCGCACCGACACGCGTGACTCTCGGGTCACTTGCCATTTTGAAAAGCGGTCCATCCGACTGATTGAGCTCGGAGACGCTCATGCGCCGGTCCCACGCGTCGGCGGTCATCGAGCGGAACTTGAAAATCCGAAACGGTTGGCCACCCCGTCCGGTCCGCTCCTGGCGGAAGAAGACGGGCCCGCGAGAATCGAGCTTGATCGCCGCCGCAATCAATATCATTGCCGGCGAAGCGACGATCAGAGCACAGGTGGCAAGAGCAACATCCATGAAACGCTTCGTGATTCGGGCACTCGCAGCCAGTGACGGGGTGGGCAAGTGCATCAAAGTCAGCCCATGTAGCTCTTCAGCTTCACTGCGCCAGTTGTGCAATTCGAAGTAACGTGGGATCTCGGATACCGGTACCTGGCCCTCAAGCCGACGCAATGCTTCGAGGACGATCGCGTCGCTGGTGTTCGGAAAACCAACGATCACCCTGTCGATCGCGTGCAGGGCGCAAATTTCGGGTAGGTCGGCGAGCCCACCAAGGACTGCAACACCCGGTGCGGGATTGTCGTCGACATGCCCGACCACGAGAGTGTCTGGACACCGCTGCAACCTCGAGGTCAGTCGATCGGAGATGGGTCCCGTGCCAATCACCACGATGCGGCTGACCGTTGGATCGAACATGCGCACCACCAATCGACGCCCAAATGGGACCAGCACGATCGCGGGCAGAGTCATGGCCACTGCAGCAGTCAGAGTCATCGCTCGCTCGCCGCGGAGGACGAACGCATCGGCAGCAAGTGCAAGAAGGGCAGCCGTCGGCAGACATCGCGCAATTACCGTGGGCCTCCACCATTCGCTCGGCCGCAACCGCGCGTCAGGCCTGCGATACAGCCCGTGCAGATGCAGTGCCACTGCCATCGCGACTGCGACCACTATTACATCGCGGACACCAAGGTCCCCCGCGCGTGCCGCACTGATGTGGTGAATTAACACCGCACCTACGGCCGCGGAGGCCGCCACCGTCACTGAATCCGACACGCGTAGTAACTGGCGGTGTCGAAGGCCGTGCCTACTAGCCTTCTTGCTGTCGATCGCTACTCTGGTGTTTCTTTCGACCTTACGTGGCACCGGCGAGGTGCGCTGGCCACCGAATACAGAAGCAGGTCGCCTTGGCGGCACGTCAAGACTCATAAATCATTCCCCCCCAGGATGTGGTGACATCACCAGCCGAAGCCAATCAATCGTAGGCCTGACGTGGCAAAGCTCGCTTCGGATAGACAGTTCCGGCCGTCGACTACGAGGTCGCCGCGCATGACCCTCCGCAGCTCGGCAGGGTCGATGAGGGCAAACTCGGGCCATTCCGTCGTCACGACAACGGCATCCACCCGGTCAGCCGCCTCGTAAACGTCTCGCGCGAGCCGAACCGCTCGGAATTCCTCGGGCAGAGTTTTCACGACAGGGTCGAAAGCGGAGACCACCGCACCGGCGGACAGTAGCCGCCGCGCAATGTCCAACGCCGGCGCATCGCGCAAGTCATCTGTACCGGGCTTGAAAGTCAGCCCAAACAATGCGATCCGACGGCCCTTCAAAATGTGAAGCTCTCGTTGGAGCTTGCGGACCGTCCGGGCCCGCTGCATCTTGTTGATCTCCACCGTCGCTTGAAGCATCGACGGCAGGTAGCCGTATTCCTCGCCGGACGAGATCAGCGCCGAGACATCCTTGCCGAAACATGAACCGCCCCAACCGACTCCGGGGTTCAGGAAAGCGTTTCCGACACGGTGGTCCGCACCGATGGCAGGAAGTACCTCACGTACATCAGCACCAAACAACTCGCACAGCTGCGCCATCTCATTCGCGAAGCTGATCTTCGTTGCGAGAAATGCGTTCGCCGCGTACTTGATCATTTCGGCCGAGGCCAATTCGGTAGTGATCAGGGTCGGACGACGGCCTCGCCGTCCCCCTTCGAACGATTGGTCGAGCACCGGTCGATAGAGCTCAGCGACCCGACTGACATCTGACGCGTTGCCGCCCAACACAATTCGATCGGGATAGATGAAGTCCGCAATCGCGGAGCCTTCGCGCAGGAATTCCGGATTGGAGACGACGTGGAAGGACAACTGGCGATTGCCCTCGAGTGCGTCTTCCAGAATCGTGCGCGTCCAGTTGCCTGAACCGACCGGCACGGTGGACTTGTTGACGATCACCGCATCGCTGCGCAGATGCGGCGCCAGCGATTGGATGGCACTTTCCAGCTGCGCCAGATCCGGCGCACCGTCGGAACCCGGCGGCGTTCCGACGCAGAGGAAAACAAAGTCCGCATCAGCAAGGGCTTCGGCCGGACGGTCGGTGAACCGTAGGCGACCAGTCCTCAGAGTCTCCAGCAGCAATTCGGGCAGGCCAGGCTCATGGAAGGGAACTTGACCGTCGTTGAGTTGGCCTGCGCGTACCGGATCAATGTCAAGGCCGCATACCGAATGCCCAAGGAACGCCAAGCAGGTTGAAGTGACCGCTCCGACATAGCCGGTCCCGATGACGGCGACCTTATGTCGACGGCGGTCAACCTCGACGTTAGTCTGTGACGCTACGGAATCGCCGGCTTTGACTCCCAGGTCCGCCCGATTGCGGAACCATGCGATGGTTTCCCTCAGCCCGTCGCGCACGTCGACCGTTGGCTCCCAGTGCAATTCGGTGCGCGCGAGCGTGATGTCAGGCTGGCGCTGGGATGGATCATCCTGGGGACGTGCGGTGAACTCCACCGGGGAATCGGACCCGGCAAGTTCGCGGATGAGTTCGGCCAGCTCCAGCATCGTGACTTCGTGTGGATTCCCGATGTTGACCGGCCCGGCGAGATCGGAGAACAACAACCGCAAAGCGCCCTCAACCAGGTCGTCGACATGACAGACCGAGCGCGTTTGACTGCCGTCGCCATGAACGGTGATCGGTATGTTCGCCAGCGCCTGGTTGACAAAGTTCGGGATTGCGCGACCGTCGTCAGGGCGCATGCGGGGGCCGTATGTATTGAAGATCCGCATGATCGCGGTATTGACGCCGTGCTTTCTCCGATAAGACATCGTGAGAGCCTCGGCGAAGCGCTTCGCCTCGTCGTAGCACGCCCGCGGCCCAACAGGATTGACATTGCCCCAATAGCTCTCGGGCTGCGGATGAACGAGCGGGTCTCCATACGTCTCCGACGTTGACGCGAGGAGGTACCGGGCACCCTTTTCCTTCGCCAGTCCCAAGGTGTGCAGCGTCCCCAGGGAACCAGCCTTCATGGTCTGGATCGGCAGCTCCGCGTAGTCGACAGGTGACGCGGGCGACGCGAAATGGAGGACGTAGTCAACCGGCCCCGGGACGGAGATGTAGTCGCTGACATCGACCTTCACCAGCCGGAATCCGTCATGTCCCTGTAGGTGAGCGACATTATCGGCCGAACCGGTCACGAAGTTGTCTAAGCAGACCACGTCGATGCCATGCGCCAACAACCGCTCCGCGAGGTGCGAGCCGACAAACCCCGCACCACCCGTTACAACCGCGCGTCGCCGCATGTCCCCCCTCGGTTCCGCCGCCTTCTGAGCGTTTCCGATAAATTACGACGTCCGACCTGACGCAGCTGTGCAACGCCGGTCGGCTGTCGAAAGCTGACACGAGGCGTCGCCCAAGAAAGTGAGATCCGACTTACCGGCCGTCTCCCCGAAGCGCCACCCCTGGCAGATGTGGTAACGCTATCACCGCCGAACCCGCCGTGTACCTCGATGAGCTGATTTGCCTGGCACCCCACAAAATTTGCCACCCCAGCTGATCACGCTTGTCACAGGCGATTACGCGGAGTTGCTGCGTCGAAGCGCCGACCCTCGAGACTGAGACGCTTTGACCTTCGTTCGCCGCAGCGTCGACGCAATTCAGCAACGCTCCCGCAACGTTCAACGTCGCGGTCATAACCAGTCGATGGCGCAAACGGACGTTCCCGAAGCAATCGTGTAGTGCACTGGTCTCGTCGCTAACGTCGCCTAAGCGATAGCCGCGTAACGACCGGGGCGCGAGCCCAGAATATCTGCTTCGCGCGCGGTACAGTCCTGTCGGAATCTGGACCATTGGAAATCGTTTGGCGCCCCTTGCCGCACTAGGGCAACGATCTGGTCGGTTGCCAAACTTCGCTCGGCGACGCCGACGTAGTCTCGAAAGAACTATGAGGCCGTTTGCAGGCAGAGGTTTATGTGACGAAGCCCACATGGGCGGTAAAGTCCCTGCTAGAGCTAGGCACCGTAGCTTCAATTGGGCAGTTGAGCGGGAGCGCAGGGACAGATTCATCTACCGGCCACGGCAAAGTGTTGAGATCTGGACTCTAGGATCGTCGAAGATCGGGTGCGGACATTGCTGCGAAAAGATCGATATATATTGCCGGTACAGCGGTGGTGGGAAGACTCTTCATTCTGACGGCGCGAGCAGCACGGGAAAACAGTAGGTTAGTCCGGCGGGAGGGAGTCGGCTCTGCACATCTTGTTTGTTTGCACGGGAAACATCTGCCGGTCACCGATGGCGGAGCGACTCGCCTTTGTTCTGGGCTCTCAATTGCGGATAGCGGCACTCACCACGTCCAGCGCAGGGATCCGGGCTGTTATCGGAAATCCCATCCACCCTGAGGCGGCTCGCGTGGTCGAGCACCTCGGCGGCGACCCGTCCGATTTCGCCGCACGACAGCTCACACCGCGCATCGCTGGCGACGCGGACCTTGTCATCGCTATGACGAGAGCACATCGTGACTCGGTTCTGGGTCTAGCTCCACGCCAACTACACAAGACGTTCACGCTGAGCGAAGCCTCCCTATTAGTGTCGGAGCGAAAGGCAAAGAATGTCGCAGACCTCGCGGCCCTACGCCCGCACCTGGCTTCGGGTGCTGCCCGAGACATTCCTGACCCGATCGGTCAGGACTCCGAGTTCTTCGCACGGGTCGGCACACAAATCGCCGAGCTCCTCCCCCCGATACTCACACTCTGCAAGCGCGATTGATCAACTCGCAGCGCATAGGTGAGGGTCGCCCCCTCGATAAGAAAAAGAAAAGCAGCCGACCGCTCGTCACGCTACTTGTCATCGTCAGCGTGCTTCTTACTATTGCTTCTGTCTTCGCGCGCACCCAACCGATATCGAATATTCCAGGCCTCATCCTGGCTGTCGGATCGCCCTACACGCCGTTGGCGGCTCTCGCAGGCTTGCTGGTGGCTATTTCATGCCGACGAATTCTGCTGACCGTGCTCGCCGCCGGCGTAGTGGGAGTCAGCATCGCAGTTCAGATTTCGTGGTACTACATCGGCCAACCGCCTATCACCGGCACCTACCAAAACATTCGGGTGCTCTCCTCGAATCTCCGCTACGGACAAGCGGATCCAGCCTTCATCGTCAACCTGACCAAAGAAAATGCCGATGTCGTTACCGTTTCAGAGCTGACTCCCGAAGCGATTCAACGTCTAAAGCAGTCAGGAATCGACGCAACGTTCCCGTACTCGCACCTCATCCCTGCGCCTGGTGCCGGGGGCGCAGGGATATGGAGTCGATATCCTCTCGACATCCTCGCGTCAACTAGAGACGAAGAAGAGGGTGTAAGCATTCCGGCGGCACGCCTGCTGGTACCGGGTCTGCGCTTCGATCCCGTTCTCGCGAGTGTGCATGTCTACTCGCCCGTTGCCGGAAGAAGTAATACCATCGACGGCTGGCGAACCGGAATGGTCAGCGCGAAAACACAATTGGACAGCTTCGCCGTTATCGCTCGACGGGGCGCAGTCATCATCGGCGGCGACTACAACAGCACCCCAGATATGCGCCAGTTCCGCGACCTACTCACCAACGGTTACCGCGACGCAGTCGAACAGAGCGGATCAGGGTTCGCCCCGACGTTCCCCTCCAACCGGATATTTCCGCCGCTGATCACCATCGACCATGTGCTCACCCGCAACGCTGCGGCCGAATCGGTGCGCACCATCGAAGTACCGGGCTCAGACCACCGAGCCCTGCTCGCCACGATCCGTATACCGATCGACCCCACTGCGTAGCGGAAACGACAAATGGCCGCCTACCGAAGTAGACGGCCACCGGTCGAAAAGCGTTACGCCTCTTCGGTGAAGTTCCGGGTGACGGCCGGGTCGACCGGGATGCCCGGGCCCGTGGTCGTCGAGACGGTGATCTTCTTCAGGTAGCGGCCCTTGGACGACGACGGCTTGGCACGCAGGATCTCGTCGAGCGCGGCGCCGTAGTTCTCGGCCAGCTTCTTCTCGTCGAACGACGCCTTGCCGATCACGAAGTGCAGGTTGGCCTGCTTGTCGACGCGGAAGTTGATCTTGCCGCCCTTGATGTCGGTGACGGCCTTGGCCACATCCGGGGTGACGGTGCCGGTCTTGGGGTTCGGCATCAAACCGCGCGGGCCCAGCACGCGGGCGATGCGACCGACCTTGGCCATCTGATCCGGGGTGGCGATCGCCGCGTCGAAGTCCAGCATGCCGCCCTGGATCAGCTCGATCAGGTCGTCACTGCCAACGATGTCCGCACCGGCTTCCTTGGCCTGCTCGGCCTTCTCCCCCACCGCGAACACGGCGACGCGCGCGGTCTTACCCGTGCCGTTGGGCAGGTTGACCGTGCCGCGGACCATCTGGTCGGCCTTACGCGGGTCGACGCCGAGCCGGATCGCCACCTCGACGGTCGCGTCCTGCTTCTTCGACGACGTCTCCTTGGCGAGCTTCGCGGCTTCCAGCGGTGAGTAAAGCTTGGCCTTGTCGACCTTCTCCGCGGCTTCGCGGTAGGCCTTGCTCGTCTTGCTCATTTCGTTCTCCTAATTGATGAGGTCGTGGTTCGCGGACCGAAGCTGGTCCTCCCACGCGTGCCTGCGGTGCTTGTTCGACTTCTGTCTGGTCGATCCGGCGAGCTACTCGACAGTGATGCCCATCGACCGGGCGGTGCCGGCGATGATCTTGGCAGCCTGATCGATGTCGTTGGCGTTGAGATCTTCCTTCTTGGTCTCGGCGATCTCGCGCACCTGATCCCAGGTGACCTTCGCAACCTTGGTCTTGTGCGGCTCGGCCGAGCCCTTTTGCACGCCGGCAGCCTTAAGCAGCAACCGCGCGGCGGGCGGGGTCTTCAGCGCGAAAGTGAAGCTGCGGTCCTCGTAGACGGTGATCTCCACGGGGATGACGTTGCCGCGCTGGTTTTCCGTCGCGGCGTTGTACGCCTTGCAGAACTCCATGATGTTGACGCCATGCTGGCCGAGCGCAGGGCCGACCGGCGGGGCGGGGTTGGCCTGCCCGGCCTGGATCTGCAGCTTGATCAGCCCGGCGACCTTTTTCTTCGGGGCCATTCGGGGTTGTTTCCTTTCTAGCGATCGCAGACAGCGATCAGATCTTGGCGACCTGGTTGAAGGTCAGTTCGACGGGTGTTTCGCGGCCGAAGATGGACACCAGCACCTTGAGCTTCTGCTGCTCGGCGTTGACCTCGCTGATCGAGGCCGGCAGGGTCGCGAACGGACCGTCCATGACGGTGACCGACTCGCCCACCTCGAAGTCCACCAGGATCTCCGGGCGTTCCAGGGTGGCCTCTGAAGATGCGGCCGAAGCAGCCGTCGATGCCGCCTTGCCGGGCTTCTTCGCCGCGCCCTGCGGCAGCAGGAACTTCACCACATCGTTGAGCGAGAGCGCCGTCGGCCGTGAGGTGGCGCCGACGAAGCCGGTGACTCCCGGGGTGTTGCGCACCGCAGCCCACGAGTCGTCGGTCAACTCCATGCGCACCAGGATGTAACCGGGCAGCACCTTGCGGTTGACCTGCTTGCGCTGGCCGTTCTTGATCTCGGTGACTTCTTCGGTGGGCACCTCGACCTGGAAGATGTAGTCGCCGACGTCCAGGTTCTGCACGCGGGTCTCCAGGTTCGCCTTCACCTTGTTCTCGTAGCCGGCGTAGGAGTGGATGACGTACCAGTCGCCCGGCTTGCTGCGCAGCTCGGCCTTGAGCGCGGCGGCCGGATCGAGCTCCTCCTCGGCAGCAGCCTCGCTGGCGGCTTCCGTCGCCTCAGCGTCAGGCGCCGCCTCGATCTCAGGTGTGGCAGCGTCCTCGTCGATCACGTCGACAAGCGCCTCACCCGTGGGCGTATCGCCTTCGGGGGTTGTCACGGTAGTCAGTCCTCTCTAAAAAACGTCAGGGTTCGCTAACCCAACACCCACAGCACAAGCTTGGCCAGGCCGAGGTCGACCCCACCGATCAGGGCGACCATGAAGGCCAGGAACAACAGAACCACGGTGGTGTAGCTGACCATCTGCTTGCGGTTGGGCCAGATCACCTTGCGCAGCTCGGCGACGACCTGCTTGAGGTAGTTCCAGACGAACAGGATGGGGTTACGCGAGGGCCCGGACTTGGCCTTCTTCTTCTTCTTGGCCTTCGTCTTCTTGCCGGGTTTGTCCTCGACGCCGAGTTCTTCGGCGGTCGATTCGACTTCCTCCGGCTCGGCCAGCGCAGTGGCTCCGGCGCGCCGGGACCGCTTGCCGGTGGGACGCGCGGGGCGGGTCACCACGACGGTCTGACCGCCGTTGGTGTCCTCGGTACCAGCCAAAGAACCGTCGCCTGCGCCTGCGGCGTCAGCACTTTCGCGCTCGTCGCTCACCGCATGCTCCTTTGTGTCGAGTACGTATGGGCTGGAGTACCCAGCCCGGTGTGCACCCTCCAGTGTCCACCATGTTCATTCCAGCTTTATTCAGTTGAAGCAGGGGCGACAGGACTTGAACCTGCAACCTGCGGTTTTGGAGACCGCTGCTCTGCCAGTTGAGCTACGCCCCTCTGTCTGACTGCGACACTCCTCACCTTCGCAAGCTCGGGCTCGTCGTTGTCGCCGTTCCCCGGCGGTTTACCCCCACATGATTCGCGCGCTCCCCGTTCGGTCAAACCCGAACCGACGGACAGCGCGCTTATCTGGGAAAACCCCGAGGTCCGAGTGTACAACGGCACACCAGGCAGGTGTTAATCCGTTGTTAGTCGTGGACGACCGGCTTGCGTAGGACCTGACCCGTCTCCGGATCCCAGCCTGCCGAGATCGAGTTGTCACCCTCGTGCCCCATCAGCGTGGTGAATGACTCCATGATCATCTCGCCGTGCTGGTCGATGAGGACGTTGCGGGTGGTGACGATATCGGCGCCGAACCGCTCCTCGACCGACTCGATGTACATCGTGCCGCGGACGGCGTCACCCTCGACGATAGGCCGGTAGAACTTGAACTTCTGATCCACCTGGACGATCTGCATCGTCTCCAGACCGACGTCGACGTGCTGGAAGAAGTGGTTCTGGATCATCACCGCCAGGATCGACATGAACGTCGGCGGTGCGACCAGACCGGCGTGGCCGAGCTCGGCCGCTGCCTTGTCGTCGAGCGAGGCCGGATCGGTCGCTTTCACCGACTTGGCGTACTGGCGAACCTGCTCACGGCCCACCACGAAGGTGTCGGGATACTCCCAGACCATTCCCCGGATATCAGTTTTAAGCGCCATGGTTACGCCAACTTCGCAATCGCGACGGCGCGGCCGAAGATCTTCTTCCCACCCGTCGTGGCGATCAGCGCGATCGTCACGGTCTTGGTCTCGGGGTCAGCCGACTTCACCTTGCCGGTGAACACGATCTCGGCACCCACACCATCGTTTGGCACCGGCACGATCGCGGTGAATCGCACATTGAACTCGGTCACCGCGCCAGGGTCACCGAGCCAGTTGGTCACGTAGCCGCCGCCGAGACCCATGGTGAGCATCCCGTGCGCGATCGCGGTATCCAGACCGACCTGCTTCGCGATTTCGTCGTCCCAGTGGATCGGGTTCAGATCGCCGGACACGCCGGCGTAGTTGACCAGGTCGGCGCGGGTCAGGGTGATGACCCGTTCCGGCAGCTCCTCACCCACTTTGACCGAGCTGAACTCACGCAGTGCCATCGTTGAAGCCACTCTCTCCGTCTTCCTCACTCCGCCCGGCGAGCGTCGTGTAGGTCTCCTGTACTACCTCGTCATCCTGATTACTGACAACGTTCTTGGTGACAATGATGTCGGTGCCGTGCGCCTGCCGAATCTCGTGGACGTAGACGTCACAGTAGAGCTTGTCGCCGGCCTTGATCGGCTTGAAAAACTTCAGAACCTGATCGATCTGCACGATCTGCTTGTCGGTGATCCCGATGTTGGCGTGCTCGAAGAAGGCGGTCTGAGCGGCGTAGCCCAGCATCGACGTGAACGTCAGCGGCGCCAGAATGTCGTCGTAGCCCAGCTCGGCGGCGGCCTCGTCGGAGAAGAACGCCGGATCGGAGTTCTGGATGGATCTGGCGTGCTCGCGGATCTTTTCTCGCTCGACCAAGTAATAGTCGGGATAGCGAAAATGTCGCCCGACGAATTCTTGGGACAAAGCCACGGAGCAGGACCTATCTAGTCAACCTCGGCACTGTTCGCCTGGCCGTCGTCGCGACGGCCAGGCGAAATCAGCGCGACTCTTTGTGCGGCTGATGCTGGCCGCAGTTCGGGCAGAACTTCTTCAGCTCGAGCCGGTCGGGGTCGTTACGACGGTTCTTCTTGGTGATGTAGTTGCGGTGCTTGCACACCTCGCAGGCCAAGGTGATCTTCGGCCGTACGTCGGTACTGGAGGCCACGTTCGTTGCCTTCTTTCACGTTCTCGTTTGCGTCTACCTGTAGCGGTGGGGAGGCTCGATCTCCCGACCTCACGATTATGAGTCGTGCGCTCTAACCAGCTGAGCTACACCGCCCCGATAGGCACTTGCGGAGTTCCGCGGCGCCCAGAGGTCAGCCACGAGATCCGAGTGTCCACCGAGCCCCCTAACGGAATCGAACCGTTGACCTTTTCCTTACCATGGAAACGCTCTGCCGACTGAGCTAAGGGGGCCTGACCCGCGAGCGACGAACAGCCGTGGGCCTTAAAGAGGGTACAGCCTGCGGATGGGCTCAGCCAAACCGCTCGATGGGGACCCCGATTGGCCGCCCGGGCCACGCTGAGCTCGTCGAGCGAGCACGCTTACTGTAAGGCCATGGCATCAACGGACCGTCTGTATTTCCGCCAGCTGCTCTCCGGCCGTGATTTCGCCGCCGGCGACATGATGGCGCAGCAGATGCGCAACTTCGCCTACCTGATCGGTGACCGGGAAACCGGCGACGCCTTCGTGGTCGATCCGGCCTATGCAGCCGGCGAGCTGGTCGAGGCGCTCGAGGCCGACGGTATGCATTTGTCCGGAGTGCTGGTCACCCACCACCACCCCGATCACGTCGGCGGATCGATGATGGGCTTCACCCTCGCAGGCCTGGCCGAGTTGCTCGAGCGGGTCGAGGTCCCGGTCCACGTCAACACCCACGAAGCACTCTGGGTTTCGCGGGTCACCGGCATCCCGATGAGTAGCCTGACCGCGCACGAGCACGGCGACAAGGTCTCCGTCGGCGCCATCGACATCGAGCTGCTGCACACTCCCGGCCACACACCGGGCAGTCAATGCTTCCTGCTCGACGGTCGTCTGGTGGCCGGCGACACGCTGTTCCTGGACGGTTGCGGACGTACCGACTTCCCCGGCGGCGACGTCGACGAGATGTTTCGCAGTCTTCAGCAGCTGGCGGCGCTTTCCGGCGATCCGACGGTGTTCCCCGGGCACTGGTACTCGATCGAGCCCAGCGCCGCGCTGTCCGAGGTCAAACGGTCCAACTACGTCTACAAGGCGTCGAACTTGGACCAGTGGCGCACACTGATGGGCACCTGATACTTCCAATCTCGTTGGCAATAGCCATAATTAGCTATGGCCGATACCCTGTATGCCGATGTCTCCGAGTGGCAGGTCGGCGTAAACGACACCTATCCGTACCCGGTGTTGTGCATCCGGTCCAATGACGGCACCTACGGCGACCGCCGCTGGGTTAACAACTATGGCTGGTGCCTGAGCAATGTCGACAGCGGGCGACTGACCTTTTTCGTCGTCTACTTCGTGTGGCGGCCAAACTGGAGCGAGACGGTGGAGACGTTCAAATCCCAAGTGCGAGCACCGCATCCAAAGATGGCAGTGATGATCGACGTCGAATCGTGGGGGGGACAGATTTCCGGTGACCAGTCAGCCGGGATCAATGCGGCCTATCGCGAGGTGGGCGCCTATGTCGGCTCGACGGCCAAGGTGATCGGCTACGGCAATGCCGGAGACCTCGACCAATTGTGGCCCACCAAGCCGGACGGCATCCGGTTAGTGGTGGCGTCGTATGGCTCGAATCCGCCCTATCCAGGCAAAGTCGCCCACCAGTACACCGACGGGCAAGGCTACGGCGGCGGATTGCCGGAAGGGGCGCCACCGTTCGGCCCTTGCGACATGAACTCGGCGGACGGGCTGACCGCACAGCAATTCGCGCAGGCCTGCGGCATTTCTCCGGTATTGCCGGTCACGCTGGCCGTGCGCCGTCGCCGGGCATCCATGGCCGCGAGCCCGTACGCGGTGCAGCGCCGACTGCGCCAGCGCGGCAATAACTTTCAATCTCGTCAATACTGAAGACGTCAGTTTGCCGTGATATAAGCAGAGGATGGAAAACGCGAGTGATCTCGCGGATCTGTGGGGAGATGTCACCGGAGTCGGGGCCGGCACGTGGTTGGCGGTCGCCGCCTGGGCAGCAGTGCTGCTGGGGCTCGCGGCGTTGATCTACGCGCATCGGCAGATTCGTCGACAACAGAGAGCTAACGCCAAGCAGGCGCGACCGCACGTCGCGATGTTCATGGAGCCGCACTCCGCGGACTGGCATGTCATCGAGCTGGTCGTCCGCAACTACGGCAGCACGGCCGCCTTCGACGTAGGCTTCGCCTTTCCGAAGCCCCCCACCGTGGCTCGGTACGAGCACACCGAGGACGGGTTCACCGATATCGTGGAACTGACTCTGCCCCAAAGCATTCCCGAGCTCGCGCCCACGCAGGAGTGGCGCACGGTGTGGGATTCGGCGCTCGATCGCAGCCAGTTCGGCGAGTCGATCGACTCGCGGTTCGAGGAGCTGGTCTCCTACCACGACCAGCCCGAGCCGCAGGGCTGGTGGGCGAGGACCTTCGGGCGCAAGCGCACGGTGTACCGCACCAAGGTGGCGCTGGACTGGGACACCTTGCAGCCGGTGCACCGTGTCGAGATGATGACCGGACACGATCTGGCCCGACGCGAGCGCGAGAAGCTCGAACTGTTGCGCAACATGCTCGACTACTTCCATTTCGCCACCAAGGAGACGCGCGTCGACGTCCTTCGCGAGGAGATCGCCCGGATGAAGCGCGCCGCCGAGGAAACTCAGAGCCGTTGGCGGCGAGAGAGATTCGAGCAGCCGACGGAGGTCGTGCGCCTGCCCCGGCATGGGTAGGCGGAATTGCCCCTTGGAAATCGGAACTTCGTTACGTAACGTCGGTACGAAATTAGACGCTGCGACGAAGGAGCATCCATGAGCGGGTCGGTCAGTTATCGCAAAGACGACGCGGTCGCGGTGATCTCGTTGGACGACGGCAAGGTCAACGTGCTGAGTCCGGTCATGCTGAAAGCGATCAACGACGCCCTCGATCGCGCCGAGGGTGAGAACGCCGCAGCAGTGGTGATCGCAGGCAATGACCGCGTCTTCAGCGGCGGGTTCGACCTGAAGGTGTTTCGCTCCGGCGACATCGACGCCTCTGTCGAGATGCTGCAGGGTGGGTTCAACTTGTCCCACCGGCTGCTGTCGTTCCCCAAACCCGTCGTCGCGGCGATCACCGGTCACGCGATCGCCATGGGATCGTTTCTGGCGTGCAGCGTTGACCACCGAATTGCCGGTCCCACCTACAACTTTCAGGCCAACGAGGTAGCGATCGGGATGGTGCTGCCGTACCCCGCCCTGGAGATCATGCGGCTGCGGCTGACGCCGTCGGCTTACCAGCAGGCGGTCGGTCTGGCCAAGAACTTCCTGGGCGAGACCGCGCTGGCCGGTGGCTGGATCGACGAGATCGCGATGAATGACCAGGTTTTGGCGCGCGCCGAGGAAGCCGCGCATGAGTTCACCGCACTGAATGCCAGTGCGCATCTTGCCAGCAAGCTGCGCGCCCGCCAGGCCACCCTTGATGCAATGCGCGAAGGTATCGACAACATCCGTTCCGAGTTCGGAATGTAGGAGTCCGTGCCCAGGGTCAAGCAGCGCACTCCCGAGCTGCGCGACCGCGTGGTCGACGTGGCGGTGAGCACGCTGTGCGAAGACGGGATGTCGGGCTTCACCACCCGCCGCGTCGCCGAGCGCGCCGGCACCTCCGTGCCCGCGGTCTACGAGTTGTTCTCCGACAAGGACGGATTGCTGCGGGCGGTGTTCTTCGAAGGTTTCCGCAGACTGGGCGGTGAACTCGTCGCAATCCCCGAGACGACCGACGAGCTGGGCGACCTGCGGGCGGTGATTCCGGTGTTCCGCCGGTTCTGCCTCGACTACCCGCCATTGGCCCGGGTGATGTTCAGCAGACCCTTCCAGGAGCTCGACCCCGCTCCTGACCAGCTGGCATCCGCGCCGACGGTGCGGGAGATCCTCGTCGGCAAGGTGAAGCGGTGCGTCGACACCGGCTTACTGGCAGGCGACCCGGTCGACATATCCCACGTATTGCTCGCTCTCGCCCAGGGATTGGCGGTTCAGGAAGCCGGGCGCTGGCTGGGCACGTCGACGTCGTCGGTCGATCGGCGTTGGGACGTAGGCGTGCAGGCGGTCCTCGCGGGCTTTCACGCCTGACAGCGCTAGGACTTCTTGCTGGGGATCACGATGATGACAATCAGCGTCAGGATCGAAAAGAACAGCCCGAGAATGCCCCAGCCGAACGGATTTCGACCCTTCATACCTGCGATGACCGCGCAGACGACCGCGGCGATGATGCTGCCGATGGCGACGAAGATACCTTTGATGCCGCGCAGGATGAATCCCGCGGCTTCGATGTTGTCGCTGGCGGCCAGCACGGCGGTGTGCAGCATTCCTGCCTCCTTGGTCGGGGTGCGGCTGTGGTTTCCCGTTCCGGGGCCAAACTAACCGCCCCGTCAGCGCAGTGTTGCTGTCAACCACCTGTCAATGCGGTCAGCCACGGATTCCCAGCCGTGCTCGAGCATCATGTTGTGGCCCATGCCGGGAAACATGACCGGCTCGGTGCGGTAAGCCCGCGCGGTCGCGGCGACTTCCTTTGGCGTGAAGAACCCGTCGAGCTCGGCGCCGAGTACCAGTACCGGAGCCCTGACGCGCTTGGGTCGTGCGAGGTGGCGGTAGAGCAGATCGCGGTACAGCACCCGGGCACTTTCCGCGCTCAGCCGCGACGTGCACGCGATGACGATCTCGTCGGGGGTGGCGGAATGATAGAAAGTTGCTCGTGAAACACCCTGCGCTGCAAAGAAATCCAACGGTCTGCTGAAGGAACGGGTGCGCACCGACTGGCGCCGATGACGCCAGGCCACCCGCACGGTCGCAGGCGCGATACCCGTCGGCGGGGCCGACGCGACCAGCACCGCGGCCGGCGCATCGTGGACCGCCAGGTATTTCTGAACCACGAATCCGCCCATCGAGTGACCGATGACCACCGGCGGCACGGGCAGGCGGTCAGCGACGGTTTTCACATCCTGGACATAGTCGAGGACGCCACAGGAGTTGATCGGCACAGCCGACGGGCTGGCACCGTGGCCCCGCAGGTTCAGCGCAAGAGCGTGATAGCCGCGCTCGGCGAAGTAGTCGAGAAAGTGGTCGTCCCAGCACCAGGCCCCGTGGAAGGCCCCGTGCACGAACAGCAGCGGCGTGGAGCGGGTGGCAGTGGCCCCGCCCTTGTCGATCACCTCGAGCACAGCCGCACCCTATCGACGCAAGCCGTGGTTTGGCGGACGAATGCGTCGGCAACAAGTATCCGGTGATCTGGCTCCTGCAGCTGCCCGCACCGCTCGTCGGGGTCGTGGTGGTCGTCATCACCGTCGGGCTGGCCGTGCTGGGACTGGTGCTGAGCCGACGCATCCTTCCGCAGCGACGGTTGGCACGGTCGGGTTCAGTGGCGGGCCACGTGTTCGACCTGGCCGGGGTGCTCTACGCCGTGCTGGTGGCCTTCGTCGTTGTGGTGGTGTGGGAGCAGTTGAATCAGGCTGAGCGGGGCACAGAGGCCGAGGCGTCGGCGATCTCAGATCTGCTGCGCGATTCGACGGGCTTGCCGGTCGCCGACCGGGCCGGGATTCAGCAGAGCCTTATCGACTACACAAAGGACGTCGTCGACGACGAATTTCCGCGCATGCGGCGCGGGGAGACCATCGAGCAGCAATCCGAGCACCTGACCGCGGTGTGGAACAGCTTCCTGCACATCGAGCCGACCAAGCAGAGCGAGATCGCGTTCTATCAGCAATCCATCACCCGACTCGACGAACTGGGCAGCGCCCGAAAAACACGAATCTCCGGCAGCCAGTCGGAGATTCCCGGCGAGTTGTGGGTGTTGCTGTTGGGGGGCGGCATGGTGATGCTGTTGTTCACCTATACATTTCCCTCCTCGGACGTCGTAATCCACGGCGCACTGATCGCGTTGGCCGGCTCCCTGCTGGCATTCGTTCTCTATCTGACGTTTGCGATGGAGCATCCGTTCGTGGGTTCGATCGCGGTGCAGCCGACGGCCTACGAAAGCGTCCTGGACACGTGGTCTCAGCTAGCGGGGAAGTAACGCAGCTCGAGCCGTCTGGCCGGGTACCGTGCGGCGGGTGGGACGCGTCGACGGCAAGGTTGCCCTGATCACCGGTGCCGCTCGCGGGATGGGTGCGGCCCATGCCCAGCTTCTGGTCAGCGAGGGCGCCAAGGTGATTCTCGGCGATGTTCTCGACGACGAAGGCGCCGCGGTGGCCGCTGCCCTCGGCGACGATGCCCGGTATATCCATCTCGACGTATCCGATCCCGACCATTGGGCGGCAGCCGTGGCGCTGGTCCTGCGGGAGTTCGGCACCCTCAACGTTCTGGTGAACAATGCGGGCATTGTCTACCGCCGCACCCTGAAGAACCTGGAACGTGAACGCTGGCAACGGGTTATCGACGTCAACCTCACCGGGACCATGCTCGGCATCAAGTCCGTGATCGCGCCGATGATCGACGCGGGCGGCGGTTCGATCATCAATATGTCGTCGATCCAGGCGATGCGCGGGACCCCGGGTAACCACGGCTACGTCGCATCCAAATGGGCGATCCGCGGGCTGACCAAATCAGCCGCACTCGAGCTGGCGGCCAACAACATTCGGGTCAACTCGCTGCACCCCGGCATGATCCGCACCCCGATGACCGCACACATGCCCGAGGATCTGGTCGCTGCCCCGATGGGTCGCCTCGGCGAGCCGGACGAGGTGTCGTCGTTCGTGTTGTTCCTGGCCAGCGATGAATCGTCCTACGCAACCGGCTCCGAGTTCGTGATGGACGGCGGTCTGATCACCGACGTCCCGCACCGGATGTCCGACTAGTCACACGACTGCGGCACACACACATCGGTGGGGACCATGCGGTCCCCACCGATTTTGTGTCAGGCCTCTCCGGTCAGAATCCCGGGTGGTGCTGATCGAGCTGGTTGTGTGCCGACAGATCGGTGCTCGCCTGACTGTGCGACGCCGCGCTGTCGTGGCTCGTGTCGTACAGCGAGTGGCTCGAGTAGTCGGTGCTGGCATGCGCCGACTGGTCGTCCGTCGAGTGATCGGGCACCGGAGTCACCGCGGCATGACTCGACGCGTCGAAGGCCGAGTGCTGATCGACCGTCGCCGAAGTGTGGCTGTTGTCAACCGAACTCGAGGTGCCGGCGTTGGCCCCACCCTGCGTCGTGGTGATCACCGAGCCGCCGTTCGAACCGGCCGCGACCTGTCCGCCGCCGGTCGCCGAGCCACCGGTGTGGATGACGCTGCCCTGCGACGGGGTGGTCGCCGAGCCTTGAGCGCCTGTCGACACCGTTGCGCCGGCCCCGGTGTTGACCGAGCCGTGGCCGCCGAGCGCCGCGGTGTCGTGGCCCAGGATGTCGGCCTGACCGCCAAATCCGTTCTGGAACGACGTGTTCCCGCCCGCCGAGACGTGATCGGCCGCTGCCGAGCCGCTCGTCGAGCCGGCCGCCTGAACCGAATTGTGCAGATTCAGACTCGTCGCCTCGTGGTTGAGGAAGTTAGAGCTTGCGCCGCCGGAGGCACTGGCCCCGCCTGCGATGCTCGACCCACCGCTGATTCCGGTCTGGCCGCCAGCGTGCGCAGCCGACGTCTCCGACGCAGCGACGTGGGTCTGGCCGCCGACAACTCCACCGAGGTTGGTCTGCCCACCGAACCCGGCGGCGACGTTGGTCTGGCCGCCAAGGGCCGCACCGTCGTTGTGCAGGAAGCTCGCTGCGGCGGTGTTGCTCGCCGCCACCTGAGCGCCCGCGGTCGCACCGCCAAGCGGACTGGTGAACGCCGCCGCAGTCGTGCTGCTCGCCGCGGCATTGCCGGCTGCGGTCACACCGGCACCACCGAGACCGATCGCTCCGCCACCGGCCGCAGCCGTCTGGCCGCCGATGCTTGCGCCGCCGAGCGGGCTGGAGAAGCCGACGTTGGACGCGCTGTTGAAGTTCGCATTCTCCTGAGCGCTGAGACCGGAGCCGACGTTCGCCGAGCCGCCGGCGCCGCCACTGGCACTGGTGGTGGTGCTGCCGCTGAGTGCGGTGCGCCGGTCGGCGTCGACCTCGTTGGAGTCGATCACCCGAGCGCGGTCGTTGATCTGTGCACCACCGGCAAGCTGGCTGCCGCCGCCGGCGGCGAAGTTGCTGCCTGCGTTGACGCCGGCGCCGAATTGACCACCAACCTGACCACCAAAACCGGTCTGTCCGTGGATATTAGCGCCTCCTCCGAGGCCGGCTGCGGCGCCTGCGCCTGCAGCTGCGGCGCCACCAAGCTCCGCCCCGCTCTGGAAACCGCCACCAAGCTCAGCACCACCGTTGAAGCCAGTGTTCACACCAAAGCCACTGTGCCCACCAAGCTCGGCGCCACTCTGGAAGCCACCGCCAAGCTCAGCGCCACCTTCGAAGCCACCACCGGCACCGAAGCCGCTACCCAGGCCGACGCCCGAGTGCCCACCAACCTCAGTGCCACCCTCAAAACCGCCACCCAGGCCGGCATTGACACCGCCGCCAAGCTCCGCCCCGCTCTGGAAACCGCCACCAAGCTCAGCACCACCGTTGAAGCCACCACCAAGCTCAGCACCACCACCGGCACCGAACCCGGTCCCGAAACCCGTGCCCAAACCGGCACCCGAGTGCCCACCAACCTCAGTGCCACCCTCAAAACCGCCACCCAGGCCGGCATTGAAACCACCACCAAGCTCAGCGCCGCCGTTGAAGCCCGCACCCGCACCAAAGCCGGTCCCGAAACCGCTACCCAGACCAATGCCCGAGTGCCCACCAACCTCAGTGCCACCCTCAAAACCGCCACCCAGGCCGGCATTGACACCGCCACCAAGCTCAGCGCCACCACCGGCACCGAACCCGGTCCCGAAACCCGTGCCCAAACCGGCACCCGAGTGCCCACCGATCTCGGTGCCGCCCTCAAAACCGCCACCCAGGCCGGCATTGAAACCACCACCAAGCTCAGCGCCGCCGTTGAAGCCCGCACCCGCACCAAAGCCGGTCCCGAAACCGCTGCCCAGACCAACCCCAGTCTGGCCACCGATCTCGGAGCCGCCGCCAACCGCGGCGCCCAGGCCGGCGTTGAAGCCCGCCTCGACCTCGACGTTCAGTCCGGCTTGGAACCCGGCACCAATTCCGGCGCCAAGCCCGGTCTGCAGACCTCCGCCGGTGTTGAATCCGCCACCAAGCCCGGTACCGAGGCCGACGCCGCTCTCCAGGCCGCCGCCGACTGCTCCACCGAGGCCGAGGCCGGTCTCGACACCGCCGCCGAGCGCGGCACCGAGGCTCTCGCCCAGCCCGACACCGAGTCCGTCACCGACTGCGGCGGCCAGATTCGAGCCACCGTCGACTCCGAGATTCAGAGCCTGGTCGGCGACCACGCCGGCAGCCGCCCCGGGGGCCGACAGGAGTCCGTCGACCGGTGCGAAGCCGTATTGATTAGAAAGAGCCTGAGCCAGGCCGGACACCGGGTCCGCACCGACCAGCTCCAGGCCGGGCACTGCGGACGCAGCGACCGACTGGATCTGCTCGGGGCTGACGTTGGCCAGCCCTGCGTTCGCCAGCGCCGCATTCGGGTCGGCAACATACGACTGCGCAGCAGACTCGTTGTTGAACAGGTCAAGGATGAATTGAAGCAGGGAGTCCATTGGACGTTCCTTCCTAGTCTTCTTGGAAAGCTCGATCGCCGGCCCCGCCCGGTGATTACTAGCCACGGTATGGAGATGACGCGCACCCCGAAATGGGGCGCGGTCCCCTACCCGATACGGGGTGTACCGGGATATCCCAGCAACCCCCATTAGGGGGTTAGGGGATCACTAGGGTGTCCGCCGCGACTTCGCAGAACACTGTCAGTCGGATCGGTATAAATACTGTTCAAGGCGCTAACCATGAGCAAGTGCCGACTGTGAACTGAGGCACAACCGTTACCGGTTTATTGACAGTCAGGTAATTATCAGCAAATGGCGAACGGGTAAATCCGCACGTGAGAGCCGGCGCAGGCGCATAGAGATGCTGCCCACATCCGGGGGTCCCGGGTGTGTACAGATGCGATCCGTTATGCCGCGTGACGCGGGTGGCTTGGATGTTCGTCCAGCCACCGGCGCTCAACACGCACCACCCGGTGATGCTCGGCCATGATCAGCAGCGCGCCGACAATCAGCAGTCCCGCCGCGATCGAGCTCAACACCAGCAGCAGCTCATGATGGTTGTAGGCCAACGCTGCGATGACACCTACCAGTCCCACCACGCCGAGCGCAATGAGCAGTAATCCGGGAAGCCACAGCGTGTCGATGAACGATTCGCCGGCGTGCGGTTGTGTTGTGCGGGAGTGATCCACCGGATCGCGATATGCACCCTTCATCGCGTCTCCCTTCTCGAGACGCTTCCCAGAATACGCTTGATGTGACCCACGACACACCTGAGCGTGCCCTGATAAAAACCTGATATTTACCTAAGTGTCAGATACCCTCGCCCATAGTCGATCTCTCGGGGGAATCGCATGTGTGGGCTGCTTCGCGTGGTTGGACCTGGCTCCCGTTTTGCCGCGGGCGCCGTCGCAGCGATCGTCGCCATCGGGTTGCTGGCCGCGCCGAACACGGTCGCCCGGCCACATGACCCACCACGCCAGGCATTCTCGGTAGACCTACAAGCCGCCCCCGTTGACCGGCCCCACTCTGCGTCGCCAACTGCCGCTAAGACTCTCTCGCCTCTAGCGACATCCAACGGCATCAAGGCGATCGCACTGGCGACCCTGTGGTATCTGGCCTTCCCGGTCACCGTGCCGGTTAGCTTCCTGCTCGCGGGATGGCTGGGTGTCTACGCATTGGGAAGCGACGCTCGGAACCCGAAAGTCGCCGATCCATGGCTCGTGAAAGCGGCGCTCGACATATTCGTGTACGCCCCGTTGAACTTCATCTCGTACGCCGTCACAAGCCCTGTCTCACAGCGGAATACCCCATCAACCGTCGCCACGAGCAGGCACTCGACCGAGTTCCGCGCACAGGGCCGGGGACGCCACGTCGCCCACGGTCTCGCGTACTCGCGGAGACCAGCCATCTCAAACCCCATACCCGACCCGGGGCTGACGTTGCATGAGACCACATCGAGCAGATCCGAGCTAGCCAGCAAAAGGTGTCCCCAAGCCGCCCGATCAGGGCGGCCCACGATGAAGGAACGATCACATGACTGAATCGATTGCCAACAGTGCCAATATCTTTCGGCTCGCTGCAGCTGGCATAACGACGGTCGTTGCGGTCAGCCTGGTGTCCGCGCCGATCGCACAAGACGTTGCAACCCCGCGGCACCCTCACGCGATAGAGCTGTCCACGATCGTGGTTGATCTGACCGCCGTGGCACAAACCACCGCAAACAGCGCAAGATCCGACCGTAATGCCGCGGCGATTCCGCAACTGAACTTTGCACCGCCTACTCCGCAGCAGGTGGTCGCGACTATCGGCGTGATCGCTGTCGCGTCGGCTTGGTATACGACGTTCCCGATTACTTTGCCACTGAGCGTCGGCATCGGAGTGTTGCTGAACGTGTTGGTCAAAGGCGTCAGCATGCAGCCGATCACACTCGACCCCGTTTTCATTCTCCAATCGAGCCTCGCGAGCTTCCTATTGGCCCCCTACTTTCTGGCATCCCCACTGATTGCGTTGACCGCGGCGCCGAAACCGACGTCTGCTTCGGTGCAGTCGAATTCCACTCCCGCGTCTCGAACCGTGCTCCCCAACCTTCCCGCCAAGAGTGGCCTGGCAGGATCAGGACGCACGAGAGCGAGTTCATCTGCCGCCCAGAAGGAATCGCCGCATCGGACGGCTCAGCGCATATCGAGGACCACCGACAAGAAGCAGGCAGGAACCGCGGGATCAGGCCGCGCGACGAGCAAGACAACCCATTGATGAGAACTACCGCTATCGCCGCAGCGGCAATCATCTCCGCCGGCGTGGTGGCGGCACCCCACACGACCGACATCACGACCCCGTGTCTTGCGCCCGCAATTCAGACTCAAACCCTCGCCGTCGATCTCACCACCGTGGCATTTACTCCCAACACCGAATTCACACCACCTCGAAGGAGCGCAGCGGCGTCCGCCCACGCCAACGTCAGAGGGCAACAACTGCAGGGCGCGGTGACCTTGATTGCCGATCTCGCTGCTCTCGTTGCCTTGTCTCCGGTGTGGTACGCGGCCTTTCCCGTGACGATGCCGGCGAGCATCGGCGTAGCCGTGCTCTTCGACGCAGCGTTGCACATCCTCGGCGGGAGCCTCAATCAACCGGAAGCTCTGACGGCGCTCGGGCTCGGCCTCGCCGGATGGGCGGTCGGCCCGATCTACCTGGTGAGCCAAGCCGCCGGCGTAACCGGCAAGTACCTCAGTTCGCTTGTCTCGCCAAGCACGACGCCGACGACTGCAGCATCATCCAAGCGAGGTTTCGCTGGCCCACAACGAAACGCCGGCATGAATACTGGCGCCAAACCGACACCGTCGTCGCACCGAATCACTACGGCGCCGCGCACCAGCGAGCAGAAACCCAAAGCGACGGCCGGCTCGGGCCGAAGCACCAGCAAGCAGCCCTGACGCCCTAAGGCTTGGGCGTCAGGGCACTGCCCTTCAACCATTCGCCCCACGGGAGCGACCAGTCACCGTTCTGCCAGATCTCCAGCTTCGGACCGCCGGTGTTCTTGACCTCCACGACGTCACCGGGCTGCGAGAAATTGAAGAACCACGAGGCGTTCGAACCGTTGAGATTCAGGCAGCCGTGCGAGGTGTTGGTATTGCCCTGCGCCCAGACCGTCTCGTTCAGTTGATGCAGATAGATGCCGTCGGTGCTGATCCGGGTGGCGTACGGGATCTTCACCTTGTATCCCATCGACGAGGCCACCGGCAGACCGTAGGTCGACGAGTCCATCGTCACCGATTCGGCTTTGTCGATCACGGTGTACACCCCGGGTGGGGTCCAGAATGAAAACGTCCGTCCCGCAATGGTTTGGTAGCCGCCCTGCCCCATCGACGTCGGCATCGACCGGACGAGTTTGCCGTTGTCGAACACGCTGACCGTCTTGGTCGTGTCGTCGGCGACGGAGACGTGCGCGTCGCCGATCGTGAAGGTGGCCTTCTCGTTTTCCTCGCCGTACATCCCGTCGCCGACTCGAACCCCGAAGATGTTGGCGGCCACTGACACGGTGGTGCCCGGCGCGTAGTACTTCGCCGGGCGCCAGTGTGCGGTCCTGTCGTCGACCCAATACCAGGCCCCCTGCACCGGCGGGTTCGTGGTCACCACCAGGTTGCGTTCCGCTGCCGCCTTGTCGGAGATGTTTTCATCGAAGCGTGCGGCGATGATCGTGCCAATGCCGTAGCGGATGTCGTCGTGGATCGGCAGCCCGCCCGGAGTCTCGAGGTACACGTGGGTGAGGTAGTCGGGTGATGCGGTGGAGAACTTGGAACTTCGCGTCAGCGGCAGACCGCTGGCACCTTGGCTGGCGACCTGCATCGTGTAGGTGCGCCCGTACTTGAGGGGCTGGGCCGGTTGCCATGACGTCCCATCCGGCGACAGCACCCCGGTCAGAACGTTGCCGTAGTCGTCGACCAGCGAGACGTTGGTCAAGCTGCCGCCGACCACTTGGGCGGAGACTCGGCTCATCGGGCTGAGGTCGGTTGAGCCGTTCGCCGGCGCGATGCCGAGCATCGGTGGCTTGGGCGGCGCTGGCGGCAACTGCACCTGGGCGGTCGCGGTGGCGGTCTTGCACACGCCCTGGCACCCCGGCGACGTCGCTCACCAGAACAGCGAGAAGCAACACCCCCACCACCAGGCCGGCCGTGCGAGCCGGACGGGAAAAGACCACCGAAAATCACTCCAGAACAGGTCGACGATGTGTTGCCGGCGTCACCTTTGACGCCTGAGATCATAGACTTCCGCAGGTCCGGATAGTCACCCGGCGAACGCCGACCCAGCGACGACCTGCAGCAAACATCCATTCATTAGCGAAATTTAATTCCCCCGATACCAACTCAGTGCAGCGCACTGCCTTTGAGCCACTCGCTCCATGGCACTGTCCAGTCACCGTTCTGCGTCAGCTGCAGCGGCGGGCCACCGGTGTTCTTCACCTCCACCACGTCTCCGGGTACGGAGAAGTCGTAGAACCAGGCGGCATTCTCTCCGCTGAGGTTGAGGCAGCCGTGCGAGGTGTCGGTGTTGCCCTGCGCCCACACGGTCGCGTTCAGCTGATGCAGGTAGATGCCGTCCGGGCTGATGCGAGTGGCGTACGGGATTGTTTCGCGATAGCCCAGCCGCGAGTTGATGGGCAGCCCATAAGTGGACGAGTCCATGATCACGGGGTTGGCCTTGTCCATCACGGTGTAGACACCGGGCGGGGTCCAGAACGACAGGGTCTGTCCGCCGATCGTCTCTGTGCCACCGCGGCCCATGGAGGTCGGCATGGTGCGTACCAGCTTGCCGTTATCGAAGACGCTGACCTGCTTGGTCGTGTCATCGGCGACGGAGACGTGCGCATCGCCGATGGTGAATGTCGCGGTGGAGTCCTGTTCGCCATAGAGCCCGTCGCCAAGCGGCACCCCGTAGATGTTGGCCCGCACTGTCACCGAAGTGCCTGGGGCGTAATACTTCTCAGGACGCCAGTGGGCGGTTTGGTCGTCCATCCAGTACCAGGATCCGCGCACCGGCGGATTGGTGGTGACCGACAGGTGCTGCTCGGCGGCGGCCCGGTCGCTGATGGGCTCACCGAAGTGCGCGACGATGACGGTGCCGATCCCCAACCGGGCACCGTCGATCGGCTGCCAGCCCGCCGCGGTGAACGACACCTGGGTCTGATCGCTGGGCACCAACGTCTGGAACGTCGACGACATCGTGGACGGCACACCGCCGGGGCCACGGGCCTCGACGGTAAGGGTGTAGGAGCGTCCGTAGCCCAGCGGCACGGTCGGCTTCCAGGTCTTGAAGTCCGGAGTGACGACTCCCGGGATCGGCTTGTCGGCGTCGTTGACCATCGTGACGTGGGTCAGCATGCCGGTGTTGGCGACGACGGTGATCCCGCCGAGCGGGTCGACGCCGGTGGCACCGTCGGCCGGGGTGAGGGTGACGGCGGCAGGGTCCTTCGACGGCGCCGGCTGTGGAGTGAGGGCGGCAGCCTCCGTGCGGCAGTGCTCAGGGCAGTGCGGCGCGGTGGTGACGACAACCCCGCCGAGCACGGCCAGCACCGCCAGAACCACGCCAAGGCAGGCTCCACGGGCTCGACGACTCACGGTCAACTTGTTTGCTCCATGCGAATTTTACGAGGTTGGCCACTGTTGGCGGGATACCCAAATGAGCCGGGCCCCTGAAGCATAGACGCACTGGGAGCGCTTCACGTTCGGGCAAAGGCGCGTGCCGCGTCACAACATGGACAAGACTCGAGTACATGACCGAACCTGGCGCTGCACGTGTTGCGGTGTACCTCGACTTCGACAACATCGTCATTTCCCGCTACGACCAGGTCAACGGCCGCAACTCTTTTCAACGCGACAAGGCCAAGGGATTGGAGGCCGGCAAGCTGGCTCGGGCACGTGTCGATGTGGGGGCGATCCTGGATTTCGCGTCGTCGTTCGGGACGGTGGTATTGACGCGCGCGTATGCGGACTGGTCCGCCGATGTCAACGCCGAGTACCAGCAGCAGCTGGTAGGCCGGGCGGTGGATTTGGTGCAGCTGTTCCCGGCCGCGGCCTACGGAAAGAACGCCGCCGACATCCGGCTGGCTGTCGACGCCGTCGAAGATATGTTCCGACTGCCCGACCTGACGCACGTGGTGATCGTGGCCGGCGATTCCGACTACATCCCGCTCGCTCAGCGTTGCAAGCGGCTGGGCCGCTACGTCGTCGGCATCGGCGTGGCCGGTTCGTCGAGCCGTGCGCTCGCGGCGGCCTGCGACGATTTCGTCATCTATGACTCACTGCCCGGTGTCCCGGAAGTCGAGCAGACGTTGACTGAGGAACCACCGAAGCGAACCCGGCGCGCGAAATCGGCCGACAACGACAAGGAGTCGCCCGACCCGCAGACCGCGGCGACCGCGCTGTTGCAGCGGGCGCTGCAGATCGGTCTGGGCAAAGACGACGCCGACTGGCTGCACAATTCTGCGGTCAAGGCTCAGATGAAGCGGATGGACCCGTCGTTTTCGGAGAAGTCGTTGGGATTCAAGTCGTTCAGCGACTTTCTGCGATCCCGCACCGACGTCGTGGAGCTCGACGAAAGCTCCACCACCCGCATGGTCAAACTGCGTTAGCGGCGGGAACGACGCGCCAGCAGCCAGGCCTGGCCGTCGCCCTCCCCCGCAGCCAACGGCTGCAATCCGGCGAATGCCTTCCGAAGCTCACCGGCGCGGGCGCGGAACGGCCCCGGCTCGGCGCCGACCTCGCTGAGCACACTGATCGCGAGCAGACCGTCCGCCGCCAGTCGGTCGCGGATCGGCGAATACAGGGCCGGATCGCGAAACCGATGGCACAGGATCATCGTGGCCGGCGGCCCCGGGGTAAGTCCGTCGTCGAGATCGGCGACCGAGAACGTGCAGCGGTCGCCGACTCCGTGGCTGCTAGCCAGGCCCTGCGCTTGCTCGATCGCCACGGCCGAGACGTCCACAGCCTGTACGGTCAGCCCGCGCTCAGCCAGCCACACGGACGCCTGCCCGAATCCGCAGGCCAGCTCCAGCGCGTGGCCCGCGGTTGGGACCTCGTCGGCGTACGGCGCAAACACCTCGGGCAGACGCGGCGGCCCGGCTGTCCGGCCCGCGTATTTGCCGTCCCAGCTGACACCGTCGGCCTCGGCCACGCCGACCACGGTAGTCGGCAAAATGCCCTCGCAGAGCGATGATTGAGATCAGGCTGAATGGGTACACCGCGTCGGATCCCTACCCACGCACTGAGGACGGAACGCCTGTGACTGACACACCCCGTACAACGTCTCCCTCATCGCAGTGGCTGTCGAAGTCCGCGTCCCAGACTCGCGGGTCGGACAAGAAGGAAGTGCAGTTCCACTACGACATTTCCAACGACTTCTTCAAGCTGTGGCAGGACCCCACCCAGACGTACAGCTGTGCCTACTTCGAGCGCGACGACATGTCCCTCGAAGAAGCCCAGATGGCCAAGGTCGACCTTTCTCTGGGCAAGCTCGGGCTGGAACCGGGCATGACGCTGCTGGATATCGGTTGCGGCTGGGGCTCGACGATTCAGCGCGCCGTGGAGAAGTACGACGTGAACGTCATCGGCCTCACGCTGTCGGAGAACCAGAAGAAGCACATCGAGCAGAACCGGTTCCCGAACATCGACACCGACCGCAGGATGGAGGTTCGGCTGCAGCCGTGGGAGGAGTTCGACGGCAAGGTCGACCGGATCGTCTCGATCGGCGCCTTCGAGCACTTCGGCTTCAACAAGTACGACGACTACTTCAAGAAGACCTTCAGCTGGATGCCCGACGACGGCGTGATGTTGCTACACACGATCATCATTCCGGAGGACGAGGAGATCAAAGCCAAGAAGCTCCCGCTGACGATGTCGCGGGTGCGCTTCATCAAATTCATCATGGATGAGATCTATCCCGGCGGCCGGTTGCCGCTCGCCTCGATGGTCCGTCAGCACGCAGTCACGGCCGGCTACAACGTGACCCGCGAGCAGCACCTGCAGGCGCACTACGCCCGCACTCTGGACACCTGGGCCGCGAACTTGGAGGCCAAGAAGGACGAGGCGGTCGCGATCACCTCAGAAGAGATCTACGAGCGCTTCGACAAGTACCTGACCGGGTGCGCGGATCTGTTCCGCAACGGCTACACCGACATATGCCAGTTCACGTGTGAAAAGGCAATCGGTTAGCCTTTTTTCATAGTTGGCGTCGTGACGGCGTACACATCTCAAGAAGAGGGGGTCGGCCGACGATGACGGAAAGTGGTTCAGGTTCAACGCAGCTGCGCCCGGCCTACGAGGATGTCCAGGCGCACTACGATCTCTCGAACGACTTCTTTGCGCTCTTCCAGGATCCGACGCGCACATACAGCTGCGCGTACTTCGAGGGTGAGGACACGTCGCTCGAAGATGCGCAGCTCGCGAAAATCGATCTGGCACTGGACAAGTTGGGCCTGCAGCCCGGAATGACCTTGCTGGACGTCGGCTGCGGCTGGGGTTCGGTGATGAAGCGCGCAGCGCAAAGATTCGACGTGAACACCCTCGGTTTGACGTTGAGCAGAAATCAACGCGCATTGGGCCAAGAGGTGCTGGATGCTGTCGAGACCAAGCGGTCTCGGCAAATTCAGCTGCGCGGCTGGGAAGAATTCGACGAGCCGGTCGATCGGATCGTCAGTATCGAAGCGTTCGAAGCGTTTCCGAAGGATCGCTACGCCGCGTTCTTCGACACCTGCCACCGCGTGATGCCCGACGACGGTCGAATGGTGTTGCAGACGATCATGGGCCACCCGCTGAAACGCTGGCCGGAGCTCGGGATCCCGATCGTGATGTCGGATCTGAAGTTCATGCGGTTCATCTCCAAGGAGATCTTCCCGGGCGGGGCGGTGCCCTGCGACGAGGACGTCATCGAATTCTCGGAGAAGGCCGGCTTCGCGGTCGAAGAGCTTCAGTACCTGACGCCGCACTACGTGCGCACCCTCGACATCTGGTCGGAGCGGCTGGAGGCCGCGCGTGATCGGGCCATCGAGGTGACGTCGGTCGAGGTGTACGACCGCTACATGCGCTACCTCATCGGCTGCTCGGATTTCTTCCGCCGGGGCGTGTCCGAGGTCGGGCAGTTCACCTTGGTCAAGCGCTGATCAGGCGGCACCGAACGCCAGGACCACGTTGTAGCCGCCCATGCCCATCGTGGTGCTGACGGCATATCTGTAGTCGGCTCGACGCGGCCGGTCGACCACCACGTCGAGGTCGATCTCGGGATCGAGGTCCTTCAGGTTGCGAGTGGCCGGCACGACACCGTCGCGCAGCGCTTGCACAGTGAGGACCGCCTCGATCGCTCCCGCTGAGCCCAGCGAGTGGCCGAGCGCCGCCTTGGGCGCGTAGACCGCGGGCATGTGGCCGCCGAAGGCGTGCCGGATCGCGCGGGCCTCGGCGAGGTCGCCGAACGTCGTTCCGGTGGCGTGGGCGTTCACGTGGTCGATATCGGATGGCTGCAAGCCGGCCAGGTCGATCGCGTGGGTGATAGCGGCAGCGGCCGTTTCCCCGGTCGGGTCCGGCCGGAGCAGGTCGTAGGCATCGGAGTTCGTCGATGCACCCAGGAGCCGAGCCAGGATCGGTGCACCGCGGGCCTTGGCGTGCTCCTCGGTTTCGATCAGCAACATGGCGGCGCCCTCCCCGAGCACCATCCCGTCGCGGTGCCGGTCGAAGGGGCGGCACGCGCCGGCCGGGTCGTCGTTGTTGGTGGACAGCAGGCCCAGCTCGTGGAAGGCCGCCACCGGCACCGCCTCGACCTGGGTTTCGACGGCGCCGCATATCGCGATGTCGGCCTCCCCCAAGACTATGTGTCGCCAGGCCTGGGCGATCGCGCCAGCGCCGGATGCATCGCCCATCAACGGCGCAATCACACCGGCTCTGGCCTTGCGTTCCAGCCCGACCGCGGCGGCAGGCGCGTTGGGCATGTGCATCTGGACCGCCAGCGGTGACATCGCCCGCAGACCGCGGGCGTGCCAGTCGACGGCACCCTCTGCGATTTCTTCGGTGTTCGCCAGGGCCGTACCGATCGAGACCAGCAACCGACTGGTGTCAACCTCGGGTGAGCCGGCGGCCGCCCACAGCCTGCGGCCCACCACTGTCGACATCTTGCCCAGATAGGACAGCCGGCGAAGCTCTACCCGGTTGAGGTGTTCGTCGAAGTCTTCGCGCAGGGTCCCGCCGATCCGCACCGGCGACTCGTATTCGTGGATGAACCACTTGTCGAGTCGGCGAATTCCGCTGCCGCCCTCGAGCAACTGCTGCCAGGTTTCTTCGGCGTCCGGTGCCACAGCAGTGGTCGACGCCACTGCCGTGACCACCACATCGGCGAGTCCGTCGCCGGTCCGCAACGCTGTCATCACCGCTGACCCCTTCGGTCGCGTCCAGGTGACGCGAGGGATACCCGCTACTCCGGGAATATATACCGGCTTCAAGCTGATATGCTTGCAACAACGTTGGCAGCTGGAAACGGCCGCCAGCACGTCGTGGAACACCTTCACTTCACCGGCACAACCGCTTTGCGGAAGCCGAGTTCAGCTGATCAGTGCCACCAAGCACACAGTCTCGCGGCGATCGATTTTGCCCTCCGGCAATCTCGCCATGTATCGATGCCCGAAAGGCTTCATGAATCCCGAATTGACGTTCGCCGATCTCGGCGTGCGCCCCTCATTGGTGCGCGCACTGTCCGACGGCGGCATCACCCATCCCTTCCCGATCCAGGTCTCGACCCTGCCGGACACTCTGGCCGGCCGCGACGTGCTCGGTCGGGGCAAGACCGGCAGCGGCAAGACGCTGGCGTTCTCCATTCCGCTGGTCAGCCGGCTGGCCGACACCACCCGGCGGTCGTCGCGACCCTCGGGCCTGGTCCTGGCACCGACCCGTGAGCTGGCCACCCAGATCACCGCGACGCTGCAACCGCTGGCTGAGGCCTCCGGTCTGCGGGTTACCACCATCTTCGGTGGCGTTCCGCAGAACAAGCAGGTCAAGGCGCTGCAGGCCGGCGTCGACATCGTGGTCGCCTGCCCGGGGCGTCTGGAAGACCTGATGCGCCAGCGCTTGATCACGCTCGACGCGGTCGAGATCACCGTGATCGACGAGGCCGACCACATGGCCGACCTGGGCTTCCTGCCCGGCGTCACCCGAATCCTCGCTGCCACCCCGGCCGGCGGACAGCGCCTGCTGTTCTCGGCGACCCTGGACAACGGCGTAGACAAGCTGGTGGCCCGGTTCCTGCGCGACCAGGTGTCGCACGCGGTCGATTCGGACACGTCGCCGGTCGACGCGATGACCCACCACGTGTTCCACGTGGCCGGCGTCGATGCCAAGAAGGACTTGGTGCACGCCCTGGCCTCCGGCACCGGACGCCGAATCCTGTTCTTGCGCACCAAGCATCACGCTCGCAAGTTGGCCAAGCAACTCACGCAGGCCGGTATTCCGTCAGTTGATCTGCACGGCAACCTTTCTCAGCCGGCCCGCGACCGCAACCTGGCGGCGTTCGCCGCCGGGACGGCCCGGGTGCTGGTCGCAACCGACATCGCTGCGCGCGGTGTCCACGTCGACGACGTCGAGCTGGTCGTCCATATCGACCCGCCCGCCGAACACAAGGCATACCTGCATCGCTCAGGTCGTACCGCGCGAGCGGGACGCACCGGCGACGTGGTCACAGTGGTGCTGCCTGAGCAGCGCCGCGACACCCAGGCGCTGCTGCGCAAGGCCGGCATAAAGGCCACCCCGCAACAGGTTTCGGCAGATTCCGAGCCCGTGCAGGCGTTGGTCGGCGAGGTCGCCGCGTACCAGGCTCCGCCACCCGCGCCGGCTCCTGCTGCGCCTCGCCACACCTCCACACAGGGCCGCGGCCGTGGTGGCCAGTCACGCGGCGGCCAGTCGGGCCAGCCTCGTGGCGGCCAGTCTCGTGGTGGCCAGTCCGGCAACAACCAAGCTCACGGTGGTGGCCAGCCCGGCCGGCGTCGTGCCCGTCGGCCGCGCTCAGCGGTTGGCACCAACTAGATTTCGTTCCGGCGGGCCCGCCGGAGCGAGCAAGGGATGCCTCCGGCATCCATCTGAATGAGAGAAGAAGAAATAGATGGCACAGGGAACTGTGAAATGGTTCAACGGCGAAAAGGGCTTCGGCTTCATCGCTCCTGACAGTGGCGAGCAGGATCTGTTCGTGCACTACTCGGAAATCCAGGGCAACGGCTACAAGTCGCTCGAGGAGAACCAGCGAGTCCAGTTCGAGGTCGGACAGGGACCCAAGGGCCCCCAAGCGACGCGGGTTTCCGCGGTCTGACTCGGACCTCATACCACAAGCAAGGGCTGGTGCGGCAATACCGCACCAGCCCTTCGCTTTTGGCAGGTTCAGTTCGGGGGTTCGATCAGCTGCCGAATCGCGTCACACACCGCCTCGAGCGTGTGCTCGTCGCGGGTGGACAAGGTCAACACGAACGAACCCTGAATGAGTGCGAGCACCACATCAGCGAGATCTTCGGCCGCGCGGTCCTGGCGAACGTCGCCGCGCTTCTGTCCCGCCGTGAACAGCGCTGAGAGCCGCGCCTTCCACCCATCGATTTGTCCGGCTAGTTGTGGCCGGAAGACGTCGGAGGTGGCGGCCACCTCGGTGGAGAATTTTCCGGTCAGGCAGGCCGTCTGGAAACCTGACTTGATGAAGACCTGGGACATGTCCCGGTAGTAGCCGGTCACTATGTCGGCGGTCGACAGGTCGGTTCTGGCGGCCCAGGTGGCGACCAGTTCCCCCTGGAACCCCATATATCGGCTCAAGACCGCCTGACCGAATGCGTCTTTGGAGCCGAAGTGGTGATAGAACGAGCCTTTCGGCACGCCGGCCTCGGCAAGGACTGCGTCGATCGTGGTCCCGTGAAAGCCGTTTTCATAGAACAACTTCGCGCCAGCGCGAAACAGCCGCTCCTTGTGCGAGAGCGCCGCTTCCTGCTGCGTCGTCATTCGAACCGCCTCCGAACCATCGGTGAACTGGGCTTTCCCCACTATAGGCCGCTTTCGTCCGCGATTAGACGATGTGGCCTAGACCACACGGTCTAGACCTATCAGTCTAGACGATCTAGTCTAGCGCGAAGAGGTTGATCGAACGGAGGACCGTGATGGTCGCTATCGGAGCCGGCGGACTGTCGCCGGGACGCTTCCTGAGCCGCATTGCTTCATGGTTACGTGCGCCCGCATTCGCCGAGCAGGAACCACGGGGTAAGAACCTCAAGTCGCCACCACCGCGTGCCGGCTTCGTCGAGCACTCAAGGATGTCGCGAGAGATGCACCGCCTCTGACGTGAGCTATGGTTGTCCGCGGTGGCCAGTCGGCTCCGCAGCCAAGCCGTCAACGCGCCACCCTCGGGAACAGAGGCCCACTGCATGTCGAAAAGCCCTGAAAACTCTCAACTTTCACTCGGCGTACTCGCTCGGTCGCGCAAAGAGAACGAGCGTCGGCTACCCATCCATCCCTCGCATATCGACAGAATCGACGCCGCGCTGCGACAGCGGATGTTTCTCGAGCACGGCTTTGGCGAACACTTCGGCGTCACTGACGAGACTCTGGCCGGGCTGGTCGCCGGGATCAAGCCGCGTGATCAGTTGATCGCCGAGTGTGACGTCATCCTGCTGCCCAAGATCCAGGCCGAAGACCTCGCGGAGATGAAGGTCGGACAAGTGGTCTGGGGATGGCCACACTGTGTCCAGGACGTTGCCTTGACGCAGGCCGCCATCGACCGGCGATTGACAATCATCGCCTTCGAGGCGATGAACCATTGGCACGCCGATGGTTCCTTCGCACTCCACGTGTTCCACAAGAACAATGAACTCGCCGGTTATTGCTCCGTCCTCCATTCGATGCAGTTGGCAGGCATCACCGGCAGTTATGGCCGACGGTTGCGGGCGGCGGTAATCGGATTCGGCGCGACCGCGCGTGGAGCGGTCACTGCCCTCAACGCGCACGGCGTCGATGACGTGCGGGTGCTCACCAACCGCGATGCGGCGGCGGTCGCCTCGCCGATTCACTCCACCCAGATCTTCAAGATGTGGCAGGACTCCGACGACGCAGCGCGTACTTGGGCGGACACCCCCGACGGTCCTGCCCCAGCAGCGACACTGCTGGCCGATAACGACATCGTCGTCAACTGCGTCCTACAGGATCCGGAGGCGCCCCTGATCTTCGTGACCGCAGACGAACTCGACGCGTTCGCTCCCGGCAGCCTGATCGTCGACGTCTCCTGCGACACCGGAATGGGTTTCAGCTGGGCCCGGCCGACGTCGTTCACCGACCCGGTCATCACCGTGGGTTCCGACGTGTACTACTACGCCGTCGACCACAGCCCGTCGTACCTGTGGAATTCGGCAACGTGGGAGATCAGTGAGGCGCTGTTGCCGCACATCTCGACAGTCTTGGCCGGACCGGATTTCTGGGAGAGCAGCACGACGGTCTCCCGGGCTGTGGAGATTCGCGACGGTGTTGTCCGCAACCCGACGATCTTGTCCTTTCAGCACCGGGCGGAGGACTACCCGCATCGCGTAGCGACGTAAGCCGCTGCTGCTGAACGACAACGGCGCCACGTTTCAGAGGCGCGAGGCTATCTCAATGGGTTCGCGTTGACGTTGAACGGGTCCGGATCGGCCACGTCGACCGCGAGCTGAAGCCAGAACCGTGAATTGAAGAACAGCAGGCTTCCATCAACATCAACCTTGAGCACCGCATCGGGCATCAGCTCATAGCCGGTGGCGTCTGGGTAACGACTTACTCGCCCGTCCGCTTGGTGAATCTGTATATCCATACCGGGATTGTGGTCTCAATGCTGAGACAGTGCGGCCGATCGACTCGTTTCGACGATGCGTGCGGCATCGTCTCTCGGCTCACTGGATCGACACCAGTTGATCAAGCGAGTCTCTGGGCAGATCGCCGTCGACGATCGCCATGACCTCCAGTCTGTTCAGCGTGATTGCGCCCTTATGGTTGTCCAGGAAGGCAATGTCCGCCGCGTCACGGCCGGTGGCAATCCGCACCAGGGTTTGCCGCGGCGCCAAGAGCGTTCCGTCGACGACCCTCCACTGCCCTCTCACGTACGCCTCGGCGACAGCGTGAAAATCCATGGGGTACAGACCCGGCGCGTACACCGAGACGACTCGGGCGGGCACGTTGACCGCCCGTAGCAGAGCGACGACCAGGTGGGCGAAGTCGCGACACACCCCCGCCCCCGCCAGCAACGTATCCACCGCCCCATCGATCGGGTCGCTGGAGCCGGGCACATAGTTCAATCTGTTTCCCACCCAGGACGCCACGTGCTCCAACAGCGATTCCGAGTCGAGGTAGTCACCGAACTCCGTTGCGGCGAAGCCATAGAACTTGTCAGCCTCCGCATACCTGCTGGGGCGCAGGTACCTTGACAAGTCGTACTCGGTCACTGGCGCCGGGTTCGTTCGGCCCACGATCGTCGCCTCATAGGCGACCCTCAGCGTTCCCACCGGAACATCGAGTTTGTGGATTCGGTTGCCATGCTCGCCGCTGATCTCCACCGCGGCGACGGGGAGCCCGTTCAGGACGAAGGACAACGCCTCGGACACTTCGGCTCCCGGATGCGGCGCGACGGCGATTTGGAACTCCAGAGTCGTCGGACCGCTGATCTCCACCTCGAGCTGGGCGGCCACCTCTCGCTTCATAACGACCATGATGCCCTGCCCGGCCGCGCTGCGCTCACGTCCACCAGAATCTCGACGGAGCGATAGCCGCAGGCTCTGAATGACGGCCTTCGGAATCCCAAATCTCCTCGGCTGCAATCAATTCTCGACCGCGCGCCGAGCGCCGGACACCCGCACGCACAATATCGTTCACCGTCAACCAGTCGTTGTCGCCGTTGACCACCCGGGTTCGTCTGAACGTCATCCCGACCCGAGTGCCGACATCAGGTCGGACATCGCAACCGTCGCAAACCCGATAGAGGCGTCCCCAATCCCGTAAGGCAGCACCAAGGTATCGGCGTGGACGATTGCGCCGCACGAATAGACCACGTTGGGGACGTAACCGTCCTGCTCGTCCGGGGCGGGGCTCAGCAGCGGCTCGCGCAGCCGGCCGATCACTTTCGTCGGATCATCCAGGTCGAGCAACAGGGCCCCTATCCGGTAGGTGCGCATCGGGCCGACCCCATGGGTGAGCACCAACCAACCGGCGTCGGTCTCGATCGGTGAACCACAGTTGCCCAGTTGCAAGACCTCCCAGGCCTCGACCGAGCGCTGGCACGGGCGCGAGTCAGTCCACACGAATGGGTGATCCGAATACGCGATCGAGTTCGACTCGCGATCCGCCCTCGACAACCCGGCGTACCGGCCGTTGATGCGACGCGGAAACAATGCCAGACCCTTGTTGGCCGCAGCGCGCCCAACCATGGGCTTCGAGGTGAACGACCGGAAGTCGGCCGTCTCCAACAGCTGTTGGCTTATGCGCGATCCGCTGTAAGCCGTGTAGGTGGCGTAGAAGGTCACGGAGCCATCGACGTTCACGAAGCGCACGAAGCGCGCGTCCTCCATACCGACCGACTCGGCGTGTGTCGCAGGCCACAGCACCCGTTCGGAAATCGGTACCTGGTCCAGGAATTCAACAGCGTAGCTCCTGTCCGCGATCGCGCGGATCTCGGAGATTGTCTCGAGCACGCGTCCACGGGTGCTCGAGTGAGACTGCAGTTGGACCAGCCTCTCCTCCAGGTCGGTACGGGTGAAGCACTCCCCGAGTGGTTCCAGGACATAGTTGGCCGCGTCCCCGTCATCGCCGAACTGGTGGAGCTCGCTGCGGAAAACCGCGGCGTCCAAGCCGCCCGGCGCCGTCGCGCCGAGCGTGGCGAACGCACCTACAGGGTCGATGTGGGGACTACCGGTCGCATCAACCACACCGGTCCGAAAACCGATCGACGAGCGGTGGCCCTCACCAATACCGCGCACGCTCAGAAGAATTCGCAGCTCACCAGCCACCATTCCGGCCTGGTCAGGGTGCGCGACCATGCTGGGATTGCACAGCGCAGCACCCTCGATCGCGTACTCGCTGCTGAAGGTGGCGCCCAGTAGCAACATCCGGGCATCGGATACTCGCGCGTCCGGCCGCAGCCGGTCGGCGAGTTCGCGCGCGTGTCGCCGGAACGTGCCGCCCAGATCGCGATGCCGGCTGTCGAAACGGCTGATCACGTCATCCAGCGAGCGCATGACCTCGTCTTCACTCAGCGCGAGGATGCGCGCGAGTACCGCTCCCGCCCGGGAGTCCTGCTGTTCGAAGCCTTCCTGGCCGGGTACGAAGAGCCGGGTGACGACCCGTGACCTGTCAAGCGTCAGCCGCAGCGGGACGCGCTTGGCGAGATCAACTTCCATCGACGTCATCTCTGCAGCAACGATATTCGCCGGCCGTGCTGCATCGTCGAGATCATTGCCAATGTCGATTCAGCGCCTTGATTGAGGTTGATGCCGTCAGCCTGCAGCCCGTCGTATCCACCGCCGGTGGCCGGATCCCACATCAGCTGGCCGGAATCATTGGCACCGGTGAACCACGCCAAAGCATTTCGCACTCCGTCGTTCCACTGCGCGGCGGCGTCGACGGCAGCAGCGCGAGCGCAGGCGTCGGCCAGGGCTGCCACCTCGATCGGCTGCTGATCGAAGGCCGGTTGAGGGTCACCCGGGCCCCGCCCCGCGACCGGAGTGGGCGACAGGTGCCCGTTGAAGGTTTCGATATCCAGAAGCCATGCCAACAGGTCGAGGCCCTGCTGCCACAGCTTCGGTGCCTCCAGCGCCACGCCCACGCCAATGATCGCCTCGGCCAGAACCGCATTGGCGTAGCTCAGACGTGGCTCGGGCCAAGGCCAGTCAGGATCCCCGTTCGGCTTGGCAATTGAGACCGCGTAATCGGTGACCAGTTTCCGGGCAGCGCGATGGTCGGGATGGACCGTTAGAACTTCAACGGCACCCAAAGCGGCGTATGCCATCGCGCGCGGCCACTTCGAACGTCCTTGCGCGGCGCGTTCGAACTGAACCAGCGCTGACTTGCGCACCCATACGACCTCGCTGTGCGCTACTGCGGTGCCGAGGCCCCAGATGCATCTACCCCAAGCATCATCCAGGCTCGGCTCGTCCAACCACTTACCGGCGGCATCCATTCGGTTCCGGCAGGCACCACCGAGGGCTTGGGCGTCATTCAGGAACCGCACGGCAACGCCGGCCAGGCGATTGACCTCACCGGAGGCACCGGGCTCACGGGCGGCGACGACGAGCACGCGGGCCATGTCGTCAGTGCAATAGCCGTGCTCGGGCCGCGGTTCGTCAAGACACGCGTGCTCAAAGGTCCCGCGATGGTCGGTCATCCGAAGCAGTTGGTCGAAATTCGGAATCGGCAGCTCGCTCATACGAGAGCCGACATCCTGGAGCGAAGACGTTGAGCCAGAACCAGATAGTCCTTCGCAACCACCGGCCACGCCATTGTCGGAGCCAACAGACGTGCCCTTGCCGCCATCTGCCCGGCCATCCGCGGCTGCGTCAGCACTGAAAGCAGGGCGGATGTGAGTGCATCCGTGTCACCGTGCGGCACGACGATTCCGGTGCCGTCGCCGAGCAGTTCGGCCGCATGAGGGAACGCGGTCGCTACGACGGGGCGTCCGTTGGCGATGGCGTCAACCAGTACGCCCGAGGTGACTTGTTCGGTGGAGTCGTAAGGCAAGACCACCGCCGACGCTGACTGAATGATCGCGCCAAGCGCCTGATTGTCCCGGTAAGCGACATCGAATCTCACCGAGTCCGCGACGCCGCGGCACTTGGCCCGCTCCCGCAGAGCATCAAGGTAGGCATCGCCCTCCGCGGCGAGAACCTTCGGATGCGTGCGACCGGCGATCAGATAGAGCGGCCGCCCGGGGAGTTCGCTGAGCGTGGCCATGGCATCGATCACTCGCTCGATGCCCTTACCCGGCCCCAGCAAGCCCCAGGTCAAGAGCGTGGGACGACCGCCACGTTTGACATGAGCCCTGGCCACCACGGTGGCCCCGTGCGGAATCGTGGTGATCTTCCGGCTGTCGACTTCGTAGCCCAGACAAAGACGGTCGCGCGCAGCGGTGGTCATCACGACCACCTGATCGGCTTGGGCCACTATCGTTTCCAGTACCCAACGTTGTTGCGGCGTGGGCTCTTTGAGCACGGTATGGGCAACAACGATCGTCGGAACCTGTATCCCACGGATGATGTCAACGACATCTTCGCCGTCAGCCCCGCCATAGATCCCGTACTCGTGCTGTATGACCACCACGTCAGATCTGTTCAGCAGCTGCACACCTGCGGACACCGACGCCGGTACACCGTTGATCAACTCGCCGATGACATGGACATCGCCGCTTGGCGTTCCATCGGCGATCCGAACCACGTCGACGGCGGCACCGTTCACGCGAAGCCCGTCGGCCAACGCCGCGCTGAAGGTGGCCAATCCGCACAACGTCGGCGGGTAGGTACTCAGAATTCCGACCCGCGGGATGCCGGAAAAGCCTTGGCGGCGAACGCCAATAGGCGCAATTGTTGGAAGGACAGAGTGAAGGTTCAAGGTGATCCCGTCTTGCGGTTGTCACCGACGTGCCCGGCGTGAGCGAATGCTCGGCGAGTCAGCGGCGGACGGCTGAGTCATTCCGGACTGGCTGGATTCCCAACACCACCTACCCTACACCCCGCGACCAGGCCGTGAACGAGAACGACGGCCGGCGAGAGAATCTGACAGCGCGGGAGGCGCCACTCACCATGCAGCCGCGTCGCGCGAGTCCACATCGATTTCCATTGATAACGAACGGTTTCCAACCGATTGCCCGGATTTGTCGGTCAGGACGTATGTCGGTACCGATGCGAGTAGGCTGCACGTACGGCGATGCTTCGGACGCGTTCACCCATCGCGTCACTTCCGCCCATCTTGGTGGGTTTCATGGCCGCAGACAGGAGCGTCCGATGACGCAACCAGAAGTCCGCACATCAGTTGGCTGGAAAGAGCCGCCACCGCAGGCGACACCTCGCTTGAGACTGAAGCCTAAGGGTCCTCAGACTGGTCGCGTTGACGGGGCGTGGTGGCCGCATAGCGACGACCTCGAGGCGGAAGTCCCCGACCTGCTCGCGGTGTTGTCAGTTCGCCTCGGCCCCATCAGCTATGTCCTGTACAAGATGACGGAGTGGGTGAAGGCCCGCGGCAAGATTCTGATCGGCGGACGAGTCGTCCGACTCGACGGCTACAACCGCCAACCGAGCAACACGGTTGAAGTCCAGGGGCTTGGCGGCGGGAAGCTGGTCCTGCTCGTCGTACCTGTCGGAACAGATGCCGATCGGGCGCACGCCGTCATGATGACGGCCGCGGCCCCCGACAATGCCTCGACCAGTGATGAACTCCTGGCGGCGTCCCTCGACAGCTAGGCGAGGGTCCGTGGTGTCCACCGATCGGTGGACACCACGGTCAACTGCGAAGATCCTCTGGCCGGTGGATACCTGTGGCGCACGCCACTGGCGACGATTGCGTCATGGAAACAGGTATGCGCCGGGTCGCGCTCGCCAGCTACGTCGGCTCGGCCATCGAGTACTACGACTTCTTGATCTACGGCACCGCCGCCGCACTGGTGTTCCCCCACGTGTTCTTCCCGGGTCTGAGTCCACTGATGGCGACGATCGCCTCACTGGGCACCTTCGCGGCAGCATTTCTCTCCCGGCCGGTCGGCGCAGCGGTGTTCGGTCACTTCGGCGATCGCATCGGGCGCAAGAACACCTTGGTGTTCACGCTGGTGATCATGGGCGCATCCAGCGTCGGCGTGGGTCTCATCCCCAGCACCGCCGTCATCGGCGCGGCCGCGCCCCTGCTCCTGATCAGCATGCGACTGCTGCAAGGTTTCGCCGTCGGCGGTGAGTGGGCCGGCGCCGCGCTGATGAGCGCCGAGCAGGCGCCGCAACGCAAGCGTGGGTTTTACTGCATGTTCACCCAGTTGGGTCTCGGTACCGCGCTGGTGTTGGGCAACCTGGTGTTCCTTGGGGTGCACGGCGCCTTCGGCGACGCGGAAACGGCCTTCCTGCAATGGGGTTGGCGCATCCCATTCTTGATCAGCGCGGTGCTGGTGGCGGTCGCGCTCTACATCCGGCTGCACGTCGAGGAGAGCCCGGTCTTCGCCGAGTCGGCGGCTGAGGGCCACAGCGGGGTTCCGCTCGCCGAGGCGATGCGGCACCAAGGCCGCGAGGTGGTACTGGCGGCCGGCGCGGTGATGGGCCTGTTCATGCTGGCGTTCCAGGTGGGCACCTACTTCCCGAACTATGCCGCGACGCACCTGCACTATGACGAGGATCTGATCCTGCTCGTGGGCGTGGCCGGCGGCGTGTGCTCGCTGGCGTTCGTCGCCGCGTCGGCGATCCTGAGCGATACCTACGGCCGTCGCCGCATCCTGGCGTTCGGCGCCGCACTGGCGTTGCCCTGGACTCTGATCCTGTTTCCGCTCATTCAATCCGGCGACCCCGTCCGCTACGGCATCGCCATCATCGGGACCTACGGCATCATCGGAATCATGATGGGCCCCTTGGCCGCATTCATTCCGGAGATCTTCGCGGTCCGCTACCGCTACAGCGGCGCCGGCCTGTCCTACAACGTCGGCGGCATCATGGGTGGCGCGCTGCCCCCAGTGCTGTCCCCCATGCTGCTGTCGTCGTACGGCAGCTGGTCGATCACCGCGATGATGGCCGGCTTCACCGTGGTCAGCCTGATCAGCGTGCTGCTTCTGACGGAGACCGCCGGACGTGGCTTGGGCATCCCTGAGTCAATCGAGCCGAGCGAAACCAGCGTCCCGCGGCAGCGCTTGGCCCACGTGGCGTGCTAGCCGACAGCGTCAGGGCGCGGAGGCTTCGACCTTCGCGGCCGCCTCGAGGAGCTGGGCCGACCACAGGGAGCACTCTGCCTCTGCCGCACGAATCACAGCGTCCGCGATATCGCACATCGAGCTGTCGTGCTCGGCGCCAGGATCCATCGCGGCAGCGCGCCGTATCACCAGACGCCCCAAGTTCACCGACGTCGAGCTGGGCACCACAAGCAGCCGCGCGCAGCCGGTACGGCCGGAGACAATCATCAGCCGATGCTGGCGGTCGTTCCAGCCGTGCATCGACACCGCTCCCGACGTGAGCGTCTTCAGAACCGGGGTGCCGGACGACGAAGACCAGTTGATCTTGATATCGACGATTTCACCCAGGACCGGGTGCAATGCCTCGATCAGTTCCGGCAGTTCGCGGGCAAGCGCGAAGGAATGCGGCCACCAGGCGCCGTCGATGTCGCCGCCGAGGGTGGGTTTCAGGGTGATGCGCACCGGGCTGGCAAGGCGCCGACTCCCGGACATGCCGTTCACGAGGACGCAGACTGTGGCGAGTCGGACTCGGTGAGCCCAGAGAAAATCGGGTGCAGGACAGGGGCATTGACCGTCTCGTACGGAACATCCGTCGTGTCGACGGGATGCGAGAAAAGGTCGGAGTTTTCCATGTGGGAAATTCCTCACGAGTTAGCAGGGTCGACCCATGGACGTAGCCCGAGCCTAACGGTCCCCGCCAATGCAACGGATCTGCATCTGACACTACACCCCAAGGTTCGTGGATCGTCGATCGATGCCGCATTCGCAGTGCGGCTGGTGTCGACAGTATTGACCGGTGATCGCGTTCGCCGCTCGCTGACCGCGTGAAAAATCCTGCGGGACAGGAACATTTGCCAGTCGGGAAGGCCAGAACTTGGCTTGTCGGGAACGTTTCGGGGATTCGGGCGTAGAGTCCGAGGGACCGGGACCACCAACAGGCCCCCTATTGAAGGGCCGACGATGTCCGACAAATCCCCCCGACAGGGTATGTCCAAGAAATCCGGCAAGTCTCTCAAAGAAAAACGGGCCGACAAGCGCTCCAAGTCCGACGGCCAGCCGACTCAAACCGTGGCTAACGTCAAGGCTCGCTGAGACTCACACGCGCGATGCACGACAATCGCATCGGATCCTGCTCGCGGACAACACTTCTAGCCAGGAACGCGACCGTCGGCTGACCGGGGATCTCTGCTCGGCAGAGGATGCCCGGCTATGCCATCGGCATTTTCGATACCGGTGCCGCCGGCACCACGCTGTCGCACCGGCCCAGGCGGTGCTGCTCGATATCGGCCGCGAACGCGCGCAACGCGCTGCGGACCATGCGCGCGGTCCCGTCCGGGTGCCGACACGCCCCTCGGCCGTCCACAAGCCGGGTGATACGCCGAATCTCTTTGACCAGATGGTCACTGGCGCGCCCGTAGGCCAATTCGTCGATCAGTTCGGACAACCGGGGCAAGCCGTTGCGACACGGACCGCACTGGCGTGCGCTCTCGTCGGCGAGGTAGCCGGCGATCTCGGCGGTGCGGACCAACCCACACTCGGTCACGCCCAGAAGGTGAACGATCCCGGCGCCGGGCGATGCACCAAGCGATTTCAAGCCCGTGCGCGATAGCCGCAGTCCCGCGAAAGTCTCAGCGGGCAGCCAACTCCCGTGATAGCCGCCGATGAGAATCGCCGACACCGCTCTGGTGTCGATCAGGTCGGTGATCGGCACGCCCGTCGGCACCTCGACAACACCCTCACCGTCCAGCGCGCCGGAGAGGGTGACGAGCATGGAGCCCGGGTCGGCCGGGTCTCCGATCGAGCGGAACCAGTGGGCCCCGTGGCGGGCGATCAGTGCCATGTGTGCCAACGTCTCGACGTTGTTGACCAGCGTGGGGCGTTTACGCACCCCCGAGATCGCGACAGGGACGGTGCGGTCGCGCGGCAACGCGGGGCCGCCCTCGATGTGCCGGATCGCAGCGGATTCCTCCCCCGCGACGAAGGTGTCGGGTGCCTCCACCACTGTCAGCTCGACACGGTGTGGGTCGAGCCCGGCAGCTCGTCTGTCGTCGAGGGCCGCGCGCACAGATGCCACAGCGTCGGCGTGGACGTACAGGTAACCGGTGTGGGCGCCGATCGCGGCGGCAGCGATATGCAGGCCGTCGATCACCAGGTGCGGCGCCCGTGTCAGCAGCAGCGCGTCCTTGCGGCTCAACGGTTCTCCCTCGGCGCCGTTGGCGATCACCACCGGGTCCGGGCCGGTGACCGCGGCGAGTTTGCGGCCGGTCGGGAAGCCGGCGCCGCCCCGCCCGGACAGCCCGGCGTCGTTGAGAAGCGAAATGAGTTGGCTGCCGGAGATTTTCGGTGCAGGGCCGAAACGGTCGAGGTGTTCAGCGAGAGTCGGTCCGGCAGCGGACAGCAGCCGCGGTGCGCTACGCATCGGCATACTCACTGAAGTTGGCGCGCAGCCGCCAGATCAGCGCCGCGCCCACGACGACCGCGCAGGCGGCTGCGATCGCGAGGAACCACGCGCGTCCGGTGTCAGTGCCGTTGCCCAGCGCGTGAGCCATCGAGACAGGCCACAACGAGTAAGTCGCCCAATGCACCAATCGGAAGGCTCGCGGCCCGATGCGGTGACGGAGCAGACCGGTGATCACAACGACGGCGAGCACGTCGACGGCAACGGTGCCCAGGCCCTGCCACAGCGGCCGGTAGGCGCTGAGGAAGGGCACGACGATGTCGATGAGTTTCAGCTTGGCGTAGGGGTCGAGGAACAGCAGGCCGATGTGCAATGCCACCAGCAGCGTCGACGACAGGGCGGCGAAGCGATGGACGTCAGAGACGGCGAATCTGGGTAGCGCCAGCAGCGGGCGTCCGGACCGTGCGGCGATACCCAATGCCATAGACACCGTCATGAACACCAACGCGACGACGCCGTTGCCACGGCCCAACGCCCACAGCGCCTCGTTCGTCATGACCCACGTGACACCGTGATGTGCGGGGAGAAGCTGTTGCCCCCTGAGGTGCCGCCGCCACCGGCCGGGACATGGCTCTGCCGGATCGGGAACGCGGGCTGCGACTTGGCGCTCGGTGCCGGCGCGGGTGCCGGTGCCTGTTCCTGGACGGTCGCCTTCGGGGTGTAGACCGGCTTCTGGGTGTAGGTCGGCTGCGGGGTGTAGGTCTCCGCGGGGGCGGGCGCGACGGTCGGCTCCGGGCTCGGGGGCGCCGGAGTGTCCGCCGCGGGAACCGGCGCCGGGGGCGGCTCCACGACGGGCGGTGCCGGCGGCAGGTCGACGGCCGGGTCGGTCGCGACCGGGTCTGCCGGCGGAAGCTCGGCAACGACGGGCTTGACGGTGTCGCCGTAGGCCAACGCCGATGCGCCCGCCACTCCGGCGATGCCGATACCGGCCAACGCCCACGAGGTCACGGCGGCCCGGCGAAATCCGGAACGAGGTGAGTCCATGCGTTGATGGTGGCGATCGATTCTTTATGAGCTCAAAGAAGTGGTTATGGGTCCGCGCGGGCGCGGTGACGGCCGTCGAGCGGCTGGTGACGAAAGTCCCCGTGGCGCTGCTCTGACGTCGTGACATTCTGGAGCTGTGAGCACCTGGGACGACAGCACTGACAGCGGCGAATACAGCGTCGAGGACGACAACCAGCTCCAGCCCGAGGACACGTTGGTTGACCGTGCCGTCGACGACATCCTCGACGAGGGCATTTCCCCTCCGGAGCGGCCGGTCGCCCGCACGAACCTCGACCATCCCGGCCCGGAGACGCTCGACGAGCTGCTGGCCGAGGAAGAACCCGATCCGGTGTCCCGGCTGAACAACGTGCTCGACGAGCTGGATGGCTCCGCTGCGGACGACTCCGACTATCCCGAGGACGACGAGGTCGGCCGGGCTCGGTCCGGACGTTTGGTGGCACCCGATGCGGGCTTCGGTGAGGACGACGAGTCCGAGCTCGTCGCCGAAGACGTCGGTATCGACGGCGGGGCGGCCTCCGCGGAGGAGGCCGCCATGCACGTCATCGAGGATGAGGACGGCTAAGCACTCAGCTGGTCATTGATGACCTTCGTCGGATCGAGCAGCACCTGAGTGTTGCCGTCGAGGGTCGACGAGATCGTGCCGGTGATCGTCGTCGTCAGCTCGCTCGCGCACCGGCGAAGGCACGATCATCAACGGCCCAGGCACACACACCTGCGGTGTCCACCGAACAGGACGGCTGCGCCCGATGGCGGCGAATGTGCGGCGGCGGTGTGGCCGCAGCTCTGCCAAGACGTGGCGACCGGAGCTTCCGGCTTCCGAACCCGTGCGGTCAGGGCCTGGCGTGCCCGAAGTCGATCAGATAGGTCTGAAGCGTTGCTGGAGCGTCTGGTCCTGCGCCAGCCGGTGCGGGAGAACCTCCAGGGCGACGACGCGGTCGGTCTTGGTGCCGAAAGCGCGGTAGACCTCGCCCGTGCCTCGACCTACCAGCTCCTGCAGCTGATAGCGCCCGAATAGCGTCGTCTCCACCGTTTACTCCTCGGCAGCTCTCGTGGAGATTGAAGCTACCTGACGTTTGCCACAGACTCCGCGAGTCAGCATGTGGAAAGCACCGGGACCGATTCGCCTGCGAGTCGTCCCCGACCAGCGCCGTCGCACGGTACGGTCATGGTGGGCTGACCCACCAGCCTCGCGGAAACGTCACGGCGGCGATCTGTACGCCCCGCCGCACCGGTGCCCTCCGGCCCGACGTTGCCGACCGCACGATCTGGCGCCCAGCGTGGGCGCGTGGCCGATCAAACAGCGTCGAATAAGCGCTGCTTCACACGATCACTCGCGGCAGTCATTCTGCGGCCACAAACATCGCACGGCGCACATCAGGCGCGGCGTGCAGAAGGAAGCTCCATTGAGCCAGTTCACCGAAACCATGCTCAGCAACGCCCAATGGAGCATGAAGGGGATGGTGACGGGCGAGCCCGACGCCCCTATGCGCCACACGTGGGCCGAGGTGCACGCCCGCGCCAGCCGAATTGCCGGCGGCCTGGCCGCCGCCGGTGTCGGACACGGCGACGCCGTTGCGGTGCTCGCCGGGTATCCCGTGGACATCGCGCCGACCGCTCAGGGCATTTGGATTCGAGGCGCCAGCGTCACCATGCTGCACCAGCCGACGCCGCGCACCGACCTGATGCGCTGGGCCGAGGAGACAATGGCGGTTCTCGAGACGATCGACGCCAAGGCCGTCGTCGTCGGCGAGCCGTTCCTGCCGGCCGCGCCGCTGCTCACCGAGCGGGGAATCCGGGTGGTGATCGCGAGCGAACTGCTCAAAGCCGACCCGGTGCGGGCTGTGACGTCCTATGACGACGACCTGGCCCTGATGCAGCTGACGTCGGGATCGACCGGCTCGCCCAAGGCGGTCCGGATCACGCACGCCAACGTCGTCTCCAACGCCGAGGCGATGTTCGCCGGTGCCGAGGTCGACGTCGAGTCCGACGTGATCGTGAGCTGGTTGCCCTGCTTCCACGACATGGGTATGACCGGGTTCCTTACCGTGCCGATGTACTTCGGGGTCGAGCTCATCAAGATGACCCCGATGGACTTCCTGCGCGATAACCTGTTGTGGGTCAAGCTGATTGACAAATACCGGGGCACGATGACGGCGGCCCCCAACTTCGCCTACAAGTTGTTGGCGAAGCGGCTGCGCAGCCTCGCGTCGCCGGGTCAGTTCGATTTGTCGTCGCTGCGGTGGGCGCTGTCGGGCGCCGAGCAGGTCGATCCGGCCGACGTCGAGGATCTGTGTGCTGCCGGCGCACCGCACGGACTGCGAGCGGAGGCGATACTTCCGGCCTACGGCATGGCCGAGACCACCGTCGCCGCCTCGTTCTCCGCGTGTGGCGCAGGCATGACCGTCGACGAGATCGACGCCGATCTGCTGGCAGTCCTGCACCGCGCCGTACCCGCGACCCGCGGCAACACCAGGCGTCTGGTGACACTCGGTCCGCCGCTGAACGGACTGGAGGCCCGCATCCTCGACGAGGACGGGGCGGTGTTGCCCGCCCGCGGAGTCGGCGTCATCCACCTGCGTGGCGACCCGGTCACGCCGGGGTACACCACGGTCGCCGGGTTCATCTCGGCACAGGACGATCAGGGTTGGTACGACACCGGCGACCTGGGCTATCTGACCGAGAACCACGACATCGTCGTCTGCGGTCGGCTCAAAGACGTCATCATCATGGCCGGGCGCAACATTTACCCGACCGACATCGAACGCGCCGCCGCCCGCGTCGATGGAGTGCGCCCGGGTTGCGCGGTAGCGGTCCGCCTCGATGCGGGGCACTCCCGCGAATCGTTTGCAGTGGCGGTGGAATGCAAAAACTTCGACGACCACGACGAGGTCCGTCGGATCGAACACCAGGTGATCCACGAAGTGGTGGTGGAGGTCAACGCCCGGCCACGCAACGTGGTGGTGCTCGCCCCGGGAGTCATCCCCAAGACCCCGTCCGGCAAGTTGCGGCGCGCTCATGCCCTGGCACTGGTGACCTGAGCTCAGCGGTACATTGATCGCGCGGGGATCCCGCTGTCTCCGCCCAGTGACACCCGGGGAGGGGGTCGATGGACGACTACGACGTGCAGCCGGGCCGCAAGCCGCCCCCGGAACCAGAACTCACCCCGGCTCAGCTCCAGTCTGACGAACTCGATTTGAGCGCTGGCCTCAGCGGTTTGTCGGGGATCATCGCGGATGCTGCCAGCGTTGATGAAATGCTGCGCCAGGTAGCGCAATTCGCGGTTCAGGCGATACCGGGAGCCGACGGCGCCGGTGTCACGGTGATCGAGCCCCGCACCCCCGGTCCTGGTGGTGAGGAACTGGCCGTCCAGGCACGGTCGGTGACCGCGCAGTTCATTCAAGACATCGACACCCTGCAGTACGAGAAGCTCGGCGAAGGGCCGTGCATCAGCTGCCTGAGGTCTGGACGGCCGGCGGTCAGCGGTTCGCTGGGTAGCGACCGCCGCTGGCCGCATTTCGGCGGTTCGGTGGCCCGCATGGGTGTGCATTCGGTACTGGCACTGCCGCTGGCGGTCGGTGACCGGGTCATCGGCGCGATCAACTCCTACGCCTACGGCCGGGACGCGTTCACCGAACACGCCGTACAGCTAGGAACCCAATTCGCCGGCCCCGCAGCGGTATCGGTGTACAACGCGCAGCTGCTGGCAAGTACCCGACTGCGCACCAAGCAATTGCAGCAGGCGCTGCGCACCCGGGCAGTGATCGACCAGGCGATCGGCATCATTCGCAGCCGTTCCGGCGGCACGGCGCAAGAGGCCTTCGACCGTCTCATCCGCATCAGCCAGCGGGAGCACATCAAATTGGCTGACGTCGCCGAGCAACTCGTCGACGAGGCGGTCCGCCGGGCCCGCGCACGTCAGCAATAGGTGCTCACTGCCGGCCTTCACGGTGGGCGAGTTCCGTGAGTGCCCTGACCAACTCCGGCCGGGTGTGCCGGTCCCTCATCAACCGCCGGGCAACATCGGTCAGATGCTCGCCATGCGCCCGGCTGTGAGTGCGGATCAACCGGAACGCCTCATCCATCGAGACACCGAGCACCTCGCTGACGAACCCCTTGGCCTGCTCCACGACGACGCGACCGATCAGGGCCGACCGCAGCGGCGAGACCACGGTGGCGGCGGTGGGCGGATGTTCTTGCAGGACCGCCACACACGCGATGTGCGCGAGGGTCTGCGCGACCAGTCGATCGGCTTCGCTTAGTCCACCGGGCCGGGTGTCGAACAAATTCAGCGCGCCGAGCACCACACCTGCTGCGCGCATCGGCAAAGCGTGCACTGCCGCAAAGCCGGCCTCCGCCGCGGCCGGGGCGAACCGCGGCCACCGGTCGACCTGCGTGGCGATGTCGGGCACCACGACCGGCTCGCCGGTCCGGTAGCAGTCGATGCAGGGCCCCTGCTCGGCCTGCAGCTGAAACAGCTCGAGGTCCCGCGTCTGCTCCGAGGTGGCGGCCACCAGATGGAGTCGCCGTAATGGATCGGCGAGGAGGAATCCCGCCGAAGAGATGTCGAGCAGTTCGGCACAGCGTTCGGTCAGTTCTGTCAGCAGGTCCACAACGTCGAAATCGTCGAGCAGACTGTCGACCAGTGATACCACCGCGCTGAGTACGCGAGTTTCGCGAAGGTCATCGCTCACCATGGCTTGCCTCCCGGCCTGGATGTGCGTGTGCATCTGTCGTCGTTCATCTGTCCGTCTCCAGTCTCAGCCGCCGGTCGATGATGTCGCGGGCGACATCGGTAGCGGTGCGACCGGTGGCGTAGGCGTGCGCACGCAGCCGCACCAGCGCCTCGGTCGGATCTATGTCCAACTGCGCCACCAACATTCCGGTTGCCTGGCTGACCTCGGCGCGGCTCAACGTACACAATTCCGCCCATGCGTTGCTGCTGGGATCATCGACGGCCGCCTGCAGGTCGCCGACCAGCAGATCCAGCACCGGAATGCCGGCCAGCTCGGCAGCGGCGGCCGCGCCGGCGAGTTGCTCGCCCGCCAGAGGACCAGGCTGAGCCCGGAAGAGGTCCAGCGCGCCCACATACTCACCGGCTACCAGTACCGGCATCGCAAGAACTCCCCGGATCCGATGCTCCAGCATGGCCCGTCCGTAATTGGGCCACCGCGCTTCCCCGGGATGCGCAAGGTCGATCACCACCACCGGGGCCTGCTGGAGGACCGCGTCCAGGCACGGCCCTTCGCCGTAGGTGAACTGCAATTCGTCATACGCCCGAGCCGAGGCACCACTGGAGCCCAGCGTGCCCGCGTTCGCACCATCGAAGACAAGCGAAATCGCGGCTGCGTCAATGTCGAGCAGGAGCACACACGCTTCACAGAGCCGGTCGGCGGCTTTCACTCCACGCTGGCCGTCGACGGCCGCAACAAGCTCGTCCTGGATCGTCAAACTAGCCGGACCAGGCTTGAGATGCCGGCCCGACGGGTGACAGTTCCGCGACCATGCCCCCACCCTCCTCTACTCGGCGCACTAATGCTCGGATTTGCCGAACCCGAGCGGCGACGGCGCCGGGCGGCAGCACTCCCCCAGACGGGTAAGCTGGTGCTGCTGGCACCTGCAGCCGGCCCGAATCGGCGTCCCACCTCCGCGATGCCGCGAGCATCCGCTCACAGACGGGCACTTCCTCCAATGCCGTTGTCGCTCAACGCACAATGGTCGATTTCTTGAGGACTCCCCATCGCCATCACAGACGTCGTTGACTATGCGCATCTGAGCCAACAGGACATCGATACCTTGGCGGCCGCACTCGATGCGATCCGCCGCGATATCGAGGACTCCCGCGGCGAGCGCGACGCCGCCTACATCCGTCGCACGATCATGTTCCAGAGAGCACTCGATGCCGGCGCCCGACTGCTGATCTTCGGCAGCCGATCACGGCGTGGGTGGCTGCTCGGGGTGGCGTCGCTGGCCGTGGCCAAGAGCGTCGAGAACATGGAAATAAGCCACAACGTCGTTCACGGGCAATGGGATTGGATGAACGATCCCGAGATCCACTCCACCACCTGGGAGTGGGACATGGCCGGGCTGTCGTCGCAATGGCAGTACTCACACAACTACCGGCACCACATGTACGCCAACGTCGTCGGCGTCGACGACGACCTCGGCTTCGGCATCATGCGGGTGACCCGCGATGTCGCATGGCGGCCACGTAACCTGATGCAGCCGTTTCGCAACGCGCTGCTGGCCGTCATCTTCGAATGGGGCATCGCACTGCACGGTCTGCACTCGGAACATGAACGCGCAACCAACGCCGAGCAACGCCAAGGCCACACGCGCGCGCTGAAGGCCAAGATCCGGCGACAGATCATCAAGGACTACGTTGCGATCCCGGCCCTCAACGGATCTCGTTGGCGGCGGGCTTTGTCAGCGAACGTCGCCGCCAACATCGTGCGCAACATCTGGGCCTACACGGTGATCTTCTGCGGGCATTTCCCCGACGGGGTGTCGACCTTCACACCCGATGTCGTCCAGCAGGAGAGCAAGGCCGAATGGTACCTGCGCCAGATGCTGGGCAGCGCCAACTTCACGGCCGGGCGGGTACTCGCCTTCCTCAGCGGGAACCTGTGCTACCAGATCGAGCACCACCTGTTCCCCGATCTGCCGAGCAATCGCTACGCCCAGATAGCGCGACGGGTTCGCCCGCTCTGCGAGGAATACGGTCTGCCGTACACCACCGGCCCACTGCTTCGCCAATTCCTTCAGACGCAGCGGACCATCCTCAAGCTGGCGCTGCCGGACCGCGCCGCCTGAGCCACGCGCGTCTTCGTATGACACCGCACCTCGTGGTGACCTGACGTTCACTTAGGCACACCATAGGTTCGATTATGTTAACGAATATTCTCCATTTTCTTGACGCCGGGAGCGGCCGGGTCATACCGTGGCGACAGGTTGAGGAGGTTGGCGTGGCGCCCTTTGAACTTCGCGTAGTGATGGCTTGTTGTATGTGATCATCGCTCGTGAGCTCGATCATGGGCGTCAAATATCCTACGGTGAAGCGAATTTCGGATTGGCGATGATGCGGGCACGATCATGACGACGGCCGAGGAATCGCCATCGTCGGGAGCTGTGGCCAACCCGCGGGCGGTCGACGTCGTCGGCGGGTGGACCCTCGGTTATGTGAAGCGGCATCCGCTGGCATCGCTGGCGACCGTCGGTGATCAGTTCGTCCTCGGGGTGAGAACCCTTCAATACTTGTTCCTCGACCTGGTCACCGGCCGGTTCCCGCTGCAGGAGTTCGTCCGCCAAGGCGCCTTCATGGCCGGAACAGCCGTGGTCCCCACAGTGCTGGTGGCCCTGCCGGTCGGGGTGACGCTGTCGATCCAATTCGCTCTGCTCGCCGGCCAGGTCGGCGCCACCTCGCTGGCCGGTGCGGCCAGCGGGCTGGCCGTGATCCGGCAGGCTGCATCCCTGGTCGCCGCGATCCTGATGGCGGCCGCTGTCGGTTCGGCCATCACCGCGGATCTGGGCTCACGGACGATGCGCGAAGAGATCGACGCCATGGAGGTCATGGGCGTTTCGGTCATTCGCCGCCTCGTCGTCCCGCGGTTCGCCGCCGCGATCATGATCGGCGTCGCCCTCACGGGAGTGGTGTGCTTCGTCGGGTTCCTGGCGAGCTATCTGTTCAACGTCTACTTCCAGAACGGTGCCCCCGGTAGCTTCGTGGCCACGTTTGCGTCCTTCACCACGCCCGGCGACATGGTGCTGGCGTTGCTCAAGGCCGTGGTGTTCGGCGCGATCGTCGCGATCGTGTCCAGTCAGAAGGGACTGTCCACCAAAGGCGGCCCCACCGGAGTCGCCAACTCGGTGAATGCTGCTGTCGTCGAATCGATTCTGATCCTGATGATCGTCAACGTCGCGATCAGCCAGCTATACAACATGCTGTTCCCGCGAGTGGGGCTGTGAGGTGACCGCATCGACCTACAGCCCGTTCCGGGTCCCCTGGGCCCGGTTCTCCCGGCGGCTGATGTCACCGGTCGTCCGGCTGGGCCACATGCTGGTGTTCTTCGTCCGCGCAGTCGCGGCGGTGCCGATCGTGTTGCGCCACTACCGTACCGAGTTCGCCCGGCTGCTGTCCGATATCGCCTGGGGCAACGGGTCATTGGTGGTCGGCGGCGGCACCGCGGGCGTCGCTTTGGTGCTGGGCGTCACGGTCGGCGCGATCGTCGGCATCGAGGGCTACAACTTCTTGAACCTGTTGGGGCTGGGCCCCGCGACCGGGATCATCTCGTCGCTGGTGAACACCCGCGAGCTCGCGCCGATCGCGGCATCGCTGGCGTTCGCGACGCAGGGCGGCTGCCGGTTCACCGCACAGCTGGGTTCCATGCGGATCGCCGAGGAGATCGACGCGCTGGACTCGCTGGCGATCCGCCCCATCCCCTACCTCGTCACCACGCGACTGATGGCGTCCGTCGTCGCCGTGATCCCGCTCTACGTCTTGTGTTTGGCGGTGAGCTACCTGACCACCCAGATCGTGGTCGAGGTGATCAGCGGCGGATCGAACGGCGCCTACCTGCATTACTTCACGCTGATGCTGTCCGGCAGGGACATCCTGTACTCGCTGCTGAAGGCGGTCGTGTTCGTCTGGATCGCCTCGACCATCCAGTGCTACTACGGCTTTTACGCCAGCGGCGGACCCGAGGGGGTCGGCATCGCCGCCGGGCACGCGATGCGCGCGGCCATCACGGTGACGATCGTGGTGAACATGCTGATGACCATGGCGCTGTGGAGCGTTGATGCCGGGGCGAGGTTCGGCGGCTAGATGGCGAATTCCTTTGACCTCGACGGGCGTGGACCTACCGACCGTCAGCTCCTGGTCTGCGGGCTGGCCGTCGTGGTGGTCGCCGCTTTGGTGACAACGCTGCTGCTGCTCAAGTCGAACGGCAAGCTCGACAACTATGTGCGAGTGGTCGCCGATCTGCTGAACGTCGGTGACGGGCTGCCGCAGAAGTCAGACGTGAAATATCACGGCATTCTGGTCGGACTGGTCGACAGCGTAGTCCCCGCCGCCAACGGTCATCCCAACTACGTCCACATCGACCTGAAGCCCGAGTACGCCGGCTCCATCCCGGCGACCGTCACGGCCCGGGTGGTCCCGTCCAACGTGTTCGCGGTGTCGTCGGTGCAACTCGTGGCCGATGGGGCCGGGCCGGCGATCCGCGCCGGGGAACACATTCCCGAGGACACCCAGCTGCCGACCGTGCTCTTCCAGACCACCATCAGCAAGCTGCGTGACGTGCTGGCCGCCACCGGGCGCGGCCGTGAGGACCGCAGCGTCGGAATCCTGGCTGCGGTCAACGCCGCCACCGAGAACCGGCGCACAAAGTTGCTCACCGGCGGCGCCCAACTGAATCGGCTACTGGACCAGCTGAACTCGGTCATCAGCACCGACGACGGGCCATCGACGGTCTCGGCGTTGATCGACGCCACCCACGGGCTGGCTGCCACCGCACCAGATCTGGTTGACGCGCTGCACCAGGCGGTGCAGCCCATGCAGGTGCTGGCCGAAAAGCGGTCGGCATTGACCGCTTTGGTGACCGGTGGCGCGCACACGCTGGGCACCACGCATACCGCGCTGGACAATCACATCGACCAGCTGACCGGCATCAGCCACGACCTGACGCCGGTGCTGGGCAGCCTCGCGATGAACGCGGGCAAGTTCGTGCCGGCATTCACGAAGTTGAACGTATTGTCCCGCAAGTTCTTCGACGAGGTATGGATGCCGGAGCTGGATACCGGCAACATGCGGGTCAATCTGTCGTTGACGCCCAGCTACGACTACACCCGGGCCGACTGCCCGCGCTACGGCCAGCTGCTGGGGGCCAGCTGCTACACGGCACCGAAGATCGTCGTGCGGCCAGACCTGCCCGAGATGCTGCTGCCGCAGAACTACCAGCCGCCCAAGGATCTGGCCCCGACGCCGGGCACCGTCGTCGGGCCGGACGGCAATCTCGTCGCGGTCGGCCCCCCGCTGGTGAACCCGAATCCGAACCTGACTGACCCCAATCCCCCGACACCGTGGTGGGCCCCGCCGTTTCCTCCGGTGCCGCTTGCCGCCAATCCCGACGATGCCCCGCCGTCGCCGGCACCGCCGGCTTCGGCGCCGCCACTGCCCGCCGAGGCCGGAGGGTCGAGATGAAGTTCCGCGCCCCGCTGATCGGGCTGTCACTGCTCATGGTGGTGGCGGTGACGCTGACCTGGCTGGTGTATGTCACGTTGCGCCGCGACGTGGCCGGCCCCACCACCCCGTATGCCGCGATGTTCACCGACGTGTACGGGCTGCGTGAAGGTGACGACGTCCGGATGGCGGGCGTGCGCGTCGGACGGGTCGAAAAGATCGAACTGGCAGGCACATTGGCCAAAGTGTCGTTCGTCGTACAGAACGATCAGCACCTGTTCGGCAACACTGTCGCGTCGGTGACCTACCAGAACATCGTCGGGCAGCGTTACCTCGGGCTGTCACTCGGAAAGATCGGCAGCCCGGGCCCGCTCGCACCGCATGCCACGATCCCGGTTGAGCGCACCGATCCGTCCTTCGACGTCGGCACACTGCTCAACGGCTACGAACCACTGTTCAGCGTGCTCAACCCCCGCGACGCCGACAACCTGACCAAGGGCGTCATCCAATCGCTGCAGGGCGACAACTCGTCGATCGTGAACCTGGTCAGCCAAACCTCCACGCTGACCGACACATTCGCCGGGCGCGATCAGGTGCTCGGTGATGTGATCACTCAGTTGAACACCGTGATGGCGAGCCTGGCCAAGCAGAACACCAGCCTCGACCAGGTGCTCTCCCAGACCAGCTCAGTCGTATCGGACTTCAATGCCCGGCGCACCCAACTGGTGGATTCGACAGGGGCGATGGCGCGGGTGATCCGCCAGCTGTCGACGATCTCCGACACGGTCAACCCGTCACTGAACGAGATGATCACGCGCCAGCCCGGTTTCACCGGACACCTGGTCGACATCGAGCCGCAGCTGGCGTTCACCGGTGACAACCTGCCACTGATGCTCAAAGGGCTGGCCCGGATCACCAACGAGGGTGCCTTCGCCAACGCGTACGCCTGCGATCTGAACGGCACCGGGTTCTTTCCCGGCCTCAACGACATCACGCCGATCATCGTCAACGCGGCGACACCGGGAAACAAGGCGATGTACACCCCACGATGCAGGAACATGGCCAATGGCTAGGCGCCCGCTGGAGACCTACAACAAGACCTGGCTCGGTCTGATCGCCGTCGCCGTGGTGACCGTCATCGTCGGGGCAATGCTGATTGCCAACGCCGCCAACGTCGGTCACCGGCACTACACCGCCAAGTTCCTTCAAGCCGCCGCCCTGCAGGCGGGCAACCCGATCACCATCGGCGGCATCCAGGTCGGCAAGGTCACCAGCATGACGTTGGCCGGCGACCACGTCGAAGCCGGCCTCGAGGTTCGCGACGACGTCGCGCTCGGCAAGGACTCGAAGGCGGTCATCAAGGTCGCCACCATCCTGGGATCGCGCTATCTGGCGTTGGAGCCCGTCGACGGTGGGACGTTGCCCGACAACACCTTCGACCTGTCGCACACCGAGGTGCCGTATGACCTGCAGGCCGCCCTTGCCGACGTCACGACCACCTACGAGCAGGTTGACACCGATTCGTTCGCGAAGTCGCTGGCGATCCTCGGCGAACAGATGCAGGGCCTGCCCGCCGTGGTGCCGCAGGCGATGCAGAACATCCACACCCTGTCGACCGTGATCGCCGACCGGCGAGACCAGCTGGGCGCGTTGCTGAAAAGCACGGACATGGTCAGCAGCACCCTGGAGCGCCAGCACGCCAACATCGCGGCGATGATCACTCAGGGGCAGGAGCTGATCGGCCGGTTCGTGGATCGCAGCGCGACGTTCCACGCCATGATGGCGGCGCTGACCAACCTGGTGAACACGATGAGCACCACGGTGGTGGCCAACCGTGGCGAGTTGGACCAGACCATCACGAATCTGCGCCGGCTGTCCGACCTGCTGGCCCAACATGACGATCTGCTGCGCAGCACCCTGCAGGCCGGACCGGTGGCACTGCGCGGTTTCGCCAACGCCAGCGGCACCGGCAACGCCGTCGACTTCAACACGCCCAACGGTATTGCCGTCGACTCCTGGATGTGCGCCATCAGCGGACGAGCCAAGCAGTTCAACATGATCCAGTACTACAAGGACTGCAAATGAATGCGCGGGCCCGGCTGCTGGCCGTTCTGACGGTGGTCGTGGTGGTGGCTGCGTCGGCGATCACCGTGGCGTGGACGTACTTCCGGTCGGCCACCGACCACATCACGCTGACCGCGCAATTCGACAGCGCCGCCGGGCTGTACGTCGACAACACGGTCGCGGTGCTCGGCATGCCGGTCGGCAAGGTCACGGCGATCACCCCCAAGAGCGGCTACGTCGAGGTGCAGTTCACCGTCGACCGCGGCGTGCAGGTCCCGGCGAATGCGCAGGCGGTGACGATCTCGACGTCGATCCTCACCGACCGGCAGATCGAGCTCACTCCGCCATATCGCGGCGGTCCGGTGCTCAAGGATCACGACACCATCGGATTGCCGCGGACCAAGACGCCCGTCGAGTTCGCCCGGGTGCTTGGTGTTCTGGACAAGATCTCCACCTCGCTCAAGGGCGACGGAAACGGTAACGGACCGGTGGCCAACGTCGTCAACTCGGGGGCAGCGATCGCCGACGGCAACGGCCAGAAGATCAAGGATGCGCTGGGACAGCTGTCGAATGCCTTGCGGCTGTCCGCCGATGGCGGCGCACAGACCCGAGACCAGTTGACCACGATCGTGCGCAACCTCAGCTCGCTGATGCAGGCCGCCGCCGACAACGACGCGACGCTGCGCGAGTTCGGCGCGACCGTGCGTCAGCTCAGCCAGATCGTCAACGACGAGGACTTCGGCAGCGGCACCACCGGCAAGACCATGAACACCCTGCTGGCCCAGGTCGGCGATTTCCTGGAGAAGAACCGCGACAACATCAAAGCTGTTGTCAACAACGGCAATACGACGGCGAACACACTGGTCGAACGGCAGCGTGACCTCAAGGAGTTCCTCGACGTCGCGCCGCTGACGCTGGACAACATGTACAACGTCGTCGACCAGAACAACGGCGCGGCACGGGCGCGGGTGCTCACCGATCGGGTGCTGTTCGACAGCCAGTACACCAAGGAGATCTGCAACCTGATGGGTTTGCGCCAACTGGGCTGCAGCACCGGCACATTGCAGGATTTCGGCCCAGACTTCGGGCTGACCTACGTTCTCGACGGCATGGCCGCGATGGGCCAGAAATGAGACGCTGGAAGCAGACCGCTGCCGCGGCTCTGGTCGCGGTCGGCGCCACCGCGTGCTCGTCGAACGGCCTGTCCAGCCTGCCGCTACCGGCCCCGAGCGTCGGCAGCGGTGGGTACCGGCTGACCGCGGTGTTCTCCAATGCGCTGAACCTGCCCGCCGAGGCCAAGGTGAAGCTCGCCGGCGCCGACGTCGGCCAGCTCGAGAGGATGGTGGCCAGCAATTACACCGCGGTCACGACGATCCGGATCATGGACGGGGTGCGTCTGCCGCGGGGCAGTACGGCCGAATTGCGTTCGGCCACGCCGCTCGGCGATGTGTTCATCGCATTGAAACCCCCGCCAGACGCCTCCGCGGCCACGCCGTTGCTGAAGGATGGCGACACCATCGGTCTGGATTCCACGACGGCGGCGGCGACCGTGGAGTCGGTGCTCAGTTCGGCCGCGGTGATGGTGAACGGCGGCGCGGTGCGCAACTTCACCAACGTCATCAACGGGTTGGGTAAGGCCACCGGCGATCAAGGGCAGGCCTTCGGCGACATCATCGCCAAGACCAACGGCACACTGGCCAAGCTGACAGCACGCTCCGACCAGATCTCGGACGCGTTGACCGAAACCTCGCACTTGGCCGCCGAACTCGACGCCAAGAATCAGGCACTGAGCGAGGTGATGGTCGCGGCGGGTCCGGCGACCGACACACTGGCCGCCAACGCCGACACCGTCGCCGACGTCGTCCAGCAGGCCGGCGACACCAGCAAGCAGTTGCAGAAGTTCCCGTCGATCGCGGGCACCGACACCAGCGGGCGCAGTGTGATCGGTGACGCCAACACCATCGCCCGCTCGTGGAACGACCTGGTGCTGGCCCCGGACGCCGATCTGCGGTCACTGAACCGGCTGATGCCGCCGATCATCAAAGCGACTGCCAGCAACTCGTTTTCGGTGCGGGCCAGCATCGACCGACTGGTTCTCGGGTCGATGCCGGACGCCGGTTTCCTCGGCGACCCCGGTTTCCACGGACCCAAGCGCTACGACTGGGCGCAGATGGTCGGGACGTTCAAGTACACGCTTTGGCGATTGCAGCAGCGCGTCGTCGGGTCCGGCCCCGGGGTTCCGCAGGTTCCCGTGCTGCCCAGCCCCACCGATCCCGGCAGTGTGATCGTCGCGCCACCTGGCCCGCCACCTGGCCCGCCTGCGTCGGAGCCGCCGCCATGATCGAGTGGGCAGCCGGCCGCGTGGTGCGTGGGGTCGGGTTCGGCTATCGGCACCGATTGTGGTTGTCGACGGTGGGTCTGGTCCTGACGCTGGTGGTCGCCGCGGCGTACGTGTTGGTGGGTGCGCTGCGGGTGACGCCGTTCGACTCGGCGTACCGGGTGACGATCAAGCTGCCGGAATCCGGTGGGCTGCTGCCCAATCAGGACGTGACGTTGCGCGGGGTGCCGATCGGGCGGGTGCAGTCGCTGGCGATCACGCCCGACGGAGTGGCCGCGGTGGCGACCGTGCGCTCGGATGTCCGCATCCCGTCGGCCAGCCCGGTGAAGGTGTCGGGTCTGTCCCCGGCCGGTGAGCAGTACATCGAATTCGTGCCGACCTCCGACGCCGGGCCGTACCTGCATGACGGCAGCGTCATCGCGCAGGACAAGGCTTCGGTGCCGGTCAGCTTGGCTGACGTCCTCGCCCACGCCGACGGGATGTTGAAGCAGGTCGATCCGGGCAAGCTCGAACTGATCAAGAAAGAGTTGAGCCTGACCAATCAAGGCCCGCAGAAGCTCGCCGACATCATCGACGGCGGCACGTTCCTGTTGTCGACGCTGGATTCCGTTCTGCCGCAGACCACGAGCATTTTGCGGACCAGCCGGATCGTGCTGACCACCGCGGCCGACAAGAACGCGGGGATCAAGGTCGCCACCGACAACTTGAATCGCACCTTCAGCGGGGTGAACAAGATGGTCGACGGTTACCGCCGGCTCGTCGATCAAACGCCGCACACCCTCTCGGCCACCGACGCTCTGTTCACCGACAACTCCGACACCATGGTCGGGCTGCTGACCAGCATGGCCACCGCCTCGCAGCTGTTGTATGTGCGGGTGCCGGCCCTCAATGCGCTGTTCCCGGACTACCGCGGGTCCCTGCTCGATGCGTGGGCCACCGTGATGCACGACCACGGCCTGTGGGCGACCGCCGACATTTACCCGCGCTACGCATGCGATTACGGCACGCCGAGGCGTCCGGCATCGTCGGCCGATTACCCCGAGCCCTACCTGTATACGTACTGCCGCGACGACGACCCGGCGGTGCTGATCCGCGGCGCCAAGAACGCACCGCGCCCGGCCGACGACGACACCGCCGGTCCCCCGCCGGGCGCCGACCTGGGTGCGACCACCGACCCGACACCCAAAGGCCGCTACACCATTCCGACCCCCTACGGCGGCCCGGTGCTGCCGATCGAACCGCCGAGTTGAGGAGATTGCCATGACCGTCACCAGTGAAGCCGAACCCGATACCGAATCCGACGTGGAGTCCGACGTGGAGTCGGACGTCGAGACCGAGGCTGTCGAGGAGCCGGTCACGCGGCGCCGGTGGCCCCTGGTTCGGCGAGTGCTGTTGGGCGCGATGATCGTTGCGCTGCTCGGCGGTTCGGGCTTCCTGGGCTGGCAGGCATGGCAGGAGCATCGCGTCGAAGTGGCGGCGCGGGAGGGCCAGGCGGCCGCGGTGCGTTACGCGCAGGTGCTGACGAGCATCGACTCCAACAACGTCGACCAGAACTTCGCCGAGGTACTCAACGGTGCCACCGGCGAATTCAAGGACATGTATTCGCAGTCCAGCGCGCAGTTGCGCCAACTGCTTTTGGACAATAAGGCCACCGCGCACGGTGTGGTGATCGAGTCGGCCGTGCAGTCGGCCACCCCGGACAAAGTCGTGGTGCTGATGTTCATCGACCAGACGGTGGCCAACAAGGCGGCACCGGATCCGCGGATCGACCGCAGCCGGGTCAAGATGACGCTGGAGAAAGTCGATGGCGTCTGGCGGGCCAGCAAAGTCCAACTGCCCTGACCAGCATGCGCATTCGTGTGGTTCCTGTGCTTCTCGTCGTGGCGGCACTGGCCGTCGCGCCGGTGGCCGGCGCGTCGGCGCCGGACTTCTGCTCGAGCCTCGGCGCCGAGTGGGACGGCGCCTACTGCCACACCTCGGTGCTGTCGGAACGTAAGGCTGTCCGCGACATCAAGGTCGCAGTGCCCGGCGACCTGGTCGACAATCCCGTCACCGGTCCGACCATTCGGGACTACCTGACCCAGTTGGTCACCAACTGGCGCACCGTCGGCGTGCACATGGTGGCGGACAGCTTCGGCGAGGAGAACTTCCAGATCCTGCAGCGCGGCGACGTGCTCAGCGTGGTGTTCCACGAGGACTATCACGCCGACGGGCCCAAGCCCAACAACGCGTTTCGGACGTTCACCTTCGACATGGCCCGCGGCGTTCGGGTCGGGCTGGCCGATGTGCTGAAGCCCGGCGTCGATTTCGGGGCGATCGCGACGCTGGGCGCGCCCTTCATTCAGGATGCGTTGGATCAGGCGCCGCCCCCGCACGAGGCGGGCAGCTACCCGTTCGTGGCCGAGCGGTGGGGACCGGACACGGTGTATTCCGGTGGGTACAAGGCGTGGGCGTTGTCCGGCGACGAGCTGATCCTGTACATGCCGGACTATCCGGTCGCCCATGACTCGCCGATCAACTACACCCCGGGCGTCATGCAGTGGTCGATGGATGGCGGCACTGTGCAGGCGGACATTCCGCTATCGGCGTTGGGTTCGGTACTGCGACCAGAGTTCGGCGGAACGTGATGCCGCTAGACCAGTCGCTTGTCGTGGCGGGCGCGCCGGCGCAGGTCGGCCAGCAGCAGGTGCGGGCCAGGCTGACGGAGGAACGAGGGCAGGAAGCGGTTCACCAGGGCGACGAAGCGAAACAGCAGTTCGAAGCGGCGTTGCTTTCGCGCGCTCCACGCAAGGCCGAGTGCGTCGCGGAATACCGGCGCCAGGAATCCGGCGGTGAGGAATTTGAGCAGACCACGAAAGGGTATGCGCAGCAACGGGTTGATCATCTCGAGGTCGATCAGGTCGAACAGGTAGGCGCGCACGGTGTCGTCGAACTGGACTCGCTGGCAGGCGGTGTTCCAGTAGTCGTCGAAGGCAGCGCGGGTGGGCGGCCACTGGTCCTCGCTGACCTGCAGGGTGGTGCCCAGCGTCCAGGCGGAGCGGTAGAAACCCTCGGCTTGATCGGCGGTCATCTCGCCGCGCAACAGCTGGTAGGTGTCTTCGAGCCCGACGAACAGGCAGGCGGCTACCCACATCTGCAGGTCGCGGTCAAAGGCGTTGTAGCGCACCGGGCTTTGGTCGGTGGACTGGACGTGGCGGTGCGCGGAGTTGACGGCCTCGCGGTACAGCAGCTTGTCCTCGTCGCTGCCGATGATTGCGACGGCGATGTAGGTGAAGGTGGTGCGGGCCCGCTTCCACGGGTGGATGAGCAGGTTCCCGGAGTCGACTCTGGATTCGACCACGCCGTAGCCGACGCCGGGCAGCGACAGCTGCATGATGACGTTGGCAGCGCCTGCGGCGAAGGACCAGAAGTCCAGGGCGTCGGCGGCGGTGACGGGTTCGTCACTCCAGCGTGCGGTTCTCTTGTGAATCCTGATGCGGGTCTCAGCGGTGGTCAGCGATGACGTTGGCATGTAGACATCTCCCCTTGTCTAGCTCTATGAAGCGTCTCACACAGGCGAGACGGCAGACAAGCAGAAGTGAATACTCGTTCTTGTCTTCGAATCAATTTGCGGTGATGCACTCGAGGAGCGACTAGCGTGGAGTCCGTGTCAGATGGCGAACCCGCTGTACGGCGGCGGCCCAAGGACCGTAAAGCGCAGATAGCGCGCGCGTCGACCGACGCCTTCGGTTCGCAGGGCTATCACGCGGTCAGCATGGAGGACATCGCCGCGCGGGTCGGCATCACGCCCGCCGCGTTGTATCGCCACTCCCCCAGCAAGTACGACCTGTTCCGCGACGCGGTGCTGGGACTGAGCCAAATGCTGGTCGACACCACCGCGTTCGCCGACGAAACGGACGGCGATCCGGCAATGACCTTGCAGGCGTTGACCTCTGCATTGGTCGACGCCACCATCGCCAACCGGGCGGCGGGTGGGCTGTATCGCTGGGAAGCGCGCTACCTGAAAGAGGCTGACCGCGCGGTCTTGGTCCACCAACTCAAAGTGGTGAACGAGCGCATGCATCGGCCGCTGCTGACGCTGCGGCCCAGATTGAAGCCGAGCCAGGCGTGGACGCTGTCAGCGGCCGCGCTCACCATCATCGGCAGCATCACCGATCATTCCAATCCGCTTGCAGCAGGCGATATCCGGACTTTGCTGTGCACGATGACGGCTGACGTCCTGGCTGCCGAGCTGCCTTCCGCGAGGCGCGGAGGCGCACCGCGGCTCACGCCTCTGGTTGTCGGCGCCGAGGCCGGGATGTACGAGCACGTGCTCTTCGAGTCGGTCCGGTTGTTCTACGAGAACGGGTACCGCAACACGAGCATGGAGGACATCGCGTCGGCAATCGGCATCCAGGCGTCGGGGTTGTACCGGTCATTCCCGGGCAAGGCGGACATCTTGGCGCTGGCGTATCGGCGGGCAGCCGATCGGCATTCCAGTGATACCGCGGATGCGTTGTCGCGCAACTCCGATCCGGAGGCGACGCTCGATGACTTGGTCGACGAGTACCTCGGCCGGGTGATGGAGTGGCCGGACCTGCCGTACGTGTATTACACAGAGCGGCAAAACGTTCCGGAGCCGGATCTGCGGGTGTTGGAGACCATCGAGCATTCGACGATGGACGCCTGGGCGCGGCTGGTGACGGCGGCGCGGCCGGAGATGAAAATCGGTGCCGCCCGGTATGCGGTGGGCGCGGCGTTTGCGCTGACGGTGGACTTCCGGCGGTTGTTCGCCCGGGAATCCGGGCCTGAGTCGGTGGCGACGATCCGGCGCTTGATGGAGGTCACGCTGCTGGGTCGGCCGGTGCGGCGTCGCTGACGGTGGGTTGCGCGCCGAGCGTGTGAGATATCGGTGGTCGACGGCCATTTCGTCAACGACAGCCCCCACGCTCGACAGCGAAAACCGAGACCGACATCCCACGTTGTCATATCGTCGTCAGCAACGTAGAGACACCGTGACGGAATTTGGGGATCGATGACGGGACAGACGCAGCGCCGCGCCAGCCAGCGGAAGCGGACGGCGTGCCGGTGCGGCCTGGCCACGCTTGCGGTGGGCATCGGGTTGGGCATCGGAACCGTCGGCGGGCAAGCTGCGGCCTGGGCCGATACCGGCCACGCTGGGTCGTCGTCGAGTCAGTCACACGCAAGCGACCCCAAAGCGGCGGCTGACGGCCGCGACAGTCATCGTGGCAGCGGCCTGGCGACGAGCCGGCGCTCGGCGATCCAGCCGGATTCGACTGCTTCGCAGCGCAACTCGACGAGGTCAGCGAGTGCCGCCGCGGTCACCGTTCCGATCAGCGCGCCCACACCGGGTACGGAAGCGTCGGCCACGTCCTCCCGTGCCGTGGCGACCACGGCGAGAAAGACCTCAGCGAGCGCTGCGCTCGTCGTGACGACCCCCGCGCCGACGACCCCGACTCCCCCGGCGCCGCTGTCCCCGATCGCCAAGCTGATCGCACTGCCCGGCCACATCGTCAACACCGTGCTGCAGTCGCTCGATCTCACTGCCGCGGTCGGCGGCCCGCAAAGCCCGCTCGACCTCGCACCGTTCGACAACCTGATTTTCGCGGTGTTCCGCAGAATCGAGCATGCGGTGGGGCTGGACGCGACCCCGACCACGCAGCCGATACCGCCCACCCTGATCTACACCGGCCCGACGACCGCGCTGACGCCGACGGTCGCCCAATTCCTGAATGCCGCCGCGGCGGAATACGTGCTGGGCGGTGTCCCGGGCGGGTTACGGCCGTTCACCGTCAACGGGGTGCCGGTCACGTCCACGAACGTCCTGTCGGGCGAGCGAGCTCAGGTATGGGTGACGCCGCAGAATCAGATCATCATCGCCTACCAGGGCACGACCGGTGGGACGAATCTGTTGTTCGACCCACTGATAGCCATCTCGCAGATCGTCACCGACCTGCAAGTCATCTACACCCACACCACTCCGCAGGGGTTCACCGACGCGGTGACCTTCGCGCAACGGGTACAGGCCGACGCTGCCCTGCAGGGTTACGGCGCCTCTGACATCTTTGTCACCGGCCACTCACTGGGCGGCTGGGAAGCCGAATACGTTGCGCAGCAGACGGGTCTGGACGGCATCGGCTTCGAGAGTCCCGGTATCAATACCGTCGTCGACGGCAACGGCGCCGACTCCGGGTTCGTCAACATCGAGACCTATGGTGACCCCGCGGCGTACTTCGCTACCGATCTCCCCGGTCTGCAGCCGTTCATGCCGAGCTATGTGCCCGCTGGCGGAAGCAAGCCGCACTACGGCGCGATCGTGATGATCGGCGACCCGAAAGCGGTTGCGCCGCTGTTCAATGCGTCGGCGCTGTATGGCTACGGTCCGATCGGCGATCTCATCTTCACGGTCGACACGCTGGGGAATTTCTTCGAGCATCATCTGCCGGGCATGCAGGCTCACAACCTCGACGTGGACCCGGATCCCACGGTGGTGCCGTGGCTTGGGTTGCCGATGGGTCCCGTGGAGACGGGTTACGGCGCGCTGACCATTTCCCAACTGCTGCAGGCCGCTTCGGACGCCGGGCAGCTGATTGCGCCGTAGCGTTTGAAAGGCTCGGACGCCGGATTACCAGACGCGGATGTAGTCGATCAGCATGTTGGCCGGGTAACTGCCACCGGTCGGGTCACCGCCGCCGGAGCCGGCGACGGCGAGGTCGAACACCGGCATCAGGGTGTAGCCGGGATCGTTGAACTGCCAGTCCGGAAGTGAACGGGCCGGCACGGTGAAGTACGGCGCGGCGCCGTCTTTGGAGAAGCTCATACCGGCGTCGTCCCACACGACGCGCCAGGTGTGCCAGGCGCTGTCGACGGAGATGGTCTGGCTGACGTGTTCGCCGCCGTTGAGCTTGGCGTGCACGGCGGTGCCGGGAGCCCACTTGCCGTTGCCATACCACTCCATGACGTCGACTTCGCCGCCGTTGACGGGGCTCTCGTTGGACAGGTAGAAGGCGGGCCAACAGCCGGGGGTCAGGCAGTCCAACTTCATTCGGGCTTCCCAGGTGTGGCCGATGCCGCCCTGCCACTTCCCGAAGATCTTGCCGCTGTAGTAGGTGGGGCCGTCTTTGGCGGCGTGGAAAACCAGGTTGGAGTTGCCGTCGAGGTAGACGTTGCGGCGGTCGTCGCGGTATTGGCCGACGTTCTGCGGCAGCTCCCAGAAGGTGGGGTCTTCCATCGATTCACGGGCCAGCGCGGTGGTCCACTTGGACGGGTCGGGCGCGGAGCCGGCGGGGCCGTCGAATTCGTCGTGGAAGATGTAGTTCTGCGGCGCCGGGGCCTGCGGGACTGGTGTGGTCGGTGCGGCGCCGGCCTGCGGGATCTTGGTGGCGGCGACCAGCAGGCCAAGGCCGGTGGTCATGAGCATCTGGCGACGATCCATGACCCCATACAAGCCGCTTCGTTCGGCGAGGCGCAACCTTGCGGTCGGCTGTGTAGCGAATGACCTGCGGTTATGCGGGCCGCGGTCGTACCGTTGTCCGGTGGATAAGTCAGCGGCGATCACTCCGGCGCCTCCGCCGGACGCGATCATGCGGGCCGTCAACCCGCTCATGCGGTATCTGTTGCGCACCCCGCTGGCCGGCGGGCTGCGTAGGCAGTTCATGGTGCTGTCGTTCAAGGGACGCAAGACGGGTCGGGAGTTCGTGGTGCCGGTTTCTGCGCATCAAATCGACGGCGACCTGTACGCGTTGATCGGGAGTGTGTGGAAGCTGAACTTTCGCGGCGGTGCTCCCGCGTCGGTGTTGTACGACGGGCGCGAGACGACGATGCGGGGCGCGCTGATCGAGGATCGTGAGCAGACGGTGTCGCTGTTTCACCGGTGCGCTTCTGCGTATGGCCCGAAGCGGGCGCAGCGGATGATGGGGCTGCGGTTCCGCGAGGACCGGATTCCTTCTGTGGAGGAGTTCCGCGAGGCGGTCGAGGTGAACAAGCTGGCGGCGATCCGGTTCACTGCCGTTTAGTTGGGTTGCGGGACTTCGGTTTCGGTCTCAACCTGATGTCCGATCGCGCCGAAGACCGCGACGGCCACGGCGCCGGCGACGGCCCCGACGAATCCGAGGGCCACCACCCAGCCGAGTCCGGACCGGGAGCTGTCGCCGAGGAACGCCACGCCGACGATGCCGGGCACCACCGTCTCGCCGACGACGAGGGCCGCGGTGGCCCCGTTCACCGAACCGAGTTGCAGCGCCACGGTGTGCAGGTAGAAGCCGCCGATGCCGGCGATGGCGACGGTCCAGGCCGCCGGGTCGGTGACGAGGGTGACCGGCTGTAGCGGCTCAACACCATCGAGCACGCGCACACCGATTGCGAGCATGCCGAACAGCACACCGGCGATCAGTCCGGCCATGACCGCGCTGCGCGACCCGAGGATGCGGGTCAGTGCGATCCCGCCGAGCAGGATCAGCACCGAAACCGCCAGCACGATCCAGTGGACGAGCCGGTCGGGGTCCACCTCACCTCTCTCACCCGAGCCGAGACCGAGGACAAACAGCGAGGCGATGACCGCGACGATGGCGATCCAGTCGCGGCTGCGTAATCCGATGCCGAGGACGGCGATCCCGAGCACCGCGGTGACGACCAGGTTGGCACTGATGATCGTCTGGGACAAGAACAATGGGATCAGCCGCGCCGAGACCGCGCTGCCGACGAAGCCGACGACATCCAAGACGATTCCGACGATGAACGCTGCGGTGACAGCGGCGTGCAGCGTGGAGCGCAGGGTCGGGGCACCAGTTGCGGTGACGTGTCCGGTGGCGCCGCGGTCGACGGCTGCGGCTGCTGATCGGCGCGCCCCGTAAGCCTGGAGGACCGAGGAGACCCCGTAGCCGACGCACGCCAGCAGGGCGGCCAGGACACCGATCATCACCGCTTGAGGCTATCGGCCCGGCGTCAGGCTCCGGCGCACACTTGCGAGTCGCGGATGGTGGTGCCGTAGACGTTGGCGGTGGCAATGTGTGCGTTCAGCTGACCCGACGGCAGCTGGTGCTTCATGTTGTCGCTGATCTGGGTGAGCTGATACCAGAGGTGGAACATCGAATCCCCGTTGTAGACAGGCGAATACTCGCTCTGGTCGGGGTAGTTCACGATGAAGAGAGTGTGCGCGCGGGGGTCGAGGAAGGCCGCGGACTGGTCGAGGTTGGCCTCGATGGTGTTTGCGGCTTGTTGGACGCCGGGCGCTTGCCAGTTGTCGTGCTGGCTGTCGAGGAAGTGCTGGAAGCCGAAGACTTGGCTCATCAGCGGTTCGTACTGGGCGTTGAACCATTGACAGGAGTCGCGCATGGCGGTGACCTGCTCGGGGGTGACGCGGTTCTGCCAGAGGTTGTACGGATAAACGACGGTGTTGGGCTGCCAGTCGGATTCGTGCGGAGCGAACTCTGGCAGCGACGGGGTTGGGTTGTCGGCGTTGGCAATTGGGGTCGTGAGCGCTGCCGCTATGAGTGCCGCTGCGAGCGTGAACCCCTTGTGCATGACCAAGTCTCCCGTGTGACAACTGGCGTTGTCTAGGGGGTCAGGCGACCTAACGCGGCTTTTGCGGGCGGCAGGCGCGGGTGGATCCCGAGACAATGTGTAGCCATATGTAGCACACCTCGCTACACTGGCCTGCGTGGCCCGGACGATCCCGCAGCGTGAACTGCGCAACGAAAACGCGAAGCTCATGGATGCGGTGGCAGCGGGTGAGACGTTCGTCGTCACCCGTCATGGGGAGCCAGTCGCCGAACTTCGCCCTATTCAGCCCGCCCGCAAGACGTTCATCACCCGTGACGACTTGGCACGCATCGCCGGCGCAGGGGTCCGGATCGACCCTGGCGAGTTCCGTCGCGATCTCGACGCCGCGATCGATCAGAGCTTGTAGATGGCGGCCGGGCTGCTGGACACATCGGTGGTGATCGACTGGCACGATCCGGCAGTCGCCGACAAGCTACCGGACGAGATGGCGATTTCCGCCATCACCGCCGCCGAACTGGCGGCCGGTCCTCTCCTGGCAAGTACGCCGGTAGAGGCCGCCAGACGCCAGTCCAGGTTGCAGGAGGTCGAATCGCTGATTGAGCCAATTCCTTTCGACGACAGGGCAGCGCGCAGCTACGGTCTCGTCGTTGCGGCCGTCATCAGTGAAGGCCGCAAGCCTCGAAGCCGATTCGCGGATCTGTTGATTGCCGCTACCGCACATGCCCATGGCCTGGACCTCTACAGCCGCAATGCGGACGACTTCACAGGCCTTGCAGAACTGGTCCGCGTGGTGGCGCTGTAATTCGGTGATTAGCCTGCACCCCATACCCATTCACTGAACTGAGATGGAGGTGGGTTGTCGGCGTTGGTGATTGAAGTTGATGCGACCTAACTTCGCTTAAGCAGGTGCCGGGGTGCCGATCAGGACGGCGGTCATGCGGTAGCCGTCGGGGCCGGCTTTCCACGCGTGGTCGACGCCGGTCATGACCACCATGTCACCGGCTTCGATGCGGTGCGCACCATCGTCGAGGATGAGGTCGACGCTTCCGCTGAGGACGAGCTCGAGGTCGAGGGTGTCGGTGTGGTGCTTGGGCGTCTCGGTGTTGGCGCCTTGGTCGACGACCATCCAGCGGACATGGCCGGGCTCGAGGTACTGGTCGATCAGGTCGGCATTGCCCGTTGGGCGGGCCGGTGGTGGCGCCTGTGTCGTGTTGTAGGGAATGGCGATGCCGAAACCGGGTGCGACGGAGTTGATTTCGACCTCGTCGTTGCTGATGATGCAGGACTTGCCGTCAGCGTCGACTCCGGTGATGAACAGTCGCATGGGCCGCCTTCCACTTGTGGTGGTGTCAGCGTAGTCGGCCACGCCTCAGGCGACGCCGATTGCGTCAGCGCAGCGAGTACCGGATCGGCAGGTGCTTGAGCCCGCCGACGAAGATCGTCGAGATGAACTCCGGCTCGCCGGCCAGTTCGATGGACTCCAGTCGCGGCAGCAGCTCGGTGAAGAAGCTGTTGATCTCCATACGGGCCAGAGCCGCACCGAGGCAGAAGTGGACGCCGTAACCGAAGGACAGGTGCTTGTTCGGGTCGCGTCCGACGTCGAATGTGGCTGGCTGGTCGAAGATCTCCTCGTCCCGGTTGGCCGAGACGTAGGACAGCAGTACCGACTCGCCCTTGCCGATAGGCACGCCGCGCACTTCGGTGTCGGCGGTGGCGGTGCGCATGAATTCCTTGACCGGGGCGGTCCAGCGGATGATCTCCTCGACCGCGGTGCCCATCAGCTCCGGCTGTGCCTTGAGCCGGGCGAGCTGGTCCTGGTGCTCGATGAGAGCGAGCAGCCCACCTGAGATCGCGGCGCTGGTGGTGTCATGGCCGGCGCTGGCGACGATCACGTAGTACGACAGGCAGTCGATGTCGTTGAGGAATTCGCCGTCAAGCTTGGCGTTGGCGATCGCCGAGGCGAGGTCTTCGGTCGGATTGGCCCTGCGGGCGGCGGTGAGGGCGGTGAAGTACTGGAAGAAGTCGAGGATGACCGCGTGCAGCTCCTCCGGGTCCTTGCCGCGACTGAGCTCGTCGTCGTCGCCGCCGAACAACTCCTGGGTGAGCTTGAGCATGCGGCCGAAGTCAGACTCCGGCAGACCGAGCAGCGACAAGATGACATAGAGCGGGAAGTTGACCGCGACCTCTTGGACGAAATCGCACTCAGGACCCTGCTTGACCATCTTGTCAACGTAGATCTTGGCCAGTTCGTCGACCCGGGTCTTCAAGGCGCGCATGGCCTTCGGCCGGAACCAGTCGGCACCGATCTTGCGGATGTCGCGATGAAGCGGGTCGTCCATGTGGATGAGCGTGCGCAAGCCACCGCCGGCAGCGAGGTTGGCCGCCGACAGCTCGTCGGTCGCGGCGGTCTGCAGCATCGGCCGAGGGGCGTTGATCCACAGCTCGTTGGCGCGTTCGATCGCCATCACGTCGGCGTGCTTGGTGATGGCCCAGAACGGCCGGTAGTCGGGCACCTCGACGTAGGACACCGGGGCGTGTTCCCGCAGGTGAGCCAGGGCCCTCTGCAGCCGGGCCTCGTCCGCGTATGCGCGCGGCTCGGCCAGAACCTTGGCGGCGTCATCGACGATCGAACTGGTCATGCATCCTCGCTCACACGGACTTGACGGGTGTCAATAAGTGAGCTTATGTGGTGCGCGTCGCATTGGGTAGTTGAGGGTAGCGGTCTCAGCCAGACTCGCGATCATGGGCAAGCCGTCCGTCTACGGCCAATACCAGACGCGTTGCAGTCGAGCAGAGCCGCTACTCGGAGTTGGGCGGCAGCGCTGCTCGGACGATGTCCCACCAAGTCACGACAATTGGGGCTCCACTACGGACACCTGACGTCAGGTGTTCGAGGTCGATCGAGTCGGCCCACGCCGGTAGATGTTCGATGAACTCGATATCTGCTACGAAGTAGATCTCGCCACGCGGGTCCGGGTAACCAATAGCCGACAAGTCGGCCGCCGTAGCTGGCCGCCAGCGCGCTACCTTGGCGGCGCGTGCCACCCGGAGGAGGCCATTCCGGTTCTCGTACAGGACGAGCAGCTTGGCACCGAGCTCTCGCCCGCCGATTTCGACGGCGCCAACCCGATCTCCCGCACGAATGTTGTACTGCTTCAACTGATCTATCCATTGAAGGTGCTCGACGTCTCGGACGAATGCGAGCAACACATCCGTGTCGGCAGGAGGCTCGTCTAGAAAGTCAGTTGTCAGTGAAGACTTTAGGGTGGGCTCATCAGATCGATGAACGGTGGCGGTCCAGAAGCGATGACGCTCGTCGCGTGTGACCTGGCTGGCGACATGCATGAGCACATCACTGAAGAACTGGTCGAGGGCCTGCGATGACGACGGCAGGCCCTCACTATTCGGCCGGAGGGGGAAGGCGCCGAGGCCTGGCAAGACTTCTTTGAAGCCCGGATGCCGCCGAATGTCCTTGATTTCTGACCCCGGATACAACACGTACGCTCCCGCCGTTCTCGAGATCGCGTCCCGGTAGGCGTGCATCTTGAGCAGGTCGTCTCGCTTAGCGCCGCCAGTGGTCGCCGACTCTGCCAGCAGCTCATCCGAATCAGGAGCTGATGACAGCTGTGCGAGGAGATTGTCGACACGGTATTTCGCATCGAAGTGCAACCAGACTTCGAGTTCTTGAGCGGTAACGCGCGAAGGCGTACTGCCGTCTGGGCGAATACGGACCGAGCAGTCGGGCCGCATCGCTTGGCTCCATGAGCCCCGCCGATCGTCTCTCCCGGCAAAGGTCCGATTGAAGAAGACTTCAATTCGAAGTGGACGGTCCACCCTTCTGACAGACCACGATAACTTCGACGCGTGGCCTGACCGCATCATCATGGAGGTGCCATCAGCCGACACCGCGAATGCGCGCGCCGTCTGTTCATACCCACACACTCGTCCAAGTGAGTTGACTACGGCAAGAAAGCACCAAAACTCGTACAGCGTGGCGATATTGCGTTGCGAGGCTGCGAAAACATCGGTCAAGTCTTCGCGATCAATCCGTACGGTCGGACCAGACTCAGTCATGGCAAAAGTTCGGAAGATTTCGCGGTAACCCGCGCGCTTGAGCAAGACCTGGTCCGAAGTGGGCATTCTATTTAGGGCGGTAACGTCCCTGAATAGTGGGTGTCCAAGGTACTCGTCGAGTTGAGCACCGACTTCAGCAGCGATCTGCTCACCACGGCGCAGCGGTCCAGATTCGACCTTCTGCGAGGTAAGTGACAGAGCGTTCAATAATTCGAGTGCGATTGCGCGCCAACGAGTTAAGGCGAACTTGACGAACTGATTTGCAGAGTTGTCAACTGTCGCTTCCGTGCGGTCGCGAGAGAGAGCGGCGGGCAAAGAAGCAAGGGTGACCGAACCACCCGTCCACGGTACCCTTCGACCGGATGCGCGAACTGCACGCCGAAAGGCCGACCCCGCTGGAAACGGCGCTCCGATAGGGCGGATCTCGCGTTCGGCGACCCAGGTTCGATGCGGCTGGGTCGTGACACGCGCGATTGCCGCCTCAAACGCTGGATCTTGCAAGTACGCCGCGATCATCGCGAAACGGAGGTAGAGCAATTCGGCGGGCGAATCGCTTGGCGCAAGGTCCAACAAGCTTGGCGCGAACCCTTGCAACACCGCCTCAGCAGCGAACGAGGATATATCAGTTAGCATTTGGCGATACTCAGTCTCGTGGTGGAGCTTGACTGCCAGAACATCAATTTCGGTTGACCCAGCTACCTGCGTCGCGCGATCAACAACTTGGATCCGGAGACGCCCAACAGCTTGGCCGGGACGTAGCCGCCCTCGCTTAAGACTCGCATCGTCGGGATCGAACAGCTCGCGCGGCTCAAGGTCGACAGTCTCTGCGGCGGTGAGTATCTCGTAGCGGTAGATCGCCGCCTCACGCAACGCGATTTCACCCCGCGTCGAGAACGTCGTGTCCTGCCGACCGGGGAGGTTGGTGACCAGCAGTTCACCAACGACATGACCACCGCTAGATTGAAGCGCCAATTTCATTGGATTTTGGGACATGGCTATTCAGCGAAGCTGACGAACTGATTCGCGCGAACGGCGTCCATCATCCGGACAACTTTGTGTTGCGTAATCGGTAGCCGCGGGGTAGGACCGATGCCTGCAGCCAGGGCATCCAACGCAACTAGGATTGGCTCTACCCGCCGTCGCGAGCCGTGCACCTTCGGAAGAATTTTCTGCATGATCGCGAGGTCGAGCGCGGTATCGACGTCAGTCTCTCCCGTCGCAGCCAAGAACGCACAGAACCGCAAGATTTCATAGAGCGTGCGGTGCCCGAACTCTTGGTTGGCGGCAGCCAAGATTGCGTGCACCTCCCGAAGCGTCGACACAATCTCGTCGCGAGCTGGATGAGGGTTCTCCCGGTGCCAATCATCGCTTTCCGCTAGCGACGACAACGCTCGCACTTGCTGGTCTTCCCCCGCGGCAGCTGCAATCGGCCGCCGCAGATCTGCATCGAGCTGATCAGAGGTCACCCGGAACTCAAAAGTGAACGCTCTATCGAGAACTTTCGGAGAGAACATGTACGTCGTCTCGTCCACGTTAACCGTGCCAACAACAAAAAGGTTGCGCGGCAGTGGAAGTCTTCGCGCTTCGGCGTCGCGCAGCACCCATTGATTGGATGGCTGGTCGAAGCTCAGATCCGGTAAGACCGGGCGTCGCGATTCCACCCCGGACAGAAAGTCGGAGAAGTACCGCTCCACGTGGGCCAAATTCATCTCGTCGAGAATCAGCAAGTACGGGTACTCGGGATCGTCAGCCGCGCGGAGGACGAATTCGAACGCTTCGGGAACGAACCACACGGGCGCCCCAGTCGCGGAGGTACGGAGTGCGTCCTCGTACCCAAAGATTGATTCCGGGCCGGTCCAGTCGGGTCGTACGGGTACAACGATGTGACGATGACGTCCGTGCTCGTCTGTGCCGAACCATTCACCGAGTCGCATTGCGAGCTGCGTCTTACCCGAACCGGCCAAGCCAGTGAGGATCGCGAATGGCTTAGCCAGCAGACTGCACAGGAACGATCGAATCAGGTTTGAACCAGCCGGGAAGCGGAGTCCAGAGGCGTCCACCACGGCTTCGAAGTTGCGAAACAATTCTTCGGCAGTCACCTCCGGGAGTGGCACGGACGGCGGAGGCGCGGGAACCGATGGTAAGTGCTCCGCGAGCTCGGGAAATCGCTGGGCGAGTTGATGTACAAAATCGCCGTTCAGACGAACTAGGTAAACCTGCTGGACAGATCCGGTACTCGTGAAGGGAGAACCCTGCCTTATTCGCGCACTTGCGTCGATTGCGCCTAGTGCCACCGGCTCATTCAGTTCCTGATATCGCGTCTCAACCAGTCGGCCCGCCTCCTCCCAGGATTGATCTCCGAGCGGATTTGGTGCAGGCCTCGCAGCAGCGCTCACGCGGCTGGCGGCACGCAAAGAGCCGTTGCTGTAGTGCAGAACAACGTCGCCTACGCGGACTTCATCCATGGTGTCCCAGTGGTACTGCGGACGGCCCGCCTTATTCAGCAGTGGAGCCCAAAGGAATCCACCATCGCGCTCCTTCGTGTACGTGGCTCCCTGATTCACCCACCAAACCGAAGCACGTCGTGCGAGAAACGCCTCGCCCTGCTCGGTGAGTTCCCCATTTCTTCTGATAAGCCCACTCTCGACGAGCAGTTCTCGGTAGCGAGCACCCTGTGATTCGAAAGTTCGTTCCGCTTGCCACTGACCGGTGCTCGCACGCTCAGCTAGGGCGCGCCCTAGGTCGTCGTTGGAAAAGCCGGGGGCCAAGTCACGAATAATCTGGAGAGCGACCCGGACTTCCTCAGCAAGCTCTGCACCACCGCCAGATAACTGGCCACGAAGGACATCTGCCTGGATTTTGCTGACAACCCACGGATCGCTCGGATCAACATTTTCGGCATAGGCGATGCCTGAGTCGGTTAGCTTCCACCGGCGCTCCTCATCCACCACTAAGCCGAGCATCCGCGCGAACCGAAGGCAGTCAGCCGCGCGCCTCTCGGGATTGTCGAACGGACCACCAGATTTGAAGAGCTGCGCTGGATCATCGCCGACGAGTTCCGTGACCGTGGCCGATTTAAGTTCCCGCAGGCGAGCGAGGAGAAGATTGCCATAACTGAATTTAAGGGTCGGAATAGCCAGCACGGCCTCAGGCTAGTTGGGCATTGCAACGGTACGCAGCATCCTGGACCGCATTGGCAATTTCTATCGGGCGCTATTGACGCTGTGCAACTTGACCGAGCTGCTTGTCACGGATCGGCATACTGCTGCACCGTGTCGAACGCCCACGGCGTCTCGAGGAAATCGCTTGACACGAACGCTCCCTACGCTGACGCGACGCGTCCTAAAAAAACGGCGTTAAGGAATCCATCGCACGACCGCACCCCTAAGCAGCCACCAACGTAATCGGAATCTGCGACTGCCCGGGCCGGGTGAACACGCAGTTGCCCTGCTGGATCTCGGTCACCGAGCCGGTCAGGCTCTGGGTGTTCCATGTGAAGACCATCGCACCCTTGGTCTTGGACCTGTCCGGGCATACCGGCACCTGACCGATGACTCGCATCATCCAGGTGTGCGCGCCTTGGTAGACGGCCTGACCCTCGATCAGCGGGGACTTGACGTTGGCAAGGCAGCCCGTCTCGATCACGTTGCACAGGTTCGAGATGGTCCAGGTGTCGATGATCTCGTTCGGGCCCATCACGGTGTAGCTGCCGCTCATCAGGTCCTCGGCCGCCGAAGCCGTCGGCGCCATCGCCAGCGCAACACCGCACACCACCGCAGCGACACAGCCAGCCCGCATGAGCAACCCCTTCCGAAGTCAACGGCTGTCAACAGTATCCCGACAACCTGAAAACCTGCAGTACAAGACTTCGTAGCCAACCCGCGACCTCGCCGAAGCACCCGCACTGTTCAGCCCTTACATCGCCGCAGCCTCCGCTACCGTTAACGCGATCACCATGGCGAACCCCACCGAGCTCGACGCAGCCCGCGCCGCTTACGCACAAGGCGACTGGCGCACCGCCTACGACCACTACCTTCAGGCCCAAGAATCCGGCGAACTCACCACCGACGATCTGTCGTCGTTCGGCCTGGCCGCTTGGCGCCTGGGCCACGGCCGGCATTCCATGCAGCTCTCTGAGCAGGCCTTCAACCGCCTGAACGCCGCCAACGACACCCACGGCGCCGCGATGAAGGCCGTCGAGGTCGCCCTGCAGTGGTTCAACGGCGGCGACCTCACCATCACCCGCGTCTGGATCAACCGCGCCCGCCGCCTGCACGACAAACAACCCGACGACCGGGTCCTGGCCTACCTTCTCTATGTCGACTCCTTGGTGGCCATCGACGAGGGCCGCAACGACGTCGCCAAAGACCTCGCAGCGCAGCTCCAGGAAGTCACGGACAGACTCAACGATCCCGGCTTCAACGCCCTGTGCTTCACCGCCAGCGGCGTCACCATGCTGCCCTTCGCCCGCACCAGCGAGGCCTTCGCCCAACTCGACGAGGCGATGATGCCCGTCCTCGCCGACCAGGTCCCCGTCGACTGGGCCGGCGACATCTACTGCGCCGTCATCCACGAATGTCACCGCCTCGCCGACCTAACCCGCATGAAGACCTGGTTCGACGCCATGGAGGTCTGGCGCAAAGGCCCGAAGGTCACCGCCTCCTGGTACGGCACCACCTGCGAGGTCCACAAGATAGACCTGCACAGCGCCACCAAAACCCTGACCGAGGTGGAGCAGCGGCTGCTCGACGCGATCGCCGCCATGGGCGACTTCCCCGGCACCGTCGGCAAGGGCTACTACGAACTCGGCGAGATTCGCCGCCGTAAAGGCGACCTCGATGGCGCCCGCGAAGCATTCGCGAAAGCCCGCGACCACAACAAGGACCCGCAACCCGGTGAGGCTCTGTTGCGCTGCCACCTCGGTGAGGCCGACGCCGCCGCGACCGACCTGCGCATGCGGATGGACGCCGAGCAAGACGAAATCAACCGCCTCCGGTTGCTGCCCGCCGCCGTCGAAATCGCGTTGGCCCGCAACAAAATCGACGACGCCGACCGCTACTGCGCCGAACTCGAAGCAGGCGCAGAGAAGTTCGACTCCCCCGGTTTCCGGGCCTGGGCCCGCCACGCCCGCGGCACCGTCCTCGTCAAACAGGGAAAGGCCGCCGACGCACTGCCCGTCCTCCAGGACGCATTGCGCCGCTACCGCAGCACCCAATGCCGCTACGAGATGGCTCAGGTGTATGAGTGGATGTCCTTGGCCCGCAGCGACTCCGCGGATCCCGAGGGAGCTGCCACCGAAAAAGCCAACGCCGCCGCGATCTATCAACAACTCGGCGTCGCACCCACCCAGGCCGAACCCAGCGCAGCGCCCGGCGGGCTGACCAAGCGGGAACTCGAGGTCCTGATCGGCATCGCCGCGGGCCTGTCCAACCGCGACCTGGCCAAGAAGCTGTTCATCAGCGAGAAGACCGCCGCCCGGCACCTGGCCAACATCTACGTCAAGCTCGGCGTCTCCAGCCGCACCGCAGCAGCGGCCTGGGCGCACGAAAACAAAGTGCTGCACGGCGCGTCTACATAATTTGCACCACGCCGTACCTGCACAAACGCATACTTCGGCCGATGATGCGGGGTGCCCACCGGCCATAACGTCGTTTCCATGATCACCGCCGCCAAGCTCGCCCTCGCCACTCTCGCCGCCCAGGTCGACGTGTTCTGCCACGCCGGGTAGTCCATGAGACACCGCTGGCCCGCACTGGGTGTGCTCAGCCTGGGCGTGCTGCTCATCGGAGTCGACGGCACCGTCCTGGCGGTGGCGGCACCGGTCTTCGGCAGGGATCTCGGCATGACCACCACCGAGATCATGTGGATCGGCGACATCTACTCCTTCGTGCTCACCGGGCTGCTCGTCACCATGGGCAGCCTCGGCGACCGGATCGGGCACAAGAAGCTATTACTCATCAGCGCAACCGCTTTCGCGCTGGCATCGGTGGCGGCCGCCTTCGCCCCGACCGCCGGCATGCTGATCGCGGCCCGTGCGCTGCTGGGTGTCGCCGGGGCGAGCCTCGCTCCGTCGACCCTGGCCCTCATCCGTGGTCTGTTTCCCGACTCGCGGGAACGTGCTGTCGCCGTGGGCATTTGGGCATCGGTGTTCTCGGCGGGCACCGCGCTCGGCCCGGTCATCGGTGGCCTGTTCCTGGAGCACTTCTGGTGGGGTTCGGTGTTCCTGATCAACGTGCCGGTGGTCGTCGTCCTGGTTATCGGCGGCTGGGTGCTGCTGCCCGAGTTGCGCAACCCGATCCCGGGACCGTGGGATCCGATCGGCGCCGCCCTGTCGCTGGTCGGGATCCTCGGCGTGGTGTACGCCGCCAAACAGGGCGCCGCGCACGGACTGCACGCCGACATCGTCGCCGCCGGCCTGGTGGGCCTGGGTGCGCTGACGTTGTTCGTGCGACGTCAGCTCAAGGCGCAGCACCCGCTGATCGACGTTCGCCTGTTCGCCAACCGCGGGTTCACCGGCGTGATCACCGCCAACATGCTGTCGGTGCTCGGGCTGTCCGGAGTGCTCTTCTTCCTGTCGCAGTTCTTCCAGCTCGTGCATGACTACAGCCCGCTGCAGGCCGGGCTCGCCGAACTGCCCGCCGCGCTGGCGGCGACAGCGTTCGGGGTCCTCGCCGGTGTCGCGGTGCGGTATCGGTCGCCGCGGGTGGTGCTCGCGACCTCATTGACGTTGATCGGTGCGGCGCTGGCATCGCTGACGGCGATCAGCCCGACAACCCCCTACTGGCCGCTCGGGTTCGCCCTGTTCGTCATCGGCGCCGGGCTCGGGATGGCCTTCACCGTCGCCAACGACGTCATCATCACCAGCATCCCGCCCGAACGGGCCGGTGCCGCGGCGGGCGTGTCGGAGACGGCCTACGAGTTGGGCACGGCGCTCGGTATCGCGCTGCTGGGCAGCGTGATCGCCGCCGTCTACCGCGGACTCGACCGCCCGGCCGGCATCCACGACGACGTCCTCGCGCACGCCGAGCAGTCGCTGGCCGCCGCCCACCGAGCGGCCGCATCACTCAGCGACGACAAGGCGCACGCCCTGCTTGCCGCCGCCCAATCCGCGTTCACCGACGGACTCGCCGTCGCCGCGGGGATCGGTTCGGTTCTGCTGCTCGGGTCGGCGGTGGCGGTCTGGATGCTGCTCAAGCCGCCGCCCGAACGTCCCCTCGTCCCCTATGGTTGCTCTGACTTCGAGGAAGGCCCGGTGCCGCAATGACCGTTGACTCCACCGACGAGGAACTGCGGCATTCGGGTTATCAACCCGAACTGAAACGCACCCTCGGCTCGTTCCAGGTGTTCGCGATCTCGTTCGCGTTCATCTCCGTGGTGGTCGGGATCTTCGCGACCTACGGTGCGGTGCTGAATTATTCAGGGCCGGTGGGGATCTGGCTATGGATCATCGCCGCGGTGGGCCAGACCCTCGTCGCGTTGGTGGTGGCGCAGTTCGCGGCGCGCATCGCGCTCAGCGGCTCGTCCTATCAGTGGGCCTCGCGGCTGGCGAACCCGAAAGTCGGCTGGCTGTTCGGCTGGCTGACGTTCTGGTTCCTGGCGATCGCGGTGGCGGCGATGGACAACGCCCTGGCCAGCCAAGCGCTGATGCCGCTGTTCGGGATGGCGCCCGACGAGGACGTCGCACGCGTGATCACGTTGGCGATCTTGCTGACTCAGACCATTCTCGTCATCGCCTCCACCCGGCTGCTCGGCGTGGTCACCTCCGGGGCGGTCGGTCTCGAGCTGGTAATCCTGGCGGTCCTGGTGGTCGGCCTCGGTGCCGTGATGGTGTTCTCCGGGACCGGCACGACCGCCAATCTGGTGTCCCGCGGTGTGGCGGCCGATGCGCCCAACTACTTCGCGATCGGCGGGCCGCTGATGGCCGGCATGATCATGGGCTTGGTGACATTGGTCGGCTTCGACTCCGCGGCGAATCTCGCTGAGGAGGCCAAGGATCCGTTCCGCAGCGTTCCCCGCGCGATCGTCTCGTCGGTGATCGCCTCGGCGACGTTAGGTTTGGTGTTCGTCGTCATCCTGACGTTGGCGATCAAGGACATCACCGCAGTGACCACCAGCGGCTCACCGGTGGCGACGATCATCCACGATCAGCTCGGTCCGGTGATGGAGCGAGTCCTGTTGACCGGCATCGTGTTTGCCATGTTCGGCGCCGGAATGGTGATGATCGCAGCCTGCTCGCGGCAGGCATTCGCCATGGCGCGCGACTCACGATTCCCCGGCCACGCAGTGCTACGCCGGGTGAGCCCGCGCACCCAGACGCCGGTCGCTGCGACGATCCTGATCTTAGTGATCGGCGTGGTGTTGATGCTCACGCTGCGCGGTGCGGCCCTGCTGCAGCTGATCGTCGCGTCGACGATCCTGCCTGCGTTGATCTACGGCGGTATCGTGGTGCTCTATCTTTGCGTGCGCAAGCGCCTCGAACGCAAGGAGGGCGGCTTCAGCCTCGGCCGGTTCGAGCTGCCGGTGGCCTACACCGCGCTGGTGTGGGTGGCCTTCTCGATCTTCGCCCTCGTATCCCCCAGTGAGGCAAGGATTCCCGGCCTGATCGTGCTCGGCCTGATCGCCGTCGGTGGGCTGTACTTCGTCTGGCTGCTGCTGACCAACCGTGCGGCCTTGGAGACCGAACCCGGTGAGCCGGGCGCGTTCTGAGTCTTTGCTCTTGCGCAATTGCACGACGCGGCGTAGTACTATCCGCAGAGCCAAAATGTCCGAGAGCCCACCGGATCAGCGCGATCACGGGCCCTCCTGGGAAATAGGGGTGGGCGCCATGCGAAAAGCATCGTGCTTCTTGGCATTCGGGTTGATCATCGGGACCGGACCCGCGACCCTGATATCGGCTACACCCGCCTCAGCGGACTGCACCAATGCAGGCGCGGCCACGGTCTGCGCGCAAGGCGAAGTCCGCGGCGGCGGCCCGACCGCGCCGATCGCCGGGCCTGCGTATCCGGGCTACTGCGCAGACCCGTGGTACTGCGACGACTCCTGGGGCATCGACATCAATCTCAACCCCCGGCCGAATCCGCCTCCATCTCCGCGTCCGCCGATCCGGCCTGGCCGTCCCGGACCTCGCAACTGAGCTTTACCTGTCCATCTTTCATCGTTAGGAGCAGTCGAATGTTGGTCCGCAATTTGATCAGCGCCGGGATCATCTCCGGCGCAATGCTGATCGGCAGTTCGGCAACCGCCGCCGCCGACGAACCGAACTGCACGGCTGGCGACCTCACCCAGGTCCTCTCGGGAGTCAACGCCGGCATGTCGGTCTACCTGTTCACCCACCCGGACGTGAACGCCTTCTTCACCGGCCTCAAGGGCAAGTCGCGCGACGAGATGCGCACCGCCGTCTCCAATTACCTCCAGGCCAATCCCGATGTCCGCGACCAGATCAAAGCCGTTCGCCAACCGGCGGCCGATTTCCGCGCCCGCTGCGATGCACCGATGCCTGACGACATGGGGCCGATGGGCTAGGAGCCTTCGCGAGATTGAACTGGCGCAGATGTGCTCTCGCACTTCCTCTGCGCCAGTCCAATTTCGACATCCCGAATAGCTAGCGGCTAACCCCGCGCGCTCCCAGCGGTGCCCTTCTTCTTTCCGGCGTCGCCGGCCTTCGCCGCAGGCGTCTTACTGCTCTGGCCGCTGGTGGCCTGCGCGCCGCCGATGCGGAAGTTGTTGATCGCGATACCCGGGTTGGTCTTGGTGACGGTCTGACCGTTGGCGAAGATGGTGCCGGCCAACGCGAGCGGTCCAGGTCCCGCATGGACGGTGTTAGTGCCGCCGAGGACGTTGAACCCGGCGCTGAAGTTACCGCCAGCACCACCAGCGGTCACCTGGTTGTTACTGCTCAACGAATTGACCGTCAGATTGTAGTTACTGCCCGCACCGCCGACGGTCAACGTGTTGTGGTTACCGATCAAATTGAACACCGCGTTCTGATACCCGCCTTGCGACTCGACCTGATTGCCGTTGCCGCCCAGCAGATTGAAAGCCGTGTTGTAGATGCCGCCGGTGATCGTCACCGCGTTCCCGGTGCCGAACCAGTTCTGCGCCAGATTGCCGTTGCCGCCTGTTGTCGTCACAGTGTTGTTGCTGCCGAACAGGTTTCGAACGGTGTTCGCGTAGCCGCCGGTGACCTCGATGGTGTTGCCGTTGCCGAAGAGGTTACGGCCCCAGTTGGCGTAGCCACCCGTCGTCATCACGGTGTTATTGCTGCCGAACAGATTGGTCGCGGTGTTCACCAGGCTGCCGACCGTCACGACGGTGTTGTTGTTACCGAGCACGTTGGTCGCCCAGTTCCAAATCCCACCCTGGGCCGAAACCGTGGTGTTACTCCCGAAGAGGTTGGTCGCCAGGTTGATGATCGAGCTGTTGGCCGCGTCGCCCGATTCGATGATGTTGTCGCGGCCACCAACATTCGTCGCAATGTTGAAAAAGCCGTGCGAGGTGACCTTCACGCTGTTGGCGGCAGTCGCGCGGCCGAAGAGATTCAGGGCGATGTTCCCCGCGCCGCCGGTGCCGCCCGCGGTGACGGTGCTGCCGTTCGCCGCCGAATTGAGCGGCGTGACATTCAATGCGATGTTGAGACCGAAGTTGCCGAACTGCCCCGACCCTTTGGTGACCGCGGCGCCGTTCGGGCCGAGCTGAGTGGCGATGCCGAACAGTCCGTTGGCGGTGGCGACCGAACCGTCACCGGCTGCCGTGGCGAACGTGAACGCGTCACCAGTGGTCGCGGCGGAATTGGTCCCGAGGGCGAACGCCGCGCCGAATAGTCCGCCGGCATGCGCAGTGGCTCCGTTGCCGACCGCGATCGCGATGCTCAGCGGCGTGCTGGAGCAGCTGGCGCTGTTGCCGAGACCGAAGAATGACGCGCAGCTCGCGTTGGCGTCGGGGGCCGATCCCAGCGCGGCGCCTGCGAATAATGCGCTCGCGGCGGCACCTGTGGCCAGGACGCCGGACACCGTGTAACGAGTCTTTGCGGTACTGATCATGACTATTCCCCGATCATGCCGAGAGTGCTGGTGGCGGATTTGCTATCCGGCAGCACTGAGTATGGCTTACCCGTTCGCGTTTGCGTCCGTTTTCTCGCTCAGGCAATCTGCAATGTCACGAAATACGAGCTGCCACTCGGGACCGAGGACGCCGACAGGCTGCCGCCGAGGCCGAAGAGATTCGCCACCCCGAAGCTGAACACCAATGCCAGCGCCGTACCGATTCCGGCCAGCTGACCCACCGCGTAGGCGACCGGATTGTCCCCGAGCAGCGCACCGAACCCCTGGCCCAGCGACTGACCGAGCGCGATCTGCAACGCCGGGCTGTTCACAACCTTCGAAATAACGGTCTGCACCACATCGGCCGGCGGCGTTCCGCCAAGGAGATCCCCGGCGAGATCGCCGAGCAGGCCCTGGGCCGCCGGATTGGACACGAACGCCTGGACCGTCGCCTTCGCCACCTGGCTCACCACCGGATCCAGGGCCGTGTTGTTCAGCGGGGTCGAATCGATCAGCTGATTGACGACACCTTGCGCGACCGTGCTGATCACGTCACGCACGGCCGGAGCCTTCAGCACAGACTTCAGCGCGTCCGGCACTGTGGCATTGAACGCGGCGACCAACGCCGGGTCCGACGCCAGCTGCTGCACAGCACCCTGGAGCACGTCGACAGGCGAAGCCCCGCCCAGCAGCGCCGCGACGATCTGCTCGGTGGCAGCCGACAGCGTCGCCGCCACCCCGTCCTGACCGAGGAAGCTGGTGACCACCGAGCCGGCCGTCGCGCCGAGCTGCGCCGCGGACGTCGGATCGGCCAGAGCCTGTACGAGCGTCGGACCGTAAGTGGACCCGAACAACTCACCGACGGCAGTGCGGAAGCCTTCGTCGGCCGACAAGCTGATCACCAGCGCCTTGGCCGTCGACGCCAGAGCCGCCACCACGTCGGCATTGGTGACCAACGACGACACAACGTCACCGGCGGCGGGAGCCAGAGCCGACAGGAACGCCGAATTGCCCTGCAGCCCTTGCCAAGCCACGTCCAGTGCATCGATCCAGTTGTCGCCCGTCAGCAGGGCGGTGCCGAACTGCGTGATGTAACCGGCCAGCGCGGCGGGGACGCCTGGCGCGGACAGGATGTCGGTGACACCAGCACCGGCGGCCGCGGCCACACCCTGCACCGCCTTGGTGTTGCTCAGCAAGCCCTGTACGGCCGCGCCCAGCGCGTTTCCGACAGCGGTCGCGGTGGCGTTGTCACCGAGCGCGGATGTCACCCAGCCGTCGACAACAGTGCCGAGCCATGTCGGGATGACCCCACCGCTGGTCAGATCGATGACTGCACCAGACACACCTGACGCCAGAGCAGCCTGAACCGAGGAGTTACTCAGGAAGGTCGCGACCTCGCCGGAGGAGTTGGCGACCACCGCTTTGAGGTAACTCGCAAGCGGCGCAATGTCGTTGATCGCCAAACCCGCCGCGATGGCGGTGGCTTGCGCACTGTCCGGCGCCACGGCGGTGGCGAGCACGTCCAGCGCGGTCTGGACGCCGGTGTTGCCGAGCACCGTGCTAGCGAAGCTCACCGCAGCGTTGCCGACGACGGTGCCGACCGACGACGGCACGCCGAGGTAGGTGTTCAGCGCGGCGGAGATCTTCGTCGAAACGAACTGCAGGATAGTGTCATTCGCGATCAGCTGCTGCACCTCGGCACTGACCTTGCCATTGTCCAACAGATCCTGGACTCCATTGGCGACGATCGGTGCCAGCTGGTCAGCGATCGGGCTCCAGCCCGGGAAATGCGAGTCGATGAAGTTGCGCACCGCAGTGCCGAGCGCGGTGCCTGCGGTGGCACCGGCAGGCAGCGGTGCGCTTCCCGTGACACCGGCACTGGGCACTGAAGCGGCTGCCGCAGAGGCGGTTCCACCGGTGACGACCGAGCGTGCCGACCGGGCGGTCCCGTCCCGACGGGTCGCCGCCAGCACCGCGAATGACACTGGCTCGGTGACCGGAGCCAACGGATCGCTGCTTCCGCTGAGCCCGTCCAGCGGCCGCCGGCTCGCTCCGGAGATCGATGCGGCCGGCTTGGCCGACGCGGCCGGCGTCGACGTCGGCGCCTTGGGAGCACGCGGACCCGCCTTCGCCGCGGTCCGAGGGGCAGGCTTGCCGGCCGAGGACGTCGTCTTGCCCGAGTCCCCCGCCCCGCTGTCCGCGCCGGCCACCGCAGGCAGTGCGACGATCAGCCCGCCGACACCGAGGGCCACCGCCAACGCTCCGACCCGACCGACGTAACGACCCTGCTGTCCCAGGCCCATGGCACCAACCCCCGATGTTGACGAAAAAGCTAATTTGCTAGGGGTATAGCACACGCCATGGGTGACATGAGCGTGTACGCGTAAACGCACTTATGCGAATTGTTCATTGCCTACGCCGGCCGCCTTTTGTCCCCTAATATCCAGCTCGTGGGGGGCGAACTGTCGGTGGCGACCTTGCAGACCATCATCAAGGTCCAGCAAGCGATCAATGAAGCCGAGGCGACCGCCGACGCGGTAATGAAGATCGTCGCAGAACAGGCACGCGAAGCGACTCGGGCGCCCGGCGCGGTCATCGAGCTCGCCGAGTTCGGCGAGATGGTCTACACCACCGCCGTCGGTTCGCTCGCGGGCACCGAAGGGCTGCGGTTGGCCATGTCGGGCAGCATGTCCGGCGAGTGCGTCCGCACCGGCAAGATCCTGATCTCCACCGACACCGAGACCGATCCCCGGGTGGACTTGGAAGCCTGCCGCCGGGTCCATGCCCGGTCGATGATCGTGGTCCCCTTGGTCGACGGCAACCGCACCCAAGGCGTGCTCAAGGTCATCTGCGACAAGCCCAACGCATTCACCGACGAGGACGTGAGCCTGCTCGAACAGCTGGCCGCGTTCATTGCCAAGGCCTTGGCCCGCGCGTACGTCATGGACGAGAAAGCCCATGCCGCCTCCGTCGACGCCCTCACCGGCCTGGCCAACCGGTCGGCGTTCCTCTCCGGGCTTGAAGGCATGATTTCCGGTGCCGCGGGAACCGGCAACCCGGTCGCCGTCGTGCTCTACATCGACCTCGACGGGTTCAAGCCGATCAATGACGTCTACGGGCACTCGGTCGGTGACGAGGTGCTGCGGGTCATCGGCAACCGCATCGCGACCACCTGCCGGGCCGAGGATCTCGGAGCCCGGATCGGCGGGGACGAGTTCGCCGTCCTGCTCGCGTCCTCGTTCGCCCCCGACCCGATCAGCCTGCGTAAGCGCCTGCTCACCGTGCTGCAGGAGGAGATGGCCACCAGCGTCGGGGCACTGACCGTCGGGGCCAGCTGCGGAACAGCGGTGGTGGGTGGCGGCGACCTGGCCGAAGCCGTCCTGGCCCGCGCCGACGCCGCCATGTACGCGGACAAGCGCACCAGATCCGAACCACGGCGCTAGCTGCGCAAGAATGCCCTGATGGACGTCGTCTCCCGCAACAACGTGACCCGCATGGGTGCGGCCGACGGACCGACTCTTCTGTTGGCGCACGGCTTCGGCTGCGACCAGCACCTCTGGCACCCGGTGGCAGCCTTGCTGCAGAACCGTTTCGACATCGTTTTGTTCGACCACGTCGGTTCTGGCAACGCCGACCCCGAGGCGTGGGATCCGGTCAAGTACTCGTCCCTGCAGGGTTACGCCGACGACGTGGTGGAGATTGCCGAGGCCCTCGACCTGCACGACGTGACACTCGTCGGGCACTCGGTGGCCGCCATGATCGGCGCCCTGGCGGCGTCCCGCGCGCCTGCCCGCTTCGGCAAGCTCGCGATGATCACCCCGTCCCCGCGCTACATCGATGACGACGGCTACCGCGGTGGCTTCAGCCGCGCCGACATCGACGAGCTCCTCGAATCGCTGGAAAGCAATTACCTCGGCTGGTCGCGATCGATGGCGCCGGCGATCATGGGCAACGCCGACCGCCCCGAACTCGCCGAGGACCTCACCGCGACCTTCTGCCGCACCAACCCCGCGGCCGCGAAGGTCTTCGCCCGCGCCACATTCCTGTCCGACAACCGCGCCGACCTCGCCAATGTCGGAGTCCCCACGCTGATCATCGACTGCCGCCAGGACGTCATCGCGCCGCCCGAAGTCGGCGCATACGTCCGCGATCACATTCCCGACGCCCAGCTCATCACCCTGGACGCCACCGGCCACTGCCCGCACGTGAGCGCACCCGAGGCCACCGCAGAGGCCCTCGCGGCATTCGCCTCCGCATGACCGACGCTGAGGATCTGTGGCAAAACGCGCCAAGCGGTCAGCTGGCGGCGACCCCCGACGGGCGTATCGTCGACGCCAACGCCACGCTGGCGTCTTGGCTCGGCACTACACCGAATGCGTTGCACGGCAAGCTGATCACTGATCTTTTCACCATCGGTGGGCGCATCCACTTCGAGACGCACTTCGCTCCGCTGTTGCAGATGAGTGGCCAACTCGACGGCATCAGCGTGGAGCTGCGGGCCGCTGATGGCTCACGCCGATCGGTGTTTCTGACCGCCAACGTCAAACGCGGGGCGGACGGTCGACCTGCGCTGCTGCGCGTCGACATCCAAGACGCCCGCGAACGACGCTCGTACGAACGGGAGCTGCTCGACGAGCGCCAGCGCGCCGAGTCCGAACGGGCCAGGGCGCAGTCATTGGCCGAGACCCTGCGGCGCTCGCTGTTGCCGCCGTCATTGTCGGTCCCTGAGGGACTAGCCGCAGCCGCTCACTACCACGCCTCGGTACAAGACATCGGCGGCGACTTCTACGACCTGTTCCCGTTGTCGCACAACATATCTGGATTCTTCCTCGGCGACGTGTGCGGCAAGGGTCCGGCAGCCGCGGCGATCACATCGCTGACCCGCTATACCCTGCGCACCGCAGCTGTCGTCGACCCCGACCCGATGACTGTGCTGCACCGGCTGAACACCGTGATCGGCCAAGAGCATCGCGATGGGCAAACACGCTTCTGCACAGTTATTTTCGGCACTCTCACCCAGAAAGACGACGGGTTCGAGGTGCGCCTGGCCAGCGGCGGGCATCCGGCACCGCTGCTGGTGGAGCGCTCCGGCGAGGTCAGCTATCTGGATATCACCGGCGGGATGGCAGTCGGCCTGACCGACCGGCCGCGGTTCGTCGACGCCGCGCTGCGACTCGCGCCGGGCGACACCATGCTGCTCTACAGCGACGGCCTGACCGAGGCACGAGTCGGTGACGGCAAACGCCGATACGACGACGACGGCGCCCTGCGTCGATTCGTCACGGCGTTGGGGCCGGTCGGCGCTGATGCGTTGATCGCCCAAATCCGCCAGCTGCTGGGCTCTTTCGGAGCCGGCATCGAGGACGACACAGCAGTGCTTGCGCTGGGTGTACCGCAATGATTGGAGAGCCGATGACGACGAGCTTCGTGGTGCAGCGCAATGATCTGCGCACCACTCACTGGGACGAGTCACCCGCACCCAGCCTGGGGGACGGCGACGTGCGCCTGCGCATCGACGCTTTCGCCCTGACATCGAACAACATCACCTACGCCGCGCTCGGTGACGTGATGAACTACTGGCAGTTCTTTCCGACCGCCGAATGGGGCACCGGTCATGTCCCGGTATGGGGCTTCGCCACGGTCATCGAATCACGCTGTCCCGGAGTGGAAATCGACGAGCGTTTCTACGGTTACTGGCCGATCGCCGACGAGGCGGTAGTGCGGGCCACCGATGTGCACCCGGGCGGTTTCGCCGAGGGTTCCGAGCATCGTTGCGCCCTGCACGCGGTCTACAACCAGTACGTGCGGTGCAGCGCCGACCCCGGTTATCGAGCCGACCGCGAGCCGCAGCAGGCGCTGCTACGTCCGCTGTTCGCCACGTCGTTCCTGATCGACGACTTCCTTGCCGACAACGCATTCTTCGGCGCCACGACGGTGATCCTGTCCAGCGCATCCAGCAAGACCGCCTACGGTACCGCGTTCTGCCTCGCACAGCGCGGCGGGGACGTCACCGTCGTCGGGCTGACGTCACCGGCCAACGCCGAATTCACCCGCTCCCTGGGCTGTTACGACGACGTCCTCTGTTACCAGGACGTGGGCACTCTTCCCGAGGTCGCATCGGTGTACGTCGACATGAGCGGCGACACCGCGGTGCGCGGTGCGGTCCATCGCAGACTCGGCGATCTGCTGGCCTATAGCTGCGCGGTGGGCGCGACACATTGGGATGCAATGGGCGGCGGCGGTGAATTGCCGGGCCCGCCGCCGCAGTTGTTCTTCGCGCCCGAACAAGCCCGCAAGCGTGCTGCGGAGTGGGGGCCGCAGGGACTGCAGGAGCGGCTGGCCGCGGTGTGGACGGCGTTCCTGGCACGCATCGACGACGCCGAGCGGCCGTGGATGACTGTGGTGACCTCAGAAGGCCGCGAGGCCGTTGAGCAGTGTTATGCGGCGCTGCTGGACGGGACCGTTCCGGCCAGTGAAGGGCACATCCTGTCGGTGTGACCAGTACACCTGCGCTAGGTCGAACCGGTCGTGTCGACGAGTTGTTCAGTGGCGTAAGCACTCTTGCCGCGACCCAGCCTCTTCGCCTGATACATCGCATGATCCGCGTCTCGCAGTATGGTGGCCGCGGTGTTCTCGTCGCGCTCGTTGATCGGGGCGATGCCGATGCTGGCGGTCATGCGCAAGGTGGTCGCACCGATGCGCACCGGTTCGGCCAGCGCGGCATGCATTCGCTCACTGAGTCCGTCCAGCGCCTCGCGGGTGGTCGGGCCGAACAGCAGCGCGACGAATTCGTCGCCGCCGAGCCGGGCGACCACATCCCCGGCTCGTACGGAACGCGCGAGGCGTTGCGCGGCGGTCTGAAGCATAGTGTCGCCGGCGTCGTGACCCAACGAGTCGTTGATGACCTTCAAATCGTCGATATCGAGAAACAGCACGCCGGACAACGCATCACGCCCAGCGCGTGTCAGCGCGTCGGTGATCCGGGCCAGCACATACGCACGATTCGGTAGGCCGGTCAGGTCGTCGTGGGTGGCCTGGTGGGCCAGACGCTCACTCGCGGAGCGCTCGGAGGAGATTTCGGCAATCTGGCGCGCGTGCACATAGGTCGCGAGGAATGCCGCACAGCACAGGTACGCGTATACGACGACGAGGAACCAGGCCGCCGGCCATCCGATCCTCTGGTGGATGGAGGTATCGGCGAACAGCGTACCTACGAACGCAACCACGCTCAGCGACAACACAATTGCCGCGCGCTGCCAGGACAACTCGACAATCACCATCAACGGAAGGAGCCCGATGAGCAACAACGGGACGTAGCCGCCCGACGTCAGCAGATGGAAGCCCGCCAGCGCCACGATGTCGGTCGCGGCGGTGGCGATGCGCCACCGTGGTCCGCTGATCAACTTGCCGGCCGGTGAGACCGCGAGAACCGCCGCGCCGATCGCGGCGAGCGCATAGACCGCGATCCAGATGCACTCCGCGAGCCAGTCGCCCGGCGACGTGCCGACGATCATCGCGCCGACCATGATCAGCACGACACCGAGCCGCAGCACCGCCTGGCGGGCGCGGCCGAGAGCTATCAGGTCCATCGCGGTTCAGCTACCACGGTGGAGCGGACAAGCCGCTCTTCATTACGCACTCGTCAATAATTTCACAGATTCAGCGAAGGCCGGCGAGACACCACTGTTTGATGCGACTTGATGCGACGCGCACCCGGAACCCGAAACGCGATCCTTTGCCAGTCTTCCTGATAATTTCTCAGGAACAATCTGCCCGAACAAAGGACACGGCGTGACCGCAGCAGTTGGCGCGACGACATGGACCGTGAGATTCCGCGACGGGTTGCGGAGTGTTTGCGCTGCGGGGATCGCCGCCGTCGTGTTGGCAGCTGGTTGTGGAGCCGCCGCGCCAGGCGAGGTGGCCCGGCCCCACGTCGGCCGGGCGGTCGAACTCGCAGCCACACTGGCCGCGGCCGTGACATCGACCGCAGTCGACGGCCTCGCTTCGGCACTCAAGCACGACGGCGCGAATTCCATTGGAGCAGCACAGACCCCGGCCTCCGTCGTGGTTGTGGTACCTGAGCCCATCTACAGTTTCACTCAAGGTTTGGTCATCGCCGGAGCCGCTGCACTGCTGACCCCGGCCTGGTACCTCGGCTTTCCGGTCACCCTCACGGGGAGCGCGGCGGTCCTGGTTGTCCTCATGCGTCCGTTCGTCGCCGCCGCGGGCGGAACCATGACCCCGGCTTTGACGGGAACCGCGGTGGCGGTTGGTGCGCTCATCTATGCGCTCTTGCCGCCGGCCCTGATCGTCGCGGGCCTGGTGCAGGCCGCGTCATCAGTGTCGCGGGCTATCTCGCTGCCCGCGGCCGCGCCGTCAGCCGACCGCGTGGCTCGCGTCGCGAGCGCCAGCGACTCCCCGGCCGGCACCGGCCGCTCCGGTCGCAGCGCCGCAACCCCGGGCGCGAAATCCGCGAATGCCGCGCCCAGCCGCACCGCGGCCGCGCTTCCAGCGAAGGGGCGCGGTAGCTCCCCCGCTGCCGGCACCTCGTCGAAGAAGTCGACGAGCACCGGCGGGGCCAAGCATGCAGTGGGAGGCAGCGGCCGAAGCCGCTGACGCGGCAACGGCTGTCACCCTTCCGGGGTGGTAGAGGTCCAGTTCTATTGAAGAGCGGCGCCATTCGAGAATTCGGATGTGTTGGGCGCGCCGTCCTTCGGAGTGGCCGTCACGGTGATGTACCCGGCTGGCAGCAAGGTATCGAGGGGCAGGCTGAATGAGAAGTCTTGCCCGGTGAGGGAAACATCCTCCTGCCCAAGGAATTGCTGGCCCTCGATATTCGGTGCATCGGTGGCTGGTGAGTAGAACACCTGCACGGTGTACTCGCCGGTGTACCCCTGCGGATTCAGCTTGCCGGATACCTGAAGCTCATTCGACGACGCGCCGGTCTGCACGGCCTGAATTTCTCGAGGGGCGGCCTGCCCGTCGTTGCCGTCGCCGTTGTTGAGCGAGATGCCGAGACCGCCGGCTTTCGCAGCGTCATTGCCGGATATCGAGTTGGACAGGATCGCGTTGCCTGTCGACCCCTTATCGATCGACACACCGTTGAATCCATTGCCGCTGATGGTGTTCGACACGATCTGAATCGTCGTCGAGTCGGTGGAGTAAATCCCGTTACCTTGATTCGCAGTGATGTTGTTGCCGGAGATACTGGAATCGGTCAGCCCGTCGGCGTACACACCATCTGATCCGTTGCTGTTGACGGTGTTTCCACTGACCGTCACGTTCGCGGAGTTGGTGAGCCGTACGGCTTCACCGGTGTTGGCAGCGATGGTGTTGTTGGAGATGATCGAGTTGTGCAGCTGGTCGGCGCGGAGCCCCGCGCCGCCGGCTCCTCTGATCGAGTTGCCGCTGAGGGTGACGGCCGTTGACTTCTTGAGGTCCACGCCGGAGCCGGCGCCGCCAGAGACGGCGTTATTGGTGATCGTGACATTGGCTGCACCGTCGGTCGCGATGTTGGCCGAGCCGCTGCCACTCACCGCGAAGCCGCTCACCTGCGTCCCGGCCTGAGAGGTCACCAGGATTCCGTCGTTGCCGAAGTTGGTGATGAGGCCGCCGGAAGTGAGTTTGGTGGTGACGCCGTCACTGATCACCAGACCGTTGTCGTTGGCGAATCCCAGGCTGCCGTCCATGGTGATCCTGCCGCTGGCGACGAACTCGGGGTTGGTTCCTGCAGGCGCTCCCGCACTCTCGGCGGTCAACCCGCCCAACGGATTTGTCGAGCCGACGTCACCGACCAGGACCATCTTTCCGCCGCCGCTCTGCAGATCCAACGTGTAGCCGCGACCGGGCTGGGAGTCGACCTTGCCGCTGAACGTGATCCCGCCGGGCTGCGGTGGGTACTGGGAGTAGTTGTCGAGGGCTTGGACGCTGACTCCCGCGCCCAGTATGGTGTCGCCGGACACCAGGAAACTGCCCTGCTGCGTGACGTACTTGCCCTGCAAAGTGACATCGTCGCCGTAGTTCTGAGTGCCGACGGTGTCGACCTGGAAACTGTCGGTTCTGCCACCGGCATCCGTTGTTAGTGAAGATAGCGCTGACAGCGACCCCACCGGTCGCGCGAATGTCGTTGTACCGCTGGAGTTAACCGTCAGCGCCATCGGAGTGGCAGGATCCGAACCGGCCGGGGTCGGGCTGTCGACGTTGCCGGAGAACGTGACGTTGCCGGCGCCGGCGTTGATCACGGTGTCCCCGGTGAGCGTGGTGACGCCTGCGACGGAGAAGTCGGCACCGCCGGTGGTGTAGGTCCCGTTCAGTTCGGCGTTCTGCCGGTAGGTCTGTGTCCCGGTCGTCGTCACCGAATTCGCGATGACCATGGACTGGCCGCCGGTCGGCCGCAAGCGCAGAACCTGGTCCTGCACGTCGAACATCACGTCGTAGTTGTTGTAGATATTCAGTCCGGTGTTGAGGTTGTCGCCCGAAAACGCCGCCGAACTGTTGGCGTAGTCGACCAGATTCACCGACCCGTTGTTTCCCGCGACGAACGTCCATGTCAGCGGTGGCTTGCCTTCGGCAGTCGGGAACTGCGCGACGAAACTCACGCCCGGTTGCAATTGGCCACCCGGTGTCTCGAATGGCCCCTTCTGGTCGCCAAGGCGAATGCTCGTGCTGGGGGCGCCGCTGTCGATGACGGTCGGTAACGCGCAGTCATTTCCGCAGCCGTCTTGTTGGATCGGAACCAGCGGGCTCGTCGGGGATTCTTGTGCGAAATAGCTTGGGTAGATACCGAACAGGTTCAGCTGCGGCAGCCCGGACACCGGGTAGGTGCCGCCGCCCGGCGCGGGGGCGATGGGAACGGCGTAGGGGAATTGCGCGCGAAGGCTATCGGTGAGACCCACGGTCACCTGCGGCGTGACACCGATCGGGCCGAGTTGAACGAGGTACCCGTTGGACAGGTTTCCGGGCAGCTGAAGCAGCGGGTTCGCCAGCAGGTAGGAGGTTCCCGAGACCGGCAGCACGGCCAGTGAAGCGCCGAAATCGCCGAAGAAGCTGCCCTCGATCGGTGGCGCAGCGGGATCGGTGAACACGAAAGTCCCTGTCTTGGGCGAACTTCCGCTCAGGATCGCGCCGACGTCGATGGGCGCGGTGGTGACCGTGTGGTTGCCCTGGCCGATGGTGACCGTGGGAGTGGCGACGACCGCGTTGAATTGATTGCCCGAGGTGAACAGGATCGACACCGGGTCGCTGGTGATCGGCACTCCCTGCCAGAAGGGCTGGTTGTAGCCGGCGAAGAAGCCGTTGCCACCGGTGTCGAATTCGTAGACTTGCGAGGGGTTGCCGCCCACCGCCACATCGATGCCGTATTTCACTTCGTTCGTGCCGGTGACCGGATTCTCGACCCACGGCAGGAAGTGCAGGGCGATCGTCTTGGTGTTGTTGGACTGGGTGATCGCCAACGGTGCGATGCCTTGAGTCAGCAGGCTGGAAAGCGCGGCAGTGGCACCGACGTCGCCGGCGAAGGTGGTGGTGCCCAGTGCTGTGACGGTCAGCGACTGCTTGCCGGCCCTGGCGGCGTCGACAGTTCCGGCGAACGCCGCGTCGCCTGAGCCGCCGTCGATCTCGACGTTGTTGTCCAGTACGATCGCCGGGGCGTTCAGGGCGACACCTGCGAGACCGCGCACGCCGTCGCGGAGCGTGAGCAGACCAGTGGCTGTCACCGCGACCTTCCCGGTGAACGCCGACCCGGACTCGAATCTCACGGCGTCGATCTGATCGGTGGTCAGGTCACCGGCGATGGTCCCGGAGGTGAGCACGACGCCGGCGCCACCGTTACCGGCACCGGCCACAGCCACGTGGTCGCTGGTGTAGGTGGTCGCGTTCCAGAACCCGGGATCGCCGGAAACCTGCACCCCCGAGCCGTTCTGCCGGAAGTACGCGACGCTTCCGGAGTTGACGTTCACCGTCAACCCGTTGGTCGTCGTGCTGGCTGTCACGCCCTCCGGGACGAAGAACAGCGACCGTCGGACGAGAACAAGTGCACCGGTGAACACATCGGAGAGCGGGCCACCACCGGAGAGCAGTGTGAACGCCGAATTGAACGCGCGGTTGACGGTTATCACGAGGGTCTGGTCGAGGCTTTGGGCGTGCGCTGCCCGGCACAACGGGCAGGCCGGATCCACCCGGGGAGCCGCCACCGATGTGGCACCCGCCGTCTCTGATGTCGCTGTGGCAGTGCGGGTTACGGCCCGTCGGCTGGATGCGACACCGCGCGATGGGGTGGCGGATCCGGCGGACGACGCGGTCTGCGGTGTGGCGGCAGCACTTGTCTTGTTACGAGCTCGAGTAGGGGCCTTGCGGACCTCGGCAGCGGTCGACGGGGTGCGGGACGCCGGCCCGGCGTGGGCACCCGCGGATGTAGACGGGGCGTCCGGTGCGTCGGCGGCCGCGATCGCGATTTGCGGTCCCGCCAACGCGACGCCCAAGGCAAACGTTGCTGCGCCGATCTGCCGTCCACGTTTTCTGCTCATCGGATCCCCCAAGTGCAGCCAGGCGCGATTGCCATCTAGGCCGACGAGCGTAACGGGAGTTGCCTGATAGCGCGGCCGATTCGTCTGACGGTTTACTCGTGGGTCAATCTGCGGTTGGTCGCTGTAGTCGAGTCAGCACCAAAATTTGCGGTTCGTTAAACGCGCCTGCCGAAAAGTCCTAGCATTCCGATACTCGGGAGGGGGACGGGATGCCAACTTCACGACGGGCGGCCCATCTCGGTGCGGCGGCGTGTGTGCTGGGTCTGGCCATCCTCGCGCAGCCGACCGGTCTCGCCGCCGCCGACGACGGCAGCGACTCGGGAGCTGCCTCGCCGAGGGACAACGCATCGCATCAGCCGACGATCAGCCCGTCCGGTGGTGCGCGTAACCGGCACAGGCCGACGCCGGCAGCCAGCGCGGCCGGGAAAACGGTGCACCAGTCGGCGGTCGCTCACTCACATCGCCTCGGCGGCAAGGACTCAGCTCGTCCCGCCGCGACGAAGCGCGGCAGTGCCACGTCGGCGGGGGTTTCAGCCGATGCCGCCGGGGCCGCGACGTGCACCGCATGTCTCGGCCTGACCGCCCCCAGTATTGAGCAGGGCCTTGTCACCGCGACAAACCACCTGTTCAACTCTGCCTTCGACCTGCTGGCGACGTACCCCGCCGGTCCCATCTCCAATGTCGTCGAAGGCGGCTTGCTTCTCATCCGCCGGACGCTCTTCGGCTTCGTCCCCACCGGAGTCAGCGCCAGCGTCAGCGGCGACTCGCTGATCGTCGCCGTCCACACGGGCAGCGTCGCCTACTTCCGCGACACCGGCACCGCCATTGAGGTGGCCGGCGACCCCGCATTTTCCAGCGCTCAGGAGTTCACGGCCACGTCGGTCGATCACGTAATGGCCGACGCCGCCGGTAACGGCGGCTGCGCCGGATTCGTCTTCACCGGAGGAACCGCCATCGCGGACTTCACCACGACCGGTATCGACTCGCTGCGGTTCGAGTCCGACGCGGCGTTCAAGGGAGCAGTCACCGCGAACTGGGTTCCGGGCAGCCTCACGCTGAGCCAGGCCGTGCGGGGCCTAGCCGGTGTCACCATAAACGCCCCGGTGGTGCTCCTCAGTGACACCGAGATCGACGCGGGAACCGGAAACGCCACCTTCGCCGGGACCGTTGACGGCAGAGGCTGGTTCGGTGGGCAGTCACTGCTCGTCACCGCCTTGGGCACAACGACTTTCGCCGGCAGCGTCGGCAGCAGATCTCCGTTGGGCAGCCTGACCACTCGCGGTATCGCGCCCCTGAATGTGAGGCAATCGCCGGACTCGGTGACCGTTCCGCTGCACTACCTGCCGATCGCGGGCGACGTGAAGTACGGCATCGACGTGGCGATCGGCGATAACCCGTCGCGGGTCTACCTGTTCGACACCGGTGGCAACGGCTTCTTCGCGGGATATGACCCCGCCGCGTTCAGCGGTGTGCCGCTCGGCGACGAGACCGCCCAGATCACCTACACCAGCGGACAGACCCTCTACGGGCGCGTCACACCGGCCAACATCACGATCGGCAGCGGCAAGCAGGCCGTCTCCACCGACGGGCCCGTAGACCTAGCCGCCGTGGTCAGCGCGACCAACGGCAGCGGCCAGCCCATCTCACCCAACGCGCCCTTCGGCACCCAGTTCGCGGGGGACTTCGGTGGCGCCTTCGGTGTTCAGCAGATCGACGGCCAGTTACTTTATGCCCCTGGTTCATTCGTCACCAGCGTCTTGTTCCAGTTGCCCGGTAACCTCTCCAGCGGCTATTTGACCCAACTCGGCCCGATCGGCAGCACACCACAGCTGACGGTCGGCGTCACCGACGAGTTGCGTGCCCAATTCCCTTACGCCATACCGATCGCCGCGGTCCCGGCGCCGAGCGATCCCCAGGATCCGGCGCCCGCCGGCTACTACCCGGTGTCCGGATATCCGCTGCTGGAGCAATTCGGCTTCAGCCCGACCTACACGGTGACCCCGGCAGATTATCCGAGTCAACCCGCCGTGATCCTTGGTGGCGGGCCACTGCCCAGCCTGATCGACAGCGGCGCGGGGTCCACCAGCGCCCGGCTGCCGGACCCGCTGGCAAAGCCCTACATGGACTCGTCCGGCCAGCTCATTCCGGGGACTGTATTCACCGGCGAACTCCCCACCGTGCCCGGATACCCTTCGCTCACTTGGAGTTTCACCGCCGGGACCATCGGCTCGGTCGACCAGGTGGGCTACTTGAACACCACCGGCGCAGCGACCGACGTTCCGAACGTAAACACCGGTCTGAACCTGTTCAACGACTTCGACGTCATGTACGACGTCGCTGAACAACGAATTTGGCTGCGGCCCAACGGTGGTCAATCGACGGTGAGCCTACAATCGGTCACCACCAGGGGAGCGCAATCCTACGGTCAGAACGCCCAACTGAACGGCGTCTACCGCACCGGCGGAGGCGACTTCTCGGTGGCCGGTATCACCCAACTCAACGGCGGCTCAGTGATCGATACCGGCCGCGGGAATGTCACGTTCTCCGGCACCGTCGATGCGACAACGGCCGGTGCGCAAGGGCTGCAAGTCAATTCGCGGGGCGCCACGAATTTCGTGCGCCAGGTAGGCGGAGTCAAAGCGCTGGCAAGTCTCACTACCGACCGTCCTGGCTCGACGGCCACCGCCGGAGTGACGACAACCGGAGCGCAGACCTACTTCGACCGACTGACTCTCAACGGTGCTTACGTGACCACGGCGGGCGCCTTTTACTCCGCCTCGTCGACCACACTGGCCGGACCCAGCTCGGTGAGCACCAACGGTTCTGCGATCACCTTCGGCGGTCGAGTCGATTCCGCCGCAGGCGCCGGCAATGTGCTGGGGCTCAGCGCGCCGAACAGCACGGTGAACCTCAACGCGGCAGTGGGCTCGAAGAACGCGTTGGGCGGGCTGAATCTCAAGAGCGGAACCGTCACGGCCAGAGGTTCGATCAGCTTGAACGGCGGCCTGCCGAATTCGCAGGGCGCGGGCCTGTTCATCGGTGACAACGTGACGGCCAAACTGGCCCACGGGGGGACCATCGCGGATTTCACGGTCAACGGCGTGCAATTCGACGGCGCCTCAACCTCCTCGGTGCTGCGGGGCTTCACCATCGCAGACAACGTCTACGACGGTATCCAGCTCGGCGGCGGGAACTACACCGGAACCTCGATCTCGTACAACACCCTCACCGGAAACTCCGGCTTCGGTATCGAGACACTGCGGAGTACCACTGGGCTGGCGATCCGGCACAACACCATCGGCGCCAAGGGCACCGCAAACGAATTTGGCTACGTCTCGGCCGGACCGAATGCCCAGGGCATCGTCCTGGCACCCGGCGACTACACGGCGACGGTGATCGCCGACAACACGATTCAGTACAACCGCCGGGCCGGCATCGCGGCGCCCGACGGGGTGCAAGGCCTGGAAATCTCCGGCAATACGGTGTCAAGAAACCAGGGCAACGGCATCGACTTCACCGGTGGGGACTTCACCGGAACCGTGGTCACCGGTAACACAATCACCGGCAACGTCGGCGACGGGATCTCGCTGGGCGCCGGAATCGACCAGGCGCTCAACGATTTCGGCAATCCCGCGGACGGGTACCGGGACAACACCGGGTCATCCGACCCGAACCCGTATGCCTACGGCCACTATGTGCTGCACTGGTCCAACGATCCCGGGTTCTACACCCAGCCGGTTCCGGCGGATCCTCAGGTTCTGGTGAGCTTCGATGGCGGTCCGGCGATCAATATCAACCTCGACACCGGATCGCGCGGCCTCTACATCGATCAGGGCCAGGTGCCGAATCTCGACACCTCCGGCGGAACACCGGGATGCGTCTACCTCAACAGCTCCAACCGGATGTTCTTCGGAACATGGGTGAACACCAGCGTCACGTTCCCCGATTCGACGTGGGTCGGCCCGTCCGCGCCCGCCAACCCTGCGGTGGCGACGGCTGACGTGCCGGTGCTGGTGGTGAGTGCAGTAGGCGCCTCGACGACCCCCGCACCGGGAACCAGCACGGCCACTGCGGTGTTCAACACCCTGACCGACCAGGGCACTGTGACAATCACCGACGGCACCACGACCCGGCAGGTGCAGATCACCCCCGGTGTCGGCGGCGTCGGCACCGTGACCATTCCCGGCGGGTGGTGGGCGAGCTACGACGCCAACCCAGGCATTCTCGGTCCGGTGATGAATTTCGGCGTCGGCTTCGACCGGACCGGCTTCGGGACCGAACCGACGCAAAACGGAAACAACCAGGACTACAACGCATTCCTGAACCTGACGCAGATGCGTGCGGGCACCATGCGCCCGGGTTACGTCATCACGGCCGGCGGAGTCATCCTGGGCCTGGATAGTTCGACGGCGGACTCGGCGGTGACCGGCGTCGGCCCGTACGCCTACACCGACCTGGCACCCTCGGGCCTGAGCCGCGGTAGCCAGACCGTGCCGGACTGGCAGCCGGCCACCGGTCAGGTGACCTACAAACCGGACCCCGCCGACCCCGGTACGTACCAACAGGGCAACCTCGGTTCGTTGGTCATCGACATCGGCATCCCCACCGGCATTCTCACGCTGCCGGGGCAAAGCGGATCGAGCACCTTCACCGGTGCGCTGGACGTCGATCTGCTGAACTCCGGCGGCAAGATCCACTACACCGTCGACCCCACGGACAGCACGAACCAGATGACCGCGACGGCCGTCGACTTCTTCGATCCGCTGGCCGGTGCCTTCTCGCAGAACATGCCGCCGCAGAGCGGACAGTTCTTCAATACCGGCCGTCGGGTGATCGCGGGGATGAACTACCTCTACGACGCCGCAGGCGGGTATCTGGGGCTGTACACACCCGCCGATCCCTCCGGCGGAAACGAGTTGCAGTACAACGCGTTCCATAGCGCCAACGGATCCTTCGAAGCCGGCTACTATCCGAATTCCACCATTCCCGACGGCGTCACCGACATCGCCATCGGGAACAACACGATCAGCGGCAACGGGGGCAACGGAGTCACCGTCAACGGTCACACGTCGAGCGGAAATGCGCTGACCGGCAACCGCATCTTCGACAACGCCGGTCTCGGCATCGCCTTGACCAACGGCGGCAACGGCGGCCAGCCGACACCGGTGGTCAGTTCTGCGGTCCGCGACAGGGCCGTGTTGACGGTCACCGGGTCGGTCGCCGGGATCGACGGCTACTCCGGCCCCTTCACGATTCAGGTGTTCAGCAACCCGGCTTCCGGCGGGGGCAACGTGCAGGGCCGCAAGCTGATCGGGACGATCGACGCCGCGACCAACGACTTCGTCGCCCAGTTCCCCTGGACCGTGACGACACCTGGCAGTCTGATCACCGTTGTCGCCACCCCGGCGACCGGAACACCGAACACCTCGCAATATTCCGCAGGGGTACCCGTGCAGTGAAGCGTCAAGTCAGCGAAATTACATCAGGCCCCCTCGTTGAGGGGGCCTGACCAGTGTGGCAGGTACAGGATTCGAACCTGTGTAGGCTTCCGCCGACGGATTTACAGTCCGCTCCCATTGGCCGCTCGGGCAACCTGCCTGGGTGCGCCGCACCGGGGATCCGGTTTGGTGCGACTAGCAGGGTACAACGAGGATGTACCCCAAACACAAACCGGCCGATCAACCGAAGGGGACGAGTCCAATGGCGGATTCATCGTTCGACATCGTGAGCAAGGTCGACCGCCAAGAGGTCGACAACGCGCTGAACCAGGCGGCCAAGGAGCTGAGCACCCGGTTCGACTTCCGCGGCACCGACACCACGATCGCGTGGAAAGGCGACGAGGTCATCGAACTCGTCAGCTCCACCGAGGAACGGGTCAAGGCCGCCGTCGACGTCTTCAAGGAGAAGCTGATTCGCCGCGACATCTCCATGAAGGCCTTCGACGCCGGCGAACCGCAGGCCAGCGGAAAGACCTACAAGGTCAGCGGCACCCTCAAGCAGGGCATCGACTCCGAGCAGGCCAAGAAGATCAACAAGCTGATCCGCGACGAAGGCCCCAAGGGCGTGAAGTCGCAGGTCCAGGGCGACGAGATCCGGGTCAGCTCCAAGAAGCGCGACGACCTGCAGGCCGTCATCGCCCTGCTCAAAGCTGCCGACCTCGACGTGGCGCTGCAGTTCGTCAACTATCGGTAGACCAAGGGCCCTCGCTCAACCAACCGGTCAGTGCCTAGTGTGGTGAGCATCACCACCCACGCGAAGCGAGGACCGCGATGACCGCCACCCCGGAGACTGCCCCCGTACCCGCCGAGAGCGACGGCGGGTCCTACGACGTCGTGATCGTCGGCGCCGGCTTCTCCGGGATCGGCGCCGCCTACCGCATCGCCGAGCGCAACCCCGGCACGCGCTACGTGATCCTGGAACGCCGCGATCGCATCGGCGGCACCTGGGACCTGTTCCGCTACCCCGGCGTGCGCTCGGACTCCAGCATCTTCTCGCTGTCCTGGCCGTGGGAACCGTGGGTGCGCAAGGAAGGCGTCGCCGACGGCGACCACATCCGCGAATACATGGAAGACACCGCGCGCAAGCACGGCATCTTGTCCAACATCCATTTCGGAACCCACGTGCAGTCGGCCGACTGGGATTCGGCCACCGACGCCTGGACCGTGCATGCCGAAGAGAACGGCGAACGAAAGACCTACCGCGGGCGCTTCGTGTTCTTCGGCTCGGGCTACTACAACTACGACGAGGGCTACACCCCCGACTTCCCGGGCCTCGAGACGTTCGCCGGCACCGTCGTGCACCCCCAGTTCTGGCCGGAGGACCTTGACTACACCGGCAAGAACGTGATCGTCATCGGCAGCGGGGCCACCGCGATCTCGCTTATTCCAGCACTGGCCCAGAAGGCAGCCAAGGTGACGATGCTGCAGCGCTCGCCAACCTTCCTGCTGGCCGGCTCCCGGGTGAACCCGCTCATCGAGGCCGTCCGGAAAGTCGTTCCCCGCAAGATTTCTCACGCGTTCGCGCGCTACTTCGCAGTCGCCTTCGAAAGCGTCGTGTGGTTCTTGGCCCGGACCGTACCCGGTGTGGCCCGCAAGATCATCCGGGCCCAGAACGTCAGCCGGCTGCCTGCGGGCTACCCGGTCGACGTGCACTTCAAGCCGCGCTACAACGTCTGGGATCAGCGCCTGTGCCTGGTCGCCGACGGCGACTTGTTCGAGGTGATATCCGACGGCCGCGCTGAAGTCGTCACCGACCACATCGACCGCTTCGACGACACCGGCGTCACCCTGAAGTCGGGCAAGCACTTGGCGGCCGACATCATCGTCACCGCGACCGGCTTGCAGCTGCAGGCCCTCGGTGGTGTGCGAATCACATTGGACGGCAATGAGATCAAGCCCCAGGAACGGTTCTCCTACAAGGCGCACATGCTCGAGGACGTACCGAACCTCATTTGGTGCATCGGCTACACCAACGCGTCGTGGACGCTGCGCGCCGACATGACCGCCCGCGCGGCGGCCAAGCTGATCGAATACATGAACACACACGGCTACACCCACGCCTTCCCACACCTGGGTGGCGAACCCATCGCCGAGAAGCCCGCGTGGGACATCCAGGCCGGTTACGTGTTGCGCAACCTGCACGCCCTGCCGAAGTCGGGTCTCAAGCGGCCATGGGTGGTCCGGCAGAATTATCTCGCCGATGCCTTCGACCACCACTTCATCGACAAGATCGACGAGGACATGACGTTCGGCCGGGTGGCGTCCCCGGCGCAGGTGGCCGGATAGCTCAGCAGCGGGTGGGGTGGGTGCACCCACGCACCCCGATTGCACGAACTCCCCATGAACAACCGGGTATTCGCAATACGCTGAACACCATGACTTCTCAACGCCGCGAACCCAATGTCGTCGTGCTCGGCGGCGGATCCTGGGGTACCACCGTCGCATCCATCTGCTCGCGCCGAGGGCCGACGCTGCAATGGGTGCGCTCGGAGGAGACCGCCAAGGACATCAACGAGAACCATCGCAACTCGCGCTACCTGGGCGACGAGGTCGAACTCTCGGAAACCTTGCGGGCCACCACTGATTTCAGCGAAGCCGCCGAGTGCGCCGATGTCGTCGTGATGGGCGTGCCGTCACACGGCTTCCGCGGCGTGCTGGCCGAGCTGAGCAAGGAGTTGCGCCCGTGGGTGCCCGTTGTGAGCCTGGTCAAGGGTCTCGAGCAGGGCACCAACATGCGGATGAGCCAGATCATCGACGAGGTTCTGCCCGGTCACCCGGCCGGTATCCTCGCCGGCCCCAACATCGCACGCGAGGTGGCCGACGGCTACGCGGCCGCCGCCGTACTGGCCATGCCCGACCAACATCTGGCCGCCAACCTCGCGAAGATGTTCCGCACCAAGCGGTTCCGCGTCTACACCACCGACGACGTCGTCGGAGTCGAGATCGCCGGCGCGCTGAAGAACGTCTACGCCATCGCCGTCGGCATGGGTTATTCGCTGGGCATCGGCGAGAACACCCGGGCGCTGGTGATGGCTCGCGCGGTGCGGGAGATGTCGCGCCTCGGCGAAGCCATCGGTGGGCACCGCGACACGTTCGCCGGCCTGGCCGGCATGGGCGACCTCATCGTCACCTGCACCTCGCAGCGCAGCCGCAACCGCCACGTCGGCGAACAACTGGGCTCCGGTAAGTCCATCGAGGAGATCATCGCCTCGATGAACCAGGTCGCCGAGGGCGTCAAAGCCGCCAGCGTGATCATGGAATTCGCCGAGAAGTACGGCCTGAACATGCCGATCGCGCGCGAGGTCGATGCCGTCGTCAACCACGGCGCCAACGTCGAACAGGCCTACCGCGGCCTGATGGCCGAGAAGCCTGGCCACGAAGTCAACGACTCACACTTCTAGCGCGGCTCAGCCCGGGAACGACGGGAACAACGGGTTCGAGTTCTTCGGCCGATCCAGCATCGGGCTGGGACCCGATGTGAACGTCGCACTCGGCCCGACGACGAAGCCGACCTGGTCGTGGTTGTTCACGCACGCCACGACGCCGCCACCGTCGACGCCGCAGCTGATGTCGCGGAAGCTCAGCCGGGTGTTCGGCGGCAGCGGCTTCACGTCACCCGCCGACGCGTACAGCGAGCCGCCGCTGCTCGAAAAGCCGGGCTCACCGGACGGCCCGGCACTGACGAGGTTCGCGCCATCCGGAGCACCGGGCAGCGCCCCGCTGCAGCCGTAGCTGGAGTTCTGCTTGTCCAACACGCACACCACCCCGGGCGGTCCGGCGAAGGCGTACCAGTTGCCGCCCATGGCCGTGTACGGCACGGGGCTCACCGGGGCGTAGGCATTGACGTTCGGAAGGACCGGAGCGGGTGCCGGCTCGGGATCTGCCGCGGCCATGCCCGGCGAACCGATCGCCGCCGCCCCCGCGACGCTCACCAGGCCGATCAGGATTCTGCTCAGCATCATCACACCCTACGTAAGCGCCACCGACGGCGCAGTCTGCGGACTCACCTGGTCTTTCGGATCCGCAGTCACAATTCGTTACCAGCGGGCCATGGCGTCCTGACCGCCGGGGCTACCGGCTAGTGGCCGGCCATCTTCTCGAGCCGCGCGATCCGGTCGGAGATCGGCGGATGGGTGGAGAACATCTTGCCGATCTTCTCACTGGCGCGGAACGGGCTGGCGATCATCAGGTGCGCCTGGTCGGCCAGCTGCGGCTCGGGAGGCAGCGGCGCGTTCTCCACCCCGCCGCTGATCTTGCGCAAGGCCGACGCCAGCGCCAGCGGATCGCCGGACAGTTCAGCTCCGGACTCGTCGGCCTGGTACTCCCGCGAGCGGGACACCGCCATCCGGATCAGCGTGGCAGCGATCGGACCGAGCAGCGAAACCAGCAACAGCGCAAAGGGATTGGCACCGCCGTCGCGGTTGTTGCCGCCGAACATCCCGGCGAACAGGGCGATGTTGGCCAGCGCGGTGATCACCGAAGCCAACGCACCGGCAACACACGAGATCAGGATGTCGCGGTTGTAGACGTGCGACAGTTCGTGGCCCAGCACAGCGCGCAGTTCACGCTCGCTGAGCAGGTTGAGGATGCCGGTGGTGACGCACACCGCCGCGTTGCGCGGGTTGCGGCCGGTGGCGAACGCATTCGGGTTGGCCGTGTCGCTGATGTAGAGCCGCGGCATCGGCTGATGCGCCGTGGTGGCCAGCTCGCGAACCATCGAGTAGATCTGCGGCGCCTGAACCTCGGTGATCGGCTGGGCATGCATCGCGCGCAGTGCCAGCTTGTCGGAGTTGAAGTACACGTAGACGTTCATGCCGATCGCGAAGACCAGCGCCAGGAACATCACGTTGCGCCCGAACAGCGAACCGATGAAGACAATCAGCGCCGACATCCCAACAAGCAGCGCGAACGTCTTGAACGTGTTGGCGGTCGGATGCCAAGTCATCAATTCCTCCTACGAGCAAACGCAGTCTCCGGGAGGTTAACGCCTCGAACCGACCGTGAGGTTCCGCGACGCCGTCAGCCGTGCCGGTTGATCGTGTAGTCCATCAGTGACGCCAGTGCGCGACGGCCCGGCCCGTCGGGCAAACCGGCCAGCTCGTCGCCGGCCTGCTCGGCGTAGCGCTGCACGGTGGCCTTGGCCTTGGCGATGCCGTCACCGGCGCGCAGCAGCGCGAGCGCCTCGGCCAGGGCGTCGTCGTCCTCGATCGGGCCTTTCACCAGCTCACGCAGCCGGTCGGCCTCGGGGCCGGTCTCTTGCAGCGCGTACAGCACCGGCAGCGTGTGTACGCCTTCGCGCAAGTCGGTGCCGGGGGTCTTGCCCGACTCGTCGGGATCGCTGTCGATGTCGATGATGTCGTCGGAGATCTGGAACGCGGTGCCCACGATCCCGCCGAGCCGGCTGAGCCGCTCGATCTGGTCGTCGTTGGCGCCCGCGAACGTGGCCCCGAATCGGCCCGACGCCGCGATCAGACAGGCGGTCTTCTCGTAGATCACCTTCAGGTAGTGGTCGACCGGGTCCACCCCGTTGGTGTTGCCCTTGGTTTCGCGCATCTGACCGGTGACCAATTGAGCGAACGTCTCGGCGATGATCCGGACCGCGTCCGGGCCCAACCGGCTCACCAGGCGCGACGCGGTCGCGAACAGGTAGTCGCCGGCCAGGATCGCGATGTTGTTGCCCCAGCGGGCGTTGGCGCTGGGCGCCCCGCGCCGCATCTGCGCCTCGTCCATGACGTCGTCGTGATACAGCGTGGCCAGGTGCACCAGCTCGATCACCGCGCCGGCCACCGTGACCTGCCAGGCGTCGGGCTCCGGGCCGATCTGCGCCGACAACACCGTGAACAGCGGTCGGAAGCGCTTGCCGCCGGCCTCGAACAGGTGCACGACGGCTTCGGTCATCAGCTCGTCACCGCCGCGCAGTTCGGTGCTCATGAGCTCTTCGACACGACCTACCCCGTCGCGGACGTTCTTGGCGAAAGCCGGATCACCAAAGTCCACCCCTGCTACCACCGTGGCCGGAGTACTCACCCTGCCAACATACTGGGGGCATGGACTTGCGGGCAGACCTGGTGGTCGTCGGGGCGGGACCGGCCGGCTCGGCGGCGGCCGCCTGGGCTGCCCGGCGCGGTCACGACGTGCTCGTCGTCGACGCCGCCGAGTTCCCCCGCGACAAGCCCTGCGGTGACGGACTGACCCCACGCGCGGTGCTCGAGCTGCAGCGGCTCGGGCTCGGCGACTGGCTGGACGGCCACATCCGTCATCACGGCCTGCGGCTGTCCGGGTTCGGCGCCGACGTCGAGGTCAAGTGGCCGGGGCCGTCGTTTCCGTCCGGCGGGTCGGCGGTGCCGCGCACCGAACTCGACGACCGGATCCGCAAGGTCGCTGAAGATGCCGGCGCGGCCATGCTGCTGGGCGTGAAAGCCGTTGATGTATCTCGTGATTCGCGGGGCCGCGCGGACGCGGTGGTGCTGGCCGACGGGTCGCGGGTGTCCTGCCGCTGGGTGATCGTGGCCGACGGAGCGCGCTCCCCGTTCGGGCGGGTGCTCGGCAGGCAGTGGCATCAGGAGACGGTGTATGGGGTGGCCGTGCGCGGATACCTCTCGTCGCCGCGGTCTTCCGAGCCGTGGATCTCCTCAGACCTGGAACTGCGGTCTGTCGACGGGCAGGTGCTGCCCGGTTACGGCTGGATCTTCCCGCTGGGCAACGGCGAGGTGAACATCGGCGTCGGCGCGCTGGCCACCGCGAAACGGCCCGCCGACGTGGCGTTGCGGCCACTGATCAAGCACTACACCGACCTCAAGCGAGCGTCGTGGGGATTCGACAGCCCGCCGCGGGCGGTGTCCTCGGCACTGTTGCCGATGGGTGGGGCGGTCTCCGGTGTGGCCGGGCCCAACTGGGTGCTGATCGGCGACGCCGCGGCATGTGTGAACCCGCTCAACGGCGAGGGCATCGACTACGGGCTGGAAACCGGGCGGCTGGCTGCCGAAATGCTGGGCTCGGGCGACCTGTCGCAGGCGTGGCCCACGATGCTGCAGGCGCACTATGGGCGCGGTTTCTCGGTGGCCCGCCGGCTGGGGTTGATGCTGACGCTGCCGCGCTTCCTGCCGCTGACCGGGCCGGTCGCGATGCGTTCGTCGCGGCTGATGGGCGTCGCGGTGCGGGTGATGGGCAACCTGGTCACCGACGAGGACGCCGACCTGGTGGCGCGGGCCTGGCGCGTCGCGGGGATGGGATCGCGAATCCTGGACCGGCGCAAGCCGTTCAGCTGACCGGTTGAGTGAGCGTTGACGCCTCACTCAGCGGCGCATTGTGAAGCGTCAGCGCTCAGTGAATGACGGCCCAGCTGCCGCGACTCACAGAAATGACAAATTTGACAAAACTTCTTCACATCGCGGCGGTTGCGGCATAGGCTCCGCCGCATGAGTGACTACGACGCGATCATTGTGGGGGCCGGACACAACGGTCTGACCGCTGCGGTGGTGCTGCAGCGAGCCGGCTTGCGCACGCTTTGCCTGGAGGCCAACACCTACAGCGGCGGCATGTCGGCCACCGTCGAGCTGATCGACGGCTTCAAATACGAGATCGCCGGATCGGTGCGCTTCCCCACCGCGCAGAAGATCAACAGCGAACTCGGCCTGGACACGCTGCCGACCATTTCGTCGGAGATCATGTCGGTCAACCTCGGGGAAAACGGCGAGGAAGCAATGGTCTTCCACAGCGACCCGATGGCGATGATGACCCATCTCAACGAGAAACACGGCATGGACGCCGTGATGGCCATGGCGAACCTGTACGCCTGGAGCAGCGGGCCGGGTAAGGCGCTGGGTCGCTTCGACGCGCTGGCGCCGCCGAAGACCATCGATGAGATGTATGCCTGCGCCGCCGACGAAAACGAACGGCGGGCCATCCACGAGATGCTGTTCGGCTCGGCCATGGACGTCGTCGACCGATTCCTGCCCGACAAGGAAAAGCACTCCGTGATCCGCGGCATGCTGGCTTTCCTTGCGGTCAACTCCACCTACCGCGGCCCGTACACCCCCGGCAGCGCAACCTGTTTGGCGTTCGCGATGGCCATGCCCCCGGAGGGCGGGCAGATGACCACCAAACTCAAGGGCGGAATCGGCGTGCTCGCCGAGCACCTGCGGGACCTGTTCGTCGACGCGGCCGGAGAGATGCGCTACCGCACCAGGGTCGAACAGATCCTCGTCGAGGACGGCAAGGTCACCGGAGTGCGCCTCAAAGACGGCGAAGTGATCAACGCACCGATCGTGGTGTCCAACCTTGCTCCGGAGACCACGTTGCTGGATCTTGTTGGCGTCGACCATCTTCCGTCGTCGCTGGTGACCAGGCTCGGCGGTCGCGATCACCGGGCGTCGTTCATGCAGATCCACTTCGCCCTGGACGGCCTGCCCCAGTACGCCGCGCCCTACGACTTCCTCAATGAGCCCGGCATGCAGATGTCGGTCGGCATGTTCGGTTCACCGGAAGAGCAGCAGCGCCAGTGGGAGATTGCCCGCGGCGGCGAAGTACCGGACAACCCCGCGTTGTCGATCCAGATGCCCACTGTCGGTGATCCCGAGATGGCACCAGAAGGTAAGCACGCGGCCAGCGTGTACGCCTACGGCTTCCCCATCGAGGCGCCGCGGGATCAGCACGGTCACCTGAAAACCGTTATGGCGGAACGGGTTGTCGACAAGATCACGCGCTACGCCCCGAACTTCAAAGACATCCTGATCCGCGACATCACGTTCGCGCCGTACCACATGAACACCATGTTCGCCGCGCCCAACGGCGACTTCTGCCATGGGCTGCTGCAGCCCGAGCTGATGGGTGTCAACCGGCCGGGACCCAAGGGGTTCATCGACGAGCCGATCCCGATCGAGGGCCTGTATCTGGGCGGCGCGGGCTGCCACGGCGGACCGGGCATCACGTTCATCCCCGGCTACAACGCCGGTTATCAGGTGCTGGAAGACGCCGGCCGCTAGCGATTTCGGCGCGCTTTCCGCCGCTGAGCGCACGAAACCGCGCCCAAATCGCCGGGCGGTTAGGCCTTGACGGCGTAGTGCATGGCGACGATCCCGCCGGTCAGGTTGCGCCAGCGCACATCCGACCAGCCGGCATCCCGGATCTGCCCGGCCAGCGCCGCCTGATCGGGCCAGGCACGGATGGACTCGGCCAGATAGACGTACGCGTCCGGATTGCTCGACACCGCGCGAGCCACCCGCGGCAGCGCCTGCATCAGGTACTCCTTGTAGACGGTCGAGAACACCGGCACGACGGGGGTGGAGAACTCGCACACCACAAGCCGGCCGCCGGGTCGGGTCACCCGCGCCATCTCCCGCAGGCCCGCCGGGTGGTCGACGACATTGCGCAACCCAAAGCTGATCGTCACCGCGTCGAACACCGCGTCGCCGAACGGCAGCTTGGTCGCATCGGCCGCCACCTTCGGCACCGGCCGTGCGGCGCCGGCCCGCAGCATGCCGACCGAGAAGTCCGCGGCCACACACCACGCGCCGGAGCGGGCCAGCTCGACTGTCGACACCGCGGTCCCCGCCGCGAGGTCCAGCACAAGGTCACCGGTTCCGATGCCCAGCGCCGACCGGGTCGCCCGCCGCCAGGCGCGGTCCTGTCCCAGCGACAGCACGGTGTTGGTGATGTCGTACCGCCGCGCGACGGCGTCGAACATCGACGCCACATCGCGGGGATTCTTGTCCAGCGTCGCGCGGCTCACGGTGCCGACGCTACCCGAGCGGGAATGTTGAGCCTGACGATGCGTTGGCTAGACGCATGAGCGAAAAAGTGTGGTTCATCACCGGGACATCGCGCGGCTTCGGCCGGGAGTGGGCGATCGCCGCCCTGGACCGCGGCGACAAGGTCGCCGCCACCGCCCGCGACACCGACAGCCTGTCCGACCTGGTCGACCGGTACGGCGACGCCATCTTGCCGATCCAGCTCGACGTCACCGACCGGGACGCCGACTTCGCCGCCGTCGCGCACGCGCATGACCACTTCGGGCGCCTGGACATCGTGGTCAACAACGCCGGCTACGGGCACTTCGGCTTCATCGAGGAGCTGTCCGAGAGCGATGCGCGCGACCAGCTCGAGACCAACGTCTTCGGCGCGCTGTGGATCACCCAGGCCGCGCTGCCGTATCTGCGGGCCCAGGGCAGCGGCCACATCATCCAGGTGTCGTCGATCGGCGGTATCACCGCGTTCCCGCTCGTGGGCATCTACCACGCCTCGAAGTGGGCGCTCGAAGGCTTCTCGCAGGCGCTGGCCCAGGAGGTCGCCCCGTTCGGGATTCATGTCACGCTGATCGAGCCGGGCGGATTCGACACCGACTGGTCCGGCTCGTCCTCCAAGCGTTCGACCGAGCTGCCCGACTACGCCGAACTGCACCGCCAGGTCGACGAGGCCCGCAAGCAGCGCTGGTCTGCGCCCGGCGATCCCCAGGCATCGGCGTCGGCAATTCTCAAGGTCGTGGACGCTCCGACTCCCCCGCTGCGGGTGTTCTTCGGGGAGTCACCCCTGCAGACCGCCAAGGCCGACTACGAAAGCCGCATCTCCAACTGGGAGCAGTGGCAGCCGGTCGCCGTCGAGGCCCAGGGCTGATCAGATCGCGTGCGCGTCGACTCTCGGTGATTGACGCGCACGACTCGCCATGCGCTCGCTGAGGTGGATCAGCCGATCCTCGTGCCCAGCGGGCATGGTGTAAGCCAACTTACGGAGTTCGAGTGCGAATTCGCTGAGATCTTGGCGATACGACGCGTCGTTCATTCGGACGCCCCCAGGGCTTGGAGAGTTGGTGTTGACAGCGTTGTCATTGGCGTTCAGCGTTCCCCCGCTTGCGTTCAAGTGTGCGCCCGCCCACAGGCCATGAAAAGGTCTCTCAGGAACAATTAAGGAAAGTCATTGGCGTTGCACCAGACTCAGGCCGCGCGACGCCGTCGCCCGGAGACCCGCACGGCCTCGTAGTGGCCCAGCAACTCTTCGCAGATCGCCGGCCACGTCCGCCCGAGCACGCTGCGGCGCGCGGCAAGCGAATAGCGCGCCCGCTCGTCGAGCAGGTGATCGACCGATTGCGACAGTCGCGCTTCGAATTCCGCGACCGTCAATAACAGTCCGGTTCGGTACGGCGCCACCAGATCCCGCGGCCCACCGGCGTTCGGGGCGATGACCGGCAAACCTGACGCCATCGCTTCCTGCACGGCCTGGCAGAACGTCTCGTGCTCGCCCGGGTGAACGAAGACGTCCATGCTGGCGTAGGCGGTAGCCAGCTGATCGCCGTACAACGCCCCGGTGAACACCGCCGACGGCATGAGCGTGCGGAGCTTGTCGCGATCGACACCGTCGCCGACGATCACCAGCTGCAGGTCGTCGCGGCGGGCCAATACTGCGAGGCGCTCCACATGCTTTTCCGGTGCGAGCCGCCCGACGAAGCCGACGATCGGCTTGCCCGCCGGTGACCAGCGCGCCCGCAATTCGTTACTCCGCGCTGACGGCGCGAATCCGGTGACGTCGACACCGCGAGCCCACTGAAACACCCGCGGAATGCCATGGGTGGCAAGGTCTTCCATCGCCGCAGTAGACGGTGCCAGCGTCCGGTCCACTCGCGAATGCAGATGCCGGTTCCACGCCCACGCCGCGCGTGACGCGACGCCGATCCCATAGCTCTGGGCGAATCCGGCGATGTCGGTCTGGTACACCGCCACCGTCGGCACACCGAGGAACCGAGCGGCTTGCATTCCGCCGTACCCCAGCAGCGCGGGTGAGGCCAGATGCACCACATGCGGATCAAAGCCGCGCAGCACGCCGACCATGCGTGGTCTCGGCACCCCCAGCGGCAGCGACGTGACTTTTGGGAACATCCGCGACGGGACCCGGTGCACCCGGATTCCGTCGTGGATCCGGTCAGCTGCCGGTTCACCCCGTGGGGTGTCCGGTGCGATCACGAGAGCTTCGTGGCCGGTGCGGCGGAGATGCTCGAGCACCCGCAACACCGAGTTGCTCACTCCGTTGACGTTGGGCAGGAAGGACTCGGCGACAATGGCAACGCGCACGATTTCGAGCGTGACAGCGGCGGCTGTCAGCGAGGTTGCGCCCAGGCATACACGACACGAAAAACAGGTGGAACGCGGTACCGTGCGAGCATGCGGTTCTGGTCTGTGCTCGTGGTGGCGATCGTCGTGCTGACCACCGGTTGTAGCACGGAAATTGTCGGTGTGGCACAGGTGGATCCGCGCGGACCGGGGACGGCGCTGAGCAAAGACGGTTACGGCATCGTGGCCGGCGACCCGAACGCGCGGGTCCACATCGAGTTGTACACCGAACCGCAATGCAGCCACTGCGCCGATCTTCAGAAGGACTTCGGCGACGACATGGCCCGCTACATCAACCTCGGCCAGCTCGCCATCACCTACCGTCCGTTGACATTCCTGGACAAGAAGCCCGGCGGCTACTCCGACCGCGTCAGCAACGCGATGTTCCTGGCGCCGGGCCCGAATACGTCAGGAAAGGCATTCCAGAGGTTCGTGCAAGACCTATGGGGCCACCAGGATTCGCACGGCAACGGACCCAGCGACGCTCAGATCGCCGACATGGCCCGCGAGAGCGGAATTCCTGCCCCGGCCGTCGACGCGATGCGGGCCGGCAAGCCCGCCTTGGACGTCCAGGAGATGGCGGACACCAACTTCGAATACCTCTATGAGATCGACGCCATCAACACCGGCACCCCAACGGTGTTCGACCTCAACACCAACGAGAAAATCGACATCTACGACAACAACTGGTTGTCCAAGCTGATGTCGACCTGATTCACCCGGCGTTCCAGCAGTACCAGGCCCGTCAAGAACAACCCGCCGATCAGCCACGCCACCACCGCGATCGAGCCGGCCGGGATGATCGCCAATGCCGCCGTACGATGTTGCACGCGAACGAGATCCGGGTTGTTGCGGTCGTACTCGACGTAGATGCGCATGCCCTCGGCCAGTTCGGAGGGATAGAGCACACCGAGCTCGGGACGGTAGGTGACGCGGTCGGGGGTGACGAACTCGATCGTCGAGCGGCGCGGGCCGGCCGAGAGGACTTCGGCCTGCGCAACACCCATGTGGTGTTCGATCTGCTGATCGTTGCGCCACGCACCGGCGACCAGTAGCAATGACTGCAGGGTGACCAGCCCGATGAGGATCCACACCGCACACTTGCTCCAGCGCAACACTTTCCGACGCGTCGTGTCGACGACATCCGGCTGACGCCGGGGCAGGGCCGGTTTCACCCACGCAAAGAGACGAGCGATCACAGCGCCGACCGGATCGCGGCGTGCAACTGCCGCAACGACGATCGGTCGGCTTTGACCTCGAGAACCCGCATGCCCTCGAAAGGCTCGGCGAGCGCGCCGCCGAGTTGGTCGACCTCGATTTGGCGGGCGTCGATGTGATACGCCCGGCACAGCGCGCCGACGTCGACGTCGTGCGGGGTGCCGAAGATCCGCGCCGACACATCGGAGAACCGCGGGTCGCCCTGCTCGAGAAGTTCGAAGATGCCTCCGCCGTTGTCGTTGGACACCACGATCGTCAAGTTCTTCGGAGTCGGCTCGGTCGGCCCGATCAGCAGCCCCGAACTGTCGTGCACGAAGGTCATGTCCCCGATCAGACCGATGGTCCGGCGCGATTCGATGTCGCCGGCCGCCCGGCTCCGGTCATGCGCCAGCGCGGCGCCGATGATCGTCGACACCGTGCCGTCGATACCGGCCACTCCCCGGTTGGAGCGCACCTTGATGCCCTCGGTGTTCAGTCCGACCAGGGCTGCGTCTCGGACCGGGTTGGAGGCGCCGAGCACCAGCTGGTCCCCCGGGCGCACCGCGGCGGCCACCGCGGCCGCGACGTGCAGGCCGGTGGTCAGCGGGTGGGCGGCCAGCTGCCGGCGCACCGCCGCCATGGTGTGCGCGTTGGCCTCCGCGCAGCGCGCCAGCCACGCCGGGTCGGGCGTGCCGCTGGTCTCGGCGCGGGTGCCGGTGGCCGCGGAGTTGCCCGACACGTCGGGCCAGCGCGGACCCGTGGTCAGGGCGAACACCGGCACCGACGGGTCGGCCAGCAGCGTCGACACCGGCCGGTGCAGCGTCGGGCGGCCCAGCATGATCACCTGGCGGGGGCGCAACAGCGGCAGCGCCAGCGGGTGCAGCGGGTTGGCGGCGTGCGGCGCGGTCGGCTCGGCGACCGTCGGCAGCGCGGCCAGGTTCGGGTGGACGCCGGCGCCGTGCCCGGCGATCACCACGGTGTCGGGCGTCAGATCGATGTCCAGCGGCTGGTCGAATGCCACCGGCGGGCTGCACGTCCACGGCTTGCCGTCCGGCCTGCCGGGCGGGATTGCCGCGGCACCTGAGTCAGCATCGGGCACCAGCGGCTCCCGCAGCGGGATGTCGAATTGCACGGGGCCGGCGTTGGCCGAGCGTGCGCCGGTGGCCGCGGCCAGCACCCGGCAGGTGGCCGAGCGCCACTGCGCGTTGAGCGAACCGAGATCGCCCGCTGACGCCCCGGCCATTTCGGGAGCCAGGCCCAGGCTGATCGCCGCGCGGACCTGGGTGCCGAAGTAGCCGAGCTGCTCGAACGTCTGGTTGGCGCCGGTGCCCAGCAGCTCGTAGGGCCGATTGGCCGACAGCACGATCAGCGGAACCCGGGCGTAGTTGGCCTCGACGACGGCGGGGCCCATGTTGGCCACCGCGGTGCCCGAGGTCATCGCCACGCACACCGGGGCGCGCTCGGCGACGGCCAGGCCGATCGCCAGGAAGCCGGCGGTGCGCTCGTCGATGCGGACGTGCAGGCGCAGCCGGCCGGCCCGGTCGGCATCGGACAGCGCGAAGGCGAGCGGGGCGTTACGCGAACCTGGGCACAGCACCACGTCGCGGACGCCGCCGCGGATCAATTCGTCGACGACGACGCGGGCCTGGGCCGTCGATGGATTCATTACTACAGCGTGTCACACGTCGATCTGGCTCGACATCAGACGAGAGTGCCTGCGAAAAAGTCCAGCATCGCGTTGTTCACGGTGTCCGGGCGCTCCAGGAATCCGAGGTGGCCGGTGTGCCCGATCTGCACGTATCGGCCGTTGGGGATGGCCTCGGCGACCTCACGGCCCAGCGCGGCCGGGGTCAGCAGGTCGTCGGCGAACCCGATGACCAGCACCTCGTTGGTAATGGAACGGTAAGCGGCCAGCCGGTTGTCCTTGGGGTAGACCTCGAGCTGGGCGCGCAGGCCGGGAGTGCGCTTGATCGGGAAGGCGGTGAACATCTCCACCCAGTCGCCGATCGCCTTCTCGTCGTTGATGGTCTTGGGTGAGAAGTTCTCCAGCACACGCACTTTCGCCGCATAGGCCGGCGGCAGCTGGATGCCGGCGTTGGTGAGCTCGACGTCGGCGGCACGGAACGATTTGCGGGTGCGGTCCAGGCGGCCGCGGGTGCCCATCAGCACGGCCTGGGTGACCAGCTCCGGGCGGGTCAGCATCAGCTCCTGGGCGATGTAGGCGCCCATCGAGATCGCCACGATCCGTGTGGGTCCGCCGATCACGTCCTCGATGAGGGCGGCGGTATCGGCGATCATCTGCTCCGGCGTGAAATCGCCTGCTTCCTCGGTGGCTCCGATTCCACGATTGTCGAACGTGACGCAGCGATAGCCCGCGGACAGGAAGCGCGGAATCTGGTGAATGTGCCAGGTTCGGCCGGCGCCGCCGGTGCCGGCGATGAACAGCACCGGATCGCCGGAGCCGTTGTCCTCGTAGGCCAGGTTGATCACCTGGCAGAGGCTACGCGACCCCGTTTCCGCCGTGTCTTCGACCGCGCGGCGTCGATGGCGCCGGACCACAGCAGCGACGTCATCGCCTTGAGCTGGGTGGGCGTGGCCAAATCCTTGGCCATCAGGGCGGCAGCGGAAGCCTTGGTGGTCGCCGACGCCTTCGACATGTGCCCGGAGTCGAACGGTGGTTGCGGGTCGTACTCCATCGACAGCTGGATCACCTTGGCGCGCTCGTCGCCGCCGATCTGTCCGGCCAGCCACAGCGCGAGGTCGATACCTGCCGACACCCCGGCGCTGGTGACGATGTCGCCTTCGTGAACCACGCGTTCGTCCTTGACCGGCGTGACTCCGAGCGCCTTGAGCGCGGTCAGCGCGGCCCAGTGCGACGTCGCTCGCTTTCCTTTCAGCAGGCCTGCCGCCGCGAGGATCACCGACCCGGAACACACCGACGCCGTCCAGGTTGCGGTCCGGTGCGCCTGGCGCACCCAGTCGAGCAGCTTCTCGTCGCGGGAGTGCTCGATCGTCGTCATCCCGCCGGGCACGAGAACGACGTCCGGAGAGGGTGTTTCGTCGAACGAGTGGGTTGCGCCGACGACGAGCACACCGGAGTCCGCGGTGATCGGGCCGGTTTCGTGCCACACGAAGCGAACCTCGGCGTCGGGCAGCCAGCGCAGCACCTCATAGGGCCCGATGAAATCCAGAGCGGTGAAACCGGGATAGAGCACGATGGCGATCTGCACGACAGTCTCCTCTATGCGAACGTTTTGCGATATTGGTCGGGTGAGATGCCGACCCGGCGAATGAAGTTGCGACGCAACGTTTCCGAACTGCCGAAACCGCATCGGGCGGCAATGGTGACGACCGTGTCGTCGGTCTCCTCGAGCTGACGGCGGGCCGCTTCGGTGCGGACTCGCTCGACGTAGGCGCCGGGAGCCTCGCCGATCTCGTCGGTGAACACCCGGGTGAAGTGCCGCGGACTCATGGCCGCGCGGCGCGCCAACTCGGAGATACTGTGGGCGGCACCGGGATCGGCCTCGATCGCTTCCTGCACCTCGCGGATCGGCCGGCGACGGGCGCGCGGCATCCACACCGGTGCCGCGAACTGGGTCTGACCGCCGGGGCGGCGCAGATACAGAACGAGGTAGCGCGCGACGGTCTGGGCTACCTCGGTCCCGTAGTCGTCCTCGACGAGCGCCAGTGACAAGTCGATGCCGGAGGTCACCCCGGCCGCCGTCCACACTGTTGCCGAGCTGCGAAGGAATATCGCGTCGCGGTCGACAGTCACGGCCGGGAACTCGCGGGCCATCTGGTCGGCGAACGCCCAGTGTGTGGTGGCGCGGCAGCCGTCGAGCAGACCGGCTTGAGCGACCAGGAACGAGCCGGTGCACACGCTGACCACGCGCCGCGAGTTGGCAGCTGCCGCGCGAATCCAGGCCATGGTGGCGGGGTCATCGCGGACGGCGTCGACGCCGGGCCCGCCGGGCAGGATCAGGGTGTCGATGTCCGTGGGCTCGGGCATCGCCTCCGCGACAAACGCCAGGCCGGTCGGGGTGCTCACCGGACTGCCGTCGCGGGAGGCGACGCTGACCCGGTATCCGCCCTCGGTCAGCAGCGCGGCGCCGGTGAACACGTCGTGCGGCCCGACCACGTCGAGGGCCTGTACCCCGGGAAACCCGAGGATCACCACCGATCTCGCCATGGGTTCAGTGTCGAGGCATCCGGTGATGGCGTCTAGGCCATGCACCCCACAGATCAGGACATCACGGTGTGGTCCTGACCTCGAAATAGTGCCGCTCCACGTCGTCGAGCAGTCCGATTCCGGTGGGCTGCCAGCCGAACCGCTCACGGGTGACGGCGCTGCCGGCCGGCATGTCGAGGCTGAAGAACCCACCGATCCACCCGAAGTGATCCATCGCGTTCTCGGCAGGCATGCTGGTGACCGGAACGCCCAGGCCTCGGCCGATCGTCTCGGCGATCGCCCGGGTGGGCACACCTTCTTCGCCGATCGCATGCAGCACGGTCCCACTGGGTGCACCTTCGGCGGCCAGCCGGAACAGCACGGCGGCGTCGTCGCGGTGCACCGCCGACCAGCGGTTGGTGCCGTCGCCTACGTAGGCGGACACACCCTTCTCGCGAGCGACGTCGACCAGCCGCGGGACGAACCCGTAGTCGCCGTTGCCGTGCACCGAGGGCGCAAGCCGAACGATCGACACCCGCACTCCGCGGTCGACGAACGCCAACGCGGCCCGCTCGGAGACGCGTGGGGAGTGTGGGTTGGCGGCCTGGTCCTCGGTGAGAACCTGGCCGAGCGCGTGCCCGGCGGTTCCGCTGGTGACCACCAGGGGGCGGCCGGAATCAGCCAGCGTCTCACCGAGGGCGGTGATCGCGGCGCGGTCGAGTTCACCTGCGCCGGAGAAGTTCTCGAAGTCGTGGTGGAAGGCAAGGTGGATAACGGCGTCGGCATCTTTGGCGCCGCCGCGCAAGCTGTCGAGGTCGGCGAGGTCGCCGCGGTGAACGTCGGCGCCGGCGGCGGTCAGCGCGGCGGCGGACCCGTCGGAGCGGGCCAGGCCGAGAACCTGATGGCCGGCCGCGAGCAGTTCGGGCACCACCGCCGAGCCGACCCAGCCGGACGCTCCGGTAACGAATATCTTCATGGGGCATACCTCCATGTCAGTCGCTGTCATCAAACACTAGCGCTGATGTCAGCAACTGTCATCCCGCTAAAATTCCCGCATGGGCCGCTGGGAGCCGGACGCACAGGGCCGCCTGCAACAGGCGGCCATGGCGCTCTACACCGAACGCGGATTCGACCAGACGACCGTCGCCGAGATCGCGGAGCGGGCGGGTCTCACTGAGCGCACCTTCTTCCGCTACTTCGCCGACAAGCGCGAAGTCCTCTTCGGCGGCCAGCTCCAGCTACTGGAACAGTTGACGAAAAGCGTTGCGGAAGCGCCGGATTCGTCCGCTCCCCTAGATGCGGTCAGCACAGCGATGCAGGCGGTGAGCGCCTTCTTCGACGATCGCCGGGATGCGTCGCGACTGCGGCAAGCGGTGATCGAGGCCAACCCCGCCCTGCAGGAACGCGAGCTGTCCAAACGGTCCGCGCTCGCCGCCGCGATGGCCGACGGCCTGGTGACCCGCGGTGTCGCCGAGACCACCGCGCGCCTGACCGCCGAGGCCGGCGCCGCGGTCTTTCAGCTGGCCTTCGAGCAGTGGCTGGCCGACGACACGCACGACCTCGCTCACTTCGTGCGCCGCGCCGTCGCGGAGTTGAAGGGCGGCTTCTAGCGCCGAGGTCGACGTTGTGCGGCGATCTACTCGCGATTGTCCTGCGGTGTGTCGGTTTGGGCGAGAAGCGCGTGGCAGGTGCGCACTCGCTCGATCCACCAGTCGCGGCGGTCGGCCGGCGCGGCGAGCGCGGCCAGCCGAGCCGGGTCGGGCACCACATCGCCGACCGGCAGCCCCCCGTCGACCAGGCTGATCTCCGCGACGTCCGCCACGAACAACCCGCCGGTGCCCAGCCCGCAGGCATGCTCCAGCCGCGGCAATGCCGCCGCCGCGGTCAACCCCGCCGCGATCCCGACCGCGGTGTCCAGCGCACTCGAGATCACCACCGGGATGTCGATCTCGGCAGCGATGTCCAACAACGCCCGCACCCCGCCGAGCGGCGGCACTTTGAGCACAGCGATGTCGGCTGCCCGCGCGCGCACCACCGCCAGCGGGTCCGCGGCCTTGCGGATGCTCTCGTCGGCGGCCACCGCGACGTCCACCCGGCTGCGCACCTCGGCCAGCTCGGCTACCGTCTTACACGGCTGCTCAAGGTATTCCAGCGGACCGTCGGCGGTCAGCGCGGCCGCCGCGGCCACCGCCTGCTCGACGGTCCACCCGCCGTTGGCGTCCACCCGCACCGTCGGGATCACCGCACGCACCGCGTTCACCCGGGCGACGTCGTCGGCCAGCGTCTGGCCGGGCTCGGCTACCTTCACCTTGGCGGTACGCGTGCCAGGGAAACGCTCCAATACCTCCGGCACCTGCCCGGCCGGGACGGCGGGCACCGTCGCGTTGATCGGCACCACCTGGCGTACGACGGAAGGCCTTGCGCAGTAAGCGGATTCGACACCGGACGCCAGCCAGTGCACCGCCTCGGGCGGTTCGTATTCGACGAACGCGCCGAACTCGCCCCAGCCGGTGGGCCCGTCGATCAGGGCTACCTCGCGAACCATGATGCCGCGGAAGCGAACCCGCATCGGCAGTGCCAGAACGTGCAACCGGTCCAGCAAGTCCTCCAGCGCCACCGCCATCAGATCGCGCGGCCGCGGTTCTCCCAGTACGGGTTGCGCAGATCGCGCTTGAGCAGCTTGCCGGTGGGGTTGCGCGGCAACGCCGGCGAGATCTCCACGCTGCGCGGGCACTTGTAGTGCGCCAGCCGCTCCCGGCACCAGGCAACCAGTTCCTCTTCGGACGTCTGGCCGCCGGCGGACAATTCGACGACCGCCTTGACCGACTCGCCCCACTTCTCGTCCGGCACGCCGAACACCGCGGCGTCGAGTACGGCCGGATGATCGGTGAGCACCCGCTCGACCTCGACGGAGTAGATGTTCTCGCCCCCGGAGATGATCATGTCCTTGAGCCGGTCTTCGACGAAGATGAAACCGTCCTCGTCGACGCGGCCGATGTCACCGGAGCGGAACCAGCCGTCCTCGGTGATCGTCGAGGCGGTGGCCTCCGGCTTGTTGTGGTATTCCTTCATCAACTGCGGTGTGCGGAACCACAATTCGCCGGGCTGACCGATCGGCACCTCAGCAAGGGTCTCGATGTCGACCACCCGGACCTCCACCTCACGAGACGGCTGGCCGGCACTGATCATGCGCTCGGGCCGGGAGTCGTCGCGGTGCACCTCCGGGGAGAGCTGGGTGATCGCCCCACAGACCTCGGTCAGGCCGTACACCTGGATGAAATCGGTGTCGGGCCAGGCCTTGAGCGCCGCCTTCAGCAGCGCAGGCGGCATCGGTGACGCGCCGTAGACGAACGTCTTCAATGCGCTGAACAGCTTTACCGCATCCTCACCGGACTCCAGCACTTTGCCCAGCACGGCGGGCACCAGGAACGTCCGGTTGGCACCCTGCAGGAGTGCGCCGGCCAGCGACGCACCGTCGGCCTCACGCGTCATGATCGTCGGGATGCCGGCGTGAATGCCGTACTGAACGTAAGCCGACCCGCCGACATGGAACAACGGCATCGCCACCATGTTCTTGTCGTCGTCGCCGAACTCGAACGTCGCGGCATTGATCGTGTGCGCCAACACGTTTCGGTGAGACAGGACCACACCCTTGGGCCGGCCCGTGGTGCCCGAGGAATACATGACCAGCGCGGCATCCTCGGGATCGACCTCGGCGGGACGCCCGACCGGGGCGGCGGCGGCCAACAGGGCCTCATACCCGTCACCGTTTGCGCCGTCGGGAGTCACCTCGATGACCGCTGTGACGTTGGTCAGCTTGTCGCGGATCTTCTCGACAGCACCCATCAGCTCGGTACCGACGATCAGCAGTTTGGCGCCGGAGTCATTGAGGACGTAGTCCATCTCGTCGGCGGCCAGCCGGAAGTTGATCACGGCGGTGGCCGCGCCGATCGACGCCGCCGCCAGCGTCAGCTCGACGCATGCGGGGTGGTTCTTGTCCAAGAACGCCACCACGTCGCCGCGGCCGATGCCGCGCTCCACCAGAGCGCCGGCGAGGCGCCGGATCCGGTCGTCCCACTGCGCCCAGGTCCAGGTGCGGTCCAGGTAGCTGATGGCCTGACCGTCGGGCCTGTGCTCGGCCCAGTACGCCGGCCGGTCATCGAGGAAGCGTGGTTCGGGTGGTTGCATACGAGCCAGATTGCCACGTCAAGCCGAGGACGAGCCAGCCTTCGGGCGCAGCAGCACCCAGGCAAGCATCATTGCGGCGGCGGGCACGACGGCCATGATCAGGCTCAAGTCGTGGATGGCGGTCAGCCAACTCTGCGCCGCCTCAGACACCACCCAGCGGGCCTGCTCCGGGTCCAAGACCTCGGCGCCGGCCGCCGGGCCGGGCACACCGCCGTGCGCGACACGCAAGGCGTCGCGGGCCTGGTCCTCGGTGATCCCCGACCCCTCCAGCTTCTGCCGCCCGTCGCGCAGGAACAGCGTCGTGCCGACCAATGCGAACAGCGCCGGCCCGAGTGAGTAACTGGCCTGTCCGACAGCCGGTTTCACCGCCGAGATGACGCCACCCAACTCCGCGGGCGCGCTGGACATCATGATCGTGGACTGCGGGGTCTGCACCACCGCGCCACCGATCGCGTTCAGCGTCACCGCAACACCCATGACCAGGATCGGCGTGTGGGCGTCGAGCACCACCAGCATCACCATCCCGGCCAGCAGGATGGCCAACCCGGACATGAGCACCGCGCGCTCGCCGAACCGGTCGACCGCCCGCCCAGCCGCGGTCGCGGCCACCGACGCCAGCAGCACAGCGGGAATGAGCAACAGGCCGAGCATCTCCGGCGACTCACCGCGGATGGTGACCAGGTAGTAGGCGAACAGGATGGTGGCCCCGCCCTGCAGAAAGTTGAACGTCGCGCCGGCGACCACCGCGGCGTTGAACCGACCGGATCCGAAGATGCGCATGTCCAACGCCGGTTCGTCGGTGTGCCGCTCCCACAACACGAACGCCGCCGCCAGCGCGATCCCGACCATGATCTGCACCAGAGCGCTCACGTGGAAACCGCCCTGCAGCTGAGTGAGCCCGAGAATCAACAGGATCAGTCCGACCGCGATCAACACGATCCCGACGACGTCCAGCTTGCGCTGCCACCGCAACGTCTCCGGTACGTATCGCATGGTCAGCGCGAGCGTGACGGCGGCCAGCACCGGGGTCACCAGAAAGCATGCACGCCAACCGAAATGCGCCGCCAGCCAGCTTCCGACCGCGGGCTGAAACACGCTGAGGGCGTGGCCGACGCCTAGGTACATCGCGATCGCAGCGGCACGGCGTTCCGCCGGGAACACCGCGTTGATGATGGCCAGCGACAACCCCAGAACAAATGCGAAGCCAATGCCCACCCCGGCCCGAGCGAACGTCAGCACCGCCACGTTGGGTGCCACGGCCGCGAGCACGCCGAAGCCGATCGAGCCGTAACAGCCGATCGCGAACATCCGCTTCATGCCGTACAGGTCCCCGAGCGCACCCGCGCCGAGCACCGCCGCGGCCAGCGTGAGTGTGGCCAGGCAGGCCAGGAAACTGGCGGTGCTGGGGCTGAACCCCAGACCGTGGCGCACCTCGGCGAGGTTGGCCGACAGGATCGTCGGGTCGGCGGCGGTGATGCTGTAGCCCAGACCCATGGCCACGATCGTCATGGTCGCGGCGAGGCCGGTCACCTGCTGCTGCGACATGGGCAGATGCTAGCCGCGCAGGCGTCCTATCCGGACGGGTCCGCGCCATTCAACGTCTGGATCGAGCACCGCACCCTTCTGCGTGATGACGACGTCGCCGGTCCTCGCCAGCTCGCGGGCGAGTTCGCGGGTCGCGTTCATCAGCTCACGCCAGTGCTCAGCATCGACGGCGCGGGCGGCGTCGGACGGGCAGATCGTGCGCGGGGCACGCTCGGCTGTCATCGTCAGGATCGCGGCGCGCAGCCGACCGCGCACGTCCGTCATCGTGGCTGCCTTCCTTCCGCGTGACTGTCATTGCCGAGATCCCATCGCTGATGGAGCGCCTCGTCGACCTGGCTCATGAGCCGCTCCAGCCCGCTGCGTCCAGAAGATTCGAATTGCTGTGCCGCGATGCTGAGGCGCAGCCGCTGGCATCGATCCGCGATCGCCAGCCGGTGCTCCGGCTGGCGCACCACCCAGGCAAGGTCTCGCAGCAGCATCAGAAGGCTGCCCATGACCAGCGGATCACGCTCGCCGTAGATCTGCGGCTGGGTGCAGACCATGTCGAGCAGTTCGGGCAAGTCCGGGCGGGTCAGCACCACTCGGGCGACGTCGTCCTCATCGCGCAGAATCCGCGGGCCGAGTCGGTAACCGGCCAACTCACACAGCACCGCAGTGCAGGACTGCAAGGCATGGACAGCGGTGGTGGGGTCGTTGATGCCGGGTGACAATGCCCGAACCGCGACGTCGGTCAGCTGGCGCAACCCGTAACCGACATCCTGAGTTGCGGTGCGTTCGACACCGGTGTGCAGGGCGCCCGCCACGCGCTCGCGCAGTGAGTCCAGGCCGTCTCCGTCGAGCTCACTGGAGGGGCCGGCAGCCCAGCACAAGGCGACCGGCACATTCGCCACGATGCTGCTGCCCACCGGACGATCGACCAACACCACAGCATCGGCGTCAACCGCGGCTGCGACCAACGCGGCCTCGCCGACCTGGGTGAGGAAGCCCGATGACCGTGCGGCGATGATGTGCGTCCGCGTGCGCGGCAGCGGCGGGACGAACGCGGGCTCGTCGCCCAGAGGTGCCGCCGTGCGGCAGACCGTGTCGATGACGTCTCTCGAGACGTGATCGAGCATCGTCTCGATCCTGATCTGCCGTACCAGATGTCCGAGAAACAGCACCAAGCCCAGCACGCTGGCCATCGCCAACAGGTAAGCAACGGTGACCGAAATGCGTGGGACGAACGAGGCGGACCCGTCGACAGCATTGCGGATCGTCCGCAGGACGGTGAGCGCGTAGGCGAAGGTCGCAAGAAAGAGCGCGAGGGTGCGCTGCACAAATCGGTCGGAAGCGAAGGTCCGCAGGAGCCGCGGGGAGTATTGACTGCTGGCCAACTGCAACGTCACCAGCGTCAACGAGAACGTCAGCGACGTAACGGTCATCAACGACGTCGCGATGGCGGCCAACACCTCTCGCGCGCCGTCAGCGCCTCCGCCGAACAGATAGCCCGCCAACGTCACGGGCATGCGCGCGTCGAGTGCGGTGTCCAGCTGCGGAAGTGCAACCCCGAGGGCAACGGCGGCGATCACACCGATCGCCGGTACCGGCCAGAGCCGGCTGCGGACCGTATCGACGAAGACCGCCTGGCGCTGCCGAGCCCCCTGAAACATCGTGAACACGCCATGTCCTCTCGCGGACCGTCAGGTACGGATCGCCTGGGCCTGGTTCACCGGTTTGCGCATGCGTCAAACAAAGAGTGGTCGTCGACCTTGGGGAACACCCTTCCTTCCGAACTGGAACACGTTCTAATGTGGACCGCATGAGTGACGAGCTGCTTCGCCATCCCCTGCATTCTGGCCACCTGACCGTCGGAGCGCTGAAGCGCAACAAGAACAAGCCGGTGCTGCATCTGGGTGACACCACCCTGACCGGAGGCGAACTCGCGGACCGCATCAGCCAGTACATTCAGGCGTTCGAGGCGCTCGGCGCCGGAAGCGGGGCGACCGCGGGGCTGTTGTCGCTCAACCGGCCGGAGGTGCTGATGATCATCGGCGCCGGCCAGACCCAAGGTTATCGCCGGGTGGCACTACACCCTCTCGGCTCACTCGACGACCACGCCTACGTGCTCAACGACGCCGGGGTGACTTCGCTGATCATCGACCCCAACCCGATGTTCATCGAGCGGGCGCAGGGCTTGCTGGAGAAGGTGCCCGCCCTCAAGCAGGTGCTGACGCTGGGCCCGGTGCCGGAAGCCCTGGGTGATTCCGCGGTGGACCTGATCGCCGAGGCCGCCAAGTACACGCCGAAGCCGTTGGTGGCGGCCGACCTTCCGCCCGACCACGTCGGCGGCATGGCCTACACCGGCGGCACCACCGGTAAGCCGAAGGGCGTGCTGGGCACCGCACAGTCGATCACCACGATGACGACGGTTCAGCTCGCCGAGTGGGAGTGGCCGGAGAACCCGCGGTTCCTGATGTGCACGCCGCTATCACATGCCGGCGCCGCGTTCTTCGTGCCGACCGTGGTCAAGGGCGGCGAGCTGGTAGTGCTGACCAAGTTCGACCCGGCCGAGGTGCTGCGGGTGATCGAGGAGCAGAAGATCACCGCCACCATGCTGGTGCCGTCGATGATCTACGCGCTGATGGATCACCCCGATTCGCACACCCGCGACCTGTCGTCGCTGGAGACGGTGTACTACGGCGCCTCGGCGATGAACCCGGTGCGCCTGGCCGAGGCGATCCGCCGCTTCGGCCCGATCTTCGCGCAGTACTACGGACAGTCCGAAGCCCCGATGGTGATCTCCTACCTCGGCAAGAAGGACCACGACGAGAAGCGGCTGACCTCCTGCGGGCGGCCCACCCTGTTCGCGCGCACCGCACTGCTCGACGCCGACGGCAACGAGGTGCCGCAGGGCGAAGTCGGCGAGATCTGCGTGTCCGGGCCGCTGCTGTCCGGCGGGTACCACAACCTGCCGGAGGAGACGGCCAAGACGTTCAAGGACGGCTGGCTGCACACCGGCGACATGGCGCGCGAGGACGAGGACGGCTACTGGTTCATCGTCGACCGGGTCAAGGACATGATCGTGACCGGCGGCTTCAACGTGTTCCCGCGCGAGGTGGAGGACGTCGTCGCCGAACATCCCGCGGTTGCGCAGGTCTGCGTGATCGGCACCCCCGACGAGAAGTGGGGCGAGGCCGTCACCGCGGTGATCGTGCTGCGCCCGGATCATCCCTCCGACGATGACGCGGTGGCGACGCTGACCGCCGAGATCCAGGCGTCGGTCAAGGACCGCAAGGGTTCGGTGCAGTCGCCCAAGCAGGTGATCATCGTCGACTCGGTGCCGGTGACCGCGCTGGGCAAGCCGGACAAGAAGGCCGTGCGGGCGCAGTTCTGGGAAGGGTCATCGCGCGCCGTCGGTTAGGTCCGCGGCGCATACTGGGCTGATGCTGTCCCGCGTCATCCCGCTCGAGTACCTCAAAGAGCGCGACGTGATGTTCTGGCTGCCACCGGGCGGCCAGGACAACGACGTGTGGGCCGACACCTGGGTCATCTTGGCCGACCTCGAATCCGCCCACGCGGCAGCGGTTCTCGCGCTGCTACACGACGCGGACATCGGCGGATACGTGGCCAGGCCGAGCGGCTTGAAGGGCGCACCAGCACACGGCGTCCAGCTCTACGTGGACCGTGAGCAGATCCATCGGGCCACCGATGTGGTGATGCAGTTCCTGCGCGGCAAAGAGCAGCCGATCATGCCGCGTGCAGAACGAATCGCTCCGAGGATCCGCGGCAGGATCAAGGCCCCTGCCGTGCCCCGCTCGGTCTCGGTGGCGCTGCAGATCGCATTCATGGCAGCGCTGATCGCGCTGGGTATGGTGTTCGCGTACTACCGCGGCGCGTCGATGTTGGAGCACCGATTTCATTACCCCGCGCCGACCTCCGGTGTGCCTGGCTCGGCCAACCCCACCTGGACCAATCCCGGGCCCTGAGCGGCGCTACTCCCCCGCACTGGCAGCATGGGGCCATGCCTGTGCACGCTGTGCTGTTCGACTTCTCCGGCACCCTGTTTCGTCTCGAGGAGGACGACCGTTGGTTCGCGGGGATGGAGCTGATCGACGAGGACGGCCGGCGTGCCGTCGATGAGCACGCGCAAGCCGAGTTGATGGAGCGTCTCACCCACCCCACCGGCGGCTCGGTGACGAGAACGGAAGAGGCGCAGCGAGCCTGGGTCAACCGTGACCTCGCCCCCGCTCTGCACCGGGAGGCCTACCTGCACGCGCTGACCGACGCCGGCCTTGCGGCCGACCACGCCGAAACGCTCTATCAGCGGGCCGTCGACCCTGCGTCGTGGTTGCCCTACCCCGACACCGTCGAGGTGTTGCGATCGCTTCGGACGCAGGGCCTGCGCACCGGCATCGTGTCCAACATCGCCTTCGACATCCGGCCCGCGTTCCGCACCGCCGGCGCGGACGCCGACGAGTTCGTGCTGTCCTTCGAAGTCGGTGCGGTCAAACCCGATCCGCGGATCTTCGAGATCGCACTGCAGAGACTCGGCGTAGCGGGCGACGAGGCGCTGATGGTCGGTGACAGCGAGGAGAACGACGGCGCCGCGCGCCAGCTCGGCTGCGACTTCATCCTGGTCGATCCGCTGCCGGTCGCCGAGCGCCCGAGCATGCTCCTCGATGCGATGCGCGAACGAGGCATCAGCTCGTGACCGCGGCGCCGGCCAGGGAGTCGAGTCCGCTCAGCATCCGGTCCATTTCGTCGCGCTGACGTTGCAGCTTGCGCATTCGGTGTCGAATCGACTTCACCCCGCAGGTGCTGCCGGCCCGGCGCCGAGCGGCCAACCGCCGCGCATCGTCAGCCAATCGAGCATCCACTTCGGCCCGGCGCTCGGCGAGGATGCGCCGGAAATGCTCCGCCTGCCGACTATCGCCGGCTGACGTGCTCGTCAAATGTGACATATGATTCGATCGCGCCTGGTGGGGCTGGTGTTACAACCGTCTCAGCCCTTCGACCGCGCCGAAATCGGTTGGCGTACCTTTTGGGCATGGCCGACTCCGAGCGCATCAGGCCGCCCTGGTGGCTCAAGCCCATGAACAAGATCTTCATGGCGGCGATGCGTCTGGGCCTGACCTCCTTCGGCGGCGAATCGCCGATCGTGCTGACCGTTCCCGGTCGCACATCGGGCAAGCCGCGCTCGACTCCGATCACCCCGTTCACCGTCGACGGCAAGCGCTACGTGGTGGGCGGCTTCCCCGGCGCGGACTGGGTGCGCAACGCCCGCGCCGCCGGCGTCGTCACCCTGACCACGGGCCGGCGCAGCGAAGCGGTGCGCATCGTCGAGCTGCCCGCCGAGGAGGCACGCCCTCTGCTGCGGGCGTTCCCCGTCCTCGTTCCCACCGGGGTCAGCTTCATGAAGAACGCCGGGCTGGTCACCGAGGGCAAGCCCGAAGAGTTCGAGGCGCTGGCCGGCCGCTGTGCGGTTTTCCGATTCGATCCCCTGAGCAATGGAGTTCACAACCCTTGACTGACAATCCTTTTGACCCGTCACAGTGGCGAGCCATCGACGGCTTCGAGGACCTCACCGATATCACTTACCACCGCCACGTCTCCGACGGCACGGTGCGGGTGGCGTTCGACCGCCCCGACGTTCGCAACGCATTTCGGCCGCACACCGTCGACGAGCTGTACCGCGCGCTCGACCATGCCCGGATGTCGCCGGACGTCGGCGTGGTGCTGCTGACAGGCAACGGGCCGTCAGCCAAGGACGGCGGCTGGGCGTTCTGCTCGGGCGGCGACCAACGCATCCGGGGCCGAAGCGGATACCAGTACGCCGAAGGAGAAACCGCCGAGTCCGTCGATCCGGCGCGTGCGGGACGACTACACATCCTGGAGGTCCAGCGGCTGATCCGGTTCATGCCGAAGGTGGTCATCTGCTTGGTCAACGGCTGGGCGGCCGGCGGTGGCCACAGCTTGCACGTGGTGTGCGATCTGACGTTGGCCAGCCGCGAGCACGCCCGGTTCAAGCAGACCGACGCCGACGTCGGCAGCTTCGACGGCGGGTACGGCAGCGCTTATCTGGCACGGCAGGTCGGCCAGAAGTTCGCCCGGGAGATCTTCTTCCTCGGCCGGCCCTACACCGCCGAGCAGATGCATAACATGGGCGCTGTCAACGAGGTGGTCGACCACGCCGAGCTGGAGAACGTGGGCGTGCAGTGGGCCAAGGAGATCAACGGCAAATCGCCACAGGCCCAACGCATGCTGAAGTTCGCCTTCAACCTGCTCGACGACGGATTGGTGGGCCAGCAACTGTTCGCCGGAGAAGCCACCCGGCTGGCCTACATGACCGACGAGGCCGTCGAGGGCCGGGATGCGTTCCTGGAAAAGCGCGATCCCGATTGGACTCCGTTCCCCCGCTACTTCTAGGGAATCCAATTGGCGCCGGGTTCGCCTCAGAGCAAATGATTCCGAACGCGACTATCCAGAAAAACCACAGCGCGTTTCTCACGCGAACGCGCCGCGCCTAGCTACCATCACCTGAGTTGCGCGCGCTGGCGTGCCGGGTCAAGGGGGCGTTATGGCGGCAGCACGTGTGGTCGGACAGCTCGGGACGCTCGCGTTCGGCGTCGGCGTCGGATTCCTGATCGCGATGGGGTGCGGCGGCGCTGTCGCGTCGGCGTCCCCCGGCGGTACCGGCCACTCCGCGGCCGGCTCTGCCAACTCGTCGCATCCCGCGTCGCCGGGGCGCAGCCACGTCACCGTGCTGAACACTCCCAAAACTGCTGCTGCACAACAGACCTCATCGATCAGCACGGTACCGACGAGCGCTTCGATGACGTTGGCCACCGCCAAGTCCACTCCCGCGGCGCCGCACCTGCCCACCCCCGTCGAAGTGCAGAACACAGTCGAGGGCGCCGTGCAGAACGCCCGTCGAGATCTTGTCGCCCTGGAGCAGCGCGTCGAGACCGAGGTCAAGCGCGATGTCGCGGGTCTGAGCCGCGCGCTCGGTGTCACGCCGGCCAAGCCGAAGTTCTACGGCAACCTGGACAACGCCAAGTACTGGGCCGAGCAGAACGCCCAGAACTGCGTTCTGATGGCGAGCGCCTCGGTGGTCGGGCAGCTCACCGGGACCATGCCGACCGAACAGCAGATCGCCGACCAAGCGACCAGCACCCAGAGCGTCGTCAACCCCAGCAGGAAGATGTACCTGGGTTTGAACACCCAGGATCGCGTCGCGATCGGTGATGCCGAGGCACTGATGAAGCAGTACTACGGGGTCGACTCGACCACCACGCGCTACAACAGGAGCCAGGGGGCCACCGCGCTTCGCAACGTCGAAGCAGCCCTCAAGGCCGGCGAGGCCGTGATGGTCGGCGTGGACGGCGACACGATCTACACCGCACTCAAGAGCAACGCGACCCCCGAAGCCATCGCCGAACAAGCAGATCACGAGGTCTCGATCATCGGGTACAACGCCACCACCCGGACCGTCTACATCAATGACAGTGGCGTCTCGAACGGCGCCGGGATGGCGGTGCCGCTGAAGGTCTTCATCAAGGCATGGGCGGCGGACGACTTCGAGACCACATCCGCGGTGCTGGCCCAGGCGTCGAGCGCGGCGATCGCGGCCTGAAGTTCGGCGCGATAACCGCGGCAGACCACCGGAAACCGCACCCGATCTGCCGCACATAGACCACATAGACTCAGCAGCCGTGAATCCACTGCGCAGAATCACCGAGGCCATCGCGCTGACCGGTATGCGCCCACCACTGAGCCTGCCGACCGGCATCACTGTCGACCTGCGCGGCAAGCGGGTGCTGATCACCGGCGCCTCCTCGGGCATCGGTGCCGCCGGCGCCGAACAATTCGCCGCCGAAGGGTGCGAGGTCATTGTGGTTGCCCGCCGCGAAGACCTGCTCGCCGCGGTCGTCGACCGCATCACCGACGCCGGCGGGGCCGCGACCGCGATCTCGTGCGACCTGTCCGACCTCGACGCCGTGGACGCGCTGGCACAGCAGGTCGGCGCGGTAGACATCCTGGTCAACAACGCGGGCCGCTCGATCCGCAGGCCGTTGGCCGAATCGCTGGACCGCTGGCATGACGTCGAGCGCACCATGCGGCTGAACTACTTCTCGCCGCTGCGCCTCATCCGCGGGCTGGCGCCGGCCATGTTGGAGCGCGGCGACGGGCACATCATCAACGTCGCCACCTGGGGCGTCTTCAGCGAAGCGTCTCCCCTGTTCGGGGTGTACAACGCGTCGAAGTCCGCGCTCAGCGCGGTCAGCCGCGTCATCGAAACCGAATGGTCCGGCCAGGGCGTGCATTCCACGACGCTCTACTACCCGCTGGTGGCCACCCCGATGATCGCCCCGACCAAGGAATACGACGGGCTGCCCGCGCTGACTCCGGACGAGGCCGGCCAATGGATGATCGAGGCGGCGCGGCACCGCCCGGTGCGGATCGCGCCGCGCATGGCCGTCACCGCCCGTGCGCTCGACGTCGTCGCACCCGGCGCGATGAACCGGGCGATGAAGCGTCAGCGCCTGCAGCCCAACTGAGGTAGACACGACGGAATGGAGATCCTTGCGAGCCGGATGCTGCTTCGGCCGGCGAATTACGAACGCTCACTGGACTTCTACCGCGACGCACTCGGACTGGCCATCGCGCGCGAATACGGCGGCGGGACAGTGTTCTATGCCGGGCAGTCGCTGATCGAACTCGCCGGCCATGGCGCCCCCGCGAACGCGGAGGGCCCGTTCCACGCCTCGTTGTGGCTGCAGGTGCGCGACCTCTACGCCACTCAGCAGGAGTTGACGTCCCGCGGTGTCGAGATCGCCCGCGAAGCCCGGCGTGAACCGTGGGGCCTACACGAGATGCACGTCAACGACCCGGACGGGATCACCTTGATCTTCGTGCAGATCCCCGAGGACCACCCGCTGCGGCGCGACAGCCGAGGCTAGTGCGTTTCGAGCGGCCAGCCGACCGAGGCCAGCCGTGCGGCGACCTGATTCAGCTCTTCGGGATTGGGTTCCTTCTCGATGACCTCGCGGACCGCTTCGCGGATCTGGTCTTCACTGACCGGCGTATCGAAATCCGTTGCGCGCAGGATCGATTGGGCGGCCTGCACAACCTCATCCTCGGCCAGGGACCTCTTGAGCAGGGCTAGAAGCGGGTAATAGTCCTTGGGCGGAACGCCTTCCGGATATCCCTTGTGCAACCAGCCGAGAACGCTGTCGAGAAACGCTGGGGGCTGCTGATCCAGAGTCATCGCGACATCACTTCTTGAGCATCGGGAAGAGGTCGATCCCGAAGTGGTGGATGACCGTAGCCCGGGTGATCCAGGCGACCGCCGTCACGATCACCAGGCCGACGAAGAGGAACAGCACGATCCCCAGGTACTTCAGCGCCGGGTTCGGCTTGTGGATCACATGGTCGGCTTCCTCGCCGCCGGCGCCGAACGAGTACGCGAGCATCCCCCCTGCGAAGATCGCCGGTAAGCCGGCACCGAGGATCAGCCCCACGATGAGCACTTTGAAGATCGCCGCGAAGAAAGTCATTGAACCTGTCCTTAAGTGGTGTTGACGCGGGTCAGACCGTGGCCGTGGGCTCAGCCGGCTTGGCAGCCTTGGCTGCCCGGACCTCGGCGGGCACCACGGAATTGGTGGACGAATCCCAATCGGCGTTGACGTTGCTGTGGTCGACCTTCTGCTGCTGGGCACGCCACCAGATGTAACCGGACAGACCCACCAGGATCAGGAAGATCAGACCGTCACCCATCAGCTGCGAGCCGCTGATGTCCTTGACGAGGTAGGACAGCCAGTAGGACAGGGCTCCGACCAGACCCGCAGCGGGCAGCGTGACCAGCCAGGCCACCACCATGCGACCGGCCACCGCCCAGCGCACCTCGGCTCCCGGCTTGCCGACGCCGCTGCCGAGGATCGAGCCGGTGGCGACGTGCGTGGTGGACAGCGCCATTCCGGCGGCGCTGGAGGTGAGAATGACTGCGGCAGAGGAGGCTTCGGCAGCCAGGCCCTGCGGCGACTCGATCTCGACCAAGCCCTTGCCCAGCGTGCGGATGACCCGCCAGCCGCCGATGTAGGTGCCCAGCCCGATCGCCAGCGCGCAGCTGAAGATGATCCAGATCGGCAGGCCGTCCTTCTTGACATCGCCCGTCAGGTGACCGGTGGTGATGAGCGCCAGGGCGATGACGCCCATGGTCTTCTGCGCGTCATTGGTGCCGTGTGCCAAGGAGACCAGGGACGCGGTCGCGATCTGGCCCCACCGGAAGCCCGTTTCCCGCCGACTCGCGAGGACCTTCCGGGTGATGCGGTAGACGAGCCACGTACCGCAGCCGGCCACCAGTCCGGCGATGATCGGAGAGGCCACCGCGGGAAGCAAGACCTTCTGGGTCACGCCGGACCAGTTCACACCGGCAGAGCCCAGCGCGGCCAGACCCGACCCGATCAATCCGCCGAAGAGCGCATGCGACGAGCTGGACGGGATGCCGAACAGCCAGGTCAGCAGGTTCCAGAGGATCCCGCCGATCAGGCCGGCGAAGATGATCGTCAGCCCCATCGAGGACGAGATGCCGGGTAGCAGATGTCCGGTCTTGCCGTCCTGGACCTTCAGGACCGACGTCGTCACGGTCACGGCCACCTCGACGGAGAGGAAGGCGCCGACCAGATTGAGGACACCGGACAGCAACACCGCCACCTTGGGCTTGAGTGCGCCGGTGGCGATCGAGGTCGCCATCGCGTTGCCGGTGTCGTGGAATCCGTTGGTGAAGTCAAAAGCCAGTGCTGTGCCGATCAACAGCACCAGGATGATCATCTCCGCGCTCATAACTCAGATTGTGGTGGGTGAGGGCACCCTTTGACCAGCGGCCAAAAGTCCTCGAACTGCGCATTTGCGAACGTCCCGCAGCTGTTCATCGTTCGTTAACCTTTCGGCCGTCCTTGGTTGGTCTGCGCCCGAGCATCCCGGGTACTCCGATGCCGCGGCCTGCCCGCGCGGATTAAGATTCGTGAGTCCATTGGGCGTCGATCAGACGCCCCAGCCAGGGAGATGCTGCGGTGACCAACTTCATCACCAAGATCGTGGCCTGGATCAAAGCCGGTTACCCCGACGGAGTTCCGCACCCCGACCAGGTGCCGCTTTTCGCCCTGCTGCGGCGGCGGTTGGGCGACGACGAAGTAATCGCGGTGGCCAACGCACTGCTCGAGCGCGGTGCGTTCGACCACATCGACATCGGGGTACTGATCACCGAGATCACCGATGCGTTGCCCACACCGGAGGACATCGATCGGGTCCGCGACAGGCTGGCGAACTACGGCTGGCCGCTGGACGATCCCCGAGACAGTGAGGACGTCGAATAACCACTCTGCGAGCGCTCGCCATTCCGCCCGGCCCGTCGGCGCAGTCAGTGATGGCCGCGTTGGATGGTGTGCTCGACGGGCGCGACGCGCCCCTGGTGCCTATTCCGGCCGGTGACCTACGTGAAAGCGAGTTGCTGACAAGCTCCCTTCGAGTCGGTGAGGAGATCGACGACGACGTCGCGCTGGTGGTGTCGACATCGGGCACCACCGGCACGCCCAAGGGCGCGATGCTCACCCCTGCGGCGCTGATCGCCAGCGCATCGGCCACCCTGGATCACCTCGGCGGCCCGGGGACCTGGCTGCTGGCGCTTCCGACGCACCACATCGCCGGGATCCAGGTGCTGGTGCGCAGCCTGCAAGCCGGCACGGTGCCGGTCGAGATGGACGTCTCAGCAGGCTTCGATGTCGCCCAATTGCCAACGGCTGTAGCGCAATTGGGATCGGGTCGGCGCTACACCTCGCTGGTCGCCACTCAGCTCGCCAAGGCGCTGCTGGACCCCGACGCCACCGCGGCACTCGCCGAACTCGACGTGGTGCTGCTCGGTGGCGGGCCCGCGCCACGGCCGGTTCTGGACGGTGCGGCGGCAGCCGGAATCACGGTGGTGCGGACTTATGGCTCCAGCGAGACAGCCGGTGGATGCGTATACGACGGCGTTCCGCTGACCGGCGTGACGATCCGGCTGGACGATGGCGCCGAGCCGGGCGAGGGCCGCATCGTGATCGGCGGGCCCACCCTGGCGCTGGGCTATCGCAACCCACCGGACCCCGATCCGTTCGCCGAAGCCGGCTGGTTCCGGACCGATGACCTGGGCACCGTGGACGACGAAGGCCGGTTGCGTGTACTGGGCCGGGTCGACGAGGGCATCAGCACCGGCGGGCTGACGGTGATGCCCGCACCAGTGGAAGCAGTGCTCTCGCAGCACCCGGCGATCGCCGATTGCGCGGTGTTCGGCCTCGACGACGACCGGCTCGGCGAGCGGGTGGCGGCCGCAGTGGTGCTTGTCACTGGGGCCCCCGAACCCAGCCTGGACGACATTCGTGAGTACCTCGCCGAATCGCTCGATCCGACGGCCACACCCCGTGAACTGCACATTCTCGACGAGTTGCCGCGCCGCGGCATCGGCAAGCTCGACCGTCGCGCGCTGCGCGAGCGGTTTGCCAACGGCGGTGACCTACCCGGCGGCTACGGCTGGTGAACAATGGTTTACGCAGCCACATAGAGGGGACAGAACAGTATGGACGAGCTGAAGTTTCTCGACCTGCACGGTGACCAGGTGGCCTATCGCGACGAAGGCCAGGGCGACGTCATCCTGCTGCTGCACGGAATGGCCGGCAGCTCACAGACCTGGCGTCAGATGATGCGCCCGCTGTCGCGCAAATACCGGGTGATCGCTCCGGACCTGCCGGGCCACGGGCGGTCCGACAAGCCGCGCAGTGACTACTCGCTGGGTGCGTTCGCGGTGTTTCTGCGCGACTTGCTCGACGAACTCGGCGTGACACACGCCACCGTCGTGGGGCAGTCACTGGGCGGCGGCATCGCCATGCAATTCGTCTATCAGCACCCCGACTACTGCCGGCGGCTGATCCTGATGAACAGCGGCGGTCTGGGCCCGGACGTCGGATGGACATTACGACTGCTCTCCGCGCCCGGCGCCGAGCTGATCATGCCGATCATCGCGCCGCCGCCGGTGCTCGCCGCAGGCGAGCGGGTGCGGTCGCTGTTCAGCAAGCTCGGCATCAGCTCGCCGCGAGGCGGGGAGATCTGGAACGCCTACAGTTCCTTCGCCGACGCCGAGACGCGGCAGGCGTTCCTGCGCACGCTGCGTTCGGTGGTCGACTATCGCGGGCAGGCCGTCAGCGCCTTGAACCGACTGCACGTCGCCACAATGCCGGTCATGGTCATCTGGGGCGATCAGGACGCCATCATTCCCGTCGAGCACGCGTACTCCGCGCATGAGACACGGCCGGACGTCCGGCTCGAGGTGCTGGCCGGCGTCGGACACTTCCCCCAGGTGGAGCGTCCGATGGAAGTGGTCGACCTGATCGACGACTTCATCGCCACCACGGCGGGCGCCGATATCGAGCAGCCAGCCACCCAGGCGTGACCGGATCCGCCGACCGTTTCGCTGCCGCGCCGGTGGCCAGGCTGGCCACCGTGACGCCGGACGGCCCCCCGCATGTGGTGCCCATCGTGTTCGCGGTGGCCGAGTGCACCATCTACACCGCGGTGGACGGGAAGCCGAAAACCACTCAACGGCTGCGGCGGCTGGCCAACATCGAGGCCAACCCACGGGTGAGCATCCTGGTGGACCACTACGACGACGACTGGTCGCAACTGTGGTGGGTGCGGGCCGACGGCATTGCGGCGATCCACCACGACGATTCGGTATGCGAACGCGGCTATGAACTGTTGCGCGCGAAATATCCGCAGTACCAATACGTTCCGCTGGACGGCCCGGTGATCTCGGTGGACGTCGATCAGTGGTCGGCCTGGGGCGACTGAATCGCATCGGCGTACGCGGCGAGGATGCTGTCCCAGGCTTCCGGCGATTCGAAGGTTGTCTGCATCTCGGCGGCGCGATCGCCAAACCTTTCCAGATGCCCGTGCCGCAGTTCGACTTTCGTGCGGCCCTCCTCGACTTCGGTGAAGGTGACCGCGACGTCGGTCTCGAAGCCGGGGTCGTAGGTCCAGTCGACGTTGAGCTGCCAGGCGAGTACCACCCGGTGCGGCGGGTCCCACTCCAACACCCGGCCCCACGGGCAGTCGACTCCATCTGCGCTCCGCTCGTACCAGCGGCCGCCGGCCTTCGGCTCCATCACCACGGCTTCAAACGGACTTGCGCCGATCGAGTGGCCCGACGGCCAGAATTCGGTCATCCGGCGCGTGAACAGATCGAACGCCGCCGCCGGCGCGAGTGGCACGGTGATCGAGCGGATCACATGCAGATCTGAGCTTGGCTCAGCGGTCATGAGGACGATCCTCCTTGTCGGTGCGCCTCGGCCTCGGCCAGCAGCGCGAAATTGTCGAGGGCCGTCTCCCAGAATCGGTCGAGGTAGGAGCGCACCGCGGCCAGCCCGGCCGGGTTGACCCGATACAGCCGACGGGTTCCGGCGGCCGTCTCCACTACCAGACCGGCTTCCCTGAGCACTCGAAGATGCTGCGAGACAGCCGGTCTCGAGACGGGCAGTTGCTCGGCGAGGACGCCGACGGCGATCGGACCGTCAGCCAGCTTTTCGAAGATCGATCGCCGCGTCCTGTCCCCCAAGGCATCGAGTACGGCGGCAGCTGATCCGGACACATCGGTAAGTTACAACTAACGGTAAGTGAATGTCAACCGTTAGCTGCAACTTACGTTGGTTGGGCTGTCCGTACGCTGGGGTCTTGTGAGCATCGGTCGCAGAGAAGCGGTCGCGGTAACCGTCGGCGTGCTGCTGGTGGTCGCGGCGTTCGTCGTCCCACACCTTCATCTGGGCATCGTCACCCCGCTGATCAACAGCTCCCCCGCGCAGATCAAGAGCTTCGCCGACACCGCGCCGATCTTCGGCTGGTGGAACGCCCACGTCGGCTGGGGCACCGTGCCGGCGATCCTCATCGGTCTGGCTGCCGTGATCTGGGGTGCCACGCTGGCGCGGCGCCTGCCCTGGCGATCGTTGACACTCGCGGTGTGGGCGACGTCGATGCTCTGGGCGTTCTCCCTGGCAATGATCGACGGCTGGCAGCGCGGCTTCGCCGGCCGGCTCACCGCCAAGCACGAATACCTCAATCAGGTTCCGACGATCACCGACATCCCGGTCGCCGTCCGCACGTTCGCCAGCCGGATCCTGGATTTTCAACCCAATTCGTGGATCACTCACGTTTCCGGTCATCCGCCGGGGGCGCTGCTGACGTTCGTCTGGCTTGACCGCATCGGGCTGGGCGGCGGCGCGTGGGCCGGCCTGTGGTGTCTGCTGTTCGGCTCGTCCGCGGCGGCGGCCATCGTGGTCGCGGTGCGGGCACTCAACGGTGAGCAGACGGCACGCCTGGTCGCGCCCTTCGTCTCCGTCGCACCGACCGCGATCTGGATCGCGGTCTCCGCCGACGGCTATTTCGCCGGTGTAGCGGCGTGGGGAATCGCGTTGCTGGCGTTAGCGGTTCGCCGGACGGTGCGCCTGCCGCCACTGGTCGCCGTGGCAGCGGGATTGGTGCTCGGCTGGGCGATCTTCCTCAACTACGGCCTGGCGTTGATGGCCGTGCCCGCGCTCGCGGTACTGATCTGTGCGTCATCGTGGCGTGGTGCGATCCGGGTGCTGATTCCGGCGGCGCTGGGCGCACTGGCGGTAGTCGGCGTGTTTGCGATCGCCGGCTTCTGGTGGTTCGACGGCTACACCCTTGTGCAGCAGCGCTATTGGCAGGGGATCGCACTGAACCGGCCGTTCCAGTATTGGAGTTGGGCCAACCTGGCGTCGGTGGTCTGTGCAATCGGGCTGGGCAGCGTCGCCGGAATCGGCCGCGTCTTCGATATCGCCGCGATCAGACGCCGCTCGGGGCTGCACCTGCTGATCCTCGCCGCCCTGATGGCGATCCTGTTCGCCGACCTGTCGATGCTGTCGAAGGCCGAGACCGAACGGATCTGGCTACCGTTCGAGGTGTGGCTCACCGCCGCCGGTGCCCTGCTGCCGGTCCGGGCCCACCGATGGTGGCTCGGACTCAACGTCATCGGCGCGCTGCTGCTCAACCACTTCATCCTGACCAACTGGTAACACCCGGTCGCCGACGAGGTACAGCAGTGCCGCGCCCCAGACCACGCCCAACGCGATCCAGAACCCGGCCTCGTAGTTGCGGTCGAGCACCGTCAGATTGTCCAGGTGCAGCCCAGGCTTGTCGTAGACCGGAATCGCCAGCAGCACCAGGACCACCGTGAGCAGCGCGGCCACCAGCACCGGCGTCCACCACTTGTGCGGCAGGAGACGCCGCCCGGCGAACCCGAGGGCAACGCACACCGGCGCGAACACCGCGTCGTGCAGCAGCACACCGATCAAGGCCCACACCACGATGCGGATGATGACGTCAGTCGAGTTCTCCGCCACCAGCACCACACCGTAGACGCCGAGCGCCAGCCCGAGCACCACCAGGAAAACCCGCGCCGACGTCATGCCACCACCTCAATTCTGGACAGCCATTTCGTCTGCAGCACACCCGGTCTCGTCGGCGCGATCAGCCGGCACGGATAACCGTGGTCGAGGTCCAGGGTCTGACCGTTGAGCTTCAGCGCGATCAGGGTCTGGGAATCACGGGTGTGCCGCGCGGGCAGCACGGTACGCGAGTACGGGCCCGGCGGTTCGAGCGAGATCATCCGTACATCGGAATCGGCCTTGGCGCCAACGGCTCTGAGTAGATCGGCGAGAACGACACCGGTCCAGTCCGCCGTGGCACTCCAGCCCTCGACGCATGCGATGGGAAGCCGGTGGGTGGTTTGCGGCAGCGCCGCGAGCTGGTCGACAGTCATCGCCGTGACGGCGCCACCGTTGACGATGGTCAGCCGGTAGTCCGGCGAGCGCGCGCTCCCCAGCACCCCGGCGGCGAACGCCGACCGGTTCACCGGCACACCCTGGGGGCCGCCGCCCGACCGCGGGGCCAGCAGGGACACCCGCCGCAGCCACGGAATCGTCTGCCCCGCAGTGACTATCGTCGCTGCACCGACGGCCAGCCAGGTGCCGGCCAGTACCGCGCGCCTGCTGGGACCGACCCGCAGTTCACCGGTCGGCGGCTCCTCCAGAGGTTCACCGAGAGCCCGGCGGATCACCGGCAGTTTCACCCCGATGTGCACCAGGACGGCTCCGGCCGCAACGTAGGCCATCGCGTAATGGCTGGTGGTGAAGAAGAACTTGAACGCATACCACTGCGCGATGTTCATGACGCCGGTGGAGAGCTGAAAGATCATCGACCCAACCAGCACCAGGATCGACGCACGCTCGATCTGCCGGGTCAGGCCGCCGACGATGGGCCGTTCGAACAGCTTGGGGTACACCGACCACAGCTTGACCAGCAGTAGCGGGATCGCAGCGATGCCCGAGATGACGTGCAGGCCCTGGGTCAGCTGATACAGCCAGACCGGGCGCGTCGGCCAGAAAAACCACGGTTGCGGATGCTGGATGAAGTGGCTTATCAATCCCGTGCCGAAGCAGACGGCCACGGCGACACCGAGGGCGACCCCGACCCGAGCCGTCACTGCTGTACCACGCAAGGAAGTGGCCTTCGTGGTGGATCCCATCTGCGGCGTCACGTCAGCGTGAGTGTAGCCACCACACGCCCGCCGATCGGGTGAATCCCGACCAACGTCAACCCGGCTTCTTCGGCCAGCGCGGCCGCGCAGTCCACACCCACCGAGGCCCACTTGAACCAGGGGCCGATGTTGTTCGACGACTCCAACCGCACCCAACTGGTCCGCACCCCGACTGTGCCGGGATCGAACTCGGCCACGCAACGACCGCCGGCGCACAGCAGCTCCGCTGCCCGGCGCAGAACCCGGCGCGGATCACCGGCCAGACCGATGTTCCCGTCGGCCAGCAGCACCGTCTGCCAGCGGCCGGTTCCCGGTAGCGGCTCGAAGACGTCGCGCAGCAACGCCGGTGCACCGCTACGCCGTGCGAGCCGCACCGCCGTCGCCGACTGGTCGACACCCAGGGCAGGAATACCGCGCTGGATCAAATCCGCCACCAAACGTCCTGGACCGCAACCCAAGTCGATCGTCGGCCCGTCGCACAGCGCCACGATGGCCGCGTCGAACGCGCTGTCGGCGTCCTGACCGCCCAGCCAGCTGCGTACCGGAAGCGGGTGCCGGCGGCCGTCGCCGTGGCGCAACCAACATCGTTCGCCGTCGAGGGCGTCGTCGTACAGCTGTCCCAACATTCACAGTCCTCGGGTGGCTTGGGCGAACCGGCTCGACGGCGAGCAGGCAGCGCGGACGGCAGGGATGTCATCGACGGTGTCGACGTCGTGCAGTTCCTCGACGAGGGTCACGGGAATACCGGTGTGCTCCAGCGCGGCAAGCGTTACAGCGCCGGTATCGGACTGCGACATCGGCACATCGCGCAGCCAGCCGGCACTCGCGCCGTCGGACACGCCGAGCACCCACCACCCACCGTCGCGTGCCATTCCGAGTACGGCCTGTGCGTCCATCAGCCGGCGGGCACAGGCGGTGAGAAGCTCGGTGCTGACCTGCGGGGTGTCCATTCCGATCTGCAGCACCGGCTGACGAACCGTCGCGGCGTCGGTGTGCGCATTGGTCAGCCGGTCGGCGAAGCCGTCACCGCGTTGCGGGATCACGGTGAAGTCGGCGAGCCGATCGTGCAACTCAGCGGCGCGGCAGGCGTGGTCCAGGTCGCCGGTCATCGCGACCACCCGAGCCGTGACCGGAGTCGCGGCCACCGCATCGAGGGTGTCCAGCAGCGCGGCGGCAGCGATATCGGCCGCGGCGCGGTCCCCCACCGTCGCGGCCAGTCGGGTCTTGGCGAGCCCGGGTATCGGCGCTTTGGCCACCACCAGCACGGTGACCGGGATCGGTCCCGGGCTCGGCGTCACGAAATGACCTTCCAGAAGTCGACGGCGGCGGTGAAGCTTCCTCGCACCGACCCGCTGACCTTCGATTTACCGCCGACCCGCGGGCCGTAGTCGACGTCGACCTCCACCACCCGCCATCCCGCCGCAGCGGCACGGACCAGTAATTCGAGCGGATACCCCGAACGGCGGTCGACTACGCCGAGTGCCAGCAACGCGTCCCGCTTGGCCACCCGCATCGGCGCGATGTCGTGGACCGGCAGCCGATGCCGGGTCCGCAGCCGCCAGCACACCGCCGCGGTACCCAAACGGGCATGCCAGGGCCATGTCACCCCCGGCAGCGGCCGGCGCCGACCGGTCACCATGTCGGCGCCGCCCTCCAGCGCAGCGGTCAGCCGCGGCAGATCGGCGGGGTCCAGCGAACCGTCACCGTCGAGCACCGCGACGATGGGCGTGGTGGCCGCCAACACCCCGGCGTGAACCGCGGACCCGTAGCCCGGCCGGGCCTCGCGGACCACGTCCGCACCATGCTGCTCAGCGACCTGCGCCGTGCCGTCGGTGCTGTTGTTGTCCACCACCAGAGCGCGATAACCAGCCGGCATGGCTGCCAGCACGGTGGGCAGCGAATCCGCTTCGTTCAGGCAGGGCAGCACCACCGTGACCGGACATACGGGCATAGGAGCCAACCTAGGCGAGCATTGGCGAATCTGCGCGGGAGGTAATGACAAAATCGTGACGTTGGTGCAGGTGAAGGCTGCTGTTGGCTAACCTTTTCCTATGCCCGCACGTGTGCTCATCGCCGACGACGACACGGTCGTCCGTGACGTGGTGCGCCGATACCTCGAGCGCGACGGCCTGGAAGTAGCGGTGGCGGGCGATGGAAGCGAGGCGCTGCGGGTGCTGGGCACCCAGCGAATCGACGTCGCGGTGCTGGACGTGATGATGCCCGGACCCAACGGTCTGTCGCTGTGCCGGAACCTGCGCCAGCACGGCGACTTCAGCGTGCCGGTGATCCTGCTGACCGCGCTCGGCGAGGAAGAGGACCGCATTGCGGGGCTGGAAGCCGGCGCGGACGACTACCTGACCAAGCCGTTCAGCCCGCGCGAGCTGGCGCTGCGGGTGCGTTCGGTGTTGCGGCGCGCACCAGCCCCCGCGGCTGCTCTCCCGCTGGAGATGACCGTCGGTGACCTGACGGTGTCGACAGCGGCACGTGCTGTGCAGATCGACGGCAAGCCGGTGGGGTTGACCAACCGTGAATTCGATCTGCTGCTGTTCTTCCTGACTCACACCGACACCGTCTTCTCCCGCGAGGAGTTGCTGCAGCAGGTGTGGCATTGGGACTTCGGTGACCTGTCCACGGTCACCGTGCACGTCAAGCGCTTGCGGTCCAAGCTCGGCGATCATCACCGCGTACAAACGGTCTGGGGCCGTGGGTACCTGTGGCGCGGTGAAGCCGGCGGCGGTGACCGTGCCACCGCATGATCTCGCCCAGATCTCGGTACTTGCGCTGGCCTGCTCGCTGCCGGTAGTCCTGCTGGGCGCGTTGGTGATCCGGCTGGCCCGGTCCTGGTCGATGACGGTCACGATGGTGGCCTTGGTGTTGATCCCGACGCTGGCGACGCTGACCGGCGTGCTGGGTGCCAGCGGATTCATGATCACCAGCACGTTCGCGCCGATCGCCGTCGTGCTGCTGATCGTGGCGATCGTGACACTGCCCGCGGCGGTGATGCTGGCCCGCTATCAAGCCCGCCGCACGGTGTGGGAACGGGAGATTCACGACGCCGAGCGGATGGCCGAACAGTCCAGGCGCCGGTTGGTGGCGTTCGTCAGCCATGACCTGCGCACCCCACTGGCCGGCATCCGCGCCCTTGCCGAGGCGATCGCCGACGGAGTGGTCAGCGACGACGAGGTGCGAGTGCAGGCCAAACACATTGAACACGAATCGGTTCGGCTCTCCGAGATGGTCGACGACCTGTTCGAGATGTCGAAGATCAACGCCGGAGCGGTCCACGCACCATACGAGAAGGTGGCCCTCGACGAGGTCGTCGACGACGTGATCGCGGCCCATAAGATCGCCGCGGAGCGGGCCGGGGTGCACCTGACCGCGTCGGTTCCGGCCGACCCCGTTCGGGTCATCGGCAGCGATCGCGCGCTGGTGCGGGCGCTGTCCAACCTGGTGGCGAACGCGATTGCGCACACCCCGTCCGGTGGTGCGGTGACCTTGGCGCTCGGCAGCGACGCGAGCGGGGCGTGGGCGCGGGTGGACGACACCGGCGTCGGGATCGACGAGACGGACCTGCCGCGGGTGTTCGACGTCGCCTATCGCGGATCGAATGGCCGTGTGCCGCGCGAGGATTCGTCGCTGCCCAGCGGCTCTGGCCTGGGTCTGGCGATCGCGGCCGGGTTGGTGCAGGCACACCACGGCACGCTGTCGGCGCACAATACCGCGCACGGCGCCCGATTCGAGGTCCGCCTGCCGAAGTCGGAGTGACACCGTCCGGCCCGGCCGGGTTAGGCCGCCCACGCGGAGATCGGTAGCGTGGGACGTCGACAGTCGCCGACCCCTGGAGATCGAGATGTCCGTAGCCCAGCGTGAACGTGCCGCCCTCGTTGCCGCCTTGCGCGACGTCGGACCAGACGCACCGACATTGTGCGAAGGCTGGACAGCCCGAGATCTCGCCGCGCACTTGATGGTTCGCGAGTATCGCGTGGATGCGGCACCCGGCATCCTCATTCCGCTGTTCGCCGGGCACACCGCCAAGGTGCAGGACGCGGTGGCCGGTCAGACGCAATGGGACGCACTGGTGGACAAGGTGGCCGCCGGGCCGCCGCTCTACTCACCGCTGAAGCTGGTCGATTCGGTGGCCAACGTCGCCGAGATGTTCATCCACCATGAGGACATCCGCCGCGCCCAGCCGGATTGGGAGCCGCGGGTGCTCGACGCGGAACTGGCCGGGAAGCTGCGGCGCACGTTGGGAATGATGGCCCGACTCACGCTGGCGAAGATGCCGGCCCGGGTAACCTTGAAGACCCCGGACGGCAAAACCGTGCTGACCGCAGGCCACGGCCCGGCCGTGACGGTGACCGGTGCCGCCGAGGAGCTGCTGCTGTTCGCGACCGGACGGCCGGCCCACGTCGACTTCGCCGGCGACCCCTCCGACGTGCAAGCGGTGAAGGCCGCACCGAAGGGGCTGTAGGTCAGTCGTCGAGTGACCTGCTGAGCCGCTCGGCGGCGGCCAGGTAATCCTCGATGAACTCCAGAACCACCTCGCGGGCCGGCTTGACCTTGTTCATCAGTCCGACGCCCTGGCCGACGAAATAGGTCGCCAACGCCTGAGCACCGGGATGACCGCCCTCGGCAAGCTTGTCGATCCGGCGCAACACCGGCTCGGCGATCATGTTCTGCAGCGGCAGCGGCAGCGGTTGGCGACCGCCCTCATGCGGTGCCCACGCGTCGGTCCAATCCGAAACCAGCTGGCGCGACGGCTTTCCCGTGCGACCGGCCGACCGGACCGTGTCCCGCGACGTCGCGGCCAGGAACTTCTGCACCGTATACGGGGCCGTCTCGGCCTCCTCAGTGGTCAACCACACCGAACCCGTCCACGCGCCGGCGGCACCCAGGGCGACGGACGCGGCCATCTGTCGGCCCGTCACGATCCCGCCCGCAGCCAGCACCGGCACCTCGCGAATCGGCTTGATAGCTTCGATGACCTCGGGGATGAGCACCAGAGTGGTCACCTCACCGCAGTGACCGCCGGCCTCGGTGCCCTGCGCGACGATCAGATCGACGCCCGCCTTGACCTGTTTGATCGCGTGCTCCTTGGCGCCGACGAGCGCGGCGACCGGGATGCCGGTCTGCTTGCCCGCCTCGATCATGTAGTCCGGCGGAACGCCAAGTGCGTTGGCCATCAACTTGATCGGATGACTCAGCGAGACGTCGAGCAGGCTCGCGCCGGTGTCCCCGCTCAGCGACGACGCGGCCATCCGCGGCTGATCGCTGATGTCGATGTCGTGGGCGGCGAGCAGTTCGTTGATGAAGCCGCGGAAGTCTTCGGGGATGCGGTCGGCGAGCTGACCGAACGACAGGTTCTCGCCCTTGCCCTCGAATTTGGCGGGCACGATGATGTCCACGCCGTACGGCTTGCCCTTCACCTGCTCGTCGATCCAGGTGAGCTCCTGGTCGAGTTGATCGGGGGTGTAGGCGGTGCCGCCGAGCACGCCGAAGCCGCCCGCGTTGGTCACCGCGGCTACGACGTCGCGGCAGTGGCTGAAGGCGAACAGGGGGAAGTCGATGCCGAACTGGTCGCAGATCTCAGTCTTCACCGGCCCAGTATGCGCTCGACCCCCGTCCCGACCAACTACCGGGTTGGGAAAGGGGTCGAGCCACTTTTCTGCTCAGGCGGAAGCGAGCGCCTGAGCCGTGAGCAGGGCTTGCGCGACCCCGGACACGATCGACGCCAGCCGAATCGCCTCGAAGATCACCGTCCGGGACACCTCGGCCTTACGAAGCTCGTCCTCGTGCGCGGTCAGGCATTGGGCACACCCGTTGACCGCCGACACGGCCAGCGACCACAGCTCGAAGTCCGCCTTGGCCACGCCCGGGTTGGCGATGATGTTCATCCGCAGACCGGCCCGCAGATCGTCGTACCGACCCTCGAGCTGATACTTGGTGCGGTAGAAGACGTTGTTCATCCCCATGACCGCGGCCGCGCCCAGCGCTGCGTGATACGCCTCCTCGGACAGCACGTCCAGGGCGTCCTCGGTCACCTCACGTAGCAGCCGCTCGGACTTGGTCGCCGCAGCTGTCGCCACGAGCGCGCCCCATAGCTGCTGTTCGGTCAGCTCGGTCGAGCGGACGATGCTGCCCAGGTTGAGCTTGAGATCCTTGGCGTACTCGGGCAACGCCTCTTTGACGGCGTCGATGCTCATGATCAGACCGCCTCGGCCAGCAGCTCGCCGGCGTCGATGGTCGGGTCGCCCTTCTTCCAGTTACACGCGCACAGCTCGTCGGACTGCAGCGCGTCGAGCACCCGCAGCACCTCGTCGACGTTGCGCCCCACCGATCCCGCGGTCACCGAGACGAATTGGATCTCGTTGTTCGGGTCGACGATGAACGTCGCACGGTCGGCGACGCCGTCTGCGTTGAGCACGCCGGTCGCGAGGGCCAGCTCGCGCTTGAGATCGGACACCATCGGGAACGGCAGCTTCTTGAGTTCCTCGTGCTGCGCCCGCCACTGGAAGTGAACGAACTCGTTGTCCACCGACACCCCGATCACCTGGGCATCGCGGTCCTCGAACTCGTCGTTGAGCTTGCCGAACGCGGCAATCTCGGTGGGGCAGACGAACGTGAAGTCCTTGGGCCAGAAGAAGATGATGCGCCACTTGCCCGGGCTGTCCGAGCTCGTCACCTGAATGAAGTAATCGTCGGGCTGCTGGGCGTTGACCTTCGACAGGTCACCCCCGACAACCGCTTTGAGGTCGTAGGCCGGGAACTGATCCCCGATTGTCAACAGAGCCATGATCGTCACCACTCCTTGAATAGCTAAATTGGAACCAATCCAGATTCTGCCATCGCGGTGCGGTTTAGTCAGGCCTCCACGGGTCGAAGGTGACGATTGTCACCAGTTCCGGGGACCCCGGACATCATCCATGAATTGCCCACGGAGCGAAGGGATTTAAAGCTGTGGCGCGGGTCACGCCCGCAACGGCGCAAAGGCGAAGTCCCGCAGTCCCCGGTCCGGGTCGATCTGGGCCCGGAAGCCCAGCCGATCGGCAGCCTGGGCGGGGTCGGCAACGATGTGGCGCACGTCGCCGCTGCGATACTGGCCGGTGACCAGAGGCGCCGGCCCACCCCGGGCCTCGCAGATCCGGGTGGCGACCGTCATGATCGATACCGGCCGCCCCGAGCACACATTGGCCGCCAGAAATCCGCCGGCCTGCGAGTGCACGGCCGCGACATTGGCCGCCGCGACGTCGTCGACGTGCACGAAGTCTCGCATTTGACCGCCATCTTCGAAAACCCTTGGCGGCTCGCCCTTCTCGAGCGACGACCGGAATATCGCGGCCACTCCCGAATACGGGGTGTCACGCGGCATGCCGGGGCCGTAGACATTGTGATAGCGCAGCGCGACCACCGATCCGCCGGTCGATTCGGCCCACGCCAGCGCGTAATGCTCCTGAGCCGCCTTGCTGGCGGCGTACAGGCTGCGAGGGCGCAGCGGTGCGTCCTCACCGACCAGCTGCCACTGCAGTTCCTCACCACCGACGGGACAGCGATGCTCGAACACGCCGGCATCGAGGTCGGCCCTGGTGCGCGGCAGCGGTTCGACGGCGCCGTGCTGGGGGCACCGGTATCCACCCTGGCCGTAAACCACCATCGACGACGCCAAGACCAACCGCTGCACGCCTGCGGCGAACATCTGCGACAGCAGAACCGCGGTCCCATAGTCGTTGTGACTGCCGTAGGACGGCGCGTCGGCGGCGTTCACCCCCGCCCCCACCACAGCAGCCTGATGGCACACCACGTCGACACCGGACAGCAAGGGCGCCAAGGCATCCGCATCGCGCACATCCACACGGTGTGTGTCGTCGGGCAGCTCGGCCCCGGCACCATGAGCCGCGTCGAGCATGACGTCGACCGCCACCACCTCGTGCCCGCCGGCGAGCAGCGCCGCGCGCACCCGGCTGCCGATGAACCCGGCCGCGCCGGTCAGCAGGATCCTCACGGCAGGTCGAACGGCAACTCGACACCTTCGTGCGCAAGGCAGTGTTCGCACACGCGGTCAGAGGCCACCTGGTCGATGGCTTCCAGCACCAACTGCTTGAACGGCCCCATGTTCTTCTCGAACTCCGCGAAAACGTCGACCGCGCGAACACCCGCCCCGACATCCACGCCGGCATCCAGGTCGGTCACCAAAGCAATTGCCGCATAACACATTTCCAGCTCTCGGGCGAGCACCGCCTCGGGGTATCCGGTCATGTTGATCAGGCTGAACCCTTCGCGCGCGAACCACTGGCTCTCGGCGCGGGTGGAGAACCGCGGCCCCTGCACCACCACCATGGTGCCGCCGTCGACCACACCGGGCAGCCCCGTCACCGCCGAGCGCAACGTCGGGCAGTAGGGATCGGCGAAGCCGACATGGATGCCACCGGAGTCGAAGTACGTGTCCAGCCTGCCCCGGGTCCGGTCGACCAGCTGATCGGGGACGACGACGGCGCCGGGCCCGAGTTCGGGGGTGAGGCTGCCGACCGCGCACGGCCCGAACACCCGGCGCACGCCGAGCGCACGCAACGCCCACATGTTGGCCCGGTACGGCACCGTGTGGGGCGAGAACTCATGGCTCAGGCCATGCCGGGGCAGGAAGGCCACCTCGTGCTGGCCGACCTGGCCGACTGTGATCGGCGCACTCGGCTCACCGTAGGGCGTATCCAGGTTGACGCTGCGCGCGTCGGACCCGAAGAAGGTGTAGAAACCGCTGCCGCCGATGACTCCGAGCATTGGACCATTGTGCAGGCAGTTCCGATCTCGCCGGTCACTGGCTGTCGGATGGTTCGCCAGGTGGATCGGCGGCCTTCAACCGGGCGCTGATCCGCCGGCAGCCGTCGCCGAGCGCAATCATCTGGTTCCTGCTCAGTTCGTCGAGGAAGTGTGTACGCACCACGCGGGCGTAGGTCTCCAACGACGCGGCGGTAAGGCGGAGCCCGTCTCGGGTGATCGTCGCGAGCACCCGGCGGCCGTCGTCGCTACTCGCCTCCCGGTCGACCAGTCGCCGGCGCTCGAGGCGCTGGATCTGCTGGGTCAACGCACTCGGGGTGACCATCAGCATCTCGGCCAGAGCACCCATCGGGCTGGGGCCATGACTTTTCAGATGCGTCAGCAATTGGACGTCGGCGAGGCTCAATTGGTGGTGGTGCTGCAGGGCTCGATTGACCAGTCCGTGCAATGCGATGGCGACCGACTCGAACTGCACCCACGCGTGGGCCTCGACATCGTCGAAGCCCAGTCTGTGGCGGCGTTGTTGAACCAATCGACGGCCTACGTCACCCGGTCGACGTGTCGACACAGATCCTCCGCGTGCCTGGAACGACATGGCGAGTCCCCCGCGTCGCCGCGGGGGCCGCCGTTACCTCGTCAGTACTTGTGAAGTCGGACTAGTCGGCTCCGCCGGCGCCGTGCCGCGCGCTGTGACCCTTGCCGGAGGCGCCCGCGCTCGAACCCTTGCCACCCGCGGTCTCGGACGCCGCCGGCTTGGACGACCCGTTCGCGGCGCGCGCACTCGTGACGCCGGCCTTGCCGGGGGTCACCTTGTTGCCGTCCTTCACGGTGACCGACGCGCCACTGCCCGACGCCGCATCGGCTGCCTCGGCGGACGACGACGCCGGGTCGGACCCACCCTCTACTGCGGCCGGCTGCTCCGCCGCGACAACCTTCGCGCTCGCCGCGGCCGGTTTCACCGCCGCGGCCGGGGCGGCGGGGGCTCCGAGCGCGGTGGCTATCGCCTTCGGGATCGAGATCAGCAGCGTGTAGGCGATCCCCGCGTTGTTGCCGTTGACGTCCGGCAGCGACAACAGCCCCGGATACTGGCTACCATCAGTCGCCTCGTACCCGTTGACGACGGCACCGATGAACTTCGGGAGCGCATTGACCGCGGCGTTCAGCGCGGCGACCGTCTGCCCGGCGGCCAGCGAGTCGAGCACTGCCTGGCCGCTGTCGCCGAGAGACTGGATCGAACCCTCGATCGGGCCGAGAACGCCGATCAGAGCCGGCAGCACCGTCGTGAGTCCGGTGACCGTCTTGATCACGGCGGCAAAGTTGTCGGCCATCTTGCCGGGGATGTCCAGCACCGGGAACAGCGGAAGACCGATCGTCAGGATCGCGGTGCCCAGCGCGTTGTTGATCGTGCCCGCCGCCCCGGAGAGGTCGCCGGCGGCGATCTGCTGGAGCGCGGTGGTGATCGACTGGGGCACCGTCGTCGTCAAGTAGTCATAGGTGGCCGTGGCGACTCCGCCGAGTGCCGTGCCGGTGGTCTGGGCGTAGCCGAACAAGTTGGTTCCGAGCTGGCGCAGCGCGGGCGCCGGGTCGGCCAGCCAGTCCTGTCCGATTCCCGCCACGTTGTTCACTGCGGCGGTCACGAGGTCAACCCATGGGGTGACGGGATCGAAGGTCGCGGTGAGCTGCACGCTGGAGAACGCCGACGGAAGGTGGACGTTCGACAGCGGGGACGCGACCGGTTGCATCGGTGCGAACGCGACAGCACCGGCGCCCACCAGCGCCACCCCGGATGCGATGGACGACCGCACAGCAATGCGCATTATTACTCCTGTCGAGGGGTCTGGAATGAACTCGGCAAAAGCTACCGGAGGCGAAATCGGGCGTTGGCGGTATTTTGAAGGAACTTACCGGTCAGTCAGTTCTGTGGCGCTGCTCGCAATCACAACGCCTGCGAGAGTCGCAGGTGAACGCGATGCGTCCGTCTATCAGCAAACCTTCTTGACGCGTGAATTATTTAAGCGTGCAACCATTAGGGCTGGGCCTCCCGGCCCCGCGCAGATCAAGTCTGCGATCCGCGTTCCCGAGACCCCAGGACCACTATGGTCTTCTCTTCAGCGGTTGCTGTTTGCTGACGTGCTACGTTGTCCCGACTCCGCCAGACCCCGGGGCCGGCCTTCTCGCAGCCGTCAGCTACCTCCGAGATGGACCCGTCGGCAAAACACCGAACTTTAGTTTGATGTGCTTATCGTCGGCATACGCCGGAAACATTGCGATCCAGCGAAGCGTAACCGGCAGCCCCGGGCAGCTATCACCGATAAGCGGAACGCTCACCCGATCAGCAAATATCGGCTCTTCGTATCCGCACCACACCTGAGCAACCGGGCTGACCTGCGTGCGACGATTGCGGGCATGGCGAGCATCGCGCAGTGGGTCGAAGGGGCCAGGCCCAGAACTCTGCCCAACGCGGTGGCGCCAGTGGTCGCGGGCACCGGCGCGGCGGCCTGGCTGGACGCCTTCGTGTGGTGGAAGGCGCTGCTGGCACTTGCCGTTTCACTCGCACTGATCGTCGGGGTCAACTACGCCAACGACTATTCCGACGGCATCCGCGGCACCGACGACGACCGGGCCGGGCCGCTGCGACTGGTCGGCTCAAAGCTGGCGTCACCGCGTGCGGTGCTGAGCGCCGCCGTCGTCAGCCTCGCAGTCGGTGCGGTCGCCGGACTGGCGCTGGCCGTCGTCAGCGCGCCCTGGCTGATCGCGGTGGGTGTCGTCTGCATCGCGGGAGCGTGGCTGTACACCGGCGGCTCGCGGCCCTACGGCTATGCGGGATTCGGCGAAGTCGCGGTGTTCGTGTTCTTCGGCCTCGTCGCTGTGCTGGGCACGCAGTACACCCAGGCGCTGCGGGTCGACTGGGTCGGCCTGGCGCTGGCCGTCGCGACGGGCGCGCTGTCGTCGGCCGTGTTGGTGGCCAACAACCTGCGTGACATCCCGACCGACCGGGTAGCGGGCAAGGTCACCTTGGCGGTCCGGTTGGGCGATGCCCACACCCGAATCCTCTATCAGTCCATGCTGGCCGTGGCCGGCGTGCTGACCCTGGTCCTGATGCTCGCGACGCCGTGGTGTGCGGTCGGCCTGATCGCCGCACCGCTGGCCCTGCGCGCGGCCGGCCCGGTACGCCGCGGCCTCGGCGGCCGCGAGCTCATCCCGGTGCTGCGCGATACCGGCCTGACGATGCTGGTCTGGTCGATCGCGGTGGCGGTGGCGCTGGCGTTCGGCTAGTCGGTCGACTCTTTGCCGCGCAGCCGGGCCTGCAGTTGCTCACGGTCACGGCGACGACGCTCATCGACCGCGGCGATGCTCGCGGTGGCCCGCTTGCGCAGCGGAGCCAACAGCCAGATCCCCAGCGGAAGAGCAAGCACGATCGCGAACAACAACGCCACGATGAGCGGGAACTCGGTGATCCCGATCAGCTTGCCGAGGTAGTAGATCGCCGCCGTCAGAACTACCACCAAGGCGATCCGCGCAAGGGTGTACACGAGGACGTCGAGCGCTAAGCGACCGCCCGCGCCCGGGGTCTTGTTGTCCGAATTGTCCGACACCGCGCCGAGCCTACCGACGCGCGTATATTCGGACAAAGGAGGTTTTCGTGCTGTACCTGCTGTTGATTCTGATCATCGCCGCCGCGGTCTACGTCGGCTGGCGCGCGGTTCGCGCCCAAGCGCACCGGCCGAAGACCAGGGTCGTCGGCCCCGACGACGATCCCGACTTCCTGTGGCGACTCGGCCACGGCGACAACAACCCCCGCTAGCCGAACCGTTCGTTGACGTCGACGGCCGGAAAGCCGTCGGCCACCACAGCGGCCAGCTGAACCAGAGCCTCACGAGTCTTGGGCTTCAGCCGCTCGAGATCGATTTCGGCGCCCTCTTCCAGGTGCGGGTCGAACGGCACCACGCACACCGCCCGGCACCGCCGCGAGAAGTGGTCCACCACCTTCTGCATGTCGACCTTGCCCGCCCGCGGCCGGACGGCGTTGACCACGCACACCGACCGCCGCACCAGGTCCTGATGGCCGTGGGCGTCCAGCCAATCCAGCGTCGCCGAGGCGCTACGCGCCCCGTCCACCGAACCCGAACTCACCACGACCAGTGCGTCGGCCTGCGACAGCACCGACGACATCGCCGAGTGCAGCAGCCCGGTGCCGCAGTCGGTGAGTACCAGGCTGTAGAACCGCTCGAGCACCGCAAGCGCCTTGTCGTAATCCGCGGCGCTGAACGCCTCGGACACCGAGGGGTCGCTTTCTGACGCCAGCACTTCCAGCCGGCTCGGGCCCTGCGAGGTGTAACCACGGACGTCGCTGTAGCGCTCGATCTTCTCTGCGTCGCGAAGCAGATGACGCACGGTGGCCGGGGTTTCCAGCGGCACCTTCTGGCTCAGGGTCCCACGGTCGGGATTGGCGTCGACCGCGATCACCCGGTCGCCGCGAATGGTGGCGAACGTTCCGCCCAGGGTGGCGGTGATCGTCGTCTTTCCGACCCCGCCCTTCAGCGACAGCAGCGCGATCTTGTAGCAGCCCGGCAGCGGACGGTTCACCTGTGCGACGAGGTTCGTGTGGTGCGCGGCGCGCTGACCCTCGCCGACGTTGATCAGCTTCCCGGACGCCAGATACAACCAGCGGCGCCAGCCACCGGATGGCGGCGGCTTCACCTGGCGCAGCAGCGCGCTCGTCGACAGGTCCGGATACGGCGTCGGCGGCACCGTCGGGCGGTAGGACGGCACCGGATTCTCGGCGACGTACTGGTTGAACAGCGGCGCGGCCGCGGTCAGCGACTCCATCGGGATGCCGATGGGCGGCGTGGGCGCCAGCCAGTCCGGTTCGGATTCGGGTGCGATGGTCGCCGGATCGGTGAACCGCTGTTCGGTGCGGAATACTGTTGTCGCATCAGTTAATTCATGGCCCTGGCGGGACCCATGAGGAGTGGACACGTGCACTTCCCCCTGACATATCGTTTCGGGTCGAGTGGTGATTCGTGGGTCCTTTGAACCCTAGCGCACGCTCGTGTCAGCTCACTCCGGCGTAGGAGTGCAGGCCGACCGTCACCAGGTTGATGAAGAACAGATTGAAGACCATCGCGACGAAGCCGATGACGTTGATCCACGCGGCTTTTTTGTCGCGCCATCCCGCCGTCGAGCGGGCGTGCAGGTATGCGGCGTAGACCACCCAGGCGATGAACGACACCGTCTCCTTGGGGTCCCAGCCCCAGTACCGGCCCCACGCTTCCTCAGCCCAGATGGCACCGAAGATGACGCCGAAGCCGAAGATCGGGAACGCGAAAATCGTGGTGCGGTAAGCGATTCGGTCGAGGGTCTGGGCATCGGGCATCCGCTGCACGATTTGCGCGAGCGCGCCCTCGCGCCCCGCAGCGGCCAACGGCGACATCTTCAGCAGGAACATGATGCTGGCCATACCGGCGACCAGAAATACTCCCGAACCCAGGCTGACGACCGATACGTGAATGGGCAGCCAATACGACTGCAGCGCGGGCATCACCGGCGCCGCATTGGTGTAAAGCCAACGGCCCGAGACGGTCAGGAGAATCAGCACAGGAACGAGTACGAAAACCCACAGCGCGCGGTACTGCGGTTTGCGCAGGACGATAGCGCCCGCCACCAGACCGCAGAAGCACGTCAGGTTGATGAACTCGTACATGTTGCCCCACGGCACCCGGGCGGTGGCCAGGCCGCGCAGCACGATGCAGGCGAACAACAGCGCGATACCGAGATAGACCAGCGACAGGCCGGCCTTGCCGATGCGTTCGTCGGCGGAGCGCTTCTGCTGTTCGACGACGACGCCGGGCCGATCACTGTCCGCCGCGACTCCTGCCGATACCAGCTCGCGGGCCTCGACCTTGCGGCCGCGGCTATAGGCGAGTTCGACGGCCAGCAGCAACAGCGCCAAGACCAGTACGACGACCGACGAGGTGAACGCCCAGTCGGAGTAGCGGGCCAACCCGATGTCGATGTGCTCGGTGTTCATGCGCGATCCCGCTTCGCTTCTCGCTCGGTGTTCATGCTCAGACCTTCTCTTTCGACGGCTCCGGCAGGTCCGCCAACATCCGTTCAGCGAGCTTCTCGAACTCGTTGCCCCAGCCGGAGTTGTCGGTGCGGGCCAGACCGCCCAGCTCGACGTTCACCGTACCGCCCGAGGCCAAATCTATCCCCGGGTCGCTGCGCTCTCCCCCTCGCCTTCCGCCGGGCGGCACCCCCAGCCCGCCGACAGGAGAAATCCTGGCCCACACCCGGCGGCGGCGCACGATCAGCGACACCAGCAGACCGCCCATCATCGACATCGCGAACACCAGCACCCACACCTGCCCGGGATCGTGGGAAACCTGCAGGTTGACGAACGGGGTGGCGCCGTCGAACCGGACCACGGTGCCGTCGTCGAGCCTGACCTCTTCACCTTGCTTCAGATTGGTGCGCTTGACCTTGGTCAGCCGCTTCTGCTCGATGAGCCGAGGGTCGAGGGTGAAAAGTGACTGCGGTCGGCCGGTGTCCAGCCCGGTGTCGCCGCGGTAGATGTCGATGGCCACCGCCGGGTCGTTGGCCGCCGGATACTTCGACGACAGCAGGGTGCCGTCGAGTTCGGCGGTGGGCGCGAACAGGCCCATGATCGCCAGCTGATGCTTACGCCGCTCCGAGGGGTCGGGGTACATGCCGCCGGGCGGGTCGACGCGGATCACCCCCGAGGACAGCAGGGTGTGCTGATCGTCCGGTCGCCATTGCAGAGTCTGGGTTCGCTTCTGCCCGTTCGGGAAGGTGACGGTGAAGGTCGGGGCGTAGCCGTGGCCCTGCAGGTAGACCCGGTCGCCGCCGATGCGCAGCGGATGGTTGACCTCGAGACGGTAGGGCCGCCAGGTGCCCGCGGCCAGATCGTCTCCGGCCTGGTAGTCGATGTTCGACGCGAACGACAGCGCCTGCCCGTTGGGCAGGTAGTGGGCTTGGAAGTCGTTGACTCGCAGGCACATCGGGTACAGCGACGTGCCGTCGACGCTGTTACCGGCCCGGAACGAGTCGAACGCCGCCGGCGAGGACGAGCAGACACCGGGGCCACCGTTGGCGATGACGATGACGTTGCCCTCGTAGCCGAACAGCTTGCCGACGGCGATCGCCACCAGCAGGCCGAGCAGCGAGAAGTGGAAGACGATGTTGCCGAACTCGCGCAGGTAACCCTTCTCAGCGGAGATTTCGGTGCCCTCGTCAGTGTGGCGGGTGACCCGTCGCCAGCCCTTGAGCCGTTCGGATATGCCGGCCGCGACCGACTCTTGCGTACCGACCACCTCGGCAGTGGCGTACTTGGGCAGTCGGGACAGGTTGCGCGGGGCCGGAACCGGCACGGCACGCATGCTCTTGACGTGTTCGATCATCCGCGGGGTCAGGCAACCCACCAGCGAGATGAACAACAGCGCGTAGATCGCGGTGAACCAGAAACTGGAGAACACCTCGAAGAACTGCAGGCGGTTCAACCATGGCCCGATGATGTTGTGCTCGGCGATGTACTGCTCGACCTTGGCGTCGTTCAAGCTGCGCTGCGGCAGCAGCGCACCGGGGACGGCGGCGACGGCGAGCAGGAACAACAGCACCAACGCGGTGCCCATGGAGGTCAGCGCCCGCCAGAGGATGCGGATCGGCCTGCCGAGCAGACGCAAAATCGACCCAAACCCCCTTGTTTTGGGCGATTTTGTGTCTGCTCGCGGCGGGGCGGTCGTCATATCGGCAGCCTCACGTCGGAGACGAAGGCGTCTCGCACCCAGGAGATGAAGTCGTTCCATGCCCCGGTGACCAGGGCCAGTCCGACGGCGATCAACAGCACACCGCCGACGATCTGGATGGTCCGGGTGTGCCGGCGCAGCCAGCCCAAACCGTTGGCCGCCCAACTGGATCCCAGCGCCAACACCACGAACGGGATGCCAAGGCCCAGGCAGTAGGCGATCACCAGGACGACACCGCGGGCGACGCTGGCGCCGTCGGTGGCCGAGGCGACGGTGATGACCCCGGTCAGCGTCGGACCCAGGCACGGAGTCCAGCCCAGCCCGAACACCGCGCCGAGCAGCGGTGCCCCCGCCACACCGGCGAACCGGCGCGGAGTGAACCGGGCCTGACGCTGCAGGGCCGGGATGAAGCCGATGAACGCCAGACCCATGACGATAGTCAGCACCCCACCGACACGTTGCAGCACAAGCTGATTCGTGATCAGGGTGGTGGTCATCCCCAGCACCGCCACCGTGCCGAGCACGAACACCAAAGTGAAGCCGGCGACAAACAGCAGCGCCGAGCCGGCCACCCGCAGGCGCTGCGTCCGCACGGCCACCGGACCGGACGTGTCGTCCACACCGACGACCGCCGCGAGGTAGGACAGATAGCCGGGAACCAGCGGAACCACACACGGCGAGGCGAACGACACCAAACCGGCAAGCATGCAGACGCCCAATGCAAGCAGCAGCGGGCCCGCGGCGGCGGTCTGCGCGAAACCGGTCATGGTGTGCCCGCTTTCGGCTCGGCGGCCAGCCGCTGCACCACAGGCAGCAGGTCCTCGGCCAGTAGTTCGCGCAGGAACACCGCGGCGACCCGATGTTGTCGATCGAGCACGACGGTCGACGGGATCACCGTGGCGGGGTACTTGCCGCCAAAGGCGATCATGGTGCGCATGGCCGGGTCGTAGATCGACGGGAACGTGACCTTGCGGTCGACCACGAAGTCCTGCGGAGCGCTGATGTCGTTGTCCCGCACGTCGATCCCGAGAAACGCCACGCCCAGGTCCCGGGTCTGGGCGTAGACCTGCTCCAACTGGGTGATCTCGGACCGACAGGGCCCGCACCACTGACCCCACACGTTGATCACGACGACTTTGCCCTCGAAGTCCTTCAGCGACACGGTCTTCGAGGTGTCCATCAGCTCAGGGCCGGACAACGGCCCGGGGGTTCCGCGACTGCTCGGCGGGTCGTAGAAGATGTCGGTCTTACCGCCCGGGGCGACGAACTCGAATGTGCCGCCCTGAGCGACAGCGTCGTCACCGGTGGAGCAGCCGACCAACACCGTCGCCGCCACCAGGAGGACCAACAGCCGCTTCACCGCCCGGCGAGCTCCGAGTATCCCCAGCCGACGTACTCATTCCCATCGAAGTAGAACGACGTCACCGATGCCAGGTTGCACAGCCGCCGGGTCGGAAAGTGGTGCAGCTGAGTACCGGTCATGGACCGGCGCAGCGTCTCTACCGGTAGCTGATGGCTGACGCAGACCGCTTCGTGCCCGGCACTCTTGACCCTGGCCCGCTCCACCGCACGACGCATCCGCTCGGCGATCTCCCGGTAGGGCTCCCCCCAGGTGGGTGTGCGCGGGTTGCGCAGATGCCACCAGTTGCGCGGGTCGCGCAGCGCCCCGTCGCCTGGTGAGACCTTCTCACCCTGAAACACGTTGTGCGACTCGATGAGTTCGTCATCGGTGTCGATGGCCAAGCCGTGGTGCGCAGCGATCGGCGCGGCCGTCTCCTGGGCGCGCTCAAGGGGCGACGCCACCACGTAGACGATGTCGCGGGTGGCCAGCCAGCCGGCCACCGCCTCGGCCTGGGCGCGGCCACGATCGGAAAGGTGGAAATCAGGCAGGCGCCCGTAGAGGATGCCGTCGGGGTTGTGGACTTCGCCGTGCCGCATGACGTGTACGACGGTCCGGCCGCTGGCGGCCGGCCCATCGGCTTGCGTCCGGCCGCTCATTGCTTGGCTCCTGCAGCGGCGCGCGCCGCCGTCGGCAGCGCGTCGGCGATTCGATCGAACGCCGCGTCGTCGAGTGCAGCTGAGACGAACCAGGTTTCGAAGGCGCTCGGCGGGGCGTACACCCCGGCGTCGAGCAGGGAATGGAAGAAGGCCGGGAACCGCCACGTCTCGCTGGCCTTCGCCTCGGCGAAGTTGGTGACCGGCGAGTCGGTGAAGAACACCGACAGGAAGTTTCCGGCGCGCGGAACCTGATGGGCCACACCGGCTTCGGTGAGCGCATCCGAGAGCAAGCCAGCCAGCCGGTCCGCGTTGGAGTCAAGGGCGGCGTAGACCGCGTCGTCGGCGTTGCGCAGGGTGGCCAGCCCGGCGGCCACCGCCACCGGGTTCCCGGACAGGGTGCCGGCCTGGTACACCGGACCCAGCGGGGCCAGCCGTTCCATCACGTCTCTGCGGCCGCCGAATGCCGCGGCGGGCAGCCCACCGCTCATCACCTTGCCGAAAGTGAACAGGTCGGCGTCGACGGGATCGAGCCCATACCAACCACTTCGGCTCATCCGGAACCCGGTCATCACCTCGTCGATGATCAGCAGCGCGCCATGCTCTGCGGTGGTGCGCCGCAGCGCAGCGTTGTAGCCGGGCAGCGGCGGCACTGCACCCATGTTGCCCGGGCACGCCTCGGTGATGACCGCGGCGATGCTGTCGCCGAACTTCGCGAAGGACTCCTCCACGGCGGCGACATCGTTGTAGGGCAACACGATCGTGTCGGCAGCCGTGGCGCCGGTGACTCCTGGCGACGACGGCAGACCCAGGGTGGCGACACCCGAACCGGCGTCGGCGAGCAGCGCGTCGACGTGGCCGTGGTAGCAGCCGGAGAACTTGATGACCTTGGAGCGGCCCGTGAACCCGCGGGCCAGGCGTACCGCGCTCATGGTGGCCTCGGTGCCGGAGTTGACCAGGCGCACCCGCTCGACGGGTTTCACCCGGGCGATGATCTCGGCAGCCAACTCGGTCTCCCCGGGCGTCGGCGCCCCGAACGACAGGCCGTCGGCGGCGGCGCGCTGCACCGCTTCGACGACCGCCGGGTGCGCGTGCCCCAGGATCATCGGGCCCCACGAGCACACCAGGTCGATATAGCGGTTGCTGTCGGCGTCGGTCAGCCAGTAGCCCTTGGCGGAGGTGATGTAGCGAGGCGTGCCGCCGACGGAGTTGAAAGCCCGGACCGGCGAGTTCACTCCACCGGGGATGACTGCGCAGGCGTCGGCGAACAGCCCGGCCGATGCCGCCGTAGAGGCGGCCTGATCCGTACTGCTCATGGCCACCAGTGTCCCAGACTGCGGGCATGCTCAACTACAGGGTGTAGGAGCCAGAAAGCGCACAGCACGGTAAGGCTATTCTCCTAAGGGTGTCCTCACTTTCTGATCGCATGAGCCACCGTCAACTGGCGTCGGCTCGCGCATCGGGCACCTCGGCGACGATGACGCTGGCCGACCTCCGCCGCGGCGACCGCGCCAAGGTCATCGGCTACGGGAACGACGTCGCCGGCAGCACTGCACGCCGCCTCTTCGATCTGGGCATCGTCCCGGGTATCGAGGTCACGATGGTGCGCCGCGCGCCGCTGCGCGATCCCGTGGTGTTCCGTGTCGGCGACTATGAGATCGCCCTACGGACCGCCCAATCCCGCTGCATCCACGTGGAACCGGTGACGTGAGCGGGCATCACCACGGCGGTGGCACCGCCGAAGTCAACCTGGGCCTTACCCGCTTCGCCGTGGTCGGCAGCCCCAATTCGGGCAAAACAACACTGTTCAACGCCATGACCGGTCTACACGCCAAGACCGGCAACTACCCAGGCGTCACCGTCGCGCGCTTCGAGGGCCGGATGCGCCTAGACGACCACCAGACCGTCGTCGTCGAGGACTTGCCCGGCACTTACAGCCTCGACCCGATCAGCCCGGACGAAATGATCGTCGTCGACGTCCTCGACACCGACCACCACAACAGCCGGGTCGACGTGCCCGACGCGCTGCTGGTTCTACTCAACAGCACCACCCTGCGCCGGTCACTGGGGTTGCTGGCCCAAATCCTGCAGATCGGACTGCCCACGTGTGTGGTGCTTACCTTCACCGACGACCTCGCCCGTAGGAACGGCACGATCGACGTCAAAGCGCTGTCGAAAGCCATCGGTGTTCCCGCCGTCACCGTGGTGGCCGGGCATCGCGACGGTGTCGAAACCCTGCGCTCGACGATGGCCGGCTTCCGGTCGTGGAGCGCCCCCGTGGTGCTGCCGCCCACCGAGACCAACGAGGTTACGGCGTGGGTGGACTCGGTCCTGACGCGAGCCTGCTACCACGTCCCGAATCTCGACCGGCGCACCGGGCGCATTGATGCCGTCTTGCTGCACCCGGTGGCGGGCACGCTGATCTTCCTGCTCACGATGTTCGTGTTCTTCCAGACGATCTTCACTGTCGCGGCCCCGCTCCAAGACGATGTCGGGAAGTTCTTCGGGTGGCTCGGTAGCCTCGTCGCCGCCCACGTGCACATCTCCTGGCTGGCCGCGTTCCTCTCCGAGGCGATCATCGGCGGCGTGGGCAGTGTGCTGGCGTTCGTACCGCAGATTGTGCTGCTGTTCATCCTCATCGCGCTGCTGGAAGGTACGGGATACCTGGCCCGGGCAGCGTTCCTGATGGACCGGGTCATGGCCCGTGCCGGACTCGAAGGCCGGGCGTTCGTGGCGCTTCTGTCCTCCGTGGCCTGCGCGATCCCGGGAATCATGGCGACCCGCTCCCTGCCGTCGGCCAAGGATCGGCTGGCCACGATGATGGCCGCTCCGTTGATGACCTGCTCGGCCAGGCTGCCGGTCTACATCCTGCTGGTCAGCATGCTGCTCGGGGCCGATGAACGGGCCGGTCCGTTCAACGCCCGGGGCGTACTGATGTTTGTGCTGTACCTGTTGGGCGCGGTGTCTGCGATGACCGTCGCGGCGGTTTTCAAACGGATCACCTCCCGCGGAACCCCGGCGCTGCCGTTCTACATGGAGATGCCGCCCTATCAGCTGCCGAGGCTGCGGACGGTCGTCGCCGAGGTGTGGACCGCCGCGTCGGCGTTCCTACGCAAGGTGTCGTCGATCATCCTGGTCACCACCGTGCTGCTGTGGGTCCTGCTCAACCTGCCGCTTCGTCACGACGCAGAGCTATCCGCCGCCGGGGTCGACGCCGGAGACAATGCCGCGGTGTCGTCCTATGTGCTGGACCATTCGTATGGCGCGTCGGTCGGCCGGGCGATCGAGCCGGTGTTCGGGCCGTTGGGCTTCGACTGGCGGATCAATATCGGTGTGCTGTCCTCGCTGGCTGCGCGAGAAACCTTCGTCGCCACGCTGGGCCAGGTGGCCGCCGCCCAGGATCCCGATGATCCGGCCGAGTCGCTGCACTCCATGCGTGTACAGAGCGGGCCGGATACCGGCCGCCTGTTGTTCGACGCACCGACGATCGCCGCGCTACTGGTGTTCTTCATGTTCGCCCTGCAGTGCATGTCCACCGTGGGTGTGCTGCGCCGGGAGACCGGCACCTGGAAGTGGCCGGTGATCGCCTGGGCGTACATGTTCGTCCTGGCGTGGGTGCTGGCGCTGCTGACCCGGACGATCGTGGCGGCCGTGTGGTGATCACGTTGCACGCCGAACGGGTGACCGGTGAACCCGACGCAGTGCGCTGGGTGGCTCCCACCGAAGGCATGGACGCAGGACGCATTCTGGGAGCACCCGGTGACCTGGGTGATCGGTTTGCCGATGGAACGTTGAGCAAGGGACTGGTCGAGCACGCCGGGGTCTGGCTGTGGCTACGCGAGGGCTTGTCGTGGCGTGACTACGGACCCGCGATTCAGACAGCACTGCGAGCAGCACTGGCGGAGCCGGCGGGATGGTTGATCGAGCCGGCGCCCGGAGAGATTCTCGAACGGGTGACCGGGGACCTACTGGACGGATTTGTCGGCGACTTCGTCCGCTCCCACGGTGGGTCGGTGACCGCCGAGCGACTGGGCGACATAGTGACGATTCGCCTCGGTGGCGCATGCGAGAGTTGCGCTGCAGCAGAACGCACATTGCAACAGCGGCTGGTCGGAGAGCTTCGCCGCCGTTGCCCTGACGTCATCGAGTTGAATTCAGACGGTGGCGGCCTAAACCTGACCCTCACAGCGGCGTCACGCTGAACACCGGGTGGTCGGCGAGGTCGGGCAGCTTGGTGAAGTACCCGTCGGCCGCCTTGCCGGCTTTCGCGCGGTAGGCGGGAAGAATCGCCGGGCGTCGACACCAGGGACCGGACGCCGTCGACCTCGACGGTGAGCGCCGGAATTGTCTGCTCCTGCCCGCTGTTGCGGGCCGTCACTGTCAGCGTCTCGCTGCCCGAGACGCCGGTGGCCATCGCGATCTTGATCAAAACCTTCGTCCGCTCACCACGGGCCTTGAGGTACGCCCAGGCTAGGAGTTGGATCGAGTGATGCAACTTCCGCAGTGGCTGGCCAGGTTCAACCGGCACGTCACCAACCCGGTGCAGCGATTGTGGGCCGGCTTCGTTCCGACGATGGGGATCCTCGAGCACGTCGGACGCCGCTCCGGCGCGCACTACCGCACCCCGCTGACCGTGTTCACCACCGACGACGGCATCGCGATCCTGCTCACCTACGGGCCCAATCGCGACTGGCTCAAGAACATCACCGCGGCCGGCGGCGGGCGGCTCACCCGCTACGGACGGACCTTCGCCGTCAGCAATCCGCGGGTGATGCCCAAAACTGACGCTGCCCATCATGTTTCAGGAGCTTGGCGTCCACTCTTCAGGATGCTGCCGTTCGAGTCCGCGGTACTGCTGACCCGCTCCTGACCAACGACCACCCGCAGAGCGCCACGGTGATCGCCTCGGCCAGCACGCTGATAAACGCGTGCGGCGCCGGCTGCCAGCCATGCTCGATGAACCCCTGCAGCCCGATCGTGCGCGACATCACGAAGGCCCCCAGCGAACCGAGCGCGGCCATCAACGCCACCGCGCGCAACCAGACCGGCCCGCCGACCGCGATCAGGATGGCCAGCGCGACGAAGACGCTCGTCAGCACCAGGAACCCCCGCCCGATGGCCGGAATGGAGGAGTATCCGTGCAGGTAGAGATAGCCGTGGCTGGCCGCGCTCACCAGCAGGCTCGCCGCGATTCCGAGATTCAGCAGACGGGTCATTGCAGGGTCTCCTCTTTCAGGGCGAGCACGTTCTGGCCGCGGGTGTAGCTGACCTCGCGGATGCCGAGGGCGTCATGCAATTGACCGGCGGGCAGGGTCAGCGGCTTGGGGGCGGGCCCGTCGCCGGGGTGCGGCAGCGGGTAGGCCGTGGTGGTGGCGCTGTAGAACGTGACGTTGTCCTCGGTCTTGGAAAACAGTTGGTGGACATGACCGTTAAGGCACGTCACCGACGAGAACCGGCGCAGGTAGCTCAGCGCCTGGGTGGCGTCGTCGGTGCCCCAGCCCCAGTCGGGGTACATCGCGAACAGCGGGATGTGGCTGAACACGATGATGGGGGTGTCCGACGACAGCGGCGCCACGTCCTTCTCGACGAACTCCAGCTGGTCGGCTCCAAGATGCCCCAGCTTCTTCAGGTTCAGCGTGTTGACCAACCCGATGACATGGACACCCGCGATGTCGAAGCTGTACCAGCCGTCACCGCGGGTGCCCGCCCCGAACACCGACCGGTACTTCTGCCCGGCGTCGTCGACCGAATCGTGCTCACCCGGCACGGTGAAGACGTGCGGGGTCTTGAGAGCGCCCAGCATCTGGTTGACCTGGTCGAACTGGGTGGGGGTCGCCAGATGTGTGAGGTCACCGGTGTGGATCACGAAATCGGGCGTGTACCCGAGTTTGTTGACCTGCCGGATGGCCCGCTCGAACGATCCCGTCACGTCGGCGTTGGCGGCGCCGGTGAACCCGATATGACTGTCGCTGATCTGAGCGAAGCGCAGGGTGGGCCGGGTGTCGGTGGCGGCCGGGGCGCTCGCGACGTGGGACAGCACCTCGCCGCCGACGACCGCCAGCCCGACAGCCGCGCCGAACCAGGCGCCGTGCCTGATCAGCTGGCGTCTGCTCATCTGGTGCGGGTCGCCGGTCATGCGCTCACCACCACGGTGCCGTGCATGAACGGGTGGATGCTGCAGATGTAGTCGAAGCTGCCTGCCTTCGTGAATGTGAAGCTGTATGTGGCGTTGGCGTCCAGACCCGGCGAGTGGAACGAGCCGTCGTTTGCGACGACGGTGTGCGGCTCCTCGTCCTTGTTCGTCCAGGTGACGGTGTCGCCTACCTTGACGGTCAGGGTGGCCGGTGCGAACGCGAAATTCGTGATGTTCACTGCCGTTCCGGCGACGGGCGGGGCGGCGACGGTTGTCGTTGCCTGAGGCATCGGCATTCCCGGCATGTTCGACATCCCCGGCATGCCGACCGATGTGCCGCCATTGGGCCCGAAGTCGACCGTCGGTGCCGGAGCCTTCGGCGGTGTGGCGCATGCTGCGGCGCCGACGACGACCGCCAGGCACGCCAGAGCGGTGCGGGTGTGGTGCATGAAAACTGCCTCCTCGGCTGAACCAAGTCCGCGGCGCGGACCGTCTCATCAAGAGGTAGGGCGGCGGTTACACGCCGACGGTCGGGTAACCCCGCCGCCTATCTCTTATCGATGAGCGGAAGGCAACCGATGATGGCGGCGGACGACGATCCACGCCCGCGACCCGAGCTTCGCCTGGTCGCCGAAGCGCGCTATCCGGATTGGGAATCCGTCTACGACGACAACGTCACGTGGGTCTACCGGCTGATCTTCGGCCGGGTGGGAAACCGCGCCGACGCCGAGGACCTGACCTCGGAGGTCTTCCTGGCCGCGATGCGCCCGCTGCGTTTGACTGCCAGCATCGCCGAAGTGCGTGCCTACCTGCGGGCCACCGCCCGCACCGTGCTGGCCGCGCATTGGCGCGCCACCCTGGGCACCGAGATCACCACCATCGAGGACGTGCCGGCCACCGCGTTCGGTCCCGCCGCGCCGAGCACCGCTCCGCAGCGCGTCGCCGCCCTTCTCGGCGCCCTGCCCGACAACTATCGACGGGTACTGGAACTGCGGTTCCTCCAAGGCTGTTCGGTGCGGGAGGCGGCCAGTACGCTCGGCATCAGCGTCGCGAACGCGAAAGTGTTGCAGCATCGAGCGTTGCGGCTGGCCGCACAGATCAGCGAGGGGGCCCTGCCATGACCCGCCGCGATCTTCGCCACTACATAGACGACATGCTGGCAGGCCGACAGCCGCGGGGATTCACCCCCGACGAGTTCGAGGCGGCCCAGCTGCGCACCGCTATCGACCTCACCGCCGCCCGCGAAGACGCCGGCGAACCACGACCGGAGTTCATCGAAGGGCTCAAAGCCCGGCTGGCCGCCGACATGTCCTCGGATCCGGCAACTTCGACGAGCACAGCACCGGCAAAGCGAACAATGTCGGCCACCCGCCGACAGGTGATCGTCGGCACCTCCGCCGCGGCAACCGCCGCGGTCGCCGGGGTTGCGGTCGATCGGATGGTGATCCGACCGCAGACCGACGAAGAACAAGTCGCCGACGCGGAGTTGGTACCCACCGACGGGTCCTGGCAGACCGTGACCGCCAGCGGGGACCTGCCCGAGGGGGCGGTGCACGCGTTCGACCTTGGTGCAGTCAGTGGATTCGTGCGTCGGGTCAACGGCCGGGTCGATGCGGTGTCCGGCGTGTGCACCCACCAGGGCTGCAAGCTGTGGTTCGACCAGGGCGATGACCGGCTGCGCTGTCCGTGCCACTCGACGTCGTTCTCACCGGCCGGCATGGTGGTTACGCATGCCCTTCCGATAGCACCGAACCCGTTGCCGCACTTCGAAGTCCGCGAGCGCAACGGGCTCGTGGAGGTTCTTGCACCACCACCCCGGACGACCTGAGAGCTGTAACCTGGGTGCATATCTAACGGTATGTACACCAACCTCATTGCAGCAGCACTCGTCGGCATTGCCCACGTCGTGTCCTCTGGAACCGGATCGGCTCCCGATATCGTCAGCGAACTGCAGGCCCAGGGTTACCAGGTCCAATTCAACGGTCAGCCGAGCGGTGGGCTGTCCCAGTGCACCGTCACCGGTGTCCACGAGGCAGCGCCCGTGGCGTATGTGGACTTGGACTGCCCAGCCGGTACTTAGACCGGTACTACCCGCAGCTCATCGGGCAGGCTGGGCAGGAAGTGCTTGGTCGCGAAAGCCCTTATATCGTCGGCAGTTTCGAGCGGAACCGGGCTGGGCAACAGCATCGCCATCAACGCGTAGCGCCAGATGTTGTCGGCCAGCTCATGGACGGCCTGCGGCCCGATCCGGTCGGCGAAGCCGGGCGGAAAGATCACCCGCAGCGCCGCCTCGATCCGCTGGACCGCGGCACCGTAGTGCAACCGGGCCAGTTCCAGCGTCAGCGCCGGCTCGTCGACCACCATGCGGTTGAGCACCCGGTGCCGTCTGGTTCGCAGGATCGCCTGGGTGAACGCTTCGACGTAGTAATTCGACTGCGGGCGGGCGGTTTTCAATTCCTCGGCGATGTCGTGGAACAACCGTAGGTTTTCCCGGTCCATCACCGCGGCCACCAGGTCGTCCTTGTTGGCGAAGCGACGGTAGATCGTCGTCCGGCTCACCCCGGCCCGGCGGGCGACGTCATCAAGGGCAACCCGGCGGATGCCATGACGATCGAACTCGACGAGCGCGGCGTCGAGTATCGCTTCGGTCGACTGGTCAGGCATGCCCTGCCTGCGCGAAACCCTTTGCGGCGTAGCGGTTGTAGCGGACATTCATCGGAAGATGATCCCACAGCCAGTTCACCGGACGCGAGCGCCAGAACGCCGCGAAGCGCTGGTAATTGCGCTCCTTGCGATCACTCCATGGCAGGCCGAGGATCTCGCGGGTGCGCGGTGGCATCCCCCCGGTGGTCAGAAACGCCGCGATGGGGTTGAAGACCGGTGCCACCAGCCGCCAGACGATCGGGTTGACGGCTTTGGGCCGCGGGAATCCCTTGGTGACGTAGCCGACGCCGTAAACGGCCGTTCGATGCGCGACCAGCACCTCGTTGATCATCCGGTCCCAGTAGCGCTCGAACTCGGCGTAGTCGGCGGGCATCGGGCGGTCGCTGACGCCGTAGCGGCGATACCAGGTCTTGGACTCCAGATACATCTGCTCCTTCTCCTCGCGCGAGAGGCGCTTGACGAAGGTGTCGGCGAAGTACAGCGCCTGATCGAAGAAGGTGGCGTGCGCCCAGTAGTAGGTGTCGGGATCCAGCGCGTGGTAGCGGCCGGCCTTTCCTGGTGGGCCAGGCATATCGCCCTTGATGTTGTGGTGGAAGTCGCGGACGCTGACGCCGGCGTTGTCGTCTTCGCTGCCGTAGACGGTCATGAAGATCGGCGGCAACGAGCGCTTGATCCGGGCCGCGGTGTCGGCGAACCACACCGAATGGTCGAGCACACCCTGGCCGAGTTCGGCGAGCATGTTCTGCAGCACCGCCGGACGCGGGCCGATGAGGAACATCCGGTTGTCGCCGAAGTAGCGCCACACCAGTGACTGCGGGCCCAGCGGCAGGGCGTCGGTCGCGGAGTCAGATTCGGCGAGTTCCGTCATGTGCAACAGTGTTACAGATTTCGCACTTTGTACCAACCGGTTCGTGACGAGCGTCACCCCGTCGCCGAGATTCACGAAATGCAGGTCTCGCCTCGCAGTTCTTCTGCGAATCGTCGGTTTCGCGGAGGAGTCAACTGAAGCGCTTGAGGCGCAGGCTGTTGGTCACCACCAGCACCGAGGAGAACGCCATGGCCGCGCCGGCGATCATGGGGTTCAGCAGGCCCAGCGCCGCCAGCGGGATGGCCGCGACGTTATAGCCGAACGCCCAGAACAGGTTCTGCTTGATGATCCGCAGGGTGCGCGACGACAGCCGCAGTGCGGTCGGGACAGTGCGCAGGTCCCCGCGGACCAGCGTGATGTCGCCGGCCTCGATCGCCGCATCGGTCCCGGTGCCCATCGCCATGCCTACGTCCGCGGTGGCCAATGCCACCGAATCGTTGACCCCGTCCCCGACCATCGCGACCTTGTGCCCCAGCGCCTGCAATCGGCTGATGGCGTCGGCCTTCTCCGAGGGCAGCACGCCCGCGATGACGTTCTCGGCCGCTATGCCGACCTCGGCGGCCACCCGCGCGGCAACCGCGGTGTTGTCGCCGGTCAGCAGAATCGGCGTGATGCCCATGGCCTTCAACTCAGCGATGGCCTCCGCACTGGTCGGCTTGACTGCGTCGACCAACCGGATCACCCCACGGCGGCTGCCGTCGGCGCGGACCTCGACGCTGGTGCGCCCGTCGTTTGACTGCTCGGCGGCGCGGGACACCCGCACCCGCACGCCGCCGACGACGCCGCTGACGCCGGTCCCGGGGTCGTTGGCGAAGTCATGGACCGCGGGAACGGTCAGGCCCCGCTCCCGGGCGGCGGCGACGATCGCCGCGGCCACCGGGTGCTCGGACGCGGATTCGACCGCGGCCGCCTGAGCCAGCACCGCGTCGGCGTCGGTGCCGGCTTCGGTCTCGACGGCCGCCACGGCCATCGAGCCGGTGGTCACCGTGCCGGTCTTGTCGAGGACGACGGCGTCGATGCCGGTGACGGTTTCGAGAACCTGGGGCTCCTTGATCAACACCCCGAGTTGAGCGCCGCGGCCGGTGCCGACCAGAATCGCGGTCGGTGTCGCCAGGCCGAGTGCGCACGGGCAGGCGATGATCAGCACGGCGACCGCCGCGGTGAACGCCTCCGTGGCCGACCCGCCGGCCACCAGCCAGGCAACCAGTGTGACCGCCGCGATGGCCAACACCACCGGCACGAAGATCGCCGACACCCGATCGGCCAGCCGCTGGATGGACGCCTTCCCGCTTTGTGCGTCGGAGACCATCCTGGCCATCCGCGCGAGCTGGGTGTCACCACCGACGCGCTTGGCGCTCACCAGCATTCGGCCGTAGGTGTTGACCGCTCCGCCGAGTACCTCGTCACCCGGGCCGACGTCGGCGGGCACCGACTCCCCGGTCATCGCCGAGGTGTCCAGCGCCGACGCACCGTCGACGATCACGCCGTCGGTGGCCACCCGCTCTCCTGGTCGCACGACGATGACGTCACCAACATTCAAGTCCTGCACTGGGATTCGCACCTCGGCATCGTCGCGCAGCACGGTTGCCTCCTTTGCGCCCAGCGACAGCAGCGCCCGCAGCGCCGCTCCCGCCGACCGCCTGGCTTTGGCCTCGGCATAGCGGCCGGCCAGCAGAAACACCGTCACCGCGGCCGCGACCTCGAAGTAGACGTGGCCGTGCCCGTGCTCGGCGGCGCCGGTCAGCACCGCATACAGCGACCACAGGTAGGCGGCCAGTGTGCCGATCGATACCAGGGTGTCCATCGTCGAGGATCCGTGGCGCGCACTGTTCAGGGCGGCCTTGTGGAACGGATAGCCGCCCCAGACCACGATCGGGGTTGTCAGCGCCAACACCACCCACAACCATCCCGGGAACTGCCACGGCATCACCATCGACAGCGCCACCACCGGGACCGCCAGCAATGCCGAGCCGACCAGCCGAGGGCGCAGCTGTTCGCTCGGGACGTCGTGGTTCATGTGGTCGTCGCCGTGGCCGGAGTGGTCCACCACCGATGCGTGATAGCCGCTGGATTCCACGGCGTGGATCAGATCGCGTTCTGAGACCTGTGGGCCGTGCTCGACGTGTGCGCGCTCGACGGCGAAGTTCACCGTGGCCTGCACGCCGTCCAGATCGTTGAGGCCGCGTTCGATACGGGCCGCGCAGGACGCGCAGCTCATGCCGGTCAACTGAAGGTCGGTCGTCGCCATAAGCCCGATGATACCCCTAGGGGGTATCTTGTCCAGTGTCTCCTGAATCACCACAACAGCACGCCGGCCTCGTCGTCTGGCGGTTCGGGATCCTCCTGGTCCGGCGGGTCGGGATCGTCGTCCGAGCTGTCCGGCGGGGGCACCGACGACAGGTGCCGAGGCCGTCCGGCCGTCACGATGACCCGCCCATCAACCCCGGACAGCTGCCCCCGCGACGCTCCCGGATCGTTTCGATCAACCCCGAGACAGGCACCAGACCGCCGACCGCCAACCCGTCAAGACGACCCCGGCCATGCTCCTCGGCGGAGAACTCGCCCATGACAGGCAGTTCGGCCATCACCGCGAGCAATCCGCACGCCACGGGCCACGGCTCCGCCGGAAGGCCGACAACAGCGTTTCGCAGCGCCCCGCGCGCCGCGTCCGCCAAGGTGCGGACCCGCCACTGGTCGAACGGCTCGAGGCCCGCGTCGGACACCGGGGCACCGGGCTGCTGCCGAGTGCGCAGCCAGCCCTGGTCGACCAGCTGTTCCCGCACCGCGGTGATCGCTTCGTGCCGGTTGTCGGCGATCAAGTGCGCCCAAGTCGCCCGGTTGTGAACGCCCACCTGGGCGAATTCGGCACGCAAAATCGGATCATCGGGACTGGCCGCCCGGGCCGGGACCGGCGCGCCGGCACGCTCCACCAGGAAACCGCGCAGATGCAGGTCCGTCAGCATCGCGGCCCGCAGCGCAAAGCCGAAGAGCTGAGGATCGTAGCCGTCGAACCGACCGCTCCGAGGATCGAACGCGAGCATGAACAGCTGCCCGTGCAGGGTCGGGGGCACGGGGGAGAACTCGGACGACCGATCGCCGGTGCGCCCCACATCGCCTCCTCGCTCCCCGTTTCCAACTCTGGGCCACCGACCGCGCGAGGACATCCGTAGCCGACTACTCGATTTTCGGCCCGATTTGGATGGCTTGGAGTGGGACACTGGAGAGACCGACGACGAAGAGATGACCCGGATGACTCTGACCCACATCGAGGCGCGGTCAGCACCGACCGAACACATCGCCGTGCGGTGCGTGGATTCCGACGTCCACCCGGTACCGCGCCGCGGGGTGCTGATCGACTACATACCCGAGCCCTGGCGCACCAAGTACTTCCTCTCCCACCCCATCGGGGAGCAGATCTACTACGACGCCCCCGACTACGCGCACGCCTACGCGATGCGCACCGATACCTTCCCGCCCGACGGCGAGTTCGCCGGAACCGACCCTGATCTGGCGTTTCGTCAACTCGTCATGGATGCCGGTGCCGATATCTGCATCCTGGAACCGCTGGCTCCCGGGGCGCGCCTGGCCGACGCGGCGCAGGCTTCGGCCATCGCGACCAACCGCTGGCTCGACGAACACTGGCTGGACGGCCGCAACAACTGGCATCAGCGGTGGCGCGGCTCGATCACAGTGGCGATCGAAGATCCCGCCGGGGCGGCCCGCGAGATCGAGCAGTGGGCCGGCCACCCGTACATGTCGCAGATCCTGATCAAGGCCGAACCCCGGCCGTCATGGGGTGACCCAAAATACGACCCGATCTGGGCGGCCGCCACCAAGCACGACATCACCGTCAGCTGCCACCTCGGCCGGGGCAAGTTCGAGACCCTGCCGATCCCGCCGGTCGGTTTCCCCAGCTACAACCACGACTTCATGGTCAGCTACTCACTGCTGGCCGCCAATCAGGTGATGAGCCTGATCTTCGACGGCGTCTTCGACCGGTTCCCCACGTTGCGGATCGTGTTCGTCGAGCACGCCTTCAACTGGATCCTGCCGCTGATGTGGCGGATGGACGCCATCTACGACGCGCGCAAATCGTGGGTCGACATCACGCGCAAGCCCAGCGACTACGTCAAAGACCACATCAAGTTCACCACCCAGCCGCTGGACTATCCCGAGGACAAGACCGAACTGCTGCGGGCCTTCGAATGGATGGAATGCGAGAAGATCCTACTGTTCTCCTCGGACTACCCGCACTGGACATTCGACGACCCGCGCTGGCTGGTCAAGCACCTGCCCGAGCATGCCCGTGATGCCGTGATGTGGCGCAACGGCGTCGAGACTTACAAGCTGCCTACGACGGTTCCAGTGCTGGAGGGACAGACTCGGGTGTTCTGAGCGCTACGGCGGTGCGGGCCCGCCTGGCCCGCATCAGGCCGGCCACACCCAGCACCGTGAACACCCCGGCCAGGGTGACCAGCAACCAGGTCAGCATCATCAGCGGCGGGTCGAAGACCGCCGACGTCGTCGAGGGCTGACCGTCGGTGACCGGTGCCACGACCGCCACGCTGCGCGCGGCCAAACCGGTCACCACGGCGCCGGCCAGCGCCAGTGCGGCCAGGACCAACTGGACGATGTGCCTCACGAGGCGTCCACCGTCTCGCCCTCGACCAACCCGGTCAGCGCGGCACGCAGAGCGCGATGGTTACGCGCCCAGGCTTGCGCTGTGCGCTTGCCGGTGAGCTCGACGCCGATGCCGGTCCGGCCGCGGGGCACCCCGGACAACTCTCCTAGCGCCCGCGAAGTCTGCCACTTCTCCAGCGGCTCACGCGATTTCACCGAATGTTCAGCAGGCGGGAACACCCGCACGATGTGGGTCAGCTTGGTGACCTCGGTGCCCTGGCGCAAGGCGTCGCGGGTCAGTTCCACGCTGGTGTGGATACGGGCGGCCTTGACCTGGATGTAGAGGAAGCCGGTGACGAGCACCAGGAAAATCAGCGGCACGAACGGCTGGAATCCAGCCCCGCCCTTGATCTGGATCAGCAGCATCGCGATCGCCGACACCGGCCCGGCGACCAGCCAGTACCAGCTGGCGCCGGTTTCGAAGAACAGCCGCTCCGGCTGCTCGGTGCGCTGATCGTCAGACATCGGACTCCGGGGTGTACCACTCCTGGGCCGCGGGTCGCATGATCAACACCGCGGGAACGAACACCAGCACCATGGCAAACAGCCACACCAGGCCGCCGGTCATCACCGAGAACAGCGCCAGCAGTATCGCCAGCGCGATCGAGAGCGCCACCGCGGCCCGCCGGAAGCGGGTGTCACCGCCACGGGTCCGGCCTGCGATGTAGCTCAACAGCGCACCGGCCACGATCCACAGCACGCCGGCGCCGCGGAAGAACACCGGAACCGGGCTGTTGGAGAACACGAGCAGCAGGCCGCCCAACATCAGCACGATGGCCCCCGCCAGCCAGCACCAGAATGCGATCGAGACAAGGCGTGGCCGGGGTTGGGTTGCGGTCATGGTCGGGCCAGCCTATCGGGTCACTTGCTGAAGAACCCGTGCGCGTCCGGCCGGTGCAGCAGGTACGCGCCCCCCATGATCAACACCGAGCCGATGATGCCGGTGACCGCGAAGACGACCGCTTGCACAGTCTCCCGATCGGTGCTGAACAGGCTGGCCGCGGTATAGATGACGCTGGCCACGCCGCCACCGGTCAGTACCGTCCGGGTCCAGCGATAGCCGGACCGCATCAAGAACAGGAACGTGACGACCACCGCCGACACCGTCACCGCGAACAACACGGTGATCCCGATGACGAAGAACGACGAATGCTTACTCGCGGTGAAATACGCGTCGACGAGGTAGCCGATGACCATGAGCGGCAGGGCGATGAGCCACAGCCAGAAGCCGGTATCGACGTCGGCGGGACGCGTGTGAGCCGTGGGCGGCTGTTGATGTTGATGTGTCACGACAGCCAGCCCGCGACGTCAGCGGCCCAGTAGGTCAGCACGATGTCGGCGCCCGCGCGCCGGATGCTGGTCAGCGACTCCAGCGCAGCGGCGCGCCCGTCGATCCATCCGTTGGCCGCGGCCGCGCTGATCATCGCGTACTCCCCCGACACCTGATAGGCGGCAACCGGAACCGGGGAGACGTCGGCGGCCGCTCGCACCACGTCCAGGTAGGCCATCGCCGGCTTGACCATGATGATGTCGGCCCCCTCGTCGAGGTCGAGAACGATCTCGCGCAACGCTTCCCGCGCGTTGCCGCTGTCCTGCTGATAGGTGCGCCGGTCCCCCTGCAGGCTGGACGCCACCGCATCGCGGAACGGTCCGTAGAACGCCGAGGCGAACTTCGCGGCGTAGGCCAGGATCAGCACGTCGGTGAACCCGGCCGAATCGAGACCGTCGCGGATGGCCGCCACCTGACCGTCCATCATGCCGCTGGGCCCCACCACGTGGGCTCCCGATTCGGCCTGGGCGACAGCAAGTTTGACGTACTGCAAGTTGGTGGCGTCGTTGTCGACCCGACCCCGGGCGTCCAGCACACCGCAATGCCCGTGGTCGGTGAACTCGTCGAGGCAGGTGTCAGCCATCAGGACGGTGTCGTTGCCGAGGTCCTTGGCGAGGTCGCGCAGCGCCACGTTGAGGATGCCGTCGGGATCCACCCCGCACGAGCCGAGAGCGTCCTTGTCCGACTCACGCGGAACCCCGAACAGCATCAGACCGCCGACGCCGGCAGCCACAGCCTGTTCGGCGGCCCGGCGCAGCGAGTCGCGGGTGTGCTGATGGACCCCGGGCATGGAGGCAATCTCCCGTGGCTCGTCGATCCCGTCGGCGACGAACATCGGGAGCACCAAATGCCTTGGCTCCACCGTGGTTTCGGCCACCAATCGGCGCAACGCCGGAGTTGAGCGCAATCGGCGCGGACGCTGCCTGGGGAACGACATGTAACGGCTTCCGTTTAGCGGCGTCGGCTCTTCTTGCGCGGCGGCGGCAACGCCCCTTCGGCACGCAGCCGAGCGGCATGCTCGGCCAGCGCGTCGACCAGCGGACCGACCGCAGCGGTCTCCGGCTGCACATCGACCCGAAGCCCGAACTCCGCGGCCGTCTCCGCCGTCTTCGGCCCGATGCACGCCACGATGGTGCGGGCGTGCGGCTTGCCGGCGATGCCGACCAGGTTGCGCACGGTCGAGCTCGAGGTGAAGCACACCGCGTCGAACCCGCCGGTCTTGATCATCTCGCGGGTCTCGGCCGGCGGCGGCGCCGCCCGCACGGTGCGATAGGCGGTGACGTCTTCGATCTCCCAGCCGCGGTCGCGCAGACCTTCGGCCAGCGTTTCGGTGGCGATGTCGGCGCGCGGCAGCAGCACCCGGTTCACCGGATCGAAAATGCTGTCGTACTCCGGGAATTCGTCGAGCAGACCGAGCGAAGACTGCTCACCGGCGGGCACCAGCTCAGGGCTGACGCCGAAAGCGCGGACCCGGTCGGCGGTCGCTTCGCCCACGCAGGCGATCTTCACGCCGGAGAAAGCCCGGGCGTCGAGACCGAACTCGCCGAACTTCTCCCACACCGCGCGGACCGCGTTGGTAGAGGTGAACACCACCCACTGGTAGCGGCCGTCCACCAAACCCTTGACGGCCCTTTCCATTTGAGCCGGGCTGCGCGGCGGCTCGACGGCGATCGTGGGCACCTCGATGGGCAGTGCCCCATGGCCGACCAGCCGGTCGCTCATCTCGCCGGCCTGATCCTTGGTGCGCGGCACCAACACAGTCCAGCCGTACAGCGCGCGGCTCTCCCACCAGTTCAACTTGGCGCGGTGTGCCACCGTCTTGCCGATGGTGACCACCAGCGTGCCGGTCAGCGGACCGGCCGGATCGCTGTTGCAGGCCAGGGTGGCGCGGTCGGTCAGGCCGTGCAGCGTGGTCTCGACCGAACGCTGGCCGCAGGTGGTGCCGTTGGAGGTCACCACACACGGCGTGGCCTCGGCCAGGCCGTACTCGATCAGGGTGCGCGCGGCCTCGGGAAGGTGCGAGGCGCTCGCGGTGAGGATCAGCGGGCCGGGTGCGGCGGCCAAGGCCGCCCAGTCGACCTCGCCGCGCACGTCGGCGACGGTGTGCGCCGATCCCAGCGGCAGACCCGCGTAGGTCGGGACCGCGCTGGTGGCGGGCAGACCGGGAACGATCTCGAACTCGGCGTGGGCGCGGGCGACGGCGTTGACCTCGGTGATGACCGAATCAATCGACAGCGGATCCCCGGCGACCAGGCGCACCACGTCGAAGCCGGCCTTGGCCTCGTGGACCAGCGTCTTGGCCACCTCGGCCGGGTCGCCGAGCGCGGGCCGGATGTCCGGGCCGACGGATACCACCGGCGGCGCGGTCTCGTCATGGCCGTCGGCAGGGGGACCGTCCGGCGCCGGCGCGGGGCCGGACGCCGGTGGCAGGTCGGTGCCGACCACGCTCAGGACGGCCGGTGGCACGTCGGGATCGGTGAACACCAGCGCGGCGTTGGCCAACACGGTGCGGGCTCGCGTCGTCAACAGGTTGGGGTCACCCGGACCCGAGCCGACAAACGTGATGTGTCCCGGCTTCGCCTTGCGTCCCCGACCGCTCACATGACCAGTCATCGCTTCACTCCCGCTCTGCTCCGTCTTCTGCCGTACCTACGGAGCCCTGTACCGACATGACTTCACGAGCACCGAGCTCGAACAACTCCGCGGCGACCGAGAGCCCCAGCTCTGCGGACCGGCCGGGCGTGCCGATACCGGACGCACGAATCACGTCGGATCCGTCTGCTGCCGCCACGCATGCGCGCAGTGACAGCTCGTCGAAGACGCGGCCGTCGTCATCGATGGACTCGACCACTTCGGCGATCGCGCCCACCGGTGCGGAACAACCCGCCTCCAGTTCGGCCAGCAGGGTTCGCTCCGCGGTGACCGCGACGCGGGTGTCGGGATCATCGAGTTCTCCCAACAGCGCCACCAGCTCGGTGTCGCCCGCGCGGCACTCGACCGCAAGCGCACCTTGGGCCGGCGCTGGCAACATCTGCACCGGCTCCAGCGTCTCGGTGACATCGCCGAGTCGTCCAAGACGGGCCAGGCCCGCCCGGGCAACCACGATGGCGTCGAGATCACCACTGCTTACCCTGTTCAACCTGGTATCTAGGTTGCCTCGTAGGGGGCGGATTTCCAAACCGAGACCCAGTGCTTTAAGCTGCGCAGCCCGTCGCACCGAGCTCGTGCCGATCACCGAACCCGCCGGCAACTCCCCCAGAACCAAGCCGTCGCGGGCCACCAAGGCGTCGCGGGCGTCCTCCCGGGGCGGGATCGCGGCGATGGTGAACCGCTCGTCGGATGCCGTCGGCAAATCCTTGTACGAGTGCACCGCCATGTCGACGCGGCCGTCGGCGATGGCTTCACGCAAGGCGGCGGTGAACACCCCGACCCCGATTTCGGCGATCGGCTTGTCGGATCGGTCGCCGGCGGTGCTGATGATGATCAGCTCGGCGCGGTGCCCGCGCTCGATCAGTTGGTCTCTGATGGTCCCCGCCTGCGTGGTCGCCAGCAGGCTGCCCCGGGTACCTATCCGGATCACCGCGTCGTTACTGCCGGCCAACCGCGCTACCCGGTGCCGTCGGTTCGGCCTTGTTCGAATTCCGTTGCCAGCAGGGGCAATTCACCTGCGGCCACGGCATCGACGGCCTGCGGATCGAGTTCGAAGAGTTCTCGCAACGCCTCGGCGTAGCTGTCGCCGCCCGGTGCGCTTGCCAGCTGCTTGACGCGCACCGTCGGGGCGTGGAGCAGCTTGTCGACCACCCGCCGCACGGTGCGGGCGACCTCGTCGCGCTGGGCGTCGTCCAGGCCCGGCAACCGGTTGTCCAACCGCAGCAGCTCTGATTCGACGACGTCGGCGGCGCGCTGGCGCAGTGCGGTGACTGTGGGTGTGACTTCCGACATCCGCTGGCCGGTCAGGTAGCTGGCAACCTCGGCGGCGACGATCTGACGGGCTGCTTCGGCGTCGGCGGCCGCGGCCCTGGCCGACGGTTCGCGCTGCACCCGGTCCATGTCGATGACCGCCACACCGGGCAGACCGGCCACGGCGGGGTCGACGTCGCGGGGCATGCCCAGGTCGCAGAGCACCAGCGGAGCGGCGGTCTCATCGCGGCGGACGCTGGCCAGCGCGTGGTGCACGTCGGCCAGCGAGATCACCGGGCGGACCGCGCCGGTACAGCTGACCACGACATCGGCGGTGGCCAGCGCGGTCGGCAGGTCATCGAGGCTCAGCGCCTGGGCTGTGGCGCCCTGCTGGCGGATGCTCTCGGCGAGGCGCGTCGCACGTGGCAACGACCGGTTGACGACGTCGATGTGCGTGATGCCGGCGCGCAACAGATGCGCGACCGACAGCCCACCCATCGATCCGGCGCCGACGACGGCGGCGGTGCGTCCGGCCAACCCGTCCATCCTCGAGGCGGCGATGTCGAGTGCGACGGACACCACACTGGCGCCGGCGGTGTCGATCGCGGTTTCGGAGTGCACCCGCTTGCCCACCGACAGCGCGCGCTGGGACAGGTCGTGCAGGATCCGCCCGACGGTCTTGTTGGCTTCCGCGGTGGCGTAGGCACGTCGGACCTGGCCGAGCACCTGCTGTTCGCCGATCACGGCGCTGTCCAGGCCGCTGGCGACCGCGAACAGATGCTCGACGGCGGCCTCGGAGTAGCGGACGTAGGCGTACTTGGTCAGATCGCCCATCGGCATGCCGGAGTGCTCTGCGAGCACCTGGCCGATCGCCGACAGGCCGCCGTGGAAGGCGTCGACCACCGCGTAGACCTCGACGCGGTTGCACGTGGACAGCACCATCGCCTCGGTCACCAGCGGTGACTGCAGGAGCTGATCGACGATTTTGAGCTGGTCCGACTCGTCGGTGGACAGTTGCTCGAGGACCGAAACCGGAGCGCTGCGATGCGAAACTCCGAACAGCAGGACGCTCACGGCACGATCACCTGGCCCGCTCCCTCGCTGTGACGGAATGCTCCGTTAGTGAAACTTAGTTCCACGGTAAACGCTGCGCAGGCAGCTGGCCAAATTCCGCCGGTGTTCACCGCTGGGACAGGTCGGCGCGAAGCCTCTCGACATCGACATCCCAGTAGCTGTGCTCACGTCCGTCGAGTAGAACGACCGGCAGTCGGTCGCCGAATTCGGCGCGTAAGGCGTTGTCCCCCGCGGCCGCAGCGGCGTCGACGTCGGTGGCCGTCAGCTCGAAATCGAGTTCGGCGGCCAGCTCGGTGAGGCGCCCGTAGACCTGCTGGCAGATGGTGCACCCGGCCCGGGTCAACAGCTCGACGTGTGCGCGGCTCACCTGAGCCAGTGTCGCAGTTAGGGTTGACCCATGGGTTCCGGGGACCACGACCAGGAGCTTGCAGGTGATGCCGGCGCCGAGCTGGCCGTCGACGAGTTGGTCGCCGAGCAAGCCAGCGCGGTGGCGCGTGACGCCAGCATCGCCGCGGTGCGCGAGCCGGGGCCGGTGGCGGCCGAGTCGACCGTGCCGCCGCCTGCCGACCTCACCGCGGCCGCGTTCTTCGACGTGGACAACACGTTGGTGCAGGGCTCGTCGCTGGTGCATTTCGGCCGCGGGCTGGCCGCACGCAAGTACTTCACCTACGGCGACATGGCCAAATTCATCTACGCGCAGGCCAAGTTTCAGCTCACCGGCCGGGAGAACAGCGACGATGTGGCCGAGGGCCGGCGCAAGGCGCTGGCGTTCATCGAGGGACGCTCGACGGCCGAGCTGATCGCCGTCGGCGAAGAGATCTACGACGAGATCATCGCCGACAAGATCTGGCCGGGCACCCGGGCACTGGCGCAGATGCATCTGGACGCCGGCCAGCAGGTGTGGCTGGTCACCGCGACGCCGTACGAGCTGGCCGGCACGATCGCCCGCCGGCTCGGCTTCACCGGCGCGCTGGGGACGGTCGCCGAGTCGGAGAACGGGGTCTTCACCGGCCGGCTGGTGGGCGACATCCTGCACGGCGTCGGCAAGGCACACGCGGTGCGGCAGCTGGCCGTTCGCGAAGGGCTGAACCTCAGACGCTGCACCGCGTACTCCGACAGCTACAACGACGTGCCGATGCTGTCGCTGGTGGGCACCGCAGTCGCGATCAACCCCGATGCCGACCTGCGCGAGCTGGCCCGCGAGCGCGGCTGGGAGATCCGCGATTTCCGCACCGCACGCAAGGCGGCACGCATCGGGGTGCCGTCGGCGCTGGCGCTGGGTGCGGTCGGCGGCGCGCTGGCGGCGGCGGTGTCACGCAGGCGCTGATTCACAGCGTGCGCAATAGCCGCTGATAGGCTCCCCGGGTGTCAATCGCCAGCGACATCATCGGAACCCACTACCGCTATCCGGATTACTACCTCGTCGGTCGCGAGAAGATCCGCGAGTACGCCAAGGCGATCCAGTCCGACGATCCGCTGCACTTCAGCGAGGAGGCGGCCAAGGCCGCCGGTTACCCCGACGTGGTGGCGCCACTGACGTTCATCGCGATCCCGGGCCGCCAGGTGCAGCTCGACATCTTCCGTAACTTCGACGTCGGCATCAATATCGCCCGCGTCATTCATCGGGACCAGAAGATCAAATTCCACCGCCGGATCGTGGCGGGCGACAAATTGTTCTTCGATTCGTGGCTGGACTCGGTTGTCGAATCGCACGGCACGGTGATCAGCGAATTGCGCAGCGAAGTCACCGACGAAGATGGCAAACCGGTGATGACGACCGTCGTGACAATGATCGGCGAAGCCGGCGGCGACGAGGAAACCAATGCTCAGGTCGCGGCCATCGCCGCGGCGGCACTGGGCAGGCAAACCTAGCGCGCAGTGGCCGGGCTCAGCCCAGGAACATGTTGCGACGCTTCGTCAGCAACTGATACAGCGTCTGCTGGATGGTCTCGCGCACCTGATCGGTGAGATCGAACGTGATCATCGGATCGTCGGCGGCGGCCTCGTCGTAGCTGGCCGTCTCGATGGGCTTGCCGAATGCGATGTGCCACTTCGACGGAAGCGGGATCAGTCCGGCCGGCCCGGCCAACGGGAAGAGCGGCGTGATCGGGAAGTAGGGCAGCCCGAGCACCCTCGCCAGGAGCTTGACGTCGGTGATCATCGGATAGATCTCCTCGGACCCGACGATCGAGCACGGGATGATCGGCGCCTTGGTGCGCAACGCCGCCGAGACGAAGCCGCCGCGGCCGAACCGCTGCAACTTATAGCGATCGCGGAACGGCTTGCCCAAACCCTTGTAGCCCTCGGGGAAGACGGCGGTGAGTTCCCCGCCGGCCAGCAGACGATGGGCGTCGGTGGTGCACGCCATGGTGTGGCCGGCCTTGCGGGCGATCGGGCCGAGCATCGGCATATCGAAGACCATGTCGGCCGCCAGCAACCGGACGTCCCGATTCGCCGGGTGGTGGTCGTGCACCGCCACCGACAACATCAGCCCGTCCATCGGCAACGTTCCGGCGTGATTGGCGACCACCAGGCCGGCGCCTTTTTTGGGCAGATTCTCGATGCCACTGACCTCGACCCGGAACCACTTCTGGAAAAGCGGCCGGAGCAAAGGCAATACGATCGCGTTGTTGAACATCGGGTCGAACCCGAATTCGTCGACCGAATAATCACCGGTGAATCGTTTGGTGACATACTCCGCGACGGCCGAAATGCGTTGCGCCAGTTCATTGGGCGCATCCTCGGCGACCCCGATTCCACTGGCACCGCGCCGCGCGTCTATCTCCCGGACGACGGCGGCGATCTCCTCCGCCGAGGCCCGGGTGGCCGGGTCGGACAGCAGCGAGGGATGACGGCGCGCCGCGTCGGCGCGCTGCGCAGCACGACGGGCCGCCGCGACTCGACTCGTATTCGAGTGCAGCGGAATCACTTTCGCCTTTGGTTCACCCGCCACTTCGGTACCTTCTCCCCACCATCGGCCTGTCAGCCGCCCCACCGCTGCGCAACGGCGACCGCGCGACTCTCCACAGATCGTACCCATTTCGGGTCGATGATCGGCGTCAAACCTCGGCCGCGCACGTAGTCGTCGAACGCCTCCATCGTCGTCCATTTCGGCGTGAAGCCCAACTCGGAGCGCATTCTGGTGGTGTCCATGACCCGGCCGTAATTCAGCCAATCCATCTGGTCACGGTTGAGGTCGGAAGCCCGGCCCGCTCTTCGCAACGAATACAGTGCCCAAACCGCGGAATTCGGCAATGGAATCGCAACGCGCCCGGACCGCCGGACCGCTTGCGACATCATGATCACGCCGTCGGCGCCGATGTTGAAAGTGCCCGATTTGCCGGCCATCGTGGCCCGCTCCAGCGCCCCGAGCGCGTCTTGCTCGTGCAGCAGCTGCAGCCGCGCATCGTGGCCGAGCATCGTGGTCACCAACGGGCCGGCCAGATACCGCGACAGCGCAGTGTCCATACCCGGGCCGATCATGTTGGCCAGCCGCAGAATCGTGACCGCGATGTCGGGCCTGCGCCTGCCGAGTCCGCGGGCATAGCCCTCGATGTCGATGCTGTCGCGGGCGAACCCTTCCGCCGGCGGGCGACGGCTACTGCTGTCCTCGGTGAACGCCACCGGATCGTGCGGGTGCGAGCCGTAGACCTCGGAGGTCGACTTGAGGATCACCCGCCGTACCGAGGGCGCCTTCTGGCACGCCGCGAACAGCTGCATGGCGCCCATTACGTTGATTTCCTTCAACGTGGCGCGCCCACCCGAACGGGGGGCGTACGACGCCGCGGCGGCATGGACCACGGTGTCGACCTCGCCGTTGCGAATCACCTTGGCGATGAACGGGTTTCGGATGTCGGCGCGGACGAACTCGGCGCGGCCCATCCGGCGCAGCAAGTCCTTGCTGGGCGCGACGGCGTCGACCGCGATGACTTTGTTGATCAGCGGGTTCTGCGCCAGACGCGCGGTGAGGTATCCGCCGAGGAAGCGACACGCTCCGGTGACCAGCACGACCTTCGGGTAATGCGGGGCTTCGTTGTCGATACCGCCGGAAGACATCAGCACAGCCTATCGGCCGGCGCGAAACCCGGCACGGCTCGACGACGATGGCCGAGCCAGGCCGGGTGCGACGTCTACTTGCCGAGTTTTCTGCGCTGGACCCGGGTACGACGCAGCAGCTTGCGGTGCTTCTTCTTCGACATGCGCTTACGCCGCTTCTTGATGACTGAACCCATGAAAATCCGCTACCTAAATCCTCGCAGTGCCTGCACGAGAGCAGGCTTCTTGTGTCCCGGACACCTTACCTAAGCAGGCATGCGGAACGGAAAACGACCTGTTGCCGACGAGCTCGCTAGCGTGCGATGAACGCCTGCGCGACGAGCTCGCTAGCCCGCGTCGAAGTACGACGTCTCCAGCAGATCGTGAACGGCCTTCGCGTGCACCCGGAATGACCTGCCCACCCGCACCGCGGGCAGCTCGCCGTTGTGCACCAGGCGGTAGACCGTCATCTTGCTGACGCGCATCAGCGCGGCGACCTCGGCGACGGTGAGAAATTGAGCTCGAGCGGCGGGCGGGTTGTCGGCGCCGGCATCACGCGCCGACTTTCCAGCCGAATCCCGCGCTGATGGCCCGTTCATAGACGTCATCGCAACCCAATCCGTCAGGCACGGGCAGTTCCAGCGGCTTCCCCACCGCTGGCACCCAGCCGTGCATACACGAGGAGAATAGCGTGGCGGATGGGGTTACTGCGACGGGTGTGGGTCAATCCATCAGAAATTCTTTGAACTACTCTGATGTAATTCCTAGCTGCTCAGAGCGGGTTTTTGCGGCATCGATGGCTGCTGCGAGTGCCGCCCGAAGCCCACCGTTCTCGAGTTCGCGCAGGCCAGCGGCAGTGGTGCCGCCGGGTGATGTGACCATCGCCCGCAGCCGGGCCGGCGACGTGTCCAGGCCGACGTCTTCGCCGGCAGCGCGCTGACTGTCGAGACGTTCCAGCAGCATCGCCGCGGATCCGGCCATGGTCTGCACGGCAAGGTCCGTCGCGACGGCCCTCCCGAGCCCGTTGGCGACCGCCGCATCGACCAAAGCTTCGACGAACAGGAAGAAGTAAGCGGGCCCCGAACCGGAGACGGCCGTGACGGCGTCCAGTTGGCCCTCCGGGACCGTCAACACGTCGCCGACGCAGCGGAACACCGCCGCGACGTCAGCGAGCTGCTCAGAGGTGGCGAACCGCCCAGGCGCCATGGCACTGACGCCGGCACCGACCAGCGCCGGTGCGTTGGGCATCACCCGGACGACCGGTGATCCGGCCGGCAGTCGCGATTCGTAGAAGCCGATCGTCACCCCCGCGGCGACGGTCACGAAGACCTGCTCGACGCTGTCGCCCTCGGCCTGGGCGGCGGCCTCCGCGATCTCGGCCACGACGGACTCGGCATCACCGGGCTTGACCGCCACAATGACGAATGCGGCGGTCTCCACCGCCTCCGACACCGACGCCAGCTGGATCGAATACTTCTCGCCCAGGTAGCGGGCACGCTCCGGCATGCGTTCGGAGACGACGATGTCCTTCACCTGCCGGCCCGCCCGAAGCAGCCCCGCAAGGATCGCCTCGCCCATACTGCCGCCGCCGATGATCGCGATTCTGGCCATGCGCAGACCCTATCGGCCGTTCGATCTCCCCACGATTTCGGCGCGCTTTCGTTCGCCCAGCGGCGGTTTGCGCGCCGAAGTCACTGAGCGGGCACCAGGGCGAGCTGGCGGGTCTGCACGACGATGCGTCCGGCACTGTCCACCACGGTGTGGTCCTCGTCGAACCAGTCCTGGCCGATCTGGGTGGTCGTGCACGCCACCCGCAGCCAACCCTGGTCCGGCATGCCCCGCAGGTACGCCGTCATCTGCACCGTCGGCGCCCAGCCGCGGCGGCCCACCGCGTAGCAGGCCGGCACCGAGATGTCGCCGCACATCAACGCGAACAACACGTCCACCGGCCCATCCTTGGGCCGCACCCAGATCTTGAACACCGGCGCACCGGACTCGGTTCGGGTCTCGTCCAGGTCGGGGCGGATGTCGCAGCCGCGCGCCAGATTGTTGATCGCCGCCGCCGGATGGCCCGGGCCGATCGGCTCGATGTGCTCCGGCGGCTCGACGCTCATCAGCGGTGTCACCGGATTGGCCGACAGCAGGGGCTCGACGTGATGTTCAGGATCGCCCAGGGTGACGACGCTGCGCACGCAGGTGCGCCCACCCTGGGTGAGGGCGACGTCGACCAAACCGATTCGGCGTCCCCGCTTCTGAACGCTGGTGACCAGGCGAACCGACCCGGGATCCGGCGCGGACAGGAAATCCGCCGACACCGCAACCGGTTCAGCTGTGTTCATTCCCTTGTCGCTCCGCCCCAGCCCGCCGGACTCCTGCACATACGCCGCCCGGGCGGCGTTGGCGCACAGCGCCAGCATCACGCCGCCGTGAATCTTGGGCCCAATTGTCCAGTGCTCGTTGAGGTTTGCCTCGAAACCATCCTCGACGGGGTGCAACATCATCGCGTCGGCGAACCGGGGGTGCATCAATGCCTTTCTCACACAACAATTCCGCGCGCTGCGGCACTCACCGCAGCAGGTGGGTGCGCGCGAACTGCAGCGATTCGACCAGCAGCGCCTCGCGCTCGGCCTTGGTGCGCGCACCCGAGGTGGTGACCTCCAGGATCACATGCCCGGTGAAGTCGCTGGCGGCCAGCATCTGGCACACCTCCGCGGTCGGCTGGGTTCCCCGGCCAGGCACCAGGTGTTCGTCGGTCGAGGCACCGTTGCCGTCGCACAAGTGCAGGTGCACCAGACCCTCACCCATCCGGTCGGCCATCTCCAGGGCGTCGGTACCCGCCGTCGCGGTATGGGACAGGTCCAAGGTGTAGTGCGCATGGTTGCCATCCAGCGGGTCATACGACGGCGCGAACGCCGAAATGCCCACCCCCGGACGGCCGCCGCGCTTGCGCATCCGCTCGATCGACGGGTCGCCGGAGCCGAAGAACCTGTCGGCCCGGAACGGGAACATGTTCTCCACTGCCACCAGAACGTCACTGCGGCTTTCCAACTCGGCGACCTGTTCGCTGAACCCGTCGGCGTAGCGGCGCTGCCATCGGAACGGCGGATGCACCACGACGGTCTGCGCGCCGAGCCGCTCGGCGGCCTGCACGCTGCGGGTCAGCTTCGGGATGGGATTGGCGCCCCACACCCGCTGGGAGATCAACAGGCACGGCGCATGCACCGACAACACCGGCATGTCGTACTGCCGGGAGAGCTTGGCGATGGCGCCGATGTCTTGGCTCACGGTTTCGGCCCACACCATGAGTTCGACTCCGTCGTAACCCAATTCGGCCGCGTACTCGAATGCGGCCTCGGTCCTCAGCGGATAGACCGAGGCCGTCGACAGACCGACCTTGATGGCTGGGCGCACTGACGAATCAGGTCGATTGCAGCAGCGCCAGCGGTCCGAGCGTCACCAGCGCACCGACCGCCACGGCGATCAGCGTGCTGGCGATGTCCTCGGTCTTACGGACGATTCGGACGGCGATCACCAAACCGAGAATGACCAACACCGAAAGCACCAGCGCGACGATGTTGTTCCACCGCCACAGCTGGTCGAACGCGATGAAGAGCCCGGCACCGAACGCGACGGCCAAAATCGACTGACCGGCCACCAGCAGCCCGCGCCAGAGTGCGGTGAGCTTGCCTTCGCGCGGCCGGTCCTCGGCGTGGTCGGCCTGGGTGTCGAGGTCTGCCGAGGGCGTGTCGCCGTCGTGCTCGTCGACGGCCACACCGCGGCGGGCGAGGTCGTCCGCGACGGTCTGGCCGCTGAACAGGGCGCCGGCGGAGGACCGCAGATAGGACTGCAGCTCGGCGGCCTCGTCGACCTCTTCGTCGGCGGTCAGGTCGAGCACCGGCGCCGCCTCGTCGACCGGGTCGAACGCCATCTGCTCGGCGTCGGAGTCCGATTCGTCGACGGGGGTGGGTTCGGGCCGGCGCAGCGGGCGCGGGTCATACGCGCGCTCCGGGCCCGGCTCACGCCGCGGCAGCGGGCGCTCCGAGCGCGGCGGCGGTCCGTCGAACGGCCGCTCCGGTGCTTCGTCCTCGAGTTCCTCGTGTTCTGCTGCCTCGTCGTCGACCACCTCGGTCGCGGCGGCCGAGCCGTTGGTGGCGGCCGGCGGCGCAGCGGGAGGCTCAGGCTCGACCGGCTCCTCGGCGACGTGGTCCTCGCGCACGACGGGCATCTCGCCGGTCCGGAAGATCGGGATCTCACCGGTCAACTCGGCGACAGTCACAGCGTCACTGTTGCCGCGACGACGACGGCGGCGCCCCCCGACCGGCGGAGAGCCGATCGTTCCGTTCTTCGCGAGCAGCTCGGCCACCGAGATGGGCCTGCTGTTCTCGCTGTCATCTGGTGCTGTCATCGTGTGCCTCTCGATCGGGCAGTCGACCGATCAAAATTCTTGCTTCCAGCATCCCCCACGGCGGTTTCCACCAGGGCAGTTCCGTCAGCTTCACTGTCGAGTCGGCGCAGGATGAGACCCTCGCGCAGCGCCCACGGGCAGATGTCCACGGATTCCAATGACAGTGCTCGCATGCTCGCCTCCGCCACCAGAGCACCGGCCACTATCTGTGGCGCCCGCTCGGCACTGACTCCCTCCAACTCGGCACGATCTGTCGTGGTCATCCTAGAGATGAAAGATATGAGCTGCCTCAGGCCATTGAGGGTCAGCGTTCGTTTGACCCTCGGCCCGGCACCCGAGGGGGCCGCACCGGTGAGTCGCGCCAGCGACCGGAAGGTCTTCGACGTCGCGACCGCGAGGTCCGGGAGGCCGGCGTCCAGGACGAAGGTACTGGCCTCGGCCAGCTCGTTGTCCAGCCAGTCGCGCAGCATCGCGACCCGACGGCGGCCCGGCGGATCGTCCGGGAGCCACTCGCGGGTGAGCCGGCCTGCGCCCAGCGGCAGGGACAGCGCCACCTCGGGCGCTTCGTCGACGCCGTTGGACAGCTCCAACGAGCCGCCGCCGATGTCGAGGTTGATGATGCGACCGGCGCTCCAGCCGTACCACCGGCGCACCGCCAGAAACGTCAGCCGCGACTCGTTCGCACCGGACAGAACCTGCAGGTTCACCCCCGTTTCGGCGAGCACCCGCGCCAGGACGTCCTCGGAGTTCTTGGCATCGCGCACCGCGGAGGTGGCAAAGGCCATCAGGTCGGCGCAGCCTGAACTGGCCGCGATCTTGGCGAATTCGTCGATGGTGTCGATCAGCTTGTCGGCACCGCGCCGGGTGAGCTTGCCTGAGTCGTCGATCGCCTCGGCCAGCCGCAGCGCGGCTTTGGTCGAGCTCATCGGAGTCGGATGCCCGCCGCGGTGGGCATCGACCACCAGCAGATGAACTGTGTTGCTGCCCACGTCGAGCACGCCTAATCGCACGTGAACAAAACTAGCCTGCGTTCCGTGCGCGGCACCTGCGACATGGGGCAAATGCCACCGCGAAGGTGGCGCGCACGTGGACTACGGTTGGGCGCTGTGACAGATGCGCACCCTGGCGAAGTTGACCTGGACTTCCCCCGCGAGTGGGTGGAGTTCTACGACCCGGACAACCCGGAACATCTGATCGCCGCGGATTTGACTTGGCTGCTGTCGAATTGGACGTGCGTGTTCGGTACGCCGGCCTGCAAGGGCACCGTCGAGGGCCGGCCGGATGACGGTTGCTGTTCGCACGGGGCATTCCTGTCCGACGACGACGACCGCGCCAACCTCGACGATGCGGTCAAGCACCTGACCGACGAGGATTGGCAGTTCCGGGACAAAGGGCTGGGCCGCAAGGGCTACCTCGAGATGGACGAGTTCGACGACAAACCGAGCTTGCGCACCCGCAAATACAAGGGTGCCTGCATCTTCCTCAACCGGCCGGGTTTCCCGACCGGGATCGGCTGCGCGCTGCACACCAAGGCGCTCAAGCTCGGGGTCGAGCCGCTGACCATGAAGCCCGAGGTGTGCTGGCAGCTCCCCATCCGGCGCGTCCAGGAGTGGATCACCCGACCGGACGGCTCGGAGATCCTGAAATCCACGATCACCGAATACGACCGGCGCGGCTGGGGTGAGGGCGGGGCCGACCTGCACTGGTACTGCACCGGTGATCCGGCCGCCCACGTCGGCGCCAAGCAGGTGTGGCAGTCCTACGCCCCGGAGCTCACCGAGTTGCTCGGCGAGAAGGCGTACTCGGAATTGGCGTCGATGTGCCGGCGGCGTGGCGGATTTCCGCTGATCGCCATCCACCCGGCCACCCGCGCCGCGCAGTAGCGCGCATCCCGCCGGGCTCTCCGTCTCCACCACAGGCTGAGCATTATTTGCTAGTTCTGCATCACTGTGTACAAAACTCGTGACCTTCGTCATCCCCTGCTGAGGTTGCCATGCGACCTAAGTAGGGTTACGGTGCAGTTAATAGCAGTTCGGTGACTACGGGAGCAGATCTTCGCTGTGTTGGCTGAACAGTCTGATAATCAGATCTCAGCTGGTAACAGCCGGCCGAATAATCTTCGCCAAAACTCAACCGAAGCGTTATTTGACGAGAACAGCATCCCGCCGCTCTGGCAACAGCCGCAGGCTTCCCGACGGGAGACCCGGCGCTTCCGGCACTCCAAGCGATTGATCTTGAGTGATGCCGCCGTCATTTGCCTTGCGTCGGCCGCCGTGACGATGGCGTTGTTCGCCGGCCAACCCTCTGTCCTGCTGACCTACGCGGTGGGTTCAGCGGCACTGGCCGCCTCGTGGATGGCGGCGCTCGGCCTCACCGGATACCGCGTTCGCCGGGTGGTGGGCCGCGATGTCGGTGAATACATGAGCGTCACCCTCGCCACCCTCCAGCTCTTCGGGCTGATCGCGATCGGCGCGCTGCTCCTGCACGTCGACGTGTCGCGAACCTATCTCGCCGTCGTCTTCGCGGTCGGCCTGCTCGGCCTCCTGACCAGCCGGCTGTGTTGGCGCCGGGTGGCGGCCGCCGAACTCCGCCGCGACGAGCACCAGATCTCGGTGCTCGTCGTGGGCAGCGCGAGGACCGCCGCCGACGTCGCCACCAACTTCGTGCGAGATCCCGGCGCCGGTTACCGCGTCGTGGGTATCTGCACACCCACCGGACCGACCGCGCAGAACGACGGCATCGACGTCGATGGGCGCCACATCCCGATCGTCGGGATAGACCAGGCGATCGTCGACGCCGTCCGACACACCAACGCCCACACCGTCGCCCTGGCCGCTACCGATCATCTGCATCCCACCGAGATCCGCCGCCTGATCTGGGAACTCGATTCGCTGGGCGTGGACCTGATGATCGCCCCCGGCCTGGTCGACATCGCCGAGGACCGGCTGCACAGCCGACCTATCGCCGGCATGGCGATGTTCGAGGTGGCCAAGCCCCAGTACGACGGCGCCAACTCCGCGGCCAAGCGGGTGTTCGATGTCGTGTTCACCCTCGCCGCGATGACGATCATGGCGCCGGTGTTCTTCCTCGCCGCGCTCGCCGTGCGGCTCTCCGGACCCGGGCCGGTGTTCTACGCCTCCGAACGAATCGGGTTCAAGGGCACGACGTTCACGATGCTGAAGTTCCGCAGCATGGTCGACGGCGCCGATGCCAACGCGCAGGCGATGATCGCCGCCAACGGCAGCGACCCGGTGTTCTGGAAAGACAAGGACGACCCGCGGATCACTCACGTGGGCAAGATCATTCGCAAGTACAGCATTGATGAACTGCCGCAGTTCATCAATGTGCTGCGCGGCGACATGAGCGTGGTGGGGCCACGCCCACAGGTGCGCCGCGAGGTGGACTCCTACGACGATCTGGTGCGCAGGCGGCTGACGGTGAAGCCCGGACTGACCGGGCTCTGGCAGGTCAGCGGACGATCAGACCTGCCCCTCGAGGACGCCGTACGCCTCGACCTCAGCTACATCGAAAATTGGTCACCCATCCGCGATCTGGTGATCATCGCCAAGACCATCAAGACGGTCCTGAGCGGCGAAGGCGCCTACTAGGCCCGGCCGGACGACGATGCGGCGCAGCGCAGCGAGCCGCTGAGGAGTCCGGCAATCAGGCCCGGCTGGACGACGATGCGGCGCAGCGCAGCGAGCCGTTGAGGAGTCCGGCAATCAGGCCCAGCCGCCGGTAACGGCCGGTCCGTCAGCCCTCGAGCTTGTAGCCCAGGCCCCGCACGGTGACCAGGTGCACCGGGTTGGCCGGATCGGATTCGATCTTCGAGCGCAGACGCTTGACGTGGACGTCGAGGGTCTTGGTATCCCCCACATAGTCCGCGCCCCACACCCGGTCGATGAGCTGACCGCGGGTGAGTACCCGCCCGCTGTTGCGCATCAAATACTCCAGCAGGTCGAATTCCTTGAGCGGCAAGGTAATCGGCTCGCTGCCAACGGTCACGACGTGCCGTTCGACGTCCATCCGGACAGGGCCGGCCTCCAGGATCGCGTCGCCGATGCCGGAGTCCTCGGTATCGCTGCCGCGACGCAGCACGGCCCGGATGCGGGCGATCAGTTCGCGGGCCGAGTACGGCTTGGTCACGTAGTCGTCGGCGCCGAGTTCCAGACCGACGACCTTGTCGATCTCGCTGTCGCGGGCGGTCACCATGATCACCGGCACGCTGGAGCGGGCCCGCAGCTGCTTACACACGTCGGTGCCGGTCATGCCAGGCAGCATCAGGTCGAGCAGCACGATGTCGGCCCCCGACCGGTCGAATTCAGCCAGCGCCGACGGGCCGTCGCCAACGACGGTGGCCTCGAACCCCTCCTTGCGCAGCAGGAACGCCAGCGGGTCGGCCAGCGATTCTTCGTCTTCCACGATCAACACATTGGTCATTGGCGTAGTGCCTCCTGGTCAATGGCCGAAAGGTCGGCCGGTTCGTCATCGTCGGTATGCGGATAGGCGGGAATGGACAGGGTGAACGTCGAGCCGGTGCCCGGCTGGCTCCACAGCCGGATACTGCCGTTGTGATTGGCCGCCACGTGTTTGACAATGGCCAGCCCCAGACCGGTGCCGCCGGTGGCCCGCGAGCGCGCCTTGTCGACCCGGAAGAACCGTTCGAAAACCCGCTCCTGATCGGCGCGGGCAATCCCGATACCCCGGTCGGTGACGGCGATCTCGATGTTGTCGCCACGACGGCGGCGACTGATCGACACCTTCGATCCGTCGGGCGAGTATGCGATCGCGTTGGAGATCAGGTTGGCAAGCGCGGTGACCAACAACGACTGGTCACCCAACACCCGGAACCCACTCGGCGCGTCGGTGGTCACCGTGATGTCGGCATTGTCGGCGGCCACTTTGTGGCGCGAAATTGCTTCGCTGACAACCGAATCGACGTCGACGCTGTCGAGGTCGGGAAGCGGCTCGGCACCCTGCAGGCGGGACAGTTCGATCAGCTCGCGGACCATGTTGGCCAGTCGCTGCGATTCGGTGAGGATCTTCTTGCCGAAGTGGCGCACGGTCTCGGCATCGTCGCCCGACTCCAACAGCGCCTCGGCCAGTACGCCCATCGCGGCCACCGGGGTCTTGAGTTCGTGGCTGACGTTGGCCACGAAATCGCGCCGGCTGGCCTCCATCCGGGCCTGCTCGGACTGGTCGTCGACGTAGACGACGACGAAGCGGGGATCCTGCTTGCTCAGCAGCCGCACGTGCCCACGCACCGACAGCCCGGACCGGCCTGCCGTCGCGCGCTGCGGCTGGGACAGGTCGACCTCGACGCCCTCACCGGTGGCCAGCACGCTTTGGGCGGCCGTCCAGGCCCGCTCGTCGAGCTGGCGGTCCCGCACGATGCCGAGTTCGGTGGCGCGATCGTTGATGAACACCACGTCGCGATGGGAGTCGACGACCACCATCCCGATCGGCGCCAGCGACACCACATGCTGCAGCATCTGCGACACCGTGATGCCGGCTTCGGTGATCGCGCGGCGCTGCCTGCGCTCCATGATCCGTGGCGTGAGCGCGGCCCCGATTCCGAGTCCGCAAGCAAGCGCTACCAGCGCTGCGGCGGTGGCCAGTACTGCCACCGAGCCAACACTCACAGGAAAAGGGTACGCATCCGGTGAACGTCATCCCAGCAGCGTGCGGCCAAATCGGTACACGTCACAGTCTCAGCGCGCATGTATTCCGCCCCCGTTTACCCCGTGTTTGCCAAATCCGGGGCGACCACCGAAGTTACTTGGCGCCCTGGCTGGCGACCGCGGCCGCGCCGGCGGCGGCGGCCTCGGGATCCAGGTAGGTGCCACCCGGCACGCGCGGCTTCAGATCGGCGTCCAGGTCGTAGCGCAACGGGACGCCGGTCGGGATGTTGAGGCCGACGACGTCAGCGTCGGACATGTTGTCCAGATACTTCACCAGGGCCCGCAGCGAGTTGCCGTGCGCGACCATCAACACCGTCTTGCCCGCCTGCAGGTCCGGGACGATCGTCTCGGTGAAGTACGGAACGAAGCGGGCCACGACGTCGGCAAGACACTCGGTCAGCGGGCCGCCGTCGATGTCGGCGTAGCGCGGATCGGCGTCCTGGCTGTACTTACTGCCCTTCTCGATGGGCGGCGGCGGTGTGTCGTAGCTGCGCCGCCACAGCATGAACTGTTCCTCGCCGTACTTTTCCTTGGTCTCGGCCTTGTCGAGGCCCTGCAGGGCGCCGTAGTGCCGTTCGTTGAGCCGCCAGTTGCGGGTCACCGGGATCCACAGCCGGTCGGCGGCGTCCAGCGCCAGGTGGGCGGTGGTGATCGCGCGGCGCAGCAGCGAGGTGTAGAGCACGTCGGGCAGCAGCCCCTGCTCGGCCATCAGCCTGCCGCCCCGCACCGCCTCAGCGCGACCCTTGTCGGTGAGGTCGACGTCCACCCAGCCGGTGAACAGGTTCAGCGCGTTCCATTCGCTTTCGCCGTGCCGCAGCAGGATCAATGTGGAGTCAGCCATGCCGGAATCCTCTCACGACCCCGTTTGGTCGTCCTCGTCTATGAGGTGCTCGAAGGCCGCCAGGTTCTTCAGCGATTCGCCGCGCGACACCCGCCACGCCCACTCCTTCTGGATGGACGTTTTGAAGCCCAGTTCCAGCAGGGTGTTGAAGTCGGTGTCGACCGCCTCGAGCACCTGGCCGAGCACCCGGTCCAGCTCGTCGGGGGTCACCGCCTCCAGCGCCATCCGCCCGATCAGATAGATGTCGCCGGTGTTGTCCAGCGTGTAGGCCACCCCGTAGAGCCGGCGGTTGCGCTTGAGCAGGAACCGGTAGACGCCCTGGTGGTTCTCGTCGGGCTGCCGGCAGACGAACGCCTCGACGCGCACCGAATGCTCACCGACGCTCAGCAGAGTGTTGGTCGTGAGCTTGCGCTCCCCCGGCAGCTCGACGATCAGTCCGGGCAACCCGCCGTGGGCGCCTTCGTGGCGGGAGTAGACCAGCCCGTGCTCGTCCAGCGCCTTCTCGATGACCTGTTGGACCTCGGCGGCGCCGACGCGCGATCCGCCTTCGGCTTCTCGCCCGCCATTCATAACCGCACACCCCGCCGCATCGACCAGCGCCGCCCGTTGCGCTTGGCCAGCGCATCACCGGCCGCGCGCCGGTGCCGGGCGCTGGCGTAGTCGTCGATCGCGTGGCCGTAGCTGGTCAGCAGTCCGTCGACGGTGTGCGCCCAGGAGAACCCCTGCGCATGCTCGACGGCCGCTCGGCTGAGCTCGTCGGGGTCGCGGGCCAGCACTGCGGCGATCGCGTCGGCCCACTGGCCGGGCTCGTGTCCGGCGACCAGCGCACCGCTGACTCCGTCGGCTACTGCCACCGGCAGGCCGCCGACCGCGGCGGCGACCACCGGCGTGCCGCACGCCTGCGCCTCCACCGCGACCAGGCCGAACGATTCCGAATAGCTGGGCACGGCGACCAGATCGGCGGCGCGATAGACGTTGACGAGTTGCTCGCGCGACTGGGGCGGCAGGAATGTCACCCGGTCGGCCATACCGAGTTCGGCGGCGAGGCCCACCAGCGCGTCGGGTGCGGCCAGGCCGCTGCCCGACGGACCACCGGCCACCAGCACCCGCACGCCGGGCAGCCGGGCGGCGGCGCGCAACAGCACATCAGGTGCCTTGAGCGGTTGGATACGCCCGACGAAGGCGACCACGCGCTCGCCGTCGGACAGGCCGAGCGCCGCTCGCGCAGTGCGCCGGTCGCCGGGGGTGAACGTCTCCAGATCGACGCCCGGGTACACCACATCGATCCGCCGCGGGTCCGCGTTGTGCAGCGAAATGAGCTGGTGTGCTTCATCTTCGGTGTTGACGACCAGCCGGTCGGCCTCGTCGACCACCTGCTGTTCGCCCACCGCGCGCAGCGGTGGCTCCGGCGAGTCGCCGTCGGCCAGTGCGGCGTTTTTCACCGCGGCCAGCGTGTGGGCGGTGTGCACCAACGGCACTGCCCATCGGTCGCGGGCCAGCCAGCCGACCTGGCCGGAGAGCCAGTAGTGCGAATGCACGATGTCGTAGTAGCCGGGCTCGTGGTTGGCCTCGGCGCGCAGTACTCCGGCGGTGAACGCGCACAGCTGGGTAGGCAGGTCGTACTTGTCGAGTCCCTCGAAGGGCCCTGCCACCACGTTGCGCACCAGAACCCCGGGGGCCACCCGGACCAGCGGCTGATCCGACGACGACGTCGCCCGGGTGAAAATCTCCACCTCCACCCCGCGCCGGGCCATGTGCAGCGCGGTCTGGAGCACGTAGACGTTCATTCCGCCGGCGTCACCGGTCCCGGGCTGCGCCAGCGGGGAGGTGTGCACCGACAACACCGCGACGCGCCGCGGCATCGCATCGGTCGAGCTGTCGCTCAGTTCCCGGGCGTGCCGCACGCCTCCATCTTTACACCCGTCGTGTGCTGGGCTCCGCGACGGTTCTGTGCCCGCCTCAGCGCGCCGATCGGATCGGCGTACAGCCCGCCCAATGAGACGATCCCGGCGCCGGCTTCCTGCACCCGGTTTCCGAAAGCAGTCACCCGGATATCGCGGTCCGGGAGCACCGACCGTCCGGCGAACGCGGCCTCGACGAGTCGCATGCCTTCGGGGTATTCGGTGAAGGCCTGGCCGCCGACCACCAGGTCGTCGGGGTTGAGCATGTCGCGCAGCAGCGCCACCGCGCCGCCCAGAACTCGGGCCCGCTCGGCCAGCAGTTCTCGAGCACCGACCGCTGCCGGCGTGTCGTCCTGGCGGGCGGTGCGCAGCAGCGTGGTCATCGACGCGCCGGGCCCGGAGCTGGGCACGATGCCGCGCTTGCGGGCCGCGGCAAGCACCGCCTCGTCGCTGACGGTTGACTCCAATTGCCCACTGCCGCCGAGCAATTCGGAATTCACCGGCAAGGCGGCGATGGTGCCGGGGCCGCTGATCGGGCTGTGCACCCGGCCGCCGATGACCAGCGCGAAGCCGACGGTCTCACGGGCGTACACGTACAGGCTGCTCGACGCCTGGACCGGCGGCAGACGCAGTCCCAGCAGCAGTTCGGCGCCGGCCATCGCGTCCACGTGGGATGCCACCGACACCGGCAGGCCCAACGCCTCGGCCAGCACCGGGCCGACTGGAGCCTGTGCCCACCCCAACCGGCTGTGGTCGACGTGGCCCGTGCCGCTGTCGACCACGCCACCGATCGCCACGCCGATCCACAATGGACGGCGGCGATGCCAACGGCTCAGATACCGACGGGCGCTGCCGCCCAGTGACGCCAGTGCGGCCGCCTGACCCCCGCGTGGCGTCGGGGTCTCGACCGCGTCCAGGGTGCGGCCGAGCAGGTCGGTCGCGACGATGTTGGTGGTGCGGGCGCCGATATGGATGCCGAGGGTCAGGAACGGCTCGTGGTGGACCTCGACGGGAACGCGCGGGCGGCCGATCGCGCCCGACACGGCCAGATCGGCTCGCTCACGCAGGATTCCGGCATCCAGAAGGGCGGTGACCTGGCGGTTCACCGTCGCGACCGACAGGTTGGTGACCTGGGCGATCACATCGCGCCCGATGGCGCCACGCTGGCGGACCGCCGCGAAGACCGACGCGGCAGCCCCATCGGGGATCCGCAGTGACGGGGCCATGACGTGGTGGCGGGTCCGCAGGGGATGCGGGCGGGCGACGATGCGGGCCGCGTCATTGGCGACGATGCGGGCCGCGTCATTGGCGACGATGCGGGCCGCGTCATTGGCGACGATGCGGGCCGCGTCATTGGCGGAAGTGCGGAGCGGATCGTGGGACGAAAGAGCGACGGTACGCATGCGGGGTGTCCTTCTCGAGGTCTTCAGATGGGGGCAGATGCCACACCTGGCGACGTGAGCGGGACGAGAGAAGAAAGTCCGGTCGGGTCAGGCGCAGCGAGTCGCGTGACAACAACACGCGGTGTGCGCGACCAGACAACTGGTCAGACCGATTCGGATCACGGTGGGGAATTTAGCACAGTTACTAGAGTTGGTTCGATGATCACTCCAGACGCCCATTCCCGTGTAGCGGTAGTGACCGGGGCGAGCTCCGGCATCGGCGAGGCGACTTCCAAAGCTCTTGCCGCCCTTGGCTTTCACGTGGTCACGGTGGCACGCAGGGCCGATCGGATCGAACGGCTGGCCGACGAGATCGGCGGCACCGCCATTGTGGCCGACGTCACAGACGATGCGGCCGTCACCGCGTTGGCCGAGAGCGTGCCGCGGGTGGATGTCCTGGTCAACAACGCCGGCGGCGCCAAAGGCCTGGAATCGATCGCCGACGCGAACGTGGACAACTGGCGCTGGATGTGGGAGACCAACGTCCTCGGGACACTGCGGGTGACGCGGGCATTGCTGCCCAAGCTCGTCGAATCCGGTGACGGATTGATCGTCACGGTCACCTCGATCGCCGCGCTCGAGGTCTATGACAACGGGGGCGGGTACACCGCCGCCAAGCACGCCCAGGGCGCTCTACACCGGACGCTGCGCGGCGAACTACTCGGAAAACCGGTGCGGCTCACCGAGATTGCGCCGGGAGCCGTGGAGACGGAGTTCTCGCTGGTGCGTTTCGGCGGCGACGAACAGCGAGCCGACGCGGTCTATTCGGGTATCACCCCGCTGGTGGCCGCCGACGTCGCCGAGGTGATCGGCTTCGTCGCGTCACGGCCGTCGCACGTCAACCTGGACCAGATCGTGCTGCGGCCCCGAGATCAGGCCAGCGCCAGCCGGTTCAACCGCCGCTCGTAGCCGAACCGGTCGTCGTCGGGGTTGCCGTAGAGGTGGTGGTGGAACTCGTCGTCGAACTCGTGGAGGACGAACTCGTCGGTGTCGGGGTGGTCGTCGTGGGAGTGCCCGACAAGGTCGGCGCGTCGGTCGGGGTGGCCGGTGCGCTGCTCGGGATGCTCGTCTCGGGCTGGGTATCAGACAGCGCCGACATGGACTTCCACTCGTTCCAGTCCACCGCCCAGTCCCAGATGTCGCCGTCGGCATAGGACAGCTGGATCGACGTGCCGGTCACCTCGACGGGGTCGCCGTACATGGCGGTGCCGAAGTACTGCTCGGCATCGCCGGTGGACAGGTTGATGCAGCCATTGGTGACGTTGGTATTGCCCTGTGCACCGGAGCTGGCCGGGTTGGCGTGGATGAACTCGCCGTTGTTGGAGATCCGAACTGCCCAGCGCTCATGGACATTCGAATATCCGGCGGCCAGGTTGGTCATGTAGAAGTCGGCGTACTTCTCGCTCACGACGTGAATGCCGCTGCGGGTCACGTTGCGGGGCTTATCGGCTTCGCCATAGCTGCACGGGAAGTCCATGATCACGCCCTCGTCGGTGATCACCTGGATGCGGTGCGACGTCGCATCGGCCTTGACCACCTGCCGGCGGCCGATCGTGAAGTCGAGCGTCGAGTCCGTCGCGCCGAAGGAGTCATCGCCGAACTTCACCCCGTAGAGGCGGGCGTCGACATGGACCTTGGTTCCCGGTTGGTAGTACTCCTTGGTGCGCCAGTGCACCCGCGAGCCGCCCACCTCGTCGGGCAGCCAGGCCCAACTACCCTCGTTCGGCGGCGTGGTGGTGACGGTCAGCGCCTTCTCGACATCGGGCTTGTGCTTGTCGTCGATCGCGGCGTCGAACTGCAAGATGATCGGCGCGGCCACGCCGACGGTCTGTCCGTCGGACAGCTGGAATTGGCCGTTGACCTGTTTGGTGGGGTTGATCGTGGTGAACGCCGCGGCGATCGGTACAGCCTGCCCGTCGCGTCCGACCGCCGAACCGGTCCAGGTGTAGGACGCGCCGTAACCCAGGGGTTCGGTGACGGTGAAGGCGGTGCGATCGCGGTTGAGTGTGCCGGCCACGGGCTTACCGTCGACGTTGGTCAGCGCAACGTGCTGCAACCAGCCGTCCTTGACCTCGAGGCTCACCGGGGTTGTGGGCAGCACATCCTTGGCGTCGTTGGCCGGGCTGAAGTTCAGCGATGCCTTCGGCGGGGGTCCCTGCTTCTCGGCTTGTTTGCCAGCCGTGGTCATGCAGGCTGCAAGCGCGCCGGGCGCGGCGACGCCGACCGCCAGCGCTGCCAAAGCGCGTCGCCGGTTGATCGGCGGTCGGTCGGCTGGGCTCACGTCAAACCAAGATACGGAACCCAGCCGCCCGGCTGCCAATCGACGGAGTGTGGGATTCGCCCCACTCCGCTGGGATCAGAGGCCGAAGATCGCCAGGAACGCCGGCGCAGCACCCCCGAACTTCGATCCGGCAAACACGATATCGCCGGCGGACAGCGTCACCGTGACGCCGGACTGGACGGTCTGGTACTGATCCCAGCTCACCGACAGCGACTGAGCCGGGGAGAAGAACCCGCCGACGGGGATGTGCGCGATGATGGCCGGCCCCGTTCCCCCGGTGGGAATCGGCAGGTCGAGCGTGCTCGTGCCGAACAGCAAAGCGTTCGTGAATTTCGGCGCGGCCGCGGCCCACGCGACGAACGCTCCTGCGATGTTTCCGCTGCGTGCGGCGGTGAAGAACGTGTTCAGGCTGTCGGCGGCGCTGAGCCCGGCCCCGACGAACGCACCAGCCGCGCTGGCGGCGAATGCCACCGCAGGAGGCACTTGGAGGGTCCCGTCGGTCAACGCCGTCGTGCTGGTGGTCGGGGGCCCTGCAACGAACGTCTGGGTCCCGCCGAGCGAGAACTTGGCACCGCCGACGGGAGTCTTGGCGGTCACGTCCACCGCCACGGCACCGCTCTGGCCGGGATCCGGGACCGTCACGTTCGCCACGAAGGAAATGGGACCGAACGGAGTGTTGATGGTCTGGTTGATCGGCGGAATGACTGCGGAGGCCGTGGCCGTCTTCGTTGCGGGCCTCACGCTGGCAGCCGGCTTTGAGACTGCCGCGCTCGAGGGAGCCGTCGTCACCTTGGCGACCGTGCGGGCTGAGGCGGCCACGGTGCGCTTGGGTCCGGCGTCAGACTTGCTGGATGAGCTCGAGGAGGCCGAACCCGACGCCGAATGGCCGCCGGTATCGGCCGACGCGACGGCAGTCGCCCCGGCCAGCGCGGCGCCGACGCCGAGGGTCAGTGCCCCCGCGCCCAGCCACGTCTTGACCCCCAGTGTGCGGTTGCGTCCGCGATTGACAGTTTTGGTGCTGGCAGTGGCCATTTCACATCCCCCGTAGATGATCAAAGCAAACCCGTTGGCGGGCTCACACCCAACCATTCTCCCCCTTTTTCGTCGCGCGGGTTAATTATCAGAATATTCGCGAAAGGGGGCCGCTAGTGCCTACAGCGAACAGCCGACCAGCACAGGTTCCGGCACCAAAGTGATCCCGAAGCTGTCTCGCACACCGTCGCGGACCGTGCGCGCCAGCGCCAGGACGTCGGCGGTGGTCGCGCCCCCGCGGTTGGTCAACGCCAGCGCGTGCTTGGTCGACAGCCGGCACGGCGCACCGTCCGAGCCGGGGTAACCCCTGCCAAAACCGGCGTTTTCGACCAGCCAGCCGGCCGCGAGCTTGACCCCGTCGTCGGCCGGATAGTGCGGCACCGGACCGTCCGCCCGGCCCTGCAATTCTTCGAATTGCCCAGCGGGGACAACGGGATTGGTGAAGAACGATCCGACACTCCAGGTGTCATGGTCGTCGACGTCGAGCACCATGCCCTTGCGGGCGCGCAACGACAACACGGCGCGGCGAACGTCGGCAGGTGCAGCCCGCTCCCCCGACGGCACACCGAGCGCGCCGGTCAGCTCGGCATATCGCAGCGGCGCCGAGCAACCGTCGGTGTCCAGGCCGAACTCCACCTCCAGCACCACCGCGTCGGACGAGCCCTTCAGATCGCTGTGCCGGTAGCCGAGACCGAGATCCGCGGCGGGCATCCACCGCACCAGCGAGCTGCGCCGGTCGAGCAGCCGAACGCGGGTCAGGTAGTCGGCCACCTCCACGCCGTAGGCGCCTACGTTCTGCACCGGGGTGGCGCCCGCCGACCCCGGGATCCCGGACAGGCACTCCAGTCCGCCCAGCCCGGCCGCGACGGCCGCGACGACCACGTCATCCCAGACCGCGCCTGCCTCAGCGCGAAGCAAACCGCCCTCGATGCTGATCGTTCGGTTGGCCAGCAGCACGACGGTCACATCGGTGAGGTCATCAGCGATCACCACGTTGGACCCCCCGGCCAGCACCAGAACCGGGCCGTCGCAATCGCCATCGAGGGTGCGCAACGTCGACACGATCTGATCGGTGGTGGTGCAGGTGATGAGGCGGCGCGCAACCGGACCGACCCGCAGAGTGGTCAGCGGAGCCAGTGGCACGTTCTCGGCAAGCGCCGCGCCACCGTATGAATTCCCAGCTGCCACGGCCCGTAACGGTAGCCTCACCAGCTATGCCGCGCTCATTCGACATGGCCACCGCCTATGAGGGCAGCGTCGAACAAGTGCACCAGGCTCTGCGCGACGAGCAGTACTGGCTGGCGCGGTTGGCCGATTCCGGTGCCGACCACGCGTCGCTCGACTCGATTCGGTTGACGGCCGGCGGTGGCGTCGACGTGGCGACCACCCAGGTGCTCAGAGTCGACCGGCTGCCGGCCGTGGTCACCCAGTTCCACCACGGCGATCTCGAAATTCGCCGGGTGGAGAGCTGGACCGGGCTGGTCGACGGCACAGCCGAAGCAACTGTCAGCGGCGCCATCCCCGGAGCGCCGGTGTCATTGACCGGAAGCGCTCAGCTGACACCGGCAGAGTTGCAGGCGCACTTGGCTTTTCGCGCCACCGTCGAGGTTCGTATCCCACTGGTTGGCGGCAAGGTGGAAAATCTCATCGGCCACCAACTCGTCGACCTGCTGATCGCCGAGCAACAGTTCACCACCAGGTGGATCGCCGAGAACAGCTGACCTCACAGGTACCGTTGGGCACATGTCCCGCCGCATGGACTACGTCATCGGGCTCGACAAGCCCGTCGCTGAGCTCTACCAGAGCTTCACCAGTCGCGAGTACTGGGAAGACCTGGTCGCCGAGCATCAGCAGCACACGGATTCAGAGATGACGCATTTCCACTCGGACGTCACCGGCACCGACATCGTATTCACCCACACCGTGTCGCGCCGCGATATGCCGTCGATGATCGCCGCGGTGGTTCCGTTGCGGCTCACCATCACCCGCGAACAACATTTCGACCCGTTCGACGCCGGGACGAATTCGGCCGACGGACACTATCGGGCACTGGTGCCCGCCGCCCCCCTGGACTTCGACGGCACCTACGTGCTGCAGCAGACCGGCGCGGGAAGCGAACTGCGCCTGCGCAGCCTCTGCAAGGTCAACGTGCCGCTCCTCGGCGGCAAGATCGAAAAGTGGGTACTGGACGGTCTGCGCGGATTGTTCGACAACGAACGGGATTTCACCCGCGACTGGATTGCCAGCCATCACTAGACCACCACGGCCGGTGGGTGTCCCCACTCGCGGCACCACCAACGCCAACCGGCTGCGGCGCGCCGATCGCTGGATGGTCAACTCGCGCCGGGTGCGCGCGGCGCTGGAGTCGACCACCAGCCCGGTGATCGTCGACCTGGGATACGGCCGATTGCCGGTCACCACACTGGAATTGGCCGCACGGCTTCGAGCGGTCCGGCCCGATGTGCGGGTCGTCGGGTTGGAGATCGACCCGCAGCGGGTGGTGCCCGAGGTCGACGGAGTCGAGTTCAGGGTCGGCGGTTTCGAGCTCGCCGGCCTGCGTCCGGTCCTGGTGCGGGCGTTCAACGTGCTGCGGCAGTACCCCGAAGAGGCGGTGGGCCAGGCCTGGGCGCAGATGCGGGCCCAACTGGCGCCGGGCGGGCTGATCGTCGACGGCACCTGCGACGAGCTCGGGCGGCGCTGCTGCTGGGTGCTGTTGGACCGTGATGGTCCCGTGAGCCTGACCCTGGCGTGCGACCCCCGGCATATCGACCGCCCGTCAGACTTGGCCGAGCGGTTGCCGAAAGTGCTTATCCACCACAATGTTCCGAGTCAGCCCATTCACGACCTGTTGTCGTCGGCAGACCGGGCGTGGGCGAGCGCAGCCGGGCATTCGGTGTTCGGTCCGCGTGATCGCTGGCGGGCGATGCTCGCGGAGCTGCGGGCGGGCGGTGCCCCCGTCGAGGCACAGCGACGCACCGTCCGGGATGCGGTGCTCACCGTCCCCTGGTCGACGGTCGCACCGGACGTAGTCTGAACGCATGCGGATTGCGCTGGCCCAGCTGCTGTCGGACACCGACCCGGCCGTGAACCTGAAGCTGGTCGAGGATTACACCCGTCGCGCCGCTGACGCCGGTGCCCGACTGGTGGCCTTCCCCGAAGGCACGATGTGCCGCTTCGGTGTGCCGCTGGCCCCGGTGGCCGAACCACTCGACGGCGCCTGGGCCGACGAGGTGCGCCGGATCGCGCAGGGCGCGGGCATCACCGTGCTGGCCGGGATGTTCACTCCCGCCCCCGACGGGCGGGTCACCAACACGATCCTCGCGACGGGACCAGACGTCGACGCGCACTATCACAAGATCCACATGTACGACGCGTTCGGATTTGCTGAATCCGAGGCGGTGGCGCCCGGCCGGGAACCGGTCGTGATCACCGTCGACGGCGTCGGCGTCGGGATCACGCTGTGTTACGACGTTCGGTTCCCCGCGCTCTACACCGAGCTCGCCGACCGCGGGGCGCAGCTCATCACCGTGCATGCCTCGTGGGGCGCAGGGCCGGGCAAATTGGAGCAGTGGACGCTGCTGGCACGCGCTCGCGCGCTGGACTCGCAGTCTTTCGTCGCGGCCGTCGACCAGGGTTACCCGGGCGACGAACTGGCGACGTCGACCAAGGCGCCGACCGGTGTCGGCGGCAGTGTGGTGGCCTCGCCGCTCGGGGAAGTGGTAGCCGCGGCGGGCGACGATCCGCAGCTGCTGGTGACCGACATCGACATCGATCGGGTCGCGCCGACCAGGGAAACCCTCGCGGTACTGCGTAACCGCTCAGAGTTCGCTCAGATTGATAAGGCAGAATCGCCCAGGTGACGAATCCGCCACAGGGCCCTAACCATCCCGTCGGCCCCGGCGACCCGACCACGCCGGCATGGGCCGCCTCCCCGGGTCAAGGCGCACCCACCGAGTACATCCCCCGACCGGGCGGCCCCGCTGACGCGCCGACCCAGCACATCCCGCATGTGCCCCCGCCCTCGGCGACACCGCCCGGCGAAGAGCCAGAAGAGGGCAAGCGGGGCTTCCTGCGAGACCCGCTGTCGATGGTGCTGGTGGTGGTCATCGTCCTGGCCGTGGTGATCGCCGGGCTGCTGGGCACCGAGCTCTACGTGCGCCACGTTGCCGACACCGTGGTGTCCAAGGCCGTCTCCTGCGTGGTGCAGGACCAGGCTCAGGTCTCGTTCGGGGCCAAGCCCTTCCTCATCCAACACCTGACTAAGCACTACAACGGCATTCACGTGCAAACGGCAGGCAATCAGATCCGGCAGGCCAAGGGCATGAAGCTCGACCTGTGGCTCGACGATATCCAGCTCAACCAGACCTCCAACTCGGCCGGGACCATGGGCTCGCTTGACGCCACGATCGCCTGGACAAGCGACGGCATCAAGCAGACCGTGCAGGACGCCATCCCATTCCTGGGCAGCCTGGTCAGCGGAGTGGCGACATCGCCGTCGGACGGCACGATCGAGCTGCAGGGCGGGCTGGGCACGGTGACCGTCAAGCCTGCGGTGTCCAATGGCGCCCTGAGCCTGCAGGTGGTCAGCCTGACCGGTCTGGGCATGACCTTGCCGCGCGAAACCGCGCAGCCGGCGCTGGACGCCTTCATGTCGACGTTGACGAAGAACCTGCCGATGGGCATTCACGCGGACAGCGTCGCGGTCACCGACTCGGGCGTCACGGCCAAGTTCGTCACCCAGAACGCGACCATCCCCAACGGCCAGCAGGATCCCTGCTTCGCGGGGGTTTAGCCCGCCAACCCGTCGAGCACCGCTCGCGTCCCGGACAGGCCCAGCCTGGTCGCGCCCGCGTCGAGCATCGCGATCGCGTGCTCGGCGGTGCGGATACCGCCGCTGGCTTTGACGCCGAGCCGGCCGCCCACGGTCGCCGCCATGATCTCGATTGCGACCACCGAAGCACCGCCGGCGGGGTGAAATCCCGTTGAGGTCTTGACGAAGTCGGCACCGGACTCCTCAGCGGCCCGGCACACCGCGACGAGTGTGGCCTCGTCGGCCAGACTCAGTAGGGCGGCTGATTCGACGATGACCTTCAGGACGGCTCCGGGCACCGCAAAACGGACGGTCGCGATGTCAGCCGCCACCTGGGCGATCTCGCCGGCCAGGGCAGCCCCGACGTCGATGACCATGTCGATCTCGGTGGCACCGTCGTCGACTGCAGCGAGAGCCTCCTGCGCCTTGATGGCCGGCAGATGCTTGCCCGACGGGAACCCGGCGACAGCGGCGACGACCAGGCTCTCCGGATGCGTGCTCGCGGCCTTGACGGCGACGGACACCATCGACGGGGACACACAGACCGCCAGTACGCTGAGGTCCACGGCCTCGTCGACCAGCGCAATCACGTCAGCGTCGGTGGCCTCGGGCTTGAGCAGCGTGTGGTCGACAAGTGCGGCGACCTGAGCGGGGTTCAGCATCAGAACGGCTCCTCGAGGCCACCCGGATTGCAGCCGGCTTCGGTCATCGTCTGGTCGTCGACCACCGGCCGCCACGGCTCCAGATTCCAGCTGGTCTTGCCAGGCTGACCGAACTCCGCGAACCGGAAGTGGCAGACGAACTGGTCCCGCATTCCCGGCAGGTCGGCGTCGGGTGCCAGCGCCAGCACCTCACCCCAGGCTTCGTCGATGTCGGTCTGCGGCTTGAGCAACTGACCGGCCACCGCGCGGCCGGCCGGCGTGGGATACACCCGCAGGCTCTTCAGATCTCCCCAGCTGGCCCACGTGACGTGGTCGATGTACGGCGGAGCGGGAGTGGGAGTGGGCGCGGCAGCAGCCGGAGCTGCGAGGGTCAGCCCGAACGGGACGGCCAGGAGCACTGCGGCCAGACGGCGTCGAGCGCTCAGCGCGACTTCCCCTGGACCTCGAGCAGCTTGGGCCGAACGTCCACCAGGTAGACGCCGGTGGCCACGGCGGCGATCGCCACGCCCGTGACTCCCAGGAACAGCGACAGCAGACCCGCGACACCGAGGATCACCAGCCAGACCGGCTTGGTGAGCTTCTCGGCCGCGGTGTAGGCATCCGGCCGCTGCATCGCGGCATTGACGAACGCATAGATGGTCACCGCGGTGACCACCCAAAAGACGACCTGAAGAACAAGACCCGCCACACCTTGCAGCATCACGGCTACAAGCGTAGGCGGGTCTTGTCCTTACGACGAATTGCTTCTGCTTACTTCTGGGTGACCTTCTTGGCCGGCGCCTTCTTGGCGGGAGCCTTCTTGGCCGCAGCCTTGGCCGGGGCGGCCTTCTTGGCCGGCGCCTTCTTGGCCGGGGCGGCCTTCTTGGCGGGGGCGGCCTTGGCGGGCAGTTCGACGCCGACCAGCTTGGCGGCGCGCTCACCGACGGCGCGGGTCTGCGACGACACGTTGCCCAGCGCCTCCTCGGTCAGCTCGACGGCCTGGTCGACGTAGCCCTCGGCACGAGCGGCGACGTCCTTGAGGTCCGACTGGTTGCGCAGGCGCTCCAGGGCGGCCTCGCCGCGCTCGACGAGGCTGTTGTAGGTCGCAGTGGCGGACTCGACGTAGCCCTCCGCAGCCTTGCGCAGTTCCTCGCTGGACAGCCGGCCGCGCAGCTCCTCGGCGCGCTGCGGCAGGTCTTCTTGCAGCTTGGTCAGCGCGGCGCGACGCTCTTCGACGCGGGTGCTGGCCTCGGTGCGGGCCTCTTCGGCACGGTCGCGCAGAGTCGCGAGGATTTCGTTGACGGTGGCCAGCGCCAGATCGGCAGCGCCGACCGCAGCGAGCAGGGGGGCCTTCAGGTCTTCGACATTGGGGTTGTTCTCAGCCATCGTAGTGGTTCCTTTCACATTGGATGTTGTTGTCCGTTAATGGTTTTCGTCAGTTGCTGGTCTGTTACTCAGGGATGAGCTCCTCACGGGCAGCTTCGTTCTGCTGACAGAACGAGGTGTAGATATCGAGCAGCACCTGCTTCTGACGCTCGGTGATCACGGTGTCGCCGATGATCGCGTCGTGCACCATGCTCGCCTCCCCCGGTTCGAGAATTCCCGCCCGGATGTACAGGACCTCGGCAGATAGCCGCAGCGCCTTGGCGATCTGGCTCAGCACCTCCGCAGACGGCTTCCGCAGTCCCCGTTCGATCTGACTGAGGTACGGGTTGCTGACACCGGCCTTCTCGGCCAACTGCCGCACCGAAACCTGAGCGGCTTCACGCTGCGCCCTGATGAAGCCACCGATGTCATGCGCGGCGTTGGATACCACGGCCTGAAGATCGCCGTCTTGCGCCATGAGTTTCCTCCCGTCGCGATGGGTGTCCGATACGTACGAACGCCACCCTACGCGGGGGTGCTAGCTTTTGCAAGCACTTGTGCTAGCGCAGGTCAGAACAGTAATTGCGCCACGGTGTAGATGATCAGGCCGGCCAGCGAGCCCACCACGGTGCCGTTGATCCGGATGAATTGCAGGTCGCGTCCGACATGCAATTCGATGCGACGGCTGGCCTCGTCGGCGTCCCAGCGCTCGATGGTGTCGGTGATGATCGTGGTGATCTCCGCCCCGTACTGGGCGACCAAGTGCTGCGCGCCGCGCACGATCCAGTTGTCCACCTTGTCGCGCAGTTCGGCGTCGTCGCGCAGCGACTCCCCGATCCGCATCACCGACTCGGTGACGCGGGTTCGCAGCGTGCTCTTCGGGTCGTCAACACCCTCGAGTACCAAGCGTTTCAACGTCTTCCACGCCGTCTCGGCCGCCCGTGCGACCTCGTCGCGTTCCATCAGCTGTTCTTTGACAGCCTCGGCGCGGGCGATCGTCGCATCGTCGTTCTGCAGATCGCTGGCGAACTCGAACAGGAAGCGGTTGGCCGATTGCCGCAGTTCGTGATTCGGGTCGCGCCGCACCTTGTCGGTGAAATCCATGAGCTCGCGGTGGATCCGGTCCCCCACCAGCTGGTCGACGAATTTCGGTGACCAGCTGGGTGAATCACGGGTGACCACCCGTTCGATCGTGTCGCCGGCGTTGAGCGCCCACTGGAACGCGCGGTCGCACAGCAGCTGAATCAGGGCTTCCTGGCGGTTCTCCGCCAGGAGTTGCCCCAGCACCCGGCCCACCGGCGGCCCCCACTGCGGTTCTGCGAGACGGCGGACGATGGTGCGATCGATCACCTGCTGGATGTCGTCGTCGTTGAGCAGTTCCACCACCACCCGCAGCACGGTGCCGGCCTCGGTGGCGACCCGCTCGGCGTGTGACGGTTCGGAAAGCCACTTGCCAAGGCGCCCAGCGACTTCGGCGTCGCGCAGCTTTGTCTCCACCACCGCGGGCGACAGGAAGTTCTCCCGCACGAACGTGCCGAGCCCCTCGCCGAGCTGATCCTTTTTGCGCTTGATGATCGCGGTGTGCGGGATCTTCAACCCCAGCGGGTGACGGAAGAGCGCAGTGACGGCGAACCAGTCGGCCAGCGCGCCGACCATCCCGGCCTCGGCGGCCGCACCGACGTACCCGATCCAGGCCGGGCCGCCGTGGGCCTGACCCCAGCGACACGCCAGGAAGATCACGGTGGCACCGATCAGGAAGCTCAGCGCCACCGCCTTCATCCGACGCAGGGCACGCGCTCGTTGCGCGTCCGCCTCCGGGTCGGCACCGGCGAACGATTCCGCAAGCGAGGTACCTGTGCGGACTGCCTCCGTCGGCAACCCCGGGAGGCGATGTTTGGCTGCCACTCCACCATCATCCGCTATCCCGCGACCCAGTTAATGTGACGCTGCCCTCGGGTCAGACCGTAGAATCGTTGCGAACGAGGGGAACGGACTCCGCGATAGTGGCACAGAACATGAGCCATGGCCTGGACAGCAGCCGGGCCAAGACCGACGGTCGCAAGCGACGCTGGCATCAGCACAAGGTCGAGCGCCGCACCGAACTGGTGGACGGCGCACTAGAGGCCGTGCGCCAGCACGGCCGTGACGTCAGCATGGACGAGATAGCTGCGGAAATCGGTGTGTCGAAGACCGTGCTGTACCGCTATTTCGTCGACAAGAACGACCTCACCACCGCGGTGATGATGCGGTTCGCGCAAACCACCCTCATCCCCAACATGGCCGCCGCCCTGTCGTCGAACATGGACGGTTTCGACCTCACCCGCGAGATCATCCGGGTGTATGTGGACACCGTCGCGGCCGAGCCCGCAACGTATCAATTCGTGATGGCAAACAGTTCCGCCAGCAAAACCAAAGTCATCGCCGACTCGGAGCAAATCATCGCCAGGATGCTCGCGGTCGTGCTCCGCAGGCGCATGAATCGGGCCGGGATGGACACCGGCGGCGTCGAGCCCTGGGCCTACCTGATCGTCGGCGGCGTGCAGTTGGCGACGCACTCGTGGATGTCGAGCCCGCGAATGACCAGCGACGAGTTGATCGACTACCTGACCATGCTGTGCTGGAACGCCCTGTGCGGCATCGTCGAGGCAGGCGGATCGCTGAAACGGTTCAACGCCGGCCCGCATCCGTCGCCGACGCTGCCGCCGCTCACTTGATATACGGGCCCAGCAAGGTATCCCACGAGCTGCTCAGCTTGGCGTACTCGTCCTCACAGCCATCGGCGCGGTCCTGGGGCAACGCGCCGCTGCTCACCAGATCGGCGTTGCCCTTGGGATCGGCGCCGTAGACCCAACATTCGAGGTTGTACATCCGGGCCAGATCCAGTGTGTGCACGTCGGAGAGCTGACGTTCGTCGATCTCGCCGCCCCGCTGGTCGCTGTATCCCTTGAACTCACGCGCGAAATCCTTGACCGCCTGGACCGATTCCGGGTCGATCTTTCCGTCGGGGCCGGGTGCCAGCAGGATGTAGGCGGCCAGCTGATCGGCGACGTCCTCTTCCCGCCCGGTCGCCGGCAGGTCGTAGATGTCGATCACCATGTGCCCGGTCTCGTGATAGAACGTCGCGATCTCGGAGTTGATCGCCGAGGCCTTCGGGTCGGGGTCACCGGCCTTGGTGTAGATGGTCAGCGCGTCGGCGGCGTCTTCGTAGCAGATGGTGACCGACTTGGCGTCGGGGCTCCAGTAAGCGTTGGCCGTGCCGCACTGCTTGCCGATCAGCGGGATGTCGAACGGCAGCTTCAGCGACTGGTTGATGCCGTCGGCCAGATCTTCGAGCAGATGATCGTTCTTGATGAGGTCGCGACCGGTCACCGCCTCCGGCGAGGTGGCGTCCTCGTAGGTCGCCGTCATCTTGCCCGGCCAGTCCTTATCGTCAGGCGAGGAGTCCGGAACGCCGTTGTTGTTGACGTCCGGTTGTCCCGACTGCGTGGCAGATGCCTGCGCTGTCGACGGGGCCGCCGCCGCCCCCGACGTCGATGTGGCCGAGGTCTCGTGTCCACAACCGGCGGCAGCAACCGCGACAGCGAGCACTGCTGCACTGATCGACCAGGTTCGCGCCCCCACCAATCCCCCCGAGACTCATCCGCACATAAGCCACATGATGTTAACTGCCCGCCGGCGAAAACGGACGCGCACGAGCGCAGGAAACCCAACCTCCCATGAAAGTGCTGTGAATCATGTAGAACAATCCTTCGGGGCTGCCCATGAGATATGTCCTCGGGCGGAATGGTTTCGCGTCATAAGGGTCTAGGGAGGCCGGGGTGGACAACGACAGCACCGCAAAATTCCGTAAGCCGGCGGCGGTAATCGCCGCCGTCGCGATATCGACGTCGGCGCTGTTTGCTAGTACTGCGGTCAGCGCGGCGGATCCATTCGGCGACGACGACGGTGGCGGCAGCAGCTACAGCGGCGGCGACGAGGGCGGCAGCGCACCCGAGGCGCCATCCGGTGGCGGCGTGGAGGAGCCCTCGGACGGCGGGATGCATCAGGAACCGGGCGGCGTCGAACCGCCTGCCGGCGCTCCACACGACGAACCGGGCGGCATCGACATGCCGGGCGGTGGCATGCACGACGAGCCCGGCGGCACCGAACCGCCCGTCGGCACCACGCACGACGAACCGGGCGGCGCGCCCTCTGAGCCCGGCGGTACCGAAGCCCCCGGCGGCAGCGGTACGAACGAGGCACCCGGCACGCAGGCCCCGGCGCCCAGCGGCGGCACGCAGGAACCCACCAACGCCAACGGACTGGCCGAACCGGCCGAGCCGCAGGTGTCCCGGGAAGACGTCACCACGGCGCTCGCCTCGGCGGTCGAGACCACCACGTCCACCGAGGTCACGTCCGAGGAGGTCACCACCTACCAGGAGTCGGTGTCTACGACGGTGAGCACGTCCACCATGACCACCGGCATGACCCTGAGTAGCCCGGTGACACTGTGGAATTCGAGCTGGATCACCTATGACCGCTTCTACCGTCCGGTGTTCACCAATCCGTACCGCACGCCGCTGAGCGTGCTGTACGACTACGGCGGACGCACCCAGGTCTTCACGGTGCCCCCGCTGCAACGGGCCGCGCTGAACGTGCCCAATACCGGCACCTACAACTTCACCGCGATGACACGTCCGGCGTCCGGACCCGCCACCAACCTGTCCGTGGGCAGCTTCTCCGGCGGCGGCTACCAGCCTGGTCCGGGCCAGGCGCCGCCGCAGAAGCCGGCGCCGGTGAACACCCAGAAGAACGTGCTGGTTCAGGTCAAATTCGACCGGGGACAGTCCGAACCGTTCCGGGTGTCGTCGCTCACCGACCTCGGCAAGGATCCGGCGGTCAACAACACCACCAAGGTCCTGCTCGACGAGGAGGTCCCGGCCTGGGGCCAGTGGTCGAAGACCGACAAGGGCGACGCGTTGTTCGTCATCAACCAGACGCAGCTGCTGCCCGGCATCCAGCGTCCGGCGCAGGAGCCGCTGCCCGGCTACAACGTGAAGCTGACCGCCGCCTCGCAGTCGACATCGTGGATCGACAAGAACCGGACCGTCCTGATCAGCGTGGCCGTCGCGGCGGGCGTACTGGCGCTGGCCGTGGTCGGGTTCATGGTGGTTTCACGGCGCCGCGGCACAGGCGGGTGATTGGGGGTTAGTCTCGTCGGCTATGAGTGATCTGCCGTCGCAATGGACCCATGAGCCGCGCAAGGTCCTGCGATTCAGGCCGGGTGACAAGGTGGCCGACATCGACACCGATTCCTCCCCGGGTTACTCCGACGGCAAAGACGGGTCGGAGGAGCTGCAGAACGAACGCAACGAGCGGTTCGCCGGCCTGCAGGAGATGCTCTACGCGAACGGCCGCGCCGGCGACAACCGCTCACTGCTGCTCGTTCTGCAGGGCATGGACACCGCGGGCAAGGGCGGCACCGTGAAACACGTTGTCGGAGCAGGCAATCCGCAGGGCATCCACTACACGAGCTTCGGTGTGCCGACCGAGGAGGAGCGCGCCCACCACTACCTGTGGCGCGTTCGCAAGGCGCTGCCGGCGGCGGGCAACATCGGGGTGTTCGACCGGTCCCACTACGAGGACGTCCTGGTCGTGCGCGTGCACGAGCTGGTCCCGCGCGACGTCTGGGAGCCGCGCTACGACGAGATCAACGCCTTCGAGAAGGAACTCGTCGACTCCGGGACCACCCTCGTCAAATGCGCGATGTTCGTCTCGCTCGACGAGCAGAAGAGGCGGCTCTCCGAACGCCTCGAACGTCCGGACAAGTACTGGAAGTACAACCCGGGCGATGTCGCCGAGCGCAAGCTGTGGCCCGCGTACCAAGAGGCATACCAGGCAATGCTGGACCGGACCTCGACCGACTACGCCCCGTGGTTCGTCATCCCCTGTGACAAGAAGTGGTATTCCCGGCTGGCCATCAACGAACTGTTGATCGAGGCGCTCAAGGGAATGAAGCTGGAGTGGCCGCCGGCCGACTTCGACGTCGAGGCGGAGAAGAAGAAACTGGCGGAGGCCTAAGCCGGCCTGAACCTCAGCCCTTGACCAGGGTGAACTGCCCGATGTTGGTGATGCCGCGGCGGAAGAAGTCCGCGCAGCCGGTCAGGTACTTCATGTACCGGTCGTAGATCTCCGTCGACGTGATCGCGATTGCCTCGTCACGGTTGGCGATCAGCTTGGCCGCCCACATGTCCAGCGTGCGGGCGTAGTGATGCTGCAGCAGGTGAATGCGCTCGAGGGTGAAGCCGGAGTCGACCGCAAGCTGCTCGATGTCCTCGACAGCAGGCAACCGTCCGCCCGGGAAGATCTCCTGCTCGATGAACTTCATGAACTTCAGGTCGCTGATCGTGACCTTGATCCCGTTGTCGCGGAAGAACTTCTGGGTGTGCGCCAAAATCGTGTGCAGCAACATGCGTCCGTCGTCGGGAAGCAGCTCGTAGGCCTTCTCGAAGAACAGCGGGTAGCGCTCCACCTTGAACGCCTCGAAGGCGCCGATGCTCACGATGCGGTCGACGGGCTCGTCGAACTCTTCCCAGCCCTGCAGTCGCACCTCGATCGAGCGGTTGGTGTCCAGCTTGGCCAGGCGCTTACGGGCGAACTCCGACTGGTTTTTGCTCAGCGTGATACCGATGACGTTGACGTCGTACTTCTGCACCGCCATCTCCAGGGCCCCGCCCCAGCCGCAACCGACGTCGAGCAGAGTCATGCCGGGCCGCAGGTCGAGCTTGCCCAACGCCAGGTCGAACTTGGCGGTCTGAGACTCGTCGAGCGTCATGTCGTCGCGCTCGTAGTAGCCGCAGGTGTAGCCCATGGTCGGGCCTAGGAACAGGGCGAAGAAGTCGTCGGAGACGTCGTAGATGGATTGTGATTCCTCGTAGTAGGGAGTCAGATCCGTATCCACATCGACCATCGACAGCTACCTCCAACGCATTGTGTGCACGGTCGGTTGCCGCGAAATGCGATGTTGCTGCGCGGCCCCCCGACCAAATCCAGGAGCCTAGCCAATCAACGAAGGAAATGCACAAGCGGCGGGCGCGGCGGCGCGCTCAGTAGCTGTAGAACCCCTGGCCGGATTTCTTGCCCAGCTGTCCCGCCTCGACCATGCGCAGCAGCAATGGCGGCGGCGCGTAGTGCGCATCCTTGAGTTCGTCGTACATCGAGTCGGCGATGAGTTTCATGGTGTCCAGGCCGATCAGGTCCGAAAGACGCAGCGGGCCCATCGGGTGGGATAGGCCCGCGACGATTGCCGTGTCGACGTCCTCGATGCTGGCGACCCCGGCCTCAACCATGCGGATGGCCGACAGCAGGTAGGGCACCAGCAGGGCGTTGACGACGAACCCGGAGCGGTCGCCGCAGCGCACCACCTTCTTTCCGAGCACCTCAGCGGCGAACTGCTCCACCCTGGCGATGGCGTCTTCAGAGGTGACCAAGGTGTTGACGAGCTCGACGAGCGGCAGCACCGGTACCGGGTTGAAGAAGTGCAGGCCGAGCACCCGGCTCGGATTCTTGGTCGCCGCCGCGATTTTCATGATCGGGATGCTCGAGGTGTTGGACGCGAGCACGGCGTCAGGGTCGGTGATGAGCTCGTCCAGTTGGGCGAAGATCTTGCCTTTGACAGCCTCGTCTTCGACGACGGCTTCGATCACCAGCTGACGATCCGACAGGTCGGCGAGATCGGTGGTGAACATCAGTCTGGCCAGCGTCGCGTCGCGATCGGCTTCCGAGAGCTTGCCCTTGCTCGTCGCGCGTTCCAGCGAGGAGATGACGCGGTCGCGTCCGGAGTTGATCAGTGCGTCGGTCGGCTCGTAGACGACGACGTTGGCACCCGCCTTGGCAGACACCTCGACGATGCCCGAGCCCATCTGCCCGGCTCCGACCACACCCACTCGTTCAATGCTTTTCTGGCTGCTCACAAAGTCACTTTCTACTAGACGCGCCAGCAGACGCAAAAGTCCCCAACACGCCGCGGTGAAGGGGACCTTTGCGTCTGCTCGGCAGGGACTTAGTGGAACTGGCCCTCTTCGGTCGAGCCGCTCAGCGCCGTGGTCGACGAGGTCGGATCCACGGTGGTGGCGATGCGGTCGAAGTAACCGGCGCCGACCTCGCGCTGGTGCTTGGTGGCGGTGTAGCCGCGCTCCTCGGCGTCGAACTCGCGCTCCTGCAGCTCGACGTAGGCGCTCATCTGGTTGCGGGCGTAGCCGTAGGCCAGATCGAACATCGAGTAGTTCAGGGCGTGGAAGCCGGCCAGCGTGATGAACTGGAACTTGAAGCCCATCGCACCGAGCTCCTTCTGGAACTTCGCGATGGTCGCGTCGTCCAGGTGCTTGCGCCAGTTGAACGACGGCGAGCAGTTGTAGGCCAGCATCTGGTCCGGGAACTCGCTCTTGACGCCCTCGGCGAACTTGGCTGCCAGCTCCAGGTCCGGGGTGCCGGTCTCCATCCAGATCAGGTCGGAGTACGGCGCGTAGGCCTTGGCGCGGGCGATGCACGGCTCGAGGCCGTTCTTCACCCGGTAGAAGCCCTCCGCGGTGCGCTCACCGGTGACGAACGGCTTGTCGCGGTCGTCCACATCGGAGGTGATCAGCGTGGCAGCCTCGGCATCGGTGCGGGCGATGACGACGGTTGGGACGTCGGCGACGTCGGCGGCCAGGCGAGCCGAGGTCAGGGTGCGGATGTGCTGCTGGGTCGGGATCAGCACCTTGCCACCGAGGTGGCCGCACTTCTTCTCCGAGGCCAGCTGGTCCTCCCAGTGCGAACCGGCGACACCGGCGGCGATCATCGCCTTCTGCAGCTCGTAGACGTTCAGCGCGCCACCGAAGCCGGCTTCGCCGTCGGCGACGATCGGGGCGAGCCAGTTCTCGATCGAGGTGTCACCCTCGACCTTGGCGATCTGGTCGGCACGCATGAGCGCGTTGTTGATCCGGCGCACGACCTGCGGCACCGAGTTGGCCGGGTAGAGGCTCTGGTCGGGGTAGGTGTGGCCGGACAGGTTCGCGTCGCCGGCGACCTGCCAGCCCGACAGGTAGATGGCCTTCAGGCCGGCGCGGACCTGCTGGACGGCCATGTTGCCGGTCAGGGCACCCAGCGCGTTGACGAATTCCATGTCGTGCAGCTGGTTCCACAGCACCTCGGCGCCACGGCGGGCCAGGGTCGCCTCTTCGACGACACTGCCCTGCAGCGCAACGACGTCGGCCGGGGTGTAGGTACGGGTGATCCCTTTCCAGCGGGGATTGGTGTCCCAGTCCTTCTGGATTTCTTCTGGGCTCTTCGGCTGGCCAACGTTGGACAGTGTCATGGGCGCCTGCGCTCCTTCTTTCGATCGACTGGCCACCTTGACGGCAAATCAGTTGTTAACGTCAACGCAGCGTGGCTGGTGTGCTGTCTCGAGCATGCCTCGCACCATTAGCGCAGTTCAAGCCATTAAGAGTGCCAATTTTCGCCAACCCGGGTGATAACCCTGCGAAGGTTGCGAAGACAGCCAACAGCTGAACCGGTTCAGAAGTTACCGTTCAGTAGCAGATTCTCGCAGGTCAGTACGCCCGTACTGTTAAACCGCGACGGTCAGAGCGCGAAGATCGATGCGACGGCTTTGACCTCTTCGCCGACGACGTATGTGAGCGTTCTAACAGTGCGATCCGCGAGCTCCGGGCCGAACTTGTCGGTGGAGCCGGGCGGATACACGTGCAGACAGATCTCGAGCTTGTCGCCGAAGGCGACCGGCGCATCGTGTTCGACGGTGACCCGCAGCGGCGATTCGAAGAGCTCCGGCTGCGGCGCCAGGAACTCCTCGACGACCTTCCAGTACACCGAGTTGTTGACATGGTCGAAGAGATCGATGTCGCTGACGCGGATGGGGAAAGCGCGGATCTCGTTGGCGTCATGCCGCGAGCCGGCGGTGAGATAGGCCTTCCAGCGCAGTCGTTTCACATCGGTGGTGCGCTGCAGGCCGTCCAGGAAGTCGTCGGCGATGCGGGCCGGCCCCTGAGTCTCCCGGTTGATGTTGATCCAGAAGGCCTCGGATTCGATGAGGCCGCCCTTACGGCCGTCGATGCGGACCCGCATCTCGCACCAGCGGTTCGAGGTCCCCGAGCACCACCGTCGCAGCCGCAGCATCTCCGGGTATTCGATCGGGCGGATCAGGTCGACCATGGTGCGCCGGACAATCCACAGCGGATGCGTTTCCTCGTGGCCCATCTCGCGGAGCTGGTCCTGGCCGATGTCCTGGATGTGGCGGCAGGCGGCGTCCAACCGCAACCGGCCGACGCGGTCGATATCGCCGACGCGCAGCGGCCATTCGCGGTCGAAAACATCGGGATGCGGATCGGGAACCGGCATCAACACCTTCGCCAAGCCGGTGTCGGTGGTGCTGGTGGTCATCTGGTCTGTCGTCCTCTCCCGTCCCGTCCCAGCGCGATCATGCCAAAGGCCCCCCCGGATGCCAACCAGCCTGCGTTGGCAACGGTGCGAAGCCGCCTTCGCAGGCGTGAGTAGGCTGGGCAGGTGGCCAAGACGTTCGTCGGCTCCCGGATTCGACAGCTCCGCAGCGAACGCGGATTCAGCCAGGCCGCACTGGCTCAGATGCTGGAGATATCACCGAGCTATCTCAACCAGATCGAGCACGACGTCCGGCCGTTGACCGTCGCGGTGCTGCTGCGTATCACCGAGGTGTTCGGGGTTGATGCCACCTTCTTTTCGTCGGAGGACGACACCCGACTGGTGGCCGAACTGCGTGAAGTGACCATGGATCGCGACCTCGACCTCGATGTCGACATGACCGAGGTCGCCGACATCGTCGGCACCCATCCGGCGATAGCCCGCGCGATCGTCAACCTGCATCGCCGCTACCGGATCACCACCGCGCAATTGGCGGCGGCCACCGAAGATCGGTTCAACCTCAACACCGGGGGCAGTGGCTCGGCGTCGATCTCCATGCCGCACGAAGAGGTCCGCGACTACTTCTACCAACGGCAGAATTATCTGCACGAACTCGACACTGCCGCCGAGGATCTCACCATCCGGATGCGGATGCACCGTGCCGAGCTGTCACGGGAGTTGGCCGACCGGCTGACGATGGTGCACGGCGTCCACATCATCCGGCGTGTCGATATGGGCGATACCGTGCTGCACCGTTACGACCCGGTGGCACGCACTCTCGAGATCAGCAACCACCTGTCGTCGGGCCAGCAAGTGTTCAAGATGGCCACGGAGCTGGCGTATCTCGAGTGCGGTCACCTGATCGACACATTGGTCGACGAGGGAAAGTTCACCAGCGAGGAGTCGCGAAAACTGGCCCGTCTGGGCCTGGCAAGCTATTTCGCGGCCGCAACGGTGTTGCCCTACGGGCAGTTTCACAGTATGGCTGAGAACTTTCGCTACGATATCGAACGACTCTCGGCCTTCTATCAGGTCAGTTACGAGACGATCTGCCATCGGCTCTCGACGTTACAGCGGCCGTCCATGCGTGGCGTCCCGTTCTCGTTCGTCCGGGTGGATAAGGCCGGAAACATGTCTAAACGCCAGTCCGCCACCGGCTTTCACTTTTCCTCCGCCGGCGGTACCTGCCCACTGTGGAACGTCTACGAGACGTTCTCCAACCCGGGCAAGATCTTGGTGCAGATCGCCCAGATGCCCGACGGGCAGAACTACATGTGGGTGGCGCGCACGGTCGAACGGCGGGCGTCGCGCTACGGCCAGCCCGTCAAGACCTTTGCGATCGGACTGGGCTGCGAGATGCGGCACGCCAGCCGGCTGGTTTACTCGAAGGGTCTTGATCTGTCATCAGACAGCGCGACACCGATCGGTGCGGGCTGCCGGGTGTGCGAACGGGACAACTGCCCGCAGCGGGCCTTTCCGGCTCTGGGCCGGGCACTGGATCTCGATGAGCACCGCAGCACGGTGTCGCCCTATCTGGTCAAGGAGTCGTGATGGGTCAACGTATTCCACCCGGGGACCGACGCGAGCTCGGCCTGCTCAACTGGGGCATATCCCGGTTGGGTGCACGGTCGATTCGCGCTCCGCACATGCACCTCTTCGAAGTCCTGGGCCGGCACAAGCTACTGTTCCTGTCATTTCTGCCGTATTCGGGTGTGCTGCTGAATTGGGGCAAGCTGCCCAAGCGGGACAAAGAACTGGTGATCCTGCGCGTCGGTCACCTGCGCGGTTCGGAGTACGAGCTGCAGCAGCACCGCAGGCTGGCCCGCAGCCGTGGCGTCGATGAGGCGTTGCAGGACAAGATCTTTGCCGGCCCAACGGCCGAGGGACTGACCGACCGTCAGCGCGCACTGCTGACCGCGGTGGACGAGTTCGTGCTCAATCGCGACCTGTCCGATGACACCTTCACAACGTTATCGACACACTTGAGCCGCGAGCAGGTGATCGAATTCTGCGCCCTGGCAGGCCATTACGATGCGATAGCAGGCATTCTGGCCACGCTGCGGGTTCCGATGGACTTCGCCGACTAGGGTCGGGCTACCCCTTGTAGGGCTGAGCCTTGTGCGTTACGACAGCTTTCTCCGTCTCCAAGACCGACGGCGGAACCGTCATGGTCACGGTGTCACCCTGCGTCATCGGGCCGGGCAGGATGGGCGCTGCGACCGGCGACGAATCCATCGGCACGCCGCCGTCGAACGCGATGGTCAGTCCCCCCATCGCGAGCACGGCGCTGCCCCCCAGCACTGCCATCAGAATTTTCGTGCGTCCAGCACGCGCCCACTCGGCCATGTCGCCCCCCGTTTGGAGCCGGACCCTGTTTGGCACCGGCTGCCACGCAGTGGACTACGAGTTGCTTGAGGCAGCCTGAAACGAACCTGTTGAACAGCTGGCAGGAACGCCTACAGGTAGGTGACGCCGAGAACGATCAGCGTGAAGATCACCGGCGAGACTGGCATGCAGCCCAGAAAAGCAGCCCACACCATGCGTTTCCGCTGATACTCCCGCCAGGCCAAATAGCCGACGACCGCGGCGGCCACGAGGATCACCGCCGAGAGGATCAGCACCCAGAAGCTGACGTCCTGCCCGTTGGTTGCCAACGAGATACCGATCAGCCACAGGATGTGGCCGATCACTAGGCCGCCGATACCGGCGATCAGCGTCGGTCTCAAAAGTTGATCATGTGGCCGGCGAGACCGTGGAAGCATTCCTGGAGTGCCTCCGACAGCGTCGGATGGGTGTGCACGTTGCGGGTCAGCTCGTTGACGGTCAGATCCCACTTCTGCGCCAGCGTCAGCTCCGGCAGAAGTTCGGAGACATCAGGCCCGATCAGATGGCCACCGAGGAGTTCGCCGTACTTGGCGTCGGCGATGACCTTGACGAAGCCGGTGGGGTCGGCCAGCCCGTGCGCCTTGCCGTTGGCCGTGAACGGGAACTTGGCCACCTTCACGTCGTAACCCTCGTCGCGGGCCTGCTGCTCGGTGAGGCCGAAGCTGGCGACCTGCGGCTGGCAGAACGTCGCTCGCGGCAGCATCCGGTAGTCACCGAGCGCCAGCGTCTCGGCGCCGGCGATCGTCTCGGCGGCCACCACACCCATCGCTTCCGCGACGTGGGCGAGTTGCAGCTTGGCCGTGACATCGCCGATGGCGTAGATGTGCGGCACGTTCGTGCGCATGTAGTCGTCGATGCCGATCGCCTTGCGGTCGGTCAGCTCGACGCCCGCCTTGTCGAGTCCGAAGCCTTCGACATTCGGGGCAAAGCCGATGGCCTGCAACACCTTCTCGGCCTTGAGCTCCTCTGTTTTGCCGTCTTTGCTGACCACGACGACAACGGATCCGTCGGCCTCGTTGTCGGTGATGGACTCGACCTTGGTGCCGGTCAGGATCTTCACGCCGAGCTTCTTGTACTGCTTCTCGATCTCCTTGGAGACCTCGGCATCCTCGTTGGGCAGCGCGCGCGGCAGGAACTCGACGATCGTGACGTCGACGCCGTAGTTCTTCATGACGTAGGCGAACTCCATGCCGATCGCGCCGGCGCCGGCGATGATGATCGACTTGGGCAGCTCCCGGGACAGGATCTGCTCCTCGTAGGTGACGACGTTCTTCGACAGTGAGGTGCCCGGAACCAGTCGGGTACTCGAGCCGGTCGCGATGATCGCGTTGTCGAACTCGACCGTTTCGGTCCCGCCCTCGTTGAGATCGACCTCGATGCTGTTCGGGCCGGTGAACTTCCCGTAGCCGTGGATCTCGGTGATCTTGTTCTTCTTCATCAGGAAGTGCACGCCGGCGACGCGGCCGTCGGCGACTTTCCGGCTGCGGTCGAAGGCGACACCGTAATCGAAGGTGGCCTCTCCGCTGATGCCGAACGTCTTGGCGTCCTTGGTGAAGATGTGGGCCAGCTCGGCATTGCGCAGCAACGCCTTCGACGGGATGCAGCCGACATTGAGGCACACTCCGCCCCAATACTTCGGTTCGATGATGGCGGTGTTGAGTCCGAGCTGTGCCGCGCGGATCGCCGCGACGTATCCGCCGGGACCGGCTCCGACAACGACGACGTCATAGTGAGTCACGGCCTCAGCCTATCGTCGGACGGGCAATCCATTCGAAGTAGTAGGCGCCATGCAGCAGCGCGGCGGTGGCCACCGAGGCCAACGGCGCCGACATCAGCGCGATGGCCAGCGCCGTAACCGGTGGCCGGTTCTGCACCATCGAGACCAGCATGCTGGCGACCGAGCAGACGATCAGGTACATCAGCACGCAGAACACCGCGGGGGTCTTATGCAGCGAGGTGTACCACCAGAAGTAGAAGCCCAGGCCGGCGGCTCCGGCCAGGACCCACACCGCGGCGACGATGAACACGAACTGCCACCGCTTCACGTACTGGTACGTGCCGGCGACGGCCGTCGGCGCGGGCGGCACCACCACCGGCTCCGCGTGCAGTGAACCCTCGACCCGGTGCAGGAACGCATCGGTGTCGAAGTTCTCCAACTCGCTGAAGGCGATTGATTCCTCCGAGACTTCCGCCTCGGGTTCGTCTGTCAACGACCGCAGCGCGTGAGGATGCGGGCCGGTGTCGAAGATCGGTGCGTGGTGGGGCTCGGTCGACGGGAGGGACGCTTTGTCAGCCATGGGACACCACCTGAACCAGAACCAATGCCCCCAGCCAACCTGGCGCCATCGCCAGGATGAAGGCCCCCACTGTGGTCATCCACCGGCGGCCCGAGAACAGGATCAGCAGCATGCCGATGACGCTCGGAACAGCCACCACCAAACCGACCACCAGATCCGGACGAACGGGCGTCTTGACCAGCAGGGTGGCCACGACCGCGGCAACGAGGCCGGTCACGGTGCCCACCAGCAACGCGCTTGTGAGCAGCCATGCCCGAGGCAGGGGTATCACCCTTATGAGGGTACGTGCAGTCAAGCGGTCTATTGCTGAACGACTCCGGCGCGCCGACCAGGGATTGCACACGCATCTGCCGCCTCGATGACCACCAGATCGGACCGTCCAGCTGGTCGTGCACCACGCTCATAATCGGCTCCGGTCAGCGGAGAATCGCTGGCCAGCAACCGGTTTTCCGCATCGGTGAACGCCCGTCCGCGGCTCAGGAAGCGCATCCCCTCGGGGGCCTCGAGGCTGAAGCCTCCGCCGCGACCGGGGACGACGTCGATGACGAGCTGGGTGTGCTTCCACGTCTCGAACTGCGGGCCGGAAATCCAGACCGGGGCGCCCTCGAGCACCCCGAGCAGAACGTCGCGGTCGCCGACGATGAAGTCACCGTCGGGGTAGCACATCGGCGACGACCCGTCGCAGCAGCCGCCGGACTGGTGAAACATCAGCGGCCCGTGCCGCTGCTGCAAGCGGTGCAGAAGGTCGGCGGCCGCCGCGGTGATCAATGCTCGCGGCGGCGCCTGCTCCTCGGGATTTCGGCGCGTTTTCGTTCGCTGGGCGGCCGTTTGCGCGCCGAAATCACTCATCAGAAGAAGCCTTGGGCTTGGTTGGAGTAGGAGACGAGCAGGTTCTTGGTCTGCTGGTAGTGGTCGAGCATCATCTTGTGGTTCTCCCGGCCGATGCCGGACTGCTTGTAGCCGCCGAACGCCGCGTGGGCGGGATAGGCGTGGTAGCAGTTGGTCCACACCCGCCCGGCCTTGATGTCGCGGCCGGCCCGGTAGGCGGTATTGCCATCACGGCTCCACACCCCGGCACCCAGGCCGTAGAGGGTGTCGTTGGCGATGCGGATGGCGTCGTCGTAATCGCTGAACGACGTCACCGACACCACCGGGCCGAAGATCTCTTCCTGGAAGATCCGCATCGCGTTGTCCCCGGTGAAGATCGTCGGCTGCACGTAGTAGCCGCCGTTGAGGTCCCCACCGAGGTCGGCGCGCTCCCCACCGGTCAGGATCTGGGCGCCTTCACTCTTGCCGATCTCGATGTAGGACAAGATCTTCTCGAGCTGGTCGTTGGAGGCCTGCGCGCCGATCATGGTCTCGGTGTCCAGTGGATCGCCCTGACGGACCGCTTTGGTGCGAATGGCGGCCATGGCCAGGAACTCGTCGTAGATGTCGGACTGGATCAGGCTGCGGGACGGGCAGGTGCAGACTTCGCCCTGGTTGAGGGCGAACATCGTGAAGCCCTCCAACGCCTTGTCCTGATAGTCGTCGTTGGCAGCCATCACATCAGAGAAGAAAATGTTCGGGCTCTTGCCGCCGAGTTCGAGGGTGACCGGGATCAGGTTCTGGGAGGCGTACTGCATGATCAACCGGCCCGTGGTGGTCTCCCCGGTGAACGCGATCTTCGCAATCCGGTTGCTCGACGCCAACGGCTTGCCGGCCTCAACCCCAAACCCGTTGACCACGTTGAGAACTCCGGCAGGCAACAGATCAATGATGAGCGAGATCAGATACAGCACCGAGGCCGGGGTCTGCTCGGCGGGCTTGAGCACCACGGCGTTGCCCGCAGCCAGCGCCGGCGCCAACTTCCACACCGCCATCAGGATCGGGAAGTTCCACGGAATGATCTGCCCCACCACACCCAGCGGCTCGTGGAAATGATAGGCGACAGTGTCCTCATCGATCTGCGACAGCGCACCCTCCTGAGCACGGATCGCGGCAGCAAAGTACCGAAAGTGGTCCACCGCCAACGGAATATCAGCATTCAACGTTTCCCGGATCGGCTTGCCGTTGTCCCACGACTCGGCCAACGCGATCGACTCCAGATTGGCCTCGATGCGATCGGCGATCTTGTTCAAGATCACCGCCCGCTCGGCCGCCGACGTCTTCCCCCAGCCGGGTGCCGCAGCGTGCGCAGCGTCCAACGCCAACTCGATATCGGCATCCGTGGACCGTGCCACCTCACAGAACACCTCACCGGTCACCGGCGTCCGGTTCTCGAAATACAAACCCCCCACCGGCGCCGTCCACTCACCACCGATGAAATTCTCGTAGCGGGACTGAAAAGACATGGCAGAACCCGACGTTCCGGGGCGGGCGAACACTGGCATAGGTACTCCTCTATGAGTCACTTGCATTGATACGAACGGCGCGAACCGCGGGTGCGGTCGACGCGGGCAACACCATCGAGAGGTCCGCGGGGTAGCGCACCGTCACCTCGATTCCGCCGGCGAAGCGGTACGGCTGGGCGGCAAGCAGACCGGCGAACTGCTTGCGCAGCCGGGACAATTCGGCGCGAACCGTGACGACCCGGGAACGATCACCATAGAGGTCGGCGGCCAACTCGGGCGCCGACCGGCCGCCGGGATCCCGCGCCAAAATCAGCAGGATCTCGGCATGCCGCAGCGAAACGTCGTGGCGCCAACGCCCGAACTGTCCTGTCATGTCCAACGCCGGTGCGCCGGCGACCGTCAAGTCCAACGATGCCTGCGCCAACGCTGGTGCGTCGTCGTCAGCCGGCCGAACCAGCCAACCCCCGGGCAATATGTCGATATCGCAGATTCCGAAGGTGGGGATCCACGAGCGGCCCGCCGCGATGTCCTCGGGTAACAGGATGCGGTGATGCAGCGGCAGCGAGTCGACAGCCGCCACCCAGCCCTCAGCGTCGACCGCCAACGCGGGCTTGCCGATCCGGGCCAGGATCGGGGCCGCGACCATCCGCAGCCGGTTCAGGGTGCGGTCGTGTTGTTCACGCAGGTGCGACTCGGCGAGCCGGGCGACGGCATCGACGAGCGCCACCGTTGTCGGGTGCACGGTCGCGGCGGGGCCGGACACGTCGACCACCCCGATCACCTGCCCGGTTCGCGGATCGCGGATGGGCGCGCCCGCACAAGTCCAGGAGTGGTGGGTGCGCAGAAAATGCTCGGCGGAGAACACCTGCACGGCGCGGTTCGACACCAGCGCGGTGCCGATGGCGTTGGTGCCGACTTCCCCTTCCGCCCAGTGCGCACCTTCGATGAAGCCCAACCGGTCGGCGTTGGTGAGCACGGCCGGCGAGCCTGACCGCCACAGCACCCGGCCTTGCGCGTCAGCGACGACGAGGATGTTGGTGCCGTCGGCGACGAGCGATTCCAACCCGCGGGAGACCTCGTCGAGGACGGCCATCAAGCCGGACGTCCGGCGGAGCGCCTCCAGGCCGCCGGCTTCGACGACGGGCTGGGCGCGGCGGTCCGGGTCGACACCGGCCGACATCAGCCGGTGCCACGATTCGCCGATGACGTCGCGCGGGCGGGCGGGGGCGCGATGGCCCGCCATGGTCGCGTCGTAGACAGCCGACATCAGCCGCGCATAGTTGCGCGGGTCCTCGCCGAGCGCGACTGCGGGCTCAGGCACGTACGCCCCTTGCATTACTGCCGATTGTGCTCCGCATCTCAGCGGTAGACCAGGCCACCGTCGATCAGACCCGCCTGGCCTGTCATGTAGTCGGCGTCCGGGCCGGCCAGATACGAGACGAAGCCCGCCACGTCGTCGGGGGTTTCGGCACGGCCGAGGGCGATGCCACCGACAAACTTCTCGTAGGTCTCGCCCTCGGCGGCTCCGGTCAATTCGGCGAACCGTTTGTCGATCTCCACCCACATGTCGGTGCCGACGACACCCGGGCAGTAGGCGTTGACGGTGATCCCGTCGGCGGCGTATTCCTTGGCGGCGGCCTGGGTCAGCGCGCGCACCGCGAACTTGGAGGCGCTGTACGGGCCGAGCATCGCGAAGCCGTCGTGGCCGGCGATCGACGAAGCATTGATGATCTTTCCCCTGGTGCCGTTCTGTCTGAACATGGCGACGGCGGCCTGGATGCCCCACAGCACGCCGTTGACGTTGATCGCCCAGAGCTTCTCGATCTGTTCGGGCGTGACGTCGGCGATCGGGCCGACCAGGGCGATGCCGGCGTTGTTGACTATGATGTCGAAGCCGCCGAGCGCCGAGGCGGCATGGTCGACGGCGGCGAAGACTTGTCGGCGGTCGCTGACGTCGGCGACGAATGTGGTGACTTTGCAGCCGATCTCGCTGATCTCGTTGGCGACGGCGTCGATGCCTTCCGGTCGCACGTCGACCAGGGCCAGGTCAGCGCCGTCCCGGGCGAGCCGCAGCGCGATGCCGCGTCCGATGCCTCGTGCCGCACCGGTGACCAGAGCGACTTTTCCGTTCAGACTCACGATTCTCCGTTCGGGTCGACGAGGACTTTCATCTTGGTGCCGGCGTGCAGCGCCTCGAAACCTTCGTCGACGACATCGTCGATTGGGATGCGGGTCACCCAACCGGTGGTGTCGTACTTGCCGTCGGCCATCAGCGCGATGACCGCGTCGAAGTCGGCACCGGTGTAGCACAGCGATCCCTGGATGCGGGACTCGTTCATCACCAGGTTGAGAAGTGGTGTCTCCAAGGACTTTTCGTAGATCGCGACACTGATGGTGGGTTTGCGGGAACCGACGCACGCCAGCGCTGTCGCCACGGCCGGGGTAAGGCCGGCGGCATCGAACACCGCGTCGGCCCCGTTGCCCCCGGTGTGCTCTGCGATGAAGCCGGGCACGTCGAGGGCGGCTGGATCCAGCGTCTTCGCTCCGAGCGCCTCGATGGCGGCGCGCCGGGTCGGAGAAGGTTCGACGACGAGAACGTCGTCAAGGCCCTTGCCGCGCAACGCAAACCACAGCCCTATTCCGATGGGACCGGCACCGAACACCATCGCGGTGTCGCCGGGGTGTACGTCGCCCAGGGTGGCGGCGTGGTACGCCACCGACATCGGCTCGACGAGCGCTCCGAGTTCCAGCGACACGTTGCCGGGAAGCTTGTGCAGCATGCTGGTCGGCACCACGGTGTACTCGGCCATCCCACCGTCGGACATCAGCCCGTGGAAGCCGATCTGCTGACAGACGTTGTAGTTGCCGGCCCGGCACGGTCCGCAGTGGTCGCATTTGTAGATGGGCTCGACGGCGACGCGGTCGCCTTCCGCCCATCCCGTGACCCCGTCCCCGACCGCGGTGATGGTGCCTGAGAATTCATGCCCGATGGTGAGTGGCAGCTCGGCGCCGGTCAGTGGATGCGGCTGAGTCGGGATGAAGATCGGCCCGGCGTAGTACTCGTGCAGGTCGGTGCCGCAGATCCCGTTGAAGCCGACCTTGAGTTTGACGGTGCCCGGCCTTGGGTCGGGTTCGGCGACGTCATCGATCTCGACCTTGTTCGGTCCGTAGTACACAGCTGCCTTCATGCCGCAGTTCTATGTGACGGCGACCACATCCGAAAGAGTTGCAGGGGGTTGCAGCCGCGGCGGTGCAACGGCTCGCAACTCTTGCCAGACCGTGCGCATCGGGTGTGGTGTGGCTCACATGACTTCAACTCTGGAACCTCAGACCACCGGCGACGTGACGCCGCAGCAGCGCGTCGACGCCTGGCTCGACGAGTTCGAAGCTGCCCTGGGCAGCCGCGACATCGAGCGGGGTGCCGGCATGTTCGCGGTGGACAGCTTCTGGCGTGACCTGGTGTCTTTCACCTGGAACATCAAAACGATGGAGGGCCGCGATCGGATCGCCGACATGCTCGGCGCGCGACTATCCGACACCGACCCGTCCGGCTTCCGCACTCGAGAGGAACCCACCGTCGACGGCGACGTCACGTCGGCGTTCATCGAGTTCGAGACCGCCGCGGGCCGCGGAACCGGGCATCTGCGTCTTCGAAGCGAGTCGGGGACCGACCAGGCGTGGACGCTGCTGACCGCGCTACAGGAGCTCAAGGGACACGAAGAGCACAAGGGCGCCTCCCGGGTGCTGGGTGCAGTCCACGGCGACGATCCCGATGCCCGGTCGTGGGCGGAGAAGCGGGCCGAGGAAGAAGCCCAGCTCGGCCGCACCGTGCAGCCCTACACGCTGGTCATCGGCGGCGGTCAGGGCGGGATCGCATTGGGCGCACGGCTGCGTCAGCTCGGGGTGCCCGCCATCGTCGTCGACCGCCACGAGCGACCCGGGGACCAGTGGCGCAAGCGGTATAAGTCGCTGTGCCTGCACGACCCCGTCTGGTACGACCACCTGCCGTACCTGCCATTCCCGCAGAACTGGCCGGTGTTCGCCCCCAAAGACAAGATCGGCGACTGGCTGGAGTTCTACACCCGGGTGATGGAGGTGCCGTACTGGCCGAAAACCACCTGCCTGTCGGCAACATTCGACGAGACCGCCCAGCAGTGGACCGTCGAGGTCGACCGCGATGGTGAGCGGCTGACCCTGCATCCCACTCAGCTGGTGCTCGCGACCGGCATGTCAGGCAAACCCCACGTGCCGGTGCTGCCGGGGCAAGACATCTTCCGCGGGGATCAGCATCACTCCAGTGCGCACCCCGGCCCCGATCCGTACGTGGGCAACAAGGCGGTGGTCATCGGCTCGAACAACTCCGCCCACGACATCTGCAAGGCGCTTTACGAGAACGGTGTCGACGTGACCATGGTGCAGCGGTCATCGACGCACATCGTCAAGTCGGAATCCCTGATGGACATCGGCCTTGGTGATTTGTACTCCGAGCGCGCACTGGCAGCGGGAATGACCACCGAGAAGGCCGACCTCACGTTCGCGTCGCTGCCGTACCGGATCATGCACGAGTTCCAGATCCCGCTCTATGACCAGATGCGGGAACGCGACAAGGAGTTCTACGCCCGCCTCGAAGCAGCAGGCTTCGAATTGGACTGGGGTGCAGACGGATCCGGGCTGTTCATGAAGTACCTGCGCCGCGGTTCCGGCTACTACATCGACGTCGGCGCCTGCGAGCTGGTGGCCGACGGCAGGATCAAGCTGGCTCACGGCCAGGTCGATCGGCTCACCGAGAATTCGGTGGTGCTCGCCGACGGTACCGAACTACCGGCCGACGTGGTGGTCTACGCCACCGGGTACGGCTCGATGAACGGCTGGGCAGCCGAACTGATCGGCCAGGAGGTGGCCGACAAAGTCGGCAAGGTGTGGGGCTTGGGCTCGGACACCCCGAAGGACCCCGGCCCCTGGGAGGGCGAGCAGCGCAACATGTGGAAGCCCACCCAACAGGAGAATCTCTGGTTCCACGGGGGCAATCTGCATCAGTCGCGGCATTACTCGCTGTATCTGGCCCTGCAGCTCAAGGCTCGCTACGAAGGAATTCCCACTCCGGTGTACGGGCTACAGGAGGTGCATCACCTGAGCTGAGGCTCCGCCCGCAGAATAGAGGGCATGGCCGAAGACGACCCGTACCTGTGGCTCGAAGAAATCGCCGGTGAAGAGCAGCTCGCGTGGGTGCGCAAGCACAACGATCCGACCGTCGCCGAATTCAGCGACGAGAGGTTCGAGCAGATGCGCGCCGAAGCACTGGAGGTTCTCGATACTGACGCGCGCATTCCGTACGTGCGCCGTCGCGGTGAGTATCTCTACAACTTCTGGCGCGACGCCGAGAACCCCAGGGGGCTGTGGCAGCGGACCACGCTGGAGAGCTACCTGACCGAGGATCCCGACTGGGATGTGATCATCGACGTCGACGCACTTGCCTCCGCCGATGGCGAGAAGTGGGTGTGGGCGGGCGCCGACGTGATCGAACCGGACTACACGCGGGCTCTGGTCAGCCTGTCACCGGGCGGCTCGGACGCGGCTATCGTGCGCGAATTCGACATGATCACACGAGAATTCGTTGCCGGCGGCTTCGAACTCCCAGAGGCAAAGTCGCAGGTGTCGTGGGAAGACCATGACACGGTCTTGGTGGGAACAGACTTCGGACCGGATTCGATGACCGAGTCCGGCTATCCGCGAGTGGTCAAGCGGTGGCGCCGGGGCCAGCCGCTGACCGAGGCGGAGACCGTGTTCACCGGACCGGTCACCGACGTGATCGTCGGGGCATCGGTGGACCGCACACCCGGCTATGAGCGCACAATGCTGCACCGCGCCATCGACTTCTTCAACGATGAGGTGTACGAGTTGCGTTCGGGCGAGCTGATCCGCATCGACGCCCCGACCGACGCCAGCGTGTCCGTCCACCGTGACTGGCTGTTGATTGAATTGCGCAGCGACTGGGAGACCGGCACCGCGTCATACCGAGCTGGGTCGCTGCTGGCGGCCGACTACGACGAGTTCCTCTCGGGGACAGCCGAATTGGCGGTGGTCTTCAAACCTGACGAGCATTCCAGTCTGCACCAATACTCCTGGACGCTGGATCGCCTGCTGCTGGTGAGCCTGGTCGACGTCGCCAGCCGGGTCGAGATCGTGACACCGGGATCGTGGACTCGTGAGCCCATCACGGGGGTCGGAGACAACACGGTCATCGTTGCCACCGATCCAGACGGTGACGAGATCTTTTTGGATTCCAGCGATTTCATCACGCCGTCACGACTGCTGTACGGAAGGGCCGGCGGGGAGCTCGCTGAGATCAAGCGGGCGCCATCGTTCTTCGACGCCGCCGACCTGGAGGTGTCCCAGCATTTTGCGACCTCCGCTGACGGCACGGCCATCCCCTACTTCGTGGTGGGTCACAAGCACGACGAGGCGCCAGGCCCGACGCTGCTGGGTGGCTACGGCGGATTCGAGGTGTCACGGACTCCGGGATACGACGGCGTGCTGGGTCGGCTGTGGTTGTCGCGGGGCGGCACCTACGTGTTGGCGAACATCCGCGGCGGTGGAGAGTACGGACCGGGCTGGCATACCCAGGCGATGCGGGAGGGTCGGCACAAGGTGGCCGAGGACTTTGCCGCTGTCGCAAGTGATCTCGTTGCCCGCGGTATCACCACCGTCGAGCAGTTGGGCGCGCAGGGCGGCAGCAACGGCGGATTGCTGATGGGCATCATGTTGACCAAGTACCCGCAGCTTTTCGGCGCGCTGGTGTGCCAGGTGCCGCTGCTGGACATGAAACGGTTCCATCTACTGCTGGCCGGCGCGTCGTGGGTGGCCGAGTACGGCGACCCGGACGAACCTGAGGACTGGGCGTTCATCTCGGAGTACTCGCCTTACCAGAACATTTCGCCCGACAAGCGGTACCCACCGGCGCTGATCACCACGTCGACGCGTGATGACCGGGTGCACCCGGGCCATGCGCGCAAGATGACGGCCGCGCTGGAGGCTGCCGGGCATCCGGTCTGGTACTACGAGAACATCGAGGGCGGTCACGCCGGGGCGGCCGACAATGCGCAGACGGCCTTCAAGTCCGCCCTGAGCTACTCGTTCCTGCATCGGATGCTGGGCTGATTGGGTGAGTTGACCAGCGTGGATGACGTAGTACCCTCTAGCTAACAGCTAACTCGCTTGGGGGTGTTTCATGCAGGTCGACGTCGATGAGATGCGCTCCGGCGCGAACCGGTCTTACAACGCCGCCTCCTTCGCCATGGAGGGCGCTGACCAGCTGAGTCGCTCACAGGTCGGCGCTGGCATCTTCGGTGATTTCTCGGCCGCGGAGTCGTTTCACAGCGCGCTTTCCGATGCGCACAGCAACCACATCCAGCGGCTACGCGACCATGAGAACCGGCTTGGTGTCGTTGGCGACAAGGGACACAAGACGGCGTCGGTGTTCGTCGAGATGGAAGAACGCAATGCCGAGGCCCTGCGTTCGGTGCTGTGACCGAATATCCGAGCCTCAAGCACATCAGCATCGGCGCTCTCGTCGGTGAGGCCGGCGGCGATCCGTGGAAGGTTGACCAGACGCTGCAGAGCGGGGATCCCGGGGCGATCAACGACCTCGGCCGGGCGTTCTACAGCGCAGGCGCCTGCACAGCCGAGACATACTCGGAGTTCGCGCAGGCACAGCAGCGATTTCAAGCTTCGTGGAACCGCGAGAACGGTGAGCACCCGATCAATGACAGCGCTGAGGTTCAACGCGCCACCACCAAGCTGATGGTCCAGCGTGACCAATTGCCCGCGATCGGTGTGGATTTGTCCAACATCGCGGCAACTCTCGCTGAGACACAGCGCTTTTCGGGCATGCAGGTAGAGAATCTCAACACCCAGTTGCACTACATCGACGCACTCATCGATCAAGCGCTGGCGCACGACCAGGACACCTCCGCACTGGAGGACAACGCGATTACAGCCACTTCCGGAGTGCTACACCAAGTCGAGGCACTGCGGGATGACTACGGAACCAAGTTGAATGCGGCGCTGACCGATCTGCGCGCCGAGCACGGCTACGATCCCGCGCCGATCGAGGATGTCGACGGTGACGGTCAGCCGGGCGCCGAGCAGCGCGGCCGCGAATCCACCGACTACTACGACGCCAACCAGCGCGCCAAGGACGAGGCGCTGGTCAACAGCGGCGGCCCGATGACCCCGGAAAAAGCCGACGCCGCAGCGCGTTTGCGTGACTTCGCCACGGCGACCAATCCGACGGCCGACGCGGACGCACGGCGGTTGGCCGGCGAACGGCTCGATGATTTTCGGATGGCTCACTTCACGGGGCCACTGCCGAAGGATCCAATTCTCGGCGGCGATGCGCGCACGCGAGCGGAGGGCAGGCTGGACCTCCAACGAAAGTTGGAGCAGGGGCTGTACGGCCTGCCGCCTATGTCGGCTGACCAAGCGACGCAGCAGCTCGATGATGGAGAGCAGTTCGCGCGTTCCCTAACCGTCAAGCAGGCTGTGAATGCGCTTGAACAGCAAGGTATGTCACCTACTGGAGCGGCTACAACGGTCAGTGAACTGTCAGACGGTGTGACCCTCGCTGACTTGACGAAGGGCTTGACCACTTACGGTGGTGCTGCCGCCAGCGGTGTCGAGGTCTACGGCGACTCGGCGAGTACGGGAAGGCATGCGATCGGGGCCCTGTCGGCCGCGGACGCAGAGGCGCTCACCACGATTGGAAAGCGCATGGGCGCCGTCGGTGCTGCCATTGAGATCGTGATGGCTGGGCGTGCCCTGGAGGACGGCGCGCCCATGGGGCAGACAATCGGAGAGACGGCCGGTTCTATTGGTGGCGGCTATCTTGCCGGCGTGGGCGCCTGGGCGCTGGCGGGTACTGCCATCGGCCCGGAAGGCGCGGCAGCTGCCGCAGTAGTCGGTGCAATCGTGCTTGGCTTTGGCGGAGGCAAGTTCGGCGGATGGGTAGGTTCGCAATTTGACAATTGAGTCGCTCACATACGCGGGGACCTCGGTGGCGGTAGCAGCCGCTGGCCCGTCGCGCATAAGCACTTCGTCTGCGCTTCTTCTCTGCGCGGCAGCGGGAGTCGTGTTCGTCGTCATGTCTCAGCTTCTATGCCGGACACGCCATGTGGCACGTCTGTGCTACTGGATTGGATGTGGCGCCACAACCGCATTGCTTGGACTCGGGTTGCAGCAGTCGGGACGCCCTTTGCGGGTGGTATTGCTCGCAGTGGGCCTTGGCTTAATCTTCGCAATTGGCTTCGCATATTTTGTCGGTTGGCAACTCAGAATCGGTGGGCAGACGCGCTCCGTGTTCGTCAGGAATACGCATCCGGACCCGCCGGAAGACGGTTCAGAGCCCCCTCCACCGCCTCCCCCACCCCCACATAGCTACAGCGGCGTGGTTACGGCTGACGGGTTCTGGTGGATAGCAGTCGTTCTTACTTCGATAATCGCGGCTGACGTGTATTTGTTCGGCTGGGTTTGGCAGTCAGTAATCGGAGCCATTGCGTTGACGGTGATGGGTGCACTTGCCGGTGCTGATGACGCATCACGTGGTGAGCCAGTTGCGCGTGGGCAGACTGTCCAGGCTGTCATCGCCGCGATCGCGTCGCTGATGCTGTGGGCACTACCAACCATCGCGTACACGGCTGGCTACCAGTTTGGCAAGCGCCGTCCACTCAGAAGCGCCGGCCGCACTGACCAGCAGCCCCGACATTGAACAGCTCGCGGCAGGTGGTCTTCGCCAGCCAGTTATTTAGAGCGGGTCACCGCTCCCAGCATGTGGTGGAACCTAGCCCAACTTGGCGTGATCACGGGCGGATTCGCTTTGTCGACGGGGTGGCTGGCGCCCGTCGGGATTATCGGCGGCGCGCTCCTCGTAGCTCCACTCGATTTAGTCGGTCACCTAGACAGCAAGGACCGATATCCGATCGCCCGCCAGGGTACCTTCCTTTCGCCATCGTGGTCCTGCCATCAATACCGACGCTGCTGTGGCCCCGTGCTGGTGTACTTCGTCGCCTACTACATGACCAGTCCGACGCAGCGTGAGGAACTCACGCACGAACCCTTCCTCGACCATGACTCTTGAAACGTGGTCGCACTGGTTGTTTATCTCCGGGGCAGCGCTACTCGTCGCCGGCTGGCTCGGCACCGCCTTCGTCAAAGACCGTCAGTACGAGCGGTGGGTGTACTGGTTCGGCTCCCTGCTCGGCGGCTCCTTCATCTCCCTCAGCTTGGCAGGCCGGGGATGGAAGGTCGTTGTGGCCGCGGCACTCTGCATCGCGTTTGTCACCGTCCTGCAGGCGTATTTCAAGACGCCCTACATCAGGATCCGCGGACGCAATCATGCCTTCTCGATGCAGGACAGCGCGCCCGATCCAAGCGACGCCAAGGGCGATGAGCCGCCATCGATGCCACCCCGCGACAGCTATCCCGGTCGGGTCACCGCGTCCAAAACATGGTGGTTGTTCGTCGCATGCGTCGGGTTCTTCGGCTTCGGTGGCGCACTGACGGAGTGGAATGCAAAGACCCTCCCCGCCGCGGCCATCGTTTGTCTGGGAGCCCTCGCGTCCGGGATCGACGACGCGACACGCAAACTTCCGAAGGCGCGCGGGCAGAACACGCAGGCCATCATTGCTGCGGCACTGTCGGTTTCGATGGCGTTCCTGCCACCAATCCTCTACCTCATCGGCTATCGAATCGGCGCCATCCGCCCAATGGGTTACGGCCTCCGAGACCCGGTCGCCCGGCATTACGCCAAAGAGGACGACGAGCCGTCCGCCTAGTTCGTCCTGGCCAGACTCACCAGCAGCGACACAATCACCCCGATGATCACCAGCCCGCCCCCGACAATCAAAGTGATGTTCAGCCATTGGTGCATGCTGTCCTGCGCGGTGCTGACCATCACCTCAGCGATCCGCCGGATATCACCCGACGAGTTGTTCAACACCGCATCCAGGCGCCGGCGGCCGAATTCGATTGCCGCCCAACCGGAAGCCCCCACCAGCAGAGCCGACACGCCGAGCCCCACGAGCATCTTGCCCCGACTGCGGGCCACGAAAAGTGTCAGCAGCGCGAAAAGCCCGGCCACCACCGCGGCGCCCACGCTGACCCAGGGGCCGAACGTCGCGATCGGACGTAAAGCGCCGGGCCGCAGTGCCGCAGGCGCGTTGTCGGTCAACGGGATTGGCAGTGACGACGGCAGCGTGACGTTGTAGTCGCTGAGCGTCTCTTTGAACGCGGCGTCCGACAGCATCGGCGCGGCGTCGATCACCCACCGGCCTTGCGAATCGACACTCGAGCGGACCCGGTCAGTGAACAGCCAGCGGTGCGCGAAGCGATTCGCCTGCGCGAACTGTCCGGGGAACGTCGAACTCGCGGTGTATGCGGCGGCAACCAGACTCACGGTCCCGGTGTTCACGCTCGTACCCAATCGGCCCACCTGCGAGGTCAGCTCCGAGGCCATCGCCGACTGCAACCCGGGATCGGCCGCCGCCTTCTGCGCCAGCGCCGCGTAGCCGTCCTCGTCGACCAAGTTCTGCTGCACCCAGGCCGCCGGCAAGGCGACCGCCAACAAGAGCGTCGTGACGAGCCACATCAGTAGCGTCGTCGCGAACCGCACGCGTCCTCCTCTGCGGGGACGCGACGCCTCAGTCGGAGTGAGTTGCGCGGCCCACGATCAAGGGATCGGGCTGGCCGACCACCTCATGGTCTTTGTTGTCGTAGTTGAACTTACTCAGCACGTGGCGCATCGCGTTGATCCGCGCGCGTTTCTTGTCGTTGCTCTTGATGACCGTCCACGGCGCGATCTCGGTGTCCGTCCAGGCGAACATGTCTTCCTTGGCCGAGGTGTAGTCGTGCCACTTGTCCAGCGACGCCAGGTCCGTCGGCGAGAGTTTCCACTGCCGGACGGGGTCGACCTGGCGGATCGTGAACCGGGTGCGCTGCTCGCTCGAGGACACCGAAAACCAGAGCTTGGTCAGGCTGATGCCGTCGTTGACCAGCATCTGCTCGAACAACGGCGCCTGCCGGATGAACTCGGCATGCTGCTTGGGCGTGCAGTACCCCATCACCCGTTCCACCCCGGCGCGGTTGTACCAGGACCGGTCGAACATCACGATCTCACCCGCCGCAGGCAGATGGTTGACGTAGCGCTGGAAGTACCACTGAGTGCGTTCCTTCTCAGTGGGCTTCTCCAGCGCCACCACCCGAGCGCCCCTCGGGTTGAGGTGCTCCATGAAGCGCTTGATGGTGCCGCCCTTGCCTGCCGCATCGCGCCCCTCGAACACCAGGACATGCCGCAGGCCGTTCGTCTGGCTCCACTTCTGCAGCTTCAGCAGCTCGATCTGCAGCAGCCGCTTCTGCTCCTCGTACTCGTTGCGCGACATCCGATGGTCGTACGGGTAGTTCTCCCGCCAGGTGTCGACGGCCAAGCCGGCGGCGTCGAGCAGCACCGGGTCGTCATCATCGTCGTCGAAAACCGTGTAGCCATGGCTGTCTAGTGACACGCGCGAAAATTAGCAGCGTCAAGGAAACCGAGGATGACGCCGCGGTGAACGGCCGGTCCCGTCGACGAGTGCAGCCGCCACGCAGGCGATCGCGCTGCCGAGCAGAAGCCCACCGACAGCGTCGGTGAAGTAGTGATAGGTCACCGCCTGACCGAGTATCCCCAGCAGCGCCCAGACAACCGCGACCGCCACGACGTACAGCCGCGCACCCACCACCAGAAGGACCATGCCCAGAACCACCACCATCAGCGTGGTATGGCCGCTCGGGTAGGCGACCCCGCCTCCCTTCTGGCGACCGAACACCCCCTTGAAGAAACGCGAAAGCCAGATGGCGGCAACAGGACTCACTGCGACCGCGGCGACCAGCGGCCAGCGGCGCCGATAGACGGCCAGCGCCAGGACACCGACCACAAGAACCGCCATCGTGCGCTGGTCGGTGAAGAACAGCAGTCGTCCCAACCCGCTGCCGTTGGCAAGCTGGAACCAATCGTCGAGCGCGGTCGAGCCCTTGCCCACAGCCCAGCCGAGGACCGCCATCGCGGCCAGCCCGGCCGCCGGCCACCAGCGGACCGCAGAGGTGATCAGCGGGCGATGCCTCGCACGTACGCCGCCTGACCCAGATGTTGGACGCAGTCGTCGATGATGCTGACCAACCGGACGCTTGCCGTCACCGGCGGATTCCAGTTCTTGTCGACCACGCGGGCGAGTTCCTCGGTGGTGACGCTGGCGATGTACTCCAGGGTGACCTTGTGCACTGCATGGTAGTAGCCGGCCAGCAGATCCGCCGGTGCGCGCACTTTGCCCACCTCCTCAGGGGTGTGGCCGTAGCCGTGCGCGTCGCGGGGCAGGTCCAGATCGAAGCGGTCCACCCATCCGCCGCTGAACCACACCTGTTCAGTCCCGGCGATATCGGCGAGCTGCGCATCCTGGACCCGGGCGCTGTGCCACACCAGCCACGCGATGCTGTTGGCCGTCGACGTCGGCCGGAAGAACGAGAGTTCCTCGGTCAGATCGTCGGTGATGTCCTGGACATGCTCGATGATGCGGGTGAACGAGTCCCGCAGTAATTCGCGGGCGGCATCTGCATCGGACAGTGAGTCGGCCATAACGTGAGACGCTACGCGGAGTTCGTCGGAGTCTGAGCCTCAGGCTGGGCGCCGTGGAAGACCGCCTCGACGTTGTTGCCCTCGGGGTCGCGGACGAAGGCGCCGTAATAGCCGGGATGGTATTCGGGCCACAGTCGCGGCTCGTGCAGCGGTTCGACACCGAGCGCCAGGGCGGTGTGGAAGAACGCCTGAACCGATTCGGCGTCCTTGGCCGCGAACGCGATGTGCACCTCCCGGTTGGGCCCATTGGCGTCGCCGGCCGCGGCGTCGGCGATCCAGAACGAGGGCTTGCCGTCGGTGCCGTAACCGACGGCTTCACCGAAATCCATCACCCGGTGGTAGCCCAAGACGTGCAGGACCTTGTCGTAGAACTCCTGGGATTCGACGTAGTTGGCGCAGTTGATTCCGAAGTGATCGATCACACCTCCATCGTGACAGGAGGTTGCGACGTAATGTCGTCGGTATGAGCTATGACCTGGTCATCCGCAACGGAACGATCGTCGACGGGCTGGGCGGCGAGCCCTACCCCGGTGACGTCGCGGTGTCCGACGGCATCATCGCCGCGGTGGGCACCGTCGCCGAGAAAGGTGAGCGCGAGATCGACGCCACCGGTCTCCTCGTCACCCCCGGCTTCGTCGACCTGCACACCCATTACGACGGGCAGGCGATCTGGTCGGACCGGATGACGCCGTCGTCGGCTCACGGAGTGACGACAGCCGTCATGGGCAATTGCGGCGTCGGCTTCGCGCCGTGCCGTCCGGAGGACCACGACACGCTCGTCGACGTCATGGCCGGTGTCGAGGACATCCCCGGCGTCGTGATGGTCGACGGACTGCCGTGGACCTGGGAGACCTTCCCCGAATTCCTCGACGCACTCGATTCGCGGCAGCGGGACATCGACGTCGCCGCGTTCCTGCCGCACTCCCCGCTGCGGGTGTACGTGATGGGTGAGCGCGGCGTCAACCGCGAGCTGCCCACTCCCGAGGACCTGGCGATGATGCGCAAGCTGGCGGAGGAGGCTATTCGCGCGGGTGCACTGGGGTTTGCTTCGTCCCGACTCACCCTGCATAAAACCTCTGGCGGACAGCCGATTCCGAGTTACGAGGCGCAATACGAGGAGATCGAGGCGATCGCCCGAGGTGTCGACGACGCCGGCGGCGGACTTCTGCAGTTCGTGCCGGATCTGATGGCCGGAGACTACGAAGGCGCACTGAGCGCGGTGTTCGACGTCGCCTCTGACGTGGGATTGCCGGTGACCTTCACGCTCGCGATCGGCAACGCGGGCCCGCCGATTCACCTCGACGCACTGCGGATGGTCGAGAAGGCCAACGCCAACGGCGGCGACGTCACGGGGCAGATCTTCCCGCGACCGATCGGGCTGGTTCTCGGCCTGGACCTGTCCGGCAACCCGTTCGTCATGTACCCGGCATACCGGGAGATCGCCCATCTGCCGCTGGCCGAGCGCGTCGCCGAGATGCGTAAACCGGAAGTGCGCGAACGTATTCTGAACGACCAGCCGGCCAGCGACGGGCATCCGCTGATGTTCGCCGCGCAGGCGTGGAACTACATGTTCCCCCTCGGGGATCCGCCCAATTACGAACCCTCGCCTGAGGATTCGATCGGCGCACGAGCTGCCGCCCGTGGCGTCAGCCCCTTGGAGGAGGCGTACGACCGGCTGCTCGACGACGACGGTCACGCCATGCTGCTGGTGACACTGGCCAATTTCCGGGACAACTCGCTGGATACGGTGGCCGAGCTGATCCAGCGCGACGATGTCGTCCTGGGCCTGGGCGACGGCGGCGCGCATTACGGAATGATCTGCGACGCAAGCTTTCCCACCTACATGTTGACGCATTGGGTGCGCGACAGGCCGTCGGGCCGGCTGTCGGTGCAACGAGTGGTCCAGGAGCTGACGTCGGTACCCGCCCGCATCGCCGGACTGGCCGACCGCGGCCGGCTCGCGGCGGGCTACAAAGCCGACGTCAATGTGATCGACGCCGAAGCTCTGCGGCTGCACCAGCCGACCGTCAAGGCCGACCTGCCCGCGGGCGGGAGGCGGCTCGACCAGACCGCCGACGGCTACGTCGCGACAATCGTCGCCGGTGAGGTGATCTCGGAGAACGGGATGCCGACGTCGGCGCTGCCGGGCAAGCTGATCCGCGGACGGCAGGCGGCGCCTGCGGAGGGCAGGAGCGCAGCGACCCGGGAATTGGCCTGAGCGTGAGTCGGGTTGCACCGCTGGCCCAGCCGTGGAGTGACGCCGACGCCGCCGACATCGGCAGCTGGGGCCACCCCGATCGCACCTACGAGCCGTTGCTGCTGGTGCGGTGTCTGCAGCGGCACCCCGACATGGCGCGCAAGCTGCGCAAGATGGGTGAATCCCTCTACGTCGACACCCGGCTGCCACCGCGCGTCCGCACGATCGCGATCCTGCGGATCTGCGGGCTGGTGCGCTGCGCCTACGAGTGGGGCGGGCAGGCCGCGTTCTGGGGACCGATCGCCGGGGTGTCCGGTGAGGAGGCCGATGCCTTGGCGGTCGGTTCTGCTGACGATGCGCGATGGAGCGCTTCGGAGCGGGTGCTCATCGGGGCCGTCGACGAGCTGGAGCGCACCGGGTCGTGGTCGGCGTCCACCTGGGCCGCGCTGGGTGAGAGCTTCGACGACGAGCAGCGGATGGAACTGCTGATCGCCGTCGGCTGGTACCGGACCGTGTGCACGCTGTGCAACGGACTGGACCTGCCGGTCGAGGGCTGGATGCGGGCGTGGCCGTCAGTTGCGTGATGCATCGCGCTTGAGCGCGGGGTGGCTCTTGCTCAGCAGCGGTAGCAAGACACGATGCGGCAGTGCCTGGAAAATGCGGGTGCTGATCACGTTCTGAATGCCGGCGATGACGTCGCCGCGGTCGCCGGCTAGCGCGTCGATGCCGATCTTCGCGACGGTCCGCGACGGCATCCACATGAATTTCGGGAAGGCGGAGGCGAATTCGCGTTCGTCCATCCCGGCAGCGGCGAGGAACTCGGTGCGCACCGGGCCGGGGTGCAGGACCGCGGCGGTCACGCCGGTGCCTGCCAGCTCGCCGCGCAGCCCGGCGGTGAAGCTGCGGACGAACGCTTTGGTGGCGGCGTAGCCGGCCTGGCCGGGGAACGGTTGGAAGCCTGCGGTCGAACCGACGTTGAGGATCGCGCCGCGACCGCGCGGCACCATCTGCTGCACAGCGCGTGAGGTGAGGTCGATGACGGCTTCGACGTTGACACGTACCTGAGCGATCTCGTCGGCGACCGGTGCGGTGGCGACCGATCCGACCACGCCGATGCCGGCGTTGTTGATCAGGATGTCCACGGTCAGGCCGCGTCGCTCGACCTCGTCGAACAGCGCTGCGCGGGCGTCGGGGTCGGCGACGTCGCAGGCGATGACCTCGACGCGGACGTGGTCGGTGAGTTCGGCCGCGAGCTCGTTGAGCTTGTCCTCGCGACGCGCGACGAGGGTGACCCCGTGCCCGCGGGCGGCGAGTTCGCGGGCGAGGTCTGCGCCGATTCCCGAGGAGGCCCCGGTGACGACGGCAGTGGACGTGGGGGACGGCGTAGGCAGCGGCATGTGGTCCTCAACTCGTGCGGGCAGCGACGGTATTCCCACGCTAGACGGGCGCAGTATCGTCGGCGCATGAGCGTCAGGGTGGATCTCGAGCAGCTCGCCGGCACGCTGGCCGACTTTCCCTTCGGCTATCTGATCACCGTCAGCGACGAGCACCGCGCGCACACCGTCGCAGTCGACCCTCAGCTCGTCGCGGGTGTATTCGACATCGGACCGGTGGGCAACAGCACCCGGAGCAACGCGCTTGCGCACCCCGACGTGACGATCGTCTGGCCACCGCGAGAGCCCGGCGGGTACAGCTTGATCGTCGACGGCCGCGGCGAGTTCGCCGACGACCGGCTGCGGGTCATCCCGCAGCGAGCGGTGCTGCACCGGCCTGCCGTCCCCGGGGTGGCGACGGCATCCGGTTGCGGCGACGACTGCGTTCCGTTGGCTTAATCCTCGAGTGTGCGGTTTCATCCGCGACACGCCGTCGATCGCGGATGAGAACGCACACTCACCACGTCCGCGGATAGCCGCGGGCCATGAGCGCCTGCCCGACCCGGTCGAGGATGACCCGCGGATTGTTGTGCAGCATCGAACTCGTCACCCGCACGTCGATCCATCCGAGCTCTGGCAGTCGCGCGTAGCGTTCGATGTCCTTCGATCGCTGCTTGGGGTCAGTCCAGTGGTGCGCTCCGTCGAAGTCGACGCCGACCCGGTATTCGGGCCATCCCATGTCCAGTCGGGCCACCACATATCCGTCGCCGTCGCACACCCGAACCTGCGTCTGCGGCCGCGGAAAACCATTGCGGACAAGCAAGATTCGGGTGAGCGACTCGTACGGCGATTCAGACCCGCCGTCGACCAGGTCAAGCAACGACGTCAACTGCCGCAATCCGCGGACGCCCCCGTGTTGAGCCAGTACGGACCAGACGTCGTCGACCTTCACGTCAGTGGCGTTCATGAGGGCGTCGATTCGTTGTATCGCCGTCGTGAAGTCGAGCCGTCGCCCGAGATCGAACGCCGTCCGTGCCGGCGTGGTGACAGGCAGCCCGCGGGTCTGTTGGATCTCGGCAGGCAACAACGTGTCCGAATGCACTGAGATCAGTTGTGGTGCGCGCCGATTGGTGTGCACCAACTCCGCGGGCACGTCCGGATCGATCCACTTCGCGCCCAGCAACGCAGACGCGGACAAACCGGCAAGTACACCTCGGCGCCCCGACCAGAGCCATGCGGCGCGGGCCCGGTCTATTGCCGAGAGTTCGACGCCGCGCGGCGTCCAGACGCCCGGATAGACCGCCCTATGAAAGCGTCTGAGTTCGCGAAGGGTGAGCGCCTTCGCATCCAGCGCCTCGGCCGCACGAAATGGCCCGGCGATGGTCTGCATACGCGAACACTGCCAATGCACCGCAATGTGTGCGTTCCGCTGTCCACAGCAGGTCATCGAGTGTGCGGATCGATACGCCAACCGCGGCGTGTTGCGGATGAAACCGCACACTCGGCACGAAGCGGGACAAACAACGAAAAAGCCCCGGCTCGCCAAGCGAGCCGGGGCTTCTTTCGTACTGGGACTTAGAAGTCCATACCGCCCATGCCACCGGTCGGGTCGCCCGCAGGTGCGGCGGCCTTCTCCGGCTTATCGGCGACGACGGCCTCGGTGGTGAGGAACAGAGCCGCGATGGACGCTGCGTTCTGCAGCGCCGAGCGGGTGACCTTCACCGGGTCGGCAACGCCGGCCTTGAGCAGGTCCTCGTACTCACCGGTCGCGGCGTTCAGGCCGGTCCCGGAGGGCGAGTTGGTGACCTTCTCGGCGACAACGCCGGGCTCCAGGCCCGCGTTGAAGGCGATCTGCTTCAGCGGAGCCGACAGCGCGACGCGCACGATGTTGGCACCAGTGGCCTCGTCACCAGAGAGCGACAGCTCGTCCAGAGCCGGAGCCGACTGCAGCAGCGCCACGCCGCCACCGGCGACGATGCCCTCTTCGACAGCAGCCTTGGCGTTGCGCACGGCATCTTCGATGCGGTGCTTGCGCTCCTTGAGCTCCACCTCGGTGGCAGCGCCGGCCTTGATCACCGCAACACCGCCGGCCAGCTTGGCCAGGCGCTCCTGCAGCTTCTCGCGGTCGTAGTCGGAGTCGCTGTTCTCGATCTCGGCACGGATCTGAGCCACCCGGCCGGCGATGGCGTCGGAATCACCGGCACCCTCGACGATGGTGGTCTCGTCCTTGGTGACGACGATCTTGCGGGCCTGACCCAGCAGCGAGACGTCGGCGGTCTCAAGCGAGAGGCCGACCTCCTCGCTGACAACCTGGCCACCGGTCAGGATCGCGATGTCCTGCAGCATGGCCTTGCGGCGGTCACCGAAGCCCGGGGCCTTGACGGCGACGGACTTGAAGGTGCCACGGATCTTGTTGACCACCAGGGTGGACAGGGCTTCGCCCTCGACGTCCTCGGCGATGATCAGCAGCGGCTTGCCCGACTGGATGACCTTCTCCAGCAAGGGGAGCAGGTCCTTGACCGTCGAGACCTTCGACGACACCAGCAGGATGTACGGATCCTCGAGGACCGCTTCCTGACGCTCGGCGTCGGTCACGAAGTAACCCGAGATGTAGCCCTTGTCGAAGCGCATACCCTCGGTGAGCTCGAGCTGCAGGCCGAAGGTGTTCGACTCCTCGACGGTGATGACACCCTCGTTGCCGACCTTGTCCATGGCCTCGGCGATCAGGTCACCGATGGTCTGGTCGCCCGCGGAGATCCCGGCGGTGGCCGCGATCTGGTCCTTGGTCTCGACCTCCTTGGCGCTCTTGAGGAGCGTCTCGGTGATCTTCTCGACGGCCTTCTCGATGCCGCGCTTGAGGCCCAGCGGGTTGGCGCCGGCAGCGACGTTGCGCAGGCCTTCGCGAACCAGGGCCTGAGCGAGGACGGTTGCCGTCGTCGTTCCATCTCCAGCGACGTCGTCAGTCTTCTTGGCGACTTCCTTGACCAGCTCGGCGCCGATCTTCTCGTACGGGTCCTCGAGCTCGATCTCCTTGGCGATGGACACACCATCGTTGGTGATCGTGGGGGCGCCCCACTTCTTCTCCAGGACGACGTTGCGACCCTTGGGGCCCAGCGTCACCTTTACCGCGTCGGCGAGGGCGTTCAGGCCCCGCTCGAGGCCGCGGCGGGCCTCTTCGTCGTAAGCAATGATCTTGGACATTGCGAAGTGAATCCTCCGGTTGGGGATGGCACGTCTTCGGTCGGGTGCAGTGCCCGCGACGGACGGCTGGAGAGTGCTCCGCGTGCGCGGCCCCGGCCTCACCGTCCCGACCTAGCACTCACCGGTCGCGAGTGCCAACCACATTCTTAGCACTCGGCCTAGGTGAGTGCAAGAAGTGGATCAGCCGTTCACCCGGCGCGTAAGCCGGCCACGATGACGTTGGTGATCCGGTCGGCGACGTCCTCGCCGTATTCCTGGCCGCTCTTGCACACGACCAGCAGTGCCTTGAGTTCGGCGACGCCGACGTCGGCTCGGGCGGCGCCGGCCTTTTGTGCCGCCACCAGCATCTCCCCCAGCACCTCGAGAAACTCCGCTTCGGCGCCGGGCGCCGCGGAGTCGAGGTCGATCCCGTACCGCGCCAGTGCCTCGACCATCCCGTGGTCGGCAGCACCGGAACGCACCATCTCGCGGAGGAATTCGAATAGTGCAGTGGACGGGTCGGCGGCGAGCAGTTCCCGCCCTCGCGCCACCACCAGGCGCACCCGATCGCTGATCACCGCCTCGAACAACGCTTCCTTGGTCGGGAAATGCCGGTAGACGGTGCCAGCGCCGACGCCGGCGCGCCGCGCGATCTCGTCGATCGGCACGGCCAGCCCCTGCTCGGCGAACACTTCGTAGGCCACCTGCAGCACCCGGGCACGGTTGCGCGCGGCATCGGCCCGTAGCGGCCGGCAGCTCAGACCCACCTCACACCTCTCCAGCGTTGACAAAGCGGGGCGCGCGTTCCGTATAGTCGGACAAAACCGGGGCGCACGCTCCGGTTAGCCAGTCTAACCGAGGAGAACCACATGGCACCCTGGACTTCCGCCGACATCCCGGACCAGACCGGGCGGACAGTCGTCATCACCGGCGCCAACACCGGACTGGGCTACGAAACCGCCCGCGCGCTCGCAGCCAAGGGTGCGCACGTGGTTCTCGCGGTCCGCAACCTCGACAAGGGCAAGGCCGCCGCCGACCTCATCGTCCGGCGCTACCCCGGGGCCGACGTCAGCGTGCAAGCACTCGACCTCACCTCGCTGGCGTCCATCCGCGCCGCCGCCGAGGAGCTTCGCGCCCGCCACGACCGCATCGACCTGCTGATCAACAACGCCGGTGTGATGATGACGCCGAAGCAGACCACCCAAGACGGTTTCGAGCTGCAGTTCGGCACCAACCACCTGGGCCACTTCGCGCTCACCGGGTTGGTGCTCGACCGGCTCCTCGCCACTCCGGGCTCCCGGGTCGTGACCGTCAGCAGCAACGGACACCGGTTCGGGCGCATCCGCTTCGACGATCTGCAGTCCGAGCGCAGCTACAGCCGCACCGGCGCCTACGGCCAGGCCAAGCTGGCCAACCTGCTGTTCACCTATGAACTCCAGAAGCGTCTGGCCGGCACCGACACCATCGCCACCGCAGCCCACCCGGGGAGCTCGGCCACCGAGCTGGGGCGCAACCTGCCCAAGATCGTCGAATGGGGTTTCGGCCTGACCGTGCAGAGCTCCGAGATGGGTGCGCTGCCCACATTGCGCGCCGCGACCGACCCGACGGTGCACGGCGGCCAGTACTACGGCCCCGGCGGACTGCTGCAGATGCGGGGCTATCCGAAGCTCGTCTCCTCCAACGGGCGGTCGCATGACGTCGCGTCGCAGAAGCGGTTGTGGGCGGTGTCCGAAGAGTTGACGGGCGTGACCTACCCGCTCGGATGACCGGCACAATGTAGTCATGTCGCTGCACGTGCCGCCCTACCCGCCGCCGCGGTATGACGGTGATGGCGAGATCAGCGCCACCCTGCGCAAGGCCGACACCCCGGCCGACTTCGAAGTCGGCCCGGTCACGTACACCTACCTGGCCACGGAGAAATCGACCGGCGGCGACTTCGGTCTTTATCGCGTCGATCTCGGCCCCAACGCGGGTGGCCCGGGGCCGCATTTCCACAAGGCCATGTCGGAATCCTTCTTCGTGCTGTCCGGCCGGATCCAGTTGTTCGACGGCCGCGAGTGGACCGTCGGCGAGCAAGGCGACTACCTCTACGTCCCACCCGGCGGCATCCATGGTTTCGGGAACCAGTCCGACGAGCCCGCCTCGATCTTGATGTTGTTTGCTCCGGGCGCGCCCCGTGAGTTCTATTTCGAGGGGTTGCCCAAGCTCGGCGAGCTGACCGACGACGAACGTCGCGAGTTCTTCGTTCGCAACGACAATTTCTTGGTCTGACGACACGCCGGATCGAAGTGCGCGGGCGGATCTGCTTGCACTAGAGTCCATCTCGACCGAGAGGAGTCCCAGGGGTGCGGGCAGTTGATGCGCCCAGCACCCAGGCGTTACGGGGCTGGCAGCGACGGGCGTTGGTCAAGTATCTGGCCGCCAAGCCGCGCGATTTTCTCGCTGTCGCGACCCCCGGGGCCGGTAAGACCACCTTCGCCCTGCGGATCGTCGCCGAACTCCTCGCCGAGGGCACCGTCGAGGCGGTCACCATCGTCGTCCCCACCGAGCACCTCAAGATCCAGTGGGCGCAGGCCGCCGCACGGCACGGCATTGCCCTCGACCCCAAGTTCTCCAACTCGAACTCGCAGACCTCCGCGGAGTATCACGGCGTCGTAGTCACCTACGCCCAGGTTGCCAGCCACCCCACCCGGCACCGGGTGCGCACCGAGAACCGCAAAACCCTCGTCGTCTTCGACGAGATCCACCACGGCGGTGACGCCAAAACCTGGGGCGACGCGATCCGCGAGGCGTTCGACGACGCGACGCGGCGACTGTCGCTGACCGGGACCCCGTTCCGCAGCGACGACAGTCCGATCCCGTTCATCAACTACGAAGTCGGACCCGACGGCTTCGCCCGCTCGTCCGCCGACCACACCTACGGCTACTCCGACGCACTGGCCGACGGCGTCGTGCGGCCGGTCATGTTCATGGCGTACTCCGGCGAAGCCCGCTGGCGCGACAGTGCCGGCGAGGAGCACGCGGCGCGCCTGGGTGAGCCGCTGACCGCCGAGCAGACCGCGCGGGCATGGAAGACCGCACTCAACCCCGCCGGCGAATGGATGCCCGCGGTGATCGCAGCAGCCGACACCCGGTTGCGCGGACTTCGCGAACACGTCCCCGACGCAGGCGGCATGATCATCGCCTCCGATCAGACCGCCGCCCGCGCCTACGCCGATCTGCTACTCAAGATCACCGGCGAGGCCCCTACCGTCGTCCTCTCAGACGACAAGGGCGCCTCAGATCGCATCTCGCAGTTCTCGGAGAGCACATCGCGCTGGCTGGTCGCGGTGCGGATGGTGTCCGAAGGTGTCGACGTGCCGCGCCTGGCGGTCGGCGTGTACGCCACCAGCGCCTCGACCCCGCTGTTCTTCGCCCAGGCGATCGGCCGGTTCGTGCGGTCCCGGCGGCCCGGCGAGACCGCCTGCATCTTCTTGCCGTCGGTGCCCAACCTGCTGCTGCTCGCCAGCGAGATGGAAGCTCAGCGCAATCACGTGCTCGGCAAGCCCCACCGGGAGAACCTCGACGACGATCCGCTCGAGGCGGAACTGGCCAAACAGAACCGCGACGAGCCCGACGAGGGCGACAACAAGATCGAGTATCTGGGCGCCGACGCCGAGCTCGATCAGGTCATCTTCGACGGGTCGTCGTTCGGGACCGCGACGCCGGCCGGCAGCGACGAGGAGGCCGACTACCTCGGCATCCCCGGCCTGCTCGACGCCGAGTCGATGCGAGATCTGTTGCGGCGCAGGCAAGAAGAGCAGATCGAGAAGCGGACCGCCAGCGGCGAGGTGCCACGGCTGACCACGCACGGCCAGCTGCGGGATCTGCGCCGCGAACTCAACGCCCTGGTGTCGCTGGCCCATCACCGCACCGGCAAGACGCACGGTCAGATCCACAACGAACTGCGGCGGGTCTGCGGCGGACCACCGGTGGCCGCAGCCACCACCGATCAGCTGAAGGCCCGCATCGAAGCCGTTCGCAGCCTGACCTCGTCGTAAACGAGTTACGCTGCCGCCATGACGCCAGCCGGCCGCTCTGGAATCCCCACGGCGCCAAGGCGTCTGCCGTTGCTCGGCCACCACATGGTCACGGGCGATCCGCGCGAGTCCTTGTCACGGCGGCGGCCAGCCCTACGCCCTGTCGATGGCCAGCTTGCCCAGGTTCGCCAGCGAATTGTCGAGGTGGGAGAGGGGGAACGGTGGGAAGACGATGTTCTTCCGGATTTCGGGGGTGGCGCCTGACCAGTCGTAGGTCAGGGTGACCCGAGTCTGCTCGTCGCCAAGGGGCTCGAGGTCGTAATGCCATGTCCAGCCACCGAGTTCGATGCTGCCGTCCTCAGCCAGCCCGCCCGGCGCCCATCCGATCACCCGGCCGGTTTCGAGCGCGGTGACCTGGTTGGCCATCTCGTAGTGCTTGTCGGGATGGTTGTCGTGGTACATCGCGATCCGGAAAATCTGTCCGGCTTCGGTCAGTTCCCGGCCGTCGTCCAGCGGCTCCCGAACCCAGCCGGTGCCGTCGATGTCCTGGTGAGTGCCCGGATCGGCGAGCACTCCGAATACGGCGGCGGCGGGTGCGTCGATGGTGGTGGTCACAATCAAGATTTCGGTCATAGTCAGACAGACCCGCCCCGGCGGAGAAACTCATCGCCGCAGAGCGTCACACCGGCTACAACCCGAGCAACTCCGGCAGCGCGGCGACGGAGTCGATGACATGGTTGGGCTGCATCGCAAATTCGTCTGCGGCCCAACGGTCCAGGGTGTCCTGGCGGAACTTGCCGGTGCGCACCAGCACGCCGGTCATCCCGACCACTTGTGCGGCCAGAACGTCGTTGTTGAGGTCGTCGCCGACCATGTACATCTCATCGGGATCGACGCCGAGGCGAGCCGCGGAGGCCAGAAAGCCTGCGGGCGCGGGCTTCCCGACACCGGTGGCCTTGCGCCCGGAGGTCTCCTCCATACCGATCAGGTACATACCGGTGTCGATGCGCAGACCTTCGGTGGTGGTCCACGCGGTGCTGCGGTGCATCGCCACCACCGGTACCCCCTGAGCCATCCATTCGTACACCCGGCTCAGGGTGCGGTGGCTGTACTCCGGACCGGCGCCGCCGAGCAGGATGACGTCGGGGGCCTCGAAACCTGCACCGTCGAACGCCTCTGAGTCGACGATGTCGATGCCCGGCATGTCGTCGGTGATCTGGCCGTTGTTGACCAACAGGCAGTGCGCATCGGGATAGTTGGCGCGCACATAGTCGGCGGTCAGCGCCGCCGCGGTGATCACCTCGTCAGGCCGGACGTCCATTCCGGCGTCGCACAACGCCGCTGCGATCTGCCTGCGGGTGCGGGTGGTGGTGTTGGTCAGGTAGGACCGGGCGATCTGGTGATCGGCGAGCACCGCCAGCGCCTCGGCGGCACCGGGGATCGGCGTCCACGACGTCACCAGGACACCGTCGATGTCGAACAGCACCCCACCGATAGCCATACGGCGACAGTAAACGGCCACCGATTGTCCGCAACTTGAGCCGTCTATCGTCGTGCCATGAGCGCACAGAAGTGGACCGAGGCGGACGTCCCCGATCAAAGCGGACGCATTGCGATCGTGACCGGCTCCAATACGGGGCTCGGATTCGACACGGCCCGGGTGCTGGCACAGCACGGGGCCCAGGTGGTGATGGCGGTCCGCGACACCGCCAAGGGCGAGGCGGCGGCCGCCGAGATCCGGCGAGCCGCGCCCGGTGCCGAGGTGACGGTGCACAAGCTGGATCTGGGCTCGCTGGCATCGGTACGGGAAGCAGCGGCCGAGCTGGGCAGCGCCTACCCCCGGATCGATCTACTCATCAACAACGCCGGGGTGATGTATCCGCCGAAGCAGACCACGGCCGATGGCTTCGAATTACAGTTCGGCACAAACCATCTGGGCCACTTCGCGCTCACCGGGCTGTTGCTGGACAATCTGCTGGGAGTCGACGGATCACGGGTGGTCGTGGTGGCCAGCGTCGCGCACAACATCCGCGCCAAGATCGCGTTCGACGACCTGCAGTGGGAGCGCCGACGCTATGAGCGGGTCGCCTCCTACGGACAGTCGAAGCTGGCCAATCTGATGTTCGCCTACGAACTGCAGCGGCGCCTCGCCGCGGCCGGTGCCAAAACGATTGCCGTGGCGGCACACCCAGGCGTCTCGGACACCGAGCTGATCCGCCACGTCCCGGGCAGCTCGTTGCCGGGTGTGAAGCTCATCAGCGGGCTGCTGTTGAACAGCGCGGAAATGGGCGCGCTGGCGACCCTGCGGGCCGCCACCGATCCCTCGGTCATCGGAGGGCAGTACTACGGGCCCGACGGGTTCCGCGAACTGCGCGGCAACCCCAAGCTGGTGAGTTCCAGCAATCAGTCCCACGATCGCAACGTCCAGCAGCGGCTCTGGGCGGTGTCCGAGGAGCTGACCGGCGTGAAATTCCCCGTCTGATGCGCACAGTCGATGAGCATCAGCGGGTCGTCGCCGATCTGATCACCGCGCGCCCCGCGGCGACGGTCGGATTGGCCGACGCCGAGGGCCTGGTTCTCGCGGCCGACGTGGCGGCCCCGATGTCGCTGCCGGTGTTCGACAACTCGGCGATGGACGGCTACGCGGTTCACGCCGAGGACGTCGCGGGTGCCTCCGAGAGCAGTCCGGTCACTTTGCCTGTCGCCGAGGACATTCCGGCTGGCCGTGTTGACTCCTTGACGTTGGCGGCGGGCACCGCGCACCGGATCATGACGGGTGCACCGCTGCCCGCCGGTGCGACGGCAGTGGTGCCGGTCGAGGCCACCAACGCCGGTATCGACGCCGTCGAGATCCGGGCGGCGTCCAAACCCGGCCAGCACGTGCGGCACGCCGGTGAGGATGTGACCGCGGGGACCACGGTGCTGCGCTCAGGCCAGCTGGTGACCCCGGCAGCACTGGGGCTGGCCGCCGCCCTGGGCCTGCGCTCGCTGACGGTGCGGCCGCGGCTGCGGGTGCTGGTGATGTCGACGGGTTCGGAGCTGGTGTCGGCGGGCACCGAGCTACGGCCCGGGCAGATCTACGAGTCCAACGCGATCATGCTGGCCGCCGCGGTCCGCGAGGCCGGCGCCGACGTGGTCGCGACCCCGACGTCGAGCGATGACGTCAACCAGTTCAGGACCGTGCTTGAGGGGTACACGGGACAGGCCGATCTGATCATCACCACCGGCGGCGTGAGTGCCGGTGCCTACGAGGTGGTCAAGGATGCATTCGGCGCGGGTGCGGTGGACTTCGTCAAGGTCGCGATGCAGCCCGGTATGCCGCAGGGCGCCGGGCGGATCGGAGCCGCTGGGCCGGCGACATCGGGCAGCGCCGGCACGTCGATCATCACGCTGCCGGGCAACCCGGTGAGCGCGCTGGTCTCCTTCGAGGTTTTCGTCCGACCCGCATTGCGCGCGGCGATGGGCCTGGCCACCCCGAACCGGCCGCGCCGCACCGCCGTGCTGGCCGACGACCTGACATCGCCGAAGGGCAAACGCCAGTTCCGGCGCGGTGTCTACGACCCCGAGGCGGGCACCGTCACGACCTATGGGCCACCGGCATCGCACCATCTTCGCTGGCTGGCCTCGGCGAACTGCCTTCTGGAGATCGCCGAGGACATCACCGAGGTGGCCGCCGGCGAGCAGGTTCAGCTCTGGGACCTGTCCTAGGTCTACGCCCGCACAGTCACAGCGCGCACGTAGAATCGTCGCCGATGGCCAGACGCCCCCGCACCGCGGAAGACACCATGAAGTCCGGCCCCGCGCGGCTGGTCGCGCTGGTGCGTTCCTCCGTTCCCCCTGTTCACCCCGCCGGCCTGCCGTTCATTGCGGCGGGTCTGGCGGTGGCAGGTGTCGGCCGAAAGAACCGCTGGCTGCGCCGCGCAGGCCTGACGGCGGCCGCCGCGAACGCCGGCTTCTTCCGGCATCCGCCCCGGACTCCCCCAAGTCGTCTCGGCGTGGTGGTCGCCCCGGCCGACGGCCTGATCTGTCTGGTCGAAGAGGCCGAACCACCAGCCGAACTCGGCCTGCCCCCGGGTCCGCGTCCGCGGGTGAGCATCTTCTTGTCCCTGCTCGACGCCCATGTGCAGCGGTCGCCGGTGGGTGGCGAGGTGCGTGCCGTGGAATACCGACCAGGCCGCTTTCATTCCGCCGAGCTGGCGGCGGCGAGCGAGGACAACGAACGCAACAGCATGCTGATCCGCACACCGGACGGGCACGAGGTGGTGGTCGTGCAGATCGCCGGGTTGATCGCGCGTCGCATCATCTGCGACCTGCACCCCGGTGACAAGGTCGCGATCGGCGACACCTACGGGCTCATCCGGTTCGGCTCGCGGTTGGACACCTACCTGCCTGCCGGCTCGCAGATCCTGATCGAACCCGGTCAGCGCGCACTCGCCGGCGAGACTGTGTTGGCGCAGCTGCCGTGATCAAACCCCGCCCGTCCGCCATGCGCATTCTGCCCAGCGCGACGACGGTGCTGGCCATCTGCGCGGGGCTGACCTCGATCAAGTTCGCGCTCGACGGCCGCCCGCACATCGCGCTGGCCCTGATAGGAGCCGCGGCGGTACTCGACGGGATCGACGGCGGCATCGCGCGGGCCCTGGACGCTCAGTCCCGGATGGGCGCCGAGATCGACTCGCTGGCCGACGCCGTGAACTTCGGTGTCGCGCCCGCGCTGGTGGTCTATGTGACGCTGCTGCCCACCTCGCCGGTCGGCTGGATCTTCGCGTTGCTCTACGCGGTGTGCATCGTGCTGCGGCTGGCCCGATTCAACGCACTGCTCGACGACGACACTCGCCCCGCCTACACCCGCGAGTACTTCACCGGTATGCCGGCGCCATGCGGTGCAGTCGGCGTGATCGGACCCCTCGCGGCGATGCTGCAGTTCGGCCACGGCTGGTGGACCTCGCCGTGGTTTGTCTGCTTCTGGTTCGCCGCCAACGCCGCTCTGCTGATCAGCCGGGTGCCCACGCTGGCGCTCAAGGCTGTGAAGATGCCGCCGAATGCCGCGCCGATCCTGCTGATCCTGATCGCTGCCGCCGCGGCGGCGCTGCTGCTGTTCCCGTACATCCTGGTGCTGCTGATCATCGCGGGCTACCTGTGCATCATCCCGTTCACGGTCTACAGCCAACGCTGGGTCGCCGCGCGACCGGAGGCCTGGAACGACGCGCCAAAGCAGCGGCGCGCTGCGCGCCGTGCGAATCGCCGCGGCCTGCCGAATCGCCGCTCGACGCGCCTCGGCCTGCGCAAGCCCGGTCGCTGACATGGGGCCGTCCAACCTGGTGCTGACCGCACGGTTGAACACCTCGGCGCTGGACTCCCGGCGTGGTGTGGTGCGGCTGCACCCGGAGGCTCTCGCCGCGCTCGGCATCCGTGAGTGGGATGCGGTGTCGCTCACCGGCTCCCGGACCACCTCCGCCGTCGCCGGGATCGCGCCGGCGGATGTCCCGGCCGGTACCGCGCTCCTGGACGATGTGACGCTGTCCAACGCCGGCCTGCGTGAGGACACCACCGTGCTGGTCGCTCCGGTCACCGTCTACGGCGCGCGGTCGGTCACGTTGCGCGGCTCCACCCTGGCCACTCAGTCGGTCACATCGGCGACGCTCCGCCAGGCCCTGCTCGGCAAGGTGATGACCGTCGGTGACACGGTGTCGCTGCTCCCCCGCGACCTCGGTCCCGGGACGTCCACCACCCAGGCCAGCTCGGCGCTCACCTCATCGGTGGGTATCACCTGGACGTCGGAATTGTTGACCGTGACCAGCACCGATCCGGCGGGACCGGTGAGCGTGCAACCGAATTCGTCGGTCACCTGGGGTGACGGTGTGGCCCCGACTGCCGACGCCCCCGGACCCTCCGCGGCGGTGAGCCAGCCGATGACGTGGCCGCAGGCCCCGGCGGTATCGATCGACGACCTCAAGGGCCAGCACGTGCAGGCCGGCCGGCTCACCGAATGGCTCAAACTCGCACTCGATCAGCCGGAGCTGCTGGAAAAGCTCGGCGCCACAGCGAATCTGGGTGTGCTGGTCACCGGGCCCGCGGGCGTCGGCAAGGCGACGCTGGTGCGTGCGGTGTGTGCTGGGCGACGGTTGGTCGAGCTCGACGGGCCCGACACCGGCGCGCTGTCGGCGCAGGATCGACAGCGCGCTGTTGCCGACGCGGTCGCCACCGTCACGAATGGTGGTGGCGTGCTGCTGGTCACCGATATCGACGCGCTGTTGCCCACCCCGGCCGAACCGGTGTCGGCGATGATCCTGACCGAGCTGCGCAAGGCGGTCGTCGCTCCCGAGGTTGCGCTGGTGGCCACCTCCCAGCAGCCGGACGCGGCCGATCCGCGGCTACGCGCACCGGATCTGTGTGACCGCGAGCTGGGCCTGAGCCTGCCCGACGGCGCCACCCGCAAGGCACTATTGGAGGTGCTGCTGCGTGATGTCCCGGCTGGCGATCTGGAACTGGGCGAAATCGCCGAGCGCACACCGGGATTCGTTCGCGCCGACTTGGTCGCGCTGGTTCGGGAGGCCGCCCTGCGTGCCGCCGCCCGTGCCAGTGAGGACGGCAAGCCGCCTGCACTCACCCAGGACGATCTCACGGGCGCGCTGAGCGTGATCCGGCCGCTGTCGCGCTCGGCCACCGAGGAGGTGTCCGTCGGGTCGGTGACCCTCGACGACGTCGGCGACATGGTCGAGGTCAAGCAGGCGCTGACCGAGGCGGTGCTGTGGCCGCTTCAGCACCCGGACACCTTCGCCCGCCTCGGTGTCGAGCCACCCAGAGGCGTCTTGCTGTACGGCCCGCCCGGCTGCGGCAAGACGTTTGTGGTGCGCGCGCTGGCCAGCTCCGGCCGGCTGAGTGTGCATGCGGTGAAGGGCGCCGAGCTGATGGACAAGTGGGTCGGCTCCTCGGAGAAGGCCGTTCGCGAATTATTCCGCGGGGCAAGGGATTCCGCGCCATCGCTGGTTTTTCTCGACGAGATCGACGCGCTGGCGCCGCGGCGCGGTCAGAGCTTCGATTCCGGTGTCACCGACCGTGTGGTGGCCGCACTGCTGACCGAGCTCGACGGCATCGAGCCGATGCGCGATGTCGTCGTGCTCGGCGCCACCAACCGGCCGGATCTGATCGACCCGGCACTGTTGCGTCCGGGCCGGCTCGAGAAGCTGGTGTTCGTCGAGCCGCCCGATGCCGATGCACGTCGCGAAATGCTGCGCACCGCAGGCAAATCCGTGCCGTTGTCGGCGGACGTCGACCTCGACGCGCTGGCCGGCGAGCTGGACGGGTACAGCGCGGCAGACTGTGTGGCACTGCTGCGCGAGGCGGCGCTGACCGCGATGCGCCGCTCGATCGACGCCGCCGACATCACCGCCGCCGACGTGGCCAGAGCTCGCGAAACCGTACGACCGTCGCTGGACGCGGCGCAGGTGGAGTCGTTGAGAGAGTTTTCGGAACGGTGACCGATGCCGCGCGAGGGACGAGCGCGGAGGAGGAACCGGACCACCGGCAGATGCGGGGCGCTAACCCTCGGCGAGTGCGGCGAGCCGGTCGACCGACGCCGCCAATTTGTCCGCGGTGGTGGCTTGCGCGCGGGCCAGACGGTCCGGGTCGGTCAACTCGGTCCAGTCGTAGGTGTGCGTGACGACGGTGGTGCCGTCGTCGGCAGGGTCGAGCCGCCAGCGCCACAGGTGGCCCGGTTGGGCGCCACCCGGGGGTGCGGGCCGCCACGCGATCAGCCGGCCCTCGTCGAACTCGACGACGTGGTTCTCCCGATTGGCGCCCTGCGTGAGCGTGGTGGTGAAGACGTCCCCGACGGCGCGGACCCGCTGGCCCCGAGCCGCTTGCGCGAGGTTGTCGTTGCCGTCCCATTCCGGCTGGCGCGCCGGGTCGGCGATCAATTCGAAGATGATCGCGGCGGGTGCGGAAATCCGCCGGGTGGCGCTGACGATTCTGTCCTGGTCGGCCATGCCCCAATTCAACAACACCCTTTGACAGTCCATTAGTGACATGTCAGAGTTGGACGGTATGACCACCACCGCCTGGCCGATCCTCGGCGGGGCGATCGGGCTGCTGGGGCACCTGCTCCCGGTCCGTACGTATTGCCGGTAGTCCGATTGGGGGACACCGGTTCCCTCCCTCTCACCCCCCGATCGGCCGATGCGCAGCCGTCACCGTCTACGGGATCCTTACTGGCACTTGGCAGTTACCTCGAGCTCAGAAGGACACCCATGAACGCGACCATGACCGCTATGCCGGATCAACCAGACCTCTGGGGACCGAACTACGACGGGTGGGAGTTCGAGCTGACCAACACGACCGACCACGATCTGGTCTTCGTCGCCGACATCACCGCCAACGTCGCGAGCTATCCGCCCCGGATCGCAGCGGGCGCAACGGCATTCCTCAAAGGGAAAAGCCGCGCCAAGGGTGGTCCGGCGAACTGTAACTTCGCCTACCGGCATCCGGATCACCTGGTCAATGCCGGTGGCATCGCGATCGCCGCGAGCGCCGACGCGCGTCGCGCCCGGATGACCGCCAGCTCAACGGGTACCACCGAAGTCCTCCACACCGCGCACCCGGCCGTCAACAGCGTCCAGACGGTCACCTACAAGCAGCGTTAGGCCGGTCCGTCCGGCATGGGCGCGGTCAACAGCGCCCGAACCGACGCCGACAAATCGGCCCGCGCCCACGGCGGCATGCCCTCGCCGTGGGCATGACGCCGCACCACCGCGTAAGGCAGGTCGACGACCGCCCTGGTGACGGCGTCGATGCTGCGGGCGTCGGAGCGTCCGTACAGCTGGCGAGCCAGCTCAGCCATCCGGTCGGCCAGCGGCGCATTCATCGCCGCCAGCGTCGCCGTGAATTCCGGGTCCGGCTGGGCGTCGCGCAGATCGCCGGGCCGGATCGCCAACAGCACCCGCGCATCCCCGGTGCAGTCCGTCGCGAATTCGAGCGCGGCCAGGGCCATCGCGACCGCAACCTCCAGCGGATCCGAACCGGCCGCAGCCATCGCCTGGGACTGGAAGCGGGTGAGGGCGCGCAGCCACACCGCCGTCACCACCGCATCGCGATTGCCGAACCGGTGGTAGAGCGTGCCCACCGGGGCACCGCTGGCTTTGGCGATGGCCGTGACGCTGGCCGAGCGAGGCCCCTCGGCGAGGATCAGGCCGCGCGCCGCAGCCAGGATGGCGTCCGTTTCATCCTTCCGCGGGGGTGCCACGATCTCGCACAGTCCTTCTATATGGAGCGTTTGCCCTATATCACTGAGCGTGCCATAACGGTCCCCGCGGACCGGGCAGCGACGTGGCGCGCAGTGCTGGCAACGATGCGCAGCAACCCCGACGACTCCGAGACGGTGCCGTTCGGATTCACCCTCGAGGCCGCCGAGCAAAACTAACGCCTCGCCCTCACGGGACGGCACCCGTTGTCGGTCTACCGCTTGATCTTCCTGCTCGACGACGATCCCGTCGGCGGCACCCGGGTGGTGGCACAGAGCTGGGCGGCCTTTCCCGGATTCATGGGCAGGATCTATCGCGCCCTGGTGATCGGATCCGGCGGACACCGCGTCGTCGTCCGTAACATGCTGAAACGTATTGCTCAACAAGCACTTTCGGCGCCAGCGCCGCAACGCTGAGCGCCAAGGCAGTCCGACCGGGCATTCTGCGCAGGAGTCAACCACGTAGACTGCACGAAGGACATAGCCGAAAACCTTTGGCTGACACCCCGACCGACCGGTAGATCCCGACACGCTGGCGCGCCCAACAGATCCACGACGCGCAGGCATGTCCTCAAGATCGGAGTGCCATGCTCGTCATCCTGATCGCGCACGCGATTGCCGCCGCCATGGCGCCGGCTCTCGTATGGCGATGGGGGCGGCTGGCCTTCTACCCGCTGGCCCTGGTGCCGGCGGGCTCGCTGGTGTGGGTGGGGCTGAACTGGCCCGACAGCGGACAATCGGCCCCATCGGTCAGTATCCCGTGGGCGCCCGAGCTGTCGATGAACATCACTCTGCGATTCGACACCCTGACCGCGATAATGAGCGTCCTCGTCCTGGGCATCGGGGCACTGGTGCTGTTCTACTGCGCGGAATACTTCCACCACCGCGACGGCCACACCGAGAACCGGTTGCCCAGCTTCGCCGCCGAACTCGTCGCATTCTCGGGAGCCATGTTCGGCCTGGTGGCCAGCGACAACATGCTGCTGCTCTACACGTTCTGGGAGCTGACCACCGTGTTGTCGTTCCTGCTCGTCGGGCACTACGCCGAGCGGGCCACCAGCCGCCGGGCAGCCATGCAGGCACTGCTGGTGACCACCGCGGGCGGGCTGGCCATGCTGGCCGGCATCGTGATCCTCGGCCACTCCGCCGGCACCTATCTGCTCTCCGAACTGGTGGTCACGGCTCCGCACGGCACCGCCGTCGCGGTGGGCGTCGTCCTGGTCCTCGTGGGCGCGTTGTCGAAGTCGGCGATCGTGCCGTTCCACTTCTGGCTGCCCGGCGCGATGGCCGCGCCGACTCCGGTCAGCGCGTATCTGCACGCCGCCGCGATGGTCAAAGCGGGCGTCTACCTGATCGCCCGGCTCGCGCCGGGGTTCGCCGACTCCCCGGGCTGGCGCCCCACGGTCATCACACTGGGCGTGCTGACCATGTTGCTGGCCGGCTGGCGCGCGGTTCGCGAGAACGATCTCAAACTGATCCTGGCGTTCGGCACGGTCAGCCAGCTCGGCTTCATCACGGTGATGGTGGGTGGCGGCGGTCAGGATCTGATGCTGGCCGGGCTGGCCATGCTGTGTGCGCACGCGCTGTTCAAGGCGACGCTGTTCATGGTCGTCGGCGTCATCGACCATTCGACGGGTACCCGCGACATCCGCAGGCTGGCATGGCTGGGCCACCGCATGCCGGGACTGTTCGTCATCGCGGCGGCAGCGACCGCCAGCATGGCCGCCATCCCACCATTCCTCGGGTTCGTCGCCAAAGAAGCCGACTTCGAGACCATCGCGCACAGCCAATCACTTGGCGCGTGGGCACCGGTCGTGCTCACCGGCGTGGTGACCGGGTCGGTGTTCACCACGATCTACAGTCTGCGATTCCTGTGGGGTGCGTTCGCGCGCAAGGGATCTCACGAACCCTCGACGCTGGTGGCCAATTTGCACCGCCCCAAGGCGGCCTTCATGGTGGCGCCCACGATCCTGGCCGCGGCCGGATTGTTCTTCGGTCTGGTGCCCAGCCGGCTGGACACCACCCTGGACGGCTATGCGGCCACCATGCCGGCCGCCGGTGCCGACGACGGCCACTACACGCTGGAACTGTGGCACGGCATCGGCCTGCCGCTGCTGCTGTCCGCACTGGTGCTGGCGATCGGCATCGGGGCGTTCGTCAGCCGCGAGCGTCTGCGCCTCGCCCAGCTGGGATCCTGGCTGCCGCTGGGCAACGCCGACCGGATCTACGACGCGGTGATCCGCGGCGCCGACGTCGCCTCGTTACGGCTGACGGCCATCACCCAACGCGGATCGATTCCGGTCACGCAGTCGGTGATCCTGTCGACGCTGGTGTTGTTCCCCGTCGTGGTGCTGGCGTTCGGCCCGCTCGACCGTCCCGAGTTCCGGCTGTGGGATTCCCTGGTCCAGCCGGTGGTGGGCCTGCTCATCCTGGCCGCCGCGGTGGCCGCCACCGTGATGCGCAACCGATTGGCGGCCGTCCTGCTGGTCGGCATCACCGGCTACGGCTGCGGTGCGATCTTCGCCTTCCACGGCGCCCCCGACCTGGCCTTGACGCAGTTCCTGGTGGAGACCCTGACGCTGGTCATCTTCGTTCTGGTGCTGCGGACACTGCCCGCCGAGGCCGAGGAGTCCCCGCGCTTCCGGCTCCCCCGGATCGCGCTGGCACTCGCCGTCGGCGCCACCGTCACCACCCTGGCCGCGTTCGCGATGGCCGCCCGCATCGGCACACCGATCGCCGCTCTGCTGCCCGACGCGGCCTACGACCGCGGGCACGGGGCCAACACCGTCAACGTGCTGCTGGTCGACATCCGCGCCTGGGACACCCTCGGGGAGATCTCGGTGCTGGTGGTCGCCGCCACCGGCGTCGCATCACTGGTGTTCCGCAACCGCCGGTTCGGCGCCGCGCCGCGGGTCTCCGATGCCGGCCAGCCCGACATCGGGGCGCTGCCGGCATTGGCCTACAGCCCGGCGGTCGGTGACACCACCTGGTTGCGCGGCAGCGAACTGCGCGACCCGCGCAACCGCTCGCTGGTGCTCGAGGTGGCGACCCGGCTGATATTCCCACTGATCATGGTGCTGTCGGTGTACTTCTTCTTCACCGGACACAACACTCCCGGCGGCGGGTTCGCCGGCGGGCTGACCGCGGGCCTGGCGCTGGTGCTGCGCTACCTGGCCGGCGGGCGCTACGAACTCGGCGAGACACTGCCGCTGGACGCCGGGAAGATCCTCGGGGCGGGGCTGGCACTGTCGGGCGGCACCGCCGTCGGCTCGATGCTGCTGGGTGCTCCCGCGTTGTCCTCGGCGGTCATCTCGCTGCACCTGCCGCTGCTGGGCTCCGTGAAGTTCGTGACCGCCCTGTTCTTCGACCTCGGCGTGTATCTGATCGTGCTGGGACTGGTGCTCGACGTGTTGCGCAGCCTCGGCGCGCGCATCGACGAGGAAATGGCCACCGCCGCCCGCCCCGCGCTGAGAGCGAAAGCGTCATGATCGTCTACCTGGTTCCGTTGATCATCATCGGTGGTCTCACCAGTTGCGGTGTCTACCTGTTGCTTTCGCGCAACCTGACCCGGATGCTGCTGGGTCTGCTGCTGGCAGGCAACGCAGTGAATCTGTTGATCCTCACCGTCGGTGGCGAAGCCGGGAACCCACCCATCCACGGCCGCACCAGCGGCGCCGAGACGACGACGGCCGACCCGCTGGCCCAGGGCATGATCCTGACCGCGATCGTCATCGCGATGGGGATCGCCGCGTTCGTGCTGGCGCTGACGTATCGCTCGTTCCGGTTGACCACCGAAGAGGACGTCGGCAACGATCCCGAGGACACCCGGGTGTCCAAGTTGTCCGAATCCGACGCGGCCTCGATCGACGAGGACGCGCCCCAGCCTGTGTCGGCGCGCGACACCGACGAGCCCGACGAACTCGATGCCCTGCCCGGTCACGAGGGGTCGCGATGAACACCACTGGCGTGCTGATGCCGCTGCCCGTGCTGATCCCGTTGGTGGCAGCGGCGTTCACGTTGATCGCCGGGCGCAGGCCGCGGCTGCAACGGTTGATCGCGCTGGCCGCGCTGAGCGGCGTGCTGGTGGTGTGCGTGGCGCTGCTCTACCTGACCGACCGCGACGGCACCCAGGCATTGCATGTCGGCGGCTGGGGTCCGACCGATGCGGGGCTCGGGCCGCTGGGCATCACACTTGTGGCCGACCGCCTGTCGGCGCTGATGCTGGTGGTGTCGGCGATCGTGCTGCTGGCCGTGGTGTTCTACGCCATCGGGCAGGGCATCCGGGACGGCGACGAGCGCCAACCGGTGTCGATCTTCCTACCCACCTACCTGGTGCTGTCGGCCGGCGTGTGCACGGCGTTCCTGGCCGGTGACCTGTTCAACCTGTACGTCGGTTTCGAGGTGCTGCTCTCGGCGAGCTTCGTGCTGCTGACCATCGGCGCGAGCAAGGAACGGGTCCGCGCCGGAATCTCCTACGTGATGGTGTCGATGGTGTCGTCGCTGATCTTCCTGATCGGATTGGCACTGATCTACGCGACGACCGGGACGCTGAACATGGCGGAGTTGTCGCTGCGGCTACAGGAGGTCACCACCGGCACCCGCAGCGCCATCTTCGCGGTGCTGCTGGTCGCGTTCGGCATCAAAGCGGCGGTGTTCCCGCTGTCGGCGTGGCTGCCGGACTCCTATCCGACCGCGCCGGCCCCGGTCACCGCGGTGTTCGCCGGGTTGCTCACCAAAGTCGGTGTGTACGCGATCATCCGGGCGCACTCGCTGCTGTTCCCCGCCGGCCGGCTGGACGATGTGCTGCTGGTCGCGGCGCTGCTGACCATGCTGGTCGGCATCCTCGGTGCGATCGCGCAGAGTGACATCAAACGACTGCTGTCGTTCACCCTCATCAGTCACATCGGCTACATGGTCTTCGGCATCGCGCTGTCCAGCCGGCTGGGCATGTCGGGGGCGATCTACTACGTCGCCCACCACATCATCGTGCAGACCACCCTGTTCCTGGTGGTCGGATTGATCGAGCGGCAGGCGGGAGCGTCGACCCTGCGCCGCCTCGGCGGACTGGCCGCCGCCAGCCCGCTGCTGGCATTCGTCTTCATGGTGCCGGCCCTGAATCTCGGTGGTATCCCGCCGTTTTCGGGCTTCATCGGTAAAGTCGCGCTGCTCGAGGCGGGTACCGCCAATGGTTCGGTACTGGCCTGGCTGCTGGTCGCCGGGTCGGTGGTGACCAGCTTGCTGACGTTGTATGTGGTGGCCCGAGTGTGGACCAAGGCGTTCTGGCGGGCGCGGGTCGACGCACCCGAAGGCGCCCTCGCCGACTCCGCGCCGTCGGTTCTGCTCGACGACTACTCCGATGACGTCGCGTTCGACGACCGGGGCGATGTCGGCCGGATGCCGGTCGGAATGCTGGTCCCCACAATGGCTTTGATCGCTGTCGGGCTGGTGTTGACGGTGGCGGCGGGGCCCATCATCGGTTACACCGATCGCGCGGCCGACGAGGTGCTCGACCGCGGCCAGTACATCACCGCGGTGCTGGGGAGCCACCGATGAGAATCTGGGCGCTTCGGGTCTGGACGCTGGTGTGGCTCACACTGGTGTGGTTGCTGCTGTGGGGCACCGTGTCGGTGGCCAACGTGCTCTCCGGGCTGGCGGTGGCGCTGCTGATAATCCTGTTGCTGCCGCTGCCGTCGGTTCCGGTGCAGGGCCGGTTGCATCCGTTGTCGCTGCTGCGGCTGGTGATTCATGTCGCGTGGTGGCTGATGCAGTCCTCGGTGCAGGTCGCCTGGCTGGCGATCCGGCCGGGCAAGCCACCGCTGTCGGCGGTGCTGCGCGGCCATCTGGCCCTGAAGTCCGATCTCGTGCTGGCCCTGGCGGTCAACATCATGAACCTGACGCCGGGGACGATCGTGCTCGAGATCGACCAGGCGCGACGGCTGGTGTACGTCCATGTGCTCGACGTGGGCTCGCCGCGCTCGGTGGAGCGGTTCTACCGGCAGCTGACCCAGCTGGAGCGGATGCTGATCGCGGCGTTCGAGCGGGACTCCGAATGGCGTCCTGCGGCGACCGAAGCCGAGGAGGAGATCCCGTCATGACGATCGTGTGGGTGCTCTCGGGCGTGATGCTGGTCGCGGCGGCCGCGGTCACGATGATTCGGCTCTTGATGGGGCCCAACACGCTGGATCGGCTGGTGGCGGTCGACACCCTGGTGGCGGTGACGATGTGCGGCATCGGCACGTGGGCGGCGTTCAGCCTGGACACCACCGTCACCTACAGCCTGGCCGCCCTCGCGCTGATCAGCTTCGTCGGCTCGGTCAGCGTGGCCCGGTTCCGGGTGCCTGACGTGGCGCGACGGGACGAGAGATGAACTCCCTCGATCTGCTGGCGGGCGTACTGGTACTGGCCGGATCAGCACTGGCCCTGACCGCGGCCATCGGTGTGCTGCGCTTTCCCGACACGCTGACCCGCATGCACGCCGCGACCAAACCGCAGGTGCTGGGACTGTTGCTGGTCCTCGCGGGCGCGACGATCCGGCTGCGCGGCAACGTCGATGTCGGCATGCTGGTGCTGACCGCCATGTTCACCATGATCACCGCGCCGGTGATCGCGCATCGAGTCGGGCAGCTCGCCTACCGTGAACAGCGCGTCAGCGACGGGCTGACGGTAGATGAGATGCGCGAGGACAATACCGAGGAAGCGAAGCCGGAGCCGTGAGCCGAACCGACGATGACACCTGGGACATCACCGAAGGGGTCGGCGCCACCGCGCTGAGCGTGGCCCGCGCACGGGCCACGGAGACCGGCGCCGAATGTCCGCTGTACCTCGACCCGTACGCCCACTTCTTCGTCGAGGCCGCCGTCGAGGCCGGGTGGCGTTCACCGTTTCTCGACGAAGACCCGGTGCGGGCGCAGGCCATGGCCGCCTACATCGCCTCGCGCACGAAGTTCTTCGACGACTTCTTCACCGCCGCAGGCGCCAACGGGCTGGATCAGGCGGTGATCCTGGCCGCCGGCCTCGACACCCGCGCCTGGCGGCTGCCGTGGATCAGCGGCACGACGGTCTACGAGATCGACCAGCCGAAGGTGCTCGAATTCAAGGAGCGGGTGCTGGCCGAGCATCAGGCAAAGCCAGCCGCGAGGTATGCCGCGGTCGCGGTCGACCTGCGCCACGACTGGCCGAAAGCCCTGCGCCAGAATGGTTTTGACCCGTCGATCCCGACGGCATGGTCGGCCGAGGGGCTGCTGCCGTACTTACCCGCCGCTGCGCAGGACGCGCTCTTCCAGCAGATCGACCAGCTCAGTGCCCCCGGCAGCAGGCTGTCGGTGGAGGCGTTCGGTGAGACGTTCTACTCCGCCGAACAGTTGGCTCGCCGCCAGGAGCGGATGGCGCAGGCCCGCCGGGACGCCGTCGCGGCCGGCGGTCCGGAGCTGCCCGACGTCACTCGGCTCTGGTACATGGAGGCGCGCACCGACGTCGAGAAGTGGCTGACCGAGCGCGGCTGGGAGGTCACCGCGACTTCGGCCGTCGACCTGATGGCGCACTACAAGCGCCCGGCGCCAGACGATCTTGAGGACCCGGTGCCCGACACCGTCCTGCTGGATGCGCACAAGCTCTGAGCCTGCGCTGGCGGCACCGATTCTGCGTTCAGCGCTACCGCGCGCCGTCGAATCACGCGCTCACCGCAGACTCGTCGCGGAGATGGAGCTACTCCCCGTTCTCGTCGGAGGCGATCTGGAATTCGACCATGGCAGAGACTGTTTCGATCGCGTCGGCCAGTACGTCGACGCGCTCGGCAAGTGTCGGCGCCGCCAGTACCGCATACCGGTCGGCCTGCCCCATCGGCACCCGCGAGGCGAGTACGTAGATGTGCCGGGACGGATCGTCGGCGACCTCGGGCTCGACCGCGAGCGCGTCGGGCCGCAACCGCGCGCCCCGCGCGCTGACGATCCGCTCGAACAATGCCAGCATCGCATCGACGATCTCGCCGATGCGTTCATGCGTCACCGGTGGGCCCGGCTCGTCGGGCCAGGGTTCGATGTCGGCGCGGGGATACGGGTCGTCGTCCAACCACTCGCGCACCCGGATTCGTTCACCGATGACGGTGCCGAGTTGGTATTGACCCATCCCATGGTCGGCGTATTCGGTGATCCGGGCCAGGGCGCCGACGTCGCCGCGGACATCGCCGCCGCCGACCTCCAGGCCGCGGGTGATCAGCACGACCCCGAATGCGGGATCGGTCATCTCCAGGCAGTCCCGCACCAGCTGGGAGTATCGCGGCTCGAAGATGCGCAGCGGCAATGGTTCTCCGGGCAGCAGCGCCGACTGCAGCGGGAACATCGGCTGGGCGGTCATGGCTACCGAATGCCCTGCCCCATGACCACATCCTTCACCGGCGCGGAGGGATCGACGAATCCGCACAGCGCGCTAGCCACGCCCGCCCACAGTTGCGGGTTCATCGAGACCAGCTGATTTCCGCTTTTCCCGATCGCCACGATCACTTCGCGCCGGGTGACGGTGTCCATGGTCAGGAACTCGCGGCAGGTCGTGGTGAGCAGATCGGCGGGCACCATGCCCTTGCCGGCCTCACCGGGGGTGGCCACCGGGGTGCCGGTGATCGCTTTGGCGCAACCGCCACCGGTCAGGACGACGGCCGTCGCCACCACCGCGAGTCCCAGTCGTCTCACCCTCATGGGCGCCTCCCTCGGGTCCATTGCACCACTCCTCCTCGGGCGTGCGGCCCGCATCGTCGTGACGCGGGCTAGATATCCAGCTCTCCGACCAACGAGTCAACCACCGCGCACAGATCGCCGCCGCTGTCCTCGGCCACCCGGTGCTGGCGCTGATAGGACGCCCCGCGCCGCGGGATGTCGGCGACCGCTGCCAATTCGTCTGCGCAGTGCAGTGATTCGGCCACCGGCTGCAGCCGGGTCAGCAGATCGTCGAGGTCCTCGGTGACCAGCCGTTCATTGCTGTCGGAGTCGAGGATGATGATGGCGTCCAGACCGTACCGGGCGGCCCGCCACTTGTTCTCCTGCACGTGCCACGGCGGCATCACCGGCAGCTGCTCACCGGCTTCCAGCCGGCGGTCCAGGTCGACCACCAGGCAGTGCGTCAGCGCCACCAGTGCCGCGAGCTCCCGCAGATTGGACACCCCGTCGAACACGCGCACCTCGATGGTGCCCAGATGCGGCGACGGCCTGATGTCCCAACGGACTTCGTTGATGTGGTCGATGATGCCGGTCTTCTTCTGGTCGTGCACGAACCGCTCGAACTGCCGCCAGGTCTGGAATTGGAACGGCAGGCCCGCGGTCGGCAGCTGCTGGAACATCATCGCCCGGTTACTGGCGTAACCGGTGTCATCGCCGGCCCAGAACGGCGAGGAGGCCGACAGCGCCAGCAGATGCGGATACTGGTTGAGCAGTGAGGAGATGATCGGCATCACCTTGTGCGCCGACGACACCCCGATATGGACGTGCACACCCCAGATGAGCATCTGCCGTCCCCACCACTGGGTCCGCTTGATCAGCTCGGCGTAGCGCGGCGCGTCGGTGAGTTTCTGCGTCGACCACGACGCGAACGGGTGGGTGCCCGCGCAGAACAGCTCCATGTCGCGTCCGTGCACGATCTCGCGTGCGCTGCGCAGCGTGCCCTTGAGGTCGACCATCGCCTCGTCGACGGTGTCACAGACACCGGTGACGACCTCGATGGTGTTGCGCAGCAACTCTTTATGGACGTGCGGGCTCTCACCGACATCGGCGATCACCTCGGCCGCCTCGTTGCTGAGGTCGCGGGTGGCCGCATCGATCAACGCGAACTCCCACTCGACGCCGAGCGTCGGCCGGGGCGATCCGGCGAAGTCGATGCGGCCGGGCTTCTCCGAAGGTGTTCTAGCCGGTGCCGACGACACCGCACGCCACCCGCTTGCCGGCGTCGCCGGTGGCCATCGTGGCTTCATCCGGGCCGGGCGCGCCGCCCTGGATCTGCTGGTAGCGCTCCGGCGGGATGTTGGCGAAGTTGTCGGCGTCGGCGTGGATGATGATCGCGGTCCCGTTGCCGCCCAGCAGATCCTGCTTGGTGAAGGCGTTGGTCGTGGTCACCAGCATTGCCGAGCCGTCCTCACGCACCTGCAGCGAGGCGAGGTCACCGCTGGCGGGATGCCCGCTGTGGCCGCCGGCCTGGAAGTGGCCACCCGCGGAAAGGAAGTCGCCGGGGGCGCCGCCGGTCGGGGCGACGGAGTTGGCCTCGCACTTGGCGAACGAGTGCAGGTGCAGGCCGTGGAAGCCCGGCGCCAGCTTGCCGGTTCCGGTGGTCTGCACAGTGACCGTCGCGAAGCCGTCCTGGAACTCGAAGGTCGCCGCGGCGACCTGGGTGCCATCGGCAGTCTTGATCTGGGCGGTCAGGGTGTCGGCGCTGGACGCGGACGCCTGCGGAGCCGCGTGGGTGTCCTCACCGTGGCTAGTGCCGTGGGTGCCTTCGCCCGCGGCGGCCGGCGCCGGGGATCCGGTCCACACGGGGGGCGTGGTTCCGGGCTGCGAGGCGATCGGTTCGTTCGGGCTGCACGCGCTCAACACGGCGACGGGAGCGACGAACAGGATGGCGGCGGCAGTTCTCAGCGGGCTGACGGTCGTGACCATGAGCCGAAGCCTATCCGGTCACCAAAACGATCACGCCCGGTGGCTGCTCGGCGATTTCCGGGATTCTCGGGGCCACCGGCGCGTTGAGCACTTTGGCCACCGCCTCCGCGGCGGCCTGCTCCCCGTCGGTGGTGCCGTAATACACCGTCGTCGCAGGCAGCTGCGGCACCTGCAGGTTGCTCGTCTCGGTGACATTCCAGCCGGCTTCGCGCAGCCGGTCACCGATCCGGCTGGCGGCGCCTTCGCCTTCACCGACGTTGAAAACCCGCACGTCGGCCTTGGGTGCCGGCGCGGCCGAGGTCTTGGAGGTCGTCGTGGTGACCGTCCGCACCGACGTGTCGTCGCTGCTGTTGTCATTGCCCGAGCCCATGGCCTGGAAGCCGACCAGCAGGAAGATCACCCCGAGGAACAGCAGCACCATCACCATGGCGCGCAGCGGCAGCCCGGCGGAATCAGGTACGCGGTCGTTCATCGCGCCCACTGTAACCAGCGGGTCCGCCATGGGAGAAAAATCAGGTGACCTCGAAGCCGAGTCGGCGCGCCGCACGCGCCTTCTGCCGGCTCGCCCGAAGCCGTCGCAGCCGCTTGACCAGCATCGGATCGGCGGCAAGCGCCTCGGGGCGGTCGACCAGGGCGTTGAGCACCTGGTAGTAGCGGGTAGCCGACATCGAGAAGAGTTCCTTGATGGCCTCTTCCTTGGCGCCGGCGTACTTCCACCATTGCCGCTCGAAGGCCAGGACGTCGTATTCGCGGCGAGTCAACCCATCGGGAAGGTCAGCGTCGTCATTGGACCGCTCGGCCCGTGCCATGGCGCCGTCCATTTCGATCTGTAGACCCTTTCGAAGACCTGCAAAAGACTTGCCTATGCTCGGCGCTCATTCAATCACGGTTGTCCCGGTTGGGACGGCAGCCAAGCCCGCGCGTCGGCTGACTTAAGCTTGCCGATCATGGCGGTTAGACCAATCGTGATCCTGGGTGATCCTGTTCTGCATACGCCGACGCAGCCCGTGCCGGTCGGTGACGACGGTTCGCTGCCCGCGGATCTGGCCGATCTGATCACGGACATGTACGACACGATGGACGCGGCCAACGGAGTCGGGCTGGCGGCCAACCAGATCGGCGTCGGCAAGCGACTGTTCGTCTACGACTGCGCCGACGAGCGCGGCAAGACCACACGGCGGCGGGGTGTGGTTATCAATCCCGTGTTGGAGACCTCGGAGGTTCCCGAGACCATGCCCGACCCGGACAACGACGACGAGGGCTGCCTGTCGGTGCCCGGCGAATCGTTTCCGTGTGGCCGCGCCAAGTGGGCACGGGTCACCGGCCTGGACGCGGACGGCAACGCGGTCACCCTGGAAGGCCACGACCTGTTCGCCCGCATGCTGCAGCACGAGACCGGCCACCTCGACGGGTTCCTCTACGTCGACAAGCTGATCGGCCGGCATGCGCGGGCGGCGAAGAAGACCGCGAAGAGGAACGGCTGGGGGGTGCCCGGTCTGGCGTGGACACCCGGTGAAGTGCCGGACCCGTTCGGTCACTGACCAATGGCCAGCCTGCCGCCGGTCGGCAGCCGGGTGAGCATCCGCTACCGCCTGCCCGCGGGCACCACACCCCCGATGTCCGACGTGATCGGTGAGCTTCTCGCGCAAGACCCGGTGATCATGGTGCGCACCAAGTCCGACGGAGTGGTGGAGGTTCGCCCGGCCGATGTGGTCGCGGTTCGGGAGCTCAGCGTGGTTCCCGTGCGCACCTCTGAGATCCGGAACCTCGAGCACGCGGCCGCGCTGGCCTGGCCGGGCACCGAGCGCAGCTGGCACGACGGCTGGCTGCTGCGGGCCGCGGGCGGGTACACCAGCCGAGCCAACTCGGCTGTGCCACTGGACTTCTCGTCGTCCCTGACCGGCCTGCCCGCGATCGTGGACTGGTACGCGCAACGCGACCTGGAGCCGTGGCTGGCGCTGCCGGAGCGGCTGCTGCCGATTCGCGCCGACGGCATCAAGCACACCCGGGTGATGGTCACCGACATCACCGCCACCGAACCGGACGAGGCGGTGACCTTCCTGCCAAGCCCGGATGCGGCCTGGCTGGCGTGCTATCAGCGCGACGTGCCGCCCGAGGTACTGACGGCGGTGGTCGACGGGGAGGTCGCCTTCGCCTCGACGGCCGGCGCCGCGGTCGGGCGGGGAGCGATCACCACCGCACCGGACGGCACCCGATGGCTGGGAATCTCGGCCGTGCACGTCGACGCCGGGCACCGCAGGCGCGGGCACGCCCGACGGCTGTGCCGGGCCCTGCTCGACTGGGGCGCGCAGCGCGACGCCGACCGGGCGTACGTGCAGGTGCTGAGCGACAACTCGGGCGCGATCACGCTGTATCACTCGCTGGGTTTTCGGCTGCACCACCACCACCGCTACGTCGATGCCCGGTCGTTGAGCCCCCGTACTCTGTAGGCCATGTCCGCCGACGTCTTGCGCCTGGCCACCTGGAACGTGAATTCGATTCGCGCGAGGGTGGACCGGGTCGTGGACTGGCTCGGCCGCGCCGACGTCGATGTGCTGGCCATGCAGGAAACCAAGTGCGCTGACGACCAGTTCCCCACCATGCCGTTCCTGGAAGCCGGCTACGAAGTGGTGCACTGCGGATTCAACCAGTGGAACGGCGTCGCGATCGCCTCGCGCGTCGGGTTCGACGACGTCCAGGTGGGCTTCGACGGCCAGCCCTCGTGGGGTAAGGACGACGACGCCAAGGCCGAGGCTCGTGCGCTGGCGGCCACCTGCGGCGGCGTCCGGGTGTGGAGCCTGTACGTGCCCAACGGCCGCACCCTGGCCGATCCGCACTATCAGTACAAACTGGAATGGCTTGCCGCTCTTCGCAATACAGCGGAGGCCTGGCTGCAGGACGATCCGCAGGCGCCGATCGCCCTGGTCGGTGACTGGAACATCGCGCCGACGGACGAGGACGTCTGGGACATCTCCGTGTTCCACGGCGCCACCCACGTGTCGGAACCGGAACGCAAGGCGTTCAACGACATCGTCGAGACCAAGTTCACCGATGTGGTGCGCCCGTTCACCCCCGGCCCCGGGGTCTACACCTACTGGGATTACACCCAGCTGGCGTTCCAGAAGCGTCGCGGCATGCGCATCGACTTCATCCTGGGATCACCGGCATTGGCCGAACGGGTGACACACGCCGAGATCGTCAAGGACGAACGCCGACCGGGCAAGAAGGGCGATCCCTCCCCCAGCGACCACGCGCCGGTGCTGGTCGACGTGAGCCGGTAGGCGCCCTCAGACCTTTGCGGGCTCGCTGACCTTCACCAGCATCTTGCCGATGTTGGCACCCGTGAACAGTCCGTTGAGCGCGTCGACGCAGGCTTCCAGACCGTGGAAGACGGTTTCGCGGTGCACCAGCTTGCCCTCGGATTCCCAGCGGCGCAGATCGGCGAACGCCTCATCGAAGCGGCCCCACATGTCCAGGGCGTTGAACCCCTGCATCGAGGCCGTTTTGGCCAGCAGGTTGACGTAGTTGGCCGGCCCGGGATGCTCACCGGTCAGGTAGCTGGAGATGACCCCGCACAGCACCACCCGCGCCCTGGGGGCCAGCCGACCCAGCACGGCGTTCAGGATCGGACCGCCGACGTTGTCGAAGTAGACGTCAACCCCCTTGGGGCAGTGCTGTTTCAGCGAGGCCGGGATGTCGTCGTTCTTGTAGTCGATGCAGGCGTCGAACCCGAAGTCCTCGACCACCGCCCGGCACTTGTCCGGGCCGCCGGCGATGCCGACCACCCGGGCACCGGCGATCTTGGCGATCTGGCCCGCCACCGAACCGGTGGCACCGGCCGCCGCCGACACCACGACCGTCTCGCCCTCCTTCGGCCGGCCGATATCGGTCATGCCGAAATAGGCGGTGGCGCCGGTCGGCCCGTACACGCTCATGATCGCCAGCTGATCCGTCTCACCCGGGATGGGCGTGCTGAACATGTCGTCGCGGATGATCGCGTAGTCCTGGAAGCCGGTCAGGGTGGTGACGATGTCGCCGACCGTGAACGCGTCGCAGCGTGATTCGACGACCTCCCCGATACCGGCGGCGCGGATGACCTCACCGAGTTGCACCGGCGGCAGGTAGCTCGGCTGATCGTCCAGCCAGGTGCGGACCGCAGCATCCAGGCCCACATACGTGGTGCGCAGTAGCGCCTCCCCCTCGGCGAGGTCGGGTGCGTGCGTGGTGACCAGCTCGGTATCGGTCGATTGCACCAGGCCCGAGGGGCGGCGGCGAAGGAGTATCTGGCGATTCGTCAGCGCGGGCACGGTCTCCGAAGCTACCGAAGACAGCGCCGATTCGGGGGCCAGTTGGGACAGTCGCGACGCGGCGGCATGACACGCCACCACCGCCCAGCAAACGGCGAAGACGTTCCATCATCGCGGCCAGGGTGATTTGATGGCAGTGCCACGGTCGGCCCGTGGTGTCCAAGGGGGAGGTCTCAGTGCGCCGCGCAACCGCAATGTTCTGTTATAAGCCTGCAGCTTTCACCGCAGCCGTCGCCCTGTCGATGTCGACGTTGTTCGCCGGAATCCCGGTGAGTTCGGCCGACCCGGACGACGGCGACGGTGGCAGCAGCTACGACGACGGTGGCGGATACGACGACGGCGGTTATGACGACAGCGGCGCCTACGACGAGGGCGGCGTGGGTTTCGACGACCCGGGCGACGTCGACGACGGCGGCATGGACGATGCGCCTGAGGTGGACGACCCGGCCGACGAGGACGCGCCGAACCCGCCGGGAGAGGACCAGCAGGAGCCCGAGCAGGCCCAGCAGCCTACGGGCGAGGAGCCTGGCGCCGAAGACGAGCACCCCGACGGCGAGCACCCGGACGGCGGACCCCAGGAGCCGTCTGCTCCGGAGACCCACAGCCCCGACGACGGGGCGAATCCCACGGCAGACCCGGACGACGAGCCCGAGGCCGAACCCAAGCCGGACACCGCCGAGGTCCCGCGCGACGACGGCACCACCGCGCGGCGGGGCAGGGTCGTCGGCCCGAAGACCACCACCAGGGGTGCCCGCGCCTACGCCAACAAGGTGAAGTCCGCGGTCCCCCGCCCGGCCCGATCCAGGGGTGGGCGGCTGAACAGTCCGGTCAAGAAATGGAACTCGCGCTGGACCTCATACGACCGGTACTACCGGCCCGTCTTCATCAACCCGTACCAGGCCCCGCTGCAGGTGGTGTACGAATCCGGCGGCACGCCAAGGACATTCACCGTCCCGCCGCTGCAAAGGGCTGTGATCGACACCCCAGGACCCGGGGTGTACAGCTTCACCGCGTCGACTGAAACCGGTTCTGCGGCGCCGACCAACATCTCGGTCGGCAGCTTCTCCGGCGGCGGCTTCAAGCCGGCGCCCGGGCAGGCGCCCCCGCAGAAGCCGGCACCGCTGAACATCATCAAGAACGCCCTTGTGCAAGTGACATTCGACCAGGGCACCTCCGCGCCGTTCCGGGTGCGCACGCTGACAGAGCTGGGTAAGGACCCCGCCGTCGGCGATGCCACGCGAGTTCTTCTCGACGGCGAGATTCCCGCCTGGGGGCAATGGTCGAAGGACGAACACGGCGAAGCGCTGTTCCAGATCTCCCGGACGCAGCTGCTGCCCGGCGTCGACCCGCCCGCTCAGGATCCGCTGCCCGGCTACGACATCAAACTCGTTGCCGGCCAACAGGCGCCCCAGGCACCGGCTCAGCGACACCAGAACCGCACGCTACTGATCGGCGGTGGGATCGCAGCGGTAGTGGTCCTCGCGGGCGTCGCGATCACCGTCGTGGTGGTCCGCCGGCGACGTTCCGGTGACCAGACCGCGAATGTGGACATCGCCGACAGCGGCGAGTGAGCCGTCGCCGCGATCCCGCGCGCCCCAAAGTACGGGCGGCCCAGAGTCCGGGCGACCCAACGGTCGGTCACTGTCCGTAGTATTTGGCGGATGGCGCAGATCGGCTGGACTCTCATTGCCGCTCTCGCGCCGGTGATGCTCGCATCGTGCGGCACCTCCACATCCGCCACACCGTCACCGACCTCGGTGGTCGCGTCGAGCGCCGCCGACTTGCCGTCAACGCTTCAGTCGAGCCCGGGACAGCCGTGCCACCTGGCGCCGGTGCGTGACCTCATCGAGTGGCACAGCTCCCGCCACCCCCCTAGCGCGGACGGTTCGACAGGGCCGGCAGCGTCAGCGGTCAGATTGGGCAACGTGAACCTCGTCGGTTGCAAGAGCGTGCTCGACGGGTGGGTGCAAGACCACTCGGTCAGCGAAGCCGAAACTGCAGCAGGGTTTCGCGACTGCTCTGAAATCGCCTGGGCTGATGACAATCCTGGTTACGACGTTCACGCCATACCAGCACCGCGCCTGAAAAAGGTTCTTTTGCAGGCCGGCAACGACTGCTGATCCGCGCTGGTCGCTCTCCCTGCTGCCCATCGGTATTCCGGCCCAAGCCATCGGCGGGTTTCCGGGAGATGAACATTCCATGATTCGTGTGGCGCCCACGGCTGACCGGAAGAACCATGGTCGAGATGGGGTCGTTTGTGTCGGTGTACGTCGATTGGGCAGCGACGGTGGAGCACGTCCGTGCGGCCGCCCGCCAACTTCCGTTGCCTGTGGGCGTGCAGGGCATCAACGTGGTGGAGGCCGGCGATACGTTCGGCTGCCGGATCGCCGTCGATCTCACAGGTGACTTCGACGAGCAGCGCGACGGTACCCGCATCGCCCGATCCTTCGCCGCCCAGCTCTCCGATGCGCTCGCGGTCCCGGCGTTCGCGCTTCGTGACCTCATCTTGGTCGGCCGTTCGGATTCGTGATCCGTAGCCGTTCTCGGCTGGTCACGGTCCGTTCGAGCGGGCGTGCTGGGCTCAGACGGTGAGCTCGGACCTCAGCATCCCGATCCCGAAAAGCACTGCGCATCAGGCGTTGACCTGTATCGACGCACTCATCGAGGAATATCGACGGCAGCGGCCGGCCGGCGGATCCAGGACGGTCGGCGATCTGCTCGAGTTCCGGGAGGCGATCGCGCAGAGCATGCGCGCCTCGCGGGACCGCACCGCCCGGATGGGCGCCTTCACCCTGTCCAGGATCTCCGAGCGCCTGACCGCATGCGCGCAAGCCGAGGTCGGGCCCGCCGAACTGCAGGCCGCAATGTGGCGCACCGCGGGACGGTTGCATCGCTGGGTCGCCGAGGGCACCGCCCCGCCACCGGCTACTCGGCCGTCGTCGTCGCGGGCGCCTGGTCTTCGGTGACCTCCGCGACGCCGTAGCGGCCCGGGTTGAACATCGAGGCGATCGCGCCGATCACCATCATCAGCGCGGCGGCACCGAACACCACCACCAAGCCGGAGTGGAACGGTTCGGTGATCAGATTCGGGAAGAACGTCTGCCCGGTCAGCACGTCGGCGTTGACGCCGGGCTGGTGCAACGCGTTGTAGGGCGCCAGGAGTTCGCCGATCGGGTTGTACCCCAGGAACGCCGCGAACAGGCTGCCGACAGGCGGCAGGTTGGCCACGTCGTGGGCGACCGAAGCCGAAATACCCTGGGCCTGGAGGCCTTGGCTCATCGCGGTGGGCAGGGTGTGGGCCAGCCCGACAATCATCAGCGAGAAGAAGATCCCGATGGACAGCGAATTGCCCGCGTTGAAGAACGTCGAGCGCACCCCCGAGGCGGCCCCGCGTTGCGAAGCGGGGACGCTCGACATGATCGCCGCGGTGTTTGGTGCGGTGAAGATGCCGCCACCGATGCCGTTGAGGAACACCAGAACCGCGAATACCCAGTAGTTGAAGTTCACCGGAATCAACAGCAAGGCAACGAAAGTGGCAGCCATCAAGAGCATGCCGCCGACGGTGAATGGCCGCGCGCCGAACCGGTCGGCGAGCGATCCGGCGATCGGTGCTGCAGCCAGGAAACCGAATGTCGCGGGCAACAGGTAGATACCCGCCCATAGCGGAGTCGATTCGAAGCTGTAGCCGTGCAACGGAAGCCAGATGCCTTGCAACCAGATGATCAACATGAACTGCAGGCCACCGCGGCCGACTGAGGACATCAGTCCGGCGAGGTTGCCCATGCCGAAGGCCGCCGACCGGAACAGCCGGATGTCGACCATCGGTTGTAACACGCGCAGCTCGATGAAACAGAACGCCACCAGCAGCGCCAAGCCGCCGATGATCGAGCCCAGCACCATCGGGCTCATCCAGCCGGTCGTCGAATCGCCGTAGGGCTGGATGCCGTAGGTGATGCCGATGAGCAGAACGGTCAGCCCGACACCGAATGTGATGGTGCCTGCCCAGTCGACGCGGCCGGGGTTACGCACGCCCAGTTCCTTCAGCGAGCGCACGCTCCAGAGAGTGCCGATCACGCCGATCGGCACGCCCACCCAGAAGATCGCTTGCCAGTGCACCTCGGACAGCACGCCGCCGATCAGCAGGCCCAGGAATGAGCCGGCAACGGCCGCCACCATGTTGACGCCCAGCGCCATGCCACGCTGGTTGGCCGGGAAGGCGTCGGTGAGGATGGCCGACGACGACGACATCAGCATCGCGCCGCCGACGCCCTGGACCACACGCCAGGCGATCAGCCAGATGGCGCCGCCGTCGAGGTGGAACGGGTCGAATGACAGTGCGATGGCCGCCAGGGTGAACACGACGAAGCCGATGTTGTAGATCCGCACCCGGCCGAACATGTCGCCGAGACGGCCGAACGGCACCACCAGTACGGCGGTCACCACGAGGTAGCCCATCAGCATCCACAGCAGGTAGCTGACGTTGCCGGGAGCGAGGGGGTTCAGGTCGATACCGCGGAAGATCGCGGGCAGGGAGATCAGGACGATCGACGCGTTGATCGAGGCCAGCAGGATGCCGAGCGTCGTATTGGACAGGACCACCCACTTGTAGTGCGGGTGGTCGTGGTCCATCCGGCGGCGGCGCCGGTCGGTCTCGGCCAGGGCCGGGTCAAGCTCGGTCGTCACGGGCGAATCTCGTTTCGTATGCAATCGTCCAGCACAAAGCAATGGGCGCCGTCCGGCGCAATAACGCATATGTTAGCTATACAAATCATTCAGAGCCAATCGTTGTCCCGCGTCGAATTTCACGTTTCGCAGCGAAAGATCGAGTGCATCGGTGCGAAAGGTGAAAATCGACGCAGGACCCGGTTAGCGCTTCCATCCGCGGGACAAGAGCAGCACCGCGGCGCGCCTGATGATCTCGTCCTGGCGGTCTTCCTTGATGACATGATCGACCGCCCAGCCAAGGCTTTCCACGATTGGGCGGAGCCGGACATCCTTGACGTACGCACGGCGGTCGGTGCGGTGCACATCGCCGTCGTATTCCGAGCCGACCCGGAATTCTTCCCAGCCCAGGTCGAGGATGCGGACCGCCTGCCAGCCGTCGCACACCGGCACCTGAGTGGTGGGACGTGGGAGGCCGGCGTCGAGGTACATCAACCGCAGTCGCGTCTCCTGCGGTGAGGCCGCACCGCCATCGACCAGCGGCAGTACACCGGTCAACTGTCGCAGGCCCCGCACACCGGGATACCGCTTGGCGAGGATGAGCACGTCCTCGGCGGAGAACACTTGGTTGCGCATGAGCGCATCCATCCTCGCGACGGCGTCACCGCGCCGTAGATGCCGGCCGAGATCGAAGGCCGCGCGGGCACGCACAACCACTGGGATGCCCGAGACTTGGGTGATCTCGTCAGGTGCGATCGACTCCTGACGGACAACGAGGCCTGGTTGCGGCCGCGCATGGCGTGGCGATATCAACTCGATGGGTGTCTGAGGGTCGACCCAACTCGCGCCATGCAGACCAGACGCCGCCACACCGGTGATCACGGCTTGGCGGCCGGTCACCAACCAGGCCGCCTTCGCCCGGTCCCACAACGTCACTGCTGAATCCTTTGGTACGTACACGCCGCGGAATAGCGGTTGGTACCAGCGGACCAGTTCACTCCTGGTGAGCCGGCCATCGGACAGCGCTTCACGGCCGACGAACACCTCCCGCTTGGCCATGAACGGGAGCCTCCCATCGGGCACCGACACCGCTGTCGAATTTCACCTTTCGCAGCGAAAGATCGAGTAGACCGCCGCGAAACGTGAAACTCGCGCTCGGCTGCTAGCGTGGGCGGCGGACCAACAACCACACGGGAGCGCACAACGAGTGCGCTGAGAGGACGGCTGACCGGCCGTCGACCGTAGAACCTGTCCGGGTAATGCCGGCGTAGGGAGATGCGTAATGAGTGCTTTTGTCGATCCCACCGTCACCACCGGCCCGATCGCCGGTAGCACGAAGATCTATCGCGACGGCGTTCCGTTTCGCCGGGTCGGCCTCTCGAACGACGAACATCTGGACCTCTATGACACCTCGGGTCCCTACACCGACGCCGACGCGGTGATCGACCTGCACGCCGGGCTACCCGGGCGGCCGGGCGTAGTCGCAGACCGCGGCACCCAACTGCAGCGGGCCCGCGCCGGTGAGATCACCGCCGAGATGGCCTTCATCGCGGTCAGGGAGGGCGTCGACGCCGAACTCGTGCGCGACGAGGTGGCGCGCGGCCGGGCGGTGATCCCGGCCAATCACCGCCACCCGGAGAGCGAGCCGATGATCATCGGCAAGGCCTTCGCGGTGAAAGTCAATGCCAATATCGGCAATTCGGCGGTCACCTCGTCGATCGCCGAGGAAGTCGACAAGATGGTGTGGGCCACCCGGTGGGGCGCCGACACCATCATGGACCTGTCCACCGGCGCCGACATCCACACCACCCGGGAGTGGATCCTGCGCAACTCCCCTGTTCCGGTCGGCACGGTGCCGATGTACCAGGCGCTGGAGAAGGTCAACGGCGACCCGACCCGGATGACGTGGGAGATCTACCGCGACACCGTGATCGAGCAGTGCGAGCAGGGCGTCGACTATATGACCGTGCACGCCGGCGTGCTGTTGCGTCACATCCCGCTGACGGTCAAGCGCGTCACCGGGATCGTCAGTCGCGGCGGCGCGATCATGGCCGCCTGGTGCCTGGCTCATCATCAAGAATCGTTCCTGTACACCAACTTTGACGAACTCTGCACGATCCTCGCCCGCTACGATGTCACGTTCTCACTGGGTGACGGCTTGCGTCCGGGTTCGATCGCCGATGCCAACGATGCGGCTCAATTCGCCGAGCTGGCCACCCTCGGCGAGCTGACGAAGGTCGCGAAAGCCGCTGGGGTGCAGGTGATGATCGAAGGCCCCGGCCATGTGCCGATGCACAAGATCGTCGAGAACGTGCGACTCGAGGAGGAGCTGTGCGAGGAGGCGCCGTTCTACACACTGGGTCCGCTGGCCACCGACATCGCACCGGGCTATGACCACATCACGTCGGCGATCGGGGCGGCGATCATCGCCCAGGCCGGCACCGCGATGCTGTGTTACGTGACGCCGAAAGAGCACCTCGGCCTGCCCAACCGCAAGGACGTCAAGGACGGCGTGATCGCCTACAAGATCGCCGCCCACTCCGCCGACTTGGCCAAGGGCCACCCCCGTGCGCAGGAGCGCGACGATGCGCTCTCGCGGGCCCGGTTCGACTTCCGCTGGCACGACCAGTTCGCGCTGTCGCTGGACCCCGACACCGCCCGCGAGTTCCACGACGAGACACTGCCCGCCGAGCCCGCCAAGACCGCACACTTCTGCTCGATGTGCGGGCCGAAGTTCTGCTCGATGCGCATCACGCAGGACATTCGCGACGCCATGGACACCAAATCCGAGGAGTTCGCCGCACACGGCAACCGGGTGTACATCCCTCTGGAAAACTCAGTGCCGTGAATTTGCTCCCCCTGACCCCGCCGGGCCGGACGCCACTGCGGGTCATGACCATCGCCGGCTCCGACTCCGGTGGCGGCGCGGGTATCCAGGCCGACATGCGCACCTTCGCCCTACTCGGGTTGCACTCGCTGGTCGCCGTGACTGCCGTGACTGTACAGAACTCATTGGGCGTCAAGGGTTTTCACGAAATTCCGACGGACGTGATCGCCGGCCAGATCTCGGCGGTGGTCACCGACATCGGCGTGCAGGCCGCCAAGACCGGCATGCTGGCCTCCTCGCAGATCATTGAAACGGTGGCGGGCACATGGCGTGACCTCGGCCTGGCGGGCACCACGCCGTTTGTCGTCGACCCGGTCTGTGCCTCGATGCACGGCGACCCGCTGCTGCACCCGTCGGCACTGGAGACCCTGCGCAGCCAGCTCTTCCCGCTGGCCAGTCTGGTCACCCCCAATCTCGACGAGGTCCGACTGCTGGTGGGTATCGACGTCGTCGACGAGCAGACCCAGCGCGATGCCGCCAAGGCGCTGCACGCACTGGGCCCGCAGTGGGCGCTGGTCAAGGGGGGCCATCTGCGCGGGTCGACGCACAGCCCGGACCTGCTGTACGACGGCACCGACTTCCACGAGTTCGACGCCCCGCGGGTGGAGACCGGCCACGACCACGGTGCGGGTGACACGCTGGGGGCGGCCACCGTGTGCGCCCTGGCTCACGGGTACTCGATGCCCGACGCCGTCGCGTTCGGCAAGGCGTGGGTCACCGAGTGCCTGCGCGCGGCGTATCCGCTTGGCAGCGGCCACGGGCCGGTGTCGGCGCTGTGGCGGCTGCAGTCATGACCGACCTCGACGAGATCGCCGGCGTCGCACATGAACCGGACGGCGCCCCGGCCGGCGTAGTGGTACTGACCCACGGTGCCGGCGGCAGCCGGGAGTCGCCCCTGCTGATCAGGATCTGCGACGAGTGGGCCTCCCGCGGTTGGCTCGCGATCCGCTACAACCTGCCCTACCGCAGGCGCCGCCCGAAGGGTCCGCCGTCGGGGTCGGCGGGCGGCGACCGGGACGGGATCGTCGATGCGCTCACGCTGGCCCGGTCAATGGCCGCGGGTCCGCTTCTGGCCGGCGGGCATTCCTACGGGGGTCGGCAGACGTCGATGGTCGTCGCCGAGCATCCCGGCCTCGTCGGCGTGTTGACCCCGTTCTCCTACCCCCTGCACCCGCCCGGCAAGCCAGACCGGTTGCGCACCGAACACTTCGGCGCCATCACCGTGCCGACGGTGTTCACGCACGGCACCGCCGATCCGTTCGGCACCATCGACGAACTCCGCGAGGCGGCCACGCTCGTTCCCGCGCCGGTGTCGATTGTCGAAGTCACCGGCGCCCGCCACGACCTCGGCTCCACGAAGCTAGACGTGCCCACCCTCGCCGTCGACGCCGCGCTGGCGGCACTGTCCTGAGCGCAGCTCGACGCGGTGAGCAACGTCGGCCGAGACGACATCAGTCCCAGGAATTAGGGTCCAACGGCGTATCTTACTGGCGAGTAAGATACGGTATTCTGTTCCCATGCCAACGCAGTACGACGCGATCATCGTGGGCGCCGGTTTCGGAGGAATCGGCGCGGCGATCGAGCTCAAGCGCCTCGGATTCGACAACTTCGCCATTCTGGATCGCGAGGACGATCTGGGCGGCACCTGGTACGTCAACCACTATCCCGGGCTGACCGTCGACGTCCCCACCACCACGTATTCGTATTTCTTCGAGCCCAACCCGAACTGGGACCGGCTGTTCTCCACCGGGGCCGAGATCAAGCAGTACGCCGACAACGTCGCGGACAAGTACGACGTGCGTCGCCACATCCGGTTCAACACGACCGTCGAGAGCGCCCGCTGGGACGAAGAAGACAACGTGTGGCGGGTCACGGTCGCCGACGGTGACACCCTGGCGGCGCGGTACCTGATCACCGCGACGGGCTTCCTCTCGCAACCGCGCACCCCCGAGATCCCGGGCATCGACACCTTCGAAGGCAAGATCGTCCACACCGCGGCGTGGGACGACAGTTACGACGCGACCAACCGCAAGATCGGCATCATCGGCACCGGCGCCACCGCGGTCCAGCTCATCCCCGAATTGGCCCGCGACGCAGCCGATCTCACCGTTTATCAACGCACGGCCATTTATGTCGTGCCCAAGTTCGACATCAAGTTCTCCGCCAGGGCCAAGCGGCTGTTCGCCCGCGTGCCGCTGAGCCAACGCATCATTCGCGCCGTCACCGACTTCGTCTACGAGGTGCTGGTCGACTGGGGCATTCTGCATTACAGCCGTTTCCCGCTGGGTAACCGCGCCGCGGCCTACCTCTCCAAGGTGTGGCGCTTCGCCGTCATCCGGGACAAGGAACTGCGGCGCAAGCTCACCCCGGACTACGCCTTCGGCTGCAAACGGCCGACGTTCTCCAACAAGTTCTATCGGGCATTCACCCGACCGAATGTGTACCTGCAGTCCAGCGGGATCGACCACATCGAGGCCGACGGGATCGTCGCCAACGACGGCACCAAGTCCGTCATCGACACCCTGGTGCTGGCAACAGGTTTCGATCTCTGGGAAGCCAATTTCCCGGCCATCGAGGTGATCGGTCGCGACGGCCGCAATCTCGGGAAGTGGTGGCGCGAAACCCGATTCCAGGCCTATCAAGGCGTATCGGTTCCGTACTTCCCCAACTTCTTGAGCCTGGCCAGTCCGTACGCGTTCCTCGGCTTGAACTTCTTCAACTCGATGGAATATCAGATGCGGCACATGGACCGGCTGTTCGGCGAACTGAAGCAACGGGGGGCAACCACGTTCGAGATCACCGAAGAAGCCAACTCCCGCTATCTGGACGAGATGACCGAGCTGCTCGGCACCTCTTTGTTCACCCTCGGCAATTGCGCGACGGCGCGGTCGTACTATTTCAATCCCAGTGGTGAGGCGACGCTGTTGCGGCCGATGACTACGCACGAGGCACTACGCGAAGCGTCGACGTACCCGCTCTCCGACTACCACATCAGTTGACCTGTGAGAGGACGTCGATGTCAGCAGAGCCGTTGATCAAAGCGACCGGGTTGGTTGTGGCCGCCACCGGGCTGTCGCACTTCGTGCGCCCGGAGCTGTTCGAATCCGCCACCATGTCGGCGTTTCCGGACAATACGTTGCAGCACACCTACATCGACGGCGGCATCGAGACGGCGATCGGGCTGGCCCTGATCGCACCCAAGACTCGCAAGCTCGCGGTGGCCGGATTGCTGGCCTACGGCGCCTATCTGGGTGCCAACATCGTCCGCAACCGCTGACACTCGAGATCACAGTTCCGACAAGATTTACAGCCCCGTCAGATATTTCGCTTACATTGATCGGGCACGGCGACGCGTATGTCGTTGGTTTGTGAGGATGCCACGCGAAATGGGTCGGGGGACCGTGCCGGACCGGCTTGGGCGCGGGCGACCGCTCCCTCGCCGGTCCGCATTCATGTTCAGCGCCTAGCATCCCGGCCGTGAGCACGCTCCAACGCCGTTTGGGCATCACCGACGCCGTGATCATCGGGCTCGGCTCGATGGTCGGGGCCGGCATCTTCGTCGCGCTGGCGCCCGCCGCCGCGGCGGCAGGATCCTGGCTGCTGGTCGGGCTGGCGGTTGCCGCCGTGGTCGCCTACTGCAACGCCAACTCGTCCGCGCGGCTGGCGGCCCGCTACCCCCAATCAGGCGGCACCTACGTCTACGGGCGGGAACGGCTCGGCGACTTCTGGGGCTACCTGGCCGGCTGGAGCTTCGTGGTCGGCAAGACCGCCTCGTGTGCGGCGATGGCACTGACCGTCGGCTTCTACGTATGGCCCGCCTACGCCCACGCGGTGGCCGTCGCCGCGGTGGCGGCGCTGACGGCGGTGAACTATCGCGGTGTCCAGAAATCGGCGCTGCTGACCCGCGTCATCGTCGCCGTCGTGCTGGCGGTGCTCGCCGCCGTCGTGGTGATCGTGGCCGCCTCGGGACGCGGGGACGTCGACCAGTTGCGGCTCGGCCACGGCACGGTGCTCGGGGTGCTGCAGGCGGCCGGTCTGCTGTTCTTCGCGTTCGCCGGCTATGCGCGGATCGCCACCCTCGGTGAGGAGGTCCGCGATCCGGCCCGGACCATCCCACGGGCCATCCCCATGGCACTCGGGCTCGCTCTGGTCATCTACGCGGCCGTTGCGGTCACGGTGCTCACGACTCTGGGTCCGGAGCGATTGGCAACAGCCGCAGCACCATTGGCGGACGCGGTACGCGTTGCCGGGGCGGCCGGCTTCGAGCCGGTGGTGCGGATCTGCGCCGCGGTGGCGGCGCTGGGCTCCCTGCTGTCGCTTATTCTCGGGGTGTCGAGAACCACCGTGGCGATGGCGCGCGATCATCACCTGCCCGGCGGGCTGGCCACCGTGCATCCGCGGTTCGGCGTTCCGCACCGCGCCGAGGTGGCCGTCGGGGTGGTGGTCGCGGTGCTCGCCGCGGTCGCAGATGTCCGTGGGGTGATCGGCTTTTCGTCGTTCGCGGTGCTGGTGTACTACGCGGTCGCGAACGCATCCGCCTGGACGTTGGGGCGCCGCATCATTCCCGCGGTCGGGCTGGTCGGCTGCGTGGTGCTCTCGGTTGCACTGCCACTTCCGACCGTGCTGTCCGGGGCGGGGGTGCTCGTCCTTGGCGCCGTCATCTACGCGGTTCGGCGGTTACGGTATGACCGTGATTCCCATGACCTGGACACCGGTGGAAAGCCGGGCTGACCAGAACTTTGTCGTCGCCCCGCATGAGCGGTTGAGCTGGCCGCGCACCCTCGGTATCGGCGCCCAGCACGTGGTCGCCATGTTCGGCGCCACGTTTCTGGTTCCGGTGCTCACCGGGTTCCCGCCGGCCACCACGCTTCTGTTCTCCGGTATCGGGACACTGCTGTTCCTGGTGATCACCGGCAACCGGCTGCCCAGCTATCTCGGCTCCAGCTTCTCGGTGATCGCGCCGGTGACCGCCGCGGTGGCGTCACACGGCGCCGGCAGTGCGCTGGGCGGGCTGATCGCGGTCGGGGTGCTGTTGATCGTGATCGGTCTGGCCGTGCACCTGGCCGGCACCCGCTGGATCGACATCGCGCTGCCGCCGGTCGTCACGGGCGCCATCGTCGCGCTGATCGGATTCAACCTGGCACCGGCCGCCAAGACGAACTTCGAGAAGGGCCCACTGGTCGGCATCGTCACGCTGGTGCTGCTGGTGGCGGCGCTGGCGTTCTTCCGCGGCATCATCGGACGGCTGGCGATCTTCCTGGCCGTGGTCGCCGGGTATCTGTTGGCGCTGGTCCTCGGCCAAGTGGACAGCGCGGGGATCGCGGCGGCCGGGTGGATCGGACTTCCGGAGTTCCAGACGCCGACGCTGAACCTCTCGGTCCTGCCGATGTTCCTGCCCGCGGTGATCGCACTGATCGCCGAGAACATCGGGCACGTGAAATCGGTGGGTCAGATGACCGGGGTCGACACCGACCCGCTGACCGGGCGCGCGCTGGCGGCGGACGGCGTCGCGACCGTGCTGGCCGGTTTCGGCGGCGGCTCGGCCACCACCACCTATGCCGAGAACATCGGCGTGATGGCGGCCACCCGGGTGTACTCCACGGCCGCCTATTGGGTGGCCGGTGTGACCGCGATCCTGTTGGCGTTGTGTCCCAAGGTCGGAGCGACGATCTCGGCGATCCCGCCCGGCGTGCTCGGCGGTGCGACGATCGTGCTCTACGGTCTGGTCGGCGTGCTGGGTGTGCGGATCTGGCTGACCAATCGGGTGGACTTCAGCCTGCCGATCAACCAGATGACCGCCGCGATCGCACTGATCATCGGCATCGCCGACTTCACCTGGAAGATCGGCAATCTCACGTTCACCGGCATTGCGCTCGGCTCGATCGCCGCGCTCGTCATCTACCACGGCATGCGGGCGTTGGGGGTGCTGCGCGGCGGACCGGCGTAACCCATATCGAATCTGTGCTCACGGCAGCGAGATTGCGCTCAGATCGCAATTTCGGCTGGAATGACGATCTGAGCGCAATCTCGACGACGGGCTACGACACCAAACCCGCGTGCCGAGTGCGGTCCTCCCGAATGGGAATACCGTTGCGGCCCTCGATGTCCTGGGCGTAGAGCCCGACCGAGAACACGACTCCCCCGCCGAGGATGCCCAGCGCGGCCTTGTCGATGTGATCGATGGTGTCGGTTGCCTTGTGATAGTTCGGATCGAACGGCGCGTCGGCAGTACCACCCCACAGCTTCTGCTGGTCGGCGGTCTTGTTCTCCTCGGCCCCGGAGAACAGCCCACCGGAGGGAATGCCGGCCTTGGTGAACGCGTCGTAATCCGACCGGCCGTCGAAAGACGTGTCCTGGGCGGTCTTTCCTGTCGACTTCAGATAGGCGACCAAGGTCCGCTCGATACCGGCGGACCCCTCGGGCACGCGCGGAGCCCGCTCCCCGCGCCCGGGGGCGGTGGACTGGTCACCGTCGTAGGTGAAGAAGCCGGGGTTGGGCGAGCCGATCATGTCGTAATTCAAATACAGCGCAATATCCTTGAGCTGATCCACATTCAGCGACTCGATGTACTTGTTGGATCCGATGGTCCCGAGCTCCTCGGCACCCCAGAACGCGAATCGCACAGCATTTTTCACGTCGGGATTGGGGCCGAGTTGCGCCGCGGTCTCCAGCACAGCGGCCACCCCGGAGCCGTTGTCGTTGATGCCGGGTCCCTCGGGAACGCTGTCCAGGTGGGCGCCGGTCATGATCACGTCAGTGGTCGATCCGGTCTTGGTCTGCGCGATGACGTTGCGCGCGTTGACCACTTGCGTGGTGGCCTCGAGCTTGAGCATCGTCGGCCCGGGATTGGCACGCAGCCGCGCGCCGTCGGCCTTGCTCACACCGACCACCGGGATCTTGACGTCGGTCGTCTCTCCGAGGGTGGCCCCCATCGCCGGCTCGTCGACGTTGTCGGCGACCACCATCGCGATCGCACCGAGCTTGGCCGCGATGGCCTGCTTATCGGAGAACGGACAACTACCCCGGTCGACGAGTACCACCGCTCCCTGGACGGCAAGGCCGTCGTAGTCGGCCGGCGCGCAGCCCGGTGTGTCGCTCGCAGGGGCGGCGACCAATGGCCCGGTGATGCCCTGCGGCGGGGTGGAGAGGCTGAACTCCGCGGCCTGCGCGGTGACGGTGTCGCCACCGACTCGCAACTCCGGCTTACCGGCTTTGAACACCTTGGCCTGGAACTCCGGGGTCTGGACGTCGAACCCCTTCGAGCGCAGCACGCCGGCCACATAGTCGACGCTGGCATCGAAGCCGGGGGTGCCCACCGCCCTGGTGCCGTTGTTGGCGTTGGCGATGTCCTGAAGCTTCTGCAGGTGGGCCATCATCGCGTCGGTGGTGACCCGCTGGCGGAGCTCGTCGGCGAACTGCGCAGCGGCCTTGGCCGGGGCTGCCGGTTGGCCGGAGTCGGCCGGCCGGTTGCATCCCGCCACCGCGACGACTGCGACCGACAGCGCGACGGCCAGGTGTCTGTACTTCATCGCGCCCAGGGTACGTATCGGCGAACGCGCAGATTCGGGTGGCACCATGTGCCCGATGACCGTCACGTCCCCGCGCCGGCGCCTGGTGACCTCCACCGAGGTGCTGGTCGCCGCATTGGTGGTGTGCGCGCTCGCCGGAACCTGGATGCGTGACGGGGTCGCGGGCGATCCGCGGCTGTCCACCGCCGGGACTGTGTTCGCCGGGGTTTTTCTGCAGGCTGTGCCGTTTCTGGTGCTCGGCGTGGTGATCAGCGGGCTGATCGCCGCGTTCGTGTCCCCGCAGCGGCTGGCCCGGTGGCTGCCCCGCCGCGCGCCCGTGGCTGTGCTGGCCGCGGGCGTGGCCGGCGCGGCGCTGCCGGGGTGCGAGTGTGGCTCGGTCCCGGTGGCCCGGCGCCTGTTCGGCGATGGGGCGACCGGTGCCGCGGCGCTGACGTTCATGCTCAGTGCGCCGGCGACCAATCCGGTGGTGCTGGTGGCCACCGCGGTGGCCTTCCCCGGTCAACCCGAGATGGTGGCCGCCCGCTGCGCCGCATCGTTGGCGACCGCGGTGGTGATGGGAATGTTGTGGTCGCGATGGGGCCGACCGGGCTGGGTCTCCCGCAGGCTGCCCCGCTCCGACGACGCGGATCAATCCCGTTGGGTCGCGTTCAGCGAGGCCGCCCGGCACGACTTCCTGCAGGCCGGCTCCTATCTGGTGATCGGCGCAGCGGCCGCCGCCACGTTGCGCGTCGTGGTGCCGCCGTGGGTGTTCGAGCATGTGGCCGGCCACCTGCTGATCGGCGTGATCACCATGGCGCTGTTGGCGTTCGTGCTGGCACTGTGCTCGGAGGCCGACGCCTTCGTGGCGGCCAGCCTGACCATGGTTCCGCTGGTACCACGGCTGGTGTTCCTGGTGGTCGGGCCGGCAGTCGACGTGAAACTCGTTGCCATGCAAGCCGGATTGTTCGGTCGCAGTTTTGCGCTGCGCTTCGCCCCGGTCACGCTGGTGGTGGCGACGGTACTGGCGACGGCAGTCGGGCTGGTGCTGTTGTGAGGCGCGAAACCGAGAACACGCTGCTTCTGATCGTCGGAATCGCCCTGGTGATGGTCACGGTCACCGGGGCCTACACCCGATACGTAAAGCCGGGAATGCTGCCGTGGCTGGTGATCTCGGCCGCCGTGCTGCTCGGGCTCGCATTGACCGCGATCGTGCGCGACGTCCGCCGCGGCGGTCACCACCCCGAGCACGCCGGTCACCATCACCGCAACGGCATCGTCTGGTTGTTGGTGCTGCCGGTGGTCCTGCTGATCTTCGTGGTGCCACCGGCTTTGAGTGCCCGGGCCGCCGCTCCCGCGACGGTGTCGATCGCGCGGTCGTTCCCGCCGCTGCCGCCAGGGCCTGCGCCGTCGTTGTCACTGCCCGAGGTGTTGATGCGGGTGGCGGTCGGCAAGGTCGGCGGCCTGGATGCCCACCCGATCACCACGACCGGTTTCACGATGCGCGACGGCGATCGCGTCGACTTGGCCAAGATCGTGATCGTCTGTTGTGCCGCCGACGCTCAACTGGCCCGCCTTCATCTGTCCGGCCCGGCGGCGCAGGCCGCGGCGGCGATGCCGGAGAACACCTGGCTTCGGGTGGTGGGGACGGCCCCGCCGGGCCAAACCTATTCCGGCACAGCGTCGATACCCACCCTCGATGTGGTCAGTGTGGTGCGGATCGACCCACCCGCCAACACCTACGGCTGACGCACCCTCGCGACGATCAAATCGGCGACCGCGCGCATGCCGGCGGCGTTGGGATGCCACGGCTTCGGACGCCATGGCAGTAAGGACCCGGCGCCCACTGTCCACGGTTCGGCCGACCAGGGGTGGTGGTCGCGGCTCATTTCCGCGGCGTGGATCACCTCGCAGCCCGTGGCCGACGCGGCTTCGAAGGTCTGGTCGGCCAATCGCGTTGCGATGTGGCGACCCAGGTCGACAACGTCGTCTGGCAGCGGTGGCGCCGGCATTCCCGCGGGAGGCAGCAGGGTCAGGTAATCCACGAACATGATGCGCGCCCGCGGCGATCGCTCCCGCAGCACCCGACCCACTTCACGCAGCGATGCACCCACCTGGTTCAGCGCCGCACCCCGGGCGGTGGGGTCGCGGAGTTCATCCAGTCGGGCACCGAGCACCGGAATCTTGTGCAGGACCGGCGGGAGCGTCGCCGCGAACAGCAAAGGGACATAGCCGACGTCGTTACCACCGATCGTGACGGTCACCAGTTCTTCCGAACCGTCGAGGGCATCGATCTGCGGTGGCGCACCACGCTGACGATCGCGCAGCACGTGCGCGGTGGTGGCGCCGGAGTAGGTGACGTCAACCAGATCCAGGCCCAACAGTTCGGCGGTCACATGTGGGTAGTTGCGGGCCGATCGCCCGGCCGGGATCGGTGAACCAGCCGCCCTGGGACGTATCCCAGGGCCGGCCGCCATCGAACTACCCAGAGCCACATAACGACTCATCTAGGCCAGACTCGGGCTCGACGCCTGTGCCCAGAACCGCTTGGGGATGCGCCCTGCATGCCGGGCCAGCAGGCCCGCGGTCACAGCGGCCGACATCGCGGCGGCCATCGCAGGCGGATCCGCGGCCCGCGTCACGGCGCTGGCCAGAAGGACTGCATCACAACCCAATTCCATTGCGAGCGCGGCATCACTTGCGGTGCCGATTCCGGCGTCGAGGATCACCGGTACACCGGCGGCGGCGACGATCATCTCGATGTTGTGCGGATTGGAGATGCCCAGCCCGGTTCCGATCGGCGAGCCCAGCGGCATCACCGCCGCGCATCCGGTGTCCTCGAGCCGACGGGCAAGTACCGGATCGTCATTGGTGTACGGCAATACCACGAACCCGTCGTCCACCAATTGCTCTGCCGCGCGGACCAATTCGACAGCATCGGGCAAGAGGGTGCGCTCGTCGGCGATCACCTCGAGCTTGATCCAATTGGTGCCCAGCGCCTCGCGGGCCAGCTGTGCGGTCAGCACGGCCTCGGCCGCGCCGCGGCAGCCCGCGGTGTTGGGCAGTGGGGTGATCTCGAGGCGGGCAAGCAGATCCAGGACACCGGTGCCGCCCTCGGCGTCCACCCGGCGCATCGCAACGGTGGTCAGCTCGGTGCCGGAGGCCACCAATGCCTCTTCCAGCACGGTCAGGTTCGGCGCGCCGCCGGTGCCGAGGATCAGCCGCGAGCCGAACGTACGGCCGGCGATCGTTAGTTGTTCAACCACCTTGCACCGCCGTCACCACCTCGACCCGGGCCCCCTCGGGCACCGTCGAATCCCATTGTGAACGAGGCAGAACCGACCAGTTCACGGCGACCGCAATGCCGCGGTCGGGAAACCCGAGCGTGTCCAGCAGCCCCGAGACGGTGGTGCCGTCGTCGACTTCCAGTTCCTCGTCGTTGACCATCAGCTTCACGCGTGTGCTCCCATCAACTCTGCGGCGATGCGCTGCGCGGTCCAGGGCGCCAACAGGAATCCGGACCGGCCGTGCCCGGTGGCCACCAGGGTGCGCTCGTCGAGCCGGCCGACGATCGGCATGTTGTCCGGGGTCATCGGCCGCAAACCGGCCGCGCACTCGGCCAGCTCGTATTCGCCGAGCGCCGGGATCACCTCGCACGCGTCGTCGAGCAACTCGCGCACCCCGGCCACCGACGGCGCGGTGTCGCGGCCGTGCTCGTACTGGGTGGCACCGACCACCACCCCGTCGGCACGGGGCACCAGGTAGACCGAGCGGCCGTGCACCCGGGCCCGAACCACGCGCTGCGGCACCGGCATACAGCCGCGCCGCCAGCGCAGCCGCAGCACTTCGCCCTTCACCGGCCGCACCGGCAGGCCGGGCCACAGTGCGGGCGCGTCGATGCCGTTGGCGATCACCACCGTGGCGACACCGCGGCGGGCGTCGTCGAGGCGCTCCACCGGTGCCGCCCACTGCACCCCGAGCTGCTCACAGTGCGCCTCCAGGGCAGCCACCAGTTTGCGATTGTCCACCGCCAGCTCGTCGGAGGCGAGGAAACCGTGGCGAATGCCTTGGGCCAGAAGCGGTTCGGTGTCACGGGCGGTGGTCGTCTCGGTGACCGGATGGCCCTGGGCCGACAGCCAGTCCGCGACGGTCCGCAGATCGGCCGCATCAGCCCGGTCCACACCGACCACCAGCGACTCGCGCGCGGTGACGACCTCGGCAGGCAGACCGTCGAGGAAGCCGTCATGCCACAGTCGCAGCGACTCCAACCCCAGCGCCAGCAGTTGCTCCTCGCCGGGCCAGCCTTCGCTGTGCGGGGTCAGCATGCCGCCGGCCACCCACGACGCCCCCCAGAGGGCGGTCCGGTGCACCCGCACCGCGAGCCCGTCGAGCAGGGCGCGCCGTGCCACCGCGAGTCCGATGACACCGCCCCCGATGACGGCCAGAGAATCCTTCGACATATCCCTTTCGCTTCCTTCGCCGGCATGACCCGGATCAGGTGGTGACGGTCTGGAGCCTTGCGCTCCACTCTCAGCCCCGCGCCGGGGCTCCCGTGCCGATCCTCCACGCTAGCCGCTACCGTCGCGGTGTGCACGAACCTCACTCCAGGCTGGCGACCGCACGGCTGTATCTGTGCACCGACGCCCGCCGCGAACGCGGTGACCTGGCCGAGTTCGCCGACGCGGCGCTGGCCGGCGGCGTCGACATCATCCAGCTTCGCGACAAGGGTTCACCCGGTGAGCAACGGTTCGGGCCGCTGGAGGCCCGCGACGAGCTGGCAGCACTGGACATCCTGGCCGAGGCCGCCCACGCGCACGGCGCGCTGGTGGCGGTCAACGACCGCGCCGACATCGCCCGCGCGGCGCGCGCCGACATCCTGCACCTGGGTCAGGACGACCTGCCGCTGGCCGTGGCCCGCGACGTCGCCCCGCAAGCCCTGATCGGACGCTCCACCCATCAGGGCGGCGAGGCCGCTCGCGCGCTCGCCGAGGACGTCGACTATTTCTGCGTCGGCCCGTGCTGGCCGACGCCGACAAAACCGGGCCGGCCCGCGCCCGGCCTGGATCTGGTGCGGGACGTCGCGGCCATGGGATCGGCCAAGCCGTGGTTCGCGATCGGCGGGATCGACGAGACGCGTCTGCCGGAGGTGCTCGGCGCCGGCGCGACCCGAATTGTGGTGGTGCGGGCGATCACCGGGGCTGACGACCCGAAGGCCGCCGCCGAGCGACTACGGGCAGCACTCGACCAACCCGCTCCGGTCGACTAGCTGACTTCGGCGGCCGCCGAGGTGCACCAAGCGAACACACCGGCCCGGATCTCCACGGTGTGCGGCACCGGCTGCAGGCATTCATCGTGCTCGTGGGCGCTGAGCATGGTCGTGATGCGTAAGCGTTCCCAGCTGGCGGCGAACCCGGGGTGCAGCGGCAGCTCGATCACCTCGTCCTCGGCCACCCAGCGCAATTCGGAGCTCTCCCGGTTCGCGACTGTGCTGAGCAGTTCGGGGGCGTCGGCGACGACGGTGGTGTAACTCCACTGCGCGCCCCCGGCTCCGACGACCTCCGCCGTCACTACGGTCGCGCGGACCTGGACGTGCTCGGCCAGCAGGCCGGCCTCCTCGTGGGCCTCGCGCACCGCGGCCTGCTCGGGGGTCTCGTGGCTGTCACGGGCGCCGCCGGGCAGCGCCCAGGTGCCGCCCTGATGACTCCACGGGGCCCGATGCTGAAGCAGCACGGCGGGGGTACCGTCGGCGCGAGGCGCCCGCAGCAACAACCCCGCGGCGCCGTGCCGTCCCCAATAGGGCGTGCCGGTATCCGACACCACCCAACCGTCGCCGTCCCCGCGCACGCGTTCAGGATAAGCACGCCACGCCGGACTTAGGTCGGTCGATCCCGCCCCATCCGTCACAGCACCTCTTAGGATTGTCTCAGAAAGCGTGCCGGGCCTCCCGGCAAAGGGCAGCAGTGGATCCGGACAACACGGAATGAGGTCCGCGAACGTGACCGTTGAGCTGGCGCACCCGTCGACCGAGCCGTTGGGCCAGCGGTCGACCGTGCCGCCCGCTCACCCCCGCTGGTGGTTCGCCCGCACCACGCCCGGGCGCATCCTCACCCTCGGCGTCATCCTCGCCACGCTCGGGATCCTCAGCGCATTCGCCACCTCGACGACGATCACCGACCGGCAAACGCAGCTGACCACCGTCCTCAACCACACCGAGCCGCTGTCCTTCGCTGCCGGCCAGCTCTACACCACGCTCTCGGTGGCCGACGCCGCCGCGGCGACCGCGTTCATCGCCGGCTCCGAGCCGCGCGCTGTCCGGCAGCGCTACGAGCAGGCCATCACCGATGCGGCTGTGGCGGTGACCCGCGCATCCAGCGGACTGACCGACGAGCCCCTTGTGCAGTTGCTTGGCCGGATCAACGCGCAACTGGCCGTGTACACCGGACTGATCGAAACCGCCCGCACCAATAACCGGATGGGCAATCCGGTCGGCTCGTCGTATCTCTCGGAGGCCTCGGCCCTGATGCAGCAGCAGATCCTGCCGGACGCGCAGCGGCTGTACGAGCAGACCTCCGCGCGGGTCGACGCCGAGACCACCGCCTCCACCCGAGTCCCGGCGCCGGTGATCATGGTGGTCGCCGTGACGCTGTTGTTCGGGGCGTTCGGTCACCGGTGGCTGGCCGATCGAACCAAACGCCGGGTGAATGTCGGTCTGATCGCCGGTGGCCTGGCGATCGTGGTGATGATCATCTGGGTGGGCTCGGCGCTGCTCATCTCCACCGCAGGCAGCCGGGCTGCGAAGAACACCGCAGCCGAGTCCCTGAAAACGGTGACTAGCCTGGCGATCACCGCCCAGCAGGCGCGCGCCGACGAGACGCTGTCGCTGATCCGGCGGGGAGACGAAGACGTCCGCAAGCGCTCCTACTATCAACGCGTCGAAGCCATGCACACACAGCTCACCGAATACCTCGCCCGCAAGGACGCCATCGCCAAGGACGACCTGGCCGATGCCGACAGCTTGCTGACCAAGTGGCGCCAGGCCGACGAGCGGATCAACGCCTACATCTCGGTCGGCAACTACCAAGCTGCGACCCAGGTGGCGTTGGGCACCGGAGAGGACGACTCGACACCGGCGTTCGACAAGCTCGACGCGGCGCTCTCGAGCGGTATCCGGCAGAGCCGCAACCAACTGCGCAACGACATCCTGTCGGCTCGCCGGGTGCTGTCGGGCACCACCGTCGGCGGAGTGGTGCTCTCGGTCGGCGCGGCGGTGTCAGTGGCGCTCGGCCTGTGGCCTCGGCTCAGCGAGTACCGCTGATGAGCGCCCGCGCGAAGACCAGACAACCGCTGATGCGGATGCGCCGACTGCTCTGCATCGCGATCGCCGCGGCGACCGTGCTCAGCGGCTGCGGCAAAACAGAGTTCATCGGGGCGCCTCCGGTACCGACGCTGGCCCCACCGACGCCGGCCGGGATGCAGGAGCTCGCGCCGGAACCGCCGCTGCGTCCCGACCCGTCGGAGAACTCCTGTGACCGCACCGCCAGTCTGCGGCCCTTCCCCACCAAGGCCGAGGCCAACGCGGCGGTTGCCGGGATCCGCGCCCGCGGCCGGCTGATCGTCGGGCTCGACGTCGGCAGCAACCTGTTCTCCTTCCGCGATCCGATCACCGGCGAGATCACCGGGTTCGACGTCGACATCGCCGGCGAGGTGGCTCGCGACATCTTCGGCACGCCGTCGGCCGTCGAGTACCGAATCCTGTCGTCGGCCGACCGGATCACGGCGCTGCAGAACAACACCGTCGACATCGTGGTCAAGACCATGACCATCACCTGTGAGCGCCGCAAGCAGGTGAACTTCTCGACCGCGTATTTCATGGCCTACCAACGCATTCTGGCTCCACGCGAGTCGGCCATCTCGCAGGCCTCCGACCTGTCCGGACGCCGGGTGTGTGTCGGCAGCGGAACCACGTCGCTGGACCGGGTGCGTGAGATCGCGCCACCTCCGATCATCGTGACCGTGGTGAGCTGGGCAGACTGCCTGGTCGCGTTGCAGCAACGCGAGGTCGACGCGGTCAGCACCGACGACTCCATCCTGGCGGGCCTGGTGGCCCAGGATCCGTATCTGCACATCATCGGACCGAACATGGCTCAGGAGCCGTACGGCATCGGGATCAATCTGGCCAACACCGGGCTGGTGCGATTCGTCAACGGGACCTTGGAGCGGATCCGCCGGGACGGCACGTGGAACACGCTGTACCGCAAGTGGTTGACAGTACTGGGACCAGCGCCCGCTCCCCCGACGCCGAGGTACCTGGACTGATGGCCGCCGCCTCCGATCAGCCAGACGTCGACGTGGGAACACAGCCCGCGTCGTTCGACGACTTCGCCATGGACTCGGCCTCGACGGTGCGGCCGATGGCCACCCAGGCAATCTATCGGCCGCAGTTCGAGGACGACGACGACTCGATCGGCAGTGTGGGCACCGAACCCGAGGCCATGCATCATCCCACCGTGGCACGCAAGCTGTCGCCGACCCGGCGTCTCGGCGGCGGCCTGGTGGAGATTCCCCGGTATCCCGAGATCGACCCGCTCAAGGCGTTGATGGTCAATCCCGTTGTCGCCGAGGCGAAGCGGTTCTGCTGGAACTGCGGTCGTCCGGTGGGCCGCTCGACCGAAGACAGTGAGGCGCCGTCGGAGGGTTGGTGTCCGCACTGCAACAGCCCGTATTCATTTGTGCCCCAGCTTGTTCCCGGGGACATGGTCGCCGACCAATACGAGATCAAGGGATGCGTGGCGCACGGCGGCCTGGGTTGGGTGTACTTGGCCGTCGACCACAACGTGAACGAACGGCCGGTGGTGCTCAAGGGCCTCGTGCATTCCGGGGACGCCGAGGCGCAGGCCATCGCGATGGCCGAGCGCCAATTCCTGGCCGAGGTGGTCCACCCGTCGATCGTCAAGATCTTCAACTTCGTCGAGCATCCCGACTCCCACGGCGAGCCCGTCGGCTACATCGTGATGGAGTACGTCGGTGGAAAGTCGCTGAAAGTGCCCAAGGGCGAGAAGCTTCCGGTGTCCGAAGCCATCGCCTACGTACTGGAGATCCTGCCGGCGCTGGGGTATCTGCATTCGATCGGCCTGTGCTACAACGACCTCAAGCCGGAGAACGTGATGGTCACCGAAGAGCAGCTCAAGCTGATCGACCTCGGCGCGGTGTCGCGGATCAACTCGTTCGGTTACCTCTACGGCACGCCCGGCTATCAGGCACCCGAGATCGTTCGTACCGGACCGACCGTCGCCAGCGACATCTACACGGTGGGCCGCACCCTGGCAGCATTGACGCTGAACCTGCGAACCCGCAAGGGCCGCTACGTCGATGGTCTGCCCGAAGACGACCCGGTGCTCAAGAAGTACGACTCGTTCGCGCGGCTGTTGCGCCGGGCGATCGACCCGGATCCGCGCCGCCGGTTCGCCAGCGCCGAGGAGATGTCGTCACAGCTGCTGGGTGTCCTGCGTGAGGTGGTCGCCGAGGACACCGGTGTGCCGCGGCCCGGCTTGTCGAACGTCTTCACCCGAACCCGGGCGGCGTTCGGGGTCGAGCTGCTGGTGGCGCACACCGATGTGTACCTCGACGGGCTGGCCCATGCCGAGAAGCTGACCGCCGCCGAAATCGTCACCGCCCTGCCGGTTCCCCTGGTGGATCCCACCGACATCGCCGCGACGGTGCTGTCCGCGACGGTGTTGTCGCAGCCGGTTCAGACGCTGGACTCGCTGCGCGCAGCCCGACACGGCGTACTCGACTCCGAAGGGGTCGACCTCACGGAGTCGATCGAACTGCCACTGATGGAGGTGCGGGCGCTGCTCGACCTCGGCGATGTCGCGAAGGCCAACCGCAAGCTCGACGACCTGGCCGAGCGGGTGGGCTGGCGCTGGCGGCTGATCTGGTTCAAGGCCGTGTCCGAGCTACTCACCGGCGACTACGATTCGGCGACAAAGCATTTCACCGAGGTTCTGGACATCTTCCCGGGCGAGCTCGCGCCCAAGCTGGCGTTGGCGGCAACAGCCGAGCTGGCCGCCACCTCCGACGAGCTGCCGTTCTACCGGACTGTCTGGCATACCGACAACAACTCCATCTCGGCCGCGTTCGGCCTGGCGCGAGCGCTCTCCGTGGAGGGCGATCGCGAAGCGGCGGTCCGAACGCTCGACGAAGTCCCGGCTGCATCAAGGCATTTCACGACAGCCCGGTTGACCAGCGCGGTGACGCTACTGTCCGGGCGGTCAGCCCATGAGCTGTCCGAAGAGCAAATTCGCGACGCCGCGCACCGAGTGGAGGCGCTGCCCGATTCCGAACCGCGCGTGCTGCAGATCCGCGCACTGGTGTTGGGCACGGCAATGGACTGGATGAGCGGGAACACCGCCAGCACCAACCATATTCTCGGTTTCCCGTTCACCGAGCACGGTCTGCGCCTGGGTGTTGAGGCGTCACTGCGTAGCCTGGCGCGGGTGGCGACCAGTCAGGCGCACCGCTACGCGCTGGTCGACATGGCCAACAACGTCCGGCCAACCAGCACGTTCTAGCGCGAGAAGCGATCGCGCAGCACGGGGTCGTTCTCCCACCACAGCGTCGACGGCCCGTCCGCGGTCGCCTCGTCGAGTTCGGCGTCGGCCCGCTTGGCCTTCCGACGCTCGTCGGTCCCGAGCTGACGCATCAGCGCCACCATGAACGGAATGCTCAGCACATCGCCGAGGATCCACAGGATGCCCGCGCCGATGGACTGGTCGGTCCGTAGGCTTGGTCCCCAATCACGCTGCAGCGCAGCGTAGTAGTCGACGGCAATGAGCGGTCCGAGCCAGAGCACGATGCCGAGCAGACCATCGGCCAAGGACTCCACGACACTGATGCCGATGGACAGCAGCGGGGAGAACCGTCGCGGCACCGGATCGACCTGCATCCGGGTGTAGTAGTACCCGAACCCGACGAGCACCAGCAGCACTCGAGTTACCGCCGCCAATGGTCCGGTCATCGAGGCGACGTACCAGGGCGTCAGGTACAGCAGCCACGGTGTGGCCAGCATGGCGGCTGATGTGGTCAGCGGCGACAGCGCCACCCGCATGACTCTCGAACTCAGCACGCGGTCCACGACCCGTCGCACAGGCGTCGAGAGCGCGCACAACCACGCCACCGGGCGCGCTGATGCCAGCAGAAACGGTGCGACGAACAACAGCAGCACCACCTGCAACGCGCGGACCCAGAACAGCAGCGGCGCGTAGTGGCCGATGGGGCCGAACGTGGTCAACGCCCACACGGTAAAGCCCAGCACCAAACATGACCAGCGAACCACAGCTGCTCAGGCTAAACCGGTCAGCTGAGGATCGACTGTGCGCTCAGCGGCGCGCAACGCGCCGGGCATCGCACAGGACGCACACTCGACGCCCTCACCCCACGGTCGGCGCCAGCCGCGCGGCGAGCTGGGCGAACGTGTCGATCCAACCGCTGTGGAACGATTCGAATTCACTGGTCGGCAGCAGCGAGTGCTCGATCGACATCAACGTCTCGTCCGCACCGACCGGCTCGAACGTCACGTCGACGATGCTCACCTGAGAGGGATCCTCCCAATTCGAGTTGCTCCAGGTGAACCGCAGTAACCGCGGGCGGTCGATGGTCAGGAACTGCCCGCTGATGAGCACCCTGGTGCCCGCATCGTCGACGTCGAAGCGCACCGTTCCGCCGACGCGAGGCTCGACGGTGACCTCGATGACGCGCACCGGGTTCGGGCACATCCATTCCTGCAGCGCTTCCGGATCGAGCCACTCGTCGAACACCACCGCGGGCAGGGCGGGCATGATGCGCGAAACGACGACGGTCACGGTCCCACTCATCGGTCGTCGGCCTTCTTGCGGCGCAGCCGTGCGGCCAGCGCATCAGCGCGGGTCGACCAGAACCGGGTTTGCTCCTCGATCCAATGTTGGGCAGCCGTAAGCCCTTCCGGGCGCAACGATACCCAGTGTTCGCGGCCGCGGACTTCCCGCTGGATCAAGCCGGCCGACTCCAGCACCCCGACGTGGCGCGACACTCCGGCGAACGTCATCGGCAGTGGGGCGGCAAGGTCGGTGATCCGCGCATCACCCTGTCGCAACACCTCGATCAGGTGGCGGCGTGTCGGGTCGGCCAGGGCGGCATAGGCCCGGTCCAAGACTTGATCTTCAACCATCTTGTTGACTATAGCCACTCACCGTGGTTCGCTGGAGTCAGATACTCAACTCATTTGTTGAATGATTCGCAAGGAGCAACCGTGCAGATGCCCGACGTCGTGTCGGCACCCGAGTGGGAAGCCGCCCGCACCCAAATGCTGGAAAAGGAAAAGGAATTGACGCGCGCCCGCGACGAACTGGCCGCACTGCGCAGGCGCATGCCATGGACACCGGTCGAGAAGAACTACGCGTTCGACGGGCCGGACGGCACGATCAGCCTGCTCGAGCTGTTCGACGGCAGGAGACAACTGATCGTCTACCGCGCCTTCCTCGATCCAGGTGTCCACGGTTGGCCCGACCATGGGTGCGTCGGATGCTCGTTGATGGCAGACCACATCGGTAACCTCGCCCATCTCAACGCCCGCGACACCACGCTGGTCTACGCATCACGGGGCGCACAGGCCGACATCACGCGGATCAAGGCCCGGATGGGCTGGGACATCCCGTGGTACACGATGCAGGCCGGCCAGGACAACGCCTTCGACGTCGACTTCGGAGTCGATCAATGGCACGGCACCAACGCGTTTATCCGCGACGACGACCAGATCTACCGCACATATTTCATCGACAGTCGCGGTGATGAAATCTTCGTCAACACATGGCATTTCCTCGACATGACCGCACTGGGCCGCCAGGAGACCTGGGAAGACTCACCCCCGGGCTATCCGCAGAGCAAGCCCTATGAATGGTGGGCCTGGCACGACCACTATCCAGAGCACACCGCGTCGCGGTGGTTCGGCGACCCGAACCCGGACGACCCGCGCGACCCGCGGCCGGCGAGCTAGACCACTGACCAACCGCTCCCACTTCGGCGGCACGAACTGCAACCAATCCCACGACTGCGCGCGAACCCGGGCCGCAGTGGCTACGTCGAGCACTACCATCTGGGTCGTGCGACGAATTCTGACCGTCCTGGCCGCCGTCACGGTGGTCGCCCTTGTCGGGACTGCCTGTGGCGGCCCTAAATCGCGCACCCCGACATCGCCCGCAACGCTCGAGGAATCTGGCGCCATCCTCAACAGCGAGGGGGTACGAGACCTCGATCCGTCATTACAGTCGGCGGTCGCATGGGCCCAGCGCTTCACCTACCATTCTCGATCAGGAATCAACGACAGCGGCACCCATGTAACAGCAATCCTGTTGGTTCCCAATGGCACACCCCCCGGCGGAGGGTGGCGGATCGTCGCGTTCGGCCACCCCGCCACCGGCATCCTGCCGGGCTGCGGACCGTCGACATCGCCGACTCTGCTCGGCGCCGCCGACACAGTGAGACAACTCCTGCAAGCCGGCTACGCCGTCGTGATGTCGGATTATCAAGGGTTGGGCAGCCTCGACAAGACCCACGATCAGGCGGACCTCGACACCTACCATCCCTACCTCGACTCGATGACGGCCGGTTACAACCTGATCGATGCCGTGCGGGCCGCGCGCAAACTGTTCGACAAGGCCAACACCCCGTCGTCGGCCTCCTGGCTGGCCTTCGGGATGGGCCAAGGCGGCCAAGCAGCGTGGGCGGCCGACGAGCTCGCGGGGAACGAGGGGTGGAACCTCACTTTGCTTGGCGCTGTCGCGATTTCCCCGGTTGCCGACATCACCGGGCTGGCCGACGCGGCCGCAGCGGGCACGCTCAACACCCAGCAGGAACTCGATCTGACAGCATTCCTCGCCGGTCTGAAGAGTTCGTACCCGCGTGACTTCAACCTCGAGGACTACCGCAGCGGAGTCGTCGCGCAGAAATGGGACGCACTTCTGGCCTGCGACCCGGCGGGTCTTGAAGCACGCAGCGCGATCGCAGCTCAGATCACCCCGGACGACCTACGGCCCAAGTCGCCCGCCGCGCTCGAGACGTTGCGAGGATTCCTGAAGAAGGTCAGCCTGCCCCAGGGGCCCACGCAGGCGCCGATGCTGGTGATCTACGGGAATCAGGATCCGCTGGTGCCCGCGGCGTGGACGGATGCCGCGTTGAACAACGCCTGCGCAGCAGGTGCCGTCATCACCATTCGCCGGCTACCGGACGATGCCCCCGACAAGTTCGACATGGCGGAGGCGTTGGAATGGATGAGCCAGCGCGTCAATTCCGTTCCGGCGCCGAATGATTGCGAAGGCCGCAAACCGTGAGCTTGACCCATGGCTGGCTGTTGATCGTCCTGCAACTCCTCGCGGCGGTGGTCTTGTTGGCGGCGATCGGCCGCAGATCGCCACGGTGGCTTCGGGTCTGGTTGCCGGTCGCGCTTCTCGTCGGTGGCGTCTGCGCGGCGTTGACCTTCTGGTTCATCAAAGACCAAGGGATGTCCCAGGACCCTGCCCCAGCGACGTTCTGGGTGTGGATCGTCGGCTTCGGGGCCGCAATCGTGGTCCTGGTCGCGGGCTGGCGCGGCGTCGGGTGGCCCCGCCGAAGTGCGGCACTACTCGCCGTTCCGCTCTGTCTGCTGTGCACAGCACTGGCGGTCAACACCTGGGTCGGCTACTTCCCCACCGTCCAGTCGGCATGGGACCGGGTCACCGGTGCCGAACCGGACCGCTGGATCGACCAGGCGACCTTGGCCGATATGCAGAAGCGTGGGATCAGGCCCACCCAGGGCGTCGTCGTCAAGATGACGACACCGGACACGGAATCAGGCTTTGCGCATCGACAGGAGTACGTCTACCTGCCGCCGGCCTGGTTCGCGACCGCACCCCCGCCGTCCTTGCCGGCGGTGATGATGTTCGGCGGCGAGTTCGGCCGCGCCGACGACTGGCTGCGGTCGTCCAATGTGCTCACCACATTGGACGATTTCACGGCGCGCCATCACGGCAACGCTCCGGTGCTGGTCTTTCCCGATGTCGGCGGATCATTCATCAACGACACCGAGTGCGTCAACGGCCCGCGCGGCAACGCGGCCGATCATCTCATCAAAGAAGTCGTGCCCTACGTGACCTCGACGTTCGGCGTCAGTCCGAAGCCAGAGAACTGGGGCGTTGCCGGCTGGTCGTCGGGAGGCACCTGCGCCCTGATGCTTGGGGTCGTACACCCGGAGCTGTTCAGCGCGATCGTCGACATCGACGGTCAGCTCGGCCCCAATGCCGGGACCAAGGATCAGACCGTCGGGCGCTTGTTCGGCGGCGACGTCAACGCCTGGGAAGCATTCGACCCGAAGACCGCGATCACCCGGCATGGCACGTATACCGGCGTGTCCGCGTGGTTTGCCGTGTCGTCGAACACGCCACCCGAGTACCGGCCCGGCGACCACTCCGGCGCTGTCCCCACCCCACCCGCCAAGTGGGATACCGATTCCGAGAATCACGCCGATATCGCACACGCCATGTGCGAGCTTGCGAGCAGCTACGGCATCGAATGTGCTGTGGTCAATTTCCATGCCGGCCACGATCTGCAGTCTGCGGGTTACGCATTCGCAGATGCGCTGCCATGGCTGGCAGGCAAGATCGGGACCCCAGGCGTCAAGCCGATCCCGATGCCCGGCGCCAGCTAGCTCGACGCTCAGACCACCGTCAGGCAGGCTTGCGCGATCGCCAGCTCCTCATTCGTCGGGATCACCAGCACGGTCGTCGGTGACTTGTCGGCCGAGATCCGTCGCGCACCCCGGGCGGGGCTGTCGTTGAGATGCTCGTCGAGTTCGATGCCGAGCGGCGCCAGCCCGGTCAACGCATCGCGCCGCACCCGGGCGTCGTTTTCACCCACACCGGCGGTGAACGTCACCACATCTGTGTGCCCCAGGACGGCCAGGTAGGCGCCGACGTACTTGCGCAGCCGGTGGATGTACACCTCGTATGCCAATTGCGCTGCCTCGTCACCGGATTCGATCCGCTCATGCACCACCCGGAAGTCGATCTCGCCGCCGAGACCATACATTCCAGAGTGCCGATTGAGCATGGTCTCGATCTCCTCGACGCTCATACCCGCGGTGCGCCAGAGATAGATGAGAACGCCGGGGTCGATGTCGCCCGAGCGGGTCCCCATCACCAGCCCTTCCATCGGCGTGAATCCCATCGAGGTGTCGACCGGCCGCCCGCCGGCGATGGCCGACGCCGAAGCGCCATTACCCAGGTGCAGCACGATCTGGTTGAGAGATTCGATCGGTGCGTCGAGAAACTGCGCGGCCTGTTGGCTGACGTACTGATGCGACGTCCCGTGAAAGCCGTAGCGGCGAATATCCCAGCGCTGCGCCAATTCCCGGTCCATCGCGTAGGTGGCCGCAGCAGATGGCAGATCATGGAAGAACGCAGTGTCGAACACTGCGATGTGTGGCAGGTCGGGCAACACTCGGCGGGCGACCTCGATACCGAGTACGGCCGGGGGATTATGCAGTGGAGCCAGTGCTGCGAGCTCCTTCAGCGTCGTGACCACTGCATCGTCGACGATGGTGGGGCGGTATAACGCCTGGCCGCCGTGGACGACCCGATGCCCGACGGCGACGAGCCCCAGATCGTCCAGGTGCCGGCCGGACTCGGCGAACAGGTCGAACGTGGTGCGCAGCGCCGCCTCGTGATCGGCGATCCGGCCGTCACGGCTGGTCTCCTCGTTGCCCCACTTCAACGTCACGGTCGACGTCTCCTCGCCGATCCGTTCGACGAGCCCAGATGCCAGGGATATACCGGTATCTGGTTGCATCAACTGGTATTTCAGTGATGACGAACCGGAGTTGAGTACCAGAACGGTATCGGCCATCACAGCCCCTGTGCCTGGATCGCGGTGATCGCCACGGTGTTGACAATATCCTCGACGAGCGCGCCGCGGGACAGGTCATTGACGGGTTTGTTGAGCCCTTGCAGCACCGGGCCGATCGCGATGGCGCCCGCACTGCGCTGGACCGCTTTGTAGGTGTTGTTACCGGTGTTGAGGTCGGGGAAGATCAGTACGGTCGCACTCCCGGCCACCTCAGAGCCCGGCATTTTGGCTGCGGCAACGGTCGGGTCGACGGCAGCGTCGTATTGAATCGGCCCCTCCACCAACAGCTCCGGCGCCCGCGATCGGACCAACTCGGTGGCGGTCCTGACCTTCTCGACACCGCTGCCGCTGCCCGAGTCACCCGTGGAGTAAGACAACATGGCTACTCGAGGTTCGATACCGAACTGTGCGGCCGTCCGCGCCGAACTGATCGCGATGTCGGCGAGTTCCTCAGCGGTCGGATCCGGCACGATCGCGCAGTCGCCGTAGGCCAGCACGCGATCGGACAGGCACATCAAGAAGATGCTCGAGACCGTCGAGACATCCGGCTGGGTTTTGATGATCTCGAAGGCGGGCCGCACCGTGTGCGCAGTGGTGTGCACCGCCCCGGAAACCATCCCGTCGACGATTCCGTTGTGCACCAACATTGTTCCGAAGTACGACACGTCGTGCATGATCTCGCGCGCTTGCTCCAGCGTTACACCTTTCTTCTTGCGGAGCTCGGCGTACTGTTCGGCGAACTCATCACACAGCTCGCTGGTGCGCGGGTCCATGACAACCGCCGCCGCCAGGTCGACACCCAATTCGGCTGCACGCGAACGTACTTGAGCCTCCTCCCCGAGGACAGTCAGATCGGCGACACCGCGCACCAACAACCTTCCGGCCGCCTGCAGGATGCGGTCGTCGTCCCCCTCGGGCAGCACGATGCGCTTACGATCTGCTCTGGCCCGCTCCATCAGCTGATAGGTGAACATTTGCGGGGTGGTCACCGTCGGGATGGGCAGGCTGAGCCGGTTCTGTAGCTCGTCGATGTCGACGTACCGCTCCATCAGCGTGATCGCGGTGTCGATCTTGCGCTGCGATGTGGCGGTGACACGCCCGCGCGTTCCTGCCACCGCGCTGGCCGTCTCGAAGGTACCGAGGTCGGTGGCGATGATCGGTAATCGCAGGCCCAGCCCCGTCACCAGTTCGGCGATCGAACGGTGGAGCGCAAGCCCGCCGTTGAGAATGACCGCCGACAGCGACGGGAACCCCTCGGCAGCATGCGCACTGGTGACGGCGAGGACCACATCGGATCTATCCCCCGGTGTGATGACGGCAACGCCCTCGGTGAGTCGCTCCAGACAGTGCTCAGCGGTCATGCCCGCCACCAGCACACCCATCACCTCGCGGCCGAGCAGCGAGCCGTCACCGTGGACCAGAACGCCGTCCACGGCGTGGCTCAGATCCGCGACGGTGGGGGCGACCAGAAGCGGCTCCTCGGGGATCACGTACACATGTGGGCCCAGGTCCGCGCACGCCTCGGCCACCGCGCGGAGCCGGGCCGGGTCGGCTCGGTTGGCCACCACCGCGGCGGTGTGTGCGTGCTGGGCAGCGAGCTCGGCGAGGCACAACGTGATGACCTCGGCGACCTCCGCCGGGGAGCGATCCCGGGCACGCACCGACAGCAGCACCGGCGCTCCGAGGTTGGCCGCTATCCGCGCATTGACACTCAGCTCGGTCGGGGTCGCCACGTCGGTGTAGTCAGATCCGACGATCACGACCGCATCGCAGCGGGCCGCCACCTCGTGATACCGGTCGACGATGTCCGCGATCGCGCCGTCGGGATCCGCGTGCAGCCGCTGGTAGGTCACCCCGACGCATTCGTCGTATGTCAGGCCGGCGTTGCTGTGTGCCAGCAACAACTCCAGGATGTAGTCGCGGTTCTCCCGCCGGGTGATCGGGCGGAACACTCCGGCCCTCGGCACCATCGCCGTCAACCGATGCAGGATGCCGAGTGCGACGGTGGATTTCCCGGTGTCGCCTTCGGGGGAGGCGATGTAGATCGACGTTGTGGTGCGCGCGGCGGTCACGGTCTTCAGCATTGCGCATCCGCTGCGCCTCCGTACCCGCCGCACCCGCCGCACCCGGCTGAAACGTGAGTTACACCACACTGGGCGGGGTTTATCAGCGATGGACTGGATGTTTGCTGTAATTGTTTACGGCGTAACTTTCTCCTAGTTGTGCCCATGATTCACCGACAGCCCGTATCTGCCGTAAGCGATCATGCAAACGCAAATTAGCTGCTGCAACATTATTTGGACACCCGGATGGATAGATGCCAAACATCGATGTGACGGCCGCCGTTGCGCCGCGGCCAGTCCGCGACACCGAACTCCCAGACGATATTTCGACTGACGCCCCGCACCGGCCAACCGGTCTCGGCGTGTTGACTCGTGGCATAGCGGTGGCACTGCTCTGCCTGGTCGCGTACGCATCCAGCTACGCACACAACTTCGCCGACGCGCTCGCCGGCTCGCGCGCCGCGTATCTGGTCGTCCTGCCCGTCCTGGCTCTTCTGATCGCCGCCGGATACCGCACCACCTCACACGGGGTCGGCGACGGTGAATCCGACTGGATCGTGGCCACGTTGATCGGCATTCTCGGCTTGGCGGCCATCTATCTGTTGATCGGCCGGATGCCGACGCTGTCGGCGTGGTGGCGCCTGGAGTCCCTGACGGTCCTGGTGTGGGCCGTGTGCTGCGTCGTCATCTTGTTCGGAATACGTCACGCCCTGACGATGCGGTCGCTGTGGATCTTCCTGGCTTGTTTCGCCACGCCGGTGCCCTACCTGGCGGCCACGGCCGCCTTGGGCGGGACCCCCACTGCCGCCGCCGTTGTCGCCGCCGTGATCGGTGCCGTCGCAGTTTTCCTTGCCACCCGGACCCTTGCGATGCATCGTCGGGTAGCCGCCACGGCCATCAGCCTCGCGGCGAGCGCCCCGTTGGTCATCAACTGCGCCTCCTGGTTTCTGCCGACGGTCGTCGTCGCCGCCGGAGTCATTCCCGTCCTCTCGGTGATCGGTGCCCGGCTGACGCCGGATCGCCGGGCGGCAGACCCCAGCGAACGCCCGATCAGCGCGGCAATGCCCCACCGTTCCTCACGGACGGTGGGCGTCCTGGCCGTCGGCACGGCAGTCTTGGCCGCCGCCGGGCTGCACCAGTACGGAGCAACGGCCCAGCCGACGATCCCAATGGACTGGGCGGCACGAAGCGGTCTGTCCCGCGTCGCCTCCTATGACTTCGTCACCAAGTTCGCCGGGCCCGACGCCACACTGGTCCGGTATGCGGTGCCGGCAGCAAAGGGCATGCCGGCCGCTGCGGTGGATGTGCTGTCGACACCGAGCGAGGCCGTGCTGGCCGATCTCTCCGATGTCGTCTGGTATCCGACCGCCCGGCCGGTGAGCTATCGGGCGGTCGCCGCGTCCAACGGAATTCCGCCAGGCACACGTGCAGTCCACAGTGATGCCGACGCCGCCGCAGACGCCCGCGGAGTGGACTGGTATGCGCTGACCTGGACCCAACGCGCCGGCGCACTATTCCAGCGGGTGACCGTGATCGTCAGCCAGTCGCTGTCGGGTGATCAGGCACCACCCGCACCTCAGCCGCCCGACGTGCTCGACGCATCCGTGGGTTCGTGGTTGTGGCTGTCGCGCCAGCGGCCACAGGGCCTTGATCACGTCGATCCGCTGGTGAGTCAACGCGCCGCCAGGCTGACGGCCGCCGTCAGCGGAATTTCCGACTCTCCATCTCCCGGAGGCCCCCGCAGACGTGACTGAAACCTTGCAACCGACGCAATTGCACCCGCGGTTCTCGGCCCGGAATCTTCTCGGTGCACGCACCCTGACGGCATTGGGTGTTGTCACCGCCGCCCTGATCGTCGGCGGCGCCGAGTTCCCCTACGCTGTCGCACCCACCTTGACCGCACTGATTGCGGCTTTCTATCTCTTTTCCAGCATCGACCGGAATTACCTTCTGCTGCGCGGGATTCGCTCGTCAGCACTCATCCGGATCTCCGACGACGAAGCGCTGGCACTCACCGATGACGAGTTGCCGGTCTACACCGTGTTGCTGCCCGTCTACGACGAGCCCACGATCGTCGCCAATCTCCTCAACGGGGTGGGGCGCTTGGACTACCCCAGAGACAAACTGGAAATCCTGCTGCTCGTCGAGGAAGACGATCTGCCAACCCAGATGGCGTTGCTCGACGCGAATCTGACGTCGATCAGGGTGATCATCGTTCCGCACAGCATGCCGAAGACAAAGCCGAAGGCGTGTAACTACGGCATGGCAACGCCCGGCCTCCGCGGTGAGCTGATGACCATCTACGACGCCGAGGACATCCCCGACCCGCTGCAACTCCGACGCGCCGTCGCCGCGTTTCGGCGGACCCCCGCCGAGGTGGGATGCCTGCAAGCCCGGCTCGGCTATTTCAACGAGCGGCAGAATCTGCTGACGCGATTCTTCTCGTTGGAGTACGACCAATGGTTCGGAGTCGTGCTGCCCGCGGTGGAACGAGCCCGCTGCGTAGTGCCGCTCGGCGGCACTTCCAACCACATGCGCGCCGACGTGTGGCGCGAGATCGGCGGGTGGGATGAGTACAACGTGACCGAAGACGCAGATCTCGGTGTGCGGCTCGCCCGCTGCGGCTACCGAACCCGCATCCTGGATTCGGTGACATTGGAAGAGGCGAATTCCGATGTGGTGAACTGGATTCGGCAACGGTCGCGCTGGTACAAGGGCTACCTGCAAACCATGCTCGTCCATCTGCGTAATCCCGCGGCACTGCGCAGAGAGATCGGGTTGAAGGGCACCTGGCGCCTCATCAACATGACGGGCGGTGTGCCGCTGACCGCCGCATGCAATCTGCTGTTCTGGTTCATCCTGGCGACGTGGATGTTGGGCCGGCCCCACGCCGTCGAAGTGGTGTTCCCACCGATGACCTATTACGTCTGTCTGATTCTGCTTCTCATCGGCGCGCCCATGTCGATCTTCGTCGGCCTCATCGTCGCGCAGGCCTTGGGTAAACCGCACCTGTGGTGGGCGGCCGCGCTGGTCCCGCTCTACTGGTTCCTGCAATCGATCGCGGCGGTGAAGGCGCTCTACCAGCTGGTGACCAAACCGTGTTTCTGGGAGAAGACCGTGCACGGCCTGTCCCACACGCACACTGCTCCTGAGTCGACGGGAAACCTTTCGTGAGAGCATTTTTCGCCGCGCTCGGCACCGTCAGCATGGTGTCTGTTCTGCTTGCCGCACCGATGTCGGGCAATTCGGTCGCGCCGGCATCGGCAGATCCGGGCGGTGACGTGGTCGAGGTGATCGCCACCGAGCCCGCGCCCGAGCCCCCGCGATTGATCGGGTGGCCCCAGCTGGGATTGCCAGACAGGATCGATCTACTCGGAGCCAATCAACCAAGCGAGACCGCGGTTCCGGTCCCCGCCGGCACCGTGCCGACAGTGCTCAGCGGCATCGTCGGAGCGGTCGTCAACGTGGTCAGCGGACGGGTGGACGTTCTCGACGACCGCGGCATGGTGCTCGGCACCATCCCGGTGCCGGCCGATGCGACGACCGTACCCTTCCAAATCGACATCAGCCCAGCCCTCGTCGCCGACGGCATAGCCAAGCTGAGCTTCGTCATCCGTGACAACAACCAAAACGTCAACAATTGCACCCAGATACCGGCGCTTTCGATCAGCCAGCTGGCCAGTTCGTTCACCGGACCGCCGACCGACCCGGCATCGGTAGCCGACTACCTGCCGAGCTTTCTCGACAAGATTCTGATCAACGTGGGCCCGAACCCGACCTATATTCAGCAGCAGGCGGCGCTGGACTTGGTGGCACGGTTGACCAAGAAGTACCGTCCGATGCCGGTCCGCATCGACGTCACCACGCTGGACACCGCACCCGCACCGGAACCCACTGTGCGGGTGATCGACATCCGTGACAACAGCCAGCCGGGGGTGATCGTCGAGAACCCCGGTACGCCCGCGGCCACGTTGGTGATCAGCGGCACCGGGCAGACTCTGGCTCGACAGGTGCAGCTATTCGCCGACCAGAGAACGAATTTGGCCCAGGCGCCGGCAGCCGTTGTGCTGTCATCGAAGGACGACACCATCCTGTCGAGCAACACCAAGACCTTTGACCAACTCGGCGTCAACGGACAGGCGTCGGTCCTCGGGGTCACCACCATCTATGCCGGCTTTGACGTGAGCGCCTTCGGCGCGGGTCCGATCAGCAGTGCCAGCGTGCACCTGATGGCCAAGTACACCCCGGTCGGCAGCGGCCAGGCGTCCGTCCTGATCCGTTCGGGATCAACGGTTTTGGCCACGCACAGGTTGGACAATTCGGGCACGTTGGACATCACCGGCGTGATTCCTCCGGAAGAAATCTCGTCCAACGTCGGACTGGCACTCGAGCTTCGCTACATTCCGCAGCAGGAGTGCGCTCCCCTCAATGACCGTATGACGTTCGCATTGGACGGGCAATCGACCGTCACCGTCACACCGGGTACCAACAACCGCGGCGGCTTCCCCGTGCTGCCGATGGCGTTCACCCCCGACTTCAACGTGGCGCTCGACAGTCCCGAATACATCCGGTACGCCGCCCAGGCCATCAATCTGATGGCGCAGCAGACGTCGGTGACCCTGCGTCCGAAGGTGACGACCTTCGGTCAAGCGGCCGGTTCCGGCACCGGATTGTTGGCCGTCACCACCGGTGCCGCGCTGTCGAGGGCGGGGATGAAGGCGCCGCTGGTTCCCAACGGAGCAAGCGACGTCGGCGTCAACGGCGACCCGACCACCGATCTCAACATCAATGGCCAGGTCGGCGCCATCCAGGCGTTCACCTCCAACAACCGAACGGTGCTCGCCATCTCGGCCACCGGCGACTGGTCTCTGGTCGACGCGTCGTTCGACTACATCCGCGGCCTTCCGAGTCGTTGGGCCTCAGTGGTCGGCGACGTGGTCGCGACCGGACCCCAGGGCCGCACAGTGAACATGTCCATCAATGAGGGCGGCCCGATGGCCCGCCAGCCCCACCCCAGCGACGCCTGGAAATGGTGGGCCTGGCTCAGTCTCGGCATCGGCGCCGCCGCGCTCGTCATCGCCGCGACAGTTCTCGTGATCCGGCTACGCAGGCGCACCACCACCAGCTCCGCGCCGTGACCACAGTCGTAGCCGCCCCGATCGAGGCCGACCCCGGCCGGTCCGCTCCGGACCGACCGCGCTGGCCTGGGCTGCTGCTCTTCACCGCCCTGACTGCGCTCTACTGTGTTGTCGGGACAGTTCTAGTGTTGCGGTACAACATCTTCGAGCCGGACGCGCCCAACCGGGTGGCCAACGCCGGTTTTGCGATATATGCCCGCGATCCACACCTGTCGGCCATCGGGTTCGTCTGGAATCCGCTGCCCAGCATGGTCGACATACCGTTCGTGGCACTGAGTCACTGGTTTCCCGCGCTGAAGTACTACGGGATCGCCGGAGTCATCCAGAGCTCGCTGTTCATGGCCGGCGCCGCACTCATGGTCCGCGGGATCGCCCTCGACCGCGGACTCCCGGCGGGGTGGCGCTGGGTAGCCGTCGGCGCAGTGGCCCTGCACCCGATGATCATCCTGTACGGCGCCTCCGGACTCAGTGAGGCCGCCGAAATGTTCTGCCTGGTCTGGTCGGTGCGTCACCTGATGCGCTGGTGCGAGAGCGATCGCGTCGGAGACCTTGCGTGGGCAGGCATCGCACTGGGGTGTGGATATCTCACCCGGTACGAAGTGGTCCCGGCCGCAGCCGGAGCCGCACTTCTGGTGGGGGCGGTCACCTGGCACCGCTCGCGGTATTCCGACCGTGTGCAGTCGACCGTCCTGAATCTCGCCATCATAAGTTTCCCGATCGCCATCGCGATCCTCGTATGGGCGGTCACCGGCTGGATCATCAACGGGGAACTGTTCGCCACCTTCTCGTCCCAGTACGGGAACAGCAGCCAGGTGGCTCAACGGCTGGCACACGTGGGCCGCGGCGACCCTGGTTCCAGATGGCTGGTCATCGCCGCACGCCTCTTCGGCATGCAACCTCTGACGGGTATCGCCGTAGCGATGGCGGTTCTGGTCGGGGTTTTGCGGCGGCAGGTCAGCACTGTCGTTCCAGTTGCGGTGCTGGGCGCCACTTTGACGTTTGCCGCTGTGGCACAACATCTTTCAATGACTTTCGGTTGGTTCCGCTTCTATCTGCTGGCAATCCCGATGGTGGTCTGCATTGCGGTTGCATGTTGGCCTCCGACACGGTCCACGACTATCCGCAGCACGGCGGACAAGCGTTCCACACAGGCCGCCGCTGTACTGCTCACCGCCTCGGTGGTGGTGGCGATCCCGGTGACGACGCCACTGATCGTCAACGAAGATATCGCCTACGGCCAGCTGGAATCCAGCTTCATCTCCCTGGTCGATCCGGTCGGCCATCCCCCCGAAAAGCAGTCCGCACGCCGGCGGCTGATCAGTGAGCGACAACTCACTGCCTGGCTCGATGCGAAGAAGCTTCCGGACGGCGCAGTGTTGATGGACACCTTTTTGGCGTGGGGGGTCTGGCTGTCCTCGGACCACCCGAAACAGTTCGTTATTACCAGTGACTACGACTTCTCGGCCGCCTTGAATCGCCCGTGGGACATGGGAATCCGCTATATCGTGGCGACCAATCCCCGGCTCAACATCCCGGACGCGATCAACCGCCGCTATCCGGAATTATGGTCCACCGGCGCGGGCATCGCCAGGCTGATCTACTCGGCAGACGGCGCGACCAGCGACGAGATGTTCCGCGTCTACGAAGTGATCGGCAAGCCCGTCGATCCCGTCAGCACGCCCGGAGCACCCCTGCCAGTCTCAGCAGTGCAGCCCGTCAAGCCACCACGCTGAGGTACCACTCACTGAGGCAACCCACCGCCACAGTCCCGCCGCCAATCAGCGAAGGCCTCGCGAAGCGAATACTGAGCGGTGAAGCCGATATCGGCCAGGCGCTCCGAACTGATGTTGGTGTCAAACTGCAATTTCTGAATGCGCCTGGGATGCAGGCCGAAACGCGTCCCCGTCGGATCGACCACCGCGAACGGTGAGGCCGCCGCCAAGGCGAAACGATACGGAACAGTCCGCGGGTGGCGGTCCCATCCCCAGGCCGCATTGATGGCCTCGACGTGATCGTGGATCGTGGTCGGCTGCGGATAGACGGCGTGGTACGTGTCGTGCGGCCCGTTGTCTTCGGTGAGGAGAACCAGCAGCCGAACCATATCCTTCAGGTAGATACAGCTTTTCACCGTGTCATCGCGGCCGATGTAGGCGAAACGCCCTTTGCTCAGGCCGTGGATCAGCCGCCGCATATTGCCTGTGTCGCCGGGGCCGAACACCACACCCGGACGCACGATGCGCAGGCGCCGTCCCGGTTTCGAGGCCTGCCACGTCCGCAAGATCTCCTCTGCCTGCAGCTTGCTGGCGCCGTAAGCAGTGTCAGCGTCCCCGAAATCGTTTTCGCTACGACGCCAGGGACCGGCAGCGAAGGCCATCATCGAACTGGTGAAAACGATGTTCTGCACGCCTGCTTCATCGGCGGCGCGGCACAGGCGACGCGTCGCCTCGGCATTGTTGGCGAAGTACTCCCGCCACGGAAATCCGGGTTCCTTGGACAGCGCGGCAAGGTGGACGATGGTCGGCGGGCACGGCTGAGGAAGGTCAGCCCCGGTGACGGTCGTCAGGTCCAGACGCAACGAGTCGGCGCCCGGCTCGGCGGCACGGTCGATCCCCACGACGGGTCGGCCGATCTCGCGCAGGTGGGACACCAGGGCGCTCCCGATGAAACCCGCACTGCCCGTGACCATTACTGCATTGTCAGCAGTCATGAACAACCCCCTCCAAATAAACCGACATCAATCGCCCGGAGTCGCGTCGGCCTTGCGGGCATCAGCAAGGTGGTCAGCGAGTCGGACTCCGAGCGCGATCCCGACGAGCGTCGGGTTGGCCTGGCTGGAGGTGGGGAGCACCGAGGTACTCGCGACGTACAGTCCGCGTACCCCGTGCACCTGGAGGTCGGAATCCACGACGCCACCCTCAGCGGTTTCGGACATTCGCGTCGTCCCGGCTTGATGGTAACCGGCGAATCCGTGCATGAACTCCCGTACCGAACCCTCGGGGTCGTCGGTGAGCCACTCCACATTTCCCGCACCGTTGGCCCGCAGGTGGGCATCGATGAGATCAATTGCCTTGCGGGCACTTTCGTAGTCGGCATCAGAAAAGTGCATATGCGTCCGGACTTTGCGCATGCCGAGTGCGTCGCGCTCGTCGGTGAGTTCGACCCGGCTCTCCCAGTGCGGGAGATGCTCGCCGTGGTAGTGGAGCAGGTACCGGTTGTCGGCGCTCTTGATGAAAAAGCCCGGCGCCTTGCGGCCCTTGCGGATGAGGCGGGCGTAGGTAAATGTGATCGCGAACCGGACCGACGGGATCAGATCGCGCACGATGTTGCGCAGGTGCGCCATGATCTGCGGTGGCCCCTGGGTCTTGGTGTGGGCCTCGCGAATCGCCTCGGCGAGCAGGAACCGGCCGACCGGGGAAATCAAAGTGAGGTAGACGCCCGACAGGATCCCACTTCCGTGTCCCGGATCGCTGATCGGCGGGTTGACCAACCAGGTTGCGGCATTGGGAATTTCGAGCTCGCGCTGCAGCTGCGGGCTGAAGGTGAACCGTCGACGGACGTAAACTCCGTCGCGGTCGCGCTCGTGCTCGTAGATGACGTTGTCGGTGTTGAACTTCACCCGCGCGAATCGCCCCTCCACGTGGGCCATGTACCACCGCCCGAGGTGCCCGCCCGCGTTACCCAGCCCGCCCGGGTGGTGCCGGTCGGACGCCAGCAGCAGCCGGGTTGCCTCCACGCCGCCGGTCGCGATGACGTAGTCGTTGGCGACGACCTTGCCCTCCTTGCCATCGAGCGTCTTGACGACGAGATGGTCAACGGAGTCGCCGTTCTCACCGGTCATGATCTCCGTGCAGGTCAACCCGGTCCACAGCGACAGCGACGGGGTGCCGTGCAGCGCATCGCGGTACTCGCGCCCGAAGCGCGTCGGTAACGCCCAGCGTTCGAGGTCAGTCGTGCGCACATCACCGTCGGCAAGCCCGGCGACCAAGTCGCGGTGCGCGAGCTCTGGAACATCGCGCGCGTTGAACGCGGCCTGGCCGCACTGCGCCCAGTCGCAGGCGCGCTGCATGTAGGGCTCGACATCAGCAGACGTGATCGGCCACGGTGCCTGGGCGGTCAGCGGCCGGTCCTCGAAGTCGATCGGGTCGAACGCGACACAACGGCCGCCCCACAAGGCGGATGCACCGCCCACCGCGCGGCGAACCGTGAGATCGCTGCGAGCATGGAAGACATCGTCTTGACGCGAGTCGAAAGACGCCAACTCCTGCGCGGCGTCATCAGTGCGTTCCAGGCCGCTTTCGATGAGCGCCACCTCGACGCCCGCCTTCGCGAGCTCCAGCGCGGTGGAGATACCGATCGGGCCCGCGCCGACGACAACGACGTCCGTCTTGATCGTCGTGCCCGCGGTGAAGTCCTCGGTCTTACGGACCATCCGGCCGCTGTGCCGGAACTCCTCGGCGAGTTCGAGAAAACGGGCCAACGTCTCGGCGTCGTATGGCGATGTGATGGCGCCGGCCGCTTCGGCGACGCGCGCAGGATTGGTGGTGCTGTACAAAACCGCGCGGGAATCCGTTGCCCTGGTGGCCGATCCGAGTATGAGCTTCGCCAACACCCCGGGAGCCAGTGGGTCGAGCTGCAAAGAGTCACGCCAGTGGGCCGCCATCCGGGCGTCGCCGTGCAGCCCGGCCGACAGTGCCGCGAACGGCCGGTTCAGAACGCCGAACGTGATATCCGACGAACGCGGCGGCGGACTGAACACGTCACCGCGAAGCTGGTCCACCGCCTCGGGGCCGAACGGGCCTGTGAAATCCACGTCGAGGTCCTCGTCCTGAGACACCCCCCAGGCGCGGATCTTGCCCTGTTGACGGGCGGTCTCGAAAAATTGGCGGAGCTCATCGGTGGCCACGGTGTCCATACGCCGCGGGCCGTGCACGAACAGGATGTCCACGTAGTCGACACCCAGCGCCGCCAGGCTTTGGTCGAGACTGTGCGCGGCAACGGTCGCGTCGTATGTACGAGGGGTCGGGGCCGGTGCCTGACGGCCTTTGACCGCCGCGCGCAAGGCGGGCGCCTTTCGCAAGATCGCCCGCGCCGGAGCCTGGAACCGGGCGAGCCGGCTGGCCAACCCGCCGATCTCGTTGCCGAATTTGGTGCCGATGGTGACGCTGTCTCGGTCGATGGTGCGCAAGAACGCACCGAGCTCAGCCTCCGCCATCCCGAGCCCGTACATTCGCGCAGTGTCGAAATGGGTCATCCCATTGTCGACGGCGCTGCCCAGGACAGCCATTCGCTCCTTGCGGGAGGGGGACTGCATCAGGCCGCCGCACCCGAATCCGACCGCGCTCACGGTCAACTGCGGTCCCTGGAGTTCAACCCGCCCCAACACCGCAGCCCTCCCCTATCGGTTGTGCGACTCGGCCGAGTTTAGTCAGTCGGAATTGCCCGTGCCTTCAGTACCGACGAGTTCCTTCTGGGTTCTACGCCGACGCAAGAACAGTGTCAGGGCGAATGCCACGAGGGCCACGAGGGCGACCACGCCCCCGACGACGTAGCCATACGTCGACCAGCGGGACGTGCTGGACACGGTCTGCTCGGCGGCGGCGCCGGCGGCCTGCCGGATTGCGACGTTGACCGGGTTGCCCGATTCTCCTGCGGCGAGCACGTCACCCTTGAGTTGCGTCCAGTCATCGCCATTGGGCCCGTTGAAATAGTTGAACAGCGGGTCTACCAACGCCCAGTTCGAGGTCGTCGTGACGAGGATGACCGAACGGTTGCGCGACGGATCGGCAAAAGCCTGAATGGATCCCAGGCCCTTGTCGATATTGAGCTGCAGCTGGGTCGGCAGCGCCACGTTCAGAGTCGAGCCGTTGGCACCGACCGGGGGCGTCAGCGGAGTTCCTTTGATCGCATCGGAATTGGCCACGATCAGCGCCCCTGACGTTGCGGATGCGGCCTTCTGAACGTCGACAACCTGAGGCGTGAGCTCGGTCTTGCTCATCCGCGCCACCGCGGCCACGATCCGCGCCGCGTAGCCGAGCTGATTGGGGCCACTACCGTCAAGCGCCACCACGAATTTCGGGCTGAACTCCGACGGGAATGCGGCGAAGCCGCCGAGCGGAGCGCCACCGCGGTGCATGGTCAGCGTTGATTGCGGGCTGACCTGGAAGGTCAGCGGCGCGACGAACGGGCCGCACGGTTGATCCGGCGTGTAGGTCAGAGCGAACTGCAGATTGACCCACTGCTGGTCGAGGACCGAGCTGTCCAACGTGAATGTTGCGTCCAGATGGCCGGTGTTGTTCAGCAACGCTCGATAGACGACGGATTTCGACGAGCGAATCATGACCGAGGCCGCGGCACGGTCGGCCACCGGCGTGTAGTCGGCCAGAAGGTGCACCTGAACGCTGTCGAATCGTTGGCCCAACAGCGTCCGCTGGAATCCGACCTCGAGATTGCTCGTCCCGAATGTATCGACCTTTTCGTCACCCAGATTCAACTGGGAGAACGTCACGGTATCCCCGATTTGAGCTGTGCTGGATCCGGCCTGGTCGACGCGTACCGCGCTCGCCTGCGCGAGTGGCTGCAGCTGGGTCGAGACCAGCGACACCTGCTTCAAGAGTCCGTCGCCGTCGCCCGAGACCCGAAGGTATGCGTTCGGTGTCCCGGGGTTTTCCACCGTCAGGCCCGGGTCGCCCTTCTCGACGACGATCGCCCGGTCCAGCCCGGCAGTCGGCGGCGGTACCGCGCCCCGCGGTTGACTGACGACCGAGATGGCCACCGGCTGGGTCGAGTAGTAGCGGCCCAGCGCCGCGGTGAGTGCCAGCACCGCCTGCTGTTCGGCGGAACTGGCATCGTTCGGCGCGTAGAACGTGACCTTGCCCAGCACCGGCGCGAAGAAGTTCGCGACCGTGGTCACGGGAAGCTGCGTGCCGGCGAATACCGTTCTGAGATCACTGATCTGGAGTTGCGGCAGCGGCCGGCAGAATCGGTCCCGGTCGTCGCGCGGGCGGATGGTGAACGACAGGTCGACCGCGGAGCTCTTCACCCGCGCCGCCGATATGTCGACATCGAACGGTGTCATCACCGCGCCGGAGCCCGCCGGGGGCAGGTCGACAGCCCCGAGGAACTTTCCCTCACTGTCGTCGATCTCGAGGTAGCCGCCGTCGATGTTGATCGGCGCGTGAACGGTTCCTTGCAACCGCACAGCAGCCAGTCCGTCGGGCAGCGCCACGGTGTAACCGCTGGCACCCTCGCCGAACAGACTGACCGAGGAAGGCAAGCCCAGAGCAGACCACGGCAACACGAGGCCGGTGGCGTTCGGGCCGTTATCCACCAATGTCACATCGCCTGGGTCACCGGGCGCGGCAGACGCCGAGCCGGCGAGTGATCCCGCCAGCGTCATCGGCAGGACGAGCACCATCATCCAAGCGAATCTGCGCGCCATAGCTGGCCGGCTCATGAACTTTCCTGGTTGCAGGCGCTGACGCCCGAGGCGTGAACGACCATTTCCGTTACGGGGCGCCCGCGCGCCGAGGTCCTGCGAGGCCGCAAACCGGGCCGCACCGATCGAATTCACGCAGTTCTACTTTCACGAGTCTTCCAACCCATACACGCTGACCGGCTCAGTAGCCTAGCAGGGCGTGGGCGGCAAATCTCGGTCACTTAGCCACGACCGGGCAATGATTGGGTGGGTCACGGTCTGCCACCACACCGCACACGGAAGAGCACGCCCGCACCTTTCGCCAGGTACCGGCGATTAGTTGGGTGCTACCGTCATCACCATGCGTGACGAACTGTTGAGCCACAGCGCGCGCCGTGCCGGGCGCGATCTCGGGCGTACGTCGCTTCGCTGCCATGACAGCAAGCGATGACATCGGCCCCGCCCGGGGGGCTGGAGTCAATGTCGGACTAAACGTGTCGCGCGTAGCACCAAATGTACTTCCGGGATTGTCAGGCGCGCGCGACTTTGTGCTGATTGCGGCGAATGCGCGGATCCAGATTCGTGAACGAGAGAGCGAATAACTTTCGTGGGGAACTGCGTTCAGGACACCTGCGTAGCCGTTTCACCCGGCGCGGATTCGTCGCGCTATTGTCTCTGCACGAAGCCGGCCACCGCTGACGTGCGGGCTTCGTGGTGTCTGGTGCCGACAAGTCTGGTGGGATATGGACCTTCGTAGCTACTTTCGTAGGCTATTGCGACGCTGGCCGGTGCTCCTGACGGTTTTCGTCCTGGTCGGTGCGGCGCTGGCCGGTGCGGGATTCTTCATACCGGCGACCTACACCTCCAGCGTCCGAATGGTATTCGCCCCCAACCTCTCCGTGACCACGGGCATGGAGACGCGCCAGGTTGCCGACCTGTATCTCACGAGTCGCATGAAGACCTACGCGCAACTGGTGACGACCAACCAGGTTCTGCAGCCGGTCATCGACTCGCTCGGTCTGGGCACCACGGTGCCCGACCTGGCCAAGCAGTTGGACATCACGATCCCAACGGGCACGTCGGTTCTCGACGTCCAGGCGTCGGCACGGACGGGCTCGGCTGCCGCCTCGATCGCCAATCGCATCGCCATGGAGATGCCGGGCGCCGTGGCCGGCCTCGAAGGTGCCACCGTGCCCGCTGAGTCCCCGATCCAGGTGTCGGTGCTGCAGCCTGCCGGCATTCCGCTGTTCCAATCGTCGCCAAACTTGTTGTTGAACCTTGCCGTTGCCGTGATGCTCGCGTTGGTCGCCGGGGTGTTCGCGGCGTTGATCATCGACAATTTCGACACCAGGGTGCGAAGTCGTCGCGACGTCACCGCGCTCGATGTTCCGTATCTTGGCGGGATACCCAAGGTGCGTGACGCGAAGGCCTGGGATGTATTGCAGTTCACGGAGCAGTCACCCGAATTGCGCTCGATACTTCATCGCATCGCCATCGACATTTTGTATGCCGCGGATGAGACACCGCCCTTCCTGCTCTTCACCTCACCCCGGGCAGGTGCCGGCAAGACGACGCTGGCCGCCAACGTGGCCGGCGCCCTTGCCGAGGCCGGAAATCGAGTGACCTTCATCGACGCCGACGTCCGGGGAGGGCGCCTGGCTGCTCAGGTCGGCATCCCGCAGACGCAGGGAATCACCGATTTGATTTCGGGCAGAACCGAACTCGACGAATCGATGTTCGACGCGCACTGGGGTGGTTTCACGGTCATACCGTGCGGCGGGAGTGCCATCGACGTCGGTGAGATGCTCGCCGGCGAGAAGTTCCGCCAGCTGATGAGGGATCTCGCCGGGCGTTTCGACGTGGTGATCGTCGACGCCCCGCCGATCACCAATTTGAGCGATGCTTCCCTTTTCACACAGAACATCTCGAATGTCGTGGTGGTTGCAGAGGCAGCGAAAACGCGGCGTGCTGAATTGCAACGAGTCACCCGCTCATTGCGTCACAGCGGCGCTAGGATTCTCGGTGTTGTGTTGTCGCGAGTCCGCCGGGACGAGCAGTCGGCGCCGGCCGATCAGGAGGGTCAAACCAATGACTGACCGTCCGCCGGTTTCACGCATCAGTGACTGACCGCGTGCGACTCCCGCGCCGCTACGTCAGTGAGGTGGTCTTATGACATTGCTCATCGTCACGCCGATGCACAATGAGATCGACAACGTGGCGGGGCTCGTCGAAACCCTTCGGGCGCAGCGTTTCCAGGACTTCGACTGGGTCGTCGTGGACGACGGCAGCACCGACGGCACTGCTGAACGCCTCAGCGAAGTCGACACCGACAACATCGCCACCATACTGGCGAAGGACAACTCCGGCGGGCTGCTGACCGGCTCAGAATTCAAAGCCTGGCGGCACGGCGTCGTGACCGCGCTGCCGAAGAAACCGTATACGCACGTCATGAAGATGGATGCGGATGTGCGACTGGCTCCGGACTACCTCGAAAGGATCGTGGCGCGAGCTCAGGGCCCGATCGGTATCGCGGGCGGCATCGTCGTGACCAAGGGCATGGCCGAGCAGAAGTTTCATGTTCAGGGTTCGGTCAAGCTGTACACGATCGAGGCGTACCGGGCCACGGAGTCGATGCCGGAGGAACACGGCTTCGACGCGGTGGATGAGATGGCGGCCAGCCTGGCGGGGCTGCAGACATACGTGGACACCGATGCGCATTTTCACTTGACCCGGGCTGTCGGCGCCAGCGAGGGCGAAATCAACGGCCGCTACCGCAATGGCCGGACATGCCGATGGACCGGTTACTCGTTCCCCTACTTCGTCTTGCACTGCATCCGCTATATCTTTCGGCGTCCCTACGTCGTCGGCTTCTTCGCGGTGGTATGGGGGTATGTCAGCGCGGGCCCAGGCCCCTTCGCGCGTGAGATCAAGCGAGAGCACGCCCGGATTCAGCGAGAGAAACTCGGGCGGGCACTGCGCAACCCGATGGGCTTCTGGCGCGACGCCTACAAGGTCTGACGTAAGCGCTGACGCCTACTGGAAAAAGACTTTGCGAATATCGGCGACCGGAGTTCTCGATTTCGCCGAGATCATCACCGACTCATACTCCGGCGTCAGCTTCGCCTTGAACTCCTGCAGTTCTGGCACGGTCATCGGGACGGGAGCCCAATGATTCAGAGTTCGGACCGTGCCATCCTCCCAGTGTCCTGACGCCTCGCCGAGTACCTCGGTCACGTAGAGCCCATAGAGTATGTATTCGGAGAATCCACTCAGCGGCGCGATGGCCCGTTCCCACTGCTTGTGGGCGACACTGTGTAAACGCTCCTGCATCTTCAGCACATTCTCGCGCCGCCAGCAGATCGCGTTGCCGATGAAGTTGGTGTCGTATTCCTTTTCGGCAGGGATCCCGAGCAGCCCGGCAGCAACGGCGTGCCAATGATCGTTGTTGGCGATCAGGCCGCGCTGCCCGGTCTCGATGAACAACGGCACCTTGCCATCCCGCTCGTAGGTCCGGGGATCGTAGGGCGCGACGTAGAAGACATCGGAATCGGTGTAGAGCAGAATGTCATCGTTGACCACGTTAGGAATCGACAGCTTGACGATCTGCTGCAGAATCCAGTTCTTGACCGGCCGCGTACGAAAGCTGAACCAGAACCGACGGATACCGGGAATCCGTACCAGCCAGCTCGGAATGATGTCCTCGACGACCAGTATTCGGGTACGCGACGACTCGAAGGATTTGAACATCGCAACGTCGCGCCGGTCGATGACCAGATAATGCTGCAAATACGGTGCAGCCCAACGCTCGACACTCTCGACCAGCAGCGCGCAGCGGTCCACATCGAGGCGAAAGCTCGGCGTCACCAGCGCATAAGAGAGGGGATTTTCGGCCGGGTCGGTCATGACATCACCTTGTCGTAGGCGCGGATCAGGTTGGGAACTTCGTAGTCCCACGCCAACTCGTCCCGGACGCGGCGCACCCCGAGCTCACTCATGGTCGCCCGTCTCTCCGGGTCATCCAGCAACTCGACTATCTTCTGCGCCAGATCGAGAGGGTCGTTTTTCGCCGCGTACAGGGATGCCTCGCCCGCGGAGTATCGCCCTTCGGTGAGGTCGAATTGCACGATCGGCTTGCCGAGAGCCATGTACTCCATGATCTTGTTCATCGTCGACTTGTCGTTCATCTCATTGGCGACGTCGGGATTGACACAAATGTCGGCGGTGTTCAGCATCTCGAGAAGCTCCTGGTCCGGGACGCGACCGGTGAAGGTGACGTAGTCGGATATCCCGAGGTCGACCGCCATCTGTCGCATCTCCGCCAGTGAGGTGCCCCCACCGACCAACCCGAAGTGCACGTCGTGACGATCCATATCGCGAACGATGTGCTTCACCGCGAGCAACAGAAGATCGATGCCTTCCTGCTTGCCCATCACGCCCACATAACCCACCAGATACTTTTTGCCACACCGTAACTCAGGCTTCGGCGGCAAGATCTTGAGTCGTTCGAGCATAGGTCCGCTGCGCACCACGAATACCCGTTCCGGGTCCATGCCGCCTCGCTCGATCGCAATGCGGCGATAGGACTCGTTGGTCGCGATCGACACATCCGCCGTGCGAAAAGTCCAGCGCTCGAGCCAGACCATCAGTCGCCAGAAGAAATCCCGACGCCCGAATTTTGCTTCGTAGAGTTCGGGGTTGATGTCGTGGTGGTCGAACACGAATCGGGTCTTGCCGAAAACCTTGAAGAAAACTGCCACCACGAACAACAGATCGGGCGGGTTGCAGGCGTGGATAACGTCGAAACCCCGCTCTTTTCGGACCCGGAACGTCAGGCGGAACGTATGCCAGAGCGCAGCCGAGTACTCGATCAGATAGCCCAGGGCCCCGTCGCCCTGCGTGGGCAACGGATAACGGTAGATATGGATCCCGTCGACGATCTCGTGAGTCTTCTCGTACCCATCGCCGGTGATGCAGATGACGCTGACCTGCCAGCCATGCGCCCGCAGTGTGGTCGCCTCTTGCCAGACGCGCCTGTCGAACGGTACCGGCAGATTCTCGACCAGGATCAGGACCCGCTTGGGACTGCTTGATTTGTTCGGCACCGGGGCGCTCACCAGCAGATTCCGTCGTAGCTGTCGTCACTCGTGCGGTCGGCGACGCGCACCAGATCGATCACCATCTGATCGGGTCCTAGGCGCTCGATGGCCGAGCGGAACTCCTTGGCGCCATTGCCCACCACGATCGTTTCGGCAAAGTCGATGACCTCCTCGACGGTATCCACCATCAGGCGGGCGATATGTGGAATGTGGTTGAGGATGTAGTCACGGTTCGCGCCCGTCAGCGCCGCCATGTTCACGTTGTCGTCGTACAGCCGAAGGTCGTATCCCTTGCCGATCAGATGCTCGATCACATCCACGACCGGAGATTCGCGCAGATCGTCGGTCCCGGCCTTGAAAGCGAAACCGAGCACGCCCACCTTTCGCTTGCCCTTGGAGGTGATCATCGCGATCGCACGTTCGACTTGACGACGGTTAGACGGCAGGACCGAATTCAACAGCGGTACATCAAGATCCAGTTCACGAGCCTTATATGTCAGCGCTCGCACATCTTTCGGCAGGCACGACCCACCGAAGGCGAAGCCGGGCTTCAGGTAGTACGGCGACAGGTTGAGCTTCGTGTCCTGACAGAAGATCTCCATCACCTGTCGGCCATCGATTCCGATTGCTTTGGAGATCGCACCGATCTCGTTGGCGAAAGCCACTTTGATGGCGTGCCAGTTGTTGTCGGCATACTTGACCATTTCCGCCACCTCGACCCCGGTCCGGATCATCGGCGAATCGAGGTTCTCATAAAGCGTGGCAAGCAGCTCCCCCGCTTTGGCATCTGTCTCGCCGATGACAGTTTTCGGCGGGTGGTGGTAGTCCCACACGGCGGTGCCTTCGCGGAGAAACTCCGGGTTGTTGCACACCCCGAAATCGACGCCGGCGGTTTTGCCCGACGCGGCCTCCAATGTGGGAATCACGACACCGCGCATACTGCCCGGCAACATCGTGGAGCGCGCCGCGACAACGTGGTAGCGGTCCTCGTCCCGCAGCGCCTCGCCGATTTGCTCGCACACCCGACGTACATAGGTCAGGTCAAGGTTGCCGTTCAGCTGACTTGGCGTACCCACGCAGATCAACGAGATGTCACTGGAAACGACCGCTTCATCAGTCTCGGTTGTCGCACGGAGTCGACCGCCGTTGACCTCGGCGCCGATCATCTCACCGACATCAGCTTCGATGATCGGCGTCTGGCCGGCGTTGATCAGGTCGACCTTTGTTTGATTCGGATCGACTCCTATTACCTGGTGGCCATCTGACGCGAGGCACGCCGCCGAAACTGCGCCGACATATCCCAACCCGAAAACAGCAATCTTCATATGCCCCCGCCTGTCACGAGACGATCGTAGAAGAATTCACCTGGTGCCGGGGGCAGGTGAGCGGAACGCGTTCACATCCATTTTGCGCTACAGACGGGCGCGACGCCTCTTGACCGCCAGGAAGCCGAGCACTGCCGCCACGGCAACGCCATCGACCGCGACCGCCACCACCGCGACCCATTCCACGACTGTCCACCCACCGGTCGCCTGAGCCCCGTCGCCCCCGAGTAGACGAAGCGCGCCCGATGGCCAGAACCCGAGTATCGGGCCGCCATGGCACATCCCGTCGGTCTCACCTGGATTCTTCACCCACAGAAGGCCATCGAGCGGACCGCCCTGATACAGCTGCGGAGCATGCCCGATCCGGGCCCCCGGCGCATTGCAGTAATCGTCCTGCCCGCCGGCGCCATTTCGGCTGATGTCGATCACGTAGTGCGCATCGGCGATACCGAGCTTGCCGAGTTCGGATCGCACGCTCTCCGCGTACTCCACTTCGCTGTCCGTCTTGTTGTAATTCGAGACGTTGAGGCTGAAGCCCGTAACCCGGTCGACGTCAACCTTCTTCAATCGGTCCGCCACTTCGGCTGCGCTCAACCACTTTTCATGTCCCGCGTCGATGTAGACCCGGGCACGCGTGGTCGAGAGCGCATCCACCGCGTAACGCAGGGTGTTCAGGCGGTCGCCCTGTTCGCAATGCCCAAGTTGCGGAAGCGCATCGGGTTCGAGGATGACGATCGCGTCATCGTGGCCCTTCAGCGCTGCGGCTGCGCCGTCCACCCAAGCCTTGTATTCCTGCTCATCGTGCGCACCCGTGTACACCTGTTCAGGGTGCTCGCCTCCGCCACAGTCGAGGTTCGGGATCCGGTACAGCACGAGCGTCGGGACGGCGTTGGACGCCGCTGCGGCCTTGAGATAGTCACCGATCTCCCGCCGGATCGTGGAAGAGGTGGTCCAGTCGCTGAACCACTTGGCTTGGGGCGTTTCGGCAATCGGGTCGAAGCGAGAATCGTCGCGTGCCGCGGCGATCGCCAACATGTCGGGATCGGTGTACAGCGTGGTGTACACCGGGGTGCTGCCATCGATCACTCCGGGACCGTCGGTGTACGGGCGTTGTCGCGGGCTCGCGACCGCGACAATCGCCACCAGCAGAGTCGTGACGAAAATCGCGGCCGGTATCGCGAGGATCAAGCGCCGTTCTCGTAGCTCGATCCGCTGCCACCATGACGAAACCGGACGAGTTCGATTGCCCCTCATCGACCGGGTATTTCGTGTCCACCGTCGCCGGGTGGCGCCAAGAACAACACCGCAAGCGGGATCACCGTGACGGTCCAGTACATCGACCCGTCGACGAAGCGCAGCGGTACCTCAAGCCAGCCGCTGACCGCTATTGCCGAAACCAGCATGGCGCCGATCGCGAGATAACGGCTTCTGGGCGTCGTGATGACATACCCCTGTACCAGCAGCGCACCGACAGCCAGGACCGCAAACACGATGCCGCCGGTCGCAAGCAGGTGGACGAACTCGTTGTGGCCTGAGTAGGCCCCGTTCATCAACGTGGACGTGTCGCTTTCCACGATCCGCTCATACCATTTCCGCCCGAAACCGAAGAGGATTCCCTTCGTCGACCACTCGGTCAGTGAGCCATTCCAGATGACGCCACGGCCCGTGTACGCGTCGCCATCCCATCCCGTCGGGGACAGAAGCCATCCCGACAATGGGAGCGCACACATAACCGCGACTGCCCCACCGGCTGCCAGCCGCGCCACCACAGATGCCGCGCGGGCCCATCCGAGCTGCCTCACAACCCAGATCACGCCCGCCAGTGACAGCATGAATCCCATGGCCAACATCGAATTTCGAGCCGATGACCAGGCGAGGGCGAACCCGACGATGGCTATCCCGACGAACCGCCACCACCGTGGCAGCATGGCCACCGATGCCACCCCGATCGCCAGGTACACCCCCAGGCTGTTCTCGGCTGTGAACATGCCCTGCAGCAATCCCAACGAGGGAAACACCGCCTTGTCGGGGCGGTCGTACAGACTGCCATCTGCACCATGTGCCAGGCCTGCGTCGGGGTCCAGGAATCCGAACGCGATCGCAATGATCGCTGTGAGCACGACGAGTACACCCAGCGCGGCGAGCACCCGAGGGCGGGGGCGCAACGCGGCCAGCGCCAATATCACCACGACGTAGAGGACGGTTTCGGCGTTGAGCTCGCCGCCGACGTAGAGGCCGCGGGTCATGATGTACAGCCAGGGAGCCAACAGAACAGCGATGCGCCACAGACCCGGACGGGTGATGTCGTTCATCCGGAACAAAATGATGAAGACGCTCAAACCTACCGCCAGCAGGTAGAACACCTTTGAAACGATGTTGGCTGCGGGTGGCCAGATGGGATCCGCGCCAACGGGCACGAACACCTTCTCCGCGGTCAACGACAGCGCGACGAACGAGCCGATTGTCCGGAACCACAGAAAGGCGATGAGGAGAACGGCCGCGGCATCACACGTGATGAACAGCCGGCCTCTTCCTTGCATCCGCCCTCCGCTCGTGCTGCCCGGGCAAAGTCGCCGAGATGACGGCACACGGGTTCGTCGAGCATGTTACCGGCCAGGTGATCGAGAATGCGGTTCTGGCCCTGACCGGCAATGGAACAATCGTTCTGTGGCCGACAACTACCTGATCGCGATCGCTACATACCGCCGCCCAGCCGGACTGCAGCGACTACTCGACAGTTTGGAAGTGGCCATCTCGTCGGCGAACCTGAACGTGGATATCGTCGTCGTGGACAATGACGCCGGGGAATCGGGACGTTCGGTAGCAGTCACACATCCGGCTGGCACGACGTATGTCGTCGAGCCCGAGCCGGGTATCTCGGCCGCCCGCAACCGCGCGCTCGATCATTTCACCGACCGGTACCACGCGATCATCTTCGTCGACGACGACGAGTGGGTGCAGCCCGATTGGCTGGCCGCCCTGACGACCTTCGCCACCCGGACACGCGCTGACGTGGCGGTGGGTCCGGTGCAGAGCGCCTTTCTTCAGCCCGCACCGGAATGGGTGCGACGCGGGGGCTTCTTCGCGGCCCGATCCCACGCCACCGGTGAAAACCTGCGGCACGCGCCGTCGCACAACACCTTGTTGGTTCGCGATATGTGGGTCCGGGCCGGCTCGCCCCGCTTCGACCCGGCGTTCTCGAAGACGGGTGGTGAGGACACCGACTTTTTCTATGGGATCCGATTGGCGGGCGCGACCATGCTCTTCTGCGCCGAAGCAGTCGTGCACGAAGAGGTGCCGAGTGACAGGCAGTCGTTGCGTTGGGTGCGTCGCCGCGCGATTCGCGAGGGCGCCAACGAGATTCGCGTGCTACGCAAGCATCATGACGCGCTGTTCGCGGCACTGGGAAGAGCCGTCCGTAGCGCGGTTTACGGACTCGTATTCATTCCGGTGGGGTTGGCCAGAGGCCGTGGGGTACAGGCCCGGCCGTACTTCAGCCTGTTCTATGCGTGCGGGCAGTTCGCGGGACTGTTCAATTATCAGGTCGAGGGATACCCGCGCACCGGCTAGGCGAGCGTCCGCGCGACGAACTCCCGGTGCCAGACTTCCAGTGACAGCAGCGTCCAGATGCGCGACTCCTCGTCGCTGACACCGTTCGCGTGGTCGCTCAGCAGTCCGGACACGATCGCACTGTCGAAGTTGTTTCCGACATACGACGACGGCCCGGTCAGTAAGTCGAATGCCATGTCCCGCAGGCCATGCCGGAACCAACGGTCCAGCGGGACCTTGAAACCGACCTTCCGGCGATCGACGATCTCGGCTGGAAGGTAGCGATGCGCGACTTGCTTGACCACCCACTTCGTCGTGCGGTCGCGGATTTTGACGCTGCTCGGTAGGTCGAACGCGAGGTCTACCAGACGGTGATCGAGGAAGGGCGGGCGCGTTTCGAGTGACGCGGCCATCGACATCCGGTCGCCGCGCTCGAGCAGATTCTCGGCAAGCCAGACCAGAGTGTCGGCGTAGAGCATGCGGCGCAGTGCGTCGCCACGGCCCGTGCTGTACGCGGCGGGTGCGCCGCGCAGTGCCGGGCGCCCGGTCATTCGGCTCCGTTCCGTCACCGTGAATGGCGCAAACCAGCCGCGCAGCCGCTCGTCGTAGGTGCTCTCGTCCATGGCGCGCATCGCGATCCGGAGGCGAGCCTTGCTCGCGGGCAGTGCCCTCTCCAAGCGGCCGAGGAGCCCCAGCGAGGGAATCGCCCCGAGCCAGCGGGTTGCGCCGGCGAACTTGTACTTGGGATACCCGGCGAACAGTTCGTCGCTTCCCTCGCCGCTCAGGACGACCTTGACCTGTTCGCGCGCGAGTTGCGCCAACCGGAACACCGCAACGTCCGCAGGCTCGGACAGCGGCCCGTCCCGTTGCCAACTCAGCTTCGACCAGTTGCTCATGAAGTCGTCGGCGGTGACAACGACGTTGTGGTGGGTTGTTCCGTTGAGCTCGACCACTTTTCGGGCCCAGACCGTCTCGTCATAGCGTTCGTCGCCGAAACTCGCTCCGAACGTGTGCAGCAACTGCCCCGGATTCTCGCGGCGGGTCATGGCGGTCAACAGGCTGCTGTCGACGCCGCCCGAGAGGTAGATGCCCACCGGTACATCAGCGACGAGGTTGTCACGGACGGACGTTCGAAGCGCTTGGTCGACGAGATCAACCGCCTCCTCGGCGGTCACCTTCCGGCCCGAGGCCTGGGTGGCCAACTCCCAATAGGCCGACACCCGGGTGGTGCCGTCCCGTGTGACCACGAGGTGATGGCCGGCTGGAAGCTTCCGCACGCCTTTGACGAGTGTGTGAGGCGCAGGTACTGACCGATGCGCCAGGTAGTCGTTGAGACTGTCGTCGTCTACCGAGGGCCCATTGATGACCGGCAACAATGCCTTGATCTCAGAGCCAAAGGCGAAGAGATGGTCATCCGCGTAGTAATAAAGCGGCAGAACTCCCAGACGATCCCGGAATAGGTGGGTGTCGCCGGTAGTGGCGTCATAGATCGCATAGGCGAACTGACCTCGTAGGCGATTCACTCCCGCTGGCCCGTACTTGTCGTAGACAGCAAGCAGCGTTTCGGTATCGCCGTGCGTCTGAAACGGGTAGGACAACTCGGCGCGCAGCTCGTGATAGTTCAGAATCTCGCCGTTGAACACGAGGTGCCGCTGCCCGCCGGCGTCGACCATCGGCTGTTGGGAGCCTTGCAGGTCGATGATGGAAAGCCGGGTATGCGCAAACCCGATGGGGCCGTCCAGCCAAAAACCCAGCGCATCCGGGCCGCGATGACGAATGGTCGCGGCCATGCGCTCCAGCGTCTCCCGGTCGACGGGCTGTCCGTCAAACCGGCGGATGCCGGCTATCCCGCACACGGAAAAATCACGCGCATCGCAGGGTTGGGAGATCCGATCAGACTCGTCTTGGTCGCGGCCGCCAATTTCCCCCCTCAATACACATTCACGAAACCCACATGTGGCGGCAGATTTCGTGTATTCGCCATTCCGAAGTCTAGCCGCGGGATCTGGGCGCGAAGGGCTCAACGCGCGCCGCCGAATCTGCGATCATCCAGGTGCCACGAGCACCGTCGCGATATCTTGGGCACAGTCGGCGGGTCTCTCGTTCCGATGTCAACAGAATTGAGGGAGTCATCGATGGGGGCATCGGCGAAATCGCGGAGATAGCAACATGATCGCCGTGCATCGCGCCGGACGCGGCCTGTGTCACTAGGGGAATGAGGTAGATGGCGCCGACTTTTGCCCGCAATACCCTTCTTGGCGCCCTTTCGGGCGCTGCCATCACGCTTTCCGGTTTCGTCGGCAGCGCGATCGCGGCGAGGCTGCTGGGGCCCGACGATCTCGGCGTCGTCGCGTACGTCATCTGGTGTGTCACGGTCGCTATAGCGGTCGCCACCATGGGAAGCGACGTCGTGCAGCAGCGATTCATTCCGAACCTCCGCGCGGCAGACCGAAACGATGAGGTCGATGGCCTCATCGGGGCGATCACCCGGCTGTCGATGGTGGTCGCGCTCGTGGTCGGTGTGGTGTTGTTCGTATGGCTCGACGGTCCCGGCAGAGGCGCGCTCCGAGGGAGTTCTGAGCACGCGCAGATCATCGTGATCGTCGTCGCGTTGACCTGGTTCATCTGCTGGCGAATGTCCGACTTGTACCTGTTCAATCTGAGGGGCGAACAGCGTTTCGACAAGCTCGCGCGGGTCTCCACGCTCTCGGCATTGCTACGCGTCACGACGACCGTCGTGGGCGCCTGGCTATTCGGTATTCCCGGCACTCTGGCAGGCAATATCGCCGGCACCATCGTGCCGGCCAGCCGCGTCTTCCCGCAGCTGCGAAAGAAACCTCGAGTCGATCGCGGGCTCCGGCGAGAACTCGTCGGGTTCACGATGGTCAGCTGGACGATCGCCATCATCGGCAATCTCGTATTCGGCCGAACCCAGATCATCTTCCTGGAGCACTACGCCACCCTCGCGGCAGTCGGCTTGTTCGCGGTGGCACTGACTGTGGCTGAGATCGCGGCACAGCTGCCGCAGCTCTTACTCTCGGCCCTCCTGCCACGTTTCAGCGAGCAGAGCGGCCAGGGCGCCCACGACCGCATGATGAGCCTCTACAAGACGATGACGGCGCTGATGGCCATGCTGATGTTGCCACTCTGCCTGGGTCTCGCGGCGATCGCACCGGCCTTGATACCCTTCATTTTCGGCGCCGATTTTGCCGACGCCGCCCCCGTTGCGTCGATATTGCTGATCGCCCTGGCATTCAGCAGTCTGGGGGGCACCACCCTGCAGCTCATCCTGAGCCTGGGGAAGACCAGAATCCTGTTGGTATCCAATGCAGTTGGTCTGGCCGGCGTGGTCTTGTTGGGCTTTGTCTTGATACCCCGCTACGGGCTGATGGGGGCGGCCTGGTCGCGCGGAATTGTCATGGTTTTGGTCATTGCTATCGAAATAGTCTGCGCAGCAGTCCAATTGGGGTTCCATCCGCCTTATCGAGCGTTGGGAGCGATAGCGCTCGCCGCGGTGGCGCAGGGCGCGGTCGCTTATGTCATCGTCGTAAACATCGGCGGCGCCTGGTCATTGGTGATCGCCGCACCTGCGGCGATCATCACGTACCTGGTCGCCTTGCGCTTGTTCGGCGTGCTGCGGCTGGTCGATCCCGAGCTCGCGAATCGACTGCTCTCGCGAGTTCCTGCCCGTGCGAAGCCGCTGGCCTCTCTCATCTTGGGGCCGTTGTCGCCGCCCACAATAGAGCGCGCAGAGCAGGATTGACCATACGCGAGTCCCCGAGGTACTAGGCTTGACCGCGAGATTGGGCCTGTTGGCGGGGGAAAGGCTGTCGATGATCAGAGTCCTCTTGATCGGCGCGGGAGCAGTGGTCGGGGAGCATTACCGACCCCCTCTGCGTCGGCTGGAAAAGGCCAAGGCCATCGAGGTCCTGGGCGTCGTTGACCCCAACGAATCACGCGGACGCCAGATCGCAGCGAAGTTCAAGCGGGCGCGGCCCTACCCGGATTGCGAGGCAGCGTTTCGGGACGCTTCGTACGACCTCGCCATCATCGCCTCACCGCCCGGCTTCCATGCCGAGCATGCGTGTGCGGCATTCGAACACGATTGCCACGTCCTGTGCGAGAAGCCGATGACGACGACGGTGGCCGATGCGGATCGGATGAACGCCGCGGCAACGAAGGCCGACCGGGTGCTGGGGGTGGCATACCCGCGGCGGTTCTACTCGAACTTCGCCGACGTCGCACGGCTGGTCGCGAGCGGCGAGCTCGGTGAGGAGCTCGAGTTCACCTACCGCGAGGGAAATACCTACGGCTGGCAGGCGGCTACCGATGCGGCGTTCCGGCGCGAACGAGCAGGCGGCGGCGCGCTGCTGGATATCGGCGTGCACATGCTGGACCTGTTGGCCTGGATTTTCGGCGACCCGGTGGTCACTCGCTCGTTCGACGACAGCCTGAACAACGGTGTGGAGACGAATTCGCTTCTGGAACTGACATTTCCGCGAGCACGCGGCATCATGCAGGTCAGCTGGGAGTACCCGTTGAACAATGGACTGTGGATACGCGGCACATTGGGTGAAGTGAAGCTCGACGCCGGAGACCTTCGGACCTACAGCCGCAAAACGACACAGGGATGGTCGCTGATACCGAGCACGACGTCCTGGCCCACGGACCTCACCCCAGGTGGTGGCAAGCGGGTCCGGCCCGGCAATCTCCGTCCCTGCTTCGACGCGGAACTGGTCGCCATGCTGCGGTGCATTCGCTACGGGGAAGCGTTTCCCGTGACCGGTGTGCAGGCAGCAAGTGTGCAAGTCGCGATCGAGCAGGCCTACGAGAACGCAGAACCGCTGGATTGTTCGTGGCTGCCCCCCGACGAACAGGCAGCCGCTCGCGCCAAGCACTGGAAGGCGGGCCGTCCGTGACGACGCCAATCATGCCCATCGCAATCATCGGAGCGGCGAGCTTCGTCGGCGCCCGCCTCGTCGAACGTGCCGAGCTCCTCGGGGACCTGCCGATCGTTCCGATCGTCCGATCGCCGCGCAGTCAGGGGCGATTGGCGCGGTTCGGCGCGAGGCTGGCACTCGGTGACGCCGGCGATGCGCCATCTCTGGTTCCGCTCCTGCGGGGATGCGGAATGGTGGTGAATCTGACCCTGGCCGACGATCGGCGCATCCTCGGCGATGTGCAAGCCATGTACACCGCATGCCAGGAGGCGGAAGTTCCCCTGTTCGTGCACATGAGCTCAGCTGAGGTGTTCGGAAGGGCCGAAGAGCCCGAGCTGAACGACGATTCGGTGGCCGACAGCCCGCACTGGATGGAGTACGCCCACGGGAAACGGGCAGCCGAAGCGTGGCTGCGCGCCCAGCCGGAAGGCGCCGTGAAGGTCGTGATTCTGCGGCCGGGACTGGTCTGGGGACCGGGGGCCGGTTGGGTGGTCGATCCGGCCAAGGCACTGCTCGAGGGCACTGCGTACTTGTTCAACGAGGGGCGCGGGATCTGCAATCTGATCCATGTGGACAACCTGATGGAGCATCTGGTTCAACTGGCGAAATCCCCCCACGCCCGCTCCGGTATCTTCAATATCTCCGATGCGGAGACGCACACGTGGGCTGATTTCTATCGCGCCATCGCCCACGAAGTCGGCGTTGATCCGTCGACGATTCGGATGCTGCCCGACTCGGCATTCCGGGAGAGCCGACTCTCCGCGGTCCGGCAAAAGCTGTTCAACATCGCACCCGCGCGCGCCGTCAAACGTCGGATGACCGGTGACACCAAAGGCCGGATCAAGCAAGCGTTGCGGGATAAGTTCTCGCCGCCGATATCCGAACCTCAACCGATTTCGCCCGAACCCGATGTGAGCAAGCAGATTTGGTGGCTTCAAGGCACGGCGAGAAAACTGCCGTCGACGACGTTCGCCGAACAGTACCCGGGCACGCAGCTCCGACCGTTCGACGAACTGATGTCCGCGAGCGGTCGGTGGCTGCGTTATGCGGGTTTCGAAAATCGGGATGCGGCGGGCAAGAACTCCTAGCCGAGCTTGCGCAACCGCGGTTCCAGATCCCGCTGGAACAAGTCGAGGAACCGGCGCTGATCATGACCCGGGGCGTGGAACACCAGGTGGTTGAGACCGTACTTCACGTAGTCGCCGACCTTCTCGACAGCTTCGTCGGGATCGGAGGCCACGATCCACCGCTTGGCGACCTGCTCGATGGGCAATTCGTCGGCCGCCTTCTCCATCTCCAGTGGATCGTGGATGTTGGTCTTCTGCTCGGCCGTCAGCGACAGGGGCGCCCAGAACCGCGTATTCTCCAGCGCCAGTTCGGGATCGGTGTCATAGGAGATCTTGATCTCGATCATCCGGTCGATGTCGTCGGGGTTCTTGCCCGCCGCCTCGGCACCCTCTTTCATCGCCGGGATCAGCTTGTCCTTGTAGAGCTCTTCGCCCTTGCCGGAGGTGCAGATGAACCCGTCGCCCGCGCGGCCGGCGTACTTGGCAACCTGCGGCCCACCCGCGGCGATGTAGATCGGGATGCCACCTTCAGGCACGTCGTAGATCGAGGCGCCCTTGGTCTTGTAGTACTCGCCCTCGAAATCGACCCGATCGCCCAGCCACAGCTCACGCATCAGCCGCACCGACTCGCGCAGCCGGGCGTAGCGCTCCTTGAACTCCGGCCAGTCGCCCTCGTAGCCAGTGGCGATCTCGTTGAGCGACTCACCGGTGCCGACCCCGAGGAAGATGCGATCCGGGTACAGACACCCCATCGTGGCGAACGCCTGTGCAATCACGGCGGGGTTGTACCGGAAGGTGGGGGTCAGCACCGACGTTCCGAGGACCAGCCGCGTGGTGCGCTCACCCACCGCCGTCATCCATGCCAGTGAGAACGGTGCGTGCCCACCCTCGTGACGCCACGGCTGGAAATGGTCGCTGACCGTCGCGCTGTCCATCCCGTGCGCCTCGGCCAGCACCGCCAGCTCGACCAACTCACGCGGCGCGAACTGCTCCGCCGACGCCTTGTATCCCAGTTTCAGTTCAGCCACGCTCTCGTTTCTACTCCCCTTCGGTGCACAGCGAGCGGCCGAGTCCTAGTCGAGGGTGCGCGCCTACACTCGCGGCATGGCCGTGGCCCTGACCGCTATCACCGACCGCGTGCACATGGCGCAGACGCCGCTGGTCAATTGGACGGTCGTGACCGACGACGCAGGCGTGATGTTGATCGATGCCGGATTCCCCGGCAACCGCGATGACGTCCTGACGTCGTTGCGGGAACTCGGGTTCGGCCCGACGGACGTGACGGCGATCCTGCTCACCCACGCCCACGTCGATCACCTCGGTACCGCGATCTGGTTCGCCAACACCCATGGCACCCCGGTCTACTGCCACGCCGACGAGGTCGGCCACGCCAAGCGCGAATACCTGCAGCAGGCGTCGCCGGCCGATCTGGTGCTGCACGCCTGGCAGCCCCGCTGGGTGAAGTGGTCGCTGGACATCGCGCGCAAGGGCGCGCTGATTCACGACGGCATTCCCACCGCAGATGCGCTCACGCCTGCCGTCGCCGAGACACTGCCCGGTCGACCGCTGGCCGTTCCGACGCCCGGCCACACCGGCGGACATTGCTCCTACGTCGTCGACAACGTTCTGGTCAGTGGCGACGCTCTGGTGACCGGGCATCCATTGTCCCCGACCAAGGGTCCGCAGTTGCTGCACCGGGTGTTCAACCACGACGAGCCGGGGTGTGTGCGCAGTCTGTCTGCACTGGCGTTGCTGGACATCGACGTGCTGATTCCCGGGCACGGCGACGTGTGGATCGGACCTGTTCGCGACGCGGCGCGTCAGGCGACCCGCGTCTGATTCACCGAATCATCATGCGCCCGCTTGCGATTCGGTCAGCGGTCGCTCGTCAGCACCTTGACGAAGGCGATCGGATACTGCTCGGCGTCGCTGGGCAGCGGTTGATCGAGGCGGGTGTAGCCGGCGCTGTCGTACAACGCCTCGGCCTCAGGCTGCCGGTTGCCGGTGGTGAGGTAGATGCGGCGATACCCGCGCCGGGTGATCTCGGCCTCCAGTGCCGTGAGAAGCGCGGCGGCATGGCCTTGCCGCCGATGCCCGCTGTCGGTCCAGATCCGTTTGAGTTCGGCAGTGTCGTCGTCGAAGCGACAGAACGCTCCGCCCGTCACCGGCTGATCGCCGAGCAGCCCGATGAGCATGCCGCCGTCCGGCGGGTGGAACTGGTCGGCCGGATGGTCGCGCAGCCATCGCGCCACCGCCGCCTCGGGAGCCTCGTAGCGGGTGGCGTACTCAACGGCGAGCTCCGCCAGGAGCGGCGCGGCGAGCACGTCGTCCTCGTCGACAGGGACGAAGCGCAAACGGTTCACCCGACCATTCTCTGCGCGCGTCGAGTGTGCGATCCGGGCGGCCCGGCGCGGGGAACTCGGCCTGCCCGCACACTCGACATCGTCGATGCACCGTCGATTCCGCGACAACCTTTCGCCCAAAAGTTGACACCTGTAAAGTTTCGGCTCATGGACAACATCCGGGGCAAGACCATCGCGATCACCGGCGCCGCCCGAGGCATCGGTTTCGCGACCGCACGGGCCCTCTTGCAGCGCGGCGCGCGGGTGGTCATCGGCGACCGGGACGTGACGCTCGAGGAGTCGGCCGTCGCGCAGCTCAGCAAGCTCGGGCCGGTCTCGGGTTACCCGCTCGACGTCAGTGATCCCGAATCGTTCGCGACGTTCCTGGACAAGGCCCGCGCCGACGGTGGCGGGCACATCGACGTGCTGATCAACAACGCCGGGGTCATGCCGGTCGGGCCGTTCCTCGACCACTCCGATCAAGCGGTTCGCACCGCCGTCGAGGTCAACTTCTACGGCGTGCTGACCGGCTGCCGTCTGGTGCTGCCGGAGATGGTCCGGCGCCGCAGCGGTCACATCGTCAACATCGCCTCGATGGCCGGCATGCTCGCCGTGCCCGGCCAGGCTCTCTACGCCGGAACCAAATTCGCCGTGGTCGGGCTCTCTACCGGGCTGGCGGACGAGTACGCCCCCCAGGGCGTTCAGATCAGTTGCGTCATGCCGACATTCACCAATACCGAACTGATCTCAGGCACCCACACCACCGCGGCCACCAAGCCGGTGCAGCCCGAGGACATCGCTGCGGCCGTGGTCAAGGCCTTGGACAATCCGACAACGTCGATCTCCGTTCCGGGCTACTCGCGCTTCCTGGCCACCGCCGTGATGTTCCTGCCGCCGCGCGGCCGGCGTTGGTTGTCCAAGAAGATGGGCACCGATCGGGTGTTCCTCGACTTCGACACGACGGCCCGCGCCGCCTACGAGAAGCGGGCTCAGAGCGCCACCGGCGTGGTGGAGAACCCGCAGCAGAACTAGTGTCTCGACCCGGCGGTGAACTCGTCGACCAGTAGCCGAACCCGGTCTGCGTCGTACCCTGACCGCAGCCGTCCGGCGCGGCTGAGCGTGACCAATCCGTGCACCGCGGCCCAGAACACTTCGGTGAGCGTGTCCGCGTCCCGATCACCGGCGACCGCAACGACCGCCCGCCGCACCTCGCCGAACGCCGCCTCGAGCTCGGGCGGGGTCTCCTCCGCTGCGAATCGCAGGCCGGTCGCGCGGGTGAACATCGCGTCATAGACCGCTGGGTTGTCCCGGGCGAAGTCGAGATAGGCGCGGGCGACCCGGGCCAGTGAATCGCCGGCATCGTCGTCGGCGACGTGGCCGGCGCGGATCGCCTGCGCCAGCTCGCCGAAGCCCTCGACCGCGACCGCATCGGCGATCTGGTCCATCCCGGCGAAGTGCTTGTACAACACCGGCTGGCTGTATTCGATCTCCGTCGACAACCGGCGCGTGGTGACGGCATCCCAGCCCTCGGCCTCGGCGACGCTGCGCGCAGTGGTCACGATCAGCCGACGCCGGGCTGCTCGTTCACGCTCGCGTCGGTCATCGATGGCCATACCGAACGGTAGCACGGCTAGAAAAAGTAGCGTTGCTATTGCATACCTGGCCCCCAGGGGTTAGCGTTGCTAGCACTTCAAGTCGACAGGAGCTGTCCGATGGATCTGGATGTGATCACCCGAATCGCCGCGGCGCTCGCCGTGCTGGGTACCGCGGTCGTCTACGGCACCGACGTCTTCTGCGCGATCGTGCTGAGGCCGGCGCTGGTGGCCATCGACGACGACGCGTTGGTCATGGTCACCGGCCTGACCCACAAATACGGCGACCGTCGGATGCCGGTGCCCGGCGTGCTCGGTGTTCTCGCCGCCGCGGCATGCGCTGTGCTGGCAGCACTCAGCGGGCACGGGCCGCAGGCGAGTGCAGCGGGCATCGCAGTGCTTCTGCTACTGACCTGGCTCACGATCTACACCCGGGTGAGCGCACCGATCAACCGCCAGCTGACCGCGGCCGCGATCAGCGGTACACAGTTGCCGAACGGTCGTGTACTACAGGCGAACTGGGACCGCGTCATCAACGCTCGCGCGGCTCTGCAGGGTCTCGCGGTGACTGCGCTCTGCGTGGCATTGGCCATCTGACGATGCTTCAGCTCAGGATCTACACCCTGCGATCCGCAGAGGCTCTGCAGCAGTATGCGACCGTGCACTGGACGCGTCACCTGAAGACTTTCCCGACATTCGGGGTCAGCACCGACGGCGTATGGACGGAGCAGTCAGGCGGGACGCACCGACTGGTCGCGCTGATCCGCTTCCCGGCCGGCGCCGACACGGCCGAACTCACCCGCCACATCATGGCCAGTCCGGAATTCGCCGCCGACATGGCGGGTTTCGACACCACCCAGATCGTGGATGTCCAGACGATCCTGCTCAATCCACTTCACTGATACCCGAGAGGTTTTCATCATGATCACGACAATCGGCTACACGCTCTCGGGTCTCATCGCCGCGGGCATCATCGTCATCGGCGCGCGATTCGTCCTCGCCCCGCGCGTCGCTGCAGCCGGATACGGCGTGCCCGCCGATCCAGATCAAGGGGCCGTAGGCGCCTATCTGAGCGTCAAGGGCGTGCGCGACATCGCATCGGGGCTCGTCGTCATCGTCCTGCTCGTCGCCGGCGCCACCCACCTGCTGGGCTGGATGCTGGTGGCCGCCACGGTGATTCCCGTCGCCGACGCGGTCATCGTGCATCGCAGCGGCGGGCCCAAGTCCATCAGCCTGGGCATCCATGGCGCCACCGCCGCGGTCATGCTCGTCACCGCCGCGCTGCTGCTGCTGTCCTAGGTGTCGTCGAGGACCGGAACGGCATCGCCGGGCCGGTATGCCTCGATCGGATCGATCTGGGCGAGAAGGACTTCCGGCTCGACGGTGTAGAGCGCGCCCGCGTCTTCGCCGGTGCCGACAAGCACCGCCTTGACCGCCTCCGGGAAGTCGTCCTCGTCACCGGAGGCCGTGATCCAGATCCGCGTGACCGGCTCGTACCCCTCGTCTGCGACCGCGGCAGCCGACGGCTCGAAGAACCAGCTGATCAGAGTGTCGGTGGAGAATTCTGCGTCGAACGTCCAGCCGCGCGACGTCAGCCATTCGTCGAATGCCTCGACCGCTTGGGCCAATTCGACGTCTACGTCGTCGAGGGCGCCTTTGACGTCGCCGGGCAACCAGCGCTCGTCACGGCTTGCCTGCCGCTTCTTTCGGCGGGCCTTCTTGGCGTCGGATTTGCGCGACACCGCTAGCCCAGCGCGCGATCCAGGTCGGCGATCAGGTCCTCGGTGCCTTCCAGCCCGACCGAGATCCGCACCACCCCGTCACCGAGCCCGATCGAGGCACGGCCCTCCGGCCCCATCGCACGGTGCGTGGTGGTCGCCGGATGAGTGATCAGCGTCTTGGCGTCACCGAGGTTGTTCGAGATGTCGATGACCTGAAGCTTGTCGAGCACATCGAAAGCCCGGGCCTTGCCGCCGTCCAGTTCGAATGTCACCACCGTGCCGCCGCCGCGCATCTGCCGCTTCGCCAGGTCGAATTGCGGATGTGATTCCAGGAAGGGGTATTTCACCCAGTTGACGCCGGGTTGGGCTTCCAGGAACTCGGCGACGCGCTGCGCAGAGCGATTCGAGTAGTCCACCCGCACCGCCAACGTCTCCAGGCCCTTCAGCAGCACCCAGGCGTTGAACGCGGACAATGCAGGGCCGGTGTGGCGCATCAGTTTCTGCACCGGACCGTCGATGTACTCCTTGTCCCCGAGAATCGCACCGCCGAGCACCCGGCCCTGACCATCGATGTGCTTGGTGCCCGAATACACCACCACGTCCACGCCCAGCGGGATGCCCTGCTGCAGCAGCGGGGTGGCAAAAACGTTGTCCAGCACAACCTTTGCCCCGGCAGCGTGCGCCATCTCGGAAACCGCCGCGATGTCGACCAGCGACTGCATCGGGTTGGACGGGGTCTCGAAGAAGACGGCCTGCGTCGGCACCGACAGCGCCTCTTCCCACTGCGACAGGTCGTCGCCGTCGACGAAGACGGTTTCCACACCCCAGCGCGGCAGGATCTCGTTGCACACCACGAAGCAGGAGCCGAACAGGCTGCGCGCGGCCACCAACCGGTCGCCGGCACCAAGCAGCGCGCCCAGCGAGGTGAACACCGCGGCCATCCCCGATGCGGTGGCGAATGCCGCAGGCGCACCTTCGATAAGTCGCAGGCGTTCCTCGAACATCGAGATCGTCGGGTTGCCGTAGCGGGAGTAGACGTAGCGATCGATCTCGCCGGTGAACGCCTTCTCGGCTTCGGCGGCTGAGGAGTACACATACCCCGAGGTGAGGTACAGCCCCTCGGCGGTCTCCTCGAACTCCGAGCGCAGCAGACCGCCCCGAACCCCGATGGTCGCCTGGCTGACACCGTCGGGCAGCGGCGCGGGAATCCGGACCGACGGCACCGGATCTGTCGACTCGGTCATGACTGCTTCCAGGGCAGACCGAGAGCGCGCCAGCCGTTGCTGCCGCGGTGGCCGTCAGCATCCAGCTGGCCCTCGAACCCGTCAAGCATGTTGTAGGAGGGCGCGATTCCCGCGGCGGTCGCTGTCTCGGCTGCGGGGATGGAGCGATTCCCGGAGCGACAGATGAACACCACCGGGCGCTCGCCGGCCGTCACGCCGGCAGCGTTCAGTTCGGCGACGAAGTCCTCGTTGCGCTGACCGTTGCTGCGGTTCCATTCCACGAAGACCACGTTGCGGCCCAGGCTGGACAGATCGGGCACCCCGACCCACCGCCATTCGGCGTCGGTACGGCAGTCCACCAGCACCGCCTCGGGGTTCTCGCTGAGCAGCTTCCAGCTCTGCTCAGGGGTGATATCTCCTGCGTAACTCACCCGTCCGATCCTTCCACACGATTCTGGATGGCTCTCAGACCGGACCGGGCGAACAGACTGTCCACTCCCCATTTTCCCGGACGAAGGTCATCGGGGTCTTGAGCTTGGCGTCCGCCGCCTTCTCGAAGTGGTAGACGACGGTGGCGGTGGCCTTGTCACCGTCGATCTTCACGTCGGTGACATCGTCGACGTACCGGGCGCCGCGTGCGGCCTTCGACTTCTGTTGGACGCCAAGAACATCCGCCTCGGCACCCTGCTGCGCGGCGCAGGTGTACTTGCGAAAGTCCGGGTAGTTGTCCCGCTGCAGCGCGTCGTTCTGCCCGACCGCGGCGCGGCCGACCAGCACGTCCTCACTCATCGGCTTCTTGTCGTCGATCAGCCAGGCGATCCCCACCGCGGCGAGTATCAGCACCGCGACACCCAGCGCGATCAGAATCGGCATCGGGCTGGCGCCGTCGTCCTCGGGTTCGGTCACGGCTGCCACACGCGGTGCAGGGCGGTCGACACCTGGCGAACCCTATCGCGCGCGGCGGTGACATCGGATGCGGTGGCCAAGGCGACTCCCAGCCGCAGTCTCGCGGCACCCTCGTGCCGGCCAAGCAGGCGCACGTCGCTCTCCGGGACGGCCATGGCCTCGGCCAGCACCGCCGGGTTGATGTCAGTGCGGCCGGCGGTCTCCTCGGTACCGCCGTAGGTGACCTCGGCGGCGCCCGGCGAGATCATGATGGTGTCCACCGGCAGCCCCAGAACCGCTCGGGCATGCAACTCGAACTCCGACAACCGCTGGGTGCGCAGCGTGACCAGACCGCTGTCGTAGGGACGCACGCTGACATCGGAGAAATACACTTCGTCCCCGCGCACCAGCAGCTCCACCCCGAACACGCCGCGGCCGCCGAGCGCCCGCACGATCCGTGCGGCCACCGACTTCGCCGCCCCGAGCGCAGCCAGCGTCATCTGCTGGGGCTGCCAGGACTCCAGCACACCGCCGTCGACCTGGCGATGTCCGATCGGTTCGCAGAAGTGCAGGGCCGGGCCGGCCGGCCCGTCGGTCCGCACCGTGAGCAGGGTGACGGCGTAGTCGATCTCGACGACGGTCTCGGCCAGCACCCGGTTGTGCGGCACCCGGCCACCGGCCGCGACGGCCCGCTGCCACGCGGGCTCGACGTCGTCGGGGCGCAGCAGCACCGACTGGCCCTGACCCGGAACGCCGATCACGGGCTTGACCACCAGCGGGAAGCCGGCATGGTCGGCGACGGCGGTCAGCTCCGCGACCGACCCGGCGAACCAGAACGGAGCGGTCGGCAGGCCCAGTTCGTCGGCGGCCAGCCGGCGCATGCCCTCGCGGTCCAGGCTCAGCTGGGTGGCGTACACACCGGGCACCACCTGCGTGGCGCCACTGTCGGCGGCCGCGCGCAGCGCGTCGATGGCCACGGCATTGGTGTCTACGACGACGTACTCCGGTTCGACCCGGGCGATGGCGGCGGTCAGCTCGTCGGGATCGGTGATCTTCACGACCAGCGCGTCGTCGGCGACGTCGTGGGCCGGTGCGTCGGCGTAGCGGTCGACGGCGACCACCTCGGCTCCGAGTCGCTGGAACGCCAGCACCAACTCCCGACTCAGCTCACCCGACCCCACCAGCATCACCCGCATGCTGCCCAAGGATAGGTGGGTTCATCCCCGTGCAGGCCAGTGCCAGGACGGCTCGTCAAGTAGGCCCTGGCCGACGATCGTGGTCTGACCCTCCTGTTTGGTGAACTCGATCGCGTTCACGTCGTGCTGACGCCTGCGCAGTGCCTCGACCAACGCGGCGGAGTGGGTGACCACCACGATCTGCGATCGTTCCGAGGACCGCGCGATGAGCGCGGCCAGTGCGGGCAACAGGTCGGGGTGCAGGCTGGACTCCGGTTCGTTGAGCACGGTCAGCTCGGCCGGTCGCGGCGTGAGCAGCGCGGCAGCCCACAGCAGGTAGCGCAGCGTGCCGTCGGACAGCTCGGCCGCGGTGAGGGCACGCAGCATGCCGGGCTGGCGCAGCGTCACCTCGAATCGGCCTTCGGTGCGGATCTGCACCCTGCTGCCGGGAAACGCGTTGTCCACGGCCTCGCCCAGAGCGCCGGCGTCACCGATCTCGGCGATGGTCTGCAAGGCCGCGGCAAGGTCTGCCCCGTCATGACTCAAAACCATTGTGCGGGTACCGATCTGCGGCTGGCGGGCAGGCGCGTCGGTGTCGGTGCGGACGTGGTCGTAGAACCGCCACGACCGAACCCGCTCGCGCAACGCCAGCAGTTCGGGCGCCGCCTGCGGGTCGGCGACTTCACTGAGCATGCTGTCGAACGGCCGCAGCGTGGCCGCGGGGTGCCAGGTGTCGTCGCCATCGCGGAGCAGAACGGTGCGCACCGACCGCTGCGCCAGCAGTGCCGAGGGCCGCAGCGTCGCACCGGCCCACACGACTTCCGACTTGATCTCGGGGTCCAGGTTGAACGCTGTTTCGGTCTCCTGGGGCAGGCCGAAGTCCACGGCGTAACCGAAGTCCTCACCGGCGAAGCCGAGCTTCAGGCTCACCGGGCCCGTCTTGCCGGGACCGGCCCACATCGTCGAGCTCAGCCCGCCTTCCCTGGCCAGCGCACTGACCGCGCCGTTGCGTGCGGAGTCGGCCAGCAACCGCAGCGCGCGGTACAGGCTGGACTTCCCGGCGCCATTCGCACCGGTGACGACATTGAGCCCGCGCAGCGGCAGGATCAGCCGGCGCAGCGACCGGTAGTTCTCCACGGCGACGGTGTCGAGCACGCCCCCACCTAACCAGGCGGGGACGACAGTTTCAGACCGCGATCGCGACGGGCGTCGGCACGGTGGCGGTCGGTGGCGCCGGCGGCAACGGCTGAACACCGGGCACCGGCGTGTACGGCCACAGGTCGGGCGGGATGATCTGGTTGCCGGTCACCCCGGTCAACCGCGCGATGATCTGCGCCGGAATGTTGACCAGCTGGTAGAGCACCGCACCGACGAATTGGATCGGCAGCGTAAGCGGTCCGGTCATGTCCGCGGTGAGTCCGTTGAAGAGCGAGTACACGAAATAGGGAACGAATCCGGCGACAGTCCGCAGGTCCAGGGCGATGTTGGTGGCCACATCGGGATAGCCGTACATCGCGATCGCATCTGTCAGCGCTTGGTTGATCCCGTCGAAGCCGGGGACCAGCGGCGTGTAATCACTTTTGGCAAGGTCCATCAAAGGCGAACCGGCCGAATACGACGGCGGCGTCAGCCCGAACAGCGCGTCCACCGTGGGGGTGATGTCGATGTTGGAATAGGTGTTGTTGATCGCCCCCGCGGTGAAGCCGGTGCCGTTTGCGATCACGAACGTGGTTGTTTCCCAAGGTGTTTGGAATCCGTGCGCGCGCATGTCGGAGCCGAGCCGAATTGTCGGCCACGGCACCTGGCCGTGGTCGGTGGTCACCAGCACGGTCCACTTTTCGTCAGGGTGCGCGGAGTTCCAGGCGTTGACCGCTTGCATGATGTCGCCGACGTTGTCGTCGACGTTCTTCAGCGCATCCTTGTACTGCTGCGACCCGGCGTCGTACTCATGCCCGGTGTTGTCGACTCCGACGAAGTACGTGAAGTTGAAGCTCGAAACGCCCGCGGTGGTGCCGTTGATAGCGTCGACGGACGCCTGGCCCACCAGGTCGTCGGTGTCCAGCCAGCTGTTGTTGTACTTAGGGAAGAACTTGATCACGTCGGCGGGAATCGAACCGGCCCCGGCGATCTGGGCAATGTTCTCCCAGTCAGCGATCGCCGTGGTCTGGATGGTGGGGTCGGCGGCCTCGAGCTGATTGAAGACCGTCGGCCACTTGTCGTACGTCCAGGGCGTGAAGACATTGTTGAACAGGCCCGCCTTCTCACTCCACACGCCGGTCAAGATGCTGGTCCACGACGGGTTGGAAATCGTGGTGTGCCCGACCATCGTCGACGCTGCGGTGGTGCCGGTGGTCATCAGGGCCTGCAGGTTGACGTTGTCGGGGTTGGACAGGATGGCGCTGAGATTCGTTCCATCGATCCCGATCACCAGCACGTGTGTCGGTGTACCGGTGGGCGGCGTGCTGACCGATCCGCCGTTGCTCGCCGCGGCCGCGGATGCGGTAGCCGTCATCACCAGGCCGCGACGGCTACGGCCGACCGCGGGCGACACCGTCGACGACGCCCCGCCGCCCCCGGAGACCACCGGCGTGATGCCCAGCGTGGACAGGGCCACCGAAAGAGCCTCTGCCGCTGGGCTTGCCGACTTGCGTACCCCCGCTGCGGGGTTACGGACCGCGGACGACTTCACAGGTTGACTCACCGCGCCCGCCGTGGCGGAACGATTGCGGGCCTTCGGCCCCGCACTAGGCGTGCTTGCCTTCGACGAACCGGCCGACGGGCCGGCGGAGGAATCGGGGGAATCGGCGTGGGCGATCGCGGTCGCGACCGTCGAGCCCAGACCGAAGATGCCTGCCGCCGCGACGCCGACGCAGAGTTGTTTGGTTCGCTTCACGCGCAATCACCCGATTCCCCAAGACCCGTTAGACGCCAGTAGCTTTGCCTACTTCACCATGGCTCGCAGCAAAGTCGGGAAAAATGACGCGGCCGCCGCGTGGACCGGTTATGAATTCAGATCGGCGCGAAAATCCGTCATCGCAGCCAGTACCGCGGTGAACACCCGGTGGGCCGCCTCGAGATCAGAGTCGGGTATCTCGTCCAGGGCGCGGTGGGTGTGGGTGGCCAGCGGCGTGAAGAACGCCCGGCCCACCTCGATGCCGTGGTCGGCGTAGCGCAGCAGCACCTTGCGCCGGTCGGCGGGGTCGGAGTCGCGCCGCAGGTGCCCGGACTCGATCATCCGCTCGACCAGGTAGGTGATCGCCGCACCCGAGAGTCCCATCCGGGTGCGCAACTCCCCCGCAGTCAGCGGCGTGCCGGCGTTCTCGGCGACCATCACGTGCACCAGTGCGCGGAAATCGTTGGCGGACAACCGGTGGATCCCGGCGAATGCCCGGCCGATCTGATCCGATTCGGCGGACAGCGCCTGCACGTCGGCGACCACGGCGGCCTCCAGGGCGGGCCGACCGGATGGTTCCATGTCACCAGGGTATCTGTTAAGGAGATGAAATGTTAAGAAAATGAAGCTATGTTGGGGTCATGCACCGAGGACTCGAGGGCCGGCGACCCGCCTGGGACCGCGTCGGCGAGCTTGTCAGCAAGCGACTTTCCTGGCTGTTGGCGCTGATCATCGCGGTGATCGGCGGCGGACTGATGGGCGCCATCGGGCAGGGCTCGTCGGCCGATCAGTCACCGGTCGCACTTCCTCCCAGCGCGGAATCTGCCAAGGCCGCTGCCTTACTCAAGGAGTTCCCCGGAGGTGGGGCGGCGCCGGTGATCCTCGTCGTCACTCGCACCGACGGCGGGGCGCTGAGCACGGCCGACCTGGCCGCTGCCGACGCGGCCCGCGGGCGGATGATCGCCGCAACCGGCACGGGCGGTCCCCCGATTCCGGTCACCGCATCCGAGGACGGCAAGGCCGCCCTCGCGCCGGTGCCGATTGACTCCACGCTGTCCGGCTTCGCGCTCAACGACGAAGTCAAATCGCTGCGAGAGGCGGCCAAGTCCGGGCTGCCCGGCGACCTGACAACCAACGTCACCGGCGGCCCCGCATTCGGCGCCGACATCGCGAATGCGTTCTCCGGCGCGAACATCACCCTGCTGGCGGTCACCGGCGCAGTGGTCGCGCTGCTGCTGATCATCACCTACCGATCGCCCGTGCTGTGGCTGGTGCCTCTTCTCGTCATCGCGTTCGCCGACCGGGTGGCCGCGGTGCTGGGTTCGGCGATCGCCGAAAGCACCGGGATGACCGCCGACGGCTCGACCTCGGGCATCACCAGCGTGCTGGTGTTCGGTGCCGGGACGAACTACGCGCTGCTGTTGATCTCGCGCTATCGGGAGGAATTGCGTTCGACAGAAGATCATCGGGCGGCGTTGCGCACCGCGGTCCGATTCGCCGGGCCCGCGATCGCGGCCAGCAATGCCACGGTGGTGCTGGCCCTGCTGACCCTGTTGTTCGCCTCGTCACCGAGCACGCGCAGCCTCGGAGTGCAGGCCGCCTCCGGGCTCGTGGTCGCAGCCGTGTTCGTGCTGCTGATGCTGCCGCCGCTGCTGGCACTGTGCGGCCCGAAGCTGTTCTGGCCGTTCATCCCTCGCATCGGCGGCGAACAGGTCACCGCCACCGGCGCCTGGCATCGGGTCGCCGACTGGGTGTCCAACCATGCCGGTCGGGTCACCGTCGCCTCCACGGCGGTGCTGATCGTGCTGGCGACCGGCTTGCTGGCGACCCCGGTGGGACTCAACCAGATCGACCAGTTCCGGGTCAGCGCCGACTCGGTGGCCGGATATCGGACGCTGTCGGCGCACTTCCCCAGCGGTTTGACCGACCCGACGCGGGTCATCGGTCGTAGCGACGCGGGTGGCGCGGTGGAGCAGGCCATCCGGAGCACACCGGGGGTCATCTCGGTCAACCCGGCCGGCAGCTCAGCCAGCGGCCTCAGTCAATGGCAAGTTGTGCTCGCGGCCGAGCCCGCCTCCGACGCGTCATTCGATACCATTGCCGCTCTTCGTAATTCAGTCCACCAAGCCGACCCAGGCGCGCTGGTGGGTGGATCGGATGCGCAGGCACTGGACGCCAAGAACGCGGCGGTCCACGACCGGTGGGTGGTGATCCCGGCGATCCTGATCGTCGTTCTCGCGGTGCTGTACATCCTGCTGCGGGCGGCACTGGCGCCGCTGATCCTGGTCGCCGCCACCGTGCTGTCCACCATGGCCGCGCTCGGTCTCGGCGGCTGGGTCAGCGTGCACCTGCTCGGCTTTCCCGCGCTGGACAACACCACCCCCCTTTTCGCGTTCCTGTTCCTGGTCGCCCTCGGAGTGGACTACACGATCTTCCTGGTCACCCGTGCCCGCGAGGAGACCCCGCAGCACGGCACCCGCGGTGGGATCGTGCGGGCGGTCTCGGCGACGGGCGCGGTCATCACCAGCGCCGGGATCGTGCTGGCGGCGGTGTTCACCGTGCTGGGCGTGCTGCCGCTGATCGTGCTCACCCAGCTGGGGATCATCGTCGGCCTTGGCATCCTGCTGGACACTTTCGCGGTTCGTACCGTGGTGATCCCCGCGCTGTTCACCCTGATCGGCCCGGCGATCTGGTGGCCGGCGTTCTCCCGCGCAGAGATCGAACCCGCCGAACGCGCGTAACGTCGTGGGATGACATCTGCGGCCGCACTGCCACCACTGCATATGCGGCGCAACGGGTTCGATCCCGCCCCGGAACTGCGCGACATCCGTGACGGCAGCGGAGTGGTCACCGCCGTCAACGCGTTCGGCATGCAGGTATACCTGATCACGCGCTACGGCGACGTCCGGGCAGTGCTGTCCGATCACGAGCACTTCGCCAACGGACGGCCACCGGGCTTCGTGCTGCCCGGCGCACCGCAGCTGCCCGAGGAGGAGCAGGCCAACGCCCGCGCCGGCAACCTGCTCGCCCTCGACCCACCCCAGCACACCCGGCTACGCCGGATGCTGACCGGCGAGTTCACCGTGCGCAGGATGAAAGCGCTCGAACCGCGCATCGTCGAGATCGTCGAATCGCGACTGGATGTGCTCGAGACTGCCGGTGCGCCAGCTGATCTGGTGTCCGAGTTCGCGCTGCCGATCCCGTCGCTGGTGATCTGCGAGCTGCTCGGCGTGCCCTATGGCGACCGGGACGATTTCCAGCGGCGCAGCGCCCGTCAGCTCGACTTGTCGCTTCCGATCCCTGAACGCCTGGAGCTGGCGCGCCAAGGTCGCGAGTACATGGGCACGCTGGTGGCCGCGGCCCGGCGCACGCCTGGAAACGACATGCTCGGCATGCTGGTGCGCGACCACGGCACGGAGCTCAGCGACAACGAGCTGGTCGGCATCGCCGGTCTGCTGCTGCTCGCCGGGCACGAAACCACGTCGAACATGCTGGGACTGGGCACCCTGGCGCTGTTGCGTCACCCCGATCAGCTCGCGGCGGTCCGTGACGACCCGGACGCGGTCGCCCCCGCCATCGAGGAGCTACTGCGCTGGCTGTCGATCGTGCACAGCAGCATTCCCCGCCTGGCCACCACCGACACCGAGGTCGCCGGTGTCGCTATCCCGGCCGGCAGCCTGGTGCTGGCATCATTGGCGTCCGGCAACCGGGACGCGGCCTTCGTCGACGATCCCGACGTACTGGACATCAGACGAGACATCGTGAGCCACTTGGCATTCGGTCACGGGGTGCACCACTGCCTCGGCGCGCCGCTGGCCCAGATGGAGATGCGCATCGCGTTCCCGGCGCTGCTGCGCCGCTTCCCGGCACTGACATGCGCCGAGCCGTTCGACGACATCGAATTCAAGCCGTTCCACTTCATCTACGGATTGCGGTCCCTGCCGGTCGCCTGGTGATCCTCGAACACGCCCGCCCGGGCGAGCAGTAGAACACTCACCACCAGCACCCAGATCGGGAAGCTCAGCGTGAGCCACATGCTGACGTCACTGGCGATCAACAGCGCCACCGCGAGCAGATAGCTGACATACACCAGCCAGCGCGGCATCAGGTGGGTGCGCAACCAGATCGTGGCCAGCGAGATCATGAACACCGCAGCCATTCGCAGCGCATAGGTCTTCGACAGGGTCAGCACCACCATCTGCCCGAACAGCGCCACCTCGCTGTTGCCGAGCAGTTCGTGGCCCAGCGCGCTGTTGCCTGCGGCCAGACCCGCCCCGATGGCGCTCGTCACGAACATCATGGCCAGGAACAGCAGCCCGCTGCCGAGGAATACCGTGGCGAAGAACCGGTCTTCCAGCCTGCCGAGGCCGTCGCGCACCACGCCGATGAACCACAGGAAACTGATCCCCGCAAACGGCATCAGAACCGCCGCGATCTTCATCTTGCCGCCGGCGGCGTCCAGCCACTGCGATCCGGGCTGCGCCCCCTCGGGCAGCGACGAGCGGATCAGGATCAAGTTGGCGCCGAACAACAACGCGAACGCGACCCCGGCAGCCGCGGCGGCCCGCGGCGTGGTCAGGCTTTTCAGGGTTGACGAGCGCTTGATGTCAATATTGGAGCCAGCCACACGATTATCGTGACAGACCTCAGGGCTGCCCGGGCAGCAGACGCACCATCAATCCGTGCGCTTCCGCGCAGAGTGTGCCATCCGGATCTCTCATCTCGGCGTTGACGAAGGCCTTGCGACCCTCGGCTTCGCGGAGCCAGCCGCGCACCGTGAGCTCCGTGTCGATCGGGGTGACACTGCGGTAGTCGACGTGCAGGAACGCGGTGCGGCTGATCGGGCGGCCCGTGGCGTGGATGACCATCCCGAACACCGAGTCGAACGTCAACGGCAGCACGCCGCCGTGCACGGCGTAGTTGCCCCCGACGTGAAACCGGCTGAACCGAACCGTCAATTCGACGGCATCGGAATCGAATTGGGTGACCCGATACGGTGGCATCAGCAGGCTGCCCGCACCCGGAAGGCTCGGCACCCGGTTGGCAGGCCCGACCCCTTCTGCGGCTTCGAACGGCCCGAGTAGGGCGACCAGTTGATCGGCGAGATCGGCAGCCGCGCTCCAGGTGTCCGGATCCGGGTCGGCCGAGACCGCCAGGTCCTGCGCCCGTCGCATCGCGGTCAAGAACCGGCCGAAACCTTCACCAGGCCGGGCGACTTCGAACTTCGGGAAGCCGCCGTGCTTGTAGTAGTCGGGGTCGAGTTCGTATTCGTCTCGATCGGTCATCGGGGGGCCAGCACGTCGCGGCGCACGATCGTCTGGTCCCGTCCCGGCCCGACCCCGATGCACGAAACATGAGCCCCGGCAAGCTCTTCCAGCCGCAGAACGTAGTCCCGCGCCTTGGCGGGCAGATCGTCGAATTCGCGGGCGCCGGAGATGTCCTCCCACCAGCCTGGCAGCTCCTCGTAGACCGGTTCGGCGCGGGCGATGTCACTCTGGGTCATCGGCATCTCGTCCGTGCGCTTGCCGTCCACCGTGTAGCCCACGCAGATCGGCACCGTCTCCAGGCTGGACAGCACGTCGAGCTTGGTCAGGAAGTAGTCGGTGATGCCGTTGACCCGGGTCGCGTAGCGGGCGATCACCGCGTCGAACCAGCCGCAGCGGCGCGCCCGGCCCGTGGTAACGCCGACCTCGCCGCCGGTCTTGGACAGATACGCGCCGTTCTCGTCGAACAGCTCGGTGGGGAACGGCCCCGATCCGACCCGGGTGGTGTAGGCCTTCAGGATCCCGAGCACGGTGGTGATCCGGGTGGGGCCGATGCCGGAGCCGACCGCGGCGCCGCCGGCGGTGGGGTTCGACGACGTGACGTACGGGTAGGTGCCGTGGTCGACGTCGAGCAGCGTGCCCTGAGATCCCTCCAAGAGCACCGTCTCGCCGGCCTCCAGCGCGGTGTTGAGTTGCAGGCGGGTGTCGGCGATCCGGTGCTTGAAGCCGTCGGCCTGGGCGAGCAGCGTCTCGAGCACCTCGTCGGCGTCGAGCGCCTTGCGGTTGTAGATCTTGACCAGCACCTGGTTCTTGAGCTCGAGGGAGGCCTCGATCTTGGCAGCCAGCAGGTCGCGGTCCAGGACGTCGGCGACGCGGATGCCCATCCGGGCGATCTTGTCCTGGTAGCAAGGCCCGATGCCACGGCCGGTGGTGCCGATCTTCTTGCTGCCCATGTAGCGCTCGGTGACCTTGTCGATCGCCACGTGATACGGCATCAACAGGTGCGCGTCCGCCGAGATCAGCAGGCCCGAGGTGTCGACGCCGCGATCCTCCAGCCCGGCGAGCTCACCCAGCAGCACGCCCGGGTCGACAACGACACCGTTGCCGATGACGTTGGTGACGCCGGGGGTGAGGATGCCCGAGGGGATGAGGTGCAGCGCGAAGTTTTCGCCTGTCGGCAGTACGACGGTGTGGCCGGCGTTGTTACCGCCTTGGTAGCGCACCACCCACTGCACGCGTCCACCGAGCAGATCGGTGGCTTTTCCTTTGCCCTCGTCACCCCACTGGGCGCCGATGAGGACGATTGCCGGCATGGTATTTCTCCTGCTTATTGTGGTGCAGCCGGTGACCTACCCTATCGGAGCGCAGCACGAGGAGTGTCGTTGACCAACACCACGATCACCGTGTTGCGTTTCGGGGGCCGCCGGCTGCCCCGCGCGCTGGCGTCCCTGGACCGCCGTGACGTCGACGATCCAGCCGCGATCGACGCCGCCGTCGCTGGGGCCTCGCGGGTGATCGTGGTGGGCTCGACGGCCGACCTGGCCGCGGTGCTGACCCGGCTGATGCGCCTCGACCGCCTCGACGTGGAGGTCGCCACAGTGTCGCGGTGGCGCGGCGCCCGGCGCGCGTTGACCGGTGTGGCACAACGCATTCCGCTGATCCGCGATGAGACCGGGACAGCGTTGGCGGATGCCGCGTTCTGGCTGCCGACCGACGAGGGCCGGGTGATCCGGGGCGAAGCAGTCGTCGACGACCAGGTGCTCTTCGACGGCGAGGTGACCGCGGTGCGGGTCGAGCCGATGGCCGTCATGCCCGGCCTGCGGGCGGCGGCGCTGACCGGCCGGATGCGTCCGCGGCGCTGGCTGACCGGGCGCGCCGTCCAACTCGGCACCACCGGCGCCCGGGTGGTGCGCGACGGCTCCCCGCTGCCGCGCGAGGTGAAACGCTCGGCCTTCTACCGGCACACCACGGGGTGGCTGCGGGTCTCGTGAGGGGCAGGTCGCGACGTGTCTCCGGTAGTTTCGTGAGGTGAGCGTTCGACCGCTGCGCCAGTCGGTGCGGCCCAGCCCCGTCTTCTTGGTGATCGTCGCGATCACGGTTGCCGGCGGGGTGCTGGCCTGGCTGGCCGCCGAAACCGTGCGGCCGCTGGCCTACGTCGGGGTGTTCATCTTCGTCATCGCCGGCTGGGTGGTGTCGCTGTGCCTGCACGAATTCGGCCACGCGTACACGGCCTGGCGCTACGGCGACCATGACGTCGCGATCCGCGGCTACCTCACCCTCAACCCGCTGAAGTACACCAGCCCGCTGCTGTCGCTGGCTCTTCCGCTGGTGTTCATCGCGCTCGGCGGCATCGGGCTGCCGGGCGGCGCGGTCTACGTCCGCACCTTCTTCATGACGCCACGGCAGCGCACCCTGGTCAGCTTGGCCGGGCCGGCAGCCAATCTGCTGCTGGCGCTCGTGCTGCTGGTCGCCACCCGGATGTTCTACGACCCGGCCCACGGCGTGTTCTGGTCAGCGGTGGCGTTCCTGGGCTTCCTGCAGATCACTGCCTTGCTGCTGAACCTGCTGCCGATTCCGGGCCTGGACGGCTACGGCGCGCTGGAGCCGCATCTGAGCCCTGAAACGCAACGCGCGGTGGCCCCGGCCAAGCAGTTCGGGTTCTTGTTCCTGCTGGTTCTACTGCTCGCGCCGGCCATGAACCGATGGTTCTTTTCGGTGGTGTTCTGGTTCTTCGACCTCTCCGGAGTGCCCGGCGGTCTGGCAGCGATCGGGTCTCAGCTGACCCGGTTCTGGTCTGCCTGGATCTGATCTCAGGCACCAAGCCGGGGGGCAGCGATCCCCGCCGTCGTTGCCCCCCGGCTCGGTCCATCCCCCGGATTGGCACCCTCAATTTATCCAGGGAACGACCGCTCGGCGGCGACTTGGCAAGAAATTTCCCGCTGCGTCAGTTGCGCGACATGACCCACTCGGAATCACGACGCTTGCAACATATGCACTTCTATGCATATATTTCTGGCATGGGAGCCGGACACGACCACAGCCACGGCGGTGACGCGCGGGTGAGCCGGATGCTGATCGCCGCGGGCATCCTGACCGTGTTCTTCGCCATCGAGCTGACCACCGCATTGATGATCAATTCGATCGCGCTGCTGGCCGACGCCGGACACATGCTGACCGACCTGGTCGCCATGTTCATGGGGCTGACCGCCGTGCTGCTGGCCCGCCACGGACCGGCTTCGGCGGCCCGCACCTACGGCTGGCACCGGGCCGAGGTGTTCACCGCCGTCGCCAACGCCGTGCTGCTGCTCGGTGTCGCGGCGTTCATTCTCTACGAGGCGATCGACCGGCTGGGCAACGCACCCGAGATCCCCGGCGTCCCGATGATCGTGGTGGCCGTCGCCGGCCTGGTCGCCAACCTGGCCGTCGTGCTGCTACTGCGCTCCCAATCCCAGGAGAGCCTGGCGGTCAAGGGCGCCTACATGGAGGTGGTGGCCGACACCGTCGGCAGCGTCGGCGTGCTCATCGCCGGCATCGTGAACGTGACGACGCACTGGCCGTACGCCGACGTGGTGGTCGCGGTGTTCGTCGCGATCTGGGTGCTGCCCAGGGCGATCGGGCTGGCCCGGGCCGCGCTGCGCATCCTGTCCGAATCGTCGCCCGCCCACATCGACGTCGACGAGCTGCGGGCAGCGCTGGCCGCCGTCGACGGCGTCACCGAGGTGCACGATCTGCACGTGTGGACCTTGGTGCCGGGCAAGGACATGGTGACCGCACACCTGACCAGCACCGGAGATTCCGATCGTGTGCTCGACGACGCCAGGGCGGTGCTGTCCGCCCGCGGGCTGGAGCACGCGACGGTGCAGGTCGAGCCACCCGGATGCGCCGACGACTGCCCCGGCCAGACCGACTGGTGAGCTAGTTGAACGCCCCGCCGCGCTGGCCCATCGGCCTGCGCGCGGCGATCAGCACCGCCATTCCCGTCACCGCAGGATGGGCCGCCGGGGTCATGGGCTCCGGACTGATCGCCACCCTCGGCGCGTTCACGTCCCGATTCGGCGGCGACCGGCCCTACGCCAACCGCGGTATCGAGCTTGCGACTGTCGCGATGTCTTTGGCAGCGGCCGTCGCCCTGGGCGGGTGGTCGGCCCAGGTGCCGTGGTTCGGGGTGCTGATGGTGTCACTGGTCGCCGTCGCCGCGGTGTGGCTGTGCAACGCACTGGCCGTCGGACCACCCGGGGCGTACATCTTCGTCGTTGCCTGCGCCGCCGGAATCGGTGCCTCCGCAGCCCATTTGACACCCTGGACGCTGGGGTTGCTGGTGCTCGCCGGGGGCGCGGTGGCATGGCTGGTTCAGATGGCCGGGGCGCTCGTCCATTTTCGCAAGCCCGAGCGTGCCGCGGTCGCGGCCGCCGCCGAGGCCGTCGCCGACTACATCGAGGCCGCGAACTCGCCGCGGGAACGCGCCGCCCGCCACCGCGCGGCCGCCGCGCTGCACCGCTCGTGGAGCGTGCTGGTGAATTACCAACCGCTGCAAGCCAGCCCGAGTAGCGTCCTGCACCGGCTGCGCGCCGCCAACCACTCGGTGCATGTGTTGTTCACGACCGCGGTGACCGCCGCCGCGCAGGGCGCCGCCGCAGCTCCCGAGACCGCCGCACTGGCCCGCCGACTCGGCACGCTGCAGTCGCCGCCAGAGGACGTCGCCACCCGCGACGCCGACCGGATACCGCTGGGCAGTCCGCCCGTGCTCACCGTGCTGCGCCGCGCGATCAGCCCGGGGTCGCCGGTCCGCCACATCATGCAGCGCGTCGCGGTCGGCGCCCTGCTGTCCGGTGCCGCGGCGATGGCCCTCGGCGTCGATCACGCGTACTGGGCGATGGCCGCCGCGGTGCTGGTGCTGCATCAGGGCACCGATCGCAGCCGCACGCTGCGCCGCGGCGGCGAGCGGCTGCTGGGCACCTGGGTGGGCCTCGCGCTGGCCGCGTTGATCCTGTCGCTACACCCGCACGACCTGTGGCTGGTGCTGCTGCTGGCACTGCTGAACTTCGTCATCGAGGTTCTGGTGGTCCGGAACTACGCGCTCGCAACGGTTTTCATCACCACTGCGGCGCTGACCATCTCGTCGGGCACGCATACGGTCGACGTCGCGCACCTTCTGCTGGCGCGCGGCATCGACACGCTGATCGGATGCGCGATCGGGGTGGCCGTCTACCTGGTGGCTGTCCGCTGGCAGGAGTCGACCCGCTTGACCGACGCGATAGCGCGCACCCTGGACGCGGCCGCGCAAGTGCTCCCCTACGTAGCAGCCGGTGACACCGTCGGGCTGGCGGCACGCGCGGCCCGACGGGATCTGCAGATCGCCACGATCGCGCTGATGGAATCCGACGAGGCCGCGAGGGCGGGGTCGGTACGGCAGCGGGAAGCTGCCGAGCAGTTGTTGCCTGCGGTGACCGCGACCGAGCAGCTGGCCTACCGCACGATCGCGGCCTGCTGGACCATCGAGCACCGCGCTGACGGCGTCGAGTTCGGCCGCTTGCTGTTCGGCGGCCGATCAGCACAGCAGCACGTCGAGGCGCTTGGTGCGCTCGCAACCGCGGTGCGCACCGGTGCTGCAGCGCCCGAGCGCGGCGATCCCCTGCCGTTCCTGGCCGACGAGGTCACCGAACTGCGTCAGTCGCTGGCCCAGGACCGTTAGGCCAGACCGAGTTCGACGCGCGCCGCCGGATCGCAGTCGTCGAGCAGGTCCAGGCAGCGGGCGAACTCGTCGGTCTCCCCGATGGCGTCGGCGGCCCGGGCCAGCGCCGCGACACAGCGCAGGAAGCCGCGGTTCGGCTCGTGGCGATACGGGACGGGACCGAAACCCTTCCAGCCGTTGCGGCGCAACTGGTCCAGCCCACGGTGGTAGCCCGTCCTGGCGTAGGCGTAGGCGGTGATCGCCTTGTCATCGGCCAGCGCTTCCTCGGCCAGGGTCGCCCACGCCACCGACGCGGTAGGGTGCGCCGCGGCGACGATGGCCGCCTTCTCCCCGGCCAGCAGTTCCGCTTCGGCCTCGATATCCCCAGGCAGCAGCACGGGCTCGGGGCCCAGAAGGTCACCAAACGATGTCATTGCCCTATTGTGCCGGTGCCGCCGCCCGCCGATGGCCGGACCCAACGGTTAGGGTCAGAAGCACCAGTACTTCAGGAGGACGGCAGCACCACATGTCGAACCCATCCGGGCCCGACCACGACGAGGTCACCGGACCCGTCGCGCCCGCCGGCGACGAGCAGGCTCCTCAGGAGACCGACCCGGCCACCGAGGTGTTCAGGGCCACCGAGCCGCCGGCCGAACGTCGTTTCACCGCACCAGGATTCGATGCGGGGTCGACGCAGATCATCCATCGCGAGCCCGATCCGGAAACCGAGATCTTCTCCACGCCGACCGAAGTCTTCCCGGCGTCGGGGCCGCCCCGGACGGGCCCGCAGGCCATCCCGCCGCGCCCGCCGGCGACCCGCAGGCGCAGCTGGGCTTTCGTGCTCGCGGTGATCGCGGTGATCGCCGCGCTGGCCGCGATCGCGGTGCTCGTCACCGTCCTGCTCACCCGCAACGACTCGGCAAAGGCGTCGCAGGAGAACATGGTCCGCGCGACCATCCAGAACTTCGACACCGCCGTGCAGAACGGCGACCTGGCCGCCCTGCGCGGTATCACCTGCGGCCAGACCAGGGACAGCTACGTCAAGTACGACGACGCAGCCTGGTCGGACACCCACGCGCGGGTGGCCGCGGCCCGGCAGTACCCGGTGGTGGCCAGCATCGACGAGATCGTCGTCAACGGCGACCACGCCGAGGCCAACGTCACGTCGTTCATGGCGTTCGACCCGTCGACGCGATCGACCCGCAGTTTCGACCTGCAGTTCCGCGACAACCAGTGGAAGATCTGCCAGGCGTCCTGAGTGATTCCGGTGCGCTAACCGCCGCTGAACGAACGGAAAACGCGCCGAAATCACTACTAGCCGGCTGACACGGACCGGCCGGCGCTGTGCAGGTCGTTGCATGCTTCGACGACGCGCTCGGCCATCGAAGCCTCGGCCTTCTTGAGGTAGCTGCGCGGGTCGTAGACCTTTTTATTGCCCACCTCACCGTCGATCTTGAGCACCCCGTCGTAGTTGGTGAACATGTGCGCGGCCAGCGGGCGGGTGAAGGCGTACTGGGTGTCGGTGTCGACGTTCATCTTGACCACGCCGTACTTCAGTGAATCCTCGATATCGGACTTCAGCGAACCCGAGCCGCCGTGGAAGACGAAGTCGAACGGCTTGGACCCCTCGGGCAGACCGAGCTTGGCCGAGGCCACCCGCTGGCCCTCGGCCAGTACCTCGGGCTTGAGCACCACGTTGCCCGGCTTGTAGACGCCGTGCACGTTGCCGAATGTCGCGGCCAGCAGGTACTTGCCCTGTTCACCGGCGCCGAGCGCCTCGATGGTCTTCTCGAAGTCCTCCGGCGAGGTGTACAGCTTCTCGTTGATCTCGGCCTCGACGCCGTCCTCTTCACCGCCCACCACACCGATCTCGATCTCAAGGATGATCTTGGCGGCGGCGGCCTGCTTGAGCAGTTCCTGCGCGATCGACAGGTTCTCGTCGATCGGGACCGCCGAGCCGTCCCACATGTGCGACTGGAACAACGGGTTCTGCCCCTTGCCGACGCGTTCTGCGGAGATCGCGAGCAGCGGACGAACCAGGCCGTCGAGCTTGTCCTTGGGGCAGTGGTCGGTGTGCAACGCGACCGTGATCGGGTACTTGGCGGCGACGACGTGGGCGAACTCAGCGAGGGCCACCGCGCCGGTGACCATGTCCTTGACACCGAGCCCGGACCCGAATTCAGCTCCGCCGGTAGAGAATTGGATGATGCCGTCACTGCCGGCGTCGGCGAAGCCCTTGATCGCCGCGTTGATGCTCTCCGAACCCACGCAGTTGATTGCCGGGAACGCGAACGAGTGCTCCTTGGCGCGGCCCAGCATCTCGGCGTAGACCTCGGGCGTGGCGATGGGCATGGCACTTCCTTCCGACTGTCCGGCTGACGAGGTCAGTATGACAAGAAGCCGATCGACTGGCACAGGTCGCTGACAGTGACGTCTCGGCGGTCACCGGTACCCTTGGGCCTCGTGACCACCACCACCCTGGCGCTCATGCCCGACTTCCTCGACCCGCTGAAGCTGATCGAGCAGTTCGGCACCTGGGCTCTGGTCGGCATCCTGGTCGTCGTCTTCATCGAGTCCGGCGTGCTCTTCCCCGTGCTGCCCGGCGACACCCTGCTGTTCGTGGCGGGCATGCTCGCCGCCGGGACCGCCGCACAGGGCGCCGACGTCAACGCCGACTTCCAGCTGTGGCAGCTGCTGCTGTTCATCCCCCTCGCCGCCGTACTCGGCGGCCAGGTAGGCTACGTCGTCGGCCGCTTCTTGGGCACCGCCATGTTCAAACCGAACGCGCGGATCCTCAAGCAGCGCTACCTCGACGAAGCGCATCTCTTCTTCGAGCAGCGCGGGCCGTTCGCGATCGTGCTCGCTCGTTTCGTACCCATCGTGCGCACCCTGGCCCCGATCACCGCAGGCGCGGCGAAGATGAAGTACACGGTCTTCACGCTCTACAACGTCATCGGTGCGGTGCTCTGGGGCGTCGGCCTGACGCTGCTCGGCTACGGGCTCGGGCAGTTCGCGATCATCCAGAAGCTCCTGGAACCGATCTTCATCCTCATCGCGGTCGCGTCGATCAGCCCGATGATCTGGGAGTGGTACAAGCGCCGCAGATCCTCCAAAGCGGCCGACCCGGTTGCCGAGTCGTAGGCGCGTCGGAGCCTAGATCGCGGCGCAGGCCCGGGGGCCGGCACACGCCCGTCGCGCCTATTTGCCGTGGTGGTCAGCCAATGTCCTCCGCATTGCTGACAAAGGTCCCTCGTCGCAGCTCGGGGGGCGCTCGCGGCTGGCGCCCAAGCGGACTCCCAGCTTCTGCACAGCGATTCTCACAGCAATGCCCGTTAGTTTGCGCTGATCGCATGAAAGGTCACAGCAAATGGTCAAGATCATCTTCAGTGGACTCCTAGCTTCGGCGGGCATCGGCATGGCCGCACTCTTCGGCGGGATCGGCGTCGCGTCGGCCGGCAGCCCCACTACAACGTTTGCCGTGCAGGACGGCGACAGCGGTGCCGGCGGCGCCAAGATCGACGCCGATGGCACCCAGGGCGACTACAAGTCGGCCGTCGACGGGACCATGAGCGGCCCGATCATGGTCGCCGCACCGCAGGACAAAGCCGTCCCGTAAACCCGCTCCGATTTTCCACAGCGGCCAGCGCCGCGAAAAGCTCCTCAATGCCGGCCAGTGAGTTCGCCGGCAGGAAGACGTCGCAGTACGGCAACGCGGCGGCCATCGAGCCGGCGAGGGGCTGAAAGCCCGGTGCCGCCGCCCGCGGGTTGAGCCAGATCAGCTGCGCCGCACGGCGCTTGAGCCGCGCCAATGCTTGGTCGACGACCTCGGGCGCATCGGCGCCCCAGCCGTCGGAGGCAATCATCACCACCGCGCCGCGCAGGGCGGCACCGTGGGGTGGCGCCAGCAGGTCCGCGATAGAGCGGCCCAGCTGGGTGCCCCCGTATCGATCGGTGACCTTGGCGTTCGCTTTGGCCAGCGCGACCTCGGGGGCGCGATGGGCCAAGACCGCAGTCAGCCTGGTCAGCGTCGTCGAGAACGCGAAAACCTCGGGGTGAAAGCCCGCCTGACGCAACGCCGCCGCCCGCATCAGATGCAGATAGATCGCCGCATACGGCTGCATCGACCGGCTGACGTCGCAGACCAACACCAATCGGCGTCGCCTGCGGCGCGGCCGCGTCCTGGCCAGCACCACGGGCTCCCACCCGGTGCTGCGGCAGGCGCGCATGGTGGCGCGAAGATCGATGCGCTTGCCGTGCCGACTCGATTCGGTGCGCAGAGTTCGCCGCGTCGGCCAGGCCGTGAGCGCGCGCTCCAACCAGGTCCCGATCGCGCGCAGGTCGGCCTCGTCGAACGTCTCGAACGGCTCCTCCGCACGCGCCACGATCCGGCTGGGCAACACGTCGGGAATCGGGGCAGCGTCACCCACCGGCTCGGCACCCCGTAGCGACGGCGGTCGGGTCGCCCACGGCAATCCCTCGGCGTGGGGACCAGTGTCGTCGCGGTGACCGGCCGCAGGAACAGGGGTGGCGGTCGCCCCTCGTTGCGCTCGCAGACTCACCGGATCGACGGGCAGGACGGCGTCGGCGAACACCGCCTCGAAGACGGCATCGAAAGGCGGAAGGTCTTCGACGCGGTTCACCAGGGTCAGGCGGGCTGCCCAGTAGAGCTGGGTCCGCGACGTCGGAACCAGCTCACGCATGGCGGCGACGAAGGCGGCGGGGCCGCTGGCCGCGACCGTCACACCACCGGCGCGCAGGCGGGCGACCAGTGCGGCCGCGAACGCGGCCAGGTCGACTCCGCGCAGCAGCGCGGGGGTGGTCACTCGGTGTGCCGCCGGCGCAGGACGACGACGAGGATCAGCAGCACCAGAGCAGCGACAGCGGCCGCCGCGTACTTGGTGACCGACGTGCCGCCGGCCAACTGGAGCAGGTCGATGGGCTCGGGTTCGGCAGCAGGGGCGACCCGTGGTGTCGCGGTGGCGGCCGGGGCGCCGAGAGCCTGCGCACCCGGGGTAGCCGGGGTTTCCACGACGCTCGCCGCGGCCGACTCGCCTTCACCGGCGACCAGCTTGGCCTCCAGCGAGTCGACGAACTGGCCGAGCAGTTTCTCCGATACCTGCTGGAGCATGCTGCTACCGAACTGAGCCAGCTTGCCGACGATCTTCAGGTCGGTTTCGACGGTCACCCGGGTGTGGTCACCGGACTCGTGCAGCTGCAGGACGACGGTGGCGGCGGCATTGCCCGTGCCGCGGGCTTCTTTACCGCGGCCGTCGACGACAGCGCGGTGCTGGGCCGCGTCGCGCTCGACGAAATGGGCCTTGCCGCTGAACTCGCTGGTCACCGGGCCGACCTTGACCTTGACCTTGCCGAGGAAATCCTCGCCCTCACGCCCGGTGAGCTGGGCACCCGGCATCAACGGGACCACCTGCTCCATGTCGCTGAGGACCTCCCAGGCCTGCGCGATCGGGACGCTGACGGTGAACTCGTTGTCGATCTTCATGGACTCTCCTCATCCGGTGGCCAGCTGGCCGCGGTACTCGTTGAACGCATCGCGCAGTGCTGCGCTGTCGTCGGGGGTCTTCGCCAGTGTGCTCAAGCCTGCCAGGGCGGTTGGGTCCACCAGATCGCCGACCCCCAGGATGACCAGCGCGGCCACCCAGTCGATGGTCTCGGCGACCCCGGGTGGCTTGTCCAGATCCAGCTCTCTGGCCCTGCCGACGAATTGGGTGGCGTGCTCGATCAGAGGCTCGGTCGCGCCGGGGACGCTTCGGCGCACGATGGCTGCTGCCCGGGCCGGCTGGGGATAGTCGATCCAGTGGTACAGGCAACGCCGACGCAATGCATCGTGCAGATCGCGGCTGCGATTGGAGGTGAGCACCGTCACCGGCGGCTGCTGGGCCACGAACGTGCCGAGTTCGGGGACCGTCACTGCGGATTCGCCGAGGAATTCCAGCAGCAGGGCCTCGAATTCGTCGTCAGCACGGTCGATTTCGTCGATCAACAGCACCGGTGGGGCCTGGCCCCGATGGCGGACGCAGGCCAGGATCGGCCGGTCCACCAGATAGGCCTCGCTGTAGAGATCGGATTCTTCGATTGCCGCTCCGCGGGATTCCGCGAGTTTGATGGCGAGCAGCTGTCGCTGGTAGTTCCAGTCGTAGAGCGCCTCGGCCGCCGTCAGGCCCTCATAACACTGCAATCGAATCAGTGACGTATTCAGCACGGCTGCAAGGGCTTTCGCGGCTGTGGTTTTTCCGACTCCGGGCTCGCCCTCGAGGAGCAGCGGTCGGTTCAGTGCAGCGGCGAGGTAGAACGCCGAGGCGGTGCCGTCGTCGAGCAGATAGCCGTGTTCGTCGAAACGACGGACGACGTTGTCGGTGCCGGTGAACCTCATGCCTGCCCAGCCGCGAAACTGCTCCGACAGCGTGGGCAGCAGAACCAGTAGTCCTGGTCCCCGATCTGCAGGTGCGGTGTATCCGGCTGGACGGCAACCGTCATCCCGCACACCGGGTCGACGACGGTGGTCGGTCGGTCCTGCCGCGGTGACACCGGCAGCCCGTCGCGGCGGATACCGGCGATCACCTCCGCGGCAATCGACACCGCGATCTCGGCGGAGGTCTTGGCGCCGATGGGCAACCCCACAGGTGTGTGCACCCGGGCCCGCTCGGCATCGTCGAGATCAAGAGATTCCAGCACCGACGCCCCCCGGACGCGGCTGGCCACCAGGCCGACGTAGCCGACGCCGGCGCGGAGTGCCGCGCGGATGGTTTCGGCTTCGGCGCCGCCGTGGGTCGCGATGACGACGGCGGTGGCGCCCTCGAAGTTCGGCACATCGTCACGGCGAACCTGGTAGCCGAGCACACCGCACACCCGAGCCAGATCTTCGGCGATGGGCGCAGCGCCGCAGATGTGCACCATGGGTGCCGGAAGCTGCGGTGTCAGAAAGATTTCCAGCGCTCCGCCGGACAGGCACGGGTTGACCACCACACTGGCACCCGGGGCGTCGGGAAAGTGGACGTCACCGTCGGGCAACACCCGCAGGAGCACGCTTTCGCCGGCCTGCAGCGCGCCGAGAGCAGCCTTGCGCACGGAGTTCTGCGCGCATTCACCGCCGACGAACCCTTCGATCGTGCCGTCGGCGAGCAGGATCGCCTCGTCGCCGGCGCGGGCCGACGTCGGCGGCTGCGCGCGCACCACTGTGGCATGCACGAAGGGCGTGCGCGCGTACAGCAGCTGTCTGGCTCGCTCGGAGATGGTCATCGGCATTCTCGGCTAGATCGGTGGGGTCGCGCGGCCTTGCATGGCCTCCCACACCCGCGACGGCGTCAAGGGCATGTCGGCATGGCGAACACCGAAGGGTGCCAAGGCATCCACCACTGCGTTGACGACTGCCGGCGGCGAACCGACGGTGGCAGACTCGCCGACCCCCTTGGCGCCGATCGGGTGATGCGGCGAGGGCGTGACGGTGTGCCCGGTCTCCAGGTGCGGCACTTCGACCGCGGTCGGGATCAGGTAGTCCATCAGCGAGCCACCCAGGCAGTTGCCTTCCTCGTCGAAGGCGATCATCTCCATCAGGGCCATACCGATTCCGTCGACGATGCCGCCGTGCACCTGACCTTCGATGATCATCGGATTGATCCGGGTACCGCAGTCGTCGACCGCCAGGAATCGGCGAACCTTCACCACAGCGGTTCCGGGGTCCACGTCGACGACGCAGAAGTACGCGCCGTACGGATAGGTCAGGTTCTCCGGGTTGTAGCAGACTTCGGCATCCAGCCCGCCTTCGAGGCCTTCGGGCAGATCGCCCGCGCCGTGCGCACGCATCGCGATGTCCTGGATGGTCACCGCCGCCGCCGGGTCGCCCTTGATGCGGAAGGAGCCCTTGTCCCATTCCAGGTCTGCCACCGACGCCTCGAGCATGCCGGAGGCGATGATCTTGGCCTTGTCGCGAATCTTGCGTGCCACCAAGGCAGCTGCCGCACCAGACACCGGGGTGGACCGGCTGCCGTACGTGCCCAGACCGAACGGGGTCTGATCGGTGTCGCCGTGCACCACTTCGATGTCGTCCGGCGGAATGCCGAGTTCCTCGGCGACGATCTGGGCGAAGGTCGTCTCGTGGCCCTGCCCCTGCGTCTGAACCGAAAGTCGCAGCACCGCTTTACCGGTCGGGTGAATGCGCAGTTCGCACCCGTCGGCCATGCCCAGGCCGAGGATGTCCATGTCCTTGCGCGGCCCGGCGCCCACCGCCTCGGTGAAGAACGACATACCGATGCCCATCAGTTCGCCGCGGGCCCGCTTCTCGGCCTGTTCGGCACGGAGTTGGTCATAGCCGATCATGTCCATGGCCAGCCGCATGGTCGCCTCGTAGTCACCCGAGTCGTACAACCAACCGGTCTTCGACTTGTACGGAAACTGCTCGGCACGAAGCAGATTCGCCAGTCGCAGCTGCGCCGGGTCCATCTTCAGCTCGAATGCCAGGCAGTCGACCAGCCGTTCGACGAAGTACACGGCCTCGGTGATGCGGAACGAACACGCATAGGCCACGCCGCCGGGTGCCTTGTTGGTGTAGACCGCGGTCATGTGGCAGTACGCGGCTTCGATGTCGTAGCTGCCGGTGAACACCCCGAAGAAGCCTGCGGGGTACTTGACCGGTGCGGCAACACCATTGAACGCACCGTGGTCGGCGAGCACCGAGGAACGGATCGCCAGGATCTTGCCGTCGCTGGTGGCCGCGATCTCCCCGACCATGATGTAGTCCCGGGCGAATCCGGTGGAGGTCAGGTTCTCGCTGCGGTCCTCCATCCATTTGACCGGCCTGCCCAGAAGCAGCGAACCCACGATCGCGCAGACGTATCCGGGGTAGATCGGCACTTTATTGCCGAAGCCGCCACCGATGTCGGGGGCGATGATACGGATCTTGTGCTCGGGCAGGCCCGCGACCAGGGCATAGAGCGTGCGGTGCGCGTGTGGGGCCTGGGTGGTCGACCACAACGTCAGCTTTCCGGTCACCGGGTCCAGGTCGGCGACCGCGCCACAGGTCTCCATCGGCGCGGGATGCACTCTGGGATAGACGATTTCCTGCTTGACCACGACGTCGGCCTTGGCGAAGGCCGCCTCGGTGGCAGCGGCGTCCCCGGTCTCCCAGTCGAAGCAGTGGTTATCGGTCTTACCGTCGAGATCCGTACGGATCACCGGCACCGATGGGTCGAGTGCGGTGCGCACATCGATCACCGGATCAAGGGGTCCGTAGTCGACGTCGATGAGCTCCAACGCATCTCGCGCAGAGTAGCGATCTTCGGCGACGACGAACGCCACTTCCTGCCCCTGGAAACGCACCTTGTCGGTGGCCAGTACGGCTTGCACGTCGTTGGACAGCGTGGGCATCCACGCCAGCCCCTTCTCGGCGAGATCAGCGCCTGTGACGACGGCCTTGACCTTGGGATGGGCCTGAGCGGCGGTGGTGTCGATGCTGTTGATCGTGGCGTGCGCGTAGGGCGACCGCAGGATCGCCAGGTGCAGCATTCCGGGCAGTTGCACGTCATCGACGTAATTGCCGCGGCCACGGATGAATCGGGGGTCTTCTTTGCGCAGCATCCGTCCGTAGCCGCACGGCTTCTGGTTGTTGTCGGCGGTGTCCTCAGGCCTGCGCTCAACGGTGGTCACGCCTGGACCTCCTGCCCGGAATGCGCTGCGGCCCATTGGACGGACCGGACGATCGTGGTGTATCCGGTACACCGGCAGATCTGCCCCGAAATGGCTTCGCGGATCTCGTCTTCGGTCGGGTTGGGGTTGCGGTCGAGCAGCGTCCGCGCGGTGATCATCATGCCCGGGGTGCAGAACCCGCACTGCAGGCCGTGGCACTGCATGAAGCCTTCCTGCACAGGGTCCAGCGTGGCGCCGTCGGCCAGTCCTTCCACCGTGCGGATGTCGTGACCACCGGCCATCGCGGCCAGCATCGTGCACGACTTGACCGGTTCACCGTCCACCGCCACCACGCAAGTGCCGCAGTTCGACGTGTCACAACCCCAATGGGTTCCGGTGAGCCGCAACTGATCGCGTAGGAAGTGCACCAACAGCACCCGGGGTTCGATCTCGGCGCTGACCTGCTCGCCGTTGACGGTCATGGTGACGTGCATCAGTTGGTCCTCCCCTTTCCGCGGGAGCCGGGCTCATTGCGGACACGCTCGACTGCGATACGAAGCGTACGAATGGTCAGCTCGGAGGCCAGGTGGCGTTTGTAGTCGGCTGTGCCACGCTGGTCGGTGGCGGGCTCACAGGCCACGGCCGCCAGTTGGCCTGCCCTGGCGAACGTCTCCTCCGTCGCCGGGGCGCCGGCCAACGCATCGCGGACCGCGGACAGCCCGTCGGCGTCGGCATTGACCGCGGTCAACCCCACCCGCCCGGCGACGATCTGGTCCCCGTCGAGCGTCACCGCGGCGCCTGCCGCGGCGACCGCCCAGTCCCCGACGCGGCGCTCCACCTTGGCGTACGCGCTGGAGGTGTTGTGGCGTACCGGGACTCGCACCTCGGTCAGGATCTCGTTGTGCGCCAGCGCGGTCTCGTACGGTCCGAGGATGAAGTCATCGATGCCGATCTCCCGCCGGCCGGCCGGCCCCCGCGCCACGATCACCGCGTCGAGGATCTCGCACACCGTCGACAGGTCCTCGGCGGGGTCGGCCTGACACAGCGATCCCCCGACCGTGCCGCGGTTGCGAACCACCGGGTCGGCGATCACCCGTTCGGCGTCGGCGAAGATGGGGCAGACCTCGAAGAGAGCGGCGGAATCGAGCACCTCCCGGTGCCGCGTCATCGCACCGAGCCGGACCAGCGTGGGTTCCACGGTCACGTAGCCGAGTTCGCCGGCGAGGTCGTTGATGTCGATCAGGTACTCAGGGTTGGCGATGCGCAACTTCATCATCGGCAGCAGGCTGTGCCCGCCGGCGACGACGAACGCGCCGTCCCCGAGCCGGTCCAGCAGGCCGACGGCGTGGTCGACGCTGGTGGCTCGTTCGTATTCGAAGGGACCAGGAACTTGCATGTGACCGACCTCACGTCCGCCGAAGGGGACCTCAGTGTCTGCCGGTCAGACAGGTCCGTCAATAGCGACTTAAGTGATCACTTAACTGCCCAGCGGGCAGCGGGCTACCGTCGTCGTCGTGATGAATCCGTCCGCCCACATCCGACAGCGGCAGTCCCCTGCCACCCCATCGGCGGGCGATGATCTCCGCGGCGATCGACACCGCTGTCTCCTCGGGCGTGCGAGCGCCGAGGTCCAGTCCGATCGGGCTGGCGAGTTTGCTGAGTTCCGCTTCGGTCAGCCCCGCCTCTCGCAGTCTGCTCAGCCGGTCGTCGTGCGTGCGCCGCGATCCCATCGCGCCGATGTAACCGACGTCGAGGCGCAGGGCCACCTCCAGCAACGGCACGTCGAACTTGGCGTCGTGGGTGAGCACGCAGATCACGGTGCGGGCATCGAGGGCGCCGGCCTCCGCTTGCGCGGCCAGGTAGCGGTGCGGCCAGTCCACGACCACCTCGTCGGCGGTAGGAAACCGGGCAGGCGTGGCGAACACGCCGCGGGCATCGCACACCGTGACCCGATAACCGAGGAACGAACCTTGCTGCGCGACCGCGGCGGCGAAGTCGATCGCCCCGAACACCAACATCCGGGGCCGCGGCGCGTGGCTTGCGACGAACACCTCCATGCCCTCGCCGCGACGTTGTCCGTCGGGGCCGTAGGTGAGGACGTCGCTGCGCCCGGCGGCCAGCAGGCCGCGGGCGTCGTCGGTGACCGCGGCGTCGGCGCGATCGGACCCGAGCGTGCCGTCGACGGTCTCCGGTTGCAGAACCAGCCTGCGGCCCAGCCAATCCGGGTCGGGATGGGTGATGACCGTGGCGATCGCCACCGGCCGGTGTTCGGCAATGGCGTCGATCACCTGGTCCAGGTGCGGGAAGCGGCGCTGCGATACCGGCTCGACGAAGATGTCCAGGACGCCACCGCAGGTGAGTCCGACGGCGAAGGCGTCGTCGTCGCTGACCCCGTAGCGCTCCAGGCGCGGCATGCCGGTGGCCACCACCTCGGTGGCCGACTCGTACACCGCGCCTTCCACACAGCCGCCCGATACCGAGCCGCTTACCGAGCCGTCCGGCGCCACCACCATGGCCGCCCCGGGCTGACGCGGCGCCGAGCGGAACGTACGCACCACTGTGCCCAGGCCGGCGGTGGCACCGGTCCGCCAGATCGCCGCCAGCTCCGCGAGAACGTCTTGCACGACTCCAAACGTAGGCTGATTTCGTGACACCGGCGCAACTTCGGGCCTTCTCGGCCGTCGTTCGATTGGGATCTGTGCGTGCAGCCGCCGAAGAGTTGGGCGTTTCCGACGCCGGCATCTCGATGCATGTCGCACAGCTGCGCAAGGAACTCGACGATCCATTGTTCAGCCGGACCTCCGCCGGGCTGGCCTTCACTCCGGGCGGTTTGCGGTTGGCCAGCCGAGCCATCGAGATCCTCGGCCTGCAGCAGCAGACCGCGATCGAGGTGACCGAAGCCGCGCACGGTCGGCGGCTGTTGCGGATCGCGGCATCGAGCGCGTTCGCCGAGCATGCGGCGCCGGGGCTCATCGAACTGTTCTCGTCGCGGGCCGACGACCTGTCGGTGGAGCTGAGCGTCCACCCGACGAGCCGTTTCCGCGATCTTATCGAGTCCAGGGCCGTCGACATCGCGCTCGGTCCCGCCCCGGCGGAGTCCGGCGCCGCCCTCACCGTGCGGCCGTTTCTGAAGTACCAGATCATCACCGTCGCCTCGCCCGGTAGTCCGCTGGCCTCGGGCGCACCCACCGCGGGGCTGCTGCGCGAACAACAGTGGATGCTGGGGCCATCGGCCGGCGGCGTCGACGGTGAAATCGCCTCGGTGTTGCGCACTTTGGCGATTCCTGAGGCCAATCAGCGGATATTCCAGAGCGACGCCGCCGCCCTCGAGGAGGTTCAGCGGGTGGGCGGGGTGTCGCTGGCGGTCGGCTTCGCCGTCGGCAAGGACCTGTCGGCAGGCCGATTGGTACATGTCAAGGGATCGGGGCTGCAGCTGTCCGGCGAGTGGAGCGCGTCGACGTTACCGGTGGCGGCGCGTCAGCCCGCGGTGACCGAACTGCTCAACTTCATCACCACCCCGCGTTGCACGCAGGCCATGATCCGCGGCACCGGAGTCGGCGTCACCCGATTTCGGCCGAAAGTCCATGTCACCCTGTGGAGTTGAGCATCCAGATCGACGAGATGTCGCGATCCAGTTTGGCCGCGGTATGTCGGTTTGGGCGAAAGGTCAACTGGGAAAGTTGACGTCCTTGGTGACCGCTTCCCACTGATCGATCGACGCCGACAGAGCAGCGATCTTGTCCCGCATCGCCTTCAGGACATCTCGGCCCAGCAGCAGCCGCAGCGGCGGCTCGTCCAGCTTGGTCACCATCAGAACGGCTTCGGCGACCTTGCGCGGGTCGCCCGGTAGATGGTCGGCGAACTGCTTGATCAGGTCCTTGCGGGCGGCCACGTCGGCGTACTCGGTGATCGGGGCACCGGACTCCTTCATCGAGCGCGATGCCCAGTCGGTCCGGAACGCTCCCGGCTCGATCAGTGTCACCTTGATGCCCAGGGGCGCCACCTCGGCGGACAGTGCCTCGCTGACGGCCTCGAGTGCGAACTTGGTGGACGAGTAGTACGCATTGGGCGGGTTGGCCACCAGACCGGTCATCGAGGAGATGTTGACGATGTGCCCCGAACCGCGGGCCCGCATCGCGGGAAGCACCGCCTTCATCATGTCGACGGAGCCGAAGTAGTTGACGTCGAACAACTTTCGGACCTCGGCGTCTTCGCCTTCTTCGACCGCCGACAAGTAGCCGTGGCCGGCGTTGTTGACCAGAACGTCGACACCACCGAAGGCCTCCTCGGCGGCGCGTACAGCCGCCGCGATCTGATCGGGGTCGGTCACGTTGAGCGCGGCGGCCACAGCGAGGTTCGGAAACTCGTCGACCAAATCAGTGACGGCGTCCGCGCGGCGGGCAGTGACCAATACCTGGTGGCCGTCTTCCAGTGCAGCACGGGCGATTTCACGCCCGAAGCCGGTGGAGCAGCCGGTGACCAGCCAGCGCATCATCAGTTGGCCCTCTCGTTGGGGGTGCCTTCGGGAAGCCGGCGCAGATAAGCCCGCCGCCGCGACGCCAATTGTTCGGCCCGCTGTTCGGCGGTGACGCGGGCGAGGCCGGGCACCTCGTCGTCGAGCCGGTCGAGCGGGACGACGCGGCCGGTTGCGCCGAGATCAGATGTCGGACCGCCCTCGGCGAACTCAGCCATCCGCAGTGTGAGAACACCTTCCCGCAGGCCATCGGAGTCGATCCAGTTGGCCACCCCGGGATCGACCGGGGAGATCACGTAGGTGTAGCTGCCGTCGGCGTCGGGCACCGACTGCGCCTTGTTCAGGCTGCCGGTGGCATCGACGATGTTCAGCGTGGTGCCCCAGACGTTGCTCAACGGAACCGTGAAGTATTCGGCGCCACCGTCGTTGACGTTGACCACGAAGGCCTCGTCCGGGCCGAGGTCGAACCGGCCCATCACATACACCTGGTTCTTCATCGCGCCGACCTTGTCCGCCGACCAGGCCAGGTTGAAATGGTTGGCCGGCATCTTGTAGATGCCGTGGCTGAGCTTGCCGGTGAAGTTCGCGAAGTACGTCATCATCGCCGCGGTCGCCTCGGCTTGTTCGTCGAGGGTGCGGGCCGGCGTGCCAGGCGCGCCACCGAGACGTTCGACGGTGATGTGGTTGGGATCGTCACTGGCCCAGTCCAAGAGCACATCGCGGATGTAGAACTCGTGCGCCTCGGACGTGGTCTGTACGTGGTTGCGCCGACCGTTCGCCGGCTCGGAATCCACGGTGATCGTGTAGCTGCCGTCGCTGTCGACGTCCATGGTCTTGCCGTTGAGCACGGCCACGGTGCCCATGTTGGCGTCCCACAGCGTGAAGTAGTTCTCGGTCATCCGGTGGTCACCGACCCGTCCGCGGATCTCGTAGCGCTCATCTCCCGAGATCGGGATGACCCGGTATACGGTGTCCGGATTATCGATGCCCCAACGCGATCCGGGGATCTGCCGATCGCCGACCGGATGCGCCAGCCGGGTGATACAGCTGACCTTCGGCCGCAGCTTGTCCTGGTTGGACGACCACACCGCCGCCGAGAACATCACCTCGGCGAATGCCGCCTCGAACCGCTCCTGCATTGCATCGGAGGCTTTGGCGCGGCTCAGCCAGTTCTCCGCGACCGTCCGGTAGGCCTCTTTGACGGTCGGGTGTTCGGTCAGCTCGAGCGCGGCCAGCTCCTGCTCGTGCTGCGACGGTGTCGCGACCGGGTCGTCGGCACTCATTGGTCGTCCTTTCGAAAACGTTTGTTGTACAGGGAGAAACGTTCATCGACCTGGCCGCCACTGAGACCGTAGGCACCAAGGTCGTACGGCGGCCGCGGGACCTCACGCGGTCGATTGGCCAGCCAGCCGGACATCGCGGCGGCCGCGGCGTCGGTCAGCTCCAACCCGACGGCGTCGTAGACCCTGCGCACCTGACCGATCGGGTCGGCGACTGCATCTTCGTACTGGATGTCGGTGACCCGCGTGGACTCATCGGACCAACTGTCCCGCACGGCCATTGCACGGTCGTTGGTCCAGCCCATCCGCTCCAGCCACTGCGCACCCACCCGCCGCGGGTCGACGCCGTCGGCGTGCATGGCGTGCAGGGTCGCGTTGAGACTGGCGCCGGAGGCGACGGTGGTACGCGGATCGCGATGCATGTGGACGATGTGCACGCCCGGGAATTCGTCGCGCAGCGAGTCGAGGTACCCCAGATGGGCGGGCGATTTCAGCACCCAGCGACCGGCGGTGATTCCGCGGCTGCGCTGCTGCCACTGGAGGAATCGCAACATCCGGTGCAGATACCGGTAGGCAGGCGCGAAATCCTGGGTGTTGAGCCAAGATCGGTAGTTGGGCACGTGCGCACCGGACTCCGGAACATGCGACAGGAACGCATCGGCCAAGAAGACGATTTCTTCCTCAGCCTCCCTGGCATACATCGGATGGATGGCGAACAGTTCGGGCGCCAGCTCGCGGGACTTCTTCTCCCGCGCTTCACTGATCGCGACGCGCGGGTCGATGCCGGCGAAATCGTGGTCAAGCTTCGGCGCGGCTTCGACCACCTCCCAGCCCCGGGCACAGTGCAACCGCGTGTCGGCGGCGAGCAGACGCTGCAGCAGTGTGGTGCCGCTGCGCATCATCCCCACCACGACGATGGGCGCCTCGATCTGCTCGTCCAGGATCTCAGGATGGCGCTCGATCCACGCCTGGGTGCGCAACCGCATGCGGAGGCTGTGCACGATGCCGGATCGCAGAATGTGCTCACCGATCGCGTTCAGGCCCGCGCCGGGGTAGTCGTCGAGCAGGACGCCCAGGGGTTCGGCGAAGTCCCCGGGCCCCCACTCGCTGCGCCCTTCCTTGCGCTGCGCGTCGGCCAGGACGCCCGCCATCGCAAAGGTGCCGGCCATCGGCTCAGAACTTCAGGTGCTGGCTCACGTCGCCGACCTGGTCGACGAACATGGTGCGCGAGTCGAACCACCACTGGCCGTCGATCCGGTGGAAGGTGTCGTGATAGTGCCCGGTGACGATGACCTGCAATGGCAGTTCCGGAGTGGCCTGGGTGACGCAGTAGTAGGACCTGCTGCGCGCGGTGCCGGCCTCGTCGTCGATGTACAGCTGCACATTGCTGGTGTTGTGCTTGGTCTTCGGCGTCCCGTCCTCGTAGAGCCGGGTGGCCATCTCATACATGCCGCGCACCCGGTCCCGGCCCTCGAAAACCGTCTCTGGTGGCCCGTTCTCCACACCGCAGATACGTCCGTGCGCGAACAGCTCGGCGACGCCGTCGAGGTCGCCGGCATCGATCAGTTCGGCATAGACGTAGATGAGGTTGGTGATCGCTTGCGCACTGTCGCTCATGTCAAGCCGATGATCGCAGAGCAATTGCTTAGATGGGCTTGTTTGTCCAGAATTGCCGCTATGCTCGCCCGCGTGACTCAGTGGTCGCCGGCCCGGCTCGGCAATCTCACCGGTAAGCGAATCATCGTGACAGGCGCGACCAACGGCGTTGGCCTCGGCACCACGCGAGCCCTGGCCCACGCGGGCGCGCACGTGATCATGGCCGTCCGCAACACCGCCCTCGGCGAGCAGCGCGCCGCCGAGATCACCGGGTCGACGGAGGTGATCGAGCTGAACCTGGCCGATCTCGCATCGGTTCGAGGCTTCGGTGACCGGCTCGACGACGACGTCGACATCCTCATCAACAATGCCGGCGCCCTGACCGACAAGCGCCACGAGACCGTCGACGGCTTCGAGACCACCTTGGGCACCAACGTGCTGGGCCCGTTCGCCCTGACGAACCTGCTGTTCGCCAGGGTGCGTTCGCAGATCATCAACGTCTCCTCCGACGGGCACCGCCAAGCGACGCTTCGCCTCGACGACATGCACCTGCGCCACAGCAAGTGGACATCGATGGGTGCCTACACCCATTCGAAGCTGGTCATGATGCTGTGGGGTCTGGAGCTCGACCGCCGGCTGCGTGCCGCCGACTCCGGCGTCGTCACCCAACTGGTGCATCCGGGCTGGGTGGCCTCCAACCTGACACAGACGTCCGATTCACCGTTGATGTCGCTGGCGCACACGGTGGCCAAAGGAGTGGCCGACCGGTTCGGCAACGACATCGACCAAGGCGCGGCACCGACGCTGTACTGCATCAGCGAGCCGATCCCGCCGGGCAGCTATGTCGGAGCGAGCGCCCGGCTGGGACTGCGCGGCGAGCCTGCGCTGATCGGCCGCTCCCCCGGCGCGTGCGACTACGACGCGGCGGCCCGCGTGGTGCAGTTCGCCGAAAAGGAAACCGGCACAACGATTCCGGTCTAGAGGTCAGATCCGATCCAAGGTGTCGAGATCTCTTCCGGTTGCCGTGAGGTGTTTAGCAAAGAACGAAAGGATGCGCTGCCACGCATCTTCGGCTTCCGGCGCGGAGTATGCGATTCCGAAAGTCCGGGCCACCAATCGGATCGGAGCAGGCAGCTGATGGTCATTCATGAAGCTGTGGCCGACGCCAGAATACTCCTTAACGTCATGCGGTACCCCTCCGCCCGTCAGAGCACCCTCAAGTCTATCCGCGGTGCCGTGCGCCACTATGGGATCGTTAGAGCCGAAACTCGCTACGACGGGGCATGATTGGCCGAGTTTTGCGATGTCATTCGGCAAACTTGGGTAGCTGGGCGCAGTCGCGCTGAACATTCCGCTAGGGCCCAACTGCAAGCAGAAACCTCCACCCATGCAGAAGCCCGCCAAGCCGATTTCGCCTGTGCAGCGGCTGTCGGAAATCAGGTGTTCGCGCGCGGCCAGAAGGTTGCGGTAGGCGGCGCCGTGCCCCGTAAAGTGGGCGCGGATCGTGCTAATCATGCATCTCAGTTTGGGTCCGTCCCCGTCGTAGAGAGCAGGGGCCAGCGCCAAGTAGCCGCTGGCGGCAAAACGTTCCGTGATCCGCTTTAGATCGGTCGTCATCCCAAGCACGTCATGGACAACAACCACGCCGGGCCAGGGTCCAGCGCCAGCGGGCACCGCCAGGTAACCGCGAATGCCGCCCGCAGCGGGAATCGTCATGTCACCCATCGGCCGTCACGCTAGTTCCTCCCCCGCCAATGGATGATTGGACTCCCCAAGGAGCAGCCCGCTCACTCGACTCAATCTCCTCAAGGTCGCGCACCATGCAACTCGAACGACTCGCCACCGAACCCACTCGGCTACGGACAAGTTGTTAGTATTGCATAACAATATTCGCGAATAGTCAGAAGTGACGTTCTGTATCACCATGTGGTGTGCATACACTGATCGTCGATGGAGCTCGGACCGCTATTCCCGCACAACCCGCCGCCAGCACCGGAGCCGTCTAACGAGGAGCGGATTCGGGACGCGGCGTTGAGGAGTTTTGCGAGCCACGGCGTCGTCGCGACGTCGATGCGGATGGTCGCCGATGATGCCAGCGTCTCAATCGGGTTGGTGCAGCACTATTTCAAGACCAAGGCCTGCTTGGTCAACACTGTCGACCAGTACGTATTACACGTAATCAGCGAAGCCCTTGGTCCGGCAGGTATGCCTAATGCTCCCGCGGACGCGTTGGAAGAGGCGGGCAAGCGGATGACCCAGTTGACGACCGATCACCCTCTGGTCATCAGCTATCTTGGGCGCGCGTTATGCGAGGGCGGCGAGGTCGGTTCTGTGGTGTTCGACGGATTGGTTGCTATCAGCACGGCCCAACGCGACCATTTCCGTGAACAGGGCTCGCTACGGGCCGACCTTGATCCGTTGTGGGCAGTGTTGAATCCGCTGATCTTGCGCGTAGGTGCGTTCGTCCTGCGCCCACATATCGAACGCCACCTCGGCGAGCCGTTCTTCACGGCTACCCAATTACAACGCTGGGACGATTCGGTAACCAAAGCACTCCGCGAAGGACAGTTTCGCCAACCTGAGCAGGCGTGAGTCTCCAAATACAGACCGCACGCAATTATCCGGTGCGCGATAAAATTCCGTGTCGACTTCGAATGCATGAACGCCGAGAACGCAGTAGCTTTCGGTCAATCCTGGGTTAATTCCTGGAACAGGCACGATGTCGAATCCGTCCTGACTTTCTTCAGCGCTGATATTCACTTTACTTCACCAGTGGCAGCAAGAATTCTGCCCGAAACGAATGGTATCGTGCGAGGAAAGGACGCTCTGCGGGTCTATTGGCAAAGCGCTCTAAACGTCATTCCAGACCTGCACTTCACGCCTGAGGCTGTCTATCAGGGCGTCGATACCACGGTCATTAATTACAAGAATCATTAGGGGCATCTTGTCAACGAAGTGATCACGTTTCAAAATGGCCTCATCACGGAGGGCCACGGTACGTATCTGATGCGAAGCGAATTATTCTAGGTTTGGATCAGTTGTCACTGAAATCGAACCCAAAGCATCCACCACACCTACGGTAGTCCGCTCACTTTTCAGCAGCTACATCACGCGCCCGGAAACTGCGCCTGGATATTCTACTGTCGCCATGTCGGTCTCAATCTCGGCAATGGTGTCGCCGGCTGCCGCATGATCGCCTTCTGCTACACACCACTTCACCAATTGCGGTCCTTCCACGCTGGACCCAGATGCTGGCCCTAGTCAAGGGCACGCGACCATTCATGCGGTGCTTTGAACCTCTGGCGAAGCAGTTCACCGAAGCACCGCCCGCCGCATTTTTCGACTATGTTCTCGCGCACGAACACGCCATCGCAGACGTGGGAAATCGAGTGTTGGGTGGCGACCGGAGCTCGCTCGTCAAAGTCGAGGCGTTACTGGGCAACGCGCCCTAGTACGCCACGTGCGCTGCGCCGAAAGCTAACAGCCGCTGCGGAGTTCAGCGATTCAGAACGGCTTCGCGGTGAAGCCCCAGCGCAGCAGTGCCGCCTCGCGGCGAGTTTGGCCGCGGAGTGCGGAATAGCGGTGACCAACGGGCTCAGGTTTGCCGTTTGCGCCGAACGCCCAATAGGCCTGCAGGTACGGCAACGGCGTCGCGTGGCCTGAACTCAAGCCTCCGAGTCCCGCGGCCGCGAGCTGCGCCGACAGCTCCTCACGGGTGAACGCCGCGGCCTCGCTGGCGATCGCATCCTGCCGCAGGCCCGCAGGTGAATCCGGATCGACACATTGCAGCATGGCCGGGCACGCCGACGGGTCTTTCAGTCGAGCGAAATCGGAGATCCACAAGGCTGCTCCGCTATCGCACCGGACGGCGGCGATCTGCCGCAAGGCGGCGCCCAACACCTGAACGTCTGGCAGTTGGTGCAGAGTCCACATGCACGACACCGCATCCCACGGCCCGGCAGCAAGCGAATCCGGCAGCGCGGTGATATCCGCCTGCACCAGTTCCACCCGCCGGTCGAGCCCCTCGGCTGCGAACAGATCTCGCGCTGTCGCCAGCATGTTGGGAGCCAGATCGACACCGACGGCCATGATGTCCGGGCGCCGGCGCAGCACCGCGCTCAGCGCACGCCCGGAACCGATGCCGAGATCCAGGAGCCGGCCACCCGGCGGGAGCATCACATCCAGCGCCCGGGCACACAGGTCATACACTGCACGCATTCCCGGGTTCGCCCCGCCACCGGCGTGGAAATAGGCGACGGATTCGGCGTCGTCCATCACCATCGGTTCGGGAATGCGCTCGCGCCCCGGCGAATGCCGCCGCTCGCGCACAACGATGCCCGGTATCCGCCACAGCGGTCGAATCCCCATCGACGAAACCTTCTTCCCACGCCCGTTTACGCCCCCATCATTAAACCCGGACTCGATCGGTACACTTTCGTTCCTCAGTGAAATAGTGGAGGACCACGTGACTCAGGCCCCATCCACCGGTGGCCTCGAATCGTTGCCGCTGGCGCCGGTGAACCCGATGCCGTTGCGCCAGCGCCTCAAAGCCGTCAAGGAATTCAGCACGGGCACCGAGAGACTGCGCGACGCCGGTGGCCCGGTCACCAGGTTCACCGTCGGCCCACGTTGGCTGATGCCGCCGATGGTTCTCGTCACCTCGCCGGCCGCGCTGCGCGACGTCCTCAGCATCAAGGACGGGTCGGTCGACAAGACCAGCCCGGTGTTCGACGAGATGCGCCGGATCATCGGCGCCAACCTCGCCGACCTCCCGTATGAACCGTGGCGGCCTCGCCGGCGCACCATCCAGCCCGTGTTCACCAAGCAGCGGGTCCGCGAATTCGGCGGCCACATGGCGCAAGCCGCCGACTCGGTGTGCGATGCCTGGACGGACGGCGGCGAGGTGGACCTCGACGCCGAGTCCCGCGCGCTCACCCTGCGTGCGCTCGGCCGGTCCGTGCTCGGCATGGACCTCGAGGCACGCGCGGACGACGTCGCCGGACCCCTGCGGGTCGCGCTGTCCTACGCGATCTCGCGCGCCACCCGCCCGGTACGCGCCCCTCGCTGGCTGCCCACCACGGCGCGACGGCGGGCACGCGAGGCCAGCGCTAAGCTGCATCGTCTCGCCGGCGACATCGTCAGCGAGTGCCGGCGCGATCCGAACCGGGTGGCGCCGCTGGTCCACGCCCTGATCGCCGCAGAGGATCCCGAGACCGGAAAGCGGCTGTCGGACTCCGAAATCTGCGACGAGATCATCATCTTCATGTTCGCCGGTCACGACACCACCGCGACCACGCTGGCCTATGCATTGTGGGCGCTAGGCCACGATCCGGCCTGCCAGGACCGCGTCGTCGCCGAGGTGGCGGCCCTGCCCGATCGACCATTGAACCCCGACGACCTGCCGAACCTGGGCTACACCGCGCAGGTGGTGCGCGAGTCGCTGCGGCTGTGCCCGCCCGCACCGACCGGCACCAGGATGGCGTGCCGAGACCTCGACGTCGCCGGTTATCGGGTGGAGGCCGGCACCATGGTGGTGCTGGGTAGGATGGCGGTCCAGCGCGATCCTGCCCTGTGGGATGAACCGCTGCGCTTCAATCCCGACCGGTTCGGCCCGGAGGCCGCCAAGAAGCTCGAACGGTGGCAGTACATCCCGTTTGGGGGTGGTCCCCGCTCCTGTATCGGTGACCACTTCGCCATGCTGGAAGTCACGCTCGCCTTGGCGAGCATCATCCGCCGAGCCGAAATCACTTCGCTCGAACCGGATTTCCCGCTCGCATTGCATTTCACGATGATCGCCGGCGCACCGATCCGCGCCCGAGTCCGAAAGCGCTGACACATGGCCGTCGACGAAACAGCAGGCTACTCCGCACACATCCTGAGCGACGGCGACGCCGGCCTCGATGCGCTTCGGCGGGACCCCGGTATCGAGTTCATCGACCACCGCGCGGCACTTCTCGAGGACCTCCGGAAGTTGCAGCCCGCACCGGGACCTGAGCTGCTCGACGAACCCACCCGCTGGGCGCACTATCCGTGGCGACGGACGGTCGTTGCCATCCTGGGCCCCAATGGGTTTCAGGCCGTCCGAACCGACCGCAACCGCAACCTGATCACCACCGCAGAGCAACGACGGCTGCGCACCGTGCGGATCGCGATCGCGGGGCTGAGCGTCGGCCATGTCATCGCTCATACGCTCGCCGCCGAAGGCCTCTGCGGCACACTGCGACTCGCTGACTTCGACCATCTCGAACTGTCGAACCTGAACCGGGTGCCTGCCACGATCCTGGACATCGGTCTCAACAAGGCGATCGTCACGGCGCGGCGGATCGCGGAACTCGATCCGTACCTGCGGGTAGAGGTCATGACCTCGGGCGTGCGCGCGGCTTCCCTCGGCGAGTTCCTCGACGACATCGACATCGTGGTCGAGGAATGCGATTCGCTGGACATGAAGGTCCGAATCCGCGAGGCGGCCCGGGAACGGCGGCTCCCGGTGCTGATGGCCACCAGTGATCGTGGGCTGATCGACGTCGAGCGGTTCGACCTCGAGCCGCACCGCGCAGTCATGCACGGCGTTCTCGGCGGCGTGGACTCCGCGCAGTTGGCCGCGTTGTCCCAGCAGGACCGCATCCCGTACATGCTGCGTCACCTGGACGCCAGCCGGTCGTCGGGACGGTTGACCGCGTCTTTGGTCGAGGTGGGCCACACGCTGTCCACCTGGCCGCAGCTGGCCGGCGAGGTCACGCTGGGCGCCACCATCGTCGCCGAGGGCGCGCGCCGCATCGGCCTCGGCGAGCCGTTGGCATCGGGCCAGGTCCGCATCGACGTCGGCCAGGCGCTCGATGAGATCTCCGAACCGGAACTGGGCGCCCCGGCGCACACGGACGCCGACCAGCCGGCGCCCGATGTCGAGGAGCCACGTGAGGCGGCGGCCGCGATCGCCCGCGCCGCGGTGCGCGCTCCCTCCGGCGGCAATGCCCAGCCCTGGGAGATCGAGGCCGCAGCGGACTCGGTGCGGATACGGATTGCCCCGCAATACAAGTCGATGATGGACGTCGCGTTCCGCGGCAGCGCGGTGGCGGTCGGCGCGGCGACCTTCAATGCCCGGATCGCGGCGGCGCACACCGGGGTTCTCGGCCCGGTGGAATGGACCTCGGACGGGGCCACTCTGCTCGAGGCCACGCTGCGGCTGGGCGCCGGCGGCGACGCCGAACTTGCCGCGCTGTACGAGCCGATGCTGCGGCGGGAGACCAATCGCCGCCAAGGCACTCCGCAGCCGTTGGCCACGGAAACCGTCGACGCACTCAACCAGTGGGCGGCCCGCGAGGGTGCCGGGCTGCACCTGCTTACCGAGCGCAGCGATATCGACACTGCAGCAACAATTCTGGCGGCGACCGATCGGCTACGTTTTCTCACCCCGCGGCTGCACAGGGAGATGATCTCTGAGATGCGCTGGCCCGGCGACGAGCCGGCGCACAGTGGAATCGACGTCCGCGGGCTGGAACTCGCCCCTGGGGACTTCGCGGTGATGGATATCCTGCGGCGCTCCGACGTGATGGGCCTGCTGGCGGATTGGGACGCCGGGGAGGCCCTCGGCGAGGATGTCGCCAAGCGCGTGCATGCGACGTCGGCGGTAGCCGTGATCACGACGAACGGACATCAGCTCATCGACTACGCCCGCGGCGGATCTGCTGCCGAAGCCGTGTGGATCGTCGCCCAGCAATACGGCCTGGCGGTGCACCCCATCTCACCGGTCTTCCTGCACGCCGTGCACCACCACGAACTGTCCGAGCTGGCACCGACTTTCGCCCCTGAACTGGTCGAGCTCAAGTCGAGGTTCACCGAGCTGACCGGCGTCCAGACTGGCGAATCGCTGGTCTTGATTCTCCGGCTGGCACACGCCGGGCCCGCGTCGGTCCGCAGCCGGCGACGCCCGCTTCCCTCGACCAGCTGACCCAGATCCGGGTTCAGTTCGGCGGCCCGGCCTCCAACGCACGGATCAGGCTCGCCGCATCCCATGGGCCCTTGTGCCGAACGCCGTTAACGAAGAACGTCGGTGTCGCGTTGAGGTCCATCAGCTCGGCGTCCTGAGCGTCGTCGTCGACCCGGTGCAGCACCCGCGATGAATGCAGATCATCATCGAATTGTTCGATGTCACAACCGACTTGGTCGGCGTAGCGGTAGATGTGCTGCCATTCCAGGTAGTCCTGGAACTCGAACATCTGTACCGCCAAGTCGAAGAACTTGCCCTGCAGGGCGGCGGCCTCGCTGGCCCGGGCGGCGTCCATGGCGCGCGGATGTACCCGCTCCAGCGGCAGATGCCGCCACACGTACCGCAATCGGTCGCCGAAGTACTCGCGCACTTCGTCGATCGATCCGGTGGCACGGCTGCAGAATGGGCACTCGAAATCGCCGTATTCCACCAGGGTCAGCGGCGCGTCGACCCGCCCGCGGATGTGGTCGCGTTCCGGGTCGATGTCGCGGACCAGCTTGTGGCCGACCGGCACCGGCGGGCTGAGCTTGTCGGTGAGCCGAAAGACCGCCCACCCCAGAGTGAATGCGATCACCGATGCCGCCAGGACACCGACGCGGGCCAGGTCTGCCGAACGCGGATTGGTGATCGCCAGGTCGACGATGAACAGCGAGATGGTGAAGCCGATACCGGACAGTGCCGCACCGCCGGCGACGCGCCGCAGCGTCAAGCCCGGGGACAGCCGGCCCAGCCCGGTGCGCTGCACGATCCAGGTCGCGCCCGTGATGCCGATCAGCTTGCCCAGCACCAGGCCGGCCACCACACCCCAGGTCAGTGGTGAGCGGACTGCCGCCAGCACGGTGTCGGCGTCCAGCCGCACGCCTGCGTTGGCCAACGCGAACAACGGCAACACGCCGAACGAGACGTAGGGCCCGAACCCCGTCACCAGCCGCTCGTTGATCGAGATCGAGTCGCGCAGGCTCCGGGTGGCGGCGCGGGCGTACTCCGAGTTCGGTGACTGGCGGAACGCCCGGATCACGTCGACGGCCGCCTCCACTCGCTGCCGTTCGGGCGTGAACACCGGGATCACCAGTGCAACCAGCACACCGGCGAGGGTCGGGTGCACTCCGCCGGCGAACAATGCCAGCCAGAGGGCAACGGCGAGAATCGAATACGACGCCCCGCGGACGGCGGCCGGCAGGTAGCGCACGCCGATCAGCGCACCGACGAGCACCACCGCGACCAGCAGCGGGCCGATGCGGATCTGTTCGGAATAGAACAGCGCGATGGCGGCCAGTGCGCCCACGTCGTCGACGACGGCCAACGTCAGCAGGAACGTCCGCAGCCGCGCCGGATATTTGGGCGCGATGATGGCCAGCGCCCCGACCAGGAACGCGGTGTCGGTAGAGATGACCACACCCCACGCGCTGGCGTCCTGACCGGAGGGGTTGAACAGCAGGAAAATCACCGCGGGCATCGTCAGCCCGGCGATCGCGGCGACCACGGGTACCAGGGCGCGGGAACGCTCCGTCAGTTCGCCGATGGTGAACTGGGCCTTGACCTCCAGGCCGACGATGAAAAAGAAGAACGCCATCAACGCGTCGTTGACGAGCTCCTTGACCGTCAACTCGCCGTGCAGGTTTCCGAAGCTGAGGCCGACGTGCGTTTCCCAGAACTCGGAATAGGTGTGTGCCCAGGGAGAATTCGCCCACAGGATGGCCGCGAGGGTGAATGTCAACAGCAGGGCCGCGGCGGCGTTCTCGCCAAATCGCTTCGCTGTCGGATCGCGACCCAACCGGCTACCTCTCACGCTGTCACCGTATGCGCCGCCTCCATCAACATCCAACCCGACAGCTGCACCGACAAGTCACGCTCGGGTGTCTGCGACGAGTTCACCGCGCCCTCAACGAACTGTGCGTGTCCGCCACCCGCGGTGGGGATCTCGGCGATGCTGCCCCAGGAGGGGCCGAACAACGGCAAGCCGTCGAGGTTTTGGCGGTTGTCCCACGCCGCCTCCGCCGACGCGAGCACGAGAGCGCGGGCGCTCTCGCGCGTGTCCGCCGCCGCGTCGTCCGGCAGGACCATAGCGGTGAGCGCGAGGTAGCGGGCGGTGATCCCGGCGAATAGACCACCGTCGCCGCCGCCGGCCCCGTTCAGGATTCCGTCGGGCGCCATGTGTTCACCGATCGCCGCGACCAGTCGCCTCACCCGCTCCGCGTGCCGGTGGTCGTGCGTGCGCGCGGCGAGCTCGGCCTCCAATCCCAGCACCACGCCCTGGCAGTAGGTGTACTGGGCGCGTACCAGCGAGCCGGCCTTGATGCCGTCGAAGACCAGGTGGGTCTCGGGGTCGATCAAGGTCTCGTCGATCCAGTCGGCCATCTGCTGGGCCCGGCGCAGCCGATCCTCATAGCGGGTCAAGAAGATCCCGGCCGGGCCGTTGGCGGGGGCGTTGAAGAACTGATCCTGCTTGCGCCAAGGGATTCCGCCGCCGTCTTCAGGCACCCAGGACGTGATGAACTGCTCGCACAACCTCTTCAGTGCACGCGGCCGTCCTACCCCCGCCACCCGGTCGGCGCGCTCGAGCGCCAAGGCCAGCCAGGCCATGTCGTCGTAATAGCTGTTGGTCCAGCGTCCGTTGTTGCGCAGCCGGTGCCCGCGGATCTGCCGCTTGATCTCGCCGAGCCGGTGCGGCTGCGGGTCACGCAACTGCGCATCGACAAGGCAGTCGAGTAGGTGCGCCTGCCACCAGTAATGCCACGTCCCGAACAGCCGGTCCCGGCGCGCGGGCGGCCACGCGACGACGCCGAGTTGTGTTCCGGGCAGTCCCCAGAGCCGGCGCAGGTGCCGCTTCGCGACGGCTGTTTCGGCGCTGGCAGCACGGTTCGCCCACAGCTGGTCCATGCCGTCAATCCTGCCCTACCAGGCCTGTGAAAGGTCGGCCCATTGCCTGATCCAGGCGTGCATGGCGATGCCGGCGGCGACGGCGGCGTTGACGCTGCGTGTCGACCCGAATTGTGCGATCGACACGGTGATCGCCGCCCCTGTCTGGGCGGCTTCGGAGATGCCCGGCCCTTCCTGCCCGAAGACCAACACACAATCCCGGGGTAGGACGGTGGTTTCCAGCGGCACCGCGCCCGGGACGTTGTCGACAGCGACCACGGTCAGTCCCGCACCGGCGGCGAAAGCCAGCAGATCCGCGGTGTTCTCGTGATGGGCCAGCCGTTGGTAGCGGTCGGTGACCATGGCGCCGCGGCGATTCCACCTCCGGCGGCCGACGATGTGCACGGTGTCGACAGCGAATGCGTTGGCGGTGCGGACCACCGCGCCGATGTTGGCGTCGTTGCCGAAATTCTCGATCGCGATGTGCAGCGCGTGTCTGCGCCGATCGATGTCGGCGATGATCGCTTCCCGCGTCCAGTAGCGGTAGGCGTCGACGACGTTGCGAGTGTCGCCCTGGCGCAACAAGTCTGGGTCATAGCGAGGATCGTCGGGCAGGCCGCCCGCCCAGGGTCCGACGCCGGGGGCCCCGGTGCTCCATTCGGTGGGACCGGGGTCAGTCACGGGTGACCCAGACCGCATCGGGCGGGGCGTCCGGCAGGATCAGCACGCAAGCACCATAGGACGCGCACGCCCGGTTCTGGGCCGCTGGCATCGGGCTCAGCGCCCGTGTCGACACGCAGGAATTCACCGAGCCCGGGGAGATCCAGCAACTTTGGTGTTCCGGCCCGCCGGTGCCGGCGATTCACCGATCTTCGCCTTGGCGAGGGTATAGCTCGATTTGCTGGCTAGTTCTGCGCATGGCGTTAGGAAGATGGGCCTTGTCGCAGCCGGAATTACCGTGCCGAGGACGGTAATTCTCGGCCACGGCGCGGTGATCCCGCAGGGTGCCGACAGAGGTGCGATACAGGTCACCCACGGCCCTTTCTGCCCCCTAGATCACGCTCGGCACATGCCATGCGCCCGCCACAGCGCCGGTAATAACGGTTCGGTCTCCGCCGATATGGAGTTTAGGGTCTCCAGCTCCCTTGGCAGGCGCGCCGCCCTTGACCAGGAATTCTGTGCGCACAGGTGTTCACGCAAGCCGTCGCATCGGCCGGGGTGCACATCGGATTTCGTCGGCTACCCCCCGGTAACCAGCGCTTTTCCGGCTAACGGCTGGAGTCTTGGCACGTTTCGGCGAGATACTGATATTTGCAAGTTCGAATAAATAACCCTTGTTCCACCTCGGTCACCGCTGCGGAACCCCCTACCGCAGGCCCCTCAAAAGATGGGAAATGATGAACGCCTCCGTGCTGGCCTTTCCGGAAGAAAAGCTCTACACCCTGCCCGAAACCATTAGCTGGCGCGACGAAGATACCGGCTGCACCATCGTCCTCGCCCAACCGGACAGCGAACCTGGGCTATGGGAGGACTGCCTTCGGGGAGCGCTGAATAGTTATGCAAAACACGGCGTGGAGGCGGCGCTGGATATCGACTCGTTCCGTGATGGCCACGACACGACGCTGTTCTACACCGCGCTGGACGAGAATGGAAGAATGCTCGGCGGCCTGCGGGCCAAGGGGCCGTACCTCCTTGCCGACGAATCGCACGCGATCGTCGAGTGGGACGGTCAGCCGGGCCAGGATGCCGTACGCAAGATGATCACCGACCGCCTGCCCTTCGGCGTGGTCGAGATGAAGTCGGCGTGGGTCAGTGACGACCCGGCCCGCAGCGGTGAGCTCACCCGGACGTTCGCGCGCACCGCCTTCCCCACGATGACTCTGCTCGGGGCCCAGTTCATCCTGGCGACAGCCGCCGCGCACGTCCTGGACCGGTGGAGCACCTCCGGTGGTGTAGTGGCCTCCAAGATCCCCGCGGCGGCTTACCCCAGCGATCGCTACCGCACGAAGATGATGTGGTGGGATAGGCGCACGTTCGCCAATCACGCCGAGCCGGGGCAGTTGGCCAAAATCGTCAAGGAGATGCGCATGCTGGCCGACATCTCCGACGAGTTCAGCGGCTTTGGCTTGCTGGCCGGGAGCGGAAGCTAGCACAAAATCCACAAACCGATACCATCTCCTAAGCTCCACTAATCACGAGATGGCAGGATGACCACACCTTCCGAGACCGGGCCTGCTGACAGCCTGGAGAATCTCGTCACGCATGTCGCGACGCAGTTGATGGCTGTCGATGCCGCGACATCCCCGGGTGTTAGCCAGCAAGTTCTCGGCCAGCTGTCGGCTTCCTTCGGCGTGGATGTGTGCTTTCTCCGCTACAACGAGCACAGCATCCGGGCGACCCGATTGATCGCAGAGTGGCCACCACACCAGCGCGACCCAGACCCCCTCGAACTGATCTACTTCACTGACGCGGACCCAGTCTTCGCCGCCGCCGAGCACGCAAAGGAACCCGTCTTCTTCCGCCCCGATCCGATTCCCGAGGACGAGTACCAGCGCCTCGTTGAGGAGGGCACGGGCATGGCGTTGACCTCGATGGCATCGGTTCCGCTGCTGTCCGGCGACACCACAACCGGATGCATCGGTTTCATCAAGTTCGGCATTAAGGACTGGACGCCTGAGGAGCTGAACGCACTCAAGGCGATCGCCTCCTTGTTCGCCCAGGTGCAGGCGCGGGTGGTCGCCGAAGACCAGCTGCGCTACCTGGCTGAGCACGATGACTTGACCGGACTGCACAACCGCCGCGCACTGCTCGCCCATCTCGATGAACGGCTGCGCGTCGGTCAGGAAGGCCCGGTCTCGGTGTTGTTCCTCGACCTCGACCGCCTCAAGGCGATCAACGATTACCTCGGTCACCACGCGGGCGACTGGTTCATCCAGGCATTCGCCGACCGGTTGCGCGAGGAGACCGGCGACGGCGACGTGATCGCCCGCCTCGGTGGTGACGAGTTCGTGATCGTTCCGGCCGGTTCGGTTGACGCCGAAGCCGCCGAGGCCTTGGCCCACCGGCTACAGGATGCATTGCGCGACCGGGTGACGATCGGCGGTGAGACGCTCACCCGCACCGTCAGTGCCGGTGTCGCATTGGGCGTTCCTGGTCGGGATACCACGTCGGACCTGCTGCGCCGCGCCGACCAGGCAGTGCTCAACGCCAAGAACGCAGGCGGAAACAAGATCGCGGTCTTCACCGACGAGATGTCGCTGAGAAGTGAGTTCCGCAACGACATCGAGTTGCACCTACAGAACGTGATCGACACCGGGTCGCTGATCCTGCACTACCTGCCCGAAGTCGACATGCGCACCGGGGAGATCCTCGGCAACCGAGGCGCTGGTTCGCTGGCAGCACCCGACCCGCGGTCTGCTGCTGCCGGACTCGTTCATCCACGTCGCCGAATCCATCAATTTGGCAGGCGAATTGGGCCGCTGGGTGATGCGCACCGCATGCGAGGAGTTCAGTCGCTGGCAGGCCAGCGGCATCGCCGAGGATGCGGTCATCCGGATCAACGTCTCCCCCGTGCAGCTGGTCGCGGACGGGTTCGTCCAATCGGTCGCCGACACGATCGCCGAGTTCGGCCTCGACGGCAAATCGGTGTGCCTGGAGATCACCGAAAGTGTTGTGGTGCAGGACATCGAGACCACCCGCATCACACTGGCCGGGCTCAAAGATGTCGGTGTGCGCATCGCCATCGACGACTTCGGCACCGGCTACAGCGTGCTCACCCATCTGAAATCGCTTCCAGTGGACACCCTCAAGATCGACAAGGGCTTCGTCCTCGATCTGGGCACCAACCCGGAAGATCTGGCGATCGTCCGGGCGATCATCGCTCTGGCCGAGGCATTCAATCTCGAACTGGTCGCCGAGGGTGTGGAGTCGCCGACCGCGGCGATGACCCTCCTCCAGCACGGCTGCCACCGCGCTCAGGGATTCCTGCTGTCACGGCCCATCCCCAGCGATGCCATGGCCGAGCTGTTCGCCAAACGAGTTATCCCGGTAGACTTTTCCGTGCCCAGCCGGAACTGATTCAGAGGCTGTACAGCAGTTCCACGCGGCCGAATCTACTGGCTGTTCGACTCACCAGCGCGACCTGCGCACCGCCGGGTAACCCGGTTTGGACAGGCCAGTCAGCCTCGGCGGGCAACGGTCCGATCGACAGCGCCACGCCTTCGGTAGCACGCACCAGTCGCGTCCGTTCCGGCGTTGCCAATTCCGCGCCGGCTATGCGCCCGTGCTCGAAGATCAACCGCTGCAACACCGTACCGCGCGCACCGTAAATGTCTCGTGCGTCGGCCTGCTGACGCAGCCACTGGGCCAACGCCAAGCCGGGACGGTCCGCGTCGGACCGCTGATCGCCCAACACCGCGACCCGGACGGTCTCGGATTCGGAGCGCATCGGCGTCATGATGTCGGGAACCTGGCTGTAGATCACGCCGAACGGCGAGGCGATGCAGCGCACCGACCAATCGCGCAACCGGGAGCCGAAGAATGGTTCGATCGTGGCGCGCCGATCAGCCTTGACCGGCACCGGCTGGGCCCGAACGGCCGTGAGCTCCAGATCCCGGACCGGCGTACCTTCCAGCCCGAGATCTTCGGTCATCGATTCCAAGTATGCCGCGATATCGGAATCCATTGTCTGCCAAGAGATCTCCGCGTCAGCGATTTCCACGTCCAAATCATGGTCGGCGCAGCAGATCGCGTGGGCGAGCGCGCCGGGCCCAGCGCCGGCGCAGATCACGTCGACGACGTCGTCCCACGGCCATTCCGAAGCCTCGATGAGCTCCTCGTCGTTTTTCACCGGAGGTATCAGGTGGTCGGCAGGCCCAGGTCGGCCAGACCCAGCAGGCTCCGGTAGGGCACCCCTTCGGCCTCGATCGCCTCGGCCGCCCCGGTTGCCCGGTCCACCACCGTCGCAACCCCCACGACGGTCCCACCCGCCTCGCGCACACTCTGCACGGCCGTCAGCGCGGAGCCACCAGTGGTGCTGGTGTCCTCGACCACCAGGACCCGCTTGCCGGATACTTCAGCGCCTTCGATCAGACGTTGCATCCCATGGCTTTTCACTGCTTTGCGCACCACGAAGGCGTCGATGGGGCGGCCCGGCGCGTGCATGACCGCGCTGGCCACCGGGTCAGCACCCATGGTCAGCCCGCCGACGGCGGCGTAGTCCCAGTCCGCAGTCAGTTCGCGCATCAGCCGACCGATCAGCGGAGCGGCCCGATGGTGCAACGTGGCGCGGCGCAAGTCGACGTAGTAGTCGGCCTCCTTGCCCGACGACAGGGTCACCCTGCCGAACACCACAGACAGCTGGCGGACCAGCTCGGCGAGTTCGGCGCGTTCGGTGGCGTTGAGTTCAGGTGCGCCCACGGCCTCTTCCCATCGTGTTGTTGACCGCGCGGACCAGCCCACGCGGGACGAGTCGGCCCACCGAGGTCAGTACTTTGTACTGCAGACCGGGAATGCTGATGACCTTGCCCTTGGCCACATCGGCCAGGCTTACGGCGACAACGTCATCGACATTGAGCCACAAGATGTTCGGGATCGACTTCATGTCGATGCCCGCCCGCTCATGGAATTCGGTGTGCACGAATCCCGGGCAGACGGCGTGAATGCTGACGCCGGTGCCGGCGATACCGTTTGCCAGCCCTTCGGTGAACGACACCACCCAGGCCTTCGACGCCGAATAGGTCGATCCACGACCTGACAGCAGCCCGGCCACACTGGCGATGTTGATCACGGTGCCCGAGCCTGCCTCGATCATCGACGGCAGGGCCGCGCGGGTGAAGTGCATGACGGCAGTGACGTTGACGTCGAGCTGGGCCTGCAGCTGGGCGGGGTCGGCGGTCCAGAACTCACCGGACGTGCCGAACCCGGCGTTGTTCACCAGCACCTGCACCCCGGCGGCCAGCCGGTCGGCGACTCGCGCGCGGTCAGGGCCCTCAGTGAGATCGGCGGGCAGCACCTCGACGTCGACACCGTGGGCGGCCCTCAGCTCGGCGGCGAGGTCCTCGAGTCGATCCACGGAGCGGGCAACCAGGACGAGGTTGTAGCCGTCCCGCGCGTAGCGGCGGGCGTAGCCCGCACCGAGGCCCGCGGTGGGGCCGGTGATCAGGGCGACAGGACGGGGCACGCGGCGACCCTACCGGGTCAGCGCTGGTAGTTGGGAGCCTGAGTGCCAGTCTGGCCGACACTGCGCGGCTGCTGCGGACGCAGCGGCGGCGGCGCATCGACATGTCCCGGCGGCAGTTCCCGGCGGCCTGCGGGGGCCAGCGGGCGGCCTGGGGAGGCGTTGCGCCGCCCGGCTGACTGGGTCAGCGCCGGCTGCACGGTCGGGGGCAGCACCCGCAGCAGGTCGTTGAACTGCCGCACGGTGCGCAGCCCTTCATCCCACTGGGCCCGGGTGGACGAGATCGGCATGGAGACCAGCGTCCAGTTCTGCTCGTTCCACATGATCTCGGCGCAGTCCGGCGCGGTGTGGGCGAACGTCACCATGCGACGGTCGCACGCCCGGCGGGCGGCGTCCAGGTTGGTCGAATAGACCATCCGCGGGCCGATGGCGCCCAGCAGCCAGACGTCGCTCTCCCGCGGCTCGGCGATGCCCTTGAGGCGCAGATCCATCACTACGTTGGTGCCGACCTTGCGGTGCAGCGCGATCACCGTGGCGACGTCTTCGAGGTCGAAGATGTACACCGCTTCACCGCGGATCTGCCCGAGCACCACGTTGCGGGCGGTGACATCGCCGACGGTGGACATCACCCCGCGCTTCCAGCGGTCGATGATCTCGGCGGACTCGGGTTCGAAGTCGAACCCGTGCGACCGCGCCCAGGACTTACGGCGGCGGCCCAAACCACGTCGACGACCGATGTCGACGTACAACAGCACCGCCGCACCCACGAAGCAGAGCGCGGACAGCGTGAACCAGAACGGAACCATTAGGCCTAGCGTATCTGCTCACTGCCCGGAAGCGAGAACTCCAGCAGGTCACAGACCTATTACGGCCCGGTCGCCTCGGCGAGTTCCAGGATTTCCGCGCGGTCGGCCGCCAGCAGGACTCCGGCCGCGATGGCGGCGTCCAGCGCGGCGGTGAACCGCTCCAGGTAATCGGCGCCGCCGCCCGGATACAACTCGGCCAGCGTCGCGGCGTCGAACGGCTCTCCCGAGCCGAAGATTGCGAGCAGCACGTTGTCGTCGGAGCCGGCCCCCGATGTCCGAGCCGTGGGGACGTCGACCCAGGGCGTTCGCACGCCGCCGGTGGCCACACCGTGCGCATCGAGGACGATTTCAGCGGGGTCAGTGTCGGTCAGGTCGATCCGGGGCGCGCTCGGCGCCGGCCTTCCCGTGCGCACCCAGTCGTGCAATTGCGCGACCGCGGCCTGCAGCACGTAGTGGTGTTGCGGGGCGAAGTTGATGAAGTGCGGCAGCTGTTGGCCCATCAGCTCGTTGGTGGGCGCGTACGCCACCACGAGCTGCTCGAGCGGGACGGCGCCGTTGTCGATGAAGCCGACCCGGATCGTGTAGTTGTCGGCGTGCGCCGAGCCGGGGATCTCCCAGACCCGAAGGTGCTCGGCGTCCGGTACGCGGGCGTGCCGGTAGCCCAGCAGCCGGGCGTCGAGCAGATCGGTCTCGGTGATCACGGCCAGCACGGGCACACGCAGGTCCGCGCGGAACGGCACCGCTACGGAGTGGAACGACCCGGCTTCGTCGAGCAGCGAAGTGCCGTCCAGCGGTGCCGCCGAGCCGAACCGGGAGTGGATCAGGAAGCCGTCGAACACCGCCGCGGCCGGATCGACCTCGTTGACGTAGGTGGTCAGGAAGGTGGCCGACTGCGATTCTCCGGCCGCGAGCACGACGGCCGGGGCCAGGCCGTCGACCCTGCCGGCACGCACGGCCCGGCCGACCTGGGTGAAGATGTCGTAGGCATACGCATCACCAGGATGACTGAGGTCTGAATAGCGTTGCGGATCCAGTGTTTTCAGAGACGCATCGCCCACCAGGCTGAGGCCGCCTTCGATCCCGACCCGTTGCGCGGAGACCACGACGTAGGCGTAGCCGCTGCGGGCGATCTCCCGGTGCGCCATGAACCAGACGGCGGGAGCATCGATTCCGCCGCTGACGTTGAGCCATTCGACGATGGCGGTCCCGTTCCAGGCGGCGTCGTCGACCGGTCGCAGCACCACGACGCGCGTGACGTAGTCCGCTGAATCCGGCGGCGCGTAGGAGGCCGCCGTACCCGAGACGAAGAACTCGTCGGCGCGATATCCCAGCGTCGCCAGGTCGTAGGCGCCGAGCAGCAGATTCGGCTGCCCGGAAACCGCCGTGATGACGGGATCAGTGGTCGGCACCATCAAATCAATAGCAGAGGCGGGCGGGCCCCCGCACCGAAGTGCGGGGGCCCGTCACGTCACTCTCAGCCGAGGATCAGCGATTCGCCATCCGGGCTGACGTTTACCGGCACGACATCGCCGTCATGCACCTCACCGGCCAGCAGCAGCTTGGCGAGCTGGTCACCGATCGCCTGCTGGATCAGCCGGCGCAGCGGCCGGGCACCGTAGAGCGGGTCGAATCCGCGCTCGGCAAGCCACTGCTTGGCGGGCAACGACACCTCGAGGGTGAGACGCCGCTGCGCCAACCTCTTCTGCAGCTGAGCCAACTGGATGTCGACGATCGACACCAACTCGTCGGGCTGCAGTGCGTCGAAGACGATGACGTCGTCGAGTCGATTGATGAACTCGGGCTTAAAGGCCGAGCGCACCGCCGCCATCACCTGCTCCTCGGTGCCGCCGGCGCCGAGGTTGCTGGTCAACACCAGGATGGTGTTGCGGAAGTCGACCGTGCGGCCCTGACCATCGGTCAGCCGGCCCTCGTCGAGCACGGCGAGCAGGACGTCGAACACATCCGGATGCGCCTTCTCGACCTCGTCGAACAGCACCACCGAGTACGGCCGCCTCCGCACCGCTTCGGTCAACTGACCGCCCTGGTCGTAGCCGATGTACCCGGGAGGCGCACCGACGAGTCGCGCGACGGAGTGCTTCTCGCCGTACTCGCTCATGTCGATGCGGATCATGGCCCGCTCATCGTCGAAGAGGAACTCCGCCAACGCTTTTGCGAGTTCGGTCTTACCGACACCGGTCGGCCCGAGGAACATGAACGAGCCTGTCGGGCGGTTCGGGTCGGCCACTCCGGCCCTGGTGCGGCGCACCGCATCCGAGACGGCCTGCACGGCCTTGACCTGTCCGACGACACGCTTGCCCAGCTCGGACTCCATCCGCAGCAGTTTGGCGGTCTCGCCCTCGAGCATCCGGCCTGCCGGGATACCGGTCCACGCCGACACGACGTCGGCGATGTCGTCGGGTCCGACCTCCTCCTTGAGCATCACGTTCTCGCGTGCTTCGGCCACCGGCAACGCCGCGTCGAGCTTCTTCTCGATCTCGGGGATGCGGCCGTACCGGAGCTCGGCAGCCTTGGCCAGATCGCCGTCACGCTCGGCCCGGTCGGCCTCACCGCGCAGCTTGTCGAGCTGCTCGGTGAAGTCGCGCACGATGTCGATCGCGTTCTTCTCGTTCTGCCACCGCGTGGTCAGCTCGGCCAATTGCTCCTTCTTGTCGGCCAATTCGGCGCGCAGCTTGTCCAACCGTTCTTTGGACGCATCGTCAGACTCCTTCGCCAGGGCCATCTCCTCGATCTCGAGGCGGCGGACAATCCGCTCGACCTCGTCGATCTCGACGGGTCGCGAGTCGATCTCCATGCGCAACCGTGACGCGGCCTCATCGACCAGGTCGATGGCTTTGTCGGGCAGGAACCGTGACGTGATGTAGCGGTCGGACAGCGTGGCCGCAGCCACCAGCGCCGAGTCGGTGATACGCACGCCGTGGTGAACCTCGTAGCGGTCCTTGAGCCCGCGCAGGATGCCGACGGTGTCGTCGACCGACGGTTCGCCGACCAGCACCTGCTGGAAGCGGCGTTCCAGGGCGGCGTCCTTCTCGATGTACTTGCGGTACTCGTCGAGGGTCGTCGCACCGACCAACCGCAGCTCGCCACGGGCCAGCATCGGCTTGATCATGTTGCCGGCGTCCATCGCGCCTTCTCCGGTCGCACCGGCACCGACGATGGTGTGCAGCTCGTCGATGAACGTGATGATCTGCCCGGCCGAGTTCTTGATGTCGTCGAGCACCGCCTTGAGCCGCTCCTCGAATTCACCGCGGTACTTGGCGCCGGCCACCATCGATCCCAGGTCCAGCGAGATAACGGTCTTGTCGCGCAGGCTCTCCGGCACGTCGCCGGCCACGACTCGCTGGGCCAGGCCCTCGACGATCGCGGTCTTACCGACGCCCGGCTCACCGATCAGCACAGGATTGTTCTTGGTGCGCCGGCTCAGCACCTGGATGACGCGGCGAATCTCGGTGTCCCGGCCGATGACCGGGTCGAGCTTGCCTTCCCGGGCGCGTGCAGTCAGATCGGTCGAGTACTTCTCCAGCGCCTGATAGCTCGCCTCGGGGTCCGCGCTGGTCACACGGGCGCTGCCGCGAACCTTCACGAACGCATCGCGCAGCGCCTCGGGGGAGGCACCGTGACCGGTGAGCAGCTTGGCTGTATCGGAGTCGCCGGTGGCGAGCCCGACCATCAGGTGCTCGGTCGAGACGTATTCGTCGTCCATCTCTGTTGCGAGTTGCTGGGCGGTGGTGATCGCCGCAAGTGACTCACGCGAGAGCTGAGGTTGCGAGGTCGCACCGCTGCTTGATGGCAGCCGGTCGACGAGTCGCTGTGCTTCGGCGCGGATGGTGGCTGGATCGACACCGACAGCCTCGAGCAACGGCGAAGCGATGCCATCGGTCTGCGTGAGCAGCGCCAACAGCAGATGGGCCGGCCTGATCTCCGGGTTGCCGGCGGCCGAGGCAGCCTGCAACGCGGCGGTCAGCGCCGCCTGAGTCTTGGTTGTCGGGTTGAAAGAATCCACGACACCTCCGTTTCGTCTAGAAAAACTTGTCGAGCTCTACAACGCCGTCAATGTTGAGTCTGTTCCGCTCAAGTTTAAAAGATTGCGCCCAATTTTCGATAGGGCCTTCCGGCATCTGTTTTCGCGACCCTGATCGAACATATGATCGATTGGTGGGTGAGCTGACATCGATTGGTTACAACGGTCAGCCGCTGCGGCCGCCCTTCCGGCCGGTGTCCCCGCCCGAACCGGTGCTCGTCGATCTGACCGCACTCTTTCCCCGCGAACCGCACCGTACCGGCCGCTACCACCCGCATGGATTGCAGATGCACAAGGTCGTCAATGGCACGCTGTCCTGCTGGGGATTGTGCGAGCAGGGCGATTGGTGGGGCCTGGTCACCTACGACATCTCCTACGGGCCCAAACGCAAGGCAGTGACGCACTGGGTTCCGGCCTGGACGCTCAAGAGAACCTAGCCTCGCGCGAAGTCCCAGTACTGCAGCCACCGCACGACCGCGAACACACCCAGCGTCACCAGATAACCGACCAGGATCACGCTCGCGCCGAGCACGCTGATGCGGACCCCCGCCCCGTCGATCGGATCGAGCCAACGCCGGAACCACCGCCCGACCCACGGCATCAGCGCCCACTGCAGGACAGCCACGCTGACCACCTGACTGAGCCACATCGCCAACCACGGCGGGGCGCCGGCGCCGTCGAGGACCGGGCCCATGAACCGCGACAGCAGCATCACCGTCGGGTAGAGCACCAGCAGGATCAGCATCGCGGTCTTCCATCTCGGAGTGACCGCGGTGTGGCCGTTTTCGGTCCGCACGGTGCTGCCGAAGGTCGTGATCGAGGACACCATGGAGAATTCTCGGGTCAGGCTCAACCGCAGCGGCCCCAGCGCGGCGCGGCGTTCCGGAGACTCCAGCCACGTCACGAGTTGGTGTTCGGTACGGAACCGCAGCACCGCGAACGAATCGCCGCCGGTGTCCGGGGCGAAGGTGCAACATCCTTCGAACCCGCTGAACCGAGCGCTCACCTCCGCCAGCTGAGCCTCGGCCGCTACGAAGTCGGCGGCGCGGTCCGCCGCCACCATGTGCCGAAAGAAGCCGACGCCGGACGGCACTCCGCTGTCCTCGACGATCACGATGTCTGCGGTGGCACGAAGAATTCCGCACCGCCTGCCGTCGTTGAGCGACCGTTGGCGGGCCGAGCTGTCTAACCAATGGTGCAGCGCCCGCGCGTTGGCAAAGGTGACGGCGAGTCCCCAGTCCAGATGCGGATCAGCCAGCACGGAGACCCGGAAATCAGTCGACTCCGATGCGGTGGTGCGCATCGTGTCGGCCCACTCGATGAAGTCGGCGGGGTCGTTCGCGGGGTGGAAGATCGTGACGACGGTCGCCGTGCTCATGGGCTAGGTCCGCCCGGCGTTCGGGACCGAGGTCGTGGCGTACGGGTTGGTCAACGTGACCGTCGTCGTGGGAGTGGTGTACTCGGTCTCCGACGGGATGACCACTTCGCCCGAGGTGTCTGACGGCGACGTCGAGGTCGACGGCGCCGACCCCGGGTTGAGATCGGTGGTGGAGATCCGCGTCGAAGTGGTGCGCGAGGTGGAAGACGTCGTCTTGCTCGAGGACGTGGTGGTGCTGATCGCCGGCGCGTAGGTCACCGGCCCGTCGCGCCGCTGCGAGCTGTCCGAAGTGTCCAGTACCGCGTACACCAGGATCGCGAGCAGCACCAACGCTGCCACCCCGGAGACGTAGACCAGGGTGTTCTGCTGGCCGTCGTGGCCGCCATCACCCTTTTCTTCGTCGGCATCCATGCCCACGGGCAGAGATAGTACGGTCAGCCGTGACCGAGCGTTGCCCGTCTACGCCCCAGGAGGCATCTGTGACGACCGGCCTCGGTTCGGAGCTGACCGAACTAATCCCCCTGGCGCTCGTCATCACACTGTCCCCGCTGACGATCATCCCGGGCATCCTCATGCTGCACACACCCTCGCCCCGGCCGACCAGCATGGCGTTCCTGCTGGGCTGGGTGCTCGGCATCGGCGGCCTGACCGCGGCGTTCGTACTGGTGTCCAACGCTCTGGGCGGACTCAACAAGCAGCCGACGTGGGCGCCCTACGTCCGCATCGTGATCGGGGTGGCGCTCGTCGGGTTCGGGCTCTACCGATGGTTCACTCGCAAGCGCACGGAGCACACCCCCAAATGGCTGACGTCGATGACCAGCATCGGTCCACCCCGCGCCTTCGTGACCGCGGTGGTGCTGGTGGTGGTCAACCCGAAGGTCCTGTTCATGTGTGCCGCAGCGGGTTTGGCGATCGGCTCGGCGGGGCTGGGGACCACTGGGGCGTGGACGGCCGACGCCGTGTTCACCGCTGTCGCGGCGTCCTCGGTGGCGTTGCCGGTGCTGGCCTATCTGGTCGCCGGTGAGCGGCTGGACCAGCCGCTGACCAAGCTCAAGAACTGGATGGAGGCCCAGCACGCGACGCTGGTCGCCGTGATACTGGTCGTCATCGGTGCCATGGTGTTGTACAAGGGCGTTCACGGCCTGTAGCCCGCGGGCCTACACTCGCGGCCGTGGGTCTGGAGGATCGTGATGCGCTCGCGGTGCTGCAGGCTGCGTTCGAAGACGCCGCGGCTCCCCAGTCGGCATCCCAGCAGCTGCTGAACCGGTTCTACACCCGCTGGTTCGCACTGGACTCTGAAGTGCGGGACCTGTTCCCCCCGGAGCTGGCGTCGCAGCGGGCGGCGTTCGGTCAGGCGATGCACTGGGTGTTCGGCGAATTCGTCGCCCAGCGCGCCCAGGCCCCGGTGGCCTTCCTCGCCCAGCTCGGCCGTGATCACCGCAAATACGGTGTCACACAACGACATTACGATAGTATGCGGCAGGCGTGGTACTCCGAGATGCGCAGCCACTTCAGTGATCGCTGGACCCCAGCCGTCGACGACGCCGCAATCCAGGCCGTCAACCTGATCACCGGAATCATGGGCGGCGCGGCCGACGCCGAGAATGGGCCCGCGTGGTGGGACGGCACCGTCCTCGAACACCACCGGGTATCACGCGACCTCGCGGTCGTCCGCCTGCACTTGGACCGGCCGATGCCCTACCACCCGGGGCAGTACGTCAACGTCCACGTTCCCCAGTGCCCGCGCCGCTGGCGGTTCCTGTCACCCGCCATGCCACCGGACCCGGACGGGTTCATCGAGTTCCACGTGCGCTCGGTGCTCGGCGGCATGGTCAGCAATTCGATCGTGGCCGAGACCCGGCCTGGCGATCGCTGGCGGCTGTCCAGCCCGCACGGCGCACTGGAGGTGGACCGCGACGGCGGCGACGTCCTGATGGTGGCAGGCAGCACCGGCCTGGCGCCGCTGCGGGCGCTGATCATGGATCTGTGCCGATACGGCGAGAACCCGCGGGTGCATCTGTTCTTCGGCGCCCGCTATCCGTGCGAGCTCTACGACCTGCGGACCTTGTGGGAGATCGCCGGCTCCAACCCGTGGCTGTCGGTATCGCCGGTATCGGAGTACTCCAGCGATCCGCCGTGGGCGGCCGACTATCCCGATGTCCAGCCACCCCGCGGCCTGCATGTGCGCCAGAACGGGCGACTTCCCGAAGTGGTGACCAAGTACGGCGGCTGGGGCGATCGGCAGATCCTGATCTGCGGAGGTCCCGCGATGGTGCGCGCCACCCGCGACGCTCTGCTCGCCAAGGGCGCACCGCCGGAGCGCATCCAGCACGACCCGCTGCACTGACCCAGCCGGTCGCAGCCCGTTAGCCCCGAGTTCGGGGACTTTCGTCCCTTCCAGCTCGCATCAGCCTCGACCACCATCGTTTGTGGGGGTGGTAAGTGAGGGGTGGAGATGACTTCTGGTTTGGCCGACGAGACTGAACTCGACGCCGTTGCTTGGGAATTCCTCTGCTCGCCATACACCGGACGCATCTACTGGGACTGGTCGCTGGAACGGCGGCTCGACGCCTACCTCCGCCATCAGGACCGCCACGACATCCTCAACAGCGGTGCCGCCTACGCGACGTTGCGCGACAGGGTGATGGCCAACCTGGGGCAGGCCCGCCGCAAGGGCGTCTTGGCCCCGCCGCACGTGTGAGGGGACACCATGGACGTCATCCACAAAGGCGACGGCGACCTCAAGGTCACCCCCAACCTCGTCGACTACGCACAGACCCGCGCCTCGTTCCGATGGTCGGATGTGCCCGACCTGTGCGCCGGGATGGGTCAGGGCGGCTGCAATATCGCCTACGCCGCTGTCGACCGACACGCCGAAGGCCCGGATGCCGACCGGACCGCGTTGCGGTTCATCGCCGACACCCCCGACTCCCCCGGCCTGACCACCCACGACATCAGTTACGCCGAGCTGGGCCGGTTGTCGCGTCGGTTCACCAACGTCCTGCGCGGCTTGGGAATCGGCAAGGGTGACCGCGTCTTCGTCATCATGGGCCGCGTCCCCGAGCTCTACACCACCATGCTCGGTGCGCTGCGCAACGGCAGTGTGGTCTCACCGCTGTTCTCCGCGTTCGGCCCCGAACCGATCGCCACCCGCGTCAACATCGGATCAGCCGATGTGCTGGTGACCACGGCGGCGATCTACAAGCGCAAGATCGCCAAGATCCGTGGGGAGCTGACGTCGGTCAAACATGTACTGGTGGTCGGTGACGACATCGAGGGCACCGAGAACTTCCATCGGCTGATGGACGCCGCAGGCGACAACGCACCCATCGAACACACCACCGCCGACGATCCGTCGCTGCTGCACTTCACCAGCGGCACCACCGGCACACCCAAGGGCGCCCAGCACGTCCACGGCGCGGTCGCCATGCACTACATCACCGGCCGCTACGCCCTCGATCTTCACGCGGGCGACATCTATTGGTGCACAGCCGATCCCGGCTGGGTGACCGGCACCTCATACGGGATCATCGCCCCGCTGCTGCACGGCGTCACCTCGATCATCGACGAGGCCGAGTTCGATGCACAACGGTGGTATCGCATCCTGCAGGACGAGCAGGTGACGGTGTGGTACACCGCCCCGACCGCGATCCGGATGCTCATCAAGGCCGGCCCGGAACTGCCTGCGCAGTATCACTTTCCGCACCTGAGGTTCATCGCCAGTGTGGGTGAGCCGCTCAACGCCGAAGCGGTGTGGTGGGGCAAACGGGTGCTGGGCTTGCCGATTCACGACAACTGGTGGCAGACCGAGACCGGCGGCATCATGGTGGCCAACACCCCGGCGTTCGACATCAAGCCCGGCTCGATGGGCCGCGCACTGCCCGGGGTCGACGCCTGCGTGGTGCACCGCGACGATTCCGGCGCGGTCACCGTCATCGACGAGCCGGACGTCGAGGGCGAGTTGGCGTTGCGCGTCGGCTGGCCGTCGATGTTCCGCGCATACCTGAACCAAGACGAGCGCTACCGCAACAGTTTTGCCGGCGACCTGTACCTGTCGGGCGATCTGGTCAAGCGGGACGCCGACGGATATCTCTGGTTCGTCGGACGGGCCGACGACGTCATCAAATCGTCGGGGCATCTGATCGGACCCTTCGAGGTCGAGAACGTGCTGACCGATCATCCCGCGGTCGCCGAGGCCGCGGTGATCGGCAAGCCCGACCCCACCTACGGCGAACTGGTCAAGGCGTTCGTCACGCTCAAGACGGGATATTCCGAGAGCGACGAGTTGCGTCGCGACCTGATGGGCCATGCGCGAAAGAGGTTGGGGGCCGCGGTGGCACCCAAGGAGATCGACTTCGTGGATGCGTTGCCCCACACCCGCTCCGGCAAAATCATGCGCCGGCTGCTCAAAGCACGCGAGCTGGGACTGCCCGAGGGGGACACCTCGACGGTGGAGACCGCCGCCGTCCGACACGGCAGCGAGGTGACCGCATGACCGATCAGGACTTGGCGCGAGGGCTGCTCTCGGACATGATCCGGGTACGGCGCATGGAAGAGAAATGTGCCGAGATGTACAGTGCGGCAAAGATTCGCGGCTTCCTACACCTCTACGTGGGCGAAGAAGCGGTGGCCGCGGGCTCACTGCGCGCACTGGGACCCGACGATGCCGTGGTCGCCACCTACCGGGACCATGCCCACGCCTTGCTCCGCGGGATCCCGCTCACCTCGATCATGGCCGAGATGTTCGGCAAGCAGGAGGGCTGCTCGCGCGGGCGCGGTGGGTCGATGCACCTGTTCGACGCCTCGCGCCGGTTCTACGGCGGCAACGCCATCGTGGCGGGCGGCCTGCCGCTGGCCACCGGCCTCGCCTTCGCTGACGCGCAACTCAAGCAGAATCGCGTCACCGCATGCTATTTCGGCGAGGGCGCCATCGCCGAAGGCGCCTTCCACGAATCGCTGAACATGGCCGAGCTGTGGCAGTTACCGGTGCTCTACCTCTGCGAGAACAATCGCTACGCCATGGGCACCGCCATCGACCGCGAGCTCTCCCAGACCGACGTCACCGCCAACGCCGCGGCCTACCGGGTGCCCACCGCATCGGCGGACGGCATGGACGTGCTGGCCTGCCATGCCGCGACCGTTGCCGCCGTCGAGCACATCCGCACCGAGGGCGGCCCGTTCTTCCTCGAATTCCGCACCTACCGGTTCCGCCCGCATTCGATGTTCGACCCCGAGTTGTACCGGGAGAAGACCGAAGTGGAGCACTGGCGTGAACGCGATCCGATCCGGCTGTTCACCGAAAAGTGCCTGGCTGAAGGCGCTTTGACCGCCGGTGACGTCGCGGCCATGGAACAGCGCGCCGCCACCGAGGTCGACGACGCGGTGGCCTACGCCGAGGCCGGAACGCTGGAGAGCGTCGACGATCTCACCCGGGATCTGATGACACCCGCGGAGGCACTGTCGTGAAGACCACCTACCGCAACGCCGTCCACGACGCGATTCGCGAGGCGATGCGCAACGACCCCCGGGTGGTTCTACTGGGCGAGGACGTCGGGCGCTACGGCGGTACCTACGCGGCGTCGAAGGGACTTCTCGAGGAGTTCGGCCCCGAGCGGATCCGTGACACCCCGCTGTCCGAGCTGGGATTCGTCGGCATCGGCATCGGAGCAGCGATGAACGGTCTGCGTCCGATCGTCGAAGTGATGACCGTGAACTTCAGCCTGCTGGCGCTCGACCAGATTGTGAATACCGCTGCGGCACTTCGACACATGTCCGGTGGGCAGTTCTCGGTCCCGCTGGTCGTCCGGATGGCGACCGGCGCCGGCCGGCAGCTCGCCGCCCAGCACTCGCACAGCCTGGAGGGTTGGTACGCCCACATCCCGGGGATCACGGTGGTGGCCCCTGCGACGGTGGCCGACGCGTACGGCATGCTGCTCACCGCATTGGACGATCCCGACCCGGTGATCGTGTTCGAGCATGTGCAGCTCTACAACACTGCCGTCGACATCGACGCCCTGGTGCCGACCGACATCAACCGGGCCGCAGTTCGCCGCACCGGAACTGACGTCACGCTGATCGCTTACGGCGGCTGCGTGCCCAAGGCGCTCGATGCTGCCGACCAACTGGCTCTGGCCGGGATCGACTGCGAGGTGATCGATCTGCGCGTGCTGCGCCCCCTTGATGACGACACCATCCTGGAGTCGGTGCGCAAGACGCATCGCGCGGTGGTGATCGACGAGGCGTGGCGCACCGGCAGTCTGGCCGGGGAGATCAGCGCGCGGATCGTCGAGGGGGCGTTCTATGACCTGGATGCGCCGATCGCCCGGGTGTGCAGCGTCGAGGTGCCAATCCCCTACGCCAAGCATCTCGAAGAGGCGGCATTGCCGCAGCCGGAGAAGATCGTGGCTGCGGTGCGGGGGCTGTTCGGGACAGGTACCGGCGGATGATCGAGTTCACGATGCCCGCCCTCGGAGCGGACATGGACGAGGGCACCCTCGACGAGTGGCTGGTCAAGCCCGGGGACGCGATCACCCGCGGGCAGATCGTCGCGGTCGTCGAAACCACCAAAGCCGCAGTGGAAATCGAATGCTGGCATGAGGGTGTTGTGGCCGAGTTGCTTGTCCCCGTCGGGCAGACCGTGGCCGTGGGCACACCGCTGGCCACCCTGGCCGAATCAGGTGAGACGCCGCGACCGCACATGGCGGCACCGGCCGCGGCACCGGTTGCGGCGCCCCACCCCGAGACCCCGGTTGCACAGCGACCGACCCTGGCCGCGCCCGTCGGCCACCGACTGTGGGTGTCCCCGGTCGCACGGCGTACGGCGGCGTCACTGGGCGTCGACCTGGGCGCTGTGACCGGAACCGGCCCGCAGGGGGCGATCACGCTCATCGATGTCGAGCATGCCGCTGCCGCACAGCATCACGCCGAGCCCAAGCCGGCCGCCCCCGTCGCGAGTTCCGAACCGAAGTCGGCGGCGGAGAAGGCCAAGCAGCGCGGCGCCGCCATGCGCGCGTCGATCGCCGCGGCGATGGGCCGCTCGAAGCGGGAGATCCCGCACTACTACCTGGCCGACGAGGTAATCCTTGATACCGCACTGGGCTGGCTGACCGAGCAGAATGTGAACCGGCCGATCACCGAGCGGCTGTTGCCTGCGGTGTTGCAGCTCAAGGCGGTGGCGCTGGCCGCGCAGCGGTTTACCGAGTTCAACGGCTTCTGGCATGACGATGGCTACCAGCCGGCGGCGGGTGTGCATGTGGGCGTGGCGATTTCGCTGCGTGGCGGCGGGCTGGTGGCGCCGGCGATCCACGACGTCAACGAGAAGAAGCTCGACGAGCTGATGAGCGACCTGACGGATCTGGTGGCCCGCGCTCGGGCCGGCTCGCTGCGTAGTTCGGAGATGTCCGATCCGACCATCACCGTCACAAACCTGGGCGACAAGGGCGTCGACTCCGTCTTCGGTGTGATCTACCCGCCGCAGGTGGCGCTGGTCGGGTTCGGCAGGCCCGCGCAGCGCGTGGTCGTGGTCGACGGCGGAATCCGGGTTGCGACAACGGTGCATGCCAGCCTGGCCGCCGACCATCGCGCCAGCGACGGTCATCGCGGCGCGTTGTTCCTTGCCGAGATCAACCGGTTGCTGCAGCAGCCCCAGGAGCTGTAGGAGGTGCTCGACGTGAGCGATACCGAGATCCGCGACCAGGTTGTGCAGGAACTGCTGGCCATCGCGCCGGAGATCGACGAGGGCGACCTGTCCGACGCCGAGCTCCTGCGTGACCAGGTCGACCTGGATTCGATGGACTGGCTGAACTTCCTGGTTCGGTTGCACAAGCGCTTCGAGGTCGACATCCCGGAGTCGGAGTACGCCTCACTGCGCACGATCGACGACTTGACCAGCTACATCGGCGCACACCGCTAGACTTCGACGGTGGCCGAGCTGCCGTCCGTCGTTCTGCGTGATCCGTCCTCACCACTGACGGCGACGTATGTCCCGTCGGCGGGCATGATCTGCACGTCGCTGTCCGACGATGGCGTGGAATTTCTAGGTCAGCGCCGCGGCCTGCAGGCCTATCTGAGCGACGGGAAGACGCTCGGCATCCCGATCCTGTATCCGTGGGCTAATCGGTTGAGCGCCAACGGCTATGGGCTCGACGGCGGCGCAGTGACGTTGACCCCCGGGGTCGGCGGTGTGCGCACCGACCCGAATGGCCTGCCGATCCATGGCGTGCTCGCGGCATATCCAGGGTGGCAGGTCACCGAGCAGTCCAAGAACCGGCTGATCGCCGATCTGGACTACGGAAGCCGGCCGGCCCTGCTGGCCAGCTTCCCGTTCCCGCATGTGGTCACCCTCGACATCACGTTGGCCGACCGAGCGCTGACGGTGCAAACCACCGTCACAGCCACCACGTCGGCGGCCGTGCCGCTGTGTTACGGCTTCCACCCCTACCTGACCGTTCCCGGGGTTCCCCGATCAGAGTGGACGTTGGAGACGCCGCCGCTCGAGCATCTCCTCGTGGACAACCGCGGTCTCCCGACCGGCGAACGAGTGGACTGGCCCGCCTACTCGGAGAAGCTGGGCGACAAGACATTCGACGACGGGTTCGACGGGGTACCGGCAGGTGGGGTGTTCGCACTCGCCGGCGGTGACCGCCGCATCGAAGTGCTGTTCACCCAGGGATTCCCGGCCGCGCAGATCTTCGCGCCGGGCAACGACGACGTCGTGGGACTTGAGCCGATGGCCGCGCCCACCAATGCGCTCGGCACGGGCGGCTATGACACCGCGACGCCCGGGCGGCCGGCGGTTTCGGTTTTCACGATCCGGTTGCGCTGACTTCGCCGAGCGTACTAGCGGCGCGGCTTCCAGACCACCAGCGCGGTGCTCTTCGGTACTACCGCCAGATCACGACGCTGGTTGGCGCGCAACGACTCCAGCTCGTCCATCATCTCCTCGACGCGGGACTGCAGAGCCTCGACCTGATTGGTCAACTCGATGATCCGCTTGATCCCAGCGAGGTTCACACCTTCGTCCTGTGACAGCCGCTGCACCTCGCGCAGCAGCTCGACGTCGCGCTCCGAATACCGCCTTCCGCCACCGGAACTGCGCCGGGGGCTGACCAGACCGAGCCGGTCGTAGGTGCGCAACGTCTGCGCATGCATACCGGCCAGCTCGGCGGCCACCGAGATCAGAAACGTCCGGGCCTCATCCGACGTGGCCATCAGCGGTTACCCGCCCATCCCGCCCGGGGGTCGAATCCGCTGGACCGCTCGGCGGCCGCGTAGGCCTCGAGCGCCTCGAGCGCCTCGCCCTCGAGATTCGGTGGCACCGCAACCTTCACGGTGACCAACAGGTCGCCGTGACCACCGTCGCGTTTGGGCACTCCACGCCCACGCACCCGCAGGATCCGGCCATCGGCGGTGCCCTTCGGCACTCGTACCCCGACCTTGCCCTCCAGGGTGGGCACGGAAAGTGTTGTCCCCAAGGCCAGTTCGGTGAAGCTCACCGGGACCGCAACGGTTAGGTCATCGCCGTCACGGCCGAACACCTTGTCCGGCCGAACATGCACGGTGACATACAGATCGCCCGACGGGGCACCGCGCAACCCGGCCTCACCCTGACCGGCCAGCCGAATACGCTGACCGTCCTCGACGCCCGGTGGGATCCGGACGTTGATGGTGCGGGTACGGGTGGTGACTCCGGTGCCGTGGCACTCGTCGCAGGGATGCTCGATGATCGAGCCGCTCCCCCGGCAATCGGTGCACGGCTCGGAGAACCCGAACGCGCCCTGGTTGCGGTTGATCACCCCGGAGCCGTTGCACGACGGACACACCTTCGGGCTGGTGCCCGGACGCGCGCCGCTGCCATGGCAATTCGTGCATGGCGCCGGACTGGTCAGCCGCAACGGCATGGCGACGCCCTTGGTCGCCTCCAGGAAATCGAGATCGGTCTCGGTCTCGAGGTCCTTGCCCCGCCGCGGCCGGCTCGGGCGCGGCGCTGCGCCGCGCCCGAACAGGCCACCGAACAAGTCGCCGATGTTCGTGCCGCCGGTCTGGCTGGCCGTGTCGAACAGGTCGTTCAAATTGAACTCGCCGCCGTCGGCACCGTAGCCACTGAAGCCGCCGAACCCACCGCCGCCGCCGTTACCGCGGCGGAACCCGCCGCCGGCGAACATCCGCCGGGTCTCGTCGTACTCCTTGCGCTTGGCCGGATCGGTCAGGACGTCCCTGGCCTCGCCAACCTCTTTGTAGCGCTCGTCGGCCGCCTTGTTGTCCGGGTTGCGGTCGGGGTGATTCTCAGCGAGCAGCTTGCGGGCCACCCGCTTGATTTCGTCCTCGCTGGCGTCAGAGGAGACGCCGAGCACCTTGTAGAAATCCTTCTCAACCCATTCGCGTTGGACCATGCCGCGTCACCTCCTCTCACCGTTGGTCATGTTGTTAATTCGATTCTGCGTTCTGCGCGCCGCTCTGGTCGCCGTTGACGGGCGTGTCGGCCTTCTGAGGTGCCGCTGATCCGTCGTCGACGGTGTCCACGACCCCGACGAGCGCGTGCCGGAGCACCTGATCGCCGAGCCGGTAGCCCTGCCGCATCACGTTGCCCAGAACCGGCTTGGAGCCTTCGCCCTCGTGCTGCACGGCTTCGTGCAACGACGGATCGAACTCGTCGCCCTCGGCGCCGAAGGCTGTCAGCCCCAGTCCGGCCAGCGCTGACGTGAGCTTGTCGGCGACCGACTTCAGCGGACTTGTCTCGAGGTCGCCATGGCTGCGTGCCCGGTCCAGGTCATCGAGGATGGGCAGCAACTGGCTCACCACGGCGGCCTTGGCGCGCTCGCCGGCCACCTGCTGATCGCGCAGCGCGCGCTTGCGGTAATTGGCGAAATCGGCCTGCACTCGCTGCAGGTCACCGAGCAGTTCAGCGGCTTTGTCCGACTCCTCCGGCGTTTCGCCCGCGAAGTCCCCCGGCGCCGGCCCGCTGGGGGCCGGGCCGGAGGCCTCGCGAACTTCTCCGGTCTGGGGGTCGATTCGGCGCTTGTCGGTGACAGTTACCGGTTCTTCCTCTCGACCTTCGCTCACTTGCGCTCCTGATCATCGTCATCCACGACCTCGGCGTCCACGACATCGTCAGCGGACGAGCCGCCCGACGAGTCGGCGCTCTGGTCAGCCTGAGTGGCCTCGTAGATGGCCTGGCCCAGAGCCTGGCTTTCCTGGCCCAGCTTCTCCATGGCGGACTTGATCGCGCCGATGTCGCTGCCGGCCAGCGCCGTCTTCGCCTCGGCGATCGCGGTGTCGACCTTGGTCAGCGTGTCCTCGGGGACCTTTGAGCCACCATCGGTTTCGCGCTGTTCAGTGACGAACTTCTCCGTCTGGTAGACCAGCGACTCGGCTTGGTTGCGGACGTCGGCCTCTTCGCGGCGCTTGCGGTCTTCCTCAGCGTGCGACTCGGCGTCCTTGATCATCCGGTCGATCTCCTCCTTGGACAGGCCGGAGCCTTCCTGGATCTTGATCGTGTTCTCCTTGCCGGTCCCCTTGTCCTTGGCGGTGACGTGCACGATGCCGTTGGCATCGATGTCGAAGGTCACCTCGACCTGGGGCACACCGCGCGGAGCCGGCGGGAGGCCGGTCAGCTCGAACGACCCGAGCAGCTTGTTGTGCGCCGCGATCTCGCGCTCACCCTGATAGACCTGGATCTGCACCGACGGCTGATTGTCGTCGGCCGTGGTGAAGGTCTCCGACCGCTTGGTCGGGATCGTGGTGTTGCGCTCGATCAGCTTGGTCATCACGCCGCCCTTGGTCTCGATACCGAGACTCAGCGGTGTGACGTCAAGCAGCAGAACGTCTTTCACCTCACCCTTGAGGACACCGGCCTGCAGCGCGGCACCAACGGCCACAACTTCGTCGGGGTTGACGCCCTTGTTGGGCTCCCGTCCACCGGTCAGTTCCTTGACCAGGTCGGTCACCGCGGGCATGCGGGTGGAACCACCGACCAGCACCACGTGGTCGATGTCGGACACCGAGATGCCGGCGTCCTTGATGACCTGCTGGAACGGCTGGCGGGTGCGGTCCAGCAGATCTTGGGTGATCTTCTGGAACTCCGAACGGGTCAGCTGCTCGTCGAGGAACAGCGGGTTCTTGTCGGCGTCGACGGTGATGTACGGCAGGTTGATCGAGGTGCTGCCACTGGAGCTCAGCTCGATCTTGGCCTTCTCGGCGGCTTCGCGAAGCCGCTGCATGGCCATCTTGTCCTTGGTCAGGTCGATGCCGCTGGTGCCCTTGAACTTGTCGACCAGCCAGTCGACAATCCGGTCGTCCCAGTCGTCGCCACCGAGGTGGTTGTCACCGGAGGTCGCGCGGACCTCGACGACACCGTCGCCGATCTCCAGCAGCGAGACGTCGAACGTGCCACCGCCGAGGTCGAAGACCAGGATGGTCTGTTCCTTGCTGCCCTTGTCCAGGCCGTAGGCCAGCGCTGCAGCAGTCGGTTCGTTGACGATGCGCAGCACGTTGAGGCCGGCGATCTGGCCGGCTTCCTTGGTGGCCTGACGCTGGGCGTCATTGAAGTAGGCGGGCACAGTGATGACCGCGTCGGTGATGTCCTCACCGAGGTAGCTTTCGGCGTCCCGCTTGAGCTTCATCAGCACGCGGGCGCTGATCTCCTGCGCCGTGTAGTCCTTACCGTCGATCTCGACGGACCAGTCGGTGCCCATGTGCCGCTTCACCGAACGGATGGTCCGGTCCACGTTGGTCACTGCCTGGTTCTTGGCGGGCTGGCCGACCAGCACTTCGCCGTTACGTGCAAAAGCCACCACCGATGGCGTGGTACGGGACCCTTCGGAGTTGGCGACGACGACCGGGTCGCCACCCTCCAGTACCGCCACGACGGAGTTGGTGGTCCCGAGGTCGATGCCGACCGCACGAGCCATGTTGAATCCTCCTGATAGTTACGTCTTTGGGTCTGAGCGAACCAGGCTCAAGACTGCCCCTCTTGCCGGGCGGCTGTCAAGCCAGAGTTGAGTCGGTTTCACTCAAGTTGTCGAACGGGTCAACGGCAGGGGTTCCGGATTTGTTCCCAGGAGGCGCGCTAGTCGCCGAGATCGACGCCAGCGTGGCTGCCTCCCGCACTTTCGCGCGCCAGCGTCGATCTCGATTTCGTGGCCAACACTTTTGACGACGTCGTCAGACTTGCCGCAGGTTGAGCGAAGCGCCAGACACACCCGGCACGCCACGCTACTTATAGACGAATGGGTGCAGGGGCGTTTGTCGGTCGTATCGGTGGGCTTGCGGTAGCGCTGGGGATCGGGGTGGCGATCGCCGCCGGAGCCGGACAGGCCGCCGCCGCGCCGGCCGGCTCCTCGGATTCGTCGTCGGCCAGCACATCAGGGCCGCGGTCCTCGGCGCAGCACAGCGGGTTGGCGAAGAGCGCGAGGACCGTCCGGGCCGATTCCGGCACGACCGCAACCAAGACCACCTCGCTGGCGACCGTTCGGTCGGTGATCACGCCGCGGGCGACCGCGACCGCGACTGCCACCGGCACCGCCACGCGCACCGTGACCGACGATCCGACGGCACCGGTCGACTCCCCGGTGACGCTGGCGCTGGCCGCCGCATCCCGGCGCGAAGTGCAGGCCACCGCACAGCCACAAAGCACCGTAGCCGCGGCGACAACCACGGTGCCCGCCGCGGACGTGCCCGCCATCCCCACCGAAGTGGTGGCTATTCCGCAGATCGCGCCGTTGGCGTTCCTGCAACACATTCCGGTCCTGGGTCCGGTCGTGTTCACCCCGATCGTGGCGTTCATCCACCAGATCCCGGTCTTCGGCGACGTGCTGCATCCACTGTTCGGTTATCCGGTGCAACCGGGAGCATCACCCAACGCCGCACAACCCCGCGACGTCAAGGTGGTCTCGTTCGACGGCACCCAGATCTACGTCCACTTCATGCCGGCGTCCGGGCTGCAGGAAGGCACCCAGGCTCCGACGATCTTCTACGGTCCCGGGCTGGGCATGCCCGGCCAGACGAGCATCGACGGCAGCGTCGTCGACGGCGTTCTCACCAATGCCCTTGGCATGCCGAGCATCCTCGCCCTGCGCAAGGCCGGCTACAACGTCGTGACGTGGGACCCACGCGGTGAATACAGTTCGGGCGGCCAACTGCAGATCGACTCGCCTGACTACGAGGCCCGCGATGTGTCGGCGATCATCAGCTGGGTCGCCACCCAACCGGAGGTCAAGCTCGACGGCCAACCGTCCGACCTCGATCCCCGGATGGGTATGGTCGGTGCGTCGTACGGCGGCGGCATCCAATTGGTCACGGCGGCAACCGATCACCGGGTCGACGCGATTGTGCCGACCATCGCGTGGAACAGCCTGACCAGCTCGCTCTACAAGGCTCAGTCGTTCAAGAGCGGCTGGGGAACACTGCTGTCGGCCGTGCTGGTCCTCACGCTGGCCCGCACGAATCCGGCGATCCTGCCCGCCACCATCTACGGCGACCTGACCGGACATTTGACACCGGCAGATGTGGCGCTGCTGGCGCAACGCGGCCCCGGCCTCCCGACAGATCTGCTCAACCAGATCACCGCCCCCACCCTGTTGATCCAAGGCACCGTGGACACCCTGTTCACCTTGCAGGAGGCCAACGCCAACGCCCTCGCGCTGATCGGCAACAACGTCGACACCAAGGTGATCTGGTTCTGCGGCGGCCACGGCCTGTGCACCAACGACCTGTTCAACACCGGCGGCGTGCTGGTCCAACAGCGCACCCTCGAGTGGCTCGATCACTACGTCAAGCAAGACGCGTCGGTGCAGACCGGTCCGCAGTTCGAGTGGGTTGACCAACGGGGCCAACACCTTTCGTCGGCCTCCTACGATCTGGCACCGAGCGACCCGGTGTTGGTGTCCAGCACCAAGACCCGGACCCTGCCGCTGGTGCCCTTCCTGGGAGCCGGTGGATTGTTCGGAGTGGTGCCGATCGGATCGTCACCGGCCATCGACGCGCTGAACTACACGACGCCGGCCGTCGCCACGACCACCTACGTCGTCGGCGCACCGCACTTGAGCTTCACCTACTCGGGCGCCGGCAGCGGAGATCACCTCTACGCCCAGCTCGTCGACAACTCGACCGGTCAGGTGCTGGGCAATCAGGTGACCCCGATCTCGGTGACTCTGGACGGAACCGAGCGCATCGCCAGCGTCGACCTCGAGATGGTGGCCCAGACACTCAAACCCGGCCAGAAGGTCACTCTGCAGGTGTTCGGGTCGTCGGCGTCCTACCGTGCGGTCGGGGCGCTGGGCTCGGTCACCGTGTCGAACCTGGAGCTGTCGCTGCCGACCGTCGACCCGTCGACCATCACGGTCAACGCGGCCTAGAGGGCCGGGTTTCCGCGCCGGACGAAGTACCGGGCCACGGCGACCTGCGCGACGGCGAACATCGCGAGCACGCCGCCCACGATGCCGAATGAGCCGTAGGCGCTCCCGCCCGAGCTGAACGCCCCACCGACCAGACTGTCCACTCCGACCGAGGCTGCCGTTCGGCCGAATTCCGTTGCGGCAGTGACACCGCCCGCATGCTCCAGCGGGGTCAGCTCCTGGCGCCACCGGGTCAGCACCAGTCGAGCGCAGACGTTGGCCACCCCGAACAGAAACACAGCCACGACCATGACCCACAGGTTCACCGGAACCCAGCCCACGGCGAGCAGCACCGTTCCTACCACGCCGGCGAACACCCATCCGATTCCGGAGCCGCGGCGCTGCGTCACGGTATACAGCAGCGCGCCGGCAACACCGCCGAGCGCGAACGCCGATCCGATATGCCCCACCATCTCGGGATGGTGCAACAGTCCTTTGGCGAAGAAGGCGCTGAGGTCTTTGCGCAACTCGTAGAGGTGGAACAACATCAGCCCGACGACCACCATCAGGAGAGACCTGTGTTTGAGGATGTACCGCACGCCTGCCCATGCTCCACCGTGCGTGTGGTTGCGGTCCTCGATCGGGATGGCCGGACGTTCGGGGATCAACACGTAGCACGCCGCCGACAGCGCGAAACCGACCGGAATCACGATGTGCGACACGATTTGTGCCGACCAGACCATCAGGCCGCCGAGCATGAGCGGGCCGACGACGGCCCCCAGTTCGAAGGCCAGTTCGTAGCGGGAGTTGATCTTGTCCAGGAGCCGAGGCTGGTGCCCGGCGAGCTCGAGCGGGATTGTGTGCACCGACGTGTCGACGTATCCGCGAATCAGCGCCTCCGCGCTGTAGCAGACGAGGGCCCACGTCAGGCTCAACAGACCGAGGGCCATCGCCGCCGGGACACCGGCCAGCACGACGCCGCGCAGCAACGTCGACACAGCCAGCACGCGGCGGGCGCCGAACCGCTCGGTCGGCCAACCTCCGAGGTAGGTGCCCACCATATGCAGAGCGGTACCGAACGCGGAGAAGAAGGCCGCGGTGCCCAACGACCCGGACAGATCCGCAACCAGCAGTGGCTGCGCCAGATGGACCGCACTGTTGGCAACCTGCGTCAGCAGGACACCGCTGAGCAGGCCGCCCAAGCGGACCGGGTTGGCCTCCGGTGTAACGGGATTCACGCCGTCAGTGCTTCGGCAGGTGATCGAATGCGTTGTAGCCGACGAATGCGGCCGCGGCGAGCAGCAGCACAGCGACGATCCAGCGGCCGTGCACTTTCATGATCTGTTCGTAGCCTTCCTTGATCCGGTCGGCAGCCCCCGGCCGTACCAGCTCGACGACGGTCGGCGCCAGTGCGGGGATGAGTGCGATCACCGCGAAGACAACGGCACCGAGCGCGCGTTCCGGCCGGTGGCCGATCTCCAGGATCTGATGTCCGGCGGCGATCGCGATCGGGAACACCTTGGGGTGCAAGCCACAGACCGCGAAGCCGGCCATCGCCGCACGCGTGATGCGTTGGCGGGCGGGCAGATCAGCCTTCGGATTCAGTCCGGGAAAGCGTTCGGTGAGCCGGGTGCGCAATCTGCCGGGCCGGCGCTGCGGCTTGGACACGTCGGTGATCGGTTTGTGCCGTACTGCGCCGACCGCCCGGCGGATACCGATCGCCATCAGTGCGGCCGCGATCAGGATCCGAACGATGAAGCCGGGCCACGAAGCATGGTCGGCGGCCGACGTGTTCGGGGCGCCCGTCAGGGCGGCGATGCCCACCCCGATGCCGGTGGAGAACGCGATGCCGGAGATCGCGCCTGCGGAGAATGCGAGGGTGGCCTGCCGTGGCACCACCTTGTCGCTGGCAACCACCAGTCCGAGGACCAACGTCTCGGGACTGAACAGCAACGCGACCGCGAGCGTCGCGATCACGGCGATGTGTGTGCTCACGGGCTCATCCGCGCTGGCATGGCGGCAGGTTACCCCGCCGGAGGGCCTGGGCGCGCGGTGCTGTGCGAGAGTTGTCGCGCCACCTCGCCGTAGCGCTCGAAGCGCTCGTCGTCGCCCAGCGCGTTGTAGAGCACGATGCGGGTCGCGGTGTCGCCGTATCGCTCGGCCAGCGCATCGGCCAGCCCGTCCCAGCTCGACTCGGTGGCGAACGTGGCGATGTGGTCGTCGGTGATCTGCGCCGCCATCCCGTTGATGTCACCGGCCTTCTGCTTCTCGCGGATGCGGGCGGTGGTGCCGTCGAAGCCGGCCTCATCCCAGATGAACGCATAGTTGGGGGTGCTGCCGTAGAAGCTCATGGAGAAACGCACCCGCTCACGCTCGGCCGCGCGTTCCTCGTCGGTGTCGCCGACGATGGTCATCACGGGCACGATCAGCGCGATGTCGGACGGCGAGCGCCCCGATTTCGCCGCTCCCTCAGCGACTTTGGGCACCACATGGCGAGCGATGTAGCCAGGCTCCCCGATCGGGTGGACGTGCACACCGTCGGCCACCTCGCCGGCCATCCGAAGCATCCAGGGGTTCACCGCCGCGATGTCGACCTTCGGGTCGGGTTCGTCGATGGGTCCGGCACTCCACTGCGCGGTGATGAAGTCCAGGTTGTAGAACTCGCCGTGGTGGTCGAGGGTGCCGGTGCGGAAGGCGGCGAAGCAGGCCTTGACGGCCAGCACATAGTCGCGCAGTCGCGGGCCGGGACGTTCGAACTCTGTGCCGTACCGCCGCACGACGTGGGTGCGCACCTGGGTGCCCAGGCCCAGCCGGAAGCGTCCGCCGCTGCCTTCCTGCAGTTCCCACGCGGTCGCTGCCGTGATGAACGGGCTGCGCGGAAACGCGACCGCGACACCGGTCGAGAGCTGGAGTCCCGGCGCAGCTTGCGACGCCACCGCGGCGTTGAGGTACGGGGTCCGGCCGGTCTCGGTGAAGAGCATGCCGGAGAAACCGGCGGCCTGGGTGCGTTGGGCGAGGCTGCCGATTTGTCCCAGCGGCAGCGCAGTGGTCATGACGTCGACGTCCACCGGACAGATCGTAACGGCGTCGCGGAAACGCCATGCGCGGTTGCCATCCATCGCACCGATGAGAATCTCGCCATGGGTGATCGCCAACGGCGCCGGCTTCGATCCCGCCCAGATGAACCTGGCGTACTCGATCCTCGACGTCACCAACACCGTCCTCCAGCAGAGGCACAGAGATGCGATCGCGCGCAACGGCTGGCCGGACATCTTCGCGAAGGGCCATCCTCAGGATCCGCCGACGATCGCGACACAGAGCGAGCCGTCGGTGTTGGTAGCCTGACCACGCGGGGCCGCTAGGTGTACTCGGCTAGGACGTTGGCGTCAGTCTGCTGATCGGGGGTTGGCCTCCGAGGGCTGAGTGGCGTCGTCGATTGTTGTAGTCCTCGAGCCAGGGTGCAAGGGCAGCGCTGCGAGCGTCGTTGGTGGTGAATATCTGCTGGTAGGCCCACTCGGTCTGCAGGGTGCGGTTGTAGCGCTCCACTTTCCCGTTCTGCCAGGGGCAATGCGGCTTGATGAAGACGTGCTTGGCGCCCAGGCCTGCGATGACAGCCGCGACATCGGCGGAGCGTCGATAACTCCAGTGGTTGTCGGTGATGAGTCTCTCGATGGTCGGGATGCCGTGGGCGCGGAAGTACTCGGCGGCCCTGGCTAAAAACTCACCGCACGTCGCTCCCTTTTCATCGGGCAGGATCTCTGAGTAGGCCAGCCGCGAATGGTCGTCAACGACGGAGTGCACGTAGTCGAACCCGATGCGCGCGTTCCTCTGTGCAGCAGATCTGCTCTTGGCTCGGCCGTGAGCCTTCCATCCGCCTCCGTCAGGGATGCGGCCAATCTTCTTGACATCCATATGAATTAGTTCTCCGGGGCGTGCCCGTTCGTAGCGGACCGCGGTCGCTTTCGATGACCGGATCACGTCACCGGTCAGCGGGTCGCAGTCCCTCAGATACGGCAGCTGGTGGCGGCGCAAGATCGCCGAGATCGTGCGGGCCGGCAGACCGAGTTCGGCGCCGATCCAGTCCTGGCCCCGCCTACTGGCGCGGCGCAGTTCGAGGACCGCATCTTCAATGACAGCTGATGTGCGGCGCGGGCAGCGGTGTGGTCGTGAGGAGCGATCCGACAACCCGGCAACGCCTTCATCGCGAAACCGGCGCACCCATCGGTGAGCGCACTGGCGCGACACTCCTAATTCGGCAGCGACATGAGACACCGGTCGGTGTCCCTTAACGATCCGCTCAACGAGCAGCAGACGACCATGAACGGTCAAACGGGCATTAGCGTGGGACACGAGGACCTCCGTGGACTGGTGAAGACGTCAGACATCTCCACTAAGCCCGGAGGTCCTCCCTACAGCAATAGCGATCCGTCACCAATGTCTAAGCCGAGTACAGCTAGGCCATACTCACTCGGATGGGTACCTATGTCGTCACCGGCTCTGCCTCGGGCATGGGTCGGGCGGTCGCCGAGCGGCTGCGGGCCAATGGGCACACCGTGATCGGGGTGGACGTCCAGCCCGCCGAGGTGGTGGCCGATCTGTCCACTCCGGCCGGTCGCCGCGCGGCCGCCAACGCCGTACTCAGCGCGTGCGGTGGACGCCTGGATGGTGCGGTGCTGGCGGCCGGGGTCGGACCGACCCCCGGCCGGGACCAGCCGCGCCGCATCCTCGAGGTCAACTACTTCGGCGTCGTGGAACTCCTGCAGGCGTGGCGGCCGGCACTGGCCGCCGGTGAACGCGCCAAAGTCGTGGCATTCTCCAGCAATTCGACCACCACCATGCCGGCAATCCCCGGCCGTGCGATCCGCGCCCTGCTGGCGGGTGACGTCGACAAGGCCGCTCGCGCACTACGCATCTTCGGCCGCGCCGCGTCGTCGATGGCCTACGGCGCCTCGAAAGTGGCGGTGAGCCGCTGGGTTCGCCGTCACGCGGTGACGCGCGACTGGGCCGGCGCCGGAATCCGGCTCAATGCCCTCGCTCCCGGAGCCATCCTGACACCGCTGCTGGAGAAGCAGCTGTCCACCCCGGCCGAGGCCAAGGCCATCCATTCGTTCCCGGTACCGATCGGTGGTTTCGGCGATGCCGGGCACCTGGCCGACTGGGTGGTGTTCATGCTGTCAGATTCCGCGGATTTCCTCTGCGGCAGCGTTCTTTTCGTCGACGGCGGATCCGACGCCTATTTCCGGTCCGACGACTGGCCGGGCCCGGTTCCGGCACGACGACTGGCGGCGTACCTGCGAAAATTCAAACGGTTCACGAGCTTCTCGTAAGGGCGTCCAGATCGCTATGGCCGCATCGCATAAGCGCCGTCGTACGCTTTGACCTGTCTCCATACCCGGTCGAAGCGATCGGTGTCGGTGACGGGTTTGCGCACCGCACGCAGCGCCCATTCCTGTTGCGCCGGAGTAGAATTCGCTTTACCGTGCAGCGCAACCGCGTAGGCCGAGAAGTCCCGCACCTGCACGTCGAAGATCTGGTCCACCAAATCCGGATCGATTGCGCGCAACCGTGCCTGCTCCAGGATCAGCTGCCCGTACACCACCAGGGTGAACAGGTGACCGATGACGAGCATGAAGTCGAGGTCCTTCTGTTGCTCGGCGCTGGGGGCTGCGGTGAGCAGCAGCTGCTGCAGCGCCCGCGCCTGCTCGAGGAAGCGGGCGACGTTCGGTATCGCGGAGGCGCTTTCGAACACCGGCACCCAGTCGGCGAACTGCACCTTGGAGGCGCCGCGCGCCGGACCCTGCGCCCAGAAGAAGGTGTCGTCGGCCGGATCGTCGCGGGTGCCGATCTCGGGATAGTCCGCCGGGTTGAGCAGATAGTTGGGCATGAACTTGAGGATCTGGGCGACGTTGACGTGCACAGTGCCCTCCAGTCGCGGGAGCGCACCGATGAGGCGAGTCACCTGGGTGAAGTAGGTGTCACGCTCGAAACCCTTGGCGGCCATGATGTCCCACAGCTGGACCACCACCTTCTCGCCCTCGGAGGTCACCTTCGCCTTTGTCGCCGGGTTGAACAGCAGGTAGCGACGGTCCTCGAGACTGGCACTGCGGAAGTAGTCGATTGCGCGGTCGCTGAACAGTTTCATCGCGGCCAGCCGGGCATATGCCTCGACCAGCCCGGCCTGCACGTGCGGGAAGTCGGTCACCGGGTTGCCATACAGAATCCGGTTGTTGGCGTGGGTGATCGCTTCGTAGAACGCGTGCTCACACATTCCGATCGACGCGGTGCACAGATTGAACTTTCCGACGTTGACGGTGTTGAGCGCCACCGAAAACGCTTCGGGCCCAACGCACAGGATGTCTTCCTCCCGCACCGGGTAGTCGTGCAGCGCGAAGGTGCTGACGTACATCTGCCCGCGCACGACGTTGCCGATCAGCTCGTAGGCCGGGTGCGCGCTGTCCGCGACGAACCACACGTAGCCGTCCGGACCTTCCACGTCCGCCCGGCGAGAGAACACCGATACCATCCCGGCCACGTTGCCGTTGCCGATGTAATACTTCTCGCCGCTCGCACGGAAGGCCAGGCCGTCGTCGTCGGCCGGCGTGAGGATCATGTCGGTGTCGTAGATGTCGGCGCCGTGCTCGCGTTCGGACAACGCGAACGCCATCACCCCGCCGGCGTCGAGCTGCGCAGCGGCCCGTTCCTTCGCTTTGATGTTGTCGCTCTGCCAGATTGGGCCCAATCCGAGGATGGTGACCTGCTCGGCGTACCAGTACGCCAGGCCGTAAAAACCGAGGATCTCGCTGAGCGCGGCATTGCGGAAGGTATCCCAACGCTTGTTGTCATCCCCGAGTCCGAATTCCGACGGGGTCAGGAACGTCGCGAAGATCCGCTCCTGCCCGACGAAGTCCAGGAAGTCCGACACCCATACCGCGTCGTGGTCGTCCTGGAGCAGGCGCGCCTTGCCGCGCTCCTCGAACCACCCGATCAACGCTGTGAGCTGACGTCGCGTCTCGGGATCGAACTGTTGCGGGTCGTACGTGTTCGGGTTGAACAACAGGCCGCCGGTGTCGGTCATGGACGCACCCTTTCATCGCTGCATCGAATCTAGCCCGATCACAGGTCACGGGTTCCGAGATCGCCAGGGTCATCGGACTCAGCCCCGCGAGTCACTGGAGTCACTTACGTCACTGCATGCGTACCCTGACATCCGACGGCAGGAGTTCGACGTGCGGATATCCAACGGCATGAAGGCCGGTGCGGCGGTGGTGTGGCTGATGGCTGCCGGTGCTGCTGCCGGGTGTAGCTCCACCACCGACGGCGCGGCCCGATGCCCGGGCTGCGGACCGGGCGGGGAGCCGAGTTTCCCCACCAGCAGGCCGACCGTGTCCACACCGCTGCCGACGACGACGCCGTCGCCGACCCCGTCGCCGTCGGTGCCCAATCCGGGCGGCCAGACCCTGCCGCCCAGCGACACCGGCTACGTCTACATCGAAACCAAGTCCGGTCAGACCCGCTGCCAGCTCAACTCAGAGTCGGTCGGCTGCGAATCGAATTTCACGAACGCACCCACCATCAACGGCACCCCCGCCAACGGTGTCGAAGTGACCGCCGGGGGAAACTTGCGCTGGATCCTCGGCAACCTCGGAGATATCCCCACCACGACGCTCGACTACGCGACCTATCACGCGGTCGGCTGGACCATCGACGCCCGCAGCGACGGGACCCGCTTCACCAACGACGGCACGGGGCACGGAATGGTCGTCGGCACACAGGGGGCTCAAGTTTTCTAAGCTGGGCGATATGGACTTCCGCGTCTTCGTCGAACCCCAGCAAGGTGCCACCTACACCGATCAGCTTGCGGTGGCCCAGGCCGCCGAATCTCTGGGCTACTCAGCCTTTTTCCGCTCCGACCACTACCTGGCGATGAGCGGCGACGGCCTGCCCGGACCCACCGACTCCTGGGTGACGCTGGCCGGCATTGCCCGGGAGACCAGCACCATCAGGCTCGGCACGCTGGTCACCTCCGCCACCTTCCGCCATCCGGGGCCGCTGGCCATCTCGGTGGCTCAGGTCGACGCTATGAGCTCAGGCAGGGTCGATCTCGGTATCGGCGCAGGCTGGTTCGACGCCGAGCATCTCGCTTACGCGATCCCGTTCCCACCGCTGGGTGAACGGTTCGAGCGGTTGGGCGAACAACTCGACATCATCACTGGCCTGTGGACCACGCCGGCGGGCCAGACCTTCGACTACGACGGCACCCACTACACCGTCAAAGACTCGCCCGCGCTGCCCAAGCCCGTACAAGATCCCCATCCGCCGATCATCATCGGCGGCAACGGTCCCAAACGGACGCCGGCCCTGGTCGCCCGCTACGGCGCCGAGTACAACCTCGCGTTCCCCGCCCTGGACTTCGTTGAACCCCAGTACGCCCGAGTGCGCGCCGCGCTGAGCGACGCCGGTCGCGCACCCGAGGACATCGTGTATTCCGCGGCGTTCGTGGTGTGCGCCGGTCGCGACGACGCCGAGATCAGCCGGCGGGCGCAGGCGATTTCCCGGGAAGTCGACGAACTGCGAACCAACACGCCGCTGGTCGGTACGCCCACCGAAATCGTCGACCGGTTGGGGGCGTTCATTGATGCGGGAGTGCAGCGGGTGTACCTCCAACTGCTGGATATGTCCGATATCGACCACGTCGAACTCTTCGCCACCGAGGTGGTCCGGCAACTCGCCTGATTGCCGAACGCTGCATCGGCCCTGGCGGGCCGTTTAGCATCAGTAGCCGTGGCGAAGCACGACCCCGCTGGGGATGTCGACGAGGCATCGCCCGTCCCAATCGGTGACCCGTTCGGGCCCTACCCCGAGCAGCCCTACCCGGGGTCGGCAGCGGTCGCCGACACACCCGCGGATGACGACATCGACCCGCCGACTGATCCCGCGCTGCCGGTGCTCACCGCCGACGACGGCTTCGACCCGTTCGCTCCCGAGGCGTTCTGGTTCCCGGAACGGCCGTGGTACCGCAAGAGGCAGGCGACGCTCGCCCTCACCGCGATCGGTGTGGCAGGGGTCGCGATCCTGGTCGCCGCGGTCCTCCTGGTGGCGCTGGACTCCGATGACTCCGGGAAGTCCACGACCACGACGTCGACCACCACCAGCTCGCCGACCACCACGGGGCTGACCAGTTCAGAGCCGTCCGAGCCGCCCCCACCACCACCGCCGCCACCACCACCGGAGAGCCCGCCACCGGCGCCACCTCAGGGCACCTGGTATCCGCGATACCCACAGCAGAACGACAGCGGCCGCCCCAACGTGACCACCCCGCAGACCAGGCCGCCGCAGATCAGCGTCCGTCCCACCCACCGACCGGCCTTCCCCAATCAACCGGGCGGCGGCTGACGGTTAGAATCTGAACCCGTGGCGCGCGACGGATCCCCCGACGACCCGAACAACTACTCCGACAGTGACCCGACGCAGTACGCAAACTACGGCGGTACCGGCGGCGAGGCATACAGCGACTACCAGCAATCTGGTTACGGAGCGCCGACCGGTTACGGCGCCTCCCCACCCCCGCCCGAGCCGACCCCCTGGTACCGCAAGCCCGCGGCGCTCGTCGGCCTCGGCGTGCTGACCGCGGCCATCCTGGCTCTGCTGGTCTATGCGATCGTCAAGTTCACCGGTAGCGACGGATCCAGCCCGGCGACCACGACCACGACGTCGCCGACCACCTCGACCACGGCAGCCACATCGGCGTCCGTCGCTCCGGAGCCGGGCTTCACCCAGACGGTGACCGAATCCCCGACCGCCACGCAGGCCCCCGCGACGACGACGGACACGCCGACCACCACGACGACCACCGAACCGCCGTCGACCAGCACCAGTACGAGCACCAGCACCAGCACGAGCACGTCGGTGTCGACCTCGGTGAGCACGGTGACCGAAACGGTGACCACGACGCAGCGGCTGCTGCCGACGATCCCGGGCTTCCCGCGGCCGGGCGGCGGCTAACCGCCTGCGGCGTACATCGCGACCAGCGCCTCGGCGCTGCGCACCGCGGCGCGACAGGCCCTGGTGGTGAATGGATCGTTCAGCGGATGGTCGGCGCGGCGACGCCAGCGCTGTGCCGCCGCGAAGGCGGCGCGCGGCCCGTCGCCGGGCGTTTCGGCGGTCAATCCCAGCCGGCTTGCCGCGTCGGTACCGGAGCCACCGATCACCCGACGCAGGGAGGCCATCTCGTCTTCGGTCAAAGTCGTTGGCCGAGAACGTAGTTGGCTGAGCAGCCGGAGTTCTTCGAAGGCGTGGGTGTCGGCCAGCAGCGGGTCGATGTCGGCGATGATGTACGGCGTCGCGGTGATCGGGTGTATCTCGACGAAGCGGCGCAACGAGACCAGGGCGGTGTGCGCCTTGAGTAGTTCGGAGCGCTGCGCGAACTGTTGATCGATCACGTCGCGCAGCGCTACCAGGCCGCTGCGTTCGAGTAGCTCGTCGGCCAGGGTGACGGAATCCGTTGCCACGCCTGCCCGCAACACCGCGATCGAGATCCGCAGGCCGAACATGCCGAACCGGTCCAGAAGCTGGGCACGGGTCTGAGCGTCCACCGGCAGGGCACTGTCCTCGCGAACGAAGCGGTCCACGGAGAGCATCGCCTTGTTGAGCTCGTTGGCATCGACCGCCGCGAGCTTCTCCAGTGCGGCGAACTCGCTCTGCCGCAGGGTCCGGGCGGTCAGCGCCAGCAGTCCCGAGACCGGAACGACCGCCTGACAGATGCCGGTCCGGTCCAGTTCACCGGTGAATCGCTGCGCGACATCCTTGGCCGACATCATCGCGTCGAGGCGGCCTGCGCCGATCTCGTCGGCCCGGGAGGCCACCCCGATCACCCCGAGTGCACCCGAGGATCCGCCGACCAGCTCCCCGATCTGCTTGAGCAGAGCGATGTCCGCGGCGTTCAGCGTGCGCAGCAGGAACACCACTGCGTCGACTCGCGGTACACCGTCCTCGGGCACCAATAGCCGCAGCGTGCGTTCGGAGACATCGCGCGACAGCGATGATGTGCCTGGCGTGTCGATGATCGTCGCGTCGATCAGTTCGGCGGCCGGCCACTCGACGTCGAGATCGACGATGTCGTTGGCATCCAGGCGGCCGAAGTCGAAGGTCAGCCCGCCATCGCGGGCGATCGGCACATTGGAGCGCCGTCCGCCGACGTGGTTGGCGGTGACCTTCGGGATCGGGCCGTGCCGAAACCATGTGACGATGCGGGTGGCCTCGGTCGCATCGGTGGGCGCGATGTTCTCCCCCACCAGCGCGTTGACCAGAGTCGACTTGCCGGCTTTGAGCGTGCCTGCCAGCGCGATGCGGATCGGCTGGTTGAGCCGCCCGGCGATGCGGTCCAGTTCGTTGAAGACGTCGGGCCGCTCGCGGTATGCCGGTTCACCCTGGTAGGCACGACGGGTGCCGCCCAGGATGGCGCGAACCTGATCGCTGGTGCTCATCGAACGACGAGTCTACGGTCCGGCGGTCCGCTCTTATCACGGCTAGGATCAGCCGCCATGCCCCAGCACAAGGCGCCGTGGTACCGCTCGCCGGCTGCTACGTCGGCCGCCGGGCTGCTCGGGCTCGTGGTGGTCGCGATCCTGGTCTATGCGGTGGTGACGATGTCGAGCAAGTGGAGCACCACAGGCACCGAGACCGTTCTTCCGCCCGGCACGTACATCCCCGACGCGCCACACATCGCGAAGACCACCGCGGGCTCGACGAGTACGTCCTATCCCAACGTTCAGCTGTCGACGACCGATATCGGGTTACCGGGTGAGAGCACCACCAGCGGTACGTCGTCGCCGACGTCGAGCGCGCCGACCTCGGAGGTTCCGCCGTCGGAGCGGGTGGCCCCGACGTTCCCGGGCGCCTTCCCCACCCGCGTCACCCACCCGCCGGGCACCAGATCCGGGCCGCGGCTCAACGAGACTCGGTCGTCGTCGCCGTAGAAAGCACTGCGGGAAATAGCTTTTCGGCATTGTCGATCACCTGGCCGAGAATATTCGCCTGGCGTTCGAGCTCGCGGATGCGGTTGTTGCGCTCGGTCTCCTCCATCCGCGCGGCGGCGATGGTGGACTGCAACGACTCGTTGAGCGAGCGGGTGGTCTGGTTGGCGATGTCGCGGTAGTGGTCGCGCAACTGGCGCTGGACGTTCTTGAGCCGGTCGCGGGACTCCTTGGACACCACGAACAGCACGTCGTCGACGAAGCGGCGCAGATTGGTCTTGGCCTCGTTGCGGACCCGCATCATGCGGTTCTCCATGTCCTCCTTGTAGGCCTTGCGGCCGAGCAGCAGACCCGCACCCAACGACAGCGGGTTGAACATGCCCAGACCGGCCACCGAGGTGATCATGCCGAACATCAGCACACCGCCGTAGGAGCCACGCATACTGGTGATCACCTTGTGGCCCTTACCGATCGGCTTCGACTCGAGGCGGGCCAGCGATTTGAGCCGACCGACACCGGCATTCATCTCGGCAGCACTCACCTCCGGCATCTTGATGGCGTCCAGTCCGGCCTCGACGAACGTCCGCGCGACGTCGGCGGCCAGCGCCTCGGCACGCTGATAGGCCCACACGAAGTTGTCACCGACGGCGTTGGCAACCGAATCCTCCACCTCCGCACCGATTTCCGCCCAGTGCTGGGTGGGGTCGCCCTCGTCGATGACACTCTCGATGTGCTGGGTGATGGCCCGGAACCGGGCGCGCAGATCGTGCTCGACGTCGGCTGTCAGGTCGGCGATGCCGTCGTTGAGGACCTGCTGCCACAATGCGGTCTGCTGCAGGGCGTCCTGCGCTTCCTGCTTCCGGCGCTCGAGGTCCTCGGTGAGCCGGCGCGCCTGGTCCGGGTCACTGAGCGCCGACAGCTCGGAGTTCACCGAAAGGTTGAGATGTTCTGCTGCCGAGCGAATTTCGCCGACCACGTGGTCACGCACCGCGTCGCTCTCCCGGGACAGCACCTTTTCCGATAGCCATGAGACGATCGCCGGGAAGTTCGATTCGTCGTTGAGTTCCTTGTCGTTGAGCTGGATGGCGTGGCTGCGCAGCAGTGAGGACGCCGGGATCAGCGGCAACTGCAGTCCCGCGCGCTGCAGATGCGCGGTATTGGCGGCGACGATCTCGCGCCAGTACGGGTAGAGGTCGGTCTTGGTGGCGATGACAGCGCCGACCGGGCAGATCTCATGGGCTTGGCGGATGAACCGCATCTCGGGTTCGGTGAATTCCTGGCTGGTGTCGCTGATCATCAGCATCGCGTCCGCATCCGGGAGCAGCCCCAGAGTGGACGACAGGTGCGGCTGGCCGTGGCCGCCGACACCGGGGGTGTCGATGAACGCCAGACCGCCCTGCAGGAGAGGGCTTGGTGCGCCGACCTCGACCCGCAACACCTCCCGGCCCTGCGCCTGCGGGGCGCGGCGCAGGTCGTGGCGGATGTCGTCGATCGGGATGTCGATGCTCTGCGGTGGCATACCCTCGCCGACCGAGACGATCAACCGGGCCGACGGCTGCTCGGCGTAGCTGATCACGGTGACCAGCGCGGTGGTCTCGTCGTCGCCGACCCGGGCCACCGGCATGTTGAGCAGCGAGTTCAGCAGCTGGCTCTTGCCCTGCTTGAGCTGACCCGCGATGACCACCCGGATCTGCGGGTCGGTGATGCGCTCCTTGGCGACCGCCAGCCGGGCAACCAGATCGCCGCGGTCATTGAGTTCGGCGATCGCGCTGGTGTGATCGATCAGCTCGACGATCACCTTCACCCGGCGCGGGTCTTGCTGTGGTTGCGTCACGTGTCCTCCCTGTGGTCCACCGTATGCGCAGGCAAGCGGCGGGAACCTCCAGACTTGCTGAAGGTCCCCGCCGTCGCCGGATTGCTCTACAAACCCAGCAGGTGGTTGCCAGACGCCAACGCCATGTCGTGGCTGTTGTCGAGCCCACTGTTCACCAGCGTGGTGTCGTGACCCGCATCGAACAGCGAGTGGCTCGACGAGTCGTGTGTCGAGCTGTCGTACGTCTGGTGCACCGAGTTGTCGGAGTGGTCGGTCACCGTGGTGGCGGTGTGGGTCGCGGTGTTGACCGGCGAGCCGGCCGTATTGCCACTGTTGGTCGACGGGTGGTTGTCGACGATCGTGATCCCGCCGCCGCCTGCGTTGCCACCGGAGGCGTGCCCGCCGCCGAGGCCGATCAGGCTGCCGCCGGCCGACGCTCCGCCGCCGTTGCCACCGCCGGCGTCGACGTCGTGCAGGACCGTGCCGCTGTTGTCCTTGATCACGGTGCTTCCGCCGGTGGCGGTGGTGCCGTCATCGTGGATGTTGCTGTGGCCGATCGCGACGTTCGAGCCGGTTCCGGCGACCACCTGCCCGTTGTTCACGTCGTTGCCGTTGCCCAGGACCGCGCCGTCTCCGCTGACGATGTCGCCCTTGTTGTGGCCGTCGACCACTACCCCGCCATTGGTGGCGGTGTTCGTGGTCTTGTTGCCGAAGGTGATGTCGCCGAAGCCGAGGTTGAAGCCACCCTGCTGGGCGTTGCCGCCGGCGTTCTGGTCCGGGCTCAGCAGCGAGGTGTCGTTGTGGCTGGCCAGGTCGGTCTGCGGCGCGAAGGTCGGTGACGGCGCGTAGACCGGCTGGTAGGCGGGCGCGAAGCCGTACTGGTCTGATACCGCGCGCTGCAGGCCGGCGACCGGGTCGCCGTCGCCGAGCACCAGGCCGGGAACCGCGGTGGCGGCCAGCGTCGAAACCTGCGCGGCGGACACACCGGCGAACCCGGCGTCGCGCATGGTCTGCTCCGGCGCGGCGACGAACGCACGTGCGGCGTCCTCGTTGCGGAACAGGCCGAGGATCCAGTCGAGGAGAGAGAGCATGGTCGGACCTTTCGGTGTGTTCGCCGGTGACTCCGGCGATCTGGAGACCACGTTATGGACGCCACGGTCGAGCGAAAACGGGGTCGAAACCCGTCTTCGCCAAGCCCCCACTAGGGCCCGCCAGGGGTAGTTATGTAGGGGATTAGGGGGTCCCTAGGGAGAGCTCTGGAAACAGAAAATCCCCACGTCACTGGGACGTGGGGATTTGCCGGCGGATCAGAACAACTCGAAGCCGGCGTGGTCTTCCGGCGCCGCAAGGCTGGCGCCATGGTTGTCGTCGACGTGGCCGTGATCCCACGCGGACGGATCCGCCCAGTCCTGGCCCGCGTCGGGGGTGACGCCGTGGTCGAGCACGGTATGACTGAGCTGCGATGCGGTGTCCGGCAGGTTCAGCGCACCGGGGTCGGCGCCGAGATCGGTGATCAACGCCGGAGCCTGATCCGCGTGCTGGGCGACATCGGTGATCACCGAGTGGACGTCGGGTGCGGTGGTGGCCGCGGGCAGGTGATCGAAGGCGTCGAATGCCGCCGTCGCCGCTCCGCTCGCCCACACATTGCCGTCGCCCGCGCCGGCCGCGGGGCCGAACCCGGCTCCCGAGAGCGGGCCCGACAGCGAGTCGGCGACCATCGGAATCAGGTGGTTGACGTCGGCGCTGGTCACATCGGTCAGGTGGGCGTCGGCGATGGCGCCGCCCGGGTCCGCGGCGTAGCGTGCGGCGGCGTCGGGATCTCGCACGAGCGACATCACGAAGTCGAGCAACGAATTTGCCATGGAAACGCCTTCTCTCCTACCACCGATAGTCACAGTGGAATCCCAGCTGCTGCCAAGAATGTTATCGGCGGACACGCGTGCCGTGATCGGTGTCGAAGCCACTCGAACCGCGGCACCATTAGGGGGTGCAGCCTTAGGGGTTCGGAAGACATTAGGGGATATGGTGATGACGGCTGCCGACCAGGCAACGGAGGGATGTGCGAATTGAGCGACTCGCTGGGGTTGTCGATCGGAGCGACCAACCTGGCGGCGGCACGTCCGGGCCGCCGGCCGATGACCCGCCGGTCGGTGTTGACGTTGTGGGACAACCGGCCTCCCGAAGTCGGCGTTCCCTCCCAGAACCCGGAGCTGACTAGCCCGAATCTCACCGAGGCCGGCCAGGTGTTCCGCGGCTTCGTCGAGCGGGCGGGCGATCCGGTGCCGTTGGTGGCCGCCGATGGTTCGCCGCATCGCGGCGAGGACTTGATTGCCGACGCGCTCGAGGCGATGGCCCGCGCCGCCGACGACGGCACACCGGCCTCCACTGTGGTCGTCGCGGTCCCCGCGTACTGGGGTGCCGGCGCCGTCGGCGCCCTGCGTGGCGCGCTGCGCACCCGACCCGCCCTGTCCCCCAACGGTATTCCACCGACATTGATTTCCGACGCGACGGCCGCGCTGGCGGCCTTGCAGGCTGATCCGGGTCTGCCGTCGCAAGGGGTGGTGGCACTGTGCGACTTCGGCGGCAGCGGTGCCAACATCACGCTCGCCGACGCCGGCGCGAATCTGGCGCCGATCGGCGAGACGGTGCGCTTCACCGACCTCTCCGGTGACCATCTCGACCAGGCGCTGCTGACGCAGGTGCTCGGCGGCATCCGCGATCAAGCCAACATCGACCCGGCCAGCACCAACGCGGTCGGTGCGCTGACCCGGCTGCGTGACGAGTGTCGCCAGGCCAAGGAGCGGCTGTCCTCGGAGACCGCGACGGTGGTACCTGCCGAACTGCCCGGCTTCCGCTCCGATATCCGGGTCACCCGACCGGAATTGGAGGCGTTGATCGCCGAGCCGCTCGCCGGTTTTCTGGATGCCCTCGGAGATGTGCTGGAGCGCAACAGGATCCCTGCCGCCAACCTGGCCGCGGTCGCCACTGTCGGCGGCGGTGCCGCGATACCGCTTCTCACGCAACGGCTTTCCGAAGAGCTGCGTGTTCCGGTGATCACCACACCGTTGCCGGGTCTCAACGCGGCCATCGGATCGGCCGTGCTCGCCGCGCGCGGCGGCGCACCGGATGCGCCGACGGGGATGGCGGTGGCCGCGGCCGATGCACCGACCGGACTGGCTCCGGCGGCGTGGGCGGCCGGGACTGCGGGATCGGCCGCGACCGAATCGGCCACCGACGGCTCGCCGTCGGCGACGTTCCGCGCGCTGGCCTGGTCGCAGGACGATGCGCCCGGAGCGGAGCCGGTGCCGTATTCCGGTGAGGATTACACCTTCGACTACGCCCAGCAGGCGCAGGCCACCGGGATGCGCCCGATGGTCGAGTTCGAGCCGCCGGACGAGGAAACCGAACTGGTCGCCGCGCCGGTGCCGTGGTACCGGCGCCCTCCGCTGCTGTTCGGTATCGCCGCGGCGCTCGCGGCGGTGGCGGTCGGCGGACTGGCGATCACCCTCACGAGTGCCGACAGCACACCGACGACCACGACCACCCGAGTCACCAAGCCCGGCGATCCCACAGCGGCACCGGTCACGAGTGTCGTTCCGCCACAGACGGTTACGATCACCGGCAACGACGGGCAGCCCACCGAGTCGACGATCCCGGCGACCACCACGGTCATCCAGACGACCACGACGACCCCGCCCACCACGACCACCACACCGTCGACCACCACAACGACAACGACAACCACCACCACGACAACGACGACCACCACCACGCCGCCGACCACCACGACCACCACCACCCAGCCGCCGACCACCACGACCCAACCGCCGACGACCACCACGACCCAACCGCCGACGACGACGCAGCCGCCGCCGACCACCACCGTCAAGCCCATCACCACAACCGTCGCACCGCCGACCACCCGCGACATCATCACTGGTGTGACGTCGCCGCCGGGGGCCTAACGCCGGTGCCCGATTCGATTCCAGCGCACGGCCTTTCGCCGACCGCCCACGAGGCGTTCAGCGTCCTGGGGTCGGAGCCGGTCAAGATGCTGGTGACCGGAGGGGTCGGCACAGGCAAGAGCACGCTGCTCGGCGCGGTTCGCGACGCTCTGCGCGGTGCAGGTTCCGCGGTCGTGACCCGTGCACCGGCGGACGGCGACCCTGCCGATGCCGCCGTGGTGGTCGACGACGCACACCTGCTGCCCGCGGTCGAGTTGCAGCGGCTCGCCGAGGTTGCCACCGATCCGTCGTCGACAGTCGTGGTAGCGGCGCAGCCGCGCGACCACGACGAGGACCTGCAGGCGCTGATGACGGCGATCGAACGTGAGCGGCCTCGAATTACCCTGGGCCCGATGACATCTGCCGAGATATCCCGGCGGATGACCGACCCGTCCGGCCATCCGCCGCGCACCGAGTTGGTGATCAGCATTGTCGTCGCGACGGCTGGCATCCCGTTCCTGGTCGACGCCGCGCTGGCCTCCACTCGCCCGTACTCGGCAGCGTCGATCGGACAAGCTGCGCTCTTCGCGCTCAACGATCGGCTGCGCCGGCTCAACGAACCCGACCTCGACGCATTGCTGATCGCCTCGCTCAGCCGCGATCTCGGTGCCGCTGATCTGGCGGCGACACTTCAGGTTCCGCCCGATGAGGCCAGGCTGCTGATCGATCGGGCCCGCGCCACAGGACTGATCGAACCCGCGCACAGTCCGCACTTCCTGCGCGCGGTGCACCGGGCCGTCGCGCAGATTCTCGGTAACGCGCGCCACCACGACGTCGAGACCGCGCTGCTGCGCTCGCAGATCGCGATGTCCACCCTGTCGCCGGACTTGGCGCTGCGGTTGGCCGAACACGGTGTGCGTGACGAGCAGCTGGCCGAGGTCCTGCGTCGCCAGGCCGGCGCAGGACGGGCCGACCCGGCCCTGCTGCGCGCCGCAGTCGACGCCGGCGCGGTCGAACTGCGGGCTCAGCTGGCCGATGCGCTGGCTCTGGCCGGCGAATCCTCGGCAGCCGCAAGTGAAGCGGACAGCCTTTTGGCGTCGGAAGATCCTGCTGAGCGAGCAGCGGCGGTCCGGGTGGCCGCCAGTGTCGCGATGCTCAACGGCAACTCGGCACAGGCGTCCGAACTCTTCAGCTGGCTCGGCCCCTACCCGGACACATCGGTCAGCGCGGCAGCGACGATCGTTCTCACCGGGACGGGCGATGCCGCCGGCGCCGAACGTGCGCTGGCCGTGCCCAGCGCGGGCCCCCCGACCGCGGCCTCCCGCGCAGCGCGCACCCTGGCCGAGGGACTGCTGGCGACGTTGCAGGGCCCCTATTCGACCGCGGCAACCAAACTCGGCGCGGCGATGGCCGCGGAGTATTCGGCGGCCCAGGTCCTGCCGGACAGCCCGGCGGCTCTGGTCACGCTGGCCGCGCTGCACGGCGGTGACCCCGTCCGCGCGCGCAGTGTGATCGCCCGCGCGGTGCGCGCCGATCGGGACGTCGACGAACCGCTGTACGGCCATCGGCACCGCCTCCTGCTCGCCTGGACCAAGATGCAGGACGGTCAATTCACGGCGGCTGCCGCCGACATCGCCGGACTCGACGGAACGCATCGTCGGGATGCGTTGTGGACCGCGGCACTGCGCACTGCGCTCGCCCGCCGCGGTGGCGATGCCGGCGCCCTGCAAAAGCACTGGTACGCCGCGATGGAAGTGTTGGTCGAGTATTCGGTCGACCTGTTCTCGTTGCTGCCGCTGGGTGAGCTGTGGGTGGCGTCGGCACGACTCGGCCAGCAGGACCGGCTGGCGCCCGCTCTCGACCTGGCGTTCGGGCTGCTGGAGTCGCTGGGCAACCCGCCCACCTGGTCGGTGCCGCTGCGCTGGTCCGGCGTGCACGCCGGGATCCTGGCCAGTGACCCGGCCGCGGTGGCCCCGCATGGGCAGGCGCTGACCGCCTCGGCGGCGCACAGCCCGTTCGCCAAGGCGCTGGCCGTCGCCGGCCGGACCTGGTTGCGTGTGCTTGCCGGACAGATCGACGGCGACGAGGTCGGCGCCGCCGCGCGCGGACTGGCCCAGTTCGGCCTGACTGCTGATGCCACCCGGCTCGCCGGTCAGGCAGCGCTGCAGACCTCCGACCCCAAGGTGTCGGGACTCATGCTGCAGGTCGCCCGTGACCTGAAGCTGTCAGCCGGCGACAGCGGGGGCGAGGACGGCCAGCAGCCGCTGGTGTCCGAGGCGTCGGGGCCCGCGGCCGCGGGTGCACGACAGGCGTCCTCCCCGCTGTCGGATCGCGAGCGCGAGGTAGCCGAACTGCTGTTGCTGGGCATGCCCTACCGCGATATCGGTGCGCAGCTCTTCATCTCCGCGAAGACCGTCGAGCACCACGTCGCCAGGATCCGGCGTCGTCTCGGCGCGGAGTCCCGCTCGGAAATGCTGTCGATGCTTCGCGCGATCCTGTCGCCGCAGAGCTGAGACCACAGCCCCGCGCGGGACTAGTTAGGACAGCCTTTGTAGCGGCGCCAAATGCCGAGATGCAACTATGAGCTGGATTGAAGTTAAGTTACCGGTCGGTAACTTAACTTAAGTTACTATTGGGTAACTTACGACAGGGAGGCTGTCCGTGACCGCTCTCGACTGGGGTCGACTGATCATCGGCCTGCTGGCCACCGCCATCGTGTTGGTGTTTGCCGCACGGCGCGTATTGTTCCTCACCCACCTGATCCGGTCCGGTCAACCGATCAGCGACGAGAGCGGCCGCAAGGACAACATCCCGGACCGCATCAAAGCGCAGTTCACCGAAGTCTTCGGCCAGAAGAAGCTGCTGAAGTGGTCCATCCCCGGTATCGCCCACTTCTTCACCATGTGGGGCTTCTTCATCCTCGCGACGGTGTACCTCGAGGCCTACGGCGTCCTCTTCAACCCCGAATTCCACATCCCGTTGGTCGGCAGGTGGAATGCGCTGGGCTTCCTGCAGGACTTCTTCGCTGTCGCGGTGCTTCTCGGCATCATCGTCTTCTCGATCATCCGGTTGCGTTCCGAGCCCAAGGAGTACGGTCGCGATTCCCGGTTCTACGGCTCGCACACCGGCGGCGCCTGGCTGATCCTGCTGATGATCTTCCTGGTCATCCTGACCTACGCGTTCTTCCGCGGCGCTTCGGTCAACGCCCTCGGTGAGGCGTTCCCCTACGGCTGGGGTGCCTTCTTCTCGCACGGTATGGCCGCAGCACTGGCTCCGCTGGGACACACCGCCAACGTGTGGATCGAAACCATCGCGCTGATGGGCCACATCGGCGTCATGCTGGCCTTCCTGCTGATAGTGCTGCACTCCAAGCACCTGCACATCGGCCTGGCCCCGATCAACGTCACCTTCAAGCGGCTGCCGAACGGCCTGGGCCCGCTGCTGCCCGTGGAGTACAAGGGCGAACCGATCAACTTCGAGGATCCCGCCGAGGATGCGGTGCTCGGTCGCGGCAAGATCGAGGACTTCACCTGGAAGGGCTACCTCGACCTCACCACGTGCACCGAGTGTGGTCGCTGCCAGTCGCAGTGCCCGGCATGGAACACCGGAAAGCCGTTGTCGCCCAAGCTCGTGATCATGAACCTGCGCGATCATCTGTTCGCGAAGGCGCCGTACATCATCGGCGGGAAGCCGATCCCCAGTGGTGAGAACGAGGCCGAACAGTTCGCCTCCGCCGAGGGCGGTTTCGTCGAGACCAAGCACGACGCGCACGACCATGTTCCGGAGTCAGGCTTCGAGCGGGTGCTGGGCTCCGGCCCGGCGCAGGCGACCCGCCCGCTGGTGGGTACCGCCGAACAGCTCGGCGTGATCGATCCCGACGTGCTGTGGTCGTGCACCACCTGCGGTGCGTGCGTCGAGCAGTGCCCGGTGGACATCGAGCACATCGACCACATCGTCGACATGCGCCGGTACCAGGTGATGATGGAGTCGGAGTTCCCCGGCGAACTCGGCGTGCTCTACAAGAACCTTGAAGCCAAGGGCAATCCGTGGGGTCAGAACGCCAAGGAGCGCCTCACCTGGATCGACGAGGTCGAGTTCGACATCCCCGTCTACGGCAAGGACGTCGAGTCGTTCGCGGGCTTCGAGTACCTGTTCTGGGTTGGTTGCGCCGGTGCCTACGAGGATCGCGCCAAGAAGACCACGAAGGCCGTGGCCGAACTGCTGGCCGCGGCCGGCGTGAAGTTCCTGGTTCTCGGCGACGGCGAGACCTGCAACGGTGACTCGGCTCGCCGCTCCGGCAACGAGTTCCTGTTCCAGCAGCTGGCCTCGCAGAACGTCGAGACGCTGAACGACCTGTTCGAGGGCGTCGAGCGGGTCGACCGCAAGATCGTCGTGACGTGCCCGCACTGCTTCAACACCCTGGGTCGCGAATACCCACAGGTCGGCGGCAACTACACCGTGGTCCACCACACCCAGCTGCTCAACCGCCTGGTACGCGACAAGAAGCTGGTTCCGGTCAAGGCCGTGGATGGAGGGGCCAACGTCACCTATCACGATCCCTGCTACCTGGGCCGGCACAACAAGGTCTACGACGCACCGCGTGAGCTGATCGATGCCTCGGGCGTGACGCTGAAGGAAATGCCACGGCACGCCGATCGCGGCCTGTGCTGCGGTGCCGGTGGCGCGCGGATGTGGATGGAAGAGCACATCGGTAAGCGCGTGAACCACGAGCGCGTCGACGAGGCGCTGACGTTGGATCCGGCCAAGATCGCCACCGGCTGCCCGTTCTGCCGCGTCATGATCACCGACGGTGTCGGTGACCGTGAGAAGGCCGACGAGGTCGAGGTGCTCGACGTCGCACAGCTGCTGCTTGGCTCGCTGGATCTGAGCAGTGTCACGCTGCCGGAGAAGGGCACGGCCGCACGAGAGGCCGAGGCTGCCGCCGCTTCGGCACCAGCGGAGGCACCTCCCGCGCCGAAGCCCGAGGCGGCCGAGCCTGCCGCGGCCGCGCCGTCGGCACCGGCCAAGGAAGCCGCGCCGGTCACGGGGCTGGGCATCGCTGGCGGCGCCAAGCGCCCCGGCGCCAAGAAGGCCGCCGCCGCAGCTCCTGCCGCTGAAGCGCCCGCTGCCGAAGCTCCAGCCGCTCAGCCCGTCAAGGGACTCGGCATCGCAGGCGGGGCAAAGCGACCGGGCGCCAAGAAGGCTGCAGCGCCGGCCGCCGAGGCGTCGACTGCCGCTTCCGCCGCTGAGGCACCGGCGGAAGCGCCTGCGGCCGAAGCTCCGGTCAGGGGGCTCGGCATCGCTTCCGGCGCCAAGCGACCCGGCGCCAAGAAGTCGGCGCCTGCTGCACCTGCGGCCGCGGCACCTACGCCGGCTGCCGAGGCACCTGCGGAAGCCCCCGCGGCTGAGGCGCCGGCCAAGGCCGAGCCTCCGGTCAAAGGCCTCGGCATCGCCGCGGGCGCCAAGCGACCCGGCGCCAAGAAGTCGGCGCCCACCACACCTGCGGCCGCGGCACCGGCTGCTGCTCCTGCCGAGGCACCTGAGCCGGCCGCAGCGACTGAACCGAAGGCCGAGGAGCCGAAAGACGAAGCCCCGAAGGCGGAGCAGCCTCCGGTGAAGGGCCTCGGCATTGCCAGGGGCGCCCGGCCACCGGGCAAGCGCTAGTCACTCACGCGAGGCTCAGCCGACCTTGATCAGCTGGAAGGGTGCCTGGGTGATCTGCCCGCCCGGGCAGTCACCGTTGGAGTCGGCGGTCACCGTGCCGGTCATCGTCGCGGCATCGACCGAGTAGGCGATGCGGACGGCCGCATAGCTGCCGTCGTCGCATACCACTCCGTTGGGCTTGGTCACCGTGAAGTTCCACCGGCCATCCGTGAAGGTCGCGACGCTGGTCCAGCCCAGGGTGCTCCTGAGGTTGGCGGTACAGCCGTTGACGGCTGCAGGACAACTCGACGAGGCCGTCACCATAGCGCCGTCGTCCCCGCCGCGGACGGCGTACGTTCCGTTTATCAGTGCCGGATCGGCAGACGCGGAGACAGCAAATCCCAGCGCGGTAACCGCCGCCGCAGCAGCAGCGGTCGTCAAAGTGCGTGCGATCTTCACGTTCATCCCTTTGTGCCGTCAGTAGTGAAGCCCCAAGTTAACAGCCGATTCACCCGGCAATCACCGCTGCTGTTCAGCGAAATCACAGTTGTGTCCGAGGCGTCCCACAATTGAATTCGAACCGTGACTTCTCACGTCACAGCAAAGGCACAAATCGGCACGGCGGAAACCAAGTTGCATACCAATGGGACACTTAACCGGTGAGTACGCACCAGTTACCGTGGCACGGCACCAGCCAGCACCCCCGGCAACGTACGTTCACGCAGTCCACCAAGCTGCAGGACGTTCTCTACGAGATCCGCGGACCGATCCACGAGCACGCCAACCGCCTGGAGAACGAGGGTCATCGGATCCTCAAGCTCAATATCGGCAACCCCGCGCCGTTCGGCTTCGAGGCCCCCGACGTGATCATGCGCGACATGATCGCCGCTTTGCCCGACGCCCAGGGCTACTCCGACTCCAAAGGCATTCCCAGCGCGCGCCGCGCCGTGTTCACCCGCTACGAACTCGTCGACGGCTTCCCCCGCTTCGACATCGACGACGTCTACCTCGGCAACGGCGTTTCCGAGCTCATCACGATGACGCTGCAGGCGCTCCTCGACAACGGCGACCAGGTGCTCATTCCCGCGCCCGACTACCCGCTGTGGACGGCGTCGACCGCACTGGCCGGCGGAACCCCCGTGCACTATCTGTGCGACGAGACCAACGGCTGGATGCCCGACGTCGCCGACCTGGAGTCCAAGATCACCGATCGCACCAAGGCGCTCGTCGTGATCAACCCGAACAATCCCACCGGCGCGGTATACAGCCGCGAAGTCCTCGAGCAGATGGTCGAATTGGCGCGCAAGCATCAACTGCTGCTGCTCGCCGACGAGATCTACGACAAGATCCTGTACGACGAGGCCAAGCACATCAGCCTGGCCACGCTGGCGCCCGATCTGCTGACGCTGACCTTCAACGGGTTGTCCAAGGCCTACCGGGTGGCCGGCTACCGGTCGGGCTGGCTGGTCATCACCGGCCCCAAGGAGCACGCCAGCAGCTTCATCGAGGGCATCAGCCTGCTGGCCAACATGCGCCTGTGCCCGAATGTTCCTGCGCAGCATGCCATTCAGGTCGCACTGGGCGGTCACCAAAGCATCGACGACCTGGTCCTGCCGGGTGGACGCCTGCTCGAGCAGCGCGATGTCGCCTGGAACAAGCTCAACGAGATCCCCGGGGTGTCGTGCGTCAAGCCGACCGGCGCACTCTATGCGTTCCCGCGGCTGGACCCCGAGGTCCACGACATCCACGACGACGAGCAGCTCGTGCTGGATCTTCTTCTGCAGGAGAAGATCCTGGTCACTCAGGGCACCGGTTTCAACTGGCCGGCACCCGATCATCTGCGAATCGTGACCCTGCCGTGGGCACGCGACCTCAGCAGCGCCATCGAACGGCTCGGCAACTTTCTGGCGAGCTACCGGCAGTAACCACACAGTCGAACGCCTCTACCCTGTCCGGGTGGCGCATTCGCATTCGCACACCGGCCCGGCGCCGCTGAGCCCTCTGGCGGCCCGCATCGTCGTGGTTCTCCTGGCCGTGATCGGTCTCGCGGTGGTGATCGGCGCGGCGCTGCTGTGGCCGAGCGGGTCGAAGGCCGACATCCCGCTGCCGTTCCAGAACAGCGCGGGTGGTGCGGTCACCACCGAGGGTGGTCACGTGACGTCCAGCAGCCTGGCCGCCTGCGGCAGCCCGTCGGCGGGCCAGGTGCTCACCGCAGCCCCGGCACCGGGCGTCGCGGGCAGCGGCACCTGTGTGCAGACCGTGGTGACGATCGACAGCGGACCCAACCGGGGTGCGTCGACGATGTTGGAGTTCTCGCCCGGCCCGGGTCAGCCAAACCTGTTGGCAGGCGATCCGATTCGGATCTTCCGGCAGGTCGACCAACAGGGGGCGACCAGCTACGCGTTCTACGACTACGAGCGCACCTGGCCGCTGATCGCCATCGCGGCGGTGTTCGCAATCGTGATCGTGGCGGTCGCCCGATGGCGGGGGCTGCGCGCCCTGGTCGGGATCGTCGTGGCCTTCGTGGTTCTGGTGGTGTTCCTGCTTCCGGCCTTGAGGGACGGCGCCCCCGCGGTGCCGCTGGCTCTGGTGGCCTCAGCAGCGATCCTCTACGCCGTCATCTACTTGGCGCACGGCATCAGCTTGCGTACCAGTGCCGCCCTGCTCGGCACGTTGACCGCGATGCTGTTGGCCGGCGGCTTGTCTTGGACGGCAATCGAACTCGCGCACCTGACCGGGCTCTCGGAGGAACAGAACAACGAAGTCGCCGCCTACATGGGGCACGTGTCCATTCAGGGCTTGCTGCTGGCCGGGTTCATCATCGGCTCCCTGGGTGTGCTCAACGACGTGACGATCACCCAGGCGTCGGCGGTGTTCGAGCTCGCACACTCGGGCCACGGTTCCCGCAAGCAGATCTTCGTGAGCGCCATGCGGATCGGCAGCGACCACATCGCCAGCACGGTGTACACCTTGGTGCTGGCCTACGCCGGCAGCTCACTGCCGCTGCTGCTGTTGTTCAGTGTGGCCAACCGCTCGCTGTCGGATGTGCTGACCAGCGAGAGTGTGGCGATCGAGATCGCGCGCTCAGCGGTCGGCGGCATCGCGCTGGCGTTGTCGGTGCCGCTGACGACTGCCATCGCCGCGGTGTTGGCTACCCCTGGTCCAGCAGTTTCATCAAATAACCGCCATAGCCTGACTTGACCAGCGCCGCCGCGCGTTTGGCCAGCTGCTCGTCGTCGATGAAACCCATCCGCCAGGCCACCTCCTCGGGGCAGGACACCTTGAGCCCTTGGCGGTATTCGATGGTGCGCACGAAATCGCTTGCGTCCAAAAGTGAATCGAAGGTTCCGGTGTCCAGCCATGCGCTACCGCGGGGTAGTACCTCGACGGTCAACCGGCCCTGGTCCAGGTACGTCTGGTTGACCTCGGTGATCTCCAGCTCGCCGCGCGGCGACGGCCGAAGCCCGCGCGCGATCTCGATGACGTCGTTGTCGTAGAAGTACAGCCCTGGCACGGCGTAGCTCGACTTCGGTGTGGAGGGCTTCTCCTCCAGGGACAGCGCGGTGCCGTCGGGGGCGAATTCGACGACGCCGTACGCGGTCGGGTCGGCCACCCGATAGGCGAAGATCGCCGCCCCCTGCAGATCGCGGAAGCGGTTGAGGCTGGTGCCGACGCCAGGGCCGTAGAAGATGTTGTCGCCCAGCACAAGTGCGACGGTTCCGGTGCCGATGTGCTCGGCGCCGATCAGGAACGCCTGGGCGAGCCCGTCGGGCCGGTCCTGCACGGCGTAGCTGATGGTGACACCGAGTTGGGAGCCGTCGCCGAGCAGGCGGTGGAACGCCGGGGCGTCGTGGCCGGTGGTGATCACCAGGATGTCGCGGATGCCCGCCATCAACAGAGTGGACAGCGGGTAGTAGATCATCGGCTTGTCGTAGACGGGCAGCAGCTGCTTACTCACACCTTGGGTGATCGGATACAACCGCGTCCCCGACCCACCGGCCAGGATGATCCCGCGCAAGTCGGTCAGACCTGCAGGTCTTCGTCGGACATGTCGGTGGCCGCCAGGGCCGCTGCCAGGTCGTCGTGGCGGAACACCGAGGTGACATGGTCGTGCACCACCCGGAACGCCGCGGCCGTGGTGCGGACGTCGGACGGGTCGGTGTTGGAGGTCAACCGCTCTTGCACGACGACGACGCCGTCGCGGTAGTAGATCTGGCCCACCTCGATGCTCGCCGCCACGCGCTGCGCCCAGTCCCTCAGGGCGGCATGGCCCTGCGCGGCGCCGTCGGCGTCACCGATCTCGATGTCCTCGCTGGACAGCGAGATCAGCGTGTCCAGGTCCGAGGTGCTCAACGCGTCGTGCCAGGCCAGCACGGTGGCGATCTCTGAAGTGCTCATTCGGCTAAAACTACCGGTCTAGAAAGGCGTGCGTGCCAGCCAGGTGTCCCAGACACCCGCGTCACCGAAGACCTCCAGGCCTTGCTCGGCGGCGCTGCGCCGGCGCACGACGGCCAGCAGCAGGTCGCGTGCCGGGCCGCGCAGCGCCACCGTGGCCTTGCCGTGTTCGTGGTCGAGCCCGATGCCGTCGGGACGCCCGAGGATGGTCCACTCTCCGGCTTCCCCGAGGCCGGGGTCGGTCGCGTGCAGATGCAACGAGTGTTCGTCGGCCACCGGCCGGTCGCCGCCGGCGGGACCCTCCGCGTTCGCACGCTCCTCGCACCTCTCCAGCCATTCGCTGATCGCGTCCGCCGCCACGGCGGGCTCGACCTCGAACTCGACGCCCAACGCGATGGCGGCGTCGGCGCGATGGACAACGGCCTCGTGCAAGCGCCGCCGGATCCACCAGGCGGCGGGACGCGGGCCCAGGAATGTCCACACCGGGGTGTCGGCGCCGGTGGCGGCAACGGCGTCGATGAGTTGCTGCGGACCCGCCTGCAGCCAGGCGATCTCGTTGTCGCGGCTGGCCGGGGGCTTGCCACCGTCGACCGTGCGCGGATCGATGAACTCCATCGACTGCTCAGCCACGATATGGGCGCACCAGCGGTCGCCGCGCCCGACGTGGCGCATCAACTGCTCGAGCGTCCACTCCGGGCAGGTCGGCACCGGAGTCGAGAGGTCGGCGTCACGGAGAAGGTCCGCGAGCGCGGCGTTTTCGGCAATCAGGGCTGTTGTGAACTCCACGAAGGAAACCTACGTCAACACCGGGCGGCCCAAGGCGTAAACCTTCCATCCCGCGGTGGCCCACCGGGCCGTGTCCAGGCAATTGCGGCCGTCGACAACAACTCTGGCCCGCACTGTCTGGGCCAGCTCGTCGGGATCGATGTCCACGAACTCCTGCCATTCGGTGAGCAGCAGGACAGCGTCGGCGCGGTCGCAGGCCTCCAGGGCGGAGGTCGAATAGTTCAGCGTCGGAAAGAGGCGCTGGGAGTTCTCCATCGCCTTCGGGTCGTACACGTTCACGGTGGCGCCGTTGAGTTGCAGCAAGCCGGCGACGTTGAGCGCCGGCGAATCCCGGACATCGTCGGATTCGGGCTTGAACGCGGCTCCGAGCACGGCAACGTTGGCGCCCAGCAGCGATCCTCCGCATGCGGTGGTGGCCAGCTCGACCATGCGGGTGCGCCTGCGCATGTTGATGCTGTCCACCTCACGCAGGAAGGTCAACGCGTGGTTGGCGCCGAGCTCGCCGGCACGTGCCATGAAGGCACGGATGTCCTTGGGCAGGCAGCCCCCGCCAAAACCCAGTCCCGCGTTGAGGAATCGCCGTCCGATCCGCGGGTCGTGACCCAGTGCGTCGGCCAGGACGCGAACGTCGGCGCCGGCCGCCTCACACACCTCGGAGATCGCGTTGATGAACGAGATCTTGGTGGCCAGAAAAGCATTGGCGGAGACCTTGACCAGCTCAGCGGTCTGCAGGTCGGTCAGCAGGAACGGCACACCTTCGGCGAGCAGGGATGCGTACATCTCCCGCAACACTGCCTCGGCGCGTTGCGAATCGGGTTGTACGCCAACGACGATGCGATCGGGGTGCAGGGTGTCCTGCACCCCGAAACCCTCGCGCAGGAACTCGGGATTCCAGGCGACTTCGACGTCAACGCCATCGGACGCCAGCGCCTTGGCGCGCCGGCTCAGCGCAGCCGCCGTCCCGACTGGAACCGTTGACTTTCCGACGATTACCGACGGCCGGGTCAGCCGCGGCACCAGTTCGTCGATGACGGCGTTGACGTGGCGCAGATCGGCGCCGTACTCGCCCTTCTTCTGCGGAGTTCCGACGCCGAGGAAGTGCACGTCGGCGAAATCGGCTGCCACGTCGTAATCGGTGGTGAACTGCAGGCGACCGGCAGAGAGGTTGTCCTGCAACATCTTTGCCAGTCCAGGCTCATAGAACGGGATGTCCCCGGCGGACAGTTTCGCGATCTTGCCGGGGTCGATGTCGATCCCGACGACCTCGTGACCGAGCTCGGCCATTCCGGCGGCGTGAGTCGCGCCCAGATACCCGGTGCCGAAGACAGTGCAACGCATACTGCCTCTGTACGCAGCCCCGATGATGGGACCGCATCGCGACACTGAGCGCGAAGCTAACGCCGGGTGAACTCGCGAATCAGTGGCCGAAACTGGGCCAGGGCCACAACGGGTTCTGCGATCCCCGACCGCTGCGCGAGCCACCGGAATCACCCGACCGGGAACCACCGTCGGAACCCGAACCCGAGCCGCCACCGTAACCACCCGAGCCCGAGCCGCCACCATAGCCGCCCGCGCCATACCCGCCTGAGCCACCAGCAGCGGGAGGGGGATCACTCGGCGCTTCCGTGACCGGTGCCTGCGGCTGCTGCGAAGGCGGCTGCTGCGCGGGAGGCGACGACGGGTAGGTCGGCGTCTGCGGCGACGACGGGTACGACGGGTAGTTCGGCGACGAGGGGTACGACGGGTAGTCCCGCTGCCGCGGCGGCCGCAGGAACGGCGGCAGCAGTGGTTGCGGCAACACGATGATCGGCGGCGGCAGGATCGGAGCCGGGATCACCGGGGCGATCGGAGCCGGCGCGGGAGCCGGCGCCTCCGGAACCGGGGCGGGAGCCTCGGGAGCAGGCGGCGGGGCAGCTGGTGCTGGGGCCGGTGCCGGGGCTTGCGGGGCCGGGGTCACGAAGACGGTCCGGGGGGCCTGCTGCACCACCGGGATCGGCTCCTGGATGGTGTCGGGCACCGAGGGAGCTGATGGCGGGGCCGGCGGCGCGGCCTGCTCGACGGCGGGTCCGGCCGGCTGACTGCTGGGCACGATCACGCTCTCGGCCGGGCTGGGCCGCTGATCGACGGTCGGTCGGATGCTGACTGCCAGCGAGATCACCAACGCCACCACACCGACAACGAAGATCGACGTCAGCGCGCTACCGACCAGCAGGAACGGCTTGCGGCCGGAGTCGTCGGGAGCGAAGTCGAGCTCCTCAGGAACCGATTCGTACGGCACCGAGTCGTAGCCGAGGTCGCCCTCCATCTCGTCGAGCACTTCGCTGTAGCCGAGCGGCGCCATGTAGCCGGCGGCGGCCATCTGGGTCCCCGCTTCGGACATTTCGGTGCTCGCGGCTGCGGGGTACACACCGGCGGCCGGATAGACCTTGCCTGCTGTCGTGCCGTCGGGGTCCTGAGCGTAGGCCAGGCCGACGGTGGACGCGTCATAACGCGGTGCCGTCGCGGACGCCAGTGCGGCGCCGCGGGCCAGCGCGAGTTCGGCTTCGTCGGGAGCGTGCACCGGCAGCACTGTGCCCAGCGCTAGCTGTGATTTGACCGCCGCGACGTCGACGCCGGAGCCGAGCACGAAGACACCCTGCGGCGGTTCGGCGATGGCCTCCAGGCCGGCGATCATCCGCTGCAGTTCGGCGACCGCGTCCTGAGAGTGCAGGTGCTCGGTCTGCACCTTGACGATGTCGCCGGTCGCGGTGTCCACCACCGAGACGGTCGCGGTGTCGCGCTCCAGGAACATCAAGGCGGTGCGGTCGTAGCCGACGGTCTGGCCGACGGCTTGCGCCAGCGAACCGGCGGCATGCAGTTCGGACACCAGGGCGACGTCGTCGATCTTGCGGGCCGCGAGGGCATCGCGCAGTCCGGCCGCCGCCGCATAATCGGTCCAGGTGACGCCAGTCGACACCAGACGGTGTCCGCCTTCGGCCGCGCTTTCCCGGGTACCGAGAATCGCCGCGACCACCTGATCGGCCGCGGTTGCTGCGCCGTCGCCGGTCTGGATGTCGAAGGCATCGTGATCGACGGTCACGCCGTCTGCTTTCTCGCCTTCGACCAGCACCATGCGCACCGTCGTCGGTGTCATGGACACACCGAGTGCGATGTCCACTACCCCTCCAAGGTTATTTGCTGGATCTCCCCGACCCGTTACTGCGCTCCACCTGGATAGAGCCGCTCAACCGTAGAGTTCATCGCCGCAGCTAGCGGCGCTGTTACAGCCAAACGGATTAGCTGGTGGGCGGTGCCTGACCCTGGAGCTTCGAGGTTACGCGCCCGCTTCGGATTGAAGAAAGTTCTGATATGACCGCGATGGGGTCGGGCCGCGTTGCCCCTGGTATTTGGAGCCGACGCTGGCGCTGCCGTAGGGATTTTCGGCGGGGCTGGTCAGGCGTAACAGGCACAGCTGGCCGATCTTCATCCCCGGCCAGAGCGTGATGGGCAGGTTCGCGACGTTCGACAGTTCCAGCGTGATGTGCCCCGAGAAGCCGGGGTCGATGAAGCCTGCGGTGGAGTGGGTCAGCAGGCCGAGACGGCCCAGCGACGACTTGCCTTCCAGCCGGCCCGCGAGGTCGTCGGGCAGGGTGCAGCACTCGAGTGTCGAGCCGAGCACGAACTCACCGGGGTGCAGGACGAACGGCTCGCCTTTGTCGGGCTCGACCAGGCTGGTCAGCTCGTCCTGCTGCTTGGCGGGGTCAATGTGGGTGTAGCGGGTGTTGTTGAACACCCGGAACAGGCTGTCCAGCCGGACGTCGACGCTCGACGGTTGCACCAGGGCGTCGTCGAACGGGTCGATGCCCAGTCGACCGTCGTTGATGGCGGCGCGGATATCACGATCGGAGAGCAGCACGCGACGAGCGTACTGGCGCACGGTCTGCGGTGCGGTTGCTATCCTTCGTCAGCACCATGCCGATGTAGTTCAATGGCAGAACATCAGCTTCCCAAGCTGAATACGCGGGTTCGATTCCCGTCATCGGCTCCACGTGAGCGGCGATTACGCCGTTCAGTTCGCGATCTGCGCGCCGTCCGGAAAATCAGTCGAGCGCGACAAGTCGGCCCACGCCGCAATCTCCTTATCAACCGCGGCGCGCCCATTCGTCACCAGCCGGAGCGCGTCGGAGCCGAGGATGAGGTGCGCGGGCGGGTTTGGAGAGTCGATGACGGTCAAGAGGGCGCGACCGGCCTTCACAGGGTCACCAAGCTGATTGCCGCTGGCCGCGATTCGGTTCGCGCGCACAGGATCCATGAGCGCGTCGTAGTCGCTGATGCTGCGCTGGGTCCGCACCATCGACCGGCCCGCCCAATCGGTGCGGAAAGAGCCGGGCTCGATGGCAGTGACGTGGATCCCGAGTGCCTTGACCTCTTTGCCGACGGTTTCGAGAATGCCTTCGAGGGCGTACTTGCTTCCGTGGTAGTAGGCCAAGCCGGGAACGGTCATCAAACCACCCATCGAAGTGACGCCGAAGATGTGCCCCGAGCGACGTCGACGCATGTGCGGTAGCACCGCTTTGATGGTCGCAACCGCACCAAACACGTTGGCGTCGAACTGCGCTCGCAGTTCAGCCATCGAGGACTCTTCGAAGACCCCTTCGTGCCCGTAGCCGGCATTGGCGATCGCGACATCGATGGGGCCGACGGTGGACTCGACATCGTCGACGACGGCGAACACGGCGTCGTCGTCGGTCACGTCGAGCTCGCGGGCTATCGCCCGCCCCGGCGCCGTAGCGCTGAAGGCATCCGCGTCTGCCGACTTCCGAACCGTGCCGACAACGGAGTGGCCGTCGTCGAGCGCAGCTTGGGCGAAGGCACGTCCCAGTCCCGAGCTGACGCCGGTGATGAAGAAGGTCCGTCGGTTGTGCTGTGGCGACATAGCGCGAATCTACATGACGTTGATTAAAACCAACACTACGTAGAAAATCATCTGCGCCCTGTAAAGTCCGGTCATGCCTGGACCGAAGGCGCGCTCAACCAGGCGCCGGACCTCACCATCCAAGGGAGACCAGCGCGAGCTCGCGATTCTCGATGCGGCGGAACGTCAACTCGCCGAGGACGGCCTGGAGCGCATGACCGTCGAGACGATCGCGACGGCGGCCGGAATCACACGCGGTGGCCTGTACTTCTATTTCGGCTCGAAGAACGCCGTCCTGGCTGCGTTGGTCAGCAGGACTGCCACCAGCGTCGTGGAGGCTGTCGACCGCGCCGAGACACAGGCACCTGAGGATCCGCGAGAAGCACTGCGCGAAGCAGTAACTCAGACTGCGCGGATGTGGACGGAGCACGGCGCCGTTATGAAGGTGGCGGTGGAGTTGGCACCTGCCGTCCCAGAGATCGAGGCATCTTGGCAGGCAGCGGTCTCGGCCACGGGTCGTGCAACGCGACGGTTGTTGGTCAAAGCCGGTGTACCGGATGATGCCAGCCCTCTGGGCGCGGCCGCTATCAGTGCCGCCCTGGTATCCATGACCGAGCGGCACTTCTACGCCGCCGCCAAGCGAAAGGCCGCGCTGGACGACGCGGCCGAGACGTTGACCCACGTGTGGCTCGCCGTTCTCCCTCGCTGAACCCGATGCCGCCCACGCGGCAAGGCCAGGCGAATCTTGGAAACCGGCGTCAGTCGTCGGCTGCCAAGCTCCGCTCGAGACCTCCCACCGCGACCGACGCCAAATCCCCGGCCGACACATCACGCGCCGTCGAGAACGCCATCAGGGCGCTGCCGCGCAGGAGCCCGATGATCGCGACGGCGGCCGTCTGAGGGTCGAGATCGGGTCGGATGGACCCGTCGCCGATCCCGTCGACGATGTACTGCGCGAGGACTTCTCGGAAGTGTCCGTCGCGCTCGGCGAAGAACTCGGCCAGCGAGGGTTCGGCACCCGCCGACTCGGTCCACAGTTTGAGGAACGCTTCCGAGCGCGGCGAGCGCTCATGCAGGCCCCCCAGGTAGGCCCCGGCGAAATCCGTCAGCCGGCTGAGCCCGGTCGCCGAGTCAGCCGGGACGTCGAACGTCTGGGTGTACTTGATCAGCTCCTCGAGCAACTGCGCCTTGCTGCCGAAATGGTGGTGGACGATGCCGCGGCTATATCCGGCGGCCTCGCCGACTGCAGCCAGCGACACCGCGCGCGATCCATGTATCGCAACCAACGCCGTGGCGGCTTGCAGTACGCGCTGTCGGGCTTCTTCGCGCCGTTCGGCCTGTGTTCGGCGGGCCGCTCGCAACTCCTCCATGCCTGGTCATCCTGCCTGAGACCGAACTTGTCGGAGTCGACATGTAACTTGCGTGTTGTTCAGCAAGTACCTTACCAAGGGAGAGACATGTCTGTTCTCGACGCGTCCGCACTCAAGCAGTTCGTCGACGCCGATCCGAGCGCACCGGTGGTGATGCTCAACCTCGTACGGTTCGCGCCCGGCGGCGCGGACAAGTACAGCGAGTACATCGAGCACTTCAGCAGCTCCGGGATCAAAGAGCGCTACGGGGTGACGATTGTGTACGGCGGTGCCGGGCATCCGTCCCTGGTTGCCGACGCGGGCGGCGACTGGGATCTCGTGGCGTTGTTCAGCTACCCAACTCGGCGGCACTTCGTCGACATGGTCAACGATCCGGACTACCAAGCCTTCGAGCATCTGCGGGCGGAGGCCGTCGCTACCGCGGTTCTGCAGCCGACCACTCCGGCGCTGTAACCGGCACTCAGTGCGTGAAGAATTCGATGATCTGCACCTGAAGCTCACCGACCACACCACCGAGCACCGCGCCGACCGCGATCATCAACGGCTCGTCGTCCTTGAACACCGGACGCAGGATCGACTCGTACTCCTCCTCGGTCAGTTGACTCATCTTGTCGATGACGACCTGCTCGAGGTTCAACGCGTTGGCGGCGTACTCCTGGGCTTCCAGCAAGGTGTCCGGCAGCCGCTCCAACACCAGGGTGACGACGCGGTCCTTCAGCGCCCGGTATCGCTTCGTGCCGACCGCCAGTGTGACCATCGGGCGCGCGACGGCGGTCTGGGCGTCGATGGCGGCGTCGATTTCCTTGGCGGCCAACGCGAACAGCTTGTCCGAGCCGGGGCCTTTGATGATCGCGTCGAACATAAGCTCGGGCGAGAACAGATCGTCGGCCAGGATCTTGGCGTAGTCGCGAGTGATCTTGTCGCGCTCGGCATGCAGCAGTCCCTGAAAGGGGATGAAACCGAGGAACTTTCGCGGGTGCATCGGTCGGAACAGCATGTTCAACGCGATGTAGTCGCTGATGAAACCCACCGCGAAGCCGAACGCCGGCATGATCCACGGGTTCTTGAACAGCGCCCACGCCACCATCTGGACCAGCCCGATCACCAGACCGAAGTAGATGCCGCTGCGTCGCACGAACGCCATGGCATCGGTTGTGACGCTGCGCATTAGCTTCACGAGCTTCTCTTTGTTGCGCACCAGCGTCGTCACCGCCATGAAGTGCAGATCAAGGTAGCGCGGCAGATCGGCCTTCATCTCGGTCAGCATGTTCTCGACGATGTGAGGCGCCTGCCTGTGCATTCGCTCCTGGATGCCGCGCCTGGCGGATTCCGGCAGCGCATCCCACAGGCCCGGGCGAATCTCGTCGGCAAGGTCCCGGGAGATGTCGTCGATCGCCGCCGCGAGCGGACCGCGCAGCGCGTCGACCGCTTCGTTGGCGTCGATGCGGTCCAGCAACTCTTCGGGTTTCAGCAGATTGGACGTCAGCAGATCGATGGTCTTCGAGCCGACCTTGCCCGCCCGCCGCGGCACGATGCCCTGCCATCCGAACGGGCCCCACCCCCTGAATTCGATCGGGCGATAGAGCATTTCGAGCGCCACGATTTTCGTGCTCCACCCGACGAACGCCGCCACGAACGGCATCGACAGGTACACCATCCAATAGGCGCTGAAGTCGGCCTTGATCTCAGTCCAGCTGGAGATAGCCAGCACGGATACTGAGCTCACTGACCGAGTTCCCCTGTGGCGGCCGCCCACAGCGACGCGCCGAGCGGCGACAGCGTCAATGTCGACTTTTCGACCTTGGCGGTCAGCGGTCCTCGCGACGCACTTTTGATGGCCGCGAGCACCGATGTCTCGGCCATCAGCACCTCGTACTCTGTGGCCAGCGAGGGGTCTTCGGGCCCGGCTTCGACGAGGCCGAGTGACAGCAGGTGGCTGACATATTGCGGAACCATCTGCGGCAGAGCCACATTCGCGGTCCGCCCGATCAACGAGGCATTCTCCAGCGCCGCCCGCCCCGGAACACGTGGACTGAGCCAGGTGTAGACGTTCACCATCGGCGACGACGACCCGTCCGACAGCGCCCCCAGGATGCGCGCCTCGTCGGCGACGAGTTGATCGAGCAGGTGGTGGTAGAGCTCGACCTCACTCCCCTTGGTGTTCTGGTCGAGCGCGCGGTCCAACAGCCGGCCCATCTTCCCGGACAGCGAATCGGGGTCCGGCACCGATGCCTCCGACAGTGCGTCGGGGGCGGCATCCTCGAGAGCCTCGGCGGGGTCCAGCGAATCGAGTCCGTGCCGAATTGCACCGACGACTTGTTCCTCGGCCCAGCTGTAGATGTCGAGACCCACACGGGCGGCGTCCACCGCGCGCCCGATCAGTCCTCGAGGGTCGTATGAGAAAGCCATCCGCAAAAAATAGCCCGCCGCACCTCTCTGGAGACGTATGAGGCGTCGATTGATCGGTGTCGCAATCGCGCGATGGACCTGAGATCGGCGTCGCTGGCTTGCTCGATCAGCGCATAATCCGTCGATGACGACGATTTCGCGCCTATCGCGAACAGACAAGCTGCTCTGCGCCATCTACCTCGTCCTGGCAATCGCCGCGCTGGTGTTCGCATTCGGGAACACCGTTGCCTACATGCTCAGCGACGACAACGGCGGCCTGACGGGCTTCTTCGCGGCCGGGTACGTCAACTATGCGACGTCGTCTTTGACGAACGATCTGTTGATCGTCGCGTTGGCGGCAACCGTGCTGATGATCGCCGAGGGCCGTCGACTCGGAGTTCGCTATCTGTGGGCGTACGTCGCGGCCGGCTTCGTGATCGCGATCAGCGTCTCGTTGCCGCTGTTTCTGATCGCCAGGCAGCTCAAGCTCGCCGAACGCGAAGCCTCCCGGGGCTGACCAATCGCGCCAAGAAGCTACGCCCAGGCCCCCGATCTGCGACCGTGTCAAATTACTAGTGGCGTTGACGGAGGTCGGGAAATGAGAACTCGAATTCTGCCGGTGTTGGCGGTTGGGTTGGTAGTGGCCGCATGCGGTGGGGGCGGGACCGCGGAGAAGGCCGAATCCTCGGGCAGCTCCTCGGCGTCGGAGACCCCAAAAGCCAAGGGCCCCGAGGACACTGCGTCAGCGGACGCCGGCGGGAAGATGACCGTCACCTACGACGACGCCACCACTCCTGAAGCGCAGAACGGCAAAAAGCTGTTGCAGGACAACAAAGTCCTCGAAGACCTCGCCGATGACATCAACTCGTCGTTGAAGTTGCCCATCGACATCCCGCTGCACGGTTCGCAATGCAATCAGGCGAACGCCTTCTGGAGCCCCAGCGACAAGACCGTCACCATCTGCTACGAAGACGCGGATCTGGGCCAGAAGATCTTCACGAAAGCCGGCGACAAAGACCCCATTGCGTCTGCCATCGGTTCCGAGGACGCGACGTTCTATCACGAGACCGGCCACATGACGATCAGCCTCTACAACCTGCCGATCACCGGCAAGGAAGAGGACGCCGCCGATCAGCTGGCCGCCTACATACTGCTGACACCCGGCGACAACGGCAAAGTCGATGCCGAGTCGCTGAAAGCCATCACCAACTTCGCGCGCGCCTTCCAGGCCTCCGCCGCGGCACGCACCGAACTCGGCGCGGCGGATATGGCCGACGTCCACTCACTGGACCAACAGCGGGTCTACAACCTGCAGTGCTGGATCTACGGGTCCAACCCTGACGCCAACGCCGACATGATCACCGACGGTGGACTCCCCCAAGAACGTGCGCAGGGCTGCCCAGACGAGTGGAAGCAGCTCAGCCACGCCTGGTCGACATTGCTCGACGAGCACTGGAAGTAACGAGCGCGGTTCAGGTATTCGTCTACCTCAATTTCCCTGATCAGACCATGTCGCTTGACGGGGCCGCCGAACCGGGCGCACTGTGTGATTCAAGTCATAAGACCGGGGCGAAAGGCGACAACTCGTGACCACTAAAGACAAGTACACCCAGGTGCCCGAGCCCTACGCATGGGAGGTCCCCAGCGCCGGCGACGCCCGCTTCACTTGGGAATACGATGAGGGACGGTCCCGACTTCTGTCGCTGTACCAGAAGGGCAAGGACAAGCAGTGGGACGCGCAGTCGCGCATCGACTGGAGCTTGGACGTCGACCCGATGAACCCGGTCGGGATGCCCGACGAGTTCCACCCGCTGTTCGGCAGCCCGGCGTGGGAGTCGGCGGACGAGAAGCGCCGCGCCGAGATGCGCCAGCACAACCAAGCTTGGAACTTCTCGCAGTTCCTACACGGGGAGCAGGGGGCGATGGTGTGTGCGGCCAAGATCGTCGAGGTTGTCCCGGATCTGGACGCCAAGTTCTACGCCGCGACTCAGACCATGGACGAGGCCAGGCACGTCGAAGCTTTCTCCCGATTCCTGCAGGAGAAGATCGGTCTGGTCTACCCGATCAACTCCAACCTTTCCGCTCTGCTGGCGGACACCCTCAGCGACTCACGCTGGGACATGCCGTATCTGGGCATGCAGGTCCTCATCGAAGGACTGGCACTCGCAGCTTTCGGGGTGCAGCGCGATCTGGCGCCTGAGGGCTCGTTGGCCAAGCAGCTGCTCGCCTATGTCATGCAGGACGAGGCCCGGCATGTCGCCTTCGGCCGAATTTCGTTGAAGGACTACTACTCCGAATTGACAACGGCCGAGCGCGACGACCGGGAGGAATTCGTGGTGGATGCCTGCTACCTGATGCGCGACCGGTTCCGAGGCGAGGAAGTCATGGAGACGCTTGGTCTCAACGTCAAGGAATGCGCCGAGTGGGTCGATCATTCGCCACTGATGATCCAGTTCCGCTCGCACCTCTTCAGCCGCATCGTGCCGATCGTCAAGGACATCGGGCTGTGGGGCGACAGGGTCCAAAAAGCGTTCAGGGACATGGGTGTTCACGACATGGCCGACCTCAACATCGAGGCACTCATGAAAGCCGACGAAGATCAGGCCGAGTCGCTGGACAAGGCGCACGCCGAAATGGCGGCCCGTGCCACCGAGGTCGATGAGGTAATCGCGGCCGGCATGAGCTAGGCCGACCCCGAGCAGAGAACCGATGTCCGCGGTGTCGCCGCGACGCCGCGGTGGCTCAGCCGAGTCTGCTACCAGACCCGAACGTAGTCGACGAGCATGTCGGCGGGGTAGGTGCCGGGCCGCGGATCGCCACCGCCCGAGCCGCTGACGGCCAGGTTCAGCACCGGGAACATCCGATAATCAGGGAAGTTGAACGGCCAGTCGTCGAGGGAGTTGGCCGGAACCGTGAAGTACGGCTCGGCGCCGTCGACGTAGTCCTTCCAGAAGTACATCCCGGAGTCGTTCCACGTGACTCGCCAGGTGTGCCAGTTGCCGTCGATCGGAATCGGTTGGGTGGCAAAGGACGTCCCATCCAGACGCGCGTGAACGGTTGTGCCCGAGGGCCAGTCGCCATTGCCGTACCACTCTGCGAGGTCCACTTCGCCGCCGACTTCGGGGTGATCGTTCATCAGCCACCAGGCCGGCCAGCAGCCCGCGGTCAAGCAGTTGAACTTGATCCGGGCTTCCCAGGTGGTCCCGATCCCGCCCCACCAGTTCCCCAGGACCTTGCCGCTGACGTACTTGTTGTTGTTGTCGCGGGTCGCACGGATCACCAGGTTGGAATTGCCGTCGAGGAAGACGTGCTGACGATCGTCACGGTACTGCCCCATGTTCTCGGGCCGATCCCAGAACACCGGGTTCTTGATGGTCTCGCGCGCCTTGGCGATGCGCCACTTGGAGGGATCCGGGGCTGAGCCGGCCGGTCCGTCGAACTCGTCGTGGAAGAGATATGCGGGCGCCGCGGCATTCGGCGCCGGCGCTTGCGGGCGGGTGGGCGTGGCACCTGCCACCGGCATCGGCAGGGCGGCGGCGACCGCGCCGAACCCCGCCATGAGCATCAGGCTTCGACGATCAATTTCTGGCACGGCTAAACCATAGAGTGGAATCCTGGCCGGATGCGTAACCGGGGCCATCTCTTCTACTCCGCCCCGCCGAACTCCCGGTGAACGGCTAATTTACCTGCATAAACGATCTGGCCAACGAAAGTTGGCTTCCCCGCGGGTGTCGCGACGCAAGCCGGGGCGAGCGCACGCCGCCACGCCGACGACACCCTTACGCCGCCGCTAATTTTCGGCAGTTGATTTCGATACGACCGTCGCCGTAACAAGCCAGTCGCGCAAACATGCGATGACCTCGGATTCTGTTCTGGCGGCCCGCTTACGGCGGCTTTCCGACCCCCGGCCGGGTAACCCTGGCGTCGCCCAAGGGCAAGCATGCGGAACCGTGCCGTTCACCCTTTGGGGTGGCCCTGACCTGCCCGCTCCTTTACGATGCCCTAGAGCTAACGAAGGGTCAGCAAATGGGGTCAAACAAATGCGTCGGGTACGTTGGCGGTCTCGCGGTTGCGGTCGGGGTGGGCGCGGCTGTTGCCGCAGCAAGCCAAGGCGTGGCAAGCGCTGATACCGGCAAATCGGATTCATCATCGAGCGCGTCGAATTCGGCCAAACCCAACGCCGGGCCGAAGAAGTCCACGACCGGCACCACGAAGCGCACCACGGCGGTGTCGAAGCCTGCCGACAAGGTCAGCAGCACAGCGTCTTCCGACTCCAAGCCCGCCGCGTCGGCACTGAAATCGGTTACCACCGCCGCCGCGGAGTTCGAGTCCGCTCAGGTCACGAAACTTGAGGGCCTGTTCAAGGGCACCGGACATGCCGCGCCCCGACCGGCCGCTGCCACGGTGACCACGGCAACGTCGACGGCCGATGCTGCCGCGACGCCGAAAGCTGCTGCAACGCCGACCGCCGCCGTCACGCCCGCGACGGCGTTCTGGAACCCGTTCCGGTGGATGCCGCCCGAGCCGGCGCCGCAGGACATGCCCGGCCCGATCTGGACTCTTGAGCAATCCTTCATGGCCGTGTTCCCCGACCTCCTAAAGCCGGTCGCCCGTGAGGGATTCGAACTGGGTTACCGCCTCACCCAGATGATTCCGTGGGTCAACGTGGTCGTGCCCTTGACGAATATCGTGTCCGACCTGCCCTCAGCTTTTCAAGGCGACAAGGCGGCCGCCCAACGCGTCATCAACAACCTGATCGTCACGATCAACCCGATCGCGGTGCTGTACTACGGCTACAACGAAGTCGCCGACGTGCTCAACCTGGAAGCGCCTGCCCTGCAGCTGCAAACCTGGTTCATTTCCTCGTTGTGGAACCTCTTCGACCCGTTTGCCTTGCTGCACAACCGTGGCGAGGCCGGGTTGCCGCTGGCGACGACGACCCCGCCGCCCGACCAGGTCACTCCGCAAGCGACGGCCACGCTCGCCGCTGCGGTGACCCCGTCGGCCAGCGACGTCACCCTGCCGGACATTCAGCTGCCGGATGTAATCAACCCGTTCCCCGCCAACGACCCGAAGCCATACGGCATGCCGACCGCGGTGTACAACGCCGAAAAAGGTTTGGTGGCAGCGTTTCCCGTCGAGGCTCAGCCCGTGGTGCGTGAGCTCTACGAAGCCAGCTGGCGCGTCTCGCAGATGGTGCCGGGCCTGAGCGCCGCGGTGCCGATCGCCAATCTGCTGCCGGCTCTCTACCAGGCCGCGCTCGGCAACCGGGAGGCCGCACAGGTCGCCATCAACAACGTGCTCCTGGCCACCACCGCTCTGTCGATCCTGTACTACGGCTACGACGAGTTGGCGGACGTACTCAACGTCGAAGCAGCGGCGCAGGCGCTCAAGGTGCAGATCTACGCCGCGGTGTGGGACCAGGCCGACCCCAACGGCTACCTGCACGTGCCCGGCCAGTCCGGACTTGCAACGGTCTAAGCCGTCCAGCAAGCCCCGCAGGAGCACCCGACCCGTACGGAACCGAAGGGTCGGGCCGCTTGCTGCGCTCATGGCGGACTCCTCCATGACCGAGTTGCTCCCTGATGGTTTCGACCGGTCCCCAGGTGGGGATATTAAGCCAGCACAACTCGACACCTGGGGGCGATCATGAACGATCAGGATGGCGGCACCGGAGAGATTCTCCGCACGCTGGGCCTGATGCTCAATCTGTCGGCAATCGTGGCGTTTGCGCTGTTCCTGAGCACGCTTGGTCCGGGTGGCCCTGGTCCGTCAGCACTGGCAGCGGCGATTACCGTAGTCGCGTTCCTAGCCAGCCTGGCCTGCTTCGCGATCGACCGCCGCCGCACCGAAGAAGAGGCTTACGGACCTGCCGCCAGCCCGGTAACCGTGGCCGCTGAGGTCTAGACTTCCGCTGTGCCGACCGTCGCCCAGCATCTCATCGCGGCCCTGAAATCGAGTGGTATCAACCGCGTCTACGGCCTACCGGGTGACAGTCTCAACGGGTTCACCGATGCGATCCGACGTTCTGAGGACATGGCGTGGGAGCACGTACGCCACGAGGAGACGGCCGCGTTCGCCGCGACTGCCGATGCAGCATTAACCGGTCAATTGGCGGTCTGTGCCGGTAGCTGCGGTCCCGGCAACACCCACCTCATCAACGGTCTCTATGACGCCCAACGCACCCGAGTGCCGGTGCTGGCGATCGCGGCGCACATCCCGCTCAGCGAGGTCGGCACCGGCTACTTCCAGGAGACTCATCCGCAGGAGTTGTTCCGGGAGTGCAGCGTCTACTGCGAGTTGGTCAGCACTCCGGAAATGGCCCCACGCCTGGTCGAAATCGCAATGCGCACCGCGATTGAGGAAAACGGAGTCGCGGTCCTGGTGATCCCGGGTGAGGTGTTCCTGGCCAAGCTTCCCGACCGTGACTGGAACACCAAAGCGGTCGTGCCGACCCGGTCGGTGCTGCGCCCTGACGACGAGTCGCTGCGCCGCGCGGCAGACATTCTCAACGCAGGTTCACGCGTGACGATCCTCGGTGGCGCCGGTACGGCGGGCGCGCACACTGAGCTGCTCCGGCTTGCCGAGACCCTGAATTCGCCTATCGTGCATGCCTTCCGCGGCAAAGAGCACATCGAATACGAGAACCCGTTCGATGTCGGGATGACTGGGCTGCTCGGTTTCGCATCGGGCTACAAAGCCATCAAGGAAGCCGACGTCCTGCTGATGCTGGGCACAGACTTCCCGTACTCGCAGTTCTACCCGGACAACGCTGAGGTCATCCAGGTCGACATCCGCGGCAGCCACCTCGGCCGGCGTACCCCGGTGGATCTCGGCTTGGTCGGTTCGGTGAAGGACACCATCGACGTGCTGCTGCCGCTGCTGACCCGCAAGGCGGACCGGACGCACCTGGACCGGTCGTTGAACCACTATCAGCGCACCCGCAAGTCGCTGGACTCGCTGGCCCTCAACGACCGCGACCGCACCCCGATCCGTCCGGAATACGTTGCGGGCGTGGTCAATCAGCTCGCTCACGACGACACCGTGTTCACCTTCGACGTCGGCTCACCCACCATCTGGGCCGCGCGGTACCTGACCATGAATGGCAGGAGACGGCTCACGGGATCGTTCACCCACGGCACGATGGCGTGCGCGCTGCCGCATGCGATCGGCGCGCAGACCGCATACCCGGGACGTCAGGTGATCGCCCTCGCCGGTGACGGCGGGCTGGCCATGGGATTCGGCGAGCTGCTCACCTTGGTGCAGAACAACCTGCCGGTGAAGGTGATCGTCTTCAACAACTCCTCGCTGAACTTCGTCGAGCTGGAGATGAAGGCCGCAGGGGTGGTGAACTTCGGCACCGAGCTGAAGAACCCCGATTTCGGTGCCGTCGCCCAGGCGATCGGTATGTTCGGCCGGCGAGTCGAGCAGCCCGCGGACCTGGAACAGGCCGTCGCCGACGCGCTGGCCCACAACGGACCGGCTCTGGTCGATGTGGTGGTGGCGCGGCAGGAATTGTCCATTCCGCCAGCGATTTCCGCGGAACAGGCCAAGGGTTTCACCGTCTACGCGATCCGCACCATTCTGGCCGGCCGGGCCGATGAGCTGCTCGATCTGGTGAGCACCAACGTCGCCCGGCGCATCCTCGACTAGTTCGTCCGATCGGCGCGCAACCGTTCTCAAACAGGACCCGGCGAGGCAGAATCAGGATTACCACCGCTATGCTGGGTCAAGTTCAGTGAACCTAGCAATGCGACGACTCAAGGGAGTGCCATGGCCACGCATCGCGCCGTACACGTGAAATCAGCCAATGCCCCGCTGGAGCTGACGGAAGTGGAGACCACGTCACCCCCGCCGGACCATGTGCGCATCGCGGTCAACGCCTGCGGGGTGTGCGGCACTGACCATGCCTTCGTCACCGGGTCGTTCCCGAACCTCACCTGGCCCATCACTCCTGGCCACGAGATCGCCGGCACGATCGCCGAACTCGGCTCGGGCGTCGAAGGATTCGCGGTCGGTGACCGGGTGGCGGTGGGCTGGTTCGGCGGCAACTGCAACACCTGCCTGCCCTGTCGTAAGGGCCAGTTCATGCAGTGCGTGAAACTGGAAGTGCCGAGCTGGAACTATCCGGGCGGCTACGTCGAATCCGTCATCGTGCCCCGCACCGCGTTGGCCCGCATCCCCGACGGACTGTCGTTCGCCGAAGCCGCCCCGATGGGATGCGCCGGGGTGACGACCTACAACGCCCTGCGCACCACGCGCGCCGTGGCCGGGGACCGGGTTGCCATCCTGGGCATCGGCGGCCTAGGGCACCTTGGTGTGCAGTGGGCCCGCGCCATGGGGTTCGAGACCATCGCGATCGCGCGCGGCGCCGGCAAGGCCGACGACGCCAAAGAACTCGGCGCCCACCACTACGTGGACTCCACGGCCAGTGACGTCGGCGAGGCGCTGCAGAAGCTCGGGGGCGCACAGGTGGTGTTGGCCACCGCGGCCAACTCGGCAGCCATGGCGGCCACGGTCCCCGGGCTGGCGCCGCAAGGCGAGCTGGTGATCGTCGGAGCCACGTTCGATCCGCTGCCCATCGCTCCGGGCGATCTGATCTTCGGCAACTTCAGCGTGCTCGGGCATCCGTCGGGCACTTCAGCCGACGTCGAAGACACGCTGCACTTCGCGCTGCAGTCCGGGGTGCGGGCCCGCATCCAAGAGCGGCCGCTGGCCGAGGCCGCCGAGGCGTACGCAGACATGGACGAGGGCCGTGCGCGCTACCGCATGGTCCTGACGATGTAGCTACTCGGGCTGGTCCTCGGTTGGGGCGGCGTTCTCGGACGCGTCGAGGACGCTGACGTCGATGCCGTAGGGCAGGAACCGGACGTTCCGCGTGGGGTCCGTGTTGTGCTTGTTCGCGCGCAGTGCGTCGAGCTCGCTTCGGTACACCTGTTCGACGTGGGCTTTACCGTGAGCGTCGGTCGTGTAAACCGTCCACACCCCGTCGCCGGCTTCCCCCGCGGTCTCTGGTTCTGAGCGGGGCCGTGTGCGGCGGTTGAACTCGTCGAACAGCACTCCGAACCCCGCACCCTGCCCCGAGCTGTTGAGGAACTGCCCGAAGGCCTCGCGAAGCCCTTCGCTGGCCTGGCGCACCACGCGATCGATGTCGTCGGGATCGAACCCGAACGGTCCGTTGTTATCCATGACTGCCAGTGTGCGCGCAGTTCGCGGCCCCGTCGACAAGTTGAACTTCGCTGACAGCGTGACGCCCGATTTTCAGCGAGCTCCTCGATAAAGACTCAGCGGCAGATCCGCCATCGTGACGAAACCAGCAGCGGCGTCGCACACCGCACCGACAGCGTTCACCGCCTGCATCGCGGTCGCCACACTGGCTGACCGAACATGCTCGTCCAGTGGAACGTCGCGACGAAAACTGGCAAGCGTCATCAGATGCGCCTGCATCGACGGAGTTCCTTCGATGGTGACGGTCCACCCGTGCCGGGGCGCCGGCCAGTACGTCGGCTGCGGTTCGCCTACGGTCCAAAGCGTTTCCACCTCGACGACCGGAACTCCCTTGCACAGGCCGGTCCACTGCCAGCGCTGAGCGGCGACGGTGCCCGCGCGCAGCGTCCGCCCGCACACGTCACGGTCGGCACTGGCGGGAATCACTTCCAATTCGGTGGTGACCTCATCGACACCCAGGTTCAGTGCATCACCCAGCAGCCAAACTTGTTCCTGGAAAAGCTGACTCGTGAAGCTCAATCCGTCGGTATGGGCGTCCACCTCGTCGATCGGGCTGCCGAACTTCATCTGGCCGAACGTGATCTCCGTGCTGTCATACACAGACCAGTCGGCACGTTCCTGCACAGTGACGTGCTCGACGCTGCGCGACATACCGGTCAGCGCCAACGGAACAACCGCTCCTAGGTTGCCGGGGTTCAGACCGGTTCCGTGCAGCGAGCTGCCTCCGTCAACGCAGGCCTGCCGAAGCCTGTCGCGATCGGCCGGTTCCATCCGCGCGGGGTGGAACGCGAAGGCGGTGGTGATCAGGTTGGCGCCCGACGCCAGGATAGCGACCGCGTCGTCAACCGACGGGTGCCGAGGCGCATACACGACGGCATCGACCGACGCAGTGTCGACGTCGATCGCCGCGGTGACGCCGACCGGATCCCGCCCGGCCAACACACCGGCGTCGGTTCCGGCCTTGGCCTCCGAATAGACCTTGACGCCAACCAATTCCAGATCGGGATGGCTCAGGATGCCGCGGACGGCTTCGACCCCCACCGCCCCAGTGCCCCATTGCACGACGCGGTAGGCCATCGACTACACCACCGTCAGCGGCAGGGAGAGGCGCTCTTCGAACTCGAAGGTGACGCCCTGACTGAACTTGGTGACCTCCACCTCGGGCGAATCCTTGGCGGCGGTCTCGCTCTTCTCGAACTCGGCAGTCCAGTCGTCAGCGGTGCCGGTGATGCTCACCGCGATGTACGGATCGACGGCCGTGGCGATGGCCTGCAACGGTCCCGGGGACGCCGGCGAGCACAGCGGTACCCACGAGCCGTCGTCGTGCGCCGGCGAGGGGTGCACATGCAGCCTGCCGCCTTCGACCTCGGCGACGACGTAACCGGCCGGGTTGAACAGCGGGTGCAGTTCGATGACCTTGGCCAGACCGTCAAAGTCGTTGGGCAGCTTCAGTGCTCGCTTGATGCGCTCGGCGGCCACACCGGCGATGCCGACGAGCTGCTTGGTGCAGATGTCGGTCGCCAGCTCAGCGTTGTCGCCGGCGCGGGCACGCACCGCGATACCGAAGGACAGGTTCAACAGGTGCATCTGCAGCACCACCTCGTCGGCAATGCGCACCAGCGCGGAGTGCGAGAACGCCCCGAAGTCGACGTCGGACACCAGCACGCCCGAATAGTCCGCTTGGCCTTCGTCATTCGGATCGATCGGACCGAGTTCCCAGTTGGCGGCCTTGGTCTTGGCCACGATGTCCAGCGCGGGGATACCAGTCACCTCGGGATAGGACTCGTCGATGATGACGGTCCAAGCGCAGTGCGGCTGACGGTCGGCGGGCGTCCGCGGCGGGCGGTGGATCGGACGCACCTGCGCCTTGGCATTGGTGGCGACGGCGGTCGCGTCGAACGTCGGGTCCTCGATGTCGTGACACATGCCCTTGACGTAGTCGGGGCCCATCGGTTCGACGTCGAGCAGGGCTCCGCAGTGGTCGAGGTGAAATTCACCGTGCCAGCGGTCGTGGACGGTGTAGCGGAAGTCCATGAATTGCGGCGGGGCGCCGATGTCGAGCTGCAGACCCTTGAAGATCGTGAAGATGTCGACGCCCTCGTACTTCAGGGCCTTCTGCATGCGCTTGGTGTAGATCGGGCTGGCGCCGGCCCATTCCTCGATAGCGATCTGCAGCATCTCGGGCCGGCCGAACGACTGAATGCACCACGCCATTCCGGAGCGGTCGATCATCTGGCCGATCAACAGCAGTTCGGGAACCACGGTGGCGAGTTCGGCCCGGGACAACTGGGCATAGTGGCTGAGGGGCTGGCTCATACCGCGAAACATAGTCGGCTCAATGTTATAAAGTCAACGATGTGAAAGCGCTGGGCACTCCCCCGACGCGGCAGACTCAGGCGCCGCGTAAGCGGGGCGACGACACCAGGGCGTTGATCATCGACGAGACGGTGCGCTGCGTGGTCGAAGAGGGTTTCCAGGCCGCCACCGCCAAACATGTCGCCGAGCGTGCCGGGGTCACCTGGGGAGTCATTCAGTATCACTTCGGCGATCGCAACGGGTTGCTGATGGCCGTCGTCGACGAAGGTGTGGCCGGCTTGCTCAAAAGCCTCGGCGAAGCCGATGTCGCCGATCTCGAATTGCGGGAGCGCATCGAGGTCGTCGTCGACACCGCATTCCGCTGCTACCGCAGCCCGACGTCGTTAGCGGCATTCGAGATCCTGCGGGCCACTCGCGGCACCCACGGCGACAGCGCCACACGCCACCTGTTGGAGATCAATACCGCGATCAACCAACTGGGTCGGCTGATCTCCGACGATCCCGGCGTGGCCGAAGTGATCTGGTCGTCGCTGCGCGGGATGGTGCTGGTCGAGATGATCGTGAACTCGCACCTGGAGTGGCACCGCGAGCGTCAGCTATTGGTGGACATGGTCACCCGGTATCTGCAGGATTGAGCGCCCGCGCCAGCGAACGCCGTCAGCCGTCGTCATCCATCGTGTGCGCCGTCACATGGCCTACGCCACAAATATGCGCATTCGCGTCCGACTGTCACGAATCTCACAGGGCCAAAGTTGATTTACCTGAAATTAACAAGGAGCATCGAGGGGTTCCTTCAAACAGGCGATCCCTGATTGATGGACGTCTACAGCAAAAAACAAATCCCCTGCTGAACCGGGGGACATCAAGGAGTTGAGAGAATGTCGTCGATTGCGCAGTTCCGCAAAGACATGAAGCGGGCCATGACGCGTCGCCGTCTGTACGCACGTATCAGCGCTATGCCGCCGTCAACGGTCCGCGAAGAGCTCGTGGCCATCGCGCAGCGCTACGAAAACGAGCTTGGCTGATCTGATCCCTTCTCGGGGAACAGCTTTCGTATCACAGCGCCGGCAAGGATGCCGACCACGATCAACGCGATACCCACTCCGGCGGGAAGCGAGCCGCTGACCCAGCCGGCGATGCCGATGCCGATCACGAATCCGGGAAGCCAATCCAGAAGCTTCCCGAAAGATGGTGGGGGTTCGGAGGATTCGCCGCTGGCCGCCAAGAATCTCGCTCGCGCATAGTCAGGGTAGAACTCGGTGAGCGCGACGGCGACCAACGTCACGGCAAGCTGGACGATCCAGCCGGTCCAGAAGTTGTCGCCGTCGTGCAGCACCGCATCGCCGAACGTACCGACCGCCGTATTGATCACGAATGCGCCGGCCCACACCGCGCTCAGCGCGTAGTTGACTCGAATGAACAGTGGGCTGTTCCAGTGTTCGGGGTCGACGGTGTCGCGGGCGTAGGCGATAGTGAACGGGCGGCGGATCGCCAGAGTGGCCAGTGCGTAGGCGGCCAACAGGCCGTTGGTGATCTCACCGGCCCACAGCTCGAGCCAGTTGATGAGCGCCGGTGAGCCGAAGATGCCCAAGGCGACAAACACCGCGAAGACCACGGCGCCGAAGACTTCGAGGGAATGCACCTTGATGCCGCGGCGGCTGCCCGCCCACATGACGATGAGCGTGAGGGCCAGCGCGGTGGCCGCAGACTGCCCGAAGCGGCCTGGCCCCGACATGATGGCCATGAGGATCCAGGGCGCGATCCCAGAGAACGGCGACCGCAGGAAGCCGTCGATGAAGTTGGTTCGCGGGACGGCGGCGTCGGCCTTGTCCGATTCAGCCATGGGCACATTGTCACCGGGACAACCGCCCCCGGCGACAGATTCGGTGTGCTGCAATGACCGGCATGGCTGATGCGGAAGCAATCGAAGCGATCAAACAAGTCAAGTACCGCTATCTGCGGGCGCTGGACACCAAGCATTGGGACGATTTCGCCGACACTCTGACCGAGGACATCGTCGGTGACTACGGCTCGTCACTCGGTGAGGAGCACCGCTTCACCAACCGCAAGGATCTGGTGGAGTTCATGCGCAAGTCGATGCCGTCCGGCGTGCTGACCGAGCACCGCGTCACCCATCCGGAGATCAGCGTGGACGGCGACGAGGCCGAGGCCATCTGGTACCTGCAGGACCGGGTGATTGTTCCCGAGTTCAATTTCGTGCTGGAGGGCGCGGCGTTCTATCGCGATCGCTACCGCAAGACGCCCGACGGCTGGAAGATCAGCAAAACCGGCTACGACCGGACCTACGAGTTCACGATGTCGACCGAGGCGCTGAACTTCAAGGCGACGCCTGGCGCCGCGATCAACCCGAACCCTTAGCTCGTCGAGCGTGGGACTTGTCGTCGACGATCGTCGCAAGTTTCAGCGACAACCCGCACGCTCGATAACCGCTATTTGGCGACAGCGATCAGCGCGCCAGGCTGAAGCCAGCGCATGATCTTGACGAGGGTGTCGTCGTCAAGCGAGACGCATCCCGCGGTGGGGCCGCCGTCGGTGGTGTGGACGAAGAAGGCGCCGCCGTTGCCGGGAACGCGAGCCTTGTTGACGCCCATCACGATCGCGTGGGCGTACTGCGGGATGTAGAGGTTCTCGGTGCCGCTGGCAGGGTTCGTGTCGAACGGGCAGTCGGCTTTCTTGCAGACCTGCATGGTGTTGTAGGTCGGGCTCTTCATATCGCCGTCCCACCAGTGGTCTTTCGTGACCTGGACGTATTGCAGACCGCCGCCCGGATTGGGCTGAGTGCCGAACGCGAAGTCAAGGGTGAAGATGCCCATCGGTGTTTTCGACTCGCCGTCGTGAGATTGCGGGGTCATACCGTTGGCGCCGACATGGGTGGGGACTCCGACGAGGACGGGCTGCCAGCCGTTGGCGCCGCGCTGCCAGACGTCCATTTTGGCGGTGGCGCCGCCCGTGCTGACGACGGAGAGCACCTGGGTCGCGTTGCCGACGTTGGGCTGGAACCAGGGGGTTTCGGCGTGGCTGGGCGGTGCCGAGGACAGCGCGAGCAGCGCTGCACTGAAGGCAGCACAGATCGAAACGACGGCTCGGCGCATCGGTTCATGGTCCCCGTGGGGTTCCTGGCGGGTCAAGTCAAGGTTCGGTGACGGTTGCGTCTGGGCCAGCTAACGATCATTGGTCGGCGTGGGCGAATTGGTATTGGCTGCAGAAGCGCTTGAACTGCGTGTACTGGCAGGTGAGAGCGGGTATTGGCATTGTTGGTGAATAGCGGACCGGCAAACGCAAGGGATACGATTCCGACATGTCGCAAGTGCCGTACGGACCCGGGCCTTCAGGACCAGCTCCATGGCAGGGACCTCCCCCATCGGGAGGCCCGTCGGGAGGCCCATCGCGGTTGCCGAGCATCATCGCGATCGTCATTGCAGTAATAGCCGTTGCCGTCGCCATCGGTGCGTGGTTTCGGCCCGCACCCAAGCCCGAAACTCCCGCGGCAAAGACGTATAGCGAGCAGGAAGTTGCCGACGCGAAGAAGGCGGTCTGCGAGACCTTCAAGGAGGCGAGTACTGGAATTCAGGCCGCAGGCGGCAGAACGGGTGGAGATGACCCAACCGCAGTTCTGGCCGTTGCCGTCAATGTCCGCCTCGCACTCAGCGCGGCAAGTTCGTACCTAATTCAGGGTCTGGACGCTAACCCGGCTACGCCACAAGAGCTTGCGAAACCTATCCGGGACCTGGCAAAGACCTACCAGGAAATTGCGATACTCCAACTCGGTGATGCCCCCCACGAAAAGATCGACCCTCTCTATACCTCCGGCGACGAAGCCACCGCGAAAATCAAACAGGTTTGCGGATGACGGACGTGCCTGGAGGAGGCTGGACCGATCTATTAGTCGGTCACCAGTGGCCGGACGGTATATCGATTGGCTTAATCACATCCGCGGCGGCCAACCGAGGTCGTATAGGTCTTTCCTTTGATGCCTATGGAGATGCTCTTCAGTCGGTGCGCACGGGACCTCTAAGTCTCCAAGAAGGAGTCACCGCCCAAGACACACAGGATGCTTTCGAACGTGGAGAGGGCAAGGCCCGGGAATTGGCCGAGGTCAGCCTTGCGAAGAAGTCCGCCTACGAGGCTGCTGCCAGATCGACCACCCAATTGCGTGATGAGCTTCGCGCCGTAGCGGAGGCGGGCAACTCTGAAATTAAGCAGATTCAAGCTTCGAAGGATCCACTCGCGCTGAAGATTTCGCGGATCACCAAAGTTGTGATGACGGCTCAAACACAGGCGAATACGAGTGCTGGACTTCACTCGGACAGTGTGCTCAACGCGGTACAAAAAGTTCTGCAAGCATCAGGCGTGGATGTGTCGGCGAGGGAATTTGCGAAGTCCAGTAACGTCGATCTCGACCATGCGTTCTCGTCGCCATCTGAGAGCTCCATACGAAAAGGTGTTACCGCTCGGCTAGATCCAAAGAATTCAACCCCGACACCGGGATCCGCAACACTGCCAAACCCAAGCGATACCTCTGGATCCCTCTCGCATCTAGTCAATTCGGGCGAGACGCCACACGCCCCGCCGCCGGTCGCAGCCGATTCTCCGCTCGCTCATGCGACGGGGGGCGGCGAAGCAATTCCTTCAGGTAGCCCGCGACAGCCCGATGTCTACGCCCCTCTGAAGACGCCGATCACACCTGGAAGTGCCCCTGCACCCGTGGGGCCTGGCGTTCCTATAGGTGCGCCCAAGGCGGCAACCCCCTCCATGCCCGGCACGTCCATGCCAGGTGGCGGAATCAGCATGGGCCAGGGCGGGTCCTTGGCCACGCCGAACGTCTCGCCATCCACACCCCAATCCGCGCTTCCTTCAACCTCTGCCCCCACTAACGCACTCTCCCCCGAAGGCTTCGCCCAAAACTTCAACGCGGGCTCTCAAGCAGGCGGCCCGGTGTCCTCTGGCGCTGAAGGTCTCTCGAACACCGCGGCCCACGCTATGCAGCCGCAGGCGCCCCTTCACTCCGAGGGCATGGCCGCACCGCCGATGGCGCCCACAGCCCCGACCGCAGGCACGCCGCTCTTCGAAAAAGCCCACGCCACACCGACTTACGAAGCCACTCAGGCGCCCGTTGCTCCCCCGGCAGACACCCCTCAGACCTACGTCGCTGCCCCGGCAGCCCAAGCGCCCGTCATGCCATCGACCGCCTCCCCCGCGCCCCAAGGTCCGCTCCCCGCGTACGGCGCGGACCTTCGTCCGCCTGCCGCAACGGCACCAGCAAGCCCCCTCGCCATGCCGACCGCCGCTTCCCCCGGATCGGCACCGGTCCACCCGTCCGCCGGCACCCAACTCAATCAGCCCGGCGTGGTCCGCCAAGCTCCGACAACCGCCGCATCCGCAAGCCCAGCACCCGCCGGACTCACCGAAAATGCCGTCGCAGCAACCACTACCGGTGCAATGGCTGGCGCCAGCGCCGTTCAAACGCAAGCCCAGCAGCGCCTCAACAGACTGCTCGACGCCGTCGCCAGGCAGGAACCCAAGTTGCGCTGGGCCATTGGCGACCGCGACGACGTCACCACCGTGCTGGCCACGGATCTGGCCAGCGGCTGGATCCCGCCGCACGTCGAAATCCCCACCGGCATCAAGCTTCTCAGGCCGGGAAGCCGCAACAGGCCACTCGACGCTCTACTCGGCGAGACGACAGTGACCGCCGCCTACACCCCCGGCCAGTACCTTCCGCCCGAGGAAGACGCACAACCCACGCAGATGTCCATCCGTGCGCGCGACACCCCGGAAGTCGAAGACCTTGGCTGGGAACTCGCGCAAGCCACCAAGTGGCGCGATGGCCTGCCCCGCCTCGCCCACACCTTGGCCAAAGCCGCATCGACCGGTACCGGGTACCTGGACTCCGAAGTCGAACTCCTCCGCGAACATCTCGCCAAAGTCGCAACCAAGGTCCTGGGTGACTACCCCGATCATGTCGACACCGCTAGTGTCGGCAACTGGCAGCTCTTGGCGACCATTGACGCCCTGATCAGGGGCGAAAAGACCGCTGCCAACTACCACTTCGCGTGGTTTCAGGTCCTGAACCTGACGCTGAAGGGAGAGGTGCACCGATGAGTGGCGGACAGCTCAACGTCACCGATGGCGGTTACCAGTCGGCCAACGCTGGGAACATGCCACCACCACCTATCACCTCCGATCCGCTCGTCACCGGTGCGACCCCCATCGAACAACTGCTCCGCGTCCTCGGGCTGGCCGCCAATCTCGGTGACCCCAAAGACAACACCGAAAGCGCCGAGGAACACGCCAAGCGCGACTCCAAGACCGCCGAGGCCGCCGCGAAGTTCCCCGCCCAGGACGAGCAAGCCGGCGCCGAGATGAAAGGCGTTGCCGGGCAGGGCCAAGCCGATCAGATGGCCCAACAACTCCCGCAGATGGCCTCTCAGCTCGCCGGCGCCATGGCCGGTGCGATGGGCGGCGCACTGCAGCCGCTGGCCCAGCTCCCGCAACAGGTCGCGCAAGGCGCCCAACAGATGATGCAGGCCGGCATGGGCATGATGCAGCAAGCCGGTGGCGCCTCCGCAGAACTCGACAAAGCCAGCCTGACCGACCCGCTTGGCGAGTTCGGCGAGACACCCGGCGAAATGGGTTCTGGCGGAGGCGGATCCGGCGGTGGCGGCGGCGGAATCGGCGGGACCTCGCCGACCGCCATGCTCGGGCCGCCGCCCGTGCCTGCCGCAGGCACGTCGCCATCAGCGGCAAATACACAAATGCCGGCGCCGCGGATGGCCGCGCCGATGTCGGCGCCCGCCGGTGGCATGGGTGGCATGCCGATGATCCCGCCCGGGGCAATGCATGGTGCGGGCGGATCGGAGAAAGACGCCAAGGCGGACACCAAGCGGGTGTCCGTGCCAACCGTGAAGAACGGCGCGCCGGTCCAGGGCCGCATCACGACCCCGCCGCCCGCCAACCCTCAGGTCACCAAGAAGGTCGACGGCAAGCCCGTCGCGACGCGGCGCATCATCCTGCCCGACAGCAAGCCAGCAGACGAGGCATCCGGCGAGCCCAAGTCCTGAACCCCGATACCGTGGAGCGATGACATCGCGAAGCTTGCTAGAAGGTCAAGGCGTCCGTCAGATCACCGGCGGGCTCGGCACGCTGGACCGCGAGGTCTTCGAGGCCGTTGCCGAATCCCCGAGCATGCTTCTCGACAAGGCCATGCCGGTGCTCACGCGCGCCGCCGACCACTCGAAGCTGTGGTTCGCGATCGCCGCGGTCCTGGCTGCGACGGGCTCGCCGTCGGCGCGCCGGGGCGCCGGCCGCGGGGTGATCACGCTGGCCTTCACCAGCCTGGCGACCAACCAGGGCGCCAAGCGGGTGTGGAAGCGCGCGCGCCCTAACCGCACCCTGGTTCCGCTGGTGCGACGGTCACGTCGAGTCCCGACGTCGAACTCGCTGCCTTCCGGGCACTCGGCCAGCGCCGCTGCCTTCGCCGTCGGCGTCGGTCTGGAGAACCCGCCGCTGGGCCTGGGCCTGGCGCTGCTCGCGGGCTTGGTGGGCCTGTCCCGGGTGGCAACCGGCGCGCACTACCCCGGCGACGTCTTCGCCGGATTCGGCATCGGCGCCGCGATCGCCGTCCTGGGTGGTCGGCTGGTTCCGCCGATCGTGCCGGCCAAGCTGCCCTCGACTGAGCCTTTGGTGATCGACACCCCGGAGCGTCCCGAGGGCGACGGCGTCGTCCTGGTCATCAACCCGGCCTCGGGCAGCGGCACCGGAACTCGGGTCATCGACGAGGTGCGCGAAAAGCTGCCGAAGGCCGAGATCGTCGAACTCGGTCCGGATGACAACCCGGAGACCGTTTTGAGGGAGGCCGCCCGGCGCGCCGAGGTGCTCGGAGTGGGCGGCGGCGACGGCACCGTGTCCGCTGCGGCTTCGGTGGCGGTCTCCACGGGGCTGCCGCTGGCGGTGTTTCCCGCCGGAACGTTCAACCACTTCGCCAAGGACATCGGCTGCGACACCGTTGAGCGCACCGTCTCGGCCATCCGCAATGGCAACGTCTCGTGCGTAGACCTGGTGTGCCTCAACGAGGACCAGATGGTGATCAACACCGCCAGCATCGGCGCGTACCCGTTGTTCGTCCAGACCCGGGAGAAGCTCGAGCACAAGGTCGGCAAGCCACTGGCGGGGATGTATGCGATGCTGCACACGCTGCGCCGCGGGACCCCGGTTCGAATCCGATTCGACAACAAGACAATTCAGACCTCGCTGTTCTTCCTCGGTAACTCCGTCTATCTACCGTCGGGTTTCGCCCCGGCCCGGCGGACCCGCATGGATGACGGGCTCATCGACGTCCGCATCCTGGAAACCGGCAAGCGTTTCAGCCGGCTGCGCATTCTCACCGCGGTAGCGCTCGGCCGCCTCGAACGCAGTCCGCTCTACCACGAGATCCAAGCGCCGGAATTCTCGTTCGAGGCCGTCGACGGGCCGACGCCGCTGGCCCGCGACGGCGAGGTCGGCAACACGTATGACAAAGCCAGCTTCAGCGCAAAGTACCGAGTGCTGCCGGTGTTTCGGCCGCTGCTGTGAGCGGTATCGGCTGTACCAGCCGCAGGCATAGCAGGTAGTACACGTAGCCCAGTGCCCACCCCGCCAGCACGTCGGACGGGTGGTGGACATTGAGCACCACTCGCGCGATCCCGACCGTCACGATCAACAGGCCACCGACAACGGCCAGTGCCCGCCTCAGCCGGGGACTGAGGTGCGGCCACAACACCGTGAGCAAGGCCAGCACACCGACCATCACCCCCAGTGCGTGACCGGATGGAAACGACGATCCCTGGCCGTAGACCAGCGCCGATGCCGGGCGGGGCCGGCCCGCGAGGAACTTCGCGCCCTCGGTCACAAGTCCCATCAGCCCGACGCTGATCACCAGGAACAACGCGGTAGGCACCCTGCGGCGCACCAACGCGATGATCAGCAATATCAACGCCGCCACCCGGAAGCCGTTCGGTCCGAACACGACGCAGAACACCACCCAGAAGGAAACCCAACCCGGGCGCGAAGCACCGATGTTGTGGAATGCCTGGAGCGAGTCGGTGTCGACCGAATCCAGCCATCCCCAGTTGAGCGCGTATCCGACCCACATCGTCGTGTAGACCGCCACGGCGACGACGATCGAGGCGGTCAGCCAGGTTTTCTTCGATGCCATCTGTTCTTCAGTACCACGAAATCCTGGCACGATCGTCGAAGTGGCCGCGCTGCTACGACGACGTTCGGAATCGGTAATCCTCCGCGCGCTCCGGATCAGGGCCACTGCCCGCCACCCTCGACCTGGTCGGCAGCGATCCCACGCTGTTCCACCTAGACTGCCCGACGTTGTGTCGCAGGCGGTTTCGTTCCGGCGGCGGTTGAGAACCCGGTCTCACCGCGACGGACTGCCCACCTGAGCGACGACGAAGATCCGGCGGAACGGGAAGTACGTGCGCCCGTCGGGCCGGGAGGGGTAGGCCTGGTCGAGCATTGGGACCAATTCGGTCCGAAACTGCTGCCACTGGTCGTCGTCGAGTCGATCACGCACGGCGGTGAGCGCCGTGCCGGTGATCCAGTTGAGCACGGCGTTCTCTCCCTCGAGCTCATGGATATAGGTGGTCTCCCAGACGTCGACGTGGCAGCCCGCCTCGGTGAGGATCTCGGCATACCGGATCGGCGTCTCGACGACGTTGGCGGTGCGGAAAGCAAAGTCACCCAGGATGTTTGACCAATGCTCCTGGTCTGCCAGCCGGCGCACCGAGACATGGGACGGCGCGTCGAAGTTGCCTGGCACCTGGACTGCGATCCAGGCACCGGCATCCAGCTGACCGGCCCAGCGCACCATCAGTTCGGGATGCCCCGGAATCCATTGCAGCGCCGCGTTACTGAATACGACGTCGGTGTCCGGGTGCGGTGTCCACGCGGTGATATCGGCCAGCTTGGCGTCGATTCCGCGCTCCCGTGCGGCGGTGACCATCTCCGCAGAGCTGTCCACGGCCTCCAGCACCGCCTCCGGCCAGCGCTGAGCCAGGTGTTGGGTGAGATTACCCGGGCCGCAGCCCAGGTCGGCTACCCGTCGCGGTGACTCGGCGCCTACCCGCCCCAGCAGGTCGAAGAACGGCCTACCGCGCTGGTCGGCGAACGTCAGGTAAGTCTGCGGGTTCCACATGCCGCCAACTTCACCACATGTCCGGGAATCCTGAATACACAGCGATTTCCCAGCTCTGTGAACGCGCGTCAGCCAGCACTTTCAGGCACGGTGGTGCGGTGACCGCCACCGCCGACCACACCGAATTACTCGGTGCGGCCATCGCTGACGCCCCGGTGCGCGCCGCGCCCCGGTGGCCGGGCTTCGCTGTGACCGCACTTCTGGTCGCCACCGCGGCGCTGTATCTCTGGAATCTGCCGATCAACGGCTACGGCAACGCCTTTTATGCGGCCGCCGCGCAGTCCGGCGCCAAGAACTGGGACGCGTGGTTCTTCGGCTCACTGGATCCCAACAACTTCATCACTGTCGACAAACCGCCTGCCGCGTTGTGGGTGACAGGGTTGTCGGTGCGCTTGTTCGGGATGAACAGCTGGGCGGTCCTGGTGCCGCAAGCGTTGATGGGGGTCGGGGCTGTCGCGCTGCTCTACGCTGCGGTGCGTCGGGTCGTGACGGACCCCGCGCGCGGTGCGGTGGCGGGCTTGATCGCAGGCGCCGTCTTGGCGCTCACGCCGGCCGCCACGTTGATGTTTCGCTACAACAACCCTGACGCACTCATGGTCCTGTTGATGGTCGCGGGCGCCTACTTTCTGATTCGCGCCATCCCCCGCGCGTCCTGGCAATGGCTGATGCTCGCGGGCGTCGCGCTGGGGCTGGCATTCCTCACCAAGATGCTGGCCGGGCTGATGGTGCTGCCCGCCTTCGGTCTCGCCTATCTGCTGTTCGCACCGACGAATTGGTGGCGACGACTGCTGCATCTGTTGAGTGCCACTGCCGCGCTGGCGATTTCCGGTGGTTGGTGGGTGGCGGTGGTCCAGATGTGGCCGGCCGCCGCGCGCCCTTACATAGGCAGCTCGACGGACAACTCGGTGCTCAATCTCGCACTGGGGTACAACGGCGTCGACCGTATCGTCGGAGGCGGCAACGCGGTATCCCACGGGCACCCCAGCGGGTGGAGCACCCACGCCGGGGTGCTTCGACTTCTCTCCGCAGAGATGGGTTACGAGGCGTCCTGGCTGCTGCCCTCCGTCGTCGTCGCCGTGCTGGCAGGCGCGTATCTTGCGTTGCGCCGCAAGCTAAGCCGCATCGAGGCAGCCAGCTTCACCATGTGGACCGGCTGGCTGGCCGTGTGCACAGGCGTGTTCAGCTATATGACCGGCATGGTGCATCCGTACTACACCATCGCCTTGGCGCCCGCGGCCGGGGCTTTGATCGGTCTCGCCGCGGTGTGGAGCAGATCAGCGGCGATCATCATGGTGGTCGCCGCCGCATGGTGGGCGGTCATTCTGCTGAATCGAGCACAATTGGGCCCGACCTGGACCCGCACGCTCATCGAATGCACAGCCGTTGCGGCCATAGTTCTGCTGGCCGCGGCGCTGACCCGCTGGCCGCGGCTCACGCCCGTCGCGCTGGCGGTCTCGCTCGTCGCTGGTCTCACCGGCACCGCAATATTCTCGGTGGCCACCGCCGCCACCCCGCACAACGGTTCCATACCCAACGCCGCCCACACTGCCGACGTGTGGCCGACCGTCGGCAACCGCTTCGGCAAGACCCTGATGATGGGCGCCAGCTCGGACAGAGTCGACCCGCATCTGGCCGAGATGCTGGCCGCCACCCGGACCCAGTGGTCGGCGGCCACCTCCGGCTCACAGGCGGCGGCCTCGCTGGAAATCGCGTCCGGCACCGCGGTCATGGCGATCGGCGGCTGGAGCAACGACCCGGTGCCCACGCTGGCGCAGTTCATCGACGACGTCCACGCCCAGAAGATCAGCTACTACGTCGACAGCGGCCGGATGCGCAGCCGCGACCGCGTCAGTGGGCAGATCGCCGACTGGGTACAACAGCATTACCGACCGGTGAAGGTCGGCGGCGCGATTGTGTATCACCTGTTGTGAAGCGCGCGCCCCGTTAGCATCCGATGACAGATGCCGACCTCGAAAGGCCGCGACAATGACGTCGAACGTCGACCTGCCCATTCCGGTGCCGGTGCCCGATGTGCCGGGTGCCGACGCCGGATACGAGGGGCTGCCCGACCGCTCCGATCTGACCGCGCTTCAGCGGCTCACCGTCGACGCCTCGGCGGTGGCCGATATCGGCCTGCGCACCGCGATCGCGTCACTGGTCGGGGCGTCCATGCTGCCAACCGTCGCCAAGAGCATCGTGCGCCGGTCGGACCTGCACCGCGAGCGCAGCAATCTGGAGTTCTACGCCGAACTCGCCGCGCGCCGCGACCCGACGGCATCCTTTCCCGCACCCACCGACGTGCCCGCCGTGACGACCCGCCCGGCCAACCCCGTCGCGCAGTACCTCGCGCACGGCAACGTGGAGAATCTCCGGTTCGAGAGCAGCTTCGTACCCGTCAATCCGGACATGCGTAAGCAGTGGACGCGCCTGGAGCGCAACAACGTTGTGTGGGCACAGCATTGGCGCCACGACGATGGGCCGCGGCCGACGTTGTGCGTCATCCACGGTTTCATGGGTTCGCCCTATCTGTTCAACGGGCTGTTCTTCTCGCTGCCGTGGTTCTACAAGACCGGATACGACGTACTGCTCTACACACTGCCGTTTCACGGCCGTCGCGCAGAAAGAGGCTCGCCCTTCAGCGGATACGGCTTCTTCTCTCAAGGCATGGCCGGATTCGCCGAGACCATGGGCCAGGCGGTCCACGACTTCCGGTCGGTCGTGAACTGGTTACGCGACACTGGAGTCGACCGCATCGCGCTCACCGGCATGTCGTTGGGCGGCTACACCTCAGCGCTGGTCGCCTCGGCGGATGACCGGTTGGAGGCGGTGATCCCCAACGTTCCGGTGGTCACTCCGGAGTCGACGTTCGACGAGTGGTGGCCGGCCAACAAACTGATCGAGATGGGCCGCAAGTTCGGCACCATCGGCCGTGACGAGTCGGCGGCCGCCTCGGCCTACCACTGCGCGCTGAACTACGAGCCGTTGGTGCCGCGGGATCGGCGACTGATCATCACCGGCCTCGGCGATCGGCTTGCGCCGCCCGAGCAGGCCCAGGCGCTCTGGGAGCACTGGGATCGTTGTGCGCTGCACTGGTTCCCGGGCAACCACATCCTGCATGTCAGCCAGCCCGAGTATCTGCGCCGCATCAATCGGTTTCTCCGGCCGGTGATGTGGGACTAGCGCCTAGCGTTTGATCGCGCTCACCAGCGTGATGCTGGACAGCATGTTGGCCGCTTCGGCGTCCGCCGACTCGACCGAACGGCCAACGGTCTTCAGGTAGTCGATCAATGTGGTGTCCTGCGCGGTCCATCCGCGCTCGGCGAACCACTGCGCGGCAGGTGCGTGCTGCTCGTTGTACACAAGCTGCCACCACTGGCCCCGCTCGTCGTCGCTTGCCTTCGCTTCGTCGACCTTCTCGCGGAACGCAGCGCGATCCATCGGTCGCCCCTCCTCGACCGCGGCGTGGCTGCCCGCAGCAGCCAGCGCGTCGATCCCGGTGAACAGCTGCTCCTGGGCACTGGCCGGCAGATAGATGAGCAGGCCTTCGGCGATCCACGCCGAAGGCTCGCCGGGCCGGAAACCGCTGTCGCGCAAAGCTTGCGCCCAGTCGTCCCGCAAATCGATGGCGATCTCCTTGCGCTCGGCTTTCGCGGTGGCGCCGTGCGCGGCCATGGTCTCGCGCTTGAACCCCAGCACTTGCGGCTGGTCGAGTTCGTAGACAGTCGTGCCTGCCGGCCAGTCCAGCCGGTAGGCGCGAGAATCGAGGCCCGCGGCGAGCAGGACGATCTGACGCACGCCCGCCTGTGCCGCCGCACGGAAGTACGCGTCGAAGTACCGGGTCCGCGCCGCCTGGAAGGTAACGAAGTGTTGCCCGAACTCCGGGGTCTTCAGCGGATGGTCGGGCGCCTGCCCGTCGAGGACTGCAGCCCACGGACCACCCACGGCCCGACAGAACACCTCGGCGAACGGGTCGACCGCCAGCGGGTCGGGTTTCTGCGCCTCGAGCGCGCGGGCGGCGGCGACGAACAAAGCCGTCGAACCGACGCTGGTGGTGATGTCCCAGGTGTCGTTGTCACTTCGCACTGCCGCGAGGGTACTCGCGGAATCTGGCAACGCGTAGGCGACAGGTATCAGTGCGAGGGAATCTGGATGTCCGAGAAGAGGACTCGAACACCGCCGGTCGACAGCCGTGCCATCGCCTCGAAGAACGCGCCGGCCTCCGCGGTGGCCACCGCTGCGCTGGCCGCGTCGTAGTCCGGGTAGTACAGGTCGATCATCCGGTAGGCCGGAGTCGGCGAGCCGTCCTCCTTGGGCCACACCTTCGAGGCCTCGAACCGGATGTGGCCCGGAATCTTGCGGGCGGCGTCGAGTTGTTCGGCCTCGTACGCAGCCTCGAAGGCATCTGGATCGGTGGGGTTGTCGTAGATGACCGTGATCTTGGTTTCCGGCACCTGATCTCCTCTGACGTTTCAGCAGACAACATTGACGGTTCGTCGTCATTATCGTCGGCCGGACGTCGCTGGCGCTAGACGAGCGGTCGACCAGTGCGGATCCGCCAATCCACGTCGCGCAGAAGCAAATTGAACGGGAACTCCCGGATGGCGCGGGGAGTCAGGTTGTTGACGAACCGGATGCGTGCCATCAAGCGGTCGAACTTGCGCTGTTTGTCCGGTGTCCAGTCGAGGTGCATCTCGTCGCGGAAGCGCTGCGGCAGGAAGCCCGTGGTGATCAGCAGGTTGAACTGTTCGAGCGGTTCCTGCACGCGCTTCGGCAGTCGCACGCCCCGGATCCTCGACACCGCGAACGGGTACAGATATTCGCGGATGGTGTCGTCGATGTGCAGCTTGTGCAGTGATTCCTGCCAGTACTGGTCGAACGCGGCTCGATCGGCCGGCCACATCTCGGCGGGCACCTGCAACGTGGTGGCCAATGCCGCGCTCTCCCGGTAGTGCCGGTCGGCGGTCTCGTCGTCCATCTCGCCGATGAACACCCGGGCCACGTCAACGCCGCCCTTGTAAAGGCACGCAGCCACCCAGAGCTGCAGGTTCTTGTCGAACGCGTTGTACTCCACCGGGCTGTCCGGCGTCGAATACACCTGCGCGTGCGACTTGTTGACCGCACGTCGATACGCCTTCTTCTGCTCGTCGGTACCCCGGGTGGCCACGGCCAAATACGTGAAGGTCGTCCTGGCCCGTTTGATCGGATGCCGGTCGGCTCGGCCGCTCTCGACCCGGCTTTCCATCACGCCGTAGCCGACGCCCGGCAGGGCCAACTCCATGATCACGTTCGCGGGGCCGGCGAGCAGCGCAACACCCATCAGCCCGTCGTCGAAACCCGGTCCCCATTTCCGGCGGCGAGCCGACGGCATCGGCGGCGCACTCACCGCCCGGTCGACGTGGCTGAGGACGGGTTCGCGGATCGCCACGCTGGGCCACCTATCGGATGAGAATCTGACAACGAATGTTTCCTAATATTGCCGCCCTGGCCTGAGCAATGTCAAGATGGGCTAATGACGCAGGCACGGCCCTACGGCGGCGTGGATGCCGCCGATCGGCTGGCCCGGAGACGGGCCCGTCTTCTGGAGGCCGGACTGGAGCTGCTGGGCAGCAATGTCGACCCCGCTGAGCTCACCGTTCGGGGCATCTGCCGAGAGGCCGGCGTCGCCACCCGATACTTCTACGAGAGCTTCGCCGACAAGGACGAGTTCGTCGCGGCGGTCTTCGACTGGGTGGTCGCCGAGCTTGCCGCCACCACTCAGGCCGCGGTGGCGACAGCCCCGGTCGATGCGCAGAACCGCGCCGCCATGGCCAACATCGTGCGGACCATCGAACTCGATCCGCGGGTCGGTCGGCTGATGTTCAGCTCGCAGCTGTCCAACACCACGGTGGTCCGCAAACGACAGGAGTCCGGCGCGCTGTTCGCGATGCTGTCGGGCCAACACGTCGAGGCGCTGCTGCACCGTCCCGCCAACGACCGGATCAAGGCGTTCGCGCACTTCGTTGTGGGCGGCGTCGGCCAGACCATCAGCGCCTGGCTGGGCGGCGCGATCACACTGACGCCCGCCGAGCTCGCCGATCAGCTCACCGCAATCATCGACGAACTCGGCGATCCGCGGCTGTTCCGCGACTAGCCTGCGGCGATCGGCTGCTTGCGGTCGGCCGCCGTCTTGGGCGGAGTTGCGGCTTCATGATCGGTGAATTCCCGTGTCCAGCAAGCGAATTCCAGCACGATGCCATCCGGATCGCTGAAGTAGAAGGACCGTACGTACACCCCGGGGTGGAGTTCGCGAGTGGCTCCCTGGGGACTGTCGTCGTGGTTGAGCACGGGCCCAACCCGCACACCCTTGTCCTTGAGCCGCTGGCGGTACTCGTCGAACTTCTCCTCGGGCACGTGAAACGCCAAGTGATTCATCGAGCCCACCGCGCTGACGATCGAACCCAGACCGGGCAGCGCTGCAGGGGTGGTGCTGCCCATCGTGCCGTCCGGCGCCTCGGCGAACCAGAAGAACGCCACGCAATCGCCATTGCCCGCGTCGAAAAAGAAGTGCTGCCCCAGTCCGTCAGGCAGATTCAGCGACTTGACCAGCGGCATACCCAGCACATTCGAGTAGAAATCGACAGTGCGCTCCATGTCCGAGCACACCAGCGCGACGTGGTTGATTCCCCCGAGCTCGAATTCTGGGTTGGTGTTGTGCGGCTTGATCACGGCGTGCCCCCACAGATCCTGGTCGACTCTCCCAACCGAACCTAACACCGGATTCAGGCATGCACATCGACGCTGACGAATATCGTCTCCTCAGCGATCCACACCCGAAGGAGGCCACCGACATGCCCACCCCCGGAGTCGTGCGCGAATTCATCGGGATGTCCTCGCCGACCGCGCGCCGCGCCGGCGCCGGCGGCCACCCCTGCCAGGGGCTTTACCACCGGGGAGTGGGCCGCAAGCCGAAGGTCGCCGTCATCGCCACCCACTACCAGATCGACTTCTCCGAGCACTACCTCGCCGATTATCTGGCCACCCGCGGCGTGGGCTTCCTTGGCTGGAACACCCGCTTCCGCGGATTCGAAAGCAGCTTCATGCTCGACCACGCCCTGGTCGACATCGGCGTCGGGGTGCGCTGGCTGCGAGACATCCAGGGCGTGGAAACAGTTGTGCTCCTGGGTAATTCGGGCGGCGGCTCGTTGATGGCGGCCTATCAGTCCCAGGCCGTCGATCCCAACGTCACCCCGTTGGAGGGCATGCGCCCCGCCGCGGGGCTGACCGAACTGCCTGCTGCAGACGGTTACATCGCCAGTGCGGCCCACCCCGGGAGACCCGACGTCCTGACCGCCTGGATGGACGGCGCGGTCACCGACGAAAACGACGCGGTGGCCACCGATCCCGGCCTTGACCTGTTCGACGAGGGCAACGGGCCACCGTTCTCCGACGATTTCCTGGCTCGCTACCGAGCGGCTCAGGTAGCCCGCAATCACGCCATCACCGACTGGGCGGAGACCGAGCTCAAACGGGTGCAAGCCGCCGGCTTCACGGATCGGCCGTTCACCGTGATGCGCACCTGGGCCGATCCGCGCATGGTGGACCCAGCCATCGAACCCACCAAACGGCAGCCCAACCTCTGCTACGCCGGTGTTCCGGTGAAGGCCAACCGCTCCGCACACGGCATCGCCGCAGCCTGCACGCTACGAAGCTGGCTGGGTATGTGGAGCCTCAAGACCGCCCAGACCCGCGCCGAGCCACATCTGGGCCGGGTCACCGTCCCGGCATTGGTGATCAACGCCGAGCAGGACACCGGGGTGTTCCCATCGGATGCCCAGCGCATCTTCGACGCGCTGGCCAGTACCGACAAGACTCTTTGCGCCATCGACACCGACCACTACTTCACCACGCCGGGCGCGCGCGGCGAGCAGGCGGACACTATCGCGAAGTGGATCGCCAAGCGGTGGCGCTAAGAGTTCTGGCGCACTTCCTCCCCGGCGAGAAGGTGCTGGATATCGTGGCGCCAGAGGCAGATTGGCTTGACATTCACTGGTGCCACGAAGACGACGACGCGGCGCTGCACCGCGAGCTGCCCGATGCCGAGGTCATCTGGCACGTGCTACGTCCGCTGTCCGGCGAGGACCTGCGCCGCGCACCGCTGCTGCGACTCGTGCACAAGCTGGGCGCGGGGGTGAACACCATCGACGTCGAGACAGCCGATGAGCTGGGGATCGCGGTGGCAAACATGCCCGGTGCCAACGCGCCCTCGGTCGCGGAGGGTGCAGTGCTGCTGATGCTGGCCGCGCTGCGCCGGCTTCCCGCGCTGGACCGCCTGACCCGGCAGGGACTGGGCTGGCCGACGGATCCCAGCCTGGTCGAGACAGTGCGCGACATCGGCAGTTGCACCGTTGGCCTGGTCGGCTACGGCAATATCGCCAAACGCGTCGAGCGGATCGTGGTCGCGATGGGCGGCACCGTCTTGCACACCAGCACCGCCGACGACAGCACCGCCACCTGGCGTCCGCTGCCCGATCTGCTCGCCGCCAGCGACGTGATCAGTCTGCACCTGCCGCTGACCGCCGCGACCGACAAGCTGATCAACCGGGCTGCGCTGGACACGATGAAGCCGCATGCGGTGCTGGTCAACACATCTCGCGGCGGCGTCGTCGACGAACCCGCGCTGGTCGATGCGCTGCGCGATGGCCGACTGGCCGCCGCCGGCCTCGATGTGTTCACCGAAGAACCCGTCGACCCGGGCAGCCCGCTGTTAGCGCTCGACAATGTCGTCGTGACGCCCCACGTCACCTGGTGCACCGTCGACACCATGCGGCGCTACCTGATCAACGCCGTCGACAACTGCCGTCGTCTGTACGACGGCCGCGACCTGGTCAACGTCGTCAACGGGAGGCCGGATGGCAGTCGCGTCCACCAGTGATCGGTCACTGGAAACCCGCACCCTGCGCAAGGTGGCCATCCGCGCCCTGCCCTTCCTGATGGCGCTGTACTTCGTCAACTACCTCGACCGCACCAACCTCGGGATCGCCAAAGCCGATATCAGCCAGCACCTCCAGCTGACGGCGAGCATGTTCGGCCTGGCGTCGGGCATCTTCTTCATCGGATACGTCCTGGTCGAGGTGCCGTCCAATCTGGCACTCGAACGGTTCGGCGCCCGCCGATGGCTGGCGCGCATCGCGGTGTCATGGGGAATCGTCGCCGTCGCAATCGGATTCGCGCCCAACGCGCCCACCCTGCTGGCGTTGCGATTCCTGCTCGGCGTCGCCGAGGCGGGGCTGTTTCCCGGGGTGATCTTCTATCTGACCCGCTGGTTCCCGGCCGCCTACCGGGCGCGGATCGTGGCGATGTTCATGATGGCCAGCCCGATCGCCGCGGCCGTCGGAACTCCGTTGGCCGCGTGGATGATCCAAGCCGGTGAAGGAACCTTCGGGCTGGCCGGCTGGCAATTCATGATGATCGGCGTCGGACTGCCCGCGATCATCCTCGGCGTGATCTGCTGGTTCTATCTGACTGACCGGCCGGCCGGGGCGCACTGGTTACAGCCCGACGAACGCCAGTGGCTGATCGACGTGCTGGCCGACGAGGAACGCGATGTCGCAGGCAGCTTCGACTTCCCGCTGCGCCGGGCGTTGACCAGCCCACGAATCTGGTTGCTGGCCGTGGTGTACTTCGGTGTCGCCTATGGGCTGTACGCGCTGGCGTTCTTCTTGCCGTCGATCATCTCCGATTTCAAGAAGACGTTCGACGTGCACCTGTCAATCGTGCAGGTCGGTCTCATCAGCGCGGTGCCCTACACCCTGGCCGCGATCGCGATGTACCTGTGGTCGCGCCACGCCGACCGCCAGAACGAACACGTCTGGCACGTCGCGATCCCAATGGGGCTGGGCGGCTTGGCTATTCCGGTCGCACTGTATCTGCACTCCCCGCTGCTGGTGATGATCCCGGTCTGCGTCGCCGCAATGGGAGTGTTCAGCGCGATCCCCAGCTTCTGGGCGCTTCCGGCGCAGTTCCTCACCGGTGCCGCCGCAGCGGGCGGGATCGGGCTGATCAACTCGATCGGCAACCTCGGCGGATTCGCGGCCCCGTACGCGACCGGTGCGCTGAACCAGTTCACCGGCAGCGACAAGGCCGGCATGTGGGCGGTGGGCATCTTCATGGTGATCTCCGCGGTCGTGGTGGTGGTGCTGCGCGCCACCCCTGACCGGGATACAAGCCGTCACTGAGGCGGCCTGGAGCGGCAGGTACCCTGGCTCCCAACCCACCGGTTAATAGGGAAGGCACCCGACATGCCCATCGCCATCACCCAGGAGCACAACGACCTCGCCGATTCGGTGAAGTCTCTTGTCGCACGCGTCGCGCCGTCCGAAGTCCTGCACGAGGCCCTGGAGACGCCGATCCCCAACCCGCCGCCGTACTGGAAAGCAGCGGCCGAGCAGGGCTTGCACGGCCTGCACCTGGCGGAGTCCGTCGACGGCCAGGGGTTCGGCCTGTTGGAGCTTGCGATCGTGATCGCCGAGTTCGGTTACGGCGCCGCGCCTGGGCCGTTCGTGACCTCCGCGATAGCCAGTGCGCTCATCTCTGCCCACGATCCCGACGCCAGGCTGCTGGGCAAGCTGGCCTCCGGCGAGTTGATCGCCACCTGCGCGCTGGAGTCGGGTCTGACCGCGACCCGCCAGGACGACTCACTGGTGATCCGCGGGGAGGCCCGCTCGGTGCCCGCTGCCGCGCAGGCCGCCGTTCTGGTGCTACCGGTGGCGATCGAGAGCGGCGTGGAATGGGTGATCCTCGATGCCGACCAACTCGAGATCGAGCCGGTCAAATCGGTGGACCTGTTACGTCCGGTGGCGCATGTCCGGGCCAATGCCGCCGAAGTCAGTGCCGACCGGGTGCTGTCCAATCTTTCACAGGCGGCCGGCCGTGCGATCCTCACCACTCTGCTGTCGGCTGAGGCAGTTGGCATCGCCCGCTGGGCCACCGACACGGCAGCGGCGTACGCGAAGATCCGCGAGCAGTTCGGCCGTCCGATCGGCCAGTTCCAGGCCATCAAGCACAAGTGCGCCGAGATGATCGCCACCACCGAGCGTGCTACCGCAGCGGTATGGGACGCCGCGCGCGCATTGGACGAAGCCGCCGAAAAGGGTTGGGAGAACGAGCAAACGGCGTACGAGTTCGCCACCGCGGTGGCAGCCAGTCTGGCGCCTGCCGCCGCCCAGCACACCGCCCAGGACTGCATCCAGGTGCACGGTGGCATCGGCTTCACCTGGGAGCACGACACCAACGTCTACTACCGCCGCACGCTGGGTATGGTCGCCGCATTCGGACGCGCGAGCGAATACCAGCAGAAGGTGTTCGACACCGCGACCAGCATGGGTATGCGGGCCATCAACATCGATCTCGACCCCGAGACCGAGAAGCTGCGCGACGAGATCCGCGCGGAAGTGGCTGCCCTGAAAGCGATTCCGCGGGAGGAGCGCAAGACCGCGATCGCCGAGGGCGGCTGGGTGCAGCCGCACCTACCGAAGCCGTGGGGCCGGGACGCCAAGCCGATCGAGCAGATCATCATCGCTCAGGAGTTCACCGCCGGGCAGGTCAAGCGACCGCAGATGGGGATCGCGGCCTGGCTGATCCCGTCCATCGTGGCGTTCGGCAACGAGGAGCAGAAGCAGCGCTTCCTACCGCCGACGTTCCGCGGCGAGATGATCTGGTGCCAGCTGTTTTCCGAGCCCGGCGCCGGCTCCGACCTGGCCAGCCTGACCACCAAGGCCACCAAGGTCGACGGCGGCTGGCGGATCACCGGGCAAAAAATCTGGACCACCGGCGCCCAGTACGCCCAGTGGGGCGCCCTTCTGGCGCGGACCAACCCGAGCGCGCCGAAACATGCTGGCATCACCTACTTCTTGCTGGACATGAAGGCCGAAGGCGTCGAGGTCAAACCGCTGCGTGAGCTCACCGGTCACGCCATGTTCAACACGGTGTTCATCGACGACGTGTTCGTCCCCGACGAGCTGGTGCTTGGCGATGTGGACCGCGGATGGGAGGTCAGCCGCAATACCCTGACTGCCGAACGGGTTTCGATCGGAAGCAGCGAGCCGGGATTCCTGGCCAACCTCGACGGGTTCGTGCAATTTGTCAGCGACGGTCACTTCGACCAGATCGGCCATCACCGGGCCGGCGAACTGATCGCCGAGGGGCACGCGGCCAAGCTGCTGAATCTGCGCTCGACGCTGCTGACCCTGGCCGGAGGCGATGCGATGCCGTCGGCTGCTATCTCGAAGCTGCTGTCGATGCGCACCGGGCAGGGGTACGCCGAGTTTGCGGTGTCTTCGTTCGGCGTCGACGGCGCCATCGGCGATTCTGCAGAGCTGCAAGGTAAATGGGCGGAGTACCTGCTCGGCAGCCGGTCGACGACGATCTACGGTGGCACCTCCGAGGTGCAGCTCAACATCATCGCCGAGCGCCTGCTGGGGCTGCCGCGCGATCCGTAGAACTCGGCCGTCAGGCCTGCGGGTAGGGCGCCCAACGCTTGTCGAAGCCGGCCTTGCGCAGAACAAGCTGTTCATCACGCTCGGCCTGCGTGATGACAGCGGTGCCGTTGGTGTTGTGGGCGAGCTCGTCGAGCTTGACCACCTGCGACTGGACGCTGGGCTGAGCCGGATCGCCGGTGTCCAGATTTTGGAATCGCATCGAAATGATGCCCTGATTCAGGCCTCCGGTCGAGATCCAATTGGCTACAAGCGGATCGGTGGGGGAAATCACCACTGTGTAGGTGCCGTCGGCGTTTTGCACAGCCTGGTCGGAATTGAGGCTTGTCGGCTCGTTCCAGTAGTCGTCGGTGATCGTCCAGTCGTTGTATACCGGAATGCTCACGAATTTGGCGTTGCCGGGATTGATCGTCAGAACCAGCGCCTCGTCATCGGCGAGCTGGAAGTAGCCATTGCTCTGCAACTGATTGGCCAAGAACTCGGCGTTACTTGCCGGCTCTGTCATCGTGTTGGGCTGGTGTGGCAAGCCGGTCGCGGGATCGGTGGTAGCCAGCGCCATGTACTTGGCTTCCTGGTTCGCGCCGCGAATGACCATCAGTAACGCGGTCAGTGTTCCGTGCACGATCGGTGTGTCGGCGATCGGCAACGGCGGCACCAAAGAGACCAACTTCGCCAGCGTCGGGTTGTTGTTGACCACCGAGCCGAAGAACAGGAATCCTCCGAGTTGGGCGAATAAACTGTTCGGCGGCCCACTGACCTTGTGCACCGCCAGATCCATCGGCTCTTCGGTGTTCCAGTCGCCCAGCGTGTTTCGCACCGCGACCAGTGTGGAGCTTGACGTCAGCTGGAGATGATTCTTCTCCCCCGGTGTCGCCGGCTCACCGCTGACCGTGATCACGAACGAACCGTCATCGCTGACATCGATGTCTTTGAGGCTCAGGATCGTCGACGTCTTACCCGAACTGCCCTCCAGCACACTGAATGTGGTGTCGGCGGGAATCGCGTCGTAGAAGCGCCCGGTGATCACGTACTCCGATGTCTTGTTGACCGGGATGAACCGATAGATCGTGTCGGGGTTGTCGTAGAGCAACCGCGATCCACCGACATCAACCCCGTACCAGCTGTGCGGAGGCGCCACCTGGGTGACCACCGCAGGGTTCATCGGGTTGAGAATCTGTTCGGAGAATGCCGAAGCCAGGGCGTACTCGTCGACCGCGTTGTTCAGCGCGTCCAGATTCGCCGCGTCGGGCCCGCCGACCAGAGCGAACTGCTTGTTGGCTGCGGCGAGGAAGCCCTGGCGCAGAATGAATTTCATCAGCTGCACCGGTAGCGTGCGGACCGCCTGCATGGCGAGCTGCTCGCGCGAGACCTGCTGTTGGGTGCCCAGCGGACTGACCTGGTTGGTCAACTCGACCGTGATTGTTCCCGCGGCGCCCTGCTGCAGTGAAGCGGAGCGGCGACGGGTGTAGGCGACCGCGGCCAGATCGGTGGGCGATACAACCGGAGCGGCCGGATCGGTGGCCCGGACGCGGTGCGGCGACGCGACAGCGCGGGGCAGGGCGGTCACCGTGGCCGGGGCAGATGTGGTCGTGATACGCGCCGACCCCGCCGGAGCACGCTGACTCGCGGCAGCGCCGCCGGATTTCTTCGCACTCGCAGCGTGCGAGGACGAGCCCGAACCCGAACCCGACGGGTGCGCCGAGCCGCCCGTGTCGGCCTCCGCGGTCGGCATGGCAATCGCCGCACCGACACCAAGGAACAGGGCCAATGCACCTACCCGGCCGACGTACTTGGCGTGACTCGTTCCCGGCGGCGAGCCACCGTCGACACCTCGGACGGGACGGGCCGCTTGGTGCATCATGCCTCCGCTGTGGGATATGCCACTCAGGACCTTTGGTGTAGCACAGATCACAGCGTCACTGCAACAGTATGAGCACTCCGTCTTACTGATGAAACACTTAGTAGTTTTTGTCTTGGGCAGCGGGCTGCGAGCAGCGACTACTGCACCTCGATGTCGCGCAATTCCCGCTTGAGGATCTTGCCGGTCGGGTTTCGCGGCAGCTCGGAGAGGAACACCACCTCGCGCGGAACCTTGTAGCGCGCAAGGTGTTCGCGCACGTAGTTCTTGATCGCGTCCTCGGTGAGTTCGGCTTCTTCGCGCAGCACCACGAATGCGCGAAGCCGGGCACCCCAGTCGGGATCGTCGACGCCGAGCGCGGTCGCCTCGACGATGTCGGGGTGGCCGCTGATGAGGTCTTCAACCTCGGCCGGGAAGACATTCTCACCGCCGGAGACGATCATCTCGTCGTCGCGGCCGCTGACGAACAGCAGGCCGTTGTGGTCGAAATAGCCGACGTCACCGGATGACATCAACCCGTCGATGATCTGCTTGTGACCGCCACCGGTGTAGCCCTCGAACGGGAAGCTGTTGCCGACGAAGATCCGCCCGACCTCGCCCTGCGGTAGCTCGTTGCCGTTGTCGTCGAGGATCTTCACGGTGACACCAGTGACGACAGGTCCGACGGTGGCCGGATTCATCTGCAGATCCTTGGGTCCTGCGATGGTCGCGAACGCGACTTCAGTTGAGCCGTACATGTTGTAGATGACCGGGCCGATGTCTTTCAGTGCGCGGGTGGCCAGTTCCGCACCAAGCTGAGAGCCGGAGACGAACACGATCCGCAGCGACGACAGATCCGGCTTGGTCTCCATCTCCTCCAGCGCGTCGAGCATCCGCGCGAGCATCACCGGGACCACCACGATCGCGGTCACCTTGTGCTTGGCCACGTCCTCCAACACGTTGGCCGGCTTGAACTTTCGATGCAGCACCAGCGTCGACCCCAGGGTCAGCGCGATCGTCGCATGCAGGTATCCGAGGGCGTGGAACATCGGCGACGGCAGCGCCGTGACCTCGCCGGCACGGAACGGCACGGCGGACAGAATGCCGCCGATCGGCGCCAGGGTCGGCGGGGTGTTCCTGGTGGCTCCCTTCGGGGTTCCGGTGGTGCCGCTGGTGAGGATGATGATCGACGACCGCTTGGTGGCCTTCGGCGCGGGTGCGGTGCTGCTCCGCTCGATGACCTCGGCCAGGGTTTCGTCGGTGCTACCCGATGGACCGTCGGCATCAGGGTTGGTCCCCAGTGCCCGCAGCTTGCCCAGCGGGGGCTCGGCGAGCTTGACGGCGTCGGAGTACTCATCGTCGTAGATGATCAGCTTGGCGCCCTCACGCTCGGACACGTCCCGGATCTGCGGCCCGGAGAACTCCGTGTTGAGCATGATCGTCCGGGCGCCGACCCGTGCCGCGCCGTAGTTCGCGATCACGAACCAGCGGTGGTTCCGGGCCAGGATGGCCACCCCGTCGCCGCCGGTGACACCCTTGGCCAGCAACGCATTGGCGACAGCGTTGGCGGCGTCGTCGAGTTCTTTGAAGGTCATCGAACCCTCGTCGTCGACGATCGCCGCCTTGTTGGGTGTGCGGCGGGCGTTGAGCGCCGGAACCATCCCGATCTCGCCCCAGCGGCGGATGTCGGCAACCATCCCGATGAGATTTTGGGGCGGCTCGAGACGGAATGCGCCCGACTCGATCATCTTGGCCAGGTAGTGCAGCTCAGCCGAGCCACGGTCGGCCAATCGCTGAGCCTTGGCCAGTGCTTGCGCGGGGAGATCGAAAAGACTGGGCATGTCTGCAACCCTAGGTGACGCACGTCGCAGCCAAGACCGAACGAGCGGCCTAATTACCATGGCTTCATGGCCGACTCCATGAAGATCGGGGGCCGCCAGGTCACCATCAGTCATCCCGACAAAGTGGTCTTCCCCGCGGTCGGTGAACGGGCTGCGGTCACCAAGGCCGACCTCGTCAGCTACTACCTTGCCGTGGCCGACGGGGCGCTGCGCGGTGTCGCCGACCGGCCGATGATCCTCAAGCGGTTCGTCAAAGGCATCGCCGAGGAAGCGATCTTCCAGAAGCGTGCCCCGGAGAAGCGCCCGGACTGGATCGAGGTGGCCGAACTGCGCTACGCCCGGGGCACGTCGGCCAAGGAGGCGGTGCTCCACGAACCCGCAGGGCTGGCGTGGGCGATCAACCTCGGCTGCGTCGATCTCAATCCGCACCCGGTCCGCTCCGGTGACCTCGACCATCCCGACGAGCTGCGTATCGACCTCGATCCGATGCCGGGTGTCGACTGGCCGCAGATCTTGGATGTGGCCCAGGTGGCGCGCGAGGTGCTCGAGGACCACGGGCTGACGGCGTGGCCCAAGACGTCGGGGTCGCGCGGATTCCACATTTACGCCCGGATCGCACCGCACTGGCCGTTCAAGCAGGTTCGGCTGGCCGCCGAGACCGTTGCCCGCGAGGTGCAACGCCGCGCACCGGACCTGGCCAGCAGCCTCTGGTGGAAGGAAGAACGCGGACAACGGGTTTTCGTCGATTTCAATCAGAACGCCAAGGACCGCACCGTCGCCTCGGCCTATTCGGTGCGGGCCACCGCCGACGCGCGGGTGTCGACGCCGTTGACGTGGGATGAGGTGCCCGGCTGCCGCGCCGAGGAGTTCACGATCCTGACCGTCCCCGCCCGCGTCGCCGAGCGCGGCGATCCCTGGGAGTCGATGGACGACGCGGTCGGCTCGCTGGACCCGCTGCTGGCGCTGGCCGAGGAGCTCGGCCCCGCTGAGAAGCCGCCGAAAGGCAGCAAGCCGCTGATCGAGGTGGCCCGCACCAAAACCCGCGATGAGGCGATGGCGGCGTTGGATGTCTGGCGGGCCCGTCACCCGGAGGCCGCCACGGCGCTGCAGCCAACCGACATCCTGGTAGACGGAATGCGGGGGCCGAGCTCCATCTGGTACCGCATCCGGATCAACCTCGAACACATTCCGGAGGATCAGCGTCCGGCGCAGGAGGAGCTGGTCGCGGATTACAGTCCCTGGGAAGGATATTCGGGACGCCAGGGCCGGCCCTGAGCGCCAAATGTGACGCACAGTGCGCGCACAGGGTGAACAAAGCCGCGAACTCTACCGTGTAAGTCGATAGCAGCTCTGAAGATAGGACGTCTCGCGTGCCTGGCCCCACTCCCCCGGCTCCTGCCGCCATCGACGTTGTCACCCAGGTGGTCTACTACCTGAGCTTGTCGATTCCGCTCGGAATCGGGCTGACCATCGGCGCTTTGGCCGTACCCGAGTCGCAGGGTGGTCTCGTCGCGCGCAAGGTGCGCGCCCTGGCCGTTCCGGCCGCGACTGTGGTGCTGCTTGGTATCGTGCTGCAATTCCGTGCCGCCGCACACCTGAGCGTTGTGACGCTCGCCCCGCTCTTCGCGCTGACGCTGGCCGTCTGCGGGTTGGTCGCGATGCGATGGAGTCAGTCGCGGGCGCTGCCGCTCGGCGTCGGCGCGGTCGCGGTCATCGCAGCGGTGATCCCCGAAATTCCGGCCCAATTCGTCAATCTGAGCCGAGCGATGTCGAACGTGTTGACGGCGGTGCACGTTCTCGGTGCGATCACCTGGGTGGGTGGGCTGGTGGTCCTGGCCGCCACAGGAATTGCAGGACGGCGCAACATAACCGGCGACGGCGTGGCGGCAGACTGGGTGCAGATCTGGGAGCGGTTCAGTCTGGTGGCGATGATCGCCGTCGGCGCACTGGTGGTCAGCGGCTCCTGGCTGGCGTGGAGCCACGTCGGAACGCCGGGCCAATTGCTCACCACCTCCTACGGTCGCGCGCTCGCGGTCAAGCTCGTCCTAGTGGTGCTGCTGCTGTGCGCCGGTGCCTACAACGTACGGGTGCTACTTCCGCGCATCCGTGCCCTGCAGTCTGACGGAGACGCTCGCGGCCTGTTTCACCTTGCCGCCCAACACTTCCCCGCGGTGGTCTTCGCCGAAGCCCTGGTGGCGATCTGCGTCCTGACGGTGGTTCCGTTTCTGCGCGGCTCGGCCCGCGCCCAAGCGGGCAGCCCTGCGGCGGTCTCGTTCGACCTGGGCACCTTCGGCGTCGGGGTCGTGCTGATCGCGGCGGTCGCGGCCGCCATGTGGGCGGGCAACCGCCGCTCGGTCACACCCCTTGAGCCCAGTGCGCCTGTGCCTTGATCGAGGCGCGCGGGATCCGCTACTGCTCGCGGAGGACCTTCGCGACAGCCCGGGTTGTCCGGTTGTCGCAGGCGACCCAGCCGAAGTGGTCCTGCGCGGCGTAGGCGGCATGCAACGCGAACTCGATATCGAAGCGGTCGGCAGCCAGGTCGGGATCGGCCAGGGTACATCCCCGCTGGTGCAGTTTCGCACCGTCCGGGAACCACATCCGGATCCACATCGTCGGATGCACGTCCCGTTCGGTCAGCAGCCCGCATCGAAGTTCAGTCGCAGGTAGTGCTCGCTGAGCTGCTCCCGGCGTGTGGCCGTCAGTTCGTAATCGGCGGCGCCGAACAGCTTCAGAATGGTGCCCTGCCAGCCACGCGACGCCATCTCGTTCGCCATCGGCACTCCTTTCCTCAGACGAGTCGCACTCCGGACAACGGGTGCAGCGCAGCCAAAGCCAGGGCCTGCCGCCCGGAGATGCCCGCCAGTCCCGGCGCGGGGGCTGATGTGGCCGGCGGTTCTTCGGTGCGAATTGCAACGCCGGCCTTGAGCTCGGTGCGTGGCGAGGGTCCCGCGATCTCGACCACCGTCCAGACCTCTTGCGCCGCGGCAGCACTCACCCCGCCCAGCGCTGTCTGGGGATCGGCGACGGTGTAGGTCGTCAGGTACCCGCGCGCGTCGGTGACCGATCGCCACCACTCACGAGCATCCACCTCGGCGAGGACGGGCACATCACCAGCGTCGACGAGCGTTGCGGTCCAGCCGGTTTCCTGTAGATGTCCGGCGAGGCGGCGAGCCGCGTTCTCGGCGGTCTGACGCAGCGGTATCAGCGGCGATCGGCCTTGCAGCGCCGCCAGGTTCCGTGCACCACTGAATGTCAGGCCGATCCACGTCGTCGTCGAATCCGGAGCCGTGCGGGTGGTGACCCGAACGGCGTCGCACAGCAGTCCGTAACGGTCGAGGTAGCCGGTCAGCACGCCGAGGGGTAGCTCACCCGCTCGGCTGTCCACCCGTAGCAGAGCCGTGGTGACCGCATCGCTGCGCCGCCCCTGGATGTCGGCGGATGCGCCCTCGATCGGTCTGCGGTTCAGCAGAACTCGCAGGCGACGCCACAGGATGGTGGTCAGGAATTGACCGCGCCACCAGATCAGCGACATCAGCACCACGCCGATCGCGATACCCAGCGCCCACCGATCTGCGGTCGACCGCCAGGGGTACGCCAGTACCGCGGTGGCGATCGCCATGCCGACAACAGTGAGCCGACCGGCGCCGGGTCCTTTGATTTCAGTCATTCTCGTTCTTCCTTGCGTCTGCGGGTGACGACCGCGACCACGATGACGGCGGCCGCGAGCACGGCCGTTCCGATGAACGCCACCGTGCGCGGGGTGTGATCGACCGGCGTCGGCGGCGTAGGCGCCGCAACGCGTGTGGTGGCCGGTGCCATGTCACCGGACGGGCTGACGGTCCAGGTGAGGGCACCGACCGGATCCAGTGCTCCGGCACCGACCAGGTTGGAGGGTGCCTGCGCCGCGTTGTGCGCGGTGGCCGTCAACCGACGGACCACCTCGTCGGAGCGCATGCCCGGGTTGCGGCTACGGACCAGGGCGGCGGCGCCGGCGACGTAGGCGGCGGCGAAACTTGTTCCGTTCAGTGGCGACATCCCGCCACGCCCATCGGGCATGCCGTTGGCGAGCCCGCCCCCGGCGTCGTTGCTCAGCGATACGACGTTCTCTCCGGGCGCGGCAATGCCCACCCACGGGCCGGCCATCGTGAAGTCGGTCGGTTGTCCGTCAGCGGTCAGCGCCGCAACCGACAGCACGTAGGGCTGCCACCACGACGGGACCGATACCGAACTGACGCCCGCCCAGTTCCGCGGGTCTTCGGCGCTGGTCGAGTCGCCCGGCGGGTTCGACGCGCACTGAGTACCCGGCGTGCCGTCCATGGCGGCCCCGGCATTGCCCGCCGCAGCGACGATGACGACGTCTTTGTCGATCGCGGCGTAGCGCAGCGCCGCGCCCAAAGTCTGTTGATCGCCGAGCTTGTCGGGCGTCATGCAGGTGGTGGTGGAAATGTTGATGACAGTGGCGCCGAGGTCGGCGGCATGAACGACCGCGCGGGCCAGTGTTTCGATCTCTACGTTCGCCTGGACCGACGCCGGGTCCCTCCCCCCGGTGCTGGGCGAGAACCGCGGCGAGGCCTGCCGGATCGACAGCAGCCGCGCGCCCGGCGCGACTCCGCTGAATCCGTCGGGTCCGGGCTGTCCGCCGATGATTCCGGCCACCAGCGTTCCGTGGCCGTCACAATCCGTCAGCCCGTCGCCCGAGGCGAGGTAATCGCCACCGCCGACCACATTCGGCAGCCGGGGGCCCGGCCGGACACCGGTGTCGATGACAGCGACGGTCTGGCCTTCGCCGCGCGAATACTGCTGTGCTCCTGCGAGATCAAGCATTGCCTGATTGGGGCTCACGGCGGCTGGATCGCTGCCGGGACGCACCCCGGTCGTCACGCATTCGGACCGCTGGGACATCCCGGCGGTTGGTCCGGCCGTGCCGGCCGGGGGGTGCGCACCGGGGTCGGCGACGGGCGGGTTCACCGCGCCGGCCGCCGGGGCTGCGACCAGCAGTACCACCGCGGCAATCGCGGCGGCCCGCATCATCGATCGAGGACCCATGTGAAGACGCCCACGAGGTAGGCCATCACCGGGATCAGCGATGCGTCGACGCCGGCGGCGACGAACCCCACCAGCCGCCGCACCGGAAGCGAATAGCGCTCCGCGGACGCCGTATCCGGAGTGACGGCCACGATGACCCACACCGCTGTGAGCGCTCCGAGCACCACAAGCGCCCACAGCGCGGCGATGAACCGGTGCTCCACGGCGAAGGCGACCAGCAGCCCCGTGGTGACCAGGAACGGTTGAGCGAGCAGCCAGCCCTTGCACGCCGCGGTGTCCCACACCCTGGCGCGCAGCACAGCCGCGGCTGCGGCGGCCGCCACCAGATACCAGCCCCAGACCCCGGGCCCTTCGGTGCGCCCGGCCACAATCAGCGACCCGGCGCTGGCGAGCATCACGCTGCCCGCGATCACACCGGTCTGGTGCGCTTCGCCGACCCGGACCCGGCGCGGCAGATCGGCCAGCAGCCGGGCCGCGGGGCTCGACGGCGTCGGATCTCCGGGGGCCGGGATCACCGGCAGCGGGAACCGGGCCCACATCGCCGCCAGCGCGGGGGCCCACACGGTGAGCAGCAGGGCAACCAGGATCAGGGCACAGCCGACGGTCCGGTCCGGCAGTTGCCACAACGCCGCGGCGCCGGCGACCAGCAACGCTCCGACGCCGACAACCGCTGTGGCGGTGAACAACCCGACGCCGTCCTCGGTCTGGGTCAATACGATCAACGACCACGCGGCAACTCCGGCCGCGGCCAGCATCACGTGCGGGTATCCCCATAGTCCCGGCACGGCCAGCCAGAAGGCCGACGCGATGGGCAGCAGGGCCGCCGCCGACACCTGGGTGGCGAGCCGGGCGGACCTGGCCCGCAACACGAGTCCGGCGACCGCGGTGAGTACCGCCAGCGCGGCGACCGCGTACAGACCGATCACCGAGGCGGTCGCGGCGCGGTGGGTGATCGCGACCGCGGACAGCGCCACCACGAACACCGCGGCGGCCAGTCGCGCGCCCACCTGCAGACGGTGCGGTCCCCACGGCCTGATGCGGGCGGCCGAGAAGATGACGGCGGCGTCGGCGACGTCTTCCACCACGCCGATCGCGCTCGGCCCGGCCGGAACCGGCTGCAGTGCAAGCAGATCACCGTCCACCACGCCGACGGTGTCCAGGCTCGCGTCGACGCTGAACGGCGGACCGCCGATCGGGGCGAGGGTCAGCGGGGTGGGGCTGGCGGTCTCGTCGTCGGAGTCCGGCGGCACCAGCCGCTTCACGGCGGGCAGGATCTCGCGCAGCGGCAACTCCGCTGGCAGCGCCACGTCGGTGATCCGGCCATACGCCAAAACGGCGACCCGCACGATCGGCAGCACCGGGGTTTCGGTCATTGTTGTTCTCTCTCTTGTCAATTCTTCGTGAAGTCGCGGGCCAGCGTGGCGGACGGGAACCAGCGGCCATCCGCCAGCGTGTCGGTGAGCCGGTCGAGCGCCAGCGCGATCGCGAACGGGGTGCCCGGCGAGAAGGTCGACAGCCACTCCCCGTCGGCTGCGCGTTCCGGGTTCACCAGCACGCGGCCGGCGTCGCTGTCGACGATGCCCACGCCGACCTCGCTGAGACGGTACACACCGTCGTGGGCGGAGCCGGCGCGGATCTCGACGTAACTGCGCGCTCCGGTGAACACCGATCGCACCACCGGGACCGCCGAGCGGGGAATACCCAGGTGTTCAAGGACCCGGTCGAGATCGGCTCCGGCACGCAGCTTTTCGTCGGCTCGGAGCCCGGCCCTGGTCGGCAGGGTGAACTCCGCGAATCGCGCCGGTGGGCGACCGGCCAGCCCGGCAGCAACGGCCAGGGCAAGCGCAAATGGATCACTGATGTCGAGCTCGGTGAGAGTGACGAGCTCACCACTGCGCAGCGCCACCACCGTGTGGTCTCCGCGACGGGCCACCAGGCCGCGCAACATCTCCGCGCCGGTACCCCGAACGTAGCGAAGCTCGAGCCACCGGTCCGGCGCGCAGACCGTGCGTGTCCAGCGGGCTACCGCAGGTGCCACCGTCCCGTCCTCGGACATCACGCGTGCGCGAGTCAGCTCGGCTCGTAACCGGGCCAGGATCGCCGGGGCCTCACGCTGGTCGGCCACCGCGGGCGTGATCGCCAACACCCACGGAAATGAGCCTGCACCAATACTTTCGGCGACACACCACGCGGCGTCAGCGGTCAGCTCGACCGCGTTAGGTGCGGCCACGTCTCAGCCCCACTTGGCGCCTTCGGCTTGATCGCGCGCATGCATCGACAGAGTGTTGGTCTCGTGGGTGCCCGCCATCGCCCGGTACGCGCGCACCAGTTCCTCCATGGCGAGGTTCCACTGTGCCTGCCATGCCTGGTAGGTCATCCCGCTCTCGCCTTGCCAGGCCCCTTGCAGGGCGGACTGTTCAGTGGCGATATCGGCGCCGACGGCCTGCAGCGTGCCCGCATAGCCGGCCATGTCACCGGCATGCCCGAGCATGGCCGGGTAGTTGTACATGATCTGGGACATCAGAAGCCTCCGTAAGTCGTTGCCGCTGCGGCATCCTGAGCCACATAAGTCGCGCCGGCCTCGCCGAGGTTCACCTGCGCGATGTCGAGCAGCGAGTTGACCTTCGCGGCGAACTCGACGAACCGCGCATGCGCGGCTTGGAAGGCGGCCGAGGACTCGCCCATATGGAATGCCTGCGACGACATCGCGGCTTGTTCGGCCTGTGCGATGGTGCTGCGCATCAGCGCCGTCTTGGCACCGAAGGCAGCCTCGGCGGCCACGAGTTGCGGTATGTGCGCATCCAGCATGCTCACGGTATTTCTCCCATCATTCTCGGTGGTGATCTCTGTCGGACGGATCGCTGTCCCAGGTGGCCGGAAGCATCGGCGTGATGGGGCGTTCGGTTGTGTCGCCGGCGAACTCGGTCAGCCCAGCGGCGGTGACATCGCGAGCTTTGGTCGCGGTGCCGGTGAATCCGAGCGTTCCCGCACCCCGGTCGGAGGACGACGTGCTCGGCGGCGCAGCCGGTTCGGCGGGTACACCGGTATCACTGTTGAGGTCCATGTACTCGTCCCGGTGCCCGCGGTCCTTGAGTCGCTGGGCACGTCGCCGCTGCGCGCGCTCCTTGGCTTGCACCGTGGACAGCGCTGCCGCGGCGGGTGCCGCCTCGGACACCGGGGCCTTGGCGCCGCTGCCTTCGGTCAATGACGGGCCCGGGCCGTCGTCGGGGTCCGCCCCGCCGACCGCGTAGAACATTGCCTGCGCTGCTGGGGCGGGTGTCGCCGGTGCCGGGGCGGGGGCCCCCGCACCGGTGGCGGTTGGTGCCGCGGGCGCGGTGGCGGGCACGGTCGGTGCCGCTGACGACATCGGCCACACGTTGGGTTGCCGCGCTTGGATCGGCGCCGGGGCCGGCTCGGGTGCGACGTCAGGGGCGGCCGGATTCGGCACCAGCGTCAACAACCCCAGCAGGGGCAGGCCGGCGACGAGGAGCATCGGGGCCCACAGCGGTGAGCTCAACACCAGCCCCCACGTGGTCCATCCGACCGGCTGGAAGATCGCCTGGTAGAGCAGTGCGGACAGCAGCGGCCCCCAGGTCTGCCAGGCCTGGACCGGGTTGGTCAGGAAGTCGACGATGATCTGCTGAAGGCTCTGGACCGGATGAGTGAGAAAATCCCAGATCAGATCGCCGTCCGGGAGTGACTTGATGTAGGCCTCCAGCAGATCCAGGATGCTGTTGGAATTGGTCAGCGCGGAACCGGATTCACCGGCCTGCGGCTGCGCTGCGGTCGCGAGCGCCATCGTCGATGATGCGGCTTCTGCGCCGGGCAGCACGATCGTCGGAGCGGGCACGCTGCGGGGGGCTGCGGCCAGCGCGGTGCCGGCGACGGTTTGGTAGACACTCATCGTGGTGGCCGCCTGGATCCACATCCGGACGTAGTCGGCCTCGTTCAAGGCGATCGGGATTGTGTTGATGCCGAAGAAGTTCGTGGCCATCAGCACTCCGTGGACGGTGTGGTTGGCCGCCAGTTCGGGCAGTGTGGGCATCGCGGCCAGCGCCGCGGTGTAGGCGGCCGCAGCGGTCTGCTGCTGGGCGGCCGCCCCGGCACTGTCAGCACTGCTCTGCTCGAGCCACGCAAAGTAAGGCGCGTGGCTCGCGACATACCGTTCTGCGCTCGGACCCTGCCACGATCCGGCTTGAACTGCAGCGAGGATCTGGGTGAGTTCAGCTGCGGTGTTGGCGTATTCGACGCTCAACGCCGCCCACGCCGCGGCCGAGGCGAGCAGCTGACCGGGGCCGGGGCCGGCACTCAACAGCGCCGAATGCACCTCCGGCGGCGACGCGAACCAGATTGGCGCGGTCATCAGCCCCCCCGTGCGATCACGTAGGAGCCCGCCGCGGCGGCATCGGTGGCTGCGTAACCGGCGCCGGACTCGCCCACCGCGGCGCCGGATCGGCCGAGTTCGGTCGCACCCTGGGTGGCCGTCGCGGTGTGCTCGAGTCCCTGGGCGCTGAAGCCTGCCGCGGTCTGCAACGAGACGGGATCCGAGCCGGGAGGCAGCACGGCCGTGATCAACGGTGCGGCAGCCGCGTTCGCAGCGGCCAATCGTGCCGTGAGAGCCGTTACCTGGGCGCTGGCCGCAGCCAGGCCCTCTGGGACGACACGCAGGGTCATGACGGGTTCTCCTCTGGGTAGCGCGCATGAGATGCGCTGTGCGCGAGGGCAAACGGGTTGACCAGTTGGACATGCTCGACGCCATCGCTGTCACCGAGCAACATCGCCCGCCCGGCGGGGAGCCTGGTGAACCGATGCCCGCGGATCTTGGCACCGTCGGCAGGATTGCCCGACAACATCAGCACTGCTGCCTGCAGATCGCTCATGCGGCGCAGCAGCGGGTTGGTCATCAGCGCGTGCGCCGAACCGCTTGCCCGGCCGGTGACGATCACCCGCAGGCCGAGATCACTCGCAGCGGAGAGTAATCCGATCAGCGGTGTCCATGGTCGGTGCCCGGCGTACGGGCCGCTCATCGCCGGGCCGTCCGGGATCTGGTCGACGTCGTCGATGATCAGGAAGTGGGTGTGCGCCGAGCGAGTGCGGGTGCGGTAGTCCCAGGCCGACAGCTCACGGGCGGTCAGGCCCGCGGGCGGCCGGCGCTGTTCGATCAATGCCGACAGACCCATCACGGCCGGCGTCACCCGGTCGATGTTCGCGCTGTACTCGTTGTCCGCGAAGAGCGGCTCGTCGACGAGGTGCAGGCGACGGTCGAACACGGTGAACGCCACGTCCTCGGCACGGGAGCTGTCGCGGACGGTCCGGATGAGGTGCCGTAGCAGGGTGGTCTTACCCGACTTGCTGTCACCGAGCACCATCAGTAACGGATGCTCGGCGAAATCGTGGACCACCGCGCCGAGATCGAACTCGCGTTGTCCCAGCACCACTCGCTCACCACCCCGATGAAGGGGGGCCACCACCTGGGGCTCCAGATCGGCGGGCAGCAGCCGCACCGGCGGGGCGTGCAGTCCCGGATACGTGGCATTGATCGCCGGTATCCGTGCGAGATCGGGCTCGGCGAACAAGAAGTGCTCCCCCGCCATCGTCACTCCCCGGCCTGGCTGATCGTGCGGCACCGACTCGGCGGGCCTGCGCAGGCTGTCGGTGACCCGGACGTTGCTGTCACGCGGGTCCGGAAGACGCAGTTCCAGGCGCAACCCGAGGCCGTCCCGCATCGCGAGCGGCACCTCGAGCCAGTTCGGGGTGGTGATGACGACGTGAATGCCGTGCGCCAAACCGGTATTCGCCAGTTCGGTGACGTCAGCCAGCAGCGGGTTGCGGGTGTTGAACTGGTCGGTGTTGTCACGGCCGAAGGCGTACAGGTTGTCGATCAGCAGGAACACTTCACCGTAGGAGTCGGAGTACCCGCCGCCCTGGTGTCCGGCATTGCGTTGCCGCGACCTCAGCAGCTGCTCCAGCTCGCCGAACGTGCGCCGGATCCGCTCCGGTTCCAGCGGCGAGGCCACGCTGCCCACGTGGGCCAGGCCTTCCAGGCCGCGCAGTCGTCCGCCGCCGTAATCCAGGACGTAGAACGTGACGTCGCGTGGCGAGTGCAGCCGCGCCGCCGACAACACAAAGGTCTGCAGCGCCGTCGACTTCCCGGACTTGGCGCCACCGTGGATCACCACATTGCCCGCAGACGAGGTGGCGTCGAAAACCAGTGGTTCGCGGCGCATCTCGAACGGCAGGTCGATCTCGCCCAGCGGCCAGCGCCACTGACGCTCCGGGAGGGCCGCACCCGCGAGCACCTCGTCGAGCGCGATGCTCTCGTCCAGCGGGGGCAGCCACAGCGCCGGTGCTTTCGGACCGTACTGCGCCAGTTGCTCACCGATGGTGGTGATCAGCTTGCGGGGTACGGCGGCCGGTTCGATCTCGTGCTCGGCCAGCACCACGATGTCCTCGTCGAGCGCGGCCGGCCCGGCCGAGAACGGCACCGGATCCGGCGCGGCCGGCACCGCGTACGACGTGGCCGGGCGCGGGGGGTCGTAGATGCCGTCGACATAGGTGCTGCGGAACTTGACCGGTGCGGCGCCCGGCGAGGGCACCAGAAAGCCGACTCCCTTGTGTTCTCGGCCTGATTCGATGTGGTAGGCGTCCTCGACACCGATGACCTGCCGGGAGACGGCGGGACTGGCCACCTTGAGACCGATCCGGTAGGAGGTGTTCTTGTCGATATCTCGGATACGACCGATATCGAGCGTCTGTGAGGCGAACAGGATATGGATCCGGAACGACCGCCCCTTGCGGGCGACGTAGTCGAACAGCTCGGCGTATTCCGGGTGCTCTGCGAGCATCAGGGTGAATTCGTCAGCGACGACGAACAGCGTTGGCAACGGCGGGAGTTCGATGCCTGCCGCCTCGGCGGCCGGGCGGGCTGCCTCGTACTCGGCGACCGAACCGAACGCGCTGCCCTGCACGCGACGACCGGCGTCGCGCAGCAGGCTCTCCCGACGGGCGACCTCGCCGCGCAGCGTGTCGGCGAACCGATCGGCCAGCGACTTCTTCTCCGCCATGTTGGAGATGACGGCAACCACCTGCGGGAAGTTGCGGAAGATGTCCGCCCCGGCCTCACCCTTGAAATCGACGTAGATCACGATCAGCCGGTCGGCCGAGTGAGTCGTCAACAGTGACAACAGGATCGACATCAGCATCTGCGATTTGCCGGAGCCCGTCATACCGATCATCAGACCGTGCGGGCCCATACCGCCTTCGGCTTCGTCTTTGAGATCGAAGTACAGCGGCACACCGGTCGCGGTGACCCCGATCGGGACCCGTAGCTCCTCGTCGCGAAGGCGGGGCGCCCAGACGTCCGCGATGTCGAGCGCCGACGCATCCGGGATGCCCATCAGTGTGGTGAAGCTCGCGCCCCTGGTCGCCGGCGACCGAAGTCCCGCGTGGGTGGGGTTGGAGTCCCACCGCGCCAGGCCGCGCGCCAGATGCACGGCGTCGGCGGGTGCCAGCCGGTCGGCGCTGGCGACGTAGGTCTGCCAGCCGTCGCTCTCCCAACGCTGGATCTCGCGGCCGGCAACGCGCAGTATCGGCCGCTCCGGGTCGGCGTATTGTCCCGGCCTCGGGCCAGAAGCTGCTGCGGCGGTGTAGATCACCGTGACACCGGCCAGGCCGGTCGCAAGTACCGAGTCCTCCACCGCGTGGTCCGGATCGTCGACAACGACCAGCAGGTGACGCAGCGGCTCGTCGGTGGCGCCACCGAACAGCGGGCGGTCGGCGAGTGCGGGCCCGATGGCCGCGATCAGGTCGTCGGTGTTCGCCGCCAGGTATCGAGCCGGCCCGCAGCCGTCGAGCTGGCCTGGAATATCGCTGTGCGGCAGCCACTTCAGCCAGTTCCAGTCGGGTGTTTCCAGGTCGGGGCTGGCCAGCGCGATACCGAGGGACGCCGCATCATGCCAGGTGACGGCCTGAGCCAGCCAGGCGCGCAGCACGGCCCTGACCGCGTCGGCATCGCCGTGGACGGTGATCCGCGACACCGTCGTCACGTCTATTCCCCGAGGGGCGTCGTGAACGGTGCGCTGTGTGTCGAGCAGGGCACGTAATGCGCTGTGTGACACCGGCTCCAGGTCGACCTCATCGGCGGTGTCCTTGACTCGCAGCGTGGTGGCCAGTGGTGCGTCGTGCAGCCCGGCACGCAGCACCAGGAAATCGCTGTCGTGCGGGTCACGCTCCCACTGCCTGCGCGATCCGGGGATGACGGTCAGCGCCGAGGGGTCCGGGTGTGACCACAGCAGCGCCTCGCGTTGCGCGGCAGCCTCGGCCCGTACGTTGTCCCGGATGACCGACAGGTAGCGCAGGTAGTCGGCGCGTTCGGCGTCGACCTCCTCGGTGCGCATCTTGTTGTCGCTTCCGCGGTACAGGGCGGTGGCGGCGAGCAGCAAGACGAACGGGAAGAACAGCGTCTGCGGCGAGATGAGTTTCATCCCGGTGGCCACCATCGCGACGATCATGCCGACGATCAGGATCACGATCAGGAACGGCAGCGCGCGGCGCAGCAGTGAAGCGGGCACCACCCGCGGCAGTTCGGGCGGCGGCTCGATGACGATCGCCCCCTTGGTGGTCGGGGGGACCGGCAACCGCCGGCCGGCCTCGAAGATCAGGCGGCTCATCGGTTCTCCTGCTGGACTACGGGCCGGACGGCGTCGTACACGACGAGAGCGTCGGCTTGGGACAAGGCCGGGCCGGGGGCGAACAGGCTCAGCACCGACCACGGGATCGGCAGCGGCGGTTCGGACAAACCCAACGCGGCGATGGTCTTTTCACCTGTCTTGGGGTCACCGCCGATCCCGTATCGGACGCCGGTGTCGGACACCCAGAAGAGTGCTCCCGCCGGGGGTGACGCCGGCTGCTGGCCGACGGTTTGAACGAAGTAGCCGCGCCCGGGCGGCAGTGCGACTCTGGCGGCCGTGCCGGGATTGGTGCCGCCGACGAGGCTGACTGACTGCGTCCCAGCGGCGACCGGCAGTACCGAGCCGGACAGCAGGTTCATTGAACTCGTTGCGGCACCGTCGATCTTGGTCCACTGCGCGCAGGTCACCGGCGCGGTCGCGGCGTCGACCAGTTTGATCGGCGCGGACGGAAATGCCGACACATCGAGCATCGACGACACCGGCAGCCGGGCGATGTCGTCGGCGCCGAGTTGCGGCGGCTGCGCCAGCCCGTAGGAATTGGCGTTGCGCAGCGCCGCGGCCAAGACCGGGCTGATCGGCTGAAGTCCGTCGGCCAGCACCGCGTAGTTCACCGGGGTGCCGTCGTTGCGGTAGGCGATCACCACCGCGCCGATCGGCGTGGTCACGGGAAGTGGATAGCCGGCGGGCGATCCGGCTTCGGGGATCTGCGGTATCCGCAGCGCCGGGGCCTCCGGTATCGCGTTGAACAAGCCCGGTGCGATGGACCGTGGGCTGGGAGTTGCGGCGGGCAATCCGAGCGCGTCGGTGACGGCGCGGTCGGCGAGGTCGATGGCGCTGCGCCGGCCGTCCCAGAGCAGCCAGGTCCCGTCGGCACCGCCGACCAGCACGCCACGACCGTCGCCCAGTTGGTCCGCGCGGGCACCGCCGCGTTCCAGCTTGCCGGCGATCACGGTCACGCCAGTCTGGTCCGATCCGGCCGTGCCGTCGCAGACCGCCCAGTTTGCATCGCGAGAGGTGTTCTGCACCATGCGTTCCGGTGCTCCCGGGATGCCGATCAGGCTGCCTCGGGCGAACTTGTCCAGCTGCTCGCTGCTGACCGTGGTGGGATCCACCGGCCGCCCCACGGCGAGTCGCGCCGACGTCAGATTGAGTACCGGGTGCAACCGGTCGTCGAGGCGCACGTACAGCGCGGCGGTCGCACGGTCGGCCAGTACCGGGTCGCTGCCGGGTACACCGCCGGGACGCAGCACCGAGAACACGAAGCAGCCGAGCACAGCGGTCACGACCAGCAGGACGCCCATCAACACCGCGCGCGACTGACTGCGCAACGGGTCGACCAGCATCCGGGTGTCGTGGAGTGCAAGCCCGGATGCGATGCGGCGCATGACGAATCGCCATCCCGTCACCTGGTGGCGAGTGATGAATCCGCGCCGGTAGGTGACCTGCTCGGCGTTGTCGTTGGCCGGTGTACGCGACGAGAAGGACCGTCGATCATCGCTCATTGGGCAGGCACCGTCAGGCCGAGGCCACCCAGCAGCGGCACGACGGATGCGCGCACATCGGACGCGGTGATCGTCATCAGCTGCTCGTCGGTGAAGTCAGCCCCGGCCAGGTCCGTGTGATCCAACCTGAATTCTCTTTCTTCCTCGGACCGTTCGACCACATTGCGGACGAAACGCCCGTTGCCGGCGATGTCGAGGCTGCGTCGCGCCACGCCGGTCGAGTCGGGGGTCGACGAATCGGCCAGCCGGCCGAACAACTCCTCGAGATGATGCAGGGCGGCGGGCTCGAACACGCTGTCCCGGTTGGCGGCCATCGCGACGGCGATCTCGACGAGCTCGGCTGCCGAGTAGGACGGGAAAACGATGCTGCGGGTGAATCGGGACCGCAGACCTTCGTTGGTGTCCAGGAACCGATCGAGGTCGGCGCGATAGCCGGCGATGATGACCACCAGGCGATCGCGGTCGTTCTCCATCCGCGCCAGCAGGGTGTCGATGGCAACCAGACCGAAGTCGTTCTTCGCGCCGGTCGCAACCAGGGCGTAGGCCTCATCGAGAAAGAGCACGCCGTCCAGCGCACTGTCGATGAGGGCGTTGGTCTTCGCTTCGGTCTCGCCGATGTGCTGACCGATCATGTCCGCGCGGTGCACCTCGCGGACATTCTCCCGTTTGAGCAGTCCGAGACCGCAGTAGATCTTGGCGACGACGCGTGCAATCGTCGTCTTGCCGGTGCCGGGCGGGCCGGCGAACACCAGGTGGTGGGTGCGTTGAGCCACGGCCAGCCCGCGCTCCTCGCGCCGCAGCGCCATCGCCACCGAGCTTTTCAGCCGCGACACCTGGTTCTTCACCTCGTCGAGGCCGATGAACTCACCGAGCTCGCGTTCGGCCTCTTCGAGAAGTGCGGCCTTACGCTCGCGGGCTTCCGGGTCGATGAAATCGTCTGCGGTGGGCTCGGTTTCGACGTCCCACGGGTCGGTGCGGGCCTCGATGCGCGCCGCGGTGGTGGTGGCAACGCCGAACGTCGGATCGGACAGGGCGTGCTCGACCTGCTCGTTGTCCGGGTTGGCGGCGTACAGGTCCTGCAGGACGTCAGCGGCGGTGTCCCCGTCGCCGTAGGCGCGCAGTGCCAACGCCCTGACCAGTGCGCCATCCACCGCAGCGACGGCGACCGGGCCGTCGGGCTCCTCTAGATAGGACAACGCCGGAGCGAACATGCCGAGCCGGGCGAGTGCAACACCGAGCGCCACCTTCGCGGCGTGCGCGAAGAGGGGGTCGAGTCCGGTGTCGTTGACCACCGGGGTCAGCAGCTTCACCACGTCCGACCAGCGCTGCGCGCGGGACCGCAGCGCCACGTCGACCCAGCGCGCCTCGTGCCACTGCGGCCGGCGCGCTCGGATCTCGCCGATGATCTCGTCGGCGGCATGGAACGCACCGTCGGTCGCCAACGCGGCGGCATAGGCGAGCCGGAAGTCGTCTGTGGTGGTGGCGCGGAATCGCAGGTAGAGCCCGGTGTCGTAGTCGAACCCCAATGCACCGGCAGGCAGTTCGATGCACCGCTGCAGCACGCCGCCGGTGTCACAGGTGCGCACGACGGCGGCCAGCACCTCGAGCGACTCCGCCCCGCCGGCGGCCGCCAGCCCGGTCCACGCGTCGCACTGATCGTGCGCGACCCGGGTGAGTTCGGTGAACGCCCGGTGTGCCGCCGGCATGTCGGCGGGGCGGCGCCGGTCGTACACCGGCAGGCCGAGCGCTTTGCAGCAGGTGGCGAATCGGCTCACCACATCCGCATCCACGCGCGCTGCACGCGCGTGGGTCACTACACCGTTGTTCATGCGCATCGCGTCGGGGCGACGGTCGAACCCGGCCCCGCCTCCTTAGGTTTGCCTAACCAATGTAAAGAGAAGTTAGCATTGCATAACTTCACTGTCGAGTCGCTGCGCGCAGGCTCTTCGGCCGGATATCCGCCCAGTTCTGCTCGACGAACTCCACGCAGTCCGCCCGGCCGGCCACGCCGAACGCAACCTGCCAGCCGCTGGGGATCTCGGCGAACGCCGGCCACAGGCTGTGCTGCTCCTCGTCGTTGACCAGGACATAGAAGCGGCCATCTTCGGCGTCAAATGGATTGGTACTCAACGTTCCTCCCGTTCGTGTGGGTCAACTGCGCGCCGGGGCGGGCGCCGAGGATACGGTCGGACAGCAGCCCCAGGCAGCTCAGGTTGGGAAATCCGGGACCCTGGCTGAGCCCGGAAAGGTTGGGCAGGAACAACTTCGGCGCCACTCCGCTCAACGCGAGGTCGTCGCCGATCGCCTGCTGCAATCGGTCGCTGGTCAGCGGCCCGTTCAGCCTGACCTCGAGCAGGTCCAGGGCGTCCTGAGCCAGCAGCGGCAGAAACCACAGCGAGTCGGCGCCCGAGCCGTCGATGACGAGGTCGAATCCGTGCACCGTCTCGAGTCGCTCACCGTGCCGGTCGGTGTGCAGCGTGATGCGGATCCGGCCGTCGGCCGCGACACCGTGAGCCACCCGGCCGCGCAGATGCCGGATCCGATCGTCGGCGAGCAGCGAATCCTGAACGCGCGCCGAGAACACCCCGCGATCGGTGCGGGCCATCACGTCACGCCGCTCAGCCGGGGTCAGTCCGACCCAGTCCGTCGGGTCGCTGAACATCCGGTTCTCGAAGAAGCTCTCACCGCGGGTGAACAATGTCGCCTGCGGCGAGATTACTGTGATGGTGGACACCCGATGCCCGAACAACTCGTTGAGCATCGACGCTGCGGTCTCACCACCGCCGATCACCGCGACCCGCTCGGCGTCGATCCGTTCTTTCGACGCCGACAACTCCCAGAACTCGGCGATCGACAAGACCTGCGGATGACCCGGAAGTACTGAGCGGCCCGGCTGGCCGGGCCCGGTGATCATCACCGCGTCCGCCTCGACCGTTCCCCCGCCGGTGTGCAGCACCCACGACGGACCGTCGAGTGACATCCGGATCACCTCGCCGTCAACGACATTCAGCCCGACGGCGTCGGCGACCCAGCGCAGATAGTTCGCCCACGTCTCGTGGGTCGGTGCAGGCTTGCCGCGGTCGACCCACTCCGCGAAGCGACCGGTGCCGACGAGGTAGGACTGCCAACTCAGCCGCATCATCCGCGCGTCGAGTTCACCGTTACGGCCGGGCAGGATCATCGATCGATAGGGGAAGCCGACATCTTTTTCCGGGCTGGTCCCCAGCCGGTGCTGACCGTCGGTCCAACCGCCGCCCGCACGCCAGTTCGCCGCGACAGCCTTACGCTCGACAGCCACGATCTCCGGTGTCGCGACACCCATCTCACGCAGCATCGCCGCTTTTGCGGCCACCGCCACCGCCTTGGCTCCGGCGCCGAGCACAGCCAACCGCCCTGTCACGATGTCACTCCCGCCAGCTCCTGCAGAATGTCGCCCCACATCTGTTGCAGCGCCGTCACATCAGTCGCACTGAAGATGTCGGGCAGAGTTCGCCACTGCGTGACCAGCTTTCCTCCGGCGACGGCGGCGACCAGGGTCAGCTCGTGCCGCACCGCGACGTTCGGTTCGGTCATGACCGACAGCTGGGCCAGCAGACCACGGTCCAGCAGCGTTCCGGCGTCGAGGTCGAGCCTGCCGAGGTAATTCAGGAGTAGCTGCGGACCTCGGAAACCTTGCAGCAACTCGGCGGTGTCCGGCCTCAGGTAGCGCAGCGCAGCATAATCGGTTGGCAGGCCGGGTATCTCGGGTATCGGTTGTCCCGGCCTGATCCGCAACGGGTAGATGGCACTGAGCAGGCCGACGGTGTCGTCCGCTCCCGTGCGGCCATGAGTTTCCAACGCCAGCAATGGAACCGGACCGACACCACTGCGCTGCTCGCGCCAGCGGGTGATCAGGCGGGCACACGCATCGGCCAGCAGGTCCTGGATCGGTATCGGTGCGCGTAACAGCGCGCCGGTGACATCGGCCTCCGTGACCGTCACGGTGATCGCGAGGTCGGCGAACCGATCCGCCTCAGGGCGAACGCGCCGGTCCCCCAACGCCGAGTCCTCGCCGTCGATCTGCGCGAGCCAGAAACCGACGGTGTCGAGGGCGGCCGCGCGATCGGCGAGGTTGTGTGCCCACCGGCGATAGCTGACCCGTTCACCGCTGACGGGGCCGAACTCGGCAGCGCCGGCCGCCGACCAGTTGGCCATCAACTCGCCGAGCACGATGCGCCATGACGCGGGGTCCATCGCCAGTACGTGAACGACCAGGACGAGCACGCCCGGTTCACCGCGGCCGTGCAGCCACAGCGCTTCGGTCAGATGGCCGCCCTCGGGATCGAGCCGCTCGATCGCGGCGGCCGCGTGCTCGGCGACGGCGTCATCGAGTTCCCCGGAGACCGCCACCTCGGTCAGCGGGATGGTGTCTCGGCCGGCCGGGACGAACGTCATCGTCGCGCGGTCGAGACGGCTGCGGAACATTTCGTGCCCTGCGGCGATCCCGTCCAGCAACAGACGCAGCCGTTCGGCGGTGGCGTCGGCGGGCAGTCGGATCGCCTCTACCTGCGACAGGCGTCGTGGATCGCCGTGCTCATAGAGCCAGTGCACGGCGGGCAGCGCGGGGATCGGGCCCTGCGGCTCCGGCCCGGCAGCGATCTCGTCATCGATGTCGCGATCGACTGCGGCCGCGAGTTCGCGCAGTGTGCCGCACTCGAGGACCAGCCGGGCGCGCAGTGACATCCCACCGCTGCGCGCGAGCTGGACCAAGGACAGCGCGGCGATGCTGTCCAGCCCCAGCTCCAGGAGGTCGGCGTCGAGGTCGACGGCGGGAAGGCTCAGCAGCTCCGCGACGGCATGGCCGAGGGCGATCTCGGTCGGGGTGCTCGGCGGCTCCGGAGCCTCGTCGGGTGACGCCGTGGCCGCCAGCGCCGCCTCGTCGACCTTGCCGTTGGCGGTGAGCGGGATCGTGTCGACGACGATCAGCCGGTGCGGAAGCATGTAGCGCGGCAGCCTGTTCCGCAGCAGCGGTCGCAGTTCCGACACCGTGACGTCACCGGCGATGTAGGCGACCAGCCGGGGACCCGCGGTATGCCCCTGCACCGAGACGTGCACGTGCCGCACCCCGGGAATTTCCTTCAGCACCGCTTCGATCTCGCCGAGCTCGACGCGATGCCCCCGGACTTGGATCTGGGCGTCGGCCCGGCCGACGAAGGCCAGCGCGCCATCCTGATCGCGGCGCACCAGATCGCCGGTGCGGTACATCCGGGCGCCACCCGGGGCGGCGACGAACCGTGTCGCGGTCTCGGCCGGGCGACCGAGGTAACCCCTCGTCACCTGCTCGCCGGCCAGATACAGTTCGCCGACCACGCCGTCGGGGACGGGCTGCAACCACGAATCGAGCACCGCGGCGCGGGTCGATCGCGTCGGATAGCCGATCACCGGTGCGTCGTGTTCGGCAATCGTGGCGACGACGGCCTCGACGGTCGTCTCGGTCGGGCCGTAACAGTTGTGCGCCGCCAATAACGTTCCAGTGCAGGCTTTCCGGATATCGGTCCAGTCCCCCGCCCCGACCGCTTCACCGCCGAGCGCGAGCACCGAGAGTCGCGCAGAATCCAGTAGACCGGCCTGACGCAGACTGGTGAACAGCGAGGGGGTGACGTCGAGCATGTCGATCCCGTCCCGTTCGATGATGTCGACGAGCACCTCGGCATCCCTGCGGTCACTCTCGGAGATGAGGTGCACGGCGTGGCCGAACAGCAGTCCTGCCAGCGGTTGCCAGGCGGCGTCGAACGCAAACGACCAGGCGTGGCCGATGCGTAGCGGCCTGCCGAGGCGTTCGGCCGCCGGCGTCAGCATCCGCTCGGCATGGTCGTCGATGTAGGCCAGCAGTGCCGCGTGAGTTCCGATCACACCCTTGGGTTCTCCGGTGGTGCCGGAGGTGAACACCGTGTAGGCGGCTTGGCCGGGATGGGTCGGCACGCAGAGGCGCGGTGCGGTTCGGGCAGCGGCGATCGTGGCGTCGTCGATGACGACGGCGGCCCCGGTCTGGGCGAGAATGGACTGCACCCGGCCCGCTGGCATCGCTGGGTCGAGCGGCACATACATGCCGCCTGCCTTCAGTACGGCGAGCATCGCCACCACGTAGTCGGCGCCTCGCGGGAGCTGGATAGCAACCGGCGTCTCCGCGCGCACGCCGCGATCGGCCAGGAACCCCGCGATCCTGTCCGACTGCTCGTTGAGCTCGTCATAGGTCAGCTGGCCGCCATTCCACCGAAGCGCGACGGAATCACAATGCACAGCAGCGGTTTCAGCGAATCGCTCGGCCACCCCGGCCTCGGCGACGCTCGCGGACACCTCGATCGGTGGCGCCTCACCCTCAAGCAGGATTCCGATCCCGCCCAGCGGCCGGTCCCACTGCTCGATGAGGCGGCGCATCGTCTGCAGCACCCGGCGGCCAAGTATCTCCGGCGACATCATCCCCAGCGCGTTGTCGGTGACCTCGACCAGCAGCGTCAGCTCGGCGGTGTTGCGGTAGGCGGCGACCGTCACCGGGAAATGGGTGAGGCTTTCCATCGCCGCGGGCCGGAACGTGACGTCGCCGGCGGCGAACTGCTGACCGCCGACCACGCCGCCGGGTGGAAAGCTCTCGTAAACCAGCAGGGTGTCGAACATCTCGCCGACGCCGGCCAGTGTTCGCAGCTGCGAGTGGCTCAAGTAGCTGTGGTCGCGTAGTTCGGCCGCTTCCCGCTGTAACGCCGTACAGTGCTGTCCGACAGTCTTGTTCGGGTCGAGGCGCACCCGAAGCGGAAGGGTGTTGATGAACAGGCCGACCATGGTCTCCACGCCCGCGAGTTCGGGCGGACGACCGGATACGGTGACCCCGAAGACGATGTCGTCGCGGTCGGTCAGCCGGGACAGGATCAACGCCCAGGCCATCTGCATCACCGTGTTGAGGGTGACGCCCCTGCTCCGGGCCGCGGCGGCCAGTCGGTCGGTGTCGTCGGCGGGCAGGGTCAGCTCGGTGCGCTTCGGCAGCCCCGACCCGTCACCACCCAGGGCCGGGGACAACAGTGTCGGGCCGGGCAGGTCGGCCAGGTGCCGGCGCCAGAGGCGTTCGCCGGCCTGCGTATCGCGCTCGGTGAGCCAGCCGATGTAGTCGCGGTACAACCGTGGCGCCGGCAGCGCGTCGGGGGTGCCGCCGACTCGGTACAGCGTGAGCATCTCGCCGATGAACACCGGCAGTGACCAACCGTCGAGCACGATGTGGTGCGCGGTGACCACCAGCCGCCAGCGCCGATTCGGCAGCTCGATGAGCAGGAATCGGATCAGCGGACCGTCGTGCAACGCGAACTGCCTGCCGCGTTCGCGCTGTTCGATCTCGGCGGCCTGTCCGTCATCCGCGGCCGGCAGGTGCTGCCACGGCAGTTCGACTGCGGCGGGGACGATCTGGACCGGTTGCGGCAGATCCTGGTGCCAGAAGCTGGCCCTCAGGTTGGGGTGGCGCACCAGCATCGCCGCCGCGCAGTCGCGGAGCAGTTCTACGTCCAGCGGTCCCGTCACGTCGGCGGTCATCGCGATGACGTACGGGTCCTCGCCGTCGGGTCCGATCAGGGTGGCGTGCGAGTAGAGCCCGAGTTGCAGCGGCGAGAGGGCCAGGACGTCTTCGATGTCATCAATGCCCACGGCGTTGGTCACGACGGGCGGGCCTTCGACCACGATGACTTCAGGGCGGCCAGGTCGCCTGCCGACAGTCCCGAGACGCTCATCGCCTCGTGCCGGGTGTCCGCGCGGCCGGCTGCCGGGTCGACGTGCCCGTCGTCGATCGCGGCGGCCAGTGCTGCCACGGTGGGATGGGCGAAGATCGTGCGGGGTTCGACCGTGAGGCCGGCCGCACGGATCCGCGCCGCGAGTTGCACCGACAGGATGCTGTCCCCGCCGAGTGCGAAGAAGTCGTCGTCCCTGCCGATCTCGGCCACGTCGAGCAGCTGCTCCATCGCTGCGGCGACGGACCGCTCGGTGTCGGTCCTGGCAGGCTCGCTCGCGCCGGTGGTGTGCACCTCGGGGCGGGGCAGGGCGGGGCGGTTCAGCTTCCCGGATTCGGTCGCGGGCATGACGTCGAGTACCGAGATCGTTGCCGGTGTCATGTAGCCCGGCAGCGCCGCAGCCACCGACGCACGTACCGAGGCGGCGAACGCGGCGGGATCGTCCACCGGCTCGCGCGGTACGACGTAGCCGGCCAGCGAGGCGCCGCCGGATCCGTCCCAGGTTCGCGCGGCCGCGACAGCGACCCCCTCGGCGGCCTTCAGAGCGGCCTCGACTTCGGCGAGTTCCACCCGGAACCCCCGCACCTTCACCTGGTGGTCGGTGCGGCCGACGAATTCGAGATGGCCGTCCTCGGTCCACCGTCCGCGATCGCCGCTGCGGTAGAAGCGCGAACCCGGTTCGGCTGCATAGGGATTCGCGACGAACCTCGACGCGGTCAGCGCGGGTTGCTTCCAGTACCCGCGTGCGATCTGTTCGCCCGCGTAGTACAGCTCGCCGACGACACCGACCGGCACGGGTTGCAGCGCCTCATCGAGCAGGTAGACCTGTGACCCCTCCATCGGTGTACCGATCTTGGGGATCGGCAGGCCCAGCGGGCCGCGAATCAACGCACCGGACGTCTCGGTGGCTCCGATCGCGTTCAGCAGCTCCATGTTTCGCGCCGCACCCTCGCCCACGCAGGAGACCAGACGCTGGAGCAGCGACACGTTCACCGGCTCGCCGCAGGTCACCAGCCGGCGCAATGCCCGCACGGCGTCCGGTGCGCTGTCGACGAGTGCGGACACCAGACTGGCGACGCCGGTGACCTGAGCGACGGAGTGCCGTTCGATCAGGCCAGCTATCGCCTCAGCGTCGCGGTGCTCGGCGTCGTCGGCGAGGATCAGTGTCGCGCCGGCCGCGAGCCCGGCCAACGTCTCGATGCATCCCTCCAGGAAGGTCATCGGTGCCTGCGCGAGCCGGATGTCCTGTCCCGGAACCGGATAGTGCTTGAGCTGCCAGGTCAGCCTGGTGCTCATCGCACGATGGGTGCCTACGACACCCTTCGGCTTCCCGGTGGAGCCCGACGTGAACATCAGGTACATCGGGTCGTCGGGGTGCGGCAAAGCCAGGGCGGCGACGGGATCGGCGGACGCCAGCTCGGCACGGACGGCCGAATCGTCCATCGAGATCACCGTGACCCCGTCGGCGGGCGGCATCGACGCACCGGCCTCTGCGGTGACCACGACGACGGCAGGTTCGACGTCGTCGAGCATGAACTGCTTGCGCGCCACGGGGTAGGTGGGATCCAGCGGGAAGAATCCGGCACCGGCTTTCATGATGCCGACGAGCGCGACCACCAGGTCGATACCGCGGCGCATCGACATGCCGACCAGCGATCCCGGGCCGACGCCGTGGCGCACCAGCAGCTGGGCGAAGCGATCCGAACGGTGATGCAGTGCGGCGTAATCGAGCTCGTCACCAGCGCACCGCAGCGCGATCCGGTCCTGACCCAACGCCCTACTGGCCTCAAGCAGTCCCGGGACGGTGCGCGGCCGGTCGACCGGCGATTCGATGCCTCGGCTCTGCCCGAGCACTTGCTGACGTTCGGAATCACCGAGCAGGTCGACGTCACGCAACCGGACATCAGGATCGGCGGCAAAAGCGTTGATGACCTGACCAAGCCAACCGGCGAAACGGTCCATCGTCGACGGGTGGTACAGCTCGGTGCGGTAGATCACGTGTCCGCGATAGCCGTCATCACCGACGAAGAAGTTCACGCTCAGATCGGCGTGGGCCACGTCGAAAGTCGGCTCCAGGGCGGTGAATCGGGTGCCGCCGTCCGGACCTGCCTCGATCAGCTGGTTCTCGGGAAGCTCCTCGCGAACGTGGACTACTACCTGGAAGAGCGGGTTGCGGGACAGCGACCGCACCGGGTTGACCGCGTCGACCACCCGGTCGAACGGGAGGTCTTGGTTGGCGTACGCCGCCAACGCCATCTGCCGCGAGCGCAGCAGGACCTCACGCAGCGTGGGATTACCCGACAGATCGTTGCGCAGCACCAGGATGTTGACGAAAAAGCCGACCAGCCGGTCCAGTTCGGTGTCGGTGCGGCCCGCAACCGGGGTGCCCAGCGGGATGTCGTGACCACCACCGGCTTTACTCAGGACCACCGCGACGGCGGTCTGCAGCAGCATGAACTCGGTGATCCCGAGCTCGCGGCTCAGCGCGGTGAGCCGCTCTCGCACGGCGGTGGCGAAGTGCAGCGGGATGGCCGCACCGGCGCCGCCGGCCATCGGTGGCCGGGGCAGATCCGGTCGCAGACCGGTGTCCTCGGGAAGTCCGTCGAGCTCGCGCATCCAGAACTGGCGTTGCGCATCCATCAACTCGGTGTCGGACAGCAACTGGATCTGCCACGCGGCGTAGTCGCGATACTGGATCGGCAGCGGTTGCCAGGTCGGCTCGGCGCCCTCCCGTCGCGCCCGGTACGCGGTGAGGACGTCGGTGAACAGCACCCCGGCCGACCAGTGGTCGGCGGCGATGTGGTGCACGACCATCGACAGGACGCATTCACCGGGTGCGCGCAGCACCGCGACGCGGATCGGCAGTTCGGTTTCGAGTTCGAACCGATGGGCCCGCTCGGCGTCGAGTTGAGTTGTCAGCCAATCGTTGTCGGGACCATCGAGTCGTCGGACCCGAGCACGGTCGCCGGCGTCGACAATCTGATGGGGTACCCCGTCGATTTCGCGGTAGACGGTGCGCAGGATCTCGTGCCGGGCGATCACATCGTCGACGGCGGCGGCCAGTGCGTCGGCATCGCAGGGACCGGTCAGGCGTGCCGCGAACGGGATGTTGTTCACCGGGCTGGGTCCGTCGACGCGGTACTGGAACCAGCTCCGCAGCTGGGCGGCCGACAGCGGTGCGCGCTGAGGGTGGGCCCCGGTGGCGACCAACGCCGGCCGGGCAGATGGTGCCTGACGGTCGCGGCGGCCATCGATCACCGCCGCGAGTTCGCCGACGCTGCCTGCCTCGAAGATGTCGCGGACGGTGACCTCGACGCCGCAGGCCTCGCGGATCGCGGCGACCAGTTTGGTCGCCAGCAGAGAGTGCCCGCCGAGTGCGAAGAACGAGTCGTCACAACCCACTTCGCCGGCGCCGAGTAACCGGGCAAAGAGGGTGGCGACTGTGCGCTCGGTCTCGGTGACCGGTGCGCGGTAGTCGACCACGGGCCCGATCTCAGGGGCCGGAAGGGCCCCCCGATCCAGCTTTCCGTTGGCGGTGACCGGGATCTCGTCGACGACGACGTAGGCGGCCGGGATCATGTAGTCCGGCAACGCGGCCGCCACCCGGATTCTGATCCGCTCGACGTCTACGACTTCACCGGCGGCCGGTGCCACGTAGGCAATCAGGCTCTTGCCGAGCTGGGGCAGGTCGGCGGCGACCACGACCGCATTCCCGACACTCGGGTCCACGGTGACGGCCGCGGCGACCTCGCCGAGTTCGATGCGGAAGCCGCGGATCTTGACCTGTTCGTCAGCGCGGCCGACGAATTCGAGATCGCCGTCGCGGTTTCGCCGTGCCAGGTCACCCGAACGGTAGAGCCGACCGCCGGGAGTGAAGGGATCGGCGACGAACCGCTCCGCGGTCAGCGCCGGTCTGCCGTGGTAGCCGTGTGCCAGTTGTGTTCCACCGATGTAGATTTCGCCGATCACGTCGGCCGGGACGGGTCGCAACGCGTCGTCCAACAGGTAGATCGCGGTGTTGATCTTGGGTGTGCCGATCGGGACAACCCGGGTGCCCTGCCTGCCCTCGACCTTGTAGCGGGACGCGTTGATGACCGTCTCGGTCGGCCCGTAGAAGTTGTGCAGCAGCGCGTCGAAGGTCGCGTGGAACTTGTCGGCCAATTCCCCGGGCAGTGCTTCACCGCCGATCGGCACCCGCCGCAGGCTGCGCCACTGCTCGACGCCGGGCAGCGACAGGAACAAGCCGAGCAGCGACGGCACGAAGTGCATCGACGTGATGGCCTCGCGCTGCAGCAGATCCGTGAGATAGCCGATGTCCCGCAACCCGTCGCTGCGGGGGATCACCAGGCGGGCACCTTGGGCCAGCATCCCGAAGATCTCACCGATCGACACATCGAAGCTCGGTGAGGCCACCTGCAAGAGGCGGTCGTCGGGACCGATCTGGTATTCCTGGGCGAACCACCGGAAGTAGTCGGCGACGGGACGATGCGGCACCGGCACCCCTTTGGGCAGTCCGGTCGACCCCGAGGTGTAGATCAGGTAGGCGGTGTTGGCCGGACCGAACGGGCGCACCAGATCCGACGGAGCGGGGTTGTGGTCGGGGAAGTCCTCGACGCCGGTGACGGGTTGGCGGATCACGACCTTGGGGTCCGCGTCGCCGAGGATGTGGGCGATGCGGTCGGCGGGATACTCGGGATCCACCGGCAGATAGACCGCACCCGCCTTGGCGATACCCAGCGCGGTGATGACCAGCTCCGGCGATTTCTCCAGCAGCACGGCAACACGGTCTTCGGCGCCGATGCCCTGGGCGGCGAGCCAGTGCGCGTGCCGGTTGGCGGCCGCGTTGAGCTCGCGATAGGTGTAGTGGCGGCCCTCGTAGACGACGGCGATCGCATCCGGCTGGCGGACGGCCTGCTTGGCGACCAGGTCGCCGAGTGTCATCGGCGGGCAGACGAAGTCCTCACCCCGGGACATCTCGAACAACCGCGCGGTGTCCGCCTCGTCGAGCACGGCCAGATCGGCCAGCACCCGATCCGGATGGAACAGCGCGTCCTCGAGGAGAATGACGAAACTCCGCAGTATCTGCTCGGCCAAGCCCGCGTCGATGACCTCGGTGAGGTATTCGATCTCCACTTCTGCTTCGCCGCCGGCGAACTCGACCATGAATCCCAGCGGGAGTTGAGCGAACTGGCCGCGGAATTCGGCACGCCGGCAGGCGATGCCGACGGGTCGGAAGCCGTCGCCGTCCGGGTGACGCATGCCGAAGCTCACCCGCGCCATCCGTTCGACGCCGTAGCGGCGGTCCGGGTTCAGCTCGCGGACCACCCGGTCGAGGTTCGCCCGTTGATGGGCGAACGCACCCACGGCGGCATCGCGCGCGGCGCCGACCAGCTCACCGAAGGTGCCCCAGCGGTCCGGTCGCATGCGCAGCGCGACGGTGTTGCCGTAGTAGCCGATGACCTCGTCGGAGCTGCGGTTGATGACCGGTGCGGCAACCAGGAAATCGCCGGCGTGGGTATAGCGCTGCATCAATGCCGAGAACGCCGCCAGCAGAACCATGTACGGCGTCGCCCCGGCCTCGTGCGCCAGCGCGATCACCGCATCGACGGTGCGGGCGTCCAGTCGGGTGGTGTGCCGAGCGGCCCGCCACTCGGTGGGAACCGCGGATCCCCTTGGACCGGGCAGTTCCAGCGGCTCCGGTGGGTCGGCGAGCAGCGCGCGCCAATACTCCACGTCCGCGTCGTCGTTACCGGATGCGGGTGCTTCGACCAGGGGTGCCGACGGTAGGTCCCCGCCGTCGTATGCGGAGCTGAGGTCGGCGAAGAACACTCGCCACGAAGCATCGTCCCATGCGATGTGGTGTGCCGCCAGCAGCAGTACATGCTCGTCGGAACCCGTGCGGACCAACGTAATCCGCAGTGGCGAGTCAGTACCCAGGTCGAACGGCGCGGTGAATGCGCGCTGCGCGAGCACTTCCAGGCGCAGGCCGCGAGCTTGCGCGCCGAGCTCACGGAGATCGTGCTCGGCCCAGCCGGGGGCGAGTTCGCCGTGGACGGTCGGGCGAGGTTCACCGTCGGTGTCCGTCTGGTAGGTGGTGCGCAGGATCGGATGGCGCGCGGCGACGGCGTTCACAGCCGCATGCAGTCGGGTCGAGTCGAGTTCACCGCTCAGCCGGTACGACACGCAGACGTTCAGCAGCGCGCCTGTGCTGTCGATGGAGTGGACGAACCACATCCGGCGCTGACCGTCAGTCATCCGGGCCGGGTCCGCCGACGTGGACGGTTCGGCCAGCAATCCGCGCTGAGACAGCCTCTGGCGCAACAACTCCAGCCGCTGCTGGTCGAACGGGTCGGTGAGGGTGTCAGTCATCAGATCTCCGGGTGAGCGCCAAGGCGACCTCGGCGGTGTCCATACGGGCCACTTCGAGGTACAGCTCGGCGATGGCGTCGAGCCGGTCGGCCGGCTCCAGCTCACCGAGCCGCCGGGCCAGGGCTTCGACGGTGCGGGTGGCGAAGATGTCGGCGACGCTGACATCCGTGACGTCCAGTCGTTGCCGAATCCGTGCCACGAGCGTGGTCGCCAGCACGGAATCGCCGCCGAGGGCGAAGAAGTCGTCGTCGGCTCCCACCACGGCCGCGCCGAGGACATCGGCGACGATCGCGACCAACGCCGACTGCACCGAACCGGTCGGGGGACGGTGCCCGCTTCCGGCGTCCACCCGCCCGGCCAGCCGTCGGGCGATGGCATTGCGGTCGACCTTGCCCCCGACGGAGTAGGGGATCCGGTCGAACACCTCGATGTGTCGCGGAACCATATGAGCGGGAAGGTCTTTGACGATCCGCGTATGAAGAGAGTCCAGGCTGGTCCCGGCCGCCAGCTGGACGGCGGCAGCCAACCGGTCCGCAGACTCGGTGCGCCCGCGGACGGTCACCGCCACGGCACCCAGCACACCGGGCACCCGATGCAGGGCCGCTTCCACCTCACCGAGCTCGACGCGGTAGCCACTGAGCTTCACCCGGTGATCGGCCCGCCCGACGAATTCGCAGGTCCCGTCCGGCCAGAACCGGGCCAGGTCACCGGTGCGATACCAGCGCAGCCCGTCGTGTTCGACGAACCGGTCCGCGGTGAGGTCCGGCCGGCCGCGATACCCCCGGGCAAGTCCCCGCCCCCCGATCCACAGCTCGCCCACCACCCAGTCCGGGCAGTCCGCGCCGCCGGCACCGACGATGCGGCATCGGTTGTTCGGCAACGGCTTTCCGAGCGGAATCGCGGTCCAGTGTTCGGGGACGTCGGCCACCTCGCAGATGGTGTTGTGGATCGCGGTCTCGGTGGCCCCACCCAGCCCGGCGAACCGTACGTCGGGAGCGCGGTCGCGTAGCCGGTGCGCCATCGCCGGGGTGACCCAGTCACCCCCGGTCGGTACCACCCGTACCGTCGGCAGCGGGCCTGCGACGTCGAGCAGCATCGCCAGCCAGCCCGGCAGGAAGTGCAAGACGGTGACCCGATGGCGTTGGATGAGCCGCACCCAGTGGTCGGGGTCGCGGCGGTGTTCCTCGTCCACCACCACGATCGCCCCACCGGTGGCCAGGGTGGCGAACACATCCAGCACCGAGATGTCGCACTCGAGGGTGGACAGTGCCAGGCAGCGGTCCTGCGGCCTGAGCCCGAAATGGCCGGTGATGAACTCGACGGTGTTCATCGCGGCGTCGTGGGTGACCTCGACACCCTTGGGCTCGCCGGTCGAACCCGAGGTGAAGAGTACGTAGGCCAGGCGGCCCGGATCCCCGGTCACAGCGGGCGATTCGCCGCCGCCACCGCCCGTGATCGCCTCGGCGACCGTCATGCACGGTATCGGCACCTCCGGCAGCTCGGAGCCGCAGACCAGGGCCATGTCGACCGCCCCGCTCGTCACGATCCGGCGGGCTCGCTCGGCAGGCTGGTCGATGCCGATCGGCAGATAGACCCCGCCGGCCGCGTGGATACCCAACAGCGCCGGGATCTGTTCGGCCGTCTTGGGCCCCAGCACCGCGACGGTGCCGCCGTCCGGAAGATCCGCGGCCCGCAGCGCGGCGGCCACTGCCAGCGCCTGTCGGCGCAGGTCCGCATACGTCAGGTCGCCCATGCTGCTGAACACTGCGGGCGCGTCGGGTTGACACGAGGCGAGGTCAAAGAAGCCGTCGTGCAACATCTTTCCGCTGGGTGCGGCGCTGGTGTTCACCGCGTCCCGCGCGGCGCGCTGCGACGGGGGAAGCAGCGGGCCACGCCTGCTGTCCCAGGCGTCGTCGTCGCGCGCCAGGCGCTGCACTTCGTCGATGTGATGGGCGAACATCGCGTCGATGGCGCCAGGGCGGAAGGCACTCTCCCGGACATCCCAGTTGAGCAGGATACCGCCGGCGAATTCGGTCACCTGGGCGTCGAGCACGACCTGCGGCCCTTGGGAGATGATCCAGTCCGGTGTGCCGAATTGCGTTGTCACATCGGCGGAGAACAGCTCGCCGAGGCCGAGGGCGCTGGTGAATACGACCGGCGCGAGCGCCGGTGTTCCGCGAAGCCGGCTGATGTCCCGCAGCACCGACAAGCCCGGGTACGACGCGTGCGCCGCCGCTTCGTGCATGGTGTGCTGCAGCACCCGTGCCCGCTGACTGGGGGTGTCGGCGGCAGCGAGGTCGACATCGAGCAGCAGCGACGAGGTGAAGTCACCGACGACGTTCTCGATGTCGGGGTGCAGCGGCTCCCGCCCGAACAGCGGGACGTTGAGCAGAAAGCGCGGGTCTGCCGACCAGCTACCCACTGTGTCGGCGAACGAGGCAGCCAGCGTCATCGCCGGCGTCACGCCGTGGCGGCGGGCCCGGTCGAAAAGCCCGTCGCGGGTGTGTGGGTCCAGCCAATGCCAGCGGCGGCCGGGCCGGTGCGGGTCGGTCTGCTGGGCGGTGGGCACCACCGGCAGCGCCGGGGCGTCGGGTAGGTCCGGCACCCGGTCCGACCACCACTGCCGGTCGGCGTCGTATCGGTCCGGCAGCGAAACTTGTTGGCGGTATTGCTGGTACGTGTAGCCGATGTCGGTGAGTGTGTCACCGCGATACAGCGCGGCCAGATCGGCCATCAGCGCTCGGTAGCTCATCGCGTCCGCGGCTTGCATGTCCAGGTCGACATGCAGCCGGCTGCGCCGGCCGGGCAGAAGAGTCAGGGTGAGTTCGAAGACCTGCCCGTCGAGCTGCTGCCGCGACTTCTCCGACCGGATCGCGGCCAGCCGCCGCTCGACGTCCTCGGCCTCACGCAGGTCGATGACGTCGAGCGGGAAGGTGGCCGGCGGGACGCCGATGCGCTGGGTGCCGTCGGGCAGGAACTGCACCCGCAGCATCGGGTGGCGGGCCGCCAGCAGGGTGGCCGCCCGGCGGAGCCGCTCGGGGTCCAGCGCGTCGCCGTCGAACTCCACGTAGAGGTGGCCGGCCACGCCGCCGAGTTGTTGGTCGGCGTGCCTGCCGACCCACATCGCGTGCTGCATCGGCGCCAGCGGGAACGGCTCGCCGACGGCCGGTTGCGGTTGTGCAGGAAGCGGATTCGCGGGGTCTGCGGTGGTCAGCAGCTCGGCCCAGGCACGGACCGACGGGGCGGCCGCCAGCCGGGCGAAGTCGACGTCGAAACCCGCGCGGCGCCAGCGTCCGGCGAGCGTCATCATGCGTATCGAGTCCAAACCCTGCGCGATCAGGTCGCCGTCCGGGTCGATGTCGGTGTGGTCGACGCCGAGCACCTCGGCGATCCGGTCGGTGATCATGGCCGCTTCAGCCGCGGTCACTGTCGCCTCCCTACCTCAGAACAGCCTCACCTAACTTTGGGAAGGCTACCCTATTCTTATGGCGCAGAGATGCCTACGTCAGGGAGCGCAATGAGCGGATTCACCCCCTTCCCCCCGGACCGCGCGAGCCACTATCGCGACTCGGGATACTGGGCCGGCCGGCCCCTCGACGAGATCCTGCAGACGGCGGCGACGCAGTGGCCCGACCGGCCGGCGATCATCGACGATTCGGCTCGCTTCACCTACGCCGAGCTGGACCGTCGAGCCGACTCCGCCGCCGCCGGGCTGTCCGCCCTGGGCATCGGGCCGGGGCACAGCGTGCTGGTTCAGCTGCCGAACAACTGCCAGTTCGCGGTCGCACTGTTCGGTCTGCTGCGCGCCGGCGCGCTGCCCGTGCTCTGCCTGCCCGGCCACCGAGACGCGGAGCTGGCGCACTTCCTCGACCTCAGTGGCGCCGTCGGGATCATTGCGGGCTGCGATTCCGCCTACGACTACCGGGCGATGGCCGAGCGGCTTGCGCAGCGCCCGAACCAGTTGCGACACATCATCATCGACGGTGATGCGGGTCCGCATATCGCGTGGTCCCGGCTGTGCGAGGGCACCGGAAGCACGCCGCAACTGCAACCCGACACCAGCGGTCCAGCCCTGCTGCTGGTGTCCGGTGGCACGACAGGCGCCCCGAAGCTGATCCCCCGTACCCACGACGACTACGTCTACAACGCCACGGCCAGCGCCGCGCTGTGCAGGCTGACGAGCGACGACGTCTACCTTGTCGCGCTGCCAGCCGGCCACAACTTCCCGCTCGCGTGCCCAGGCCTGCTCGGCGCCATGAGCGTGGGCGCCACCGTCGTGTTCGGCCGAGACCCCAGCCCGGAAGCGGCGTTCGCCACCATCGCCCGTCACCGTGTCACCGCCACCGCGCTGGTGCCCGCGCTGGCCCGGTTGTGGGCGCACGCCTGCGATTGGGAGGAGCAGCTCCCCGCCACACTGCGGCTGCTCCAGGTCGGTGGCGCCAAGCTGGCCGCAGACGACGCCGAACACATCCGGTCCGTGCTCACCCCTCGCCTGCAGCAGGTGTTCGGGATGGCCGAAGGCCTGCTGTGCTACACCAGGATTGGGGATCCCCCGGAGATCGTCGACCACACCCAGGGCAAGCCCCTGGCCGACGACGACGAGTTGCGCATCGTCGACGACGCCGGCGCCCCGGTGCCGGACGGTGAGCCGGGAGAGCTGCTGGTGCGCGGGCCCTACACCATCAACGGGTACTTCCGGGCGGAGGCGGAGAACCAGCGTTCGTTCACCCCGGACGGCTTCTACCGCAGCGGGGACAAGGTGCGCCGGTTCGCCAACGGGTATCTGGAGGTGACTGGCAGAGTCAAGGACGTCATTCTTCGTGGCGGCGAGACCGTGGCCGCCCTGGACCTGGAGAGCCATCTGCTGGCCCACCCGCGGATCGCAGCCGTGGCCGCGATCGGCCTGCCCGATCCTTACCTGGGCGAGAAGATCTGTGCGGCAATTGTGTTCCGCGGCAGTCCCGTTGCGCTGCCCGAGATCAACGAGCATCTCGATGCCCGCGGCGTCGCTGTGCACTGCCGCCCGGACATGATCGCGCCGATGCCCGCGTTGCCGACGACAGCGGTCGGCAAAGTCGACAAGCGCTCCCTCGCCGCGCAGTTGAGTGGCTGAGCCGACTCACCGCGCGACGAGGTAGGGCGCCAGGCAGGCCATCTTCTCGCAGGTCTCCTCGAATTCCCGCTCGGGCGTCGAGGCGGCGATGATGCCCGCACCGGCGCGCAGCCAGGTTCGGGAGTCGGCTTCGTACACCGCGCGCAACGCCAGCGCGGCATCCATCCCGCCGTCGGGGGTGAACATTGCGACCGCACCGGAATACAGGCCGCGCGGCATCTCGTCGAGCCGCAGAATCGCCTCGACCCCAGGGCCTTTCGGGATTCCCGACGCCGTCACGGCAGGGAACAGCGCCTCCAGCGCGTCCATCCGGTTGCGGGTGGGCAGCAAAGTGCCGCCGACGGTCGAGCCGAGGTGCTGAACACTGCCCCGCTCCCGCACGGTCATGAAGTCGGTGACCGCGACGCTGCCGGGCTCGGCGACCTCCGCGATCTCGTCCTGAGAGGTTCGCACCGACAGCGCGTGCTCGACGATCTCCTTGGCGTCGGATTCCAGATCGTCCCGGGCCGCGCGGTCGTCGTCGGGTCCGCGCCCGAACGCCCTCGTGCCGGCCAGAGGTTCGGTCACCACCGCGCCGTCGCTGCGCACCGCTGCCACCAGTTCGGGACTGAACCCCAGAGCTCGAATTCCGCCGTGCCGCAGTAGAAATGATCGCGCGGGGGTGTTGTTTCTGCGTCCCAGGCTGTAAGTCGCCGGGAAGTCAACGCAGAACGGCACGTCGACGGCACGGGACAGGATGACTTTCTGGTAGCGGCCGCTCCGGATCTCGGCGGCCGCCGTCGCGACGCGATCGCGGTACCGGCTGGGGTCGGCGGTCACATCCACCGCGCCCACCCGCGCGTTGAGGCGGTCCGGGCGCAGCGCACGGATCGCCGCGTCGATCTCCTCGTCACCGTCGACCACCTGGATTCCGTCATCCGAGACGACGACCCGGCTACGCGGGGTGAAGATGCGCGCCAGCGGTGCGCCCACCGGAAGCTTATCGAACACGCCGTGGCGGTGCGCACCGAATTCGAAGGCGATCCAGCCGAATGCCGGCTCACCGTCGACCAACGCGGATTCGAGCGCGGCGGCAAGTACATGGGCCGGACGTCCGCTCCATGGGTGGGCGACCACAGTCTGGCCATCGCGGATGCGGCATTCGTCGCGATCGAGCTCGATGGACGTGCGCGCGCCGACGGCCAATGTCCAGCGGCCGTGCCGCTCGTAGATGAGGTAGTCGTCCCCAGTCCGTTCGGGAACGGCGGCTGCCAGCTGCGCGACCACGTCGGCCGGTGTCATGCCCTCGAGAATCTCGGTCCGGCAGGCCGCGGCGATCGGCGCTCGCGGTGCTGCGGTCACGTCCGTCATGTCGACAGTCCTCACTTGAAAAAGCCGGGCCCCCCATGCGGGGGCCCGGCTCTTCATAGGTGTTACTTGGCGTCCGACGAGCTCGAGGACGAGCTCGACGACGAGGCCTTGCCGCGCGGACTGCGGGCACTGCCTGCGGTCGACTTCTTGCCGCCGGTGGCCTTGCCGGCCGAGCCGGTGTCCCCGCTCGCCTTCGTCGACGACGTGGCGGTCTTCTTGGCGGTCTTGGCGGCCGCTGTCGGCGCCGAAACCTCGCTCGTGGAGACGGTTTCCGCGGCCTCGGTTGTCGCACTCTCGGTCGGGCTCGCCGCCGCTGCCGCAGTGGATCCCTCGGTCGAGGTCGTGGCCGTGGCCACCTCGGTGGTGCGGGCCGTCACGGCCTTCGTCTGCACCGAGTCCGCCGCCGCGGACACCGCGGTCGTCGCCGGGGTGCTGCTGGCTGTCGTCGTGGTGACCGGGGTGATGGCCTTGGCGATCGCCTGCGGAATGGAGACCAGCAGCCGGCCCAGCAGGCCGATCGACGGACCGGTCACGGTCACACCGTTGGCCGGGTCGGTCGGGGGTGCCACCGGGATGAAGGTCAGCAGAGCCGGGAACGGCGCGGCGGACTTCGGGTTGTTCCAGCCGTTGAGTACCGCGTTGACGAACAGGCCCGGGGTGTTGACCACCGTGTTGATCGCTCCCACGGCATCGCCGGCGGACACCGACTGGACCAGACCGCCCACGATGTCTCCGGCGGTGGCCAACACGCTCAGCGCCGCGCCGTAGATCGGCTGGAAGATGCCGTTTACCAGAGTGGTGCTGCTGAAGATCGCGCCGACGGCGTTCGCAAAGTTCTGCGCGATCTGTTGGGGGATACCGGGATTCGACACGGTGCTGCCGCGCGGGGTGTAGGTCAGCAGGGCGTTGTAGATCGGCGTGATCGTCGCCAGCGCGCCGTACAGCACGAAACTGCTCAGCTGGTTCACGATCTCGGCGTTGTTGCCCTGCTCGATGGCAACCTTGAGATTCGCCAGGAACGTTCCGCCGCGGCCCGCCATGTAGGTCTCCCACCCGGCCGGAATGCCGGTGATGGCGTTACCGATCTCGGTGGCGTAGCCGAGCTGGTTGCGGGCGATCTGCGACAGAACGGGCAGCGGATCGGCCGCGATCGCCTGGGTCAGAGCCGAGATGTTGGTGACCGTGTTGGTCACGATCTGCGGGTAGATGGTCAACGGCGAGGCGGTGACGGACAGGCCGGTCAGCTCGACCGCCTGGATCGCCCGCCGCTGAATTTCGTCAGGCAGCGACTGGGTGGCCGGACCGGCTACCAGCGCGCCTGCGGTGATCATCGCCGCACTGGCGATGGTGAATCTGCCGGCGCGGCGCGCCGAGATTGCCGGGCTGGCAACAAAATCAGCCCCCGAATAGTTGACAGCGGCGTGCACGAAATCTCCTTCTGCAAGAAATTGACGAGTAAGTATCGCCGTCGGAGATTAGCTAAGACTTACCTAAGTTTCAATAGGTACGCCTAACCATACTTAGTTGAGCTCAGCAGGCCGCTCGAACGCGTAGAGCGCCATGCGCCGGTTCGACATGTCGAACTCGCCGAGGAACTCACATCCCGCGGCTTCGCACACCCGTCGAGCGGCCGCGTTGCGGTGGTCGGGATCGAACATCACCCGCCGGGATTGCGGTTCGACCGCGAACAGGTTGGTGATGATCTGGGGAAGCAGGCCGAGCCCCACACCGCGGTTGAGAAGACCCGTGCTGGCGATGGCGGCATGCAGGCCGAGATCGTAAGGGTCCGCGTCATAGCAGGGCGCGATCGAATCCTTTGCCGCCCTGTACAGCTCGAGATACCCGTCGTCGACACCGTCGAGGCTGACGATCAGCGGCACGGAATACGTGCCGTCGAGTTGCGCCTGCAGATGCCGGCGCCAGCGGTCGACGGGCCAGTCGTATTCCCACGCCTGCGCCAGATGTGGCCGGCTCATCCATTCGGCGACCATCTCGGCGTCGGCGGCCGTCGCCACCCGTATCGCATACGGCAGATCGACGGTCGGGACGACGGGAGCCGGGACTCGTGCCACCTCTTGTGGCAGGTCGGCGAGCGCGCGGGCAAGTACAACCTCGTTCATCGCGCGCAGCGTAGCCCAACGCCAGCGTTGACGGTGGCCTCCCACATTGGCCTCATCACCATCACGAATGCGGTTGAATGATCCGGTGGCCGACATCCGCCGCAGCCGAGCGATCGCCGCCGACCCGCAGAAGATCTGGGACGTGCTGGCCGACTTCGGCGCGGTCAGTTCCTGGGCCGACGTCGTCGACCACTCCTGCCTACTCGATCACGGAACGGCCGGCGGCACCGTCGGCACGTCGCGCCGCGTGCAACTCGGGCGCACAACGGTCGTCGAGCGGATCACCGACTTCGACCCGCCGCACGCACTTGCTTACGACGTCGAGGGACTTCCACCGCTGGTGCGCCGACTTCACAACCGCTGGACACTGCGGCCGATCGCCAGGGGTCTCACCGAGGTGACCCTGTCGAGTGCGGTGACCGTGGGATCCAATCCGCTGCAACGGATTGCCGAACGAGTATTCGGTCGTGCATCCGCCACACGACTCGACCGTCTGCTCGCGTGCCTGGCGAAACGACTGGAGGAACAACATGTCTGAACGCCCCGACATCATCATCGTGATGACCGACGAGGAACGTGCGACTCCGCCGTACGAGGCCGACGACGTTCTGGCTTGGCGGCAGCGAGTATTGAGCGGCCGGCGGTGGTTCGACGAGCACGGGGTCAATTTCGGGCGCCACTACACCGGCTCGCTGGCCTGTGTCCCGAGCCGGCCGACGATCTTCACCGGGCAGTATCCCGATCTGCACGGCGTCACCCAGACCGACGGCATCGGAAAGGCATTCGACGATTCGCGGATGCGCTGGCTGCGCCGTGGCGAAGTGCCCACTCTGGGCAACTGGTTCCGCGCGGCGGGCTATGACACCCATTACGACGGCAAGTGGCATATCTCGCACGCCGACTTGACCGATCCCGAGACCGGTGGCCCGTTGGCGACCAATGACGACGACGGTGTCGTCGATCCCGGTGCGGTACGACGCTATCTCGACGCCGATCCCCTTGCACCGTTCGGGTTCTCCGGCTGGGTCGGCCCCGAACCGCACGGCGCAGGACTGGCCAACAGCGGCGTCCGGCGCGACCCGCTGATCGCCGACCGGGTGGTGACCTGGCTACAGGATCGCTATGCCCGCCGGCGTGCCGGCGACACGATGGCACTGCGCCCCTTTCTGTTGGTGGCGAGTTTCGTCAACCCGCACGACATCGTGCTGTTCCCCACCTGGGCGCGGCGAAGCCCGCTGGAACCCTCGCCCCTGGATCCACCTCGGGTTCCGCCCGCGCCCACCGCGGCCGAAGACCTGCGCACCAAGCCCGCCGCGCAGATCGCCTTCCGGGAGGCCTACTACTCCGGGTATGGGCCCGCGGCGGCGATCCAGCGGATGTATGACTCTGGCGCGCAGCGCTATCGAGACCTCTACTACCGCTTGCATGCCGAGGTGGACGGGCCTATCGACCGCGTTCGCCGCGCGGTGACCGACGGCGGGTCCGAGCATGCCGTGCTGGTGCGCACCGCCGATCATGGCGACCTGCTCGGCGCGCACGGCGGACTGCATCAGAAGTGGTTCAACCTCTACGACGAGGCAACCCGCGTACCGTTCGTGATCGCGCGGGTCGGCGCCGGCACGACCGAGCAGCGACTGGTGACAGCACCCACCTCCCACGTGGATCTGCTGCCGACCCTGCTCGGCGCCGCCGGTATCGACGTACAGTCCACTGCAGCAACGCTTTCCGAATCCTTCACCGAAGTGCATCCGCTGCCGGGCCGAAATCTCATGCCTGTCGTCGACGGGGAGCCCGCCGACGACACACGCGCGGTGTACATCATGACCCGCGACAACATGCTCGAAGGTGACACCGGAGCCTCAGGCCTGGGCCGCCGTCTCAGGCAGACGGTGAATCCCCCTGCGCCATTACGTATCCGGATTCCAGCACACACCGCCGCGAACTTCGAAGGGCTCGTCACCCGGGTCGACGGCCACCTGTGGAAGTTGGTGCGCACATTCGACGACCCGGGCACCTGGACCGAACCGGGAGTTCGGCATCTCGCCGCCAACGGCATGGGGGGCGAGACGTATCGCACCAGTCCGCTCGACGACCAATGGGAGCTCTACGACCTGACCGACGACCCGATCGAAGCGATCAATCGCTGGACCGATTTCGAGTTACACGAATTGAAAGCGAATCTGCGAACTCAACTCAAGCAGGTGCGCGCCGACGCGGTTCCCGAGCGCAACAATCCATGGCCCTACGCATCACGACGGCCACCGGTGCCGCGACGGTGGCGCCTGTTCGGCTAGCGGCCTTTACTCCGAGGCGATCTGGTGGCTGTCCACGAACACCAGGGTGCCGGCATCGGTGAGAACCGCCCAGCGCCGCGCCGCATCCGAGATGTGCACGTCCCCGACATCGACCGCGTGGCCGGCCAGGTCGCCGAAATCCTCGACCACGACGCCCCGTACTTCGTCGTCGGTGTCGGCATAGACACGGACGCGCTGATCAACGGCGATCTTCTCGTCGCCCTCAGCCCGCTTTCCCGCTGACTTCTTGACCACCCAAATACCTTCCCCGGCACCACACTGTCTGGTCAGTAGAGCACGTTCAGGCCCGATTCGGGTCCGAATTCCGTGGGATCGGTGGCGTGATCGACCACAATACCTCGCTGACATCTGGTCCCGGGTTGTCCCAGGAATGCGCCGCCTTCGCCGAGAAGGTATAGCAGTCGCCGGTTTTGAGGACCGATTCCTGGCCGTCGACCGTCAAGCGCAGGCACCCGCGCAGCACGAAGACGAAGATGGTTTCGGACTCCAGCGTGTACGCCCCGCCCGTCCCGCCGCCGGGATGCAGCACCGTCCGCATCACCTGCAGATTGCGTTCGGTTTCCGGCGTCAGCAGATACTCGCGGATTCCGCTGCCGCCCATCTCTACTGGGGCACCACCGCCGCGCACGACCGGCGAATCCGGATAGTCGAACAGCGAACCCACTGAGACACTGAGGGTTTCGCACACGCGGAGCAGGTTGGGCACCGAAATAGTGGTCTGACCGCGTTCCAAGAGACTCAAGAAACCTTTGGTCAGACCGGCTGAGGAGGCGACCGCTTCCAAGGTCAGCGCACGCTCTTTGCGGAGCTCGCGCAGCTTCGGGCCCAGCCTGGTCATCCAGCCGTCGACCCCCGCGAGAAACTCGACGCCGGTGCCCTCCTGCATCGGGACACCTCACTTCGGCGGACGGCCAGTCACCCTGCCCTTGTGGCATGGGAGTTTAGCGGTATATAACTTCGAAAGTTTTACACCACTAAACCCTGAGGACGAAGCATGAGTCTGTACGCGGTGGTCGACCCGAAATCCGGTGAAGTCGTGCGGGAGTACCCGACGGCGACCGACGAACAGATAGAAGAGGCGCTGGCTTCGGCCGCCGCGGCGTTTCGGAACTGGTCGAAGACCTCCACGCTGGCCGACCGGACGGCTCTGATCCGCCGGGTGGCCGCACTGCACACCGAGCGTCGCGAGAAGCTGGCCGAGATCATCAACCGCGAGATGGGCAAGCCGCTGGACCAGGCCCTCGGCGAGGTCGACTTCAGCGCGGCGATCTACGAGTACTACGCCGACAACGCCGAGAAGTTCCTCGCCGACGAGCCGATCGAACTGCTCGACGGCGACGGCAGCGCGGTGATAAAGCGCGGCCCGGTGGGCGTCCTGCTGGGCATCATGCCGTGGAACTACCCGTACTACCAGGTCGCACGCTTCGCGGGACCGAACCTCACGTTGGGCAACACGATCGTGCTCAAGCACGCCCCGCAGTGCCCGGAGTCCGCCGAGGCCATCCAGCAGATCTTCGACGACGCCGGCTACCCGGCCGGTGCCTACGTCAACGTGTATGCGACCAACGAGCAGATCGCCGATGCCATCGCCGACCCGCGGGTGCAGGGCGTGTCCCTGACCGGTTCCGAGCGTGCCGGTGCCGCGGTCGCCGAGATCGCCGGGCGCAACCTGAAGAAGGTGGTCTTGGAGCTCGGTGGGTCGGATCCGTTCATCGTGCTGTCCAGCGACGACCTGGACGCAACCGTCGAGGCCGCGATGGCGGGCCGCTTCGAGAACACCGGTCAGGCCTGCAACGCGGCCAAGCGGTTCATCGTCTCAGCCGACCTCTACGACGACTTCCTGGACAAGTTCACCAAGAAGGTGGTCGAAGCGGCCGACGGGCTGGCGCCACTGTCGTCGTTGGGTGCGGCCCAGCGGCTGGCCGAGCAGATCGATCGCGCGGTGGCCGACGGCGCCAACCTGGTCTCCGAAGGCAAGCGCGACGGTGCCTACTTCCCGCCTGGCGTACTGACCGGTGTCACCCCCGATTCGGCGACCTATCGCGAAGAGCTGTTCGGCCCGGTGGCGATGGTGTTCAAGGTCGGCTCCGAGGACGAGGCCGTGGAGCTCGCCAACGACATCCCGTTCGGGCTCGGGTCCTACGTATTCACCACGGATGAAGAGCAGGCCAAACGGGTAGCCGACAAGATCGACGCCGGAATGGTGTTCGTGAACGTGGTAGGCGCCGATGGTGTCGAGCTGCCGTTCGGCGGGGTGAAGCGCTCCGGCTTCGGACGCGAACTGGGCCGCTTCGGCATCGACGAGTTCGTCAACAAGAAACTGATCCGGATCGGATAACCCATGAGCACCACGACCGCCCCGGCCGAGAAGGACACGTACACCCCGCTGGAGCTGTTCGCGACCGACCGGTTGCTCGACTCCGACGAGCGGGACATCGCGGCCACCGTCCGCAAGTTCGTCGACACCCGGCTTCGGCCCAACGTCGAGGACTGGTTCGAATCCGCAACCCTGCCAAAAGAACTAGGCAAAGAGTTCGGCGAAATGGGTTTGTTGGGCATGCACCTGCAGGGCTACGGCTGCGCAGGGACCAATGCCGTCAGCTACGGCCTGGCATGCATGGAGCTCGAGGCCGGTGACAGCGGGTTCCGCAGTTTCGTGTCGGTGCAGGGCTCGCTGTCGATGTTCTCGATCTACCGGTACGGCTCCGAGGAGCAGAAGAACGAGTGGCTGCCCCGGCTGGCCACCGGCGAGGCGATCGGGTGCTTCGGCCTGACCGAGCCGGACTTCGGTTCCAACCCCGCCGGGATGCGCACCCGCGCAAGGCGCGACGGAAGCGATTGGGTACTCGACGGCACCAAGATGTGGATCACCAACGGCAATCTCGCCGACGTGGCCACGGTGTGGGCGCAGACCGACGACGGTGTTCGGGGATTCCTGGTACCGACGGATACTCCCGGGTTCACGGCCAACGTCATTCACAAGAAGCTGTCGCTGCGGGCCTCGGTCACCTCCGAACTGGTGCTCGACAACGTGCGGCTGCCGGCGTCGGCTCAGCTGCCGGAGGCCACCGGCCTGGGTGCGCCCCTGTCGTGCCTCAACGAGGCCCGGTTCGGGATCGTGTTCGGCGCGTTGGGAGCGGCACGCGACAGCCTGGAGACCGCGATCGCCTATGCGCGTGAGCGTGAGGTCTTCGACCGGCCGCTGTCGAGTTTCCAGCTGTCGCAGGAGAAGCTGGCCAACATGACCCTCGAGTTGGGCAAGGGCATGCTGTTGGCCGTTCACCTCGGCCGGATGAAAGACGCCGAAGGGGTACGCCCCGAGCAGATCAGCCTCGGCAAGCTCAACAACGTTCGGGAGGCGCTGGCGATCGCGCGGGAATGCCGAACCCTGTTGGGCGGTAGCGGGATCACGCTGGAGTATTCACCGCTGCGGCATGCGAACAATCTCGAGTCGGTGCTCACCTATGAGGGCACGTCCGAGATGCACCTGCTGTCGATCGGTCGTGCACTGACCGGCCAGGCTGCGTTCCGCTGAGGTGACCGACGCGACCGAACTGCGGCATCTGATCGCCGGAGAATGGCACGCCGGCCACGGCGAGGCCATCAGCAGTGTCAACCCGACCCGGCCCAGTGTGGTTGTTGCCGAGGGACTTTGCGCAACAGCGGCCGATGTCGACAGTGCCGTCGGCGCGGCAGGTGAGGCGCTGAAGGGCTGGGCCCGCACACCGATCCATGAGCGCGGCGCCATCCTGCTGGCGGCGGCTGCGGTGGTCGAGCGCAACGCCGGGGCGTGGGGTCTCGAACTCGCGACCGAGGAGGGCAAGACCACGGCCGAGGGTATCGGCGAGGTTCGCCGGGCTGCCCAGATCATGCGCTATTACGGCAATGAAGGCGATCGCCAAGCCGGCGAGATCTTCGCCTCGCCGCGGGCGGGTGAGCAGATCCTCGTGACCCGCAAGCCGGTCGGCGTCGTCGCCGTCATCACCCCGTTCAACTTCCCCATCGCGATCCCGGCCTGGAAGATCGCGCCTGCTTTGGTCTACGGCAACACCGTGGTGTGGAAGCCGGCGACCACCGTTCCGCTGCTGGCGATCAGGCTCGCGGAGGCATTCACAGCGTCGGGCCTTCCGCCGGGTGTGCTCAACCTGGTGATCGGCGAGTCTCCGATCGGTGAGGCGCTGGTCGAACACCCAGACCTCGCCGCGATAAGCTTCACCGGCTCGACCGCAGTGGGCCGCCGCATCGCCGCCACTGCCGCAGCCCGGGGCGTGCCGGTCCAGGCCGAGATGGGCGGAAAGAACGCGGCCGTGGTCCTCGACGACGCGGACATCGAGCTCGCGATGGACCAGGTGATGCTGGGCGCATTCCGCTCCGCTGGCCAAAAATGCACAGCCACATCACGATTGATTGTCACCGAGGGAATCGCCGACCAGTTTCTCACTGAGCTGGCGACCCGGGTCGACGCGCTGGTGGTCGGCGATCCGACCGACGAGGCGACGCAGATGGGACCGGTGATCACCGGTGCCGCGCAGCGGAACATCTACGGCGACCTCGGTACCGCGATGGCGCAGGACGCCGAGGTGCTCGCCGGCGGCGAGCCCTACTTCAAAGGCCTGTTGGCGGAAGGCTTTTTCGTCGCACCCACGCTGGTGGAGCTGACGGCACCGGCCGACATCTGGTCTGAGGAACTGTTCGGCCCGGTGCTGACGGCGCGACGCGCCACGGATGCCGACGAGGCGTTCGCATTGGCCAACGACAGCGAATTCGGGCTATCGGCAGCCGTTTTCACTCAAGACCTGACCCGTGCACTCCACGCCGTCGAGCACATCGACGTCGGGGTTCTGCACATCAACTCGGAATCGGCGGGCGCGGATCCGCATGTGCCGTTCGGCGGGGCGAAGAAGAGCGGACTCGGCCCCAAAGAGCAGGGCACCGCAGCGCGCGAGTTCTTCACCCACACCACCACCGTGTATCTGCGCTGAGGTCGCACAGTCCCGCGAATTCTCGAGCGTCGGTACTCACTCACGCCCAGTGCCCTACGGCTCGACGGTGACCTTGATCGCCTCACCGCTTTTGACGATGTCGAACGCCTCGAGCACGTTGTCGAGCGAAATATGCCGAGTAATCAAGTCTTTGACGGGGACCTGTCCGGTGGAGATGTATTCGAGCGCACGCTTGTTGTGCTCGGGCGCCGAGCCGTTCGCGCCGTGGATGTGCAGCTGGCGGTAGTGCACGACGTTGGAGTCGCAGGTGATCGTCGGGTTGGTCTTGGGGAGGCCGCCGAAGAAGGAGATGCGCCCGTTGCGCGCGGCCATCGCGATCGCCTGCTCCTGCGTGATGTTGGCGGCAGTCGCGGTGATGATCACGTCTGCACCCCGGCCGCCGGTCAGCTCCATGACCTTGGCGACGACGTCGACGTCGGCGGCATTGATGACCTCGTCGGGATGGACGGCGTCGGCCGACATCGCCAGGCGGCTGTCGTTGACGTCGACGAGATACACCGGTCCGCACTTGTGCACGCCGCGGGCGATCCGGATGTGCATGCAGCCGATCGGGCCCGCACCGAAGACGACGACGGTGTCACCCTCCTCGATGCCGAGTAGTTCCTGGGCGTTGATGGCGCACGCAAAGGGCTCGGCGGCGGACGCCTCGTCAAAGCCGACGTTGTCGGGAATCCGGTTCAGCCCATCGACAGCCAGGACCTGCTTGGGCACGATCATGTACTCGGCGAAACCACCGTCGTACTGGTAGCCGACCGACGTCTGGTTCTGGCACACCGCCATCCAGCCCTTGCGACATTCATGACAGTGCCCGCACGGGACCGCGGCGATGACCTGCACCCGGTCGCCGATCTGCCAGTCGCTGCCGTATGTCTGGTTGACCTCGGCCCCGACCTCGACGACCTCGCCGGCGATCTCGTGGCCGATCGTCCGAGGCGGCGTCAGGTTCTGGTGGCCGTTGTGGAAGATCTTGACGTCGGTACCGCACGTGGAGCAGTTGCGGACCCGGATCTTGACCTCATCAGGCCCGCAGGTGGGCTCCGGGACGTCCTCCAGCCGGACATCCTCGGGTGCGTAGAAGCGCAGGGCTTTCATGGCGATCGTCCTTCCTCCGGGTGAGCCGACCCACACTCTATCGGTATTCCGGGCACAAAACCACAGTAATAGCTGCCCGTTTATGACCGAATGCTTGCATTCCTGCCCGCATGTGCGTTTTACTGGTCATCAGATGTGATCGGCATCACCGAAAAGAATCGGAGGCACCGAGTGTCCACCACCGAGACCAAACCGCGGACCGGGGCACGGGTTCATGTTCAGAAGCTGGGCACGTCGCTGTCGAACATGGTCATGCCCAATATCGGCGCTTTCATCGCCTGGGGCCTGATCACCGCACTGTTCATCAAGGCCGGGTGGCTGACCGGGATCTTCCCGGGACTGCGCGACCCGGGCGGTTGGGTGGCCAAGATCGGCGGCTGGGGTGACTTCGCCTCCGGCGGCATCGTCGCGCCGATGATCACCTACCTGCTGCCGATCCTGATCGGAGCCACCGGCGGCCGGATGGTGTACGGAATCCGCGGTGGCGTGGTCGGCGCGATCGCGACGATGGGCGTGATCGCCGGCACCGACATCCCCATGTTCCTCGGCGCGATGATGATGGGGCCACTCGGCGGTTGGGCGATGAAGAAGGTCGACGCCATCTGGGACGGCAAGGTGCGGCCAGGCTTCGAAATGCTCATCGACAACTTCTCGGCCGGCATCGTCGGGTTGATCCTGGCCACCTTCGGGTTCTTCGGAATCGGCCCGATCGTGTCGGGCTTCAGCCACGGCGCCGGTCGGGTGGTGGACTTCCTCGTTGCCCACGACCTGTTGCCGCTGACGTCGATCTTCATCGAGCCGGCCAAGGTGCTGTTCCTCAACAACGCGATCAATCACGGGGTGCTCACTCCGCTGGGTACCACCCAGGCGCTGCAAACCGGCAAATCCGTGTTGTTCCTCCTGGAGGCCAATCCCGGACCGGGACTGGGAATCCTGCTGGCGTTCATGGCATTCGGTCGAGGTGCCGCCAAAGCGTCGGCACCGGGCGCGGCGATCATCCAGTTCTTCGGCGGCATCCACGAGATCTATTTCCCGTACGTGCTGATGAAGCCGAAGCTGATCGCGGCCACCATCTTGGGCGGCATGACGGGCATCTTCATCAATGTTCTCTTCGGATCCGGCTTGCGCGCGCCGGCGGCGCCCGGTTCCATCATCGCTGTCTACGCCCAAACCGCCTCGGGCAGCTTCCTCGGAGTCACGCTGTCGGTATTAGGCGCCGCCGCAGTCTCATTCGCGGTGGCCGCGCTCCTGCTGAAGACCGACCGCTCTGACGACGACGGAGACCTGGCCGCCGCGACCGCCGGCATGGAGGCCCTCAAAGGTAAGAAGTCCAGCGTGTCCTCGGCACTTGTCGGCTCCGCCGACGGGGCCGCACTTGTCGGCTCCGCCGACGGGGCCGCACTTGTCGGCTCCGCCGACGGGGCCGCACTTGTCGGCTCCGCCGACGGGGCCGCACTTGTCGGCTCCGCCGACGGGAGCCCGATCACCCGCATCGTGTTCGCGTGCGATGCAGGCATGGGATCCTCCGCGATGGGAGCCTCGGTGCTGCGCAGGAAAATTCAGGGCGCCGGTTTCACCGACGTGAAGGTGACCAACCAGGCGATCTCGAATCTCACCGACGACTACGGGCTGGTGGTCACCCATCGGGACCTCACCGATCGCGCCCGTCAAAAGACACCATCGGCCACCCACGTCTCGGTCGACAACTTCATGAACGCCCCGCAGTACGACGAGATCGTGGAACTGCTCGGGTCGGCCAACGGCGCAGGTGCGGGCGCACCCACCGTGGCAGAACCCGCCGCCGATGCACCCGACGAAGATGTGCTGGCCGCCGAGTCGATCGTGCTGGCCGGCACCGCCACCACGCGGGACGGGGCGATCAGCGAGGCAGGCCGGTTGCTGGTGGCCTGCGGCGCGGTCGAGCCGTCCTATGTGCATGCGATGCATGAGCGGGAAGGTTCGGTGTCGACCTACATGGGCAACGGCCTGGCGATCCCGCACGGCACCAACGAGGCGAAGGACGCCATCCGTCGCACCGGGATCTCGTTCGTGCGCTACGCCCAACCGATCGACTGGAACGGCAAGCCTGCCGAGTTCGTCGTCGGCATCGCCGGTGCGGGCAAGGACCACATGGCGTTGCTGACCAAGATCGCCGGGGTGTTCCTCAACAACGACGAGGTGGCCCGGCTTCGGGACGCCACGAGTGCCGCCGAGGTCCGGGCGGTGCTCGGCGGCAACGGCGGGTGAGAATACCGAGGTGGATTCGGACACCCGCCAAGGCCGCATAGTCGAGTTCGCCCGCACCAGGGGGCGAGTCGAGGTGGCGGCGCTGGCCGAGGAACTCGACGTCGCGGCCGAGACGATCCGCCGCGACCTGAAGGTGCTCGCCGGCCGCCGGATCCTCAAACGCGTGCATGGCGGCGCCATACCGCTGGAGACCGCGGCATTCGAATCGACAGTCGAATACCGCAGCCAGGTGGACCTCGCCGAGAAGCACCGGATCGCCGGCGCTGCCATCGAGGTGTTGCACGGAGCCGAAACGGTGTACCTGGACGAGGGTTTCACGCCCCGGCTCATCGCCGAACGGCTTGCCGATCAAGAGCTCACCGTGGTGACCTCCTCACTGCTGGCCGCCGAGGCGCTGGCCCACAGTGAGTCGGTGACGGTCCTGCTGCTCGGTGGCCGGATGCGCGGCCGCACGCTGGCGACGGTGGACCATTGGGCTACCGACATGCTCGGCAGCCTGGTGATCGACGTCGCTTACCTTGGCACGAACGGTATTTCGCCCGAGCATGGCCTCACCACCCCTGATCCGGCCGTCGCGGCGGTTAAACACATGGCAGTCAAAGTCGCCCGTCGCCGGGTTCTGGTGGCCGCGCACACGAAATTCGGTGTCAGCAGCTTCTGCCGGTTCGCCGACGTGGCCGACTTCGACTCGATCGTGACAGGCACAGAGCTGCCCGCCGCCGATGCCCGCCGGTATGAGGCGATGGGGCCTGCCGTCGTGCGAACCTGACTCGCACGAAAGGCTATGCCTCACCGCCGAGTTCATTCTGGCTCCGCTCGGCATCAGCCTGGTCCTGAGTCATTTCGGACTGGTCCAGCCACTTCTGCACATCACCGCCGAGGCGGTCGGCGGAAAGGTTCGCGAAGTCCAGAGCGAGCACCGCCATGGCCGCCAGCACCTGCATGCCCCGCCCACTCCGGTGGATTTCGGTCATCAGTTCGCCCAGTGAGTGGTTATCGTCGTCGCACAGTGCGGAGAGGTACCGCCGTGCGTCGGCGAACTCCCGGTCGACGTGCCCCGCCCGTCTACGGAAATCGTCCACCGAAGGCGGCTTGTCGGGCGGTTCGATGCTCATGCGCGCGCCTTCCGGTGGTAGGTCAGCCGCCCATCCCCCGGTCACCACGCGGCCCTACAACTAGCAAAACCCTAGCCGCTGATCTACACCGGCCGAGGCCGTTCGGCCTGGAAACAAAGCATTCTGACCGCGCTGCATTCGACGACGGAGCTTGGTTACGGTACCGTAGGTTACCAGTGGGTAACTTAGGAGGTTTCATGACTGAGCTCAAGTACGTGCGGTTGCACGGCGAACTCGTCGCCTACCAGGACAGCGGGCACGGCCCCACCCTGGTGATGCTGCACGGGATCGGCAGTAGTTCACGCACATGGCGCGCGGTTACACCCCAGCTCTCCGAACGTTTCCGGGTGGTGGCACCGGACTTGCTCGGCCACGGCCAGTCAGCGAAGCCGCGGACCGACTACTCGCTGGGCGCCTTCGCGGTGTGGTTGCGAAACTTCCTCGACGAGTTGGCGATTCCTCGGGCGACGATAGTGGGGCACTCCCTCGGCGGGGGCATCGGCATGCAGTTCGTGCACCAACATCCCGAATACTGTGAACGGCTGTCGCTGATCGCCAGTGGTGGACTCGGGGCCGAGGTGGGCCTGAGTTTGCGGCTGCTCGCCTCGCCGGCCGCCGAACTCATCGCACCGTTGATCGCGCCGAAATCGGTGGTTGCTGTTGGTAATCGGCTGCTGAATCGTTTGGACTCGGTTCGGCCACCACAGATGGCGACGGTCGAGACGTGGGAAGCCTATGCCTCGCTGTCGGATCGCCCTACCCGCCAAGCATTTCTGCGTACGCTGCGCTCGGTGGTCGACTACCGCGGACAGGCGGTCAATGCTCGGTCGCGGTTGGATGTCACCCACGGACTGCCCGTCTCACTGGTGTGGGGCGAGCAGGACCCGATCATTCCCGTCGCCCACGCTCGGGCCGCGCACGACGCTCTCCCCGGCAGCCGGCTGCTGATCCTTCCCGGCGTCGGGCACACACCGCAACTCGAAGCGCCTGCGGCCGTTGCTGACTCACTCGAGGCCTTCGTCAACGAGACGGCGCCGTGGACACCGATGGCGACGGCGTGACGTCCTAGTCGCACGGCTGCTGCTCGAGGCGAACCTTAGTGGACGCCCTCCATCAGACGGCTCACCCGGGGCGCGAACGTCCATACGATGACCCCGACCCCGACCGCGACGGCACCGAGGATGCCGAAGTATGCCAACTCGCGGTCCGGGTGGTAGTACCCCGAGAGCACCCCCGACATCGACGTGCCCAGGCCGACCGAGAAGAAGTACAGCGCCATCATCTGCGCCCGAAATGCGTTGGGAGCCAACTGTGTCGTCACCGACAGGCCGATCGGCGACAGCATCAGCTCGGATATCGCGAAGACGGCCATGATCGCCGCCACGAACAGCGCGGGCACGCTGCGTCCGGTCGTTCCGGCCATCGGCAGGAACAGCAGGAACGCCACGCCCATGCCGATGACGCCGTAGGCGAACTTGCGTGGGGTGGTGGGTGCGCGTCGGCCCAACTTGGTCCACATCGCCGCGAACGCCGGTGACAGCAGGATGATCCACACCGGTTCGATCGAGCCGATCCAGTTCGACGGTGCCCGCCAACCGAAGATCGACCAGTTCATCCGCTCGTCGGAGTACACCGCGAGCACGGTGAAGATCTGCTGGAACAGCGACCAGAACACCGCGTTGGCGATGAACAGCGGGATGAAGGCCCGCACTCGCGTGCGCTCCAGTGGTTCGACACGAGGGCTGCGCAGCATCACCGCGAAGTAGGCGATCGAGGCGACGACCAGAATTCCGGTGGTCACCTGGGAGAGGTTGGCGAGGGTGATCAGACCGAAGACGAAGGCGACGACGACCACCACCACGACTGCTGCGGCAATGCTCGCGGTGCGCACGAACTGACTGCGGGACAGCGGATTCGGTGGAGTCCGGCCGTGGCTACCGAGATTGCGCCGGAATACCACATACTGGGTCAGGCCCAGCGCCATGCCGACGGCCGCGGCGCCGAACCCGTAGTGGAAACCCACTTTGGTCTGCAGGAGGCCGGTGATCAACGGGCCTACGAACGAACCCAGGTTGATACCGAGATAGAACAGTGTGAATCCGCCGTCGCGACGGGGGTCGCCGTCGTCATAGAGCGTGCCCAGCAGCGACGAGGCGTTCGCTTTGAGCGCGCCGGAGCCCAGCGCGATCAGTATCAGACCGACGCCGACACCCGTGAGCCCGGGCAGCACCGCCAGTGCGATGTGGCCGAACATGACCACGACGCCGCCGTAGAGCACCGTCCGCTCCATGCCGAGCAACCGGTCGGCCACCCAGCCCCCCAGGACTGTGGACAGATACACCAGGCCGCCATACGCCCCGACGACGCCGGTCGCGGTGGCCTTGGGCAGGCCGAGACCGCCCTCGGTAAGTGAGTAGTACAGGTAATACCCGAGAATCGTGAGCATCCCGTAGTAGGAGAAGCGCTCCCATAACTCGACGCCGAAGAGGTTGGCCAGACCGACCGGGTGCCCGAAGAATGTTCGTTGCGCGGGCGCGTTCTCGGTTCCGACGGCATCGGCCATGGATTTCACCCTGCCATATCCGGGCCGTCACCAGAGCAGGATGACGGTCTCCGGCTCACGCTCGTCGTCCTCGCCGGCCGGGTCGCGATGACCGGCCACACGGGCCAGCGGCAACTCGACGACGTTGGCGAGGCGCGGCTCCGGGTGCGGGATTGTCACGCCCCCAGTCTCGTGCGACGGACATTCCGTGTCACGAGTAGTCGCTACCCGAAACCGCACCACGCCGGCTAAGCCCACTGATCCCACGGGACGCTCCAGTCCCCGTTCTGCCACAGCTGGAGCGGCTTGCCTCCGGTGTTGCGCACTTCGACGACATCACCGGGCACCGAGAAGTTGTAGAACCAGATTGCATTGTCGCGGTTGAGGTTCAGACAACCATGGCTGGTGTCGGTGTTGCCCTGCGCCCAAACTGTGGCGTCCAGCTCGTGCAGATACACGCCGTCGGTGCTGATGCGCACCGCGTACGGGATCGACTCCTTGTAGCCGAGATGGGAGTTGATCGGCAGGCCGTACGTGGACGAATCCATCACCACCGGATTGCTCTTGTCCAGAACGGTGTAGACGCCGGGCTGGGTCCAGAAGCTCAACGTGGTGTTCCCGACTTTCTCGGTGCCCCCGCGGCCCATCGAAGTCGGCATGGTCCGGACCAGCTTCCCCCCGTCGAACACCGTCACTTGCTTGGTCGCGTCATCGGCGATCGAGATGTGCGAGGCACCGATGGTGAACGAGACAGGCGCGCCTGGACCGGGAGTGACGGTGACCACAGTGCCCGGCGCGTAGTACTGCGGCGGCCGCCAGTGCATGGTGCGGTCGTCGACCCAGTGCCACGCGCCGGCAACCGGAGGCGAGGTGTCGACCTGCAGTGCCTGCTCGGCCAGACCGCGGTCTCCGACGGGAGCTTCAAAATGCGCGACGATCACGGTGCCGATGCCGTAGGTGCCGCCGTTGTGCAGCGGCGCATTCGAGGTGGTGGTGAACGCCACCGGCGGCAGGACATCGTCGGCGTGCGCTACGACGGCCGGACCCGCCTGAACAGCCATCAGAACCAACACCACCGACAGCAGAACTCGCGCCCTGCGACCAACTACAGCCATTCACATCTCCACGATCTCTTGCCCAACCGATCAATCATGGTGCATCAGTGCCATTCTGCCCAGTTGCGCTGCTAGCCGGGTTCGGCGGAGGTCGGCGCGGTGGTGATCTGCGGCGTGACGGCCGGCGGACCTGGCGACGGCAAACCGTTGTGGAGTGAGTGTGATCGCCTGTCAGCCCCGGCGCAGTGCGTCGGCGGCGGCCAGTACGGTCGTGGTCAGGGACTTCATCAGGGGGCTGTCGAGCTTCCAGCACTGCCAGAACAGCGGGACGTCGAGGTGGACATCGCTGACCTGGACGAACGAGCCGTCGGCGAGCGCCTGTGCCGCCGACTGCTCGGGATACATGCCCCACCCGAGGCCGGCGTGTACCGCGGCACCGAAGCCCTCCGCGGTCGGCACGTATGTGACCGGACGTTCGACAGGCCGACCGAATGCCTTGCGCACCAGCATATTCTGCAGTGCATCGTCGCGATTCCATGCGAGGGACGATGACGACTTCACCGCCTCGAAAGTGAAACCTGCTGGGAAATACCGCTTTACGTAGTCAGCACTGGCCACCGGCAGGTACCGCATTACGCCCAGCGGATGGACCCGGCAGCCGGGTACCGGGGCGCGCTCGGTGGTGACCGCACCCATGACGACGCCCTCTCGCAACAGCCGGGCGGAGTGGTCCTGGTCTTCGATGCGGATGTCGAACAACACATCGGGCAGCTCGGACAACACCCGGACGAACCACGTCGCCATGGAGTCGGCGTTGACCGCCATCGCGATCCGCGGGCGCGGTGCGGCCTCCCCGCCGCCGGCCATCTCGGCGATGGCCTCGGCCTCCAACATCGCGGTCTGCGCGGCCAGCCGAAGCAGCGGTGTCCCGGCCAGCGTTGCCACACAGGGCTTTCCGCGGACCACCAGCACCTGCCCCACCTGCTTTTCCAGCGCTTTTATGCGCTGGCTGACCGCCGACGGCGTGACATGCAACCGATCGGCCGCCGCCTCGAAACTGCCGAGTTCGACTATCGCGGCGAAGGCCGCGAGTTGGCCCGCATCCAGGCGAGCCTCACCGGCGGCGCTCAGTAGCAGGGATCCGAACCGGGGGTGTAGTACGGGACACCCTGCGGCGTGTAACACGGCGGCTGCCCCGAGGCCGCCTGCGCCGCAGCGTCGTCGCCAGAGGCCACCGCGCCCGCGACGGCGACATCACCGGCGACGTTCGTGCACCCGCCGACATTCACATGACGTCCTCCGGCGTCTCCGCACACGTCGGCGTGTGCACCGGGTGCCACGGCCACCGGTACAACAGCCAGTGCCATGGCGCTCAACAGCGCCGCTGCCAGCTTCTTCATCGTGAGTACTTCCCCTCGTGCGACCGACTCACCGGCAATTATCGCCGTTGGCGGGGGTCACCGCGGAGAAATCACCGCAAGGAGTATCGGATCGGCAAGTGCTTGACACCGCCGACGAAGGTGGTGGCCATGAGTTCGGGTTCGCCCGCGAGTTCGATGGACTTGATACGCGGGACGAGTTCGGTGAAGAAGCTGTTCATCTCCATGCGGGCCAGCGCTGCGCCCAGGCAGAAGTGCACGCCGTAGCCGAAGGACAGGTGCTTGTTGGGGTCGCGGCCGACGTCGAAGCGCATCGGGTCGGCGAAGACTTCTTCGTCGCGGTTGGCCGAGACATAGGACAGCAGTACGGCTTCGCCCTTGGCGATGGGGACACCGCGGACCTCGGTGTCGGCCTGGGCGGTGCGCATGAACTCCTTGACCGGAACGATGCAGCGGATCATCTCCTCGACCGCGGTGCCCATCAGGGACGGATCGTTCTGCAACCGCTGGAGCTCACCCGGGTTGCGGATGAGTTCCAGTAGCCCGCCGGCGATTCCGGCGCTGGTGGTGTCGTGGCCGGCGCTGGCGACGATGACGTAGTAGGAGGCGGTGTCCATGTCGGACAACGGTTCTCCATTGATCGTGGCGTTCGCGATCGCCGACGTCAGGTCCTCAGTGGGATGCTCGCGGCGGGAAGCGGTCAGCGCCGAGAAGTACCCGAAGAAGTCCAACAGCACCGCGATCATCGCGTCTTTGTCCTCAGCGCGTTGGAACTCGCTGTCATCGCCGCCGAACAGCTCCTGAGTGAGCTTGAGCATGCGGGGAAAGTCCGACTCCGGAAGGCCGAGCAGCGTCAGAATGACGTACAGCGGAAAGTTGACCGCGATCTCTTGGGCGAAGTCGAGCTCCGGTCCACGCTCCACCATCTGGCCGACGTACATCTTGGCCAGCTCGTCACAGCGGGCCTTCAACGCGCGCATGGCTTTTGGCCGGAACCAGTCGGCACCGATCTTGCGCAAGTCGCGGTGATGCGGGTCGTCGATGTGGATCAGCGTGCTCAGGCCTGCCCCGGCTTCCCGGTCGGCGCGCAGTTTGTCGTCGAGGTCCTGCACCACCAGGATCGGACGGGGGTCGTTGGTGAACAGGTCGTTCTGGCGCTCGATGTCCATGATGTCGGCGTGCTTGGTGATCGCCCAGAACGGCCGGTATCCCTCGACGTCCACCCACGACACGGGGGCGTGCGCGCGCAGGTGCGCGAGTGCGCCGTGGAGCCCCGCCTCGTCGGTATAGGCCTGTGGGTTGGCCAGGACGCGCGCCGCTTCATCCATGATCCGGGTCGTCATCGGTGACTCCTTGCGCCGTGCGGGTAATCTGGAACGGATTCGTTCTGGATTATGGCGCGGCCCACACGATGGGTCAAGATGGCGTCATGGTTGTCGAAGGACGCACCTACGGCGGGCTCAGTTCACTGCAGCGCTCGCAGGAGCGCCGTGCCCGGCTACTCGACGCCGCGCGCGACCTGATCGCCGAGATGGGCATCGCGCCGCTGACCGTCGACCTGGTGTGCCAGCGGGCGAGACTGAGCAAGCGCTATTTCTATGCCGAATTCAGCACGAAGGACGATCTACTGGACGCCTGTGCCGAAGACCTGTACAGCAGGCTCAAGGCTGCGATGGAGGTGGTGCTGGCCACCGTTCCCAAGCCCGAGCGCGCCCACGGTGTGCTGCGCATCGTGGTGCAGACATTGGTGGCCAGCGCAGCCGACGCGCGCCTCTACATGGAGTCGCCTGGATTCCCGCGGCTACGTCATCTCCAGCAACGGGAGATCAGTGCGTTCACCGAACGCATCGCCGCCGAAGCAATGCCGTTCGAGGGACCGCCGAAGCCGTCGGTGGACCGCCTGCTTGCGACCAGGACGATGGTCACCGCCGCCACGGAGCTCATCGCCGCCTGGTTGCACGGCGACATCGACACCGACGAACACACCCTCGTCGCCACGCTGACCGCCACCACGCTCGGAGCGGCCGGGGCGGTCTGATGAGCTTCACGCCCGCGACCGTCGTCGAGACGTTCGCACCGAACCCGCGGCTGCGTCGCGTCAGGCTGCGCGTGGACACCCCCGAATCGCTGGCCGTCGCGCCGGGCGCCGATTGCGCCGTCGGGGTGTACTTCGACGCGGCGTCCCCGAACAACGGCCGCACCTACTCCGTGCGCCGCCATGCCGGAGACCTCATCGACCTCGACATCCTGGTGCACCCCGGCGGTCCCGGCAGCGTGTGGGCGCAGACCGTCAGCGCGGGCGATCGTGTCGGCCTCGACCATGCCCGCGCGTGGTACCGGCCGCCGGCGAGTACGACGTTCCAGCTGCTGGTCGCCGACCTTGCCGGGCTACCCGCGCTCGCCCGCATCATGGCCGAGTCTGCACCGGCCGTCTCCACCACCGTGGTGGTCGAAGCACTCGACCACCACGATCTCGACTATCTGCCGACCCGGCCCGAAGTCACGCTGATACCCAGCCTGGACAGCGGCAACGGCGTCGCGGCGAGCCGGCTCGCGCAGCTGGTCCGCGACCTCGAGCTCCCGGCGGACGGCTACTGCTGGTTCGGCGGCGAGGCGGGCGCATCGCGGGAGGTCCGCAAGCATCTGCGCCGCAGCGGCTGGACCATCGACCAGTACGACGTCATGGGGTACTGGCGACAGGACTCGGCTGCCTGGGACGCGCGGTTCGCGCTGCTCGGACCTGACTTCCTTGCGATGTATCAGCAGGCGATCGCCGACGGTAAGAGCGACAAGGCGGCCGCAGAGGAGTTCGACGACGCCTTGGAGCGGGCCGGCCTCTAGCTGCACCCCGACGCCGACCCGACAATCGTGACCTCGCGCTGCTTGTGATCCGCATCACCTATTCCTAGGATGATGAACTAAGTCACATACGGAGGTGTTGGATGACGGGCATGGAACGTCCTCAAGGACCGAGAGTCGTGCCGCTCCCCCGCGCTGCCATCAACCCGCACACCGGACTGATGGCTTTCCTCATGGTCGCGATCTTCGTCGCCGGTGTCGTCGGCGTGGTCGTCGCCCTGTCGATGGGTCACGCAGCGTTCGTGCTGAGCATCGTGCTCATCGCGTTCGGACTCATCGCCGCCGCCGCCATCTGCTGACGTCACTGTCGCATTAGCGGCGCTTAACTACCGCAAGCAACTTTAGCTGGACTGTTGCGGTGGTCCTTCTTACCGTCGAGGCATGACCTCGCCGCTCATCGTCGGATTCTTGACGTCGTTCACGCTGATCGCCGCCATCGGCGCACAGAACGCGTTCGTCCTGCGCCAGGGAATCCGGCGTGAGCACGTCCTCGCTGTGGTCAGCGTGTGCGCGATCTCCGACTTGCTGCTCATCACCACCGGCATCGCGGGCATCGGTGCCATCATCACCGCGCACCCGAACACCGTCACGGTGGCCAAGATCGGCGGGGCCGCCTTCTTGTTCTGCTACGGCGCCATGGCGGCACGCCGCGCCCTGAAATCGGCCGGCATGGCGCCGGCGCAGAACGGCTCCACCCGGCTGCTCTCGGTGCTGCTGACATGCCTGGCCATGACCTTTCTCAACCCGCACGTATACCTGGACACCGTCGTGCTGCTGGGAACGTTGGCCAATCAGCACGCCGAGAGCCGGTGGTTGTTCGGCATCGGCGCGGTGACCGCCAGCGTCGTCTGGTTCTTCAGCCTGGGGTTCGGCGCGCGCCGGCTGGCCGGGTTGTTCGCCACTCCGCTGACGTGGCGGATCCTCGACGGTCTGATTGCCGCCGCAATGATTGGACTCGGCATCTCGCTGGTGGTGGGTTAATCTCGCGCCGTGAGCGCGCAGTGGACCAGGCGTGGATTCCTGGGAGCAGCCGGAGCGGCGGGGGTGCTGGTCGCGGCGGCCTGCTCGCCGAACAGATCCGGCGACGACGCCAACCCCACCTCGGTGACCATCAAGCACATCTTCGGCGAAACCACCATCACCGCACCGCCGAAACGTGTCGTCAGCGCCGGCTTCACCGAGCAGGACGATCTGCTGGCGGTCGGGGTGGTCCCCGTCGCGGTGACCAACTGGTTCGGTGACCAACCTCTCGGCGTGTGGCCGTGGGCCCGGGCCAAGCTCGGGTCGGCCCAGCCCGTTGTCCTCAACCTGGACAACGGAATTCAGGTCGACCAGATCGCGGCGCTCAAACCCGACCTGATCGTTGCCGTCAACGCCGGGCTCGACTCCGACACGTACAAAAAGCTCTCGGCGATCGCGCCGACCATCGCCCAGTCCGACGACGACGCCTTCTTCGAACCGTGGAAGGATCAGGCCACCGCGGTGGGAACCGCGGTGTTCCAGGGCAAGCAGATGAAGCAGCTGATTTCCGACGTTGACGCCAAGTTCGCCGACATCGCCAAGAACAACCCCGGTTTCAAAGACAAGAAAGCGGTGCTGCTGGCGGGCAGCTTCGCCGGTGGCACGATGACCGCGACGCTGCCCGGCTGGCGTACCGACTTCCTGACCGCGATGGGCTTCCAGATCGCGGGCAGCATCGCCGCATATGCCGTCGACGACCACAGGGCGGCCATCCCCCGCGACAAGCTCGCCGACGCCCTCGACTCGGCCGACGTGCTGATCTGGTCCACCGAGAGCGACGCGGACCAAGCTGCGCTGTCCGCCGATCCCGGGGTCGCCAAGCTGGCCACTCGGAACGTGTTCACCGGCCAGGACCTCGCCGGGGCGATCGCGTTCGCCTCGCCGCTGTCCTATCCGGTGGTGGCCGATCAGTTGCCGCCGCTGCTCTCACGCGCGCTGGCCTGACCTGCCGTGCTTGGATAGCACCTGTGACAAGCAGCCAGGCCACCGCACGCGCCGACGTTCCCACTCCCGGATTCGCACAGGTCGGTTCTCGCTACTATCCCGTCTTCGTTTCGGTCTTCACGGCTCTGGTGATCATCTCCAATGTGACCGCCACCAAGGGTGTCGCATTCGGGCCCGTCATCGGACACTGGTCGATCATCACCGACGGCGGTTTCATCGTCTTCCCGCTGACGTACGTGATCGGCGATGTGCTGTCCGAGGTGTACGGGTTCAAAGCCGCACGCCGGGCCATCATCCTCGGCTTCGCCATGAACATCCTGGCGGCGCTGGCGTTCTGGGTGACGATCTATCTCCCATCGGCCGACTTCTACACCAACCAGGAACACTTCGAAAACGTCGTCCACGCCTACACCCAGCTGATCATCGCCGGCTTGGCCGGGTTCATCGTCGGCCAGACCATCAACGCGTGGACCGTCGTCAAGATCAAAGAGCGCACCAAGGAAAAGCACCTGTGGGCGCGCCTGGTCGGCTCGACCTTCGCCGGCCAGCTCGGCGACACGCTGGTCTTCTGCAGCATCGCCGCCGGCGCCATCGGCATCACCAGCTTCGGCGACTTCGTCACCTACACCGCGCTGGGTTGGGTCTACAAGACGGCTGTGGAAGTGGTCATGCTGCCGGTGACGTACCGGGTCATCGGATACATCAAGCGCAACGAGCCGACCTACACCATGATGGTCTGATCTTCGGCAAGGGCGACAAAACTCTTGGTGTCCAACACAATTCGCGATTATGGCGACCGAGCGCTGCTGCTGGAATGCCCGTCCACCGACGCGGTGCTGGCACTGGCCGCCAGCCTGCGCGAGGCACGGTTACCCGGCGTCCTGGACATCGTGCCGACGGCCGGCACCGTGCTACTGACCCTCGCCGACCCGGCTGACCAGGCGCCGACGCGCCGGCGCCTCACCCGCCTGCGCATCGACTCCGTTGGCGTCGATCACCATCCGAGCGGCGAGGCCGACGTCACGATCGACGTGATCTACGACGGACCAGACCTCGTCGACGTCGCGACGCACACCGACATGACAACCGCCGAGGTGATCGAGGCGCACACCAGAACACCGTGGCGAGTCGGATTCGGCGGATTCGCACCGGGTTTCGCCTACCTCATCGGGGGAGACTCCCGCCTGACGGTGCCACGGCGCAGCGATCCCCGCACTGCGGTGCCTGCCGGATCGGTCGGCCTGGCAGGCGATTTCAGCGGAATCTATCCACGGTCCTCGCCCGGTGGCTGGCAGCTGATCGGACGCACCGACGCGGTGTTGTGGGACATCGGGCGCCCGCAGCCTGCGCTGCTCGTGCCCGGCATGTGGGTGCGATTCCGGGCGATCACGCCAGGTCGCCCATGATCACGCTCGAAGTCCTGCGGACCGGCCCCCTGGCGCTGCTGGAAGATCTCGGCCGGCCCGGTCTGGCGCACGTCGGGGTGACCCACTCAGGGGCGGCTGACCGTGGCGCACACCGGTTGGCCAACCGCCTGGTGGCCAACCCCGACGACCGGGCCACGGTGGAGATCACCATGGGCGGATTCGCCGCACGGGTACAGGGCGGCGACGTCGACATCGCCGTGACGGGCGCCGACGCCGATCCCGCGGTTGGTGGAATTCCTTTCGGCACCAACAGTGTTCATCGCGTCCGCGCCGGAGAAGTGGTCTCTCTCGGCGTACCGCACGCCGGCGTGCGTAGTTACCTGGCGGTGCGCGGCGGGATCGACGTCGAACCGGTGTTGGGCTCGCGCAGTTACGACACGATGTCGGGCATCGGGCCCCGACCAGTGCGCGCGGGCGACGTACTTCCGGTGGGCACCCCGAGCGGGCGGTACCCCGAGCTCGACCAGGCGCCGGTGGCCGCGATCGCCGCCGGCCGGATCGAGTTGCGCGTCGTGCCGGGACCGCGCGACAACTGGTTCGCCGTGCCGGACGCTCTGGTCCATACCGAGTGGGTCGCCACCGACCGAAGCGACCGAGTCGGCATGCGGCTGAGCGGGCTCCCCTTGACATACCGATGGCCTGACCGCCAGCTGCCCAGCGAAGGGGCCACTCGCGGCGCAATTCAGGTGCCGCCCAACGGTCAGCCGGTGATCCTGGGCCCCGATCACCCGGTGACCGGGGGCTACCCCGTCATCGGCGTGGTCACCGACGCCGATACCGACACGGTGGCGCAGATCCGGGCCGGCCAATCCGTGCGACTGCGCTGGACCGCACCCCGTATCCCAGCGGACGGCTCCCCGGACTGGTAGAGCTGAGGGTGTGCACGCGCAGGTCCACACCGCCCGGCTGATCCACACCAGCGACCTGGATGCCGCGACCCGCCTGAGCGCCCGGCAAATGCTCACCGATGCGTTCGGCGGCCCGGCCGAATTCACCGACTCGGACTGGGAACACGCGCTGGGCGGGATGCACGCGATCATCGCCCACCGCGGCGCGCTGATCGCCCACGCGTCGGTCGTTCAGCGCCGACTGCTCCACGGCGGGACGGCATTGCGCTGTGGCTACGTCGAGGCCGTCGCGGTGCGCGACGACTGGCGGGGGCAAGGACTGGCCCATGCCGTGCTCGACGCGATCGAGCAGGTGATCCGTGGCGCCTATCAAATCGGTGCCCTCAGTTCGACCCCGCTCGGCGAGACGATCTACCGGCCCCGCGGGTGGCTGCACTGGCAGGGGCCGACATCGGTGTTGGCGCCGAACGGCCCGGCTCGCACACCGGATGACGACGGTTCGATCTTCGTGCTGCCGGTCGACGTCGAGGTCGATGCCACGGCGGAACTGACGTGCGACTGGCGTCCCGGCGACGTCTGGTAAGCGCTCGATAGATAGGCAAGGGCATACAACTGGCCACCCTTGTCTTCGTCAGCTCACCGCCCAACCGACAGACATCCACGCTGGACAGCGTCGACGAGGCGGGAATCTTGCCCGGATCGCGGGACGGGCAGGCTCCGATTGCCGCTATATAGCCTTCGTGATATAGATACCCGGTGGCAAAACAGCTGACCGATCTCGAGGTCAGCGATTGCGTTGGCGATGCCCTCGACCAGGCGATGGACTTGACCATCCGATTTCTCAGCGACCGCGCCGATCTCAGCGCCTCTGCCGCGTTCACGATGAACCGGGTGTACCGCGAGGGCCCTGTCCGATTGACCACGCTGGCGAGCAAGGAAGGTGTCAGTCAGCCGTCCATGACCCAATTGGTCCAGCGGCTGGAACGCGCCGGGTTGGTGACCCGGCTGCCCGACCCTGACGACGGCCGGGCCTGCCTGATCGGAATCACCACCGAGGGCCAGGCGTTGCTCGATGATCGCAAGCGTCTACGCCGGAAACGCCTGGCGGCATTGATGACGACTCTGACTGCCGAAGAGCAGTCGGCGCTGTGGCTATCGGCGCGGGTGGCGCTGCCGCTCATCGGCCGGCTCGTCGCGAATGCCGACTGCGGAACAGACGGTGCTTCAGAGCTGGCAAAAGAAGGGCCGGCCGCGCCGCGGCCGGGCAGGTGACGGAAGGTGTTGGGGTGAAGGCTATTCCGGTCGGCCGCGTGCTCAAGCGCATCTGGATACCGTTGATTCTCATAGTGGTGTTGTCCGTTTCGGGCCTCGTCGTCTCGCGACTGCACAAGATGTTCGCGTCCCAGGACCTGAACGCCGGAGCCGGCTCGGGCATCGAGATCGTCCAGTTCAACCCCAAGGTCATGGTCTACGACGTCTACGGCGCCCCCGGAACCAACGCCCAGATCAGTTATTTCGACCCGGAAGCCAAGGTGCACACCATCACCGTCCCGCTGCCGTGGTCGATCACCCTGTCGACAACTTTGCCCGCTGTCAGCGCGAGCCTCATGGCGCGGACCGACGGAGATCAGATTGGATGCCGCGTCACTGTGAACGGAACCGTCCGTGAAGAGCAATCGGCCGATGGCGTCAACGCCCAGACCTACTGCCTGGTGAAGTCGGCATGACCCACACCGTCACCGCGCCCGAACCCGCCAGCCAGCCGAAGCGGCCGGTCGTCCCGCACCTGCTGCGCATCCTCGCGCTGCCGATCATCCTGTTCTGGATCGCGATGGCCGTCCTGGTCAACGTCGTTGCGCCGCAGCTCGAAGTCGTCGGCGAGATGCACTCGGCGCCAATGGCACCCGAAGACGCACCGTCGATGAAGGCGATGAAGTTGATGGGCGCCAACTTCAAAGAGTTCAACTCCAACAGCACGATCATGGTCGTCATCGAGGGCCAGAAGCCCCTCGGTCCGGACGCCCACCAGTACTACGACGAGATCATCCGCAAGCTGGAACAAGACCCCGAGCACATCCAGCACATCCAAGACTTTTGGAGTGACACGCTCACGGCAGCCGGGGCCCAAAGTGCCGACGGCAAAGCGTCTTACGTGATGATCAACCTCGCCGGCGAGCAGGGCCAGACGCTGGCCAACGAAGGCGTTGACGAGGTTCGCAAGGTCATCAAGGAGACCCCGGCACCGCCCGGCGTCCAGGCGTACGTCGCCGGACCGGCAGCGCTCACCGACGACTTGCATGTGATCGGTAACGCCAGCCTCGCGATGATCACCCTGATCACTCTGGCCGCGATCGCGGGCATGCTGCTGATCGTCTACCGATCGATCCGGACCACGCTGATCCAGCTGTTCCTGACGTTCCTGGGATTGTTGACCGCCCGTGGCGTGGTGTCACTTTTGGCTCTGCACGGCGCGTTCGGGCTGACCACCTTCGCCGGCAACATCCTCACGATGCTGGCGATCGCGGCCGCCACCGACTACGGCATCTTCATCTTCGGCCGATATCGCGAAGACCGGGCCTTGGGATTGGACCGCGACGACTCCTACTACGCCACGTTCAAATCCGTCGCGCCCGTCATCGTCGGCTCTGGACTGACGATCGCAGGTGCGACGTACTGCCTGTCGTTCGCGCGCCTGCCCTACTTCACCACCATGGGCGCGCCCGTCGCGATCGGCATGCTGGTGATTGTGGCGATCGCGGTCACCCTCGGTCCGGCCGTGCTCTACCTGGGCAGCCGGGTCGGGCTGTACGAGTCGAAGCGACCCGCCCACAGCAGATTCTGGCGGCGCGTAGGCACCGCGGTGGTCCGCTGGCCCGCACCGATTTTCGTGGCAAGCCTGTTTGTGGTGCTGATCGGCATCGTGGCCATCCCGGGATACAAGCCGGCCTACAACGACCAGCACTACCTCCCTGCAGACGCGCCGGCCAATCAAGGCTTCGCCGCGGCCAATCGACACTTCACCGAAGCCCGGATGAATCCGGACATCCTCATGGTCGAAGCCGACCACGACATGCGCAATTCCGCGGACATGCTGGTGCTGAACAAGATCGCCAGCAATGTGATGCACACCGAGGGCATCGCGATGGTGCAGAGCATCACCCGGCCGCTGGGTATCCCGATCCAGCACAGCTCGATCCCCTTCCAGACGAGCATCCAGGGCCAGACGAGCAACATGAACCTGCCGTTCCAGCGCGATCAGCTGAACAACCAGCTGAAAACGGTTGACTCGATGAACGTCTCGATCGACATCCTGGAGAAGCAATACCAGCTGTCCCTGAAGCAGACGCAGCTCACCCAGGACTCCGCTGCCCGCTCCCAGGATCTGCTGGAGACCACCAAGCAGTTGCGGGACAACATCGCGAATTTCGACGATCAGTTCCGGCCGATGCGCAATTACTTCTACTGGGAACCGCACTGCTACGACATCCCGTTGTGCGCCGCGGCCCGGTCGCTGTTCGACTCCCTCGACGGAATCGACGAGGTGACCGACAAAACCCAAGGCGTGCAGGGCAATACCGATCAGCTGGCCGCGATCGCGCCACAGCTGACCGCGCTGCTCCCCCAGACGATCGCGTCGATGAAGGTCAGCCGGGATCTGGCACTGGCGTCGTACAACTCGCAGAAGGCCCTGCTGGACCAGATGCAGGCGTCCAACGACACCGCCCTGGCGATGGGTGAGAGTTTCGACCAGGCCAAGAACGACGACCTGTTCTTCCTTCCGCCGGAAGCCTTCCAGAATCCCGACTTCGAGCGCGGCCTGAAGATGTTCTTCTCGCCGGATGGCAAGTCGACCCGCATGTTCATCACCCACGAGGGTGACCCCGCGACAGTGGACGGCATCGCCCGCGTCAACTCCGAACGCAAAGCCGCCCAAGAGGCGCTGAAGATGTCGTCGCTGTCGAACGCCAAGATCTATCTCGGTGGCGTGGCGGCGACCTACAAGGACATGTCCGACGGCGCGCGGTACGACCTGCTGATCGCGGTGGTGTCGTCGCTGACGCTGATCTTCATGATCATGCTGATCCTGACCCGCAGTGTGGTCGCCGCACTGGTGATCGTCGGTACGGCAGGCAGCTCGATCGCGGCGTCGTTCGGTATCTCGGTGCTGCTCTGGCAGGACCTGTTCGGGATCCAGGTGCAGTGGCTGGTCATGCTGATGTCCGTCATCATCCTGTTGGCGGTGGGGTCGGACTACAACCTGCTGCTGGTCTCACGGTTCAAGGATGAGATCCATGCCGGTTTGAAGACCGGCATCATCCGGTCGATGGCCGGCACCGGCAGCGTCGTGACGTCGGCCGGTCTGGTGTTCGCCGCCACCATGGCCGGCATGATGTTCAGCAAGCTGGTGGTGCTGGCCCAGATGGGTTCGACCATCGCCATCGGCCTGCTGATCGACACCTTCATCGTGCGGTCACTGCTGATGCCGTCGATCGCGACGATGCTGGGCCGGTGGTTCTGGTGGCCGCAGGTGGTCTACCCCCGAGGCGACTACCACTTCCTGCCACCACAGCCTCGCAAGCGCCCCAGCGACGACGCGGACACAGCGGCGATGCCGGCGCAGGCCTAGGAACCGCGCCGAGCGTGCGGGTTGTCGTCGAGTTTTCGCGGATTCTCGACGGCAACCCCCACGCTCAGTGGAACTGCTAGCGCCAGCGGTCCAGTATTTCGCTGGCCCGCACACTCAGCGCCCGCTGCCAGAACGGCCCGAAGCTGATCCGCCCCACCCCCAGCGGCCCGAACGACGCCGGGTCGTCGGACTCCGGCAGCGCGATCGCATTGATCGGCAGTGGCAGCTCAGTTGCCAAGCGGCGCAACGTCTCCGGTTCATGACGGCCCACCGGGTAGAGCACGTCGGCTCCGGCGGCCGCCGCCTCGGCCAGCCGGGCGATCGCCCGGTCCACCCGGTCGGCGTCGTCGCCGTCATTGCGCAGGAACAGGTCGGTGCGGGCGTTGACCACCACGTGCACCCCGGCACTGTCGGCGGCGGCACGCAGCGCGCCCACCAGTTCGGCATGCTCGGCTGAGGATCGCAGTCGCTTGCCCTCGCTGTGCACGGTGTCCTCGATATTGAGGCCCACCGCGCCGGCGCTCAGCAGACCGTCGACGATGCGCTCGGCCGGCTGCGCGTAGCCGGATTCGATGTCCACCGAGACCGGCACGTCCACCGCCGAGGTGATCTGAGTGACGCGGGCGACGACATCGTCGAAGCTCATACCCTCGCCGTCTGGCTTGCCGACGGAATCGGCCATCGGATGGCTGCCGACGGTCAGCGCCGCGAATCCGGCCGCCACCGCCAGATTCGCCGACCACGCGTCCCACACCGTCGGCAACACCACCGGATTGCCCGGCTGATGCAGAGCCAGGAGTGCGTCGGCATGCTTGGCAAGACTGCTCGTATCGGACACCAGGTCCCCTATCTGTCGGCTTGATCCTGGGCTGTGCACCACGACTGCCGCAACGCCATTTCCGACGTGACCTGTCTCACGTTGAGATCCCAATGTGGCTAGCATCGGGTGTCGTACTGTGATCCATAACACCTTCAGCCCAGGGAGGTCCCCTTGTCCACCACCACAGAATTGGCCGAACTTCACCATCTGATCGGTGGATTGCGGCGCTGCGTGAGCTCCTTGAAGAGCCGTTACGCCGACAGTCCGGCAATGCGCAGAATCGTCAACGACGCCGAGCGCATCCTCAATGACGTGGAACTTCTCGATATCGACGCCAATGAGCTTGCCCTAACCCAGCAAACGGCCGTGTCGTCAACCGAGAAGATCGGAATCCCCGACACCCCTTACGACTCCGCCTTCTGGCGCGACGTCGACGACGAGGGCGTGGGCGGGCACAACCGCCGCTGACCCGAATTTAACCGGGTGCCGTGATCTGGGTACCCTCCGATGAGTTCATGCGAAGGGGATCACAGTAGATGAGCGCACCTGCGGCTAACCGCCCGAAGACCGGCGTCTTCTCACCCGGCCGTGCCCAGATACCGCAACGCACGTTGCGGACCGACAATTGGCTCAAAGCGCCGATCTGGACGGACCTCGGATTCGCCGCTTTCGTCATCTACGCGACGGTGCGCGCGTTCCAGCGGGACCACTTCTTCGTCCCGCAGTACCACTACCTCACGCCGTTCTATTCGCCGTGCCTGAGCAAGGCATGCGGTGAGGCAAGCGACTTCTGGCCGCAGATCCTGCCCACGACCGGGCTACTGTCTCTGCTGCCGTACGCCTTCCTGTCGCTGCCCTTCCTGCTTCTGTTCCGGTTGACCTGCTACTACTACCGCGGCGCCTACTACCGCTCGGTGTGGCAGTCCCCGACTGCCTGCGCCGTGGCCGAGCCGCACGCGAAATACACTGGCGAGACCCGCTTTCCGCTGATCATCCAGAACACCCACCGGTACTTCTTCTACATCGCCGGCATCATCTCGCTGATCAACACCTACGACGCGATCGTGGCGTTCCACTCCGAGACCGGCCCCGGTGGCTTCGGATTCGGCCTGGGCAACATCATTCTCGTCGGCAACGTGGTGATGCTGTGGGTCTACACGCTGTCCTGCCACTCCTGCCGGCACGTCACCGGTGGGCGGCTCAAGCACTTCTCCAAGCATCCGGTCCGGTACTGGATCTGGACCCAGGTCAGCAGGCTGAACACCCGGCACAAGCTGTACGCGTGGATCACGCTCGGCACCCTGATGTTCACCGATTTCTACGTCATGCTGGTGGCCAGCGGCACCATCTCTGACCTGAGATTTGTTGGCTGAGAAGAACTTTCAAACCCATAGCTTGAGCGAGGTCAAATGACGGTGGAAGTCGAACGGCATTCCTACGACGTGGTCGTGATCGGTGCCGGCGGCGCAGGCCTACGAGCGGTGATCGAGGCCCGGGAACGTGGTCTCAAGGTTGCCGTGGTGACGAAGTCACTGTTCGGCAAGGCACACACCGTCATGGCCGAGGGTGGTTGCGCGGCGGCGATGCGCAATGTCAACACCAAGGACAGCTGGCAGGTGCACTTCGGTGACACCATGCGCGGCGGCAAGTTCTTGAACAACTGGCGGATGGCCGAGCTGCACGCCCAGGAAGCCCCGGACCGGGTCTGGGAGCTGGAGACCTACGGCGCGCTGTTCGATCGCACCAAAGACGGAAAGATCAGCCAGCGCAACTTCGGCGGCCACACCTACCCGCGCCTGGCGCACGTCGGTGACCGCACCGGTCTGGAGATCATCCGGACCCTGCAGCAGAAGATCGTGTCGCTGCAGCAGGACGACAAGAAGGAGCTCGGCGACTACGAGGCCCGGATCAAGGTCTTCCACGAGTGCTCGATCACTGATCTGATCAAGGACGGCGACAAGATCGCCGGCGCCTTCGGCTACTGGCGCGAGACCGGCAAGTTCATCCTGTTCGAGACGCCCGCCGTGGTGCTCGCCACCGGCGGCATCGGTAAGTCGTTCAAGGTGTCGTCGAACTCGTGGGAGTACACCGGCGACGGGCACGCGCTCGCCCTGCGCGCGGGTACCGGCCTGATCAACATGGAGTTCATCCAGTTCCACCCGACCGGGATGGTCTGGCCGCTGTCGGTCAAGGGCATCCTCGTGACCGAGGGTGTCCGCGGTGACGGCGGTGTTCTGAAGAACTCCGAAGGCAAGCGGTTCATGTTCGACTACATCCCCGACGTGTTCAAGGGGCAGTACGCCGAATCCGAGGAAGAAGCCGATCAGTGGCTCAAGGACAACGACTCGGCACGCCGCACGCCTGACCTGCTGCCTCGCGACGAGGTTGCCCGTGCCATCAACGACGAGGTCAAAGCCGGCCGCGGCACCCCGCACGGCGGCGTCTACCTCGACATCGCCTCCCGCATGCCCGCCGAGGAGATCAAGCGCCGACTGCCGTCGATGTACCACCAGTTCATCGAGCTGGCCGAGGTCGACATCACCAAAGACATGATGGAAGTCGGTCCGACCTGTCACTACGTGATGGGTGGTATCGAGGTCGATCCCGACACCGGCGCGGGCGCCACGCCGGGCCTGTTCGCCGCGGGCGAGTGCTCAGGCGGTATGCACGGCTCCAACCGGCTCGGCGGTAACTCGCTGTCGGACCTTCTGGTGTTCGGCCGGCGCGCCGGGCTCGGTGCGTCCGACTACGTGCGGGCGCTCTCGGAGCGTCCCGCGGTGTCGGACGCGGCGGTCGACGAGGCCGCCAAGCTGGCGCTCGCGCCGTTCGAGCCGAAGGACAACCCCGAAAACCCCTACACCCTGCACGCCGAGCTGCAGCAGTCGATGAATGACCTGGCCGGCATCATCCGCAAGGAGGGTGAACTCGAAGAGGCGCTGGCCAAGATCGACGAGCTCAAAGCCCGCTACGCGAACGTCGTCGTCGAGGGCGGCCGCCTCTTCAATCCCGGCTGGCACCTGGCGATCGACATGCGCAACATGCTGCTGGTCAGCGAGTGCGTGGCCAAGGCGGCGCTGGCGCGCACGGAAAGCCGTGGCGGACACACCCGCGACGACTTCCCCAAGATGGATTCGCATTGGCGAAACAAGCTGCTGGTGTGCCGAGTCGCGCCGGGCGAAGCGGACGCGGTCGTGCCCGACGTGACGGTGACGCCCGAACAGCAGCCCGTGATGCGGCCCGATCTGCTGGCCACGTTCGAGTTGAGCGAGCTCGAGAAGTACTACACCGAAGATCAACTGGCCGAGCACCCTGACCGGAAGGGCTGAGAATGGCTGCTTACGACGCAAAACTGCGGGTTTGGCGCGGCGACGAGGACGGCGGCGACCTGCAGGACTACACCGTCGAGGTCAACGACGGCGAAGTGGTCCTCGACATCGTGCACCGGCTGCAGGCCACCCAAGCCGGCGACCTCGCCGTGCGGTGGAACTGCAAAGCCGGCAAGTGCGGTTCGTGTTCCGCCGAGATCAACGGCAGGCCGCGGCTCATGTGCATGACCCGGATGTCGACGTTCGATGAGGACGAGGTCGTCACGATCACTCCGCTGCGAACGTTCCCGGTGATGCGCGACCTGGTCACCGATGTGTCCTTCAACTACGAGAAGGCGCGGGAGATCCCGTCGTTCACTCCCCCGAAGGACCTGCAGCCCGGCGACTACCGGATGCAGCAGGAGGACGTGAACCGCAGCCAAGAGTTCCGCAAGTGCATCGAATGCTTCCTGTGCCAGAACGTGTGCCACGTCAACCGTGACCACGAGGAGAACAAGAAGTCGTTCGCCGGCCCGCGCTACCTGATGCGCCAGGCTGAGTTGTCGATGCATCCGCTGGACACCATCGACCGTCGCGACATGGCCCAGGAAGAGAACGGCCTCGGCTTCTGCAACATCACCAAGTGCTGCACCGAGGTATGCCCCGAGCACATCAAGATCACCGACAACGCGCTGATCCCGATGAAGGAGCGCGTCGCCGACAAGAAGTACGACCCGGTCGTGTGGCTCGGCAACATCTTGTTCCGCAAGAAGTAGCTCCCTCGCGCGAGCAGACGCGAACGCCCCCGACACGCTGAGTGTTCGAGGGCGTTTGCTGGGCCCCCCGCTTGCGGGGACTGCTCACCGGTGAAGATTCTCGTTGGCGCAAGCGTGAGTAGCCTCGAACACATGGGGACAGTCCACAGCATCAACGACATCCGCACCGCGATCCGCGAGCTGTCCGCCCGCGCCGAGCTGGCCCGCAAGCAGGGTCGGACCGCCGATGCGGAGGAACTCGAACAGCGCGTCGCCGACTATCGCGACGAACTCGCCGAGAAGCGCTGACCGAAGGTGAAGATCGGGCTGGGCTAAATGCCCAGTCTGCGAAATGTGCTGCGGTGGAACACAATCGGCGGCACGTCATGAACGGTGATGTCCTGGACCCGCAGTACCACGATGGTGTGGTCGCCGGCCGGCACCAATTGATCGATCGAGCTCTGCATCCACACGCTGGTGCCGTGCACGAACACCGCACCGCTGGAGTGAGAGTGTGTCTCCAACCCGGCGAAGCGGTCGCCGGTCTTGGCCGCCAGGGTACGGGCGGCGGCGTCGTGCGATTCGCCGAGCAGGCTGATGCCCAAGGACGGCAGGTCCTTCAACTTGGGCCAGGTCTCGGAATTGTTCTGCACACAGAACGAGACCAGCGGCGGGTCCAGCGACACCGGCACGAAGGTGCTGGCAGCCAGGCCCACCCGGAGGCCGTCGACTTCCGCGGCGATCGCGATGACACCGGAGGGGAAGTGGCCGAACGCCTCACGCAGCGAGGCGGGGCTCAGCTCTGTGTTGCTCATAACACGGACATCTTCCCACGTCGCGCCCGGACGCGGCCAGAATGAATCCCGCCCAGAGGACAATTGAGACTCCTAGGGGCGGTCACAGCTCACATCATCGTTGAGTAGCCTTGGGCAGTGCCGAACGTCTCCATCCTGTCCGTGCTGCGTGAGCGCGCCAGTACGACGCCAGACGACGTCGCCTTCACCTTCACCGACTACGACCGGGATTGGGACGGCGTCGCCGAAACTCTGACCTGGTCTCAGCTGTACCGCCGCACCCTCAACGTCGCGCAGGAGATCAGCCAGCAGGGCGTCCCGGGCGATCGGGCCCTGATCATCGCGCCGCAGGGCCTGGCCTACATCGTCGCGTTCCTCGGTGCCATGCAGGCCGGCTTCATCGCCGTTCCGCTCTCAGTGCCCGTGCCGGGTTCGCATGACGAACGGGTCAGCGCGGTGGTGACGGACACGTCGCCGACAGTCGTGCTGACCACGTCCGCAGTCTTCGAGGTGGCCGCGCAATACGTGGATGACGGCGCCGCCGTGATCGCCACGATCGCGGTGGACACCCTCGATCTCGACGCACCCGGGGTCGGCGCTGCCGACGTGCCCGACGGGCCCGACATCGCCTATTTGCAGTACACGTCGGGATCGACCCGGCTGCCCGCCGGCGTGATGATCTCGCACCGCAATCTGGTGGCGAACTTCGAGCAGTTGATGGCCGAGTACCTGGCGCACCACGGCGGCAAATTCCCACCGGGCGCCGGCCTCGTTTCGTGGCTGCCGTTCTATCACGACATGGGGTTGATGCTCGGGATCGCTGCGCCCATTCTCAGCGGACACCCTGCGGATCTGATGAGCCCGATCGCGTTCCTGAGCCGGCCGGCGCGCTGGCTGCAGATGATGGCCCGTTCCGACACGTCGTGGTCCGGCGCACCGAACTTCGCGTTCGACCTCACCGCACGCCGCGCCACTGATGACGAGCTCGAAGGGCTGGACCTTCGCCGGGTCATCGGCATCATCAACGGAGCCGAACGAATCCATCCCGATACCCTGGTGCGGTTCAATGAGCGCTTGGCGCCCAACGGTTTTCGTCCCGAGATGGTGGCACCGTCCTACGGGCTGGCCGAGGCGACGGTCTACGTCGCCAGCGGCGGAGCGAATCGGGTGCCCGAGGTGGTCGAGTTCGACGCCGACGAACTGACCCAGGGCAACGCGATTCGTAAGCCCGGTGGCACCCAGTTGTTGCGGTACCAGCTGCCGGTGTCGCCGCTGGTGCGGATCGTCGACGCCGATACCTGCGAGACATGCCCGGACGGCACCGTCGGCGAGATCTGGACGCACGGCGAAAACGTCTCGGCCGGATATTGGCGCAAACCCGAGCAGACCGGTTCCGCGTTCGGCGCGACGTTGGCCCGGCCGGCGGACGACGTCCCGACCACCGGTTGGCTGCGGACGGGCGATCAGGGCTTCGTCTCCGAGGGTGACCTGTTCATCGTGGGACGAATCAAAGACATGCTGATCGTGCGCGGCCGCAACCACTATTCCGACGACATCGAGGCCACGGTGCAGAAGATCACCCGCGGCCGGGTCGCGGCGATCGCGGTGTCCGATGAGGAGACCGAAAAGCTGGTCACCGTCGTCGAACTCAAGAATCGCGACGATGTCGACCTCGAGGCCGTCAAAAGTGATGTGGTTGCGGCTATTTCGCGGGCCCACGGTCTTCAGGTGGCCGATATCGTCCTGGTGGAGCCCGGATCGATGCCGACCACCACCAGCGGCAAGATTCGACGGGCCGCCTGCGTCGAACAGTATCGCCAGGGACAGTTCGTGCGGTTGGATGCGTAGCTGATCATCCGATGTGGTTCACCCTGCTGGTGATGGCCGTGGCCGTCAGTCTGGAACCGTTTCGCATCGGCATGTCGGTGGTGATGCTGAATCGTCCCCGCCCGCATCTGCAGTTGGCCGCGTTCCTGTGCGGCGGCTTCGTGATGGGTTTGTCGGTCGGCGCGGTGGTGTTGTTCGCGCTGGAATCGCACATACCGGCCTCGGCGCATTTCACCCTCCCTCGGGTGCAGGTCGTGATCGGTGCGCTGGCCCTGGCGGCCGCGGCGATTCTGGCCGTCACCAAGGGCCGCCGCGACCGGACGGTCCCGGCCTGGTTGAGCCGTCTGCTCGACGGTCCGTCGCTGTGGGTGGCCGGAGTCGCCGGTTTGGGGATCGCGCTGCCGTCGGTGGACTACCTCGCGGCACTGGCCGTGATCGGGGCGGGCACCGCGGATCCCGCGGTACGGCTCGGTGCGTTGCTCACGTTCACCGTCATCGCCTTCGCGCTCGTCGAGATTCCGCTGCTGGCCTACCTGGCGGCTCCGCAGCGCACGCATGCGGCGATGACCCGACTACACGGCTGGGTTCGGGCGCGACGACGCCGCGAGGTGGCGGTGCTACTGGCCGTGGTCGGCGTCGTGCTGCTCGCCGCTGGTCTTCTCGGCGTCTGATACCTGTCGGCCGTCTGGGTCAGTGCGCGCTGGGACCGTGGTTCAACACGTACTGCAGCCCCGCCGTCAGCTGCGACAGCGGATCGCTGCCGCCACCGAACGCGGCCTGCGTGGCCGGCGCCGTGACGGCGGCCGGGTCGTAACCGTTCACGGGGTCGACCTCGATCGGCGCGGTCAACGGGTCGTCGTTGCGCGAATACCCGGCATCCACCGAGGGTTTCAGCACCGCATCCAGCTGCCTGAGCGTCCCTTCGTCCACTCCGAGGTACTTGAACGGCAACACCAACGGCAGGTGCTGTTCCGGGATCAAGTACGTCGTCGTCTTCGCGCCCCGGGAGTTGACCGTGGTCCTGATGTTCTGCGGCGGCACCATACTCGGGTTGGTGAACGCGACGGCGGTGTGACCGGTCGCCAGCCCCACGACCGCGTTCGCCAGCGCCATCCAGTTGTCCTGGCGGTCCGGCCAGTCGGCGATGCTGTCGTAGGCCGACACGAAGCGGTACGAGTCGTACTGGCTGTCGACCTGCGGAGGGATCCGGTAGTCCAATGCCGGAACGACACTGCCTACCGGGAAGTTCTGGGCCAGGAAGCCCGCCCCGAAGGCGTGCGGCGAAATCGGATCGCCGTACGTGGCGAAGGACAACTGATCCGGTGGCGGCGCATTCGGATCGGTGGCAAGCCGGTTCTGCACGGCGTTGAGCACCATCGCGCCCTCCGAGAGACCGATCGCGGTACCCGGGCCGCCCGCCTGAACCGCCCGGAGGACGTTGCCCTCACCTTCATCGACCGATTCGCCGATGCTCGGGCCGTCGATACCCAGGCCCGGGAAGTTGGCGTCGAGCTTGCCAATACCGGGGAACAACCGCTCCAGGGTGTGGCCCTGAACCTGGCCGGCGGGGTAGTCCACGATTTGCCGGTCCAGACCCGGGAACCACTGGGCGCCGGTACGGCGGATGTACTCGTCGTAGGGGATGCCGAGCACGTGCGCACCGCCGAGGGCATAACCCCGGCCGGGCGTCCCGATCGGCGTCGGGCCGTCCCCCTGCGACCCGCCCGGTGACGGTTGGTCGGCGGCCGCGATTCCGCCCGTGGCGCACACCGTGATCAGCGTTGTCGCCGCAGCGAGTAGCTTCTTCATGCCTTGACGCTCCCCTGCGAGCTCGATCGTGACGGCCACCAATTCGCTTTTCCGACCAGCGTAGCCATGGCGGGTACGGTCACGGTCCGGACCAGGAATGTGTCCAGCAGGATTCCGGCGCCGATGACGAACCCGCCCTGAACCACGGTACCGATGCTGGAGAACAACAGACCCCACATCGACGCCGCGAAGATCAATCCGGCCGCGGTGATCACGCCACCGGTCGACGACAAGGTCCGGATCACCCCATAGCGCGTGCTGTCCGCGGACTCATCCCGCAGCCGCGACGCGAACAACAGGTTGTAGTCGGCGCCAACGGCCACCAACACGACGAAGGCCAGCGGCGGCACCGTCCAGTGCAACTGCTGATGGAACAGGTACTGGAAGACCAGTACTCCGATACCGAGCGCCGCGAAGTACGAAAGCACCACCGAACCAACCAGATACAGCGGCGCTATCACCGCACGCAGCAACAACATCAACGTCAGCAGCACCACGAGCATCGTGATCGCAATGATGAAGCGGATGTCCTTCTGGTAGTAATCGCGGGTGTCGCGAAGCGCGGCGGGATACCCGCCCATCGAGATAGTGGCATCCGCCAGATACGTGTTCGGCTGCGCGCTGCGGGCGGCGTCCCTGATGGCGTTGACCTGATCCATCGCCGCGGCGCTGAACGGGTCGAGCTTGGTCAGCACCAGATACCGAACCGAGTGCCCGTCCGGTGAGATGAACATCTTCGACGCCATCTTGAAATCGGGCAGCTCGAGGACCTCCGGCGGAATGTTGAACCCCGCCATCGCCGGCGATGCGGCGTTCTGCTTCATCGAGAGCAAGAACGCGGCCGCCTGATCGAGTCCGGTCCGCATGAGCTTGATCTGGTCGACGACCTGGTCCACGCCGTTGGCCACTTCCCGACTTCCGCTGGCGGCGCGATCAGCGCCCTGCCGGAGCTTCGTCGTACCCGCCTGCGCGCCGCCGGGCGAGTCGAGCCCCATCTGGTGCATCAGCTTCGTCAGCCGGCCGAACGCGTCATTGAGCTGGTTGAGCGTCGCGTTGAGGGACTGCTTGTCCTGCATCGACTGCAATTGCGTTGCCAGCGAATTGATCTCGTCGAGGGTGCCGTCGTTGCGCGCGTCGACCAAAGCCTGGAAGTGCCCACGGGTCTCGGCGCAGGACGGATCCAGGTCGCACACCGCATTGCCGTGCAGCGCGACCAGCACCGGGCCCACCCAGGCGAACATGTCCCTGGCCGCCGTGAAGCTCACCCCCATCGAATTGCCGAGCCGGTTGACCGCGTTGACGAGCTTGGTCGCGACCTCGACGTTCTTGACCAGCTTGTCGCCGCCGTATTGCCCCTTGATGGAGCCGAACGCGTCGACCACGCTCTGCACGCTGCTGGTGATCTGACCGACCTGACCCCGCACGTCGCCGAGATTGTTCGCCAAAGTGTCAGCGCCGCCGGCCAGCCGGTTCAGGCTGCCCATGTTGTCGGCGATCATCGCCGAACCGGTGCCCAGCCGGTCGCCGACCAGGCCCGCCTGATAGGTGGCGCGGAACTCCTGCGGCACCTCACCCAGAGGCCGGGTGATACCGCTGACCATCGCGATGTTCGGCACCTGACTGATGCGCTCCGCCATCTGCTCGAGGTCGGCGAGCGCCCGCGGGTTACGCAGATCGCGCGGTGAGCGGACCAGCACGTAGGACGGAATGGACTGGTTGAGATCGAAATGCCGCTCCAGAGCTGTGTAACCCACCGAACTCGGCGCTCCCGGTGCGACGGCCTTGCGGTCGTCGTAGTTGTAGTGCGCCAGCCCCACACAACTGGCCAACAGGATCAGGATCAACACGCTGGCCACCAGATGTGCCCGCGGTCTGCGCACAATGCGGATGCCGGACCGCCGCCACCACCGTGCGGTCAGCTCGCGGCGCGGCGTGATCCAACCGCGAGGGCCGGCCAACGCAATGATGGCCGGCAACAACGTGATCGCGGCGAGGAAGGACACCCCGACACCGACCGCCGATGACACGCCGACGGTCGAGAACACCCCCATCTTCGCGAAGCTGATGCCCAGGAACGTGATTCCGATGGTGGCCGCGGATGCCGTGATCACCTTGCCCACCGAGTTCAGCGCCAGCCGCACCGCCGCGTCGGAGTCCTCGCCGCGGCGCATGTAGTCGTGGTAGCGGCTGATCAGGAAGACCGCGTAATCCGTTCCCGCGCCGGCGATGATGGCGCTCAACAGGATGATCGCCTGGTTGGACACGCCCAGACCGGTGGTGTGCGACAAACCTGCGACCACGGATTGCGCGATCACCAGCGAAATTCCGATGCCGATCAACGGCAGCAGCATGGTGATCGGATTGCGATACACGATCAACAACACCAGCAGCACCAGCACACCGATCGCGATCTCGATCGGTAGGCGGTCTCGTTCGCCGGCCACAGTCAGGTCGGCGACGGTGGCCGCGGGTCCGGTCAGGTGCACCTCCAGCGGGCTGCCCGCGGTGCTCTGTTTGACGATGTTGGCCACCCGGTTGTAGGCCTCATAGGACTGCGGGGTCCCCAACGCGCCCGCAAGTCCGACCGGCACCACCCAGGACTTGTTGTCCTTACTCGTCAAAAACGAACGCAGAGCTGGTGTTCCGACGAAATCCTGCAACATCACGACGTCGTGCTGATCATCGTGCAATGCGGTGACCAGCTTGCGGTAGGTGGCTTCGTGAGCGGGGGCCAAACCCCGCTCATCGGTCAGCACCACCAGGAGCAGATCGTCACCGCCGGGTTCGGAGAACGCCTCGGTCATCTGCCGCGCCGCCACGCTGGACGGCGCATCGCCCGGCAACATCGACAACGGATGTTTCTGCGCCATCTCGGTCAGGCTCGGGAAGCTCAGCGGCAGCGCGACCGCCAGGGCAACCCAGACGCCGATCACAGCCCAGGGCCACCGCACCACGAAATCGGTCAGCCGTCGCACAATTTCCTCACACTGCGCGAGACCCTCAGGCCGCGCGCCCCTTCACTGCATCGAACTTCACTGAAACCAACAAGCACATCACCACTGCCCGCTGTCGGCGATGCGTCCACACACGGACTTCATCGCCGCGATGTAGCGGGCGACCGATTTCTGGGCGGTTGGATTGTCCGGAAACATCACCGCCATCGCGGTGCCGGCCTCATACCGGAATATATAGATTGTCAGCTGGTAGCTGAAGCGGCCGTCGGAGTAGATCCCGATGTTGTTCGAATAGCCCATGTCAGCGGCCGCGAGCACAGCGTTGAGCGGTGCGGCGCCGCCATGCAGGAAGTTCGAGACCGGGAAGTTCGGGTGCGGCTTCTCCAGCCATGGGGCCAGCTCGAGCACCCGGTAATACGGCACCCGGGCCAGGCTCAGGCCGGAATCGAACGACGTCTGCGCCGCCCAGGCGGCCTCGCCGAACGTCGTCGCGGCGATCGGCACGGTGATCGGCACCAGGCCGGTGAACCAGCCCTGAGTGGTGAAGTTGTCCGAGGTTCGGCGAGTGTCCCGAGGCGTGAGTCCGTAATACGTTGTCGCACCCGTCAATTCATGTTCCACCATGGCGGTGCAGGCATACAGACCGCCGACGAAGCGAACGCCTGCGGCGGTACAGGCCGCGTCGAATCGCGCGGTTTGATCGGCGTCCAAGATCATCTCGCCGACCATGTCAGCGACCGTCGGCTCCAGCGCGTTCCCCAACGGCAGCGGGAACTCGGGAAGCGTGCCGTTGTTGTTCTCGGCAAACTCGATCCAGGCCCGGACCTCCGGCGAATCGACGGTCAAATCCGCGGTGGCATCGCGCTCCTGGATGCAGAAATCGTCGAAGCTGCCTGCCTCGGGTAGCGCCATCGGCTGTCCGGTCATGGTCAGTGACGTGTACATGCCGTGCGCCTCGAGCATGGTGATCCCGATCAGCGCCGCATCCCCGTGGACGTGGTCGATGCTGGCATAAAAATCGAAGTGATCGTCACTTTGCACGACGCCGAAAGAAAAACATCCCCATTCCATGGGAGTCGGAATGTCGACGATGTGTTTGCGCGCATCCTCGGCTGCCATGACACCGTTGTCGATCGGCTCGAATTCAATATCGGCGGGATCGGTGATCGTGCGCCTGACAATATCGCCGGAGCCGGCGTATTCGAACCAACTCCGATATGTGTCGTGGCGGCGAAGATACGCGTTCAGCGCGTGATTCATGGCGTCGATATCGCACTGACCAGGCACTTCGCAGGTGGCGATGATCTGCCGTGAATAGTCGAGTCCGGCCTTGTCCTGTTCATACACACCGCGAATGTGTTGCCCCTGCATATAGCTGACGGGCACGGAACTGACGGGCGCTTGACGCGCCTTTTCCATGGCGGCTTTTGTCGGGTGCCAGGAAATCACCACACCGGGGCTCGGCGACCAATCATCGATTGTGCCGATGGTTATCTTCCCGATGTGCAAAATTCCCCTCCCGGGTCTACAGCGGCTACGGCCTGGAGACCGGCAACCTGGTGGCCAGACCAAGATAGCGCCTGTCGCTGGGGCGGTTCGCCGTCGACCCGTAAAGCCCCTGGTCACAAGTAGTGACTAAAGGCCCTAAATAAACCGGTAACGCCTGGCCACGCGCCCGTCCACACCGTGGTGAAAGCCGTTCGTTCAGCAACGCCCGTGCAATACTGACCGTCGGGAGATGAGCCGGCCGTCGCTGTCGGGAGATGACCGAGCCGTGGCCGTTCGGAAGTTGTTCCTGGCCCTGACGTGGTCTCCCACGACAGCACTGCGACACTTCACCGGCCCGATGCGGAGAACACAACCTGATGGCACCCACCGAACGTCCGACGCAGCAGACGCCTCGTTTTGCAATCATCGGTTACGCGGCACGTCTTCCCGGAGCCGCGGATGCCGACCAGTACTGGGACGTCCTGCACAGCGGCCGGGACGCGATCTCGGAAGTCCCCGCCGACCGGTGGGATATCGAGGAGTTCTTCGACTCCGACCCGGACGCGGCCGGCAAGATGGTCACCCGGCGAGCCGGGTTCGTCGACGACGTCACCGGGTTCGACGCCCCGTTCTTCGGGGTGTCGGCGCGCGAAGCCAACCTGATGGATCCGCAGCATCGACTGCTGCTGGAGACCGCGTGGCGGGCGGTTGAGCATTCCGGCACTGCGCCAACGACTTTGGCGAACAGCAGAACCGGCGTGTTCGTCGGCTTGGCCACCCATGACTTCCTGGGCATGGCATCCGATGCGCTGACCTACCCCGAGATCGAGGCCTATCTGGCGGTCGGCACGTCCAGCGCTGCCGCCGCGGGCCGGATCAGCTACCGGTTGGGGCTGCAGGGTCCGGCGGTCACCGTCGACACGGCGTGCAGCTCCTCGCTGGTGGCGATTCACCAGGCCTGCCAGGCATTGCTGCTGGACGAATGCGATCTAGCGCTGGCGGGCGGGGTCAACGTCATGCTCAGCCCGGCCACCATGATCACGTTCTCGCACTCCCGGATGCTGGCCCCCGACGGCAAGTGCAAGACGTTCGACGCCTCGGCCGACGGTTACGTACGCGGCGAGGGTTGCGGTGTCATCGCCATCAAGCGCCTGGAAGACGCGCTCCGCGACGGCGACCACGTCCGCGCCGTGATCCGCGGCAGCGCGGTCAACCAGGACGGCGCCTCGGGCGGGCTGACCGTACCCAACGGTGTCGCTCAGCAGCGGGTGATCGCCGAGGCGCTGGATCGGGCCGGCCTGACCCCCGCCGACATCAATTACCTGGAAGCCCACGGGACCGGGACGTCGCTGGGTGACCCCATCGAGGTCCAGGCCGCGGCGGCCGCGCTCGGCAAAGGCCGCGACGCGGACCAGCCGCTGCTGATCGGATCGGCGAAGACCAACATCGGCCACCTGGAGGCCGCCGCGGGCGTGGCCGGCGTCCTCAAGGTCGTCCTGTCGCTCGAGCACTCCGAGCTGCCCCCGCATCTCAACTTCAAGAACCCGTCCCCGCACATCCCGTGGGATCGGATACCGGTGCAGGTCGTGGACAAGGCGCGGTCGTGGGAGCGATCCGATCGACCGCGTATCGCAGGCGTCAGCTCGTTCGGGTTCTCCGGCACCAACGCCCACGTCATTCTCGAAGAGGCACCGGTCACCAACCCGGTCACTGCCGGCGCAGCGCCGGACGACCGCCGGTTCGCCGTCCTTCCGCTGTCGGCGCGCACCCCGGCCGCGCTGGTGCAGACCGCACAGCACTACCGCAGCTGGCTGGGCGAGCACCCCGACGCCACTCTCGCCGACGTCTGCCTGACCGCCGGAGCGGCCCGGGCTCACTTCGAGCACCGCGCCGCACTCGTGGTCAACTCCGTCGAGTCGGCCCGCGAGCTGCTCGGCGCGCTCGCCGACGACCTGCCGGCTCCCGGACTGGTGCGCGGAGACTGCGTCGATGCGCCGAAGACCGCCTGGTTGTTCCCCGGACAGGGCAGTCAGTACGCCGGCATGGCCCGCGAACTGTTCGAGACCGAACCGGTGTTCGCCGACACCATGAACCGCTGCGCCGACGCCGTCGCCGGTGTGCTCGACAAGCCGTTGCTGGACGTCATCTTCGATCTGGATGGTGCCGAGACCCTGAAGCAGACCCGGCATGCCCAGCCCGCGATCTTCGCCGTCGAGATGGGCCTGGCCAGGCTCTGGCAGTCGTGGGGCTTCGAGCCGGATGTGGTCCTCGGGCACAGCGTCGGCCAGTACTCCGCCGCCTGTGTCGCAGGGGTTTTCAGCCTCGAGGACGGCGCGCGGTTGCTCGCCGAGCGCGGCCGCCTGTTCGGTGACCTGCCCGCAGGCGGGCGGATGTGCGCTGTCTTCGCCGACCCGGACCGGGTGGAGAGCCTGACCGACGAGTTCCCGAGCCTGTCGGTGGCCGCCTACAACGGCGCCAACACGGTGCTGTCGGGCCCGGCCGCCGACTTGGAGCGCGCGATCGCCCAGCTGTCGGACGAGGGGGCCCGCTGCGACTGGCTGGACACCAGCCACGCGTTCCACTCGTCGCTGCTCGACCCGGCGCTGGACGCCTTCGAGTCCTACGCCAACGGATTCGAATTCGCGGCACCTCAGCGGATTCTGGTGTGTAACCGGACCGGGGCCGCACTGGGCCGCAACGCGAAGCTCGACGGGCAGTACTGGCGCCGCCACGCCCGTCAGCCCGTGCAGTTCGCCAAGGGCGTGGCGACGCTGGCCGAACTCGGCTGCGCGCTACTACTCGAGGTCGGCCCGCAGCCGGTGCTCACCGCCGCTGCCCTGCGAGCCTGGCCGGATCCGGCGACCGCACCGAAAGCCGTTGCGTCGCTGCGCCGCAACGGGGCAGACCACCGCCAGCTGACCGAAGCTCTGGCGGGTGCCTACGTCACCGGACATGTTCCCGACTTCGCCGCACTGCTGCACGAGCCGGCCCGCAAGCTCGATCTGCCGACATACCCGTTCCAGCATCGCCAGTACTGGTATCAGAGCAAGCAGTCCCAGGCGACCGCCAATGATGCCGCCCGCACCGAGGCTGTTCAGCTGCTCGAGGACGGCCGGATCGAGGAACTGGCCGCACTGCTCGGCGGGGACGGATCCACCACGGCCGCCGAGGTGCTGAGCAAGCTTGCCGCCCAACATAATCGGCAGCGGAGCGCGCAGTCTATCGCCGACATCCGCTATGAGGTCCGCTGGCAGAAAGCCGTCAGCCCGTCGACCGAGGTCGGCGAGGGCGCAGCGTGGCTGCTCATCGGCGACGACGACGCCGTCATGCGCCCACTGGTCGATGCGCTGACCGCACACGGCCACCGGCATCGCGTCCTCGGTCTGCCGGTGTCCGACGCCGACGAGGAGCGCCTGGTCGCCGAACTGACCGCGGCGGTACAGGACGAGCCTGCGCTGCGCATCCTGCACCTCGCGGCGCTGGACTCCGACGGCTCGTCGTCGATGCGATCCCTGCTGCGGATGCAACACCGCGTGCTCGGGGGCACCCAGCGCCTGGTCCGCGCCGCGGCCGCCGCCGAACTGCGCAGCCCGATCTGGGTACTGACCCACAACGCCCAACGCGTGAGCGATGCCGACACGGTGGCGCCGGAGCAGAGCGGACTGTGGGGTTTCTGCCGCGTCGCCGCGCTGGAGTACCCGCAACTGTGGGGCGGTCTGGCAGACGTGTCCGGGACCGGCGCCGACGAGTGGACGCGGCTGATCAAGCAGGTCGTCACCGCGTCGCCCGGTGAGGATCAGATCGCGTTGCGGGACAGCGGTGTTCATGTCCCGAGGCTGGTCCGGCGGACCGGTCAGCCCAACTCGACTCCACTGGAATTACGCTCCGACGCAACCTATCTGGTGACCGGTGGGCTCGGCTCGATCGGCCTGGAAATCGCCGGCTACCTGGCCGCGCACGGCGCTCGCCAGCTGGTGCTGACGAGCCGCCGCGCCTCAGACGAGGCCGCACAGCGGCGCATCGATGCCCTCAGCGAACAACACGGCTGCGCGGTCCGGGTGGTCGCCGCCGACGTCGCCGACCCGCACGACGTCGCGCGACTGCTCGCCACCGTGGCCGCCGAGCTGCCGCCGCTGGCCGGCATCGTGCACGCCGCCGGAGAGAACAGCACCACCCCGCTGAGCTCCCTCGACAGCACCGAGATCGACCGGGTGTTCTCCGGAAAGGTCTGGGGCGCTTGGTACCTCAGTGAGGCCGCCGCCGATCTGAATCTGGATTTCTTCCTGTCCACCTCGTCGATCTCGTCGGTGTGGGGCAGCTACGGCCAGAGCGCCTACAGCGCGGCCAACGCCTTCCTCGACGGGTTGACGTGGCGACTGCGCGAGCGCGGCGTCCACGGCATCAGCGTGAACTTCGGTCCGTGGTCGGCCGGCATGGCAGACCAGGACGCCCGGACCCAGCTGGACCGGCGTGGCATCCGCACGCTGTCGCCCACCGATGCATTGGCCGGCCTGGCCGACATCATGGCCGCCGCCGGATCGCAAGGTCCTGCCGAAGCCGTTGTGGCGCGCATGGACTGGGCTCGCTTCCTACCGATCTACCTGCAGGCCGGCCGCCGGTCGCTGATGGCCGAGGTGGCCCGCGAAGTTCCGGAGTCGGTGCCCGCGGCCTCCGGCGCGTCAGGCACCACCCGGCTGGTCGAACAGCTCACCGCCGCACCGGTGCAGCAGCGCAAGAAGCTCGTTCTGGAGTACCTGCGCAACACCGTCGCGGAGGTGACCCGGGTCGACGCGTCCGAGGTGCGCGAAGAGGCTGGATTCTTCGACCTCGGCATGGACTCTCTGATGGCGGTCGAACTTCGTCGCCGACTGGAACAGGCTGTCGGAAAGGAACTTCCGGCGACACTCGCCATGGACTTCCCGCGGCTGACCGACGTGGCCGACTACCTGCTCGGCGAGGTGCTCAACCTCAACGAGAAGGCCGGCGCACAGCTTGCCGCCGCGCCGGCGTCGCTGGCGGGTTCGGCGACCGACGAGCCGATCGCCATCATCGCGGTGGCCTGCCGGTTCCCGGGTGCGGCTGATGCCGATGCGTACTGGGATGTGCTGTCCGGCGCCGTGGACGCGATCCGGGAGATCCCCGAGGACCGCTTCGACGTCGACCAGTACTACGACCCCGATCAGCAGACGCCCGGCAAGATCTACACCCGCAGCGGCGGCTACCTGGAGAGCGTCGACAGCTTCGACCCGGAGTTCTTCGGCATCTCCCCGCGCGAAGCGGTCTGGATCGACCCGCAGCAGCGCCTCATGCTCGAAATCGCTTGGGAGGGCTTGGAGCGCGCGGGCTACTCCCCCGCCTCGCTGCGCGGCAGCCGCACCGGCGTCTTCGTCGGCGTGGGCGCCAATGAGTACTCGCACCTGCTGTCCGGCGAATCGGTCGAGAACCTGGAAGCCCACTTCATCACCGGCAACGCGCTCAACGCGATCGCAGGCCGGGTGGCGTTCACCCTCGGCCTGGAAGGACCTGCGATGGCGGTGGACACCGCCTGCAGCTCGTCGCTGGTGGCGGTGCACCAGGCCAGCCAGGCGTTGCACTCCGGTGACTGCGACATGGCCCTGGCCGGTGGCGTCAACGTCCTGCTGAGCCCGGCGTCGATCGTCGCGGCGTCGCGGGCCCGGATGCTGGCCCCCGACGGCCGATGCAAGACCTTCGACGCGGCGGCCGACGGCTACGTCCGCGGTGAGGGTTGCGGCATCCTGGTGCTCAAGCGGCTGTCCGACGCGCAACGCGACGGCGACCGGATCGCCGCGGTCATCCGCAGCAGCGCGGTCAACCAGGACGGTGCGTCCAGTGGCCTGACCGTGCCCAATGGCGGTGCGCAACAACGCCTCATCACCGCGGCACTCACCCGCGCGGGTCTCGTCGGCGCGGATGTCGACTACCTCGAAGCTCACGGCACCGGCACCCCGTTGGGTGATCCGATCGAGGTGCAGGCCGCCGCGGCCGTCTACGGCGCGGGTCGTGACTCGGCCCGGCCGCTGCTGATGGGCACGGCCAAGACCAACATCGGGCACCTGGAGTCCGCCGCCGGGGTGGCCGGTCTGATCAAGGTCGTGCTGTCGCTGCAGAACGAATTGCTGCCGCAGAACCTGCACTTCCAGAACCCGTCACCGCACATCCCCTGGGACTCGTTGCCGGTGCGGGTGGTCGACGAGGCCACCCCGTGGGTCGCCAACGGCAGGCCGCGCCGTGCCGGGGTCAGCTCGTTCGGCTTCACCGGCACCAACGCCCACGTGTTGATCGAAGAGGCACCGCAGCCCGCGCTGGCTGACGATCCCGCCGACGAACCGGTCGAGGTCATCGCGCCGGAGCCGGTGCGTGAGCCGCTGAGCGTCCTGCCGCTGTCGGCACGGTCCGGCCCGGGCCTGCTGGCGTTGGCGCAGCGCTACTCCGATTGGCTGGCAGCCCATCCCGACGCCTCGCTCGCCGACGTTAGCTACACCGCCGGAGCGGGACGATCGCACTTCGAGCACCGGGCGGCGGTGGTCGCGAACTCGGTGTCCGAGGCCAAGATGCTGCTCGACGATCTGGTGGCCAACCGGCTGCGGCCGGGCGTGCTCCGCGGCGAATGCACCGACCCGCCGACCACCGCGTGGTTCTTCCCGGGACAGGGCAGCCAGTACCCGGGAATGGCGAAGGAATTGTTCGAAACGGAGCCGGTATTCGCCGACACCTTGCGCCGCTGTGCGCAGGCCGTCGATCCGATGTTGCCGCGCCCGCTGCTCGACGTGCTGTTCTCCGGTGACCGCGAGAACACGGAAACTTTGCGCCACACGTCATTCGCCCAGCCGGCGATCTTCGCCGTCGAGATGGGTCTGGCCCGGTTGTGGCAGTCGTGGGGCATCGAACCGGACGTGGTGCTGGGCCACAGCGTCGGCCAGTACGCGGCCGCGTGCGTGGCAGGCGTATTCAGCCTCGAGGACGGTATCCGCTTGATCGCCGAGCGGGGCCGATTGTTCGGCAGCCTGCCCGAGGGCGGCCGGATGGTCGCGGTGTTCGCCGATCCCGATTACGTGGAGCGTGCGGCGACGAGCTTCCCGCGCGTCTCGGTCGGTGCCTACAACGGCCGCAACACGGTGCTCTCGGGCCCGGGCGAGGATCTGGAGCAGATCGTCGCCGCGTGCAGCGAGGACGGCGCCCGGTGCACCTGGCTGGAGACCAGCCACGCCTTCCACTCGGAGCTTCTGGATCCGGTGCTCGACGAATTCGAGAAGTTCGCAACACAATTCGAGTATGCGGTGCCGACCCGGCCGCTGGTCTGCAACCGGACCGGCGCGGTGCTCACCGCCGAGACGCCGATCAACGCGCAGTACTGGCGCAGGCATTCCCGGCAGCCGGTGCAGTTCACCGAAAGTGTGCGCACCGTGGCGACCCTGGGATGCTCGGTGCTGATGGAGATCGGCCCGCAACCGATCCTTACCGCAGCGGCACTGCAGATCTGGCCGGAGTCATCGGCAACGCCGCGCGCGATCGTGTCGTTGCGCAAGGGCGCCAACGCCCAGCGGCAGATGACCGAAGCGCTCGCCACGACGTACATCTGCGGACACCAGCCGGATTTCGCTGCCCGGTTCCACACGGCGGGCCTGCGACTCGAACTGCCGACGTATCCGTTCCAGCGCCGCCGGTACTGGCCGAAGACCTCCGGTATCCGGCAGGACGGCACCGCGGCATCCGGGATCCTCGGCAGCGCCAAGGACCTGGCGTCCGGCGACACCGTCTACACCAATGTGTTGTCGGTCAAGACCCAGCCGTGGCTGGCCCATCACGTCATCTACGGCACCGTGGTGGTTCCGGGCGCGACGTACGCGGCGATGGCGGTGGCTGCGGCAGGAGCACCGGCACGGGTGAAGGAGGTCTTCTTCTACGAACCGATCATCCTGCCCGACAAGGCCTCTCGCGAAGTCCAGCTCAGCCTGCATCCCGTCGACGACGGCTGGAAGTTCCAGGTGCACAGCCGGCCCTACGGGGTTCGGGAGGCCGAGTGGTCGCTGAACTCCGACGGCACCCTGCTCTCCGGCGTCGACCCGGATGCGGAACCGGCGGAAACGGTGGCCCCGGACGAGGCGATCGAGCAGATGAATCGCACCCGCCCGCAGGAACTGTTCGACATCTTCGGTGACATGGAATTGGCCTGGGGTCCGACGTGGTCCACCTCGCTGAAGTCGTTGTGGGTCGGCACCGGTGAGGCGATCGGGGACATCGCGGTCGGCGAAGAACTCGGCGAGCATCTCGGCACCGAGCCGATCCACCCGGTCTTGCTGGACCTGTGCACCGGTGTGGCATTTCCCGCCTTCCCCGCCACGCTGGCCGCCGAGCAGGGGATGACGGATCTGTTCCTGCCGTTGCGGTACGGGCAGGTGACGATCACCGAGAAGATGCCGCGGCGGTTCTACTGCCGGGCCCGCTGGCACGAGAACACCATCACCAACGAAACCCAGGTCTTCGATATCGATTTCCTCGATCGGGACGGCCGAGTGCTCGGTGGTATCGCCGAGTTCACCGTGAAGCGTGCACCACGCGAAGCGTTGATGCGCGGGCTGGGTGGCGATTCCACCCGGTTGCTGTACAGCCTGGGCTGGCAGGAGATCGCGGCGGCTCCCGCGGTTGAGGAGGCCGAAGACGGTGCCGCCAAGAGCGCGAACGGCACCTGGTTGATCGCCGGCTTCGATTCGCTGGCGACCGAGGTACCGGGGGCGGTGACGGTCGACGAGGCAACGGATCCGCAGTCGTGGCAGCGGGTATTCGCCGACGCAGCCGAGCGCGGTGCGCCGGTCACCGGAATCGTCTGGCGCAGTTCGGGACACGCTGCCGAGGACGGGTCTACCGCGGAACTCGCCACCGGACTGGAGGCGCAGGTGGCCACGCTGCTCGGTGCCGCGCAGACCGCACTGGCCGAGCAGAAGGGCACGCTGGCCGACGGACTGTGGATCGTCACCGAACGCGCGGTGGCCACCGAGCCGGGCGAGCCGGTCGATCCGGTCCAGGCCGCCCTGTGGGGATTCGGCCGCACCCTGATCGCCGAGCAGCCGAGCCTGCGTGTTCGCCTGGTCGACTCCGACGGCGGCGACGAGTCGCTGAGCTGGCTGGCCGGTGCGCTGGGCGCCCCGGTCGTCGAGCCGGAAATGGCAGTGCGGCAAGGACGTTTCCTGGTATCCCGGCTGCTGCACTGGGCGCGAAACGGTCAGCTGCCGATGCCGCGCAGCGACGACTACGCCCTGGCGCCGACCGAACGCGGTGCGATCGACAATCTCCGCCTGACCGAGGTCGAGGTGACTCCGCCGGAGGACAACGAGGTGCAGGTCCGGATCGAGGCGGCCGGCCTGAACTTCCGTGACGTGCTCAACGTGCTGGGCCTCTACCCCGGCGATCCGGGCCCGATCGGTGGCGACCTGTGTGGTGTGGTCACCGAAGTGGGATCCGCGGTAACCGGATTCGAGATCGGCCAGCGGGTCTTCGGATCGATGCAGGGCGCCTTCGCCACCCGGTTGAATGTTCCCGCGCCACTGCTGACCACGGTGCCGGACGGCATCAGCGCGGTCGATGCCGCGACGATTCCGGCTGCGGCATTGACGGTCCGGCTCGCGTTCGACTGGGCGAAGCTCAAGCCCGGCGACAAGGTGCTCATCCACGCCGCCAGTGGCGGTGTGGGGCTGGCCGCCGTACAGATGGCCCGTGCGCACGGCGCGACCGTGTTCGCCACCGCGAGCAAGTACAAGCGCGCCACCCTGCGGGACATGGGCGTGGAATACGTCTACGACTCGCGCACAACGGAATTCGCGGACCAGATTCTGGCGGACACGGGCGGCCAAGGTGTTGATGTGGTGCTCAACTCGCTGACCAGCGAGGGATTCGTCGAGGCGACGGTGCGGGCCACCGCCAAGGGCGGCCGGTTCGCCGAGATCGCCAAACGCGATATCTGGACGCACGAGCAGATGGCCGAACTGCGTCCCGATATCGACTACGAGATCGTCGCGCTGGACGTCACGATGATGACCGATCCCGACCACATCCAGCGCTTGATGGTCGAGGTCGCCGACGGCTTGGCCAACGGCGAGTGGACGCCGGTGCCTGCCGAGGTCTACCCGCTGACCGAGGCGAGGACCGCGTTCCGGCGGATGCAGCAGGCACGCCACATCGGCAAGATCGTGGTGCAGATGCCCAAACCGCTCCAGCCACGCGGGGATCGGAGCTATCTGGTCACCGGCGGTCTGGGTGCGCTCGGCCTGCACACGGCGTCATACCTGGCGCAACTCGGCGCCGGCGACATCGTGCTGACCAGCCGCCGCGCCCCGGATGCGGAAGCCCAGGCGGCCATCGACGCCATCGCCGAGCGGTTCCACTGCCGGATCCACGTCTTCTCGGCCGATGTCGCCGAGGAGTCCGAGGTGGCCCAGCTGCTGGACAGGATCCGGGCCGAGCTGCCGCCGCTGGCGGGCGTGGCACACCTGGCCGGTGTGCTCGATGATGCCCTGCTACCGCAGCAGGACCTCGAACGGTTCCGGAAGGCATTGGGGCCCAAGGCGTATGGCGCGCACCATCTGCACAGGTTGACGAAGGATCACGATCTCGACTTCTTCATCCTGTACTCGTCGGCGTCGGCGGTGCTGGGCTCGCCCGCACAGGGCAACTACGCCACAGCGAATGCGCTGCTCGACGGGCTCGTCGCGCAACGACGTGCGCAGGGACTGCCCGCAACCGCAGTCAACTTCGGCCCGTGGGCCCAGGGCGGCATGGCCAGCTCGGCGGCCGCCGTGGCCAACCTCAGCGCCCAGGGCATGATGCCGCTCGAACCGTCGGCAGCACTGGCCGCCCTCGGCGAGGCCATCCGGCAGGGCGCCGCCCAGGCCACCGTGCTCAAGGCGAACTGGCAGCGGACGGCGAAGATGCTCGCCGGCATCCGTCCACCGCTGCTGGACCAGGTGCTGCCCAGCGGCGAGGGCACCGTGGTCGGTGACAGCGAGTTGTTGCGGCAGCTGCAGGAGCTTCCGGTGGCGGCGCGAGCCGGCTTCATCACCGAGTTCCTGCAGAAAGAGGTGCAGGGCTTCTTGCGTCTCGCGCAGCCGCCTGCCGCGTCCAGCCGCTTCCTGGATCTGGGCACGGACTCACTGATGGCGGTCGAATTGCGCAACCGGCTGTTCGGTCAGTTCGGCGGCAAGTTCGACATCAGCCCGACGGCGGTGTTCGACCATCCGACGATCGGCGAACTCGCCGAGCATCTGGTGTCGCAGCTGCCGAATTCCGACGAGCCCGCGGCCGCGCCGGAGCCGGCGACCTCCGCAGAGCCTGCGGAGTCCGCGCCCGCACCCGCGTCAGACGACTGAAACGCGGCAACGCCGTAGCGAGTGTGACGAACATCGCACCACTACGGCGTTGCGGCCGCACTTCACGCGGCCGGGTATCCGCCCTGTTCAGAGCGTTGTGGACAGCACGTAGTTTCGAATTGACGAACGGGGCAATCCCCCAAACCGACCGGTGGGTTGGTTAGATGACTCAACTTGCTCACACCCGGTTGATTTCCCATTACCCGTGGGTATAGTAAGCCGTGTTACTGGTGGGTAACTTAGACAAAAGTACTCAACCACAAAGCCCACATTCAGATGACATTCTCGCTGAGGAGGAGCCGTCATGAGCCATTACAAGTCAAACGTGCGCGACCAGGTATTCAACCTGTTCGAGGTCTTTGGTCTCGAGAAGGCACTCGGCCAGGGCAGCTACAGTGATGTAGACGCCGACACCGCGCGCGAGATGCTGCAGGAGATGAGCAGGCTGGCCGAAGGTCCGGTCGCCGCATCGTTCGTCGAGGGTGACCGCAACCCGCCGGTCTTCGATCCCGAGACCCACTCCGTGAAGTTGCCGGAGGCGTTCAAGAAGTCCGTGCACGCGGTGACCGAGGCGGGCTGGGACAAGGTCGGTATCGAAGAGGAACTCGGCGGCACACCGGTTCCCCGTGCCCTGGTCTGGGCGCTGGCCGAGCACGTGCTCGGTGCCAACCCGGCGGTCTGGATGTACGCCGGCGGCGCAGGCTTCTCCAGCATCTTCTACAAGCTGGCCACTGACGAACAGAAGAAGTGGGCTATCCTCGCCGCCGAGCGCGGCTGGGGCTCGACCATGGTGCTCACCGAGCCGGATGCCGGCTCCGACGTCGGCGCCGGCCGCACCAAGGCCGTCAAGCAGGACGACGGTTCGTGGCACATCGACGGCGTGAAGCGGTTCATCACCTCGGCCGATTCCGACGACATGTTCGAGAACATCTTCCACCTGGTGCTCGCCCGCCCCGAGGGCGCCGGACCCGGCACCAAGGGCCTGTCGCTGTTCTTCGTGCCGAAGTTCCACTTCGACCCCGAGACCGGCGAGCTCGGCGAGCGCAACGGCGCTTTCGTCACCAATGTCGAGCACAAGATGGGCCTGAAGGTCTCCACCACCTGTGAGCTGACCTTCGGTCAGCACGGGGTGCCGGCCAAGGGCTGGCTCGTCGGTGAGGTTCACGACGGCATCGCCCAGATGTTCGATGTGATCGAGATGGCGCGAATGCTGGTGGGCACCAAGGCTATTGCCACGCTGTCGACCGGCTACCTGAACGCCCTGGAGTACGCCAAGGAGCGCGTGCAGGGTGCCGACCTGACCCAGATGACCGACAAGACCGCGCCGCGGGTCACCATCACCCATCACCCGGACGTCCGTCGCAGCCTGATGACCCAGAAGGCCTACGCCGAGGGACTGCGCTCGCTGTACATGTTCACCGCGACCTACCAGGACGCCGAAGTCGCCGCGGCGCTGCACGGCGTCGACGCCGAACTGTCGGTCAAGGTCAACGATCTGCTGCTGCCGATCGTCAAGGGTGTCGGTTCTGAGCAGGCCTACGCCAAGCTGACCGAGAGCCTGCAGACCTTTGGTGGCTCCGGCTTCCTGCAGGACTACCCGGTCGAGCAGTACATCCGCGACGCGAAGATCGACTCGCTCTACGAAGGCACCACCGCCATCCAGGCGCAGGACTTCTTCTTCCGGAAGATCGTGCGCGACAAGGGTGTTGCGCTGGCGCACGTGGCCGGTCAGATCGAGGCGTTCATCTCCAGCGAGTCGGGCAACGGCCGGCTGAAGTCGGAGCGCGAGCTGCTGGCCAAGGCGCTCGAGGACGTCCAGGGTATGGCCGCCTCCATGACCGGCTACCTGATGGCCGCGCAGGACGATGCCGCCAGCATCTACAAGGTGGGGCTGGCCTCGGTTCGCTTCCTGATGAGCGTCGGCGACCTGGTCATCGGCTGGCTGCTGCAGCGTCAGGCCGCGGTGGCCATCGCGGCGCTCGATGCCGGCGCCACCGGTGCTGACGCCTCCTTCTACGAGGGCAAGATCGCGGTCGCGTCGTTCTTCGCCAAGAACATGCTGCCGCTGCTGACCAGCACTCGCCAGGTGATCGAGACGATCGACAACGAGATCATGGAGCTCGACGAAGCAGCATTCTGAGTCATCCACGCACAACGGCTCCGGGACCTTCGGGTCTCGGAGCCGTTCGCGTTTCGGTGCCGACTCGCCGGGGACTTCGGGTCCTTTGTGCCAGCTGACCGCGCAGGCGAACGGATATCGGGACTTTGGGCTCTGGCAGTTAGCCGGCGATCAGCTACATTCGAGGAATGGCAATGCCCGACAGCAACGATGCAGTTCCCACGCATCCCGCTGCTACCGGCAAGAAGTCCAGTGGCGGTGCTCCACTGGCGAATATTGTCGCGCCTTTCACCAAGACCGCTGGGTACTACGCGCGGTCCTGGGGCGCGTACCTCGATGGCGGCAGCGGTGAGTTGCCCGTCGCGCGACCGACGCTTTCGCTGGCCACGCACGCCCTGCGGGACGAAATCGTGCTGGTCGGCCTGCGCATGCGCCGGCCGCTCAGCGATGCCGCCGTCTACGACAAGATCAATGCCGAAGTCGTCAAAGCCGTCGACTTCTACGGCAAGCACGGCTGGCTGGCCAGGCCGGAAGGATTCTTCGCCGCGCCGCCGGCGCCGACCGAGGTATCGATCCGGACGTTCGGCAAGGGCAACCGCAAGCACGAGCGGATGTCGTTCGACAGCGGCTACACGCCGTACGCCCGGGAACCGGGACGCCAGCGTTGGCTGAGCTATCCCGGCAACCGCCGCGAATACGCGCTGATGCTGCGCCACAGCGAGCCCCGGCCGTGGCTGGTGTGCATCCACGGGACCGAGATGGGCCGCGTGAATCTGGACCTCACGTTGTTCCGGGCATGGCATCTACACGAGGCATTCGGCCTCAACGTCATTCTGCCGGTGCTGCCGATGCACGGCCCGCGGGCCAGAGGTCTGCCGAAGGGCGCGGTGTTCCCCGGCGAGGACGTGATGGACGACGTCCACGCGACCGCGCAGGCGGTGTGGGACGTGCGCCGGGTGCTGGCCTGGATCAGGTCACAGCAACCCGGCGCGCGGATCGGGGTGAACGGCATCTCGCTGGGCGGCTACATCGCCGCTCTGGTCGCGAGCCTCGACGAAGACCTCACGTGCGCCATCCTCGGCGTGCCGCCGGCCAACCTGGTGTCCATCCTGGGCCGGCACGCCGGACTGAGCGTCGACGATCCGCGGCACCGGACTCTGGAGTTGGCCGCACCGATCGGCGACATGATCTCGCCGCTGTCGCTGCAACCGAAAGTCGCGCCGGAGGGCCGGTTCATCTACGCCGGCGTCGCCGACCGGATCGTGCACCCGCGCGAGCAGGTGCTGGGATTGTGGGAGCACTGGGGGCGACCGGACATCGGCTGGTACCGCGGCGGGCATACCGGGTTTTTCCAGGCCCGTCCGGTGCAGCAATTCGTGGACGCCGCGCTCGTACAGTCGGGGCTCGCAGACCGGGGCTAGCGGAGAGCTGCTCTCAGCAGATTTGCGGGACGGCCACGTCCTCATAGTGACCGCCGCTGGAATCCCCTCTTGTCCAGCGGCGGTCCTTCGTCCATGCCGCAGAACAGGGCACAAACAAAGAGGATGCCCCGTGTTGCCGTCGGGTCGGGGGGTCAGACGGCAACACGGAGCTATCCCTTACATCTGTATCCCGGACGGGTTCGTTACAAACCCACGGAAACTTTTTTCGGTTTTTTCTAGGCCTCGAGAATCGCGGTCACGCCCTGGCCGCCGGCGGCGCAGATGGAGATGAGGCCGCGCACCGGTTGCCCGGTCGCCTTGTGCTTGTCCGCCAGCTGTTTGGCCAGCTGAGCCACGATCCGGCCGCCGGTCGCGGCGAACGGATGGCCGGCCGCCAGCGAGGAACCGTTGACGTTGAGCTTGGTTCTATCGATGCTGCCCAATGCACTATCCAAGCCAAGCCGCTCCTTGCAGTACTCCTCGGATTCCCACGCCTGCAGGTGGGCCAGCACCACCGACGCGAATGCCTCGTGGATCTCGTAGAAGTCAAAGTCCTGCAAGGTCAGGCCGTTGCGAGCCAGCAGGCGCGGCACCGCGTACGTGGGTGCCATCAGCAGGCCGTCGGCGCCGTTGACGTAATCGACCGCGGCTGTCTCGGAGTCGACGAAGTAGGCCAGCGGAGTCAGCGAGTGTGACGTTGCCCACTCATCGCTGGCGAGCAGGACCACCGAGGCGCCGTCGGTGAGCGGGGTCGAGTTGCCCGCCGTCATCGTCGCGTCGCCGTTGCGCACGCCGAACACCGGCTTGAGTTTGGCCAGTTTCTCGGCGCTGGAGTCGGCGCGCAGATTGTTGTCCCGGTACAGCCCCAGGAAGGGGGTGACGAGGTCGTCGAAGAATCCGGCGTCGTAGGCGGCGGCCATGTTGCGGTGGCTGGCGGCGGCCAGCTCGTCCTGGTCGACGCGCTTGATCCCCATCTGCTTGGCGGTGATCGCGGCATGGTCGCCCATCGACAGCCCGGTTCGGGGCTCGCCGTTGGTCGGCATCTCGATGCCGAGGGAGGCGGGCAGCTTTCCGACCAGCTTGAGCCGGTCCACATTCGACTTGGAGCGGCGCAGATTGAGCAGGGTGCGACGGAGTTCGTCGCCCAGCCCGATCGGGGCGTCGGAGGTGGTGTCCACCCCGCCCGCAGCCGCGGCGTCGTAGCGTCCGGCGGCGATTCCGTCGGCGGCGGCGATGGCCGCCTGCAGACCGGTGCCGCAGGCCTGCTGCAGATCGATTGCCGGGGTGTAGGGCGAGAGCCGGCTGCCGAGCACGCTCTCCCGCATCAGGTTGAAGTCGCGGCTGTGCTTGAGCACCGCGCCGCCGATCACCGCGCCGAGCTGCTCGCCGGCCAGCCCGAATCGGTCCACCAGCCCGCCGAGAGCAGCGGTGAACATGTCCTGGTTGGACGCCTGCGCGTATGCGCCGTCGGAGCGCGCGAACGGAATGCGGTTGCCGCCGATCACGGCGACCCGGCGGCTGTTTCTAGTGGTAGAGGCCACGTCAATCTCCCCTTTGGGTTCGGTGTGAGAGGGGGTATACCCACCCATACTACGCACGGTCCTTACTCTGGAGTAAGTTCGTTCCCGGTCCACCCGCATCGCAACTCGAAAGGCATGTTCGTGGCTTCCGACCTTTTCTCGCAGATCGTCAACTCAGCGCCGGGCTCCCTGCTGGCCAAGCAGCTCGGCATTCCGCAGCCGGAGACGCTGCGCCGCTACAAAGCCGGTGAGCCGCCGCTGGCCGGCTCGCTGCTGATCGGTGGTGCCGGCCGCGTGGTCGAGCCGCTGCGCGCGGCGCTGGCCGAGGACTATGACGTGGTCGCCGATAACCTGGGCGGGCGCTGGGCCGACTCGTTCGGCGGGTTGGTCTTCGATGCCACCGGCATCACCGAGCCGGTCGGGCTGCGCGGTCTGTACGAGTTCTTCACCCCGCTGCTGCGCAACCTCGGCCACTCGGGTCGCATCGTCGTGATCGGGACGACGCCTGACGAGGCGGGCAGCGCCAACGAACGCATCGCCCAGCGCGCCCTCGAAGGATTCACCCGGTCCCTGGGCAAGGAGGTGCGCCACGGGGCCACCGTCTCGCTCGTCTACCTGTCGCCGGAGGCGAAACCCGCTGCAACAGGCCTGGAGTCGACGCTCCGGTTCCTGCTGTCGGGTAAGTCGGCCTACGTCGACGGGCAGGTCTTCTATGTGGGCGCCGCGGATTCCACCCCGCCCGCCGACTGGGACAAGCCGCTGGACGGCAAGGTCGCGATCGTCACGGGCGCCGCCCGCGGCATCGGCGCCACGATCGCCGAGGTGTTCGCCCGCGACGGCGCCAAGGTGGTCGCGATCGACGTCGAGGGTGCGCGCGATGCCTTGAGCGAGACCGCAGTGAAGGTCGGTGGCACCGCCCTGCCGCTGGACGTCACCGCCGAGGATGCGGTGGACAAGATCACCGAGCATCTGCGCGAGCACTACTCCGACCACAACGGGGGCCACGCCGACATCCTGGTCAACAATGCGGGCATCACCCGCGACAAGCTGCTGGCCAACATGGACGATGCCCGCTGGGATGCCGTCGTCGCGGTCAATCTGCTTGCGCCGCAACGCCTTACCGAAGGCTTGATCGAGAACGGCAGCATCGGTGACGGTGGACGCATCATCGGGCTGTCCTCGATGGCCGGGATCGCGGGCAACCGCGGACAGACCAATTACGCGGCAACCAAGGCGGGCATGATCGGTCTCACCGAGGCGCTGGCGCCGTCGCTGGGCGACAAGGGCATCACGATCAACGCCGTCGCACCCGGATTCATCGAGACCGCGATGACCGCGGCGATCCCGCTGGCCACCCGCGAGGTCGGCCGCCGGCTGAACTCCCTTTATCAGGGTGGAAAGCCGGTCGACGTCGCCGAGACCATCGCCTACTTCGCCAGCCCCGCCTCGAATGCCGTGACCGGTAACACGATCCGAGTCTGCGGCCAGGCGATGCTGGGAGCCTGAGGTGACATCCGTGACCGAACAGCCGAGCGGACTGCGCAACATGCTGCGCGCAGCGGCGGGCTCGCTGCCGTTCTTCCCGCGCAGCGACCACCTGCCCAACCGCACCCTGACGGTCGATGACCTGTCCATCGACCCGTCCAACGTCGCCGCCTATGCGGCCGTCACCGGCCTGCGCTTCGGCGACACGGTGCCGCTGACCTATCCATTCGTGTTGACGTTTCCCACCGTGATGGCGTTGATCACCGGTTTCGACTTCCCGTTCGCCGCCATGGGCGCAGTCCACGTCGAGAACGAGATCACCCGGTACCGCCCGATCGCGGTAACCGACACCGTCAAGCTCAAGGTGCACGCCGAGAACCTGCGGGAGCACCGCAAAGGCCTGCTGGTCGACGTCATCGCCGACATCCACGTGGGCAACGAGCACGCCTGGCATCAGGTCACGACGTTCCTGCACCAGCAGCGCACCAGCCTGTCCGGCGGACCCAAGCCCGAGCCGCCCAAGCGGCCCAAGCTGCCGCCGCCCAATGCGATCCTGCGGATCAGCCCCGGCCAGATCCGGCGTTATGCATCGATCGGCGGGGATCACAATCCGATCCACACCACGCCGGTCGGCGCCAAACTGTTCGGCTTCCCCACCGTGATCGCCCACGGGATGTTCAGTGCAGCAGCGGTTTTGGCCAATATCGAGGCGCAGATTCCCGATGCGGTCCGCTACTCGGTGAAGTTCGGAAAGCCGGTTATCCTGCCGGCCACCGCCGGACTCTACGTCGACCGCGTCACGGGCGGTTGGGACATCTCGATGCGCAATCTGAGCAAGGGGTACCCGCACCTCACCGGAACGGTTCGCGGACTGACGTGATGTCGGCGCGCTTTCGTTCGCTCAGCGGCGGTTAGCGCGCCGAAATCGCAAGAACATCGCAAGAACTAGGAGCTGGCCGCTGAGGCTTCCTTGTCCGAGGGGGCGCCCTTGAGGCCGCGCCAGAACAGATTGATCAGCATGTCGGCGGCCTCGTCGACATCGGCGTCACCCGCGCTGACGCGGGCGGCGACCGCCTCACCGGCCCCGACCAGGGCGACAGCCATCATGTGAAAGTCGGTGCCGGGCTCGGGGTGTCGAGTGCCGGCCTCCAGCAGCCGGGCCACCATGTCGATGATCTTCTCGCGGCCCTCACGGACGGTGTGCGCGAAGGCCTGAGAGCTGGTCGCCTGGGTATAGAGCACGATCCAGGAAGCCCGGTTGGCGTCGATGTATCGCAGCACCGACAGAATCACGCTGCGCAACAGGTCATGTGGGCTCTGCTTGAGGTCGATGTCCTCACGCACCGCTTCGATGAAGCGGCTCAGTTCGCGGGCCAGGCACGCCCCGAACAGTTCTTCCTTGGAGCCGTAGTACAGATACAGCATCGGCTTGGAGATCTGCGCCTCACCGGCGATGACGTCCATCGACGTCTCGTGATAGCCGTTGACCGAGAACATCTGTACAGCGGCGTCGAGCATCTGCTGCTCCCGCACGGCACGGGGCAACCGCTTGGTGCCACCCGCCATATCACCGCCTTTCGCCAGACCCCCGCGTCGCTGAGTCCGTGATCTCCCAGGCTAACCGCCGCAGCGGGGACTTTGCCCTTTCAGACGCGCCATTCGCAATATCGAAGTCTCGATCGCGGGCAGCGAGAGTTCACCCGCATTGACCGCCTTCTCGAGCCGGTCGAGCACCGCGGGCACCTCGTCGGTGGTCACCCAGAGCGCCACGTCGGTGCCGGCCTGCAGGCTGCGGAGCACCGCCTCGGCCACCCCGTACCGGTCGGCGATGGCCGCCATGCTGGACAGGTCGTCGCTGAAGACCGGGCCGTCGAAGCCCGGGCCGCCGTAGCCGCCGCTGCGCAGCAGACCCACCGCCGCGGCACTCAGGCTGGCCGGCGTCGTCCCCGTCAGCCCAGGCACCTCGAGGTGGCCCACCATGACGGCGACGGGCGCTTCCGTGGTCAACGTGCGGTAGGGCACCAGGTCGTTGGTCATCAGGGCGTCCAGCGGCGGGGTGGTGACCGCCCCGGCGGTGTGCGAGTCGCCTGAGCCGTGCCCGTGGCCGGGGAAGTGCTTGAGCACCGGGAGCAGGCCTGCGTCGCGCAGACCGCGGGCGTACGCCCCGGCGTATTCGGTCACCTTCGCCGGATCGTCGGAAAACGACCGGTCGCCGATCACGGTGTCGTCCGGGGCGTCGGTGACGTCGACGACGGGCGCGAAGTCGACGGTGATGCCGAGGCCGCGCATCTTCTTTCCCCGGTCCAGAGCCAGCTGGTACACCTGATCGGCGGTCTGGGTCTGCGCCAGCACCCGCGCCGACGGGGCGTCGCCGATCAGCGAGGTCAGCCGCTGCACGCGGCCGCCCTCTTCGTCGACGCTGACGGCCAGCGGGAGCGGGCCGGCGTTGGCGTAGTCGGGCAGCGAGCCGTCGGTCAGCATCGACAGGTCGGTCCAGCTGCCGATGAAGATGCCGCCGACGTGGTAGGTGTCCACCACATTGCGCGCATCCGCAGCGCCCTTGACCCCGACCATCAACACCTGGGCGAGCTTGTCGCGGGTCGACATCGCGCTGAGCAATCTCGGGCCGTCGCCGCACGCCGGCGGCGCCGGGGAGGCGGGCGCCGGTACCGGTCCGGCCAACGGCGCCGTGCTGGCCGACGACGACTTGCTGACCGGTGCCGACGACGACGCCGCGGGGCGCGAAGCGGTCCCTGAGCAGCCGAGAAGCAGCAGCGGCAGTGCCGACAGGGCCGCGACTCCGCGAATCGAGAACAGGCGGTTGGGCATCCGCACATGCTGTCACGGCCCTCGCCGAGGGCCAACCAAGGTTGGCCGCGTGCTAGGTTTGCCAGCGGGTATTCACCCATGACATTGCGGGTCTTCACCCGATGATCTGCACCGTCCCAGCACCTGCGAGGAGAAGCGACCATGACCCGGTTCGTGGTTCCTGCCGCCGCCAGCATCGTGGTCGGTCTGCTGCTCGGAGCTGCCGCGATCTTCGGCGTGACGCTGATGATCCAGCAGGACACCAAGCCGCCGCTGTCGCCCGGCGACCCGGCGTCGTCGGTGCTGAACCGCGTCGAGTACGGCAACCGCGGCTAGCCTGAGCACTCTCGCCGCCGCCTCCCCCGCGGTCACGGAGGCGCCCATCATGACCTCGCCGCTATCGCGGCGTTGGCTCTCCTGTGTCTTCCTCGTCGCGCTGGTGTTGTGCTTCGCCCAGTCGCCGGGACTGATCTCGCCGGACACCAAGCTCGATCTGACCGCCAACCCGCTGCGTTTCCTCACCCGCGCGGCCAATCTGTGGAACAGCGACCTGCCGTTCGGCCAGGCCCAGAACCAGGCCTACGGCTACCTGTTCCCGCACGGGGCATTCTTCCTACTCGGCGACACCCTCGGGTTGCCAGGCTGGGTCACTCAGCGTCTCTGGTGGGCGTTGCTGCTGACCGCCGGATTCTGGGGCGTGTTGCGGGTGGCCGAAGCGCTGGGCATCGGGACCCGCTCGTCGCGCATCATCGGCGCACTGGCGTTCGCCCTGTCCCCCCGGGTGCTGACGACGCTGGGGTCGATCTCGTCTGAGACGCTGCCGATGATGCTGGCGCCGTGGGTGCTGCTGCCGGTGATCCTGGCGCTGCGCGGCGGTGCCGGAGTCGCCGGGCCGGCAACATCGGACCGAAGCAGATCGCTGAGGGTGCTGGCGGCCCGGGCCGGTCTGGCGCTGGCATTGATGGGCGCGGTCAACGCCGTCGCCACGTTCACCGGCTGCCTGCCTGCGATCATCTGGTGGCTGTGTCACCGGCCCAACCGGGTGTGGCTGCGGTTCAGCGCCTGGTGGGCGCTGGCCTCGGCCCTCGCGGTCACCTGGTGGGTGGTCGCGCTTCTGTTACTGGGCCGGATAAGTCCGCCGTTCCTGGACTTCATCGAGTCGTCCGGGGTGACCACACAGTGGGCGTCGCTGACCGAGATGCTCCGCGGCACCGACAGCTGGACGCCGTTCGTCTCGCCGAACGCCACCGCCGCGGCCGAACTGGTGACCCAACCGGCCATGGTGCTGGCCACCACCCTCGTCGCGGCGGGTGGAATGGCGGGGCTGGCGCTGCGATCGATGCCGGCCCGAGGCCGGCTGATCGTCATGCTGCTCACCGGGGTGGTGCTGCTGGGCCTCGGCTACTCCGGCGGACTCGGCTCCCCGCTGGCGCACCACGTGCAAGCGTTCCTCGACGCAGCGGGTGCCCCGCTGCGCAACGTCCACAAGCTGGAGCCGGTGATCCGACTCCCGCTGGTGCTGGGGCTGGCGCACCTACTCAGCCGAATCCCGCTGCCCGGCAGCGCGCCCCGGCCGGTATGGGTGCGGGCGTTCGCACATCCCGAGAACGACAAACGCGTAGCGGTCGGCATCGTCGTGATGGCCGCGCTGATGGTCGCCACGTCCATGGCATGGACCGGCCGGCTCACCCCGCCCGGTGCATTCCGCGCTATCCCGGACTATTGGCACCAGGCAGCGGATTGGCTGACCAAGAACAACACCGGCCAGCCGACACCAGGCCGGGTCCTCGTGGTTCCAGGCGCCCCGTTCGCCACCCAGGTCTGGGGCAACAGCCACGATGAACCGCTGCAAGTGCTCGGCGAAAGTCCCTGGGGCGTACGTGATTCCATCCCGCTAACCCCGCCACAAACGATTCGTGCGCTGGATTCGGTACAACGCCTGTTCGCCGCGGGCCGGCCATCGGCGGGGCTTGCCGACACCCTGGCCCGCCAGGGCATCTCCTACGTGGTGGTCCGCAACGACCTGGACCCGGACAAGTCGCGCTCGGCCCGCCCGCTGCTGGTGCACCGCGCCATCGACGGATCGCCGGGTCTGCAGAAGGTGGCGCAGTTCGGCGACCCGGTCGGACCGGGCACACTCGACGGTTTCATCAGCGACAGCGGGCTGCGGCCGCGATATCCCGCGGTCGAGATCTATCACGTTGGCGCCCAGGGTAATCCGGCGACGCCGTACTTGACCGATGCGAATCGGATGCCCCGGATAGACGGCGGCCCCGAGGTGCTGCTGCGCATCGACGAACGACGCAGGCTGCTCGGGCTACCGCCGCTCGGCCCGATGCTGCTGACTTCGGATGCCCAGCGTGCAGGGCTCGCGGCGCCGGTGGTCACCGTGACAGATACCCCCGTCGACCGGGAAACCGATTACGGCCGGGTCGACGATCACTCGTCGGCAGCCCGGGCCGAGGGCGACCACCGCAACACCTTCAACCGGGTGCCCGACTACCCGGTCCCCGGTGCCCGGCCGGTCCGCGGTGCCTGGACCGGAGGACGGCTGTCCGCGTCGAGTTCCTCGTCGGACGCCACCGCGCTGCCCAACGTCGCGCCGGCCAGCGGACCGGCCGCCGCCATCGACGGTGACTCGGCCACCGCGTGGGTGTCCAATTCGCTACAGTCCGCGATCGGACAGTGGCTGCAGGTCGACTTCGACCATCCGGTCACCAATGCGACGCTGACGATCACTCCGAGTGCCACCGCCGTCGGGGCCCAAGTCCGGCGATTGCAGGTGTCCACCGTAAACGGAACCACCACAGTGCGTTTCGACGAGCCGGGCAAACCGCTCACGGTGGCCCTTCCCTACGGCGAGTCGCCGTGGGTCCGGATCACCGCGATCGGGACCGACGACGGCTCGTCGGGTGTGCAGTTCGGCATCACCGATCTGTCGGTGACTCAGTTCGACGCCTCCGGATTCGCCCATCCCGTCGACATCAGGCACAGCGTCGTCGTGCCCGGGCCGCCCGGTGGGTCCGCGATTGCCGCCTGGGATCTTGGCTCCGAACTGCTCGGTAGGCAAGGCTGTGCGGATTCTCCCGACGGAGTGCACTGCGCGGCGTCGATGTCGCAGGCTCCCGAGGAGCCGGTCACGTTGAGCCGCACGCTGACCGTGCCCAAACCGATCGACGTCATCCCCACGGTCTGGGTCCGTGCCCGGCAGGGACCGCACCTGGCGGACCTCGTCGCCCAGCCGGGCACCGTCCGCTCACGCGCCGACGCCGATCTGATCGACGTCGACGGATCCGCCTATGCCGCAACCGATGGCGACCCGCGCACCTCGTGGACAGCACCGCAGAACGTGGTGCAGCATCGCAGTGCCCCCACTCTCACGGTGACTCTGCCGAAGCCGACCGAGGTCACCGGCCTGGTGCTGACTCCGAGTTCGTCGGCGCTGCCCACTCATCCCACGATGGTGGCCGTCGACCTCGGTGACGGACCGCAGGTCCGCCGGATGGACGCCCAACCGGACGCCGGCGCACAAACGCTGACGCTGCGTCCACGGCTGACCGACACCGTCCGGATCAGCCTGCTCGACTGGAACGACGTGATCGACCGCACCGCACTGGGTTTCGATCAGCTCAAGCCTCCTGGCCTGGCCGAGGTGGGTGTACTGGGCCCGGACGGCAAGCCCGTCGCCGCCGCCGACGCGGCCACCAACCGCAAACGCACCATCGAGATTCCCTGCGGCCAGGGACCGATCGTCGCGGTGTCCGGCCGGTTCGTGCAGACCTCGGTGACCACCACCGTCGGCGCACTGCTGGACGGCGAACCTGTCCCGGCCCGCGCATGCGACCCGGCGCCGATCGCTCTACCCGCCGGCCAGCAGGAGCTGCTGATCAGCCCCGGCTCGGCATTCGTGGTGGACGGAGTCCAGCTGTCCGGCCCGTTGTCAAGCCAAATCACCACCGCCCCAACGACTCCCGCCGATGTCACCAGCTGGGGCGCTGATCGCAGGGAATTCAATGTCAACCGGTCGCCCACCGCACGCGTGCTGGTGGTCCCGGAAAGCGTGAATCCCGGCTGGGTGGCCCGACTGCCCGACGGGGTCACACTCACGCCGATCATCGTCAACGGCTGGCAACAAGGCTGGGTGGTGCCTGCCGGTGAACAGGGCACCGTCACGGTCAGCTTCCCGTCGAACCGGATCTACCGGATCGGGCTCGCCGTCGGCCTGTCCCTGCTACCGCTGCTGCTGCTGTTGGCACTGGTGCCGCCGCGCCGCCCGCCGGCAGCGCACCCCCCGGCCCGGCCCTGGACCGTACCCCTGCTGGTCGGCGCCGGGGTGCTGGCCGCCGGTGGGTTGATCGCGGGCGTCGGCGGGCTGGCGGTGTTCGGGACAGCGATGCTGCTCGGCTTCCTGCTACGCGGGCGGGCCCGGCTGCGCGACCGGCTGACACTGACGGCCAGTGCCTGTGGGCTGATCGCGGCGGGGGCGCTGCTCTCGCGCTACCCCTGGCGCTCCGTCGACGGCTACATCGGCCACTCCTCCTGGGTCCAGCTGCTCGCCCTGATCGCGGTCGGCGCCCTGGCCGCCTCCGCAATACGGGAGCGAACTGACAGCGAAACCAAAGAGGACACAAGCATTTCCCGTTAGGGTGTCGGCATGACAGAGCCGTCACAGGTCGAGACCGTGCGAGGCCCGGTCGCGACGAGCGACTTAGGTGTGGTGTTCATGCACGAACACGTCTTCATCCTGTCGCAGGAGATCATGGCCAACTATCCCGAGGGCTGGGGCGACGGCGAGGCCCGCGAGGCCGACGCGGTCGCCAAGCTCAACGAGCTGAAGGCACTCGGGGTGGACACCATCGTCGACCCGACGGTCATCGGACTGGGCCGCTACATTCCGCGTATCCAGCGGGTGGCCGCACAGACCGACCTCCAAATCGTGGTCGCCACCGGGATCTACACCTACAACGACGTCCCGATGTACTTCCACTTCACCGGCCCGGGAACCCTGCTGGACGGTCCGGAGATCATGACCGATCTGTTCGTCCGGGACATCACCGAGGGTATCGCCGATACCGGCGTGAAAGCGGGAATCCTCAAGTGCGCCACCGACGAACCCGGCGTCACCGCGGGCGTCGAGCGAGTGCTGCGCGCGGTGGCCCAGGCCCACAAACAGACCGGGGTGCCGATTACCACCCACACCCACGCGCTGAGCCGTCGCGGTCTCGAGCAGCAACGGATCTTCGCCGAAGAGGGTGTCGACCTCAACCGGGTCATCATCGGGCACAGCGGCGACACCACCGACCTGGGCTACCTGGAGGAACTGATCGCCGCAGGCTCGTACCTCGGCATGGACCGATTCGGGCTGGACGGCTTCCTCAGTTTCGATGACCGCGTCGACACCGTCGTGCGGATGTGTGAACGGGGGCATGCCGACAAAATGGTGCTGTCCCACGACGCGTCCTGCTACATCGACTGGCTGCCCGAAGAAGTCGTCCCGGTGGTCATGCCCAATTGGCACTTCCGGCACATCCACAACGACGTGCTTCCCGCGCTGCGCCGGCGCGGAGTGACCGACGAGCAGATCACCACCATGCTGGTGGACAATCCCCGCGCCATCTTCGCCAAGCAAGGTGCTTATGAGTGACGAGATCCCGGCGCTCGGGGCCCGGCTGAGCCAGCTGGCTGCCGAGGCACCCGATCGCCCCGCCGTGTCGTGCGACGGCCGCACCATCACCCGCGCTCAGCTCGAGTCTGCGTCGAACCGGCTGGCCCGCGCCTATGCCGAACTCGGGGTCGGTCAAGGCGATTACGTGACGATCGCGGTGGCCAACTCGATCGAGTGGGTGCAGGCCACGGTGGCGGTATGGAAGCTCGGCGCCATCCCGCAACCGCTGTCACCGCGGATGCCGGACGCCGAATTCGAAGGTCTGCTCGATTTGACGCCGCGCGCACTGCTGGTCGGGCGCGCCGACCCACGCGGGGTCGTGCCGTCGGTGGCCGCCGACTTCACCGGCAGCCCGGATCTCTCGGATGCTGCACTGCCCGAAGCTGTTTCACCGGCGTGGAAATCGATCGCGTCGGGCGGCAGCACCGGACGGCCGAAACTCATCGAGGCCGGTGGGGACAGCCGGTATCCGGCCGACCTGGTGGCGATGGGGATGGGCAACGAACCGACCGACACCCAGTTGGTGCCGGTGCCGCTCAGCCACAACACCGGATTCACCTCGGCCACCATCGCATTGGCCACCGGGCAGCACCTGGTGCTGCTGCCCAGGTTCGACCCGGAGCGCTTCCTGCGTGTCATCACCGACTACAAGGTGAACTACCTGACCACCGTGCCGACGATCATGCAGCGGCTGCTGCCGGTCTACCACGCCAGCGCGGGCGCCTACGACCTGTCGTCGCTGCGCCGGCTGTGGCACGTCGCCGCAGTCTGCCCGCCGAACGTCAAGCAGGCGTGGATCGACCTGCTCGGCCCGGATGCGGTGTGGGAACTTTACGGCGGCACCGAACTTCAGGCCCTGACGTTCATCAGCGGTTCGGAATGGCTGACCCACCGCGGATCAGTTGGGCGCGTGGTGGCCGGCGAGATGAAAGTGCTCGACGACGACGGCAACGAATGCCCACCGGGGGTGCTCGGGGAGATCTACATGCGCCCCAACCCGGGTTCGCGCCCCACCTACCGCTACATCGGCAGCACCGCCAAGTCCCGCGACGGCTGGGACTCTCTCGGTGACCTCGGCTGGTTCGACGTCGAGGGCTACCTGTACCTTGCCGACCGTCGGGTCGACATGTTCACCGTCGGTGGCCGCAACGTGTATCCCGCGGAAATCGAGAGCGCCCTGTCCGAGCACCCCGCCGTGCTGTCCTGTCTGGCCGTCGGGGTGCCGCACGAGGACCTCGGCCAGGTGCCGTATGCGTTGGTGCACACCGACGGTGACGTGCTCACCGAAGACGACGTCAAAGCGTTCGTGGCGCAGCGGCTCGCCGACTACAAGGTGCCGCGCGCGGTCGAGTTCGTGGACACCCCGCTGCGGGACGACGCGGGCAAAGCCCGCCGATCCGCGGTTCGGGATCAGGTGATCGCCCGACTGCAGGGTTAGCTCAGCCCTTGGCGGTCTGCTGCCAGGCGCGGGCCGCGACCAGTTCCGGGACCAGGACTTCGGTCAGCAGCCGCACATCGTCCTGCTCGTCGCCCGGGTAACGGACCTCGAGTCGGGCTCCCGGCACGGTGCCGCCCACCGCGACAACGGTGGTGCCGCGCACCGTCGTCCACTCCGCCATCTGGTCCTCCCACTCCGAACCGGCGAATACCAGCATCCGGTAGTCGGTGGTCTTGGTGAGGTAGACGTCGACGTGGCTCCAGTCGCCGGTCTCACACCCGACTGCGGGACGCCGCGGGCCCTCGCGGAGCATCAGCGCGCCCTGCTGCGCCGAGCAGAACCGGTGGGCCGGCGCGACCAGGTGAGTGCCCGCCGGCCCGAGCAGCATGCCTGCCACCTCGGGGCGCCAGGCCGCTTCGGTGTCGAGCAGGTGCGCGCTCGCTTCGGCCGTCGTCGCGATCGACGCCACCAACCCGGCGGTGTCGTCTCCGGCCAGGTGCAACTCGAGCGCCATGAGCAGTGCCAGCGTGTGCTGATAGCTCCGGCACGCCACCCCGCCGCGCTCGGGGTCGGCTGCCAAATCGACGACGGCGGAGCAGGATTCGGTGATCGCCGACCCTGCGGTGTTGGTCAGCGCCACCGTGGTCGCCCCGGCAGGCAGCCGGCGCAGCGCGTCCAGTGTTTCCGCCGAACCTCCCGTCGCCGAGGTCGCCACCACCAGGGTGCCCGGTCCCCAGGCGGGCAGCAGACGGGTGCACGCCAACTCCGAGACCGCGACAATCCCTCGCGCGCGCATCCGCGCGGCCACGACGCCCGCGGCGTAGGCGGAGGACCCCATCCCAACGAACACCACCCGCTCAGTGCCGGCCGGAACGACCGCTGCCCAGGGATTGTCGGCCGCAAGCCGCTCGGCGAGCCGAGACAACGCCTCCGGCTTGCGGGCCAGGTCCGCGGCAAAGCCGTCAGGGTCCACCGGTGATTCCTTCGTCGAGCAACATGGGTAAGGCGGCCTCCGGGACGTACATCCAGCGCGGCAGATGCCGTGCCGCGTAGACGACTTCCCGCAACACCTGCTGCAAGCGAAATGCCCGCAGACAGGCCGGATCGTACAACTCGCCGTGCCCCAGCGCGGCCAGGTGTGCGGCGTAGCTGCGGGTGAAGTGATCGCGGGCCAGCCGGTCGACCTTGGACAACGCCACCCGGTCGACGCGGTGGTGGCGGCGGGCCACGATCGCCGCGTGGGTCAGCGACTGCGCCAACCCGGCCACGTCGAGGACGGCCGGGATCGGTAGCACCCGTTCGGCGGGTGGCAGTACCGGATTCCCGTCGAAGTCGATGACCGCGTACCCGCCGGGATGTTTCAGGACCTGGCCGACATGCAGATCACCGTGGCCCTCGATCACCGGAGTACCGGCCATCCCGCCCAGGCCGTCGACGATCTCGTCGATCACCCGGCTTTCGAGCAGCTCGCGCATGGCCGGATCACTGTGCGCCCGAGCCTCATCCAAGGTCGCGGTTGCCCCGGCCCGCCAGCGCTCGGCGTCGGCGGGCGAGGCGATGGTCGCGGTGAGCGCCAATGCGGCGTGCAATTCGGCGATCACGGTGCCGACGTCCGCCGCCGCCGCCACCAGCTCGTCCGCCGGGGCGTCGGGCCCGTCCGCCGCCGCCGCGATCAGGTCCACCGCCCATGTCCACCCGTCGACGGCGCCGGGCAGATACTCGTCGACACCGGCCACCAGCGTCTGGTCGCCGTCCTCCGATCGCCAGGCGACCAGCCCCCACGGGCACGGCATGTGCCGAAAGCCATTGGCGCGCAGTATCTCGATCCGGCGGGGCGCCGGATGCGGTCCGGCCTGCAGATGCGCGGCCCACTTCACCACCGCCGCGTCACCCACGATCACCGATTCGTTGGTCTGATCGACGGTGATCGCCCGTTCGCCCGCCGCGACCCGCGCCGACCAGGAGTGCACGGTGAACGATCCGATCTCGGACACCTCCGGCGCCGCCGCCAGCAGTGCCAGCAGCGCCTCGGCGACACCGTCGCCGGGCCGGGCGCGTCGCCACGACCCGCCGGCGTCGCGAACCTGCGGTTCGGCGGTCAGCCCGTCTTCCGTCGCGACGATCGAAAGTCGCTTACCGTCAATGAGATCCAGTGAGTCGAGTTCCCCGCCCACGTCATCAGCCTGACGCGCTGTCGCGGTTCCGATGCCGCAGCCCCACCTGCTCGATCACGTCGGCCCCGACCCGCAGCCCGTCTCGGGCCCGGATCGACTCGCCAATTCCGGACAGCCGGTTTCGGACCTCGGTGTCGGCGAGGATCCTGTCCACCGCCGCGATGAGCTCCTCGTCGCGGAAGGCATACGTGTCGAGTCGAGCACCGAAGCCGAGTTCGTCGATGCGCTGGGCATTTTCGTACTGGTCCCAGAACAGCGGCAGCACGATCAGCGGCTTGCCGAAGTGCAGGGTCTCGGTCACCGTGTTGTTGCCGCCATGTGAGATGACCAGATCGACCTGCGGGATGACCTTGGTCTGCGGCGGCATCTGTTCACCGACCATGTTGTCGGCCAACGCGATCCGATCCGCCTGTGGACCCTTGCTCACGATGTACCGGTGCTTGGTCTTGCCCAGCACGTCGACCAGGCGCTGCATGAGTTCGACGTCGGCACCGCCCAGCGATCCCAGCGACAGGTAGATCAGCGCGCTGGCCTCCGGACGGTCGGCCACCGATGCGGGCACCTCGTACTCCGCGTCGGTCTCCCGAACGCTGGAGTCCATCCGCGTCCAGCTGTCGTCGAGCGGGCGGGCATCGACGTAGTCGGCCTCGGCCGGATAGACGTAGAGATTGGCAGCGTTGTCGCGCGGCATGAACTCCAGATCCGGCAGCGGACCGGCACCGCGGCTCTGTACCCATGCGTTGAAGTCGGACCACATCGCGCGATGGGTGCGGTCGAACTCGGCCCGGTAGGCGTCCCACTGCGTGGGGTCCGCACTGGGCAGCCCGGAGAACGGGGGCGGCACATTCGGTCCCGGTACTTCGAGCGGACTGCAGGACACGATCCGCACGAACGGTGCGCCCGCGCTCACCAACGCCGGGAACAGCACGACGTTGTCCTCGACGATCACGTCGGGCTTATGTTCGGCGACGATCTCCCGCAGCCGCGGCTCACAATATTTCGCACCGTCGATCAGCGCCTGATACGTCGGCTGGATGAAGGTTTCGAGCTGCAGATGAGTCGGCTTGCGAAACTCCGGCGCGGTCTCGGCGATGAAGTCGGTCCAGAACTTGCCGGGATCCTCGTCGGCCGCGCCGTCGGCAGGCTCGGCGAGATCGACCAGTTCTTCGACGAAGCCCAGTGGTGCGAGCTTGCCCGCCCACGAGCTTTCGGCGGCGAACACGATCCGGTGGCCGCGCCCGCGCAGGATGGCCGCCAGACCGATGCACTGGTTCGTCGGGCCGTAGGCCGACTCGGGCCAGAACATGATGGTCAATGGTTCAGAAGCCATAGCGATCCCCTCAGACGTCGGGTCAGGCCGCAATCATCGCGCAATCACGGGCTCCGGCGCATCGTCGACCGAACTGTCCAGCGACGGGACCGGAGCCTTCTCGCGATACTCCCAGCGCCGCAAGGCATTCCGACATGGCGATTCGATCAGGGCATAGCTGACCGCCGCCATCGCGAAGCCAAGCACCAGCGTCAACACCAGCGTCACGATCAGGTTGCCGTTGAACATGAACCGACCGACCATCGGGAACACCATCACCAGCGCGGCCAGATGCCACACGAACAGCCCGTAGGACCACCGGCCCAGGGTGACCATGAACCGGCTGCCCAGAATAGGGTGCCGGGTGTCGGGCCTGTCGAGCACCAGCGGCGCCAGCAGCGCACCGGCGACGATGGCCCCCATCGAGGTGCGGATCACGAACTGCCCCAGTGTGGCGGGAACCAGGTCCTTCGGACCGGCCAGCGGTGAGGCCGAGATCAGATAGGCCGCCAGCGCGATACCGGTGATGGCCCAGCGATTGCGGGCCAGCTTGTGCGCCCACCCCAGCGGGCTGACTGTCCACTCCGCCAGCAGCATGCCCGCGGCGAACCAGGAGGCGTAGGCCGGCGGCCAGTTCAAGAAGTTGACCCCCTGCACGGTGTGAATCGGCAGCAGCCCCCAGCCGAGGCTGGCCAGCGCGATCGCCGCGATCACCGGGACCCGGGTCCGCACCGGCAGCCGACGGGCCGCGAAAGCCAGGATCGGCAAGGCCAAATAGAAGCTCACCTCGACCGACAGGCTCCACATCTGAGTCAGTCCCGCCGTCAATGTGAGCGGGACGTAGACCTGGGTCAGCGTCAGGTTGGCCCACCACACCGTGAAGCTCGCGTGGTTGGCGTCCGGGAGCAGCGTCAGGATGACGACGACCGCCACCACATATCCGGGCATGATGCGTACCAGCCGAGAACGCAGGTAATGCCCGGTGGGTGGGCGCCGGCGCAGTCCGCGGGCCGCGGCGGCGTGCCCGCGCCACAGCAGGAAGCCGGAGAGCGCGAAGAACACCGCGACGGCCAGGTCGAAGCGATGCAGCAGGCGTCCGACCACGGCGCCGGTGGTGCCGGTCTGGAACGCGACGTGGGTGAGCACCACTCCCACGGCGGCGCACGCGCGCATACCCTCGACGGCGGGCAGGAAGCCGCGGGTGCCCCCGACCCCCTGCGCGTCCGCCGTCATGGAAGCCAGTGTGCGCCGGACACGTGTGGTTCGCGAAAGTGGGTACACCTGGCCTGCGGTGGCGACCTCCTAATGAACCGGCGCCTTGGGCTGGGCTGTTAGGGTCGAACCGGTTTGCTTCGCCGTCAGGCGGGGCGCGGCACGATCGGCAGTGAGGAGGCCACGGCAGCGTGAATCGCGCAGGCATGGTGCGTATCGCGGCATTCGGCATCATCGGGCTCGGAGCCGCCCTCCTGATCGCCGCGTTGCTGTTGACGACCTACACCTCCGGCAAGATCAAGAAGATCCCGCTGAACATCGACGAGACTCTGGTCAGCGACGGGACAGGTAGCGCGTTGGACCCCGCGTCGCTCACCGGTGAGAAGTTCGTCGTGGACAAGAACGTGCCGCTGGTCTCCCAGCAGCAGATCACCGTCGAGTCGCCGGCCAACGCCGACGTGGTGACCCTGCAGGCCGGCACCAGCGTGCGGCGCAGCGACAAGCAACAGGACAACGGACTGCTGCTGGCCATGGTCGACACCGTGACGGTCAACCGCAGCACCGCGATGGCGGTGTCCGACGACACCCATCCGGGCGGGTCGGTGCAGAAGCCGCGCAGCATCGAGGACAACAAGCCGCCGACCAACATCGCGCTTCCTCATGACGGCCTGGCCTACCGGTTCCCGTTCGGCACCGAGAAGAAGACCTATCCGTTCTTCGACCCGATCGCGCAGAAGGCCTTCGACGCCAACTACGACGGCCAGGAAGACGTCAACGGACTGACCACCTACCGCTTCACCCAGAACGTCGGCTACGACGCCGACGGCAAGTTGGTCGACCCGATCAAGTACGCCTCGCTCTATGACAAGAACGAGGACGGCGAGGTGACCGCGCGGGCCGAGCTGTGGGGTCTGCCCGGGCCGCCGGATGAGCCGGTCACCATGACCCGCTATTACGCCGCGCAGCGCACCTTCTGGGTGGACCCGGTGACCGGCGTGATCGTGAAGTCCACCGAGCACGCCAACCACTACTACGCCCGCGACGCGCTGCGCCCGGAGATGGAGCTGGCCGATTACAAGGTCACTTCCACCGAGCAGACCATCGAGTCCCGGGTGGCCTCCGCCCGTGACGAGCGCGACCGGGTGGGCCTGTGGTCGCGGGTGCTGCCGATCAGCTTCACCGCCGCCGGTCTGGTGGCACTCGTGGGCGGGGCGCTGCTGGGCACATTCAGCCTGCGGGCCGAGTCCGCGCTGATCGATCCCGGCCTGGACACCGCCGACCACGGCTTCTTCGGCAAGGACGAGACCGGACCGATGCCGGCCGCCGAGGCGGCCACCGAGAAGCTGCCCGCGGCCAGACCGGACCTGGAGCCTCCGCCGCCGCAACGGTGAGCAATCCCGTGACCCGGGCACACCGGGCCGTCCGGTGGGTGGTGCCGGGCTACGCACTCCTGTTGGCCCTCGCGGTCACCGCGCCGCTGCTGGCGCCCGGCTATCTGTTGTTGCGCGATGCCGTGTCCACGCCGCGGTCGTATTTCTCCGATGCGGCGTTGGGTTTGTCCGAATCGGCGCCCCGAGCGCTTCCGCAGGACTTCCTGATCGCCGCACTGACACCGGTGGTCGACGGCGGAGTGCTGGTGAAGGCGCTGCTGATCGCCGGGATTTTCCTGGCCGGCTGGGGAGCCGGACGGTTGGCCGCCGACCTGGTCCCGGATGCCGGAATGCCCGGACAGCTGGTGGCGGCGACGCTCGCGGTGTGGAACCCCTACGTCGCGGAGCGGCTGCTCCAAGGGCACTGGAGCCTGCTGGTCGGGTACGGCTGCCTGCCGTGGGTGGCCGCCGCGGTGATTCGGGTGCGGTCTGAGGCGTCCGTGGCCCGGTGGGCGGCAGTGGTGTTCTGGATCGCGCTGGCCGGGCTGACGCCGACCGGGCTGTTGCTGGCCGCTGTGGTGGCGGCGGCGTGTGTCGCGGCTCCCGGGACCGGGGCATCGCGGCCGTTGTGTGCGGCCGGGGTGCTGACGACCGCGGTGCTCGCGGCGTCACCGTGGCTGATGGCGTCGGCGTTGGGTGACGGGCTCGGCTCGTCGCCGTCCCCGGGCGTGACGGCGTTCGCGGCTCGAGCGGAGCCGGGCCTTGGTACCCTCGGCAGCCTGGCGGGACTCGGCGGAATTTGGAACGCGGAGGCCGTTCCCTCCTCTCGCACAATGCTTTTCGCGCTGCCCGCGACTCTGGTGCTGGTGGGCGTCGTCGCCGTCGGGCTACCTGCGGTGCTGCGTCGCCGGTCGGTGCTGCCACTTCTGGTGCTCGCCGCGATCGGCGTGCTGCTGCCCGCCGCAGCGGCCACCGGACCAGGGCTGGCGGTGCTGCGCGACGTGGTGGAGGCCGTGCCCGCGGTCGGGATCCTGCGCGACGGGCAGAAGTGGGTGGCGCTGGCGATGCCCGGCTATGCGGTTGCCGCAGCGGCGGCGGTGGTGACGTTGCGAGGCCGGTTCCGGCCCGGCACCACCGCGGTGATGGGGGTCGTGGCGCTCATCGCCGTGCTGCCGGATCTGGCCTTCGGCGCCTGGGGCAAGGTCACGCCGGTGCGCTATCCGCAGGGTTGGGCGGCGGTGGCCGGCTTGATCGACGCCCACCCGGGCGACGTCGCAGTGCTGCCCGCCGACAGCATGCGCCAGTTCCCGTGGGCCGGTGCGGCGCCGGTGCTCGATCCGTTGCCGCGCTGGGTGCGCGCCGAGGTGCTGGCCACCGGCGACCTGACCATCTCCGGGCACAAGGTCCCCGGTGAGGGCGGCCATGCCCGCGATGTCCAGCGGATGCTGCTGGCCGGCGGTTCGTCCGAGGCACTTGCCGGTGCCGGAGTGGGCTGGGTCGTCGTCGAATCGGGCAGCGCGGGCACGACCGGCAACGCACAGCAAACCCTGGCCCGGCTGCCGGTGGTATACCGCGACGGCGAGATCACGCTGTACCGCGTCGGCGGCACGAGCGTCGGTGCGACACCCGGAGCGCGGCTCGCGGTGATCGCGGCCCACCTGGTGTGGCTGGTGACGCTGGGCGCCGCCGGGGCGGTGGCTGTGGTCAGCGCGGTGCGCCAACGGCGTAAGTCAAGTTCGGCGACCCCCGACGCGGCGCCCTGATCACCCGTATCGTATTCGAGGACAAAGTGATTCGCGAAGCGGGAACGAGGATGACGGAGAGTATGGCTGGACTTGACGACGAGGTTCTTTCCCGCCCCGAGGATCTCGACCAGGGTCGGATGCGGATCCTCGATGCGAAAGCGGTCAACCTGGACGGGTTCAGCGTTGCCGACCCGACTCTCGGCCTTGCCGCGATGCACAGCCCGCACGACCCGGCACCGTCTCTGGTGGTGCGCGACGGTGTCGTGGTCGAGCTGGACGGAAAATCCGCGAGCGAGTTCGACGTCATCGACGAGTTCATCGCCCGGCACGGCATCGACTTGGAGACGGCCGGTGAGGCGATGGAGCTCGACGACGTCGTGCTGGCCAGGATGGCCGTCGACGTCAATGTGCCGCGCTCCGAGGTGGTGCGCCTGATCGGCGGGACCACTCCGGCGAAGCTGGCCAGAGTGGTCGCGTTGATGACGCCCGTCGAGATGCAGATGGCGATGGCGAAGATGCGCGCCAGACGTACCCCGAGTAATCAAGCCCACGTCACCAACCAGCTCGACGATCCGCTGTTGATCGCCGCCGATGCGGCCAGCGCGGTGGCGTATGGCTTTCGGGAGGTCGAGACGACGGTGCCGGTGCTTGGTGATGCCCCGTCGAACGCCGTGGCGTTGCTGATCGGCAGCCAGGTGGGTGTACCAGGGGCGCTGGCCCAGTGTTCGATCGAAGAGGCCTTGGAGCTGCGGCTCGGCTTGCGCGGCCTGACCAGTTACGCCGAGACCATCTCGATCTACGGGACCGAGCAGGTGTTCGTCGACGGTGACGACACCCCGTTCTCGAAGGCAATTCTGACCTCGGCCTATGCCTCCCGCGGGCTGAAAATGCGGGTGACCAGCGGTGGCGGTGCCGAAGTTCTGATGGGTGCAGCAGAGAAGTGTTCGATCCTGTACCTGGAGTCGCGGTGTGTGTCGCTGGCCCGCGCGCTCGGGTCGCAGGGCGTGCAGAACGGCGGGATCGACGGTGTCGGCGTGGTGGCGTCGGTCCCCGAAGGCATGAAAGAGCTGCTGGCCGAGAACCTGATGGTGATGCTGCGCGACCTCGAGTCCTGCGCGGGCAACGACAACCTGATCTCGGAGTCGGACATTCGCCGCAGCGCCCACACCCTTCCCGTCCTGCTCGCCGGCGCGGATTTCATCTTCTCCGGATTCGGCTCGATTCCCCGCTACGACAATACTTTTGCGCTGTCGAACTTCAACTCCGACGACATGGACGACTTCCTGGTGTTGCAGCGGGACTGGGGAGCCGACGGCGGACTGCGGACGGTGTCGGCCGAGCACCTGGCGCGCGTGCGCCGGCGTGCGGCCACGGCGGTGCAAGCGGTCTACCGGGATCTCGGCCTTGCCGACTACGACGATGCCCGCGTCGACGAAGTGGTGGTGGCCAACGGATCTCGCGACCTGCCCGCCGGGCATCCCAAGATGGTCGCCGAGGCGGCGGCCGCGATCGAGGCTCGCCAGCTGACCGTCTTCGACGTCGTGGCCGCGCTGCACCGCACCAGCTTCGAACCGGAGGCGCAGGCGATCATGCGGCTGACCGCCGAACGACTGCGCGGCGACCAACTCCAGACGTCGGCCATCTTCGACCAGGACTTCAACGTGCTGTCCAAACTCACCGATCCCAATGACTATGCCGGCCCGGGAACGGGTTACACGTTGTCCGAGGCGCGGCGAGCGGAGATAGACGACATCCGACAAGCCCGGACGACGGCGCAGCTGACCGCCGATCAAGCCGACCACCACGGCCACATCACGTTCACCCCAGTCGAGAACGCCAGGCAGGGCAGCGATCCGCGCGAGGTCTGCATCGGTTTGTCGCCCGCGCTGGGGCGCAGCGTGTGGCTGACCCTGTGCGGGCTGACCGTCGGTGAGGTCCTGCGGCAGATCGAAGCCGGGCTGGAAGAGGAAGGCTGCGTGGCCCGGCTGGTGCGGGTGCGATCGACCATCGACGTAGGGCTGATTGGATTGACCGCCGCCAAGCTGTCCGGATCCGGGATCGGAATCGGCCTGCAGGGCAAGGGCACTGCTCTGATCCATCGACGAGACCTGGCGCCGCTGGCGAATCTCGAACTGTTCAGTGTGGCACCGCTGTTGGACGCGGACATGTACCGCCAGCTGGGCAAGAACGCCGCCCGCCACGCCAAGGGCATGGCACCGATACCCATCTTCACCGGCGGCACCGACGAGTCGATATCGGCCCGCTATCACGCCAGGGCGGTCGCGCTCGTCGCCCTGGAGCGTGAAGCATGTGAACCGGGCGAATCCCCCGTGACCGTCGAAGCGAGGCGAGCATGATCGAGGATCGTTTCACCGTGGCGGCCGCCGTCGACGGCAAGCTCACGTTGGCGGATCTGCGGATGGAGCCGGCGGCGCTGGTTCACCAGGCTGATGTCGCCGCGGCGGGCGGCAATCCGCAACTGGCCGAGAACTTCCTCCGTGCAGCCGAATTGGCAACGATGGGCGACGACGAGGTGATGAAGCTCTACGAGGCACTGCGTCCGCACCGGTCGACGGCGCCGGAACTGGACGCGCTCGCGGCCGCCTTGGAAGCGCGCGGCGCGACCCGGTGTGCCGAACTGGTGCGTCACGCCGCAGCCGTCTACCAACGCAGGGGTCTGCTGCGTTGAGCGTGGTGGCCGGAATCGACGTCGGAAACCACACCACCGAGATCGTCATCGCCCGGACGTCGTCCGGCTCAGTGGAACCCTTATGCCACGGACAGGCGCCGACCCGGGGGCGCAAGGGATCTCGGGAATCCCTTGCCGGCGCGGCAGCACTATTGCACAAACTCGAGGTGCAGGCAGAGTGCACGGTCGACGAGGTGGTGCTGTCGGTTTTGCGGCCGGTGGACACCGCCACCGCACCACTGCCGCCACCGACACCGCCGCACTGCCCGGTGCGAAGTCTGCGCAGGCCCAGCGCCAGCACGCCGGCCGGGGCGGGATCAGCCGTTGGCGTGCACGTACCGCTTGCCGACGTCACCGGACCGGCGGTGGCCGGATCGGCGATCGTATCGGTCGGCGCGACAGTTGATTTCGAGATCGCGGCAGGACAGATCAGCGAAGCCGTCGAACGCGGATGGCACATCGCCGGGGTGATCGTCGAGCGCGACGAAGCCGTGCTGATCGCCAACCGGATACCCGCAGGCATCCCGGTCGTCGACGAAGTCGACCTCACCGGTTTGCGACCGGGCGCGCCGGTGGCGATCGAGGTGGTGGCGCAAGGGCGGTCGTATCGGGCGCTGGCCGACCCGCTCGCGCTGTCCGCGGCGCTGGGGGTGGCCCACGAGCACATTCACCAGATCGCCGAGTTCACCCGCGAATTGGCGGATTCACCGGCCATCGCGGTGACTCTGCGTGATGGAGAACCCGAGCCGCCGTCCGCCGACGACGACTATGCGGAATGTCGCGTGGACGGCGTCGTGCGGCGCTATTCGCCGGCCGAGGCCGAAAGTCTGCTGCGGGTCCGGCCGCCCGGCACCGTGGTGGCGGTGCGCCTGGCCGCACTGCCCTCGGCCGCATCCGGAATCACGGTCGACGACGCCTACTTCACGAGCCTGAAGGCCATCGACGACGGAGCCTGGCTGCGCCGCGGAGTGGCGGAGACCAGCGGAACGGTGGTCGCGCTGCTGGCCGCCGATGAGGTGGCCGACGCAGCCGCCACGCTGACGGAGCTGTGTGACCGCCCGGCTCGCACCATCGCGTCGGAACCGTGGGCGGCCGCGCGCGGCGCACAGACCACCCCCCATCTGCCGCCGGGGTCGATCGTCTGCGATATCGGCGGCGGGACCATCGACCTGATCGGCGAGAACCAGGAAGTGGTCGCTGCCGGTGCCGGTGAGGCCATCACCACCGCGGTCGCGGCAACTCTCGGAGTGCCACGGGCACTGGCCGAGCAGATCAAGCGTTCACCGGCCATCCGGGTGGAGGGGCCGCACATCGCTCACGAGGAGGACGGCCGCCGGGTGTTTCTGGACGCACCCGCCCCGCCCGAAGCGATCGGCCGGTTGTGCACCCGCGGCAACGCCGGACTGGTGCCGTTCTCCAACCGGCTGGCCGCCGAGGAGTGGCGCAGCCTGCGGTTGGCGGTCAAGCAGCAGACCGTGGCTGCCAACATCGCGCGCTGTCTGAAGGCGTTCGAGCAGCCGCCCGTCGCACTGGTGCTGGCCGGCGGCGGAGCGTTGGACGACGAACTGTTGCGGACGGTCGGCGAGTCGCTGCGCTCGGTTCCGGTGGCCGTCGGCCGGGCGAACGTCGACGGTGCACACGGGCCTCGGTATGCCGTCGCCTCCGGGCTGGTTCACCTTCACGCCGAAGGCGCTTGATCTACCGCCTCGGGCGGCTCTGGCGCGACTAGGCCTGCCGGGGATGCGGGGGCTGCCGCTCGATCTGACCGGTACCAACGACGACGCCGGTGTCGATGTGGCGGCACAACACTTCGTCGCACTGATCAGCGCACGCGAGAACACCTCGCACTAACCGGCTTTCGGAGCCAGCGGCCCGATCTGGTCGAGGATCCGGGAGATCAGTTCGTCCTGTTTGCAGAGGTGATCCTGGATCATCGCCGCCTCCTTCAGGACTGCCTCGGCGTCCTTGTAGGTTTCGGCGGCGCGAGTATCGGTGGCCTTGGCTTGAATGTTCTGCCCGACGATGATGATCGGCAGCAGCACCAACTGAAGGAAGCTGCTGGACAGCCACACCACCACGAAATACGTCCCCTGCTTGATCGCGTCGGGCAGCGCGAACAGCGCAAGCAACGTGAAAAGGTAAGCGGTCCACATGGTGCCGACCACCACGGTGATCCTCAGCCCGAACTTGGCGTTGAAGCGCACCAGCCAATTTTCGTGATCGACGCCGCGGAGGTGCGCCACCTTGAGCGGCTTTTTCGCCGCAAGCTCTGCCGCGCGAGGGTGGCGAACGTACTCGTAGATTTTGGACATCCCGGGATCGTCACACGGTGAAGCCGGGAATCAGCTGTGAGTTTAATGCCGTCGGGCTAGATGACGCCGCTGACCCGACCGCCGGCATGCACCGACTCCAGGACGGTGCGCATGGCGTCGGCGCTCTGCTGCCAGGAGAAGTCCCGGCTGCGGGCCTTGGCCTTGGCGCCGAGCTCGTCACGCAGAACGTGGTCCGCCAGCAGGCGTTCCAGGCGATCCACCAGATCGTGGTGATCGTCAGCCAGCACGCCGGTGACTCCGTCGATGACCGAGTCGGTGAGACCACCCGAGGACCGGTAGCCGATGGTCGGCACACCGTGCTGGGCGGCCTCGATGACGGCAAGACCCCAACCCTCTTTGCGCGACGGCAGCACATGCACCCAGGACCGTTGCACCACAGCGTGTTTGGTGTGGTCGTCCACATGACCGTGGAAGGTGACCGCGTCGGAGATGCCGAGGTACTCGGCCCGCTCCACCAGGCGGTCGTGCCACCAGCCGCCGCCGACGATGTCCAGGTGCAGGCCGTCGACGCGGGGCCGCAACTCGGCGACCGCGTCCAATGCGTCCTCGATCTGCTTGTGCGGCACCAGTCGTGACAACACCACAACCCGGGGTGTCGAGGACCGTTGCGCGGTCAGGGTTTCCGGCGGAGCGTCGTCGAGCCCGTTGCGCACCACGGCAATCCGTCCGGCGTCGATGCCGAGGTCGGACAGGTCGCGCGCCGACGGCAGGGAGACGGTGACGTACTGGTTGTGCCGGTGCATGCGCGGCGAGAGCCACGATTCGACCAGCCAGCCCAGCCTGCCGAAGAAGCGACCGGCCACCGGCCACTGTTCACGGTGGCAGTGGTGCACCAAGACGGCGACCCGGCGGCCGAAGGCGAGCCGGGCAAGGAAGGGCACCCCGTTCTGGGTGTCGATCACGACGTCGGGACGCACGCGGCGCAGCGGTCCTAGCCCGAACCGGGCGGCGACCATGGCCAGCCCTGCCCAGATGTACACGCTGTAGGGCCCGCCGCCGCGGCTGATCCGGACACCGTCGACCAGTTCGCGGCGGGGAGCGCCGCGGTAGCGGGCGGTGCGCAGCGTCACATCCATGCCGGATTCGGCCAGCAGCGTGCCGATGCGCTGGACGTAGGTTTCGCTGCCGCCACCCTGCGGGTGGCCGGTGTCCCGCCAGCACAGCAGCAGGACGGAGCGAACGGGTGTGGACATCAACGCCAGCCTAGTCCGCTGGTCGAATTTCACTTTTTGCAGCTCTGCACTCGAACTTTTTCTGCGCAGCGTGAGTTTCAACTCTGGCGAGGGTGAATTTCGAGCTGACTAAGGTGAGCCCGATGGCCGTCACCGACCTGTTCGCCCGGCGCGCGACGCTGGGCCGATCGACCCGGCTGCTCAGTGAATTCCGCTACGAACAGTCCGACCCCGCCCGCTTCTATGGCGCCCTTGCCGCCGACACCGCGGACATGGTCACCGACCTGTGGCAGGCCGTCAACGGTCCGGTGGCCGGGCACACGCTCGTCGACGTCGGCGGCGGACCGGGCTATTACGCCACCGCGTTCGCCCGATCGGGCTGGAACTACGTCGGCGTCGAACCGGATCCGAGTGAGATGCACGCCGCCGAGCAGGTCCGGCAGTCCGGCCCGGGTTCGTTCGTCCGGGCATCCGGGATGGCATTGCCGTTCGCCGACGGCAGTGTCGACGTGTGCCTGTCGTCGAATGTCGCCGAGCACGTGCCGCGCCCGTGGCGGCTCGGGGCGGAGATGCTGCGGGTGACCCGGCCCGGCGGTCTGGCGATCCTGTCCTACACCGTCTGGCTGGGGCCGTTCGGCGGCCACGAGATGGGTCTTACGCACTATCTGGGCGGGGCCCGGGCCGCCGCCCGCTACACCCGCAAGCACGGCCACCCGCCGAAGAACAACTACGGGTCGTCGCTATTCGCCGTGTCCGCGGCCGCAGGCCTGCGCTGGGCGGCGGGTACCGGGGCACTCGTCGCGGCATTCCCGCGCTACCACCCGCGATGGGCCTGGGGGCTGACCGGCCTGCCCGGCGTACGGGAGTTCCTGGTGAGCAACCTGGTGCTGGTGCTGCAGCCGCCGATTCCCCGAAATGAACAGGTTCTAGTTTCTGTCTCCAGTAGGTAGTGTGACGGTCATGACACAGGGCACAATTTCGGGCACGAAGTTCAAAACTGAGTGGGACAAGCTGTTCATCGGCGGCAAGTGGACCGAACCGTCCACCTCCGAGGTCATTGAAGTGCAATCCCCCGCCACCGGCGAACTGGTCGGCACGGTGCCGCTGGCCGCCAAGGCCGACGTCGACGCCGCCTGCGCCGCCGCCCGCAAGGCGTTCGACGAAGGCCCGTGGCCGCAGATGTCGCCCGCCGAGCGCGGCGAGATCCTGGGCCGCGCCGTCAAGATCCTCGAAGAGCGGGCCGAGGAGTTCAAGTTCCTGCTGGCCGCCGAGACCGGCCAGCCGCCGACGATCGTCGACATGATGCAGTACGGCGCCGCGATGTCGTCGTTCCAGTACTTCGCCGGCGCCGCCGACAAGTTCACCTGGCGCGACTTCCGCGACGGTGTGTACGGCACCACGATGGTGCTGCGCGAGCCGATCGGCGTGGTCGCCGCCGTCACCGCGTGGAACGTCCCGTTCTTCCTGGCCGCCAACAAGCTGGGCCCCGCGCTGCTGGCCGGCTGCACCATCGTCGTGAAGCCTGCCGCGGAGACCCCGCTGTCGCTGTTCGCGATGGCGGACGTCTTCGCCGAGGCCGGCCTGCCGGAAGGCGTCCTGTCGGTGGTGCCCGGTGGACCCGAGACCGGCCGCGCCCTGACCGCCAACCCCGAGATCGACAAGTTCACCTTCACCGGGTCCAGCGGTGTCGGCAAGGAGATCGCCAAGATCGCCGCCGAGAAGCTCAAGCCGTGCACCTTGGAGCTGGGCGGCAAGTCGGCCGCGATCATCCTCGAGGACGCCGACCTGGACTCGACGTTGCCGATGCTGGTCTTCTCCGGACTGATGAACTGCGGGCAGGCATGTGTCGGCCAGACCCGCATCCTCGCGCCGCGCTCACGCTACGACGAGGTCGTGGAGAAGTTGTCCGCCGCCGTCGCGGCCATGCCCATCGGACTGCCCGACAACCCTGGCGCCATGATCGGCCCGCTGATCAGCGAGAAGCAGCGCGAGCGGGTCGAGGGCTACATCAAGAAGGGTGTCGAGGAAGGCGCCCGCCTGGTCACCGGCGGTGAGCGTCCCGAGGGGCTCGACGGCGGCTGGTTTGTGCAGCCGACGGTCTTCGCCGACGTCGACAATTCGATGACGATCGCGCAGGAGGAGATCTTTGGACCCGTCCTGGCGGTGATCCCCTACGAGACCGAAGAGGATGCCGTCCGCATCGCGAACGACTCCGTCTACGGTCTGGCCGGTTCGGTCTACACCACCGACAACGACAAGGCGATGAAGATCGCCGCCCAGATCCGCACCGGTACCTACGCGGTCAACATGTACGCGTTCGATCCGGGTTCGCCGTTCGGTGGCTACAAGAACTCCGGCATCGGCCGGGAGAACGGGCCCGAGGGTATCGAGGCGTACACCCAGGCCAAGAGCGTGCTGCTGCCGTTCGGGTACACCCCCGAATAGCCGGTCACACGAAGAAGCCCCGCACGCGCGAGCGTGTCGGGGCTTTTTCGTGTCTGGTTAGAAGAGCGCGCGGACGATCATCTCGGCGACGGCGGCGGGCTTGTCGACACCGTCGATCTCGATGGTGTGCTTGACGGTCAGGTTGACGGTGTTGTCGTCGACCTTGTCGGCGCCGACGAGTTCGGACCGCACCCGGATGCTGCTGTCCACCGGGACGGCCGCCACGAACCGAACCTTGTTGAGTCCGTAGTTGATCGCCATCTTCGCGTTCTCGATGCGGAAGTTGTCCTTGGACAGTGCGGGAACCAGCGACAGCGTCAGGAAACCGTGCGCAATCGGTGTGCCGTAAGGGCTTTCGGCCTTGGCCTTCTCCACATCCACGTGGATCCACTGATGATCCCCGGTCGCGTCGGCGAAGTCATTGATGCGCTTCTGATCGATCTGCAGCCACTCGCTGACGCCGAGCTCCTCGCCGACCGCGGACGCCGCGTCGTCGATGGACGTGATCACCTTCATGGGGTCCCTTCCTCGTCAATCCCACCGGTTGGTCTCGCCATCTTGACCGACGCTCAGAAGGCCTCTTCGGGCAGGTCCATGATCGACACGTCGATCGACTCCGCGACCTTCCGCTCGGCGGCCAGCCGCGGCAGCACGTTGCCGGCGAAGAACTTCGCCACCGCCACCTTGCCGCGGTAGAAATCCTGCTCACGCGGATCCGGGTCGCCGTCGAGTGCGTGTAGCGCGATCTCGGCCTGGCGCAACAGGAACCAGCCGATCAGCAGGTCGCCGACGGCGAGGAGGAAGCCGACCGATTCCAGTCCCACCCGGTAGAGCTCGCGAGCATCCTCTTGCGCCCCCAGCAGATAACCGGTCATCACGGTCGCGACCGCGCGCACGTTGTCCAGCGCGTCGGTCAGCGATGCGCGCGCGGCGGCCAGCTCGGGCCGCGGGTCGGGGCTGTCGACGAACTTCTCGATCTGGGTGACGACATGCCCCAGTGCCCCACCCTGGTCCCGGGCGATCTTGCGGAAGAAGAAGTCCTGGGCCTGGATGGCGGTGGTGCCCTCGTAGAGCGAGTCGATCTTGGCGTCGCGGATGTACTGCTCGATCGGGTAGTCCTGCAGGAAGCCGGATCCGCCGAACGTCTGCAGCGACTCGGTCAGGCACTGGTAGGCGCGTTCGGAGCCGACACCCTTGACGATCGGCAGCAGCAGATCGTTGACCCGCTCGGCCATCGAGGCGTCGGCACCCGAAACGATCTGTGCCACCGCAGGATCCTGGTGTGCCGCGGTGTAGAGGTAGAGCGCGCGCAGCCCTTCGGCGTACGCCTTCTGCGTCATCAGGGCACGTCGCACATCGGGGTGATGAATGATCGTCACCCGAGGTGCCGTCTTGTCGGTCATCTGGGTCAGGTCGGCGCCCTGCACCCTGGTCTTGGCATACTCCAGCGCATTGAGGTAACCGGTGGACAGCGTCGCAATCGCCTTGGTGCCCACGAACATTCGTGCGTACTCGATGACCTTGAACATCTGGGCTATGCCGTTGTGCACATCGCCCACCAGCCAGCCGATGGCCGGCTTACCGTTCAGGCCCAGGCTGAGTTCGGTGGTGGCCGAGGCCTTCAGTCCCATCTTGTGTTCGAGGTTGGTGACGAACGCGCCATTGCGCTCGCCCGGCTCGCCGGTCTCGGGATCGAGCAGGAACTTGGGCACCAGGAAGAGACTCAGGCCCTTGGTGCCGGGGCCGGCGCCTTCCGGGCGCGCCAGCACCAGATGAAGGATGTTCTCGAAGAAGTCGCCGGTGTCACCGTTGGTGATGAACCGTTTGACGCCTTCGATGTGCCAGGTCCCGTCGCCGGCGTCGACCGCCTTGGTGCGGCCCGCACCCACGTCGGAGCCGGCGTCCGGCTCGGTCAGCACCATGGTGGCGCACCAGTTGCGTTCGGCTGCCAGGGCGGCCCAGTGCCGCTGCTGCTCGTTGCCGATGTGGAACAGGATGTTGGCCATGATCGGCCCGGCCATGTACATGAACACCGCGGGATTGGCCCCGAGCACGAGTTCGTCGATCGCCCAGGTGACCATTGCAGGCGCCGGGACGCCGCCCACCTCCTCGGACAGCCCGATGCGGAACCACTCCCCCTGCTGCCAGGCCCGCATCGACGTGCAGAACGGCTCGGGCAACGACACCGCATGGGTACCGGGGTCGAATGTGGGCGGATGACGGTCGGTCTCGGCGAACGATTCGGCGACCGGCCCCTCGGCCAGCCGGGCTGCCTCGGCCAGCATCTCCCGGATCGAATCCCCGTCGAGGTCGGGATAGGCGTCGAGAGCCTTCTCCACATCAAGGAACTCGAAGAGATTGAACTCGAGGTCGCGGACATTGCTCTTGTAGTGGCTCATCGCGTGCGTCCTCCTCATCGCCGGCTGAGCCCGAGCCTAGCTCGGTTCACCTGCACTGATCAGGGTGTTCATCCAGCGTCCTGAAATATGGTGTGGACCATATAAGTGCACGTCCGGACCCTCGGTAGTGCGGCCTATCTGGCTGTTTGGCTGCTGTTAACGTCGGCGTCAGGCCCTATGTTGCGCTCACCCCATTCTTAACTTATGGTCATAACCATAGTTATGGAGTTGGTCTCCATACCTACCCCGCAAGGAGAGAGATATGTGGCTGATCGAGCTGAACATCGCCGGCCACCGGTTCACGCGCCGAGTACCCGACAAGCGCCGTCAGCTGTTCGGTCGCGGAGCTCGGGCGCTGGCGTGGCGGGGTAGCCATTTCCGTCAAACCCCCGCCGCCTGAATGACCCGGACCCCGACACCCGATCGAAAGAGCCGCGGCTCCACCCGCACCAAGATGCTGGTGAGTGCCGCCGAGATGCTGCGTGAACGCGGCGCCGCCGGCGTGACGATCGACGAGGTGCTGGCCCGCAGCGGTGCGCCGCGCGGTTCGGTCTATCACCATTTCCCCGAGGGGCGAAGCCAGATCCTGCGCGAGGCACTGGAATACGCCGGCTACGCGATCACGACCGCCATCGACGAGGCGGCATGCGAGAACGCCGGGGTGCTTCTGCGCCGCTATGTACAACTCTGGGAAGACGCCCTGATCACCAGCGATTACACCGCCGGCTGTCCGGTGCTGGCCGCAGCCATCGGATCCGGTGAGGACGAACAACAGCTCACCGCAGTCGCCGGTGAGATCTTCAGCCGCTGGCGCGAGGCATCCAAGCAGGCCTACCTACGGGAAGGCTTCGACGCCGCCGACGCCAGCGCACTGGCCGACACCACCTTGTCGGCGATGGAAGGTGCGGTCGTGCTGTGCCGCTCGGTGCGCAGCCTGCAGCCCCTTCATGACGTCGCCGCCCAGATGGAATTCCTGATCAAGGCAAAGGAATTCGTGAAGAAGTTCGGTGTGCCGACCCTGAACCCCTGAATGGCCAACGGGCACAGCCGAAATGGCTGTGCCCGTTGGTTTCCAATCGATCAGGGGTTATTGGTCCCGTTGGTTCCGGCCGTGCCCGGGGTGCCATTGGCCTGGGCGTCGCCGCCGTTGGTACCGGCCGTGCCCACACCCAGGACGCCCGCGACATTGCCGCCGTTGCCACCGTTACCGCCGACGCCACCGATTCCGGTGCCACCGGTGCCGCTGTTGGTCCCCTTGCCGCCCGCGCCGCCGTTGCCGCCCGCGTTGACCCCATTGGTCGACGTCTGGCCGCCGGAGAGCTGGAAGGTGCTGTTGCCGCCGGTGCCTCCGACGCCGCCGGCGGCCGCGTTCGTGCCGGTGCCATTGGCTCCGCCGTCCCCACCGTTACCGCCAGTCGACGTGCCGTTGATGATCGCGGTGCCCGCGACGGCCGGATCGGTCGCGTCGAGCTTTGCGAACCCACCGTCACCACCGAGAGCGCCCTTGGTGGCGCCGCCGTTGCCGGCGACCGCCGAGCCGCCCGTGATCGTGCCGTTCAGACCGATGACCTCCGAGAAGCCACCGTTACCGCCTGTTTGGCCGTTGACGCTGGAGGCGCCGCCGTTGCCGCCGGTGGACGTGATGCCGATAGCCGAGCCGACGAGACCCGCGGCCGTGACCGAGGAGTCACCGCCCGCACCGCCCTTACCGCCGGCGCTGGCTGCGCCACCGTTGCCACCGGTGGCGCTGCCGCTCACAAGGCCGAAGTCGGTGCCGAGAACGCCCGCTTGCAGCTGGGCCGAACCACCGTTTCCGCCGACACTGCTGGCGCCCGTCGCGTCACCGCCGCTGCCGCCCTTGGCGCTTCCGGTCGCGGTGCCGTTCGGGCCGGACTGAATTCCCGCGGCGCCGCCGGCACCACCCTGGGCACCAGCACCGCTCTTGCCGCCGGCACCGCCGGTGGCGGTACCGCTGGCCGAACTCAGAGTTCCATCCGCGACGATGCTCGCGCCACCGCCCTTACCGCCCGCGACTCCCGCCACGGTCGTCGCGTCGCCGCCCGCACCGCCCGCACCACCGATGGCAGTACCGGCGGCCGCGCCACCATTGAGGCCCTCGACGTGGGCGCCACCGCCACCGCCACCACCGCCGCCGCCGAGGCCGGCCGCAGCCGCGGTGCCCGCGGCACCCTTGCCGCCCGAACCACCCTTGCCGCCGGTGGCTCCGACGCCGTCACTCGCACCGGCACCGCCGGCGCCTCCGACACCGCCCGTGCCGAACGCCGCACCGTCAGTTCCCGTTCCGCCGTTGCCGCCCGAGCCGCCGTTACCGCCGGCTTGCGTCGATCCGTCGGCCAGGACGCCTGTGCCTGCACCACCGACACCGCCCGTGCCGCCGGTGCCCCCGACACCTCCGCTGCCGGTCGCACCGCTGGAACCGAAGATGAAGAGGAATCCGCCCGCGCCGCCTGCGCCGCCGACACCCCCGACACCGCCTTCGCCGCCGCCGCCGCCATTGCCGGCCGCGCTGACGCCATCCACGCCGTCGGCACCAGTGCCACCGGTGCCACCGGTGCCGCCCTGGCCGCCGGCACCGCCGCCGCCACCCGAACCGAAGATCATGCTGCCCTTGCCACCGGCGCCACCGTTGCCGCCGGCCTCACCCTTGCCACCGCCCCCGCCGGTGGCGCCGGTCGTCCCGGTCACGCCGGATCCGCCTGCGCCGCCGAAGCCGCCACTGCCGCTGACCGACAGGCCACCGACGCTGCCGCCGTCGCCGCCGTCGGCTCCGCTGCCGGCCAGGCCCGCACCGCCATCGCCGCCACTGCCGGTGATCAGGCCGCCGGCACCGCCGTTGCCGCCCTTGCCACCGTTGACGGTGGCGACGCCTGCTCCGCCGTTACCGCCGGTGCCGAACCAGCCTGCCGCGCCGCCGTTGCCGCCGTTGAAACCGTTGCCGCCGGTACCGAACAGACCCGCCTTGCCGCCGTTGCATGCGGTGGTTCCGGTGCACGACGTCGAGGTGAAGCTATAGCCGTTGCCGAAGAGGATGCCGGCGTTCGGGTGGTCGGCGGTGCCGTTGCCGACGTACATCCGGATGAAGTCGGTGATCGGGTTGCCCGCCAGCGCGGCCATCGCGGCGGCTCCGGGTGACGCCGCACCTGCCGCCTTGGCGGCGGGCGTCGTGGACTTGACTGCGGCGCTGGGCAAATCGATTGCGCCCGCGGGCGTGGCGGCCGCCGCCGGGGCATCGTCCTTGACGGCGGATGTCGAGTCAGAACCGCCCGCCGAGGTCGACGGCTTGGTGGCGGCACGGTTCCGCGGCGCGCTGCGCGCAGTGCCCGCCTTCGAGGAACCCTTGGTCGACGAGTCGCCGTTTGCGTGGGACGAACCGGTCGAGGATCGCCCCGAACCCGAACCGGTGGAGCCGCCCGCACCGCCGGTATCCGCTGCGGCCACCGGCAGGGCTGCCGACGCCGCGCCGACGCCGAGAGCGACCGCCAGCACACCCACCCGGCCCACCCAGCGGGCGTATCCGGACGATGACGTATCGGTGTGATGGGTGCTCTGCGACAGATTGCGCACGGTCATGTGATTCCTCGCCCTTTTCATGCGAGAACACCGTGCCCCCGCCCGTTACAGGGAAGTTACCCAACCCTCACCGGCACAGCGGGTATTTCGGAGTATTGCCGGGACCGGCGGCGATTCTCCCGCTTCCGCCACCCCGACAAAGGCCTGTACCGCGCGATAATTCGCCATCCGCACACCCGGAGTTCAGCACGCGATCATTCGCAATTCCGCCGCCCTGCCCGAACTCTGCGGACCTGCCTGCGCAGCCCGACGGCCGCTGATGCTGGAATACGAGGGTGACGACGCCCGACCGAACCACCGGCATGCAGGACCCGGAGACCCCGGAAAGCGTCATCAGCCGGTTCGGCATCGAGACTCTCGACGAGAACTTCACCGAGTTCACGGTCGTCGCCTCGATGCCGGTGGGCCGGTTGACCAACCCGTTCACTCAGATGCCGACGATCGGTCCGCTGGCCATCCTGGTCGACGACGTCGGCGGCCGGGCCAACTTCTATCGCCGCGGCGCCGGCCAGTGGACAGTCTCGAGTGAGCTCTCCGTCGAACTCAGCCCCGACGGGATCGACAGCCTGCAGGCCGCGCCGGACGAACCCGTCGTGGCGAGCAGTCGCCCGCTCGGACCGCACGGCGAGACGCTGCTGGCCATCTGCACGCTGAGTCACCGCGGCACCACGATCGGCGGCGGCACGGTGCGCACAGTCGCCATCACCGGTGGTCCCGACGCGCCCATCCGGCGGGGACCGGACACCCTGGTGCGCACACCGCAGACGACGCTGGCGCAGTTGATGTCCGCCGATCCACGGCGGGACGAGGACGGCACCTACCGGTTGGATCAGCGGCCGGATTCGATCATCAACAACCTGATCGGGATCGTGCACGGTGGGGTCAGCAGCACCGGACTGGAACTCGTGGCCTCCGCGGCGATCAACCACGGGCAGGCCGAACCGCTGCGCACCGCATCGTTGCGGGTGAACTTCCTGCGCCCGTTCTTCGCAGGCGACCAAGCCCGTTACGAGGGAACCGCACTGCGGGTCGGACGCAATTCCGCGGTCGGTGACGCCCAGGCTGTCGGTGATGATGGCAAGGTGGCCATCCTGGCGCGCGTCACGGGATACCGGTGAGCACCATGACCGACGACTTCGCGGCGCTATGCGCCGATGAGCCCGAACTGGCCGGCTTGCGCGCCTCGATCCGCGCGTTCCTGGCCGCCGACCGTGACGAATTCGGCTGGCAGCCAACCGTCGACGCGTGGCTCTCGAGCTGGGACGAGGGGTTCAGCGCCCGCCTCGGCGCGGCGGGATTCCTCGGCCTGACCATTCCGCGCGAATACGGCGGGCAGGGACTGAGCCATCTGCATCGCTACGTGGTGACCGAGGAGCTGCTGGCCGTCGGTGCGCCGGTGGCTGCACATTGGATCGCCGACCGCCAAGTCGCACCAGGGCTGCTGGCCTACGGATCCGAAGAGCAACGGCAACGGCTACTACCCAAAATTGCTGCTGGGCAATACTTCTCCGCGATCGGTATGAGCGAGCCGCAGGCTGGTTCGGACCTGGCCGCCTCGGCCGCGAAGGCAACCAAAACCGACGGTGGTTGGTTGCTGTCGGGCACCAAGGTGTGGACCAGCGGAGCGCACCTGGCCCATCAGATCGTGGTGCTGGCCCGCACCAGCCCGGTCGACCCCGATCGTCGTCACGCCGGCTTCAGCCAGTTCATCGTGCCGACAGACAGTGCGGGGATCACGATCAGTCCCATCGTGATCATGTCGGGCGAACACCATTTCAATGAGGTGACCTTCGACGAGATGTTCGTCGGCGACGACAACCTGCTCGGCGAGATGGGCAACGGCTGGCATCAGGTGACCGCAGAACTGTCCTTCGAACGCAGTGGCCCAGAACGCATCCTGAGCACCGCTGCGCTACTGACGGCACTGGTGCGCCTGCTGGCCGCCCAGGACGATCTCGACGACCACGCCGCCGCGGCCGTCGGCGACTTGCTGGCCCGGGTGATCTCGTTGCGTCAACTATCGGTGTCCGTGGCGAGGGCGCTGGCCGCCGGGCAGTCACCGGTCAACGAGGCCGCACTGGTCAAGGACCTGGGCACCCGCTTCGAGCAGGAGTCGGTGGAGTTGGCGGCCGACCTGTTCGGCTACGCCGCGACCGACTCACCGGATCGCGACCGGGTGGCGGCGCTGCTGAACGTTGCCCGACTCCACTCGCCGCTGTTCACCCTGCGCGGCGGAACCAACGAGGTGCTGCGCGGTGTGGTGGCCCGCGGAATGGGGCTGAGATGACGCGGGCGTTGATCGGGGGGGTCTTCGTCACCACCAGCGGCACAGATGAATTGGCCGAACTTCGGCAGTTGGCCGAGGATATCGGTGTCCGCTCCTTCGACGAACGGATCGGCCGACGCGGCCTGCCGGACGACGTCGACGCCGCCGCTTGGCGGCATCTGCAGGACGCCGGCCTGACCCGTCTGACCAGCGATCCCGAATCAGGCGGCGGCCCAACCGAATCCGCGGTGGTGCTGCGGGCGCTGGCCCGACAGGCGGTCACCGTCCCGCTGGCGGAAACCGACGTGCTGGCGGCCTGGTTGGCCGCGAAGGCCGGGCTCGATGTCCCCGGCCAGGGGCCCCTGGCGATCGCGATCGGCCAGACCGGGGCGACGAGCATCAGCGACGTCCCGTATGCGGGCTCGGCCGACGCGGTGGTGGTGGCCTTGCGTGACGGCGCCGCACTGTCGGTGGCGATCACCGGGCCTGCGACCACCGCCACCGGGCACAACCTGGGCGGTGAACCGCGCGACACCATCGCCGTCCCTGCCGAGCGGTTTGTCACCCTCGACGGAGCCGCCGACGAGCTGGCGCGGCGCGGCGCCTGGGCACGGTGCATCCAGGCACTCGGCGCGCTGGATGCCGCGGTCGAGTTCTCGGTGGCACACACTCGGGAGCGGGTGCAGTTCGGCCGTCCGTTGAGCGCGTTTCAGGCGGTTCAACACACGTTGGCCTCGATGGCCGGCGAGGTGGAACGGGCACGCGCCGCCACCGAGCTGGCCGTCGCCGCCGTGGCGGTCCACGGATTCGACAGCGCCCAAGCCGATTACGCCGTCACCGTCGCCAAGGTGGTGCTGGGCCGGGTGGTGCCGAGCGTGGTGACCGCCGCCCACCAGCTGCACGGTGCCATCGGTGTGACGATCGAGCACCGCTTGTGGCTGGCGACGATGCGAGCCCGCAGCTGGATCGACGAATTCGGTGACACCGCCTGGCATGCAAGGAAGTTGGGCCGGATGGCGCTGGCTTCCGGCAACGACCCGTGGGACTTCGTGGTCGGCGGGGTCTAGCTCAGCTGCCCGTCCAGTTCGGCGCGCGCTTCTCGGCGAACGCGATCGCGCCTTCCTGAGCGTCCTTCGACCCGAACACCGGCATCATGATCTTCGCCTGCTTCTTCCACTGCTCCTCAGGTGACCAGCCGCGCGACTCGGTGATGATCCGCTTGGTGGCGGCCACCGCGAGCGGGCCGTTGACGGTGATGCGCTCGGCCAGATCGATCGCCGCATCGAGTGCGTGGCCCGGCTCGGCCAGCGCGTTGACCAGACCCAGTTCGTGGGCACGCACCGCGGACAGGTTCTCACCGGTCAGCGCCAGCTCCATCGCGATCTGATACGGGATGCGCTGCGGCAGGCGCAGCAGTCCGCCGCCGCCGGCCACCAGGCCACGCTTGACCTCGGGGATGCCGAACGCCGAGTCGTTGGCCGCCACGATCAGGTCGGTGGCGAGCGCCAGCTCCGTCCCACCGGCCAACGCATACCCCTCGACCGCGGCGATCAGCGGCTTGAGCGGCGGGCGCTCGGTGAAGCCCAGGCCACGACCCTCGGCCACCACGTTCTCCCCGCGGGCGAACGCCTTGAGGTCCATGCCTGCGCAGAACGAACCGCCGGCCCCGGTCACGATGCCGACGGACAGTCCGGCGTCGTCGTCGAGCTCGTCCATCGCGGCGGCCAGACCATTGCTGACCGCGGCATTCACGGCGTTCTTGGCCTTGGGCCGGTTGATGGTGATGATCAGAATTCGGCCGCGGCGCTCGGTGAGGACGGCGGGCTCTTCGGTAACGGCGTTTTCAGTCACGTCCGGAATGGTAACTATCGAGGTACGACGCGAGTCGCGAGCCCGGTAGCATAGAAAACTAGAACACGTTCCAATTCCTAGGAGGATGTGTGAGCACCAGCGACGCGACACCCGCCGAGACGGAGAAATGGGACCCCGGCCTGGTCGAGAGGACGATGGGCGTGCTGCGCCCGTTCCTCAAGCTCTACCACCGCAGTGAGGTCCGCGGACTGGAGTCATTCCCGCCCGGCGGTGCCCTGGTGGTGTCCAACCATTCCGGCGGCCTGTTCGCGATGGACGTGCCGGTGTTTGCCCTGGGGTTCTACGACCACTTCGGCTACGACCGGCCGGTCTACACGCTGAGCCACGATCTGGTCCTGACCGGTCCGACAGCCGGCTTCTTCAAGCGCAACGGTTTCATCCGGGCCAACCATGAAAACGCCGACGAGGCACTGCGCTCCGGTGGCGTGGTGGTGGTGTTCCCCGGCGGCGACTATGACGTCTACCGGCCGACGCTGTCCCAGAACAAGATCGACTTCGACGGGCGCACCGGCTATGTGAAAGCCGCCATCAACGCCGGGGTTCCGATCGTGCCCACGGTCGCGATCGGCGGCCAGGAGAGCCAGATCTTCCTCACCCGCGGCACCGGCGTGGCCAAGGCGCTGCGGCTGGACAAGCTGTTGCGCGCGAAGATCCTGCCGATCTCGTTCGGTTTCCCGTTCGGGTTGAGCGCCGTCGTTCCGCTGAACGTGCCGCTGCCCACCAAGATCGTCGTCCGGGTGCTCGAGCCCATCGACATCACCGCACAGTTCGGCGAGGACCCCGACATCCATGCCGTCGACGCCTACGTGCGCGGCGTCATGCAACGGGCCCTGGACGAACTGGCCTCCGAACGTCGACTCCCGGTGATCGGCTGATGGACCTGCTGACCCGGCTGACGTCCGTCGGCGACGCCGTCGTCACCCTGGCCAAGGCCGGCTTCCTGACCCCGATGCGTCCGGACCGGACGGTTGCGATGGTGAACGCCGCGCGCGCCGAGGGGTTGTCGATCGCCACCGGGTTCGCGACGGCCGCCGCCCGCCGCCCTGACAGCCCCGGGCTGATCGACGAACTGGGCACCCTGACGTGGCGCGAACTCGACCAGCGAGCGCACGCGCTGGCGGCCGCGCTGCAGCAGCTGCCCGGCGGCACGCCAGAAGTGGTCGGCATCATGGCCCGCAACCACCGCGGGTTCGTCGAATCGCTGATCGCCGCCACCCGCATCGGTGCGGACGTGCTGCTGCTCAACACCTCGTTCGCCGGCCCGGCGCTGGCCGAGGTCGTCAATCGCGAACACGCCGATGTCGTGATCTACGACGAGGAGTTCACCGCGTCGGTGGACCGCGCGGTGGCCGACCGCCCGGACGCCGTCCGCATCCTGGCCTGGACCGATGAGCCGACCGACGCGGTTACCGTCGAGAAGCTCATCACCGCGCACAAGGGACAGAAAGCGACCCCGAGCGAGCGCAAGAGCAAGCTCATCCTGCTGACCTCCGGTACCACCGGAACTCCGAAGGGCGCCAAGCACTCCGGCGGCGGGGCAAGCAATCTCATCGCGATCTTGAGCCGCACACCGTGGCGGCTGGGCGAGACCACGGTGGTGGTTGCCCCGATGTTCCACGCCTGGGGCTTCTCGCAGCTGGTGTTCGCCTCGGCGATGGCATGCACCGTGGTGACCCGGCGCAAGTTCGACCCGGAGGCGACGCTGGACCTCGTCGACCGATACAAAGCCACCGGATTGTGTGTGGTGCCGGTGATGTTCGACCGCATCATGGACCTTCCCGAGGACGTCCGAAAACGCTACAGCGGACGCACTCTTCGGTTCGCGGCCTGCTCGGGATCGCGAATGCGGCCCGACGTGGTCACCAGGTTCATGGACGAGTTCGGCGACGTCATCTACAACAACTACAACGCCACCGAAGCGGGCATGATCGCCACCGCGACCCCGACCGATCTGCGGGCCGCACCCGACACCGCGGGAAAGCCGGCCGTGGGTACCGAGATCCGCATCTACGACGACGAGTTCAACACCGTTGCGACCGGCGAGGTCGGGCGGATCTTCGTGAAGAACTCCACCCAGTTCGACGGCTACACCTCATCTGGTCCGGGGGGGCAGTACCAAGGACTTTCACGACGGCTTCATGTCGTCGGGCGACATCGGCCGCCTCGACGACGCGGGCCGGCTGTTCGTGGTGGGCCGCGACGACGAGATGATCGTCTCCGGCGGTGAGAACGTGTACCCGATCGAGGTGGAGAAGACGTTGGCCGGGCACGCGGAGGTGGCCGAAGCCACAGTGCTGGGCGTCGACGACGAACAGTACGGCCAGCGACTGGTGGCGTTCGTGGTACTCACCAACGGTGCGACCACGAACCCCGACGACCTGAAGGCGCACGTCCGGGAGAACTTGGCCAACTACAAGGTTCCGCGGGACATCACCATCCTGAGCGAACTGCCGCGCGGAAGCACTGGCAAAATCCTGCGTAATGAACTCATCTCTCACACGGCTGACGGCTGAGCTTCGGCGCCCGCGCCCCTTGGTACGCGCGATCGCCGAAGCGGCCAATGCCGCCAACGGATTTCGCCCACTGGGGCGCCAGGGCTACAAGACGCTGGTGGTCTTCTCGTTCGGCTGGCCCACCTCAGAAGTGCCGATGCTCTACCTGGGCGGCTCCGTCCTCGACGCGGCGCGGCGCGGCCTGCGCGGCGACTTCCGCGGCCGGCGGGGTGTCGCGGCCCTTGCGCTGACGGCCGCGTCATGGCTGTTCTTGCTGGCGATTCAGCGCCGCAACGTGACCACACCCCGGCCGGTTTTGCGCGACGCGCTGGTGCAGGGGCTCGGCAAGGACTTCGCCGACGTTCTGGACACCTTGCCGAGTACACCGTCCCCGTCGGGCCGGCCCACCGCGTGGCGGACGACGTGGTCGCGGCGACGGTTCGTCGACAAGACGAGCACGATCAGCTACGGGCCACACGGCCGCGCCAATCTGGCCGACGTGTGGCGCCGCCGTGATCTGCCCCCTGACGGCAAGGCCCCGGTGCTGCTCGAGGTGCCCGGTGGAGCGTGGGCGATCGGCTGGCGCCGTCCTCAGGCCTACCCGTTGATGAGCCACCTCGCCGACCGGGGCTGGATCTGCGTGGCGATGAACTATCGGGTCAGCCCGGCACACACCTGGCCGGACCACATCGTCGACGTCAAGCGTGCGCTGGCCTGGATAAAAGAGAACATCGCCGACTACGGCGGCGACCCCGATTTCGTTGCCATCACCGGTGGTTCGGCCGGCGGTCACCTGGCGGCGCTGGCGGCCCTGACACCCAACGACCCGGAGTATCAGCCGGGATTCACCGACGCCGACACCGCCGTGGTGGCCGCGGTCCCGGTGTACGGCCGCTACGACTGGTACACCACGCACGGCAACGGCCGCCGCGAGTTTGTTGGCTACCTCGAGCGCCTCGTCGTCAAGCGGCAGTTCAGCAGGTTCCGTGAGATCTACACCGCTGCATCACCGATCCGCCGGCTACGCGCGGACGCACCGCCGTTCTTCGTCTTGCACGGCGAGCACGATTCGGTGATCCCGGTCGACGAGGCGCGGGATTTCGTCGGCGAATTCCGCAAGGTCTCGGAAGCGCCGGTGCTCTATGCCGAATTGCCCGGGGCGCAACACGCTTTCGACATTTTCTCCTCGCCGCGGGCACATCAGTCCGCCGAAGCGGTCGGGCAGTTCTTGTCTTGGGTATACGCGAAGAGGATGACCAAGGGGGAGCATGCGTAATCACATCCGACGGGTCCGCGATGTCGGACTACGCCGATTGATCATCGCCTCCGCACTGCTGGTAGCGGTGATCGCGGCGAGTGTTGCGGGGTATGTCACCAGCCGCAACAACACCGACCAGGAGAGTTTCTTCGGCGACGGGGAAAATTCGGATCGGGTCAACGTCACCGCCTGGATCACAAAGGTGGACTCAGCGACACAACAACTTTCGGTGACCATCGTCGATGTGGCGCCCACTGGGAAGCTGGCCGACCCTGAGGGCAACTTCGCCCAGGACGTGACGCTGACGACCGCTGCGATCGGTAATTGGAAGGCCGAGATCAAGGCCGGCGACCCCGCCCCGGACATCGAGCAGAAGGTCGGTGTGGACGGCGCCGTGACCGACTATCCGTTCGACCGGTACACCGGCCGGCTGGAAGTCCACGTCTACAGCGCCGACGGAAGCAACGTTCCGGTAGCCCTCACCGTGGTCAACACCGATCCGTTCTTCGGCCTGAACACCTCGGCTGGCGCCGCGCAGAGCGGCGGTGTGCTGGTGAATCTCGGCCTGCACCGCAGCATGCCCACGATCATCTTCGCGGTCTTCATCATGGTGCTGATGCTCGGCCTGGCGCTCGGCGCGGTGGTGGCAGCCTTCTACATCCTGAATTGGCGGCGCGGCCTGATCTTCCCGGCCTGCTCGATGATGGCCGCCATCCTTTTCGCGTTGATCCCGCTGCGCAATGCGGTGCCCGGCAACCCGCCGATCGGGTCGATCATCGACTTCGGGTCGTTCTTCATCGCCGAAGCGGTGATCTCGATCTCGCTGATCTCCAGCATCGTCGTGGGCTTCCGCCACCAACGAAAGATCGAGCTCGCCGAGAACGCACCCACCGAGGTGCTGGACGGCATCCCGTCCGACGACACCTCGACGCTGCCTGCGGAACGCCCCTAGGCCTGCGCCATGGCGGTCTCCACGACCGCCAGCTCACCGGAAAGCCCTGCCGCCAACCGTATTTCGGAGAATGCCGCGAGCATGGCCTCGGTCACCTCATGCGGGTCCTCGACGGTGACACTGTCCGTGAGCACCGAGATGTTGAGCTGGTCGACGTAGCTCCACACGGTGATGTTCATTCCGCTGCCGGTGGTCAGCGGGCCGACGGAGTAGATCTCGGTGACCAGCGCGCCGCCGACCCGCCCGTGTTCACGCGGGCCGGGCACATTCGAGATCGGCAGATTGAGGACCTTGTTCTGGCCGTCCTTGGTGGACAACCACTTGAACAGCGCTTGGGCCGGTGCCGGCGGTAGGTAGGTGGACCACCGGCTGATCAATTCCGGCCCGATGAGCTGATGGCTCTCCTTGGCCAACACCGCCGCATCGTGGGTCTGCCGCACCCGCTCCAGCGGATCGGCGACGTCGACCGGGACGGCCACCATCATGCCGGTGAAGTAGTTGCCCGACACGCGGTCCGGATCGAAGTTGAAGCTCACCGGCACCGACGCCAGCAGCGGGTGATCGGCCACCCCGTCGTAGCGCAGCAGCAGCGTGCGCAACGCGCCTGCGGCGGTGGCCAGCACCATGTCGTTGATCGTGACGCCGAGGAGCTTGCTGGTCTCTTTGATTTCGGCGAGCGCCAAAGTTGCTGTGGCGAAGCGTCGTTCGGGGGTGAGCATGTGGTTGAGGAAGGACGGCGGCGGGGTGAAGGGCATGGTCAGCTCGGGCGACAGCTTGCGGTTGCTGCGACGCACCCGGGCCATCCCGTCGGCGGTGTACTTGATGACGCTGGGCAGCTTGGCGATCTGCCGGAAATGATCGGCGAACGCCGAGCGCACCAGCTCACCACTCCGTGGTGAGGGATCGGTCGAGAAGTCCTGGTCGGGGTCGGGACCGCTCTGCAGATCCATCCCGCGTGCCATCAGGTTCCCGGAGGCGACTCCGTCGGCCAGCGCGTGGTGGATCTTGCCGACAACCGCGATGCGGCCGTTGGCAAGACCTTCGATGAAGTACATCTCCCACAGCGGACGGTCTCGGTCCAGCGGGGTGCTGGCGATCTCGCCGATCGCCTCATCCAGTTCGCGCCTGCCACCCGGCTCCTTCACCCGCCACGGGCGGATGTGGTAATTCAGGTCGACGTCGCAGTTCTCCCGCCACATCGGGTGGTGGAACTTGAACGGGATGGTGACCAGCTGATAGCGGAAGGGGTCGAGCTTGTAGAGCCTGCCCCGGATCACCTGACGGAACTCTTCGACGCCGAAGGTTCGGCCACCGAGATCCTGCAGTTCGATGATCGCCACCTTGAGGGTGTGCATGTGCACATTGGGAGCCTCGCTGTACAGCAGCACAGCATCCCAGCCACGCAGTCTCTTCATCCGTGCGCCTCTCCGCCCCTGCCCCGTCCCGTTCGGGACGATACAGCCGAGTAGGTCTCAGATGACCTCTTTGGTGGACATCGCCGCGCGGTCGCGGTGAATCCGATTGAGGAACAGGCCGATTGCGGTGGACACCGAACCAGTGCGGGCACCGTCGGTCATGTCGAATCCGTGTCCGGCACCGGGCAATTCGACATATCCGACCGGCGAGTGCGACACGCTGCGGAGCCGCTCGACGAAGCTCTGGGCCTGCGCGACCGGTATCACGCTGTCGCCGGAGCCGTGCACCACCAGGAACGGCGGGGCCTTGGGATGGATCCGCGCGATCGGCGATGCCTTGCGGAACAGGTCGGCGTGCTTGCTCTGCTTCTTGTTGACCACCACGCGCTCGAGGAAGTCGACGAACCGGATGCGTTCCGGCGTCGAGCGGTCTTCCCAGTCGTACCGGCCGTAGATGCCCACGACGGCGTCGACGGCGGTGTCCGACCCCTCCGGCAGGTGCTCCTGGAACTCGGGGTCGTCGATGGTGAGTCCGGCCAGCGCGGCCAGGTGGCCACCGGCCGAACACCCGGCGACGGCAACGAAGTCGCGGTCGCCGCCGAACCGGTCGACGTTGGCGCGGGCCCACGCGATCGCGGCCTTGATGTCGTGGATGTGCTGCGGCCACGGATGGTGCGGTGCGACGCGGTACTCCACGGACAGGCACACCCAGCCCTGCGCGGCCAGGTGCGACATCAGCGCGTAGCCCTGCAGGATGCGGCTGCCGTGCACCCAGGCACCGCCGGGAACGAACACCAGAACCGGTGCGGGCTCGGCGGGCAGGTCCTTGCGGCGCCAGACATCGAGAACCTGGGTCGGGTGATCGCCGTAGCGGACCGAAGAGCGGTAGAGATGCTTGCGGTGCTCCAGGGCCCTCGCTACCGGCGGCTTGGTGTCGGGTGCCGGCCAGTCGATCTGCAGGTCCTCGGGCAGCACCACACCTCGCAGCCCGGTTTCGGCGACCTGGCGGGTGCTCTCCCGCTGGACCCGGCGAACGCGGCCTGCGTCGGGCGCCAGCCACGACTTGGCGGCCGCACCGAGAAGCTCGGGCATCTGCTTGGCGCCCCAGACACTCATGGCGCTCAGCGCGCCCAGCGGTTCGAGATGCTTGCCGACTACGGGCAGCTGGGCAGAAGCCATGCTCATCGCCATCAGGTAGTCGGCCGGACCCGCCTGCATCAGCCAGCGGGCCGTCGTCCACGGTCTAACCGTCATGGCGCGAAGCGTACCCCGCTGGCACTTTCTGAAACGACAAATTCTTCGGAATGTTCACTGGTTTGCTGGCCCAATCGAGATTCAGTCGTGCCCAGTGAATCCCGCGGTACGCGGGCGTTTGCCCGGACGTCGGTGTTCGCTCAGTGGCCGGCGTTTCGCGCCAGGTCGATCGCGAACGAGTTCACGAAGTGGCCCGGGCCCGGATCGCCCCGGCCGCAGGACCCGTCGGAGTCACCCGGACGCTTGACCCACAGGAACGCGTCGATGTGGCCGTTCCCGGTGTTGGTGGTGGGCTGGACGCCGAGCGCGCGCCCGCTCGGGTTGCACCAGTACAGTTCGCCGTCGGCCGGTCCGTTGCCGTTGCGCGAGGTATCGATGACATAGGGCTTTCCGCCGGTCATGCCGGAAACCGCTTCGCCGTAACCGATTTCCTCGTCAGTGGTGAAGAAGTTGGAGACGTTGAGGCTGAAGCCACGGGCCTTCTCGATACCCACCTGGTTGAGCCGGTTGGCGATCTCGTCGGCGGGCAGCCAACGCGAGTGCCCGGCGTCGACGTATACGGCGGCGGCTGGATTGCGGGTCAGCGTGTCCACGCCGTAGCGGATCAGGTCGAAGCGTTCCTGGCGCGCGCTGGCCGACAGGCAGTCGGCCATGTCGAGGGCATCCGGTTCCAGGATGATCGTCACCGGACCGCCGCCGATCTGGGAGGCGACGCGGTCGATCCACCCGCGATAGGCCTCACCCGAGCCGAACCCGCCTGCCGCGAAACTTCCGCAGTCGCGGTTCGGCAGGGAGTAGATGGCCAGCATCGGCATTGCTCCGGCCGCCCAGGCCCCGTTGAGGTAGGTGCTCACCGCAGCGGCCGGCACCAGGTTGTCGATGAAGTAGGCCTGGGGGGTGTTGGCAATGTAAGCCAGTTCGGGGTTGTCCGGATTGGCCTTCGAGGCCCGCATGGCAGCCGAGTTCGGGTCCACGTAGAACGGCGATCCACCGATCGGGGCCGCGTCATCCGCGAGGCGGATGGGGCCGGTGTGAACCGGCCCGGTGCTGAGTACCAGCCCGGCGACGACGGCGAGGGTCATGAACGGGGCGATCCACCGTGCGACGGCACCGGCAGCGAAGGACATCACCGGAGAAAAGCTAATGCGCGCCGGCGGCAAACGCCAACTGTCAGGCGCACCGAACGGCACTTCTTCCCTAGACTCAGGTGACCCTGAAGGAGGCCGAGATGACCGAGGCCGCAGATGTGATTTACGCGGGCGGCACTATCGTCACGATCGACGACCGCAACCCGTCCGCGACCGCGCTGGCGGTTCGGGCCGGCCGAATCACCGCGGTGGGCAGCCGGGACGATGTGGTCGCGGCGCACCAGGGGCCGGGCACCCGAGTGGTCGACCTCGACGGGGCGGCGCTGCTGCCGGGCTTCCTCGACCCGCACAGCCATTACATCAATTCCCTGACCGTCGCCAATCAGGTGAACGTCTTTGCACCGCCGGCCGGACCGGGCGCGGATGTCGAGGCAATCCTGAATTCCCTCAGGTCATTTCGGGACTCGCATCGGGTGCCACCGGGCGAGATGATTGTCGCGTACGGCTACGACGACACCCTGATGCCCGACGGGCGGACACTGCACAAGGACGACCTCGACATCGACTTCCCCGCCAATCCCGTACTGGTCGGGCATGTTTCGATGCACGGCGCGGTGCTCAACTCGGCGGCAATGCGGATGTTCGACATCACCGCGGACACCGTCACCCCGGCAGGCGGGGTGATCGTCCGCAAGGACGGCTCCACCGAGCCGGACGGGCTGGTGATGGAGACCGCGTTCCTACCGATCTTCGCCGCCATGCCCAAGCCGACACCGTCGGAGGAGATCGCCTGGAGCAGGGCGGGCCAGATGCTCTATGCCGCGGCAGGCATCACGACGGCGCATGAAGGCGCCACCCACGCCGCCGACGTGGAACTGATCTACCGGGCCGCCGAAGGCGGAGCGACCCTGATCGACGTGGTGGCCTACCCGTTCATTCTGGAACTCGACGAGGTGCTGCAACGTCACCCTGCGGAGACGTTCGGCAGCTATCACAACCGGGTCAAGCTCGGCGGGGTGAAAGTCACACTGGACGGCTCACCGCAAGGCCGCACCGCATATTTCACGACGCCGTACCTGACCGATGGCCCCGACGGGCAACACAACTGGTGCGGTGAGCTCGGCTTCTCCCAGGAGACCGTCAACGGCTGGTTCAAGAAGGTCTACGACCTGGGCCTACCGCTGGACATCCACGCCAACGGAGATGCGGCCATCGACGTCGCGCTTGCCGCCCATGAATTCGCGGGCGCAGGCGATCTCGGCAAGGACCGTCTCACGGTCATGGTGCATTCGCAGTTCGTTCGTCGAGATCAACTGCGGCGCTACGTCGACTACCAGATCACCCCGTCCTTCTTCACCCCGCACACCTTCTACTTCGGCGACGCGCACGTCCGGTTGCGCGGCAAGGCCCAGGCAGATTTCCTGTCCCCGATGCGCGCGGCGATCGATATCGGGCTGCACCCCACCAACCACACGGACTTCGTTGTCACGCCGCTGGATCAGATGTTCGTGGTGTGGACCGCGGTGAACCGGATCTCGCGCAGCGGCGAAACCATCGGCGCCGACCAGCGTGTCACCGCGCTGGAGGCGTTGAAGGCCATCACGATCAACGCTGCACGCCAGTACCGCGAGGCGGATACCAAAGGCTCGCTCGAGGTCGGGAAGCTCGCCGATCTCGTTGTGCTGGACGACAATCCACTGACAGTCGACCCCATGAAGATCAAGGACATCACCGTTGTCGAGACGATCAAGGAAGGTTCGACCGTCTACCGGGCGTAGGTCAGGGCGCTGGCGCCCCATGTCACGGCGTGAGCAGGACCTTGACGACCTCCCCCGACCGCGCCGCGACGGCGGCATAGCCGTCGGCGGCCTGCTCCAGCGGCAGGGTGGTGGTGAAGATGCCGTCGACGTCGAGGCGACCGCTCTGCAGCAGCGGGATGAGTTCCGGCCAGGTCTGCTGCACCGGCGCGGTGGTCATCCGGAAGGTGAGGCTGCGCAGTAGGGCGGTGAGCGCCGGGAACGGGTACGGGTTGAGGTTGTGCACCCCGACCACCGACACCGTGCCGCCGGCACGCACGGTGGCCAGCGAGTCGTCGATGGTCGTGTCGTTGCCGACGGCGTCGATCACCGAGTGCGCCCCGAGACCGCCGGTCGCGTCCATGACGGTCTGCGCAGCGGCCGGTTCGACCGCGATCGCACCGAGGCGGGCGGCCCGATCCCGGCGTTCGGCGACCGGGTCGACGGCGTAAACCCTTGCCGCACCTTGGAACAGCGCGCTGCGCACCGCGCACAGCCCGACCGCGCCAAGACCGATGACCACCGCTGTACCGCCGAGCGGGATGTCGGCACGCTTGGCGGCGATCCAGCCGGTGGACAGGTTGTCGGTGAGCAGCAGGGCCTGCTCGGTGTCGATGCCCTCCGGCATCTTGAGCAGCTGGAAGTCTGCGGCCGGCACGGCCATCAGTTCGGCCTGCGCTCCGCCGAGCACCCCGGAACCGAACACCTGCGGACCCGACGCGCACAGGATCGGATCCTTGGTCGCGCACCCGGTGCAGGCGCCACAGCCGGCCACCGACGACACGATGACCTGGTCGCCGACCGTCACCGTGCGCACGTCCGAGCCGACCTCGACCACGGTGCCGATGGCCTCGTGGCCCAGCGAGACAGGCTGGAACAGCGGATAGTCACCTTCGTAGAAGTGCAGGTCCGAGCCACAGATGGCGGCCGCCGTCACCTTGACGATGGCGCCGGTCGATCCGGGCAGCACCGGGTCGGGCCAGTCGTCGACCCGCACCGAGCCCGGCGTGTCGATGAGCACCGCGCGCATGGTGTCCTCACTCTCCCTTTGTCACAACGAAATTCGACCAGTCCGGGGTGCGAATCGCATTCCAGTAGACCGGCAGCCGCCACGGGCTCACGGTGTGGATCTCCCCATCCCGGTTCTTGAAGTACGAGTGTTCGATCGAGGGGTGGGCCCACACCATCTGGTTGATCTCGTCCTGATGCTTGCGGTGCCATGCCTCGGTGGCCTCGGCCGTCGGTTCGACTGCCTTCCAGTCATTTTCGACGATATCGGCCAGACAGCTGTTGACGTAGCGCATCTGCAGTTCGGAGTTGAAGATCAGGCTGCCGCCGTGCGCCAGGTGATTACCCGGCCCGTAGAGCATGAAGAAGTTCGGGAACCCGGGCACGGTGATACCCAGATAGGCAGCCGGGCGCTCACCCCAGGAGGCGCGCAATTCCACCCCGTCGCGCCCGGTGATCTGCATCGGGTACAGCACCTCGGTGGCACGGAAACCGGTGGCGTAGACGATGACGTCGATGTCGTGGGCGACCCCGTCGGCCGTCACCACACCGTGCGGCGTGATCCGCTCGATCGGAGTGCGCACCAATTCGACGTCGTCGCGGCGCAGGGTGGTGAGCCAGGTTCCGTTGTCCTGCAACGTGCGTTTACCGGTCGCCGGATAGTCGGGCAGCACCTTTGCCAGCAGATCCTGATCGTCGCCGACCTGGGTGGTGATCCAGTCGGTGAACATCAAGCGGGCCATCGCGTTGATCTCGCTGACCGCGTAGTTCGGATCATCGGGGTGGACGTAGTCCGGGTCGGATCGGGCCGCCTCCAGCCCTTTGTCCGCACCGGGCCACAGGAGCAGGAAGCGGTACCAACGGTTGTAGTAGGGAAGGTGATTCATCGCCCACCGCACGCCGTCGGGGACGCTGTCGTGGTACATCGGGTTGGGGAACATCCACTGCGCGGTCCGCTGGAAGACCGTCAGGTGCGCCACCTGGTCGGCGATCGCCGGAGCGATCTGGAAGCCGCTGGCGCCGGCGCCGATGAGTGCGACGCGCTTGCCGGTCAGGTCCACGGAGTGGTCCCACGCCGCGGAGTGGAAGGCCGGTCCCTCGAACGTATCAGCGCCCTCGATGTCGGGCAGCGCGGGCCGGTTCAGCTGACCGACCGCGGTGATGACGGCGCGGGCGGCAATCGTGGATTCGTTTCCGTCCTTGTCCCGCAGGGTGACTCGCCAGATTCCGTCGGCGTCACTCCATGCGGCCGAGACCACCTCGGTCTGCCAGCGGACATTGGCGTCGAGCTGGTGCCGGTCCAGAACGGTCTCGAAGTAGGCCCGCAGCTCGGGTTGCTCGGCGAAGTAGTGCGACCAGTCGTTGCTCGGCTCGAAGCTGTAGCAGTAGAAGTGATTCGCCACGTCCACCCGGGCACCGGGATAGCTGTTCTCCCACCAGGTTCCGCCCGGGCCGGCATTCTTCTCCACGATCGTGAACGGGATGTTGGCCTGCTTGAGCCGGATGCCGGCGAGCAGACCCGATTCCCCACAGCCGATCACGACGACCGGGAAGTCGTCGGTCGCGGCGGGGTCCAGTGCGACGGGGCGGCGTGGGTCGACGTCCTCGAGGTCCATCTCTTCGAGCACCATCGGACGGTACTCGTCGTCGACGTGCTCGCAGGCCGTCCAGTCCAGCATCTCTCCGATCAGTTCCGGGCTCAGCGGCACCGGCCCCGGGCAGCCCCGGTCGCGGTAGTCGGCGATGATCGGCAGGGCGAGCGCCCGCGCCTTGGCCTTGTCCTCCTCGGACATGAAGCCCTGGACCTCGTTGAGGAAGACGCCGGCCTGGGTGAACTCCCGGATGAACCGCGGATCACCGGTGATGTGGACCAACGACAACAGCAGCGTGGGAATGCTGACCTGCTCCAAGGCCGCCGCGATCTCCTCATCGGAAGACGTGAACGGTTGGCCCGCATACGGATTGGTCGTCATCGACGGTGTCCTCTCAGCCAGCGGCAATTACGCTACGCAGCGTTCCGTAATTGCCGCCACCACGATACTGTCGGCGCCGTCGAGGATCAAGGTCCAGTCCTGAAAGCGGTCTTGCCATACTGGGCGGCGTGGCCAACACCGACATCCATCCCGAACTGCGCAAAGCCGCGCGGTTCACCCCACGCGCGCTGATCTCCGCCCGGACCCTGCCGGTCCTGCGGCGGCTGACAGGCCTGCAACGACCGAAGAACGACGGCGTCGAGGTCCTGACGTTGGAGTCGGGAGTCGGTATCCGCCTCTATCGGCCTGCCGACGCGACCACGACCACGCCGGCGCTGCTGTGGATCCACGGCGGCGGTTACGTCCTGGGGACCGCGGCGCAAGACGATGCCCTGTGCCGCCGATTCGTCCAGGCCTTGGGCATCACGGTCGCCTCCGTCGACTATCGCCTGGCACCGGAGCATCCGTACCCCGCGCCGTTGGAGGACTGCTATACCGCCCTGCAGTGGCTGGCCGGCCTGCCCGCTGTCGACGCCGACCGGATCGCGATCGGCGGGGCCAGCGCCGGCGGCGGACTTGCCGCCGCACTGGCATTCCTGGCCCGCGATCGCGATGGCGTGAAGCCGGTCTTTCAGCTGCTGGTCTACCCGATGATCGACGACCGCAGCGTGGGCCAGCACCTCAACGATCCGGGGCAGCGGCTCTGGAACGCCACCAGTAACCGGTTCGGCTGGCAGGCCTACCTCGGTGGCGCCGATCCCGAGATCGCGGCGCCCGCGCGCCGCACCGACCTCGCCGGATTACCACCGGCCTGGCTCGGCGTCGGCACACTGGACCTGTTTCACGACGAGGACCTCGACTACGCTGCGCGGCTTCAGGCTGCCGGTGTGCCGTGCGAAGTCCACGTGGTGCCCGGCGCGTTCCACGGGTTCGACGGGATCGTCGCCAAAGCCGAGGTCTCCAAGGCGTTCTTCACCAGCCAGTGCGACAGCCTGCGCATGAGTTTCGGGAGCTGAGCCGATGACAGCGTTGACCACCGAACAGCGAGACCTTGCCGAGGCGGTGACCGACCTGATGGCCAAGCGGTCGCCGGAGGCCGAGGTACGCCGACTCATGGCCACCGACGCCGGATACGACCCCGGGGTGTGGGCCGAGCTCGCCGGCATGGGCCTGCTGGGCCTGGCGATACCCGAAGAGTTCGGCGGCTCCGGGGCCGGCGCCGTCGAGGTGGGTCTGGTGATGGAGGCCATGGGACGAGCGCTGCTCTGTGCGCCGTACCTATCCACCGCCGTGCTGACCACGCAACTGCTTGCGGCACTGGGTGATTCGGACGAACAGGCCGACGTGCTGCCGCGGATCGCCGCGGGCGAGCTGATCACGACGGTGGCGTTCGCCGAGGCGGGGTCGGCACGGCCGCCCCTGGCCTCGACCACGACGGCGCGCGCCGACGGGTCGGGCTGGCGGTTGTCGGGCAGCAAGACCCACGTCCTGGACGCGGCGAGCGCCGGGCGGATCTACGTGCTTGCCGGGGACGGGGTGTTCGCGCTGGATGCCGACGCCCCGGGTCTCGACGTCAGCGTGCTGTCGACGGTTGACCAGACTCGCAAACAGGGCCGAGTCGTGTTGAACGACACGCCCGCCCGGCTGGTGGGTGCGGCCGACTCCGGTGCGGAAGCGCTCGGCCAAGCCCTGGACCTGGCATCGGTGGCGCTGCTCGGCGAGCAGGCCGGTGGCGCGATGTGTGCGATGCGGATGGCCGCCGACTACGCCAAGACGCGGTTCCAGTTCGGTCGGGCCATCGGCAGCTTCCAGGCGATCAAGCACATGTGCGCCGACATGCTGCTAGAGGCCGAGTCGGCGTTGTCGGCGGCCCGGCATGTCGCGGCGGCGTTCGACGCCTCGGACGAATCACGCTTTGTGGATCTGGCTGCCGCACAGGCGTATTGCTCGGAGGCATTCGTCACAGTCGCGGCAGACAGCATTCAGGTGCACGGCGGCATCGGGTTCACCTGGGAGCATCCTGCCCACCTCTACCTGCGGCGGGCCCGGACCGATGCCGAACTGTTCGGCGACCCGGCGTGGCACCGGGAACGTTACGTGCGACTGCGAGAGGCACAGTGATGACCGACGACGACGTGCGCAACGAAGTCCGGGAATGGCTGGCTGACAACTGGGACCCCGAGTTGGATCGCGGCACCTGGGCACAGCGGGTGTTCGACGCTGGCTGGGCGGTCCCGAGCTGGGAGCCGCAGTGGTGGGGGCGGGGCCTGAGTGACCCGCAATCCCGCATCGTGGCAGCCGAATTCGCCGCGATGGGCGCACCGGGCACCGGCCACGACCGGGCGAATCTGTTCGCCTGCACGCTGCACGACCTCGGCACCGACGAGCAGAAGCAGCGCCTGATCCCGCCGTCGATCCGCGGCGAGACCAAGTGGTGCCTGCTGTATTCCGAGCCCGGCGCCGGGTCGGATCTGGCGGGGCTGCGCACCCGTGCTGAACGAGACGGCGACGACTGGGTGATCAACGGCCAGAAGGTGTGGACGTCGTTCGCCAAGACCGCCGACTACGGGCTACTGGTGGCGCGTACCGACTGGGATGTGCCCAAGCACAACGGGATCAGCTTCTTCATGTTCCCGATGCGGCAGCCCGGCGTCGAGATCCGTCCGATCCATCAGATCACCGGCGAGTCGGAATTCAACGAAGTCTTCATCTCCGGGGCGCGGGTGCCGGACGCCAACCTGGTCGGCCAGCCCGGCGGCGGCTGGTCGGTGCTGCAGGTGGCGCTGGCCTACGAGCGGCGCCTGATGGGCGATCTGGCCCGCACATCGCGCGGGGCGCGCAAGCCTCAGGCCGATGCCGACAGTCTCGTGGCGATGGCGCGCAGTGCCGGCAAGCTCGACGACTCGTTCGTCCGCCAGGAGATCGCGCGGGTCGAAGGGTATGCGGCAGTGAACCGGTGGAACACCCAGCGCGCCAAGGCAACCTCTGATCGCGCGGAGGCCGCCACACTGCTGGCACTGGGCAAGATCGCGATGTCGCGGATCCTGCACGAGACAGCGAGGGTGCAGACCGAGATCGCTGGTCCGGAGTCGATGCTGACCGGGCCGGACAATCCGGTCGGCGACGCGGTCACGTTCCGGACTTTGAATGCGTACTTCACCTCGATCGGCGGCGGCACCGACCAGATTCAGCGCAACATCGTCGGCGAGCGGGTGCTGGGCTTGCCGAAAGAGCCGGAGCCGTACCGCAATACCGCGTTCCGGGAGTTGCCGTCCTCGAGCTAGGGATTTCTCGCGGGTTCCGGGTTGAAACGCTTGTCGGTTTTTGTCAGTGGTTCGAACTAATGTTCTAATCATGGGTTCGATGACGGCAGCGTTGGATGCGCTCGACGCAGCGATCGAATTAGTGGGCGCGGCTGATATCGAAGACGTGCCCGCGCCACAGCGATTCGCGGTTCTGGAACGACTCGAGACCGCGATGCGCCGGCAGGTTGCGATCTCGCACTCGCAGCTCACACGGCTGGAGCGGTATGAGGGGTGCCCGCCGATTTCGATCGTGGTGGCTGACGTGTTGCGGATCAGTCGTGGTGCGGCCAAGCGCCGAGTTCGTGACGCCGAACAGCTGGTGCCGCGTCAGACATTGACCGGCGCGGAACTGCCCGCGTTGTTGCCGGCCACAGGTAGGGCATGGAACGCCGGGCTGCTCGACGGCGAGCATGTGCGGGTCATCCAACGGTTTTTCCGGGATCTGCCGGATCATGTCGGACCGGTCGAGGTCGAGAAGGCCGAACGCACCCTGGCTGAGCATGCGCAGGTGATGCGGCCTGATCAGTTGGAGAAGATCGCTGATCGGCTGGGCGCCCATCTCAACCCCGACGGCACGTTCTCCGACGAGGACCGTGCCCGTAAGCGTGGCTTCCAGTGGTGCGGCGGCCAACGAGCTGACGGCATGAGCGTCGGAAAACTGATCGCCGACCCAACTCTACGGGGGATGCTTGATGCCTGGTTGGCGAAGTTCGCCGCTCCCGAGCCTGAGGACACCCGAAGCCACGCACAACGGCAGCACGACGCACTGGCCGTACTGGTCCGTCGTCAGCTGGGCGACCCGAAACTGGGTAAGCACAACGGACTTCCGGTCACGATGATCGTCACTACGACCTTGCAAGACCTGGCGTCCGGAGCCGGACACGGGGTGACCGCCGGAGGGACCTTGCTGCCGATCTCAGACCTGCTCCGGATGGCCACGCCGACGTACAACTATTTGGCGGTGTTCGACGGTGTCACCGGGCAGTCTTTGTGGCTAGGCCGGTCCAAGCGACTGGCCTCAGCGGATCAGCGAATCATGCTGCTGGGCAAATACCGTGGCTGCACCGCACCCGGTTGCACGGTCAACGGCTACAACAGCCAGGTGCACCACGCGACCAAAGACTGGAAACACGGCGGCACGACCGACATCGACGACCTCACCCTGGCCTGCAAATGCGACAACCTACTCGTCGAGAACGACGGCTGGACCACCCGCCAACTGGCAGACGGCCAGACCCAATGGGACCCACCACCCGATGTGCCACTGCGCGGCGGCACCAACAACTACCACCACCCTGAACGGTTTCTGCCCAAGGATGACGAGAAAGACTAGGGCCGCAGGTGCAGGTGGCCGCCGATGACGGTGGCGGTCACGAGTTCGGCGTCGAGGGCGTCGAGCACCTCGGCGGGCGCTGCGCTCAGCACACACAGGTCACCGGACTGCCCCGGCTCGACGGTCCTGGGCACGTCGGGACGCTCGGCATGCCCGGTGAACAGCGTCAGTGCCGTTGCGGCCGAGACGCATTCGTCTGCATTCAGCACCGCCCCGGCCTTGGTGGTGCGGTGCACCGCGGCGCGCATGCACGCCCACGGGTCGGCATCACCGAACGGCTGGTCCGTCGACAGGGCCACCCGCACCCCGGCGTGTCGCAGTGATGCCAGTCGCCACAGCGCGGGCTGGTCAGCGGCGTCGACGTCGATCAGGTACTGGTCACCACGTTCGGCGACGAAGTTCGGCTGGGTCACCACCAGCACGGCGAGGTCGGCGAGGTCGGCGAGCGCATCGTCGGGAACCACCGCCGCATGCTCGATCCGGTCGTCGGGGTGGGTGCCCGCCAGCCGCAGCGCGGCCAGTGTGACCACCAGCTGGCCTGCCGTCACACAGTGCAGGGCGACAGCCCGGTTCTCGCGGTGCTGCGCGGCGATCCATCCGGCGAGATCGTCGAGATCGAGCGAATCGTCATGCAGGATGCGCTTTCCCGGTGCCAGCCAGTGCACGTGTTGATGCAACCCACCGTGCCGGTGTTCCTCGGTCAGGGTGATGATGTCGTCGGCGCCGAGGTTCGGAGTGGCATCGGTGACGCCGGTGACGCCATAGCCGAGAAGCCGCCTGCTGACCGTGGCCAGCGATGTGTCGCGGCGCGCGACCGCATCCGACCAGTTGTCGTAGCTGCGTAGCCTGCCGTCGGGATGATCGGGCAAACCCACCGCGGACAGACCCGCGGAATTGAGGTACCACAGCACGCCACTGCGATGTTGAATGCGTACCGGCACAGCGGGAGTGAGATCGTCGAGCAGACTGCGGTCCAGTGGGCCCGCGGCCGACTCGTGGTAGCCGACGGCCCGGATCCAGCCGTCCTCGCCGACCGGCGCGGCGGCGAGCACGGCGGCGAATTCCGCACGGCTGTGGACCAGCGCCGGGCCGACCTGCGCGGAGTCCAGCGCCGCAGCCGCGGCCCGCAGGTGTACGTGGTGATCGTGCAGGCCCGGGATGACCGTGCCGCCCGCGGCGTCGAAGGTGTCCTCACCGCGGCGGGGGGTCAACGAGTCGGCGATCTCGTCGATGGCGGCGGCTACCCTGATGTCGACTTTTCGCCCGTCCAACAGGTGGGCTCGCTGGATCAGCATGGCACCGAGTTCCGCTGCTGGACAAGTGCTTCCACCGCGGCGCTGTCTGCGCCCAGCGCCGATGCCGGCGGGCTGGGCGGCGGAGCATGAGGCTGCCGCACCTGGATCGGTGACAGCGACGGCCCGGTGGACAAGGCCGCGTATGTGGCCGCGACGGCAGCCATCGCGATGTCGAGGGTCTCACCGCCACCACGGCGCAGCGAACGGGCTACGGCCAGTGCGGCTTCCAGACCGGTCAGCGGGTCGGCGACGGCGTCGGCGCAGAACACCGGGTCGTTCGGGCTGGTGCCGACCAGTCCGCCCGCGACGGCCGCGTCGTCACCGAAGGCGGGGCGCTGCGACCGCGACCCATGACCGGTGATGCGAAGCCAGACCTGGCCCGCCGGGCCGGGCAGTGACTCGGAGCTCAGGCCCCGCCGCTGCAGCACACCGGGCCGTGAGCCTTCAATCACGACGTCCGCGGCCGCCAGCAGTGGGCGCAGGCTCCCGCTGTCGAAATCGACAGCATAGGAGAGCTTTCCGTGATTCATCCAATCAAAGAAGGCCGCGTTGCCGGACCGGGTGCCGTCGGGGCGGCCCGGACTCTCCACCTTCACAACGGTGGCCCCCGCCGTCGCGAGGAGCCGACCACACAGCGGGCCAGCCCACATCGACGACAGGTCGGCGACCAATAGGCCTTGTGCCGTGCGGGGTCCGGTGCGCGGCCCCGAAGTTCGCACCACCGGCGGCGCCGGCGTCGTCTCGCCGAGGCGGGCGGCGGGCAGGTCCAGCAAAGTGGCCCGGTCGAGAACCTCGTCGCCGCGACGACAGGCGGCCCACTCCTCGACCGCGGGCCACGGGTCGGGCACCGAGTCGGCTTCAACGAGAGCGGGGACGGCCTCGATGTCGTCGGCGCGCGACAGGGTCAGGGCCCACCAGCCGTCCAGGGTCGGCATGAGGTGGGTTGCCCCGCCGGCCGAGACGCGGCCGTTGCGATGCAGGCCGAGCAGAGCGGCCCGTCCGGTGAGGATGGTGGCGACATCGACCGGGATGCCCAGGAGATGAGTCAGCTCGGCAGCGACGGCGTCGACCCGGGTCAGCATTGCCGCCCGGGAGTGGTCCGGCGGACCGTCGGACCGGCCGGTCAACCAGGCCAGGCCACTGTTGGCCCAGTCGGCGCCGGCGTCGTTCACCCGACCATTGTCGCGCGCGCCGGAGGGCCCCCGCAGAGATCCTGCGACAACATCCGGATCGATATCGGTATCGAGATCGACGAAGCGGACAGGTGACGGCCGGGACTGCGTTCGGGTTTTGTCTCTCGGATCAGAAATGCAGGGCGGTGAACCGCCAGTCCAGCACCTGCCGGTCGTCACCTTCGTCGGCGACGGCATAGACCACCGAACGCAGGGTGAGCACCCCGCCCCGGTCTCCGGGCAACGGATGGGCCGCCTCGATGTGCAGGTCGCTGTACAGCGTGTCGCCCTCGTGCACGGGACCGGTGTGGTCGCACGACGCCCACCCCAGCACCGTCGCGAGATTCGGCAGCAGCTGACCGGCCTGGGCCAACGCCAGCCCGATGGTGTGCCCGCCGTACACCAGGCGCTGGCCGCCCACCCGCGAATCATGATGGGTGGCAGCGATGTTCAGGGTCAGCCGGGCCAGCTCCGGCGCGGAGCTCACCACGTCGCCGGTGCTGCGCAGAACCGAACCGGCCATGTCGGGGTAGAAGTGCGGGCCGGGAACCCGCTCGCGGAACGCCACCGCGTTCCAGTCGGCTGTCGGCTGCGGCGGCGCGGGCAACTCGGCGCCGATCACCGACAGGTCGTCAGCGTGCCCGGTGTCCGGCGCGCCGGGGCTCATCGGCAGCATCGCGCACCGGTAGAAGTCCAGAACCAGTCGGCCGACCTGATCGATGGTGGTCATCCGCAACGCCGCCAGGCCCGTCGGCGCCCGTCCGGACTTGGCACTGTTCTGCCGCAGCCCGACCACCTCGGTCCGCGTGAAGATGGTGTCGCCGATGACCGGATAGCGGTAGAACGTGAGCCCCCGGTAGAACAGGTTGGCCTTGACCCGCTGGGTGGCCAGCGTGCTCTGCCCGATCGCGACGTCACACACCAGCGCCGGATGGGCCAGCTCAGCCGTGCTACCCACCACTGCGTGCGCCAGTCCGGCGTCCAGGGACAACCGGAGCCGATCGCCGACGATCGCCTGATGGCCGGTGGCGGCGCCGGAGGTCAGCGTCATCGACGGCGCCCAGTCGAAGACCTGGCCGACGACCAGGTCGTCGAAATACGGTCCGCCCGACTCGCCCCCGCCAATATGGCCGTACAAAGTCACAGTCGCTCATCCTGGTGCTTCTACACGTGTCGTGTCAATATGGCCGTACATTTCACGACTTCTTGGAGCGGACTACGTGGGCACTGCACTCAACGACGAAGAGACCATGCTGGTGGAGACGGTGCGGGCATTCATCGACCGCGACGTCAAACCTTCCGTCCGTGAGGTCGAGCACGCCAACACCTACCCCGAGGCGTGGATCGAGCAGATGAAGCAGATCGGGATCTACGGCCTGGCGATCAGCGAGCAGTACGGCGGCACCCCGGTGTCGATGCCCTGCTACGTCGAGGTCACCCAGGAACTCGCCCGCGGCTGGATGAGCCTGGCCGGCGCGATGGGCGGGCACACCGTGGTGGCCAAGCTGCTGGAGATCTTCGGGACCGAGGAGCAGAAGCAGAACTACCTGCCGAGGATGGCCACTGGCGACGTACGCGCGACGATGGCGCTGACCGAGCCGGGCGGCGGTTCGGATCTGCAGAACATGGCGTGCGTCGCCCGCGCCGACGGCGACGAACTGGTGATCAACGGAGCCAAGACGTGGATCTCCAACGCCCGCCGGTCGGGTCTGATCGCACTGTTGTGCAAGACCGATCCGCAGGCCACGCCGCGCCACAAGGGCATCTCGGTGGTGCTCGTCGAGTCGCCCACAGCCGGGCTGACGATCTCACGCGACCTGCCCAAGCTCGGCTACAAGGGCGTGGAGTCCTGCGAGCTGGCCTTCGACGACTGCCGGGTGCCGGCCTCGGCGATCCTGGGTGGTGCGCCCGGACGCGGTTTCAGCCAGATGATGAAAGGCCTTGAGACCGGCCGTATTCAGGTCGCGTCCCGCGCCCTCGGCGTGGCGACGGCGGCTTTGGAGGACGCGCTGGCCTACGCCCAGGACCGGGAGAGCTTCGGCCAGCCGATCTGGAAGCACCAGTCTGTGGGCAACTACCTGGCCGACATGGCCACCAAGCTGACCGCCGCACGCCAGCTCACCCGCTACGCCGCCGAACGCTACGACAGCGGGGAACGTTGCGACATGGAGGCCGGGATGGCGAAGTTGTTCGCCTCCGAGGTGGCGATGGAGATCGCGCTGAACGCCGTGCGTATCCACGGCGGCTACGGCTACTCAACCGAGTACGACGTCGAACGGTACTTCCGGGACGCGCCGCTGATGATCGTCGGTGAGGGCACCAATGAGATCCAGCGCAATGTGATCGCCGGGCAGCTCGTCGCGCGCGGAGGCATCTGATACCGACATGAAGCCTGAACCCGCGTATCAGGTTCTGCGGCAGCGACTCCGCGATGAGATCGCGGCCGGGGCCTACCCCGACGGCGTGCGGTTGCCGACCGAATCGGAGCTGGTCGCCGAGCACGGGCTGTCCCGGCAGACGGTCCGCCGGGCGTTCCAGGATCTGGTGGCCGAAGGCGTGGTGTACCGGGTGCCCGGCCGCGGCACGTACGCCAACCGCGGGTATCTGCGGCAGCTCGGTTCGATCGAGGACTTGATGAGCCTGTCCGAAGACACCAGCATGGAAGTGCTGCAGGGCCTTTCGCGACGTGTCGACGTGACGGCGGCCAGCCGACTGCGGCTGGAGCACGACGTGGTGTACACCGTGGTGTTCAGGCGTGTCCATGACCGGCGGGCAGGAGCGCAGCGACCCGGGGATATCGACGGGGTTCCGTTCGTGGTGACCACGGTGCACCTACCGGAGCACATCGCCCGGCTGGTGTTCGACTCCCCGGAGTTGGCAGACGGCGCGGTCGGCACCAACACCGTGATCGGCGTCCTGGAACCGCACCTGGATCAGCCGATAGCCGAAGCAGCCCAGTCGATCACGGTCGCAACCGCCGACGAGCTGGTCGCCGAGGCGCTCGGCTGCGAGCGAGACCACCCGATGCTGCGGGTGGACCGGCTGTACTCCGACACCACCGGCACCCCGGTGGAGCTGTCGGTCAGCCACTTCCTGCCCGAGCAGTACACCTACCGGGTCACGCTGCGCCGCTCCAGCTAGGCGACCTCGTCGACCAGGCCCCACGCCAGCGCGGTAGCCGGATCGATGGTCCGGCCGGACAGCACCAAATAGGCTGTGCGCCAACGCCCGATCCGCCGGGTGATGCTGACGGTTCCACCGGCGCCGGGGATCAGGCCGAGTGTCAGTTCCGGCAACCCCAGCACCGCGTGGGGGTGGCAGCTCACCCAGCCGCAGAACGACGCCATCTCCAGTCCGCTGCCGAGAACGCGACCGTGGATGTCGGCCCGGCAGGCCCGGCCGAGGCGCCGGCTCAGCTCGTCGAGCGCCAACGCCGGGCTGTGCCGGGTCCGCGCCAGATGCGCCGAAGCCGGGTCGGCGAAGGTGCCGAACTCGCCGAGATCCCCACCGCTGCAGAAGGATGCGCCATTGCCACTGAGCACCAGCACGGTCACGGTGTCGTCGAGCAGCGCGACGGTCAGCGCCTCCAACAACAGTGCTCGGGCGTCGGTGCTGAACGCGTTATGACGCTGCGGGCGGTTGAACCGGATGCGCAGCGTGCCGCCGTCACGCTCGGCGAGCACCGGGTCGGCGATGTCGGGCAACGACGCCGGACCGCGCGAGTCACGCCAGCGGGCGAACTCCGGCCCGGACTGCAACGTCGAGTACGCCAGCGACTCGGTGATGATCCCGGGGAGCGCCGGGCCGGTCACGTCGACCGACCGCAACACGTCGTCGCAGACGGCGCTGGCGTGCGGCCAGTGCAGGCAACGATCCCGCAGTAGGGCCACGGTGTCGCTCACCGACTCCACCGCGACGAAGCGGCGGTCTTCGTGTTCCCTGTCGGTCAGGGCGAAGGTGGCTGTGTCCAGCCAGAATTCGCCCTCCGGCGTCGACGGCTCGCCGACCGCAACGACGACGCCCGACGGACCGGTGATCCCGAGCGGCGGCGGGTCGGACAGGTCGACGAGATGCATCTAGCCGGTGGGCGCGGGCGAATACTTGACGATCAGTTCCTGCTTGTACAGCTTGCCGGTGTCGGTGCGGGGCAGCTCGGACTCGAACGAGATCGACCGCGGACACTTGTAGTGCGAGAGCCGATCACGCAACCACGCCAGCAGCTCGGCAGCGAATTCCTCCGTCGCGTCCGCGGAGTCGACCAGCTGGACCACACCCTTGACGCTTTGGCCCATCTCCTCGTCGGGCACGCCGAACACGGCGGCATCCATCACCTTCGGGTGCGTGACGAGCATGTTCTCGGCTTCCTGCGGATAGATGTTCACCCCGCCCGAGATGATCATGTGATGCCGGCGATCGGTGAGGTAGAGGTAGCCCTCCTCGTCCAGATAACCGATGTCGCCGACCGTCTTCCAGCCGTGGCTGTCGCGCGACTTGGCGGTCTTCTCGGCGTCGTTGAGGTACTCGAAATCCATGCCGCCTTCGAAATAGATCTCCCCCGCCTGGCCGGGCGGCAACTCGTTGCCGTCCTCGTCGAGGATGTGCAGTCCGCCCATCATCGGCTTGCCGACCGAGCCCGGGTGGGTCAGCCAGTCCTCGGCGAAGATCAACGTCGACCCGATGGCCTCGGAGGATGCGTAGTACTCGTCGACGATCGGACCCCACCAATCGATCATCTGCTTCTTGATCTCGACCGGGCAGGGCGCGGCCGCGTGCATGACCCGCTGCAGACTCGAGATGTCGTACGAATTGCGAACATCCTCAGGCAGTTTCAGCATCCGGGTGAACATCACCGGGACGAACTGGCCGTGAGTGACCTTATGGCGCGCGATCGCGTCGAGGCAGCCCTGCGCGTCGAACTTCTCCAGCACCACAGTGGTGATTCCCGCCGCGAGCGTCTGCATCGACCACACCGAGGGCGCGGTGTGATACAGCGGGGCGGGGCTGATGTAGACCGCATCGGGGTTCATCCAGAATCCGATGAGTCCGGCCATCATGCCGGGCACCTCGGTGGGCGGCAGGTGCGGAAGTTCGCGCTTGATTCCCTTGGGCCGCCCCGTCGTTCCCGACGAGTACTGCAGCAGGTCGCCCTCGATCTCGTCGTCGATCGGCGTAACCGGCTGGTCCGCAACGCATTCCGGGTAGCTGCGCCAGCCGTCGAGTTCGCCGTCGGTGATGATCAGCAGCGGCGGCATCGTCGGCACCTCCGCGGCGAGCCCGGCGAGGGTGTCCTTCAGCCCGGCCGAGCCGACGACGGCTTTGGCCTCACTGTTGTCGATGATGTACGCGGCTTCGGCCGCCGTCAGGTGCGTGTTGATCGGCACGTAATAGAGCCCGGAACGCCGCGCCGCCCACAACACGGTGTGGAAGTGCTCGTTGTTCTCGATGAGGATCGCGACGGAGTCGCCCTCACGCAGCCCGGCCTGCCGGAACAGGTGTGCCAGCTGGTTGGCCCGGGCTTCCATCTCGCCGAACGTGACCGTTTTCCCGGACGGATACAGGATGACTGCCGGCTTGTCGGGAGTGGCGTGCGCATGCTCGCGGATCTGCATGGGAGCACTGTACGACAGAGCCTCTTGACGGGTGTCAACTAGGTGCTGCTAGTCAGTCGCTGTGCCGGGCCCAGGACACCAGGTAGATGACCAGCGCCGCGACCAACGCCACCAACACCCAGAAGACCAGCGCCTCGTCGATCCAGGACCCCGGCGGCGGATCGCCAGGCAGCACGTTGCGGATCGGGACAACCGCGAAGAGCATCGCCGCGAACCACGTCGAGAACGGCGGCTGGAATTTCTTCTTGCCCAGCAGCATTTCGATCGCCGCGTACAGCGCCAGCGCAGGCAGCATCAGCAGCACCAGGCAGATCCCGAAGATCAGCGCCAGCGGACCGCGGGATCGGGAGAACGTGACGGTCGCGTTGTCGTCGGCGCCGCCGGAGTGGGTGGCGGGCCCCGTCCGATCGCTGCGAACATCCCAGCCGTACAGCGATCCGCTCACCTCCACCCGGGCAGGCACATAACGCCTCTGATCGCCCGACCCGACATACACGTCGGCGCCGATGGTGTCGGTGGTGTACCTGTCGAACGGCCACCTGTCGGCGTCCCCGGTGGCCAACAGCGATGTCTTGGCGACCTTGGGAACCTGCCCCTTGGGGAAGGTCAGCTCCCCGAACTCGATGCACGGACACAGCCGCACCACCATGTCGGTGGTGAGGTTGCCGAACTCGGGATCCAGGAAGCCCTTCTGCGGTATCACCAGAACTTCGACGTCCACCCGATTGTCGAGCGGATGAATGGCCGTGAGCTCCAACAGGACAACGGTCTCGTTGGCGGTGTCCAGATTGGTGGGCTTCAGCGAGTGCGCCGAACTGTCGATCCAGAAGTAGCCCGCCACCGACCCGATATAGATGGCGAGAATGACGCCGACGGTGGCGATCCGGCGCCACCACGACTGAGCGGGCGCTGGCGCATTCCTCGCCGGCGCCGGCGCATCCGCCGACGGGACCCCCACCGAACGGATATTAGCTGGGGTCTGGGGCCGAACTGGCCGTAACGGAAGTTAGTCGGCTTCGGCAAGCCGCTGCTTGAGCGCCTCGAACTCGTCCTTGACCCCGGTCGGCAGCTTCTCCCCGACGAACTCGAACCACTCCTCGATCTGCGGGAGCTCGTCGCGCCATTCCTGGACGTTGACCGCCAGTGCCTCGTTGACGTCAGCCGGATCGGCGTCCAGGCCCTCGAGGTCCAGATCGCCGGCGCTCGGCACGATGCCGATCGGGGTGGTGGAGCCGTTGGCCTTGCCCTCGACCCGCTCGATGATCCACTTCATCACGCGGCTGTTCTCGCCGAAGCCCGGCCACAGGAACCGGCCGTCATCGCCGCGGCGGAACCAGTTCACGAAGAAGATCTTGGGCATCTTCGACTCGTCGGCGTTCTTACCGAGGTTGATCCAGTGGGCGAAGTAGTCGCCGACGTTGTAGCCGAGGAACGGCAGCATGGCCATCGGGTCACGACGGACGGTGCCGACCTTGCCCTCGGCGGCGGCGGTCTGCTCGGAGCCCAGCGTGGCCCCGATGAAGACGCCGTGCTGCCAATCGCGGGCCTGCGTCACCAGCGGCACCGTGGTCTTGCGACGGCCGCCGAACAGGATTGCCGAGATCGGCACCCCCTGCGGGTCGTCCCACTCCGGGGCCAGCGTCGGGCACTGCGACATCGGGGTGCAGTAGCGCGAATTCGGGTGGGCAGCCTTGTCGGGCGACCCCGGTTCCCAATCGTTGCCCTTCCAGTCGATCAAGTGCTGCGGGTCGCCTTCGAGGCCCTCCCACCACACGCCGCCGTCGTCGGTCAGCGCGACGTTGGTGAACACGGTGTTGCCTGCCGCGACGGTCTTCATCGCGTTCGGGTTCGAGCTCCAGTTGGTGCCCGGCGCGACCCCGAAGAAACCGAACTCCGGGTTGGTGGCGTACAGCCGGCCGTCCTTGCCGAAGCGCATCCAGGCGATGTCGTCACCGACGGTCTCGGCACGCCAGCCCGGGATGGTCGGCTGCAGCATCGCGAGGTTGGTCTTGCCACACGCGGACGGGAACGCGGCGGCGACGAAGTACGCCTTGTTCTCCGGGGAGATCAGCTTGAGGATCAGCATGTGCTCGGCGAGCCAGCCCTCGTCGTGTGCCATCGCCGAGGCGATGCGCAGCGAGTAGCACTTCTTGCCGAGCAGCGCGTTTCCGCCGTAACCCGAACCGAAGCTCCAGATCTCGCGGGTCTCCGGGAAGTGGGTGATGTATTTGGTGTCGTTGCACGGCCACGGCACGTCTTCTTCGCCCGGCGCGAGCGGCGCGCCGAGTGAGTGCAGCGCCTTGACGAAAAATCCGTCGTCGCCGATCTTCTCCAGCGCGGCCTTGCCCATCCGCGTCATCGTCCGCATCGAGACGACCACATACTCGGAGTCGGTGATCTCGACGCCGAGCTTGGGGTCGTCGGCACCGAGCGGGCCCATGCAGAACGGCACCACGTACATGGTGCGGCCGCGCATCGAGCCGCGGTACAGGTCGGTCATGAGGCCGCGCATCTCGGCCGGATCCATCCAGTTGTTCGTGGGGCCGGCGTCGATCTCCCGCTCCGAGCAGATGAACGTGCGCGACTCGACGCGAGCCACGTCCGACGGCGCCGAACGGGCGAGATAAGAGCTCGGCTCCTCGGAGTCGCTCAGCTTGGTAAAGGTTCCGGCGGCGACGAGCTCGCCGCACAACCGCGTGTATTCCTCTTCGGAGCCGTCGGCGAAGACCACCCGGTCGGGCTGCGTGAGTTCGGCGACTTCCTGGACCCAAGCGAGCAGGCCCTGATGCTTGGTCGGTGCGTTATCCAGACCGGGGATGGTCGCTGAAGTCATCGCTGTCAATCTCCTGCTTATTTTTATGGCCAGGACGCAGGCCGGATTCCGCGCCGAGACACGGTCCTCCCTGAAAAATAGGTTAACGCGGGTGAGATACCCGCGGTTAATCGGGATTATGTCCGATCACTCACAGGAACGATTCAGAAGACCGCGAATCGGTCGGTTTGGCTGTATTCAGCGCGTCGAGTTCGTGGCCGACCGCCGCCAGCGCACTCTCGATCACTGGGACATGCCGGTCGCGCGCCGCGGCCGCACGGGCACCGGCGGTCGCGTGTTCGCGGATCTCGCGGTCGATGCGGGCGATGGTGTCCTCGGTTCGGGCGTGGTCCGCGGCGTCGCGTTCGGCGGCGGCACGGCCCAGTGACGCCTCGGCCGCCAGTACGCGGGCGGCCACCCATTCCTCCACCGCGGTGCGCTGCCTGCCGATGACCTCCACCACCCAACGGTCGAGTACGGCCCGGTCATGCAGAAGGCCGCGGACCGCGACCACCCAGACGGTCAGAGCGACTCCGATGACGGCGCCGCCGAGTACGCCGCCGACCGCCCACTGTGGGGCCAGGCCGGCGAACACCCGGCTGAGGGTCAACGCCACCCCGACACCGAAGCCGCCACCCAGCAGCAGCATCAATCGGGTCTCCGCACCGCGGGCCCGCGACGGCGCGGCCCGCACCTCGACCGCGGGACGGGAGTCGACCGGCTCGACCGCAAGACCCAACTCCTCGCCGACATCGCCCAGTTGCCGGACGACGCCGGCGGCGACGTCGTCGGCCACCTCGGCCGCCCGGCGCCGCACCTCGTCGGGGAAATGGGCGAGGCCGCGTCGGCCCAGGGCCGCCAGGTCTTCCTGTAACTCCGTTCGCACCGACGCGCACCGGTTGCGGGCGAAATAGGTCAGCGTAAGGCGGGCGTGCTGAACCTGGGCGCGCAGCGCGATGGACCGCTGCGACTTCTCCACCCGGTACCGGTGCAACGCCGCGGTGCGCTCGGTCCGCAGGGCACCCAGCCGCGCCCCCCGGCCGGCCCCTGCGACCTCGAGCTCCAGCCTCCGCTGCACCGTAAGCAAACGATTCTCCAAGGCCCGCAATCGATTTCGTCGATCTCGCGTCGCGTCGGCGAGGATGTCTCGCAGCGCGGTGACGAGCTCGTCGATGACGGCTACGCCGAGATCGGGCGCGGCGGCGGTGCCGACCCACCGCATGTCGCGGTAGCGGGGCGCCCGCTGCGCCAGCACTGCACGGTCGGCGTCGAGCACATCGCGCCAGGTGCGATGGACGTCGATCTTGGTCACCACCCCGATGACCGCGTCGGTGTCGGCGGCGACGGCATCCAGCAGCGCACAGTCGGACTCGGTGAGCGGCGCAGTCGCCGAGACCACGAACACCACCGCGGCGGGGGCCTGGCCGGCGGCCACCTCGTCGGCTTCGACCACGGTGTGCTCGGGCAGCCGCTTCCGCAGAGCGGTCACCACACTGCTGGCCCCGCCCAGCCATGGACCGGCCACCAGCACCACGTCGCGCCGCACGATCGAGGGCATCGGCAGGGCTGCATCGAGCTGTGCCACCAGGGTGTCGGCGTCGGTCACGGCTTCAGCTCCACCGGCTCTGGGACGCCGCCCGCGCGTTCCCACAGCCGTAGCGAGCCGCGGGCGATGTCGGCACCGCACCGGCTGTGCAGCCGCGACACCGGCCCGTGTGAATACCGCTGCCAGACAACGGCGCGCCGTAGGTGCGCGTGCGCGCTGACGTCGGCGTCGACGGTCATCCCGGCGGCCTCCACCACCTCGACCGCCGCTGCCATCCTGGCGGCGACGACCTCGTCGGCGGCCGAATCGGCGAACTGCTCGGTCAACCGGCGGTAGCGCACCGGCGCCGCGATCGCCTCGAGCCCGGCGAGCAACCCGTCCAGCGCGCTCGCCCGGCGCAGCGCCGCGATCACCCCGGCTCGCTCCGCGCCGCTGCGCAGCGCCAGCACAGCGTGCGCGATACCGAACAGATCGAGGTCGGCGAGCAGTCGCTGCCGCACCGCATTGGGCAGCCGGTGCTCACCGCCCGCGAACCGGTCAGTGGAACCCAGGTCGGCCGGGTCGACCGTCAACGTCCGCAGCGCGCCGAGCAGCTCGTCGTCCAGGATCCGATCGTCCACCGCGGCGGCCGCGGCCAGTCCGGCCAAGGGATAGACCGTCACACCCACGCGGTCGCCGAGCAGCCGGCAGCGCTCGGCGGCCGCCGCGACCGGCCCGCGACCGCCGAATCCGGTCAGATCCGCCTTGTTGAGCACCGCGACGACGGGCCGCGGCGACATGGTCAGCGCGCGCCGGTCTTCGGGCTTCAACGTCTCGGCGAATACGTGAACGTCCAGGTCAGCAACCGCAGTCGAAGCCACCACCGCCACACCGGCCCCATGCAGCACGCGGGTCACCGTGCGTCGGCCGCACCCTGGCCTGCCGACCACCTTGACCCGCACCGGCAGCCCCACCACATCGGACATGCTGGCATCAGCGGGCGTGTGGCGCGAGCCACTACCAGGAGAAGGCAACTGTTGGGTATCAATATGCACCACGGAGCGGGTACACCTCTGTTCATGAGCGACCATGGACGGATGCATGCGCAGCGCCACGGTGGCTCAGCCACGCCCGATGCCTGGCCGGCGCATCCCTATCCCCGGATCACCAGCTTCCGTTCGCGGCGCTCGACCCTGACCGAGGCGCAGCAGGACGCGTGGGATCGGCTGTGGCCCGAGATGGGCACGATGGCGCGTGAGGTCGGCGGGCAGGAGCGCAGCGACCGGGGATTCACCCCGGCGAAGCCTGCGGGACTGCTGGACACCACGGCGTGGTTCGGCAGACAGGCGCCCGTGGTCCTGGAGATCGGCTGCGGAACCGGTACGTCGACGCTGGCGATGGCGATGGCCGAGCCGGATATCGATGTGGTGGCGGTCGAGGTCTACAAGCGCGGGCTGGCTCAGCTGCTCAGCGCCGTCGGCCGCGAAGGTGTGCCGAACATTCGGCTGGTCCGCGGCGACGCGGTCGACGTGTTGGAGAACATGTTCGGCCCCGGCTCGCTGACCGGGGTCCGGGTGTTCTTCCCCGACCCGTGGCCGAAATCACGACACCACAAGCGACGGCTGCTGCAGCCGAACACGATCTCGCTGATCGCCGATCGGTTGCGACCGGGTGGTGTGCTGCACGCCGCGACCGACCACGCGGGCTACGCCGAGCAGATCGCCGACGCGGGCGACGCCGAATCCCTGCTGCGCCGTGTGCAGCCCGGCGACGAACTGCCGGTCTCGGTGCAGCGCCCGAGGACCAAATACGAGACGAAGGCCGCTGAGGCGGGCAGCGCGGTGGCCGAACTTCTGTGGTTGAGGCAACGATGAGCGTGATCGAAGACGCGACGGCTCCCGCACTGCCGGACAGCGGGGATCAGCCGGTGAGCCCGCCGATTCAGCGGGTGCTTCTGGTCTGGGACGCGCCCAACCTGGACATGGGCCTGGGTTCGATCCTCGGCGGTCGACCGACGGCCGCGCACCGGCCGCGATTCGACGCGCTGGGCCGCTGGCTCCTGACCCGCACCGCCGAATTGTCGGCCGGCCACCCGGAAGTGTCGGTGGAACCGGAGGCGACGGTGTTCACCAACATCGCGCCCGGCAGCGCGGACGTCGTCCGCCCCTGGGTGGAAGCGTTGCGCAACGTGGGTTTCGCGGTATTCGCCAAGCCCAAGATCGACGAAGACAGTGACGTCGACTCCGACATGCTGGCCCACATCGAGATGCGTCGCACCGAAGGTCTGGCCGCCGTACTGGTCGCCTCGGCCGACGGGCAGGCATTCCGCGCGCCGCTGGAGGAAATCGCCAAGGCCGGCACCCCCGCCTACGTGCTCGGATTTCGCGAACATGCCAGCTGGGCGTTAGCGTCGGATACCTTGGAGTTTGTCGACCTGGAAGACATTCCTGGTGTTTTCCGAGAGCCGCTGCCGCGAATCGGCCTAGATTCGCTCCCAGAGCAGGGGGCATGGCTACAACCGTTCCGGCCGCTGTCCTCATTACTGACATCGCGCGTCTGAGTAGGAGAAACCGATGCGCAGGTCGCAAAAGATTTGGTTAGGAGCTTAGGTGTTCGCCTGGTGGGGTCGAACTGTGTATCGATATCGATACATCGTGATCGCGGTCATGGTCGGGCTGTGCCTCGGTGGCGCCGTATACGGGGCCTCCTTGGGCAAGCACGTCACCCAGAGCGGTTTTTACGACAACGGCAGCGAGTCGGTGCGGGCCTCGACGCTCGCCGACGAGGTGTACGGCCGTGACCGCACCAGCCACGTGGTCGCCATCCTGACGCCGCCGGGCGACGAGAAGGTGACTGACAAGAACTGGCAGAAGACAGTCACCGATGAGCTCGACCAGGTGGTCAAGGACCATCCCGATCAGATCGTGGGCTGGGTCGGCTGGCTGAAAGCGCCCGACACCACCGACCCGACCGTCAATCAGATGAAGACGGCGGATCTCCGTCATACCTTCGTCAGCATCCCGCTCAAGGGAGATGACGACGACACGATCCTGAAGAATTACCAGACCATCGAGCCAGCCCTCAAGAAGATCAACGGCGGCACTATCCAGCTCGCCGGCCTCAATCCGCTCGCCAGCGAGCTCACCGGGACCATCGGCACCGACCAGGCCCGCGCCGAAATCGCGATCGTCCCACTGGTGGCGGTGGTCCTGTTCTTTGTCTTCGGCGGCGCCGTCGCGGCCGCGCTGCCCGCCATCATCGGTGGCCTCACCATCGGCGGAGCGCTCGGCATCCTCCGGCTGACCGCCGAGTTCGGACCGGTGCACTTCTTCGCCCAGCCCGTCGTGACGATGATGGGCTTCGGCATAGCCATCGACTACGGATTGTTCGTCGTCAGCAGGTTCCGAGAGGAACTCGCCGAAGGCTACGACGTCGAAGCGGCGGTACGGCGGTCGGTGATGACGTCGGGCCGCACCGTCGCGTTCTCCTCGGTCATCATCGTGGCGTCCTCGCTACCGCTTCTACTGATCCCACTTGGCTTCCTGAGGTCGATTACCTACGCGATCATCGCTTCGGTGCTGCTCGCGGCCTTCCTGTCGATCACGGTGCTGCCCGCTGTCCTGGGAATTCTGGGTGCCAACGTCGACGCTCTGGGGGTGCGGACTCTGCTCCGAGTGCCGTTCCTGGCCAACTGGCCGTTCTCGCGCAGGATCATCGACTGGTTCATCGAGAAAACCCAGAAGACCAAGACCCGCGAGGAGGTCGAAAAGGGATTCTGGGGCCGCCTGGTCAATGTGGTGATGAAGCGGCCTATCGCGTTTGCCGCTCCCATCGTGATCATCATGACGTTGCTCATCATCCCGATGGGGCAGCTGGCGTTGGGCGGGCTCAGTGAGAAATACCTGCCGCCGGACAACCCGGTGCGCAGCGCGCAGGAGCAATTCGACAAAGAGTTCTCCAGTTTCCGCACCGAACCGCTGACCCTGGTCATCAAAACCAACAACGGCTCGCCGGTAACCCAACAGCAGCTCGACGATCTGCGTGCCGAAGCGCAGACGGTGTCCGGCTTCGCAGGCAGCGACGACCCGTCGAAGATGTGGGAGGAACGTTCGGCCCAGAACGGCGGATCAAAGGATCCGTCCGTACGGGTGATCCAGAACGGACTGATAGACAGCAGTACCGCACCCCAGAAGATCCAACAGCTGCGCGCGCTGACCCCGCCCAGGGGTACCACGGTCCTCGTCGGCGGTACCCAGGCGCTGGCACAGGACAGCATTCTGACGCTGTTCGACAAGCTGCCGCTGATGGTGCTGATCCTGGTGCTCACCACCACCGTCCTGATGTTCCTGGCGTTCGGCTCGGTGGTGCTTCCGATCAAGGCCGCATTGATGAGCGCACTGACGCTGGGCTCCACAATGGGCATTCTGACCTGGATGTTCGTCGAGGGCGGACACGGTTCTGGCCTGTTGAATTACACGCCGCAGCCCTTGTTCGCCCCGATGATCGGTCTGATCATCGCGGTGATCTGGGGCCTGTCCACGGACTACGAGGTGTTCCTGGTCTCCCGGATGGTGGAGGCCCGTGAGCGCGGCCTGTCCACCGCAGAGGCCATCCGGATCGGCACGGCCACCACCGGCCGACTCATTACCGGTGCCGCGCTGGTACTGGCCGTGGTGGTCGCCGCGTTCGCATTCTCCGACCTGGTTGTGATGAAGTATCTGGCCTTCGGTCTGCTGATCGCTTTGCTGCTGGACGCCACCGTCATCCGGATGTTCCTGGTCCCGGCCATCATGAAACTGCTCGGCGACGACTGCTGGTGGGCGCCGCGCTGGATGAAGCGCCTGCAGGTGCGGATCGGCCTCGGTGAGACCCACCTGACCGACGAGCGCAAGCGGCCGGTCGTGCGTGAACCGGATCCCGCGCTGGTGGGTGCCGGTGCGCCGGTATCGGCAGCCGCCGAAGCCCGACGACCGGCGCACGACCCGACCCATCCCGTCGAGGGCCGCGCGATGCCGCGTGTCGTCGGACGCGCCGAATACCGCAACCCGCCGCCGCCGCAGGAAGCCCCGTCAGCTGCCGGAACCGCGCGGATGCCCGATCCGGTCGAAGCCCGCACCGAGATCACCGCCGGCGGGCAGGAGCGCAGCGACCGGGGAATCACCGCCGGCGGGCAGGAGCGCAGCGACCGGGGAATCACCGCCGGCGGGCAGGAGCGCAGCGAGCGGGGAATCACCGCCGGCGGGCAGGAGCGCAGCGACCGGGGAATCACCGAAGCACCGACCACGCGATTTTCGGTGGCCAAGAACGCCGTGAAGAACGCGGTGAACACCGCCGCCTCGGCCGCCAAGACCAACCGCGCGCCCACGCCACCGGCCCCGGATCGGGAGATCGAGTCGTGGCTGGGTGAGCTGCGGGGTACCGGCGGGCAGGAGCGAAGCGACCGGGGAATGGCCAAGCCGGGCCCGACCCCGCCGCAGCAGCCGTCTGCGCAGCCGACTCAGGCGATGTCGGCTCCAGACGACGCGACGACGGCCATCCCGGCCCAGCGCGAGCAGAACGGCGATGTCTCCCCCGCGATCAGCGCCGAGGAGACCCGTGCCATCCCGATCAGCCGGCCCGATCACGGCGACTCCGAGGTGGCGACCGAGAAGCTGAACTCGCGCGGCAAGAAAGAGGGCGACGAACGCCCCCGTCGTGGCGGCGGCGTCAGCGCGCAGGATCTGCTGCGCCGCGAAGGCCGGTTGTAGCTAGCTGTTGTCGCGCTTCGGCGGAACGACGTCGGGTTCGGCGTTGAAGACGATGCCGTCGTCGTTCTCCTCGAGTTCGGCGGCCTCCTCGGCGGGGTCGTCCGCGACCAGCACCCGGATGGCGCTGTTGAGGAAGGCCACCAACGGCACCGACAGCAGCGCGCCGACGATGCCGGCCAGCACCGCACCGGCCGAGATGGCGAGCACGATCGCCAGCGGATGGATCGACACCGCGCGACCCATCACCAGCGGTTGCAGGATGTGCGCCTCCAACTGCTGCACTGCGATGATCAGCCCCAGCGTGATCGCCGCGTAGACCACGCCTTTGGCCAGTAGCGCCACCACCACCGCGAGGAAGCCGGTGACGACGGCACCCACCAGGGGAATGAACGCGCCGAGGAAGACCAGTGAGGCCAGGGGCAACGCCAGCGGGATGCCCATGATCGCCAGACCGGTGCCGATACCGACGGCATCCACCAATGCGACGAGCGCTGTGGCGCGCACGTAGCCGATCAGCGAGCCGAAACCGGCCCGGCCCGCGTCCCGCACCCGCTCGCGGGCGTGCGACGGAACGATCTTGGTGACGAAGCTGTAGATGTTGCGACCGCCGTGCAACAGGAAGATCAAGGTGAACAGCACCAGCAGTGCGCCGGTGACGAGTTCGGTGAGGGTGGCCGCTGTCGACAGCGCGCCGGTGGTCAGCTGCTCCTGGTTGTCGCGCAGCGCCTTGATCGCCGTGTCGCCTGCGTTGTCGATCTGTTCGCGGCTCAGATGCGCAGGGCCGTCGACGAGCCAACGGCGCAAGCCGTCGATACTGTAGGTGACCTGCTCCACCAGGCCCGGCAAGCCCGAAACAAATTGGCTGACAACGAAAGTCAGAATCCCGCCGAAGATCGCGAAGCCGCCGAGGAGGATCAGGGCCACCGCCCCGCCGCGGGGAGCTCCGCGACGGTCGAGCCAGTCCACGGCCGGCAGCAGCAGGGCCGCCAGCATGGTGGCCAGGGCCACCGGAACCACGATGACCTCGAGGCGGCTGACCAGCCATAGCAGGGCCACGATGGCCCCTCCGACGACCAGCAGGCGCCAGGACCAGGCTGCGGTTTTACGGAGGAAGGGATCGACCGAGTCGTCGTCCGAAACGCGCGTGGCCGGCATGCGGCCAAGCGTAGTGGGAGTTGGTCCGAATGCTTGCGGAACGTCGTCCGACGCGATTCGGCACCCGCTGCGGGAGATGGCGAGCAAAACAAATGTGGACACCACAAACTTGCGCTCACAACAAAAGTAAGTGTTGTTATGGACGGAGCTGTGAATTAGCTTTAAGCTCCCCTTTGCTACGTCGTACACGTCGGGTTGCGACGGTTGGCTTCAAGTCGGTTCAAACCCAAACGGGGGGTGGGTTCGTGGATTCTGTCGGCTCAAAATCAGGTCATGACGGCGTTGATCGCACGGAGGTGAAGGGGCGCCGTGGCGACCGAAGCACCAAGATGCAGTTGAACCGCGTCGACTTCGGCCTTGCAGCACTTGCCAATTCGCACGCGCTGACCTGGCTTGGCGCATCTGCCGTGGCCCTGGGTGTCGGCGCCGCGATCGCTTCGATGCCTGCGGTGGCCGCCGCCGACTCAACCGGCTCCGCCGGGTCCAAGGGACCCTCGACATCGAGTAGCTCATCGGCAGGCGGGCCGTCGAAATCCACCGGCCACTCAGCTGCGCCCAAGAAGAGCGTCCGGCCCACAGCGTCGGACACCACGGTCTCGTCGACCCCGTCCGGCTCCGATTCGGCCAGCGCGACAGCAACCTCGAGCAAGAAGTCGACGATCAGCACTCGGCTGGCGAGCCCCGCCGCAGCGGCCGCGACCCCGCGGGCGTCCGCGCTTCCCACGCCGGAAGCCGCAGCCCAGACAATCATCAGCTTCTTCGTCGGCGACGGGACCGCGACACACCCGAACGCCGGAATCCTCGCCGGAAACGGCTACACCTGGACCGCCGACACGTGCGCGTCGAACACCTCCTGCAAGGGCGGCAACAGCGGCGTCTTCGGCAACGGCGGCGACGGTTTCAACGGAGGCAACGGCGGCAGCGCGGGCTGGTTCGGCAACGGCGGGGCCGGCGGCGCCGGACTCGTGACCGTCAACGGCGGCAACGGCGGCAACGGCGGGCGCGGAGGCCTGATCACCGGCAACGGTGGTGCCGGTGGCGCGGGCGCGACGACAGCGTCCGCATCGACGGGTGGCCGGGGTGGTTCGGCCGGCCTGACAGGTAACGGTGGCGCCGGCGGCGCAGGCGGGACGTCGACCGGCGACTACCAGGGAGGCACCGGCGGTCGCGGTGGCACCGGCGGCCTCTACGTCGGTAACGGCGGTGCCGGCGGCGCCGGCGGTAATGCCATCCTGAACGGCCAGACCGGTGGTACGGGCGGCAACGGCGGCGACACCGGGTTGGTCTCGTTCTGGGGCATCGCCGGTGACGGTGGCGAAGGCGGTGGCGCGAGTTCCGGTGACGGCGGGGCCGGCGGTAAGGCCACGTTCGGCGGTCGTGGCGGCAACGGCGGCAACGGCGGCCTGTTCTCGCTCTTCGCCTTCGGCGGCGACGGCGGGGCCGGTGGCGACAGCCCGGCGAAAGGCGTGACGGCCACCGACCACGGCGGTAACGGAGGCAACGGCGGACGTGGCGGGCTGTGGGCCGGAAGCGGCGGCGACGGCGGAGTAGGCGGAGTAGGCGGCGGCGACGGCGGAAACGGCGGGAGTGTCGGCCTGCTGTCGATGTTCGGCGCGGGCGGAGACGGCGGTGCCGGTGGCCTCGGCCAGGCCGGCATCGTCGGCACCAACGGTGCCGATCCCGGCAAGAACCCGTCCTACTCGATCAACGGGGGCGACGGCGCACCCGGCGGTGCGGGCGGTTCCGGTGGTCGAGGCGGCAACGGCAGCTGGGTCATCGGTACCGGGGGCCTGGGTGGCGACGGCGGCCAAGGCGGTGACGGCGGCCAAGGTGGTACCGGGTACGCCCCGTACGACGAGACCATCGATCCGGGATTGAACGGCGGCAACGGCGGCAACGGCGGCGCCGGCGGCCTCGGCGGAGCAACCGGGGGTGCAGGGGGCACGGGACGGGTGCTGTTCCTCATCGCCTCCAACGGAGCCGCCGGCGGCAGCGGTCAAGGCGGCAAGGGCGGCCAGGGCGGTGCCGGCGGGTACGGCCGCTCGCTCAACGACGTGACCGGCGGGTCGGGTGGCAACGGCGGCAACGGCGGAGCCGGCGCCGCAGGTGGTGTGGGTGCCAACGGCGGCGCGGGCGGCAACGGCGGTGCCGGCGGCGCCGGCGCATACGGCGGCGGCCAGGGCGGCTCCGGCGGTAGCGGGGGTGCCGGCGGCGACGGTGGCGAAGCGAGCGCCACGCTCGAGGCGGGCCGCGGCGGTGCCGGCGGTGCGGCCGGTGACGGTGCCGCCGGTGGTTACGCCGCGATCGACGCCGGTCCCGGCGCAAGCGGCGGCAACGGCGGAGACGGCGGCAAGGGCGGCGACGGCAGCGTCGGCGGCCTGGGCGGCGACGGCGGCGAGGGCGGGGCCGGGGCCGGCACCCGGGGCGGTTCGGTCGGGGACGACGGAACCCCGGGCATCCGCGGCGCCAATGGCTCGTCGACAGTTGCGGCGAGTGCGGTGGCGGCGAAGTCGGCCGCTGCCCAGCCTGCGGGCCCGGCGGCGTTCTTCGAGGAAATCAGCCGCCAGATCGCCTACATCTTCTTCAACCGCGCGCCGAGCGTCACCGTCGAAGTCGGCGGCCAAGCCGGTCCGACCAAACAGATCCAGGTGACGGTCAAGGGCGAAAGCAACAACGGCTACGGCGTCAGCTACACCGTGAAGGTAGATCCGAAGTTCGGCAGCGTCGTCGCCGGCGACACGCCGGGCACGTTCATCTACACCGCAAACGACGCACTCATCCAGCCGGGAATCGTCGACCACTTCACCATCACGGTCAACAACGGCACGGCGGCCAAGCTCCCCGGCCTAGCCGGGATGGTGCAGGGCATGCTGCATTCCTTCGCGATAATGGTCGGTGCGGCCAAGCCCGACACATTCGACGAGACGATCGAAGTCACCGTCGACGGCACCAAGCAGTACGGCAACGCAACCACCGCCGCCGCCTACTGGGTGAGCCAGAGCTACTCCAACTGCCAGCTGCAGGCCGCCGCATCCGCAGTCCTGCAGGCGCTCAAGCAGCTGCCGACGGCGGACACCGAGCAGACCTGGGTTGACTGGGCGAAGACCAACGATTCCGTCGTGACGCCGGGCGCAAAGATGTACCTGGACGCCAACATCGCGGAAGGTGTCGCGACCCAGGACGCCGTGGCGCTGATCAACAAGTACTTCAACGTCACCGCCACCTACCGTGAATACGACAAGACGCAGGAGGCCGGCGAGCAAGCGCTGCAGGACCTCGAAGCCGCACTGGCCGAAGGGAAATCGGCGATGGTGGCCTACCCGGTCTCGATCGTCTGGACCGCGGTCACCGACTTCACGCCTGAGTCGAAAGACAGCTACTGGACGGCCGACCACGCCGCAGTGGTGACGCAGGTCGATCTGAAGAACGGCGTGGTGTACGTCAACGACAGCTCGATGCAGAACAAGGGTGTGAATGTCGGGCAGGCCAAAGCGCTGCCGATCGGCGTGTTCATGAGCGGGTGGCAGGCTGCCGGCTACGACTTGACGATCATCACTCCGAACGCACCGACCACCGTCGTCTAAGGCGCTGACCACCCCGACATCCCGCGGCGGAAACCGTCGCGGGATGTCGACAGCGTTACGCTGATCGGCGTGTCCTACGACGCGTCGGTGAACGCCGCCCGCGAGGAACACGGTCCCCCGGCGCGCGGGAAGTACTGGTGGGTCCGCTGGGCGCTGCTCGGCGTCGCGCTGATCGTTCTGGTCGTCGAGGCCACCCTGGTGTGGGATCAGCTGGCCAAGGCCTGGACAAGCCTGATCTCGGCGAACGGCTGGTGGGTGCTGGCGGCGGCCGCCGCGGCCATGCTGTCGATGCACAGCTTCGCCCAGATCCAGCGGACGCTGCTGCGTTCGGCCGGGGTGGTGGTCCACCAGTGGCGCTCCGAAGCGGCGTTCTATGCGGGTAACGCGCTGAGCACCACGATGCCCGGCGGTCCCGTGCTCTCGGCGACGTTCGTCTATCGGCAGCAGCGGCTGTGGGGCGCCTCCCCGGTGGTCGCGTCGTGGCAGTTGGTGATGTCGGGTGCGCTGCAGGTGGTGGGTCTGGCGCTGCTCGGCCTCGGTGGCGCATTTCTGTTGGGCGCCAAGAACAATCCGTTCTCCCTGCTGTTCACCCTCGGCGGTTTCATCGCCCTGCTGCTGCTCGCGCAGGCGGTGGCCACCCGTCCCGAACTCATCGACGGCATCGGCGTCAAGGTCCTCGGCTGGGTCAACTCGGTGCGCGGCAAGCCCACCGACACCGGTCTGCGCAGGTGGCGCGAAACGCTGAACCAACTGGAATCGGTCAGCTTGAGTCGCCGCACCCTCGGGGTGGCGTTCGGCTGGTCGTTCTTCAACTGGGTGTGCGACGTGGCGTGCCTTGCCTTCGCCGCCTACGCCACCGGCGGCAGGCCGTCGCTGGCCGGATTGACCGTCGCCTACGCCGCCGCCCGCGCCGTCGGCTCGATCCCGTTGATGCCGGGCGGCCTGCTGGTCGTGGAGGCCGTGCTGGTACCCGGCCTGGTGTCCAGCGGGATGGCGCTGTCCGGTGCGATCTCGGCGATGCTGATCTATCGGCTGGTCAGCTGGATCTTCATCTCGGCGATCGGCTGGGTGGTGTTCTTCTTCCTGTTCCGCACCGAGGGTCCGCTGGACCCGGACGCGGTCGCCGACGAGATCGCCGCAGCGGAAGCCCACAGCGGCAGCGCGACCGTCGACGATCCGGCCGACACCGCCCTCCAGGGCCCGGTGCCGCCGCCGTGCCCGGACCCCGACGACGACGCCCAACCCTGATCCGCGGCGTGTGCTTGAATCCGAACATGGCAGTTCGTAGCGACACCCGCCCGGCCGTACTGGCGCTGGCCGGCGACATCGTCTGCGTCGTGGTGTTCTGCGCGATCGGTCGCCGCAGCCACGCCGAAGGCCTGACGCTTGCCGGAATCGCCGAGACGGCATGGCCGTTCCTGTCCGGCACCGTCGCCGGCTGGCTGATCTCCCGGGCCTGGCGCGCACCGACCGCTATCGCGCCGACCGGCGTGATCGTCTGGGTCTGCACCGTGGTGGTGGGAATGTTGTTGCGCAAGGCCAGTTCTCAAGGCGTTGCGGTGAGCTTCATCGTCGTCGCATCGGTGGTGACGGCGGTAATGCTGCTGGGCTGGCGCGGCGTCGCCGCCGTCGTCGCCAAACGCAGCGGTTAAGCCTGCCCCGCCGGGAACCCGGGTTCCGGGGCGGTCGAGACCGTCAACACGGCGCGCAAGCCGCCGAGTGGGCCGTCGGAGAGTTCGATGTCGCCACCGTGCAGCGCGGCCTGCTGAGCCACCAGCGCCAAGCCGAGCCCCGAACCGCCTGCAGTGGCTGTGCTGCCACGGGCGAAGCGGCCCAACACTTTTCGATGCTCTTCGGCCGGCAGACCACGACCGTTGTCGTCGACGGTGATGGCCAGCAGCGGGCCCTGGCGGCGGGCCCGCAGCACGATGCGGGTGGCTTCCCCGTGGGTGATCGCGTTGCGCACCAGGTTGTCCACGGCCAACCGCAACCCGGCCGGCCAGCCCCACACCGTGCCGGCCTCGTCGGCCTCCACGATGATCTCCCCCACCCCGGACCGGATGTTCTCCCGCGCAACCCGATCGAGCATCTCGGCGACATCGATCGGCTCGCGGTCCTCGGCGCGGGCCAGCTGCCCGGAGGCCAACTGCCCCAGCGCGGTGATGATCGCCTCCACCCGGCGCTGCGCGCGCGCCAGATCCGCGACCACCTCCTCCCGCTCCTCGGGCGGCAGGTCGTGGATGCGCAGCGTGTCCAGGTCAGCGCGCATCGCGGTCAGCGGAGTGCGCAGTTCGTGGGCGGCGTTGGCCGCGAAATCCTGTGCTGCCTGAAGCGAATTCGTGGTCGCCGCCTGGGCATCCGCAAGCCGGTTGAGCATCGCGATCATCGCCTCGGACAGATCCTCGGCCTCCCGGGAGCCGTGCACCGGATCGAGGCGATCGTGGCCGGTCCCCAATCGCCGGGTCTGCTCGGTGAGCTTCAGCAGCGGCCGGATCGCTGGGCCGGCCAGGATCCAGCCCAGCGCCAGCGCCACCATCACCGCGAGACAGACGATCAACACATAGAGCGGAATTCTGGCGCGGCTCAACAGGATGCTGTCGGCGCGGATACCGATCGAGACCAGAATCCCGCCGGACTGGTCGACGGTCACCGTCCGCACCCGATAGTCGAAGCCGTTGACGGTGACCGTCGCGGTCCCGGGCGGCAGCGGCGGCAACTGGAACCCGCGCTGGAACATCACCTGGCCGGTACGCCGGGATCGTCCCGTCGTCACCACGCGGCTGGGATCGCGCAGCTGTTCGGGATACATGCTGGCGTCGACGATCGAGTCGAGACGCTTGTCCAGTTGCGCCTCATCGTTGTTCGCCAGCACGATCGAGGTCAGCACCGCCAGCAGCGCGACAACGATCGCGGCGGCCAATGCGGCAGCCAGGGCAACCCGGCTGCGCAGGGACAGGCTCTGGCCCAGCGAACTCACGACCGGATCACGGCTCCGACCGGAGGACGTATCCGATGCCGCGCACCGTATGGATCACCCGCGGCACACCCTCGCGTTCGAGTTTGCGGCGCAGATAACTGATGAACACGTCGGCGACGTTGGTGTCGACGTCGAAGTCGTAGCCCCACACCAACTCCAGCAGCCGCTGCCTGGACAGCACCACACCGGAGTTTTCGGCGAGCACCGCCAACAGGTCGAATTCGCGTTTGGTCAGCTCGACCCGGTCGCCGTTGACGAACACCAGCCGCCGGGCGGTGTCGATGGTCAGCGGTCCGATCGTGACGGCGTCCGAACCCTCGTGTGAATGCGACGCCCGCCGCAGCAGCGCGTGCAATCTGGCCACCAGCTCGCCCAGATCGAACGGCTTGGTCAGGTAGTCGTCGGCGCCGGCCTCCAGACCGGCGATGCGATCGTTGACGGTGTCGCGGGCCGACAGCACGCAGATCGGAATGTCGTTGCCCAGCGCTCGCAGCGCGGTCACCACCGCCACACCGTCGAGCTCCGGCATCTGGACGTCGAGCACCAACGCGTCGTGATTCTCGGTCGCCAACAGCCGCAACGCTTCCTTGCCAGTCGCCGCGACCCGAACGTCGAAGCCGGAATGCCGTAAACCGCGGGCGACCGAAGTCCGGACGTCCGGGTCGTCGTCGACCATCAGGACGGTGCGGCCAGCGCCTTCCTGCGCGGGCTGCTGTCCTAGCCGCACTGCGGACTAAGAGGCAGGAACGTTGGGGCTATTGCCGCAGCGGTTCTTCAAGTCGACAAGCGGCTGACGGATGCCCTGCAGGTCTGCTTTCACCGAAGGGTTGTAGTCCAGGTACTGCTTCACCTGGGTCCGGATGGTGTCGCGCGGGGCACCCTCCAGACCGGTGAAGAACGCGTTGACGTCCGGGTGCGTGAACAGATAGGCCGACGTCGCCGCGGACACACCCGCGGCCACCCCGGCGAGGTCGGCGGCGGTGCAGTTCGGCGGCGGGTCGGCCAGCGCCGACGGGGCTGCGCCAATCAGCATCGCGCCGGCGACGGCGCCCGTGCCGATCGCTCCGACGACCGCGCGACGGGCCAGACGGGCATTAAGCAACATGCTCGGACTCCTTAGCGTTGGGAGAAGCACTGCCAGTAACCGGTACTGACAGAAGAAAGCTAAGCAGAATTGCTGCAGACTTTCGCGCCTTGAGCTTAACCAATCGTAAGAATGTTCCGATGTGGCTGCTCAGGGCGGCTTCTGAGGGGTCGTCGAGCGCGCCGATTCAGCGAGTACCGATCGTGGCCGGGCCCGGCAACGGGCCGTTGCCGAGTACGGCCTGGTTGCCGGAGAGTTGTTGCGCCGCTGGCGTACCCGTCAGCGCGCCCGGCGCCGTTGCAGGCAGGCCGCCGGTCTGAGCCGACTGCAGCAGGCCGAGCAGTTGCGGCAGGCTCACCGGCAGCTTGCACTGGGTGGACATACTCGTCAACGGCTGCTGGATGGCCTGCAGATCCTTGGCGGCCTGCGGGTTGGCGTCGAAATAACTCTTCAGCGCGACCACGGTCTGCGGACCGGCCTGCTGCTGGGAGATCGTCGTCAGCGCCTGATTGGTCTGCGGGTGCGCGTCCAGATAAGTCCCGGTGTTGGTGGCCACCGTGCCGACCGTCTTGGCGAGCTGGCTGGCCGCGCACGGGTCGGGGGCTGCGGTCGCCACCGACACCGACACCGATGTCGACAGCGCCAGCAGGGCGGCACCGCCGGCGGCGGTGGCGGCCAGCACGGCACACACCCCGCGGCGCAGGCCCGCGCCGGCGGAGATGGTGGAGATGGTGGATGCAGACATGGGGACTCCTCGACTTCGCTGACGTTTGAATGACGTCACGCCGGGGCGCAGCATCGCTACGACTCGGCACGGTCCCCGACCGTGGGTGTGGTCGGTGGACATCCTGCCATCGGCAACGGCCGGACCGCCACTCGTGCGCAGGTAACGAATGCCTGATCGCCGACGTCTCAATCCAGCTAAGACCGCCGGTCACGACAGGTCAGCGCACAGGCATCTGCGGTACGCTCGCAACCACGCAATCCGGGGAGAATGCGGGGAGACAGCCATCCAGCAGTTCATGATGCGCCTCAGCGGCAACCTGCGCAGATTCCGCTGGCTGGTGTTCGCGTGCTGGTTGCTGGCATTGGTGCCGTCGGTATATCTGGCCCTCACCGAGTCCAATCACCTGACCGGTGGTGGCTTCGACGTCGCCGGCTCCCAGTCGCTGCATGTGCAGTATCAGCTCGAGGACCATTTCCCCGACCAGGGTGCGTCCCCTCTCGCCTTGGTGGCCGCGCCTCGCGCCGACGCGAGCTACGCCGACATGAACACCGCCGTCGCGCAGTTGGAGGAAGTCGCCAAGCAGGTTCCCAGCGTGATGGTGGTGCCCAACCAGGGTCAGCCCGCACCCGCCCCGGACCGGCCCTACGTGGTGTCGCTGCGGCTGGACTTCAACAACACCGGCGCGGTCGACGTCGCGCGGCAGCTGCGCCAAAAGATCGGTGTCACCGGCGATCAGCCCGGCCAGATCCAGAACGGCCGGGTCAAGCTCTATGTGATCGGTCAGGGCGCGCTCGGCGCCGCCGCCCAGACCAGCACCAAACACGACATCGCCGAGGCCGAGCGATGGAACCTGCCGATCGTTCTGATTGTTCTGCTCGCGGTATTCGGCTCGCTGGCGGCCGCGGCGGTCCCGCTCCTGCTGGCGGTGTGCACCGTCGTGGTGACCATGGGCGTGGTCTATCTGCTGTCGACCGTGATGAGCATGTCGGTGTTCGTGACGTCGACGGTGTCGATGTTCGGTATCGCACTGGCCGTCGACTATTCACTGTTCATCCTGATGCGCTACCGCGAGGAACTGCGCGCGGGCCGAGACCCGCAGCAGGCCGCCGACGCCGCGATGGCCACCTCGGGTCTGGCGGTGCTGCTGTCCGGTCTGACCGTGATCGCCTCGCTGACCGGCATCTACCTGATCAACACGCCGGTGCTGCGGTCGATGGCCACCGGCGCGATCCTGGCCGTGGCGGTCGCGGTGCTGACCTCGACGACATTGACCCCGGCGGTGCTGGCCACGTTCGGCAGGCCGGTGGCCCGACGTTCGCGGATGCTGCAGTGGTCGCGCCGCGCCGAGGCGACCCAATCGCGGTTCTGGACCCGCTGGGTCGGCGAGGTGATGCGCAGGCCGTGGCTGTCGGCGCTGGGTGCGACGGCGGTGCTCCTGCTGATGGCCGCACCCGCGTTCTCGATGGTGCTCGGCAACAGTATGCAGCGCCAGTTCCCGGCCACCCATGAGATCCGCGGCGGGGTGGCCGCGGCCGCCCAGGCACTCGGGCCCGGCGCGCTGGGCCCGGTGCGGGTGCTGGTCACCTTCCCGGGTGGCGCGGCCTCCGACCCGAAGAACGCCGCCGCGCTGGGCGCGATCAACAACGAGATCTCGAAGGCGCCCGACGTCGTTTCGGTGTCGACGCCGGTGTTCGCCAACAACAACAGCAGCGCACTGATCTCGGCGATCTTGTCGGTGGACCCCGAGGACCTCGCCGCCCGCAATTCGATCGACTGGATGCGCAGCCACCTCACCGCACTGCCCGCGGCGAAGGGCGCGCAGATCGACGTAGGCGGGCCGACCGCACTGATCAAGGACTTCGACGACCGGGTCGGACACACCCAGCCGCTGGTTTTCGTGTTCGTCGCGGCGATCGCGTTCGTGATGCTGCTGATCTCGGTGCGGTCGGTGTTCCTGGCCTTCAAGGGCGTGCTGATGACGGTGCTGTCCGTCGCCGCGGCCTACGGCAGCCTGGTGATGGTCTTCCAGTGGGGCTGGCTGGAAGGGCTGGGCTTCCATCGGATCACCTCCATCGACTCGACGATCCCGCCACTGGTGCTGGCGATGACGTTCGGCCTGTCGATGGACTACGAGATCTTCCTGCTGACCCGCATCCGGGAGCGCTACGTGCAGGTCGGTGACACCCGCGACGCCGTCGCCTACGGCGTGTCCACCAGTGCCCGCACGATCACCAGCGCCGCGCTGATCATGATCGCGGTATTCATCGGGTTCGCGTTCGCAGGCATGCCGTTGGTCGCCGAACTGGGGGTGGCGTGTGCGGTGGCGATCGCCGTCGACGCCACGATCGTCCGGCTGGTCCTGGTGCCTGCCTTGATGGCGATGTTCGACCAGTGGAACTGGTGGCTGCCGGCCTGGCTGGCCCGGATCCTGCCGTCGGTGGACTTCGAAAAGCCGCTGCCCAAGGTCGACCTCGGCGACCTGGTCGTCATTCCCGACGACATCTCGTCGCTGGCGCCGCCGGCCGCCGATCTGAAGATGGTGGTCAAGGGCGCGGCCAAGCTGAAGACGCTGGCCCCGGACGCGGTGAGCGTGGCGGATCCGCTGGCGTTCACCGGGTGCAGCGAGCTGGCCGGCAAGGTCAAGGGCAGCGACGACGCCCGCGCCCGACCCGTCCGCATCGGCCCGGGCGGTACGTCGACCGTCAAGCTGATCCGCGGTTACCGCAGCGCCAGGACGTCGGCGCCGCGGCCGATCCACCCGGTCACGATGTGGCGGGGCCGGCTCGCGATCGCCCTCGACGCGCTGGAGACCGGTGCCGCCGACGACGGGCACGGCGGCGTGGAGCGGCTCAGCCCGGTGGAGACCACCCACGTCCAGCTGTCGACGGGTGACCGGCTGCAGATCCCGACGTGCGCGGAGACATTGCGCATGCAGGCGTTCCTGATCATGTGCCGCAACAGCCGGTCGGATTTCGCCGAGTTCGCCGACCTGGTGGGTGGGATGGATACCGAGACCGCCGCGGTGGTACTCGCAGGGATGGACCGGTATTACTGTTCTGAACAACCTAAGCGACAATGGGTGGCGACTCAGCTGGTCCGCCGGCTGGCCGACCCCAACCCGTCCGATGTCGGCGACGACGAGCGGTGGGCAGGGCCGGAGGGGGCCGCCGAATGGGAGCGGATCAGGCAGCGTTGCCTTGCGGTGGCGGTGGCGATCCTGGAGGAGGCGAGGTGACGGTGGCAGCGGAACGCGATGCCGTACCCGCAGCGGCCGCACAATCATTCATCGACCCCCGTCCCGTCGAGTTCTGGCCCACGGCCTCGATCCGTGAGGCGCTCGAGAGCGGCGACATCACCGTCTGGCAGCGGATCGTGATGGCCATCAAGCGAGATCCCTACGGCCGGACCGCCCGCCAGGTCGAGGAAGTGCTCGAACACTCACAGCCGTACGGCATCTCGAAAGCACTGGTCGAGGTGCTGCTGCGCGCCCGCAGCCACCTGGAGGCCAACGAGCGCGCCGAGGCCGCCCGGCACGTCCGGCTGCTGCTCGACCGGTCCGGCTTGGCCGAGCAGGAATTCGCCTCCCGCATCGGGGTGGCTCAATCGGATCTGGTCTCCTATCTCGACGCCACGGTCAGTCCGCCTGCGTCGCTGATGATCCGGATGCGCAGGCTGTCGGACCGGTTCGCCAAGATGCGCGCCCAGCGCGCGTCCGGCGGAGACTGAGCCGTTGACCCCGAATTCGGCTGAGCTGGAAGCGATTCTGCGTGACACCCGCACGGTCGCCGTGGTGGGCGCCTCTGACAATCCGGCTCGGCCGAGCCACGAGGTGTACGAGTATCTGGCGCGGTTCAGCGATTTCGAGCTGTATCCGGTGAACCCGAACATCAGTGACATCGACGGCGCGCGGGTCTATCCGTCGCTGGCCGAAGTGCCCGTCGTGCCGGACATGGTCGACGTGTTCCGCCGTTACGACGATCTTCCTGGGGTACTGGCGGACACGCTCGCGCTGAGCCCGCATCCGAAATACCTGTGGCTGCAACAGGGTCTGTGGCATGACGAGGTGGCTGAGCAGGCGCGCGCCGCCGGGCTGCGCGTCGTGATGGACCGGTGCCTGAAGGTGGACTACGCCCGGCTCATCGGGCGTTGATCGGCGAGATGTCGAGCACCAGCCACCGGCCGTCCTGCTTGGCAAGGCTGACCCGCAGCGCCAGCACAGCGGTACTGGGCTGCTGACCCGGCTGGCTTTGGGTGCCCCGCATCACCACCGCCACACTGGCTGCCGCGGGACCCAGCGCCTCCAGCCCGGCGGACGTGGTCTGCGCGGTGGCGGAGATGTTCTTCTTGGCCAGATCTGAAGTGGCTTGGGAGAATTCGTTCTTGAACGCATCGGCCCGGTCGGGTGCCATGAACGTAGCGGCCCGGTCGATCGACGACATCGGATCGGCCGGTGTGAACGTCGCGGTGGCTTCGGACGCGGCGGTCGCGATGCGCACCACCTCGGCGGAGTCGCGGATGAAATCCCGGTCCGGGCGCGTCCACTGGGTGTAGCCGACGATGACGGTGGCGACCAGCGCCGTGGTGGCCAGCGCGACGACGGCCAGGCGTAGGCCGGGGCCGTCGTCGTCGGTACCGACGGTCACCGAATCCCGGCGGAACAGCACGATGTTGACGATCACGCCTTCGACGATGAGCAGGCACAGCATCGAACACACCGCCACCCACCACAGCGGCCAGCCGAGCACCACGCCGATGGACAACAGGGCCGCGATGGCGGCCAGCGGCGCCACGGTGTCGAACGCCAGGACGCGGGCCAGGTTTCTCATCGCAGCGACTCCAGCCGCGAGATCATCAGCTTGCCGTCCACATCGGAGACGCCCAGCCGCAGGTTCCAGCGCACGGTGGTGGGCTTGTTGCCGGAGTTCTCGCTGACCGAGGTGGCGACCACGAGCACGGAGTCGGTGCGTTTGGCCAGCTCCGGCGGCAGGGCGGGCGCCTGCGGAGGTTGACCCGGCTGCACGTTCAGGTCGTGGTGCACCGCTTCGAAGGACACCGACTCGATCTGTCCCGTGGTGCGGGCCTGCAGGGTGCGGACCACCTCGCGGTAGGGCTTGATGGCGGCTTCGAAATCGGAGTTGAGCTGGCCGGCGGTGCCGTCGTGCAGTTTCGCCAGGCTGGCGTCGACGTTGTCGACGTTCATGTTGATCAGAACACTTGTCCAGTTCGCGGCGGCCGACATCACCTTGGACTGATAGGCCCGCTCGTCGGCGGCGTCGTGGTGCCCGGACCAGATCAGCACGCCCAACACGACGGCCGCGACAGCCACCACACCAAGAACGGCAGAGGCGACGCCGTAGCCGGTGAAGGTCCGCTCGTCGGCGCCGTCATCGGTCGGTTCGGCCTCAGGCATGAAGGCGAGGCTACCGGGCGGCCACCTGCGGGCCGGACGCCGAGGTCGGACCTCTGGTAAGGATGGTTGGGTGACGGTAGAAACGCTGCGCTCGGGTATCGACTTGTCCCACGTCGAAGCCCAGGTTCGCCCCCAAGACGATCTGTTCGGCCACGTCAACGGACGCTGGTTGGCCGAGTACACCATCCCCGGTGACCGGGCCACCGACGGCGCGTTCCGGACGTTGTACGACCGGGCCGAGGAGCAGGTGCGCGAGCTCATCATGGCCGCGGCCGGTGGGCAGGAGCGCAGCGACTCGGGAGATGGCAGAAGCGAGCCGGGCAGCGATGCGCAACGGATCGGCGACCTCTACGCCAGCTTCCTGGACGCCGAGGCCGTCGAGCGCCGCGGCGTGCAGCCGCTGCTCGACGAGCTGGCGCATATCGATACCGCGGCCGATCCGGCTGCGCTGGCCGCGGTGATCGGCTCGCTGCAGCGCACCGGCGTGGGCGGTGGCGTCGGGCTCTACATCGACACCGATTCCAAGAACTCGACGCGGTACCTGCTGCACGTCACGCAGTCGGGTCTGGGTCTGCCGGACGAGTCGTACTACCGCGACGAGCAGCACGCCTCCATCCTGGGTGCCTACCCGGCGCATATCGCCACGATGTTCGCGCTCGTTCTGGGCGGCACCGCCGACGACCACACCGAGCGGGCCGCGCGGATCGTCGCACTGGAGGCCAAACTGGCTGCCGCGCACTGGGATGTCGTCAAGCGCCGCGACGCGGACCTGACCTATAACCTGCGCAACTTCACCGATCTGCCCGTAGAGGCGCCCGGCTTCGACTGGGCCGGCTGGATCGGCGCGCAGGGCACCAAACCGGACGTGGTGGCCGAACTCGTTGTGCGCCAACCTGATTACCTCACCGCGTTCGCCGAGCTGTGGTCGGGCCACGACTTCGCCGACTGGCAGGACTGGGCGCGCTGGCGCCTGATCAACGCGCGCGCCGCCTACCTGACCGAGGCGGTGGTGGAGGCGAACTTCGATTTCTACGGTCGCACCCTGTCGGGCACCGAGCAGATCCGCGAACGCTGGAAGCGGGCCGTGTCGCTGGTGGAGAGCCTGATGGGCGACGCGGTCGGACGGCTCTATGTCGAGCGGCACTTCCCGCCGGATGCCAAGGCCCGCATGGACGTGCTCGTCGACAACCTGCGTGAGGCCTACCGGGTCAGCATCAACGACCTGGAGTGGATGACGCCGGAGACCCGTCAGCGCGCGCTGGCCAAGCTGGACAAGTTCACCGCCAAGATCGGCTATCCGAAGAAGTGGCGTGACTACTCGGCACTGGTGATCGATCGAAACGATCTGTACGGCAATGTGATTCGCGGTGCCGAGGTGGCCCACGACCGGGAAATGGCCAAGCTCGGCGGCCCGGTCGATCGCGACGAGTGGTTCATGACCCCGCAGACGGTCAACGCCTACTACAACCCGGGCATGAACGAGATCGTGTTCCCCGCGGCGATTCTGCAGCCGCCGTTCTTCGACGCCGAGGCCGATGACGCGGCCAACTACGGCGGGATCGGCGCCGTGATCGGCCACGAGATCGGCCACGGATTCGACGACCAGGGCGCCAAGTACGACGGCGACGGCAATCTCGTCGACTGGTGGACCGACGAGGACCGCACCGAGTTCGGCACGCGCACCAAGCAACTCATCGAGCAGTATGAAGAGTTCGTACCGCGCGGGCTCCAGCCGAGCCACCACGTCAACGGCGCGTTCACCGTCGGCGAGAACATCGGCGACCTGGGCGGACTGTCGATCGCGCTGCTGGCTTACGAGCTGTCGCTGGACGGCAAGAAAGCGCCGGTGATCGACGGCCTGACCGGTAGGCAGCGGGTGTTCTTCGGCTGGGCGCAGGTGTGGCGTACGAAATCTCGTGAGGCCGAGGCGATTCGGCGCCTGGCGACCGATCCGCACTCACCCCCGGAGTTCCGCTGCAACGGCGTGATCCGCAACATGGACGCGTTCTATGAGGCGTTCGATGTCAGCGAGGACGACGAGTTGTATCTCGAGCCCGACCGGCGCGTCCGCATCTGGAGCTAACCGCGGGCGGCGACTTCTCGGTTGGCGCCGTCGACCACCGAGGCCAGCAGCCCGGGTAGTGCAGCGTCGACTTCCTCGGCGCGCAGCCGTTGGTGGGTGAGACCGCCGAGAACCAATCGCTCGAGCAATCCGGCTTCGCGCAGGATCTTGAAGTGGTGGGTGGCCGTGGACTTGTTGATGCCGTCGTAGAGCGCGCTGCACTGCAAGGGTGCGCCGGCGTTGTGCAGCCGCCTGATCATCTCCAGCCGAGCGGGATCCTGCAGGGCCGCGAGCACCTGGTGCAGCGGGCCGACCCGATGGACGGGATAGCTGTCGGCAGGGAATGCCTGCACCTCAACCACGGTTGTCTCCTGTGTCCGCCATCACGGCCTGCGAAGTTTGATCAGTATCAAACCTAGCGTACGCTCGAACGGGTTCGATGACCATCAAACTACTCCGGAGTTGTCATGGCCTGTGTGCAGGAGACGTCACCCGCTGACCGCACCGGCCAGCGCTGGGCGTACCCCCTGCTTCTGGTGCTCAGCGGCGTCGCACTCGGCGTCTCGGGCCTGCCCGCGCCGCTGTACGGCATCTACGAATCGAACTGGCATCTCTCGCCGCTCGCCACCACCATCGTGTTCGCGGTGTACGCCTTCGCCGCGTTGGCGGCGGTGCTGGTGTCCGGCCGCATCTCCGACGTCGTCGGCCGCAAGCCGGTGCTCCTCGGCGCACTCATCGCACTGATCGCCGGTCTTGGCATCTTCCTGATCGCCGACAACTTCGAGATGCTGCTGCTGGCCCGCACCATTCACGGCGCCGCCGTCGGTTCGATCGTCGTCGCCGCCGCCGCCGCGCTACTGGACCTACGGCCGCACCACGGGGTGCGCAGCGGCCAGCTCAGCGGCGTCAGCTTCAACATCGGCATGACGGTGGCGATCGTCGGCTCGTCGCTGCTGGCGCAGTACGTCGCGCACCCGCTGCGCACCCCGTATGCGGTCGTCGCGGTGGTGTGCGCAATCGTCGGCGTCGGCGTGGTGGCCCTGCGGGAAACCCATGAAGGCCGCACCGGCGGCCGAATCCGGATCAGCAAACCGGCTGTGCCACAGGCGATCCGCGAGGACTTTTGGTTCGCCGCCCTGGGCGCGATGGCGTCCTGGTCGGTGCTCGGTGTGCTGCTGTCGCTGTACCCGTCGTTGGCCGCGCAGCAGACCCACGTGCACAACCTGGTGTTCGGCGGCGGCGTGGTCGGGGTGACGGCGTTCTCGGCTGCCATGGCGCAGCTGGTGGCCACCCGGGTTCCGGCCCGGCGCTCGGCGGTGATCGGGGACATCGGCATGGCCGCCGCACTGCTGCTGACGATCCCGGTGCTGCTCACCCACCGCTGGCCCCTGGTGTTCGCCGCCGCGGCACTGCTGGGTGCGACGTTCGGACTTGGTTTCGGCGGCTCGCTGCGCCACCTGTCCGACGTGGTGCCCTCGGACCGCCGCGGTGAGACGATGTCGGCGTTCTACCTGCTGGCCTATACCGCGATGGCGCTGCCCACGATCGCCGCGGGCTGGGCGGCCACCACATGGCCGCTGGCGCAGGTGTTCCCGTGGTTCGCAGTGATCGTGGCGTTGGCCTGCCTGGGTGCTGCGGCAGTCGGCTTAAGACATGACGTCAGGCCGGCGAATCCGTCGCGCCCGGCGTCTTGATCTGAGCCGCCAGCCACGGCAGCGCATCGGAGAAGGCGCGCTCGGCGAACTGCCAGGTGTGGAAGCTGATGATGCGGTGCACTGAGCAGGAGATGCCGACCGTCTTTGCCGTCGCGCACAGATCGTCGGCCGCTCCGGCCTCATCGGAGTCCTTGAACTCGTCGTGCCCGCCGAAGCCGGTGGGTGCGTCGGATTGCGGCCGGTGCCCCCCGCCCCCGCCGTACGGCGATGCGGTGTTGGTCGGCGTCACGGTGTCCTCGAACCACCCTGCGACACCCTGATACGGGCCGTGCCGCATCATCGCGGTCCGCGGATCGAACTCGTCCCACTTGGCGGCGTCGCCGCCGTAGAGCCTGCTGATCGTCTGGTCTTTGGTCCCTGAGGTCGGGCCGTGATCGCCGGCGATGTCCTCGAAGGTGCTGAACAGATCCGGATGCATGACGGTCAGGTCGATCGCGCACGTGCCGCCCATCGACCAGCCGACCACCGCCCAGTTGGCCGCCTGATCGGATGCGCCGAATTGCTGTGCCAAGTAGGGCCGAACGTCCTTGGTCAGGTGGTCGGCAGCGTTGCCGCGGGGACCGTTGACGCATTCGGTGTCGTTGTTGAAGCTGCCGCCGGAGTCGACGAACACGAAGATCGGGGCTTGTCCGCCATGGGCTTTCGCGTAGCCGTCGATGATCGGCATCGCGTTGCCGGTGCGGATCCAGTCGGCCGGGGTGTTGAACTCGCCGGCGACCATCATGATGACCGGCAACCGGGGTGGGGTCGGGCCGGCGAACCAGGCCGGCGGCAGGTAGACGTACTCACTGCGGTGCTTGAATCCGCTTGCATCTGCCGGGATGTCGACCTCGACGAGCTTGCCTGTCGTCTGCACGGTGTTGCGCAGGCCGGGCAGTTCGGCGGCGTCGATCTGGTTCGGCAGTGGCCCGGCCGTCAGGGCGCCCCAGGCTGTTTGCACGCTCGGGTAATACCCGACCCACTTGTTCAGCGCCAGCAGGGCCGCCACCAAGGTCAACGGAATCGCCAGGACGGCGACACCTCGTCGCCACCAGGAGCTTCCGCGCCAGCCAAGTACCGCCACCGCGACCCCGGCGGCGAAAACCCCTATCCAGACCCACAAATAGAACGGGGCCGGATCTGAGGCCAGCCCCTCGGAGTTGACGTACAGGCGCGCGGCGAGCGCGCCGAGCAGGCCGACGACCACGCAGACCGGCAGCCAAACCAGCCACCAGCGCCTGCTCCGCCGCCATCCGATCGCGACGATCAGCGCGATCGCGGCGACGATCTCGACGGTCAGCGGCAGCCAGCCGCCCAGCAGTGAAACCCCGTGCGCGTACTGGTGAAAGTCAGGCGCGGGGAGCTGAGGCAACGGTGCCGACGGCGTCGGCGACGGCGGTGTCGGGGTAGGCGGCACGAACCCCATTGTGGAGTTCGTTTCTGTGCCTGAGCTTTGAAAGCGGCCCGGCCGGCAGCCGACTGGCTAGGACAGCTGCCACTGCCAGTCGTCGGCGCCGTCGGGCTTGTTGTAGGTGCCTACCGAGTTCTTCACGATGATCGGGTCACCGCTGCCGAAGTTGTCGTAGAACCACTGCGCGTTGGCCTGGCTGAGGTTGATGCAGCCGTGGCTGACATTGCGCTTTCCCTGGTCTCCCACCGACCACGGCGCGCTGTGCACGAAGTTGCCCTGGTTGTCGATCCGCACGGCGAGCTTGACGTGAACCTTGTACCCGTCGGGTGAATCGCTCGGCACGCCGTAGGTCGCCGAGTCCATGACGATGTCCGGGAACTTCTCGAGCACGTAGTAGGTGCCGTTCGGGGTGTCGTGGCCAGGCTTACCCATCGACATCGGGAAGGTCTGCTCGAGCTTGCCGTTGCGGGTGATCGTCATCTGGTGCGTGGCGTTGTCAGCAGTGGCCACCACGGCGTCTCCGACGCGGAAGCTGGACTTCGCGCCGCTGGCGTCGATGTTGACGATGGTGCCGGCCGGCCAGAAGTTGTAGGGCCGCCACCGCACCTGGGTGTCGGTCAACCAGTAGAAGGCGCCCGGAACAGGCGGCACCGAAGAGATGTGGATCGCCTGCTCGGCCATCGGCCGGTTCGCGATCGGACGCGCGAAGTTGATGATGATCGGCTTGGCCACGCCCACCATGGCGCCGTTCACCGGATTGAAGCTCGGCGGCGCGAACACCGGGTCACCGGTGTAGGGCGTCGGGTTCTGGCCCTTCACCGGACCGGCGGCTGCCGCGGCGGCTTGTTGGGCGGCCACCGGGTCGACCGGCGGTGGCGGCGGCGGAGCGAACGGGTCTGCCGCGGGCGCTGGCGGCGGGAACGCCGCCGGGTCGACCGGTGGCGGCACTTGCACGGGTGGCACGTCGGCGATCCCGGGATCGGCGGGCGCCTGGTCCGGATCGGCGAGCGCCGAACCGCTGCCGAGACTGATTCCGGCGGCCACTCCGACCACGCACAGCGCGGTGGCGATGGCCCCCTTCACCCGCAGCGTCATAACCAAAACTCCCTCGATACCGACTTCGACCCAGTCTGACATAACACGCTGGGTGCACTTCTGGAGTTCATCCGCCAGCGAACCCGACCCTGAACTCCGTCACTGCCCTGAACTGTGCAGATCGTCGGGGATCGGGTGACAAGCGTTACTTTTCGCTGGTAGCCGGGTGGTCCGCGAACAGGCCGCGGCTGACCACCACGCAGGCCAATGCGCCCAGCATCAGCACGCATGACGCGGTGAGCATCGCCGCGACTCCGGCGCGTTGGAAGAGCAGCCCGCCGGTCAGCGATCCGGCCATGATGCCGACCTGGAAGCACGCGACGTAGAGCCCGGAGGCACCATCGGGATCCTGCGGCGAGTGCCGCATCGCCGCGGTCTGCAGCATCGGTGGCATCGCGTTTGCGGTGGCGCCCCACAGCACGATCGCCGCCGCCCCGGCCGCTGCGACGGCGACGGTGTGCCACCCCAGGTGACCCAGCGCCGCCAGCGCCGCGAACGCCAGCGACGATGCGGCCAGACAACCCATCACCGCAGCCTTGGGCCGCCTGTCCCCCGGCCGGGCCAGCAACGCCATGCCGGTCAGGCCGGCCACCCCGTACACCGCGAGCAGCCAGGCCTGGTGCGCCCCGTGCACGCCGACCACGTCCCGGATGATCACCACGATGAACGTGTAGGAGATGAAATGGGCGGTGACACCCACCAGCGTCAGCACGCTCAGCATCAGCAGGGGGCGGTTGCGGTGGTGGACGATTCGGCGCGGCCGCACGCCGCCGGCCGCGTCGGTCAACGCCATCACCGGAAGTGCCAGCCGCGCCGCCACCAGGACAAGCACCGACGCCACTGCGATGACACCGACCGCGGGCCGCCAGCCCCACAGTTCGCTCATCGCCGCCGTCAGCGGGCTGCCGACCACCAGCGCCAGGCCGGTGCCGACGTAGACCGCCATGGTGGCGCGGCCGGCGTGGCTCGGCGGCACCAGCCGCACACCGATCGGCGCGATCACCGACCACATCAATCCGTGGGTCAGCGCGCAGAGCACCCGGCCGACGGCCAGCACCGTGAAGGTTGGCGCCAGCGCGGAGATCAGTTGGGAGATAGACAGGCAGGCCAGCGTCCACAGCAACGTGCGCCGTCGCGGCCAGGTCGCCGTCCAGCGCACCAGCGGCATCGTGGCCAGCGCGGCCACCAGGGCGTAGCTGGCCAGCAGAGTGCCCACCATCGCTTCGCTGACGTGTAGATCGCGGGCGATTGCGGACAGCGCACCGACCGGCATGATCTCGGCGGTGACGTAGATGAACGCCGCGGCGGCCAGCACGGCCAGCGCTGTGGCGACTCGCGGTGTCCACGTGCGCTGCACTGTCGGCACGGGTTCACGGTATCGGCTCCGGCGCCGACTCCGGCTTATCTGACCGGCCTATGTCGCCGGGCAGTGCTGCGTCAGGAGCGGACCAGGCGCGCGATCGCGGCAGAGGCTTCGGCCAGCTTCTTGTCGGCCTCGTCGCCCCCCTCGGCGACCGCATGGCTGACGCAGTGCCCGAGGTGCTCGTCGAGCAGGCCGAGCGCGACGGACTGCAACGCATTGTTGACGGCGCTGATCTGGGTCAGCACGTCGATGCAGTACTTGTCCTCGTCGATCATCTTCGCGATGCCGCGGACCTGGCCCTCGATCCGGCGCAGCCGCTTGGTGTAGTTGTCCTTTTGCGACGAATAACCATGTGCGCCGGTCATTTAGCCTCCAAGCATCTGCTTCATCTGGTCGATCTCGGCCTGTGGTGCGGTGACGGTCTCGGCGTTGACCCTCTCGATCGCGCCCTGGTGGTGGCCGATCATCGCCTGCAAACACAGTACCTTCAATACCCCTCGGGGGTATAAAAAGAAATTTGGTGGGCACCCCCGACCACGGCATACTTGTCCGGTGAGCCAAACCCCCGATCTCAAGCCCCGCAGTCGCGACGTCACCGACGGCCTGGAGAAGGCCGCCGCCCGCGGAATGCTCCGCGCGGTAGGCATGGGCGACGAGGATTTCGCCAAGCCGCAGATCGGGGTGGCGTCGTCGTGGAACGAGATCACGCCGTGCAACCTGTCGTTGCAGCGACTCGCGCAGGCCGCCAAGGAGGGCGTGCACGGTGCGGGCGGTTATCCGATGGAGTTCGGCACGATTTCGGTGTCCGACGGCATCTCGATGGGCCACGAGGGCATGCACTTCTCGCTGGTGTCGCGCGAGGTGATCGCCGACAGCGTGGAGACGGTCATGATGGCCGAGCGTCTGGACGGCTCCGTGCTGCTGGCCGGCTGCGACAAGTCGCTGCCCGGCATGCTGATGGCCGCCGCGCGACTGGATCTGGCCGCGGTGTTCCTCTACGCGGGTTCGATCCTGCCGGGCCGGGCGAAGCTGTCGGACGGCACCGAGATGGACGTGACGATCATCGACGCGTTCGAGGCTGTCGGCGCGTGCGCGCGCGGGCTGATGTCGCGCGAGGACGTCGACACCATCGAGCGGGCGATCTGTCCGGGCGAGGGTGCCTGCGGCGGCATGTTCACCGCCAACACGATGGCGTCCGCGGCTGAGGCGCTGGGGATGTCGTTGCCGGGCAGCGCGGCACCGCCTGCCACCGACCGGCGCCGCGACGGGTATGCCCGGCGCAGTGGCGAGGCGGTCGTGGAGCTGCTTCGCCGCGGGATCACCGCCCGCGACATCCTGACCAAGGAAGCCTTCGAGAACGCGATCGCGGTGGTGATGGCGTTCGGCGGGTCCACCAACGCAGTGCTGCATCTGATGGCGATCGCGCACGAGGCCAACGTGAAGCTGGATTTGGCGGACTTCACCCGCATCGGCGCCAAGGTGCCGCACCTGGCGGACGTCAAGCCGTTCGGCAAGCACGTGATGTTCGACGTCGACCGCATCGGCGGTGTGCCGGTGGTGATGAAAGCACTGTTAGACGCTGGCCTCTTACACGGTGACGTCATGACGGTCACCGGTGAGACCATGGCGGCTAACCTGGCCCACATCGCGCCGCCGGATCCGGACGGCAAAGTGCTTCGCGCGCTGAGCAATCCGATTCACCCGACCGGCGGCATCACGATCCTGCACGGCTCGCTCGCACCGGAGGGCGCGGTGGTCAAGTCGGCCGGCTTCGACTCCGACGTGTTCGAGGGCACCGCACGGGTTTTCGACGGCGAGCGCGCAGCGATGGACGCGTTGGAAGACGGCACGATCGTGGCCAACGACGTCGTCGTCATCCGCTACGAGGGCCCCAAAGGCGGCCCCGGCATGCGCGAGATGCTGGCGATCACCGGCGCGATCAAGGGTGCCGGGCTCGGTAAGGACGTGCTGTTGATGACCGACGGCCGGTTCTCCGGTGGCACGACCGGCCTGTGCGTCGGGCACATCGCGCCGGAGGCGGTCGACGGTGGTCCCATCGCGTTCGTCCGCGACGGTGACCGGATCCGTTTGGACGTCGGCAAGGGCACGCTGGACGTGCTGGTCGATGACGCCGAATTCGAGTCGCGCAAGGCGGGATTCACTCCGCCCGCGCCGAAGTACACCACCGGAGTGCTGGCCAAGTACCGCAAGCTGGTCGGCTCAGCGGCGACCGGCGCCGTCTGCGGGTAGTCAGTCCCCGCGGCCCGCCTACCAGGGATTGGGTGTGCTGTTCAGAACGTGATAGCGCCAGTGATATCGCGTTCTGAACAAACACATGGTGACCCCCGGAGGGGGAGCACCACGGCTAGCTGGCCCGCTTGGACCCGCCCACGCCCTTCTCGGCCGACGCCTTGGGCGCTGAACTCTTCTTGCTCGAGGTCGAACTCGACTTCTTCGACGGCGTGCCCGACGTGGCGGTGGGCGGGGGCGTCACCGTCGATGGCGTGGTTACCGCGGCTGCCGTCACCGTGGGCGCCGGTGCGGGCGTCGTCGTCGACTTGCCGCTCAACACATCCCGGAATCCGGTGAACAGCGCCTTGGCCACGTCCCCGGGAACCGCGGCCCACTCCTGCGGCGTCAGCGTGGCCCGCGACAGGAACGGGATGTATTGCGACGACTGGTCATACGTGCGGTTGTAGGTGCCTCCCTGGCTGGGAGTCTGTACGTCGGTGTAGCCGATGTTCACCAGAATCGACAGCGCCGGCTGCAGCGCATCGGCGAGCGGGGTACCCAGCGTGATCGGAATCTTCGCCGCCTTGAAGACCGCGTTGAGGATGCGCGACGGCAGCCGTAGCGGCTCCAGCAGCGGCAGATCGGTGGGCACCAGAGTGCTGTAGGTGGTACTGGGAGTGCCGAGGGTCAGCAGACTGATTAGGTTGCCCTCGATCGTGTTGACGCTGGTGCCCTGCAGCTGCGCGCCGCCGAGCAGATAGGTCGGGAGCACGCTGGCCATGAAGGAGTTGGCCAGCGAGAACGGGTTCAGCGTCTCCGGGAAGTCCGACAGCATGTCGTAGCCAAGGGCGACGTTGACGAACGCACCGTTGAACTTGATGCCGAGGCTCGAACCGGAGCCGGCGTTCGGGCTGACCGGGTTCATCCCGAACAGGTTGAAGATCGGGGCGAAGCGCGCGTAGAGACCGCCATTGGGAGTTTCAGGGTTGCGCACCAAGGCGATCGGCAGGTTGGTGACGTTGGTGCCCTGGACGCAGGTGAGGCCCGACGAACACGGCTGGCCCGTGATCGAATTGACCTTGCCGGCGGCAACCAGCGGATCGTATCCCGGAAGGGCGCTGCCGTTGGCGCTGGACAGTAGGGCCTGATAGGTCTGGAGCGCAGCGGGAACGCCTGTGCCCGAGGCGATCAGCAGCGGACCGGTGGGACTGGTCGCCAGAATGTTCGGCCGGGTCGCGGTGCCGAGAACATACCCACCGAACGGCTCCGCGTTGAGGAGGTTGTTCAGCCCTACCGGGTCGGCTTTGTGCCAGTCGAAGGCCAGCGTGATGGACCCGACGACAGGAATGTTGTCGAAGGTGTAGCTGTCCACCCCGAGCTCGTTGATCAGCCACAGCAGCGGCCCTGTCGTGGTGGTGTCGAGGGTCAACGCGTTTGCGGCGGGCGCCACGGGTTCGGCGACCGTGCCCATCGTCATGGCCACGGCGGTGGCGGCCGCCGCGCCGAGCAACACGGTCTTCCTGGTGCCGGCCGTCCATCTCCGCCGGATGTTGTGTGAAAACGCCACAGCTACCATCTGAAACCCCCGATCGCCGCCCCAGCGAGGCTGTTTTGCGAACATAACCCCTCAGGTCGGCGACGGTGGCGATTTGGCAATCTCTGCCGCCAGAGGTGAGACCGGTCAGGTTTCAGCGAACTCCGCGTAAATTCTCGGCAGGAAGCTCGCGAGGTGGTTCATCTCCTGTGAGCAGTGCACCAGCAGATCCCGGGGCTCCGGCAGCTGGTGTGCGGCGATCGGACGGATCACGGAATCGGCCAGCCGGCTGCCACGGCGCACTCCGATGTAGGGACCACCCATCCAGAACCGCGACCGCATTTCCGCGCCGCCCGGCACCGCACGAACGTGGTGGATGAACCAGCCGATGTCGACCGGCAACTCGCTGGAGCCCAGCCGCGCGCACACCGCGACGTCGGTGCCCAGCCGGGACTCGTCGAGGCCCAAAGCCGACGGTTCGAGGAACGCGATGGCCGCTTTGGCGTATGCCGAGCCCAGGTACTCCTCGATGATCGAGGTCCGTCCGACATAGCTGCCGTCGGGACCGCTGTCGCCCCAGTGCGCTGACGCATGCGCACGCGGATGCCACAGCTTGTAGCGGCTGGACTCGCTGCCATGCCAGCCGAACCACCAGTCCCACATCGCCGGCGTGACGCCCGGCATATCGGTGCGGATCGCGACATGAAATCCGCCGCCGCGCAGCGCGCCGTAGCCGTTCTCGGTCTGATGGTATCCCTCGTCGAGAACCGTTGCCGCCGAATCGAACCCGAGCATCGTCTGGTCGGCCTGCGGACCGTGCTCGAGTGCGACGACCGTATGGCGGGGCAGCTCGGCCATCTGCGGGTCGAAGTACTTGCCCCATGCGGTATCCCCGTCACCGGGGCGGTAACCCAGGTACGTCTCGGCCATCAGAGTCGTCCCATCCAGCTGTGGAACCGGCCATCGGGGTCGTACTGGGCTCGCACCCGATCGAGCCGGGCCATGTTCTCGTCGGTGACGAACTTGGCGGGGCGACGGCCCAGATTCTCGTCGGCCAGTTGGATTCCGGTCGCCAGCGATGCCATCGACGCCATGTTGGATCGTGGCCAGTCGCTGTACTTTTCGTCGTCTTGGGGGTCCATCCAGCCGGCGTACAGCGCCAAGTAGATCTCGCTTTCCAAGCTGTAGGCCATGTCCTGGCGCTGCGGTGATGGCCCCCAGTTCAGCCACAGGAAGTGCGCGGGATGCGGCGGCAGGGTGTCCAGGATGCGGTGGATGCCCGGCATCAGCTCGGCGGCCGAGGCATTGGTCCACATGTTGTCGGCGGTGTACCGATGGTCCTCCAGGTAGTTGCTCATCACCGCGGTGTACCAATCTGCAAGGGCCATCGGCGCATACGGCACGGCGATCAGTGCTTTGTCGACGACGGGACACTGGTCGAGCAGGGTGAAGGCCTTCTTGGCTTCGGCCTCGGTGTCGGCGAACGCCGGCGATGCCATCACAATCGCCGGCCGGTCGATGCCCGCGTTCGGCACGCTCCTGGTGGCGACGATCTGCAACTCGACCCGGCGGTCGACATCGGCGGAGATGCCGCGGGCCCAGGTGAAGATCTCGTCGGCGAGCTCGATCGGGTAGGCGTAGAAGCTGCTGCCCAGCACCGCCGGCTTCGGATACAGCTTGAGGTGGAACGCGGTGACGACGGCGAAGAAGCCCGGGCCGGCGCCGCGGGCGGCCCAGTACAGGTCGGGGTGATGGTCGGCGTCGATGTAGATCGTGTCGCCGTCGGCGGTCACCACGTCCAGCCCGACCACGCTTTCGCAGGCCGGTCCGACCACCCTGCTGTTCCAGCCGTAACCGCCCTGCAGCAGGTAGCCCCCGATGCACACACCCTTGCAGTGCCCGGCGGGAAAGAACAGTCCCACCGCATCGAGCTCGGCGGCCAGCGCGCTGCCGCCCTTGCCCGGTCCCGCGACCGCGGTCATCGCGTCGGTGTCGATGCTGGTCTGGTCGACCCGGCTCATGTCGAGCAGCACCGCGCCGTCGCGCAGATGGCTGGCCGCCCAGCTGTGGCCACCGGATTTGATGCTGACCTGCTTGTTGTTGGCCTTCGCGTAGCGCAGGGCCGCAACGACATCGTCGGTGTCGACCGCTTGGACGATGACATCCGGGTAGCGGTCGGGCACCCGCTGGTTCCACACCGTGGCCTGGCGCGCGCTCTCGTAGCCGTCGTCGCCATGGAAGAAATGCCGACCCTCAGGAAGTGACCCCACCGAAGCCTCCTTTGGTTCACATAGCGAATCGCTATGATCCGTATTGCGGCACACTACCGCTGCCGGTGGGCGGAGGGAAGGGATGCGAGTTGACTGACGCGAAAATTTCTATGGTCGGCGATGGACGTCCCTCGAATGCCCGGGACGACGGCATTCAGGTACTGCGCCGCGCCGCGGCCGCGCTCGACGAAATCGCCACCGCGCCAGGCCGACTGCGCCTGGTCGACCTGCACAGCCGGCTGGGGCTGGCCAAGTCGACCGCGCGGCGACTCCTCGTCGGTCTTGTCGAGGTGGGGTTCGCCGCGGTGGACGACGACGGCCGCATCGTGCTCGGGGACCGCCTGCTCGGCCTGGTCAACGCCGACGCCGCCCACATCACGTCGGCATTCCGGTCCACCTTGGAGCGGGTGGCCGAGGCCACCGGTGAAACGGTCGACCTCTCGGTGTATCGCGGTGGCCAGATGCTGTTCATCGACCAGATCGAGTCGCCGCACCGGCTGCGCGCGGTCTCGGCGATCGGCGGGCGATTCACGGTGTGCGACACCGCCAATGGCAAGGCGGTGCTGGCGTTGTTGGACGATGACGACGTCGAACAGGTGCTCGCCGCCCTCGAACCGGGCCAGGCCGACCGGGTGCGCACCGAGATCCGGACCATCCGCACCGAGCGGGTGGCGTTCGATCGCGACGAGCACACCGACGGCATCTCGGCCGCGGGGATCGCGGGCCGCGCGGCCGGCGGCAACATCGTCGCGATCTCGGTGCCCGCCCCCACCGGCCGGTTCAGCGCCCACTCCGACCGCATCGTCGCCGCGCTGCATGAGGCTCTGGAGTCACCGGTCTGGACGGACTGAATCAAATCTGACCATCCGGTTGGTTGGGCTTGCCACCGGGGTCGGTCGCAGAGCACAGTGGCAGTCATGAGCCGCACCGCTTTGCGAATATGCCCGTTCTGCGAGGCCACCTGCGGGATGGTCCTGACCATCGATGACAACGAGCGGGTCAGTTCAGCCCGGGGTGATCGTGATGACGTGTTCAGTCACGGCTTCATCTGCCCCAAGGGGGCCAGCTTCCCCGAGTTGGACAACGACCCCGACCGGCTGCAGAAGCCCCTCGTGCGCCGCGACGGTGAACTGGTGGAGACATCGTGGGCGGAGGCCTTCGCCGCGACGGCCGAGGGTTTGCAGCGCGTCATCGCCGACACCGGCGGCTCGTCGGTCGCGGTGTACCTGGGCAACCCGAACGCGCACACCATCGCCGGGTCGCTGTACGGGCCGGTCGTCATCAAGTCGCTGGGCACCCGGCAGGTATATTCGGCCAGCACGCTGGACCAGATGCCCAAACACGTGTCCTGCGGATACCTGTTCGGCAATCCGCTGGCGTTCACGCTGCCCGACCTCGACCGCACCGACTATCTGGTTGTGATGGGCGCAAACCCGTTGGTGTCCAACGGATCCCTGGCCACCGCCGCGGACTTCCCCGGCAAGCTCAAGGCACTCCGGCGCCGCGGCGGCACGCTGGTGGTGATCGATCCCAACCGCACCCGCACCGCCGAACTGGCCGACCGCCACCTCGCGCCGCGGCCCGGCACCGACGCCGCGCTGCTGTTCGCGGTCACCCATGTGCTGTTCGACGAGGACCTGGTCGACCTGGGCAGGCTGGCCGAGCATGTGTCCGGGCTGGAGCGGGTGCGGGCGGCGGCGCAGGACTTCCCGCCGGAGGCGGTGGCCGAGCACTGCGGGGTGACGGCCGACGAGATCCGAACGCTGGCACGCGAACTCGCCGCGGCCCCGAGTGCGGCGGTCTACGGGCGCATCGGCACCTCGACTGTCGAATTCGGCACGCTGACCAGCTGGCTGGTCGACGTGGTGAACATCCTGACCGGCAATCTGGACCGCCCGGGCGGGGTGATGTTCGCCAGCTCACCGATCGCCGGGGCGCCGCGCCCGCCGCGTCCGGGCCGGGGGTTCACCACCGGACGCTGGCGCAGCCGGGTGTCCGGCCATCCGGAGGCACTGTCCGAGCTGCCCGCCGTCGCGCTTGCCGAAGAGATCGAGACTCCCGGCGACGGGCAGGTGCGGGCGATGATCACGATCGCGGGCAACCCGGTGTTGTCGGCACCCGACGGAGCCCGGCTGTCCGACGCCCTCGATGGCGTCGGCTTCATGGTGTCGGTGGATCCCTATCTCAACGAGACCACCCGGCACGCCGACGTGATCCTGCCGCCGCCTTCGCCTTCTCGCACAGCGCATTACGACCTCGCGCTCAGTGGGGCGGCGGTGCGCAACAACGCCAGGTACTCACCGCCGGTGCTGCCACTGCCCGAAGGCAGGCCCGACGAGTGCGAGATCCTGGCGCGGCTGGCGCTGATCGTGCTGGGCATGGGCCCCGACGCCGATCCGACGCTGGTGGACGAGCAGGTGATCGCGACCACGCTGGGCAAGGAGGTCGCCGACGAGCACTCCCCGGTGGCGGGCCGATCCGTCGAGGAACTGACCGCGATGCTGCCCGAGGGCCGCGGTTACGAACGACGGTTGGACATGATGCTGCGGCTGGGCCCGTTCGGGGACGGTTTCGGCGCGAAGCCGGACGGCCTGACCCTGCAGCGGCTGAAGCACACCCCACACGGGGTGGACCTCGGCGCGCTGACCCCGCGGATCCCGGAGATTCTCCGGACCCCCTCGGGCACAATCGAATTGGATCCCGAACCGATTCTCGCCGACGTCCCGCGGCTGCATGCCGCGCTGACATCGGAGCCGGGGTTCCTGCTGATCGGCCGACGGCACCTGCGGTCCAACAACAGTTGGATGCACAACCTGCCCGCCCTGTCCGGCGGCACGAACCGTTGCACGCTGCAGATCCATCCCGACGACGCCGCCCGGCTCGGCCTCGAGGAGATGGCTATCGTCACCGGCCCGGGCGGGAAACTCGAAGTGCCGGTGGAGATCACCGACGCGATCCGCCCCGGCGTGGTGTCACTGCCGCACGGCTGGGGGCACTCCGAGCCGGGCACCCGGATGCGGATCGCGGCGCAGCACCCGGGCGTGAACGTCAACAACCTGAACGACGGCACGTTGCTGGATCCGCTGTCGGGCACCGCGGTACTGAACGCGCTGCCGGTGGAGGTCGCTCCGGCCGGCTAGTACAACACCTTGCGAATGTTGTCCTCGCAGTAGCGTTCCTCGAGCTCGGCGTCGGACCAGTCGTGCCGCAACGCCTTGGCCATCTGGGCGACGCTGGGTAACGCGGTCGGATTCCAGGTCTCCGGCTTCCAGGTGTCCGATCGCAAGAATGCCTTGGAGCAGTGGAAGAACACCTCGTCGATGTCGACCTCCAACGCCAGCAGCGGCCGCTTGCCCTTGACCGCCATGGTGTCGAAATAGTCGGCGTCGGCCAGGATGCGGCCCCGGCCGTTGATCCGCAGCGTGTCGCCGCGACCAGGGATCACGAACAGGGTGCCGACACCGGAACGCTGCAGCACGTTGAGATACCCGTCGAGCCGCTTGTTCCCAGGCCTATCCGGGATGGCGATGGTACGGTCGTCGATCACGTGGACGAATCCCGCCGGATCTCCCTTCGGCGAAATATCAACGCGGCCTTGGGCATCAGTGGTGGCCACAAACGCCAGCGGCGAATGCGCCAGCCAGTCGCGTTGCACAGGCGACAGCCGGTCTTTGACCTTGTTCGCCACGTAGTGGTCGGGTTCGCCCACGATCTCCCGGAGCTCGGCGACGGTCGTCACTTCACGATGCATCGCCTCAGTATCCTCCACCGCGATCCTCATCCTCCGCCGCGATCCTCCACCGCGCCGGTCAGCGGACACCTTCCTTGGCGTACACCACGCGCAGCACATGGCCCACCTCCGGGCCCATCACCAGACCGGCCAGCTCGCAGAACGTCGCGACGAAGCCCGGACCGTGGGCGGGGCCCAGCGGGTTCAGGTGGTGCGCGATCTCGTGCAGCAACACCAGCTCGCGCATGGCCCAGTCGGCTGTCGAGCGGTCCGGAACCGCGATAACGCCTGTGCCATCGCTGTTTTCGTAGTGGGCAGCAGTCGCGGCGCGGCGGGGTCGCACACTGAGCGGTCCCGGGGCGGGCCATCGCGAGGTCACCGCGGGTAGTGCGAGCACCTCGTCGACGTAACGCTGCACCGACGCCATCGAGGCGAACCGGCCCTCCGGCGGCAGGGTGAGCTGCGTGCCGAAGAAGTCGATGGTGCGCGAACTGTGTTGGGCGGCACGGTCGAAGAGTGTCCGGACGAACTCCTCGGCCGCGTAGACGCGGGAGCGTTGACTGTCGCGCGCCGTCACCGGGGCAGCCGGGTCCGCGCCCCCGGCAACTCGGGACTGGACCCCAGCCGGGCCTGCTTGCCCGCGCGGTCGCCGGCACGCCGGGCCGCCGACGAGTACCCCGCCGAGGCACGGCTGGCCCGCCAGGTGCCGCGCGCCTTGGACGTCTGGCGGTAGTGCTCGCGCAGTTCGAGTTCCTTGTTACGCAGTGCCACAGCGGTTCCCGGCGCGGTCGCGCGATCGCGGGTGGCCTCCTGGCGCGCCTCGTCCCGCGCGTGCGAGAGGCGCTGAGCGACGCGGGCGCCGAACGCCAGCTGGAAATTCAGCCGTGCGGTGATCGTGGGCGTCGGCTTGTGCGCGCCGGTGGCCAGGTAGGCGTCACAGCTGCGCACCATCTGCACCACAAGGCTCGCGTACAACGCGTGGCTGGCGTCGATGTCCTCGGCGAACCCGTAGGCGTAGACGAACGCCGAGTTGGAAGCCACATCGCACTGCACATCGTTGGCCGCGGCGATGCCGGCGAACAGTTGCACGTAGGTCCGCAGACCGCGGGCACCCGGCTCGCCGATGGTGATCGTGCGCTGGGTCGGCGCCTGCGCGGCACTGCGGGTGGCGGAATGCGACCGTGCCACGGCCAGATCGATCGACGTGGCGGTGGCCAGCCGCTGTGCGGCGGCCATGAATGCCTCAGCCTCGTGAGCGTTGTCAGTGCCCTCGGCCTGGCGCAGCAGTGCGGCGATGCGTGCCAGCATCTTGTCGTCGGTCACGCTTGGCAAACCTAGCCGAGCCAGCCGACATCGGTGCGCCGGCAGTGGAATCAGCTGTTGATGAACGCGTTCAGCGCCGCGGTCAGCTGCGGCGACAGCGGCCCTGGCTTCGAATAGTTGCCGACGTTGTCGGTGGGGTCGTCGCGCAGCACATGGTTGACGCCCTTGAGCGCGACCAGTGACAGCGACGTGTGGTCCAGTGCGTCGGAGAGCGGGGTGATGTCCGCGCAGTTGGCCTGGCCGTCGGAGTCCGAGCAGGTGAGCAGCACCGGGGTGGCGGCGGGGATGGCGGCGGCCAGTTTCAGCGGGTCGATCGCGTCGGCCTCGACGACTGCTTTGACGTTGCCGGGGTTCAGGATCGCGCTCAGACCGTCGGGCAGTTGGGCGGGCACGGTGCCGGTCTTCCGCGCCTGGTCGACGGCGGCGGTCCATGCGGCGACCGTCTGATCGGCCTGCTGCTGGTTCTTCTGTCCGGCCTTGACCGCGGCCGCGACATCGGCCCTGACCCGGTTGGTGATCAGGTCCAGGTAGCGGCCCGCCAGCGGCTGCAACAGACCCACGGAATGGATCTTGGGGGCGCCTGCGGAGGTGTCGTCGGCCAGCGTCATCGCGTGAACGGTTCCTTCGCCGAGGCCGTAGACCGAGATGTGGTTCTTGTCGGTGGCGGCCTCGCTCGCCAGGAATCGCACCGCGGCCTTCGCCCCGGTGGTGTAGACGGCGCTGCCGACATCGGCCGGGTGGTCGGCGTACGGACCCAGGCCGGTCTTCCCGGTGCCGACCTTGTCGTAGCGCAGCGAAGCCACGCCGTGGTCGGACAGGTATTCGGCGAGCTGGCGCATGTTGCCGATCGGCCCGGCGACGTTGTTGTCGCCGTTGCGGTCGGTGCGTCCGCTCTCCGAGATCAGCAGCGCCGCGGGTGCTTGCTTGTCGCCGTGCTGGTGGCGGTAGGTGCCGTGCACGGTCAGCCCACCGGCGTCGAAGGTCACCTCGTCTTCGACCCAGGTGTTGGCCTGCCGGCTGTTCGACGAGCATCCGGCGACCGGCAACACTGCCAGCAACACGGCCACTGCGACCAGGGCGAGGCGACGGCGCAGGCTCACAGCCTGGCTTCGATCCAGGCGGTCACGTCGTCGAGCACCAGGTCGCGCTCGGGCTCGTTGAACACCTCGTGGTAGAGCTCCGGATACACCTTGCGGCTCACGTCGGCCGAGCCGACGCACTCGACCAGGCGCTCGCTTCCGGCGGCGGGAACCAGCCGGTCGTGGCCGCCGTGGACGACGAGAAGCGGCGCGGTGAGCCGGCGCGCCCGCTGCGGCATGGTCTCCCCCACCTTCAGCAGCGCTTTGGCGATGCCGGCGGGAACCTTGCCGTGCCACACCAGCGGGTCGGCGTTGTAGGCGGCCACCACCGCGGGGTCGCGGGACACGGCATTGGCGTCGAGTTCCTCGACCGGCAGGTTCGGCAGCAGCGACCCCACTGCCTTGCCGAAAAAGGCCTTGACGGGCGGTACGCCGACGTTGGCGGCGACCGCGGGGCCGGACAGCACCACCAGGTCGTAGTCACCCGGGTGCTCAACCCCGTAGGTGAAGACGATGCCGCCACCCATGCTGTGGCCCAACACGATGCGCGGGAGATCCGGGTGCTCGGCGGTGGCGGTCGTGACCAAAGTGCCGAAATCCCCGGTGTACTCATCGATGCTGCGCACCATCACCCGCTTGCCGCCGGAGCGGCCGTGGCCGCGGTGATCGAGGGCGTAGGTGATCAGCCCGGCCTGGCCGAAACGCTCGGTGACGTGGTGGTAGCGGCCGGCGTGTTCACCGAGGCCGTGCGAGAGGATGACAACGCCGCGCGGTTCGGTGTCTGGTGTCCACACGTCGTAGACGATGCGGACACCCCCGACCCCCTCGAACGTCCGCTCGGTGCGTGTTGTGACCATCAGGGGAGCCTAACGGGGTGCTCGTGCTCACGACGGTTCCGGCTGTCGGTGCCGGTGCGTAAGCTCGGCACGGTGAGCGTGCTCGCCCATAACCTCGATGACGGGCTGGACCCCGGCCGGGGCGATTTCCTGGCTCAGGCCGAGCCCTACCGGCGCGAACTGCTGGCGCACTGCTACCGGATGACCGGCTCGCTGCATGACGCTGAGGATCTGGTGCAGGAGACCTTCCTGCGCGCGTGGAAGTCCTATGACCGCTTCGAGGGCAAGTCGTCGGTGCGCACCTGGCTGCACCGCATCGCCACCAACACCTCGTTGACGGCGCTGGAGGGCAGGCAGCGGCGGCCGCTGCCGACCGGATTGGGCGCACCGAGTTCGAATCCGAACGACGATCTCGTCGAGCGTGCCGAGGTGCCCTGGCTGGAGCCACTCCCCGATTCGCTGTACGAGGACCCGGCTGACCCGTCGGTGATCGTCGGGTCACGGGAATCTGTCCGTCTGGCGTTCGTCGCGGCGCTGCAACACCTGTCCCCTCGCCAGCGCGCCGTTCTGGTGCTGCGCGATGTGCTGCAGTGGCGCGCCGCGGAGGTCGCCGACGCCATCGACACCTCGGTGGCCGCTGTCAACAGTCTGCTGCAGCGGGCCCGCGCCCAGCTCGAGGCCATCGGTCCCAGCCAGGACGACGAACTGTCACCGCCGGAGTCCGATGAGGCTCGCGAAAAGTTGGCCGACTACATCTCGGCTTTCGAGGATTACGACATCGATCGCCTGGTGAAAATGTTCACCGACGAAGCGATTTGGGAGATGCCGCCGTTCGACGGTTGGTATCAGGGCGGCCCGACCATCGGCGCGCTCATCCACCAGAACTGTCCCGCGGAGAAGGCCGGCGACATGCGGCTGTTGCCGCTGACCGCCAACGGCCAGCCGGCCGCTGCGATGTATATGCGGCTTCCGGAGACCGGCGGCCGGCATGTGCCGTTCCAGCTGCACGTCCTCGACGTGCGCGCCGACGGCGTCTCGCACGTGGTGGCGTTCCTCGACACCAGCTTGTTCGCGAAATTCGGCCTGCCGGAGATGCTTTAACTCTCCGAACGCGCCAGCTCGATCACCGGGATGACCCGCGACGTGCTCTTCTCGTAGTCGCCGAACTGGGGTTGGGCGGCGACTTGCTTGGCATAGATCTCGTCGCGTTCGTCGCCGTCGAGTATCCGAGCGGTGACACCGAACGTCTCGGTGCCGAATTCGACGGTGGTCTGCGGGTGGGCGACGAGGTTGTGGAACCAATCGGGGTTGGTGTCGGCGCCGGCCTTGCTGGCGAAGATGAAGATCCGGCCGTCGGCGAGGTACGGCACCAGGGGGGTGATCCGTTCGGTCCCGGACTTGGCACCGAGGTGGTGGACCAGTACCAGCGGCTTTCCCTCGAACATGCCGCCGGCCTTGCCTCCGGTGGCCCGAAACTCATCGATGACCTTCTGGTTCATCTCGTGAAAATTGGCTGTCATCGCCTCACCGTAGCCGCTACAGGCCCAGGGAATGCCGGGCTTGTCGCAACGTGGTCGCCGACGCCTGCAGCCCGAGGAGTTCGGGAACCGCGAGCGGAACCTGTAACACCTCACCGGCACCGGCGGCCGACACAACGGTCGGCAATGACAGTGCCACATCGGTGATTTCGTAGGCGCCGCGCTGGACCGTGGATATCGGCAGCACCCGGTGCTGGTCTCCGAGCACGGCTTCGATGATGCGCGCGGTGGACAGGCCGATCGCCAGATTGGTCGCGCCCTTACCCTCGATGATCTCGTATGCGGCGTTGACCACGGCTGCTGAGATGGCTATCTGAGCCGCCTCGTCGAAGACCGCCGCACCTTCGGCGCGGAACTGCGCGGCGGGCACACCGCCGATCGAGACGCTCGACCACAGCGAAATCTCGGAGTCACCGTGCTCGCCCACGATGAGCCCGTGCACGTTGCCGACCGCGAGATCCGCACGCTGAGCGATCAGATACCGAAACCGGCTGCTGTCCAACAGCGTTCCCGATCCGAAGATACGTCCGGTCGGCGCGTCGACGGCCCGTGTGGCGGCGTAGGTGACGACGTCGACGGGGTTCGTCACGAACACGATCACCGCGTGCGGGGACAGCTCCAGCAGCTGCGGCGTAAGTTCTTGCGCCATAGCCACATTCGTGGCTGCCAGGTCCAGCCGGCTCTGTCCGGGATGTTGTTTGGCCCCGGCGGTGACCACGACGACCGCCGACGCGGCGGTGACGTCGATCTGGTCGGAACCGGTCACGATGCAGTGCGGAACGAACTGGCTGCCGTGGTTGAGGTCGAGAACCTCGGCCCGCACCTTCTTGGCGTTGGTGTCGTAGAGCGCCAAAACGCCTGCCGATCCGCGGATCAGGCAGGCGTAGGCGATCGCGGTGCCGACGCTGCCGGCCCCGATGATGGCGACTTTGTGGTTCCGGTGTTCGAACACCGCACCATCATCGGGCACGGCGCGCGGCCCTGGGCGGTCAGTCGATACCGACGATTTCCTGAGCGATCGCAGCGAGCCGGGTTTGAGCAGCCGAGACCAGCCGCGCGCGATTCTTGTTCGCCTCTTCGTAGGCGACGATCGCCCGGATGTCGGCCGGGTCCTCGAGCTCCTTCACCGCGGCGACAGCCTCGTTGAGGTTGAACTCGTCATAGCCGGCGATCGGCAGTTCCTCCGGCGACAGGATGCCGGTGGAGCTGCGCAGCGAGTGGATCGCGTCGGCAGCGCCGTCGGCGCCTTCCCGGCGCGCCACCTTCTCGGCGGTCTCCAGCGCCGCATCCCGGGCACCGGACGCGGCCTTGACGGCGACCTCACCGGCGTGGGCGCCACGATTGACCAACTGGTCCACGGCCGGCCGGGTGTGGCGCAATGCCTCCAGCGCGCGATCGATACCGCGAGCCGAGGAGATCATCGGCCAGTTGGCCACCCGAACGGTCAGGCCGGTCAGGATCTGCAGCGGCGTGCGCCGCAGGGCCGCCGGGCCGCCCAGCGCGTCCTCGGCCAGCACGGTGGTCAGCCAGTCGACGGTCGCGGAGTGTGCCGTGATCAGACGATTGGCCAGGCTTTCGATGTCGGGCTTGCGCGCGGCCACGGCCAGCGCCTTGACGTAGCGGGCACGGTCGAGCAGCTGGCCCTCGAGCGCGAGGTCACCCAGCAGGGCCTCGTCGAACGGCTGCGCCTGCTCGGTCAGCGCCTTGACGGCTGCGGCGGCACGCCCGAAGAACGGGCCGATGACGTCCGGGAAACCGCCGAGCTCGCGGATCGCGTTCTCGATGGCCTCCGCGCGTTCGCGACCGTTGGCCGCATTCTGGGTGAGCTCGGTGCGCACTGCGTCGGTGCGAGCCTGGGCCACCCTGGTCTCGGCGATCTGAACTTCCGTGTTGGTCAGATCGAGAATGGCCCGCAGCTGGGCGAGCAGAGTAGTGGTATCGGGTTGGGTCATTGTGTTTCTCCCCTGGTGCGTTGACGGATTCGTGCCGGCGCGGGGTTTGCACCTCGTAATGGCCTCTACCCGATCCCTCCGATGGGTATGCGCGTTCGGAGCAGGCTGACGGGTTTCTGCAAGCCATCTCACATTCTTGAGACACGCTGGCCACACCGGCACCACCGACCACCCAGAATTTCTAAAACCGTCAATTCCCTTGGTAATTCATTCGCAGGCAACCGCGCGTTTGCCCGGGTCACAGTCCGATAACACCGTTCATAACGATCAGTTAAGAGACCGCCGCACCCGTTAAGACTTCTCAGCGGACCCGCAGCGTTCGCGACGCGAAATCACCCGCTTTGAGAGGCATGTCACCGGGTTGGGCTGTAACACTTCGTAATTCGGCTATCCCCGGTCGCTGCGCACGGGTTTGCCGCAAAACCTCATGGGTACTTTGGGTTTCAGGACGGGGGAACCAATCACCGACCGCGCGTCGGAGAGAGAAGTGATCATGAAGTTCAGCGGTATCGCGTCAAGTAAGCGGGTCGCGGCCGTGGGTACCGGTTTGCTCATGGGGGGCATGGCGGTGGCCACAATGTCCGCGCCGATGGCCTCGGCAGCACCGGACTGCAGCAGTGCCGGAGTCGCCAGCACCGTCAGCTCGGTGACCGGTTCGGCACACCAGTACCTGGCCGGACATCCCGGCGCCAATCAGGTTCTGACGGCGGCCTACAACCAGCCGCGCCCGCAGGCCGAAGCCAATGTGCGCGGGTACTTCACCGCAAACCCCGGTGAGTACTACGACCTGCGCGGCATCCTGGCCCCGATCGGCGACACCCAGCGCGCGTGCAACGTCACGGTGCTGCCGCCGGATCTGGAGTCGGCCTACACCATGTTCATGGCCGGCTGAGCCGATCTGACACGACGTCCGCCGCCACGGCTGTGCTGTGGCGGCGGAGTGCGCTCTAGGCACCCTCGAGGCGGTCCAGCGCCGTGGTGATCACCTTGTCGAAGGCTCGCAGTTGCGTCGGCGTCATCGGTTCGAAGAGCACCGAACGAACGAGGGCGACGTGGTCGGGTGCCGCCGCGTGCAACGCGTCCGTTCCGTCAGCAGTGATCTCGACACTCGCGCCCCGGCGGTCCTGCTCGGTGCCGTGCCGCTCGATCAGGCCACGGCTCCGCATCCGGGCGAGGTGATGTGAAAGCCGGCTCTGCTCCCAGCCCAGTGCCTCGGCCAGTTCGAGTACCCGGGCCGGTCCTTGCTCGGAAAGTGCCACCAGCACCTCGTAATCGGCGAGCGACAGTCCGCACCGCGCCTGCAGCTGGCGGTTCATCGCGGCGTGCAGACGGCCGTTCAACGCGAGGTAGTTGCGCCAGATCCGCTGTTGGTCGCCGGTCAACCAGCGCTGAGCCATACCGCTCACCCTACCGGAATACATGATACGTCATCTATGTTGTCGCTGAACAGCCCGCCACCTAGGCTGGCAACGACCCAAGGGGTGATGACATGGCCGCAACCGTCGACATCAGACGTGCCGCCGATCGCGCTGCGACGAAGATCAATTGGCTGGACTCGAAGCACTCGTTCTCGTTCGGGCACCACTACGACTCCGACAACACCCACCACGGCCTGCTGCTGGTGAACAACGACGACATCGTCAAGCCCGGCACGGGATTCGACACCCACCCGCACCGCGACATGGAGATCGTCACCTGGGTACTGCAGGGATCCCTGGTCCACCAGGACTCCACCGGACACTCCGGCGTGATCTACCCGGGGTTGGCGCAGCGGATGTCGGCGGGCCGCGGCATCCTGCACTCGGAGAAGAACGACTCCTGGACACTCACTGGCAACGAAAGCCACAGTGAGCCAGTTCATTTCGTGCAGATGTGGGTGGTTCCCGACGAATCCGGGATCGATCCGGGCTATCAGCAGCTGGAGATCGACGACGAGTTGCTGCGCGGCGGGCTGGTGACGATCGCCTCCGGAATGCCCGAGCACAACGGCCACACCGCGATCGCCATCCGCAACCGATACGCGGCATTGCACGGTGCCCGGCTGCAGCCGGGTGAGGCGGTCGAGCTGCCCGAGGCTCCTTACCTGCACCTGTTCGTTCCGCGCGGTGAGGTGACTCTCGAGGGCGCAGGCGAGTTGCACGAAGGTGACGCAGTGCGATTCACCGCCGCCGGCGGCCAGCGGGTCACCGCCACCGCGCCGTCCGAGATCCTCGTGTGGGAGATGCATGCCGGGCTGGCGGGCTAGCGCCCCCTGCGCGGCCGCCGTGGTGCTGACGGCGGCGTGCGGAGATTCCGCGCCGCCGGCTCCCCCGGCCTCAGCGCCCACCGGGTTGGCACCGGTCGTCGTCGCCGTGCCGGCCGGACTCGACACCGCGCCGTTCGACACGCCGCGCCGAGCCCTGGTCCCGCCGGGCTGGACCATGTCGGTGTGGGCCCGGGTGCCACGGGCCAGGCTGGCGGCCTGGGCACCGGACGGGGCGCTGCTGGTGTCGGTGCCCGCGGCGGGCCAGGTACTGCGACTGGCACCCGGCCTGCCTCAACCACAGAGCACGGTGCTGCTCGACGGCCTGGACCAGCCGCACGGCCTCGCCTTCGATCGCGGCACGCTGTACGTGGCCGAAAGCGATCAGGTCGACGCCTTCGATTATCGCGGCACCCGGGCCGACGGCCCCCGCGTTGTCGCCGCCGGATTACCCGATGCGCGCAGTCCGGATCTCGGTGGGGCGTATGCCCATGCCCTCAAAAGCGTCGCCGTCGGTCGCGACGGGGCGGTCTACTTCTCGATCGGCTCGACCGGCAACATCACCGCCGACGATCGGACGGCGCAACCGCCGCGAGCCACGATCATGCGGGTCCCGCCCGGGGGCGGTCCAGCGGTGCCCTTCGCCACGGGCGTGCGCAACGGGACCGGCCTCGCCATCGCGCCAGACGGAGCGCTGTGGACGGCGGTCAACAATCGCGACCAGGTTCCCGATCCGCGGCCAGGGCCGTCGTACGGGCGAGTCACCGGCTACGTCAACGACCACCCGCCGGAATCGGTGGCACGGCTGACGCCGGGACGCGAACTCGGTTGGCCCTATTGCAATCCCGACATCGATGGGCCGCCTGCGTTCGTGCGGGACGTCCAGACCAACGCCGACGGAAGCACGCTCGACTGCGCGACGCTACGTCCGGTGGAGCAGACCCTGGGTGCTCACTCCGCACCGCTGGGATTGAATTTTACCGAGGGCTCGCTCCCCGCTCCATACAACTCCGGCGCCCTGGTCGGGGTGCACGGCTCGTGGAACCGTACCCCTCCCAGAGCGCCGGAGGTTTCGTTCTTCGCTTGGTACGCAGGATCTTTGGGACCTCAGCAGACCCTGGTCGGAGGTTTCCAGGACCAGGACGGGTCGCGCTGGGGGCGTCCCGTGGCTGCTGTCGCGGGCCCGGACGGCGCGGTGTACATCACCGACGATTACGCCGGTGATGTGTACCGGCTTGCGCCGCCGGGCCGCTGACCTCTCAGTGGTGAACTCGGGTACTGCGTCCGGTGACCGCGACGTAGATCGCGATCAGCACTGCGGCAACGACGATTCCGACCAGGAAGGGGATGATCGCGAAGCCGCCGTTGGCGTTCGAGTATCCGACCTGATAGGTGATCCACGAGCCCAGGAAGGATCCCACCGCACCGAGCAGGATCGTCATGATGATGCCGATGTTCTGCTTACCGGGCATAACCAGTCGCGCCAGCGCGCCGACGATCAGGCCGACGACGATGGCTCCGATAATCGTTCCGATCATTGCTGCTCCTCATGTTCCGGCGGGCCCGGGCGAGCACCGCGTGGATGAGTGGTTCCCCACTCACGGGACACATAACCGTCTCGCGAGAAATTTCCGTTCCGGACAGCCATTGCTGCTGGTCGTGACGACGCCGGTGCCGAACCGCCGCGGGACTGTTACCTAAGTTGACTGTGTGGTTGCTGAGAATGATGGAGTACGTGCCGTAGGGCACCGACCGTCATGAAAGGGCAACTGTGCCAACCATCGCCGCGAAGTTGCGCCTCCTGGTCGCGGGCAGCATGACCGCGGTGAGCTGTCTGACCCTGGCAGCCACCACCGGCACTCCCGTGGCGGCGGCCGATGCGCGCGCGCAGCTGGCCCAGGCGATCGCCACCACGCGCGGCAGTTACCTGGTCTACAACTTCGGCAGCGGTTTTCCCGCACCGATGCTCAATGCCGGCGGCAACTGGTACGAGCTCACCAACGGCGGCCACCTGATGATCATCAAGGCGGCCTCGAGTCGGCTGACGCCGCGACTGCTCGTCGACAGCCACTCCGGCTATCAGGCGCGCTGTGAACGGACGCCCGGCACCCGCACGCGGGACGGCCTGGTACAGGCCTCGGAGATCTACACCCCGCTGCAGGCCTGGCAGGCACTCGGCCAGCCCACCATCGCGATCAACGCCAACTTCTTCGATGTCCGTGGGCAGCAAGCCGGTTCGTGGAAATCGACCGGGTGCAGCTCCCCGCTTGGCGCCTACATCGACAACACTCAGGGACAGGGCCGGGCCAATGCCGCGGTGACCGGAACCGTCGCCTACGCAGGCAAGCAAGCGCTGTCCGGCGGCGACGAGGTGTGGACCGCGCTGACCACCATGATCCTGCCCGTCGCCGGGGCGCCGTTCGTCGTGACCCCCAAATCACCCGACGACTACGACGCTGCCACCCCGGTGATTCAAGGCCTGCTGGACAAGGGGACCCGCTTCGTCGCCGTCAGCGGACTGGGACTGCTTGCGCCGGGCGACACCGGGCAGATGAACGACGGCGGGCCGAGCGCCGCCCGCACCGCGCTGGCCTACGCCCGCGACAAGGATGAGATGTACGTGTTCCAGGGCGGAAGTTACACCCCGGACCAGATCCAGGATCTGTTCCGGGGTTTGGGCAGCGACACCGCGATCCTGCTCGACGGCGGCGGCTCGTCGGCGATCGTGCTTCGCCGCGACACCGGCGGCATGTGGGCCGGTGCCGGTGTGCCGAAGGGTTCCTGCGACACGATGGCTGTGCTGTGCGATTCGCGTGAGCGCGCGCTGCCCGCCTGGCTCGCCTTCAACTGATCTGTGATTTCGGTGCCGCGTCGGGTTGCGGACCGTATCGGAACACGGCCAGGCCGGCTGCCACCACGACCGCCGCCAGAGCGATCACCGGCGCGACCATGAAACGCGACATCGTCGCACCGATGGTCGCACCCGCGCACATCGTCGCAACCACGGTGTAGCGCAACTTTTCCCGCTGCCCGGTGCCGCCGGCAAGCCGGCTGTCGAAGCCGATCCCCACCAGCGTCGTCGTCAGCACCGTTGTGGACAGTTCCTGAATGCCGAACTGTCGGGCCGCGGCGTTCTGGCCACCGAACGCCAACGCCAGCCCGGCGATCAGGATGAGCTTGCCGTCGTCGTGGTAGTCGACAACACCGCTACCGGCAAGCGCGGCCAGGACCGCAAGCAGCACCACCTCGGCGCCGAGCGCGGCGGTCAGCCAGGTCCGCACCGCCACCTCATGGTCGAGGTGGCGCGCGAAGCGTCCGCCGAGCACCGTTCCGGCCAGAAAGCTGACGAACGCGACGACCGCGGCGGTCATGTCCACCCCGGAATGCGGCACGAACCAGAACCCCAGGAAGATCACGTTGCCGGTCATGTTCGCCACGAATACGTGGCCCAAGACCAGCACGCTGATCGCGTCGACCAGTCCGGTCGCGAACGTCAGCAACAGCAGCGCGACGACGGTGGATCGTTGCGAGACGGGCGAGGCGACGGCCATGCGCCCAGTATCGCAACGAGTTACAGCTTGGGCGTCAGGTCCAGTGAGGTCACCGTTGTCATCTTGGTGACCAGCCAGTGTGATCCGTCGCGGGTCAGCTGAACGCGGTACGACAGATACTTCGTCGCGGGAATGTCCTTGGTGAGCGGGCTCTTCGACGTGGTGTTGGTGTAGACGATCGCGGTGGCTTCCGATCCGGTCAGCGATTCGACGGCCGCGCCGACCACTTCGGTGCTGTTGGTGACCTTCGCCTGCTTGTTGGTAGGCACGATCGCGTCGACGTACTTGCGGTACTGATCCTCGAAATCGCCGGACAGGTACTTCGCCGATCGATCGGGCAGCTTGTCCATGTCGTCGGGGGTGTAGGTCCACAGTGTCGTGATCGCGTCGGCGGCGGTGCGGGCGATCACGAGCTTGGTGTCGACCGCTGCCTGGTCCATCAGGTACGGCTGGACGGCGACACCCGCGAATGCGCCTCCGGCGACGAACACAGCCGCCGAGGCTCCCACAGCGACCGCGGTCTTGTTGCGGCTCAACCAGGTTGGCTGCTTCGGCGTTTCCGCGGCGGCCGGCTCCTCAGTCTCGGTGCCGGCGTCGGTCTCGTTCGCCTCGTCCTCGGGCGTGGCCTCGGGTGCGGCGTCGGTCAGATCACCTGCAGCAGGTTGCTGATCTTCCACGGACCTCCTGCACCTCCTTCCTGGGTTGCGGTGACCACCCAGCGGCTGCCACTTTCAAGGGTCTTGCCGTCGGGCATCCGGGTTTTGGTGGTGGCGGCCACCACCACGTCGGCGCTGCCGTCGCGGTTCCAGCGCTCGATACCGAGATCCTGGACGGTTCCCGTCGTCGGCTCGGCCCGGGCCACCTGGATGACGACCTCATTCATCTTGTCCTGGTACAGCTTTGCGAACTGCCCGGTGCCCTGCGCCAGCACCTTGTCCGCGTAGTCGTTGGCGTGGAACGGGTCGATGGATGTGTAGTGCGTGACGAATCCGCGAACAAAGCTGAGCACTGCCACATCCCGAACCGCGTCGTGCCGCTGGGTCTCGCGTTTGACCAGCAGCAGTGTGCTGGCGGTGATCGCGGCGATGATCAGCACCGCCGCCAACCCAGCGACCAGGGGCAGCACCCAGCGGCGCGGTTGCGGGTCAGGCAACCGGAACAGGTCCCGGTGGTCGGCGTCGAGCTTGCGGCGCGGGCTCACTTGGGCTCCCCGGCCGGGTTGGGCTTGGCCAGCACCGACAGGTTGGCGACCTGCCACTGGCCGGCCGCCGACCTCTCGAAGTTCACTCGCACAGTGGCGGTGATCAGCCGTTGCTTGGGCGCCTCACCGCGCTGGCCCTGCATGAGCAGCAGCATGACGGCCTTGTCACGGGTGTTGGTCAGCACCGCGCTGTTGGTCACCCAGTAGTCGTTGTCGACGGGTCCGGCCTTACGCACGGCGTCCTGCTGCTCAACCAGCTGCGGCCGGTACGCGTCGGTGGCCAGGCCGCGGGCCCGCGCGAAGTCGTTATCGATCGACGCGACGTCATAGCTCAGCATCTGCGAGACGATCCGGGGGCCGTCCACCGCCAACTGCTGGCGGGCCTGTTCGACAGCGAGTTCCGGCCGATACACACCGAAGTAGGCCAGCGCAGTGGCACAGGCGGCCAGCACGGCGAGAACCGCCAGCACCACGCCGGCCAGTCGTCGCCGGTTGGGGCGCTCACCTTCGACGCGGCGGACCTCGGTGCGGGTGAGCAGGTCGGCGAAAGTGCGGCCGCGCGAATCCCACAGCGGCCACAGCCAGCCGAGGAACACCGCTGCGGTGTCGAGCAGATGCGCCAGATCGCGGACCAACAGGCGGAATACCCCGGGCGGCGTGCCGTCCCGGTTGACGACGGCGATGCCGGCCAGCGAACGGCCCAGGGTCCAGCCGGTGACGGTCGGCAGCAGCCAGCGATTGACGGCCATCGCCAGGAACACCGCCCCAGCCACTGCAGCGCTGCCCCACCGCAACCATGCGATGCCGGACAACGACGCGGACTGCGCCACCAGCAGGCAGGTGATCACCACGCCGACACCGAAGAACACGTCGACCACGAACGCACCTGCCCGTGCCGACCAGCCGGCCGGCAGCCCGGCGGGAGCCTCGTTGGCGACCTCGGTTGCGTCGACGTCGGCCTCGGCGCCGGTGTCCGCTTCGGGGACCGTCACCGTCACTTGCTCACCTGGTCGAGGTTGGCGATCTTGTACGTGCCTCCCTCAGGCGCCATCTTGACCCGCAGCCGATACCCCTGCTCCTGGTCTTGGGCCGCGGAGTTGGACACCTTCACCCGCACCGCGACCAGCACGTCCATCGATCCGTCGTCGTTGTGGCGTTCCACGGCCGCACGCATGTTGGAGACCTGAACCTGGACCTTGGCGGCCTGGTAGGCGTCCACCAGCAACCCGCTGTACAGGCTGGCCTGGGCCGCGAAATCGCCGGTCGAGCATTCGATGATCTTCTGCTGGCTGGCCGCCATCGCGGTCGCATCCGGCGCCTGGGTGGCGGTGACGCAGTCCTTGGCGGCGGCGAGCGCGACGGTCTCGGCCCGCGCCGCGGCGGCGCTCTTCTCGTGCGACCGCAGTGCGAAGAATCCGCCGGTGGCGACGAGCAGGCCGGCGATCGCCAATCCGACAGACACCACAGCCAGGCGGCGTCCGCTCAACCGTGACCCGCGCGCCGCGATGCCGTCGCTCGGTTCGGTCTCGTCGACCGGTGGGGTCGGATTCGCCGTCTCCTCAGCCGCACTGTGGTCGGCATCGTCGGCTGGCGGTGGGGTCAGCCGGCCGGAGCCAGCATCTCCTTCCATCCGTCGTCTCCTGTACTGCTCGAGTTCTTGACGTCGTATTTCACGCCATCGGGACCGGTCAACTCCCCGCTCTGCGGGCTGTAGACGGCCGTGTTACCTGGTGCCGGGCTACCTGCTGCCGGGGTGTACGTGCAGGGGTTCGGTTGTTGACCGTTGCACTGAACGGTGCCGGTCCCGGGTGCAGTGAGTGGGTCACTCGTCGGTGGTGTCGGGCCCGGCAGCAGATCGGCCGGCAACGGGTTCATCCCGTTGTTGATCGACGGTGCCGGTATCACGGTACCGGGGTTCACTGGCTGATCACATCGAGCACCGGGCGCGGGGCAGTTCAGCACCTGGTTGGGGTCGCCGTACCAGGGGTTGTTGCCCAACGGGGTGTAGGGCTCGTTGCTGCGGCACTCCATCGGCGTGGCGGCGCGCTTGCCGGGCACATCGGCGCACGGGAAGTTACGCGCGCCGCGGACCACGTTGGCCGGGGTGTCCTTCGGGATCTTGCAGTACAGCCCGTTCTCCACCGGCATCGGCCGGGTGTCCGCCGGAGCTCGCCACTGGCTGGCCGGCAGGAAGCCGGTCAGACACGGCGGCGGCTGGTTGATCGTCAAACCGAAGTCCAGCGCGGCCTGGTGCGGGTACGGCGCGGACACCGACTGCGCAACCGATGCGCCCTGCGGAAGCAGCACCAGCGACTGCTCGACGCCCTTGTGATAGCGCTTGAGCATGTCCAGGATGATCTCGAGGTTGGCCAGCGTCTGCGGCAGCGCTTCCTGCACGTCGCTGAACACCGCGTTGACCGCGTCGGCGGTCGGCGCGGCTTGTTTCAGCCCGTCGCGCAGCGCCTGATCCTGCGCGGCGGTCTGGGTGGTGATGGTGTCCAGGTTGGCCGCCCACCGCTGGATCGCATCCGAGGAGTTGACCTGGCTGTCGACGACGGGCGCCGAGTTCTGGATGATGTCGTTGACGTCTTCGATGTTCGTCTTGAAATCAGTCACGATCGCCTGCGTGCCGTCGACCAGACGTTGCAGCGCCGGCCCCAAACCACCTACGGCTTGGGCCGTTTCGTTGAGCAGCACCGGGATCTTGTCGGCCGGTAGCGCCGCAAGCCCCTTGTTGGCGGCGTCCAGCGCCGGGCCGATCTCCTCCGGCACCGTCGACTTGGTGATCGTCTGCCCGGGCGAGAAGTACTGCCCGGGATTGCCGTCCGACACCAGGTCGAGGTACTGCTCGCCGACCGCCGACACCGAGTGCACGTTGGCCGTGGCGTCAGCCGGGATCTTGTACTTGTCGCTGATGCTCATCGTGGCCCGGACACCGTTCTCGGTGGGCTCCACCTCGGTGACGCGCCCGATCGTGATGCCCCGGTAGGTGACGTTGGCGGTGGCGTACAAGCCGCCCGAGGACGGCAGGTTGGCCTTCAGCTCGTACTGCCCGATGCCTGCCAGGGTGGGCAGGCGCAGGAAGTACCAGCCCAGCACCAGCAGGGCGATCACGGTCAGCACACCGAACATGACGAGCTGCGTCTTGATGAAACGGGTCAACATCTAGCCGTCACCCCTTCACTCGCCGCGCTCGACATACGGTCCCCCGTCGGTCATGTTCGGGTGAGGCGTGAACCGGACATCCGGGATCATCGTCTGCGGGTCGCGACCCCACGCCTGCTCGAGCGCACGCAGCATTCCGGACACACCGGTACCGGTGAGGAACGCGTTGTCGATCGAACTGAGCGTCAGGTCGAAGGTGGCCGACGTGTTGATGTAGTCGCCGCGGATCACCTTCGGGATGTTGTCGATCGGGTACGGCGCGGTGATGACGAGCTTCAGCGAGTCGATCAGGTAGGGCGCCGCTCGGCCGAGCTGCTTCAACGGCCGCTGCAGTAATGCCAGGTTGGTGTCGAAGTTCGCCCGCGCCTCCGAGAAGGTGTCGGCGGTGACCTTGCTGAACCGGCCGAGCGCCTCGACGGCACCGGTGAACCGGTCCCTGGCGTCGGCGAAATACTTGATCAGCGGCGGGAATTCGGTCAGTACGCGGTCCAGGGTGTTGTTGCGCGCAGCCACGATCGACACCAATTCGTTGGTCTTGTCGATCGCCCGGGTCAAGTCGTCCCGCTGCTGGTTGAGCTGATCGGTGAACGTATCCAGCTTGGTCAGGAAGTCGCGGATCTGCTCGCCGTTGCCGTCCAGGATGTTCGCGACCTCGGTCTGGATGACCTCCAGGTTGGAGATGCCGCCGCCACGAAGCACGGTGGCGATGCTGGCCAGGGTTCGCTCGGTGGTCGGGAACGACTGGGAGTTCTTCAGCGGGATCGTCGCACCGTCGCGCAACGGCTCGGGCGACGGGTTCGGCGGCGGATCCAGCTCGACATGCTGGGTGCCCAGCAGGCTGGTCTGGCCGATGCGCGCAATGGCATTGGCAGGCAGCTTGACCCCGGGCTGCAGACCCAGCGTCAGCGTCGGGATCCAGTTCTTCAGTTCGATGGCACGCACCGTACCGACGAAGACGTCGGCGACCCGGACGCGACTGTTGACGTTGAGCGCCAACGTATCCGGCATCTGGACGTACACGGTCATGGCTTTGTCACCGGTGCCGGGACCGCCCGGGATCGGCACGTTGGCGATACCGCGCCATCCGCACGACGTCAGGATCAGCGCCGTCAGCACCAGCACGAACCCACGCCAGCCGTACCGACGGGTGGTGCTCAGAATCGTGCTCACTGTCCACCTCCCATCTCAGCGGGCAGCGGCGGACCCGCGGGTGCGGGTGCGGCCGGTGCCGGCCCGGCCGGAGCCGGGGCCCCGCCGTTGATCTGCTGCGAGACCGGCAACGGTCCCGGGACCACGTCCGGACCCGGCGGTGGCGGCGGGATCGCTCCCGGGTACCACGGCGGCGGCAGCGGGTTGTTCTGGTCGTACGAATTCGACGGCGCGCCACCCCGCGGACCACCCGGCGGGTAGTTCACCGGATCAGGCCCGCCCATCAACGCGGCCAGTGAGTCCGGGGTCAGCATGTTGGCGGTGAACGCCTGGACGTCGACGCCCTGCATGCCCGGCGCCACGATCCAGCCCTGCTCATGGTTGCCGTGCGAGAACAAGGTGTCGCGCGACCAGATGCCCGGCACCGTCGTGTCCTTGTATCCGGGCGGCGGCCGCAGCCGTTCCTCGGAGTAAGCGATGTACTTCGGCAGCGTCTCCGCCGTCGAGAACTGGTTCACGCCGAACGGCGGGAAGTTGAACTTGATGGCATCCATGATCGGGGCCAGGTACTGCGCGCACATCTCCGCAGAATCCTGGTAACCCAACCGGCTGCCGGACTGGATCGCGCTGCAGATGAACTGCATCGGGTTTGCGAAGCTCGCGATCGTCGGAATGGCCACCAGCGCACCGTGAGTCGGGTGGTAGATGTTCTGCAGGTTGGCGGCCAGGTTCGGGTAGACGTGCAACACCGTCTCCAGGCCGTTGCGCGAATCCGGCTGCAGCACCTGAGTGGTGACATCGGAGAGGTTGTGGATGTCCTTGGTCAGCACCGAACCGTTGTCTTTGACGAACTTGCGCGCGGTGGTCAGCAAGGTGTCAATGTCCTTGACCGCCTTGGCGACTTCCTGATCGGAGTTGGAGAACGAGTTCGTGAACGTGGCCAGGTCGGTGTTGAGCGCCACCAGCTGCTGATCACTCTTGTGCAGCGCGTTGACGAACAACGCCAGGCTCTTGAGGACGGCGAAGAAATCGCCGCGACCCTCGTTGAGCGCACTCACCGCGTCGGACAGGGCCTTGAACGTGGTGTTGATCTGCTGGCCCTTGCCCTCGAGGCCGTTGGCGAAGGACTCCAGGACATCACCGAACGGGCCCTTGGGCTGTTCGGGTGTCGGGCCGAGTTTGGTGACGATGTCGGAGATCTGGTTGCGCAGGTCGTCCCATTCCACCGGCACCTGGGTGCGGTCGATCGGGATGACGGCGTTGTCGGCCATCACCGGGCCGCCGGTGTATGCCGGCGCCAGCTGGATCACGCGGGAGGCGACCAGACTGGGGTTGAGGATCGTCGCGGTCGCGTTGGCGGGCACCTTGTACTTGTTGTCGTAGTGGAAGGTGACCTTCATCTTGTCGCCGGCCGGCTCGATCTTGTCGATCCCGCCGACCCGCACGCCCATGATCTGCACCCGGTCACCCGGATAGAGGGCCAGCGCCTCGGGGAAGTACGCCACCACGGTGTTGGTGGTCAGCTTCTCGTACAGCTTGTAACCGACCACCGCCACGACCAGCGCGATGACCACCACGAGGGTGCCGACGATGACCGACGTCCGAGACATCTTGGGCAGGCCCAGATTACGGATGTTGAAGACTGTCGACATTTACGCTCCCCCTCCCTGGTCGACGGGCGCCAAGTCACCGACCGGCGGCACCTGCGGTCCCGGTCCCGGCGGCGGGATCGGGCCGACCAAGGCGTTGGGCGGCGGGGCGTATCCGGGGATGTCGGTGGCCGGGCCCGGTGTCGGAGCGACCGGCACCGTGCGAGCCCCCGGCGGACCGGGTGCCAGCGGCGGGGCGGGCACACCCTGGATGCTCGGCGAGAGTTCACCCGGGAAGGCGGCGCTCGGAACACCTGGGGCGTAGCCCGCGGCGGGGTTGGGCGCGGAGATCGGCACGTCGGCGTTCGGATAGCCCGGCCCTCCGAACGGCCCCTGGGTGAGACCGGCACACGGCAACGGGTTGGCGTTCGTCGGGATGCCGTCCGGTGGCGGGGTGTACGAGCACGGCGAGCCGGGGCCGACCGCGGGACCAGGATGGTCCGGCGTGCCTTCCAACGGGGTCGGAGCAGGCGGCGGAGCACCGTTGGGCTGGCGCTGGCCGTTGGGATCCGGGAAGCGGAAGGCCGGCAGGCCCGCGTTGCGCCAGAACTCCTCGGGATCGATGCCGCGCTTCTTGAATGCGGCGTCCACCCACGGCTGCAGGATCTGGTACGGCAGCAGGTTGACCACGAGCACCTTGAAGTACGGGCCGGAACCGATGGCCTCGGCCAGCGCGCCCATGAACTTCGAGGCGGTGATCAGCACGTCGGAGAGGTCGGTCTTGTGCTTGACCAACACATTGCTGATCGTCTTCAGCTGCTCCAGAACGTGATTCAGGTTCGGGTTGTCGTTGACGAAGCCGGTGAACTGCTGGGAGATCAGCGAGATGTTGGACAGCAGCGAATCGACCTCGGCACGACGTTCGTTGACCGCGGCCAGCAGCGTCTGGGCGTTCACCGCCAGTCGGTTGATCTGCTCGCTGCGGTTACCCAGCACGGCGGCGACCTTGTTGGCGTTGGCCAGCAGTTGCTTGAACTGTTCGTCGCGCTTGCCGATGGTGTCGGAGAACCGGGCCACCCCGTCCAGCGCCGCACTCAGGTGCGGGTAGGTCTGATCGACGGTCTCCGACAACACATTCAACGATCGCTTGACGGTGTCGATGTCCCAGCCGGAGGCGGCCTTGGTCACGTCGAACACCGCGTCGTAGATCTGGTACGGCGTGGTGGTCTGGCCGACGGGCAGCACCCCGCTGGCCCGCAACAGCTTGCTGCCGCGGGGCTCGATCTCCAGGACGCGCTTACCGAGGATCGTCTCGGTGCGGATCGCCAGCCGGCTTTCGGTGCCGATCTGCCTGGCGCCCAAGTCGAATCCGATCAGCACCTTGTCGCCGTCGATCTTCAGCGACTTCACGGTGCCGACATCCATTCCGGCGATGCGGACCTTGTCGCCCGCGTTCAGCCCGGCACTGTCGGTGAACTGGCCGTAGTAGGCCGGCTGGGCGAACAGCTGCGGAATGCCGGAAAAGCTCTGTCCCACCCCGATGACCAGGATGACGATCAGCATGCCCGCCAGGCCATTCCTGATGCGGTTGGAACCCTCTAGCGTCCTCATTGCGGCGTGCACCTACCCGTGGGCTGCTGAGTGATCTTCACGGTGCGGACCGGTCCACCCGGCTGCAGGCCGTTGAGCTTCAGGTTGATGTCGCACAGATAGAAGTTGAAGAAGTCTCCGTAGATACCGCCGGCACGACCGATCATCTTCACGGCCGCGGGCAGCTTGGTCAGCAGGTCGTCCAGCCGGTCCTGACCGTCGGCCAGCGGCTGCTGGATGGTCTCCAGCTTGGCGATGGTGTTCTGCAGCTGCGGGCGGTCGTCGGCCAGAAGATCTCCCAACGTTCCTGTCGCGTTGCTGATGTCGGCGACCGACTGTGCCAGCGGGTCCTTGCGGTTCTTCAACCCGGTGATGAGCACCTCGAAGTTGTTGACCGTCTGGTCGAAGTCCTTCTCGTGCTTGACGGTGGTGTCCAGCACGGTGTTCAGGTTGGTGATCACCTGACCGATGGCCTGATCGCGATCGGCCAGCGCGGAGGTCAGCTGAGCGGTCTGATCCAGGATGTCGTTGATGGTGCCGCCCTGTCCCTGGAAGACGGTGATCAGCGAGGAGGCGATGGTGTTCACCTTCTGCGGATCCAGCGACTTGAACAGCGGCTTGAACCCGCCGATGAGTGCGTCGAGATCCAGTGCAGGCTGTGTGCGCGACATCGGGATGAAGCCGCCCGCGGGCAGGATCCGGTCGGCGCCCTCACCGGTGCCGCGGTCGAGGTTGACGTAACGGTTGCCGATCAGATCTTGGTAACGGATCTGCGCGGTGGTCGACTGGTACAGCGGCAGGGTGCGGTCGACGTTGAGCGTGACCTGTACGCGGTCGCCGTTGCCGACGAGCTTGATGTCGGACACCTTGCCGACCTCGACGCCGCCGGCGCGGACGAACTGACCGTCCCGCAGACCGCTCGCATTGCTGAATTCGGCTGTGTACGAGGTCGTTCGGTCGAAGCGGAACTGCCCGAACACGATGATGATGACCGCCGTGAAGAGCAGCAGCACGAACGAGAATGCCGCGAGTTTGACTGCTGTGCCGGTGATTCTCATGGGTTGATCGTGTTCTCCCCGACTTGGCGACCCCACACGTACTCGGTGAGGATGGGCTGGCCGAGTTCGAAGTGGTTGTACGGGGCGAGGGAGGCTCCGTCGTCGACCACCAGGTGCGGCGCCGGCCAGAAGTTCCGATCGATCTTCTGCCAGCAACCCGGCGCACCGCCGGGGCCGCCGTGCCCGTTGATCCTGGGCGGGTTGTCCGGATAGACGTATGGGTTGGGGGCACCGAGGAATTCGGTGACGGTATCCAACGAATAGCCGTTGCCGCCGAACGCATCCAGCGCCTGCGGCAGCGCCTCGGCCTCGCCCTTGATCTGGCAGTACAGCTGCGGGCTGTAGGTGTCGAGCAGTTGGGCGGTCGGCACCAGGTCGGCCTGGCCGCGCACGAAGAAAGGCTTGCTGCGTTCGAAGATGTCGGCGCCGGTGTTGCCGAATCCGGTGGACGCCAACAGCGCGGCGTCGAGATCCTTCTGCTGGGCGTTCAGCGTGCTGGCCGTGGTGACCGCATGGTCGAGGGAATCCCAGAACGCCGGGCTGGCCTTGATGTAGACATCGGCCAGGTTCGACAGCTGCCGGATGTCGGTGCGGATCTGCGGCATCTGCGGGTTGACGTCATCGAGCACCGCGTTGCCGTTGACGATCGACTTACCGAACTTGGTACCCAGGCCGTTGAGCGCCTCGGCGGCCGCGCTGAGCGTCATGTTCAGCTTGACCGGATCCACCTTCTCCGAGATCGAGATGACCGTCTCGAACAGCGTGTTGAACTCGGTGGTGACCCCCGAGGTCTTGATGACGTCGCTGCTCGAAATACGGGCCTTGACCGGATCTTTCGGGCTGGTGAACGACACGTACTTGTTGCCGAAGACGGTGCTGGCCTTGATCTGCGCGTCGACGTTGGCCGGGATCAGCGAGATGTAGTGCGGGGCAACCTCGAGTGTCAGCTCGGCCACCGACTTGCCGTCGCGGTTCACCGAGGCGACTTTGGTGACGCGGCCGATCTCGACCCCGTTGTAGGTGACCTTCGACCCCGGATCCATCACCAGACCGGCGCGGTTGGACACCATCGTCAGCGTGGTCTTGCGGGTCAGGTCGCCCCGGAATTGCAGGTACACCAGCGTGGCCAGCACGAGGGCCAGCAACAGGAACACCACACCCGCGAGCTTGAGCGGCGGGCGCCGGGATGAGTTGAGCGGCGTCGTCATACCGCTACACCGTGAGATTGAAGTTCGGGTTGGTGCCGTAGAGCGCCAACGAAGCAAGGAGAACCACGGTCGCCACAGCTACCAGCGATGCGCGCATCGAGATGCCGACCGCCTCGCCGACGCCCACTGGACCGCCGCTGGCGTTGTAGCCGAAGTAGCAGTGATTGATCATCACGAAGACCGCGATGATGATGGCGACGACGAACGACCAGAACACGTCGTCGGGGCGCAGGAACGTCCGGAAGTAGTGGTCGTAGGTGCCCGTCGACTGGCCGTAGAACACGGTCGTGGTGAGCTGCGCGGCCAGGAACGACAGCAGCAGCGCCATCGCGTAGAGCGGGATGATCACCACCATGCCGGCCAGGATGCGGGTGGACACCAGGTAGCTGATGGACTTGATGCCCATCACCTCCAGGGCGTCGATCTCCTCGGCGATGCGCATGGCACCGAGTTCGGCGGTGGCGCCGGCACCGACGGTGGCGGCCAGTGCGTGCCCGGAGACCAGCGGTGCGACGACGCGCACATTCACCAGGGCCGCGACGAATCCGGTGAACGCCTCGACACCGATGTTGCCCAGCGACGCATAACCCTGGATCGCGATCAGCGAGCCGCCGGACAGCGTCACGAAACCGACGATGGCGATGGTGCCGCCGATGACGGCCATCGCGCCGGTGCCCATGCCGATCTCCGCGATCAGCCGCAGGGTGGCGCGGCGGTAATAACGCAGTGCGTGCGGGATCTGGCCGACCGCGGTGACGGTGAACCAGGCGACGTCACCGACCCGGTCGACGAACCGGCCGGGAGCCGACGCCCACCTGGTCGCGCTGGTGTACGCGCGGGGGTAGCGGGACCGAAGGACTGCCGCAGTACTCATTTCAGTGCCCCGTTCCGAACCGAACACCGATGGTGGTCAGGACGACGTTGACGGCGAACAAAGCGACCACGGAAAGCACGAGCGTTTCGTTCACCGCGGTGCCGAGGCCCTTGGCGCCGCCGGAGACGGTCAGGCCGCGGTAGCAGCCGACCAGGCCGGCGATGAGCCCGAAGGTGAGCGCCTTGACGATCGAGATGATGACCTCCGGCAATCCGGTGATCAGGGTGAGCGTGGATACGTAGGCGCCGGCGGAGATGTTCTGCATGTAGACGCCGAAGATGAAGCCGCCGACCAGGCCGACGGTGATGACCGCGCCGTTGAGGAGCACGGCGACGAACGTCGCGGCAACCACGCGGGGCAGCACGAGGCGATGGATCGGGTCGATGCCGAGGACCTCGAGGGCGTCGATCTCCTCGCGAATGGTGCGCGCGCCCAAGTCGGCGCAGATGGCCGTCGACCCGGCGCCGGCGACCACCAGCACGGTCACGATCGGGCCGAGCTGGGTCACCGCGGCCAGGGCCGCACCGGCTCCGGAGACGTCGGCGGCGCCGAACTCCACCAACAGGATGTTGATCGTGAAGATGATGAGGATGGTGTTGGGGACCGCGACCGCGATGGTCGGCAGGAAGGTCACCCGGAACTGGAACCAGCCCTGAAGGATGAACTCGCGCCACTCGAACGGCCACTTGGTGGTTGCCTTGGCGGTGAGGACGCACATGCGAAAGAAGCCGCCGATGGCGGTCAGCGCCGGACGGGCCTTGTCCTGGAGGTAGCCACCGACGCCAGTGGTCGCGGCGGTCACCGGTTCACCCACATGACGGGACCACGCCGGTCGTCGCGTGGCGGCAGTCCGACTGGCACGTCCCCTCCTTGCCCCGACCCGAAGTGAGTGAGTGTCGTCTCCCTACTACTCAGTAGTAAGGCGGACCACAGGAATGTACCCGATGCCTCACGGGCCGTGCACCGCATCTGCACTATTGACCCTCCATCCCCACTACTCGATTTTTGTCGCATCCGTTAGCCATTCGATCGTCAACCGGGATTGGCTGCCCCCGAACCGGTTTCATCCACGGGATCCGTTGCGGCACTGGCGCTGAACCGAATCCGCAACTCCGTCTTCAACACCTTGCCCGCGGGGTTGCGGGGCAACGCGTCGACGATCTCAAGTCCCTTGGGGTGTTTGTACCGTGCTAGGCGTTCGGTCAGAAATTCGTCAAGTTCTTCCAGCCGCAGTGCGGCGGCGTTGATCGCGGCGACCGCCACCGGCACCTCACCCCATTTGGGGTGGGCCCGGCCGATGACCGCCACCTCGACGATCGCCGGGTGGGCGGCCAGCACGTTCTCGACCTCGGCGCAGTAGATGTTCTCGCCGCCGGAGATGATCATGTCCTTCTTGCGGTCGACCACCCAGATGTAGCCGTCGGCATCGGCGCGGACCAGGTCGCCGGAATGGAACCAGCCGCCGGCGAACGCCTCCGCGGTGGCCTGCGGGTTGTTCCAGTAACCGGCCATGAGAGTCGGTGCGCGATAGACGATTTCGCCGACCTCCCCCACCGGGACGTCGTTCATGTCCTCGTCGACGATGCGCGCGGCCACGGTTGGGATGACCTTGCCCACCGACCCGCGTTTCCGGATCGCGTCGTCGCCGAGGAGCATGCACGTCACCGGAGACATCTCGGTCTGGCCGAACGCGGCGAGAATCTTGCTGTCCGGGAACGTCTCCGACATCTCGCGCAGCAGGGTGTCCGATGCCGGGGCCGCACCCCAGGACAGCGCACGCAACCGGATGTCGCGAGGCTTGGCCTTCTGCGCCGCGCAGACCGCCTGCCATTGGGCGGGCACCAGGAAGATACCGGTGACCCGCTCGGCCTCGAGCACGTCGAGCAGCTGGCCCGGGTCGAATCCGCCCAACGGGTGGATGACGGTCGGCGTGCCGAGCATCAGGCCGCCCAGGGTGTTGCCGATACCGGCGATGTGGAACAGCGGAACCCCGATGAACCCGACGTCATTGTTGATGTCGGGGCCGGTGGTGTACATCCCGGTCATCGCCTGGCCGGCCAGATTGGTGTGGGTCAGCACCGCGCCCTTGGGCCGCCCGGTGGTGCCCGAGGTGTACATGATCAACGCCGGGCTGTCGTTGGGGATGTCCACCGGCTGGTGCTGCTCGCCCTCTTCGACGATCAGATCCTCGTAACCGAGCACCCCGTCCTCGGTCGCGCCGCCGGCGACGATCACGGCCGACAGCCCCGGCGCGAGGTCACGCACGGCCTTGGCGACGTCGGCGAGCACCGTTTCAGTGACCAGCACGGCCGCTTCGCAGTCCTGGACCAGGAACGCCAGCTCCGGCGGTGTCAGCCGGAAGTTGACCGGCACGGCGATCGCCCCGAGCTGATTGGCGGCCAGCGTCGCCTCGACGAACTCCGGGCGGTTCAGCATCAGGATCATCACCCGATCGCCGAAGCCGACCCCGCGGCGGCTCAGCGCGTCGGCGAGCTTGGTCACCCGCTGGTCGAACTCGGCCCAGGTGGTAGTCCGGCCCAAGAACCGCAGTGCGGTGGCGTCGGGTTGCATGAGAGCATGGCGCGCCAGTTGGTTGGTCCAGTTCTGCCGGCGCGCCAGATACGGCTGCTCGGTCGTCGTGGTCAGCTGGCTGGTCACTGGTCTTCGTTGCCCTCTCAACAGTTCCGAATGGCGACAGTTCCCTATGTCGTAAAGGATGCGTGAACCCGGTGGCTGGAGAACGCAATAATCGTTATATTTGATCAAATCTGTTGTTGCTTGGGTCACACTATTGCTTGGCCGCTCGCCACACAAGTCCCCGGAGGTCACGTGAACGCACCGGCTTCCACACGGGCCGGCAACCGCCGGGGAAGCCGTCGGTCACAACTGTCCGACGAGGTCGCCGCCCACCTTCGCGAGGCGATCATGACCGGCGTCCTGCGGCCCGGGACGTTCATCCGGCTCGACGAGACCGCCGCTCGGCTCGAGGTCAGCATCACCCCGGTGCGGGAGGCGCTGCTGACCCTGCGCGGCGAGGGCATGGTCGCACTCGAGCCACGGCGCGGCTACGTGGTGCAGCCGCTGAGCCGCCAGGACATCGCCGACATCTACTGGTTGCAGGCGACCATCGCCAAGGAACTGGTGAGCAGTGCCGCCGACCGGCTGACCGACGAACAGGTCGACGAGCTCGAACGCGCCAACGAGGCATTGGAGGCAGCGGTGGCCGAGGGCGATCCGGCCACCGTGGGTGCTGCCGAGTTCGCCTTCCACCGACTGCTCAACCGCGGGGCGGGCCGGATCAAACTGGCCTGGTTCCTGCTGCACGCCGCGCGGTATATGCCGCCGCAGATCTACGTAACGGACCCGACCTGGGGAGCTGCCGCGGTGGAGACCCATCGCCGGCTGATCGACGCGCTACGGCGACGCGACAAGGCCACCCTCGAAGAGCTGTCCGCGACGGAGTTCAACGACGGCGTGCACCGGCTGCTGGAACAGCTCGAGCGCAACGGGATGTGGCGTTAGCCGATCGCGCGGCTACGAGCTCGCAGACAGCTGCTCGGCGCGGGTCTTGAGATTGTCGGCCAGGTGCTCGAGCACGTCGTTGATCAGCTTTTTGACCATCACGGCAGGTACCGGTAGAGACACCTCGACCTCCAGGTCGACGGTCAGCAGGCTCGACGGCCCCATCGCGACCACCGAGAACAGCTGATCCTGCTTGGTGAACACCTCGCCCTGCTGCAGCACCGTCTGGATCTGGCCTTCGCCGGGGTAGTACACGGCCTGGATGAAGGTGCCCGACTGGCCCTGGATCTCCATGTCGAGCCGCAGCTGGCTGGGCCGGCCATCGTCATAGCGGGCCAGGACGTAGACGGCCTTGGCCTCGGGATTCCATTCCGGATAGGTCTCGAAGTCGGCGACTATCCGGAGGATCGTGTCGGCATCGGCGTTGACTTCAACGGTCTTGCTGACGAGCGGCATCGGCCGATCATATCGGCCTCAGGCGGGCGCCTTCTTGGCCGCGCCCGCCACGTCGGGCATGCCCAGCGGGGATTCCACCCGCACCGTCTCGTCCCGAATCAGCCCGCGCAGCAACGCGGTACTGAATTCGGCGGCGATCTCCTTGGCCGTGCGCCGGCCGTCCGGTCGCAGCCACCGGTAGGCGCCCAGCGTCATGCCGATGTAGCCGAGCGCCACCACGTGCGTATCGCACTCGAAGAACTCGCCGCTGGCGATGCCGCGATCAATCAGGCCGTGCACGTGCTCGTAGACCTGGGTTTCCTTCTCCCGGACCTCGGCGACCTGCTCCTCGGTGAACCACTCGGTGATGTAGGGCGCCTCCTGGAAGTACACCGCCGCGCCCTCGGGGTTCTCGGCGATGTTCGTCAACAGCCGCACGGTGTATTGGTAGAGCGCTTCGCGGGCGGTCCAGGACGGATCGTCGTGCACGGCTTCCAGGGTGTTCTCGGCAGCACGGCGGTAGATGTCGAACAGGATCAGCGACTTGCTGGCGTAGTAGTGGTAGACCGTCGCCTTGTTCAGGCCGACGACATCGGCGACGTCATCCATCCTGGTTCCGTGATAGCCGCGCGCGGCGAAGAGCTTGGTGGCGACGGCCAGCAGCTCTTCGCGCCGGGTCATCCCGTTCTCGGATGCCATGATGTCCTCGCTTGTCCTGTGCCGGCGCCGGCCGGCACGGCGTCATTTTGTCCGCCGACAACGCCGGCTCTCTATCAACTGGTTGGATAGTTTAATGACCGGTGTCGCGGTTGGGGCCCGCGGACTAGACTCCGGTTCTATTGCGGTGACGCTCAGGAGGTGCGAGGGATGGATCCGAATCCGGACTATGACGCGAGCGATGAGGTCGAGTACTTCTTCAGCTGGCTGCCCTGGGCGCTGCGCGGTGTCTACCCGCCGCCCGCCTATCCGCCGGTTTAATCGCCGCTGAACCGTACCTTTGCCGGCCGGCCTGCGGGCGATGCTCGCCCGCGACCCCGATGAACCGCACCGCGCGGCCAGCTCCCTGGAGCTTCTCTTCGACCTCGTCTTCGTGGTCGCCGTGTCCCAGTCTTCCGGTGCGCTGCACCATCTTTGGGAGGAACAGCACTTCGCCTCAGGTATAGCGGCCTATGCGATGGTGTTTTTCGCGATCTTCAACGCCTGGATGAACTTCACCTGGTTCGCCAGTGCCTACGACACCGACGACTGGCTCTACCGGCTGACCGTGTTCGTGCAAATGGCCGGCGCCCTGGTGATCGCCGCGGGCGCGCAGAGCGCGATGCTGTCCAACGATTTCGGGGCCATCGTCGCCGGGTACGTGATCATGCGGGTGGCCACAGCGGCGCAGTGGATCCGGGCGGCGATCAGCGATCCGCACTACCGCGGCACCTGCGTGCGGTACGCGATCGGCATCGTCGTCGCGCAAGTGCTGTGGGTGTCCTGGTGGTTCCTGCACGGCCCGGTCTGGTTGTTCCCGGTGCTGGCGATGGCCGACCTGTCGGTGGCGCTGATCGCCGAGCGGTACCAGGCGACGGCCTACCACCACCATCACATCGCCGAACGATACGGCCTGTTCACCCTGATCGTTCTCGGCGAATCGATTCTGGCAGCGGCCAATTCGATCATCGGCGGACTGTCGAACGACGACGCCCGCGTCGGACTGATCGGGGTTGCGGTCTGCTCACTGGCGATCGTGGCCTCGATGTGGTGGATCTATTTCGACCGTCCGCAGCACCACCAGACCGCGACCAGGCGCCGCTCGTTCTACTGGGGCTACCTGCACTACTTCATCTTCGCCTCGGCAGCGGCGTTCTCGGCCGGGGTGGAGGTCATCGTCGCCGAACATCTCGGTGAGGGCCACTTGCCCCACACGGTCGCCGGGCTGACGTTGACCGTCCCACTGGCGGTGTTCCTGCTGATGACGTGGCTGGTGCTCGACGCGGGACGCCGCGACGTGATCCAGTCCGTCGGCGTGGTGCTGCTGACCGTCGCGATGCTGGCCGCGGCGCTGCTGGCTGAGCCCACGATCGCTGCGGCCCTGATCATGGTCGCGGCGGCGGCGCTGGTCAGCTGGCGGCACGCGGCCGATAAGCTTGCGCACTTGTGAGCGACTGGACAACGACCGCGGGCCGCCCGCATGAGATGCGGCTGCGGCTGGACTCCTACCCCGTCATCGGCGCCGTCGAGGCGCGTTACGGCGACATGGATGCCAACGCCCACCTCAACAACCTGGCGCTGGAGGCGATGCACGAGAACGCCCGGGCGACCATGAACCGCAGCCTGTTTCCCGACATCTACGACGTGACCACCCGACGACTGCGCCTGGTCACCTCGCAGAACGCCGTGCACTTCCTCGCCGAGGCGCACTGGCCGGGAACCATCCAGACCGGCGCCGGGGTCGGACGGGTCGGGCGCACCTCGTTCGTCGCGTCGACCGGATTGTTCGTCGACGGTCGTTGCGTCGGAGTGTGTGACACCGTGCTGGTGCTGCTCGGCGACGACGGACCGGTGCCGATTCCCGACCACGCGCTGGCCGCGCTGGAGACCGTGCGCCTGAAGTCGCCGCAGGCGTAGGCCTCGATGGGCGGCGCGGGCGTACCCCGCGCCGCCCGTCGCCGCTACCGCTCGGCCTGCTGGCGCGCCTCGTGCACCCTGGCTTGCGCCCGGGCCTTCTCGGCCTCGGCCTCCTTGGCGGCCGCTTCCCGCATCGACGCGGCCTTGTCCTGCTGGGCCTTGCCCTCCCGCACCAGATCGTCGCGTCCGGTCACCGAGCCGACGACCTCTTTGGCCTTGCCTTTGAGGTCCTCGATGATCCCGCCGGCAGCGTCCTTGGCGGTGTCCTTTGCATCTGACATGACATCCTCCTCCTTTGCGCCGCAACGCAATTGCGGCCTTGGCGTACCGGCGCGGTGATGCGCCGACAGGAGTTGGACGGTGGCGCCGCGCGCAACCGAACGCCGCATCGACGTGGTGTCGATCACACGGTGGCGACCGTCGTCAACGGTGGACGTCGACCACCGTCACGCTGACCGGGACAGCGGTGCCCGGTCCGATCACGTCGGTGAGAACACCTTCGGCCCGCTCGCGCACGCGCTCGGTGACCGACACCAGGTCGGCTCCGTAGAGCCCGCTGAGCTGGATCTGAATCCCTTGCAGCACTTCATCATCGGAGGTGGCTTCAATCCGGTCGACAAGATAGTCCGGCTGACCGGCCAGTGCCCGGCTCAGCGCCGCGGTCACCGCGAGATCGCTGACCCGGATGCGCCCGTGCGCGCTGCCCGGCTCAGGGTCTTCGACCGCCAGCGGCCAGCCGCCCCGAGGGGTGGCGCGCACCGCGGCCAGCACCGCCGGCTCGATGGCTTGCCACTCCGGCTCCGGGACTGCCCGCAACTGCCGTCCGGCGTTGTCGTAAATCTCGAGATCTCCTATCGCCATTGCTGAAGCCTCTGCTGAAGGGTTACCCGCGCTCGGTGATGATGCCCCCGGGCCGCGTCCGGGCTCAAATTCAGGATGTTGCCAACTTCCGGGAACGTCAACATTTCGATCTCCCGCAGCATCCAGACTGCCCGCTGCCGCGGCGGCAATTCGGCCAGCGCCTCCTCCATAGCGTCGAGGAACGCACTGTTGGAGGCGAACGTGAACGGGCTGGCGCCGGCGTCCTGGCTGATCGGCTCGATGAGACGGTCGTCGATCGGGATCGCCCGCTTGACCCGATGGGAGTCGGTGACCTTGCGAGCGCAGATGGCGAACAGCCAGGTCAGGACTGCGCTGTCGCCGCGGAAGTTCCCGATCTGCCGCCAGGCGGCCACGAAGGTCTCCTGGACGATGTCGTTGACCGCGTCGGCATCCCGCGTCATGCGCCGCGCGTAGCGATACAAAGCGGGACCGTGTCTGCGCACCAGTTCCTCGAACGCCTCGATGGACCCGGCCGCCGCGGCGGCGGCCAACTCGCGGTCGCGGTCACCGCCCGGCGGGGGCATAGGCGTTGCATCGTCGCTGAGCGGTGGCCGCACGTCAGTTATTCGGCACCGACGGCCATTCGGATGTGTGGTGCATGCCACACAGAGCCGGCGTTCGGTTCGCGGCAGCCGCGCCGTCTCACCAGATGTACGGACAACGAGGACAGAGAGGATCACCCGATGAGCACCACCGGCACCCTGACCCCGGCCACCACGGCCCCTGCAGCCGCCGCCAACGGCCCACTGACGACCAGCCACGGACGCACCACCATCGCCGACACCGTCGTCTCCAAGATCGCCGGGCTGGCCGCACGGGAGGTCAACGGCGTCCACGATCTCGGCGGCAACGCCAGTCGCGCGGTCGGCGCGCTGCGGGAGCGCATCCCCGGCGCTTCGACCAACTACGCGCAGGGCGTCTCGGTCGAGGTCGGTGAGAAGCAGGCAGCCGTCGACCTCGACATCGTCGCCGAGTACGGCGTTTCCATCGCCGACCTGGCCACCGGAATCCGCCGCAATGTCATCGCCGCCCTGGAGCGCATGACGGGCCTGGAGGTCGTCGAGGTCAACATCACGGTGCACGACATCTTCGTCGACGACGAGAGCGACGACACCGCCGGCCAGCTGACCCGGGTCGAATAGTGCACGACGATCCGACCGCCGCGGACACGGTCGCGAGCATCGCTCGCGCCGTGCCCGGCGTGGCGGCCCTGCACCCCGGGATGTTCGGCGAAGTGGGCACCTACCTGCCCGGCCGGCGCGTCACCGGGGTGCGCATCCGCGACGACCGGGTGGAGGTCCACATCACGGTCACCGCGAGTGCGCACGTCCGGCAGACCGCTGCGGCAGTCCGCTCGGCGGTCAGGGCAGCAATGCCCGACCTGCCGGTGGATGTGACCGTCGAAGAGATCACCGCAGCACCCACGAACACCGGAACCGACCCGACACCTCAGGAGGATTCATGACCACCGCTACCGCCGGCATGCTCGCCGGAATTCTTCTCGGTGTCGCCGCCGCCGCCGGCGGCTTCACCGGCTTTCTGCTGGCGCTGCTGCTAGGACTGATCGGCTACGTCATCGGCGGCCACCGCGACGGCGAGTTCGACGCCACCGCCTGGCTCAGGAGCCGGGGTCGTGGCTGAGCTTGTCACCGTCTCCGCCGAGCAGCCTCCCGCCGATCGCGCGCCGAGCGAGGCCCGGTGCCGGCCGGCGGCGGCGCCGCTCGCCCCGGCGGGGGCCAGTTACGCCGCCGCTGCCCTCTCGGTTCTGCTGATCGCGGCCGGCGGCGTCGGTCTGCGCGACACCGCCGTACAGGCCGGCCTGGTGGGCGGTGAACCCTGGCTTCCGTTGGCGGTCAGGGTCGTTGACGGTCTGCAACCGTCGACGATCGTGCTGGCCGTGACCATCGCGGCCGGGGTTGTCGGCATCCTGCTGACCGGGCTCGCAATCAAGCCGCGCCGGGCCACCGCGGTGGCAGCCCGCAGCGACAGCGGCGGGGCCGTCTACGTCCGCCTGCGCGACGTCGCCCAGGCCGCCGCGACCGCCGCCCGGGACGTGCCCGGCGTCGAGCAGGTCGACAGCACCGCGACCGCCCGCAAGGTCTCGCTGCGATGCGTTGCGTCTGCGCCCGAACTCGCCGAGGTCAGGCATCTGGTCGCGCGAGCGGTCCGCGACGAACTCCAGCCGCTGGCCAAGCCACCCCGCATCACCGTGCGCGTCCGACAGGAGTCCCGACGATGACCCGTTTCGCCATCGGCGTCGACCGTGCCGTCGCACTGGTCGTCGGCCTGTGCCTGATCGCACTGCCCATCGCCGCCTGGCAGTGGCAGATCGGAAAGCTTTACGGCGGCAAGGCACTTCGCCTGGCCGAGGTCGAACAGGTGATGCATGCCGGGTGGTGGCCGTTCGCCACCGGGGCAGTCGGCCTGATCCTGGTTCTGGTGGGTCTGAGATGGCTGGCCGCACACCGGCCGGCACGGCGGGCCACCCGAGTGGCCCTCGACTACGACGACGACCACGCGGTCACTGTGAACGCCAATGCGGTGGCCCGGGCATCGGCCACGGCGCTGAAATCGAAGGCCCAGGTTCTCAAAGCCAGTGGCAGCGCCGCCGTTCGGGGCGGCATCCCCACCGTGACGCTGACCGCGACCGTTCCGGCGCGGCACGGACTTCACGCCGGCATCCGGGCCGCTGACGCCACCATGCGCACCGCCGGAGCGATGCTCGGCGACACCGTTGCGATCCGCACGGTCCTGCGGACCGACGCCAACCACCGTCAACGCCGCGTCAGCTGACGGTATGCCGGCTATCAGTCTCTCTCAGCAGGGATATCGCCGTCGGGCACCGTCACGATGACTGTCGTGCCGCCCCCGACCGTGTCGATCAGGTGTACCGATCCGCCCATCGCTTCGACACCGACCACCAGGGACGACAGCCCGATATGCCCCTCGGCGACCTTCTGATTCAGAACAGCCGGGTCGAAGCCGACGCCGTTGTCGACCACGCGCAGCACCAGCGAACCGGCCTCGTGATCCAGCTCCACTCGCAGCCGGGTGGCCCGAGAGTGCTTGTGCGCGTTAGCCAATAGCTCGCGGGCGGCCCGGTAGAGCAGCGCTTGCGCGGCCGGCTTGCCCACTTCTTCCACCGCGCAGTCGATGGTGACGTTCCAGCGCCGCTCGTACTGGCCGACCAGTTCACGCAGCGCCGCGCCCAGGCCTACCTGGGCCAGCACCTGGGGATGCAGCGTCGAGACCGCGCTGCGCAGCATGTTGATCGCGTCGTGCAGCGCGGTATCGACCCGCTCGAACCCGATGGCGGAGGGCTGTTCGCGCAGGTCCTCCAGATCCAGCCGTGCGGCGAGCAGATTCTGCAGCGGCCCGTCGTGGAGTTGTTCGGACAACTGCCGGTTGTTGCGCTCATCGGCCTGCATCGACTCCGAGACCAGCCGGCGCCGCACCTCGAGGAGTGAACGCACCCTGGCCCGGCGGCGGGCCAGCACCAGGCACAGCGCGGTGGTGGCCAGCGCCAGCCAGGCCAGGCAACCCACCTGGACGTAGACGACGTTGGGCAGGCCCATGGTGTCGTCGCGCTTGGAGTAGATGATCCAGGCCACCAGGTATCCGACCGCAGTGCTGGCACCGATGAGCGCGGTGATCTCCGGGCGGTCCAGGAAGGCGACGGTGATCGGGATCAAGAAGAAGATCGGTAGCAGCCAACTCGTCGCGCCCCCGGAGGCGACGCACATCGCCAGCACCGCTGCCATGTCGATCGCCGTTGAGGCCCAGCCGAACCACCACCGCAGCGGCCGCCGCAGCACGATCGCCAGCCAGAACGTGGCGGTGGCCGTGTAGACGATCAGCACCGACCAGTACACCGCGGGCAGCCAGTGGTCGACGCCTTCGATCCAGACCAGTAGTCCGATCAGCACGATCAGCGGCAGCCGAAGGACGGCCGCGACCCGGACGGGCTCGGTGCCCAGGAAATCTGCCGCGCGGCTCAGCGGGGCCGGCAGGTTACTCAAGCAGTCCCCGCCGCATCGCCTCAGCGACCGCCGCTGCCCGGTCCCCCACACCCAACTTCTCGTACAGCCGCTGCACGTGGGTCTTGACCGTCGAGGGCGCCAGGAACAACGCCTCGGCGATCGCCGGGATGCTGCGTCCGCCGGCGATCATGCCGAGCACCTCGCGTTCCCGCGCGCTCAACGTCGGCCCGGACGGCTCGGCGCGGCGCCGGATTTCGACGGCCAGGCCCGACGCCAACCGCGGCGCCAGAACGTCGCGACCCTTCGCGCAGTCCAGCACCGCGTTGACGATCTCGGATCTGCTGGAGTCCTTCGGCAGGTAGCCGGCCGCGCCCTGTTGCAGCGCGTGATAGACGATTTCGGCGTCGTCGTGCGCGGAGACCAGTAGCACCCGGGTCGACAGTTCGTCGCGGCGCACGGCGGCCGCCACCTCGGCGCCGTCCATTCCGGGCATCCGGTAGTCGAGCAGCGCCACGTCGGGCGTGTGTTCCTTGATGGCCGCCAGCGCCGACGTGCCGTCCTCGGCTTCGGCGACCACCTCGACCTCGCCGCTGCCCGACAACGCCCGAACCAGTCCGTCGCGGAACAGCGGGTGGTCATCGCCGACGACGACACGCACCTTTCGGTTATCGGACATGCCAGGAGCTTCCCACAGGGGTCCACCGATGGGGGGACAAACACTTCATCCCTCGCAGGGGCCTATCAGCGGACAGACAGCTCCCGACCTGCGCGGGATAGTCGGTTCATCGCCGAAAACCATCGGCCGCAGAAGCAAGGAGACGGACATGGACCGCACATTCACTCGTCGCTTCACCACCGCCCTGGCGGGTCCCACCCTCGCGGTGGGCGTTCTGGCCGGCACCTTGATCGTGGACACCCCCGCAGCGACCGACACCATGGGCCTGAGCCTCGCCTCGGCCTCCTCGGCCGGGTTGGTCGACATCCACCTCTAACTCCACTCAGCAGCCGCGAAACTGCGCTAAGGCGAGGAGGTCAGATGAGCACCACCCGTCACCCGTCCGCGAGGTACTGGAGGTTTATCGGTCGCTAACCCTCTTACTCCACATGACAACGAGGCCTTCCCTATGGTCATAAGGGAGGGCCTCGTTGTTGTTTAGACGGGTGTCATATCGTGGCGGTCATGGATTTCGCCATGTCTGCCAAGGGTGCTGACTACCACAAACGCCTTACCGAGTTCATGGTCGAACATGTCTTCCCGGCCGAGAAGGTCTACGACGAGTACCGCGAGGCCGCCGGCCCGGGTGACTTCACCGTGCCGCCGGTGGTCGAGGAACTGAAGATACTGGCCAAGAAACAGGGCCTGTGGAACCTGTTCCTGCCGCCCGAGTCGGGACTGACCAACCTGGAGTACGCGCCGCTGGCCGAGTTGACCGGCTGGAGCACCGAGATCGCGCCCGAGGCGATCAACTGCGCGGCGCCCGACACCGGCAACATGGAGACCCTGCACCTGTTCGCCACCGAGGAGCAGCGCAAGACGTGGCTGGAGCCGCTGCTGGCCGGCGAGATCCGCAGCGCGTTCTCGATGACCGAACCGGCGGTGGCTTCCAGCGATGCCCGCAACATCCAGACCCAAATGGTCCGCGACGGTGACGACTACATCATCAACGGTCGCAAGTGGTGGACCTCAGGCGCCAACGACCCGCGCTGCAAGGTGCTGATCGTGATGGGCCGCACCAACCCGGACGCGGCCTCGCATCAGCAGCAGTCGATGATCCTGGTCCCCACCGATACCCCCGGCGTGCAGATCCTGCGCTCGACGTCGGTGTTCGGCTGGCAGGACCAGCACGGCCACGCCGAGGTGATCTACGACAACGTGCGGGTGCCCGCATCGAATCTGCTGGCCGAAGAGGGCATGGGCTTCGCGATCGCGCAGGCGCGGTTGGGCCCGGGCCGGATTCATCACTGCATGCGTGCGATCGGGGTCGCCGAGCGTGCGCTCGCGCTGATGACCCATCGCGCCCGCACCCGCATCGCGTTCGGCAAGCCGCTTGCCGATCAGGGTGTGGTGCAGCAGCAGATTGCGTTGTCCCGCAACGAGATCGACCAGGCTCGCCTGCTCTGCCAGAAAGCCGCCTGGACCATCGATCAGCACGGCAACAAAGAGGCCCGCAATCTGGTCGCCCAGATCAAGGCCGTCGCGCCGCAGATGGCCTGCAACGTCATCGACCGCGCCATCCAGGTGCATGGCGGCGGCGGGGTCAGCGATGACTTCCCGCTGGCCCGGATGTACGGCTGGCAGCGGGCCATGCGGATCTTCGACGGACCCGACGAGGTTCACATGCGCAGCATCGCCAGGGCCGAGATCGGTTCGGAGCCAAGCTCTTTCGCAGCGGCGGTGACCGGCGCGTGAGCCACACCGCACTGTCGGGTGCGTGGAACTTCCGCGATATCGCCGACACCACAGGGATCCGGCCGGGCAAGTTCTTCCGGTCCAGTGAGCTCAGTCGGCTCGACGACGACGGCCGGGAGGCCTTCCGCCGCTTGGGTATCACCGATGTCGCCGACCTGCGCTCACCGCAGGAGCTGGAGCGCCGCGGCTCCGGCGCGGTGCCCGACGGTGTCGCCATTCATCTGCTGCCGTTCCCGGACCTGTCCAACACGACAGCCGAGGCGCCGCACGAGACCAGCTGGCAGAAGATGATGACCGAGAAGGTCGACGACGAAGACGTCGAGGACGCCGCCGAACGCTTCATGACCGGCGAATACGAGAAGTTCCCGGTCCTCGCCGGTGCGCAACGCGCAGTGCGCCAAGTGTTTTCGCTGTTGAGCGCGGGACGCCCGGTGATCACGCACTGCTTCGCGGGCAAGGACCGCACCGGCTTCACCGTGGCGGTCGTGCTGGAGTCCATCGGCGTGCCGCGCGAGAAGGTGCTCTCCGACTTCCTGCGCAGCAACGACGCCGTCGAGTCGCTGCGTGAGCGGATCATGGAGTCGATCGTCAGCCGGGCCGGCGAGACACCGGAGATCGCCACGTTCGCCGAGGCGCGCCTGACCAACGGGGTGCTCGGTGTGCGGGAGGGCTACCTGGCCACCGCGCACCGGGTGATCGCCGAGAACTACGGCGACCTCGATGGCTTCCTGCGCACCGCCGGGGTGTCCGAAGAGGACGTCGCACGCACGCGCAAAGAACTACTGGGTTAGCAGCAGACCGGCCACCCACACCGCGGTGGCGATCAGCCCCCCGGTCAGCTCGACACCGACCGAGAGCGCAGCGGCCTTCAGCGCAAGGACCGTGGCCGCCCAGGCGCGCCGCTGATCGCGCCGGCTCGCCAGTTCGGCGAGGTAGACGCCGAGCACGAAGCCGAACACCAGGCCGATCACCGGCACCACGAAGAAGCCGATGACCCCTAGTGCCGCCCCGGCGGCCAGCGTCCATCTGCCGACCTCGCCGGCACGCATCCGCCGGGCCGGCCACAGGTACTTGATCAACAGGCCGGCGCCGAGCACCACGGTGACCATCCCGAGCACCACCCAGGACACCAGGCTGTGCTCGACCGCGGCCCACCCCGCGATGGCCGCGTAGACCAGCAGGGTGCCCGGCAGCAGCGGCACGATGACGCCGACCAGCCCGACGGCGATGGCCAACCCCACCAAGACGACGCCGCCGGTGCTCACCCGCCCGAGCCTAGGACAACATCCCGTCGTTCAACTGGACACCTGTCTATGTGGAGTCTGCTGGCGGCGACCGGGAGTTCGCGGGCGAACCATGCCATTCCATACACTGGCATCTTCCACCCCGCCTCCGCATGACCAACCAGATCGGATCGCACTGATGATCATCGGGATTCCACGTGAGTCTCTGCCTGGGGAAACACGTGTCGCCGCCACACCACAGACGGTCGGGCAGCTCATCAAGCTCGGTTACGAGGTACTGGTGGAGTCCGGTGCGGGTGTCGCGGCGAGCTTCTCCGACGAAGCATTCGTCGAGGCCGGTGCGGGTATCGGGACGGCCGCCGAAGCGCTGGCCACCGATATCGTCCTCAAGGTCAATGCGCCCACCAGCGCCGAGATCGCCGCACTGCGCGACGGCGCGACGTTGATCAGCCTGATCTCCCCCGCGCTGAAACCCGAACTCGTCGAGGAGCTGACTACCCGTCCGATCACCGTGCTGGCGATGGACGCCGTACCGCGGATCTCACGAGCCCAATCGTTGGACGTCCTGTCGTCGATGGCCAATATCGCGGGTTACCGCGCAGTCGTCGAGGCGGCGCATGCATTTGGCCGGTTCTTCACCGGCCAGGTGACCGCGGCAGGCAAGGTCCCGCCGGCCAAGGTGCTGGTCGTCGGCGCGGGTGTGGCCGGCCTGGCGGCGATCGGCGCCGCGGGCAGCCTCGGCGCCATCGTGCGTGCCACCGACCCGCGCCCCGAGGTCGCTGATCAGGTCAAATCCCTTGGCGGAGAATATCTTTCAATCGATTCCCCAGAGTCCGAGGTTTCGGCTACCGGGTACGCCAAGGAGATGGGTGACGATTACAAGGCCCGCGAGGCGCAGCTGTACGCCGAGCAGTCCGAGGATGTCGACATCATCATCACGACGGCGCTGATTCCCGGCAGGCCCGCACCGCGCATCATCACCGCCGACATGGTCGCCTCGATGAAATCGGGCAGTGTGATCGTCGACATGGCCGCAGCCAACGGCGGCAACGTCGAAGGCACCGTCAAAGACCAGGCCGTCCTGACCGACAACGGCGTGACCATCATCGGCTACACCGACCTGGCAGGCCGGCTGCCCACCCAGGCATCCCAGCTCTACGGGACCAACCTGGTCAACCTCGTCAAGCTGCTTACCCCGGAAAAAGACGGCACACTCGTCCTCGATTTCGACGACGTCGTGCAACGGTCGGTCACCGTGGTCCGCGACGGTGAAACCACGTGGCCACCGCCACCGGTACAGGTATCTGCTGCCCCGGCTCAGGCCGCGACGTCCGCCCCGACAACGCACCAGACCAAAGAACCGATGACGATGGGCCGCCGGCTCGGCATCACCTTCGGCGCCGCCGCCGTGCTGTTCCTGCTGATCGCGTTGTCCCCGGCCGCACTACAGGTTCACCTCACGGTGTTCGCACTGGCGATCGTGATCGGCTACTACGTCATCGGCCACGTGCACCACGCCCTGCACACCCCGTTGATGTCGGTGACAAATGCCATCTCGGGCATCATCGTCGTCGGCGCATTGCTCCAGATCGGCCACGGTGACGTCATCGTCACCACGTCGGCCGCCGTCGCCATCCTGCTTGCCAGTATCAACATCTTCGGTGGCTTCGCGGTGACGCGTCGCATGCTCGCGATGTTCTCGAGGAGCTAGAGTTGTTCACATTGGAAACGGCCGCCACCGCGGCCTACATCGTCGCTGCCCTGCTGTTCATCCTGGCGCTTGCCGGGCTGTCCAAGCACGAAACATCCCGGGCCGGAAACACATTCGGCATGGCCGGCATGGTTGTCGCGCTGGTCGCCACCATCGCGCTGGCCCTGGCCCGCCATATCGAGCCGCTGGGACTGGGCCTGCTGATCGCAGCCATGGCCATCGGTGCCGCGATCGGGTTGTGGCGCGCCCGCGTCGTTGAGATGACCGGTATGCCCGAGCTGATCGCCCTGCTGCACAGCTTCGTCGGCCTGGCAGCGGTGTTGGTCGGCTGGAACGGCTACCTGCACGTCGAACACGATCTGGCCGGCGGCGAAGCGGCCCTGCTCGACAGCCAGGGCATGCTCGGCATCCACTCCGCCGAGGTGTTCATCGGTGTGTTCATCGGCGCCGTGACCTTCACCGGATCGATCGTCGCCAACCTGAAACTGTCGGCGCGAATCAAATCAGCGCCGCTGATGTTGCCCGGCAAGAACTTTCTCAATGTCGGTGCCCTGGTGCTGTTCGTTGCGTTCACCGTCTGGTTCGTCATCGAACCCCAGCTGTGGCTGCTCGTCGTCGTCACGGTGTTGGCGCTGCTGCTGGGCTGGCACCTGGTCGCCTCGATCGGCGGCGGCGACATGCCCGTCGTGGTGTCGATGCTCAACAGCTATTCCGGTTGGGCTGCGGCAGCTTCGGGCTTCCTGCTGTCCAACGACCTGTTGATCGTCACCGGCGCCCTGGTCGGGTCTTCGGGTGCCTACCTGTCCTACATCATGTGCAAAGCCATGAACCGCTCGTTCATCTCGGTCATCGCCGGCGGCTTCGGTATAGAGGCAGGGCCGGCCGAGGACAAGGACTACGGCGAACACCGCGAGATCACCGCCGAGGGAGCCGCCGAACTCTTGTCGTCGGCCAGTTCGGTGATCATCACCCCGGGCTACGGGATGGCGGTGGCCCAGGCCCAGTACGGTGTGGCCGAACTGACTCGCAAGCTGCGCGAGCGTGGTGTCACTGTGCGATTCGGTATCCACCCCGTCGCGGGCCGTCTGCCCGGACACATGAACGTGCTGCTGGCAGAGGCCAAGGTGCCCTACGACATCGTGCTCGAAATGGACGAGATCAACGACGATTTCGAGGGCACCTCGGTGGTGTTGGTGATCGGCGCCAACGACACCGTGAACCCGGCGGCGTCGGAAGATCCGAGCAGCCCGATCGCCGGTATGCCGGTGCTGACGGTCTGGAATGCCGAGCACGTCATCGTGTTCAAGCGGTCCATGGCCTCCGGGTACGCCGGCGTGCAGAATCCACTGTTCTTCCGGGAGAACACCCAGATGCTGTTCGGCGATGCGCGCGACCGGGTCGACGACATCAATGCCGCCCTGTAAGACCGCGCGCTGTAGTTCCGGGCGTCGAACCTAGAGCTTGCCTGCCAGCTCCACGAGGTCCGTTGCGGTGACATCGAATTCGTCGGGTTCGAACGGAACCCGATAGCGCCCCGGTTGTCCCCATTCCAGCGGCCGGTCGACGTAGCCGGTGCGCAGTCCGGCATCGCGGGCGGCACGCAGGTCACTGGGATGGGCCGCCACCAGCATGGCCTCCTCGGGTGCCACATCCAAAATCTGCGCGCAGCCCAGGTAGGCCTCGCGATCGGGCTTGTAGTGACCGAAGATCTCGGCTGAGAGCACGCAATCCCATGGCAGGCCCGCACGTTTGGCCATGTCGGTCAGCAGTGAGACGTTGCCGTTCGACAGCGTGGTGATGGTGAATCGTTCCTTGAGCCGATGCAGGCCGTCCACGGCGTCCGGCCAGGGGGCCAACCGATGCCAGGCCCGGTTGAGATGGTCGACGTCGTCCTGGTCGGCCTGGATGTCGGCGTCGCGGAGCAGCTCGTCGAGGATCCTGCGGTGCAGATCGTCAAGGCGCGTCCACGGCAGCTCACCGCGACGCACCAGATCCATCGCGGGAACGTAGCCGGCCCGCCAGCGGTCGGCGAACTTGGCCCAATCCCGTTCTGCGCCCTGCTGATTCCCGAACTGTTCGAGTTCGGCGATGATGCTCGCACGCCAGTCGACGACTGTGCCGAACACGTCGAAGGCCAGCACGCGGATCATGGATGCACCTGCTTGCCGGCCGACGACGCGATCACAGTCAGCCGAGTTTGAAGGAGGCGTGCTCGGCGGCCGAGAGGTCGTCGATCGTCGACCACTGTGCGGCAACGTCGTCGACGGTCGGCACATGGTCGAAGGTGACGCCCTCGTTCTGGAACAGCGCTGCGCGCTGCACCTTGCCACCGCCGACGATGAACACCGAGGCGGAGTCCGGAACCTCTTCGGTGCACAGGTAGCCGACCACCGGCGCGACATACTCCGGGGTGAGCTTCTTGAACACCTCGGGCGGCAGGATGTCCTCGGTCATGCGGGTCGCGGCGATGGGCGCCAGCGCGTTGGCCTTGATGTTGTACTTGGCGCCTTCCTGGGCCAGCGTGTTGATCAGGCCGACCAATCCGAGCTTGGCGGCGCTGTAGTTGGCCTGACCGAAGTTGCCGAACAGGCCGCTGGTGGAGGTGGCGACGACGATGCGGCCGTAGCTCTGCTCGCGGAAGTGCGGCCAGGCGGCGCGGATCACGTTGTAGCCGCCGTACAGGTGGACCTTGAGCACCGAATCCCAGTTCTCGAACGGCATCTTGTGGAAGGTGCCGTCGCGCAGGATGCCCGCGTTGCTGACGATGCCGTCGATCTTGCCGAACTCCTCGATCGCGGTCTTGACGATGTTCTCGCCACCCTCGGGCTCGGCGACGGAGTCGTAGTTGGCGACCGCGCGGCCGCCGGCGTCCTTGATCTCCTGGACCACCTGGTCGGCCATGTTGTGGCCGGCGCCGGTTCCGTCACGCGCGCCGCCGAGGTCGTTCACCACGACGCTGGCACCCTCGCGGGCCAGTGTCAGCGCGTACTCGCGACCCAGACCGCCACCGGCTCCGGTGACGACGATGACTCGATCAACAACTCCGGGCATGGGCCTTCCTCTCCTGCGACTGACGGAACGTAACTCTTGTATACGTGGGCCGCCGGAGCTGAAGGCACCCGGGTTGGCGTCAGGCCTTCTGTGCGACGACGAAGGTCGCGAACGCGTCCGGATCGTCGGCCATCGGGACGTCGATCCAGCGACCGAGCCTGCGCATCTCGTCGACAGCGCGCTGTCCGGTGGCCTGCCAGCCGTGCGCGTTCAGCCATTCGGTGAGGTCGGCGCGGTCCGGGTCGTTGTAGGTCAGGTTCTGCATGTCGATGGTGCGCTCGATGCCCAGCTGGTCGGCGAACTTCTCGAAGCGTTCCCGCATCTCTTCGCGTCGCTCCTCGGAGTGGTGTCCTACCGCTTCGGCGGACACCCGGCTTCCGGGCGCGCTCAACTCGGTGACCAGTTCGAACAGCCGGTCCTGGGCGTCGGCGGGCAGATACATCAGGAGTCCCTCGGCCAGCCAGGCGGTGGACTGCGCCGGATCGAAGCCCTGCGCCTTCAGCGCGGCCGGCCAGTCCTGGCGCAGGTCAACGGGGACCTCGCGGCGCTCGACGACGGGCTGCACATCGTGGGCGGCCAGCTTGTCGGCTTTGTATTCGAGAACCAGCGGCTGGTCGATTTCGTAGACCCGGGTGCCAGCCGGCCAGTCCAGGCGGTAGGCCCGGGAATCCAGGCCCGACGCCAGGATCACGATCTGGCGGACGCCGGCGGCAACCGCCTCGGCGAAGAAGGCATCGAAGAAGTGGGTCCGGACCGCCTGATAGTTCAGCATGTGGCCGAACATCGCGGCCGCCTCGGGCTCGGCGTCGGCCAGCTTGCCGGCCAACGAGTCGTCGAGGAAGTGCTCCCACATCCCCGTCCCGGCGCCCTCGACCAGGATTCGCGCATACGGATCCCGGATCAGAGGATCGGGCTGCTCGGTCTCGCGGGCCCGCGCGGCGGCCACCAGAACAGCGGTCGACCCCACGCTTGTCGCGATGTCCCAGGTGTCGTCATCAGTACGCGTAGTGCTCATCGGCGGCGGTATCCCATTCGGTGTCGCTTGACGGCTGAACACTGGGTGAAGCCCCGTTCAGGGCCGGATATCAACCCAGGTCAGCAAGATTGATACGACAAGGGTACCGAGAAACTTAGCCAGACTATGCGACTGTGGCGGACGTCACCGGCTCAGGAGACGGTGCGCCAGGCCTGACCGTCGAGGAGCTGCAGGAACTGGTCGGTGATCGCGGTCAGACGATCCTGATCGCCGACGAACCCGGCATAGAAGCCCAGTCCCCACATCACGGCCATCAGCATCTCGGCAGCCGCCTCGATGTCGATGTCCGCACGAACCTCGCCCGATTCGACGGCATCCTTGATGGCCGCCTTCACGTACCCGCGGGTGAACTCCCGCGAATCGTGGTTGGACTCCGCCAACTCCGGATGTCGCTCGGACTCCAACACCGACGTAACCAGGAAGGCCGCCACTGAGCGGTCCTGACCCTGAGCGTGAACGGCCGCCTCGATGAAGACGCGGATCCGCCCCGCGAGGGTGCTCTCCCGTTGCGACTGGTGCACGGCGGACTCGATCACCGAGGCGTTCGTCTGATCGACGACCTCTTGATAGAGCAGCCGTTTGCTGGCGAAGTAATGATTAATCGCAGGTCGGGTCAAGTCGGCCCGGATGGCGATTGCCTGGAAGGTGGCAGCGTCATACCCCAATTCGCTGAACACCTCACGGGCAGCGCGCATGATGCGCTCGCGCGTTTCCGCTGCCTTAGCTGCTGGGGGGCGACCCGGGCCCCGACTGGCTGTATGCGGCACAGTAAAAATTGTGCCACAACTTTGCGCATATTTTTGACGGCGAACGACATTTGCTCAGGTCAACAACATTAGAAATATGTTCATGTTTTGCTTCACCTTCGGAATCCGTTGCCACAGCAGCCGTTCGACTTGCGATCCGCGCCTGACATGCGGGTTCCGGTTCGGTTATCGGACAATGACAGATGCGTCATAATTCGCTACCAAGCAATTCGCACGAATATTCGCTCAATCCGTACAACCGCGCGAAAGTTCGCCGTCGAATGATTGCTGAGCTTTTGTGCGGACTTTGCTGTGGCCGTTTTCAGGGCATCAGAGAACCCTGCGCATTAGCCTGATCGCACGATCAGTATAGGGCGGATACATCAGCTTGAGGTCAAATTTCGTCGGTTTGGCGAGCACGGCGCGTCGGTGGCTCAGTGTCTCGAAGCCCCACTTGCCGTGGTACGCACCCATACCGCTGGCGCCCACCCCGCCGAACGGCAATTGCGGAACCAGGCAGTGCACCGCCACGTGGTTGATCACCGCACCGCCGGACGGCATCCGGTCGACGAGGTCCCGCGCAGCCGACTGCGACTCGGTGAAGACGTACAGCGCCAGCGGCTTGGGCCGGGCGTTGACGAAAGCGACGGCGGCATCCGCCGAATCCACCGAGAGGATCGGCAGGATCGGGCCGAAGATCTCGTCCGACATCACCGGGTCGTCGGCGGGCGGGTCGACGATCACTGTCGGCTCGATCCGCAGGGCCGCGCGGTCGGACCTGCCACCGGTGGCGACGGTGCCGCCGGTCGCGCTGATGAGCGACGCCAGACGGTCGAACTGCCGCTCGTTGACGATGCGCAGCGACGGGTCCTGCTCCTCGGCACGGAACTCAGCGATCGTCGCCACGATCTTGTCGGTCAGCTTCCCGACGATCGTGCGGTCGGCCAGCACGTAGTCCGGGGCGATGCAGGTCTGGCCCGAATTCATCAGCTTGATCCAGGCGATCCGGCGGGCGGCCACGTCCAGGTCGGCGTCGGGGAGCACCACCACCGGGCTCTTGCCGCCCAGTTCGAGGGTCACCGGCGTCAGGGTCGGCGCGGCGGCCGCCATGATCTTGCGACCGATCTCGGTGCCACCGGTGAACAGTGCATGGTCGAAGCCCTGCGCCAGCAGATCCTGGGTGACCGCCGCATCGCCCTCCACCACGCGGATGGCGTCGGAGTCGAGGTACTCCGGCACCAGCCGCGCGATGAGCGCTGAGGTGGCCGGCGCCAGCTCCGACGGCTTGATCACCACGCCGTTACCGGCGGCGACCGCGGCGACCAGCGGCGCCATGCACAGATAGAAGGGGTAGTTCCACGGCCCGATCACCAGGATCACCCCGAGCGGGTCGTACTGCACCCACGCCCGGCCGGGCAGCTGGGCCAGGGGCAGCCTGGACTTCTGCGGCTTCACCCACTTCTTCAGCTGCTTGCGGGCGAACGCGGCTTCCGCCTTGGTCGAGCCGATATCGGCGAGCCAGGCTTCGAACGAGGATCGGCCCAGGTCGCTGGCCAGAGCCTCGGCGATCTCCGGCTCCCGTTCGTCGCACATCCGCTCCACCGCGAGCAACTGCTCGGAGCGCCACGACAAGGAGCGGGTGCGGCCGCTGGTGAATACCCGGCGCACGTCAGCCAGCACGCCCGCGGCGGCGCCTTCGGTCGCGTGGTCACTTGTGATCTGAACGGTCATGCCAACTCCTCGATTCGATCGCGTGAGTCCAGCTTGCCCCAATATCTACCCGCGGTCACAAGCCGCCTGCGCAACTTGGTCACGATCCCGCCCGTCAGCTCTGTCTTGTCGGGGCCAGCGCATTATCGTTTGACCCATGGCAACCGTCGCCAACCGAGAGGCGTACTTCGAGACCGGTCTCGAAGTACTCGCCGACGTCGGTTACGGCGGACTCAAACTGGCCGAGGTGTGCAACCGGCTCGGCGTCACCACCGGCTCGTTCTATCACTATTTCGCCAGCTGGCCGGCCTTCACCCGCGACCTGGTGTCCTACTGGGTGCAGGACCGGACCGTCCGGCTGATCGACGCCATCCGCGAGGTTTCCGACCCGCGCAGCCGCATCGAGGCGATCATCCAGGTCGGGTTGTCCCTGCCGCACCGTGCGGAGGCTGCGATCCGGTCATGGAGTTCCGTCGACCCCCATGTGTTGGCCGTCCAGAGCGAGGTCGACCGGGCGCGGTACAAGATCCTCTACGACTCGGCGATCGAAATCGTCAACGATGTGCGTCAGGCCGAGGTGTACGCGTCCTGGGCCGTCTACGTCTTCATCGGTTACGAACAGGCGATCCTGCCTCGCGAGCCGGGGACATTCGGCTGGATCGCCCGCTACATGCTCGACGCGCTGGATTCGGGCAGTTTCGCCAGCGTGCCCCGGTGACCCAGCGCTCCCCAGTGACAGGGTGTTGACGCCGGCTGTCCTGTGGCGTCGGGCGGTCGACCGGATCCGGACGCGCGACCCCGAGAACGACGGTGCACGACGCGCGGCGCGGGCCGCCATCGTCATCCCGATCGCCGCCGCGGTCAGCTTCGCGGTCGGCGGCGGGTCACAGACGCCGCTGTTCACCATCTTCGGGTCGATCGCGCTGATGATCGTGGTCGACTTCCCGGGCAACATGAACTCCCGGGCGCTGGCCTACGGCGGGTTGGGCTTCAATGGCGCGGTGCTGATAAGCCTGGGCACGCTGGCGGCGCCGATCCCATGGCTGGCGATCCTGCTGACGTTCCTCATCGGGGTGGCCGTGACGTTCTCCGGGGTGCTCAGCGAGATCGTCGCGGCCGGCCAGCGGGCCACCCTGCTGACCTTCGTGCTGCCGGTGTGCACGCCGGTCGGTCCGCTCGGTGAGCGGCTACTCGGCTGGCTGATTGCCCTGGCGATCTGCGTCCCGGCGGCGCTGTTCCTGTTCCCGCCGCGCCATCACGGCGAACTGCGCCGCCACGCCGCTGCGGTCTGCGCGGTGCTGGCCGACCGCATCGAGGGCACCGCGTCGGCCGCCGATGTCACCACCGCGATGGACGCGTTGCGGGCCAACTTCCTCGGCGCCGCCTACCGGCCGGTGGCCCTGACCGCGGGCAGCCGGGCGTTGGTCCGGGTGGTCGACGACCTGCAGTGGCTGTGCGACCGCGTCACCGGCGATACCGGTGCGCTGCTCGGGCCGATCGGCGAGCCGGTGGTGCGAGTGCTGCGCGACTGCGCGCAGGTTCTGCTGATCACCCGCGCGGCGGCGCGGGCCGACGAACGCGCGCTGCTGGCCGCCGCGTTGATCGACCTGCGGACCATCGCGGTCGGGACGTACCGCCAGGACATCGTCGACATCCTCGCCGAACCCGATGACGAGGCTGCCATCGCGCTGGGTCGCACCCTGCTCAACCGGCGAACCGTGGGGGCGGCCACCGGCGTGACCGGGCGGCTCATCGCCAGCGCTGCGGCCGCCGACGCGCGACCGGTGTGGGCGCGCGTCTTGGGCCGTCAGCTGCCTGAGACCGGGATCGCCGACCGGGTGTACTCCGAAACCGAGGCCGTCACGGCCCTGACCGGCGGGCACCTGGCCACCCGGTCGGTGACCGCCCGCAACAGCCTGCGCACCGGGCTCGGGCTGGCGCTGGCTGTGCTCGTCACGTTCGTGTTCCCGGTCCAGCACGGTTTCTGGGTGGTGCTCGGTGCGTTGTCGGTGTTGCGCAGTAGCGCGCTGACCACCGGCACCACCGTCGTGCGTGCGGTGATCGGGACGGTGATCGGGTTCCTCATCGGAGCCGTCGTCATCGAACTGCTCGGCGTGGACCCGATCGTGCTGTGGGTGCTGTTGCCGATGGTCGCCTTCGGGTCGGCCTATGTGCCCGAGATCGGCTCGTTCACCGCTACTCAGGCCGCGTTCACGATGATGGTGCTGATCGTGTTCAACCTGATCGTGCCGAGCGGCTGGGCTGTGGGCCTGATCCGGATCGAGGACGTCGTCGTCGGGGCGTCGGTGGGGGTCGTGGTGTCGCTGCTGCTGTGGCCGCGCGGGATCAAGACCGCTGTCCAGCAGGCCATCGACGCGGCCCGCGCGGTGGGGTCCCGCTATCTGCGGGCAGCAGTCCTGCGGGTCACCCGCGGCGCCTTCGAACAGGCCGAGAACCAGGTGAACGCACTGAGTCACGAGGCGCTGACAGTGTCCCGGACACTGGATGATGCCGTGCGCCAATATCTTTCGGAGAACGGTGGTCCGACGGATTCCCGGGCCCCGGTCGTGCGGGCGTCCAGCCGCGCAGTTCGGTTGCGCGCGGCCGCCGACCTGATCGCCGATATCGTGCCGCCCCCGCTGGCGGTCTATCCGCGGGCACGGGCGGTGCTCGAGGCGCACGCCGCGGCGATCTGCTCGCGCTTCGACGGCAGCGGCGGCACCGGTTTGACCGCACCGATCAGTGATGACCTGGTGCCCGCGTTGCGCGCCGAGGCCGGCAGCGACGGGCTGGCCGTGTCAGCGGCCCTGCCGCTGGTGACCGTCGCGGCCAACCTCGGCGAGCTGGAGCTGACCTATCCGCCGGAGGTGGCTGCCGGACCGATACGCGGCTGAGCTCCCGCAGCCGCACATCGAGTCAGACGTGAGAGCGATTCCTGGACAAAATTCTCGCTCTCAGTTCTGGACTCGACGGCGAAGCCGGCCTACCGGGCCCGGTGCGGCATCAGCGCGCCGGGCGGCACGGTGCCGAATCGGCCTGCGTTGAAGTCCTCGAGCGCCTGGATGACCTCCGACTTGGAGTTCATCACGAACGGCCCGTAGTGGAACACCGGCTCGCGAATCGGCTTGCCACCCAACAAGAGCACCTCCATGGCCGGCCGGTTGGAGTCCTGGGCCACTGCGGCAGCGATCGTGATGCGATCGCCCGGGCCGAGCACCGCGAGCTGCCCCTGCTCGACGGGGTGGCCGATCGGGCCGACGGTACCGCGACCGGAGAGCACGTAGACAAGCGCGTTGTAGTTACGCGGCCAGGGCAGATTCAGCTGCGCGCCGGCTTCGATAGTGGTGTGGGCCAACGTGATCGGCGTGTGCGTCATCCCCGGCCCGGCCCAGCCGTCGACCTCCCCGGCGATGACACGCACCAGCGCCCCGCCGTCGTCGGACGACAGCAGGCGAACGGCCTGACCCTCGATCGACTGGTAGCGCGGCTCGGCGAACTTGTCGGCGCGGGGCAGGTTGACCCACAGCTGGACCCCGTGGAACAGCCCGCCACTCTCGACCAGCTCGGCCGGCGGCGTTTCGATGTGCAGAATGCCCGCACCCGCGGTCATCCACTGGGTGGCGCCGTCGGCGATCAGACCACCGCCGCCGTGTGAGTCCTGATGGGCGAAGCGGCCGTCGATCATGTAGGTGACCGTTTCGAAGCCGCGGTGCGGGTGCCAGTCGGTGCCTTTGGGCTCGCCGGGTGAGTATTCGACCTCACCCATCTGGTCCATGTGAATGAACGGGTCGAGGTCGGCAGCGCTGACGCCGGCGAACGCTCGCACGACGGGAAAGCCCTCGCCTTCGTACCCGCGCGGCCCGGTGGTGATGGACCGGACGGGTCGTTCGGTGTCGGACGGAGCGGCCGCGCCCAGGCGCGGTAGCGACAACGTGTCTGCGGTGACTGCTGGCATGATCGACATAACCGGACCGCAGTCCGATTAATTCCTCATAGGACGTCGAGGGCCGCCGCGCGCGCGTCGGCCGCACTCGCCGTGGTCAACACCGCGGCGGCGGCGTCGCGACATTGCTGCAGCGTGACCGAGGCGAGCTTGGCGCCGACACCGGTCACCGCCGCGGCCGCCGCGGACAGCGACGTGATGCCGAGCCCGGCCAATACGCACGCCAGCAGCGGATCGGCGGCGGCTTCACCGCAGACCCCCACCGGCTTGCCGCGGCTGGCCCCGGCACGGGCGGTCTGGGCGACCAGTGCCAGCACCCCGGGCTGCCACGGATCGGTCAGGGTGGCCAATTCGGCCGACATCCGGTCGGCCGCCATCGTGTACTGGGCGAGGTCATTGGTGCCGATCGACAAGAACTCGACGTGGTCCAGGATGCGCTCGGCCAGCAGCGCGGCGGCCGGCACCTCGATCATCACGCCGGGCACGAGGCCCCGCCGGCGGGCCCGGGCGGCGAACCGCTTGGCCTCCTCCGGGGTCGCGATCATCGGCGCCATCACCCACGGCGCATTACCGGTCTGCTCGGCGGCCAGCGCTATCGCGTCGAGTTGGCGCTCGAGGATGTCGGGCTGGATGGCCTCGATCCGGATGCCCCGAACACCCAGCGCGGGGTTGGCCTCATCGGGATGGCCGACGAACTTCAGCGGCTTGTCCGATCCTGCATCCAGGGTGCGGATGACGACCTTGTGTCCTGCGAACGCGTCGAGCACTTCGCCGTAGATGGCGGCCTGCTCCTCGACGGTCGGCTCGGTGTCGCGGTTGAGAAAACACAGCTCGGTGCGGAACAGGCCGATGCCCTCCGCCGGGGTCTCGCGAGCGGCGCGCGCAGCCGAACCGTCCTGCACGTTGGCCAGGATCGCCACCGGATGGCCGTCGGCGGTGGCACCGGGACCGGTCCAGCCGGCCATCGCGGCGTTCGCGGCCTCGGCAGCTTCGACGGCGGCCGCCGCCTCTGCCGGGTCGGGTGTGACGGCGATGGTGCCGCTGGTGCCGTCGATGAGGACGTGGGTGCCCGCGGCCAGCTCGTCGAGGCCGTGCACCGCAACCACACACGGGATGCCGAGCTGGCGGGCGATGATCGCGGTGTGGCTGGTCGGGCCGCCCAGCGTGGTGGCCAGGCCGACGACCAGCGCGGGATCCAGTCCCGCGGTGTCGGCGGGGGCGAGGTCTTCCGCGCAGAGGATGGCGGGGTGGTCCGGCACCGGCACACCGGGTTCGGGCAGGCCGCTCAGTTCGGCGATCACCCGATCGCGGATGTCGCGTAGGTCGGTGACGCGCTCGGCCATCAGGCCGCCCATCTTGGTGAACAGGTCGACGAACTGGGCCACGGCCTCGGCGGTGGCGCGCACCGCAGGCGTGCCCTCCTTGATGCGTTTTTCCGCCGCACCCAGCCAGGCTCGGTCTTGCGCGAGCATGGCGGTGGCGGCCAGCACCTCCGAGGCGGCGCCTGTCGCCAGAGCGGCGCGTCCGCGCAATCGGTCGGCAACGGCGGACGCGGCGGCGGTGAACCGGGAGGCCTCGGAGTCTCGCTGTTCTTCACCGATCTGTTCGCCGGAGTCGAGTTCCTCGATGGCAGGCGGCCGGCCGGGCCGGATGACCGGTGCATAGCGAACACCGGGGACAACCGGAACGCCGCGCAGCACCTGTCCGGCACCGAGTGAGGTGGGCGTGGAGGAGACGGTCATGTGAACTACGTTACAACAATTCATTGACAAGTCAACACGATCGGGAGTAAAACAACACATATCAACATTCAATACGGCGCTTAGCCCACACAAACGGAGAATCGTGTACCCGGAGGAACGTCAGCAGGCGATCGCGGACCGAGTGCTGTCCCAGGGACGGGTGTCGGTCGCGGAGCTCGCGCAGGCCTACGACGTCACCACCGAGACCGTCCGGCGGGATCTGGCCGCGCTCGACAGGGCCGGTGTGCTGCGACGCGTGCACGGCGGCGCGGTCCCGGTGCGGGCACTGCACGTGGTGGAGCCCGGGGTCGACGAGCGGGAGACCACCCGCGCCGACCACAAGGAAGCCATCGCCAGGGCCGCCGCCGATTTCCTTCCGCTGTCGGGCGCCACCGTGCTGTTCGACGCAGGCACCACCACCGCCCGGGTCGCTGCGATGCTGCCGCCCGATCGAGAGCTGGTGGTGGTGACCAATTCCGTACCGATCGCCGCGCGGCTGGCCGGCATGCCGTCGGTGAACCTGCAGCTGCTGGGCGGGCGGGTCCGGGGTCTGACCCAGGCTGCCGTCGGGGAACCGGTTCTGCGCGCCCTCGACACCCTGCGGGTGGACATCGCATTCATCGGCGCGAACGGGGTCACCGTGCGTCACGGCCTATCCACCCCCGACAGCGAGGAAGCCGCGGTCAAACGCGCAATGGTGCGCTGCGCCAACTACGTCGTGGTGCTGGCCGATTCGTCGAAGATCGGCCGGGAGGAGTTCGTCAGCTTTGCCTCGATCGACCACGTCGACGCGCTCATCACCGATCCGGAGATCAGCGCCGCCGATCGTGCCGCACTGACCGAGCAGGGCGTCGAAGTCGTCCTGGCAGGAGGGGAATCATGATCGTCACCGTCACGCCCAACCCGAGTATCGACCGGACGGTGACGCTGCCGACGACCCTCGTCCGCGGCGCCGTGCACCGCGTGCAATCGGTGACCACGGAACCCGGCGGCAAGGGCGTCAATGTCGCGCGGGCACTGACACTGGCCGGGCTCGACACCCTCGCCGTGCTGCCCGCCGCCCGGCACGACCCCCTCGTCACAGCGCTGCTGTCGTGCGCTGTGCCGTTCCACGCAGTGCCCATCGACGGTGCGGTCCGCACCAACCTCGCGATCACCGAATCAGACGGCACCACAACCAAAATCAACGAGCCGGGCGCGGTGATCGACGAGATCACGCTCGCAGCGCTGACTCAGGCGATCCTGGATCACGCCGCCCGCGCGCGGTGGGTGGTGCTGTCGGGATCGCTGCCGCCCGGTGTACCCGACGACTGGTACGCCGACGTGGTCGCCCAATTGCAGCCCTACGACTGCAAAGTCGCGGTGGACACCTCCGACGCGCCGCTGGCTGCGCTGGCCGCCGCCTTCGGTACCGCCGCCCCCGACGTGATCAAGCCGAACTCCGAAGAGCTGGCCAGCCTGACTGGTGTCGATGCCCAGACCCTGGAAGATGCTCTGGCCCAGGGTGATCCGGACCCGGTCGTGGCCGCTGCCCAGCAGTTGATCGACCGCGGCGCCAAGACCGTGCTCGCCACGCTGGGCGCCGCAGGTGCGCTGCTGGTGAACGACACCGGCAGCTGGCTGGCCAGCCCACCGCCGATCACACCCAGGAGCACCGTCGGCGCCGGTGACTCCTCCCTCGCCGGTTACGTCCGCGCCGACGTCGGCGGTGCCGAGGCGCCGGGCCGGCTGCAGATGGCAGTTGCCTACGGCAGTGCCGCTGCGGCACTTCCCGGTTCGGCACTGCCGTCGCCGGCCCAGATCGACCTCGACGAGGTGGCGGTCACCTCGATATCGCCCTACTCCACGCGCTCCTAGACACCGAAAGGCCACCATGACGAACTCCACGATCATCAGCACCGAGTTGGTGCTGCTCGACGTCGACGCCGGCCCGGACAAGGAGTCGGTGATCGGCCGGCTCGCGAACCGGCTTGCCGATACCGGCCGTGTCAACGACGGCGCGGCGCTGCAGGCAGCGGCGATGGCGCGCGAGGCGCAATCGGCCACCGGCCTTCCCGGCGGTATCGCGATCCCGCACTGCCGGTCCGCCGCGGTGACCTCACCGTCGATCGGGTTCGCCAGGCTGGCGCCGAAAGTCGACTTCGGTGCGCCCGACGGTCCCGCGGATCTGGTGTTCCTGATCGCCGCGCCGGACGGTGCCGGCGCCGAGCACATGAAGCTGCTGTCCAGCCTGGCACGTGCGCTGGTTCGCCCCGACTTCGTGCAGTCGCTGCGGGACGCGAAGTCTGCCGACGACGTGGTGGGACTGGTCGACGGGGTGGTCAACCCCGACAACGCCAAGCCGGCGCCCGCGCCGGCCGCTACAGCCCCTGCCGCGCAGTCGAAGTCGATCATCGCCATCACCGCATGCCCGACCGGAATCGCCCACACCTACATGGCCGCCGACGCCCTCAAGCTTGCCGCCGAACGCGCGGGGGTGAACCTCACCGTGGAGACCCAGGGCTCCTCGGGCAGCACCCCGGTGAGTGCGCAGACCATCAGCGCCGCCGACGCCGTCATCTTCGCCACCGACGTCGGCGTCAAGGACCGGCAGCGGTTCGCCGGCAAGCCGGTGATCGCCTCCGGCGTCAAGCGGGCCATCAACGAACCCGACACGATGATCGCGGAAGCTGTTGCCGCCGCGGATAACCCGAAGGCCGCACGAGTCGAGGGCAGCGCAGCCGCCGCGAGCGGCGATGCACCCGCCGGCGGGGTCGGCTGGGGCACCCGGATCCGGCAGATCCTGCTGACCGGCGTCAGCTACATGATCCCGTTCGTCGCCGCCGGCGGTCTGCTGATCGCGCTGGGATTCCTGTTCGCCGGCTACGACATCGCCAACACCCCGCACGGCGCCACCAAGTCGCTGGGCAACCTGATCGCCACCACCAACTCGCTGACCAACCTGCCCAGCGGGGGCTTCACCCAGTACCTCGGTGCGGTGTTGTTCACCCTGGGCGGTCTGGCGTTCAGCTTCCTGGTCCCCGCCCTGGCCGGGTATATCTCGTTCGCCATCGCCGACCGGCCTGGTCTCGCACCCGGATTCACCGCGGGCGCGGTCGCGGTGTTCGTCGGCGGCGGCTTCATCGGCGGCATCGTCGGCGGCCTGATCGCCGGCTTCGCGGCACTGTGGATCAGCAAGGTGAACGTGCCGCAGTGGGCACGCGGTCTGATGCCGGTAGTGATCATTCCGCTGGGCGCATCGCTGGTGGTCGGCCTGCTGATGTTCCTGCTGTTGGGCCGCCCGCTGGCCGCGATCACCTCGGGGCTGACCAACTGGCTCAATGGCCTCACCGGGGCCTCGGTGATTCTGCTCGGGGTGATCCTCGGCCTGATGATGTGCTTCGATCTCGGCGGCCCGGTCAACAAGGCGGCGTACGCCTTCGCCACCGCCGGGCTCAACGTCGCCGATCCGGCGTCGCTGCGCATCATGGCCGCGGTGATGGCCGCCGGTATGGTGCCGCCGCTGGCGATGGCGCTGGCCACCACAATCCGGCCGGGTCTGTTCAGCGAGCCCGAGCGCGAGAATGGCCGTGCCGCTTGGCTGTTGGGCGCCTCGTTCATCTCCGAGGGCGCCATCCCGTTCGCCGCAGCCGATCCGCTGCGGGTCATCCCGTCGATGATGGCCGGCGGCGCCGTCACCGGCGCGCTGGTCATGGCCTTCGATGTGACCCTGAAGGCACCTCACGGCGGTATCTTCGTGTTCTTCGCGATCGGCAACCTGGTGTGGTTCCTGGTCGCGCTGGCCGCGGGCACCGCTGTCGGCGGGGTCGCCGTCGTCGCCGCCAAGCAGTTCATCCGTAAGGCGACCGCCGCTCCGGCGATCGCCTAGTCAACGAAGTACGACAAACGAAACAAAGGAGTCTCATGCACACCAAGACCGTCATCGTCGGCTCGGCGATCGGATTGCACGCCCGCCCCGCAGCGATCATCTCGGAAGCCGCTGTCAACGCCGGAGTTCCGGTGACGTTGGCGGTGGACGGCGGCGAGCCGGTGGACGCCGGTTCGGCACTGATGATCATGACCCTGGGCGCAGGCAACGGCGCACAGGTGACCGTCGCCTCCGAGGACGAAGCCGCCTGCAAGGCGATCGCCGAGCTGGTGCAGCAAGACCTCGACGCCTGATCCGGCTGCGGTCAGACAGGGCCTTTCATGCCGACCTGATGCTTAGCCGTGACGGATGTCGAATTCCCTTTCGCTTCAGACGTTCTGAACGTCAGGCTTTCTGAACATCAGGCTTTCTGAACGTCATGCTTTCTGTACGACGTCGTCCCACGCGGTGTAGCCGCCGAGCAGATCACTGACGTCATCGAATCCGCGGTTGCGGAGCAGGCTGGCCGCGACCGAGGACCGATAGCCGCCGGCGCAATACACGACGGTGGGCTTGTGGGGGTTGAGCTCGCCCACCCGGTCGGGCAGCTGGCCCACCGGGATGTTGACCGCGCCACTCACCATGCCGGCGGCCGCTTCGCCCGGATTGCGGACGTCGACCAGTTGCAGCTCCGGCACCTCGGCGATGCGATCCCCGAGTCCACTGGCAGTCAGCCGGGACGCCACCTCGACGTCGTCGCGATGGGTGAACATCACCTCGTACGGCGCGGCGAGGTAGCCGATGACCCGGTCGAAACCGATTCGGGCCAAGCGGTTTTTCCCTTCCAGCTCCTGACCCGGCTCCGTCATCAACACGATGTCGTTGTCGGGTTTGACCACCGAGCCGGCGAATTCGGCGTAGCGGCCGTCCAATCCGATGTTGACGGCGCCGCGCAGGTGACCCAGCGCGAACTCCTCGGGCGCACGTCCGTCGACCAGAACCGCTCCGCCCGCCACTGCCGCACGCACCTCGGCATACGTCATCGAGCGCGGTGGCTTTGTCTCGTCCAGCAGGTCGCGATCCTTGCGGTTGAGGATGGCGTCGTAGACGAAGTAGCCCGGCGCTGGTGGTTGGTTCGCGGTGACGAGGTCCATGAAGGTCGCCTTGTCGGGCGCTCGCAGCGCGTAGTTCGTCATCCGCTGCTCACCCATGGTCGACCAGAGATCGGTCGAAAGATTCTTACCGCATGCCGATCCCGCCCCGTGCGCCGGATAGACCCGGGTGGAATCTGGCAGCGTCATCAACTTGTCGTGCAGCGAGTCGTACAGCTTGTCGGCAAGTTCCTCACGGCTGAATCCGATGGACGCCAGCAGGTCGGGACGACCCACATCGCCGATGAACAAGGTGTCGCCGGTCAGCACGCCGTAGGGCTCGGTGTCGCCGGAATGCTCGTAGACCACGATGCTCAACGACTCGGGGGTATGCCCCGGGGTGTGCCGAAACTCCAACTGCACCTCGCCCAGGGAGTAGCGCTCGCCGTCAGCGACGCCCATGAAGTCGAATTCCGCTTCCGCGACCGAGGAGTAGACGATCTTGGCACCGGTGGCCTTGGCCAATTCCAGGTGGCCGGACAGGAAGTCGGCATGGAAGTGCGTCTCGATGACGAGTTCGATTCGCATGCCGAGTTCTTCGGCGTCGGAGAGATACTCGGACACATCGCGCTGTGGATCGACGACGACGGCACGGCCCGTGGATTCGTCACCGATCAGGTAAGACGCATGCGACAGGCAGTCCAGGTAGTACTGAATGAATTTCATTGCGGTTCCTTTCTCCGGGACGATCAGCTTGAGCCGGCCGCAGCCGTGGTTCGGGCCAGCAGGCCGTGCAGGGGGCACGCGGCAATGTGGTTGCACGCGAACATGAATGCGGGTACAACACCGGTGAGCGCGACGCCGACGTAGCCGACGATCGGATCGAGCTGTTGGCCAAGGATGACCGAGGCCATGATCAGGACGAACCAGCCGAATGCCTTGCGCAGTACCTCGGGGTTGACCTTCGCGGCGAACCTCGAACCGATCAGTGCGCCGACGACGGCGGCGGCGGTCACCATGAGTGCCGTGGCCCAGTCGATCTGCACGACCGACAGGTAGCCGGCCAGACCGGCGAATGAGTTCATCGCGATGACCGCGAGCGACGTTCCCACGGCGGCAGGCATCGCCAGCCCGCCGAGCAGCACCAGCGCCGGAACCACCAGGAATCCGCCCCCGGCACCGACGGTTCCTGTGACCAGACCCAGACCGAGGCCCAGGGCGGCGGTCTTGGCGAGCAGTGCAGCGCCGGTATGCGCAGTGGCGGTCGGCGTTCTGCGACCGCGCAGCATCGCGATCGCGGTGACCACCATGATCACCGCGAACGCCACAAGCAGCGCGTCACCGGAGATGAACCGGGTCAGTTGCCCCCCGCTGTAGGCACCCACCATGGACGTCGAGCCGAACAGCAGGGCGGTTCGCCACTGCACCCGCCCGGCGCGGGCATGTGAGATCGCTCCCACGGCACTGGTCACGCCGACCACCAGCAGTGACGTCGCGATGGCGTGCTTGGCGTCCATGCCGGCCACGTAGGCCAGTAGCGGCACCGTGAGGATCGAACCGCCGCCTCCGAGCAGCCCCAGAGAGATGCCGACCGCAACCGCCAGTGCCACCGTCAACGCCACCATCGCATTCACCGGCCCTTCCGAAGTTATACCAGGGGGGGTATCCCGCTATCCACGGTATATACCCCTACCGGTATATGCAAGAGCGCTACGTCACACCGCGGGCAGGCTCGGATTCATCAGGTGAGTAGAAGTCGATCAGCAGCAGCGCTGCGCACGGCCCCGGGCGGGCCTGACCCGGTTTACGGGTGCAGCCGGGCGAGCACCGCCTCATAGGTGACCCATCCGACAAGGCAGGTTCGGTCCGGGTCCAGCACGGGCAGACCACTGCCTCCTCGACCCTTGAGCGCATCGAGGATACGGCGGACATCGGCGTCAGAAGCTATGGCGGCCACCGGCTTGACCAAGTCCGACACCGTGGTGGGGGCATCCGCCTCATCAAGCGCCTCGGCCACGTCCTGGGCGGTGACACATCCGGCGTACTGCCCGTCGTTGGTCACCACGGGCAACATGCCGAACGTCGTCTGCGACAGCGCCTTGGCGGCGGCGGTCATCGAACTGTCCACCGCCAGCGGCTCGGGCGCGGGAACAGCGAGATCCGCCGCACGCAGGTCGGGCAGTTCGGCCGGCGGCTTGTCGAGATCGACGCCCCGACGCCACAGCTTGGCCGTGTAGATGGTGTCCTTCGACAGCAGATGTGCTGTGCCGGCAGCCATTACCACCGCTGCCATCAGCGGCAGGATGATCGAGTACTCGCCGGTGAGTTCGAACAGGATCACGACAGCGGTGATCGGCGCTCGTGTCGCGCCGGCCAGGGCTGCGCCCATCCCGATCAAGCCGTATGCCCCCGCGCTTTCGGTGAGCGTTGGAAAAAGGCTATGGGCCACTGTGCCGAACGCTGTGCCCGCCATGGCGCCGACGAAGAGGGTCGGCGCGAAAACTCCGCCGGAGCCGCCGATCCCGATGGTGAGGCTGGTCGCGAACATCTTGCCCACCATGAGGAGCAGCAACATACCGATGACATACCGGCCTTCGACCGCGTTCTCCAGGACTGGATAGCCGACGCCATACATCTGAGGCAGAGCCAGCAGAACGCCGCCGAGGAGCAGCCCACCGACCGCGGGTCTGGCCCATTCCGGCCCACGCCACAACCAGTCGCACAGGTCTTCCACGCGGTAGAGGATCTTCGAGAACGCCACTCCGACCACGCCGACCGCTACGCCGAGCGCCGCATAAAGGAAGTATTCGGACACGCTGTGCACGGCGAACGACGGCAGCGAGAGAAACGGCTGGTTGCCCAGCATGGCCCGACCCACGACATCAGCGGTGACACTCGACAGCACGACCGCGCCGAACGACTGGGCGGCGAAGTCCCGAAGGATGAGTTCCATGGCGAAGAACGGACCGGCCAGCGGCGCGTTGAAGGTTGCCGAGATTCCGGCCGCGGCCCCGCAAGCGACCAGAAGCCGGACCCGTGGGGTGTCGAGCCGAAGGATCTGGGCGATCGTGGAGCCGGCCGCCGAGCCGATCTGCACGATCGGCCCTTCCCGACCGACCGACCCACCGCCGCCGATGCACAACGCCGAGGCCAGCGCCTTGACCAGGCTGACCTGCGGCGCAATGCGGCCACCCTTGTGGCTGACGGCATACATCACTTCGGGCACCCCGTGCCCACGCGCCTCCGGTGCAAACTTGTGCACGATGGGGCCATAGATCGCCCCCGCGATCACGGGGGTCAGGAGCAGGAACCAGATACCCAGACCCGGCCAATGCGCACTCGGTATCCGCCCCAGTCCGGAATAGTCGTCGTAACCGGTGAACATCCTGGTGAAAAAGGTGATCAGGTACCTGAACCCAACCGCACCCAGACCCGTTACCGCGCCGACGGCTACCGCAAGGGCCACCAGCGCCGACGGACTGTCGCGCAGCCAGCCGACCACCACGTTGCGACTAGCCATCGGGATTCTTCGCGGCATTCCGAGTCCATCAGGCACTCATGCAGTATGGAATAGTTGCACACTGCTTCCTAATCGAGCTGTCGCCGCGACGCTCGGCCTGAACGGGCCGGTCAATCGCAAATGGCTCCCCGACAAGGACGTGGTGCGATCGATATCCATTGATCTGCAATGTGATTCGTGAGATCGCGGCTGGATTCGCGTCAGCGGTCCACTAAGCCTGCTAGCCTCACACCATGCCGCGGCCGCGTCAGAATCGTGACGTCGAACCGGGCGGACCGTTGGGCGCTTTCATTCGCCGGTCCGGCTATCTACGGAAATGGTTGATCCTCGGCATCTCTATCGGCGTCATCGCCGGACTGGGAGCCGTCACCTTCTATCTCGCGCTCGACTACACCGGCCAATTTCTGCTCGGTTATGTCGGCGGCTATCAGATCCCCAAGCCGGTCGGCGACGGCGGCCAGCCGGGATCACCCGGCTTCGTCCGTCCTTGGGCCATACCGCTGGTGACCTTCGGCGGCGCGCTGGTTTCGGCGTGGATCGTGGCCAGATTCGCCCCTGAAGCCGAGGGCCACGGAACAGATTCTGCAATCGAGGCGGTCCACACCGACCCTCGGACGATCAGGGGCCGGACGATCGTGGTGAAGACGATCGCCAGCGCGTTGACGATCGGTTCTGGAGGTTCCGGCGGGCGGGAAGGACCCGCCGCACAAATCTCGGCCGGCTTCGGCTCGCTGATGACGCGTTGGCTCAACCTCAGCGATGACGACGGACGGATCGCCGTATCGCTCGGCATCGGATCGGGGATCGGCGCGATCTTCGGGGCGCCACTCGGAGGCGCCGTACTCGCAGCCTCGATCGTCTATCGCGAGGACTTCGACTACAAGGTTCTGGTCCCGGGATTCATCACCTCGGCCACTGCATTCTCCGTGTTCGGATCGATCCTCGGATTCGAGCCGCTGTTCGGCTACGTGGCCTCCGACTTCCGATTCCATCAACCGGCGATCCTCATCTGGTTCGTCGTACTGGGCATCGTCGCCGCGGCGTTCGGATACCTCTACGCACGAATCTTCTACGGCACCGTCTCGGTGACCGCCAAGCTACCGGGCAACAAGGTCATAAAGCCGGCGGTCGGCGGACTCCTCGTCGGGCTCCTCGCACTCGCCATCCCGCAGGTACTTGCAAGCGGATACGGATGGGCGCAAAAAGCCTCCGACACAAGCACTCTGCTGTCCATCCCGCTGTGGATCGTGCTGTTGCTTCCGCTCGCCAAGATCATCGCAACGTCGTTGTCGATCGGCACCGGCGGTTCCGGAGGCATCTTCGGCCCCGGTGTCGTGATCGGCGCATTCGTCGGCGCCGCGATCTGGCGGCTCGGGCACGACATCGGGCTGCCGGGCCTACCCGCCAGCCCCGGTCTCTTTGTGGTGGTCGGCATGATGGCGTGCTTCGGAAGCGTCGCTCACGCACCACTTGCCGTGATGATCATGGTCGCGGAAATGACCGGTTCCTTCTCGGTCATACCGTGCGCCCTCGTCGCGGTCGGGATCGCTTACCTCCTCATCTCACGCACGCCGGTATCGATCTACAAGGCACAGCGACTCAATCGAGACAGCGCCGGCGCCCAGCGGGTGGCCGATTCGGCGCACGAGGTGCCTCGGCCGCGCGACGACTTCACCGGCTAGCAGGTCACCGTCTCAACACGATTCAGCAAAGTTCGATGCTTTCGTGGGCTGCGCCCTGCGATCATCAAGGAGATGGACCCGACCGACAAGAAGGGTTAACCAGTGAGAGCTCCAACGATGGCGCACCGGCTGGCCGCAGAATTCATCGGCACATTCGTGTTGGTTTTCGGAGGTTGCGGAGCAGCGGTATTCGCCGCGGACCCCGCTGAAGACAATTCCGTCGGCATCGGATTCCTCGGCGTTTCGCTGGCTTTCGGCCTCACCGTGCTGGTGGGCGTCTATGCGTTCGGAACGATTTCGGGTGGCCACTTCAACCCGGCAGTCACGTTCGGCGCGGCCCTGGCACGGCGCGTCGAGTGGAAGGCGCTACCGGCGTACTGGGCGGTGCAGGTTGTCGGTGGCCTGGCCGCCGGCGCGGTGATCTACTGGATCGCCAAGGGCAGAGCCGGTTTCACGCCGACCGGCCACATGGCCGCCAACGGATTCGGTGAGCATTCACCGTTCCACTACTCGCTGGCCGCGGTAGTGATCGCCGAGGCGCTTCTGACCTTCCTGTTCCTGCTGGTGATCCTGGGCGCCACCGACGACCGGGCACCAAAAGGCTTCGCGGGTTTGGCAATCGGCTTGATGCTGACGCTCATCCACCTGATCTCGATCCCGATCTCGAACACGTCGGTGAACCCGGCCCGCTCGATGGGTGTCGCGTTCTTCAACGGCAACGGCGCACCTGCCCAGCTCTGGGTGTTCTGGCTGGCGCCGCTCGCCGGCGCGGCCCTGGCGGGTGCGCTCTACCCGCTGCTGTTCGGCCGCGCCGAGGAGCTTGCGGACCGTCCGGTCCGCGACGACGCGCTGGAGTCGAAGGCCTAGCTTTTCGCCTTCGCAGCCTTGGCCGCGCCCTTCTCCGTCGACTTGCCCTCGTGGGACAAAGTGCCCCCGGCATTTTCGAGGTGGGCTCGCACGAACCACTGGAATTTCTCCAGTTCGGCGGCGTGGCCGATGAGGATGTCTTGGGTAACCGGGTCGAGTTCCTCGGTTGCCTCGATGTTGTTGCGCAGGTCCTCGATGACGCCGTCGTACACCAGATCGACTGCGGCCAGGTGGGCCTGCACGGTGTCGCGCCCGACGCTGTAGTCGTCCCATGTGCGGTCCTTGAGGATCGCACCCGGGGTGCCCTGCGGCGACGCGCCCAGAGTCGCGATCCGTTCGGCGACTTCGTCGGCATAGCCACGCACCAGATCGACCTGCGGGTCGATCATCTCGTGCACGCCGATGAAGTTGGGGCCGACCACATTCCAGTGCACATGCTTCAGCGTGAGGTGTAGGTCGTTGTAGGTGCTCAACTGCTTCTGCAGGAGATCGGTCACCTTACGAGCCTTGGCTTCGGTCATTCCGGGGACGGTGAACTTGGCACGCATCACTGGCTCCTTTCGCGCGCTGGCTTCTCGTCCGCCACATACCCGGGTTGCCGTGGTGGTAACCGGATGTAAGAGCTGCGTCACAAATTACTGATGTGCTGCACCGGCAGCCGTGCGCCGAACCGCGGCTTGTACGCAAGCCGGCTGGCTTCGAGCAACCGGATCGCGCGGTACCGCTGCGGACGTTCCGGCTCCAGCAACTCCACCATGCCTGCGTCGTCGACGGGGGTGCCGATCAGCGTCCAGCCGACCATCTTCGAAATGTGGTAGTCCCCGATCGACAGCGCATCGGTGTCACCGAAAGCGCGTTGCGCGGTTTCGGCCGCCGTCCAGACCCCAACGCCCGGCAGCGTGGTGAGCGCGTCGCGGGCCGCGGTCGTGGGCCGGCCCGACAACCGTTCCAGCGCGTCCGCGCGCTGTGCGCATCCGATGATGGTGCGGGCGCGGCCTGGATCGACGTTGGCGCGGTGGAACTCCCACGACGGGATGCGCCGCCAGACGTCAGCGGCCGGCGGCACCCGCATCCGTGCAGGCGCGGGGCCCGGCGCGGGGCTGCCGAACTTGGTGACCAGCAGCCGCCAGGCCCGAAATGCGTCGGCGCCCGGCACGCGTTGCTCGATCACCGCGGGGATCAACGCCTCGAGCACCCGTGCGGTGCGGCCGAGGCGCAGATGGGGCACCCGCTTGACGGCGGCCTGGATGACCGGGTGCCGCGGGCGGTAGCCGCCAGGGTCGTCGTCGACGCCCAGCAGAGCGGGCAGCGCCTCGATGAACTCGTCGGCGCCGTCACCCCACGCCCGGCACCCGACCGTGTCGGGAGCGGTGCGATAGATCCGGGCTGTCACCGGCCCGCTGGCTTGCAGGCTCGTGCGCCAGATCGCTCGCTCGGCGTCGAGCTGGTAGCACGGATCACCGGGCCCGCGGCGTTGCGGCGCCAGCGTCAAACCCGGGCTGGCCGGCCCGGGGAAAGTCAGGATGCGCTCCCGCACCGAGTCCGGGGGCACCTGTCAGTCCGGCGCGACGCTGATGTCGGCCTTGTTCGGGTAGAACGCGATGTGTCCCGCGATCGCGGCGACCGCCGGGTAGGGCTCCTTGTAGGTCCAGATCGCGTCCTCGACCGTCACGTCCCCCGCGGTGACGCTGTAGTAGCTGGCCTCGCCCTTATACGGGCAGTAGGTGCGAGTGTCGGTGCAGGCCAGTACCGCCGGGTCGACATCGCCGAGCGGGATGTACTGCACCACGGGATAGGTGGATTCGGCCAGACCGAGCGCGGCGCGGGTGTCGGCGACGAGTTCGCCGTTGACCCGGACCTGCACCCGGCCGGCGGTCGGGCTGATCGTGATCGGGTGATCGGCGGTCGGCTGCTTGATCTCACGTGTGCTCATCGGTGTCTCCTCCGGAGTCGGCGTAGTTGGTGCAACACCGCCGTGCACTCACGATTCCCACGTTAGATCGCGTGGCGTCAGGGCCGCCGGGCGATCGCATCCGCGATCACGGCGATCGGCGAGGTCGACGGCCGCCCGCCGTCTTCGTGCCGGTCGGCCAGCTTGTAGGCGGTGTACATGCCACGTACCCCGAGCCAGCGAAACGGCTCGGGCTCCCAGGTGGCCGAGTGGTGACCGACCCAGGGCAGCGCGGTCAACGGAGTGGACCGTTTGAGCACCAGGTCGGTCAGCGTCCGGCCGGCCAGGTTGGTCGCCGTCACACCGTGGCCGACGTAGCCGCCCGCCTCGCCGAGCCCGGTGGCCGGATCGAGGCTGACTCCGGCTGACCAGTCCCGGGGGACGCCCAGCACGCCGCACCAGCCGTGGGCGATCGGCACCCCGCGGGTCTGCGACAGCGCGGTGTTGAGCACCCCGGTGAGGTAGGCGATGGTGACCGCGCCGACCGCACCGTCGTTGTCGATACGGGAGGCGTAGCGATACGGCACCGCCCGGCCGCCGATCGCGATCCGATTGTCGGCGGTGCGCTGAGCGTAGAAGAACCCGTGCGCCAGATCGCCCAGCGTTTCCCGGCCCGCCCAGCCGATAGTCGCCCAGAGGTCGTCGGACATCGGCTCGGTCGCGATCATCGCGCTGTTCATCGGCAGCCAGCGCCGCCGCAATCCGCGCATCCGGGCGGTGAAGCCCTCGGTGGCCCGCAGCACGATCGGCGCGCGCACCACGCCGCGCGGGGTTTCCGCGCGGCCCGGGCTGATCGCGCTCACCGGGGTCTGTTCATGGATCGTGACACCGAGGCGCTCCACGACGTCGGCGAGGCCGCGGGCCAGCTTGGCCGGCTGGATACGGGCGCAGTGCGGGTTGAACATCCCGAGCACCAGGCCGTCCACCCTGATCCGCTCGGCTGCTTCGGCGGCGGTCAGCAGTTCGATGCCGTCGGTGCCCCACTCGCGGTCCTCGTCGGCCGCGGCGCGCAGTCGGCGGGCCTGCGAGGGGTTTCGGGCCACCTCGAGATTGCCGCCCTTGACGATGTCGGCCTCGATGCCTTCGAGGGATGCCACCTCGATCACCTCGTCGACGGCGGCATTGAGGGTCTGCTGCCAGGCGACGACGTTGGAGCGGCCGTACTTCTTGGCCAGCAGCCCGCGGTGGCCGGGTGCCAGGCCGGACAGCCAGCCGCCGTTGCGCCCGGAGGCGCCGAACCCGGCGAACCGGGCCTCCAACACCACGATCCGCAGCGAGGGGTCGGCTTTCTTCAGGTAGTAGGCGGTCCACAGCCCCGTGTAGCCCGCACCGACGATGCAGACGTCGGCGTCGCGGTCACCGGGTAGGGCGGGACGCGGCGGGGGAAGCTCGGTGAACCAGTGCGACACGGCGCCGTTGATTGTGGCCATGGCAAGAATCTAGCGGCACGCCATGACCGTTGACCGCCCTCACTGAACGACGAGTTGTCCGTGCATCGCCGGGTGATAGGTGCAGTGGTAGGGGTAGGTTCCCGGCGTGCTGGGCGCGGTGAAGGTGGCCGTCCCCTTCTCGCCGACCTCGACGTTGAAGCCGGAGCCGGAGTCGGCGGTGACGGTGTGCTCTACGCCGTCGGCATTGGTGACCGTGACGGTGGCGCCGGGCGAAACCGGGCCGGGCGAGCTGAATTTCATGTCGGCGATGCTGATCGTCGGGCCGGCCGCGGGCGGAGCGGACGACGGTGAGGCTGTGGTTCCCGCCGAGCACGCCGCCACCAGGAGAACAGCAGCGAATGCGATGGCGACGGACAAGGCGAAGATGCGTGGCGTCATACGCGGGACACGTATTCGCCCGCGGGCGGGTTCAGTGCCCGATCATTCCGAGCCCGATCACTCCGACCGGCTTGCCTTCGCCTGCCGTTTTGCCTCGCGCAACCCGACCCAGAAGCGCGCGGCTTCGCGGATGGATTCCTCGACGGGCCGCGGCTGCCAGCCCAATTCCTGGACGGCCTTGCTGCAATCCAGCGGTCCCTCCGCGCGCATCAACCGCAGCGAGCCCAGCGACAATTTCTCGTCGGTCTTCTGCAGCCGGGCTTTGGCGGTGCCCAGCGCGGCCAGCGCATAGGCGAGCGGCAGCGGGATCGTCTTCGTCGGCGGCGGCATGTTCGCCTCCAGGGCCGCGATGCGGGCCACTTCGGCGTTGCTGATCATCTTCTCCGAGATCAGATAGCGCTCCCCGACCCGGCCGCGCTCGGCGGCCAGGATCATCGCGCGGGCAGCGTCGTCGACGCCGACGGCCTCGAGTTCGATACCGCCCATCACGAACGGCAGCTTGCCGAAGGCTGCCCCGGCGATGATGGCGCCGTGCGGGGTTCGCCCCCAGTCGCCGCCGCCGTAGGTCGTGGATACGCACATGGCGATCGCGGGCAGGCCGTGTTCGCGGGCGTACCGCAGCACCAGTTCTTCGGCCTGCACCCGGGACCGGACGTACGGGGTGAGTCCGCGGTCGGTGATGATGTCGGCTTCGGTGACCGTACGGCCGCGACGGCGCCCGACGGTCACGTAGCTGCTGGTGAAGATGAAGCGGTGCAGGCCAGCGGTTCTGGCCACATCCAGGACATTTCGCGTGCCCTCGACGTTGGTGTGGAACAGCGGTGCCGGATCGCTGAGCCAGCCTCGAGCGTCGACCACGCAGTAGTAGACGTCGTCGACGCCGGCCATCGCCTCGCGCAGCACGTCGTTGTCCCAGATGTCGCCGACGAAGCGCTGCACGTCGAGGTCGTCGATGGAGATGGTGGACGCGTTCGGACGCACCATGACTCGCACCTGATGCCCGTCGGCGACCAGCTGCCGGGTGACGTGCGAGCCGAGGAACCCGTTGGCCCCGATGACGAGCTTGGGGGCGCTCACTTGAATCCGCCGTTCGCGCGCATCCAGGCGGCCGCCTCCTCGTCGAGGGTGCCGAGCTTCTCGGCCTTTTGGCACCACCTCATGCTGGCCTGCAGGAACTTCAGCGGGTTGTAGATGTCCTCCTGGCGCGACCAGAGGCCGTCGCCGGCGTAGGTGACGATCGAGATGTTGGTAGCGCTGATGATCGTGCCGTCACCGGGGTCGCGCATCGGATTGTCCAGCTCGCAGATCACCCGCCCGGTCTCCTCGTCGAATACGGCCCACAGCGACGGGAACTCGGTCATGTAGCCGCCGGGGAAGCTGCCCATGGTCTTGGTGATCCAGGCCCGGACTTCGTCGCGGCCTTTCATCGTGCCCATCGCGTGCTCGATGTAGTCGACGTCGGGGGTGTAGTGACTCACCCAGGCATCCCAGTCGTGCGAGCGGGCCGCGTCGGCGACCGTCTGCTCGAACGTCGCAAAAGCTTCCGTCAGTTCTTCACGAGAGAATCGCGCCACAGAGTCAAACTAGAACATGTTCTAGTAGGCATGTGGCAAACCGTCCCGATTGCAGCTCAGCGGTCGGTCTTGCGGCGGTTGCGGCCCTTGGCGGCATACAACTCGGCGTCTGCGGCGGCATAGAGCACCGCGATGTCGGCGGTGTCGCCGGGCTGCGACGCCACCCCGACGCTGGTGTCGGGAGTGTGCAGCCCGACGTCGGCGACGAACCGCTGCGCCGACGACGCCTCACGGTCGGCTATGCATGCGGCGAACTCGTCACCGCCGAGCCGCGCCAACACGGCATCGCGCGGCATCAGGTCGCGCCACCGGCGCGCGTGAGCGGCCAGGTGCTCATCGCCCGCCAGATGCCCGCGAGTGTCGTTGAGCTGCTTGAAGCCGTCAAGGTCCATGACGACGACTGTGATGGTCGACTTTGCTGATCGCCCGCGCGCCAGGAGCTCTCGGGTGGCGATCTCCCAGCCGGCGCGGTTCAGCAGACCAGTCAGCGGATCCGTGCACGCACTCGTGACCAACGCGCGCATCACCAGACCGAACGACTCCCCGGCGCCGACGATCGCGATGACCCAGATCAGGTAGTCGATCCCCAGCTTGGGCGCCGGCGAGATGGCCAGGGCCACCACGGCCGCCACCGTGAGCAAGCCGATCAGCACCGCCGCCCGCCGGGGTGGATAGAACGCCCGCAGGTACATCGCCAGAAACATCGGCGCGACCAGGCAGACGATTTCCGCGGCGATCGCGATGTGGAACGCCATCACCAACGGGGTGGCGATGATGGCGGCCAGGGTGGCCGGCGCCGGCTTGTCAGGCCGGACGGCCAGCCAGGCCAGCGCCGCGATGCCGAGCACGATAGCCAGCACGCCGCCGAGCGGATTCGCGTAGATCAATTCCGGATGCAGCGGCCAGATGGTGAACACCACGCCGTAGATGTAGAGGAATGTCGTGAGGCTCAGATAGATGCGCAGCAACCGGATCTGCTGGGCACCGTGGAACTCGCTGCCGGAGAGCGCGAGCGTCTTCACCCGATACACGAGGTCCCGCTCATGCGCGTGGGAGTGCAGATCTGGCGAAACCGCATCGCGTCAAACTTTCCTGCTCGAACCGGCCCCGGTGCCGGCTGCCAAATTGTGACACCGAGGCGCGCGCGCCGCAGTCCGCGTCGGTTCTGACGGATCTCTGACATGGGAACTATCCGAACAACCGGTGAGGTTGATAGGAGCATGTCGCGCGATTATCACCGCAATCCCGCTGCCCTTTCCGCGCTGTCCCCGGAGCAATACCGGGTCACACAGGAGAACGGGACCGAGCGGCCCTTCACCGGCGAGTATTGGGACAACCACGAGCCGGGCATCTACGTCGACGTCGTCTCGGGCGAACCATTGTTCGCCTCGATCGACAAGTTCGACAGCGGATCCGGCTGGCCCAGTTTCACCAAGCCGATCCAGACGTCCCCCGGAAAAGCAAACGTCGTCACCAAACGGGATTTCAGCCATCTGATGGTCCGCACCGAGGTGCGCTCGGCGGCGGGCGACAGCCATCTGGGGCACGTCTTCAAAGACGGCCCTCGCGCGCGGGGAGGGTTGCGCTACTGCATCAACTCCGCTTCGCTGAGATTCATTCACCTCGACGACCTCGAGGCGCAGGGCTACGGCGAGTACAGGCATTTGTTCGAGACTTCCAAGGAGGACGCATGAGTCAGACCAAGAGGGCGATCCTGGCAGGCGGTTGCTTCTGGGGCATGCAGGATCTGATCCGCAAGCAGCCCGGCGTGGTGTCCACCCGGGTGGGCTACACCGGCGGCCAGAACGATCACCCCACCTATCGCAACCATCCCGGCCACGCCGAGGCGATCGAGATCGAGTACGACCCGGCGCAGACCGATTTCCGCGCGCTGCTGGAATTCTTCTTCCAGATCCACGATCCGAGCACGAAGAACCGGCAGGGTAATGACGTCGGGACCAGCTACCGGTCGGCGATCTTCTACCTCGACGACGAGCAGAAGCAGGTCGCGCTGGACACCATCGCCGACGTCGACGCCTCCGGGCTATGGCCGGGCAAGGTGGTCACCGAGGTGACGCCGGCCAGTGACTTCTGGGATGCCGAGCCGGAGCATCAGGACTACCTGCTGCACTACCCGAACGGCTACACCTGCCACTTCCCGCGGGCTGGGTGGAAGCTACCGAAGCGAGCCCAGGTCTAGCCTTCGCTCTCGAGCCCTCGCGCCCAGTGTGCGGATTCGTACGCGACGCACCGGCGTTCGCGTATCAGGACGCACACTCGTCGCGATGCTAGGCCCGTCGGTGCACGATGACGCGCCCACCCTTTTTCGGGGTGAATGCCACGCCCCGGGAGTGCCACTTCTCCCCCGGCGCGGTGGTGGTCGCAATCGTGAAGTGCCGCAATACCGTACGTAGGACGACGTCCATCTCCATGTTGGCGAAGGCCGCGCCGATGCAGCGTCTGGTACCGCCGCCGAACGGGACCCAGGCGAACGTGTTCGGCCTGGTGTCGAGGAACCGCAGCGGGTCGAAGCGCTCCGGATCTTCGAACATCTCCGGGTTCTCGTGCAGCTGGCACAGGCTGACCATCACTGAATAGCCTTGCGGCACCATCCATTCACCGAGTTCGTAGCTCGGCACCTGGACATGCCGGCCGGAGAAGTCGATCACCGTCCGATTGCGCTGGACTTCCAGGATCGTGGCCTGCCGGTAGGAGTTGTCCTCGGTGTCGGCCTCGGCGACCAACCGGCTCAACACCTCGGGGTGGCGGGAGATCCGCTCGAACGCCCACGCCAGCGTGGACGCGGTGGTCTCGTGGCCGGCGGCCAGCAGAGTCAGCAGTTCGTCGCCGATCTCACCGCGTGTCATCGGCGAGCCGTCGTCGTAGGTGCTCCGCAGGAACAGCGACAGCACGTCGGTGCGGTCCTCGAGATTGGGGTCGCTCTGCGCCCGGCTGATCAGGGTGTCCACCAGGCCCTCGTACTCCCGGCGGTATTGGACCAGCCTTCCCCATGGCGTCCACGGCATTTCGCGTTTCGGCGAGGGCAGCACGGCCAGCCGCGAGCCCAGCGTCACCCACTTCGGGATGAGCGCACGCAGGCGCTGCAGTTCGAGGCCGTCGGCGCCGAAGATCGCGCGCAGGATGATGTTCAGAGTGATGTGCATCATCGGCTCGAGCGTGGCGAATTCGGTTCCCTGCGGCCAGGATTCGATCTCGCGCAGGGTCTCCTCCACCACGATCTGCTCGTAGGCCCGGATGCTCTTGCCGTGAAACGGCGGGGTGAGCAGCTTGCGCCGCGCGCGGTGCTCGGCCCCGTCGAGAGCGAAGACCGAGCCCGGGCCCAGCAGCCGACTCAGGTTTGGCTGGATGTTGTAGAGGACGTCCGGACTGCTGGTGAAGATCTGCTTGGTCAGCGCGGGATCCGAAACCACGACGGTGTTGCCGAAGACCGGGATCCGGACCGTGACACAGCGACCGTAGCGTCGGGTCAGCCAGTCGGTCGTGGGTCGGCGGGCCACCATGAACGCAAGGCTGAACAGCGTATTCGGCACTCCTTGCGAAGGCGGCAACTTCGGTTCGGCACGGATCGGCGCGACGACGGTTGGCGCTTGGCTCATGGGTGAGGCCCTCCAGATATAGCGTGGTACTGCGTTGTACCACTGACTTGTGGGGTACGGTACCCTTCGGTACCAGCCGTGACAAGAGTGGCGTGGGAAAGGAGGTCCGGGTGACCACGACAACAGTTCCCGAAGCTCCTGCCGTCGGCCGCAACGACGACTTCCGCCGGCGGTTGCTCGACGGCCTGGCCGCGTCCATCGAAGAACGCGGCTACCGCGACTCCACAGTCGCCGACATCGTCCGGTACGCCCGCACCTCCAAGCGCACCTTCTACAGCGAGTTCGCCACCAAGGAAGACTGTTTCGCCGAGCTGCTGACCGCCAACAACGACGAGCTCGTCGAGACCATCAGCGCTGCCGTCGATCCGCACGCGCCCTGGCACGAGCAGATCCGCCAGGCTGTCGTCACCTACGTCGAGCACATCGACGAGCGGCGGGCCATCACGCTGAGCTGGATCCGGGAACTTCCCGCGCTGGGTGAATACGCCCGCCCCACCCTGCGCCGGGGGTTCGCCCGGCTCGCCACGATGATCGTCGACCTTTCCGGCAACGACGGATTCCGGACCGCCGGCCTGCCGCCGATCTCCCATGCGATGGCGGTCATCCTGGTGGGCGGCCTGCGCGAACTCACCGCGCAAACCATGGAGGACGGCGACCCGGCCGGCGACATCATTGAGCCCGCGCTGGCCGTGTCCCTGGCGCTACTGGGCCCCAAACCTACGGTTTGAGAACCACTTTGAACATACCGTCGGCCTTCTTCTGGAAGGTCTCGTAAGCCTTCGGAGCGTCCGACAGCGCAAGCCGATGGGTGGCGAAGGTGTCCACGCCCAGCGGATCGTCATCGGTGAGCAGTGGCATGATGTCGGGGATCCAGCGCTTGACGTTGGCCTGGCCCATCCGGAGCTGAATCTGCTTGTCGAACATCACCATCAGGTTCATCGGATCCGCGGCACCGCCGTAGACACCCGACAGCGACACCGTCCCGCCTCGGCGAACCACCGCGATCGCGGTGTGCAGCGCCGCCAGCCGATCCATTCCGGCGCTACGCATGACCGCCCGCCCCAACGGTGATGGCAGGTATCCCGCTGCGGTCTGCGCGAACTCGGCCACAGGCGACCCGTGTGCCTCCATCCCGACGGCGTCGATGACGGAGTCGGCGCCGCGGCCGTCGGTCAGATCCAGCACGCGTTCCACCACATCACCCTCGCGAAGGTCGATGACCTCCTCGCAGTAGGGGCGGGCCCGCTCCAGCCGATCGGACACCAGGTCGATGCCGATCACCCGGTGCCGGTTGCGGTGGGCGGCCATCCGGCACGCCATCGACCCGATCGGTCCCAGTCCGAGTACCACCAGGGCGCCGCCGTCCGGCACGTCCGCGTACTCCAAACCTTGCCAGGCGGTGGGCAAGACGTCGGACAGATACACGTAGCGGTCGTCGGAGCCGCCGACCGGGACCTTGATGTGGGTGTAATTGGCTTGCGGTACCCGAAGATACTCAGCCTGGCCGCCGGCCACTTCGCCGTACAGTTTGGAGTAGCCGAACAACGCCGCACCGGTACCCTGATCCCGGTTTTGCGTTGTCTCACACTGGCTTTGCAGGCCCTGCCCGCACATGAAGCAGTGACCACACGAGATGTTGAACGGAATCACCACGCGGTCACCGACTTTGATTTCGGAGACCTGGTCGCCGACCTCTTCGACCACACCCATGGCCTCGTGGCCGAGGATGTCCCCCGGCGACATGAAAGCGCCGAGCACCTCATACAGATGCAGGTCGGAGCCGCAGATGTTGGTGCTGGTGACGCGGATGATCGCGTCGGTCGGCTCCTTGATCTGCGGATCGGGGACGGTGTCGACCGAGACGTTGCGGCGGCCGTGCCAGGTCACTGCGCGCATGGAATCCTCCTCCACTTGGGGTCAGGTGCCCGCATGCCCGTTCGGTACGTCCTCAAACACAGCGCGGAGTGACGAGCGCGGACGGCCGGGCAAAACCCAAATGCCGCGGCCACTCGGACACATCCACTCGCTTCCGCCGGTTTCATTCAGTGTCGGTGCGGCAACTCCGTTCGCACCTAGCCCTGCATCACACTGCGCCGCGCTTTTGCGGTTCGAGAAAGGATCTTTCATGGCGCTCGACGACGACGACATCACGACCTCCACCCCGGGCGGCGAAGGCACCGCCGACGGTGGGTCCAATCCCGAAGGCCACGACGGTGGTGCCGACGGAACAGCCGGCGGTGGTGGTGAGGGTCCCGCCGACGGTGGCTCGAACCCAGAGGGCCACGACGGCGGCGCCGACGGCTCAGCCTGACCGGCGATTCCATGCTGAGCCGCTGCAGTGCGGTCGACGCGCGGACGTTCGCCGAACAGTACTGGGGCCGCAGGCCGCTTCTCAGCACAGCCGTCGACCTGCCCCGGGATTTCAGCGACCTGCTGTCTCCCGGGGCGGTCGACGAGTTGATTGCCGAGCGCGGCATAAGAGCGCCGTTCATCAGGTTGGCTCGCGATGGCGAGATCCTCGCCAAGGACTGCTACCTCGGCTCGGCCGGGTTCGGCGCAGAGATCGCCGATCAGGTCGACTCGGCGAAGGTTCTCGCCGAAATCGCCTCAGGCGCAACGATTGTTCTCCAAGGTCTGCACCGGCTGTGGCCGCCGCTGATCGACTTTGTCCGCGACGCCGTCGACGATCTCGGACATCCCGCGCAAGCGAATGCCTACATCACGCCGCCGGGCAACCGTGGTTTCGACCCGCATTACGACGTGCACGACGTCTTCGTACTGCAGGTATCCGGACAGAAGCGCTGGGTGGTGCACGAACCGGTGCACGCCCATCCGCTGCCGTCCCAGCCGTGGACTCAGCACCGGGCGGCAATCGGCGAACGGGTCCGCGGCGAGCCGGTGATCGACACGGTGCTGAACGCCGGAGACGCCCTGTACCTGCCCAGAGGCTGGCTGCACGCGGCGCAGGCGCTCGACACCACATCGATTCACCTGACCATCGGTGTCTCGGCCACCACCTGTCTCGACGTGGCTCGCGCGGTGCTCGACGAACTGTCCACCGTCGAGGCGTTCCGCCGATCCCTGCCGATGGGTATCGCGGCCGCCGATCACGACGAGACGGTCGCCACGGTCACCAAGGTGATGGCCGAGGTGGTAGCGGCACTACGGGACAACGCGGCAGCCCTGAGCACCGGCGCGGCCGCGCGACTGTCCGACCGGCACGCCGGACTGACCCGACCCGTCGCGGTCCGGCCGTTGGCCACGCTGTCCGCCGCCGCCGACGCCGAGGTCGACGTGTGCTGGCGCCGCGGCTTGACGGCCCGCCTGAACAGTTCCGAAGGCGGCCGGGTTGCGCTGCAGCTTCCCGACCGGACCATTACGTTCCCCATATCCTGCGCCGAGGCGCTGCGCGCACTGCACCGCGGCGGGGTGGTGCGGGCCGCCGCCCTACCGGGGCTCGATCCCGCTGACGGTGCGGTTCTGATCCGGCGCCTGCTCAGGGAAGCAGTCGTCGTCCCGTCACCTTCCCGATGAGCAGAGCCGGGCAGGGCTGCAGCGACCAGTCGCTGGCCCGCAACGACCCGATGTACGGGACGGCGTCGGCGGGTACATCGTGGCTGCTGCTCGAATTGGCAGGTGGCTGGGGACGTTCGGCGTTCCTGGACTCGCCTGCCTGTATCGACCCGCAGCTGGGGCTGGCCGTCGTGCGGCGCGCAGAGGCAGCGGGCATGCGGATCGCGGCGATCCGCAAGCACGGCCGCCGGAAGGCCACGCCACGGTGGCGCTGGTTCATCGCGCAGTGCGCCGTCGGAGGCGAAGTGTTGCACGGCGGCGAGGTCACCGATCCGCGCGAGTACCTCGACATCGCACTGGATGGATCCGACGGCACCGCCGCGACCGACCCGCTCGTCGCGGTCTGCGCCCACGGCCGCCACGACATGTGCTGCGCGGTGCGCGGCCGGTCGGCTGCTTCGGCGATCTCGGCTGCGTATCCCGAATTAGCCTGGGAGTGCTCCCATCTGGGCGGTGATCGGTTCGCGGCGACCATGCTGGTGCTGCCCACGGGGCTGTGTTACGGGCGGGTGGACCAGGCCGACGCGGCCGAGCTGGTGAGCCGTTACCTGGACGGTCGGCTGGACAACCGGTACCTGCGCGGACGCACGTCGCTTCCCCACGCTGTCCAGGCCGCACAGCATTTCGCCCGCGAGGAGTTCGGCGACGACCGCATCGCCGCCTTCCCGCCGTTGAGTGTCGAGCCGGGTGACGGCACCATCCGGGTGGTGCTCGACGCCGACCCCGCCCCGGTCGAGGTGGTGCTCAACGAGGAGCTCTCGGAGCCACTGCTGTCGCAATGCCACGCCACCGTGCCGGGCCGGGTGCGGCTCTACACACTGGCCTCGCTCACGACGGCGGGAACCCACCCGTCGCCACCGGACCCCAGCGCTGCGGAGTGACCCGGATCAGGCACTTGCCCTGCTTGACCATCGCTTCCCGATACTCGTCCCAATCCGGGTGCTCCCCCGCGACCGCGCGGAAGTAGTCGACCAGCGGCTCCACGGCGTCGGGCAGGTCGATCACCTCGGCGGGCCCGTCGATCTGCACGTAGGCGTCGTTGAACTCGTCGGAGAGCACCACCACACTGGCGCGCCCGGTGCGGCGGATGTTCACCGACTTGGCGCGACGCGGATAGCTGGCGATCACCAGGCGGCCCTGCTCGTCCACGCCGCCGGTCACCGGGGAACTCTGCAGCGAACAATCGGCGCGGAAGGTGGTCAGCACCATGCGGTGACGGGGTCGGACGAACTCGAGCAGCGCGTCGAGGTCCACGGAGTCGGCGGTGGCGATCTTGGGCGACATATTCCCCACTCTAGGCCTGATCCGGGCGACACCGGGCGTACGTTTGTCTTTCGACCTCAGGAGGACACCATGGGCACCATGCGCGCGGAGCGCTTCTACGCCGACACCAAAACCGTTGTGCTGGAGGATGTCCCGATCCCCGATCCAGGTGAGGGTGAAGTTCTGGTCAAAGTGGCGTTCTGCGGCATCTGCCATTCCGACCTCAGCCTGATCAACGGCACCTTCCCCGCCCAGCGGCCGGTGGTGATTCAGGGACACGAGGCATCCGGGACCATCGCCAAGGTCGGGCGCGGCGTCACCGGGTGGTCCGAGGGTGACCGGGTGGTCGTCGCCGCGGGCCGGCCCTGCGGACAGTGCGTCAACTGCCGGCGCGGGGACATGGCCACCTGTCTACGGATGCAACTCATGGCGTTCGCCTATGACGGCGCCTGGGCCGAATACACCGTCGCGCAAGCAGCGGGGCTGACCCGCGTTCCGGACAACGTGCCGCTGGAGCAGGCCGCGATCCTCGCAGACGCGGTGTCCACCCCGTTCGGCGCGGTGGTCAACACCGGCAAGGTCGTCATCGGCGAATCGGTCGGCGTGTGGGGTGTCGGCGGTGTCGGCACGCACATCGTCCAACTGGCGCGGCTGGTCGGAGCGGTTCCGATCGTCGCGGTCGACCTCAACCCTGCGGTTCGCGACCGCGCGCTGGAACTCGGCGCTGATTACGCATTCGATTCGCGTGACCCGGATTTCGCCGACAAGTTGGCGCAAGCGACCGGCGGACGCGGACTCGATGTCGCGTTCGACGCCGTCGGGCTGAAGGTGACTTTCGAGCAGGCGTTGAACTCGCTGACCGGCGGTGGCCGGCTGGTGGGGGTCGGCATGAGCGCCGAATCCCCCACCGTCGGGCCGACGTCGATGTTCGGTCTGACCCGACGCCAGGCGCTCGGGCATCTCGGCTACCACAACAAGGACATCGAGACGCTGGCTCAGCTGGTGTCCCGTGGCCGGCTGGATCTGTCGCGCTCGATCAGCCAGATCATCCCGCTCGAGGACATCGCCGACGGCATCCGCATCCTCGACCAGGCCGAAGGCAATCCGATCAGGGTGCTCGTACAACCGTGAGCGACGCCGCACGTGCCGATCGTCACCCCAGCGTCACGCCTGGCGTCGAAGGCGACTCTGGTGTGACGTTCGGTGTGATGGGTCATGCCGAGCGCTGACCCGCCGTTCGACGCGCGCGAGCGGGTGGCGCTGTGCGACCTCTTCGAACGCCTCGGGCCGGACGCGCCCACCTTGCTCGACGGGTTCACGTCCAGGCACCTCGCCGCCCACCTGCTGCTGCGCGAGCGCGATCCGATTGCCGCACCCTGCCTGGTTCTTCCCGGGCCGCCGGCACGGTTCGCCGAGCGGCGCACCGCGGCAATGTCCGAGCGCCGGGAGTTCGGCTGGCTGGTGGACCGGCTGCGGTCCGGTCCACCCTTCGGCTTCTTCCGGCTGGGTTGGGTGCGCGACTTCCCCAGCCTCAACGAGTTCTTCGTCCACCACGAGGACGTCCGGCGCGCCAACGGCCTGGGTGCTCGCGAGGACCTGCCCGTCGACCTGCAGGCAGCGCTGTGGCGAAATGTCGAGCGCGGCAACCGGTATCTGAGCCGCCGGGTGCGCGGCGTCGGGGTGGACGTGGTGTGGGGTGCGCAACGCTGCCGCGCCCGGACGGGCGACCCCGTCGTTGAGCTCAGCGGCCCACCCGGCGAGCTCCTGCTGTACCTGTTCGGCCGCCAGGACGCGGCACGCGTCGACATCCTCGGACCGCCGGACGCCGTCGCGGCAGTGCGGCGCACCCGTTTCGGGATGTGAGCGGCGCCAACCTCTGGACGCCCGGCGTGACGTTCGGCAGAAAGTGGGGATGGTGGCTAGGCTGGCGTCTTGCGGAAGGAGCGCACATGTCCGCCGAAGCGCCGTCGCCGGCCGCGCCGAGGGGCCAGCCCGGTCACATCCGGCTGACATCGCATCATGGCGCCGACGACGCCCTGCCGATCACGTGGGGCGCGGCCACCCCCGGCGAGCGCGGTCCGCTGATCGGCACCACCAGCACCCGCAGACACCGCAACGTCGTTGGTACCCATAGCGGTTCCTACAGCGTGTATCGCGCGCTGGCGGTGGCGGCCGGTGCGCTGTCGCGTGAGCATCGGGCGGACCTGACCAACACCGCGCCCACCGACAGCATCGGCCCGTATCCGCAGTGGAGCCGTCCCGAGGCGATCGTCAGCCTGGACCCGTGGGGGGCGATGGTGGCCGATGCGTTCGCCGCCGAACTGGCCGCGGGCCACGACATCCGCCCGACCATCGCGGTGACCAAAGCTCACGTGATACTTCCGGAGATCGCCGACGCCATCGACAAGGGGCGGCTGGTCCCCGACGGCCGATTCTTGCTGCCCGGCGGCGCTGCGCTGGTGACCAAGGCCGCGATCGAGCCGGTCTGGTATCTGCCCGGTGTCGCCGAGCGTTTCGAGTGCAGCGAGGCGCATCTTCGCCGGGTCCTGTTCGAAGAGACCGGGGGCATGTATCCCGAGCTGGTCACGCGCAGCGACCTCGAGGTCTTCCTTCCCCCCATCGGCGGCCAGACCCTCTACATCTTCGGCAACCCCCACGATCTCGCCGACCCGTCGGTGGAGCTGACGGCCCGGGTCCACGACGAATGCAATGGCTCCGATGTGTTCGGCTCCGACATCTGTACCTGCCGGCCGTATCTGACGCACGCGATCGAGGAGTGCATCCTCGGCGCACAGCGCGGCGGCGTCGGGCTGGTCGCCTACTCCCGCAAGGAAGGCCGCGCGCTCGGCGAGGTGACCAAGTTCCTGGTCTACAACGCCCGCAAGCGCCAGCAAGGCGGCGACACCGCCGAGGCATACTTTGCCCGCACCGAATGCGTTGCGGGAGTTCAAGATATGCGGTTCCAGGAGTTGATGCCCGATGTGCTGCACTGGCTGGGCATCCAGAAGATCCACCGCCTGGTGTCGATGAGCAACATGAAGTACGACGCGATCGTGGGCTCCGGGATCGAGGTCGGCGAGCGGGTCAACATCCCCGACGAGCTGATCCCGGCCGACGCCCGGGTGGAGATCGACGCCAAGATGGCCGCGGGTTATTTCACGCCCGGCCCGGTCCCCGATGCCGCCGAATTGAAGAAGGCCAAGGGTCGCGGGCTGGAGCACTGATGGCCGCCGCCATCGAGGTCGACCTCGACAGCCCGTCGGGCGCCACCGCGGCATTGCGCAGTACTCGCGCCGTGCGTCAGCGGGCCGGATTGTTGACCGAGCGGGCTCGCGCCGACGGCTCGCGCTGGTTCACCGTGCACGACGATGCACTGGACTCGGCCGCCGAACTGGTCGCCGACGTCACCCGACACCACTATCCGGATCTGCAGGTCCCTTTCCACAGCCGGTGGCGCCATTTCGAGGCCGGCGGTGTCGATCGCAGGGCCGAGCTACTCAGCGGTGCCGACGCCACGGCGTTGGTCGACCTCACCGTGGTCAGCGTGCTGCTCGACGCCGGCGCCGGCCCGTCCTGGTCCTATGCCGAACCGGGGACGGGGCTGCAGCTGAGCCGCTCGGAAGGCTTGGGGGTGGCGAGCTTTCACGCCTTCGCGTCCGGGCTGTTCTCCTCCGACCCAGGCGACCCGCTGCGGGTCGACGCCGCCGCGTTGGCGGAGCTCACCGAGCAGCAGCTGGCCGACGCGTTCCAGGTCGACGACACGAACCCGCTCGTCGGACTCGACGGCCGGGTGGCGATCCTGCACCGGCTGGGTGCGGTCACCGCCGCGGACCCGGAGGTGTTCGGCCCCGAGGGCCGCCCGGGCGGATTGGTCGACGCCGTGGGCGGGAGCTCGGCGCGCGCGTCCGAGCTGCTGTCCACGGTCCTGAACTCGCTGGCACCAATCTGGCCGGGCGGCAGCAGGATCGGTGACCAACCGCTTGGGGATTGCTGGCGCCACTCCGCGCTGGCCGGTCCTGGCCTGACGGCGGGCTGGATGCCGTTTCACAAACTCTCGCAGTGGCTCACGTACTCGTTGCTGGAGCCGTTCGGCTGGGCCGGGATCACCGTCACCGATCTCGACGAGCTGACCGGGCTGCCCGAATACCGCAACGGCGGACTACTGCTGGACACCGGAGTTCTCCGCTTGCGCGATCGCGCTGATTCCGCTCGAAGTGTCAGCGTCACAGACGAATTGGTGGTCGAATGGCGCGCGCTGACCGTCACTCTGCTCGACGAGCTAGCTCCCCTGGTGCGCCGGCGGCTCGGCGTCGACGCCGACCAGATGCCGCTGGCCCGAGTCTTGGAGGGCGGTACCTGGGCGGCGGGCCGGGCACTGGCCCGGCGGCTGCGCGGTGGCCTCCCGCCGCTGTCCATCGTCAGCGATGGCACAGTGTTCTGATGCGCGACGTCCACGTCATCGACCATCCGCTAGTGCAGCACAAGCTGACCTTGATGCGGCGCAAGGTCACGTCCACCAACACTTTCCGCAGGCTGGCCAACGAGATGGCCACGCTGCTGGCCTACGAGGTACTGCGTGACACCCCGACCCACGAGATCGCGGTGGAGACCCCACTGGAGACCACCACCGGCACCGTCATCGACGGCAAGAAGCTGGTATTCGTCGCCATCCTGCGGGCCGGCACCGGCATCCTGGACGGGATGCTGACCGTCGTGCCCGGCGCGCGAATCGGACACATCGGGTTGTACCGCGATCCGAAAACCCGCGTTGCCGTTGAGTATTACTTCAAGATGCCCAGCGACCTGCACGAGCGCGAAGTGGTCGTGGTCGACCCGATGCTGGCCACCGGCAACTCAGCGGTGGCAGCGGTGGACCGCCTCAAGGAGTTCCGGCCCCGGTCCATCAAATTCGTCTGCCTGCTCACCTGCCCCGAAGGGATCGCCGTCCTGCACGACGCGCATCCGGAGGTACCGATCTACACCGCGGCGGTGGACCGTGGACTCGACGAGCAGGGCTACATCGTGCCGGGTCTCGGCGACGCGGGCGATCGGCTGTTCGGCACCAAATAGTTTCCGCAGCAGCGTGTTCTGTGACATCGGGTCTGGTATCAGTGGCCGTGCGACGTTCACTGATGCGGGCTTGCACGCAGTGCGGCCAATCTCTGGCGGTATTCGGCTTCGTCGATCTCACCCCGCGCGAACCGCGCCGCCAGCAGCCGTTCGGGCGACTCGCTTGAGAGCGGGAACTGAGGCAGGGCCGGACCTTGCGGCGCCCTGCTGGTGAACCGGATCAACGCGACGATCCCGGCGATGATCAGGACCCAGAACACCACCATCCCGATCGCCATGCCCGCGTAGCCCCACCCGCTCATGTCGTGGTCATACCAGAACATCATCGGATTTCCCCTTCCTCACCCCTTACCGGGCGTAGTTCAAGGTCGTCATCATCCCGGCTGCCATGTGATACGCGTTGTGACAGTGCAACATCCATTCGCCGGGATTGTCCGCGACCATTCGCACCACCACCGTCTGCATCGGTTTGACGATCACGGTGTCCTTTCGCGGTCCCGCGCTGCCATCAGGTTTGAGTACCTGAAAGGTGTGGCCGTGCAGGTGCATCGGATGCCACATCATGGAGTCGTTGACGAACGTCAGCGTCGCGTTCTGGCCCTGCCGGACCGTCAGCGGAACCGTCTGGTCGTAGGGCCGGCCGTTGATCATCCAGTCGTAGCGCATCATCATGCCCGATAGCCGAACCTGCAACGTGTGGTCACTACCGGCCGGCAGCAGGACTTCCGGCGCTGCAGTGAAGGTGTCGACCGTTCCGACCCGACCGGTGAGTTGCGGGGGCCGCAACGCTGCGTCTGGAGCGCTCCCGCCACCGGTCGACAACAGTGCGCGTGCGACAGCGTTCTTACCTTCGGCGGAGGCAACGAGAGGAAACACTCCGTCACCCGCGGTCACGATGACGTCGTACCGTTCGCCCATACCCACCAGGAGCGCGTCGACATCTTCCGGCCGAACAGGGAATCCGTCGGTGTGGGTGACGGTCATGCGATGCCCGGCCAGGGCGACCCGGAACGCGGTGTCGGCGGCGGCGTTGATGATCCGGATGCGAATGCGGTTCCCGGGTTTCGCGGTGAATGTCGTGGCAGCCGAGGGGATGCGGCCGTTGAGGGTGTAGTAGGGGTAGCTGACGTCACCGGCGTCACCGCCGAGCAGGTCGCTGGTTCCCACACCGCCAACGCCCGGAACGCCAGGCATCGATCCCATACCGCCCGTGCCCGACATGTGTCCCATGCCGCCCATCCCCGGCATCTGCATCTGCCCCATGCCCATTGACTGCAGCCCCGTGAAGATCTGCTCAGGGCTGGTTCCGACGCCGGATGTCCAGTCGTCGAGCATCACGATCCACTCGGCGTCGTAGCGTCCCGGCTCCGCCGGATCGTCCACGATGACGGGTATGTACAAGCCGAAGTCGGTGTCCAGCCCGGTATGCGGGTGCGCCCAGTACGTTCCGGGATGAGGGGAGCTGAAGCGATAGGTGAAGCCGCTGGCGGGTGCGATGTTCGGACTGGCCGGGCTGGCACCGTCCATGTCGTTGCGCAAGGCGATCCCGTGCCAGTGCACCGAGGTCGGGTGATCGAGTCGGTTGTCGACGGTGACCGCAATGTCGTCGCCGACGTTGGCCCTGATCAGCGGGCCCGGGACCTGTCCGTTGTACGCCAGCGTGCGTGCCACGGTGCCGCCGAGGTCGATGTCGGTGGGGCCTGGGGTCAGGTTCGCGGTGACCGTTCTGCCGGTGTGCGGCCGGGCCGCCTCCGCCGCGGCGATCGCGCCCGGCGACGGGGAGCCGCCGGTGGCCTGGGGATTGGTCGACCGACCGCAGGCCACCAACGCCGCGCCTCCGAGGACTCCTGCCGCCAGAAAGCCGCGCCGGGTGAGCGCCTCTCGATTCATCACCAATCCTGTCTTCTCGACGGTTCCTCTCCCAGACTGCGGGGCCCCCACAGCGGATTCGGTGTTGGTTGTGTGAAGATTCGCTCAAGACCCGATCCCGCGGCGCCGGCGCGGCACGATGAAGGCATGAAGCTCTCCTCACAGGCATCGCCGCGCGTGCCGGGGACCGTGTTCAGCGGATTCGGCATGCGCCGGCGACTGCTGCTGGCGCAAACACTCGTCCTCCTCGCCGGCGGGGTGACCACGTGGGTCGTCGCCTCTGTGGTGGGGCCGCCGTTGTTCCGTGAGCACCTGCACATGGCCGGCGTCGCCCACGATTCCAACGAGCAGTACCACGCCGAGCAGGCCTACCAGCACGCCACCGCGCTCTCCATCGGGGTCGCGATCACGGTGGCCGCCCTCACCGCGCTGATCGCCACCGCCTACCTGAGCCGGCGGTTGCAGCATTCCGTCGCGGAGGTTTCGGCAGCCGCGTCGGCGGTGGCCGAGGGTCGCTACGACATTCGGGTAGCGCCACCTCGGCTCGGCCTTGAATTCGATGAGATGGCAACCGCTTTCAACAAGATGGCGGATCGTCTGCAAGCTGTGGAATCGAGTCGGCGCCAGCTTTTCGGCGATCTCGCTCACGAGATCCGCACACCGGTGGCCGTGCTGGAGGCCTATCTGGAAGCAGTTGAGGACGGCGTGAGAGTCCTGGACCAGCCGACCATCGCGATGCTGCGGGAGCAGACCGGCCGCCTGGTGCGCTTCTCGGCCGACGCCGCCGCACTGGCCCAGGCCGAAGAAGCTCACGCCACGATCACCCCTGGATGGGTCGAGGCCGACGAGGTCGCCCGCTCCGTCAGTGCCGCCCTGGCCGATCGCTTCGCTGCGAAGAGCGTCGCGCTGACCCTTCAGGTGAGCGGGGGCACCCGATTCTGGGCCGACCGTCAACGCCTGGTCCAGGTATTGAACAATCTGCTGGACAACGCATTACGTCACACTGCGCCCGGCGGCCATGTCCGACTCACCGTGGAGACCACAGGCAACGATGTCGTCTTTACGGTGAGCGATGACGGCGAAGGTGTTGCGGCAGAACACCTTCCGCACGTTTTCGAGCGGTTCTACCGTGCCGACTCGGCACGTAATCGCGACCGGGGCGGCTCCGGCCTCGGCCTCGCCATCGCCAAGGCGTTGACAGAGGCGCACGGCGGCACCATCACCGCGACCAGCCCCGGCCCCGGGGCAGGCACCACCTTCACGGTGACGGTGCCCAGCCTGCCGGTGGCCGGAGCCCGGCGCGGCAGTCAACGCGAATACGCGTGACCGTCCGGCGCAACTACAGGGAGCTCAGGATCTGGTTCATGGTGTCGATCTCCTTTTGCTGGCTGGTGGCGATCGACTTGGCGAGGGCGATGGCGTCGGCGAATTGGCCGTTCTTGATCTCGTTTTGCGCCATGGTGATTGCGCCCTGGTGATGCTTGATCATTTGGGTCAGGTACAGCTTGCTGGCGGCGACGCCCTGGGCGTTCTGCAGTGCCTGCATATCGGCCGGTGACATCATTCCGTCCATCCCCGGCATGTCATCCATTCCGGGCATACCCGGCATCGGCATGGTCGAGGTGGTCGGTGACGCCGTGTCGGTATCCGATCCGTGCATGCCGCCGTGGTCTGAGGGCGCGCTGCTGGTCGTGCCGGGCATTCCCCACTGATTCAGCCAGCCCTGCATCGTGTCGATCTCCGGGCCCTGCGCCGCTTTGATCTGCTTGGCCAGGTCCACCACCCGCGCGTCGATGCCCTGCTTGGCGAGGATCATGTCGCTCATCTCGATCGCCTGCCGATGATGCGGAATCATCATGCGGGCGAACATCATGTCGGCCTGATTGTGCGCGGCTGCCGGCGCCGCGGTCGAACTCTGGACAGTGGACGGCGCCGACGACGCCGCCACATCCTTGGTGCCCGAGTTGCTACACGCGCCGATGGCGGCAACCGCAGCCAACGCTGCCACCCCGGTCACCACAGTCCTCGCTTTACTCACACCACATCCCTTTCGTCGCGTCGGATCGCTCGATCCCCGCCCAGCTTCGCCAGACTCCGACGGGTGCGGCGTAGTGGTTCTGTGAAGATTCGATAAAGAACCCGGACCGCCAGGGCGCACAACCGCACCTGCTGTGCGAGGTGCCGTCAGTCGTGGTGATCGTGCTGGTGCTTGTCAGAGCTCGACGGAGGGTGCTCGCCGCCCGTATTCAGCTTCATGTCCGTCACCGGTCTGCCCGGCTCCACTGGTGCCCCGTGTGCCGCACCACGTCCGGCCTCGGCGTCGACGGGCGTGCCGTGGTGACGCTGATGGCCATGGAGACCGGAAGCCAGTCCGGCGGTGACAGCGAGCGCCATCACGGTGTTGGCGCCCACAAGCACCAGCGTCCGCCCGACACCCGAAAACGCATGCGCCCGATATCGTCGAACCAACACCCAGGCGGCACCCATGACCACATAGCACTGCAGGAGAAGAACACAGATCCCTGCTGCTTCCACAGCCTCCGCCGCACCTGCGTTGGGGCCGAATGGTGCACCAGCCGTCCTGGATACCACCCACAGGGCGGCGGAGCCGACATTGGCGGCGATTCCGGTCGCCAACAGCAGTCGCGTCGGTCGTGACCAGGCGAGAAATCCCCACGCCAACTGGAAGAACGCGATCGACGCGAAGAACACCCCGGCGGGCACCCAGTCCTTCCAGTGCATGGGCGCGACGGCGAAGTGGATGACCGCGGCACCGATCGACGCCACCGCCGCACACCGTGCGGCCAGTCGGTTATCGGTCTTTCTCGCGTCTATCGCGGTCACAGCGTCGACGCTGACACAGCCGTCGGGTCGGGGCGAGCAGCGGCCGATAACAGTCAGATGCCGGATCGGCTACGGCGCTCCCAGCCTCCTATCAGCCAACGGTCAGCCGCAGATGGGTCAATAGTCCATGTGACAACGACGTTTCCGGCCAAAGCTCCGGAGGATTCCGCCGACGTCGCCCCAGCGGTGAGCACCCCGTCGCGACGGGACCGCATCGGGCTGGTGGTGCTGCTCGTCGCGACCACGGTCATGTACCTGTGGAACATCACCGTCAACGGAATGGGCAACCAGTTCTACGCCGGCGCCGCTCAGGCCGGCTCCAAGAACTGGGAGGCGCTGCTGTTCGGATCGCTCGACTCGGCCAACTTCATCACCGTCGACAAGCCCCCGGTGTCGCAGTGGGTGATGGGCCTGTCCGGTCAGCTGTTCGGCTTCAGCAGTGCCAGCATGCTGATACCCGAAGCGTTGATGGCGGTGGCCACCGTCTGGCTGCTCTACTCCGCGATCGCTCGCATCTGCGGCCCGAAGGCCGGGTTGCTGGCCGGCGCCGCGTTGGCGCTGACCCCGGTCGCCGCGCTGATGTTCCGGTTCAACAACCCCGACGCCGCGATGGTGCTGCTGATGATGGCCTCGGCGTACTGCACGGTGCGCGCACTCGAACGAGGCAACGGCAAGTGGCTGGCGTGGGCGGGTGTCGCGCTCGGGTTCGCGTTCCTGGCCAAGATGCTCGAAGGCCTGATGATCGCCCCCGCGGTGGGGCTGGCCTACCTGATCGCGGCACCGACGCCGCTGCGCAGCCGGCTGCTGCACCTGCTGGGCGCCGCTGCCGCTTTCGTGGTGTCGGCGGGCTGGTTCGTGATCCTGACCCTGGTGTGGCCGTCGTCGTCGCGGCCGTACATCGCCGGGTCGACCGATGACAACTTCATGAATCTGGTGCTGGGCTACAACGGATTCGCGCGCGTGCTCGGCCGCAATCACATGAATTTCGGTCCCGGCGATCCGCTCGGCAATTCGGCCGGCGACGAGCTCCGACACCTGGGTGGCTTCGGCGGCATGGGCAATCAGAAGGAAGGTCTGGGCCGGCTGTTCGCGGGCGAGTTCGGCTTCGAGATCGGCTGGTTGATCCCGGCAGCGCTGCTCAGTCTGGTTCTGGTGCTGGTCGCCCGCGGTCGCGCACCGCGCACCGACCCGGTGCGGGCCGGCGTCCTTTTGTTCGGCAGCTGGCTGGTGATCGACGGTGTGGTGCTCAGCTATATGAAAGGCATGGTGCACCCGTACTACTGCCTGTCGCTGGCGCCCGCGGTGGCCGGCACGGCTGCCATTGGTGCGCAACAGATGTGGACCCGCAGACAGACCTGGTTCGGTCGGGCCGGATTGACTGGACTGATCGCGGTGACGGGGATCTGGAGCTGGTGGGTGCTCGGCCGAAACGAGGACTGGTTGCCCGCCCTGCGGTGGACGGTCCTGCTCGTCACCCTGCTGGCCGCCGCCGCACTCGCCGTGTCGGCGCCGCGGCGGCGCCGGGTCACGATGGCCGCGGCGACAGTCGGTGCGGTGGCCGTCTTGGCCGGGCCGACCGCCTACGCGGTCGCCACGCTCAGCGCACCGCATCACGGTGGCGGGCCGACCGTCGGTCCGTCGCGTCCCGAGCCTGCCTTCCTACGCGCCTTCAATCAGACTCAGGACAATCCGAAGCTGGACGCGCTGCTTCGCGCGACCACCACGCAGTGGTCGGCCGCGATCTCCGGCTCGTCGGCCGCTGCAGGACTCGAATTGTCCACGGGCACAGCGGTGATGGCCATCGGCGGGTTCCTCGGCAGTGATCCAGCCCCGAGTCTGGGCCAGTTCAAGGCGGATGTGGCTGCGGGGAAGGTGGCCTACTACATCGTCCAGCGGGACTGGCGCGGCCGGCCCGGCGGGTGGCCGGGCATCAACCGAAACCACACCGGCATCACCGACTGGGTGAGCGCGACATTCCCGGTCACCCGGGTCGGCGACGACGACGTCTACGACCTGTCCCGGCCCAAGTGATCAGGCCGCCTCGACCAGCGTGGCATCCTCGCTGCGCTGACGGGTGGGCAGTGCCAGCTTGACGATCTTGCGCACCACCGTGGCGAACTGCTTGGGCAGCGGTCCCGCGTTGTAGGGGATGCCGTAGCGCTCGCACACCTCGCGGACGTGCGGGGCCATCTCGGCGTACCGGCGCGCAGGCACATCCGGGAACAGGTGGTGCTCGATCTGGTGGGACAGGTTGCCCGATAGCAGGTGGAACAGCTTGCCGCCGGTCAGGTTGGCCGAGCCGAGGACCTGCCGGAAGTACCACTGTCCGCGTGACTCGTTGCGGGTCTCTTCAACCGTGAACTCCTGTGTGCCGTCCGGGAAGTGACCGCAGAAGATGATCGCGTACGACCACACGTTGCGGATGAGGTTCGCGGTGAGGTTGCCGGTGAACACGAACGGTGCCATCGGTCCGGCCAGCAGCGGGAACGCCACGTAGTCCTTGAGGAGCTGGCGACGGGTCTTGTGCCAGATCTCGCGCAGCACGTCGCGCTTGTCGGCAAGGGATATCTCGCCGCTGCGAATGCGTTCGGTCTCCAGCTCGTGCAGCGCGACGCCGTATTGGAACAGCACCATCAGCAGGAAGGCGTACACCGGGTTGCCCAGGTAGTAGGGGCGCCAGCGCTGATCCGGGCTCATCCGCAGGATGCCGTAACCGATGTCCCGGTCCATGCCGACGATGTTGGTGAAGGTGTGGTGGGAGTAGTTGTGCGAGTGCCGCCACTGGTCGGCCGGGCACGCGGTATCCCACTCGAAGGTGCGGCCGCGCAGGGCCGGATCGCCGGTCCACTCATACTGCCCATGCATCACGTTGTGGCCGATTTCCATGTTGTCCAAGATCTTCGAGATCCCGAGCAGCGCGGTGCCGGCCACCCAGGCCGGCGGGAAGATGCCGGCGAACAGCAGCGCGCGGCCGCCGATCTCCATGGCGCGCTGGGCCTTGATGACCCGGCGGATGTAGTCGACGTCGGTCTGCCCCAGGTCGGCGATCACCCGTTCCCTGATGGCGTCGAGTTCACGGCCGAAGTCGTCGGCCTGCTCGCGGGTCAGTGTGATGTGTTGGGTGTTCATGGTCGTCCCTTTCTGCTCAGAGCGCGATCTCAACGTCACCGACAGGCACCGACACGCAGATCTGCACGTCCTCCTCGTCGGCGGTGGAGACCGCTCCGGTGGTCAGGTTGCGCACGGCGCCGCGATGCTTGCGGCGAGTGCAGGTGTGGCAGATGCCCATTCGGCATCCGCTGGTCGGGTTCAGTCCGGCGTCCTCGGCCTGGTCCAGGAGGGGACGCCCGTCGTCTTGGGCGTCGATACCGCTGTCCCGGAAGCTGATTCGGCCGCCCGTCGGCGCGTCGGGCACGACGAAGGGCACCGGGACGAAGCTTTCCGACAACGCGCCCGGGCAGTGTTCGCGCACCGCCTCGACCAGTGCGGGCGGCCCGCACACGTAGACGGCGTCGGCATCGGGCATCGCGGCCCGGAGGTGCTCGGGGCCGAAGCGGCCGTCGAGCTCGCCGCCCGGCGCGCGGGTGTAGCCGTGCAGAACCCGGACACCGGTCGCGGCCAGTTCGGCTCGGTAGCAGGCCTCAGCCGGCGTGCGGGCGTAGTGGACGAAGGCGATCTCGCCGTCGAAGCCCTCGGCCTGAAGGGTCCGCAACATGGACATCACCGGGGTGATGCCGCTGCCGCCGGAGACGAACAGGATGCGGCGGGGCCTGACCTCGGGGAGCACGAAGTCGCCGGCGGGGTCGGACAGGTCGACCACCATGCCGGGGCGGGCATGCCGGTAAAGGTAGTTGGACACCAGGCCGCCGTCGTGGGATCCGATCGTCAATTCGATCAGCGGGGAACCCTCGGCGCCGGCCGGTGAGTAGCAGCGGGTGTGGCGACGGCCGTCGATCTCCACCGCCAGGTTCAGGTGCTGGCCGGCGCGGTAGCCGGTGACAGCCGAGTTGGGGTCGAGAATCAGGGTGACGCTGCGCGGCGTGGAGCGGCGTACGTCGACCACCCTGGCCCGGGCGTCGGTAGTCCAAGTCGGGTCCACCAGCTCGGTGTACCGGTCCACACCATGCGGGCCGGTGAGCAGATCGACCAGCGGCGAGCGAAGCACCTTCTCGGTCAAAGTTTGAGTGAACATGTGTACACTCTTGGTCGTGAAAGCGCACGTCGTCAAGGAATCGGACCAGTCTGTGGTAGGGTTCACACCAGTGAACAGTCGTACGCCCAGCTCACGTCGTGAGCGTTCAGGGAAGTCACGCTCCCGCGAGACACCATCGCGGGAAGAGCGCAAAGAGGCCACCCGCCGGGCCATCATCGCGGCCGCGCTGAAGCTCCTCGACGAGCGCAGCTTCAGCGGCCTGAGCCTGCGTGAGGTCACCCGTGAGGCCGGGATCGTGCCTGCCGCGTTCTACCGTCACTTCGAGTCGATGGACGCCCTCGGCCTGGTGCTCATCGACGAGTCGTTCCGCACCCTGCGCGAGATGTTGCGCAGCGCCCGCGCGGGCAAGCTGGACCCGAACCGTGTCATCGAGTCGACGGTGGACATCCTGATCGCCGGGGTGGCCGAACAGCGCGAGCACTGGCGGTTCATCGGGCGCGAACGCTCCAGCGGTGTGACGGTGCTGCGCTACGCGATCCGCACCGAGATCCGGCTGATCACCTCGGAACTGGCCACCGACCTTGCGCGGTTCCCCGGGCTCAACGAGTGGAGCACCGAGGACCTCAACATCCTGGCCAGTCTGTTCGTGAACTCGATGATCATCATCGCCGAGGCCATCGAGGACGCCCACGACGCGGCCGCGCTCGACGAGATCAAACGCACGGCAGTCAAGCAGCTGCGGATGATCACGGTCGGTGTCAACGCCTGGGAGCCGGCGCAGGTCGTCGACGAGGATGACCAAGACCCGCAGGCCGACGACGTGCCCGAGGTCTGAGCACCAGCTCTGAAACCGGGTACACCACGCCCATGGTCAAGCCCGCAGTGCTCTTCGACATCGACGGCACCCTCGTCGACTCGAACTACCTTCACGTCCATGCCTGGCAGCAGGCGTTCCATGAGGTCGGGCTTCCGGTCCAGGCCTGGCATGTCCACCGCTCGATCGGCATGGACGGGTCCACCTTGGTCGACGAGCTGTCCAACGGCGCCGACGACGACGCGCAGAAGCGTCTCAAGGACTCTCACACCCGCCACTACGAGGCCTGCGCCGATCTGCTGACCGCGTTGCCCGGGGCGCGCGAACTGCTGCAGCGGGTTGCCGCCCTGGGCCTGCAGGTGGTGCTGGCGACCTCTGCGCCGGAGAACGAGCTGGCCATGTTGCGCAAAACGCTGGGGTGCGACGACCTCGTGTCCGCCATCACCTCGTCCGAAGATGTCGAGGAGGCCAAGCCCCGCCCGGACATCGTCCACGTCGCGCTGGACAAGGCCGGGGTACCGGCGCAACAGGCGGTGTTCGTCGGCGACACCGTCTGGGACGTCGAGGCCAGTGCCCGTGCGGGAGTGCCGTGCATCGCGGTGCTGTCCGGTGGCGTCGGCAGAGGTGAACTCGAAAAGGCCGGAGCCGCAGCCATATTCGACGACGCCCAAGAGTTGCTCGACAGCCTCGACAGTTCTCCCATCGCGGCCCTGCTCTGAGGTGGGTTTTGCCCCATCCACCGCCGGGTAGAGACTGCCCATGACTCAGGCGGTGCAACAGCCGAAACGGGCCACCGCACCGGAAGAACTGGTAGCGCTCTACCGCGATCCGCCCGACGGGCTGCGCGCGAACATGATCATGTCGCTCGACGGCGCTGCGGCGTTCGACGGTGTGGCGGGTCCGCTCTCGGACGTCAACGACCAGGGCCTGCTGCTCGCGTTGCGCGGTTACGCCGATGTCGTGCTCGTCGGCGCGGGCACCGTGCGCGCCGAAGGATACGGCCCGGTGCGATTGACCGCCGCGCAGGTCGCCGAACGCCGAGAGCGCTGGGGCACCGACGTCATCCCGCCGATCGCCGTGGTCACCCACACCGGCCGCGTCCCGGCATCGCTGTTCGCCGAGCCTGCCCAACGGCCCATCCTGATCACCACCGCGGTCGCCGTCCGCGAACGCCCGCGGCTGGCCGAGCACGCCGACCTGCTGATCGCCGGTGACAGCGCGGTCAACCTGGAGTCCGCGCTGCGTACCCTGCAAGCCCGCGGAATGCGCCGGATCTTGTGCGAGGGCGGCCCCACCCTGCTCGACGAGCTGGTCGCGGGAGACCTCGTCGACGAGATGTGCCTGACGGTCTCACCCACGCTGGTCGCGAGTGCCACCACCGCCCGGCCGGGCGCTCCGGCGCTCGCGGTCCCTGCCCGCCTCACGCTGGGCCATGCGGTGACGCTCGAGAACTACGTCTATCTGCGTTACGTCCGGGACCATGAGAGGCAGGTCGGTACATGAGCGGCGACGAATTGCTGAGCCGTCGGCCCGAGGGCGTGGACGACGACACGGTGGAAGCGGTCGGATCGCTTTCCGAGGCGCTGGAGTACGTGGAGCGCGCCCGCGGCCACCTGTACTCCTTTCACCAGCTGATGGGCCACGCCGACCTGCTGCTCGGCGAGGCCTGCGACAAACTGCGCGATGCGGGTCACGCCGACATCGCGGACCGCCTATCCGAGGAGATGGTCGGCCGCAATGTGCTCCACGGCCGCTGGACCTTCCAGATCGTCGAGGAATTCGACGACGACTACTGGTCGGTCCTGCGCGAACGCGAGCGCGGCGTGCGTGATCAGCTGATGGGCGGGCATCGCCACGTGTTCGAAGCCGAGATGAAGGAGCGACGCCGGACCAGCGGCCGGCCCGGTCACGAAGCTGTTCCGTGACGTCAATTGTCACCCCTGTCACAAACCTGTTCTGACTGATTTGGCGCGACCCATTCCGGGGTACCCGCCACAGTCCACCCCGCCTATCTAGGGAGTCCCACGTGACCAACGCCGCAACTGAGGTATGGCCTGGTAAGGCCTACCCGCTGGGCGCCTCCTACGACGGCTACGGCACCAACTTCGCGGTGTTCTCCGAAGTGGCCGAGCGGGTGGAGCTGTGCCTGTTCGAGGAAGACGGTGCCGAGACACGTGTCGCCCTTCCCGAGGTCGACGGATTCGTCTGGCATGGGTTTTTGCCGGGCATCGAACCGGGCCAGCGCTACGGCTACCGCGTGCACGGCCCGCATGATCCCGCCGAAGGGCACCGCTGCAATCCCAACAAGCTGCTGCTGGACCCGTACGCCAAAGCGATCGACGGCCATTTCGAGTGGAATCAGTCGCTATTCGGCTACAACTTCGGCGAACCCGACAGCCGCAACGACGACGACTCGGCCGCGAGCATGCCCAAATCGGTCGTCATCAACCCGTACTTCGACTGGGGTGTCGACCGTCCCCCGCAGCGGGAGTATGCCGATAGCGTCATCTACGAGGCGCACGTCAAGGGCCTGACGCAAACCCATCCCGACATCCCGGACGCCATTCGCGGGACGTACTCGGCGATCTCGCACCCGGCGATCATCGACCACCTGAAGGGAATCGGCGCCACGGCCATCGAGTTGATGCCGGTGCACCATTTCGCCAACGACTCCACCCTGATCGACAAAGGCTTGTCGAACTACTGGGGCTACAACACAATTGGGTTCTTCGCCCCGGACAGCAAGTACTCGGCCAGCTCGACGCCGGGCGGTCAGGTGCAGGAATTCAAGGCGATGGTTCGGGCGCTGCACGAAGCCGGCATCGAAGTGATCCTCGACGTGGTCTACAACCACACCGCAGAGGGCAACCACATGGGGCCGACGCTGTCCTTCCGCGGCATCGACAACGCCGCCTACTACCGGCTCGTCGATGACGACAAGCGCTACTACATGGACTACACCGGCACCGGCAACAGCCTCAACGTCGGGCATCCGCACTCGCTGCAGCTGATCATGGACTCGCTGCGGTACTGGGTGACCGAGATGCACGTTGACGGCTTCCGATTCGACCTCGCCTCAACCCTGGCCCGCGAGTTCTACGACGTCGACCGCCTGAGCGCGTTCTTCGAACTCGTGCAACAAGATCCAACCGTCAGCCAGGTGAAGCTGATCGCCGAGCCGTGGGACGTCGGGCCCGGCGGCTACCAGGTGGGCAACTTTCCTCCGCAGTGGACGGAGTGGAACGGCAAGTACCGCGACACCGTCCGCGACTTCTGGCGCGGCGAAGACGCCAGCCTCGGTGAATTCGCCTCCCGGCTGACCGGCTCAGCCGACCTCTACGAGCACACCGCCCGCAGGCCGGTCGCGTCGATCAACTTCGTCACCGCCCACGACGGCTTCACGTTGCGAGACCTGTTGTCCTACAACGAGAAACACAACGAGGCCAACGGCGAGGACAACAACGACGGCGAGAGCAACAACAAGTCGTGGAATTGCGGCGCGGAGGGGCCGACCGACGATCCGGAGATCAATGACCTGCGGAATCGACAGCAGCGCAACCTGATTGCCACAACGATCTTGTCCCAGGGCGTTCCGATGATCTGTCACGGCGACGAGCTGGGCCGGACCCAGGGCGGCAACAACAACGGCTACTGCCAGGACAACGAAATCACCTGGATCGACTGGGATTCGGCCGACGACGAGCTGCTGGAGTTCACGGCCTCGGTGTCGGCACTTCGTGCCGCCCATCCGGTGTTTCGCAGGCGGCGGTTCTTCAACGGCCGACCGGTGCGGCGCCGGGGAAGCGAAGGCCTGCCGGACATCTCCTGGTTCCGCCCGGACGGTTCGGAGATGAACGACGAGGACTGGGACTCGGGCTTCGGCAAGTCGGTGGCTGTGTACCTCAACGGCCACGGCATACCGGATCTGGATGCCCGCGGGCAGCGGGTGTCCGACGACTCGTTCGTGCTGTGCTTCAACGCCCACCACGAACCGATCGAATTCGTCCTGCCGCCGGCCGAGTTTGGTAAGGCTTGGCAACCTGTCGTCGACACGTCGGCGGGGGCCGGCGAGGTCGACGAAGCGGCGGTGGTGAAAGCGTCCACACCGGTGCGAGTCGAGTCGCGCTCGATGGTGGTGCTGCGCGCAGCGGAGTAGGAAAAGTCAACGGACCATGGCCGATCCCCTCCCCTCCGGGGGACCGCCATGGTCCGCAGCACCGCTGGCCCGATTATCACAACGGGGGACACGTGATGCGCAGTTTTCACCAACTTGAATTCAATATTTTCCGGCACTCAGCAAACGTTCAGTCGAGATCGCCGCAGATGTCGATTCGGCTTAACGTGAAGCGGTTACGACACGCCCTCGGCGCCGGGATCGTCAGTCCACAACGGGGTACAGCGAGTCACCGTCTTCGGGCGTGCCGCTGACCTGGCCGCGGTGCGCACGATCCGGGGCAGTGTCGTCCGGCTCGATATCGGCGATCACGTCGGGCTCTTCTTCGCTGAGCCGGGCGTCCAATGACTCGCCCTCCCGTTCCTCGCGCGCTGTGATGCCGAACTTGGTTGCCCCACTCCAGCCTTCAGGCGGGTCCACGACCTCGTCGCCGTCGCTGTTGCGCACCTCGTCGGAGTCGAGCGACTCCGAGCCGCTCAGTGTGTCGCCGGGGCCACCGTCATCTGCGAAGTCGGCTGGATTGGTCATGCCAACGGGCTGCCCGGCCGTCGGGGCGGTTAAACCCGCCCGCGACGTCATCGCGATGCGCGCCACATCGGCCACAACGGCGGGCCGCCCTCGGGCAGGGTGATCTCCCCGGTCACCTCGAAACCGAACCGTTGGTAATACGGAATGTTGTCGGGGTTGCTGGACTCGAGGTAGGCGGGAGCGTATTCGGCGTCGCAGCGATCCAGCCGCGAGCACATCAGCGCGTGACCGAACCCGCCGCCACGCACGCTGGGGTCGCTGCCGATGACGCCCAGGTACCAGTGCGGCTCCTCCGGATGGTGCTCCTTCATCAGGTCGGTCACCGCCCGCCCGGCCGCCAGCCGGCCCCGAAAGGCGCGGATGACGCCGGGCAGCATCGCCAGCTGCTCGCGCGGCGACTGCTGCCACCGGCCGGGCGGATCCCACAGTGCGGCCGCCGCGATCCCGTCGTCGGACACCGCCACCTCGGTGCCGCGTCCGGCCATGAAGTGGTGGCGGGTCAGGGCGCTGAACATTCCGGGCAGTGCAGCCTTGCGCCGCTCGGCATCGGGTTGCACCCAGGCCATCACCGGGTCGTCGTGAAACGCCCGACCCAGGACCCGCGCCAAAGCCGGGATGTCAGCCTTGCGGGCGGGACGGACGTCGATGGGCACCACTGCAGGTTAGTCATCCAAATTAAGCGTGGCCTGGCGCGCAGACCACTCCCACAACCGGGTGGCCTGCTCGGGGTCGACCGCCCAGGGCGCGTACCCACCCGCCACACCGTCGACCATCGCGTCGGCGACGTCGCAGTCCTCGAGATAGAGTCCGCCGCGCCCGTCGAGTTCGGGGCTGGTGGCCGCCCACACCGTGGTCGCCGCTCCGTGTTCGACGTCGGTCACCTCGAGGTTGGCCAGCGTGCCGCCCGCGCTGAAGTCGTCGCGGGTCATGTGCCGGGCCAGGTCGGTGACCACCACCCCGGGATGCACGGCGAAGGAATGCACGCCTCGCGGTCCCCAGCGTTGTTCTGATTCGACGGTGAACAGCACGTTGGCCGTCTTGCTCTGCCCGTAGGCCTGCCACTTGTCGTAGGCGCTCTCGTCGTCGTAGTTGGGGTCCTCCCAACGGATCCCGCCGAGCTGGTGTCCGCGGCTGCTGAGGTTGACGATTCGCGTGCCGTCCCCGAAGCGGTCAGCCAGCCCGGTGGTGAACACGAAGTGACCGAGATGGTTGGTGCCGAGCTGCATTTCGTAGCCCTGCACAGTGCGGGTCAGTGGCGGGGCCATCACCCCGGCGTTGTTGATGAGCACGTCGATGCGGTCGTGACGGGTTGCGATCGCCTCGGCCGCGGCGCGTGCCGAGCGCAGGTCGCCGAGTTCGAGGTGCACGATCTCGCAGTCGATCACCGAGCTGGTCTTGTCCAGATCGCGTACCGCCGCGACGATCTCGGCGCCGGCGGACTGCATGGCCCGGGCAGTCTGCAGTCCGAGCCCCGTCGAGGCCCCGGTGATGACGACGGTGCGGCCGGTCAGGTCGGCATCGGAGAGAACCTCGGCCGTGGTGGTCATGCGGGGTCTCCCGTCTCGCCGGCCGTGGACCGCCACACCGGGGGCCGCTTCTCCCGCCAGGCGGCCGGGCCCTCGGCCGCGTCCGGGCCGCCCATCAATTTCAGGTGCACCGTAGTCTCCTCGTCGGCCACCGCGTCGATGTCGGTCTCAGTCCACAGCAGCCGCTTGCTGTACGCCACCGAGGCCGGGTTGGCGGCCAGCGCCACGTCGCGGGCGAGCTCCAGCGCGGTCGGCAGCACCTCGCCAGCGGGCAGCGCCCGGCTGGCGATCCCGAGAGTCACCGCCTCCCTGCCGGTGAACGTGCGGCCGGTGAGCAGGATGTCGGCGGCCACGGCCAGGCCGACGGCGCGCTTGAGGGTGGAGTGCACGGCGCAGTCGCCGATCATGCCGCGGCGCACCTGCGGGATCGCGAGCTTGGCGTCCTCGGCGACCAGACGGATGTCGCATTGCAGCGCCAGGGTCAGCCCGATGCCGATCGCGGCGCCGTTGATCGCGGCGATCACCAGCTTGCGCACCCGCCAGGCCGGCGGCTCGATGGGCGAGGCGCTGAAGCCCTGACCGGGAGTGTCGAACGCCGCCGCGGCGGCTGTCATGTCCGCCCCGGCGCAGAACGCCCGGCCGGCACCGGTAACCACGACGACGCGCACGGCATCGTCGGCGTCGCACCGGCGATAGGCCTGGCCGAGTTGGCGGGCGGTGTCGGCGGAGAACGCGTTGAGCCGGTCCGGCCCGTTCAGAGTGATCAGGGCGACGCCGGAGTCGTCGACGTCAAGGGCGATTGTCGTGGCGTCGTTGCTCACGCGGCGATCCTGACATACCCGCGCGACGGGCCCGCGCGACGAGTCATTCGACACCGTAGCCGGGGACAAATGTCCCTCGCTACCGGTGACCGCGGACTGTGACCACAGCTGATGTGACCGCCATACCGTCGATCACGTGAGATACCGCGTGGGGTATCCGTGGACCGGAGGGACTCACTATGCCCAGGCATCGAAGCAACGCATCTGCGTGGCCGGTATCCAGGGACGTGAGCAGCGGCGGGGCGGCGACAGTCGCGGCGCAGGCGGCACGGGCGGCGACGGTGCGAGGGGTGCCGACCGCGACACCGGCAACGGTGGCCAAGGGGGCCCTGCCGCCTCGTCCGCGCACGCTGCCCCGTCGGCTCCGGCACCGAGGCCCGGCTGCCGTCAGCCGAAGGCAGTCGTGATGCCCAGTGCCGCCACACAGACCACGACCACGGCCGTGGTGACGCTGTAGACGATCGTCCCGGGACGGCGCATCGCGAATCGGCCCATGAGTTCTCGATCGCGGCCCAGCCCGATCATCGCGACCATCAGCGGCACCAACAGCACCGCATTGAGTACCTGGGTGCCCACCAGGATTGGCACCAGCGGTGCATTGGGGGCCAGGACGATGGCGGCGCCAACCACCGTGACGATCCCGTACGTCAGATAGAACGTGCGGGCTTCGCGGTAGGGATCGTCGATCGCAGCCTCCACGCCGGCGTATTCGCAGACGGCGTAGGCCGTCGACAGCGGCAGGATGGAGGCGGCCAGGAACGCCGCGCCGATCAGGCCGACGGCGAACAGCGTGCCCGCGGCCTCGCCGGCCAGTGGTTGAAGGGCGACCGCCGCATCGGCGGCATCGGTGATGCCCCGCCCGTCGCGGTGCAGGGTCGCCGCGCAGGCGACCACCACGAAGAACCCGATCACACCGGTCAGCACCGCGCCGGTGATCACGTCCACTCGCTCCAGCGCGAGGTCGTCGGTACGGAGTTTCTTGTCGACGGCGTAGGACTGCATGAACGACAACCCCCACGGCGCCAGCGTGGTGCCCAGAGTGGCCGTCACGATGGCGATCGCGGGCCCGGTCATCGGCATCGTGGGCACGAACGTCCCGTGCAGTGCGGCCCCCCAGTCGGGTTTGGCCAGAAACCCGGAGGCGACGTAGGCGAGGAAGACCGTGGACAACGCCAGCAGCAGCCGCTCGACGCGGTGGAAGCTGCCGCGCAGCACCAGCAGTGAGACGGCGACCGCCGCGGCGGGAACACTGATGTATCGACTGATGCCGAAGAGTTCGAATCCTGCTGCAATACCGGCGAATTCGGCGCATGTGGTTCCGACGTTGGCGATCACCAGGGCGGCCAGAATGGCTGCGCCCACCCGGACGCCGTAGCGCTGTCTCACCAACCCGATCAATCCTTGGCCGGTCACCACACCCATCCTGGCGGCCAGACTGTGGAAGACGATCAGCGCGACGGTGGACAGCAGCAGCACCCACAGCAGCTGGTAGCCGTGGTCTGCACCGAGCACCGAGTAGGTGGTGATACCCGCCGGATCGTCGTCGGACAGCCCGGCCAGCAGTCCGGGACCGAGGACGGCGAGCAGGGCGCCGATCCTGGTGGTGGTGCGGGCCGCCGCGGTCATGACGTCACGTCGCCCACGTGCCGGCGCCGCGGCCACACCCGCGAACGCAGGAAGTGCCGGCCGGGCGCACGCCTGAGCCGCTCGCGCCACCGGCCCGCGTGCTCGTCGGACATGGCTGCCACGATCTGTGCGGCGTGCGCGCTCGGCATCGCGCGCAGGACACGTTCAGCCACCGACGGGTGCGCGGCGCGAACGACGTCGGCCGCCAGCCGGGGACCTCTGACCGCAAGTATCTCGGTGGCCGATTCGGTGTCCACCCGGCTGACCAGCGCCGCCAGACCACGGGGGTCGAGGTGGTGCACGGCCGAGCGCGGGCAGGCAAGCTGGGCGGCGTGGCCGCGTTCGGAGGTCAGGTGGATGTCAGCCCAGTCGACGACGTCACGACCGACGCGCACACCGAGCGGCTCCAACTGCAGGCGCCGCAGCACCGCGCCGAAACCGACCTCCACACCGACCAGTTCGAGGCGGTGGGCGTCTGTCCGCGTCAGCACCACGTCGGCTACGCGGGCCAGCCGCTGTCCCACGACGTCGACGACCTGGGTGTCCAATACGTCTCGCACCAGCCGGATTTCGTGCTCACGCAACTCGAAGTCTCCGCCCTCGACGTCCTCGGCGATCGTGAGTCTGTCGCGCTCGAAGCCGATGACCTGGCCCCACGGCACCAGTAGCGGGGGGGCCTGGCGGCGGGTGATCAGTAACCGCTCGACGAGAAGGCGTCCCGACGGCTGGCTGAGGAGCACCGTCAGATCAGCCAGTCGGCCGATGACCCGATCACCGGCCGCCCGCACGTCCTGGCCGGTGATCCGGCTGAGCAACAGCACGCTGGAAGCATGCCTGATCTGGTGGGTCTGCGATCGCAGGTCATTGATTAATGCAGATGCATGAAGTTATGATCGCGCCGCCTTAACGCTGCCGATCTGAGGACGCCACCATGTGGGATTTCGAAACCGACCCCGAGTACCAGAAGAAGCTCGACTGGGTCGAGGAGTTCATGCAGGACAAGCTCGAACCGCTGGACTTCGCCCCGCTGGACCCGTACGAGAAGACCAACCCGCAGGTGCTGCGGGTGCTGCGTCCGCTGCAACAGGCGGTCCGCGAGCAGGGGCTGTGGGCGGCGCACCTGAGCCCGGAGCTCGGCGGCCAGGGCTACGGCCAGGTCAAGTTGGCGTTGCTCAACGAGATCGTCGGCCGCTCCCGTTGGGCACCTTCGGTTTTCGGTTCACAGGCGCCGGATTCCGGCAATGCCGAGATCCTCGCCATGTTCGGCACCGAGGAGCAGAAGAAGCGCTACCTGCAGCCGCTGCTCGACGGTGAGATCTCGTCCTGTTACTCGATGACCGAGCCGCATGGCGGTTCGGATCCCGGCCTGTTCACCACCCATGCCGAGCGCGACGGTGACGAGTGGGTCATCAACGGCGAGAAGTGGTTTTCCTCCAACGCCCGCAACGCCAGCTTCTTCATAGTCATGGTGGTGACCAATCCGGACGCCCGCACGCATCAGAAGATGTCGCTGTTCATCGTGCCGGCCGAGACCCCGGGCATCGAGATCATCCGCAACGTCGGCGTCGGCGGCGAGTCCGACGACCGCGCGGGTCACGGCTACATCCGCTACAACGATGTCCGGGTGCCTGCCGATCACGTGCTCGGTGGCGAGGGGCAGGCCTTCGCGATCGCGCAGACGCGACTCGGCGGCGGCCGCGTCCACCACGCCATGCGGACAATTGCGTTGGCCCGCAAGGCATTCGACATGATGTGCGAGCGGGCGGTGTCACGCCGGACCCGCAGCGGTCCCCTCGGCGACTACCAGATGACGCAGGAGAAGATTGCCGACAGCTGGATCCAGATCGAACAGTTCCGGCTGCTGGTGTTGCGCACCGCGTGGAAGATCGACAAGTATCACGACTATCAGAAGGTGCGCCGCGACATCGCCGCGGTGAAGGTCGCGATGCCGCAGGTGTTGCATGACGTGGTCCAGCGGGCCATGCATTTGCATGGGGCACTGGGTGTTTCCGACGAGATGCCGTTCGTGAAAATGTTGGTTGGCGCGGAATCCCTGGCGATCGCCGACGGTCCGACCGAGGTGCACAAGCTGACCGTCGCGCGTCGCACACTCAAGGAGTACGAGCCCGTCCACACCCTGTTCCCGTCGCAGCACATCCCGACCCGGCGGGCGGCTGCCCAGGCCAAGCTGGCCGAACTGCTCGAACACGAGGTCGCCCAGCTGTGACGGCGCGCTAAATGGCCGCCGACACCTCGGCCAATCTGGTGGCCACCGCCGAGCGGTTGTTCGCCGAACGCGGGGTCGACGCGGTCAGCCTGCGGGAGATCGCCCGCGAGGCGGGTGCCCGCAATGTGATGGCGGTGCAGTACCACTTCACCGACCGCGCCGGGGTGCTCGCGGCGATCGCCGACAAGCACCTGCCGGTGGTCGACGCACGCCGAGATGCCCTGTTGGACGGCATCGAGGGCGAGACCGGGGCGTCGATGCGGGCGATGGCCTCGGCGCTGGTCCGCCCGCTGGCTGCCAAGCTGGCCGATCCCGACGGCGGTCCGGCGTTCCTGCGCGTCCACGCCGACCTGCTGAACCGGCCGGTGCCGTCGTTCGACCTGACCGGGCGCTCCGGCAGCCTGCAGCGCTGGCGCGCCTTGTTGGAGCCCATGCTCGATCCGGTGGCTGTCACGCTGCACCCGCGGCTGGGTGCACTGGTGTATGCCGCGGTTGAGTTGGGCCGGCGCGCAGCCACCGCGCCGCACGCCGACGACCGGTTGTTCATCAGTCATCTGGTCGACACCGTCGCCGCGATGCTGGGGGCGCCGTTGTCCGACGAGACCCGGGCGTTGGCGACAGAGCGGCAGGCTCGCCGGTCGCGTTCTCAGGAGCGGACGATCGCCAGCCCTTCTTGAACCAGGGTGGCGGTCAGCACCTTGTCGGCGTCGTAGAGGTTCAACGTCACCACACCACGGCCCCGCGCGGCGGCCGGGGACCGTGATTCCAGCAGGTTCCACTGGCCGGCATCGATCGCCCGGTGGAACCAGATGGACGAGTCGGTGGTCGCGGTGCGGTGGCTGCGGTCGACCATCGAGTGGCCGTGCACCTGCAGTACCGGATCGATGCCGTAGATATCGGTGACATAGACCGCCGCGCAGGCGCCCAGCCATGCCGGACCGTCCAGCGGCACGGTGACCCGCCACCACAGCCGGCGCACGAATTCGCCTGTGCCGCGGTCATCGTCGGTGCGGATGTCGATCTCGTCGAGCGGCAGTGACGGCGCCGGGCCGATGGGCCCGGTGGCGGGCAGCTGCTCGGGATCACCGGACGCGGTCGCCGTTGCAGCGTGCTCGGGACCGTCCGCCGCGGCGGAGAACGAGATGGTGGCGGTGGTCAGCAGCCGCCCATCCTGGCGGGCCAGCACCCGCCGCGATGCCGTGGTGCGGCCGTCGTAGACGTGGTCGACTTCGTAGTAGACCGGCGCACCCGCGTCTCCGCCGCGCAGGAACTGGACGTGCAGGCTGGTCGGCGCCTTGTCCGCGTCGACGGTGTGGCAGGCCGCGGCCATGGCCTGTGCGGCGAGGTGACCGCCGTAGGCGCGTTTATCCGGCGGCCCGCTCGCGCCTCCGACGAACGCGCCGGACCCATCGCCGGTGACGGTCAGCAGCCGGGAAAGCGCGCTCACGCTGATCCCGTTGCGACAGTGCCGGATTCGAGCATCTCGGTGATCTCGTCGTTGGTGAGCCCGAGCTCGGCCAGCACGGCCGCGGTGTGGTCGCCGAGCGCGGGTGCGGGCTGGGCGGCGATGTGCGCACCGTCGACCGACATCGGCAGCCCCGGCGCCAGGTAGGTGCCGATCCTGGGCTGCTCCACCGCGCTGAACAACGGATTCGCCGTCACGCGAGGATCTTTCGAGACCTCGGCGAAGTCGAGGTAGCGGTCCCACAACACCGAGCTGGCCGACAGCGCCGCGCTCACCTCGTCGGCGGTGTGGCTTCGGAACCACGGCGCGAACAGGCCGGTCAGCACTGCCCGGTGCTCGTAGCGCTGGCCCTCGTCGGCGAAGTCGGCGCCCAGCGCTTCGGCCACGGCGGCAACAGCTTTCGTCGTCCCGGTGAGCTCGGTCAGGTCACGGAAGTGCCGATTGGTCAGCGCGACCAGCATGAAGGTGGCCCCGTCGCTGCTGGTGTAGTCCTGACCGTACTGGCCGTAGATCGCATTGCCCAGGCGCGGTCGTTGGGTGCCGTTGACCATCGGCTCGGTGAGAAAACCGAGGTTGGCCGCGGTGGCCAGCGCGACATCGTCGAGCGGCAGCCGGATGCGGCTGCCCGTCCCCGTCGCATCCCTTCGGCGCAGCGCCACCAGGACGGCCAGCGCGGCATACAGTCCGCAGCTGACATCCCAGGCCGGCAGCACGTGGTTGACCGGACCGCCCTGGTCCGGCGACCCCGTGACCAGAGGAAATCCGGTGGCGGCGTTGACGGTGTAGTCCACCCCGGTGGACCCGTCCCCGCGGCCGACCACTTCCAGATGGATGAGGTCGGGGCGGATGGCGCTCAGCTCGTTGTAGGAATGCCATTGTCGCCCGGCAACATTGGTGATCAGTATGCCCGCGTCCGCGATCAGCCGGGCGACCAGTTGCTGCCCAAGCTCGGAGCGCATGTCGGCGGCCATCGAGCGCTTGCTCTTGTTCAAGCCTGCCCAATAGATGCTGTCCCCGGCCTCCGTCAGTGGCCAGCGCGTGTAGTCGGCAGCGCCGCCGATGGGGTCGACGCGGATGACGTCGGCGCCCAGTTGAGCCAGCGTCATACCGGCGAGCGGAACCGCCACGAAGCTGGAGATCTCGACGATGCGGACACCCGCCAACGGCAGGTCATCAGATGCGCTCACCCGATGAGTATGGCGGGTGACCTGCTCACCACACCGACACGGGCACGCCCAGGCACAGCAGCATCAGGGCCAGCAGGAACCAGCCTGCGCCCTGCCAGATCGGCCAGGTGCCCTCGGCGCGCCACACCCGATAGGTCTTGATGAACGCGCCGACCCCACCGGTGAACAGGATCACCGGCACCAGCACTCCCGCGATCAGCGAGTGCCAGACCACAGTCGCCGCGAACGCCACGGCAGCGACCACGACGACGGAGACGACGTACATCACCGCAGCCCGGAAGGTTGCCGGGTCGTGCCAGCTCTTCTCGACGTCGTCGCTGTCCATAGTCATCCCAGCGTAAAGCGTTGAGTGGGCGCTGACGTTCGGCAATCAGGTGAAATATGCGGCGTAAGCGCTCAACCAATGGGGTAACCCGGCCTGATGACGAAACCGACAGACGACCGGAGTGAAGAGGACGTCCAGGAGGACCCGAAGGTCGCCTCGTCGCGAGCCGGTAAGGATGGCGACGACGGCAGCTACGTCGGCCAGACCGGTCCAGACGACACGTTCGACGCCGGCGAGACCGGAGCAGAGGCACGCAGCGAGCGCTGAGCTTCTGTAAGGATCAGCCCATGCGTCTGCTGTTGTTGGCCGACACTCATATTCCGAAGCGCGCCCGCGATCTTCCGGCGCAGGTGTGGCACGAGGTCGAGCACTGCGACGTCGTCATCCACGCCGGCGACTGGGTCGAGGTGGGCCTGCTCGACGAGCTGTCGGCGCGCTCTCGTCGCCTGATCGCCTGCTGGGGCAACAACGACGGCCCCGACCTGCGGTCGCGGTTACCCGAGCGCGCCGACGTGACGTTGGACGACCTGCGCTTCACCGTCGTGCACGAGACCGGGGCCGCGTCGGGTCGGGAAGCCCGGATGGCGCAGCAGTATCCGCACACCGATGTGCTGGTGTTCGGCCACAGCCACATCCCGTGGGACACCACTGCGAAGACCGGCCTGCGGCTGCTGAATCCGGGCTCGCCGACCGACCGTCGCCGTCAGCCGTTCTGCACATACATGACCGTTGTGACCCGGCCGGGGGTGCTGGCCGACGTGCAGCAGCACCGCATTGAGAAGACTTAGCTCTGGAACAGAGCTAAGTTGGTGGGGTGAGCCTCCGCACCGATCTCGTCGCCGAGTTGTTCGGCACAGTCGGCCGGTTCCGGCGCACGGTCCGCCGCACAGCGGGTACCTCCTTCGCCGGATTGACCGAATCCCAGGCCGAGCTGTTGCGACTGGTCGCGCGGCAGCCGGGGATTTCGGTCAGCGCGGCCGCCGCCGAACTCGGCCTGGCCGCCAACACCGCGTCCACGCTGGTGTCCAAGCTGTCATCCGACGGACTGCTCACTCGCAACCCCGACCCCGACGACCGGCGCGTCGGCCGTCTGACCCTCACCCCGCCGGCGCAGAAACTCGCTGATGCCTCGCGGGCCGCCCGGCGAGCGGCACTGTCCCAAGCACTCGACCAGCTCGACGACGACGCCCGCGCCCTGGCCGAGGGCATGCGGGTCCTCGCCGCCCTCACCGCGACACTGCAGGAGAAACGATCATGACCGCGCCGGCGATCGACTGCCAGAACCTGACCCACCGCTACGGCGACTTCACCGCCGTCGACGATCTGACGTTGCAGGTACAACCCGGCGAGACGGTAGGTCTACTGGGCCCCAACGGAGCCGGCAAGACCACCGTCGTTCGCGTTCTGACCACGCTGACTCCGGTTCAGCACGGTCAGGTCCACATCTTCGGACTCGACTCGCGACGCGACACCATGGACATCCGGTACAACCTCGGCTATGTGCCCCAACAGCTTTCGATCGAACCGGCACTGACCGGCAGGCAGAACGTCGAATGGTTCGCCCGCCTCTACGACGTCCCGCGCGCGGTGCGCAAGCGACGGGTCGACGAGGCACTGGCGGCTATGCAGCTGGTCGATGTCGCCGACCGGTTGGCCAACACCTACTCCGGGGGCATGGTCCGCAGGCTCGAGCTGGCCCAGGCCCTGGTGAACCAGCCCTCGCTGCTCATTCTCGACGAACCCACCGTGGGCCTGGATCCCATTGCCCGCGACAGTGTTTGGGATCAGGTGCACAGCATGCAGCAGGAGTTCGGTATGACGGTGCTGCTGACCACCCACTACATGGAAGAAGCCGACGTGCTCTGCGACCGGGTGGCGCTGATGCACCATGGCCGGCTGCGGGCCGTGGGCACACCGGCCGAACTCAAGGCGAAAGTCGGTCCGCAGGCATCCCTGGAGGATGTGTTTCGCCATTACGCCGGATCGGGGCTCGAGGACGCCGTGGAGCACAACGGCCTCGGCGGGATCCGGGCCGGCCGGAAGGCGGCGCGCAATGCCGGTTGATTCGACGGCCGGCACCCGGCTGCTGCGGGCACCCCGCGGCTGGCGGCGGGTGCCCAGCATGGCCGCCCGGATGCAGACGTTCGCCTGGGTCGAGTTGCAGAAACTGCGCCACGACCGCACCGAGCTGCTGACTCGCACGGTGCAGCCGGCGTTGTGGTTGTTGATCTTCGGGACGACGTTCAACCGGTTGCACGTCATCAACACCGGCTCGGTGCCGTATCTGGAATTCCTGGCGCCCGGGATCATCGCCCAGTCGGCGCTGTTCATCTCGATCTTCTACGGCATCCAGATCATCTGGGATCGCGATGCCGGGATCCTGGCCAAGCTGATGGTGACCCCGGCGCCGGCGTCGGCGCTGGTGACGGGCAAGGCGTTCGCCGCGGGAGTGCGGTCGGTCGCACAGGTGATCGGGGTCCTGGTGTTGGCCTACCTCATGGGTATTGCGATGACGCACAACCCGCTGCGGATCGTGGCGGCGATGGGTGTGGTGATGCTCGGGTCGGCCTTCTTCGCCTGCCTGTCGATGACACTGGCCGGGCTGGTACGCAACCGGGACCGGCTGATGGGCATCGGGCAGGCGATCACCATGCCGTTGTTTTTCGCCTCGAACGCGCTGTATCCGGTGGCGGTGATGCCGGAGTGGCTGCGCTGGTTGTCGCGGGTGAATCCGCTGTCCTACGAGGTGGATTCGCTTCGCCTACTGCTGGTGGGTATTCCGTCGGCGCATCCGTGGGTCGACCTCGGCGTGCTGGCGCTGTCCGCGGTGGTCGGTATCGCCGCGGCGTCGGCGCTGCTGCGCAGGCTGGTGCGCTAGCGTTCGCGACGAGCGTCACACCAGAGTCACGTTCGGCGCCGAGCGCGACGCTGGCGTGACGTTCGGCGTCACTGCGTGAGGCGGCGACTGAGCCCGCTGGCGCGCGCCGCCCGTCGCCCCACCGCGGCGCGCAGCTGCTCGGCAGACCCCACCACCCGTACCTTCGTCTTGGCCCGAGTCACCGCGGTGTACAACAACTCCCGGCTGAGCAACCGCGAATCTGTCGGCGGCAGAAGCACAGTCACCTCCTCGACCTGACTGCCCTGGCTCTTGTGGATCGTCATCGCATGCATGGTCTCGATATCGGCCAACCGGCTGGTGGCGAATTCGGCAGTACCGTCGGCCCCCGCCATCGCCACCCGCAGCGCACCGCCGCGCAGCACGGTCACCCCGATGTCACCGTTGTAGAGTCGCAGTCCGTAGTCGTTGGCGGTCACCAGCACAGGCCGGCCGGCATACCACGAAGCCCATTGCGGGGCATCGGTTTCCTCAGCCAGCCAGCGCTCGACCTGGCGGTTCCAGTACGTCACGCCGCGCGGTCCGCGCCGGTGTGCACACAACAGCCGGTGCTCTTCGAGAGTGGCCAGCGCCAATTCGCCATTGCCGAGCACCGCGGCCTCGCGCAGGCGGATCGCATGCGGAACCAGCACCTGACGAAGTGCCGTGGTGGGGTCCTCGGTGTCGATCCATTCGATGTGCTCACCACCGGCATTCAGGACGTCGATCGCGCGGTTGGCGTCACCGACCCGGATAGCCAGCGCCAGCGCCCCGATCGATGCGCCGAACCGGTGCGACGTGATCAGCTTGGCCACCGGCGTATTGCCGCGCGCACTGAGCCCCTCCACCAAATCGGCGAGTACCGCTCCGGCTTCCACCGAGGCCAGCTGGTCGGGGTCACCCACGAGCAGCAGCCGCGAGTCCGGCCGGACCGCTTCCACCAGGCGGGCCATCATCGTCAGCGACACCATCGACGTCTCGTCCACGACGATCACGTCGTGCGGCAGCCGGTTCTCCCGGTGGTGCCGGAACCGTGCCGAGGTCCTGGGCACCGGACCCAGCAGCCGGTGCAGGGTGGTGGCGTGCAGCCCCTGCAGCCGGTCGCGATCGGCGGCCGTCAGTTCGTCGACTTCGGCTTGCACCGCCTCCTGCAACCGGGCGGCCGCCTTCCCCGTCGGCGCGGCCAGCGCGATGCGCAGCCGCGGCGAGCCTTCGAGTTCCGCCTGCTCGGCCAGCAGTGCCAGCAGCCTCGCCACGGTGGTGGTCTTGCCGGTTCCCGGCCCGCCGGTCAGCACCGTGAGCCCCTGGGCCAGAGCGACCTCCGCGACCCGGCGTTGCTCGTCGTATCCCGCCGGGAAAAGCCGTGCAAGGTCCGGCAACCGGTGATGGGGCCGGGCGGCCGCCAAGGCCAGCACGTCGGTGGCAACCTGGCGTTCCTCCAGCCAGTACCGGTCGAAATAGAGCAGGCCTTCCTCGAGGTGCAACACCGCCGGAGAGTTCAGCAGTGGACTGGCCGCCACAGCCGCCTGCCACTCCCCCGGCTCCGGCCACGGCACGTCGTCGATGTCGACCTGCTCCGGCACTGCCGCGAGTTCCACGCACACCGATCCGCCGCGCACCGCGCGCACCACGAATGCGATCGCCAGCGCGACCCGCTCGTCGGGCTCCTTGGCCAGCGCCGTCAGCCGTTGGGCGACAAGGACATCGGATGCTTCGATAGCCCCGGCTTCGTTGAACACCCGCAGCAATCCGGTGGCGCCGGCGCACAGCCGCCAGTCCGCGGCGTCGGCCACTTCGACGGTCATGCCGCCACCCGCGGTCCGTCGAGAAGATCGGACACCGCCGTCACCAACACCGCGGGCGGCCGCCAGCTGAACACCCCGGCGGGGTGGCCGCCGGCGGTCGGAGTGTTCGGGCCGCACATACCGCGGACGAACAGATACAGCACCCCACCGAGGTGCTGCTCCGGCTGGTACCCGGGCAGCCGCCAGCGCAGGAATCGGTGCAGCACAACGCTGTACAGCAGCGCCTGCAGGGGATAGTCGGAGTGCAGCATCGCCTCAGCCATCCGCTCGCGGTCGTAGTCGGCGGCAGACAGCGGGCGGTCCGGGTCTCCCAGCCAGTTGGTCTTGTAGTCGACCACCAGATAGCGATGCCCCGCACCGTCGGGTATCCGCAACACCGCGTCAACCGATCCGGACAGATAGCCGCGCAACGACTGCGCACCGAGCGGGCCGCCGCCGAGCCGCTCGACGTAGGACGCCAGCGGGTCGTCGGCGGGCAGGTGCTCGCTCAGCAGCCGGCCGACGTCAGCAAGCCGGGTCTCGGGTCGGCCAGTCGCCCGATCGCCGCCGGACAGCGGAAATTCGAAGTCCATCTCACACAACCGGTCCCGCAACCCGATCTGGCGTAAGGTCAGCCCGCCGGCCAGCGGGCCCAGGGGGGTGTCGTGCATGGGCACCAGGGCCGACGCCAATTCCGCCGCGTCGACGTCCACCGGCCACCACACCGAGTGCCGGTCGATCTGGTCCCGAAGTTCAGCCGCCAGGTCGCCTGCGAACGGGTCGGCGGTTTCCAAGACCGCGTGCACCAGGCTGCCGAACGTGGCGCCGGTAGGCAGGTCGGCCATCGGAGAGGGCAGATCCGCTCCCGACGGCGGTGCGCTCACCGCGATGTCGGCGACCTCGTCGTCGAGCTGGATCACCTCGGGCTCGCTGCCGACCCCGGTCGTCTCAGCGGCTCGGATCAGGCCGGAGTACGAGGTCCGCCGCCACGTGGTGTCGATGCTGCGATGAAAGTGCCTGACACCCAGGTCTTCTCGTGGCTGCTGTACCGGCAGCTCGACGGGCTCGACGACGATCGACTCTTCCAATACCGGGCCGCCCGCGGTTTCCCACTCCCTCAGCAGCGCCATCGCGTCGGCGTCGTCGACGCGTTCGGGATCGCAGCGGTCCGGAACGGTGCTCTGCCCGGGACGGCGGCCGCGCAGCAGGCGCGACAGGCCGCCGTTGGGTTCGTCCCAGGACGGCGCCCACCACGCCACCACCTGCGACTGCGCCCGCGTCATCGCGACATACGTCAGCCTGGTCTCCTCACCGGCGGACTCCTGCCTGCCGAGCCGTTGCGCGGTCGCCAGCTCGGCGCTCTGGTCGCCGCCGACGTGCAGGCAGCGCCGTTCCTGGTAGTGGAAGCGGACCAGATTCTCGTTGCGCACATAGCGATTGAATGTGAAGGGCAGGTAGACGATCGGGAACTGCAGCCCCTTGCTCACCCACACCGTCATGATCTGCACCGCGGCGGCGTCACTGTCGAGGCGACGGTTTCGTTCCGGCGCGCCGCTACGCTCCTCGCGCTGGGTGCGAAGCCAGTCGCGTAATGCCGTGAGGCTGAGCTGTTCCCGGTGGGAGACCTCATTCAGCAGCTGAGTGACGTGGGCGAGGTCGGTCATGTTGCGTTCGCCGCCGGCCCAGGACAGCACCCGGCGGCCCATACCCGCCAGCTGCGCCGCCTCGAACACCGCGGCCACGCCGGCTTCGCGCGCATGATCTGCCCACTGCCGCAGGGTGTCCGCAACCCGGTCGGTCAGCGTGTCACCGCCGGCGGCGAGGTCCTCGGCGGTCTTGCCGAAGAACATCGTGGTGGCGGCGGCGCGCACCAGTCCCGGCCGGTGCAGCTGGTCGAACGCCTCCAGCAGGCTCAGCCAGTCGTCGGCGGCCTGCGACTTGAGCACGTCGGTGTCACCGGTGTAGACGGCCGGAACGCCCGCGGTCACGAGCGCGTCGAAGCACGCCCTGGCGTCGGTATGACTTTCGGTGATGACGGCGATGTCGTTGGCCTGTAGCGGACTGCCGTCGAAGGTGGCCTTGCTCGCCAACAGCACGGCGATATCGGCCGCCAGGTCGGCGGCGATGTGGGGGCGCAACGCGTCCATTCGGATCGTGCGGGTACCGCGCTGCCCGAAGCGTTCCCTGCTGACCACTCGCAGCCGGAACGGATCGTTGTGCGGGGCACCCGCCAATCGGTGCCCACGGTGGTGGGCCTGTACGGGAAGGACTTTGATGTCGGGGTCGCCGAGTTCGGCGCCGCCCACAACATTCTGCAGCCGGTCGACCAGCACCGAGTCACTGCGCCAGTTCAAGCCGAGGGTACGGCGTTGCCCCGCGGTCTTGGCCGCGTGCAGGTAGGTGAAGATGTCCCCGCCACGGAAGGCGTAGATCGCCTGCTTGGGATCGCCGATGAGGATGAGCGTCGACTGGCCGCTGAACGCGCGCTCGATCACCTGCCACTGCACCGGATCGGTGTCCTGGAATTCGTCGACCATCACCACTGACCACCGCTGGTGCATGCGGGTCGCGGCCGCCGACTCGGCCGATTCCAGCGCATCGGCCAGCCGGCCGAGCAGATCGTCGTAGCTGAGAATCCCGCGCCGGCGTTTGCGCCGATCCAGCTCGGCCAGAACATCGTTGGCGAAGCCGACCCGGACCGCGGGCTCCGATCCCGGCGGCGGATCCAGCGGCCGAAGCTCGGTGCCCGGATTGGCGACCACCTCGCGCCCAAGCTTGAGGGCCTCACCGCGGCTGATCGGCGGCTGCTCACGCTCCTGGCCGAAGTGGGCCAGGTACAGGTCGTCGACGATCTCGGCGACCAGTTCGTCCAAGCTCTCGGCCAACGTCACATGGGAATCGGTATCCCCGGCGACACCAAGGGATTTCAGTACCAGATGGCAGAACTGATGGGTGGTGGCGATCGTCGCTGCGTCGAATCCGGCCAGCGCGTCGCGCAACCGGTGTCGACGTTCGGCCAGTTCGGCCGGCGCACCATGGGTGAGGGCAGCCAGAACATCATTGCGCTGCGCCAGTTCCGGGTCGTCGAACGCGCGCAACGCCTCCTGCAATGCCTGCCGTACACGCTCGCGCAACTCCTGGGTGGCCGCCCGGCTGAACGTGATCAGCAGCATCTGATCCAGCCTGGCCCGGCCTTCGGCCACATAGCGGGTGACCAGCGCGGCGAGAGTGAACGTCTTACCCGTCCCGGCGCTGGCTTCCAGCACAGTGGTCGAACCGTGTTCCGGCAAGGGACCCAGTAGATCGAACTGATCCATCAGGCACCGTCCTCGGCACGCAGCAGCGGTGCCCACAGCCGCGTCGCGTAGGCCCCCAGCCGGGTCAGCTCGCCCGGCGCTTCCTCCCCGGGGCGCGGCTCGGTCAGCAACGGGTCCAGGTCGGGTTCGCGGCCCCAGATTCGCTCGATGGCACGGTCATCGCGCTCGTACCGCCACTTCGACCACGCTTCGCTTCGGGGATCCTGCCCGCTGATCCGTGCCACGGCCCAGGCATGAGACGTCTTGATGGGCAGGGGAATCGGTTCGCGGCGGCCGGCATCGTAGATCGCGACCAGATCCCGGAGCAGCACGGCCGGGTCCTCCTGCGGCGCCCCCAGAACGCGCTCTACCACCCCGTTGCGGCGCCGCTGCCTGCCGATGCATACCGCGGACCATTGCCCCGGATATGCCGCACACAGGGCCAGCATCGGGATCCACGCCCGCAGCAGGTGCGGAGCGTCCAGCTTGGAGAACGTCACCTCCAGGAGCCGCTTGCCGTACACACCGGAGACGGTGCCGGTGAGACGACGGCCGCCGCCCAGATCGACGTCCACGTCGTAGGCGTGCGGGGTCCCGGTTCGATGAGCCAGCGCCGCCCGGGCCAGTTCCGTTGCCTGGTCGCGTAATTCGCTGGCAGTTCGCCAGCCCAGTCGCCCCGGTGGCAGCGTGCCTCGGCGCCACTCCGCCTGCCCGGCCCTGTCGGGATCCATTCCGGCGAGCATGTCGGTGAGCAGCCGCTGACCGACGGTCCATTGCTGCAGGCTGTCGATCTCGACTGGCATGGCGTCCTCGACTCCCTCGACGTCCCACGGCAGCGTCACGTCCAGGGCGGTGAAGAAGCCTTTGACGGGATTGGCGAAGAACTTCGACAGATCGGCCAGCGTGACATCGTCGGGGCCAGGTGCGGGCAGCGGATTCGCCAGGAGGTCGGGCTGTTCGGGGCGGTGAGCGCCGGTGATCGACGCAGCAGCGAGCACGCTGGAATCGAAGGTGAACGGTTCGGCGGGCACCCCGAGAGCACCGGGCGTCACATTGCGAACATCGAAGGGCTGCAACGGGTGCCGAATGAGGATCTCCTCGCGCACCGGCGCCTCGGTGGTGCGGTCCAGCGCGTCGAGCAGTTCGGCCAGCGGAACCGCAGGCGGCCGGCGTTGCCCGGAGTACTCGTTGGCTCCCGTGTAGGTGATCACCAACTTGTCGGTCGCGGCGCAGATCGCGTCCAGCAGCAGCTGACGGTCCTCGGAGCGGATGTCGCGCTCACCGGTCCTCGGGTCGCGCGCCAGCACGTCGTCGCCGTCGACCACGCCGATCCGGGGAAACACGGTGTCGTCCAAGCCGACCAGGCACACCACCCGGTGCGGCACCGAGCGCATCGGAACCATGGTGCACACCGTCAGCGTGCCGGTGCGGAAGTTCGCCCGGGTCGGCCGCCCAGACAGATGCCGACCCAGCAGTGCGGTGACATCCGGCAGCCGCAGATCGGTGTCCGCCCGGTGCCCGGCGGAGGCCAGCACGTCGCCGAACTCGCGTTGCAGCTGACTGGTCTGCCAAGCGTCGTCACCGGTGGTCACCGTGAGCATGCCGACACCGTCTTGCAGCGCAGTCAGCCACTGCCGCAACGGCCGGACCCCGCTCAGCGAGTCGACAATGCGCTGCAATCGGTCCACATACTCGGCCAGCCGGCCCGCCAGTTCCACGCTGTTGCTGCCCACGTCATCCAGCGGCAGGGTGACATCCAGCCAGTCCTTGGAATCGTCGGACATCGCGACCCCGGCCAGCACCCGGTCCAGACCGAACCGCCAGGTGTTCTGGATGAATGGGATTCCGAACGGAGCCCGGTGCTCGGCATCGAAGCCCCACCGGATGTTGGCCTGCTGCACCCAGCGGGTGATGGTCTCCAGGTCGTCGTCGGTGAAGGCGAATCGCGCCCGCACCGGTTCCAGATGGGCGAAGTCCAGCACCTCGGTCGCGGTCACCCGGCTGCCTGCCAACGCCAACAGCTTGGCCGCCACCCCGAGCAGTGGGTTGGTCTGGATCAACGCACGATCGGCCAGCCGCACCCGCAGCTGGTGGGCGGGATGCGCACCAGGCACCACGTCGCCGAGGCCGAAGTCCGCGACGATCAGCGGGGCGTAGGTCTCGATGTCCGGGCACATCACCAGGATGTCGCGGGGCTCAAGGCTGCGGTCCTCGGCGAGCAGACCGAGCAGGACCTCACGCAGCACATCGACCTGGCGGGCCGCGCCGTGGCAGCTGTGCACCTGCACCGACCTGTCACCGACGTACGAACGACCCTGCGGCCGTTCGGCATTGGCGGCAATATCGGACTGCAGCCAGCCCAGCAGCGTGTCCGGAAGACGTTGGGCGCCCAGGAACTCGTCAGTGGCCACCGAGGCGGGCAGGCCCCGCTGCAGTTCGCGGACGTCGCGGCCGAGGGTGGCCAGCAACGGGTGCGCGGCAAACCGGTGGCTGGTGTCCTCGCTGCGCACCACGGTGCCCCGCACGCCGCTCAGCGCGGTCCACAGCGCGGCGCTGGGATGCGGCAGCCACAGGTGCACGTCGTGGTGTCCGGCCAGCGCACCGACGAGTTCGATCTCGGTGCTCGGCAGCCGGGTATGCCCGAACAGCGACAACCTGGCAGGCAGGTCCGCCCCCGACTCATGCAGCCGGGCAAGCGTTTTCGCGTGCCGCACGTGAGGCGGGTCGATACCCATCCTGGCGACCAGTGCGCGCCAGAGGTGCGGCTGCCAGCCCAGGTCGGCGTGCAGACCGTCGGCCTCGCAGTCCAGCCACTCGACCAGGAGCCGGGGGCGCTGGCGGGCGTAGGAGGCGAAGAGCGCGGCGAGCCTGCGGGCCACCGCGTACCGCCTGCCCCGACGCAGCTCCTTCTCCTCGCCGGCCACGAAGTGTCCGAGGTGGGTGGCCAGCGTGCGGCACCACGGCTCGTCGAGGCTCGCGTCGATGACCTCCAGCAGCGGCCAGGTCATCGCGTCGGGCGACCACGGGTCGTCGTCGTCGGTCCCCGCGATCTCGGCGATCAACGACGCCGGCGACCGGAACGACACCCCGGCGCATATGCCGCCGGCGCCGTACCCGCCGCCGAGGACATGCGATAACCGCTGACTGAGCCAGCGTTCCACGCCGCGGGCCGGCACCACCACGAGTTCGGCGGCGAACGGGTCCGATTGCGGGACGGCCAGCAGCGCGCCGAGACCGTCAGCGAGCAGGTCGGTTCGCTCGGCGCGGTGCAGGTGCAGGGCCATCGGGATCACCGTAGCCGCGCCGGGGGACATCACCGCCGCACGAGCCCGGCGCCACGGCAGCGAAATCATGCCGAACCCCGCCGAGTTCGTCCAGGGCAAGCACAAGGCAACGCTGTGAACGTTCGTGCGGGACGGACAGAGCAATGAATGCTGCGCCACGTCAGCGCGACGCGCGCTGCCTGCTCGGGCACGTCCACCGGCGGCCATACTGGCCGGCAGGCCGTGCCGCCGCGTCGGCTTCGTCGGTAACCGAGTCACCGAGAGCTCCGGCACGCTAACTCCCCGGCCCACCCCGCTACCGCCGTCTGGCAACAGGACGGGGGGCAACCGTTCATGAACGACAGCGGGGGCGTGGAGCTGCTAGGTCCCGCGGGCGGCGGCGACCTGTTGGAGATTCGCCAGCCCCAGCTCCTGCGCCGCGTGCAGCGCCGGCGGCAACGGCGCCTGCACTTCGGGAAGCACCGCGTTGTCCAGCAATGCCTGCAGCGCAGCCTGCTTGGTGTTGTGGCCCGCCTGGTTGTCGATCTCGCGCCGGCCCTCCGGGGTGGCGTAGTCGTACAGCTCGTGATCGATCGGGCGCGACGCATCGATCTGCATACCGCCGGGCCGCCAGTACGCGTAGCTGCCGAATTTGGCGTCGCGGGTGCGGACCGCGACGAGGTGACTCGGGGCCGTCGTCGGGATGTGCGTCGGGTTGTCGTTGACGCCCAGCATCTTTCGGACCCGATCGGAGGTCATCATCGCGGCCATCTCCTCGACCGACACGTCGTCGGTGACGTGTGCGACCCAGGGCCGGCCGGGCGCGGTGGCATCGCCGGCGATCGCGGCGAGGTCGGCACGGCGCGCCAGATGCTCGCACCCGGGGTCGGTACGCCAACCGTTGCCGCCATCGGCGATCGTCAACAGCAGCGGCGCCACATCGACGCTGGAGGTCAACTGATCCCGCGTCTCACCTGGCCTGGGAGTCAGCCGGCCCGACGGGTCGCGGATGTAGAGAGGCACCCTGATGCCCTCTTCGTACATGCTCGCGCCCTTACCGCGCATGCCGTGTGATCCGGCATATTCACCGTGGTCGGATGTGAATACCACGATCGTGTTGCGGTCGATGTCGGGGCGCGAAGCCAAAGTTTCTGTGACGCGGCCGATCTGGGCATCGACCTGCTGATGAAGCCACAGGTACATGTCCAGGCCCCGGGCCCACTGCCTGGTGACGTCGGGCCCCGTGTAGGGCAGTGCGCCGGTGATCAGCGGGCTCATGAAGTCGATGTAGTCCAGTTGTAGCTGCGGCTTGTTGCGGCGACGGATGTCCTCTGGCGTCTCGAAATTGGCGGGCAGGTCGGTGAAGACCCGCGGAACATCATCGGGCAGTGGGCTTCTCGGCCACCACATGATGTCGTGCGGGTTCACCAGCGATACGGTCGTACACCACGGTCCCTCAGCGGCGTGCTGGTCGAACCACTGGACGAACTGGTCGGTGATGTGGGGATCCTGCTGCAGGCCCTGGCTCGGCCCGCCGTTCGGGGACGGGTAGGTACCGCCGGAGAAGCCGTGCGCGTCCAGACCGTCGGGGGTGTGGTCCGCTTGGGCACCCAAATGCCACTTGCCCCACCACCAGGTGCGGTAGCCGCGGTCACGCAGCAGCGTGCCCCAGGTCGGAAACTGCGGCGCAAGCGTCGACTCCGTCGCTCCGTCACCGGTGAACAGACAGCCGGTCTGGTGTGAATACAGGCCTGTGGTCAGGGCTCCGCGGGCCGGTGTGCACATGTTCGACGCGGTGTAGTGACTGTCGAAGGACACGCTGGCACGGCGCAGCGCGCTCAAGTGGGGCAGGCGGGCGTCCAACGCCGCGGCGTCGGGAAACCACTGCGGGGTCCGCATCTGGTCGACGATCACGACCAGAATATTGGGCTTGCCGCCTGCGGAGGTTCCGGGTCGCGCGCGCTGGGCCCGGGTGACGAGTTCGATTCCGCCGAGCCCGGCCGCCGCGGCGCCGACCGCGGCCGCCGTGCCGAGTGCTGTCCTGCGCTTGACTGCCATCAGCCCAACTTACTAGCCGATCTAAGAACCGGCTCCGGCTCGCGTGGCGGCTCAGCCGACCAGGCGGGAGATCGAACGCATCGGGATGTTCAGCCAGTTGGGCCGGTACCGGGCCTCGTAGCCGGCCTCGTAGACCGCCTTGTCCAACTCGTAGGCGGCCAGCACCGCAGCGTGATCGCGCGGGTCGGTACCGGATTCGGCCGCGTACCCGTCGCAGAACGACGCACAGTTGCGGTCCACCCAGTCCTTCACCCGCGCCGCCAACTCCGGGTCCGGGCTCCGATCGACCAGCTGCTGATATGCCGCGTACTCGAATGACCGCAGCATGCCCGCGACGTCGCGCATCGCCGAGTCGGGCCTGCGCCGCTCGTCGACCGGCTGACCCGGCTCACCCTCGAAGTCGATCAACAGCCAACCGTCCGCCGTGCGCAGCACCTGACCCAGATGCAGGTCGCCGTGGACGCGCTGAACCACCACCGGCTCCTCGGCTACCTTGGCGTAGCGCTCCTCGATCGCGGTCCGATACTCGGCGAGCTCGGGCACGGCCGACGCGGCCGCGGCCAGCCGCTGGCGCATCACGTCGACGGGCAGCAGGTCGGTCGACGTCCCCAGCTCCTCAGCGAGCGTCGCGTGTACCGACGCCACCGCCTTGCCCAACTGGTAGGCCTCGCCCGAGAAGCCGTCACCCGCGCCGTCAGCCGTCAGCGCGCGGGTGCTCGCGGTCGCCATGTCCCAGCCCTCAGTCGAATTCGCGGCGAAAGCCGTCACCATCCCGAGCGGGCAGGGCTGGCCGTCCATGGTGGTGTCGAACGAGCCCAGCAGCCGGGCCACGTGCCGGTTCTCGGCCCGGCCCAACACCCGGTTGAGTTCGATATCGGGGTTGATCCCGGCGGCGACCCGGCGGAACAACTTGAAGATCGCCCGGTCGGCGAACACCACGCTGGTATTGCTTTGCTCGGCCCTCGACACCCGCGGGGTGACCCCGAGCGGCAAAGCGACGCCGGGCTCCTTGCTGAACGTGACGTCGCCGATCGTGGTCCCCGAGTCCATCAGTGACAGCAGGAACTGAGCCGACGACGGGTCATGCAGGCCGTCGAAGGCGCCGTCGGTGATGGTCGCGCCGGCGTTCGACGGCGGATTCGAATCCCATTGCACCACAACCTGATACCGCTCGGCAGGCCCAGTGGTGTAGGTGACGTCGACCAGCATCAGGTCGAGCTTCGGCCGCAGTGGCACCACGTCGACGGTGTCAGCGGACACCAAGGTTCGGGTGCGACCGGCGTACCACCGCTGGGTCGGCAGCCACTCGGTCCAGGGCAGGGTCGCCGGTGAGCTCATTGCTTCTCCTCAGACGGGCGCATCAACGTTTCACTACCCGCCGCCGGGTGAACCGAACCGTCCGCAGGTCAGTCCCGGACGCGGACCACGACCTTGCCCCTGGCGGTGCGATTCTCCAACGAGGAAACCGCCGCGGCGGCCTGCTCCAACGGATACACCTCGGGCTGCGGCGCAGCCAGCGCACCGGAGGTCAGCAACTCGGCCAGTCCGTCCCACTGCTCGGTCAACGCCCCGGGATGCGTCATGGTCCAGGCACCCCAGCCAACGCCGACGACGTCGATGTTGTTGAGCAGCAGCCGATTTACCTTGACGGTGGGGATCTCACCGCCGGTGAATCCGACCACCAGCAGACGCCCGGCCGGCGCCAGCGAGCGCAGCGAGTCGGTGAAGCGATCGCCGCCCACCGGATCCATCACGATGTCGACACCCTTGCCGCCGGTCAGCTCGGCGACCGCGTCCTTGAACCCGTCGGCCAGCACCACGTCGGTGGCGCCGGCCGCCCTGGCCACGTCCGCCTTGTCCTCGGTGCTGACCACCGCGATCACCCGGCTGGCGCCGAGCGCGGGCGCGAGCCGCAGCGTGGAGGTACCGATGCCGCCGGCCGCGCCATGCACCAGTACCGACTCGCCCTTGGCCAGCCTGCCGCGGACGGTCAGAGCGAAAAACACGGTCAGGTCGTTGAACAGCAGACCGGCGCCGGCCTCGAAGCTGACGTTGTCCGGCAGCGGGAACACCCGGTCCGGTGTGAGTACGACGGTCTCGGCTATCGCGCCGGTGATCATCGTCAGACCGACGACGCGGTCACCGGCCTTCACGGGGGCGTCGGCGGGGGCGGACCGCACGACGCCCGCAACCTCAGCTCCCAGGGTGAAAGGCAGTTCCGGCTTGTATTGATAGAGCCCACGGGTGAGCAGAGCGTCCGGGAAGGCCACCCCGGCGGCGTGGACGTCGACCAGGATCGCGCCCTCATCGGTCGGCTCGTCGATCTCGACCAGTTGCACCGACTCCGGACCGGCCAGTTCGGTCACCCGTATCGCCCGCATCACACCTCTATCGCTCGTTCGGAATATCGATGGCCAGCAGCTCGACCTGAAGCTCGCCCCGTGGCGTCGAGTAGGTGACGGTCTCACCGGCACGGCGCCCGAACAACGCTAGACCGAGCGGGCTGTCGGAGGTCAGCGTGGTGTCCTCTTCGCCGGCCGGCGTCTCCTCGAGGAAGTGGATGATCCGCATGCGCAGCGGCTCGTCACCCGGGAAGCGCACGGTCACCTCCGTGCCGTTGGGCAGTTGCCCTGGGGCGTCCGTGTTCCCCCCGGCGAGCAGCCAGGTCAGCCGGCTGATCTGCTCGTCGATGCCGGCCAGATCCGCCGACCGTTGCAACGCGTCGGCGGCATCGCCGCGGTCACCCACGGTGTCGGCGTCGCCCTGTAGTTCAGCGCGCATCTCATCTCGACGGCGACGCAGATCCGCCAGCTCCTCTTCGATCCGGTCGCGTTCCTGCCCGGCGAAATTCGGCGTTCCCTCATCCTGACCCATGCCCGACAACGTACCTGCGTGCCTGCCTCGGAGATGCTGTGTTCGGGGACTTTTCGTGTGGCGACCAGCGCCACCCGTTACTGCTACCGCCGGAGAGTCGGCTGGCGTACTTCGGCTTGTGTTCGGACGACCCCACCAGATCTAGGATGCCGGCGGCCTTCGCGGCCCGCCGTCGCGCGACATCGGATTCGATGATGTCGCTTGCGATCTCATCGTCGGCAGCGCCACACAGTGAAACCGGGTCAGAATCCGGACTCTCGCGGGACGGTGGGCGCGGTATCGTGCCGACGTGGCATCACGCGATCATGGCGACCCGGGCGACGCCCCGTCGGTTCCGCCGCCGCTGACCGCCGTGGTCGACGCGACCCGGCCCTCGGCAGCCGAGGAGGCCCGCAGTATTGCGGCGTCGACCAATACCGCGACGCTGGCCTCCCTGACCGCCACCGGCGATCCGTGGGCCTCGTTCGTCACCTACGGGCTCCTCGACGGTCAGCCCGTGCTGTGCGTGTCGAACATGGCCGAGCACGGCCGCAACCTCGCCGGCGATCCGCGCGCCAGTCTTGCCGTCGTCGCGCCCACCACGCAGAGCGACCCGCTGGCCAGCGGGCGGATCACGCTGGCCGGCGTCGCGGAACGCCCGACCGGAGACGAAGCCCGCGCTGCCCGTGACGCGCATCTGGCCGCCGTCGCGGCGGCGAAGTACTACGTCGACTACTCCGACTTCACGCTCTGGGTGCTGCGCGTGCACCGCGTGCGCTGGGTCGGCGGCTACGGCCGGATGGATTCGGCGACCGCCGACGACTACGCGGCGGCCACCGCCGACCCGGTTCGCCCGCAGGCCGCCGGTGCCATCGCCCACCTCAACGCCGATCATGCCGAGTCTCTGGTTGCGATGGCGCGCGCACTCGGCGGCTATCCGGACACCACCGCCGCGGTGTGCACCGGCGTAGACCGCTACGGGCTCGACCTGCGGGTCGACACGCCGCGTGGCGTCGGGTACACCCGGGTCGGATTCGGTGGGCCGTTGTCCTGCGCCGACGAATTACGTTCGGCCTCGGTCGAATTGGTGAAACGCGCCCGCCGCGCGGACGGCTAGCCGCCCAGTTCGGCGATCGCGGTCTCCAGGGCCGCGGCCTGCTCGGACAGTTCACGATCCGAGAGTTTTTCGCCGCCGGCCTGCTCGACCAGTTCCGCGCGGGTGATCACCTGTAGTGCCCCGCGGTAGTCGTCGGTGTCCAAGGCCGCCTGCCCGACCACCTCGGTGCGGCCTTCGATGAGAACAAGCACTGCGTCGGAGTCGGCACCGAGGAGCCGGCGCACGTCATCGGGAGTGATCATCAGGCACCTCGTCGAGTCTTCTTCTGCAATTCGTGGGTCATCTCCGAGGCCTGTGCCTTGGCGTCGCTGCTCATGCGGCTGGACCTCCTGTGCTGTCGCCGTAGCTATGCCCACCCCAACGGACATCTACGCGGGCAGATTCCGGTTGACTGCCAGCGCGAGGAACGCCGCGACGGTCAGCAGGACCACGGCCAGCCGCACCCAGCCGGTGGTCGCGGGCGCGCTGATCGTCTGGTACCCGACCTGTTGCAGTACCGCCCCGTAGCTCTTGTTCAGCTCGTCGATGTTTGTGGCGGTGTAGTTCTGCCCGCCGGACAGTTCGGCGATCCGCTTCATCTGGGTGCCGTCCGACGGCACCGGGATGGTGTCGTTCTTGAGCGTTACCACACCGTTCTGGGTGCCGAACGTGATCGTCGAGACCGGCACCCCCTGGTCCTTGGCGGCTCGTGCGGCGGTGAAGTCCCCGCGGGGATTGTCCGGATTGGCGGGTTTGTTCTCGCCGCCGTCGGACAGCAGCACGATGCGCGCCGGTGGTGGCGTCGCATCGCCCGCGCTGAGCACGGTGCTCACGGTCTGAATCGCCTCCAGCGAGGTGAACAGCGCCTCACCGGTGGCGGTCGAGTTGTCCGGCTGCAATTTGTCCAAGGCGGTGACGGTGGCGGCGTGATCGGGGGTCGGCGATACCAGCAGATTCACGTTGCCGCCGAACGAGACCAAGCCCAGGTTCACCCCGGGGGTCAGCTGCTGGGCGAAAGTCTTGGCCGCGTCTTGCGCGGCCCGTAGGCGGGTCGGGGCGACATCTTTGGCCTGCATCGACTGTGAGACGTCGATGACCAGCATCACGACGGCCCGATTGCGGGGGATGCGGGCCTCATGGGTGGGCCCGGCAAGCGCGACGATGAGCAGCAGCAGTGCACCGAGCGACAGCGCGACAGGCACGTGGCGTAGGCGATGCGGCCGTTTCGGCGTCAGCCGCTGCAGAGCCGCTGCCTCACCGAACTGCCGCAGGCGCTGCCGCCGCTGGAGCTGTCCGAGGACGTACAGGCCCAGCAGCAGTGCGGGTATCACGGCCAGCACCAGCATGCCGGGATGCGCCAGCCCGCTCAGGGTCAACGAACCGATACCGGGCAACAACCCACTCCTGTCATCACTGTCGGCCAGCCCCAAGAAACTGTGGCTAACGTGTCCTTTGTACCGGGGTTAGTTGAGAGGTGGTCCCGCCGGCGTGGATGCTGTCAAATCGCTGTCACTTTCGGGCTTCACGACCCCGTGGCTGTTCTGCTATCTCGTGGTCGTCGTCGCCGCCGTGGCCGCCTACCTGCTCGTTCAGCGAAGCCGACGGCGGCGGGTGTTGCGCTTCGCGAACTTGGCCCTGCTGGAGCAGGTCGCCGCCGGCCAGAAGCCGCGCAGGTGGCGGCATCTGCCCGCAGCCCTGCTGGTGGCCGCCCTGGCGTTGCTCACCACCGCGATGGCCGGGCCCACCCATGACGTGCGGATCCCCCGCAACCGGGCCGTCGTCATGCTCGTCATCGACGTCTCGGAATCCATGTCGGCCACCGATGTCGCCCCCAGCCGAATCGAGGCAGCCCGCGAGGCAGGTAAGCATTTCACCGACATGCTCACCCCGGGCATCAATCTCGGTCTGGTGAAGTTCTCGTCAGGGGCCACGCTGCTGGTAGCGCCGACGATCGACCGGCAGCAGGTCAAGCAGGCGATCGACAAGCTGGTACCCGAACCGCGCACCGCAACGGGCGAGGGCATTTTCACCGCGTTGCAAGCGATTGCGACCACCGGTGCGGTGATGGGCGGGGGTGACGGGCCGCCACCGGCCCGGATCGTGCTGGAGTCCGACGGCAAGGAGACGGTGCCGCCGAACCTGGACGCTCCGCGTGGGGCATTCACCGCCGCGCAGGCCGCCAAAGAGCAGGGCGTACCGATCTCGACAATCTCGTTCGGTACGCCGGACGGCGTGGTCCAGGTCGACGGTCAATCGATTCCAGTTCCGACCGATGACGCCTCGCTGGCCAAGATTGCCGATCTCAGTGGCGGCCAAGCCTTCCGCGCCTCCAGCCTCGGCGAGTTGAACCAGGTGTACTCGACCCTCGACGAGCAGATCGGGTACCAGGTGGTGCGTGGTGATTCCAGTGCGGGCTGGGTGGCACTCGGCGCTCTGGCACTGGCGTTGTCAATCGGTGCGGGCATTCTGCTGAACCGCCGGCTCCCCGCCTGACGCAATTCCCAGCAGACTCCCAGGAGCCGTCCAGTCCGTCGTCGTCCCGGCATCTGACCGCCGGTGGACGACCGCCCGGCCACCGTCAGCCGGGGCGTTGGCGATCCCCCGCGAGTGGTACGCCTCGTCCGGCGCGGTGGTGGGCGCGAACGTGAACTCCCGCAACAGGGTTCGCAGGGTGACGTTCATCTCCATGTTGGCGAACGCGGCGCCGATGCATCGGCGGATCCCGCCCCCGAACGGGATCCACGCGTAGTTGTCCGGCGGGCTCCCGACGAACCGGTCCGGGTCGAACGCCGATGGTCCGGCGAAACGGTCCGGGTTGGCGTGCGCCATCTGGATACTGACGATGACCACATGTCCTTGGGGAATCACCCACTCGCCGAGCCGGATTCGCTGCAACGCCCGTCGCGATGTGCCGTCGATGACGGGCCGTAGCCGCTGCACCTCCCAGATCGTCGCCTGCTGCAGTTCCGAGCCACCGGCATCGGCCTCCGCGGTCAGCCGCTCCAGCAGCTGCGGATGCCGGCGCACCCGCTCGACCAGCCAGGCCAGGGTGGTCGCGGTGGTCTCGTGCCCCGCGGTCAGCAGGGTCAACAGCTCGTCGGCGATGTGCCGGTCAGGGATCGCCGTGCCGTCCTCGTAGCGCGCCCGCAGCATCAGCGACAAGACGTCCGGGCGCTCGTCGAACGCCGGGTCGCGGCGAGCGTCGGCGATCAGCGAGTCGACGATCTCGTCGTAGCGCCGTCGGTACCGAAGCGCGGCGCCGCCGAGGCTGCGGGGGCCGAAGTCACGCCGAAAGATCGCCGGCAGCAATGCAAGTCGCGATCCGACCGCCACCAGGCGGGGCAGCTGCTCGCGTAGTTCGTCGAAGGCCGCACCCTCGGCCCCGAACACCGCGCGGAGGATGGCGTTGAGGGTGATCCGCATCATCGACGGCAGCGTGTCGAACTCGACGCCTTCGGGCCAGTGCGCGACCTCACGCAGCACTTCCTCTTCGATGATGGCCTCGTAGCCGTGCATGCGCTTGCCGTGGAATGGCGGCACCAGCAGCTTGCGTCGCTCGCGGTGTTCCTCGCCGTCCAGGCTGAAGGTCGAGCCCGGGCCCAACACCTCGCCGAGATTGGTCGCGCGCCCCACCAGATCGCTGCCGGTGGTGAACAGCTCTTTGATCAGGGTGGGGTCGCTGATCAACACGGTTCTGCCGAAGATCGGCAGGTTCAGGGTGACCGCCGACCCATATCGCCTGCCGAGGTCGCCCACCACCGCCCGGCGCGCGGTGAGGAAGCGAATTCCCTGCAGCAGCCGTGGGGCGTTCGGGCCGGGCGGGAGTCGGACCGGATCGGTCGTCGCATGCGCCATGGTTCCCATCCTCCGATTCGGTACGTCACTGTACCGGCCACGGTACGCCGATGTACCGGACGACACAACGGCAGCGGGACGAAGTCCTCCCCGTACTGTTGATCCCCGGGGCGCGCGTATCGCCGCCCAAGAGGAGTAGCACTGATGTCTGGCACCGACGAGCGGCTGGCCATTTCCGAGGCCGGCGAAGACAAGGGCTGGCAGCGCCGCGAAAGCGGGCGGGTCGACGTCTACCTGCGTGACCGGTACCGGGTCCGAGTGATCTGGCAGGGCAATGAGGTCATCAGCGGCGCGTCGTTCTTCGACAACGAGATGTATGAGGCCTACACGCGGGACCTGGCCAAAGTTCGCGCCTGGCTCAAGAAGTAGCCCGGCTCAACCGCCGCGATGAGGGCCCAGTAGGGCGATGGCCGCGGCGGCCGCCTCGTCGGTGACGTCCTTCATCCGGCCGCCGCTCTCGACCGTCACCGCAGTCAATTCCCGCAATCCGCCGATCAGCATGATCGCCCGCTGACGGGACACCATCGGGATGCCCGCGGCCCGCAGTTCCTCGGTGTCGGACAGCGTCCGGACCATCGCGATGAACGACTCGGTGACTTCCCGCTGCAGCGTCCTGGCGGCCATCCCGAGGGCCGGGACGTCACGGATCCAACTCAGCATCACCGCCGGTTGCGATTCGGCATTGGCGACCCAGGCCTCAACGGCCTGCCTGATCTGCGCTTCCCAGGGCGCTGCCGGGTCGACGGCCGCCGAGATGGTCTCCACAGCCCGGCGGTTCGTATCGGCGAGCAGCGCAACCAAGCACGCTTCCCGGTCGGTGAAGTACTCGTAGAAGGTCCGTCGTGAGGTTCGCGCGCGGCGCACGATATCGGCGACGGTGGTCGCCGAATATCCGACGTCGGTGATCGAGGCGGCCAGCGCGTCGATCAGTCGCTGGCGAGGTGTCGACGGAGCGGGATCTGACTGCGGTGCCGCGCATTCGACCGACGCAGACGACTTCACCTTCTGTACACCCCACCTTCCATTCGCCTGCCGATCGTACTGCCGTGTACGGCGCTAAAGTCGAAGTTCATGTCCGACATCGGCTTCTCTCGCTATGTCGCGATCGGCGACAGTCAGACCGAAGGTCTCTGGGACGGCGACGACACCCATGGACTGATCGGGTTCGCCGACCGGATAGCCGCCATCCTGGACAGCTGCCACCCCGGGTTGCTGTACGCCAATCTCGCGATCCGCGGCAAGCGGGTGATCGACGTGCTGGAAGATCAGCTCCCCCGAGCGCTGTCGATGGACCCCGATCTGGTCACCGTCTGCATCGGGATGAACGACGTCACGCGCCCGGGCCGTACGTTCACCAGGGCGATGGGCGATCTCGACAACGTTTACCGACAGCTGGCGGAGTCCGGTGCGACGGTGGTGACCACGACATTCCCGGACGTCGCGAAGATGCTGCCGGTGGGCCGGTTGATCGGGGCCCGCATCCGAGAGGTCAATGCGGTGATCCGTCAGGCCGCGGATCGGCACGGGTTCGGTCTGGTCGATCTCTACAACGCCGAATCGATGAACGAGACGTCGAACTGGAGCCACGACCGGATGCACGCCTCGACCCGGGGCCACATCCTGTTTGCCGAAGCAGCCGCTGAAGCGCTGAAACTGCCCGGCAGCAACCATGATTGGGCGCAGCCCAGCGGTGAGGAGATCCAAGACCGCTTCTGGCAGCGGATGTACGCGCAAGGCCAGTGGACCCGCGGCCTGCTGATCCCGTGGCTGTGGCGGCACGCCCGCGGCCGGTCCTCCGGTGACGGTCGAGACCCGAAATACGGTGTCCTGCAGCCCGTTTCCCAGCTCGTGCTCGAGGCCGATCAGACCGCCTGACTTTGCCGTGTGAGCCACGTCACGCGGGGCTCCGCACCTGGAATTCATCACCGATATCGATTGGTCTGAAAACCCCGACGTCAACGGCCTGCGTGGGATAGTGACAGGGCAACGAATGGCGATCTGCGGGTGAACCGCAGTCGGTGGAGGGGACCCCGAGATGGGTAGGCGCGGACATGGCTGACCGCGACGGCGCCGCGCCCGGGTGGCTCGAGTCCCGCGCCCGGCACTGGCAGTTCTCACCCCCGCTGAAGACCGCATTCGCGGTGACCGCGATCCTGCTCACGATCATCGTAGTGCTGGTCTACATGCAGTTCCGGGGCGAGTTCACACCCAAGACCCAGTTGACCCTCATCTCGCAGCGAGCCGGACTGGTGATGGACCCGGGGTCGAAAGTGACGTACAACGGCGTCGAGATCGGCCGCGTCACCGGCGTCGACGCCGTCGAACGTGACGGCACCACCAAGGCCAAGCTGTCACTGGACGTCAACCCGAAATACGTCGCGCTCATCCCGGCCAACGCCATCGCCGAGGTCCAGGCCAGCACCGTCTTCGGCAACAAGTACGTGTCCTTCCGCAGCCCGCCCGACCCGTCCAAGCAACGAATCTCCAGCGGCGACGTGATCGACGTGTCCCACGTGACGACCGAGTTCAACACCTTGTTCGAGACGCTCATCTCGATCTCGGAGAAGGTGGATCCGGTCAAGCTGAACATGACGCTCAGCGCGGCCGCCGAGGCGCTCAACGGCCTGGGCACCAAGTTCGGTAAGTCGATCGTCAACGGCAACGCGGTGCTCGACGACGTCAACCCGCAGATGCCGCAGATCCGCACCGACATCCGGCAGCTGTCGAACCTGGCCGATGTCTACATCAAGGCCAGCCCGGCGTTCTGGGATTCCCTCGACCATGCGGTCACCACGGCCAGCACACTGAACGCCCAGCAGAAGGATCTCGACGCCGCGCTGTTGGCGTCCACCGGATTCGGCAACACCGGCGCCGACATCTTCGAACGCGGCGGCCCGTACTTCGTGCGCGGCCAGGCCGACCTGATCCCGACCGCCCAACTGTTCGATACCTACAGCCCCGAGATCCTGTGCACCGTGCGCAATTACGCGACGTCCAACGCGAAGGACAGTGCCGGCGGCAACGGCTACTCGATCGACTTCCACATCGGCCTGACCGGCGCACCCAATCCCTACGTGTATCCCGACAACCTGCCGCGGGTGAACGCCAAGGGCGGTCCCGGCGGAGCGCCCGGCTGTTGGCAGCCCATCACCCACGACTTCTGGCCGGCACCGTTCCTGGTCGCCGACTACGGCGCCTCGCTCGCGCCCTACAACCACTTCGAACTCGGCCAGCCCATCCTCACCGAGTACGTGTGGGGACGTCAGGTCGGCGAGAACACGATCAACCCCTGAAGTCGACCTAGCCCTTCAGCGATCAGCCCTTGAGGTCGAGCGCCGACGCCAGCTCGCGCAATGCCGGGCGTGGATCCCAGCTCGGGTCGCCGTCGCCGAGCACCTGCACCACCACATGGTCGGCACCGGCGTCGAGGTGCGCCGTCACCGACGCGGCGGCCTGCTCGACCGAACCCTGCCCCACGATGCGCTCGGCAAGACGGTCGGAACCGCCGCGCACCAGATCGGACTCGTCAAAGCCCTGCCGCAGCCACGAGTTGCGGTAGTTCGGCAGCCCCGAATAGACCTCAAGATGCAGGTGCGCCCGGCGCATCTGCTCCTCGGCGCTCTCCCCGACGACGACGGCCTGCTCGGACACCACCCACTTGTCCGGGCCGAGGATTTCCCGGGTGGTCGCGGTCTGCTCCGGCAGCACCAGGTAGGGATGCGCACCGTCGGCGTGCGTGCCGGACAGCTCGATCATCTTCGGGCCGAGGGCCGCCAGCAGACGGGTCGGACGCCCGGAGCCCGGCTCCACGAATTCCGGCAGACCGGCCATTCGGTCCAGGTAGCTGCGCATGGTGGCCAGTGGCTTGTCGTAGGTTCCGCCGAGCATGTTCTCGACCAACGGACCGTGGCTGACGCCGAGACCGAGAACGAAACGGCCCGGGTAAGCGGCGGTCAGGCTGCGGCCGCCACCCTCGGCGATCGTCGCCAACCGGGCGTGGATGTTGGCGATCCCGGTGCCCAGCACGAGGCGCTGCGTTCCGGCCAGGAACACCGCAGACTGCACCATGCAGTCCTTCAGGCCGACTTCCGGGATGAACAGCGACCCGAAGCCGAGCGCTTCGATCTCCTGCGCTACTTCGACAGCTGCGGGCATCGACCAACTCTCGCTCGCCCACCACACGCCGATTCGGGCCGGAAAGTCGATGGTCGGGCGGTCAGTCAAGGTCGCTCCTCAGTGGTTCGGTCGGGGGAAGTGATTCGATGCGCAGGGTGTCGCCTGTCAGCATGGCGATCGAACTGCGAAGCTCTTCAGCCGGGGTCGGCGGCGGCAGCGCCTGCTGCGGCCCGACCCGGAACGAGTCGACCATCAGTGCGGCGAAGCGGCGCCACGCGTCCGGTGCGTGCTCGCGGGTCGCTTCCAGGACACCGGTGTTGGCCAGCAGCATCACCACGATGTCCCCGACGCCGATGTCCGGACGCAGCGTCCCGTCCTGTTGCGCCCGGGTGATCACCTGCCCGAGTTTCGCAACGGCTTCGGCGGCGCGCTGCTCGATGACGGAACTGGCCGGGAAAGCGGTGGTGAGCAGCGCCCGCAGTCCGGGGTCGGAGGCCTGCAGCGCACAGACGTCGTAGACAAGGTCTTGAAAGCCGTCCCAGGCGCACGGGTTGGCCAGCGCCTTGTCGACCGCGTCCTCGTAGGAGGTCATGTTCCGCTCGAACGCCGCGATCGCCAGATCGGTGCGGGTTGGGAAACGCCGGTAGAGGGTCGCCACCCCCACCTCTGCTGCGCGGGCCACGTCTTCCAGCGGAACCGACAGGCCCTGCTCGGCAAACAGCCGGGCGGCAGCGGAGACGATCCGCTCCCGATTGCGTTCGGCGTCGGCCCGTAGTGGCCTGGATCGCTCCGCACCCCGATGTGCGCCTGGAATCACCAGGCCAGACTACTCGCCGAAGTGGAGGGGCACCACCATTTAAGGCTGGTGACGCACCCCGCCGCCGTCGACGTGGGGTGGTCCCGCTGGGTGATGTTCCGCCACGGGTCGACGCCTGCGCCCGTGGCAGACTAGAACGCGTTCTAGTCTCGGCCACCCGGAGGACCGCCCATGAGCAGCGCCGTCAGCTTCGACCTTTCGTCGGTGTTCCACACCGTCGCCGAGACGCTGCCGGATCACGAGGCTCTCATCTGGCGGGGTCAACGCCTGACCTACGCACAACTCGACGCCCGCATCGACGGCGTCGCGCACTATCTCACCGCGCAGGGACTGGGCTGCCACACCGAACGTGACCAACTGGCGCCGCACGAATCCGGCCAGGACCACATCGGGCTCTACCTGCGCAACGGAAATCAGTACCTCGAAGCCATGGTCGCCGGCTACCGGGCCCGGGTCGCGCCCTTCAACGTCAACTACCGCTACGTGGAGGAAGAGCTCCTCTACCTGCTGACCGACTCGCGCGCCAAGGCCCTGGTCTACGGCGCCGAGTTCGCGCCGTGCGTGGCCGCGATCCGCGACCGGCTCCCGGAGCTGCGGGTCCTGATCCAGGTCGCCGACTCTTCCGGCAACGAATTGTTGCCCGGCGCAGTCGATTACGAATCCATCGTCAGCACGCCCGAGCCGGCCGGTGGCATGCCCACCCCGAGCGGCGACGATCTCTACATCCTCTACACCGGTGGAACCACCGGGATGCCCAAGGGCGTGTTGTGGCGCCAGCACGACATCTTCATGTCGGCGATGGGTGGCCGGCCGTTCGGATCGGACACGTCGCTGTCGACGTACGCCGAACTCGCCGAGCAGGCCCGGACGAACGCCGGGTTCCGCTCGGTGCTGATGATCCCGCCGCTGATGCACGGAGCGGCGCAGTGGGCGGCGTTCAACATGTTCAGCACCGGCGGCTGGATGGTACTGCCCGACGACGTCGACCGTCTCAACGCCCCCGCCGTCATGCGACTGGCCGAACGCGAACGCGTGCTGAGCATTCCGGTGGTCGGCGATGCGATCGCCCGGCCGCTGCTCGACGAGATCGAGACCGGCAACTACGACCTGTCCGGGCTGGTGACCATCACCAACGGCGGCGCGCCGCTGTCGCCGACCGTCCGCGAACGGCTGCTGGCCGCATTGCCCAACCTGATGGTGCTCGACGCCGTCGGGGCGTCGGAGACCGGCATGCAGATGACGACGATGGCAGCCAAGGGCGTCGAGCAGAAGGCCGCCACCTTCACCCCACAGCACGACACCGCCATCATCTCAACGGATTTCGCCCATGTACTCGCACCCGGTGACGGTGAGGGCTGGCTGGCGCGACGGGCCTACGTTCCGCTGGGCTACCTCGGTGACGCCGAGAAGTCGGCGCGCACCTTCCCCACCATCGACGGCGTGCGCTGGTCGGTGCCCGGTGACCGCGCCCGGTTCCTGGAAGACGGTCAGATCGAACTGCTGGGCCGTGATTCGGTCACCATCAATTCCGGTGGGGAGAAGATCTTCGCCGAGGAGGTCGAGCGCGCGGTCGCCAGCCATCCCGCGGTGTACGACGTGGTGGTCGCCGGGCGGCCGTCGGAACGCTGGGGCAGCGAGGTGGTGGCCATCGTGCAGTTCGCCGAGGGGCAGAGCGCCACCGATGCCCAGCTCGCCGAGGCCTGCCGCGAGCACATCGCGCACTACAAGCTGCCGAAGGCGTTCATCCGCACCGACAAAGTGCTGCGCTCCCCCGCAGGCAAGGCCGATTACCGCTGGGCCAAGGAGCTCGCCGTGGAAAGCCTTGGCGCCCAAGCCTAGATCGCCGAGCGTCACACCAGCGTCACGCTGAGCGCTGAACGTCACACCAGAGTGACGCTCGGCGGGCTACACCTTCATGTAGCCCTTGTCGGCCGGAATCTGGGCGGCCGTCAGCAGTGCCGACGCATCACTGGCCAGGAACAGCACGACTTCGCTGACCTGATTCGGCGCGATCAGCGACTCGGTGGGCAGCGCGCCCGGCGAGAAGCTGTACACGTAGTGCGGGTGCTTCTCGAACGTCGAGTACATCGACAGGTCGTTGCCCAGGGCCGTGTCGACACCGTAGGTGTGCACCGAGTTCACCCGTATCCCGTACTCGCCCACCTCGAGTGCGAGCGAATTCGCCAGTCCCACAACGCCGAACTTGCTGGCGCAGTAGTGCCCGGCGCCCGGCACGGCCTTGATTCCCGCCGACGAGCTGATCGCGATGATCGAACCACCGTTGCCGGCCTCGATCATCGCCGGCACGCAGGCCTGCACGGTGTTGAAGAACCCGGTGAGGTTGACGTCGATGATCTCCTGCCACTGCTCCTGCGGGATCTCCCAGGCGCGGCCCCAGCTCATCACTCCGGCATTGGCGACGACGACGTCGAGGCGGCCGAATTGCTCGATGGCAGAGGCGATCACCCGCTTCTGCCCGTCGTGGTCGCGCACATCGACCCGCCCGGCGCTGATCTTGACGCCTTCGTCCTCCACCAGGCGCACGGTGTCGGCGAGATCCTCCGGGGTCGACGGTTCGTACCCGATGTGGTTGCCCACCGGCCCGCAGGCGTCGATGGTGACGATGTCGGCGCCGGCCTGGGCCAGCCGCACACAATGCGCGCGGCCCTGTCCCCTGGCCCCGCCGGTCACGTACGCGACTTTGCCCTCCAAGGGGCGATCACTTGTCACCGGCTCACCATACGGTCGCAAGGTTCCTGGATGGTCGGGAATTCGGGAACCGCTCAGACTGCTGTGCACCGTATGCAGAGCAAGCTCGCCGCACCCACCACGTCGCGGCGCACCATCGCGGCACTGTTGAGCCTCACCGCGGGCACCGGGGTGATCGACGCCGTGTCCTACCTCGGGCTCGGTCACGTCTTCGTCGCCAACATGACGGGCAACATCGTTTTCCTCGGTTTCGCGGCAAACCCCAGCTCTGGGCTGTCGGCGTGGATGGCGCTGATCGCGTTGGGCGCGTTCATGTTCGGCGCACTGGTGGGCGGCGCCGTCGGTCACCGCGTGGCCGCGTCGCCGACGTGGCCGATGTCGGTGCTGCTGGTGCAGGCGGCGCTGCTCGGTGTCGTCGCGGCGACTGCCGGCGTCTTCGGCATCTCGACGGTGGGCCGCCCGGTCATCGTCGCGACGCTGGCGTTCGCGTACGGCCTGCAGAACAGCACGGCCCGGCGGATGGCGGTCGCCGACCTGACCACCACGGTGCTGACGCTGACGGTGACGGGACTGGCTGCCGACAGTCGTGTTGCGGGAGGCCCGGGCGCCAAGCCCGTCCGCCGGTTGGCCTCGATCGCCACGATGCTGGCCGGTGCGGTCGCCGGGGCGCTGCTGGTACAGGTGTCGGTGGCGTTGACCATCGCGGTCGCCGCCGGGTGCGTGCTGGTGTCCGCGGTCCTGTTCGGCGTGGACCGCCGCGCCGACAGCTGATCAGGCCGGCCCGAACCGTGCGCCGCCCTCGGCGTGGTACCACCCGCCCGCAGCCTGGGTACCGCCGTCGACGTGCAGCGTCTGACCGGTGATGTAGCGCGCCATGTCCGAGGCGAGAAAGACTGCCGCCGAGGCTATCTCGTCGACATCACCGAGCCGGCCCAGCGGAACGGCCTGGCTCAGTTCGGGCCGTATCCCGTTCGGCGACAGCGCCAGCAGGCCCTCGGTGACGGTGATGTCGGGTGCGATGGCGTTGACCCGGATACCGTGCGGCGCCAGTTCGAAGGCCGCCGTCCTGGTGTAGTTGACGACCCCGGCCTTCGCCGCGGAGTAGGCCGCGTATCCAGGTGCCGCTCGGACCCCCTCGATGGAGGTCACGGAGATGACGCTGCCGCCGCGGGCGTCCTCGACCAGCTGCCTGGCCACCCGTTGCGTGCACAGCAGAACGTGTCGAAGGTTCGCCTTGTACAAAGCGTCCCAACCGTTTTCGCTGGTGTCCAGCAGGGGGGAGGCGAATACCCCGCCGGCGTTGTTGACCAGGATGCTGACCGGTCCGAGCTCGTCGCGGGTACGCGCCAGTGCGGCGTCGACCTGTCCGCTGTCACGAACGTCGGCCACGATGCCGAGCACCCCCAGCTCGGCCGCGGTCGCCGCGCAGCTGTCGGCGTCACGTTCCCAGATGGCGACCGTCGCACCGAATTGCGTGAGCCCGGCAGCGATCCCCCGACCGATGCCGGTCCCACCGCCGGTCACCACCGCCACCTGGCCGGTCAGCAGGATGTCCGACGGCGTGATCGTCACGGCCTCACCTCCGCGATGGATTCAGCACGGCATCGGCGAAGCGGGCGATGCCGTCGAGCGCCTCGCGGGTACGCCGCCACGGCATGACGATCATCCGGTCGATGCCCGCATCGGCCGCGCGGCGCACATCTGCGGGTGCATCGGCCGGGGCCGACGCGGTCACCTCGGGCTTTCCGATCCGTCCGTGTTCAGCCCAGAGCGCCGAGAGCTTCTGCACCGATCCGGGGATCTGGTCCAGGGTGTGGTTCATCGGGATCCAGCCGGACCCGAACCGGGCAACCCGGCGCATCGCGGGCAGGCCGTCGCCTCCGACGTGGATCGGCGGTCCGCCCGGCTGCACCGGCTTGGGTTCGAAGGCGACGGCGTCGAAGTCGAAGAACCGGCCGTGGTGCTCGACGGTCGGCTCGGTCCAGAGCGCGCGGCACACCTCGAGCGCCTCGTCGACGCGGGCGCCGCGGCTGCCGAAGTCCAGACCCGCGGCGTCCCACTCCTCGCGCAGCCAGCTGGCGCCGATCCCGAAGTCGAACCGGCCGTCCGAGACGACGTCCAGCGTCGTGGCCGCGCGGGCGCTGACGAACGGGTGGCGCAAGCCGATGTTGTAGACGTAGGTGCCCAGTCGGATCGTGCTGGTCTGGCCGGCCAGATACGACAGGTACGCGATCGCGTCGAACATCGGCGTCTGCGGGGGAATCGGCGGATGACTGTCGCCGTGATGGGGGCTGCCGGACATCTCGGCGGGCAGCACCAGATGCTCGGGAAGCCACACCGACTCGTAGCCCAACTCCTCGGCCCGCACCGTCAGGTCCCGCCACAGGCCGGGGTGAACGCCACCCAGTGGAATCCCGAACTTCACAGCGCGGATGTTACGCAGCGGGCAGCGCCATCGGAAGCACTACTCTCATTTTCGGAGAGCATGATTCTGCCCGGTTGTCGCAGTAGCGTCTGAACCCATGACGGCGAGCAGGCTGAAGGTCCGCTACGCCCTCGCCCTCGTGCTCGCGCAGATCCTCGCGGGCGTCGAGCTGACCGCGCTGGTGATGCCGCTGCGCCACGAGTTGGTGCCCCAAGCCGAGACCGTCTTCGGAACCGACACCCTGATCGCCTCGGTCACGCTGTCGGTGTTCGGCTTCGCCGGATCGATCGGCTACGCGATCCTGGTCGTCGACCGCAGGCTGCGCTGGTTCACCGCGGGTGAGCCGCCAACCCATCGCGATCAGGTGTTCGTCGAGCGGTTCCTGCGTCACCAGTCGGCGCTGTTGGCGGCCATCTGGTTGATCAGCGGCACCATAATGTTCGTCATCAACCGCGACGGCGGCGCCGCCGCGGCCTGGCTGATCGGCATGCTGGTGCTGTTCGGCATCACCACCTCGGCGGGCGCCGCGCTGCTGCTGATCCAGCGGCCCATGCGCCCGATCACCGCGGCTGTCATGGGGCCGGCGCCCGGGCGCGACACCGCACCGGGCGTGCTGCCGCGGCTGCTGCTGATGTGGCTGATGAGCAGTGCCCTGCCCAGCATCGGGATCGCGGTGGTGGTGCTGATGCGCGCCAGCGGCTGGATCATCCAGAAGAACGCGTCGATCGAGATTCCCGTCATCGTGCTGTCGGTGATCTCGGTTCTGGTCGGGCTGCGCGGCATGGCGATCGTCGCGCTGTCCATCTCAGACCCGGTGCATGACGTCGTCGCCGCCATGGCCAAGGTCGAGCGCGGCCAGATCGGGACCCGGGTCGACGTCTACGAACGTTCCGAAATCGGGCGGCTGCAAAGCGGTTTCAACCGCATGGTGGCCGGGCTTGCCGAACGCGACCGGCTGCGCGATCTGTTCGGCCGCCACGTGGGGACGGACGTGGCGCTACGCGCGGTCAGCGACGCCGACAGCCTCACCGGCGAGGTTCGGGAGGCGGCCGTGCTGTTCGTCGATCTGGTCGGCTCGACGCAGCTGGCGCAAAGCAGTTCGCCGGCCGAGGTGGCCGGGGTGCTCAACGACTTCTTCCAGATCGTCGTCGATTCGGTCGACGAACGGCACGGCCTGATCAACAAGTTCCAGGGCGACGCGGTGCTGGCGGTGTTCGGTGCGCCCCTGCCCAGTCCCCGCGCGGCGTCCGACGCGTTGGCGACCGCCCGCGCGCTGACGGTCGCGCTGCGGCGGCTTCCCGTCGTGGACTTCGGCATCGGGGTGTCGGCCGGACGGGTGTTCGCCGGCAACATCGGTGCCGAGCATCGCTACGAGTACACGGTGATCGGCGATGCGGTCAACGAGGCTGCGCGCCTTGCCGATCGGGCCAAGGCCACCGGCGAGCGCGCGTTGTGCTCGAACGCCGCCCTGACCAACGCCGACACCGCTGAGCGTGCGCACTGGGTGGAGTACGCCTCGGAGGTGCTCCGCGGCCGGCTCGAGCCGACCCGAATGTCAGCGCCCACCGCCTGAATTACATCGATCCCTTGTGCCGACCGCGGCATCGGGTGGATGGTGGCTACATCGATTCTGCGCGCCTGCGCGCGCCAGGAGGTTTGTCATGGCCGACAAGACGAACACTTCCCAGGCCGCCCGATCGGCTCCCGCCGCGGACAGTCCGGCCGCCATCCGCAACGTCGTGCTCGTCGGCCCGTCCGGTGCCGGCAAGACCACGCTCGTCGAAAGCCTTCTTGTCGCCTCCGGCGTCCTCCCACGGGCCGGCTCGGTGGTCGATGGCACCACGGTGTGCGATTTCGACGATGCGGCCATCCGCCAACAACGCTCGGTCGGGCTGGCCCTGGCACCCATCCCACACGACGGGATCAAGGTCAACCTGATCGACACCCCGGGCTACGCCGACTTCGTCGGTGAGCTGCGGGCCGGCCTGCGCGCCGCAGAGTGTGCGTTGTTCGTGATCGCCGCGAACGAGGAGGTCGACGAGGCGACCAAGAGGCTGTGGCATGAATGCGACGACGTCGGAATGCCACGCGCGGTGGCGATCACCAAACTCGATCACGCCCGCGCCAACTACGACACCGCGCTGCGTGCGGCGCAGGATGCCTTCGGCGACAAGGTCCTACCGCTGTACCTGCCCACCGAGGCAGGTTTGGTCGGATTGCTGTCGGGCAGCCAGTACGACTACCGGGCCGGCACCCGGACCGTCCATCCGCCCGACGACACGTACACCGCTCGGATCGACGAGCATCGTGGCGCCCTGATCGAAGGCATCATCGAGGAGTCCGAGGACGAATCGCTGATGGAGCGCTATCTCGGCGGTGAGGTGATCGACGAGACCGTGCTGATCGAGGATCTGGAGAGGGCCGTCGGGCGCGGCGCGTTCTTCCCCGTCATCCCCGTCTGCGGTGGCACCGGGGTCGGCACCGTCGAGCTGCTCGAAGTCGCCGCCCGCGGCTTCCCGTCACCGCCCGAGCACGTTCTGCCCGAGGTCTACACCCCGCACGGCGTGGCCCGCGGCGGCCTGTCCTGCGATCCGGACGGACCGCTCCTGGCCGAGGTGGTCAAGACGACGTCGGACCCCTATGTCGGCAGGGTCAGCCTGGTCCGGGTGTTCTCCGGCACCATCAGGCCCGACACCACAGTGCATGTGTCGGGCCATTTTTCGGCCTTCTTCGAGGCGAACACGCACGCCGATCACGACGAAGACGAACGCATCGGCACACTGTCGTTCCCGTTGGGTAAGCAGCAGCGCGCCGCCAGGCAGGTGGTGGCGGGTGACATCTGCGCTATCGGCAGACTCACCCGAGCCGAGACCGGAGACACGTTGTCGGACAAGACAGATCCGCTACTGCTCAAACCGTGGACCATGCCGGAGCCGCTGCTGCCGGTGGCGATCGCCGCCCGCGCCAAGACCGACGAAGACAAGCTTTCGGTCGGCTTGCAGCGGCTGGCCGCCGAGGACCCGACGCTGCGCATCGAGCAGAACCCCGAAACTCATCAGATCGTGTTGTGGTGTATGGGCGAAGCGCACTCCAGCGTGGTGCTCGACGCGCTGGCGAGCCGTTACGGCGTCAACGTCGACACTGTCGAAGTCCGGATCCCGTTGCGTGAGACCTTCGGTGGTCCTGCCAAGGGCCACGGCCGCCACGTCAAGCAGTCCGGCGGACACGGCCAGTTCGCGGTGTGCGACATCGAAGTGGAGCCACTTCCGCAGGGCGGCGGCTTCGAGTTCGTCGACAAGGTCGTCGGCGGCGCGGTTCCCCGCCAGTTCATCCCGAGCGTCGAGAAAGGGGTGCGCGCCCAGATGGAGCGCGGCGTGCACGGCGGCTATCCCGTCGTCGACATCCGGGTGACGCTGGTCGACGGCAAAGCGCACAGCGTCGACTCCTCCGACATGGCGTTCCAGATGGCCGGCGGGCTGGCGTTGCGGGAGGCCGCCGCGGCGGCCCGCATCGATGTGCTCGAACCGGTCGACGAGGTCACCATCGACGTGCCCGACGATCTGGTCGGCGCGGTGATGGGCGATCTGTCCGGTAGGCGGGGTCGGGTGCTGGGCACCGAGCAGGCCCGCGAGAACCACACTCTGATCCGGGCCGAGGTGCCGCAGGCGGAGCTGACCCGGTACGCGATCGATATGCGCAGCCTCACCCACGGCGCCGCGTCGTTCACCCGGTCCTTCGCCCGCTACGAGCCGATGCCGGAAACCGCGGCAGCGAAGGTCCAGGTCTAGCGTCGCGCGGTAACGTCGTTCTCCATGACCGCACCGCGCTCGCTTCGGGAGTTGTTCGACCAGCTCGGCCTGCAGGTCGTCGAAGCGACGGACGACACCGTCGTCCTGGAGATGCCGGTGGACGAGCGCACCACGAACACCGCGGGTGGACTCCAGGGCGGACTGATCGCCACGATGGCCGATGTGGCCGCCGGGCAGCTGGCCTCCCGCGCCACCCCGTTCGGGTTCGGCATCGCCACCACCGACCTGTTCGTCCGCTATCTACGGCCGATCAAGGTCGGCCCGGCCCGCGCGGTGGCCAAGATCCTGCGCACCGGCAAGCGTTCGGTGGTGGTGCAGGTGGACATCCACCGCGGCGAGGACAACGAGCTGGCCGCGACCAGCACGATCAACTTCGCCGCGGTCTGAGGCCTACCCGATTCCGGAACCGGGCCGGACGGTCAAGCTCTGCGACACCGCACCGATCGGGCCGGTTGCGTCGTGAATGATGCTGTGCGTCAATCCGATTCCGGTGGGGCCGATCGACACTGCGGTGTCGAAGCCCACCCACTCGCCAGCCGGCTCGGCGAAAAAGTGCGCGGTGAGATCCAGATTGGGGAACGCCACCTCGCGCGGATCCACCAGCACCGCCATCCCGTTGGCGATATCGAGCAATCCCGCCGCGCGGGCCAGCGGGCTCACCTGCTCGCCGTCGAGCAGCGGCACCGCAGTGCGCACCCAGTAGACGGCTCGGCCTGGTCGCTCCTCGGCACGTCGCACCTCGGCCGACGCGATGAAACCACCCGGCCACACCGCACTCGGATCCCATTCCGGCATCTCCGCCGGCGACGGAATGGGCCGCAGACCGCTGCCGCGTAGCGCCGACGTGTCATAACCCTTCATCAGCCAGGCTCGCGCGAGCACCACCGCGCGGTCCTGGTGCGTCAGAGTGGCTTCGACGAGTTCGATGGTTCGGCCAGGCCGGAGCACCCGCACCTCGACCTCCTCGACGACACCGACGGGCACCGTCCCCAGGATGTCGTAGCTCAGCCGCGCCACCGCCAGATGTCCGTTCCCGCGGGCGTCCCGGTCGGTTTCGATGGCGTGCGCGAGCAGTCCGAACGACGGGGCGATGTGCTGTTCGGCGAGATTCCACGCGCCGCCGGCATGCTCGTTGGCGCGGTAGGAGTGACCGGACACCCGGCTGAAGTACGACATTCGGGCGACGTTACTGCGCTGGTCGTCGGGGAGGATGCCGCGTTCCGGTCATCGACTCTGCGCTCTCGGGCTTCCGACGCGCGCTGAGCGCCGAGTCGGTGGCCGCACTCTGGTGCCACGCGATTATGTATGGTTACATACATAGGCATGACGAGCCCCCGGGAACGGATGGTCGCCTCCGCCGCACTGTTGATCCGCGAGCGCGGAGCGCAGTCCACCGCTATCGCCGACGTCTTGGCGCACAGCGGGGCTCCGCGCGGCTCGGCATACCACTACTTTCCCGGCGGGCGCGCTCAATTACTCAGCGAGGCAGTCGATTACGTCGCTGACTTTGTGGCGGACAAGTTGGCCAAAGCCTCCAACAGCCTCGAGATGCTCGACGGGCTGACCCGCTTCTATCGCAAGAACCTGCTCGAGACCGACTACCGCGCCGGCTGCCCGGTGGTGGCCGTCGCCGTCGAATCCGGGGAGCCGGATAACGCCAACCCGGTGATCGACCGGGCCGCCGAGGCGTTCACCCGCTGGAACGACCTGATCGCTGCGCGCCTGATGGCCGACGGAATTGCGAAGGACCGCGCCGACGAGATGGCGGTGACCACGACCGCCGCGTTGGAAGGCGCCATCGTGCTCGCCCGAGCGGCGCGCGACACCAAACCGCTCGACATCGTCCATCGGCAACTGCGCGACCTGCTCGAAGCCGAACTGCCCACTTAGGAGATCCGATGTCCGCTGACTGGCAACCCACCGCCTGCATCCTCTGCGAATGCAACTGCGGCATCGTGGTGCAGACCAGCGTTCAGGACGGGGTCCGCACCCTGGCCCGCATCCGCGGCGACAAGGACAACCCGGCCTCGCAGGGCTACACCTGCAACAAGGCGCTGCGCCTCGACCACTATCAGAACAACCGGGCGCGGCTGACCTCCCCAATGCGCCGCAGACCCGACGGCAGCTACGAGCAAATCGATTGGGACACCGCGATCACCGAGATCGCCGAAGGTTTCCGCGGAATCGCCGACGCCTACGGCGGGGAGAAGATCTTCTACTACGGCGGCGGCGGTCAGGGCAATCACCTGGGCGGCGCCTACAGCGGGGCCTTCCTCAAGCTGCTCGGTTCGCGATACCGGTCGAATGCCTTGGCGCAGGAGAAGACCGGCGAGGCCTGGGTTGATTTCCAGCTGTACGGCGGGCACACCCGCGGCGAGTTCGAGCATGCCGAGGTGTCGGTCTTCGTCGGCAAGAATCCGTGGATGTCGCAGAGCTTCCCGCGGGCTCGCACCGTGCTCAACGACATCGCCAAGGATCCGGCCCGCTCGATGGTCGTTATCGACCCGGTTCTCACCGATACCGCCAAGATGGCCGACTTCCACCTGCGGGTGCGGCCCGGCACCGACGCCTGGTGCCTCGCGGCGCTGGCCGCGGTCCTCGTGCAGGAAAACCTCTGCGATGACGTGTTTCTCGCCGAGCATGTGCACGGCGCCGACGAGGTACGCGCCGTGCTGGCAACGGTGCCGATCGCCGAGTACGCCGAACGCAGCGGTGTGGATGTGGAGTTGGTGCGCGCCACGGCCCGTCGCATCGCCGCCGCCGATTCGGTCGCGGTGTTCGAAGACCTCGGCGTGCAGCAGGCACCCAACAGCACCCTGTGCTCCTACCTCAACAAGCTGCTCTGGATCCTGACCGGCAGTTTCGCCAAACCCGGCGGACAGCATCTGCATTCGTCGTTCGCGCCGCTGTTCAGCCTCAGCGGTGTCGGACGCTCCCCGGTTACCGGTGCGCCGATCATCGCCGGGCTGGTTCCGTCTAACGTGGTGCCCGAGGAGATCCTGACCGACCACCCAGACCGATTCCGCGCGATGATCGTCGAGAGCGCCAATCCTGCTCACTCCATCGCAGACTCGGAGAACTGCCGCGCCGCGTTCGAATCGCTGGAACTGCTGGTGGTGATCGACGTGGCGATGACCGAGACCGCACGGCTGGCCCACTACGTGCTGCCGGCGGCCAACCAGTTCGAGAAACCGGAAGCCACCTTCTTCAATTTCGAGTTCCCGCGCAACGAATTCCACCTGCGCCACCGGCTTTTCGAGCCCACTCCCGGAACATTGCCCGAACCGGAGATCTGGTCTCGGCTGGTGCGGGCGCTCGGTGTGGTCAGCGAGGACGATCTGCGCCCGCTGCGCGACGCGGCCAGACACGGCCGCGACGCCTACACCCAAGCCTTCTTCACCGAACTCGCCGCCAATCCGGCGCTGGGTAAGGCGTTGCCGTTCGTCTTGTACGAGACTCTGGGCCCGACGCTGCCCGACGGGCTGGCCGGCGCGGCCGCGCTCTGGGGGCTGGCCCAGAAAGCCGCCGTCACCTACCCCGACGCCGTGCGCCGGGCCGGGCACGCCGACGGCAACGCGCTGTTCGACGCGATTCTGGAGAGCAAGTCCGGGGTGACGTTCAGCGTGCACGAGTACGAAGACGACTGGGCACTGATCAGTCACCCCGACCGCAAGATCGCGCTGGTGATCCCGGAGATGCTCGACGACATCCGCGCGCTAGCCGACGACCGGCCGGAACTGACCGACCCGGAGTTCCCGATCGTGCTGTCCGCCGGCGAGCGCCGGGCGTTCACCGCCAATGACATCCTGCGGGATCCGTCCTGGCGTAAGCGCGATGCCGACGGTGCCCTGCGCGTCAGCGTCGAAGACGCCGTAGCGCTCGGCCTGGTCGACGGAGGCCGCGTCCGGATCACCACCGCCGCGGGCAGCGCCGAGGCCACCGTCGAGATCAGCGCGACCATGATGGCCGGGCACGCCGCACTGCCCAACGGGTTCGGTCTCGACTACGTCGACGCCGACGGGCAACGCCGCGTTCCGGGGGTGGCGCCGAACGCGCTCACCTCCACCGACTGGCGAGATCCCTACGCCGGGACACCCTGGCACAAGCACGTGCCTGCGCGGCTGGAAGCTGTGTCGTCGAAGCTCGTCACGGCCAGATAAGCGGCATCACCACAAAGTAAATTGCATGATTTATTGCGGGCCACGCGTGAATCCCGTTATGTTGCACCCATAGCGCTGCCAGTCGCTGTCGGCAGCATCATCGCGTGCACGACGGGAGCTGCGCACCATGGATCACGATTACGAGCAGATGAAGCGCGACGCCGAGCCCTACATCAAGTTCGAGAAGGACCTCGCTAATCGCATTGCTTACATCACCTTTGACCGGCCCGCCGAACTCAACTCGACCACCATGGGGATGCGGCAGAACTTCGCCGACATGATCCACAAGTGCAACGTCGACGATGACGTCAAGGTGGTGGTGATCCGTGGTGAAGGCAACGACTTCGGCAGCGGCGGCGACCTGCCGGAACAGCGCGAGATGCTGGAGAATCCGGGAACATCTCTGCTGCACGAGCTTTCGATCAACGACGACACCGTGAAGTATCCGCCCGGTGACTCCTACCGCTACCTGTACACACTCACCGACCACTACGCCAAGGCGCGTGCGGGCAACCGGCCGCTGCAGGAGTGCAAGAAGGTCACCATCGTGGAAGCGAAAGGCTACTGCTACGGCTGGCACTTCTACCAGGCCGGTGACGCCGACCTGGTGGTGTCCTCCGACGATGCCCTGTTCGGTCACCCCGCATTCCGCTACGTCGGCTGGGGCCCCCGCCTGTGGTGGTGGGCCGAAACCATGGGCCTGCGGAAGTTCTCCGAAATGCTCTTTACCGGAAGGCCTTTCACCGCCGCCGAAATGTACGACTGCGGCTTCATCAACAGCGTTGTCCCGCGTGAACAGCTCGAGGCGGAGACCCTGAAGTACGCGATGGCGTGCTCGAAGACGCGGCCCACCGACACCGTCGTAGTGCAGAAGACGTTCCTCGAACTCTATAAGCAGCACAAGGGCGAGTACTTCGGCAGCCTTCTCACCGGTGTGGTCGAGGGCATGTTGCCGATGATGACCAACGACCGGGACAACTATCCGGACCTGACCGAGGGCACGTTCGAGAAGGGCCTCAATAATGTGGTCAAGGACAACGACCTCAACTTCCCGCCGGAGTGGCGATTGAGCCACTCCGGGCGGAAGAAGCCCTGACCTGAGCGGCGCGCGGGGCCTCGTCGGGTGCAGCCCACAGGCCCACCAACGCGTCGACCAATTCCTCGCCGACCACCAGCCAGTTCGAATTCGCCGACGCCGCGCCGGTCGCCCGCTCGCCCTCGATCTCGGCGCAGGTGTGCATCAACAGATTTCGTGCCATGGTCCACCGGATGACCCGTACGCGTTTCGGGCGGGCCGGGAGGCACCGGTTGATCCCGCGCACCGTTTTGAGCATCCGCTCCGAGGTCATCGCGTAGGACCCCACCAGCTCCCGGCAGGCTGGGTCGGCCATCACCTGGGCCGCGAACCGCGCATACGTCGTGGACGTGCCGAGAGCGTGCAGATGTTCGGTCAACGGATGGACCAGGACGCCGATCCAATCCCGCAACTGCGGGTTCGGCGGCATATCAGCCAGTTTGCCTCGGCGGTTCTCGTCGATCTCGGCATGGTGGCGAGCCTCGATCGCACGCAGCAGATCCGCTCGAGAACCGAAGTGGTAGCAGGCAGCCGCGTTGTTGCCTTGGCCGGCGGCATCACTGATCTGCCGGTTCGAGACCGCATACAGACCGTTCTCGGCGAAGAGGCGCTCGGCGGCCACCAGCAGGGCGTCACGCGTGATCGACGACCGGTCAGTGCGAGGGTCTTTGGCAGCGCTCACCGCAGCCAGTCAACACACAGCTGGAAAGTAAATCAAGGTGTTTACTGCCACCACGCCGCGGCCCGGCAATGTCACACCAGCACGTGGACGGGTATGTGGTTCCAGCCCCACTGGAAGCTCGACGGCGGCCGGTGGGCGCGGTCGGCGTCGATCTGGTAGTCCGGGACGCGACGCAGCCACTCCTGCAGCAGCACCGCGATCTCCAGTCGCGCCATGTGATAGCCCAAACAGAAATGCTGGCCCCGGCCGAACGCCAGCGACCGCTCGATCGGACGGTCCCAGCGGAACACCTCCGGCTCGCCGAACTCGCGCTCGTCGCGGCTCGCCGAAGCCAACAAAGTGATGATGCGCTGGCCCGGCTGGATGGTGGTGTCGTGGATGGTGAAGCGCTTGCGCACCGTCCGGGCGAACCACTGCGCGGGAGCGCAGTAGCGGATGATCTCCTCGCGGGCCACCGGCACGTTGGCCGCCGGATCTGCCCGCACCGCCGCGAGCTGATCGGGGTGGCGCAGCAGTTCCCACAAGCCGTGCGCGACGATCTTGGGCACCGTCTCCGTACCGCCGATGAATACGCCCAACATCTGGACCGCCACTTCGCTGTCGGTGAGCGCCGATCCGTCAGGCAGCCGGTAGGCCAGCAGGTTCTCGACGATCGGCAGCGGGCCGGGGAACTCTCCGGCGCGGACCTGCTGCACCACCGGGATCAGGTACTCGAGGTACCCCGGCCTGGCGTTGGCCACCTCGACGCCGCTGCCGGGCTCCGCCAGGCTGCCGGCGTTGACTGTGGCCAGCACGTCGGCGGCCAATTCGGTTGGCAGTCCGACCAGTTCGCACACCACGGAGGCGGCGACGATTCCGCCGTACTCCTGGGTGAGGTCGAAGCTGCCCCGTGGCAGCAGTTCGTCGAGACGCTCGTTCGCCAGTTCCCGGATCCGGTCCTGCCATGCGGTGACCGACTTCGGCCGGAATTGCGCCGCCGTGCAGCGCCGGACGTCGTCATAGAGTGGCGCGTCGAAGTTGGCGTGGAACGGCAGCGGATGCAGTGGTGGATCGGCGACCGGACCGTGATTGCGGTGTGCCAGTACCGCCGCCGCGGGCAGGGTTCCCTCGGATGCGACGAACGTGCCGTCGTTGATCGCCAGCACGTTCCAGACGTCGTCGAACCGGGACAACGCATAGGTGTCGAGTTCGTCGACGTAGTACACCGGGTGGTGGTCCCGCAGGGTCCGGTAGTACGGCCGCGGGTCGGCCATCACCGCCGGATCGAAGGGACTGTACGAGAAGCCCTGCATCACACCCATCATCGGAGCGGCGACGGCGGCAGGGCCTGCAGGATCGAGTCCTCCCACCCGTCACGCAGCGCGGGCGCGACGCTCATCCACGTGACGATCTCGGCCGGCGGGCTGTCCTTCCACGACGGGTAGTGGTTTTCGAAGCAGTCCCAGTCCCCGTCGAGCGCCCAGTAGTGGATCACCTCGTTGAACCGGAAGGTCGTGATGAAGGAGCCGAGCCACCGCTTGCCGGTGCGCTCCGACCACGGGACGTATAGCCGTTCCAGCTCGCGGATGTAGTCGTCCTGCTTGCCCGGTTTGGTCTGCATGATCTCCTGGATCACCAGCCCGGCAGTGAATTTCGAGTCCTTGAGCTCCGCCAGCGGACGGTTACCGCGCCCGGCGTACATGATCCGGCCCTCCCCCGACGCGCCGGTACCGCCGAGATAATCCGCCCACTCGACGGCGGTCTCGCGATGGCTGCCGCCGGGTGCTTGCGCCCTGCCGATCCGGGCATAGTCGGCGAACGCGTCGATCTCCCAGATGATCGTCACCTGCGGCCAGTGTCCGTTGTACGGCGTGGTCTCCCAGATCGAGAACAGCCGCGCCCCAAGCTGTTCCATCATCGGCTGGTACACACCGGTGAACTTCTCGGTGAACCGGTCGCTGCGCTCGGAGCCCAGCGCGACGGTCTCGTGCAGGTACAACAAGGTGTGGCTGAAGTACTTCTTCACCGGTCAGTCCTCGATCAGGGCCAGCGCCGCGGCGGGACACTGGGTGACGGCCTGCTGCATCCGCGCCCAGTCCTCCTGCGGCCGCGCGTCACCGTGGATGCGGACACTGCCGTCGTCGTCGACCTCGAAAACATCCTCGGCGATCGTCTCGCAGATTCCGTGCCCGGTGCACTTGGTCAGGTCCACTTCGATACGCATACCCCGCCTCACGCTCACCGCACGAACGCCGGGAGCCGCTTGATCCCGTGCACGAAACTACTCAACAGATAATCGGGCTCGCCGAGCTCGACGTCGACCCGGAACAGCAACTCCCGGAACAGATTCCGCAGCTCGGTCCGGGCCAACTGGTTACCGAGGCAGAAATGCGGGCCGCCGCCGCCGAAACCCAGGTGCGGGTTCGGCGAACGCTGCAGGTCGAACGCGTCCGGCCGGTCGAAGGCGGCGGCGTCGCGGTTCGCCGAACAGTAGAACAATCCGACCTTGTCGCCGGCGTTCAGCTGCTGGCCGGCGAGCTCGGTGTCGTGCGCGACGAATCGGGCGAACTGCAGCACCGGCGTCGACCAGCGGATGAACTCCTCGACCGCCGGTCCGATCCGGCCGTCGAAATCGGCCATCAGCCAGGCGCGCTGGTCCGGGTTCGCCGCCAGCGCCAGCATGGCGTGCGAGGTCGTCTGCTTGGTGGTGTCGTTGCCCGCCGACGCCAGCAGCACCAGGAACGCGCCGACCTCCTCGTCGGTGAGCCGGTGCCCGTCGACTTCGGCGTTGACGATGCTGGTCATCAAGTCGTCGCCCGGATGCCGACGGCGGAACTTCGCCAACTCAATGCCGGTGCCCGCCAACAGGAACATCTCGTTGACGGTCGCCTCGGCGCGCTCCTCGATCGTGGCGTACTCGTCGTCGCTCATGGAGAACAGTTTCTCGGCGGCCTTGGCCACCGCTTCGCGATCGGAGTTCGGCACGCCCAGCATCTCCGAGATCGTCATCATCGGCAGTCGCGCCGAGCACGCCGCGACGAAGTCCACCTCACCGGCTCCGACCAGGTCGTCGACCACGGTGGCCGCGTTCTTGCGAACCTGCTCGTCGATCTGGGCGACGTTGCGCGGGGTGAATGCGGAGCTGATGAGCCGGCGATACACCGTGTGCTGCGGCGGATCCATCATCAGGAAGAAGGTGGCGATCCGCTGGATGTCGGCGGGCATCGGGTCAAGAGCGATGCCCTGCGCGGAACTGAACAACTCGGGGTGCAGGCTGGCATGGACGATATCGGCCCGCCGGGTCAACGCCCAGAAGCCGGGCTCTTCCATCGGGAACAGCGAGGGAAACGGCTCATGCCAGGTGAGTCCGTCGGTGGCCCGCAGAGCGGCGAAGGTCTGCTCGCGGGCGTCGAAGGTCTGGCCCCAGAATCGCCGCGACGTGATGTCGTGGGGGCTGTACCCACGCTGGTCCGCCGACACGTGCACAGCGTGACACTTTGACCAGTATTTGTAAAGACAGTGTTTTCGGTCCCGGATGTGCGAACTCCGCGTGACACCCGGGCCTCGACCTGTAATCCTGTACACGTGAGCCCGGCAGGAACCACCGCTGTGATCCCCGACGACGACGAAACCTCGTCGCGGCGGCGCATCCTCAATGCCACCGCCGAGGTGCTCGCCCGAAGCGGGCAGACCAAGCTCAGTCTCTCCGAGGTCGCTCTTCAGGCCGGCGTCTCCCGCCCGACCCTGTACCGCTGGTTCGCGTCCAAGACCGAGTTGCTCGACGCATTCGGCGCCTACGAGCGCGAGATGTTCGACACCGGCATCAGCCGGGCCACCGCGGGACTGCGTGGCACCGACAAGCTCGACGCGGCACTGCAGTTCATCGTCTCCTACCAGCAGACCTATTCCGGGGTACGGCTCATCGACATCGAGCCCGAGGTGGTGATCGCCCAGCTGGACCGCATCCTGCCGCTGATGCGGACCCGGCTGCAGAGGCTGTTGAGCGGACCCAACGCAGAGATCAAGGCCGCCACCGCAATTCGTGTCGCGATATCGCACTACGTGGTCCGTAGCGACGACGCCCACCAGTTCTTGGCCCAGCTGCGCCACGCCGTCGGCATCAAACAGTGACCACACCCCTCGACGTCGGGGTCTACGTCCCGCAGATGGGGTTCAGCTACGCCGAGGTCCTGCACCGCGCGCAACGCTGCGAGGAACTCGGCATCGGCTCGTTGTGGCTCTACGACCACATGTACGGCCCCGGCGTTCCCGGCATCGATTCGCTGGAGGCCTGGACGCTTGCCACCGCTCTGCTGAGCCGCACCGAGCACCTCCGCGTGGGACACATGGTGCTGTGCAACCAGTTTCGTCACCCCGCTGTGCTGGCCAAGATGGCAACCACGTTGGACCAGATATCGGACGGTCGGCTGGAACTGGGTATCGGCAGCGGATCCATCGAAGACGAACACCACCGGCTCGGACTGGACTGGGGCACGTTCGCGCAGCGGTCCGAGCATCTACAGGAGACGCTGGAGATCCTCACCCAGGCGTTCGCCGATCAGCGGATCGATTTCAGCGGAACGCATTTCACGGTTCGCGACATGCCCATCAAACCCGGCTCCGTTCAACAGCCACGGCCGCCGATCGTGGTGGGCGGGTCCGGTGAGAGGTACACCCTGCCGCTGGTGGCCCGCTACGCCGACGTCTGGAACGTGCCCACCTATGCGCTCGGGGAGATGGAACACAAGCTGACCGTCCTGCGGGCGATCTGTGAGGACATCGGCCGAGATCCCGGCTCCATTGTGATGTCGGTCGAGGCCGTGTTGGCTCTGGCGCCGGACTTCGCCGCGTTGGAGAGCGTGCACCAGATCGCCGAGAAACGGTTCGGCGGTCCGGGTTTCGGTCTGCACGAAGGCGGTCTCATCGGCACGCCGGCCGCGATCGTCGACCGACTGGGCGAACTCCGGGACATGGGCTTCGAGCAGGTGGTGTTCTTCACCCACGACCGGGCCTCGGACGCGACCCTCGAGCTGCTGGCCACCGAGGTGCTGCCACAGCTCTAGGCGAAGGTGACGACGACCTTGTCGGCGGCACCCGGCGTCAGCGCGGTCTGCAGCGCGTCCTGCACATCGCCGAAATCGAAGGTGTGGCTGACGATCACCGCGTACTTCTCCCAGTTCGCCACGAGATCTCGGGTCACTTCGAAGATCTCGGTGGGATAGCCCATCGATCCGACGACGGTGATCTCGTTGGCCATGATGTTGATGAAGTCCACCGGCACCGGCTCCTTGTGCACGGCCACCACCCCCAGCCGCGCACCGACCTGTGCTGCCGCCAGCGCAGTGTTGATCACCGACGGTGCTCCGGCCGCGTCGAGGTAGATGTCGGTGCCCGACTTGCCCGGCCACATCGCCTCGCCCTTGCCGTGCAACGCGATGAGGCGCCGCGCCACATCCTCGTCGCCGGCGTTGATCACCGAGTCGGCGCCGACGGCCAGTGCCTTGTCCAGCCGCGATCCGATCAGGTCCACCACCGTCACGTGGCTGACGCCCAAAGCCTTGTAGGCGATGGTGGCGCCAAGGCCGATCGGCCCGGCACCGAAGACGGCGACCCTATCCGACGGTATGGGTTTGGTCTGGTTGACGCCGTGCCGGGCGACAGCCATCGGCTTGTTGAGGGCGGCGACGTCGAACGGGATGTCGGCCGGGATCACCTCGATGGTCTGCCCGCGCACCGCGTTCTCGACGAGGAGATACTCGGCCAGCGCTCCGGTGGCCCCGCCGTTGCCGATGATGCCGCTCGGTGCGCCGATGGGGTTGATCACCACGTGGTCGCCGACGTTGATGCCGGTGACGTCGCTGCCGACCTCGACAACTTGGCCCGCCGGTTCATGTCCGAGCGGCATGCGTCCCTGGCGCGGTGGCAGCCCACCCATCGAGATGTAGAGCGCGTCCGAGCCGCAGATTCCGCAGGCTCTGATCTTCACCAACACGTCGGCTGGTCCCACCACCGGGTCGGCGACATCGACGACGTCGGTCTGCCCCGGCCCGGTGATCATCGTTGCTTTCATCTGTTCCTCACAGACCAACTCGCACAATGCTTTTCGGCTAGTCGACGGTTGACACCGGCGGTGCCGCACCCTACCGTGACCGTCATGGTAAGGCACACGGCCGCAGGGCTGTACCTGTTCTCCCGATGAGCAAGCCACTCAGCGGGCGCCGCGCGGTGGTCACCGGTGCGGCCGGCGGGCTGGGCGCCGCGGCAGTCCGGGCTCTCACGAATGCCGGCGCCGAGGTCGTTGCGACCTATCACCAGAATGAACCCGCCGACGACTCGCAGGCCATCTGGGTGCCGTGTGACGCCCGGGACGCCGAGTCGGTGAACGCGATGATCGACGCCGCGGTGGCGGCGATGGGCGGCCTCGACGTACTGGTCAACGCGGCGGGACTGTGGCACCAGGGTGTGCCCGGCCAGATCACCACCGCCGACATCGACTTCGTCCTGGACACCAACGTCAAGACCACGATCCTGACCAACCAGGCCGCACACGCGGTGATGCGCAAGTCCGGCGGGCGCATCATCAATTTCGGCTCGGCCGAGGCGGTGATGGGCAGTCCGATCTCCGCGGTATACGCCGCGGCCAAGGGTGCGGTTCAGGCCTGGACCCGCTCGGCGGCGAAGGCCTGGGCGTCCGACAACGTCACGGTTAATGCGCTGGCGCCGGCCATGCAGACCCGGGGGGCGGACCGGCTGCGGGACTTCCTCGGCCCGGACGCGGCGCCGTTCATCGATCAGCAGATCAAGGCCTCCATCCCGCTGGGTGGGGCGCTCGGCGATCCCGACCGCGACCTCGGACCCGTACTGGTGTTCCTGGCCGGCGAGGGTTCGCACTTCATCACCGGCCAACTGCTGCCGGTCGACGGCGGCCTGATCATGGTCGGCGGCTGACGAGTGATTGCGGAGACGTCCTTGCGCTGGGTCGTACGATCTGGCGAATGGGAACAACGGGTCGTCCCGTGCGCTCCGACCGGGCACTGCTTGCCGGCGATGAGGCGCGCCACCGGCTGCTCGAAGCGGCAAGCCGGTGCATCGTGCGCCGGGGCAACACCCAGATCCGGATGGCTGAAGTGGCCGCCGAAGCCGGCGTGGTCCGCTCGACGGTGTACCGCTATTTCCCGTCCCGCGACGACCTTCTGCTGGGGCTGCTGCTGACCCGGATCGACGCCGCGCTGGCCGCGCACGTCGCATCGCTACCGCAGCCCGACGACGCATCGGCCTCGATCCAGGAACTGATGTTGGTTCCAGTCCAGTCCGTGGTCGGCAACGCGATGAACGAGGCCCTGATGTCGGGTGAAAGTACGGCGGTGGCGACGGCACTCGAGATCGGCTCCGAGCAGATCGTCGACGTCGTACTGCGGCATTACGGTCCGCTGTTCCAACGATGGCAGGCGGCCGGCAGTTTGCACGCCGAACTCGACCAGCGGGAGACCGCGCGCTGGCTGCACACCGCGTCGTTGTTCCTGCTCGCTCCCGCGTGGCGGCATCGTCCTGTCGACGCCAAAAGACTCTTTGTCGAGCAGTACCTGCTGCGTGCCCTGGTTCCGAACTTCTCGTGAACGAAATAAGGTGAGGGGCAGGGTCTCTCGCCGCGGCCGCGCCTAGCGGCGAGCGAACGCGGGGGCGTGCTCGGGTCGCACCCCGACACCGACCAGGTAGGCCGGGATCACCGAGAGCCATGGCAACCGCCGGATCAGCGCGGTGATCGCCGCCGGCGGATCGGCGTTGTGCCCGTTCAGAATCGGCGCCACCAGCCGCTTGTGCAACAGGCATTGCACGGCCTGGGTGACCGCGGCGGGCGGCAATCGGCGCTTACGGACAGCGGCCAGGTCGCGGTCGGTCACAGCGCCGCGCCGCAGCGGGCCGGCCAGCAGTGTCGCCGCGCCTACCGCGTCCTGGACGGCCATGTTGATGCCGACGCCGCCGACCGGGGACATCGCGTGAGCCGCATCGCCGAGACACAGCAGTCCGTCGGTGTGCCAGCGACTGAGCCGGTTGAGTCGGACGTCGAGGAACTTGACCTGGTCGAGCGTAGTCAGGCTGTCGGTGTCGGCCTCCGGAATCAGCTCGGCCAGTTCGGCCTTGAGTGCGTCCAGCCCGCGTGCCCGCAGTCGCGCGTCGCTGCCCTTCGGGATCAGGTAGGCGAGCTGGAAGTACCCCTCCCGCGGAATCATGATCACCATACGTCCGGGGGCGATCCGGGGAATCAGCGTGTATTCGGCGCTGCTGTCCCGCGGCAGCCGAAACCACCACACGTCGAACGGCACCGGGAAATCCCGGGCCACCAGGCCCGCGCACTGCCGCACGACCGACGTCCGGCCGTCGCATGCCACAGTCAGGTCGGCCCGCAGTTCGCCGTCGCCGTCCGGCGAGGTGTAGGTAACCCCGGCTACCCGGGCCCCGCTGCGTAGCAGCCCGGTCACCTCGTGGCACAGCCGAAGCGTGTACGTCGGCTCCGCCTGACCGGCTTCGGCGAGCAGGTTGAGCAGATCCCACTGCGGCACCATCGCGATGTACGGGTGGGGCTGGCGCAGTCTGCGGAAGTCCACCATCGTCAGCGAGGTGTCGCCCACGGTGAACTCGGCGTGATCGACCTTGCTCTGCGGCAACGCCGCGAAACGCTCGCCCAAGCCGAGCTCGTCGAGAAGTCGCAGGGTCGTGGGATGCACTGTGTCGCCGCGGAAGTCGCGCAGGAAGTCGGCGTGCTTCTCCAGCACGGTGACCTCGATGCCGGCTCTGGCCAACAGCAGTCCGAGCACCATGCCGGCGGGGCCGCCGCCGACGATCGCCACCGTCGTGGAGTCGGTCATGGGCACACCGTAGTCACGGCGGGTGGACACGTGGAGCTAAACCTGAATACGCGAACCGATCAGCACCGTCTGACTGGTCGGAAGCCCGAAGTATCCCGCGGAATCCGCAGCCATCAACGATGTGGCGATGAAGATCCTCTTGCGCCAGGGCGCCATCGTCGGCTGATCACCGGGAACCAGTTCGATCTTGGACAAGAAGTAGGAGGTGCTGTCGAGGTCGATGGCGCCGCCGACGTCGGCCGGGTCCACCAACCGCAACGCCGCCGGGACGTCGGGTCGCTCCATGTAACCGAATTGGGCTGCCACGTAATAGATGCCGTCATCCGGGTCACCGAGGTCGTCGACGGTGATCCGCTCGCCGTCGGGCACCCGGGGCGACGGCGGAACGACGATCGACAGGATGATAGCCCGCTCGGGCACGACGTGGTTGTGGTCGACGTTGGCCCGCATCGACAACGGAGCCGTCTCGCTCTCGCGGTTGAGGAACACCGCGGTCCCAGGGATCCGCGGGTAGGGCGGGGTGTGGTTGTTGATCTCTTCGATGAAGGGCTGCAACGGCCCCTCGGCTTTGTCGCGGGCCCTCACCACGATCTCGCTGCCCCGCTGCCAGGTGATCAGCACCGTGAAGGTGACCAGGCCGATCAGCAGCGGCAGCCACGCGCCGTGCACGAGCTTGGTCAGGTTGGCGGCCAGGAACATCAGGTCCACCGTCAGCAGTGCACCGCCGCCGATGACCACCATCCACAGCGGCCACCGCCACCGGGTGTGCGCGATGTACAGGAACAACAGCGTGGTGATGGTGATCGTCCCGGTGACGGCCATCCCGTAGGCGTAGCCCAGCGCCGCCGAACTCCGGAACGCGAACACCAGGATCAGCACCGCCACCATCAGCATCCCGTTGATCCACGGGACGTAGATCTGGCCGATCGACGACGCCGAGGTGTGGGCGATCCGCAGCCGCGGCAGGTAGCCGAGTTGCGCTGCCTGCGAGGCCACCGAGTACGCGCCGGTGATCACCGCCTGCGACGCGATCACCGTCGCCGCGGTGGCCAATATCGCCATCGGGAGCTCCCAGCCATGCGGCACGAGCAGGAAGAACGGCGCATTCACCACACTCTGGTTGCCCAGCAGCAGGGCACCCTGGCCGAGGTAGTTGAGTACGAGAGCCGGGAGCACGAGACCCAGCCAGCCCCAGGTTATCGCCTTACGGCCGAAGTGGCCCATGTCGGCATAAAGCGCCTCGGCGCCGGTGACCGACAGCACGACGGCGGCTAGCGCGAAGAACGCGATGTGGAAGTGGCCGAAGATGAACTCCAGCGCGTACGTCGGCGACAGTGCCTTGAGGATCTGCGGATGCCCGGAGACGCCGCGCACCCCGCACGCGCCGATCACCAGGAACCAGACGATCATCACCGGGCCGAAGAACCGTCCCACCGCGGCGGTGCCGCGCCGCTGTACCGCGAACAGCCCGACGATGATGACCGCGGTGATCGGCACCACCAGCTCCGACAGTGACGGGTCGACGACCTTGAGACCCTCCACCGCGGACAGCACCGAGATGGCGGGGGTGATCATGCTGTCCCCGAAAAATAATGCAGCACCAAGGATTCCGAGCGCCGATAACGCCGCGATGACTCGCGGGCTGGACCTGCGTCCGAGCCTGCGCACCAGCGTGATGAGTGCCATCACGCCGCCTTCACCGTCGTTGTCGGCGTGCATGACCAAGGTGACGTAGGTGAGGGTGACGATGATCATCACCGACCAGAAGATCAATGACACCACGCCGTAGACGTTGGCGGGGGTGATCGGAACGGGGTGTGGGTCGCCCGGGTTGAACAGCGTCTGCACCGTGTAGATGGGGCTGGTGCCGATGTCACCGAACACCACACCCAGGGCACCGATGACTATCCCGGTGCGGGCCTTGGTCGCCGTGCTCACTCCCCACCCCGTTCCTCGGTGCGCCCGGCGTCGGGTCCCGGCGACGTGGAGGCCAATGGTAACTGTCCGCGACGGATAGCCAGGGCTGACCGGACATTTCGTGAATACGCCTCCTGCCGGTTCCCGCGATGCGCTTGTGACGGTACGGTGGGGTTGATGCGTATCGCCTTGTTCGCGACCTGTCTGGCCGACGCGATGTTTCCGCGGGCCGCGATCGCGACTGTCGAATTGCTGGAGCGGCTCGGGCATCAGGTGGTCTTCCCTAGCGACCAGACGTGTTGCGGTCAGATGCACATCAACACCGGCTATCTCGGGCAGGCGACCGGCTTGGTCCGCCACCACGTGGAGGTGTTCGAGAGCAGCGGATGCGATGTGGTGGTCGCGCCGTCCGGATCATGTGTCGGGTCGGTACGCCATCAGCATGCGATGGCGGCCCGCCGGGCCGGCGACACCGCGCTGGCGCGGCGGGCAGAGGCGTTGGCGGCACGCACCTATGAACTGTCCGAGTTGTTGATCGACGTGCTCGCTGTGCGCGATGTCGGTGCCTACTATCCGCACCGGGTCACCTATCACCCGACCTGTCATTCGCTGCGGCTGTTGCGTGTCGGTGACAAGCCTCTGGAGTTGCTTCGCCAGGTGCGCGGCCTGACGTTGGTGGAGCTCGCCGACGCGGACACCTGCTGCGGATTCGGTGGCACCTTCGCGATCAAGAACGCCGACACCTCCACCGCGATGCTGGCCGACAAGATGTCGGCAGTCATCGCCTCGCGCGCCGAAGTGTGTGTGGCCGGGGACAGTTCGTGCCTGATGCACATCGGCGGCGGCCTGAGCCGGATGCGTTCGGCGGTGCGCACGGTCCACCTCGCGGAGATCCTGGCCGCGACGGAGGCGCCATGACATTCCTCGGCATACCCGGCATCGGCAATCTGCGCGGCACCGAACCGTTCCCGCAGGCTGCACGACGGGAGCTGGCCAACACCCAGATGCGCCGCAACGTCGGACACGCCACCAGAACCATCCGCACCAAACGGCTTGCCGCCGTTGCTGAATGCGCGGACTGGGAGCAGCTGCGGGCCGCGGGCAGCGCACTCAAGCAAGACGTGATGGCCCGGCTTCCGGAGTTGCTCGAGGAGCTCGAAGCCAATATGGTGGCCCGCGGCGGCGTGGTGCACTGGGCGCGCGACGCCGCCGAAGCCAACCGCATAGTGACCGGGTTGATCCGCCAGACGGGCGCCGACGAGGTGGTCAAGGTCAAGTCGATGGCCACCCAGGAGATCGGGCTCAACGAGCATCTGGCAGCCGAAGGCATCGCAGCGATCGAGACCGACCTCGCCGAGCTGATCGTGCAGCTCGGGCACGACACACCCAGCCACATTCTCGTTCCGGCGATCCACCGCAACCGTGCCGAGATCCGCGAGATCTTCGCCAGGGAGATGCCCGATGCCGGTGAGCTGACCGACGATCCGCGTGTACTCGCGATGGCGGCCCGCGCGCATCTACGTCGAAAGTTCCTGTCCGCCAGGGTCGCCGTCAGCGGTGCGAACTTCGCGGTCGCCGAAACCGGGACACTGGCCGTCGTCGAATCCGAGGGCAACGGCCGGATGTGCGTGACCCTGCCACAGACGCTGATCACGGTGATGGGCATCGAGAAGGTGGTGCCGCGGTTCACCGACCTCGAGGTGTTCATGCAGCTGCTGCCGCGTTCATCGACGGCTGAACGGATGAATCCCTACACCTCGATGTGGACCGGTGTGCATCCCGGTGACGGACCGCAGGAGTTCCACTTGGTCCTGCTGGACAACGGCCGCACCGCGGCGCTCGGTGACGCGGTGGGCCGCGCCGCCCTGCACTGCATCCGCTGCAGCGCCTGCCTGAATGTCTGCCCGGTGTACGAACGCACCGGCGGCCACGCCTATGGCTCGATCTATCCCGGCCCGATCGGCGCGATCCTGAGCCCGCAGCTGACCGGGACGCGCGGGCACGACGACCCCAACGCCTCGCTTCCGTACGCGTCGTCGCTGTGCGGCGCGTGTTTCGACGCGTGCCCGGTGCGGATCGACATCCCCTCGATCCTGGTGCACCTGCGGGCCGCACAGGTCGACGACCATCGGGCGATCGGTCAAGACCTGGCGATGGGCGCCGCCGCGTGGACGATGGCCTCGCCCAGACGATTCGCCGCAGCCGAGAAGCTCCTCGGGGCCGGGCGGCTGGCGGCGGGTGCCGATCAGCGCATCACCGCCCTACCCTGGCCGGCGTCGCGCTGGACCACCAGCCGCGACGTGCCCGCGCCGCCCGCGGAGACGTTCCGGCAGTGGTGGGCCCGAACCCACGACGAGGCGTCCCGATGAACGAGACTCGTCGCATCGTCCTCGACCGGATCCGTGGGGCACTCGCCGCAGCCCCGCCCGAGCCCGTCCAGGTGCCGCGCGACTACGACCGGGAGCCCGCGCGCGGACCCGGTGGCGCGGAGACCTTCGCGCGGACTGTCGCCGAATACCAGGCCCAGGTGCTGCGCGTCGAGGCCGCCGAGATCGCGGCCACCGTCGCTGCGCTGACGGGTGCGGGCACCCGGGTGGCGATACCGTCCGGACTGCCCACCGAGTGGGTCGACGGCATCGACACCGTCGTCGACAGCCGGGAAAACCCTGTGGCGGTAACCGAACTCGACGCTGCCGGCGCCGTCGTCACCGGATGTGCCCTGGGCGTCGCGGCCACCGGAACCATCGTCCTGGACGCCGGCCCCACCCAAGGCCGCCGAGCGCTGACCCTGGTCCCCGACCATCACATCTGCGTCGTCTTCACCGACCAGATCGTCGACACCGTCCCGCAGGCGTTCGCCGCCCTGGACCCGGGGCGACCGCTGACCTTCATCTCCGGACCGAGCGCCACCAGCGACATCGAACTCAACCGGGTCGAAGGTGTGCACGGTCCCCGCAGACTTGACGTGCTGGTGGTCACCAGGTGACATTGCGGAATCCGCTTATTTCTCACGGCCGCACGGCATAGATTTCTACAGCGGAGCTACGAAGGGAGCCGGGCGTTGCGGACTTTGGCGATAGGCATTGCGCTCACGGCGGCTGCGGTGACGTTGGCCCCGCCGGCGTCCGCAGAACTGTGGCCCGGCAACTACAACTTCATCATCCCCGATCGCCGGGACTTCCATACCTGGGCGTGGGGGGCCGCCCCCTGCCCCGGCGAGATCGTATTTTCGCCGACCTGCGTCCGCGTCTCGGCCAACCCCATGCCGATCGCCAAGGCCTACCCCTGGTACGGCATCGCGACGCTGAACAACGGGCAATACACGATGACCGTCGACAATCCCGACGGATTGCGCTGCGGCGACATCTATTACGGCCCGGTCATCCCCACCCGCGATGTCTTCACCTGGGATGCCAAGACCCTGTCGGGAACCATGGAATCGTCGTTCGACGTCGGCTGCGACGGCGCACCGGGTGGGACGTTCACCTACCCGTTCTGGCTGACCCGGCTCTGAGTCAGCCGGTGATCAGCGCGCCGTACTGACCGATCAACTCTGCGGTGCGCCAATAGATCAGCGCCGCGAACACCACCAGCACTGCCGCGGAGACGCCGCCCTGCACCAGATTGCGGCGTTCCCGCGGGGCGTAGGTGTAGACCGCCGCGATCAGCGACCCGATGATCAACCCGCCGACGTGGCCCTGCCAACTGATCGACGGCACGGTGAACGTCAGCACCAGGTTGATCCCGATGAGCACGACGACCCAGCGCACGTCGAGGTTGAGGCGCTTGGCCACCACGAACGTCGCCCCGAACAATCCGAAGACCGCGCCTGACGCGCCCGCGGTGGCGGCCCCTATCGGAGCGAGCAGGTACACCAGCACCGAACCCCCCAGCGCGCTGAGACCGTACAGCGCACCGAACCGCAGCCGGCCCAGCCAGGCCTCGAGCGGCGGCCCGATGACGTACAACGCCCACATGTTGAACAGCAGATGCATGGCGCCGTAGTGCATGAACGCCGAGGTGATCAGCCGGAAGTACTCACCCCCCGCAACGCCGGGCGCCCAGAGTACGAGCTCACGCTGGAGATCTTTCGACGTCATCTGCAGCACGAACATCACCACATTGACCGCGATCAGCGCATAGGTCACATACGGCAGGCCGGCGCGCCGGATGCCGCCCGCGCCGGTGCGGGCTGGGCGCACACTCTGCCCGGCCGCCGCCACGCAGTCGATGCATTGGTGGCCGACCGCAGCGCTGCGCATGCACTCAGGGCAGATCGGCCGACCACAGCGACTGCATTGCACGTAGGTCGGGCGGTCGGGATGGCGGTAACAGGTCGGTGTGCCCGCCGGAGTTTGCGGTGTGTAAGGGATGCTCATAGTCCTGCCCCCGAAGATACTGTGCCGGGCCGGTGGCGCCGCACCTGCGATGGCGTTGCCGACGCCGCCGGCGCGGTACGGATTCCGTCGTCGGCAACCGGACCCGTACCAGCGCATCGTGTCCGACCAGCGCCACCGGACACCGGCTCGGCCACGGTGACAGGAGTGTTCGGCAGCAAACCTTCGGATTCAATTTCGTACTGCGTCAATATTTGCCATATCCGCACCATCGCGTCCCATTTTCGGGACACCTGAATCGGTGTTGAAGTGCCGATATAGCTATCTGCAACAATTCGTAGCCACACAACTGATTCCGTAGTACATTTCCCCCAGGTTGAGTTCACAGCCGCCGGGAGACGCTAGCGCGCAAGGGCTCGAGAACTTTCGCAGCAATGCTTCTATTCGAACAGCTTCGGCAGGCACATCCGGCATCGCGGAGTACCACTGATGGAGGCGCCATGACTTCAGCCATCACCGCGGGACCCCTGGCTGTCACCCGCCCGGGCCGCGACCGCACTGACCGTGGAGCCTTCCGGTCCAGAGAGCTCAGCGCGACCACCCTGCTCATCGCCGCAGTCGGCGAGGTGGACGCGTCGAATGCCGGTGACATGGTCGGCTACGTCGAGGACCACATCTCGGGATACCACCAGCTCGTGATCGACCTGTCGAAGCTCGACTTCTTCGCGACGGACGGGTTCACGGCACTGCACACCCTCACCGTGCGGTGCTCGCGGCGCGGGATCGACTGGGTGCTGGTCCCCGGCCCCGCGGTTGCCCGCGTGCTGCGGGTCTGCGATCCGGAGGGGCTGGTCACCACGGCGGGCAACATCGTCTCGGCGGTGGCCGCGCTCGCCCGCGGCCCGCACACCCATCTGCAGTTGGCTCCGCTGGCGAAGTAGCCGGCTGTCCCTTCCTAGACTGGTCCGATCGGTTCTAGCGAAGGCGAGTGCCATGGCGACACGCGGTCGCAATCTCAACGACCTGGTGACACGGTTCTGGAGCGTCGCCGCACCGCTCTACGACCATCCCCGTCTGCAGCAATGGGTCTACCAGCCCGCACAAGACGAGGTCATCGACGAGCTGCGCGCCCACGGTGCCCGCCGAATCGCTGACATCGCCTGCGGCACAGGAATTCTCGCGGCTCGCATTGAAGCCGAGCTGCAGCCCGACGAAGTGTACGGGGTGGACATGTCCGAAGGCATGCTCAAGCAGGCCAAGGCACGCGACCCGAAGGTGCAGTGGCGCAAGGGGCCGGCCGAGCAACTGCCGTTCGACGACGAGGCGCTCGACGCGGTCGTCTCGACGTCGGCCTTTCACTTCTTCGACCAGCCTGCGGCGATGCGCGAATTCCACCGCGTGCTGCGGCCCGGCGGACTGGCGGCGGTCGCGACGATCAGCCCGCCGCAACTGCCGCTGGTCGGCCAGCTGACCAACTCGCCGGCCAGTGCCGCGCACAACCCGTCGGCGCGGGAGATGCGCACGCTGTTCACCGACGCCGGTTTCACGATCAGCGAGCAGCACCGGGTGCACCGGCCGCTGTGGACCAAAGCCGTGTTCGACCTCATCACGATCGGGACGAAGCCCGCGTCCTGACCGACCCGGGCCGTATCCTTCGACACCATGGCCGTCGAGCTGCTCGCCCCCAGTGTCGAGATCGGTATGGTGACCACCGATCTGGCTCCGATGGTCGAGTTCTACGAGAATTTCCTCGGGCTGCCGTTTCAGCTCGATCTGGACTTTCCCGGCGGAACCATGAAGCGCTACCTGATCGGTGACAACACCCTCAAACTCGTGACCTACGACCAGCCGCCTCCCGCAGCGCTCACTCCCGGCGGTGGACGCGCGCAGACCGGTGTCCGCTACATCTCGCTGGTCGTCACGAACGTCACCGAGGTGGCCGCCCAGGTCACCGCCGCCGGGTACGAAATCGTCGAGCCGCTCACCGAATTCACCGCCCTGCCCGGTATCGGGTGGTTCTTCGTGGCCGATCCCGACGGCAACTGGGTCGAGCTCGCAGGCCCGATCTGAACACCGCTTTTCCGTCCGACGTCACCCACTCAACGCAGAGGAACACCATGGCCATCGAGCTACTCGCCAAGAACATCGAAGTCGGTTTGGTCACCACCAACCTGGGTCCGATGGTCGAGTTCTACGAGAACTTCCTGGGCCTGCCCTTCACCGGCGACCTCGACTTCCCCGGCGGAACCATGAAGCGCTACGCACTCGGTGACAACGTGCTCAAGCTGATCACCCTCGACCAGCCGCCGGCCGCGCCCGCGACGCCCGGCGGCGGGCCGGCCGCGGCCGGCATCCGCTACTACACCGTGGTGGTGGCCAACACCACCACGGCCGCCGCGCAGGTCAAGGCCTCCGGATACGAGATCGCCCAGGAGCTCGCCGAGTTCACCGCGGTACCCGGTATGGGCTGGATGTTCGTCGCCGACCCGGACGGCAACTGGGTCGAGCTCGTCGGCCCGATGTAGATCGCGGCCCGTACTCTGGGCATCGTGCCCGAGCTTCATCCCGACGTCGCGGTCCTGGCGCCCCTGCTGGGCACCTGGACCGGCGCCGGTACCGGCGAGTACCCGACCATCGAGACGTTCGACTACATCGAAGAGATCGCGGTAGGACACATCGGCAAGCCCTTCTTGACCTACTCGCAGCGGACCCGAGCCACCGCAGACGGCCGGCCCCTGCACGCCGAGACCGGCTACCTCCGGGTGCCGTCGGCCGGCCGCATCGAACTCGTCGTCGCTCATCCCACCGGGGTCACCGAGATCGACGAAGGCACGCTGTCGGTGACCGGCGACGGTTTGGACATCCAGCTCGACTCGACCGCCATCGGACTCTCTAGATCAGCGAAAAGCGTTACCGCCCTGAGTCGTTCGTTCCAACTCACCGGCGACGAGCTCGCCTACAACGTGCGGATGGCCGCTGTCGGCGTGCCGCTCACCCACCATCTGGCCGCGACCCTGCACCGGCAGCAGGGGTGAGCCACTCCCCCGCCGGGGACGGCCGGATTCGCGTCCCGGCCGACCTCGACGCCGTCACCGACGTCGGCGCCGAGGACCGTGCCGACATCTCGGCGGCCACCGCCGACCGGATCTGGGAATCGGTGCGGCACTGGTACGCCGCAGGGATGCACCCCGCCATCCAACTATGCCTGCGGCACAACGGAAAAATTGTGCTCAACCGCGCGATCGGCCACGGTTGGGGAAACGGTCCGGCCGACCCGCCGGACGCCGAGAAGGTACCGGTCACGGTCGAGACCCCGTTCTGCGTGTACTCCGCGGCCAAGGCCATCAGTACGACGGTGGTGCACATGCTCGTCGAGCGGGGCGAGTTCTCCCTCGAGGACCGGGTCTGCGACTACCTGCCGAACTACACCAGCCACGGCAAAGACCGCACCACCATCCGGCACGTGATCACCCACAGCGCCGGCGTGCCGTTCGCCACCGGGCCGCGACCGGACCTCAAGCGGATGAACGAGAGTGCTTACGCGCGCGAGAAACTCGGTGAGCTCAGACCCATCCACCGTCCCGGCTTGATGCACATCTACCACGGGCTGACCTGGGGTCCGCTGGTCCGCGAGATCGTCTCGGCCGCAACCGGGCGCAACATCCGCGACATCCTCGCCGAGGACATCCTGGACCCGCTGGGGTTCCGGTGGACGAACTACGGCGTGGCAGAACAGGATGTCCCGCTGGTCGCGCCGAGCCACGTGACGGGTAAACCGCTGCCTGCGCCGATCGCCAAGGCGTTCCGGGCCGCCGTCGGCGGAACCCCGCAGCAGATCATCCCCTTCTCCAACACCCCGCTGTTCCTGACTGGCGTCGTCCCGTCGTCCAGCACGGTGTCCACCGCCGACGAGCTGTCGCGCTTCGCCGAAATCCTCTGTCGTGGAGGTGAACTCGATGGCGTCCGGGTCATGCGGCCGGAGACCCTGCGCGCGGCGGCGGCACCCGCACGCCGGCTGCGGCCCGATATCGCGACCGGGTTCGCACCGATGCGCTGGGGCACCGGCTACATGCTCGGGTCCACCCGGTTCGGGCCGTTCGGACGCGACGCACCCGGCGCCGTCGGCCACACCGGGCTGACCAACATCGCGGTCTGGGCGGATCCGGAACGCCGACTGTCGGTCGGACTGGTCAGCAGCGGTAAACCCGGACAGCACCGCGAAGCGGGCCGCTACACCGACGTGCTGAATCGCATCAACGCTGAGATCGCCCGCGTCCGCGGGTGAATTGTGCCGGCCCGGCACGGTCGATAACGTACCGACCATGGGTGACTCGCTGCTGCAGCAACAACTCGACGAGGTGCGTGCCCTGCTGCAGCGGGCGCGCGAGCTGTTCGGCCCGAATCCCGTTGTGCCGCCGGAGGTTGCCTCCGCCGACGGCGACCGGTAACCGGTCAGGATTCGTCGGGCCGCAGCCGATGCTGCCGCAGCACCTCGGTGGCCAGCTCGAGGTCGCGGCTGCTCGCCACATCGTCTGACGGGGTGTGGCCCGCCGCCACGATCTCGGCGCGCACCTGCAGCACCGCTTTCAGATACGACACGTCCGCCGTCAGCAGTATGCCCTGCGCCAGGGTCTGCGCGTCGGCGTCCATCGCCGGTTCGGCCAGGGCCACGCTGTGCAGGTAACCACCACGGCACGACCGGAACAGGATGTGCCCGCTGGGGTGGGCCGCGTCGAACTCGGGATCGGGTTCGGTCATGAACCATCCTGGGTGATGCGGCCGAGCTCGGTGGCGGCAGCGCTGTCCTGGTGTTCCCAGACGTCGGCGGCGCGGCGCAGATTGGTCGCGAGTTCGGCGTGGGCCGCGGCCTGCTGCTCGTAGCAGGCACGCCGCTGATCCAGCAGTTCGCGGCCGGCGTCGCGCAGCTCACCGAAGATCGGGCCCAGCGAGTCGAGACTGGCGAGGATGTCGGCGTGCCCGGCAGGCACCGTGCTCAGCTGCTCCGCGGTGTTCTGGTGGTCGCGGGCCGCGCGGCGCAGCTCGTCGGGTACCACGTGGATGCGCTCTGCCATGTCACTCTCCTATCGCCGGTGGTTCGGCTGTCACCGCGGGCCGGGTCGGCGCGGGTCGGTCTGGTCTCGGAGTCGTGGCTTCGGCGCCCGGCTCAGGCGGATGCTCCCACCCTAGGAAGCTCGGGCCTGCGACGCTGGCGATGGGCTGGATCTGGTTGTTCAGAACCGCCTTGCCGTTGCCCAACGCCAGCGCATGCCGGTCGGTCAGCATCCCGATATCACCGGGCAACACCCGGGCGGCGTCGACAGGATGCGACACCGCGGTGCCCGGGGCCGGGATCATGATGCCTTGTTGTCGAAACGCCTCCGGGATCGGTGTTCCGGCCACCGCGGCGCTGATGGCTGCCGCCAGTTGAGGCGTCGGCGCGGTCACCGTTTCACCGGTGGGCAGGGTGACGACGGTCGAGTCGTCCGGAAGCGGCCCATCGGCCTCCTCCCCCACGCCGCTGTCGTCGTCGGGCGCCGGATCGATCGGGGTGTCGTCGATCGGCTCATCCGGCAACGGGTCGTCGAGCAGGTCAGAGATGTCTGCGGACGGCATTCGCGGCGGGGTGAGGTTGTCGAACGCTTGCGGCATGGGGCTGGGGCCAGCGGGCACGCCCCCGCCGGATCCGCCGCCCATCGCGGGGATCGCGGCCATGGGTGGGATCATCGGCGCCGCGACCGGTTGGCCGACGGTGGCGCCGGGGTCAGCCGGCGGAGGCGCGAGGTCGTCGGGCAACAGGGCGTCGGCGAACGGGTCCGGGCCGAGATCCGGCGGGATGTCGACGGCCCGCTCTGCCGGTTTCGCGGCCGCCGGGCCGGCGTCGGGTGCGGTCTCGACCGCGGAGTCCGGGGTGGCACCGACGTACAGCGACGCCAGCGCGGCGGCCAACGATGCCTTCGAGGTGGCGTCCAGTCCCGCGGTCTCCACCACGGTCTTGATGTCGCGCAGCTTGTCGATCAGGTACCGCTGGAACGCGCGAGCACCGGCCGGGGTGTCAAGGTCGGTGCGGGCCGCGACGGCGGCCTCGATGTCCCTCTGCAGACCGTCGAGGGCTTCCCGGCCAGCCGAGTGGACGGCATGCGCATTGAGCACCGCGGTGATCACCTGCAGGTCGAGCTGCGCGCTCCTCGAATTCTGTTGTGCCAGAGATGTTTCAGCCGTCCGAATGGCCTCGGCGGCCAGCCCCTCCCCTATGCCCGGGGCCTGGTCGATGGGTGCCGCCGGGTCGAATGCCGCCCGATGCTGAGCGCGAATCTTGGCCACTACGTTGTCGATTGCACTCGGCGACACCACACTGACCGGGCTGGTGATCGTGGCGAGGTCGGTGTCCGAGAGCCCCGTCAGCCAGGCCTGGCTGTCACCGGTGACCGCACCGACGCGCGCAATCACGTCGAGCAGGTCTTGATAACTCGCCACCGGTACCCTCTCATGCCGGCGACTGTATCCAGGCGGTGTTCGGGTGACAATTCACCCGTCAGGCAGGTGTGGACGACACCCGATAGCGATCCAGAAGTCGCTGGAGCACCACGGCTTTGGCGTCGGCTTCGGCGCGTGCGGCGATCAGCACATCGCTGATTTCGCGTTGCTTGGCGAGCAGGAACCGCGCGAACTCGCGGCCCTCGAGGGGCGCGGTGACAGCGTTCTGCGCGAGAGCCGCCTCGATCTCGGCGTTGATTGCGTCGAGCTTGCGAATCGCCTCGGTCGCGGCGGCATGCGCGGCCGACACCACCTCGGCCAGTTCGGCGTCCGCCTCGGCGAGGTCGCGGTCCCGCGCGGCCAGCAGCGATCGGGCCGACTCGAGGGCCTCGGCCGACGCTCCGACGTGCTCTGCCATGGGTCGACGGTACTCAGCGAGATTTCGCCGAACAACTCACCACTCGGCTACGCCGGCCGGCGGATCGCGATATCGGAACCCAGCCGGCTGATCCGGACGTTCGCACCGGAGTAGGGCGCCTCGACCACCAGTCCGTTGCCGATCGCCATCTGGACATGGCCGGCATGCGGGAACACCAGATCGCCGGGGCGGATTTGGGAACGCGGCACCGGAATCCCGTCGTTTATCTGGTCGTAGGTGGTGCGGTGCAGTGGCACCCCCGCCTGGGCGTAGGCCCACTTCACCAGGCCTGAACAGTCGAAGCGATCCGGTCCGGTCGCTCCCCACACGTACGGACAACCCAGCCGTGACAGCGCGGCGCGCACCGCCAGCGCGGCCCGCGAATTCGGTGCCGGCAGCCTGCGCTGCCCCCGGCGATATCCCAGCGCGCGCAACAGCGCGAGGCGGCGCCGGGCTCTACGGCGGGCGGCAAGGACGTGGGCGTGCTGGGCGCGCAGCCGGGCGGCCCTGCGCCGCAACAACTCTCGTTGAGCGACCGGGTTGTCCGGGGTGGCGGCGGCATCGGCATGGGCGGCGTCGAGCACGGCACGGGTCTGCCGTTGAGCCTCCCGGTGGTCGCGCTGAACACGGGCCAGGATCGCCGACACCTCGGCGTCGACGCGGCGGGCGCCGTCGAGTTCGGTGCGTCGCCGGTCGGCCGCACGGTGGTAGGCGGTGGGCAACCCTTCGCGCGGGGACGACGCCACAGCAGGTGCCGTATCGAGCACGCCCACCGCCTGCCGGCCGGAGAACAGCGCATGGGCCCGGCTGAGGATCTCCACCTCGGGGGCGGTCATGACCTCTCCTCGACAAACGCCCGCACCCGCGGCAGGACTCCGGGTGGGATGGCTCCGCGGTTGCGGATGTCCCACAGCTGCTCGACGTCGACTCCGATCAGTGTCGCGATCACCGGTTCGGGCAGCTCCGAGCGGGCGCACGCCTGGTCGAAGCGCGCGCTGATACTGCCCGGCATGCGGGCCAACAGCCCGCTCCGGATCGCTTCCAGGGACTTGAGGTGGGTCATCAGGCGGTCCACCGATTCGGCCCCGGCGTTGACCGCGACGCGCCAGGAATTGGCCGCCAGCAGCTCGGCCTTCACGCATTGCTCGATCACGGACTGAATATACGTTTCATATTCGTTTGACGTCTCCGCCGGCAAGCGAGCTATCAACGAGTTCAGCGACTCCAGGTGCGCTTCGGCATGTGCCTCGAGCACATCGGCGTCACTGTGCCGGCTGACGACGATGCCGGTGGTGGTCCGCGGCGACACTGATTCGGCCGGTCCGCCGGTCAGGAATTGGGCGATCTCAGCGGCTGGATCGTCGGCAACGACGAGCCGCGCGTAGGTGCCGGGCGGTAGCCCCAACCCGTTTTCAACCTTCTGAACTGTGCCTTTGTGCGGCTTGCGAACACCGCGCTCCAGGAAGCTCAGGCCCATGATGCTGACCCCGGTGGCGGCGGCCAGCTCGGCCAGCGACCAGTCCCTCGCCTCACGCAGAGTCCGAATGGCCGCGCCCGCCGCCTCTCGGCTCACGGTGCGGCTCCAGCCATATACGGATCGTACACAGTGCTGTCGGTTTATACGTTTCTTTCTACGTTCCTCTTGCGTCATCGGAATCTCGCATATACGCTTCCGTCATTGAATCCGGCCAAGGAGGCTCCGATGAACTACCGCCCATGCTCGGTCGAGCCCGATCTCTGGTTCGGCTACGCCGATGACGACGCCAGCGACGGTGCGGCCAAGGCCCGCGTCTACGAACAGTCCGCCACCCGCGCCCGGACCATCTGCCTACGCCGGTGCCCGCTGGCCCAGCAGCGCGCCTGCGCCAGAAGCGCCGTCGAGAGCGGCGAGGAGTACGGGGTGTGGGCAGGCATCAAATTGCCCGGCGGCCAATACCGCAAGCGCCATCAGCTGGCGCACGCGCACGACGTCCTGCGGCGCATCGCCGACGGCCAGCTCAATCCGCGCGAACTGCCGGAAAGCGCCGAACTACTGACCCGCAGCGAAGCGTTGCCCGCCGAGGTGGCAACCGTCGTACACCTACCGCTGGGGCGGCCGCGCACCGCGGCGTGAGCATCAGCTCGCTGTTGTTGCCTCAGAACGCTTTTGCATGTTCTCGTCGACCTCACGCTGCCATACGTCGTAGGCGTGGGTGGTGTCCACCTCGAGCTCGAAGCGGTCGGTCATGTCCGCGGTGACATCAGCGGCGTCGACGTAGAACTGTTCGTACCACCGCCGGTACTGGTAGAGCGCGCCGTCCTCCTCGCACAGCAGCGGATTCTCGATCCGCGTCTTGTGCTTCCAGATCTCGACGTCTTGCAGGAAGCCGACCTCGTAGATCTTCGAATACGACTGGGCGAGTTTGGCCGCCTTCTCGTCGGACAGCCCCGGCATGTTCTGCACCGAGACGCCGAACTGCAGCATGAACGAGTTCTGGTCGATCGGGTAATGGCAGTTGATCAGCACCGATTCCACGGTGAAGTCCGGTCCGAGGTCATTGTGCAGCCAGTTGATCATGTACGACGGCCCGAAGTAGGTGGCCTCCGAGCGCAGCTTGGTGCCCTCCCACAGCCGTTCCGGGTGCTCGGTGAAGTCTTGGCGCCCCTTGGATTCCATGTACTGGCTGGCGGTGTGGCCTTCGAAGACGTTCTTGAAGAACGTGGGGTAGGCGTAGTGGATGTAGAAGAAGTGCGCCATGTCGACGTTGTTGTCGACGATCTCGCGGCAGTGCGCACCCTCGATGACCATCGAGTTCCACGCCCACTTCGACCACTGGCCCTCGTCGTAGCCCTCGATGGTCGGCGGGGTGAGCTCTGCCGACGGCGTCGAGCCCTCCGGGTCGTGCCACATCAACAGCTGCCCGTTGACCTCGATGGTCTGGTACTTGCGGGTGCGGGCGAGCTTGGGAACTCTTCGCGCATAAGGAATTTCGACGCACCGGCCGGTCGCGCCGTTCCAGCGCCAGTCATGGAACGCACAGGCCAGGTTGTCGCCCTTGACCGTGCCCATGGCGAGGTCGGCACCCAGGTGCCGGCAGTAGCCGTCGAGCACATGGATGTCGCCCTGTGAGTCGGCGTACACCACCAGCTTGCCGCCGAACGCGTTGATGCCGTGCGGCTTGCCATCGCGGAAATCCTCTGCCAGGCCCAGGCAGTGCCAACCGCGCGCGTAACGCGTCATCGGCGTGCCGGGGTCGATCTCCCGGATCTGGTTCATGCGCTCATTTAAGCACATGTGCTTAAAACTGCCTAGCATTGATTTAGACTGCTCGACGTGGACCGCGGTGCCCGATCTCGGGAAGTACTGCTCGACGCCGCCGAACGGCTGATCGCCGAGCACGGCTTCGAGGTGCCCCTGCGGGAGATCGCGGTGGCCGCAGGCCAACGCAACAACTCCGCCGTCAACTACTACTTCCGCAGCAGACAGGACTTGATCGATGCGGTGGTGGCCCGACGCCTGACCCCGATGGAGGTCGAGCGGCAAGCCCTGCTGGACCGCATGTCGGGGGAGCAGATGGCCGACGCGCACGCCGTCCTGCGAGTCCTGGTCGGGCCGTTCTTTCACAGTGAAGGCACCCATTACGCGCGGTTCCTCGAGGTGGTGCGGATCCGACTGAATCGAGAACCGCAGAGCCCGGCGGAATCGGCGTGGCCACGGATCCTCGACGCGCTGGCCAGGCTGGTTCCGCTGAAGGACCGCAGCGCCCGGGAGAACCGAGTCGGTGCCGTCGCGACCGCGATGTTCGCCCTGCTCGCCGACCACGAGCGGCGGGTGGAATCCGGCGACACCGACGCCGACAGTCTCGAGGAGATCGTGACGATGCTCGCCGCGATGCTGAGCGCCGCGCCGGTGTCGGCGCCCGCGACTCGCTGACTGCGGCAATTCCCGGGCAGGGGAGTCGGTATGCGGATAGAACTGTGTCGACACAGCAGACGTTGGGAGGCGCGCGGGTGCGGATCGTGGTCGCGGTAGCCCTGGCCGGGTTGATCGCACTGGTGGTGGCGGTGCTGACCGACAGCACCTATGCGGCCATCGCGGTGGTCGTGCTCGCGGTGGTGGGCATCGTGCTGTTGTTGCGCGACTGGCGTGCTGATCGCAAGCGGGCCGCCGCAGGGGAGTCGACGGAGGCGCCGCACGAGCCCGTCGACCCGTCGATCAGCCCGGAGCTTTTCGCGCCGGACATCTCGGCCGATGGTCGCGGCCCGTCGTCCGACGCCCGCGCCGACTAGCTGCGGGAGCCGCCCGCCGAGCGTCACTCCAGGGTCACGCTGGGCGCCGAATGCGACTCTGGCGTGACGCTCGCGGGCACGGGCTTAGCTGCTGCGCAGACCTGTCGGACCCCCGACCTAGCGTGAGCCCATGCCGTACAGGATCAATACCGTCAGCGCCGACCACGTACAACGCGGCGTCGCCGGCGGCTTCACTCAGGCCAACCATGGCAAGCCGCACATGCTGCGCAGAATGGCCCGTGGCGATTGGAACATCTTCTATTCGCCGAAAACCGCACTCGAGCACGGGGAGTCGCTGCAGGCGTTCACCGCCATCGGTCGGGTCACCGGCGACGAGCCGTACCAGGAGCACCCGTCGCACCCCTGGCGGCGCGCCATGGAGTTCCTGCCCTGCACGGCGACACCCATCCGACCGCTGCTGGACCAGCTGGAATTCGTTGTCGATCCGCAGCGCTGGGGATACAAGTTCCGGTTCGGGGTGTTCCGCATCGAGGAGCCGGACTTCCTGCTCATTCGTTCGGCGATGACCCAGCAGCTCGCGGCCTGAGCGACGCGCCGCGGGTAAGCTCGGGGTGGTGAGCAACCTCGAGGCCGCTCCGCGTGAAGTGCCCTGCCGTGCAACGATTTTCGATGGCGTGGAGATTTTGGAGCCCCGCGAGGTGCCGCTCGGTGGTCCGCGCGCGCTTCCGGTGCGCCGAACCTTGCCCCAACGTGGGCGCTCGCTGATCGGCGCCTGGTGTTTCGCCGATCATTACGGCCCGCACGACGTACGCGAGGACGCCGGCATGGACGTGCCCCCGCATCCGCACACCGGGCTGCAGACCGTCAGCTGGTTGTTCCGCGGCGAGATCGAGCACCGCGACAGCGCCGGTGTACACCAGACCGTCCGCCCAGGCGAGCTGAACTTGATGACCGCCGGGGCGGGGATCTGCCACTCGGAGGTGTCGACGCCGTCGACCACGATCCTGCACGGCGCGCAGCTGTGGGTGGCGCTGCCGGATGCGGATCGCAACGCCGCCCGGGATTTCGATCACTATGTCCCCGAGCCGTTTTCCCGTGGGGAGGCATCCATTCGGGTGTTCCTCGGTGAGCTGGCCGGCCAGCGCTCTCCGGTGCACACCTTCACACCGCTGCTCGGCGCCCAGGTCGATCTGGCCGCCGGCTGCACCCTCGACCTCGACGTCGATCCCTCCTTCGAGCACGGCGTCCTGCTCGATCTCGGTCAGGTGGAGGTGGCCGGGCGGGCGCTCGAGTCAGGGCAGCTGGCCTACCTGGGAACCGGGTCCACGACGCTGCGGCTGCACAATGCGGCCGGCCTGGCCGCCCGGATGCTGCTGCTGGGCGGGACGCCGTTCACCGAGGAACTGTTGATGTGGTGGAACTTCGTCGGCCGCAGCCACGAGGAGATCGCCGAGTACCGCCGGCAATGGGAAAGCGGCGACGATCGCTTCGGCGCCGTGAGTGGGTACCCGGGTTCCGTCCAGCGATTACCGGCACCCGCGCTGCCCGCCATCCGATTGCGGCCGCGCCGCCGAACCTGAGGAGTTCCATGACACAAGACAAAACGGGCGCCGACACCACCGTCACCGCCGGCGGGGACCAATTCACCATCGCCGTCGAGGGCGAGCAGGTCGGCGTCGCCGACTACGTCGACCACGACGGTCAACGGATCTTCCACCACACCGAGGTCGAGGACGCGTTCGAAGGACGCGGACTGGCCAGCATCATGGTCGGCGAAGCGCTGGCCGCCACCCGCGACGCCGGGCTGCGCATCGTGCCGGCGTGCCCAATGGTGGCGAAGTACATCGAGAAGCACCCGGAGTTCGACGACGTGACGGACCCCGCGACCGCGGATACCGAACGCTACGTACAGCGGGTGCTGAGCAGCTGACTTGGGCGCCGCTATCGTGTGACCTCGTGACGGATCTGGGCGACTCGGCGGGTGCATCGCGGGCGTATCTGGTGTCGGACGGCGACGTGCTGCTGCCCGGCCCGGCATCGCAGGGGCCCTGGGGTCCCACGATCAGCGGTCACGTCGTGGGCGGCATCCTGGCGCGGGCCCTGGAGCAGCTGGGCGGCGCCCCCGGCTTCGTACCGGCCCGGCTGACCGTGGACCTGCTGCGGCCCACCGCGATCACGTCCCTGGAAGTGCGCACCACGATTCGCCGCGACGGCCGTCGCATCCGGTTGGTCGACGCCGAACTGATCCAGAACGACACCGTGGTGTCCCGGGCCAGTGCGATGTTCCTGCGCCGCGGCGAGCACCCGGCCGGCGACATCTGGTCCTCGCCGGTGACGATGCCGCCACTGCCGCCGGATCCCGGTCCGCTGCCCGACGACCTGATGATGTTCGTCTGGGGTTACGGGGGACAGGGCGAGTCCGGCGGAGCGATGGCCTTCACCGAATGGCACGACGCCACCGGCCCCAAGTACGCCTGGATCCGGCAGGTCCGCGCGCTGGTCGACGGCGAGGCGACCTCCCCGTTCGTCACCGTCGCGATGGCCGCCGACGCAGCCAGTGCGACATCCCATTGGGGCACAGGCGGTTTGCGCTATATCAACGCCGACTACACGTTGACCCTGGCGCGCGAGCCGGTCGGGGACTACATCGGCCTGGCGGCGACATCCCACAACAGCAATGACGGGATCGCGTGCGGTGCTGTCGCGGTGTTCGACGCACACGGGCAGATCGGCAACGCGATCACCGTCGGCTTGGTGAACCCCGCCGAATCGTTTCACCCCAGGGCGTAGAAAGGTGCCATGAGAAGGTTCGTCGACATCTCGGTCCCGTTGCAGGCCGGCATCCCCTCGGATCCGCCCGGGCATCTGCCGGAGATCGACTACTACGACCACAAGCAGACCGCCGCCGAAGTGGTGTCGTTTTTCCCCGGCGCGACCGTCGACGATCTCCCCGACGGCGAAGGCTGGGCCATCGAGCGGGTGCGGATCACCACACACAACGGCACACATCTGGACGCCCCGTACCACTACGCGTCGACGATGGACGGTGGCAAGCGCGCGATCACCATCGACGAGGTGCCGCTGGAGTGGTGCCTGCAGCCGGCGGTCAAACTCGACTTCCGGCACTTCCCGGACGGTTACGTGGTGACCGCCGCCGACGTGGAGGCCGAGCTGGAACGCATCGGGCATCGCCTGGCACCCCTGGAGATCGTGCTCGTCAACACCAGTGCCGGCACGCGATACGGACAGCCCGACTACGTCGGCACAGGGTGCGGTATGGGGCGTGACGCCACCCTCTATCTCCTCGAGCGCGGGGTGCGACTCACCGGAACCGACGCCTGGAGCTGGGACGCCCCGTTCTCTTACACCGCACAGCGGTACGCCGTTGACCACGACGCGTCGATCATCTGGGAAGGTCACCGCGCCGGACGCACGGTCGGCTACTCGCATATCGAGAAGCTGCACAATCTGGAGTCGCTGCCGGCCAACGGCTTTGAGGTGTCCTGCTTCCCGGTGAAAATTCATGCCGCATCCGCGGGATGGACCCGCGCGGTCGCGATCTTCGACGACTGACTACGGCCAGGGCCCGCCGACCGGCGGCCCGCCGCCGGGCGGCGACTGGTTCTGCAGAATACCCAGGCAGGTCCCCATCGACTTGCCCGGAATGCATGGGATGCCACCGACACTCGGCACACCGTTGGCCACATAGCACTGTCCGGTGATCGGGTCGGCCAGATGCCCGGTCGGGCAGGCATTGGCAGGGGCGGCGACCCCGACGGGCACGGCCATGAACAGCGCGCCGCATGCGGCGGCCATCAGCGCCCTCGAGATCCGCACCCGCACAGCCATGGCTGTGAGCTTACTGCGAGCGGAGTCTCAGCCGACCGCGATCGGACGGCCGAACTGGGTTCGCATGCCGGGGGAGTAGAGCGCCCGTAGCGGTTCCCCGGCGGTGCGCACCCCGGCGGCGGCGACAAGTTCGTCGTCGAGGTCCACCACCCGCGCCGAGTGCAAAGCCCACGGGCCGTGATAGTTCGGCACCCACCAGGTCCGGCCGGCCTTGCGGGTGTGGGCGCCCCAGCGCGCGGTCAGCCAGGTCTCCAACTCTGTCGGTTCGACCGGTTCGCCCGGCCGCACCGTCACCCGGCTCCGCAGCCCGCGCTGCGGCCAGCGGCGAACACTGTCGTAGCTGATCTGATCCGATGTCCGGGTGATCCGCATCCGGGCCCAGGTGTAGGGGATACCCATGGCGATGCGGATCGCCGGAACCACCGCCAGCCGGGCGGCTTCCAGCGACCGGAACAGCACGCCGTGCCGGCCCGCGTCGTCCACGGAATAGAGCCGGACGTTGGTTTCGGCGAAGGAACCGAAGTACGGCACCGGCGGGGTCGGACCGACTGCGGTGTCACCCATCCGGAACGGCACCAGCCCGACGTATGTCACGCTCTCGTACACATCCGGGCGTGCGCCGGCGGGGTAGAGGTGCGCGATGTCGGCCGGGCGCACCGGCCAGTGCACGAACGTCAGATCCAGCCAGCTCTGGTCGAACCACACCCGCCCCGGCAGCGGCGGGGCGACCACGGGGTAGCCGGCCAGTGGGTCCGAGCCCTGCGGGCTCACTCGTATTCCAGGTCCAACACCGGGGTGGGCCGACGGAAGCCGTGAGTGACGACCAGCAGCCAGACGAATCCGATTGCCAGCCAGATCAATCCGATCGTGAGCGCGGTGCCCGACAGGCTGGTCCACAGCCAGGCGGTGAGCAGGAAGCCGATCACCGGTGCGATCACGTTGAGCAGGATGTTCCGTTCCCGCATGTCGACGAAGTAGTGCTTGATCACCGACAGGTTCACCACCGAGAACGCCACCAGCGCACCGAAACTGACAACCGACGCCAGGATCGTCAGATCGATCCAGATCGCGAGCAGCGAGATGACGCTGACCGTGAGAATGGCGTACACCGGGGTGCTGTACTTGGCGGAGACATGCCCGAAGACCTTGCGCGGCAGGATGCCGTCGCGGCCCATCGCGTACAGGATTCGGGCGACCGACGCCTGCGAGGTCAGCGCCGAACCAAGCGCACCGGCCACGTAGGCCGCGGTGAAGAAGGTGTTGACGAACGCCCCGCCCGCGGCCATCATCACGTCGGTCGAACCGGTGTCCACGTCGGCGAACTTGTTGGACGGAAACACCAGCTGCGACACGTAGGACAGCAGGATGAAGATGATCCCCGACACGATCGTCGCGATCATGATCGCCTGCGGCACCGTGCGTTTGGCGTCACGCGCCTCCTCGGACAGCGTGGAGACCGCGTCGAAACCGAGGAAGGACAGGCACAGGATCGCCGCGCCGGCCAGGATCGGGCTCATGCCGCCCGCGGTGCCGTCACCGGTGAAGGGCGACAGCAGGTCGACTTTCCCGTAGCCGGTGGTCTTGGCGACCGCGAGGGCGACGAACACCACGATGAAGATCGCCTGGATGGCGATGATGAGGAAGTTGGCTCGCGCGACGGACACGATGCCGATGATGTTGAGCACCGTGACGATCGCTATCGACACAAGGACGATGACCCACGCGGGGAGCGCCGGTAGCGCCGCGTTCAGATAGAGCCCGATGACCAGATAATTCAACATCGGCAGGAACAAGTAGTCCAGCAGCAGCGACCACCCGGCCAGGAAGCCGACAGGGGCGCCGAAAGTGCGCTGGGTATAGGTGTATGCCGAACCCGCGACCGGAATCGCCGCCGCCATCCGCGCGTAGGACAGTGCGGTGAACACCATCGTGATGAGTGTGACGATGTAGGCCAGCGGCAGGCGGCCGCCCGACGTTTCGGTCACGATGCCGTAGGTGGTGAACACGGTCAGCGGGACCATGTAGACCAAGCCGAACAGCACCAGCGACGGCAGGCCGAGCGCTCGTTTCAGGTGCCCCTCATGGGGGTCGGCGATGAATTCCGCGGTCATGGTCGTACCTTTCCTTCGTCAGCCCGGTAGGCCTGCGCACCGCGCAAGTATGTGGCGTGGATGCCCACGTGTGGCAGATCCAGCGGCGGTGTGTTCCGCGGGTCCTGGTCAAGCCACACCAGATCGGCGCTGGCGCCGGGAGTGACCACTCCCCAGGTGTTTTCGGCATAGGCCTGGTAGGCGACGGCGCCGGTGTACGACGACAGCGCGCGTTCGATCGGCACGATCTCGTGCGGTGTCCAACCGCCGTCGGGCTGGCCCTCGGCGGTGAGCCGGGACGTCGCCACGGCGATGCCGTCCAGTGGGGCACCCGAGGACACCGGCCAGTCCGAGCCGAACGCCAGCGCTGCGCCGGATCGGTTCAGCGTTTGCATCTGGTACTGCCGGTCGCTGCGTTCGACCCCGAGCCGGGGGATGGTCAGCACCGTCATCAGCGCGTCCATCTGCGCCCACAACGGCTGCATGTTGGGGATGACGCCCAGCTCCGCGAACCGGCCGATATCAGTGTCGTCCACCAGCTGTACGTGGGCGATCACCGGCCTGCGGTCGCGAGTCCCGTTGCGCGACAAGGTGTGCTCGATCGCGTCGAGTGCCTGGCGGACGGCGGCGTCGCCGATGGCATGGATGTGGATCTGCAGTCCGAGCTCGTCGACCCGACGTGCCGCCTCGGCCAGCGAGTCGCCCTCCCAGTTCTGCATACCGTGGCTGTGCAGTCCCGAGCAATACGGTGCCAGCAAGGCACCCGTCTCGTTCTCGACGACGCCGTCGGCGAAGAATTTGACTGTGTTCGCGGTCAGCAGCGGCGAGCCGGCCTCCTCGACCGCTCGCCGCGACGCCGCGAATTGCTCGATCTGCGAATCGAAGTGCCGCGGGTCGGCGTACAACGCGAGGTTGAACCGCATCCGCAGTGCGCCCTGGCGGGCCGCTTCCACATAGGTGGCGACGTCACCAGGTTCGACCCACGCGTCCTGCACCCAGGTGACGCCGCGAGCCAGGTAATAGTCGGCGGCCGTGCCGAGCGCGCCGATGCGCTCCCGCTCGTCGCGCGCCGGCATCACGTTCATCACCAAATCCGTTGCGCCCCACTCCCGCAACGTGCCCAAGACGGAGCCGTCCGGTCGGTGGGGGATCTCCCCGAGAACCGGATCCGGTGTGTCGGCGGTGATACCGGCCCGCTCGAGCGCCGCGGTGTTGCACCACACGGTGTGGTAGTCCCAGGCCCGCAGCACCACGGGGCGGTCCGGCACGGCAGCGTCCAGCCAGCGGGCATCGAACAGTCCGCCCTCGGCCAGGCTGCCGTCGTAAGAGGCGCCGACGATCCATTCCTCGTCCGGGTGGTCCTCGGCGTAAACCTTGACAGCAGTGACGATTTCGTCGACGGTGCCGCAGCCCCGGACAGGCGGTCCGACTGCTTCCAGCCCGCCGTACAGCGGGTGTGCGTGGCCGTCGCCGAAGGACGACATGAGGAACCCGCCGGCGAGGTCGACGTGCTCACAGTCCACACCGGCAGCCAGGTCTCGGGCTTGCCCACCCAGCGCGCGGACGACCCCGTCGGTCACCAGAAGGGCGTCGAACTCCTGCCCCGTACCGGTCCACACCACACCGCCGGTGAAGAGCGTCGAGCTCATTTGACCACCGCCGTCGCGGCGTGACCGGCGCCGTAGGGCTCGTCGGCGACCACGGGCCGGGTCAGCGCGGCGTAGGTGTCAGGCCGTCGGGTCAACAGGAAAGGGAAGAGCTCCAACCAATCTCGGCGCTGATCGAGGTCGAGGTCCGCGATAAGGACGGCCTCCTCGTCGCGCGGTGCCTGTACCAGAACCCGGCCGTACGGATCGGAGATGAAGGAGGACCCGTAGAACGTCACGGTCCCTTCGTCGCCGACCCGATTGGGCACCACCATGAACAGGCCGCTGTTGATGCCGTTGGCCACGATGACCTGCTGCCACAGCGGCCGGGTGTCGAAGTCGGGGAAGACCGGCTCGGATCCGATGGCGGTGGGGTAGACGACCACCTCGGCGCCGGCGAGCGAGTAGTTCCGCGCGACCTCGGGGAACCATTCGTCCCAGCAGGTCGGCATACCGATGCGAGCGTCCAGCCCGTCCGGCGCATAGACGGGATACGGGTCGGCGTCGGGGCCGGGCCGGAAATAGGTGTCCTCGTAGTAGCCGGCCGAGATCGGGATGTGCAGCTTGCGGGTCCGGCCGACGAGTTCGCCGCCGGGGGAGACCAGGATCGCGGTGTTGTAGCCCAGGCCGTCGCTCACCTCGGCGGTGCGTTCGTAGAGCGAGGCGTGCACGAAGATCCCGTTGGCCCGCGCCGCGCTCGCCGCCAGGTCGAAGGTGGGGCCGTTCTCCAGATCCTCGGCAAGTGCCGCGGGGTTGGCCCCGGCCGGGCGATCTGCCGGATAGCGCAGCAAGGTGATCTCCGGCAGGAAGACGACCGATGCACCCTCAGCCGCGGCGGTGTCGATCCCGGCACGCACCGTGGCGAGGAGTTCCAAGCGGTCCGGTCGCCACCGGTGCTGGACCAGGCCGACCCGCAGTGGCGGGCGCTGCGAGGGCGCCGACCGGGACAGCGGTTCGGGCGCTCGGGCAGTCAAGGTGATCATCGAACTCCTAAAACGAATCTATTTCGTTTTAGTGTGAACTGGCTCATACTTCTTCGCAAGAGGAAGAGAGACTTTGATGGGCCGTCCGCCGACACCGCTGTTGTCGACCGACCGGATCGCGTCGGCCGCCATGGACTTGGTGCGTGCCACCGGCGAATTCACCATGCCCGACCTTGCGCGGAAACTAAAGGTCAGTCCGTCATCGCTGTACAACCACGTGTCGGGCCGCGGCCAGATCGTCGAGCTGCTGCGCGAGCGCGCGATGTCCGAGGTGCAGCTTCCCGACGACCAACCGGACCGACCGTGGGCTGAGGCGGTCGCCGACATCTTGCGGTCCTACCGCCGCAGCTACGCCCGGTATCCGCGGCTGATCCCCCTGCTGACCGCTTACGCCGTGAACAGCAGCCACGCCATCCGGATGTACAACATGTTGGCGGTGACCCTGCACCGCGCCGGGTTCGACGCCGCCGACACGCTGCGGGCCATCACTCTGATGGACTGCTTCGTGCTGGGGTCGGCCCTGGATCTCGCCGCGCCCGAGGAGCCGTGGGAATCAGGCGCCGAGGTCGGGCCCGAACTGGCCGCCGCGCTCGCGACCGGAGCGCCCACGCCCGCGCGGGCCGACGACGCATTCGAGTACGGGTTGGCGGTACTGCTGCGCGGCCTCCAACCGGGTGGCTAGGCCTTGCCGGTGCGCTCGCGGTGCTTGCAACCCGGCCAGCAGCAGGGCCGTCGCATACCCTCTTCAAGCTCCTCCTGGGTGCGGCGGATGCGTCGCTCGCGGGTCTTCTGCTGTTTGGCGTCCTCGATCCAGCAGATGAACTCGTTGCGCGCCAGGGGCGTGATGTCGTTCCAGGCCGCCAGCGCGGTGTCGTTGCCCAGCAGCGCAGTCCGCAAATCCGCCGGAAGCTTGTGCACCACTCCGCCGGGGATGGTCTGCGTGCCCATCCAAACAGGTTAGCCAGTCCAACGCCGCCCTGGACGGCGGCTGGCCGTCCGAGTCGGCTCACGCAGGATCTATTTTCTGTCGCCGTCGATATTTCGCCTCGCTACCGATTTGCTCGGGCTACCGTGGACGCCATGCGGGGAGCGACGGCGCGGTGACCGACCAGCGGGCCGTCGGACCGGGCACTCAGGCCGGGGGGCCGCTCGCGCGATGGTGGCGGTTGCCCGACCAGTTCGATTGGCTGTCCGGGTATTTGAGGGCGCGCGGCCTGGCATGGCCCACCAGGGTGTTGATGGCACTGATCTCGGCGGGCTTGATGTTGATGGGCGCAGCCACCCCGACCATGCGCAACGTGCCGCCGATATGGGCGTGGACGTTCGGCACCGCCGCGGTGCTCACCGGGATCACCTACTGCACCCTGTGGCTGCGAGGCTGGCTGAACCGGCGGCAATCGTTGCGGATGGCCTGCTTCGGCAGCTCGCTCATCGCCGTCGGCTGCGTGATGCAGTCCTATCCCATGGTCGCCCTGATGGGCTGCAGCGGCATGGCCATCATCGGCGGCTACGCCGCGTTCTTCCACAACTCGAAAGCGATCACGTTCATCGTCGTCCTCGGCATGGCCGTGAGCGCGCTGTGCGCGATACGCGTCGTCCCGAACTACGGCTGGGCTGTCGCCGCAGCCGGCTGGTGGTTGGTGGTCGAACTGAACCTCGCCTTTCCGTTGGCGATCCAGGCGGTGATGCGCACCATGGGCGCCGATGTGGTGCGCTCTGATCAAGACCCGCTCACCGGTGTCCTGAACCGGCGCGCCTTCTACGAGCGGGCGACGCTACTGCTGACATCGCCCGGGAACGATCTTCACCTGATCGTCGTGATGATCGATCTCGACAAGTTCAAGAAGCTCAACGACGCCTACGGCCACATCGCCGGCGACCAGGCTCTGACCGCCGTCGGCTGGGCGCTTCGAGAGAACAGCAACAGCTCGGCGATCATCGGACGGTTCGGCGGCGAGGAGTTCATCGTGGTCGACGCCGTGCCCGCCGAGCTGGCCGAGGAATTGCCCGCCCAGCTGTGTCTGGCGATCGCCGCCCTGCCCCAACCAGTGACCGCTAGCGTCGGCGCGGCCATCGTGCGCTGGGACAGTGTCGCCGCGATGGACGATCTGATCCGGGCCGCCGATGCCGCCATGTACGCGGCCAAGCGGGCCGGCGGCAACCAGACGCGGATCAGCCGACCCGCCCGCATCGACCGCTGACAGAGACCCCCGGCGTTCGGGGGATCGACAATCCGGCACTCGGACTGTCGAAACGCCGTTGCCGGACCCGGCGAGAAACCAACGACTGAGCGATTCGGCTGACAGCTGGCAAAATCGATTCCGCAATCACGGCACGACTTCCCGTAGGAATGGGGATGACACATGCTTCGGTGGGGAGCGCTGCCACCCCGTCACGCCGACCAATACGACTGGATCAGCGTCTACCTGCATGACCGCGACCAGCAGGGGATCTGGCGGACGCTGATCTTCACCGCGACCCTGGCTCTCGCATCGTCGACCGCGTTGATGATCAAGAGCCCGCAAGGTCCGGACGGCCCGGTAGCGGTCACGATCTGCGTCGTCGCCGCGGCGCTGGCGTTGGCGGCAGCGGTGCCGTTTCTGCTGCATTGGCCCACCCGCCGCCAGTCACTGGCGTTCTCGTTCACCTCCACCGCGACCATCGCCGCCGCCGCGCTGTCCTATTCCAACGACTACGTAGGCCTGATGGGGTGCGCGACGTTCGCCGTGATCGGCGGCTTCGTCGCCTATTTCCACACCGCCCACGAGGTGGTGGCCAACGGCGCGATAGCCGCGATCTGCGTGGTGATCCTGGCCGCCCGGCTTGTTTCCTCGACCGGCGACATCTATCTGACGGCCGCGGCGGTGGCGATCGTGGCAACGCTCAACGTGGGCCTACCGTTCGGGGTCTTGTCGCTCGCGCAGACACTGCGGGTCGACCTGCGTAGCTCCGGCCGCGATCCCCTGACCGGGCTGCACAACAGACGGTCGTTCCACCAATCGGCCTACGAGCTGATCATGCGCAACGACACCGAGGCCAGCCGGCTGATGGTCATCGTCATCGATCTGGACAGCTTCAAGAACCTCAACGACACCGCGGGCCACGCGGCCGGCGACGCTGCGCTGATCAGGATCAGCGCAGCGCTGGCCGACAACTGTGGACACTCCGCCATCATCGGCAGGTCCGGCGGCGAGGAATTCGTCATCGCCGACGTCGACCACCCCGATCCACCGGAGGTGGTTGCCGAACGGCTGCGCCGGGCCATCGCCGAGCTGCCGGTACCGGTGACGGCGAGCATCGGCACCGCCTGCGCGCCGTTGAAGAACGGCTCTCAATTCAACTTGGGGCTCCTCGACGAACTCGTCGAAGCCGCCGATGCCGCGATGTACGCGGCCAAGCGCGCCGGCGGAGATCAGGTCAGCCACGCCGCCGACATGCCCGGAGACGGTGAGCACCAGCATCTACCCCGCCGCGGACGGACTCAGTCGAATACCAAGGCCAGCAACCCGGATTGAGTTCAGCGCCTGCCGCCAACAGAAAAACCCCGGCCGGAAGCCGGGGTTTTTCTCCACTTGTGTGGGCGAAGGGGGACTTGAACCCCCACGTCCCGAAGGACACTGGCACCTGAAGCCAGCGCGTCTGCCATTCCGCCACTCGCCCGAAACAACCGAGGGAGCGTATCACGGTCGAGGGGGTGCACCTCAACTCGCGCCCGCGGCTCGGACCAGCCTAGCGGCCTGCGTCACAGTGCCATCCCGGGGGCTCTGACCTGGTCTAACGCGATTCTCAGAATTCTCATGGTGACGGCGTGTCGACCTGGGCCGATAGCATCAAGGTGAACAAGCGTCGACGCAACACGCACACGTACTCGAGCTAGGCGGTGAGATGAGTAACCAGAGGGGTCTGGTTCAACGCATCGAGCGCAAACTCGAGAACACCGTGGGCGACGCGTTCGCCCGGGTCTTCGGCGGATCAATCGTCCCGGCGGAGGTGGAAGCCGCGCTGCGGCGGGAAGCCTCTGCAGGTGTGCAAACCCTTCCCCATGAACGATTTTTGGCTCCCAATGAGTACGTCATTACGCTCAGTCCAGCTGACTTCGAGAAGGTCAGCGCCGATCGCGATCTCACCACGGACACTTTTGCCAAACACTTGGGCGGCTACATCCGTGATCAGGGATGGCAAACGTATGGTGAGCTGGTCGTCAGGTTCGAGCAGTCGCCGAATCTGCACACCGGCCAGTACCGTGCGCGCGGCGTCGTCAACCCTGACGTCGACCCCCACCCGTCCCTCGCCACAACCGCCCCGCCAGAATCGAACCAGGCGTACACCGCAGAACCAGGAGTACCAGCGATGAGCAACGACCCCACCTACCGAGGCGACCAGGGTCAGGGGCGGCCCGGCGACGACTACTACGACGAGCGCTACCCGCGCCCACAGGACGAGCAGCGCGGCGTCCCCGAGCAGCGCGGTCCCTACCCGCCCGAGCAGGGCGGCTACGCGCCCCCGCCCAACGAGGGCTACGGCCAGCGGCCGGCCTACCCCGAGCAGGGCGGCTACGGCCAGGGCGGTTATGCCGGCGGCCAGGCTCCCGAGCAGCGTCCCCCGGCCGGCGGCTACGGCGGCCAGGGCTACGACCAGGGCCAGGGCTATGACCAGGGTTACCGGCAGGGCCCGCCGCCGGGATACGGCGCCCCGTCCTACGGCCCGCCGCAGGGTGGCGGTTACGCGCCTCAGGGTCCGCCGTCCAGCGACTATGACTACGGCCGCGGTCCGGGCCGTCATGAGGACGCCGGCTACGGCCGTCCCGAGCCTCGCCCCGCCTACCCCGACCAGGGTGGCTATGAGCAGCAGGGCTACGGCCAGCCGGCCGGCGGCTACGGCCGCCAGGAGTACGGCCAGCCGGACTACGGTCAGTCGGCCGGCCGCGGATACGAGCAGGGCGGCTACCCCGAACCCGCCGGGCGGGACTACGACTACGGCCAGCCCGCCGGTGGCGGATACGGCGGGTACGCCCAGCCGCCCGCCCAGGGCGAATACCCGTCCGCGGGACACGCGGTCACCCTGCAGCTCGATGACGGCAGCGGACGCACCTATCAGCTGCGCGAAGGTGCCAACGTGATCGGCCGCGGCCAGGATGCCCAGTTCCGGCTGCCCGACACGGGCGTCTCGCGCCGGCATCTGGAAATCCGGTGGGACGGCCAGGTTGCGTTGCTGTCCGATCTGAATTCCACCAACGGGACCACGGTGAACAACGCCCCGGTGCAGGAGTGGCAGCTGGCCGACGGCGACGTCATCCGGCTGGGCCACTCCGAGATCATCGTCCGCGTTCACTGAGGTCGGCGAAGGTCGCAGCTTGGTTTACGCGGAGTGGCTTCACCCGCGTACCCACCGGCGTCCAAGTATCGTGACGGTGCCGAAGTCGGCCCGGTGCCTGCTGGTACCGCGGGGACGACGAGCGGTGCACGAGGACGGAGAGGACGCCAGATGCAGGGGTTAGTTCTGCAGCTGACGCGCGCCGGCTTCCTGCTGTTGCTGTGGCTGTTCATCTGGTCGGTGTTACGCGTCCTGCGTAATGACATCTACGCGCCGACCGGCGCGGTGATGGTCCGCCGGGGCCTGGCGCTGCGCGGCACGCTGTTGCCGTCCCGCCAGCAACGGCACGCCGCCCGCTACCTGGTGGTCACCGAGGGAGCGCTGGCAGGCACCCGGATCACCTTGGGCACCCAGCCAGTCCTGATCGGCCGCGCTGATGACTCCACGCTGGTACTGACCGATGATTACTCCTCGACTCGGCACGCCCGGCTGTCGCCGCGCGGTGCCGACTGGTACGTGGAAGACCTAGGATCGACCAACGGCACATACCTCGACAGGGCGAAGGTGACGACGGCAGTACGCGTTCCGGTTGGCACGCCGGTGCATATCGGCAAGACGGTGATCGAGTTGCGCCCGTGACCCTTGTCCTTCGCTACGCCGCCCGCAGTGACCGGGGCCTGGTGCGCGCCAACAATGAGGACTCCGTCTACGCGGGCGCGCGCCTGCTTGCCCTGGCCGACGGCATGGGCGGGCACGCGGCCGGCGAGGTGGCATCCCAGCTGGTGATCGCCGCGCTGGCACACCTCGACGACGACGAGCCCGGCGGCGATCTGCTGAGCAAACTCGACTCCGCGGTGCGCGACGGCAACTCCGCGATCGCCGCGCATGTCGAGCTGGAGCCCGAGCTCGAGGGCATGGGTACCACGCTGACCGCGATCCTGTTCGCAGGCAACAGACTTGGCCTCGTCCACATCGGTGACTCCCGCGGCTATCTGCTGCGCGACGGCGAGCTCTCCCAGATCACCAAGGACGACACCTTCGTGCAGACCCTCGTCGACGAGGGGCGCATCACCGCGGAGGAGGCCCACAGCCATCCGCAGCGCTCGCTGATCATGCGCGCGCTCACCGGTCACGAGGTCGAGCCGACGCTGATCATGCGGGAGGCCAAGGAAGGCGACCGCTATCTGCTGTGCTCCGACGGCTTGTCCGACCCGGTCAGCCAGGAGACCATCCTGGAAGCACTGCAGATCGACGACGTCGCCGAGAGCGCTGACCGGCTGATCGAACTGGCGCTGCGCGGGGGCGGACCGGACAACGTCACCGTGGTGGTGGCCGATGTGGTCGACCATGACTACGGCGGCCAGACGCAGCCGATCCTGGCCGGTGCGGTCTCGGGGGACGACGACCACGTCGCCCCGCCCAACACCGCGGCCGGGCGCGCCTCGGCCTTCAACCCCCGGCCTGCGCCCGCCAAGCGCGTTGTGGCCGAGCCCGAGCCCCCACCCAAGCCGCGCTCGCGGCGGCGGATGATCATCGCCGCCGCCCTGGTCCTGTTGGTGGTCCTCGCCGGGCTCGCGGTCGGCAGGCAGATCATCCGCAGCAATTACTACGTCAGCGCTGAGAACGGCACCGTCGCGATCATGCGCGGTATCCAGGGCTCGATCCTGGGCTATCAGCTTCAGGAGCCGTACCTGCTGGGCTGCCTCAACGACCGCAACGAGCTGTCGCAGATCAGCTACGGCCAGCCGACCGACTCGCTGGGCTGCCAACTGATGCGACTGCAGGATCTTCGGCCCTCGGAGCGCGCACAGGTCTCGGCCGGGCTCCCGGCCGGAACCCTCGACGATGCGATCGGGCAGCTACGGGAACTGGCGCACAGCTCGGTACTGCCCCCGTGCGCGCCGCCCCCGACCAGCACACCGACCCCCACCCCGACTCCGGCTCCGAGCGCATCTCCCGCGCCGGGGCCGGCGCCCGTTCCCACGGCCGCATCGGTTTTGCCGTCGGCGCCCGCGCCGACCTCCTCTTCGGCACCCGCCCCGTCGCCGAGCACGCCACCGCCACCGGCGGCCTCGTCGAGCCCCGCCCCTTCTCCCACTGAAAGTGGCGTCACCCCAACGTCTTCGGCTGCTCCGACGCCTGCGCCGAGCCCTGCTCCGACGGTGACCCAACTACCCGCAGCGCCGCAGAAGCCGGGCACCGACTGCCGGGCGGCAGCATGAGTACCCAACCGCAGGCACCCGTCGCGCTGGCGCAGGCCACACCGACCCGCCGCAACGCCGAACTGGCGTTGTTGTGCTTCGCCACCCTCATCACCGTCGTGGCACTGCTGATCGTCGAGGCCAATCAGGAGCAGGGCATCAGCTGGGATCTGGCGAGTTCGACGCTGGCGTTCCTCACCCTTTTCGTGTGCGCGCACCTGGCCATCCGGCGATTCGCGCCCTACGCGGACCCGGTCCTGCTACCAGTTGTCGCGCTGCTCAACGGACTTGGCCTGGTGATGATCCACCGCCTCGACCTGGTCGGCGGTGCGATCGCCCCGCAACACGGACCCAGCGAAGAACAGCAGATGCTCTGGACGCTGGTCGGCGTGCTCGGCTTCGCGCTGGTGGTCGTCTTCCTCAAAGACCACCGCATCTTGGCCCGCTACGGTTACACCTGCGGTCTGGTGGGGCTGGTGCTGCTGGCGATCCCAGCGCTGCTGCCCAGTCACTTCTCCGAGACCAACGGTGCGAAGATCTGGATTCGGTTCCCCGGCTTCAGTATTCAGCCAGCCGAGTTCTCCAAGATCCTGTTGTTGATCTTCTTCGCCGCGGTGCTGGTGGCCAAGCGTGACCTGTTCACCACCGCCGGCAAGCATTTCCTCGGCACCGACGTGCCTCGCCCGCGCGACCTGGCGCCACTGCTGGTGGCCTGGATCGTCTCGGTCGGTGTCATGGTATTCGAAAAGGATTTGGGCACTTCGCTTCTGCTGTACGCCTCGTTCCTGGTGATGGTCTACATCGCGACCGAGCGGTTCAGCTGGGTGGTCATCGGTCTGACGCTGTTCGCCGCAGGCAGCGTGGTGGCCTACTACTTGTTCGGCCATGTGCGCGTGCGGGTTCAGACCTGGCTGGATCCGTTCGGCGACCCCGAAGGCACCGGCTATCAAATGGTGCAGTCGCAGTTCAGTTTCGCAACCGGCGGCATCTTCGGCACCGGGCTGGGCAACGGCCAGCCCGGCACGGTGCCCGCCGCGTCGACGGACTTCATCACCGCCGCGGTCGGTGAAGAGCTGGGTCTGGTCGGCTTGGCCGGGGTACTGATGCTCTACGCGATCGTCATCGTGCGCGGGCTCCGTACCGCGATCGCCGTACGCGACAGCTTCGGCAAGCTGCTGGCCGCCGGGTTGGCCTCGACGCTGGCGATCCAGCTGTTCATCGTCGTCGGCGGTGTCACGGGGTTGATCCCGCTGACCGGCCTGACCACACCGTGGATGTCCTACGGCGGCTCGTCCCTGGTGGCCAACTATCTGCTGCTGGCCATCCTGGTGAAGATCTCGCACGCCGCCCGTCGCCCGATCATCACCAATCCACATGCGCCGATCGCGTCGTCGAGCACCGAGGTGATCGAGCGCGTATGAACACCTCCCTGCGCCGCATTTCGGTGATGATCATGGCGTTGATCGTGCTGCTGTTGCTCAACGCGACGATCACCCAGGTCTTCCGCGCCGATGGTCTGCGCGCCGACCCACGCAACCAGCGTGTGCTGCTTGACGAGTACTCACGCCAGCGCGGCCAGATCACCGCGGGCGGACAGCTGCTGGCCTACTCGGTGTCCACCAACGGCCACTACCGCTTCCTGCGCGTCTATCCGAATCCCCTTGTCTACGCACCGATTACAGGGTTCTACTCGTTGCGCTACTCCAGCACCGGTCTCGAGCGCGCCGAGGACGGCATCCTCAACGGCTCCGATCAGCGCTTGTTCGGCCGCCGGCTGGCGGACTTCTTCACCGGTCGCGACCCGCGCGGCGGCAACGTCGACACCACGATCGTGCCGCGCGTTCAGCAAGCCGCGTGGGAAGCGATGCAGCGGGGCTGCACGGGTGGCTGCCGCGGCTCGGTGGTGGCCTTGGAGCCGTCCACCGGAAAAATTTTGGCGATGGTGTCCTCGCCGTCCTACGACCCCAACCTGTTGGCCACCCACGACACCGAAGAGCAGGGCACCGCCTGGCAGCAGCTGCGCGACGACCCCGCCTCGCCGCTGACCAACCGGGCCATCGCCGAGACTTTCCCGCCCGGGTCCACGTTCAAGGTGATCACTACCGCGGCGGCGTTGCAGAACGGCGTGACCGACAACGATCAGCTCACCAGCGCCCCCAGGATACAGCTCCCGAACAGCACCGCGACCCTGGAGAACTACGGCGGCGCCCCGTGCGGCAGCGCTCCCACCGCGTCTCTGCGGGAGGCGTTTGCCCGCTCGTGCAATACCGCTTTCGTGGAACTGGGTATCCGGGTGGGTGCTGACGCTCTGCGCAACACCGCGCAGGCGTTCGGGTTCGACAGCCCACCAGCGCCAATCCCGCTGGAGGTAGCGGAGTCGACCATCGGCCCGATGGCCGACGCCGCCGCGCTGGGGATGTCGAGCATGGGTCAGAAAGACGTGGCGGTGACACCTTTGCAGAACGCGTTGGTGGCGGCGACGATCGCCAACTCCGGTGTGATGATGCAGCCCTACCTGGTGGACAGTCTCAAGGGGCCGGACCTGTCGAACATCAGCACGGCGGCACCTCAGCAACAGCGGCGTGCCGTATCGACGCAGGTCGCCGCTAAACTTACGGATTTGATGATCGGCGCCGAACAGATGACCCAGCAGAAAGGGGCGATCCCCGGCGTGCAGATCGCATCCAAAACCGGGACCGCGGAGCACGGTACCGACCCTCGCAACACCCCTCCCCATGCCTGGTACATCGCCTTCGCCCCAGCACAGAGCCCCAAAGTGGCGGTCGCGGTGCTCGTCGAAAACGGTGGTGACCGGTTGAACGCCACCGGCGGCGCGCTGGCCGCCCCGGTCGGCCGGGCGACGATCGCAGCGGCATTGCAGGGGGCGTCATGAGCCCGCGCAGGCGAGCGAAGCGAGGCAAGCAATGAGCCTCAGCAGGCGAGCGAAGCGAGGCAAGCAATGAGCCCGCGCGTAGGAGTCACGCTGTCCGGCCGGTACCGGCTGCAGCGGCTGATCGCCACCGGCGGCATGGGCCAGGTGTGGGAGGCGGTCGACAGCCGGTTGGGGCGCCGGGTCGCGGTCAAGGTGCTCAAGCAGGAGTTCTCGTCGGATCCCGAGTTCGTCGAACGCTTCCGCGCCGAGGCGCGCACCGTCGCCATGCTGAACCACCCCGGCATCGCGGCCGTGCACGACTACGGCGAGACCGATATGGACGGCGAAGGTCGCACCGCCTACCTGGTGATGGAGCTGATCAACGGTGAGCCGCTGAACTCGGTGATCAAGCGCACCGGCAGATTGTCGCTGCGGCACGCCCTGGACATGCTCGAGCAGACCGGTCGCGCGCTGCAGGTGGCCCACGCCGCCGGGTTGGTTCACCGCGACGTCAAGCCGGGCAACATCCTGATCACGCCCACCGGTCAGGTGAAGCTCACCGACTTCGGTATCGCCAAAGCCGTCGACGCGGCGCCGGTCACCCAGACCGGAATGGTGATGGGCACCGCCCAGTACATCGCCCCCGAGCAGGCGCTCGGTCACGACGCCACCGCCGCCAGTGATGTGTACTCGCTGGGAGTTGTTGGCTACGAAGCGGTTTCGGGTAAGCGGCCGTTCATCGGTGACGGCGCGCTGACGGTGGCGATGAAGCACATCAAGGAGACGCCGGCGCCGCTGCCTGCCGACCTCCCGCCGAATGTGCGCGAGCTGATCGAGATCACCCTGGTGAAGAACCCGGGCATGCGTTACCGCAATGGTGGGCAGTTCGCCGACGCGACCGCCGCGGTGCGGGCGGGTCGGCGTCCGCCGCGGCCCAACTCGGCGCCGACCATTCGCGCCACCCCGGCGTCGATCCCGGGCAGTTCGCCGCGGATGCCTGCCGCCGCCCCGCCCACCGGTACGCGCCCGCGGGCCAACACCGGCAGCCACCGCCCGCCGCCGCCGCGGCGCACGTTCTCCTCTGGTCAGCGGGCGCTGCTGTGGGCGGCCGGCGTACTGGGCGCCCTGGCGATCATCAGCGCCATCCTGATCGTGCTGGCCGACAAGGACCGCAAGGACAACAAGCCCGTAGAACAGACCGTCACCGACACCGTCACCCCCTCCAGCCAGGCGGCGCCGTCGGGTTGGACGGATCACCACATCGCCGGTAATCCTGGAGGACAGATCGGGGTACCCCGATTCAGCGCTGCCAGCGTGGATGCCGGCTCGCTGTCCGAGGCTGTTCACACTGACGAGAAACCGCGATGACCACCCCACAGCACCTCTCCGACCGCTACGAGCTGGGCGAGATCATCGGCTTCGGCGGCATGTCCGAGGTGCACATGGCCCGCGACACACGTCTGCACCGCGACGTCGCGGTCAAGGTGCTGCGCGCCGACCTGGCCCGCGACCCGAGCTTTTACCTGCGGTTTCGCCGCGAGGCCCAGAACGCCGCCGCGCTGAACCACCCCGCGATCGTGGCCGTCTACGACACCGGCGAGGCCGAGACCGCCAACGGTCCGCTGCCGTACATCGTGATGGAGTACGTCGAAGGCGTGACCCTGCGCGACATCGTCCACACCGACGGCCCCATCCCGTACCGCCGGGCCATCGAGATCATCGCCGACGCCTGCCAGGCGCTCAACTTCAGCCACCAGCACGGCATCATCCACCGCGACGTCAAACCGGCGAACATCATGATCTCCAAGACCGGCGCGGTGAAGGTCATGGACTTCGGCATCGCGCGCGCACTGGCCGACGCGGGCAACAGCGTCACCCAGACCGCGGCTGTGATCGGGACGGCGCAATACCTGTCGCCCGAGCAGGCCCGCGGCGAACCGGTCGACGCACGCTCCGACGTCTACTCGCTGGGCTGCGTGCTCTACGAGATCCTCACCGGCGAGCCCCCGTTCATCGGTGATTCCCCGGTGGCGGTGGCCTACCAGCACGTCCGCGAGGACCCGGTGCCACCGTCGCAGAAGCATTCGGGCATCTCGCCGGAGCTGGATGCGGTGGTGCTCAAGGCGCTGGCGAAGAACCCGGACAACCGCTATCAGACCGCCGCCGAGATGCGTACCGACCTGGTGCGGGTGCACAACGGCGAGGCTCCCGAGGCGCCGAAGGTGCTCAGCGCCGCCGAACGGACCTCGCTGCTCAACGCGGCGCCGGCCATGCCCTCCCGCGGTGACGAGACCGACGAATTCCCGCGGCACGGGGCGCTCGTCGAGAACGACCGCGCGGGCGGGTCCATCGGCCGCTGGCTGATCGTGGTCGCGGTGCTCGCCATCTTGACCGTGGTGGTGACCATCGGGATCAACATGGTCAGCGGCAATCCACGCAATCTGCAGGTGCCCGACGTCCGCGGGCAGAGCCAGGCCGACGCGATCGCCGCCTTGCAGAACAAGGGCTTCAAGATCCGCACTCAGCAGAAGCCGGACAACACCGTGCCTCCGGAGAAGGTCATCGACACCGATCCGGCGGCCAACTCACAGGCCGGCGCCGGCGACGAAGTCGTGATCAACGTCTCGACCGGGCCTGAGCAGCGAGAGGTTCCGGACTGCTCCAACAACCTGTCCTACGGCGAATGCGTCCAGAAACTCAGGGACGCCGGATTCGGCAAGTTCAAGCAAGTGAACTCACCGTCCACGCCGGACCAGAAGGACAAGGTGCTGTCGACGGTTCCGCCCGCGAACCAGACCTCGGCGATCACCAACGAGATCACGGTGGTCGTCGGCAACGGCCCGCAAACCGCCGAGGTGCCGGTGGTCGCGGGCCAGACGGTCGACGTCGCTCAACAGATCCTCACGGCATCGGGGTTCCCCAAGACGCTGCCGGTTCCGACGGACAGCACCGAGCCGTCCGGCCAGGTGGTCGGTACCGATCCCCCCAACGGGCAGACCGTGCCCCAAGACACCGTGATCCAGATCAAGGTGTCGAAGGGCAATCAGTTCGTGATGCCCGACCTGCGGGGCATGTTCTGGACCGACGCCGAGCCGCGGCTGCGCGGCCTCGGCTGGACCGGTGGGCTGGACAAGGGTGGTGACGTGCAGAACAGCGGTCAGCCGTCCCATGCCGTGGTGTCGCAGAGCCCGGCGCCGCAGAGCGCCGTGAACTTCGGCGCGACGATCACCCTCAGCTTTGCGTCGTAGCCGATCGCTCCTGCCCGCCGAGGGCATGCCGCACGGTGTCGGCGACCTCTTGCTCGAGGCGGCACACCAGCGACTCTTCGGGGGCGTGCCCGCAGAAGCCCAGCCAGTTGGCCAGCATCCGGTGACCGCCTTCGGTCAGGATCGACTCCGGGTGGAACTGCACGCCGTGGATCGGCAACTCCACGTGGCGGACGGCCATGACGACACCTCCCTCGGTGCGCGCGGTCACCTCGAGTTCAGCCGGCATGGTCTCCGGCAGGATCGTCAGCGAGTGATAGCGCGTCGCCGTGAAGGGGTCCGGAAGTCCGTGCAGCACACCGATATTCGTGTGATAGACGGTGCTGGTCTTGCCGTGCAGCAGCTCGGGGGCCCGGTCGACCGTCCCACCGAATGCCACACCGATCGCCTGGTGCCCGAGGCACACACCCAGCAGCGGGGTGCCCGCCGTGGCGCACGCGCGCACCAATGGGATCGAGGCTCCGGCACGTTCCGGCGTGCCCGGTCCCGGGCTGAGCAGGATCCCGTCGAATTCGGCGGCGACGCGGGCTACGTCAGCCAGGCGCTCGTCGTCGTTACGCCAGACCTGCGCGTCAACCCCGAGCTGGCCCAGATACTGGACGAGGTTGAATACGAAGCTGTCGTAATTGTCGACGACCAAAACCTGCATCCGGCCAGGTTACCCGGGGTGGTGCAGCTCAGTAGCCCACCGGGCCCGCCGGCTGGGCGTAGCGCATCCGCACCGGTTCGGTGTAGCCCGCGACCTGGACATCGTCGCGGACCTGCTCGCTGTAGCCCAGGCCGAACCGCACGACGTACTGCTTGTACAGCGTGACCAGGGGAGCCGACGCCAGTGCGGCCTGCATCGCGGACGCGTCCCCGATCGCCGTGATTTTGTACGGCGGGCTGTACGTACGCCCGTTCAGCAGCAGGGTGTTGCCGACGCACCGCGGAGCGGACGTCCCGATGATGCGCTGATCCTGCATCTGGATCGCCTCGGCGCCGGCGCTCCACAGGGCGTTGAGCACGGCCTGGATGTCCTGCTGGTGGACCACCAGGTCGTCCGGGGAGGCGTCGCGGGGGAAGCGCCCATTGGCGTCGCGCTGGGCGTCGGAGAGGGTGACCACCAGGCCGGCCCCGTGTACCGGATTCAGTCCGGCAGTGGCGGCCAGCTCGTCGGCGCGGGCCTGCATGGCCGCGAGCGCGGTGCCGGATCCCCCGCCGTGCGTGGAGTCGATCTGGGACGCCAGGGCGTCGCGCTGGGCACTGAGCCGGTCGACCGACTGCTGCGCGTCGTGCACCAGGTCGACGAGCCGGGGTGAGTCGCTGCGGCGGATCTCGCTGCCTCCGGACACACCGTGGGTGGCGGCCAGCAGAACGCCCGCCAGCAGGCACACCACCGGGACGCCGAACCGCCACGGCGAGCGCTGGGCACCCGTCGTCGCTGCCGCCGGAATTGTCGGGTCACGGCGCCGCTGCGTTAATCTCATAAGCGATCTGCGCACCATCGTCGCAGAAGATCCCGGCCCGAAGGTACCCATGCCCAAGTCCAAGGTTCGCAAGAAAAACGACTTCACGGTCAATCCGGTGAGCCGCACTCCGGTCAAGGTGAAGGCCGGCCCGTCGAGTGTGTGGTTCGTGGTGCTGTTCATCAGCCTGATGCTGATCGGGCTGGCCTGGCTGCTGGTGTTCCAGCTCGCCGCGTCCGGCTACGACACCCCGAGCGCGCTGCAGTGGATGGCCAAGTTGGGCCCCTGGAACTACGCGATCGCCTTCGGCTTCATGATCTCCGGGTTGTTGCTGACGATGCGGTGGCGCTGAGCGGCTGCGACACCCCGGCGGCCCCATGCTGTGCGAACGCCGTTCCCAGGCTGGCAACCTCCTGGTCACCCAATCACACGCGTGTGATTCATCCCCATTGTTGATAGCACCTGTGGATAACTGCATACCACGCGGTAGAGGTGCCGAGGACAGCCGTGCAGCAAACTGAGTGGGCGCCGAAAACTCCCGCCATCGCAGCTCTGGCGATCGGCGGCCTTTTGATGGCAATCGTCTGTGTGACCGTCATCACAGACGTGCCCGGCAGGATTCTCACCGGGATTGCTGCGCTCGGACTGGTCGCGTTCGCGGTCGGATCATGGCGAGCACGACCCCGGCTGGCTATCACCGGTGACGCGCTGGTGTATCGCGGGTGGTTCCGCGCCCAAACATTGTCGCGAGCCGATATCACGCTGATCCGTATCACCGAGTTCCGCCGGATCGGCCGCAAGACACGACTGCTCGAGGTCGACACGACCGCCGACCGGCTGATCGTGCTCAGCCGGTGGGACCTGGGAACCGACCCGGTCGATGTTCTGGACGCCTTGACCGACGCGGGATTCGCCGGCCGCCGCTAGCCCGGTGAGAGAGCACTGAGGGCGAGGATTCCGCGGAATCCTCGCCCTCAGTACTGCCTCAATGCGGTCAGGAGATGGTGATCGACTCGATCACCACATCGTCGGTGGGCCGGTCGTTGCGATCGGTCGCCGTGGTGGCGATCGCGTCGACGACCTTCTGCGATTCGGGGTCGACGATCTCACCGAAAATGGTGTGCCGACGGTTCAGGTGCGGGGTCTTGCCCACAGTGATGAAGAATTGGGAACCGTTGGTGCCCGGCCCTGCGTTGGCCATCGCCAGCAGGTAGGGCTTGTCGAACTGCAGCTCCGGGTGGAACTCGTCGGCGAACTTGTAGCCCGGGCCGCCGCGGCCGGTGCCCGTCGGGTCACCGCCCTGGATCATGAATCCGTCGATGACGCGGTGGAAGACGGCGCCGTCGTAGAAGGGGCCCGAGGTGCTGCCCGACGCGTTCTCCGTCGAGTACTCCTTGGTGCCCTGAGCCAGACCAACGAAGTTGGCGACGGTCTTGGGGGCGTGGTTACCGAACAGGGCGATCTTGATGTCGCCGCGGTTCGTGTGCAGGGTCGCTGTTGCGGTTGCGATGTCGCTCGTCACGGGAACTCAGTGTGCCACTAGGAGCCGGTGCCCGATCCCGCGGCCACCCCCGTGGCGCTGTGGCAGTGTTGACGGCATCAGCGCGCCACCGGTCGGGAGGATGGACATGGGTCGCAAGAATGAAGCCAAACTCACATCGCGCGAGCGGCTCAACCGCGGACTGCACTACACCGCCGTAGGCCCGGTGGACATCACCCGCGGCGTGGTCGGCATCACCGCGAATTCAGCGGAATCGGCCGCAGTCGCGCTCAGGCGCCGCGCCCGCGAGGCCCGTGCCGTGCAGCAGGAAGTCGGGGCCGAACTCGAGGCGGTCAAGCAGGTGGTGGCCGAGCTTCCGCAGGTTCTTCACGACGTCCGCACGGCGCAGCATCGGCGGCGCAGGCGGCGGCTGTTCGTGTTCGGCTTCCTGGGGCTGGCAACCGTCGGCGGGGCTGTGGCGTTCGTGATCACGAGGCGATCGTCGACGCCCGAGCCGTCCGCGCTGCCGCCGAGCGTCGAGGTGTCGCCGAAGATTTGACCCGGCAGCGAGGCGGCTGTTGCCGGCCGTCGGTATGCCGCTGGGTATTGAGTCCGGTTGCTGCGCAACAACATTTGCGGTCGCGATCGCCCTGCCCGCGACAGCGGCGAATCTTAGTTTGCTGAACTACTCAATTACATGTTGCGGTCTGTCAGCGATTTTGCTTTGCCGCGTCCGCCCTAACGTGCATTATGTTCGGCATGGGTTGGGGGAGCCTTTCGCATCAGAAGGTCAAGTGCGCGATCTGCAGCCACGAGCAGACGCTGTTCATCGACAAGGACACGTTCACCTGTCGCCAGTGCAAGAAGACGCTTCCGCGTCGCCTGGCGGTACCTGCCAGGGGCTGATTGCGCCTCGCGCCATTCTTGTGGAGCCTAGGAGATTCGAACTCCTGACATCTGCCTTGCAAAGGCAGCGCTCTACCAACTGAGCTAAGGCCCCGTACGTCTCAATCGTCGAGCGTGTGCCAAACCTCGCCGCGACGGGCCCGAATGACCGCGGCGCCCGCGACCAACACTGCCAACAGCAATGCAATCCGCACGGGCGCCCTTCCCGATGACCGAGACATCGTGGGCCTAGGAGGACTCGAACCTCCGACCTCTTCGTTATCAGCGAAGCGCTCTAACCGCCTGAGCTATAGGCCCGTATTTGCATACGACCGAGCGCCGAGATTACCGCACCGGGGGTGCTGCACCCAAACCGGTGCACCGGCGCTAGTCCCGGTCGGCCAGCGTGACCTCGATACCGCCGACGATGTCGGTGCTGAGGTTGTAGATGAACGCTCCGACCGTGGCCATCGCCGTCAGCAGCACGATGTTCACCAGTCCGATGAGCGCCGCTCCCCCGAAGATCGCGCCACTGGACACCAGCTCGCCGCCGCCACCGCTGGTTGCCGTCAGCAAGTCGCCGACGTTGCTGTTCAGCTTGCTCCACACGCCCATACCGCCCAGCACCAGATACAGGAATGCCACCGCGACCATCCACACGAAGAACAACGCCACCGACAGCAGAAGCGACACCTTCAGTGCGCTCCATGGATCGATGCGCCGAATCTGCATGCTGGCCCGCACCGGCCCGCGAGCGCGGTTGGCACCCACCTGAACGCGGGTGGACTGCCCGGCCGATCGCGCCGGCTGCTCGGGCGCCGGTTTGCGTTGCTGCGCAACCGGCTTGGGCGGGGCGACGCCCGACAGATCCGGTAGCTCGCTGACATAGCCCTCGGGACGGTTGCCCTCGGCGCGCGGCTCCGGCCGGACTTCGGGCCGGGCGTCGGGACGAAGTTCGGCCCGGGGCTCTGGCTTTCGCTCCGACTGTTGCGGACCGCCCGACCCAAGATCGGGTGCGGCGGTGCCGCTGATGAAACGGTTCACCCGTTGCTCGAGGCCCGGGCCTCCCGGCTGCGCCTGGCGAGGTTGCCCCTCACCGGCCGGTCGCTGGGGTGTCCCGCCCTGCCGCGCTCGCGCAGCACCGCGCTGCCACGGTGGGGCCTCGCCGGACTCGCCATTGGTGAGTCGGGGACCGGTCCGCTCGGCCGAGCCGGGCCCGTTGGCCGGGCCCTCACTCGGTCCGGGTTGGCCCGGCTCGTTCGGTGCGCTCACCACCACTCCTAACCTGTCGCCCCGCCGCGCTACGTCTCGTCGGACGAGTCGTCGGATTCGGAGTCCAGCCCGCCCACTTCGTCCGTGCTGTCCTGCTCCTCCGCATTGCGGGCGATAGCCAACAGTGTGTCGCCCTCACCCAGGTTCATCAAGCGAACGCCCTTTGTCTGGCGTCCGGCCTTGCGGACCTGACGTGCAGCGGTGCGAATGACACCGCCACCTGAGGTGATGGCGTACAACTCGCTGTCTTCATCGACCACCAATGCGCCCACCAGACTGCCACGTCGCCGGTCGTATTGAATGGTCAGGATGCCTTTACCGCCGCGGCCCTGGGCGGTGTACTCCTCGATCGCGGTGCGCTTGGCGTAACCACCGGCGGTCGCCACCAGCAGATACGTTCCCTCCCGCACGACGTTGAGCGACAGCAGTCGATCGTCCTCGTTGAACCGCATGCCCTGCACACCCGAGGTGGCCCGGCCCATCGGCCGCAGCGCCTCGTCGGTGGCCGAGAACCGGATCGACTGGCCGTTGGCACTGACCAGCAACAGGTCTTCCTCCGCCGAGCACAGCACCGCACCGACCAGTTCGTCGCCGTCGCGCAGGTTGATCGCGACGATTCCGCCCGAGCGGTTGGAGTCGAAGTCGGTGAGCTTGGTCTTCTTCACCAGGCCGTTGCGGGTGGCCAGCACCAGATATGGCGCGTCCTCGTAGCTCTTGATCTGGATCACCTGAGCGATCCGCTCCTCGGGCTGGAACGCCAGCAGATTGGCCACGTGCTGGCCGCGTGCGGTACGCGAGGCCTCCGGCAGCTCGTAGGCCTTGGCTCGATACACCCGGCCCTGAGTGGTGAAGAACAGGATCCAGTCGTGCGTCGACGACACGAAGAAGTGCCGCACGATGTCGTCCTGCTTGAGGCCGGCGCCCTGCACACCCTTGCCGCCGCGCTTCTGGCTGCGGTATAGGTCGGTCTTGGTGCGCTTGGCGTAACCGGTCTCGGTGATGGTGACGACGACGTCCTCGCGGGCGATCAGGTCCTCGTCGGACACGTCGCCGTCGTTGGCCACGATCCGGGTGCGACGGTCATCGCCGTGCTTGTCGGCGAGTTCCTCGAGTTCGTCGCGGACGATCGCGCGCTGCCGCTCCGGCTTGGCGAGGATGTCCTCCAGGTCCGCGATCTCGGCCTCGATCTTGGCCAGATCGTCGACGATGCGCTGGCGCTCCAATGCGGCCAGGCGGCGCAGCTGCATGTCGAGGATGGCCTGCGCCTGGATCTCGTCGACGTCGAGCAGGTCCATCAAGCCCACCCGGGCCACGTCGGCACTTTCCGACGCGCGGATCAACGCGATGACTTCGTCGAGGGCATCCAGCGCCTTGACCAGACCGCGCAGGATGTGGGCCCGCTCGTTGGCCTTGCGCAGCCGGTACCGGGTGCGCCGGATGATCACGTCGAGTTGGTGTGCAACGTAGTAGCGGATCATCTGGTCCAGGCGCAGCGTCCGGGGCACACCGTCGACGATCGACAGCATGTTGGCACCGAAGCTGGTCTGCAGCTGGGTGTGCTTGTAGAGGTTGTTCAGCACCACCTTGGCCACGGCGTCGCGCTTGATCTCGACGACGATCCGCAGGCCGACCCGGTCACTGGACTGGTCTTCGATATTGGAGATGCCGCCGAGCTTTCCGTCGCGGACCTGCTCGGCGATCGAGGTGATGAAGTTGTCGTGGTTGACCTGATACGGCAACTCGGTGATCACGATCGAGGTGCGACCGCGCGAATCCTCTTCGATCTCAACGACACCGCGCATCCGGATCGAGCCGCGGCCCGTGGTGTAGGCGTCGTGGATGCCTTGGGATCCGACGATCAAACCGTGAGTGGGGAAGTCGGGCCCCTTGACTCGCTCGCAGACCGCGGCGAGCGTCGCCTCTTCGTCGGCTTCGTGGTTTTCCAGGCACCAGTAGACGGCTTCGGCCAACTCACGCAGGTTGTGCGGCGGGATGTTGGTGGCCATGCCGACGGCGATACCGCCGGATCCGTTGGCCAACAGGTTCGGGAACCGGCTCGGCAGGACAGTGGGTTCCTGGACGCGGCCGTCGTAGTTCGGGATGAAATCGACTGTCTCCTCGTCGATTTCACGCAACATCTCCATGGCCAGTGGCGTCAGCCGGGCCTCGGTGTACCGCATGGCGGCCGCCGGATCGTTGCCCGGTGAGCCGAAGTTGCCTTGGCCGTCGACCAGTGGGTAGCGCAGCGACCACGGCTGCGCCATGCGCACCAGGGTGTCGTAGATCGACGAATCACCGTGCGGGTGGTAGTTACCCATCGTCTCGGCGACCGACCGCGCCGACTTGGCATGGCCACGGTCCGGCCGGAATCCGGAGTCGAACATGGCATAGAGCACGCGCCGGTGTACCGGCTTGAGGCCATCACGAACCTCGGGAAGCGCACGACCGACGATAACGCTCATCGCGTAGTCGATGTAGCTGCGCTGCATCTCCTGCTGGATGTCGACCGGTTCGATGCGGTCGCCGGCCTCGTCGCCGGGGGGCAGGGTGGTGTCAGTCATGTGATTCCTCTGTTGTCCCTACGAAGGGCGGTGCGTCACTAAACATCAAGGAAGCGAACGTCTTTGGCGTTGCGAGTGATAAAGCTGCGACGTGCCTCGACGTCTTCGCCCATCAGGATGGAGAACAGCTCGTCGGCCGCAGCGGCGTCATCAAGGGTGACCTGCCGCAGCACCCGGACCGTCGGGTCCATGGTGGTCTCCCACAGCTCCTTGGCATCCATCTCGCCGAGACCCTTGTAGCGCTGGATACCGTCGTCGACGTTGATCTTCTTGCCGGCCGCCTTACCCGCCTCCAGCAGACCGTCGCGTTCGCGGTCGGAATAGGCGAACTCGGGCTCGCTGCGCTGCCACTTCAGCTTGTACAGCGGCGGCTGCGCCAGGAAGATGTGGCCGTTCTCCACCAGCGGCTTCATGAACCGGAACAACAGCGTCAGCAGCAGCGTCGAAATGTGTTGTCCATCAACGTCGGCGTCGGCCATCAGCACGATCTTGTGATAGCGCAGCTTGGCCAGGTCGAACTCGTCGTGGATGCCGGTACCCAGCGCGGTGATGATGGCCTGGACTTCGGTGTTCTTCAGCACCCGGTCGATGCGGGCCTTCTCGACGTTGATGATCTTGCCGCGCAGCGGCAGGATCGCCTGGAACATCGAGTCGCGGCCGCTCTTTGCCGAGCCGCCGGCTGAGTCACCCTCCACCACATACAGTTCGGACTTGCTGGGATCGGTGGAACGGCAGTCGGCGAGCTTGCCGGGCAGGCCGCCGATATCGGTTGCACTCTTGCGCCGCACCAGCTCTCGCGCCTTGCGCGCCGCGATCCGCGCCTGGGCCGACGATACCGCCTTGTTCACGACGGTCTTCGCCTCGGTCGGGTTGGACTCGAACCAGTGGGTCAGCTGCTCGTTGCAGATCTTCTGAACAAACGACTTCACTTCGGTATTACCGAGTTTCGTCTTCGTCTGCCCCTCGAACTGCGGCTGGGAAACCTTCACCGAGATCACCGCGGCCAAGCCTTCGCGGATGTCGTCGCCGGTGAGGTTGGCGTCCTTTTCCTTGAGGAGTTTCTTGTCCTTGGCGTACTTGTTGACCACCGTGGTCAGCGCGGCACGGAACCCCTCTTCGTGGGTACCGCCCTCATGGGTGTTGATGGTGTTGGCGAAGGTATGCACCGACTCCGAATAGCCGGCGTTCCACTGCATCGCGATCTCGACCTCGTGGCCCTCGCCCTTGCCGTCGAAGTCGATGACGCTGGGCTGGATCGAGTTCTTGGTGCGGTTGATGTGTTTGACGAAGTCGACCAGACCGCCCGGGTAATGGAACACCCGGTGCTTGACCTTGTGCGGCGCAACTGCCTCGGCGGCCTTCTCCTCGGCCGACTTCGGCGCCTCGGCCGTATCGCTGACCACCTCATCCACGACCTGCTCGGGGGTCACCCGCTCGTCGGTCAACTCGATGGTCAGGCCCTTGTTGAGGAACGCCATCTCCTGTAGCCGGCGCGCAATGGTCTCGAAGTCGTAGGTGGTGGTCTCGAAGATGTCCGGATCGGCCCAGAATCGGATCGTCGTGCCGGTCTTCTTGGTCTTCTCGCCTTGGCGCAGAGTGCCGGGCACCGACCGGTCATAGGTCTGGAACCACTCGTAGCCGGCGGTGCGGACATCGGCCTCCAACCGCACCGACAGCGCATTCACCACCGAGACGCCCACGCCGTGCAGACCGCCGGACACCTGATAGGCGCCCTCCTCGAACTTGCCGCCGGCGTGCAGGACGGTCATGACCACGTCGATGGTGGGGATCCCGGTGGCGTGCATGGCAACCGGGATTCCGCGGCCGTCGTCAGTGACCTCGACGCCGCCGTCCTCGAGGATCCGCACCGTCACCGTGGTGGCAAAACCCGCCATCGCCTCGTCAACCGAGTTGTCGACGACCTCCCAGACGAGATGATGGAGTCCTCGCTCTCCGGTGGAACCGATATACATACCGGGACGTTTGCGGACCGCCTCCAAGCCTTCGAGGACTTTGATCGAGTCGGCACCGTACTGTTCATTGGCAGCCACTAGCGGAACGCTCTCCTTGGGGTTCGCAAGCGCACGGTGTCACCGGCCGCGCGCGGGTCTTGTCCAGTCTACCGGTAAGTGCGTTCCGGACTGATTCTGCGGCCGCGTTTCTACACACCTAGTTGACCCGTGCACGGAATTTCGCGGATCGGCATACGTGGTGACGCTTGACACTGTGGTCGGCGCGCGTCTCGTGGCTGTCAGCCGACAGTGGTGGTGCGGCTCACCCGTAGGTGTCGCGCGGCCCGCGCCCAGAGATGTGCAGCGGACCCTTTCGCCACGACGGAGCCACCGGACCGGTGATCTTCATCGACTTCACCACCCCGTCGCCGACCGCGGCGGCGATCTTGGCCAACAGCTGCGACTGCACCATCCGCAACTGGGTCGCCCACGCGGTCGATTCGGCGGCCACGCTCAACACACCGTCGCGCAGCGCGATCGGCTGGGCGTGCTCGGCGATCTGCTCGCCGACCACCGTCGCCCACTGCGCGAACACCGCGCCCTCGGCGACCCGGCCCGTCCAACCGCGCGATTTCGCCAGGTCGTTGGCGGCTGTCCCGAACGTCTGTGGATCACGGCGATCCGGCCCGGGCCCCGACCAGGTCCGGCGACTGCCCCGCTCGGCGCCTCGCCTGGCCCGGGGAGAGCGGCCGCCACGACCGACTTCCTTGCCCTGGCTGCGGGCCGCACCGCGGGCTTCCTCCAATGCGCGGCGCACCAGATCCATCCCGGCCAGATTCGCGAGGTGCTCGGGCGGACCGGCCGGCTCGTCCTCTGGTTCGGTCATGTCACCACCTCCGACATCCGGCCGCCGTCGTCGTCACGCAAGCTGATGCCGATCCGGGTGGCGTCCCAATCGCTCGGGATGTCTTCCCCGACGGCCGCGGTGATGAGTACCTGCTCGGCGTCGGCGGCCACACCGGCCAAGGCCCGCCGCCGCGCGTTGTCCAGCTCGGCGAACACGTCGTCGAGGATCAGCACCGGTTCGCTGCCCTCGGTGCGCAACAGTTCATAGGACGCCAGCCGCAACGCCAATGCCATCGACCAGGATTCGCCGTGACTGGCGAACCCCTTGGCCGGCTGATCACCGAGCCGCAGTTCCACGTCGTCGCGGTGTGGTCCGACCAGGCACATCCCGCGTTCTAGTTCCGCGCCGCGCCGCGCCGCCAGTCCCGCCAGCAGAGCGGCCTCGAGATACTCGGCGTCGTGACCGTCGTCCGTCCCGTCGAGGACGCTGCTGCGATAACTGATCGCCGCCGGACGAGACGCCGGAGCCAACAGCTGATAAGCCTTCTCCACCTCAGGTGCCAGAAGATTCGTCAGCTCGATCCGGGCCGCCATCAGCTGTGCCCCGTGCGCGGCCAGGTGGCCATCCCACACGTCGAGGGTCTCCAGCACCCCGGAATCACCTCGAAAGCGTGCTCCTGCAGCGGATTTCAACAACGCCGTGCGCTGTTTGAGCACCTTGTCGTAGTCGGCGCGGATCGCCGCGACCCGCGGCCGCCGCACCGAGGCAAGCTCGTCGAGGTAGCGCCTGCGTTCGCCGGGATCGCCGCGGACCAAAGCCAGATCCTCGGGCGCGAACAGCACGGCGCGCACCGCACCGAGGATGTCGCGGGTGCTGCGTACCGGGGAACGGTTCAGTCGAGCCTTGTTGGCTCGCCCGGCCGCGATCTCGAGATCGATCGCCAGTTCCCTACCTTCGTTGACGACGATGGTCGATACCACCGCGCGTTCGGCGCCGGCGCGGATCAGAGGCGCGTCGGTGGCGACCCGGTGCGATCCCAGCGTTGCGCAATACCACAGCGCTTCAACAAGATTCGTTTTTCCGAACCCGTTGGGTCCGACGAACACCGTTCGGCCCGGCGCCAATTCGAGATCAACACCTTCCCACGACCGGAAGTCGCGAAGTGTCAGGTGCCGGACATACATTGCGGCTGGTTATCCCGACACCGAGACCCGCTTGACCGCGTGCCCACCGAACTGATTACGCAGTGCCGAAACAGCTTTCATCGTCGGCGAATCTTCTTGCCGCGATGCGAAACGTGCGAACAGCGACGCTGCGATCACCGGCATCGGCACCCGGTGACGGATGGCCTCTTCCACCGTCCAGCGGCCCTCGCCGGAATCCTCGGTGTAACCCGAGATCGCGTCGAACGCGGGGTCTTCCTTGAGAGCCTTGGCCAGCAGCTGCTGCAGCCACGACCGCACGACAGTGCCGTTGGTCCACGCCTGGATCACCGCTTGCGTGTCTGTGATCAGCGGTTCGGCAGCCAGCAACTCGTATCCCTCGGCGTAGGCCATCATGAGCCCGTACTCGATACCGTTGTGGACCATTTTGGCGTAGTGACCCGCACCGACCGGGCCAGCATGCACGAAACCGTCGGCCAGATCACCAGGCGGACGCAACGTGTCGAAGATGGGCATCACCCGCGCGACGTCCTCGTCGCTACCGCCGACCATCAGGCCGTAGCCCTCGGCCAGACCCCAGATGCCGCCGGACACACCAGCGTCGACAAACGAAATACCCTTCTTGCCAAGCAATTCCGCGTGCGGACCATCTTCGGTGTACTTGGAGTTGCCGCCGTCGACGACCAGGTCACCCGGGCTGAGCACCTCCGCCAGCGAGCTGATCGTGTCATCGGTGATCGGCCCGGACGGCACCATTACCCAGATCACCCGTGGAGCGCTGAGCGCCTCGGCGAGCGCGGCCAGGGTCGGAACGTCGGTGACTTCGGGTCTGGGGTCGTACCCGATGACTTCGTGTCCGCCTTCGCGCAACCGCTGGCGCATGTTGAAGCCCATTTTGCCAAGACCGACCAAACCCAGCTGCATGACTGCCTCTCTACGTCGGGGATCCGGTCAGCCTGGCAGACGGACCGGCATCAACAGGTATACGTAGTCGGTCTGAACAGCCGGGAACGGTCCGGTGCCATCTACCTGTGTTTCCGCATTCGCGGGGCGCAACACCGCTGGGCGGCTGGGAGTGGTGAATCCGAACGTCACCCGGTCGGAATGCAGCGACCCCAGACCGTCGGTCAGGTAGGTGGGGTTGAAGGCGATCGTCAGCGGCTCGCCGGCGAACTCGACATCCAAGTCTTCCTCGGCGCGGCCGACGTCATCGGCACCGGCCGACAGGTGCAAGACTCCGTCGCCGAATTCCATCCGGACCTGCGCGCCTCGATCGGCAACCAATGCCACACGCTTGATCGCTTCGGTGAGCTCACCGACTCCGATGGTCGCCACCGCGGTGTGCTCGGCGGGCAGCAGCTGACGGAACTTCGGGAACTCGGCGTCGAGCAGGCGAGTGGTGCTGCGCTTGCCGCCGCTACGGATGCCCAACAGGCCTTCCTTGCCCACTGCCGAACCTGCACCCAGAGCCAGGTGAACCTCAGAGCCGGACGTCCCGGCCTTGGCCGCTTCGGCCAACGTCTTGGCCGGCACCAGCACCGCGGCTTCCAGGCTGGGGGAGGAGGTCGACCAGGTCAGTTCACGCACGGCCAACCGGAACCGGTCGGTCGCGGCCAAAACCACTGTCTCACCGGAAATCTCCACCCGGATCCCGGTCAGCATCGGCAGCGTGTCGTCGCGACCGGCGGCAACGGCCACCTGGCCGATCGCCTCACCGAACAGATCGGCGGAGATGACACCGGTCTCCTCGGGCAGTTCCGGCAGCGCCGGGTAGTCCTCGACAGCCATGGTCGGCAGCGAGAACCGAGCGCTTCCACAGCTCAGCGCCACGCGGGTGCCTTCGACGCTGACGTCCACCGGCTTGGCCGGCAACGCCCTGGTGATGTCGGACAGCAACCGACCGGACACCAAAACACTTCCAGGAGAGGCGATTTCGGCGGGAACCCGGACCTCGGCCGACACCTCGTAATCGAAGCCGGAGATGGTCAAACCCTCATCGGTACCGGTGAGCAGCACGCCGGCCAGCACCGGGACCGTCGGCCGGGTCGGAAGATTACGGGCAACCCAGGCCACCGCGTCGGCGAAGTCCTCCCGCACCAAGCGGAACTTCAGGTCGGAGCCAACCGTCGTCGTTGCCACGTCTACATAGTCCCTTCATCACCCAATAACCCCGACCAGAGTCCACCGCGTGCCGGAGCACGGATGGGCGCGATCTGTGAGCGACAGCCGCTGAACGGCAGTCAGAAGAACAACCGTAGAGCGTCGGGCGCCATCTTGAAAGCTAATCGATCGCGGTGACAAGAGCGCCGCGACACCGTGCCGGATGCGCTGTGAACCGGCTGCTCCCCAACCCTGTCTTCAAAGAAGAAAATGGAAGAGAGAGAACGGTAATAGTAATAGGGCCTGTGCAACCTGTGGACTAGCCGACCGATTGCCTGCTCCGGCGGTGTGACGCCATGTGGACCAGTTGTGCATGACCGGGGGCGAATCACAGGACTGGTGTGCACAGCCGGTGGTTGTTCATTGTCATTCCGATACTTCCGCCGCGATGTGAGGTGTTGTCCACAACCGTGTACACAAGCCCAGAGTGTGACGGGTGGTACGACAGTGGCCGAAGTTTTTCGCGGCGATGACAGAAAAAGTGGAGATTTCAGCGCTTGGAACGCTGGCGGATCCGGGTGGTGAGCTCCTTGACGTGATCGAACACCTCACGCCGATGGGCCATTTCACCGCGAATCTTCTTCTCCGCGTACATGACCGTGGTGTGGTCACGGCCGAACGCCTGCCCGATCTTGGGCAGTGACAAGTCAGTGAGCTCACGGCACAGATACATGGCGATCTGCCGCGATTGAGCCAGTGCCCGGGTCTTGCCCGGCCCCCGCAATTCCTCGACGGTGGTGTCGAAATACTCGGCGGTGGCCGCCATGATGGCCGCGGTGCTGATCTGCATGGTGCCGGCATCGGCGATCAGGTCACGCAACACGATCTCGGCGAGAGCCTTGTCGATCGGTGTCTTGTTCAGCGAGGCGAACGCGGTGACACGGATCAACGCACCCTCGAGCTCGCGAATGTTGCGCTCGATGCTGCTGGCGATGAGCTCCAGGACGTCATCGGGGACGTCGAGGCGCTCCATCTGCGCCTTCTTCCGCAAGATCGCGATGCGGGTTTCGAGTTCGGGCGGCTGGACGTCGGTGATCAGTCCCCACTCGAACCTGGTCCGTAGCCGATCTTCGAGGGTCGCCAGCTGTTTGGGCGGCCGGTCGGACGAGATCACGATCTGCTTGTTGGCGTTGTGCAGCGTATTGAAGGTATGAAAGAACTCTTCCTGAATACCTTCTTTGCCTTCGATGAACTGGATGTCGTCCACCAGGAGCACGTCGATGTCGCGATAGCTGCGTTTGAACGCGACCTTACGGTCGTCGCGCAGCGAGTTGATGAAGTCGTTGGTGAACTCTTCGGTGGAGACGTACTTCACCCGCATGCCGGGAAACAGCCGTTGCGCATAATTTCCGGCGGCGTGCAGCAGGTGGGTCTTACCCAGTCCGGACTCACCCCAGATGAACAAGGGGTTGTACGCGCGAGCCGGCGCCTCGGCGATCGCCAGGGCCGCCGCGTGGGCGAACCGGTTTGAAGCACCGATGACGAACGTGTCAAAGGTGTAGCGGCGGTTGAGGCTGATGCCGGGCGCTTCGGCCGACGGGTTACTGCGGGGCCGCTCGATGAAGTAACTCGGCCAGGTCTCGTGAGCGCTGGCGAGCGCCTCGCGGTCTTCGTCCACCTCGTCGAGGTCGGAGTCGACGACGGCCGGCTCCGCTGGGGCGGGTTCGTTGTCGGCTTCCAGCGAGGGCGGAGCGATCCGGACACCGAGTTCGACCCGCTGACCCAGGCGCCGGCTGAGGGCGTCGACGATCTGGGTCCGCAGATGCCGTTCGATCTCGTTCTGCACGAAGCTGCTCGGCACAGACAGCAGGGCGAAGCCCTCGGCGATCGTGAGTGGTTGAACCAACTTGAGCCACGCGCGTTGCTGCGGAGTCAGCGGTGCATCGCCACCAGTTCCGTTACTGGGGCGCTGGTCCGCAGTTCCGTCGCCGTTGAGCTCGGCGACAACCGAACTCCACACCGTGGCGAACGCTGAACCGGGATCATCGGTCAACGACAGATCCCCCTGGTCGCAAGGTCGGGCAAGAAACCAATAGCTGAGCCGACGAACGATCTGTCCACATAGTTATCCACAGGTGTGGACAGGACAGTCGGTTCGCCTCGGAGCATATCGGCGCAGGGTCGCGGGTCGGCAGTAATCCCCGCATTGATCTCGTGTGGACCGTTCGCCGACCTGTTCCCCCGCTTGGTGATTGCGCGCCGCCTCGATCTGAAACGGCTTTGGCAGAAGCTAACAGTTTTCGGGGCGGGTGCCAACCGTTCTGCAACATTCGGATCACGACGAGATAACGGAGCCCTGCGGGAACGGTGACGGCTGAGGCAGCAGGGGATCAGTGCGGTGATCGACGGCACGACAAGGCGGTTTGACCAGGGGAAGTGAGGTCAGTACCCTCGAACAGTCGCCCATACGTCGGCGATACGGCTGCGACCGATTCGGGACCGCGCCGGTTAGAGCGAGACCAGAGCTTACCAACGGCGGTCGCGAACGCCGGTGTACACGCGCAAGCGTGTGCTCCGGACAGCGGCCGCCAAACGACGAGGAGATATAGCCGTGGCCAAGGGCAAGCGGACCTTCCAGCCGAACAACCGGCGCCGGGCGCGAGTTCACGGCTTCCGTCTGCGTATGCGGACGCGCGCCGGGCGCGCGATCGTGTCGGGCCGGCGCCGCAAGGGTCGTCAGTCACTGACTGCCTGATCCACGGGATCACGCGGCGTGCTCCCGGCCCAGTTCCGGATGACACGGTCTGCGGAGTTCGGCGCCACCATCAAGCACGGGGTGCGAGCGGCGCAGCCGGATCTCGTCGTGCACGCACGACGGATGGTCGACAGCGTCGACGGACCCCGGATCGGCTTGGTCGTGTCGAAGTCGGTCGGCAACGCGGTGCAGCGACACCAGGTGTCTCGCCGTCTGCGGCACGTCGCTCGATCTGTTCTCGCGGATCTGACCGCAGATGAGCGCATCGTGATCCGCGCGTTGCCCAGTAGCCGCGACGCGATCTCGGCCCGCCTCGAACAGCAGCTGCGAACGAGCATCCGGCGGACCCACTCGTTGATGGAGAAGAGGCAGTGAGCCATCTCCCGGCTCGCGTCGTGATATTCCTCGTCGAGCTCTACCGACACACCATCTCGCCACTGCGACTGCCGACCTGTCGGTTCACCCCGACATGCAGTCAGTACGCCGTGGACGCGCTGACCGAGTACGGATTGATTCGCGGTGGTTGGCTGACCGTGATCCGGCTGGGGAAGTGTGGTCCGTGGCATCGGGGAGGATGGGACCCAATACCCGAGCGGCGCCCGCAGGTGCCCGGGTCCGAGTGCAACGAACGCAGGAGCACGCATGTTTAATTGGTTCAGCCTGGACGTCATCTATTACCCGGTGTCCGGGATCATGTGGCTCTGGTACAAGCTGTTTGCCGCCATCCTCGGACCCACGAACTTCTTCGCCTGGGCGTTGTCGGTGATGTTCCTGGTCTTCAGCCTGCGTGCTCTGCTCTACAAACCGTTCGTCCGCCAGATCCGCACCACCCGGCAGATGCAGGAGTTGCAGCCCCAGATCAAGGCGCTGCAGAAAAAGTACGGCAAGGATCGCCAGCGGATGGCGCTGGAGATGCAGAAGCTTCAGCGTGAACACGGGTTCAATCCGATTCTCGGCTGTCTGCCGATGCTCGCGCAGATCCCGGTGTTCCTCGGTCTCTATCACGTGTTGCGCTCCTTCAACCGGACCCAGCACGGATTCGGTCAGCTCGGTCTCTCGGTGGAAGAGAACCGGGCCACCGGCAACTACTTCTTCAGCGCAACCGACGTCGGGCATTTCCTCGATGCGAATCTGTTCGGTGCCCCGCTCAGCGCGAGCATGACCCAGAGTTCGGGCCTGGAGGCGTTCAAGAACTTCGACTTCAGCAGACCCGCGGTGATCGCCGTCGGCATTCCGCTGATGGTGCTCGCCGGTATCGCCACCTATTTCAACAGCCGGGCGTCGGTCGCGCGCCAGAGTCCGGAGGCGGCAGCCAACCCGCAGACCGCGATGATGAACAAGCTCGCGCTCTATGTCTTCCCGCTCGGTGTCGTCGTTGGCGGTCCGTTCCTGCCGATCGCGATCATCATCTACTGGGTGTCCAACAACATCTGGACCTTCGGCCAGCAGCACTATGTGTTCGGCCGGATCGAGAAGGAAGAAGAAGCCAAGAAGGAAGAGGCGCTGGCCCGTCGGGCCGCCAACGCCCCGGCGCCCGGCGTGAAGCCGACCAAGCCGAAGAAGGGTGCGCCCGCCGGGACGAACGGTGCCGCGGTCGAGGCGACCGACGAAGCTGCCGGCGACGCGGAGAGCGAAACCGACGGCGAGTCGACGAAGGCGGCCGACGGGTCGGCCAGCCGCACACCGCGCCCGGGAGCGCGGCCCAAGAAACGTAAGCGTTGACCGGAGATCGCTCCGGCGAAAGAGGGAGAGACACATGGCGGATGCCGACACCACTGAAGTGACCGAGTCTGACGTCGCGGTCGACAACGACCTTGACCAGACCTCGGACGAGGGCGAAGTGAAGGGCGAGGACCTCGAGGAGCGCCTGGTCGCCGAAGGCGAGATCGCCGGCGACTATCTGGAGGAACTGCTGGACCTCCTGGACTTCGACGGCGACATCGACCTCGACGTCGAGGGCAACCGCGCGATCGTCAGCATCGACGGCGGGGAGGACCTCTCGAAGCTGGTTGGCCGTAAGGGCGAGATCCTCGATGCACTGCAGGAGCTGACCCGGCTGGCCGTCCACCAGAAGACGGGGGAGCGCAGCCGGTTGATGCTCGACATCGCGAACTGGCGCCGCCGCCGCCGCGAAGAGCTCAGCGCACTGGGCGACAAGGTCGCCCGCCGCGTGCTGGAGTCCGGTGATCGCGAGGAACTGGCCCCCATGACTCCTTTCGAGCGGAAGATCGTGCACGACGCGGTGGCGGCCGTGGACGGCGTGCACAGCGAGAGCGAGGGCGTGGAGCCGTCGCGCCGCGTCGTCGTCCTAAAGGGCTGAAGTTACATCTGTGTAGTTCGTGACCCGGACGCCACTATGACCGGAGGATGTTTCACGTGAAACATGGCATCGCGCCCCCTCCGCCGTCGGCGGCCGAGGTCGTCTTCGGCGACCGGGTGCATCTGGCTCAACGCTACGCGGATCTGCTCGCCGGCCCGGGCGTCGAGCGCGGATTGATCGGCCCGCGGGAAGTTGAGCGGTTGTGGGAGCGCCACATCCTCAATAGCGTCGCGGTGGCCGAGCTCATCGAGCCCGATGCCCGGGTTCTCGATATCGGGAGCGGCGGCGGCCTGCCCGGATTGCCGATCGCGATCGCGCGACCCGACGTTCGGGTGATGCTGATCGAGCCGATGCTGCGCCGCACGGAGTTCCTCGAGGAGTCGGTGGCGGCACTCGCGCTCCCGATCGAGGTCATCCGTGGCCGGGCGGAGGAACCGGACGTCCGTACTTCGGCCGGTGGCGCGGACGTGGTGGTGTCTCGCGCGGTGGCATCACTCGACAAGCTGACGCGATGGAGCCTTCCGCTGCTGCGGCCCGGCGGGCGCATGCTGGCGATGAAGGGCGAACGTGCGGAGGAGGAAGTCGTCGAGGGGCGGCGCGGGATGCTGTCGTTGGGCGCAACCGATGTGAGGGTGGTGAGATGTGGCGAGAGCTATTCGGATCCTCCCGCGACCGTGGTGATCGCGGTGCGGGGGGAGCGAGCGCCAGGCGGGAAGAAGAGATCCGCGCGAACATCGGAGAAAAGGGGATCATGACCGTCCCATCGAACCCGGATCCCTCCGGAACCGATGTTTCACGTGAAACATGGAACCCGCCGGACGACTTCGAGACCCCGATCGGCGCAGCAGCACAACGCGCGATGCAGGTCCTGCACACCGCGGCCGGCCAGCTGCCGCGACCTGGTCGGCGACGGGTCTTCACCGTCGCCAACCAGAAAGGCGGGGTGGGCAAGACGACCACCGCGGTGAACCTGGCGGCCGCCCTCGCGGTCCAAGGACTAAAGACCTTGGTGGTCGATCTCGATCCACAGGGCAATGCCAGCACCGCCCTCGGGATCGCCGATCGCCAATCGGGTACCCCGTCGTCGTACGAGGTGCTCCTGGGGGAAATACCGCTACAGGCGGCCATCCGGCAGAGTCCACACAGCCCACGCTTGTTCTGTGTGCCGGCGACGATCGACCTCGCCGGCGCCGAGATCGAACTCGTCAGCATGGTGGCGCGGGAGAACCGGCTTCGCAATGCGCTGGCCGCTCTCGACGATTCGGATTTCGACTACGTCTTTATCGACTGCCCGCCCTCGCTCGGGCTGCTCACCATCAACGCGCTCGTCGCGGCCCCCGAGGTGTTGATCCCGATCCAGTGCGAGTACTACGCGCTGGAGGGTGTTTCGCAGTTGATGAGAAACATCGAAATGGTCAGGGCACACCTCAATCCTCAGCTGACCGTCTCGACCGTCATCCTCACGATGCATGACGGCCGTACGAAGTTGGCCGACCAGGTCGCCTCCGAAGTGCGCAACTATTTCGGCGACAAGGTACTGACGACCGTGATTCCACGTAGCGTCAAAGTTTCGGAAGCACCCGGATACAGCATGACGATCATTGACTACGATCCCGGCTCGCGAGGTGCCATGAGCTATCTCGACGCAAGCAAAGAGCTCGCGCAACGGGCTACCCGGGCATAGGTGGAGGCGCACATGTCATCGAAGAGCAAGGGCGGCCTCGGCCGCGGTCTCGCATCGCTTATCCCGACCGGACCGGCCGATGGTGGTCCCCGTCTCGGGGCTGCGGCCGCCGACGTGGTGATCGGTGGGGGAGCGCCGCTGGACGTGGACAGCGTCGGGGCGGTCTACCGCGAGATCGACCCGTCGGCCATCGAGCCGAATCCACGCCAACCGCGCCAGGTCTTCGACGAAGAGGCTCTTGCCGAACTGGTGCACTCGATTCGCGAGTTTGGGCTCATGCAGCCGATCGTGGTGCGGGCGCTGCCGCAATCCGCAGCCGGATCGGCGGTCAGTAGCGCAGCGACCGGCGAAATGTCTAAGCCGGTGCGCTATCAGCTGGTGATGGGGGAGCGGCGCTGGCGCGCAGCGCAGGAGGCCGGCCTCGCCACCATCCCGGCGATCGTCCGGGAGACCGCGGACGACAACCTCCTGCGCGACGCGCTACTGGAGAACATCCACCGCGCCCAACTCAATCCTCTGGAAGAGGCGGCGGCCTACCAGCAATTGCTCGACGAGTTCGAGGTCACTCACGACGAACTCGCGGCACGGATCGGCCGGTCGCGTCCGGTGATCACGAACATGATCCGGTTGCTTCGCCTGCCGATCGCCGTACAGCGCCGGGTGGCTGCCGGCGTGCTGTCGGCCGGGCACGCACGCGCGCTGCTCGCACTGGAAGCGGGCGCCGAGGCCCAAGAAGAACTGGCCGCGCGGATCGTGGCCGAGGGATTGTCGGTGCGGGCGACCGAGGAAGCCGTCACCCTGGCGAACCGGTCCGACACCAAGACGCCCCCCGCGCCGCGGCGCAAGCCGATCCAGATGCCCGGCCTGCAAGATGTCGCCGAACGGCTGTCGAGTACCTACGACACCCGGGTGACGGTGAGCCTGGGTAAGCGCAAGGGCAAGATCGTCGTCGAGTTCGGCTCGGTGGACGATTTGCAGCGCATTGTGGACATGATGAACCGGCCTGCAGGCTGAAATTCCAGGTACGACGACACCAGCCAGTTCCGTCACAGTGACGCCAATTTCGGTCCGCGTTCGCTGCCGAATGTATCCAGCGAGGAATCGCGCAGTGTGCCAACGAATTCCGCTCCAACCGACCGTCGGCTCGGGTAGCTACTCCATCACTGGCACGGCCCTGGTCGCCTCTCCTATCCTGGAGGGGCTGTTGCGCGCATCCGCATCGCAAGAAAGCCGGGGAGGTTAGTGTCCGTCCGTATCACGCCGCTTCGGCTCGAAGGATTCGAGCAACTACCCAAGCACGCGCGCAGATGTGTGTTCTGGGAAGTCGATCCCGCGACGCTTGGCGGTGACTACCTTCCGGATCCTGAGTTCGAGAAGGAAGCGTGGCTGTCGATGGTCATGCTGGAGTGGGGGTCGTGTGGTCAGGTGGCCAGCACGACGCCCGCCGACGGATCGGCGTCGGATGACGAGCAGCCGTGCCTCGGCTACGTGTTGTACGCCCCGCCCCGGGCGGTACCGCGCGCGCAACTCTTCCCGACCGGACCGGTCAGCGCGGACGCCGTTCTGCTGACCTCGATCGGAATCGAGTCGGGGCAGGCCGATGAACTCCCGCACGCGTTGATCAGCCAGGTGGTCAACGAACTGGTTCGACGTGGCGTGCGAGCCCTCGAGGCGTTCGGCCGCACCGCCGACGCCGGGGAACTGCTCGACCCCGACGCCGTCGACCCGGCGTTGCGTCCGGCCGTCGAAGTGTTGGGGGACTGCTCCTTCGACCAGTGCATGATCAGCGCCGACTTCCTGCTCGACGTCGGCTTCACTGTCGTCGCGCCGCATCGGTACTTCCCGCGGCTGCGGCTCGAGCTGGACAAGGGCTTGGGCTGGAAAGCGGAAGTCGAGGCCGCACTGGAACGGCTGCTGGAAAGTGCACAGCTGCAGCAGCCGGTCGGCGCCGGCGCCGAGGTTCGCGGCTAGTCAGAAAGCGGGCCGGGCCTGTTCGACCGACAACTCGTGGGCGAGTAGCTCGGCGAACGTGAACGTGCCGGTGGGCCGGTCGTTCTTGCCCAGCAGGTAGAGCCGCTTGACGGCGGCCAAGATTCCCTCGGCGATCGCATCGCGCGAGTGACTGGTCACCAGCATCGACCGGTCCCGCGGGTTGGTGATGTAGCCGACGTCGACCTGAACCGTCGGCATCCGGGTGAGCCGCAGCAGATCCCAGGTCCGGCCATGGGTCCGGCAGTCACGTAATCCCGTGCGCGCCACCACTTCTCGCTGGATGAAGTCGGCCAGGTTGCGACCGATCGTCGATACCGAACCGTGCGAGCTGCCGAAGTAGAACGACGCCACGCCGTTGGCCGACGGGCTGGGCTGGGTCTCACAGCGCAGGCTGATCATCAGATCGGCGCCGACGGTGTTAGCGGTGGCGGCTCGTTCGGCGTCCAGCGGGCTGCGGTTGGCCGGCCGGGACAGGAAGGTCTCCATGCCGATCGCGGTCATTCGGCCCTCGAGCCGACTTGCCAAGTCCCACAAGATGTCTGCTTCGCTGATCGGGCCGTCCGGGCCCTGCGTGATCAGGCCGTGGTCGGAACCGCCGCGGCCCGGATCGATGATGATCCGCTTGCCGGACAGCCTCGGTCCCGAGCGGCGGACCTGCTCCTCCTCGCGGATGGCATGCAGCGAGCCGCCGGTGACGCGTGAACCCAGAAAGTCCAAGGAGCGCAACGTTTCCGGGCCGCAGATGCCGTCGGCGGACAAGCCGTACTCGCGCTGATAGGACATCAGCCCGTTGTGGGTCTGCAAGCCGAAGTAGCCGTCGACCAAAGCGGTGTAGAACCCGAGTTCCTGCAGTTTGGCCTGCAGCGTCGCGACGTCGTCGCCGTACATCGGTGCACCGAACTGATGCAGCAGGGTGCGGGCGCCCAGCCGGTAGGAGGCTTCCTTCAGTGCGCGATAGGTGGCCTCACCGACGATCCCGTCGACCAGCAGGCCGCGGCGCTGCTGGAACGCGCGCACCGCATGGTCGAGGTCGGCGTCGAACACATCGACCGCCACCCGCTTACCGGTGGTGAGGTTCGCGTCAGGATTGTCGACCAGGCCGAGCGCGGAGAGCGCTTCGCGAATCTCGACGACGGCGTTGCTGCGGTCACCGCGGCGCAACACGTCATCACGACCGCTCCGGTGCGAGGAGGCATCGCCCCCGGCACCGTGGCGAAGACTCGACATACAGGGCCCTTCGATCGCCGTTGTCAGCTCAGTATCGCCAGGGCTGACGATTGCACACAGGCTAGGAAGCATTCTCTCAGAACCTCACCGCATTCCGGAAAACGGCAGGCGAGGCTGCTGATAACGGAATCGTCTCAGGCATGCGGCGACAGCGTCACCGCATGCCTGGACGGGGGAGGAGCAAGAAGTTGGTCCGTCAGGGTCAGACGACGTCGGCGATCTCCCGCAGCAGCGCCGCCTTGCCCTTGGCGCCCACGATCCGCTTCACCGGCTGACCGTCCTTGAACAGGATCAGCGTCGGGATCGAGACCACCTGGAAGTCGCGGGCCGTCGCCGGGTTGGCGTCGACGTCGAGCTTGGCCACCGTCAGGGCGCCGGCCTTCTCGGTGGCGATCTCCTCGAGGACGGGGGCGACCATCCGGCACGGACCGCACCAGGTGGCCCAAAAATCAACCAGCACAGGGGTATTGCTGGACAAGACATCCTGGGAGAAGGAGTCGTCGGAGACCGTTACGGTCGCGCCGCCTTCGCTCATTGGTGTGCTCCAATCATCTCGGTGGTTGCAGTGTCGTCGGCATCGGCCAGCCAGCGTTCGGCGTCGATCGCGGCCGAACAGCCCATCCCGGCCGCGGTGATGGCCTGCCGGTAGGTGTGGTCGACGAGGTCGCCGGCGGCAAACACGCCGTCGATCGAGGTGGCGGTGGTGCGGCCGCGCACCAGCACGTAGCCCTCCGGGTCGAGCTCGACCGCGCCGCGGACCAGTTCGGAGCGGGGATCGTGGCCGATCGCGACGAACACACCGGTCACCGGCAGCGTGGATTCCTCCCCGGTCAGCACGTTGTGAACGCGCAGCCCCGACACGGTGGTGTCACCCTCGACCGCGTCGACCGCGGTGTTGGTCAGGAACGTGATCTTGTCGTTCTCGCGGGCGCGCTCGAGCATGATCTTCGACGCGCGGAACTCGTCACGGCGGTGCACCAGGGTGACGCTGCGCGCGAAGCGGGTCAGGAACGTCGCCTCTTCCATCGCGGAGTCGCCGCCGCCGATGACCGCGATGTCCTGCTCCTTGAAGAAGAAGCCGTCGCAGGTGGCGCAGGCGCTGACGCCGCGGCCGAGCAGCTCTTGTTCGCCGGGGACGCCGAGGTAGCGGGCCGCGGCGCCCATCGCGAGGATGACCGACCGGGCCAGGTGGGTTTCGCCGTCGCCGGTCACCACCTTCTTGACGGGTCCGTCCAGGTCGACTGATTCGACGTCTTCCATCCGCAGGTCGGCGCCGAAGCGCAGGGCCTGCTCGCGCATCTCGTCCATCAGCTCCGGGCCGGTGATGCCCGAACGGAAGCCGGGAAAGTTCTCCACCTCGGTGGTGGTCATCAAGGCGCCGCCGAACGACGTGCCCTCGAAGACCAGAGGCTGCAGCTGCGCGCGGGCTGTGTAGATGGCCGCGGTGTAGCCGGCGGGGCCTGATCCGATGACGATGACGTCATGAACTGGGTTGGCGCTCATACCAGCCTTTCTGCGTCGGGTGCCCTTCCGGGGCACCTGGTCAAACAACAGGGTAGGCCGCGCTGTTCCCCGCCGTGCACTATGGGCGTCGCACGGTGGTGTCGGCGATCAGCCCGGTGTCCACCGAGCTGCACGAGGCGGCGACGGCGACGCCCACGATCACATCGGGCTGGTCGCCGGGTAGCACCAGCACGATGGCGGGCTTGCCGTTGACCTGCACCTGCTCGGCACCCAGGACCTGCACCGATCCGGGATACCCGAGTGCGCTCAGGCACGCGGCCCGCCGATTGGGATCGGCCAGCGGCCCGAAGTCCGGGCCGCGGGCGATCAGTGAGTTGAGCTCACGGCTGCTGATCGGCATTTTCGGGGTGACGGTGATCATGCTCGCGCTGGTCGCGGTGCTCGCGGCGGGCCCGCCGGATGTCAGCAGTGCCGCGGTGCCCAGTCCGATTGCGGCGAGCACGGCCGCCGCGCCGATGCCGGCGGCCACGAGCCGGCCGGTCCGCGCGGCCGGGCGCCGCGCATGGGCTGCGGGGCCGTCAGACGCCGGTGTAACGGTGTGCGTGGGCTCCACCCGACCAGTGTGTCAGCTGCGCCTGGCCGCGCCGTCGGGGCGCAGCAGGCTACTCAGCCGCGCTCGTCCCCGCGCGCACCGGCTCTTCACGGTGCCCTCGGCAATGCCGAGAAGCGCGGCCGCGTCGGCCACCGAGTAACCATGCATGTCGACAGCGAGCAAAGCGGCCCGCTGATCGGCCGGCAGGCGCATCAACGCGCGCCGCACCAGTAGCGCGGTGTCGACTTCGCCGGTGCGGTCACCGACTCCGTGCTCGTCGATCAACGGCGCGGTCGGTGGCTGTGCGGCACTGCGGCGCACCCGGTCCAGGCAGGCGTTGATCACGATGCGATGCAACCAGCTGCCGACCGCCGCGTCGTGGCGAAACGCGGGAGCACCGCGGTGCGCGGCCAGCATCGCGTCCTGGATGACGTCGGCGGCGTCCTCAGGACTGCGGGTCCTCCGGCGCGCGAGCTGGTACAGCCGGCGGTGGTGTCGGCCCAGCAGCTCCTCGAAGGCGTAGCGGTCGCCGGCGACGTGGGCGGCCAGCAGCTGGGCATCGCTGCGCACGACGGCCGGGCCGAGGAAGCTGAGCATGGCCGGACAGTAGGTTTCCCGCCGTCCGCAGGCACTTCACCTGGGGGACGGCTGTGGAGGACCGAGAAGCCTTACGAAGCGGCCTTGACCGTCAGCCCGGAGATCTCGGTCTTGTTCTTGCCGTCGGTGGTGCCCATCGTGGAGATCCACACCACCAGGTAGGTGGTCGGTGCCTTCGCATTCACCTGAATTGTGTTGGCGCCCGGCTGCAATGTGGTGGGCTGGGTCAGCACGGTGGTGTCGTTCAAGGTGGTGGGGTTGGCCGACGACGCGGAGCGGATCTGCACCTGGGTACCGGTACTGGGCACCGTCAAAGACACACTGCCGACCGTGGTGGGCTGGGGCAGCTGCAGCAGCAGGCCGACGCCGTTCTTGAAGTTGGGGAACGGATTGGGGTCGGTATAGGTATCGGTGGACCAGCCGGTGCCGGGTCCGCCGGTGACGGCCAGCTCGGCCTTGTCCGGATTATCGGCGCCACCGCCCGGTGAAAAGACAGTCACCTTGACGGGTTTGACGGTGCTCCCGCCGGCGGGAGCATTGGTGTCGGCGGTCTGCGAGGTCGAGGGGTTCAGACCGAGTTGGTCACCCTTGAGCCCACCACCGACGTCGCCGAAGATACTGCTGAGCACCGAGGCCAGCACGATCAGCGCGATCACCAGGATTCCGGCTCCCACTCCGACGCCGATCAGGAGATTGCGCCTACGGCGGGCCTGGGCTTCGGCATCCGCCGGCTCGGCGGGCAGAGCTGCGGCCGGGCCGCCGACAGGATCGACAGGTTCGATCAGATCGGTGCGGTCGGCTGTCGCGGTGGCCTGCTGCAACAGGTTCAAAAGGGTTGGAGCCGAACGAATTCCACCGCCGACTTGCACCGAGCGCGCTGCCGCTGCGGAGATCTGGAACGGGATGGCGCCGTCGATCGCACGCGGTTCGAGTGGCTCACCGGTCGGGTCGGTCTCGGCGGGCTCCAACCCACTGGGTACACCCTTCTCCGGCAACGGCCACCGGTCGACCAGCAGGGCGTACAGGGCGGCGCCGATACCGCGGATGTCGTCCTCGGGGGTGGCTCCGGGCATCGTCGCCGGGAATGCCAGTGCGACATCACCTTCGATGCTGACCCGCACCCGGCTGGGATGGTCGATCGACAGCGCGACGCCGGCGCCGTGCGCTGCATCGGCCGCCGCGGCGAGCGACTGAACGGCGCGCGCTCCGCCGATCGGCGAGGGCGAGGTGTCGGCGACTTCCTTCAGTGAGCCGCCGCGAATCCACTCCGAAACCACCAGACCACCGGCACCGGTGTTGGCGACGTCGAGAACCCGAGCGACGCCCGGCCGTTCGATCTGGCTGAGTTTGAGTGTGCGGGAGAGGATTTCCTGCACCTGTTCATCTGGCATGGTGCCATCGGGGTCGACGAAGGTGAGCGCCACCTGCCGGTCCAGCGCGGTGTCGAGAGCCTGCCAGAATTGCAGTCCGGGTGGGCCGCCGTGCGAGACCAGCAGCCGGTAACGCCCGCCGGCGATGCTGGCCCCCGGAATCAGGTGGGTGTCCTCGTCGGCCGCGGCGCCGGATTCCATCGCCGGTTCTCGCGGGGAGTCGAAGCCGAGCGGTTCGCGGGTCGGGTCACCGGCGAAGTCGGCGTTGGGCTGCTTGGGCGGCACGGCTGAGGGAACCGTGCCGAGGTGCACCTCGGGTGCCACATCGGGCTGGAAGTCGTCCGCGGCCTGGCGCGGGATCTTCGTCGTGGCGTCTCCGAGCGGCTCAGCGGGAGTATTGCCCGAGGGTTGGTCGTTCACCTCCGGTCCTTTCCCCGTCGAGCCGGTGGCTCCGTACGAATTGCTGTGCTCAGGGTACGGGAACCGCCTCGGGACCTGCGGCCGGTCGAGCGCAGCGAGTGAAGTGCCGGTCTGCGGCGGGGTGCGGGTGATGCGGCGCTTGACCGCACCCCACGCGGCGACCGCATCGGGAACCCGCGCGGCAAGCATCACCGCCGCGAGGATCGGCAGCATGATCACGCCGAGCATCAGCAGCCGCAGCAGCGACCCCGCGCCGCCACCGTTTTCGGTGAGCACCTTGAGGCCGAGCAGCCGATCGATGACGTAGGCGATCAGCCCGGCCAGCAGTGATGCTGCGGTGGTGATCAGAATCGTGCGGATCACGGCGAGGTCGAGCAGGGTGCCGCGCGGTGGCTTCAGCGCCCGCTGCAGCAGCACGTAACCCAGGATGGCGCCGGCCAGGAAGCCCAGACCGTTGGCCAGGCCCAGGTAGCCGGCGACGAGTTCCTTGTCCCCGGTCAGGTGCGGGGCCACCAGCGATGCGACGATCTTGACGACCGTGATCGTGACGATGATCAGGATCGGTGTCCACGGTTGTTCGCGGGCGTAGAACACCCGCAGCTGCAGCAGCACCAGCGCGTAGGGGATCAGGGTGAAAGCCGACAGGCTGATCGCCACACCGAGGTAGTTGGCGTCGACCTCGCCGAACTTGCCGTAGGCGAACAGTGCGCTGCCCATCGCCGGACCGCCGACGGTCATGAACGCGACGATGGGGATCAGCGTCACCATCGTCAGCCGAGTGGCCAGCGACAGGTCTGCCAGCACGGCAGGGGTGTCGTCCGCGGCGGCGTTGCGGCTCAGGCGCGGCATCACCACCGTCAGGACGGTGACGCCGATGATGCCGAACGGCAGCATCAGCACAAGCCAGGTGTAGTTGTAGATCGCCGGGCCGGAGGCGGCCGCGGTACTGGCGATCTGGTTGACGACCACCAGACCGATCTGGCTGATCAGCACATAGAGCACCATCGCGCCGGCCATCGCGCCGAACCGTTTGAGCCGATCGTCGACGCCCCACAGCGGGCGCAGGCTGATCCGCTCGGCGCGGATCGCAACCAGCAGCACCACGGTCTGAGCCACCACACCCAGCGTCGTTCCGATGCCGAGCACCAGCAGCTTGGTGTTGCCCATCTGCACCGGATCGACCGAGAGCTGGCCCGGGACAATGAGATACAGCCCCAGAGTGGCGATCGCGACCACGTTGTTGACCACCGGGGCCCAGGCCGGCGGGCCGAACACGTTGCGGTTGTTCAGGATTGCCATGAACACCGACGACAGCCCGTAGAAGATGACCTGCGGCAGCAGCAGATACGCGAACGCGGTGGTCAACGGCTGATTGACTTGCGGGTCCTGGCCGAGCATGAGCCGCACGAGCAGCGGCCCCGCCGCGACCGACAGGACGGTGGCGACCAGCAGCAGGGTGGTGGCCAGCGTGACCAGCCGGCGTACGAACGCCTCGCCGCCGTCGGCGTCGTCGCGCTCGGCGCGGGCCAGCACCGGGACGAAGATCGCGGTGAAGGTGGCCTCCAGCACCAGCGCCGCGATCAGGTTCGGCAACTGGTTGGCGACGGTGAACGCACTGGACAGTGCGGCACCGAGGATCGCGGCCAGCAGCACGATACGGATGAACCCGGTGATGCGGCTGACCAGGGTGGCCAGCGCCATGCCCCAGGATCGTGACACCACCGCGGCGTCGGACAGTTCGGCGCGCACCGCGCGGGTGCGGGGGCCGGGCCGGACGTAGGCGACCGGCCGGCGAGGCGGCGGCTTCATCGGTGGCCCTCGGCGCTGGCCCGGCGCGGGCGGTCCAGGTCGGCCGGGTCGGGCTGGCCGCGGAAGCGGTGGTAGAGCCGGCGTCCGACGAGCACCGCGAGCACGGTGCCGCCGATCAGCGTGATCGCGAACAACACCTTGCCGTAGGCGTTGGAGTGCACCGACAGGCGCACCGGTTCACCGAGCTGCAGCCCGTCGGGGGTGCGCAGTGTGACGTCGACGGCGACTCGCTGGGTGAAGTGCACCTCGATGGGGACGCGCAGTGGCAGGTATCCCGGCGGGATCTCCTGTTCGCCGAGGTCGGTGACGGTCATCCCGGGCGGGGCGTCGACCTGCAGGCGGACCCGGATCGGGACAGCCAGGTCGTTGCGCACCGCCAACGGCAGGGGGCTGTGCTCGGTCGCCAGCGTGTACGAACCGCCCGGGTTGACGATGGTGACCGCGCCGAACAGGTCGTTGATCGTCGCACCGACGACACCCAGCCGGCGCCGGGCAAGATCGTTGCGCTCATCGGGCGGCTCGGTCTGGCTCAGGGCGCGCAGCATGTCCTCGCGTAGCGGAGCGGTGTACTGCGGGCCGGTCAGCCCGGTGCGCGGATCGGTGGTGAGCGCGGCGGTCAACCCCCACAACCGGCCGTTCTGTCCGTTGACCGTGGAGACGACATCGTCGTCGAAGCCGCCTCGGGTGTCCCGAGGCAGATCGGGGCCGGGACCGGGGCCGGCCTGCGCCGCCTCCCTGATGACGTCGCCGAGCGGCCGGGCGAACGCCAGTCCCGAGCGGATCGTGGTGGCCAGCGCGGTCAGCATCGACTGCGCGTCACTGGGCTGCGGGCTCCACTTCAGCGGGGGAAGAAGGATCTGCTGGCGCGGCTCGGCGCTCGGCTGCAGCGCCCGCCACAGCATGGAGGCGATGGCGTCCTGACGCCGCGCGACCATCGAGTCGTGGTCGAGCGGAACGTCCAGCGACGAATCAAGATAGGTGGGCAGATCGGGGTCGGTACCCACCCCGGCCAGGGCGGCGCCGACGGCCGGGTCGAACGGCGCCACCACCACTTTCGGCGCGACCCGGCGCGGGGTCACGTCGGCGGTCATCGGCTCCCCGGTCGCGGAGTCCTGGGCGGAGCAGTTGGCGGCCGCGATTGCGACCGTCGAACCCTGGCTGCCGAGCAGGTCGACCGCGGCGGGCGTCAGCGGTCCGTCACCGAGGACCGTCGCGCCGCGCAACGAGGCGACGCCCAGGATGTGATCGATGATGTCGCTCGCGCTGATGGTTGCCGCGGCGTCGAGCCCGGCGTCCCCGACCCGTTGCAGTGCGCCGAGATCGGCTTGCGCGTAAGGCGTGGATGTGACACACATCCGCTTGGCCAGGGCGCGCAACTTGTCCAGCCAGGCCACCGCGGCGGCCTGCCCGGTGCCGGGGTGGGAGGCGGCGCCGAGTCCGTCGGGGGAGTCGGAGACGACGTAGCCGGTTGTCATCGCGTTGACGGTGACCAGCAGATCCGGGTCGACCGCCAGGCACAGCGCCCGCGCGGTGTCGCCGCCGGGATCCACCGGTGGGCTGGTGGCGAAATCGACCGCCGACAGCAGTGAGTCCAGCCGGCCACCCGCGGCCAGCGACACGGCCAGGTCGTCGTTCATCAGCCGCACCGGTGTGGTGCCACCCGGTACCCCGGGAGCCAGCCTCGGTTTGTCGGCGAGTGGCCACAACATGGTCACCGCAACAGGTTTGGTGGTGTCCGGGGGGACGACGTCGGTCAGGGCATCGGCCGAGGTGCTGGCCGGGTCGGGCGGCACACCCAGGACCGGCAGCAGGAAGCGGGCGTCGTCGAGTCGGGCGGCGTCGCCGTAGTCCGGGGTGCCGTTGATGTTGACCAGCAGCGGGTAGACCCCGGGCTGTTCGACGCCCAGCGACGGCGCGGTGCGCGAGCGGAGCGGATAGCTGAAGGTGAACCCGACCGCCTGTCCACGCTGCATATCGGGCGCGATCGCGGTGAATTCCCCGACGGGCTGGAACTGGTCGTTGGCCCCGTCGAGATTGGTGCGCAGCCCGGCCGAAGAGCTCACCGCGGAGGCGCGTTCGAGGCGGGCGACGACGTCACGCACCGGACGGTCGCCGACGTTGGTGACGGTGCCGGTGACGGTGACCGTCGGCTCGCTGGTGGTGGTGATCAGATCCGGGGTGACGCTGTCCACCCGCACTTGCAGGAAGGGCGCCGACCCGGGCTCGCCGGCGGCGGCCGGCGCGGTCGTTGGCATCGCGAGCAAGGCAAGGAAACCGAGGACCAGCACGATCCGGGGCAGCTTGCCGACCCGCCTCGGCGTGGTCACGTTCCCGGTCCGCAGCCGTTCGTCCGCGGGCCGGATTGACGCGGTCCTGAATCGTCCGAGCGACGGTTGCGGGTGTGGGAATGCGTTTGGGGCCGCCGGCGAGGGCTGGTGCGCGGCAGCGGCGGCAGCGCGGCGACGCCGTCGGACTGCAGGAGTTGGATCAATTCGCCGGCGACCTCGGCCAGGCGACGTTCGTCGGCGTAGGCCAGCCGTTTGGGGAGCTCACCGACTGGTACCCACGCGACCTCGGTGACCTCGATGTCCTCGTCGCACAGTTCACCGCCGGAGAACTGCATGAGGTAGTGGTGAACGGTCTTGTGCACGCGCCGGCCTTCGGTGACGAACCAGTAGTCGATGCTGCCGAGCGCGGCCAGGACCTGCCCGCGGATACCGGTTTCCTCGGCGACCTCGCGGATCGCGGTCTCCTCGGCGGTTTCACCCTGTTCGATGTGGCCCTTCGGCAGTGACCACAGCATCCGCCCGCGCCGGTCGACCCGCCCGATGAGGGCGGCCACCTGAGCTTCGGGAGGCCCGTCGATGCCGTCGATGACCAGTCCGCCCGCGGAGGTTTCGTGGACTGTGCGCAGTCGCGCCGGCGCCCGGCGGGGACGGCCGGGTTTGCCCGGCCGGGGCTGACCGTTGCTGCCGTTGACGGCGGGGGATCCGGTGGTGGTGTCCGAGGTTTCGGCGGCGCCGGCGTCCGCCGGGTTGGGATTTGCCGGACCGGCCGCGCGACGGCCGCGGCGACGCCCTCGGCGCCGTCGTGGTTTGGCCTGTTCGCCGTCCGACACCCAAGCGATAGTAGCTGGCACACCGATGGCGTCCCGACCGCACTCGCCGGTACACGACTACGCTTCTGCCACGTGTCCGAAGCCACCCACGACGTCGAACTGCTCGCCCGGGCCCTCGTCGCACTCAATCGGCAGGGTGCGTTGTTGCGTGAAGTCGGTGCCCTGTTCGACGCCGCCGGCCACTCGCTCTACCTCGTCGGCGGCAGTGTGCGCGACGCCGTCCTCGGCCGGCTGAACCCGGACCTCGACTTCACCACCGACGCGCTGCCCGAGGTCGTTCAGCGGATCGTGCGGCCATGGGCCGACGCGCTGTGGGATACCGGCATCGAGTTCGGCACGGTCGGCGTCGGTAAATACGGCGAGCGGCTGGAGATCACCACCTTCCGCGCCGACAGCTACGACCAGGTGTCCCGCAACCCCCAGGTCCGCTACGGCGACCGGCTCGAGGACGATCTGGTGCGCCGCGACTTCACGGTCAACGCGATGGCGGTGCGCATCACCGCGGACGGTCCTGGCGACTTCATCGACCCACTGGGCGGGCTGACCGCGTTGCGGCAGCGGATCCTGGACACCCCGGCGGCGCCCGAGGTGTCATTCGGCGATGACCCGCTGCGCATGCTGCGGGCGGCGCGCTTCGTCTCCCAACTACAGTTCGGCGTCTCCGATCGGGTGCGTCGCGCGATCGTGGAGATGGCGCCCCAGCTCGGACGGATCACGGTCGAGCGGGTGGCCGTCGAGCTGGACAAGATGCTGCTGGGCATGGATCCGGTCGCAGGCATCGACCTGATGGTCCACACCGGGATGGGCGAGGTGGTGCTGCCCGAGATCGGCGGCATGCAGATGGCCATCGACGAGCACCATCAGCACAAGGACGTCTACCAGCATTCGCTGACCGTGCTGCGGCAGGCCATGGAACTCGAGGAGCCCGGCGAGCCCGACCTGGTGTTGCGCTGGGCGGCGTTGCTACACGACATCGGCAAGCCGGCCACCCGCCGCCATGAATCCGATGGGGGAGTGAGCTTCCACCACCACGAGGTGGTTGGGGCCAAGATGGTGCGCAAGCGGATGCGGGCGCTCAAGTACTCCAAGCAGATGGTCGACGACGTGTCGCAGCTGGTGTACCTGCATTTGCGGTTCCACGGCTACGGCGACGGCAAGTGGACGGATTCGGCGGTACGCCGCTACGTCGCCGACGCCGGGCCGCTGCTGCCCCGGCTGCACAAACTGGTCCGCGCGGACTGCACCACCCGCAACAAGCGGCGTGCGGCGCGGCTGCAGGCCAACTACGACGAGCTCGAGGCGCGTATCGCGGAGCTGGCTGCCAAAGAAGATCTGCAACGGGTGCGCCCGGACCTGGACGGCAACGAGATCATGCGGTTGCTCGACATCCCGCCCGGCCCACTGGTGGGGCAGGCCTGGTCATTCCTCAAGGAGCTGCGGCTGGACCGCGGCCCGCTCGAGCACGATGAGGCCGTCGCAGCACTGTTGGCGTGGTGGACCGAACGGAACGAGAAGGACCAGCCCGGCGTCTGAGGTAGGTATGGACTACTGCCTGGGACACGGCGACGGCACGGCGGCGATGTTCAGCGGTCACCCCGGGGTGGACGTCGACGGTGACGGTGAGCTCGATGGGGTGCGCCTGGACCTCGACGGCGACGGCGCCTTCGACGATGCGCTAGCCGACTTCGACGACGACGGGCTGGCCGACCACGCTGCGTTCGACCTCGATGACGGGTCCGCGGAGCACGTCTTCACCGACGACGGGTCGGGGACGTGGGCGATGACGCCGGCCGGCCCGATTGGCCCGCTGCGCTGGTTCGGTCTCGACGGCGTCGAGCACACGGCGGACGGGCCGATCGATTTCGACGGTGACGGACGCCAGGACCGGATGCTGGACGTCGACCGCGACGGGCTGGCCGATCGGGTGCTGCGGAGCGGGCCCGACGGCGGGTTCGACACCGGTTACGTCGACACCGACGGGGACGGCAGCTGGGACGTCACGGTCGTCGACTCCGACGGTGACGGGTTCTCCGACGACGCCAGTCCGGTGTAGCCGCCGTCCGACGGCACAGGGCACACCCCGCCCGATTCGAGCAGCGCGCGGGCGGCGTCCCACAGCACGGGGTGGTGATAGAGGAAGCCCTGCCCCTTGTCGGCGCCGAGATCCAGCAGGGTGTCGCGCTCGGCGATGGTCTCGATGCCTTCCACCACCAGGTCCAGCGACAGCGCTCTGGCCAGGGCAACCACCGACTGCACCACGGCGCGTTGCTTGTCGTCGCCCTCGTCGAGGGCGGCGGCGAACGAGCGGTCGAGCTTGATCTGGTCGACGGGCAGCGTGCGCAGCTGGGTCAGCGACGAATATCCCGTGCCGAAATCGTCGAGGGAGACGCTGACGCCGGCCTCGCGGAGCCTCGCCAGTGTCGGGTGGGCCACCCTCAGGTCGACCAGTGCGTGTTCGGTGAGTTCGATCATCAGCGCCTCGGGCGGCAACCCGGCCGCGGCCAGCATCTGCAGTACCTCTTCGGCGAAGCCGGTTTCCCGCACCTGGCGGGGCGACACATTGACCGACATCGTCAGGTCGAGCGCCAGCCCGTCGGCGCGCCACTGCGCGAGGGTCTGAATGGTCTCGTGCAGCACCCACCGGCCGATCTCGACGATCATCCCGTTGTCCTCGGCCAGCGGGATGAACGCACCGGGATATAGGACGGGCAGCCCTGGGCGGTGCCACTGCAGCAGCATCTCGAAGCCGGTGATCACTCCGGTGTCGAGCACCACGATCGGTTGGGCGGAGCACCGCAGCTCGCCACGCTCCACGGCGTGCCGCAGTGCGGCGTCTAGATCCAGACGCTGGGCGACCTCGGCTTCGAGCGTCGAGTCGAACACGTTGATGTGGTGGCCGTCGGTGAGCTTGGCCCGGTACATCGCCACGTCGGCTTCGCGCATCAGTTCGTGACCGGAGACGGTGGATTCGTCGGCGAAGGTGATGCCGATGGAGACGTCGACGAACGCTTCCTTGCCGTCGATGGTGTATGGGACGCTGAGTGCGGTGCGGATCCGGTTGGCCAGTGCGAGGGCCTGGGTGCGGTCCGGCAGCTCCGGGCAGAGCACCACGAACTCGTCGCCGCCGAGTCGTGCGACGGTGTCGCTTTCGCGCACGGTGCCCGACAGCCGCCGCGCCGCCTCGATCAGCAGCTGGTCTCCGCCGGCGTGCCCGATCGAGTCGTTGACCATCTTGAAGCGGTCCAGATCGCAGAACAGCAGCGCCAGCGGAGTTCCGCGGCGACGGGACAGCAGCAGACTCTTCGACAGCCGCGTGAGCAGCAGGCTGCGGTTGGCCAGGCCGGTGAGGGCGTCGTGGCTGGCTTGGTAGGACAGCCGCCGCGCGGACGCATCGCGTTCGAGTGACAGCACCGCCAGATCACGGCACCGCACCAGGGCGGTGTGGGCGAGTTCGTCGAGCGCCTCGGCGTCGCCGAACACCTGAAGCGTCCCTGACCCGTCGACATTGTCGGTGACGACACCGGTCCAAGCCGGCGTTCCCGACACGTCGGCACCCGGCGGGTAGATCACCGTGCGCCTGCCGATCGACATTCTCACCGCCGGTGCCCCGGAGACGTCGGCGGCCAGCTGCACGATCTGGCGCAGAACCGATGACACCGGGCCCGCGGTGGCGATCCGTTCCAGGATCTGCGCCTGCCCGCGTTCCAGCGCGGAAACCCGATCGAGGCGAAATTCGGTCTGGCGCAGCACTTCCCGCTCGTCGTCGAAAGCCTTTCGGGCGCTTCGGTATTGGCGTACCACGTTGGCCGACACCCACCACAGCAGAATCGCTGCGAGGATCAGTGCGGAGATCAGCATGGCCAGTTGGACCACCCTGCCGCGCAGCAGGTTCCGCTCCGCGAGGCGATCCATCCGGTGTTGTTCCACCTGGTTGTCGGTGGCCAGCTCGTGGGCCCGCTCGGAGAGGGCCTCGGAACGCGGCAGGATGGTGCCGGCCCACTGGTCGCGCTGCCCGACAGGTAGCAGGCCGGGCGGCGCCTTGGCGACCACCGCGTCGAGGGCGGCCAGTGCCGCGCGGTAGTCGGGGCCGGTGCTGTCGGCGGCGGTCAGGCCGTTGGTCGCGATAACCCGCAGGCGCTGAGCCAGCATCGCCCTGGCGAGCTGGACGTCGCGCCGGGGCACCACGCCGAGCAGGTATTGCTGCGCGCGGTCGATGTAGGTGAGCGAGTCGCGCACGGTGAACAACGTGTTGGTGGTTGCGGCTTCGCTGCGGGCGCTGTGCTGGCTGTACGCGTTTTGATCGGCCGAGGACTGAAAGCCGATCGCGACCAGCGCGATGAGCAGCATCACCAGCACGGCCGCGACGAGCTGCTGGCCGCGGTTGAGGGTCAGCCGAGGGCCGGGCGGGGTGAGCCAGCGGTCGGTGATCACGAGCCGGCCGGATGCTTCACCGTGATCGACGTCAGACTCCAGTTCCAGGCTTCCAGCGCCGATGACAGCGGGGTGCGGTCGGGGAACACGATCCGGATGGGCCCGCCCTGGTCGTAGGGAATCGGCGCGCCGTCACGCTGCGTGGCGATCAAAGCCTGCGAGTCGATCATCGGTTTGACGACGCTGACGTAGTGGTAGTGGTCGATCGCGTCGGTGTCGATCGTTGCGGTATCGGCGATTCCGGCCACGGCGAGCACGGCCGCCAGCGGCACACCGCTGTAGGTCTCGCGCTTGTTGACGAAGGGTTCGTCGATCGAGATGGTCGCGTGGCCCATGGCATTGAGCTGGTCGATGGTCAGCGACAGCGACGTCGTCCCGCCGGTCACCGTGAGCACCGGCGCATTCGGAGCCGGCGGATCCACGGTCCCGAGCGCGTAGGGGTTGCGCCCCTGGCCGGATTCCGAATCCGCTGCGGCCGAGGAGCTGTGGTCCTGCGCGGGACTGCTCGCACACCCGCCGACCGCGAGGCCTACCGTCCCCGCCGCGATGGCGGCCAGGAGGCGGTTGCGCATGAAGGGCGATGATACTGCCCAAAGCAACGATCGGCCGGTACGTCAGCGTCCCTGGCCGGGCGGCCCGGCGAAGGCTTGCGCGATGCCGAGCCACCTTGCGGCATCGGCTCCTTCGGCGGCAACGTCGAGCTCGCCGCTCGGCCTGCGCTGCGTGACCAGATAGCAGAAGTCGAGCGCCGACCCGGTCACGCGTTGGGCCGCGTCCCCGGGCCCCCATGCCCAGCAGCTGCCGTCGGGCGCCGTCAGCTCGACGCGGAACGGCTCGGCAGGCGGGGTGAGTCCGTGCACGGTGAACGCGAAGTCGCGGGTGCGCACGCCGAGGTGGGCGATCGATTTCAGCCGGGACGTCGGAGCGACCGCGACACCGAGACCGTCGGCGACGTCCAGCCCGTGCGCCCAGGTTTCCATCAGCCGTGCGGTGGCCATCGACGGTGCGCTCATCGGCGGCCCGAACCAGGCCAGCTTGCGGCCGTCGGCCACCCCGCGCAGCGCGGCGTGCAGCTGCCTGCGGGTCTCGCGCCACTGCGCCAGCAGCTGCTCGGGCGGGGTGAGCGACAGCTCGTCGGCGGCTTTGTCGACGAAGCCCGACGGGTCGGCCCGTGCCGCGGCGAGCAGTTCACCGAACGCGGGCTCGTCGGTGATCGACAGCAGCGACGCCCGATCCGTCCACAGCAGGTGTGCGATCTGATGGGCGATGGTCCAGCCGGGCGCCGGTGTGGGCTGCGCCCAGCCGGACGGGCCGAGCGGCGCGACGAGGGCGTCGAGCGCATCGCTTTCGTCGCGCAGGTCGTCGATGATCGGGTCCGCGGCTGCCATGGATCGAACCTAGTCCCGGCCCCGAGCGATTTCGGCGCGCTGTCGTTCGCCTGTCGGCGGTTTGCGCGCCGAGATCACGCGCGACGCCCGACCGCGCTGTGCACCGCCAGGCCGACGAGATAGACCACCGAGCCGGTCAAAGCCAGGACGGGCGAGTGGCCGTCGGCCGGGACCACCGCCGCGGCGACGGTGATGGCGGCGATGAACGACACCCAGAACAACGAATCCTGCACGGCGAACACATGTCCGCGCAGCGCGTCGTCGACGTCGATCTGCATGGCGGTGTCGGCGCACAGCTTGACGACCTGGCCGGCCAGCCCGAGCAGGAACCCGCACACGATCATCACCACCAACTGCAGGGTGGCGCCGGTCAGCTGAATGACCGCCGCGCACATCAACGCCCCGTTGGCGGTCGCGTATCGGCCCCACCGTTTGATGGACATCGGAGTCAGCACGTTGGCCAGGAACGCGCCGCCGCCGGTGGCCGCGACGAAGATGACAGCGGTGCCCAGACCACCCACGGCCGGGGTGTCGCTGTGCCGAACAATGACCAGCACCAGCAGGGTGTTGATGCCGAACACCATCCGGTGGCTGGCGAGGCCGGACAGTGTGGCAGCGACGGTGGGCGTGGTCAGCACCGTGCGCGCGCCGTAGATCCACCCGGTGGTGACGGCGTAGAACACCGAACCGTGCACGGCGCGGGCGGTGTCGTCAGGCCCGAGCACGTGCCGCGGGAAGCGCAGCGACAACACGAACGCGACCGCGATCGGCACCGCCACCATCGACATGATGGTGGCCGCGCCCGCATCGCCGGAGCCGAACAGCCAGCGCGGCAACAGCATGAAGTTCGCGCCCAGGAATGTGGCGGTGGCTCCGGTGGCCGTCGCGACGGAGTTCATCACCACGACGGACTGGCGCGGCACGACGTGTGGCAGCGCCGCCGACAGTCCTGAGGTGACGAACCGGCTGAAGCCGTTGACGATCAGCGCACCGCACAGCACGGTCAGGTCACTGGCCCCGACAGCCAGCAGCACGGCGACGCCGACGACCAATACCAGCCGGGCCAGGTTCGCCGCGACCAGGACCGCCCGGCGATCCCAGCGGTCCAGCAGTGCTCCGGCGAACGGGCCGACGATCGAGTACGGCAGGAACAGCACCGCGAATGCGCCCGCTACCGCCCACGGATCGGCCGCTCGTTCCGGGTTGAACAACAACCCGCCGGCGAGCCCGGCCTGAAACAACCCGTCACCGAATTGGCTGGCGGTCCGCAACTCGAGCAACCGCCAGAACTCGGGCAGGCTGCGCACGGATCGCCAGAGCGAACCGGGTGCGCGGGCGTCGACCATCGGACCAACAGTACAAATATCCACACGCGCCCGTTACCACAGCAACACCTACCTGATGCCATGATGGTGGGGTGGCACAGTCCGAGGACCCCGAAGATTTCGTCGCGCCTGCGGCGAATCGGGTACGACCGGGAACGTTGCTGCTGGCCAACACCGATCTCATGGAGCCGACGTTTCGGCGCAGCGTGATCTACGTCGTCGAGCACAACGACGGCGGCACTTTGGGTGTGGTGCTCAACCGCCCCAGTGAGACCGCTGTCTACAACGTGTTGCCGCAGTGGTCGAAATTGGCCGCCAAGCCCAAGACGATGTTCATCGGCGGGCCGGTCAAGCGTGACGCCGCGCTGTGTCTGGGCACGCTGCGGGTGGGCACCGATCCGCAGGGCATGCCCGGTATGCGCCATGTTGCCGGCCGAATGGTGATGATCGACTTGGACGCCGACCCCGATCTGATCGCCCCGGCCGTCGAGGGGGTGCGGATCTTCGCAGGCTACTCCGGCTGGACCATCGGCCAGCTGGAGGGCGAGATCGAACGCGACGACTGGATTGTGTTGTCCGCGTTGCCTTCCGATGTGCTGGTCGAGCAGCGGGTGGACTTGTGGTCGCGGGTGTTGCGGCGCCAGCCGTTACCGCTGTCGCTGCTGGCGACCCATCCGATCGACGTCAGCCGGAACTGACTGCCGTCGCCCCGCGGCCAAGCCGGGTGGCGATCACCGCGCAGACGAACAGCTGGATCTGGTGAAACAGCATCAGCGGCAACATGATCAAGCCCACGCTGGCGGCGGGGAACAGCACGAGTGCCATCGGCAGCCCGGAGGCCAGACTCTTTTTCGACCCGCAGAACAACAGCACGATCGCATCCGCGCGATCTAGCCGGGTCAGTCTGCCGGTGATCCAGGTGAAGGCCAGCACCGCCGCCAGCACCACCGCGCTAACCGCGGCGACGGCCACCACCCGCCACGGCTGCACGCTGCTCCAGATGTGCTCGGCCATCCCCACCGAGAACGCGGCGTAGACGATCAGCAGGATCGAGCCGCGGTCGACGACCTTGGTCAACGCCGCGTGCCGGGTCACCACCGGCGCCAACCACCGGCGCAGCAGCTGACCTGCGGCGAACGGCGCCAACAGCTGCAGCACGATGTCTGCCACCGCCGACCCGTCGACCCGGGGTGCCCCGCCGAGCGGCATCAGCACCAGAACGAGCAGCGGTGTGAGGAAGACGCCGACGATGTTCGACAGCGACGCGCTGACGATCGCCGCCGACACGTGCCCGCGTGCCATCGAGGTGAACGCGATCGAGGACTGCACGGTCGACGGCACCAGGCACAGGAACAGCAGGCCGGTGTACAGATCGTCGGTCAGCACCGACGGAACCAGCGCTCGGGCCGCGAGCCCGAGCAGCGGGAACACCACGAACGTGGTGGACAGCACCAGCAGGTGCAGCTTCCACTGCCGTACCCCGTGCCAGGCCTGCTGTGGGGACAGCCGGGCGCCGTACAGCAGGAACAGCAGGGCGATGACGATCTTGGTGATCAGCGACAGTGCGTCGGCCGCCGCACCGCGGGCAGGCAGCACAGTGGCCAGCAGGACGACCGCGATGAGCAGCAGCAGGAACGGGTCGACTCCGGAGCCGCGACGCAGCGCCCTCATCAGGTCGCCGAGTGACTCACTTGCAGGACAGAGTGCAGCTCGCGCAGCTCCCCGCGCAGCCGCCGGCCTGAGCTTCTCGTCTGGCGGCGTATCGGGCGCCTTGCCAGGACCCGGCGCCGATCGTTCCGACCGCGCCGATCACGCACACGATCAGGACCAGCAGCCCGGTACGCGCGGGCGCGGCGAGGGCGACGGCTCCGCCGGCGGCCAGCATGACGGCGGCGGCCAACTGGGTCGGTGCGACCGCACGCATCACCTGCGCGGTGACGTCAGCGCTGGGCGGTCGGGTCAGCGTCCACGCGCCTGAGCCGCCGACGAGGACGGCCATTGCCAGGCACACCAGGCCGACGATGAACATGGGGCCACAATACGAGCCCGGGTTCAGTGCGGCAGAGCGGGCACCGGGGGAAGGACGGCCGGAGCGGGCGCGGGGGCCGGCGCCGACGCATCGGCCAGCGGTGCCGCTGCGGGTGCCGGAGCGGGGGGCGGCGCGGCCGTCGGCGACGCCACCCGGAAGCCGTTGACGATGGCGTCGGTCGCGTCAGCGGTGGCGACCACCTGGTTGGCGGCGGTCGTCACGTACAGCGACACCAGGTAGCGGTCCGGGCCGGACTGGGCGATGACGTGGCGGCGTGAGGTGTTCAGCGTCATGTCGTTCTCGCGGTAGGTGCCCTCGATGAGCGAAGACGGGAAACCGCCGAAATCGGCCAGCGAGGCGTCGGTCGCCTGCCAGTTGAACAGCTGCTGGCTGTCCACATAGCCGTGGGTGATGGCTTCCTTCGGATCGAAGTCGCCGACCAGCTTGTACACCTTCAGCTGTGCGTTCGAGGTGTACAGACCGTCACCGCCGAGCCGGTCGGCGAGCACGGTGAACGCGTCGGGGACGTTCGGGTCGGGCACGACGGTCCAGCCGCGCGGCATCGGCAGCACCAGGTTGAGCGCGGTGAAGCCGCTGGCCTTCTGCGGCTCCATCTTGACGCCCTTGTCCTTGAAGAAGTCGGCAAGGGTGCCGGACGCGGCGGGGGCCAGGGTCTCCGGTGCGGCCACGGCAGGCGCCACGGCAGGCGCGACGGCCGGGGCGGCGGCCTGCGGAACAGCGGCGACCTGGGGGACGGCGGCCGGTGCCGCCGCGGGCACTGCGGCGGGGACCGCGTTCGCGGCCGCGACCTCGGGGGCGACGGTGACGGTCTGGGTGACGGTGACGGGCGCGGGCAGAACGGGAACGACCGGATCCGCTGACGCGTTCGCGCCGGTGAAACCGAGGACGGCGGCTGTACCGGCGGCCATCCCACCTACTACCACCCGCCAGTTACGGGCATTCGTGATCATCGCAGCTGTCCTTTTCGACACGGTCGGGCCAGGTGAGGCCCCTTGTCAGGAGGCCGACTGTATCGGCCTGCCGGGCAGCCCGGATAGGGCTGGAACAGACCTGGAACCAACCGTCGACCGCACTGCAATCCATCCGAGACCGGGCTGTTGCACAGGGTGCGACCGGGGTCACACAGCGCTATCGCGAGGGTGGACCCGCGAGCGGCCCTTATACCCTGTGTGCGTGACCGAAACCCCGACCGCCGCACCGCAGGGCAGCGCCGACGCCGACACCCCGCGGTTCCGCTACACCGCCGAGCTGGCCGGCCGGATCGAGCGCACTTGGCAGGACAACTGGCAGTCGTGGGGCACCTTCGATGTGCCGAACCCGGTCGGGTCACTGGCACCCGCCGACGGTTCGGCGGTTCCCGACGACAAGATGTTCGTCCAGGACATGTTCCCCTACCCCTCCGGTGAGGGCCTGCACGTCGGGCATCCGCTGGGTTACATCGCCACCGATGTCTATGCGCGCTACTTCCGGATGACCGGACGCAATGTGTTGCACGCGTTGGGTTTCGACGCCTTCGGCCTGCCCGCCGAGCAGTACGCGATCCAGACCGGTACCCATCCGCGGATCCGCACCGAGGCCAATATCGTCAATTTTCGCCGCCAGCTGGGCAGACTCGGTCTGGGGCACGACCAGCGGCGCAGCTTCTCGACCACCGACGTGGACTTCTACAAGTGGACTCAGTGGATCTTCCTACAGATCTACAACGCCTGGTTCGACACCGACCAGAACAAGGCCCGTCCGATCGCCGATCTGGTCGCCGAATTCGATTCCGGTGCGCGCACTCTCGATGACGGCAGGCAGTGGGCCACCCTTTCCGCGGGTGAGCGAGCCGACGTCATCGACGGCTACCGGCTGGTCTATCTGGCCGATTCGCTGGTGAACTGGTGCCCGGGGCTGGGCACCGTGTTGGCCAACGAGGAGGTCACCTCCGACGGCCGCAGTGAGCGCGGCAACTTCCCGGTGTTCCGGAAGCGGTTGCGGCAGTGGATGATGCGCATCACCGCCTACTCCGATCGGCTGCTCGACGATCTCGAGGTGCTGGACTGGCCGGAGAAGGTCAAGACCATGCAGCGCAACTGGATCGGTCGATCCACCGGAGCGTCGGTGTTGTTCGACGCCGACGGCGCGGACATCGAGGTCTTCACCACCCGGCCCGACACTCTTTTCGGCGCGACCTACCTGGTGCTGGCTCCCGAGCACGAGCTGGTGGACCAGCTCACGGCCGCGCAGTGGCCGGACGGTGTGGACCCGCGGTGGACCAACGGCGCCGACACCCCGGCCGTGGCGGTGGCGGCCTATCGGCGCTCGATCGCGGCCAAGTCCGATCTGGAACGCCAGGAGAACAAGACCAAGACCGGCGTGTTCCTCGGCACGTCCGCGATCAATCCGGCTGACGGACAACAAGTTCCGGTCTTCATCGCCGACTACGTCCTGGTCGGCTACGGCACCGGCGCGATCATGGCCGTCCCCGGACACGATCAGCGCGACTGGGAGTTCGCCACCGAATTCGGTCTGCCGATCGTGGAAGTCATCTCGGGCGGAGATATTTCCGAGGCCGCGTATTCCGGTGACGGTGCGCTGGTGAACTCGAGCTACCTTGACGGCCTGAGCGTCGCGGACGCCAAGAGCGCGATCACCGAGCGGCTGGAGGCGGACGGCCGCGGACGCGCCCGCGTCGAATACAAACTGCGGGACTGGCTTTTCGCGCGGCAGCGGTACTGGGGCGAGCCGTTCCCGATTGTGTACGACGCCGACGGCCGGGCGTACCCGCTGCCCGAATCGGCACTCCCGGTGGAGTTGCCCGATATCGCCGACTACTCACCGGTGATGTTCGACCCGGACGACGCCGACAGCGAGCCGTCCCCGCCGCTGAACAAAGCCACCGACTGGGTGACGGTGGAACTGGACCTCGGTGACGGCCTGCAGACCTACACTCGCGACACCAACGTGATGCCGCAGTGGGCGGGCAGCTCCTGGTACGAACTGCGCTACGCCGACCCGCACAATCCAAACGAGTTCTGCGCCAAGGAGAACGAGCAGTACTGGATGGGCCCGCGACCGGCCGAGCACGGCCCGGCAGATCCCGGGGGAGTGGACCTCTATGTCGGTGGCGTCGAGCATGCGGTACTGCACCTGCTGTACTCGCGCTTCTGGCACAAGGTGCTGCACGACCTCGGACACGTCAGCTCTCGCGAGCCATACCGCCGCCTGGTCAACCAGGGTTACATCCAGGCCTTCGCCTACACCGACTCCCGCGGCGCGTACGTGCCGGCGGCCGACGTCGTCGAGCGGGACGGGAAGTTCTTCCTGCCCGGTGACGACGGCGACATAGAGGTGTTCCAGGAGTTCGGCAAGATCGGCAAGAGCCTGAAGAACTCGATCTCCCCGGACGAGATCTGCGACGGCTACGGAGCGGACACGCTGCGGGTGTACGAGATGTCGATGGGCCCGCTGGAGGCGTCTCGGCCGTGGGCGACCAAGGATGTCGTCGGCGCCTACCGCTTTCTGCAGCGGGTGTGGCGGCTTGTGGTCGACGAGTCCACCGGTGAGACAAGGGCTTCCGAACACGAGGCGCTCGACGAGGACACCCTGCGGCTGCTGCACCGCACGATCGAGGGTGTGTCCGAGGACTATGCGGGCCTGCGCAACAACACCGCCGCGGCCAAGCTGATCGAGTACACCAACCACCTCACCAAGGAGGGCGTCACTGCGCGGGCGGCGCTGCAGCCGCTGGTCTTGATGGTCGCGCCGCTGTCGCCGCACCTGGCCGAGGAACTCTGGCAGCGGCTGGGCCATTCGAAGTCGTTGGCGCACGGACCGTTTCCGGTCGCCGACCCGCAGTATCTGGTCACCGACACCGTCGAGTACCCGGTGCAGGTCAACGGCAAGGTGCGCGGACGCATCACCGTTGCCGCCGACGCCGACAAGGCCGGCCTCGAAGCGGCCGCGCTCGCCGACGAGAAGGTCCAGGCCTTCCTGGCAGGTGCCACCCCGAAGAAGGTCATCGTGGTGCCGGGCCGGCTGGTGAACCTCGTCGTCTGACCCACCCCCTTTTCGCCCAAACCGACAACTGGCAGGGAAAGTGCGAGTAGATCGCCGCAAAACGTCGATCTCGGCGCGAGGCTAACCGCGCGGCCGAACCACCACCTGGTGGGTGTGCGCGTCGGGCGGGCCGGCGATCACCTCGGCGACGATCCGCGCGACGGTTTCCGGCTTGAGGAACTTCGCCGGGTCGTACTGCCCGCCTTCGTAGGCGACCAGGTCCTGCTGCATCTCGGTGTCGACCCGGCCTGGGTGCACGCTGGTGACCCGCAACTCGGGGACGTCGGCGCGCAGTGAATCGGCGAACGCCCGCTGGGCGAACTTGCTGGCCGAGTAGGCAGCCAGTCCGGGTGAGGCGTTCAGACCGGCGCCGGAGTTGATGAACACGACGTGCCCGCGCGCCGCGCGCAGCGCCGGGAGCAGCGCCTGGGTGAGAGCGACGGCGCCGGTCACGTTGACCTCGAAGCAGGCCCGCCACTGCTCGGGCGTCGACTCGTCGAACCGTCCCGGGTAGGCGACGCCGGCGTTGTGGACCAGCACGTCCAGTTCGGCGAGTGGCTCGGCGGCGGCTTCGATCCCGGCGGGATCGGTGAGGTCCAACGGCCAGGTGGTGGCACCGAGACGGGTGGCGACGGCGTCCAGGCGGTCAGACGGACGGCCCGCCAGCAGCAGGGTGTGGGTGGGGGCCAGCGCATCGGCAATAGCCGATCCGATCCCGCCACTGGCACCGGTGATCAAGGCTGTTTTCTTACCGGGGTCGCTTCGCTCCTGCCCACCGATCGCCATTCACTTACCCTACCGATCTGCGTTTCGCAGGTTCGCGCCGCAGAATGAACGCGTGGCATATGACCCGAGCTTCGGCCCGACACAGTTGGCGGCCCGCGCGGCCTACCTGCTGCGCGGTAACGACCTGGGTGTGATGACCTCCGCGGCGCCGCTGCTCTACCCGCACATGTGGAGTTGGGACGCCGCGTTCGTCGCGGTCGGCCTGGCACCGCTGAGCGTCGAGCGCGCTGTCGTCGAACTGGACACCCTGCTGTCCGCGCAGTGGACCAACGGGATGATCCCGCACATCGTGTTCGCCAACGGCGTCGACGGATACTTCCCCGGCCCGGCCCGCTGGGCCACGTCGGCATTGGCAGCGCACGCCCCGCGCACCAGGCACACCTCGGGGATCACCCAGCCGCCGGTGCATGCCATTGCGGTGCAACGCATTCTGGACCGAGCCCGCACCAGGGGCCGTTCCACCCGCGCGGTCGCCGAGTCGTTTCTGGATCGTCGGTGGCCGGATCTGGTGCGCTGGCACCGATGGCTGGCCGAGGCCCGCGATCAGAACGAGCACGGTCGCGTCACGCTGTATCACGGCTGGGAGTCCGGCATGGACAACTCGCCGCGCTGGGATTCCGCCTACGCCAACGTGATTCCGGGGAACCTCCCGGAGTATCAGCGCGAGGACACCCACATTGTCACCGACGCCAGCCAGCGCCCGTCGGACACCGAGTACGACCGGTATCTGTGGCTGCTCGAGGAGATGAAGTCGGTCCGCTACGACGACGATCTGCTGCCGAAGGTGATGAGCTTCGCGGTCGAAGATGTCTTCGTGTCAGCGATTTTCGCGGTCGCCTGCGATGTGCTGGCCAATATCGGCGAGGACTACAAGCGGCCCCACGCCGACGTCCGCGACCTCTACTCGTGGGCCGAGCGGTTCCGGGCCGGCGTCGTCGAGACCACTGATCAAAGGACCGGCGCCGCACGCGATTTCGACGTGAGAGCCGACAAGTGGATTGCGACGGAGACCGCCGCGCAGTTCGCTCCGCTGCTGTGCGGCGGCCTACCGCACGACCGGGAACGGGCGTTGTTGCGGGTACTGGAAGGCCCGCGGTTCTGCGGGCATCCGGACCTGCGGTACGCGGTGATCCCGTCGACATCGCCGGTGTCCAAGGACTTTCGGTCGCGCGAGTATTGGCGCGGGCCGGTCTGGCCGGTGCTGACATGGTTGTTCTCGTGGGCGTTCGCGCGCCGCGGATGGTCGGAGCGCTCGCTGTTGCTGCGCCAGGAAGGCCTTCGACAGGCCAGCGACGGTACCTTCGCCGAGTACTACGAACCGTTCACCGGCGAGCCGCTGGGCAGCATGCAACAGTCCTGGACCGCGGCCGCGGTCCTCGATTGGCTCGGCTAGCTCCCCGAGTCGCTTCGCTCCTGCCCGCCGGGGCTGAACTAGCTTTCGGCCTGCTCGGCCAACCGCTCCAGCGGTCGCAGTGCCTTGGCCAAGGTCTCGCGCTCCTCGTCGCTCAGCTTCGAGAGCAACGCGGCCAGGTTCGCCCGCCGGACCGCCAGCGCTTCGCGATGCTGCACCAGCCCCTGCGGCGTCACCTCGACGAGAACGGCCCGCAGGTCCGAGGGGTCACGCGACCGCTTGACCAGTCCGAGCTTTTCCAGCCGGCGGATCGCCACTGTGGTGGTTGGGGTGCGCACCCGTTCGCGTGCGGCCAGCTCGGTCATCCGGATCGGACCCTGATCCAGCAGGGTCAGCAGGATGGACAGCTGTGCGAGGGTGAGGTCGGCTCCGGCGGTGGTGGACTTGGTGTCGGCGCGGCGCAAGACCGAAAAGAGCTTCGACAGGACCCGCTGCAGGTCCCCGGACAGGTCAGTGACCTGCGGCTCGGCCTCAATCATAGTTCGCTAGTCTAACCTGTCCGCGGTTGTCAACCGCGCGATACGCGCCATTACGCGCCCGAGTTAGAGAACTTGCGACAGGAAACGCTGCAGACGCTCGGTCTCGGCGGCGCTGAAGATCTGATCGGGCGGCCCGGATTCGATCACCTGGCCGTAGTCCATGAAGACCACCGACTCCGCGGTCGAGTGGGCGAACCCCATCTCATGGGTGACCACGACCATCGTCATCCCGTCCGAGCCGAGCTCGGCGATCAGCGCCAGGATCCCTTTGACCAGTTCGGGGTCGAGCGCCGAAGTCGCCTCGTCGAAGAACATCACCTGCGGCGCCATCGCCAGCGCCCGCGCGATCGCCACCCGCTGCTGCTGACCACCGGACAGCGTGGCCGGTCGCACCTCGGCTTTGTGCTTCAAACCGACCCGGTCCAGCTGGGCCAGCGCCAGCTCGCGGGATTCGCCGGCCGACAGCCCCTTGAGTTTGCGTGGCCCGAGCGCGACGTTGTCCACCACGCTGCGATGCGGGAACAGGTTGAACTGCTGGAACACCATGCCGATGCGCTGGCGCAACGCGTCGGGATCGTCGGTCAGCACCGACTTGCCGTCCAGCAGGATGTCCCCGCGGTCGGGTTCGTAGAGCCGGTTGAGGGTGCGCAGCAGGGTGGATTTCCCTGAGCCCGACGGGCCGATGACCGCCGTCGTGGTACCGGCGGGCACGTCCAAGTTCACACCGCGCAACACCTTGTTGGGGCCGAAGGCGAGATGAATATCCTTGCAGGCCAACGAGACCGGTTCAGGAAGCGAGGCCATCACACCATCTCCTGGCTCGTTGCGCTCGGCGCCAGCGGATCCTCGTCGGATTGCGTTCGGCCGCGGCGCAACCGGGCGTCGATGTAGTTGACCAAGTGCGTCAACGGGATGGTCAGCAACAGGTAGAACAGGCCCGCCGCCACCAACGGCGACAGGTTGCCGGTCTGTGCGTTGAGATCGCGACCCACCTGGAACAGCTCGCGCTGGCTGGCCACCAGACCCAGGAAGTACACCAGCGACGACGCTTTGAGCAGCGAGATGAACTGGTTCACCAGGGCGGGCAGCACCCGGCGGACGCCTTGGGGGACCACCACCAACCGCATTGAGGAGGAGTAACTGAACCCCAGCGCACGGGACGCTTCCAGCTGCCCGGCATCCACACTCTGGATGCCGGAGCGGAAGATCTCGCCGATGTAGGCCGCGGCCATCAGCCCGAGTGCGGCGATACCGAGCGGGAAGGGGTTGTTGTCCGTGATGCCACCCACGACCGGCCCGATGCCCAGCCCGATCAGCAGGATGATCACCACCTCGGGCAGCCCCCGGAAAATATCGGTGTAGATCCGGGCCGGCCAGCGCAGCCACCGCGACCGGGAGATCCCTGCCACGGCCAGCACCATGCCGAGCAGCAGTCCGATCACGCTGGCGCACACCGTCAGGATCAGCGTGTTGGGCAACCCGGTGGTCAATAGGTCCGGGATGGCCCTCTTGTAGAGGTCCCAATCCAGGAACGACTCCCGCAGTTGGGTCAGCACCGATTTCGGCGCCACCCCGACCGAGGCGGGTTTCTGGTGCGCGGCGGCGATCGCGGCGAAGTCAGGCAGCTGCGGAACCGGCGCCGCTTTCGAGCCCGGCTTCCAGCCCGGCGGCAGAGCACGCGGCACCCACTCCGAGTACAGCTTCGACCACGTGCCGTCGGCGATCACGGCGTCCAAGCCGGAGTTGAGGGCGTCGATCAGCGGCTTGTTCTCGTTCGCGACCGCGTAGGCGACGAAATTGTCCAAGCTGAAGGTGTTTTCGACGATCTGAGCCGGATCGCCGGGCTTGACCGTGCCGACCGCCTGCTGCGAGGGCGCCACCCAGGCGTCGATCTGGCGGGTCTTGAGGCTGGCGTAGACGGTGTTGTAGTCCGGGAACTTCACCGGTTGCAGGTGCAGGGTATCGACGAGGTAGGCCTCTTGAACGGTGCCCTGCACCACGCCGATTCGCTGGCCGGGGCCGAGTTGTTGAAATCCGGTGATGGCCGAACCGGACGGCACCACGAGGGAGAAGTAGCCGAAGTCGTAGCCGTTGGTGAAACCCACGGTGCGCCGGCGCGCGTCGGTGGTGGTGATCGACGACGACCCGACGTCGAAGCGGCGGGCGGCGACTTGGGCGAGCAGACCGGAGAACTCGGTGCCGACGAACGAGATCTTCAAGCCGAGCTTGTCGGCGATCGCCCGCAGCAGTTCGTTGTCGAATCCGGTGAACTGTCCTTTCGAGTCGATGCAGATGCTCGGCGGTGCATCCGACAGCGTGCCGACCGTCAGCGTGCCGGGCGTGACCAGGCCGAGTGCGTCACGGTTGACCGACGTCAACGGCTGCGCCGTGGCGGTGGTGTATTTGTCCTCGTCCGGCCCCTTGGCTGCGGCGGCGAGGTTCGTCGGCAGCGCGCTGGCCGACTCGACCCCCGGCGGCGCGCACTGGTCTGCCCCCGCCGGCGCGGCGGCCACCAGGCCGGCGATCATCAACAGGACCGAGAGCAGTGCCGCCAGGCGTATGCCGGCCCGCGGTGCCCGGTCGCAGAGTTCAGCCATCATTAGCAAGGTACTGCCCGCGGCAATCCCGTCGCGCCTTGCGATCAGACGGAACCCAAGTCGGTGAGCACCCCACGTCGGCGCAGGTCCCCGATGAGAACGTCGGCCATCAGGTCGGTGCGGTCCAGGCAGGCCTGCCGGGCGGATGAGGGATCACGGCGGTGGATCGCGGCGTGTTCAGCTTCGGCGAGCGGCAAAAGCTGGTTCACCGTGTCCGGGTAGCTGGCCCAGAATTCGTGGGGCATGAACCCGCGCGAGGCCCGAATGCCCGCGCTCAGTCGCGGGCCGGCGTACTCGTCGAGGACGATGGCTCTGAAGAGGTCGGCCGCGTTGAGGAAGGCCCGTGAGTCGGATGAGGCGCGCATGACGGCTATCGGCTCGGCGAGCCGGTCGAGGACGTCGGGCCGGGGATCGGCGGCGGCCCGCGCGGATGCAGCACCGGTCAGTAGGCCGTGGACTTCATGGTGTTCGCGCAGGACGTCGGCATCGAAGCGGTGGACGAACGCGCCGCGGTGATAGCGCGACTCAAGGATGCCGTCGTGTGCGAGTTGGTTGAGGGCTTCTTGGACGGGCACCCGACTCAGACCCAGGGCAGCCGTGATCTTGTTGCGGTCCACGCGATCTCCCGACCGCAGCCGACCGGTGAGCAGTAAGTCCAGGACGTGGGCGACAACCAGGTCTTTCTCTTTGACCCCATACCGTTTGGGCATTTCCCTCTCCGGGGTGACCAGACGAGTGCACTTGTGGCAATCCTGCCGGTTACTTGCGGGTATCTCGGGCAATCCCAGGTAACGAGACTGTGAGTCTCGTTACTCTCCGACCATGACGACGACGGAAATGCCCGACGGCTACTACGCGGCTACGCCGGTCCCGAGCGGGCGCACGGCGGCCGTGGACCATCTGCGTAGACCGGGCCCGGTGTATCGGGTCGGGCAGATGTGGTTGATCACCAGTTACGAGGGGGTCCGCTTCGCCCAGAAGCACCCCGAGTTGTTCTCGTCGGCGAAAGCTTTCGACGGCGTTGCCAACGCCATCTCGATGATCCCGATCGCGATCGATCCGCCGAAGCACGCGGACTATCGACGGGTGCTGGACCCGATGTTCGGACCCAAACGCATGGAAGCGATGGATGGGGAACTGCGGGCACAGCTGCGCGGGCACATCGACAAGTTCGCTCCGCTGGGTTGTTGCGACGTCGTCGCCGACCTGTCCTACAAGTTCCCCACCCAGGCCATCTTGACGCTGTTCGGGCTGCCGTTGGAGCACCTGCCCAAGTTCCTCGGCTGGGTCAGCGGGATCATCAAGGGTGCCGACATCGCATCACTGGGTAGCGAGCAGTCACAGTCGGTAATCGACTGCAGCATAGCCCTTTTCACCTTCCTGGCCGAACAGCTGGAGATCAAGCGGAGCCACCCGGGCGACGACATGCTCAGCAACATCCTGGCCCTCGACGGCGACGAGGCGTGGACCGATGCCGAGATCTTGGGGCTGTGCTTCCTGATCGTCCTGGCCGGACTCGACACCGTCACCGGTGCCATCGGCTTCGCTCTGCTCAACCTGGCCAACGATCCGGTGCTGCGTCACCGGTTGACAGCAGACCCGTCGCTGATCCCGCCGTTCATCGAAGAGGTGCTGCGTCTCGATGGCCCGGTGCCCGGTGTGCCGCGCGTAACGACCGCCGACGTCGAGGTCGAAGGCGTGACGATCCCGGCGAATTCGCAGGTCATGCTGATGCTGTTCACCGCCAACCGCGACGGACCGTATGCCTACACCGCAAACGAGATGGACCTGAGCGCCAAGGCCGTGCACCTCGGCTTCGGCGGCGGTATCCACCGGTGCCTGGGTTCGCACCTGGCCCGCCGCGAATTACGGCTCACCATCGAGGAATTCCACGCGCGCATCCCGGATTACCGGTTGGCCGGCGAGGCCACCACGTTGTGGCCCGCCGGCACCTTCGGGCTGGAATCCCTGCCGCTGGAGTTCGATCCCTGCTAACGGCTGTCGCGCCAGCGCACCAAAGCCTCGGCGGCGCCGAGGTCGTAGTCCGGTCCGTCGCAGCCGACGGTCAGCAGAGTCACGCCGAGTCCGGTGAGCGCCTCGGCGTTGGCGACGATGGTGTCGCGGTCGCGGCCCTCGACGCCCGATGACCGTTCGATCTTGGCGGGGTCGCGGCCGACGTCGGAGCAGTGACGGTCGAGCACCTCGGCCTTGCCGGGGTAGGTCTCGGCGTTGGTGAACCCGTGCCAGATGTCGCCGTGCTCGGCGACCAGGCGCAGCGTCTTCTTCTCACCCTGTCCACCGATGAGGATCGGGATGTCCCGGGTCGGGGCCGGATTCAGGTTGGCCAGCCGGGACTTGATCCGTGGCAGTGCGCCCGCGAGGTCGTCGAGGCGGCTGCCCGCGGTGCCGAACTCGTAGCCGTACTCGTCGTAGTCCTTCTGCTTCCAGCCTGACCCGATACCGAGGATCAGCCGGCCGCCGGAGATGTGGTCGACGGTGCGGGCCATGTCGGCCAGCAGTTCCGGGTTGCGGTAGGAGTTGCAGGAGACCAGCGCGCCGATCTCGACGCGGGAGGTCTGCTCGGCCCAGGCGCCCAGCATGGTCCAGCACTCGAAGTGCGCACCATCGGGGTCGCCGAACAGCGGGTAGAAGTGGTCCCAGTTGAAGACCACGTCCACGCCGATGTCCTCACAGCGGCGGACGGCATCGCGGATCTGGTTGTAGTCGGGGGCATGTTGCGGCTGCAGTTGCACGCCGATGCGAATGGGATAGGTCACACCTCAACCGTACGTATCTCAACCGTACGTATCGCGCGACGCCGGTATTCCCAGCGGGGGACGGCTCAGCCGGCGAGCACGCCGCGCAGTATCTCGACAAGCGCGCGCGGCTGGTCACCCTGTACGGAGTGACCGGAGTCGGGGACCATGATCACCCGCTGGAAACCCGGTGCATTGCGGGCGAATTCGTCGGCGTCCTCGTCGTTGACGAAGAACGAATTGGCGCCCCGCACCAGCGTGGTGGGCATCGTGATGGACGGGACGTCGCCCCACAAACCGGCGAACGACGCCGGTAGCCCCTCGCCTGAGTCGGCGCGCTTGCGGAAGGAGTCGTAGCGCCAGGTCCAGGTGCCGTCGGGCAGCTGCTTCGAATTGTGAAAGACGCCGCGGCGCAGCGAGTCCCGGCTTCGGGTGGGCGAGGCGGCGACGGTGACGTCCAGCATCGCGGCGAAGCTCGGGAACGTGCGTTCGCCTTGCGTCAACGCGACCGCGCCCAGCTGGGCCTGGCTCATCTGTTCATGACGTTCCGGGGCGGACGGCGTGACGTCGACGAGGACCAGTTCGGGAACCAGCGCCGGCTCGAGGGCGGCGATGCGCAGCGCTGTCAGTCCACCCAGCGACATCCCCACCACCAGTCGTGGGCTGGGGGCCCAGTCGTTCAGGATTGGCCGCAGCGTGTCGGCGTTGAGCCGGGGGCCGTAGTCGCCGTCGTCTCGCCAGGCCGAGCGGCCGTGGCCGGGCAGATCGATGGCCAGCGCCGGGACGCCCAGGCCGAGGATGACGGTGTCCCAGGTGTGCGCGTTTTGGCCGCCACCGTGCAGGAACACGATCCGCGGCGGCTCGGCACCCCACTTCAGCGCGCTGATCGGGCCGGACTCGATCCGGGTGACCGGCGGCAATTCGTCGCTCACGCCGGCCTGCTCGGCATTCTCGGGCAGCAGGGCGAACTCGTCGAGTCCGATCAGCGCGTCATCGGAGATCACCCGGTCCATCTAACGCGAAAGTGCGGCCAGATCGCGATGGGGCGTCCCAGTCGGATCTGACCGCACTCTCGTGCTGAGAATTACTGACCGGCGATGAATTCCTCGAGCTCTGTGCGCGCGATGTCATCGGCCAGCTGCTTGGGCGGGCTCTTCATCAGGTAGGCCGACGCGGGGATGATCGGGCCGCCGATACCGCGGTCCTTGGCGATCTTCGCGGCACGCACGGCGTCGATGATGATGCCGGCCGAGTTCGGCGAATCCCACACCTCGAGCTTGTACTCAAGGTTCAGCGGCACGTCGCCGAAGGCGCGACCCTCGAGGCGGACGTAGGCCCACTTGCGGTCGTCGAGCCACGCGACGTGGTCCGACGGGCCGATGTGGACGTTCTTGTCCTCGACTTTGCCGGCCAGCGAGCCGGTGAGGTTGGACGTCACGGCCTGGGTCTTGGAAACCTTCTTGGACTCCAGACGCTCACGCTCGAGCATGTTCTTGAAGTCCATGTTGCCGCCGACGTTCAGCTGATAGGTGCGGTCCAGCGTGACGCCGCGGTCTTCGAACAGCTTGGCCATCACGCGGTGGGTGATGGTCGCACCGACCTGGCTCTTGATGTCGTCGCCGACGATCGGAACACCGGCGTCCTCGAACTTCTTGGCCCAGACCGGGTCCGAGGCGATGAACACCGGCAGGGCGTTGACGAACGCGACCTTGGCGTCGATGGCGCACTGGGCGTAGAACTTGTCGGCCTCGTCGGAGCCCACCGGCAGGTAGGAGACCAGCACGTCGACCTTGTTGTCCTTGAGGATCTTGACGACGTCGACGGGCTGCTCGTCGGAGATCTCGATGGTCTCGGCGTAGTACTTGCCGATGCCGTCCAGTGTCGGGCCGCGCTGCACCACGACGTCGGTCGGCGGCACGTCGGCGATCTTGATGGTGTTGTTCTCCGAGGCGAAGATCGCTTCGGACAGGTCGAAGCCCACCTTCTTGGCGTCGACGTCGAACGCGGCGACGAACTTCACGTCGCGCACGTGATAAGGGCCGAGCTTCACGTGCATCAGGCCGGGAACGGTGGCGTTCGCGTCAGCGTCCTGGTAGTACTGCACGCCCTGGACCAGTGAGGACGCGCAGTTGCCGACGCCGACAATAGCGACCCGCACATCTGTCGACGCTCCGTTGTGCTCCGTCATGGGACGTTCTCCTAACTCGTACTTCTACTGGCTGCTGTTCAGGTACTGCTGGCCGCGTCAGGCCTGGTCTGGGTGGCTCTGGGCCACCCGCTCAGCGGCGATCAGCTCGTTGAGCCACTTGACTTCCCGCTCGCTGGACTCCAGGCCCAGCTGATGCAGTTGTTTCGTGTAGCGGTCGAACGAATTGCTCGCCCGCGCGATGGCCTCCCGCAGACCTTCGCGTCGTTCCTCCACCTGGCGCCGGCGGCCTTCCAGGATCCGCATCCGTGCCTCGGCCGGTGTGCGGTTGAAGAATGCAAGGTGCACACCGAAGCCGTCGTCGGTGTAGTTCTGCGGGCCGGTGTCGGCCACCAGTTCGGCGAACCGCTGGCGGCCGGTATCGGTCAGTTGGTACACCCGGCGGGCGCGGCGCAACACCGTGGTCCCCGCGGGGGCGGTGTCTTCGACGATCAATCCGTCGGTCTGCATCCGGCGCAGTGCCGGGTAGAGCGAGCCGTACGAGAAGGCGCGGAATGCCCCGAGCAGGCCCGTCAGTCGTTTGCGCAGTTCGTAACCGTGCATGGGGGACTCGAGGAGAAGACCCAAGATCGCGAGCTCCAGCACCGGGTCACCTCCTTTGCTCGGCCGTTACGACACTTCGACACCTCCGGCGATAGTATCGGAGCGATATATTTGGCGCTACTTGAGTGCGCACGTTTCCGCGCCAGTACCGCCGAGTGTCACGCCCGAGCCGCGCTCGCCCGTTACGGGTAATTGATCTGTTTTTGCGAGCCGTCGGGGTTGAGCTGGATGTAGCCGCTGCCGAAGTCGCTCGAGACATAGACCGAGATCGTCAACGTCCCCGGGACGGTCTGGTCGCGGCTGGGCTCGATGATCAGATAGGTGCTCTTGATGTCGCCGGGCTTCATGTCCAGGGTCTCCGGAGCACCCCGCAGCACGCCGACGATTGCTTTGGCGTCGAACGTGCTCAGGTCCACCAGCTTGGCGTCGTTGCTGGCCCCCGAGGTGGTCGGATCGTCCCAGCCACCGCGGTAGGAGTAGTTGAGTTCGCGGCGGTCGTCGTTGGGGTCGGGCCGGGTCAACGACGCGTACTCGGGATAGATGACCAGGCGGTTGCCATTGGTGTCGCCGAACTTCTTCTTCATCTGCTCGAAGAGCCCGTTGAGACCACCCAGCGAATGCAGTTGACGCGGCGGCGTCAGCACGATCGGAGCAACTCCGTCGGATTTGGCGCCCGGATCGGAGGTGAAATTCAGCGGTGAGGGCGTGTTGCCGTACAGCCCCCAGCCAATGCCGATGCCGAGCACCACGAGAACACCCATGATCGCGAGCCGGATACCCCAGCTTCCATTGGTTCCCGGGCCCGCCGGCCGCGGCCTGCGCAGCGTGGGCAGCTGCACCGGCGCGTTCGCGGTTTGGAGGTCGGAGACCAGGGCGCGGAGGTCGCCCAGCGTCGTCGCCGAGGTTGCCGCCTTCACCCGCTGCTCGTGCTCGGCCATCGACAGCTGCCCCTCGGACAGCGCGGTGTCCAAAATCTGGCAGGTGTCATTGCGGTCGGTGTCCTTGGCGCGCGTGCCGGCCGTCTGCGATGTCGCCACGGCGGTGATCGTAAGAGTTCGGGCACCAAGAGCGCAGACCAGCCGCGTATTCGGCGGCACTGCGAGTCGGTTGCGTGTCGTTGCCCAGATCCCCGACGTACTCTGGTCCTCGTGCGATTGCAGCGACAGGTGGTGGACTACGCCCTCCGGCGACGCTCCCTGCTGGCCGAGGTGTACTCCGGTCGAACTGGGGTTTCGGAGGTCTGCGACGCCAATCCCTATCTGTTGCGCGCCGCCAAGTTTCACGGCAAGCCCAGTTCGGTGATGTGCCCGATCTGCCGCAAGGAGCCGCTGACATTGGTGTCCTGGGTGTTCGGTGATCACCTGGGTGCGGTTTCGGGATCCGCGCGCACCGCCGAGGAGCTGGTGTTGCTGGCGACTCGATTCGACGAATTCTCGGTACACGTGGTGGAGGTATGCCGGACCTGCGAGTGGAATCACCTGGTCAAGTCCTACGTGCTCGGAACGCCGCGCCCCACCAACGGGACGCGAGGACGCCGTGGCACCCAGACGGCGCGCTCCGGCGCGCGTACGGCCAGTGAATAGCGACGGGCGTCCGGACCGGCCTGCCACTGACAACCGCACGGGCGCAGGGGCCGAGGGTGCGTCCGGTGGCTCCGAGCCACCGACGACGCGCTTCCCGGCGGCGGGCGACGGCTCCGGCCCATCCCGATCGGCGCCCCGCAGGCAGGTGCCGCCCGATGACCGGCTGACGTCGATCATCGAACCGGTGCGCGACACCCCGCCGCTGCTGCGGGACCCGGTCGACGTGGTCAAGGCCGCTCTGGACGGCACTCCGCCGCCGAAGCTTCCGCCGCCTCCGTCGCGCCGCCCGGGTGGTTCCGGCGGCCCGGGTGGCCCGCCACCGGTCAAGCCGCCGACCTTCTCCCAGCAGGTCAACTGGAAGTGGGTACGCCGGTCGGTGTATCTGGCCGCCGTTGTCTTGATCGTGCTGCCGCTGATCACCTTCGGGATGGCCTACCTGATCGTCAAGGTGCCTCAGCCCGGGGATCTGCGCACCAACCAGGTGTCGACAATCCTGGCGAGCGACGGCTCCGAACTGGCGAAAATCGTTCCGCCGGAAGGCAACCGGGTCGACGTCAACATCGACCAGGTGCCGGTCCAGGTCCGCAACGCGGTGATGGCCGCCGAAGACCGCGATTTCTACAGCAATCCGGGCTTTTCCTTCACCGGCTTTGCTCGCGCGCTCAAGAACAACCTTTTCGGCGGCGACCTTCAGGGCGGGTCGACGATCACCCAGCAGTATGTGAAAAACGCGCTCGTCGGTGACGCCCGATCCGGGGTCGGCGGCCTGGTGCGCAAGGCAAAGGAGCTCGTCATCTCCACGAAGATGACCGGCGAGTGGTCCAAAGACCAAATCCTGCAGGCGTATCTGAACATCATCTATTTCGGTCGCGGTGCCTACGGCATCGCCGCGGCGTCGAAGGCGTACTTCGACAAGCCGGTCGAGCAGTTGACCGTCGCCGAGGGTGCGCTGCTGGCCGCGCTGATCCAACGGCCGTCGACCCTGGATCCCGCGGTCGACCCCGATGGTGCGGCCAAGCGGTGGAACTGGGTGCTCGACGGCATGGTGTCGATGGGCGCGCTGTCGAAGGACGAACGCTCCCAACAGGTTTTCCCGCCGACGGTGTCGCCGGAGCAGGCCCGTTCGAACAACGTCACGACCGGGCCGAACGGCCTGATCGAACGTCAGGTCACCAAGGAACTGCTCGACCTGTTCAACATCGATGAGCAGACGCTGAACACCCAGGGCCTGCAGATCACCACGACGATCGACCCGCAGGCGCAGAAAGCCGCCGAGGACGCGGTGTCGAAGTATCTCAATGGCGAGATGCCGGACATGCGGTCGGCGGTGGTGTCCATCGACCCGAGAACCGGTGGAGTGAAGGCCTATTACGGCGGCTCGGACGCGCAGGGCTTCGACTTCGCGCAGGCCGGTCTGCCCACCGGCTCGTCGTTCAAGGTGTTCGCGTTGGTGGCCGCGCTCGAGCAGGGCATGGGGCTGGGCTATCAGATCGACAGCTCCCCGGTCACCGTGAACGGGATCAAGATCACCAACGTCGAGGGTGAGGGCTGCGGTGTCTGCAACATCGCGGAGGCACTCAAGCGTTCGCTGAACACCTCCTACTACCGGCTGATGCTCAAGCTCAAGAACGGCCCGAGTGATGTGGCCGACGCCGCGCACCGGGCCGGCGTTGCGGAAAGCTTCCCCGGGGTTGCCCACACGTTGTCCGAGGACGGCAAGGGCGGCCCGCCGAACAATGGTGTGGTGCTGGGCCAGTACCAGTCGCGGGTGATCGACATGGCGTCGGCCTACGCCACGTTGGCCGACTCCGGCGTCTATCACAAGCCGCACTTCGTGCAGAAGGTCGTCAACTCCCGCGGTGAGGTGCTCTTCGACGCCAGCACCGCCGACAACAGCGGCGAGCAGCGCATTCCCAAGGCGGTCGCCGACAACGTGACCGCGGCGATGCAGCCGATCGCCGGCTATTCGCGCGGACATAACCTGGCGGGTGGCCGGCCGTCGGCGGCCAAGACCGGAACCAATCAGCTCGGCGACACTGACGCCAACCGCGACGCGTGGATGGTCGGCTACACCCCGTCGTTGTCGACGGCTGTCTGGGTCGGTACCACCGACGGCACGCAGCCTCTGGTCACGTCGTCGGGCGGGCAGGTGTACGGCTCGGGCATCCCGTCGGACATCTGGAAGGCCACGATGGACGGCGCGCTGAAGGGCACCGAAAACGAGTCGTTCCCCAAGCCGACCGAGATCGGCGGATACGCCGGTGTCCCGCCGCCGCCGCCTCCGCCGCCCGCGCCGCCGTCGGAGACGGTCATCCAGCCCAGTATCGAAGTGGCACCGGGCATCACGATTCCGCTCGGACCGCCGACCACCATCACGATTCCGCCGGGCGGTGGTCCGCCGCCGCCACCACCGGGTGGGCCGGACCAGCCGGCACCGGTCGGTGGTGACCCCGGCGTGCAGCTACCGCCTCCGCCGCCGTGATCGACGGCCGCGCCACCGTCTCACCCGCACCGCTGGCCGAGGATCGGCGCAGCGCTGACGACCGTGACATGCCGAGCCGCAATGACACTGTCGGCGCGGCACTCTCGGAAGTCGTGGGCGGTCCGGTGGGCCGGCACGCGTTGATCGGCCGAACCCGGATCTTCACCCCGTTGCGGGTCATGTTCCTGATGGCGTTGGTGGTGCTGGCGCTGGGCTGGTCGACGAAGGCGCCGTGTCTGCAGACGGTGGGTACCGGCTCACCCGATCAGCGGGTGGCCAACTGGCAGAATCAACGCGCCTACTTCGAGCTGTGCTACTCCGACACCGTGCCGCTCTACGGCGCAGAGTTGTTGAGCCAGGGCCGCTTTCCGTACAAGTCGAGCTGGATCGAGACGGACTCGAGCGGCCGGCCGCAGATTCGCTACGACGGCAAGCCCGCGGTGCGCTATATGGAATATCCCGTGCTGACCGGGGTGTACCAGTACGTGGCGATGGCACTGGCCAAGACCTACACAGCGGTCGCCAAGATGGTGTCGCTGCCTGCGGTCGCCGAAGTGGTGATGTTCTTCAACTTCGCGGCGATCGGGCTGGCGTTGGCCTGGCTGACGACGGTGTGGGCGTCGTCGTGGCTGGCGGGCCGGCGCGTGTGGGATGCCGCGCTGGTGGCCGCGTCCCCGGTTCTGATCTTCCAGATCTTCACCAATTTCGATGCGCTGGCAACGGCTTTGGCGATCGGTGGCCTGCTGGCGTGGGCGCGCAAGAAGCCGGTTTTGGCCGGAATCCTGATCGGTCTCGGGGTGGCGGCCAAGTTGTATCCGGCACTGCTGCTGCTGCCGTTGTTGGTGCTGGCGATCCGCACCGATCGGATGCCCGACGCCGCCAAGACCGTGGTGGCTGCGGTGGGTGCCTGGTTCGCGGTGAACCTCCCGGTGATGGTCCTGTTTCCGCGCGGTTGGTCGGAGTTCTTCCGGCTCAACTCCCGGCGCGGGGATGACATGGACTCCCTGTACAACGTGGTGAAGTCGTTCACCGGCTGGGACGGCTTCGACACGAACCTGGGTTTCTGGCAGCCGCCGGTGATCCTCAACGTCGTCGTCGCCGTGCTGTTCGTGTTGTGCTGTGCGGCAATCGCGTACATCGCCCTGACCGCGCCGCAGCGGCCCCGGGTGGCGCAGCTCGCGTTCCTCACGGTGGCGGCGTTCCTGTTGGTGAACAAGGTGTGGAGTCCGCAGTTCTCGCTGTGGCTGGTGCCGCTGGCGGTGCTGGCCCTGCCGCAGCGCCGAATTCTGTTGGCGTGGATGACCATCGACATGCTCGTGTGGGTTCCGCGGATGTACTACTTGTACGGCGAGGCAAACAAGGGCTTGCCCGAGCAGTGGTTCACCGCCACCGTGCTGCTGCGCGACATCGCGGTGGTGGCCCTGATCGTGTTGGTCGTGCGGCAGATCTACCGGCCTGAGTTGGATGTGGTGCGGTGGGGCGGCCGGGTGGACGATCCCGCCGGGGGCGTGTTCGACGGCGCCGCCGACGCGTACCCGACGTGGTTCCCGCGGTGGTTGCGCCCACGTGCGACGGCAGCGGCCGATGCGTCCGAAGAAGAAGAGGCACCGGATGCAAGTCGCGATAGCACTGTTCCCGCGTAACACCGCTCTGGATGCGATCGGCCCCTACGAGGTCCTGCAGCGCATCCCGTCGATCGACGTGGTGTTCGTCGGGCATCGTCGCGGCGAGGTCCGCAGCGACAATGGAATGCTCGGGCTCACGGTCGACGCCACCTTCGACGACGTGACCGAACCCGACATCCTGGTGTTCCCCGGCGGAATCGGCACCCGCACGCTCGTCGAGGACACCACAGTCCTGGACTGGGTCCGCGAGGTGCACCGGCACACCACCTTCACCACCTCGGTGTGTACCGGCAGCCTGGTGCTGGCGGCCGCGGGCCTGCTGACCGGTTTGACGGCCGGGACGCATTGGCGGGCCACCGAGCTGTTGGAGTCTTTCGGCGCGATCTACACCCCGCAGCGGGTCGTCGAGCATCTGCCGGAGCGCATCATCACCGCAGCCGGGGTATCCAGTGGCATCGACATGGCGCTGCGGCTGGTCGAGCTGCTGGTCGGACGGCGGGCCGCGGAGGCCAGCCAGCTGATGATCGAGTACGACCCGCAGCCGCCGTTCCAGGCCGGCGCGGTGGACCAGGTCTCCGATGCCACCTTGCAGCTGGCGCTCGAGTACTACGGCCAGCGGAACTGATTTCGCTGATCAGCCTGCACTCCGGTACCCTGTGCAGGTTGCCGACGCAGGCGACCCTTCTGCCACGGACACGCCGTGGCCGCTACGACCATAGGAGGTGATGAGGTTCCCATGCGTCCATACGAAATCATGGTCATCCTTGACCCCACTCTCGACGAGCGCACCGTTGCCCCGTCCCTGGAGACGTTCCTGAACGTCATCCGGAGTGACGGCGGATCGGTCGACAAGGTCGACATCTGGGGCCGGCGCCGTCTGGCCTACGAGATCGCCAAGCACGCCGAGGGCATCTACGCCGTCGTCGACGTGAAGGCCGAGCCGGCCACCGTGTCCGAGCTCGACCGGCAGCTGAACCTGAATGAGTCCGTGCTGCGGACCAAGGTGATGCGGACCGATAAGCACTGAGTCCAGCTCGGACTCACTATCCGCTGAGTGGATAAGCGCGCCGCGCGTCGGAGCTCTTACGTAGGCTTCGCGGTGAATCCATCCGCCTATGCCAGGAGGACCTTGTGGCCGGTGACACGACCATCACCGTCGTCGGAAATCTGACGGCCGATCCCGAACTGCGGTTCACCCCGTCGGGTGCAGCCGTCGCCAATTTCACGGTGGCGTCCACACCCCGCACGTTCGACCGTCAGACCAATGAGTGGAAAGACGGCGAGGCGCTGTTCCTGCGCTGCAACATCTGGCGTGAGGCGGCCGAGAACGTGGCCGAGAGCCTCACCCGCGGTTCGCGGGTGATCGTTCAGGGCCGGCTGAAGCAGCGTTCCTTCGAAACCCGTGAGGGCGAGAAGCGCACCGTTGTGGAGCTAGAGGTCGACGAGATCGGCCCGTCACTGCGTTACGCCACCGCCAAGGTCAACAAGGCCTCGCGCAGCGGCGGCGGCGGCGGTGGTGGCGGCTTCGGCGGCGGCGGTGGCGGGGGCTCCCGTCCGGCGGCAGCAGCGGCCAGTGAGTCGGGCGACGACCCGTGGGGCAGTGCCCCGGCGTCGGGTTCGTTCGCCGGCGGTGACGACGAACCGCCCTTCTGATACCCAACGAAATCCTTTGTGCGCCAACGGCGCGACTGTGAAGAACGAAAGAGATTGACCCATGGCCAAGACCAACAAGCGGCGTCCCGCACCGGAAAAGCCGGTCAAGACCCGCAAATGCGTGTTCTGCTCGAAGAAGGGGCAGGACATCGACTACAAGGACACGCAATTGCTGCGCACCTACATCAGCGAGCGCGGCAAGATCCGCGCCCGCCGGGTGACCGGTAACTGCGTGCAGCACCAGCGCGACATCGCGATCGCCGTCAAGAATGCGCGTGAGGTTGCTCTGCTGCCGTTCACGTCGGCGGCGCGGTAGAGAACGGAAGTATCGAGATGAAGCTGATTTTGACCGCTGAGGTCGAGCACCTCGGAACCGCCGGCGACACCGTCGAGGTGAAGGACGGCTACGGACGCAACTACCTGCTGCCGCGCGGCCTGGCCATTGTGGCCTCCCGCGGTGCACAGAAGCAGGCCGACGAAATCCGTCGTGCCCGCGAGACCAAGACCGTGCGCGATCGTGAGCACGCCGACGAGATCAAGGCCGCCATCACCGCGCTGGGTTCGATCCAGCTGCCGGTGAAGTCGGCCGCGGACTCGGGCAAGCTGTTCGGCTCGGTGACCGCCAACGACATCGTCGGCGCCATCAAGAAGGCCGGCGGACCCAGCCTGGACAAGCGCACCGTGCAGCTGCCCAAGGCACACATCAAGGCGACTGGCGCCCACACCGTCGGAGTGCACCTGCACCCCGAGGTGAACGTCGACATCACCGTCGACGTCGTGGCCCAGAGTTAGCCGTCCGCGTCAATTCCCCGGGTGGCGGCCCTGCGAGGCTGCCCCCGGGGAATTGCTGTATTTCTGGCGAACACTTCCGGGCGGGGTCGCCACAGCTAATCTAACCGTCCGTTAACCTGGCGCATAACCTCCGGCAACACAACACGCCCGAGATCGCAACCGAGGCCGACACGCCGACGAACTTGCCATCCACAACACTCACCTGGCGCTACCCTGCGTTTAGCTGGGCGGATAACCCAAAATCGGCCGGTCATCCACAGGTTCTCCCCAACGACTCAACACCTCTTTTGCCAGCTATCCACAAACCACTAACAGGTTGATGAACAGGCTCGGTTTGCGAGGGCCCCAGCAACGTCTAGCGTGAGCCGTCGGCAGTGCGGTTCATCATCGTGACGCCGAATGCTTGTCGGGGGCGTGGGGTACACCTCTGATAGTGCATCGAACAGAAGTTCGACGGATTCAAGAGGAGGTGGGGGCAGCCCAATGGCGGTCGTCGACGATCTCGGTCAGCCCGGGATGGACAGTCCTCCTCCGTCTGAGGACTTTGGTCGCCAGCCTCCCCAGGATCTGGCAGCCGAACAATCGGTGTTGGGCGGCATGCTGTTGTCCAAGGACGCCATCGCCGATGTGTTGGAGCGGCTGCGCCCGGGTGACTTCTACCGGCCGGCCCATCAGAACGTCTACGACTCGATCCTGGACCTCTACGGCCGCGGTGAGCCCGCGGATGCCGTCACCGTCGCCGCCGAGCTGGACCGCCGCGGGCTGCTGCGCCGCATCGGTGGCGCACCGTATCTCCACACGCTCATCTCGACGGTGCCCACCGCGGCCAACGCGGGGTACTACGCGGGCATCGTGGCGGAGAAGGCGTTGTTGCGGCGCCTCGTGGAGGCCGGCACCCGGGTGGTCCAATACGGCTACGCCGGCGCAGAAGGTGCCGACGTCAACGAGATCGTGGACCGCGCACAGGCCGAGATCTACGACGTCACCGAGCGACGCACCGCTGAGGATTTCCTGCCGCTGGAAGATCTGCTGCAGCCGACGATGGACGAGATCGACGCCATCGCCTCGAACGGCGGTCTTTCCAAGGGCGTGCCGACGGGCTTCGAGGAGCTCGATGCGTTGACCAACGGTCTGCATCCGGGTCAGATGATCGTGGTGGCGGCCAGGCCCGGTATGGGCAAGGCGCTGGCTCTGGACACGCCGCTGCCGACTCCGACGGGCTGGACCACGATGGGCGAGGTCACGGTCGGGGACTACCTGATCGATGCCGACGGACGCCCCACGCGTGTGGTCGCGGCAACGGACGTCATGGTGGGCAGGCCGTGCTACGAGGTCGAATTCTCCGACGGCACAGTCCTGATCGCGGACGCTGAGCACCAGTGGCTGACCGAGACCCGCGCTTCGCGGAAGTCAGCGCTTGTGAGGACTACGCGCGACATTGCGGAGACATTGCTCCGGAACCACGCGGTGGCCAATTCGAAGCCCCTCCAGGCGGCGGATCGTCCACTCCATGTGCCGCCATACACCCTGGGGGTGTGGCTGGGCCAGGGAATGGGTCCAGCCGAACCCGAGATCGTCATGCGAGTCGAGGGCGAGGGCAGCGAGATCGGCGCCCTCAAAGCCACGCAGATTCCCGCCGAATACTTGCGTGCCTCCGAAGCGCAGCGGCGCGCAGTGCTTGGCGGGTTGTTGGATGCCAGCGGAGTGGTGAGCAGCGACGGGTCGGTTGATTTTTCGACGACTGATGCGCGCCTGGCCGATGACGTGTTCGAGTTGATCGTCAGCCTTGGTTATGGCTGCCGCCGCGTCGCAAGCTCGACGGCGTTCATCCTGAACTTCTCCACCGATGACGAGGTGTTCGGGCTAACGCGGAAAGCCTTGTTGCACAAGGAACGGCGGGCCGGCGGGAACGTGCGGGTGTCGTCGCGCTTCATCACCGACGTTCGGCCGATCGCGAGCGTTCCGGTTCGATGCGTCGAGGTCGACAACGGCGACCACATGTACCTCGCGGGGCGGGCGATGATCCCGACCCACAACTCGACTCTGGGCTTGGATTTTTTGCGGTCCTGCTCGATCAAGCACCGCTTTCCGAGCATCGTGTTCTCGCTGGAAATGAGCAAGTCCGAGATCGTGATGCGACTGCTCTCGGCCGAAGCGAAGATCAAGCTCGCCGACATGCGCTCGGGAAAGATGACCGACGACGACTGGACGCGCTTGGCGCGCCGGATGAGCGAAATCAGCGAAGCCCCTTTGTATATCGATGATTCGCCGAACCTGACGATGATGGAGATCCGCGCGAAAGCCCGCCGGCTTCATCAGAAGGCGGGATTGCGGCTCATCGTGCTCGACTACCTGCAGCTCATGACGTCGGGAAAGAAAGTCGAGTCGCGCCAGCAAGAAGTCTCCGAATTCTCCAGGCAGATCAAGCTTTTGGCCAAGGAACTGGAAGTTCCGGTTGTCGCGATGAGCCAGCTGAACCGCGGTCCCGAGCAGCGCACCGACAAGAAGCCGATGCTGGCCGACCTTCGCGAGTCGGGTTCCATCGAGCAGGACGCCGACATGGTGATCCTGCTGCACCGGCCCGATGCCTTCGAGACCGACGACCCGCGGGGTGGTGAGGCCGATCTGATCGTCGCGAAACACCGTGCGGGGCCGACGCGTACGGTCACGGTGGCGCACCAGCTGCATTTGTCGCGGTTCACGAACATGGCGCGGTAACGGTCATCGGATGTGCAGTGCTGCCGCCTCAGCGGCGGGGCGGCGCGCGGCGGGGCCGCAGGTGCTCGATGCGATCGAGGACCTCGTCGAGGGCGGTTGCCAGCGGCGCGTGGTCGCGGCGCACCTGCGCGAGCAGTGTTCCGCCTTCCACTGCCGCCAGCAGCGCGGTCGCGAGGCGTTCGGGGTTGGCCGTGCGGCACACAGGGTCCCCCGGTTGCACATGGCCTGTAGACCCGTGCGGATCGCGGTCTCCCATTGGTCGATTCCGTCAGCGAGGTCGGCGCGCCACTGAGGGTAGGGCTCGGCCAGTTCCCCGACCAGGCAGCCGCCGGCGGCGGTGCGTTGGCGCTGGGCGTCGACCACGACGTCTCGCCAGGCGCGCAACCCCTCCATGCTGTCCAGCCCGTCGAGGGTGGCCAAGACGGTGTGCAGGCGGTGGGCGATGACGGCCCTGATGAGGGATTCCTTATCCCCGAAGTAGTGGTAGACCGTGAGGGACCCACGCCCGCCGCTTTCTGGACGTCGCCGAGGCTCGTCCCGGCGACGCCGCGGTCGTACATCAGCTGCGCTGCTGCCACGACGTTTCGCTCCCGCGTGGCCCGCCCCTTGGCAGTCAGTCGGTGCGCTTCGGTGACCGAATGGTTGGCTGTCATCGCTTCTGGCCAGGTCGGCGAGATCCGTCGCTGTGGGGTCCGCTGACCTGATCCCCCTCTCCGATTCCTCTGATTCCCGTCGGGCGCGCACCAGCCGGAAAGACCACGCCTGGTCGGGCGGGCTGATGGTGAGCTGGCAGCTACACCGCTACACCGCTACACCGCTACACCGCTACACCGCTACACCGCGGCGTAGCGGCCAGCTCAGCGTCGACGTCCTACAAGCGCGCGCACGATCACCATCTGCTGCTGACGCACTCGTTCGGCCGCGGTGACCCGCTACTCGACACGCTGTGATGCGCGGTCATCACCGACGTTCCTGTTGGTTGTCGCGGTGGACACGCAGGGTGCGTTCGGTCTGCAGGTAGACCTGCTCCTGCAGGTGCTCGGTGCGGGACTTCTTGGAGGACTTCTTTTGCTTCGATGGCGTGTGGTAGCCGCCGGTGACGGTAGCCAGGGCGGGATCGGTCATGATCCGGATGACCCCGGCGGAGCCCTTGCTGGCGTGGCCGTAGAACGGTGAGCCCAGCTTCATCATCAGCCCGAAGACCCCGCCGGCCTTGGCGCCGAACCCGCTGTTCACACTGCCGGGGCTGACCGCGTTGACGGTGATCCCCAGCCCGTCGAGCCGGCGCGCCATCGCATAGACCCACAACAGGTTGGTCAACTTGGCGTTGAAGTAGGCCTGAGTCTGGGAGTACTTGCCCGGGAAGGACCAGTCGGTTTCGACGTTCCCGCGCCCTTCGATCAACGCGGTCATGCTCACGACCCGCGACGGTCGTCCCAAGGACTCCGCACCCGCGTGCAACGAATCCAGGAGCGCGTCGGTCAGTGCGGCTACCGCGACGTGGTTGATGGCCATCGTCATCTCGATGCCATCAGGGGACAACCGCCGCTCGTTGTACCCGGCGCCGGCGTTGTTGACCAGACCATGGATGCCCTGGGGGGCGGCGGCGCGGGCGGCCTCTGCGAGCGCTCGCGCGCCTGCGATCGAGCTCAAATCGGCGGCGACCGGGACGAACGTGCCCGCACCATTGCCGTCGACGACGAGGCTCTCAACGCTGACGCGCGCCGCCTCCGGGGTACGGGCATGGGTCAGGACGGTAGCTCCCTCGTCACCGAGAAGGCGGGCGGTCTCGTACCCGATGCCACCCTTGGTGGTGCCGGTGACCAAGACGGTTTGGCCTCGCAAACGGCCGCTCGGGGAAGGGTTCTTGCTCATGGACAACTCCTCATCTTGAGAATCGCGGTGTGAATATTGGGACTGTTGCGCCTGGATGCGTTGCGGGGCAGGATGTTTCGCCTCCAGGTGGCTCTAAGGCGTAGCTGTTGATGGAACAGATCGTGGCGCTGTGTCGCGGCCGCCCCGTCCAGACTTTGGATTGCTCATTCCACAACCTTGACCCAGGAAATCTGGAATGTCAATTCCAAAAAATGGGCCCGCGAGCAATGGTCGAACGATCGACCGACCCGCCGAGAACGCGCCTGCACGCACGAGCCTTATTGTCTTTGAACAGCTATTACCGACGCTCGACGGCGCCTAGCTGGCGTACGTCGTCTGTTGCCAGGCGGCAACTCGTCTGGATTGGTCATTCCAGGAAACCGCAGCCAATCTGGAATGTCAACACCAAAACCGCTATCCTCGACCAATGATCACGCGCAAGGGTCAGGCGACCCGCGACCGCATCGTGGTCGCCGCCGCCGGATTGATGTATCAGCGGGGTGTGGCGGGCACCAGTGCCGAAGACATCCAGGCCGCTGCCGGCGTCAGCGCATCGCAGATCTACCACTACTTCAAGGACAAGCACTCCCTCACGTGCGCGGTGATCAAACATTGGAGCGACACGCTCGTCGGGTTTCACGAACCCCTGCTCGCGCGCCTCGACGACATCGACGCGTTGCGCAGCTGGGCCGAGGTCATCGTGGAAACGGCGCGGGCCAACGACTTTCGGGGTGGCTGCCCGCTGGGTTCGTTGGCCAGCGAGCTGTCCGATCGTGACGAGGCCGCTCGAGACGACGTCGTGGTCGGCTATCGACGGTGGCGGGGCGCCATCCGTGACGGCCTGTTCGCGATGAGGGCCCGCGGCGCGCTCGACGATGGCGCCGACGTCGACCGCTTGGCCCTGGCGTTGCTGACGGCCCTGCAGGGCGGGCTCCTGGTATCCAAGGCCTTGCGCGACGCCGAGCCGCTGTGGACCGCACTGAACACCACGATCGATCACATCGCTTCCTTCGCCACGGCGCAGGCCGCCTGATGCAACACCGCACGGATCTCCGCGAACCGGTGCCGTGCTCCGTAGTCAGTTGCGGTTGCTGTAGACCCGGTCGGGCCGGATGAGGACCGCTGTCCGGCGCTGTTGGGCCATCGTCTGGTCGTAGTCGTCCCAGTCGTCGTGTTCGCCGCCGGCCTGCAGGCCATGTACGACCGGGGCGAGTTGCGCCGCACCGCGGACCCCAACCGCCTGGCGACCGTGCTGTTGGCCGCGGTCGAAGGCGGGATGCTGCTCGCGCAGGTCCGCCGCGACCCCGCCCCGTTGGCAACCGCACTCGACGACGTCCTCGACCGCATCGCGGACCTCAGGCCCCGGCGCGCGTCGGCCCGTCGATAGCCCGGCCGCGCCGCCCTGCCCTCGGCCCAATTGCCGCGCTGACCACCCGACGGCCGCGGCCGGCCCGGCGCCCCGGGCTCGACGGCGGGATGGCTGTGTTCGCAACACTGCCCCCATCGCAGCTCTGGGTGTTCCGGCCACCGATCTCCTGCAGATCCTGCGGAGAGGTCTAGCGGAGCGAGCCGCATGTCGAGCGACCCGGTCGTCGTCCTATGACAATCGGCCGTCCTTACCGACGTGCGCGCCAGCTCGCCTCATGTCGGTCTGGCGGGGACGTCGGTTATCGGTCGTCCGGTAGTGCCGGGTTCCAAAACGATGACCGGTGTGCGGCGGCCCGGACTTCGAAGATCCGGTTTGAGGGAAATCTGATGTGCCAGTGGGCGATTCAGCCCGGCTACGCCTCGCCCAAACTCGGCCGGTAATCAGCCGCCTCGGCCTCGGCGGCAAGCAATGCGCCCAGCTCACCCTCCTGCTGGGCAACAAACACGCCGATAACCTGCCGGCACACCTCAGGCACGCTCACCCCACGCAGGCCCGCAATACGTGTCAGCCCGGTCAGCATTGACGTCGACACGTGAAACTGCACAGTGAACTGACCGCACGAACCATCCTCAGGCGGCAACCCCGGACCCACGACCACAGGTTCATCCACCCCGTACTCGTCCACCTGGGCACCCCGAGCTCGCTCAACAGCTCCACCACCACCACCGCCGGCGGCCGGATCCGGGAACTCCTCATGGCTGAACAAACCCATTCCGCCCACGCTAGACCTCGCAGAATCCCCAGCCCGCCAACCAAGCGACGGCGTTCGCGAGAGACCTAGGTGGCGGCGCGGGTGAAATAACACTTTAACGGCGGGTCTGGTGGTGGGCCGTGACAGGATGCTTCAGCGTGACTCGTCCCAATTTTCTGGTCATCGTGGCCGATGACCTCGGATTCTCCGATATCGGCGCGTTCGGCGGTGAGATCAATACCCCGAACCTGGATCGACTGGCCCACCGGGGCGTCAGGCTCACCGATTTCCATTCCGCTCCGGCGTGTTCGCCGACGCGGGCGATGCTGCTGACCGGAGCCGATCACCACGTCGCCGGAATCGGCACGATGCTCGAGATGGCCGCCCCTGAGTTCCGCGGCGCCCCCGGCTACGAGGGGTATCTGAACGACCGGGTCGTGGCGCTGCCCGAACTGCTTCGCGACGCCGGTTACCTGACGCTCATGTCGGGCAAGTGGCATCTGGGCGACACGATCGACAGGTCGCCGTGGGCAAGGGGATTCGACCGCTCCTTCGCCCTGTTGCCGGCCGGTGCCAGCCACTACGGCACCCGCGGGGGTGGCCGGCCTTCTCCGGTGCCGACGATGTTCACCGAGGACGATCAGTTCGTCACCGTAGGCGAGGACTTCTACTCGTCAGATGCGTACACCGACACGCTGCTGCGGTATCTCCGTGAACGTCCCGAGAACGCCGAGGATCAACCCTTCTTCGCCTACCTGCCCTTCCAGGCGCCGCATTGGCCGTTGCACGCGCCACAGGAAACCATCGCCGCCTACCACGGCCGCTATGACGCGGGACCGGACGCACTGCGCGAGGAGCGGCTCGCGGCGCTCACCCGGCTGGGTCTGTGCCCACCCGACGTCGAGCCGCACCCGGTGGTCGCCGACGGCGCCCCGGAGTGGGCGGACATGACCGACGAGGAGCGCGCCGTCTCCGCCCGCAACATGGAGGTGTACGCCGCCATGGTGGACCGGATGGACTGGAACATCGGCCGGGTGATCGACTATCTCGACGGCACCGGCGAGTTGGACAACACGGTCGTGATCTTTCTGTCCGACAACGGCGCAGAGGGGACGATCGTCGAGGCCATGCCGATGCGCGGCCCCGAGATCGAAGCGTTCGTCGCCAAGCACTGTGACAACAGCGTGGACAACCTCGGTGCTCCCACCTCCTGGGCCTGGTATGGCCCGCGCTGGGCCCAGGCCGCCACCGCGCCGTCGCGGCTGCACAAGGCGTTCACCACCGAGGGCGGTATCCGGGTGGTGGGCTTCGTCACCTGGCCGGGCTTTGCTCGCCAGCGTGAGATCGGCACGGCCTTCACCACGGTGATGGACATTGCACCGACTGTGCTGGAGCTCGCCGGCGCCGCGCATCCGGGTACCGAGTACCGGGGCAGGGAGGTGGAGCCGATGCGCGGCCGATCGATGGTGCCCTACCTGTCCGGACAGGCAGATGTGGTGCACGATGCCGACACCGGCACGGGGTGGGAGTTGTTCGGCCGCCGCGCGATTCGGCAGGGCGATTGGAAGGCGCTTCATCTGCCCGAGCCCTATGGCTCTGGCACCTGGCAGCTCTATGACCTCTCGAGCGATCCCGGCGAGGTGCATGATCAGGCTGCATCCCGGCCCGACAAGCTGGCCGACCTGATCGAACTGTGGGACCGCTACGTCGAAGACAACGGCGTGATCATCGGACCCGTGTCGTTGTTCGAGGTCGACGTGGAGCCGTAGCGACCATTGGGCAGTCGAGTTGAGGAATCTGAAGGCGCTTAGCCTGTGCTGATGCCACGCAAACTCACTGACGAAGAAGTTGAGGCGTACCTGGATAGCCGGCCGGGCTGGGCGATCCTGACGACCATCGAAAAAGACGGTTTCCCGCACTCGGTGCCTCTCGGATACTTCCGCCTCGGCCGCGACGTCATCCTCGGTGTGCGAGACCGCACCCGCAAAGTGGCCAACATCGAAAGCAATCCGAACGTGAGCATCCTGCTCGAAGACGGCTCCACGATGGCAGATATCCGCGGTGTGATGCTCCAAGGCCACGCCCGTATCGTTCGCGAACCAGGGGAGGCACTCGAGCTCGCCAGGGAAGGGGCTCGGGCTCGGGGCGTGGCAGAGTCCGACTGGCCCACCGAACCGAGACCGGGCGCCGCCTATATCCGTGTGACACCGGTTCGGACAGTCTCCTGGGACTACGGAAATTCAACGTCGGACCACGGTTAGTACGCCAACGCCAAACCGGCGCTGTGCCGTGTCGCTACTCGGCTAGACAACGTTCTGCGCGGTTCGTAGCCTTGCCCGGGACACCGACACCCGGGCCGGGACCGTTCCATGACCGAAGGACCGTGACAATCCGCATGACCGGGGTTCGCCACTGCTTTCGCCGGACGGTATGCGGCGCCGGGTCGGTGTTGCTTGTGGTCGCCGCACCGCTGGGTGCAGTGCACGCGGCGCCCGCCGACGATGCGCTGGGCAGGCTGAACGAGTTGTCTGAACAGGCGGTGCGCAGCCGCGAAGCTGTCACCGCCGCTCAGCGCGACGCCGACGCCGCGCAGGCCCAGCAGGCCGCGGCGGAGGATCGCCGACGCGCCGACATGGCCGCGCTGGAGGCTGCGAACAATCAACTGGCGCCCTATCAGGCCGCGGTCGACCGTCTTGCGGCGATGATCTACATGGGCGGTGGCGAAAGCCAGATGGCGGCGGTACTGAGCGCGTCGTCGCCGCAACGTCTCATCGACAAGTTGGCGCTGCAGCAGGTGGTGAACGCCACGACCGCTGATCAGATGAGGGGATATCGAGATACGCGCGAGTGTGCTGCTGCTGTCGCCCGCGCCTCAGATCGATCAGCCGCGGACGCGCGGGCTGCGGCCGAGCGGGCTGCCACTATCCGAGCCGACCTGCAAGCCACGTGGCAGGAACTGCTGCGTCAGATCGCCGCCGCCGAAGCCCAGTACGCAGCCTTGACTCCCCAGCAGCAAGCGGTGGTCGACAACGCCGGCCTGCCTCCCGGCGACCTGGCTCCGCCACCGGCAGCTGCCATCCCGGACGATCCCGGTGCATTGCCCGTTGGTGTCGCCAATGAGGTTGGCCTGCAACCCAACACGGTCCTGGCCGCGCGGACGATCAGCGCGCAGTTCCCCCAGATCGCCACCATCGACGGTGTGCGGCCGGACTCGAAGCCGTGGCATCCGCGCGGTCTGGCGATCGACATCATGATTCCCAATCCGGGCAGCCCGGAGGGCATCGCGCTCGGCGACCAGATCCGCGCGTACGCGCTGGCCAACGCAGGCCGCTTCGGATTGCAGGACGTGATCTGGCGGGATGTCTACTCCACGCCGGCCGGGCCTCAAGCGACGGGTTACGGACACTTTGACCACGTGCACATCACCACCACTCCGCGCGGCTGACTCGTCGACCAACCGATCGGCGGGAAGGCCAGGCCGCTCAGACAGCAAGGATGTCACCGAGAACGCGCTGCGCGTTCTCGGACGTCACTCGCCGCCAGTCGATGCTCCGGTCTGCGTCCAGCGCGGCGACCTGCTTGGCGACACCGAACGCTGGTGTCCAGCAGAAGTCGCTCCCGTAGAGGATGCGTTCGGTGCCGACCACATCCGACACGACTGACGCCTGGGTGGGCATCGGATACCCGGCGAGGTCGAACCATAAGCGGCGCAACTGGGTTTCGGTCGTCAGGGGTCCGGGTGGCCCTCCGTCGGGCATCGGCCACAGGCTGCGGAACTGCTCGATACGCGCCGCCAGAAGCGGAAGGGCGGCCCCGCAATGCGGGATCAAGAACTTGATGTCGGGGTACCGGCCGACCACGTTCGCGAAGATCAAATCGGTTACGGTGCGGGTGGTTTCGAACATGAACTCGATCATGGGCCGGGGCCGACCGAGTGCAACGGTCTCGGCGTGTGGCGGTGACGTCGGGTGGACGAACACAATGGACTGCCGCGCGTTCAGGTATACCCACAGCGGATCGAGCGCCGCATCACCGAGGTACTGTCCGCGGTGGTTGCTCAGGAGAACCACGCCGGCCGCTGCGTGACGGTCGATCGCGCGCTGTGCTTCGACGACCGCCGCGTCGACGTCGGGCAGCGGAAGGGAAGCGAAGAACGAGAAGCGCCCTGGGTGGGCGGCAACGGTCGTGACGGCGAAGTCGTTGACGTGCCGGGCCAGCGCCGACGCGTCGGAGGGATCCGCGAAGGACACTCCAGGCGTGGACATCGACAGGACCGCGTGCCGAATCCGGTTGTGCTGCATCAGCTCGAGCTGTGCCTCGATACTCCAGGACGGCCACATGGGCATGCCGTCAGGTTGCACGATCCCCGCGGAGACCGCCGCGCTGACGTATTCCTCGGTGAGGAAGTGGGCGTGGACGTCGACCAATTCGGAGCTGTTCGAATTGGCCACTCGCTCTCCTCGGGCTCGGGGCTCGCACGGCAGGTCGGTCCGCCGCACACCAAAATCTACCGGCGTCGCACCACGCACGGCCCTCTACGAGAGTGGTAACGCCCGGCGCACCGGGCAGCGATAATGACGGCATGGTAAAGAAAATTGCTGTTGTTCTGCTCAGCGCGGCCGCTTTGTCGGCGATCCCCGCAGCGATTGCCCCGGTGTCCCAGGCCGACGTGTGCGGCGACGTCGGTGGTCGGCACGTCACCGTCGGCGGGTGCACACCGGGTATCGCGGGCGATGCCGTGGACGCGGCTGTCGCCGGTGATTGGGTTCGGTACGGCTTGCCCCAGACCTACGCGTTCTCGCTGGTCCCGGCCTTCCCCGGCGAACAGCCCTGCATCTCTCCCAACGGGCTGCCGTATTACACCCCTGGCGACGCTCCCTGCTGGGTGGGCTAGCTCCCGCTTGGGAGTGTCCTTTCCGTCCGAGCGGGTCCCCTAGTCTCGGAGCGTGACCTCCGCTGCTCAAGAACAGTCCGTCGTTGTCGGCATTGATGGATCGGACGCCTCCCTCGGTGCGGCCCGGTGGGCCGCGGAATTCGCCATCGCCCATGCACTCCCGCTGACGTTGCTGCACGCGGTCCCGCGGCTCGAATGGCATTTCGCCGGCGCAGAAGCACCCACCGAGCCGGGGGGCAACGGTGATGAGGTTCTCGCAGCGGCGGAAGCGGACCTGCGGTCGGCGCAACCCGATCTGGTGATTCGCACGGCGACGGTCAAGTCCGCGGTCGCGACGGCCCTGGCAGACGCCTCGCGCGAGGCCCGGCTGCTCGTGGTGGGCAGCGGTGCGGCGGACCACCGAGTGCTGGGCGGCCATGCTGTGCGGACCGTTCATCGGGCTCCGTGTCCGGTGGTGGTCTGGCGGGCACCCGTCGCCAAGCGGAGCGGCAAACCGTTGCCGGTCGTAGTCGGTATCGACGACTCGGAGGCGTCCGGCCGGGCGCTCGCGGAAGCCTTCGACATCGCCCGCGCATTGCATGCACAGCTGACGGTGGTGCACATGTGGGAGCTCGACGCGGCGGTCGGAATGGGCGATCTCGGCGGCGCGGGGAACATGGACTGGCAGTTGTTGGATGTGCTGGAGACCCAGCAGCGCCGGCGGATGGACGAGCTGGTGCAACCGCTGGCCAGGAAGTATCCCGACGCCCACGTCGTCAAGGTTTTTCAGGACGTCAGCCCGGCGAAAGGGCTCACCGATCTGTCGCGGCAGGCTCAGCTGGTGGTCGTCGGCAGCCACGGCCGCGGACGGCTGGCCGGATCGGTCCTCGGCTCGGTCGGCCAGAACCTGATTCATCACGCCGAGTGCCCAGTTCTCGTGGTCCGCTAGTTCGGCACGGTTGGACAACCTCCGCGCCGTTTCGTAACCTTCTCCGGACCTGAGCCACACGGGTCGGCAATTCGACGAAGACGACGTCGCTTGGCAGTCAAAAGGATGCGCAGTCGTGAAGTTTCACCGGCCTTTCGCACCGAGAACGGGTCCGACCAGGGCAGCAGGAGCGATCGCCACTGCCCTCTGCGTGGCGTCGGCCGGATCGGCGTTCGCCGTGCCGGAATCAGACGAGCTGGCCAGGCTGAACGAGCTGACCAAACAGGCGCAGCAGTTGATCGAAACAGCTCAATCCGTCCAGCAAGACCTCGAGAAGAAGTTGCAGCTGCGGAGCGCCGCGGAGCAGAAGCACACCGACGACGTAGCCGTGCTCGAATCCACCCAGGCGCAGCTGGCTGACTATCAGGGGACCGTCGACAGAGCCGCGGCTGCCATCTATTCCGGCGGGCGCACCGACAGCGTGACGGCGTTCTTCGTCGCCGCGTCGCCGCAGCGCCTGATCGACGAACTGGCCTTCCAGCGGACGATCACCGACCAGATGACGGGGCAGCTACAGAAGGTCCGCGACGCCCAGCGACAGGCAGAGGCTGCCGCGGCAGCCTCTGCCGAATCCGCGGCCACCGCCAACGCGGCCGCCGACGCCGCCGCCACGCTGCGAGCCGATCTGGATCGCAAGCAGTCGGAAGTCGAGGGCCAGGTCAGATTGGTGCGGGCAACCTATTACGCGCTGCCGGCCGCTCAGCAAGCGTTACTGGGCCCCGGCGGCGCGATCCCCACCGTCGGGATGAGTGGCCTGACCCCCAACGCACGAACCCTTGCGGCGTACATCATCGCGACCTTCCCGGGCGTGCAGTCCATCGGCGGCGTGCGTGCAGACTCGCTTCCCGATCATCCGAGTGGCCACGCCATCGACATCATGATCGGCTCCGATATGACGCTCGGCGATGCGATCAACGCCGACGTCCAAAGCCAGGCGCAACGCTTCGGAGTGTCCTACACGATGTGGCGGGTGGCCAACCACTTCAACCACGTCCACGTCACGGTGTCCTGAGTTCGACCGACGCTCTTACCCCGCCGCGTCTATCCCTGTGATGGTGATGGCGAACGGGCCCTGCTGTTCGTCGAGAATGTAGACCGACACCTGACTGATGCTCGACGGGTCCAGAGTCGAAGGGGCCTGCGGCGCCGGGTCCAGACGCATCCCCACCGGCTGGAAAGCTCCAACGGGAAGCTCATAAGTCCGTTGGACGCCTGCTTGGGTGGGGAAACGCTGGATGTAGGACCACGGCTGTCCCGCAGCGCCCACCCTCAACACGTAGGTCTTACCGTCACCCACCGCTCGCAGGCGGATCGACGTAGCGCCCGTGGCTCGTCGCCCGATATCGGGGTCTTCCGGACTGCGGGCCGAGGCGAAACCGCCGTTGTTCTCCAGCGAGATGGTCCCCGAAAACACAAGGCCCCCATCGGCGTACGCGACTTTCGACGTGGAACGACCCCCCATGACCGGGTCGTTGACCGTCGTCCAGCGGGCAACGTCGGCGGCGTCGAGGGAAACCAGCGGGACCTCAGCTCCGGCGAGGCGATCGACGCTTCCACAGGACACCAGCAGAAGTGCCGAAAGTGCTGCCATGGTGTCGGCCATACCCTGTCGAATCATCAACACCGCCTTGGATTGGCGCGACTCTCGTTGCCGCGCAGCGGAATACCATCGATCACGGCGTAGATATGCTGGAGGTCGGGGACCCCGGTGACGCGCAGTTTCTCGCCGCCGTCTTTGCCGATCAACACCACCGTGAAGGCCGCCGCATCGACCTCGAACTGCGTCCGCAGCCGCTTCGACTGCTCGGCGTCGACGGGTTGGCCATCCAGCGCGCTGCTGCCGGTGGCCAGCACCTGCCCGAGCATCACGTCGCGGGAGGCGAAGTCGCAACGACTGGCCTCGGTCCGGCTCAACGTCTCCGCGAGCCGCGGGTCGCTCAGCGTGGGCGCGAACACCAGCAGGGGACGACGTTCCCAGCGATAGTCGCCGAGCTCGTCATCGCCGCAGCGGTCGCGGAGTGATCGCAACCCTGCCGCCACGATCATTGCACGCCGGCGATCCGGCGAAATGCTCGCAGCAAAACCGCTCTAAGTTCGTGCTGCGGGTGATCTCCGAGCGCCGAGAGTGCGGGACCCACCGACGTCGCTGAATACACAGCGAACCGCTGGTCAAGGCTTGGATCGGGTCCATAGGTGACCTCGATGAGCGTATCGAGCATGCCGGGTCCACCGACCGCGGTGCGCATGGCTTCACGGAATGCGGCCTGCTGCGCCATTATTCGCGCGAACTCACGGCGTGAGAGAAACAGGTCCGCCAGCCCGGCCACCAGTATCTCTGTGCGTTCCGGCCCGAGCGGGTGGGCACGGGCACGATCCAGGAGTGCGGACAGGGCAGTCCGTGCCGGCTCAGCCAGGTCCTTGAGGATCTCCTGCTTACCGCGGTAGTGGTAGAACACTGCGGGCTTGGTCAGTCCCATCTCGTTGGCGATGTCCTGCAACGACGTTGCCTCATAGCCCTTTTCGGCGAACAGTGTCAACGCCACACTGACGATACGAGCCCGTGTCTGGCGGACGCGCTCGGCGCGGGTCTGAGGCTCAGGATCGTGCGGGACCACGTGCTCACTTTACGGCTGTTAGACGGATCACATGTTCATCGTCGGCTGGACATTTCATTTAACGGCCGTAAAGTGAAGTTCCGCGACCGCTCGATCGAAAGGTGAACCGATGCCCGAGGAAGCCGACGGCGTGTATGCCGCCCAGACCGCACCGCACGGCAACCAGGAGTTTCGGTGGATCACGCTGGGAACAATGAGCGGTCCGCTTCCGAGCGCTGTACGGCACCAGCCGGCGAACGTGCTCTATGACGGGATGGAGCCGATCGTGGTTGATTGCGGGGACGGCGCGGTCGATCAGCTTGCCAGAGCCGGAATTTCACTTCCGGCCGTGCACACCGTGATTCTGAGCCACCTGCACATCGACCACACCGCAGGGCTGTACGGACTCCTGGGGCGCCGGCTGCAGGCGCAGATCCCGGGACCGCTGAACATTTACGGTCCGCCGGGCACCCTACGCATCGCCAATGCGATCCGGTCATCGTTCGATTTCGCGTCCGGGCTGATGTCACAGGTCCCGGGTTTCATCCGGCAGTCTGACGCCGACATAACCGTCGTTGAGATCACGGACGGCTCCAGGTTCACCGTGGGCCGAATCGATGTGACGGCGACAATCAACACGCACTACGGCTATCCGGAGGGCAGCCCGGAAGCATCGCGCTACCAGTCGCTTTCGCTGCGCTTCGATACCCCGACACGCAGTATCGTCTATACGGGTGATACCGGCCCGAGTGAGAAGGTCGAGCGACTGGCTCTAGGGGTGGATCTGCTGGTTAGCGAGATCACCGACCCCGATCAGGTCGTCGGACAGATCTCGCGCTCCCTGCCGTTTCCCTCGGAGGTGCTGGCTGCGATCAAACGACGCTTTGAGCGTGAACACCTGACCGCCGAGGAGGTGGGCCTATTGGCGAGCCGCGCAGATGTCAAATCAGTTGTCATTACCCATAATCCGCTCACGCCGGAGAACATGGCCAGGGCCCGCATCGCTATCGGCTCGCACTTCACCGGCGCTGTGGCGTTCGCCGCCGACCTGGACATCTACTAGTCACGAAGGGCAGCGCACCAATGACGTCGAGATATCTGGAAGCCCAGGACCACCCGGAAATATTTGTGCCGCATCACTATCCAGAGCAGATCGCTGATCTCGGCGAGGTCAAGATGAACTACGCGACCGCGGGTGACGCGCACAATCCGGCCATCCTCTTGATCCCCGGCCAGACCGAGTCATGGTGGGGCTACGAACAAGCCATGAAGCTGCTGTCGCCGCGATTCCAGGTCTACGCCGTCGACTTGCGCGGGCAAGGACGGTCCACCTGGACGCCCGGCCGTTACAGTCTGGACTTGTTCGGATCCGACCTCGTTCGATTCATCGATCGAGTGATCGGCCGCCCCGTGGTGGTCAGCGGACTGTCGTCGGGTGGCGTCATCGCAGCATGGCTGTCTGCCTACGCAGCGCCCGGGCAGATCCGCGCAGCCGTCTACGAAGACGCGCCGCTGTTCTCCTCTGAGGTCAACCCTGCAGTGGGACAGTCCATTCGGCAAGCTGTCGGACCGCTTTTCGATCTGCTCTACAAGTGGCTGGGGGCGCAGTGGAGCATTGCCGATGTCGACGGCATGCGGAAAGCGCAGAAAGCGGAACTGCCCGCATGGATGCCGGCACACGACGGGGTGCCCCAAAACCTGCGCGAGTACGACCCGGAGTGGGGACACGCATTTTCCACCGGGACGGTGGCCCGGAACTGCGACCACGAAACCATGCTCGCCCGCGTGAAGGTGCCGGTGTTGTTCACCCATCACTTCCGCGTGCAAGATCCGGCGACCGGGCATCTCATCGGCGCCATCTCCGACCAGCAGGTACAACATGTGCAGCGCCTCGTGGAGCAGGCCGGAAACTCCTTCACCTATCAGAGTTTCCCCCAGATGCCGCATTCGATGCACGGTCACGACCCACAGATCTACGTCGACACCGTGACCACCTGGCTGGAGACCCTGCCATCGTGAGACGACGATCGACGACGGCCAAACGGCGTCGGAGCACATCGATTCGCGACCGCCTCCACGGCGTACGGGCGGAGTTCGCAGCGGTCATCACGTCGCCCACATCGAAGCTGATCGACCTCGCGGGCGGCTGGCACGGCCTCGTTGATGCGCTCGTACCGCACACCCTTTTCCTCGTCATCTACTTGGCGACACGGCAGATCGGCCCCGCCGTTTGTGTGGCGGTGGCGCTCGCCGTGGTCATGGCGGTGATACGACTGCTCAGTCGACAGCCGCTGCGGACTGCGGTGGCCGGCGCGGCGTTGATCGGGGTGTCCGCCCTGGTGGTCGTCAGCACCGGTGACGGGACCGACTTCTATCTCCTGGACATCGCCCGTACGTCGGTGATGAGCGTCATCTTGGTCGCCTCGTTGGTGGTACGCCGCCCGCTCGTCGGAGTGCTTGTCGGGCCGGTGATTGGGGACGCACGGTGGTACTCCGATAGCGTTCAACGTCGGGCCTACGACCTGTGCACTGTCATCTGGGCCGCCGCCGTCGTTGTGCGCTGCGCCGTCAAGATCCCCTTCTACCTCGACGACAACGTGGCAGCGCTGGGCATCGCCAGCATGGTGATGGGCGTGCCCTTGCTGGTGGTGACAACGTACCTGCAGCTACGGATTCTGCGCGCCATGTATTCGCGGCGGGTGACGGCTCGGTCAACGCTTGATACGGCGCCATAGGGGTTCGTTCCCAAGGGGGGCACGATGGAGCTCGTGGACGTCTTGGTAGTCGGGGCGGGGCCTGCCGGCATGGCGCTGGCAGCGGCGTGCAGTCAACGCGGACTGGCGGTCGGCCTGCTGGATCCGAACCCGGGGCGGCGGTGGGTGGCCACTTACGGCATGTGGAGCCCAGAACTGCCCGCCGACCTGCCTGCCTCCACGATCGCCGCGCGGGCCGCGGGACGGGCCATTGCGCTCACCGAACATCGTCTGGGTTGGGAATACGTGGTCCTCGACGTTGACGCGCTGCGCTCTCACCTCGTCGGTCAAAGTGTGGACGTGACGGTCCACACCGGACGTGCTGTCGGATCTCCGACGCGCGGCTCGGTGGCGTTGGCCGACGGCTCGACCCTGCGAGCTTCGGTCGTCGTGGATGCCACCGGCCGTTCGCGCCCATTGGATCCCAACCAGTCGCACCGCGTATCCGCCGAGCAAACGGCCTATGGCGTGATCCTCGACGAAACATCGGTGACACCGCTGGTCGACCCGGGCGAAGCATTGTTCATGGACTGGCGGGCCGGGCACGGCGAGTCAGGGTGGCCGACGTTCCTCTACGCGGTACCGCTGGGCGGCGGGAGGGTGCTGGTGGAAGAGACGTCACTGGCGCGCCGGCCCGGATTGCCACTGGCGACCTTGCGTCGCCGGCTCCATGCCCGGCTGGCTCACCACGGCATCTCAGCGCCGAAAGAGGCACGGACGGAGAAGGTTTCATTCCCCGTCGACCAAGCCCGACATTCGGGATCTGGCGTGCTCGGGTTCGGCGCCGCCGCACCGTTGATACATCCGGCAAGCGGATTCAGTGTCGCAGCCGCGCTTCACCTGGCTCCGCGGGTGGCGTGCGCGTTCGCAGAGCATCTTCCCGCGGACCCGGATCGCGCGTTGGCGGCGGCCAAGGCGACGGTCTGGCCCACCGCCGCGAAGGTGATCCACCGCGTTAGGCGCATCGGACTGGAGGCCCTGCTACGGATGCCCGCCGCCGAGGTCCCCGGATTTTTCGAACAATTTTTCTCGTTGCCGGACGCGCACCAGTGGGCTTACCTCACCGGCCGCGACGACGTTGGCGGCACCATTGCGGCGATGGCGAGCCTGTTTCGTGAATCGAACTGGCGACTGCGCCGCCGTCTTGTTCTGCCTGCACTCATGCGTGCGCTGCACACCAACGATGAGCTCCCATCCGCACCTACCCGCGCCAACTGACAACGGGCGTTGCCAGAACGTCCCGCCCGCGATAACGTCGCCTCATGACGGTGACTGGTGAACGTCCGGAGATCCTCCTCTCCGACGTCGACTTCAATCGGCGTGACCATCCGGACCGGCCGCTGCGTCCCATCCCGCCGGGCCGCGATCACTACGCTGACCAGTGGCGATTCATGCGCGAATTCATCTTCGGCGGGTGGATCGATATCGACAGGGAGGTCCAACCCAGTGACCTCACCCGCCTGCGAGACGACTATTTCTGGCAGCGCGACGAGCTCATGATCGGTGCTGTCGAGGCCTTCGAGCGCCTCGGCCATCAGCAGGGCCGGGCGCTCTTCGAACAAGCGCTGACCCAGGGCATCGACACGCTCGAGGACCCGCCGCAGGAATTCGTCGATCTCTTCGACCACCTGGATCAGCTGCCTGCCCAGTTCGATCTCGTCGCGGCCGAGCGGGGCCGGATGCTGGCGATGTCGAGCACGTGGGCCGCCACAACGATCATTCGCGGGTGGGCTTTTTACGAGACCGCGATGACCGGCGACATCTCGGCGGCGACCGGAGCCACCGGGCGATTCGCAGACGACGGCCCGCGCCGATTCATCGAGACCGCACGGGTTTTCGCCGAGTTCACGCTGCCTGACATCTTCGATCGGCATTCGGATGCGTTCCAGGACGTGGTGCGGGTGCGGTTGATGCACGCTCTGGCCAGCCGCGGGCTACGACGCAAGTGGGGCGACGACGTCTATCTCAAGTTCGGCGAACCGATCCCAGTCACGTCCTTGCTCGGGTTCGGCAGCGGCATGCTGCTCGGACGTCTCGTCGACCATGCCTTCGGTCGCAAGCTGACCCCGCAACAACTCGAGGATCTCGCCGAATACTCGTCGTTCTCCGGGCGGTTGTGGGGCGCCCCTGAAGCGCTGCACTCCCCGAACGGCATCGAGCTGATCAAATCGCTGAATTACGTCCTGGCCCGAGGCGGCAACCCGTCTCCGTGGCGTGCCCAACTGGTCGACGCCATCGCGGGTCCGGTGCACCTGACGACCCTGACGGACGCGCTTCCCGGCGTGGTCAAGAAGGTGGTGGCCCGGCACGTCAACCAGATCACCGCAAGCGTGGCCCTGGCACCGGCAGGAGTCGTGTTCGGCTACAAGCAGATCGAGGCGATGGTCGCGGGCACGCTCTTCGAGCCGCTGGGCTACAACTTCGAACGACGAGTGCGCATCTTCACCGACCTCACGCGCCTTAACGTCGGCATCGCGAGGGTCACCGACCTGCTGCCGTTCTCCAATCCCATCCGCGAGAGCAGGAAGAAGAGCGGGGCCGCCGCACGTGAGCGGATTGCCATGTTGAACAAGATCGCCCGCGGTAAGCACATTCCGCTGACCTTCAGCCACCACGACCGCTCGACAGCGGGCGAGGGATTCACCGGCTAGCTCACCGGCGTCACGCCGGTACTACGATCGAGGCGATGACTGAAGGAGTACCCCAACCAGCATCGGCGCAGGGGCAGGCCGGCGAGATCCCCCCGCTCGATGTCGTCGGCTCGGGCATCCTCCCCGAGGTCGATGTCCGGGTGCGCCGACGTTTTGGTCTACTCGAGCGGTTCGCGCCGTGGTTGGGATCACGCTGGGCGGTTGAATTATGGTGCACCCCACCGGTTCTCGAGTCAGCTCTTCGAATGCCGCCGGGTGTGCCCACCGGCAGGCCGGTGGAAGCGTTCTGGGATGGCCATCGGGTCGCGGGTGAGGAATGGGGCGAGGGGCCGCCGATATACCTCGTGCACGGGTGGGGCGGACAGCGCCCGCACCTGGCGATGTTCGTTAAACCGCTGGTGGGAGCCGGGCACCGGGTCGTCGCGTTCGACCTGCCCAGCCACAACGAATCCGATCCCGGTGAACTCGCTCCCGGGCGCACAACGGCCACCGAGTGTGCCGACGCGATCGCGGCCATGATCCAGACCCATGGGCCTGCCCACGCGGTTGTCGCTCACTCACTGGGCGCGAACGCGACGGCGTTGGCGGCGGCGCAGGGCGCACCGGTAGGGCGGCTGGTCTTTTTCGCGCCGATGGCAGATTTCCCGCTCTATCTCGACCTGTTCGCCGCACGCCACGGCTTCGGCCGCCGGATCCGCGCGGGACTACACCGTCGTCTGGAAAAACGAATCGCCATGCCGCTGCATGAGACCAACATGACACGAGTCGGCCGACGAGCCAACTACCCTCCGCTGCTTCTCATCCACGACCCCGACGACCCGGACAGCCCGTATGCCGCCACCGAGCGACTGGCCGCGTCCTGGCACGGTGCGCGACTACTGACCACCAAGGGTCTCGGCCGACTGGCTCATTACCGAGTCCTGCGTCACCGTCCGGCGATCAATGCCGGGGTGGAGTTCATCGGCGAAAGGGCGGACGGTTAGTCCGCCGGTGTCACGTCCGCTCCGGACCCCTTGATCGACGCCTTGGCGCGGGTCTCCGCGCGTACCGCTCGCTTGCCCCGCACGTACCCGGTCGCCGAGATCGACGCCGACAGCAGGATGTCCTCGCCCTTCACGAACGGATGGAAGCCGACGCCGGCTCCGCCTCGGCCCTTCACCGGGATATCGGCGACTTCGGTTACCTTCCAACTCTTTTCCGACGTCGACAGGATGGCTTCGCCGTTACCGCATGACACCGGCAATGCGGCAATGACCTCGTCACCGTCACCGGCAGAAAGCTTCACCCCGGCCACACCGTTGCCCGCGGCACCCTGCGGATTCACCGCGGCCGGGTCGATCCGCAGCACCTTTCCTCGCCGGGTCACCAGCGCCAGGTGGTAACCCAGCGGCAGAACTCCGGAGCACAGCAGCCCGGTGATGTCCGGTGCCACCGGAATGTCGCGGGTCTTGTAGGGCAGCCCGTTCCCAGTGGTGAACTTCACCCGCCCGTCGGTCCACACCGCCCAGCCGAGGCCGGAGGTGAGCAGCTCCCCGTGACTGTCGGAGAACACCCCGCGATCGTCCAACCGCCAGGCGGCGTTCATCTTTCGCTCGCGGGGCCCGTCGTCGTCGGCGCTCGATGTCACCGGGGTGGCCTCGGCGTCCAGGACGGTCCGGCGGTCGAACTCCGGTCCCTTGAACAGTTTCGCGGTCTCGACGAGTTCCTCATCGATGACCTTGCGGCGTGCGTCGGGATCGGACACCAGCTCGGTCAGTGCGGCGAACTCGGCGTCGAGCTTCTCTGCTTCGGCGCGCAGTTCGATGACGTCGAGCTTGGTGAGGCGGCGAAGCTGGAGGGCCAGAACGTAATCCGCCTGGACGGCATCGATCCCGAACCGCTCCTGTAGTCCCTGGCGTGCCTCGTCGACCGTGTCGGACCCGCGAATGACCGCGACGGCGGCGTCGATGTCCAGATGGATCGTCATCAGACCGGCCACCAGATGCCGGCGCGCGGTCACCTTCTCCAACCGATACTCGCTGCGATGCAGCACCACCGAGTCACGCAGATGCAGGAAGGCCGATATCAATTCGCGCACCGACCACCAGCGCGGCACCCGGTTCTCGTCGAGGGCGACCAGGCTGGCGGCGAACGTCGACTCCAACGGGGTCAGGGCCAGCAGCTGCTCGCGAATGTCTTCTGCACTGTGGCCGCGCTTGGCGGTGACGACGATGCGCAGCCCGTTGCGGCGGTCGGTCAGGTCCGACATGTCGGCCACGCCGGACATCTCGCCGGACTCGACCAGGGCCCGGATCCTCTCCTGCACAGTGTTACTCGCAACACCGGGGGGAAGTTCGGTGATGATGCAGTTCTTGCCGTCGACGCTCACCGTGCCGCGCACCGTGAACGCGCCCCGGCCGGTGGTGATGTACTCGCGCAGCCCGGCAGTGCCGACGACCGTCGCCCCGCATCCCCAGTCGGGTCCGGGGATGAGCTTGACCAACCTGTCGTCGGTCATGTTCGGCGTCTTCAACAACGCGCGGCAGGCGGCCATGATCTCGCGGGGATTGTGCGCGGGAACCTTGGTGGCCCACCCTTCCGCGATGCCGACGGCACCGTTGCACAGCAGCACCGGCCACTGGGCGGGCAGCATCGTCGGCTCGGTCCACTCGCCGTCGAACGTCGCCACCATCGGTACCGCGTGGTCGTCGAGCTCCGCGGTCAGCGCCGCTCCTGGCGCCGACAATCGCATTTCGGTATAGCGGTCGGCGGCGGGGATGTCACCCTGGATACGGGGAAATGCGCCTTGTCCGTCAATGACTTTCACGCGCTGGAACTCGGCAGCCATCAGCGCCGCGGCGCCGTACATCGACGCACCGCCATGGGGGTGCAGGTTTCCGGTGACCGCCGAGCAGACCTTCGAGGACTTCTGCGGCTTGTTGCCGGGCAGCAGCCTCGAGTCGTGCATCTGGTAGAGCAGGCGTCGCTGGCCCGGCTTCAGCCCGTCGAACGCCGACGGGATCGCACGGTCGCTGACGCTGTAGAGCGCGAACGTCAGCTGGTAGTGGTTCCAGTACTCGTCGGCGCTCTGGTCGAGCACCAGGTCGGCGTTCTGCTCTGGAATGTCCAGGGTGGCGGTCACGTGATACTCCTAGTCGAGGTCCAGCGCAGAGGTGTCGACACGGGCGGCCACATCGGCCATCCACGTACGCCGGCCCTCGGGCGGTCCGCCGAACAACGTGTGGTGCAGCTTCTTGTCGTCGTCATCGAGATGGACCCGAATCACTGTGCGCCGCACAGGATCCAGCACGGTGTTCCAGAAGTCGTCGGCGTCCATCTCACCGAGACCTTTGTTGCGCTGCACCTCTACCCGCTTCTTGGAGGTGTCCTTCAACTTCGCGACGGCGGCGTCGCGCTCGGATTCGTCCTGACAGTAGATCCGCTCGTCGCCGTTCTTGACCACGAACAGTGGCGGCAACGTCACGTAGACCATCCCGGCCTCGACGAGCGGGCGGTAGAAGTCCAGGAACATCGAGATCAGGCTCGAGTTGATGTTGCCGCCGTCGGGGTCGGCGTCGGAGGCGAACAGGATCCGGTCATAGCGGCATTGCTCGGGGTCGCAGTTGTCCCGAACCCCGCACCCCAGGATGCGTTCGATGGAATCGAACTCGTCCTTGGCCCGGGCTTTGCTCAGGGCGAACCCATAGACGTTGGGCGGCTTACCTTTCAATGGGAAGGCGGCCTGAAAAGTCGCGTCGCGCGCGGCTTTGATGGTGCCGAGCGCAGAGTCGCCCTCGCACAGGAACAGCTCCGCGCCGGAGCCGCGCCCGGTTTCCCTGCTGGGCAGCAGTTTCGGGGGTAGCGACAGATTCGTGCCCAGGCCCTTGGCTTTCGATGCCGCACGCGATCGGGCTTTGGCGCCTTCGGCGCTGCGCCGCGCCCTGGCGAATTCAAGCGCCAGCTTCGTCCACAACGACACCGCGTCGCCATTGGCCGGATTGGCCGCCCAGACGGTGACACTGCGCGCCACGTCCGGGGCCATCGCCAGGTTCAGCGATCGAGACGACACCGCTGTCTTGGCCTGGGAGTCCCATGACACGTCGGGGGCGCGGGTGTCGACGGCCAGTGCGGTGACTGCCGCGAAATCCTGTGGCTCCGGGCCTTCTTCGCCCTTGGCCAGGCCCAGGTCGCGGATCCGGGATGCGCGGTCGGCGAGCGCCTCGGACACGCCCTTCATCGCCGCCGTCAGGTGCGACCCACCACCCGGAGTGCGCACGGTGTTGCAGAACGCGGCCACCGTCGCCGGCTCGGCCGGGCCGGCCGTCAACGACCACCGGAACGGCGTCGCGCCACGGCTGGTGGTGTACTCGCCCCGACCCTCCACGACAGCCCGCACGGCGGGTGCCGGAGTGTCGGCAGCGGTGCACATGAGGTCTAGCAGTGTGTCCGTGCCCCAGGGACCGTCGAACGGCGCGAGCAGGGCAGATGGGATCTCGTCGCCGGGCCAGCCGTCGTCGACGACGACCAAGTGCACGCCGGGCGACATCCGCGCCGCCGCGTGGGCACGCAGCAGCACCTCGCCGATGTCGACGCGGGAATCCGGCACGACGGTCGAGTCGAACAGGATGCGCACTTCGGTGCCCTGAGCGTCGGGCTTCCGGTTGCCGGTGCCGCGCAGTTTCTGGGTGTCGGACCGGGTGAACGGCGCATCCGGGTCGAAGTCGGTGCCCTCGAACACTCCGGGATAACCCCTGCCGAAGCTCTGCAGGTAGGTCTTTCCGGCCCGGCGCACAGAGACATCGGTGCGCGCGGAGATGAAGACGGCTGCGGCCGCACCGATCCCGTTCAGGCCGGCTCCGGTGCTGGTGGCGTCGGTGTGCGCGGAGAATTTCCCACCGGCCCGCGCGGTGCCCAGCGTCTTGACGATGCCGTTCTTTCCGGTCGTCGGATCGGTGTCGACGGGCAACCCGCGCCCGTCGTCGGCAACACTGACCGATCCGTCGGCGTGCAGCGTGATGGTGACCTGGGACCCACCGTGGCTGGGATCAGCCACCTCTTCCACCGCGTTGTCGATCAGCTCCCGCAGGGCGGTGTTGAGAACGTCCAGACCGAGGTTGACCGCCGGCCGAAGGCGTGTGTGCTGGACATCGTCGAGCTCGGTGATGTCAGCGGCGGTGTAGCTCACGTCGGGCCCTTTCCCTTGAATGCATCGCCGGTGGAATCGTAAGCGGCCGGTACGACTTTCTCGGACAGCCGCAAGGGTGGCCGTGCTTACAGCACGGCATCAGGCCAGGTCACAGGTGTTGCAAAGATGGGCGCGTCGGCCATCCCGATGTGAGTTGTGCACAATTAAATGGTGTGCGATATGGTCACGGAATGCCTGGTCCGCGTCTCGATGAACAACTGTGCTTCGCGCTGTACTCGGCGTCGCGCGCGGTCACTGCCGCCTATCGCCCGATGCTGGATGAACTCGACCTGACCTATCCGCAGTATTTGGTGCTGCTGGTGCTCTGGGAAGAGGAGCCGTGCACGGTGAGCCATCTCGGTGACCGGCTCCATCTCGATTCGGGCACTTTGTCACCCCTGCTCAAACGCCTCGAATCGGCCGGCTTCGTGCGCCGGCAGCGCAGCACGACCGACGAGCGGCGCGTCGACATCACCCTGACAGACGAGGGACGTGCCCTGGAAGAGCGGGCGGCCTGCATTCCGGACCGGCTGTTGGGCTCCGGCGGTTCGGCCGCCGCGGATCTCGCGGCCCTGCGCGAAGCACTGCACCTGATCACCACGGAACTGCACGCCCGCACCGCCAACTGATTTCTCCGACCCGACTCCGACGAAAGGCTTGACCCGTGTCCCTAGCACCTCTGTCCGAACTGCCTCCACCCCCGCCGACCACCCGCGCGCGGACGATCGGCCGGCTCGTACTCGCGGGCGCGATGATCTTCGCCGGATTCAGCCACTTGTTCTGGGCCCGTGAGGAATTCCAGGCTCAGGTACCGCGGTGGGTGCCGATGGACGCCGACGGAGTCGTCATGGCATCTGGTGGCGTCGAGATCACGCTGGGTGTCGGGCTGGCTCTACTGAACCGGGACCGGGTGCTGGTGGGCAGGCTGCTGGCGGCGTTCTTCATCCTGATCTTCCCGGGCAACATCGCGCAGTACGTCAACCACGCGGACGGCTTCGGTCTCAACAGTGACACCAGTCGCTTCGTGAGGCTGCTGTTCCAACCAGTTCTCGTCGCGTGGGCGCTGTGGGCGACGGGAATCCCGCGCGCCAAGCGGTGACGTTCGGCGGCGGGGTCAGGTGTTGGCACCGCAGCGGCGCGCCATGATCGCTTCCGCGACTCTGCGCCCACTCACCAGCGCACCCTGGATTGACGCCGTGTCCCGATGGTCACCGCACAACCAGAGTCCGTCCGGACTGCGCACGGGTCGCCGAACCACCAGGGGTGCGGGCTGGGCGGGTAGCGCGTCCGGAATCTCGTGCCGGACAACCAATGTCCATCTCGATGCGTCCAGACCGAGTATGTCGGCAGCGTGCCTACGCAGTACTGCCTCGGGCGGTGTCGGGTGCTGCGGCCCGATGAGCGCCGATGCGGCGATGAGATGCCGGCCCGGCGGCGCGTAGGTGGGTGCTGCCGAGCTGATCACCGCGGTGTTGAGAACCGGTCCCGGCGGATGGGCCCGCCCGTCGACACTCAGCATCGCCGGACTGGGCGGCAGGTCATCCACGGCCCACCAATCGGTTACCACCCCCTTCGTCGCCGGTGGGGGTGCGCCCGTCAGAACGCTGCTCGCGAGGGCATCGGCCGCCACGACAACCTCACGGGCCCGCACAGTCCTGTTGCCGGCGGTGACCATCCAGTCGGATCCGGCACGTGAGATTCGAGTTACCTTGTGTTGCAGATGAATCCGATCCGCGATCGGCGTTGCGAGCAACTCGGGTAACGCCTGCATGCCACCCGCGGGCAGGCCCGGAACGCCGAGCGCGAACATCCGCGTCAGCAGCAGGGCGAAGGCGTTGGATGTCGAGCCGGAGTCGTCGAGGAGCACCCCCGCCAGGAAGCGGTCGAGCACGCGGCGGGCGATGCCGTCGACGCCGCGGTGATCAAGGGCGTCCCGAAGATTGCTGTCGTGGTGCGCGGCAGCCAGAAGCCTCGGACGCAGTGCGGGAGCAGCCCATCGAAGCAGGGCCGCCACCTGACGCGGCGACAGACCGCCACCCATCAGCATGCGCGGGACTTCGCGTGGCTGACGCAGCGGATGCACCCACTTCACGCGGTCGCGGTCGCGGCGGACGAGCACACCGGCGTCGAACGACTGCAGGCCCAGGTCGCGGATCGCGACCGCTCGTTGGAGCGCCGGATACGCGGGATTGAGTACTTGAAACCCGCGGTCGCAGCGGAACCCGTCGACGACGTCGGTGTGGATGCGGCCGCCCACCCGGTCCTCGGCCTCCCATACCGCCACCTCGTACCCGCGATCGACGAGTACGACCGCGCATCGCAACCCTGCGAGACCGGCACCGATCACCAGTACGTCGCAGTCGTCGATTCCGGGCTGCTCACTCACGGGTGTCTCCGGCCGTCCAGTCCTCCAACACATCACCAGTTTCCCAGCGGGGCGGCAATCTCGACGCAGACGTCAGCAATCGGTAATGGCTCTCGACATGGCACCGCCGCCGTTGCTGTGATTCGCTCGAAGCAGCGCTTCGTCAAGGTCTGGCGTCGCGATGCAATGAGCGATCCGGTGCCGAGACGTTGCCTATCGCAAGAGCGCCGCCATGCGTACCCGCGAAATATGCGGGGTACCCATCGGCCACGACTCGAGGGAGGTCACGGGGTGGATGCCCAAGCGCAGGTCTCGCAGCTGAGTCGCGAACGCCGTGAGGCCCTCGCCAGGCGTATCCGGTCTCGGATGTCCCAAGCCGGCGGGCCGCCCGCCGATCACGACGTGAGTGTCGTGGGGGGCGGCGCCGCGGCTCTCACCCTGGCTCTGGAACTTCGCCGGGCGCGTCCGACCACCCGAGTCCAGGTGATCGAACCCCACGTCCACCCGGTCCCGGAGATGACCCACACGGTGGGGGAGTCGACCGTCGAGGTGTCTGCTCATTACCTGCGCGACCGCCTCGGCCTCGGCGATCATCTGAGCACCGCTCAGATCCGCAAGATGGGGTTGCGGATGTTCTTCTCCGTCGATCGCAACACCGACATCGCGCAACGGATGGAGCTGGGAAGTTCGTCGTTCGTGCCGCAGGTCACCTATCAGATCGACCGCGGACGATTGGAGAACGAGCTCAGCAGGCGCTGCCTGGCGGAGGGCGTCGAGATCACTCACGGCCGGGTCAGTGCAGTGGAACTGAGCGAAGGGCATGATCCCCACACCATCTCGGTCCAGGACGGTGAGTCCACCACCCGAACCACGGCGCGGTGGGTGGTCGACGCATCCGGGCGCAACCGGTTCCTGCCCCGCCACTTGAACATCCGGCAGGCCAACGCACACGACTGCAACGCCGTATGGTTCCGCGTTGCAACGGAAATCGACGTCGGTCGGTGGAGCGACGACCCGGACTGGCAGAGCCGCCTGGTCGAAGGCGACCGCGCGTTGTCCACCAATCACCTGATGGGCGAAGGCTACTGGGTTTGGCTGATCCGCCTCGCATCCGGTGCCACCAGCGTCGGTATCGTCGCCGACCCGGCCTACCATCCGTTCGACGCGTTCAACACGCTGGAGAAGGCCACCGCATGGCTACGCGACCACGAGCCCCAGTGCGCAGCCGTGGTAGACGAGCACGCGAATGACATCAAGGACTTTCGCGTCATGAAGAAGTACAGCCACGGCGCGGCACAGGTTTACGACGGCACGGCCCGCTGGTGCCTGACCGGCGACGCGGGCATCTTCCTCGACCCGCTCTACTCGTCGGGGCTGGATCTCGTCGCGATCGGCAACGGGCTGATCACCGACATGATCACCCGCGAACTCGACGGTGATGATGTCGTCGCACGCGCGCAGATCAGCGACACACTCTTTCGCTCGCTCACCGAGATGTGGCTGGCGGTATACCAGGACCAGTACTCGCTGATGGGCGTGCCGAGCGTGATGTCGGCGAAGATCATCTGGGACGTCGCCTTCTACTGGGGATTCATCGGTCTGTTGTACGTCAACGGCCGGTACGTGAACCTGGCCGACGATCCCGGCTTCGTCCCTCACCTCGACGGGCTCATCGCTCTGAGCAACCGCGTGCAGAAGTTCTTCCGCGAGTGGGCCGCCGTCGAAAACGGCACTCCCACTGTGCCGTTCGTGGACCTGTACTCACCGTTGAACTTCATGGTGACTCTGCACAAAGCGATGATGGGCCCGAGTGAGAACTTCGACGAGCAGTTCGACACCAACGCCGACATGCTGCGCCGACTGGCCGGGCAGCTCGTCGAGACAGTCCTCGCCGAGAAGTCGGCGATGTTCGGCGACGACGATGTCATGCACCAGGTGCAGGAGTGGCAGCGGGATCCACTGCTGCGCGAGTTGCGCTCCGCCTACCGACGGCAGCAGGAAAGCGATCCCCTGAGCAGCGACTGGATTGTCAGCACCTCGCCGGCCCTTCAGACGAGCTGACCTGTGACCATGCTCAGTGATCACAGTGGCCGCGAGCCGCTGGCCATCGTCGGTATCGGCTGTCGCCTTCCCGGCGGGTCCGATTCGGTGGACAGTCTGTGGAACCTGCTTTGCAGTGAGACGGACGCGACCAGTGTCGTTCCCGAGTCGCGCTGGAACGCCGATCGCTATCACGACCCCAATCCGGCCAAGGTGGGCAAGATCGTGGCCCGCCGCGGCGGGTTCCTCAGCGAGATCGACCAATTCGATCCCCAGTTCTTCGGGATCTCGCCCCGTGAGGCGCATTCCCTCGATCCGCAGCAGCGTCTTCTCCTCCACGTCGCGTGGGAAGCGCTGGAAGACGGCGGTATTCCCGCCGACAGCCTCGCCGGGAGCGACGTCGGGGTCTTCATCGGCGGCTTCACCCTCGACTATCAATTGCTACAGAACCAAGGCCGTACCAGTCGCTACCGGTTCAAGGCGCATTCGGCCACCGGCATGATGATGACGATGCTGGCCAACCGGCTCTCGCACGCATTCGATTTCCGCGGGCCCAGCGTTACGGTCGACACGGCCTGCTCTGGTTCGCTTGTCGCCGTACACCTTGCTGCGCAGAGCATCTGGAACGGCGAGTGCACTGTCGCGCTGGCCGGCGGGGTGAACATCATGGGCGGCCCCAACACGGCGATCGCGGAGTCCAAGAGCGGATTCCTCAGCCCCGAAGGACGTTCCAAAGCCTTCAGTGATTCCGCCGACGGTTACGCACGTGGCGAAGGCGGCGCTGTCGTGGTCATCAAACCGCTGCAGCAGGCGCTCGATGACGGTGACGACATCTATGCCGAGATCCTCGGCACCGCCGTGTCGCAGGACGGTCACACCGACGGCATCACCGTGCCGCGTCAGGAGGCTCAGGAAGCCGCCATCAGGATGGCCCTCGCGCGAGCGGGCGTCGCGGCCAACGACATCGGCTATGTCGAAGCGCATGGCACCGGAACGCCCGTCGGCGATCCGATCGAGATGCGCGCCCTGGCCGGCGCGCTGACCGCCGACCGACCGTCGGCCGATCCGCTTGTGATCGGTTCGATCAAGACCAACATCGGGCACCTCGAAGCTGGGGCCGGTGTCGCCGGGCTGATCAAGGCCGCTCTGGTGGCCAAATACGGATACATTCCGGCCAACCTGCATCTGAACGAGCCCACCCGGCACGTTTCCTTGACGGAACTCAAGATCGACGTGCCCGCGACCGGCCGGCCGTTCCCCGCCGACAAGCGACGGCTCGTCGGCGTCAACTCGTTCGGCTTCGGCGGTACCAACGCCCACGTGGTGCTCGCGGAGCCGCCCGCCACGGTCGCACCCACTCCCGACCCGCTCGCACCGCAACTGCCTGCCGTGCTTCCGATCTCGGCGCGCAGCGAGGAGGCCCTGGTTGCGGCCGCCGACCGGCTCGCCGGACATCTCGACGCGAACCCCGACCTCACACTGCCGGATCTCCAGTACACGCTGGGCTTGCGCCGCTCGCATCTGAACTACCGGCACGTCATCATCGCCGACAGTAAAGACGATGCACAGCAACAACTTCGACTCCTGGCCGACGGTGGTCCGATTTCGGGACGCACCGCGGGTAGCGCGCCCAAGCTCGCCTTCGTCTGTACGGGGATGGGCCCGCAGTGGTGGCGGATGTGCCGGGGACTTCTCGATGTCCTTCCCGCCTTCACCGACAGCATCCTGCGCAGCGATCGCGAGCTTGCGCAGTACACCGGGTGGTCCCTCGTCGACGAACTGCGACGTGACGAGACAAGCTCGCGGATGACCGAAACCGAGGTGGCGCAGCCGGCCAACTTCGCGGTCCAGATCGCTCTGGCGGAACAGCTGGCGCAGTACGGTATCCGCCCGGACGCCGTAATCGGGCACAGTGCAGGCGAAGTCGCCGCACATCACCTAGCCGGCCTGCTCACCCTCGAGCAAGCGGTCGAGGTCGTCTACCACCGGAGCCGACTCCAGCAGCGCACCAGCGGGCAGGGCCGGATGCTCGCCGTCGGCACAGATGTCGATTCGCTGATGCGAGTGATGGACCCGCAGTTGCAGGCCGAGTTCGGCAGGCGGATATCGATAGCGGCGATCAACAGCCCGTCTGCGGTCACCGTCGCCGGGGACGAGGACGTCCTCGCCGTACTGGCTCCACAGTTGGATGAGCTCGGCATCTTCACCCGGTATCTCACCGGACGGGTGCCGTACCACACGCATTTCATGGATGCGATCAAAGAAGATCTGCTCGGGGCGCTCGACGGAATGTCGTCGAAGGATGCCACCATGCCGCTGTATTCGACGGTCACGGGTGAGCGGTTGGACGGGTATCAGGCCGGCGCCGCGTATTGGTGGCAGAACACGCGGGCGACGGTGCTCTTCGAGCCCGGGATCCGGCGAATGGTGGAGGACGGTTACACCCACTTCGTCGAGTTGGGTCCGCACCCGGTCCTGGCGGCGTCGATCGTGGAGACCGCGGGCCAGCAGAAAGTGTCGGTGACGGCGGTCCAGCGACGCGACCAGGATGACGTCCGTACGCTCCTCAATTGCGTTGGCACACTGCACTGCAACGGCCACGACGTCGAGTGGGGCGCACTCCAGCACCGCGAGGGTGTCCGCCCGCTGAAGCTGCCGAGTTACCCCTGGCAGACCAAACGCTTCTGGAATGAAACGCGGGAAGCCACCGAAGCACTGTTCTACAGGCCGGTGCATCCCCTTCTCGGACAACGGATCAGTGCGCTGCACCCGACCTGGGAAGCAGAACTGAGCACGGTGTTCAACCCGTTCATCGCCGACCATCGGGTGCAGGGAAGTGTGGTCGTGCCGGGGGCGGCCTACGTCGAGATGGGTATAGCGGTCGCGAACGCCGTCTACGGCTCGGACCTTAGCGTCGACAATGTGGTGCTTCATCGTGCGGTGATCCTCGACGACACCTGCGATCCGATCCTGCGGACCACTCTCAACGAGAACGACGGCACACTGGAATTCGCGTCTTTCACCGCGACCGCCGACGGCGAACCGAAGTGGGTCGTCACCGCCACCGCCGAACTCAACGTCCTGCCACCCGCGCCCAAGCCGATGACCGTGGCAGACAGCGCCGAGTCGGTAGTCTCGATCACCGGCGCCGACTTCTACCGTCGCACCGAGTCCATCGGCTTTGACTACGGCGACGCCTTCCGGACCGTTCGGAAGGTCACCGCAGGCGAGGACTGGGCCGTTGCCGACATCGCGGTGCCCGAATCGATCGTCGATGAGGTGCCACGATTCCGTTTCCACCCGGCGCTCATCGACGGGGCGTTCCAGGCGCTGTTCGGCGCACCCTTTCTCGGTCAGGAAGAGAACGAGGAACCGTTCCTGCCGGTCCGGATTCGGCATTGCGCCGTCTACGGCGCACCGGCGCCGGACATGACGGTCCACGTCCGTGTGGTGTCGGTGACCAAGTCGCACGTCGAGAGCGACATCACGATCACCGACCCGAACGGTGCACCGCTCGCCGTCATCACCGGATTCGTCGTGCAGTCGTTGAGCGAGTCGTCGCGCATGTCGCCCGACCGTATCGACAAGGGAGTCCTGCAGATTCAGTGGCAGCCCAGGGCGGACCAGCCACCCGGCGAGGAGATCGAAGCCGCCGACCCGACGTCGTGGCTGCTCCTGCGCGACGGCACCGGCGTCGGTGCGGCTGTCTCCGACGAGATGCGTCGACGAGGCCACCGCATCCGCGTAATAGACCACGACGACCGAAATGAACTCGCTGCGACGGATTTCGCCGCACTGTTCGACGATGATCTCCGCGGGATCATCGACTGCTGGCCGCTGGACATCACTGAATCCGGTTCCGTCGAGGAGCAGTATCGGCTCGGTGTGCTCACCGCGCTGCGGCTCGCGAAAGCCCTTGCCCAACAGGACACTCCCGACCAGCTTCGGCTCCATGTGGTCACCGCGAACGCCCAGCCCGCACCGGGAACCCAACTCCGCGGTGTCGACCAGTCCGCGCTGTGGGGGCTCGGTCGCGTCATCGGCCACCAGGAGTTACCCGAGCACTGGGGCGGACTCATCGACATCGATGCCGCCGACGGCCACGCCCAGATCGCGGCCCGCATCTGCGAACACCTCCTGAACGGGGGGCCTGAAGATCAGGTCGCCATCCGCGGAGAGGTGACCTACGTGCCGCGTCTGCGGCCGTGCGATCAGCTGACGCGGCCGTTTCCCACCAAGCTCAGCCCGGACGCGACCTACGTCGTCACCGGCGGGTCAGGCGCTCTCGGGCGGGTGGTCGCCAGGTATCTCGCGGAGCGGGGAGCGCGGCACATCGCGTTGTGGGCTCGCAGTGCCATCCCACCGCGGCACAGCTGGCCCGGCCTCACCGCCGAGGAGCCCCATTTCGAGACCGTCACGGCGATTATCGACATCGAACGTCTCGGCGCGCACGTCACGACAGCGAGCATCGACATTGCGGACCCCGAGCAGGTTTCGGCGTGGTTGCGCGACCACGCCCGAGGCGGCGGACGGTCGGTGCGCGGAATCATCCACGCCGCCGGATCGGTCAACGACCAACTCCTGGTGAACATCAGCGAAGAGGACTTCATCGCGGTGATGGCGCCCAAGGTGACCGGTGCCCGCGTGCTGCATGACGCGGTGAAAGACCATCAGCTCGACTTCTTCGTGATGTTCGGCTCCGCCGGATCGACGATCGCCTCGCCGGGGCAGGGCAACTACGCAGCCGCCAACGCCTTCCTCGACGCATTCGCGCACTATCGCCGGGAGCAGGGGTTGCCGGCACTCACGATCGGCTGGGGCCCCTGGTCGGTGGGGATGGTCGAAGAGCTCAACCTCGAAAAGCTGTACGCCGCACGGGGCATCGAACTCATCACCCCAGCGGTGGGTGCACTGATCCTCGACCGGCTCATCAACCAGCAACCGGCCGAGGTCGTCGCCATCAGCGCCGACTGGGGTCGGGCCCGCCAAGCAGGGCTCGGCAGCCGTCTGCCGATGATGTTCGCCGAACTCGGGACCTCCGAGACCTTGCCCGGCGCAGGCGAATCCGACGGGTCGATACTCATGATGCTCGCGACGACTCCCGAGGCCGACCGTCCTGCCGTCATCTCTGATCAGCTTCGGCAGATCGTGGCAGCTGTCTTCGACTGCGCCGTCGAGGATTTCGAGCCGGACGACATGCTCGACGATATCGGCCTGGATTCGATGATGGCGATGGACTTCCGAGTGCGGATCAACATGACCTTCTCGATCGACTTGCCGGTACTCGAGATCCTTCGCGGCGTTAGCGTGAACTCGCTCGCCGACCGCGTGCTCGCCGAGTTGCACTTCATCCATGGTGACGTCGCCACGGCGCCTACCGAGTCGGCGGGGACGACCGATTTGCCGGATCTCGACGAGGAGCTGGACCAGCTGATGGCAGAGCTGTCCGACGCCGACCTGCAGGAACTTCTCGCGCAGCTGGAGAACGAGCCCGAATCAGATGCCGGAGAGGCATTCTCATGACAGCCGGATCGGCGGTCCAGGTCGAGGGTTTGTCCAAATCCTATGGCCGGTTGCAGGCGGTTCGCGATCTCGACCTCGAGGTCGGCTACGGCGAGATCTTCGCGATCCTCGGGCCGAATGGGGCGGGCAAGTCCACGACCATCGAGATCTTGGAAGGGCACCGCAAACGCGACTCGGGACGGGTTCAGGTCCTGGGCGAAGATCCCGCGGATGCCGGGCGCAGCTGGCGCGCCAGAATCGGCATCGTCTTGCAGGAAACCAGCGACTTCGGGGTTCTCACGGTGCTGGAAACCGTGCGGATGTTCGCGAAGTGCTACGGCGAGGCGCGGGCCCGGGTCCCCGAGGAGCTACTCGAGCTCGTCGGCTTGACATCAAGTGCCGGCTCGCGGGTCCGAACACTGTCGGGAGGGCAGCGTCGCCGGCTCGACGTCGCACTGGGCATCATCGCTCAACCGGAGCTTCTCTTTCTCGACGAGCCGACCACTGGATTCGATCCGGAAGCACGGCGCCAGTTCTGGGACCTCATCAGGCTCCTGTCCAGCGACGGCACCACCATCCTTCTGACGACGCACTATCTGGAAGAGGCTGCTGCCCTTGCGGACCGGGTGGCCGTGGTGGCTGGTGGCCGAGTGGCGGCCGTCGATTCCCCCGCACGGCTGACCGCGCACGTGAACACCGCGGCCACGGTGCAGTGGATGGACGGCGACCAGCTGCGCGTGGAGCACACCGACCACCCGACCGAGTTCATCAGGCAACAGTCCGCCGACGGCACCGAACTGGCCCAGCTCACCGTCACCCGGCCCACCCTCGAGGATGCCTACCTGCAACTGATCGGGATGGCGTGATGTCGGTGGACTCAACCCCGCGTAACGATGCCCAGCCACGGCATCGCGGCGCCGCGGCGGCAACAGCCCTGCCATCGGCCGTACGGATCGGATTGTCGCGAGTCATCCCCGAACTGAAGATGTTCTACCGACGTCCCGAGCAAGTGGTGCTGACGTTTTCGATGCCGGCGATCATCTGCGTTCTGCTGGGGTCGATCTTCTCCGCGAAGATCCCTGGCACGCAGACCAGTACCGGCGCGGTGATCGCCGCCAGCATGCTGGCCTACGGAATCCTCTCCACGTCGTTCATCAACCTCGGCATCGGTATCGCTGCCGACCGTGAAACCGGCGCTCTTCGGCGGCTGCGCGGGACGCCGGCGACCGCGGCGTCGTACTTCATCGGCAAGATCATGTTGGTTGCCATCGCCAGCCTCGCCGAGGCGATCGTCCTCGTGGTGTTGGGGGTGGCGGCATTTCAGCTTCAACTACCCACCGACGTATTCGCCTGGTTCACGCTGGCGTGGGTGTTCATCCTGGGCATCATCAGCTGCTCGCTGCTCGGCATCCTGGTGAGCAACTTCGCAGGCAACGCCGTCTCCGCGGCGGTGATGACGAACGGGCCTGCCGTCGGTCTGCAGTTCGTGTCGGGGACCTACGTGCCGCTGATGGCGTTGCCGACCTGGATGTTGATCGTCGGGTCCATCTTCCCGGTCAAGTGGATGGCGCAGGGATTCCGCTCGGTGCTCCTGCCCGCGCAGATGGTTGCCTTCGAGCCGGCAGGCAGCTGGGAGCACGGGCGTATCTTCCTGGTGCTGGCCGCGTGGAGCATCGGCGGTCTGATGGCCTGCCTCTACATCTTCCGATGGTCCGACAAGGGCTGACACCCATGCCGCCCCTGCTGACCATCGCCTACCACTTCTTCCTGCAGATCGCCGTCATCCTGCTGACCTACCGGCTGCTGTGGCCGCTGTTCCGCAGGCTGGCCCAAGTGCAGGTCGTCGCGATCATGGTTGCCGGATTCCTGCTCGGGCCTTCGGTTCTGGGCTGGATCTGGCCTGCTGCACAGCAGTGGCTGTTTCCGGCCAAGCTGACGATCGGCGCGGAGACGATCGTGCACCCGAACCTCACGGTCATCTATGTCGTCGGCCAGCTCGGCCTCGTCCTGTACATGTTCCTCGTGGGGTCCTCGTTCCAGCTGAGCATCCTGGCAGCCCACTCCCGGCAGGCCGGCGCCACCGCCGCCACCGGAATCGGGATACCCCTGATCCTCGGTGGCGTCCTGGGCTGGGTGATGGTGAGCATCGGCGGCTACTTCACCGACAAGGTGGCGCACTGGCAGGGCGGCCTTTTCGTGGCGGCTGCGGTGGCGATCACCGCGTTCCCGATGCTCGCGTGGATCGTCTACGACTCCGGACTGCTCAAGACCCGCCTGGGAACTATGGCGTTGTCGTGTGCGGCAATCGACGACGCCTGCTCCTGGATTCTGCTGGCGACGGTGGTGGCGACAGCGAAAGGTCATGTGTCCGGCGCGATCCTGGCCGTCGGGGGTGGAATCGCCTACCTGTTGTTGATGCTCTACGTGGGCCGACCACTGCTGCGTCGGTTGGAGACCTGGACACCTCCGCGGTCCGACGTCGAACGCACCGGCGGGCTGCCGGTCGCGCACACGAGCATCGTGCTCCTCGTGGTGCTCACCGCGAGCTGGTTCACCGATATGGTCGGAATCTATTCAGTATTCGGCGCTTTCGTGGCGGGTGTGGTGATGCCCCGCGGCGCGTTTCTGGATGCGATCCGCGAGCGGTTCGAGCCGCTGGTGGCTTACCTACTGCTTCCCGCATTCTTCATCTATTCGGGACTCAACACTCAGCTGACGTTGATCTTCGACTCGTCGACTCTGCTGATGGCGGGCATCGTCCTGGTGGTGTCGTTCGCCGCCAAGTTCGGTGCCGTCGGTCTGGCGGCGCGCTGGCAGGGCATGAGTTGGTACGAGGCGGGCTCGATGGGAGCGCTGGCCAACGCCCGCGGTCTGATGGAGCTCATCCTGCTGAACATCGGTCTCGAAGCGGGACTGATCTCCGGCAAGCTCTACACGATTCTGGCGGTCATGACGATCATCACTACGTTCGTCGCCACACCGTTGCAGCGTCTGTTCGAACGCCGGCTGGCCAGGTCGGGTGCGAAATTCGGCCCGGAGGGGGAGGAGCCCTACAGTGAGGAGCCGGCCGCCGCGTGATCTGGGCTCGCGGCTGCGAGAAGCTCAGCCAGCTTGGCGTTGGCCGCCCGCAGCTGACCCGAGATGGCATCGAAGACCCGCTGACGAACGCGCGGGCGTTCCATGACCGGCGCCATCATGGCGCGGATCGCGTTGAGCCGTGAGGAGTGCAACCACTCCATGAGCTCGGGTTCGGCGAACCAGTTGATCTGATTGCGGTGCTCGATCACGCTCATGGTCAGCCAGTCCAGCGGCACGCCGGGCAAGTGAACCGGTTCGCACAAGGCATTTTTGGTGGCGTCATCGTCATAACTGAGCTCCACGTGGGCGATGAACGCGGCGCTGAAGATCTGTTGGCAGGCTCGTACGCATTGTGGGGTCAGCGTGGGCCCGGTGAAGGTGGTGCTGGTCGGCCCGAGGCCTAAACCCTCAGCGGTGCAGTCGATCCACAGCGTCGACGCATCGGCGGAAAGCGCACCACCGTCCAACGTGGCCCGCTGAGCACCGATCTGGCGCACATGGCCCATCCGCACGACGTCGGTGATGCGGCGAAGCTGCTCGGCCTCAGCCTGGGTGACGGTCGCACACCGATACATCGTCGGCTCGACGTCGGCGTGCAGGCGCAGCAGTGACCCGCTGTGTTCGAGGCGAGCGAAGAGATCGTCGATGGTGTCGGCGGTTGCGATGGCGTCCAGGCGCGCACCGAACGCGGCCTTGACGCGGTCGGCGAATTCCGGTCCCGGTTGTACGTTTGCCCGATCGAGCAACCACGAGGCGCGAGGGACGATCCACGTCAGCCGGTTGGGGCTGATTCCGTTGCGCAACAGCCACAGACAGCTGTCCATGCCGGTCTTGCCGCCGCCGATGACCACGAAACGGTCATGACCGGGGGCGCTGCGGGGCAGCGCATTCGGCGGTACGCAGTCGGCTTCGGGTTCGACGAGAAAATTCGGCGGCCGCATGGACGGCACGATCACCTTGGAATGGGTGGTGTCGACGACGCGGCGGCCGACGTCGACGGCGACCCGATCGCCGGCTGCTGTGGTGAAGGTGCGATCGCCGTGATACTCGCTCAGCGGGAAGTGCCGGACGCGTCCGCCGTCCGTCAGGTCCCGCAGCACCGCGCCGTAATAGGACCGGATCTCGTCGACGCCGGCCAGTTCGTACAGCCCGGCATTGGCACCGTTGTCTTCGATCCGGCCCGTGCCGAGATCGCGAGAGTTCACGCCGTAGTAGGCGGCAGGCTGGTGCAACCGCACAAAGGGGTAAGCCGAATTCCAATGGCCGCCTGGGGATTCGAACCGGTCGACGATCACCACCGAGGAGTCGCTCTCGGTTGCGATCGTGTCGGAGAAGGCCATACCGACCGCACCCGAGCCGACGACGAGATAGTCCGCATACAGCGCCTGCGCAGCGCTCACGTCGTGTCACCATTCCTGCCGCGGGCGGCGCGGCGTCTGTCGCCGGCGGATAACCGGCCGAGCGCCCGCAGGAAGGTTTTGCGTTCATCGGCGCTGAGTTCGCTCAGCCAGTGCTCCTCGCCGCGCTGGATCTCATCCTGGACCGCATTCTTCAGCGCACGGCCGGCATCGGTGATGGCGAGAAGGCGAACCCGGCGGTCGTCGGGATCAGGGGTGCGCTCGATCAGCCCACGTTCCTGTAGTTCATCGAGGTCGCGGATGATGCGTGTCTTGTCGGCGCCTATCGCCGCCGCCAGTGCGGCCTGGGTCCGGACCGACGAGCCGTCGAGTGCCACCAGAACCACGTATCCCCACATCGAGATGCCGTGTGCAGCGAGCACCGGCTCTTCTGCCGCGATCAACTCGCGAAGCAGAGGAGCGATCATCGCCGCGAGATCGGGGCGCCGAGATCTGTCCGCCACGCAGCCAGCTTAGGCATTGCCTTATAGTAAGCGAGCGCATACGATAAGCATATGATTACTGTCGAGCATCGGAGTGCCATCCTGCGGTCGGTGGCGGTCGTGGACACTGTTCAGCCCGCCGACCTTGACCGGCCGACACCCTGTGCGGGCTGGGACCTGTCCGACCTTCTGGCGCACATGGCTGTTCAGCACCGCGGATTCGCCGCGGCCGCGCGCGGTCATGGTGCCGACCTCGGCCAATGGCGGGCCGAGTCTGTCGTTGCCGAGGTGCGCCGCGATCCCGCTCGTACCTACGCCGAGGCGGCCGACGACGTTCTCGACGCCTTCTCGGCAGACGGAGTCGATGACGCGTCGTTCGCCCTCCCTGAATTCGGTGACAACGCAGTCTTTCCCGGCTCGGTGGCCATGGGCTTTCATTTCGTGGACTACGTCGTCCACGGCTGGGATGTCGCCGCGTCGCTCGGGGTGAACTATGAACTGCCGCCCGATATCCTCGCTGCTGCAATGCCTTTGGTGCTCGGTATACCGGCGGGCGAGATCAGGCTCCTCGATGCCGTGCCGTTCGGTCCGGCGATCGAGCCGGTCGACGGTGCCGGCGACCTGGATCGAATACTGCACCATCTCGGCCGCAGGCCTCACTTCAGAAGCCGCGAAGCTTCCGCAGCCATGTACCCAGAAGCGAGTGCCGTAGCGGCCACGTCGCGACCGACTCGATGAGCCTCAGGGCACTCTCCGGCAGGGACTGCGGCACTCGGGCGGGATCCATGAGGTCGTTCTCCGCGAAGGGACTCGCGTCTGCGGCCACCATCGTGTCGGTGAGCGCCCTAAGCGATCGTCCGGTCCCTCGTAGCGCCTCGACAGTCGCCAGAAATGAGCCGCGGCAGGCCATCTCGTCGCGGAAAGTATCGGCTGACGCACCGAGGTGCTCGGCTACGAGCGTGTTTCGAACGCGGAGGATCTCTTCCTCGACCGGCGCGGCGTTCCCACGCGTGGGCAGGGATTCGATCGCAATATCGCATTCGCTGTCGAACCCCAACGACCTGTTGTTGAAGTTCGACGATCCGATGCGAAGTAATCGGCCATCGATCACAAGGACTTTCGAGTGGATATAGACCGACACGCCCCGACCCGCGGCGGGCCAGTACACCCCCAGCCGCCCGTGCTCGTCGGCCGCTTTGAGCATCCGGACGAGTCGCTCGCGGGCGCTGTCCATCGATTCTTGTTCCAAGCGGCTTTCTGAGCTGCGCGGGAGAATCATCACGACTTCTGGTCCGTCAGGCTCACGAAGTCGGGCAGCGATCGCCCCAGCGATACTGCGCGACGCGAAGTACTGGTTCTCCAGGTAGATGACGTCGCGCGCGGCGGCGATCGCCGCTAGATCGAGCGCCTCGACTTCCCGGACCTCGCTGCGGCCCGGCAGCCGGGGAAGCGTGCGCGCCACCCCGACCTCGACTCTGCGCAGACCGGGGATGAGCCCATCGGGCCACGTCGGCGACGATGACTTCACTGGCTGCAAGGTCTGTCCGGTCGCCGCCTCCCACCGGTCCCGGGCCTGTTCGCCGAGTACACCCGCTGCAGCGCCGTCCATCGCGGCCATCACCTCGTGGCGGGGGCCGTAGGCGCCGCCAAGGCCGGTCCGGCGGCGGTCGGCGGGCAGGTGCTCGGAGGTGTCCCACCGCCCCAGCGTCAGATCCAGGCCGCCGCAGAACGCAACTACATCGTCGATGACCACGATCTTCTGATGGTGCACCGCGCCGGTGGGGTGCACGCCGTCGACCGCGAAATGCAAACGCGCCGAGGTGAATTGGTTGAGAACACTGACCGGGGTAACGCCGAACCAGAATCCGTCGAACGCGGGAAGGAGGCGAAGGTTGGACTTCAGTAGGAACACGTTGAGTCCGCGCCGACGCTCGAGCAGCCAATGCAGGAAGGGGCCGAGGTGGTTAGGCCCGTCCAGAGTCTTCTCGCCCCGCTCGAAAGCAGTCCGGTAGTCAAGGTCCCAGCCGACGACGACTATGCGGTGTTGGGCACGCAACAAGGAGTCCTTCAGGTGCCGCAGGTAGTCCGCGCCGTCGATGATGGCGGCAAAGCGATCGGCTTCCGCCGAACGCCAACACGTGTCGCCGGGCACCAGCAGCGACTTCTCACCAGCCGGTTCGACGGGGCCCACTGACTTTCTCCTCTTCTGGGATGCGCGCCGTACTCCAGCGCACATCTCGTGCAATCTTCCCTCATACCCACTCCGTCGGGCTGGCCCGTAAGAAACTTGTCATGGTGGTGATCACCGATGGTGACGGGCGTCGCCCGATCTCGTCTCGCCCCTCGTCATGGCGAATCCGGCCACAGCGCAGAGCGTTTCGGCAGACTGTCGAGCGGCACCGACGTCAGGAGGCCGCGACCATGGCACGTCTGCCGATGCTCGCGCTGCTCGTCGGTTCGGTCGTCGGACTGAAGGCGCTGCCCGGACATTCTGGAGCCGGCCGCGGTTTGGTAGGTGTGACGCGTCCCACAGCCGGGGTACCCCGGCGACATGACCAACACTGATTCGCGCCCTGCCGCCGTCCGCAAGCAAGCACAGCGACACGCTGACCAGGCCAGACGCAAGATGGCGCAGCGGCGTGCCGAGAGTGCGGACGGCGGCGTCAGCGGCTGGCTCAACCAGCGCACCGGGCAGTGGGATCTGGGTGGGCAGGACGAGACGACGATGCAGCGCCAGAAGTACCCGTGGAACTTCTTGGTGGATCACTGGTTCCGGATGGAGTTCGACGGTTGGGAGAACCTGCCCGACCCGCCTGTGCTGCTGGTCGGAATCCACTCCGGCGCGCCCCGTTCGTCTGGGATGCCTGGACGGTCGGGGTGCAGTGGTGGCGCCGGTTCGGGCAGGAGCGCACCCTGCACGGCACGGCCCACGATGCGCTGATGGCGATGCCGGTGATCGGCCGGTACTTCCGGGCGATGGGGGTGCTGCCGGCCGCACCCGATTCGATGGCCACAGCGCTGGCCGAGGGCCACGACGTGGCGGTCTGGCCGGGCGGTGAGGTGGACTCGCTGCGGCCGTGGAGCGAGCGTGACGTCGCGAATTTGGCGGGCCGCACCGGATTCGTGCGGATGGCGATCAAGGCGGGAGTACCGATCGTGCCGATCGCGACCGTCGGGGGAGCCGATGCGATGCCGGTGCTTATCCGCGGAGACGGGCTCTCGCGAGCGTTGCGACTGGACAAGATGCTGCGCCTCAAGGTTTTTCCGCTCGCCGTCTCACTTCCGTGGGGTATCGCGCCTGCGGCCCTGCCGCAGCTGCCGCTGCCGGCGAAGATCCGCACCCGGCTGATGCCGGCGGTGGAGGTGGACCACGATCCGTCACGCGCCGAGGACGACGACTACGTCGAGCAGAAGTACCGCGAGGTGCAAGACAGCATTCAGAGCGGCATGGACGCGCTGGCTCGCAAGCGGGCCCTGCCACTGTTCGGGTGAAACTCAGGCGAACGTGACGGCGACGGTGCGCCCGTACAAATCGGTCACGAATGCTTCGCTATATAGTCGTCGGCGTCCTTGTCGCGACTGTCGATCCCGTCGATCGACTCCCGCTCGGCGTAGAACTGCAGCCACTTCATGCCCAGCGCGTGGCGCAGCTCCAAGCTCGCGCTCTTGATGAAGTCCGGCATGGCCTCGCGCTCCTCCTCGTCGAGGTGCTCACCGTTCTCTTTGCGCGCAGTGAAGACAGCCTCGAACCACTCCGCGGTACCCGGCTCGTGCCTGCGTGACTTGCGCACCGCATCACGGATCGCGTTGTGATCGGTGATGGCGTCTTCGGTCTCGTCTCGAGGGTCACCCTCCGGGTTGCCCGGATCATCGTCGCCCCCGTGCTTGAGTAGCGCCGGATAGAAGACGGTCTCCTCGGCGTCGGCGTGGGCGTCGAGCCGGGCGCTCAGTGTCGTCCAGATCGCTGCCAGTTCGTCGTGGGACGTTGCATCGTCGAGCCGGAAGAATTGGCGCCGCAGCCAGTCATGATCGGCGTAGATGAGATCGATGATGTCGGACATGGGCAACAGTTGCCCCTCGCGCCGTCGATCGAAACGCTCGCTACCGGCCCGAGCCGGATGCGGCCACCTTCCGGGTCAGGTAGTCGATCTGAATATGAATGGCGTACAGCACCATTGCGGGCAGCACGATGAACGGGATGTTCTCGCCGATGAATTTGAACCACAGTCCGAACGCGTCCTGCCCGATATCTCGAAAGCCGGCGCCCACTTCGGAGATGAAGTAGACGGCGGTGCTGCTCATCAGCACCGCGATACCGGCGAAGGCCACCCACAGGTACCGGATCCGCTTCTCGGTCGGAAGCGATTGCCGGACAAGCCGGGCCCACATGGTGATGACCACGACGCCCGTGATCACCCCGACCACTTCGAGGGCGAAGGTCCACGGGTTACCGCTGGCGTAGCGGGTGTCGGCGAGGCCGTACTGCCACCACAGCCATTTGATGCCGGGATCGTTCGTGGGAGTCCACCACCCCAGCGGATGGCCGATGAGAAACACCAGCTCATAGCAGATCTGGCTGAATGCGGTGTAGGGCAGATAGAAGAGCGTCAGCTCGGCGGCCTTCTCCTCCCGCAGACGAACCTCGCCGGGCGCATCCCACAGGAGAACGAGGGGTATCAGGATTGCCGGAATGCCGAACAGGAGATTGGCGACCACGTCGGAGGTGAAGTCCGGTTCGATGATCCCGATCCCGACGCCGATCGTCATCCCCACGAAGACGAGCCCGGTGAACAGCGCGGTGGCGACGTACATCCGGACCCGGTGCGGCGCCCACGGGCTGACGAGGTTCGGCTCGCGGTCAACAACATTGGTCATGGGGTGTCCTCATCGCCGATGATGGGGTGGCGTGCTGGAATTAATCCCGAACGGGAAAATATCACGCTTCACTGGTGTTCGGAACCGAAAGGCACTCTGTGCAGGAGTCAGCGGCACCCCGCCGGCGCGGGCGGCCACGACAGATCACCCGCGAGCGGATTGTGTCCGCAGCCCGCTCGTTGGCGTTCGATGAGCTGACCATGCAAGCGATCGCCGACGTCCTGGGCGTGGACCCCAAAGCCCTCAACTATCACGTGGGCGATCGGGAAGCGCTGCGCGAGCTGGTTGCCGTCGACGCATTTGCCATGGAGCTGAATCGCATCGATATGTCCGCAGGCGGCGACTGGCGGGACGTCCTGCGCCGCTACGCCATGGCCCTTCGTGACGCCACCGTCACACTCGGCGAACTCGTCGCCTATTTTCGTCTGCCCGCCAGCGGTATCGGAGCTCTCGAGCCCGTCGAGCGCGTTTTGCAGGGCCTCGTCGACGCAGGCTTCTCCGTCACGGAGGCCGGCCACATCCTTCGACTGGTCAGCGAGCTCGGCCATGCCGCCGGCAGGGAAGCGGTTTTTCGGTCCAGAAGCCGAGAGCACCCGTATGTCGCGGACGTCTCGGCCGCGCTGAACACCACTGCTGCCGAAGGCTTTCCACTGCTACGTCAGGTTGTGGCCGTGCGCGATGCCGAACCGGATGACGGAGAGCAGCTGGACTTCAGCCTGGACGTGCTGATCACCGGATTGGCGGCCAAACTGTCCTAGCGGGGACATCGTCGGTGACCGTTCCCGCGGCTCGTCCGACCCGACAGTGGCAATGTGGTCGTCATGGAATTCGGCATCTCGACCTTCGTCAATGACGACACCATCGACACCGTGTCGCTCGCCCGCGCGATCGAAGAACGGGGCTTTCGTGCACTCGCCGTCGCCGAGCACACGCACATCCCCGCCAGCCGGGAATCCCCGTACCCGCAGGGCGGCGACCTGCCATCGGTCTACTACCGGACCCTGGATCCGTTCGTGACGCTCGCCGCGGCCGCGGCCGTCACCTCCGATATCGAGCTGATCACCGGAATCGCCCTACTCATCCAGCGCGACCCCATCACCACGGCCAAGGAGGCCGCCAGCATCGATCTCATCTCCGGCGGCCGCTTCGTGTTCGGTGTCGGTGCGGGCTGGAACCTCGAGGAGATGCGCGATCATGGCACCGATCCGAAGACGCGCGGGGCGCTGTTGGATGAGCGCATCGAAGCCATCAAGGCGTTGTGGACCGATGAACCGGCCGAGTATCACGGGAAATTTGTCGACTTCGAGCCCTCGTACGCACGCCCCAAGCCGGTCCAGGAACCGCATCCGCCGATCGTGATCGGTGGCGACTCGGACGCCACGGTCAAGCGGATCGTCCGCCACCAGGCGGGGTGGATCTCCAATCCGCTGCCCGTCGAGCGGCTGACCAAGCGCATCGAGCAGATCCGGTCGGGTGCCGGTCACGACGTGCCCCTCACGACGTTCGGCACGCCGATCGATCTCGACTACTGGCAGGCGCTTGACGGCCTCGGCTACCGCCAGGCGAATCTTCTGCTGCCGACGAAGTCGCGGGACGAGTCACTGCGGTTGCTCGACGGCTACGCCCAGAAAGTTGCCCAGTATCGGGGCTAGCTCGTCTGTGATCCCCTGTTGTGGAGTCCGGTCCGGTACCGTACGGTCAATCTAGTTGATAAGCCCCCTTCGGGAACGTTGTACCGTACGCGCCTGTCGCCGCTCATGAAAGGGTCACGGATGCAGCGGGTTTCGCTCGGCCGGCGGCTCAGCCAACGCTGGATGTTGCTGGTGGCGGTGGTGGTCGTCGCGGTGGCCGGGTTTACTGTGTATCGGCTGCATGGCATCTTCGCCTCTCACGACGTCACCTCTACTCCCAGCGGGGCAGGAAACGACATCGTCCCGTTCAACCCGAAGCACGTGGTGCTTGAGGTCTTCGGCCCGCCAGGCACCGTCGCGACCGTCACCTATCTGGACGTCAACGCGCAGCCGCAACGCGCGGACGCCGTCACGCTGCCGTGGGCGTACGACGCGACCACCACCCAGCCCGCGGTGTTCGTCAACGTCTCCGCTCAGGGTGACAGCGACTGGATCGGCTGCCGCATCAAGATCGATGACGTCGTCAAAGACGAGCGAACTGTGAACACGCTGAACGCGTTCACGTACTGCCTGGACAAGTCGGGATGACCCACCGGATTCCCGACTTCATCCGCCGGTACTCGGTTCTCATCGCGGTGTTCTGGCTGGGCCTCGCGGTGATGACCAATGTTTTCGTCCCGCAGCTCGAAACCGTGGCCGAGTCGCACAACGTCTCACTGAGCCCGCAGGACTCGCCATCGCTGCTGGCCGCCAAACGGATCGGAAAGGTCTTCGGCGAATTCGACTCCGACAGTTCGGCGATGATCGTCCTGGAGGGTGACCAGCCACTCGGAGCCGAAGCCCACCACTACTACGACGGCCTGATCAAGAAGCTGCAGCAGGACACCAAGCACGTTCAGCACATCCAGGACTTCTGGGGTGATCCGCTGACCGCTGCCGGCTCACAGAGCGCGGACGGCAAGGCTGCGCTGGTTCAGCTGTATCTGGCAGGCAACCAGGGTGAGTCGCTGGCCAACGAGTCGGTCGACTCGGTGCGCAACATCGTCAACAACACCCCGCCGCCGCCGGGCCTCAAGGTCTATGTCACCGGTGCCGCGCCTCTGGTGACCGACCAGTTCGAGGTGGGCAGGCACGGCACATTGAAGACCACGCTCATCACCATCGGGGTGATCGCGGTGATGCTGTTCGTCCTGTACCGGCGGCTCACCACGGTGTTCTTCGTGATCTTCACGGTGATGATCGAGCTGACCGCGTCACGCGGGTCGGTGGCCGTGCTCGCGAACGCCGGGATCATCCAACTGTCGACGTATTCGACAAACCTGTTGACGCTGTTGGTGATCGCCGCCGGAACGGACTACGCGATCTTCCTCCTCGGCCGCTTCCACGAGGCACGCTATGTCGGGCAGGACCGAGTCTCGGCGTACAACTCGATGTACCACGGCACCGCGCACATCATCCTGGGATCTGGCCTGACGATCGCCGGCGCAGTGTTGTGCCTGACCTTCACCCGGCTGCCGTACTTCAACAGTCTGGGCGTTCCCGCCGGCATCGGCGTGCTCGTCGCCGTGATCGCAGCGCTGACCCTGGCCCCGGCGCTGTTGGTGATCGGCCGCCACTTCGGCCTGTTCGAGCCCGCCCGCCCGATGCGGACCCAGGGCTGGCGGCGCATCGGCACCGCGATTGTGCGCTGGCCCGGGCCCGTGCTGGTGGTGACGGTCGCGATCGCGCTGATCGGTTTGATCGCGCTGCCCGCCTACAAGACCAGCTACGACGCCCGCGGTTACATGCCGGCCAGCGCGCCGGCGAACGTGGGATACACCGCCGCCGAACGCCATTTCACGCAGGCCCGCCTCAATCCCGAGTTGCTGATGATCGAGACCGACCACGATCTGCGCAACTCCACCGACATGATCCTGTTGGAGCGCGTCGCCAAGGCGGTGTTCCACACCGAGGGCATCGCCCAGGTGCAGTCGATCACCCGCCCGCTCGGTACGCCCTTGGACCACACGTCGATCCCGTTCCAGATCAGCGCCGGAAGTGCCTCGCAGATCAACAATCTGCCGTTCCAGCAGGCTCGCGGAGAGGACCTGCTCAAGCAGGTGGACGTGATCAACAACTCGATCGACATCCTGCGCCAGCAGTATGCGCTGCAACAGCAGTCCAGCGCGGTCACCGACGAGCAGACGAAGGCGTTCCAGGACACCGTCGCCACCGCCCAGGACCTGCGCAACAAGATCGCCAATTTCGACGACTTCTTCCGCCCGCTACGCAGCTACTTTTATTGGGAGCCGCACTGTTACGACATCCCGGCCTGCGCCGCGCTGCGATCGCTGTTCGACGCCTTGGACGGCATCGACGCGCTCACCGATCAGCTGGGCAACGTCGCGGGCAGTATCGCCAAACTCGATGCGCTGCAACCCAAGCTGCTGGCTCTGATTCCGCCGCAGATCGCAAGTCAGCAGACCAACCGCGATCTCACCCTGACCAACTTCGCCACCACCTCGGGAATCAACGACCAGTCGCAAGCGGCACTGCAGAACTCGACCGCACTGGGCCAGGCATACGACGCCTCCAAGACCGACGACTCGTTCTACCTGCCGCCGGAGGCATTCACCAACCCCGAGTTCGTGCGCGGCATGAAGCTGTTCATGTCACCCGATGGCAAGGCCGCACGGATGATCATCACCCATGACGGCGATCCCGCTACGCCGGAAGGTATTTCGCACATCGACGGGATCCGGCACGCTGCGCAGGAAGCTGTCAAGGGCACGCCACTGGCCGGTTCGAAGATCTATCTCGCGGGCACGGCTGCCACCTACAAAGACATCCAGGACGGCGCCGAGTACGACCTCATGATCGCCGGGATCGCGGCGCTGAGCTTGATCCTGCTCGTGATGATGTTCATCACCCGCAGCATCGTCGCCGCGTTCGTGATCGTCGGCACGGTGGCGTTGTCTCTAGGTGCCTCATTCGGGCTGTCCGTGTTGATCTGGCAGGACATCTTCGGCATCCATCTGTTCTGGATCGTGCTGGCGCTGGCCATCATTCTGTTGTTGGCGGTGGGATCGGACTACAACCTGCTGCTCATCTCCCGGTTCAAGGAGGAGATCCACGCCGGCCTGAACACCGGCATCATCCGGGCGATGGCCGGGTCGGGCGCGGTGGTGACCGCGGCCGGTCTGGTGTTCGCCGCGACGATGGCGTCGTTCATCTTCGCCGACTTGCGGATCCTCGGTCAGATCGGGACGACGATCGCGCTGGGTCTGCTGTTCGACACGCTGATTGTGCGGTCCTTCATGACGCCCGCGGTGGCGGCGCTACTCGGTCGATGGTTCTGGTGGCCACTGAAGGTGCGTCCGCGGCCGGCCAGCCAGATGCTGCAGCCCTATGGCACCCGACAATCGGTCCGTCAGTTGTTGCTGTGGGACGACGACGACCCCGCCACCACAGCGCCGAATTGACGACAGTCCACCGGGAACGCCCCCGGTGCGCCGAGTCTGCAATCAGCGCATCTCAGTGCGCTGCGCAGGGTGCACATCCCGCGCTCGGCGCAGACTCGATGCCGGTGAGGGTCGTTGATTGCCCGGCGAAAGTCAGTCGCTACCAACAGAAGTGAGCTGGTCGGTGTCGTCGGTCTCCGACACCGGGATATCGCGAAGTTTGCTTTTCATGCCGGCGACCCGCCGCAGCTGAGCGGCCATGTTCATCGACGTGAGCATCGGGATGCCGCCGATGAACGTTCGAAATGATGGATTGCCGCCGTCGAGGTGCAGCATGAACAAGCAGCCGACCACGTAGAAGAAGCCGATGGTGAACAGAGCCGCGGGGATGGCATAGGCCAGCGGTGATCGAGCGTCGGCTACGAGCTCGCTGGCGTAGTCGAATTCGTCCTGCGACAGCGGCTCTCGCTTGCGAACTTTGGCCAGCACCCTCTTATGGGCACCCACCTGGTCACCCATCGGATGGGATGTTCGGCGCTCCAGGCGGCCGATGTAGACGAATACGCAAGTGGCGAAGACGATCTCCAGTGCAGCGGCAAGAATCGTGAGGTCACCCCAGGGGCCAAGGTTCACGTAGTCGCTCCTCTTCTGCACGCGCGTATACCACAGGAACGTTACCCGATCTAATTAAGGGATGCGGCCTTGCGCCGGCCTAACTGCCCGCGGCGCGCGCTCGGTCACGGCGGCGTTTGTTGTACATGGCCTGGTCGGCATGTTCGAGGACGCCGTCGATCGATCGACCGTCACCGGTGCGGTGGGCGGCGAAGCCGATGGTCAACCGCGCGAGTACCTGCCTACCCTCGGCGACTGTCACCGGACCGCTCTCCAGCTGATCGGTGATTCGATCGGCCAGGCGGGCGAGCTCCCAGTCGTTGACGGAATCGGTGATCACCAGGAATTCGTCACCGCCCCAACGAGCCAGCATGTCGTCATCGTCCACCGCCGCTCGCAGGCGCGCCGCGACCTCGACCAGGAGCCGGTCCCCGGCGCGGTGGCCGTATTGGTCGTTGACGTTCTTGAAGCGCTCGATATCGCAGAACAGGATGCCGTAACCCCGCCCGCTGACGTCGAGCTGTTCTAGCCGGCTCCACCCCGCAGACCGATTGGCGACCCCGGTCAAGGGGTCGGTGGCGGCCTGTCGGGCCAGATCGGCCTCACGGATGCGATCGGCTGTCACGTCCACGATCTGCGATACGAAGTAGCGCGGTTGATCTCGCGGTGCGTTCACGACGACGACGGTCAGCGCGCCCCACACGATACGCCCGTCGGCGGCGACATAGCGTTTGTCGATGCGGTAGGAACGCCGCCGTCCTTCCAGGCATTCGGTGAGAAGTGCGATATCGGCGTCGAGATCGTCGGGGTGGGTGATCTCCTGGAATGTCAGCTCGGCCAGTTCACGTTTGGTATAACCGAGCATGTTCCGCAGGGCGCGGTTGGTGCGCAGAAACGATCCGTCCAGGCCGACGACGGCCATGCCGATCGGCGAGTGAGCGAGTGCGAGTTCAAATCGCCGCTCTCCCAACAGGTCCACCGCGGTCGGCAGGAGGTCGGTGGACGCCGCGGCGGCCGCAGGTGGAAATCCGTGCACGAGAGGGCATGGCCGGCTGAGGTAATAGCCTTGCGCGGAACTGATGCCAACCGAGTGGACGGCATCGAGTTCGCCTTGTGTCTCAACGCCTTCGGCGATCACGGTCGCGCCCATCTGTCCGGCGAGTTCGGCGATGGCGTGCGCCAATCGACGCCGGGCGTCGTCGACGTCGATATGACGGGTGATGGACTGATCGATCTTGACGAATTCCGGACTCAACTCCAGTACGTGCGAGAAGGAGGAAAAGCCGGCGCCGACGTCGTCGACCGCAACCCGCACGCCGCGGGCACGGCACGGCTCGAGCGCGTCATCAAGCGCGCCGTAGTCCAGGACAGCGTCATGCTCGGTGAGCTCCAGGACAATTCGCGCCGGGTCGACATCCGCCAGCATCTGGGCCCACGGAGCGACAAGCGCCGCGGACGGGGAGATGTTCACCGCGACGTACACGTCCTCGGGCAGTTGCGGAAGCATCGAGATGACCCGCGCCACGATCGCGGTCTCCAACTCGATTCCCAAGCCCAGTAGTGCGGCCTGGGCGAGAAATCCGTCCGGACGAAATGGCTCACGGGGGAAGCGGGCCAGCGCCTCCACGCCCACCACCTTGCCGGTCGCCACGTCGTGGACCGATTGGAACACCACTTCGAAGTCGCGTTGATACACCACGCGTCGTATCGACGCGCGCTGCGCGGCGGTGGTGTCCCGGCCGGTGTCCGGGGATTCGATCAGCGTGCCGATGAGCTCGGCGATCTGCTTGACGATGCGCAGGTCCACGTCGGCGAGGTAGGGCTTGGCCTCGCGGCTCACCGCACATACCATCCCGACCGTCCCGCCGCTGCGGTTGAGCACCGGCACACCGACGTAGGCACCCAGCCCGAATTCTCTGGTGATCGGCAGGCCCGCGGTGGTCTGGTTGGCGCTGGTGTCGGGGATGATCCCGGGCAGTCGCCCGTCGATCACGCGCACACAGTAGGAGTCGAACAGGGACGCGCGGTCGCCTGCGGACAGTCCGATCGATTCGGTTTCACCGTCGAGCACCTCGAAGGTCTGCACGCCGTCACGAAAGGAAGACAGCCATGCTGTCTCCAGTCCGAGCCGGTTACGCAGCAGACTCAGCAACGTACGGACCAGTTCGACGGGAAGCTCCGCCCCATGTTCTGCGAGCGGCTCGTCGACCCCGTCGAACCCCATAGCAACCAGTAGACCGCACCACCGGTGAATCTGCACTGGAATACCACCGTCGGAAGCCAGTTTGCCGGGGTGTCGCGACCCGCACCTCGGATTCACCCCGGCGGTGTTGCTGGCCGCGGTCAACATCACCGCCAGGACAGGTGGATCCTCGGTTCGGGTGGCCAGGGGCGCGGCTCGTCGTGCCGCGAAACATCAGTCCGCTGCGGGATTCCGGATCAACCGGTGGTTCGCGCCGTCCGATGTGGACGCTTACCGGACACGGCGGCGGTGCGGTCGATAATCTGCACCTTGCGTTTGCGCGGGATCCCGTGAACGCAACCCGCGCCGCGCCGAAAGAACGGAACGCAGTGAGACTGCTCATCGGATACCTGGCCACCCCTGGCGGCGCCGACGCGTTGGCCCTGGGCGTGCGGTTGGCCAGGACACTCGGCGCCGAGCTGGAGATCTGCTCGGTACTGCCGGTTCCCATTCCCCTTGACTCCGAATACCAAAGCGAGCTGGCCACCCAGGCCAGCCAGTGGCTGCGTGAGGCCCAGAAGTCGGTGCCCGACGATGTCACCGCCCGCATCCACGTGAGCTTTCACGAATCATTCGCCGAGGGCATCAGCCGGGAAGCCGAGCGGCTGGAGGTGGCCGCGATCGTGGTCGGCGGATCGGGTGGCTTTGCCGCCGGATTCTCCTTGGGCTCCGTCGTCAACGAACTGTTGCATTCGGCTCCGGTGCCCGTGGCAGTCGCTCCGCGCGGCACCAGGCACTCCGATGTCGAACGCGTCCGCAGCATCACCTGCGGGGTGGGCACCCGGCCGGGCGCCGAGCATCTGCTCGACCTGGCGGTGCGCGTCAGCACTGCCGCGGGAGTTCCGTTGCGGCTGGTGTCACTCGTCGCACTCGAGCGCTACGGCTCCAGAAGCAAAGTCAGCGCCGAAGGGCCGCGCCGACAGGCGCTCGACCACGCCGCGGCAATCCTGGCGGCCGCCGAGTCGTCGCTGCCCTCCGGGTTTCCGGTCACCGTGGTGGTCGCCGACGGGGCCACGGTCGAGGCGGCGGTGGAGAAGCTCGACTGGCGCGACGGCGATCTCATCATCGTCGGCTCCAGCCGGCTGGCCCAACCGAGACGGCTGTTCCTCGGCTCGACGGCGGCGAAGATGATGCGGGTCCTGCACGTGCCCCTCGTCGTCGTTCCCGGCCCCGACACCGCCACCGACCACTAGGAAGGCAAAGAACTTGTCGCAAAACGCATCTCCGCCGAGATCGCACCTCTCACGGTCGCTCGGATTGTGGGCCGTCGTCGGTCTGGGGTTGGGATACATGACACCGATGACGGTGTTCGACACGTTCGGGATCGTCTCGGGTGAGACGAACGGGGTGGTACCACTCGCCTACATCGTCGCCCTGGTCGCGATGGTGTTCACCGCGATCAGCTACGGGCGGATGACGCGGGTCTACCCGTCGGCGGGTTCGGCCTACACCTACGCCTCGGAGACCATTCACCCCAACTTCGGTTTCGTGGTGGGGTGGTCCTCGCTGCTGGACTATCTGCTGCTTCCGATGGTGAACGCGGTCATCGCGCGCATCTACTTCGAGTCGTTCTTTCCCTCAGCACCGTCATGGGTCTTCGTGCTGGGGTACGTCGCCGCCATCACCGCGCTGAATTACCTGAGTATGAAAGGAACCTCGCGGGTGAACGGAATCCTCGTGGTCTTCCAGGTCGTACTCATCGGTGCGTTTCTGGTGCTGGCGGCGATGGCGCTGAGCAAGGGCGTCGGGGCGGGCACGATCTTCACCCTCGATCCGCTCGCCCACGAAGGTGTCCAGATGCAGGCTGTGGTCGCAGGCGCGACCGTTGTCTGCTTTTCGTTCATCGGCTTCGACGCGATCACGATGTACGCCGAGGAAGCGAAATCACCGGACATCGTGCCACGGGCAATTGTCCTGGCACTGCTCATCGGCGGCGCCATCTTCTTCGCTGCGGCATGGTTCAGCCAGTCGGTGTTCCCGACTCTCGACGGGTTCGAGGTCACCGATGACACGCTGCCCGAGATGGCGCTGAAGGTCGGCGGCATGGTGTTCAAGGTGTTCTTCGTATCAGCCGCTCTGGCCGCGGTAGTGGCGTCGAGCCTCGCGTCGCACGCCAGCGTCGCGAGGATGATCTACGTGATGGGGCGCAACGGCAGGGGACGATTCGGGCGTTTCCTGTCCTACATTCATCCGCGGTTCCTCACCCCTGCCCACGCCGTCCTCATCGTCGGCGTGGTGTCACTGCTCGCGGTGAAATTCACCCTGGAATTCGCCTCGTCGATGATCAACTTCGGCGCCCTCATCGCATTCACGGTGGTGAATCTGACGATCATCGTGCTGTTCGCCTTCCGCCTCAAGCGGCGGCGCACCCCGAAAGAGATCGCCACCAACATCGTGCTGCCGGCCATCGGCATGGCGCTGACGGGGGCACTGTGGGTCAACCTGCATTTCGATGCCCTGCTCTATGGCGGCATCTGGCTGGCCATCGGGATCGCGGTTTTGGTCTACCTGACGAAGGGCTTCCGCGACCAACTGACGATGCGGATCGAAGACGAGACCCTGACCGAGGAAGGTACGCCGGTACCGGACTTCAAGCATTGAGCTTCGGACGCCGCCGGGCCGGGCTGACTCGGCCCCGGCCTGGGCCCGAAATTTGCTGAATTTGCCGATTGTCATCTGCGCCCAGCCTGCGTGGCGGCAAACTGGTGGAACGAATTGTTGTTCACGAAAAGAGTCTGGGGGTGGACGGTCGCGTGCTTGTGCCGGACCTCGCGCGGGAGGGAACATTGATCCTGTGCTGATGGATGGCGTGGTGGAGGGGTCCACGACAACCGAGGGCAAACAGACGGTGCTGGTGGTCGACGACGACGCCCGTCTGCGGGACCTGTTGTGCACTGTGCTGATGCCGCTGGACTGCGAGCTTGTCCAGGCCGGCTCGGGTGAAGAGGCGCTCACGGCGCTGCTTCAGCGCAAGGTGTCCGTGATCGTCCTGGACATCAACATGCCGGGGATGGGCGGATTCGAGACGGCACAACTCATCCGGGAAGCCGACGAGTTGGCCTCGACGCCGATCATCTTTCTCACCGGCCAGGCGGACGATGGGGATCTGGATCGCGGCTACGATCTCGGCGCGGTCGACTTTCTGCTGAAACCGGTTTCCGCGGCGGTGTTGTACGCCAAAGTGAAGGCTTTGCTGGAGCTGGATCGGTCCTTCGCCAGGTTGCGGATCGAGGCAGCGAAGCTGCATGAACAACAACTCCAGATCGCCCGAGCCGCCGAGAGCCGGCAGCGCGAGGAGTTGGCCCTCGCGCGGCGGCGGGCGAGGTTGGCAACCATCTTCACCGAAGGCAGCCTTGATCTGGCCGCGCTGGAGAAGACCATCGTCACCGAGTTGAGCCGCATCTTCTCGGCGGAGTGCCTGCTCCGGGTGCCTGTTCGTGACAACGATTGGCACGACACATTTTCCGATCCGGAGGCGGACCGAACGCCGGAAGCGGTTCAGTCGTGGCTTGCCGAGCAAGTCGTCGGCGCCGTCCGGGGCGTCACACCACACGCGGCGGTATTGGTCGAGGAGTTGATGGCCCGCGGTGAACATGTCGGCTTCGTCTGTGTCGGCCGAACCGATGGCCCCGCCTTCTCCGAAGTCGAAGCGGCGCTGTTCCGGGGGGTCTCGGCGGCGGCCGCCCTCGCGATTTCCAATGCCACCCTGTACCGCGTCCAAGCCGAGTACGCCGCCGTCATGCAGGCCACCGCCGACGCGATCCTCGCCGTGGACGTTTCGGGCGCCATTCGCAGCTGCAACAAAGCCGCGACCGCCCTGTTCAGCGGACACACCGACACCCTGATCGGCCGGTCCATCGTCGACCTTGCCACCGATGCTCACCGAGCGCGATTGCGTGAGCAATTGGACCTCACTCTCGCGACACACCAAGAGGTGTCGATGGAGATGACGTTCGCCGCCGGCACCCGTCGTCCCGTCGATGTCTTGATCACGCTGTCGCCGATCGGTGAATCCGTCGATTTGCACGTCGCGGTCGTGGTTCATGACCTGACCGAGATCAAACAAGCCCAGACGGTGATCAGCCATCTGGCGAGCCACGACCCCCTGACCGATCTGGCCAATCGACGGCAACTCAACGAGCGGCTCGCGGAGCTGTCCCGCTGCCGCGACGGAAAACTCGTGGCGCTGCTGTACATGGACGTCAACAGGTTCAAGTCGGTCAATGACACCTATGGCCATGACACCGGCGACGAATTGCTCGTCGAAGTGGCCGCACGACTTCGGTCGGCCGCCGGGAACGACGCGCTGGTGTGCCGGATCGGCGGCGACGAGTTCATCGTCGTATTCGAGGACGTGCCGTCGGTGGATCATGCTGTCGCAGCGGGGAACCGAATTCTGCAGCGAGTCCAGGGGGAGCCCGTGCGGTGTAAGGCGGTGACACTGCATCCGTCGTTGAGTATGGGTATCTCGTGTCTGGGCGGCAGTGCACGTACGCCGGAAGAGCTGCTGTCCCAAGCCGATATCGCAATGTTCGAGTCCAAGAAGAACCGGTTGGACGAATGCGTGCTCTACACCGACGGGATCGGGTCACGGCACAGGGGGAAAGTGGATCTGCGATCGGAAGTGGCGGGCGCCATCTCCCGATCGGAGTTCCGGATGGCCTATCAGCCCATTGTGAATTCGGTGACCGGAGCGCTTTTCGGCCTCGAGGCGCTGGTGCGGTGGCGCATCGGCGGCGAGGAGATGCCGGCCACCGACATCATCGCGTTGGCCGAGAGCGCCGGACAGATCACCCCGCTGAGCCGCTGGATTCTGATGCGCAGTTTCGACGACTACGCCTCCTTGGGAAGGGACGACCTCAAACTGCACGTCAACCTCTCGACCGACCACGTCCAGGACGGCAGCTTCCTGGACGACCTGATCGGTGCTCAGCGTGACTGCGGGATACCGCCGGAGAACATCTGCCTGGAACTCACCGAACGGACGTTCTACGGTGATCCGGCTCCGGCCTGCGTGGCCTTACGGCACGCTCGCAGCATCGGATTCAACCTTGCAATAGACGATTTCGGTGTCGATCACGCCAGCATGACGAATCTGCTGCATGTTCCCGTCGACTGGCTGAAGATCGACCGCACCTTCGTCGCCGAGGTGCATGACGACCAGCGTGTCCAACGCCTGGTGCGCAGCCAGATCGCCCTTGCCGCGTGCATGCATGTGGATCTGATAGCGGAGGGCGTGGAGAACCAGAAGCAGGCCGACTGGCTCAGGGACGCGGGATGCCTGCTGCAGCAGGGATTCCTGTATGCCCACCCGATCGAGGCGATCGACCTCGACGTCCAGGTCGAGAAGTGGCCGAGGGCGTGGACGATCGGCGATTCCGGTGAGGCAAGGGTGATATGAAGCTTGCGACCCGATTGGCAATCGTGTGCGGATGCGCGCTGCTGGCCGTCATCTTGGCGAACACGCTCTATACCGTTCAATTGCGGCGGATCACCGATCTCTACGAGGAGCGCAGCCAAGCCCGCGATGGCCAGGTCGCCGCACTCGACATCCAACGGGATCTGAAGGCGTTGCTGATCACCCGCGACAGGTTGCTGCTCGCCACTGACCCGGCGCGCCGCGCAGAACTCGACGGCCAGCTCGACAACCTCGGTCAATCGGTCGACACCGAGCTTCGGGCGGCCGCCGAGACCAATGACAACAGCACCATCCGCATGCTGTCCCAACAAGCGTTGGCAACCTGGACGGCATTCCGGTCCGAGCTGCCGAGCACCCAAAATGCGGGAGCTCCAACACTTTCCGACCGAGGGACCGAAGGACAGGTCGCGCTGCTGGAGAGTCAGCTCAGCAACGTCGAGCAGGAGGCGGGCAAGGCCGTCGACAACGCCAACACTCAAGCCGCCAAGGCGGTCACCTTCGCCCGCACCATGCTGTGGATCTTCGCCAGCGCGATCGTCCTGGTATTGGGCATACTGCTGTACTTCACCAGCCGCAACATCCATCGCACCGTGACGCGGGCTGCCGAACAGAACGAAAAGGCCAGGCGCGCCAAGGAGATCCAGGCGAGTCTGATGACCGAGGTGCAGACCGCGACCGACCTGCCGGCTGCGGCGGCGATCATCGTGTCACGAACCGCTCAGGCACTCGACGCCAAGCACGGTGCCCTCTATCTGCGCCAGACGGGCACGGTCGACGAGTTCGCTCTGGTCGCGTCGTATGCCTTCCACCGACGCAAGGATCTGCCGTACTCCTTCAGGCTGGGAGATGGTCTGGTCGGCCAGTGTGCCTTGGAGGGCAATCGGATCGAAGTCACCGGGGCACCGAGCGACTATGTCGAGATCGTCTCGGGGCTGGGTAAAACGGATCCCGTGTCGCTCATCTTGATCCCGATCAAGTCCGAGTCGGAGGTCCACGGCGTTCTCGAGCTGGCCGGCCTGAGGCTGTTCTCCGACGATGATGTCGAACTCGCGGAGAGCATCGCGCTGGGCGCCGGAGTGGCCCTGAGCGCCATCGAGTCGGCGCAGAGGACCAGCGAGTTGTTGCGACTGTCGCAGGCGCAGACCGAGGAGTTGCAAGCACAGGAAGAAGAGCTGCGCACGGCGAACGAGCAATTGACGCAACGCGAGGACCAGCTGTCGGCGCAGAATGCCGAACTGGAGGAGACGACCGAGGAACTGCGTTCCCAGCAGGAGGAGCTCAAGGCGAGTTCGGAACGGCTGGAGACCCAGGCCCAGTCTCTGGAGGCCAAGAACGAAGAGCTCCACCGGCTCAGCCAGACCCTGGAGGCGAAGGCGGAGGAACTCGCTGTCTCGTCGCGGTACAAGTCGGAGTTCCTGGCGAACATGTCGCATGAACTGCGCACACCGCTGAACAGCATTTTGATCCTCGCCGGTCTCCTGGCTGATTCCGAGGATTCGCTCACCGACAAACAGCAGGAGTTCGCCGAGACGATTCAACAGTCCGGCAAGGACCTGTTGAACCTCATCGACGAGGTTCTCGACCTCGCCAAGGTCGAATCCGGATCCCTGCGCCTCGAGCGCGAAGTGATCGTGGTGAGCGACCTCGTCGCCTTCCTCGAGCGCACGTTCCGGCCGATAGCGGAGAACAAGGGCGTCGACTTCCGGGTCGTGGTGAATGACTCTGCCCCAGCACAACTCACCAGCGACTACACGCGTGTGAAACAGATTGCGAAGAATCTGATCGCCAACGCGATCAAGTTCACCGACGAGGGATCGGTGACCGTAGCGCTGTCGGGCACAGGTGACAAAGAGGGCAATCCGGGCAACGGCTATCTCGCGTTGGCCGTCACCGACACCGGGATCGGCATCGACGAGAACGATCATCACCTCATTTTCGAGTCCTTCCAACAGGCAGCCCGGGGCACCACCCGGCAGTACGGCGGCACCGGGCTCGGACTGGCGATCAGCCGGGAACTGGCCCGCAACCTCGGCGGCGAGATCACCCTCCGCAGCGCGCTGGGACAGGGGTCCACGTTCACCTGCCGCCTGCCCGTTGCGGGTCAGCACGGGGCTGACTCCGCGCCGTCCTCGACCCCGACCTCTGAGCTCACGCCGAGCAGCCCGGTCGCCGAACCGGTTGCAACGCGAGTGTCCGGGAACGGCGCCGGGCCGGCCTTAGCCGACACCTCGCCTCGCCAACTCGACGGCGCGTTCGAGCGCATCGGCGCGGTGGACATCTCGGACATCGACTGGCCGCGCGGAACCAAGCCGGTCCTGTTGGTGGTCGAGGACGACCCGACGTTCGCGGGGTTGTTGGTCGAACTGGCCACCGAGGCCGGTTTCGTCGCGGTTGTCACGGCCAGCGGCCGAACGGCTCTGGCACTGGCCAAGGAACGCCAACCCGCCGCGATCACGTTGGACATCGGCCTGCCGGATATGGCCGGCTGGGTGGTCCTCGATGTCCTCAAACATGACCTCGCGACGCGCCATATCCCGGTCAACGTCATCTCGGGCTCCAATGACGACGGCCGCGGTCGGCGGATGGGCGCCATCCACACGCTGAACAAGCCCGCCGACGTCGCCGACCTCCGTTCGATGTTCGGTGCGGTCGCCGAATTCCTCAAGCCCGGACCGCGACATGTACTGGTCGCCGAGGACGACGCCAGCCAGCGTCAGGTCGTCAAGCACATGATCGAGAGCGACGACATCGCGATCACCTGTGTCGGGACCGGTCAGCAGGTGCTGGCCGAATTGGCCGGGCCGACGTCCTACGACTGTCTGGTCCTCGATCTGGGGCTGCCCGACATGGATGGCATCGACCTCATCGAGCGGGTCAAGGACCAGCTCAAGCAGAAGCATCTGCCGGTAATCGTGCACACCGGGCGGGAATTGACGATGGCCGAGACACAGCGCCTCGAAGTGCTCGCCTCCGCGATCGTGTTGAAGAACGCGAAGTCGCCCGAGCGGTTGCTGGATGAAACAGCGTTGTTCCTGCATCGGGTGGCCAACGACATGCCCGACACGGCGCGTGAGATCCTGTCGAACCCGAAGCGGATCGACGAAAGCCTCAAGGGCAACACCGTGTTGCTCGTCGACGACGACGTCCGCAACGTGTTCTCCCTGGGCAGCGCGCTGAAGCGATACGGCATCACGGTGATTCCCGCGCGCAACGGCCAGGAAGGACTCGACAGCCTCGCCGCCCACCCCGAGGTGGGCCTGGTGCTGATGGACATCATGATGCCCGTCATGGACGGGTACGAGGCGATGCGCCGGATCCGAGCTGAATCACGCTGGCGCAGTTTGCCTATCGTGGCGCTGACCGCAAAGGCCATGAAAGGTGACCGGCAGAAATGTCTGGATGCAGGGGCCTCTGACTACGTCACCAAGCCGGTCGACATGGATCAACTCACATCGGTGCTGAGGGTCTGGCTCGGCAGCCGGTTGCGTGGCCAGCAGGGGGCGGCAACCACCAATGAGTGATCCTGCGGAGAATGACCCGGCTCGGTCCAAAGAACTGACGGCGATCGAGGCGGAGGCGTTCTTCTACACGGTCTTCGAGTTCCTCGGCTACGACTTTCGCCACTACACGGACGCGTCGCGCAACAGGCGGCTGATGGCGTTCGTCGATCGCCACTCGCTCGGCAGCATCTCCTCAGCGCAAGACCGGGTGCTTCGCGATCCGACCCTGCTCGCCTCGTTTCTGTCGGCGATGACGGTCAACGTCACCGAGATGTTCCGGGATCCTTTGGTGTTCGCCAAGATCCGCACGGAGGTGCTGCCGAGGCTGGCCACCTATCCCCGAATCCGGATCTGGGTGGCGGGGTGCGCGACGGGGGAGGAGGCGTACTCCGTGGCCATCCTGCTGGATGAGGCCGGCCTGCTGGATCGGTCCACCATCTATGCCACCGATATCGACAGCGAATCGCTACGTGTTGCCGCATCGGCGATCTACCCCGCCGAGACGATGGTGGAAGCGACCCGCAACTACCAGGCCAGTGGGGGTGAAAGGCCGTTCTCGGACTGGTACATCGCCAAGTACGACAGATCTATTCTGAGCCCCACACTGCGGTCCCGACTCGAGTTCTTCTCCCATAATCTGGCTACCGACAGCACATTCGGCGAGTTCCATCTGATCCTGTGCAGAAATGTCTTCATCTATTTCGAGGAGACGTTGCAGCGAAGGGCCGAACGCATGTTCTGGGACAGCCTGGCTCCCTTCGGAAATCTCGTCATCGGTCCACGCGAAGGCCTCACCGTCGACGGGATGAAGTTGTTCAAGGCGCAGGACCGCCGGCTGGGCATTTACGCCAAGAGTCAGAACCAGCGTGCCCGGCCCTGACGTCGTGGTCATCGGCGGCAGCGCCGGCGGCATCAAAGCGTTGCGCGGCGTCTTCGACACCCTCGGCGACGCCCGCGACATCGTGGTGTTGGTGGCACTGCATCGCGCGCCGCAGTATGCGGGACTCGACCGGGTCCTGCAGGGCTACACGGCAATCCCGATTCGGGAGCCGACCGCCAGTCCCTGGGCGTGTTCGCCGGGGGAGGTGACGTTGGCCCCGGCCGCTTATCACCTGCTGGTGGGCAATGACCGGAACCCGTCGACGGAACCGGCGACCCCGGTCGAGCAGTACGAGACAGGCCCCGGTGTGCGCGCCCACCTGACCTTGGACGCACCGCTCCTGCATTCGCGGCCCTCACTTGACGCGTTGTTCTCCAGCGCGGCGCAATTGGTCAATTCGGTTACGGCTGTGCTGCTTTCGTGCGCCAGCGACGACGGGGCCCGGGGCTGCGAAGAGGTGAAGGCCGGCGGCGGCCGCGTTGTTCTCCAGGATCCAGACACATGCGAGGCGGCCGTCGCCGTCAACGCCGCACTGCGCCGGGTGGATCCCGATCACATCGCGGATCCAGCAGACATCGGGCGGTGGCTCTCCGGACTAGACGGCCGACACAGCCTCAGCTGAACCGCACGTTCATCGTCGCCAGACCGAAGATCTTCTTGCCCGCCGACTTCGCGCCGATAAGGACGACACCCGAGCGGGTTTCGGGATCCAGCGACTTGAGCTTGCCGCTGAACTCGATGTCGGCACCCTCCTTGGCCGAGACGACCGCGGGTTGCGACAGCCGCACCGCGAAGCGGGTGACCGCTCCCGGGTCGCCCGACCACACCGAGTGGTATCCGGCGCCGAGGCCCATCGTCAACATGCCGTGAGCGATCACGTCGGGGAGACCCGCCAGCTTGGCGATGTCCTCATCCCAGTGAATCGGGTTGGCGTCGCCGGCCACGCCCGCGTAGTTCACCAGATCGCCGCGGGAGACCCGGGTGTGGTGGGCGGGAAGCTCCTCGCCGACCGCCAGGTCGTCGAACGACCGGGTCCCGGGTGAACGGGTCAGACCGCCGTCCGATATCCGGATCTCGCCGTCGGGGCGCAGTTCCTTCTCGTAATCGGCGTCGTCTCCGCCGATGTCGAGGATGTTCATGTCGTGCATCATCGCGTTCTGAACGGCGATCTTCACGCCCGCGTCGATGTCCTCCGCGGTCACTCCGACGACGGTGGTGTGCAGCGTGTGCACCCGTTCGCCGCGGGTGTCGGTGAACGTGTTGGTGACGGTGATGAAATCGCGTCCCGCCGTCCGACGCACCGAGGTCAACTCGACATCGATCACGAGTTCGTCGCCGGCGACGATCGGGCGGTGCTGTTCGAAGACCTCTTCGGTCTGCAGGTAGGTGTCGTAGCCGACGACGATCGACTCGAACATCCGCCGGTTGCATTGCATGCCCGGTGCCGAGGTGAAGGTCAGCGGGGCGATGACATCTGAATAGCCCAGCTCAGCTGCCGCGGCGACGTCCCAGTGGGCAGGGTGATAGTCCTGCACGGCGCGGGCGTACTCGCGGAGCTTCTCCCGGCCGACGAGGTAGGTGCCGTCCATCCGGTAGTAGTGGCCGACACGCGCTTCAAGCGGCGACGTCTCTGCTGGTGCGGTCATGGATGCTCAACTTTTCTATCGGCTTGTTCACTGAAGCCGACCACAGCACCCTAACGCGCAGTGAACATAGCCTGGCACGCCGATACGATTCGGCTGTCACGAAGAACCGAGTGCACGGCGGTTGGGGTGAGCAATGAAGGGAGCTCCCGCGTCCTGCCCCTATTGCGGGGCTGACCTCGACGCAGGTGGCATATGCGCGCGTTGCGGCGGCGTGCTGACGCCCACCCGACCGACGGGCTGGCGGCCGGATCCCACGGCCCGCTACGAAGGCCGGTATTACACGGCGGGGCACGCGACCAACCGGGTGCGCAACGGCAGGTCCGAAGCGAACGACCCCGTCGGCGGGCAGATGTTACCGGCGTACGTCGAGGTGCCGGTGGCCCGATCGAGTGTCCGGTTGACCTGGCTGGCCACCGGCGTCACGACCGCGGTCATCGTGATGGTCGCCGGCGTGGTCGCAGGCCTGCTCTGGGCGCGGCACCGGCCCTCGCCGCCCCCCGAGGCCGAGTACGTGCAGGCCTTGCAGACTGCGGGGCTGTTCGACCAGTTCAATTCCGAAGCCAACGCCGTCGCCCACGGACATGAGGTCTGCAATCAACTCGAACACGGTGGCCAGCAGCAGGGTCTGCTGGCGGACAAGATCGCCGTCGACGTGTTCTGCCCGAAGTTCAACAATGGATTCCGCATCCTCGAATCCGCCAAGATCTCAGGGGTTTTCGTCCTGACGGACAGCCTCGGCACCGGTTCGATCGTCGTCGACGGCGGCACCTGCCACGGAACGGACGGCTACGCCGATATCGGCCGCACCACTCCGGTGACGGTCAAGAACGGCAAGGGCGACATCCTCACCACCACATCGCTGGGCGCCGGCACCGGTGACAGCGCGAACTGCACGTTCTCGTTCACGTTCTCCATCGACGAGGGCCAGGACCGCTACGTCGTATCCATCGGCCGGCGAGGCGATTTCAGCTACAGCTTCGAACAGCTGCGCAGCCACGGACTGCAAATCCACCTCGGTCACTAGTCGCGGCCGCGAATCCGGGGCGTCATCGGCTGGGTCTAGCGGAATTAACCCAGCCCGTTCTAGTGTTGTCGCCTGAGAAGACGTCGGCAAAGGGAGAACTTCGATGACGCAGCAGACCATCGCACTGGTGACGGGCGCGAACCGCGGCTTGGGACGGAAGTTCGCCACCGAACTTCTGTCGCGGGGAGTCAAGGTGTACGCCGCGGCCCGCAGGCCCGAAACGATCGACCTGCCCGGTGCGGTCCCGATCCAACTGGACATCACCGACCCGGAGTCGGTCCGCCGGGCGGCGGCGATCGCCGGAGACGTCACGGTCCTGATCAACAACGCCGGCGTCTCGACGGAGGCCGACCTGCTCAGCGGACCGATCGAGGACATCCGGCTGGAGATGGAAACGCACTACTTCGGCACGCTCAACGTGACACGCGAGTTCGTCCCGATCATCGAGAAGAACGGCGGCGGTTCCGTCCTGAACGTTCTGTCGGTGCTGTCCTGGTATCACGCACCGTCATTCGGCGCCTACTCGGCAGCCAAAGCGGCCGGCTGGGCCATGACGGACGCGCTGCGAACTGAATTGGCGCCCAGGGGTGTTCACGTCGCAGCCCTGCACGTCGGATTCATGGACACCGACATGGCGTCTTTCGTCCCCGCCGATCAGAAGATCGATCCCGCAGTGGTGGCGAAGCTGGCGGTGGACGGACTGCTCGGCGGCCAACCCGAGATACTGGCCGACGAGTTGACCAAGCAGGTCAAAGCCGGGCTGGCTACCGCGAACGGCTAGCACTGCGGGGAGACGACGCGTGATCAGTCGTCGCCGGCGGCGACCAGTGGGCGCAGCGTCACCGCGGGGTTGTCCTCCTGGAACCCCTGCAGTCGCCACTTCGTGGTGAACAGGGCGAGCATCACGCCGTCCGTGCGGGTGAGTACCTCCGTCGACACCTGCTTGTCCACGAACGGCGCGTCCTCGGGGTCGACGGCGCGCGCCACGGTGTACGGCAGCGGGTCCAGCGAGATCGGTGCGTTGAATTCGGTGGCCATCCGGTGACTCGTCACCTCGAACTGCAGCGGGCCGACGGCGGCGAGTACCGGCGCTTGCTCGCCCCGGCGGTCCGACCGCAGAACCTGCACCACGCCCTCCTGCTCGAGTTGCTCGATGCCCTTGCGAAACTGCTTGTGCTTACTCGGATCGGTGCCCCGGGCGACCGAGAAATGCACGGGAGCAAAGCTCGGGATCGGCGGAAACTGCACGGGCACATCGCGAAAGAGGGTGTCACCCGGCCGCAGCGCGTTGGCGTTGGCCAGGCCGATCACGTCGCCGGGCCACGCGTCATCCAGTGTCGAGCGCTGCTGGCCGAACACCGATTGGGCGTACTTGGTCACGAACGGCTTACCTGTTGCGGCGTGGGTCAGGACGTCGCCGCGCTCGAAGGTTCCCGAACATACCCGTGCGTAGGCGATCCGGTCGCGGTGCGCGGAATCCATGCCGGCCTGGACCTTGAAGACGAATGCACTGAACGGGGCGTCGACCGGCCGCACGTTGCCGTCGACGTCGACCTGGCCGCTCGGCGGAGGCGCGAGCCGCGTCAGGTTGTCCAGAAGCTGATTCACGCCGAAATTCAGTGCGGCGGAGGTGAACAGCACCGGCGTCGTCACGCCCTGCAGGAAGGCTTCCTGATCGTGGTCACCGTCGTCGGCGGAGAGCAATTCGCATTCTTCGACCGCGTTGTCCCAGTCGATGCCCGCCGCATCGCGAGCGCGCTCGGGTGCGATGTGCTCCTCGGGTGCGGCAGTGGCACCGCCCGCGGTGCGGGTGAACCGGATGAAGTTGCCGGTGCGGCGATCCAGCACACCCTTGAAGTCACCGGCGATACCGACCGGCCACGTCAACGGAGTCGGCTTGAGACCGATGCGTTGCTGGATCTCGTCGAGAAGCTCCAGTGCGTGCCGCCCTGGCCGGTCCCACTTGTTGATCACGGTGAGGATGGGCAGTCCGCGGTGCTTGCACACCTGAAAAAGCTTGAGTGTCTGCGGTTCCAGACCCTTGGCAGCATCGATCAGCATGACCGCGCAGTCGACTGCGCTGAGCACCCGGTAGGTGTCCTCGGAGAAGTCGGCGTGCCCTGGGGTGTCCAGCAGGTTGATGACGCAGTCCTGCCCCTCGGGCGAGTGATACGGAAACTGCAATGCCGTCGAGGTGATCGAGATACCCCGGGCCTGCTCCATCTCCATCCAGTCCGACACCGTGGCACGGCGACCGGCTTTGCCGTGGATGGCGCCGGCCTGGGTGATGATCCGCGCGTGCAGTACCAGGGCCTCGGTCAGCGTCGACTTACCGGCGTCAGGGTGGCTGATGACGGCGAAGGTGCGCCGGCGACCGGCTTCCACCGCGAGGCGGTGAGCCACGGCTGTGGTAGGCGCCGCCGGGACGTCGAGGTCGTGATCACTCATTGCGTCGTCGATGGTATTTGCCGACGACGCAAAACCTCTAATCGTGCGGGCATTCCGCGCACACCCCGGGCCCGGAAATCCAGCCGGACGCGCCTCACCCGCAATGATTGCGACAGCGCCCTGACCGGTGTGAACGGGCAGCTCAGGGGTGCCGACACGCACTCAGTCCACACGGCCGACGTCGACCACGCGTAAGACAGGTGACCCCGCCTCGTCCGAGGCCTCCACGTCGACCTCCACCACGATGCCCCAGTTGTGGTCGCCGGCCGGGTCGTCGAGGATCTGCCGCACCCGCCACACGTCGGGGCCACGGTCGATGATCAGCAGGGCAGGCCCTCGGGCGTCGGCACCGGTGCCCACTTCGCTGTGCTCATCGAAGTACTCGTCCCCGGTCTCGTGCCAGCGCTGCGCGGACCAACCCGACCCGGCATCCAGTTCGCCCAGCTCATCCCAGCGTTGCCGGGCGAACAGCCCCACCCGCCGGAACAGCGCGTTGCGGACCATCGCGGTGAAGGCCCGCACATTTCCGGTTACCGGCCGTGGGCGCATCGGGACCGCCACCGGGACGTCGAGCGGTTGGTCGGGACTGGTGAGCTCCTCCCACTCGTCCAGCAGGCTGGAGTCGACCTGGCGCACCAGTTCTCCGAGCCACTCGACGATGTCGGTGAATTCCTCGGTCCGGGCCGCCGTCGGCACCGAGGAGCGCAGCGCCTTGAACGCGTCGGACAGATATCGCAGCACGGCCCCTTCGGACCGGGTCAGCCCGTAGACGCTGACGAACTCACGGAAGGTGAAAGCCCGCTCCCACATCTCGCGGACAACGGATTTCGGCGACAGCCGGGCATCGGCCGCCCACGGGTTGGTGTGCAGGTACACCTCGAAGGTGTGTTCCAGGAGTTCCGCGAGCGGCTTGGGATAGCTGACGTCGTCGAGCAGTTCGATGCGCTCGTCGTACTCGATGCCGTCGGCTTTCATCGCGGCGACGGCTTCACCCCTGGCCTTGTTCAACTGCGCGGCCACAATCTGGCGTGGATCTTCCAGCGTCGCTTCCACCACCGAAACAACGTCCAGTGCAAAGGTTTCCGAGTCGGGATCGAGAACGCCGACCGCGGCCAGCGCGAATGTCGACAGCGGCTGATTGAGGGCGAAGTCGGCCGGCAGGTCGACGGTCAGCCGGTAGCGGCGCCCGTCAGCCTGGGGTTCGTCGAGCCGCTCGAGGACCCCGGCCTGCAGTAGCGAGCGGGCAATACCGACGGCTTCCCTGATGTGTTGTAGCTGGCGCTTGCGGGTCTCGTGGTTGTCGGTGAGTAACCGGCGCATCGCGACAAACGGGTCACCGGGGCGGTCCACCACGTCGAGGATCATCGCCGTGAACACCCGCATGTTGCTCGTCAGTGGCTCCGGAGTGGCCTCGACCAGCCGCGTCATGGTGGCTTCGCTCCACGGCACCATACCTTCGGGTACTTTGCGGCGCACCAATTTTCGGCGCTTCTTCGGATCATCGGCGACTTTGGCGAACTGTTTGAGGTTCTCGACTTCGTGGTCGGGAGCCTGCACCACGACGGTGCCCGCGGTGTCGTAGCCGGCCCGGCCGGCACGGCCGGCGATCTGATGGAACTCGCGGGCATTGAGCAGCCGGGTGCGCGTCCCGTCGTACTTCGACAGCGCCGAGAAGACGACCGTCCGGATCGGCACGTTGATGCCGACGCCCAACGTGTCCGTACCACAGATGACTTTGAGCAGGCCTGCTTGCGCAAGCTGCTCCACCAGCCGGCGGTACTTCGGCAGCATCCCGGCATGGTGCACGCCGATGCCGTGGCGAACCAGACGGGACAGCGTCGAGCCGAATGCGGTCGAGAACCGGAAGCTGCCGATGTGCTCGGCGATCGCCGCCTTCTCATCCTTGGTACTGACGTTGACACTCATCAGCGCCTGCGCCCGTTCCAGCGCGGACGCCTGGGTGAAATGAACGATGTAGACCGGCGCCTGTTTGGTCTGCAGTAGTTCGGTGATCGTTTCGTGCATGGGCGTGGTCGCATAGGAGTAGAACAGCGGCACGGGCCGCTGTGCGCCGGCTACCAGAGCGGTCGCCCGACCGGTGCGACGAGTCAGGTCCTCGCGCAGGAAGCTGACGTCGCCGAGCGTGGCCGACATCAACAGGAACTGGGCATGCGGCAACTCCAGGAGGGGTACCTGCCAGGCCCAGCCGCGGTCGGGGTCGCCGTAGAAATGGAACTCATCCATCACGACAACGCCGATGTCGGCGTTCGCTCCTTCGCGAAGCGCGATGTTGGCCAATATCTCCGCGGTGCAGGCGATGATCGGCGCGCTCGCATTGACCGCGGCATCGCCGGTGAGCATGCCCACGTTCGCGGCACCGAACGTCGCGCACAGCGCGAAGAACTTCTCGCTGACCAGCGCTTTGATCGGCGCCGTGTAATAGCTTCGCCGCTCAGCGGCCAGGGCTGCGTACAACGCTCCGGTCGCGACCAGGGACTTGCCAGATCCCGTCGGTGTCGCCAGAACGACGTTGGCGCCGCTGACCAATTCGATCAGCGCCTCCTCCTGCGCCGGGTACAGCGGGGTGCCGTTTGCCTTGGCCCAGCCGGCGAAGGTGGTGAACAACCGGTCGGGGTCGGAGGCCATCGCACGAACGGTGGACAGATCGCCGGGGTCGTCGAGGAGGGGGGCTGAAGCAGTCATCGGGATACTGTCACAGCCTAGTCAGGTTGCTCCGATCCGCTCGGATGCAGGCCCACGAGCTTTCCGCGGTGGGATGTGATCAGGGACTGGCGGTAACTGAAATCGGATGGGCAAGAACTGATTCGTGCATGTAGCCCAGTTGGTTCCAGGGGGTGGAATCTGGCTGGATGCGGCCTCGGTCGTCGGAGGCGCGCACTCGTAGGACATGCTCGCCTGGTCGGGCGTCCCAGCGGAACTGCCACCGGGCCCAGAGGCCAGGCTCACCACTGGAGGTGATGGTGGCGCGCTGCCAGGCGTGATCGTCGATCTGATAGTCGACGGCGGTGACCCGGGCTTCACCGGCGAATGCCCGACCCCGGATGATCTGCGGGCCGTGGCACAGGTGTGCAGGCCACGGCAGCTCGACCAGACTGGACAGCGCTGGTTCGGTGATGGCGGGCCCGCGAGCCTGGTCGCCTTCGGCGGGGTACCCCGGTCCGATCATCACGTAATCGATTGTGTTCCAGGGAACTTCGACGTGGTGTGTGGCGACGTCGATCCGGCCGAGCCATTTGATGCTGGCGGCCCCAAGCCACCCCGACACGACCAGGCGCGCCGGGAAGCCGTGGTCAGGCGGCAACTCTTCGCCGTTCATCGCCCACGCGACGATGGTGTCGTCGGCCAGCGCTTTGGCCAATGGCAGTGGACGCCTGGCTCGGATCGCGTCAAGTGACTCGGGTACAACTTCGCAAGCATCGGTCGCGATACCGGCCACCTCCAGCACATCCCGCAATCGAACGCCGGTCCATTCGGCCGTGCCGATCGCGGTGCGCCCCCACTGGGTGCCTTCGAAGGCCTGGCCGACCTCGCGACCGAACTGCACCCGCCGGTTGCCCGCACACTCAATGGTGCGCACGATGGACGTCAGTGGGAAACCCGTGCGCAGATCTTCGTAAGTGAGTGAAACCGGTTGCCGCGCACCGTCGCCCTGGATGTACAGCGACCACGAGTCGGCGTCGATGACGGGTGTGTCGACGTGGCTTCGAACAAAGAAGCGATCGGCGCTGACGATGTCGCCGAACAGTCGGTCGGGGCGAGTTCCGTAGTCCAGCCCCGATCCGGTGTCCTCCATCAATTCCGCGGGAGTCGGCTTGACGAGCCCATGTCGAGGAGTGTCCGGCATCGCCGCATTATGCCGCCTGCCAAGCAGGCCCGGGCCGGAAGACCGCAGTCTCAGCCGCCTCTAGCTGCTGCCGAGACAGGTGCTCAGTGGGTGACCGGTGTGCGCCGCGGCGTGGCGGGAACGGGCATCGGAGTGACGGCGGCCGGACGGGCGGGCCGGGCCTGGCGCCGGTTCTGACGCTGAATCCTCTTGTCCAGCAAACGCAGTTCGCGAGTGGTCAGAGAACGGTTCTTGCGGACCAGGAGATCGAGCTGCTGCCAGCTCAGCCCGTCGAGGTCACCGTCCGCATCGTGGGTGGCGACGACGACGCAGCCGGGCAGAAGCGGCACCGACTTGGCGGTGAAATTGGTCGTGGCCAGAAGAACTTCGGTGGCTTGCTGATTGATCCGGCTCTGGCAGCCTGGCGATGAGGGGCTGAACCAGAAGTCGAATTGGCGGTCCGGACTGGTCAAGCAGTGAAGCTGACGGCCCTTGAACAAGCGGTCGATATCGGCCTTGGAGTAGGCGCGTGTCTCATAAACGGGGCCGTTGGAGCTGAAGTACAAGATTGTGTTCATCACGATGATCCATTCGATTCTTTCTTAGCTGGTCAGGTCGGCGTCTATACCACGGCGCTGTTACTAAAGTTACCCGTGTTGCAAATGAGACAAACCTGGATCTCAATGTGGAAACAATGTGTCTTAGCTGACAGTGCCGTCAGTCGTCCCACAGCAACAGTTGGCGCACCGCGGGGCGGGATCCGTAGGGCCGCAGCATCGTGCTGGCCGGTCGCGGTCGCACGCGCAGCGGCCACCAGAACCAACGGCCCAGTAGCGCGGCGATCGACGGTGTCATGAACGACCGCACGATGAGAGTGTCGAACAACAGCCCCAGCCCGATGGTGGTGCCGATCTGGCCGAGCACGAGCAGGTCACTGAACGCGAACGAGCCCATGGTGAAGGCGAACACCAGCCCGGCGGCGGTGACGACGCCGCCGGTGCTGGCCATGGCGCGGATGATGCCGGTGTTCAATCCGGCGCCGATCTCTTCTTTGAACCGTGAGATCAACAACAGGTTGTAGTCCGAGCCCACCGCCAGCAGCAGGATCACCGCCAACGCGAGAACCACCCAGTACAGCGGCTTGCCCAGCAGGTCTTGCCACACCAGTACCGACAGCCCGAAGGATGCGCCCAACGACAAGGCCACCGTGCCGACGATCACCAACGCGGCAACGATGCTTCGGGTGATGAACATCATGATCAGCAGAATCAGGCTGAGAGCGGCGATGCCGGCAATCATCAAGTCGTACTTGGCCATATCGGCGATGTCTTTGTAGGTCGCCGCCGTGCCACCGATGTAGATGCTCGATCCGGCCAGCGGCGTTCCCTTGATCGCCTCCTGGACGGCGTGCCTGATCGACTCGATGTGCGAAAGCCCCTCGGGTGTGGCCGGATCCACGTCGTGGGTGACGATCATCCGGGCGGCTTTACCGTCGGGGGACAGGAACAGCTTGAGGCCGCGCTGGAACTCGCTGTTACTGAAGGCTTCTGGGGGCAGATAAAACGAGTCGTCAGTCTTCGAGGCGTCGAACGCCGCACCGAGCGCTGTCGCGTTCTGCAGTGCTGCCGCAGTCTGGTCGTAGATGCCCGACTGGGTGGCGTAGTTCGTCATCGATAGATCGCGATTGGCCTGCTGACTCTCGATCTGTTGCGGGATCAGGGCCAGAAGCTTCGGTTGGAGCGCATCCAACTTGTCCAAGCTGGCCGTGACATTGGCCAATTGATCGGTCAGCGCATCGATGCCATCGAGGGCGTCGAACACCGAGCGCAGCGCCGCGCAGATCGGAATGTCGAAACAGTGCGGTTCCCAGTAGAAGTAGTTGCGTAGTGGCCGGAAGAAATCGTCGAAGTTGGCGATCTTGTCGCGCAGATCCTGGGCCACCTCCACGGTCTTGTGGAACGCTTCGACCTGTTCGTGGGTGGCTTCAGAGCTCTGCTGCTGCAGGGAGTACTGCTCGCGCAGAATGTTGATCGTCTTGTCGATCTCACCGACCTGCTTGAGCAGGTCCGCCGCCCGAGCCTGTTGGAAGGGCAGGTTGTTGATCTGCGCGCTGCTTTGAGCACTGATCTGAAATGGCACCGAGCTGTGGTCGAGCGGCGTGCCCAGCGGACGCGTGATGGATTGCACCAGCGCGATGCCGGGCGTGTGGAAGACGGCCTTGGCTACGCGCTCCAACAGGATCATGTCCGTGGGGTTCCGCAGATCGTGATTCGTCTCGATCATCACAAGCTCGGGATTGAGCCGTGCTTTCGAGAAATGCCGTTCCGCGGCGGTGTAGCCGACATTCGACGGAGCATCTGCGGGCATGTATGCGCCGACGTCGTAACTGGTCTTGTAGCCGGGCAACGCCAGCAGGCCGATCATCGCGATCCCGAGCGAGACGACGAGGATCGGTCCGGGCCAGCGCACGATGGCGGTACCGATACGCCGCCAGCCGCGGGTCTTGGCGCGCCGTTTGGGGTCGAGCAGGCCGAAGTGGCTGCCGATCGTCAGTATTGCGGGGGCAAGGGTCAGCGCGGCGATCAGCGCGATGAACACACCGATGGCGGCCGGGATGCCGAGGCTCTGGAAATACGGGTTGCGCGTGAAGGTCAGGCAGTAGACGGCGCCGATGATGGTCAGCCCCGAACCCAGGATGACGTGGGAGGTCCCGCGATATGTGTCGTAGAACGCCGTCTCCCGGTCCACCCCGGCAGTGCGTTCTTCGTGGTAGCGGCCGACCAGGAAGATCGCATAGTCAGTGCCGGCGGCGATCACCAACAGCGTGAGGATATTGGTGGAGTACGTCGAAAGTCCGATGAAGCCGGAGTTGGCCAGGAACGCCACGATGCCGCGCGCCGCGGACATCTCGATGAGCACCGTGACGAGCATCAAGAGCATGGTGACCACCGACCGGTACACCAGCAGCAGCATGAGCGCGATGACGCCGATGGTGAGCAGGGTGACCTTCGTCGTGCCCTTGTCGCCGGTCTCGAACTGGTCGGCGACCTGTGGCGCCGCGCCGGTGACATAGGCCTTGATGCCGGGCGGTGCAGGTGTGTGGTCGACGATGTCGCGGACCGCGTCCACCGAGGCAAGGGATAGTGCTTCGCCCTGATTGCCGGAGAGGAATACCTGAACGTAGGCAGCCTTGCCGTCGGGGCTCTGCGCTCCGGCGGCCGTGAGGGGGTCGCCCCAGAAGTCCTGGATGTGTTGAACATGCTTGTGATCGGCGGCGACTCGCCGCATCAGCTCGTCGTAGTACCGGTGTGCTTCGGGGCCGAGGGGTTGGTCGCCCTCGACGACGATCATTGCCGCGCTGTCGGAGTCGAACTCACCGAAGACGTGGCCGATGCGTGTGAACGCCTGCAGCGACGGGGAATCGGGCGCGCTGAGCGCCACGTTGTGCTCCTGGCCGACGACTTCCAGCTGCGGCACCAACGCGTTGCTGAGGACGGTGATCGCCAGCCAGAACAACAGAATGGGGATACACAGCGTGCGGGTCAGTCGCGCGAAGCGGTGGGTCAGCGAGCGGTCCGCCGCCTTCTGGTCTGGAGCTTCCGTCGAAACCCTCTGCACCCGTTAGCCTTTCGATAACCGGCGAACACGATTACTTGGCGGGGAGAGATCTTTCCCGGTCAGGCGGGCCGATCGCCTAGGCGGTACGGTACGGTACTGGATCACCTCAGGCAACACTTCGTTTCAGCTGATAGGACGAGTGAGGCTGGGAATCATGACGTTGTCGACGATCGCCCGCACCGTCCGCCGATCAGGAGGTCGGTTGGGGACGATCGACCGGAAGATCAGGTACCCGGGCATCAGATCCCAGAGTTCTTCGGTGATCGCCTCCGCCTTGATCTCGCCGCGGTCGACAGCGTGCTGAAGCACAGACTCGATCAAGGCCTTTCGCTGGTCCAGGAACTGATGCTGCATCGCCTCGCGCAGGGCCGGATCGCGGGAAACCTCCACCATCACCGCACGGATGGTCGCGGAATGCTCGGCAGCGTGCTCGGTGATGGCTTCGCCGAGACGCAGCAAGTCTTCCCGCAGCGACCCGGTGTCGGGGCGGACCGCCGCGCACCGGATGCCTTCGATGAAGGCGGCCAGCACCAGTTCGCCCTTCGAGGGCCAGCGCCGATAGACCGTGGCCTTGCTCGCTTTGGCGGTCGCGGCGACTGCGTCGACGGTCAACCGCTCGTACCCGTGTTGTTGTAACAGCTGCAGGGTGGCCGCGAGCAGTTCCGCCTCACGCGCCGACCACGGCGACGATTGCGCCTCATAGTCGGCAATCCCGGTCACAGCGCCCACCATAGAGCGCCCAGGCGGTACGGTCCAGTACTGCCCAACCCTGGCGAAAGGACATTTCGCTGCAGCCGATCGGCCGCACCCTGCGGTTACCATGAACGCCGTGGCGAGCGTCGTGGTGCGGATCGGCCTGGCAATGCTGATGACCTTGCTGTTGGCACCGGCGGCGAGCGCGGCGCCGGACTCGTCACAGTGGATCGTCGTCGGCGTGCCCGCGGCCAACGCCACCACCGGAACGTTGACCGCCTTCCAGCGGGTGGGGCAGGACTGGAAGGTCGTGCTGGGCCCCACCCCGGCCAAGGTCGGCGAACTTGGCGTCGGCGCACCGGCCGACGGTGTCTACCGCACTCCGGAAGGCACCTTCGGCTTCGACCAGGCCTTCGGGCGCCAGCCCAACCCCGGCACCAAGATGCCGTACTTCCAGGCCACCGACCAGGACTGGTGGGACGAGGACCCCAAGTCGCCGGGATACAACACCCACGTCCGCAGCGGCGGACAGCCCTCGGCGATCGCGGAGAACCTCTACGACTCCGGCCCGGTCTACGACTACGCGGTCAACATCACGTCCAACCCCAACCGCATCCCCGGCAAGCTGGCCGGAATCTTCTTACACGTGTCCGACGGTGATCCCACCTGGGGATGCGTCGCCATCGGCCGCGACGAGATGCGGTCAATACTGAACTGGCTTGATCCCGCCGCCAATCCGCAGATCACCATCGGGGTGGGTGACCCGTCGCTGATTGCAGCGCGGTCGTGACCGAGCCGAATCGCCGCGATGTCTTTCGGTATGCGCTCACGGCGCTGGCCGGTGCCGCGGTGCTGGGAGCGCCCAGGGCAGCCGCGGCCGGGCTGCAGCTCATCGATTTCGCCGACCGCCTGGTGAGCCCGGAGCAGATCAAAGCTGCCGGCTACGCCGGGGCACTGGTGTACGTCTCCGAGTTGAGGCCCGGCGCCACCTTCGATTTCAAGCCGGTCACCCGCGACTACACCGACGGACTCATCTCGGCCGGGCTGCATGTCGTGAGCTGCTACCAGTTCGGCAAGCCCGGTTGGCCCACGCCGTCGGACTTCACCCGCGGGTTCGACGGAGGCGTGGCCGACGCTGCGACCGCACTGCGGATCCACGGTGCGGCCGGCGGACCGAATTCAGCGCCGATCTTCTTCAGCGTCGACGAGGACATCAGCTCCGACACCTGGAAAAGCACTGCGATCCAATGGTTTCGGGGTATCAACTCGGTGATCGGCGTCGAGCGCACCGGAATCTACGGCGGTGCGCGCCAACTCGAATGGGCGATCGGCGACGGCGTCGTCGGCCAGTCTACGACGCCGGGCTATCGCTGGGCCTGGCAGACCAAAGCGTGGTCGGGCGGTGTGCGCGAGCCTGTCGCCGTGCTCTTCCAGCGCGAGGTGGTGACGGCGTCGGATCCGGGTGCGCTCATCGACGGCGTCCATGTCGATGTCGACGATGTCCTGGCGCCCGACTTCGGCCAGTGGGACCTGGCCCGCTGATCAGCTTTCGATGAAGGTGACGTTGGCCTCCAGCGGGTTACGCGGCACGATCAGCTGATTGCACGCGAATTCCGGATCGGGATAGCCGATCGAAACACCGCACAGGATGCGCATCTCCTCGGCGATGCCCAACTGCTCGCGCAGCACCTCGGGATAGCCGGCCACTGACACCTGAACGCAACTGCCGAGCCCACGCGCAGTGAGGGCGAGCAGGAAGGTCTGCAGGAACATCCCGACCCCGACCGCGTCGACGTGCCCCAGATCGCGGTGCATGCACACGATGCCGGCCAGGGGAGCGCGGAAGAACTCCCAGTTGCGCAGCACCGCGACGCGTCTGGCTTCGGCGTCGTTGCGGGCCACGCCCATCGTGCCGTACACCAGTGCGCCCAGCTCGCGGCGCAGGTGGGCGAACGCCTCCGGCAACTCGGGTACGTTCGGAGCCGCGATGTCAGCCTGCTCCAGTAGTGCTTCGGCCAGCCGGTCACGGGCCGGCCCGGAGGCGAAGACCACGTGCCACGGCTGGATGTTGGAGTTGGACGGCGCGCGGATCGCGAGCTCGAGTGATTCGGTGACCAACTCCCTGGGTACCGGCTTGTCGCGGAGAAACAAGCGGATCGACCGCCGGTCGCGGATCGCGTTCTCGAGGTCGTGCATCGCTTCCTGCCTTCGTCAGTCCGTTCCGCAGCGGAAAACGCCGGTGATCGGGATTTGCATCCCACCGTCATCGACCATGGTGGACGTGGTTAGAAACCTTTCCGCGCAAACCACTCCAGGGCCACGTCGGCCACATCACGCCAGCCCGCGTCCATGGTCAGCGAATGACCACGGCCCTCGAACTCGTGGAACTCGGTGTCGGATCCGCCTGTGGCGTACAGCTCGTACACCTCCTTGGTGACCTTGAGTGGCACTGTGTGGTCTTCGGTTCCCGAGGTCAGCAGCAGAGGCCCCCGATCGACGAGGTGGGTGTCGACCTTGGCCGGTGAGTTCTTGTGGAAGTTGGCGGTCGCATCCTCGAACAGCGGGCGACCCGGGCCGGGAATCGTCCACTTGTCGTGCAGCTCAGCGGATTCCTGCTCGGTCAGAGTGTTGCCGAACGCGTAGCGGAATTGCTTGGCGTTCAGGACGACGGTCCGGTGCCGGTTGGCAGGGTTGCCCAATACCGGGAAGGCCGACCGCAGCTGCGCCAACGGCAGTGCCTTCACACCCTTGATGGGTGCCGGGTCGATCGCGACCGCCGCTGCGACGTGTCCGCCGGCGAGTAGCTCCTGCGCGACGAGACCGCCGAAGGAATGCCCGACGACGACGGGCTTGGCCTCGTGCCTGCCGCCCGCGTTGATGAGCTCGGCGTAATGGTCGACGATGGCCTCGATCCCGATGTCGTTGAGGGCGTCGGGATTGTCACGGGTGGCGGCGACGGTGTCGCTGTCGCCCGGCCAGCCCGGTGCCGACACCGCATAGCCGCATTCGGTGAACAGGTCCAGCCACGGCTGCCACGCGCTGGCATGGATCCACAGGCCGTGGATGAAGATGACTGAGTTGAGTTTGGTGCTCACAAAGGTCCTTTCGGGGGTCCTTTCGGGGGTCCTTTCGGGGCCTACAGGGTGGTGACGTAACCGCCGTCGATGCGGATGTCGGAGCCGGTGATGTTCGCGGAGTGTTCACCCGCGAGGAACATGACGAGGTCGGCGACCTCCTGCGCGGTGGTGAATCGTCCTGTCGCCGAGCCGGCGACCACGGAGTCGACGACCTGATCAGGGGTGGCCCCGCTGGCCGCGGCGAACTGCGCGGCGATACCCTTCTCGGACAGCCACAGCGGCGTGGCCACCGGTCCCGGGCTGACGGTGTTCACTCGAATGCCGTTGCGCCCGAACTCTTTCGAGACCGCCTTCGCGAAGTTGGCCAGGGCGGCTTTGGCGGCACCGTAGTCGACGATGTTCCATTCCGGCAGCGCTGCGTTCACCGAGCCGATCATCACGATCGAACCCCCGCCGCGGCGCAGCAGGTGGGGGATGGCTTCCCGGGTGGCCCGCACGGCGGACAGGAAGTTCACCGACAAACCCGCCAGCCAGTCGTCGTCGGTGATGGACAGCAGGCCGTCGAATCGGGGCGTGACAGTGCCGGCGTTGTTCACCAGGATGTCGAGCCCACCGCGTTGCGCGGCCGCGTCGACCACGGCCCTCGCACCCTCGGCGGTGGCGAGGTCCGCGGCGACGAAGGTGGCCGAGCCGGTAGCTTCCAGCTCCTCCAGTTCGGCGCTGTTGTGCCGGGCCCCGGCAATGATGTGCGCGCCCGCGGCGGCCATGGTCTGGCTGATGGCCAAACCGATTCCCTTACTGGCACCGGTGACGACGGCGATCTTGTCGGTGAGGTTGTTGTCCACGAGGGATACTGTGCCTCACCGGCGTGGATTCAGCGCTCGAATGTGACGACCACGTCGTACAGGCCGACATCCGTCGAGCGTGCGGAATGCTAGGTGACCCAGCGGTCGACGAGATCGGCCCACCGCCGGGAGATGGTCTTGTCCAGCAGGTCGCGTCGGCGGCGGGTGTTCACGTCGTCGGGTTCGATCGCGCCGATCGTCATCCGCGCGACCTCGTCGAGGAGATCACGCTCAAGCCCGAAGCTCAGCAGGATGTCGAGATCGGTATCGGTGTCGAGCTCGTCGGGCAGCGTCGAGCGGGCCAGCAGAACGGCGGCATTCTCCTCGCCGGCCTCCAGCAGCATGGCGACCAGGCCGGCCTTGGCGACCTTCACGAACGGCAGCTACACCGGTCGGCGGATCGACAACTCGATACCGTTGTCCCGCATGACTTTGCGGCATTGCTCGGGTGTGTAGTCGAAGTTCTGCAGATCCTTGATGTAGGACGCCGGCTCGGCAAGACCTTCGACGTGGGGGTAGTCCGAACCCATGAGGATGTGGTCGTCACCCATCAGCTTGAGCAGGCTGGCCAGTTCGTCCTCGTAGAACGGCGACACCCAGACGTGACGTCTGAATGTTTCGCGCGGATCCTCCTTGTAGATGAACGGAATCTGGCCCCAGGACTTTGTGAGCTTTTCGAAGAGATGGAACACCCACGTCGATCCGCTTTCGATACACGCTATCCGCAGGTTCGGGAACCGCAGGAACAAGCCGTTGTGCAGATGGTTGGCGAACGTGTCCTGAATCGCGTCTCCACTGAACAGGCTCCGGAAGCCCAGCAGAGCGTTGAACGACATCATGTAGTCGGACTCGCCCCATGCGGGCATGAACTTCGAGTAGTAGGTCTCCCCGGAGTGGTAGCACACCGTGATCCCGGAATCATTTGCCAGTTGCCAGAATTCGTCGAACATCGGGTCACCGGGCGGACGCATGCCGACCTCGGTGGTGATCGGTCCCGGGATCATGACGATGAAACGCGCGTCGTGATCGAGCGCCCACTCGAGCTCGCGCACCGCGTCGGCCGGCCGGCACATGGTGATGTAGGGCGCGGTGAAAATCCGCTCCTGGTAAGCGAAGCCCCAGTCGTCGTCCAACCAGCGGTTGAAAGCCTTGAACGTGGCGACTGTGGCCTCGAAGTCGGGGAGCAGTGCCTGTTCCATACCGACTCCGAGTGTCGGCAGCATGATGCAGCCCTGCATGCCCTGGGAATCCATGGCCGCCAGCCGCGCGTCGCGGTTGCGGTACTCGGGCCGGATCGGTTCCAGCTCGCCGAACAGCGAATTCAGATCGGAACCGTGTGGATTGCGGCCGCGAAAGTATTCATCGAGTGCGCCGGGCTTGCCCACCGGGTCGAACGTCGGGTTGGGGATGAACCGATTGACCCTGCCACCGACCAGCAGTCGCTGTCTGCCGTCGAGCTGTGCCCACTGGATGGCGCGTTTTTTCAGCTTCGGGTCGATGTAGCGGGTGAACGCGTCCTCGGCCTCGTAATAGTGGTTGTCACAGTCGAAAAACGTGAACGGCAGCGCAGTGGTCATGGGCTCGGGTCCTTTCCAACTATTTCCGAGGCAGGCCCAGAATCATCGAGGCGATGATGGTCAGCTGGATCTCTGCCGTGCCCCCTCCGATGAGTTCGGACGGCATGTCGAAGTAGGGACTGATCACCGGGGGATCCGAATCCTCAAGCATGGCAAGGCGTCCGGTGAGACTCAATGTCGCGGTGGACGCACGGCGCAGGAGCAGCACCATCGCGTACTTGGCGATGCTCGACGTCGGTCCCGGTCCCTGCCCTTGCACCAGGCGCAACGTCTCACGCAGGACCATCGCCTTGATGGCGGTGGTGTGCGCTTCGATACCGCCAAGTGCCTGCAGAACGGTGTCGTGATCCGGCCCGTCGGCGTCGGCCACCCGCCGCAGGGCTTCGGACCGATCGAGGTTGACGTAGTTGCCGATCGCCGTACGTTCGACGGCCATGGTGGCCACGGCCAGATCCCAGCCTTGGCCGGGTTCGCCGACCAGCATGTCGTCGGGAATGAAGACGTCGGTCAGGAAGACCTCGTTGAAGTCGAAGTGGCCGCTGGCTTGCTTGATCGGGCTGATCTCGATGCCGGGGGAGGCCATGTCGACCAGGAAGTAGCTGATGCCACCGTGTTTCGACGCATCCGGGTCGGTGCGTGCCAGCATCGCCCCGAATTGGGCGACATGTGCCGACGACGTCCAGATCTTGTGCCCGTTGACCAGCCAGCCGCCGTCGACCTTGGCAGCGCGAGTGGTCAGTGACGCGAGGTCTGAGCCGGCGCCCGGTTCACTGAAGAGCTGGCACCAGCGCTCGGTGCCGCGCAGCATCGGCCACGCGAATCGTTCACGCTGTGAATCGGTTCCGCTGTCGAGGATCGTCGGAAGGATCCACTCCGCGATGTTGAGCGAAGGCCGCACGAGATCGGGGCGTCTGTCGAACTCCTCGGTGATGATCACCTGCTGTACCGGCGTGGCCCCGACGCCCCACGGGGCCGGCAGGTGTGGGGCGACCAAGCCGGCGTCGGCGAGCAGGTCCCGCTGCGAGCCGTAGGCCAGTCCGGGTGCCCGACGGTCGTCGGTGGGCGTCTCGTTCCGCAGCTCCATGGCCTGGTCGAGTGTCTTCACCAGGCCGGCGCGGAAATTCGACTCGACGTCCTCACCGAGATTGATTGCGGTAGAGCGTTTCAGCGTGCGAGACAGTTCACCCGCCTCGCGGGCCCAGCGTGGCGACGGTCCGAGCGATGCGGCCAGGCTGGTGGCGCGCCGCCAGTACAAATGGGTGTCGTGCTCCCAGGTGTAGCCGATTGCACCGAACATCAGCAGCGCGTCCAGCATCAGGTCGGGGCCTGCGCAGACCGCCATCAACGCGGCCGAGGCCGCGGCCAGCCGGTGCTGCTCGATACTCTCGTCGATCGCGCGCACCGCATCCCACGCCGACGCCGATGCCAGTTCCGCATTGACCAGAAGGATCGCGGCCTTGTGCTGCAGCGCCTGGAACGATCCGACGGGCTTGCCGAACTGTTCGCGCGTGCGGATGTAGTTCACCGCGGTCTCGACGCCCTTGCGCACCGTGCCCGCCGAAGCGCAGGCCGCCAGCGCGGCGGCGACGCAGCGTGCCCGTTCGGTCCCGATACCCGATATCCGTTGCTCCGCGGTTACCGGATAGCTGTCGAGGGCGAGCACGCCGACGTCGGTGCTCAGGTCGGTGCCCCGCTGCTGCTCGACCACGATGCCCGGTCCTACCGGCAGCGCGAACCAGAGCTCCGTTCCGTCCTCGGCGCACGTTGCCAGCAGGATGTGCTGCGCGGCAACCAATCCCAGCGTGCTGTCGACCGATCCGGTCAATCGCCAGCCTGCCCCGTCGGGTACAGCCCGCACACCGGAGTCTTCGGGCAGCACCACTGCGGCCGTTGCGCCGCCGGCCAGATCGGCGACCAACGCCGACGCGGAGTCATCGGCCAGACTCGCCACCGCGCTCGCGGATACCGTGCTCAGCACAGGACCGGGCAGTAGCGCAGCCGCGGCCGCCTCGATGACGCAGGCCATGTCCGCAAGCGTGCCGCCCTGGCCGCCGGCATCTTCGGGAAGGTGCACCGCATGGAAGCCGCTGGCGGTGAATTCCTCCCACCACGTGGGCAATTCCCCGGCTGCGATCGAGTCGAGTGCGGCCCGCGTCTTGTCAATCGGGGCGTGCCGGGCCGCGAACTGGGTCACGGCCTCGGCCAGCTGCTCCTGCTCGATCGTGATGGCCAACACTGCGTTAGTTCTCCAGTCCTAGAATCCGGGCGGCATTGCCGTACAGGAACTTCGGCCATACATCGTCCTTGAACGGCACCTTGGGCAGATCGCTGAAGATGCGTTCCAGCGACAGACCCATCGGGAAGTAGCCGGCGTAGATGATCTTGTCGGCCCCGCGGGTGTTGGCGTAGTCGATGATTTCCTTGGGGTAGTACTTCGGCGCGAACGCCGAGGTCGAGTAATACAGGTTGGGCCACTTGAGCATCAGTTTGACCGCGAGGTCCTGCCAGGGCTCGCAGCCGTGGCGGGTGACGAAAACCAGGTCGGGGAAGTCGAACATCACGATGTCGATGCGCGATACCTCTTGCGGCGCCATCGGAATGCGCGGCCCCGGGACACCTGCGCAGCAGAAGATCGGGAGGCCTAGTTCGACGCAGGTCGCGTAGACCGGGTACATCTTGGGGTCGTCGATCGGCACCTGGGGGAAGGTGCCGGACGGGAAGCACGAGACAGCGCGGATGCCGTACGTCTCGTATTCCCGGCGGATGTTGTTGACGGTGCCCATAACGTCGTTCGGGTCGTTGACGTTGCCCGAGGCAATGAACCGATCGGGGAACATCTTGAGCGCCAGCTCTGCCGCAGAGCCCTCGCTCACGCCGATCATCGCCTTCTCGATGCCGAACCGATCCATCTGCTGCAGCAGCAGTGACACCGGATCGTCGGTGGGCAGGCCCTGGGGCACGTCTTTGAACATGTACTCGACCGGAAAGTCGAAGTCCTCCTTGGACTCGCGATCCTTTGTCTGCTTGCGGATGAAGTCGTACTGAGCGGTCCCCTCGTGCGGGAATCCGATCATCGTGTCGATCACCGGCAGACCGACCGGTCCGGCCATGGCGTCCTCCCATCCCAAGAGACCGGCGGGGTGCCGCCGCGATCACCATAGTGAAACACCGTTCTACTTTGTGTCAAGCCACTAGCTGGCATTACGTGCCCAATATCGACTAACCTGCCGTAGCATCACAGAAGACCGTTCTGGACTGATCGGAGGTGAGAGCGTGAACACGCCAGCTCCCGATCTGATGTCGCCGACGGGTCGGATCATCCCGTTGTCGGATATGACCAGCGCCCAGCTCGCCCGCCGCGCGAAGATCATCGAAGAGGTGATCGATCTGATCGGCGAGGTCGGCGCCGATGCGGTCCAGATGCGGGATGTGGCTCAACGCTCGGAGGTCGCCCTGGCCACTCTGTACCGATACTTCAGCTCCAAAGAGAACCTGCTGGCGGCCGCACTGGCGGATTGGCAGAAGCGGTTGACCCGCCGGATGCTGTCCGGCGGCGGCCCCGCCGACACCGACCCGCTGCCCGCTGTTTTGGACTACCTGCGCCGCGCCCAGCGCGCGTTCAACCGCAATCCGGCCATGACCGCCCTGATGCTGCAGATGATGACGTCGATCGATCCCGAAGTGCGTGCGTCGATCGATCAGATGGAGCGCACCAACGTCGAGTTGTACAACCGTCTGCTGGCCGGCGTCGCGCCCGAGCTGATCCCGCAGGTGAGTTTCGGCCTCAACGCCGCACTGAGCGCCGCACTCGCCGGCTTGCGCGCCGGCCGGCTGACATTGGACGAATCGCTGAGTCACGTCGAGTGGGTGGCCCGGGTGTTGCTCGCCGAAGCGCAGCACGCCTAGTTCCGCGACTAGGCTCGAGCGATATGACGTTGTCTGCTCAGTTGTGGTCGCGTAATGCCGATCTGGCCGCAGACATCCTGGCGCACCCGTTTGTACGCGGGATCGCAGACGGCTCGCTGCCGCGTAGGCGCTTCGCCGCATACATCGCTCAGGACGCGTTCTTCCTCGAATCCTTCGCCCGCGCATACGCGTTGGCCTTGGTCCGCAGTCCGGACACCTCGACGCTGCTGGTGCTGGCCGATCTGATCGCCGGGGTTCGAGAAGAGTTGGGATTGCATGCGTCCTATGCCAGCTCGTGGGACATCGACATGGCCGGCGTCGAACCGTTGGCCGCAACCAGCGCGTACACCGAGTTCCTTCTCTCGACCGCGGCAACGCGACCGGCAGAGGTCGTCTATGCCGCGATGACCCCGTGCATGCGGTTGTACGCGTGGCTCGGCCAGTCGTTGGACGCCGACTCGGCCGGACCGTATTCGCAGTGGGTACAGGCATATGCCGCACCGGAATTCGACGGTATCGCTCGCCAGCTGGAGAACCTGCTCGACGAACAGTCACCGGACAGTCCCGAGGTGCGCAGCGCGTACCGGCGTGCGATGCAGCTGGAACTGGGGTTCTTCGAAGCGGCCAACAACACCGACACCTGACCGGGTTCCGCGACAGCCGTCAGAAGTCCGCGGGATCAGGCCGTTCGACCGAGCGAGGTGACAGGCCCAGACCACGTATGTAAAGCGCGATGTCCCGCAAGGGTGCCACCCAGACGTCCGAGCACGACACCACGTGCTCGACCAGTTCTTCCAGCGCGGCCGCTCGCGACGGCCGACCCGACAGGAATGGATGGTTCGTCAGCACGAAGCAGCCTCCGACTGCGCGCAGACCCTCGAACTCCAGCCGCCAGATCTCGGCGGCCTTGCGGGGGCTCTCGATCAGTCCGCTGCCGGAGATCTCCGGCAGGTAGCAGTACTGCTCCCAGTCGTCGAGCGCCCACTGCACCGGGATCTCGACGAGGCTGCTGCCGGTGGCGCCCACCCGCAGTTCGTACGGATGGTCGGCGTCCATGAGACTGGTGTCGTAGAGGAAGCCCCGCTCAGCCAGCAATTCTGGTGAGTGCCAGTTCAATTCCCACATCGGAGCCCGGAAGCCGACCGGAACCTGGCCGGTGAGAGCGGCCAGCACCTCGGTGCCGCGGTCCAGGACGAGCCCCTCCTGCTCGGCGGTCATGCCGGTGAGGACCTCGTGCAGATAGCCGTGGTGCGCAACCTCGTGGCCGCCGTCGACGATCGCGCGCACCACATCGGGATAGCGGACCGCGGTGTAACCGGGGACGAAGAACGTCGAGCGGACATCGTGCCGTGCCAGCAGCGCCAGGAGCCGCGGCACACCGACCAGCGGCCCGTAGGCCTGGTGGGACATCACCGACATTCGATCGGCATGCGCCACATCGATGTTCAATACCGCAGATTCGGCATCGAGGTCGAACGTGAAGCATGCCGCGGCCCGCTTACCAGCGGGCCAGGCCACGGGGACGGCTGGTGTCGCGCTCATATCCGGCGGACCCGCCGCCGGTGCTGCCGAGTCATGTTCGTAGATGATGGCCTATCTGCGGGCCGGCCGCATGCTCAGCAGCCGACCATGCGAGATCAGCGAGCCGGCCTGCTTGAGCCGCTGCGTTCGTACGCTGACGTCGTACCCCTGCACATGACGCACTGTCCCCAGTTGGTCGGTGATGTACCGGTGCAGGTGATCGACATCGCGGGCAATCACGATCGCCAGTAGGTTATGGGGTCCGCTCACGGCGATCACCGAGGCGATCTCGGCATGTGCAAGAAGCTGTTCGGCGACACCCGTCAGATCGCGGGGCGCCATCGTCATCCAGATCATGGCGTGGACTCCGAAGCCCAACCGCTCGGTGAGCACATCGACGTCATAGGTCAGGGTGCCCGACGATTCCATCGCCGCGATTCGTCGCTTGACTCGGGCCGGCGACCAACCGGTCAACTCGGCCAACTGAGTGTGGGGGATTCGACCATCTCGGGCCAGTGCTTCGAGCAGAGGGACATCGTCGGCGGCCGGCGGGACCGCCGCGCCGGACCGCTCGGGTTGCACGTCCAGCAGGGCCGCGGTCTGCGCGGCGTTCAGGGTGTGGCCGTAGCCGGTCCACACCGCACCGGATGAGTCGCCGAAGACATGCAGCACCAGATCGACCGTCATGCTCAGCACCGCCGAGGTGCGCGGCAGGCGATGGAGGATCCCGTGGCTGTTCTCGGCCAGCGGTGCGCGAACGGTGCACACCAACTCGGTAGATCCGGACAACACGTTGGCGTGGGTGACTTCCGGTCGCTGGGTGAGCGCCTCGGCCACGCTGGGCAGTGCGTCGGGTCTGGTTCGCAGTCGAACGACCCACTGACACTCGCCGTACACCTGGGGGTTCACCAGGCCGACCACCCGGATCGCACCGTCGCGGAGCATGGCGCGATAGCGGCGTGCGACGGTCTGTTCGGGAACGCCGAGCACGTCACCGACTCGCCGAAACGACACGCGCGGAGACAGTTGAAGCGCGTGCAGAATCTTGCCGTCCAACGGGGCTGTCATGCCGATAACGGTACGTAAACACCGACCTAATTGTCGGTATCCGCCGCATCTGAGCGCTGATGTGGTGGATCGGACCAGGTGATCTCAAACTGGCCTGACTGGATTAGCGACGCGGCTGTGGCCGAGGGAATCGGAGGATGTCATGAGAATCGGTATCGGGCTGCCAAACCATGTCGCAGGCGTCAGCGGTGCGGTGATCGGTTCGTGGGCCCGTCGCGCCGAGGAGCGCGGGTTCGAGTCCCTCACGACGATCGACCGGCTGTTGTACCCGAGCCTGGACTCGGTCATCTCGCTGTCGGTGGCGGCGGGTGCGACGAGCACGCTCGGATTGGTGACGAATGTGCTTCTGGCGCCGCTGTATTCGGCGCCCGCGCTCGCAAAACAACTCGGGAGTCTGGCGGCGTGCGCGGGCGACCGTCTCACTGTCGGCATCGGAGTCGGATCGCGGGCCGACGATTACGACGCGGTCGGCGTGGACTTCGCCAGACGGGGACGCATCCTCGACGAACAGCTGGTCACGATGCGGCACGGTTGGAGTGCTGATGGGGGGCTGTGCCCTGCGCCAGTGCAGATTCCACTGCTCTTCGGTGGACGGTCGGAGGCCACGATCCGCAGGGCAACCACCGTCGGTGACGGATGGGTGGCCGGGGCGCTGCGCGACTTCGGCTCGCAGTCGGCATTCGCCGAGCGGATACGTGCGGGTTGGCGGGCGGCGGGGCGACAGGGAAATCCCCAGATTCATGCCTCGGTGAACTTCGCGCTCGGTAATGGCGACGTAGTGCGACGAGGACGAGATCATTTGGCCCGCTACTACGGCTTCAAACCCGATTACGCAAAACTCAACGTGGACGACATGGTTCATTCGGCCGACGATGCACGTGCGGCGGTACGTGCGTACGGCGACCTCGGTTTCGACCGGTTACTTTTCCATCCCACCGTCGCGTCGATCGACCAGGTCGACCTGTTGGCCGACGCCGTGCTGTAAATGGCACGACGTCAACCGAGTCGCGGTAGCACCTCGTCGCCGAGCCGCTTCACCCAACCCTGTGGGTCCGGGTTGCCCGGCATCGGTCCGGTATTGATCAAGTCGATGCCGAGCTGCCCGTAGGCGTCCAGGGTGCGCAGATACTCGTCGATGTCGTTGAACGGGTCGTCCGAATAAGCTGCTGTGAGCCGGATTTCGCCGAAGTCACGACCGACGGTGTCACAGTGGCGGCGCAAGACGTCCAGCTTGTGCGGCATCTCATCGAGGGATGACGTGCTGTTCCACACGTCGGCGTACTCGGCCACCAGTCGCAGCGTCCTCTTCTCCCCGGAACCGCCTATAAGGATCGGGGGCCGACGAATCGGCTGAGGCTCGCAGAGGGTCTCGGCGAGATGGTAATGCTGGCCGTCATACGGCCCGTCATCGTCGCTCCACATCTGCAGACAGATCTGCAGGGTTTCCTCGAGCATTTCGAATCGCTCGCGGACGGAGGGGTACGGGATACCGAGGGCGTGATGCTCCCGCTCGTACCAGGCGGCGCCCAGACCGAGCATCGTGCGGCCACAGGCCAGCACATCCAGCGTCGTCATCGTTTTGGCCAGCACACCGGGATGGCGATAGGTGACGCCGGTGACCAACATGGTCAACGTGATTCGGTCGGTCAGACCGGCCAGGTAACCCATCGAGGTGTAGCCCTCCAAGAATGGGTTCTCAGCCGGGGCTAGCGGTTCCATCTGAAAGAAGTGGTCGGCGAGGGTGAACATCTCCACGCCGGCATCCTCGGCAGCCTTGGCGGTACCCGCCAAGGTCGGACCCAGTCGCTCAGCGGCGCCGGGCAGGAAGTCAATGTAGTGAACGCCCAATTTCATAGTGGTGAGCCACCTTTCATTCATCTAGTCGTCCGAGCAATGTCAGCGCGTCATTGATCACCTGACGCTCGTCCTCGGTGTATCGGTCCTGCATGGCTCGCACCAACCACTCCTCGCGTACCTTGCGGTCGCTTTCGGCGCGGCGACGGCCGACGTTGGTCAGGCCGATCAACTGCCGGCGACCGTCGTCAGGATCCGGCGTGCGGTCGATCAGACCATGTCGGTCCAGGGCCGCCACGGTGGCAGCCATCGATTGAGGGCGAACCCGCTCCGCACCCGCGAGTTGGCTGGTCGAAGTCGGGCCGTCCTTGAACAGACGCAGGAGGACGGCCGTCTGCGACGGGGTCAGGTCATCGGCGGCGGCAACCGCTCGTAACCGCCTGCGCAGCCTGCTGAACACGACGCGGAGTTCCCGTGCGGCCCGAATCGAGGACTGATCGACCTTTCCCATATAGCCAGCTTAAACTGTACAGTCACAACTGTCTACTTTTGGCACGCAGCGGCGGCCTCGCTGAATGTGGTGGATCGGCGGGAAGACGTGCCCTGCCACTTTCAACATATAGCGCAATGGGGGGCTTGCGGCAAGACCCCCCGGATGCCGCAAAATCGCTGCCTTCAACGGAAATCGACTGCACGGGGGACATGCGAATGCGGGATTCGGACTACGACCACGCCGTGGTGATCGTAGGGGGAGGACCGACCGGGCTGATGCTCGCCGGCGAGCTGGCGCTGGCCGGAGTGGACGTCGCGATCGTCGAACGCCGCACCAGCCAGCAGGTCATCGGCCAGCGGGCCGGCGGCCTGCACTGCCGCACGATCGAACTGCTGGACCAGCGCGGCATCGCAGACCGGTTCCTGGCGGCCGGGCAGGCTCTTCAAGTCGCCGGGTTCGCGCAGATCCGGCTAGACATCAGCGACTTTCCGACACGTCATCCCTACGGATTGGCGTTGTGGCAGAACGAGATCGAGCGGCTCCTGGTCGAATGGGTAGACGAACTGGGCGTGCCGATCCAGCGGGCGGCGGAGGTGACGGGCTTCACCCAGGGAGAGCGCGGAGTCGAGGTCGAACTCTCCGATGGCGGCGGCCTTCGCGCCGAATACCTCCTCGGATGCGACGGCGGTCGCAGCCTGGTTCGCAAGGTGGCCGGCATCGACTTTCCCGGCTGGGATCCGGTGACGAGCTATCTGATCGCTCAGGTCGAGGTCCGCGACGAACCGACATGGGGCATCCACCGCGACGCCCTCGGTACCCACGGGCTCGATCGGCAGAACGACGCCGAACCGGTTCGGATGATGGTGACCGAGCGAACAGTCGGGCCGGCAACCGAACCCACGCTAGCCGATCTGAGCGAGGCACTCATCGCGGTGTACGGCACCGACTTCGGGATCCACAGTCCCACCTCGATCGCCCGATTCACCGACGCGGCGCGGCAGGCGGCCACCTACCGCGACGGCCGGATCCTGCTCGCCGGTGACGCCGCGCACGTCCATCACCCGATCGGCGGCCAGGGTCTCAACACCGGTCTGCAAGATGCTGTCAACCTGGGGTGGAAGCTTGCCCAGGTGGTCAACGGAACCGCACCGGACACGCTGCTCGACACCTACCATGCCGAGCGGCACCCGGTGGGTGCGCGCGTCCTGCAGACCACGATGGCGCAAATGGCATTGCTGCGCACCGACGATCGCACAAAAGCCTTGCACGACAACGTCTCCGAGATGCTCGGCATAGCCGAGGCGCGCAAGGCACTCGCCGCGCGCATGTCGGGTCTGGACATCCGCTACGACCTCGGGGCGGGGCATCCTCTGCTGGGCCGGCGGATGCCCGACCTCGACATTCATACGGCCACCGGGCCGACGCGCGTATTCGAACTGCTCCACGTCGCCCGGCCGGTAGTGCTGGACTTCGATGACCCGGGCGGGATCGATCTTGCGGGGTGGGCGGATCGAGTCAGCCTGGTCACAGCGCGGTACCGAGGCGCATGGAAGCTTCCGGCGCTCGGCGAAGTGGCCGCGCCGACACGAGTGCTGATCCGCCCGGACGGGCACGTCGCATGGGTCGGTGAGAGTTCGTCGGACGGCCTCACCGAGGCGCTGACCAGATGGTTTGGCCCGCCGGTGTAACGGCGGCCGGCCCGTGCGGCGATCAACATTCGACAGAACCGTGGAGGGAAAGCATTGTGATTGGGCGCCTGGGATCGGCCGTGCTGGCCGCGGGTATCGCACTGGCCGGGCTGACGGCGGCAACCGCGTCGGCGGCACCAGGGTGCGCCGACTACCACTGGATCGGCGCCGCCGGTTCCGGTCAGCGCGATAGTGCCAACCTGACCGCCAACGGCGGGATGGGCTCCGTGGTGTACCAGTCCTACCAGCAGCTCAAATCGCAGCTCGCCGCGGACGGCCGGACCATCGACGCCGAGGCGGTCCAATACCCCGCGGCTGCGGTGCCACTGGAGGGCGGGATCAGTGGCTGGCTTGGCTTCCTCGGCAGCGTCGGTGACGGCACCGACGCGACCGCAAAGCAGTACAAGGCGTTCACCGAGCGTTGCCCGGACAGCAAGGTGGTTCTGGCGGGCTACTCACAGGGCGCCATGATCGTCCACCGCAACTTGTACGACCTTGCCGACGATCCGCATCTGGCCGCGGCGCTGTTGATCGCGGACGGCGACCGGCTGCCGGTCGACACCACCATCAAACTGGGGTCCACGGCCGTCGCGATGGGCCACGGCGAGGGCGTCGCGCAGGACCACTCGTTCCTGGCGTCGACCAACACCTCTGAGTTGCCACCGGCGATCGGCACCCGAACCATCAGCGTCTGCGATGTCGGTGATCCGGTCTGCGACTACAACCCCGACACCGGGAAGATCTCCGATGCGGCGATCGCCATTCACACCTCATACTCGCCGGCGCCGAGCGGCCCCCACGCGTGGGTCACGCCGCTCTACACCCTGGTGACGGCGACGGAGACCGCCTGGCCGGTGGAGCTGTCCGCGCACGCCGCCTGATCCTGCGTCGCCGCCGGGATGAGTTTCCCAGGCGTCATCCGTTCTGGCCGTCAGGGAGCTGTCCTGCTCCCGAAAGCCAGAAGGGATCATCATGAAACTCGTTGTAATCGGTGGCACCGGCCTGGTGGGCTCGAAAGTGGTGCAGAGTTTGGCTGCGCGTGGTCATGAGGCCGTCGCCGCGGCCCCCTCGACGGGCGTGAACACAGTCACGGGCGAGGGTCTGGCCGAGGTGATGGCGGGGGCCGCTGTCGTGGTCGACGTCTCCAATTCCCCGGCCCTGGACGACTCGGCGATCGAGTTCTTCCGCACCGCGACCACGAACCTGCTGACCGCCGAACAGAACGCCGGCGTTCGGCACCACGTCGCGCTGTCCGTGGTGGGCACCGGGGACCTGGCTGCGCAGAGCGGCTACTTCCAGGGCAAGCTCCTGCAGGAGAAGCTGATCAGCGAAGGCCCCATTCCGTTTTCGATCGTGCACGCGACGCAGTTCTTCGAGTTCGTCAATACGCTCGCCGACTCCGCGACCGTAGGCGACACGGTGGTGCTGCCGCCGAAGTATTTCCAACCGATGGCGGCCGTCGATGTCGCCGAGGGGGTTGCAATCGCCGCCGTCGGGGAACCGGTCAACGGCATCGCCGAGATCGGCGGCCCCGACATGGTTTTGCTTCCCGACCTCATCCGCACCGCGCTGACTTCCCGTGGTGACAGCCGCACCGTCGTCGCCGATCAGGCCGCGTCGTACTGGGGCGTCGACATCGACGAGCGCACGTTGGTCCCCGGCCCGGGCGCCACACTGTTCGACACCCGATTCGAGGACTGGCTTCTCGAATCGGCCGCGAAGTCCTAGGCCGAGACGTGGACGTATACGAAGCGGTGCGGAGCAGACGAGCCGTCCGCGGGTTCACCGATCAGCACGTCACGCCCGAGATCCTGCAGCGGGTGCTGGCAGCGGCGTCTTGGTCACCCTCGGGGTCGAACATCCAGCCGTGGCACGTCTATGTCGTGACAGGTGCGCCGCTGGCCGAGCTGAAGAAGATCGCCGTCGAGCGTGTCGTTGCAGGTGAAGCCTGGGATGACCGGGAATTCGAGATGTATCCCGCCGAGATGGCGTCGCCTTACCGGGAGCGCCGCGCCGCCTTCGGTCAGCAGCGGTACGCCGCACTCGGTATCGATCGAGAGGACTGGGAAGCCCGACAGCGGGCGGCCGTCGCGAACTGGGATTGCTTCGGCGCACCGGTCGGGCTGTTCTGCTACATCGATCGGCATCTCGGACTGCCGCAGTGGGCCGACCTCGGCATGTATCTGCAGACCGTCATGCTGCTGCTTCGTGCCGAAGGACTGCACAGTTGCCCGCAGATGGCTTGGTCACAGGTTCGCCGGACTGTTGCCGATGTGGTGTCCCCGCCCGATGAGCTGATGCTGTTCTGCGGTATGTCCGTTGGCTACGAAGACATCTCGGTCAGCTACTCACGTACCGGTCGCGCCCCTCTCGACGAGACCGTCACGTTCCTGCCCAGATAGGTCCGCCCACCGCGGTGTCCACCAACCCCGGTTACGATCAAGACCGGAAATTCCGGTGAGGTCCGCTAGGGGCAGACGGTGGTGCCTATCTCGAGCGACGAGCGACCAGCACACTTGCATGGTCGTGCCGCCGAGTGCCAAGTGCTGCGCTCGGTGATCTCGACCGTCGCCGGTGGCGATTCGCTGGTGCTGGTGCTGCGCGGCGAGGCCGGCGTCGGCAAGACAGCGTTGCTGGGGTATCTCTCGGAGCATGCATCGGCGTTACGGGTGCTGAACGTCGCCGGCGTTCAGTCGGATATGGAACTCGCCTACGCCGGGCTGCAGCAACTCTGCGCCCCGCTCATGGAGCACCTCGGTGAACTGCCGGATCCGCAACGTTCGGCGCTCGACGTGGCCTTCGGCCGCGGAGTGGGTGAGCCACCCGACCGGTTCCTGGTGGGTTTGGCGGTGCTGAGTCTGATGGCGGCGGCCGCTCAACGTCAGCCTCTGCTGTGCGTCATCGACGACGCGCAATGGCTCGACCAGGTGACGGTGCAAACCCTGGGCTTCGTGGCGCGCCGCCTGCTGGCCGAGCCGATCGCGTTGGTGTTCGCCGCACGCGATGACGGCACCCAGCCGCTCACGGGGCTGCCTGAATTGGTCGTCCGCGGCCTGACCGACGGCGATGCGCGTGAGCTACTGGATTCAGTGATGCTCGGCGGTATCGACCCGCCGGTACGCGATCGCATCGTCGCTGAAACCAGAGGTAATCCACTTGCGCTGCTTGAGGTTCCACGCAACGCCTCCGCCACCGAGCTGGCCGGCGGTTTCTGGCTCTCCGGCTCGGCCTCGGCGCCCGGCGCCATCGAGACCAATTATGTGCAGCGAATTCAGGCGCTTCCCGAGCCGACGCGGCGGCTGCTTCTGGTGGCGGCGGCCGAGCCGGTCGGTGATGCGGCATTGTTTCTGCGCGCAGCCGCCGCGCTGGGGATCCCCATCGACGCGCTGGCGCCTGCCGAGGCCGCCGGCGTCATCGAGTTCGGTCCGCGGATGCGATTCCGGCACCCGCTGCTGAGGTCCGCGGCGTACCGCGCCGCTGATCTGGCCCACCGCAGAGCCATCCACCGTGCACTGGCCGACGCCACCGACCCCGACGCCGATCCCGATCGGCGCGCATGGCATGCCGCCAACGCCGCGGCAGGTCCCGACGATGAGGTGGCCGAGGAACTGGAGAACTCGGCTGCCCGGGCCCAGAGCCGTGGTGGAATTGCCGCGGCGGCAGCATTTCTCGAGCGCGCCGCGGTTCTGACGGCCGATCCGCACCTGCGCGGCGCACGCGCGTTGGCCGCCGCCCAGGCCAAGCGAGATGCCGCAGCGCCGGCCGCTGCTCGTGACCTGCTCGACCTTGCGGAGCGCGGGCCCTTATCCGAGCTGCAACGGGCTCAGGTGACGCGCCTGCGGGCCCAGATGGACTTTGTTCGCAGCCGAGCCGGGGAGACCGGAGCGCCGAAAGTGCGCGACGCAGCGCAGGCTCTGCTCGACGCCGCGCGGCGGCTGGAAAATCTGGACGACAGGGCTTCTCGACAGAGCTATCTCGAGGGCATCTCGGCACTGATGTACGCCGGACGTCTCGGCGACCCGGCGGACCTCACCCACGCGGCGCGCGGGGCGCTCGCCGCACTCGACCGGGAGCCCGAGTTGTCGCGCTCGCTGGACTTCCTTCTCAAGGGGATCGCCGGCCGTATCACCGGGGGAGTCAGCGCAGGGGGCGAGCCGATGCGGATCAGCCTGGACCGCATGCGCATTGAAGCTGCGGCTGACGATCGCCATGTCCTGCGATGGATGGTCCCGGCGTTTCCGATTCTGCAAGAGTCGTCGGCGCACGAGTTGTGGGACGAGACGGCCGTGCGTCAGCTTGCGACTGCAGCGGTGCGGGCGGCGCGTAATGCCGGTGCGCTGGCCATTTTGCCGCGTGCGCTGGTCTACCAGGCTGGAGTGCACCTGATATCGGGCGAATTCCACACGGCCGCAACACTAGTCGACGAGGCCGACGCGATCACCTCGGTAACCGACCACTCCGCGGCGGTCAAGTACCACGCCTTGATGCTGACGGCCTGGCGGGGTGACGTCGCTCAAGCCGAACGCTTGATCACGGCCACCCAAGCCGACGCGTTCCACCGGGGCGAGGGGCGACTGCTCGGGCTGACCGGATATGCCGCAGCGGTGCTCTACAACGGCTTGGGTCGCTACGACGACGCGCTGGCCGCCGCCCGGAAGGCATGCGAATACGAGGACATCGGCTTCTACAGCTGGTGTCTGTACGAACTGGTGGAGGCGGGCGCACGTAGCGGTGACCGGGACGCTGCAACCACAGCGATCGCAGACCTCGCCGAACGCGCGGGCGCCAGCGGAACCAACTGGGGTCTCGGCGCGTTGGCCGCAGCGCAGGCGATGCTTGCCGACGACGCCGCCGACGCCGACGCCGCCGATGCACTGTTCACCGAGGCCATCGAGCGGTTGGGGCGCACCACGGTCGCGGCGCACCGGGCCAGGACTCACCTCGTGTACGGGGAGTGGCTGCGCAGAGTGTTGCGGCGCAACGATGCTCGGCGGCACTTGACTGACGCCCACGACATGTTCGTCCGGATGGGTGCCCACGCGTTCGCCGAGCGCGCCCGCCGGGAACTGGCGGCCACCGGAGAGAAGGTGCGTTCGCAGCAGCCGAGTTCGGCCGGGGAGCTCACAGCGCAAGAGACGCAGATCGCGCGACTGGCCGGCGAAGGCCTGACGAACCAGGAAATCGGTGCGCAGTTGTTCATCAGCACACACACCGTCGAATGGCACCTGCGAAAGGTGTTCGCCAAGCTCGGCATCACCTCGCGCAGGCAACTGCGGGCGATGTCCTGGGCGAGTTAGGCGCGACCACGGACCGACGACTACGGACTACGGGGTTTCAAGGGTTCGCGTGGGCGGCGTGACCGCGAGGCTGAGGTCATCAGCAACTCGCACCCAGGAGACCGCTCATGACCGTCACGTCTGTACCCCGGCCAACCGACTCCGGGGCCGCGGAGCGGTTCGCCCGCGACTCGCAACCCCTGTTCGACGCCCTGCTGCGCCGGGCCACGGGATTGACCAAGACCCTGGCCGACGCCGAGGACCTGGTGCAGGACACCCTCCTGCACGCGTTCATGGGCTACCACACGTTTCGCGAGGGCACCGACTTCAAGGCGTGGCTGTTCCGGATTCTCTACAACCGCTGGGTGAGCGGCTTCCGCGCCAAGCAGCGCCGGCCATCGGAGGTGCCGGTGGACGATGTCACCGAGGGTGACCTTGCTGACAGCGCTGCCCGGTCATCCACCGCCTCCCGCTCGGCCGAGGCCGAGGCACTCACCCGGTTGCCCGACGGCGACCTCCGTTCTGCGATGGCCACCTTGCCGGAGGATTTCCGCACGGTGCTGTTCTACGCCGAGATTCAGGGCCACACCTACGCCGAGACAGCCGTGATCCTCAATATCCCGCGGGGCACGGTGATGTCGCGGGCCTCTCGCGGCAGGCAGCGCCTTCGGGTGGCCCTCGCCGACAGCGCGTACGCGCCTACCGCTCAGATCGCATGACCACCGCCACGGAGCTGACCGGGCAGACGGCGCTGGTCACCGGTGGCACTGCCGGGATCGGGCTGGCGTGCGCCCGGCTGTTGGCCGGCGCCGGCGCCACGGTGATCGTCACCGGAAGAGACCATCGGCGCGGCGCGGCCGCCGTCGGCCGGATCTCGGGCCGTGCCAGCTTCGTCGCCGCCGATCTTTCCGATGCCGGCGCGGTACAGGCATTGGTCGAGCGGGCGGGCGAGGTCGACATCCTGGTCAACAATGCGGCCAGCTTTCCCGGAGCGCTCACCGTGGACCAGGACGTCACGGCCTTCGAGACGACGTTCGACACCAATGTGCGCGGCACCTATTTCCTGACCGCGGGGCTCGTTCCGGGGATGCTGCGACGACACCGCGGCAGCATCGTGAACATCACGTCGATGGTCGCGTCCAAAGGTGTCGGCGGAGCCTCCACGTATGGCGCGTCGAAGGCCGCGGTCGAAGCACTGACGCGATCCTGGGCTGCCGAGTTCGGCCCCTACGGCGTCCGCGTCAACAGCGTCGCGCCGGGGCCCACCAAAACCGAAGGGGTCGCCGCGCAATGGGGTGACACCAACGACGAACTCGGCCGGGCGCTGCCCCTCGGACGCACCGCCGACCCCGAGGAAATCGCCCACGCGGTGCTCTTCCTCGCTTCACCTCGGGCGAGCTTCATCACCGGATCGACCCTGCACGCCGACGGCGGCGGAACCGCTGTCTGACATCGAGGAGAACGAAGATGACGAAAATCCATGACCCGCAATGGGAGAACGCGCTGACCGTTGTTCAGGACGTGCACCCGCCCTTCATTCCGGAGGGCGCCGATGTGATGACCGTGGTCATCGAGTACCCGCCGGGCAGTGCCGGAGCCCCGCCGCACCGCCATCCGAGCGGTCCGGCGTTCGGCTACATGCTGGAAGGCGAGATGCTTTTTGAACTCGAAGGCCAGCCGCCACGTGTCATCCGCGAGGGCGAAGCCTTCTGGGAGCCGGGCGGAGACGTCATCCACTACTCGGACGCGAACAACCGAGACGACGTCAAGATCAGGTTCGTCGTCACGATGGTGTGTGTCCCAGGGCGGCCGATGCTCGAGCTCGTCGAAGACGACGAACTGACCGCCCGCAAACACCTGCGGGTAGCCGCCCGACCGGCCACCGGAAAGGACTGAATCACCTTGTCTCGCATTCTTCTTCAGACCACCATCATGGACCAGCCGGATGACTGGGACATCGGCCGCTTCGCACTGCTTGCCGACGAACTGCGCGCCGCCGGGCATGAGGTGGTCGCCCGCAACCGCGCACACCACGGCGACGATCCGGTGCTCAGCGTTCTCGACGACCTGGAGTTCGACCAGGTGTGGCTGATGGCCGTCGACACCGGCGACGGTCTGACCGATGCCGAAGCCGACGCCATCACCAGGTTCCGCCGCGGCGGCGGGGTGCTCACCGCTCGTGACCACCAGGACCTCGGGTGCTGCCTGACCCGGCTCGGGTCCTTGGGACTGGTCAACGAGTTCCAGGACACGTCGGTCGATCAAAGCCACCTCTGCGACGACCAGGACACTCCGACCATCTCCTGGCCCAACTTCCATTCCGGCGCCAACGGCGACTACCAGCCGGTGCTCACCACGGACCCGGTGCATCCGCTGCTGCGAACTGCACACACCACCAGCGGCCGAGTCGAATGGTTCCCCGCGCACCCGCACGAGGGCGCGGTCTCGGCGAGCATTCCCTGCGCCACCGTCGTGGCCGAGGGGCGAAGCAGCGCCAGTGGCCGTCGGTTCAACCTCGCCGTCGCGATCGATGGTGAGACATTCGACGGCCTGCCGTTGGGCCGAGCGCTCGCCGAATCGACGTTTCACCACTTCGCAGACTACAACTGGGATTTGGGTTGCGGTGCGCCGTCGTTCGTCAGTGAGCCTCCCGGCGGCCAGATTCTGGCCGATCCGGCTCGCCTGACGGTGTTCAAGGACTACGTGCGCAACGTCGCGGCGTGGCTGCATCCAGTTGTCCCAACCGGTGCCGATGCTGCGCCCGAAGCGCGCCGCACTGTCGTACTCTGAATGCGCTTCACACACAGGAGGCGCCAGTGAGCGAACACGAAGTCAAGATGATCATCCTGTCGACCGACGACGTGGATGAATCGATCAGGTTCTACAGCGACACCCTCGGTATGGCAGTGAAGTTCCGCGACGGCACCCATTTCGCGGCGCTCGACGGCGGGCCGGTCACCCTGGCGCTGGCGACGGAGATCGACCACCCGATCCCCGGCCAGGTCGTGGTCGGAATCAAGACGGCCGACGTCGACGCGGCGGCGAAGGCCGTCGAGGCCAGTGGTGGCGGAATCGTCAAGGGCCCGTACGACGACGCACACGAGCGTCGGGCCGTCGTCTACGACAACAAGGGCAACGGTCTGGTGTTCTACAGCCCACTGGCTCGTAAGTAACGGAGCCACCGGGTGACTGAACTTCAGGACCGGCAGGATATTTCAGACCTCCTGATTCGCTACGCCAGCGGTATCGACCGTCGCGACTGGAACCTGTTCCGGACCGTGTTCACCCCTGACTGCCACCTGGACTACGGCGAGATCGGGGTGTGGAACGGCGTCGATGAGGTCACCGAATTCATGGACGTCGCGCACGCCGCCGCCGGATATCTCATGCACCGCATCAGCAACATCGTGATCGATCTGCAGGTCGACCGTGCCACCACCCGTTGCTACGTCGATGCGTGGATCATGGCTGCCGACAACAACTCCGGGGTGAACGCCCGAGGCTTCTACGACGACGAGATCGTCCGTACCTATGCCGGCTGGCGGATCGCCCGGCGTACCTTCACCACCGTGCAGGTGGTGTACTGATGGCTGACCGCTTCGCCGATCGATACGGCCCCTGGGCGCTGGTGGCCGGCGCTTCCGATGGCGTGGGTGCCGCGTTCGCGCACGAGCTGGCCGCGCGTGGGCTCAACGTTGTGTTGCTCGCGCGCCGGCAACAGGTGCTCGACGATGTCGCCGAGGACATTCGCGACCGGCACAGCGTCGAAACCAGGACGCTGGCAATCGATCTCGCAGTAGCGGGTGCGGCGGCCGCCGTGATCGAAGCGACGGCAGACCTCGACGTCGGCTTCGTGGTGTACTGCGCGGGCGCTGACCCCGACTTCACACCGTTCCTGAGCAATTCGATCGAGGCCGCCGAGAACATGGTGCAGCGCAACTGCGTGGTGCCGATGCAGCTGTGTCATCACTACGCCACCCCGATGGTCGATCGGGGCCGAGGCGGGATCGTCGTATTCGGCTCCGGGGCAGGCTTTGTCGGCGGCCCCAACATGGTGGCCTACGGCGCATCCAAAGCCTTCGACATGGTGTTCGCCGAAGCGCTGTGGAGTGAACTGCACGACAAGGGTGTCGACGTGATCGGTTTGATCCTCGGCAAGACCGACACTCCTGCGCTGCGCAAACTCGAGTATCAACGCGGCATCCTGGCCTCGGAAGACCAGACGCCGACGGATGCGGTACCGGTAGGCGACGTGGTGGCCGAAGCCTTCGCGAACCTGAGCAACGGGCCGACCGTGCTGGTCGGTGAACAGATGCGCGGTGTCGGGCAGTTGCTGGCGTCGATGGACCGTAACGACGCGGCTCGGCTGATGGCACAGTCGATCGCCGCGGCAATGGGGTCGGACTGACGCTCGGGGTTTTGCCCTGTCCGACGCGTCAGATGTTTATCGATCTCAGATCTGGATAGCTAATACCGGTACCAGGCAGGTCGTTACTCACGCACGATTGACGCACGATTGGAGCACGAAGCCATGAAGTTGATCGAGATTGTCGCCGGAGCCGCTGTGGCCGGTGGATTGGCTGCAAGCGCACTGGGATTGAGCGCCGCGACCGCGGGCGCCGACCCCGGCTGGACCCCGCCGCCCGGCCCTGTTCAGCCCGCGCTGCCGCCGGCCGGCCCCGACGCCGGCAGCCCGCCGGCCTGGGCGCCGCCGAAACCGGTCGACCCGACCTGGGCCGCAGGCAACAAGCAGGTGTGGGACGAGGGCTGGAATCACTGGGGCGTGTGGATCAACGGGGTCTTCGTCCCGACCTACTGATGCGCGCATGACGCCGCGGGATGCCGTCTGATCGCCTGGGGTGACGGCATCCCGCGGCGTCCTCGTGTGTAGGCACCACCACGCCGCTCTATGGTCGAACCGTGACGATCACCTACGACGACGCACTGCGGGAGCAGATCCGCGATCGCTTGAGCGGCCATGACCGCCGATCGGTGGCCGACCCCACCAAGCGCCACGCAGCTGTCGCGGTGGTACTCGTCGACTCCGAAACCGGTGAGGACCGGGTGGACCCGGCTCCTGTCGACGACTGGATCGCCGGCCGGCCGATGGAGCCCGGTTTGGACGGCCGGATGGTCGGAGTCTCGGGCGGTGCGGCTTTTCTGTTGTGTCGCAGGGCGTCCCGTTTGAATTCACACGCCGCCCAATGGGCTCTCCCCGGCGGGAGACTGGACCCGGGCGAGACCGCGATCGATGCGGCGTTGCGTGAACTCGACGAGGAGGTCGGCGTCACGCTTCCCCACGCATCGGTGCTCGGAGTGCTCGACGACTATCCGACCCGGTCGGGCTACATCATCACCCCGGTCGTCATCTGGGGCGGCGGGCGGCTGGATCCGCGGCCGGCGCCCGACGAGGTCGTTGCGGTCTACCGGGTCGGGCTGCATCAACTGCAACGTCCGGATTCGCCGCGATTCATCACCATCCCGGAAAGCCCGCGCCCCGTCGTGCAGATGCCGCTGGGCAACGACCTCATACATGCGCCCACAGGTGCTGTGCTGCTTCAACTTCGATGGCTGTGCCTGGAGGGCCGACATGACCCGGTCGACGACCTCGAGCAGCCCGTCTTCGCGTGGAAATAGGGCCCTGAAACGAAAGTACCGCGCGGCCGTAACGACCGCGCGGTACGCCGACGACGATTGTCAGGCAGGCGGGTAGACGCCCATGCCCTTGGCCTTCTCGGTCTGCCAGAAGATGTCCGAGATCTGATCGATGGTAGCGAGCAGCTTCTCAGCCGTGGCGGCGTCAGTCGACTTCTTGACGTCACCGGCACCGTGCACGCCGTCCCAGAACAGCTGGTGCAGGTTCGGGAACTGCTCGAAGTGCTCCTTGGTGAAGAAGTCGGCCCACAGCACCATCAGGTGATGCTTGACCTCCTCGGCGCGCTGCTCTTTGATGAGGATCGCGCGGGTCCGAAAGTGCTCGTCATCCGAGTCGTTGTACTTCTGGATGGTCTTGAGGCACGACAGCGCCTCGATCTTGGCCTGGGCGGGGTCGTAGACGCCGCAGTACAGGTCGCAATGAGCATGGGCAGGGGTGGCGTTGGCGAAAAGTCGTTGCAGCATAGCCCTAACTTACCCTTTCACAATGCGGGAGAACCATGGACTCGGTTCCTGGCCGCTGCGCCGGTTTCGGGTGGTGGAGGAGTCGATGCTGCCGACCCTTCGCCCTGGTGACGGGCTGTTGGCGGTCCGCGCCGGGGCTCCGCGAACCGGGCAGCTCCGGGTGTTCCAAGATCCGACCCTGCCGACCCGTTGGCTGATCAAGCGGGTCGGGTCGGTGCGGGGGCGCGGCCGGGCCGCGACCTTCGAAGCATGCTCCGACAATCCGCACGCGCCCGGGGTGGTCGACTCGCGGCGATTCGGCTGGGTTTCGGCTGCCGGTTCCTACCGCGTGGTGTGGACGGTCCGCTCTGTACACAGCTGAGTCCGAGTTTTGTTTCCGCGCTATTGAGGTACACGGCGCGCATGGGTATTTCAGACAAGATCAGCAATAAGGTCGACGACGTCGCGGGCAAGGCCAAAGAGGGCGTTGGTGCCGCGACCGGTGACAAGAGCACCGAGAACGAGGGCAAGCTCGATCAGGCCAAGTCGAGCCTGAAGGACGCCGGCGAGAAGGTCAAAGACGCTTTCAAGAGCTGAGCGTGGAGCTCAGCAAGCAGCCACCGCCCACACCGGTGGACGCGACAAAGGCGAGTGAAGAGCAGCGCATCCTGCAGGACCAGCTGGATCATCAACACGATGATCCGGCTGGTCCCGGCAAGGTGGATCGGCACCAGGTCGCCGACGAGACGTGAGCTACTGCGGGTGGGTGGCCAGGTACTCGGCGATCGGGATGGGCTCATCGGATGAATAGCCGATCGGCAGAACGACGTCGCCTTCGGTGGTGACGTAGTAGACATCCCACTGGTAGAAGCCGGCGAACGCCGCGGGATCGGTCAGGATGGCGGCGTAATCCTTTACCGCAGCGACGTATTCGTCAGCATGGTTGTAGCGGTAGATGGCGTGATCGGGGTCCGCGCCGAACCCGTTTGCGGCCAGATAGCGGCCTGCGGCCATGATGCTGTCGTGCGGTGAGCGGATGTCCCCGCCATCGCCGTGGGCGGCGAAGGTGGATGGTAGGAATTGCATCGGTCCTTCCGCTCCGGCGGCGCTCAGCCCCACGATGCTGCCGAACCGGGTCTCGACCAGGTTGATCGCTGCCAGGTAGTTCCAACCCACCCCGGTGGCCTCCTCTGCCTCGTGGTAATAGCTGAGCAGTTCGTCGGCCGGGGCCGGCGGCTCGATCCGCCACGGGGGCAGAGCGTCGCGCGGGCGGGCCATCGCGGCCAATTGCCGCCGCGCGTCGACGTTGCGGTCATAGGCATCGCGCAGCGTCGGCGGGATCCGTGGCCGGATGATCAGGTCCCATTCGGGGTGGCGGCCGATGGAGCGGTAAGCGACTTGCTGACGGCGCGCCGCCGCGACCAGTGTGGGCTGCGGTGTCGACGGATCGCGAATGGCCAATTCGTCGGCGACCAGGTCGTCGGCCAGTTCATCGGGATCCGAGGCCAGGCGGGGCTGCGCGCCGGCGGGCGTCGCGTCGGGCGCAGCCGTGGAATCCAGCGCGGCCGCGGGCATCGACGAGGTGTGCGGTCCGCTGGCCGGCGTGCTCACGGGATGCACAGTGCCCGATGCGCAGGCGGGAGCCGTCAGCAGGACAGTCACGGCCAGGAGGGCGACTCGGATGCGCACCGCTGAAGTCTGTCGTACGACGACGGCGAGCACCAGGACCCGGTCTGGGATGATGGGAGGACCATGCGGATAGATGCCACATCCGTCTCAGCCGTGGTGCTGGGTGCGGCCACGACAGCGGCGCTGCTGTTCAACGCCGCCGGCGTAGCGGACCCGTCGCCCCGAATCGCATTGGCCGACAACACCGTCAGTGTCAATCCGCCTGCCGTCGCTGCTGGTGACGGCTCGCTGGTCGACGGCCAGATCCTGACACCGTTCGACGTGCAGAACCCGGCTGTCGGCCGTCTGGACCCGCGATTGCTCGACGCCGTCCAGCAGGCGGCTTCCGCGGCATCGGCCGACGGCATCACGATGACGATCACGTCAGGGTGGCGTTCAGCAGAATTTCAGCAGCGCCTGCTGGACAGCGCGGTCGCCCAGTACGGCAGCCTGGCGGCTGCCCGCGAGTACGTGCAGACACCGGCGGCATCCAAACACGTGGTGGGTGAGGCCGTCGACGTGGGCGGGGTGGGTGCCGACCAGTGGCTGATGGACAACGGCGCACGGTACGGTCTGTGCCGCATCTATGCCAACGAGGTGTGGCATTTCGAGCTGGCCACCGATGCCGCGGGCGCCTGCCCGCCGCTGCTGCCCAACGCCGCGGGCTAGTCGATTTCGGTCGGATCAGACCCGGGTGTGCGCCGGTCGTAGTTGGATCGGAACCATGAGAAGTCTTGATGAGATCCGCACCGCCCTCGAGGCCTGTTACTCCGCGATCGGGGACCTGTGCGCCGACCTGAGCGACGCCGACTGGAGGACGCAGTCACTGTGCCCGGACTGGGTGGTGCGCGATGTCATCCAGCATGTGGTCAGCATCGAAGCCGTGATGGCCGGCTGGTTGCCGCAGGACGACGTCACCCCGCCCCCGTTTCAGCGGGCGGCGGAGTTCCTGGCCGGGACCGACGATCCGGCGACGTTGGTCGACAAGGTCACGGGGGTCTTCGCCGAGCGCAGGCGTGACCTGAGTGCGCTGACCGCCGCCGACCTCGACCGGCCGTCGTGGATGCCGACCGGGCGGGGCACCTATGGCCGCTTCCTCGAGATCCGGGTCTTCGACTTCTGGGTTCACGTGCGCGACATCACGATTCCGCTCGGACGTGCCACTGACGACGGCGGTATCGCCGCGGAGATAGCGCTGGGAGAGGTCGAGAGCTCGATCGGCTACATCGCAGGAAAGAAGGTGGGCGTGCCCGACGGTAGCGGCATCTCCTTCCGGTTGACCGGCCCGGTGGCCCGGGAGATCGATGTGGCGGTCGACGGCCGGGCCAAACAGGTTGCGCACCTGGACAATCCGGACGCGGTGCTGACCACGGACTCGACCACGTTCATCATGCTCGCCTCCGGCCGTATCGACCCCCAGGCCCAGATCGACACCGGAGCGGTGACCTGGAGTGGCGACGCCGAGCTTGGCGAGCGGGCTGCCCGCAATCTCAGGTTCACGATGTGACCGGGCGGCCAGAGTCCGTCGACTTCCACTTCGACGTGATGTGCCCGTACGCCTACCAGACGTCGCGGTGGATTCGCGAGGTTCGGGACCAGACCGGACTGGTGGTGAACTGGCGGTTCTTCAGCCTCGAGGAGATCAATCGCCAAGAGGGCAAGAAGCACCCGTGGGAACGGGACTGGTCCTACGGCTGGTCGATGATGCGCATCGGGGCGCTCCTACGACGGCGCTCCATGTCGGACGTCGAGGCCTGGTACCAGCGTGCCGGTCGGGCCCTGCACGTCGACGGTCACAAACCACACGAACCCGCGGTGGCCCGACACTTGCTGGCTGAGCTCGGTTTTGATCCGGCGCTGGTCGACCAGGCCGTCGCCGATCCGACCACTGGTGATGAGGTGCTGGCCGACCACAACCGCGTCGTGGCGGCCGATGGTTACGGTGTGCCGACGCTGTTCTTCCCCGACGGTCAGTGCTTGTTCGGACCGGTTCTGATCGACCCGCCGACCGGGGAGGCGGCTGTGCGACTGTGGGACGCCGTCATCGCGTGGACGGAATTCCCGCACCTCTATGAACTTCAGCGGCCCAAGACGACGGCCGACGCGCAGCTGATCGCCGAGACGTTCCGCCCGTACCTCGAAGCCCGCGACTGGGTGTCGATCAACCGTGGCGAGGTCGTCGGCTTCGGAGACTAGCGTTCGTCGTCGCGGTCCTTCGACGGGTCCGACAGCGACAGCGAGGCGATCAGATACATCAGCCCGAAGATGATCGCCGCTGAACAGAAGTCGAACCACTGAAACGGGTAGAACGCACCGTCGATCGAGAGCACCAGGACTACTTCGACCAAACCGAAGAGCGCCAGGAATGCAGTGATGCGCGCTCGCGACAAGCCTCGATGCCGTTGCGTGCGTCGAACTTCGACCACAAGAGTGAGCAAGAGCAGCGGCAATACTTGGGCAAGCGCGCTCGCGGTTCTGCTGTCTACCAACACGACGGTATGCATGACGTGGTTGCCTCCTGTTCGGCGGTTCTTCGTTCGCGATCGGCGATGGCAACGTGATGAACGTTGTGGCGCACCGGGATCAGCGCAGGCTAGCCGGTGGGCGTCGCTCCCAGCACTCGCTGCAGGTCACCCTTCATCGCTTGCAGTTGCGCGCCCCAGTACCCCCAGCTGTGCGTGCCGCTGGGCGGGAAGTTGAAGACTGCGTTGCGGCCGCCGGCGGCCTGATACTTGCGCTGAAACTCCTTGTTGGTGTTCAACGTGATGTTTTCCAGATACCCGGCGGTGAACAGCCCGCCAAATGTCGGATCGTCGGTGTTGTCGAGTTCCGACGGTGCTCCCGTCCCGCAATAGATCCACACCGCGGTGCCGTTGGCGACCAGTCTCGCCACGTTGACCATCGGGTCGTGGCGCTGCCAGGCCGGATCGTTGGAGGGTCCCCACATGTCGGTGGAGCGGTACCCGCCGCCGTCCTTCATCGCCAACCCGATCAGGGTCGGCCACAGCCCCAGCGACGGGTTGAGGAAACCGGACAGCGAGCCCGCGAAGATGAACTGCTGGGGATGCCAGATCGCCAGCGTCAACGCCGCACTGCCCGACATCGAAAGTCCCACCACCGCATTGTTGATCGGAGTGACCGCTTTGTTCAGCGCCAGCCACGCCGGCAACTCCTGGGTCAGGAATGTCTCCCATTTGTATGTCAGCGTCCCGCTGGACCCGGCTGCCGGTTGATACCAGTCGCTGTAGAAGCTCGACTGGCCACCGACCGGCATCACCAGCGACAGCCCGGACTGGTAGTACCACTCGAACGCGGCGGTGTTGATGTCCCAGCCGTTCTCGTCATCCCTGGCGCGCAAGCCGTCGAGCAGATAGACCGCGTGCGCGCCGCCGCCCTGGAATTGGATCCGGATGGTGCGGCCCATCGCCGGCGACGGAACGTCGAGGGCTTCCACCGGCAAGCCGGAGCGGGAGTAGGCCGCGGCAGGTGCGGTCTGACCCGTCAGGCCGACCGTGCCAGGGACCAGCAGCACCGTCGCGGTGAGGACGCCCACGCGCTGCACCCAGCGGGTCGCGCGGTGCACAAGGTTCCTCACGAGCAGCAAGGTAACAATGCGGCCGGTGTCGAGACGGTCTGGCACGCCTGCCGTAATTGCTTTGTGATCGGCGAGAATTCACGCAGCCCTGGTGCGCACCCCCAACACCGGTTGCCGGCTTTCGCGATCACAGAAGTCCGCGGCCCACGGCCACCGGCCGCGACCATCCGACCAGACCAGCTGCAACGCACGAATCTCCCTGCCGTACAGGGCGGTCGCGAAACCCATGTGTGCGTCGGGATGTTCGACCTCGACCACCTCGAGCATCGGACCGCCGCAGAGGGTGAACTGCTGACCGGCGGTCAGCTCGGCTCCGCGCACCACGAGCTCGGCCGACCTGCTGAGCAGGCGGGCGGCCCGCTGCGGTGACACGTTCGTCATCAGCAACTCGGGGACGTCGTAGTCGCTCAAGCCGACCGTGTAGGCGAACGGCATGCGGGGCGACTCGACGTATTGCACTGCCCAGCCTCGTCGCAGGATCTTGGCGCGGACCTCGTCGAGATAATCGGCAACGGTGTTGTCCGGGTGATCGCACAACCAGCACATGCTGGGCCCCTTTCGTCAGTTCGACGGCGTAGGAGACACGATGCACCCGGGGTACGACAAAAAATCGAACAGACGTTCGCCGCGCTCAGCGCGGAACCCACGCGCCGCCGCACAGCACGTCGGTGAGCGCGAGGTCGGTGTCCAGCGCGACCAGGTCGGCACGTGCGCCCGTGACGAGTTCTGGACATGGAAGCCCCAGTGCGCGAGCCGGATTCAGCGACGACTGGCGCACCGCGAGTGACAGTGCCTCGTCGTGGGGGAGCCCGCTGTTGGCCACGGCGAATCGGAACACCCGGTCCATCGTGGCGGTGCTGCCCGCTATCGTCGTCGTCCCGGCCAGCTGGGCCACGCCGTCGGCGACCTCGACGTCCATTCGGCCGATCCGGTACCGGCCGTCGCTCACCCCGGCCGCCGCCATGGCGTCGGTGACGAGCGACAGCCGGTCGGGACCGGCCGCACGGACCACGTGCCGGTACAGCGCGGCGTCGACGTGCACTCCGTCGGCGATCAACTCCACCGTCACCCGGGGGTCTTCCAGCAGCGCGATCACCGGGCCCGGCTCGCGGTGGTGGATCGGGCGCATCGCGTTGAACAGATGCGTGCCGACCGTCGCGCCCGCTGTGATCGCCGCGCGGGTCTGCTCGTAGGTCGCCTCTGTGTGTCCGACAGCGGCCACCGCGCCCGCGGTGACGATTCGCTCGATCGCGGCCAGCGCACCCGGGCGCTCCGGTGCGAGAGTGACCATCCGGATGGCTCCGGCGCCGGCCTGCAGCAGCGTGTCGACTTCGCCGGTGTCCGGATCGCGAAGCGCCGCAGGGTCGTGCGCTCCGCAGCGTTGCGTGGCCAGCCACGGGCCTTCGAGGTGAATCCCGCCGAGCGTGCCGTCGCGCACATGGCCGGCGAGTACCTCGACCTGGTGCAACAGTTCGGCCGGTCCGGCCGACACCAGCGACGCGATCAGGGTCGTGGTGCCGTGCCTGCGGTGAAGCTCCACAGCGGTCGCCGTGTCATCCGAAGTCGCCCCGGAGAAATCGGACCCGCCGCCGCCGTGGACGTGGGTGTCGATGAAACCGGGCACCACGGTACCCAGCTCACGGTCGGCCGCTCGCGGCGGCGAACCCGCGCCCAGCGCCCGCACTGACCCGCCGAACACCTCAATCCAGCCCGGCCGCAACAATTCTCGGCCGGTCAGCAAGGTGGCAGCGGTGATCAGCACTCAGATGCCCTGCCATGACGGCTTGGACAGGTAGGTCTCCCGGTAGTAGTCGGCCAGCTGCAAACGTCGCGCCGCACCGCCGTCGAGGAGGACCGTCACGTGCGGATGATGCTGCAGGATGGTGGCCGGCCACATCGCGCTCACCGGCCCCTCCACCAGCTGATGCACCGCCTCGGCCTTGCTTCGGCCGAGCGCCACCAGCACGACGTGACGGGCCGCCATGATCGTGCCCAACCCTTGGGTTAGGCAATGGGTCGGGACTTGGTCGACGTCGTCGTCGAAGAAGCGGGCGTTGTCGATTCGGGTCTGGCGCGTCAGCGTTTTGATCCGGGTGCGCGACGCCAGCGACGACCCGGGCTCGTTGAATCCGATGTGGCCGTCGGTGCCGATGCCCAGGATTTGCAGGTCGATGCCGCCTGCTGCGGTGATGGCCGCCTCGTACTGGGCGCACGCCACCGGAATGTCTTCGGCCAACCCGTCGGGGCCGGCCACCGCGCCCGCCGCGAAGTCGACGCGCGAGACCAACACCGTGTCGATGACGGTGCGGTAGCGCTCGGGATGATCGGCCGGCAATCCGACGTACTCGTCGAGGGTGAAGCCGCGGGCTCGCCGAAACGAGATGCGGCCCGCGTCGCACCGGGCGGCCAACTCGTCGTAGATCGCCAGCGGGGACGAGCCGGTGGCCAGTCCAAGCACCGCGGTCGGCTTGCGGGCGAGCAGCGCCTCGACGGCATCGGCGGCCAGCGCGCCGATCGCCGCGGTGTCGGGGAGAATGACAACTTCCATCAGACCCTACTTATTGGCAGTGAAAAGTAGGGCTCCCGAAGCGATTTCGGCACCCTGAGTGACGTCGCCGCTCACCACGACGTTGCCGGGTTCACGTTCGTCCATCACCACGACGGGAACGATCGGGCTCAACCCGGCTGCCACCACCGACGGGACGTCATAGGTGATGATCGGCTGGCCGGCGGTCACGGTGTCGCCCTCGCTGACGTGGGCGCTGAATCCCGCCCCCTGCAGGGTGACGGTATCGAGCCCGAGATGAACCAGGACGCCGACATTCTCGCCCGTGATGATGATGTAGGCGTGCGGCATCAGCTTCAGGACGCGGCCGCTGACCGGCGCCACCGCATCGATCACGTCGTGTGGCGGATCGACTGCGGCGCCGAAGCCCACCATGCCTTGGGCGAAAACGGGATCGGGTACGTCGCCGAGCGCGATAGCACGCCCGGATACCGGCGCGTGGACGGACGTTGTGCTCATTGTCGAAGACAATAGAGAGTTGACCCACCTAGCCGCGGCGGAAACAACGCCTCACCTCCGGCGATTTGTCTAAGCTTCGGCTGTGCTGCGACGACGGGAGGCCGGCCGGCCATGAGTGAAACCACCAAAGGCTCAGGCGCACAGCAAAAGTCGGGGCTGCGCATACCGGGCTTCGCGCAGCTGCAACGGCTCGGTAAGAGCTTGATGCTGCCGATCGCCGTACTTCCGGCCGCAGGCATCCTGCTGCGGCTCGGCCAGGACGACCTGCTGGGGCGGATCAAGGCGCCGGTGATCGGCCCGTTCTTCCAGGCGATGAGCGCAGCCGGCGGAGCGCTGTTCAACAATCTCGCGTTGCTGTTCGCCGTCGGTGTCGCGATCGGCTTCGCGCGCAAGGCCGACGGCTCGACGGCGCTGTCAGCAGTCGTCGGCTATCTGGTGATGCAGGCGGTCTTCAAGACGATGTCGCCGTTCGTGCTTGCCGGACAACTCGACAAGGCCGGCGAACAGGCGCAGATCAACTACAGCGTGTTCGGCGGGATAGTGGTCGGTCTGCTCACCGCGTGGCTGTTCGACAAGTACCACACCATCACGTTGCCGCCGTACCTCGGTTTCTTCGGTGGTCGCCGCTTCGTCCCGATCGTCGTATCGGTGGCGAGCCTCGTGGTGTCCTTCGCGATGAGCTATTTCTATCCGATGTTCGACGCCGGGCTCACCGGACTGGGCCACTTCATCGGCGGTGCCGGTGCGCTGGGGGCGTTCGTCTACGGCTTCGCCAACCGCATGCTGATCCCGTTGGGTCTGCACCACATCCTGAATTCGTACGTGTGGTTCATCTACGGCAGCTATCCGAGCGGCGACGGGCATGTGGTCACCGGTGAACTCAGCCGGTTCGCCGCCGGTGACCCCAGCGCTGGCCTGCTCACGTCGGGCTTCTACCCGATCCTGATGTTCGGCCTGCCCGGCGCGGCGTTGGCAATGATCCACGTGGCGAACAAGAAACAACGAAAGGTCGCGTTCGGCATCCTGTCCGCCGCCGCGCTGACCGCGTTCCTCACCGGTGTCACCGAACCGCTGGAGTTCGCCTTCATGTTCGTGGCGTTCCCGCTCTACGTCGTGCACGCGGTTCTGACCGGGTTGTCGCTGGCCATCGCCTACCTGCTCGACATCCACCTGGGCTTCTCGTTCTCAGCCGGTCTGATCGATCTGCTCCTCTACGGCACCGCGCCCGCCGCCAAGAACATCCCGCTGCTGATCGTCATGGGCCTGGTCTTCTTCGCCGTGTACTACCTGCTGTTCCGTTTCGCGATCACCCGATGGAACATGCGCACGCCCGGCCGTGAACCCGACGCCGAGTTCGACGCCGAGGAGCGGGCGAACGTGGGCGAAGGCGCCGAGTCGGCGACCGCCGTGGCGGTCGGGGGCGCGGTGACGACCGCCCCCGCGGTCACCGACAGCAAGGCCGAACAGCTGATCGCGGCGTTCGGTGGGCGAGAGAACCTGCGCAGCGTCGACGCCTGTATCACCAGACTGCGGATGGAGGTCGTGGACGCCGGCAAAGTCGACCAGAACCGGCTGAAAAGCCTTGGCGCCGCCGGCGTGATCGAGGTCGGCAACAGCGTGCAGGCCGTCTTCGGGACCCAGGCCGAGGTGCTGAAAAACGAGATCAACGATGCTCTGTAACGGCAGGCCGGACATTGTCGCCGAAACCGGGAAGTGTCGCACCCGCTGCGCCGAGATCGCGTAGGGGAAACGCATAGGCTTCGAACCTTTACGGTTCCGTGCCCAAAGTGTGACCTGAGTAAGCCACTGTTACCGAAGTGACATCAGTGGCTCGTGCTTTGAGCCGATCGAGCCAGAGTAGGACCCATATGACCGTGCGCACTTTCGATCGTGAATCGACCGGCGGCACCGCCTTCGCAGTGCGATCGCTGGCCGTGATGGCAGGAACGTTCGTTGCCGTAGCCGCGTGGCCGGCGCCTGCCCACGCGGACACAGCGGGCGTCAGTAGCCTGCTGAACTCGACCGGTATCAGTCAGCTGATCGTGCAGATCGGCCAGCAGATCTGCCCGATGCTGGTCAAGCCGGGCAGCAGCCTGGTTTCCAATGCCACCACGGCCAGCGGACACGGCGGCCTCGCCTCCCAGGTGACCGGGTTCGTGGCCGAGCAGGCCATCCGGTCCCAGTGCCCGGCGGTGATGGCCGAACTCGGCAACGGGAACTTCGGGCCGCTGATGCAGATGCTCAGTACCGCCAACCAGGCGTCGGGCGCACTCAACACGCTCAACGGCGTTCCCTCGGTGCCGTCGTTGCCGTTGCCGGCCGCCGGCGTGCTCAGCCCGTAGCGGCGTCGTCGCTGGTGACCGCTAACGAATCTGGCTGCGCCGTCGATATCGTGGTTAAGTGGTTGGACCCGAGGCCTGCTCGAGGCGGAATCAGGTGACTGTGAAACGACTTCTCATCGGCGCGTGTGCGGTGGCGCTCACGTCGGGATCGCTGGTGCTGGCCGCACCGGCCTCCGCCGACTGCCCGAATGGGACCGTCCAGAGCCGATTCCCCGGGGTGTGCACGTCCGGGCCGGCAGGTGGTCAGGCCCCCCAGGCGATCGGCCCCGACAACGTGACCACCAACATCCAGCCCAACCAGATCCCCACGATGAACGGCATCCCCTGCAACCTGTGGCATTCGGTCACGTGCTGGGCGATGGCGCAGAACGGCGGCTGAGCGCCGGTGTGTCATGCCGCGCGCAGCGCATCGATGCCCTGGTCCAGAGCGGCTTCCAGATAGCTCAGGTCGCCGGTCGCCAGCATGATGCCGACCCCGCCCTGGATCCCGGCCAGCAACGCTGCCGCGGCGCGCTCGGCGTTCACCGAATAGGCCACCTTGCCCTGCTCCTGCATCGACCGGATTCCGGTCGCGATCGCGCCGCTCCACTGGACGATGAGCTCGGCGGTGACGGCCTCGGCCCCCGGGGTGGTGCGCCCGATCTCCGACATCAGCACCGCGATCGGGCAGTTCTGGCCCTGCCTGCGATAGCGGTCGACGACGGAATCCCGCCACCGCTGCCAGGCTGCCCATGATGTGAGCGCACCGAGATGAGGCTGCTGGTCGTCGAGCACCATCTGGGACTCCAGTGCCGCGACGGCCAGCAGGAGCTGCTCCTTACCGCCGGGGAAATAGTGGAAGAGCTGACTTTTGGAGGTGCGAGTGCGCACCATGACGTCGTCGAGGGTGGTCAGCGCGACGCCGCGGGCGCGGATCTCGGCGGCGGCTCCCTCGATGATCCGCTGTCGGGTGGCGCGGCCCTTCGCGGTCAAATTTTGGACTTGCAGGTCCATTTTTGAAGGCGAAGCATGTGGACTCATGAGTCCAAAAGATACCCGGTTGGCCGGGCGCAGAGCACTTGTCACCGGTTCCACAGGCGGCCTCGGGGTCGCCATCGCGAAGGCCCTGGCCGCTGACGGCGCCTTCGTGGTGGTGAGCGGACGGGACAATACCCGCGGCGATGCGGTCGTCGCCGATATCCGTTCGGCAGGTGGGGACGGGTCCTTCGTCGCCGCCGATCTGGGAGCCGGCGGTGCCGCCACGAACCAGCTGGCCGACGCTGCCATCGAGGCGAGCGGCGGCATCGACATCCTGGTGAACAACGCGGCCACCTTGCTGATGCCCACGCCGACCGCTGACGTCACCGAGCAGGAACTGCGAGATGTCTTCGGCGTCAACGTGTTCGCACCGTTCCTGTTGACCGGTGTTCTGGCCCCGCGCATGGTCGCCCAGGGTGGCGGCACGATCGTCAACATCGGTTCGGTCGCCGGTCTGCGTGGAGCCGGCGGCTCGGCGGTCTACGGCGCCAACAAAGCCGCGATCCATTCGTTCACCCAGTCCTGGGCGGACGAGTACGGCCCGCACGGTGTTCGGGTCAACGCGGTGGCCCCCGGCCCGATCGGCACCGATCGGCAGGCCGAATTCGCCGACCACATCGCGCCGACGCTGAGCCGCCTGCCGTCGCGGCGGGTCAGCACCCCGGAGGAGGTCTCGGCCGCGGTGGTGTTCCTGGCCAGTGACGCCGCCGCCAATATCCACGGAGTAGTCCTCAGCGTCGACGGTGGCTGGGCTGCAACCTGATTCGAGGGACCGGCAAGGAACCGTGGGCCTGCGTCAAGCCAGCAAACGGCCGGGCAGGGCCGCCTCCAGCAACCCCACAGCGTTGCAAGACCGGGCCGGCGACGGCCGCGCTGATAGGCTGCCAGGTGAAATCGCGGGGGCGGCGGGGTCCGACCCGTCTGACGAGGTGGCGTCGAAACGTAGAGCAAGAGTCGGAATGGGTTCGGAATGGGTGTTGTGCGAACCGGAGAAATCAAGGCGCTGACCGGTCTTCGCATCGTCGCCGCCTTGTGGGTGGTGTTGTTCCACTTCCGGCCGCTGATCTGGGAAGCCTCACCGCGACTCAAGGAAGACCTTGCGCCGCTGCTCAACGCCGGAGCTCAAGGCGTCGACCTGTTCTTCATCCTCAGCGGATTCGTGCTGACGTGGAACTATCTCGATCGGATGGGAACGCACTTCTCGGGGCGCGCCACCCTGCACTTCCTCTGGCTGCGGCTGTCCCGGGTGTGGCCGGTGTACCTGGTGACCATGCACCTCGCCGCCGCGTGGATCATCTTCACGCTGCACGTCGGCGCCACACCGTCGGCGGACGTCGAGAAGCTCACCGCGATCAGCTATGTGCGCCAGCTGTTCATGGTGCAGCTCTGGTTCGAACCGTTCTTCGACGGCACCAGCTGGGACGGGCCGGCGTGGTCGATCAGCGCGGAATGGCTGGCCTACCTGCTGTTCGGCGGGATCATCCTGGTGATCTTCCGGATGGCGCGCGTGACCCGGGCCCGCATGCTGATCTTCCTGGCCTTCGTTGCTGCACTGCCGCCCACTCTGCTGCTGCTGGCCAGCGGCCATTTCTACACCCCGTGGAGCTGGCTGCCGCGAATCGTGGCCCAATTCGTGGCCGGCGCGCTGGCCTGCGCGGCCGTGCGACGGCTGCAGATCGGAAGGCGTGGCCAGCACATCTCGGGCATTGCCGCGGTACTGCTGACCGCCGCGATGGTCGGCATCCTCTACTACTACGACGCCAACCCGGTGGCTGGGATGATCGACCCCGGCGGCCTGGTCGACGTGTTGTTCATGCCTCTGGTCGTCACGCTGGCGATCGGCGTGGGCACCCTGCCGGCGCTGCTGTCCACGCGGCTGCTGGTGTACGGGGGCCAGATTTCGTTCAGCCTCTACATGGTCCACGAGATCGTGCACACCTCGTGGAACTGGGCGGTCCAGGAGTACCAGATCGACCTTCCGAAATCGGTTCAGAAGATCGTCGTCGTCGGCCTGATCGTGGCCGCCGTGGCCGGCGCGATCGGGCTCTACCACGGGGTCGAGGAACCGGCCCGGCGCTGGATGCGCAGGATGGTCGACTTCCGCGACGTCAAGCACGACAAGCACACCGGCCCGCCGGGGGCCGAGGGCGGCCGGCTGGCCTCCATCGACCACGCCCGCGATACCCGCCCTCCGCAGTCCTCGGCGCGGGCCGGGTAGTAACGAAGCCAGCGTCGGTGTGCGACAACACCTTCGGAGGCAGTAGGCTGCCTGCGTCGGGCACGAGATTCAGTGGGGTGTCATTGATCCGCAAGCAAGGACTTGTGCGCGTCATCACGACCGGCCTGTCGGCCGTCGCGGTGCTCGCTGCCGTCGTCGGCTATTCACGCCCGCCCCTCACTTACGAAATGGCCAATCGCGGTTCGGGTTTCAGCCGGATCGCGGTGATCGGCGATTCGTACACGACCGGTACCGACGAGGGCGGTCAGGGGCCGCAGTCGTGGACCTCCCGCGCCTGGCTTCTGCTGGCCGGTCAGGGCGCCAGGATCGACGCCGACGTGGCCGCCGAGGGCGGTGCCGGCTACGGGATCCGCGGCAACCATGGCAACTTGTTCGAGGATCTCACCGTGCGGGCCGTCGACCGTGACGACTCCCTTGTGGTGTTCTTCGGATCCCGCAACGACCAGCCCGCCGATATGCAGAAGTACCCGGTGCTGGTCGGGGAGACCCTGCAGATCGCCCGGCGGGTGGCGCCCAAAGCCAAGGTCCTGGTGATCGGGCCGCCGTGGCCGACGGCCGACCCGCCGGGCGAGGTGCTGGCCCAGCGCGACATTCTGCGTGCCCAGGCCAAAGCCGTCGGCGCGGTCTTCGTCGATCCGATCGCCGAAGGCTGGTTCGTCGGCCACCCCGAACTGATCGGCCCCGATGGAGTGCACCCCACCGACGCGGGACATGCCTACATGGCCGAGAAGATCGCCCCGCTCATCCGGAGCCAGTTGGCCATCCCGCTGTGAGGATCAGGGCGCGATCCAGGGCTGGCTGTTGCCCAGATTGTTGGCGTCCACCTGGTAGCACTGCTGCGGCGTGTTGAATCCGAACGCGCCCCCGGTCTCGCAGCGCTGAAAGAAGCCGTTCGCATCGATCGGCCCGTCGCAGCGCTGGCCGCCGCCCCACGGTGTCCAGAGTCCCTGGCATCCCGCGCTGGCCGTGGGCGCGCCGATGATGCCGATACCGATGGCGGTGATCGTGCAGACCACCACTGAACCGAGTTTCTTCACCGTCCACCTCCTCGACGACAAACCTCAAGTGAAGTTCGGATACCCAGTTCATCGCGGCGGCCGCGGAGATCGTTATCGCATGCGCGGTTCCAGCGCGCTCCGGCTGCATCAGTGTGCAATCGTTTCGGCTTGTGACGCCCCGTTCGAGAAGTTGTCGTGGTAGACCGGTTAGCTGATGACACGCATGTGGCCAGGGCGTTGCCGGGCATACCGGATGACACCGCTGCTCGCGACGCTCGCCGTGGTCATGGTGGTCTTCGCCGGAGACCGCCCGACGCCGTCGCTGCCCTACAACCTGATCGGCGGGCCGTTCGCCCGGCTGCTGGCCCAGGCCGCCGATCTCGGTCCTGCGCGTACCCAGCGAGTCCAGCTGACCGCCGAACTACGGGAGGCCGCCCGGCCGACGGCGCTGACCGCATGGGCCGCCACCCACGGATTGTCGGTGGGCTGGCGCGACGGTGACGCCTGGGCGGTCGTGGAAGGCACCCCGCGAGCGATTGCCGGTGCCCTCGAGGTGGCTGTGCACGACTATCGCCGTACCAACGGGGTGGTGTTCTACGCCTCGCCACAGCAGCCCATCGTCCCGCAGCAGCTGAGCAGTGAAGTCACTGAACTGGGCCGGATTCTCGGATACACGCCGTCACACGAAGGCGTTCCGCCGACCCCCCCGCTGGACGTCCCCAATGCGGGGCTCGCGCCCACCGAGTTGCTCACCGCTTACAACATCAACCCGCTGACGTCGGCGGGGTACACCGGAAAGGGTCAGACGGTCGTCGTCTTCACCTTCGACGGCGTCGACCAGCGCGACCTGGACAAGTTCTCCGAGTGGTTCTCGCTGCCGAAATTCACCCTCGAGGTGATGGGCGGGATGCCGCCCGAGCGGCGCGGCGAGGCGACCATGGACGTCCAGTTCGTCCACGCGATCGCACCCTCGGCGCGGATCGTTCTGGTCAACGCCCGGTCTACCGCCGAAGGCGATGCGACCTACGTCAAGCTCGGCAAGCTGATGGAGGAGGTCGACCGCACCTACCCGGGGGCGGTGTGGAGCTTCTCGATCGGCTGGGGCTGCGATCGCTTGCTCTCCCGCGCCGACCTGGCGCCGGTGCGCTCGGCGCTGGCCCGCGCCCAGCGCAACGGGACGACGGCCTTCGTCGCCAGCGGAGATCTGGCCGGTCTGGAATGCAAAGGCGGCAAGACCTGGTCGGATCCGCCGAGCCCCGACGACTACGGCGTCGACGTGATGGCCTCGTTGCCGGAGGTGACCGGTGTCGGGGGAACGACGTTATCCACCGATTCCCAGGGGCAGTGGCTTGCCGAACAAGGCTGGTACGACGTCCCGCTGACCCAGGGCAGCGGCGGCGGCGCGTCAGTGTTGTTCGCCCGCCCGTCGTGGCAGGACACCGGAGCCCCCGCCGGCCCGCACGACAAGCGGCTGGTGCCCGACATCGCCGCGGTGGCCGACCCGTTCACCGGCGTGAGATTCGTGCTCAACGGCCAGCTCCTCGTGGGCGGTGGCACCTCGCAGGCCGCACCGATCTGGGCCGGGATCGCCGCGGTGATGAACCAGTTCCTGACGGCGCGCGGTTTGGAACAGCTCGGCGACTTCAACCCGCTGCTCTACGACATCGCCGGCGGAGCCGAGGTACCCGCCTTCCGAGACATCTATCTCGGGGCCAACGCGGTGACACCCGTCGGAGTCGGCTACGACATGATCACCGGGCTCGGGACGCCGAACGTCGACAACCTGACCAAGGCGCTGCTCGTCCTGAAGTCGTTGCGCCGATGAGTGATCTGACATCGGACCCCGACGCCGCCGACTCGTTCACCGGCTATGCGGTACCCGCGGGCAACTATCGAGCTCGCCGACAGCGCGGCCCCGGATACTTCGTGACCATCGGCCTCTGGGTGATCGTTCTCGTCACGGCGATGATGGCGCTCAGCGTCGTGGCGACTCGCATCACGCCCACCGCGACCACCTACCACTGCCCACCCGACTGCGGCCGGCCGCCGACCGGGCTGCCGGTGGCCATCAATCCGCGCTACTTCGCCCCCGACGGATCGTTCTCGGTGTCGTACCCGTCGCCGGGAACCGCCTACGACGTGACGATCGAACCCAACGGGGTGCGCGCCGAGCTGAACGTCGGCGATGGAGGCACCCTGCGATTGTTCAGTGAACCGGCGAAGGGCCGCCACGCACGCCAAGTGGCCAACGACCTGCTCAACCAGATATTCCCCGACGCGGTGACGTCCTATGAGCTGCCCAACGCGATCCTCGGGTACCAGCCGGGGTACGGCGAGGTCGCCGACGACTGGCCGAAGGGCACCGCGATTGATTCCCAGCACCAGCGCATCATCATCATCGTCGCGGTCAAGAACGATCTCGCTCTGGTCGCCGGCGCGGTGGGGCCCTTCCACCAATTCGGCCCCGACGACGGGCCGGGGCCACCGTCAGCGGCGAACCTCGACATCGCCAAGGACATGGGCAAATATGTAAACAGCTTCATGTGGCGCGGCGACCCGCCGAGATAGCCTTTCGCGCTTGGTGTTTCAGTCCTGTACCGCCTTTGCGACGGCAATACACGCAGTCAGCCAGCCCGGCTGCTGCGCTCCGGAATCCTGCACCGCCCACATGGCGTTGAGCACCGCCCGCACCACCACCCAGGCCCGCGCCCGATCCTCGTCGAACTCCGCCGCGTCGACCAGGGTGTAGAACCGTCTGCGCACGCGAATGCGGACATCGCCGGCCAGCTCGTCGAAGCGGTTCCACAGCATCGGGGCGATCTCGTAGTGCGGATCGCCGTTGACCGGTTTGGGGTCGATGGCCAGCCAGGGCTGCCGTCCGCCCGCGAGCACGTTCTCGTAATGCAGATCGCTGTGCAGGACCCGTGCCGTCGCCTCGGCGTCAGTCGTCAGGTCCGCGCACTGGCTCAGCGCCTGCTCCACCAGCCGGTGTGGAATCGGTGCGCTGCGCGGCAGGTCGGCGAGTTCGGCGGTCCAGCGGTCGAGGTAGAACGTCAGCGGCCGCAGTTGCGGCAACGCGGGGACGTGCAGGTGCCGATACAGACCCGCGACGATCCGGCAGGCCTCCATGTCGTCGACTCTGGTGAGGTCGTCGCCGAGCCGTTCCAGCAGAATCGTCCGCCGGTGCGGGTCGGCGCTCAGTAGCCGGACGGCACCCTCGCCGCCCCAGCGGCGCAGCGCCAGGTGCTCGTGTTCGGACTCGTCATCGGGGAAGCCGAGCTTCAGGATCGCGGCCGTGCCGTCGGCTGTGCGGACCGGCACCACCAGTGAGCAATACCCGTGGGTGGCGACACCGTCCGGCCGAAGCTGCCACTGCGCGACGACGTCACGGGTGAGCCGGGGCAGTGCGTCGACCCACGTCGCCCACTGCGGGCCGCGAGCGGCCATCGCCCGCACCCCGGCGGGCAGATCGATCACGTCCCGGGTTCGTCCGGGTGCTCGCCGGCCGGCTCGCTTGGCGGGGTCGGCCTGTTCAGCCAGTCCTTCAGCCGGAACAACTGGCTGGCCACGATTCCCAGGCCCACCAGCAGCAGACCCAAGACGATCCAAATGGTCATCGCCGTCGAGCCTACGCAGACGACGACGCCTCCGGCGGCGCTCGCCGCTATTGTGGCGCCAGTGTCCGAGGTCTCCGCTGAGCAGGTGCGTCAGCTGCGCGCCCGCCTCGACGGCGTCACGTTTCGGGATGCGGCCCGGTTGGGGCGGCGGCTGAAATCTCTGCGCGGCGATGTGCCGGCGGAGGCCATGAAGAAGATCTCCGACCAGATCGCGGCCGCCGAGGCGTTGGTCGCCACCCGTCAAGCCGCGGTTCCGGTGATCACCTACCCGGATCTGCCGGTCAGCGACCGCCGGGACGAGATCGCCCGAGCCATCATCGACCACCAGGTGGTCGTGGTGGCGGGCGAGACCGGGTCGGGCAAGACCACCCAGCTGCCCAAGATCTGCCTGGAACTCGGCCGCGGGATCCGCGGAACCATCGGCCACACCCAGCCGCGTCGGCTCGCCGCGCGCACGGTCGCTCAGCGCATTGCCGACGAAGTCGGCACCCCGCTTGGTGAGACGATCGGCTACACCGTCCGCTTCACCGACCAGGCCAGCGACCGAACCCTGGTGAAACTGATGACCGACGGAATCCTGCTCGCCGAGATCCAGCGCGATCGGCGCCTGCTGCGCTATGACACCCTCATCCTCGATGAGGCGCACGAGCGCAGCCTCAATATCGACTTCCTGCTGGGCTACCTGCGCGAACTACTGCCACGCAGGCCCGATCTCAAGGTGATCGTCACGTCGGCGACGATCGAGCCGGAACGGTTCGCCGCGCACTTCGACGGCGCACCCATCGTCGAGGTCTCCGGCCGAACCTATCCGGTGGAGATACGCTATCGGCCGCTGGAAGTGCCTGTACAGGTCGATGATTCGGACGACCCCGACGATCCCGACCACGAGATCGTGCGCACCGAGATTCGCGATCAGACAGAGGCGATAGTCGACGCGGTTCGCGAGCTGGAGGCGGAGCCGCCCGGTGACGTGTTGGTGTTCCTGTCCGGGGAGCGGGAAATCCGGGACACCAGTGATGCTTTGAGCCGCATTGTCGATTCGAACACCGAGGTGCTACCCCTCTACGCGCGGCTGCCCACCGCCGAGCAGCAGCGGGTGTTTCAGCCCGCGCGGACCCGTCGGCGAATCATCTTGGCCACCAACGTCGCCGAGACATCGCTGACCGTACCGGGCGTCCGGTATGTCGTCGACCCCGGCACCGCGCGGATCTCCCGTTACAGCAGACGCACCAAGGTCCAGCGGTTGCCGATCGAACCGATCTCTCAGGCCTCAGCCGCGCAGCGCGCGGGGCGGTCGGGTCGTACCGCGCCCGGGGTGTGCATTCGGCTTTACTCCGAAGAGGATTTCGCGGGCCGGCCGCGCTACACCGACCCGGAGATCCTGCGCACCAACCTGGCTGCGGTGATCTTGCAGATGGCGGCGCTGCAGCTCGGCGAGATCGAGAGCTTCCCGTTCCTGGATCCGCCTGAGCAACGCAGCATCCGCGACGGGGTGCAGCTGCTGCAGGAGCTCGGCGCGTTCGACGCCGCCGGCGCCATCACCGATGTGGGTCGGCGGCTGGCGCAGTTGCCGGTCGATCCGCGGCTGGCGCGGATGATCGTGCAGGCCGACACCGAGGGATGCGTGCGCGAGGTCCTGGTGCTGGCCGCGGCGTTGTCGATTCCGGACCCGCGCGAGCGGCCGGCCGAGCGGGAAGAGGCGGCCCGGCAGAAACACGCCCGGTTCGCCGACGAGCACTCGGACTTCGTGTCCTTCCTGAATCTTTGGCAGTATCTGCGCGATGAGCGGAAGGCCCGTTCCGGCAGCGCTTTCCGGCGCATGTGCCGCGAGGAGTTCCTGCACTATCTGAGGATCCGGGAGTGGCAGGACCTGACCGGGCAGTTACGCAGCATCGCCCGAGACATCGGCATTCGGGAATCCGACGACCCCGAGCCGGCCGATCCGGCGCGTGTGCACGCTGCCCTGGTCGCCGGGTTGCTCTCGCATATCGGACTGCGAGAAGGGGATTCGCGGGAATACACCGGTGCGCGCAACACCCGGTTCGTACTAGCCCCGGGATCGGTGTTGACCAAGCGTCCGCCGCGCTGGCTCGTGGTGGCCGACCTGGTGGAGACCAGCCGGCTGTACGGCCGCATCGCGGCTCGCGTCGAACCCGAGATGGTCGAGCGGGTGGCCGGACACCTGGTGCAGCGCAGCTACAGCGAACCGCACTGGGACGCCAAGCGCGGTGCGGTGATGGCCTTCGAGCGGGTCACGCTCTACGGGCTTCCGCTCGTTCCGCGCCGGCGGGTGGGATACGCCGCCGTCGACCCGGTCGTGTCGCGCGAGCTGTTCATCGAGCACGCACTGGTGCAGGGCGAGTGGCAGAGCCGCCACCACTTCGTCGCCAACAATGCGCGGCTGCGAACCGAATTGGCCGAACTGGAGGAGCGCGCACGCCGTCGCGACATGCTCGTCGGTGACGACGAGATCTACGCCTGGTTCGACAGCAGGATTCCGCCCCAGGTGGTCTCCGGCAGGCATTTCGACGGCTGGTGGAAAAAGCAGCGGCATCGCACCCCGGATCTGCTGACGTTCACGCGTGACGACCTGTTGCGTGTCGACGACGAGGACGCCGAACGGCCGGACAGCTGGCAGGCCGGCGACTTGTCTCTGCCACTCACCTACCGATTCGAGCCCGGCGCCGCCGACGACGGCGTCACCGTGCACATACCAGTCGACGTGCTCGCCCGGCTCGGCGGCGATGAATTCGGCTGGCAGGTACCCGCGCTGCGCGAGGAACTGGTGACCGCGCTGATCAAGTCATTGCCGAAAGACCTGCGGCGCAACTTTGTTCCCGCCCCCGATACGGCACGGGCGGTACTTGCCGGTATTCAGGTCGGAAGCGAACCGCTTCTAGAGGCTCTCCAGCGTGAATTGCACCGGCGCAGCGGCATTCTCGTGCCGATCACAGCGTTCGATCTGGACAAGCTGCCCGCTCACCTGCGGGTGACCTTCGCCGTCGAAGGGCCGGACGGAACCGAGGTGGCCCGCGGTAAGGACCTCGACATGCTGCAGCGCAAGCTCGCAGGCTCGGCCCGCAAGGCGGTGGCCGACGCGGTGGCCGGTGACTGGGAACGAACGGGCCTGCGTGCGTGGCCCGACGACCTCGAAGAGTTGCCGCGTCGCGTCGAACGCACTGTCGGGGGCCACATCGTCCGCGGCTATCCGGCGTTGGTCGATGCCGGCAAGGGCGTCGACGTAAAGGTCTTCGCCACCGAGGCCGAACGCGAGGCAGCGATGCGCGGGGGCACCAGGCGGCTGCTGCGCCTGGCGGTGCCATCTCCGGTGAAGGCGGTGGAGAAAGGACTGGACCCGCGTACGCGACTGGTGCTGGGCGCCAACCCCGATGGGTCCTTGACCGCGCTCCTGGACGACTGTGCCGACGCCGCGGTCGATGTCTTGGCCGCCAAGCCGGTATGGACCAGAGTAGATTTCGCCGCGCTGCGGGACCGGGTGGCCGAAGCACTGCCCTCGACCACCAAAGAACTTGTGACCCGGGTGCAAAAGGTGCTTGCCGCTTTGCAGGAGGTGCATCTGGCCCTTCCCGACAATCCGCCTGCGGCGCAAGCCGATGCCGTCGCCGACATCCGCGCGCAGCTCGCCGGATTGGTCGCCACGCCCTTCGTCACCAGCGCCGGGGCCGCGCGCCTGGCCGATCTGACCCGTTATCTGACGGCGATCGTTCGCCGCCTGGACCGGCTGGCCCAGGCGCCGCAGGCCGACCGCGAGCGGATGCACCGTGTGCACGCCGTCGAAGACGCCTACACCGAGCTGCTGCAGGCGCTCTCGCCCACCCGCGCCGCCGCCTCCGACGTTCGCGACATCGGGTGGCAGATCGAGGAGTTACGGGTCAGCCTGTGGGCGCAGCAGTTGGGCACCTCCCGGCCGGTCAGTGAGCAACGGATCTACCGCGCCATCGACGCGATACTGGCATGACAACGAAAGAGGGGCACCCGACTAGGGTGCCCCTCCCATGGAGTTCGTGGTCGATCAACGACTTCCATGCACAGTTGTGTCTACATGGGGCGCGGTCGCCGTCGGGCCGATGTTGTTGACCCAGTCGTTGTGACCGAGGTCGGCCTGGGCGGGTCCGGCGAGGCCGAGAACGGCTGCGGTCATCGCGCCTGCGATCGCTGTGGTGATTGCGTACTTCCTCATTTTTCTTTCCCTCTTCCTCTGCGCCCGTCAGTGGGGGATTCCGGTGCGCTGACTGTGTTAACGCCGCGTTAGGGCGCGGTAATTCCACTGGCAGCAGATGATCGCCGGTTGGCAGAAATTGAGCGGTGTCCGCCGATCGGGGGACAACTTATTCCCCCCTGCTATCCGCCGGCTGCCCGACAGACAACGTTGCCAGGATGCGAGACCGTTTAGGCACTGGCGAAACGCGAAGGCCGACACAAACACAGTTGATGACGACGAAGAGGAAAACCCTGAGATGAGCACCATGACCTGGATGAAGCGATTCGCCGCCGGTAGCGCCCTCGCCGCCGGCTCTGCACTGTTCGCCTTCGGCTCCGCCACCGACGCCCTCGCCGAGAGCGGCTCCTTCGGTTCCTTCAATGGTGGCCCGCACATGAACCAGCCCGGCCACCACCAGACCTTCCCCGGCCAGCACAACCAGCCGGTGCCCGGCTCCGCCGAGCACCACCATCACCAGTGGAACCACGCCGGCTAGCTGTACTCGGCTAGGACGTTGGCGTCAGTCTGCTAATCGGGGGTTGGCCTCCGAGGGCTGAGTGGCGTCGTCGATTGTTGTAGTCCTCGAGCCAGGGTGCAAGGGCAGCGCTGCGAGCGTCGTTGGTGGTGAATATCTGCTGGTAGGCCCACTCGGTCTGCAGGGTGCGGTTGTAGCGCTCCACTTTCCCGTTCTGCCAGGGGCAATGCGGCTTGATGAAGACGTGCTTGGCGCCCAGGCCTGCGATGACAGCCGCGACATCGGCGGAGCGTCGATAACTCCAGTGGTTGTCGGTGATGAGTCTCTCGATGGTCGGGATGCCGTGGGCGCGGAAGTACTCGGCGGCCCTGGCTAAAAACTCACCGCACGTCGCTCCCTTTTCATCGGGCAGGATCTCTGAGTAGGCCAGCCGCGAATGGTCGTCAACGACGGAGTGCACGTAGTCGAACCCGATGCGCGCGTTCCTCTGTGCAGCAGATCTGCTCTTGGCTCGGCCGTGAGCCTTCCATCCGCCTCCGTCAGGGATGCGGCCAATCTTCTTGACATCCATATGAATTAGTTCTCCGGGGCGTGCCCGTTCGTAGCGGACCGCGGTCGCTTTCGATGACCGGATCACGTCACCGGTCAGCGGGTCGCAGTCCCTCAGATACGGCAGCTGGTGGCGGCGCAAGATCGCCGAGATCGTGCGGGCCGGCAGACCGAGTTCGGCGCCGATCCAGTCCTGGCCCCGCCTACTGGCGCGGCGCAGTTCGAGGACCGCATCTTCAATGACAGCTGATGTGCGGCGCGGGCAGCGGTGTGGTCGTGAGGAGCGATCCGACAACCCGGCAACGCCTTCATCGCGAAACCGGCGCACCCATCGGTGAGCGCACTGGCGCGACACTCCTAATTCGGCAGCGACATGAGACACCGGTCGGTGTCCCTTAACGATCCGCTCAACGAGCAGCAGACGACCATGAACGGTCAAACGGGCATTAGCGTGGGACACGAGGACCTCCGTGGACTGGTGAAGACGTCAGACATCTCCACTAAGCCCGGAGGTCCTCCCTACAGCAATAGCGATCCGTCACCAATGTCTAAGCCGAGTACAGCTAGCGGGTCGCTCCTAGCATGGGGCGATGGCCCCCATCGTGACGAAGCCCGTCGACCTGGTCCTGGCCGGCGGCGGGGTGAAAGGTATCGGTCTGGCCGGTGCCGTCGTCAGGCTGATGGAGGCCGGCTACCGGGCCCACCGAGTCGCCGGCTCCTCGGCCGGATCGATCGTCGGCTCTATCGTGGCCGCGGCCGCGAAGAACGACCAGCTGACCCCCGACAATTTCCGGGATCTCGCCCTGAGTATCGACTACCGCAAGTTCCTGGATCCCGGCCCGGTCGAGCGGGTGCCGCTGCTCGGCGCAGGATGGGCGATCCTGCAGGGCACCGGCGTCTACCGGGGCGACTACGCGCACGATTTCATCGCCCACCAGCTCCGCGACCTCGGCGTCAGCACCTTCGGTGACTTGCGGCTCGACGATGACGAGCTGCCCCCGGAACAGCGCTATCGGCTGGTGGTGACCGCGGCCGACGTGACGACGGGCCAGTTGGTTCGCCTGCCGTGGGACTACCACCGGCTCTACGGCCTCGACCCGGACGAGCAACCGGTCGCCGACGCGGTGCGTGCGTCGATGTCGATTCCGTTCGTCTTCCGACCGGTGACCCTCACCAGCGTGACCGGGCGGGAATCGACCCTCGTCGACGGCGGGCTGCTGTCGAACTACCCGATCGACTCGCTGGACCGCTGCGACGGGAAGAGACCCCGGTGGCCGACGCTCGGGGTGACGTTGCTGCCCGACCTGCCGGAGAACAACCACAAGGTGATCCCGGCGCTGGCTCCGCTGCAATTGTTCGGCGGCCCGAGCCTGCTCGAGGACGTGATCACCACGATCCTCGTCGGCCGCGACCAGGCCTACCTCAACCTGCCCTGGGTCAGTGCCAGGACCATTCGGGTGGATGCGACCGATGTCGGTGTGCTCGATTTCGAGATCAAAAAGCCGCAGATCGATGCTCTCTACACCGAGGGCTACGAGGCGGCCACGACGTTCCTGTCGACCTGGGACGAGCACGCCTACCTCGAACGGTTCCGGTCTTAGGCTGGCACTCGTGGGGCCCGACGACGCCGAATCTCTCTCCGCTGATGACGCGCGCATTCTGCGCATGGAATCCGCGGCGATCACCGGCCACACGCTGAAACTGATCGTTTTGGAGCCCGGTGCGGGAGCGCTCGACATCGACGCGTTGCGCGCCTCAGTGGCCGCGCGCCTGCCGAGTCAGCCGCGTGCCACCCACCGCGTGGACACCTCGGGACCCGATCCACGATGGGTACCTGCCCCCGACTTCGAGATCGCCGACCATGTCCGGCTCCGAACAGACAGCAACTGTGTCGGCCGGCAGGACCTGTGGCGCATCGTCAGCGCGCTGATGGCGGAGCACCTCGATCGCAGCAGGCCGCTGTGGACCTTCGACGTCATCGGGCCGCTGGCTGACGGTCGAGAAGCGATCGCAGCACGCATCCACCACGCGATGGCCGACGGCATCGCCGGTGTGCGGTTTCTGGACTCGGTGTTGTTCGATGTTCACCGCGACAGAGATACGCCGGGAAGGACTCCTGGACAACATGATTCACCCAGCTTGACGCCGCTGGAAGAAGCCTGGCGAATGCCCTCGGCGCTGGTGCGCGAGCTGGGTCATCCCACCGGCGGTTCGCCGTTCGACCTACCCGTCACCGTTGCGCGGGAGTTGGCCTTCTCCGTTGCTCCGCTGGCCGAATTCAAGGCCATCGGTGCATCACGGCCCAACCCGGCAACCGTCAACGACGTCCTGCTGGCGGTGATCGCCGGTGGTCTCCGGCGCTGGTTGGGCGAATCGCGGGTGCGGGATCTCCGCGCCCAGATCCCGGTGAGTCTGCATCATCGCGGCGAAACCGGTCTGGGCAACCGCGACTCGTTCCTGAACATCGATCTGCCGCTGGCGGAAGCGGATTCGCTGACCAGGCTGGACCGGATCAGTGCGCAGACGCGTGAGCGCAAGCGCCTCGATGACGCCGACGAGATGTACGACCTGTTCCATGCCCTGGGCTGTGTCCCGCGCCTGGAATCCGCGGTCCGCCGACTGGCCGGCAGCGCAGAGGAATTCTGCCTGTCGATTTCCAACGTTCCCGGACCCCGCGACCCGGTTCACGTTGCGGGGCGCCGCGTTGCGCACCTGTTCTCGTCCTCGGAACCGGCCGCTCATCACGCGCTGCGGATTTCGGCGATCTCGTGCGCAGGCGACATGGGGATCGGTCTGTGTACCGATCCGACTGCGTTGCCCGACATCGCCGGGTTGGCCAGCCGCATCGACGCTGCTTACGAGCAATTGCGCGAAGCGGCCGGCATCTGACGGCAGACGGCCGGCAGGCCGCTGAAGCGGTCGTCGTCCCCCGATCGGTGGACACCGGTTTCACCCCTGCTTGGGGCTGGTCAGCCGACAGACATCGGGGTTGTCGTGCGCGATTCTTGTCTTACCCGGCAAACCGGGTGAAGCACGAAGAGAACGAGCATGACGACATGACCATCACGACCACCAACACCTCGACCACGATCTGGTTCAAGCGCATCGCCGCAAGCGCGATCCTGGCCACCGGCTCCGCGCTGGCCGCCCTGGGCGCGGCACCTGCGAGCTTCGCCGACGCAGGCGGCCCCAACATGAGCCACCCGGCGCCGCACCCGGCGTTCCCGCATCAGACCAATCAGCCCCAGCCGGGGACCTCGATCCATCACCATCACCAGTGGAATCGCCATCGCGGCTGACGAGCCGGGCGCACCACGAAATAGTTCGGGTGCGAGAAGTTCTCAGCACTTCTCGCACCCGAACTCTCGTATCCAGGCCTCAGACAGGCAGGCCGTCGGCCACCCGGGTGGCGTCCTCGGCACTGGCCTCGTCCAGCACGATGTCGGCGATCCTGGCCCGGTGCTGTTCGGCATTGCCGAGCAGCGCAGCAACAGTGGCTGCGCGCTTGAAGTACAAGTGCGCCTGGTGCTCCCAGGTGAAGCCGATCCCGCCGTGCACCTGGATGGTGTCGGCGGCGACGTGGCTGAGCGCGGCTGACGCCGCGGCCTGAGCGATGCTGGTCGCCAGCGCCGGATCATCGGAGCCGTCGGTCAACGCCCACACCGCGTGGTAGGCGGCCGAGCGGGCATGCTCGACATCGACGAGCATGTCGGCCAACTTGTGCTTGATCGCCTGGAACGAGCCGATCTGGCGGCCGAACTGCAGGCGGGACTTGGCGTACTCGACAGACAGATCCAGAAGGTGCTGTGCTGCGCCGACCTGCTCGACTGCCAGCAGCGCCGAACCCACCTGCAGTGCGTGAGTGATCACCCGCTCGGCATCCTCCGGGCCGGCCAGCAGCCGGGCGGGCGAGTCGGAGAAGGTGATGTTGGCCTGCGGCCGGGTCAGATCCAGGGTCGACAACGGGGTGCGCACAACGTCTTGTGCGTCCACTGCGTACAGCCCGACGCCATCGGAACCTGTTGCCGCGACCAGGATTACGTCGGCGGCGGCACCGTCGACAACGCGCTTGACGGTGCCGGAGACGGTGTCACCGGCGACTGTCACGGTCACCGCGGCGGCGTCGAACGCGCCTGCCTTGTCGGTGACGGCGAAGGCCGCGGTGGCGGTGCCCTCCACCAACTGGGCCAGCAATTCGTCACGCGCCGAGCCGGCGGAACTGGCGACCAGCGCCGGCACGGCGAGGTAGACGGTCCCGAACAGCGGTCCGCAGGCCAGCGTCGCACCGAATTCCTCGACCGCGACGGCCTGATCGACCAGCGAGCCGCCGACACCGCCGTCGTCCTCGGGAACCGAGAGCCCGAGCACGCCGAGCTCGGCGCCCAGACGGTTCCACACCTTGGCGTCGAAGGGCACCTCGGACTCCATCAACCGGCGCACGGTCGACTCGTCGAAGTTGTCGGCGCAGAACTTCCGCACCGCTGCGCGCAGCTGCTGCTGTTCCTCGGTGAACGAAAATTCAGCCACGGGGGATCTCCTTCCAGGGCATGCCGGCGTCGGCACGCAGATCACCGGGCAGGCCCAGCACCCGCTCGCCGAGGATGTTGCGCATCACCTCGGTGGTGCCGCCCTCGATGGTGTTGGCGCGGCTGCGCAGGTAGCGCTGCTGAATCGGCCCGCGCCAGTCGCCCGCGTCACCGGCGTCATCGGCCAATGCGTAGCGGTCGTACAGAATGCCTTCGGGCCCAAGCAGATCCATGCACCATTCGTAGATGTGCTGATTGAGCAAGGCGCCCACCAGCTTGCCGACCGAAGCCTCCGGGCCCGGGCCGCCTGCGGTGGCCGAGGCGCGGGAGCGCTCGGAGGTCAACCGCTGAGCTTCGGACCGTAACCACAACTGCGACAGTCGGTCTCGTAGCACCGGGGTCTGCAGGTCGGGACGCGAAGCCCACAACGAGGTGGCTTCTTTGATGGTGCCGCTGCCGCGGCGGCTGCCGCTGGCGCCCAGGGCGCTGCGCTCGTTCATCAGGGTGGTCATCGCGACGTTCCAGCCGTTGCCGACCGCGCCGAGGCGGTGGCTGTCGGGGATGCGGGCGTCGGTCATGTAGACCTCGTTGAACTCCGCCTGCCCGGTCATCTGGCGCAGCGGACGGGTCTCCACGCCGGAGGCGTGCATGTCGAGCACGAAGTAGGTCAGGCCCTTGTGCTTGGCGATGTCGGGATTGGTCCGGGCCAGCAGCAGACCCCACCGGGCGCGGTGCGCCAGACTGGTCCACACCTTCTGGCCGTTGATCACCCATTCGTCGCCGTCGGGCACCGCCGTGGTGGCCAGGCCGGCCAGGTCCGAGCCCGCGCCCGGCTCCGAGAACAGCTGGCACCAGATGTCGTCGGTGGTGGCCAGCGGCCGCAGCAGCGCCCTCTTGAGGTCGTCGGACTGGGCGTGTTCACGCACGGTCGGCGCGGCCATGCCGTAGCCCATCGGGTTGAGGCCCAGCGGCACCGGTCCGCCGGCGCCCTGCAGGATCCGGTCGGCGACTGCCTGCAGGCCGCGCGACAGGCCGAGCCCGCCGAGACCTTCAGGGAAGTGCACCCAGGACAGGCCGGCGTCGTAACAGGCGCCGAGGAATTCCGGAATCGGGACTTTCTTCGGGTCGTGGTCTGCCACGACCCGCCGGGCCAGGTCTTCGACCCGCTCGGCATCAGCGACGGTGCTCATTCCGACACGATAAGGAACCCCGTGCCGGCCGTTGTTGGCAGGTGTCAAGTTGTGGGTCCGGACGTGAGATCGCCCAGTCGCCAGGCAACTAGAACGTGTTACAGTTCGGCCGCGGTAGGAGGCTGGAAAATGGTGGACCGAAGCAAAGCAAAATCGCTGTGGTTGGTCACTGCGGCCTACGTCGTCGCGGTCGCGGCCGGCGCGGGCTGGTTGTTGTACGGCCCGCCGGCGACCGGGCGGTTGTGGCTAGATGCGTTCATCGCCGACGTCATCGCCACCCTGGTGGTGTTCGTGTTCAGCCGGGCGTATCGCAACTCCAGCTTCTACGACGCCTTCTGGAGCGTGATCCCGCCGCTGCTGCTGATCTACTGGTGGGCCGCCGGGCCGCTCGGCCTGGATTCGGTACGGTGCTGGCTGGTCGCGATCGTCGTCATGTACTGGGCGATCCGCTTGACCGGCAACTGGGTGTATAGCTTCCCCGGCCTGCACCACGAGGATTGGCGGTACCCGCAGCTGCGTGCCGGGGCGGGCCGGTGGGAATTTGTGGCCGACCTCTTCGGCATCCACCTGATCCCGACCGTGCAGGTGTTCTTGGGCATGCTGCCCGTCTACGTCGCGGTGACCCGACCGGGCGACGGCGTGGTCTGGCTGAGCTGGGTCGCATTCGCTGTGGGCGTCGGTGCGGTGACTCTCGAGCTGGTGGCCGATACCCAGATGCACCGCTTCGTCCGTGACAAGAAGCCCGGCGCGGTGATGGACCGCGGGTTGTGGGCCTGGTCGCGGCACCCGAACTATCTCGGCGAGATCGGCTTCTGGTTCGCGATGGCGTTGTTCGGCGTCGCCGCCGCGCCCGCCGACGCCTGGTGGTTGTTCGTCGGGGTGGTGGCCATGGTCGCGATGTTCCTCGGCGCCAGCATCCCCATGATGGAGAAGCGCAGCCTGGCTCGCCGCCCGCAGTACCAGGACGTCATCGACAGAGTGCCCATGCTGATTCCCCGCCCGCCCCGAAAGGCCAGCGTAGGAGGAGATGTATGAGCCGCAAGCCCCGCGTCGTGATCGCCGGCTTGGGTGACAGTGGTCTGCTCACCGCGATCAAGCTGGCCCGTCATGCGGACGTCGTCGGCATCTCGGTCAAGCCGGCTCTGGTCAGCGGTCAGGAGCTCGGGCTGCGGCTGGCCCGGCCGAAGGACTGGGCCCGCGACAACTGGATCTCGTTCGACAAGTACCGGGGTCTGGACCCGGTGCGCACCGTGCAGGCCACGCTCACCGGTCTGGATCTGGAGAACCGCACCGTGCTGGGCAGCGCTCCCGACGGCTCGCCGGTCACCGAAACCTATGACGTGCTTGTGATTTCGACCGGAGTGCGCAACGGCTTCTGGCGTCAACCCACGCTGCAGACCCCCGAGGAGATCGCGGCGGATCTGACCGCCACGCACGAACGCCTGGCGGCCGCCGAGTCGGTGATGATCATCGGGGGTGGGGCCGCGGCGGTCAGTGCCGCCGCCAACGTCGCCACCGCATGGCCGGGCAAGACGGTGGATCTGTACTTCCCGGGTGAGCGGGCACTCACCGAGCATCACCACCGGGCCTGGGAGCGGTTGCACGACAAGCTGATCGGTTTGGGCGTCGGCGTGCATCCCGGGCACCGTGCGGTGCTGCCCGACGGGTTCGACGGTGACGAGATCACCGATGGCGCGGTGCAGTGGAGCACCGGGCAGCCGGAGTCGACGGCCGACGCGGTGCTGTGGGCGATCGGACGGGTCAAGCCCAATACCGAGTGGCTGCCGCCGGAGCTGCTCGACCAGCAGGGCTTCGTCAAGGTCACCCCAGAATTGCAGCTGTGCGGTCACCACCACGTCTTCGCGATCGGGGACGTGGCCGCCACCGACCCGCTGCGCGCCTCGGCTCGCGCGCGGGCCGACTCGCTACTGGCGCAAAACATCCGCGCGACGCTGACCGACCGGCCGTTGAAGAAGTACCGCGCACCGCGGCGCCGGTGGGGTTCGATCGTGGGGATCCAGGCCGACGGGCTCGAAGTGTTCGCTCCCAACGGCACCGCCTACCGATTCCCGGCCTGGTCGATCGACCGGGTGTTGATGCCGTGGATCGTGCGCCGCGGCATTTACAAAGGGGTCCGACGGAATCAGCCGCTGAGCTGAACGGCCCTGGTGAGCGGTCCACCGCCGAACTGACAGCGCACGGATCGGCGGTAGGCTCCTCAAAGTGGCGATCTTCGGTCGGAACACGGCGCGCCAGCGCCTGAAGAGGGCGACGCGGCAAGCGCTCTCCGCGCCGACCTTTGACACGCCGCCGGACGCCACGCCGTGGGTGATCGGGGGGCTGTGGCCGGCGGAGCTGGCGACTGTCACGCTGGGGACCGCCGCCGTCGCCGCGCACCTCAAGAACGACCTGCAGCGCATCGCGGACTCGGCCAACGAGCGGTTGCACGCGCTGCGTCACGCCGATGTCCCCGACTTCGCGCGGCGGGCCGAGGAAGTCCGGATCATCGAGACGGCCAGAACCTATGCGGTGCAGCGCGTCGCGTCGACGATTCGTCTATTGCGTTCTGCGAAAGATGATTTCGATACCGACCCGGCGATTCCGAAGATCACACCTGAGCAGGTGCGCGAGGTGGACGTGATCCCGACGCCGGTGGTCGAACCCGTCGAGATCAAACCCGAACCCGAATTGGTACGCGCACCCGAACCGCCACCCGTCGATCGGCGGCTGGAGTCCGTGCTCGAGTTCGTCGCCCGCCAGGAGCCGGGATTGAGGTGGGCGGTCGGGGAGCGCGCGGACGGGACCATTGTGCTGGTCACCGATCTCGCGCACGGCTGGATCCCGCCCGGCGTCGCAGTGCCCGCCGGTGTCGGTCTGCTGCCGCCGGCCAGGCGCGGTGGGCGGGTCGGCGAACTGCTCGGTGACGTCGTCCGATCCGCGGTGTATCACCCCGGTGACCCATTCGGCGGCGGGCGCACCGCTACGGCGACTTCGCTCGAGGCCCGCGAACTGCCCCGCGTCCACGACCTGGGCTGGAAGTTGGTGGAGGCCACCCACTGGCGGGACGGACTGCCCCGAATCGTGCACACCCTGGCGAAGGCCGGCGCGGCCCGCACCGGTGTGCTCGACGCCGAGGTCGACGTCCTGCGAGTGCATTCCGACACCGCGCGCTACCAGCTGATGGCCCAGTATCCAGACGTCGATGCGGCCCTGCTGAGCAACTGCCTGCTGTTGGCAGCGACCGAGGCGATCGTCCTGAGCGACGAGGTCTCTGCGAATTATCACTTCGGCTGGTTCGAGGCGCTCAGCGCCCCGCCGGCCAGCCAGTGGGGCACCGCGCCATAACTCAACCTATGGTGCGAGGTTGCTGGAGCGATATTCACCACCGGATATCGTCGATGCTGTAAAAGTGAATTGACGCAGGTAGCGACGGTCGACATACTTGTGACGTGGCGGGATCGGGCAGCGGTCGCGAGCTTAGCGACAGAGATCTTGTCGACGCGGTCTTGAAGGAGCTGAGCGAGGCTGCCGAGCGCTGGGAGTTCTATTCCCTGGTGGAGCGTCATCACGACGGGCGCCCCGACATGATTGGCATGGAGGCGGTGAACCAGTTGCTGGTCGCCTTGGAGGTGCATCGCTTCGACTTCTGTTTCATCGGCGCCGGTTACGAGAAGGAAGTCGACGAATTCCTCACCGTGAACCCCGGTTTGGCGGGACGCTTCAACCGCAAGCTGCGGTTCGAGTCGTATAGCCCCGACGAGCTGGTGCAGATCGCCGTCCGCTACGGCGGGCCGCGCGCCACCGTGATCGAACCCGCCGCGCAGGACGCGCTGAACGCGGCCTGCCGCAAGTTGCGGGCCTACCTCGCTCCGGACGGCACCCACGGTATCGACGTCATGCAGAATGGCCGGTTCGCCCGCAACGTCGTGGAGCGGGCGGAGCGGCTCCGTGACTCACGGGTGGCCGCCCAGAATCGCACCAGCCGCGGCTCGGTGACGGTCGAGGACCTCGAGACACTGCGAACCCAGGACCTGATGGCCGCGGTGGCCGATGCATGCGCGGAAAAGCATGTACCCATTAGTCTTTGATGGGTAGCGCCGCATCAGCTGCGCGCGCAAGCGCACCCGCGCTCGGGTAACGCGCATCCGGATCCTTCGCCATCGCCGCGGCAATGACGTCGTCCATCGCCGAAGGCAACCACGGTGCGAACCGGGTGACCTGAGGCGGCTCGCGGTACAGGTGTGCGTGCACCACCTCGTCCTTGGATTCGGCGTCGAAGAACGGCGGCTTACCGGTCAGCAGCCGGAACAGCGAGCAGCCCAACGAGTACACGTCGGCATGCCCGTCGACCTCGTGGCCTCGCAACATCTCCGGCGACGCGTACGCTGCCGACGTCAGCACCATTCCGGCTGCCGCGAACGGCCTCGACCCAAAATCGGCCAGCAGCGCGCGGTCATTCTCAGCCAGAAGGAAATTCGACGGCTTCACGTCGCCGTGCACGACTCCGTGCTGGTGCGCGAAGTCCAGCGCGCGAGCGATGTCGGCGATGATGTGCGCCGCCCGATCGGGTGACATCCGACCGGCCCGCAGTTCGCGGTCGGCATCCCCATCGGCCACGTACTGCATTGCCAGCCAGTGCTTTCCGTCCTGGGCGGTGCCGTGGGCGTACACCGGCACGATATTGGGATGGACAAGAGTCGGGGGTGCGCCGGATGCACTAACCTTGAGCGCGACGCGCCGGCCTGAATCGTGTGCCAGGTACACGGTGCCCGCAGCGCCTGTGCCCAGCACGGATTCGACGACGTAGCCGCCGATACTACCGAGGTCCACGGGGCGGAATGGTCGCGAAGAACTGCGAAATGACTGCTGCCACTTCGACGAACGCCCGGCGGGTCGGCGCCGACATCTCGGCGGTGCTGTTGATGACACCTCCCGGGCGAAGGCTCGGATCGAACGGCACCTCCACCACCGCCTGCCGCCGGGAGCGGAACTGGTCGGCCAGCACCCCGCGCGTCTTCTTGTCGGAGTGCCCGTCGGAATCGTTGAGCACGATCACCGAGCGCTGCATCAGGCCGGTCTTGCCATGGGCGGCAAGCCATTCCATGGTCTGCGCGGCCGCTGACGCCCCGTCCGGCCAGGGCGAGGAGACCACGATCAGCGCGTCCATGTCGCGCATCGCCTCCTGGGTGACCGGAGCGTCCATCGTCGAACCGCAGTCGACGATGGAGATCGTGAAGTGCCGGTCGAGCCGCATGGTGGCCTCGCGATAGATCGCCGGGTCCAGAATCCCGCGGCGGCTGCCGTTCTCCCCGGCCAGCACGAACAATCCCGACGAGTTGCTGCCCATCCGGGTGAGCACCTCGGCGAACGAGCGCAGGTTCTTGTTCTTGGCGAGCTCCCAGTAGGAGCCGTCGGCGCGCGGGTCGATCCGGCTGCCGAGCCGGCCGAACGCGGTGTCGGCGTCCACCGCCACCACCCGGTCCCCGCGACGCAACTCGGCCAGCACACACCCCACGCTGGCCGACACCGTCGTCTTACCGACACCACCCTTGCCCAGCACGCCGATCTTGTAATGGCCACGCAACGGGGCGGCCACCATGGCCTCCATCGCGGCCTGACGCTTGTCCTCGCGCGACGGACCGGGGTTCACCAGCCCGAACGTCGCGGCATGGACGCCGCGGCGCCAACCCCGGGTCGGCTTGGGCTTGGCCCGCCGGACCGGCGACGGCGTCGGCACCGGCGGGTACGGCGCCCGCGGCATCGGCGGCATCGGGCGCGTGGGTGGCACCTCGATACGGGGCAGCCGCTCGGTGGGCGGGCCGCCGTACTCCGGCGAAGGCGGAGCCTGCCGGTATCGCTCGCGGTAGTCGTCGCGGTCGGTCATCGTATTCAGTATCGCTGGTCGGTCGAGATCGACGTTTTGCCGGGCTTCACCGGGGCTTTCTCGGCGATCTGTCGGTTTGGACGAGGCAAAGCTAAGAATCCGACCAGAGTTTGCGCAAAGTCTCGCGCCGGAGCGCCAGCTGCCTCGTGGTGCCGGTGACGACGGCTGATGTGAGGTACACCGCAGCCGCCAGGCGAGCGCCCTACGCCCTCAGCAAACAACCATCGCCACGGCGAACGGAGCTCCCCGTCGGTCCTCTGGTGCGGGAACCGGGCATCTAGCCATCAAAAGGGGTCGTGGACAACGGATTCCGCAGCCAAATGGCCCCCGCGATCGCGTCTTCGATTCCCGCGGCAGAGCAACCAAGTAAGCCTAGACTAAGTTGGCATGTCAGGCGGGGTTTGACATATCGTTTTACGACTTGTTGACACCACAGTGGAGCCCCGTTCAGTGACGCACGGAGGAATCCCTGGCGGGGCGCGGTGACGTCGACGAACCACCGCGCGCAAAAGCTTGTGAAGGGTCAGGTGCGAATGCCCAGGAGTGTCGGGCTGTACAACCCCGCATATGAGCACGACTCATGTGGCGTCGCCATGGTGGTGGACATGCACGGCCGTCGCAGCCGCGACATCGTGGACAAGGCGATCACCGCGCTGCTCAATCTCGAGCACCGCGGCGCGGCAGGCGCCGAGCCGCACAGCGGTGACGGCGCAGGCATCCTGCTTCAGGTTCCCGACGCGTTCCTGCGTGCCGTGGTCGACTTCGACCTTCCCGCCGAAGGCTCCTACGCCACCGGCATCGCCTTCCTGCCGCAGTCGTCCCGCGACGCGGCCACCGCCTGCGAGGGCGTGGAGAAGATCGTCGAGGCCGAGGGCCTCGACGTCATAGGCTGGCGCGACGTCCCCACCGACGACTCGTCGCTGGGTGCGCTGTCCCGGGACGCGATGCCGACCTTCCGCCAGGTGTTCATCGGCGGTGCGTCCGGTATCGAGTTGGAGCGCAAGGCCTACGTGATCCGTAAGCGTGCCGAGCACGAGCTTGGTTCCAAGGGCCCCGGCCAGGATGGTCCGGGTCGCGAAACCGTTTATTTCCCAAGCCTTTCCGGTCAGACCTTCGTCTACAAAGGCATGCTGACCACCCCGCAGCTCAAGGCCTTCTACCTCGATCTGCAGGACGACCGGCTGGAAAGCGCGCTGGGAATCGTGCACTCGCGGTTCTCCACCAACACGTTCCCGTCGTGGCCACTGGCCCACCCGTTCCGGCGGGTCGCCCACAACGGCGAGATCAACACCGTCACCGGCAACGAGAACTGGATGCGCGCCCGTGAGGCGCTCATCAAGACCGACATATTCGGCACCGACGTCGAGAAGATCTTCCCGGTCTGCACCCCCGGCGCCTCGGATACCGCCCGCTTCGACGAGGTACTCGAACTGCTGCACCTCGGTGGGCGCAGTCTCGCGCACTCGGTGCTGATGATGATCCCGGAGGCCTGGGAGCGCAACGAGTCGATGGACCCCGCCCGGCGGGCGTTCTACCAGTACCACAGCTCGTTGATGGAGCCGTGGGACGGACCGGCCTCGGTGTGCTTCTCCGACGGCACGGTCGTCGGCGCGGTGCTCGACCGCAACGGCCTGCGTCCGTCGCGCATCTGGGTCACCGAGGACGGCCTCGTGGTGATGGCCTCGGAGGCCGGCGTGCTCGATCTGGACCCGGCCACCGTGGTCAAACGCATGCGCCTGCAGCCCGGCCGGATGTTCCTGGTCGACACCGCCCAGGGCCGCATCGTCTCCGACGAGGAGATCAAGGCCGAACTGGCCTCCGGCGAGCCCTACCAGGAATGGCTGGACGACCAGCAGTTCCACCTCGACAATCTACCCCAGGGCCCGTACGTGCGGATGCCACACCACCGCGTGGTGCTGCGCCAGCAGGCCTTCGGCTACACCTACGAGGAGCTCAACCTGCTGGTCGCGCCGATGGCGCGGACCGGGGCGGAGCCGCTGGGCTCGATGGGCACCGACACCCCGATCGCCGTGCTCTCGTCGCGGCCACGGATGCTGTTCGACTACTTCCAGCAGCTGTTCGCCCAGGTGACCAACCCGCCGCTGGACGCCATCCGCGAAGAAGTCGTGACCAGCCTGCAGGGCACCGTCGGCCCGGAAGGCGACCTGCTCAACCCGCAGCCGGAGTCGTGCCATCAAATCGGGCTTCGTCAACCGATCCTGCGCAACCACGAACTGGCCAAGCTGATCAACCTCAACCCGGACGACACCGTTCGCGGCCGCAAGCACGGCATGCGCTCTGCCGTCATCCGATGTCTATATCCCGTCGCCAAGGGCGGCGAGGGCTTGCGCCGTGCGCTCGACGACATTCGTGATGCGGCGTCGAAGGCCATCGCCGACGGCGCCCGGATCCTGATCATTTCCGACCGCGAGTCGAACGAGAACCTGGCGCCGATCCCGTCGCTGCTCTCGGTCGCGGCCATTCACCACCACCTCGTTCGCACCCGGACCCGCACCCAGGTCGGCCTGGTCGTGGAGGCCGGCGACGCCCGCGAGGTGCACCACATGGCCGCCCTGGTCAGCTTCGGGGCCGCCGCGATCAACCCGTACATGGCGTTCGAGTCGATCGACGACATGATCGGCCGTGGGGTGATCGAGGGCATCAGCCGTGAGAAGGCGCTGCAGAACTACATCAAGGCCGCAGGCAAGGGCGTGCTGAAGGTGATGTCCAAGATGGGCATCTCCACCCTGGCCTCTTATACCGGCTCGCAGCTCTACCAGGCCATCGGCATCTCCCAGCAGGTGCTCGACGAGTACTTCACCGGGCTGCACTGCCCGGTCGGCGGGATCGATCTGGACGACATCGCCGCCGACGTCGCCACCCGCCATCAGCTGGCTTACCTGGACCGCCCCGACGAGCGCGCACACCGCGAGCTCGAGGTCGGCGGCGAATACCAGTGGCGCCGCGAGGGTGAATACCACCTGTTCAACCCGGACACGGTGTTCAAGCTGCAGCACTCCACCCGCACCGGGCAGTACAAGGTGTTCAAGGAGTACACCCAGCTGGTCGACGATCAGAGTGAGCGTATGGCCTCGCTGCGCGGTCTGCTGAAGTTCAAAGATGGTGTGCGTCCGTCGATCCCGATCGAGGAAGTCGAGCCGGTCAGCGAGATCGTCAAGCGGTTCTCCACCGGGGCAATGAGCTACGGCTCGATCTCGGCCGAGGCGCACGAAACCCTGGCGATCGCGATGAACCGCCTGGGCGGGCGGTCGAACTCAGGCGAGGGTGGCGAGGCGGTCAGCCGTTTCGACCGCGAGCCCAACGGCGACTGGCGCCGTAGCGCCATCAAGCAGGTGGCCTCCGGTCGCTTCGGTGTGACGTCGCACTACCTGACGAACTGCACCGACATCCAGATCAAGATGGCCCAGGGTGCCAAACCAGGTGAGGGCGGCCAACTTCCGGGCCACAAGGTCTACCCGTGGGTGGCCGAGGTGCGGCATTCCACGCCCGGGGTCGGCCTGATCTCGCCGCCGCCGCACCACGACATCTATTCGATCGAGGATCTGGCACAGCTGATCCACGATCTGAAGAACGCCAACCCGCAGGCCCGCGTGCACGTGAAGCTGGTGAGCGAGAACGGAGTCGGCACGGTCGCGGCCGGTGTGTCCAAGGCGCACGCCGACGTGGTGCTGATCTCCGGCCACGACGGAGGCACCGGCGCGACGCCGCTGACGTCCCAGAAGCACGCGGGCGCACCGTGGGAGCTCGGCCTGGCCGAGACCCAGCAGACGCTGCTGCTCAACGGATTACGTGACCGGATCGTGGTGCAGGTCGACGGCCAGCTCAAGACCGGCCGCGACGTGGTGGTCGCCGCTCTGCTGGGTGCCGAGGAGTTCGGCTTCGCGACCGCGCCGCTGGTGGTGTCGGGCTGCATCATGATGCGGGTCTGCCACCTCGACACCTGCCCGGTCGGTGTTGCCACGCAGAACCCGGTGTTGCGCCAACGTTTCGACGGCAAGCCGGAATTCGTCGAGAACTTCTTCATGTTCATCGCCGAAGAGGTTCGCGAGCTGATGGCTCAGCTGGGCTTCCGCACCGTCAACGAGATGGTCGGCCAGGTCAACGCGCTGGACACCGCCGAGGCCGCCGAGCACTGGCGGGCACACAAGCTGGACCTGACTCCGGTTCTGCACGAGCCGGATTCGGCGTTCATGAATCAGGATCTGTACTGCAGCTCACGCCAAGACCACGGCCTGGACAAGGCGCTGGATCAGCAGCTGATCGTGATGAGCCGCGAGGCGCTGGATTCCGGCACTCCGGTTCGCTTCTCGACGACGATCGCCAACACCAACCGCACCGTCGGCACGATGCTCGGCCACGAGCTGACCAAAGCCTATGGCGCCAATGGACTTCCGGACGGCACGATCGATATCACGTTCGACGGTTCGGCGGGCAACAGCTTCGGTGCGTTCGTGCCCAAGGGTGTGACGCTTCGGGTCTACGGCGACGCCAACGATTACGTCGGCAAGGGTCTTTCGGGCGGTCGGCTCGTGCTACGGCCTTCGGAGAAGGCGCCGGAAGACTATGTGGCCGAAGCCAACATCATCGGCGGCAATGTGATCCTCTTCGGCGCCACCAGTGGTACCGCGTTCATCCGCGGCACGGTGGGCGAGCGGTTCGCGGTGCGCAACTCCGGTGCGCACGCCGTTGTCGAGGGCGTCGGTGACCATGGCTGCGAGTACATGACCGGTGGACGGGTGGTCATTCTAGGCGAGACCGGCCGCAACTTCGCGGCGGGCATGTCCGGTGGCATCGCCTATGTCCACGACCCCGACGGCAAGCTGCCGGCCAACCTCAACACCGAGATGGTCGATATCGACGAGTTCGACGACGCCGACGTCGAGTGGCTGCGTGACATCATCGTCGCGCATGTGGACGCCACCGATTCGGTTGTGGGCCAGCGAATCTTGGCTGACTGGTCCGGACAGGTAGGTAATTTCGTGAAAGTGATGCCGCGCGACTACAAGGCCGTGCTGCAGGCCATCGCCGACGCCGAGGCTGCCGGCGATGATGTCGACAAGGCGATCATGGCGGCCGCTCATGGGTGACCCGAGTGGCTTCCTGAAGATCACCGCGCGTGAGACGCCGGTGCGCCGACCGGTGGATCTGCGACTCAAAGACTGGAAAGAGGTCTACGAGGACTTCTCCCAGGACACTTTGGAGAAGCAGGCCTCGCGCTGCATGGACTGCGGAATTCCGTTCTGCCACAACGGCTGCCCGCTGGGAAACCTCATCCCGGAGTGGAACGACCTGGTGTACCGGGATCGGTGGCGTGATGCGATCGAGCGGCTGCACGCCACCAACAACTTCCCGGAGTTCACCGGCCGGCTGTGCCCGGCGCCGTGTGAGGCCTCCTGCGTGCTGGGCATCAATCAGGATCCGGTGACCATCAAGCAGGTCGAGGTCGAGATCATCGACAACGCCTTCGACGAGGGCTGGGTCGTCCCGATGCCGCCGCACGTCATTACCGGCAAGAAGGTCGCCGTCGTCGGCTCCGGCCCCGCCGGGCTGGCGGCTGCCCAGCAGCTGACCCGCGCCGGGCACGACGTCACCGTCTTCGAGCGGGCCGACCGCATCGGTGGACTGCTGCGCTACGGGATCCCCGAATTCAAGATGGAAAAGCGCCACATCGATCGGCGCCTGGCTCAGATGGAAGCCGAGGGCACCAAGTTCCGCGCCGGCGTCAACGTCGGGGTCGACATCAGCGCCGACCAGCTGCGCGCCGACTTCGACGCCGTCGTCCTCGCCGGCGGTGCCACCGACTGGCGGGATCTGCCGATTCCGGGCCGCCAGTTCGAAGGCGTGTATCAGGCCATGGAGTACCTGCCGTGGGCCAACAAGGCCACCCACGGCGATCCGGTACTCGACGAGAACGGTCAGCCGCCGATCACCGCCAAGGGCAAGAAGGTCGTCATCATCGGCGGCGGCGACACGGGCGCCGACTGCCTGGGTACCGCCCATCGGCAGGGCGCGGCCAGCATCCACCAGTTCGAGATCATGCCGCGGCCGCCCGAGACCCGGGCGGACTCGACCCCCTGGCCGACCTACCCCCTGATGTTCCGGGTGTCCTCGGCTCATGAAGAGGGCGGCGAGCGGGTGTTCTCGGTCAACACCGAGAAGTTCGTCGGCCACGAGGGCAAGGTCACCGGTCTTCGCGCGCATGAAGTGGTGATGAAGGGCGGGAAGTTCGAGAAGGTGGACGGCACCGACTTCGAGCTCGAGGCGGATCTGGTGCTGCTGGCGATGGGCTTTGTCGGACCGGAGAAGCCCGGCTTGCTCACCGACCTGGGTGTGGACCTCACTGATCGGGGCAATGTCGCCCGCGACAACGAGTTCGGCACCTCCGTGCCCGGTGTCTTCGTCGCCGGCGACATGGGCCGTGGCCAGTCCCTGATCGTCTGGGCCATCGCGGAAGGCCGCGCCGCCGCCAAGGGTGTGGACCGCTACCTGATGGGTCACTCCGCGTTGCCCGCACCGATCAAGCCGACCGCGGCCCCGCAGCGCTGACCAACTCGGGCACACTGGTAACTCCAGCCCCATTAGAATCATCGGATTAATCGGCGGCGCGCCTCTTGCCGTTTGCCGTGTGATCTGTGTCTAATTGCTGGAGTGAGCGTTGCGGTAACGTGGGGCTCCGCCTGAGCTGAGATCCGACCACAGGAGTGATCCTTGTGTACCTCAACCCGATATCTCGTTTCCGGGTCGGGCGTATTGCCTGGTCCTTCTTCCGCCACCCGGTAAGAAGCCGCGAGTGGCCAGCCAAGCACGAGCGCCTGGTCACGGCCGACGAGCTCGTCCGCTTCGGTTTCTAGCAACTGATTGCGGCAATAGTTGACGCAGGCGCAGCTTTGCCGGCCGTTACCAGGCTGTTATCTAGAGCCCTGAACTCCGGATCGCTTCGGCCAGCGGCTCGAGCACGGCCGGCGTGTGCGGCGGCGGCAGGTACACGATCGCCAGGTCCAGGCCCTCGGCCGCCAGCGCCGCGGCCTCGTCGATCGCCTTGGCGTAGTCGTGGTCCTCGCTCAGCCGGACGTGAGCGGAGGTCATGATCTCGCTCGGGTCGCGACCGATGTCCGCACAATGCGATGCCAGAACGCTGCGTTTGTGGGCGAACTCCTCAGGGGTGCCGCCGGCGAAGTTCCAGTGCTGGGCGTATTTCGCCACGATGCGAAGCGTGCGCTTCTCGCCGCTGCCGCCGATGCAGATCGGCGGGTGGGGCCGCTGCGGCCCCTTGGGCTCGTTGCGCGCGTCCTTGAGTTGGTAGTAGGCCCCGTCGAAGTTGGTGGTGTCCTGGCTCAGCAGGCCGATCAACACCTGGCAGGCTTCTTCGAAGCGGTCCAGCCGCTCTTTGACGCTGCCCAGCTCGATGCCGTACGCGCCGGATTCCTCTTCGTTCCAGCCGGCACCGATGCCGAGTTCGAGGCGACCGCCGGAGATGATGTCGACGGCGGACGCCATGTTGGCCAGCACCGCAGGATGGCGGTAGTGGATGCCGCTGACCAGGTTCCCGAGCCGTAGTCGGGTGGTGGCCTGGGCCAGGGCGGTCAGCGTGGTCCAGCCCTCCAGACAGGGGCCGCTGGAGTCCGAGAAGATCGGATAGAAGTGGTCGAAGGTCCAGCCGGAGTGGAAGACGTCGATGTCATCGGCGACCTGCCAGACGGCCAACATATCGGCCCACGTGGTGTTTTGGGGTGAGGTTTTGAAGGCGAATTGCACTGTGCCGAGCCTAGTCCGGTTAAATGACCGGCACCTGTCAGGCGGCGTCCATGCTGGTCAGTTCGCTGCGACGCACGGGCTCACGGCGTAGGGCCTTGCCGAGGACGTGGACCAGAAGCCACTGACCCAGACCGGCGATCACCAGGGGCCAGAGCGCGCCGGCGAGCAGGGCCGGACCGATCGTCACGGCGGGTGTGGTCAGTCGGCTCTGGCGCGACCAGGCGGCAAATACCATCGCACCACCCGCGACGACAGCAGCGGCGCACATGTACGCGACCACCCACTGCAGAGCTGACATGGCAAATTTGTACCCGATCGCTTTCAGGGATAAACCGCGCGGGCCACGTGGGAGCGGGCGTGGGCGATCGCGTCGTCGAGGGAATCGATCAGGTGATTCTCGTGGCGCAGCGCGTCGACGATTCCGATGTTGGCCAGCAACGCCATGTGCTCGGGTCGCACTCCCTTGATGATGACGGTGACGCCCCGCGCCTCGAGGTCTTCGGCGATCTCGGCGAGGGTGTGCGCCCCGGTTGCGTCCAGCATTCCCAGCTGGGACATCCGGATGATGACCACCGACACGTCGGGATAGTTGGTGATCGCGGTGGAGAGTCGTTCCGCGGCGCCGAAGAACATTGCGCCATCCAGTCGCAGCAGCGCGATGCGCTCGTCGCCGGGCTGAGCCGGGCCGGGCAGATCCTCGCGGACCACGCTGCTGCGCCGCGCGACCGTCCGCAGCGCGAAGAACGCGGCGATCAGGATGCCGATTTCGACCGCCTCGATCAGGTCGAAGCACACCGTGACGACTGCGGTGAGGGTGAATGCCAGCGCGTCCGAGCGGGTGGAGCCGACGATCTTGGCGACGGTGCTCAGCGAGATCATCCGAAACGACGTCACCATCAGAACACCGGCCAACGCGGACAACGGAATCGCCGCGACCGGGCCGGTGGCGAGATAGACGACGCCGAGCAACAGCAGCGAGTGCACGATGGCCGACAGCCGGGTGCGAGCTCCTGACCGCACGTTGACCGCGGTGCGGGCGATCGCGCCGGTGGCCGGCATGCCGCCGAAAAGGCCGGAGGCCATCGAGGCCAGACCCTGGCCGACGAGTTCGCGGTCCGGATCGTAGGGGCCGGTCGGCGACATGGCTGCCGCCACCCGCGCCGATAGCAGCGATTCGATGGCGGCGAGCGCGGCGATGGCCACCGCGGCGCCGAGCAGTGTGCGCAGCGCGGCGGGATCGGCGTGCGGCACCAGCGGCGCGGGCAGATGCGCAGGCAGGGTCCCGATCGTGCCCACCGGGAAGTGGAAGGCGACGACGAGCAGGGTACTGACGACGACCGCTGTCAGCGACTCGGGAATTGCCCGGTGCACGCGCGGGAGGCCGACCATGACCGCGGCGACGAACACCACGACGGCGAGGGTGCGCCATGCCGACGACCACTCGGCGCCGGCGACGACCGTCCAGGCGGCGACCGGCGTGCGTCGACCGCTGGGGGCCTCGACGCCGAACGCCGCGGGCACCTGCTGCAGGAAGATGATCGCCGCGATGCCGAGCGTGAAGCCCTCGATCACCGGCCAGGGAATGAACGTGACCGCGCGGCCGAGGCCGGTGATGCCTGCGGCCAGCACGATCGCCCCCGCCAGGACCGTGACCAGCGCGATGCTGCCGATGCCGTGCTGTGCCACGATCGGCGCGAGCACCACCGCCATGGCTCCCGTCGGCCCCGATACCTGGACATGGGACCCGCCGAAGATCGCGGCGACCACCCCCGCGATCACCGCAGTGACCAAACCGGCGCCCGCCCCGACTCCCGAGCTGATACCGAACGCCAACGCCAGCGGCAAGGCCACCACACCCACCGTGATCCCGGCGAGGATGTCGCGACGCCACGACCGGGGCAGGTCCGCGTAGTCACTCAGCCGAGGAAGCAGCCGCGACAGCTGACCGGCGGCCTTGGTGATCACTGCGGATTCCCCACCGGAGGCAACGAGTCGAAGGCCGAGAGCTGTTCGTGGCGGGCTCTGAGGGTGTCGGCAAGGAAGCCGCGCGCAGACACGAGCAGATCCCGGATCGACGGGTGGGCAAGCTCGTAGTGCACGGTATTGCGGGTTCGCTCCGCCGACACGACGTGATGGCGTTTGAGGACAGCCAGGTGCTGCGACAGCAGCGTCGGTTCGATCTCGGTGGCCGTGAGAATCTCGCTGACCGGGGTCGGCCGGTCATTGGCCGACAGGATCTCGAGCACGCGGATACGCGCGGGGTGCGCCAGCGCCTTGAAGAGGTTGGCTTTGATCTCGTAGAGCGGCCGCTCGTCGCCGCCGGGAAAATTGGTGGGCACCATGCGCCTCGAATTGATGACTTGATGGATTGAACAAAATCGCAATCAGCGTAGCGCGGCTGCGCCCCGGCGCCAAAACGCCATCACACGCGCGGGGCACACTGGAGTCATGGACCCGGTGGCCGCGCTGCGCGAGATCGCGTACTTCAAGGACCGCGCGCGCGAAGACTCCCGGCGGGTGATGGCCTACCGCAAGGCCGCCGACATCGTCGAGGCGCTGGACGAGCAGACCCGCGACCGGCACGGCCGGGCCAACAGCTGGCAGAGCCTGCCCGGCATCGGACCGAAGACGGCGAAGGTGATCGCGCAGGCCTGGGCCGGCCAGGAACCCGATGTACTGGTCGAATTGCGCGCCTCGGCTGAGGACCTCGGCGGCGGTGATATCCGTGCGGCGCTGCGGGGCGATCTGCACCTGCATTCCAATTGGTCGGACGGGTCGGCGCCGATTCCCGAGATGATGGCCGCGGCGGCCGCGCTCGGCCACGAGTACTGCGTGCTGACCGACCATTCGCCGCGACTGACCATCGCCAACGGGCTCTCGCCGGACCGGCTGCGCCATCAGCTCGACGTCATCGACGAGCTGCGAGACAAGATGGCTCCGTTCCGGATCCTCACCGGCATCGAGGTCGACATCCTCGACGACGGGACGCTGGACCAGGAGCCCGAGTTGCTGGACCGCCTCGACGTCGTCGTCGCCAGCGTGCACTCGAAGCTGGCCATGGATGAACCATCGATGACGAGGCGGATGGTTCGCGCCGTGACCAACTCGCGGGTCAACGTCCTCGGCCACTGCACGGGCCGGCTGGTCACCGGCAATCGCGGCCTGCGGCCGGAGTCGAAGTTCGACGCAGAGAAAGTGTTCGCCGCGTGCCGGGACAACAACACCGCGGTGGAGATCAATTCGCGGCCCGAGCGTCGCGACCCGCCGACCCGGCTGCTGAAACTGGCCTTGGGTATCGGCTGCGATTTCTCGATCGACACCGACGCCCACGCCCCGGGCCAGCTGGATTTCCTCGGCTATGGTGCGCAGCGCGCCGTCGACAGCGAGGTCCCGGTCGAACGGATCGTCAACACCTGGCCCGTTGAGAAGCTGTTGGCTTGGGCCGCAAGCTGATTGCCGCGCTAATCCGGCAGGTGCGGCATCTCCAGATCCGGATCCCGCCCCACCAGGACACCGCGAGTCAGTACCGCGTTGCCATACCGCCGCCGGACACGGTCGACGGCCGCGTCGAGGTCCAGCGTCTCGGGGCGCCCGCCGTCGAACGGAAGCTCCAGCTGCTGAGCGCCACTGGGATCGATATTGCTGACGGCAAAGCCGATCAGCGTGATGCCGCGCTCGGCGATCAGCGGCTCGGCGGCAGCGACCAGGTCACGGGCAGCGGCCAGGATCGGCGCGGTGGACCCGGTGGCCCTGGCCATGGTGTGCGACCGCGTGATTCGGGCGAAGTCGTCAAAACGCAAGCGCAGCACCACTGTTCGGCCGGTGCGCTGCGCTGAGCGCATCCGGCGGGTGATCCGGTCCACCAAGCCGATCACCACGGCGTCCAGCTCGCCAGGGCTGATCCGGCGCCGGCCCAGCGCGCGCTGGGCGCCCACCGAGCGGCGACGCCGGCCGGTGTCCACCCGGCGCCGATCAATGTTGCGCGACAACGAATACAGCTGCCTGCCCATTGCCGGCCCGACCATCGACGCCAGCATCGGCTCCCCGAGCTCGGCGACCTGGGCGACGGTCTCGATGCCGTACGCGTGCAACTTGTCGGCCGTCTTGGGTCCCACCCCCCACAGCCTGCGCACCGGCAGCGGGCGCAGGAATTCCAGCTCACGCTCGGGTGGCACCAGCAGCAGCCCGTCGGGTTTGGCTTCCTGGCTGGCCACCTTGGCCAGGAACTTGGTGCGCGCGATACCCACCGTGATCGGTAGCCCTACGCGGTCGCGAACTTCTTCCCGCAACCGCGCCCCGATCTGCACCGGATCGCCGGACAGCCGCTGCAGCCCGGCGACGTCGAGGAAGGCCTCGTCCACCGAGAGCGGTTCCACCAGCGGTGTGGTGTCGTGGAACACCGCGAAGACGTCGTCGCTGGCCTGGCTGTAGGCCGACATCCGGGGCGGGACGACCACGGCTGCGGGGCATAGCCGGCGGGCCTGGTGGCCGCCCATCGCGGTGCGCACCCCGTATGCCTTGGCCTCATAGCTGGCGGCCAGCACGACGCCGCCGCCGACGATCACCGGACGACCGCGCAGCGTCGGGTCATCGCGCTGCTCGACCGAGGCGTAGAACGAGTCGAGATCAGCGTGCAGGATGGTCGCCCGGCCGCCGGACACGAACATATGTTCGCATGCCGGTACGACAATTGCCTACGGCGGTCCGGGGCCGCCGGCCGGCGGCGGGGGCGGCGGTTCAGGTGCGGGCGGCGGGGCGGCGGTGGCGGGGGTTCCGGCGCCGGGGGTGGCGGCGGTGCCGGTGGCGGCCACATCGGCAGCGTGATCGGCGGCAGGCCCGGAATGTTGATGACGTTGACGTCCGGCGGCGGGGAGTCCGGCGGTGGGGGAGGAGGCGGCGGCGCCAGATCCGGCGGTGGCGCGGGCGGTATCCCGTTGCTGGTATTGATCGTGATGATCGAGCCCGGGATGGTCTTGCCTGACGGGGTGGTCCCCACGACCGTGCCCCGCGACGAGAAGCTGTTGACCGGGGTGGGGAGATCGGAGACCTGAAAACCGGCTTCCCGCAGGCGCTTCCGCGCCTCTTCAAAGCTCAGGCTGCTCACGCTCGGCACCGTGCTACCCGGTCCGCCCTCGACGTACCGCTTGTCCGTGGGCGGCAGCGCGATCGGGCCGAAGTCCTCGGCGACCGGCTTCATCGCCAGGAACCAGGTGCGCGCGGGCTCATTGCCGCCGTACAGGTTGCCGGATCCGCACTTGCGCAACGGAAACGAGCACAGTCCACCGGGATTGGTGCTGTCGTCGAAGACGTAGTTGGCGGCGGCGTAATGATTGGTGAAGCCGAGAAAGCCCGAGGAGCGGTGTGATTCGGTGGTGCCGGTCTTGCCTGACACCGGCAGGCTCCAGCCGACCGAACCTGCCGAACCGGCCGCGGTACCGCCGGTGGCGTCCTTCGACAGGGCGTTGGCCAGCGTGTTGGCCAAGCCCTCAGGAACAGCCTGCTCGCAGGCCTGCGTCTCGACGGCGACCTCGCGGCCGTGCCGATCGAAGATCTTGTCCACCGGGCTGGGCGGGCACCACGTGCCACCCGATGCCAATGTGGCTGCCACATTGGACAATTCGAGGGCATTGAGCTCGAACGGCCCAAGCGTGAACGAGCCGAGGTTCTGGCGCTTGATGAAGTCGGCCAGACTCTCGTTGCTGTCCGGCTGGTAGGCGCGCGCCGTGCCCGGCTCGGCGTAGGAGCGCAACCCCAGCTTGACCGCCATGTCCACCGCGCGCTGCACGCCGATCTGGCCGATCAATCGCGCGAACGCGGTGTTGGGTGACTGCGCCAGCGCGTCCGTCACACTCATCGGGCTGCGGTAGTTGCCTGCGTTCTTCACACACCAGGTCTCCTTGGGACAACCCGGGGTGTTACTGCTGCCCAGGCCTTTCCCCTGAAACTGCGCCGGAACTTCCAGCTGGGCGTTGGTCCCCATGCCCATATCCAGGGCGGCGGCGGTGGTGAAGATCTTGAAGATCGATCCGGCGCCGTCACCGGCCAGTGAGAACGGCTGCGGCTGGACCGTCTGACCGGCGTCGAGCTGCAGACCGTAGTTGCGGTTGTCGCCCATTGCGAGCACCTTGTGACTGGTCTTGCCCGGCTGGATCACCGACATCACGCTGGCCACCCCGTCGAGTTGCGGGCTGGCGACGGTGTCGATCGCCTTCTTCACGCTGTTCTGGACCTTCGGGTCCAAGGTGGTGCGTATCAGGTAGCCGTTGCGGGCCACGTCGTCCTTGGACAGACCCGCTCGCGCGAGATACTGCAGCACGTAGTCGCAAAAGAACCCGCGGTCGCCGGCGGCGATGCAGCCCTGCGGTAGTGAGTTCGGCTGCGGCAAGACGCCCAGCGGCGCCTCACGGGCCGCGCGCAACTCCTTGGCCCGGTCCGGCAGGTTCTCGATCATCGTGTCGAGAACCACGTTGCGGCGGGCCAGCGCCGCCTCGGGGTTGGTGTAGGGATTCAGCGCGTTGGTCGACTGCACGATGCCGGCCAGCAGCGCGGCCTGCTGCCAGTCCAGGTCTGCCGAGTTGATCCCGAAATACGTCTTGGCCGCATCCTGCACCCCGTAGGCGCCATTGCCGAAGTAGACCAGGTTCAGGTACCTGGTCAGGATCTCGGGCTTGGAGATCGCCCGGTCCAGGGCCAGCGCCATCCGGATCTCGCGCAACTTGCGCGCCGGCGTGGTCTCGACGGCCGCCCGCCGCTCGGCGTCGGTCTGCGCGTTGACCAAGAGGTTGTAGTTCTTGATGTACTGCTGCTCGATCGTCGACCCACCTCGGGTGTCGAGGTCGCCCCTCAGATAGCCGACCAGACCGGTCAGGGTGCCCTGGACGTCGACGCCGTTGTGGTCGGCGAAGCGCTTGTCTTCGATCGAAACGATCGCCAGCTTCATCGTGTCGGCGATCCGGTCGCTGGGCACCGGCCACCGGCGTTGGGCATAGATCCAGGCGATCGGGTTCCCGGCGGCGTCCACCATCGTCGAGACCGTGGGCACCTCGCCCTGCATTAACTGCGCGGAATCCTGCGCCGCCACGTCGGAGGCGTGGTTCACCACGATGCCCGCGCCACCGGCCAGTGGAAACAACATGGCCGCCACCAACACACCGGCCAGCACGCAGTACAACGCGAGCTTGCCAACGGTGGCACCCCTCGATGGGTGTGGCTCCGACATGCCGCCAGACTAGGGCCAGCCACTTCGGCGGTGAATTCGAATATGCGAAGCCGGAATCAAACCGAGTCCGGGGCCCCGCCGTAAATGCTGGTGATCCAGATGTGGACGACGGTTTCCAGGGCGGCGTCCTCGGCCAGCGTCGGCTGTTGGGTGCCCTGGGCGGCGACCACGACCCGCTCGTTCATCAGGTTTAGCGCCGTGGCGAGATCCCGCGCCGGGATGGTGTCGGGTGCGGCGCCGCGCTCCCGTTCCCGCGTGATCAGTGCTGCCGTGTAGTCGATCCAGCCGGTCATGAAGCTCGCCCACACCTCACGGAGTTCGGTGTTGGTGGCCATGACGCCGAGCCCGGCAAGCACCACCGCCCGGTTCGGGCGCAGGGAATCGAAAAAGGCGTAGATACCGTCACGCCAGGCCTGCTGCGGCTGCCCGGGGACGTCGGCGCTCTGCTGCTGTTCGGCGCCGGAAGCGGTGATCGCCCGGGTGAACAGCCGCACGAGCACCGCGTCCTTGGACGCGAAGTAGAAGTAGAACGTCGGTCGGGACAGGCCGGCGCCCTTGGCGAGTTCGTCCACCGAGATCTCGGCGAACGGCCGCTCGGTCAGCATCTCCTCGAGCGTGCGCAGGATGGCCGCTTCGCGATCGTCACCGGATGGGCGGGCGGCGCGGCGCCCGCGAATGCGGGCCGGGCGGACAGCTGGCACGAGCTCTACTTTACAGCGTGTTGATTTTCTCGACAGACTGTTGACCTATTCAACACCGTGTTGATAACGTCGCCGCCATGACTGAACACGTCGATGTGGTGATCGTGGGAGCCGGCATCTCCGGCATCAGCGCCGCCTGGCATCTGAAGGACCGCTGCCCCGGCACGAGCTTTCTGATTCTGGAGCGCCGCGAGAATCTGGGCGGCACGTGGGATCTGTTCAAGTACCCCGGGATCCGGTCGGACTCCGACATGTTCACCCTGGGCTTCCGGTTCAAGCCGTGGACATCGGAGAAGTCGATCGCCGACGGGCCGTCGATCATGTCGTATCTGAAGGAGACGGTGCACGAGTACGGCATCGACAAGCACATCCGCTTTCGCAACCGGGTGGAGCGCGCCGAGTGGTCCAGCGCCGACAACCTGTGGACGGTCCGGGTGGAAGCCGATGGCGAACAGAAGGACATCACCTGCTCGTTCCTGTTCGCGTGCAGCGGCTACTACAACTACGACGAGGGCTACTCGCCGCAGTTCCCCGGCGCCGACGAGTTCACCGGCACGATTGTTCACCCCCAGCACTGGCCGGAAAATCTGAATTACACCGGCAAGCGGATCGTCGTCATCGGCAGCGGTGCCACTGCCGTGACTCTCATTCCTGCCCTTGCCAATTCGGGAGCCGAACACGTCACGATGCTGCAGCGTTCACCCACCTACATCGGGTCGCTGCCCGACATCGACCCGTTCGCGGTACGGATGAACAAGCTGCTGCCCGCCAAACCCGCCTACGTGGCCAACCGGTGGAAGAGCATTGTGTTCCAGTCCATGCAATACCGGCTGGCGCGGCGATTCCCCAACTTCATGCGCAAGCAGTTGATGACGATGGCGAAGCGCCGGTTGCCCGAAAACTACGACGTGAACAAGCATTTCGGCCCGAGTTACAGAGTGTGGGACGAGCGACTGTGCCTGGCGCCCAACGGCGATCTGTTCCGCACGATCCGCAAGGGCCGGGCCGAGGTGGTGACCGATACCATCGAGCGATTCACGCCGACGGGGATCATGCTTGCGTCCGGCCAGGAGCTGGCGGCCGACATCATTGTCACCGCAACGGGTTTGAACCTCCAGTTGTTCGGCGGCGCCGAGATCGCCATGGACGGTGAGGCGCTGGATCTGAACACCACGATGGCGTACAAGGGCATGATGCTCTCCGGCGTGCCCAACATGGCGTTCACCATCGGCTACACCAATGCGTCGTGGACGCTCAAGGCCGATCTGGTGTCCGAATTCGTCTGCCGTGTCCTCAATTACATGGATGCCAACGGATACGACCGGGTGGCTCCGAGTCAGCCGTCGGCCGATATCGAGGAACGGCCGCTGATGGACTTCACGCCGGGCTACGTCTTGCGGGCGCTGGATCGGTTGCCCAAGGCGGGCTCCCGCGCACCCTGGCGGCTCAAGCAGAACTACCTGCTGGACCTGCGACTGATCCGGCACGGCAAAGTCGCCGACGAAGCGCTGAGCTTCACCAAAAACCTTGTCGCAGTCAGTGTTTAGTCCGCGGCGGAGGTGACGACGATCCCGTCGTCGTCGCTGTAGGCGATCTCGCCGGGGGTGAAGGTGACGCCCCCGAAGCTGACCGGAACATCACGCTCACCGTCGCCGGTTTTGGTGCTCTTGCGCGGATTGGTGCCCAGTGCCTTGATGCCGATCTCGAGGGTTCGCAGCGTAGATGCGTCGCGGACCGCACCGTGCACGATGAGACCGGCCCAGCCGTTGGAGCGACCCAGCTCGGCGATCACGTCCCCGACGAGGGCGGTGTGCACCGAGGCTTTACCGTCGATCACCAGGACCCGACCGTCGCCGGGTTCGGAGAGCACCGACTTCAGCAGCGCGTTGTCTTCGAAGCAGCGCACCGTGCTGATCGGCCCGGCGAATTCGGTACAAGCGCCGAACTGCCGGAACTGCACGTCGCAGCTGCGGACGTCCGGGCCGATGTCGTCGACCAGATCGGCGGTCGGACGGAAGGTTACCGCCACGCTCACTCCGCGTTCCGCTGGCGCAACCTGCGCACCAGCAGGGCGATCAGCACCGTCGCGGCGAAGGCCACCGCGAACGGCAGCGGCGAGCGCGAGGATTCCGGTGCCGGCACGATGGCCGGGGTGGAAACCGGGTCGGTGGCCTGCTCGACGGACGACTTGGCGCTGTACGCCGCGGCCCGTGCGCCCTCGGTAAGCGGCGCGGAGCCGTTCCCCCCGACGGTCGTGGCTGGTTCGGCAACCGGCGGTGGTGGCGGTGGGGCCACCTTCTTCGCCGGGGCCTTCTTGGCCGGCGCGGCAGCCTTCGCGGGCGCCTTCTTCGCCGGGGCCTTCTTCACCGCCTTCTTGGCAGGCGCCTTTTTGGCCGGCTGCTTCTTGGCGGCGGCCGATTCCGGAGGCTGCGGTCCCGGCGGCGTGGGGCCGCGACCCTCGTCGGGCAGGTCCTGCGCGTCTGCCATCAGGTGCGCTCCTCTTCAATCACTCGTGGCCGGCAGTGGCACCCATCATGCCAGGGTCAGGTTCGGCGAAGCCGCGACCAGATCACCCCGAGGGCGATGACCGCCACGGCACCGACGATGAACGGCCAGACCGGCAGCGCGCGGTCCGCAGATGGTGTCGACGCCGTCGCCGATGGGCCCGGTGAGCCGCTGCCCGCGACGGTCATGGTGAACGCCCAGGAACCGGACACCACGTGGCCGTCGGCCGAGGTCACTCGGTAGTTCACGGTGTAGGACCCGGCCGGGCCGAGTGGACGCACCCCGACGCTGACCGTGGCGCCCTGCACCTGCGGGGTCCCGTCGGACCACAGGTTGCCGTCGGGGCCCACGACGGTCATCGCGGCGAAATCGCCCTGCAGCCGTTCGTTGAAGGTGGCGGTGATGCGCGTCGGTGCCGTGGCCAGCGTCGCGTCCGGTGCCGGGTCGGCGGACACCCGCACGGCGTGCGCCCAGGCCACCGCCGTTCCGCCCATCGCCATCGCGGTGATCAGCAACGCCGTGGCGACCAACCGCCGCAGCGCGGTCATGTCCGCCGGCGGGCCAGTGCGACGCCGACGCCGATCGCGGCCACCAGTAGCGCTCCGCCGGCCAATGCGCGCGCGGTGTTGTCGGCACCACCCTGCCTCGGGGCCTGCGCGTCGGCCGCGGGAGCGGCGCTCACCGAAGGACTCGCGGTCCCCGTTGGGGTCGCGTGATGCTCCGCCGGCTCGTGCGGGCCGGCGGCCAGCGGCAAGACCGGAGCGGGATAGTCGGGCTCGCCGCCGCCGGGCAGTGGCGGCTGGTCCCAGTTCACTTGCGTGCCGTCGGCGTAGGTCTGAGCCACGGGGAACGACACCGAATCGGCGTCTGGCAGTTTGATCGACAGCGGAAACAGTTCGAACTGGCTGGCGCCGATACCCGCGTTGGGCGCCGCGGTGAACGTCACGGATCGATACGCACCGCTGGCCGGGTCGCGGTCCAGGGTGGCGGTCCAGCCCGCCATCACATCGGTGCTCGCTGATGCGACCCCGGGCAGCGTGATCGTGACTTTCGTTGTCGGAACGCCTTTTTCGGACTCGTTGGGAACCTGGAAGGTCACCAGCGCGTAGTCGCCGCGCACGGCGTGATCGGCGGTGACATGGACGTGCGCGCCGGCCGTCGCGGCGACCGTCCACGAGCTCAGGGTCAGAAGGGCGGCCAGGGCCAGCGCACGGGTCACCACCCGATGGCGCGCCATCACAGCACGCCGAGGCGCGCCATCAGATCGGCGTCGATTCCGTCGAGCTGTTCGGCGATCGCGGCGTGTGCATCGCGGCGGCGTTGCCCCGGCATGTTCTCCGCGGCCGGGATGGCCGCCGACAGGGCATTGAGCCGTTCGGTCATCGCCGCGACGAACTGTTTGGTCTCGGCGTCCTTCGGCTTCTTCTCGGCAACCATCCGCAGTGAGTTCTCCGCCCCGGCGATGCGGGCCGACAACTGGCCGCCCTGACCGGAGAACTGTCCGAGCTGGCTCAGCGGGACGCCGAGCCGGTCGGCGCGCCGCTCATCGATGACACCGCGGGCCGCGATCGCGGCGCGGTAGGCCACCGGGACGATGACCGGGGCCAGCAGCCGGGACACCGTCAGCGCCCGCCGTACCCGGGTGGGCGACAGAAGTTTGCCCTCGCGGACCGCCTTTAGTTGCGCCTCGGCCACTTTCACCGCCGCACGATCGGAGTCGCGGGCGGCCTTCAGCTGCGCCTTGAGCACCTTGTTCTCGGAGCGCTCGGCGGCTTTGATGCGGCGGACCTCGTTGCGCGCCGACAGCTTGGCCTCGAGCTTGGCGCGGGCCTTGATCGCACGAGCCTCCGCGCGGCGCGTCGCACGGCTTTTGCGCTTGGTGAACAGGCCCATACCTGATGCCTCCCGAGTAGGTCGTCGGCGATCGGCGAGACGCGCTCGCGATCGGGTCAGCTAACCCTATCGCCCGGCTCAACGGGGCCTATCACGACCTGCGGATATGCCACAATGATCGCGAACCGTCCGACGCGGCGCCGACCTGCACCGCTAACTCGAGGAACGTCGTGAACCGCTCGCCGAAGGGTGCCGCAGCTATTAGCTGGGTGATCGCCTGCGGTTTGCTCTGCGGTGGCGGGTCCATGCTCGCGGCGACGCCGGCCGCCGGCAGCCCGAGCACGGTCGGTAGCAGCGACGGCGAGCAAGGGACGCAGCCCGGCCCGGACAGCAACATCTCGCCGAACGGCAGGCCGGACAGCGGCCGTCGACACAACGGGCCGCACAAACCACGCGGCAGCGGCATCGACCGGACGACCGGCAGCCTCGCGTCCGGCCCCCGCCGGGTCCTCATCCCGGCCGGTCAAATCCCCGGCGGCAGTTGGCATCCCGGCGATCCCGGTGGGCCGTCGAGCTGGCCGTGTCTGCCGCTACCGCATTTCCCGCCGATCGTGCTGCCGCCGCTACCCCCGCTACCCCCGCTGCCGCCGTTGCATTGGCCTCGGGCTGCGATTGGAGACGGGGTCGGCGTCGCGGCGCCGCCGAGTGCGCGGATCGCACCGCCGCCCGAGGCCGGTGGCGGCGGTGGCGGCAGCGGGGGCCTGATCGACGCCGCGCCGCGGACGATTCCGCCGCCCTCGGAGCCGGGTCAGCCGGGTGAGCCGCCTGTGGTCAGCGCCGAGAGCGGCGCGGCGGGAGCGAGCGGATTGACACCGCCACCCATCACGATGCCGCCGCTGATCGGACTGCCTCCGGTGCTCGAGGTGCCGCTGCGTCCGGTCGGTCCGGGTTCCGAGCCAGGCCCGCGAAGCGGCCCCGGGAGGGATACCTCGTCACCGCGTGAGCGGCCACCCGCCACGTCTGCGGGAGCCGGTACAGAAGCGCCGCCGTCGTCTAGGGTTGGCTATCCGAAATACCTCCAAGATGCCAAGATCGGCGAGGTCGCGGCGGTAGCCTTACCCGGTTTCGCCGGGCTCCTCGCTCTCACCGGACTCGGCGGATTTCTCGGATACCGCCAAGCGAAGGCCGGCCATCTCGTACGGGCCGCCGGGACGACGCGGTTCATGCAATAGCGCAGTTCGCATCGCAACCCGCCGTCGGGGAAGGGGACGAGATGTCGGCCAGTCGCCGCGTCACGACTGCGGTCAACGACGTCCTTGACCTCGCGCCCCGCCGGGGGGAGATATCCCTGACCCGGCTGGTGGCAGCCGTCAGCGCCGACCGGGGCCGTCCCATCGAGGTCACGATGGCCGACCTGCCGCCCGGGGTGTGCGGTCAGTGGCGCCAATACGCCGATCACGACGTGTTCATGATCCAGAACGGGCTGCCGACCTGGGACCGCACGCTGGCCCACGAACTCGGCCATCTCGTGCTCGGGCACTACGGCATACCGGTCACCGAAGCCGCCCGCGACGTCGCCGAGCTGGCCAGCGACGATCTCATCGGCTACATGCTCAACCAGCGCACGGGGTGCATGGGGCCCGGGGGAGAGGACATCGAGCAGGAGGCCGAGGATTTCGCCGCTCTGCTGTTGTACCGACTGGGCCGGTCGCCGTCGGATCGGTCGTCGATCGTGCAAGTTCGCCTCGGAGAGGCGTTTGGTTGATCGTTTGGTTGATCGCCGGTCTGCTCGGGATGGCAACCGGCCTGCGCATCGGGTGGGCACTGGTCAACAAGCAGTCGGTGGTGAGCTCCGCGATGATCCTCGCCCTGGGCAGCCTGGCTGCGGTCGCCGCGTTGAACTGGCCACCGCTGACGCTATTGATCGACAGCGCCCTGCACTGGTCCAACATCTCCATCGGGTTGAGCCAGCTGGCCCTGATCGGCTGCGCGGCCGGCAGCTGCGTGATGATCACCAGCGTCGCGTCGACGCGCAGCCCCGCCGCCGTCCGCCGGATCGCCGCCGTCCAGTACGCCGTGGCCGCGGTGATCGGTGTCGCCAGCCTGGTGCTGTTCTTCCTGTCCGGGCAGCAGCCGGAGATGTCGCCGGAGGAGTATCTCGGGCGCAATCTCGGGTCGACCAACACCTCGTTGCCGTGGCTGTTGCCGCTGCTGTACGTGATGCTGGCCTTCACGCTCGTGCTGTGGGCGGGCATGCGCCACTCGAATAGGACCCGCCGCGGTCGAGCACTGTTCGTCTTCACCCTCGGCATCGCACTGCTGGTGGCGGCTACCGCGTTCTTCCTCATCCGCGCGGTGGGCACCTCGCGGCTGGTCAGCGTGGGCACCGCGGCGACGCTGCTGGGCGCGGCAATGGCGATCGTGGCGGCCGGGTCGCTGTTGCCCGCGATCGAGGACTGGTTCGGTGGGCGGCGCGAACTACGTCTCATCGACCCCCTGCTGACCGAACTGGAGCGGCGGCAGCCAGAAGTCGGGATCGGTGAACGGCCGCGCGGGCCACTGGTTTTCCGGGTGGCCGAGCGGTTGTCGCTGATCTCCGACGCGCTGTACATGGAAGCCACCATGGCCGAGCACCTGCGCGCCGGTGGGCCGGACGCCGCGACGGTGGACGTGCTTGCTGATGTCCAGCGCACCGGCGTCAGTCCCGACGCGCAGGCGATGGCGATCGCGAAATGGATCCACGCCGGCCGACGCACACCGCGCGTGGCGCGGCCCGCGGGTCAAGGGAAATTCCCCGGAATGAGCTGGCTCGGGCAGCCCGAAAGCTATTCGGACAGGGAATGGATCCTCGAAATCGCACGGCAGTACCGCGCGCTGGAGCAGCGCAAGCCAACTGTTGAGCTGTGAAAGAAATCTAACGTTGCCGACTATCCCGTTCAGGGAGCAGCGGGCTAATCGTCGAGGTGTTCCCGGCGACGCAGCTCGTCGACCTTGGTCACGATGTCCTGCTGGGCCTCCGGAGACAGCCCGACGGTACGCGCGGCAATGCGACGCACACCCTCGTCACGCATGTTGGCCAGCCAGGTCAGTTCCTTGTCGAGCTTCTCGTAGTACTCGTCGTCGGTGAAGTAGGCCGGCTTGATACGGAAGAAGTTGGCAAGCGCCGTCATTGTGGTGGACGACGGGTTAGTCCGGTTGCCTGAACGCAGCTGAGACAGGTAGGGAGCCGACATCGTGATGCCCTCGGACTTCAGTGCGGCGATGACTTCCGCGGAGGTATGCGGACCCCGGCCGGGCGGATACACCGTGTCGAACAGGCGATTCAGTCGCGCCGAGAACGTCGTGCTCATCTTCTTGACCTCCACATGCGCCAGGAGCTGTCGTTTCCGTTGGCTTATTTGCTGATCATCGTAGCGACACATCCGCCGACAACCAAGTGCAAACTACTAGATAATTGACGCACGCGTGGTTTTTCCGAGATGCGGCAAACATCTACGCCGGAGTTTCGCGTGGTGAGCGCGTACTCGGAGCGGGGCGTTAGGCAAAGAAACGCAAGGTTGGGCGCATTTTGGCACAGCGCGTGATCGGTAATCGCTCAGTCAAGAACCTGAGAGTACCCTGAGCAACTGCGCCTGGAGTGGGCAGTTGCCGAAAACCGCTTTGCTGTAAGTGCGGTTATGCAGGCTCGTCGGAAGGCTTCGGCGCCGCTGCCCGGCCACCGTCACCGCCCACCGACGACGGCGCCGACTCGGGGGCGTCCTCAGGAGCCGGTGCCACCTGGGGTGCCGGCCGCAGGGCGGCGGGGCGCAGACGGGGCGGTAGCGCCCGCAGTGCGGCTGCGGCCAGCGCGACCACCGCGACTGATATCGCGCCGATGACGATGCCGGATGCCGCCGGGAACGCGCCCTCGATCAGCATCGACACGCCGAACACGAGGAACAGCGCTGCCGCGCCGAGCTGGATCAACCGCTCGGGAAGGTGCTTGCCGGCCAGGGCGCCGACCAGGATTGCCAGCGCGTCGGCGGCCACCATGCCGATAGTGGATCCGATCCAGACGCCGACCCAGTCGTTGTCGGCGGCGAGGGTGATCGTCGCGAGCATCGTCTTGTCGCCGAGCTCGGCCAGCAGGAACGCGGACGTCACGGCGAAGAAAGCCGGTGCGCTGTTGCGTTGGGCCTTGCTGGCCTCGTCCTCGGAGAGCTTGTCGCCACGCAGCGTCCACAGGCCGAACAAGACGAAGGCGACGCCGGCGAGGATGCCCAGCAGGTGCGTCGGCAGGGCCGCGCCCAGGTAGTGTCCGACGGCGACCGAGATCAGGTGCACCGCTGTGGTCGCCACGGTGATGCCGGACAGCACCACCCACCAGCGATGGCGCAGTGCGAACGTCATAGCCATCAACTGCGACTTGTCGCCCAACTCGGCGACGAAGATGACGGCGAAACTCAGGATCAGAGCGGCAAGCACCCGAGACTCCTCGGTCGGGTGGCTGTCGTCAGGGGCGGTACAGATGCCTCCGGCCGACAACCACTAACGGTCTAACGGCCGAAGGTCTCGCCCACCGGAAACGTACGCCGGCCGGACAACCGGGCCCGCGATGTGCGCCAGGCCAGTATGTCGATTGTCCGATTGGGGGCTACTCCCCTTCGCTGGCGCCAACTCTACGTGCAGCGACGCACCACCCGCAACTCGTGTTTCGCGAAAGCCCAACCGCAGCAATAAATTTGGGGCACCGTGCCGGAAAGTTCGGGTACCCTCACAACTCTAAGCGGCCAGCAACATCGCCAGGATCGCCGTGTCCGGATGGCTGATCGGGTCTACGCCGACGCGGCTGACCATGCCGGTGATCGTGCCGTCGGATTCCGCCTCCACCCAGGCGGCGCGGTGTTCCAACCCCAGATGCGGAATGCCAGGCAGCAGAACGCACCCCGACGCTGCACCCGTGCATTCCGGTAGCGACGGCGTGGTCTCCGAGGGAGGATGCAGCATCAGCAGTGCCGGCGGCTGACGTTCAGCGAAATGTCCTGGCGGAACGGCGGATTCACCGACCACTGTGCCCTCGGCGAGCACCAGGCCGACGGTGCCCGGCTGCGGCTTGTCGGGGAGCTCCTCCCTGACGCCGAAAATCGTTGTCGTGGAGAGCAATCCGGGCAGAGAGGCGACGCGGACCGCGACCATCAGAAGCTGGGCCCACTCCTTGGTGGAGTTGGGCCAGCGGCCGGAAACCACAAACCCCTTGAGGGCACCACGGGAATGAAATGGGGCGACTTCGACCGAACGCCCGGAACCATTTTCCATCTCGCCTCCGCGACACTCGGTATGCCAGTGCGACTCGACAGTGGGTCGGTTCGATTCAGGATGCGGTACGTCACGGTTGGCACGCAAGCGGACACGAGTGCTAACGAGAGAAATCGCCGCGGGATGCAAACGCCCGGGCGCGGGCTCAGAACAGAACGATGAGGGCGAGGATGCCCAGCAGCACGAGAGCGATGACTCCGGCCCGCAACGCGGCCAGCATGTACGAGCGGTTACAGGTCGCAGACGGGGCGTACCAATGCGACTGCTGCGACCCGGACTGAGCCCGGAATGGCTGCTGATATGCCATCACACCGTCCTGACCAGCATGTTCAACTACCGCCCCTAGTGAAAATCGTCACAGGTTAACTGTGAGCGCGATCATAACCCCATCTGTAGCTGTAGGAAAATTGGCCCACCGCCTTGACCAGCGCGCAGAAATTTTTGGTTTACGGTTTCGCGGCGCGGGGTATTGAAGATCACAGTCAGCGCGAAGGTGTCGGCGTGTCGTTCGGCGCGTCGCGGCCCTTCATCGGACGGTTAGCGTGCCAACCGATTTCGCTCGCGCGTAACCAAGTTGTTGATCAGGGCGCTCTACGACCGCGCTGTTATCCACAGATACTGCCCGTCTCCATGGCGAGAAGGTGCGCTCAACGCCCATTAACCGGGGTAGAGCGCTGTGGATAAACCTGTGGAAACTGTGGATAGCCGATCATTGCTGCACGTCCCGAAAGGCCGTACCTGCACTGCGTGCCACAATTCCGGCTCGGCGACGGCCCGCCGGTCGCTCCGACTTGCGCTCGCGCTCGCTAGGCTGGTCCGCGTGATTCAGGTGTGCTCCCAATGCGGAACGCGGTGGAACGTGCGCGACCGCCAGCGCGCCTGGTGCCCACGCTGCAATGGCGCCCTGATGGCACCGACCGGTCCGCCGGATCCTCGCTGGAGCCCGGGCGCCACCGCACATCCGCCGACGCGCAGTCCCGCACCACAGACCGGTGCGTCGCGTCTGCCGTCAGGATTCCGCTGGATAGCGGTCCGGCCCGGGCCGCCCCCGCCCCCGCGCCGTCGTCGTCGCCACCTCGGACCGACGCCCCGGTACGCCTACATCCCGCGCTGGAGTCTCGCCGACAACCTTGCGCAGGCCCCCCTGGAAGGCGAGTCCACCGCGAAAGAGGGGCCGGCACTCCTCACCGTCCGCGCCGCGCTCCTGTCGGCGATCGCCATCTTCGGCCTGGCCGCCGCGATCCACATCGTCCGTTACGTGTTGCTGTTGATCAATCGGACGACGCTGCTGCCCCCGCTGGTTGCCGGCGCGGCGCTGTGGCTCGGCGTGTTGCTCAGTCTGGCCGCCATCGTGTCGGTGATCCTGACCGCGGCTGTCCTGGCGTGGTGGTTGATCACCCGCCGCGCGGCGGTCTATACCCACCTGGGGCAGGACGACCCGCGGCCGGCCTGGGCGCTGTGGGTCGGCACCCTGGTGCCGATCGTCAATCTGGTGTGGGCGCCGGTGTACGTCATCGAACTTGCCCACGCCGAACAGTCGGAGGCTCGGCTGCGTGGACCGATCGCGGCGTGGTGGATCACGTGGGTGCTGTCGACCGCGGTATCGATCTTCGGCATCGCCACCAGTTTCACCACCAAGCCGCAGGGAATCGCCGACAACACCGTGACGGTCGTCATCGCCTATCTGCTGGGTGCAGCGGTGCTGGTGTTGTTGTGGCAGGTGTTCAACGCGTTCGTGCGCAAGCCCGTCGAACGGCCGCTGCACCGGTGGGTGATGGTCGGACAAGGACAGCCAAGCACCGATCAGCCGGGGCCCGTCGAATCGGAAATGTCCCCAGCGGTTGAGTCCGACCAACGGGAACCGGCAGCATAGGCGTATGCACTCGGCCGGCGATCCGCACGGCGGGCACCCGTTCGTGGTGGCCCACCGGGGCGCGTCGGCCGATTGTCCCGAGCACACCTTGGCCGCCTATGAACTCGCCCTGGCCGAAGGTGCCGACGGAGTCGAGTGCGACGTCCGCCTGACTCGCGACGGTCATCTGGTCTGCGTGCACGACCGCCGGGTGGATCGCACCTCGACCGGTACCGGCCTGGTCAGCGAGATGACACTCGCTGAACTCAAACGGCTGGACTGGGGTGCCTGGCACAGCAGCGCCGTCGCCGAGAACCCGCCGGAGGGAACCGGGCTGCTCACCCTCGATGACCTGGTCCGGCTGGTTCTGGACTGGAACCGGCCGGTGAAGATGTTCATCGAGACCAAACATCCGGTGCGTTATGGCGGTTTGGTGGAGAGCAAGGTGCTGGCGCTGCTGCATCGCTATGGCATCGCCGCCCCGGCCTCCGCCGATCTGTCCCGCGCGGTGGTGATGTCGTTCTCGGCCGCGGCGGTCTGGCGGATCCGCCGTGCCGCACCGCTGCTACCGACGGTGCTGCTGGGGGAGACGTCGCGTTATCTGGGCGGCAGCGCCGCCACGACAGTCGGGGCCACCGCCGTCGGCCCGTCCATCACCACGCTGCGCGAGCATCCCGAACTCGTCGACCGCGCGGCCGCCCAGGGCCGGGCCATGTACTGCTGGACCGTCGACCACTACGAGGACGTCGGGTACTGTCGCGACCTCGGCGTCGGCTGGATCGCCACGAACCATCCAGGGCGGACCAAAGCCTGGCTGCAGAACCCGCTGGCAGTGCCCGGCGACTAGGGCTGACTGTCGAGCACCGATTTCGGGATGGCCGAATCGGTGCGCAACGCCTGGAACAGCTGGCCGGCGGCGTCGGAATCCCACACCACCACCGAGCCGACTTCGTTTCCGGTGAACTCACCGATCGGCACCGTGATCGCGGTGGTCGAGCCGTGCAGCGCCCAGCCCAGCTGAGCCAGATCCCAGACGTGGTCACCGGTGTCGACAGTCAGCGACCCGACCGCGGCGTCCGGCACCGAGTACCAGCGCCACGGATTGAGCCACACCAGAGGACTGCTCGCCCGGTGCATCACTGCAGCCATGAACTCGCGCTGATGGACCATCCGGTCCAGGTCGGCACGTGGCGTCGCGCGGGTGCGTACATAGCCCAGCGCCTTGCTCCCGTCGAGGGTCTGGCAGCCTGCGGGCAACGTGATCCCGGCCAGCGGATCATCGATCGGGTTGGCCGGGCACACGTCGACACCGCCGAGCGCGTCGACCAACACGGCGAAACCGTCGAAACCCACTTCGGCGTAGTGGTCGAGGTGCAGCCCCGTCGCTTCTTCGACGGTCTGCGCCAGCAGCGGCGCGCCGCCCTCGGCGAAGGCGGCGTTGATCTTGTCCTTGCCGTGGCCGGGAATGTTCACGTAGGAGTCCCGCGGCAGCGACACCATCGTCGTCGGTCCGCCGGAGCCCAACGCCGGGATGTGAACCACGAGGATCGTGTCGGTCCGCCCGTTGCCGACGTCCCCGCCGGTGGCCAGCTGGGCTTGTTGCTCGGGAGTCAGACCGGCCCGGCTGTCGGACCCGACCAGCAGCCACGTGGTGCCCGAACCCACTGCCGGCCGGTCGGCGTAGTCGAACACAGTGACCCGGTGCAGTGAGGTGTCGATCCAGACGGCACCGCCGACGAGTCCGCCGACCAGGAGGAGGACGACGACGATCAGCGTGGCGAAAATCCTTCGGCCCCAGCGCTTCTTGCGTTTCGGTGGCGCCTTTGCCGCCGGTGGTGGAACCGGTGGCCGCGCTGGCGGCGGTGGTGGTGGCGGCGGAGGTCGCCGAGGTGAGGGCGGCGGGGGCGTGGCCTGGCGCTGAGGTGGTTGACGGGGCGGGGGCGCAGGCGGCGGCGCCTGGCGCGACGGCGGTGGTGGTGGCCGATAGCCGGGATCGCGGCGGATCACCTCGGAGGGCTCGCGGCGCGGCGGTGTGGCACGCGGTATCCGCTCGGTCGGCGGATCCGGCGCGGGGCGCCGTCGCCAGTCGTCGCTCACCAGGTCAATTTACGTGCCGGACTCACGTGAGCCAGCCAACATGACCGGCGAGTGCGACGTAACCCACGAACGCGACGGTGTCGATGACCCCATGTGCTATCACCAACGGCCACAGCCGCCCCGTCCGGCACCAGGCGTAGCCGAAGACCAGGCCCATCACCAGGTTGCCGAGACCCGCTCCGAACCCCTGATAGAGGTGGTACATCCCGCGCAGAACACTGGATATCAGGATCGCGCGGTTCTGGCTGAGCCCCAGTTGCTTCAGCCGGGTGATCAGGTACCCGACCACCACCACTTCCTCGGCGAAGCCGTTGGCGAACGCGGAGAAGATCAGTACCGGGATGCGCCACCAGGTGTCGTGCAGCGCCGACGGCTCGACCTGGGCGTTCATCCCCAGCCATCGCGCGGCGAGATACAGCAGCAGGCCGGGAAGGCCGATCAGCGCCGCCAGGCCCAGACCGCCCAGAATGTCCGAACGCCAGCGCAGCCGGCCGAGCCCGAGCCGTGCCGGGCTGGTTCCGCTGCGCCACAACAGATACAGGCCGAGAGCGCCCCAGGCCACCAGCTGCGCGACGGAGGCCAGGTTCAGGCCGAGGTTGATCAGGTCGTAGCGAGACAGGTTGGGATTCAACCGAACTCGGCGTCCGGCTAGTCCGGACAGGACACCGTCGAGCAACTGCAGGATCGCGGTGACCGCGCTGACACCGAAGGTGACGGCGAGCATGACGCCGATTTCGATTCGCAGCCCGCGCCGGTCGGTGGCGAGGAAGTCGTCGCGGGGCGCGGTCACCCCGACACGGTAACGGCCCTACATGCGACGGGCGCGCAGCCCGTTGACGAACGGGCAGCCCATCAGCAGCCGGATCGCGCGACCCAGAGCGGGGACGTCCTGCACCGGCGCGGCGAACGGCAGGCGGACGTCGTGATCGCCGTCGGTGCCCTCGACGCGTAGCCGCACGCCGTAGCGGTCCAGGCCGAGCGGGCGCACCCGCCCGCGCCGCAGTTGGGCGGGCAGCTTGCCGGCCAGTCGCGCGAGGACCTCGGGATGGTCATTGTCCAGATGACGCAGCCAGGCCGATTCGAACTCGCAGAACGGGTCTGGTTGCGCGGTCAGCAGTTCGTGCAGACAGACGGTTTCGGCACCGGCGGCGTCGGCGACGACCACGGACTCCACTTCCAGTAGGAACAGCGCCTGCCCGGACCCGATGTCCAGCAGTGCCGGGTTGGGGTGGTCGGCCGCGATCATGTCGACCATCGCGCGCACTGCGTGTCCGGGCACGCTGTGGACTCGGCCGCGGATCCACACCAGGGACCGCACCGGCTCTCGCAACGGCAGCGGGGCGTAATCGGTGAGCTCGAGCATGGCCGCGATGCCACCGGTACCGGCGCAGCGGGCGCGAGCTGCCAGCGCCGACTCGGAATCCAGGCTGACCGCGAAGGATCCGCCGGGCAGGAGATGGTGCACGGGTGTGGTGGCGGGGGCGACGTCGTCGGCGACCAGCATCGCTCCGGTCGCCCGCGCACAGGCACTGCGGACGCGTTCGGCGGTGGTTGGTGTTGTGAGCGTCGCTGAGGTCATCGCGCACCTTCCAGTTAGTGAGGTAAGCCTAAGTTAACTATCGACGTGTGGTCGCGCAAGGCTTTCCCGCGAGACGGAACCGATAGGGTTGAACCGTGGCCCGCATCGCCTACCTCGGTCCAGAGGGCACGTTCACCGAAGCGGCACTGCTCAAAATGTGCGCGGCCGGTGTCGTTCCGGGTGACGGTGCCGCGCAGCCTGAGCCGACGGACAGCACCCCGGCGGCACTGGCGGCAGTCCGGGCCGGCACGGCGGATTTCGCTTGTGTGCCGATCGAAAACTCGATCGAGGGAACCGTGCTGCCGACCCTGGACAGCCTGGCGACCGGTGTGCCGTTGCAGATCTACGCCGAACTCACTCTCGACGTCGCGTTCAGCATCGTGATGCGTGACGGCCTGGACTGCGGCGCGGTGCGCACCGTTGCGGCGTTTCCGATTGCTGCCGCGCAGGTGCGCCGCTGGCTGAGCGAACATCTGCCCGATGCGGAACTGGTCCCGGCCCACTCGAACGCGGCCGCCGCTCAGGACGTGGCCGCCGGCCGCGCCGACGCGGGTGTCAGCACGGCACTTGCCGCGCAGCGTTACGGATTGGGCACCTTGGCGGACGGCGTGGTCGACGAGCCCAACGCCCGGACCCGTTTCGTACTCGTCGGCCGGCCCGGCCCGCCACCGCCACGCACCGGCGCCGACCGCACGTCGGTGGTGTTGCGGATCGACAACACCCCCGGGGCGCTGGTGTCGGCGATGACCGAGTTCGGCATCCGCGACATCGATCTGACCCGGATCGAATCCCGGCCCACCCGAATCGAATTGGGCACTTACGTGTTCTTCTTGGATTGCGTAGGCCACATCGACGACTCTGCGGTGGCCGAGGCGCTCAAAGCGCTGCACCGCCGCTGCGCCGATGTGCGCTTCCTGGGATCGTGGCCGACGGAATCAGCGACCGGCGCGACACCGCCGCAGCCGGACGAGGCGGATCGCTGGTTGATCCGGCTCCGGGACGGGGACCCGATATGAGTGGTCGGCTGATCCTGTTGCGGCACGGGCAATCCCACGGCAACGTCGAGCGCCGCCTCGACACCCGTCCGCCCGGTGCGGACCTGACCGACCTCGGCCGTGAGCAGGCGCGCGAATTCGCCTTGTCCCGCGGCCGGCGTCCGGGGCTCCTGGTGCACTCCGTCGCCCGGCGGGCCGCTCAGACCGCCGAGGAGATCGGTGCGCAATTTCGGTTGTCCGCAGAGGAATTCGAGGGCATCCATGAGGTGCAGGCCGGCGAACTGGAGAACCGCAACGACGACGACGCGATCGCGGAGTTCAATGCGATCTACCAGCGTTGGCACCAAGGGGAACTGACGGTGCCCATGCCCGGCGGTGAGAGCGCCACTGATGTGCTGGAGCGGTACCTCCCGCCGATCACCGATCTGCGGCTGCGCTACCTCGACGACCACGCCTGGACCGAGGACATCGTGGTGGTCAGCCACGGCGCCGCGATCCGGCTGATCGCGGCGACCCTTGCGGGAGTGGAGAGCAGTTTCGTGCTCGACCATCATCTGGCCAACGCCGAATCGGTGGTCTTGGCGCCGATCACCGACGGGCGGTGGAGCTGCGTGCAGTGGGGATCGCTCAGCCCGCCGTTCTACCCCGAGCCCGATGCACATCCGGTCGAGGATGCGCTCGAATCGGTCGACCCGATGGGCTGAGAAGACCTCACACAGCCAACGAGTGACTCGTTTGCTGAGAGCAGGAACACCCGACCGCGTCGCAATCGATTACCAACAGGTGAAGTGCCAGCTCGGGACCGTCGCAATCCGGCTCGGTGCACTCGCCGCGATGCAGGTCGTGGACGATCAAGGTACCGTGGCAATGTGCCAGGCCAGCAGCGCATTCTCGGCAGCTCGATTCCATGGTTCGTTCCTAGCACTGCGGTCCGACACTGCACGGTTGCCACGCTGACGCCAGCAAGCTAATTTTCGCCCGTCGCGAAATTAGCTATGCAATAGCTGGTGTGGTGAGATATCTTGAGTGTCCTCGGCCCTTCGGGGGTGGGCTGGTTAACTGCCGGGCCAGCCAGCAACTCGACGATCAACCCCGGCAACACGAAGTAAGGACTGATCATGATGTCAGGTCGTTTGACTCGACAGATTGCGCTTTTTGCTGGCGGCCTCGCGATTGTCGGGATGGGCACGCTGACCGCTTGCGGTAACAACAAGGAAAAGGCGCCGGAAAGCACCACGTCGACCACCACTACCAGCGCTCCTGCGCCGTCGCCCACGGAGAAGGCTGTGTCGCCTGGTGGCCCCAACTCCTTCACGCCGACGGTCAAGGCTCCGCCGGCTCCGACCGCGCTGCCCGGCAACGTCATCACCGGCGGTAACTAAGCCGCTCGGTCGGCATCCGTCCACAGCCACCCTCCGCCGACAGTGATCGGGGTCAACCGCCTCCGAGCGCTGTCCGCGGTGGGGCTGCTTGGGCTGCTGACCGCCGCCGTAGTACTGGTCGCTGATCTGCACCGTCCACCGGCACCCGCCGACATCGGTGCGATCAGCGGCCCGTACGCGTCTCTGCTCGCCAGCTCCGTCGACCTCGGTCCGGCGCGCACCGATCACGTTCAGCTGACTGCTGCGCTGCGTGATGGTTCTCGGCCCGACCTCTTGATGGGATGGGCTGTCCAACAAAACCTTTCAGTGCGGTGGCGCCCCGGCGACAGCTGGGCGATCCTCGAAGGTGCGCCCGACGCGGTCTCCGGTGCATTCGATGTGGATGTTCACGACTACCGCGGCAAGCGCGGCCAGGTGTTCTACGCCTCACCCCAGCAGCCGTCGGTACCGCAGTCGCTCAGCGTGGAGGTGGCCGGCTTGGGCCGCATCCTCGGCTACACGCCGCACCGCGAGTCCAAGGTCTGGATGCTGCCGCTGGAGGTGCCCGACCAAGGGCTCAGTCCCAGCGCGCTGCTGCGCACCTACAACGCGATGCCCTTGCGCGACAAGGGTTACACCGGCAAGGGCACCACGGTCGTGGTGTTCGCGTTCGACGGCTTCGACCAAGCCGACCTCGACACCTTCGCGACGACCTTCAACCTGCCGAAGTTCACCCCAGACGTGGTGGGTGGCATGCCGTCGGCACGGCGAGGCGAGGCGACGATGGACCTCGAGGCGATCCACGCGATCGCCCCCGGCGCCAAGAAAGTGCTCGTCAATGCGCGGTCTACCGTCGAGGGTGACGGCTCCTACGAGAAGATCGCCAAACTCATGGAGGATACCGAACGTACCTACCCCGGCGCGGTGTGGAGTTTCTCCATCGGCTGGGGTTGCGACAAGCTGATAACCGCCGCCGACCTTGCGCCGGTGCGGGCTGCGTTGTCGGCCGCACACCGTTCGGGCACAACAGCTTTCGATGCCAGCGGTGACCTGGCCGGCCTGGACTGCAAGGGCGGCGACGAATGGTCGTCACCGCCGAGCGACAACGACATCGGTCTGGACGCCGTGGCGTCGATGCCGGAGATGACCGACGTCGGCGGCACGACGGTGTCGACCGACGACAAGGGGGACTGGCTGGCCGAGCAGTCCTGGTTCGACCCGCCACTGTCGCAAGGCACCGGCGGCGGTGTGTCGGCGCTCTTCGAGCGCCCCGAGTGGCAGCAGCACCTCAGCGCACCCAAGGGTGACGGCAAACGGCTGACCCCCGACATCGCGGCCGTCGCCGACCCTTTCACCGGCGTGCAGATCGTGTTCAACCAGCAGGTGATCGTCGGCGGCGGCACCTCGCTGGCGGCGCCCATCTGGGCCGGTTTGACCGCCTTGATGAATCAGTTCGTCGTCGACAAGGGCGGCTCCCTGATCGGCAACATCAACCCGGTGCTCTACGCCATCGCCCAGGGCACGCCACTGCCCGCCTTTCGGGACGTCGTGCTCGGCGGTAACGCGGTGGCCAACGCCGGGCCGGGCTATGACCTGGTGACAGGGCTGGGCACTCCCAATGTCGAGAACCTGGCGCAGAATATCCTTGTGACCCAGAAGGTGGTCGGATGAGTTCGCCGGAGAACGGCATCGACGACGTTCCGACGATGGAATGCTCGGTCTGCCAGATCGAGGTCCCGGCCGGCGCGTTCTGCGGGTACTGCGGGGCACACGCGTCCGACGAACCCCACCGCGGCCCGCGGTGGCTGGGACGGCTGCGCGGCGACACGTTCGGCGCGTCACCCGGAGAGAGCGTGTTACTCCCGGCGATCGCCAGCTCACTGTTCCCACATCTGCCGCAGCGATCCCGGACGCCATTCCGGGTGGGGCTGGCACTGGTGCTCGTCGGCCTCGTCGTGTTCGCCGTCGTGAAGATGCCCGCGGCCCTGATCACCGTCGCCGCGCTCGGGCTGCCGTTGTTGTTCGTGCTCTACCTTGCCGAATCGGCGGTGTACCGCGACATGTCCTCGTGGTCGCTGGTGCTCGCGGGCACCTTGGGGGCCGCGCTCGGCGTGGGCTGGACGCTGTTGACGGGTCAGATGGTGGCTCGCGCCTATGGTGTCCCGATGGCCGCGGGCATGGCCCTACAGCACCTCGTGCGCGAAGGCATGATCATCCCCGCCGGCGGCATGATCTTGATGCTGGTGCCCACGGTGTTGGTGCGGCTGCTGCGGCCGAACTCGCGAGAGTCCTTGGACGGGTTCGTCGTCGGCGCGCTGTCCGCTCTGATGTTCGCCGCCGGCGCGACCTTGACCCGGCTGGCGCCGCAGTTCGCCACCGGACTGCTGGCACGTGGTCGTCCGATGAAGGGCTTGCTCGTCGAGGCGTTGTTGTGTGGCGTGACGATTCCGCTGACCGCCGCGGTGGCCGGCGGGATGATCGGTATCGCGTTGTGGTTCAAGGGCCAGAACTCCAACCCGCACGAGCACCCTGGCCGGATTCGTGCTGTGCTGTTCGCGCTGGCGGTCGTGGTCTTGCTGGCTCACACCGGAGGCGCGGTCACCGACATCATGGGGATGGAACAGCTTCGGATGCTGACCGTCCACATCGTCATGACGCTGGTGGTGCTGGTTCTGCTGCGGATCGCGTTGCAGCTTGCGCTTCTTCACGAAGCGAAAGATCCGATCGAGCTGGGCGAGCCGCTGTTGTGCATCCACTGTCAGCACGTGGTTCCCGACATGGCGTTCTGCCCGGCGTGCGGGGTGGCCACCAGAGCATCGTCGCGCGCGTCGCGACAGGAGCGGCGTGAGGTGCGCCCGGTCCGGCAGGTCGCCGCGGAGGGGCCGTGACCATACCCTCGGCCGCGTCCGGCGAGGAGAAGTTCGTCGGATATGCGCTGCCGGCCGGCCTGTACGTCGCCTCGGAAATGCGGCGCCCCAGATTCAGTCGTACGGTCGGGGTCTGGATGGCGGGGATCGTCGTCGTCGCTTTGATTCTGGTCGGGGTGTCGTTGTCGGTCACCAAGAAGGCCCCGCGCTATATGTGCCCGCCTGAATGCGGTGCCCCGCCGATGGGCACGCCCGTGACGGGGCTTCCCCGTTTCACCGCGGCGAACGGCTCATTCTCGGTGTCGTATCCGACGGCGAATTCGGCCTACGAGGTCTCCACCGCCGACAACGGCGTGACAGCAAAGTTCACCGGCGGGGATACCGGTGTGCTGCAACTATTTTCCGAGCCGGCGAATGGCCGCGACCCGCAGACCGTCGCGCGTGATCTGTTGAAGAAAAAGTTCCCCGACGCCAAGATCGCCTACGAGATCCCCAACGCGATGGTCGGCTATCAACCCGGTTACGGCGAAGTCGCCGACACCTGGCCTCAGGGGACGTCCAACAGCTACATCCGCCTGCGCACCGTGCTGCTGGTGGCGATCAAGAACGATCTGGCGCTGGTTGCCGGCGCTGTCGGCCCGTACCACGCGTTCGGCCCCGATTTCGGCCCCGGCCTCCCGTCAGGTGCCAATCTGCAGATCGCCCAAGACATGGGCAAATACGTCAACAGCTTTGCCTGGCAGGGTGACCCGCCGCGCTGAAGTGCTTCAGCCCCAACCTAATTCGTGTAGTCGGCCATCATCGATGCCGAAATGGTGTGCGATCTCGTGGATTACGGTGATCGCCACCTCCTCGACCACATCTGCTTCGGTGTCGCACATGTCCAGCAGCGGTTCGCGATAGATAGTGACGGTGTCGGGAAGTGATCCGGCGTAACTGGAATCGCGCTCGGTCAGCGCGATGCCTTCGTAGAGACCCAGCAGGTCCGGCTCGTCCGGGTGATGATCTTCGACCATGATCACGACGTTGTCGATCGCCTTGGCCAGTCCGGGCGGAATCAGGTCCAGTGCGTCACCGACCAATTCCTCGAACCGTGCGGGGTCCATCCGGACGGGCACTAGGCCGGCGGTGGAACGGGGACGTCGGCGGGCCCGGGCGGCGGCCCCGCGGGTGCCGCCGGGGCCGGAGGGCTGTCCATGGGCGGGGCGTCGGCTGGTGGCGGTGGTGCGGGGGGCACCGGTTCACCGTTGACCACGTTGCCGTCGGCCGGCGGGGGCACGGCGGCGGGGGTGGTGGGTGCCGCGGTCGAGCTGGGCGTCTGAGTTTGGGTCGCGGTCGCCGTCGACTGCTGCGGCAGGTGCTGGGTTTGGGTGGACTGGCTGGACTGGCTGCTGTTGTCAGTGGCCGACGGCGAATACGTGGTCGTCGGGACGTCGGGCAACAACGGAATCGACGGAAGGTTCAGGCGCTCGGACGGAATGTCCGGAGGCGGGACCGGCGGCATGCCGTTGATCAGCAGTGCACCTTTGGCGGGGTTGATCAGCGTGGCCCAGCCGCCGTTGCCCAGGGTGGCGCCGATGCTGCATGCCACCTGGTGGCTGCCGGCGGTCCAGCTGGGCAGCGAGATCGTGCTGTAGATCAGCGTCAGGGTGGTCGAGCGCAGCTGCACCGGCGCCAGGTAGGCGTCGGTCATCCGGGTGCACGCGTCCTTGATGAAGGCGTCCTGGTCGGCGTCCGACGGCAGCCCGGCGGAGAACTTCTCCGCGAGGTTCACCGCACCGGTGACCTCCATGGCGTGCGGCGCGCCGCAGTCGACGGGGATGTCGGTGGGCTGGTTGGTGGGCGGATCGATGCCGAGGCACGTGCCCGCGGGCCAGACCTTCGATTGGTCGACCTCGGCCACCCGGCCCTTGAAGGCGACCTGCTGGTTGTCGGTCCCCGGCAGTTGCAGACCGCACAGCATGCGCCGCTCGCCGTCCTGCTTCCAGGCCTTGTCGCCCGACCACAGCATGCTGATCGTGAACTTGCTGTTCGGATCGAACTTGTCGCCCAGGTAGCGCTCGACGGCCGGCTGGCATTGCTCGAGGCTGATCTGCTGAATGCGGGCGGCGCTCGGCGGCGCGGCGTTGGGACCGTATTCGCTGCCCGGATAGGTGCGCATGTCGACGGACTCGGCCACCTCGAACTTGTGGTCGTCTTTGCAGTCGACGATGGTGGCTGCGTCGGGACTCTTGTCCCAGGTCAAACAGCTGCCGGACTTGGCGTTGGCGAAGGCCGCCGTGCCCTTGGTGCCCGACAGCGGGTTGGAGCCGGCGTAGCCGGCCAGCCGGTTGTTGTAGCCGATCGGCAATGCGGTGACGACACCCGCGATCAGAAGGCCGCCGAGCGCGGTCAGTAGGAGGGCCCGCCGGGTCGACGTGGCCTGGAACGTGCCGAGAAACGTTCGCCTCGATGTGCCCGGTTCGGGCTGGTCAGGCGTCACGTCGTCCCGCTCGGATAGCTGCAGCATCGCCCTCTATTGTGGCAGGCGCGGCGAGGCGTGTGACAAGTGATGCAGTTGTAATGTTATGGGGTTGTGCTGTGTCGTCGGCCGGAGGGGCCGACGCGCCGCTGAGGCCAACTAGCTAGGGTTCAGGGCGTGATCGACCTGAAACTGCTGCGCGACGACCCCGATGCGGTACGGCGGTCCCAGCTCAGCCGTGGTGAGGATCCGGGCCTCGTCGACGCCCTGCTGGATGCCGACACTGCGCGCCGCGCGGCGATATCGAGAGCCGATTCACTGCGCGCCGAGCAGAAGGCCGCCAGCAAGAAGGTCGGTTCGGCGTCCCCCGATGATCGGCCCGCGCTGCTCGAGCACGCCAAAGAGCTTGCCGCGCAAGTGAAATCGGCCGAAGCCGAGCAGGCCCAAGCTGAAGCGGCGATGACGGCCGCGCACATGGGCATTCAGAACGTCATCATCGCCGGGGTTCCGGCTGGCGGCGAGGACGATTTCACCGTGCTCGACGTGGTGGGCCGGCCTCCCGAGATCGAGAACCCGAAGGACCATCTCGAACTGGGTGAGTCGTTGGGGCTCATCGACATGGAGCGCGGCGCCAAGGTGTCGGGATCGCGGTTCTACTTCCTGACCGGCCGTGGCGCGCTGCTCCAACTCGGGTTGCTCCAACTGGCGGTGCGGGTGGCAGGAGAAAACGGCTTCACGCTGATGATCCCGCCGGTGCTGGTACGCCCCGAGGTGATGGCGGGGACCGGATTCCTCGGTGCCCACGCCGACGAGATCTACCACCTTGCGGACGACGACCTCTATCTCGTCGGCACCTCCGAGGTGCCGCTGGCGGGCTATCACTCCGACGAGATCCTCGACCTCTCGGGCGGTCCGTTGCGCTACGCCGGGTGGTCGTCCTGCTTCCGGCGCGAGGCCGGCAGTTATGGCAAGGACACTCGCGGCATCATTCGGGTGCACCAGTTCGACAAGGTGGAGGGCTTCGTCTACTGCCGCCCCGAGGACGCCGAGGCCGAACACCAGCGGCTGCTGGGCTGGCAGCGCGAGATGCTCGAGCTCATCGACGTGCCGTACCGGGTGATCGACGTGGCCGCCGGCGACCTCGGTTCGTCGGCGGCACGCAAATTCGACTGCGAGGCTTGGGTTCCCACTCAGCAGGCCTACCGCGAGCTGACCTCGACGTCGAACTGCACGACGTTTCAGGCGCGCCGGCTGGCCACCCGATATCGCGACGAGAACGGCAAGCCGCAGACCGCGGCGACGCTCAACGGGACGCTGGCCACAACGCGGTGGCTGGTAGCGATCCTGGAGAACCATCAGCAGCCTGACGGCAGCGTGCGTGTTCCCGCCGCCCTGGTGCCCTACGTTGGGACGGAGGTCCTGCAACCGTGATCGAACTCGACCTCGATGAGGTGCGTGGCTGGTTCGGCTTCGGCGTGGCCGGGAATTTTGCAGGCCACCTCGAACAGGCCGGCGAGGCAGTCGATTTCGTCAACGTCACCAGCGAGGGTGCCGCCCCCAAGGGAATCTTCCCGTGGTACGCACCCGGGAATGACAGCTTCCTGGGTGAGTTCCCGCTGTCCCACGACGCGTTGATGGTGCCCAAGACGACAGAGGCCGACGGCCCGCTCAATCTGCAGATCGAGCCCGAGGTCGGGCTGGCCTGTGACGTGGTGTGGGAGGGCGACACTGTGGTCACGCTGCGGCCGTTTGCGCTCGGCGCGTTCAACGACTGCTCGATCCGTCGGCCCAACGCGGCCAAGATCAGCCACAAGAAGAACTGGGGCCACTCCTCCAAAGGCGTTGCGCACCAGTTCTTCGACATCAGCGACCTCACCCCGGACGGCCCGACCGCGACTCTGCGGCTGCTGTGCCATCTGCGCACCGCAGACGGCGTGCATCACGAGTACGGAGTGGACAGCCCACTGCTGGGCTACTCGTATTACGGCGAGGTGCTGCTGGACTGGATCGTCGAACGACTGGCCAACCAAAAAGGCTCTCCCGATACACCTTTGGAGGATGTCGGAGCGCTGATGGTCGCGTCCGGGCGTCCTGAGCGGGTTCTGATCGGCATCGGTGCGACGCGCTACACCAAGCTGGGGGAGTCGACGTACCTGCAGCCCGGTGATGAGGCCATCGTGCGGGTGTATGACACCGAGAGCGATGCGGCATCCGAACTGCGCCAGTTGGTCTGGGAGCCCTAGTCCCATTTCCCGCTGCGCCCAAACCGACGTGTGGGCGCCAAGGTGCGACTAAATCGCGCCATGTCGTCGATCTCGACGCAGGCCGGTTGGTGGCTGCGCACCGCCGATTGGCGTACGAACGGGTTGCGCCGATTCTCGATGTTCGGGAGTTTGTCGAAATCGGTGACACCGTAACTTACGTTAAAGTAAGTTACGTCTCCGTAACGTTACTACGGAGTAGGGAGAAGCAATGCAGGTACTGCTGCGTTCGAAGGTTTCCGCGGGCATCGCGATCGTCGGTGCGAGCGCGATCGTCGCGTCGCCGATTTCGATGACGGTGCCGGACATGCAGGTGCCGGCTATCCACATGTCGACCCTTGCGACGGCACTTGCGTCGACGTCGCAGAGCCTGCCCACTTGGGTCCAGGTCATCGAGACCTCATTCACCAACATCGCCGCGCTGGGAACTCAGGTGCAAGGCAGCCCGGATCCGATCATCCAGCAGATCATCACCAACCAACTTGCCAACGCCGCTACGGTCTCGACGGCGCTGGGAGGTGCCTTCGGCGGACTCGTCGCCGGCGTGACGGCGCTGCCCGAGGCGTTCCTCACCGCCACTCAGCAGCTGGCGGCCGGACAGTTCAGCGCAGCGGTGCAGACGCTGTTCCAGGGTGGTCTCGGACTGGTGCTGGCCCCTCTGATCAGCCTGCTCCCGGTCTTCAACATCCCCGGAGAAATCGCGAAGAACGTCTCCAACGTGCTCAATGCGCTGCCGAACATTCTTCTGGGCGTCGGCCTTTCCGCAATCTCACCGATCGCGGGGGCCACGTACGCATTTGGTGACGCCGGGCAACTCGTCGTTGACTCGCTGCACGCCGGCGATGTTGCGGCGGCCATCCGCACCCTCATCAAGATCCCCGCCGCAGTGACGGATGCCTTCCTCAACGGATATTCGGCACAGGGCACCGTGGGGATCCTCAGCCCGTATACGGGCGCCTTCTCGTCGGGATTGATCGCCAGCCTGTTGGCCGCTCGGGACACGATTGCCCAGGCACTGGGTGCGCCGGCACCGCCGTCGTCGGCGGCTGTGGCCGCACGGTCGGCCGCCCCGACCGCAGAGGTTGCGACCCCGTCCAAGGAGACTCCGACCGAGGGCTCAGCAGGGGCGGGCAACGCCGACAGCTCGGCCGCCACCGACTCGGTTCCGAGCACGGGTGCGTCGCTCAAGAAGACAGAGACCAGCGATGCCAACAAGGCGGTTCCCGGAGCGACCACCAGCCCGACAGCAGCCGCCGGTGCAAGTTCCGAAACGGGATCCGGGGCAGGCAGTACCGCAGGCGGCCAGCGGAGCGAGGGATCCAAGAAGGGCCAAGGCGGCAGTGGCCGTAGCGGGGGAAGCTCCGGGAAGGCCCGGGCGCACAGCGGCGCCTCGTAATCGCAGCTTCTGCACCCCTGGTAGTCCGTCCCGTCAGCGGACCACCAGGGGTGACGCTGCCGCTCTCATCGTCTGGGACAGCGGTCTTAGCCCGCGAGCAGCTCGTTCAGCACCGCCAGGAACTCCTGCGGCTTGACCGGGGTGAACGCCGGACTCGGATAGGTCCCGGGCACGTCGAGGGTCACCAGCGTGGATTTCACCGGACGGTAGATGTCCAGCGGGAGCCAGCGGCGCAGATCAGAGCTGCCCCAGAGCCGGAAGCGCTGCATCCAGAACCCGAGCGGCTCGGCCTTGTATCCCCGGATCGACTGCAGGGGAATCACTTTCGCGGTACCCGATGGAAAGTGGTAGCGCCGCAACGTGAGTGCGTAACGGTCCAGTTGGACCAGACCGTCGTCGTAGTGCTGCTGCGCCGGGGCGGTCATTGCCGAGAACACCGCAGCTCGTGGCCTTTGGTGGTCAGGCACCGTCCGGTCTCCAGATTCCACTGCCAGCCGTGCAGGTTGCACGTCAACGTCGAGCCCTCCACCACACCGAATTTCGACAGGTCGGCTTTCAGGTGCGGGCAGCGGCGCTGCATCGTGTACCCACCGATCTCCACGTCGCTGCTGTCGTCGTGGGTCTCGGCGAACCAGCCGTCGGCATACGCGATCCGCTCATCGGTCAGGCACTTGAAGAAGGTGTACAGGTACTCGTTGTAACCGCCCACCCGCCACGCGCGGAAGCGGGTGGACAGGAAGATGGTGTTCACCCAGTCCGGTTCGTCGTCACGCAGAACAGTCCGCACCAATTCCGGGGCGATCTCGAAGCCGTACCGGAACTTCTCGTCGGCAATCGGCTCCCGCACAACCCGTTTCGGGAAGTCCACCACGATGGTCTCCGGTCCGACCCGCAGCTCCACCGCGTAGCCGATACCGTCGCAGATCTGGTCGCTCTGCAGCATGATCGGTTCGAACTTCGCACGCAGCGGCTCCAGCAGCGATTCGCCCGTCGCCGGCGCCCACCGCGCCTTCTCGGCGGCCAGCACCGGCGCCATCCGTTCGGCGTAGGAAGCGATGTAGTCGGCCTTGCCGGTGGTGAAGATCGCCTCCACCTCGGCGGTCGGGATCGGGTGTTCGAGCGAATTCAATTGCTGCCCGGTGAAATCGGCTTTCGACCCGGGGATCATCAGCAGGCCGCCGTCATTGCCGTTGCGCCGCATCTGGTCCAGGAAGACCATCTGGTCAGGGAAGATGTTGGCCGGGTCGCCGCGGTCGTCGTTGAGGTCGCGAAGTTCGGGATCGAGGAAACATGGTGGCCCCGCTGACGGGATCACCCAGGTGGCACCGACATCGGCGATGAACTGCCTGCAGCGGTCCATACCGCGCTGGCGCTTCTGAGTGCCGAACGACTGCTTGGCGCGCTCGGGCATGTCGTAGACCATCGGGTACCAGATCGCGCCCGAGTACTGCAGCATGTGCACGTCGATATGCCCGAATGCATCGGCCAGTAGGTCCACCGCCAGCGGCCGCGAGTCGTTCATGTTGAACACCGTCGTGGTGCCGTCGGAGACGACCAGTCCGGAATCGCCGATCGGGCCGTCGGCCGGGGCCCGCAGCGCCACGATCATCACGTCCAGCTCACCCTTGGGCCCGCTGACCCGATGCTTCACGGAGTCGGTGGTCTCGAAGAAGCGGTGGAAGCCCAGCGCCTCGAGTTCGCGCTTCAGGTCGGGCACCGGGAAGTCCGGCAGCAGGACGACCGCGTCCTTGTTGACGTACTCGGCAAGCAGCTTGGGGTCGAAGTGATCTTTGTGCAGGTGCGAGACGTAGAGGTAGTCGCAATCGCCCAGCGCGGCCCAGTCCAGGGCGCTGTTGTCGGGGAAGACGAACCACGAACCGAAATAGGCAGGGTTCAGCCACGGGTCGCACAGGATGCTTCCTGCCTGGGTGTCGATCCGAAAGCCGGCGTGACCGATGCTGGTGACCTGCACAAATCCCCTTTTCCGTGGTAACTGCACCAGCCACGAGCTTAGCCGCCGACGGTTCGCGAGCTAGGCTGACCGCTGTGGAACCGGTATATGGAACGGTCATTCAGCTCGCCCGCCTGACGTGGCGGGCGCAGGGCTTGAAGTTCACCGTGACCGGCGTCGAGAACCTACCCGTGACCGGTGGTGCTGTCGTGGCCATCAACCACACCAGCTATTTCGACTTCACGTTCGCCGGGCTGCCCGCCTACCTGCAGGGCCGCGGCCGCAAGGTGCGGTTCATGGCCAAACAAGAGGTCTTCGACGCCAAGATCACCGGTCCGATCATGCGCAGCCTGCGCCACATCCCGGTGGACCGGGCCAGTGGCGCTGCCTCCTTCGACGCGGCCTGCCTGGCGCTGAAGGCCGGCGAACTGGTCGGCGTCTACCCCGAAGCAACGATCAGCCGCAGCTTCGAGCTCAAAGAATTCAAGTCCGGGGCGGCGCGCATGGCGATCGCCGCCGACGTCCCGATCATTCCGCACATCGTGTGGGGCGCTCAGCGCATCTGGACCAAGGGCCGTCCGCGCAAGATGTGGCGGCCCAAGGTGCCGATCGCGATCGCGGTCGGGGAGCCCATCGCACCGACGCTGCCCGCCAATGAACTGACCGCGCTGCTGCACTCGCGTATGCAGCATCTGCTCGAACAGGTGCAGGACAGCTACGGCCCGCATCCCGCCGGCGAGTTCTGGGTGCCGCACCGGTTGGGCGGGGGTGCTCCGACGTTGGCCGAAGCATCTGCGATGGACGCGGCCGAGGCTGCCGAGAAAGCGGCCAAGAGGGCACAACGCCCTGACCCGCCGGGGTAGCCGCCATGGAACCCGTTTTTCGCTCCCTGGAGATCCTCGCCTCGATGGCGGTCCGGGCAGTGGGGTCAACGATCACCTTCGAGGGTCTCGACAACATTCCCGCCCGCGGTGGTGCCGTGGTCGCGATCAACCACACCGGCTATGTCGATTTCCTGCCGGCCGCGTTGGGTACCCGCCAACGCAGACGCCGCATCCGATTCATGATCAAGGCCGAGATGCAAAATGTGCGGACGGTGAACTTTTTGATCAAGCACACGGGCACCATCCCGGTGAACCGGGCTGCCGGCGCCGATGCCTACGCCGCAGCGGTGCGCGCGCTCAGGGCCGGCGAGCTCGTCGGGGTCTATCCCGAGGCCACCATCAGCCGGGCGTTCGTGTTGAAGGACTTCAAGAGCGGGGCCGCGCGGATGGCCCTGGAGGCGCAGGTTCCCATCGTCCCCTGCATCGTCTGGGGCGCTCATCGGGTATGGACCAAAGATCACCCGAAACGGTTGGGCCGCAGCAAGACTCCATTCACCGTGCGGTACGGGCGGGCGCTGCCGCCGGTAGGCACAGCCCGCGATCTGGAAGGTGCGCTCAGAGAGCAGATGAGCACGATACTGCGTGAGGTCCAGTTGGCGTATCCGCACCCGGCAGGCGAATACTGGGTGCCGGCCGAACTCGGAGGCGGCGCACCGACTCTGGACGAAGCCAAGCGGCGCGACGAGGCCGAGTTGGCCGAGCGTGCGCGCCGCACGGGGGAACGCCGCTGATGCTGCCCGCGATGATCGCCACCGATGTGGATGGCACCCTCCTCGACGATGACGAGCACGTCACGGCGCGCACCCGCAGCGCGGTGCAGGCGGCGGTGGCCTCGGGCGTCGCGTTCGTGTTGGCGACCGGCCGCCCGCCGCGCTGGGTGCCACCGGTGGTCGAGGAATTGGGATTCGCGCCGATGGCGGTGTGCGCCAACGGTGCCGTGATCTACGACGCCGATCAGGACCGCATCATTTCCGCGCGCACCCTGTCGGTCGAGGTCCTCACCGAACTCGCCGACATCGCCACCCGGGTGATACCGGGTGTGGGTCTGGCGGTGGAGCGGGTCGGCCGAAGCGCGCACGACTCGGCCACGCCGCAGTTCGTCAGCTCACCCGGTTACGAGCACGCCTGGCTCAACCCCGACAACACCGAAGTCGCGATCGAGGACCTGCTCAGTGCGCCCGCGGTGAAGCTGCTGATCCGCAAGGCCGGCGCCCTCAGCGCGGACATGGCGGTCGAGCTCGCGAAACATATTGGCCCGCAGGGTGATATCACCTACTCGACCAATAACGGCCTGATCGAGATCAACCCGATCGGAACCAGTAAGGCGACCGGCGTGGAACACATCGCCCGGCCGCTGGGGATCGCCGCCGAGGATGTGGTCGCCTTCGGCGACATGCCCAACGACGTACCGATGCTGCGCTGGGCGGGCCTCGGCGTCGCGATGGGCAACGCGCACCCGGAGGCGGTCGCTGCCGCCAATGAGGTGACCGCGACGAACGCCGACGATGGCCTGGCCCGGGTCCTCGAACGATGGTGGCTGTAGACCTAGGCGATCGGATTGGTGATGCGGCTGAACCGCTCGAGCTGCACCGGCGGCCCGTCGGCCGGTGGCGGCGGCATCACCAGGGTCAGCCCGTCGACCACCCGCAGCACGTTGTGCGTCTGGCGGTCGAAGTTGAGGGTGCCGTGCTGGAAGTTCTGCACAATCCACTCGGGTTCCTGGATCTCGCCGCTGGTCGGCAGGCCCAGCGCTCCACGTTCATAGCCCAGCGATGCCCAGGCCTCGTAGATCGCACCGGTCAGCGGCTGCGCGTCGGTGGTCGGCGACCAATACACGGCGCCGTGTTCGAAGGTCACATACCGCGCGTTGCCGTCGGCCGCGGCTTCCGGCGTCGTCGGCATCCCGAGCGGTGAATCCTTGCCGCCCATGGCTTCCCACTTGGCCAGAATCGCACCGCCGCGCAGCGAATCCATCAGGTCCGGTGGCCTGTTGAACCTCGACGCGATGTCACGAATCTGGTTCAGTGCCGCATAGCCGGCATTACCCGGGCATGCGGTGTTGCCGACGTCGCGGTGCGCGAAGATGGTCGGCAGCGTCGGCGTGGCGCCGGCGGGGTAGAACGTGTAGTCGCCTCCGGCCGACCGCAGCATCGTGGTGCCCAGTGGGTTGACGTGGTCCAGGCCGAGGCGCCAGCCCAGCAGCCTGCCGACCGTCCGGACCAGGATGTCGGTGGGCGGCACGTCCTCGAAGTCGCCGATCATCGACACACCCCAGACGTCGGTATTGAAACCGCCTGTGTGCGAACCGAGTACGTCTTTTGTGATGCCCCCGGCACGGCCCTCGAACACCTGGCCGTACTTGTCGACCAATGCGTTGTAGGCGATGTCGCACCAGCCCAGGGTGCGGGTGTGGTAGGCGTAGATCGCCCGGACGATCGCGGCGGAGTCTTCGGGTGCGTAGTCGTTGCTGCCTGCCGTGTGGTGTACCACTGCGGCGCGAATTCCGTTGCCGTAGGAGGGGTTACCGCAGCGGATGTGTTCGTCGGCGCCCCACTGGGCGCGGCTGATGATGTTCGGTGGTTGGCCTGGGCCCAGTGCGGCCGTCGGCGGCTGCCACTGCGAGTCGACCGGCGCCTTCGGTGGCGGGGTGATCAACACTGCCGAGATGTTCTGTGCGAACGGCTGTTCGGCGGTGGCGGGCACGTAGCCGAGTTCCTTGCCGGTCTCGGATGGGGCGGTGGTGACCGGCGCGTTCGGCGGCCGGGTGACTGCGATCTGCACCGATGTGGTGGTTCCCACGAACACCGGGTCGGTGCCGCGGGGGCCGCCGTGCTGGTTGTCGTCGGCGTTCGATTCCAGAGTGTCCGCGGTGTACCACGGGCCCCAGCTGCCGTCCGGGCGCTTGGCACGTACCCGCGCCGATGTTCCGGTCAGGTCGGTCCCCGTGAGGGCCACCATCGAGAACGGTGTCGGCTGGCTGATCTCGCGCACGGTCACTCCGCCGCCGACGCCGGTCAGCGGTTGCTGCGAGAGCACGGTGTCGGCTGCCTTCGGCCCGTCGGGGCGTTCTGATCCGGGCACGCCGGTGATTGCCCACGGCAGGATGACGACGGTCGCCGCGATTGCGGTGAACACGAGCGTCGGCGCAGGTCGGCGGGGCAGCACAAGGCGATGTTACGTATGCGCCCTCTGATACCACTGTTTCGACACGGGCCAGTGTGAAGAAAGTGATACTTGATGCCTGCAACGGCACCGCAGGGGCCTCTCCGGGTTCACTGCCCTAGCGGCCTGACCCACCCTGCGGTGCCGTTCCGACGCAGGTCTTTTCTCAACCGGCGGGGGCTGGGGCTGCCGCGGGAGCGGCTGCGGCGGCCGAGGCGCCCTGCATGGCCTGGGTGATTGACGGCATCACCACACCCTTGAGCAGGTCGATCGCCTGGCCGACGCCGAGTTGGTTGGCGGCGCTGCTGAGATCGCTGATGATGCCGCCGGAGGCGGCGGGTGCGCTGGGCATGGCCAGCGAGGGATCCCCGAGGATCGGATAGGTCCCGTTCACCGGACCCAGCGGAGCGCTGATCGGCTGCTCGCTGGGCAGGCCGAGGCCCGTCGCCGAGGGGCTGGTCAAGCCCGGTGTTGCCAGCGACGGAGTGGTGCCGAGCTGCGGAGTCGTCAGTGCCGGGTTGGTCAACCCGGGATCGGTCAACGACGCCGACGGCAGGGTGGCCCCTGGCGTGGTGAGGCCAGGTGTGGTGAGACCCGGGGCGGTGACGCTCGGCGTGGTGAGGCCGGGCGTGGTCAGACCGGGGGTGGTCAGACCGGGGGTGGTCAGACCGGGGGTGGTCAGACCGGGGGTGGTCAGACCCGGTGTGGTCAGACCGGGAGTCGTCAGACTCGGGGTGGTGAGCCCCGGTGTGGTCAGACCCGGTGTGGTCAGACCCGGCGCGGTCAGACTCGGGGTGGTGAGCCCCGGTGTGGTCAGACCAGGGGTCGTCAGACCCGGCGCAGTCAAGCCCGGGGTGGTCAGCGTCGGACCTGCCTGCGCCGGCTGGGCTCCGGCTGGGCTCAGGCCCGTCGGCAGTGGCGGCAGGTTGATCCCGAACTGCGACAGACCCTGCTGTAGCGCGGACATCAACTCGTTGGGCAGGTCGGTCACCACGGCGGCGCGAACGAAATCGCGATGCTCGGGCGCCTTCTGCGGGGCGGCGGTCAGTTCGACCACACCAATAGCTGCAATTGGACTTGCGACGGCCAATGCGGCGACTGCGCTCATGGCTGTCGAGAGCTTGCGTCGACGGCTGTTAGGCACGGAAGTCTCCTCAATATCTAGACAACGTTCGTGTCTGATCACTTCGTGGGGACTCGGAAACGGCCGTGCGCCGAATCCGAAGCCAACGTGATTGATGTTAAGGCTGTGACTGGTGTGTCTAGAGTGACGATGCTGAATCGTGAGCCAATTGCGACCTTGGATCGTTACCGGCGCATCTGATTTCCCGCCGGGGTCCGGGCTTGCGATGCGGGTCACACCGCGCCGGTCCGATAACCTAGGCGCCGATGAGCAGTTCAGAATCCCCGGTCGCTTCGCTCCTGCCCGCCGGTCAAAATTCCGGGGCGGCCCCCGGCTCCTTCGACCTCTTCGTCGTCGGCTCCGGCTTCTTCGGCCTGACCATCGCCGAGCGGGTGGCCAGCCAGCTGGGCAAGCGGGTCCTGGTCGTCGAACGCCGGTCGCACATCGGCGGCAACGCCTACTCCGAGCCGGAGCCGCAGACCGGCATCGAGATCCACCGCTACGGTGCCCACCTGTTTCACACCTCCAACCAGAGGGTGTGGGACTACGTCCGGCAGTTCACCGATTTCACCGGATATCAGCACAGGGTGTTCGCCATGCACGGCGGGCAGGCCTACCAGTTTCCGATGGGGCTCGGACTGGTGGCACAGTTCTTCGGCAAGTACTTCACCCCCGACGAGGCTCGCAGGCTGATCCAGGAGCAGGCCGCCGAGTTCAAGACCGAGGAGGCCGCCAACCTCGAGGAGAAGGCGATCTCGCTGATCGGCCGCCCCCTCTACGAGGCCTTCGTCAAGGGCTACACCGCCAAGCAGTGGCAGACCGACCCGGCCGAACTCCCGGCAGCAGTCATCAGCCGCCTGCCGGTGCGCTACACGTTTGACAACCGCTACTTCAACGACACCTACGAGGGCCTGCCGGTCGAGGGCTACACGAAGTGGCTGGAGAACATGGCCGTCGACGACCGTATCGAAGTCCGGCTGGACACCGACTGGTTCGACGTGCGCGATGAACTGCGGGCCGCCAGCCCCGAGGCCCCGGTGATCTACACCGGGCCGCTGGACCGGTACTTCGACTACGCCGAGGGTCGGTTGGGCTGGCGCACCCTGGACTTCGAACTGGAGGTGCTCCCATGCGGGGACTTCCAAGGCACCCCGGTGATGAACTACAACGACCTCGACGTCCCTTACACCCGCATCCACGAGTTCCGTCACTTCCACCCGGAGCGCGAGTACCCGACCGACAAGACGGTCATCATGCGCGAGTACTCCCGGTTCGCCGACGACGATGACGAGCCGTACTACCCGATCAACACCGAGTCCGACCGCGCGCTGCTGGCCGCTTACCGCACCCGGGCGCGGGAGGAGACGTCCGCGAACAAGGTGCTTTTCGGTGGCAGGCTGGGCACATACCAATACCTGGACATGCACATGGCGATCGCCAGCGCGCTGAACATGTACGACAACACCCTGGCGCCGCACCTGCGCGACGGGACTCCGCTGACCGAAAGCAGCACAGAATGAGCGACATTCCGTCCGGCCCGATCGCGGCCGGTGAAACCAAGGCCGTCAGCCTGCTGGCGCGGGTGATCCTCCCGCGTCCCGGCGAGCCGCTCGACGTCCGCAAGCTTTACATCGAAGAGTCCGACACCAACGCGCGCCGGGCGCACGCGCCCACCCGTACCTCCTTGGAGATCGGCGCGGAGTCTGAAGTCTCGTTCGCGACCTACTTCAACGCCTTCCCGGCCAGCTATTGGCGACGCTGGTCGACGCTCGACTCGGTGGTGCTGCGCGTCGAGATCACCGGATCGGCCCGCGTCGACGTCTACCGGTCCAAGGCCACCGGTGCCCGAATCACCGTCGGCGGCACCGAGGTCAGCAGCCCGGATGCGACGACGCGGACCTCTGCGGAATTCGAGATCGGCCTGGACCCGTTCGAAGACGGCGGCTGGGTCTGGTTCGACATCACCACCGACACCAAGACCACGGTCCACGAGGCGGGTTGGTACGCTCCGGTGCCCGCGCCGGGCCGGGCCAGCGTCGTCGTGGGCATTCCGACCTTCAATCGACCCGCGGACTGTGTCAACGCGCTGGCGGCGCTGACGTCGGATCCGTTGGTGGACAACGTGATCACCGGCGTAATCGTGTCGGATCAAGGAACTCAGAAGGCGAAAGACCATCCTGGATTCGACGCCGCCGCCGCGGCGCTGGGCTCGCGTCTGTCGATACACAACCAGCCCAACCTGGGCGGTTCGGGCGGTTACAGCCGGGTGATGTACGAGGCGCTGAAGAACACCGACTGCGAACAGATCCTGTTCATGGACGACGACATCCGCATCGAGCCCGACTCGATCCTTCGGGCCTTGGCGCTCAACCGATTTGCGAAGGTTCCGACCCTGGTCGGCGGCCAGATGCTCAACCTGCAGGAGCCCAGTCACCTGCACGTCATGGGTGAGATGGTCGACTCGGCCAACTTCATGTGGACCGGTGCGGTCAACACCGAGTACGACCACAACTTCGCCAAGTACCCGCTGAACGACGAAGAGGAATATCGCAGCCGGCTGCTGCACCGCCGGATCGACGTCGACTACAACGGCTGGTGGATGTGCATGATCCCGCGGCAGGTCGCCGAGGAGCTCGGTCAGCCGCTGCCGCTGTTCATCAAATGGGACGACGCGGACTACGGCCTGCGGGCCGGCGAGCACGGCTATCCCACCGTCACGCTGCCCGGCGCCGCGATCTGGCACATGGCGTGGAGCGACAAGGACGACGCCATCGACTGGCAGGCGTACTTCCACCTGCGCAACCGGTTGGTGGTAGCCGCTCTGCATTGGGATGGAAACGTCCGCGGCCTGATCGCCAGCCACATGAAGGCAACCCTCAAACACCTTCTCTGCCTTGAGTATTCGACTGTCGCGATCCAGAACAAGGCGATGGACGATTTCCTCGAGGGGCCCGAACACATCTTCTCGATCCTCGAGTCGGCCCTTCCGGAAGTCCGCCAGCTGCGGTCGCAGTTTCCTGACGCCGTGGTGCTGCCCAGCGCGACCACATTGCCCACGCCGTCGGACAAGCGGTGGCGGCGCAAAGTCAGCATCCCGACCAACCCGCTGTCGATCGCTGTGCGGCTCGCCCGCGGTGTGGCCCACCAGCTGAGGCCGCACGATCCCGTCCACCATGAGCGTCCGCAGATCAACGTCGCGACCCAGGACGCCCGGTGGTTCTCGCTGTCCCGGGTCGACGGCGTCACCGTCACCACCGCCGACGGCCGCGGCGTGGTCTACCGGCAGCGCGATCGAGCGAAAATGTTTGCGCTACTGCGGGCTTCGACGCGCCGCCAGGTGCAGCTGGCGCGCAAGTTCAACCGGATGCGCAAGGTCTACCGAGACGCACTGCCGAGCCTGTCGAGCAAGGAGAAGTGGGAAACGGTGTTGCTCGAGAGCTCGTCCAGCCATGGCTGAGGTCGAGCCGGTCGCGCCGCCCGTGAGCGGTGAGATCGCCGCGCTGGTCACCATCCAATCGACCTTGGGTACGCCCCGGGTGATCGAGGTGGCCCGCGCGATGTCGCACTTCGGCGAACATGCCCAGGGCTGGGTGGCCGTGTCGGCGCTCGGTGCGCTGGCCATGCCGAAGCGGCGCAGGGACTGGGTGCTGGTCGGCGCCGGCGCGGTGGCCGCACACGCGGCCGCGATCGCGATCAAGCTGGTGGTGCGCCGCGCGCGCCCGAATCACCCCGCGGTCGCGGTCAACGTCGGCACGCCCAGCGCGCTGAGCTTTCCCTCGGCGCACGCCACCTCCACGACTGCCGCGGCTATGCTGCTGAGCCGGGCCACCCGCTCACGGCTGCCGCTGGCAGTGGTGCCCGCGATGGCCCTGTCGCGGTTGGTGCTCGGCGTGCACTACCCGACTGACGTGCTCGCCGGGGCGGCGGTCGGCGCCGTTGTCGCGACGACGGCCGGCCGTGTCGCCGCACCGCAGAAGGAGAAGCGGAAATGAGCGCCCATGAGTGAGGGGGCGGCGCGGGTCGCCGGACCGCCGAGCAATCTGTTCACCGGGATCATCAAGGCCATTCGCCCTCGCCAGTGGGTCAAGAACCTGCTCGTGCTGCTCGCCCCGATCGCCGCGCTCGGCGGCAACGTGCAGTACGACTACAAAGAGGTCGCGGTCAAGATTTTGATCGCGTTCGCCGCGTTCTCGCTGGCCGCCTCCTGCATCTACCTGGTCAATGACTCGCGGGACGTCGAAGCGGACCGTCAGCACCCGACCAAGCGGTTCCGCCCGATCGCCGCGGGAGTGGTTCCGCCGGGGCTGGCGTACTCGTTGGCCGTCGTGCTGGGCATCGCCGCGCTGGGGCTCTCGCTGCTGGCCTCGGTGAATCTCCTCATTGTGATCGGCGTGTACATCGCCATGCAGCTCGCCTATTGCTTCGGGCTCAAACACCAAGCGGTGCTGGATATCTGCATCGTGTCGTCGGCTTACCTGATCCGTGCCATCGCCGGCGGCGCGGCGGCGGGGATCCCGCTATCGCAATGGTTCCTGTTGGTGATGACCTTCGGATCGTTGTTTATGGTGGCCGGAAAGCGTTATGCCGAACTACAACTCGCCGAACGCACCGGCGCCAAGATTCGTAAGTCGCTCGAGAGTTACACAGCCTCCTACCTGCGGTTCGTCTGGACGGTGGCGGCCACCGCGATGGTGGTCTGTTACAGCCTGTGGGCTTTCGAGCGGGACGGGGCCAACGCGTCCTGGTACGCCGTCACGATCATTCCGATCACCATCGCGATCCTGCGGTACGCGGTCGACGTCGACGGCGGATTGGCCGGCGAACCCGAAGACATCGCGTTGAAGGATCGGGTACTGCAGCTGCTGTTGCTGGCGTGGATCGGGACCATCGGTGCAGCGATCGCCTTCAGTTGAGCACCTGACGCCTGACCCGGTTTCGGCCGCGCCGACCGGGCGCCGCCCGGCCCGGATAAGCCTCTGGATCGGCGTCGTGGTGACCGCGGTGCTGTGGACGTGGGGTGCCTGGCAGCGCCGCTGGATCGCCGATGACGGTCTGATCGTGCTGCGCACGGTGCGCAACCTGCTGGCCGGCAACGGGCCGGTGTTCAACGCCGGCGAACGGGTGGAATCCAATACCTCCACGCTCTGGACCTACCTGAACTATCTCGGCGCGCTGATCGCCGGTCCGGTGCAGTTGGAGTACGTCGCGCTTGCGCTTGCGCTCAGCTTGTCCGTGGCCGGTGTGGTGCTGATAATGCTCGGCACCGCAAGACTATTCACGCCCGGTCTGATAGGCCGCCGAGCCGTGTTGCTGCCCGCAGGGGCCCTGGCCTACATCGCGATCCCGCCCGCACGGGACTTCGCCACCTCGGGTCTGGAGAACGGCCTGGTGCTGGCGTGGATCGGCTTGCTGTGGTGGATGATGGTCTGCTGGGCGCAGGCACCCCGGCTGCAGCGAGGTGGCCGGGTCTTCACCGCCGCGCTGGCCTTTGTCGCGGGCTTGAGCGTGCTGGTGCGGCCCGAACTCGCCCTGATCGGCGGACTCGCACTGGTCATGATGCTCGTGGCCGCCAGCGGCTGGACCACCCGTGTGATCATCGTGGTCGCCGGTGGCTTGTTCCCGGTGGGCTATCAGATCTTCCGGATGGGTTACTACGCACTGCTTTTCCCGCAGACCGCGCTGGCCAAGGATGCCTCGGGGGACAAGTGGGGGCAGGGCCTGATCTATCTGGCCAACTTCAACCAGCCCTATGCGCTGTGGTTGGCTGCGCTGCTGGTGATCGCACTGGGCGCGGTGGTGGTGGCAGCGCGTGACACCTCGTCGCGGGTCGGCGCGCCGGATCCGCCCGGCGACCGCCGGCGGCTGGCACGCAGGATCCAAAGTCCCACTGCCGTCGTGATTTTCATGCTCGTCAGTGGCCTGCTGCAGGGTCTGTATTGGATCCGGCAGGGCGGCGACTTCATGCACGGCCGGGTGTTGTTGACGCCCCTGTTCTGCCTGCTGACTCCCGTCGCGGTCATCCCGGTCGTGCTACCCGACACCTTCACCTTCTCCCGCGAGCGCGCCACGGTGCTCGCGGGCGCGACGATCGCGCTGTGGTTGGGACTGGTCGGCTGGTCGCTGTGGGCGGCGAACTCGCCGGGGTTGGGCGCCGACGCCACTCGGGTGACCTATTCGGGCATCGTCGACGAGCGGCGGTTCTACTCGCAGGCCACAGGCCATGCTCACCCACTGACCGCCGCCGATTACCTGGACTACCCGCGGATGCGGGCGGTGCTTGCCGCGATCGCAAACACACCCGATGGTGCGCTGCTGCTGCCGTCCGGAAACTACGACCAGTGGGATGTGGTGCCCGCCTATCCGCCGCCACCACCTCCACCGGGTGTCTCGATGGATACCTGGCGTCGCCAAATAGCACCGCACACAATCTTTTTCACCAACCTCGGCATGCTCGGTATGAACGTCGGGCTGAACGTGAGGGTGATCGACCAGATCGGTCTGGCCAACCCGATCGCCGCGCACACCGCGCGGCTGACGGATGCCCGGATCGGCCACGACAAGGACCTCTTCCCGGACTGGGCCGTTGCCGAGGGGCCTTGGCTCAAGGAGCACCCGTACGTGCCGCCGTACCTCGACGAGGGGTGGATCGCCGAGGCCGAGGTGGCGCTGGGGTGTCCCGAGACCGACGCGATGTTCAATTCCATCCGGGGCCCGCTGGGTATCCGCCGCTTCATGTCAAATGTGTTGCACGCGATCGATTTCACCCGATACCGCATCGATCGCGTTCCGCAGTACGAGCTGGCGCGTTGCGGTCTTGCGGAGCCGCCGTTGAAGGGCACCCCATATAAGGGCCTGCCTGCTACCGGTCCCTGACCGTCCCGTCAGTTTCCGCCGTCGCGATGTGGCCAAAGTGGGCCGAGTGCAAGATGTTACGTGTGACACATACCGCAAATCGGTGAGCACGGCCGCAAAGAACCCTTCGGTGCAGCGGGTTTCACGATTGCGTCGCCGGCGCGGTAGTTTAGTTTGCCAGCCGGGCTCTAGCCGGTAACGCTGCGGTCAGTTTGCGGCGATACACAGGTCAAGTGTGAAAGCGCTTGGCAAAACCAATGTCAATGTCGACAGCGGTTCTGCCGTGCCGTGAACGAATGAGTTGAGCAACCGAATGGTTCGTGCCGTGAGAGCCTCCCTCGCCGCCGTCCTACTGATGACCGCGCTGGCGACCGTGACGGGCGTGGTCCCGCACGCCACAGCATTCTCCCGAGAAGGCCTTCCGGTTGAGTACCTCGATGTGTATTCACCGTCGATGGGCCGCAACATCCGCGTCGAGTTCCAAGGCGGCCCCGCCGGCTCGAAGGCCGTCTACATGCTTGACGGTCTGCGCGCCCAGGACGACTACAGCGGGTGGGACATCAACACCCCGGCCTTTGAGTGGTTCTACAACTCCGGAGTCTCGGTGGTCATGCCCGTCGGCGGGCAGTCCAGCTTCTACAGCGACTGGTACTCGCCGTCGAGCTTCAACAAGCAGCCGTACACCTACAAGTGGGAGACGTTCCTCACCAGCGAGCTCCCGCAATGGCTGGCCGCCAACAGGCAGGTTTCGTCGACCGGCAACGCCGTCGTCGGCCTGTCGATGTCGGGTGGGGCCGCCCTGATCCTGTCGGCCTACCACCCGCAACAGTTCGTCTACGCGGCCTCGCTGTCGGGCTTCCTCAATCCCTCGGCGCTGCTGATGCAGCAAGCCATCCGGGTGGCCATGCTCGACGCCGGCGGCTACAACGTCGACAACATGTGGGGTCCACCGTGGGATCCGGCGTGGAAGCGCAATGACCCGGTGGTCCAGGCCGCCACGATCGCACACAACGGCACCCGGCTGTGGATCTACTGCGCGCCTGGTGGGCAGACCGATCTCGACGTCGGCGGCGACCCAGGCGCGGCGCTGAGCGCCACCAGCCTGGAGTCGATGGCGATCAAGAGCAACAAAGATTTTCAGGCCGCCTACACAGCCGCCGGCGGCACAGGAGCGACGTTCGAATTCCCGCCGTCGGGCAACCATTCGTGGCCCTACTGGGGAGCTCAACTCGCGGCACTGAAACCCGACCTCATCGCCACCATAAACCGGTGAGAGGGCGGTCACGGCAACATCTCTGAAGAGGAACGATCACGACACATGTGGTTGACTACCAGGGCACGGCTGCGTGGATCGCATGCGGTGCGGCCCCCGAAAAAGGATGGAAATACATGAAGTTCGTTGAGAAGTTGCGCGGCGTTTGGCTGCGCCGGCTGACAGTCGCTGCCGCGGCTGCCGCCGTGCTGCCCGGCCTGATCGGCGTCGTCGGCGGCTCCGCAACGGCGGGAGCATTCTCCAAGCCCGGCCTGCCGGTCGAGTACCTCGAAGTGCCGTCCGCAGGCATGGGACGCGACATCAAGGTCCAGTTCCAAAGCGGCGGCCCCAACTCGCCCGCGGTCTACCTGCTCGACGGTCTGCGCGCGCAGGACGACTTCAACGGCTGGGACATCAACACCCCCGCGTTCGAGTGGTACTACAACTCCGGCCTGTCGGTCATCATGCCCGTCGGTGGCCAGTCCAGCTTCTACTCGGACTGGTACAAGCCGGCCTGCGGCAAGAATGGTTGCCAGACCTACAAGTGGGAGACGTTCCTGACCCAGGAGCTGCCCAGCTGGCTGGCCGCCAACCGTCAGGTCAAGCCGACCGGCAGCGCCGCGGTCGGTCTGTCCATGGCGGGCTCGGCCGCGCTGACGCTGGCGATCTACCACCCTGAGCAGTTCCCGTACGCGGCGTCGCTGTCGGGCTTCCTGAACCTCTCCGAGGGTTGGTGGCCCGCGCTGGTGAACATCTCGATGGGTGACGCCGGCGGCTTCAAGGCCAATGACATGTGGGGCCCGACCGAGGACCCGAACAGTGCCTGGAAGCGCAACGACCCGTTCGTCAACATCCAGAAGCTGATCGCCAACAACACTCGCATCTGGATCTACTGCGGTAACGGCAAGCCGTCGGAGCTGAGCTCGGGCGCGAGCGCGGGCAACCTGTTCAACGCGAAGTTCCTCGAAGGCTTGACGTTGCGTACCAACAAGACCTTCAAGGACACCTATCTCGCTGACGGCGGCACGAACGGCGTCTTCAACTTCCCGGCCGACGGTGTGCACGACTGGCCGTACTGGGGCCAGCAGCTGCAGCAGATGAAGCCGGACATCCAGCGCGTGCTCGGCGCCACGCCGACCGCCTGATATCCAGCAGTCGACAACTCACCAACGGCGGCGACCTCCGGGTCGTCGCCGTTGGCGTATCCGAACCAACCGTGTAAGCAGTGTGATTCACTACCTGCAGGTGGGGCGGGGCTGTGAAATGCGACGAGTCGACTTTGAGGTGACCATGAAGAGTCTGTCGGGCCTATTTCGGGGAGTATGCGCCGCGGTTCTGGCGCTGGGCCTTATGAGTGCCACCGCACCGACCGGCCATGCGGCCGGCGTGGAATATCTGATGGTGCCGTCGCCGGCCATGGGCCGCGACATCCCGGTCGCCTTCATGGGCGGCGGTCCGCACGCGGTTGTGTTGCTGGACGCGTTCAACGCCGGCGATCCGGTCAGCAACTGGGTCACCGCGGGCAACGCGATGAACACCCTGGCCGGTAAGGGCGTCTCCGTGGTGGCCCCGGCCAGCGGTGCCTTCACGCTCTATACCAACTGGGAGGCCGACGGAACCCGACAGTGGGAGACCTTCCTGTCCGACGAGCTGCCCAACTGGCTGGCCGCCAACAAGGGGTTGGCCCCGGGCGGGCACGCCATCGTCGGCGCCGCGCAGGGCGGCCTCGGCGCGATGATGGAGGCGACGTTCCACCCTGATCGCTACCGTTACGCCGGATCACTGTCGGGCTTCCTGACCCCGTCGAACACCTTTATGAACGGCGCCATCACCGCCGGCATGAACGAGTTCGGCGGAGTGAACACCCAGGCCATGTGGGGTGCTGCGCAGCTCGGCCGGTGGAAGTGGCACGACCCCGAGGTGCACGTGCAGCTGCTGGCCGACAACAACACCCGGCTGTGGGTGTTCAGCCCGCAGACCACGACCTGCAGTGACGTTCCGGCCATGATCGGCTACTGCGACCTGGCCCAGGGCAGCAACCGGACCTTCTACGCGCATTACCGGGCCGTGGGGGGCCACAACGGCCACTTCGACTTCCCGGCCGGCGGCAATCACGACTGGGGCAACTGGGCCGGGCAGCTGGCCGCGATGTCGGGAGATGTTGTCGCGGCGATCAAATAGCTCGCTTCTGACATCCCAGGTCAGCGCGAACTGTTAACTTTCCGCAATCTCGCGGTGCTCTGGGGCAGCCATGCCCAGCCGGTAACGTGGAGACGTGCAGCGCTCGGTCCATCGTGTGAACGGCAGCGGCGTCAACGCCACCGCTGCCGGCACGGTCCGGCAGGCGCTGCTGATGGCCGGCCTGCTGGGCTCGGCAACTCTGCTGATGGTGGCCTGCAGCTCCGGCGAGGATCTGGTGACCACCGCCGCGCCACCATCCACGCAGAGCTACGGCTCCGTCCACGGTCACGGTGCGCCGCTGCCGGCAGATGCCGACCCGCAGTCCGCCAAGTTCAATGTCACGCCGGCCCAGCGCGGGTTCCTCGATGCGCTCACCGCTGCCGGCGTGCATCCATCGAGTGAGCTGGAAGCACTGAGCATCGGTTCCCACGTCTGCCAGGCCCATGCGGCCGGTCAAAGCGACCAGGCGGTCTGGGACTACATTGCTCCGATGGTGCGCAGTGACGTCGTCGACGCGGGATCGCCGCCGCACACTGCCCCCGATCCGCAGGTGACCGCGGCTACGGCCGACTACATCCGGATCGCCACCCAGCAGCTCTGCTAGAAGGAAGATCACCTCCCCTCAATGGCTCGAAAATCCCGGACCCCCGCCCGTCGCCGACGTCACCGCATTCTCGGACTGATCGCCGCCGGCGCCATGGCCGCCGCGGTGGCACTGATCGTCGCGATCATCGTCATCGTCGCCCGCCGACCCGAAGCGCCGCCGACGGCGGTGCCGCCGACCGCGCTGCCGCCAACCAGTTCCCCCGGTCAGCACAAGCCACGGCCGGAATTCCAGGACGCCAGCTGCCCGGACGTTCAGATGATCGCGATCCCTGGCACCTGGGAGTCGTCGCCGACCGACGACCCGCTGAACCCGACGCAGTTTCCGCGGTCGCTGATGCTCAACGTCACGGCGCCGATCGCCGGCCAGTTCGGCCGTGACCGCGTCGAGGTCTACACCGTTCCCTACACCGCTCAGTTCCATAATCCGCTGTCGCAGGACAACCAGATGTCCTACAACGACAGCCGCGCCGAGGGCACCCGTAATGCGGTCAAGGCGATGACCGACATGAACAACCGCTGCCCGCTGACCAGTTACGTCATCGCCGGTTTCTCGCAGGGCGCGGTGATCGGCGGTGACATCGCCAGCGATATCGGCAATGGGCGAGGCCCGGTCGACGAGGACCTGGTGTTGGGTGTGACGCTGATCGCCGACGGCCGTCGCCAGGAGAGTGTCGGGCAGGACATCGGCCCCAACCCGCCGGGCGAAGGCGCCGAGATCACGCTGCAGGAAGTTCCGGTGTTGTCCGCGATGGGGCTGACCATGACGGGGGCTCGGCCGGGCGGCTTCGGCGCGCTGAACAACCGCACCAACGAGATCTGCGCCGCCGGTGACCTGATCTGCGCTGCGCCCCAGCAAGCGTTCAACATCACGAATCTGCCGACCACCCTCGACGTACTGGCCGGCGGCGCCGGGCAACCCGTGCACGCGCTGTACAACACGCCGCAGTTCTGGAACCTCGACGGGCAAACGTCGACGCAGTGGACACTGAATTGGGCGCGCAATCTGATCGAGAACGCGCCCCATCCAAAACATGGATGACGTGGGAGCTTCGTCGGCCGATGGATTTGGCCGCCGCCGCGACTACGCCTAACATTAAGAAGAAAATAAGAGCTGCATGCGTCAGCTGTCGGTCCGGCGTCCCAGCGTCCGAGCCGACAGGGCGCCGGCCCACAGGGCTATCGAGGTCCCCGACGGACCTGGGATGGATCGGTACGATCTGTGAGGTTTGGGGCCCTAGACGCAGGGCGAACGGTGGCGCGATGTCGTGCGCGGCCGCCGCGGGGCCCGACACAGATGTGTTCTGACAGGAGACTGGTATGCCGTTCCACAACCCGTTCATCAAGAACGGACTGATCACCTTCCCCGAGGGCGCCAGTGTGATCAAGCACGTGGAGCGCTGGGCCAAGGTCCGCGGTGACAAGATCGCCTACCGGTTCCTGGATTTCTCCGTCGAACGTGACGGCGTCGTCCGCGAGCTGACCTGGGCCGACTTCGGCGCCCGGAACCGCGCCGTCGCCGCCCGCCTCCAGCAGGTCACCCAGCCGGGCGACCGCGTCGCCATCCTGTGCCCGCAGAACCTCGACTACCTCGTCGCGTTCTTCGGCACCATGTACTCCGGTCGGATCGCCGTCCCGCTGTTCGACCCGGCCGAGCCCGGCCACGTCGGCCGACTGCACGCCGTGCTGGACGACTGCGGCGCGTCGGCGATCCTGACCACCACCGACTCCGCCGAAGGCGTGCGCAAGTTCTTCCGCAGCCGCCCGGCCAAGGAGCGCCCCCGCGTCATCGCCGTGGATGCGGTGCCCGACGAGGTCGGCGCTACCTGGGAGCCGTTCGATGCGGTCGACGAGAACACCATCGCTTATCTGCAGTACACCTCGGGTTCCACCCGCATCCCCAGCGGTGTGCAGATCACCCACCTGAACATGGCCACCAACGTCGTGCAGGTGATCGAGGCCCTCGAGGGCGAGGAAGGCGACCGGGGCGTGTCCTGGCTGCCGTTCTTCCACGACATGGGTCTGGTCACCGCGCTGCTGCCGGCGATGATCGGCCACTACTTCACGTTCATGACGCCTGCGGCTTTCGTTCGCCGCCCGGGCCGCTGGATCCGTGAACTTGCTTATCGCGAGGGCGACACCGGCGGCGCCATTTCGGTGGCGCCGAACTTCGCGTTCGACCATGCCGCGGCACGTGGTGTGCCGAAGGACGACGAAGAGCCGCTGGACCTGTCCCACGTCAAGGCGATCCTCAACGGCAGCGAGCCGATCTCGGCGGCCACCGTGCAGCGCTTCAACGACGCCTTCCGTCCATTCGGTTTCCAGCCCAAGGCCATCAAGCCGTCTTACGGCCTGGCCGAGGCAACCCTGTTCGTCTCGACCACCCCGGCTGCTGAAGAACCGAAGATCGTCTCGGTCGATCGCGACGAGCTGAACGCGGGCCGTTTCGTGGTGGTGCCCGACGATTCACCCATGGCGGTGGCCCAGGCCTCGGCGGGCAAGATCGGTGTCGCCGAGTGGGCGGTCATCGTCGACAACGACACCGCCACCGAGCTGGCCGACGGACAGATCGGTGAGATCTGGATCAGCGGCCAGAACATGGGCACCGGTTACTGGAACAAGCCGGACGAGACCATCGCGACGTTCCAGAACATCCTCAAGTCGCGGACCAGCCCGTCGCACGCCGAGGGTGCCACCGACGAGGCGACTTGGGTGCGCACCGGTGACCTCGGGGCGTTCTACGACGGCGACCTGTACATCACCGGCCGCGTCAAGGACCTGGTGATCATCGACGGCCGGAACCACTACCCGCAGGACCTGGAGTATTCCGCTCAGGAGGCCACCAAGGCGGTGCGGACCGGTTTCGTCGCCGCGTTCTCGGTGCCGGCGAACCAGTTGCCGGACGAGGTGTTCGACAACGCCCACGCCGGGCTCAAGCGCGATGCCGACGACAGCTCCGAGCAGTTGGTGATCGTCGCCGAGCGCGCGCCGGGTTCCCACAAGATGGAGATGGGCCCGATCTCCGACGACATCCGCGCGGCCATCGCGGTACGCCACGGCGTCACGGTCCGCGACGTGCTGCTGACACCGGCAGGCGCGATCCCGCGTACCTCCAGCGGCAAGATCGGCCGGCGAGCCTGCCGGTCGGCGTACCTCGACGGCACCCTGCGCAGCGGGAAGGTGGCCAATGCCTTCCCGGACGAATCGGAATGACGACCGAAGGAAAGACTCAACCGATGAAGGGGAGACCGCCCCTTCGCACGAGGTGAGGCCCCATGTCTGAATCACATACGCCCGAAATGCCCGACACCCCGGACACGCCGCCCCGCACCGACATGACGGTGCCGGAGATGCGCGAATGGCTACGCAACTGGGTGGCCAATGCGACCGGGCAGGCGCCGGACGCTGTCGACGAGTCCACCCCGATGGTGGAGTTGGGGCTGTCCTCGCGGGACGCGGTAGCGATGGCCAGCGATATCGAGGATCTGACCGGTGTGACGCTGACCGCGACGGTGGCCTTCCGCCACCCGACCATCGAGTCGCTCGCCACGGTGATCATCGAGGGTGAGCCCGAAGTCGAGTTCGACGCCGACGGCGAGGATTGGTCGCGCGCCGCCGATGTCGAGGATATTGCGATCGTCGGCGTCGCCACCCGGTTCCCCGGCGACATGAACACGCCCGGCGAGATGTGGCAGGCGCTGCTCGAGGGCCGCGATGCGATCACCGACCTGCCCGACGGGCGTTGGTCGGAGTTCCTGGCCGAACCGCGCATCGCCGAGCGGGTCGCCAAAGCCGCCACTCGCGGTGGATACCTCGCCGACATCAAGGGCTTCGACGCCGAGTTCTTCGCTTTGTCGAAGATGGAAGCCGACAACATCGACCCGCAGCAGCGGATGGCGCTCGAGCTCACCTGGGAGGCGTTGGAGAACGCCCGCATCCCCGCATCCAGCCTGCGCGGCACCAACGTCGCCGTCTACATCGGTGCGTCGAACAACGACTACCAGTTCCTCGCGGTGGCCGACCCGACCACCGCGCACCCGTACGCGATCACCGGCACCACGAGTTCGATCATCGCCAACCGAGTGTCCTACTTCTACGACTTCCGCGGCCCCTCAATGGCTTTGGACACCGCCTGCTCCAGTTCGCTGGTCGCCGCCCACCAGGGTGTGCAGGCCCTGCGGACCGGCGAGGCGGACGTGGCCGTGGTCGGCGGTGTCAACGCGATGATCACCCCGCTGGTCACCATCGGATTCGACGAGGTCGGCGGCGTGCTGGCGCCCGACGGCCGGATCAAGTCGTTCTCCTCGGATGCCAACGGCTACTCGCGCTCGGAGGGTGGCGGCATGCTGTTGCTCAAGCGCGTGAGCGACGCCCGCCGCGACGGGGACGAGATCCTCGCCGTCATCGCAGGCAGCGCGATCAACCACGACGGCCGGTCCAACGGCATGCTCGCCCCGAACCCGGACGCGCAGGCCGATGTGTTGCGCAAGGCCTACAAGAACGCCGGAATCAATCCGCGCAGCGTCGACTACATCGAGGCACACGGCACCGGAACGATTCTCGGTGATCCGATGGAGGCCGACGCGCTCGGTCGCGTCGTCGGCCGCGGCCGCCCTGCCGAACAGCCCGCCCTGCTGGGCGCGGTGAAGTCCAACCTCGGTCACCTGGAGTCGGCGGCCGGTGCGGCCAGCCTGGCTAAGGTGGCATTGTCGTTGAGCCGCAACAAGATTCCGCCGTCGATCAACTACGCCGGCCCCAACCCGTACATCGATTTCGATGCCGTCCGACTGCGGGTCGTCGAAAAGGTCACCGACTGGCCGCGGTACAGCGGCCATGCGATCGCCGGTGTCTCCGGATTCGGCTTCGGCGGCGCCAACGCCCACGTGGTGGTGCGTGAGGTGCTGCCTGCGGATCTGGCTGAGCCGCAACCGGAATCCGCACCGGTCGAGGAGGCGGCCGCGTCCGACGCCGACGCCGTGTACGTCGGCGGGGTCCGGATGGACGAGTACGGTGAGTTCGTCAACGCCGGGGATGAGGAGGTAGCCGAGGAGTACGCCTCGGCCGTCGCCTACGACGACGAGCCGGAGCTGCCCGGCCTTACCGACGAAGCGCTGGAGTTGATCGAGGCCGCACGAGCCGAGTGGGAAACCGCTGAGAAGCCAGTTCCTGTTGTGCCGCTGGCTATTTCAGGATTCCTGACCTCACGTAAGCGCGCGGCGGCGGCTGACCTGGCCGACTGGATCGACAGCCCGGCGGGCCGCGCGGCGTCGTTGGAATCGATCGGCCGCTCGCTGTCACGGCGCAACCACGGCCGTTCCCGCGCCGTGGTGATGGCGCACGATCACGACGAGGCGATCAAGGGTCTGCGTGCCATCGCCGACGGCAAGCAGAGTCCGCTGGTGTACAGCGCCGACGGCCCGGTGACCAACGGTCCGGTGTGGGTTCTGGCCGGATTCGGTGCCCAGCACCGCAAGATGGGCAAGGAACTGTATCTGCGCGAGCCGGTGTTCGCCGAGTGGATCAACAAGGTCGACGCGCACATTCAGGACGAGCGCGGTTACTCGGTTGTCGAGCTGATCCTCGACGACGCGATCGACTACACCAACGAGACCTGCGAGTACCCCATCGAAGTGGTCCAGACGGTGATCTTCGCCATCCAGATCGCGCTCGGTGAACTGCTCAAGCACCACGGCGCCAAACCTGGTGCAGTGGTGGGCCAGTCGCTCGGTGAGGCGGCCGCCGCCTACTTCGCCGGTGGCCTGTCGCTGGCCGACGCCACCCGCACCATCTGCTCTCGCGCGCACCTCATGGGTGAAGGTGAGGCGATGCTGTTCGGTGAGTACATCCGGCTGATGGCGCTGGTCGAGTACTCGGCCGACGAGATCAAGACCGTGTTCTCCGATTACCCGGGTCTGGAGGTGTGCGTCTACGCCGCCCCCACCCAGACGGTCATCGGCGGCCCGCCGGACCAGATCGACGCGATCATCGCCCGGGCGGAATCCGAAAGCAAATTCGCCCGCAAGCTCCAGACCAAGGGCGCCAGCCACACTCAGCAGATGGACCCGCTGCTCGGTGAGTTGTCCGCCGAGATCCAGGGCATCGAGGCGCACCCGCTGCACACCGGCTATTTCTCGACTGTGCACGAGGGTAGCTACATCCGCCCGGGCGGCGAGCCGATCCACGATGTGGAGTATTGGAAGAAGGGGCTGCGGCACAGCGTCTACTTCACCCACGGCATTCGCAACGCCGTGGACAACGGCCACACCACGTTCCTGGAGCTGGCGCCGAACCCGGTGGCGCTCATGCAGGTTGGCCTGACCACCGCGGCTGCCGGACTGCACGACGCGCAGTTGATCGCGACCCTGGCCCGCAAGCAGGACGAGGTCGAGTCGATGCTGGCCGCGATGGCGCAGCTCTACGTCTACGGCCACGATCTGGACTTCCGGACTCTGTTCGAGGCGGGCGAGTACGCCGAGATCCCGCCGACCCGGTTCAAGCGCAAGCCGCACTGGCTCGACGCGCAGTTCACCGGAGACAGCTCGGTGCTGATGCCGGGCAACCACGTGGCCACCCCCGACGGCCGGCACGTGTGGGAGTACTCGCCGAAGGGGCAGGCCGACTTGGCTGCTCTGGTGAAATCTGCTGCAGCCCAGGTTCTTCCGGACGCCAAACTGACCGCATCCGAGCAGCGCGCGGTGCCTGGCGACGGAGCCCGGCTGGTCACCACGCTGACCCGTCATCCCGGTGGCGCCTCGGTGCAGGTGCACGCGCGCATCGATGAATCCTTCACGCTGGTCTACGACGCCGTCGTCACCCGCGGCGGAGCGGTCTCGGCGTTGCCGTCCGCGGTCGCCACTGGTGTCGCGGTGAGCACTCCGGCGGCTGAAGTGCCCGCCGACGAACCGGACGACGACGCAGAAATCCTGTCCGACAACCTGACCGCGGGTGCCGGTCTGGCCGCCGGCTTCGCCAAGTGGTCGCCGGATTCGGGCGAAACGGTGCACGACCGGCTCGCGGCGATCGTCGGTGGGGCCATGGGCTACGAGCCCGAAGACCTGCCGTGGGAGGTCCCGCTGATCGAGCTGGGGCTGGATTCGCTGATGGCGGTGCGGATCAAGAACCGCGTCGAGTACGACTTCGACCTGCCGCCGATTCAATTGACGGCGGTACGCGACGCCAATCTCTACGCCGTCGAGAAACTCGTCGAATACGCCGTCGAGCACCGCGACGAGGTCGAAGATCTGGCCGAGGCGCAGAAGGGCAAGACCGCCGAGGAGATCGCCGCCCAGCAGGCGGAGATGATGGGCGGCGCCAGCACGGTCGCCGAACTCGAGGCCAAGCTCGCCGAAGCTGGTCACCCGATCGCGACCGAGGCCGAGGTTGAGCCGAAGTCCGAGCCGAATGTCCCGCCGCCGCCGACTGATCCGGCCGGCCCGGGAAAGGCGAAGTCCACGGCTGCCGCAGCGGCTGCAAAGGTCTTGACCCAAGAGGCCGTCACCGAAGCGCTCGGCGCTGACGTGCCGCCGCGGGACGCCGCCGAGCGCGTCACGTTCGCGACGTGGGCGATCGTCACCGGCAAGTCGCCGGGCGGCATCTTCAACGAGCTGCCCGCCGTCAGCGACGAGACCGCCACCAAGCTGGCCGACCGCCTCTCCGAGCGCGCCGAAGGCACCATCAGTGTCAATGATGTGAAGTCCACCAAGACGATCGAAGCACTGGCCACCATCGTTCGCGCCCAGCTCGAAGACGGCGTGGTCGACGGTTTCGTCCGTACCTTGCGCGCGCCGAAAGACGGCAGCGCCCATGTCCCGGTGTTCGTGTTCCACCCGGCCGGCGGATCGACGGTGGTTTACGAGCCGCTGCTCAAGCGGCTGCCCGCCGACACTCCGGTCTACGGTCTGGAACGCGTCGAGGGCTCGATCGAGGAGCGCGCGGCCGAGTACGTGCCCAAGCTGATGGAGATCGGTGGCAAGGGTCCCTACATCCTCACCGGCTGGTCGCTGGGCGGGGCGCTGGCCTACGCGTGCGCGGTCGGGCTCACGCGCAACGGCTGCGACGTCCGCTTCGTCGGGCTGATCGACACGGTTCGCGCCGGTGAAGAGGTGCCGCAGACCAAGGAGGAGATCCGGGCCCGCTGGGACCGCTACGCGGTGTTCGCTTCGCGGACCTTCAACGTCGAGATCCCCGAAATCCCTTACGAGGAACTCGAACAACTCGACGACGAAGGTCAGGTGCGGTTCGTCCTGGACGCCGTCAAAGAGGCCGGGGTCGACATCCCCGGCGGCATCATCGAGCATCAGCGGACGTCCTACCTGGACAACCGGGCCCTGGACACAGCCAACATCGAGCCCTACGACGGGCACGTCACGCTCTACATGGCGGACCGCTATCACGACGACGCGATCATGTTCGAACCGCGTTACGCCGTCCGCCAGCCTGACGGCGGCTGGGGCGAATTCGTCCACGACCTGGAGATCGTGCCCATCGGGGGCGAGCACATCCAGGCGATCGACGAGCCGTACATCGCCAAGGTCGGGGCGCATATGAGCGAAGCGATCAGCCGTATCGAGAGCGAAGCGATCACCAATACAGCCGAGGAGAAGCAGGGCAAGTGACCACTGAGAGTGCTCCCACCCACCACCCGGTCACCACCGCCGAAAAGCTCGCCGAACTCCGCGAAAAGCTGGAGCTGGCCAAGGAACCGGGCGGTGAGGCGGTCGCGGCGAAGCGCGACAAACGCGGCATCCCCAGCCCGCGGGCGCGAATCCACGCGCTGCTGGATCCGGGCAGCTTCCTCGAGATCGGCGCATTGGCCAAGACACCCGGCGATCCCAACGCGTTGTACGGCGACGGTGTGGTCACCGGGCACGGCACCATCAACGGCCGTCCGGTCGGCGTGTTCAGCCACGACTACACCGTGTTCGGTGGCTCGGTGGGAGAGATGTTCGGCCGCAAGGTTTCCCGCTTGATGGAGTGGGTTGCGATGGTCGGCTGCCCGATCATCGGTATCAACGACTCCGGTGGCGCCCGTATCCAGGACCTGGCCACGTCGTTGGCCTGGTACGCCGAGCTCGGCCGTCGCCATGAGCTGCTCAGCGGTCTGGTTCCGCAGATCTCGATCATCCTGGGTAAGTGCGCCGGCGGTGCGGTGTACTCGCCGATTCAGACCGACCTGATCGTGGCGGTGCGCGACCAGGGCTACATGTTCGTCACGGGCCCGGACGTCATCAAGGACGTCACCGGCGAGGATGTCACCCTCGATGAGCTCGGCGGCGCCGACGCCCAGGCCAAGTACGGCAATATCCACCAGGTCGTCGACTCGGAGAAGGACGCCTTCACCTACGTCCGCGACTACCTGCAGTTCTTGCCCGCCAACACGTTTGACGATGCCCCGGTGATCAATCCCGGCCTGGAGCCGGAGATCACTCCGCACGACCTGGAACTCGACAGCCTCGTGCCGGACGCGGACAACACCGCCTATGACATGCACGAGATCCTGCTGCGGATCTTCGACGACGGGGATTTCCTCGAGGTCGCCGCGCAAGCCGGCCAGGCCATCATCACCGGCTTCGCCCGTGTCGACGGCCGCCCGGTCGGGGTGATCGCCAACCAGCCGATGCACATGTCCGGTGCCATCGACAACGAGGCGTCCGACAAGGCCGCGCGGTTCGTGCGGTTCTGCGACGCATTCAACACCCCACTGGTTTTCGTCGTCGACACCCCCGGCTTCCTGCCCGGCGTCGAGCAGGAGAAGAACGGCATCATCAAGCGCGGCGGCCGGTTCCTCTACTCCGTCGTCGAGGCAGACGTGCCGAAGGTGACCATCACCATCCGCAAGTCCTACGGCGGCGCGTACGCGGTGATGGGGTCCAAGCAGCTGACGGCTGACTTCAACTTCTTGTGGCCGACGGCGCGCATCGCGGTGATCGGTGCCGAAGGTGCGGCCCAGCTGATCGTGAAGCGGTTCCCCGATCCCAAGGCTCCAGAAGTTCAGGAGATCAGGCGCCAGTTCATCGAGGGGTACAACCGCGACATGGCAACGCCGTATGTGGCTGCCGAGCGGGGCTATGTCGACGCGGTGATCGAGCCGCATCAGACTCGTCTGCAGCTGCGCGGCGCCATGCGGATCCTGCGGGACAAGCAGATCCTGCGCGTGCAGCGTAAGCATGGTCTGATCCCGATCTAACCCGCCGCCGGGGTTATCCCCAGGGTTTACTCACACCTGTGTAATTCGCCTCGGCCGGCACCGGCTGATGGCAAAGTTGACGAAACGTCGGCGATCGCGAGCCCGGCCGACTTACCGTGGGTCGGTGACCACCGAGAAGATCGAGCTGGCCGCCATCGGCCGAGACGGCCGCCACCTCTACACCTGCCCGTTGTGTGAGGCCATGTGTGGCTTGGAGATTCAGGTCTCCGACGGGCGTGTCGACAGCATCCGCGGTAACCAGGACGACGTCTGGAGCCGGGGGCACCTGTGTCCCAAGGGCGCGTCGCTGGGCGCCGTCCACGACGATCCCGACCGGATCCGTAAGCCGATGATCAAGGTCGACGGACAGTGGCAGGAGGTCAGCTGGGACGCCGCCTTTCGGCGCTGCACCGAACTGCTCGCCCCGGTGATCGCCGAGCATGGCATCGGTGCGGTCACCTGCTATACCGGCAATCCACTGGCGCATTCGTTCTCGCTGGGCCGCTACACGGGCGTCCTGCTGGGTATGTCGGGAATCCCGGTCAGCTACTCACCGGGCACCGTCGACCAGTGGCCGAAGAACCTCTCGTCGCATCTGATGTACGGCAACTGGTGGGGATTCCCGGTTCCCGACATCGAACGCACCGACCTGTTGGTCGTGATGGGCGCGAATCCGGCCGCCTCGCAGGGCTCGCTGCTGGCCGCCCCCGATGTGATGGGCATCCTCGGCCGCATCGACAACGTGATCGTCATCGACCCGGTCCGCACCGCGACCGCGGCGAAGGCCGACGAATGGTTACCGATCACCCCGGGAACCGACGCCGCACTGCTGCTGGCCGTGGTGCACACCTTGTTCGAGGAGGACCTGGTCCGCCCGGGCCGCCTGGCCGACCACGTCGACGGTGTCGAGACTTTGCGGGCGGCCGCGGCCGATTGGTCACCGGAGCGGGTGGCCCCGGTGACGGGCATTGACGCTGAGCGCATCAAACACCTCGCCCGCCAACTGGCGGGCACCGAACGTGCCGTCGTGTACGGGCGAATCGGGTTGTGCAATCAGGAGTTCGGCAGTCTGGCCAGCTGGCTGGTCGACGTCGTCAACATCCTCACCGGCCACTTCGACACCCCGGGCGGTGCCATGTTCCCCCGGCCCGCGGTGTGGACGGTCACCGCCCAGCCCCAGCCCGGCCTGGAGGGTGGACTGCCCGAGTTCGGCCGCTGGCAGACCCGTGTTCGCGGCGCCAAGGAGGTACTCGGTCAGGTGCCGGTGTCGTGTCTGGCGGAGGAGATCGAAACACCGGGGGAGGGACAGATCCGCGCACTCATCACGGTGGCAGGCAATCCGGTGCTGTCCACCCCACAGGGGCATCGGCTCGATGAGCTGCTGCCGGGCCTCGACGCGATGATCGCGGTTGACTTGTGGCTCAACGAAACCACCCGCCATGCCGACGTCATCCTGCCGGGCTTGTCGCCGCTGGAGCAGCCGCATCACGACGACCTGATCCTGGCGTTCGCGATCAACAGCATCGCGAACTATTCCGCACCGGTGTTCACCCCCGAGGATCCCGGCCGCCCGGAGGAGTGGGAGATCTTGGTGCGGCTCACCGGCTTGTGCGCGGGAACCCCTGCCGAAGAGGTCGACGTCGCCGCAATCGACGACGGGTTCTTCGACTACCTGTGCTTCACCCAGGGACTCGACGGCGCGCAGGTGCGCAGCAACTACACGCAGGGCGGACCGGAACGCATTCTCGATCTGACCCTGCGCACCGGGCCGTTCGGCGACCGCTACGGCGAGAACCCGGACGGGCTGAGCCTGGCGAAGCTCAAGGAGCAGCCCAACGGGATCAACTTCGGGCCGATGGTGTCGCAGGTACCCGAAATCCTCAACACCACAGACAAGAAGATCCGTCTGGCCCCGCAGTACCTGCTCGACGACATCCCGCGGCTGGGCCGGCGTCTCGAGCGCGAACCCGACGAGCTGGTGTTGGTGAGCCGACGTCATCTGCGGTCGAACAATTCGTGGCTGCACAATGTTTCGGTCTTGATGAAGGGCCGCGATCGCTGCACCCTGCTGATGCATCCCGATGACGCCGCCAGTCGCGGGGTCGCCGGCGGGGAGACGGTGTCGGTTGAGTCCTCGGCCGGCCGCATCGAGGTGCCGGTGGAGGTGACCGACGCCATCAAACCCGGTGTGGTCTCGATGCCGCACGGCTGGGGCCACGGCAAACCGGGCACCCGGATGTCGGTGGCCAACGGCTCACCCGGCGTCAACACCAACATCCTGTCGCCGCCGACGTTCCTCGACGAACCGTCGGGCAACGGGGCGCTCAATGGCATTCCGGTGACTGTGGTCTCCGCGAAAAGCGGTTAGCCACAGCCTCGTTCGACACGTAACACCACTGTCGAGTGCGGTGCGAGGGCGCCGCCCTTAAGATCACCGGTGGTAGTGCTGTCGGTGTGGGCCCATAGATCGCGGACGTTGTAACACGCGGCCCGGGGCAGCCCGGCCGCGGCTGCGGTCGTCGTGATGGAGGCGGTCGCCGAATCGGGGTTCACCAGCGCGATGGCTACCGCGCCGCCGGTGAGTGGTTTGACCCAGACCCTGCGGTCCCCGGTGAGTGGATAGCCCTGGACGACAAGGGGATCCTGGTCCACTGCAATGATCTCGTGGTTGGTGAGGATGTCGCGGGTCTGCGGTGACATGGTCCGGATATCGTTGCCGGCCAACAGCGGAGCCGCCAGCATCGCCCACAGCGAGATGTGGGTGCGCTGTTCGTCGGCCGTCATGCTCGGCCCGACCTGCCCGGCCAGGGTGTCGGCCATCCCCGGATGGGTGGTCACGAAATCCGGCCAGGAGACGCCGGCCACCAGCATGTCGGGATCGTTGACGTGGCCCGGCTTGCTCTGCGAAGCCAGCGGAATGGCCGCATCCACCTGCTCTTGCACGCCGAACACCGGGCCGTCGTTGCCGAACTTGCTGCGCCACAACGGCACCAAGTCGATCGTGTTGCGCGACATGTCGGCGACCTGCGACCAGTCGTCGGGTTGGGGAACGGGGTCGCCGGAGACATTGGGGTTGATGCTGTAGAAGATGTGTCTTCCGGTGGCCCGCAGCGCATCTCGCATGGCGGTGAAAACCCTGACCTGATGCGCATGGTCGGTGTCGGTGCTGCACCAGTCGTACTTAAGGTAGTCGACACCCCACCGCGCGAAGGTGGCGGCATCGGCTGTTTCGTGGCCTTCGCTGGTGTCGCCCGGGCCCAGTCCGCAGAGTTGGTAGCTGGGGCTGGCGTAGAGGCCCAGGAGCATTCCGTGCTCGTGTGCGTACTGTGCCACTGCGGCGATGCCATCGGGGAACAGGCGGGGATCGGCTTGCAGGTTGCCATCCGCGTCGCGGTGGTTGGCCGCCCAGCCGTTGTCGAGGTTGACATACCGATAGCCGGCGTCGCGCATCCCGGAGGACACCATCGCGTCGACGGTCTCCTCGACGGTCCGCTCGGACAGTGGGATACCGGAGTTCCACGAGTTCCAGCCCATCGGCGGGGTGAGGGCCGTCGGAGCCGGCCGGGCTGGCGGCCGGCCACAGGCCGAGACGCCGGCGGCCAACAGAACTAGGCAGCCGAGGATCGTCGATAGTCGGCGCATAGCGCAAGAGTAGGAGTCGCTTCACCGAAGTACGCATGTGCCCGGGCCATCACCTGTTCGGCCTGCGTCGGATCGGTGGTGTCGGCGACGATCAGGAACAGCTGGGCGCTGCTGTGGCCGTGGCCGATTCGCACCAGGTCGGCCGCGTTGCGGTCGACGGCCACGACGCAGTTGCCGGCCGCCAGAAGTGCCCGGGCAAGCCGGAATCCCCGGTCTGTTCCGGCGTCGAGGACCAGAACGAACGGACTGTTCTTGGCGGGGTTCGCAGGAAATGCCATGGCCCCACTCAACGGTCCGGACGTGAGCGGCCGCTATGTCGCGCCTAGGAGTTGGCGGTGCGACAGGCGAATTCAGGAAACTGACACGATTCGTACAGGCGCGTGCCGCATTCTTGCCCGGTGCCTCCGAACGGGCCAACGCCGCCCCCGCCGGCTCCGACGCCGACTCTGATGCCGCGCTTGCCCGATCCGGACTTCAGCAAGTTCGGGCACGGTATCTCGCTGCTCGGCGGCTGGCTGCCGACCACAATTGAGGTTGTCACGATCGTCGTTGTCATCGCCGCCGTCGGATGGCGATCCAAACGGTGGCGCCTGCTGTGGGTACCCGTCTCGGTGGGTATCGGCGCGCTGGTCGCGGTCACAGCCTGGGCCTGGATGGACTCCGAGGGACTGGCATCGAACCCCGCCCCGCTTCGCCTCTGGCTCTGGACGGGAGCCAGCGCGGCGATGCTGCTGGCGGCGGCTATTGGTTGGACAGCTGCGTCGTGGCGCCGCCGCGTGCTGTCACTGGTGGCGATTCCGCTGACACTGCTGTGCTCGCTGCTGGTGCTCAATCAGTGGGTCGGCTACTACCCAACCGTCGAACGAGCCTGGGGAGACCTCACTTCGGGGCCACTGCCCGATCAGATCGATGCCGGCGAGCTGGCGGGGCTGCGCGACACCCGCCCTGCCACCGGCAAGGTGCTCGTGATCGACACCCCCGACACGGTCAGCGGGTTCAGGCACCGGCACGAGTACGTCTATCTGCCGCCGGCGTGGTTCGCCGGTTCGGTGCCGCCCTCACTGCCGGCTGTGATGATGATCGGCGGTGAGTTCGGCAACGCCTCGAACTGGATTCGGACGGGCAACGCGGTCTCCGCGATCGACGACTTCGCCCGCGCCCACGGCGGTGCTGCTCCAATCTTCGTCTTCGCCGACTCCAGCGGAAGCTTCAACAACGACACCGAGTGTGTGAACGGTCCCCGTGGGAACGCCGCGGACCATCTGGTCGACGAAGTTCGGCCAGATGTCGTCTCGCAGTTCGCCGCTTCCACGGAAGCCGCGGAGTGGGGGGTCGTCGGGTGGTCGGCCGGCGGGACGTGTGCGATGAATCTGGCCGTCATGCATCCGGAACTCTTCACCAGCTTCGTGGACATCGGCGGCGACCGCGGCCCGAACTCCGGTACCAAGGAGCAGACGATCGAACGCCTCTACGCCGGTGACGCCGCCAAGTGGGACGCCTTCGATACCCGCACCGTGATGAGTCGCCACGGGCCCTATACCGGCGTCGCGGGCATGTTCGTGGACTCCCAGGAACCGCCCGACGACAAGAGCGAGAACCTTCCCGAGCGTCAAGTGGAACGCCTGGCGCCGGTCGGGTTCGGCGGTCACGGCGACGAAGATCAGTTCCGCGAGAAGGGTGCACTCCCGGACTTGTGTGTTGCGGCGCAGGCGGTGAACATCGGCTGCACGTTGCGGGTGTACGTGGGATATCACACCTGGCAGTTCGGCGCCCGGGCCTTTGCCGACGCCCTGCCCTGGATCGCGCAGCGCCTCCGGCCTCATAGCTAGCTCACAAGGTTCACATAGCTGCGACCGGAGTTCGGCTGGCGCAATGGGCTTTATGACCGCAACTCTCGCGCTGCCCGCGCGGCCCGGTGCCGACGCCGAGCCCCGTCGATTCACGCTGTCGACCACCGCCTGGCGCCGAATCGCCCTCGGTGCACTCCTGGTCGCCACTGCCATCACCTACCTGTGGAACATCACCATCAACGGGATGGGCAATGGGTTCTATGCCGGCGCGGCCCAGGCTGGTTCGAAGAACTGGGAAGCGCTGCTGTTCGGCTCGGTGGATCCGAACAACTTCATCACCGTGGACAAGCCGCCGGTCTCGCAATGGGTGATGGGTCTGTCCGGCCAGATCTTCGGATTCAGCAGCGCGAGCATGCTGGTGCCGGAAGCACTGATGGCAGTCGGCGCGGTCGCACTCCTGTACGGCGCGGTCCGCCGGATCGCAGGCACTGGCGCCGGTCTGCTCGCCGGGGCGGCTTTCGCGCTGACACCGGTGGTGGCGTTGATGTTCCGCTACAACAATCCCGACGCGGTGATGGTGCTGCTCATGATGTTCGGTGCCTACTGCACTGTCCGTGCGCTCGAACGTGCCAGCGTCAAGTGGATCATGTTGGCGGGCGCCGCTTTGGGTTTCGCATTCCTGGCCAAGATGCTCGAAGGGTTGATGGTCGCGCCGGCGATCGGTCTGGTCTACCTGCTGGTGGCGCCGACGTCGATGCGGGGCCGGCTGCTGCACGTAGCTGCCGCGGCCGCCGCCTGCATGGTGTCGGCCGGCTGGTTCGTCGCGCTGACGCTGCTGTGGCCGGCGTCGTCGCGGCCGTATCTGGCCGGATCCACCGACAACAACTTCATGAACCTGGTGATCGGTTACAACGGTCTGGCGCGGATCCTCGGGCGCAACCACGCAGCCCCGCAAACACATGCCGGCGCTCCGGCCGCGGTCGACTTCGGCCAGCACGGCGGGTTCGGCGGCTTCGGCCGGCAAAACCCCGGGCTCACAAGGCTGTTCACCGGTGAGTTCGGCTTCGAGATGGGTTGGCTGCTGCCGGCGGCACTTCTCGGCCTGGTGTTCGTGCTCGCGGTGCGCGCTCGTGCGCCGCGCACCGATCTGGTGCGGGGCGGAGCCGTGTTGTTCGGCGGCTGGTTGCTGGTCGACGGGCTGGTCCTCTCGTACATGAAGGGCATGGTCCACCCGTACTACTGCCTGTCGGTGGTACCCGCGGTGGCCGCGTTGGTCGCCATCGGTGGCCGGGAGATGTGGTTGCTGCGTGACCGGCTGTTCGGTCGATTGGCCTTGGCGGCAACGATTCTGGTGACGGGCGCCTGGAGTTGGTGGCTGTTGGGCCGCAACGCTGACTGGCTGCCGGCCTTGCGATGGGTGATTCTGGCGGTGACGGTCGTAGCGGTCGCTGTGCTGCTGGTCGGTCTCGCCGCCGACCGCCGCCGGGTGGCCGCGATCGCATTGGGTGTCGGCGTTCTCGCCGCCGCGGCCGGGTCGGGCGCGTATGCGTTCGCCACCATCGGCCAGTCGCATAACGGCGGCGGGGCGCAGGTCGGCCCCGCGCAGGCCGACCGGGGTCATGGCCGACCTGGTGGGGACGACGGCGACAACGTCGCGCTCGACAACCTCCTGAAGGCGACCGACACGAAGTGGTCGGCGGCGGTGAACGGCTCCTCGGCGGCCGCCGGTTACGAGCTGGCCACCAACACCGCGGTGATGGCGATCGGTGGATTCGGTGGCAGCGATCCGGTTCCGTCGCTGACCCAGTTCCGGGCCGACGTCGCCGCTCACCAGATCGGGTACTACATCGCCCCCGGCAACCACGGCGGCCCTGGCCGCGGTAACCAGCACGCCGACATCACCGCGTGGGTGGCGGCCAACTTCACGCCCAAGACGGTGGGATCCGACACGGTGTACGACCTCACCTCCGTACACTCCGGCGAATGAGCGATATCGACGTCGAATCGATCCGGACCGCCGGCGCGGCCATCGGCGAGGCCATCAGCGTGTTCATGCTCAACCCGGACACCTTCGCGAAGAGCCTCGCGGCGGGCTATCCGGACCCGTTCGCCGCGTACTTCGCCGGCCGCGGTGGCGTCCTCGGCGACGCCACCGGCACCACGGTCACCGCGGTGTTCGCCGTCTTCGAACCCAACCTCGCGCGGTCGTGTTGGGAGAACGGCGTCGCGGTGCACCCCGCGTCGGAGAGTTGCCGGCTCTACTGGGATCAGCTCGCCGAGTTCGGCAGGACATACCTGGCCGGGACCGAAGGGCTGGACCGCATCGCCGAGTTGGGTGAGAAGGTCATCGGGAACGCCCCAGAGCCCGGTCTGCCGCTATATGCGGGCTGGCGGGCCATGCCGCTGGCCGACGACGCCCCCGCACGCGCCCTGCAGGTGATGATGGTGCTGCGGGAGCTGCGAGCCGCGGTTCATTTCAACGCCCTGACGATCTCCGGGCTGAGCCCCGTCGAGGCGCACATCCTCAATCACGGCACGGACTATGCGGCGTTCATGGGGTGGCAGCCGCCGTTCGACGACGCGGCGGGCAAGAAGGACGCGTACGACCAGGTCGAAGACCACACCAACCGGCGGATGGCGCAGATCTACCAATCCGCGTTGTCGGCGGCCGAGGCCGACGAGCTGGCCCGGTTGAGTGTGGCCGCACTGGCGGCGTTGAAGGCCAGCGCGCCGGCCCCGGTCGGCGCCTGAGCACTACGATCTCCTCGTGTTCTGGGAGCGGCTTCCGCTGATCGGCGAACCGTTACGGGCGACCCGGCTGGAAGCTACCCGGATCGGTGTCGCGGGGCTGACGAGAATCGTCGAACTCGTTCTGGAGCAGATCGATCTCACGGCGCTGGTCCGCGACAGCGTCGACATCGACGCGATCGTGACCGACGTCGACATCGATGCCATCATCGCGCGCATCGATCTGATCGGGCTGGCCGACCAGATCATCGACGGGGTGGACCTGTCCACGATCATCCGCGAGTCGACCGGGACTGTCACCGCGGAGGTGATGACCGACGTGCGCAGCCAGACGGCACGTGCCGACGACATGATTTCCGGTTTCGTCGACCGGATGCTGGGCCGGGAGCCGGGCACCCAGGAACGTCAGTGACCAACGCGGGCATCGTTTCCCGAGGGTTGGCGGCTCTCGTCGACATGGCGGTCGTTCTCGTCACGATGGGTGCCCTCTATCTCGGTTTGGCGTTGACGATGTTGATGGTCAACCCGGCCACTTTCCGGTTCCCGGCCCCCAACCTGGTCTTCTCGACCACAGTGACTCTCGGCGTGTCGGTGCTGTACCTGACCGGGGGCTGGACGCTGTCGGGACGGACATTGGGGATGGTCATAGTGGGAGTTCGGGTGGTGGACCGGCGCGGGAAGCCCATGCGCGTTGCTGTCGCGGCGCTGCGAGCGGTGGCCTGCGTGTTGTTCCCGGTCGGGTTGCTGTGGGTTGCTGTCGACCGCCAGCGACGGTCGGCGCAGGACGTCGTGCTGGGCAGTCGGGTCGAGTACGACCGGCGTGCCCCAGGCGCTCCCGTTCGGTAATCGTCACCGGTGATGACTAGGATGCCCCAATGCCGTTAGCTGACGGCCAGGTTGTTGCTGGTTACACCATCCTGCGGACACTGGGGGCCGGAGGCATGGGTGAGGTTTACCTCGTCCAGCACCCCCGGCTGCCCCGGCACGACGCGCTCAAGGTGCTCGGTTCCGCGGTCAGCTCCGATGACGAGTACCGCAAGCGGTTCAACCTCGAGGCCGACATGGTGGCCACGCTGTCGAACCGGCACATCGTCACGATCTACGACCGCGGCGACTTCGACGACAAGCTGTGGATCGCGATGGAGTACATCGACGGCACCGATGCCTCCCGTCTGCTCGCCGAGCGCTATCCGTACGGGATGCCGCCCGCCGAGGTCGTGCGGATCATCACCGGGGTTGCCGAAGCACTCGATTATGCGCACAGCCGCGGACTGCTCCACCGCGACGTGAAACCCGCCAACATTCTGCTGGGTCTCCCCGGCACCGGTGACGAGCGAGTCATGCTCGCGGACTTCGGAATTGCCCGCTGGATGGGTCAGTCGAGTGATCTCACCGGAACCAACATGACCGTCGGAACCGTCGCGTACGCCGCCCCTGAGCAGCTCAAGGGCGAGCTGATCGACGGTCACGCCGATCAATATGCGCTGGCGGCGACGGCTTATCACCTGCTGACCGGCATGCCGCCGTTCCAGCACACCAATCCGGCGATCGTGATCAGTCAGCATCTGAGCTCCGATCCGCCCGCCATCGGCGCCAAGCGGCCCGAACTGGCCTGCCTGAGCCAGGTTTTCGCCAAGGCGCTGGCCAAGGATGCCGGTAAGCGTTACACCCGTTGCATCGACTTCGCGCGGGCGCTGCAGCAAGGTATCGGTACCGCGGAACGTCAGACCGGCGCGACCGACGTGACGAGTTCCGCGCCGGCATCCGGTGCGTCGGCGAAGGCCGGTGCGGGTCGCCACGCCAAGCCGGAGTCCGGTTCCTCGCGCCGCCGGCTGCTGATCCCGGCGATCTTGGGTGCGGTGGTGATCATCGCCGGTGCGACCGCGGGGGTTTCATTACTGTTCGGCCGGCGCGGTGTGGACACCGCTGCCGCGCACACGCCGGCGCCACCGCCTGCTGTGTCGAGCCGGATGGATCTGCCCGTCGTGGTGATCGGCGCGAACTGTGCTGTGCTGGGTGCGGCCGCGGTCGGTGAGAACGGCGCGCCGGCCTACTGCGCGCACGCGACCGCGGGCACCGGTCCGATCGTGTGGTCGCTGCAGCCCGAGAAGCCGGCGACCGGCGGGTCGAACTAGCGCTGATCGGCCGGCGGCTCTACTCAGCTGTCGAGCCACCGGCCGGCCGCATCGCACGCCGGGTTACAGCGGGATCCACTGGCCCAGGAACCAGAAGCCCCAGCCCGCGCCATTACCGGCCGGCATCGGCTGGACCCACTGGCCGTTCCAGTTGAAGGGCTGGTGATCTTGGCGGGCCTGATCAACGTTGCGATGCTGCCAGTCGCCCGGCCCGTTGTTCTGGTCGCCCGGCCCGTTGTTCCAGTTGTTGTCGTGCCCGTTGTTGTCGTGCCCGTTGTTGTCGTGCCCGTTGTTCCACCCGTTGTTGTCGGGGCCGTTGTTCCACCCGTTGTTGGGGCCTTGGCAGTTCTGCTGGCCGGGGCCGCCGCACTGGCCGGGGTCGGCACTCGCGGTTCCGATACCGAGCCCGAAGAGTCCGGCCGCACCGATGCCGACCGCCGCGGTCGAGGTGTAGATCAATCGTGTGAGATTCATCGTCATATCCGTTTCGTTGCTCGAGTTGCACTTGCGGTTACGACGTTATGGACGGGGGATTTGTACGAGCTGTGACACGAATTGGCGCGCGCTGAGGGAGTAGTAACGTATCGAAAACGGTTCGGTATCAGCGATTTTGCCCGAATTCCAGGCGTTGGCGAGTTTGTTGACAGCCGACTGTACGGAGTTTGGCTGTTGTGGCGCATGGCTTTTGCTGGCGTCAATAGTTAGACATGTCACCTGTGAACACAGGTATTCGGTCGGTATGTCTGGTGGCATCCGTTTCAGCGGTGGTTGTGTTGGGCGCGGTTGCCTGTGGATCCAAGGGAGCCACGGGTCCGACAACTGTCACCGTCACGTCCACCCCGACCACGACGACCGCCGCTCCGGCGACGCATCACCAATACAACTCCGGCTCAGGCGGCGGAGCACAACCGCAGCAGACCGTCGTCGAGACCCAGGCGCCGCAGACCGTCACTGCGACTCAAGATCCGCAAACAGTGACCAATACCGAAACGGCAACGCAGACCGAGACTTCCGTCGCGACGTCGATCGCCACCGCGACCCAGACGGTCACGGTGGCGCCGAACCGGCCCTTCGGGCCGAATGGCTTCGGCAACCACAACGGCGGCTAAGTCCGCTCTGTCGGTAGCGTCTTGCCGCGGAAGAAGGCCGGGGCCTTGAGGTTCCACAGGATCATCAGTACGACACCGAACGCCAGGCTGAGCACGCCGACGACGAACGCGGTGCCGACGTCGAGGATGGAGCTGCCGGAACCGGTGCTCGGGTCGGCCATCAGATACGCGTCGACGACGCCCACCGGGATCAGGATCAGTGCACCGATGCCGGGCAGGATCACCTGACCCATCGCAGTGCGCCACGATCGAAAAGCGGTGCGCCAGAAGTACACAACTGAGGAGATCGCCACCACGGAGTAGTACGTCATGATCGCGATGCCCACGCTGTAGACCGAATCCGACACCACACTGTCGCTGACCACATCCAGCATGCAGTAGATCGCCAGACTGGTCAGGCCGATCACCCAGGTCGCGTACTTGGGCGTCGAACTCGCTTCGCTCACCGAGGCGAACCGGTCCGGCAACGCCTTGTAGGTCGCCATCGACAACAGCCCGCGGGCCGTCGGCATGACGGTGGACATTGTCGCCGAGAATGCGGACACCCCGACTACCAGCGCCGCCAGCATCGCGCCGCGTTCGCCGATCGACTGGGTGGCCAGCGTGGTGAAGACGTTGTCGACGTTGCCCTCGTGAGTCAGGCTCGTGTCACTGTTCGGGTCGATACCGGCGAAGGCCAATGCCGCGACGGAGAAGATCACGTAGGTGGCGACCGTGATCAGAATCGCGGTGACGCCGCTGCGACCGGCGTCGGCCGACGTTCCGGACGTTTCTTCGGACATGGCCAGCGAGGCGTCGAAGCCCCAGAAGATGAAGATGGCCACCAGGAAGCCACCCAGTAGACCACTGAAGTCGTGAATTGCGAACGGGTTGAACCACTCCCACGAGAACGACTCGGCGGTTGCGCTCTGCCCGCCGCGGAATACCGGGATGATCATGATGACCGCGAACACCAGCAGCCCGCCGTACTGAATGATCGTCAGGATCAGGGTGGTGCGGGAGGATTCCTCAGCGCCGCGGGCGACCAGCCACGTGGTCAGCAGGATGAACACCGTGGCGACGGTGATGTCGAACCACACCGGGGACGAGTCCATGCCCACCAACACAGCGGCGGCGTTGGTCAGGATCCCGGCGGCGCCGACACCGGCCAGGATGGACGACAGCACCAGCGCGAAGCCACCCATCCAGCCGATGTGCGGCGCGATCGCCTTGGAGCCCCAGGTGAACACGGTCCCGGCATCCGGGGCGGCGTCGGTGAGGTGCTTGTAGGCCAGTGCGACGAAGTACATCGGGATGACGGCGATGATGAAGACGATCGGTAGCTGATAGCCCACTTCCTGCGCGCCGCGCCCGAGCGCACCGGTCAGCGAGTAGGCCGGGGCGGTGGCGGCCAGACCGATGGCGACCGCTCCTACCAGGGAGACCGACCCCTTCTTGAGGCCCTTGGAGCGCAGGCCGTGCATCAGCGGATCGACGATTGCTGCGTCTTCGGCCATCAGCGGATTCTGCCACCGCGGATGCCGGACGAGCGCCGTTACGGCGGGATCCGAATCGCCGTCGGGTCAGCGCCCCGGGCACCGCCTCGGAGGCGGGCTTGCCGGAGTGGCCGGGGCCGGGCCGCACCGAGAGGTGCGATGTGGTGACTGACGCCGAATCGCTGGGCTGCGGGCGCAGGCTGATCACCCAATTGCGCACGGCCGCAAGCGCACCGGTAACCATGCCGATCAGGAGCGAGCCCGGAATACGTTACGGCTTGATCCTGATCGGTCCCGACTTCCACAGGCCGCTGCGCGTTGCCGTGCCCAGGTCGATCTGCGCGGGCTCGGCGGGAACGATCGTCTCGAACTGGCGCAACGAGCCCCAGTCGCGGCCCCAGTCATGCGACAGGTAGGTCGACATGACGTGTGCGCGCAGCAGGAGGTCGGTGATGCCGAGCAGGCCGCCGTTACGGCCGTCCTCCCAGGTGTCGGTGTCTTGCTTCTTGGCCGTGTAGTCCGGGGTGATCCGGAACTTCGGCACCTCGGTGACGCCGTTCGCGTGCAGCATCGGCCGCTGGCACGGGAAGGCCAGGCCCACCGCCCAGTCCATCAACACCGGCTGCGTGGACCCGACGAACTCCTGTACCGACCGCAGGTCGGGTACCCGTGGCGGTGTGATGGCCAGCCAGTCGCCCTGTGACAGCGAGCGGTCCTGCGCAACGATGCGCACGGTGGTCGCGTCGGCCGGGATTGCCGAGCGCGGGTAGCGCAGGTTGCGCCACGACGGCGCCGGGCCGAGATCGTAGGGGCTGACCCGGCCGGCGGGCACCGGGGTGCCGCCCGGCCCGGGCTTGCCGTACTCCAACTCGACGGTCTGTCCGTCGGTGAAGCCGTTGAGAACGCTGACTCCCGCGATGGTACCTGCGGCGGTGACGACGACCAGTGGGTGGCCATTGTCGTTGGGCGGCAACTGATACCACGCGGAGGTCAACGTGGCGTCCTGCTGCGGGCCGACGAGATAGCTACCTGCCAGCGGAACCCGCGCCGGGTCGAGGCCGTAGGGCAGCGGCACGGTCGAGCCGTTGACGCCCGGGGTGTCCAGCTTGATCGGCTGGTCCCAGTCGTAATCCGTGCCGGGCTGCGGATTGGTCATCCGGATTGACTCGGCCACAATGTGTTCCGGTACGCCGCTGGGTGTGAAGCCGACCGGGCTGGTGCCGCCCAGGGGGCCGAGCGGTCCGTAATCACCGGGCAGGGGGGTCAGGAATCCGGTGTTGGCGTCCGGCTCCACCAAGACGTCGTCGGCCAGCCCGCAACCGCCGGAGAACGATCGCAGGTTGGCCCAGGCGTTGGAGTAGGTGGGGTACTGGCGCACCACGCCTGCGGCCATCGAGGCGATGAACACCAGCACCATGAATCCGGCGGCGACCGGGATCGGCGCGGTGGTCACGGCCCGGGCGATGCGGCCCTCGCCGTGGTCGCGGGTGTTGAAGTGCAGCCACGTCGCGTAGATCGCCGACACGGCGAACAGTGCGAAAAATATTGTGCTGACTGTGATCCCGGCGATCTTCGGCATGGCGTTGTTGAACGGCACACCGTAGCTCGACACATACCACCAGCCGTTGGTGGTGGCGAAGCACAGCGCCAGCAGGAAGAACACCGCGGTGACGACTGTCATCCGGTTGCGCGACCATCGCAACACCGCCGGTGAGGCCAGCACGGTGGCCAGCGCCGCCATGGCCGCACCGACTGCGGCGAACAGCCCGAAGTGATGCACCCACTTGGTGGGGGTGAACATCAGGAAGAACATCGTCGCGAAGATGACGCCCATCAGCCGCCACGCCGGGCCGCGGGCCACCCCGGGAACACGCTTGCGGCGCAACATGATGAACATCGACACGAACAGCGACAGCGCGGTCATCAGGAAGCCGAACCGCCGTGACAGCGAGCCGTCCACGGTCGGCAGGATCAGGTAGTAGTAACGCAGATTCTCGGTGTACCAGGCCTGGCTGGGTCCGATGTCGGTGCGAATTCTGGTGGCTTCCAACACCGTTGCGAATGTCTGGTCGGCGAAGACGACGGTCAGGATGATGGTTCCTGCGGCCAGCAGCGGCAGCACCAGCGGCCAGGTGCCCACCACCGCGCGCCTGCGCACCAGGATTCGCACAATCGGCCGGCCACCGGCGATCAGCGCGGCGACGGCGATCAGGCCGGTGGGCTGAATGCCGAGGGTGAACGCCGCGCTGACGATGGCCAGCGCCGCCGGGGTCAGTCGACCGGAGATCACCGCGCGTTCGATGAGCACATAGGTGATCAGCGCGCCGGTCGCGATCTGGCCCTCGGGGCGCAGGCCGTTGTTGAACGGCATCCACGCCGCCATCAACACCAGGCCCGCGGCCCACAGTGCGGGTCGGCTGGCGATCACGGCGGGGCCCAGCCGGGGGAGCACTTCGCGGGACAGCAGCAGCCAGCAGACCAGCGCACAGATCAAGTCCGGCAACCGCATCCAGATGCTGGCATCGCTGACGTGGGTCATCAGTGCCAACACGTTGTAGAACCAGCCGAATGGATCCTCGGGACTGCCAAACCAGCGGAAGTAGTTCGACATGTAACCGGCGTGGTCGGCGACGCGCGCCATCTGCAGGATGTAGCCGTCGTCGGAGGAGTTGGCTCCGATTACGTGCCAGATCAAGAATCCCGCGACCACGGTCACGTCGACCGCGGTGAAGGTGCGCCAGCGCTGCGGAATCCAGGAGTGCATGCGGCGCCCGTCGAGGCGGTCCAGCCGCCACAGGGCCACCAGCGCGATCACGGTGGCGGTCATCGCCAGCAGCATCGCGGTGAGCTTCAACACCGTTGGCGTGGTGGAGAACCGGGTGTCGATCGTCGCCGAGACGGTCAGCCCCGGCGGCGCCGGACCGACCAGATCGGTGAAGACCCCGACGATCGCGGGCCGCAGGTTGGGATCGGCAAAGCCGCTGCGCAATTCCTTGCCCGTCGATGGATCGGAAAGCCCCACAAATGTCGCGAACGTTCCGTCCGTGGTCGAGGTGATCTCGATGCGCTGACACTGCGCGGATACCGCCCGCGCGCGCGGCACGCTCGCGACCACCACGTTGCGGTCGGTGATGTCTACGCGCTGGGCATTGACGTTGACGAACAGCGAATTGAGCGCCGCCTCTTTGCCTTTCTGCGGCGCGAGTCCCAGCACCAAGCCGCCGGCGGGCGGCATGGACCGGATCACGTCGCAGGGGACCGTCGCCGTCACCGACACCGGTGCCTGCGAGATCAGTGGGGCGGTGACGTTGGCCAGCTGACCGGCTTGCGGCCAATTCAGCGTTGCGGTGGTCTGTTCCACCGGCAGCAGCGGAGTCAGCACCGACAGCACGAAGCCCACCAGTCCGGCGACCGCGGCCACCCAGCGGGTGACCCGGACATCGCCGGCGGCGTCGCGAGCGTTGGCTACGAGAGTCTGTGTCATGGCAGTGCCCTGATCGGTCCGCTACGGCTCCAACCGAATGTCGTCTTGGTGCCCTGGTCGATGACAGCGTTCGGCGCCTCCGACGACGGCACCAGCCGGACGTAGCGCTCGATCGCACCCCAGTCGCGATACCAGTCGTCGCGCAGGTACGTCGGGACGGTCGCGGTGGTCAGCAGTCCCTGGATGAACAGGAACGGCCCACCGGCACGGGCGGATTGCCACATATTGCTCGACACCACCACCTGCTTGAGGTTGGGCAGGATCCGATATTCCGGCAGTTCGGCGACGCCGAGGTGTTCGGAGAACGGGCGCTGGCAAGGGAAGTTCGCCGCGGTGGCGATGTCCATCATCACCGGCGTCTGCGAGCCGAGGAACTGCTGAGCGGTCTCCAGGACCGGCACACGTGGCGGGGTGAAGCCGAACCACTGATCGGTACTCAGGTTCGGATCGTCGGCGACGATGCGCGCGACGTTGGCCTCCGGCGGTGCCCACGACAACGGGAAACGTAGGTTTCGCCAGGCCTTTTGGGCGATCACATCGATGGGTTGCACCGAGTTCAGCGCTTGGAAACTGCCGTCCGGCCGCTGGACACCCCACTGCAGCTTGAGTGACTGTCCGTAGTTGAATTGGCCTTCTTCGTCGTAAAACCAGATCGCGCCCGCGGCGGCGACGGTCACCAGCGGCCGGTCCGGGGTGCGTGGCGGCAGCTGATACCACGCCGAAGTCGCCTTGGCGGCAACGGTGTTCTCGTTGTAGCTGCCCATCACCGGGGTGGTCTTCGGGTCCAGCCCGAACGGCAGGAACACTCGCGAGCCGTTGACTCCGACCGGGCCGTACCCGCCGCCGGTGCCTGCCGCGAAGGCGATGCCCGCATTGGGCTTGTTGGGTGACCCGTCGGAGTTGACGGTGCCGGGGTTGGCGACGAACGGCTCGGCAGGCTCCAGGGTGTCGCTGATGCCGTTCGGCGTGAAGCCGACCGGATTGTCGCCCCCGAGCGGGCCGTACTTGCCCCACTTCTGGCCCGGAACCGGTTGCAGCATACCGGCATTCGGGTCTGCCTCGACCAGAACGTCGTCGGCCATCGCGCAGCTGGCGTCGGACAGGCCCGACTTCAGAGCGGACACGTTGGCGGCGGCGGTGGTGTAGGCCGGGTAGCGCTGCACGAAGGCCTTGGTCATCGAGCCGACCTCGAGCAGCACCATGATGATCGCGAAGACCAGCAGGGGAGTGGACGCAAGAGCCCGGTTGCGGCCGGTGTTCTTGACCTCGGTGTGCCCGGCGTAGTCCATCCGGAAGTGCAGCCAGCCGGCGGTCAGGCCGGACACGATCGCCAGGCCGAGGAACATCGTCGTCACGGGCTGGTGGGCGATCACCGGTTGACGGTCGAACCACGGCACGCCGTAGTTGCCGACGTAGAACCAGCCGTTGGTGCCCGAGGTCGCCCACGCCAGCACGAACAGCAGGGCGGTGACGTAGAGGGCGAGGTTGCGTCGGTTGTGCAACCCGACGCGGGCAAAGGCGAATGCGGTGACCGCGCCCAGCGCCCCGGCCAGTCCGGCGAACGCACCGAACTGCACAGCCCACTTGGTCGGGGTGAAGTGCAGCAACAGCAGGCCGATCGCAGTGCTGCCGAGCAGCCGCCATACCGGGCCGCCGGCCACCCCCGGGACATGGCCGCGGCGCAGCAGCACCGCCAGCATGCCGAACAGGCACAGCAACATGATCAGGACCCCGAAGCGGCGGGTCAGTGAGCTTTCCGAATTGTCCTCGACAGTCAGGAAGTAGTACCGCAGGAAGTCCTGATACCAGGCGATCGTCGGGCCGACGACGTACTTGATGCGGGCGGATTCGGCGACAGCCGCCAAGGTCTGGTCGCGGAACACGACGACGAAGATGACCGCCAGTGAGGCGGCGAGCGCGGCCAGCGGTGCCAGCAGCCCATCGGTGCCGCGCCGGGCTTTGATCACCCGGGCGACGGCCCGTGCGCCGACGAGTAGCGGCGCGATCGCGATCAGGCCCTGCGGGGCGAGCGTCACGCTGAAGACGGCGACGACGATTGCCAGCGCTGCCGGAACCAGCCGACGGGTGGCGATGGCGTTCTCCACCAGGATCCACGTCGCCAGTGCGCCGAATGCGATCAGCGGTTCGGGTCGCAGCCCGTTGTTGAACGGCAGCCACGCAGCGAGGAACACCGCGCCCGCGGTCCATACCGTCACCCGGTTGAGCGACAACCGCCTGCCCAGCCGGGGCAGCACACAGCGGCTCAGGATGAGCCAGGTACCGATGCCGGCGATCGTGGCGGGCAGCCGCATCCACACGCCAGCGGTGCTGATCGCGGCGAGGTGGGCGAGCACCGACTGGTACCAGTCGAAGGGCGCTTCGGTGGCCCCGAAGTAGCGGAAGTAGTTGGCGGTGTAGCCGGCCTGGCCGGAGACCCGCGCGATGGTGAGGTTGTAGCCGTCGTCGGAGGAGATGGCGCCGATGACATGCCAGAGCAGCAACCCGCCGATCACCCCGACGTCGGCCACCCAGGTGGCGGCGCGGGCCCTGAACAACTGCCGCCACGCTCCGCGCACCCGGCGCCCTGCCCGCCGGTCGAGCACGCCGAGTGCGATCAACGACGCCACCACGCAGGCGATCCCGAGCACCATCACCGCGATCTTGAGGGTGCTGGGGCTGGTGATGAACCGGGTGTCGATGTCGATATGGGCGCTCAACCCCGGCTGCGAAGCCACCTTCAGGTCCGTGAAGATGCCGGCGATCTGCGGCTTCTTCTCCTGGGCGAGGGTGCCGGTGGCGCCGGGGATGCCGACGAAATCGGCTCCGACGCCGCCCGGGCCTGCCCAGATCCGCAGTTCGCGGCAACCCCCCGCGGCAATGGCCGGGCGGGGCGCGACGGCGGCGACGGTGTCACGGAACGCGACGACGACGGTGGCGGCGTTGGCACGCACGAACAGCCCGTTGCGGCTGGAGTCGATGCCCGCCGGCGGGATCGTCGAGAAGACCAGGCCGCCCTCGGCGGGCAGCGTGGCGATGGCCTGGCAGGGGATCGACACCTCGAGCGACTGCGGCGCGCCCGACACCAGCGGCGCGGTGATGTCGCTGACCAGGCCGTCCGGGCCGGGCGCCTGTGGCCACTGGATGCTGGCGGTGGTCTGCGTGACCGGCAGCAGCGGCACGACACCGCACAGCAGCACACCGAGGATGCCGGCTATGACGGCGACGAGCCGGGCGATCCGGGTGGAGTCGGCTTCCTCGCTTGGCACGAGGCTCGATGGTAGGCGACGAAGGTGTGTCGGTTCGGAAGGCCTGCGGGCGCCACGGCGAATCGAGAGCCGAATGTTAGGTAGGTCGCAGCGGAGCCGGGCTCCACAGCCCGCTGCGGGTGGCGGTGCCGAGATCGAGGCGCGCCGGCTGGGCGTCGGGATAGAACAGGTTGAGCCGCTGCAGGGCGCCCCAGTCGCGGAACCAGTCGTCGCGCAGATAGCTCGGCACCGTGACCGCGCGGTACAACAGTTCGCTGATGCCGAGCGGACCGCCGCCGATGTTGTCCATCACCGGCGAGTTGGCCTCGGCGCCGAACCGGTCCGGCAGGATCCGCCACTTCGGCGGTTCGATGACGCCATACCGGTGGGCGAACGGCCGCTGGCAGGGGAACGCCAGTCCGACAAGCCAATCCAGCAGCACAGGGTCCTGCGATCCGACCACATCCTGCAGGCTGCGCAGCTTGGGGATGCGCGGTGGGGTGATCGCGATCCAGTGTTGGGGTGCGAGGTCGTCGTCGGTGGCTACGAGACGGATGCGGGTTGCGTCGCGCGGGATCGCGGCCAACGGGGCGCGCAGGTTGCGCCACGCCGGTGCTGCGCCGACGTCGCCGAACAGCACCGAGCCGCCCGACTTGCCTTCGGCGGCCTGTTGGTCGGTGGCCCACTGCACCTGGACCTCGTCCTGGTTGAATCGGCCCGCGGCCGCGACCACGAGCAATGGGGAAGCGGCCCAGTCGGCGGGCAGCTGGTACCAGGCCGAGCGCAGTAGGGCGGGTTGTTGTACGCCGGCACGCCAGCTGCCCATCACGGGTGTGTGGGCCGGGTCCAGGCCGTAGGGCAGCCGGGCGCGGGATCCGTTGACGCCGGCCGCGACGGTGGTGCCGCCTTCGGTGCCGGCCTCGCTGCTGGTGACCAGCCCGTCGTTGTCGACGAAACTGCCGCCGCCGGGCGGCTCCAGCACCGGGTCCGCCGACACGTCGGCGGGGATTCCGTTGGGAGTGAAGCCCTGGGCCGTCGTCGCGGCGAGCGCGTCGCCCACCGATACTCCGACGATCGGGGCCAGTGTCCCGGCGTTCGGGTCCTCTTCGACCAGGACATCGTCGGCCAGCCCGCAGTTCTTGCCGGTCAGTGCCTGCAGATTCGAGCGGCCGACCGACCACGCCGGCCACTGCTCGGTCATTCCCAGCGTCAGCGACAGCACCTCGAAGACCACCAGCAGCCAGGCCATCGTGGCCAGCGGCGAGCCGATGAAGCGCGACCACCACCGGGTGCGTGCGGGGCCGCCGGTGTCGCGGAAGGAGAAGTGGAACCAGGCGGCCACGAGCAGGGCGAGCACGGTCAGGCCGAGCAGCATCGTGGTGAAACCGAAGTGCCATTCCGGGAACTGGTTCGACCACGGCACACCGAAGTTCGAGACGTACCACCAGCCGTTGACACTCGCGAACGACAGCGCGGTGATGAACAGGACCGCGGCGGCGAAGATCGCCCGGTTTCTTCGGGATCGCAAGACGTGCGCGGTGACCGCGACCGCGGCCAGCGCACCCAGTGAACCGGCCAGCCCGGCGAACACGCCGAAGTGGTGCGTCCACTTCGTCGGGGTGAACATCATCGCCAGGAACGAGATGATCGTGATCCCGATGATGCGCCTGCTGGGCCCGGCCGCAGTTCCGGGGATGTGCCCGCGACGCAGGATCATCGCCACCGACACCGCCAGTGCGACGAGCAGCGCCAGCACCGCGAACCGCCGCGACACCGAACCGTCGGGGCTGGCCATGAACAGCCGCTCGTACCGGATGTGTTCGTCGAACCAGCTCAGGCTGGGGCCGACGGCCGACTTGAGCATGTTGGCCTGAACCTCGCCGATAAAGGTCTGGTCGCGGAAGATCAGGATGAGCGTGACTGTCCCTGCGGCCAGGATCGGTGCGAGCAGGGGCAGCAGCCCGAACTGCCGGGATCGTCGGTGCAGGATCGTGCGCAGCGGACCGATCGCCACCAGCAGCGCACCGATCGACGCGATTCCGGTCGGGCCGGAGAACAACGTCAGCGCCCCGATGATGCAGGCGAACGCGACCGGAAGCAGCCGGCTGGTGGCCACCCCACGCTCGACCGAGCACCACGTCAGCAGGATGCCCAGCGCGATGATCGGCTCGGGGCGCAGGCCGTTGTTCAGCGGCAGCCAGAACGCCAGGAACATGCCGGCGGCGGTCCAGACGGCGGCGCGGCTGGTCTTGACGGCGTGGCCGAGCCGGGGGATCACCTCGCGGCTGATCAGCCACCAGCACACCAAGGCCATACCGAGCGTCGGCAGCCGCATCCACACACTGGATGCCGAGACGTGCGCCCACAGCGCCAGCAGGTCGTAGTACCAGCCGAACGGCGCCTCCGGAGTGCCGAACCAGCGGTAGTAGTTGGCCATGTATCCGGCGTGCTCGGACACCCGGGCCATGGTCAGGATGTAGCCGTCGTCGGAGGTGTTGGCGCCGACGAAGTGCCACCAGACCAGGACGGCGAGCACCAATCCGTCCAGCGGGCTCACCGACCACCAGCGCGACGGCAGGAAACGCCGCTGCCGGACCCCGTCGGCGCGATCCATGACGTGCAACGCGCCGAGGGAGACGATCGTCAGCACCACGCCGAGCACCATCGCGGCCATCTTCAGCGCGGTCGGGGCGCTGCTGTACCGGGTGTCGATGGTGGCGTGAACACTCAGCCCGGGCGGTGCCGGTCCGGACAGATCGGTGAAGATGCCGACGATCTGGGGCCGGAAGTCGTAGCCGCTGCGTTCGCCGGCGAGCGGCTTGCCGGGAGCTTTGCTGTCGGCGCCCTGGGTGAGGCCGACGAATTCGGCGGTCACCCGGTCGGCGTGCGCGGTGAACGTCAGCTTCTGGCAGGCCGGGCTGAGCACCTGGCTCATCGGGGCGACGACGACAGGGGTGTTGCGGACAACGACTACGAGGTCGTCGTTGGCGCGCTGGATCAGCAGCCCGCGGTCGACGGCCTTGGGTGCCTGCTTGGGCACCGTGGACAGCAGCACGGTCTTGTCGGGGCTGTTCAGCCCGGCGGCCGCGCGACACGGCACGTCAATGGTCAAATCGGTTGCCACGTAGCTGATCAACGGAGCGGTGACGCTGTTCAGCACCCCATTCTGGGGCCAGTTCAGTTCTGCTGTGGTTTGCTCGACCGGCAGCAGCGGCGTCAGTATCGCCAGGCCGGCGCCCAACAGACCTGCGACGACAGCGACAAGACGGGCGGTCCGGTACTTCGCCCGCGTCTCGTTCACGGAGCTAGATATTAATTGGCGGTCCGGGACGGCCATCGCTACGGATTCCGGATGGCCACGACGAAGGGTCCGATCGTCTTGACGGTGAAGTGCGGTCCGTCGAACAGACTGACGTCGAAGTCGACGGTGTAGCGCCGCACATTGGGCTGGTTGGGGTAGACGTCCTGCGCCAGCCGCAGGGTGTAGGTGTCATTGGCGCCGCGGCGCATCAGGAACACGGTCGGGGGCTGCCACGGCAGGGTGTCGAGCGCGTGGGCCAGCTGGTCGGCGGACTTCAATTCGGCCCAGGATTCGATTGCCGAAGCCCGCTTCTCGAACTCGGCGAGCGGGTTGGCGTAATGCGATGTCAGACCCTGGAACCCGTAGTAGGGGTAGTAGGACAGGAAGCTGTAGTCGGCGGTCAGTACGACGGTCTCCTGGCGGGGCCGGCCGGTGATTTTTCCGATCGCGGCGTCGACTTCGGCGTAGTACTTCTCGGCTCCGGGTGGTCGCCGGTCACCGCGCTGGCCGTAGCCGTCGGTGTCGGTGTAGGCGACGGTCAGATCGGGGCGCAGCACGTCGGGGATGTCCTGGCTGAAGCCGACGGACCCGATCAGCCCGATGGCCGCGGCGGCTCCGATGACCTTGCGGTTCGTTCGTGCGGCGATCGCCAGCGTCACGTCGGTGAAGCCGAACACCCCGGCAGCCGACAGCAGAACGGTCAGCGTGGGCTGCAGCCGGAACGACAGCAGGGTGGTGCCGAGCAGTGTGGTCAGCATCGACAGCACCGACCAGCCGTAGACGGTCAGCACACCGATCCCGAGTGCGGCCGCTTTCGTGGACGAGCGGGCCCGCCACACCAGCCACAGCGTGCCGAGCATGCACAGCGCACCCAGCAGCGAGAACTGCAGCATCGGGAAGGTGAGGACGGCGCCGTCGGCGGGCAGGTAGTGCTGGGCGCTGCCGGTGTCGCTGAGCGGATGCCGGACGGCTTGCAGCAGGAACGGCAGCCAGGTGATCGCGGCGATGGACAGGGCGATGACGCCGGCGACCACGAGCCGCAGCAGCGGTTCGGCACTGCGCCGCGCGATCGCCACGATCAGGCCCATCACCACGACCGTGAATGCGGTGTAGCCGACGAGCAGGGTGTAGAAAGTGGCGGAGACGCCGAGGAAGACCCCGACGCCGACGACGGCCGCCCAGCCGCCCTGTCTGGCCTTGCCGCGCAGTCCCGACCATGCGAGCACCAGGACCGGCGGGATGAGGACGGTGATGATCGCGGCGTAGGGCTCCGGCGAGCTGTAAGCCAGGGTCACCGCGGTGGTGGCGACGGTGACGATCAGTGCGTATTCGAACCGAATCATGGCCGACCACAACGTCATCGCGAGCACGACGGCGATCGCGATCGAGACGATGGCCCACGGCTTGAGCATCTCCCAGCCTGGAGTCCCGGTCAGGGCGGCGACGCGCCCGCCCAGCCAGAACCAGCCTGCCGGATAGAACGGCGGCAGACCGATATAGGTCATGTCGTGCAGTGCGGGGCTCTGCGTGAGCCGGGTCAGATACTCGGTGCGGAACTGTTGGTCGACGGAGATGCCGAACAGATAGAGGCGGGTCGCGCCGAGTGGCATGCCGAGGGTGACCACGGTGAACGCCGACAGGAACACCGCCGCGCCGATGCGGGCAGCCCACTCATATCCCCGGGTCGCTTCGCTCCTGCCCGCCGAGCGGTGCCCTCTGCGCCAGACGAATCCGGTACCCAGCAGCAGGACCAGGCACCCGACCTGCCCGACGGTGGTCAGTGCGTGCAGTTGGTTCGACGACGGGAAGGCCGGCCACTGCACCCTTGAGATCGCGATCAGCGCGATGGTCGAAACGGCCACGGCTGCAACGACTGCCGCAGCCATCTGGCCGACGGTGGCCAGCGCGCCCTTGGACACCGGGCGGCCTGCTAGATCGGCAGCTTGCGGAAAATGGGGCGCGGGATGTGCCGGATCACGGACATCAGCACACGCACCTGGCCGGGCGCCCACACCAGGGCCTTGCCCTTGGCCGCGGATGTGACGGCCAGTTCGGCGACATCCTCGGCGTTCACCGTGAACGGTGCTTCCTTGGCGCCGGTGGCCTTCCAGTGCTCCAGCGTGGTGGTGGTGCGCACCTGGCCGGGGCGGATGACGAGGACGTGAACCCCGTGCTCTTGCAGGGCCTCTCCGAGACCGAGGTAGAAGCCGTCCAGGCCGGCCTTGGTGGAGCCGTAGACGAAGTTGTTGCGGCGCACCCGTTCCCCGGCCACCGAGGACATCGCGATGATCTGGCCGAAACCCTGGGCGCGCATCTTGTCACCGATCAACACCCCCACCGAGACCGCCGCGGTGTAGTTGATCTGGGCGCTCAATACCGCCTTCGACTGGTTCTGCCAGAGTTCCTCGGCGTCGCCGAGGATGCCGAACGCGACGATCGCCACGTCGACATCGCCATTGGCCCAGGCCTTTTCGATGACGTCCGGATGACTCTTGGTGTCCAGTGCGTCAAAGTCGAGGTACTCGACCGAGCTGGCGCCTGCGGCTTCCAGCTGGGCGATGGCGGCGTCACGCTTGGGTGCGTTCGGCAGATCGGCCAGGATGATCCGGGCCTTGGCGTTGCGCAGGTAGCGCTTGCAGATGGCGAGGCCGATCTCGGAGGTTCCGCCCAGCAGCAGGATGGTTTGCGGATTGCCAGTGGCGTCGATCATGTCGGTGGGGGATGCCTTTCTACAGCAGTTCTAGTCGGCGGGCCATGTCGGAGGCGAACACGCCGTCCGGATCGGCCTTGCGGCGCAGTGCAATCCACTCATCGACCCGGGGATACATCTTGTGGAAATTCTGCGCGCTGACCCGCGAGTCCTTGGCGGTGTAGACCCGGCCGCCGAATTCCATTGCACGCCTGTCGAGTTCGTTGAGAAACTCGTTGACCCCGGGCTTCATCGGGAAATCCATCGCGACATTCCAGCCTGCCATCGGGAAGCTCAGCGGCGCCTTGTTGCCCGGGCCGAACAGCTTGAATACGTTGAGGGCCGAGTAGTGGCCGCTGGTCTGGATCCACCGGATGATGTCCTTGAACTCGTCCAGGGCGTCCGGTGGCACGAGGAATTGATGCTGTGCGAAACCCGCTGGGCCGTAAGCATTGTTCCAGCCGCTGACCAGGTCGAGCATGTGGTAGAACTGCGACAGGTTCATGATCTTGCCCCGGTAGGTGCCACCCATGCGGTAGTACACCTCGCCGATCGCGCTGAACGACAGCTTGTTCATGGCGCTCACCGGGAAGATATCGGGCACCGTCAACAGCTGCGGCGCATCGAATTTCAGCGGATTCTTCGCGAGCTTCGCGGGCAACTGGTCCAGCCGGGCCAGGCTGCCCCGGCTGACCGCGGCCCGGCCGAGTTTGGGCGGCGGACTGATCAGGTCGAACCAGGCGCTGGAGTAGGTGTACTTGTCCTCGCTTCCGTCCAGATGGACGGCGATGGTCTCATCCAGGTTCGCGGTGCTGACGCCGTCGGCGATGAAATACGCGGTCTCGGTGCGAGTCATCGCGATGCGCGCGCGAATCACGATGCCGGTCAAGCCGTTTCCGCCGACCGTGGCCCAGAACAGCTCGCTGTCAGGCCCGTCGGGAGTGAGCGTGCGGACCTCACCGTCCGCCATCAGCAGGTCCAGCGACAGCACGTGGTTACCGAAACTGCCCGCACTGTGGTGGTTCTTGCCGTGGATGTCCGATCCGATCGCGCCACCGACGGTCACCTGCCGGGTGCCCGGCAGTACCGGTACCCACAGACCGAACGGCAGCGAGGCCTTCATCAACTGGTCCAGGCTCACCCCGGCGTCCACGTCGGCCACCGCGGTGTCGGCGGACAGCGAGTGGATCCGGTTCAACCGGGTCATGTCGACGACGATGCCGCCGCCGTTGCAGGCGTGGTCCCCATACGAGCGGCCCAGCCCGCGCGGCACGATGCCGCGGCGCAGGTACGACGGGCTGCTTGCGTCGGCGTCGGCGACCTGCCGGACGGCGTCGGCGATCACGTCCACGTCGGGAGTGGAGAGCACCTGCGCCACGCTCGGCGCAGTTCGGCCGAATCCGGTCAGGGAACGCGGCGTGAGGGGAAGTGCGGTAGCCATATCAGTGCCAAAGGTTACCCGGCCCCCTTACTTCAACCGGAATATCACCGCTCGCTGGACCACGAAGTTGATGATCGTGGCGGTGCCCTGCGCGATGACGAAGGCCACCGGGACCTGCCAGGAATGGCCGGCGAACTTCAGATAGAACAGGTAGTTGATGCCGACCTGTACTGCATAAGTGAGGGCGTACAGGACGACGACGGCGATGAAGCGGGCCGTGCTCGGCGGCGCCTGGAAGGTCCACCGGCGGTTGATCAGGTAGGCCGTGGTCGTGCCGGCGATGAAGCTCAGCGTCTTGGCCACGTTGACCTGCAGGCCGAGCTTGAGGAACAGCACGTAGAGCCCGAAGTCGACGATGGCCGACAGCCCTCCGGTGACGATGAAGCGCACCATTTGGGTCTTGAGGCTCAGGGGCGCCGTCGGGGCTGATTCGGCCACGCCGGAAGCTTACTGATTTACCTGGGTCGCTTACCTGTCGGTGGGCGGTGCACCATGGTGGTGTGCAGGATCTGGTTGAGTCGTGGGCGGCACTGCTGTCCCGGTACACCGACGACCCGGCCGTAGCCGAGGTGGGCCGTGATTTGGTGGCGTCCTGGTCCGAAGCCCACCGCCGCTACCACTCGGTCGAGCACTTGCGCGACATCCTCGGCCACGTCGAGGAGCTGGCCGAATTCGCCGACGACCCAGACGCGGTGCGGCTCGCGGCCTGGTATCACGACGCGGTCTACGCCGGACTTCCCGACGACGAGGAACGCAGCGCCCAGCTCGCCGAGCAGGACTTAACCCGCCTGGGCGTGCAGCCGCAGCTGGTCGACGAGGTGGCTCGCCTGATTCGGCTGACCATCACGCACGATCCCGCTCCGGGCGACCACAACGGCGAGGTGCTCTCCGATGCCGACCTGGCGGCGCTGGCGGCGCCCAGGGACCGCTATGAGCGCAACACCGCGGCGATTCAGGCCGAGTACAGCCACGTGCCCAGCGAGGTGTTCCGTCGGGGGCGGGTGCAGGTTCTGGTGGCGCTGCTGGGCGGTCCGGGTGTCTTCCGCACCGAGTACGCCCGGCGCGAATGGGAGTCATCGGCCCAGGGCAACCTGCGGGCCGAGCTGGCGACGCTGACGGGTTGAGCCGGATTGAGCGGCCTCATCAGCACTGGTAGTGACGCCCGACCTTCACCGAAGGCCGTTCGACCCTATGTGCGTGGCCGGTAGGCGGCGGAAGATCTGCCCATGACAGTCGAACAGGATCCGATCGTGGTACTCAGCGACCACGAGAGTTGGGATCGTCTGAAGAGTGCTGCGCTGGGACGCTTGGTGACGCAGATCGGCGATCAGCTGGAGATCTTCCCCGTCAACTTCGTGACGCAGAACCACACGGTGCTGTTCCGGACGGCCGAGGGCACCAAGCTTTTCAGCACGGTGATGAACGAGAAGGTGCTCTTCGAAGTCGACGACCACACTGTCTCGGAGGGCTGGAGCGTCATCATCCGCGGTACCGCGCGGGTGCTCACCGCGGCCGATGACATCCACGAAGCGGAGCGCGCGCAACTGCTGCCCTGGGTGGCGACCGAGAAGCTTCGGTTCGTGCGGATCACCCCAAGTGAGGTGTCCGGCCGGCGTTTTGTCTTCGGGCCGGAGCCGGACCGCGGGTCGTATCCCGGCTAGGCATCCAGCACACTCGGCGCTCGTCACACCCAGTACGGAACCCGCGCCCGGTACTGCCGCAGCGCGAACGCCGCGAGCAGCCAGCCCAGCAGCGTCAGCCCGATCACGACCGCCCAGTGCCGCAGGTGCTGGTCGGCGCCCAGCAGGGGCGCGCGCAGGATGTCGAGGTAGTGCAGCAGCGGGTTGAGTTCGATGATCTTGGCCCAGCGGCCGGCGCCCTGCTGCTGCAGGGTGTTGTCGTTCCAGATGATCGGCGTCATGAAGAACAGCAGCTGCACGATCGAGAACAGCAGCGGGCCGATGTCGCGGTAGCGGGTGGCCAGGATGCCGAAGCAGAACGACACCCACACGCAGTTCAGCATGATCAACAACAGCGCCGGGATGGCCGACAAATCCGCCCACGACCACGGTTTCGGGAAGATCATCGCAATCACCACATAGATCACGATGTTGTGCCCGAACAGGATCATCTGCCGCCACACCAGCCGGTACACGTGCACGCTCAGCGGCGTCGGCAGCTGTTTGATCAATCCTTCGTTGGCGATGAACACGTCAGCGCCCTCGAGGATCGCGGCGTTGATCATGTTCCAGATGATCAGGCCGAGCGTCACATACGGCAGGTGCTCGGAAAGCTTGAGGTGGAACAACTGTGAGTACAGCCCGCCCATCGCGACCGCGGTGGTTCCGGTCGCGATCGTGATCCAGAACGGGCCGAGCACCGAGCGGCGGTACTTCTGCTTGATGTCCTGCCAGCCGAGGTGAAGCCATAGTTCGCGCTTGCGGTACCCATCGAGCAGGTCGCCCCACGCGCGGGTGAAGGTCTTCGACTGCGCAGCGGCGTCGACGATCGTCATCTTGTTCCTTTCCCGTCGCTTCGCTCGCCCCGGAAGAACCTTTCGTGCCTACCCAAGCGCCGCAGCCGAATCCATTCGGCGAAGCCCTTCGGGTCGCGGCGCTGGATCAAGAAGAACCATCCGAATCGCACCCACTCCTGCGGTACCAGCTTGCGCATGCCGCGCTGCGCCTGCAGGTAGCCGCGGTTGCGATAGGTGAAGTACCGCTTGCCTGGGTCGTCCGGATATTGGGTGTGCATTTTGCCGCCGAGGATCGGCTTGAACTCGTCACTGCCGTACGGATGCAGGTAGGTCGCATCCAGGCAGGTGCCGAACGGCAAGCCCGACAACACCAGTCGACGGTGCACGTCGACCTCGTCGCCACGGATGAACAAGCGGATGTCCGGCATACCCACGGCCATAAGGGTTTCCGCGCGAAACAACGCTCCGTTGAAAAGTGAGGCATACCCCGGGAGCAGATCTTGGCTGCCCAGTTCGGCGGTGTGGCGACGCCACGCCAGGCCCTGGCGAACAGGGAAGGCGAACCGGTCGGGATGGTCCATGTCGCAGACCATCGGCGACACCTCGGCCAAATCGTGGCGCTGTGCACAGGCCAGCAATCTGGCCAGCACCTCGCCGTCCATCGGTCGCCCGTCGTCGTCGGCCAGCCACACCCAGTCCGCACCCAACGACAGTGCGTGCAGCATGCCTAACGCGAATCCTCCTGCGCCGCCGAGGTTTCGGCGGGACCCCAGATAGGTGGTCGGTACGGGCTGTCCGGCGACGAGGTCGCGCACCCGCTCGTCGTCGTCGTTGTCGACGACGATCAGGTGGTCGACCATCCGGGTCTGGGTGGTCAACACACCCAGCGATTTGGCGAGTTCGTCGAGGCGGCGATGAGTGACGACGACGGCGCACACCAGGTCGGTCACGGGGTGGCGACCCCGTCGGACCAATCGGACTTGTGCTCGTCCAGCACTTCTCGCACATGCCGGGCAGCGTCCTCGCCCTCATAGGCGCGCACGACGTCTTCGATGCCGCCGGACATCTTGATGGTGCCGTGGTCGATCCACATCGCGGTCTTGCACAGCCGCGCCAGGAACTCGTTGGAATGGCTGGCGAACACCAGGATTCCGGAACGCTCGACCAGACGCTGCAGCCGCGTCTGCGCCTTCTTCAGGAAGTCCGCGTCCACCGCGCCGATTCCCTCGTCGAGCAGCAGGATCTCGGGATCGATGCTGGTGACCACGCCCATGGCCAGTCGCACCCGCATGCCGGTGGAGTAGGTGCGCAGCGGCATCGACAGGTATTCACCGAGTTCGGTGAAGTCGGCGATCTCGTCGACCTTGGCCATCATCTGTTTGCGGGTCTGCCCCAGGAACAGCCCGCGGATGATGATGTTCTCGAAGCCGGAGATCTCCGGATCCATCCCGACGCCGAGGTCGAACACCGGCGCGACGCGTCCGCGGACGGTGGCCGACCCGCGGGTCGGTTCGTAGATCCCGGACAGCAACCGCAGCAGCGTGGACTTGCCAGCGCCGTTGTGGCCGATGAGGCCGACGCGGTCGCCCATCTTCAGCGACAGCGTGATGTCCCGCAGCGCCTCGATCACCACGACGTTCTCGGTGTTGCGCCCGATCGCGCCGCCGGCCGCGCCGAGGAAAGTCTTCTTCAGCGACCGGGTCTTCGCGTCGAAGATCGGAAACTCAACCCAGGCGTCGCGGGTTTCGATGTAGGGGTCGTCGGCAGGCACCGGGGTCTCGTCTAGAGGTACTGCCCGGTGCCGTGACCGGGGACTCCGGGGGGCCCGGGCTGTGCTATGCCGGGCGGCAGGGCTCCCTGGCGCATGTGCTCCAGTTGCGCGCGCGCCGCCATCTGCTGGGCGAACAGCGCGGTCTGGATTCCGTGGAACAGGCCCTCGAGCCAGCCGACCAGCTGCGCCTGCGCGATCCGCAGCTCGGCGTCGGACGGGATGCTGTCCTCGGTGAACGGCAGGGCCAGCCGCTCGAGCTCGTCGCGCAGCTCGGGGGCCAGCCCGTCTTCGAGCTCGCGTATCGAGGTCGCGTGGATTTCGCGCAGCCGGGTTCGGCTGGCGTCGTCCAACGGTGCGGCGCGCACCTCTTCGAGCAGCTGCTTGATCATCGTGCCGATGCGCATCACCTTGGCCGGCTGCTCCACCAGGTCGGTCACGGAGCGGCCGTCGGCGTCGCCGTCGCCCTCGTCGCCACCGGTGATGATCTCGATGTTGTCGTCGTCTGTATTCGTCGTCATGGAGTTGAGCATTCCCTCGTCGCCCATTGTTACCGGGTGTCCTGCGGCGCAGATCCGCGCCATTCGTAGATGCGGGCCTCGCCGTTGTCGTAGATCTTCGCCCACGACTTGGACTTGTCTAGTGACACTAGTCCGTCGGGCATGACGAACCCGCGAACCACCGGAACGCTCGTCAACACGTAGCGGATGTTCAATGCCTTCACCGCCTCGGCGATCCGCGGATCGTGGTCGGCGTCGTCGGCGTAAGCCCAGAAGATGAAGCGGTGATAGCCCGGGCCCTGCTGCACCGGGTAGTCGTAGTGCGTCCACAGCGGGTGCAGGCCGGCCACCGCGTACATCCAGGCGGTGCCGTCGACGTTCGCGTCGCCGATCAGGGTGTCGCGGGCGCCGGGCAGGGTCGCCAGGTAGGCGAAAGCCTGCAGGTCCTTGTCGTCGATGATCACCCGGTCGTACTTCTCGCCCATCAGGTATCGGTGCCGCGGGAAGTAGTGCCAGGCCAGCCCGACACTGACGGCCATCAGCAACACCGCGGTGGCGCCGATCCAGAACCCGCGGTCGGGTTCCCGGGCGGCGGCCCACCGTCGGGTCAACCGGCGTGCGCCGGCCACCAGCAGCAAGGCCAGCGAATAGAGCGCGATACCGGCCATCGGCGTCAACAGCAGCGTCACCACGGCGGACAGCCGCCGGGGGTCGCTGTAGAACAGGTCGCTGTACTTACCGATGATCGTGCCGAGCGGGCCGCCGAACGGGGCGCCGGAATGCACGATCGACACGATCAGCACCAGCCAGACCGCCGCCGGCCACCAGATCCGCTTGGTCAGCAGCAGGACGAAGCCGGCGCCTGCCAGCGCGATGATGACGTTCTGGATCGGGTAGTCGTTGAGGTGCCGGGTGTGTTGGACGATCGCGTTGAACAGCGTGCGTTTGCGGCCCTGATGGGTCAGGAATGCGTGCCCGGCAATGACCTCGGCTTGCTGCAGCACGCCGAGAAACTGCGGTAGCAGCACCGCCAGAGTGGGCGCGGCGATGACCACCAGGGTGATGAAGTCGCGGGCCCGGCCAAGCGCGGGCCGCCACAACGCGTCCAGCAGCCACCACGCCACCACGAACGTGACCACCACGACCCCGCCGGTGATGTGCACCGAGAAGACGCCGACCAGCGCGATCACCGCCATCGGGATGCGATCACGGTTGCGTAGGGACGACGTGGTCAGCACGAACGCGGGTATCGCGATGCCGTAGGCCGCCATGTTCGGCATCGAAGCGGTGTCGAACTCGACGTAGGGCACCGAGGTGAACGACGCGGACAGCGCGGCCGCGGTGGCTGCCGCACCGGCGGTGCGCCACTGTGAGGTGCCGCGGGAGCGCAGCAGCTGCCAGGTCAACAGGGCGGCGCTGAGCGGGAACAACCAGACGGCCGCGGCCAGCGAGCTCAGCGTGTACGCGGTGGTCGGTGCGGCGCCGGTCAGCTGGGCCAGGACTGCTCCCAGCGCGTGGAAGACCGAGGGGTAGTAGAGCTGCGCGTGGGTCTCGACGTTGCGGAGCTCGCCCATGTGGGTCGACGATGCCTGACCGGTGTCGAGGATCCAGCGGATGGTGTTGGCGTGCCAGACCGAGTCCCAGTTGCTCGGGATCGACTGCCAGTAGGGCATACCCCGCCAGGCGGCGATGCCGATCAACACAGCGCCGAGGATCACCCCGGCGGCCACCGTCAGCGTGGGCCACAGTGACACCTCGTCGCCGGCCGGGTCGGCGGCGCGGTACCGGGCGAGCGGAATCCGCAAACCGAACACGGCGGCCGTCACAATGGCCAGTGCCAGCAGCGCCGTCCAGGCATTCCAGCCGATGCCGATCGCGCCGAACGGGATGGTGGCCAGGCCCACGACGCCGTACGTCAGCACCGGCCCCACACCGAGTGCGACGTACCAGCGCAGCCGCCCGGCCAGCGCCACCACCGCACCCGGCAGGATCAGCAACAAGACCGCGATCAGGACTCCGAACCCGAAGCTCACTGGACTAGTATGGCTGGCCAGGTGAACCTGCCCTTATCGCCCACCGGCGAGGACCGCAGGCGCCATCGCTGTCTCAATAGCGCAATCACCGACGCTCTAAGGTGGGCTCATGGCATACGACGTCGCCCGGGTGCGTGGTCTGCATCCAGCATTGGGCGACGGGTGGATGCGCTTCGACGCCCAGGCCGGGATGCTGATCCCCGAATCGGTGGCGACCACGGTCTCGACGGCGTTCCGTGGTTCGGTCCCCAACACGGCCAGCCCGCATCCAGCGGCCAGACGGAGCGTCGCTGTTCTGGACGCCGCCCGCCAGGCGGTGGCCGACCTGGTCAACGGTGACCCGAGCGGGGTGGTGCTCGGCGCCGACCGCTCGATCCTGCTCACCTCGCTGGCCGATGCATCGTCCTCCCGTGCCGGGATCGGCTATGAGGTGGTCGTCAGCCGGCTCGACGATGAGGCGAACATCGCGCCGTGGCTACGCGCGGCCAACCGGTATGGAGCCAAGGTCAAGTGGGCCGAAGTCGACATCGAGACCGGTGAGCTGCCGCCGTGGCAGTGGGAGAGCTTGATCACGCCGCCCACCCGATTGGTGGCCATGACGTCGGCGTCGTCGACCCTGGGCACGATCACCGACGTGAGTGCCGTCACCAAACTCGTGCATGACGTGAGCGGGTTGGTGGTCGTGGACCATTCGGCCGCGGCGCCGTATCAGTTGATGGACCTCGATGAGACCGAAGCCGACGTCGTCGCGCTCAACGCGCCGGCGTGGGGCGGACCGCCGATCGGGGCGCTGGTATTCCGCAACCCGTCGCTCATCGACAGCTTCGGGTCGGTCTCGATGAACCCGTACGCCAGCGGTCCGGAACGACTCGAACTCGGCGGCCACCAGTACGGCTTGCTGGCCGGAGTGGTGGCGAGCATCGAGTATCTGGCCGGGCTGGATGAGTCGGCGCGCGGCGGCCGCCGCGAAAGGCTTGCTCTCTCAATGCAATCCGCCGGCTCGTACCTCAGCGGACTCTTCGACTACTTGATGGGCTCGCTGCGGTCGCTACCCCTGGTGATGGTGATCGGGCGGCCGGAGGCGCACATCCCGGTCGTCAGCTTCGCGGTCACGGGCGTGCCTGCCGAGCGGGTGGTCCAGCGGCTGGCGGACAACGGGATTCTGGCTGTGTGCAACGCCAATTCCCGGGTGCTCGACCTGATCGGCGTCAACGACATCGGCGGTGCGGTCACTGTCGGGTTGGCGCACTACTCGACGATGGCCGAAGTCGACCAGCTGGTGCGGGCGCTCGCGTCGCTCGGCTGAATCCGTCCTCACTCGCTGACGGTCAGCAACACTTTCCCGAACGTCTCTCCGGCGGCCAGCACGCGGTGCGCTTCGGCGGCCTCCGCGATGGGAAACCTCGCACCGATGATGGGGCGAACCCTGCCGTCGGCGATCATCGGCCAGACCGAGGCCACCACCGCCTCGACGATGGCCTTCTTCCCGTGCGGTCCTTCGACGGGCCGGCCGCGCAACGAGGTACCGATCACGTGCAGCCGCTTGGCGACCGCCTTGGCGATGTTGAATTCCGCTTTGATGCCGCCCTGCATTCCGATGATGGTCATCCGGCCGTCAGGTGCCAACGCGTCGAGGTTGCGATCGAGGTATGCCGCGCCCATGATGTCGAGGATAACGTCGGCCCCGCGCCCATCGGTTGCATTATTGACGCATGCGACGAAATCCTCGTCGCGGTAAGGGATTAGGACGTCGGCCCCCAGTTCGCGGCACAGATCGAGCTTCGAGCGCGAGCCCGCCGTCACCGCCACCCGACTGCCCAGCGCGGTGGCGACCTGGATGGCGTGGGTGCCGATCCCGCTTGCGCCGCCGTGGATGAGCAGCAGTTCGCCCTCGGTCAGGTGCGCGGTCATGGCGATGTTGGACCACACCGTGCACGCGACCTCGGGAAGCGCGGCCGCGTCGGGCAGCGAAATCCCGACGGGAACGGGCATCACCTGGCCGGCCGGCACCGCGACGTACTCGGCGTAACCGCCTCCGGCCAGTAGTGCGCAAACATCTTGTCCGACAGTCCATCCCGTCACACCTTCGCCCACGTTCGCGACGACGCCGGACACCTCGAGACCGAGGATGTTGCTGGCACCCGGAGGTGGCGGATAGTTCCCTGCAGCTTGCAGGAGGTCGGCACGGTTCACCCCCGCGGCGTTCACCCGGATCAGGACTTCGCCCTTTGCGGGCAACACATCAGGCACTTCGCGCCAGGTCAGACGGTCGGACGATTCAGCGACGATGGCCAACATGGGCGTCAGGTTACTCCCGAGTCATTTCGGCCTCGTACGGCGCTGTGTCGCTTACGATTGCGCAATGGGAGGGATGATTGCGGGGCGGACCGCTAGTGAGATGCCGGGGTTGGATATAGCCGAGCAGAGGTCTTGGCAGAACTTCCTCGACGCTGCACTGCGTCTGTACGGGACATTGAATCGGGGGCTCGTCGACAAGCACAAGTTGAGCTTGGTCGACGTACGTCTGTTGGAAATTCTGGACAACTCGGAGACCGGCGCGGCTCGGATGGGTGATCTGGCCGAGCAGCTGATGTCGTTGCCGAGTCGGGTGACCCGCCAGATTCGCCGGCTGGAGACCGCGGGACTCGTGCGCCGTGAGGCGAGCCCCGACGACGGTCGCGGAGTGCTGGCGAGCATCACCGACCTCGGCCGTGAGGTCGTCGAAGACGCGATGCTGACGTATGCCAAGGGGGTCCGGGAGAACTTCCTGACTCCGTTGTCTCGTCCGCAGATGGCGGCGATGGGGGAGAACTGCCGCCGGATCAGTGCCGCGTTGAAGGATGGCGGCAGCTCCACGAGGGTCGGCCGCGTCTAACCGCTAGTCTTGTCGGCGGTGGCGTGGCAGAGCGGCCTAATGCACTCGCCTTGAAAGCGAGAGACGGCTAACACCGTCCGGGGGTTCAAATCCCTCCGCCACCGCTGCGCGGGCGGAGGTCGGCGCTCATCTGACTCCTGGCATTTCGCCCTTGATCACCTGTGTGGGGGGATCAGGACTTCTGTGGATCAGCTTGAGACGCGTGCATTCCACGGGTCGACGGGCATACAAATGATGTAAGGCGCCCAAAAGGTAGCCGGATCCTGCTTGTGTAGCGGCCCGGCTTGATGGCGTCGGTCCGAAACATCGTGAAAGGTGCCGGTCAATATGTCCTCCCCTCGAAAGCTTCGGAAAAGCTTGGCTCTGGATAAGAGGTTGCTGGGAACTGTCGTCGGCGGTGGAGCCATCGCGGTCCTCGGCCTGTTCGGGCTCACCCACCCCGCGCCCATGTCGCTGACCCACACGGCAGACTCCGGCGACGAGACGAAGTTCCCCCCTTACTCCTCGCCTGCCGTTGGCGCCATGAACATGGGTGCGACCACGACGATGCAGCCCACCGACGAGCCGACGGCCCTGGAGGTCACCAAAGCGGTACCGGCCATCAAAGCCGGGAAGTAACCGCTATTCGCCGGTGAACTCCGGCTTTCGCTTGGCGAACATCGCCGCGATGCCCTCATTGAGGTCCCTGGACGGCAAGAACGCCGAATTCCAGGCTGCGACGTAGCGCAGACTGGCCGCCACGTCGGCGGTGCGTTGCTCATCGAGGACGTCCTTGATGCCGTGCACCACCAGCGGCGAGTTCGCCGCGATTTCGGCGGCGGTCTCGTGGGCCGCGGCCAGCGTGGCCTCGGGGTCCGGGTAGACGTCGTTGACCAGACCGATCTTCTCGGCGCGTGCGGCGTCAATGTCCTTGCCTGTCAACGCCAACTCGCGAAGATGCCCGTCGGACAGGATGTAGGGCAACCGGGCCAGGCTGCCCACGTCGGCGACGATGGACAGCTTGACCTCGCGCACAGAGAACTTGGCGTCGGCGCTGGCGTAGCGGAGGTCCACCGCACTGATGAGGTCGACGCCGCCGCCGATGCACCAGCCGTGGATGGCGGCGATCGTCGGGGTGCGGCAGTCGGCCACCGCGGTGATCGACTGCTGCATGCGCTTGAGCTTGCCGTGGAACTCGACACGAGGCCGGGCCGACACCTCTCCGGACATCGCGCCGCCGATGGTGTCGCCCATCGCGACCAGGTCCAGGCCGTAGCTGAAATTACGGCCGGAGCCGGTCAGCACGATCGCCCGCACGTCGGGATCTGCGTCGAGCTCGCCGAAGGCCACCGGCATCTCTGTCCAGAACGCCGGGCCCATCGCGTTGCCTTTGCCCGGGCCGATCAGCGTGACCTGGGCAACGTGGTCATTGACCTCGACGGTGAGGGATTCATACTGCTGGCTCATGTTCTGAAGGCTACGACGCCTGCCGCCGCGCGCGTCACCCCAGGGTCACCAGCGGTCGCGGCGGCCGCCCGAGGCGGGTTCCGGGGACATCCGGCGAAGCGACCGTACCGAGGTACCACTCAGTTGCATTGCGGCAAGTCGACGGGTCGGTCTGGGCCTTCTCGACGGCCTTGCCGGCGTCGAGCGCCGGCACGGTCGCCGCCTGGCCGATCAGCTGAAGTCCGAGAAGGTCGCGCACAGGTCGATGGGGAAGTGGCCGATCGCCGTCATGATCGCGAAGGAGGTGAAAGCCGTTGTGCCACTGCCCTGGCCGATCAGGCCGTATATCCCGAGATGGGCATGATCCGACGTGTCGACTCAGGGGATCCGATGCCGCTCAGATGTACATCGCGGGGTCGACGTAGAACGTCGGATCCACCAGCTGTTGGCGCTGCCGTTCGTTGCGCGGCCGCACCACGGCGGGAATGCCGGTGGCGATGGAGTCCGCTGGCACGTCGTGGGTGACCACGGCGTTCGCGCCGACGGCACTGTCGTCACCAATAACCAACGGGCCCAATATTTTTGCTCCCGCACCTACGACAACTCGGTCCCCGAGGGTGGGGTGACGTTTGCCGTGCTCCAGGGAGCGGCCGCCGAGCGTCACGCCGTGATAGAGCATCACGTCGTTGCCGATCTCGGCGGTCTCGCCGATCACGACACCCATTCCGTGGTCGATGAAGAACCGGCGGCCGATGGTGGCACCGGGATGGATTTCGATACCGGTGGCGAACCGGGTCAGCTGCGACAGCACCCTGGCCGGACCACGCAGTGCAGGCCTGGCCCACAGCCGGTGTGCCAGCCGATAAGACCAGACGGCGTGCAGGCCGGAGTAGACCAACGCGTTTTCGACATCGCCGCGCGCGGCCGGATCGTGGCTGCGCGCGTTGCTCAGGTCCTCACGCAGTGTGGACAGCAGGCCCATGAAGTCAGTCCCTGATGTGCTCGAAAAGTGGTGTGGAGATATAGCGCTCGCCGTAGTCGCACACGATGGCCACGATGAGCTTGCCGGCATTCTCCGGACGCTTGGCGATTTCCAGGGCGGCCCACACGATCGCACCGGACGAGATGCCGCCCAGAATGCCTTCCGCGGTTCCCAGGTCCCGGGCCACCCTGATGGCGTCGTCGAGCTCGACGTCGACGATCTCGTCGTAGGAGCCGCGATCGAGCACGTCGGGAACGAAGTTGGCTCCCATGCCCTGGATCTTGTGCGGTCCTGCCTTGCCCTCGGTCAGCAGCGGCGAGTCCTTGGGTTCGACTCCGACGATCTGGACGCCGGGCTTGCGCGCCTTGAGGACGTGTCCCACCCCGGTGACGGTCCCGCCGGTGCCGATGCCTGCGACGAAGATGTCGACCTTGCCGTCGGTGTCGTTCCAGACTTCTTCCGCGGTGGTCTTCTCGTGGATGGCCGGGTTGGCCGGGTTCCCGAACTGGTTCGCCGAGACGGCGTTGTCGGTTTCGGCGATGATCTGGCGGGACTTCTCCACCGCACCGGCCATGCCTTCGGAGCCGGGGGTGAGCACGATCTCGGCGCCGTAGGCGCGCAGCATCACCCGGCGTTCGGTCGACATCGTCTCCGGCATGGTGAGGATCACCTTGTAGCCGCGGGCCGCCCCGACCATCGCCAGCGCGATGCCGGTGTTGCCGCTGGTGGCCTCGACGATCGTGCCGCCGGGCTTCAGCTCGCCGGAGGCCTCCGCCGCGTCGATGATCGCCACTCCGATACGGTCCTTGACGCTGTTGGCCGGGTTGTAGAACTCGAGCTTGACCGCGACGTCGGCGTCCAGGCCCTCGGTCAAGCGGTTGAGTCGGACCAGCGGCGTGTGGCCGACCAGCTCGGTGACGTTGTCATAGATCTTGCCCATGCTGCGCGTCCCTTCTCGTGGCACCCCACCGAACACTATTCTGTCGGTCGCTGGTCATACGGTTGGGGCATGGCTGACGAACTGACCTCAGGACCGGAAGCTCCACCGACCGACGAACTGGCCAGCGCTGAAGCGTCGCTCCAGGTTCTCCAACAAGTGATGCACGGTATTGCTTCCGATGATGTGAATAAGCAGACGCCGTGCCGCGAGTTCGACGTGGCCGGGCTCACCGATCACCTGCTGAATTCGATCACCCTGTTGGGGGGTGCGGCCGGCGCGCAGTTCCCGGATCGCAACCCCGGCGACTCCATCGAGCGCCAGGTGATCGCCGCGGCCCGGCCCGCGCTCGACGCCTGGCGGCGCCGCGGGCTCGACGGCACCGTTCCGTTCGGTGAGAGCGAGGCGCCCGCGCGGTTCATGGCCGGCATCCTCTCCGTTGAATTCCTCATCCACGCGTGGGATTACGCATCGGCGATCGGTCGCCCGATCCACGCCCCGGATTCGTTGACCGAGTACGTGTCGGGCCTGGCGCACCGGATCATCACCCCGGAGGGCCGTGTCCGGGCCGGTTTCGACGACCCCGTCGAGGTCGCCCAGCACGCCTCTGCACTGGACCGGCTGGTTGCCTTCACCGGCCGCGCGCCCGTCAGCGGGTAGCGATCCACTTGCGCGCGAAAGCCAAGAACGCGTCGTTCTCTGCGGGTGCGCCGATCGTCACCCGGACGCCGTCGGTGCCGTAGGGGCGCACCAGAACGCGACTGTCGGCGGCCTGCTCGACGAAGTCGGGCGTCTCCTGCGGCGTCAGCGGCAGCCACACGAAGTTCGCCTGCGACGGCGGGAAGCTGTAGCCGAGCTCGGTGAGCGCGGCGCAGACTCGGCGGCGTTCGGCGACCACAGCGTCGGTCCTGGCGAGCAATTCGTCAGCGGCATTCACCGACGCGATCGCTGCAGCCTGCGAGACGGTGGTCGCGGTGAAGGGCACGTAGACCTTGCCCAGCGCAGTGATGATGTCGGGATCGCCGACGGCGTAACCGATCCGCAGCCCGGCCAGCCCGTACGCTTTCGAAAAAGTACGCAGCACAACGACATTGGGATGGTTTCGGACCAGCCCGAGGCTGTCGGGCAGCATCCCGTCGCGGATGTATTCGACGTAGGCCTCGTCGATGACGATGAGAATGTCCGGCGGCACGGCGGCGACGAACCCGGCGAGCGCGTCGGGGTCCACGACGGTGGAGGTCGGGTTGTTCGGGTTGCAGACGAAGATCAGGCGGGTGCGGTCGGTGATCGCGGCGAGCATGGCGTCGAGGTCGAACGTGTAATCGCGCAGCGGTACCTGGACCGCGGTGGCGCCGGCCACGCGAACCTGCAGGGGGTAGATCTCGAAGCTGCGCCAGCCGAAGACCACTTCGTCACCGACCGAGGAGGTGATCTGGATGAGCTGCTGGCACAGGCTCACCGACCCGCAGCCGACGGCGATGTTCTCAGGTGCGAACGGGCCTTCCTTGCTCAAATGCTTGGCCAGGTGCTCCTTGAGCTCCACATAGCCGTTGTCGGGGTAGCGGTTGATGGTCTCGGCGGATGCGGCGATCGCCGAGCGAACGCTGGGCAGCGGCCCGTGCACCGTCTCGTTGCTGGCCAGCTTGATGGCACCCGGAACCGTCCTACCCGGGGTGTAGGCCGGTAGGTCGGCCAGTTCGGGGCGCAGGCGGGCGGTCATTTGTCCAAGTCTAAGTGGGCTGTGTACTCTCATCCATCGGCGGTTCGGGGCATCAGTCAGGCTCCGGTACGCTCAGGTAATTCAGGAGGCGTGCCAGAGCGGCCGAATGGGACTCACTGCTAATGAGTTGTCCCCCTTAAAGGGGACCGGAGGTTCAAATCCTCTCGCCTCCGCCGCGGCTGATTCGTCAGCCACGACAACTGAAGACAGACGGCGCCCGTAGCTCAACGGATAGAGCATCTGACTACGGATCAGAAGGTTAGGGGTTCGAATCCCTTCGGGCGCACTTTTCATGTGCGGGGTCGGCGGCCCAACATTCCGTCCAGCAACTGCGTACGCCCGCCCGACGTCCGAGCGGTTGTGGCAAATTTGTCACAGTTGGCTCCCCTGGCTAACCCGCAGCGGTTATTGTCGGTTCAAATAACTTGACGCCGTCTGACTTGACAGCTGGACAGGGGCTCGTCTTTGCAGGCAACCTTTGACGACTTTGCCGGGTTCGGAAACCACCTTCGGGAGTGGTGGAACGAACCGGTCGATTATGCCGCGCAGGTGCAGTACTTCACCAAACGCGCGAAGTCCGGTCCGATCCAAGTGCTCATCGGTATCGGCACGGGGACCAACGGACTGCTGTCCCTGTTCGTCCTGTTTCCCTCAGCCCGCACCCCAGCATCGCAGATTGTCGTGGCCATGTTCGCTGTGCTGCAGCTTTTTTGGGGTTGGAATTGGTGTTATCGGCCATGGCCGTCTCGGCGGGTATCGCTCGCTTTCGTCATTTCCGCAGACATCGGGATAGCCGCTGTGGCCGTGCTGGATGCAAGTTGGTTGCTCGGCTTGTTCGCCTTCAATGCCTTCGCGATGATCTCGGTATATCTGATGTTCTTCGACGGCCCGAAATACCTTGCAGCCCACGTGCTATGGCTGCTCCTGGCGACCACGGCCTTCGCCCTGCACGTAAGTGATGCCACCCATCTGGATATCGCTGCCTTCACCGTCAAGACCATCGCCGCCGTGGCGCCCGTGGCCTGGACCCCGTTGGGGATCCAGCTCGCGATCTGGTCGCTGCGCAACGACGCGAACGAATCGATCACCGATCCCCTGACCGGTCTACTCAACCGGCGGGGTCTGCAACTTCACCTCGCAGATCTGTTCCGGGACGTCGTCGCCGCGGCCACCGACGTGGCGGTGATCGTCGTGGACCTGGACCGCTTCAAGTCGATCAATGACACTTTCGGGCATATCGCCGGCGACGAGGTTCTGATCCTCTGCGCTCGCCGGATCGTGTCAGCGGTGGGCGGCACCGCGCTGGTGGCCCGGATCGGCGGCGAGGAGTTCGTCGTCGTCGACCTGGTCGAGTCCGGGCTGGCAAGCGTGGGGGCCGACGATATCCGGAACGCAATCGCTGCTCCGGCCGAGTACCCGATCACAGCGAGTGTCGGGGTCACCAGTGTTGCCGCGGACATCTTCGCTTCTGCCGGAGATGATCCGGTTGCAGTTCTCGACTCGCTCGTGCAGTGGGCGGACCTCGCAATGTTCGACGCCAAGCGCAACGGGGGCAACACCACTGTCCACCTACCCCCGGCCAGCTGATCACCGCAACCGAAACGCAAAGGCCCGGAGGGTTTTAGGGCGCTGCTGTGGCCTGCGGCGGTGCGCAAGCTTTCAGAACCGTCCGCCATCCCGTGTCGGCGGAAGAACCGGTCCACGCGATGTAGCCGTCCGGCCGCACCAATACTGCCGGACCGTCGTCGGTCCGCTCGGCTTGCAGCACCCCGGCCACGTCGACGGGAGGCACCCCGCGTTCGCGGATCAACGCGAACCACGGTGTGCGCTGCAGTTCGGTCAGCCGGCCCCCGACCAGCGGTATCTGTGTTGCGGGGTGCCCACCGGCCCTCGGCGGCCATACCGGAGCCCGGTACCCGCGAAGCTGCCCGCCATGGCGTCGCGCAGCGCCGGCACTCGAAGAACTCTGGGCGCCAGCAGGTTCCGTATCGCACGCGCCACCCGCGGATACAGCGTCACCGCACGCGTCATCACGCCGGACTGCAACACCACCCGGCGTCCGATCGGATGGCGCTCGTCCTGATAGCTGTCCAACAGTCTGTCGTCGGCTCCACCCAGCACGGCGGCCAGCTTCCATGCGAGGTTGGCCGCATCCTGGATGCCGGTGTTCATTCCCTGGCCGCCCACGGGGGAGTGCACGTGCGCGGCGTCGCCGGCCAGGAATACCCGGCCGTGCCGATACTGGGCGACTTGCCTTTCGTCGCAATGGAATCGGGACTTCCAGCTGATCTCGCGAACCCCCACATCTGCCGCGAACGCCCGGTTCAGGACCGCGATCACCTCGGCGTCGTCCACCGGCTCGGTGTCGGGCACCTGATGGTCGCGGTCCCACAACATCGCGCGATACCACGCGCCGTCGGCGTCACCGCGTCCATACGGTGCCAGGAATCCGAACACCTGCCTGGTGTTGCCCAGCTTCAGCCCGTCATCCGGCCCGTGCGCCAGTTTCACATCGGCCAGCACAACCGACGACAACAGCGTCTTCCCGGGGAACTCCGCGCCGACCAGCCGGCGCACTGTGCTGTGCGCGCCGTCTGCCCCGATCACGTACTTGGCGCGAAACCGCGTCGGTGGTTCGGCCCCCTCCTGCGCCCGCCCGGTGACGGTCACGCCGGTCTCGTCCTGCACCAGATCGAGCACCTCGATACCGCGCCGGATGTCCGCGCCCTGCGCTTCGGCATAGGCCGCGAGTGCGGCATCCACGTTGGTCTGCGGAGTGATGAGAACAAAGCGGTAGGGCGAGTCCAGATGAGTCAGATCAAGGTGGGCGTCACCGAAGATCCTGATCCGCTGCGCGTGCTGTCCCTGAGCCAGCACGTCCTCGGCCAGGCCGCGTGCATCGAGCACTTCGAGCGTGCGGGCCATCACCGCGAACGCGCGGCTCGACGGATTGACCGTCGGCCAGCGCTCCAACACGGTCACCGAGCGGCCGGCCCGGGCCAGATCCGCGGCCGCGGTCAAGCCGGCGGGCCCGGCTCCCACGACGAGTACGTCGACGTCATGGTCGGTCATTGCACAGCTCCTTCCGGATCGGGGTACCAGCGGCGGATGTCGTCGGGGGTGGCCGTCGCCGCCTGATTGAAGACGAACCGGCAGCCGGGCTGGGTCACGTGTGCTGCGTTGACGATGGACTCGAAGAGCAGGGTGTTACCGGCGACCAGGCGGACGCCCGCGCCGATCAGCACCGCGTCATAGCGCTTGGCTTCCAGCCACTGGTGGGCCTTCTGGACCCCGGCCGCACCGAAGCCGATCAGGCAGTTGTCGAGCCGGTAGCCGGCGGCGCGCAGCGCGGCGACGTTCTCGTCGTTGGCGGCGCGAAGCCGGTCCTTCGACAGCCCGCTGAACTGCGTGAAGTCGGGAGATGAGTAGTCGATCACGTCGGGATCAAGACCGATCTGAATGGCGGTGACGGTCATGTCGGCGCCTCCTCAACAGTTGTTGAACTCGACGCTAGGTCGGCAGCTTGGCGATGTCAACAGTTGTTGAATAGACTGCCGAGATGACCGTGAAGGCGCGCGACGGTGAAGTGACTCGATCGCGGATTCTGGCCGAAGCCCGCTCCCAGTTCGGCGAACGCGGATTCGAGCGGACCACCATTCGGTCCATCGCGTCGGCCGCGGGAGTCGATCCGGCGCTGGTCATGCATTACTTCGGGACCAAGGCCCAGCTCTTCGCCGCCGCGTCGCGACTCGCGATCACCTTCCCCGACCTCACCGGTTGCGCGCCCGAGCGCGTCGTCGACCTGGTGCTTCCGCTTTTCGTCGACGTGTGGGGACCGCACGGCCCGTTTCTGCCGCTGCTGCGCTCGGCGGCCACCAACCGGGTGGCCGCCGACGCGCTGCTCGGGGTTTTCGTGGACCAGGTGAGTCCCGCGCTGGCAGCCGTGGTGCCGGATCGGCCGGCGGAGCGGGCGGCGTTGGTCGGCTCGCAGATGCTGGGTCTGGCGGTCGGGCGCTACGTCCTCGGGCTACCGCCCCTCGTGGCAATGGACGACGCGCTTCTCGCAGAGTGGCTGCGGCCGGTAGTGGCGCACTACCTCGGTGACCCGGCACCGTGATCGACGTCAAATTGACGGCGACGATCCGATGGCTCAGAGTTAATAAAGTGGGAAACGTAAGTGAAGTTATGTTGATCGAGCAGGTCGTCGACCGCCTGGCGGCCACCTATTCGGACGTCCCCCGTGACGATGTAGCCCAAACGGTTGCCAGCGCCCACGATCACTTCCACGACAGCACGATCCGGGAGTTCGTTCCACTTCTCGTCGAGCGTCGCGCACGAAAAGAACTCTCCCGCAACAACTCGATGCTGGTCTGGTCGTCGTAACCGGCGTGGGCTAGACGGCCCCGGCGTTCTGCCCCTCGTCGGTGTACTCGGGGCCGCTCGGCTGCGCTGCATTGCCCGTGCCGCCGGCGTCCTGGCCTTCCTTCCAATACAAGTCGTCGGTCGGTAGCGGCGCGGGCCCGGTGCTACCGGGGTTCTCGTTGTCGTCCCAGTAGTACGGCTCGGTCGGATCCGGCCACAGCAGGCCGCTGCCCGCGTCGTCGGCCGAGGCCGTCGCGGCCGCCGAGAGCATGATCGCGGCCGACGTGACGGCCACAAGGCCCGCCGACACCAGTCTTTCGTGCACCGTCACGGAAGACCTCCTCTTCGATAGGCGTCAATAATCGCCGATTTCGTCAGGAGGTGTCGCGTATACGACGCAAATTCTGCGGGTGTCCAGCCCGCACCGGGATCAGGAGTGCGAGCAGGCGTCCTGCAGTTCGGCTGGCGGGGGTAACTCCGCAGCCTCGACCGGTTCGGAACGCAACCGCTGCACAACGTAGCGGAAGGCCGCCAACTGCAAGGCGCCGACAACGACGACGGGCCACAGCACGCCGGCTACCACGGACCAGAAACCCCGAGAAACTTCGCTCGGCGGGTCAGATGACTGAAAGCGCGGACTGACCAGCCAGGTGGCGGCAGCAATGATCACCGCCGACATCACGTACAGGTTCGTCCACATGATTGGAGGGTGCCAGACTGTTCTTAGTAGCGGATGTCGCAATCGTGTGAGAGCCCTGAGAGGGCACTAATCGACGCGTGATCGTTATCACTACGTGATGGTCAAGCCGCCGTCGACGATAATTGTCTGTCCGGTCACGTATCCGCCGGCCTGCGACGCGAGCCATACTGCGGTAGCGGCCAATTCGACGGGATCACCCATCCTGCCCAACATCACCCGTGGTAGCTGTGTCTCCAGGTAGCCGGGCTGGTATTCGTCGGTCATCTCGCTCTGGAAAAAGCCAGGGGCCAAGGCGTTGACACGAATACCCTTGCGCGGCCCCCATTGTTGGGCCAGATCCCGGGTCAGGCCGATCACGGCTGCCTTCGACGCGCTGTACGCGGCCTGCGGCAGACCGCCGGTGGTGATGCCAAGAATGCTGGAAATATTGATGATTGAGCTTCCGGGTTGCATGACCCGGCCGCACGCCTGTGCCATCCAGTACGACCCGTTGAGGTTGACGTCGACGACCTTGCGGAACTGTTCGGGCGTCTCGCGGGTGGCCGGCACCGCGGTGCCCACTCCGGCGTTGTTGACCAACACGTCCACTCGACCGAACACCTTCATCGCCGACTCGACGAGTTGGTCGCACTGATCGGGGTCGACGACATCGGTTTTGCGGGTGTACACCTTGCGGCCGGCTTCTTCGACGAGGGCCGCGGTGCCCGCCATTTGTTCGACTCGTCGAGCCCCGAGCACCAGGTGAGCGCCGGCCTCGGCGAAGGCCTGCGCGAACGACACGCCCAAACCGGACGACGCGCCCGTGACGATGACGACCTTGTCGTCGAGCCGGAACGAATCAAGGATGCTCATGACGGGTTCCTCAGCACCTGGCGGGCGATCGCGTACTTGTGGACCTCTGTCGGGCCGTCATAGAGCCGGAACGCTCGCATGTCGGAAAAGATTGCACCGACCGGGGTTTCGTCGGAGATGCCCATACCGCCAAGGATCTGTACGCAGCGGTCGGCCACCTTGAACAGCTCCTCGGACACGTAGGCCTTGACCATCGAGCTTTCGTGGCGGCCCTTGGCGCCGCCGTCCAGCGTCCAGCAGGCCCACCAGATCGCCAGCCGGCATTGCTGCAGGGCGATCTCGTTGTCGGCGAGCATGAAGCTGACACCTTGGTGTTCGCCGAGCGGCTTGCCGAAACCTGTTCGGGTGCGGGCATGGTCGATCGCGATCGACTGTGCCCGCGATGCCGCGCCGAGCCAACGCATACAGTGCGTCAAACGCGCTGGCGCCAGTCGCAATTGGGCGTAGCGCAGCGCTTGGCCCACCTCGCCCAGGACCGTGGCGGCGGGCAGTCGTAAGTCGTCGAACCGCACAACGCCGTGTCCCTCGACGTAATTGCGGTCCATCGTGTCCATCACGCGCTCGAGCTCGATACCCGGGGTCTGGCCGTCGCACAGGAATAGTGTCGGGCCGTCGGGACCGTGCGCATTCGGTGCCACTCGCGCCATGATGATCCACGTCCGCGCTTTGTTGGCTCCGGTGATCAGCCACTTGCGTCCGTTGATCACGTAGTCGGTGCCGTCGAAAACGGCTGCGGTGGCAAGCTGATTCGGGTCGGATCCGGCGCCTCCTGGTTCGGTCATCGCGAACACCGAGCGCTGGCGGCCGTCGATCACCGGAACCAGGAACTTGTCGGCCTGCTCCTCGGTGGCGATCTTGGACAACAGGTACATGTTGCCCTCGTCGGGTGCCGCACAGTTCAGCGCGACCGGACCCAGCGTCGACCAGCCGGCCGCCTCGAACAGCACGGCCTGCTCGCGATGCGACGGTTCACGCCCGCCGAAGCGGTGCGGAGCCTGGAATGTCAGCAGGCCCGCGTCGCGGGCCAGCCCGACGAGCTCGGTGCGCAGGTCCTCGTTTGGTCCGTGCCGGGTGACGCGTGGATCTCGTTCGTAGGGAACGATTTTCTCGACGACGAACGCGCGGATCTCATCTCGCAGCGCGGCCAGATCGTCGGGAATCTCGAAATCGATCATCGTTGTCCCTCCATGAGTGCCAGAGCGCGCTCGAACAAGCGCACTGTCGCGATGTGTAGATGGTCGCCAACTTCCTTGGGCGCCAGCCCCGCAGCGGCACGGGCATTGGATCCCTCGAGGATGATGCCGAGCTTGAAACAGGCCAGTACCGTGTACCAGTCGATGTTGGACAGGTCGCGGGTGGTGTTCTGCGCGTACCGTTCGATCAGTTCGTCGGGGGTGGCCAGGCCGCCGGCGCCCATGAGGGCGTTGCCCAGCACGGAATCACGGCCGGGCGCATACCAGGTGGCCAGCATCCAGGCCAGGTCCAGCAGCGGGTCGCCGATGGTGCACATCTCCCAGTCGACGATGGCCACCACCTCGGGGCCGGTAGGCGAGAACATCACATTGGCCGCGTGGTAGTCGCCGTGCATGATGCCCGGCTGCCAGTCGCTCGGCTGCTTCTGCTGCAGCCAGGTGGCGACGGCATCGACGTCGCCGATGTCGGGTCCCGGATAGTTGTCGAACCCGCTGTAGGACTCGAGCTCGGAAAGCCAGCGCGGCACTTGACGTTCCAGGAACCCCTCCGGCTTGCCGAAGTCGGCCAGACCCACCGCGACGTGGTCGACGGCGCCGAGCTTGGCGGCCGCCTCCGCCATCGACAGTCCCATCCCGTGCCGGATGCCGGCGTCACCGGCGTGCAGCGGCGGCAACATCGAGCCGGCGTTGAACCCGTCGACGGGCTCCATCAGATAGAACACGGCGTCGCCGAGCACGGCGGTGTCGTCGCACACCGCGATCAGACGCGGGTGGGGGACATCGGTACCGGCCAACGCGTGCAGCACCCGGGTCTCGCGCAGGATCACCTTGTTGCTCACCGGGCGCAGGTGACGGGGTCCCCGGCGGAACACGTACTCACGACCCGAGCGGGTGAAACGGAGCATGACGTTCTGGGTGCCGCCGGTGATTTCGGAGACGTTTTCGAGCGGGCCGTCACCCAGGCCCTGCTCCGACATCCATGCGCTGACTGCGCTCAGCTCATCCACCCAGGTGAACCTACCGTACGGTTGGTTGAGCCAATCCCTTCGGCCAAGGCAACCGGCTGTCGATGGTGCGGAACACGCTCCAGCCGATCACCGTGCCCAGCGCTATCGACAGGATCGCCGCTCCGGTCACACCGAGGCTCGCCACGCCGATGTTGCCGCCGGTGGCGGCCTGACTCACCGACTCGAAGCTCAACGCGCCGGGAACCAGCGCCCAGAATGCCGCGAGCATCATCACGATTGCCGGGGGTGAGGTCTTGATTCGCGATGCGAGCATCGCGAACGGGACCGTCAGGAAGGCGCCGATGAAGCCGGAATAGGCTGCCGCCACGAACTTTCCGGCGATCGCCTGACCGACCAGCGCGACTGCGATCGCGGCCATCAACCAGATCAGCGAGCCCTTCGGCGCGGACAGATAGACGTACAACCCGACCCCCACCACGATGATCGCCACATACAGCGCCCACGGACCCATCTGCGTCGACGGTGTCTGCGGGAGCACCTCGCCGGCGACATGCACACCCAACGCGACGCCGAACACCAGCAGCGCCAGCTGGGCGATTCCGTAGACCAGTCGACTGGTCCCGCCGATCAGCTGGTTACTGGCCAACTCCATCGCGCCGATCGTCAGCGACATTCCGGGCAACATCGCCACCAGGGCCGGCGCGATCACCCGCAGCAGACCGTCATTCGCGGTATCGGCCACGAACCACGTCGCCAGCATCGTCACGATCATCGCGGCCAGCGTGGGCAGAACCGGGTTGAGCGACGGGAACGGGCGCCCGAGTAGGGCGATCGCGCCGACCACCAGTCCAAGAAATACATAACCCGGCAGCGAGGCCCAGGTGGGATTGATGACCATGCCGAAACCGACTGTGGTGACGGCATATCCGAGGGTCGTGGCGATCGGGCCGAATCGGGGACGCAGGGTGCGCGCCTGCTTCGTCGACTCGACCGCGTCGGCGGGTGTGATCGCACCGACGGCCGCCAGACTGGCGATGTCGTCGATGCGGCCGGCCATGTTCAGCTGGACCGAGTAGGTCGTGGAGGTGTCCACTTCGTAGGCGACGGTCCCCACTTGGATCATCAGCACGGTGGGGAGCACGACGATGTGTACCGGCGCGGTGGTGTACTGCGCTGCGATTTCCAGTAGGCGGGCATACACCAGCTGAGTCGGCTGCTCTACTTCGAGTAGCGCGATGCCGATCTCCCGCAGCATCGCCGCCACCTCGACCTGGTCGTGTGAGTCCGGTGGACCGAGCGGCTCCGGGGGAACCTTGCGGATCGCGTCGAATATTCGCCGGCGCCGGGCCCGTCGCTTGTCGTCCATACCCGCATGATTACCCGCGTCATCGCGACCTCGTGACGTCACGTCGTGGCCGACTGGCCGGCGGGTTCAGGCGCGGCCGGCTGTCGGTTCTTCTGCCACGGCCAGTAGCCGGTGATCTCCAACTCCAGCGAAAAACTCAGGAACGTCCTGATCAGCACGATGCCGGCCAGCACCGCCACACTGCGTGCGTCCGGAGTCACCGCGACGGTCCGGATGATGTCCGCGGCGACCAGAAGCTCCAGACCCAGCAGGATCGATCGACCAAGCTGCTGGCGGAACGCTTTGTAGGCATCCCCGGTCCGCAGCCGGCGAAGCACACCGGTGGCCGAGAGCAACGCGCCGATCGCGATCACCGCGACTCCCGTCGCGTCGATCGCCTTGCCCACCGTCTCGATGACCTCGAAAAAGTTCACCGCCAAATTATCTGGCGGGCATCACCATCGTCGCTGTAGCCGCGCCGTCCAGTTCGGTCGCGCGAACCGACACCTGCGTTCCCGTCTGCAGCGGTTGCGGCGGCTTACGGGTGTCGGTGTTGAGAACGTAAGTCTGGTTGAAGCCGTCCTGGCTGCGGACGGTTACCGAGGTGTCGGACGCTGCGGTGACGGCACCGGTCTGAGTCAGTTCCGTGCTGAATCCGCCTTTGCCATCCGAGACGACGCTCTCGCCGTGCAGCGATCGCTGGGATCCGCCGGGACCGCCGGGACCCCAACCGGGCGGACCGCCCCCGTGCCCGCCTGCGCTGCCCGCGGCGGCGTAGACCACCACGCCGCCGACCACGGCAAGTGCGGCGGCGATCCCGATGGCAGCCGCTGTCGTGCGGTTCGACCAGGTCTTGGGGTGCTCGGCGGGTGCACCCCACATGGGCTGCTGTTCGACGCTCATGACCCCACCGTGGGCAGCGAAGCTGTGCGTCTGCTGTGCGCACCTTCAGCGCGTTCTGTGGATCATTGTTCACAGCGGAGGCATAGGAACGCCATAGGAACCACTCATCGCCGCTCCCATACTGGAGGACATGACCTCTTCAGCGGCGGAACGTGTTGTGATGCGCCGAGCCGACGGAAACCCGATCACGGTGCTGGTGGTGGACGACGAGACCGTACTGGCCGAGATGGTGTCGATGGCGCTGCGCTACGAGGGCTGGACCATCGCCACCGCCGCCGACGGCGCGTCGGCGATCACCGCGGCCCGCAGCGCGCGGCCGGACGCGGTGGTGCTCGACATCATGCTGCCCGACATGAGCGGCCTGGACGTGCTGCGCAAGCTGCGCGAGCAGAACCCCCAGCTGCCGGTGCTGCTGCTGACCGCGAAAGACGCGTTGGAAGATCGCATCGCCGGGCTGACCGCGGGCGGCGACGACTACGTCACCAAGCCGTTCTCCATCGAAGAGGTGGTGCTGCGGCTGCGGGCCCTGCTGCGCCGTACCGGTGTGACCACCGAGGACAGCGGCGCGCAGATCGTCGTCGGCGATCTGGTGCTCGACGAGGACAGCCACGAGGTGACCCGAGCCGGTGAACCGGTCTCGCTGACGTCCACCGAGTTCGAACTGCTTCGCTTCCTCATGCGCAACCCCAAGCGGGTGTTGTCGAAAGCCCAGATCCTGGACCGGGTTTGGAGCTACGACTTCGGCGGTCGGTCCAACATCGTCGAGCTGTACATCTCATACCTGCGCAAGAAGATCGACAGCGGCCGCGACCCGATGATCCACACGTTGCGCGGCGCGGGCTATGTTCTCAAACCTGCGAGCTAACACCCGGTCGCTCAGTGCACGGCTGCTGATCGGTCAGCTGTGTCTGCTGCTGGTCGTCTGCCTCGGTATCGGCGCGGTGACGATCCTTGCGTTGCACCAGTATCTGATCGGTGAGGTCGACAATCAGCTCCGCGAGACGGCCCACCGTTCGGCCATCATCTATGGCGAACCACTACCCCCACCGCTGCCGCCGGCATTGCGCGAGAACCGCCCACCCTGGCCGCGGCCGGGGCCGGGCCCGCAATTCCTGGACGCTCCCGGACAGCCGGTCGGCATGGTTGCGGCCGTGATCACCGACGGCACCGCCAGCGACGCCGGACTGCTCGGGCCGGGCGGCGTGCGCGCGCAGGTACCTTCAGGCGCGACAGCCGAACTCACCCAGAACGCCGGGCAGCGGCGCCCGATCACGCGCAACCTCGACGGCCTCGGCGACTATCGGGTGATGTCGGTTCGCAGCAGGCTGACCGGTGAGACGCTGGTGATCGGGCTGAGCCTGGGCAATCTCAACGCCACGCTGTTGCGGGTCGCACTGACTTTCGCGGTGGTGACCGCCGCGGCGCTGGCGGTGGCCACGACCGTCGGCATCGTGATCAACCGTCGTGCGCTGGCCCCGCTCACCCGGGTCGTGGCCACCGCGGGCGAAGTGGCGAACCTGCCGTTGGACCGTGGCGAGGTGCAACTGCCCGTGCGGGTCTCGGACACCGACGCGAATCCCTACACCGAGGTGGGCCGGCTGGGGCTGGCGCTGAATCGGATGCTGGACCACATCTCGACCGCGCTGTCGACGCGGCAGGCCAGCGAGAGCCGGGTGCGCCAGTTCGTCGCCGACGCCAGCCACGAGCTACGCACCCCCCTGGCCGCCATCCGTGGCTATACCGAACTGGCACAACGTAAACGGGATCAGGTACCCGACGACGTGGCGCACGCGATGGGCCGGGTGGAGTCCGAGGCCGAACGTATGACCCATCTGGTGGAGGATCTGCTGCTGCTGGCCCGTTTGGATTCCGGCCGCCCGTTGGAACGCGAGCCGGTCGACCTGTCCCGGCTGTCGGCCGATGTCGCCAGCGATGCGCACATCGCCGGACCCGACCACGACTGGGATCTCGACGTGCCGTCGGATCCGCTGTATGTCATCGGCGACGACGCCCGACTGCACCAGGTGGTGGCCAACCTGCTGGCCAATGCCCGCACTCACACGCCCCCCGGGACCACGGTCACGTTGTCGCTGCACGCGGAGCCCGACGCCGCGGTGCTGCGGGTGGTCGACGACGGGCCGGGCATCCCGGCGGAGTTGCAGTCCGAGGTGTTCGAGCGGTTCGCGCGTGGCGACACCTCGCGATCCCGCAAGGGTGGGTCCACCGGCCTTGGCCTGGCGATCGCGTCGGCCGTCGTACGGGCTCACGGCGGCGTCATCGAGTTGGCGAGCGTGCCGGGCCTGACCGAATTCACGGTGCGGTTGCCCCGATCGGCTCAATCATGATCCGTAGCAAGCACTATGGCGCTCTCGCGGTGCTACTGGCCGTCACCGCCGTGCTCTACATGTGGAACCTGGGCGCCAGCGGCTGGGCGAATCCGTTCTACTCGGCGGCTGCGCAGGCCGGCGCGCAGAACTGGACGGCCTGGCTGTTCGGGTCCAGCGACGCGGGCAACGCGATCACCGTCGACAAGACCCCCGCCGCACTGTGGGTGACCGGCCTGTCGGCGCGCGTGTTCGGGGTCAACCCCTGGAGCATCCTGGTGCCGCAGGCGGTGTTCGGCGTGATCGCCGTCGCGGTGCTGTACGCCGCCGTTCGCCGAATCAGCGGACCATGGGCCGGACTCTTCGCAGGCGCGGTGTTGGCCCTCACGCCGGCCGCGGCGCTGATGTTCCGGTTCAACAATCCCGATGCGCTGCTGGTCCTTTCGTTGGTGGTGGCCGCCTATACGACGCTGCGCGCGCTGGACGACGACGCCGCCTGGTGGTGGATGCCGCTGGCGGGTGTGGCGGTCGGCGTCGGGTTCCTGGCCAAGATGATGCAGGCCTTTTTGGTGTTGCCTGCGCTCGGCGCGGTCTTCCTGTTCGCCGCCGCTGCGCCGCTGCGGGCGCGGCTCGTGCGCTTGACGGCCGCGGTGGTCGCCCTGCTGGTGTCCGCTGGCTGGTATCTACTGCTGGTCGCCGTCTGGCCTGCGACGATGCGGCCGTATATCGGTGGTTCGCAGCACAATTCGATCCTCGAGCTGGCGCTGGGCTACAACGGCCTTGGACGCATCACCGGTGAGGAAACCGGCGGCCTCGGCAACATGAACTCCGATGTCGGTTGGGCGCGGCTGTTCGGCGCCGAAATGGGCACCCACATCGCCTGGCTACTGCCCGCCGCGGCGATCGCGATCGTCGCCGGGCTGGTGATTCTCCGTCGCGCACCCCGCACCGACATCACCCGGGCTGCGCTGCTGTTATGGAGTGGCTGGCTGGTGGTCACCGCGGTGGTGTTCAGCTTCGCCAACGGCATCCTGCACCCGTACTACACCGTGGCGCTGGCTCCGGCGATCGCCGGTGGTCTGGCGATCGGCACGGCACTGCTGTGGCGGCATCGCACCGATATTCGCGCCGCCACCACCCTGTCCGGAATGGTTGTCATCACCGGTGTGCTGGCTTACCTTCTGCTGCAGCGTGATTCGCAGTGGTTGTCGTGGCTCCGCGTCGTCGTCGTGGTCGCCGCCATCGGCTGTGCCCTGCTGTTGCTGGTTGTGGTTCGCCTGCCGCGCCGGGTCGGCGTGGCAGTGGGAATGGTAGCCGTGGTCGCCGCACTTGCCGGGCCGGTCGCGTTCTCGCTGGCCACCGCCGCCGCGCCGCACAGCGGTGCGATCCCGTCCGTGGGACCGTCGAGCGGGCGGGGCGGACCGCCCGGAGGAATGTTCGACGCGCCTCGACCGGGCGCGGCACTGGCGGAGTCGTTGCGCCAGGATGCCGACCAGTTCACCTGGGCGGCCGCGGTGGTCGGCTCGAGCAACGCCGCCGGATACCAGCTCGCGACCGGCTTGCCGGTGATGGCCGTCGGCGGCTTCAACGGCACCGATCCCGCTCCCACCCTCGAGCAGTTCCAGGCATACGTAGCCCAGCGGCGCATCCACTGGTTCATCCGCGCTGACATGCCCGGATTCATGTTCGGCAATCGGTCGGGCAGTGATGCCGCTCAGCAGATTCAGCGTTGGGTGAGCGCGAATTTCACGTCCCGCGAGGTCGACGGCATCACCGTCTACGACCTGTCGTCGGGATTCACAGCCGCCGCATAGCAAACACAAATTGGGCCCTCACCGCCACGGCCGACCATAAAAGCATGACCATCACCGACATCCCCGTGGCACGCCGACGCAATGCCGCACTGACCGCCGCCGACCGCGGTGTGCCCGTGCTCGATGTCGTCGTACCGGTGTACAACGAGCAGGCTGTGCTGGCCGACTCGATCCACCGGCTGCACCGCCACCTGAGCGAGGACTTCCCGTTCTCGTTCCGCATCACGATCGCCGACAACGCCAGCATCGACAACACGCCTGAGGTTGCCGCCGAACTGGCTGCCGAACTGCCCGAGGTCCGCATGGTGCGCCTCGAGCAGAAGGGCCGTGGGCGGGCGTTGCATGCGGTGTGGTCGACCTCGGATGCGCCGGTGCTGGCCTACATGGATGTCGACCTCTCGACCGATCTGGCCGCGCTGTCACCGCTGGTGGCGCCGCTGGTGTCGGGGCATTCCGATCTGGCCATCGGGACACGGCTGAGTCGCGGTTCTCGGGTGGTGCGCGGCGCCAAGCGAGAGGTCATCTCACGCTGCTACAACCTGATCCTGCGCTCGACGCTGGCCGCCAAGTTCAGTGACGCGCAGTGCGGTTTCAAGGCGATCCGCGCCGATGTCGCCGCCGAGCTGCTGCCCTACGTCGAGGACACCGGCTGGTTCTTCGACACCGAGCTGCTGGTGCTGGCCGAGCGCAGCGGCCTGCGGATCCACGAGGTTCCCGTCGACTGGATCGACGACCCGGACAGCCGGGTCGACATTGTGGCCACCGCGGTCGCCGACTTGAAGGGAATCGCACGCTTGCTCAAGGGATTCGGCACCGGACAGATCCCGGTCAAGGCGATCGGGGCGCAATTCGGGAACCAGGCCGGCGCGCCGAAGTCGTTGTTGAACCAGGGCGTGCGGTTCGCGGCGATCGGCATCGCCTCCACGCTGGCGTACCTGCTGCTGTTCCTGCTGTTGCGCCCGATCGGTGCGCAGGGCGCCAACCTGGTGGCGTTGCTGGTGACGGCTATCGCCAACACCGCGGCCAACCGGCGGTTCACCTTCGGGGTCCGCGGCCGCAGCGGCGTGGCACGCCATCAGTTCGAGGGCTTCGTGGTCTTCGGTATCGGGCTGGGTCTGACCAGCGGTGCACTGGCGCTGCTGCACATGCTTGGCGAACCGCACCGCGCCGTCGAACTTCTGGTGCTCGTCGCGGCCAATCTGATGGCCACCGTCATTCGCTTCGTGCTGTTGCGCGGCTGGGTGTTCCACCCCCGGCGCACCGGCCAGAACGTTGGGGGAAAGTAATGACCGTGCTCGCCGAACATATCGAAAGTCCGACGCACGTTCAGCCGCAGGAACAGCAGCGCTCACCCCGGCCGGGGTGGGTGAGTCCGGCGCTGGGTGTTCTCCTCGCGGTCACCGCGGTGCTCTATCTGTGGGGACTGGACGCCGCCGGCTGGGCCAACGACTACTACGCGGCGGCCGTGCAGGCCGGCACCCAGAGCTGGAAGGCCCTGCTGTTCGGGTCGATCGACGCGGGCAACGCGATCACGGTGGACAAGCCACCGGCCGCGTTGTGGGTGATGGCATTGTCCGGGCGGATCTTCGGATTCGGCACGCTGTCGATGCTGGTGCCGCAGGCCTTGATGGGTGTTGCCTCGGTGGCGCTGGTCTACAACACGGTGCGCCGCGTCAGCGGCTACGGCGCAGGCCTGCTGGCCGGCGCGGTGCTGGCGCTGACGCCGGTGGCGGCGTTGATGTTCCGCTTCAACAATCCCGACGCTCTCCTCGTTCTGCTGATGGTGGTGGCCGCATACTGCGTGATCCGCGCGTTGGACGGCAAGCCCACCCGCTGGATCGCCCTGGCTGGTGTCGCCATCGGTTTCGCGTTTCTTGCCAAGCTCCTGCAGGCTCTGCTGGTCACCCCGGCCTTCGCGCTGGTGGTGTTGGTCGCGGTCCCCGGCAGTATCTGGCTGCGGCTGCGTCATCTGGCCGTCGGTTTGATCGCCCTGGTGGTGTCCGCTGGGTGGTACCTGGCTCTGGTCAGCTTGTGGCCCAGCGACTCTCGACCCTACATCGGGGGCTCCACCGACAACAGCCTGCTGCAACTGGCGCTGGGTTACAACGGTCTGGGCCGGGTGTTCGGCGGCGACGGGAATCCGGGTGGCAGCTCGAACTCTGAGGGCGGCCCCGGACCGATGGGCGGTGCGATGTTCGGCGGCTCCACCGGTTTGACCCGGATGTTCGGGGAGTCGATGGGCACCGAGATCTCCTGGCTGTTGCCTGCTGCGCTGATCGCCTTGGTGGCCGGGCTGTGGTTCACGAGGCGCGCGCCACGTACCGACCGGACCCGCGCGTCGCTGATGCTGTGGGGCGGCTGGCTGGTGGTCACAGTCGTGGTGTTCAGCTTCATGAAGGGGATCATGCATCCCTATTACACGATCGCGCTGGCGCCCGCGATCGGCGCAGTGATCGGCATCGGCGTGCGAGAACTATGGCGTGGCAGGCAATTTGTCGCATCGCGCGTGGTGCTCTCGGCGATGCTCGTGGTGACCGGGGTGTGGAATTTCATCCTGCTCGACCGCACTCCGGACTGGCTGCCATGGTTGCGGTGGACTGTTTTGGTGGGCTCGATCCTCGTGTCCGCGGTTCTGCTGGCAGGCGCGCACCGCCTCGGCCGCTGGACGGTCGCTGTCGCGGCGGCAGGTTTGCTCGTCGGGCTGGGTGCGACTGCCGCCTACACCGTGGAGACGGTTGCAGGTAATCACGGGGGTGGTATCCCGACGTCGGGGCCGCCACGATCAAACGCAGGTTTCGGCTTCGGCTTCGGTGGCCCGGGTGGTCAGGGCGTGCAGGCGTCGGAGAACTCCGAACTCAAGGGTCTGCTCACTCAGGCCGACAATCGTTGGGCCGCAGCCACTGTCGGCTCACACACGGCGGGCAGCCTGGAGCTGGCCACCGGCACGTCGATCATGTCGATCGGCGGGTTCAGCGGCGGTGACAACTCGCCGACTCTGGAGCAGTTCCAGACCTACGTCGCGGCGGGGCAGGTTCACTACTTCATCGCGGGCAACGGTCCCGGGGGCGGCCACCACCCAGGCCCCGGCGGTGACTCGGGTCCCGGCACGCAGATCACCGAATGGGTGAAGCAGCACTTCACCGCACAAGATGTGGGCGGGACCGAGGTGTACGACCTGAGCGCCCAGAACTAACCCGTCGATTACCGTCCGCGGACGGCCCGCACTTCGTACCATCTGACCTATTCGGCTGGCGGGAGTACGGGGTCATGGGCAACGCGGCATACATCGGCAGGGTGGGGGCGCTAGCGGTAGCCCTCGGAATCGGTTCCTGGCTGGCAAGCACACCTTGTGTCGCCGATGCCCAGCCGTCGAATAGCTCGACGGCATCGGGCAGCACTGCATCAGCGGCCAAGCAGAAACCTGCGGCAGTGGCCAAGACGCACCGGGTGACGCCGAGTTTGTCGACGGCGCCGTCGGCGGCGAAAGTGGTCAGCGCTCAGCAACTTTCGGCACCGGCTGGGCATGCCCCCACAGCGCGCTCGATCGCCACCGCATTGCATTCATTGGTCGGCGATGGCACGCCGCCTTCGCCGGCGACGATCTCGTCGATGCTGGCATACGCAGGCAACGAGTTACGTCGCATCACCGGTATCGGAATGGCGGGCGTGGTCACCACCACCGCGGTTCCGGTGACCGGGCCCAATTTGTTGACGAACCCGGGGGCTGAACTCGGCGATGCGGCGGGGTACGGCAACAGCACGGTCAGCGTGCCGGGGTGGACGGCAACGGGCACCCCGACCGTCGTTCAGTACGGCGAGCTGCGCAACGCGTGGCCGGTGGGATTGAGCTTCGCATGGCCGAATCTGCCCGCCATCATCTCGTTCCCCGGTGTGAAAGCCGCGCCACCCGGCGGTGGTGCCCAGTTCTTCGGTGGCGGAGATGTGGCCACGTCCTCGCTCTCCCAGACCGTGAACCTCAGTTCGTCGAGTGCTCAGATCGACACCGGCACGGTGCCCTTCAACCTGAACGGCTACTTGGGCGGGTATCTGCTGGACCCGTCGTTCGCCACCGTGAAAGTCACCTTCCTGGACCAGAACCAGCTTTACCTCGGAAGTTCCTCGATCGGTCCGGTCTCCAACCTGGATCGCTGGGGACAGACCGGCTTCCGGCAACGCACCACCATCGGGACCGTGCCGGTGGGAACCCGCAGCGCCGTCGTCACCTTGACGATGCACGACCTGAATCCGGTGGTGATCGGTTTCACCGCCCGGTACAACAACGCGTACGCCGACAATCTGTCGTTCAGCATCGGCACCGCCCAAGCGGCGCCTCCCGCGCCGACGCCACCGGTGTCCGATGTCCAGCCGCTCGACCACGTGTTCCTGGTTTATATGGAGAACAAGGGCTACAACGACATTGTCGGAAGCCCGAACGCGCCCTTCACCAACAGCTTGATCAACTCCTACGGCCTCGCCAACAACTACTACGCCGTAACGCATCCCAGCCTGCCGAACTACTACGCGATCGCCGGCGGCCAGGTCTTCGGTAAGACCTACAACTGCGAATCGGTCTGTATCAACGACCCGAACAACCTGGCATTCACCATGGACCACGCAGGCGTCACATGGGGCGCCTACGCGCAGGGAATGACACCGGGCCAACCGTTGGTGTCGAACGGCACCTATTCGCCCGATCAGACGCCGTGGCCGGCGTTCGCCGGCATCGGTGACAATCAGGCCTATGCGGCGGCGCACATGTTCCCGCTGACCCAGATGGCCACAGATCTTCAGTCCAACGCCACCACACCGAATTTCGTGTGGTTCGCCGCGGACGAGGCCTCCAATGGCGAGGGCCCGGTCAGCTCTCTGGCCGGGGTGGCGCACTTCGCGTTCTCCCAGATCGATCCGCGCCATCAGTACAACGTTCCCGCGCTCGACCAGTTCCTGGCGCAAACCGTACCGACGATCATGAATTCCGAGGTCTGGCAGACAACGAAGTCGGTAATCATCGTCACCTTCGACGAGGACAACAACAACATTACGCTGGGCTTCGGCAACGAAGGCAACCATGTCGTGACAGTGGTGATCCCGTCACCGCTGGCGGTCAGCGCGGGCGGAATGAAGGGCGGTGCGTTCGTCGCCACCGACCCCTACAACCACTACAGCACGCTGCGCACCATCGAGGATGCGCTGGGGCTGCCGCCGATGACCAACAACGACAAGTACGCCCAACCCCTCAACGAATTCTGGACCTGATTCCATCGCGCTAGGCGAGGATGGCGGTATGACACCCAAGCCGCCTTCCGCCGTTATCGAGGCCGCCCATGCAGAACACCTGGAATCCCTGCCTTTCGAGGACACCGCGGACTTCGAGGCCGCCGACCGCGGCTTCATCGCCGCCCTGACCCCGTGCGTGGTGAAAGCCGCCGACGGACGTGTGGTGTGGGACAACGACGCGTACGGATTCCTCAACGGGGATGCGCCGACATCAGTCCATCCGAGCCTGTGGCGGCAGTCCATCCTGGCCGCCAAGCAGGGCCTCTACGAGGTGGTCGAGGGCATCTATCAGGTCCGCGGACTTGACCTGTCCAACATCAGCTTCATCGAGGGCGACACCGGCATCGTGGTGATCGATCCGCTGGTCTCCACCGAAACAGCCGCCGCCGCTCTGGCGCTCTACCGCGCGCACCGTGGTGACCGGCCCGTGGTCGCGGTCATTTACACCCACTCCCATGTCGACCATTTCGGCGGTGTCCTCGGGGTGACCACCCAGGCCGATGTCGACGCGGGCAAGGTCGCCGTGCTGGCCCCGGAAGGGTTCACCGAACACGCCGTACAAGAGAACGTCTACGCAGGGACCGCGATGGCCCGCCGTGCCGGCTACATGTACGGCGCCGTCCTCGACCGCGGCCCGCAAGGCCAGGTCGGCTGCGGATTGGGCCAGACCCCGTCGACGGGTGAGGTGGCGATCATCGTGCCGACCATCGACATCACCACGACCGGCGAGACGCACACCATCGACGGCGTCGAGATCGAATTCCAGATGGCCCCGGGCACCGAGGCTCCCGCCGAGATGCACTTCTACTTCCCGAAGTTCCGCGCGCTGTGCATGGCGGAGAACGCCACGCACAACCTGCACAACCTGCTGACGTTGCGCGGGGCACTGGTCCGCGACCCGCACGGATGGTCGGGCTACCTGACCGAGGCGATCGAGACGTTCGCCGACCGCACCGACGTGGTGTTCGCCTCGCATCACTGGCCGACGTGGGGGCGGGACAAGATCGTCGAATTCCTGTCCCTGCAACGTGATCTGTATGCCTACCTGCACGACCAGACGTTGCGTCAGCTCAATCAGGGTTACACCGGCATCGAGATCGCCGAGGGCTTCCAAATGCCGCCCGCGCTGCACAAGGCGTGGCATGCGCACGGGTATTACGGATCTGTCAGCCACAATGTCAAAGCCGTCTACCAGCGATACATGGGCTGGTTCGACGGCAACCCGGCGCGGTTGTGGGCTCATCCGCCGGAAGCGATCGGGCCACGTTACGTCGAGGCGATGGGTGGCGCCGACCGGGTGGTCGAGCTGGCCCGTACGGCCGCCGAATCCGGTGACTACCGTTGGGCGGCAACGCTACTGGATCACGTCATCTTCACCGACCAACAGCATGCGGGCGCCAGGGAGCTCTACGCCGACACCCTCGACCAGCTGGCGTACGGCGCCGAGTGCGCGACGTGGCGCAACTTCTTCCTATCCGGTGCCACCGAGCTGCGCGACGGAAACTTCGGCACGCCCACCCAGGTATCGCCGACGACGCTACTTGCCCAGCTCACCCCGGAGCAGATGTTCGACGTGCTGGCGATCAGCGTCAACGGGCCGCGGTCCTGGGATTTAGACATCTCCCTGGATGTGACGTTCGCTGACCTCGACGCCAACTACCGGCTCACCCTGCGCAACGGTGTGCTGGTCTACCGGCAGTGCCCGGCAGACGAGTCGACGGCAACCGCGACCATCCGGCTGGCCACCAAGTTGCGGCTTTTGGCCGCCGCGGCAGGCGATTTCACCTCACCGGGACTGGAGATCACCGGTGATCCACAAGCGCTGCAGACCTTCCTCGGTGCGCTCGATCAGCCGGACCCGAGCTTCAACATCATCACGCCCTAGGCCTGCCTAGGTGACGTCGATGACGACCTTGCCGATCGCTTTGCGGTCGGCGACGTAGCGCAGCGCGGTCGCCGCCTGCTCCAGCGGGAACCTCGCCCCGAGGTACGGGCGCAGCTTGCCCTCGGCGAACAACTGCGCAAGCTCGGCGTCGTTGCGCGCGATGTCGTCGGGGTAGTCGGTGGCGAACGTCCGGATCTCCATGCCCTGCACGGTGATTCCCTTGAGCATGACCAGGTTCAGCGGAATCCTCGGGATCTCACCGGCCGCGTATCCGAGCGTCACGAACTTTCCGCCACGGCCGAGGCTGCGCAGAGCGGGCTCGGAGTAGTGACCACCGACAGGGTCGAGGACCACGCGCGTGCCTGCCTCGCCGGTGATCTCCTTGAGCCTGCTCTTGAGGTCCTCCCGGTCATAGTCGATCACCTCTGTGGCGCCGCGCCGGCGGCACACCTCGAGCTTCTCGGCGCCGGACGCGGCGGCAACGACCTTGGCGCCCATCAGAACCGCGATGTCGACGGCAGCCAGGCCGACACCACCACCTGCGCCCAGGACGACCACCCAGTCGCCGGGCTGGGCGGGAGCGACGGTGCGCAGCGTGTAGTAGGCGGTGCGGTTGGTGACTCCGAATGCGGCCGCATCGGCATAGTCGACGCCGTCCGGAACGCGGGTCAGGCCCCTCGCATCGACCAGCGCCTGCTCGGCGAACCCGCCGACGAACGTGGTGGCCGAGACCCGGTCGCCCGGCCGGAAGTCGACGCCGTCGCCGACGGTCAGCACCTCACCGGCCAGCTCACTGCCCGGGCTGAACGGCGGCGGCACCTTGATCTGGTACTTGCCTGCGATCAGCAGCACGTCGGGATAGTTGACCGCAGCGGCGTGAACCTTGACCACCACCTGACCGGGACCCGGTGTGGGGTCGGGCAGTTCGTCGATGATCAGATCCTCCGGGGTGCCGTACTCGCGGCAGACGACGGCGCGCATCAGCTGGTCGCCTCCGGCAGGCCGAGGCCCCGCATGCAGAACCCGACGAGGTGGTTGATGTCCTTGCGACCCGGTTGGTCGGTGGAGTTCACGTAGCGGCGCATCGTGCCGACGGTACACACGAACACCGCGTCGGCGTCACGCCGGGGATCGCTACTGCCGAGCTGGCGAATGGGCTCGACCAGCAGCCCGCGCATGGCAGCCAGCATTTCCTCCTCGCCAAGCCGACGTTTGTCGGAGTCGGACATCTGCACCACCAGGGCGCGGCTCATGCCGATCAGCTCCGGATCGGCGACCTGGGCCAGCGCTCCGCTGATCCATCGGGTGATCTTGCCCTTCGGGGTGGCTTCCTTGGCCATCTGGTGTTCCAGGTACGAAACCACCATGGCCGCACCGCGTTCCATGACTGCCAACATCAGATCGTCCTTGCCCGCGAAGTAGCGGTAGAACGCTTTGTTGGAGACGCCGGCCTCGGCGACGATGTCGCTGACCCGCGGCGCGTCGGGGGAAACCCGCTGCAGCACCCGCAGTGCGGCGGCCAGGATGCGCTCTACGTCCTCGGTGGCCTCCCGTTGCCGGTCGTCGAGCGCTCGCACCACGGCGGCAGCGGCTCTGCTGGTCACGGTGAAACAGGAAGCGCGGGAATGCGATCGACCAGGTGGCCGTACTTCTCCCGGGCTCGCTCGATCCGATTGGGCAGGAACTCACTGGGCCAGACCGGATCCTCCGCCTCGTAGCCTTTGAGGATCTGGCGGGCCAGGTTGACCTTGTGCGCCTCGGTCGGCCCGTCGGCCATCCCCAGCGTGATGCCGCCCATGAGCACACTGGTCAACGGCATCTGGTCGGTCAGTCCGAGGCCGCCGTGCACCTGGATGGCACGCAGGCCGATGGACTTCAGCACGGCGGCGGTCGCGATCTTGCAGGCCGCGATCTCCTCTCGCGCGGCTCGCTCACCGGCGGTGTCGACCAGCCATGCCGCGTGCAACACCATGAGCCGGAATTGGGTCAGCTCCACGAACGAGTCGGCGACCATCTCCTGGATCAGCTGCTTGTCGGCCAGCAGACTTCCCTGGGTGAAGCGGCTTTTCGCCCGGCGTGCCATCGCGTCGATCGCGCGCTGGGCCACCCCGATCGAGCGCATCGCGTGATGCAGGCGTCCCCCGGCCAGCCGGGACTGGGCGACGCCGAAGCCATGCCCTTCCTCTCCGAGCATCGCCGACGCGGGAACCCGGACGTTGTCGTAGTGCACCAGTGAGTGCCCGGGGTCATGGGAGTACGAGCCGACCAGGTGGTGCGTCGCCTCGATGCGGACGCCCGGGGTGTCGGCCGGGACCAGGAAGGTTGAGGCGCCGGTGTGGACCGGCACGTCCGGGTCGGTGATCGCGACCACGATGAAGAACGACGCCACCGAGGCGTTCGACGACCAGTACTTGCGGCCGTTGATAACCCAGTCGGAGTCTTTTCCCGAGCCGTCGCGCACCGCACGAGTGGTGAACACCCGAGGATCGGACCCACCCTGCGGTTCGGTCATCGAGAACGTCGAGAAGATCTCCCCGGACAGCAGCCCGGTCAGGTACCGCTGCTTCTGCTCCTCGGTGCCGAAGCGGGCCAGGATCTCGGCGTTACCGGTATCGGGTGCCTGGGTGCCGAAGATGATCGACGACCACGTTGTGCGGCCCAGGATTTCGTTGATCAGCGTGAGCTTGACGGCCCCGAAGCCCTGGCCGCCCAGCTCGGGCCCGAGGTGCGGCGCCCACAAACCCTGGTCGCGGACCTTCTGCTTGAGCGGGTCGACGATCCTGCGGCGCTCGTCGGTGAGCGGAAGGAACTCGCAGCTCGGGAAGATCACTTCGAGCGGTTCGATCTCGTCGCGCACGAAGTTCCGGATCCACTCGAGCTTCTGCTGGAATTCCGGCTCGGTGGAAAAGTCCCATGCCATCGTCGTACTCCTCTACGGGATTCCGCCGTCAGCCCGAAGGATCGAGCCGGTGGTGAAGCTGGAGGCATCGGACATCAGAAACACTGCGGCGCCGACGATTTCGTGGGGATCGCCGGCCCGCCCCAGGGCGTGCGCTTTGAACGGGTTTCCTTCGCCGAAGTTCCAGGCCTTGCTGATGTCGGTGAGGAACGGTCCGGGCATCAGTGTATTGACCCGCACCGTCGGCCCGAACGCCGCCGCGAGGCCTTCGGTCATCGCGTTCAGCCCGGCTTTGGACGCCGCGTACGGAATGAACGACGGATGCGGCCGCAGCGAGCCGTGGGTGCTGACGTTGATGATCACACCGCCTCCGTCGGCGACCATGCGTTCACCCACCAGAGCGGAAAGGCGAAACGGTCCTTTCAGATTCAGGTTGACCACCGCGTCGAAAAGCTTCTCGCTGACATCGGTCAGCTTGTCGTAGGTCGGTGACATGCCGGCGTTGTTCACCAGAACATCGAGCTTGCCGAACCGGTCGTAGACCGCCTCGACCAATCCGTCGAGCTCATCCCAGCGTCCGACGTGCACCCCGTATGGCATTGCGGTGCAGCCTGTTTCGGCCTCGATCTCCTTGGCCGTCGCCACGCAGGTGTCGAACTTGCGGCTGGCGATCACCACGTCCGCGCCGCAGCGCGCGGCCGCCATCGCCATCTCGCGGCCCAGGCCACGGCTACCGCCGGTGACCAGCACCACGCGGCCGGTCAAATCAAAAAGAGTGTCTGCGTAGCCCATTCAGGCCTCCTCGCCGGATTGCGCCAACCGGGCCGCGGTGGCGATCAGATCGGGCACCATCGCGCCGAAGGCCTCGACCACTTGTGGGTCTGCCGTGCCCCCGTTGACCGCGGCGGCGTACGTCTTCTCCAGCACGATGCCCAGCTTCCAGTTGGCCAACACCAGGTAGTAGTGGATGTTCGCGGTCGAGAGCCCACTGACCTTCTCATAGTGCGCCAGCAGCTCACTGCGGGTGGGCATACCGTCCATCGGCAGGTAGAAGCCGGTGCCTTTGGGATGTTCACCGTCGTAGCCGAGCAGCGCCCATGCCACGTCCAGCAGCGGGTCGCCGATCGTGGTCATCTCCCAGTCGACGATCGCGGCCAGCCGCCCGGGCGCGCCGTGGGCGTACATGACGTTGGCGAACTGGTAGTCGCCGTGCATGATCCCGGGGGTGTAGTGCGCGGGCCGGTTGTCGCGCAACCATAGCGACGCCACGTCCAGCCCGGGCAGTTCGCGCACCTGGAACGCGGCGAGGAACGCCAGCCAGCGATCCACCTGTCGGTCGTGGAAACCGTCGGGTTTGCCGAACCCCTCGAGGCCTTGCGCCTTCCAGTCCACCCGGCCGAGCTTCGCCGCACCCTCGATCAGCTGGAAGGCCAGTTCGCGGCGGGCGTCGAGGTCGGCATCGAACGGCGACTCCCAGCCGCCCTCCATCGGGCTCCAGCCGTCCACTTCCTTCATGACGAAGAACGGTTTGCCGAGCACCTCCCCACTCTCGTCAGCGGCGACCAGCTCGGCGTGCGGCACGTCAGTGCCCTTCAACGCCCGCTCCAGACGGATTTCGCGAAGCAGCTCACCGAGGCGGCGCTCGTCGGCGCGCGGTCCGGGCATCCGCAGCACCATGCCCTCACCGCCGCGATCGATCCGGTAGAGCATGTTCTGCGACCCGCCCTTGAGTACCTCGGCGACGGGCTCCTCGCCGTTGCCGGGGGCGTCCTGGGTGTCGAGCCATCGGCCGAGCGTCGTGGTGTCGAGGTTCGCGGGGCTTTGCGTTCTCGTCATGGAACTCCTCAATCTCCTTTCGGAGAATAGCATTCTCCGAAGGCGGAGCCACTAGCCTTTGGCCAACGCATAGCGAAAGGGGCGACGATGGCCGGACCGCTGGAGGGCATCAAGGTTGTCGAGCTCGGGGTGTGGGTCGCCGGGCCGGCCGCCGGAGGGATCCTGGCCGACTGGGGTGCCGACGTCGTCAAGATCGAACCGCCGACCGGTGACCCGGGTCGGATGTTCGGCCGGATGCTCGGACTCGACGACGGCGGCAACCCGCCGTTCGAGATGGACAACCGGTCCAAACGCAGTATCGTGCTCGACCTGACCACCGACGGTGGACTGGCGACCGCGCGCCAATTGCTCACGGCGGCAGACGTCTTCCTGACCAACGTCCGGCCGGACGCGCTCGGACGGCTCGACCTGGACCATCCGTCGGTGGCCGCTCTCAACCCGGGACTGGTCTACGGCCTGATCACCGGGTACGGCGAGAGCGGACCCGAAGCCAACCGCCCGGCCTACGACGTCGCCGCGTTCTGGGCCCGCTCCGGGGTGGCCGATCTGCTCACCCGTCCCGGCGACAGCCCGCCGTTCCAGCGGGGCGGTATGGGCGATCACATGACCGGTATGACGCTGGCCGCGGCGATCAGCGCCGCACTGGTCGCTCGCGCCCGCACCGGCGAAGGGCAACTGGTGACCACCTCGCTCTACCGCCAGGGCGCCTACACCGTCAGCTTCGACCTCAATACTTTCCTACTGACCGGCAATGCGATCGCGATCGGTCAGCGCGAGACGATGTTCAACCCGTGTATGAACAACTACCTGGCGGCCGACGGGCGGCGACTGTGGATCGTCGGACTGGAAGCCGACCGGCACTGGCCGTCGCTGTGCCGTGCGGTCGGGCGCCCGGAGTGGTTGACCGACAACCGGTTTACCACCGCCCGTGACCGCGCGATCCATTCCCGTGAGCTCATCGCGACGCTCGACGAGATCTTCGCGACAAAGACGCTCGCCGAATGGGCTTCAGTGTTCGACGCCGAGCCCGACCTGTTCTGGTCACCGGTGAACTCGATGGAGGACGTCCTCGCCGACGAGCAGTTCCACGCCGCGGGCGGTGTTGTCGACGTGCCCGACGGCGGCCCGATGATCGCCACCCCCGCCGACTTCCACGGCACCCCCTGGGCGCCGCGGTCGGCCGCCCCGAAGCTCGGCGAGCACACCGACCAGGTCCTCGCCGAGCTCGCCGAACGTGCGGGATATCGTTGAAAATCGTCGAAGAATCTCCGACAACTCACACGCTCGGCGCGTGAAAGGACCACCGCACCCATGCAGCTGCTGCTCGTCAGGCATGCCCTGCCACACCGCACCGAGGCCGGCGAAGGCAGCGATCCGGAACTGTCCGACGAGGGCTGGGACCAGGCTCGCCGGCTGCCTGAGGCGTTGGACCGATTCCCGCTCGCCCGGCTGGTCAGTAGCCCGCAGCGGCGTGCGCTGCAGACCGCCGAGCCGGTCGCGAAGGCCACCGGGCTGACCGTCGACATCGACGACCGGCTGGCCGAGTACGACCGCGGGCTGTCCCACTACGTGCCGATCGAACAGGTACGCAAAGAGCGGCCGGAGGAGTGGGCGCGGATGGCAGACGGCCGGCTGCCGACCAGCGTCGACGAGGGTGAGTTCCGCGGGCGGGTGAGCGCGGCGCTGAGCGATATCGTCGCGGCGGCCGATCACGACGCCACCGTGGCCGTATTCAGCCACGGCGGAGTGATCAACGTGATCCTGCACGAACTGCTCGGCACCAAACGGCTGCTGTCGTTCCCCATCGACTATGTGTCGATCACCCGCCTGCTCTACGCCCGCAGCGGGTTCGGCACGGTGGCGGCGGTCAACACCACCGAACATGTCTGGGATCTCTTGCCGCGCAACCAGCGCTATTAGCTATACATAGCGGGTGACTTCTCTGGACGGGCTCGACCTGGCGGCACTGGACCGGCACCTGCGATCGGCGGGCATCCCGCGCAGCGGGGAACTGCAGGCGGAGCTCATCTCCGGTGGCCGGTCGAACCTGACCTTCCTGATCTTCGACGACGCCTCCAAATGGGTGCTGCGGCGCCCGCCGCTGCACGGGCTGACCCCGTCGGCGCACGACATGGCTCGCGAGTATCGGGTGGTGGCCGCGCTGGCCGGCAGCCCGGTGCCGGTCGCGCCCGCGGTCACCATGCGCGACGACGATTCCGTCGGGGGTGCGCCGTTCCAGATGGTGGAGTATGTGGCGGGTCAAGTGGTTCGCACCCGCGCCGAACTTGATGCGCTCGGTGATGCCGGCGTGGTCAGCGATTGCGTCGACAGCCTTATCCGGGTGCTCGCGGACCTCCATGAGATCGACCCTGACAGCGTGGGTCTGGGCGACTTCGGCAAGCCGGTGGGGTATCTCGAACGGCAGGTGCGACGGTGGGGGTCGCAGTGGCAACACGTTCGGCTGCCCGAGGATCCGCGCGACGGCGACGTCGAACGGCTGCATTCGAAGCTGGCCGCGGCGGTACCGTCGGAAAGTCGTAGCTCGATCGTGCATGGCGATTACCGCATCGACAACACCATCATCGACCCAGACGACCCGACAATCGTTCGGGCGGTGCTGGATTGGGAGATGTCCACTCTCGGAGACCCGTTGGCCGATGTCGCCGTGATGTGTGTGCAGCGAGACCCGATGCTGGACCTGCTCAGCCAGGAACACAAGTCGTGGACCGCCCCGCAGATGCCGACGGCCGAGGATCTAGCCCAGCGCTATTCGGCCATTTCCGGAAATCCATTGCCGCACTGGGACTTCCAGATGGCACTCGGGTATTTCAAGTTGGCGATCATCGTGGCCGGCATCGACTTCCGGCGCCGGATGGCCTCCGATGCCACCGACGATGATGACCAGGCGGGGGAGGCCGTCGCCGTGCTGATCAGCCGCGGCCTGGAGTTTTTCGGCTAGGTGGTGCGGGCTGCCCGCAGGTTCTTCTTGGCGGCCCGGCGGAGTTGGAAGATGCGGGCCGCCCCGGCTAGCACGGTCACCAGGGCGCCGGCCACCGCCGCCATCAGGATCGCGACGCCCAACGGCAGCGACCAGTGCCAGCCCAGGAAGGCGAACGACGTCGATGCGGTGTTCTGGGCGATGAAGATCAGCAGGATCGTCAGGATCAACAACCCGAAGATCAACGACGACCACAGGGCCGCGGCGCGGGTGAACTTAACCTCGTTCACCGCCTTGGCCGTGGCGGGCGTGGATGGCTCCGGAGCCGGGGGCGCCGGCGGGATCGGCGGCGTCGGCTCGTAATGCGGGCCGGTCGGTTCACTGGTCGTCACGTAGTCATTGTTCCCTTCTGACCGGTATAGAAACAATGGGGTGATGACAGAACGATGACGTTTGCCCTGATCTAAACCCCGGCGCAGGACGGTAAGTGCCGTTACTGTCGGAAAAACGGGTCGGGGTGAAAGGACGCGCATGAATGCGTCGCGGGGCGGAAAGCGACTGTGGTTTGCGGCGATACTGTTCACGCTCGTGCTCCCGCTGGTGGCCGCCTGTGGCAGCGCGAATCCACTCGGTGGCGGATCGGCGTCAGGGGATCTGAAGAATCTGGTTGTCGGCTCGGCGGACTTCCCGGAGTCGAAGATCATCGCCGAAATATATGCCCAAGCCTTGGAGGCCAACGGTTTCACCGTGGGCCGGCAGTTCGGGATCGGCAGCCGCGAGACATACATTCCCGCGGTGCGTGACCATTCCATCGACCTGGTGCCGGAGTACACCGGAAACCTGTTGCAATACTTCGATTCCAAGACCACCGTGACCACGCCGGATCAGGTCGAATTGGCGTTGTTCCGGGTGCTGCCCGGCGATCTGTCGATCCTGACTCCCTCGCCGGCCAACGACACCGACACCGTCGCGGTGTCAGAAGCCACCGCGCAGAGGTGGAATCTCAAGACCATCGGCGACCTGGCAGCACATTCCGCTGAGGTCAAGTTCGGTGGGCCGTCAGAATTCCAGAGCCGCACGGAGGGACTACCGGGCCTGAAGGCCAAGTACGGGCTGGACATCAAGGGAGACAACTTCGTCTCGATCAGTGACGGCGGCGGTCCCGCGACGGTGCGCGCGCTGGTGGACGGCACCGTCACCGCCGCCGACATCTTCAGCACCTCGCCGGCCATTCCCCAGAACAAGCTGGTCGTGCTGGAAGACCCCAAGAACAACTTTCTGGCGGCCAATGTGGTGCCGCTGGTGAGTTCGCAGAAGAAATCCGATGAGCTCAAGACGGTGCTGGATGCGGTGTCGGCGAAGCTGAGCACCGAAGCCCTTATAGAACTCAATACCGCCGTGTCCGGCAACTCCGGCGTCGACCCTGACGAGGCGGCGCGAAAGTGGATACGGGACAACGGTTTCGACAAACCGATCGGGAAATAGATGATCACCTTCGCCAACGTCACGAAGACCTACCCGGACGGCACCGTCGCGGTCGATGACCTGAGCATGGAGGTGCCGACGGGCACGCTGACGGTATTCGTCGGGCCCTCGGGCTGCGGCAAGACGACATCCATGCGGATGATCAACCGGATGATCGAGCCCACTGCCGGGACGATCACCGTCGACGGCCGCGACATCGCCGGCGTCAACCCGGTCAAGCTGCGGCTCGGCATCGGCTATGTCATCCAGAGCGGCGGGCTGATGCCGCACCAGCGGGTGATCGACAACGTGGCAACGGTGCCGGTGCTCAAGGGCGAGTCCCGGCGGGCCGCCCGCAAGGCCGCCTACACGGTGCTGGAGCGAGTGGGTCTCGATCCCAAGCTCGGTGATCGCTATCCCGCGCAGCTGTCGGGTGGGCAACAGCAGCGCGTCGGCGTGGCCCGCGCGCTGGCCGCCGATCCGCCGGTGCTGCTGATGGACGAGCCGTTCTCGGCGGTCGACCCGGTGGTGCGTGATGAGTTGCAGGCCGAAATCCTGCGGCTGCAAGGCGAATTGCAGAAGACCATCGTCTTCGTCACTCATGACATCGACGAGGCGATCAAACTCGGTGACCGGGTCGCGGTGTTCGGGCCCGGGGGCACCTTGCAGCAATATGACGCCCCGGCCCGGCTGTTGTCCAATCCGGCAAACGAATTCGTCTCCGGGTTCATCGGCGCCGACCGCGGCTACCGTGGCCTGCAGTTCCGCCAGGCCTCCGGATTGCCGCTGCACGACATCCAGACCGTCACCGAGGCCGAGATCGATGCGCTGACGCTCGCGCCGGGGGACTGGCGACTGGTCACCCGCGACGACGGCCGGCCCTACGCCTGGCTGGACGCCGACGGGGTGCAACTGCACCGGGGCGGAAGCTCGTTGTACGACAGCACAATTGCGGGCGGATCACTGTTCACTCCCGGCGCTACGCTGCGCCTGGCTCTTGATGCGGCGCTGTCCTCCCCGGCCGGACTGGGAGTTGCCGTCGACGACGGCGGTCAGGTGATCGGCGGGGTCAGGGCCGACGACGTTCTGGAAGCGTTAGAGGCCCAACGGACCCCGGCGGGGCAGGAGCGCAGCGACTCGGGCGGTGGTTGAGCATGAACTACCTACTGACCCATCTCGACAAGGCGTGGGCGCTGACCGTGATCCACCTGCGGCTGTCCCTGGTTCCGGTGGTGCTGGGTCTGGTGATCGCGGTGCCGGTGGGCGCCTACGTCTGGCGGACGACCGCTCTGCGCCGGGTGACCACGGTGACGGCCAGCATCATCTTCACCATCCCGTCGCTGGCACTGTTCGTGGTGCTGCCGCTGATCATCCCGACCCGGATCCTCGACGAGGCCAATGTCATCGTCGCGCTGACCCTCTACACCACCGCGTTGTTGGTGCGGGCGGTGCCCGAAGCGCTGGACGCGGTACCGGCGCAGGTACGCGACGCCGCCACCGCGGTTGGCTATACCTCGGTGTCGAGGATGCTCAAAGTCGAACTGCCGCTGTCGATTCCGGTCCTGATCGCCGGTCTGCGGGTGGTCGCGGTGACCAACATCTCGATGGTGTCGGTGGGTTCGGTCATCGGCATCGGCGGGCTGGGAACCTGGTTCACCGAGGGCTACCAGGCCGACAAGAGTGATCAGATCATCGCAGGCATCATCGCGATCTTCCTGCTCGCGATCGTCATCGACGTACTGATCCTGTTGGCCGGTCGCCTGATCACCCCGTGGGCCCGGGCCAAGGCGAGCTCATGAACTTCCTGCAGGAAGCCCTCGCCTACATCCTCACCGGCGCCAACTGGGGCGGCCGGGCCGGTTTGGCGGTCCGCATCGCCGAGCACCTGCAGTACACCGCCGTCGCCGTCGTCATCTCCGCGCTCATCGCGATCCCCGTCGGTCTGCTGATCGGACACACCGGGCGTGGCACCTTCCTGGTGGTCACCGGGGTCAACGCGCTGCGGGCACTGCCGACCCTGGGCGTACTGCTGCTCGGGGTCTTGCTGTGGGGGCTCGGGCTGCTCCCGCCGACCGTCGCGCTCATGCTGCTGGGCATACCGCCACTGCTGGCAGGCACCTATGCCGGGATCGCGAACGTCGACCCGGCGGTCGTGGACGCCGCCCGGTCGATGGGCATGACTGAGACCAGGGTTTTGCTGCGGGTCGAGGTGCCCAATGCGCTGCCGCTGATTCTGGGCGGGCTGCGCACGGCCACCCTGCAGGTGGTGGCGACGGCGACGGTGGCCGCCTACGCCAGCCTCGGTGGCCTGGGGCGCTACCTCATCGACGGCATCAAGGTCCGGCAGTTCTACCTCGCCTTGGTCGGTGCGTTGCTGGTGACCGTGCTGGCCCTGGTGCTCGATGCGCTGCTGGCGCTGGCCGTGTGGGCTTCGGTGCCCGGCTCGGGCCGATTCCGGCGGATGCCGCAACCGTTGCTCGACGACGAGGTCAGTTTGGATGCACGCGTACCCACATCACAGATGAGCCGCACTTCCCGACCTGGTTACGAACGGGGCGGCCCGTCGCATACGGTAGACGGGTGAGTGCAGCCAACGACGCGACAGAAAGCGCCTGGCCGGCGATCCTGACCTGGCGCGCGCACGACGATTCGCGGATGGAGTCCGCCCGGGTCCAGCTATCGGGCAAGCGGATCAAGGCCTATGGCCGCATCGTCGCCGCGGCCGCCGAGACCAACCCGGCCTTCAGCGCTTCCTACGACCTGGTGACCGACGAGACCGGCGCGACCAAACGGCTGTCCATGAGCGTCACCCTCGCCGAGCGGGACCGGCAGCTGTCGATCGCCCGCGACGAGGAAGGCATGTGGCTGGTCACCGATCACCAGGGCCAGTCGCGGGGCGCCTACGACGGGGCGTTGGACGTCGACGTCGTCTTCAGCCCGTTCTTCAACGCGCTGCCGATCCGGCGTACCGGCCTGTACCAGCGCGTCGATTCGGTGACGCTGCCGGTGGTGTACGTGAGTTTGCCCGACCTGACCGTCCAGCAGGCCACCATCAGCTACGGCAGCTCCGGTCCGGACGCCGGGGACGGCATCAAGCTGCACTCGCCGGTCGCCGACACCACGATCACGGTCGACGCCGACGGCTTTATTGTCGACTACCCAGGACTGGCAGAGCGGATCTGATCACGCCGCCGGCGCGACCGGCGGCGGCGAGTTCGGCGCGCCAATCCTCTTCCCCGATCGCGATGGTCACGATCTGCGGGCGCGAGAAGCTGTCGTAGCGGGCGCGGGCGGCATGGCCGGCCTCGACCAGATCGGCCACCGAGCCTCTGTCGGCCAGCGATGCGCGGGCCTGGTTCAGTAACTCCAGCGCGCGGTCGAGGGTGGGCAGCAGTTGCTCGGCGTTCGCCTCGCACATGGCCCGCACCAGATCGGGGGCCGTTGCCGCGACCCGCGTACCGTCCCGAAATGAGCCGGCCGCCAGAGCAAATGCCAGCGGCACCTCGCCCGCCGTCTCCGCCAATGCCTCGGCGAGCAGGTGCGGTAAGTGCGAAATGCTGGCAGCCGCCGCGTCGTGCTCGTCGGACGTGGCGGGGACCACGACGGCATGGCAGTCCAGCGCCAGGTGCATGACCTGCTCCCACACCCGGGCATCGACGTGCTCGTCGACGGTGAGGACCCACGGCGCTCCCGCGAACAGTCCGGCGTCGCCCGCGCTCCAACCGGAGTGGGCGGTGCCGGCCATCGGGTGGCCGCCGACGTAGCGGTCAAGCAGGCCGGCCTCGCGGACCGCGTCGAGCACCGCGCGCTTGACGCTGATGACGTCGGTAAGGGGGCATTCGCCGGCGACGTCCTTGATGTGGCTGAGCAATTGCGACACCGCCGGCATGGGCACGGCCAGGACGATCAACGCTTCGCGGTCGGCGGCCCACGACAATGCCTCGGTCAGATCGGTGGTGGCGGAGAAACCGTCGAACCGCGCACCCTGGGCGCCCTCGACGGATCGGTTGTAGCCGAGTGCTTCACGCCCGGCACCGACCGCCGCTCGCAACACCGAGCCACCGATGAGCCCGAGACCGAGGACGCACACGGGTGTCTTCGTCACACGTCCAGGTTGACACATCCAAACCGCACCGCAGATGGGTACCTGGTCAAAAGGCCTGATCAGCGACTAGCGTATGCGCCCATGGAAGCACAGCGAGCCCAGAACAGCCCCGGGTCGGAGGCCCCGGACGGCTTCGGGGTCGCCGTGGTTCGCGAAGACGGCAAGTGGCGTTGCTCGGCAATGAGCGCAAAGGTTTTGACCAGCCTGACTGCCGCCGAAACGGAGTTGCGAGAATTGCGCAGCGCCGGCGCGGTGTTCGGGCTGCTGGACATCGACGACGAGTTCTTCTTGATCGTGCGGCCGGCGCCGTCCGGTACCCGGCTGCTGTTGTCGGACGCCACAGCGGCGTTGGATTACGACATTGCTGCCGAAGCGCTGGAGACTCTGGACGCCGACATTTCGCCGGAAGATCTCGAAGATGCCGACCCCTTTGAAGAGGGTGACCTCGGCGTCCTGGCCGATATCGGGCTGCCCGAGCCGGTGCTGAGCGTGATTCTCGACGAGACCGATCTGTACGCCGACGAACAACTCGGCCGGATCGCGCGGGAGATGGGTTTCGCCGACGAGCTGTCAGCAGTGCTCGACCGCCTCGATCGGTGATCGCCGACGAACTTCTGGTGCGCGCGGCCCTCGACGCCGCCGGACTGGCCGGGTCCGAGGATGTGCCGATCGGTGCGGTGGTCTTCGGCCCGGACGGCACCGAGTTGGCCCGGGCAGCCAATGCGCGCGAGAAGCTGGGTGACCCGACCGCCCACGCCGAGATCTTGGCGCTGCGGGCGGCGGCCCAGGTGTACGGCGACGGCTGGCGGCTGGCGGGGACGACCCTGGCGGTGACCGTCGAGCCGTGCACGATGTGCGCGGGCGCGCTGGTGATGGCCCGGGTGGCGCGCGTGGTGTTCGGCGCGTGGGAGCCCAAAACCGGTGCGGCGGGCTCACTTTGGGACGTGGTGCGCGACCGGCGGCTGACGCATCGGCCGGAGGTGCGCGGGGGAGTGCTCGCCGAGGAGTGCGCCGCACTATTGGAGGGCTTTTTTGCTCGTCAGCGCGATTTGGGTTAGCCCGCCCGCGACACGTAAGCTCTTCGGCGGTGGCGTGTCCGAGCGGCCTAAGGAGCACGCCTCGAAAGCGTGTGACGGGTAACCCCCGTCCGAGGGTTCAAATCCCTCCGCCACCGCCATAAACCCTGAACCGCGTGAGGTTCAGGGTTTTCTTTGCGGATGGCGCAGGGCGGCCGTGGGAGACTTTTCGTTCTCCGTGCGGGCCCCGAGAACATGTCGCGGCAGGCTGACCAAGTCTTCCTCGTCATCAATCGGTCGATGATGATCTGCGGCCTCTGCTGTCACAGCGAACGGCGCAGCCCGGCGCCTCGAAAATGAGCATTGTCCGTCAGGGCGCTTGGAAGTGATAGCTTGTTCCGACCGCGGATTGGCTGACGTGGTCACCGTAGGCCTCGGCGAGGGCGTGTACCGCTCGCCAGCCGGTGCAGTGGCCGGCAATGATGTGTCCAATGTCGAAGGGGGCTAACCCCGCGACTGTTTGGGGGATGACCCGCTCCATGACCCCGCCGAGATGCAGACCACCCATGACGGCGTGAATTGGAATGTCGGGGAACAGTCGGTGGGCTTCGGTACACACGTTGACGATGCCAGCGTGGGAGCAGGCACTGAAGATGACTAGTCCTAGATCGCGAACGTGTGCGATGAGCATCCGCTCGTCGAGCAAAAGGGGATCGGGCCGCCAATCACCAGTCGCGTCGTCGGGTCGGCATAGGTGATCGACGCGCCCTTTCTCAAACGCGGTCACTCGAGGGATCTCACCGCTGTAGTAGAGCTGTCCGTCCAGCAACAGGCGGGCTTCACCGTTGTTGACAACGGTCGCCCCGTGCTCGCGCATCTCGGCCTCACTGGGCACGGCTGCGACGGGAATGGTCTGGCCGTTGGAGAGTCGAATGCCGCGTTTGACGAACATCCCCGGATTGACATGCACCACAACGGATCCCCGCGACATGATGATCTTGTCGATGGCTGCGATCAAGGCGCCCATGTGATCCCAGTGTCCGTGGCTGATTGCGATCTCCTCGACTATCCCAAGGTCGAGGTGGAGATTTTCGCAGTTGCGGACAAAGGCCGCGGGCTCAGTGCCGGCGTCAAACAGGATCGCCCGTTCATCGTCGGCGATCCTGGACCGCAACCGCAGACCGTAGCCGAGATTGGCGACCAATAGGGACTCGCCGGCGATGGTCTTGGTGCCGCCTTTGACTACGTTGTCGAATTCTGATGCCGCGAAAGGGGTTTTGGTCACGTAGGTGTCGCTGACGTTGTCGCTGATCACCTCGACCGTCAATGCGTCCAGCTCTCGAAGGCTATCGAGTGTCATTGCCAAAGCCTCCTGCCGGTTGCGGGGTCCGTGCAATCCGCTGCCAGGGATGGTCAGCGGCGCTCGACGTTGCTTACCTGCGGCGGCGGTGCCAAGCCTGCTCGTTCGAAGTCCTCGCGACGCACCTCATCGTCGAGACTGGCGGCATCCTGCGCCGCAAGCTGCGGGATGCCACATTGCACACGCAGATCTGTGATTTGCTCGCCGGCCACCGACCAGCGAGCACCGCACCTACCTCACTAGGAGCCGCCGTGAGGAACATCGGACTCCCATCCCCGAAGGCCATGTCGGAGCAGACCGCTTGGCACGAATATAGTGCAGCCGCCACCCAAAAGCATCGACTGAGCCGCAGTGGCGTGCGGCGGCGAACACATCCGACGGCGTTGGGTTCGACTGAAACAATCACATCGAAACCGCCTGTAACACTCGATGACTGGCGGTGGACATGGCCGGTGTGCTGCGGATGCAGATCGAGGAAACGGTCACGACGGCCCAATCGCCCGCGAACCGGGCCTATAACCTAGGCAGGGAACTTAACCAAGGCAGGGAACTCGAGTACGTCGCGCGCGATTGGAGCGAACTGGCGGCGGCGTGGATCGGCAAGTGGGGTCGCATATGAGGCTGCCTGGGATGACTGGGATGAGGACGCCTAGGTGGTGACGGCTGTGCTGCAAGAGCATTCGAGGTTGCTGGTCCATCGTCACCCTCAAGGGGGAAGACCTAGGAGTGACCTGGCAGGCCGACGGCTGATGCCTGTTTTGCTGAATCGCCAGCAAACCTTGCGCCCTTCGGTCAAGGTAGTAAGCATGGCGAAAGATCTGCGGGGTTGGGTGTCTGTCGGGGCGACGACCGTTTGCGTCGTCGGCTTGTTCCTCGGTGCACCGGGTGCAGCGGCTGACGATTCGGTCTGCACATCGGTGGGCCAGTACTGCGGCTTCTACTCGCCCTCGCGCAACATCAGTTGTGAGATCAACACCGGCGGCCGCGTCGGCGAGGACGGCGTGTACTGCCAGACCGACAGTCCGCCCCAGTCGGTCACGCTGAACAAAGACGGCACGTTCAAGTCGTGTACCGGCGTGAGCTGCCTTGGGGACGCCGCGCAGGGGATCCCGACGCTCGCCTACGGAAAGACGATGACGCTCGGGCAATTCAAGTGCCTCTCCGAAGAGAGCGGGGTCAGCTGCACTGCGGCGGGCGGTCGCGGATTCACGATCTCCAGAAGTGGCATCGGTACGGCCGGCTGACACCGCACCGCCTGCGCTATGGCTGTGAATAGCGCCCGACGCGTCGCGATTCCCAGGAACCTCACCTACCCTGGCGCTTTGAGGATTCAATGTTGTATGCCAGGGGGTTTGAGACCATGACGACCGCTTCGACCAGCACCCGACGATTGCTGTATGCCGCAATCGGATTGGCGATCGCGGCCGCCCCGGCCGTCGCGGTGTTCGCCATCGCCGAGCCCGCGCCGCGGCTGGCGGCTCAGTGTTCGGACTCCGACACCGAGGACAGCTTCTCGATGAACTGTGCCCCGACGCTCATTCCCGACACCAGCGATCAGCTCACCGAGGCCGAAGTGGCCGAGCCGGGCTTCAACGGCGGCAACCACAGCGGTGGCGGCGGTGGGGGCGGTGGGGGCGGCGGCGGACACCGCTGACCGAGCGGCGCCCGACCCGAATCCGTTGTGCGGTTTCATCCGCGACACTCCGGCTCGGGCGTATCAGCTCGCACACTCGCGGCGGCCACCGCTGACCCGGGTGCGACGTCGCGGCGAAATCCGTGTGGCAAACCGGTGTAATGGGCACACGGGTTAGACATCTAAGCGGAGGTCATCGATGGAGCTGATTTCACCGACCGACTCGATGTTCTTGCTGGCCGAGTCCCGAGAACATCCCATGCATGTCGGTGGCCTGCAGCTGTTCGAGCCGCCCGAGGGCATGGGCCCGGAGTTCCTGGCCGAGATCTACAACGATCTGCTCACTTACCAGGACGTGCAGCCGACGTTCCGCAAGCATCCCGGTGCGTTCTTCGGCGGCATCGCGCCCCTGACCTGGTCTTTCGACCGGGACATCGATCTCGAATACCACCTGCGCCGCTCGGCGCTGCCCCAGCCGGGCCGGGTTCGTGAACTCCTCGAGCTGACCTCGCGTCTGCACGGCAGTCTGCTCGATCGGCACCGGCCGCTGTGGGAGACCCATCTGGTCGAGGGCCTCAAAGACGGTCGGGTAGCCGTCTACACCAAGGTCCACCACTCGTTGCTCGACGGTGTCTCGGCGATGAAGCTGACCCGGCGCACCCTCTCGACCGATCCGCTGGACGACGAGATCCGGGCGCCGTGGACCATCGGGCCGCGCGCACGCAACAAAGACAAGGGCCGCGGGTCGCCGCTGGGCGGGCTGAGACGAGCCGCCGGATCACTCGCGGGGCTGGCCCCCTCGGCGGTGACCATCGCCCGAGCCGCCCTCCTCGAGCAGCAGCTGACCCTGCCGTTCGAAGCGCCCAAGACGATGTTCAACGTCCCGATCGGTGGGGCTCGTCGCGTGGCCGCGCAGTCCTGGCCGGTCAAACGGATCATCGCGATCAAGGACGCCGCCGGTGTGACCGTCAACGACGTCATCCTGGCGATGTGTGCCGGTGCTCTGCGGGCCTATCTGATCGAGCAGGACGCCCTGCCCGACAAACCGCTGATCGCTATGGTTCCGGTCAATCTGCGCGACGAGGACGATCAGTCCAGTGGCGGCAACCAGGTCGGCGCCATCCTGTGCAACCTGGCCACCGATGAGAGTGACCCGGCCAAGCGCCTGGCGGCGATCAACGCGTCGATCAGCGGCAACAAAGAGGTGTTCTTGCAGCTGCCCAAGTTCCAGCAGCTGGCCTTGTCGGCGTTCAACATGGCGCCGCTGGCGCTGACCCTGCTGCCGGCGCTGGCCGCCGCGGCAGCACCCCCGTTCAACATTGTGATCTCCAACGTGCCCGGCGCCCGTGAGCCGCTGTACTGGCATGGCGCCCGCCTGGACGGCAACTATCCGTTGTCGATCGCGCTCGACGGCCAAGCGCTCAACATCACGATGTCCAACAACGCCGACAACCTCGACTTCGGCTTGGTCGGCTGCCGGCGCAGCATTCCGCATCTGCAGCGGCTGCTCACCCAGCTCGAGGACTCGCTGGCCGGGCTCGAAAAGGCGGTCGGGGTCTAGCTGAACGAAAGCGGCGGCGACCCCTCGGGGCGCCGCCGCTTCGTCCGGCGTGCCGCTACGGGCAGGTGACCTGAATTTCGAACGGCTTGGTGACCGGCTGCATCGGGTTGGCCATGTCGACGCCCGTCGCAGTTCCGCTGATCTTGTACGTGTTGCCGTCTTTGGTGGCGGTGGCATTCGCCCCACCGGGCACACCCGCGGTGTAACCCAGCGTGACGCCGTTGACGTTGCCCAGGCCGACGGACTGCACCGAAGATGCATCCGCGGACAGGACGGCGGCGATACCGGTGGTCGCCTCGCCGATCGCAATGTTGAGGTTGCCGCCGGCCGTCGCGCAGACGACCTGACCCTGGACGTTTTGCGCCTGACCGTCGATCGTCACCTTGGCGCTCCCGGCACCGGCGGTCGCGCTGGGGGATCCCGCCGCACTCGTCGTCGTCACAGCCGCGGATGTCGTCGCCTTTGCGGTCGTCGTCGACGTTGATTTGTTGTTGTTCGAACAACCTGACAATCCGGCCACCAGGACCGCGGCACCGGCAACGGTCACCACCAAGCCACGTTTCACTGATTTCTCCTTATGTAAGTGATCCATCGACGTTGACGGACCATTGGAGAAAATTATGGTGCGCCGACTCCGGGTGATGGCACAAATGGACAAAAAGCTCATCTGCCAGTCAAGTAGCCGGAATTTCCCCCAGCATCAGGGCAAATGGCGGGCCGTGCAGGCAAAGTCGGTGTCTTCACGTTCATTCAGACATTGCGCACACCCGGCGAGCGATTCGCTGAAATTCCGAATTTCCCTTATGCACCGCACTATTGCGAGCTCGACGATGACGAGGGTGGACGTCTGCGAGTGGTCTGGATCGACGAAGGCCCGGAGCACGCAGATCCAATTCTGTTGTTGCATGGCGAACCGACGTGGTCGTTTCCGTACCGCACGATGATCCCGGTGCTCATTGCCCGGGGCATCGGGTCATCTGTCCGGACCTGGAGGGTTTCGGGCGTTGGGCCGGGCACTTCATCCAGGAGGATGCGGGCCGGCCACATCGTGCGGTTCCTGGCGTAAGGCGACGCGCTGGTTAGATGTCGACGTGCCCTTCTTCACCGTCGACGCGGAGTTGCCCGGCCGGCGAGGACGCAGCGGGGTGATCCACACCCCTCACGGCGATATTCAGACCCCGGCGTTCGTCGCCGTCGGCACCAAGGCCACCGTGAAGGCGGTGCTCCCCGAGACGATGCGCGAGCTGGGTGCACAGGCCGTTCTGGCCAACGCCTACCACCTGTACCTTCAGCCCGGCCCCGACATCGTCGACGAGGCGGGTGGTCTGGGCGCGTTCATGAACTGGCCCGGGCCGACGTTCACGGACAGTGGCGGTTTCCAGGTTCTGTCGCTGGGGGCCGGGTTCCGCAAAGTTCTGTCGATGGACGCCAACCGGGTACAGGCCGACGACGTGATCGCCGAGGGCAAGCAGCGGCTGGCGCATGTCGACGACGACGGCGTGACGTTCATTTCGCATCTCGACGGCTCGACGCACCGGTTCACACCGGAGGTGTCGATGCAGATTCAGCACAAGATCGGTGCGGACATCATCTTCGCCTTCGACGAGCTGACGACTTTGGTGAATACCCGTGGCTACCAAGAGGAGTCGGTTGCGCGTACGCAAGCGTGGGCGGTGCGCTGCATCGCTGAGCACCGCAGGCTGACCGCCGACCGTCCGGAGCGGCCGGCGCAGGCGTTGTTCGGGGTGGTTCAGGGCGCACAGTATGAGGACTTGCGACGTCAGGCATCGCGTGACCTGGCCGGCATCGTCGATTCCGAGGGCCGCGGGTTCGATGGTTACGGCATCGGTGGAGCGCTGGAAAAGCAGAACCTGGCGACGATCGTCGGGTGGTGCGTCGACGAGTTGCCCGACGACAAGCCCCGTCACCTGCTCGGCATCAGTGAGCCCGACGACCTCTTCGCCGCGATCGCTGCCGGCGCAGACACCTTCGACTGCGTGTCGCCGTCGCGAGTGGCGCGCAATGCGGCGATCTACTCGCCGACCGGCCGGTTCAACATCACCGGCGCACGCTACCGGCGGGATTTCACCCCGATCGACGGCGACTGCGACTGCTACACCTGCGCCAACTACACCCGTGCCTACCTACACCACCTTTTCAAGGCCAAGGAGATCCTGTCCGCCACGCTGTGCACGATTCACAATGAGCGGTTCATCATCCGCCTGGTCGACCAGATCCGCGCCGCGATCGTGGCGGGTGAGTTCGACGAGCTTCGCGAGGACGTCCTCGGCAGCTACTACGGCCATTCGACGCGTGCACAATAGCGTGCACAATAGGTGGATGACTGCTGCCACCGAGCCGCAAGAGCTGCTGGTAAAACTGCTCGACCCCGCCAACCGGCCCAACCCATACCCGGTCTACCGGCAGATCCTCGACCGCAGCCCGATGCTGATTCCCGAGTCCACCCTGCACGTGATGTCCAGCTTCGCCGACTGCGACGAGGTACTGCGCCACCCCGACTCGTGCAGTGACCGGCTTAAATCAACCGCCGCGCAGCGGGCCGTCGAAGCCGGTGAGCAGCCCCGGCCGTTCGGCACCCCCGGCTTTCTGTTCCTCGACCCACCTGATCACACCCGGTTGCGCAAACTGGTCAGCAAGGCCTTCTCGCCGCGAGTGGTCAAAGCGCTGGAGCCTGACATCACCACCATGGTCGACGACCTGCTCGACAAGGCCGCCCAGACAAGTGAATTCGACGCCATCGAGCAGCTGGCTCACCCGCTGCCGGTAGCGGTAATTTGTCGGCTGCTCGGCGTGCCCATCGAGGATGAGGCGCAGTTCAGTTCGGCATCAACGGTTTTGGCGCAGGGACTCGACCCGTTCGCCACGTTCACCGGTGAGCCCCAGGGTCTGGAAGAACGTCTGAAGGCCGGAATGTGGCTGCGCGGCTACCTGCGCGATCTGCTGGAGCGCCGCCGCGCGGCGCCGCGCGACGACTTGATGTCGGGCCTGATCGCCGTGGAGGAATCTGGTGACCAGCTCACCGAAGAGGAGATCGTCGCGACCTGCAACCTGCTGCTGATCGCGGGCCACGAGACGACGGTCAATCTGATCGCCAATGCCATCCTGGCGATGTTGCGACACCGCGAGCACTGGACGGCGTTGAGTGCCGATCGGGACCTGGCCCCAAACATCATCGAGGAGACCCTGCGCTACGACCCACCGGTGCAGCTGGTCAGCCGGGTGGCCGGCGCCGACATGCAAATCGGTGAGACACGAATCCCCAAGGGCGACATCATGATGCTGTTGTTGGCGGCAGCGCATCGGGATCCGGAATTGACCGAGCGGCCCAACGACTTCGACCCGACCCGAAACCCGATCCGCCACCTGGCATTCGGGCACGGACCGCACTTCTGCCTCGGTGCGCCGCTGGCCCGAATGGAGGCTGCGGTTGCGCTGACCGCGGTGACCCGACGTTTCCCGCACGCCCGGCTGGCCGCTGAGCCGATCTATAAGCCGCATGTCACGCTGCGCGGCATGGCCCGCCTCGACGTCGCCGTCTGAACTCAGTCGGTCAGCGCGACAACAACTTCCCGGGCGGCCCGCTCACCGGCGTCGACTGCCCCCTCCATGTAGGCGCTCCAGTACGTCGCGGTATCGGTTGATGCCCAATGGATCACGCCGATGGGTGCGGACAGGGCCGGACCGTAGGCCGTCCACACATGCGGGCCCAGGTTGGCGTTGTAGCACCCGCGGGTCCACTGCCGGTCCGACCACTCGCCGTCGACGTAGAACTCGGGGTGGGCAGCTTTGCCGCCGTAGTGCCGCACCAGCTCGGCGGTGAGAGCGGCACGGCGGTCTTCTTCGGGGAGGCGGCCGAAGGAGCGGGCCTGTTCGCCCTCGAGGAACATCAGGATCACCCCGTGATTGTCACCGGGGATGCAGGTGTCGTTGGACATCCGGGCCGGGCCGACGTCGGAGATCAGCTGGCCATTGAATCCGTCAGTACGCCAGAACGGTTCGTCGTAGACAAAGAACGCCTTCATGGCGGACCCATTGGGCACACGCTGCGTGAGCTGATCGCGCATACCGGGAAGCGGTGGGTCGTACATGATCCGGCCGGCAAGGGTCGGCGAGATGGCGACGATCACACGGCGGCCGCGGGCGATCAACCCACCGCGGCAGTGCACGGTCACACTGTCGGCGGAGTGCTCGATCAGCTGGACGGGAACCTTCAGCATGATGCGGTCGGCGATCAGCGCGGCCAGCCGTCGCGGGATCTCGACTGTGCCGCCGACGAACCGGGTGGTCTGTGCGCCTCCTTCGGATTCGGCGAACAGCTCCGAGGTCACTCCGCAGGTCTGAATGGTGAACAGCAGGTGCAGGAACGACACCTCGGCAGTCGGCACCGCGAGAATCCCAACCGTACAGATCTCGAGCAAAGTGCGGGCCACCTGTGACAGTCCCTGGGCGTCGTACCATGCGCCCGCGGTGATGGAATCCCATTGCGCCGCTTCGGGTGCCGACCACGGGGCGTCGACGGGCACCTCGGTGGCGAGCTCGTCCAGCCGACGCAGCACCCGCTCGAGCTCGGCCAGCTCTTCGGCGAAGCGCGCATGGAATTCGCTCTCGCGCAACACTCCCGACCCGACGAGATCGTAGGACGTCTCACCGTCGTCGAACTGCGGGTAGGTCTCGACGCCGAGTTCGGCGGCCAGCCGGAACATCCTCTCATGGGTGTCACCGATCCACTGGGCGCCGAGTTCGACGGGCACGCCCGGGATGACCTCCTCAGTCAGGATGCGACCGCCGACGCGCTCGTCGGCCTCCAGGACCACCGGTGTCAGCCCGGCCGCCAGCACGGTGCGGGCGGCGATCATTCCGGAAAGCCCGGCCCCGACAATGACGACGTCCGCGTCGATCTGCGTCTGCTTCGGCATCTGGACACTGTGGCACAGAGGCGGTCTGGCTACAGAGGATTGAGGACCCGCTCCAGGAACTGGCGGGTTCGGACTTCTTTCGGATTGCCGAGCACCTCGTCAGGCGGTCCTTGTTCGAGGATGACACCGCCATCGGTGAACAAGACCTGATTGGAAACCTGTCTGGCGAATTGGATTTCGTGGGTGACGATCACCATCGTCCAGCCCTCGACGGCCAGTTCTTTGATCACCGAGAGCACCTCGCCGACCAGCTCGGGATCCAGCGCCGATGTCGGTTCGTCGAACAACACCAGTTTGGGCTTGAGCGCCAGTGCTCTGGCGATCCCGACCCGCTGCTGCTGTCCGCCGGACAATTGGTAGGGGTACTGGTCGCGTTTGTCTGCCAGCCCGACCTGATCGAGAAGCGTGACCGCGTCGGCGATCGCCTCCTCTTTCGGTCGCTTCTGCACGATCACCGGTTCTTCGATGATGTTCTGCAGCACCGTCTTGTGCGGAAACAGGTTGTGACCCTGAAACAAAGCCGCTTCGTGACTGGAACCTGCGTACTTCGGATTTGGTTGTCGGCGTGGCGAAGTCGATCTCGACACAGCGCGAAGAATTCGAAGGTCGGCGCTGCCGCCACCTGTGCGGTGCGCAGCAGTTCGGTCACCAGGATGGTCGATGCGAGTGAGGTGGTTGATATACCCACGGCTCGCGGGGCAACCTGGCCGGGTCGAAATGACGCAGCAGTTCGGTCATGTCCGACGACGGCCAGCCCAGCGATTCGGTGATCAAGGCGAACGTTCTGGCCACTCCGAGCTCGGCCAGCGTGACGTCACCGTCGCGTTTGGCCAGCCGTTTGCCTTCGAGGTTGAGGACCAGCGGAACGTGGGCGTACTCCGGTTGCGGGTTGCCGAGAAGCCCGGCCAGGTAGGCCTGGCGCGGGGCGGACGCCAGCAGGTCGTCGCCGCGGACCACCTGGTCGATACCGGAGTGCGCGTCGTCGACCACGACGGCCAAATTGTAGGCCGGCACCCCGTCACCACGGCGCAGCACGAAGTCGTCGACCACCCCGGTGTAGCGGCCGTGGATGACGTCGGTGACCGTGAATTCACGGGCTTCGGCGCGCAGCCGCAGCGCGGGCGGTCGCCCCGTCTCGCGTTTGGCGGCCCGCTCGGCGACAGACAGGTCACGGCAGGTGCCCGGGTAGGCGCCTTCCGGGGCGTGCGGCGCGCGCGGCGCGCTGAGGATATCTTTTCTGCTGCAATAGCATTCGTACACCAGGTCGCGCTGCACCAACCCGGCGATCGCTGTGTCGTAGCGTTCGCGCTGCCGGGACTGCCATTGCGGTTCACCGTCCCATGTGACGCCGATAGCCGCCAGATCATCGAGCTGACGCTGCGCCACGTCGTCGTGTGTGCGGTCGTCGAGGTCTTCGACGCGCATCAGGAAGCTGCGGCCTGTCGAGCGGGCGAACAGCCACGCCAGCATTGCGGTGCGCAGGTTGCCGATGTGCAGGTCGGCGGAGGGGCTGGGAGCGAACCGGCCTGCGCCCGGCGTTGGGCGAGTCACGCCCGCAATCTAGCTCAGGGTGTTCGCCGGGCGCTCATCCGACGTGCTGGCCGGCCCTGTCCGCGGCGATCCGCCATCCGGCGCTGGATTCCTGTTGACGCCAGAACTCGGCGAAACGCCCACCGAGCGCGGTGAGTTCGTCGATGCTGCCCTGCTCGACGACCGTGCCTGCGTCGACGAACAACACCTGGTCGGCGTGCCGGATGGCGTCGAGGCGGTGCGCGATGATCACCCGGGTCCGCGGCTGCGGATCATCGTTGATCGCCTGGGTGATCGCCGCTTCGTTCTCGGTGTCCAGCGCACTGGTCGCCTCGTCGATCAGCAGAACGCCAGCCGGCTTGACCAATGCCCTTGCGATGCTGACCCGTTGGCGTTCGCCGCCGGACAGGGCGGTCCCCGCCTCGCCAACTGCGGACTGCGCGCCGTCGGGAAGGCGCTCCACGATATCGTTGACGCGCGCCAGGCTCATCGCCCGGTGCAGAGCGTCATCGCCGGCCTCGGGATGCCCGACACGGATGTTGTCCGCGATAGTTCCGTCGAACAGGTACGGATGCTGGAACACCACACTGACCAAGGCGCGCAGTGCGTCGGGATCGATGTCGGCGGTCTTGGTGCCGTCGACGACGATCTCGCCGCGCTCGGGGGTGTGCAGCCCGGCGATCAGCGACAGGATCGTGCTCTTGCCGGAACCCGACGGGCCGACGATCGCGGTGGTGGTTCCGGGTTCGAGGGTGAAAGACAGGTCCTTGAGCACCTCGGTTCCCTGGTAGCCGAAGCTCACCGAGCGAAATTCGATTCTGGGCGCTGATGGTTCGCCCGACGGCAATGCATTTCGTGCTGGCTGTGCGGTCAACGGTGCGGTGGTGACGGTGTTGAGCCGGTCCAGCAGGCCGCGTGCGGATTCCATCGCTCCCGACAAGTCGGCCAGGACAGTGAACGGTTCCAGGAAGCGCACCATGACGATCGCCAGCGCCACCGCCTCGGGTGCACCGAGTTGGCCGCGGAGTGCCAGCGTCGTGATGGTGGCCGCCAGCAGGATGAGCGCGACCTGGCTGGCCACGCTGAACAACAGCTGACCGGGGATCTGGAACAGCAACAGGCGCGCGGTTGTGCCGCGCACCGCGGTGAGGGCTTCTCCGGTCTGGCTTCGGGCCGCCGTGACGCGGCGACTGGCTCGCAACGCCTCCTGGGTGCGGGCGAATTCCACGAGGCGTTCGGTGAGAGCACTGTGGGCGCTGGCGTCGGCGGCGTCGGCGGCGCGAACCAGTCGCTGACTGGCGACCAGCGCCCCGAGGAGGAACGGCAACGCGATCGCCGCCGCCACCCCGACCTGCCAGGAGACGAAAAACAGCCCGGCAGTGATAGCAGCGGGCAGCAGCAGTGCACCGACGAAGGGACTCAGCAGGTTCGCGACGAAGCCGACCAATTCCGGCGCGCTGGCTGCGATGACCTGGCGGGCCATCGCGGTGTTGTCGGCGCTGAACCAGCGCAGTGGAACATCGGTGAGCCGGTTGGCCATCGAGTGCTGCGTGGTGTCGGCCAGGGTGAAACCGAGGCTGAAACCGATGCGGGCCACGACCATGTCGACAACCCACCCGCCGGCGGTGACCGCGGTGAGCGCACCGACCCACGGCCACGCCTCCGAGGCGCGTGGACCGAAGAGCGCGGCGAGCAGCGGTACCAGCAGTATTGCGCAGGCTGCCCGCAGGATCACCGAAATCAGTGTCAATGCAACGTAGCTGGCGAGCTGGCCGCGATTCTCGGCAGGAATCAGCCGGATCAGGGTGCGGATCATCGGGCGGCACCGGCCAGTCGTCCGTCCCACAGGCGTCGGTAGCGCCCGTCGGTGGCGAGCAGCTGCGGATGGGTGCCGACCTCGGCGATACGGCCACCGTCGAGCACGACGATCTGGTCGGCACCGGTGATGGTGTGCAGTCGGTGGGCGATCACCAACACCGTGCGGTTGTCGATCAACGAGCTCAATGCCTGCTGCACCAGATATTCGGATTCGGGGTCGGCGAATGACGTGGCCTCGTCGAGGATCAGGATCGGGGTGTCGGCCAGTAGTGCGCGAGCGATGGTGAGGCGTTGTTTCTCACCGCCCGACAGTGGGGCGTTCGCCCCGATGACGGTGTCGTACCCGTCGGGCAACTGCAGGATCCGGTCGTGGATCTGCGCGTTGCGTGCGGCGCGTTCGATGTCGACGGCCGCAGCCTCCGGCCGGGCGAGCGCAATGTTGTCGCGTACGGTTCCGGCGACCAGCTGAATATCCTGGAACACGAACCCGACTCGGCTGTACAGCTCGTCGGGGGACATGGTGCGGATGTCGCGGCCGTCGATCCGGATCGCGCCGGTGTCGACGTCCTGAAAGCGCGCCAACAGCGCCGCCAGGGTGGACTTGCCCGAGCCCGACGGCCCGACCAGAGCGGTGACGGTTCCGGCCTTCAGAGTCAGCGTCACGTCGTGGATCACAGGCATACCCGGGCGATAGCCGAAGCTGACGGCGTCGAAGGTCACGCCCGCCGGCGCGGCAGATGCCGGCGCCTCCTCGGATCGGGTGCTCAATTCTGTTTCGTCAAGCGTGACCGCGATGCGCCGGGCTGCCTGCGCCCCTTCCCGGATGCCGCCAAGACCGTAGCCGACGCCCAGCAGGCGACTGCCGAAGGTGGTGCCCAGCAACAGGAATGGAAGCAGTGCGGTGGGCGCTGTCCAGCCGGCGGCCACGAACGCGGTGCCCGCGGTGACGATGAGCCACAAGAAAGTGCTCGGCCGGGTGACCAGGTCCATGAAGGTCTTCTTGCCGATGAACGGGCGCTGCCATTCGTTAAGGAACGCGATGTAACCGTTCAGTCGGCGGCGGAACGACGAGGCCGCTGCGCCGCCGAAAACCCGAATCACCGGCTGGCCCTCCAGGAATACCGCCGACTCGCCGTTCATCTGCTCGGCCCAGCGAGATGCCTCGGCGATCTTCGGGCCGCTCTGATAGACCATGGTCCAGGTGGTGACGATGTAGACGAGAATCGGCACGAACAGGATCAGGGCCATGCCCCAGTCGACGGCGAACAGGTAGATCAGCACCGCGATCGGCGCGACCACCGCCGCGACCGCGTCGCACACCGCGTGCGTCACCAGGTAGTGCAGCGACAGGGTGTCGTCTTGGATGAGTTTCTTCACCGAGCCCGATCCGCGATCGGTGAACCAGCCCAACGGCATTTGGGCCAGTTTGTCGAGCAGCCGGCGCCGCACCTCGGCGCTGAACCGCATGTCGACCACATGCAGCCACAGCACCAGAACCGCACCCAGTGTGGTGCCGGTGGTCAGCAGCACGACGAACACGGTCACCGTGTTCCACACCCGGGTTTGGTCGGGGCCGCCGAGCAACTGCTGCGCCAGCTCGACCAGGACCACGAACGGAGCGAGCTGGAGCAGGGTGAGCAGTGCCTGCAGCACACCGGCGACGATCAGCTGTGACTTCACCGGTGCGAGAAGCTCTTTGCCGGCCTGAGAGCGCCATGTGCCCCTGGCGACGGTCGAGGGTGCCAGTGCCGTTGTCGGCGAGGGGGTTTCAGCGAGAGGCATGGGGGCATCGTCGTCGCGGGTGCTGCCCATCTCGCGCCCCTGCGTCCAGTACGCCTGGGCCTTCACTTCTGCCTTCGGGAATCCGAAGGTGTCTTTCAGCCTTTTTCGCAGATGTTTGAGCGCACCGGCCTCTGGTCCGGCCCATGCCGACCAGTTGGACCAGTCCCGGTCCTCGATGGCTGCGGCCAGGGACCTGTCGTCGATTCGCGTCACCCAGTGCAGGTGCCGACGCGGGTGTTCGGCGAGCGGGATGAGTTCATCGTGGTCGCAATGGCGTTCGAGGTATACCTCGACGTCAACCTCGGGGGGCAGCGCGGCAACGATCGAGTTGATCGCCGGGATGGACGCCGAGTCCCCGACGAGCAGAAAACCCGCCGGGAGTTCCTCGGGCACGACGAACGGCGAGGATCCCAGCGACACCACCGGAATGGTGATGCCCGGCGCGGCGGTCGAGGCCCACGTGCATGCTGGGCCGGCAGGCTCGTGGAGCACGACGTCGATGGCGAAGTGGCCGACGTCGGCGTCGGCCCAGACGAGCGTGTAGGCGCGTTGGAACTCGGTGCTTCCCCCGGCTGGATCGGGAAACCAGAACCGCAGCCAGGTTGTCGGCCCGGCGTCGACGTCGTCGAACAAGGTCGGCGAGGACATGGTGATCCGGACGCAGTGGGGAGCGATGTACTCGACATATTCGACGGTCGCGAGGTGGTCGCGCCCGCCGAATCCGCGCAGCATGGCGCCTTGGAGACCTCGTCCCATCACGGTGTCCTCTGCTCGCGAGCCATCGGTTAGTTAGCTTAACCTAAGCTAACTAACCCGCCAGGCCTCCCTCTCGCGCCGGTTGGGCTGTACGAGACGGCAAGTGATGGGTGCGCATGCCAAAAATATCGTTGGTGAAAATTACTTAATTGAGATGTCGCTCGGGACGTATTGCGGTCAAAAACTAAGCCCAGACTAACTATATTGTCGTGCGGGCAGTCCAGCCTCATCTAAGTTGCCGACGGCGTCGCGACGTGCCAAAGTGCAAGCGCGACAACACCGATCTGGTGCTGAGAGAAGCGCCGCTCACGCAGTGGTCCTGTACTAGATTCACCCATAGGTGTTGGTTGGATTCAGCCCAATTCGGCAGCCCGCTAATTGTGGCTTCAGCGATGACAGGAGAAAGTTAATGCAAGGCGACAGCGAGGTTCTCACACTCCTGAATCAGCAGCTGACAAGCGAACTGACCGCGATCAATCAATACTTCCTGCACTCCAAGATGCAGGACAACTGGGGCTTCACCGAGCTGGCCAAGCACACCCGCGACGAGTCGTTCGACGAGATGCGCCACGCCGAGCGCGTCACCGACCGGATCCTGATCCTCGATGGGCTGCCCAACTACCAACGCATCGGCACACTGAACATCGGCCAGACGATTCGCGAACAGTTCGAGAGCGACCTGGCGCTGGAGTACGAAGTGGTCAACCGGTTGAAGCCGGCCATCGTGCTGTGCCGTGAGAAGCAGGACTCGACCACGGCCAACCTCTTCGAGGACATCGTTGCCGACGAGGAACACCACATCGACTACCTCGAGACGCAGCTCGAGCTGATGAACAAGCTCGGTGTCGAGCTCTACTCGGCGCAGTGCGTGTCCCGCCCGCCGGGCTCGCTCGACTAGACCGTCAGCGGCGCGGCTCTGTGCGCCCGTTGTTGCACTGGCACCGCCGTTCGGGCAGGATCGCCCGCATCACACCTTCGACGTGTTGGCCGCAGCCATCCCACGTCGTCTTGCCACAGGCCGGGCAGTTGACTGCGTAGCACATGTTCTGATTCCTTTCGTTTATCTACGGTCACTCGGTCGCGTGCGCAGCGACCCATGCGTTGTATCCGCCAAGCAGGTCGGACACCTGCTGAATGCCGTTGGCGTGCAACAGCAAAGCGGCCACACTGCAACGCCAGCCACCCGCGCAGTGCACGACGCGCCACCGCTTGCGGCGGTCCGTCAGTCTGCTGAACATACCCATGGGGGTATGCATTCCCGCCCGTGGGATATACCCAGGTGGGTATACTGGCGGAGCGCTCGCGGGGAATTGACCCGCCGGGTGGATCGTTGTTACCAATGCTCAATACCCCCACGGGTAAGCTGACACTAAGTAGCGAACGAAGGGACTCACCATGGTCGGCGATCAGGACGCGATCGAAGCAGTGCTCAACCGGCTGCGCCGGGCGCAGGGTCAGCTGGGCGGTGTCATCTCGATGATCGAGCAGGGGCGCGACTGCAAAGACGTGGTCACCCAACTGGCGGCCGTCTCACGCGCCCTCGACCGTGCCGGCTTCAAGATCGTCGCCACCGGATTGAGGGACTGTGTCACCGGCGAGGCATCCGGGGCGGACAAGCCCATGACCGAGGCGGAGCTGGAGAAGCTGTTCCTCGCACTCGCATAGCGACGACGACGACGACAAAGGAGTCATCATGAGCATCGCGTTGACCGCCAGCCTCGACACGCCTTTCGGCGACGCCGTCGCGCGAACGCGTAAGGCGCTGGCAGATCAGGGTTTTGGTGTGCTCACCGAAATCGATGTCAAGGCGACGATGAAGAACAAGCTCAACGAAGACATGGAGAACTATCTGATTCTCGGCGCCTGCAACCCACCGCTGGCGCACCGGGCGATCGGGGTCGACCGGCAGATAGGCCTACTGCTGCCGTGCAACGTCGTCGTTCGCAGTGACCCGGATGATCCGGACCGAACCCTTGTCGAGGCGATGAACCCGCAGCTGCTCGTGGACGTGACCGAAGAACCCCAACTTCAGCCCGTCGCTCAGGAGGTGGCCGATAAGCTCGGCGCCGCCATCGCCGCGCTGAATGCCTAGCCCAGACCAGGCACGATCTCGCCGAGGCTGAAGGTCGCGGGCTGCTCCAGCTGCTCGTAGGTGCAGGAGCGTGGATCGCGGTCGGGACGCCAACGATTGAACTGGGCGGTGTGCCGGAATCGCTCACCTTCCATGTGGTCGTAGCGCACTTCCACCACCCGTTCGGGCCGTAGCGGCACGAACGACAAGTCCTTGCCGGCGTTCCATCGAGAGCCGGCATTCTTCTGGGGTGTGCGTTCGCCGGCCTCGAGCGCAGCCCAGTTCCACGGGTGAGAGTCGAATTCGGTTACCAGAGGCTGTAACTCGGTGAACAGCCGCCGCCGCTCGGCCATCGGGAACGCCCCGATCACTCCGACCGACGCCAAGGCCCCGTCGTCCTTGTAGAGCCCGAGGAGCAGCGAACCGATCGCGTCGTCGCTCGACTTGTGCACGCGGTACCCGGCGACAACACAGTCCGCGGTGCGCTCGTGCTTGATCTTGAACATAACCCGCTTGTCGGGCTGGTAGGTGATCGTCAGCGGTTTGGCGATCACCCCGTCGAGGCCGGCTCCTTCGAATTCCGAGAACCATCGCTGCGCGGTGTCCGCATCGGTGGTCGCGGGCGTGACATGGAATGACGCGCCGGCTTCGGCCAGCGCCGCTGTCAGTGCGGCGCGACGCTCGCTGAACGGGCGCCCGGTGAAATCGTCGTCGCCGAGCGCGAGTAGATCGAACGCGATGAACGCGGCCGGAGTCTTCTCGGCGAGCATGCGTACGCGGGAGTCCGCGGGGTGTATCCGCTGTTGCAGCGCCTCGAAGTCCAGCCCGCCGTCGGTGGCGATGACGATCTCGCCGTCGATTACGCACCGCTCAGGCAGCTCGGCGAGGGCGGCGCTGACCAACTCGGGAAAATAGCGCGTCATCGGCTTCTCGTTGCGGCTGCCCAGGACCACGTCATGGCTGTCCCGGAAGCAGATCGAGCGGAACCCATCCCACTTCGGTTCATAGGAGGCGTCGGGCGGGATGGTGCGCACCGGCTTGGCGAGCATCGGTGACACCGGGGGATTGATGGGCAGCTGCATGGTTTCATTCTCGTCGCGTGCGAGGGGGCTTCGCGCGTGAGTAGGTTGAATAGCGTGAGCAGACCCCGATTCAACCGGTCGTTCTGATGGGGACCAAGGCCGAAGAGGTCGACGTCGACGGCGTCGCCGTCAGGCTCACCAACCCGGACAAGGTGTACTTCCCCAAACTCGGGTCGAATGGCACCAAGGGCAAGCTCGTCGAGTACTACCGCACAGTGGCAACGGGCGGACAGTTGCTGACCGCAGTGCGCGACCGCCCGACTCACCTGCAGCGCTTCCCGGACGGGATCGACGGCGAGGAGATCTACCAAAAGCGGGTGCCCGAAAAGCGCCCCACCTATCTGCACACCTGCCGGGTGACCTTTCCGTCCGGGCGCACCGCCGACGCACTGAAGGTGACCCATCCGTCGGCGATCGTGTGGGCCGCTCAGATGGGCACAATCACGTTGCACCCGTGGCAAGTTCGCTGTCCGGACACTGATCACCCCGACGAACTGAGGGTGGACCTCGACCCGCAACCGGGTACCGGCTTCGCGGAGGCGCGCACCATCGCCGTCGACATCCTCAAGCCGGTGCTCGACGAACTGGGCCTGGTGGGGTACCCGAAAACCTCCGGCGGCCGTGGCGTGCACGTGTTCGTCCGCATTCGGCCGGACTGGGACTTCACCGCGGTGCGTCGCGCCGGGATCGCGTTGGCGCGCGAACTCGAACGCCGGGCACCGGATATGGTGACCACGTCGTGGTGGAAAGAAGAACGCGGCCAGCGGGTCTTCATCGACTACAACCAGAACGCCCGCGATCGCACCTTCGCCAGCGCCTACTCGGTGCGTGCGACGCCCATCGCCACCGTCTCGACCCCGCTGACCTGGGACGAACTGGTCGACGCCGATCCTGACGACTTCACGATGGCCACGGTGCCGTCGCTGATCGCCAAACGAGGCGATCCGATGGCCGGCCTGGACGAGGTTGCGCACTCGATCGATGCGCTGCTGGAGATGGCGGCCGCCGATGAGGACCGCGGCCTAGGCGACCTTCCCTACCCGCCCAACTATCCGAAGATGCCGGGCGAACCGCCGCGCGTGCAGCCGAGCAAGAAAGTGGCCGCGCACTGGGATGAACACGGTAACCGCAAGAGGTGAAAGTGCCACGCGGACTGATCATTACAGCGTCGACTGTGTTCTTCATCGGAGCGTGCTCGTCGGCCGGCCAACCCGTCGTCGCGCCTGATTCGGCCGGCCCCACCGCTACTTCGGCGATCACACAGAGCCCGCAGGCGCGTTCAAGCGAAGCGCTGGTCATGCCCGACTTGCGGGGAATGTACTGGGCCTACGCAGATTCGGCTCTCCGGACACTGGGCTGGACCGGGGTGCTGGACAAAGGTCCGAATCTGCCGAACACCCCCTATGCCCGCAATCAGATTGCCATGCAGACGCCGGCACCGGGCCAGGTCATCGCCGGCGACGCCGTCATCACTCTGCAGTTTGCCGCCTGACCAACTTTCTGCCGCGAACGTGACGCCAGGGTTGCGCTCGGCGCGCGCCGACATCCACATGTGATCGCCAGGCGGGTTGCCTATTGCCGCCGCCGCAAGTTGTGATAGACACTCAGCAAACTCGCTTAGGAATTTCTCAGCCAGGCGATGTGGCTGGAGTACAGGGGGAACCATGAGGCACAGCGGCAGCGGACAGGGTGCGCACCGCGCCCGGCGGCCTCGTCGTCAGCCTTATGCGTGGCTGGGTGCCGGCGCCGTGACCCTGGGTCTGGGCGCCGCCCTCGCCGGTGGATCCGCCGTCGCCTATGCCGACACCGGCGCCTCGGGGGCGGGCAAGACCTCGGCCAGCAGCTCCGAAAGTAGCTCGACGACGTCGAGCGCCACCGACTCGACCGCGGTCAAGAAGTCCACTGCGCACTCGGCGCGCCAGAGTGCTGTGACGTCGTCGGGCGCAAACGTCAGCTCGCGCAAGGCGTCGTCCGCCGCAGCGAGTGAGGCGCCGGCCGCGGCGGCCGCCGTGGACACCGGATCGACCGAGACGGCGAGCACGACACCGATCGCCACGCCCACGCCGACGACGTCGACCGCTCATTCGGCTCGCGTGCGCACGGTGGCCGCAGTCACCAACACGACCACGCCTGCCGCCGCCAACGCGACGCCCAGCAGCTACTCCTGGCTGCCGTCGACGCCGCCGGTCGTCGCCAACGTCGCGGTGAGTCTGGCCCTGCAGCAGATCGCACAGGCGCAGTCGGAGCTGCAGCAACAGACGTGGGGGAGCGGCAACATCCCGGCGGGGCTGGTGTCGATCGTCCCGCAGGTACTGCTGACGCAGGCCGCACTGGCATTGAACACCTGGGGCACGTCGATCACTCCGGCCCAGTCGCTGTACGCCAGGACCTCGGGCGTCCCGATCGTGCACGAGCTGGCCGGGGTGGGACTGATAGGGGCCTTGTTGCTCCCGACGCTGGCCACCACCGCACTCAACAGCGCGGGACTGTTCCTGCCGCTGGTCGGCGCCTTCGAGGGAACCGGCGGCATCACACCGGTGCAGAACGCGGTCAGCACGGCCGCGCTCAACAGCCGCGTCTATGCGCTGGTTCCGGTGACCATGCGGTCCACCACCGAGCCGATCGTCTACGTCACCATCAACGGCGGACCCAGCACACCTGTGCTCGTCGACACCGGTTCGTCGGGGTTGGTCGTGACCATGGCATCGGTCGGCGACGCGGCACCGCTGGGCGCACCGACCGGCACGGTCACGAGCGGCTACAGCGGCGGCCTCACCTACACGGCCACCACCTACACGACGACGGTGAACTTCGGAAACGGCATCGTCTCCGGGCCGACGAACGTCAACATCGTCGACTCTCAGGACGCCGCAGCCGCTTTGGCTTTCTTCCACCAGCTGGGTGGCGCGTCCGGCGTACTGGGAATCGGCGCCAACGCGGCGGGTCCCGGGCCCCAGGGCCTGCCCACCACCGCGCTGCCGGGTGACCTCAGCCAAGGCGTGTTCCTCTACCAGAGCCTGTTCCTCGGCATCGCCGGCGTGATGGTGTTCGGACCCAACCCACTCCCGAGTAGGACCTCGGTATCCGGTGCACCCGATGCCTACCTGAACGTAAAGATCAACAACAATTCGCCGACGAACGTCGGGGCGATCATCGACTCCGGCGGCGTGTACGGGACGATCCTGTCCTCGATGATCGGCGGCGCCGGCAGCGTTCCGGTGGGGACACGGATCTCCGTCTACACCCCCGATGGAGTGTTGCTGTACTCGTACACCGTCACGTCGCAGAATCGGCCGACGGTGATTACGAGCGGGCTCGTCAACACCGGCTACGCCCCGTACCAGCATGGCCCGGTCTACCTCGACTACACGACGCCTGGCGGCCAGGGTACGACGTATTTCGACTACGCCTGATTCTTTGGCGCGCAACGCGACTCGCTCAGTATTGTCGCGGTAGCAAATTAGTTGCTGACAGTTTGGTCGTTTCGTGAACCCGCGTCCGTTTGCAGGCATACCCTCCGCTGAGGCGCTGTCGCCGTCGTCGGTCGGGAGGTAGTGAGTCATGGGTGCTTCGAGGTTTGTCGGTCGGGTTGGCGGATTGGCGGTGGCCCTCGGAGTGGGTGCCGCGGTCTTCTCCACGGGTTACGGCGTCGCATGGGCGGACGGGTCGACGGGATCGTCGGGGGCAGGCTCGAATTCGAGCTCTGCGAGCGGCGCCGCGGACACGTCCGGAACCGGGTCGAAGGGGGCGTCGGCATCCACCGGGGCATCCAAGCGGACGACCACTGTCGGGTCAGGTCAAGTGGTCAGTACCGGCGGGGCCAAGACCAGCTCCAAGCATTCCAAGGCCGGCCCCGCTCCTGTGCGCGCCGACTCCGCGGTATCCGCGCAGACAACGAGTTCCACAGCGGGAGAGGCAAACAACTCGGGATCGCAGTCCGGGTCCGGCGGTAGCGCCGATGTCGTCGCACCGTCGGCGAACTCGACTGCCGCAGCAGTCACGCCGACGGCCTCGCTGGCTCCCAAGCTGCCTGTGCTGCCGTCCCCAAGTGCGATCTCCGGAGTGGTGACCACAGCTCTGCACGACGTTCTCGACCCGTTCTCCGGTGGCCTGCCCACGCCTGCCGTCGACTCGCCACTGGCGCTGACCTTCGCGGCACTGCAGCGCCGCACCACCGCCTCTGCGCTGGCGAGCAATCCGATCGCGATCAATCCGGTACTGGTCATCAATAACGGCATCATCGACGGCACCACCAACGCCACTGGGGCGTCCGGACTCACCTACACGCTGATCAGTGGCCCCAACAAGGGCGGGAAGATCACATTCTCCGCGACCGGTGACACCAACTACACGCTCGGCAACTTCAGCTATCTGCCCGACCAATCGGTGCTCGGCGGAACGGTCAACGAGCAGTTCAAGATTCTGGTGGCACAGAAGACCCAGTTCGACCAGATCCTGGAGGGCATCCCGCTTCTCGGCGGCTTAGCCGGTCAGGTCATCGTGGTCCTGCATCAGACCCCGGTCCTCGGTGACCTGCTGGCACCGATCATCGGGTACTCGCAGGTCGCCACGTTCAACTCGACGGCCGTGCTGCCCGCCACCGACCCGGTTGCCTACACCTACAAGATGCCGTCCTTTGACGGCACCCTGATCAGTGTCAACTGGTTCCCGAAGCTCGGCCTCACCGGATCCGACACGGCGCCAACGATTCTCGACGGCCCCGGTCTGGCCACCGCCGGCCAGACCGACCCGTACACGCAGTACGGCATCGGCGGACTGACACCCGGTGTCTCGCTACTGCGCGACAACTACAACGTGGTGACCTGGGATCCTCGCGGCGAGTTCGCCTCCGGCGGCATCCTGCAGCTCGACAGTCCCTTCTTCGAGGCGCGCGACGTATCGTCGATCCTCAATTATGTTGCCGGATTGAATAACTCGCTTCTCGACGGTCCGAATGATCCTCGCGTCGGGATGGTCGGCGGCTCCTACGGCGGCGGTATCCAGCTCACCAGCGCAGCCACCGACCCACGGATCGACGCGATCGTCCCGGGTATCTCGTGGAACTCACTGAACAACTCGCTGTACCCCGGCGGCTCGTTCAAGACGGCGTACGCGTCGCTGCTGCTGCTCTCGCTGGTCCTGTCGAAGGCCCGGATCAACAACCTGATCTATCAGGGCATCATCACCGGCGACTTGTTCGGAGTCCTGACCAACACCGCACAGTCTTTGTTGGCCAGCAGTGGCCCCACCTCTCTGCTCAACCAGCTGAAGGCTCCGACGCTGCTGATCCAGGGCACAGTCGACGTCTTGTTCACCCTGCAGCAGGCGATCGACAACGCGCAGACCATCATCGCCAACCCCTATGGCACGCCGGTGAAGATGATCTGGTTCTGTGGCGGCCACGGTGTGTGCCTGACCAACAACGGCGACGTCAACCCCAACTTGGCCTCGACGTTCGCCTGGCTGGACTACTACGTGAAGGACGGCAACACCAGCGGGACACCGAACATCCCCAATTTCCAGTTCACCGACCAGAACGGGAATTGGTACAAGTCCGACCTTCTTCCCACGTCGGGCAGCGGCTTGTTCGGCACACCGGACCAAGCGGTGACCGGAGCGTCCGGCGGCACGCTGGGCATCGTGCCGATCATCGGTGGCTCCGGGCCCGCGCCGCAGGCGGCGATCCCCTACTCGCTGGGCTTGGCGTCCAAAGCGCGCAACGCGATCAACGTGGCCGTGCCGACCCAGGTCGGTACGACATACCTGGGCGCGCCCACAGTGAGCTTCGACTATCAGGGTCTGGGTAACAGCCGGTTCGTCTACGCACAGCTGGTCGACAACAAGACGGGTCTGGTCGTTGGGAACTTGGTGACGCCGGTGGCGGTGACGTTGGATGGGCGCACCCACACCGCGAGCATCAACATGGAGAACATGGTCTACACCGCTGCGGACGCGAGCGACAATCTGACTCTGCAGATCACCAGCTCGGCGACCGCGTACGAGAGGTTCACCTCGTTCGGCGTCGTCAACATCTCCAATATCAACCTGACGCTGCCGACCGCCGACCCGACCAAGTTCAGCCCGGAACCTTAAGGACCCGGTCAGCCGGCGGCTGACGTCAGCCGGCTGACCGCGAACTGCGCGGCTTGTTTGACCACCCCGGAACTGACGTATCTGCTGTGCGCGAGCAGGTCCGCGCCGTTCGAGCAGATGGGGTCACCGGTGAGGCACACGTCGAGGGCCTTGCCGCCGTAGAGGGGGCTCCTGCCGGGGAGCGGTCCGCCACCCATCTTGCGGGAGGGATTGCCGAACACCACGACCGCGGCGACGTGACCGGCGACGGCGTCCGGCATGGGGGTAGGGGTGCCGAAGGCCGCGCCCGAAGTGGCGGTGAGCAGGTCGATGACATCGGCCCCCTGCGAGTAACCGCTCAGCACCACGTGGGTTGCCGGGCAGGCCGCGACGAGATTCTCGACGTGAACCCAGCCGTCGGTGGCACCGGTCGTGGTTCCTCCGCTCAGGTCCAGATTCGCCGGGTAGTTGATGCCGTACACCGACAGCGTTTTACCGGGCAGCTGTGCGCTCATCGCGTTGACCAGAGCTTGGCCGACCGTATCGACCGGCGGAATGGTATCGGTTCCGCGGGCGTAGACGACGTGGACGTCGGGGCAGGCGTCGGCCCGCGCGATCGATGTAGTGAGCAGCATCATCTGCGCTGCGAGTGCCATCACACCCGCAGCAAAAAGTGGTGCGCCCCGATGCGTGTGCACGGCCGGATGGTGCCACGGGTTGACCACGCAAGAATCGGACGCGCCGTACCCCACGGGAACTCAAGAGCAAATACACAGGAGCCGACGCTGGTGTGGGTCACCCTAAGTTGTTGGCGGCTAGGGGAATTCGACTAAAATGTGTTCTGTTGCAAAACAAGTGTGACGGGTCGGGGAGCCTGAGGTCGTAAGGGATCAACACGATGACACTGACGAAGATCGCAGCAGCAGCAGCACTTTCCGCGGGGCTCGGCTTGGCCGGCCTCGGCGTGGGCGCCGGTATCGCCTTTGCTGACCCGGGCCATGGCCACGGCCACGATGGCTGGCAGTGGGACGACCATGACCGCGGCCGTGGCGACTGGCGCGGGCCGGACTACGGCCCCGTGTATTACGGCCCGCCCGCAGCCTGTGTCCAGGCCACCGGCCCGTTCGGGCTGGTGAGCGGCGGCGCCTGCCTCTAGCTGCTGCTAGATCGACGGCACAACGCCGCGAGCCTTCGGCAACGGCAGATCGTTGTAGGTCGCAATGCCTGGTGGCGCGGCGACCACGGCAGGGATCGCGTGAATCGGCGGCATCGCCGTCATGATGTGGCCGAGAACGAAAAAGTCTTCGAGTGACGTCGCGTTCTCGATCATGTCCATCGGCGGCAGAAAGCCGACCTGCATGTTCACCGTCGGACGTCCGTCGATGGTGATTTTCCAGCCGTCGGCGTCGAGCTGCCAGGCCGGCTCGAGCGTGTTGCCCTTCTTCCACCGCACGTTGATGTCGATGACGGTCTTGCCATTGACGATGCCTTGCCAGCTGGCGTAGACCCCCGCGACGTGGCCTGCCTTGATGGTCCACGATGCCATCGGCAGGTCCTCAGTGGTCTGGGCGTATTCGGACACGCAGGTGATCTCGTCCAGCTCCAGGCCGAGGGAATCGGCGACCAGCTGCACGGCCTCGGCGAACACCGCGGTGCCTTTGGCGGCCATCGGCTGTAGCTCGGGATCGTCGATGCGCATATCGAATCCGACCGGTCGCTCGGTTTCGGGGGAGTCGTAGAGGGTGGTATCCGCGGACTCGGCGATGGTGATCTTGTCGACTCGATCGCAGGATGTGGCGGCGACGATCGCCAGAAGCTCGGCGAAGCCGGGGCTCACCCCTGAGCCGAACATCGTCGAGCCGCCGCGTTTGCAGGCCTCCTCGATGCGGGCGCGGCCCTCGCCCAGGTTCTGGCCGGTGATGAACGACGCCGACGCGACGACGTTGACGCCTGCCGACAGGATCCGCACCAACTCGTCGACGTCGATCCACATCGGGTTGTAGACCACGCAGTCCGGCTTGAGCGCCAGCAGGGCGTCGACGTCGTTGGTCGCGGCAACTCCGACCGGTTCGATACCGACCAGCTCGCCGACGTCGCGACCGGCCTTGTCCGCAGACCATGCGTAACAGCCGACGAGTTCGAGGGTCGGGTTGGTGGTGATCGCCTGGACGGAGCTCTTTCCTACATTGCCGGTCGTCCACTGGACGACCCGATAGGGGGAGATGTTGGGCACTCGCTCAGCATAGGGTCGGCTGCGCAGTCCAGGCAGTTGTTTAGGTGAACTTGACAGTCGTCTACTCGTCGACCGCGACGTTGCCGCGGTTGCGCCGGCGCAGGCGATGGTTCGTCTTGCCGGTCGGGCGCTTGTTCCGCAGCGCACCAGCAGGTTCGGCGGCGGTGTCGTCGGTGGGTTGTGCCTCAGCCTCGGGTTCGGGTTCAGCCTCGGGTTCGGGTTCAGCCTCGGGTTCGGGTTCAGCCTCGGGTTCGGGTTCAGCCTCGGGTTCGGCCGGCGCCTCGGCCGAGACCTCGGCGGGCTTCTCGTCCGCGACGGCCGGCTCGCCCGTCTCGTCGGCTTCCGCGGAGTCGGCAGGTTCGGTAGCTTCGGCGATCGCGGCGGTCTCTTCGGAGTCGTCGGCCGCCTTGCCGCGCTTCTTCTTGGCCTTCTTCTCTTTCTTCGGCTTCGCCGGCTTGGGCGGCAGCTCGGCGGTATAGGCCAGCTGGAAGGCGAGCAGCGCGAGCACCGCGATCGCGGCCGCCGCGCCGTAGACGCCGAACAGCCACGGGCCGCCCTTGTCGAGGCTGACCCAGATCTCGGCGACCGCGGTCCCGACGATCAGCACCCCCGCCATTACGTGCAGGATCACCGACCACAGACGCAAACGCAGCGGCAACTGGGGAGTGCCGGCCTCGGGCTTGCGGCTGCGCAACAACGTGAGCAACACCGGAAGCGCGGCCAATGCGAACAGGACACCGGCGACGATGCGCACAACAGTGCCCAGCGTGTGGGTGGTGTCGCCCATGAGCTCCCACCACCGGGGCAGCACGAACAAGAAGTACAGAGCTCCGGCCAGCACCCACAGCACCAGCTGAAGTGCAGTTGCAGCCGCGCGCCCCATACCCCTCCTCAAAGTAAAATCCGAGGTGCGACCAGGCGCCGTGACCCCCCAGTCGCACCTCGGATCAGGTGCGGAGGATAGGGGATTTGAACCCCTGAGGGCTGTTAACCCAACCCGCGTTCCAGGCGAGCGCCATAGGCCACTAGGCGAATCCTCCGTCGGCAATGGTAGCGGACTCGGGAAGGGCGTCGCCCCGGCTGCCTGGCTCACCTTGTCTTGCAGCCTCCGCGGCGGGGCACCTCCCCGCGGGTATTACACTCGCAACGGACCCCGCGCGGCGTCTATCCTGTGAACTCCCCCAGGGCCGGAAGGCAGCAAGGGTCAATGGGCTCTGGCGGGTGCGCGGGGTCCCCTTCGTGAAAGGCGCATGGTGTCGTTCCACTCCCTGGGCGCCGATGAGTTGCAAGCCCAGCACAAATTGCAGCGGCAGAACTACGCCGACCTGCAGGCAAAAAAGCTGTCGTTGGACCTCACCCGGGGCAAGCCGTCGGCAGAGCAGCTTGACCTGTCCAACGCGCTGTTGGGCCTGCCCGGTGAGCAGTACCGTGACGAGGACGGCACCGACACCCGCAATTACGGCGGCCTGCATGGGCTGCCCGGTCTGCGCTCGATCTTCAGCGACCTTCTCGGCATCCCGGTGCCGAATCTGATCGCCGGCAACAACGCCAGTCTTGAGCTGATGCACGACATCGTGGTGTTCTCGCTGCTGCACGGCGGCGTCGACTCGCCGCGGCCCTGGAGTCACGAGCCGGTGATCAAATTCCTATGCCCGGCTCCGGGATACGACCGGCACTTCGCGATCACCGAGAGCTTTGGCATCGAGATGATCAGCGTCCCGATGAACGAGGACGGCCCCGACGTCGACCTCATCGAGGAGCTCGTCGCCGCCGACCCGGCCATCAAGGGCATGTGGTGCGTACCGGTGTTCTCCAATCCGACCGGCACCACCTATTCCTGGGAAGCGGTCCGCAGGCTGGTGCAAATGCGCACCGCCGCACCTGATTTCCGATTGTTCTGGGACAACGCCTACGCCGTGCACACGCTGACGCTGGACTTCCCGCGGCAGGTCGACATCCTCGGCCTGGCCGACAAAGCGGGCAACCCGCACCGGCCTTACGTGTTCGCGTCCACCTCGAAGATCACCTTCGCCGGGGCAGGCGTGAGCTTCTTCGGCGGCTCGCTGGGCAACATCGCCTGGTATCTGCAGTACGCCGGCAAAAAGTCGATCGGCCCCGACAAGGTCAACCACCTACGGCACCTGTTGTTCTTCAAAGATGCCGACGGGGTGCGACTGCACATGCAGCGCCACCAGCAGCTGCTGGCGCCGAAGTTCGCGCTCGCTCTGGACATCCTGGACAAGCGACTCACCGACTCGAAGGTCGCGTCCTGGACCGAGCCCAAGGGCGGCTATTTCATCAGCCTCGATGTACTGCCCGGGACGGCCAAGCGGACCGTCGCGCTGGCCAAGGACGCGGGCATTGCGGTCACCGAGGCGGGTGCGTCGTTCCCCTATCGAAAAGATCCGGACGACAAGAACATTCGGATCGCTCCGACGTTCCCACCGGTGTCGGATCTGACCGACGCGATCGATGGCCTGGCTACCTGCGCGTTGCTGGCGGCCACCGAGTCCCTGCTGGGGTCCGCGGCTGTCACCGACGGTCGGTAGCCTTCACCCGTGGCGCTCTACCGCAAGTACCGGCCGGCAACCTTCGCCGAGGTGGTGGGCCAGGAGCACGTCACCGAACCGCTGTCGACCGCGCTGTCGGCGCATCGGATCAACCACGCGTACCTGTTCTCCGGACCGCGCGGGTGCGGTAAGACCTCGTCGGCGCGCATCCTCGCCCGCTCGCTGAACTGTGCCGACGGCCCCACTCCGACCCCCTGCGGGCATTGCGACTCGTGTGTGGCGCTGGCCCCCAACGGCCCGGGGTCGGTCGACGTCGTCGAACTCGACGCCGCCAGCCACGGCGGTGTGGACGACACCCGCGAACTACGTGACCGGGCTTTTTACGCGCCAGCGCAGTCTCGCTACCGCATCTTCATCGTCGACGAAGCGCACATGGTCACCACCGCGGGCTTCAACGCGTTGCTCAAGATCGTCGAGGAGCCGCCCGAGCACCTGATCTTCGTGTTCGCCACCACCGAACCGGAGAAGGTGCTGCCGACGATCCGGTCGCGCACCCATCACTACCCGTTCCGGCTGCTGGCCCCGAAGACCATGCGCGCGTTGATCGAGAAGATCATCGCCTCGGAGAGCGTCACCGTCGACGACGCGGTGTATCCGCTCGTCATCCGGGCCGGCGGCGGCTCGCCCCGCGACACGTTGAGCGTCCTGGACCAGCTGCTGGCCGGTGCCGAAGGCAACCGCGTGCACTATCAGCGCGCGCTCGCGCTGCTGGGCGCCACCGACGTGGCCCTGATCGACGACGCTGTCGACTCGCTGGCCGCAGGCGATGCGGCTGCGCTGTTCGGCGCGGTGGAGTCGGTGATCGACGCCGGACATGATCCGCGCCGCTTCGCTGTTGACCTGCTTGAGCGGTTCCGCGATTTGATTGTGCTGCAAGCAGTTCCGGACGCCGCCTCACGCGGTGTGGTCGACGCTCCGGACGACGTGCTGGAGCGGATGCGCGAGCAGGCAGCGAAGATCGGGCCCGCGACGCTGACCCGCTACGCCGAGGTGGTGCACGCGGGGCTGGGGGAGATGCGCGGCGCGACGGCGCCACGGCTGCTGCTGGAGGTGGTGTGCGCCCGGCTGCTGTTGCCGTCGGCCAGCGACACCGAGTCGGCGCTGCTGCAGCGGATCGAACGCATCGAGACCCGGATGGAGATCACGATCCCGGCGGGCGAGGCCGGGTTGAATTCCGGTGTGCCGGCTGCGGCGCCGGCCAAGCAATATGTGCGCAAGACGCAGCAGGCCCCGGCAGCTCCCGAGCCGGCACCGGCAGCGGCCGTACCGCCCGCACCCGCAGTGCCCGCGCCGACTCCTGTGGTCGAGCCGCCCGCACCGCAGCCTGTTCCCGAGCCAATCGCCAAGCCGGAGTCGATTGCTCGACCCGAGCCGGTTGCCCGGCCCGAGCCCGTCGCCACGCCGGATCCGGTGCCGGAGGCCAGAACTCGGCCGCCCACCGCCGAACCCGCTGCGGCACCGGCCGCCGCTGCCACGGGTGAACCGGGCGCGGCCGCGGTGCGGACCATGTGGACGACGGTGCGGGAGAAGGTTCGTCAGCGCAGCCGCACGACGGAAGTGATGCTGGCCGGCGCGATCGTGCGGGCGGTCGAGAACAACACGCTGATCCTGGGCCACGAGTCGGCGCCGCTGGCGAAACGGCTGTGCGAGCAGCGCAACGCCGATGTCATCCGTGACGCGCTCAAGGATGCGCTCGGGGTGGACTGGCGGGTGCGGTGTGAGGTCGGCGTGGGCCAGCCCGTGCAGGAGACCGAACAACCGCCGCCGCCGGAACCCGAGCCCGACCCGGTCGACCGCCAGCGGGCCGAAGAGGACAGCATGATCGCCGAGGTCGGCCGCGACGACGACTCGGCGCCGCGGCGTGATCCGGAGGAAGTGGCGCTCGAGCTACTGCAGACCGAGTTGGGCGCCCGCAAGATCGATGGTTAGCAGTTCTGTGTGCGGTCTCGTGGTCCGCTGTGGATCTGCTGTGCTGTGAAGCGCTTGTGTGTCGGCACCTTTACCGTCGGTGCATGATCCTCGACTTTCGTCGAACCGCGGTAACGCTCGCTGCATGCGGCGCGCTGGCAGTGGCTTTGTTCGGCCAAATTCCCTCTGCGGCAGCAGATCCCGATGCGCCGCCGCCACCGCCGAACTGCACCGCGGCCGATTTGGAAGGCGTACGAATGGGCGTCCAGGCAGCGACGTCCGCGTACCTGTTCACCCATCCCGACGTGAACGCGTTCTTCACCAGCCTGGCCGGTGTTCCCCGGGCGCAGGTACTTCAGCGGGTAAAGGCCTACATGGCCGCCAATCCGCAGACGGCCTCTGACATGACCGGAATCCGACAACCGTTGCTGGACATCAAGAACCGCTGCGGTCAGCTACCCGGATCGGCCGTCTAGGTCTACGCCGTCCACCACGGCCGCAGCGGCAGCCCCGCGTCGCCGCCCTTCTCGTCGAGCTTCACAGCCAGAACCTGGTGCAGCTGAACGACATTGGTCTCGAAGCCGAGCCGGGAACCGGCCATGTACAGGCCCCACACTTTGGCGGTGGCCAGCCCGACCTCTTCGACGGCTTCGTCCCAGTGCTCGACGAGATTGCGGCACCAGTCGCGCAATGTCAGCGCGTAGTGGTGGCGAAGGTTCTCCTCGTGCACCACCTCCAGCCCGGCGTCCTGGGCTTCGGTGATGATGCGGCCCGAGCCGGTCAGTTCGCCATCGGGGAACACGTAGCGGTCGATGAATCCCCCGGTGGCAGTGGCCCTGTTGTCGGGGCGGGTGATGCAGTGGTTGAGCAGCAAGCCGCCGACGCGCAGCTTGGTTTTCAGGAAGCCGAAGTACGCTGGGTAGTTGGCCACCCCGATGTGCTCGGTCAGCCCGATCGACGACACCGCGTCGAAGCCACTCTCCAGCACGTCGCGGTAGTCGCTGTGGCGGACCTCAGCCAGGTCGGCCAGGCCCTGCTCGGCGATGGCCTTTTGAGCCCAGGCGGCCTGCTCCCGGGAGAGCGTCACACCGATCGCCTTCACCCCGTGCTTCGCCGCATAGCGCACCATGCCACCCCAGCCGCAGCCGACATCGAGCAGACGGTCGCCGGGCTTCAACCGCAGTTTCTCGAACACCAGCCGGTACTTGTTCTCCTGCGCCTCCTCCAGCGTCGCGTCCGCGTTCGGGTAGCAGGCACACGTGTAGGTCATCGACGGCCCGAGGACCCACTCGTAGAACGTGTTTGACACGTCGTAGTGGTGGTGGATGGCGTCGGCGTCACGCTTCTTGCTGTGCCGCAGGCCTTCTGCGACGCGGCGCCACCGCGGCAGCGCTTCCTGCGGCGGCGGGGCGATCGGCTTGAGGTGCTCGATACCGATCGAGCGCACGATATCGACCAGAACTCGCGCGGGCGGCCGCTTGAAATCCAACTGGTGGGAGAGCGCCCGCAGCAGGTCGTACGGATCCCCGGGATGTACGCCCTGCATTTCGAGGTCACCTGAGACGTAGGCGCGGGCCAGGCCCAGATCGCCGGGGGCGGTCGCCAGATACGTGGTCCCCCGCGGGGTCAGCAGGTCCAGGCCCAGCGAGGCGTCATCGGGCCCCGCGGAACTGCCGTCGTAAGCGGTGAACTTCAGCGGCAGTTCTCCACCGGCAGTGAAGATCTCGAGGATCTCGGCCAGTTTGAACTTTCCGGGCGCATGCGCCTCGTTCTCACGAAAGGTCGTCATTGTCGTTGCACCGCCTTTGCATACAGGTCCAGCAGCCGTGAATCAGGGTCGTATGTCTTTTTTACGGTCTTATAGGTTTCGCCGCCGTAGAGATTGTCAAACTCTTCCCGGCTGTAAAAGGCGTCGGAATACAGCGACTTGTGCCCGTCGAGCTTGCCGATCTGCTCTTCAATCAGGCGGTTCGTGTGGCCGGGAGTGGGCCCCATCGGCACCGAGGACCAGAACCCGATGTTGACGTAGCTGTGACCGGCGCGCAGCGGGTACAGCGGCCAGCCCGCCGGATCGCGTAGCCGAAGCGGGCACAACCACAGCGGCTCGATCGGGATGTTGGTCAGGAACCAGTCCAGGAATTCGACGCAGCGCTCGATCGGCACCTCGACGTCCTGCACTATTCGCTCCAGCGGCGGACGGCCGTGCCGGGCCTCGATCCGGTCGGCGATGTTGAACCGCTGGTCGTAGCCGATCAGCTTCCAGTAAAAGCTGCTCCGCCGGTAGCGCCGCGGCCACCACCGGCGGATCTTCGGGTTCTGCGCGCCGAAGGCCCGCGAGCACCAGAACCAATCGGTGTCCCAGCGCCACAGGTAGTCGTGAATGGTCAGCCGGTCGTCCTTGACCGCCCCGTTCTCCCCGGCATGCTGGATCGAGCGGTAGTAGATGCCCTGGCCGGTGTAATCACTGACCGCTCCGGCGGTGGGAGTCTGCACGCCCAGGCACAGATAGCTCTCGTCGGCGCTGAACACCACGCCGTCGAGGTAGTCGACCCGGGTGCCGTCGTATCCGCCGGTCTCGATGATCCGGTCCATCGCGGCGAGCAGGTCGGCCAGCGAGTGGAACCGCAGGTGCTTGAGCGCGACGAACGGCTTCACCGGCTCGAGCTCGATCTTCAAGCGCACCGAATAGCCAAGTGTGCCATAGGAATTGGGAAAGCTCCGGAACAAGTCCGGATGCTGATCTCGGCTTGCGGTGATCACTTCACCCGAGCCGGTCAAGATGTCCATCTCGATCACGGACTCGTGCGGCAGACCGTTGCGGAACGACGCCGACTCGATCCCCAGCCCGGTCACCGCACCACCGAGGGTGATGGTCTTGAGCTGCGGAACCACCAGCGGGGACAGGCCGTAGGGCAGGGTCGCGTCGACCAGGTCCTCGTAGGTGCACATGCCGGCGACATCGGCTGTCCTGGCGGCCTGGTCGACGGATATCACGTTGGTGAGCCCGGAGATGTCCAACCCGGGCGCGGTGCTCTTGGCGCGTGCGCGGAACAGGTTGGACGTCGGTTTCGCCAGACGTACGGGCGCGTTCGCAGGGATGGCGCGGTAGCTGGCCAGAAGCCGCTCCACGCCCTGGGCATGAGCTGACAGTGCTGCTGAAACAGACACACGACTACGCTAGTCCGCAGCCACAGCCGATGCGACCGCACGGCTGATGGATCACACCGCAACCCGCCGTCACCCGAGGAGTTTCACCTGATGGGACAGGTCAGCGCCGCAAGTTCGATCTTGATCGACGCCGAACCGGCCGCCGTGCTCGACGCGATCGCCGACTACCAGAACGTCCGCCCGAAGATCCTCTCGCCGCAGTACAGCGAATACCAGGTGCTGCAGGGCGGCAGGGGCCAGGGCACGGTCGCCAAGTGGAAGCTGCAGGCCACCAAGTCGCGCGTGCGGGAGGTGCAGGCCGTGGTCGATGTCGCCGGCCACACCGTCATCGAGAAGGACGCGAATTCCTCGATGGTGATCAACTGGACCGTCGCACCCGCTGGCCCGGGCTCCAGCGTCACCCTCAAGACGACGTGGACAGGCGCCGGCGGCATCGGCGGCTTCTTCGAGAAGACGTTCGCGCCGCTGGGCCTGCGCCGTATCCAGGATGAGCTGCTGGGCAACCTCAAGAAGACCGTCGAGGCCGGAACGGCCTAGCTGGCGCGCGCCGGCTGGGTGGCCAGGAACGCCGCGATGCCCGAAACGACGGCGGTAGCGTATTTCTGGCGACCCTCTGGGCTCTCCATCAGTTCCGAGTCGGCCGGATTTTTCATGTTGCCGCACTCGACCAGCACCGACGGGTACTGGGCGAGGTTGAGCCCGGCGAGGTCGGCACGGCCGTAGAGACCGTCGGAGCCGATGTAGTTGGCGGCCGGGATCCCGGCCGCGACCATCTGGTCACGCATCGCGCGGGCGAGCTGCACCGACGGGCCGGCCTGGGCCTCATTCAACGGCGGGCTGGAGTAGTTGACGTGGAAACCGCGCCCGGTGGCCGGGCCCCCGTCGGCGTGAATCGACACGATCGCGTTCGGCTTGAGCGCGTTGGCCATCGCGGCGCGCTCATCGACGCAGGCGGCCACCTGGTTGTCGTTCCCGCGGGACATCGCGGTGCGCACGCCGAGCTGAGTCAGCATTTGGCGGATCAGCAGCACGGTGTCCCAGTTGAAGGTGTGCTCGGGGAAACCGTCGTTGGTGGTGGTGCCCGACGTCTGGCAGTCCTTGGTGCCGCCACGGCCGGTCGGCACCTGCTTGGTCAGGGAAGCGTCGTTGGCGCCGTTGTGGCCGGGATCGAGGAACACGATCATCCCGGCGATGCTGTTCGGCGCGGCATGGGCAAGCGGACTGGTCACCGTCGACACAACCAGCATGACGCTGGTGCATGCTGCGGCCACGACACGAGCTCGGGCGGACATAAGCACGCGCGTCACCGTAACTCTTCGCCGTCTAGTCTTGAAGTCGCTGACTGCCCGAATTCGCAGGCGAAACCAAGTCGAGACCGAGACGCAAGGAGACTGTCATGCAACCCGGTGAGATTCCGAACCTCGAAGGTTTTCGCGAGCAGGCGGAGCAGATGCGCGACCAGGTTATGCCCGGTCTGCAGGCCGCGCTGGCGCAGGCCCAGGAGATGCAGCAGAAACTGATGGAGGCGCAGGCCGCGCTGGCCGCTGCCGAGGTGCACGGTCAGGCCGGCGGCGGTCTGGTGCAGGTGACGATGAAGGGCAGCGGCGAGGTCGTCGGGATCCGCATCGACCCGAAGGTCGTCAACCCCGATGACGTCGAGACGCTGCAGGACCTGATCGTCGGCGCGCTCGCCGACTCGGCTCGCCAATTCACGATCCTGGCCCAGACCCACCTCGGCCCGCTGGCCGGGCAGGCCCCAGGCATTCCGGGGGCCTGACGCGTTGTTCGAAGGACCCGTCCAGGATCTGATCGACGAACTCGGCAAGCTGCCAGGCGTCGGTCCCAAGAGTGCGCAGCGGATCGCGTTCCACCTGTTGTCGGTGGAGCCGCCGGACATCGACCGGCTGACCGCGGCGCTGGGCAGGGTCCGCGACGGGGTGCAGTTCTGCGAGGTGTGCGGCAACGTCTCCGACGCCGAGCGGTGCCGCATCTGCAGTGACGCACGTCGCGACGGGGCGCTGGTCTGTGTGGTCGAGGAACCCAAGGATGTGCAGGCCGTGGAACGAACCCGCGAGTTCCGCGGGCGTTATCACGTGCTTGGCGGAGCGCTCGACCCGCTGTCCGGCATCGGACCCGATCAACTTCGAATTCGCCAGCTGCTCAACAGGATTGGTGAGCGGGTCGACGGGGTGGACATCACCGAGGTGATCATCGCGACCGACCCGAACACCGAAGGCGAGGCGACAGCCACCTATCTGGTGCGGATTCTGCGCGACATTCCCGGGTTGACGGTGTCGCGGATCGCCTCGGGCTTGCCGATGGGTGGCGATCTGGAGTTCGCCGATGAGCTGACGCTGGGCCGCGCTCTGTCCGGCCGCCGCCAGATGGTTTAGCTTCCGTAGGATCGCCTACATGGCCAGACCCGACGACTTTGTCCCACTGAACTGCGGGGCCTGCGTCGACGGTGCCGGTTTGGGTTTCGAGATATCGATGGCATTCCAGCCGATCTTCGACAGCCGCGCCAAACAGGTCCACTCGCAAGAAGCGCTGGTTCGCGGGGTGCGCAACGAGCCTGCGTCGGCGGTGTTCGCTCAAGTCGGTCACCACAACTTGTACCGGTTCGATCAGGTGTGCCGTGTGACGGCGATCAGATTGGCGGCCCAGTTGGGGATTTCGACGTCATTGAACGTCAATTTCATGCCCAACGCCGTCTACCGCCCGGAACTCTGCATCCGGACGACGCTGGAAGCCGCTGAGACGTACGACTTTCCTGCCGACCGCATTGTTTTCGAGTTCACCGAGGCGGAGAAGATCGCGGACTTCGGACACCTGCAGGCGATCGTGGCCGACTACCGGCAGCGCGGATTCACCGTCGCCATGGATGACTTCGGCGCCGGGTATGCCGGACTCAACCTGTTGGCGGATCTCCAGCCGGATCTGGTCAAGATCGATATGGGTCTGGTCCGCGACGTCGATCAGGACAAGGCGCGAAGGGCCATCTGCAAAGGCATCGTCCAAGTGAGCGAGGAGCTGGGGATCGGGCTCATCGCCGAGGGAATCGAACGCCGCGAAGAGATGGAGTGCCTGCAGGACCTGGGTGTGCATCTGTTCCAGGGTTACTACATCGCCAGGCCGACGTTCGAGAGCGTGGCCGACGTCAATCCCGAAGTGCGCGCAGCCGCCTGATCGCCCATACGCGCGCAGCCGGCTGATCGCCCAAACCGACACTTCGCAGAAGAAGTGCGAGTAGATCGCGACATTTCGTCGATCTCGGTGAGTTGTCGGACCCCGCGGCGACGATGCCGACATGACTGAAGTACTTCTCGGTAGGGAAGGGCTGGCCGGCGGCCTCTCCCGTCACGATCTGCAGCGTTGGTACCGGCAGATGTATCGAGGCGTCTACGTCCCGAAGTACGCCACGCCATCCATGCGCGACCGCGCGCTCGGTGCGTGGCTGTACACCGACCGAGCGGGTGTAATCGGCGGCGTAGCCGCCTCGGCATTGCACGGCGCCCAATGGGTCGACGACGACGTAGCGATCGAAGTGCTGGTGGGTGAACGACGACGACAACCTGGGCTGATAGTCCGGATGGATCGGGTGGGCGACGACGAAGTCACAACTGTGGGTGGCTTGCCGGTGACGTCTGTCGCGCGCACCGCCTTCGATATTGGTCGGTATCAGAAGCGCACGACGGCTCTCGCGCGGCTGGACGCGTTAATGCGCGTCGCACCAATCTGTTCCGAAAGTGTCGAACTGATTATGAAGCACTATGGCCCGGTTAGGGGTGTCCGGCAACTACGCGAACTCCTACCGTTGATCGATGCCGGGGCGGCATCCCCAAAAGAAAGCTGGCTTCGTCTCCTGCTGATCGACGGCGGACTGCCGAGACCCGAGACGCAAATTCCCGTGTTTGACGACGGAGTTCCTATCGCATACCTGGACATGGGTTACCGCGATCTCAAGCTGGCTTTCGAGTACGACGGCGACCAACACCGCAGCGATAGGCGTCAGTATGTGCGAGATATTCGCCGTCTACCGATGCTGGAGCGGCTCGGTTGGGAGGTCATTCGCGTCATCGCCGAAGACAGACCTGCCGAGGTTCTATCGCGCGCGAAGGAAGCGTATCTTCGCCGCGGCGGCGCCGAGATCGACGAAATGACGCGATCTACTCGAACTTTCGCTGCGTAATGTCGGTTTGGGCGCAAAAGAATGCGGGGCCGACTACATCCGGCGGGGGGCGACCAGGCGCTCGCGGCGCAGCTGCTCGACCTCGGGCAGCTCGAGAGGCTCCAGCGGCCCGACCACCCGCGACAGCAGCAGGTCGGCCAGCTCGGGATTGCGTGCCAAGCACGGCCCGTGCAGATAGGTCGCCACCACGCTGCCCTGCACGGCGCCGTCGTATCCGTCGCCTTCGCGGTTTCCCGCGCCCTTGACGACGGTCGCCAGCGGCCGGGCGTCAGGCCCTAAAACCGTTCCACCGCGGTGGTTTTCGAAACCGGTCAGCGGCTGGGTCAGCCCATCGATCAGTGGCGTGGACACCACCTCGCCGATCGTGCGCTTCTCCTGTGGCGAGGTCGTCACATCCAGCAGGCCCACCCCCTCGACCCGCTCACCGGCCGAGGTCTCATACCAGTGACCCAGCACCTGGATCGCCGCGCAGATCGCCAGCACGGGAGCGCCGCGGCCGGCGGCCCGCTGCAAACCCTGATGCGTCAGAAGGTGTTTGGTGGCCAGTCGCTGTGCATAGTCCTCGGCGCCGCCGAGGGTGTAGAGGTCCAGCGAGTCGGGCACCGGGTCGGCCAGCGTGATCTCGACGATCTCGGCCGGAATTCCGCGCAGCTGCAACCGTTTACGCAGCACGACAGCATTGCCGCCGTCGCCGTACGTGCCCATCACGTCGGGCAGCACCAGGCCGATCCGTACCGCGCTCATCGCTCTTCACCCCGAGTCGCTGCGCTCCCGCCCGCCGGGCGCATGTGCCCCAGGGTCCGAGTCAGCTGCAGGAACGCCGTGTAGTTCGCGACCACCTCGACGTGACCCTTCGGGCACGAGAAGATTGCGTCAATCGTGTTGTGCACCAACGTATGACTGACACCTGCATACCCGAGTCGCACCGCGAGGTCCGTTCCCCGCTCACCGGCGGCGACGACAGGTACATCCTCGAAATGTTCGAAGTTCACGTCCCACAACCAGGACAGGTCTTCCCCGTCGGGCACCTGACCGTTGACCGCGATCACCACCCCATCGGCACTCCTGTCGACCATCGACAGTGCCTCCTGCCATCCGGCTGGATTCTTGGCCAGCAGAATGCGCGCGGTGTGCTCGCCGATCGGCACGGTCTGGTAGCGGCCGGCGACCTCGTCCACCGTGCTGACGGCGGCCACCGCGGCAGCCGGATCCGCGCCCAACGCGACCGCGGCCGCTACCGCCTGGGTGGCATTGCCGCGGTTGACCGTGCCTGGCAGGGAGAGCCGCATCGGCAGCTCGAGCCCGTCCGGGCCGTGCAGATTGGTGTCGTCGTACCACCACTGCGGGGTCGGCCGTTTGAAATCGGTGCCGGTCGAATACCAGTCAACCCCGTCTCGGACGATCACCTCGCCGCTGCGTGGGCAGCTGACCGAGTCGTTGGCCCAGCCGCCGCCGGCGGCCACCCACACCACCTGGGGACAGTCGTAGGCCGCGGAGGTCATCAGGACGTCGTCGCAATTGGCGACGACGATCGCATCGGGGTGACGGGCCAACCCGGCGCGCAACGTCCGCTCGATGTGGTTGATCTCACCCACCCGGTCCAGCTGATCGCGGGACAGATTGAGCAGCACGATCACCGCCGGGTCCACCGCATCGGCGACGTGCGGCACATGCATCTCGTCCACCTCGAGGGCCGCCAGCGCCGCACCGCGGGTGCCGGCCAGCGCCGCCACCAGCCCGGCGTCCATGTTGGCGCCCTCGGCGTTGGTCGCCACCGGTCCCAGCGTGCTCAGCGCGGCCGCGGTCATCCTCGTCGTGGTGGATTTGCCATTTGTGCCGGTCACGACGACAGCGCGTCGGCCGGTCCCGAGTTGGCTCAGGATCGAGCGGTCCAGCGTCATCGCGACGAGGCCGCCGATCATGGCGCCGGCACCACGCCCGGTCGCCCGGGAAGCCCAGCGCGCGGCGGATCCGGCGGCCAGCGCGGCGCGCCCCCGCAGTGTCATGGTCGGCCTGGGCATCGGAAGGCAGTTTATGCGTGAAATGACGGCCGGGCCGACACGGATTCGATCTCCCGGGGACTGTCGGACCTGCGTGCCATCCTGACTGTGTGAGCCACACCTGGGGTCGACCAGCCCGCGAACCGGGGGACGGCTGGGTCGTGGTTGACGTCGAGACCTCGGGTTTTCGGCCTGGCCACGCCCGGGTCATCAGCCTCGCCGCGCTGGCGCTGGATCCGGACGGCCGTGTCGAGCATTCCGTGGTCAGCCTGCTCAATCCCGGAGTCGATCCCGGCCCCACCCACATTCATGGCCTCACCGCCGAGATGCTGGAAGATCAGCCGACGTTCGCCGACATCGCCCCCGATGTCATCGATCTCCTGCACGGCCGCACGCTGGTCGCCCACAACGTCGCGTTCGACTACGCGTTCCTGTCCAGCGAGGCTGAACTCGCCGAGACCGCGCTGCCCGTCGATACCGTCATGTGCACCGTCGAGCTTGCTCGCCGCCTCGACCTCGGCCTGGACAACCTGCGGCTCGAGACCCTGGCGCGGCACTGGGCCGTGCCGCAGACCCGCGCTCACGACGCCTTCGACGACGCGCTGGTGTTGTCCAGGGTGTTGAGCCCCGCGTTGCAGCGGGCCCGCGAGCGCGAGGTGTGGCTCCCGGTCCGGCCCGTCACCAGGCGCCGCTGGCCCAACGGCAGGGTCACCCACGACGAGCTGCGGCCACTGAAAATGCTGGCTTCCCGGATGCCCTGCCCGTACCAGAATCCGGGCCCGTACCGACGGGGTGCGCCCCTGGTGCAAGGCATGCGGGTCGCGTTGTCGGCCGAGGTGGATCGCACCCACGAAGAACTCGTGGAGCGCATCATCCACGCCGGGCTCGCCTACTCCGACGCCGTCGACCCGGAGACCTCGCTGGTCATCTGCAACGCGCGCACACCAGAACAGGGCAAGGGCTATCTGGCCCGAGAACTCGGGGTGCCGGTGGTCTCCGACCGGCATTTCATGGATTCGGTTGATTCAGTCGCACATGGCACCGGACTCGACGACTTCGCACCATCTGTCGACCAGGGTCAGCAGTTCGCCCTTTTCTAACTGGTCGCACCGTTAGCATCGTCCACCGAGGTGATGATGCCGTGGAGGATCGCAGGAGCCTGCTGCAGTCGGCCGTGCCCATCTTTCTGTCGGTGCTCAGTTGTCTGCTGCTCGCTTTGGGTTTCGCGTTCAAGTGGGGCGGTGAAAATGCCGTCCGCATCGTCGACGGGCTGGCTTTCGCCGCCTTCGGCGCCTACGCAGCGGCGTGCGCGGTCGTCGCGGCCCGCGCGGCTCACGGACGGAACCGCCTCGCCTGGACCACCATGGCCGTCGCGTTGTCGGCGTGGACCGCAGGTGAGTTGACGCGCGCGTACGTGACTCTGGTGTTGGAACGGAGCTTGTTCCCGTCGCCGGAGGACTTCCTGTACCTGATCTTCGTCGTGCTGGCCCCGATTGCTTTCCTGCAGTTCCCGGCCGAACCGACGCAGGGCTCACGCATCCGGCTGCTGTTCGATGCGTTGATCGTCGCCACGTCGCTGTTCCTGGTGTTGTGGGTGGTGGTGCTCGGCAACGTATATCAGGCCAGGGGAGTTGACAGCGCGGTGCAGGGGCGCGCGTTGTTGTACCCGTTGTTCATTCTGTTCGTGTTCGTCGGGGCGGTGGTGTTCGTCGTCCGGTCCGGCGCCGGCAACAGCGTCGTGATGTGGCTTCTCATGGGCGGGGTGACGCTGATGGCGTTCTCCGGAGTCGCGTTCGCCGTCCTGCAGGGTTCTCACCACTATCACCCCGGACACGTCACGAGTGTCGGCTGGGCGCTGGGAATGTCGTGCTTCGGCGCGGCCGCACTGTTGAGCCGCCGGCCGCGCCCGCCGGTGCCGCCCGCGCCGGTACCGCAGTCCTCGATCGCGCTGTGGCTGCCCTACGTGCCGCTGCTGATCGCAGGCACAGTAGCGCCGGCGATTGTGATGACCGGTCTGCTTCGGGTTCTGGTGCCCATCCTGATGACGCTCATCTGTGCCCGACAGGTCCTTTCGGGCTGGGAAAACCGGCGACTGCTCGCGGCCGCAGCCGATCAGGCGTTGCGTGACCCCTTGACCGGGCTGGCCAATCGCACGTTGTTCCAGGATCGGCTGGCGCACGCAATGGCATTGCGCGCCCGCGACAATCGGTGCGTGGCGGTGTTATCGCTGGATCTCGACGACTTCAAACTGATCAACGACAGCATGGGTCATCCAGCGGCCGACAACCTGCTGATCCGTGTCGGCGAGCGCATCGCGACATGTCTGCGAGCCGGCGATACCGTGGCACGGCTCGGCGGTGACGAATTCGCGTTGCTGCTCGAGGGCGACGTCGATGAGGCGCACCTGGTGTGCGAACGCGTGATCGCCGCATTCGACACCCCGTTCCTGATCGACGGACACGAGGTGCTGATGCATCCCAGCGCGGGTTTGGCCGTTGCGTCGTTGGTGGACAACAGCATCACGGCCGAAGATCTGGTGAAGCGTGCCGACACCGCGATGTACTTCGCAAAGCGGTCGCGTAATTCGACGGTGCACACATTCAGCTCGGACATGACGTTGCTTGATCCGGACATCGAGGAACTGGCCCGCGACGGGGAACCCCGCTCAGCCAAGAGCGGAGCCGAACAGGTGCGGTTGCTCGGCGAATTGCGCCGCACGATCGACCGCGGTGGCCTCGAGATGGTCTATCAACCCAAACTGGACCTCGGAACCGGACGCATCGCAGGTGTGGAAGCGCTGCTGCGCTGGCCGCACCCACGGCTGAATGTGCTTCGGCCAGGCGCGTTTATGCCGTTGATCCTGCGTCATGGGTTGATGCGACCGGTCACCGATCTGGTGTTCCGGAAGGTTCTCGATGACTGTGCGCGCTGGGTGTCGATGGGGTTGGACGTTCCGGTCGCGGTGAACCTGTTCGCGCCGCTGTTGCGCGACGCACGGCTGCCCGACACGGTGCGCCGGGTACTGCAGGAACGAAATCTGCCTGCCGGACTACTGACCATCGAAATCACCGAGGACCTCGTGCTCGACGAGGTGGGCCGGGTGACCGGCGTGCTGCAACAGCTGCGCGACGACGGGATCCGGATTGCGATCGACGACTTCGGGAGCGGCTATTCGGCTTTGAGCTACCTGCGTGATCTGCCGATAGACGAGGTGAAGTTCGATCGGCACTTCATCGCCTCGGTCGCGACGGACGCCAGGGCCGCGGCTGTGGTCAGCGCCGTGATCGATCTGACCCACAACCTCGGGATCACGGTGGTCGCCGAGGGTGTGGAGGACGCCGAAACCGCCTCATGGCTGCGCGAACACAGCTGCGACATCGGACAGGGCTACTACTTCTCACGGCCGGTCTCGTCGGCCGACATCTCGGAGCTGCTGGCAGCGCAAGCGCGGCAATAGGAACCCTCGCAGAATCCTGTGTATCTGTCGCCAATACCCTGAGGCGACGCTTTCTGCGAAATATGTTGGCGTACCGCTGAGTTGGGGCCTACTGACAACTTTTGTTGGCAGGAGGCTGAAGATGCACAACAAGACACTTGCCGCCACGATCGGTGCAGCGGCAATCGCGATGCTCGCGCTGTTCGCCGTCACCGACGGTGCCGGCGCGGCCACCACCCGCACCACGGCCGACTCGGGGCAGGAGTCGAAATTCCCTACCCCCACCCCGCCATCGCCTGCAGCGGTCTCCGGGGCTGTGACCACGACGACGGCGGTCGCGGCGCCCTGATCAGGCGGCCACGCCGGCATTCACGGTCGATCAACCCGACGGGTACGACCCAGCCGGGCTGATCGACCGCCTGCGTTACGCGGTGTCCGCCGACTAACTGAGGGCCTTGGCCTTCAGTGACTCGAACTCCTGCTGGGAGATGGTCCCGGCATCGAAGAGTTGCTTGGCGTGCTCGATCTCCTGTGCCGGAGAACGTCCGGCAGCCTCCCGGATATAGGCGTCGGTGTCCTTCTTCGCGGCCACCGCGGCTTCCCGGGCGCGTTCGGTCATGCCTCGACCGCGGGCGATCAGGTAGATCAGCGCGGTCAGCCATGGGAACACGATCAGGAATATCACCCAGACGGCCTTGATCCAGCCGGACGTCGTGTGGTCACGCCAGAACAGGTCCACCAGGATCTGGAACAGCACCAGCAGATAGGCGATCCAAGCGAAGATGATGAGGAAGTGCCACAAGAAATCCCACGTTGAGCCCCAGTCCATGACCTACTCCTTAAGTCGTCGGGAGAACGTTACGTTGTTGGGATGGCGCCGATTCGGGCGGCTCGATTCACCGCGGAGACCACGGCTCGCAGTGATGCCGTCGTGATCGACGTCGCGATGCCCACGCCCCACACCGTGCGCCCGCCGATGGACGCCTCGACGTAGGCGGCCGCGGCGGCCTCCTCGCCGGCCGACATCGCATGCTCGGAATAGTCCAGCACGCTGACGTCGAAACCGACTGTGCCCAACGCGTCGACGAACGCGGCCAGCGGTCCGTTGCCCTGGCCGGTGATCTCGGTCTCGGTGCCGTCGATCTTCACGACTGCCTCGATGACGTCCGTGCCACCGTCGACCTCGGCGCCGACCACCTTCTGGCGGATGCGCTCCAACGGCCGGATCGGGGACAGGTATTCGTCGGCGAACGCGTCCCACATCTCCTTGGGTGACACCTCGCCGCCCTCACCGTCGGTGATGGCCTGGATTGCCTGGGAGAACTCGATCTGGAGCCGGCGCGGCAGCACCAGGCCGTGGTCGGCCTTCATGATGTAGGCGACGCCACCCTTGCCGGACTGCGAGTTGACCCGGATGACGGCCTCGTAGGTGCGGCCGACGTCTTTGGGATCGATCGGCAGGTACGGGACCTGCCACAGGATGTCGTCGACATCCGAATCCGCTTCGTCGGCAGCAACTTTCATGGCATCCAGGCCCTTGTTGATGGCGTCCTGGTGGCTGCCGGAGAACGCGGTGTACACCAGGTCGCCGCCGTAGGGGTGGCGCTCGTGCACGGGCAGCTGGTTGCAGTACTCGACGGTGCGACGAATCTCGTCGATGTTGGAGAAGTCGATCTGCGGATCCACGCCGCGGGAGAACTGGTTCAGGCCCAGCGTCACCAGACAGACGTTGCCGGTGCGCTCGCCGTTGCCGAACAGGCAACCCTCGATACGGTCCGCGCCGGCCTGGTAGCCCAATTCTGCTGCGGCAACGGCGGTTCCCCGGTCGTTGTGCGGGTGCAGGCTCAGGATGATCGAGTCCCGCGGGGTCAGGTGCCGGTGCATCCACTCGATCGAGTCGGCATACACATTGGGCGTGGCCATCTCCACGGTCGCGGGCAGGTTGACGATCAGCGGCACGTCCGGGGTGGGCTGCACGATCTCGGCAACGGCGTTGCACACCTCGACTGCGTACTCCAGCTCAGTGCCCGTATACGACTCGGGGGAGTACTCGAATCGCCATTGGGTGCCGGGATATTTAGCCGCTTCCGCTACGCACAGCTTGGCGCCGTCGGTGGCGATCTTCTTGACGGCGTCGCGATCGGCCCGAAACACCACGCGGCGCTGCAGGATGGACGTCGAGTTGTAGAAGTGCACGATCGCTCGCGGCGCTCCAGCGCACGCCTCGAAGGTGCGGGTGATCAACTCGGGGCGGCACTGAGTCAGCACCTGGATGGTGACGTCGTCGGGGATGGCGCCCTGCTCGATGATCTCGCGGACGAAGTCGAAATCGGTCTGGCTGGCCGACGGGAAACCGACCTCGATCTCCTTGTAGCCCATGTTGACCAGCAGCTCGAACATGCGGCGCTTGCGGGCCGGACTCATCGGGTCGATCAGGGCCTGGTTGCCGTCGCGCAGGTCGACCGCACACCACAGGGGTGCATGCTCGATGACCCTGTCCGGCCACGTGCGGTCCGGCAGGGTGACTGGCTCGACTTCCTCAGCGAACGAGCGGTACCGGTCGACCGGCATCGAGGAGTTGCGCTGGGTGTTCCAGGAGGGCTGGCCATCTCGTCGCGGGCCGGCGGGGGTGGAGATGGTGCGGGCAGATACGTAGGCGTCGACTGAATCAAAGGACGGCTTGTTGGTGGTCACGATTGGCTCCGGGTGTCTTGGATTGGATTCAGACCGGCGCATCGCGAAACACCCGCGACGGGAAGCCAGTCTGGATCAGACCCCGTCGCGGCGTCCGAGGAGGAGCACCCGCTGCACAATTCGGTACTGTACTCCCGCCACGCCAGCTGGCCAAAGTCGGATTTCGTCACTGCTTCTGACCGGACTTGGTCATCGCAGCGATGGCACCGGCTATCGATTGCGCCAGTTCCTCGTCGGTGAGGTCGTCCAACCCGGCCGAGGCCCGCAGGAAATCTCCGAACAGGCGCCAGCCGAGTTGGAGTGCGTTGATATGCGCGACCGCGAGCCGCGCCGCATGCTCGGTGGAGTAACGCGCCCGCATCTGTTCGATGAGGTCGGACACGTTGGGAAACCGGGTCTGAAGCTGACCCGCGGGGTAGCCATCCAAGCTGGCCCGGGCGATCACCCGCAGCTGCCGATCGATCGCCGCCTCGACCTCACTGCCGGCAGCCCCGGCTGCCAGCATGTCGGCCAGCTGCGCGCCGAGATGGTCGAGTACCGCGCCGATCAGGCGGTCCTTGGACCCGAAGTGCCGGTGAATCAGGCCATGGTTGACGCCGGCTTTGGCGGCGATGTCACGAATAGAGGTCGCAGCCGGCCCACGTTCGGCGAACAGATCGGCGGCGGCGGCCAAAGTCACAGCCACTACCTCGTCACGCCCCCTTGCACCCCCTGTAGTCATCCGACTACATTAGCGGAACACAGACTGTAGACAGTTGACTACACGCGCTTGAAGAGGACACGCCCATGACCGCGATCTCGGTGACCAGACTCGGCAGCAAGATCGGCGCCACGATCGACGGCGTCCGGCTCGGTGGCGACCTCGACGCAACAATCGCCGACGAGATCTATCAAGCGCTGCTGACCTACAAGGTGGTATTCATCCGGGGACAGCACCATCTCGACGACCAGCAGCAGGAAGCCTTCGGCCGGCTCCTGGGTACACCCGTTGGGCACCCGACCATCCGGCACGCCGACGCCGACAAGCCGCTGATCCAGCCGATCGATTCCGAATGGGGCAAGGCGACCCAATGGCATACCGACGTCACCTTCACAGCCGACTATCCCAAGGCGTCGATCCTGCGCGCGGTGACGCTGCCCAGCTATGGCGGCTCCACTCTGTGGGCCTCGACCGTGGCCGCATACGACGCGCTGCCCGTGCCGTTGCGCGCACTTGCCGACAACGTGTGGGCCGTGCACAGCAACCGGTTCGACTACGCGGCCCCTGGGGCTAAGGCCGGCGCCGTGGAGGCTCGGGCGTTCGTCGCCCCGGATTTCCGGACCGAGCACCCGGTGGTGCGGGTACATCCCGAGACAGGTCAGCGCGCACTGTTGCTCGGCGGCTTCGCTCGCCAACTCGTCGGTCTGGACAGTCATGACTCGGCGACACTCATCGAGTTGCTACAGCGTCGAATCACTCAGCCGGAGAACGCGATTCGTTGGTGTTGGCAGCCCGGTGACGTCGCGATCTGGGACAACCGCGCCACCCAGCATCGCGCTGTCGACGACTACGACGACCAGCGTCGTGTGATGCACCGGGTGACCCTGGCCGGCGATGTCCCGGTAGCCATAGACGGGCAGACCAGCCGCGGCATCGGTGAGTCCAATTCTGGTGCGGTAGCGGCCTGAGCGCGGCCGCGGGGCTGCTGGCCGGAAGTCCAGCTGTTGAACTTGCGTGTGCAAGTATCGTCCAGCCCGAGAAGCGCCTGATGATTTCTGCGCCATGCGGCAGGGGGTTCGTCGATCGGTTTGTGCTCGGGGTGGGCAATTCGGACGGGCCCGTTCGTCGCTCGGTTGCCGGTGGTCGGGCGAATTCTGTTAAGGGGGATTCCTGTCGACTCGTCTCATCGAGGCGTCGCCGGGATATCCGAGACAGAACATCGTTGCGGCCGGGGCCGGGGACGTAGCGCTCGGGGACGTAGCGCTAGCCAAGTCGCCGCCCAATCCGCGCCGGGGAATTCGCCGACACGCTAAATTGACGATGATGCAAGCCGCGACCGGGAGTCCTTCGTGCAACTGAGCGTTCGCTCCATGCTCGCGACCGGGCTGTCGCTGACGGCGGCCGCGACCATCGCGCTGGCGCCACTACCCACCGATCCGCAGCCGGCTACGCGTGCCGTCCCGGTCGTCCTCACCGGCGCGTGGCAGACCCTGCAGGAGAATGTCCAGGCCGATATCGCCAATCTCGCGTCGATGGTCGTCAATTACCCACCCGCGCCGATCTTGACCCAGGTGGCGGAAAACTTCACCACCTATTCGCACTGGCTCGTCGGGCAGGATGGCGGCACCCCCCTGAAGATCGTGCAGACCATGGGTGATCACGCCGCGGCGGCGGCCGGCGTGATGGCCACCCTCGCGGTGATGGCGCCGCTCAGCTTGATCGGCCCCTTCATCGCTCCCGGCGTCATGATCGCGCAGTTGATCGCCGACACCGCCAAATACCCGTCCACCCCGGAGACCGTGTTGCAGGCGTTCATCGATGCGCCCGCGGTCTACCTCAACACCACGTTGAATTGCTGCTCCACCCCGCTCTTTCAGCTGGCCTTCGGACTGCTGAATCCGGGGCCGCTCGGCTACCTGCTGTCATTCGGGCCGTCGATCGCCAAAGCGCTGCAGATAACGCCTCCCGCGCAGCCCGCGCAGCCCGTCGCTGCCACCACGCCCCAGCGGTCCGCTCCGTCCGCGGTCGCTTCGCCGTCGGAGGCCACGAATCCGGCTGTCGGTCAGAGCCGACGGTCGGCGTCGGTCACCGGTGCGCAGCAGAGCGTCGCACCGAGCGCTGCGAAGCCGCCCAACGCGTCGCGCAAGGCCGCCGGCGCCGGCGCCCCAAAGGTGGCCTCGGGCGGCAAGGGCCGGTCGGCTAGACCTGGGAGTCAGGAAACGCGATAACCGACAGGAATCGGATCGGCACTTCGATCAGATCCGCGGGACCGTGCGCGCCCTCACCATCGATCTGCAGCGAATCGCCGGGATGCAGCCGGTACACCGAGCGGCTGTGGGCGTAGTCCATGACGCCCTCGAGCACGTAGATGAACTCGGTGCCGGGATGCTGGAACAGGGGATAGGTCGTGCTCTTCTCCGACAGGGTGACCAGCAGGCATTCCAGTCGCTTGTGCTCGCCGCGCAGCGATCCGAGCAATTCGTACTCGTGGCCGGCCCTCGTGCCGTTGCGCACGATCCGCGCCCCGGTACCCGCCTTGACGAAGGCCGCCTGCCGCTCCACGTCGGCGCCACGGAACAGCGTGCTCACCGGTACGTCGAAACCCTTGGCCAGCAAAGCCAGAGTGGACAGGCTCGGCGAGGTCTGCACGTTCTCGATCTTGCTCATCATCGCCTTCGAGATCCCGACCCTGCTCGCCATGTCGGCGACGGAGAACCCCAGCTGCTGGCGTAGCTGCCGCACATTGCGGGCGATCGCGGTCTCGAACTCCACGTCCGCGACCGGCTCGTGCGGGTCGCGGTCGCGGGCGGTTCCCGATTGGTTGCGGAGCAGATCGGTCACAAGTGCACTATCGCATCTGCCCCGCACCCACATACGGATACGGGCTCTTCAGTAACTCCCCCTCGGCGAAGCGGGACAGCCGGAAATCGGTCTCGGGTATCCGAGGGTCACTGCTGCGGCCGTCGACAAGGAGGTCGGCTACCAGGCGCCCGACGGCAGGCGCGATCTTGAACCCGTGACCGCTGAACCCGGCAGCCACGAACAGCCCGTCGCGGCCGCTGGCGGAAATGACCGGGTTCCAATCCGGTGTGACGTCGTAACACCCGGCGTAGCTCGACGTGATCGCGGCGGCGGTGAAGCCGGGGAAACGGGTGCCGACCTTGTCGACGGTGAGATCGATGAAGTCTTCGGTGGCCCGGTTTAGGTAATCGTCCGGATCGGCGGTCAGCACGTCGGAAAGGTCACTGTTGCCGAACAGCACATCGCCGCCGACCTCGGGACGTACGTATTGCAGTGACACCAGATCGGAGAACACCGGCACCGGTCCCAGATCGACACCGGGCGAGATCATCACAATCTGCTCGCGGACCACCCGGATCGGCACGTCGACTCCGTAGGGCGCCAGAAACGGCTGGGTCCAGACTCCGGTGGCGACCACGACGCTACCCGCGCTGACTTGCGTGCCGTCGGCCAAGCGCACCCCGGTGACGGTGTCACCGTCGGTCAGCAGTCCGGTGACGCTGGCGCCCTGCCGGATTCGTACACCGCTCGCCCGGGCGGCGAGGGCGAACGCCTGTGCGGTCTGGTAGGCGTCGCCGTACCCGCCACGCGCCTCCCAACCGAACGCGGCGAATGGCGACAGGTCGGCACACGGCCACAGTCGGGCCACCTCGGCGGCATCGATCTCTTCGGTCTGCACACCGACGGCGCGCTGTGCGGCCATGCTGCTCCGCAGGGAGCCGACGTTGGGTTCACCGACGCCGACGACATATCCCGTTTGGCGGAACCCGATGTCGTCGCCGAAGATCTCATGGGCTTTCTCGAACACCTCCAGGCCGACGGTGGCCATCGCGGCCAGCGAGCTCACTCCGTAGTGGCAGCGCACGATACCGCTGGACTTTCCGGTCATCCCGGAGCCCACGGTATTACGTTCGAGGACAACGACATCGGTGATTCCGCGTTGGCTCAATGCCCAGGCGGCGGCGCACCCCTCGATTCCGCCGCCGACGATGACGACTTCGGCGGTCTCGGTCACAGCCCCGCTCCGGGAATCCACGACGTACCCGCCAGCGGCACCCGCGCCATCGCGGCGGCCTCGATGGTCACCGCGACGAGGTCTTCGGGTTCCAGGTGCAGCAGGTGTGCCTTACCGCACGCGCGCGCGATGGTCTGGGCCTCCATGGTCAGCACCCGCAGGTAATTGGCCAGGCGGCGACCGCCCTCGATCGGGTCGAGTCGGGCCGCAAGCTCGGGATCCTGGGTGCTGATACCGGCCGGGTCGCGACCGTCTTGGAAGTCGTCGTAGAAACCGGCTGCGCTACCGAGCTTTTCGTATTCGGCAGCGTACTTCGGGTCGTTGTCCCCCAGCGCGATCAGCGCCGCGGTACCGATCGCCACCGCGTCGGCGCCCAGGGCCATCGCCTTGGCGACGTCGGCCCCGGTCCGAATTCCGCCCGACACGATCAGCTGCACCTTGCGATGCACGCCGAGTTCGGAGAGTGCCTGCACCGCTTGTGGAACCGCGGCCAACGTGGGGATGCCGACATGCTCGATGAACACGTCCTGAGTGGCCGCGGTGCCCCCCTGCATACCGTCGACGACGACTACGTCAGCGCCCGCCGCCACCGCCAATTTCACGTCGTAGTAGGTGCGGGTGGCGCCGACCTTGACGTAGATCGGCTTCTCCCAGTCGGTGAGCTCGCGCAGTTCGTTGATCTTGATGGTCAGGTCGTCTGGCCCGGTCCAGTCCGGATGCCTGCAGGCGGAGCGCTGGTCGATGCCTTCGGGGAGTGTCCGCATACCGGCCACCCGTTCGGAGATCTTCTGTCCCAGCAGCATTCCGCCGCCACCGGGCTTGGCGCCCTGGCCGAGCACGACCTCGATGGCGTCGGCTTTGCGGAGATCGTCGGGGTTCATCCCGTACCGCGACGGAAGGTATTGGTAGACGAGAGTTTTCGACTGTCCGCGTTCTTCCGGGGTCATACCGCCGTCGCCGGTGGTGGTCGACGTGCCGACCTCGCTGGCGCCGCGACCGAGCGCCTCCTTGGCCGGCCCGGACAACGCGCCGAATGACATGCCCGCGATTGTCACCGGGATGTCCAGGTGCAGTGGGTGTTTGGCGTGTCGGTCGCCGAGTACGACGTCGGTACCGCATCGCTCGCGGTAGCCCTCCAGCGGGTAGCGCGACATCGATGCGCCGAGGAACAGCAGGTCGTCGAAGTGGGGGAGTGCGCGTTTGGCGCCCCAGCCGCGGATGTCGTAGATACCGGTGTCGGCGGCTCGTTGGATGCCGGCGATCGTGGCCCGGTCGAAGGTTGCTGACTCGCGCAGGCCGAGGCGGGCGCGGTCGTCTTCTGCGTATGTCAATTCAGTACACTTCTGTGTTGTCGACGTGGAAGTGGTATAGCTGGCGTGCCGAGCCGTAGCGGGTGTAGGAGCTGGTGTCATCGTCCTCGAATCCGGCGGCCTTGAGCAGGCGGCTGAGTTCTTCGTGGTGCTCGGCGCGCATCTCCTTGGCGATGCAGTCCGCCCCGAGCGAGGCGACCTCGCCGCGAACGTACAGGCGGGCCTCGTAGATCGAATCACCCAGTGCCTCACCGGCATCGCCGCGGATCACCAGTCGTCCCGCCTGGGCCATGAACGCGCTCATGTGTCCGACGCTGCCGCCGACCACGATGTCGGCTCCTTTCATCGAGATCCCGCAGCGCGCAGCGGCATCGCCTTCGATCACCAACAGGCCGCCGTGTGCGGTGGCGCCGGCGGACTGGGACGCATTGCCCTTGACCCAGACGGTGCCGCTCATCATGTTCTCGGCCACTCCGGTCCCCGCGTTGCCGTCGACGATGACCTCCGCTTGCTTGTTCATCCCAGCGGCGTAGTAGCCGACGTGACCGTCGATCCGGACTCGGATCGGGGCGTCGACGCCGACCGCGACATTGTGTGCGCCGGCGGGGTTGGTGATCGCGACTTCACCGGACAGGCCCGGCGCGTGTAGGGCGGCGTTGACCTCGCGCAGCGGTGTGGACGCCAAATCGAAGGTCATCACCTCGTCCATGCGTACACCACCTCTGGTTCTGGCTCCCAGATGACCGCCTTCTCGACGCCGGGAAGTCCTGCCAGCGCGCGGTATTCGCTGCCCATTGCCACCCACTCGTCGGTCTCGGCGATCACCGCCGGCTTGCAGGCGATGGCGTCCCGGACAACGGCGAACGAGTCGTGGTTGGACACCAGCAGCGTGTAGAAGCCGTCGAAGGTGGCACACAACTCCTTGAGCGCGGTCTCGACGTCGCGGCCCCGGGCCAGCTGGTCGGCCACGAAGCGCGCACCGACTTCGGTGTCATTCTCGCTGTCGAAGACGACACTCCGGGCCCGGAGGTCGCGACGGATGGTGGCGTGGTTGGCGAATGATCCGTTGTGGACCAGGCACTGGTCCGGACCGACCGCGTAGGGATGTGCGCCGGCCGGTATCACTGCCGACTCGGTGGCCATCCTGGTGTGACCCACCCCTTGCCAGCCCTGCGCATGAGCCAGTCCCCATGCCTCGGTGAGGGCTTTCGGATGCCCGACTCCCTTGAGCACAGCCACATTTGCGCCGAACCCCGCGATCAGCGCATGCGGGTAGTGCGCCGTGATCGCCGCATGCAGCGTCTCGGCTGCGACATCGGCCGACACCAACAGTGTTTCGTCGACGCGGTGCACCGATACCTCGCCGAGCGCCGCATGGAGCGCCTCGGCCATCTGGTCGGGGCTGTCGTCGACGTCGAGCACCGAGACGGTGCCCTTCCCCGGCGGTGACCAGCGTGGATCACCGTAGACGGCTACTCCGGCGGAATCGCTTCCCCGGTCCGACATTTCACACAGCATGCCGGTCAGCAGTTCACCGAGCCGGGGGTAGAGCTGGGGGTCGCGCAGGTGCAGACCCACGATCCCACACATGGTTGTTCCTTCCTCGGGGGTCAGAATGCGGTCAGGTACTGGTCGACTTCCCACGGACTGACCGCGCTGTGGTAGGCGAAGAATTCGTCCCGCTTGATACCGGCGAAGTAACTGGCAACCCCATCGCCTACGGTGTCGAGCACACCGGTGACCACCGGGTCACCCTCGAACTCTTCGACGGCGTGCAGCAAGGTGGGCGGCAGGGCGGTGCGGCCGTCGGTGTTGCCGATCGCGCCGGGGTCGGTGCTGCGTTTGATGCCGTCGATACCGGCGCCGAGCGCGGCCGCGATGGCCAGGTACGGGTTGGCCGAGCCGTCGCCGCCGCGTAGCTCCACTCGCTGAGAGTCCGGCACCCGGATGTAGTGGGTGCGGTCATTGCCGCCGTAGGTGGGCAGGCGCGGAGCCCAGGAGGCCCCGGAGGCCGTCGTCAGTGCTCCGGTTCGCTTGTAGGAGTTGACCGTTGGCCCGACGACGGCCTGCAGGGCGCAGGCGTGGTCGAGGATGCCGCCGATGAACGCATACGCGGTCGGCGACAGTCCCAGCCCGCGATCGTCGGACTCCTCGGGGAACACCGGTGTGCCCCCACAAGTCAGCGACAGGTGCAGATGCAGGCCGCTCCCGGTCCGGTCGGAGAAGGGTTTGGGCATGAACGTGGCCACCATGCCGCGCTCGGCGGCGATCATCGACAGCAGGTAGCGCAGTGTCACCACCCGGTCGGCTGTGGTCAGCGCGTCGGCGAATTGGAAGTTCTGCTCGAACTGGCCGTTGCCGTCTTCGTGGTCATTGGCGTAGTTGGACCAGCCGAGGGTGTTCATCGCGGTCGAGATCGCGGTGAGGTGGTCGTACATCCGGGTCACACCGCGCGCGTCGTAACACGGCTGCGCCGCGGTGTCGGCAGTGTCGGCGGTGGCCAGTGTGCCGTCCGCGCCGCGGGTCAGCAGGAAGTATTCGACTTCCGCGCCGACCCAGGGCTCGAAGCCTGCATCGGCAGCCCGCTGGATCAGCGACTTGAGGATGACGCGCGGCGCATACGGCCACGGCCGGCCCTCGACGTGCGGATCGCAGTGCACGATCGCCAGGCCGTCCTTGATGAACGGGATCGGGGTGAACGACTCGGGGTCGGGCATTGCCATGAGGTCAGGGTCTTTGGGCTCCTGACCCATTGCACCGACGGCGTATCCGGCGAAGCCGACACCCTCGGTCGCCAGTAGATCGACGGCCTCGACGGGAACCAGCTTGGCACAGGGCTTCCCGCGGAGGTCGACGAACAGCGCGAGGATGAACTTGGTTGCTGAGGCCTCGGCCAGCTCAGCGAGGGTGGCAGACATGTTCTCCAACAAGTTCTTTGATGAATGGGGGTGGCGCGAGGGGCTCGAGCCGGGCGGGGGAAGGAGGTACCACGCCCGGCTCGAGTCCGCATCAGGCGTACTCGAGCTCGTACGCCGGGTCGCGGTGGACGTGGGTGTCGATACCCTTCTCCTCTTCTTCGGAGGAGATGCGGATACCCATCGTCTTCTTGATGGCCCATGCGATGACGAACGCGATAACGAACGAATAGATCATCACCGCACCGGCCGCCACGGCTTGTCGCCACAGCTGGTCGAAACCGCCGCCGTAGAAGAAGCCGTTGACCTTGTTCGGCATTGTGTCGCTGGCCAGGAAGCCGATCAGCAGGGTGCCGATGACACCACCGACGAGGTGCACGCCGACAACGTCGAGCGAATCGTCATAGCCGAACTTCTCTTTGAGGCCCACGGCGAACGGACAGATGGCGCCCGCGACGAGGCCGAGAATGATCGCGCCGACCGGCGTCACCGAACCACAGGCCGGGGTGATCGCGACCAGGCCGGTGATGGCACCCGCCGCCGCACCGACGCCGGTGACGTGGCCGTCTTTGAACTTCTCCACTGCCAGCCAGGCGAGCGTGGCGGCGCAGGTTGCGACGAAGGTGGTGACCATGACGATGGCCGCCGAATTGCCCGCGGCCAGAGCCGAACCGCCGTTGAAGGCATACCAGCCGGCCCACAGCAGTCCGGCGCCGAGCAGTGTCAGCGGGACGTTGTGCGGCTTGCGCAGCTTGCCCCAGCTGGCGCCCTTGCCGAGCACTATGGCGACCGCCAGAGCGGCTGCACCGGCGTTGATATGCACCGCTGTGCCACCGGCGAAGTCAATTGCCTTGAGGTTGTTGGCAATCCAGCCGCCGACTGCGTCCGGGGTGACGACGCCGTTGAATGCGAATACCCAGTGCGCGACGGGGAAGTAGCAGAGAACCGCCCACAGGGTCGCGAAGACCATCCAGGCCGCGAACTTCATTCGGTCGGCCGCCGCGCCGGAGACCAGTGCGACCGTGATCGCCGCAAACAGTGCCTGGAACAACGCGAACAGACTGACCGGCAGGCCGGAGATCGTGGTCTGCGATTCCAGCAGGTTCTTCATGCCGGCGAATTCGGTCAGGCTGCCGACGAATCCGCCGTAGGACGTCCCGAACGTCATGGAGAAGCCGAACAAAATCCAGAGCACGCCGACGATGGCCACGGCGCCGAACGTCATCATCATCATGTTGGTGGAGCTTTTGACCGAGACCATGCCGCCGTAGAACAGCGCCAGGCCCGGGATCATCATCGTCAGCCCGATGATGCAACACAGCATGAATGCTGTGGTCCCTGTATCCATCTAATCTCCTGCGGGTGGTGGCCCGTCCATGGTTGGGCCGTTCACCGACAGTGAACGATGTTTCTGTTACGTAGACGCCCTCGTGGTGTTGCCGCCTCGTTAAACGTTCAGCCGCGAACGCTAGGCTGGATGATCGTGCGACGACGTCCGCGGTGGATCCTCACCATCTCTGTATTGGTCATCGCGGTGGGCATCGCGGTGTGGTCGAAATATTTCGACGGCCCGCCCGAGAAGTGCAAGCCGGTGATCGACTTCCTGGACTACAGCCGCTCGCAGGCGTCGAAGATCGACTCCAAGGGCAATGAAGGCGTGCCGACGGTGGCCGAGGACGCTGCCTATCAGCAGTGGGCCGATGGCCTGGCGGAGCGCTCCCAGAAAGTCACCGATCCCGGCCTGGCGGCGCAGACCACGGAGGTAGCGCAGTTGGCCAACCAGTTCGTCACCAGTCTGCCGACACTGCGTTCCCAGATCCAGGGCCGTGCGCCGGGCGCGCCGCCGCCTCCGCAGATGTATGAGATGTCGCTACTCAACGACCGGATAGTTGCCAAGCTCGCGGACCTGAGAAAGACCTGTTCCTGACTGGTTGAGCGCTATCTGCGTCGTCGCGTAAACCATACGTGTCATGCGCGTTACTTTTCATTTGGAGTACTGCCATATGGAAGTAACAATGTTAGTTTCCTTGCGGCGGAGCTAATTCCGCCGGCTCTTCTAGCCGCGCGGACAGTGCTGTCTGAAATGCGGATCCTTCTGAAGCGGCCGCTGCACAACATGTGACGCGGCAAGGAGACAGCACATGACTTCATCTGAGCAACCGGTCGGCGAAGTGCAGCTGCACCCTGCCGGCGCACCGCCGGGCTCCGGGCCCTGGACCCGATTCGTCACCTGGGCGAGTCAGGACACCATCGAAGACTTCTCATTGCGGTACGCCCCCAAATCATTTCGCAAATGGAGCCCGATGGCGTGTGCGATTGCGGCGCTCGGCGGAATCGCTTATCTCGCCGACTATTCGATCGGCGCGTCCATCGCGGTCACTCACGGGTCAGCGAGTGCTGTGGTGGCCATCCTGGTGGCGGCGGTGACGATCTTCCTCACCGGGATCCCCATCGCCTATTACGCCGCGAAGTACAACATCGACATGGATCTACTCACGCGCGGAGCGGGTTTCGGGTACTTCGGATCGACTCTGACCAGTCTGATCTATGCCAGCTTCTGCTTCATCTTCTTCGCGCTCGAAGGTGCCATCATGGCCCAGGCGATGAAGTTGGCGTTCGGTCTTCCGTTGGCGTTGGGCTACATCATCGGATCGCTGATCATCATCCCGCTCGTGCTCTACGGAATGACCGCGCTGGCCAAGTTTCAGGTCTGGACGCAGCCCCTGTGGCTGGCGTTGTTCGTGGCACCCATTGCATTCATCGCCTATGCCGACCCCTCCGGCTTCGAGGGATTCCTCTCCTGGGCCGGCAACGGAGGCACCGAGCGGGCGACCGCGATCGGTGTCGGCGCGGGCGCGGGCGTGGCCCTGTCGCTGATCGCGCAGATCGGTGAGCAGGTCGACTATCTGCGGTTCATGCCGGAGAAGTCGGAAACGCCCGCGTGGCGCTGGTGGGGTGCGGTGCTGGCCGCCGGCCCCGGTTGGGTGGTTCTGGGTGCGGCCAAACAGATCTGTGGGGCCTTTTTAGCGTTCTACGTCGCCGGAAAGGTGGGATTCTCGGCGGCCACCGAGCCGATCGAACAATTCCTCGGCGGATTCGGATCGGTGATTCACAACAACACCGCGGCGCTGGCAGTGGCGACGTTGATGGTGCTGCTCTCACAGATCAAGATCAACGTGACCAACGCCTATTCGGGTTCGTTGTCGTGGTCGAACTTCTTCTCGCGGGTGCTGCACGTCCACCCCGGGCGCGTCGTGTACCTCGCATTGCACATCGCGATAGCCCTGTCGTTGATGCTGGGCAATATGTTTGCGGTGCTCAACACGATCCTCGGGTTCTACTCGAATGTCGCGATCGCCTGGGTCGGCGCGATCGTGGCCGATCTGATCATCAACAAGCCCCTGCTCAAACTCAGTCCGCCCTACGTGGAGTTCAAGCGGGCCTACCTGTACAGCATCAACCCGGTGGGCTTCGTGTCCATGATGGTGGGGTCGGTGTTCTCGATCCTGGCCTTCTTCAACATGTTCGGCCCATTCATGGCCGCATGGTCACCGTATCTGGCGCTGTCCCTGGCGTTCGCGCTCTCGCCGGTCATCTGCGTCATCACCAAGGGCAAGTATTACCTGGCCCGGCCCAACCCGTTGCGCGAGGAGATCGAGAAGGAGCCGTTATGGGCAGGGCAGACTCTGATCGACGTCGTCGACCAGAGAAGTTACGAACTGCCGGACATGGTGCACGACTGCCCGTTCCATCACGGCGCGATCTCATCGCTGACGTGCACTCTGACCAAGGAGTGCCACGATATGTGTAAGAAGCCCGAAAGCGCTGCAGTGCATTCGATTTCGGAGGAGGTCAGTAGTCCGGCCGTCTAGACGGGTGGAAGCCGGGTCATCGGTCAAGCGCTGAGCTGATCGATGACCCGGAATTCCATGTCGGCGGCGTCGGCGAGGAAGACGGGTTGGTGGGTGTGGGTGCCGCGCATCGCAACTTCCCCGCGCGGCCCCTGGTAGGACACCGTGGAGCGCACCTGATCGATTGCCCGAACCTGAAGACTTCCTGCCGCGCCTGCCAACGCCGAAAGTAGAAGCAGCCCTTCATAACAGGACTCGCCGATATTGTTCAGCGCCGGCGCGGCCTCGCCGAATCGCTGCTCGTAACGTGATCCGAAACCCATGCTTTCCGGCGTCACCAGGCTCTCGAAGTATCCGCAGGCGGTGTAGAGCCCCCGCGTGCAGTCCGCGCCGCTGGCGCTGAGCACATCTTCCCCGATCATCAACGACAGCCGGATCTTGTTCTCCTGCAATCCGGCGCGGGCGAACGCTCGATTGAATGCAGCGTTGTCGGTACCCACCATCAACACCAGCACTCCGTCTGCAGCAGAGGACCCGATGAGCTGCAGCGGTTTCCGGAAATCTCGGGCGCCCAGCGGGACGAATGAGTCGCCGACGAAATCCAGACCGTTGGCGCGCATGTAGTCGCGGGTAACGGCCGCGGTCTGCCGCGGCCAGATGTAATCGTTGCCGACGATGCACCACCGCTGGATGTCTCGATTGGAACGCAGCCACTGAAGAGCGGGGAAGAGTTGCTGCTGCGGCGTCTCGCCGACCATGTAGACGCCGGCGTTGTTCTCGCCGCCCTCGTAGAACGTGGTGTAGACGTAGGGCACCCGGCCGGCAGTGTGCGGGGTGATGACCTGGCGGGCATTGGACAGGTGCCACCCCACCACGGCATCGATCCTGCCGGTGTCGATCAGGCGCCGGACCTGGGCCGACAACGCCCACAGCGGAGCGCCCGCATCGACGGGGTGCACGCGTACGGGTCGATCGAGAATGCCGCCGGCGCCGTTGATGTCGGCGACGGCGAGTTCGGCACTGACCTCGCACGACGGTCCGAAAATGCCCGCGGGCCCGCTTAGCGGCACCACCAGCGCGATATCGACCGCATCGCGGTTGCGTTCCATATCCTCAACCACCTCACCCGAATCGGGGACGACGACGGATACTGTGTGACCCTGACTGCACCGCCGGGGCGATCACTGTCAAGATACCCCCGGGCGGCCAGGATTTCTTTCCAGCTGAAAGTTTCGGTAATTCCCAGGTAAGCTCCCAGGCGATATGAACGCCATCTCAGACGCACCAGGAGCCATCGAAGAACTGTCGCGTCTGGCGAAAACGGTCGTGCACGAACTGGATCGCGCGGTGGCCGCCGAGCTGGACGGCATGACGGTGGCACAGTGGCATGTGCTGAGTGCCCTGGCCGGGGGTCAGGGTAAGGCGATGTCGGCCCTTGGTGCCGCGACGCTCTTGCCCGGTCCCAGTCTGACGCGGCTGATCGACGGCATGGTCGACGACAATCTGGTGTTGCGCAAGGTCGATGTCGCCGACCGGCGCCGGGTGCTCGTGTACCAGACCCGGCGTGGGACGGCGGCCTATCAGCGGGTTCGTGCCCGGCTGGCGAAATCCGACGAATTGGTCCACCTGGTGGCCCGGCACGCCGACTTGTCCGCGCGCCTGGGCGAGGCCCTGGCGGCGATTCGCGGCCAGGACCTCGCGTCGATCTGAATCGGTCAGAACGCGGCGTGTGGGGCGCCCATGCCCGGATCGATCTGATGGGGGCCGGCCGCACACGGTGCGACGGGGAACTCGAAGATCGCCGTCGGGATATACACCGTGGCACACGAATTCGGGATATCTACCACTCCGGACAGCCGGCCTTCGATGGGCGCTGAACCCAACAACAGATACGCCTGTTCGGGACGGTAGCCGAACTTGGTCAGGTAGTCGATGGCGTGCAGGCAGGCCCGCCGGTAGGCCAGATCGGAATCCAGATACTTCTGTTCGCCGTCGAGAGTGACCGACGTTCCCGAGAACGCGATCCACTCCGAATACTGCGGATCGGTGTTGCCGGGCATGAAGATCGCGTTCTCGTGCACGCCGTAGGTGTCCATGCCGCCCTTGATGAGATCGACATGCAAGTCCAGGAATCCGCCCATCTCGATGGCGCCGCAGAAGGTGATCTCGCCGTCGCCCTGGGAGAAGTGCAGGTCGCCGAACGACAGGTTCGCCCCGGGCACGAACACCGGATAGAAGACCCGGGTGCCCTTGGTCAGATTCTTGATGTCCTGGTTGCCGCCATTCTCCCGGGGCGGTGCGGTGCGGGCGGCCTCGGCGGCGGCCTTGGTGAAGGCGGTACCGGTCAGGCTGCCGAGGATGGCGTCCTGCGGTTCCGGGGGGAGCGCCAGCGGCGGCACCCGCTCGGGGTCCGTCGCAATCAACGCGCCCTCGCGCGCGTTCCACTTGGCCAGGAGCGCGGCCGAGGGCGCGGTACCCATCAGACCGGGATGCACGATGCCGGTGTACTTGACTCCGGGGACGTGCCGGGAGGTCGCGCTCTGGCCGGAGAAATCCCAAATCGCCTTGTAGGCGTCGGGGAACTGGTCAGTGAGGAATCCGCCGCCGTTCTCCTTGGCGAAGATGCCGGTGTAGCCCCAGCCCTGTCCGGCCAGCGGCCCGGAGTCTTCCTGGGGGATGGGCCCCACATCCAGGATGTCGACGATCAGCAGATCGCCGGGTTCGGCACCCTCGATGGCGAACGGACCCGACAAGCAGTGCACGCCCTTGAGCGGGGCGTTCAGGATGTCCTGTGCGGAATCGTCGTTGACGATGGCGCCGTCGAACCATTCTCGGCAATGAGCCCGAAAGCTGGTGCCCGGTTTGACCGTGACGGCCGCGGGAATGTCGGGGTGCCAGCGGTTGTGTCCGACGATCTGCTGGTCGGTGAACTTCTTCGTCGAGTCCAATGGGAAGAGCAGTTCGGGCACAGTGTTCTCCTCGGCGTCGGTATATCCCTATCGTTCCAAATGGAAGTATTCAAAACACCATATATATCCCAGGCGAATCCTGCGCGTTAACAGCGTATGACGTTGCCGGCGAACGGTTATCGTGTCGGTCATGCCGACGTATCAGTTCCGCTGCCCCGGCGGTTGTCCCGACTTCAGTGCGATCTACCCGATGGCCGATGTACCGGGTCAGGATGCCTGCCCACGATGCGCCGCACCGGCGCGGCGACTGTTCGGCGCACCCGCGCTCGGCGTCGGGCGCACCGCCGCGATGCAGTTACAGGATCGCACCCGGGCCAGTGCCGAGCACCCGGATGTGGTGCAACGGCTGCCCGGTGCGGGTCGCCGGAACACCCCGGTCACCACCAATCCGCTGCACCGAAGACTGCCCCGGCCTTGAGCAGGCGACGCCTCAGGGCAACTCCGAACGGGACCAGTTGAGCACGATGTCCTCGAGCGCCAATCGCGCCCTGGGCCGGCCGTCGCGTTCGGCGATCTCCTGGGTCGCCCGCGTGTAGTCGCCCAGCGTGCCGACCGCGACCACCGCCAGCGGGCGCATCTCCGGCGGGAGGTCGAACGCGGCGCGGGCACCCTCGACGTCGAAGCCGGCCATCGGATGCACGATCAAATTCCGGGACACCGCCTCGGTCGACAGGTTCGCGATCGCCGCACCGGCGTCGACCGCGGAGTAGAGCGCCGTCCGCTCGTCCTCTCCTTCCTCGGCGCACACCAGAATCAGTGCCGAGGCGGCGTGGGCGTAGCTGTTGCCGCGGCGAAGCAGGGCGGCCAGTGTCGCGAAATCCCTGGCACCTCTGATGCCGACCACGAACCGCACCGGCTGGCGATGTCCCCAGGTCGCGGCCCAGCGTGCGGCCTCGATCAGGGCGATCAGCTGCTCTGAGGTGACCTCGGCGCCGGGGTCGAAGGCCCGCGGACTCCACCGTGCGGCGATCGGCAGGTGGATCGGCACCCGGGTCCGGGCGTGACGGTCGCGGGGCGGGTCGGCGCTTCGGTCAGTCACCGCCGCGACGTTACCGCCGATCGGGGCGGAAAAAGCAGGTGCTGCGACCCCTTATCCTTAGAGCCGACATCCCACTTTTTCGAAAGGGCAGACAGTGGCGCTCGTCGTGCAGAAGTACGGCGGATCCTCGGTGGCCGATGCCGACCGGATCCGGCGAGTCGCCGAGCGCATCGTCGAAACCAAGAAGGCTGGAAACGACGTCGTCGTGGTGGTCTCGGCGATGGGCGACACCACCGACGAACTGCTGGATCTGGCCAAGCAGGTCTGCCCGGCGCCGCCTGCCCGGGAGCTCGACATGCTGCTGACCGCCGGCGAGCGTATTTCGAACGCGCTGGTCGCGATGGCCATCGAGTCCCTCGGGGCGCAGGCCCGGTCGTTCACCGGATCGCAGGCCGGTGTTGTCACCACCGGTGCCCATGGCAACGCCAAGATCATCGACGTCACGCCCACTCGGCTGCGATCCGCGCTCGACGAAGGGCAGATCGTGCTGGTGGCCGGCTTCCAGGGCGTAAGCCAGGACACCAAGGACGTCACGACCCTGGGCCGCGGCGGCTCGGACACCACCGCCGTCGCGCTGGCCGCCGCCCTGGACGCCGACGTCTGCGAGATCTACACCGACGTCGACGGCATCTTCACCGCCGACCCCCGCATCGTGCCGAACGCCCGTCGCCTGGACACCGTCAGCTTCGAGGAAATGCTCGAGATGGCGGCCTGCGGTGCGAAGGTGCTGATGCTGCGGTGTGTGGAATACGCCCGTCGCTACAACGTTCCGATTCACGTCCGGTCTTCATATACCGACAAGCCCGGCACGATCGTCACAGGATCTATCGAGGACATCCCCATGGAAGACGCCATCCTGACCGGAGTTGCCCACGACCGCAGTGAGGCCAAGGTCACCGTTGTCGGGCTGCCCGACGTACCCGGCTACGCCGCCAAGGTGTTCCGTGCGGTCGCCGACAATGACATCAACATCGACATGGTGCTGCAGAACATCTCCAAGGTCGAGGACGGCAAGACCGACATCACGTTCACCTGCCCGCGCGACATCGGGCCGACGGCGGTGGAAAAGCTCACCGCCCTGCAGGGTGAGATCGGTTTCACCAAGGTGCTCTACGACGACCACATCGGCAAGGTGTCGCTGGTGGGCGCCGGGATGCGCAGCCACCCGGGAGTTACCGCGACGTTCTGCGAGGCGCTGGCCGAGGTCGGGGTGAACATCGAGCTGATCTCGACCTCTGAAATCCGAATCTCGGTGCTGGTCAAGGATACTGAGCTGGACAAGGCCGTTGCCACGCTGCATGAGGCGTTCGGCCTGGGCGGCGAGGAAGAAGCCGTCGTCTATGCCGGGACGGGGCGGTAGTCATGGTCGCTATCGGAGTGGTGGGAGCCACCGGTCAGGTCGGCCAGGTGATGCGGACGCTACTGGAGGAACGGGACTTCCCGGTTACCAGCGTTCGGTTCTTCGCCTCATCACGGTCGGCAGGCAAGAAGTTGCCGTTCCGCGGCCAGGAGATCGAGGTCGAGGACGCCGAGACCGCCGATCCCGCCGGCTTGGACATCGCGTTGTTCTCCGCCGGAGCGACGATGTCGCGGGTGCAGGCGCCGCGGTTCGCTGCTGCCGGGGTTGTCGTGATCGACAACTCGTCGGCGTGGCGGAAGGACCCCGAGGTGCCGCTGGTGGTGTCCGAGGTGAATTTCGACAGGGATGTCGCCGATCGCGCTCGGTCCCTTCCCAAAGGCATCATCGCCAACCCGAATTGCACCACCATGGCCGCGATGCCCGTGCTCAAGGTGCTGCACGACGAAGCCCGTCTGGTGCGGATGATCGCCTCCACCTATCAGGCGGTCTCGGGCAGCGGGTTGGCCGGTGTCGACGAGCTGGCCACCCAGGCGCGCGCGGTGATCTCCGGGGTGGAGGAACTGGTGCACGACGGGTCGGCGCTGGATTACCCGGCTCCGGTGAAATATGTTGCGCCGATTGCGTTCAACGTGGTTCCGCTGGCCGGTTCACTGGTTGACGACGGCTCCGGTGAGACCGACGAGGACCAGAAGCTTCGCAACGAGAGTCGCAAGATCCTCGGCATCCCGGAGCTCGCGGTGTCCGGGACGTGTGTGCGGGTACCGGTGTTCACCGGGCACTCACTGTCGATCAATGCCGAATTCGCTGAGCCGATTTCGCCGGAGCGGGCCACTGCCCTGCTCGACGGTGCCCCGGGTGTGAAGCTGGTCGATGTCCCCACCCCGCTGGCCGCTGCCGGGGTGGACGAGACCCTGGTAGGCCGGATCCGTCAGGATCCCGGCGTGCCGGACGGCCGCGGCCTCGCACTGTTTCTTTCGGGTGACAACCTGCGAAAAGGTGCTGCCCTCAATACGATTCAGATCGCCGAGCTGCTGGCCGCCGAGCTCTGATCCGCTTTGCGCCGAAACGTGAGTTTGGGCGTGAAAGTGCGAGTGGCGTGCGCCATTTCGTCGATCTCGGCGGTGGTGCTGGCGCCGACGTCGATCGCCGACCCACCGAGCCCGGCTCCTGACCCGATCCTGGCGCCGTTGGCGCCAGGCCAGGTGATGCGGATCGGGCCGATCGCCGGTACCGGGACGCCAACCCGCGACTACGGCATCGGCGCCACCGACTTGTGCGAGTTCATGGAATTCCCCACTGAATTGCTCCAGATCTGTGGGGACAGCTTCGCCGGCCAGGGCGTGGGATTCGGTGGGTGGTTCTCGCCGGTCGCGCTGCGGGTGGCCGGCGACTCGGTCGACGACCCCGACGGCATTCGCTACACCGGCGTCGTCGGTGTGGACAAACCGTTGCTGGCCGACCCCCGGCCGCCGGGCGCTTCGCAGCTGCCCGCTGGGGTGGTGCAGATCAACCGGCAGAACTATCTGCTGGTGACCACAACCAAAGATCTGGTACCGCAGACGTCGCGGCTGGTGAAAGCGGTTGCCGGGCAGGGCGGTTGGCAGACTGTCGCGGGTTCGCAGCGTGCGGCCTCCTACGCCGGCGGCCGTCAGACGCAGATCAGCGGCTACTACGACCCGATCCCGACACCGGACTCGCAGACCGGCTGGGTGTACATCGTGGCCAACAACTTCGACCGGTCCGGGCCGGTGACGCTCTACCGCGCCACTCGAGAGAACTTCACCGACCGCGCGCGCTGGCAGGGCTGGGCGGCCGGTCCGGGCGGCGGCTGGAACAAGACGCCAACGCCGTTGTGGCCGGACAAGATCGGCGAGATGAGCCTGCGTGAGGTCGACGGAAAGCCGGTGCTGTCGTACTTCAACGCCAGTACCGGCAACATGGAGATGCGGGTGGCCTACGACCCGACGGGTCTGGGAACCGCGCCGGTGACGACGGTGGTGCAAGCGGGTGACTGGCCCGACCCCGTCGAGAGCCTGCCGCCGCCGGGGGACAACCGGCTCGCACAACCCTACGGCGGCTACATCTCGCCTGGCTCGACGCTGGACGAGGTGCGGGTGTTCGTCAGCCAGTGGAACACCATGCCGCGCGACCGCGCGCCGTATCGCGTGCTGCAGTTCGCGGTGAACCCGATCAAGCCGTGGTGAGAGGCGAACTCAACCGCGGGTTGGATGGCCCGACCTCCGTTCTCCCCGAGGGCCGTAACCGCGGGTACGAGAGCCACGCCACGACAGGGAGAACTGACCAGCTCGACATCAGGCCGTGCCTGCAGGATTCCGGCGCGGGCTCAGTGTGCGCTGGTCTCGGGGTATAGCAGCTTCGCTCGCAGTCGCAACACCTGTATTTGGGCAACTCCCACGAGCAACACCGGCCACAGGAATCCCGCCGCGACGATCAGCGGCAGGCGTACGTGGGCTCGCACCGTCTCACCTGCGTCAAAGGCTTCAGAGAAAACCCGAGTGAGAAAGATGAATAGCGGCACGCCGATGAGGTAGAGGTACAACAACACGGCGGACACTCCTTCACGGCAACCCCCGCGCAATAGTGGCAAAGTTCGCTGACACTGTCCAGTTCTACGGCGATGGCCGGGGTAGATCCCACCGAAGAGGACCGTTAGACCTGCCTGCCAGCCGCAGACCCCGGACCACCCACACTCAGCGGTTGTCGCGCTTGGCTTGCCGCCGCGCGCCCGCTGCGATGGAACCGGCCTCGCGCTTCTTGCGGCCCGATGACTCGCGGGACTGGTCCACCCGGGCCCGACCCAATGTCGGCACCCGGCTGCCGCCCTTGGCGGGCGTTCCGGGGGCCGAACTTTCCTGACGGGCCCGAGCCAGCCGCTCCTCCTTGAGTTCACGGGCGCTGCGCGCCGCAGCGACACCGAGTTGCTTACTCACCCGCCCCAGCGCACCTTCGAAGATCTCGGCCTTGGCCCCATTTCGTTCGTTGGCCGATCGAGCGGCACCCCGGGCGCGCTTCGCCGAGACGTTCGCCGCGCCCTTGCGGCGATAGAGCCCGACGTATTTGGTGCGGGCGCGTCGAATCCTGCCGTGCAAGTCCAACAGCGCGTCCTCGTCGAGTTCGGTGAGTGCGCCGGGGTCGGTCTCCCGGATCAACAGGAACTCGGCTTCGGTCAGCGAGTTGAGCAGCTTGTTCATCTTTGGTTCATAGCGCGGGGCAGCCTGCTGTGGGTGGAAACGGCCACGCGGATGACAATCCGTCATTCACAGTCTTTTCAAAGGCGGCACCTAACCCGCACTGGGCAGCGGGCTCGCATCATCGATTCATGACTGAAACACCCGAGCGGGCCGACGAGCCCGCAACCAGCCCCGTCGCCACTCTCGACCCGCCTCCGCCGCCGCCGCCCTACTACGGCCCGGTCCCTGTCGCCACCCGACCCAACCGGCTGTACCAGGCCGTTGCATGGGTTGCGATCGTGGCTGGCACCGTCTTCATAGTCGGCGCAGTCTTCTTCACCGGTTTCGTCCTCGGGCGCGCCAGCGGCCACGGCGGCTGGCACCACCACGGCGGGGACGGTGGCTCTCAACAGTTCCACCACCGGGGCGGACCTGGCGGTGGCCCCGGGATGATGATGCCGGGCGGCGGACCCTGGGGTCCGATGGGTCCCGGTGGCCCGGGCGGCCAGAACCAGGGTCCGGGCGCCGGCCCCGGATTCGGGCCAGGAGGCCCGGGCGGCGCGGGGCCCGGTGGCACCGCCACCCCGACCCAGCGTCCCTGACCGCACCGCAGACGTGCCCGGCGTCCCCACCCCCCAGGGACGCCGGGCACCCTGCTGTGCAGGATCCTGCCGGAGTCATTTTGGGAGAGTAGAACGGGTCTTGGGTACACGCCTTCCGGAAGGCGCTGACACCAGATAGGGGAAACGATGACTGAGAAATTTGCGACGACCGATGCCGGTGCTCCAGCTCCGAGCCTCGAACATTCCCTGACCGTCGGGCCGGACGGCCCGATCCTGCTCCAGGATCACTACCTGATCGAGCAGATGGCCAACTTCAATCGCGAGCGAATCCCGGAGCGCCAGCCGCACGCCAAAGGCGGCGGTGCGTTCGGCACGTTCGAAGTGACGCACGACGTCAGCAAGTTCACTCGTGCGGCGTTCCTGCAGCCCGGCATCAAGACCGACATGCTGGCCAGATTCTCCACCGTCGCCGGCGAGCGCGGCAGCCCAGACACCTGGCGTGACCCCCGCGGATTCGCGCTGAAGTTCTACACCTCCGAGGGCAACTTCGACCTCGTCGGCAACAACACCCCGGTGTTCTTCCTGCGGGATCCGATCAAGTTCCAGAACTTCATCCGCTCCCAGAAGCGCCTGCAGTCGTCGAACCTGCGTGATCACCACATGCAGTGGGACTTCTGGACGCTGTCACCGGAATCCGCACACCAGGTCACCTGGTTGATGGGTGACCGCGGCATCCCGAAGACCTGGCGCAACATGAACGGCTACTCCAGCCACACCTACAGCTGGCTCAACGCGGCCGGCGAGCTGTTCTGGGTGAAGTACCACTTCAAGACCGACCAGGGCATCGAATTCCTCACCCAGGAGGAAGGCGACGAATTGGCAGGCAGCGATGGCGATTACCACCAGCGCGACCTCTTCGACACCATCGAGGGCGGCGACTTCCCGAGCTGGACGCTCCACGTCCAGATCATGCCGTTCGAGGATGCCAAGACCTACCGGTTCAATCCGTTCGACCTGACCAAGGTGTGGCCGCACAGCGACTACCCGCTGCACGAAGTTGGTCGAATGACGTTGAACCGCAACGTCACCGACTACCACGCCGAAATAGAGCAGGCTGCCTTCGAGCCGAACAACATCGTGCCCGGCACCGGATTGAGCCCGGACAAGATGCTGTTGGCGCGTGGCTTCTCCTACAGCGACGCCCATCGGCACCGGCTCGGGGTGAACTACAAGCAGATCCCGGTCAACACACCGAGAGTCGAAGTGCACAGCTATTCCAAAGACGGTGCGATGCGGATGCGCAACGTGACCGACCCGGTGTATGCGCCGAATTCGGTTGGGGGGCCGCAGGCCGATCCCGCGCGGGCGGCTGAGGTGCACTGGGCCTCCGACGGTGACATGGTCCGCTCCGCGTACGCCCTTCGTCAAGACGATGACGACTGGGGTCAAGCCGGCACCCTCGTTCGGGAAGTTCTCGACGACGATGCACGAGACCGATTGGCGCACAATGTCATCGGCCATGTATCCAAGGGTGTCAAAGAGCCGGTGCTGTCGCGGGTGTTCGAGTACTGGCGCAACATCGATGCCGACCTCGGCAAGAAGATCGAGGAAGGTGTGCGGAGCAAGACTGGGTGAGAGCCGAAGTCGACATGCGGGTTGTGATCGGGCAATTTTCACGACCTTCATGTCGATCTCCCGGGCTGGCATGATCGAAGCCATGAGTATCGAGGTCATCTACACCGCGGAGTCCACGGCCAGCGGCGGCGGGCGGGACGGCCACGTGAAGTCGTCGGACAACCGAATCGATCTGGACACCAGGCCACCCAAGGAAGCGGGCGGCAGCGGCGAGGGCACCAACCCCGAGCAACTGTTCTCGGCGGGCTACGCCGCTTGCTTCCTCGGCGCGCTACAACTGGTGGCGCGCTCGGAGAAGATCGGACTCGACAGCGCATCGGGCATCACCGCGCGGGTCGGCTTCGGCAAGGACGCCGACGGCGGGTACGGCATCAACGCCCACCTCATCGGCTACCTGCCCGGACTCGAGCAGAGCCAGGCCGAGGACCTGATGAACAAGGCTCACCAGGTGTGCCCGTACTCGAAGGCGACTCGCGGCAATATCGACGTCACATTGACCGCCAAGGTCTGAGGGTGATGCGCACCGCCGCCGCGGCGGCCGCAGTGCTGGCGACAAGCGTGTTCGGGGCCGGCGCGGCGCAGGCCCGTCCAGCGGACCCGGGCGTGGTCTCCTACGCCGTGCTCGCCAAAGGTTCCGTGGGCAACATCGTCGGAGCACCGATGACGTGGGAGTCGGTGAGCACCGATCCGGTGCAGGGGTTCTGGGTCGATCTGCCGGTCTGCAACAACTGGGCCGACATCGGGTTGCCCGAGGTGTTCAACGACCCCGACCTTGCGTCGTTCAACAGTGCGGTCACGCAAACCTCGGCCACCGACCAAAACCACCTGGTCAAACAGGCCATCGGGGTATTCGCCACCAATGACGCCGCCACCCGCGCCTACCACCGCATCGTAGACCGCACCATCGGGTGCGCCGGCCAGACCACCGCCATGCACCTCGACGACGGAACGACTCAGGTGTGGTCGTTCGGCGGTGCTGCCCCGACGGCCACCGACGCGGTATGGGTCAAGCAGGAAGCAGATACCGATCGACGGTGTTTCACCCAGACGCGGTTGCGGGAAAACGTGCTGTTGCAGGCCAAGGTCTGCCAGTCCGGCAACGGCGGGCCGGCCGTCAACGTGCTGGCCGGCGCCATGCAGAACACATTGGGCATATAGCGAGGTCGGGTGAACGTCATCAACGGGTCAGCCGCCGATCGACGAAACTTGTCGGTGCGGTCTGGAAGATGGATGTCATGACGTTTGTCGTCACCTCGGAGCCGGGTCGGGCACCTTGCGGGCCGGGTGCCCAAGAACGGGTCCTGAACAGCTCATCCTCAGCCGCCTTGCACATCGCCGGCGCCTCACTCGACGACGGTCCGGCCGGCCGGGTGGGTCTGGAACTCGAGGCGCACTGCTTCGATCTGGCTGATCCACTGCGCCGCCCGGGCTGGTCGGAACTGAGCGACGTGATCGCCACCGCGGGACCGCTGGCCGGCGGCAGCGCCGTCACCGTGGAACCGGGGGGCGCGGTCGAACTGTCCGGCCCGCCGGCCGACGGCCCGCTGCCGGCCATCGCCGCGCTGGCCGCCGATCGGGCGAGGTTGTGTTCGGCGTTCGCCGATGCCGGCCTCGGCCTGGTCCTGCTCGGCGCCGACCCACTTCGCCGCCCGCGTCGGGTCAATCCCGGAGCCCGCTATGAGGCGATGGAACAGTTCTTCGTCGCGTCCGGGACGGCGAGCGCAGGGGCGGCGATGATGACCTCGACGGCATCGATCCAGATCAATCTCGACGCGGGTCGCCGCGACGGCTGGGCCGAGCGGGTGCGGCTCGCCCATGCGCTCGGCCCCACCACGATCGCGATCGCGGCGAATTCACCGTTGCTCGGCGGGGACTTCACCGGCTGGGTGTCGACACGTCAGCGGGTGTGGAGTCAGCTGGACTCGGCGCGCTGTGGGCCGGTCCTGGGCGCCAGCGGTGACGATCCCTGCACCGACTGGGCCCGGTATGCCCTCAAGGCGCCGGTGATGCTGGTGCACAACCCGGATCCGGTCGCGGTCACCGAGCACGTGCCGTTCGCGGACTGGGCCGATGGACTGGTGCTCCTCGGCGATCGCCGTCCGACCACCGCCGACCTCGACTACCACCTCACCACGCTGTTTCCACCGGTGCGCCCACGCCGCTGGCTGGAGATTCGTTACCTCGACAGCGTGCCCGACGCACTGCTGCCCGCATTGGTGTTCCTCGTCGTCACCCTGCTCGACGACCCAGCCCTCGCCGAGTTGGCCGCCGAGGCCGTCGAGCCGGTGGCAACCGCCTGGGACCTGGCCGCGCGGGTCGGCCTCAAGGACGACCGGCTCTACCGAGCGGCCAACCGTTGCGTTGCACTCGTCGCCGACCGGGTGCCCGCGGAATTATCCGAGTCGATGCAGCGGTTGGTGCAGAACGTGGAAGTAGGCCGCTGCCCAGCCGACGATTTCGCCGACCAGGCCATCGAGCGCGGAATCGAAGGTGCGGTCCTGCAGATGGCCGAGGCGACGGCGTGATCGCACGCGAAACGCTGGCGCGCGACCTCGAACGGGCCCGCCAGCGCACGTGGGCGCTGACCGACTTCGACGACGCCGAGTTGCATCGCCAGTACAGCCCGCTGATGAGTCCACTGGTCTGGGACCTCGCCCACATCGGGCAGCAGGAAGAACTGTGGCTGCTGCGCGACGGCGACCCGAATCGGCCGGGCATGCTGCCGGCCAACATCGAAGGCCTCTACGACGCGTTCGTGCATTCTCGCGCCAGTCGCGCCGACCTGCCTCTGTTGTCGCCGGCGCAGTCTCGCGCGTACTGCACCAGCGTGCGGGCCGCCGCACTCGACGTGCTCGACACCTTGCCCCACCGGGATGACGACGCCGAGGTCGCGTTCCGCTTCGGCCTGGTGATCAGCCACGAGAACCAGCACGACGAGACGATTCTGCAGGCACTCAACTTGCGCAGCGGCGCACCGATTTTGGCGCACCGGATGACGCTGCCAGAGGGCCGACCGGGGTTGACCGGCAGTTCGGTTCTGGTGCCCGGCGGTCCGTTCGTCCTCGGCGTCGACGCGGTGACCGAACCGCTGTCGTTGGACAATGAACGCCCCGCCCACGTGGTCGACGTGCCGGCGTTCCGTATCGGCCGGGTACCGGTGACCAACGCCGAATGGCGGCAATTCATCGACGACGGCGGCTATACCCAACAGCGATGGTGGTCGCCGCGCGGATGGGAGCACCGGGTCCAGACCGAGTTGAGCGCACCCGAGTTCTGGAATCCGGACGGCACCCGAACCCGATTCGGCCACGTCGAGGAAATCCCCGGCGACGAACCCGTCCAGCACGTCAGCTTTTTCGAAGCCGAGGCCTACGCGACGTGGGCGGGCGCCCGGTTGCCGAGTGAAGTCGAATGGGAGAAGGCCGCCGCCTGGGATCCCCAGGCCGGGGCGCGCCGTCGCTACCCATGGGGCTCGGCGGAACCGACACCGCAACGGGCCAACCTCGGCGGGCAGGCGCTGCGTCCCGCGCCGGTGGGGAGCTACCCCGATGGAGCGTCAGCCTATGGCGCCGAGCAGATGCTCGGCGATGTGTGGGAGTGGACCACCTCGCCGCTGCGGCCATGGCCGGGCTTCACACCGATGATCTATCAACGCTATTCGGAGCCGTTCTTCGACGGTGACTACAAGGTGTTGCGCGGTGGTTCGTGGGCGGTGGGCGCCGACACGCTGCGGCCCAGCTTCCGGAATTGGGATCACCCGATCCGCCGGCAGATCTTCTCGGGTGTCCGCCTGGCGTGGGACGCCTGATGTGCCGACACCTGGGCTGGCTGGGCGAACCGGTGACGATCGCCTCGCTGGTCCTCGACCCGCCATGCGGGCTGAGGGTCCAGTCCTACGCGCCGCGCCGGCAGAAGCACGGGTTGATCAACGCCGACGGCTGGGGTGTGGGCTTCTTCGATCCCGGCGGCCAGGAGCGAAGCGACCCGGGGATCGGACCCGGCGAGGTGCGCCGCTGGCGCAGCGCGTCGCCGCTGTGGGGTGACGTCTCGTTCGCCTCGGTCGCCCCGGCGTTGCGCAGCAATTGCATTGTCGCAGCGGTGCGTTCGGCATCGGTGGGCATGCCCATTGAGTCCAGCGCATCCGCTCCGTTCAGTGACGGCAGCTGGTTGCTGTCGCACAACGGAGTCGTCGACCGCGGGGTGTTGCCGTTGAGCCCAGTTGCCGAGTCGACGGTCGACAGCGCGCTGCTGGCCGCGCTGATCTTCGACCGCGGGCCGGCCAACCTCGGCGATACCATCGCTGAAGTCGGGGCGGCAGATTCGGGCGCCCGGCTGAACATCATGGCCGCCAACGGATCTCGGCTTCTGGCCACCACCTGGGGTGACACTCTGTCGGTGTTGCGCCGCAGTGACGGAGTGGTGCTGGCCAGCGAACCCTATGACGATCACCCCGATTGGCAGGACATCCCGGACCGGCATCTCGTCGACGTGAGCGGGGGACAGGTGACGCTGACCCCGCTGAAAGGATCTTCGTGACGTTCACGCTGTCGAACTACCTGGCCGCCGACGCTGCCGCCCAGGCGCTGCGCGACGATGTGCTGCACGGCTTGACGCAGACACCGAAGTCATTGCCGCCCAAATGGTTCTACGACACCGTCGGTAGTGAATTGTTCGACCAGATCACCCGGCTGCCGGAGTACTACCCGACCCGGACCGAAGCGCAGATCCTGCGGTCCCAGTCGGCGGCGATCGCGACCGCCAGTGCTGCCGACACGCTGGTGGAACTCGGCAGCGGAACGTCAGAGAAGACTCGATTGCTGCTGAGCGCCATGCGCGGCAACGGGTCGTTGCGCCGGTTTGTGCCGTTCGACGTCGACTCGAGTGTGCTGGAAATGGCGGGAGCGGCGCTGGAGCACGAGTATCCGGATGTCGACATCGACGCGGTGTGCGGCGATTTCGAGGAACACCTGGCCAAGATTCCCTCCGGCGGTCGCAGGTTGTTCGTGTTCCTCGGTTCGACCATCGGCAATCTGACCGCAGCCCCGCGGGCGGAGTTCCTCACCGCCCTCGCCGACGTACTCGACCCCGGGGACTGCCTGCTGCTGGGCACCGACCTGGTCAAGGACACCGAACGCCTGATTCGCGCCTACGACGACAGCGCGGGTGTGACCGCGCAGTTCAACCTCAACGTGCTGACCGTGGTCAATCGAGAATTGGACGCCGACTTCGACGTCGACGCCTTTGAGCACGTCGCCCGCTGGAACCCCGACGAGGAGCGCATCGAGATGTGGCTGCGCGCAACGTCTCCGCAGCAGGTCACCGTCGCCGGGCTGGACCTGCGTGTCGAGTTCACCGCAGGCGAAGAGATGCTCACCGAGGTGTCGTGCAAGTTTCGGCCCGAGGCCGTCGCGCAGGAGCTGGCGGCGGCCGGTCTGCGTCGGACGCAGTGGTGGACCGATGAGGCCGGGGACTTCGGGCTGTCGCTGGCGGTGAAGTGAGCGCACCCGACGCTCTGGCTGACAGCTGGCGGCAGGCACGGCTGCCCGCGGCCGGCGTGCACCTGGACAGCGCCGCGTGTTCGCGCCAGAGCCTGGCGGCCATCGACGCGGCTGCCGCACACGCCCGCCACGAGTCCGAGGTGGGCGGCTACGTCGCTGCGCAGGCGGCGGCTCCCGTTCTCGACGCCGGGCGCGCCGGTGTGGCGGTGTTGACTGGAATGTCCGCGGACGACGTCATTTTCACCACCGGATCGGGCAACGCACTGCAACTGCTGCTCGGCGTGTGGCCGATGGAACGGACCGTGGCGTGCCTGCCCGGCGAGTACGGCCCCAACCTGGTGGAGTTCACCGCGCGCGGCTTCACCCGCCGGGAGCTACCGGTCGACAGTCTGGGGCGGGTCGACCCGGATGCCGCCCGCAGCACCCTGGCCGATACGCCGCCGGCGATGGTCCACCTGACCGCGGTCGGTAGCCACCGCGGTGTCGTACAACCCGTCGCCGCGGTCGCGGAGGTGTGCCGGGAGATCGGCGTCCCGCTGATCGTCGATGCCGCGCAGGCGCTGGGCCACGTCGATTGTCTGGCTGATGCCGATGCGGTCTACTCGTCGTCGCGCAAGTGGTTGGCCGGTCCGCGCGGCGTGGGAGTGCTGGCGGTGCGTCCGGCGCTGGCCGACCTGTTGCAATCCCCGCCGTGGGCCGGCGCGGTATCGGCGTTGCGGTGCCTTGAGTTAGGTGAAGCCAACATCGCTGCGCGGGTGGGCTTTTCCGTCGCGGTGGGACAGCATCTGGCGGCCGGACCGGAGACGGTGCGTCACCGGCTGGCCGCGCTCGGACGTCAGACCCGCGCGATGCTCGCCGAGGCGCAGGGCTGGCGAGTGGTGGAACCTGATGACGCGCCGACCGCGATCACCACATTGGAGCCCACTGCAGGCGCCGACCCCGTGCAGGTGCGAGCCCGCCTGATCGACGAGCACGGCATTGTGACCACCGCGGCCGGAGTCGAGCGCGCCCCGCTGGAGTTGACGACACCGGTGCTACGGGTTTCGCCGCACGTCGACGCCGGCCCTGAAGACCTCGAGGCGCTGGTCGCCGCGCTGCGCGCGATCACCTAAAGGCGCTCAGCGCAATCCGCCAGATTGGCATCAGGCCGCCAAGGCCGCCTGGCTGCTCGGGGCCGCCAGACGAGCGCTCACCGACAGGTATTGTCCGCGCTGCCAGGCTTCCATGAAGCCGTCCAACGGAACGGCGAGACCCTGTCCGCCCGTCCCGCCGGAGTCGTTGATGTAGATGACGTCTTTGGTCTCGTTGATCCCGAGCACCGTGATGGCGTGGTTGGCGGTACCGAACCGTCTCGCGCTATGTGCGCCGCCGATCGCCTCGGCCCAGACCTGGTTGTTCACGGCGACCAGGACGGAGCTGGTGGTCAGCGCTGATTTCAAGTTGGCCAGAGCCAGATCGCCCTGGCTCTTGGTGTAGGTGGTCATCGTCGCGTCGACGCCGTGGTTCTCCATCAGCGCCATGCTGTCCACGTAGTAGACATACTCGTCGGCCACCGGGTCGTAAATGTTCCCTGTCCGCGGGACGTACCTATTCAGCAGGTCCTTCCAGACCGAACCGGAACTGCGCGCGGACAGATAGCTCGGGGTGTCCTTGGCTTCCTGGACGATCTCCGACCAGGTGGGCATGCCGTCTGCGCCCTTGAGTTGCCCGATCACCATGGCGGTCGAGGACAGCACGCAGGTGTTGTTGTCGCCCTGGGAGATGAAGTATTGGACGTTCTGCAGGGGATTGCCGTACACCACGTCACCCGGGGCCGGCGGGTCGCGCAGCGGTGTTGTGGCAGTCGATGATCCGTTCGCCGCCGTCGGAGTGGGTTTGACGGTCAACCGGCCCAAGTCGCGCCCGAGCGTCGTCAGTGCATTCTGCACTGCATCAACCACCGCGGCTGGTGTCGGAAGCGAGGGCAGCGTCGGAAGGCGGCGCGGCGCAACGGCTGCGGCGACCGGTACAGCTGCCGGCGTTTTCGCGTTCGCGCGGGACTTGTTTGTGTCAGCGGCTTTCACCGTGTGTAGCGAGGCGGACGTGCGCGCACTCGACGCCGACCCCGAGCTCACTGAGGAGTGAGTGGTGTCGGCCGGTGCGGCCGACGCCACTGGGCTTGCACCCGCGAGCAGAATGCCCGCGCCGACGGCCAGCCCGCAGGCCGCGAGGGTCAAGGGGGCGAGTCGCCTGATCCGATTCATACTTCGGCTCTCCGGTTCCGTAGCCTCAGGCCGCCAGTGCGAGATCGGCTTGTGTCAGGGGTTGGCCCGCCGCGGCCGCCAACGGGCGGGTGGCGATGCCCAGCGGGTAGTTGGGCTCCCACGCCTTCATGAAGTCGGTCAGCGACATCGCCCGATTCTGGCCGTCGGCTCCCCACGCCGCGTCGTTGAGGAAGATCTGGTCTGTCTGGGTGTTCATGCCGAGGACGACGACCAAGTGGTTCGTGGGGGCGGTGTTACCCAGGATGGGGGCGTTGATGCTGACGAGGACGGCCGAACCGGCGGTGAGTGCCGAAGCCATATTGGTCAGTGCCACGTCAGCCTTGGACTTGGGGAAGTACGTCGTCGAGACGTTGATCCCGTTACCGCTGGTACTCAGCAGCTCCAAAGCGTCGCCGGTCCACACCCAGTCGGTGCCGTTGTCCAAGTACATCTTCCGGTATCGGCCGGTGGCGAAGCCGTTGACGAACAGTTGCCGGTCGACGCTGTCGGTGATCTTGGCTTTGGCGATCCAGTCCGCGATATCCGGCATCGTGCCGGTCAGCTGACCCGCTGCCATCACCACGGCCGCCAGACCGGAGGTCTGCACTCCGTCGGTGACCCAGTACTGCTTGGTGACATCCGGGTTGCCGATGATCGTCGGAACGGCGGGATTGTCCAGGTCGACATAGATGGCGGCATCTGCGGTGGTGATTCCGGATGTGCCCAGCTGCACCGCAATTGAACGCAGCGCGTTCTGTACCGCGCCGAGAGGTCCGTGCAGCTTGGCCGCGGAGCCATTGTCGGCGACGATCGTGAACTCGTCCATGATGGCGCCCGCGGGCAGCGTGCTGTTGGGCGTGTACGTGTAGGCACCCGTCACCGGGTCGAGAACGACCGAGCCGTTGCTCGGCTGGTCGCCGATCGAGTACTTGAGCGTGAAACCGTTGTTGCTCTTGCCGACAACGGTGCCCGATACGGCGCCGCCGCCTGGAGTCTGGGTGCCCGACTCGATCGACGGTGCCCTGTTGGCGAATATGTAGTTGAGCTGACGCATCAACGCCTGCACCGGGTTCAGCGTCGGTGTCGCCGCGGCCGCGGCGACGAGGGCTGTGGGCGTCGCCCGGCTGGTGTGGGTACTTCGGGTTTTCGCGTCAGTGCGCGCGGTTCCGGTCCTGGCGGCAACCGGTGCGCGCCGGCTGGAGGCGATGCCATGCTTCGACGACGCCGCGCTGCTCGAGCTGGACGGCCCGCTACCGGACGGCGCGTTCCCGGTGTCAGCGGCGGCGACCGCGGCTCCGCTCACTATCGCTGCACCCAGACCCACCGCGATCAATGCGGCCAACAGCCACCCGTAGGAGGCAGCGCTCAGTGGCGCTCTCGAATCCTCAACCGACACTGCGTCCCCTCGGCCCCGACTCCGGTACTAAGACGGATGAAGCATAGGAAACTCTGCGCGGTAATGCCTGGGGGATGCGAAAGCTGCTTACCGGTCAGCCGTCGATCGCAAACACTTCGGTGGCCGGAGTCAGCCCGCCTTGTGAGCGCTGAGCAAGTAGGCCGGCATCATCAGCCGGCCTTTCGCGTCGAGGTCGAACGGCATCGCTCCCTGGGGCAGGTCGGCGAACGCCGGCTTGTGGGAATGGATCTTCGCGGGCCGAATGTCGTCGATCACGAAGTACTTCGACACTGCGGCACGCAGCTCGTCCTCGTCGACCTCGTTGGGCTTCGTCTCGAGGTGGGGCGGGAAGGCGCCCTTTGCGAAGACCAGAACATAGAGCCGCGCACCGGGTGCGGCCGCCCGGTGGATTGCACTGAGGTAGGCATCGCGGGCGTCGACCGGCAGCGAATGGAACAGCGTGCTGTCGATGATCGTGGCGAATTGCCCGTCGTAGCCGGTGAAGGAGGTGATGTCGGCGCACACGAAGGTCACGTGGCTCAACCCGCGCTGCCGGGCGGCTTCGGTCGCCGCCGCGATCGCCGTGGGCGACACATCGATACCGACGACGGTGCTGCCCGTCGCCGCCAGGGCCAACGCGAGCTCGGCATGCCCGCAGCCGGCATCCAGCACATGACCGCTGACCTTCCCGTCCCGGACGAGAGCGGCCAGTTCGGGCTGGGGCTCACCGATGTTCCACGGCGGCGGCCCGGCGAAGGCGCCTTCCTCTTTATAGGCGCCGTCCCAGTCCATCACCTCAGAATCCATGTCCCTCAACCTACAAGGACTCGTCGGTCACTCGGTGATGTCCCAGGTGTGCACCGGTTTGTTGCTGTGCATCAAGGAGCAGTAACGCCGCAGCATCTCGGCCAGAGCCTGCGGCCGCGCCATGCCCCGAGCCTGCAGCGCCTGCACCGTCCCGACCTGCCATGCCGACCCGTTGCGCCCCGTCTTCGCGCGGCCCTCGATCACGCCGAGATAGCGGTCGCGTACTTCGGCGGCCACACCCCAGCGGCGCAGACCCTCGTCGGCCATCGGCAGCAGGGTGCGCAGCACAAGCTCGTCGGCCGTGATTTCGCCGAGCCCGGGCCAGTACAGCCTGGCGTCAATGCCGTTCCGAGCGGCTTCGATGAAGTTGTCATGTGCCGCAGTGAAACTCATCTTCGTCCACAGCGGTCGGTCCTCTTCGGCCAACACTCTCAAGGCGCCGTAATAGAACGCCGAGTTGGCCATCATGTCGACGACCGTGGGTCCGGCAGGCAACACTCGATTCTCCACCCGCAGGTGCGGTCGGCCGTTCACGACGTCGTAGACCGGCCGGTTCCAGCGGTACACCGTCCCGTTGTGCAGCCGCAGTTCGGACAGGGCAGGCGTGCGGCCCGCTGCGAGCTCGGCGACAGGGTCCTCGTCGGACATCTCCGGCAGCAAGGAAGGGAAGTAGCGGACGTTCTCTTCGAACAGGTCGAAGATCGAGGTGATCCACCGCTCCCCGAACCACACTCGCGGACGGACGCCCTGCGCCTTGAGTTCGTCGGGACGGGTGTCGGTGGCCTGGGCGAACAGCTCGATGCGGGTTTCGGCCCACAGCTGGTGGCCGAAGAAGTACGGCGAGTTGGCGCCGAGGGCCAGCTGCGGGCCGGCCAGCACCTGAGCGGCGTTCCAGTTGGCGGCGAAGTCGGCCGGGGACACCTGCAGGTGCAATTGCATACTGGTGCAGGCGGATTCAGGGGCGATGGACTCCGCGTGCATGCTCAGCCGCTCAGGGCCGGTGATGTCGATCAGGATGTCCTCGCCGCGGGCGGTGAAGATCGAATCGTTGAGCGCCTGATAGCGCAGCGAAGGACTCATCCAGTGGCCGGTCAGATGTTCGGGCATCAGCGTCGGCAGGATCCCGATCATCACGATGTGCGCGTCGTCGGTGTTGGCCTTCGTCTCCGCGGCATTGAGGCTCGCGCGAACCTCGGCCTCCAGCTCCAGAGCCGTCCGACCGGGCAGCGGCCGCGGCGGGACGTTGAATTCGATGTTGTAGGCGCCCAATTCGGTTTGGTAAGCCGGATCGGCTATCGCGGCCAAGACCTCCTGGTTGGACATCGCGGGCTGGTAGTCATCGGTGACCAGGTTGCACTCGATCTCCATCCCGGTCAGCGGCCGGTCGAACTCGAAGCTGGATTGTGCCAGCATCGTTTCGAACACGTCCAGGCACAACTGGACCTTGCGCCGGTACTGCTGCCGGTGCGCCCGGTTGAACGTGGCGTGCTTGACCTCGTCGCCCATGGGGTTGATGGAACCGGTTCAGACCAAGCTGCGCAAGCGAATCGCCATCAGCGGCGCCGCCGCGCGCGCAGAACCTGTCGATCGAACGGGTTGGTGCTGACCTGCACCTCGACGCCGGCATGGGCGCCGAGCGCACGCAGCGCCGAGGGGCTATAGGAGCGCAGCGAGCTGACCAGTCCGTCGTGCACGAACGGCCACCACACCAGTGGAGCCATCGCCGCCAGCTTGGCGATGTGCAGAACCGAGGGCATCCGGGGCAGATCGATGACCAGCAGTTCGTTGGCCACCCGGGTGCCTTCGGCGAGAACCAGGGCGGCCTGGGTGGGCGGCAGATGGTGAAACGACAGCGCGAAGACGGCCAGGTCGAACGAGCCGTCGTCGGCGTCGATCGCGGTCGCGTCGATGGTGCGCAGGGTGGCGCGGGGATGTTCACCGATGTCGGATGCCGCGATAGCCGCCACCGACTCGGCGTTGACGTCGGAGACCGTGACGTGGGCGGTCGGATGCTGCTCGAGGACTCGGCGCGACAGTGCCCCGTGACCGGCGCCGAGTTCCAGGATGGTGGGGTCGATGACATCGGCGACCTCGCGCAGTACCAGTTCGGCGTTGCGGTCGTGTTCGCGGAACAGGTTGCCGATCACGTCCAGCGCGGTGACGATGCCGCGCTTGACCTCGTCGTCGACGTCGTCGCGGTCGAGGTATTCCCGACGGTTGGTCTCCAGCAGGCGATCCAGGCACGACGCGTCCGGGCCGCCCCGCGGCATGTCGGCGATGTCGGTGATCTCGGATGCCATGTAGGCCATCATGGACGAAAGGTCGGCTGCATCGGCAGCATCGCACGTCAGAGGAGCACCGTTGGCTGACTTCGTCGCCTCGATTGACCAGGGCACCACCAGCACCCGCTGCATGATCTTCGATCACAAGGGCGCCGAGGTGGGCCGGCATCAGCTCGAGCACGAACAGATCCTGCCGAAGTCCGGGTGGGTGGAGCACAACCCGGTGGAGATCTGGGAACGCACGCAGACCGTGGTGGTCTCGGCGTTGAACAAGACGAAGCTGTCCGTCGACGACCTGGCCGCGCTGGGCATCACCAACCAGCGCGAGACCACCCTGGTGTGGAACCGCAAGACGGGACGGCCGTACCACAACGCGATCGTGTGGCAGGACACCCGCACCGACCGGATTGCGGCCGCCCTGGACCGGGATGGCCGCGGCGACATCATCCGCCGCAAGGCGGGCCTGCCGCCCGCGACGTACTTCTCCGGCGGCAAGCTGCAGTGGATCCTCGAGAACGTCGACGGCGTACGCGCCGACGCTGAACGCGGTGACGCGCTGTTCGGCACGCCGGACACCTGGGTGCTGTGGAACCTGACCGGGGGAACGTACGGCGGTACGCACGTCACCGACGTCACCAATGCCAGCCGCACCATGCTGATGAACCTGGAGACGCTGGACTGGGACGACGAACTGTTGTCGCTCTTCGGGATTCCGCGCGCGATGCTGCCGGATATCCGGCCGTCGTCGTCGCCGGAGCCGTACGGGGTGACGTTGCCCGGTGGACCGCTGGGCGGTGAGGTGCCGTTGACCGGCATTCTCGGCGACCAGCAGGCGGCGATGGTGGGTCAGGTGTGCTTGAGCCCCGGCGAGGCCAAGAACACCTACGGCACCGGCAACTTCCTGCTGCTCAACACCGGCGAGAAGATCGTGCGCAGCGAGAACGGGTTGCTGACCACCGTGTGTTATCAGTTCGGAGAAGCGAAACCTGTTTACGCCCTGGAGGGTTCGATCGCGGTGACGGGCTCGGCCGTGCAGTGGCTGCGCGACCAGCTCGGCATCATCAGCGGCGCTTCGCAGAGCGAGACCCTGGCCCGGCAGGTCGCCGACAACGGCGGCGTGTACTTCGTGCCGGCGTTCTCGGGACTGTTCGCGCCGTACTGGCGATCGGATGCGCGCGGGGCGATCGTCGGGCTGTCCCGCTACAACTCCAACGCGCATGTCGCCCGCGCGACGCTGGAGGCGATCTGCTATCAGAGCCGCGACGTCGTCGACGCGATGGAGGCCGATTCCGGTGTGCACCTTGAGATTTTGAAGGTCGACGGCGGCGTCACCCAGAACGAGCTGTGTATGCAGATCCAAGCCGATGTGCTGGGTGTGGACGTGGTGCGCCCGGTGGTCGCCGAGACCACCGCGCTGGGTGCGGCCTATGCCGCCGGGTTGGCGGTCGGATTCTGGGCCGATCCCGATGACCTGCGCGCCAATTGGCAGGAGGACCGGCGCTGGTCGCCGGCGTGGGACGACGACCAGCGTGAGGCCGGCTACGCCGGATGGCGCAAAGCCGTTCAGCGCACGCTGGATTGGGTCGAGGTCGAGTAGCACTCAATCGGCTGGGCCGGTGAGCCTGGATGCGAAGACATCGAACGGGCATCGCTCGGTGTCGCAGCCAGACGGCGTCAGCGGTACGGAGACGGCGTCGTGCGGATCCAATTCCCTTATCTGGTCCAGGGATTGGGCTCGGTAGAAGCTGCGGACGAAGCGGTTCCCGCCGCTGTCTTCGACAAGGTCGAACATCAGCGCACCGCCGGGAGCCGGCTCGTCGTCGGCAAACCCGGGGATCGACCAGTGCACACCGAGTAATCCGGCGATGTTGGCGATCTCGGTGTCGTGGCCGACGAGCACGGTCAGAGGCGGCCCGTCCGACAGAGCATCGCGGATGGCAGTGGCGATCTTGCCGGCGTTTGCGAGGGCCAATGGCCGCGGCCGGGCGATGATCGAAAGTTCCAGCGGATGCAGCGTTCCCACGTTGCGCAGGTCTTCGGCGGTGGCCCGACCCCACCCGACGTCGGACAGTGGCTTGCCGTCGGCGTACTCCAGCGTCAGTATCTCGGCGACGACCGAACCGTGGGCGAGTGCTCCGGTGAGGCGGGGACGGCGGGTGCCCTGGGCATCGACTTCGACCCCGCTCGGCATGCCCGCCAGGCCGCACTCGCCGGAGCGGTCACCGCACAAGATTCGGGACACGGCGTCAAGGGCCGGCTGATTGCGCCTGGCCAACGCCGTCGCGCCGCCGGGCCCGACTGCGGAATCGACGGCACGGGTCGCCGTAGCGCCGGTGACTCCGGAGTCTCGGTACTCGGAGAAGAGCGGGTCTGCGACGCCCTGCGGTGAGTGCTGGTTTTCGAGACCGCACTCCGGCGCGAGAGCGGACGCGTACTCATCACCGGTTCGGATGGTGCGCTCCAGTGAGTCGGAGGTGATGCGGACCGCGCCGGCCGGAGGGCATCCGCCGACGGGAAGGAGACCGTCTGCGACGAAGTGCCGGGCGTCGGACGCGGCGACCAGGCGAATGGCGGCCGCGCCGTGGTCGGTGAGCCACCCCGGTGGTGCATCCCACGTCGGCCGAGGAGCGGGTGCGATCGACTGCGGCAACGGCGGTTCGCTGTTTGGCGGACGGACGCCGTGGCGCATGAGGACAACAGTCCTGACGACGTGCCACGCGTCAGCCTGGCCGACGGGTGCGACGCCGGCTGCGAGCACGCCGACTGTCAGGAGGATCGCGAGTGACCGGAGCACAGAGGCATCGAAGCATGTGTGGGGCGCGGTTTCCGGTGCTGTACACCGAAAACCGCGCCCAAGTTTCTGATTACTCGGATTCGCCGAGGATCTGGTAGATCTCTCGGCGCGCAGTGTTGACGATGTCGATGATGCGCTGCTGCTGCTCCGGGTTGGCAGCGAAAGCCGCCTGCCGCACGGCTCCGAACAGCTGGCCCACGGCAGCCCGGATGTTGATCTGGCCGGGGTCGGCGCCTTCGGTGATCTCATCCCATGGGGCGGTCTCGATCTTGTCGGCGGCGGCGCGGCCGTCGTCGGTCAGCTCGAAGAGCTTCTTGCTGCCTTCGGATTCGCTTGCCACCAGCAGACCTTCGTCGACGAGCAGCTGCAGGGTCGGGTAGACCGAGCCGGGGCTGGGCTTCCACAGATCCTGAGTGCGCTCGGCGATCTCCTGGATCATCTCGTAGCCGTGCATCGGCCGCTCGGCGAGCAGTTTGAGGATCGCGGCACGCACGTCGCCGCGACGGCCGCGACCGCGGCCGTGTCCGCGGCGACCGCCGCGGCCGCCGCCACCGGGACCGAAGCCAGGACCGAAACCGGGGCCGAAGCCGGGGCCGAAGCCGCCGCGCGAGCCGAATGGCGGACCGTCGTGGTGGCCGCCGTGCTCGCGGAACTGCTCACGCAGTTGATCGCGGAGTTCGCGGCGACCGTGTCGGCGGCCACGGCCTGCGGGGGCGAAACCGAAACCCGGACCGAAACCCGGACCGAAACCCGGACCGAAGCCGGGACCAAAGCCGGGACGGCCCATATCCGGGCCTCCGAACTGGGGAAATGGGGTGTTCATAAAGGTTCTCGTTTCTGGTCGGGAAACGCCGAACGCGTTTCCGATACGTTGACGATATATCGGAAACTATCGCGATGCAACGGCTAGTTGGATCGCCGGTCGATTTCCTCGACCACCCAGCGCGCCCAGTCGGCCTCCATGGCCTCTACTCGCAGTCCGAATTCCAAGGCTGCGCGGCCGTAGAACCCGACGTCGCTGTCGCCCCACTCCATGCAATCGCGCACCTGTTCGTAGCGGGTGAGCTCGGCCTCGGCGTGCTCGGCGACCGAGACCATGTAGGCCCGGGCCTGCCCGGGGGTCATCTCGCTGAGCAGGAACACCCGCAGCAACTCCGCGCTGCGGTAGGGCGGGTCGTCCTGGGGGTTGGTCATCCAGCGCAGCAGATCCTGACGTCCGGCATCAGTGACGCGGTATTCCTTGCGTCCGCGCGGGCCGACGTCGGTGACCTCGATCAGGCCGGCGTCGGCGAGCTTGTTGAGCTCGCCGTAGAGCTGGCTCTGGGTCGCCGGCCAAACGTTCGCCATCGACACGTCGAAGCGTTTGAGCAGGTCGTACCCGCTGCCAGGCTCTTGGGCGAGGAGGCCAAGCGCCGCGTACCGAAGACTCACGCGACCATCGTAAAGCTCGACATGTCAGTTATGGAATATCTGACGTACCACCATTGACATGTCATCAGTGGACTGTCACAGTTAGCGGCATGACGGACACCACGACCGACTCAGGCAACTTGCCCGCCGAAGGGCAGTTCTTCCAGCGTGGTAACTACGCGCCGGTGCCGGACGAACTCACCGAATACGCCTTGCCCGTCGAAGGGGCGGTCCCGCCCGAACTCGACGGCTGGTATTTGCGCAACGGGCCGAACCCACGGGAGGCCAACAGCCATTGGTTCACCGGTGACGGGATGATCCACGGCGTCCGCATCGAAGACGGCGCGGCCAAGTGGTACCGCAACCGCTGGGTGCGCACCGACAGCTTCGTCGACCCGTTCCCGCTCTACCGCGAGGACGGGACGCGTGACCTGCGGGCCGCCGTCGCCAACACCCACGTCGTCAACCACGCCGGCAAGACCCTGGCGCTGGTGGAGTCCTCGTTCCCGTACGAGATCACCAACGAATTGGAGACGGTGGGGTGCTATGACTTCGGCGGCAAGCTGCAGAACTCTATGACCGCGCACCCGAAGATCTGCCCGACTACCGGCGAACTGCACTTCTTCGGATACGGCAGCATCTTCGAGCCGTACGTCACCTATCACCGCGCCGACGCCAACGGCGAGCTGACCGTCAACCGTCCACTGGACGTCAAGGCGCACACCATGATGCACGACTTCGCGATGACCGCCGAGCATGTGATCTTCATGGACCTGCCGATCGTGTTCAACCTCGACATCGCGATGCGCGGCGAAGGTGACATGCCCTACCGATGGGACGACGACTACGGCGCCCGGCTCGGTGTGCTGCGGCGCGACGATCCGTTCGGCGAGGTCCGCTGGTTCGGGATCGACCCCTGCTACGTCTTCCACGTTGCGAATGCGCATGAGTCCGCTGACGGGAAATCGATTGTGCTGCAGGCCGTCCGATACGCCGAACTGTGGCGAGACAACGGCGGGTTCGACGCCAATGCGGTGATGTGGAGCTGGACGATCGACCTGCAGAACGGCACCGTCAGCGAGCGTCAGCTCGACGACCGCGCGGTGGAGTTCCCGCGGATCGATGACCGGCTTGCCGGCCTGCCTGCCCGCTTCTCGGTCTCCGTCGGCGACGCGAGCCTGGTGCGTCACGACCTGACGGACGGCAGCGCCGTCGAGCACCGCTTCAGCACCGGACTGGTGCCTGGTGGGCCCGGGGAGGCGGTCTTCGTCCCGTCGACATCGGGACCGGCCGACGAGAGCAACGGCTGGTACATCGCCTACGTCTACGACGCCGCGCGCGACGGCAGTGATCTGGTGATCCTGGACGCCTCCGATTTCGCCGGTAAGCCGGTGGCCCGAATCCAGCTGCCGCGCCGGGTGCCATACGGCTTCCACGGCAACTGGATTCCCGCGTAGCGGTACTCCAGCACCTGCCCGGCGCCGCCCCTGCGACTATATGAGCTCATGGGCGACTTCAGCACGCTGCCGGGCACGGCCATCGTGGTCGGCGGCACCGGCGGGATCGGCGCCGAGATAGTCCGGATGCTCGTCGCGTGTGGGTCGCGGGTGGGCTTCACCTACCGGGGCAACGCGGGCAAGGCGGCGGAACTCGCGGGTGATGACGTGATCGCCGAGCAGCTCGACATCACCGACGCGGCGGCAGTACGCCGCATCGTCGACTCGTTCGCCGGCGCGGGCGGCATACACACCGTCGTCCACGCCGCCGGCGCACATGTGCCGATGCGGCACCTCAGCACCATCGATCCCGAGCGGTTCGATCGACAGCTGAACACCGACACCGCCGGCTTCTTCAACGTCGTCTCCGCCGCCTTGCCACACCTGCGCGCGTCGCAGGGCAGTCTCGTGGCCGTCACCACCGCCGCCACCCGGCGCTTCGCGGTCCGCGACGGATTGTCGGTCGCACCGAAGGCCGCCATCGAAGCGCTGATCCGCGGGATCGCCGCCGAGGAAGGCAGATTCGGGGTGCGCGCCAACTGTGTCGGCCCCGGGATGCTCGTCGACGGCAACGCGCAGCGCTTGATCGCCGACGGTGACCTCGACGAGAAGGCGCTCGACGCCGCCCGGCGAAACACTCCGCTGGGCCGCTTCGGCCATGCCACCGATATCGCGGAGGCGGTGTGCTTCCTGGCCTCACCGCGCGCCGGGTTCATCACCGGTCAGAAGCTGGACGTGGACGGCGGTTACGGTGTCTGACCGGATAACCGATGTCCACGCGATCCGCGATGTGGTCGTCCGGTATTGCCGTGGCATTGATCGCCTCGACTTCGACCTGGTGCGGCAGGCCTACCACGACGACGGCATCGACCATCACACCGGCTTCGATGGAACCGCCGACGAATACGTCTCGTGGGTGAGTAAGAGCCTCGAATACCTCTCCGGAACAATGCATTTCATCGGCAACCACCACGTCGATTTCGTCGATCAGGACGCCGCGATCAGCGAGACCTACCTGATGGCAACGCATTGGGGCCCGCCGGGCTCAGGCCGGCGCGCCAATTTCACCACCGGCGCACGCTACGTCGACCTCATGGAGCGCCGTGACGGTCGGTGGGCGGTCGCTGAGCGCTGGGCGGTGCGGGAGTGGACCCGTCCGGACCTGTTCGTGGCCCCGGAACAGCCGGGACCCCGCGGTACCCGCGACGCTGATGATCCGCTGTACGTCCTCATGAAACGCTTTGGCCTGTAGGGGTTGCGAGTACCCTCAGCACACCATGGCGGTGAAATGGCTGGACGACCCGGAAGATCACGACTATGACGCTGCGGCGGACTATTTGAGCATGCTCGCCGAAGAAGCCACCGTGACAGCCACGGTCAACGCACTGAAATCGGCGAAGCCGGTGTATCGCGAGGCCAAAGACATCCTGCGTGCCGCCCGACTGGCCCTGCTGCCGCCCGACAACCCGCACGTGCGCTCCGACGTGAACAAGATCGGGCACGGTAAGAAGCTGTCGCCCATCCTGCTGGTGCGAGGCACCCCGGCCGACGCGCTGCAGATCGCCGACGGGTATCACCGGGTGTGCGCAAGCTACCTGACCGATGAGGACACCGCGATTCCGTGCCGGCTCGTGTCGTGGGTGCCCAAGGCGTGAGCTTCGGCTTCTCCACCCTGGCGCTGGTCGCAGTCGTCGGCATGGCCGGTCCCCTGCTGGCGTCGGTGCCGAGGCTGCGCATCCCAGTTGTCATCGGGGAACTCGCGGTCGGATTGCTCATCGGCAGAACAGGTTTCGGCCTCGTTGACCCCGGCGACAAAACGTTCAGCCTGCTGGCCGACATCGGATTCGCGTTGGTGATGTTCGTGGTGGGTACGCATGTGCCGATCCGGGACGCCACCCTGCGCTCCTCGATTCCCATGGCGGTCGTTCGGGCGGTTCTCGTCGGCGCCGTCGCGACCGGTGTGGCTGTCGGGTTGGCCGCGGTGTTCCAGACCGGCCACACGGCGGTGTACGCGGTGTTGATGGCGTCGTCGTCGGCGGCTCTGGCCCTGCCGGTCATCCAGCAACTCGGCCTCGGCGGGGCCGCGGTGCAGGCGGTCACCGCACAGATCGCGATCGCAGATGCCACGTCGATCGTGTTGCTGCCGTTGGTGATCGACCCCGATCGCGCGTTGACCGCGGCCTTCGGCGCGCTGCTGATCGCGTTCTGTGCCGGCCTGGTGTTCCTGGGGCTGTGGGTGTCCGACCGGCGAGGTTGGCGCAGGCGGCTACACCACTTCTCCGAGCGCAACAACTTCGCCCTCGAGTTGCGCATCAGTTTGCTCGTGCTCTTCGCGCTCGCCACTCTGGCGATCACCACTCACGTATCGATCATGTTGGCCGGCTTCGCGCTGGGCCTGGCGGTCAAGGCTGCGGGCGAACCGAGGCGGCTGGCGCGCCAGTTGTTCGGCATCACCGAAGGTTTGTTCAGCCCGCTGTTCTTCGTGTGGCTCGGCGCCTCGCTGCAGGTACGTGAACTCGGCGACCATCCGGCCTACATCCTGCTGGGAATCTGCCTGGGCGTCGGCGCGGTACTGGCGCACTGCGCCGCGCGGCTGACCGGGCAGCCCTTGGCGCTGGCCGCGCTGGCCGCCGCCCAGCTCGGAGTGCCGGTCGCCGCGGCCACTCTCGGCACCCAGAAGGGTCTGCTGACCGCGGGCGAACCTTCGGCGTTGATGCTCGGCGCGCTGCTGACCATCGGCGTCACGTCAATAGCCAGCGTGATCGCGGCTCGACGGGACCGGGAACTGCCACCGGCGCCGGCTGCGTAGCGCCACGACGTGTGCCGGTTGTCCGGTTGGGGTAGCCGACGTCCATGAGCGCATCGAACGCCGCCGAAACCCACCCCGAGAAGGCGCCGCGGGCGCGGCTCTGGACCAACTGGCTGTTGGCGCTGTCCACCCTTGTGGGCGCGGGGGTTGTTCAGTTGTTCGCCATGGGCGCGGTGATGGGGACCGCTGCGTGCAGCAATCCCAATTGCCCGAAACCGAGCGGCTTCGTCTACGGGCTGCTCACCTACGGAGCGCCGGCGATCGCCGTCCTGGCTGTCGTGATCACCATCTTCACGGCGAAACATCCACGCGGCTGGGTGGTTCCCGTCGTCGCATGGGTGCTGCTGATCATCGACATCGCCATCCTGTCCGCTACGTTCTCCTAGCCCGAAAAGCTCAGGGGCTCACACCATGGGCCAGTTTGAACGCGGCGCTGACCGCGAAAAACGGGGTGCCGTGACCGTCGCGGCACTGGCCGGTTCTGCGTTGATAGTGGCCGGTGTGCGCCTGCGCTAGCTGGGCGGTACGAACCCGTCGGTAGACGGCGGGGGCGCCGACGGCACCGGCCCCGGCGGCTGGGCGAGCGGATATGACGGCGGCCCCGCCGGATACCGCGGCGGCCCGGCCGGATACTGCGGGACGGGTTCCGGCGGGCGGAGCCGGGCCAGCTCGCGGCGGTGCCGCTCGGCGAGCACGGCGGCCAGCACGTAGTGCGGCGGCGTGCCCGGTGGCGGCAGAGGCGAAATGCGGCCGACCACGTCGACCGCGATGCGGAACGCCATATCGTCACGCACGTAGGGATCCAATTCTGGTGCGCGAGCCAGGAATTGGCGCGCCAACTCAGCCTGGTCGGGGCCCAGCGCGGACAGTTCCAACGAGGCCGCCCACCACGCCAGCGACGGCGGCATCGCTGGCGGGGGCGGCGTCTTCGGGCCGCGTTCACTGATCACGACGGTGCCGGCGAAGATGTCACCGATGCGTTTGCCCCGTGGTGAGACCAGGCTGCAGATCACCGCGGGTCCGCCCATGAACATCCAGATCTCCACGAAACCCGCCAATGCCCGAAACAGGGCCTGGCGAAAGCGTTCCGGGCCGCCGTCGTCGGACACCACCCGAAGGCCCATCGCGATCTTGCCGAGTGTCCTTCCCCGCGTGGCCGTCTCGAAGACGACCGGATAGCCGACCATCACCAGCACCGTGAAGATGATCAGAACCGCGGCGGACAGCGCCTCGTCGAACTGGGTGATCGTGGTGGCCCACAGCAGCACACCGATGATGTAGCCGACCAGGATGACCGCGATGTCGATCAGGGCGCCGACGGCCCGCACCGGCAGCTGGGCGATCTGGACGTCGAGGACGACGGCGTCCCCGGTCACCACCGTCTCGGGCACCATAACGGTTAACGGTACTAGTGTCGGCCGGGTGGATGTCGACGCCTTCGTGCTGGCCCACCAGGACACCTGGACCCGGCTCGAGCAGCTGGTCAAGCGCCGCCGCCGCCTTTCCGGGCCGGAAGTGGACGAACTCGTCGAGCTCTACCAGCGGGTCTCGACGCATCTGTCGATGGTGCGTTCGGCCTCGTCGGACTCGGTTCTGGTGGGGCGACTCTCCAGCCTGGTGGCGCGGGCCCGCGCGGCCGTCACCGGTGCGCACGCACCGATGTGGCATGAGTTCGCCCGGTTCTGGACGGTGTCGTTCCCGGTGGTGGCCTACCGCGCCTGGCGCTGGTGGCTGGCGACGGCCGTTGCGTTCTTCGCGGTGGCGATTGTCATCGGGATCTGGGTGGGTGGCAGCCCGGAGGTGCAGTCGGCGCTGAGCACGCCGCAGGAGATCGAACATCTGATCAACCACGACTTCGCCTCGTACTACAGCGAGAATCCGGCAGGCTCGTTCGCGTTGCGGGTGTGGGTGAACAACTCCTGGGTGGCTGCGCAGTGCATCGGGTTTGCGATTCTGCTGGGCATCCCGATCCCGTGGGTGATCTTCCAGAACGCGGCCAATCTCGGTGTCGTGGGCGGATTGATGATCCACGCGGGCAAGGCCGATGTGTTGTTCGGGCTGCTCGTCCCGCACGGGCTGCTCGAACTGACGGCGGTTTTCCTGGCGGGAGCGGTCGGCATGCGGCTGGGATGGACGGTCGTCTCGCCGGGCGACCGTCCACGCGGACAGGCGCTCGCTGAGCAGGGCCGTGCGGTGGTCGCGGCGGCGGTCGGGCTCGCCGGTGTGCTGTTGGTCTCGGGGCTGATCGAGGCGCTGGTGACGCCGTCCCAGCTGCCGACGTACGTCCGCATCGGTATCGGGGTGGCCGCCGAGGCCGGGTTCCTGGCGTATGTCATCTACTTCGGCCGCAAAGCCGGCCGCGCCGGAGAAACCGGCGACATCGAGGACGCCCCCGACGTGGTGCCCACCGGCTGACCTACAAGCGGCCGGTGGCCTTCATCGACAGGTAGCGGTCGGCCAGGGCCGGCGCGAGATCCTCCGGCGACGCGTCGACCACCTCGACACCGCTGTGCCGCAGCCGGCTGGCGATGCTGCGCCGGTCGTTGCGGGCCCGTTCGGCGGCCGCCGCGTCGTAGACCTGGGCAGCGTCGGCGCGGCCGGCAGCCAGCTCGTCGACCCGCGGATCCGACACTGCGGCAACGATCACCTGATGCTTGGCCGACAACCGCGGGAGCACCGGCAGCAGCCCCTCGTCGAGCGCAGAGGAGTTCAGGTCGGTCAGCAGCACCACCAGCGCCCGACGGCGCACCCGGCGCTGGACGGCGGCCACCATCGCGGTCGCATCCGATTCGATCAGCGCCGGCTCCAGCGGCGCCATCGCCTCCACCAGGTGGGCCAGCAACTCGGTGCGGGAGGCGCCGAAAACCGCTGCGCGGGTGAGTCGGTCGTGCGCGAGGAAGTCGACGTGGTCGCCGGCGCGGGATGCAAGCGCGCCCAGCAGCAGCGCGGCGTCCATCGACCAGTCCAGCCGTGGCCAGCCGCCCGGGTCCCGGGCGGTGGGATCCACACCGACGCGACCGGCCGACGTGCGACCGGTGTCGAGCACGATCACCACACGCCGGTCGCGTTCGGGGCGCCAGGTGCGCACCACCACGTCGGCTCGGCGCGCGGTGGCGCGCCAGTCGATCGATCGGACGTCATCGCCGACGACATATTCGCGGAGCGAATCGAATTCGGTGCCCTGGCCGCGGATCAGCACCGGCAGAAGCCCGTCGATCTCCCGTAACCGGGCCAGCCGAGACGGCAGATGCTTGCGCGACAGGAACGGCGGCAGGATCCGCACCCGCCCCGCGACCGGATGGGACCGCTGCCGCCCGGCGACACCCAGCGGCCCGATCGAGCGGAGCGTCACCACCTCCGACCGCAGATCGCCGCGGCGAACGGGGTGTAAAACACTTGTGACAGTCCCGGTTTCGGATGCTCGCAGCGACAGCGGATGCGCGCGGGGTTCGGCGCAGGCGCTGGGCGGCCAGGCATCCCGCGCCGCACCGCGGAACCGGCGACGCCCGGTGTTGTGAACGTGCACCACAGCATCCACCCTCTGCCCCAACCGCGCTGAGATATCGGGCACGCGGGTCAGGTGCAGTGCCTGCGGACTTCCGGCCAGCGTCATGTCGAGGGCCACGATAAACAGCAGCACCAGCAGCGTGACGACGAATGTCGCTGCCGGCCAGGGTGACAGCGTGATCGGAAGGGCACCCAGCAGCGCGATCAGGCCGGCGCGTCCGGTGAGGATCACTAGCGCGGCACCGGCACCGCGGCCAGGATGCCGTCCAGTACGCCGTCGGGGTTGGCACCTTCGAGTTCGGCCTCGGGGCGCAGCGCGATGCGGTGGCGCAGCGTCGGCCGGGCCATCGCCTTGACGTCGTCGGGGGTGACGTAACCGCGCCCGGACAACCATGCCCAGGACCGTGCCGTGCCCAACAGAGCGGTCGCACCGCGCGGTGACACGCCCAGCTGCAGCGATGGGGAGTTCCTGGTGGCGCCGACGATGTCGACGATGTAGGCCAACACTTCGTCGGCGATCAGCACCCGCTTCACCGCTTCGCGGCCTGCGGCAAGTTCGGCGGTGCCGGCCACCGGGCGGATGGCGCTCAGGTCGCGCGGATCGAATCCGTTCGCATGCCGGGACAGGATCGCGATCTCCTGATCGCGCGGCGGCAGCGGGACATTCAGCTTCAGCAGGAACCGGTCGAGCTGCGCCTCGGGCAACTGATAGGTGCCCTCGTACTCGATCGGGTTCTGGGTGGCGGCCACGATGAACGGGTCCGGCAGTGCACGCGGCTCACCGTCGACGCTGACCTGACGCTCCTCCATCGCTTCCAGCAGTGCCGCTTGGGTTTTCGGCGGGGTCCGGTTGATCTCGTCGGCCAGCATGAGGTTGGTGAACACCGGCCCTTCGTGGAATACGAACGCCGCGGTCTTGGCGTCATAGACCAGCGACCCGGTGACATCACCCGGCATCAGATCCGGCGTGAACTGCACGCGCTTGAAGTCCAGTTGCAGCGCGGCCGACATCGCCCGAACCAGCAGTGTCTTCGCCACCCCCGGAACACCCTCCAGGAGAACGTGTCCGCGGCACAATAGGGCGATCACCAGCCCGCTCACCACGGCGTCCTGCCCGACCACGGCTTTGGCGATCTCGCCGCGCAGGGCGAGCAGGGCGCTGCGCGCGGCGTCATGCTCGGCGATGGGTGTGGGAGGCTGGGCAAAATTCGTCACGACGTCGTGACCTGCCTTTCGATGTCGTCGAGTGCATGGGCTAGTTGGAGCAAATCGGTATCGGTCGACGGGGGCGGCCCGAACAGCAGATGCTGCACGGCGGTCGGGTCCCCGGCGTAGCGCTGCGAAACCGCAGATGTCACCGCCGCGGGAGAGGCGTTGGGGCCCAGGCCGAGCCGCGGGGACAGCCGCTGCAGCGTCGCGGTACGCAGGGCCTCGGCGGCTTGTCCGCGGGCTCGGCGCGACCGGTAGAGCCGAGCGCGACCCTCGACTGTCTCGGAGGCCCGCACCACCACAGGCAGTTTCTCGGCGACCAGCGGCCCCAACCGCCGGCCCTGCCAGACGGCCAGCAGCACCACCACCAGGCACAGCTGCCAGACGAGCCAGTTGACCGCGTCGGGCATCAGATCCGTCAGCGACGATCCTTCTGCCCCTTCACCTTCCGGCTTCTGCGGCGCATACCAGATGAGGCGGGGCCGGTCACCGGCCAGATTCAACGCCAGCGCGGCGTTGCCCTCGCTGAGTAGGCCGCCGTTTGTCATGAAGTCCGCGCTACCGACCACGGTCACGGTGCGGCCGCCGTCCTGATAGCGCACCACCGCGCCGCCGTAACAGCGAGTCACGTCGACGGCGCCGGCTTTCTCATAGGTGTCGGTGGCGCCCAATTGGACGGTTCCGGCGCGGTTCGCCTCGCGCAGATCGCAATCGGGCTCGGAGGTCAGCATGCTGGCGCCGCCGAGTCGGATGTCGGCGGCCAGCGCCTGCCGCGCTCGCGAGGTGGGTTCCAGCAGCAAGCGGTCGCCGGGGACATCCGCCAGCCTGGCCAGCAGATCCTCGCCGCGGGTGTTGTAGGTCTCGGCCGCCAGCAGCAGGGTGTCCGGACGGGCGGCTTTCTCGACATCCGCCACGCTCCCGGCGACGACAACGTCGACACCGCGGTCGCGCAGCAGGGTGACCAGGGCGTGCGCGCCGTCGGGGCTGGTCGAGTCCGGATCCATCCGGCCGCCCGGTCGAGGTGCGGTGAGGAACGCGCTGACCGCCGCGATCGCCGAGATCACAATCAGCGCCAGAGCAATCCAGCGCCCGGTGCGCCACCGCCGGCCGAGGGTGGCGCTCACCGCAGCGGAACCCAGGTGTCGGCGACGACGGGAGCATCGACATCGGAACCGGCCGGGTTTGCATGCCGGCGTAGGGCGTCGTCGAGGACGGCAACCATCCGGTAGTTCGGTTCGGTTCCCGGCTGTTCGCCGTAGGTGACATCGTTGAACACCGTTGCCGCCCGGCGTAAGTCACCGTCGAACGCCGGCAGCAGCTGGCCGGCATCCGCGGCGAGTTCGTTGGCGGTACGGCCGGGGACAGCGTTGAGCAGACCGGTCTCCTCCAGGTGGCGGGCCACCGCACGAAGCCGGTGCCGGATGGCCGCAGCCCAGTTACCTTGCGCCGCATACGTCTCAGCAATTTCCCGGTGTTCGGCCGAGCTGAGTTCGCGCGTGCCGAACAGTCCCACGTCGCCACCCCGGTTGGTGCGCATCGTCTGCCTGGCGATCCGCACCGCGAAAATGAACGCCACCAGCACCACGATCGCCAGCACCGCGATGGTCAGCCACCCGCCCGGAATGGAAGACCCCTTTGCGATCAACCGATACAGCAGTTCCTGAAGCCACTCATTGAGCCTGTCGGTCAACGATTCCTTCGGGTAGATCGGTTTGGCCAGCTCACGCTGGGCCGCGTCGTGCGCGGCCTCCCGGTCGATGTCGATGACAGACATGGTGATCCGGCGCGTCAGCGCAGCGGTGTGAGCCACAAATCGTCGGCAGCCGCGGATTCCGCCGGCGCCGCGGTGGCACCGGTCTGCAGCACCAGATCGAAGGCCTCCGCGCGAATGCGGGTGTCGGTGTACAGCAGCACCGTCACACCTGCGGTGAACGGCGCGACGATGATCTGGGCGATCGCACCTCCAATGGCGGTCAATGTGGTGGCGAGGATTATCGGTCCCGAGGAGTCCGCTCCGAGAAGGAACACCTGCCCGGCGATGCTGAACGGAACGGCGACCGCTCCGGCGATGACACCGGCCACCACCGATGCGAGCAGCCGAATGCCGAATATGCGCCAGAAGTGGTTGCGTACCAAGCCAAACGAGCGCCGGATGGATGCCATGATCGGCTTGCGCTCGAGTACGACGGCCGCGGGCGCGAACGACAGTGCGGTGTACAGGTAGGCCACCGCAGCGATCAACCCGAGCACCAGCGGAATGCCCACGATCACCGCAGCGGTGCCGTTGCCGGCCACCGCAATACCGGCGATGACCGCCACGACCACGCCGGCCACCAGGAGGACGGCGAGGACTTCCAGGGCGCTGAAGCCGATCAGTGCCCACAGCCTGCCGCGGACGCGCTGCCACGCCTCGCCGACGGTGATCTTGGTGCCGAAGACCGCTCGGCCCACGACGACGGTGAGCATGCCGGACAGCAGAATCCCAGCCAGAGCGGTCGTCAGCGCGCTAGTCGCACTGGACGCCGCGGAGCCCAACATCGCCGGCATGGACAGCTCCTCGCCGCGCTGCGCGCCCACCTTGCCCATCGAAAGCAGCGGACCCAGCTGCAGGATGAGAGCGAGCGCCTGAGTGATCACCACGACGACCGTTGTCAGACCCAGCGTCGCCTTCGGGTTGGCCCGGATGTAGCCGACTGCGCCGTTGAAGATGTCGCTCAGCGACAGCGGCCGCAGCGGAATGATGCCCGGTTTGGCTGCCATGGGCAGCTGCGGGCCGTAACCGGGCGGCGGGAACCCTGGGGGGCCGTAGCCCGGTGGCGGGAACCCTGGGGGGCCGTAGCCCGGTGGCGGGAACCCTGGGGGGCCGTAGCCCGGTGGCGGGAACCCTGGGGGGCCGTAGCCCGGTGGCGGGAACCCTGGGGGGCCGTAGCCCGGCGGGGGATATCCCGGCGGCCCGTAGCCCGGCGGCGGGTAACCCGGCGGGGGATATCCGGAAGGCGGGAAGGGCGGTTGACCAGGCCATCCCGGCGGCGGTCCTGGGGGTACCGTCACCGGCGAACAGCCCCGACGTCGTAGCTCATCAGCCCATCCTGTCGAGCGGCGAAGTATTTCTCAACGTCCTCGCCATCCCGGGCGCGTAGCGTTTGCGCCATGGCGGAGCTCAAGGACCGGCTCAGATCGGACCTCACCGAAGCGATGAAGACCCAGGACAAGTTGCGAACCGCGACGCTGCGGCTGCTGCTTGCGGCGATCCAGACCGAGGAGGTCGCCGGCAAGCAGGCGCGGGACCTCTCCGACGAGGACGTGCTGAAGGTCCTTGCGAGGGAGTCCAAGAAACGCAGCGAGTCCGCCGAGATCTACACCCAGAACGGGCGCGGCGAGCTGGCAGCAGAGGAACACGCCGAGGCGCGGATCATCGACGAGTACCTGCCGACTCCGCTGACCGATGCCGAGGTGGCCGATGTAGCCGACACTGCTATCGCACAGGTGGCCGAGGAGATCGGTGAGCGCCCGTCGACCAAGCAGATGGGTTTGGTGATGAAGGCGGCCAACGCGATCGCCGCGGGTAAGGCCGACGGTTCGCGGCTGTCCGCGGCGGTCAAAGCGCGCCTGTAGTCGTTTCACTCGCCGGCGTCGGGGTACTCGTCGCGCATGACGCGCTTCGGATACACCCTCATGACCGAGCAGAGCGGGCCCAAAGACCTTGTGCGCTACGCTGTTTCGGCTGAACAAGCAGGCTTCGACTTCGAAGTCTCCAGTGACCACTTCTCACCGTGGCTGACCTCCCAAGGGCACGCTCCCAATGCCTGGACGACGCTGGGCGCGGTCGCACACGCCACCGACCGGGTGGCGCTCTACACCTACGTGACCTGTCCGACCATGCGCTATCACCCCGCTGTTGTCGCGCAACAGGCCGCCACACTGCAGATCCTGGCCGACGGCCGATTCACCCTGGGTCTGGGTTCCGGTGAGAACCTCAACGAACACGTCGTCGGTAAGGGGTGGCCGACGGTCCAGCGGCGCCAGGACATGCTCAAAGAGGCGATCGTGGTGATCCGCGAGCTGTTGAGCGGTGATCTCGTGGACCACAAGGGCGACTACTTCGAGGTCGATTCGGCACGGATCTGGGACATCCCCGACGAACCGGTCACCATCGGCGTCGCGATGTCGGGCGAGCGTTCCGTGGAGAGCTTCGCGACCGTGAGTGACCACCTGATCGCGGTGGAACCCGACGGAAAACTGGTCGACGCCTGGCACGGGGCGCGCCAAGCCACCGGTCTGGCAGGGGGTGGCCGGGTCATCGGGCAGATCCCGGTGTGCTGGGACACCGACCGCGACGCCGCGATCCAACGGGCACACGACCAGTTCCGCTGGTTCGGCGGCGGCTGGGACGTCAACGCCGACCTGCCCACCCCCGCCGGATTCGCGGGCGCCACCCAGTTCGTCAGACCGCAGGACGTCGCGGAGAGCATTCCGTGCGGACCCGATCTTGACGCCATCGTCGAATCGGTGAAGGAGTACTGGGAAGCCGGGTTCACCGACATCGCACTTGTGCAGATCGGTGACGAGGGGCAGGACGAGTTCCTGGCGAAGGCGGCCGAACCGTTGTTGGCGAAGCTGCGGGACGCCGCCAACTGATTGTAAATCCCTTATCTCGTATGGCGTTTGGCACCAAAACTGTCGGGTAACCGAGCCAAACCCAAACAAGTAGAAGGGGTACGGATGTTCATCCACAACAAAGATCTTCAATTCGACGTCCGGGTCACTCAGCCCGACCCGAGGTTCGCGAAGCTGTTGCAGGAGCAGTTTGGTGGAGCCAATGGCGAACTGGCAGCAGCAATGCAATACTTCACCCAGGCGTTCGTCCTGCGGCGGAAGAACCCCCGGATGTACGACCTATTCATGGACATCGCGACCGAGGAACTCAGCCATCTCGAGATGGTCGGGTCGATGATCACGATGTTGCTCGACGGTCTCAACGACGACCTCAAGCAGGCCAACGACATCTGCGATTGGATGCCCGCGGTCGCCAGCGGGGACGGCCGCGACCAAATCATCCACTCGGTGGCGGTGAATCCCTTGCATTTCGCCCTGACCGGAGCCGGACCGGATGTTGGCAATTCGGCGGGTGCACCATGGAGCGGTGCATATGTGAACTCCAACGGCGATCCGACTGTCGACCTGCGCAGCAACATCGCGGCGGAGTCGCGGGCCAAGGTCGTGTACGAATATCTCAAGCAATTCACGACCGACCCTGGCGTTCAGGACACCCTGAGCTTTCTCATGACTCGCGAAGTCACGCACTTCCAGCAATTCACCTCGGCGCTCAACGACCTTCCGGTGAACTTTCCGCCCGGTCAGTTGCCCGGCGACGAGCGGTTCCAGAACGTGGCACTCAACATGTCCGACGGTGAAGGCTCGGTGCGCGGGCCGTGGAACGAAGGCCAGGGCCCGTGGCCTGACGGCATGGAGTGGAAGTACATCGAGAACCCCACGGACTGGGTCGGCAGTTCGGCATGGCAGAACAAGGGATCGGAACGCAATCCTCAAGGTACGCCGAAGGTGGACAGCGCGAAGCCGTTCACCCACGAGCAGCACAGCCCGACCAGCTGACGCAGTCAAAGACCGGTGCCGGAAAGTATTTCCGGCACCGGTCTTTTCGTACGTGGCCCTCTCTCAGCGGCCCTGCGGGTCAGGTGGGTTCTCACCGGCACGACCGGTCACAACGTCTCGCGCGTGGTCGACGATACCTGCGGCGGACCCGATGGTTTGTTGGACCATGGAACTCGGCGGAGTGTTCGGATGGGGACGCGTCGGCGCGATCTTCTTGGCGAGAGCCAACTTCTGGCCGAGCTGCTCGAGCTCGGCGTGGCCGACCGCCGAATGCAGCAGCGGCCACACCTGGTCCTGCTCGAAAGCGATGTGTTTCCGTCCCGCTTTGATAAACGCCGCCAAGGCCTTGTGGTAATCGGCCTCGCCCGGTCCACCGTCCTCCAGCCGCTGGAGCAGCTTCTTGCCCTCCTGTTCCTGAGCGATCGCCTGGTCGGCCAGTTCGTCACCGTTGTCGAGCGCCTTGCGCACGAATGGCCAGAACAACTGCTCCTCGATCGCCTCGTGCTGGGACTCGGCGATGATCAGGTTCGTCACCATGGTGCCCAGACCGCTGTCCATCGCACCCTCACCCGACGGCGCACCGTCGAGCACCTCGAACATTCCGAGCACACCTTCGTGGTCGGCACGTAAGAAAGTCAATGCATCCACGGGCATTTCCCCTCGTTATCGGCGTTGTGGTGGCGTGATACCCCCCACCAATGGGTTGAAACGGATGACGCCGGGTAATTCCGGTCGTCATGACCGACCGCACCTCGGATGAGGAAGACCACGCCGATTACACCGACGATCACCAAGACGCGCCGCGCGGCGGCAGGCCCGGTCCGGCGGACAAGGGCGGCCAGGGTGGGATGGCCACGCGCGAAGTGACCCCTGACGTCGCCGAATCCCCTGACCAGGAGCCACCCGACTAGGACTCGGCGTCGCGTCCTTCTCGGCTGCTGCGGTATGCCGTGGCCCGGAGGTTTCGCAACCACTCCGGCCAGACCTGCACTTCCGGTGCACTGTGCCGGACCGGATCGAAGGAGACGTCGTGCTCGCCTTGCTGGTTCAGCGGCACCACCTCGGTGAGCCGCAGGCTCGCCATCGGCTCGAATTCGCCATTCCCACGCGCTTGCTCGATGTCGAAGTCGAGGCCGTCGCCGTTGATCCGTTGGTGCACTGCGTGTAGCGACAATCCTGAGCCGCCTACGGGTGTGGTCATGCGAGCTCGGATCCACCACAACTCGCCCTCGTATCGCAGCGGCAGCAGGCTCGAGTACACGGCCTCAGACCATGATGTCACGGCACGCAACGCCATGCGGTTGGGCACGAGGGCGCTCGACCCGAAACCCGCAGACACCAGCAGGACATCCCACGGGGTCGCCGCGAACGGGGCAGGAGGCATCCGCCAGGCAAGCCCGGCGGCATCCGGCAGGGTGCCCGGAAGGCCGACCGCTTTCGAGATGCGACCGACCACGTTGCCGGATTCGACCGGAAGGCCTTCATGCGGTGGCGACAACCGCTCGATCGTGCCATTGGCCAACACGCCGCTGGGATGGAAGAAGCGGCGCTGCCGTAGTGCGGCGCCGGCGGCGATCGGAAGGGCTGCAAGATCGGAAGCTTTCACACCCAACGCCTTCCCGGTCGGCGACGCGGGCAAACACACCAGCGGGTTTAACGCCCCCGTAATGGGGCATGTATCTCGCAGCGCGGTGAGAAAACACGGGCGCGATCGACTGTCGAAAGGCCAATGTTGACCATTCTCTACCCCGACCTTCAAAGTTCGGTTGCCGTTGTTCCTGGCGTGTATGCGCCGCAACATGATTCGCAATTGCTCATCGAAGCCATGACCCTCACTGGCGCAGTTACCGGCCGCCGTGTCGTCGATCTCTGCACGGGAAGCGGCGTGATCGCGATCGCGGCCGCACAATTGGGAGCCCACAGTGTTACCGCATTCGATATCTGCCCCAAGGCAGTTCGATGTGCGACCGCCAACGCCGACGACGCCGGCGTCGGTGTCGACGCTCGGCTGGGTACTTGGGGAGATGCTCTCGCGGCCGGTCCCTTTGACCTCGTGGTCTCCAATCCGCCTTACGTACCAACGAGTCCCGACGCACACCTCGAGGACATCTCTGCCGAAGTGGGCCCGCCCACGGCATGGAATGCCGGTGTCGACGGCCGCCAGGTGCTCAATCCGCTGTGCGACTCGGCTGCCGAACTACTCAGTGACTGGGGAACGATGCTCATTGTCCAGTCGGAGTTTTCGGACACCGAGCAGTCGCTGGCCCGGTTGCGTGGCACAGGACTGGACGCGGACGTCGTTCTCAGCCAGGTCATTCCGTTCGGGCCGGTGCTGAGCGCCCGGGCATTGTGGATGGAGAAGATCGGTATGCTTCCTGCCGGAAGGCGGGAGGAGGAAATCGTGGTGATTCGCGCGGAAAAGCGGTGAGCGACGCCGAACCCCGGGTGGTCCGGATCGTCAGCGGCGGCCCCATGATGGTGCAGGGGCCGGTCCGGATCGAGATGCCCGACGGCTCTGTCGTCGAGTCCGACCGCTTCATGGTGGCCATCTGTATGTGCAAGCGCAGCAAGACCTATCCGCTGTGCGACACCAGCCATCGTCGTCGCCGGCGTACCGGCGACGGCGAATCTTCAGCTACTGAGCGGCCGGCGTAGCGAGCTGCGCCCGCTGGTCCAGCAGCGCATCAGGTGATCGGCGAGCCGGTCCTCCACCATCAGGTGGGCCCGGATTCCGAAGACGACATCCCGGTCCAGCGCCGGCTCTCGGCTCACCAGGTCGCCGACGACGTCAGTACGCACCACCTGCTCGTGCACGGCGTCAGCCTCCACATGCTCACGGTAGAACCGTGCGCAGGTGTCCGGCGCACCCATGCGCTCCATGGCATCGACCAGTCGGCGCGACCCCGGCGACGAGGTGATCTCGGTGGAGGCGAAGTGTCCGATCGCGGCGCCCCGATAGGCGCGGTGCAGGCCGAACAGTGACATCAGGTTCACCACAGCGAGCGACTCGGTGGGCACCGCGTCGATGTAGCCGAGGTAACTCGCGTCCAGGCCGGCGGCGACCATGAGGTCGGCGAAAAGCTGCTGATGCACGTGATCGCTTCTGCCACCACCGAATTCGTCGAACTCGATGGCCACGAACGCCGCCTTGGCCAGGCCGGTCAGCCGGGGGATGGCCCATGCGTGCGGGTCGCCCTCCTTGAGGTGGTAGAGCGAGCGATGTACGAAATACTCCTGCATCTGCTCCCAGGTGCCCTTGCTGCGCAGGAAGTAGGACGGTCCGGTGCCGCCGGCCGGCTCTACCGTCAGCTTCGCCATCTCGGCATCGGCGGTGTCTTCGGGGCCGATGTCACCGACATCGCGCTGCACAGCCGTCAGGAACATCTCTTCGAGTTGGGCGCGCAGATGCAGCAGTCCCGGGTTCCACTCCCAGCCCGGGTCGACGCCGGTGAATCCGCGGTAGTGCAGCTCGTAGCAGACGTAGAGCGCGAGCTGGATGTCGACGCCGTAGGGATCGGAGTCATGCAGTGACACGTCGATCCGGTGCAGATGATTGCGGGGCGCGCGTTCGGTGAGAAGCTCGAGGACCGCCATCGACACCGGGCCACGAGCTTCGGGGAGGCGCGGTTCTACAACTGTGGGAGCAAGCGTCACCTAAAGCTTGTCCCCACTGAGGCGTGGAGCTAAACCCCTTCTGTCACTTCAGTTGCGGTTTTACTTGCCTGAGCAAGCGGCGATCAGGGCGTCGGGGTCGGTGACGCTGACGAGTAGCGTCCGCAGTGTCGTGGGAACTCCGACCACCTTGGCCTGTACCGGCGGATCGATGCTCAGCTCGACCACACCTTTCGACGAGCCGTTCACCAGCCATCGGCCTCGCCACCCGTGTACTCCCCACCCGAGAAACGGCCCCGTCGCCGCTCTGGCGTCGGTGATCGGCGCCAGAGGAATGTCGGCCGAGAAACTTCAGCCCATCGACACGTGCAAGGTTGCGCCGGCGACCGAGACGTCGCAACGGCCGGGGCCCAGTCCCAGCGGAGCAGCCAGTGGCCGGTACCACCGATCGAAACTGATTTCCGTCATGGGGGGACGATAATCCTCTCGACACCGAAGGGGCTCAGATCAAATGGACGCAGACGTCATCGTGATCGGCGCCGGCCTGGCCGGTCTTGTCGCCACCCACGAACTGACCAGGCGCGGTAAGAAGGTGCTGCTGCTCGACCAGGAGAACGAGGCCAACCTCGGTGGGCAGGCATTCTGGTCGTTCGGTGGCCTGTTCTTGGTCGACACCCCCGAGCAGCGCCGGCTGGGCGTGAAGGACAGCTTCGAGCTCGCCTGGGGCGACTGGTCCGGCAGTGCGCAATTCGACCGGGTCGACGACGAGGACAGCTGGGCGGTGCGTTGGGCCCGCGCCTACGTCGAGTTCGCTGCCGGTGAAAAGCGCCCCTGGCTGCTCGGGCACGGCATCACGTTCCTGCCAACCGTCGGATGGGCCGAGCGGGGTGATCTGCGCGCCGACGGGCACGGCAACTCGGTGCCGCGCTTCCACGTCGCATGGGGCACCGGCACCGGCGTGGTCGAGCCGTTCGTCGACTCCGCGCTGGCAGCCGCCGAGCGCGGGCTGGTGACCTTCCGGCACCGGCACCGGGTCGACGAACTGGTCATCGCGGACGGGGTCGCGACCGGTGTGCGGGGCACGGTGCTGGCACCCGACGACGCTCCCCGCGGCGCGCCGTCGAATCGGGACCGCCTCGGAGACTTCGAATTACACGCACAGGCTGTCATTGTGACGACCGGAGGTATCGGCGGGAACCACGACGCCGTCCGGCGGTACTGGCCGCAGCGGATGGGAACACCGCCCACGTCGATGATCACCGGCGTGCCCGCCTATGTCGACGGCCGGATGCTCGACATCGCCGCCGGCGGCGGCGTGCGGCTGGTCAACCGAGACCGGATGTGGCACTACACCGAAGGCGTTCAGAACTGGGCGCCGATCTGGCCGGACCATGCCATCCGGATCCTGCCGGGGCCGTCATCGATGTGGTTCGACGCGCTGGGCCGGCGGCTGCCCCAGCCGTACCTGCCCGGCTACGACACCCTGGGCACGTTGCGCTATCTGCGTACCACCCCGGAAATCGCCGGGTACGACCACAGCTGGTTCATCCTGACCCAGAAGATGATCGAGCGGGAGTTCGCTCTGTCGGGCTCCGAGCAGAACCCGGACATCACCAGCAAGGACCGCGCCGGGTTTCTCAAGGAGCGACTGTTCAGCAAGGGCGCGCCGGCGCCCGTGGAGGCCTTCAAGCGCAACGGAGCGGACTTCGTGGTGGCCGACAGCCTCGACGAGCTGGTGTCGAAGATGAATGCGCTGACACCTGAACCGTTACTGGATGCGGGGCTGATTCGCCGGCAGATCGAGGCGCGCGACCTGCAGATGGCGAACCCGTACGCCAAAGACGCGCAGGTTCAAGGCATTCGCAACTCGCGCCGCTACATCGGGGACCGCATCGGCCGGACCGCGGCGCCGCATCGGATCCTCGACCCGGGTGCGGGGCCGCTGATCGGGGTGAAGCTGCATATCCTGACGCGAAAAACCCTCGGCGGCATTCAGACCGATCTGTCGTCACGAGCGCTGGGAATGGACGGCAAGCCGATCGACGGTCTGTACGCGGCGGGGGAGGTCGCCGGGTTCGGCGGCGGTGGCGTGCACGGCTACAACGCGCTCGAGGGGACGTTCCTCGGTGGCTGCCTGTTCTCCGGGCGCGCCGCTGGTCAGGCGGCCGCAGCAGCGCTGTGAGCCGGGACGATGACAGCGTTTCATCAACCTGAACTGAGGCTTTGTCACGTTGCTGGCCGGATTCTCATCACCTTAGAAAAACGTAAGTGTCGGTTTCTCGTCCGGCCCGATACTATGGCGCCATCAGGAAGGAGGCCGATATGAGCCTTCGTCATACATCGCTTCGAGCGGTGGCCGCGACTTCGTTGTCGCTGGGAACGCTGTTTGCGGCGGCTGGCACGGGTGCAGCCGCCCCCAGTGCGACGGCCGATCAGGGGTCGGATCTGCAGACGTACCTCGACAGCTTGACGAACACGTACAACAACACCATCGGTCGTTCAGTGGACGAGGCCCGTCAGACGGCCCAGGACCAGGCCGCGCAAAATGTCGGGCTCGCCATCGGGGTACCGATCGCCAATGGTGCGATCGGTGGCACTACCGCTGTGGCCGGCAGTGTGGGCTCTGCGCTGGTGTTCTCCGCATTCCAGAACGGAAGGAATCCGCTCGCGGCCTTGACGGGTGCGGCGGTTCCGGCAGCGGCGGCGGTTCCGGCGGCAGCTGCGGTTCCGGCGGCAGCCGCGTTGCCGGCAGCCGCGTTGCCGGCAGCTCCGGTGTTGCCTCCGCCTCCGGCAGCCCCCGCGCTGCCGCCGCCGCCCGCGGTTGCCGCATTGCCGGCAGCTCCGGTGTTGCCTCCGCCTCCGGCAGCCCCCGCGCTGCCACCGCCGCCGGCGCTCGGTCCACTGCCTCCGCCGCCCGCGATCGGACCGCCGCCGCTGCCGCCGCCGCCCGCGCTGCCGCCGCCGCCGTGGATTCCGTTCCTGCCGGGCTCGCCGCCGCTACCCGGCCCGCCCCCGCTCCCCCCGCCGCCGGGGCTGCCGCCTCCGCCGTTCTGACGCGCACACGTTGAGGCTGGTCCGTTGCCGCATGGCCGGCAGACGGCTGTGTCGGTGTTCGCCTGGCTGACGACCTCGAAGAATAGGGGTGCGACCAGGGCAGTCCTGCTACCTTCGGCCTAGCCACAGCGTCGTCGGGAGGTCAGGCCATGGCAGCAGGCGTGTTCGTCGGACGAATCGGTGGGCTTGCCGCTGCCCTCGGGGTGGGTGCGGGCATAGCGTTGACCGCGCAGGCTGTCGCGTGGGCGGACACCGGATCCGCATCGGCCGGCCCGTCCTCGTCGGCGGCGTCGACCAAGAACACATTCGCGTCCAGCGCTCGACAGAAACCTCTTCCAGTAACGAAATCGCAAGCGCTGTCGGTGGTTTCGAATCCGGTGCGGATCACGTCCACACTCCCCGCGCCTAAGACGCCCAACGTCGTGGCGGTGGCACTCTCAGTTCTCGGTGCCGCACGGCGCGGCAACCAGGATGTGGTCTCGCCTGCGCTAGCAGCGGAAAAGGCAAATGCCACAACATCTTTGGTGGTAAATCCCACCACCTATGCGGTCGCCCATGCATCGTCGGCCAGGGCGACCGCGACGGCGCAGGCAGCTGCCGTCGAGGCGGTGCCGCCGGTCGACGAGAGCTTGTACAGCGGTCCGCCGCCCACGATTTTCCAGCGCGCGGTGGTGGCCGGCCTGCGCGTCATCAACTTCGTCACCAAGACCTTCAATCTGCCGTTCAGCTTGAGTGGAACCAGCGCGCAGATTCCGTTCTTCACCGACGGCAAACCAGACTTCTTCCTGCTTTCCGGCATCACAGCGCAGAAGACGGAATACGAGGGCATGGCCGTGTGGACGCTGACGCCGCGCGATCCGAGCGGCCAGTACGTGGTGGCCATTCACGGCGGCTCGTTCATCGGCCAGATCAGCATCTTCCATTGGTGGACCTACACCGACATGGCCCGCGATACGCATGCGACGATCGTGGTCCCGCTGTATACCCTTGCGCCCGTTGGCACTGCGGCAACCGACATTCCGGTGATGGCTGACTTCATCGGCGCGCAGATCGCCGCGCACGGCTCGGACAACGTGAGCGTGATGGGGGACTCGGCCGGCGGCACCATCGCCTTGGCCGCGCTGCAGGAGATCGTCAAGCGCAACGGCACCCAGCCGCATCGCCTCCTGCTCCTGGCCCCGGCGCTCGACCTCAGTGACACGTTCCCCAATCCGGTCGACGACCCGCTGCTGGGCAACCCCCACGATGGGCATGACAACAACCTTCTGACGTGGGCGGGTGATCTTGCCGCGAATGATCCCGTCGTCAGCCCGATCTTCGGCTCGTTGAGCGGACTGCCGCCGACGACGGTCTACTCGAGCTCTCGGGATCTGCTGACCCAGCAGGCGCTGCGCTTGCGTGACAAAGCCACCGCCGCGGGTGCGGACTTCACGTTCGTGCTCAGGACGGGCCAGTTCCACGACTGGACGATCTTCGCGCCCCTGCCGGACGCCTATCGCGAGCGGGCCGGCATCTACCGAGCGCTGGGGCTGTAGAGAAAAGCCGGTAGGAAACGAAAGAAGCCTCAATCGAATAATCGATCGAGGCCTTCGTACTTTTCGCAGTCGGGGTGGCGGGATTCGAACCCACGACCTCTTCGTCCCGAACGAAGCGCGCTACCAAGCTGCGCCACACCCCGCGTGAAGCCTCGACAGCGTATCGCACGCGACCGGTGAGAAGCCAAACGGCTTGTTGGGCTCTCGGCGAAGTTCACGGCGTGTCGCGGGATGGATCTGACTTGTCGGTGGCGTTATGGAAACTGACGGCGACACAAATGCGCCGAGCAGCGAAAGGTGGGGCGGATGATGACCGCTTTGGGGGCCGTGGTGTACGGGGGTTTCTTCCTGCTCGCAGCGCTGTGGCTGGTGGTGACCGGTGACTACGACGTCGTCGACGAGCCGGACCAGACCCAGCCGCAGGATCGTTCGAACTCGGCCAGTGCGTCTGCGTGCTCGCCGGGGTTGAGGTTGTGACCCGCTAACCAGTCGGCGTTGTAGTACGTGTCGGCGTATCGGTCGCCGCTGTCGGCGATCAGGGTGACCACCGAGCCGCCGACCCCGGTCGCGACCATCTCGGCCAACAGGCCGAACGCGCCCCAGACGTTCGTTCCCGTCGAGGGCCCGACGCGACGGCCCAATACGCGCGAGACGTGATGTGCTGCCGCGATCGATGCGGCATCGGGAACGCTCACCATGCGGTCGACGATCTCCGGCAGGAACGACGGCTCGACGCGCGGACGCCCGATGCCCTCGATTCGCGACGGTGCTCCGGTGACGACGTCGCGGCCGTGCGCGTAGGACGGGAAGAACGCCGAGTTCTCCGGGTCGACCACGCACAACTTCGTTTCATGGCGTCGATACCGGACATAGCGCCCGATCGTGGCGCTGGTGCCCCCGGTGCCGGCGCCCACCACGATCCACGTCGGGATCGGATGGCGTTCGGCACTCATCTGGTCGTAGATCGACTCGGCGATATTGTTGTTGCCCCGCCAGTCGGTGGCCCGCTCGGCGTTGGTGAACTGGTCCAGGTAGTGGCCACCGGTCTCCTCGGCGATTCGCTGAGCCGCCGTGTACACCTCGCCGGGCTCGTCGACGAAATGACACCGTCCGCCCTGCGCCTCGATCAGCTTCACCTTCGACGCGCTCGTCGAGGCGGTCATCACGGCGACGAACGGCAGTCCCAACAACGCGGCGAAGTAGGCCTCGGACACCGCTGTCGATCCTGAGGAGGCCTCGACGACCGTGGTGTGCTCGCCGATCCAGCCGTTGCACAACCCGTACAGAAACAGCGACCGGGCCAGCCGGTGTTTGAGACTGCCGGTGATGTGCGTCGACTCGTCCTTGAGATACAGCGCGATGTCCACACCGCCGCTCCACGACGCCGGTAGCGGGTATCGCAGTAGATGGGTGTCCGCGCTGCGCCGGCTATCGGCCTCGATCAGACGGATTGCGTTGTCCACCCAGCCGCGCGGCCGGGTGTGTGCGGCGACCGAAGTCATCGCCGGCGGGGACAGCAGGCGGCGGCGCTCACCGCACCGAGGCGGTGGGGCTGGACCGCACCACGCTTCGCGTCTCGTCATGCCCGCCGGTCGGCGCGGCCACCAAAGTCAGCAGCGTGGCCTCGGGACGGCAGCAGAACCGGAACGGCGCGAACGGCCCGGTGCCGATGCCTGCCGACACGTGCAGGGCGGTGTCGGCGCCCCACCGCGAGGCACCCTTGACGCGTGAGCGGTCCAGATCGCAGTTGGTGACCAAGGCGCCGTAGAACGGCACGCACAACTGTCCGCCGTGCGTGTGGCCGGCCATGATCAGCTGATAGCCGTCGGCGGCAAAGCGGTCGAGCACCCGGGTGTAGGGCGCGTGCGCGACGCCGAGGGTCAGGTTGGCCGCAGGTGACGGCGGCCCGGCGATGGTGTCGTAGCGGTCCCGGCCCAGATGCGGGTCGTCGACGCCGGCGGCGGCGATCGTCAGCCCGGCCACCTCGAAGTCGCGGCGGTTGTGGGTCAGATCCAGCCAGCCGCGCTCGGTGAACGCCGCGCGCAGGTCCTGCCAGGGCAGCGGCTTGCCGTGGATACGACCGTTGCTGTCGTACAGGTACCGTGCGGGGTTCTTGAACTTCGGGGCGAAGTAGTCGTTGCTGCCGAACACGAAGACACCCGGCACCGACAACAGGTCCCCGACTGCCTGCACCACCGCGGGCACGGCCTTGGGGTGGGACAGGTTGTCGCCGGTGTTGACCACCAGGTCGGGCTCCCAGCGGGCGAGTTCACGCAGCCAGGCCTGCTTGTGCCGCTGCGCCGGGCGCATATGGATATCGCTGAGGTGCAGCACCCGCAACGGCGTGGAGCCGGGCGACAGCACCGGCATGGTCACTTCGCGAACGACGAACGCGTTGCGTTCGATCACCGTGGCGTAGCCGACCGCAAGCGCGGCCGAGCCGGCGGCCACGAGGGCGGACGACTTCACAGCGGACGGCACAGCCATACCGGCAAGAATACTGCCCGCGTCCGCCGTTCACCCGATCATGGTGGCGGCGGAGGCGGGGCCAGCAGCGGAACGGTGATCGGCGGGAGTCCGGGGATCTCGACGACGGTCTGCCCGAACGGCGCCCCGTCGACCCCCGGTATCGGCGGAGCTCCAGGCGGAGGCGGCGGCGGGGCAGGCGGGATGCCGTTGCTGATCTGGATCGTGATGATCGAGCCGGGAATCGTCTGGCCGCCCGGCGACGTGCCGACCACCGTGCCGGCCGGCGACGTGCTGTTGACCGGGCTGGCCTGGTCGGCCACCTGGAAACCGGATTCCTTCAGGCGGGTGCGCGCCGCGTCCTGCGTCAGGCCCGACACGGTTGGCACCCGGGAGCCAGGGCCGCCGTCGACGTAGCGCGGATCGGTGGGCGGGAGCGCGACGTCGCCGAAGCTCGTCGCAATCGGCTTCATCGCCGTGAACCAGGTCTTGGCGGGTTCGTTACCGCCGTAGAGGTTGCCGTCGCTGCACTGCCGCAGCGGGTAGGAACACAGATCGGACGGGGTGGTGGAGTCGTCGTAGATGTAGGCGGCCGCCGCATAGCGGTTGGTGTAGCCGAGGAAACCCGAGGACCGGTGTGCCTCGGTGGTGCCGGTCTTGCCCGAAGTAGGCAGGTCCCAGCCCACCGCGCGGGCCGATCCTGCCGCGGTACCGTTGACGGCGTCCTTGCTCAGCGCGTTGGACAGAGTGTTGGCCAAGCCTTCCGGCACGACCTGATCGCAGGTCTCGGTGGTGACCGAGACCTCGTTGCCGTTGCGGTCGTAGAGCTTGTCGACCGGGTTGGGCGGGCACCAGGTACCACCGGAGGCCAGCGTGGCCGCGACGTTGGACAACTCGAGCGCGTTGACCTGAATGGGACCCAGCGTGAACGATCCGAGATTTTGCCGCTTGATGAAGTCGGCGAGGCTCTCGTTGGTCTCCGGATCGTACGGACGCGCGGTACCGGGCTCGGCGTAAGAACGCAGGCCCAGTTTGACGGCCATGTCGACCGTGCGCTGCACGCCGACCTGGGAAATCAGCTTGGCGAACGCGGTGTTGGGCGACTGGGCCAGCGCATCGGTGACGCTCATCGATCCGCGATAGTTGCCGTCGTTCTGCACACACCAGGTGTCCCGCGGGCAGCCTTTGGCGCCGCCACTGCCGAGGCCTTTCGCCTCGAAGCGCGCGGGGGCGTCGAGGTTGGCGCTGATGCCCATGCCCATGTCCAGCGCGGCGGCCGTCGTGAAGATCTTGAAGATCGAGCCCGCACCGTCGCCGGCGAGCGAAAAGGGTTGCGGCTGCATGGTTTCCCCGACCGCGGAGTTCAGGCCGTAGGTTCGGTTACTGACCATCGCGACCACTGGGTGAGCGTTCTTGCCCGGCAACACGACGCTCATCACGCTGGCGATGCCGTTGATATCCGGCGCGGCAAGCGAGTCGACGGCGCTCTTCACCGAATTCTGCACATCGGGATCCAGCGTGGTCTTGATCAGGTAGCCGCCCCGGGCGAGCTGGTCCTTGCTGATCCCGGCCCGCGCGAGGTATTCCTGCACGTAATCGCAGAAGAATGCGCGATCGCCGGCGGCGATGCAGCCGCGCGGCAGTTCATTCGGCTGCGGCAGGATGCCGAGCGGTTCCTGCTTGGCGGCTCGCAGTTCATCGGCCTTGCCGGGGACGTTGTCGATCATCGTGTCGAGCACGAGGTTGCGGCGCGCCAGCGCGCCATCGGGGTTCGTGTACGGGTTCAGCGTGCTGGTCGACTGCACCATCCCGGCCAGCAGTGCGGCTTGCTGCCAGTTCAGCTGTGAGGCGTCGATGCCGAAGTACGTCTGGGCGGCGTCCTGAATGCCGAAGGCGCCGTTGCCGAAGCTGACCAGGTTCAGGTAGCGGGTCAAGATCTCAGGCTTGGTGAACGTCTTGTCCAGCGTGAGCGCCATCCGGATCTCCCGCAGCTTGCGGGCCGGCGTGGTCTCCACGGCCGCGCGCTTCTCGGCGTCGGTCTGGGCGATCACCAGCAGTTGGTAGTTCTTGACGTACTGCTGCTCGATCGTGGAGCCGCCGCGGGTGTCGAGGTCGCCGGAGGCGTAACCGGCCAAGCCGGTGAGCGTGCCTTTCCAGTCGACACCGTTATGTTCGGCAAATCTCTTGTCCTCGATGGACACGATTGCCAGCTTCATGGTGTCGGCGATTTTGTCGCTGGGAACCTCGAAGCGACGTTGCGAGTACAGCCAAGCGATCGGGTTGCCCTTGGCATCCACCATGGTGGTCACCGCGGGCACTTCGCCCTCGACCAGCTGGGCCGAGCCGTTGGCCACCACATCGGAGGCGCGGTTGGAAATCAGGCCCACGCCGCCGACCACGGGAAATAGGAGCGCCGCGAGTATCACGCTGGCCAACAGGCAGCACCAGGCCAACTTGATGATCGTGGCCCCGGCTGGCGGGCGTTCCGACATGAGCTACAGAGTAACGAGAGATCGGGACTGGTCTTGCGCAGCGTCCCTCGGCCTACGAGGATATCGACGGTATTTACGCGATAGTCAGAAAATGCCAGTTCATGATCGGTCTGGACGGTCGTCCCAAAAAACCTGTGATTCAACTGTTGCGCAAAAGATACCTGACCACCTAACTTAAACAGACAGTGCGATACAGGTAACACTCCAAGTCGCAATGTGGCGTAGATCGCATACGCGGCCTACACCTGAAGATTGTCAGCCGCAGACAGCGGCCGGACGAAGGGGATCGTCGGTGTCAGGTATTCGGACCGCTGTTCGCAAGCCAAGCGCAGCGCTTTTGCACGGATCCATCCCAGGTGCGGACGGGGAAGCCCGGATCGCTTGGGTTTCGCAAGCTCTGTGCCGGTCAACCGACCCTGATGAGCTATTTGTCCGCGGCGCCGCCCAGCGCAAAGCCGCCGTCATCTGCCGTCACTGTCCAGTCATGGCCGAGTGTGGCGCGGATGCGCTCGACAATCGTGTGGAATTCGGTGTGTGGGGCGGCATGACGGAACGTCAGCGTCGCGCATTGCTCAAGCAGCACCCCGAAGTGGTGTCCTGGTCGGAATTCTTCGCCGCGCAGCGCAAGCACCGCAGCGTCAGCTAATTTTCGCGAGGAGTCCCGGCCGATCGGCCGGGACTCTCTTTACGCGGTCTCTCCCGTGATCTGATCGGCAATCGCCTGCAGGGCGTCGAGATCCGACACATCGAACGGCAACGAGGGCACGCCAACCACCGGAACATGCGGATTGGCGCCCGTGAACCGCGACAACAACCGCACCTCCCGCTTCGCGGTCTGCGCCCGGTCGGCGTGGATCTGCAGCACCGCCGCCGCAAGTTGGTTCCCGTTGTCGGGGCCGGCGGCTTCCAACCCCTCGATGCCGTCGATGGCCCGCTCCACGGTGAGCGAGGACAACGTCGGGTGGGTGCGGTTGAGGATCAGCCCCGCCAACGGCATGCCCTCCGCGGAGAGCCGGTCGACGAAGAAAGACGCCTCGCGAAGCGCATCCGGCTCGGCCGCCGACACGACCACGAACTGGGTGCCGCGCCGCTTGAGCAACTCGTAGGTGCGGTCGGCCTTCTCGCGGAAACCGCCGAACGTCGAATCCAGCGATTGCACGAATGCCGAAGCGTCCGAAAGCATCTGCGAACCGAGGATGGTCGACATGGCCTTCATCGCCAGGCCGACGACACCGGTCACCAGCTTGCCGAAGCCGCGACCGGGCGCCAGCAGCAACCGCCACAGGCGGCCGTCCATGAAGCTGCCGAGCCGCTTCGGTGCGTCGAGGAAGTCCAGGGCGTTGCGCGACGGCGGGGTGTCCACCACCACCAGATCCCAACGGTCCTGTCCGAGCAGCTGACCGAGCTTCTCCATGGCCATGTATTCCTGCGTGCCGGCCAGCGATGTGGCGACGGTCTGATAGAACTGGTTGTCCAGAATCGACTGTGCGCGTTCGGATCCCGAGTATTCGACCACCATCTCGTCGAACGTCCGGCGCATGTCGAGCATCATCGCGTACAGCTCACCGGTCACCTCCGGCGCCAGCGGTACCCGCTGCGGGGTATTGCCGAGCTCCTCGATTCCCAAAGCCTGCGCCAGCCGCTTGGCGGGGTCGATGGTCAACACCACAACGATGCGGCCGTATTCAGCGGCGCGCAACGCCATCGACGCGGCGGTGGTGGTCTTGCCGACGCCACCGGCGCCACAACACACCACGACCCGGTTGGACTTGTCGGCCAGGATCGACTTCATGTCGAGTACTGGGGGCGCGGTGCTCATCGCTTCACTCCGATTGTCGTGGTCACTTCCACCTGCTGTGTCCTCTTCGCATCACTCATCGGACACCCTGCTGCGCAAGTGTTTCCGCCAACTCGTACAGACTTCCCAAATCCACTCCGTCGGCGATCGTCGGTAGCTCCAGGCGCGGAACCTCCAGACGGTCGAGTTGCTCAGCGCTCTCGGAGCGAGCCTTGATCCGACTGGCGTGCTCGATGGTCTCCGTCAGCAGCCCGGCGAAGTCGTCGTCGCCCAGATGGATGCCCACCTTGTCGAGGCCGGCGCGCACCGCGTCGGCATCGACGTCGCCCTCGGCGGCCTTCGCGAGGTCGGCGGCGGGCAGGAATGGCGGGATGTTGCGGTTCACGATCACGCTGCCGATGGGTAGGCCGAGTTCTTTGAGTTCCTCGATGGCCTCGATGGTCTCCTGAATCGGCAGCGCCTCGAGCAGGGTCACCAAATGGATCGCGGTCTGCTCGGAGTGCAGCAGCTTGACCACGCCGTCGGCCTGAGAGTGCACCGGGCCGCCCTTGGCCAGGTCCGAGACGGCCTTTGTGACGTCGAGGAACCGGGCGATCCGGCCGGTCGGGGGAGAGTCGACGACGATCGCGTCGTACGCCGGGCGCTTGTTGCGGTCCAGTCGCACCACCGACTCCTTGATCTTGCCGGTGAGCAGAACGTCCCGCAGGCCGGGCGCGATCGTCGTTGCGAACTCGATGGCACCGATCCGGCGCATCGCCCGGCCGGCCAGGCCGAGGTTGTAGAACATGTCGAGGTATTCCAGGAACGCCGCCTCGATGTCGACAGCCAGTGCGTTGACGTGGCCGCCGCCCTCGGCGGTGGCGATTTTCAGCTCCTCGTAGGGCAACGGCGGAACGTCGAACAGCTGCGCAATGCCTTGCCGCCCTTCGACTTCCACCAGCAGCACCCTGCGGCCGCCTGCGGCCAGGGTCAGCGCGAGCGCGGCAGCGACCGTGGTCTTGCCGGTACCGCCCTTGCCGGTCACGAAGTGCAGACGCGCCTTGGTCAGACGCGAGGGCCAGGCCAGAGAGCTGCCGTCGCTCGATGTGGTCGCCATCAGTGCATGCTAGCCAAGCCCCTGCGGGCCCCGGCGGCAAAGGGAGCGGGCGATAGGCTTCGGTCATGAGTCAACCGACGACATGGGAATACGCCACGGTTCCGCTGCTGACCCACGCCACCAAGCAGATCCTCGACCAGTGGGGCGCCGACGGCTGGGAACTGGTCGCGGTCCTTCCCGGCCCTACCGGCGAACAGCATGTCGCGTACCTGAAGCGCCCCAAGTGACCGCATCCCAGAAACTGGTCGAGCTCGGGCTGACCCTCCCGACGCCCGCCACGCCGCTGGCGGCGTACGTGCCCGCGGTGCGAACCGGCAACCTCGTCTATACCTCTGGCCAGCTGCCGACTGAATCGGGCAGCCTGATCCACACCGGCAAGGTCGGCGCCGAGGTGACCGCGGAGCAGGCCAAGCAGGCCGCCCGGTTGTGCGCGCTGAACGCACTGGCCGCGATCGACGCGCTGGTGGGCCTCGACAGCGTGACCCGGGTCGTCAAGGTGGTCGGGTTCGTCGCGTCGGCGCCCGGATTCACCGGTCAACCCGGTGTCGTCAACGGGGCCTCGGAGTTCCTGGGCGAGGTGTTCGGCGAGGCCGGCACGCACGCCCGCTCCGCGGTCGGAGTGTCCGAGCTGCCGCTGAATGCGCCGGTGGAGGTCGAGCTCATCGCCGAGGTGGAATGACCCATCCGGCGTACGGGATTCTGCGGCCGGTGACCGACACGGCCTCGGTACTCCTGTGCAACAACCCGGGGATCATGACGCTGGACGGCACCAACACGTGGGTGTTGCGCGGTCCCGGCAGCGCCGAGATGGTGATCGTCGACCCGGGTCCCGACGACGACGAGCACATCGACAGGCTCGCCGCGCTCGGCACCATTTCGCTGGTGCTGATCAGTCACAAGCATGAAGACCACACCGGCGGCATCGACAAGATCGTCGACCGGACCGGTGCGGTCGTCCGCTCGGTGGGCAGCGGGTTCCTGCGCGGGCTCGGCGGACCGCTGAGCGATGGTGAAGTCATCGACGCCGCCGGCCTGCGGATCACGGTGATGGCCACCCCCGGACACACCGCGGACTCACTGTCGTTCCTGGTCGACGATGCCAGGGGCAAGCGCAGCACCGGCAGAGGTCCGGTGCTGACCGCCGATACCGTGCTCGGCCGTGGCACCACCGTCATCGACGACGAGGACGGCAGCCTGACCCAGTACCTGGATTCGTTGCGCCGGCTACAGGGGCTCGGGCCTCGCGTGGTGCTGCCGGGGCATGGTCCCGATCTCGAGGACCTCGAAGCCGTCACCACCCTGTACCTGTCGCACCGCGAAGAACGGCTCGACCAGGTTCGCCAGGCGCTGCGGGAGCTCGGTGAGGACGCCACAGCGCGGCAGGTCGTCGAACACGTCTACACCGACGTCGACCAGAAACTGTGGGACGCCGCCGAGAAATCGGTGCGCGCCCAGATGGACTACCTACGCACTTAGCGGGCGCTGTGCCGATACTCGCTCGGCTGCGCGCGGGCTCCGCAAGCTCCGCCCGCGCTTACCTCGCTCGGCGAGCCAGCCGCTCGCTGTCGCTGATCAGCACGCTCTTGCCCTCCAGGCGGATCCAGCCGCGGTGGGCGAAGTCGGCCAGCGCCTTGTTGACCGTCTCGCGCGAGGCGCCCACCAGCTGGGCGATCTCCTCCTGCGTGAGGTCGTGGGTGACCCGCAGTGCGCCGCCCTCCTGGGTGCCGAATCGCTGAGCCAGCTGCAGCAGCTGCTTGGCGACGCGGCCCGGGACGTCGGTGAAGATCAGGTCGGCGAGATTGTTGTTGGTGCGGCGCAGACGGCGAGCCAGCACCCGCAGCAACTGCTCGGCGATCTCCGGCCGGTCGGCGATCCAAGCCCGCAGCGCATCACGATCCATGGAGACCGCGCGCACCTCGGTGATCGTGGTGGCGCTGGACGTCCGCGGTCCCGGGTCGAAGATGGACAGTTCACCGAACATGTCCGACGGACCCATGATTGTCAGCAGGTTTTCCCGGCCGTCCGGGGAACGGCGGCCGATCTTCACCTTCCCGGAGATGATGATGTACAGCCGGTCGCCGGGCTCGCCCTCGGCGAAGACCGTATGTCCCCGCGGGAAGTCAACCGGCTGAAGCTGTTTCGTCAGCGCGGAAACAGCGCTGGGTTCAACTCCCTGGAAGATTCCGGCCCTCGCCAGGATCTCGTCCACGTCGCCCCTCTTAAACTCTTCGGTGATATGAAATGCGCAGGCCAGCTGTGTGGCTGGGCAAGGTCAGTCTAGTGGTTACCGGTCTTTCGACGTGCCAACGCTACACACGATTGGCATATTGAGTCCGGTGAAATTGCGGATTGGGACGTGGGTAGGCGTGTGAGCGCGTGGGCAAACCGGGCTCGTCATCGCTCAGCCGGGACGGCATTTCGGCCCGTCCGAGCGCGGGTTCGGCGCGCGGCGCGACCTGTGCGGCGTGCGTCGTGGCTGCGCGTTCCAGATATTCGGTGACCTCGTCGGCGGCGGTCCGATCGACACGCAAGGCCTCTTCAAGTCTTTGCAACCCGAAGGTTGAAAGCATCAATAGCCCGGGGACACATACCGCGAGCAACCAGGTCACGGGGGAAAGTAAACACGCGGAAGGTCTCAGCGGGATCACGAATTGTCACCGGTCGGTCCGCGGCTCGGCGCACCCGAGTCAGTACCCTTGCATCGTGACCACGAACAGCCCGTCAACCAGGCGCAAGACCGGTGGCGGCGCTGCGACTCCGCCGGCCGCGAGCACGGCGCAAACAAAGAAGTGGGACTCCGAAACCCATCTGGGGCTGGTGCGGCGCGCCAGGCGGATGAACCGCACGTTGGCCATGGCGTTTCCGCACGTGTATTGCGAGCTCGATTTCACCACCCCGCTCGAACTGACAGTCGCCACCATCCTGTCTGCGCAGTCGACCGATAAGGGCGTCAACCGCACCACGCCGGCGTTGTTCAAGAAGTACCGCACCGCCCGCGATTACGCGCAGGCCGACCGCACCGAGCTCGAGGAGCTGGTCCGTCCCACCGGCTTCTACCGAAACAAGGCCAATTCGCTGATCCGGCTGGGCCAGGAGCTCGTCGAGCGGTTCGACGGTGAAGTGCCGCGGACTCTCGACGAATTGGTGACGCTGCCCGGCGTGGGCCGCAAGACCGCCAACGTGATCCTCGGCAATGCTTTCGACATCCCCGGCATCACCGTTGACACGCACTTCGGCCGGCTCGTGCGCCGTTGGCGGTGGACGGCCGAGGAAGACCCGGTCAAGGTCGAACACATCGTGGGCGATCTGATCGAGCGCCGCGAATGGACGCTATTGAGCCATCGGGTGATTTTTCACGGCCGCCGGGTCTGCCACGCCCGCAAGCCGGCCTGCGGAGTGTGCGTACTGGCCAAGGACTGCCCGTCGTTCGGGCTCGGGCCCACCGATCCGCTGATCGCCGCGCCGCTGGTCAAAGGTCCCGAGACCGAGCATCTGCTGGCTCTGGCCGGTCTCTGACTTTGTGGGCCGAACTTCACTGATGACGACGTCGACCCGCTGGACGCTGGTGGTGCTCGCTGTGGCGGCAGCCCTGATCGCCGCGTTTGCCCTCGAACTCGGCGACACCCCGTCGGGGTCGGGCGGGTCACCCGGCGCCCCGGTGTCGCGGACCCACCGCGACGCCGACACGCCCGAGGCGCTGGCCGAGCCGCGCCGGCGCGCCGACCTGCCGCCGTGCCCTACCGCAGCCGACAACCCCGGCCCGAAAGAGTTGCGCGGCATCGTCGTCGAGTGTGCTGCCGACGGTGCACAGGTAGATGTGGCCCGCGCGCTGGCCGGTCGCACGGTGGTGCTCAACCTCTGGGCTTATTGGTGCGGGCCGTGCGCGGACGAACTCCCTGCGATGGCGGACTACCAGCGCCGAGTCGGGCCGGACGTTGCGGTGGTGACCGTGCATCAGGACGAGAACGAGGCGGCCGGCCTGCTGCGACTGGCCGAGCTCGGCGTGCGGCTACCCACCCTGCAGGACGGCCAGCGCCGGATCGCCGCGGCCTTTGGAGTGCCCAACGTGATGCCTGCCACCGTGATACTGCGCGCGGACGGTAGCGTTGCCAAAATCCTGCCGCAGGCGTTCACCAATGCCGACGAGATCGCTGCCGCGGTGAAGAATGCAGTGCAGTGACGACAGACGAGAGAGACGCGCCGGTGACCCAGGGTTCCTCCCGCTCGGCAGGCTCGGGCGCGCTCACCCCGGAGTACCGGCCGCCGTGGCTGGCGCCGCTGGTCGACAACGTCGACCGCGTCCCGCATGCCTATCGCCGCAAGGTTCCGCCTGAGCTGCTGGCAGCGGTTGTCGAAGCTCGCGGGGCCGGTAGCAATGCGCGCGACGCCGCCGTGCTCGTGCTGTTCTCCGGGCCGAGCTCCGGTTACACCGACGGGCAGTTGCCCGATGACGCCGACCTGTTGCTCACGGTGCGGGCCGGTTCGCTGCGCCACCATGCCGGCCAGGCCGCGTTCCCCGGTGGCGCTGCCGACCCCGGTGACGACGGGCCGGTGGGCACCGCTCTTCGAGAAGCGCAGGAGGAGACCGGAATTGACCCGGACCGCCTGCATCCGCTCGCCGTGCTCGAGCGAATGTTCATCCCGCCCTCTGGTTTTCACGTCGTACCGGTGCTGGCGTACTCACCGGATCCGGGGCCGGTTGCCGTCGTCGACAGCGGTGAAACTGCACTCGTCGCGCGAGTCCCGGTGCGGGCGTTCATCAATCCTGAGAACCGGCTGATGGTTTACCGGACAGGAGCTGGACGTAAGCTGGCCGGCCCGGCATTCCTGCTCAACCAGATGTTGGTATGGGGGTTCACCGGACACGTAATCTCAGCGATGCTCGATGTGGCCGGTTGGTCGCAACCGTGGAACAGCGAAGACGTCCGGGAGTTGGACGAGGCCATGGCGCTCGTCAGAAGCAGTGAGGAGCCCCTGTGACGAGTTCGCAATGGCTGGACATCGCCGTGCTGGCGGTGGCGTTGGTGGCAGCCGTCTCGGGCTGGCGGTCCGGCGCCCTTGGCTCGCTGATGTCGTTCGTCGGCGTGATCCTCGGCGCCATCGCCGGGGTGATGCTCGCACCCCACATCGTCAGTCACATCAGTTCGCCGCGGGCCAAGCTGTTTGCCGCACTGTTCCTGATTCTGGCGTTGGTGGTCGTCGGTGAGGTGGCCGGCGTGGTCCTCGGCCGGGCGGTACGCGGCGCGATCCGCAATCGTGCGGTCCGCACCGTCGACTCGGTGATCGGCGTGGCGGTGCAGCTGCTGGTGGTGATGGTCGCGGCGTGGCTGCTCGCCAGCCCGTTGACGTCGTCGGATCAACCGAACCTGGCCGCCGCCACACGCGGCTCGAAAGTGCTTGCCGAAGTGGACAAGTACGCACCAGAGTGGCTCAAGGCGGTGCCCAAGCGGATGTCGGCGCTGTTGCGCACCTCCGGTCTGCCGGATGTCTTGCAGCCCTTCGGCCGCACTCCCATTCAGGCCGTGGACGCCCCCGACGCATCGCTGGCCGACAGCCTGGTCGTCGGCAATGCACGTGCCAGCGTAGTGAAGATCCGTGGTGTCGCTCCCGGATGCCAAAAGGTGCTGGAGGGCACCGGTTTCGTGATCGCCCCGAACCGGGTGATGTCCAACGCGCACGTGGTGGCCGGATCGGAAAGCGTCACCGTGGAAGCCGAAGGGCAGACCTACGATGCGACGGTTGTCTCCTACGACCCCAACGAGGACATCTCGATCCTGGACGTCCCGAACCTGCCGCAGCGCCCGCTGGTGTTCGCCGACCAGCCGGCCAAATCCGGTACCGACGCCGTCGTGCTGGGTTACCCCGGTGGCGGCGATTTCGCGGCGACTCCAGCGCGGGTACGCGAGACCATCGAGCTCAACGGCCCGGACATCTACCGCACGACGACGGTCAACCGCGAGGTCTACACGATCAGAGGGACTGTGCGCCAGGGCAACTCGGGCGGACCGATGATCAATCGGGCGGGCCAGGTGCTCGGTGTGGTGTTCGGCGCCGCGGTGGACGACAACGACACCGGGTTCGTGCTGACGGCCAACGAGGTGTCGCGGCAGCTGGCCAAGATCGGCAACACCGCCAAGGTGCCCACGGGGGCCTGCGTCACCTAGTGGTGTCGTAGACCTGCCCGAGGAACCGCCGCAGGTGTTCGTTGACCTCGTCGGGGGCCTCTTCGTGGGCGAAGTGCCCGACGCCGGAGACCGACACGAACCTGCCGCGTGGAGCGTAACGCTGGGTGCGGTCCACCGGGTCGGCGAGCACATAGGGGTCTGCGTCGCCGCGCAGGTGTAGCAGCGGAACGACGAGCGGACGGTTCATCAGCTTCATGAATCGCCAGCCCTCGCTGCGCAATTGGCTGCGGACCGCCCAGCGCTGGTACTCCAGCGCGGAGTGCGCCGCTGACGGGATCTGGATGGCCCGGCGCATGTGCGCGATGGTTTCGGAAAAATCCTCGGAAGCAAGCCATTTGCCCGATGCCCGGCTGCGTACCAGATGTTCGAGAAGGTCGGCGTTGTGCCGGGTGAGGGCACGCTCAGGCCAGATCGGAAGCTGATAGCGCAGCAGCGTCGGCAGCAGGGCGCGGCCCTGGTCGCGCCGGCCGAGCGCTGATGCCCGCAAAGCGGCGGGATGCGGCGAGCTCACCAGTGCGATCGCCCGTACCGCGCGCGGATGCAACACGGCCGTCGCCCAGCAGACCAACCCGCCGTCGGCATGCCCCACCAGCGTGGCCGAGGTGTGGCCGAGCGCGCGAATCAGGCCCGCGGTGTCGCCGGCGAGTGTCCAGCCGTCGTAGCCGCGCGGCGGCTTGTCGCTGCCGCCGTAACCGCGCAGGTCGACCGCGACCACCCGGGCGCCGGACAGACCGTGTAGCTGATGACGCCACGACCACCAGAATGAGCCGAAGCCGTGCAGCAGGATCACCAGCGGCCGCGACGCCTGAGCACGAGGATCACCGCCATCGGTGGATTCGACACAGTGGAACCGGATTCCGTTGGCGTGAACGTCGAAATGCCGCCACGGACCCGCGATGCGGGTGACCGAGGGATCCGGTTGAGCCATCACCAGCCGGAGGGGTCAGTGGGCGGCGGGGTGCCGGTTGTGGCGACCTTGGCCGGTGACCTGTCGTGGCCGGGGGTGAATGCCTCGCGCGCTTCCTTGACCGATTCGATGGTCTTCTGCGGCCCGCGAATCCGGCGCACCTTGAGATAGCCGAAGAGTGCGAACACCGCGGTGGTGACCACCATCAGCAGGAAGACGATCAGGAAGGCCACCCAGCGCCACAGCCAGGTGTCCAGCAGCTCGGCGAGGAAGAAGAAGAGGAAGAACGTCGAGTAGAACAGCACGACCAGCGCCAGGATGAAGAAGACGCTGCCGGTGAGGCCCTTCTTCACATCACGGGTGATCTCCGCCTTGGCGAGTTCGACCTCGGCGCGCACGAGGGTGGACATCTGTGCGGTGGCGTCCTTGACCAGGTCGCCGACGGAGGGGTTGGCCGGTAGCGCGTTCGGATCCACCAGCGGGATCGAGGTGACGGTGGTGGGTACACCGGTCTTGCGATCGCCATTGCTCACGGCTGTCCTCCAACTTCTGTCGTCGCGGTTCATGTTGCCATGCCGCGCCCGGAGCGGGGATACCCACTGAGCTGTTACGCAAGGTACGGGTGTGATCAAGCTAGACTCGCGCTGTCGGGGCGGACGGTGAATGGAGGTTGCCAGTGACGACCGCGCAGCGTGTACGCCTGATCGCGGGGGCCGCGTCGATGGCCCTTGTCGCCCTGATCGCCGGCGTGGCACCGGTCGCGGCGGCCGACGGCAAGTTACCGATGGGCGGTGGGGCGGGCATCGTCGTCAACGGCGACACGTACTGCACGCTGACGTCCATTGGCAACGACAACACCGGTGCGTTGATCGGCTTCACGTCCGCACATTGCGGTGGCCCCGGTGCTCAGGTCGCCTCCGAGGACCGGCCCGCCGACGGCGTGATCGGCACCATGGTCGCCGGCAACGACGGCCTCGACTACGCGGTGATCCGGTTCGACCCGGCCAAGGTGCAGCCGATCTCGAACTACAAGGGCTTTGTCATCGACGGCATCGGTCCAGACCCGACGTTTGGCGAGGTCGCCTGCAAGCTCGGCCGCACCACCGGCTACTCGTGCGGAGTCACCTGGGGTCCCGGCCAGGATCCGGGCACGATCATCAACCAGGTGTGCGGCCAGCCGGGCGATTCCGGTGCGCCTGTCACGGTGAACAACAAGCTGGTCGGCATGATCCACGGCGCGTTCAGCGAAGACCTGCCCACCTGCGTGGTCAAGTTCATTCCGTTGCACACACCCGCGGTGACGATGTCGATCAACGCGATCCTGGGCGACGTCGCGGGCAAGAACCGGCCCGGCACCGGGTTCGTCCCGACAGCCGACGTCGGCTGACTCAGGCCTTGCTGGCCCGGATCGCTTCGAACACCGTCGGGTCGACCAGGGTCGACGTGTCGCCGAGTTCGCGGCCTTCGGCGACATCGCGCAACAACCGGCGCATGATCTTGCCGCTGCGGGTCTTGGGAAGCTCTGGTACGACATGGATTTCGCGCGGCTTCGCGATCGGGGAGATCTCCTTGGACACCTCGGCACGCAACTCCTCGACCATCTGATCGCGCGGCATCTCGGCGTGGTGGGCCTTGAGTATGACGAACGCGCAGATCGCCTGCCCGGTGTGGTCGTCGGTGGCGCCGACGACGGCAGCCTCGGCCACTCCGGAATGCCCGACGAGTGCGGACTCCACCTCAGCGGTCGAAATCCGGTGCCCTGACACGTTCATCACGTCATCGATGCGGCCCAGCACCCACACTTCGCCGTCGCTGCCGTACCGGGCGCCGTCACCGGCGAAGTACCAGCCCTGCTCGCCGAAGCGCGACCAGTACGTCTCCTTGAACCGCTCCGGGTCACCCCAGATGCCGCGCAGCATCGACGGCCACGGCTTGTCGAGCACGAGGTAGCCGGTGACGTGTTCACCGCCGTCGACGCTGGGGGCCAACTCTTTTCCGTCGTCGTCGACGATCTTGGCCGAGATGCCGGGCAACGCCCGCATCGCCGAACCCGGCTTGCAGTCCGTCACGCCGGGTAGCGGCGAGATCATGATCGCGCCGGTCTCGGTCTGCCACCAGGTGTCGACGATCGGCGTCTTGTCGGCACCGAAAACCAGGCGGTACCAACGCCAGGCCTCCGGGTTGATCGGTTCGCCGACCGACCCGAGCAGCCGCAGGCTGGACAGATCGTGTTCGAATGCGAGCTCGCGGCCCCACTTCATGAACGTGCGGATCAACGTAGGTGCCGTGTAATAGATTGTCACACCGTACTTTTCGATCACCTGAAAGTGGCGGTGCTCGTCGGGGGAGGCCGGGGTGCCTTCGTAGACGACCTGCGTCGCGCCATTGGAGAGCGGCCCGTAGACGATGTACGTGTGGCCGGTGACCCAGCCGATATCGGCGGTGCACCAGTACACGTCGGTGTCGGGCTTGATGTCGAACACGTTGTAGTGGGTGTACGACGCCTGCGTCAGATAGCCACCCGAGGTGTGCATGATCCCCTTCGGCTTACCCGTGGTGCCGGAGGTGTAGAGCAGGAACAGCGGATGCTCGGAGTCGAACGCTTCGGGGGTGTGCTCAGTCGACGCCGAGTCCACGATCTCGTGCCACCACTGGTCGCGGTTCTCGGTCCAACCGATGTCGATGCCGGTGCGGCGCACCACCAGAACGCGCTGTACGCAATCCTGGCCTTGTACCGCCTCGTCGACAGCTTCCTTGAGCGACACCGCTTTTCCGCGCCGGTACTGGCCGTCGGTGGTGATGACGACCTTGGCCTCGGCGTCCTCCACGCGGGCCCGCAGCGCGGCGGCCGAGAAGCCTGCGAAGACCACACTGTGCATCACGCCCAGGCGCGCACAGGCCAGCATCGCCACGACGGCCTCAGGGACCATCGGCATGTAGATGGCCACCCGGTCGCCCGCCGCCAGCCCGAGATCGGTCAGCGCGTTGGCGGCCTTGCACACCTCGTCCTTGAGCTGGGCATAGGTCAGCACCCGCGAGTCGCCGACCGGTTCGCCCTCCCAGTGGATGGCCACGCGGTCCCCGTTGCCGGCCTCGACGTGCCGGTCGACACAGTTGTAGGCGACGTTGAGCTTGCCGCCGACGAACCATTTCGCGAACGGCGCGCCGGACCAGTCCAGTACCTCGGTGAAGGGCGTCTCCCACGACAGCCGGTTGGCCTGGTCTGCCCAAAACGCCAACCGGTCCGATTCGGCCTCGTCGTAGAGGGCGGCGGTGGCGTTGGCGGCGGCGGCGAATTCGTCCGACGCCGGGAAACTTGATTGAACTTCGGTGTGCGCCTCGGTCATGTCTGTGAGCGTAGTCACCGAAGGTTGCATCGGAGTTGGCACGTCACAATCGTCGGCGGGCGGTTACTGCCGCGCGCCGAACGGCAGCTGGGGATCGGATAGCGTGACCGAACGTGAGTGATGTCCTGGCCCCGCTGATGACCCTGCCCGGAGTGGCCGACGCCGCCGAGGCCGCCCGGGATGCGTTGGCCAAGGCGCACCGGCATCGCACCAATCTTCGGAACTGGCCGGTGACCGCGGCCGAGTCAGCCATCCGCGGGGCGCGCTCGTCGTCAGCCCTCGACGGCGGCGCCGTGCAACTGGATGCCTCGGGTACCGAGCCCAACGATCCGGTGCTGGCCGGAGCGCTGCGCGTCGGCCAGGCGTTGGAGGGTGGAACCACCAACCTGGTCGGGGTGTGGCAGCGCGCCCCTCTGCAAGCGCTGGCGCGGCTGCACGCGCTGGCCGCGGCCGACCTGGTCGACGGGGACCTTCTTGGCCGGCCCCGCCAGAATCCGGAGGTGGCTGCGCGGCTGGATCTGGTCACCCGGCTGACCACCGGCCGCAGCTCGGCACCCGCGCCGGTGCTGGCCGCCGTCGCCCACGGCGAGTTGCTCGCGCTGGCGCCGTTCGGCCCCGGGGACGGGGTGGTGGCACGCGCGGTGTCGCGGCTCGTGACCATGGCGACGGGTCTGGACCCGCACGGGCTGGGGGTGCCGGAGGTGTACTGGATGCGCCGCGCCGACGAGTACCGGGACCGCGCCCAGGCGTTCGCGACGGGCGACCCCCCAGCCGTCGGGGCCTGGCTGCTGATGTCGTGCCAAGCGTTCGAAGATGGTGCGCGAGAGGCGATGTCGATCGCGGACGCAGCTGCCAAGTAGGCCTGGACAGCGAAGCGGGCGACGATCCGAATCTCTTCGGCTCGCCGCCCGCTAGCACGGTTTCTCGGTTACCAAGCGTGCCAGGTGGGCTGCGTGGGTTGGCCTCGGCGGTCTTGCGATGCGCTTCGTTTACAACCCCACCCAAGGGATCGTTCTGTCCGTCCGCTCTTCGCAATTACGCAGGCCCGCAACACTTCTGCCATTATCGCGGCGTGCTCCGCGTGGGTGCCGGGAACCGTGCTGGGCCGCTCGGCTCGGGAGATATCGCCTTCTCTTCTGGCGCTATCTTGGCCTTGCCAGGCGTCCGTGCCTTCCTTTGTACTCCGTGACCACGGTCACAGCAAGGGGCTAGTCGGCAACGAATTGGATGCGTTTAGAACGACAACCGGCGTAGCACCGAGTAGGTCAGTGCGCCGGCGGCCAGCGCGCTGATTCCCAACGCGGCCGTCGTCGCCACCGCCGCGCCAGACGGCGCAGGGATCCTGTCGCGCAACGGCACCGGGCGCAGGAACGTCTGCACCGGCCAGCCCTGTGTGGTGGCTTCCTTGCGCAACGCGCGGTCGGGATTGACGACGGTCGGGTGGCCGACCGACCTCAGCATCGGCAAGTCGGTGATCGAATCGGAGTATGCGTAGCAGTGCTCGAGGGCGTACCCCTCCAGCGCGGCCAGTTCGCGAACGGCCGCGGCTTTTCCCTCGCCATAGCAGTAGAAGGCAACCTCGCCGGTGTACTTGCCGTCCTCGATGACCATCCGGGTGCCCATGGCGTGGGTGGCGCCGAGTGCGCGCGCGATCGGGGCGACGATCTCCTCACCCGAGGCCGAGACGATCACAACGTCGCGACCGCACAACCGGTGGTCCGCGATCAGTTCCGCAGCTTCCGCAAAGACCAGGGGGTCGACGATGTCATGGAGCGTCTCGGTGACGATGGCCCTCACCTGTTCGACATCCCAGCCTGCGCACATCGCGGTGACGTAGGAGCGCATCCGGTCCATCTGGTCGTGATCGGCGCCGGACATCAGGAAGAGGAACTGCGCATAACTCGACTTCAGGACGGCTCGCCGGTTGAGTAGACCCTGATCGAAGAAGGGTTTGCTGAAAGCCAACGTGCTTGACTTGGCAATGACGGTCTTGTCGAGGTCGAAGAACGCCGCCGTCCGAGAGTTGAGCCCAGTCGCGGGCTCCGGCCGAACGTGGATTAGCTGGTCGGCGGCCGAGGCAGGGTCGGTCACGCTCATCAGGATAGGCGCGGGGGATGGCGCGGTTCGCGGGCGCGGACAAAGTGGCAGGCCAAGCCACGTGTCGCACCCTGCATTTTCACAGCGAATACATGGTTTCGAAGTGATAGCAACACTTGCGCGACTCCGGTTCGTCGTGTGTATAGTGACTATTACTCGGCTTATGCCGGGTGTGCATCAGCCCGACCCCCCGGGGCTGATACACGACGACCTCCGCCTCCTCCCCCCCTGGCGGGGGTCGTCCCTTTTCCGGACAAAAAACTCCCGATGGTTCCGGCAAACTTGAGAAACGTTGCCGGGATCACTCGTGCGCTGTCTCGGTGTCGGTAGTCACTCCCCAGATCCGCGTTCATCCACAGATCCGTCGATGGCGACTGGTGTAGGCACGCCGCGCCGCCGACGCTTGCGTCGTGAGCAGCAATCCGGGTGTCGTTCTCGTCCTCGCCGGCGACACCGAGTTACGCGAACAGGCCGAGCGTGTCGCGGCCGCGGTGGGTCTGCGTCCGATGGCCGGTTGTGCGCCGCTCACTCGCAAGGCATGGTCGGCCGCCGTCGCTGTCATCCTCGATGAGAATGCGGCCAGAAGCTGCGAGCGAGACGGTCTGCCCAGGCGTGACGGGGTGATCCTGATCTGCCCGACCGACCCGCATGGACCCGTTTGGGCCGCGGCGATGGCCGTTGGCGCTCAACAGGTTTGCACACTTCCCGCCCAAGACGCCGAGCTCGTGCGACATCTCTCTGACGCCGCCGAGGCGGTTCGCGATGGCCCGCGAACCGGGCGGGTGATCGCCGTGACCGGCGGCCGGGGCGGCGCAGGCGCTTCGACGTTCGCGACGGCGCTGGCGCAGGTGGCGTCGTCGTCGCTGCTGGTCGACCTTGATCCGTGGGGCGGCGGGATCGATCTCGTGATCGGAAGTGAGGCCGTGCCGGGGTTGCGGTGGCCCGACCTGAGCCTGCAGGGCGGTCGTTTGGCCTGGAGTGCGGTGCGGGATGCGCTGCCGAGGCACCACGGTGTCAGCGTGTTGTCCGGCGATCGGCACGGCCATGAGGTGGAAGCGGGGGCGGTCGAGGCAGTTGTCGATGCCGGGCGACGCGGCGGAGTTCTGGTGATCTGCGATCTGCCGCGGCGAATGACTGCGGCGGTCACTTCCGCACTGGACAGTGCCGACCTGGTGGTGATGATCACCAGCTGCGACGTCCGGGGCGTCGCGGCGGCTGCGGCCCTGGCGCCGGTGTTGCGCGGGATCAACCCAAACGTCGGCCTGGTGGTGCGCGGTCCGGCCCCCAGCGGATTGCGAGCCGCGGAGGCGGCCGAGGTCGCGGACCTGCCACTTCTGGCGGCCATGCGGCCCGAGCCGATGCTTGCCGAACGGCTGGAGCGCGGTGGCCTGCGGCTGCGGCGGCGTTCTCCGCTCGCTGCGGCGGCCCGAACAGTGCTCGAGTTCCTGACCGTCGGCGGACAGGTGCGCGCGGCATGAACGCGTCGTTGGTGGAACGGGTCCGCGAGCGACTGGCTGCCGAGTCCTCGTCTTTGCGGCCGGCGGCAGTCGCGGCCGCCATCCGTGCCGAATCCGGGGGAATGCTCGGCGACACCGAGGTCCTGACCAATCTGCAGGTGCTGCAGACCGAGCTCACCGGGGCTGGGCCGCTCGAGCCGTTGCTGCGTGCACCGGGAACGACCGACGTTCTGGTGACCGCCCCCGACGCGGTGTGGGTCGACGACGGCACCGGCCTGCGCCCGGCCGCGGTCCGCTTCGCCGATGAAGCCGCCGTGCGCCGGCTGGCGCAGCGGCTCGCCGTGGCTGCAGGGCGACGACTGGACGACGCGCAGCCCTGGGTCGACGGGCAGCTCACCGGGGTCGGGACCGGCGAGTTCTCGGTGCGTCTGCACGCCGTGCTGCCGCCGGTCGCCGTCGCGGGCACCTGCTTGTCCCTGCGGGTGTTGCGGCCTGCGACCCAGGATCTCGCCGCCCTGATCGCGGCGGGGGCGATCGCGCCGGACGCCGCCGAAGTGCTCACCGGCATCATCGACGCCCGGTTGGCGTTCCTCATCTCCGGTGGTACGGGCGCTGGCAAGACGACTCTGTTGGCCGCTGCGCTCGGAGCGGTCGACGGCGGCGAGCGGATCGTGTGCGTCGAAGATGCGCCCGAACTGGCGCCCAGCCACCCCCACCTGGTGCGGCTGGTGGCGCGGGCCGCCAATGTGGAGGGCGCCGGCGAGGTCACGATGCGGCAGCTGGTCCGTCAGGCCCTGCGGATGCGGCCGGATCGGATCGTCGTCGGGGAGGTGCGCGGCGCCGAGGTGGTCGACCTGCTGACCGCTCTGAACACCGGCCACGACGGCGGGGCCGGGACGGTGCACGCCAACAGCCCGGCCGAGGTGCCCGCCCGGCTGGAAGCTCTCGCGGCGCTGGGCGGTCTGGACCGCGCGGCGTTGCACAGTCAACTGGCCGCGGCGGTCTTATCTGGGGTTCGGTTGGAGTGTGCAGGACTGTGCCCCGTTAGGGCGGACGGGCACGATTTCTCCTAACTGGGAACAGCTCGGTGGCATGGTGTTCCTGATTAGGATTGGTTCATACCCACGCACGCACCTCGGCCAGCCAGCCACTGATCTGATCAGGACCGCCGGAGTCTCGCGGCTACGGTGATCCGCATGTCGCTTGGGCTAGTGCGAATGCAGATCCGGATTGCTCACTCTGCGGCGGTTGGACTGCTCGCGGTGACGACCAAGTGCGGGGCTGCGCGGGAAACCGCGGTAGATGCCCGGCCGGGCGTTCGCGATGATCGGGCGCTTTTCGTGAGATAAGATTTCGCATGCCGATATCGGTTTCGTCACTTCGGGAGCGAGGTTGATAGATGCGTGAGTTCCAGCGTGGCGCAGTTCGGTTGCACATTTTGCATCATGCTGCTGAGCATGGGGTTCACGGTGCGTGGATCACCGAGGAGCTTGCCCGTCACGGCTACGACATCAGCCCGGGCACGCTGTATCCGACGTTGCATCGGATGGAGGCCGACGGGCTGCTCAGCTCCAAACAGCGGATCGTCGACGGCCGGACCCGACGGGTCTATCGGGTGACGCAGGCTGGGAGGCGCGCGCTGCGCGAGGACCGCAAGGCCCTAGAAGAGCTAGCTCGGGAAGTCCTCGGCGACAAGGGCGTGTAGTCGTTCAGTTGGGCGCGGACCCGGTGCCGGCGGTCGGTTTGAGGCTTGTGCGGGCCAGTCGGGCATCGAGCGAATAACTACCGGCGCCGACGACGAATAGGAACACGCTGCCGCACAGTTGGGCCAAGTCGGCGCGGGATTCGTGGATGAAGTCCCACCAACCGCTTTCTGCATGAAACAGCGGGGCGCCGCCCCACAGGATGGGCAGCTTGGTGATCAGCAGTGCTCCGAGCATGTTGATGATCATGGGTACGGCGGCCAGCCGGGTCAGCAGGCCTGGCCAAAATGAGTACACCGCAGGCGATCTCGAACACCCCGTCGAGCTGGGCGAAGAACGCGGGTTCGGGAATGCCAGCCTTGTCGAAGCGGTCAATCCCGACTTCGTCGGGCCGCAGGAATTTCAGGGTTCCCTCGGAAGCGAATACCAGCCCGACATAGAGGCGGATGAGCAGCACCGCTGGGGACGCGTCAGTGATGGTCAGTCGGGTGAGCCACTGCACGTTATGGACCATGAATGGTCCTTCCTTCCAGATCCTTTCAGCCAGACTCTGGTGGATGAGCGCGTTGTTGCGAATCGCCAGATCCGGCCTGTCGTGTTCGGCGGGTGATGACGCGGCGCACCCCGTAGGCCGCGATCCCGATGCCGAGCACCGCGGCTCCGGAGATCACCGAGGACAGCGGCAGCGCGAATGCCAGGACCACACATCCAATCGCCCCCACCACCGGGATCAGGCGCGGCGGGCGGCCCTCGCCTGGGCCGAGGGTGAAGGCCGAGGCGTTAGCGATCGTGTAGTAGACCAGGACGCCGAAGGACGAAAAGCCGATCGCGCCACGGACATCCGCTGTTGCCGCGAGCACCGCCACTACCGCTCCGACCGCGAGTTCGGCGCGATGGGGCACCTTGAACTTTGGGTGAACGGCGGCCAGGGCGTGCGGTAGGTGGTGGTCGCGGGCCATGGCCAGGGTGGTGCGGGAAACCCCGAGAATGAGTGCCAGCAGCGCGCCCAGCGCGGCGACCGCGGCACCTACTCGTACCACCGGCTCCAGCCAGTGCACGCCGGCGACCTGCACGGCCTCGGACAAGGGTGCCGTGGCCTGCGCGAGCCGCTGCGGTCCGAGTACGGTGATCGCGGCGACGGCCACGATGGCGTATACGGCCAGCGTGATGGCGAGTGCTAGTGGGATGGCACGCGGGATGGTGCGGGTCGGGTCGCGGACTTCCTCACCCATCGTGGCGATGCGGGCGTATCCGGCGAACGCGAAGAACAGCAGGCCCGCCGCCTGCAGTACCCCGCCGATCGATGCGTCCGCACCGATGTCGAGTCGCTCCGCGACCGCGGTCCCGGAGGTGAAGGCGGCAACAACGACGGCGGTCAGTACCGCCAATACGACGGCGACGATCGCGCGGGTGAGCCAGGCCGACTTCTGTATCCCGGCGTAGTTCACTGCGGTCAGCGCAACCACCGCCGCGACGGCCACTGCATGGGCGTGCGCCGGCCACGCATAGAACCCGATGGTCAGCGCCATCGCCGCACACGATGCGGTCTTGCCGACCACAAACCCCCAGCCCGCCAGATAACCCCAGAAGTCACCCAGCCGCATCCGGCCATACACATAGGTGCCGCCCGAGGCCGGGTAGAGGGCGGCCAGCCGCGCCGAGGAGATCGCGTTGCAGTAGGCCACCACTGCGGCCACCGCCAATCCCAGCAGCAGCCCGGAGCCGGCCGCGTGTGCGGCCGGGGCCAGGGCCGCGAAGATCCCGGCGCCGATCATCGACCCGAGCCCGATCACCACCGCGTCGAACAGTCCTAGCCGACGTCGCAGCTCATCGGCTACACCACTGGTGTCAGGCGGACGACTCATGTTGCTACTCCCTGGTGTACGCCCATAAATGCTGCGGTCCCCGATATCGGTGAACGATATCTGTATGCCTGCGTCGTGTCGCGGCATCCTTGTCCGGATCTAGTGGCCGTGGCCATGATCCGTCCCGGTCGTGCCGTCGAGCGGCGAGACGACGCTTGTCTCGTCCGACGGATGTTCGACGACCACGAACTGGCCCATCATGCCCATGTCTTCGTGCTCGAGGATGTGACAGTGGTACATGTAGGGCGTGTGCGGGTCGGCGTAGTCGGAGAATCGGGCGATCACGCGTACCTTTTCCAGCGGGTTGACGACGACGGTGTCCTTCCAGCCGCGCTCGTAGTCGGAAGGCGGCCGGCCGTCGCGGTCGAGGATCTGAAACTGCACGTCGTGAATGTGGAACGGGTGATAGAAGAGCGCCTCGCGGTTGTCGATCTCCCAGATCTCGATGTCATCCTTCGTCACCACCTCGTCGATGCGGGCGTGGTCCATCGGCTTGGCGTTGATGCTCATCCGGTCGGTCATCGCAAAGAGACGAGTCCGGGCGGCATCCTCGGCCCGTAGTGGTGCGATGGTGTTGAGCCGTGCAGGAAGCTCACCTGGCGTCGCCGCGGTGCCTTGCGGGCGAAGTTCGAGGATTTTGAAGATCTGGTACTCGTCATTATCGCCAACGCTGAGGGTCCGCATGAGATGCATCATTGGGGCCGCGCCTTGGATTTCATGACTCATCAGGGTCACCGGCTGATCCGTTTGGCTCATGTCGACGATGATCTCGGCGCGCTCGCCGGGGCTAAGAAGCATCCGGGTGCGCTCCACCGGTGCTTCGAGTAGTCCGCCGTCGGTCGCGATCTGCCGGAACGGCCGGCCGTCGGAGAACCCGAAGTCATAGCGTCGGGCGTTGGAGGCGTTGAGCACGCGCAGCCGGATCAGCTGCTTGGGCACGTCGAGATAGGGCCCGTGGGTGCCGTTGACCAGGATGGTGTCGCCCATCGCGCCGAAGTTGTCTTGCGCCTTGTCCCGGACATAGGTGAGGTTCCCGGTGTCGTCGAAGTTTCGATCCTGCACGATCAGCGGAATGTCGTCCACACCATAGATGTTCGGCAAGCCGAGCGCATCGCTGTTCTCGTCGTCGACGATGAACATGCCGGCAAGTCCGGAGTAGACCTGCTCGGCGGTCTTGCCCATCGTATGCGGGTGATACCACAGCGTGGCCGCGGCATTGTTGACCGTCCAGTGCGGTGACCAGGTGTTACCCGGAGGAATGGGCTGATGCGGGCCGCCGTCCATGATGGCGGGCAGATGCATGCCGTGCCAGTGCACGGTCGTCGTTTCGCCCAGTTCGTTGTTCACCTCGACGCGGACACGTTCTCCCCGGTGCGCGCGGATTGTGGGACCGAGCAGGGTTCCGTTGTAGCCGGCCGTTTCGGAGGCAGCGCCCGGCATCAGCTCCGTTCGACCACTCTTCGCGGTGAGCGAGAACACCTTCTCCCCGTTGACGATCGCGGGCTCCAGCAGCGGCGGAATGGCGAGGGGATGCTCAAGAGCGACACCCTCGTTCACGTACTCCGTACCCCGCACATACGGATATGCGAACGATGCCGCGACCACGAGGACGACCACTGCCGCGACCGCGCCCACGATGATCACCAGCGTTCGCCACCGCATCGTTCTCATCGCCAAGCGACGAAGGCGACTCGACGCCGAAGAATCAGCGTTCGCGCTGACCCCCGGGTTGCTTGCATTCGGCTCAGTCAAGTTCTACGGCCCACCCTTCCAAGTGAATCTATCCAGGCGACGCGTCCATGGACTGACAGCCCGGCGAATTACGGGGATCGATATCGGAAATTGATACGTATTTCCGCACCTGTGGTCCACCACGGCAATCGGTCTCGCGGATCACCGTACATCAATCAATTCAGTTTGATGTACCCTCGGGTGTGTGCTGCCGCCGAGTCAAGCCGTCCCAGACTTCGTGGGCCTGGCCGCGCACCCGGTGCGTTGGCGTCTCCTGGGCGAACTAGCCGACAGCGACTACCGGGTTCGCGAGTTGGTGACGCGGGTTGGGGTGCCACAAAACCTGATCTCCTATCACCTGCGGCTGCTGCGCGACGGCGAGCTGGTCACGGCCACACGCAGCAGCTTCGACGGCCGCGACAGCTACTACCACCTGGATCTGGACCGTTGCGCCGAAAGCCTGGCCGGCGCCGGCGCCGCGCTGCACCCAGCGCTGCGCATGCACCCCGCACCACCGGTATCCGATCTGGCCGCACGGGCGACGGTGCTGTTCGTGTGTACGGGCAACAGCGCACGCTCGGCCATCGCCGAGGCGCTGCTGCTCCATCACACCGCCGGCCGGGTCGAGGCAGTCAGCGCGGGCAGCCGACCGAAACCCATCATGCACCCCAACACGGTGCGGGTACTGCACGACGACTTCGGTATCGATATCTCCACCCAGCAGCCCCGCCACCTCGACACCCTCGCCGGTCGCCGATTCGACCATGTCATCACCCTGTGCGACAAAGCCAAGGAAGCGTGTCCCGAGTTCGAGCACGACCCACGGTGCGTTCACTGGAGCATCCCCGACCCGGCCACGGCGGCCGACACCGACGAGGGCAGCTACCCGGCCTTCCAAAGGACCGCCACCGAGATCAACACCCGGGTCCGGCACCTGCTGCCGGTCCTTGCCACCGCCCATCACAGAGAGGTGTGATCCGATGCCTGGAATCGACCGCCGGACGTTCCTGGTGGGCATCGGCGCGACGGGACTACTGGTGGCAGCGTGCGGCACCGGCGAATCACCTCCGGCGTCTACCACGCCGACGTCGAGGATCCCCGCTCGCCCATTCGATCGTCGGTTGCCCATCCCGCAGCTTGCACCATCCACCGTGGAGGGCGGGGCGCGGCATTTCTCGTTGCGGGCGGCACCGGGTCAGACCGAGATTGTCGCCGGAACACGCACGCCCACCTGGGGATACAACGGGTCGATGCTCGGCCCCACACTGCGCGCTCGACGCGGAGAGACCGTCGCAGTCACGGTGGACAACCAACTTCCCGAGACCACCACCAGTCACTGGCACGGCATGCACCTACCTGCCCGCTTCGATGGGGGGCCGCACCAGCCGATCGAGCCCGGCGCCCAGTGGCGGCCGACCTGGACGATAGATCAGCCGGCGGCCTCATTGTGGTATCACCCGCACCCGCACGGCGCCACGCTGCGACATGTGTACCGCGGCCTGACCGGCATGTTCCTCATCGACGACGACCAGGAGCCGCAGGGACTTCCGAACACCTATGGGGTGGATGACATTCCAGTGATCATCGCCGACTACAAATTCACCCCGGACGGTGCGCTCGACGAATCCGACCCCGACGACATCGGGTTGCTCGGCGACACCATCGCCACCAACGGGTTGGCAGGGGCGTACTTCGACGCGAGCACCCGGCAGCTGCGGATGCGCCTGCTCAACGCATCGGTGGGGCGCGTCTACAACCTCGGCTTCAGCGACGACCGCCCGTTCGCGATGATCGCCAGCGACGGCGGGTTGTTGGAGAAGCCGGTCTCGCTGACCCGCATCCAGTTGAGCCCGGCCGAACGGGCCGAGATCGTCGTGCAGCTCAACCCCGGGGAACCGATCCTGCTGCACGCCTTCCCAATTGACAAGTGGCCCGACGAGACATTTCGGGAGCGCTTCGGGTACACCGATTCATTTGACGTTCTCGAACTGCGACCCGACCCGCAACTGCGCGATGCAGCGCCGCTGCCGGCCGTGCTGGCCACGCTGCCCGCTGCAGCTGTACCCGCCGACGCCACACGGCGGGAGTTCCGGCTGCAACGCGGCACCGACGCCAACGGCAAGAACAACTTCAAGATCAACGACCAGCTCATGGACATGAACCGCATCGACTTCGACGTGCCAGAGGGCAGTACGGAGATCTGGGAGGTGGTCGGCCGCGACCGTGTCTGGCCGCACAACTTCCATGTGCACAACGCCCAGTTCCGTGTCCTCGACATCGCCGGTCAGGCCCCACCGCCCGAGCTGGCAGGCTGGAAGGACACCGTGTTCATCTACCCGCAGACCACGGTCCGCGTGGCGGTCCGCTTCAACGGCTACGGCGATTCGGTCAATCCGTTCATGTACCACTGCCATCTGCTCTTCCACGAGGACACCGGAATGATGGGACAGTTTCGCGTCGTGGCGCCGGGCCAACCCCCGCCATCGGTACCGGGACATTCGATGCCGCACGGCTGAGCTGGCAGCGGAGGTAGGTATTGGGATTGTCCTCAGAGGAGATGTCCAAAGCCATTCGCGTTCAGGTCGGCGCGCAACGCCGGACTGGGTCGGTTCACCGCCAGCCATCGTCGTAGCGCGTCGGTTTGACGGTCATACGGCGCGTCGGCGACCCCGGCCTCGTCCAGAATGAAGTAACACAGTGTCGCGTCACCGTATACGTAGGCGGTGATATCGGTGTCTTCGTCTGACGGTTGCATCCCCGATGCGAGGAGGTGAAGTTCCAGCCAGGTCGGAAACCACGGATCGTCGGCATTCAGCGCGGGCAACGCGCCCAACCAATTCTGAAACTCGACAAAGACATTGCGAGGAAGGCGCTGCTGCCGTTGGTTGAGTGCGCGCACGGCGGTGACGATCACCAGGAAGGACTCCGAAGCATGCAGGGCGACGCACATGGCGGATCGGTCGGCGTTTGTCAGGCACGGCTCAGCCATGTCCCACAACACTTCGGCGAGCTCGAAATCGTTGAACATTTCTCACCTAACGGGGTTCTGGGTCAGGTCTTTCGACAGGCTGCCGTTGCGACACGACGGGCACCGGCACGCTGTTGCGCCCTGCTGCGTTGAGCCAAGGCGCAAAGGCGCAGTTCGGCTGCGACGGCGGCAGGCGCAAGCGTGGGGATAGGAGCCGGCAGACCGAATGTGGTCCTGCCTGTTGGCCGAGACGGAACCGTAGGGCCTGCGCCTTCAGATGCCAACGCATCCGGTAGTGCGCCCAAGCTAACCGACGGGGTCAGTCGACTGGGCCGGGAACTTCCGGTAGAAGCCACGAAGCGCAATGCTAGTGCAGAATCAAGAAAATATCGATCGGCGATATCGCATACCGACATCGTGCCGCTGGGTATCTAGGCAGGCCAAGGCGTCGATGCCCTGGCGCTGGTTGCGTTCTCGGCATCTGTGCGGCGACAACTCACTGGCCGGGACAGCGATTCGAGGAAGGCGCAGCGTTTGGATACGGAGAACCGGAGGGCATTCCCATGTTGGATTCCGCGCTGCGGTCGGGAATTCGGCCGCCAGGATCCGCGATCTGGCTGTTCGGATGCGCTGTTCGTTGCGTAGTCGAAGCGAGTGGGTCATCCGTCAACATCAAGCCCGACAGCCGATGTCGGGGGAATGCGCCCGCCATACGACGGCGAGGAGATCAAGGACGGTCAGTACTGGAGGCGACGATAATGTCCGTCAGGTGGTGTGGGTGTCGAGTTGTCCGTAGAGCAGCGCGATCGTCGTTTCCTGTTCGGCGAGCTTGGTTCTCAGTGTCCGGATTTCGGTGTCTTTGGCCGCCAACTGGGTGCGCAGTGCAGCCATGATGCTGGTCTCACGTGTCGTGGAGGCGTTGTCGGCGGATGAACGGTGGTGGCGGTGAGCGTCGATGACGGCCACGAGGTCATCGTGTTTGTAGACGGTCTTGCGTTGCACGCCGGCGCGGGCGGCGACGGTCGAGATGTTGATGGGAGCGTTGACCTTGCGCAGGTGTTTGATGGCCTGCTCGATGTCGCGGCGCTTGTCCTTGGACACGGATTCGCGGTACTTCGCCAGGGCCCGGCGGGCGTTGTCCGACGGCGGCGGAGGGCGTTGTCTCATCCGGTGCTGCCGGGGTCAGCTTTGCGCAGGGCAGATTCGTGGCTACCGCGGGTTTTGATCTGCAACAGGGGTAGCCGGTTGCTGGTTCCGGCCCCGCCAACACTGCTGCCTTGTTTGGCGACGCCGGTCTCGGTGTGGAGGCGTTCGATAATGGCGTCCAGGGACGCGATCTCGCGGCGACGTTCGTGGATCCACACGTTGTCATCGGTCAGCTCGCGGCCGCTGCGTCGTCGATACTGTTCGCGGCGCACGTCGATCAGCGCCACGGTCTTGGCGCGTTGATCAACAAGTTCGTCGAGATGGGTGGTGTCGGTGGCGAAATGTCCACATGACAGACATGCGTTGCCCTTGTCGCAGGTCTTCAGCGGCGGCAGCAGACACACACCGTTGGGCAGGATCCGGTCGGTGCGCGCTGCGAGTTGGGTCATATCGTAGATGTCGGAGGGGCTGATCGCGACATCGGTGCCGTGGGCGCCGATCTTTTTGTGTCGCAGGAACTCTGATTCCGCTTTGGCAGCCAGCGTCGCAGCGTAGCGCAGTGTCATTTCCGGGGAAGCGTGTCCGAGGTAGCGCTGCACGACGTGGATCGGCACGCCGTCGTTGAGTAGCTCGGTGGCGCGGGTGTGGCGGAGCCGGTGGGTTTGGCTGAACCGCAGTGGGCGCCCGGCTGAATCGGTCAGGCCGTGAATATTGTCGAGTTTGTTCAGTGTCACGCCGTAGGACTGGTAGGTGCGGGGCCGCTGCCCCTGATGCTGGTGGCGCAGTCCGAGGAACAGATACTTCGGGCTCAGATCGGGGTAGCGTCGGCGAATCCAGGCTTGCTGTTCACTGATCACGTTGACCACGGCCTGCTCGACCAGGATGGTGGGCAACACTCCGTCGACTTTGGTCTGCTGGTAGCGCAGTTTGGCGACGAACGCGTCGGGATCGTCGGAGTCGGTGGGCCGTTCCTGGCCCGGGATTGATGACAGTGGGTCGAAGTCGAGCATCAGGATCTCCGAGGCTCGCCGCCCGGTCAGTGCTTGCAGCAGCCACACCCGCGCGGCCTGGGGGTCGCCGAGGCCGGCGACCACGGAGATGGTCGCATCGGGGTGGGTGATGGCCACTGGCATGCCTCGGTCGGCGGCTAGTACATCGACGTAACACAGCATCTGCTGCAGTTCCGAGGTGGAGAACCAGGTCAGCTCCCGGTACCGGTTGGCGCGTCGGGTCCGAAACGCCGCACCCCACAGCCGGGTGTAGGTGTCGGTAATCTGCGCCCACCGTGCATCACCGGTCGCTGCGGCGGCCTCCTCGGCGTGATCGACCATGAATGCGTAGAACACCTGGGTCTGGGACTGGGTCGTGTCCACCGCGGACGGCGACAGCGGCCTGTCTGGTTTGACCGCTGCGGCTGGGGATTTCAGGTAGTCGGAGAACTCCGTGAACAGCAGCCGCAGCGCGGCGCGGTCCTCGGTGAGCAGCGGGTCGGTGATGTGGCGGGCGGCCAGGAACGGACCCAGGTGCCTGGCCATATCGCGGGCCCGCTCGGCGACCGATGACCATCGCAACAGTTCTCCGGTCAAGGAGGTGCGCAACCAGAACCGCACACCCTCGCGTAGCCAGAGCGGTTGGATCGCCGATAGCTTGACGACTCTGTCGTGGCTGGGTTCGTGTTCGCGTTGGGGAATTCGGGGGTCGGCCCGCAGATCCCAGATGTCGTGGGCCCACCACGGTGTGTCGGTGCAGCGCACCGACACATGAAGATGCAGATGCTCGATGAAGCTGGTGACCTGGCGTCGTGCCCCCGGTGAGGGCAGGCGAGTGTTACGGCGCTCGAACCGCAGCACGGCGTGGCGCACGATGTCCTCGGCCGCCAGGTCGGCGATGCTCGCCGGGGCGCGGCGATGACGCTGGTGATATTCGGCGGCCGCGTCGGTGAGGGCGCGGCCGGTCCACTTCAGAAGCGACGGTTCGATTTTGCGGAAGCCTTCCTGGCCGCACAGCCACACCCACCACGCCATCTCCTGGCAGAACCGTTGTGGCACTTCGGTAGGAGTGAAGTCGTGTCCCTGTGGGCTGTTCAGGTAGCGCTGGTTGCGCAGAAACACCGTGTCGGCGGGCGTGGTGTCGATGCGGTAACGCAAGGTTTGCCACTGTTCGGGCACCTGCTGCCATTGCCGAGTCCACGCGGTGGCCGCCGCTGAGTCCGCAGCCACGGTGCGGCTGTCATGAGGTCGGGTCATGGCTCACTTTCCAGCCGGCGACGTAGTTCTTCCACTCAGCGACCGAACGCATCTCGGCGTCGGCGGTCACCCAGCCGTAGATCGACAGCGTGGTCTGCACGTCGGCGTGGCCCAGGCGGCGCATCACCACGTGCTCACGCACGCCGGATAACAGAAGGGCGGTGGCATGGGTGTGACGCAGCCAGTGCGGAGTCCAGTTCTGCGGCAGCACATCAGCGCGGGCTGTTCTGATGGTTTCGACCTTGTCGTAGATGGTTTCCGGGCGCAGCGGTGCATACCGTTGGCCGCGGGCCAGGTTCACAAACACGAAGTGCGTCGCCAGGTCGTCGACCGCGATATCGGCGCCCCACCCGACCAGCTGCCACACGTACTCGCTGTAGAGAGCGACCAGGTCATCGCCGATGTAGATGCGCCGCGCACCGGATTTGGCGCGCACGCCGTGGGGATGGTCATCACGGCCAGCTACCGCAATCGACGGAGTGCCGCCGCCGCTGATATGGAAATCGTTGTGGCGCAGCGATAACGCTTCGCCCATCCGCATGCCGGTCTCGGCCAGCACGGCGAAGAACAAGCGGTCGCGCAAGCCTGCCGCGCTGCCCGTCCACTCACCGGATGCTGACTGCACACTGCAGCCGTCCAGGATGGCGTTGACCTGAACCGGCAGCAGCACCGGGGTCTCGGTGCGACTGGGTGCCCGACGGCGGTGCAGCGGCACGTCACGGTCACGTTGTGGCCCGATGCCGCTCAGAGTGGGGGCGTAGCGGGAACGCGAGGTCCGGGCATGGGAGGAAAACAGGCGACGATACGGGCGGTCCAAATCGTGGGCGTCGGCGAAGTAGCGGTACATCGACAACACCGCAGCGCCCCGCGGCTGCAGCGACGACTCGGCCATCCCCGGCTCCGGGTCGCCGATGCGGGCAGTGCCCGGGAGATCGCCGGTGCGAAGATACGACAGGAACTGCCCGAACAGGCTGGTAGGAAAGTCATCCCAGGCGGTGTTGGTGTGTTCGAGCACCGACCACCACGCCGCCAACCCGTAGGCGTAGGCCCGCACGGTATTCGGAGATGCGCCCCGGTCGGCGAGGAACTGCAGATACTCCCGAGCAGGAGCAACAGGCAGCTGGTCGCCGCCGACCACCCTGTAGGTGTCTGGCCGGTCCGCAAAGCACAACCGCTGCACCCGCGCCACCCTCAGCATCCTCCCTTGGCGTTCACGGGGTCTTACCCCGGCGGAAGTCGTCGAGCCGGACCACCTGCGGCATGGACTCAGGCGCCGCACTGACCGCGCCGCTGGAGCCGGCGCTGGCGGCCACCGGGTGCCGATCGGTCCCAGGAGAAGGTCGTTGAGTCGCCAGAAACCAATCGAGCAGATCAGGTGGGAAGATCAGCGACTCGCGAGCGGCCAGCATCGGCACAGACGCGCCGCCGTAGCAGCGTTCCACCCATTTGCGCAGCAGCCGGGGCCGTTCGGGATCTCGTTCATTCCACCCCGGCTCCGTCATGCCCCAGGTATGACCCGTCTCAGGGTTTATCCGCGAATGCAGTTGTGTGGTCAGCATTTTCGCACGCTTCGCATCGATCAAACCGGAGTCCCGCATATGCATGATCAGCGAACCCAGCGACAATCCCCACTTGTCCTTGAGCGGTTTGAGGTTCAACAGCGACATCACCCGCGGCAGTTCCGGCGCAATCGCCGCGACCGGCGCCAACAACTCGGTGGCGAACCGGTTGGCTTCCAGCTCTTCACTGGAGTTGACCGAACAGTATGCGCGACTGTGCAATACCAGATGCCCCAACTCGTGGGCCACGGTGAAGCGGGTCCGTTCCCACGACTCTGTTTCACGCAGCACCACCAGCGGGCGATCCCGGTGCCGCCCCACCCAACTCGAATAGCCCAGGTGCCTCTCGTCACGCGCCCGCCCTGGCGTGGCCGCGAACTCGCTCTCCCATTCGCCGGGAGCCCGGCGCCGCACAATTACCGGGGCGCCCAGCCGTTCTGCTTCGTACATCAAATCGTCCAGCGGCTCATCGGGTTCCAGACCCATCGCCTCACGCAGCCGCCCCGCGGCCTGAACCAGGCTCGGACGGCGCGGGCCCTCGTCGCTCACCGAGGGGATCTTCACCGGCGGCAGTTTCGACATCTCATCCAGACCGCCCAGAAAATCGCCGGCCAGGGAGGCGAACGTCGCCAAGAAGTCTTGCTCACCGACCGTCATCGACTTCGGCGCCCGGAACAGCAACTCGCCCGCCGATACCCGAGACTGCGGCTCTGAACTGAAAAACCGTGCAGGGAACCGGAACAGCTCAGCCAAACGCTCCACCTCATGAAAAGACAACAAGATAGTCGGCGATTTTTCGATCTTCGTCTGGCGGGCGTTGCTCCAACCCGCGAGGCCCACCACAGAAGTTGCTGTCATTCGTCGCAGAAGACGGGCCTGCCGGACCCGTGCACCAAAAACCTCAATCATCGTGCGCTCGATTCAACATCACCTGGTTGGGGACCTCTCATGCACCCAACACTGTGCATGAGGGCTACGACGATTCCGGTGGTGCTTCCTCCTGCGTGTCCTCGGCGACTCCGTCGATACCGGCGAAATCCTCGTCCCGGCGCCGCTTTCCAGAAGTTCCCTGCCCAGCGCCCTTCTCCAGTGCATCCCTCATGGAGATCGTCTTGGAGCGCTGCTCCATGATCGGTGCCGGCAACGGTGTTCTGGCGTAAAGAACCTGCACCTTGTCGGTGAGCACACCCGCAGCCAGCACCGCACCGCCCAGGCCCAGACTGCCCGGCCACCACAACACGTATTGCCGATAACCCGGCGGCTCCGGAATGCCATCCTCGCCGCCGATCGGATGCCCCAACTCCTCCTCGAGGCTCAGCTGAGCCCCGCCTGGCACATACGGCACCGGTTCGAGCAGGCTGCCGTCCCAGTTGCGGGGGTGCTTTCGCACCCCAATTCGGGTTCCCTTCCCGTCGACCAAGACGATCCCGAACCCGTTGCCCTTGATGGCTTTTAACGTTGAATCCTCGGTCTGTCGCCGCCACCTTGAGAACAGCAACGTCTCCAGCAATGTGCACGACACCGTGATACCCCGAGGGTCGTCGCCCTGATCCACGAACCGGTCCGGGACCTCCGCCAACCGCGCACAGAGATCGCCATGCGTTTCCCCTAAGACGAGGCCATGCTGCTCGACGAACGTCTCCACCAAAAGCTGGGGATTGTCGTGTAGTTCCATGGGGTGAATTTTTACCCCGGTATCCCACATTTACCGTCGCGCCACGCCGTCCAAACTCGAAATTTTTCTGGCTATCCACACCTAAGAGGATACATGTGTCGGTAGATAAATACGCAGGTAGACACGTATTGTAGATCGTATGAATGAGCGTATCCCCTGATAACTGGTCCAGGCGGTGGTGCATGTGGGCCGCCGTCGCGACGGCACACGCCGGCTCACCGAGATCGCAGTGATGTGCCGCGCGGACAGTGGCGGCGTGCATGCGATCACGGCGTGGCACGCCGACCGGGGCTGGCAGAACGGTCGGCAACAACTTCAGATACTGATCGACGAGCGGCGACGGCCATGACCGGAATACCCGTCGCTGCTGTGCTTCTGGGGCTGGCAGTGCTGGCGGCACCGCCACCGCCGCGGACGCGGCTGGGACTGGGGCCGCTGCGGGCCGGTGCGCGGGTGCCCGCGCTGGTGGCGTCTCTCGCGGTCATCGCCATGGCGCTGCCGCCGGCCGCGCTGCTGGCTTCGGTGATGCTGGGTGTCACGCTGATCCACCGGCGGCGCCGTCGACTGTGGCGGCGGGACCGCAGCGAGGCCGGCCGTACATTGGCGGCGGCGCTGGAGACGCTGGCCGGCGAGTTGCGAGTGGGTGCGCATCCGGTGCGCGCCTTCGCCGTCGCTGCCGCAGAGTCCGGCGGCGCCATCGGCACCGCGCTGCGGTCGGTCGCGGCCCGCGCCGGATTGGGCGCTGACGTCGGAACAGGACTGCGGGCGCTCGCTGAGGCGACTTCGGTTCCCGCGCAATGGGAGCGGCTCGCGGTGTGCTGGCAACTGGCGGCCGATCACGGATTGGCGATGGCGGCGCTGATCCGAACCGCCCACCGCGACATCGTCGAGCGGCAACGGTTCACCGCGCGGGTCGACGCCGGCCTGGCCGGGGCGCGCGCGACCGCGGTGATCCTGGCCGGACTACCGCTGCTCGGGATCCTGCTCGGTGAGCTGATCGGTGCACATCCGATCGGATTTCTCCTCGGCGGCGCTGCGGGCGGCTGGCTGTTGACCGTGGGTGTGGCGCTGGTCTGCGCGGGGCTCGCGTGGGCTGATCGCATCACCGATCGGCTGCTGACGTGACCACGGCCGCAGTGTTGTTAGCCGCCGCGGTGCTTCTGGCGCCAGGCCCGCTGGTGCTGCGTCGCCGAATAGGGCTCGCCCCCAGTACTTCTACAGCTGTCCGCTGCGAAGATGCGCGTCCAGACCCGCTGGCGACCGCGTCGGCGCTCGACGTGTTCGCGGTATGCCTGGCGGGCGGAATGTCGGTGTCCGCTGCGGCCGCGGCGACGGCACCCTCGGCACCGGATCGGCTCGGTGCGGTCTTGCGGCGCGCCGCGGACCTGTTGGCGCTGGGCGCCGACGCCGACACGGCTTGGTGCCCGCAGCCCGGCGAGGACAGCGATGCCCTGACCAGACTGGCACGCCGGTCGGCGTCGTCGGGAAGCGCACTGGCACAGGGGGTGGCCGAACTAGCCGAGCAGTCGCGGCAGAGTGCCGGCCATACTGCGGCGGCGGCCGCCGAGCGAGCCTCGGTGCTGATCGCCGGACCGCTGGGGCTGTGTTTTCTTCCGGCTTTCGTGTGCCTGGGCATTGTGCCGGTGGTGGCCGGATTGGCCGGTGACGTGTTCGCGTCGGGAATTCTGTAAAGAGAGCAAGGGAGGAAAACAATTGAGCAACAATGTGTTTCGAAGATTGAAGGTGCGGATGATGATGGCGGCGGTCGACGATGCCGGGATGTCGACGGTGGAGTACGAAGTTATCTGGACACTGTGGGCGTTGCAGCAGGTGCGAGGGGGTGTTGCCGTGGTTTAGTTCCGCGCTATGCGTGTGGTGAATGTGGAAGAACCGCTGGATGGGAAGTCGCCGTACGTCCTGGTGCGGACTGATGGACAAGTTGATCCCGACGTTGAAGCGTTCCTCGATTTCCTGACGGTGAGGCTGCTGTCGCCCAACACAGTTCGGGCCTATGCCTACGATTCGTTGAAGCTGCTGCGCTTCCTTGAGACGCGGAACCTTTCGGTTCGCGAGTTCAGCGCACCGTTGTCGGTCGATTTTTTGCATTGGCTGCGAACGCAATCGTCGAAACGCAGGGTGCAGCGGCTTGGCGTGGGCGTCGTCGCGGAATCAGGTGGGCGGGTGTTGTCGGCGAGAACCTGCAATCGTGTGTTGGCCGGCGTTTCGACGTTCTACGAGTTCCTCATTACAGCGGGCCGCTACGACGCTGCGGAGAACCCGCTGGCCAAGCGGCTGGATACTGCCGCCGCCCGGGTCCCTGCGCGGTATCGACCACCACTGTTGACCAGTGCTAAGCAGCGTCCGATCAGGCGAGTGCTTCGCTTGAAAACCGTTGATCCGCTGCCGCGCCCGATTCCCGACGATGTCTACCTGCGACTGTTGGAGGTGATGCCTCGGTTGCGTGATCAAGCCCTGATGGAGTTGATGTGGGAGGGCGGCCTGCGACCGGGTGAAGTGTTGGGGCTGCAGTTCGAAGATGTGCAGTATGGGCGACGCCGGATCGCGGTGAGAACGCGCAATACCCACCCGAAAGGAGTGCGGCAGAAGTCGCGTCGAGACCGCATGGTCGACCTGTACGAGGACAGAGGACTGCCGGCCCTCAATAGGTACGTGATGCTGGAACGCCCGCAGGACGTTGACTGCGAATACATCTTCTTGGTCGGCGGCAAGGGCTCTCGCCGGCATGAACCGTTGAGTTACAACGGCCTTTTCCGCATGTTCACCAGAGCGGCTGATCGGGCGGGAGTGCGGACGCCGTGGTTGACACCGCATAGCCTGCGGCACACCCACGCCACCCGAATGACCGAACTCGGGATGCGCGAGTTGACGTTGTCGACCCGACTTGGGCACGCGAGCCCGGAATCCACACGGGTCTACACCCGAGTGAGCGATCATGAAGTGCTCCAGGACTACCAGCAAGCCCTTCTGGGCGGAGCGGCGCAGTGACACGGTCGTCGGCACGATCGTCGTCATCATCAGGCAACCCGCCGGTTCGTCGCGGAAAGCTCAATTCCCATGTGCCAGAGCGAGAATACCGTCGATACATCGCAGCAACCGGCGGAACCGACGAATGGCAACGATACCTGTGGAACTATCGAACCCGGTTCGTCGACACCTATCCCGATCTGCGGTCGTGGTTCGAACGGCCGCTGCGAGAGCGAGTCGGATGGCGCAACGGCGAAGTGCAGTCTCGCCGCAAGACCCCCGACGACGATTTCGACCACACCGCTGGCTGGATCAACCACCAAGCCCGCCCCTACCTTGTCTATCTCGGGCTGACTGGCCGCATCCAACTCGACTGGGGATGGCTGCTGGGCATCGGAATACTCAAGCCGTGGGTCGTCGCCGACACGATGGGGCTGCCGCTCACCAGCGAGGTCGACGCGCTGCTTCGGCGGCAGGTTGATCTCGGGCACTGCGACGCCGACAACCGCCAACGTATCCACTGGGCTATCCCACGCCTGCTGTTGCACAAGGGCATTAGCGACATCAACCAGATCACCATCGACGACATCGAGTCGATGCGGACCGTCATCCACAACGTCGCCGAGATCCCAGAGATCGATACCGTCCTGCCGGCCAAGACGTTGAAAACTGCTCCCAGGGTGTGGAACTCGTACACATTCCAAACCGGCATCGCGCTCTACCACGCTGGAATCGTGGACGAGATGCCGATGCGGAACCGGTTTAAACCGATTCGCCCGGTGAGCAACCTCGAGACCATCCGACCGGTGCTGGAGAGATACGTCGCCGAGCGGAAGCTGCTCGACCGTCCCAATTCCGTCGACCAAACCCGCGCTGCACTGCGAAGACTTTCTGACTGGATCGAACAGAAGCGCCCGAATCTGGTGAGCCTCGAAGAACTCACTCGCGACGACATGATCGAGTTCATGACCTGGCTCAGGTCGCAACGCAAGCTCGCGGCACCGCACAATCCGCTCAGCATCAGTTACCAGCGCCTGATCATTCACCAGGTCTCGATGTTTTTCCGCAGAGCTGCAGAAGCGGAATGGGAAGGAGTGCCCGTCCGATCCCCGATAGGGCCAAGCGATGTTCCAAGGATGATCATTCGCGTTCCCCGGGCCATCCCGGCCGATGTCCTGGAGCCGCTCCTGGAAGCGATCAGAAACCTCGAATGCCCTCTGCAGCGCTGCGCCCTGCTGGTCGCCCGCTGGAGTGGGGCGCGCCGTGGCGAGATCCGCAAGCTGCACCTGGACTGCCTCAGCAGCTACCCGGACGGCACTGCACGCCTTCGCCTCGCGGCCGGAAAGTCCGGCAAAGAACGGATGGTGCCCCTGCACGAGGAAGCGGCCGACGCGATCCACACCGTCCTGGCGATCCGCAAGGGCCAACCGGACCGCGCGATCTACGACGCCGACCTGGGACATCCGGTCCGCTATCTGTTTCTCCAGCATGGCCGACTGGCCAGCAGCGACTATCTGTTTGTCGGTGGCCTGACGATCGCCTCTGCTGCAGCGGGTCTGATCGGGCCCGACGGCAGCGGAAGGGTCAACCCACACCGCTTTCGGCACACCCTCGGAACCGAACTGGGAGAGAAAGGCGCCCGGCTGCAAACCATCATGAAAGTGCTCGGTCACCAAAGCGCCGGCATGTCGATGACCTACGTCAACATGACCGATCCGACCGTCCTGGCGGACTACGCTTCGATCCTGACTCCTGGCGCAGTCCTTGCCGGACCGCAAGCAGAGGCCATCCGTAACGGACAGCTCGGTGACGACGCCGTCAACTGGCTGAAAACCAACTTCCTCAAAACCGAACTGGAACTCGGCAGATGCCTGAGACTTCCCCAGGAAGGACCCTGTGAGTGTGACCTCTATCTGTCGTGCTCGAAGTTCGTCACGACCCCTGCGTACGCCGACAGGCTGCGGGACCGCGTTGTCGTGGAGGAAGAACTGATTGCCGACGCCAAAGAGCGCGGCCGGACCCGAGAAGTCGAGCGACACCAACGAATTCGGGAGCGCATCATCGACCTGCTCACAGAATTGGACCAACCAGTGACCCCGAGAAACTGCCGCTAAGGAGACCGCGCCGAGATGACCAGCAGGGAAGACCTGGAAGCCGCCGAGATCGTGACCGTCGAGTGGTTCGACTTCGTCTCGATGGCCAAGATCGTGGACAAGAAGCTCAATCCGCTTCTTGGCACGACGTCGATCACGATGACGCCCTACCAGGACACCATCCACCCCTACCCACTCGCGTTCGAACCTCCCCTGATCGAGCACGCCAGCCAAGCAGGCACTAAGGGATTCCGACATCGCTGGGAGAAACTTGCCTACGCTTTCGACCTCCCCGACCCCACCAAATTTCCACGTCTGCCCACACTTTCCGACGAGGACCGCCTGATCGGTAGCCGCTTCGTCAAAGTGTGCCGCCGCCTCGCCGCCTACTCCGCGATCAATGCCGATAGCCGCCTGCGACTCTTCGACCACGGCGACGTATCCACCGTCGAACTCGACTACCCCAGCGACGAGGCATTCTCCGCCGCCGCTCTGGCCTTCCGGCAGCTCCACAGCGGCAACGAAGACGCACCGTTCGACAAGGTGAAAGGCAGACTGTTCCAGGCCCTCAAAGACATCCCCGCTTCCGAACGCAAAAGCGCCAACGCCACTCTTCAGCAATGGGTTTCGGCACGCGGGAAGCTGATGAACCAGCTCCTGGAAACCATCGTCTGCCGTAAAGCCGCACCCAGGGACGGCCCATCGGACTTCCCCTACAGCTACAACAACATCAAACCCGAAGAACTGATCCTCACCTTCCAATACGGAGATGTCATCCACTTCTCTGGCGAAAGGGAAAACCTCGCCGCACTCATGGAGGAAGAGGCCAACGAGCACTACTACAAGTACGCGGTGCTGCTCGCCATCACCGGACTCAGCCATCTCTACTTCGGGTTCGCTCTCCTCGTAGAAGCGGCGATGAGCGACTGACCGAGCACCGCGGGATCGGCGTGTGACATCGGGCACATCTGCCCTGGAAGTGTCCAGATAAACGCGATCGGCACGATTGCCGCCGCGGCATTCGGCGCGATCCTCTACAGCGTGGTCACCGGCGACTCGATCGTCGGCGCGTTGACCAACATCATCAACCGTGCGCTGAACACGAAGGTCTAACCGGTGACGGTGGTTTCGCCACCGTCGAGGCGGCCCTGGCCATCGCCGCGTTGGTGGTGGTCCTGGTCGTCTGTGCCGGTGGAATCACCGCGGTCGCGATGCAGGTGCGCTGCATCGATGCCGCGCGTGAGGCGGCCCGGCTGGCGGCCCGTGGTGATGAGGCGGGCGCGGACACCGCGGCCCGTCGGGTCGGGCCAGCGGGCGCGACCGTTCGGATCCGGCATGACGGGGGCTACGTCCTGGCGACCGTCACCGGGAGGTCCCGGCTGCTGCCCGGTGTCGTCATCACCGCCGACGCGATCGCGGCCACCGAGCCTGGCGCGTGACGAGCACGGTGTCGCGACAGTGCTGGCGGCGGTGCTGATCGCCACCTTGGCGGCGATCACTGTGGCCGGTGTCCAGATCGGAAGCGCCGTGGTGGCACGGCATCGGGCGCAGGCCGGCGCGGACATGGCGGCGCTGGCCGCGGCCATGTGGCTGCCCCAAGGGTCCGAGACGGCGTGCCGGCAGGCCGCAGCGGTCAGTCGCGCCATGGGCACGGCACTGAGCGGGTGCGACGTCGACGAGCTCGACATCGTGATTCACGTCGAGGTTGCGACGGGACGCCTTCTCGGGGGCCGTGCACACGCTGCGGCGCGGGCGGGTCCCCTAGAAGCGCACTAGACGACACGGGTCGGCTAGCTGGTTGAGGTGCCCTTGGCTGTGAGCCGCGCCGCCGACAGTTCCGCCGCGGTGGGCAGACGCAGGGTGATCAGTCCGGCGAAGATGTTCTTGTCCACCTCGACCCGGTTGATGGTGACGTGGATCGGCACCCAGCCGCCGTCCACGCCCGGTAGGCGCAATACCTGGCTGGTGCTGCCGGTCGCAAAGTCGTCCGCCATCGGGATGAGCAGGTCGCGGTCGTCGGGGTGGAACTGGACGCTCTGGCGCCAGTCGTAGTGCGGGCACGGATCGTCGAGCCACTTCAGCAGCTTCCACGTGTTGAGGTCGACGAGGGCGCGGTGGACGCCCGGCTGTGACAGCCCGTCGAGAATGCGCTGCGCCAAGTGGTCGGGCGGCAGCGCGCCCTCGTCGAGGTCGCAGCGCAGGTTCATCGCCCGGGCGATCAGATGCTCGGTGGCGTCGTCGGCCATCTCCGATGCGGTGCGCGCCACAAAGCCCGCTCTAATCGTCTCGCCATTGTTATCAGTGAAAGTCCAGGTGGTGCAATATGTTCGGCCAGGTGCGGCATCGATCGCCAGGGCCAGTACCTTGGCCTCGTCGCGGTTGAAGCTGCGCGACGGCAGATCCTCTGCGAAAGCCCGGCCATGCGTGGGCTCCTTGGTGGGATCCAGCCCGGCGTTCACCAGCGATTCGACGGTGTCGGTGGCGATCCCGAGAGTCATGTCCCACTTCAACGGCCCCGGTATCGGCCGCTCGGGTGGCTCCGCATCGGCCGGACCGATCCAGACGTGCACACCATGGATTCGACCGTCTGACATCTGGACGGGCTCGGTGCGGATCACCCGGTCGCTCTTCGGGGTGATGCTGGCCAGGCTGTTGCCGGTCGCGACGGTCTCGGCGATCGCGGTCTGGATCGCGGCCAGGTGCGGGTTGCGTCGCAAATAAATGGCCAGGGGCACCAGATTCTTCATCTGACGGCCCTGAGCGACCACCACCGGTTCGGTGCCGAGTGTTTCCACCAGCAGCCAGTCGGGCGTCATGGTGGCAGTTTAACGAGGCCACCTTCGGACGAGCTTGGGACGGACCGCCGGAATCCGCCGGTGGGAAACAATGAATTGGTCCGGCAAACCGCCGCGATTCCGATTTCCTTGCGGGCGCAATCGCGGTTCGGTATTTTTCGCCTACCCGACCTGTCGGGATGGGAACGGATCGCGTTGTCCGGCCGTTCGCCGCGGGCAGTGATGTCAGGCTGTCGCACGCCTCCAGCAGTGGGGGGTCGCAGCGCCATCACGGTGGCGCGTGCTTGCATCGAGCGTGTCGACTGTTCGAGGGGTCGGTCGGCACACCGGTCAGGCACCGCCTGCAGCCACCTGTGCGAGAACGAGCTTGAGGACGGCCACCGCTCCAGGCTTGTCCAGCGGGTCATTCCCGTTGCCGCACTTGGGCGACTGCACACATGACGGGCAGCCCTGCGGGCATTCGCATGCCTCGATCGCGGCCGCGGTTGCCCCCAGCCAGGTGCTGACCAGACGATAGCCGCGCTCGGCGAAACCGGCCCCACCCGGATGCCCGTCGTAGACGAACACCGTGGGCAGGCCATCGGCGCCGACGGCGGTGGACACGCCGCCGATATCGCCGCGGTCGCAACTGGCCACCAGCGGCAGCAACCCGATCGCGGCGTGCTCGGCGGCATGCAAGGAACCCGGTGTCCGCAGCTGTTCGATCCCGCTGTGCGCCAGCGCTTCCGGCGTGATCGTGTACATCACCGCGGTGGTCTGCAGGCTGTGCTCGGGCATGTCCAGTTCGACGAAATCGATCACCTCGCCGGACAACCGGCGCCGAAGGTAGCCGATCACCCGGTGGGTCACCGACACCGGCACCAGACCCAGCGTCACCGGCCCGTAGTGCACACGCTCGCCCGTCCCGGTCACCGCGATGTCGGTGACCTCCCTGGCGAATGTGGTGTAGCCGGGATCCTCGGCGTGCACGAACGCCACGCCGTCGGAGAAGCTCAGCGAGTCGACCAGGTAGCTCTCACCTTGATGCAGGTACACCGCACCGGGGTGAACGGCCGCCGGCGCCTGGCCCGCGTCGGCGCTGCCGAGCATGCGTCCCGTCCCCGCCTCGACGATCGCAATGCTGCCCCCGGCCGAACCGCGGATGTCCACCGCCGAATGGGGATCCAGCCCGGCGGCGGGGAAGTACTTGCCGCCGCGCCGGCGCAGCAACCCGTCGTCGACCAGTTCGGCTGCCACCGGCTCGGCCTCCCAGCGCCGTACCTCCTCATCCTCCAACGGCATCTCCGTCGCCGCGCACAGCAGCTGCGGACCCACGACGTAGGGGTTCGTCGGGTCGATGACCACACGCTCAACCGGCTTGTCCAGCAACGCCTCCGGGTGGTGCACCAGGTAGGTGTCCAACGGGTCGTCACGGGCCACGAGAACCACCAGCGCACCCTGGCCGCGCCGTCCCGACCGGCCGGCCTGCTGCCAGAACGACGCCACCGTCCCCGGAAAGCCCGCCAACAGAACGGCATCCAGCCCGGCGATATCGATACCCAGCTCGAGCGCATTCGTGGTGGCCAGCCCGCGTAATTCGCCGTCGGCGAGGGCGCGCTCCAATTCCCGGCGTTCCTCCGCGAGGTACCCGGCTCGATAGGACGCCACGGTGTCGAGCAGATGCGGGGCGATGTCCTCCAACCGGGCCCGGGCCCCCAGCGCTGTCAGCTCGGCCCCGCGCCGCGACCTGACGAATGTCAACGTCCGCGCTCCCTCGGCAACCAGATCGGCCATCATGCGGGCTGTCTCGGCACCGGCCGAACGGCGCACCGGTGCACCGTTTTCGCCCGTCAGATCGGTCCGCAGTTCGGGCTCCCACAGCGCGACCGTGCGCGCGCCGTGCGGTGACCCGTCCTCGGTCACCGCCGTCACGGCCTGCCCGATCAACTCTGCGGCTGTCTCGCCGGGGGCCGCGGTGGTCGCGCTGGCGAAGATAACCGTCGGCCCCGGTCCCGACGCCGGGGCGTAGCGCTGACACAGGCGCAGCAGCCGTCGCAGCACCATGGCCACGTTGGAACCGAAAATGCCTCGGTAGTAGTGGCATTCGTCGACGACGATGTAGCGCAATCCACGCAGATAGACCGCCCATCGGGCATGGTTGCGCAGCAACGACAGATGGATCATGTCGGGATTGGAGAACAGCCAGCGCGACCGCTCGCGGGCGAATTTCCGTACCTCGAGCGGTGTGTCGCCGTCGTAGGAAGTCGGTGCGACGTCGGCCAGCGCGGCCACCGCGGTGGTCAAAGAATGGGCGGTGCGTATTTGGTCATGGCCGAGTGCTTTGGTGGGGGACAAATAAAGTGCCCTGGCGCGCGGATCACGCGCCAGCGCATCCATGATCGGTAATTGGAACGCCAGCGACTTGCCCGATGCGGTACCCGTGCTGATGACGACGTGGCGGCCGGCGTGCGCGAGTTCGGCGGCTTGCACCTGATGCGACCACGGCGCGTCGATTCCGTGATCATGGAACGCGCGGAGCACATCTGAATCAGCCCAGGCAGGCCAGTCCGCTCCGCTCGCCTGGCGGGCGGGAAGCTCGGCCACGTGAAGTAGCGCAGCCGGCGATGATTCGGCACCTGCGACCGCTGCGTTGAGCAGCTCGCTGCCGAAACTCACCATTTGAAATCAGCCCTTTCTAAAAGCGATCTACATCCCTGTATCGAATTGTTCATCAGTTAGTAGCACTGAGACTGTCGCAACAGCTCGGGACGTGATTGGATAAGGGCGGTCGCAGCTTCTGTGTTCGTGTGTCAACACTCGCAGGATCGACGTTGCGATCGCGGTTCCTGCGAGGGTTGTAGGTCGGGTGAGTTCCGGCGACTCCACGAAGGATGGCGGTCGGAACGGGCCCGGTCTGCCGAAAACTCGGTCGGCCGCTCCCGGTTGGAAGAGAAGGAAAGTACGAAAGATGCCACAGGGAACTGTGAAGTGGTTCAACGCCGAGAAGGGTTTCGGGTTCATTGCACCCGAGGACGGCTCTGCCGACGTGTTCGTCCACTACACGGAAATTCAGGGGTCGGGCTTCCGCACCCTTGAGGAGAACCAACGGGTCGAGTTCGAGGTCGGTCAGAGCCCCAAGGGCCCACAGGCCACAGGCGTTCGCGCCGTCTGATCAACAGCGACATCACGAAACACCCCCGAGTCCCGGTGACGGGCATCGGGGGTGCTTTCGTTGGTGGGAGTCCCGCGCAGGGCCCGCCACGCCCGCCGCCAGTCGTAGTGCTCGGGTGCGTCCCGCTCGTCTCCTACTGCCTTAGTGTCGACTCGTGAGCCAGCTGTCCTTCTTCTCGGCTGAGTCGGTGCCCCCCGCGGTCGCCGACCTCACCGGGCTGCTCGCCACCACCGGACAGGTGGTGGTCGTCGGCGGCGGGGCACGGTTGTCGGTGGTGGTCGAGGACCTGTGGCGGGCCGACGCGCTGGCGGAGATGATCACCGAAACCGGCCTCGCAGCCGAAATCACCCGCACCGACGAGAACAATCCGCTGGTGCGGACGGCCGTGGACGCACGGCTGGCCGGAATCGCCGCCGAATGGACCAGGGGGGCCGTCAAGACGGTGCCGCCGCAATGGCTGCCCGGATCCCGGGAGCTGCGCGCCTGGACGCTGGCAGCCGGCATTCCCGAAGCCGACCGGTATCTGCTCGGACTCGACCCCCACGCGCCCGACACTCATTCGCCGCTGGCGTCGGCGTTGATGCGGGTGGGGATCGCACCCACGCTGATCGGCACTCGAGGTGCCCGGCCGGCACTGAGAATCAGCGGCCGCCGGCGGCTATCGCGCCTGGTAGAGAATGTCGGGGAACCCCCGAATCAGATCGAAGCGTTGTCAGCGTGGCCTCGGATCTGAGAGATTCCCCTGCGAGGGTCGGTTTGCGTTGACCGGTCCAGAGTGCGAAATTGTCAGGTGCCCGCGGGTTTGGGGGTACCTGAGGGGCATAGAAGAAGTGGAGCGTAAGGGCAGTTGGCTGACGACGGAAGCCGCCGAAGCGGCGGTGGCGGGCGGGGCAATGGCGCCGTCCGGCGGCTCGTCATCGTCGAGTCACCCACCAAGGCCCGCAAAATCGCGGGTTACCTGGGCTCCAACTACATCGTGGAGTCGTCCCGGGGGCACATCCGTGACCTGCCGCGCAACGCCGCCGACGTGCCCGCCAAGTACAAAACCGAGCCCTGGGCACGGCTGGGCGTCAACGTCGAAGACAACTTCGAGCCGCTCTACATCATCAGCCCCGAGAAGAAGAGCACGGTCACCGAGCTCAAGGGCCTGCTCAAGGATGTCGACGAGCTCTATCTGGCCACCGACGGTGACCGCGAGGGCGAGGCCATCGCCTGGCACCTGCTGGAGACGCTGAAGCCCCGCGTCCCGGTCAAGCGGATGGTCTTTCACGAGATCACCGAGCCCGCTATCCGCGCGGCCGCCGAAAACCCCCGCGACCTCGACAACGATCTGGTCGACGCGCAGGAAACCCGACGTATCCTCGACCGGCTCTACGGCTACGAAGTCAGCCCGGTGCTCTGGAAGAAGGTCGCCCCGAAGCTGTCCGCGGGCCGGGTGCAGTCCGTAGCGACCCGCATCATCGTTCAGCGCGAACGCGACCGGATGGCCTTCCGCAGCGCCTCCTACTGGGACGTCATCGCCGAGCTCGACGCCAGCGTCTCGGACCCGAACGCCGCGCCGCCGCGGTTCACCGCCCGGCTGGTCAACGTCGGCAGCAAGCGGGTGGCCACCGGCCGCGACTTCGACTCCCTCGGCGCCATCCGCAAGCCCGACGAGGTGGTCGTGCTCGATGAGGCGGCGGCCGGTTCGCTGGCCACCGGTTTGCGGGGCGCCGGCCTGTCGGTGGCCTCGGTGGAGGAGAAGCCCTACACCCGCAAGCCGTACCCGCCGTTCATGACGTCGACGTTGCAGCAGGAGGCGGGCCGCAAACTGCGGTTCTCTGCCGAGCGCACGATGAGCATCGCGCAGCGGCTGTACGAAAACGGCTACATCACATATATGCGTACCGACTCGACGACACTGTCGCAGTCGGCCATCGATGCCGCGCGCAATCAGGCCCGTCAGCTCTACGGCGACGAGTACGTGCATCCCTCGCCGCGGCAGTACACCCGCAAAGTCAAGAACGCGCAGGAGGCGCACGAGGCGATCCGCCCCGCCGGTGACGTCTTCGCCACCCCCGGGGCGCTGCATCGCGAACTCGACACCGACGAGTTCCGGCTCTACGAGCTGATCTGGCAACGCACGGTCGCCTCGCAGATGGCCGATGCCCGCGGCACCACGTTGAGCCTGCGCATCAGCGGAACATCTTCGGACGGACGGGAAGTCACGTTCGCCGCCAGCGGGCGCACCATCACGTTCGCCGGCTTCCTGAAGGCCTACGTCGAGACTGTCGACGAGCAGGCCGGCGGTGAGGCGGACGACGCCGAGAGCCGCTTGCCGCAGCTGCGCCAGGGCCAGCGGGTGGACGCCACCGCGCTGACCGCCGATGGGCACACCACCAACCCGCCGGCCCGATACACCGAGGCGTCGCTGATCAAGGCGCTCGAGGAACTCGGAATCGGCCGTCCCTCAACGTATTCCTCGATCATCAAGACGATCCAGGACCGCGGCTATGTGCACAAGAAGGGCAGCGCTCTGGTGCCGTCCTGGGTGGCGTTCGCGGTGACCGGTCTGCTCGAACAGCACTTCGGCCGCCTGGTCGACTACGACTTCACCGCCGCCATGGAGGACGAACTCGACGAGATCGCCACCGGCCAGGAGCGGCGCACCAACTGGCTGTCGAACTTCTACTTCGGCGGTGAGCACGGCGTGGCGGATTCGATCGCCCGCGCCGGTGGCCTCAAGAAGCTGGTGGGCGTCAACCTCGAAGGCATCGACGCCCGAGAAGTCAACTCCATCAAGCTCTTTGACGATGACGAGGGCCGGCCGATCGTGGTCCGGGTGGGCAAGAACGGCCCGTACCTGGAGCGGATGATCACCGATCCGGACAGTGCCGACGGCGAGCTCAAGCCGCAGCGGGCCAACCTCAACGACGAGATCACCCCCGACGAGCTGACCCTCGAGATGGCCGAAACCCTTTTCGCCACACCGCAAGAGGGCAGAGTGCTCGGCGTGGACCCGGAGTCCGGACACGAAATCGTGGCCAAGGACGGGCGATACGGTCCGTACGTCACCGAGGTGCTGCCCCCGCCGCCGGACGACGACCCCGGCGTGGGCGCCAAGAAGGGCAAAAAGCCGACCGGCCCCAAGCCGCGCACCGGTTCCCTGCTGCGCTCGATGGATCTGCAGACCATCACCCTCGACGACGCCCTGAAGCTGCTCTCATTGCCGCGGGTCGTCGGCGTGGATCCCGCCAACGGCGAGGAGATCACCGCGCAGAACGGCCGCTATGGGCCATACCTCAAGCGTGGCACCGACTCTCGCTCGCTGGCGACCGAGGATCAGATCTTCGAGATCAGCCTCGAAGAGGCGTTGAAGATCTACTCCGAGCCCAAACGTCGTGGCCGCCAAGGTGCTGCCGCACCGCCGCTGCGCGAGCTGGGTGTCGATCAGGCGTCGGGCAAGCCGATGGTGATCAAGGACGGCCGCTTCGGTCCGTACGTCACCGACGGCGAGACCAACGCGAGCCTGCGCAAGGGTGACGACGTCCTGTCGATCACCGACGAGCGGGCTTCCGAGTTGCTCGCTGACCGGCGGGCTCGTGGACCGGTCAAGCGCACGGCGAAGAAGGCGACGCGCAAGGCACCGGCCAAGAAGGCTGCGAAAAAGGCCTAACCGCTTGAGCCGGTGGCCATTTCGCCGCGCGTTCCGCTGGGCAGCAGAAGGTTCACCGGGCGGGCCAGCTGCGTGGGCGCGCGGCGGCCGCGCAGCTCGACGATCTCGCCGACGTTCCAGCACAAAGCCTCGGCGTCCAGGGCGCCGCTGACCGCGATCGCGGACGCGAGAACGTGGCCGTTCTCCAGCTTCGCCAGCTCCGTCAGTCGGGCGGCTTCGTTGACCGGGTCACCGATCACGGTGTACTCGAACCGGGCCTGCGCTCCGATATGCCCGGCGATCGCACGCCCGGCGGAGACGCCGATACCGAACTCGGTCTGGCCCAGCACGCCGACCAATTCGTCGTGCAGTTCGCGGGAGGCGGCCAGCGCCGCCCCGGAGGCGTCGGGGTGTTCGATGGGCGCGCCGAAGATGCACAGCGCCGCATCGCCCTGGAACTTGTTGACGAAGCCGCCGTGCTTCTTGACGGTGTCGACGACCACCCGGAAGAACTCGTTGAGCATGCTCACGACCTCGCTGGGCGGACGCGAGGCGGCCAGCTGGGTCGAGCCGACCAGGTCGACGAACAGCACCGCGACGTCGCGCTCCTGGCCGCCGAGCTCGGTGCCGCGCTCCAGGGCGCGCCTGGCGACGTCCTCACCGACGTAGCGGCCGAACAGGTCGCGCAGCCGCTGCCGTTCGCTCAGATCGCGGACCATGTCGTTGAAGCCGGCCTGCAGCAGGCCCAGCTCGCTGGCGTCATAGATCTGCATGTGCGCGTTGTAGTTGCCGCGCTGGACCTCTCCGAGCGCCCAGCGCAACTGGCGCAGCGGATCGGCGATCGACATGGCGGCCAGCACATTGCCGGCCATCCCGACCACCAGCGCGGCGACGGCCATCAGCAGGATCGGCGTGAACAGAGAGTCGGCCGACGCGGCCAGCAGCGAGAACTTGCTGGCCACGACCGACAGCACGATCGCCAGCAGCGGCACCCCGGTGGACAGCAGCCAGGTCAGCACCAGCCGCTGGACGACGCCAGGCCGGTGGAACCTCTCCGGCACTCCGCCGCGCAGCGCGGCGACGGCCACCGGGCGCAGCACACGCTCGGACTGTAGGTAGCCGATGATCGTGGTGGCCGTGGCGCCCAGCAGCGTCGACACCGCGAGCACCGGTGCGGCATGGCTGGCCACCGGCCAGCTGGCGGCGATGAACACCGCCGCGCCCAGCACCCAGTTGGTCATGCTGATCACCGAGCGGTAGATGGGCATCCGCAGCGCCCGCAGCCGCGCGGTCTCGGTGGCGGACGGGTCGTCCTCGGCCAGCAGGGCGTCGCGGCGTTGCCAGCGGAACACCGGAACGAGCAGCTTGAGGCTGACGAAGGCACCCACCGCGAACGAAACGAACAGGTAACTCAGAAAGATGACCAGGTTCAACGTCGGCAGGTCCTGCAGCATGACCCGGTCCGACGGCGGCAACCCGAACCGCAGGAAGCCCAGTACCAACAGTGCGCCGATGATGTCGGCCTGCAGCATGCCCAGGGTGAACACCGGCCACGGTGTACGCGCAACCCACCGGACGAATCCATTGATCCGCCCCGGGCTGAGTTGCGCGGTGGTCACGAACCCACCGTATCGGTACAGAGCGACCGATCAGCACCTCTAGAAGCCGGTGGGCAGCGATTGTGTCGTTGCTGCGCACTAGTGTTTGAGGCGATGTCCGGAGTTTTCACGCGGTTGGTGGGCCAAAGCGCCGTGGAAGCGGAGTTGGTCGGTGCCGCTCGGGCCGCCCGGGGTGATTCCGCTCACGATGTGGCCGCCACCGGCACCATGACACACGCGTGGCTGATCACCGGTCCGCCCGGCTCGGGGCGTTCGGTGGCCGCTCAGTGCTTCGCGGCGGCCCTTCAGTGCACCGCCGAGGGCACCCCCGGCTGCGGGGAGTGCCGGGCGTGCACGACGACGATGGCCGGCACCCACGGCGATGTTCGGCGGATCATCCCCGAGGGGCTGTCCATCGGGGTCCACGAGATGCGCGCCATCGTCCAGATCGCGTCCCGGCGGCCCAGCACCGGCCGCTGGCAGATCGTCGTGGTGGAGGACGCCGACCGTCTCACCGAAGGTGCGGCCAACGCGCTGCTCAAGGTGGTGGAGGAACCACCGCCGTCGACGGTGTTCCTGCTGTGTGCGCCGTCGGTGGACCCGGAGGACATCGCGATCACGCTGCGGTCACGGTGCCGGCACGTCGCGCTGGTGACGCCGCCGGCCGGGGCGATCGCACAGGTGCTGATCGACCGCGACGGGTTGTCCGCCGAGGAAGCGCAGTGGGCGGCGTCGATCAGCGGGGGGCATGTCGGGCGGGCTCGGCGGCTGGCAACCGATCCAGACGCCCGCGACCGCCGGTCCCGCGCGCTGAGCCTGGCCCGCGACGCTGCGACCCCGTCGCGCGCGTATGCGGCCGCCGAGGAGTTGGTGGCCACTGCCGAGGCCGAGGCCAAGGCCCTCAATGTGGGCCGCGACGAGGCCGAGGCGGACGAACTGCGCACCGCGCTGGGTGCCGGCGGCACCGGGAAGGGGACGGCGGGGACCCTGCGCGGGTCGGCGGGGGCGATCAAAGATCTCGAGCGGCGCCAGAAGTCCCGGCAGACCCGCGCCTCCCGCGACGCGCTCGACCGTGCGCTGATCGACCTGGCCACGTATTTCCGCGATGCCCTGCTGGTGGCCAACGGCGCGGGCTCGGTGGCGCCGAATCACCCCGACATGGCCGAGCGGGTGGCGGCTCTGGCGGCGCACGCGTCCCCGGAGCGGCTGCTGCGCTGCATCGAAGCGGTGCTCGAGTGCCGCGAGGCACTGGCGATCAACGTCAAGCCCAAGTTCGCCGTCGATGCGATGGTGGCCACCGTGGGTCAGGCACTGCGTTCGGACCTGTAGACTCACTGCTCGGTCGAGGCCGCGCCACCTTAGCTCAGTCGGTAGAGCAATTCACTCGTAATGAATAGGTCAGGAGTTCGATTCTCCTAGGTGGCTCCACGCTTGCCCGCACGACTGTGCGGTTTCGTACGGAACGCGCCGGGGTGGGCCGATGAGGCCGCACATTCGGCTGAATCCCTAATCGCGCGACAGCGCTTTGGCGGCGATGGTGCGGGCCGTGGCCGCCGCCGGGAACCCGGCGTAGCCGCTGGCGTGATAGATCACCTCGGCCAATTCCTCCTCGGACAGTCCGTTCTGCCGGGCGATCCGGAAGTGGGCGTCCATCTCCTCGGTGGCCCGCAGTGCGATCAGGATGCCCAGCGTCACCAGGCTTCGGTCGCGGCGGCTGAGACCCTCGCGGGTCCACAGCCGGCCGAACACGCTCTCGACACCGATATCCATCAGTTCGGGGGCGAACCCACCACCGAAGTCGACGTCCCCGTCGGGCAATGTTCCCGGCAGCATCTCCCGGAACACACGTAGGCCATCCTCGCGCAAGTTAGACATACAAACTACTTTGGCACACGGCCGGGATCAGCGCGGCGCCAGATAGCCGACCGGGCCCGACGCCAGGCACAGCGACAGCGCCGCGGTCGACGCCCGCACGGTGATCGCGTCGCCGGCCCCGGGCAGCCGGACGAAGACCCGGTTGAGCCCGGGGTGTACGGGCACCTTGGTCTCGGGTCCCTCGTTCAGCGACATCACCATCGAGCCGTCGCTGTTGGCCAGATAGTTGATCTCGGCCGTCCAGTCGGCAGGCAGCAGCGGCCCGTCCAGCGGCATGCGCACCGGCGCGTCGGGCTGGACGAAATAGCCGCAGCCGGGCTGTGGGCCCGCGACGATCGTGCGGGTCCAGGTGACGATCGCGTCCACCAGCCGGCCGCTGCTGTCGAGCATGCGCAATTGTGTTGTGGAACCGCCGAATTCGGGCCGGTCGTGAATGAGCGCGAACATGTGACTGGCCAGGTTCTCCGGGTACGCGACCCGCTGCAAAACCAATGGGTCGACCTCCTGGTCGAGCAGTGCCGCCGACGAGGATGCTCGCGCCTGCGACAGCGCCCGGACCGCGTTCTGCAGGTAGGGCTGTGCGGGATTGTCGCGCCAGCTCGTCAGGAACGTCGACGTCGAATACACGCTGCTGACCACGAATGCCAGCGCGACCGCCGACACCAGCGCGGTGCGGGCGCGTGAGGCGTCCAGCCGTCGGGTTTCGCGGTTCGGGGCGCAGAACGCCACTGCCGCAAGCAATGTCAGCACAATGACCAGATCGGGGAAGTACCGCAGGGTCTGGGCCAGTTCCAGGGCGGTGAACTTCGAAGAGCGCAGCAGATAGATCGGGATCTGACAGGCCACCGCGTATCCGACCGCAACCAACCAGACAACGCCGATGCGTCGCTTCCGCAGCAGCGAGACCGCCGCGACCGCCACCAGCACCAGCCAGCCCAGGACCATCACCGACACCGGCGGCACCGCCCACGGCGACGCCGGGGCCCACCGCTGCCACTCCCACGGGCCACCGGCCAGGCCCGGCACGATCCCATGAGTGATCGAGCGGGACAACAGATCCCACGTCATAGCCAGATCCGAGCTCCAGCGCCGGTGATCGACGACGGTCAGATAGACGGCCACCCACACTGCAGTCAACGCCAGCGCGGGCGTCCACAACGCGATGCCGCGATGCCACACCGTGCGCAGCGCGGCAGTGCCGCCCCGGACGTGATGCAGCAGGGCGGCGACAGCGAACGCGACGAACGGGATCACGGCCCCCTTCTCGAAGAACAGCAGGCCGCCGAAGAAGACCAGCACCGCGGTGATCGCATACCGTCGATTCCCGGTGCGCACCAGCAGGATTGCGTCGGCGCACACCCACGCCATCGCGGCCAGCATCGGTAGTGAGTTCAGCGCGGCCGCCCACCACGCGAATCCGGGCACACCCAGCGGGGTGAACAAGGCGAAAGTCAACGGAATCAACAACACCGGTCGCCAGCCGAGGATCACGTGCAACGCGCGCAGCAGCGACAGCGACACCAGCAGCTGCAGTACCACCAGGCTGGCCGCCGGCCACGCCCACACCAGCGGGGCCAACCGGGTGATCACCCCGGCCACCAGGAATGCCCCGGGCATGACGTGCCCATCGTGATCGTCGAACAGATACGACGTCGACAACAGGTCCTGAGTGCCGGCCCGGCCCACCAGGATCAGGTCATCCCAGTAGAAGTAGCCGCCGAATGCCAGGATCGCGCGGACCAGCAGTTGAACGACAATCAGGGCGACGGCCGCGGCAGCCACCGGTGGCATGCGCGCCACCCGGGTCGGAACTGCCATCGCGTCGACTGTACTCACCTGTCGGTAGGGTGACCGACATGCAGGTACTGGTCACGGGCGCGGCCGGCTTCATCGGTTCAACGCTGGTCGATCGCCTGCTCGCCGACGGGTACACCGTCATCGGGCTCGACGATCTGAGTCGGGGCCGCAGCGCGAACCTGGCGGCGGCGAGCATCAACGGCAGGTTCGAGTTCGTCGAGGCCGACATCGCGAGCGCGGACCTGATCGGGCTGTTCGAGAAGCACAAGCCCGAGGTCGTCCACCACCTGGCCGCCCAGATCGACGTGCGCCGCTCGGTGGAGGAGCCGGAATTCGACGCGGCGGTCAACGTCGTCGGCACGGTCCGGCTGGCCGAGGCGGCCAGGCGGTCCGGCGTCCGCAAGGTCGTCCACGCCTCCTCAGGCGGATCTATCTACGGCGTGCCGACGAACTTTCCCACCAACGAAACCGCCCCGGTCGACCCGGCGTCGCCCTACGCGGCCAGCAAGGTGGCCGGCGAGCTCTACCTCAACACCTTCCGTCACCTCTACGGCGTGGACTGCTCGTTCATCGCGCCGGCGAATGTCTATGGCCCGCGCCAAGACCCGCACGGCGAGGCCGGCGTCGTCGCGATCTTCGTCAACGCGCTGCTGGCCGGCCTGCCAACGCGGGTCTACGGCGACGGCTCCAACACCCGCGACTACGTCTTCGTCGACGACGTCGTCGACGCCTTCGTCCGGGCCGCAGGGACCGGCGGGTGCGGCCAGCGGTTCAACATCGGTACCGGTGTGGAGACCAGTGACCGGCACCTGCACTCGGTGGTGGCCAAGGTGATCGGAGTGGCCGACGATCCGGAGTTGGCTCCGGCGCGGCTCGGCGACGTGAAGCGGTCGTGCCTGGACGTCCGAAAAGCCGAGATGGTGCTGGGCTGGCAGCCGCGGGTGCGCCTCGACGAAGGCATCGCCCGCACCGTGGACTACTTCCGCGGTTAGTGTTCCGGGGTGCGTGCGCCCTCCAGGGCTACCGCGCGGGCCAGGCGGGCGTACTTCAGTTCGAGTTCCTTGAATCGCAGATACGTGCTCAACGTGGTGAACACGAACGCGATGATCAGCGCATAGGTGATCAGGTCCGCGCCACGGCGAACCCCCAGGAAGTTGGCCAGCACCGTGGTGTCATCCGGGCGAAGGATGGCGTAGATCGCCAGCACCACGAACAGCACGTAGCCGACCTTGACCCACGCCTTGGCCTTGGCGTTGGTGCGGGACCGGAGCAGGTACACCAGCAGTGCGATCACCGCTGCGATCAGCAGGACCTGGATCCAGTTCATCGGCGCATCCTTCCGCGCAGAAACCCGTCGAAGACGATGTTCACCCCGTTGAGCAGCGGCTGACCCTTGGACATCGAGTAGTCCGTGTAGAGAATCTCGACCGGCTCTTCGGTTACTCGCCAATGATTTTCGGCGATCAGGGTGATGAATTCTCCGGCGTGGCTCATCCCGTTCATCGTCAGATTGAGGTTGTCGGCCACGGTCTTGTTGAACACGCGCAGCCCATTGTGCGAGTCGGTCAGATGCAGCCGGTGGCTGCTGGGGCTCAGCACGGCCGCCGCGCGCAGGATCACCCGCTTGAGGGGCGGGGTGTGGCTGACGGTGGTGCCGGCGAAACGGGTGCCGATCACGATGTCGACGTCGCCTTTGGACAGCCGCTCCATCATGGCGAGGACGTCCTTCACGCGGTGCTGGCCGTCGGCGTCGAAGGTGACGAACACCGCTGCGCCGGGCTGGCGGCGGGCGTATTCGACCCCGGTCTGGATGGCCGCACCCTGCCCGAGATTCACGGGGTGGCGGACCACGTGTGCGCCCGCCCGCCAGGCGATGTCGGCGGTGTCGTCCTTGCTTCCGTCGTCGACGCAGACCACGTGGTCGAAGACTTGGCGCAGGTCCGCGATGACGTCGGCGATGACCTGCGCCTCGTTGAACGCCGGCACGATGATCCAGGCGTCGGGGTAGGACGTGTCGATGTCCACAAGGTACACGCCGACAACTGCGGTTTCAGCGCGCGGCGCGGCCCAGCGCGGCAAGGTGGACGACGATGCCGACCAGCGGCCCGCACAGCAGGGCCACGACGGTGCGATCGGTCAGGCCCATGGGAAGGCTCAACAGGGCCGCGGAGACGACGGTGGCCCCGACCCAGCCGATCGAGTAGGCCCGGTGCAGGCCGGCGGCGACGGTCGCGGCCCCGGTCACGGTCAACAGTGCGATCGCCACCGCGCCGGCGGTCAGCCAGGCCAGCAGGAGGCCGCCCGGGCCGTACTCGTCGCCGAACGCGACTCGGATCAGCCACGGCCCGAGCAGTCCGGCGGCCACGACCCCGACGGCACCGATCACCAGCACCACCGCCGCGGGCGCGATCAACGACCTGAGCCGGTGGCCGCGGTGGTCGACGAAGTGTGCGATCAGGTTGCCCTGCATCGCGGTGAGCGGAACCAGCAGGGGCGCGCGGGTCAGCGTCACCGCCAGGATCACCACGCCGCCGGCCGCTCCGAGGTCACCGCCGGAGGTCGCCTTCAGCAGCACCGGGAAGCCCATGACGAGGATGGCGCTGGCGCCGGCGGCGGCGATCGAGTGTCCGGCTCCGCGCAGAAAGGTGGCGGTACTGCCGGGAGTGCGCAGCCCGGCCGCGGTCCGCGCGCCCGGTGACACCGACAGCAGCAGCAGCCATCCGATCGCACCGGCGACGGTCGCCCACAAGAAGCCGTCCAACCCCCAGCCCACCGCGAAGGCCGCCACCGCGACCACCACCCGCATGATGGCGTCAGTGACCATCAACGCCCCGTAACCACCCCAGCGGCCGGTACCGGCGAGCAGGCCTAAAAGTGTTGCGTGAATGCAGAATCCGGCAAGACCGACGCTCAGCAGCGCCACCGATAGCGGCCGCGACACGCTGAACACGTGCGGCGCCCAGAGGAACGAGGTGCCCGCCATGACGAGAGCGGACACCACCCCGACCGCCGTCGCGATCCGCATCGGGTGCGTTCGGGGTCCCTCGGCGATCTCGACATAACCCGCGGAGCGGACTTCCCGGGTGGCCTCCTGCAGCAGTCCGTACGCCGCGCCGCCGACCAAACCGAACGCACCCCAGAACACCCCGAACACCGAGAAGCCGGCCGGATCCAGCGCGCGGGCGGCCAGGTAGAGGACCGCGTATCCGCACACCGCCGAGATCGCCGTGGCCGCACCGACTCTGGCCACACTGCTGCGGGTGATCGCCCCGGTGCCGCTGATCTGGTCAGCACCGGTGGCGCTCAGCGCCTCGAACGAGGCGCCCGCGTCGGTCACAGCCGCGGCACCTCGGTGGAATACAGCCAGGCATCCCACAGTGGACGCAGCGAGACCTCGGCGTAGTTGGCGGCAAGACCGGTGAAGTCGTCGGTCACCACCGTGCTGTGCTGGTGGCGGCTGGTCCAATCACGCAGCAGCGCAAAGAACTTCTCGTCGCCGAGGGTGCCGCGCAGCACGTGCAATGTGAGCGCACCGCGCTTGTATACCCGGTCGTCGAACATGTCCCGCGGCCCGGGATCGGCCAGCAACAGGTTCTGCGGCGAGGACGCCAGCTTGGCGTGATAGTGGCGGGCCCACTGATCGGCGGAGCGTCCGCCGGAGTTCTCCGACCACAGCCATTCGGCGTAGCAGGCGAATCCCTCGTGCAACCAGATGTCGCGCCAGCGCCGCGCGGTCACGCTGTTGCCGAACCACTGATGGGCCAGCTCGTGGGCGATCAGCCGTTCGGCGCCGCGCTTGCCGTCACAGTGGTTGGCACCGAAGATCGAGATACCTTGTGCTTCAAGCGGTATCTCCAGATCGTCATCGGTCACCACAACGGTGTAGCCGTTGCTCAGCGGGTACGGGCCGAACAGCTTGACGAACAGCTTCATCATCTGCGGCTGACGGCCGAAGTCCTGGTCGAACTCGGGACGCAGCCGGTCCGGCAACACCGCCTGCATCGGCACCTGGGATTTGGGCAGCTTGTGGGCGCCGTACATGCCGATCTGCAAGGTGATCAGATAGGTGGACGTCGGCTCCGGCTGTTCGTAGGTCCACACCGTCTGGGCGGCCCGGACCCGCCGCGAGACCAGTTCTCCGTTGGCCACCGCACGGTAGGGGCTGTCGGTGCTGATCTGGATTCGGTAGCTGGCCTTGGCGCTGGGGTGGTCGTCGCACGGGAACCACGACGCCGCGCCGTTCGGCTGGCCGGCCACCAGCGCGCCGTTGGACAACTCCTCGAAACCGACTTCACCCCAATAACTTCGGATCGGCCGGGGGTTGCCGCCGTAGCGCACGTTGATCGACATCGCCGCACCGGCGGGCAACGGAGTGGACAGGGTGATGTGCAGCTTGCCATTGGACGCGGAGAAGTTCGACGGTCTGCGGCCGTTGACCGTCACCTTCGACACCGACAGGGCGGCGGACAGATCCAGGGTGAACGTCTTCAATGACGCCAGCGTCGCCGCGGTGATGGTGGCGGTACCGGTCAGCCGGTTGATCGCGACCTTGTACTCCAGGTCCAGTTCGTAGCGTGACACCCGATAGCCGAAGTTGCCGTTGTTCGGCAGATACGGATCGATGACCGGTGGGCCGCCTTTCTTGGCGGCCTTCTTGGCGGGCTGTTTCACGCGGCGCTGTCCTCGGCTTTGCGTGAGGCGCCGTCGTCGCGGGTCTTCTTCCTCGAAACGAGCCACGGGGCAATCGGATTACCCTGCCAACGGGTCGACGGCGGCACCTCGTCGCCGCGCATCACCAGCGATGCCGGACCGACGGTGGCGCCGGCGCCGAGCTTGGCGGCGGGCAACGCCACGCAGTGCGGTCCGAGCGTGGCGCCCTCGTCGAGCACGACGGTGTCCATGCGCATGATCCGATCATGGAACAGATGGGTCTGCACCACGCAGCCGCGGTTGACGGTGCTGGCGCGCTGCAGTGTCACCAGGTCGGCTTCCGGGAGCCAGTACGTCTCACACCAGACGCCCCGGCCGATCTTGGCCCCAAGCGCCCGCAGCCAGAGGTTCATCACGGGGGTGCCGCTGGCGGCGCGGGCGAACCACGGAGCCGCCACCGTCTCCACGAACGTGTCCGACACCTCGTTACGCCACACGAACGACGACCACAGGGGCTGCTCGTCAGCCGGAATATGTCCCACCACAAGCCATTTGGCAGCCACCGCGATCCCGCCCGCGACTGCGCCCGCAATCAGCAGTACGACGCCACCGGCCAGCGCGGCCCAACCGTAGCCGAATTCGAGCGCCAAGGCCTGCAGCGCTGCCAGAACCGCAACCCCGATCGCGAAGGTGACCATCACCGGGAACAGTCGGCAGGTCTCGACCGCGGCGCGCATCACCTTCAATCGCATCGGCGGGCTGAACGTCAGTGAAGCGTCGCCTTCGTCGGCGCGTCGACGCAACCGGATCGGCGGACTCCCCAGCCACGACGAACCGGCTTTCGCCTTGTGCGGTGCGGCCGAAAGCACTGCCACCAGGCCGTCGTCGGGCACGCGCCGGCCCGGCTGGGTGATACCGGAGTTGCCGAGGAAGGCGCGCTTGCCGACGGTGGCCTTGGCGACATGGATCCAGCCGCCGCCCAATTCGTAGGAGGCCACCATCGTGTCGTCGGCCAGAAATGCGCCGTCCTCGACGACAGTGAACTTCGGGGTCAGCAATGCGGTCGAAATCTCGGTGTTGCGGCCCACTTTCGCCCCGAGCGCCCGCAGCCACCACGGGGTGAGCAGGCTGGCGTAGACGGGGAACAGATAGTTGCGGGCGGCGTCCATCAGCCGTTCGGTGGTCCACAACTGCCAGCCCACCCGGCTGCGCACCGGGTGATAGCCCTCGCGCAGCCCGATCGCGAGAATCCGCACAGCCACGACTGTGAAGGCTGCGTACACCACCAGTGCGACCAGCGCGGCCACCGGAATCCACGGCGCCGCCGCGGCCAGGGCCGAATCCAGCGTCGCACTGCGCCGAGCCGGCCAGACCAGCACACCCAATCCGATCGCCAGCGCCAGCAGTGGCACCGCGCCGAGGAGCATGGACGTCACCCCGTAGACGGCCACCCACAGGGCGGCGCGCGGCGGCCGGTGCTCCGGCCACGGATGGCGGGCCTTGCCGGACTTCACCGCCGGCGAACCCTTCCAGTACTGGCCGTTCTTCACCTTGCCGACCACGCCCGAGCCGGGCGCGACGTCGGCGTTCTTCCCGACGACGGCACCCGGGAACAGCGTGGTGCGTGCCCCGATGCTGGCGTCGTTGCCGACGCTGATCGGGCCGACGTGGAAAAGGTCGCCGTCGATCCAATGCCCGGTCAGGTCGACCTCCGGTTCGATGGAAACCCGGTGGCCGAGCGTGAGCATGCCGGTCACCGGGGGCGCCGAATGCAGATCCACGCCTTTCCCGATCTTGTTACCCAGCGCTCGTGCGTAGTACACCAGCCACGGCGCACCCGCGAGGTTCTCGGCGCCGCTGGCGTCGGCCAGCCGTTCGGCCAGCCACACCCGCAAATGTTCGGATCCGCCCCGCCGATAGGTGCCCGGCTCCAGTCCGGACAGCAGGGTTCGCGCGCCCAGCACAGCGATGCCCATCCGGCCGATCGGGGTGATGAACAGGACAAAGGCCACCGCCACCAGCCACCAGTTGACCGGTGAAAGCCAGGGCAGCGGATGCACCGCGGCGGCGACGTTGTTGATCAGCGCCAGCCACGTCACCCATTGCAGCCCGGTCAGCGTGGCCAGCGGCACCGACAACAGCACCTGGGCCGCCTGCGTCGTCACCGGCGTGGGCGTGACGTGGCGTGGGGTGACCGCGGCCGCCGGCTTCTGCTCGTCGAGGAATTCGGCCAGCGACCCCAGCCGGGGGTGGTCGTAGAGCTGGGCGACGGTCAGCTGCGGGTAGCGCTCGCGCAGCGCGGCCACCAGCTGAGCCGCCGACAGCGAGCCGCCGCCGAGCGCGAAGAAGTCCGCCTCCGGGCCGTCCACGACGGCGCCAAGGACGTCGCGCCACAACCCGGCCAGCCAGCCCATGGTGCCGCCCAGGTCGGGTTCGGAGTCCTGATAGCCCGGCGGCGGCCAGGGCAGCGCGTTGCGATCGACCTTGCCCGAGGTCCGGGTCGGCAGCTCGTCGAGCAGCACCAGGCGCGGCACCAGCGCGGCGGGCAGGGCCTCGGCCAGGTGGGTCCGGGCCGCTGAGAGGTCGAAATCGGGATTGGCGCTGGCGATGTAGCCGACGAGCATCGGAGTGCCGCTGGCGGTGCGCCGCACCGCTGCTGCGGCGCCGCTGACGCCGGGCAGGTTCACCAACGCCGAGTCGACCTCGCCGAGTTCGATGCGGCGTCCGCCGACCTTGACCTGATCGTCGGCGCGACCCTGAAAATACAGTCCGTCGGTTTCCAGCCGGACGAGGTCGCCGCTGCGGTAGGCCCGCGCCCACTCCAGCGACGGCATCGGCGCGTACTTCTCGGCGTCTTTCTCCGGATCCAGGTAGCGGGCCAGGCCGACCCCGCCGATCACCAGCTCGCCCACCTCGCCGAGAGCGACGGGGGCGCCGGTGGCGTCGACCACCGCCAGGTCCCAGCCCGGTAGCGGGCGCCCGATGCTGACCGGGCCGCGGCCGTCGAGGCGGGCGGCGCTGGCCACCACGGTTGCCTCCGTCGGGCCGTAGGTGTTCCACACCTCGCGGCCTTCGACCGCGAGCCGTTCGGCCAACTCGGGCGGGCAGGCTTCACCGCCGAAGATCAGCAGCCGCACCGCTTCCAGCGCCTCGGCCGGCCACAGCGACGCCAGCGTCGGCACCGTGGACACCACCGTGATGTCCCGCGCCACCAGCCACGGCCCGAGGTCCATGCCGCTGCGCACCAGGGCGCGGGGCGCAGGCACCAGACATGCGCCGTACCGCCAGGCCAGCCACATCTCCTCACAGGAGGCGTCGAACGCCACCGACAAACCGGCCAGCACTCGGTCAGCGGGTCCGATCGGATTGCTCTGCAGGAACATTCGCGCCTCGGCGTCGACGAACGCCGCCGCGTTGCGGTGGGTGACTGCGACACCTTTGGGGGTTCCGGTGGATCCGGAGGTGAAGATGATCCACGCGTCGTCGCGACCCAGTGGGGCCGTCGCCCGCCATCCGCGCGACGAACCCGGCCCGCGGGTCAGGCCGGCCTCGGTGATGACGGCGACCACGCCGGCCTCGTTGAACACCAGCTCGGCGCGCTCATCGGGGTCGTCGGCGTCGACCGGGACGTAGGCGGCCCCGGCGGCCAGCGTGGACAGGATCGCGACGTAGAGGGCGTAACTGCCGGACGGCATCCGGATGCCGATCCGGTCGCCGCGGCCGATGCCGCGGGCGGCCAGCCATTCGACGCTCTCCTCGATATCGGCGATCAGCTCGGCGTAAGTCAACTGCACCGTGCCGTCGTCGATGGCGGCGGCCTCGGGGTACCGATTGGCGGTGTCGTAGAGGATGTCGATGAGGGTGCGCGGGGGCGGTGCCTGCTCCGACAACAGGTATTGCGGGGGAATTTCCGGCGTCGCCACGACGAGGATCCTAGGCCGCCTCGTTGACATCGCGGTGCCGGACGCGGCCGGTGACCGAGGCGATCCTTCGTTCGGTTTGCTGCTGGGTGCGCCGACCTGACAGACTGCTGGCAGAGGGGAGTATTCCTTCGTCGCGGTGTCGTCACCACGGCGGCCAACGTCGGTCGTCCGGTGCCGCGGGCCGGGCTTTGCTCGGCGGAAGAGACCTCGGACGTTTTGTGACGCCCGGAGGTCTTCTATGAATGTGACACCGCTCGAATGGTTCATCACCATCGGCGTGACGGTCGCGGTGCTGCTGTTCGACGTGATCTTCATCGCGCGGCGCCCGCACGAACCGACGATGCGTGAGTGCGGCATCTATCTGTCGTTCTACATCGGCCTGGCCATCGCGTTCGGCCTGTGGGTGTGGAATTTCCACGGTGGCCAGTTCGGCCTGGAGTTCTACGCGGGCTGGCTCACCGAGTACAGCCTGTCGGTGGACAACCTGTTCATCTTCATCATCATCATGGCCAGCTTCAAGGTGCCCAAGATCTATCAGCAAGAGGCGCTTCTGATCGGCATCGTGCTGGCGCTGATCTTCCGCGGCATCTTCATCGCGCTGGGTGCGGTTGCCATTCAACAGTTTTCGTGGATTTTCTACATTTTCGGCGCGTTCCTGGTGTACACCGCGATCCGGCTGGCTCGTGACACCCAGCACGACGACGATGCCGAGAACACCGTGGTGCGCCTGGCCCGCAAATACGTGCCGACCACCGACAGATGGGACGGCTTGAAGCTCTATCTCAAAGAGGGCGGCAAGCGTCTGATGACCCCGATGTTTCTGGTCATCGTCGCGTTGGGGACCACCGATCTGCTGTTCGCGCTGGACTCGATTCCGGCGATCTACGGCCTGACCCGCGAGCCCTACATCGTCTTCACCGCGAACCTGTTCGCGCTGATGGGATTGCGCCAGCTGTACTTCCTGCTGGGTGATCTGCTCAACCGCCTGGTCTATCTGTCGCAGGGCCTGGCCTTCATCCTGTTCTTCATCGGGGTCAAGCTCGTCCTGCATGCGCTGCACGAGAACGAGTTGCCGTTCATCAACGGGGGTGCCGGCTTACACGTCCCGCAGATCCCGACGCTGCTGAGCCTGGCGGTCATCATCCTGACGCTGTTCCTGACCATGGTCGCCAGCCTGATCAAGACCCGGGTGGTCGACAAACGCCGGAAAAGCTCGGCCGCACCGCGCTGATCTCGGTCGGACCCGCCGGCGATCTGTGTCCACCGGGCGCGGGCCGCCCTGAACCGAATCCACGAACGCTGCGAATCTCGGCCGTCTGAGCGGGCGCGGTTCTACGCTTAAGCGATGATCGAAGTCCTTTCCGGCATGCCCGAGGGTGTGACGGGCATTCGGGTGTCGGGCCGGGTGAGCGGCGACGACCTCACGGCGTTCAAGCCGGCCATGGACGACCTGATGAAGGTGGGTGGCGACATCCGGATCGTCGAAGTCATCGACTCCGACTACCAGGGGTTCGGCCCCGGCGGTCTGGTGGAGGATCTCAAGCTCGGCCTGGGCACGCTGTTCACCCGTCACGGCGATTTCAAACGGGTCGCGGTGGTCAGCGACAAGGAGTGGGTGGTCCACACCATTCACGCGGTGGGCTGGCTGATGCCCGGTGACGTCGCGGTGTTCGGCCTCGGCGAGCTCGAGCAGGCCAAGCAGTGGGCGGCCGGCTAGGCCGCAGCCGTAGCACCGCTGAAACATACTGCGCCTAACGTGACCCGATGCTGCGACGACGGTCGGCACTCCTCGATCGGCTGGTGGTCGACCACCCGGGCAGCCCGCAACAGGCCATTCTCGACGAATTGAGGCGCGTCATCCTTGACGGCGCCGTCGCGCCCGGGACACCGATCCCGCTGGCCGAGGTGGCGGATCTGTTCGGGGTGAGCCAGATCCCGGTACGGGAGTCGCTCAAGACGCTGATCGGAGAGGGGTTGGTCGCGCACCGGTCCAACTCCGGGTACACCGTCGCACAGCTCACGGTTCAGGAACTGCGCGAAATGTACATCGTGCGTGAGACTTTGGAGGCAGCGGCGTTGGTGTCCGCCGTCGCCAACGCCACCGACGCCGACCGGGCGGCGATCGTCGCGGCGAACGACGCCCTGCAGCGGGCCGTCGATGACGACGATCCGTTGACCTATCACCGGCAAAGCCGGCAGTTCCATCTCTCGTTGAGCCGGCCGTCGCGCATGTTCCGTCTGCTGCACATGCTCGAATCGGCATGGAACATGACCGAACCCGTGCAGTCCATGGTGCATGTCGCGCCGTCGGCCCGGGCTGCCCTGCATGGCGACCACCGTGAGATGGTGCTCGCGTTCCTGGCCTGCGACTCCGAACAGCTGCTCACTGTTGCCGGGCTGCACGCCCAACGCCTGAATTCCGTGATTGCAGCGTTGCCGACGGACACCGGGCTGTTCCTGCCGGCGGATATATCTTCGGCGCAATAGCCGGGTAGTTCACCGGAAATACCGGGGAAACGCACCGTCGATAGCGTCCGGCAATGACCGACATCGACACACCGCAGAGCGTGAAAGACCTGCCGCCCGGCGCCGTTGTCGGCGCCGGCGACATCGTGGAAGCAGCCGGTCACCCGGTTGGCGGCGGATTGATCAAGCCGGGCTACGACCCGCGTCTGACCAACGAGGATTTGGCCCCGCTGCGCACGCAGCACTGGAGTTCTTACAACATCTTCGCCTTTTGGATGTCCGATGTACACAGCGTCGGGGGTTACGTCACGGCGGGCAGCCTGTTCGCCCTCGGCCTCGCCAGTTGGCAGGTCCTGATCGCACTGCTCATCGGCATCGTGATCGTCAACATCTTCTGCAACCTGGTGGCCAAGCCCAGCCAGGCCACCGGCGTGCCGTATCCGGTGATCTGCCGCAGCGTCTTCGGCGTGCTCGGTGCGAACATCCCCGCCATCATTCGCGGTCTGATCGCAGTGGCCTGGTACGGGATTCAGACCTACCTTGCCTCGGCCGCACTGGATGTCGTACTGCTCAAACTTTTTCCCGGACTTGCGCCGTACGCCGACGTCAACCAGCACGGATTTCTCGGGCTACCGTTCCTCGGCTGGGGAAGTTTCCTGCTGCTCTGGGTCCTGCAGGCCTGCGTCTTCTGGCGTGGGATGGAATCCATCCGCAAGTTCATCGACTTCTGCGGTCCCGCGGTGTACGTGGTGATGTTCATGCTGTGCGGCTATCTGATCTACAAAGCCGGTTGGGGCGCAATCGATCTCAACCTGGGTGACGTGAAGTACACGGGTCTGGACGCCGTGCCGGTCATGCTCGGCGCCATCGCCCTGGTGGTGTCTTACTTCTCGGGCCCGATGCTGAACTTCGGAGACTTCGCCCGCTATGGCAAGTCGTTCGCGGCCGTCAAGCGGGGCAACTTTCTCGGACTGCCGGTGAACTTCCTGGTCTTCTCCATCCTGGTGGTGGTCACCGCCTCGCTCACGGTGCCGGTCTTCGGGGAGCTGATCACCGATCCTGTCGCGACCGTGGCCAAGATCGACTCCACCTTCGCAATCGTGCTGGGAGCGTTGACCTTCACCATCGCCACCATCGGTATCAACATCGTCGCAAACTTCATCTCGCCGGCTTTTGACTTCTCCAACGTCAGCCCGCAGCGGATCAGCTGGCGTGCGGGCGGAATGATCGCCGCCGTCGGCTCGGTGCTCATCACGCCGTGGAACCTCTACAACAATCCCGAAGTCATCCACTACACATTGGAGACGCTCGGTGCGTTCATCGGCCCGCTGTTCGGCGTGTTGATCGGCCACTACTACCTGATCCACAAGCAGAGGGTGAACGTCGATGCTCTGTTCACCCTCGCCGAGGACGGAACCTATTGGTACAAGAAGGGTTACAACCCAGCGGCGGTGATAGCCACGGCTGTCTCGGCTCTGGTCGCGGTGGTCCCGGTGCTGGCTGTCGGAGTGCCGGGCATGCATACCGCCGCGCAGTACAGCTGGTTCATCGGGTGCGGGTTGGGGCTGGCCATCTACTACGTGCTCGCGACGCGCACCAAACTCGCGGTCGCCCCGCTTCCGTGACCCGGATCTGGGTGATCAATCCCAACACCACCGGAGCCATGACCGACACAATTGCCCACTGCGCCGGGGCGGTGGCCGGATCCGGCGTGGCCATCACCGGAATAACCTCCGAGATCGGACCGGAGTCGATCGAGAGCCACTACGACGAGGCGCTGTCTGTTCCTGGCGTGCTGCGGGCGGTGCGGCGAGGTGAACGGGAGGGTGTCGACGGCTACGTGATCGCCTGTTTCGGTGATCCTGGCCTCGACGCCGCACGGGAGGTGGCGGCCGGACCTGTCATCGGTATCGCGGAGGCCGCGATGCAGACGGCCAGCCACCTCGGCAGTGGGTTCAGCATAGTGACCACCCTTGCGCGAACCATCGGCCAGTCGGCGCGCCTAGCCGAACGCTATGGCATGCAACGGTTCTGCCGGGGTATCCATGCCTGCGAGATTCCGGTACTCGATCTGGACAGCGACCCGAACGCGCGCAAGGTCGTCACCGAGGCCTGCCGTGACGCTCTGGAGGCCGACGGGTCCGATGTCGTGGTGCTGGGATGCGCCGGTATGGCGGACATGTGTGCCGAGATCTCCGCCGAATTGGGTGTGCCCGTCATAGACGGGGTCACCGCCGCAACCCTGACGGTCCAGTCGCTGGTGACCATGGGCCTGCGCACGTCCAAGCTGGGCGAGTACGCGACACCGCCGAAAAAGCGCTATCGGACCGGTGATCCGCCGGCGGGGTGAGTCCTGCGCCAGTGGTCGGCGATCTCGATACGGCGGGCGATCCAGACCCGATCGTGGGACTGGACGTGGTCACAGAACCGTTCGAGCGCCGCGGTGCGCGCCGGACGCCCGGCCAGCCGGCAATGCAGCCCGATGGACAGCATCTTCGGGGCGCCCGCGCAGCCCTCGGCGTAGAGCACGTCGAACGCGTCGCGCAGGTGGGCGAAGAACTCATCACCGTTGGAAAAGCCTGCGGCAGAGGCAAATCGCATGTCGTTGGTGTCCAGCGTGTAGGGCACGACGAGATGGTGGCGGCCGTGAACTTCCACCCAGTACGGCAGGTCGTCGGCGTAGGAGTCGGAGTCGTAGATGAAGCCGCCGTGTTCCACGACGAGCCCGCGCGTGTGCGGCGAATCGCGGCCGGTGTACCACCCCAGCGGTGCTGCGCCGGTGAGATCCCGCAGGATCTCGACCGCCTGCGCCATGTCCGCCCGCTCAGTGTCCCGGTCGACCGACTGGTAGGACTTCCATCGCAGTCCATGGCAGGCGATCTCATGGCCTAGCTCACCGAAAGCCGCCACGGCCTCGCTATTTCGCTGCATGGCCATCGCTACTGCGAAGACCGTCAGCGGGATACCGCGGCGCTCGAAAAGCCGGAGCAGCCGCCACAGTCCCGCGCGCGAGCCGTACTCGTAGAGCGACTCCATGCTCATGTGCCGGTTGGGGAAGGCCTCGGCCGGTGTCATCTCGGACAGGAAGGTCTCCGAGTTCGGATCTCCGTCGAGCACACTGTTTTCAGCGCCCTCTTCGTAATTGAGCACGAATTGCACCGCGATCGCGGCGTCGCCCGGCCAGTGCGGATGCGGGGGTGTGCGTCCGTAGCCGACCATGTCCCTCGGATAGCTCATCTCACGACGCCGCGGCCCACTTGTCGGCGACCCGGCGCAGTCCCGTCTCGGTGAGCCGGCCGAACAATCGCAGCCGCGCCATACCGCCGTCGGGATACACCTCGAGGCGGGCGTCGGTCACGGGGCGTTGGCCGGACAGCAGGAAGCGATGCCGGGTATCGGGCTGCAGATCGGTACGGGGCAGCAGCTCGAACCAGTCGCCACCGTCGTCGCGGCCGACCAGGCGGGCGCTGCCGGGGGCGTTACCGAGGAAATAGGACGTGTCCAGTTCGGCTACGGTGACTACCCCCTGACCGGCCAACTGCACCTGCACCCAGTCATTCCCGTTGTCGCGCCGCCGGGAGGTCTCCCACCCCTCGCCCATCGTGTGCGCGGTGCCGGGCAGCAGCAGGTTGTTCGGGGATGAATAGAACATGTTGGAGCAGGCCGTGACTCGGGCGCCGTTGTCCAGGGCGGCGAGGTCGAGGGGGATATCGCCGACGAGCCGCGGGTCGAGCAGACCCTGGCCGTGTACTCGCAGCCGGGCCACTCCACCGTCGGGGTAGATGGACAGTCGTACGTGCGTCCACCGGCGAGACGAACTGGCCTCGAAGGGGTTCCGGGTATCGCCGTTGACGTTTCCGCGTTCGACGATCGTGGTCCACTGCGTCCGGTGTGCAAGGTCTTCGGCGGTCGGATATCCCTCCACGAAGGCGGCCTCGACCGAGATCTGTGGTGGGTAATTACCGGTAAACCAGGCGGTGTCCACCACGACCCCGGCGATGATGGCGGGCACCCCGAGTCGGATGATCGCGCTGTCGTGGTCGTCGGGCCCCGCGCCGCGCCTGCGGCGGGTCTCCCAACCGTCGTATATCTGGCCCTTGTGCCCGAAGGTGGCGGGACGGAATTCCGCCGGCCGGGGGTTGATGAGGTTCTCTCGCTCGGCGAACAAGTCGTCGTTGGCCCATACCACCGCTCCGCCCGCAGGCCGGGCCGCCAGATCGGGGAAGGACAGGAAGTGTGACTGCGTCCGAGTGGGGTTCTGCCGGTCGCTGATCACTCCGTGAGCCTAAGTGACCGTCTACGCCGCGGCGCGCTGAGCAGCGGCCCCGGGCTGGTATCAGGCTTCGATCTCACCTGCCACGCGTCGCTCGATCGCGTCCCGGGCGGCCGCGGGCAGCGCGATCAGTCCGTCGAGTTCGCGCCGTGCTCTGTCGTAGGCGACGCGCCGCTCCTGGGGGGTGGCGGCAGCATCCTCGGCGAGGTGCAACAGGTGCTGCGCACGGCTCAGGCGCTGCTGGTCGTCGACCGAGAAATCGCTGCGGCGCCGGCGGATGGCCTCGGCCTCGGCGACGTCGAAAGCGGCGACGTACTCGCCTACGGCATCGCGATACTCCAGTTGGGCATCGCGATCGTCGATCACATCGTCGATGTCCTCCGGCCGCAGTAGCTCGGCGCGCTGGCGTGCCCTGTGAAAAGCGACGGTCAGCGGGTCGCGCATATCGGTCATCATCGGGAAGTCGAGCAGTTTGGCGACATCTGTCTCGTAGCTGAACCAGCGTTCGTCGGTCCGGTTGTGCGCGATGGTGATTCGCGTCAGCTCCCGCCGGTATGCCGCGTCGGCGTTTCGGCTTCGACCGGCGGCCTCGGCGACCGCGATCTTGGCCTGCTGCTTGAGGCGGTAGCGCTCCATGCGCCGGTCGGCTCGCCGTTCATTGGCGGCGGCCACAGACCGGACAGCACCGCCGATCACCCCGCCCAGCGGGAAGATCAGCCACCAGAAGTGCCACAGCGAATCCACTGTTTCCAGAATGCCATCGCCGCCGCCAAGCTGCCGCAGTTCGCCAGTCCGGCGTTGATCGCGTGGTCGGCCGGTGCCGCGTTCTTCCCGCAAGCCGACGGCCGCGGGCTTGCCGAGACCCTGTCGAACTCCAGGTCGGAGATCATCCACGGCGCGCGAACGTTCCCTGTGCTCGACGCGCCTGACGTGCAGGCCGATCTGATCGCCGAGTTCGCCACGGCCACAAGCGCTGTCGGAAGTCAGACGGCGCGCAGCCGGCGGATCCGGTCGGCGACCGCGCGCTCGGACACCGCCGCTGTGGGGGCCAACGCCTCCCAGGCATGCGGGCAGCCGGGATGCACGTGCAGTTCGGTGGGCACACCGGCAGCGACAAGACGTGCGGCGTAAGCGATGTTTTCGTCGCGGAAGATGTCCAGATCGCCAACGTCGAGGTAGGTCGGCGGCAGTCCGGTCAGGACCTGCGCGCGGGCCGGTGCGGCGTAGATCGACACGTCATCGCCGCCGGCGCGCTCGCCGAGGAGCGCGCCCCAACCCGTGATGTTGTCGTTGTAGTTCCACGTCAGCAACTCCGGTGCCAGCTCAGGATCCGGGGTGGTGGTGCGGTCGTCGAGCATCGGATAGATCAGTACCTGCGCGGCCGGCGCCGGGCCGCCGCGGTCGCGGGCCAGCAGGCTCACCCCGGCAGCCAGCCCGCCACCTGCGCTGTCACCGGCCACCGCGATACGAGCCGGGTCGACGCCCAGATCGGCGGCGTTCTCGGCCAGCCAGCACAGCGCGGCATAACAGTCCTCGACCGGCGTCGGGTCCGGAAACTCCGGCGCCACACGGTAATCCACCAGAAGCATCGGGGCGCCGGTGGCCGCGACATAGCCACGCATCGCCGTGTCATAGGCCGGAGCGGTCTCGGCCAGGCTGTAGATCATGCCGCCGCCGTGCAGGTAGAGCACGGCACTGCCGGGCAGCCCCGACGTTGGGAAGTACCACGCCAGATCGAGCTCCGCACCGTCGGCGGTGGGCAGCGTGTGCCGCGACACCTCGACACCGTCGACCGGCTCGCGGGATGCGCCCAGCGTCTGGAACAACGGGATAGCCCGCTCGCGGCGGGTCACCACGTCCCCGATCGGGGGCGGCTCGAGAGCGGCGGCGGCATCCATCAACGGCTGCAGCAGGGTCAGTACTTCCGGATCCATCGGCAGGGCCACGGTTGCACCCTAGCCCCAGTTGTCGTAGCCGCCCTCGGGGCCGAGCATCCGTTCGAGCCTGCTGCGGTTGATCCGCGCCAGCTCGTTGCACACGACCTTGCGCTCGGTTTCGGGGTCGTGGTGCATCCGGTCGCGGACGGCGGCGATCACCGACTTGGCGCACACCTCGCGTGGCAAACCGCCGATGTGCATGACGAACCCGAAACCGAAATGCTTGTTGTACTCGGTGACCGCCGAGGTGAGTTCGGCCATCACCTCGGGCGAGGAATCCCACACCGAGCACTGCTCGGCCTGCGACTTCGTACTGCCCGGGCGCCGCCCGACATGCGGGTAGGCCTGCAGAATGTCGTCGACCGAGGACTCTGACAGCGAGAACAGCAAGTCGTCGGCCCGGCGGAACAGTTCGTCCCGGTCGGCGTAGGGGCGGCCCCGGGTCAGGTCGCGAGCCAGGGTCACGCTGTTGCAGCACTCGTAGAGCGCGTGGACAGCTTTACTGTCCGGCAGCTCGTTGAAGGCCTCGAGACCGATGCCTTGGTGCATCAACACCAGTTCATCATCGAAAAGCCATAGGACAACCGGGTTACCGATTGTTACAGCCAGGCAAACTTTCTCACCAGGGCGGTCAGCCCTCAGTGATCTTCTTTGGCGAACCGTTCGCGGGAGCGCTCCACCTCGGCCTCCGCCTCGGCCCGTCCGACCCAGTCGGAGCCCTTGACGAACTTGCCCGGCTCGAGGTCCTTGTAGTGGGTGAAGAAGTGCTGGATCGAATCGAGTTCGTCCTTGGGCACGTCACCGATGTCCTGGATGTGATCCCAGCGGTTGTCCCCGGCAGGCACACACAGCACCTTGTCGTCGCCGCCGGCCTCGTCGACCATCTTGAACATGCCGACCGGGCGCGCCTCGATCAGCACGCCGGGGAACACCGACAGCGGCAGCAGTACCAGTGCGTCCAGCGGGTCGCCGTCCTCGCCGAGGGTGTCCTCGATGAAGCCGTAGTCCGCGGGGTAGGCCATCGGGGTGTAGAGGTAGCGGTCAAGGCGGACCCGTCCGGTTTCGTGGTCGACCTCGTACTTGTTGCGCTGACCCTTCGGGATCTCGATGGTGACGTCGAACTCCACCGTGCGACTCCTTATTTCCGCTGACACCTGCCCGCCGGGATTATCCCCGGTCGCTTCGCCCGCCCCTAGCCTTCGGCTGGGGGAACCCCCAACCCGCCGACGGCGACGCGGCCTACCCTAACGCCCGCGCTGGCCTGCACCACACGGTGGTTCGGCACAATGAGACGAAACGAGAGTCAGGAGAGCGATGAGGCCGACTCAATGGCGGCGCTCCACCCACGTGGTGCTCGCCGTGGCGGTGATCGCGCTGGTTGCGGCCGTCGTCGCGGTGGCCGCCATCCTGACGCATGGTGACACCAGCAGCGCGCAGGCCCCGCCGGGTCACGCACTGGTGACCGCCAGTCCCGGTGTGGTCCCGGTGTCCGATACCGCGCCGGTGCCCACCGCCGCCGGTCTGACCGCCGCGCTGGCCCTGCCCGTCGCCGATCCCAATCTCGGCAACGTCGGCGGCCGGGTCACCGACGCGCAGACCGGCACCCAACTCTGGGAGCATCGCGCGGACGTCCCGCTGCTGCCGGCCTCGACCAACAAGACGCTCACCACCGGCGCTGCGCTGCTGGCTCTGAACCGCGACGAGCGGGTCACCACGACTGTCGTCGCGGCCGACCAGACCACCCAGCCCGGCGTGGTGGTGCTTGTCGGCGGCGGCGATCCGATCCTCTCTGCCGCCCCGGCCGGCCAAGAGACCTGGTATCGCGGGGCCGCCCGGATCAGCGATCTCGCCGACCAGGTGCGCAAGAGCGGAGTCACAGCGACAGCGGTGCAGGTGGACGATTCCCGGTACAGCGGACCGGATTTCGCGCCCGGCTGGGATCCCGCCGACATCGACGGCGGCGACATCGCCCCGATTCAGTCGGTGATGATCGACGCCGGTCGCATCCAGCCGACCACGGTCGATTCGGCCCGGTCCCGGACCCCCGCCCTGGACGCCGGCCGTGCTCTGGCCAGCGCGCTGGGCGTCGACCCGGCCAAGGTCACGATGGCGGCCAGGCCGCCCACCGGCAAGCAGCTGGCGGCGGTGCAGGGCGCACCGCTGATGGAGCGGCTGCGGCAGATGATGAACGCCTCCGACAACGTAATGGCCGAGTCGATTGCCCGGGAAGTCGCCAAGGCCGGTGGACGTCCGATGAGCTTCGCCGGCGCGGTCGACGCGATCACCGCCAAGCTCTCCGGAGCCGGCGTCGATATGACCGGTGCCACGCTGTTCGACTCCAGCGGGTTGTCGGTGCTGGACCGGGTCACCGCCAAGACACTCGACGAGGTGGTCCAGGCCGCCGCGGGACCCGATCAGCCCACCATGCGCCCACTGCTGGACGTCCTGCCGATCGCCGGCGGCAGCGGAACGCTGTCGGACCGCTTCCTCGGCGGTGACTCCAAGGGAGCGTCGGCGGGCTGGTTGCGGGCCAAGACCGGGTCGCTGACGGCGATCAACACCCTGGCCGGGGTGGTCACCGACAACAGCGGCCGGGTGCTGACGTTCGCGTTCCTCTCCAACGATGCCGGCCCGATGGGCCGGGTGGCCCTCGACGCACTGGCCAGCGTTCTGCGGACCTGCGGGTGCGGCTCATGAGCTCGCAGGTGACGGTGGGCCGCGCCGTGGACTGGGCCTTCGCCGGCGATGTCGGCGCCTGGCTGGCCCGGCCTGGACCGGCCGCCACCGACTACACCCGCAGCCAGGCCGTCGACGAACTGTCTGTCGCGGCGCGCAAAGCCGAACGCCCGGTCCGCGAGGTCACCCGGATGGGCGGCGACGCCCCCGTCGCCGAAGCGCGCATCGTCGATCGTCAGGGCTGGATCCGGGCGGCATCGGATTCGATGCGGGTGATGACAGGTGGCACCGACAGCCCGAGCAACCCGGTCACCGGACGGGTGACCGGCGCGCAGACCGGTGCCGTGCTGGCGTTCATCTCCTCGGGGATCCTCGGCCAGTACGACCCGTTCGCCGACACCGGCACCGAGGACGGCCTGCTTCTGCTGGTCTACCCGAACGTGATCGCCGTCGAGCGCCAACTGCGGGTGTCGCCGGCCGACTTCCGGCTGTGGGTGTGCCTACACGAGGTCACCCACCGCGTGCAGTTCTCCGCCAATCCCTGGCTGGCACAACACATGTCGCAGGCGCTGGGGGTGCTGACCTCCGATACGGCCGACGACCTGACCCAGGTGGTGGGGCGGTTGGCCGACTTCGTGAAGAAGCGGCGCGGGGGTGAGTTGGGTGCCAATGACGCGGGCATCCTCGGGTTCATGCGCGCGGTGCAGTCCGAGCCGCAGCAGGTGGCGCTCGATCAGCTGCTCGTCCTCGGCACGCTGCTCGAAGGTCACGCCGACCACGTCATGGACGCGGTCGGCCCGGCCGTCGTGCCGTCGGTGCAGACCATCCGGAACCGGTTCGATCAACGCCGCCAACGCAAGCAGCCGCCGCTACAGCGGCTGCTGCGGGCGCTGCTCGGGGTGGACGCCAAGCTCAGCCAGTACACCCGCGGCAAGGCGTTCGTCGACCACGTGGTGGACCGGGTCGGGATGGACCGGTTCAACACGGTGTGGACGAGTGCGGACACCCTGCCGCTGCCCGACGAGATCGAGGATCCGCAGCGGTGGATCGACCGGGTGCTGTAGCCGCGCTGCGGGCCGGCGCAGCCGGCTTCGCGACCGAGCACCTGCCCGGCGCGACGTCGTGGTGCGTCGCGCTGTCGGGTGGACCGGACTCCCTTGCGCTCACGGCGGCGGCCGCCGCGGCCCTGCCGACGACGGCCCTGATCGTCGACCACGGCTTGCAGCCCGGCTCCGAGCGGGTCGCCGAGACCGCACGCAGGCAGGCGCACGACCTCGGCTGCGTGGATGCCCGGGTGCTGCGGGTACAGGTCGGCACCGACGGCGGCCCGGAGGCCGCCGCGCGCGCAGCGCGCTACACCGCGCTGGACGCCGCGCGCGCCGACGCGCCGGTGCTGCTGGCGCACACCCTCGACGACCAGGCCGAGACCGTGCTGCTGGGGCTCGGCCGCGGCTCGGGACCGCGGTCGATCGCAGGCATGCGGGCCTGCGACCCGCCTTGGTACCGGCCGCTGCTGGGGGTGCGCCGCGCCGTCACCCATGCCGCGTGCGCCGAGCTCGGGTTCACCCCGTGGGACGACCCGCACAATCACGACAACCGGTTCACCAGGGTTCGGCTGCGCACCGAGGTGTTGCCAGTGCTCGAAGACGTGCTCGGCGGTGGTGTTGCCGAGGCGCTGGCCCGAACCGCGGCCGCGCTGCGGGAGGACACCGATGCATTGGACGACTGGGCCGCCTTGGCGGCCGACGCGCTCGGCGACACCGGCGACAGCGTCGCGGTCTCCGCGTTGGCCGCGCTGCCCACCGCGGTGCGGCGCCGGGTGATCCGCGGCTGGCTGTTGGGCGGCGGCGCGACCAACCTCACCGACAAGCAGATCCGCGCGGTGGACGCGCTGGTCACCGCCTGGCGCGGGCAGGGCGGAGTGGCGATCGGCTCGGAGCTTCGGCAGCAAAGATTGTTCGCCGCCCGACGTGACGGCAGGCTGATGATGTACACGCAATCGGTGTGAGATTGGTTGTCTGGCCTTGCTCGTGGCACAGTGTGGACGTGTCGGCGCACGAGCTGTACCCCGGGGACATCAAATCGGTCTTGTTGTCACAAGAGCAGATTCACACCCGGACCGCTGAGCTGGCGGCGTCAGTCGCCCGCGACTACGCCGATTCACTGAACGGTCAGGATCTGCTGCTGCTGACCGTCCTCAAGGGTGCGGTGATGTTCGTCACCGACCTTGCGCGCGCGATCCCGCTGCCCACGCAGTTGGAGTTCATGGCGGTCAGCTCGTATGGATCCTCCACGTCGTCGTCGGGGGTGGTCCGGATCCTCAAGGATCTCGACCGCGACATCCACGACCGCGACGTGCTGATCGTCGAGGACATCGTGGACTCCGGACTGACGTTGTCGTGGCTGCTGCGCAACCTGGCCACCCGCCATCCCAAATCGCTGCGGGTGTGCACGCTGCTCCGCAAGCCCGACGCAGTGCGTGCCGATGTCGACATCGAATACGTCGGCTTCGACATCCCGAACGAGTTCGTGGTCGGCTACGGCCTGGACTACGCCGAGCGCTATCGTGATCTGCCCTTCATCGGCACGCTCGAGCCGAAGGTGTATCAGGGCTAGTCGGTTCCCGCTCTGCCCACGCCGGCGGGTGGCTGCGAAAGTCCGAGTGGAGCGCGCCATTTCGTCGATCTCAATGATCCTCTAGCTGAGCTCCCAGACCGCCGTCACCGAGAAGCTCACGGTCTGCTGGCCGGGCGCCAGCGGAACCGAACTGGCCATCGCGCCGCGCGGCGCGGGCATCGGCACCGGGGGAGTCGGGGGTGTGCCGCCGGGTGCCTCGGAGATCGAGATGATCTTGCCCAGTGACAGCCCCGACAGGTCGGCGTACTGCTGCGCGCGCTGCTTGGCGTCGTTGAACGCCCGGGCTCTCGCGTCGCCGACCAGCTTGGCGTCGTCCTCGATGGAGTAGCTCACCGAGTTGATCCGGGTGGCGTCGCCGCCGGCGCTGACGATGTTGGCCAGCACCTGCGAGGCCGTGTCGAGCTTGCGGATCTTGATCTGGATCGAGTTGCTCGCCCGGTAGCCGGTAATCACCGAGTTGTCGCCGTACTGGGGCTGCAGGCTCACGCCGGTGGTACTGATGTCCTTGCTGTCGACGCCGCTGGCGTTGAGCGCATTGAGTACCGCGTTCTGGCGGTCGTTGGCCTGGTTCATCGCAGTGGTGACGTCGGCTGCGGCTGCCTCGACGCTGACGTCGGCGGTGAGGGTGTCGGGCACGCCCTTCACATCGCCGGAGCCGACGACGGTGACCTGCCGCGGATTGGCGGGCACCGCGGGAGCCGAGTCGCAGCCGGTGAGGACGGCGGCGGCCGTAGCCATCGAGGCCAGCGCAACAACGACACGACGTCCGGCGATGGGCATAGGAGACACCGTAGCGTGGCGCGCTGGATTTTTGGGATGGCCAAGCTGCAGCTGACTCAACTCGGCCGCCCCACCACGCTGATCGAGCTCGACGGCTGGCGAATCGCCAGGACCGCCCGCGAGGCCTCGAGGTGACCCGCCCGCCGCGGCCGCGGAAGGTGTTCTCGGTGCACGACGAGGGGCTGGACGCACTTGCCGAGCCGGAAGCCGTTGCGCGCCAGGCACTGTCGGATCTCACGAACGCCCGTTGGCTCACGCCGGGCGAGCGTACGGCGGTCTAGGCCTGCTTGCCTGCGCAGCTGAGCGGGTAACCACCGGTCGTCGACGGTCTTGCTCTGCCCTCGATGTGTGTCCACGGCCCGAATCGCGCAGACCTATGGTCGTTATTGACGGTTGAGTCGGGTCGGCAAGGTGAAAGGGGACATGTGAACTCGGGGAGTCGCTCAGACCGGTCGAGACAGGACCGGATCCTCGACGCTGCGATGGAGGTGTTTTCCCAGCAAAGCGCCGCTGAGGCGACACTGCAGATGATCGCGGACTCCGCGGGTGTCTCGGTCGGGTTGGTACAGCACCATTTCGGCTCGAAGGACGGCTTGATCGCGGCCGTCGACGCGCATGTGATGGCGGTCATCGGCGCCGCGATGACACAGCCGTTACCCGACTCGCCTACCGAGGCTGTGCTGGAGATGGGTAGCAGAGTGGGCTCACTGCTATCGGACCACCGAGCCGTCGTCGACTATCTCGCTCGTTTGCTGGTAGACGGGACCGACTCCGGGGTCGCGTTCTTTGACGCGACGGTGGGGATCGTCGTGAGCCACTGGCAGCAGTTGGCGGAGATCGGGGCCACGCGAGAAAACCTCGATGTGGTCTGGGCAGCGTTGAACCCGACGATACTGGTGTTCGGCGCGATCATCCTGCGCCGACATATTGAGCGCCACCTGCCAGAACCGCTGTGGACCCCAGAGCAGCTGAGCCGCTGGGAGGAGTCGGTGAACACGCTGCTCCGGTATGGACAGTTCAGAGAATGACGCGTCCGGACCTGCTCGGCGACGTGGCTTGACGGCCGCGGGGGCGAGCCGGGTGAAGAACCATACGTGAATATTGTACAATATGTAAGTATGGTTGCTGGAGATGCATTTCCGGGCGAGGATCTCGTCGCGGCTCGGGTTGCAACTGCCCTCTCCGGTCTGAGTTCTGAGGGTCGCAGCGTGGTCAATCGCGCGTACAGCGAGGCCTACGGATATGCCAGCGACCTCGTGGGGTCCGCACACGTACTGATCGGGTTGGTCGCCGACACCTCGAATGCGGTCAGCTCGGCACTGCACAAACGCGCCGTGATCGTAGAGACGATTCAACGGCAGTTCGAGCGGATCACCGGCGCCCAGCGGCGGGAGTCGCCACGGTATATCCACCTGACCTTCAGCTCTCATGCCAAGGCGGTACTCATCGGTGCTGCCGAACTTGCTCGGGACACCCGATCTCCGATGACCGGCCTCGACCATCTGTGGCTGGCGGTCAGCCGCGCCGAGGGCTCGGTCGCGCGCCGCATCCTGGCCGACCTTGGCCACCTGAGCTACGTCGAGCAGCTGTGTGCGGCGTCAACGCCTCCGGACCTCAGCTAAGCCTGCTCGCCGGCGTGCTCGCCGATCGCCTTCATGATCGCCTCACCGGCGCGGCCGAACAGGTCGTTGCGTTTGCGCTGCGCCCAGTCGTGCGACGCTCGCGGCGCCTGAAGCTGTCCTTTGAAGTGCGGCATGACTTTTCGCGCGAACAACTCGTACGAGTGGTAGGTGGCCTGAGGGTCGGCCCAGTCGTGGCCGAGCATCAGGAACGTGCCGAAGCCGCCCGAGCGGTCCAGCAGATCGGTGATGTAGGCGACGGCATCATCGGGTGTGCCGATACAGCAGTTGCCACCGGCCGCATAGTCGGCGACGAACTGCTGTGGGGACTGCTCTGCGGCCTCCACGTCATTGGACAGCGGTACGAACCCGGCGGCGCCGAAATAGTTTGCGAAATCCTGCAGTCCGTAGGTGCAGTCCTCGATCGCCTGCTCGCGGGTGTCGGCCAGGTGCATGATCCCGAGCACCCGCCACGTCGAGCGATCGGGCTCGGGCCGGCCGGCCTTGGCGGCCTGATCGACCACGACACCCCAGGCGTCCTCCAGCGCCGCGTACCCGCCGGGCACCGACATCGACAACGACAGCAGCGAGGTGCCCAGCTGTCCGGCCAGTCGCGGACCCGATGGGGAAACCATTGCGGCCGTGGAGATTTCCGGATACGGCCAGGTGTAGGGCCGGATATGCAGCTGCGCGTCGCGCAGGGTGAACCAATCTGAGTGCCGGTCGACCCGCTCGTCGGGCCCGGCGCGGAACAACGCCAGGATCGCGTCGAGCGACTCCTGCATCATCCGCCGCTGCTCCACCGGATCGATGCCCATCATGTACGCGTCCGACGGCAATGCGCCGGGCCCGGTGCCGAAGATCACCCGGCCCCGGGTCAGGTGGTCGAGCAGCACCCAGCGGTCCGCGACCATCAGCGGATGGTGGTAGGGCAGCGACACCACGCCGGTACCCAGCCGGATGTGCTTGGTGCGCTCGGCGGCGGCGGCGATGAACACCTCCGGGCAGGCGATCAATTCGTACCCGCCGGAGTGGTGTTCGCCGAACCACGCCTCGTCGAACCCGAGCCGATCCAGGGCGACCGTCCGCTCCAGGTCGTATTCCAGTGCGACGGTTGGGGATTGCCCTACCGGATGAAACGGCGTGATGAACACTCCGAAGTTCAGCGGCTTTTGCGTCACGACGACTCCACTTCGCGTAGGAACTCCAACAGGATCCGATTCACGTCCTCGGGGCGCTCCTGCTGCACCCAGTGCCCGGCGCCGTCGATCCACCGCTCGGTGTACGGCCCGGCCACCACCTCACGGGCGCGGGCCGGATTCATCGTCGGCGCGATCGGGTCTGCGGTACCGCCCACGAACAGCGCGGGCACGGTGATGTGCGCGCCGGCGAGCTGAGGCGTCGACTCCCAGTTGCGGTCGTAGTTGCGATACCAGTTCAGCGCACCGGTGAATCCGGTCCTGCCGAACTCGGCGACGTAGTGGTCGAACTCGGCGTCGCTGATCCACCCGGGCGGCGCCGACGGGGAGAGGTCGGCGAACATCTCGCGCATGGTGGCGGCCACATCGGCGGCCATCTCGGCGTCGGCCCTGCCGGGTTCCTGGAACCGCAACATATAGAAGTCGTCGCCGAACTTCTCCCGCCACCGCTCGGTGGGCCGGCTCCGCGCCCGCGGGATCGGCGGCACGCTCAGGCCGGCGACCGCCCGGACCCGGTCCGGATGCAGCAGCGCGGTATGCCACACCACCATTGCGCCCCAGTCGTGGCCGATGAACACGGCCTGCGCCGCGCCGCCGCCAATTTCGGAGTCCAGCAGGGCCACCAGGTCGCCGGTGAGGCGGTGGATGTCGTAGGCCTCGATCGCCTCGGGTGCCGACGATCCGCCGTAGCCGCGCTGGTCGGGTGCCAGTACGTGGTAGCCGGCGTCGGCGAGGACGGGAATCTGGTGTCGCCACGAGTACGCCAGCTCGGGGAAGCCGTGCGCCAGCACCACCACGGGCGCGCCCGGGTCACCGGCTTCGAGCACCCGCAACCGGACCTCGGCGACGTCGACTAACCGTTCGGTCGGAGCGAGCACGGTGCCAGCCAAGCACAGCTTCGGGCGGCCCGGAAGTGTCCGTTCGGCGCACAGCGAACAGCTACCAAAGCCTGACGGAAACCCTCATGCGCGTTGCCCACGTTGTCCTAGCGGTAGCCTGAACTATCCCAGCTGCGCATATCGGAAGGACCGGGCCGTAACGGCCGATGCTTGATGAACCGCAAAAACGTGATCCGCACACTCACGGTGATTGCCGTCGTGCTGTTGCTCGGCTGGTCGTTCTTCTATTTCAGTGACGACACCCGGGGTTACAAACCCATCGACACGTCGGTGGCGATGTCGCAGATCACCGGGGACAACGTCAAGAGCGCGCAGATCGACGACCGCGAGCAACAACTCCGCCTCGAGCTGAAGAACGGCAACGGCGACACCGAGAACTCCAACAAGGTGATCACCAAGTACCCGACCGGGTACGGGGTGGACCTGTTCAACGCGCTGAGCGCCAAGAACATCAAGACCAACACCGTTGTGAACCAGGGCAGCATCCTGGGTTCGCTGCTGGTCTACATGCTTCCGTTGCTCCTGCTGGTCGGCCTGTTCGTGCTGTTCTCCCGCATGCAGACCGGCGGTCGGATGGGCTTCGGCTTCGGCAAGTCGAAGGCCAAACAGCTGGGCAAGGACATGCCCAAGACGACCTTCGCCGACGTCGCGGGCGTGGACGAAGCGGTCGAGGAGCTGTACGAGATCAAAGATTTCCTGCAGAACCCGTCGCGGTATCAGGCGCTCGGCGCCAAGATCCCGCGCGGCGTGCTGCTCTACGGTCCGCCCGGAACCGGTAAGACCCTGCTGGCCCGCGCGGTCGCCGGCGAGGCCGGAGTTCCGTTCTTCACCATTTCGGGTTCGGACTTCGTCGAAATGTTCGTCGGCGTCGGCGCCTCCCGGGTGCGCGACATGTTCGAGCAGGCCAAGCAGAACAGCCCGTGCATCATCTTCGTCGACGAGATCGACGCTGTGGGTCGCCAGCGTGGCGCCGGTATGGGCGGCGGCCACGACGAGCGCGAGCAGACACTGAACCAGTTGCTCGTCGAGATGGACGGCTTCGGCGACCGGCAGGGCGTCATCCTGATCGCGGCCACCAACCGGCCCGACATTCTCGACCCGGCGCTGCTGCGCCCGGGCCGCTTCGACCGCCAGATCCCGGTCACCAGCCCCGACCTCGCCGGCCGCAAGGCTGTGCTGCGGGTGCACTCGCAGGGCAAGCCGATGTCCCCCGACGCCGACCTCGACGGACTGGCCAAGCGCACCGTCGGCATGTCCGGCGCCGACCTTGCCAACGTCATCAACGAGGCCGCGCTGCTCACCGCCCGCGAGAACGGCACCATCATCACCGCGGCCGCGCTGGAGGAAGCCGTCGACCGGGTGATCGGCGGACCCCGTCGCAAGGGTCGCGTGATCAGCGAGCTGGAGAAGAAGATCACCGCCTACCACGAGGGTGGGCACACCCTGGCAGCCTGGGCGATGCCCGACATCGAACCGATCTACAAGGTGACGATCCTGGCCCGCGGCCGTACCGGCGGCCACGCCGTGTCGGTACCCGAGGACGACAAGGGCCTGATGACCCGCTCGGAGATGATCGCCCGGCTGGTGTTCGCGATGGGCGGTCGCGCGGCCGAGGAGCTGGTGTTCCGCGAGCCGACCACCGGCGCGGTGTCCGACATCGATCAGGCCACCAAGATCGCCCGCGCGATGGTCACCGAGTACGGCATGAGCGCCAAGCTGGGCGCGGTCAAGTACGGCACCGAGCACGGCGATCCGTTCCTGGGCCGCACGATGGGCACCCAGTCGGACTACAGCCACGAGGTCGCCCGCGACATCGACGACGAGGTCCGCAAGCTGATCGAGGCCGCGCACACCGAGGCGTGGGCGATCCTCACCGAATACCGCGACGTGCTCGACACCCTGGCCGGTGAGCTCCTGGAGAAGGAGACGCTGCACCGCAAGGAGCTGGAAGCCATCTTCGGTGACGTGAAGAAGCGGCCCCGCCTGACGGTGTTCGACGACTTCGGCGGACGCATCCCGTCCGACAAGCCGCCGATCAAGACCCCGGGTGAGCTGGCCATCGAACGTGGCGAGCCGTGGCCCAAGCCGATGCCCGAGCCTGCCTTCAAGAAGGCGATCGCGCAGGCCAGTGCGCAGGCGCAGGCGCCGCGCGGCGGAAACGGCAACGGCGCGCACGCCGGCCAGCAGCCGCAACCGGGCTCGACGCAGCCCGACTACGGCGCACCGGCCGGCTGGCATGCCCCCGGCTGGCCGCCGCAGGGTGGCCCGCAGCAGGGCCAGCAAGGCCAGCCGCACGGTCAGCAGGGCGGATATTGGTACCCGCCGCAGCCCGGTTGGGGCCAGCCGCATCCGCAGCAGGGCCAGCAATATCCGCCCTATCAGCCGTATCCTTCCCCCAGCCACCCGGGTCAGCATGCGAAGCCGCAGGACGATTCGGGTGACGACGGGGGCCGGTCGAATCATGAGTCCCACGGCTGATGACGAACGGAGCTTCGATGGCGCAGCCCAACGCGAGCACGTTGGAGACCCCTGTATTCGATCAGACCCGGGCCGAGGCCGCTGTTCGTGAACTGCTGCTGGCGGTCGGCGAGGACCCCGACCGGCACGGTCTGCAGGACACACCGGCGCGGGTCGCGCGGGCCTTCCAGGAGATGTTCTCCGGGCTGTACACCGATCCGGACGCGGTGCTGGACACCACCTTCGACGAACAACACGACGAACTCGTGCTCGTCAAGGACATCCCGATGTACTCCACCTGCGAGCACCACCTGGTGGCGTTCCACGGTGTCGCGCACGTCGGCTACATCCCCGGCGAGGACGGCCGGGTGACCGGACTGTCGAAGCTGGCCCGGGTGGTCGATCTGTATGCCAAGCGCCCCCAGGTGCAGGAACGGCTGACCACCCAGATCGCCGACGCCGTGATGCGCAAGCTCAAGCCGCGCGGGGTGATAGTCGTGATCGAGGCCGAGCATTTGTGCATGGCGATGCGCGGGGTGCGCAAGCCGGGTGCGAGTACGACGACATCGGCGGTCCGCGGACAGTTCAAGTCCGACCATGCATCGCGATCCGAGGCGCTGGATCTCATCTTGCGTAAATGACGCAATCACACGGACCGCGCACCCTGGTGATGGGAGTTGTCAACGTCACCGACGACTCCTTCTCCGACGGCGGACGCTATCTCGACCCGGCCCGCGCCGTCGAACACGCACTGGCCCTGGTCGCCCAGGGTGCGTCCATCATCGACGTCGGCGGTGAGTCCACCCGCCCCGGTGCGGTGCGCATCGACGCCGCCGTCGAGTCCGCCCGCGTCATACCCGTCATCAAAGAGCTTGCCGCCCAAGGGATCACGGTGAGCATCGACACCATGCACGCGGCTGTCGCGGCCGCCGCGCTGGACAACGGCGCAACCGTCGTCAACGACGTCTCCGGCGGCAAGGCCGATCCGGTGATGGCGCCGCTGGTGGCTGAGGCGAAGGTGCCCTGGGTGCTGATGCATTGGCGCTCGGTGCGGACCGAGCATCCCCACGATGTGCCGGACTACGGCGACGTGGTGACCGAGGTGCGCGACGATCTGCTCGCCGGTGTCGACGCCGCCGTCGCGGCGGGCGTGGATCAGGAGAACCTGATCATCGATCCGGGCCTGGGGTTCGCCAAGACCGCCGACCACAACTGGGCGTTGCTGCACGCGCTGCCGGAGTTCGTCGCGACCGGAATCCCGGTGCTGGTCGGTGCGTCCCGCAAGCGGTTCCTCGGCTCGCTGCTGGCCGACGCCGACGGCACCGTCCGACCGCCGGACGGTCGCGAAACCGCGACCGCGGTGATCTCGGCGCTGGCCGCGGTCCACGGCGCCTGGGGGGTCCGGGTGCATGACGTGCGCGCCAGCGTGGACGCGCTCAAAGTGGCTGGAGCATGGGCTGGCGGGCGGGAACAAGCAGGTGCAGATGGCTGACCGGATCGAGCTGCGCGGCCTGACGGTCCGCGGCAACCACGGCGTCTTCGATCACGAGCGCCGTGACGGACAGGACTTCATCGTCGACATCACCGTATGGATCGACTTGGCCGACGCCGCCGCCAGCGACGACCTCGCCGACACCGTCGACTACGGGACGCTGGCCCAGCGCGCGGCCGCCATCGTCGGCGGCCCGGCGCGCAATCTGATCGAGACGGTCGCGGGCGAGATCGCCGAAGACGTGATGAACGACCGGCGGGTGCATGCCGTCGAGGTGGTGGTGCACAAGCCGAACGCGCCGATCCCGTTGACGTTCACCGACGTTGCAGTGGTCGCACGGCGGTCTCGCCGCAGCGGACGGGGCCAGATCGTTCCCCTCGACGGTGAGCTGTGACCCGCGTTGTGCTCTCGATCGGCTCCAATCTCGGTGACCGGGTGGCGCGGCTGCAGGCCGCCGTCGACGGGCTCGGCGACACCGTGCGCGCGCTGTCACCGGTCTACGAAACCGATGCCTGGGGCGGTGTCGAGCAGGGCCCGTTCCTCAACGCGGTCGTGGTGGCCGACGACCCCGAGGCCGACGGTCACGAATGGTTGAGGCGCGCACAGGCTTTGGAGAACGCCAACGACCGCATCCGTGAGCAGAAGTGGGGACCGCGCACCCTCGACGTGGACCTCGTCACCTGTCATGACGGCGATACCGAGGTCTTCTCCCGGGACGAGGGGCTGACCCTGCCGCATCCGCTGGCCCACATGCGAGCCTTCGTGATGGTGCCATGGCTGGCCGTTGACCCCGACGCCGAGCTCACCGTGGGCGGCGAGAGCCAGCGGGTCGACCGGCTGCTGGCCGAGCTCGATGCGGTGGACCGCGACGGAGTGCGCCTGACCCCTCTCGTGCTTCGGCTGGGCGCTTGATGGGGCCGACACGTAAACGCGATCTCACCATCGCCGCGGTCGGAGTCGCGATCCTGGCTTGGTTGTTGATGCGGGTGCTGTACCGCGACTTTCCTGCGATCACAGCGTGGACTGGACTGTCCTTACTGGCGGTCGCCGCGCTCGAGGGCGCCTGGGGGGTGTCTGTGCGGACGAAAATCCGAGACGGGCAGATCGGTGTCGGCGGCGGACGGCTGCACCCGCTGGCTGTCGCACGCAGCGTCGCGATCGCCAAAGCTTCCGCGTGGGTCGGCGCGCTGATGCTGGGCTGGTGGGTCGGCGTGCTGGTCTACCTATGGCTCAGGCGGACTGAGCACGTGGCCGGCACCTTCATCCCCGGTGCTGTCATCGCGGTAGTCAGTGCCCTCGCGCTGGTGGCCGCTGCGCTCTGGCTGGAGTATTGCTGCCGCTCGCCCGGCGACCCGACCGACGATCCGGACGCCGCCCGGGAATAGTGCGAAGGCGGCGAATCGCCGCAGCTCGACGACACGCGGACGGACGTCGCGCGGGTACAGTCAGCCCATGACCGTTCTGTCCCGCGGCGCCAAGAATCGGCGCGGCGGCCGCAGGCCGGGTTGGCTGCTCTTGACGGTGTTGCTGGTCCTTGCCATTGCGGCCAGTTCCGCGTTGGTTTTCACCACTCGCGTCGAGCTGCTGAAGCTGGCGGTCATCCTGTCGTTGTGGGCCGCGGTGATCGGGGCATTCGTCTCCGTTATGTACCGCAGGCAGAGCGATATCGATGCCGCCCGGGCGCGTGACCTGAAGCTGGTCTACGACCTGCAGCTCGACCGGGAGATCTCGGCCCGTCGCGAATACGAACTCAGCGTCGAATCGCACCTGCGCCGGGAGCTCGCCTCCGAGCTGCGTGAGCAGGCTGCCGACGAGGTCGCCGCGCTGCGGGCAGAGCTGGCGGCGTTGCGGGCAAATCTGGAGATGATATTCGACGCCGACCTGGGTGACCGGCCGGCGCTCGAGGGCGATCGGGCCGCCGACTGGACCCGCGACACTACGACCATGCCGCCGGTGCCCGGGCGTGTCGAGAGCAGCCGGATCACCCCGGTCCGGCCGCCGGACACGGCCAGCCGCACCGCCGAGAACCCGATCATCGACGTTCCCGAAGAGCCGCTGGTCTCGTCGCATCCGGAGCAGCCGCAGCCGTCGCCGCGGCGCCGCCGTCGGGTCGAGCCCGAACCCGAACCCGAGCCGGTTGGTTCGCACCGGCGGCCGTGGGACAACGGCGAGCGGAACGCCGGGCGGGCTGTCGAGCCGGAGCGACCGTTCGCGCCACCCCCGCCCGACCCCGACGTCGCCGCCGCGGCCGCGGCCCTGGCGCCAGAATCTACGCAGTCCGAGCCGCCGCGCCCGTCGACTGAGGGTGCGGAATGGCGACCGGTCGAACCCGACGGGCGCTGGCTACCGCCGGGCTCGCCGGGCAGCAACTGGGTTGCCAACGCCGACAACGGTTTCGTCGTGCCGTCGGCCGCGGCGCAGGGATCTCCCGTTGACGCGCCCCGGGGTCGGCATTGGACCCCGCCGCAGGAGGCGGCGCCAATCGAGCAACCCCGGCCGGAACCGCAGCCGGACGCGCGGCCCGAACCCGCGATGCAGCCGTCGCCGGAACCCGCCGCCCCGCGGTCGCGCCATTCCGTCGACAGCCCCGGCCAGCCCGCCATGACCACCCCACCGCCTCCGGCCCGGCACCGCGGGACCGAGGAGGAGCCGCGGCGCAGGGCCCGGGACGCCGAGCAGACCGGCGGCCAGTCGGTGGCCGACCTGCTGGCCCGGCTGCAGGCCAATGCCACGCCCGGGGAGGGCGGCAGGCGGCGTCGACGCGACGAGTAGGTCGCGAATCGGGGCGAGTTAGAGTTGTCCTCGACCGTCCGGTACCTGGCACAGGACTGGAACGAACAACTCATTGACGTCAGCGAGGTCGTCTACGTGGGGACCCCCAGCGGCTTGCGCCCGGCCCGGCTCAAGGTCGGCATCGTGTCGGCCGGCCGTGTCGGCACCGCCCTCGGCGTCGCGTTGGAGCGGGCCGAACATGTGGTGGTCGCGTGCAGCGCGATCTCGGTGGCGTCGCGCCGGCTCGCCGAACGGCGGCTGCCCGACACCGAGATCCTGCCGGTGCCCGACGTCGCCGACCGGGCCGAGTTGCTGCTGTTGACGGTTCCCGATTCAGAGCTGCCCGGCTTGGTGCGGGGGCTGGCGGCGACGGGTGCGGTGCGCCGCGGAACCATCGTCGTGCACACCTCGGGCGCGAACGGAGTTGCGATCCTGGCGCCGCTGGCCGATTTGGGGTGCGTCCCGCTGGCGATCCACCCGGCAATGACGTTCACCGGCGCCGATGAGGACATCGCCCGGCTGTCCGACAGCTGCTTCGGCGTCACCGCGGCCGATGAGATCGGCTATGCCATCGCCCAGTCGCTGGTCCTCGAGATCGGCGGCGAGCCGTTCGGGGTGCGCGAGGATGCGCGCACGCTGTATCACGCGGCCCTGGCCCACGCCAGCAATCACCTCGTCACGGTGGTGGCCGATGCGCTGGATGCATTGCGAGCGGCGGTATCCGGCCAGGAGCTGCTCGGGCAGGAACTGGTCGGTGACGCGCCTGGTGGCCTGGCGGAGCGGATCGTGGGCCCGCTGGCGCGTGCCGCCCTGGAGAACACGCTGCAGCGCGGGCAGGCGGCGCTGACGGGGCCGGTCGCCCGCGGCGACGCGGCTGCGGTAGCCGGCCATCTTGCTGCACTTGACGCGGTGAATCCCGAACTGGCCCAGTCTTACTGCGCGAACTCACTGCGCACCGCCCAGCGCGCGCACGCCCCCGAGGAGGTTGTCGAGGTGTTGGCGAACTGGTCAGGACAAGGGTGGCGGCCATGACACCGCCGAAATTCATTGCTGGGCAACTTAACCTGTACCAGACGCCGCAAGCGGTATCCGATGTGACCCGGGCGCTGCGCCACACCGGCAGGCGGGTGATGCTGGTGCCGACGATGGGCGCGCTGCATGACGGTCACCTGTCTCTGGTGCGCGCAGCCAAGAAAGTGCCGGGTGCGGTGGTCGTGGTGTCGATCTTCGTCAATCCTTTGCAGTTCGGCGCCGGCGAAGATCTCGACGCCTATCCACGAACGCTGGAATCCGACCTTGAGCTGTTGCGCGGTGAAGACGTCGAGGTGGTCTTCGCCCCGAGCGCGTCTGCCATGTATCCAGACGGCCCGCGGACCACAGTGCGTCCCGGTCAGTTAGGTGGCGAGCTTGAAGGCGCTTCTCGGCCAGGACATTTCGCCGGAATGCTGACCGTCGTACTGAAGCTGCTGCAGATCGTGCGGCCGGACCGGGCGTTCTTCGGCGAAAAGGACTACCAGCAGCTCGTGCTGATCCGCCAGATGGTCGACGACCTCAATGTCGATGTCCGCATCGTCGGTGTACCCATCGTCCGCGAGGCTGACGGGCTGGCCATGTCCTCGCGCAATCGCTACCTCAATTCTGAGGAACGCGAACAGGCCTGCGCGTTGTCCTCGGCCCTGTTGGCCGGCATGTGGGCAGCGGCCGGCGGCGCCGATGCAGCGCTGGACGCCGCTCGGGCGGTGCTCGACGAGGTGCCCGCCATCGAGGTCGACTACCTGGAACTGCGGGGGCCGTGGCTTGATCAGGCGCCGCCGTCCGGCCCGGCCCGGCTGTTGATCGCTGCCCGACTGGGCGCCACCCGACTGCTGGACAACATCGCCGTCGATCTGTCCACCGACACCGCACCGCCCGGCGTCGGCGGCAACGGTGGTCACCCCGAAATCACCTGGAGAAATTGATGTTCCGGACGATGCTGAAGTCGAAGATCCACCGCGCGACCGTCACCCACGCCGACCTGCACTACGTCGGCTCGGTGACCATCGACGCCGACCTGATGGACGCCGCCGACCTTCTTGAAGGCGAACAGGTGACCATCGTCGACATCGACAACGGTGCGCGGCTGGAGACCTACGCGATCACCGGGCGGCGCGGCACCGGGGTGATCGGAATCAACGGGGCGGCGGCGCATTTGGTCCACCCCGGTGATCTGGTGATCCTGATCGCCTATGGCGTGATGACCGATGCCGAGGCGCGGGAGTACCGGCCGCGGGTCGTGTTCGTCGACGCGGACAACCGGCAGATAGATCTCGGTGACGACCCGGCGCATGTGCCGGACGACGTCACCGGTCTGCTGTCGCCGCGGACGGTGAGCTGACCGTGCTGCTGGCGATCGACGTCCGCAACACCCACACCGTCGTCGGGTTGATCTCCGGATCCGGCGACCATGCGAAAGTCATGCAGCACTGGCGAATCCGTACCGAGCCGGAAGTGACCGCCGACGAGCTCGCGCTCACCATCGAGGGATTGATCGGCGACGACTCCGAACGCCTGACCGGTGCGACCGGCCTGTCCACCGTGCCTTCGGTGATGCACGAGGTGCGCGTCATGCTCGAGCAGTACTGGTCCGCCGTGCCGCATGTGCTGATCGAACCTGGGGTGCGCACCGGGATTCCGCTGCTGGTCGACAACCCGAAGGAGGTCGGCGCCGACCGGATCGTGAACTGCCTGGCCGCTTACGCCAAGTTCTCCTCCGCCGCCATCGTGGTGGACTTCGGATCTTCGATCTGTGTGGACGTCGTATCGGCCAAAGGCGAATTCCTCGGCGGCGCAATAGCGCCCGGCGTGCAAGTGTCCTCGGATGCTGCGGCCGCACGGTCGGCGGCGTTGCGGCGCGTCGAGCTCACGCGGCCGCGGTCGGTCGTCGGCAAGAACACCGTGGAGTGCATGCAGGCCGGTGCGATGTTCGGCTTCGCCGGTCTGGTCGACGGTCTGGTGAACCGGATCCGGCAGGATGTCGACGGCTTCGCCGGCTCGGACGTGGCGGTCGTCGCCACCGGTCACACCGCCCCGTTGATGCTGCCTGATCTGCACACCGTGCAGCACTACGACCAGCACCTCACCCTGGACGGCCTGCGGATGGTCTACGAACGCAACCGCGACAATCAGCGCCGGATCAAATCGGCTCGCTAGAAGAACGTCCGCACCAGATCGATCACCCGGCCGTGCTCGTCGAGGACCGGGATCAGCTGCCATTTGTCGAACACCGTGCACGGGTGCGATACCCCGAACTCGATCCAGCTGCCGACCTCGACGACGTCCTGGGCGGCCGGCGACAGCCGCAGGAACGCGTGCTGGTCGTTGAGCGCGGCGACTTCGCAGCCCGCGAGATCCGTCCAGTCGGAGCCGATTCGAAGTCGTCGTGGCACAGGGAGATCTGCGTCGAAGGACACGTCGCGGCGGCCCATCGTCAACAACGCCAGGCCCGCCTCGGGCCGCGAACACACCTGAGCCCACACGTGCATCGCCGGTATGAACCCGCCCGGCTGCGCACCGGGCCTGGTCAGCGGCGAGGTCCGCAGATAGAGCCCGTCGTCGTTGGTCAGATACACCCCGCTGCGCAGGAGCGTGCGCCACGGTCCGGTCAGCCCCTCGGCGACCAGGTCGAAATGCGTACTGCCACCGGCGGTTACGACCATATCCGAACACAGAGGCGCCAGCCTGGTTGCCGCCGCGCGAACCCACTCGAGGTAACCCCGGACCCGCTCGACACCGTCGGGCGACACGTCGTGGCCCAGGGCGGCCTCGTAGCCGGCCACTCCGACCAGACGAAGCCGCGGACTGGCGACCGCCGCGGCGGCCACCGCATCGGCGCTTGCGTCGTCGCGGCAGCCGGTGCGGGTGCCCACTGCGCCCAGCTCGACGCAGACATCCAGCGGGCGTCGCGCGCCCGCGGCCTGCAGTGCCTTGCTCATCAGCGCCACCCCACGCGTGGAATCCACCCAGCAGATCAGCCGGAACTCGGGATCGCTGTCCAGTTCGGCAGCCAGCCACGCCAGGGCCGCGGCGTCCACCAGTTCGTTGGCCAGCACCACCTCGCGGACCCCGAATGCGCGGTAGGTCCGCACCTGGCTGATCGTCGCGGCGGTCACCGCGCATGCACCGACCGCGAACTGCCGGGCCAGCAGCTGCGGCGACATGTGGGTTTTCCCGTGCGGCGCCAGCTCGACCCCGTGCCGGGCACACCAGCCCGCCATCGTGGCCAGGTTGTGCCGCAGCGCAGTATCGGAGAGCGTGCAGACCGGGCCCAGCGGTCCGGCGTCGAACAGGTCGGGCGCCCCCGCACAGATCTGGGCCACCGTCAGCCCCGACCAGGAGGCCGGCAGCCCCTTGAACCGCCAGTCCACTCGTTCGCCCGCCAGGGCTGTGACCGCGGCCGCGTTTATGAGGGACGCCATGACCTCATTTAAGCTGGCACGTCGTGAGCTCTGCTGATACTCCGGAAACCGACCACTCGGACTCCGACGTCCCCGAGCAGTTCCGGATTCGCCAGGGCAAGCGCGAGGCCTTGTTGGCCGCAGGAAAAGACCCTTATCCCGTCGCGGTGCCGCGAACCCATTCGCTGGCCCAGATCAGGGCGGCGTATCCCGACCTGGAAGCCGACTCCGCCACCGGCGACATCGTCGGCGTCACCGGCCGGGTGGTGTTCGCCCGGAATTCGGGCAAGCTGTGCTTCGCCACCCTGCAGGAAGGCGACGGCACCCAGCTACAGGCGATGATCAGCCTGGCCGGCGTCGGCGAGGATGCCCTCGAAGCCTGGAAGACCGAGGTGGATCTGGGCGACATCGTGTTCGTGCACGGCGAGGTGATCAGTTCCCGCCGCGGCGAACTTTCGGTGCTGGCCGATGCGTGGCAGATGGCCAGCAAGGCGTTGCGTCCGCTGCCCGTCGCTCACAAAGAGATGAGCGAAGAGTCGCGCGTCCGGCAGCGGTACGTCGACCTGATCGTGCGCCCGCAGGCCCGCACCGTGGCCCGGCAACGCATCGCGGTGGTCCGTGCACTGCGCAATGCGCTGGATCGTCGCGGGTTCCTCGAAGTCGAAACGCCGATGCTGCAGACGCTCGCCGGTGGTGCGGCAGCGCGGCCGTTCATCACCCACTCGAACGCGCTCGACGCCGACCTGTATCTGCGGATCGCACCGGAGTTGTTCCTCAAACGATGCGTGGTGGGCGGTCTGGAGAAGGTTTTCGAGCTCAATCGAAACTTCCGAAACGAAGGCGCCGATTCGACGCATTCGCCGGAATTCTCGATGCTCGAGACTTATCAAGCATGGGGTACGTATGACGATTCGGCGATCGTCACCCGTGAAGTTATTCAGGAAGTCGCGGATGAGGCGATCGGCACGCGGCAAGTGCCATTGCCGGACGGCACAATCTATGACCTCGACGGTGAATGGCCGGCGCTGGAAATGTACCCGTCGTTGTCTGAAGCCCTCGGTGAAGAGATCACCCCGGACACTTCGCTGGAATATCTCCTCACTATTGCCGACCGGCTCGAGGTGGAGATCCCGCGGGATCGCGGCTACGGGCACGGCAAGGTGATCGAAGAACTGTGGGAGCACACAGTCGGGGACACATTGTGGGCCCCGACGTTCGTCAAGGATTTCCCGGTCGAGACCACACCGTTGACCCGCCAGCACCGCAGCATCCCCGGCGTCACGGAGAAGTGGGATCTGTACGTGCGCGGGTTCGAGTTGGCCACCGGCTATTCCGAGCTGGTCGACCCGATCGTTCAGCGCGAGCGCTTCGAAGCCCAAGCCAGGGCGGCGGCCGCGGGCGATGACGAGGCGATGGCACTCGACGAGGATTTCCTGGCGGCAATGGAGTATGCGATGCCTCCGACCACGGGAACCGGAATGGGCGTCGATCGTCTGCTGATGGCACTCACCGGCTTGTCAATTCGGGAAACTGTTTTGTTCCCGATTGTTCGCCGACATGGCTGAGGTGCGCTTATCCGAGCTACGTTGAATGATGTGGGCCGCTGTGGCACATTGGTTCGCATGGGGAAGACGCTCGACTATGGGTTGTTGAGCGCAGGCAGAAGGATTCAGTGAGGCAATGGCCAAAAAAGTGACCGTGACTCTCGTCGACGATTTCGACGGTGCGGGCGCAGCCGATGAAACGGTCGAATTCGCGCTCGATGGCGTGAGCTATGAGATCGACCTTTCGTCAAAGAATGCTCAGAAACTGCGTAACGATCTCAAGCAGTGGGTCGAGGCCAGTCGCCGGGTGGGCGGCCGTCGCCGCGGGCGTTCGGGACCGGCCGGCCGTGGCCGCGCGAGCATCGATCGGGAGCAGAGCGCCGCGATCCGGGAATGGGCGCGCCGCAATGGCCACAAGGTGTCGACGCGGGGACGCATCCCGGCCGACATCATCGACGCCTTCCACGCTGCAACCTAGGCCCCCAGCTAACCTGCTCGTCTCTCGCCGCGACGGAGGAGTCGCGCCGTTTCGCTCGCGGCGAAGCGGACGCCGGTGATTGCCGGAAACGATTCGCAGCTCCGCCGCGTTGGTGTGCTAGGTCCGCACCGCTAGGGACGCGGTAAGGGTGACAAGGGAGGACGCCTTCCCGGGCCGCCCATTAGAGTGGACGACAGGTACGTGGTGACTACCGCTGTACCTAATCGTGATGGAGAGCAGGTAACCGAGGATGTTCGAGAGATTCACCGACCGTGCCCGCAGGGTCGTCGTCCTGGCTCAAGAAGAGGCCCGGATGCTCAACCACAACTACATCGGCACCGAGCACATCCTGCTGGGACTTATTCATGAGGGTGAAGGCGTCGCCGCCAAGTCACTGGAGTCGCTGGGCATCTCACTCGAAGGTGTCCGCAGCCAGGTCGAGGAGATCATCGGTCAGGGCCAGCAGGCCCCGTCCGGGCACATCCCCTTCACCCCACGCGCCAAGAAGGTTCTCGAGCTGAGCCTGCGCGAGGCGCTGCAGCTCGGCCACAACTACATCGGCACCGAGCACATTTTGCTCGGCCTGATCCGCGAGGGCGAGGGCGTCGCCGCCCAGGTGCTCGTGAAGCTCGGCGCCGAACTGACCCGGGTGCGCCAGCAGGTCATCCAGCTGTTGAGCGGCTACCAGGGCAAGGAGACTGCGGAAGCCGGCACCGGCGGCCGTGGCGGCGAGTCCGGCAACCCGTCGACGTCGCTGGTCCTCGACCAGTTCGGCCGCAACCTCACCGCGGCCGCCATGGAGGGCAAGCTCGACCCGGTCATCGGCCGCGAGAAGGAAATCGAGCGGGTGATGCAGGTGCTGAGCCGGCGCACCAAGAACAACCCGGTGCTGATCGGCGAGCCCGGTGTCGGTAAGACCGCCGTCGTGGAGGGCCTGGCCCAGGCCATCGTGCACGGCGAGGTTCCCGAGACGCTCAAGGACAAGCAGCTCTACACCCTCGATCTCGGGTCGCTGGTGGCCGGCAGCCGTTACCGCGGTGATTTCGAGGAGCGCCTCAAGAAGGTGCTCAAGGAGATCAACACCCGCGGCGACATCATCCTGTTCATCGACGAGCTGCACACGCTGGTCGGTGCGGGCGCTGCCGAAGGCGCCATCGACGCGGCGTCGATCCTCAAGCCGAAGCTGGCTCGAGGCGAGCTGCAGACGATCGGTGCCACGACGCTCGACGAGTACCGCAAGTACATCGAGAAGGACGCTGCCCTGGAGCGCCGGTTCCAGCCGGTCCAGGTTGGTGAGCCGACGGTGGCGCACACCATCGAGATCCTGAAGGGTCTGCGCGACCGGTACGAGGCCCACCACCGGGTGTCGATCACCGACGCGGCGATGGTCGCGGCGGCGACGCTTGCCGACCGCTACATCAACGACCGGTTCCTGCCGGACAAGGCCATTGACCTGATCGACGAGGCCGGTGCGCGCATGCGCATCCGCCGGATGACCGCGCCGCCAGACCTGCGTGAGTTCGACGAGAAGATCGCCGACGCACGCCGGGAGAAGGAGTCCGCGATCGACGCGCAGGACTTCGAGAAGGCCGCGAACCTGCGGGACCGGGAGAAGCAGCTTGTCGCGCAGCGCGCGGAGCGTGAAAAGCAGTGGCGCTCAGGCGATCTCGATGTTGTCGCTGAGGTCGACGATGAACAGATCGCCGAGGTTCTGGGCAACTGGACCGGCATCCCGGTGTTCAAGCTGACCGAGGAGGAGACCACTCGGCTGCTGCGCATGGAGGACGAGCTGCACAAGCGGATCATCGGCCAGGAGGATGCCGTCCGCGCGGTCAGCAAGGCCATCCGTCGTACCCGCGCCGGCCTGAAGGATCCCAAGCGCCCGTCCGGCTCGTTCATCTTCGCCGGCCCGTCCGGTGTGGGTAAGACCGAGCTCTCCAAGGCCCTGGCGGAGTTCCTGTTCGGCGACGACGACGCACTCATCCAGATCGACATGGGCGAGTTCCACGACCGCTTCACCGCGTCGCGGTTGTTCGGTGCCCCGCCCGGATACGTCGGCTACGAGGAGGGCGGCCAGCTCACGGAGAAGGTGCGGCGCAAGCCGTTCTCGGTGGTGCTGTTCGACGAGATCGAGAAGGCCCATCAGGAGATCTACAACACTCTGTTGCAGGTTCTCGAGGACGGCCGTCTCACCGACGGTCAGGGCCGCACGGTCGACTTCAAGAACACCGTGTTGATCTTCACCTCGAACCTGGGCACCTCCGACATCAGCAAGGCGGTCGGTCTCGGCTTCACCTCCGGTGGCGGCGAGAACAACTACGAGCGAATGAAGCAGAAGGTCAACGACGAGCTGAAGAAGCATTTCCGCCCGGAGTTCCTCAACCGCATCGACGACATCATCGTCTTCCACCAGCTGACTCAGGACGAGATCATCCAGATGGTCGACCTGATGGTGGGCCGGGTGTCCAAGCAGCTCAAGACCAAAGACATGGAGATGGAGCTGACCGACAAGGCCAAGTCCCTGTTGGCCAAGCGCGGCTTCGACCCGGTCCTGGGTGCTCGGCCGCTGCGCCGGACCATCCAGCGCGAGATCGAGGACGCCCTCTCGGAGAAGATCCTCTTCGAAGAGGTCGGCCCCGGTCAGCTGGTCACGGTTGACGTGGAGAACTGGGATGGCGAAGGCGCCGGCGAGGACGCCAAGTTCACCTTCGCCGGTGGACCCAAGCGTCCCGAGATCGCCGAGGCGGATTTGGCCAACGCAGGCACCGCCAGCGAGTAAGCACGAACGAAAAAGACCCCCGACAATGTCGGGGGTCTTTTTCGTATCGGCGATGAATTGTTTTTGTCCGCATCGATTTGCCCGCGCGCGACCGCTACCCTCTGCTCATGCTTGTGGTCACCACCAACGACATTCCCGGCTGGGAGATCCAACGGGTGTGCGGTGAGGTCTTCGGTCTCACCGTGCGATCGCGCAATGCCTTCTCCCAGATGGGTGCGGGCTTCAAGAGCATGTTCGGCGGCGAGTTGCAGGGCATGACGAAGAACCTCGCCGAGAGCCGCAACGAGGCGATGAATCGCTTGATGACCGAGGCCCGCACCCGCGGCGGCAACGCGATCATCGGAATGCGGTTCGACACCACCGAACTCGGCGATGTCTGGACCGAAATCTGCGCGTATGGCACCGCGGTGCAGGCGGTCCCGGTCACCGATGCCGCCAAGTACACCGCGCAGCAGTTGGGTTACGGCGCCGGCTGAACCCGCGGCGGTATAGCATCCTCGGTGTAAGAGACGAGTCGAGGAATCTGGTGAAATTCCAGAACGGTCGCGCCACTGTTGACAGTCAGACCCGAGGCCCGTCATGGTTCGCATTGGGACGCGTAGCTCCCTGGAAGGACACCGAATGACTACTCCGCAGACAACGGGCCGCTCGCGCGCCGTCGATCTCTCCGCCGCCAAAGCTGTCGTCTGGCTCTCGCTGACCGCCTTCTTCGCCCTGGTGGTGCTGTACTTCGTCGGTGTTGACCAGGGTGCCACCTCGGTGTTCGGCGACAACATGTACATCCACGAATTCGTGCATGACGCACGCCATCTGCTCGGCTTCCCCTGCCACTGAGCCGGCGGGAATCACTGTAAAGCAATGGAAAAATCAATAATTTGGCGCGGCATTCTGGCCGGCGCCCTCGCAGGCGTGTTCGGATTCGTCTGGTCCAAGATCTTCATCGAGCCGATCGTCGGGCGGGCCATCGATTTCGAGGACGGCACCTCCGCGGCGCATGAAGCCATGGAAATGGCAACCGGCCACGGGCACGGCCACAGCCATGAAGGCGGTGAGCTGTTCACCCGCATGGTGCAGTCCAACATCGGTATGGGCCTGGGCGTGCTTCTGTTCAGCGTCGCGCTCGGCGCCTTGTTCGCCGTCGTGTTCTGCGTGGCCTACAGCCGCATCGACACCGTGTCGGCCCGCAAGCTCGCGGTGCTGACCGCCGGGGCGATGCTCATCGCGCTGTGGGTGGTGCCGGCACTGAAGTATCCGCCCAACCCGCCGGCCACCAGCCTCGACGAAACCATCAAGCAGCGCGCGCTGCTCTACATCCTGATGGTGGCGTTGTCGGCGCTGTTCATGGTCGCCGCGGTCTACCTCGCCTTCCAGCTCACCCCGAAGCTGGGTGCCTGGAACGCCACGCTGGCCGCGGGCGGCGCATACATCGTCGCGGTCGCCATCCTGATGCTCGTGATGCCGACCATCAACGAGATACCCGGCCCGATGGTGAATGACGCCGGGACGATTGTGTTCCCGGGCTTCCCTGCGACGGATCTCTACGAGTTCCGGCTGTACGCTCTGGGCACCCAGGTGATCGTCTGGACGACGATCGGTCTGGTCGGTGCGGCGATGCTGCACCGACTGCTCGACAGCAAGCAGCAGGAACCCATCGCTGCGTGAGCGACGCTTGCGGAGCGAACCATAGGCGGACACGCAGCTACCTCGCCTGCGAGGGAGCTGCGTGAGCGAGGTCGTCCGGCTGACCTTGGTGTCACACGCCATGACCGATGCCATGGCAGCCGGGCGATTTCCGCTCGACGAAGAGCTCAACCCGATGGGGCGACGACAGCTGACCGGGGTCGACGTGGGTGCCGGCGATGAGGTGTTCTCGGGGCCGGAACTACGGGCACGACAGAGCGCCGAAGCGTTAGGTCTGACGCCTGCGGTCGATCCGCGGCTGGCCGACCTGGGGTGCGGTTCCTGGGGCGGACTGAGTCTCGACGAGGTGCAGCCCGGTGAACTGGCGCAGTGGCTGACCGACCCGGAAAGCCGGCCGCACAACGGCGAATCGGTGGTCGAGCTGATCGCGCGGGTGCGCGGTTGGCTGGTCGATGTGGCCCGCACCCCGGGTCGCGTTGTCGCCTTCACCCACCCGGCAGTTGTTCGCGCGGCGATCCTGCGCACCCTCGATGCGCCGCCACAGTCGTTCTGGCGCATCGACATCGCACCGGCCAGCAGTACCGCGTTGCATTACCGAGGTTCGGAGTGGACCCTGCGCTCACCGGTAGCGGGGCAGTAGCCCGAACACCTGCTTGATGATCATCATCGCCCACCCGCCCGCGTTCGCGCTGTGGAAGCGGGGCCAGTTGAACTGGAAGCTGACCACCCAGGCCTGGCCGGTTCGGTCCACCGCATACCAGCTGAATGTCATCTCCCCGGGCAGGTTTCCAGCCTTGGCGGCGATGTAGGGCCACTCGGCGGGGTCGAGGTCGATGCCCGCGGCTTCGGACATCACGTCCTTGACCGGAGCCGCGCGGCCGACGGCGTTGTGCTGCAAGGCGGCGTGCACGCGGCAGATGTCCTCGGCGCTGCCGTACCACTCCACGCCGTAGGTCGAGGCCGGCGTGTGGGAGCGCATCGGATCGGGGTCGTATGGGCGGGAGTCTGCATCGTGCAACAGGTTTCCCCGCTTCGCAGGCACGGTTGTCTTCCACTGCTCACGCACATCGGGGTTGCCCCAGCCGATCGCGAACAGTTCCCTCATCGTCGGGAACGGCGTCATGCTCGCCGGGTCGTGGTGTCCCGCGGCGATCAGGGCCTCTTCGATGGCGTGGGTTCCCACCCGTCCGATCAGCATGTCGGTGGCCATGTTGTCGCTCGTGGAGATCATCTTGCCCGCGGCCTCGCGGACGGTGATCTGGGATCCGGGCGGAAGCTTGTCGAAGCCCGATGAACCAAGTTTCTTCAGCTCGGCGGTGATCGTCAGCTTGTCGTCCCAGTTCACAGTGCCTGCGGCGACGGCAGTTTCAACCGCGTACAACACGTATGTCTTGAAAATCGAAGCCAGCGGCAGGGATTCAGAGGTGTTGGTGCCCGCCACCTTCTCGCAGCGGCCGTCGTCGACTTTGGAGACCTGCCACGAATAGCGGGCGCCGGTGCGGCTCAGCGCAGTGTCGACGTCCTGCCACGATTCGATCTTCGGTTTTTCGGTGGTGACGACGAACCGGCTGACGAAGGTGTCGTCGCCGATGCGCAGGTCGATGTCTTGGCGGGCGCCGTAGGACGTCAGCATGTGCAGGGTGGCGACGTTGGCGCCGACCTCGACGCCGGCCAGCGTGTAGGGCCGGTCCCACCACAGCGAGTCCATGGTGTGGGCGACCGGGTCCACCAGGTCCGGGGCGGCCAGCGTCTTGACGCTCTCGTCTCCGATCGGCCAGTCCGAGTTCAGCATGTCCATCACCTGCTTGGCTCGCACGCCCTGCGGGGTGTTGAGGTCGATGCGGACGCCCGCGCCGGCGTTGGCAGGCGGCGCGGGGGCGGATGTGCAGCTGGTTGCCAGGGCGGCGGACGCGATCACGGTGGCCGCCGCCACCGCACGTCGGCACACCCGGCGTGCGCTACGCCTTCGAGCCGGTCCCGGCAACGTCCAACACAACCTCGAACTCGAGCAGATGGGCACCCTTGGCCACCGGGTTGGCGCGCTCACCGGCGTGCGCGTGGATCGCCGGTCCGCTGGCCCAGGCCTGGAACGCCTCCTCGGACTCCCATGTGGTCACCACGAAGTAGCGGTCCTCACCCTTGACGGGCCGCAGCAGCTGGAACCCGAGGAAGCCCGGCTGGTTGTCTACGGCGTGGGCGCGGTTGGCGAACCGCTTCTCCAGCTCTGGACCGGCGCCAGGCGGAATCTCGATTGCGTTGATCTTCACCACGGACATGGCGCAAGGTTACCGCGCCCGCCCGGGCCGGTGACCGACCGCGCAAGATGGACCGGTGAGCACTGAGCTGCTGACCTATCGGGGTGGCACTGGGCGGCCCGTGGTGTTGGTTCACGGCTTGATGGGCCGCGGCACCACGTGGTCGCGGCAGGTCCCGTGGCTGGCCCGGTTCGGGTCGGTTCACACCTACGACGCACCGTGGCATCGAGGCCGTGCGGTCGAGGACTCCGAATCGGTCAGCACCGAACGGTTCGTGGCCGACCTCGGCGACGCCGTTGCGCGCCTCGAGTGCCCGGCGGTACTCGTCGGGCACTCGATGGGCGGCCTGCATTCCTGGTGCCTGGCTGCGCAGCGTCCCGACCTGGTGCGCGGGTTGGTGGTCGAGGACATGGCACCGGACTTCGTCGGCCGCACGACCGGCCCGTGGGAGCCGTGGGTGCATGCCCTGCCGGTCGAATACTCCACGGCGCAGCAGGTTTTCGACGAATTCGGGCCGATCGCGGGGCGCTACTTCCTCGAGGCCTTTGACCGGACGGCGACCGGTTGGCGGCTGCACGGCCAGCCTGCTCGCTGGATCGAGATCGCGGCGGAGTGGGGGACTCGCGATTACTGGCGGCAGTGGCAGGCGGTCCGGGCGCCGGTGTTGCTGATCGAGGCGGGTGACTCGGTGGCGCCCCCCGGGCAGATGCGCCGGATGGCCGATCTCGCCGGGCCGTCGGCGCGCTACGTCCATGTCGCCGGGGCAGGCCACCTCGTCCACGACGACGCGCCGGATCAGTACCGCGACGCCGTCGAGTCGTTCCTAGCGGCGCTCCCCGAGGACACCTGACGACGGCCAGGCCGGATGGTGTTCGAACCGGGTCCGCACGGCGTCGAGATCGTGGGTGATCCGGCGCAGGTCGGCATCGTCGGCGAACAGGGGACCGACCATCGGTGCCCACACCCGGAAGTGATCGGTGTGCAGATGCAGTTTCTTGAGGATGGCGGCCAACGCGTTCATGGCAGTAATGCTTCGGGGAAAAATATCCCGCCAACAGTGGCAGTACTGACCCGGTGAGATAAAATTCTGCCATGCCTTTGAAGAGTGTATCGGCGCTGGTGCTGGACAACGTCGCCGTGTTCGAGTTCGGCGTGGTCTGCGAAGTCTTCGGAATCGACCGGGCGGCAGACGGTGTGCCCAACTTCGATTTCAAGGTGTGCGGGCCGCAGGCGGGCGCGCCGCTGCGCACGAGTGTCGGCGCCACCCTGGTGCCCGACCACGGCCTCGACGCCCTGATCGGCGCCGACGTGGTGGCGGTATCGGCGGTCACCGGTCCGGTCGAGGCGTACCCGCCGGAAGCACTTGAAGCCCTGCGAGCCGCGCATGCGGCCGGGTCGACGATCCTGACCGTGTGTTCGGGCGCTTTCGTGGCGGGCGAAGCGGGCCTGCTCGACGGGCGCCGATGTACCACCCACTGGATGCACGCCGACGACCTCGCGCAGCGCTATCCGACGGCGATCATCGACCGCAATGTGCTGTTCGTCGACGACGGCGATCTGGTGACCAGTGCCGGGACCGCCGCGGGCATCGACGCGTGCCTGCACCTGGTGCGCCGCGAACTCGGCAGCGCGGTCACCAACATCATCGCCAGGCGAATGGTGGTGCCCCCGCAGCGCGACGGCGGCCAGCGTCAGTACATCGAGCAACCCATCCCCACGCGATGCTCGGAAGGCTTTGCGCCGCAATTGGATTGGATTCTGTCCAACCTCGACAAGCCGCACACGGTCACAAGCATGGCTCGCCGAGCCAACATGTCGGCGCGCACGTTCGCGCGGCGCTTCGTCGAGGAGGCCGGCACCACGCCCATGCAGTGGGTCACCGATCAGCGGGTGCTCTACGCTCGCCGCATGCTCGAGGAGACCGATCTGGACGTCGACCGGATCGCCGAGCGGGCGGGATTCGGCAATGCCACGCTGTTACGCCACCACTTCCGCCGGATCGTCGGCGTCACCCCGTCGGACTACCGCCGCCGGTTCGCCCGCTCCGCCTAGTTGGCCTCGCCGCACAACGCGAACCGGCCGTCGGCGGTCTGTTCAACCAGGCCGTCCACCAGAAGCGAATCCAGCGCGCGGTCGCGCTGTGCGGTATCAGTCAGCCAGACGACGTCAAGTTGCTCACGCGGTACCGGAGAAGTGCTGGTGCGCAACACATCCAGCAACTTGCCGCGTACCTGCCGGTCGGTTCCGGCAAACCGCTGGGCGGGCCGTGGTGCGATCGCCGGCGGCGGGTGCCCGGCGGCCCGCCAGGCGCACACCCTCAGCGGGCACACCCCGCACTTGGGCGAGCGCGCCGTGCACACCGTCGCACCGAGTTCCATCAGCGCCGCCGAGAACACCGGAGCCGTCTCGTCATCCGGCATCAGTGCCAGGACATCGGCCATATCTCTTGTGGCGGAGGGATTTCCAGCATCGGCGCGACCGTGAATCGCGCGAGCCACGACCCGTCGGACATTGGTGTCCACCACCGGCACGCTCTGCTGGTAGGCGAAGCAGGCCACCGCACGGGCGGTGTACGAGCCCACACCGGGCAGGGTCAACAACACCTCGACATCGTGGGGCACTTGGTCATCGTGTTCGGTGGCGATCATGGTCGCGCACTCGTGCAGGCGCTTCGCTCGCCGCGGATAACCGAGCTTGCCCCAGGCTCGGAGGACGTCCGCGGCACTGGCTTCAGCCGTCGCCGACGGGGTCGGCCAGCGGGCCACCCAGTCCAGCCAGATGGGCGCCACCCGCGCGACCGGAGTCTGCTGCAGCATGAATTCGCTGACCAGGATCTGCCAGGCCGTCACATCGGGAGCACGCCACGGCAGGTCTCGCCGCGCATGCCCGTACCACACGACGAGCTCGTCACAAATGGAACTCATATCGTTTCGAGGTGAGAGACAGGGCACAATGATGGCCATGCCGAACACCAGCCCGATAACCGCATGGAAGGCACTCAAAGAGGGTAACGAGCGATTCGTTGCCGGCCGGCCAGAGCATCCCAGCCAGAGCATCGAGGACCGTGCGCGGTTGGCCGGGGGGCAAACCCCGACCGCAGTCATCTTCGGGTGTGCTGACAGCCGGGTCGCCGCCGAGATCATCTTCGACCAGGGCCTGGGCGATATGTTCGTGGTGCGCACGGCCGGTCATGTCATCGACTCCGCGGTGCTGGGGTCCATCGAATACGCGGTCGGCGTGCTCAACGTGCCGCTGATCGCCGTCCTCGGGCACGACAGCTGTGGCGCGGTCCAGGCGACGTTGTCCGCCCTCGACGACGGAGCGGTGCCGGGCGGGTACATTCGCGATCTCGTGGAGCGGGTGACACCGTCGATCCTGGTGGGTCGCCGCGAGGGCTTGACGCGCGTCGACGAGTTCGAAGCCCGCCATGTCATCGAGACCGGCACGCAGCTGATGGCCCGGTCCGCCCTCATCGCGGAGCGGGTCGCCGCCGGCACGCTGGCCATCGTGGGCCTGACCTATCACCTCGCCGACGGCAAAGTCGTGCTGCGCGAACACCTCGGCGATATCGGCGAATAAACACTTTTCCAGCTAGCTAACAAGGCGACACGCCGAGCGGGGTCGGACAACTCGCGGTGACCTGCCCTTACCGTGGAAACGTGCTGGATCTGGATCTGGAACCGCGTGGACCCCTACCCTCGCAAATCTATTGGCGACGCCGTGCTCTTGCAATCGGCATCGTCGCGGTGGTTACCGCAATCGTCGTCGGGGTGGCCTTCCTCGTCTTCAGCGGTGGCTCGGATTCGAAGAGCGCCGTGAAGACCACGCCCGTGGCTCAACCGCAGAACCCCCAGCCGGACAACAAGACTCCCGTCGTCGCGCCGCCGCCCCCGGCCGAGACCCCGTCGGGACCCGTCGCGGTCGCGCCGACGCCCACCGAGGCCGTCATGCCACCCCCGGTCCTCAAAGAGGGCGATGATTGCCCGGATTCCAACCTGGCGGTCAAGGGCATCACCAACCAGCCGCAGTACGCGATCGGCGACCAGCCGAAGTTCACCATGGTCGTCACCAACATCGGCTTGGTGGCCTGCAAGCGTGACGTCGGCGCAGCCGTGCTCGCCGCCTACGTGTACTCGATGGACGGCAAGCGGCTCTGGTCGAACCTGGACTGCGCGCCGTCGAACGAAACGCTGGTCAAGACGTTCAACCCGGGTGAGCAGGTGACCACCGAGGTGACCTGGACCGCTATGGGCTCCGCACCGCAGTGCCCGCTGCCGCGCCAGCCGATCGGACCCGGCACCTACAACCTCGTGGTCCAGCTGGGCAACCTGCGTTCGGCGACGGTGCCGTTCATCCTGGCCGACGCTCCGCCGCCGGGTGCCGCACCCGCCGCCGGGCAGCCGCTGCCCGCCGGTGCCCCGGGTGAGGCCCCGCCGCCGGCGCCCGCGGGGTAAGCAATCAGATAGCGCTGAGGGCGAAGAATCCACCGATTCTTCGCCCTCAGCGCTATCTGAACGTCAGACCAGCCGGTCGGCGATGGTCGACTCGGCCAGCTGCGACAAGCCCTCGCGAACGTGTCGTGCCCACATCGCACCGATGCCTTCGACGGACTGTAGGTCGGTGGCGCTGGCTGCCAACAGCCCCTGCAGGGAACCGAAGCGGCGTACCAGCAGGTCGACGTGGGCGAACTGCAGGCGCGGTATACCGGCCATCGCGCGATAGCCGCGGGCGCTCAGTGCCGAATCCTGTGCCTCCGCCGTCGAGGGATAGCCGAACACGCGCGACAGCGCGGTGAAGTCCAATAGTTCGGTGTCCGACAGCGAGTCCAATTCGGCCAGCGTCGAGGCGACCTGAGTCTTCGACGGAGGGTCGGGGTTGGCGTGATAGTCGCGCATGATCAGTTCGCGCGCGGTGTCGTTGCCGCCAAGCAGTTCTTCGAGCTGTAGTCGCAGCTGTCTGCCGTCGGTGCCGAGTTCCACTGCGTCGTAATCGATTTCGAGGCCGATGCGGCGAACCATCTCGAGCCGCTGCACCACCGTCATGACGTCGCGCAGCGTGACGAAGTCTTCGATCTCGGCGGTGGACAACTGCCGGGACACCTCGTCGAGGCGAGCCTTGTAGCGCTCCAGCGTGGCGATCGCCTGGTTGGCCCGCGACAGGATGGTGGCTGAGTCGGCCACCACATGGCGTTCGCCGGAGACGTACACCGTGACGATGTTCATCGAGTGGCTCACCGAGACGACCGGATAGCCGGTCTGGATCGCGGTGCGCTCGGCGGAGCGGTGCCGGGTTCCGGACTCGTCGGTGGGGATCGTCGGATCCGGCACCAGTTGGACGTTGGCTCGTACGATCCGGCTGCCGTCGGTGGACAGCACCACGGCGCCGTCCATCTTCGACAGCTCGCGCAACCGGGTCGGGGCGAACCGCACATCCAGCGAGAACCCGCCGTCGCAGATCGTCTCGACCCGCTCGTCGTAGCCCAGAACGATCAGCGCACCCGTGCGACCACGCAGGATGCGCTCCAGTCCGTCGCGAAGGGCAGTGCCGGGCGCCAGTCGCCCGATGGTCTCGCGCAGCGTGGCCGCCGTTGGCTGGGCGGAGCCGCTGACTCCGTTGACGGTGCTCACAGCCACTTATTGTCCACTGCGTCGAGGTCGTTACTCGACCCCTCCCGCCGAAGCTGCGTGACGACCTTGTCGTAGGGCCGTTTTGCGATGGTCAACATCGAGCGCAGGGCGTCGCCGATGGTGGCCGATTCGATGGCTTTGAAGCCCTTGGGGACCGCGCCGCACCCCACCGGCACGAGCGCCTCGGTGAAGCCGAGGCGTGCCGCTTCGGCGAGTCGGCGGTCCATCCCGGTGACGCGGCGCAGATCCCCGGCCAAGCCCACTTCTCCGATCGCCACGGTGGTGGTGGGCAGCGGCAGGTCCGCGTAGGCCGATGCCATCGCCATTGCGACCGCCAGGTCCGACGAGGGATCCATCAATCGCATGCCGCCGACGGTGGACAGATAGATATCGGTGGCGCTGACCTTGAGGTTGGCCCGCCGCTCCAGCACCGCGGCGATCATCGCCGCGCGTGAACTGTCCACCCCGCTGACCGCGCGGCGTTGCGGTGCGTTCTCGGGGCGGTAGGCCAGCAGGGCCTGGATCTCGCCGATCAGCGGGCGCTTACCGTCCAGTGCCACGGTGACCGCGGTACCGGGTACCGGGTTGGGCCGGTCGTCGAGAAACAATCCGGACGGATCGGATATCCCCTGAATACCGTTGTCCTGCAACACGAAACAGCCGACCTCGTCGGAGGCGCCGAAGCGATTCTTCACCCCGCGGACCATCCGGAGGGTGGAGTTGCGGTCGCCCTCGAAGTGCAGCACCACGTCCACCAGATGTTCAAGCGACCGCGGCCCGGCGATCGCGCCGTCCTTGGTGACGTGGCCGACCAGTATCAGCGCCACGCCGCTCGATTTGGCCGCGGCGGTCAGCGCTGTCGTCACCGCGCGTACCTGGGTCACTCCGCCGACGACGCCGTCGGTGTCACCGGCCGTCATCGTCTGCACCGAGTCGACCACCACCAGACTCGGCTGCACCGCCTCGATGTGGCCGAGCACGGTGTTGACGTCGGTCTCTGCGGCCAGGAACACCTCGTCGTGGGTGCAGCCGGTCCGCTCGGCGCGCATCCGGATCTGGCCCGCGGACTCTTCGCCGGAGACATACAGCGAGCGCCGGCCCGAACTCGCCCACCGGTGCACCACGTCGAGCAGCAGCGTGGACTTGCCGACCCCGGGATCACCGGCCAGCAGGCTGACTGAACCGGGCACCACACCGCCGCCGAGGACTCGGTCGAGTTCGTCGACGCCAGTGGGGAAGTGGCGGGTGCGGTCGGGGTTGATGGAACTGATCGGCACCGCGGGGGTGGAGGGCACGACGGCACGCTGTGCAGTGGTGCCGGCGGCGCTCGCCCCGGCCACCTCATCGACCGTGCCCCAGGTTCCGCACTCCGGGCAACGGCCGACCCACTTGGCCATTACATGGCGGCATTCCGAACAGCGATATTGCGAACGCGCCTTGGCCACGGCCGTGACGCTATCGGGTGGGTCCGACAGATCCGCGCATTAGCGGTCCGTGTCAGCTCATTCCTGGCCTGCGGGTGCCCCTTGCCGCTCCGCTCCGCCCGCCGAGATGGGCACCTGGACCGTCGCCTGGCCGGCCTTCTCGAAGGTGAAGGTGAAGCCATAGGTCAGGCCGTTGGAAATCGGCTGGCTGAGAGTGACCTCGGCCTTGGCCGGCTGCGCACTGCCCATCGGCGCCGCTTCGGCCTGGCCGTCGGCACTGCCGACGATCAAGGACGATCCGGCCGGGATCGAGGTGTTACCGGTGAGCTCCACCGAACCCACGTCGGAGCTGACGCTGACCAGCTTGTCGTTGGTGTCCGGGGAGATGTTTGCCGCGGCGAAGATCAGCTCGACGGCGCGACCCGGCTTCAGGGCGTCACCGGACTGCACTGCCTGGATGTGCACGTTGCGCAGAGCGATGTTCGCGATATTCGCAGTGGCGCCGTTGACGGCCGACTGCTGGTCGGCGGTCTGCGAGATCTGGCCCGCACCGCACCCCGTCAGGATCAGACCGCAGGCCGCCAGGCCAGCGGATGCGGCGACGAGGCGATTCGTCAAGCGGTTCACAACAGCCTCCTGCTCGGCCCGTGTGGACGGCATCGTCGCGCCGCCGCGGTTCGACTATGCACAGTAGTAGGTAGCGTCGCGCGGCGGTAGCTGAGGGTTCACGGTGCGGTGACAGAAGTCGGCGGCCGCGACCGGGTGGTGGTGTGCTGAGCAGTGGGTACGAGCGCCCGCGTTGCACGCTTTCGTCACCCTGTCAACCCCCTCTCTTCACCTTCGGTGCCCCTGACCTGCATCGTTGTTCCGCACGCTGTCGGGCACCGTGGTAACATCGCAGTGTGAAAGGGGCTCGAAACTGATGATTTTTAAGGTCGGAGACACCGTTGTCTATCCACACCACGGTGCTGCATTGATCGAGGCCATTGAAACCCGGACCATCAAAGGCGAACAGAAGGAATATCTCGTCTTGAAGGTGTCCCAGGGGGACCTCACTGTCCGAGTTCCCGCCGACAACGCCGAATATGTCGGCGTGCGCGACGTGGTCGGACAGGAAGGCCTGGACAAGGTGTTTCAGGTGCTTCGTGCCCCGCACACCGAAGAGCCGACCAACTGGTCGCGCCGCTACAAGGCCAACCTGGAGAAGCTGGCGTCCGGTGACGTCAACAAGGTCGCCGAGGTCGTTCGCGACCTGTGGCGCCGGGATCAGGAGCGCGGTCTGTCGGCGGGCGAGAAGCGCATGCTGGCCAAGGCTCGGCAGATCCTCGTCGGCGAGCTGGCCCTCGCTGAGAACACTGATGACGAGAAGGCCACCATCATTCTCGACGAGGCCCTGGCCGCCGCGTCCTGACTGCCCTGAGGGGTTAGGTGTCGGACACGGTCGCGGTCGTCACGGCCGCCGGTTCCGGTGAACGGCTGGGCGCGGGTATCCCAAAGGCTTTTGTGGATCTCGAGGGCCGGACCATGCTCGAACGGGCGGTGGAAGGTCTGTTGGCCTCCGGCGTCATCGACCGGGTGGTCGTCGCCGCGCCGGCCGAGCGGGTCGACGAAACAAAGCTGCTGCTCGACGGTCGCGCCACGGTTGTCGCCGGCGGTCCGGAGCGTCCCGAGACCGTGCGACGAGCATTGGCTGCGGTCGGCGACCCCGAGTTTGTACTCGTGCACGACGCCGCCCGGCCGCTGACGCCTGTCGAGCAGATCCAGCGGGTGGTCGCCGCCCTGCGTGACGGCCTGCGCGCGGTTATTCCGGTGCTGCCGGTCACCGACACCATCAAGGCCGTCGACGCCAACGGCGTCGTCCTCGGGACTCCCGAGCGGTCCGGGCTGCGTGCCGTGCAAACACCCCAGGGATTCGAAACCGCGTTGCTACGCCGCGCGTACGAGCACGTCGGCAGCGCGTCGGTCACCGACGACGCCTCGCTGGTCGAATACCTGGGCACCCCGGTGTACACCGTCGCCGGCGACCCGATGGCGTTCAAGGTCACCACGCCGCTGGATCTCCAGCTGGCCCGAGCCCTGCTGGCCGCATGACGATTCCCCGCATCGGGCTGGGTAGCGACGTCCATCCGATCGAGTCGGGCCGGCCCTGCTGGCTGCTGGGCCTGTTGTTCGACGACGCCGACGGCTGCTCCGGACACTCCGATGGGGACGTCGCCGTCCACGCGCTCTGTGATGCGCTGCTCTCGGCGGCGAGCCTCGGTGATCTCGGTTCGGTGTTCGGCGTGGACCAGCCGCAGTGGCGTGGTGTCACCGGCGTCCGCATGCTCGAACACGTCCGCGAACTGCTCACCGCCGCAGGATTCACCGTCGGTAACGCCGTTGTCCAGGTGATCGCCAACCGCCCCAAGATCGGTCCGCGCCGGGAGGAAGCCCAACGCTTGCTGACCGGCCTACTGGGCGCACCGGTGTCGGTCTCGGCGACCACCACCGACGGACTCGGGCTGACCGGCCGCGGGGAGGGAATGGCGGCCATCGCCACCGCGTTGGTGGTGGCCGGGTCCGCCTCGATGCCTGACTGAGCCGTTCAGGCCGGTAAGCTGGCGCGTCGTGACCGGCACCCTGCGACTCCACGACACCTACAGCGGTGCCGTGCGCGATTTCGCGCCGATCCGTTCCGGGCATGCCTCGATCTATCTCTGCGGTGCCACCGTGCAGGGCTTGCCGCACATCGGGCATGTCCGCAGCGGGGTCGCTTTCGATGTGCTGCGCCGCTGGCTGATGGCCAAGGGATTTGACGTTGCGTTCATCCGCAACGTCACCGACATCGACGACAAGATCCTCACCAAGGCCGCCGACGCGGGCCGCCCGTGGTGGGAGTGGGCCGCCACCCATGAGCGGGCATTCTCGGCGGCTTACGACGCCCTGGGCGTGCTGCCGCCGTCGGCCGAGCCCCGGGCGACCGGCCACATCACTCAGATCGTCGAGCTCATCAAGCGACTGGTCGACACCGGCCACGCCTACACCGGCGCAGGGGACGTCTACTTCGATGTACAGAGCTTCCCGGAGTACGGCAAGCTCTCCGGGCACAAGGTCGACGACGTGCACCAGGGCGAGGGTGTGGCGACCGGCAAGCGCGACCAGCGTGACTTCACCCTGTGGAAGGGCGCCAAGCCCGGCGAGCCGTCCTGGCCGACGCCGTGGGGAGCGGGCCGCCCGGGCTGGCACTCCGAATGCGTTGCGATGGCCCACGAATACCTCGGTGCTGAATTCGATATTCATTGCGGTGGAATGGATCTGGTTTTCCCGCACCATGAGAACGAGATCGCGCAGGCGCGTGCCGCCGGCGACGGCTTCGCCCGGTACTGGCTGCACAACGGCTGGGTCACCATGGGCGGCGAGAAGATGAGCAAGTCGCTGGGTAATGTCCTGTCGATTCCAGCTGTGCTGCAACGGGTTCGGCCCGCAGAGCTGCGTTACTACCTGGGCAGTGCGCATTACCGGTCGATGCTGGAGTTCTCCGAGAACGCACTGCAGGATGCGGTCAAGGCGTACACCGGCATCGAAGAGTTCCTGCACCGGGTGCGGACTCGTGTCGGTGTCGTCGTGCCGAGCACGTGGACCGAGAAGTTCGGTGCGGCGCTCGATGACGACCTCGCCGTACCCGCCGCCCTGGCCGAGGTACATGCCGCCCGCGCGGACGGCAACCGGGCCCTGGAATCCGGCGACCACGAGACCGCGCTGGCGAAGGCGCGTGAAATCCGTTCGATGATGGGGATTCTCGGGTGTGACCCGCTCGACGAACGCTGGGAGACCCGCGACGAGACGTCGGCGGCCCTGGCTGCGGTCGACGTGTTGGTGCGCGCCGAGCTGAACCGTCGAGACGGGGCTCGCCAGACCCGCGACTGGGCTCTGGCCGATGAGATCCGGGATCGGCTCAAGGAAGCCGGCATCGAGGTGACCGATACCGCCGACGGACCGCAGTGGGCGCTACGCGAAGAAGGCGGCAAGTAAATGGCGGGAAACTCCAAGCGGCGCGGTGCGATTCGCAAGGAAGGCACCAAGAAGGGTCCGACCGTCGGTTCCGGCGGTCAGCGCCGCCGTGGGCTGGAAGGCCGCGGTGCGACGCCGCCGGCAAGTGCTCGCACGGGGCATCCGGCGGCCCGGCGCGCCGCAAATGCCGACAAGCGGGCGCGCCAGTATTCGAAGGCCACCGACGAGACCGAGATGGTTCTGGGCCGCAACCCCGTGTTGGAGTGCCTGCGTGCGCACGCGCCGGCGACAGCGCTGTATGTGGCGCTGGGCGCGGAAGCCGATGAGCGGCTGACCGAGTCGGTCACGCTGGCCGCGGACCGTGGCATCGCGATTCTCGAAGTGCCGCGCCACGATCTGGACCGGTTGAGCTCCAACGGGTTACACCAGGGCATCGCCCTGCAGGTGCCGCCCTACAACTACGCCCACCCCGACGATCTGCTGGCCGCCGCCACCTCTGACGTCGAACCAGCTCTTCTGGTCGCACTGGACAACATCTCCGATCCGCGCAACCTCGGCGCGATCGTGCGGTCGGTGGCCGCCTTCGCGGGTCACGGTGTGCTGATCCCGCAGCGACGCTCCGCGTCGGTGACGGCGGTCGCGTGGCGCACCAGCGCCGGTGCGGCCGCCCGCGTCCGGGTCGCGCGGGCCACGAATCTCACTCGCACGCTAAAGGATTGGGCCGACGCCGGTGTTCAGGTGATCGGTCTCGATGCCGAAGGCGACACCACGCTCGACGATCTCGACGGCTCTGGTCCGCTGGTGCTCGTGGTCGGCTCGGAGGGCAAGGGGCTTTCGCGACTGGTACGCCAGAATTGCGATGCGGTGGTGTCGATTCCGATGGCAGGACCGACTGAGTCGCTGAACGCATCGGTCGCTGCCGGTGTGGTGCTCGCCGAGATCGCCCGTCAGCGCCGCCGCTAGCACTACACGCCGATCAGCTCCACCCCGGCCCACAACGTCAACACCGCCACCACCAGGCAGGCCGGAACCGCCGCCAGACCCAGCCAGGTGAATTCGCGCACGCTGGTCGGCTCGCCCTGCTGATGCAACACCCTGCGCCACAACAGATTGGCCAGCGACCCGGCGTATGTCAGGTTCGGTCCGATGTTCACCCCGATCAGCACGGCGAGCACTGCGGCCGGACCGCTGCCTGCGGCCAGCGGGAGCAGCACCAGTACAGCGGGCAGGTTGTTCACGACGTTGGACAGCAGCGCCGCCACCGTCGCTATGCCGAGCAGTGCCGATAGGCTGCCACCCGACGGCAGCAGGTCTGCGGCGGCGGTGTCGAGACCGTTGACCATCACCGCTTTGACGACCACCGCCAGCGCCAGCACGAACAGCAGGAACGGCACGTTCAGCGAGTGCACGATCCCGCCGATTGTGCTGCGCCCCTGCGCCAGTGAGCGCACGCCGAGAACAACCGCGCCCGCCAGCGCCGCCCAGGCGGGCGACAGGCCGGCGAACGAGGCCACCGCGAATCCGACCAGCGTCAGGGCCAGCACGCCAAGGACGAATACCGGCCGGTCCGCCTGCGGGGGCGGGCTTTCGGGCGGCACGTCGGCGAGATCGCGCCGAAACGCCAGCCGCAGCACCAGGTATTCCACGGCGATCGCGGCGAGCCACGGTGCTGCCATCAACGCGCTGAACCGGGTGAATGACAGCCCGGCGGCACTGAACGCCAGCAGGTTGGTCAGGTTGGACACCGGCAGCAACAGCGATGCCGAATTGGACAGGTGCGCAGTCGCATACAGGTGTGGGCGCGGCGGCACCCGCAGTGTGCGCGCCGTGGCCAGCACTACGGGGGTCAGCAGCACGACGGTGGCGTCCAGGCTGAGCACCGCCGTGGTGGCCGCCGCGATCAGGAACACCTGACCCAGCAGCCGCCGCGGCTTCCCGGCGGTGCCGCGTGCCATCCAGGTGCCCGCCGCCTGGAACAGACCCTCGTCGTCGCACAGCTTGGCCAGCACCAGTATCGCGGCCAGGAAGGCGACCACCGGGAGCATCCGGCTCGCCTCGTCGGCGGCGTCGTGGGTCGACACCGCACCGATCGCGATGACCAGGGCGGCGGCCGGCACCGCTGCCCATGCTTCTGACCAGCCCGCAGGGCGGGCGATGGCGAAGACGAGGACGACCACCAGGGCCAACAGGGCGACGATCAGCACGGCGCGATCAGGCCCACGGGTCTTCGCGTTGCCACACCGTCGGCAGATGCAGTGCGACGCTGTCACGCTCGGCCAGGCCCGACAGAACTCGCATGGTCGCGTTCAGGTCGTCGCCGGCGTACGGCAGCGCGATCAGCGGCTCGGTGAGCGGGCGGAAGAAGTCGTCCCAGTGGATCAGCACGACGCGGCGCGCCCCGACCGCCCTGACCGTCTGCTCCCAGTACTGCTCGATGTAGGCCCGGGGTTGCACACCGAGCTGGCCGACACCCAGGTAGACGATGTCGGCGCGACGGCCGTCGAGGGCGCCGTCCAGGAAGCCGGCGCTGCCTTGGATGAGCAGCCGCCGATCGCTGGGTGCATGGTGGATCAGGGTCGACCACGCCTCGCCGCAGCGGAACGCCGAGGCTTTCACCGGCGGCACGACGGGTGCGGTGATGGTGCCGGGGAAGCGGTCCGGCGGGCAGTGGTGCGATTCGATGAGTGTCACGGTGAACGGGCCGAGTGCCAGCTCTTCCCCGGATGCCGCGACGATGATCTGGTCGTCCGAAAGTCGATATCCCCGAGCAATATTCGCAGCCGACTCGCCGCCGATCAGCCGGGCGCCGGTGCGGGCCGCGACGAGGGCGGAGTCCATGGCGTGATCGTAGTGAGTGTGCACGGGCAGCACGGCGGCCAGCCGGTTGATGTTGGCCCGGTTGAGGCAGTAGTCGATTCGGGATGCCGACGGCGCCAGCCGGCGCAGCCCGACATCCAGCATCGGCGGGCGGGAGAAGAAGCCGTCGGTCAGCAGCGACGAGGTGCCGTCGTCGACGAGGAGCGTCGACACCCCCAGCCAGGTGACCGATAGCGCGGTGTCCGGGTCGGCTTCGGGGACGTCGAAGCGGTCGCGGTATTGGCCGATATCGGGCCTTCCGAGTTTGAGCCGCATCAGATGAAGGCCGCCACGTCGACTCCGTCGCGCCGCAGGCGGTCGCGGACCGCGGTGGCGATCTTCACCGCACCGGGCGAATCACCGTGCACGCAAATCGATTCCACCCGTATGTCGATCGTCGACCCGTCGACGGCGGATACCTGGCCGCTGTCCACCATCCGCGACACCCGCTCGGCGATCTGCTCCGGATCGTGTAGCACCGCGCCGTGCTCCCGGCGGGAAACCAACGCCCCGTCGGGGCGATAGGCGCGGTCGGCGAACGCCTCGGCGACGGTGCGTAGACCGAGTCGTTCGGCTTCTTCGAAGAACACCGAACCGGCCAGGCTCAGCACCGGCAGGCCGGGGTCGACGGCGTGCACCGCCTCGGCAACCGCCCGGGCCTGCTCTCGATGGGTGACGATCGTGTTGTACAGCGCGCCATGGGGTTTGACGTAGCCGACATCGGTTCCTGCGGAACGGGCCAGTGCCTGTAACGCGCCGATCTGGTAGATCACCTCCGCGGTGAGCTCGGCGGGTTCGACGTCGATGAAGCGGCGGCCGAACCCGGCCAGGTCGAGATAACTCACCTGGGCGCCGATCCGCACCCCGCGCTCGGCGGCGGCACGGCTGGTGCGGGCCAGCCCGGCCGGATTGCCTGCGTGGAAGCCGCAGGCCACGTTGGCGCTCGTGACGACATCGAGCATGGCGGCGTCGTTGCCGAGTTCCCACACCCCGAAGCCTTCGCCGAGGTCTGCGTTCAGGTCGACGGACGTCACGGGACCAGCCTAACCAGCCGGCGGATGGATCACGCCGCGGCGGGATCCACCTGGCGTCGGCTGACGGCCCAGCACACGAGATAGATCACAAACGAGATCGTCGTGACGAACACCGATACCGGAACTCCGGGCGCCAGCGACAGCACGATGCCGACGACCGCGGACAGTTCGGCGAAGATCACCGACGCCGCGATCACCGCCGCCGGTGAACTGAACACCCGGGCCGCCGCGGCTGCCGGCGTGATGAGCAGTGACATGACCAGTAGCGCACCGACGATCTGCACACCTTGAGCGGCCACCACACCGACAAGGGCGGCGAACACGATGCCCAGCATGCGCACCGGAACACCGCGTGCCGCAGCCACTTCGGGGTCCGCGGTGGCGAACAGCAGAGGCCGGTAGCTGAAGGTCAGCACGCCGACCACCAACACGGTCACCGCGATCAGCAGCGTCAGACCCGAGTAGCCGACGCCGACGATCTGACCGGTCAGCAGCGCGAAGCTGGTGCCGGCCCGGCCCGGGTACAGATGGATGAACAGCACCGCCAGGCCCAGCCCGAAGGCCAGCACCACGCCGATCGCCGAGTCACGCTCGCGGGCCCGCTGCCCAAGGATGCCGAACAGCACCGCGGCGAGCGCGCTGCCCACCAGCGCCCCCAAGCCGACGTTGAACCCGACCAGCAACGCGAAGGCCGCGCCGGTCAGCGACAGCTCGCTGGAACCGTGCACGGCGAACGACATCTGGCGCATCACGATGAACGGCCCGATCAGCCCGGCGACCAAAGCCAGCAGCGCGGCGGCGATCAGGGCCTGCTGAACGAAGTCCCGGCCGAGCAGGTCGGCGGTGATGTCGAAAGCGAACAGGTGATCCAGCAGGTCTGCGAAGCGGTCATTCATGGGTGTGTCCGTGGGTGTGGCCGGAGTGATCGAGGTGTTCGCCTACCACGACGTAGCGGTCGCCGACCTGCACAACCTGGATGTCGGCCTGGTACAACTCCGAGAGCGTCGCCGAGGTCATCACCTCGGCGACCGTGCCGATCCGGAATCGTCCGTTGACCAGATAGAGCACCCGGTCGACGTAGGGGACCACCGGGTTGATCTCGTGCGTCACGAACATCACCGCGGTACCGGACCTGCGGCGCCGGTCGATGAGTTGGGCGACCAGCCGGGCGCTGGCCGGATCCAGGTTGAGTAGGGGCTCGTCGCAGAGCAGCAGCACCGGATCACTGGCCAGTGCCTGGGCGATGCGCACCCGCTGTAGTTCGCCGCCGGACATCACCCCGACCGGAACCTTGGCCAACTTCGGCGCCTGGACCGCTGCCAACGCCCGCTCGACGACGGAGTTCCGGTGCCGGCGCTCCTTCGGCGACAGCGGCCCGATGCCCCAGTGGTGACCGTCCACCCCGAGGCGGACCAGGTCGCGACCGCGCAGGCTCAGGCCCCGGTCGACCGAGCGGTGCTGTGGCACGTACCCGATCCGCTCGCTGCCCGCCTCGATCGGCCTGCCCTGGATGGTGGCCGTACCCGCGCTGAGTTCCAGCTGACCCAGCAGCACCTTGAACAGCGACGTCTTGCCGGTGCCGTTGGGGCCGAGGATGGCGATGAACTCACCGGGGGCCACCGTCAAGTCGAGGTGGTCCCAGAGCACCCGGTCCCCGAACGCCAGCCGGGCACCGGACAGGCAGACGACCTCGGTACTCACAAGCAGTGATTATCGGTTCTGCTGCAACGCGGCGGTCAACCGGTCGGCGGTATCGCGCTGCCAGGTCAGGTAGTCCTTGCCGTCGGGCAGCGTCTCGGTGACGCTGACGACGGGCACACCGGCGCTCGCAGCCGCGGCCTGGACCTGTTTGGTGACCTCGGTGATGGTTTGTTCGTTGAACACCACCGCGGCGATCTGGCGGGATTTGATGAGGTCCAGCATGGCCGCGACGTCGACGGGGGCGGGGTCGGTGTCCTGCTCGACGGCGCCGGCGAATCCGGTCGGTGTCTTGTCCGTCAGGCCGGCGGCCACCAGGAGATAGTGCGCGACGGGTTCGGTCGCGACCACCGCGGCGCCCGGGTGGCTGGTGCGGATGGCGTTCTCGGTCTGCGCTATCGCGTCGACCTTGCGGTTGAAGGTCTCGGCGTTGGACTTGTAGTCGGCGGCGTGCTGCGGATCGTCCTGGGCGAGCTTGTCGGCGATCGAACTGGCCACGGCCCGCGCGGTGGCCAGGTCGTAGAAGACGTGTTCGTTGGCCGGCTGGGGTTCGCCGGCGGGCGGCTTCAGCAGTGCGTAGGCGTTGACAGCAGCCACTGACTTGTGGCTGGCCAGGACGTCGTCGACCCAGTGGTCATAGCCGCCGCCGTTGTAGACCACCAGCGACGCGTCGGCGATGTCGGCCGCGTTCGAGGGGCTGGCCTCGAATGAGTGCGGGTCGGCCGAGGCGCTGTTGATGATCGAGGTGACCTTGGCGTGGTCGCCTGCGACCGCCTGCGCGACGCTGCCCCAGACGTCGGTGGACGCCACCACGGTGGGGGTCTGTGCTCCCGGGCCGCTGCCCGGGGACTTGTCCCCGCATGCGGTGAGACCGGCCGCCAGCGTCAACGCCGACAAACCTATGACCGCACGGATCGCAGTACTGCGCACGAGCCCTCCTGTAACCGAGTAGACCTAATACAAATGAAAACCGTTTCCAATAACCATAGGGCATCGGTACCGGTCGTGCGCAACTCGATGCGCTAGCCTCACGGAGCATGTCCCGAAGTCCCGCGCCGCGGCGGCGGGCAACTCTTGCCTCATTGGCTGCCGAACTCAAGGTTTCGCGGACCACGATCTCTAACGCGTACAACCGGCCAGATCAGTTGTCGGCTGATCTGCGGGAGCGGGTACTGGCCACCGCCAAGCGACTGGGATATGCCGGCCCGGACCCGGTCGCCCGGTCGCTGCGAACCCGAAAGGCCGGCGCGGTCGGACTGGTGATCACCGAGCCGTTGACCTACGCCTTCAGTGATCCCGCCGCATTGAACTTCGTTGCCGGGCTCGCTGAATCCTGCGAAGAAGCCGGGCAGGGCCTGCTACTGGTCGCGGTCGGACCGGACCGCAGTGTCTCGGACGGCATGAATTCCGTTCTGGCAGCCGGAGTCGACGGATTCGTCGTCTACGCCGCTGCCGACGACGACCCCTACCTGCAGACGGTGTTGCAGCGCCACGTGCCGATCGTGGTCGTCGACCAGCCCGCGGATGTCCCGGGCTCATCCCGGGTCTGCATCGACGACCGGACCGCCATGCGGGAACTGGCCGACTATGTCGTCGGGCTCGGGCATCACGAAATCGGCTTGCTGACAATGCGATTGGGCAACGAGCGACGCGTCGGCGACCAGGCGGCAGGCCTCGTCAGCGCGGATCGGCTGAGAGACTCGCGCTTTCACGTCCAGACCGAGCGGATCGGCGGCGTGCGCGATGCGATGAGGGCTGCGGGGCACGACCCGGCCACCCTGACCATCGTGGAGAGCTGCGAGCACCGGCCGGCGTCGGGTGCGGCGGCCGCCGAGCTGGCGCTGCAGACGAACCCGCGGATCACCGCCTTGATGTGCACCGCCGATGTACTGGCCATCTCAGCGATGGATTATCTACGCGCCAAAGGCATTTACGTGCCCGGCCAGATGACGGTCACCGGGTTCGACGGCATCCCTGAGGCTTTGAGCCGGGGGCTGACCACGGTGTCGCAGCCTAGCCTGGAGAAGGGCAAGCGGGCCGGCCGGCTGCTGCACAGCCCGCCACGCGACGGCTTGCCGGTGATCGACGTGCTGCCCACCGAACTGGTGCGCGGGCGGACTGCGGGCCCGCCTGTCTAACCCCGCCGGGCGCTAACCAGGTACCCCAGGGCGGTCGCGACGTCGTCAGGGGAATCCACTCGATAGCGGGCCAGGGTCTGGCCCGGACCGACCTTCACCCCGACGTCGCCGCCGGTGAGCCGCTTGAACCCTTTTTCGTCGGTGACGTCGTCGCCGAAGAACACCACCGCGGTCGCGTCGAGTTGTTCGCGCAGCTGCTCGAGCGCCGCACCCTTGTCAGTGTCGATGACGGCGAACTCGCGAACAGCTTTGCCTTCGGTGATGTGAATGTCCCAGTCCCGCACCGCGTTCAGCGCCTCGTCGAGGGCCTTCTGGGCGTCCTCGGGGACCGCGTTGCGTACGTGGAAGGCCACGCTGACCGGCTTGACTTCGATGCTCGCGCCGGGATAGCGCCGCGCCAGGGAAGTCATCGTGTGCTCGAGCTCGGCCAGCCGCGCCCTGGCCGCGTCGTCGATCGCATCAAGGAAGTCGGCGTCGAACTCCGCGCCGTGGCTGCCCACCAGATGCACATCCCCGGGCGCGCCGGACAGAATTTTCAGGTCGCGAAGCGCACGGCCGGAGATCAGCGCCGCATTGGTGGACTGCAATGTCGCCAGCGCGGCAAGGGCGTCGGCGGCGGCAGGCAGGGGACGGGCGTCGGCGGGGTTGGCCACGATCGGCGCAACTGTGCCGTCGAAGTCGGAGGCCACCAACAACTGTGGGGCGCGCGCGACCTGGCTCAGCGCGCGACGCAGATCCTCGGGAAGATCGGGCACAGGGTCCTCGGGCACGGGGTCCTAGGACTCGCCGTCGTCGCCGATCAGCAGCCGCACCGCGAGATCGAGACGTTTGCTGACGTCGGTCGCCGAGGCCCGTCGGGTCAGCCAGGCCAACAGGTTCGACAGCCACACATCGGAGATGACCCGGGCGATGTGGTACTGGTCTTCGGTCGGTTCGCCGTCGCTCATGGCGCGCGCGAACATGCTGTCGATGATCTTCTCGACGTGATCAACTTCACCGGCGGCCGAGGCGTCGGCGAACACGTACGCCCGCGTCATCGCCTCCGTCAGCAGCGGGTTGCGCTGCATTGCCCGGTTCAGCTTGCTCACCATGAAGTTGAGCCGCTGGAACGGTGAGCCCCCGGCCACCGCGGTCCGGTCGGTCTTGGCGTCGATGCGCTCGAACTCGCGGGCCAGCGCGGAGACCAGCAGGTGCACCTTCGACGGGAAGTAGCGGTACAGCGTGCCGACCGCCACATCGGCACGGTCGGCCACCGCACGCATCTGCACGGCCTCGTATCCGCCCTTGGAGGCGATCGCCATGGTGGCGTCGAGGATGCGCTTGCGGCGTTCGCGCTGAGCCTCGGATCCAAGCTCTGATTCGGCGAGTACGGACACCGGTATCACCTCACGTGGCTGCGAACCTGCACCGCCGGCCGTCGATTTCTGCGCTGGCGATGACATGGGTCGGCTAGCTCCTTCCAAGGCTGTTCCGGGAGAAACGATACGCATCGCTACAGCGCCTCGCGCACCTCTGCGTCCCCCAGGACAGCCGCGTGTCCTGCTGCGATGCCGGTCGACTTGACTGTTGATCGCTGGCACTATTAGAACACGTTCTAGTGGGCCGAGAAGTTTTTCAGCGCCCGTTCTTTGTGACCTTGAGGAGCCGCGGGTGTCTGCGACCATCACCGACGAACAGTTTGCCGCCCGCGAGTTGGTCCGCAGCTGGGCGGCCTCCTCGGGCGCCTTGGCCGCTGTTCGCGACGTCGACCATGGCACCCCCGACGCGTGGCGCCGGGTGTATCGCGGGCTCGCCGAGCTGGGCTTGTTCGGTGTCGCGGTGGCGGAGGAGGCCGGTGGCGCCGGCGGATCCATCCAGGATTTGTGCGCGATGGTCGAGGAGGCGGCGCGGGCGCTGGTCCCCGGACCGGTCGCGACGACGGCGGTCGCCACGCTGGTGATCACCGATGCCGAACTGCTTGAAGCGCTGGCTTCGGGCGAGGCCACCGCTGGCCTCGCGCTGGCCACCGACCTCCGTAAAGACGGTGATCAGATCTCTGGCAGCGCCGATTTCGTGCTCGGCGCCGACAGCTCGGGCGTGCTGCTGCTCCCGGTAGGCGACGACGTCGTCGTGGTCGACGCGGGCGCCGACGGGGTTTCAGTCGAGCTGCTGGCCGCCACCGACTTTTCCCGCCCCCTGGGTCGGGTGACCCTGAACTCGGTTCCCGCCATCACGCTGGCCGTCTCGCGGCGCCGGTTCGAGGACCTGGCCGCCACCGTGCTGGCCGCCGAGACCGCGGGCATCGCCCGCTGGACGCTGGACACCGCGGTGGACTACGCCAAGGTGCGTGAGCAGTTCGGCAAGCCGATCGGCAGCTTCCAGGCCATCAAGCACATGTGTGCCGAGATGTTGTTGCGCTCTCAGCAGGCTGCGGTCGCGGCGGCCGACGCCGCCGTCGCGGCTGCCGGTGAGGATCCCCAGCAGCTGTCCATCGCCGCCGCCATCGCCGCGGCCATCGGTATCGAAGCGGCCACCGCCAACGCCAAGGACTGCATCCAGGTGCTCGGCGGCATCGGCATCACCTGGGAGCATGACGCCCACCTCTACCTGCGTCGCGCCTACAGCATCGGCCAGATCCTCGGCGGCCGGCCGGCGTGGCTGCGCCGGGTCGCCGCGCTGACGCTGGACGGTGTGCGCCGCGAGTTGCACATCGATCTGGACTCCGTCGCGCACCTGCAGCCGGAGATCGCCGCCGCGGTCGCCGAGGTGGCCAAGCTGCCGGCCGACCAGCGCCAGCCCGCGCTGGCCGACTCCGGTCTGCTCGCGCCGCACTGGCCCAAGCCCTACGGCCGGGAGGCGTCGCCTGCCGAGCAGCTGCTCATCGACTCCGAGATGGCCAAGGCCGACGTGCAGCGCCCTGATCTGGTGATCGGCTGGTGGGCGGTGCCGACGATCCTGGAGGGCGGTACGCCCGAGCAGATCGAGCGGTTCGTGCCGGCCAGCCTGCGCGGCGAGATCATCTGGTGCCAGCTGTTCAGTGAGCCCGGTGCCGGGTCGGACCTGGCCGCTCTGCGCACGAAAGCTGTTCGCGCCGAAGGCGGTTGGAAGCTCACCGGGCAGAAGGTGTGGACCTCGGCCGCGCAGAAGGCGCACTGGGGTGTCTGCCTGGCCAGAACCGACCCCGACGCTCCGAAGCACAAGGGCATCACGTACTTCCTGATCGACATGCGCTCGCCGGGCATCGTGGTGCGGCCGCTGCGGGAGATCACCGGCGACGAGCTCTTCAACGAGGTCTTCTTCGACGACGTCTTCGTGCCCGACGACATGGTGGTCGGCACCGTCAACAACGGGTGGCGGCTGGCCCGCACCACGCTGGCCAACGAGCGGGTCGCGATGGCGCAGGGCACCGCGCTGGGGAATCCGGTGGAGGAGATGCTGCGCTCGGTCGCCGCGCGTGAACTCGACACCGCGCTGCAGGACCAGACGGCCAAGCTGATCCTGTCCGCGCAGGCGGGCTCGCTGCTCGACCAGCGCATCGCGCAGCTGGCGGTCAGCGGACAGGACACCAGCGCAGAAGCCAGCGCGCGCAAGCTGATCGGCGTTCGGCACCGTCAGGCGCTGGCCGAGTTCCGGCAGGAGTTGTCCGAGTCGGGCGGCCTCACCGTCGACGGATTCGTCCACGACTTCCTCAACACCCGGTGCCTGACGATCGCCGGTGGCACCGAGCAGATCCTGCTCACGATGGCCGGCGAACGGCTGCTGGGCCTGCCGCGCTAGCGAGGAAGCGTTGCGCGAGTGTGCCGCGTCATCCACACTCGCACAACGCTATTCGTCGTAGGTGACTTCGACCGAATCGGAGGTCGGCCGCGCCTGGCAGGCCAGGATCAGCCCCTCGTCGATGTCGCTGGGCTCCAGGACGTCGTTGATGTCCATCTCCACGTCACCGCTGCGCTTGACCACCGCGCACGCTCCGCAGTGCCCCTCACGGCAGGAGAACGGCACGTCGAGCCCCTTGTCGAGCAGGACGTCGAGCAGTTTGGCGCTGCGCGGCCACGACACGGTGTGGGTCTGCCCATCGAGTTCGACGACGGCCTCCGCCGGCGGTTCGTCGCTGTCGTCGGTGATCGTCACCGCGGCGAACGGGTCGGTGTCCAGTGAGCGGAACACCTCGATGTGCACCTGCTTGGCCGGCACCTGCAACGAGTCCAGCGCTTGCTCGGCAGCCTGCATGAACGGTCCCGGCCCGCAGATGAACGCCTGCCGATCGGTGTAGGGCGCCATCACGCTGCTCAGCGCCGCTGTGCTGGGCAATCCCTGCACCGACTCCAGCCAGTGCACGACCGTCAGCCGATCGGGGTACTTGGCGGCCAGGTCACGCAGGGTGCCGGCGAAGATCACGGAACGCTCGTCTCGGTTGGCGTAGAGCAGGGTCACCTTGCCGCTGCCCTCCGAGAGGGCCGACTTGCAGATGGCCAGCATCGGGGTGATGCCGCTGCCCGCCGCGATCAGCAGGAAATCGGTGTCCAGGGTCTTGGGCACGAAGGTTCCCGACGGCGCGAGCAAGTGGATCTTCATGCCCCGGTGCGCGTGGTCGCACAGCCAATTCGACGCGTAGCCGTCAACTGTGCGCTTGACGGTCACGGTCAGGGCGTCGTCGGTGAACGGCGAGCTGCACAGCGAGTAGCAGCGCGCCACCGACCCCGTCCGGTCGCTGGGGATGCGCAGGGTCAGGAACTGGCCGGGTGCGTAGCGCAGCCGATCAGCCGGGATGTCGGCACCGGCGGGCACGCCGAACACCAGCGATCGCGAGTCGTCGGTTTCGTCGACCACGTCGGTCACTTCCAACTCGAGCACGTGGCTGCCCAGCGGCTCGTCGGGTGGAACCTGCGTCACGGTGTTCAGCCTTCCCTCCGCCTAACTAGAACAGGTTACAGAAATCGCTTTCCATATCGCTACCAGCCGCAGGCTCGCCCTGCTCGACACAAATCGTAACGTGTTCTAGTCTTGGGTCCAGAACCACACTCTGGGAGGCATGCAGTGACGTCCATTCAACAGCGTGACGCGAACGCAGTTCTCACCGGCATCGATGAACTGTTGCCCAAGCTCCGCGAGCGCGCGCAGGAGACCGAAGACCTGCGTCGGATCCCCGAGGCCACGATCGCCGAGCTGGATGAGGTCGGCTTCTTCAAGCTGTTGCAGCCCGAGCAGTGGGGCGGCCTGCAGAGTGACCCGACGATGTTTTACGAGGCGGTGCGACGGCTGGCCAGCGCCTGCGGGTCCACCGGGTGGGTGGCCGGCATCCTCGGGGTGCACAACTGGCATCTGGCGCACTTCGATCAGCAGGCTCAGGAAGACGTCTGGAGTGCCGACCCCACGGTCCGGATCTCCTCGTCGTACGCCCCGATGGGCGCCGGCGTGGTGACCGAGGCGGGTGACGGCTACATCGTCAACGGCGCCTGGCACTGGTCGTCGGGTTGCGATCACGCCACCTGGACGTTCGTCGGCGGCCCGGTGATCAAGGACGGCAGGCCGGTCGACTTCGGCAGCTTCCTGGTCCCGATCAGCGACTACCGCATCGAGGATGACTGGCATGTGGTGGGGCTCAAGGGAACCGGCAGCAACACCCTGGTGATGAAGGACGTTTTCGTTCCCCGCCACCGGTTCACCTCGTTCAAGGCGATGGGTGACCTGGCTTCGCCGGGACTGCAGACCAACACCGCGCCGGTGTACAAGATGCCCTGGGGCACCATGCATCCCACCACGATCTCCACTCCGATCGTCGGTATGGCGTACGGCGCCTACGCCGCTCACGTTGAGCATCAGGGCAAGCGCGTGCGCGCCGCCTACGCCGGCGAGAAGGCCAAGGACGACCCGTTCGCCAAGGTCCGCATCGCCGAAGCGGCCAGCGACATCGACGCGGCCTGGACCCAGCTGTCGGGCAACCTCGCCACCGAGTACGCGTTGCTGCTCGACGGTCAGGACATTCCGCTGGAGCTGCGCGCCAAGGCCCGCCGCGACCAGGTGCGCGCCACCCAGCGGGCGATCGCGTCCGTCGACCGCCTCTTCGAGAGCGCAGGGGCCACCGCGCTCGGCATCGACACTCCGCTGCAACGGTTCTGGCGTGATGCGCACGCCGGCCGGGTGCACGCAGCCAACGATGCCGAGCGCGCCTATGTGATGTTCGGCAACCAGGAATTCGGGCTGCCGCTCGGCGACACGATGGTCTAATCGGTTCGAACAAGCTGACGATCGACTTTCCTCGGAGGTGGAGTGTGACGCTGAAAGCCCTCGGCTATATGCGGATTGAGGCCACCGATGTGGCCGCCTGGCGAGATTTCGGAACCAAGGTGCTCGGCATGGTGGAAGGCGACGGGGCCATGCCCGACGCGCTGTACCTCCGCATGGACGAGTTCGCCGCCCGACTGGTGATCGTGCCGGGCGAGCGGGATCGGCTGCTGGTATCCGGCTGGGAGGTCGCCGATGCGCCCGCGCTGCAGACTCTGCGTGAGACCCTGGCCAAGGCGGGCGTCGACTTCGCCGAAGGCACCCGCGAGGAGAAGTCCGAGCGACGTGTCGAGGGGCTGATCCGGTTCTCCGATCCCGCGGGCAACACGCTCGAGGCGTTCCACGGTGCGCAGTACCTCGGTCGCCGGTTCGTCAGCCCGTACGGCCACAAATTCGTCACCGCCGAACAGGGTCTCGGCCATGTCGTGCTCACCTGTGACGACGATGCCGCGGCGCAGGCGTTTTATCAGGACGTGCTCGGCTTCAAGCTGCGGGATTCGATGAGCCTGCCCCCGGAGATCGCCGGGCGCCCGGCCGACGGGGACCCGGTCTGGCTGCGGTTCTACGGCTGCAACCCGCGCCACCATGCGCTGGCGTTCATGCCGATGCCCAACCCGACCGGCATCGTGCACCTGATGGTCGAGGTGGAGAACTCCGACGACGTCGGCTTGTGCCTGGACCGCGCGCTGCGCCGCAAGGTGAAGATGTCGGCGACGCTGGGCAGGCACACCAACGACAAGATGCTGTCCTTCTACATGAAGACGCCCGGTGGCTTTGACGTCGAATTCGGTTGTGAGGGACTCGAAGTCGACGATCACGACTGGATCGCCAGGGAGAGCACCGCGGTCAGCCTGTGGGGCCACGACTTCTCGGTCGGGTTCAAGTAGCCGATGGCGTCCCCGGAGATCGATCCCCGCACGTTTCGCCATGTGCTCGGGCAGTTCTGCACCGGCATCACGATCATCACGACCGTGCACGAGGACATTCCGGTCGGCTTCGCTTGCCAGTCGTTCGCGGCATTGTCGCTCGAGCCGCCGCTGGTGCTGTTCTGCCCGACCAAGCTGTCCCGGTCCTGGGCGGCCATCGAGGCCAGCGGGAAGTTCTGCGTCAACGTCCTGCACGAGAACCAGAAGGACGTGTCGGCCCGGTTCGGGTCGAGGGAGCCGGACAAGTTCGCTGGGATCGGTTGGAGCCCAAGCAAGCTCGGCTCACCGGTGATCGACGGCACCCTGGCCCACATCGACTGCACCGTGCATTCGGTGCACGACGGTGGCGACCACTTCGTGGTGTTCGGTGCCGTGCACTCGCTGTCCGAAGTGCCGAAGAAGAAGCCGCGCCCGCTGCTGTTCTACCGCGGCGAGTACACCGGCATCGAGCCGGACAAGAACAGCCCGGCGCAGTGGCGCGACGACCTCGACGCGTTCCTCACCACCACGACGACCGACACCTGGCTCTAGCGCTGGTCGTCGATGAAGTCGACGAGCGCCGCGGCCACCTTTCGGTGAACCGTTTCGTTCAGGATGTCGTGATGCGCACCCGGGAACCCGTGTAGCCGCAAGGGTTCGATCTGCTCGGCGTAGGCGCGCAGCGCGCTGACCGGGGCGACCGGACGAAACGGGCATATCTGCATATTCGAGATCCGTGCTGCGTATTTCGATATTGCGCGCGATATGGCGTGCGCGAATACTCATCCACGTGTGGCTGTCGTCACATGGGGGCATGCAGTGACCGAGGGGGACAGATGAGCGTGACCACTGTGGCGAGCGGTCTTCGCAAGGTGGTCGCCGCCTCGATGGCGGGCACCGTGGTCGAGTGGTACGAGTTCTTCCTCTACGGCACAGCCGCCACCTTGGTCTTCAACAAGGTCTTCTTCGCCAAGGGGACCAGCGACCTCGATGCGATCCTCGCAGCGTTCATCACCTATGCCGTCGGCTTCGCCGCGCGACCGCTCGGTGGAATTGTGTTCGGCCATTTCGGTGACAAGTACGGCCGCAAAAAGCTCTTGCAGTTCAGCCTGGTGCTCGTCGGTGCGTCGACATTTTTGATGGGCTGTCTGCCGACATTCGGGCAGATCGGTTACTGGGCGCCCGCGCTTCTGGTGGTGCTGCGCTTCGTTCAGGGCTTCGCCGTGGGTGGGGAGTGGGGCGGCGCAGTGCTGCTGGTCGCCGAACACAGTCCCAGTCGGGAGCGCGGATTCTGGGCCAGCTGGCCCCAAGCCGGCGTGCCGGTGGGCAATATCCTCGCCACGGTGGTGCTGCTGACGTTGACCACGACGCTGTCCGAAGCCGCATTCCTGTCCTGGGGCTGGCGGGTCGGGTTCTGGCTGTCGGCGGTGGTGGTGCTGATCGGCTACTACATCAGGACCAAGGTCACCGACGCCCCGATCTTCGTGATGGCCCAGCAGGAGGCAGAGCAGATCAAGGCGAGCTCGTACGGTGTCGTCGAGGTCGTCAAGCGTTATCCGCGTGGGGTTTTCACCGCGATGGGGCTCCGGGTCGCGGAGAACATCATGTACTACCTGGTGGTCACCTTCTCGATCACCTATCTCAAGGTGCAGGTGCACGCCGACACGAGCGACATCTTGTGGTGGCTGTTGGCCGCGCACGCAGTACATTTCGTGGTGATCCCGTACGCCGGCCGGTTGTCGGACCGCGTCGGGCGAAAACCGGTCTATCTGATCGGTGCGCTCGGTGCCGGCGCGTGGGGCTTCTTCGCCTTCCCGATGATGAACAGCGGGCATTACCTGCTGATCATGGGCTCGATCATTCTCGGTCTGGTCATCCACGCGCTCATGTACGCCCCGCAGCCGGCGCTGATGGCCGAGATGTTTCCCACCCGGATGCGGTATTCGGGTGTGTCCCTTGGCTATCAGGTCACTGCGATCTTCGCGGGATCGCTGGCGCCGATCATCGCGGTCAAGCTGTTGGAGACCTACAAGTCGGCGGTGCCGATCGCGATCTATCTGGCCGCCGCGGCGGTGATAACCCTGGTCGCGCTGGCGTTCACTCGAGAGACCAAGGGTATCGACCTTGCCGATATCGACACCGCCGACGCCCGGCGCGACAGCAGGGCGGCCTCCGCGACGGCGCCGGCATGACGGCACTCGATGGGCGTTCCGTTCTGGTCACCGGTGCGGCCAGTGGCATCGGTGCGGCGTGCGCACGGGAGTTGGCTGCGCGCGGGGCGAAGGTCACCGTCGCCGACATCGATGGTGCCGGGGCCGCCGCCCTGGCCACCGAGATCGGCGGAAAGTCCTGGGAAGTAGACCTTCTCGACGTCACAGCGCTGGAAGAACTGCACCTGGACTTCGACATCCTGGTCAACAACGCGGGCATGCAGGTCATCGATCCGATCGTCGACTATCCGCCGGATAAGTTCCGGACGCTTCTCGCGCTGATGGTGGAGGCGCCGTTCCTGCTCGTTCGCGCCACGTTGCCGGGGATGTACGAACGCGGGTTCGGCCGGATCATCAACATCTCCTCCATCCACGGGTTGCGGGCCTCGGAGTTCAAGGTCGCCTATGTGACGGCGAAACACGCGCTGGAGGGGCTGTCCAAGGTGACCGCACTCGAAGGCGGCCCGCGCGGGGTGACCAGCAACTGCGTCAACCCTGGATATGTGCGAACTCCGTTGGTGACCAAGCAGATTGCCGACCAGGCGCGCACTCACGGAATCGACGAGCAGGAAGTGCTGGAGACGATCCTGCTCAGCGAGAGCGCGATCAAACGGCTGGTCGAACCCGACGAGGTCGCCGATCTGGTGGGCTGGCTGGCGTCGCCCGCCGCGGCGATGGTGACCGGCGCGTCCTACACGATGGACGGCGGCTGGAGCGCCCGGTGACAGGGAGTCAGGCAGCGTCGAAGGTCACCAGGTCGACGCTGAGCTGACTCTCGATGATGCTGACCCGTTTTCGGATCGGCGGCCCGGGCAACGGTGGGGCGATGGACCGATACGTGGCGCCGGTCGGAGTGGTGAAGTCGGCCTGATGCATGCCGTCGCGCTCGGCAGTACGTACCCGCCAGCCGCGGGCTTCTTTGGCGTAGTTGCACGCCTCGCACTCCCCGAGGCCATTGAGCGCGCTCGTACTGCCGGATTCCCGGTGCGGTAGCGCATGATCCCGATGGCGAATGGGGGCGTCGCAGTACGGCGTTCGGCACGTTTGGTCCCGCAGTCCGATGAACGCGGCCAACCCTCTCGGGAAGATTCGCGAACGCGATTCCATCGCAACGAGCTGTCGGCTGTCGGGATGCCGATAAAGCCGTCGCAACGTGGTTCTGGCGCTTTCATCGAGAGCGGCGTCGCCGACCATCTTGCATGCGAATCCGGCGGGCACCGGACCGTACCCGTCCAACCACGCCGACTCATCGTCGCCACCGGCCAAGGTGGTATCGGCCATGACCAGGTTGAGCGACACCGGTACGGGCTGTTCTGCGGGTCTGCCGGTGACGCGCTCCACCACGGTATCGGCCATGACCTGACCGCGGGAACGTCCGTCGAAGGTAGTGTCCGCCTGTCGTTTGACCGAGGTGTACACGGCGACTCCCTGCGCGACGGGCAACAATACCGTCACGTAGGCCATGGTGTCCGGCGCAGGACGGATCCACACACACCGGTCGGCTGCCGCCTTGGCGGTGCGTTCGACAACGGCTTGCGCGTCCAGTCGCACGGCGATCTTCTTTGCCTCAGCTGCAACCCGCTTGTCACCCCAGCCTTCGAGCGCCGAAGTATCGCTGCATAGTTCGGCGTCCAGTTGACGGCGATGCTCGATCGAAAGACACGCTGACTCTCGTACGATCATCGTCGCGCGCCACTCGCTGAGTGCACCACTTTCCAGCGCGGCAAGGGTGTGCGGCATCTCGCGTACGAGGGCGGTCGCCAACCCGAGATGTTGGCCACCCCGCATCGGGGCGACGCGGCGAGCAAGGGCCACCTCGTTGGCCAGTCCACGGCCGCGCTTCGGCTTTGGAACACCCGCTTCCGCTTCCGCCAGATGCCGCTTGGTCGCCCACGCCTCCGTCGCGCGGGCCTGTGCGGCAGCCGCAGCGGCCTTCAGCTGTTCGAGCTGTTCAACGATCCCACGCAGCGTCGCCTCGTCGACGTCCGAATCGAAATCGAACAAACTTTCGAACATGTTGTCGACGGTACTCCGCCCCACCGACAAGTCAACGAAGCCACGGTCCCAACCGGCGCAGCGCCTCCTCGATGTTGCTCGACGGCCCGGCGAACGACAACCGTACGAACGACCCGCCTCGCACAGTGTCGAAGTCGACCCCCGGGGCGATCGCCAATCCGGTGTCAGACAAGAGCTTTTCGCAGAACCCCAATGAGTCCGACGTGTAGTCCGAGACGTCGGCGTAGACGTAGAAGGCACCGTCGGTGGGGGCCAGCCGGGTCAGGCCGATGTCACGCAAACCCGTCAGCAGCCGCTCCCGGTTGGCGGCGTAGTGGTGCAGATGGCCTTCCGCTTCGGCGACGGCCTCCGGCGTGAACGCGGCCACCGCGGCGTACTGCGGGAGCACCGGCGGGCAGATCGTGAAGTTCCCGGTGAGGCAATCCACCGCGCGGCGCAGCTCCTGCGGTACCAGCAGCCAGCCCAGCCGCCAGCCCGTCATCGCGAAGTACTTTGAAAAGCTGTTCGCCACAACCGCATTGCGCGACGTCTGCCAGGCGCACGACGTCTCCGGTGCACCGGGGTAGAGCAGCCCGTGGTACACCTCATCGCTGATCAGCCGAGCCCCGGTCTGGTCGCACCAGGTGGCGATCGCCGCGAGCTCCTCCGGCGGGATCACCGTGCCGGTCGGGTTGGCCGGGCTTGCGACGATCACACCTTGCACCGGCGGATCCAGCTCGGCCAGCATCTGCACCGTCGGCTGGAACCGCGTCTGGGGCCCGCACGGGATCTCCACCACCTCGCACCCCAGAGCGGACAGGATGTTGCGGTAGCAGGGGTAGCCCGGGCTGGCGATGGCCACGCGGTCGCCGGTGTCGAAACATGCCAGGAATGCCAGCAGGAACCCGCCGGAGGATCCGGTGGTGACCACCACGTCGTCGGCGCTGACGTCCACGCCGTACCGGTCGGCGTAGGACGCGGCGATCGCCTGCCGTAGCTCCGGGATGCCCAGTGCGACGGTGTAGCCCAGCTGGTTGGCCTCCAGAGCCGCCGCCGCGGCCGCGCGCACCGGTTCCGGAGCGCCGACGCTGGGTTGGCCCGCGGACAGGTTCACCAGATCACCGTGGGTGCGCTGGCGCTCCGCGGCGGCCAGCCACACGTCCATCACATAGAACGGTGGGATTCCGGCTCGCAGCGCAACGCGGTTGTTCACCTGAGCCAGGCTAGAACACCTGTGATTCGAGCTGGCGAAGTTGGTCCGACACCGAACCGAGCAGCTGAGCGCTGCCGTGCGCGCGCTTGAAGTACAGCTGGATGTCGTGTTCCCAGGTGATCGCGATTCCGCCGTGCAGTTGGATCGCTTCGCCGGCGACCTTGATGAACGCCTCGGTGGCGGCCAAGCGGGCCAGCGCTGCCGATGTCGGCGACGGTGCGGCAATGGCAGCGTCGACGACAGCGCGGGCTGACTGGACTGCGACGTACAGATCGGCCATCCGGTGTTTGAGCGCCTGGAAGCTGCCGATGGGGCGGCCGAACTGCACGCGTTCCTTGGTGTAGTCGACGGTGAGCTCCAGGCAGCGGGTGGCCGCGCCGATCTGCTCGGCCGCCAGCAGGGTGGCCGCGATTTCGGCCAGGCCGGGATCGCTGCCGATCGCATCGGCGGATCCCGCGGACAGCCGCGCCAACCGGCGGGTCGGGTCCATGGTCTGCACCGCTTCGGCGCTGACATCACTCCACCGGGTCAGCGCACCGCCGTCGACGCCGACCACCACATCGGCGATGTCACCGTTCACCACGTAGCCGGGATCGAACACCACGGCGCCGACGGACTCACCCGCAGCGAGCTGCTCGAGGGCGTCGGTGTCGGGTTGGTCCGCGGCGAGCAGGGCCAGCTCGGCCAGCGTCGTGCCCAACAGTGGCGTCGGGACCAGACCACGACCCAATTCCTCGAGAACTGCTGCGGCATCCGCCAATTCGCCGCCGGCACCGCCGAGTTCCTCGGGCACTACCAGAGCGGCGACGCCAACCTGTTCGCACAGCTTGGACCACAGCGACGCGTCGTAGCCGTGATCGGATTCCATGGCGTCGCGCACCGCGGCGGGCGAGGCGTGCTTGTCGATCAGCGCTGCGACGGTCTCGCGCAGCATCTGCCGTTCTTCGGTGGATGTCATGTCAGCGCCTCCAGCACTCGACGGCGGTGGCTGGTCGGATCGCCCCACGCCGAGTGCAGCGCCTGTACCCGCAGCAGCCACAGGGACAGATCGTGTTCGGAGGTGAAGCCGATGGCGCCGTGGGTCTGTAGCGAGGATCGTGCCGCCAGCAGAGCGGCGTCCGAGGCGGCCGCTTTGGCTGCGCTGACATCGCGTGCGGTGTCGGGGGATCCGTCGGCCAGCGACAGCGCCGCGCCGTAGATCAAGGGCCGGGCCAGTTCCACCGCGATGTGCACGTCGGCGAGCTTGTGTTTGATCGCCTGGTAGCTGCCGATGATCCGGCCGAATTGACTGCGCTGCTTGGCATATTCGACCGACATGTCCAGCATCGCCTGCGCGGCGCCGACCAGTTGCGCGGCGGTCGCCAACGCGCCGTACTCGAATGCCAGTGCCACGTCGGCGTCGCGGGTGTCTGCGGCGGTGACGTCGAAGAGGGTGCGGCTGGGGTCGACGGAGGAGTGTCCGTCCCCGACGGTGGCATCACCGACCCGACCGTCCTGCGCCAGCAAGGTCAGTCCGGCGAAGTCGGCGTTGACCGCGCGCGGCACCGACGGCGGCAATGCCACTGTGGCGATCAGTTCCCCGGCCGCCAGAGCGGCCGATCGGTCGGCCCAATCCTCCTGGCCGGCCAGCAGAACCGGCGCCACCGCAATAGATTCCGTGACCGGGCCGGGAACGTTCCAGCGGCCGAGGCGCTCCAATGCGACCACCAGGTCGACGGGATGCGCTTCGATGCCGTCGTACTTCTCGGCGACGGCCAACGCAGTCACACCGAGGTCGGTCAGCGCCGACCACACCTTGCGTGCGGGTGCGGTGTCGCCCTGTGCCCACGCCCGGACCGCGCCGGGGACATCGGCGGCGCCGAGTGCGGCGTCGATACTGGCGGCGAAGTCCCGCTGCTGTTCGTCGAGTGCGAATTTCATTTCTTCGCTCCTGCGCTCGCTGAGCTTTCCCGGGGCAGCCCGAGCAGACGCTCGGCGATGATGTTGCGCTGAATTTCGTTGGTGCCGGCGTAGATCGGGCCGCCCAATGCGAACAGCAGGCCTTCGGTCCAGGAGTCGGTCAGCTCGGCGTCGGCGCCGCGCAGTTCCAACGCCGTCTGGTGCAGTGCGACGTCGAGATCCGACCAGAACACCTTGGTCACCGACGACTCGGCGCCCAGTTCGCCGCCTGCGGCGACCCGGGTCACGGTGCCGAATGTGTGCAACCGGTAGGCCTGCGCCTTGATCCAGGCATCGGCTACTCGGTCGGCGAACGCGGGGTCACCGCCACGGTCCTGCCACTCCGACACCAGACGCTCAGCAGGTGCGAGGAACCGCGCCGGGCTGCGCAGTGACATACCGCGTTCGTTGCTCGACGTGCTCATCGCGGCACGCCAACCGTCGTGCACGGCGCCGATGACGTCGGCGTCGGGGACGAAGACGTTGTCCAGGAACACTTCTCCGAAGCCGGTGTCGCCGCCGAGCTGCGCGATCGGGCGCACCGTCACACCCTCGGCCCTCAGGTCGAACATGAAGTAGGTCAGCCCGCGATGGCGCTCGGCGCTCGGATCGGACCGGAACAGGCCGAAGGCGCGGTCACCGAACGGCGCTCGGCTGCTCCAGATCTTCTGGCCATTGAGCAGCCAGCCGCCGTCGGTCTGGGTGGCCGTGGACCGCAGCGACGCCAGGTCGCTTCCGGACTCCGGCTCCGACCAGGCCTGCGCCCAGATCTCTTCGCCGCTGGCCATTTTCGGCAGGATGCGGTCCAGTTGTTCTTCGGTGCCGTGCGCGAACAGGGTCGGTCCCAGCATCGAGGTACCATTGGCGCTGGCGCGTCCCGGCGCGCCGGCCCGGAAGTACTCCTCCTCGTAGGCCACCCATTGCAGCAGCGTGGCGTCGCGGCCGCCGTACTTCTCCGGCCAGGTCACCACCGACAGGCCGGCGTCGAACAGGATGCGGTCCCAGCGGCGGTGCTGCTCGAACCCTTCGGCATTGTCGTAGGACTTGGTCGGGAACGAATCCTTGTTGGCCGCCAGGAAGTTCCGCACCTCGGTGCGGAACTCTTCGGTCGCGTCGTCGTACTGTAGGTCCATCAAACCATCTCTCGCAGTGTGGGTTTGACCACTTTTCCACCGGGGTTTCGAGGTAGTGCCTCCACGAATACCACCGAGCGCGGGGTCTTGAAATTGGCCAGGTGCTTGCGGGTGTAGTCGATCACGGCCTGCTCGTCGAGATCGTTGCCGGGCCGGCGCACGATGAATGCCCGGCCGACTTCACCGAGGCGTTCGTCGGGTACTCCGATGACGGCGGCGTCGGCGACTCCGTCGAGCCGGGCCAGGACCTGCTCGATCTCGGCGGGGTAGACGTTGAAACCGCCGCAGATGTACATGTCCTTGAGCCGATCGGTGATGCGCAGATTGCCGGCCTCGTCGACGGTGCCGACGTCACCGGTGTGCAGCCAGCCGTCGCTGTCGATCGCGGCCGCCGTCGCCGCCGGATCGTCGAGGTAGCCGAGCATCACATTGGGTCCGCGCAGCAGCACCTCGCCGGCGCCGGTCTCGGCATCGGGGGAGTCGATACGCAGTTCGAAATCCGCGATCGGCCGGCCGCAGGTGGTCGCCACGGTGACCGCGTCGTCGTCGGCCCGGCACATGGTGCCGAAGCCGTTGGCCTCGGTCAGCCCGTATGCGGTCAGCACGATGTCGAAGTCCAGTTCGGCTTGCATGCGTTCGATCAACACGACGGGCACCGTCGCCGCGCCGGTCACCGCGAACCGCAGCGAGCTCAAGTCGTACTGCGTGCGATTCGGGTGATCCAGCAGCGTCTGGAAGATGGTCGGCGGCCCGGGCACCACGGTGATGCGCTTCTCGGCGATCACCCGCATGGCCTGCTCGGGGTCGAACGTGAGCTGGGGGATCAGGGTCGCGCCGGTCTGTAGGCAGGCCAGGATGCCGGCCTTGTAGCCGAAGTTGTGGAAGAACGGGTTGATGCACAGGTAGCGGTCGGCGCTGGTGAGCTGGCCGCACTCGGCCCATGCCGCGGGCGCGGCCAGTGACTGCCGGTGCGCGCAGAGCACACCTTTGCTGCGGCCGGTGGTGCCCGAGGTGAACAGCACGTCGGACGGGTCGTCGGGGCTCACTGCCGCCGCCCGGGCGTCGACCTCCGAGAGCGGCACCCGCGGGCCGGCGAGGAACTCGTCCCAGGTGCCAGCCAAGCCGGTGTCGTCCGAGTCGATCGGGATGCGCACGATGTGCCGGAGGTCCGTCAGTGCGGCGCGGTCGAGATCGCCAACCCGGTCGGCGCCCAAGAACCGGCCCATGCCGAACAGCAGCGGTGCGTGCGTCCGGGCCAGGATGTCGGATGCCTCGTCAGCGGTGTAGCGCGTATTCAGGGGCACCATCACCGCACCGGCGTACTGCGTGGCCAAACAGGCGATCACCCAGTGCCAGGTGTTCGGTGACCAGATGGCGATCTTGTCGCCGGGTTGCACGCCCAGCCCGATTATCGCGGCGGCCGCTCGGCGGACCTCGTCGCGCAGCTCGGCGAAAGTGAACGTGCGGTCGTCGGTGATCAGTGCGTCGTGGTCGGCGAAATCGAGTGCCATCCGGTCAAGCACCGCGGGTGTGGTGCGCGGGGCGCTCGTCATCGAGACTCCTCAAGGCTTGATACCCGGTGCATCGGTCCCGGGCTAACAAAGCAAGTGCTTGGTAGGTTAGCCTACAAGGGTGATCACGGTCGAGGAGTTCCGGGCGGAGGTCCGCGAGTGGCTGGCCGACAATCTGGTCGGTGAATATGCCGCGCTCAAGGGTCTCGGCGGCCCGGGTCGCGAGCATGAAGCCTTCGAGGAGCGGTTGGCCTGGAACCAGCACCTGGCAGCGGCGGGCCTGACCTGCCTGGGCTGGCCGGTGGAGCACGGCGGGCGCGGCCTGTCGGTAGCCCACCGGGTGGCGTTCTACGAGGAGTACGCCAAGGCCGACGCCCCGGACAAGGTCAACCACCTGGGCGAGGAACTGCTCGGTCCCACCCTGATCGCGTTCGGCACCCCCGAGCAGCAGCAGCGGTTTCTGCCGCGGATCCTCGACGTCACCGAGTTGTGGTCGCAAGGCTATTCCGAGCCGGGCGCCGGCAGTGACTTGGCCAATGTCGCCACCTCAGCCGTCCTCGACGGTGACCAGTGGATCATCAACGGGCAGAAGGTGTGGACCTCGCTGGCGCACTGGGCGCAGTGGTGCTTCGTGGTCGCTCGCACCGAGAAAGGCTCCAAGCGGCACGCCGGGCTGTCCTACCTGCTGGTGCCGCTCGATCAGCCCGGCGTGGAGATACGCCCGATCATCCAGCTGACCGGCGACTCGGAATTCAACGAGGTGTTCTTCACCGACGCCCGCACCGATGCGAGTCTGGTGGTCGGAGAGCCGGGCGACGGCTGGCGGGTGGCCATGGGAACGCTGACTTTCGAGCGCGGGGTGTCCACGCTCGGTCAGCAGATCCGTTATGCCCGTGAGCTTTCCGGTGTCGCCGAGTTGGCCAAGTCGAACGGTGCGATCGACGATCCGCTGATCCGCGAGCGGCTCACCCGCTCCTGGGCGGGCCTGCAGACCATGCGGTCCTACGCGCTGGCGACCATGGACGTGGAGCAGCCGGGGCAAGACAACGTCTCGAAGCTGTTGTGGGCCAACTGGCATCGTGATCTCGGCGAGCTGGCGATGGACATCAAGGGTCGCTCCGGGCTGCTTCTGGACGGCGGCGAGTTCGACGAATGGCAGCGGTTGTTCCTGTTCTCCCGGTCGGACACGATCTACGGCGGGTCCAACGAGATCCAGCGCAACATCATCGCCGAGCGGGTGCTCGGTCTACCTCGAGAGGCGAAGGGCTAGTGGCGTCATTGTCGGAGGTGCCCGAAGAAATCGCGGGCCACGGTCTGCTGACCGGCAAGGTCGTCGTGGTGACGGCGGCGGCGGGTACCGGTATCGGATCGTCGACTGCGCGCCGCGCGCTGCTCGAAGGTGCCGATGTCGTTGTCTCCGATCACCACGAACGCCGGCTCGGCGAAACCCGAGACCAGTTGGCCGAATTGGGGTTGGGCCGGGTCGAAGCTGTGGTGTGCGATGTCACGTCAACCGCTCAGGTCGACGCGCTGATCGCCTCCACCACCGCGCGCCTGGGCCGCCTCGACGTGCTGGTGAACAACGCAGGCCTCGGCGGTGAAACCCCAGTCATCGACATGACCGACGACGACTGGGATCGCGTCCTCAACGTCACACTGACGTCGGTGATGCGGGCGACCCGCGCGGCTCTGCGCTATTTCCGCGATGCCGGTCACGGCGGAGTGATCGTCAACAACGCCAGTGTCCTCGGGTGGCGGGCGCAGCATTCGCAGTCGCACTACGCCGCCGCCAAGGCCGGCGTGATGGCGCTGACCCGGTGCAGCGCAATCGAAGCCGTCGAATACGGGGTGCGCATCAACGCCGTGTCGCCGAGCATCGCGCGGCACAAGTTCCTGGAGAAGGTCAGCTCCTCCGACCTGCTCGACCGGCTCTCGGAGGGCGAGGCATTCGGCCGCGCCGCCGAGCCGTGGGAGGTGGCGGCCACCATCGCATTCCTGGCCAGTGACTACTCGAGTTACCTGACCGGCGAAGTCATTTCGGTATCGAGCCAACGCGCGTGACCGAGCAGCCGGTCAGCCGTCGCGACGAGCTTCTGGTGCTCGCCGCGACGATGTTCGCCGAGCGGGGACTGCGTGCGACCACCGTGCGCGACATCGCCGACTCGGCGGGCATTCTGTCCGGCAGCCTCTATCACCACTTCAAGAGCAAGGAGCAGATGGTCGAGGAGGTCCTGCGCGACTTCCTGGACTGGCTGTTCGACCGTTATCACCAGATCATCACCACCGAGCCCAATCCGTTGGAGCGGTTGAAGGGTCTGTTCATGACGTCCTTCGAGGCGATCGAAGACCGGCACGCCCAGGTGGTGATCTACCAGGACGAGGCCAAGCGGCTGACGAACCTGCCGCAGTTCGATTTCGTCGAGACTCGCAACAAAGAGCAGCGCAAGATGTGGCTCGACCTGCTCAACTCCGGCGTCGAGCAGGGCTACTTCCGGCCCGACATCGACGTCGACGTGGTCTACCGGTTCATCCGGGACACCACGTGGGTTTCCGTGCGTTGGTATCAACCGGGTGGCCCGCTGACGGCCGAAGAGGTTGGTCGCCAATACCTTTCCATCGTCCTCGGCGGAATAGCCGCCGCAAAGTAAGGAGATCGACATGGCCCCCGCTTCACAGGCATACGTCATCGACGCCGTACGCACCGCGGTCGGCAAGCGCAACGGTTCGCTGGCCCACGTCCATCCCATCGACCTCGGCGTGGTGGCGTTCCGCGGCATCTTCGACCGGGTCGACGTCGACCCCGGCGCCGTCGAGGACGCGATCGTCGGCTGCCTGGACACCATCGGCCCGCAGGCCGGCAACATCGGCCGCAACACCTGGCTGGCGGCCGGCTTCCCCGAGGAGGTGCCGGGTGTGACCGTCGACCGCCAGTGCGGCTCCAGCCAGCAGGCGATTTCCTTTGGCGCTCAAGCCATCATGGCGGGCACCGCGGACCTCATATTGGCCGCCGGTATGCAGAACATGAGCCGCATCCCGATCTCGTCGGCAATGACAGTCGCCGAGCAGTTCGGCTTCACCTCGCCGACCAACGAGTCGGAGAACTGGCTGCACCGCTATGGCGATCAGGAGATCTCACAGTTCCGCGGTGCGGAGATGATCGCCGAGAAGTGGGGCCTGTCCCGTGAGGAGATGGAAGAGTTCTCCCTGAACAGCCACAACAAGGCCTTCGCCGCCATCCGCAACGGCAACTTCGAGAACGAGATCGTCCCGGTCGGCGAGTTCCGCACCGACGAGGGTCCGCGCGAATCCAGCCTGGAGAAGATGGCCGGGCTCAAGACGCTGCGCGAAGGCGGCCGGCTGACCGCGGCCATGGCCAGCCAGATCTCCGACGGCGCCAGCGCGGTGCTGCTCGCCAGCGAGCAGGCCGTCAAGGACCACAAGCTCACCCCGCGGGCCCGCATCCACCACATCAGCGCCCGCGGCGCGGACCCGGTGTTCATGCTCACCGGCCCGATCCCGGCGACCAAGTACGCACTGGACAAGGCCGGCCTGACGATCGACGACATCGACGTCGTCGAGATCAATGAGGCGTTCGCGCCGGTGGTGATGGCCTGGCTCAAGGAGACCAAGGCCGACCCGGAGAAGGTCAACCCCAACGGCGGTGCGATCGCACTGGGCCACCCGCTCGGCGCCACCGGGGCCAAGCTGTTCACCACCATGCTCAACGAGCTCGAGCGTCGCGGTGGCCGCTACGGCCTGCAGACGATGTGCGAAGGTGGCGGCACCGCCAACGTCACGATCATCGAACGGCTCTAACGACTTTCGTCGACTGTGCGGTTTCATACCCGGCTCGCCCGTCGCCGGCGTATGAAACCGCACAGTCGCGAGGTCAGTGGTCGTGCAGGACGACTCCACGGATGTTGCGACCGGCGAGCATGTCGTCGTAGGCGTTGTTGATCTCGCCCAGCTTGTACTCGTGGGTGACGGTCTCGTCGAGCAGCAGCTTGCCCTGGCGGTAGAGGCTGAGCAGCTTCGGGATGTCCGCGCGCGGGTTGGCCTGCCCGTAGAGGCTGCCGAGTAACCGCTTCTGGAAGAGCGTGAACATCGTCATCGGCAGCACCGGCGTCACGTCGGTCATCGGCGCCAACGCGGTGAGCACCACGGCGCCGCCCTTGCTGACGAGTTCCAGTGCGTCGTTGATCATCTGGCCTTCGACCAGCCCGACCGTCAGCAGTGCGGAATCGGCCATCACACCTTTGGTCAGTTCGCGCACCAGCTCGGTGCCTTCCGCGATCGACGTCGCGAAGTGGGTGGCGCCGAACAGAAATGCCTTGTCCCGCTTGCTCTCCACGATGTCGATCACGACGATCTTCTCCGCGCCCGCCAGCCGGGCGCCCTGGATGGCACCGCTACCGATGCCGCCGCAACCGATCACCACCACGGTGTCGCCCGGCGCCACGTCGGCGGTGTTGACCGCCGAACCCCACCCGGTGGTGACACCGCACCCGAGCAGGCAGGCCCGGGTCAGCGGGATGTCGTCGTCGATCTTGACCAGCGACGCCTCCGGAACGGTGCCGTAGGGGGCGAAGGTGCCCAAACCGATTGCCGCGTAGATGTCTTGGCCGCGCGCGTGCCGTCGGAAGGTGCCGTCGGGCTGCAGACCCATGAGGATCTCGGCGCCCATGTCGCACAGGTTCGACTTGCCGGTCGCACACCAGCGGCAGCGTCCGCATGCGGGCAGGAATGCCGCCACGATGTGATCGCCGACCTTCAGGTCGCGAACTCCCGGACCGACCTCCTGCACGATGCCCGCGCCTTCATGGCCACCGATCAGCGGAATGGGCGCGACCAGATCACCGTCGCGGATGTGGTGATCGGAGTGACACAGCCCGGTGGCCTCGAACGAGACCAGGACCTCGCCGTCCTTCGGCGGATCGAGCTCGACTTCTTCGACGCTCCAGTCTTGGCCGTAATCCCACAAGATGGCGGCATTCATTTTCATGGTGCACAACGTATGACGCCGACGCCGTCCCGCGACGGCGATTCGGCTAACCGAGAGCGGTCAGGGCGAGACCACCGAGCGCCACCATCCAGCTGGCGAAACTGCCGACCAGAAAGTACTCGGTCACATCATCGATTCCGATCCCCGGGTCGCTGCGCTCCTGCCCGCCGGTGCCGATTCCGATTCCGCCGTTCTCCCTGGCCTTTTGGGCGTTGATCTCCGGAAAACGGATGATGCTCTTGGCCGCCACCACCGCCGACGCGACGGCCAGCTGCCCGGCCAGGGCCAGGCCCACGATCAACAACCGTTCCATCGGCCCGAGTAGCCGCCCGCCCTTCAACTTGTCAGACGGCTGCGGCTCGCCGGCGGGCTTGACCGAGCCGACCGACCCCAGCAGTAGACGCACCAGCTGGTTACCTGTCACGATCTGGAGCACAATCACGCCGACCACCAACATGATTCGGGTCGGATCGGTCCCGGTCACCGGGGCCCACCCGAGCCAGGCCTTGACCGGGCCGGTCACCGGCGAACCCAATCCGGACAGCAGGATCAGCACCGCCAGCACGGCCGCGAACAACACCAGCGGCGCCACTTGCCAGCGGCCGCCGGCCCGCTCGGCGCGGGTGCATGACAGCTCCCATGACACTGAGGCAGCCGCGGCGATACCGACCAGGATTAGATCACCGGGATGCAGCAGCCCGCACAGCACGGCCGTGATCACCGCGACCACCGGACCGATGACGACGGCCGGCCACCGGCGCTGCGTTAACCTGCGCAGGCCATCGGCGCAGCCGACGGCGATCAGAAACACCGCGACGCCACTCACCGGACGGCCCTCAGCTGTTCGGACGCCAGCACCAGCAGATCCAGTCCATCGCGCGCGGTCCGCTGGGACACCGCCGATGCACTGATACCTTCCATGGCGGCCAGTTCCTTCTTCGTCTTGTGGTCGAGCAGTCCCCGCAGTAGCCGAAGGGACCGGGCATCTATCGATCCAAGCAGGTGGTCCCGACACAACAGGGCGGCGTTGACCGCGTCGGGGTCGGGCCCGGCGTCGCCGTGGCGTCGGTAGGCGGTGCGCACCGTCGCCAGAGCTGGCTGCTGCTGGGCGGCCGCCGTCCACTCGATGGCTTCGCGCGCCGACCACCAACCGGGGCCGTCCTGAATGCCGGTGTCGGAGTCGAGCACGGTCATCTCGCCCCAACCGATACCGAAGCGCACGTCGATGTCGGGGTCGAGCGCCAAGCGCACGGTCAACGCGGCGTCGATCGCGGCGCCGACGCTCGGATAACTACCCTGGAACTCGTCACCGACCGTGAAAGCGGGAGGGTCCGCGGCGACTGCGCCAAGCGCGTCGGTGACGCGGCGGTGCAGGTCCGCGCGGTCGGCGGCGTGGCGGGAGTCGACGACGTCGCCGATCAGAGCCGCCCGACATGATGAAGCGATAACCTTCACTTCAGCCATATGAAGATTATAGCTTCATTTTGGCAAATTGAAGCGGATAGCTTTACACGATGTAGGAGCTGGCCGACTGCAAGTGTTTGACGGCGTCGGTGACGATGGTGTCGATCAGCTCGGCGCACGACGGCAGGTTGTCGATGATCCCGGCGACCTGGCCGGAGGCCAGCACACCCGCCTCGGTGTTGCCTTCGACCAACCCGGCCTTCAGCAGCATCGGGGTGTTCGCGGCCATCAGCACCTGCGACCAGGTGAGGTCCTTGCCGTGGCGCATCGCCAGACCGTCGCGGATCATCCCCGCCCACGTCATCTGCGACATCTTCTTGAACTTGGCCGCATTGCGCGCCGCCGCGGTGAAACCCCGGACCGGCGAGCCGCTCTCGAGCTTCTCGACGAGTTCGGTCCGCAGCACCCGGTGTGGCATGCCGTCGACCCGGGTGGACACCACGGTGCCGTCCAGCGCGGCCGTGAGGTACCGCTGCTTGATGTCCTCGGGCACAGTCGAATCCGAGGTCAGCAGGAAGCGGGTCCCCATCGCGACCCCCGCCGCGCCGTATGACAGCGCCGCGGCAAGACCGCGCCCGTCGAAGAAACCACCGGCGGCGATCACCGGGATGTCGACGGCGTCGAGCACCGACGGCAGCAACAGGGTGGTCGCGACCGGGCCGGTGTGACCGCCGCCCTCGCCGCCCTGCACGATCACCGCGTCGGCGCCCCAGCCGGCCACCTTACGAGCATGCTTGGCCGCGCCGACCGACGGAATCACCACGGACCCGGCCTCTTTGAGCTTCGCGATCAGCTCTTGCTTCGGCGCCAGGGCGAACGACGCCACCTTGACACCCTCTCGGATCATCAGGTCGACCCGGTCGCCGGCATCTGCCCCGTCGGCCCGGATATTGACGCCGAAGGGTTTGTCGGTGGTGGCCTTCACCTTTTTGATGGCCGTGGCCAGCTCGTCGATCGTCATCGTCGCCGAGGCGAGGATGCCGAGGCCACCGGCATTGGATGTCGCCGAGACCAGACGGGCGCCGGCCACCCAGCCCATGCCGGTCTGCACCACCGGGTGTTCGATGCCGATCAGTTCGGTCAGCGGGGTCTTCAAAGAAGCGGACATCTTCCTACTTCACCTCTCGGTCCCTTAACGCCTTGGGATCGATGACTTCTTGCAGCAGCCTCTGCTCCTCGCCGGAGGGCAGGCGGGAGGTCTCGGCCTCACCGAGGCCGTGCACCTCGAACGAGGTGTTCTCGGCGACCTCCTCGGGCGCCACGCCCGGATGCAGCGACACCGCCCGCATCTGGTGGTCGGGACCGTTGAAGTCGAACACGCCGAGATTCGTCACCACCCGGTAGACGTTCATGTAGCGGTAGGCCGGATTGTCCGGATCGACCTTGTCCCAGCCGATTCCGGAGACGATGTCCACGCTCTCGCCGAACACCCGCTTGGAATGGTTGCCCACCCAGTAGCTGGTCGCGTGGTTGATCGTGTTACCCGGAGCGCCGCGCACGCCGAACATCTGGCGGGTCGGATGCTGCAGCGGACCGAAGGCGGACAGGTTCTGGTTGCCGTAGCGGTCGATCTGGTTGGCGCCCATCACCACATGGCGACGCCCCCAGGCGAGCGTCTCGAAGACGCGGCCGAACGGCATCCAGCCCTCGATGGCTCCGGTCGCGCCCATCGCCGGGGTATCGGCGAGGATGCGCGCCTCGCCGTCGGTCAGCAGGATTTCGGGGGAGAACGTCAGCCGGGCCAACCGGGCACCGATCGACACCATGTTGGCCATCGGGCTGACCATGATTTCGCCTGCGTCACGGAACAGTTCCGCGCAGGCGACGGCGCACACCTCGGCGCGGGTCGCGGAGATCATGCTTGTTCCTCCTTGAACTTGCGCACTGCGGCTTGGTAATCGTCTTCGCTGCCCGACAAGTAGGTCGACACGAACTCGGCCCACGTCTCGTCGGATCCGGCAGCCTCGGCGTAGTGACGCTGGAATTTCTCGTCGCGACGGTAGTCGGGCTCGGCGGTGGTGAAGTGTGCACCGCCCGGCGCCTCGACCACGCTGTCGACCATCATCCGGTTGATCAGCAATGCCTGCACCGGAACGGATTTCACCAGCTCCTCGGTGGACACCACCTTCTCCACCGACATGACGCGCTGCTTCGCCGACATCAGGAACAGGTCGTCGAAGTACGGGTCGATGCCGGTGTACGCGGCGTTGCCGTGTGCGTCACCGAGATTGAGGTGCACCAGCGCGACGTCCAGGTTCAAGGCGGGCATGGCGACGAGTTCCTCGTAGCCCTTCCCGGTCGGATACGGCGACTTGACGGTCTTGAGCTCGTCGCCCCAGAACGCCCGCACGTCACTGCCCAGTCCGGCGCGGATCGGCAGGAACGGCAGCCGCTGGGCCGCGGCCTGCAGACCGCAGCGCAGCATGCCCTCGTCCATCTCGCGCGCCTCGATCGCCCCCGTCGTGCGGGCCTTGGCGAACCACGGGTCGTAGAACGGCGGCGAATCCAATGACACGAAGCCGTAATAGACCTTCTTGACCTTCCCCGCCGAGCACAGCAGGCCGAGGTCGGGGCCGCCGTAGGTCACGACGGTCAGGTCGGTGACGGCGGTGCGCAGCAAGGCGCGCACGAGAGCCATCGGCTTGCGCCGGGAACCCCAGCCGCCGATACCGATCGTCATCCCGCTCTCGACGACGGCGACGGCCTCATCGAGCGTTGTCCGCTTGTCTGCCATGCTATTTCGATCCCTTGTCGGTTCCGGCGAACGCGTCGCGGTGCTCATCGGAGACGCCGGCCAGGTTCAGTTCGAACGTGAAGCCCTGCTCCATCCGGTAGCGCGCATTGACCGGCTGGATGTCGATGAAGTTCAGCGCCTCCTTGGCGGCGCGGATCACCCGGGTGTCCTTGGACGCGATGTCGCGGGCCACCCGCAGTGCTGCCTCATCGAGGTCGGCGCGCGGCACCACCTCGTGCACCGAGCCGAAGTGATGCAGCGTCTCGGCGCTCACCGTTGCGGCGGTGAAGAACAGCCGGCGCATCATGTGCTGGGGCACCAGCCTGGACAGGTGGGTGGCTGCGCCCAGTGCGCCGCGCTCCACCTCGGGCAGGCCGAACTTCGCATCATCGGACGCGACGATCACATCAGAGTTGCCGACCAGTCCGATCCCGCCGCCGACACAGAATCCGTTGACGGCTGCGACCACCGGCACCTCGCACTCGTACACCGCGCGGAACGCGTGGAAGCATCCGCGGTTGGCGTCGATCAGAGCGGTGAACCCCTCGGTGTTCTGCATCTCCTTGATGTCGACACCGGCGTTGAAGCCACGGCCCTCGGCGCGCAGGATCACCACGTGGGTGTTCATGTCGCGGCCTGCTGCGGTGATGGCGTCACCGAGCTCGAACCAGCCGCGGGAGGGGATTGCGTTGACGGGCGGGTAGTTCACCGTGACGGCGACGATGCCCGGTTCGACGGTGCTGGTGGTGATGGTCATCGGGATACCTGGGCCACTTCCTGACGGGGTGAATACCTAAGCAAGCACTTGCTTGGTACGCTAGCACAGTGACCGAAGCGGCTGACAGCGGTATCAACCTGCAATTGAGCGCCTCTGTCGTCCTGGTGACGGGGGGTGTGCGAGGTGTCGGCGCCGGAATCAGCGCCGTCTTCGCCGCGCAGGGCGCCACCGTCATCACGTGCGCCCGACGACCGGTCGACGGGTCGCCGTACGAGTTCAGGGCATGCGACATCCGCGACGACGAGGCTGTCAAGGCTCTCATCGACGGGATTGTCGCCGACCATGGGCGCCTCGACGTCGTCGTCAACAATGCGGGCGGCTCACCCTATGTACTCGCGGCCGACGCCTCGGCGAAATTCAGCACCAAGATCGTGGAGCTCAATCTTCTTGGTGCGCTGTCGGTCTCGCAGCATGCCAATGCGGTGATGCAGGCCCAGGACTCCGGTGGCTCGATCATCAACATCACCAGCGTGAGCGGCCGACGGCCGACGCCGGGCACCGTCGCCTACGGGGCGGCCAAGGCCGGTATGGAAAGCATGACGACCACGCTCGCCGTGGAATGGGCGCCGAAGGTCCGGGTCAACTCCGTCGTCGTCGGCATGGTCGAGACCGAGCAATCCGAACTCTTCTACGGTGACGCCGAATCCATCGCGGCGATCTCCAAGAACGTGCCGCTGGGCAGGCTGGCCAAACCCGAGGATATCGGTTGGGCCACAGCATTTCTCGCCTCGCCTGCGGCGTCCTACATCAGTGGTGCGTCGCTGGAGGTACATGGTGGCGGGGAACCGCCGCACTACCTGTCGACCACAACTGCCGACATCAAATAAGGAGACAACGTCAATGGGACTTCTCGACGGTCGTGTCGTCATCGTGACAGGATCGGGCGGCGGCCTCGGCCGGGCGCACGCGCTGGCGTTCGCCGCTGAAGGTGCGCGCGTGGTGGTCAACGACATCGGTGTCGGGCTCGACGGTTCGCCTGCCGGTGGCGGTAGCGCCGCGCAGGGTGTGGTCGACGAAATCGTCGCCGCCGGTGGAGAAGCCGTCGCCAACGGTTCCAACGTCGCTGACTGGGCGCAGGCCGAGGCGCTGATCCAGACCGCGATCGATTCCTTCGGTGGACTCGACGTGCTGGTGAACAACGCCGGCATCGTGCGGGACCGGATGTTCGTCAACGCCACCGAGGACGAGTTCGACGCCGTCACCGCCGTGCACCTCAAGGGCCACTTCGCCACGATGAAGCACGCCGGAGCGTACTGGCGCGCGCAGTCCAAGGCCGGCAATGCCGTCGATGCCCGCATCATCAACACCAGCTCGGGTGCCGGCCTGCAGGGCAGCGTCGGACAGGCGACCTACAGCGCGTCCAAGGCGGGTATCGCCGCGCTGACCCTGGTGGCCGCCGCCGAGATGGGGCGCTTCGGCGTCACCGTCAATGCGATTGCGCCCTCGGCCCGTACCCGGATGACCGAGACCGTGTTCGCCGAGATGATGTCAACGCAGGACAAGGCTTTCGACGCGATGGCACCGGAAAACGTCTCGCCGCTGGTGGTGTGGCTGGGCAGCGTCGAGTCGAGAGACGTCACCGGCCAGGTGTTCGAGGTCGAGGGCGGCATCATCCGAGTGGCCGAGGGCTGGAACCGCGGCGGGACCATCGACAAGGGCGCCCGCTGGGATCCCGCCGAGCTCGGCCCGGTCGTCAGCGACCTGATCGCCAACTCGCGCACCCCGTTGCCGGTCTTCGGCGCCTAGCTCACACGGGCTCGCACACCACCAGCGGGATGCGCCGATCCGCGGCGTCCTGATACCCCTTGTACGGCGGGTAGATTCGCGTCAGCTGGCGCCAGTACACCCGGCGCTCGTCGTCGGTGGCGTCCCGCGCCGTCATCTCCCGCACCGTGCCGCGCACCTGAACCTCGACCTTCGGATCGGCCTTCAGATTGAGGTACCACGCAGGATTCGAGTTGCGCCCGCCGTAGGACGCGGGCAGCACGATGCGTTCGCCGTCCTGCAGATACAACGTGGCGGTGGTGCGCGGCTGGCCCGACTTGCGGCCGGTGGTCGTCAGCAGCGCGGCGGGGAACCACAGCAGCTTCGCGCCCAGCTTGCCGTTGGTGCGGCGATACACCGCGATGTGGGCGCGGGCGAAGTACTTCATGGCTTTCGCCAGCACGCTCGAATTGCGGATGGGGTGGGACTCTTGGCTCACGCCAATGAATTGCCCAGCTTTACGGATCGCAAATCACGATGGGGATCACGCGGTCCGTCCAGGACTTGTAGTCCTCGAAGCCGGTGTAGAACGCGGTCATCTTGGGCCAGTACTCGGCGCGCTCAGCCTCGGTGGCATCGCGCGCGGTCAGCTCGAGGACCTCGTCCTTGATCTGGACCTTTACCTTCGGGTTCGCCTTGAGGTTGAGGTACCACAGGGGGTGCTTGTCGCTGCCGCCCTGGGATGCCACCAGCACCACCCGATTGCCCTCGCGGAGGAAGAGCAGCGGCGCGACGCGCGACTCGCCGCTTTTACGCCCGATCGTGGTCAGCAGCGCCACCGGCGCCCCTTCGAGGAAACTGCCGCCGATCTTGCCCTTGCTGGCCTTGTACAGCGCGGTCTGCGCTTTTGACATCCACTTGATGATGAACTTCGTCGTCGGTGTGTCGAGGGCCTTGGGGCGGGGCTTGGGCAAGAAGAACTCCTCGGGCTAGCTCTTGATGAACGGGCGAACCATCGCCCGAATGTGATGGATCTTGCCATCAGTGGCCGGGATCAGGAACGTCTCGTCGATACGCGCGGCGACTCGTCGTCCTGCGAGCGTCGGTTTGGTGAGCAGTTCGAATCGGGCGTGGACCTCATCGCCGTTCACACTGAATTCCGGCTCGCTGACCGACTTGATGACGAGGTACTGCGGACCGCGATTGAGGCTGCGGCGCAACTGATCTCCGGAGAATCCGGTTTTGACGCCGAACTCGATGCGGGTGCAGCCGGGCGCGAACGGCACGTCGTCAGCCTTGTGACTGGCGAGGGCCTCGATGTATGCCCGTGCCGCCGCGATCCGTTCGTCCTCGGTAGCAGGCACTAGATCCGCTCGATGATCGTTCCGGTCGACAACGCACCACCGGCACACATGGTGATCAGGGCGGTGCTCTGATCGGTGCGCTCCAACTCGTGCAGCGCGGTGGTGATCAACCGGCTTCCGGTGCTTCCGACGGGATGACCCAGAGCGATCGCGCCACCGTTGACGTTCACCTTGTCCATGTCGGCCTCGTGGACCTGCGCCCAGCTGAGCACCACCGAAGCGAAGGCCTCGTTGATCTCCACCAGGTCGATGTCGCCGAGCTTCATGCCGGCCTTCTCCAGCACCCGCGCGGTGGACTGCACCGGGCCGTCGAGGTGGTAGTAGGTCTCGGAACCGACGAGCGCCTGGCTGACGATGCGCGCCCGCGGCTTCAATCCCAGCGCACGCGCCTTGTCTTCGTCCATCCACAACACCGCGGCGGCGCCGTCGGAGATCTGCGACGAGGTGCCCGCGGTGTGCATGGCGCCTTCCATAACCGGCTTGAGCCCGGCCAAGCCCTCCATGGTGGTGTCGCGCAGGCCCTGGTCGCGGCTGACCATGTGGCGCTCTTCGGTGGGTCGCTTGTTCTCGTCGAGAACCGGCGCCTCGATCGGGGAGATCTCACGGTCGAAGCGATGCTCGTCCCACGCCCGCTTGGCTCGTTGCTGAGACAGGAAGCCGAGGTGGTCGAGGTCCTCGCGAGTGATGCCGCGGCGCTTGGCGATTCGCTCGGCGGCGGTGAACTGATCGGGCATGTCGATGTCCCACGACGCGGCGCGGATCAGCGAGCGGTCGGGGCCGGCGTTGGCGCCGAGGCCCACGCGGCTCATGGCTTCGATACCGCAGGCGATGCCGACATCGATCGCGCCGCTGGCGATCAGCCCGGCGATGAGGTGGTTGGCCTGCTGGGCGCTGCCGCACTGGCAGTCGACGGTGGTGGCGCCGATCTGCTCGGGCAGTCCCGCGGTCAGCCACGCGACACGGGTGATGTTGTTGGACTGCTCGCCGTACTGGGTGACGCAACCGCCGATGGCCTGCTCGACCTCGTTGGCGTCGATACCCGCCTTCTCGATCACGGCCTTCTGGACGGCGCCCAACAATTCGGTCGCATGCAGACCGGACAGCCAGCCGCCCCGCTTTCCGATGGGACTGCGGGTGGCTTCGACGATGACAGGATTACCCATGAGGTCAGGCTAGAACACGTTTCATTAGTCTGACAAGCGAGGATGCCACGGTGCCTTTTGTCTGCGGTGAAGGCATGTTTTACTGGCACTAGAACACGTCATATTGAGGAGCGCATCATCATGCCAACCCCCAACATCCCGGCCGGTTTCGATTTTCTGGATCCGGACCTGCATGTGCAGCGTCTGCCGGTCGAGGAGCTCGCCGAACTGCGCCGGGTCGCGCCGATCTGGTGGTGCGAACAGGCTATCGGCAAGGGCGGCTTCAACGACGGCGGTTACTGGGTCGTCACCAAGCACAAGGACGTCAAAGAGGTCTCGCGCCGCAACGACGTCTTCCTCAGCTCGCCGAACACCGCGATCCCGCAGTTCCCCGATGAGATGGCGCGCGAGGACATCGACCTGCAGAAGGTCGTCATGCTCAACATGGACGGCGAGTACCACGACCGGTTGCGCCGGATCATCTCCAAGGGGTTCACGCCGCGCGCCATCGGCGCTCTGCGTGACGAGCTCGACCGGCGGGCCCAGATCATCGCGAAAGAGGCTGCCGCGCAGGGCAACGGTGACTTCGTCGAGCAGGTCGCTTGTGAGCTGCCGCTGCAGGCGATCGCCGATTTGCTGGGGGTGCCCCAGGAGGATCGCGCCAAGCTGTTCCGCTGGTCGAACGAGATGACCGGCAACGGTGACGAAGAGTTCGACGTCGATCCCAAGCAGTCGTCGATGGAGGTGCTGGCCTACGCCATGCACATGGCCGAGGTGAAGGGCAAGAACCCCGGCAACGACATCGTCACCGCGCTGATCAACGCCGACATCGACGGCGAGAAGCTCTCCGACGACGAGTTCGGCTTCTTCGTGATGATGCTTGCCGTGGCCGGCAACGAGACCACCCGCAACTCGATCACCCACGGCATGATCGCGTTCGCGAACAACCCCGACCAGTGGGAGCTCTACAAGAAGGAGCGCCCGGAGACCGCGGCCGACGAAATCGTCCGCTGGGCCACCCCAGTCACCGCGTTCCAGCGCACCGCCGCCGAAGATGTCGAGCTGTCCGGTGTGCAGATCAAGAAGGACCAGCGGGTGGTGATGTTCTACCGCTCGGCCAACTTCGACGAAGAGGTCTTCGAGGACCCGTACAGCTTCAACATCCTGCGCAACCCGAACCCGCATGTGGGCTTCGGCGGCACCGGGGTGCACTACTGCGTGGGCGCCAACCTGGCCCGGATGACGATCAACCTGATCTTCAACGCAGTTGCTGACCACATGCCCGATCTCACCTCGGCCGGCACGCCGGAGCGGCTACGTTCGGGGTGGCTCAACGCCATCAAGCACTGGCAAGTCGACTACACCGGAGCATCGGCCTAAAACGCGTATCGCCTGAGAATCAAGGAGGATTCTTCGTGGACTTCAGTCCGGACGAAGGGCAGCAGGCAGTCACCGACGTGGTGACGTCCGCACTCGAGCGGGACAACAGCTGGGACGCGCTGGTTTCTGGTGGCGTCGTGGCGTTCGGCGTCCCGGAGCGGCTCGGCGGTGACGGCCTCGGTCTGGCCGAGATCACCGCGGCGCTCACCCAGATCGGCAGATTCGGCAACATCAGTCCTGCGTTCGCGACCCTCGGTCTGGGTCTGCTTCCGCTGCTGGACCTGGCGTCGGACGCCCAGCAGGATCGCTACCTGGCCGGTGTCGCCACGGGTGCGGTGCTGACGGCGGCGCTCAACGAGCCGGGGCGATCGCTGCCCGAGCGGCCCGAGACGCGGCTGACGGACGGCAAGCTGAACGGCACCAAGATCGGCGTTCCCTTTGCCGAGCTTGCGGATTGGATCGTCGTGAGCACCGACAGCGGTGTGGTGGTGGTGTCGCCCAAGGCGGCCGGTGTGAGCCTGGCGAAGACCCCGTCGGCGACACACGCCGACGAATACGTCGTCACCTTCGCCGACACCCCCGTCGACAGCGCGGATGTGTTGGGCGGCAGCGATTCCGTGCGCCGGATCAACCAGCTGGTGGTTGCCGCCGTGGGCGCCTACGCGTCCGGCCTGGTGGCAGGTGCGCTGCGGCTCACCGCCGACTACGTCGCCAACCGGCACCAGTTCGGCAAGCCGCTGTCGACCTTCCAAACCGTCGCCGCGCAGCTCGCCGAGATCTACATTGCCTCGCGAACCATCACGTTGGCGTCGACGGCGGTGTCCTGGGCACTGTCCGAGGGGCGCGACGCGACCGAGGACATCGACATCCTTGGCTACTGGGTGACTTCGCAGGCCCCGCCGGTCATGCAGCTGTGCCACCATCTGCACGGCGGTATGGGTATGGACATCACCTACCCGATGCACCGCTACTACTCGTCGATCAAAGATCTCACCCGACTGTTGGGTGGCAAGGCACACCGTCTGGAACTGGTGGGAGCATAAATGTTCATCGAGCTGACTCCTGAGCAGAAACAGCTGCAAGCTGAACTGCGGGAATACTTTTCGAATCTCATCTCGCCTGAGGAAGCCCAGGCGATGGAGTCCGACCGGCACAACGAGGCCTACCGCGCGATCATCAAGCGGATGGGCTCCGACGGCAAGCTGGGTGCCGGCTGGCCCAAGGAGTACGGCGGCTTGGGGTACGGCCCCATCGAGCAGTCGATCTTCGTCAACGAGGCGCAGCGTGCCGACGTGCCGCTGCCCGCGGTGACGCTGCAGACCGTCGGGCCGACGTTGCAGCAGTACGGAACCGAAGCGCAGAAGAAAAAGTTCCTGCCGGCGATCCTGGCCGGCGAGGTGCACTTCGCGATCGGCTACAGCGAACCGGAGGCTGGCACCGACCTGGCGTCGCTGCGGACCTCGGCGGTCAAGCAGGGTGACGAGTACATCGTCAACGGCCAGAAGATGTGGACCACCGGCGGCCACGATGCCGACTATGTCTGGCTGGCCTGCCGCACCGATCCGGAAGCCGTGAAGCACAAGGGCATTTCGATCCTGATCGTGGACACCAAGGATCCGGGTTACTCCTGGACGCCGGTCATCCTGTCCGACGGCGCCCACCACACCAACGCCACGTACTACAACGACGTGCGGGTGCCCGCCGACATGCTCGTCGGTGAAGAGAACGGCGGATGGCGGCTGATCACCACCCAGCTCAACAACGAGCGGGTCATGCTGGGACCGGCCGGCCGGTTCGCGGCGCTCTACGACAAGGTGCATTCCTGGGCCTCGAAGCCGGGCAGCAACGGAAACACCCCGCTTGATCACGCGGACGTCAAGAGCTCGCTTGGCGAGCTCAAGGCCATGTGGCGCATCAACGAACTGCTCAACTGGCAGGTCGCGGCGTCGGGGGAGGAGATCGACATCGCGGATGCTGCCGCCACCAAGGTGTTCGGCACCGAGCGCATCCAGTATGCCGGCCGACTCGCCGAGGAAATCGTTGCTGCACACGGCAATCCGGCTGATCCGGAGACCGCGGAGCTGATGGACTGGCTGGACAGCCAGACGAAGCGCAACCTGGTGATCACATTCGGTGGCGGAGTGAACGAGGTCATGCGGGAGATGATCGCGGCTGCCGGCCTGAAGGTGCCGAGGGTGCCCAGATGAGCGCGGTCGACGACATCAAGGCCGCCGCCGAACGGGTCAAGGCTGAGGGCAAGAGCAAGCCGCGCGTCGCCCGCCATCCGGTCAACCAGCCGATGGTCGATCACTGGCTCGACGCGATCGGGGACAAGAACCCGATCTACGTCGATGAGGACGCCGCCAAGGCGGCAGGCCATCCCGGTTTGGTTGCCCCGCCGGCGATGATCCAGGTGTGGACGATGATGGGTCTGGGCGGTGTCCGCCCCGATGACGACCCGCTGGGCAAGATCATCGAATTGTTCGACGAGGCAGGCTATATCGGTGTCGTCGCGACCAACTGCGAGCAGACCTATCACCGGTATCTGCGGCCCGGTGAAGAAGTCAGTGTCGCCGCCGAGCTGACCGACGTCGTCGGTCCCAAGCGGACCGCATTGGGCGAGGCGTTCTTCATCACCCAGACCATCACCTGGTCGGTCGGTGACGAGGATGTCGCCGAGATGATGTGGCGCATCATGAAGTTCATCCCTTCGGAAAAGGACGGGGCCAAAGCTTCCGCTTCGTCGGTGCCGGATGACCTCGATGCCGACTCCGCCATGCGTCCGGCGTCGTCGAAGGACACCAAGTTCTTCTGGGACGGCGTCAACGCGCACGAACTGCGCATCCAGAAGCGCGGGGACGGCACTCTGGTGCATCCGCCGGTGCCGGCGTTGTGGCTCGACAAGGAGCAGGAGACCGACTACGTCGTCGCCAGCGGCAACGGTACGGTCTTCAGCTTCGTGGTGCACCATGCGCCGAAGGTGCCCGGTCGGACGCTGCCGTTCGTGATCGCGCTCGTCGAACTCTCCGAAGGCGTGCGGATGCTCGGGGAGTTGCGCAACGTCGATCCCTCGACCGTGAAGATCGGAATGCCCGTCCGCGCAATGTATATCGACTTCCCGGCCAACGACGTCGGGCCTGCCTGGACCAACTACGCGTGGGAGCCTGCCACATGAGCGCACCAGCCATCGAAGTCGGCACCAAGCTGCCGGAGCTGAAGTTCTACGGCGACCCGACGTTCATCGTCTCGACGGCGATCGCCACCCGGGACTATCAGGATGTCCACCACGACCGGGACAAGGCGCAGGCCAAGGGCTCCAAGGATATCTTCGTCAACATCCTCACCGACACCGGTCTGGTGCAGCGGTTCATCACCGACTGGGCCGGCCCGACCGCCGTCATCAAGTCGATCGGCTTGCGTCTGGGCGTACCCTGGTACGCCTACGACACGGTGACGTTCACCGGTGAGGTCACTGCAGTGGAGGGCGATGTGATCTCGCTGAAGATCGTGGGCAGCAACAGTCTTGGTGATCACGTGATCGCCACCGCCACGCTGACGATCGGCGCCGCGTAATGCCGGGCGAGCTGAGCGGCAAGGCCGCGATTGTCGGCATCGGAGCCACCGACTTCTCGAAGAACTCCGGTCGCAGTGAACTGCGGCTGGCATCCGAGGCGGTGCTCGACGCTCTCGACGACGCGGGCCTGACGCCCGCCGACGTCGACGGCATGACCACGTTCACGATGGACTCGAACACCGAGGTCGCGATCGCACGGGCCACCGGCATCGGCGATCTGAAGTTCTTCTCCAAGATCCATCACGGCGGCGGTGCGGCCTGTGCGACCGTCCAGCAGGCGGCGATCGCGGTGGCCACTGGTGTCGCGGATTGTGTGGTGGCATACCGGGCTTTCAACGAGCGTTCCGGCATGCGCTTCGGTCAGGTGCAGATGCGCCTGGTCGAGAACGCGGACTCCACCGGCGTGGACAACTCGTTCTCGTACCCGCACGGGCTGTCGACGCCGGCCGCACAGGTCGCGATGATCGCCCAGCGCTACATGCACTACTCCGGGGCGACCAGCCGTGATTTCGGCGCGGTGTCGGTCGCGGACCGCAAACATGCGGCCAACAATCCGAAGGCGTACTTCTACGAGAAGCCGATCACCATCGAGGATCACCAGAATTCGCGATGGATCGCTGAGCCACTGCGGCTGCTGGACTGCTGCCAGGAGACCGACGGTGGCGTGGCCCTGGTGATCGTCTCGGCCGAGCGCGCCAAAGACCTCAAGCATCGGCCCGCCATCATCGAGGCGGCGGCGCAGGGGTCGAGCCCGAACCAGTACTCGATGACGAGCTACTACCGGCCCGAACTCGGACTGCCCGAAATGGGTTTGGTGGGCAAGCAGATGTGGGCGCAGTCGGGTCTGACGCCGGCCGACATCCAGACCGCGATCCTGTACGACCACTTCACCCCTTTCACGCTGATTCAGTTGGAGGAGTTGGGTTTCTGCGAGCCGGGTGATGCGAAGGACTTCGTCAAGGACGGCGCGCTGGAGATCGGCGGACGGCTGCCGATCAACACTCACGGCGGTCAACTCGGCGAGGCCTACATCCACGGGATGAACGGCATCGCCGAAGGTGTGCGCCAGCTGCGCGGCACCTCGGTGAACCAGGTGGACAACGTCGAGCACGTGCTCGTCACCGCAGGCACCGGCGTCCCGACGTCGGGCATCCTCCTGGGCTAGGGCCTTGCGCCGAGCGTCACACCAGAGTCACGTTCAGTCCCGAGCGTGACTCTGGCGTGACGTTCACGGCGGTTGTCGGTGGTTAGCGGCACACTGCCGCCATGAATCAGCCGTTCATCGGAAGTGAGGCCGTCGCCGCCGGAGACATCACCAAGACTGCGCTGCGGCGTCGCTTTACTCGCGTTTTCCCCGACGTGTATGTAGCAGCCGGCACCGAATTGGACGCCCAGGGTCGGGCTCGGGCCGGCTGGCTGTGGTCGGGGCGTAAGGCCGTCATCGCCGGTCGTTCTGCCGCAGCACTGCATGGCGCGAAGTGGATCGACCGCAACGCAGCCGTCGACCTCATCCACGACAACAGGAATCGACGTTCAGGCGTGAATGTCCGCGGAGATCGGCTTGGCGACAGCGATTTCCAGCTGATCTACGGCTTGCCGGTGACCACGCCCCTGCGAACGGCACTTGATCTAGCCTGCTGGTATCCCCGGAATGTTGCTGTGCCTACTCTCGATTCGCTTGCGCGAGCTACGTCCATTGACCCTGCCGATGCGCGGGTGCTGGCCGAGCGATACCCGGGTCGGCGCGCAATCCGGATGGCCCGCGAGAGCCTTTCCCTCGTCGACGGGGGAGCGCAGTCGCCCAAGGAGACCTGGCTGCGTCTGCTGCTCGTCGAGGCCGGCTTGCCGCGGCCGCAGACCCAGATAGCTGTCTATGACAGGTTCGGTGAATTGATCGCGTATCTCGACATGGGCTGGGAGGACATCAAGGTAGCTGCCGAGTACGACGGCCAGCAGCACCGTACCGACCGGATGCAATACGCCTGGGACTCGCGGCGCCGCGAAAAGCTGGAAGAGCTGGGCTGGGTCGTCATTCGGGTCTTGGCCGGGGATCAGCCGGCCGATGTCATCCGGCGGGTGCGGGCCGCTATCGCACGCCGAGCGTCACTCCAGGGTCACGTTCAACGTTCAGCGTGACTCTGGTGTGACGCTCGGCGGAAAAGCGAAGAGCTGTTAGGTGAGGTTGTTCTTGATCTGAGTGGCCTGCATCTTGGCGATCGCGAGCGCCGTCTCCGGCAGCACCGGATCGTTCGGCGCGCTGCTGAACTCGACGCTCGTGACTGCCTTACCCTGGGTGAAGTACACCTCGGTGACGGCTTTCGAGCCGTCGGGCGATTTGCCGGTGGCGATGAAGCCGCCGTCGCCGACGTCAGCGGGCTGCGGCGCTCCGTCGACGTCCTTGGAGACCGTTGCCTTTGCGTCATCGAGCCTCTTGACCGCCGCAGCGGGATCCGTCTCGATCACGATCTGGAACGTGATGGTCTGGTTCTGCGCGGCGTTGGACATGGTCTGGCCGATTCCGGTGATACCGGCCGGGGGCGTCTCCGGCGGGCTGGCGGTGAAGCTCGGGTCGATGTCAGACGCCTTCAGCAGGAGTTTGCTGTAGTCGTCCGCGGGGGCGGCGGTGGCCGCTGCGCTGGTGGTGTCCGAAGCGGCGGCCGAGGAGGTGGCGGAGGAACTCGACGCCGCCGATGACGACGACGATTCGGCGCCCTTGTCGCTGTTGCCGCAGCCGACTGCGGCAACGCCCACCAGCAGCGCCGCACCGACGAGGCCGACGGTCTTGGTAGGGGCAATCTTCATAGGACGTCCTTTCGTAGAAGCACCAAAGTTTGCTTTGCCTAAGTTCCTACCTTGGAGCCGGCTGAAAGTCCGACCTATGCGTAAATCTGACGTCCAAATCACACCACCCCGTGATCTGGACAGCCGACCGCACGAACTCAGACCGGGATGAACTCCACGTCGGAGAGCACCACGGCGTCGTCGCGGCCCGGAGCGGTGACGACGCCGACATAGCGGCCGTCTTCCTTCCATGCGCTGACCTTGATGGTCTCACCGGGATAGCAAACCCCGGCGAACCGCGCGCCGTAGGTCTTCACGGCCGAGGCGTCGGAATCGAGCAGCGTGTCGACCAGCGCCTTGCAGGTCATGCCGTACGTGCACAGCCCGTGCAGGATCGGCTTGGGAAAGCCTGCCGCCGCGGCGAATTCGGGGTCGGAATGCAGCGGGTTGCGGTCTCCGCAGAGCCGGTACAGCAGCGCCTGTTGCGGCAGCACCGGAACCGCGATCTCGTAGTCCGGCGCACGGTCCGGGGCAGCCACCGTTGTCGACGGGCCGCGCTCGCCGCCGAAACCACCCTCACCGCGGGCGAAGATCGACCGCTTGGTGGTCCACAGCAGTGTGCCGTCCGGATCGGTCACTGTGGTCTCGCTGACGATGACGGCGGCCTTGCCCTTGTCCCAGATCTCGGTGAACCGCTGCACCGACCGCGCGGTGCCGCTGGGCGGCAGCGGAGCGGGCACCGTCACCGCCTCGCTGGCGTGCAGCACCTTGCTGAGCTCGATCTCGATACCGGGGAACTTCACCTCCGGCGGCTCGGTCATGTGGAAGCTGGCCGCCACGTTGCCGAAGGTGGGCAGCACCTGCGGGGTGCGGTCCACCAGGTATCGCAACTCCTTGGGATCCATCGGATCTGCGCCCGCACCGAGGCCGAGCTGATAGAGCTGCACATCGCTACTCGTCCACGAGAACTCAACCGGCTCCAGCTCGGCGCCGAGTGCGACGGACAGATCGATCGGCATGTCAGCCCTTCCCAGTGCCTGATGTCGCCGGCCCAGCGGCTCCGGCAATGTGCAAAGCCGCCAGATATCCGAACGCCATCGCGGGGCCGATGGTGCCGCCCGGACCGGGATAGGTGTGGCCCATCACCGGCGAGCTGACATTACCGGCCGCGTACAGGCCTTCGATCACCGAACCGTCGTCGCGCAGAGCCCGCCCGTGGACATCGGTACGGACGCCGCCCTTGGTGCCCAGATCTCCGGGCACCATCTTGGCGGCGTAGAACGGACCGTTCTTGATCTCGCCGAGGTTGGGGTTGGGCTTGTTGGTCGGATCGCCGTAGTAGCGGTCGTAGGCGCTTTCGCCGCGGCGGAAGTCTTCGTCCTTACCGGAGCGAGCGAACCCGTTGAACCGCTCGATGGTCGCCAGTAGCGCGTCGGCCGGTAGCCCGGTCACCTTGGCCAGTTCCTCGAGGGTGTCGGCCTTGACGATGACGCCGGATTCCATCCACTTCTTCGGAATGCGTTGTCCCGGTTGCAATCCGGCAAAGATGTAGCGGTCACGGTACTGCTGGTCGAACACCAGCCATGCCGGTACGTTCTCGCCGGGACCGGCGCCCTGACCGTACTGGCCGCCGTACATGTGGTGGCACGCCTCGACGTAGGGCATCGACTCGTTCATGAAGCGCTTGCCGGACAAGTTGACGATGATCGAGCCGGGGGAATTGCGCTCCGATAGTGCGAACCACGGGGCGCCGACCAGCGGCACCGTGGGCCCCCACCAGGCGTCCTCCATCAGTTCCAGTGCGGCACCGAGCTTCTCGGCGGCAACGATGCCATCGCCGGTGTTGGCCGCGGCCCCAACGGTCCACTCGCTGGTGATCGGCGCGCGCTGATACTTGACGCGCATCTGCTCGTTGTGCTCGAAACCGCCGCTGCCCAGGATGACGCCCCGGCGTGCGCGGATCAGTTGCGGGTCAGCCGCTTCCGGTCCGGTGGTGTCCCGGACGTAGATGCCGCGCACCACGCCGTCCTCGACGTACAAATCGGTCAGTGCGGTGTTGAGCAGCACCGGAACACCGGCCTCGCGCAGGCCGATCCGCATCGGGGCGATGAGTGCCCGGCCCATGCCTACCAGGTTCTTACCGCGTGCGTTGGCCCACACGGTGCGGGCGCCGACCTTCAGGCTCCTCAGCACACCGCGGGGGTGGCGCTTGAGCTGATTGAGACGCATGTAATCCTGCTGCATCACAACGACATTGAGCGGAACCTTGCCGTACGCGGGCTCCAGGAACTTCTCATCGGGGCCGAGCTTCTTGGCGTCGAACGGCTTGGGTTCGACCGAGCGTCCGCCGGGGCGGCCCCCCGGAGCCTCCGGGTAGTAGTCGGAGTACCCGGGAACCCAGCACAACTTCAGCGGCGTGTGCTTGAGCACGAACGACAGCATCTCCGGCCCGCGCTCGAGGTAGGTGTCGATGCGCTCGGGCGCCACCACGTCGCCGATGATCGTGTGCAGATAGGTGCGCGCGGCTTCTTTGGTGTCGGTGACCCCGTCACGCTTGAGGATCTCGTTGTTGGGGATCCACACGCCGCCACCCGAGCGGGCGGTCGACCCGCCGAAGTGTGCGGCCTTCTCGACGACGACTGTCGATAGTCCCTGGTGAGCGGCGGTAAGTGCGGCGACCATGCCGGCAGCACCGCTTCCGACGACGACGACGTCGAACTCCTGAGCTGTCATACTAGAACACGTTATAGAATTGCCCCGTCCGGGCGCTACTGACCCCTCCCTTCCGATCAGCGGAACGCTTACCCCACGGCGCTGCGGACAACACTAGAATTGCCCGCACCGGGCGCCGTTCGCCCCGGTCACACCGACGATGGGACTCCCGGGAATGCTGAGCGTTTCGACGCGCGAAGAGCTTGCCGCCGACCTTGCCGAGGCGGAGCGCAGTCGCGTCCCGATGACGCCGCTGACGGCCAACCACCCCGATATCGACGTGGTCGACGCCTACGAAATTCAGCTGATCAACATCCGGCAACGCATCGCCGAAGGTGCTCGGGTGGTCGGTCACAAGGTCGGCCTGTCATCGGAGGCCATGCAGAAGATGATGGGCGTCGACGAGCCCGACTACGGCCACCTTTTGGCCGACATGGAGGTGTTCGAGGACCAGCCGGTTCCCGCCGGGCGCTTCCTGTTCCCGCGCGTCGAGGTCGAGGTCGGATTCATCCTTGCCGACGACCTGCCCGGCGCCGGGTGTACCGAGGACGACGTGCTGGCGGCCACCGCGGCGTTCGCCCCGGCGATCGAACTCATCGACACCCGGATCAAGGATTGGAAGATCGCGCTGTGCGACACCATCGCCGACAACGCGTCGTCGGCGGGCTACGTGCTCGGCAAGGAGCGGGTATCGCCGAAAGACGTTGATATCAGGGGCATCGACGCGGTGCTCACCCGTAACGGCGACGTGGTGGCCGAGGGCCGCAGCGACGCGGTTCTCGGCAATCCGGTCACTGCAGTGGCGTGGCTGGCCCGCAAGGTCGAGAGCTTCGGTGTGCGACTCAAGGCGGGCGACATCGTCCTGCCCGGATCGTGCACCAGAGCCATCGACTGCCACCCAGGCGACGAGTTCGTCGCGGACTTCGCCGGTCTGGGTTCAGTCCGGCTGTCATTCGAATAAGAGGAGGCTTCACGTGCCCCAGAAGAGTTCTGTCGCCATCGTCGGGTCGGGCAACATCAGCACCGATCTGCTGTACAAGCTCCTCCGTTCGGAGTGGCTCGAGCCGCGCTGGATGATCGGCATCGATCCCGAGAGTGAGGGTCTGGCCCGGGCACGCAAGCTCGGACTGGAGACCAGCCACGAGGGTGTGGACTGGCTGCTGGCGCAGTCGGAAAAGCCGGACCTGGTGTTCGAAGCCACCAGCGCCTACGTGCACCGGGCTGCCGCGCCCCGCTACGAGGAAGCCGGTATCCGCGCGATCGACCTGACGCCGGCCGCCGTGGGCCCCGGCGTGATCCCGCCGGCGAACCTGCGTGCGCACCTGGACGCGCCGAACGTCAACATGGTCACCTGCGGTGGCCAGGCCACGATCCCGATGGTGTATGCCGTCTCCCGCGTCGTCGACGTGCCCTATGCGGAGATCGTCGCGTCGGTGTCGTCGGCGTCGGCAGGCCCCGGCACGCGGGCCAACATCGACGAGTTCACCAAGACCACCAGCGCCGGCGTGGAGGTGATCGGCGGCGCGAAGCGGGGCAAGGCGATCATCATCCTGAATCCGGCTGATCCGCCAATGATCATGCGCGACACCATCTTCTGCGCAATCCCCGAGGACGCCGATCACGACGCGATCACGCAGTCCATCAAGGACGTCGTCGCCGAGGTGCAGACCTACGTGCCGGGCTACCGCCTGCTCAACGAGCCGCAGTTCGACGAGCCGAGTGTGTACAACGGCGGCCATCACCTCGTCACCACGTTCGTGGAAGTCGAGGGTGCGGGCGACTATCTGCCGCCGTATGCGGGAAATCTGGACATCATGACCGCCGCGGCCACCAAGGTCGGCGAGGAAATCGCGAAGGAACGGGCTTCCGTTTCTGGAGGTGCACAAGCATGAGCGACATCTACTTCAACCCGATGTGGGACGTCCGGATGACGGACACCTCCCTGCGCGACGGCAGCCACCACAAGCGCCACCAGTTCACCAAGGACGAGGTCGGTGCCATCGTCGCCGCACTCGACACCGCGGGCGTCCCGGTCATCGAGGTGACGCACGGTGACGGGCTGGGCGGCTCGAGCTTCAACTACGGGTTCTCCAAGACACCCGAGCAGGAGCTGATCAAGCTGGCCGCCGAGACGGCCAAGGAATCCAAGATCGCCTTCCTGATGCTGCCCGGCGTGGGCACCAAGGAGGACATCAAGGAGGCGCAGAACAACGGCGGCTCGATCTGCCGGATCGCCACCCACTGCACCGAAGCCGACGTCTCGATCCAGCACTTCGGGCTGGCCCGCGAACTCGGGCTGGAGACCGTCGGCTTCCTGATGATGAGCCATACGATCAGCCCGGAGAAGCTTGCCAAGCAAGCCCGGATCATGGCCGACGCCGGCTGCCAGTGCGTCTATGTGGTCGACTCGGCGGGTGCGCTGGTGCTCGAAGGCGTGGCCGACCGGGTGAGCGCATTGGTCGCCGAATTGGGGTCGGATGCTCAAGTTGGTTTTCATGGCCACGAGAACCTGGGCCTGGGCGTGGCCAACTCGATCGAAGCCGTCCGCGCGGGAGCCAAGCAGATCGACGGGTCGTGCCGCCGCTTCGGTGCCGGTGCGGGCAACGCGCCGGTCGAGGCGCTCATCGGGGTGTTCGACAAGATCGGCGTCAAGACCGGAATCGACTTCTTCGACATCGCCGACGCCGCCGAGGAGGTCGTCGCACCGGCGATGCCTGCCGAATGTCTGCTGGACCGCAACGCTCTGATCATGGGCTACTCCGGGGTGTACTCGAGCTTCCTCAAGCACGCCATCCGCCAGTCCGAACGCTACGGCGTGCCGGCCCACCAACTGCTGCACCGGGCCGGACAGCGCAAGCTCATCGGCGGCCAGGAGGATCAGCTCATCGACATCGCGCTGGAGATCAAGCGCGAACAAGAGGCTGCCGCCAAGTAGCTTGTCGTCGCCTGCGGGCACGATGGGTCCATGACCGCGACCCGAGCTGACGCACAGAAGATTCTCGAGCAGCTGGCCGGCCCGCAAGCGGTGCTGCGCGACGACCAGTGGACGGCCATCGAGGCTTTGGTGGTGCACCGGCGTCGGGCTCTGGTCGTGCAACGCACCGGCTGGGGCAAGTCGGCCGTCTACTTCGTCGCCGCCAAGCTGCTGCGTGAGCAGGGCCGCGGGCCGACGGTGATCGTGTCGCCGTTGCTGGCTCTCATGCGCAACCAGGTGAGCGCCGCGCAGCGCGCCGGGGTGCGTGCGGCGACCATCAACTCCGGCAACGTCACCGAGTGGGATGACATCCACCGCCAGGTCGCCGACGGTGGTCTCGATGTACTGCTGGTCAGCCCGGAACGGTTGAACAACCCGGAATTCCGCGTCCAGGTGCTGCCGTCGTTGGCCGCCGACGCCGGCCTGGTGGTGGTGGACGAGGCGCACTGTGTCTCCGACTGGGGACATGACTTCCGGCCGGACTACCGGCGTATCCGAACGTTGATCGCCGAATTGGGTTCCGGGGTACCGGTATTGGCCACCACGGCGACGGCCAACGACCGAGTGGTCGGCGACGTGGCGGCCCAACTCGGCGTCGGTGGTGGCGACACGCTGGTCCTGCGTGGCGGTCTGGACCGCGAGTCGCTTCATCTGTCGGTCGTCAAGGTACCCACCGCCGCCGGGCGCGCCGCCTGGATTGCGGCACAGCTCAATTCGCTGGAGGGGTCCGGCATCATCTACACCTTGACCGTCGCCGCCGCCCGCGATCTGGCGGCGGTCTTGCGGGAGCAGGGCCATCAGGTCGCCGCGTACACCGGAGCCTCCGACCCCGCCGAGCGAGAGCAGATGGAGGTCGACCTCCTCGCCAACCGGGTCAAGGCTCTGGTGGCCACCTCCGCGCTCGGGATGGGATTCGACAAACCAGATCTGGGTTTCGTCATTCACCTCGGGGCGCCACAGTCGCCGATCGCGTACTACCAGCAGGTGGGCCGCGCCGGTCGCGCCACCGCCCGCGCCGAGGTGATCCTGCTTCCGGGACATGAGGACGCCGAGATATGGAGTTACTTCGCCTCGGTCGCATTCCCGCCGGAAGCGTTGGTGCGCAAGGTGATCGGCGTGCTGGAGCCGGACCGCCCGCTGTCGACACCCGCGCTGGAACCACTCGTCGACCTGGGCCGCAACCGACTCGAAATGGTGCTGAAGGTGCTCGATGTCGATGGCGCCGTGCAGCGGGTGAAGGGCGGCTGGATCGGTACCGGCCAGCCGTGGACCTATGACGAAGAGCGCTATCGCACCTTGGACGCGGCCCGGAGCCGAGAACAGCAGGCCATGCTCGATTATCAGAACTCGACCAGCTGCCGGATGGCTTTTCTCCGTGCGCAATTGGACGATCCGGAACTGTCAGCGCAAGATCGCTGCGGCCGGTGTGACAACTGTGCCGGATCCCGCTTCACCGCCGAGGTCGACGAGCGTGCGCTCGACGCCACCAACGACCGGCTGCAGCAGTGCGGTGTCGAGGTGGCGCCACGGCGGCTATGGCCCACGGGCATGGCCAAGCTCGGGGTCGACCTGAGCGGGCGAATCGACGACGGGCCGCTGGAGGGCCGCGCGATCGGACGGCTCACGGATCTGGGCTGGGGCACCCGGTTGCGCAGGCTGCTGGATGCACCGGACGGTCCAGTCCCCGACGAGTTCGTCCGCGCCGCGATCGCGGTGTTGGCCGACTGGCCGTGGGAGACGCGACCCGAGGCCGTCATGGGGCTTGACTCATCGGCGCATCCGGTCCTGATCCGTTCCGTCGTCGACCGCCTCGGCCGGGCGGGTCGGCTGACAAACCTGGGGACGCTCCACTACCGCCCGACGCGACGGCCGGTAACGGCCGTGAACTCGGCCTACCGGGTCGCGGCACTGCACGATGCCTGGCAGGAGCCTGACTTCACTGCGCTGCAGCAGGTTCCGCGGACAGTGCTTCTGGTCGACGACGTCACCGACACCGGTTGGACGCTGACCACCGCGGCGCGCTGCTTGCGTCGGGCCGGCGTATCGGAGGTCCTGCCGTTCGTGCTCGCGGGCGTCAGCTGAGCACTGCCGGCCGTCATCGGGGAGCTGTGGTCGCCGCCGTCGGGCTAGGCCCCGCCAGATCACCACTGCGGTTTGGTGCCACCGAGCTGTGTGGTGAGGGCGTTGGCGGTCGCCACCAAACCCTTTGCATGCTTGGCGATCTCGGAATCGGTGAGAGCGCGACCGATCTGAAGCGACACCACCATCGCCTGCCGGTGGTGGTGGTCGTAGACGGGTGCGGAGATGACACTGACGTCGTGCCGCTGGCGCGACCCCGGCCCCTCGGTTTCGCTTCGCAAGTACACCCGCTCACCGATATCGGAGATCAACTCGCCCAAGAGGGCACGCAGTTCGTCGGGCATCGAGGTGGACATGCCCGCCATCAACGCATACAGCCGCTGGCCGCCGGGGGTCAATCGTTCGACGAGGTATCCGGCGGTCCGGCATTCGGCGATGACGCGGTCCAGTCGCTCCGTCTCCGTACGCAGCGGAATGGTCGGCGCGCGACCGAGCCACCCGCGCAGTGCTTCGTCGTCCCACAGCACGAACATCAAGCCCACCGGCGGGGCGAACGGGTAGCTCTGCCCGACACGCACCCCGACATCGGAACCGGGTGGGCCGACCAACTCGAGCAGCGTGATCCGGTCGTCCACGACAGCGGCGAGCGCCGCCGTGGTCTCGAACGTCTTCGACAGCCTGCTGAGTTCAGCGCGTGCCGCCGGATTGACCCGTAACGACTCCTGGGCGAGGTGACCGAGCGCGATCAGGCTGGGGCCCAGCCGGTAGGTCTTGTCGGCCGCGTCCCGAACCAGGTAGCCCGACTCGGTCAGCGTCGTGACGATGCCGAGGCAGGTCGGCTTGGCAAGTTGCAATCGTCGAGAGAGTTCCGACAGGCCGAACTTGTCTTGTGGATGCTTGGCCAGGAAATCCAGGATCGCCACCACGCGTTGCGTGGGGGGCGATGATCGACCAGGAGCGGAGCCGTCCGGCATTGCAAAATCCTACCTCTATATTCCATATATGGAACACATGCTTGGTTGACTGAGATTAGAACACGTTCTAGTCTCAGTCCCAAGAACGTACCAGTGCGGTCCAATTTTGAAACGCGAGGCGGTCATGTACACACAGCCCTTGGTGGACGCCATTGCCGAGTCCGAACGGCTGGTGAAGGAAGCCGACTTCATCGAGAGTGAGGCGGACCTGCTGGAGGGCCTGCAGTACCTGGCCGGCTGTGTCGCGGCGTGCACGCACGTCGCCTTCGACTACGACCGCGACCATCCCTTCCTTCACTCGGGCACCGGCCCGTTCACCAAAATGGGCCTGGACAATCCGGACACCATGTACTTCGGCACCCGGGTGGTGGCCGGCAACGAGTACGTCGTCACCGGTAAGCGCGGGACCACCACCGACGTCAGCTTTCAGCTGCTCGGTGGCGAGTACACCGACGAAGTGGTTCCGGACAGCGAAACCGCATTCGACGACCGCAAGCTCGACATCGCCGCCGACGGCACCTTCGAGTGGCGGTTCACCCCGGATAGCAACGCGCAGCTGGTCATTCGGGAGGTCTACAACGACTGGTCCGCCGAGCGGGGCAGCTTCGCTATCGCGCGCACCGACACCGCGGGGACCGCGCCGCCGGCGCTGACCAAAGAGCTGATCGAAAGACGCTGGGCGACAGCAGGAAAGCAGCTCGTGCAACGTGTGAAGACGTGGCTCCAGTTCCCGAAGTGGTTCTACGACAACCTGCCGGTCAACACCCTGACCGCGCCGCGGCTCACCCCGGGTGGGCTGGCCACCCAATACTCGTCGGTCGGCCACTACGACATCACCGAAGATCAGGCGATCGTCATCACGCTGCCGGTCACTGACGCACCGTACCTCGGCTTCCAGCTCGGTAGCCTCTGGTACATCTCGCTGGACTACATCAACCACCAGACCTCGCTCAACGGCACTCAGGCGCAAGCGGATCCGGATGGCAAGATCCGGATCGTCGTCGCCGACAAGAGCCCCGGGGTGACCAACTGGGTCGAAACGCTCGGGCATGGCAAGGGTTACCTGCAGTTCCGCTGGCAGCGAGTGTCGCGCGCGTTGACCGAGGCCGACGGCCCGACGATGGAGATCGTCGATCTCGGCGAGGTCGCGGGCAAGCTGCCCTACTACGAGCAGAACAAGATCTCCAAAGACGACTGGCGTCAGCGAATCGCACTGCGTCAAAAACTAATTGGCAACAGGATGGTGGGGTAAACACATGGCCGGCTTGCTCGAGAACAAGGTCGTCGTGATCAGTGGCGTCGGTCCCGCGCTGGGCACCACCCTGGCGCGCCGATGTGCTGAGGAAGGCGCCGACCTGGTGTTGGCGGCACGCACGGTCGGGCGTCTGGACGACGTGGCCAAGCAGGTCACCGACCTCGGCCGCCGCGCACTGTCGGTGGGCACCGACATCACTGACGAGGCTCAGGTCGACAACCTGGTCACGGAGACCCTGGCCGCCTACGGCAAGGTCGACGTGTTGATCAACAACGCGTTCAAGGTGCCGTCGATGAAGCCGTTCGCCAACACCTCGTTCGATCACATCCGCGAGACGGTGGAGCTCACGGTGCTCGGTGCGCTGCGGCTGATCCAGGGATTCACCCCGGCATTGGTCGAGGCCAAGGGCTCGGTGGTCAACGTCAACTCGATGGTGCTGCGGCACTCCGACCCCAAGCAGGGCGCCTACAAGCTGGCCAAGGCGGCGCTGCTGTCGATGTCTCAGTCGTTGGCCAGTGAACTCGGCCCCCAGGGCGTCCGGGTGAATTCCGTGCTGCCCGGCTATATCTGGGGCGGGACATTGCAAGGCTATTTCGAGCACCAGGCCGGGAAGTACGGCACGACCGTCGACGAGATCTACAAGGCGGCCGCGGTCAACAGCGATCTCAAGCGGCTCCCCACCGAGGACGAGGTCGCATCGGCGATCCTGTTCATGGCCAGTGATCTGTCCAACGGCATCACCGGGCAGACACTGGACGTCAACTGCGGGGAGTATCACAACTGATGGCTGACTTCCTGAGTGTTGAAAGTCTGATCGCCTCGGCGGTCAAAGCCACCGGTATGGACGATTTCGGCGTCGACGACGACAACTATCAAGAGGCGCTGAGCGTGCTGCTCGAGTCGTTCCGCAACGATGCGGACCTGACCGAGCTCGGTAGCAAGATGCACCGGTTCTTCGTGCGAAATGCGTTGGTGGCCAGACTTGTTTCCGAGGCTGCCTTCAAGCAGTATCCGGAGCACGTCGTCGTCCCGATCGAGCGTCCGATCTTCGTCACCGGCCTGCCGCGCACCGGTACCACCGCATTGCACCGGTTGCTGTGCGGGGATCCTAGGCACCAGGGGCTGGAGCTTTGGCTCGCGGAGTTCCCGCAACCCCGGCCGCCGCGGGAATCGTGGAAGGACAACCCGGTCTTTCAGCAGATCGACGCACAGTTCACCAAGGCGCATGAGGAGAACCCGGATTACACGGGCCTGCACTACATGACCGCGGACGAGGTGGAGGAGTGCTGGCAGCTGTTGCGCCAGTCCGTGCACTCGGTGTCCTACGAGACGCTCGCGCACGTGCCCACGTATGCGCAATGGCTTGCGCGACAGGACTGGACCAAGTCGTACGCGCGGCACCGCAAGAACCTGCAGCTGATCGGACTCAACGATCCCGAAAAGCGTTGGGTTCTCAAGAATCCCAGCCATCTGTTCGCCCTGGACGCGGTGTTCGCCGTCTATCCGGATGCGCTGATCCTGCAGTGCCACCGGCCGGCCGAGACGATCATGGCCTCGATGTGCTCGCTGGCCCAGCACACCACCGAGGGCTGGTCGAACACGTTCAAAGACGAGGTCATCGGCGCCGACTCACTGGAGACCTGGTCGCGCGGGCTGGAGTTGTTCAACACCGAACGCGCCAAGCACAATCCGGCGCAGTTCTACGATGTCGACTACTTCGAGCTCATCCGCGAACCGATCAGCACCGTGGAAAAGATCTACTCGCACTTCGGTATCGAGCTGACCGACGATGCCCGCGCGGCGATCCAACGGACGGACGAGGAAAGCAAGCAGGGCCCGCGTGCGCCCAAGCACACCTACTCGCTGGCCGACTACGGCCTGACCGAGGAACAGGTCAAGGAGCGCTTCAAGGGGCTGTAGCCGGCGCCGAGATCGACGAAATGTCGCGATCTACTCCCACTTTCGCGGCGAAACGTCGGTTTCGGCGAGGGCTTAGCCGTCGCCGGGGGCGGGTGCGCTGGAGTACTCCTCCAGACAGCCTTCTGCCACAGCATGTCTGATGCTGTCGGACAACTTCGGGCAGGACCGGGTGCGGGCGCTGCTGCCGCCCGCTTCCCGGATCTCGGCGAAGTAGGCGCACCGCTGCTGCGCTTCGCTGCTCCACTGCACCGCGGTGTGGGCGGCACCGAGCTTCTTGACCTTCACCGCGATGTGGCAGAACCGGCAGTCGATCTCGACCAGGCCGGCCGACAGGTACCGTTCCCGGTCCTGGCGGGTCGATTCCTGGACGGCAGCCATCCGCTGCGGATCCGCGGCGAAACCCGGTGCCTTGGACCATGATCCAGACGCATCGTCGCTGTGCTCGTGCGGCTCGTCGTGCTCGTGCACACCGAGAAGCTCGAGCATGGACCGCGCCAGGTCGTCGACGTCAGGCGTTTCCTCGGGGCTCATGTTCACACCTGGGTGGGCTGTCCTTCAGAAGAAGCCTGCTTCTTGAGGTTCTCCTGAACCTCAACCTGCCACTTCTCGTTGGCCGGGGCGGTATCCGCTTCGAGCTCGAAGCGGTCGGTCATGTCGGGCGTCACGTCGGCGACGTCGACGTAGAACTGCTGATACCAGCGGCGCATCTGGTAGACGGCGCCGTCTTCTTCGACGAGCAGTGGATTGTCGATGCGGGTCTTGTGCTTCCAGATCTCGACGTCCTGGAGGAAGCCCTTGCTGACACCGACGACCATGGCGTCCGACAGCTTGTCGCTCATGGCGTCGTCCATGCCCTTGGGCTTCTCGACGATCACACCCCATTGCAGCATGAACGAATCCTGGGTCACCGGGTAGTGGCAGTTGATCAGGATCGACTCCGCCTTGAAGCCGCCGTAGTTGTTATGCAGCCAGTTGATCATGAACGACGGGCCGAAGTACGACGCCTCGGAATCCAGGTGTGACTCGGTGTAGGCGGAGCCGCCGAGCGTGACGTCGGGCCGGCCGACGTTGTGCAGGTACTGCGAGGCGATGTGGCCCTCGAAGACGTTCTTGAAGTACGTCGGCAAACCGAAGTGGATGTAGAAGAAGTGCGCCATGTCGGTGACGTTGTCGACGATCTCGCGGCAGTTGGAGCCCTCGATCAGCATCGAGTTCCACTTCCACTCGGTCCACTCGCCGCCTGCGTACTCCGGGATCTCCGGGATCCGCACCTCGGGCTGTGGCGGGTTGCCCTCGTGGTCGTGCCAGACGAACAACAGCCCGCTGCGCACGTCGGTCTCCCAGGACCGGGTGCGGGCCAATCGCGGGGTCCGCTTGGCGTAGGGGACCAGGCGGCAACGGCCGTCGCCGCCCCAGCGCCAGTCGTGGAACGGGCACGCGAGGGCGTCGTCCTTGATAGTGCCTTGCGACAGGTCGCCGCCCAGGTGCCGGCAGTACGCGTCCAGAACGTGCACATCGTTGTTGGAATCGGCGAAAACCACCAGTTTGGTCCCGAACGCGTTGATCGGGTGGGGCTTGCCGTCGGTGTAGTCAGTGACCGGGCCCAGGCAGTGCCAGCCCCGGGCGTACCGGTCCGGCAGGGTTCCAGTGTCGATCTCGCGAATGCCGCTTGTCACCCTCGCGCCCCTCCAACTCGTAGGTTCTAACTAGAACACGTTACAGTTTTTCCGACTCTTCGCGCAATGAGAGCAGCACTGGCAGCGGATTACCCACCTGAAGTGCGGTATATCTGGACGATGCCGATGTATTCGTTCGAAGGGCGTTCACCGCGGGTGGATCCGACCGCCTTCGTCGCGCCCACTGCGGTACTCATCGGAGACGTGACCGTGGAGGCCGGCGCATCGGTGTGGTTCAACACGGTTTTGCGGGGGGACTACGCGCCGATCGTGATCCGGGAGGGCGCCAATGTGCAGGACGGGTCGGTGCTGCACGCCCCGCCGGGCATCCCGGTGGATATCGGTCCCGGGGCGACGATCGCGCATATGTGCACCATCCATGGGGTGCACGTCGGGGCCGAGGCCCTGATCGCCAATCACTGCACGGTCCTCGACGGTGCGGTGATCGGCGCCCGCAGCATGATCGCTGCGCACTCACTGGTGGTCGGCGGCACCCACATCCCGGAGGAGGTGCTGGTCACCGGATCACCGGCGAAGGTCAAGGGTCCGATCGCCGGAACCCGGGCCGAGGTTTGGGTGAACATCAACCCCAAGGCCTACCAGGATCTGGCCCAGCGCTATCTGACAGGCCTCGACGACGTCTGAGATCCCCGTCTCCCGGCGTTTGGCCGATTTCGGCGCCGGGTATGTCACCGCTACCTGACAAGGCGTAGCGCGTGGAGGACTGAGGATGGCACTCGATATCTGCCCGGCGTGTGGCTATCCCACCATCGGAGCGGCCGTGTGTGCGGCCTGTTCGTTGGCCGCACCGGCACCAGCGCAATGGCCGGTGGCCTACGTCGAAGCGACCGCGCCCGCCGCCTAGATCTTCTGAGCGCTGGCGGTTGCCTTGTCCAACTCCCAGTACGCGCGCAGCGCGACGACCTTACCCTCATCGTCGACGCGATAGGTGAAGACGCCCTCGGCGATCACCCGGTATCCGCTGGACTCGATCACGATGTGGCCGACGTTGGCTTCCTCGTTGCCGCACTGGTATGTCTTCTCGAAATTAAACGTCAGCGCGCTGGGGGCGATCGCCATGTCGTAGAACTTCGCGATCGCTTCCTTGCCGCGGTGACCCTTGCCTTCAGGGTCGAAATGCGATGGGCCGATGGGATCTTCGACGATCGCGTCGTCGGCGAACACCGCCAGCCATGCCTCCTTGTCGCGAGCCATGGCCGCCTCGCGGGATCGCCGTCCCGCCTCGTGGGCCGGTGAACTCACTGCTCCTGCCAGCCCGAGTGGATGTAGGTCTCGGCGAACCGCTTCATCGAGTCGATCTTCTTGTCCACCGGCGCGTCGAAGGGCAGCCCCTCGAACACCCACGGAATCCCGATGTAGTCGGTGACGCCCGCCTTGACCAGATCGCGGTGACCGTCGACGCCGAACTTGTCGATGCAGACCGCCTGGTACTCGAAGGGGTCGTCGGCGCGGCCGGCCTCGGCCAGCAGCTTCTTGAGCGTGGAGATCGTCTCGGCCAACTCGTCGCAGGTCATCATCGCGCTGGTCCAGCCGTCGCCGATCCGGACCGCACGCCTGAGTGCGACATCGGTGTGGCCGCCGACGTAGAACGGCACCGGCGCCGACGGCGCCGGGCTCATCTGCAGCCGGTCGAAGTCGTAGAACTCACCGTGGTGCTCCACCATGCCGCCGGCGAGCACCAGCTTGATGATGTCGATCATCTCGTCGACGCGCTTGCCGCGCTTGGCATACGGCACCCCGCACCACTCGAATTCCTCGGGTGCCCAGCCGATCCCCACGCCGAAGCCGAACCGGTTGTTGGTCAGGTTCGCCACGGAGCCCACCTGGCGGGCCAGCAGCAGCGGGTTGCGCGAGCCGAGTTTCATCACGTTGGTGTAGAACCGCAGCTTCGAGGTCACCGCCCCCAACGCGCCCGCGAGGATCAACGGGTCGACCCAGGGCGAGTTCTCGTCGAACATCCGCTTACCGTCGGCGGTATAGGGATAGTCGACGGACTGCTCCTCGAAATAGAAGATCGAGTCCGGCAGTGCGATGTTGTCGAAGCCGAGTTCCTCAGCCGCCTTGGCGATTTCGATCAGCTGGTCCAGCGGGCTGAACGCGATGCTGATGGTGTACTGCATCTTGGTCATTTGGCGGCAGGCTTATCGGAGCTGACCACCCACATCGAGTAGTACTGCGCACCGCCGCCGTACGCATGGCCCAGTGCCTTGCGCGCACCCTCGACCTGATGATCGCCGGCTTTGCCCATCACCTGGATCGCCGACTCGGCGAACCGGATCATGCCTGATGCACCAATGGGATTGGAGCTCAGCACGCCGCCGGAGGGGTTGAACGGGATCTTGCCGCCGATCGCCGTCTCGCCGGCCTCGGTCAGCTTCCAGCCGCCGCCTTCCGGCGCGAAGCCCAGGCTCTCCAGCCACATTGGCTCGTACCAGGAGAACGGCACGTACACCTCGGCCACGTCGATCTCGTCGATCGGACTGGTGATCCCCGCCGCCTTCCACAGTGCGGCAGCCGCATCCCGGCTGGCCTGCGGGTTGACCTGGTCGCGGCCGGCGTAGGCAAGCGGCTCGGTGCGCAGCGCCGTCGCATGCACCCAGGCGACGGGATGTCCGTCGGCCACGCGGGCGTCGGCGGCTTCCTCGTCACCGATCACCATGGCCGCCGCACCGTCCGAGGACGGGCAGGTCTCGTCATAGCGGATGGGATCCCACAGCATCGGGGATTCCATCACCTTCTCGACGGTGATGTCGGGCTGGTGCAGGTGTGCCAGTGGGTTCTTGGCGCCGTTGTGCCGGTCCTTGACCGCCACGATCGCGCCGATGTTCAAGGGTGCGCCGGAGCGACGGATGTAGGCACGCACGTGCGGCGCGAAGTAGCCACCCGCGCCTGCGCCAACCGGCTTGGTGAACGGCACCGGAATGCTCAACGCCCACATGGCATTCGACTCGGACTGCTTCTCCCACGCCATGGTCAGCACACGCTTGTACTTGCCCGACTGCACCAGGCTGGCGGCGACGATGGCCGTTGACCCGCCCACCGAACCCGCGGTGTGCACCCGGATCAGCGGCTTGCCGGTTGCGCCCACGGCGTCGGCCATGAACAGCTCGGGCATCATCACGCCCTCGAAGAAGTCGGGTGCCTTACCGACGACGACAGCGTCGATGTCGTCGAAGGTCGACCCCGAGTCCTCCAGTGCACGGTCGATCGCCTCGCGCACCAGACCGTTCATCGAGACGTCTTTGCGCTTGGCGACGTACTTCGTCTGTCCCGTTCCGAGGACTGCGGCGAGCTTTTTGGCCATGACTACTTCCCCTCCAGCACGGCGACCAGATTCTGTTGCAGCGCAGGGCCGCTGGTGGCATGAGCCAGGACGCGACCCGCCGAGCCAGAGAAGATGTGCTGGGCGGCGAACCCGATCCGCTCGAGGCCGGCCGAGAACATCGGGTTGGCAGCCAAGGCGCCGCCCGACGGGTTGATCTTCGTCGCCTCCGGCAGGCCGATCGCCTCGGTCAGGATCAGCTGCTGGTGGCTGAACGGCGCGTAGAGCTCCGCGATCTCGATGGAGCTGGTGTCGCCGCCGGTGGCCGCCTTGGCCGACGCCGCGGTCGACGGCGACGTGGTGAGGTCGCGGGCACCGAGCACCGGCGTCTCTATGCGGTGTTCGAAACCGGTGATCCACGCCGGGTTCTCCCGCAGCTCACGCGCCCGGTCACCGGCCGCCAGCACGATGGCCGACGCCCCGTCGGTGATCGGAGCGATGTCGTGGCGCCGCAACGGATCTGCGAAGTACGGCTGAGCCAGCAGTTCGCTGATGGATCCGTTCACTGCCACTTTGTCGGTGCGGCCGCCTGCGGCAAACGCGTCGAGGGCGACCTGAGCCATCTGCTCTTCGGTCCACTTGCCGGAGTCCAGGCCGAATCGCGCCTGCAGGCCTGCCATCGACACCGAATCGGGCCACAGCGGCGCGACGGTGTACGGGTCGGTCTGCAGTGCGAGCACCCGGCGCAGCGTGCCCGCCGAGGACTTGCCGAAGCCGTACACCAGCGCGGTCTCGACCTCGCCGGTCAGGACCTTGATGTACGCCTCGTACAGCGCCCAGGCCGCGTCCATCTCGACGTGCGATTCGTTGATCGGCGGCACTGCACCGATCGAGTCGATCGCAGAGATGAACGAAAACGCGCGGCCGGCAAGGTAATCCGACGAACCGGAGCACCAGAAGCCGATGTCGGTCTGCTTCAGCCCGAGCTCGTCGTAGAGCGATTTGAAGCACGGCATCAGCATCTCGACGCCGTTGGTGGTGCCGTTGGTACGCCGGACATGCGGAGCATGCGCGAAGCCAACGACCGCTACGTCGCGAAAAGTCATGTGGCGATTCCCTTTAGAGGTGGTGCTTGTAGGTGTCGTATTCGGCGTCGGGTTCGCCGGTCGGTTTGAAGTACTCGATGTTGTCGATGCCCAGACCCCACTCCTCGCGGGGCTTCCACACCGCCTGCACCCGCATGCCCATCCGCACGTCAGCGACCTCGATCTCCTGGATCAGGTGCAGGAACGGGATATCGGCGCCGTCGAGCAACACGTAGGCCGCGACGTACGGCGGCTTGATGCGCTGCCCGGCGAACGGGATGTTGATGATGGCGAACGTCGTCACCGTGCCCTTGTCCGGCAGCTCGATGAAGTTGTCCAGCTCCAGGCCGGTGGCCGGGTCGGCTTCCTTCGGCGGGAAGTAGACCTTGCCGTCGCTGCCGGTACGGGCGCCCAGCAGCTTGCCGTCTTCCAGTCCGCGCAGGAATGCGCTCTCCGGAAGCGATGCGGTGTGCTGGATCTCGATGCTGCTCGGCGACACCAGGATGGTCACCGGCTCGCGGTCGTCAGGAGACTGTTCGACGGATTCTTCGGTGTCCCCGAGCGCGAAGTACGCGATATCGGTGATCGCGCCGACGGGCTCGTCGATCCAGTGCGCGTGGACCCGCGCGCCCGTGCTGATCTCGCCGGGCGAATCCGCGGCCACCGCATGCAGCAGGGTGGTGTCCGCGCCGTCGAGCTTGATCAGCGCCCAGGCGAACGGCTTGTCCAGCGGCTGGCCCTCCAGGGGGTGGGACTGCCAGGTCCACGACTCGACGGTACCGGCACCGGCGACCGGCACCACCTCCGTCAACGGCGCGTAAGTCACGGGGTCATACTCAGCGGGTGGTACGAGCACTCGCCCGTCCGAACCGCGGACACCGAGGATACGTCGCTCACGCAGTGCGGTGAAGAACTGGCCGAGGAGTGGTCCGACTGAACGGGTGTAGTCGAATGACAGCTTCAGCGGTGCCGAAAGGGGCTTCTGATGCGCGTCGATCTGCACCGGGCTGCTTTGGCTGGTGGTCACATCATCGAGTAGAACAGGTTCTAAGAATCGTGGCAAGGACCGTGTCCCGGCCAGAAAGGCGGCACCGATGAAGCTGGGTCTGCAACTCGGATACTGGAGCGCGCAACCCCCGACAAACCATGCGGAGCTGGTGGCCGTGGCCGAGGAGGCCGGGTTCGACACCGTGTTCACCGCCGAGGCGTGGGGCTCGGATGCATTCACCCCGTTGGCGTGGTGGGGGCGTGAAACCACCCGGATGCGGTTGGGCACCTCGGTGGTGCAACTCTCTGCGCGTACCCCGACCGCGTGTGCGATGGCGTCGCTGACGCTGGACCACCTCTCGGGAGGTCGGCACATCCTGGGGCTGGGTGTCTCCGGACCCCAGGTCGTCGAGGGCTGGTACGGGCAGAAGTTCCCGAAGCCGTTGGCGCGCACCCGCGAGTACATCGACATCATCCGCCAGGTCTGGGCGCGTGACGCGCCGGTCACCAGCGCCGGCCCGCACTATCCGCTGCCGCTGTCCGGCGAGGGCACCACCGGGTTGGGCAAGCCGCTCAAGCCGATCGTGCATCCGCTGCGGGCCGACATCCCGATCATGCTGGGTGCCGAAGGCCCCAAGAATGTGGCGCTGGCCGCCGAGATCTGTGACGGGTGGCTGCCGATCTTCTACTCACCGCGACTGGCGCCGATGTACAACGAGTGGCTCGACGAAGGCTTCGCCCGTCCGGGTGCTCGCCGCAGCCGCGAGGACTTCGAGATCTGCGCGACCGCGCAGGTGGTCGTCACCGACGACCGCGCCTCGATCATGGACCTGATCAAGCCCCACCTGGCGCTCTACATGGGCGGAATGGGCGCAGAAGACACCAACTTCCACGCCGACGTCTATCGGCGGATGGGGTACGCCGAGGTCGTCGACGAGGTCACCCGTCTGTTCCGCAGCGACCGCAAAGATGATGCCGCCAAGGCCGTGCCCGACGAGCTCGTGGACGACTCGGCGATCGTCGGCGACATCGACTACGTGCGCAAACAGATCGTCGCGTGGGAGGCCGCAGGGGTGACGATGATGGTGATCGGCGCCCGCAGCCCCGAGCAGATCCACGAGGCCGCAGCGCTGCTGTAGACACTTCTTGCGAGTTGTCTAGTCAGGGCTCTAGATTGACCGGATGACGCTCGGCTCAGCTCAGCACGTGGGCGTCGCCGAACGTCATGTCGACGTGGGCGACCGATCCCGACACCATCGCGCGCTTGGGCAGCCCCAGCGACGCCAGCTCTTTGGCGTAGGGGTGGTCGCCGAGCCGCAGCGTGGCGCCGCCCGGCCGGAAGCGGACGCCCGAATTCTTCATCTCCCAGGGCACCTCGCGAGTGGTGCCGTCGGCGAAGGTGTAGGTCTTGAGCACCTGGGTGCGCGGGCGCAGCGACGGGATCGGCAGACCCCGGTGGAACTCGATTCCGGCGATCAGCGAACCGTTCTCACTGACGTCGAAGGTGAACGGGTTGGCCTCGCGCACGTTGAAGTCGGCCATGATCTTGGGGAAGCCCCAGATGGTGCGGCCGGCCTCGAGAGTGAAGGACTGGTCCACGGGCAGGTGGTGGATGAATGCCGCGGCATCTCCGAGTGCCTTGAGCCCGCGGGCATTCGAGCCCGGCGGATTGACCATCACGCAAGTTCCGAACTCGTTGTACTTGCCCAGGTCGCCGTCGATGTAGCGAGCCAGCATCAGGTTGACCACTGCGCGGCCGGGGCGGAATTCGCAGACTTTCAGTCCGCTGTAATCGACAAGTCGCTGCGCGGCGTCGGCCGGAACCGAGAACATAGCCGTGTGGACGTCGGCCTTGCGAACGCGTACCGGCATGGTGAGCACCGTGCCGGCAATCGTGTGCTGCGAATCAGACATGCGGTCACTGTAAACCGCTTTGACACCAAGCGTGAACGAAAAGTAGTGGAGGGAACCGAATGACAGGCACTCTGGCGCCGGCCAAGCCGAATGTTGATCTGACGGATGGCAATTTCTATGCCGACGGAGGGGCGCGCGAGGCGTATCGCTGGATGCGGGCCAACCAGCCGGTATTTCGCGACCGCAAAGGTCTTGCCGCTGCGACGAGCTACCAGGCCGTCATCGACGCCGAGCGCGATCCCGAGACCTTCTCCAACACCGGCGGCATCCGGCCCGACAACCCGGGCATGCCCTACATGATCGACATGGACGATCCCGGACATCTGTTGCGGCGCAAGCTCGTCAACGCAGGCTTCACTCGTAAGCGGGTGATGGACAAGGTCGCCGGGATCGACACGTTGTGCGACACGTTGATCGATGCGGTGTGCGAGCGGGGGGAGTGCGACTTCGTCCGCGATATCGCGGCCCCGCTGCCGATGGCCGTGATCGGCGACATGCTCGGTGTGCTGCCCGAGGAACGCTCGACGCTGTTGAAGTGGTCCGACGACCTGGTGTGCGGCTTGAACTCGGCTGCTGACGCCGAAACTCTGCAGGCGGTGATGGATGCGTTCGCCGGCTATTCCGCGTACGCCACCGACACCATCGCCAAGCGCCGGGCCGAGCCGACCGACGATCTGTTCTCGATCCTGGTCAACTCCGAGGTCGAAGGCCAGCGCATGGCGGACGACGAGATCATCTTCGAGACCCTGCTGATTCTCATCGGCGGCGACGAGACCACCCGGCACACATTGTCGGGCGGCACCGAACAGCTTGTGCGCCATCGGGATCAGTGGCAGCATCTGGTCGCCGACCCGAGCCTGATACCCGCGGCCATCGAGGAGATGCTGCGCTGGACCTCGCCGGTGAAGAACATGGCCCGAACCGCCATGCGCGATGTGGACTTCCACGGCACTCAGTTGCGCCAGGGCGAGAAGATGCTCTTGATGTTCGAGGCCGCCAACTTCGACGAGTCGGTGTTCGGTGACCCGGAGAACTTCCGTATCGACCGGAACCCGAACAGCCACTTGGCCTTCGGCTTCGGAACCCACTTCTGCCTCGGCAATCAGCTGGCTCGCCTGGAGTTGAGCACCATGGTGCGCAAGGTTCTAGAACGTCTGCCGGACCTGCGGCTCGCCGACGACTCCGCGCTGCCGTTGCGCCCCGCCAACTTCGTCAGCGGCCTCGAGCAGATGCCGGTGGTGTTCACTCCGTCGCGGCCCGTGCTGGCCTAGGCGCGACTCGCGCGACCGTCACACCAGAGTCACGGCCGACGCCCACCGTGCCGCCGGGGTGACGCTCGGCGTGTTCTCGGGTGTTTGGGTACTCCCGATTCTGGGAACCACGACCCCACCTCGGGGTGAGCGGTGGTGCTGGCCGGACCGGGGCGACATCGTGACTAGTTGTGGGGCGACATGAGTGTGAATGAATCTGACCAGGCCCATTACCTGCGGCGGTTCTTTCTTGCCGCGATGCTGACCACCGCGGCGCTGGTGACGGCGCCGACGGGCAGCCCGGTCGCCTCGGCCGACGAGGGCTGTCCCGACGTTGAGGTGGTGTTCGCCCGCGGCACATTCGAACCGCCGGGCGTCGGTGGTATCGGGCAGGCGTTCGTCGACGAGCTGCGAGCTCAGCCACAACTGGCGGGCAAGTCGGTCGACGTGTATGCGGTGAATTACCCCGCTTCACTGCAGTTTTCGACCGCGGCTGACGGCGTGGTGGATGCGAGTAACCGGGTACGCGACATGGCGAATCGGTGTCCGAACACCAAGATGGTGCTTGGCGGCTATTCGCAGGGCGCGGCGGTGGCCGGCTACGTCACCGCCGACAAGATCCCGGACGGCTACATCCCACCCGACGGCATCACCGGGCCCATGGCGCCGGAGATCGCCAAGCATGTCTCGGCTGTCGCGCTGTTCGGCAAGCCGTCCAACGGGTTCTTGAACACCATCGACCGGACCGCCCCGCCGATCACGGTGGGCAGCCTCTACGCCGCGAAGACCATCGACCAGTGCGTCCCCGAAGATCCCATCTGCTCGCCGACCGGCCGAGACAATGGGGCCCACCAGGCCTACGCCGCGAACGGAATGACCGCGCAGGCAGCCAGTTTCGCGGCGGACAAGATCGTCGCGGCAATGGCGACGGCCCCGAAGGCGCCTAGCGCATCTTGAACTGCGGGGCCCGCTTCTCCTTGAACGCCAGCGGACCTTCTTTGGCGTCGTCGGACAGGAACACCGGGATGCCGTTGGCGGTGTCGGGCTTGAATGCGTCGAGTTCGTGCATGCCCTCGGCCTCGCGGATGGTCTTCAGGATCGCCTGCACGGCGAGAGGGCCGTTGTTGTTGATCACCTCGGCGATCTCGAGCGCCTTGTCCAGCGCCGTGCCGTCGGGCACCATGTACCCGATCAGCCCGTAGGACAGCGCCTCTGCGGCGGTGATGTGCCTGCCGGTCAGCAGCAGGTCGCAGGCGATGGTGTACGGGATCTGCCGGGGCAGGCGGACGGCCGAGCCCCCCATCGGATACAGGCTCCACTTGGCCTCGGAGATACCGAACTTCGCGCTCTCACCCGCCACCCGGATGTCGGTGCCCTGCAGGATCTCGGTGCCGCCCGCGATGGCGGGGCCTTCGACGGCCGCGATCAGCGGCTTGGTGAGCCTGCGTCCTTTCAGTAGACCCTCGATCTTCGTCGGGTCGAAGGCACCGCTCTTGAACGAGTCACCGGGAGGCGCCTTGGTCGCGCCCTTGAGGTCCATGCCCGCGCAGAAGTAGCCGCCGGCGCCCGTCAGGATGCAGGTGCGGATCTCCGGATCGTTGTCGACGCGGTCCCAAGCCTCCACCATGATCGAGAGCATCTCGGTGGAAAGTGCGTTGCGCGCCTCGGGCCGGTTCAGCGTGACGATGAGAGTGTGTCCGCGCTGCTCAATGAGGGCATCGGGGCTTTTTTCGGACTCGCTCACGGGTACCTGCCTTCCAGCGTCACTGCCACAGACTTGTCAGGAAATGTAACACGTTCTAATTTGGGTCCGTGGCCCTGAACATAGCTGATCTAGCCGAGCACGCCATCGACGCCGTGCCAGACCGCGTCGCCTTCATTTGTGGTGACGACAAAATCACGTTCGCCGAGTTGGAGGAGAAGGCGAACCGCTTCGCGCACTACCTCCTAGACCATGGCGTCAAGAAGGACGACAAGGTCGGGTTGTACTGCCGCAACCGCATCGAGATCGTGATCGCGATGCTGGGCACCATCAAAGCGGGCGCAATCCTGGTCAACGTCAACTTCCGCTATGTCGAGGGCGAACTGCGGTACCTGTTCGACAACTCCGACATGGTCGCGTTGGTGCACGAACGCCAGTACGCCGACCGGGTCGCCAACGTGCTTCCCGAAACTCCGAACGTCAAGACGATCCTCGTGGTCGAAGACGGCAGTGACAAGGACTTCGCCCGCTACGGCGGCGTGGAGTTCTACACCGCACTGGCCGAAGCCTCACCCGAGCGGGACTTCGGCGAGCGCAGCGAGGATGACATCTACCTGCTGTATACCGGCGGGACCACCGGCTTCCCCAAGGGCGTGATGTGGCGCCACGAGGACATTTACCGGGTTCTGTTCGGCGGCACCGACTTTGCCACCGGTGAATTCGTCAAGGACGAATACGACCTGTCGCGGGCGGCCGCGGAGAACCCGCCGATGGTGCGTTACGCGATCCCGCCGATGATCCACGGCGCCACCCAGTCGGCGACCTGGATGTCGATCTTCTCCGGCCAAACCACCGTGCTGTCACCGGAATTCGACGCCGACGAAGTGTGGCGCACCATCCACGAGCACAAGGTGAACCTGCTGTTCTTCACCGGTGACGCCATGGCGCGGCCGCTGCTCGACGCGCTGCAGGCCGCCCTGGACGGTGGCCGGGAATACGATCTGTCGTCGCTGTTCCTGCTGGCCAGCACAGCTGCCCTGTTCTCCACCAGCCTCAAGGAGAAGCTGCTCGAACTGCTGCCCAACCGGGTCATCACCGATTCGATCGGTTCGTCGGAGACCGGCTTCGGTGGCACCAGCATCGTGGCCAAGGGCGAGCACCACAACGGTGGTCCGCGGGTCACCATCGACCATCGGACGGTCGTGCTCGACGAGGACGGCAACGAGGTCAAGCCCGGATCGGGCGTGCGGGGTGTGATCGCCAAGAAGGGCAACATCCCGGTCGGGTACTACAAGGACGAAAAGAAGACGGCCGAGACGTTCAAGACCTACAACGGCGTGCGCTACGCGATCCCCGGCGACTATGCCGAGGTCGAGGCGGACGGCTCGGTGACGATGCTGGGCCGCGGCTCGGTGTCGATCAACAGCGGTGGCGAAAAGATCTACCCCGAAGAGGTCGAGGCCGCGCTCAAGGGCCATCCGGACGTCTTCGATGCCCTGGTGGTCGGTGTGCCCGATCCGCGCTTCGGCAACCACGTCGCCGCCGTCGTCGCTCCCCGCAAGGGAGCCCGCCCGTCGCTGGCCGACCTGGATGTGTTCGTGCGCAAGGAGATTGCCGGCTACAAGGTGCCACGCAGCCTCTGGATCGTCGACGAGGTCAAGCGCTCACCCGCCGGCAAGCCCGACTACAAGTGGGCCAAGGACCAGACCGAGCTGCGCCCCGCCGACGAGGTGCACGCCAAGCACGCTGGAGCCGCTAGCTGATGCGTACCGAGCTCTGCGATCGCTTCGGCATCGAATATCCGATCTTCGTCTTCACCCCGTCGGAGAAGGTGGCCGCCGCGGTCACCCGCGCCGGCGGCATGGGTGTCCTGGGGTGCGTGCGGTTCAACGACCCCGACGACCTCGAAGCCGTGCTGCAGTGGATGGACGCCAACACCGAAGGCAAGCCGTACGGCGTCGACGTCGTGATGCCGGCGAAGGTCCCCACCGAGGGCTCGTCGATCGACATCAACAAGCTGATCCCGCAAACACATCGGGACTTCGTCGCCAAGACGCTCGCCGACCTGGGAGTGCCGCCGCTGCCCGAGGACGAGGCGAAGTCTGAAGGCGTGCTCGGGTGGCTTCACTCGGTGGCCCGCAGCCACGTCGAGGTTGCGCTGCGGCACCCCATCAAGCTCATCGCGAACGCGCTGGGCTCTCCTCCCAAGGACGTCATCGACCAGGTTCACGAGGCCGGGGTTCCGGTGGCGGCGCTGGCCGGAAGCGCCAAGCATGCGCAGCGGCACGCGGAGAACGGCGTCGACATCGTGATCGCCCAGGGCCACGAGGCCGGCGGGCACACCGGCGAGATCGCCTCGATGGTGCTCGTGCCGGAGGTCACCGATGGGTTAGCTGGGCTGGACCGGCCGGTCGCTGTGCTCGCAGCGGGTGGTATCGGCACCGGCCGCCAGGTGGCTGCCGCGCTCGCGCTTGGCGCACAGGGTGTTTGGATGGGGTCTGCGTTCCTGACCGCCGCCGAGTACGACCTCGGTGTTCGCACCGAGGGCGGCGCATCGGTGATCCAGGAGGCGCTGCTGGCGGCCAGCTCGAGCGACACGGTGCGCCGCCGCATCTACACCGGCAAGCCGGCCCGCCTGCTCAAGAGCCGGTGGACCGAGGCGTGGGACGCCGAGGGTGCACCCGAGCCGCTGCCGATGCCGTTGCAGAACATCCTGGTCTCCGAGGCGCATCAGCGGATGAGCGCGTCCGAGGACCCGTCCACCGTCGCGATGCCGGTCGGTCAGATCGTGGGGCGGATGAACGAGATCCGTCCGGTCGCCGACATCATCGCCGAACTGGTCACGGGCTTCGAGGCCGCGACGCGACGTTTGGACTCGATCCGCGAGAGCTAGGTGCGTCGCGCGTCTACAGTCGAACGCGATGACCATCGACGTGTGGATGCAGCACCCCACCCGTCGGTTTCTGGCCAGCGACTTCCTCGCGTCGCTGCGTCGGTGGACCGGTGGGCGGATCCCCGAGGGTGACCTGCCGATCGAGGTCACGGTCTCCGCGATGGATGCCGCCGGCGTCGGAGTCGGCCTGCTCAGTGCCTGGCGTGGACCCCACGGTGCGGACCTGGTGTCCAACGACGAAGTGGCCGAATGGGTTCGCCAGCACCCGTCGAGGTTCGCAGGGCTGGCCGCGGTGGATCTCGACCGCCCCATGGACGCGGTCCGCGAACTGCGCAGGCGGGTCCGTGACGACGGCTTCGTCGGGCTGCGAGTGGTGCCGTGGCTGTGGGGTGCACCCCCCAACCGGCCGTCGGTACTACCCGCTGTTCGCCGAATGCGTAGAACTCGGGGTGCCGTTCTGCACACAGGTGGGCCACACGGGTCCGCTGCGACCGTCGGAGACCGGTCGGCCGATTCCCTACATCGACGAGATCGCCCTGGACTTCCCCAAACTGACGATCGTCTGCGGTCATGTCGGGTATCCCTGGACCGAAGAGATGGTCGCCGTGTCCCGCAAACACGAGAACGTCTACATCGACACCTCTGCCTACACCTCCCGGCGGCTACCGAAGGAGCTCGTGAGCTTTATGAAGACCGGCACCGGTGCACGGAAAGTGTTGTTCGGCACCAACTATCCGATGATCGGACACACGCACGCGCTGGACGGCCTCGACGAACTCGGGTTGTCCGAGTCGACCCACTCGGCGTATCTGCACGACAACGCGACTCGGGTCTTCGCCAAACTCGGGGCGGTGGCCGCATGAACGGCGCACAGGCACTGATCTCGACCCTGGTCGACCACGGGGTGCGGGTGTGCTTCGCCAACCCCGGCACCTCGGAGATGCACTTCGTCGCCGCGCTGGACACCGTGCCGCAGATGCGTGGCGTGCTCACCCTGTTCGAGGGCGTCGCCACCGGGGCCGCCGACGGTTACGCACGCATCGCGAACGAGCCCGCCGCGGTCCTGCTGCACCTGGGCCCCGGACTGGGTAATGGCCTGGCCAATCTGCACAACGCACGACGCGCGCATGTGCCTGCGGTCGTGATCGTCGGTGATCATGCCACCTATCACAAGAAATACGACGCGCCGTTGGAGTCGGACATCGACTCGGTGGCCGGGACCGTATCGGGCTGGGTACGCAGGACCATGGCGGTCGCCGACGTGGCCGCCGATGCCGCCGCGGCCATCGCGTCCGCGCGTGCCCACCGGCACATCGCCACGTTGATCCTGCCCGCGGATGTGTCGTGGGATGAGGGCGCATTCGGTGTGAACGAGGTTGTGGCACAGCCGGCCGCCGTCCTTCATGATGCTGGTCAGATCGAGTCAGTGCTTCGCTCCGGTGAGCCCACGGTCATCATGGTCGGGGGCGATGCCACCGGGGCCGACGGCCTGTCCGCAGCGGTCAGGCTCGCCCAGGCGTACGGGGCCCAGGTGTTGTGCGAGACCTTCCCGACCCGACTGGAGCGCGGCGCCGGACTGCCGGCTGTCGAGCGGCTGGCCTACTTCGCCGAAGCGGCTACCGCCCAGCTCGCGGGGGCCAAGCATCTGGTGCTGGCCGGTGCGCCGCATCCGGTGTCGTTCTTCGCCTATCCGGGCAAGCCCAGTGATCTGGTGCCAGACGGTTGTGCGGTGCACACGCTCGCCGGACCGGTCGGCGCCAGGGCCGCGCTGACCGCGTTGGCCGACCGGATCGCGCCGGCCGAGATTGCCGCCCTTGCGGCGATGTCGCGGCCGTCGTTGCCGAGCGGTCCGCTCAACGTGATGACCTCTGCCGACGTAATCGGTGCGTTGCTGCCCGAACACGCCATCATCGTCGACGAGTCGAACACGTCGGGAGTCCTTCTGGCACAGGCCACGGCCGGCGCCCCCGCGCACGACTGGCTCACCCTCACCGGTGGGGCGATCGGGTACGCGCTGCCGGTTTCGGTCGGCGCCGCGATTGCTGCGCCGGATCGGCCGGTGCTGTGTCTGGAGTCCGATGGTTCGGCGATGTACACCATCTCGGCACTGTGGACACAGGCCCGCGAACAACTCGACGTCACCACGGTGGTCTACGCGAACCGTGCCTACGACATCCTGCGCATCGAACTGCAGCGGGTGGGCGCCGAGGCGGCGGGGGAGCGGCCGGGTCCGAAAGCCGAGTCGCTCCTCGACTTGACCAGTCCCACAATTGATTTCGTCCGAATTTCCAAAGGCATGGGGCTACCGGCCCGCCGGGTGGGCACCGCCGAGGAGTTCGCCGACGCGCTGCGGTGGGCCTTTGACGAACCGGGACCGCACCTCATCGAGGCGGTCATGCCCTCGATCACCGGCTAGCTTGCATTGAAACCGCACTGAGAGTCACGTTTTGGCGAAATGTTCGCGCTCGGTGTGGCGTCAAGGTCGAATTGACCGGGCCCCCTGAGTGGTCCACAGCAATCGAGAGTTGTCAACGGGTACAGCGGCCAGCCCAGCGGGTTGATCTCTCGTGAGCGCCTCCAGCCCGAGAGTCGCGGTATCTCGGACCTGGATCTTCCCGACGTTCACTTGCTGTCCCAACATGATCGGTGTATCGCCGGTACCTCGAGGTTGTCGTCGGGCGTGCCCCCTCAGGGTTCATCGGTCGGTGCTGCGGCGGTGAGGCGTTTGGCGAAAACCGTTAGGGCGGTGAATGTTTCGTGGAGGACTTGCAACAGTGATAGTTGCTCGTCCTGGTCGAGCCAGCGGGTGACAGCTACACCGAAGACGCTGACCGCGATCTGGGCTGTCAGGGTTGCGGTGAGTTCATCGACGCCACGCTGGAGAAGCCCGAGCTTGATGGCCTCGGAGAGAATGGACTGTTTGCGTAGCTCGCGTTCGCGTAGACCGTCGTCGGTTTCGATGATGCCGCGTCGAGTGAGTAGGTAGCCGCGCTGACCTTCCAGCTCGGCGGCGACGGTCTGCAGTCCCTGAACGATTGCGTCCATCGGGCCCAGGGTGGCTGGGGTGTCGGCCAATACGTTGGCGACCACCGTCGGGAGTTCGGCTTGGTAGGCGAACAGGACCTCGCGCTTATCGGCGAAGTGCCGGAAGAAGGTTCGCGTCGTCAATCCCGCGCGTGCGGTGATCTGCGGCACGGTCGTCTCCGCGAAACCTTGCTCGACGAACAGCTCCAAGGCGGCGCGCTCCAACCTGCTTTGCGCGCCGGACGGCCATCGACTCATGGCGACCATCGTAACCGGTTTGATGACATTCAATGTCGTCATTGACGACACGCAGTGTCATGACTTACTGTGTGATGACACGCAATGCCATCACATGATGGCAGGTGACGACGGGAGTGGCGTGATGACGACCAATGACGTGTGGATCTTGGGAGCGACCGGTCGGGCGGGTCGGATGATCGCGGCACGGCTGCACGCGGAGGGTGCGCCGCTGGTACTGGTGGGTAGAGCCCGCGACCGCCTCGAGCACGTCGCCGCCGAGCTGGGGGCTACGCCGCGACTGGTGGTCGGCGACCTCGATGCGGCGCTATCCCGGCTGGCCCAGGACGCCCCGGCCGTGGTGGTGAATACCGTTGGCCCGTTCGCGACCACGGCAGCCCAGGTCGCGAGGGCTTGCCCGGCAGGCACGCACTACGTTGACATCGCCAACGAACTCACCGCCGTCGAATCGATCCTGGATCTCGACCGCCGCGCCGCCGCTGCGGATCAGGTGCTGGTTACCGGGGCGGGCTTCGGTGTGCTGGCCACTGAGAGTGTGGTGTTGCGGCTTTGCCAGGGCCAACCCCGCCCGAGTCAGGTGCGTGTCGATGCGCTCGCGTCAGTCGCCACCGATAGCGGCGCCCTCGGCCCGGCGCTGGCCGGAACCCTGGTGGAGATCCTCGCTTCCGGAGGCCGGGAGGTCCGCGACGGTCGCCTGGTGCGCGCCGCGATCGGCGCACATGCCGTCACGCTGAGCACACCCGAGGGTGATGTCCTGCCCACCGGAAGCGGTCCCAGCGGGGAGTTGATCGCGGCATGGCGAGCTAGTAACGCCAACTCCGTGGTTGCGGCCTCCTTCTTGACGCCCACGAGCGCCCTGACACGGGTGTTACCGGCGATCTCGGCGGTCTTGCGGATCCCCGGCCTACGCAACCTCGCCACCACCGCCATCGCCAAGCTTCGGGTGCGCGCCGGCGACCGCCCGCGCGCGTCGTCCTGGGGTCACGCCCGGGTGTGGTGGCCCTCGGGCAGCGTTCGTGACGGTTGGCTGCGCACCGGCGATGGACACGACTTCACCGCGGCGGTCGCCGCCGAAGTCACCCAACGTCTGCTCCGCGGCGACGGCCGCCCGGGTGCGTTCACACCCGGAGCATTGTTCGGCTCCGAACTCGCCGAGGCTGCCGGCGGCAGCTTCCTCACCGGCGACGCCATCAGCCCTGCCGCCGACCCCACCCATACGAAGACCGAACGGGGCATTCACCCCGCCACGAAAGGATGAGTTGACATGTCCAACAACACCGCCGCCTGGATCGGATCCAAAGGCGCGGCCCTCGAAGTCAAGGCCGCCCCCTACCCGCATCCCGGCGAACACGAAATCGTGGTCCGCAACCACGCCGTGGCGATCAACCCGTACGACTGGATCATCCAAGCCACCGGGGGGCTCTTCACTCGATGGATCACCTACCCTTTCATCCTCGGCTCCGATCTGGCCGGTGAAGTCGTCGAGGTCGGACCCGGTGTCACCCGATTTTCAGTGGGTGACCGTGTCCTTGGGCATGCCGTGGGCACGGAGAAAGCCCGCAACAGCGCCGCCGAGGGCGCCTTCCAGGAATACACCATCGTCCTGGATCACATGGCAGCCCCCATCCCAGCCACCATGGCCTACGAGGACGCTGCGGTGCTGCCACTGGCCCTGTCCACCGCCGCCTGCGGGCTATTCCAAAAAGATCAGTTGGGCCTCGAATATCCCTCGGCGACAGCCAAACCCACAGGGAAGACCCTCTTGGTGTGGGGTGGCTCAACCAGTGTCGGCAGCAACGCCATCCAACTCGCCGTCGCGGCCGGCTACGACGTCATCGCTACCGCGTCGCCACGGAACTTCGACTACGTCAAGGGCCTGGGTGCGGGCCAGGTCTTCGACTACAACAGCTCCACTGTGGTGGCTGACATCGTTGCGGCGTTGCACGGCAGAACGATTGCCGGAGCCCTCGCGGTCGCCACCGACTCAGCGGGCGTATGCGCCGAGATCTTGGGCTTTGCTTCTGGCACCAAATTCGTCTCCATCGCCAGCCCGCCGGTGTCGTTCGCCAGCGTGACGCCGGGTCGCAGCAAGAGCGTGCAGCTTGCCCGGCTCATCGCGCGGGTGGCAACCTCAACAGTGTCCACGCAGATCAGATTTCGAATGAGACACGTTGGCAGCAAGATGATCTGGGGCGCCTCTCTGATGGACGACGAAGTCAGCACCGTCATCTACAACGATTTCCTGCCCCAGGCTCTCGCTGACGGCCGCTACCGCGCCGCCCCCGCCCCCCTCATCATCGGCACCGGCCTTCACCACATCCAAGCCGGACTCGACGCGCAAAAGAAAGGCGTCTCCGCCAAAAAAATTGTGATCACCCTCTGAACCCCACCCAGACCCAGGCATCCTGGCGGTTCACCGTGGGGCTGCCTGGGAGCGCGAGTGGTGACCGTTCGCCGACCTCCGGGGCCGGCTGGAGATGACAAGCGGCCTCCCGCCGTCATTCCGGGGCTCGAAGTTTCTCCGGGTCATCTCCCGCAGCGCGTCCTTCCCCCGTCCTCGGGCTTGAGCCCACCAAACTGGTTACGCCTCCGGGTGGGTAGGTTGCTCCGAGACCCCGCTCGCGACACACCTACGCGGTGTCCTTGCCCTCGGCCAACAGCCGATCAGCGTCATCAGCTTGCGTACGATCTGCTCGGGAGTATGCCGCTTCCTCGTCGCCATGACTTTCTCGAGCCTTCCTGCCCACGTCGTGGGTTGCAAGACTCTCGTAGGTCTTGGTCAACCGATTCCGGCTAGCGCCGTACCTCGAACACCGGGTCGGCGCACTCCAGCGCCTCGGCCGACAGCCTGCGCTTGATGATCTTGAACGTCTCAGTGCGCGGCAACGATGTGCTGACCCGCACGAACGCCGGCCACTGCTTGGGCCCGAGGTCACTTTGGGCGGTCAGAAACTCGCGGAAGTCGTTCACGTCGAACGTCGCGCCCTCGGGCATGACCAGCGCGGCCATCACCCGATCACCGACCGCCGGGTCGGGGATGGCGTAGACCGCCGCCTCGGTCACATCGGGGTAGCGCATCAGCACCCGCTCGATCGGTGCGGTGCCCAGGTTCTCGCCGTCGACCCGCATCCAGTCGCCCAGTCGGCCGGCGAAGTGCACGTAGCCGGCGTCGTCACGGTAGGCCAGATCGCCGCTGTGGTAGACGCCGCCGGTCATCCGCTCCGACTCGGCGTCCGGGGCGTTGTAGTAGCCGCGGAAGTTGCCCGGACCGGTGAGGTTCACCAGTTCGCCGATGACCCCCGGCGGGCACGGCTCGCCGGTGTCGACGTCGACGATCTCGAGACCTTCGGGCAGTGGGCCCAGCGCACCCTCGGGGGTGTCCGGGGTGCGGGCGATGTTGACGCCGCCCTCGGTGGATCCGAACCCGTCGACCACCGTCACGCCGAACCGCGCGGCGAACCGGTCGATGTCGCGCGGCGCGGCTTCATTGCCGTAGACGACCCGCAGCGGGTTGTCGGCATCGTCGGGCCGCACCGGCGTGGCCAGGATGTAGGACATCGGCTTGCCCACGTAATTGGCGTAGGTGGCGTTGAACCGGCGCGCGTCAGGGATGAACTGGGAAGCGGAGAACTTGCGGCGCAACGCAATCGATGCCCCTGCCGCCACCGCGACGGCCCAGCCCGCCATCACCGCGTTGGAGTGGAACAGCGGCATCGACAGATAGCAGGTGTCGGCGGGTCCGAGGCCGAATCTCTCGGACAGCATCACACCCGGGACAGCCACCTTCTCGTGGGTGCAGCGCACCGCCTTCGGGTCGCCGCTGGTGCCCGAGGTGAAGATCAGCATGAACAGGTCGTCGAACGTGCTGGGCGCGAACGAGATCGGGGATCCGCGAAACCGTGCGAGCTCATCGGCCCACTCCGGCGAACCGACGTCGATAACGGCCGTACCCTCCGGGGCGAACCCGGCGCCGTAAGTATCGAGATCACCGTCGGCGAGGACCAGCTGACAGTCGGCGGTCTCGATGTCGCGCGCCAGCGCCTCGCCGCGGCGGGTCGGGTTCAGCCCGACCGGAACCAGCCCGGACATCGCGGCCGCCACCAGCAGCGACGAGAAGAACGGCGTGTTGCCCAGCAGGACGCCGACATGCGGTGGCTTGGCCGGATCGAGCCGCGCTTTGCACGCCGCCGCCAGGTCGGCGGCGTCCTGAATATGTTGGCGCCAGGTCGAATACGAGCCATCGTCGGCATGGATGCCGCGATCGTCGACGTCAGCCAGCCGCGCCAGCAGGTCGGTGACGGTCGGCTGGTTCACCGATCCGGTCAAGCCGGCGTGTCGGCCAGCTCACGGCCGATCTGCCGCAGCTGTGTGGTGGCGCCGCCGAGTGCGAACTCGATCTGCTTGGCAGTGAGGAAGTATCGGTGCACCTGGTGGTCGACATCGATCCCGACACCGCCGTGGACGTGCACGGTGGTGTGGGCGACGCGGTGTCCCGCCTCGGCAGCCCAGAACGCGGCGGTGGCCACTTCGGGGTCGGCGGGCAGGTCCTCCGACAGTCGCCAGGAGGCCTGCACCAGCGCCAGGCCCAGGCCCTTGATGTCGATGTAGTCGTCGGCAAGCCGGGCGGAGACCGCCTGGAAGCTACCGATCGGCCGGTCGAACTGCTCGCGGGTACGGGCGTACTCGGCCGTCAACTCGAGCGCACGCTCCAGCACGCCGAGCTGGAAGGCGGTGTACCCCAGCGTCTTGTGGGTGGACAACCACGCCAGCACCTCGGCGTCACCGACGATCCGGTCGGCGCCGACCTCGACGCCGGCGAGGTCGAGCTCGCCCGCGCTGTTCAGTCCCGTGGTCAGCAGCGACGTCACCGATACCCCCGCGTCATCCTTGGCCACCAGGAAGACCTTCGTGCCGGAATCGGTTTCAGCGGGAACCAGGAACGCGTCCGCCACCGGACCGAACGGGACCTGGGTACGGGTGCCGGTCAGCCGGAACCCGCCGCCGGAGGCGGCGGCCTGCACCGGGCCCTGGCCCCATTCGCCGTCGAGGGCGACGGTCAGGATCTTCTCGCCGGCCACTGCCGGGGCTGCCCACTGCTCGCGCAGTTCCGGTGTGCCGACCCGGCCCAGCGCTCCCGCGCCGAGGACGACCGACTCCAGGTAGGGCACCGCGGCCAGCTGTCGGCCCAGCGCCGCCAGGATCGCCGTCTGCTCCAGAACACCGAACCCGGCGCCGCCCACCGATTCCGGTGCGGCAGTGGACAGGATGTCGGCGTCGATCAGCTTGCGCCACAGTTCGGTGTCGAAGCGCTGCTCGAGGCTGTCCAGCTCACGTTGGTGCTGGGGGGTGCAGACGGCGTCGACGATGGTGCCGACGAGGCCCGAAAGATCTTGTGCCGCTTCTGTTCTGGTGAAGTCCATGTTGGTCCTAAGCCTTAGAGGTCTTCTCGGTCTGGTTCAGCGGTTGACTCGGGGCAGGCCCAAGGCGACCATGCCGATGATGTCGCGCTGGATCTCGTTGGTGCCGCCACCGAAGGTGAGGATCAGGGCCGCGCGGTGCATCCGCTCGATCCGGCCGCGGAGAAGGGCGCCGGGCGAATCCTGGCGCAGGGTGGCTGAGGGGCCGAGGATCTCCATCAGCAGCCGGTAGGCCTCGGTGGCCAGTTCGGTGCCGAAGACCTTGGCCGCAGAGGCATCGGCGGGGCTGAGGGTCCCGCTCTTGGCGGAGGCCAGCTCCCAGTTGATCAGCTTGAGGTACTCGCCCTTGGCCAGCACGCGGGCGAGGTTGAGCTGCACCCATTCGGAGTCGATGAGGCGGTTACCGTGGGCATCCTTGGTGTTCTGCGCCCACTCTCGAACCTGGTTGAGCGCGAGGAAGATCGGCTGGGCCGACACCAGCGCCACCCGTTCGTGGTTGAGCTGGTTGGTGACCAGCTTCCAGCCACCGTTCTCTTCGCCCACCCTGCTGCTCACCGGTACGCGCACATCCTGGTAGTAGGTGGCGCTCGTGCCGACGCCGGCCATCGTGTGCACCGGAGTCCAGGAGAAACCGTCGGCGGTGGTGGGCACGATCAGCACCGAGATGCCGCGGTGCTTCTTCGCCTCGGGATTGGTGCGCACCGCCAGCCAAACGTAGTCGGCGTACTGGATCAGGCTGGTCCACATCTTCTGACCGTTGACCACGTAGTCGTCGCCGTCCTGCACCGCGGTGGTGCGCAACGCCGCGAGGTCGGTGCCCGCGCCGGGCTCGGAATAGCCGATGGCGAAGTGCAGGTCGCCCGAGGCGATCTTGGGCAGGTAGAACTTCTTCTGCTCCTCGGTGCCGAACGCCATGATCGTCGGCGCGACGCTGTTGATCGTCAGGAACGGCACCGGCGCGCCGGCGATGGCCGCCTCGTCGGTGAAGATGAGGGAGTCCATCGGGTCGCGGTTCTGGCCGCCGTATTCCTCGGGCCAGTTCAGCGTGAGCCAGCCGTCCTTACCCATCTGGGACACGGTCTCGCGGTAGATGTTGCCGGTGCCGATCTCGCCGCCCGAGGTCGACGTGAGTGCTTCCAGGCGTTCCGGCGTCATCAGCTTGCCGAAGTACGAGCGCAGCTCGCGGCGCAGCTCCTCTTGTTCGGGGGTGTAACTGATCCGCATCGACTCGATCCTCCGCTGAAAGTTGCAAGCTGTCGACGACCCGCCGACACTCCTGGTTGTAACACGTTCTAGTCTTGTGGTCCAGCGCCCGTTAGGCCGGGATATGGATCGATCTGGTCGTATCGTGGTGCTGCGAACGCCCGGCCGTTGGGGTCTGTCAGCCAAGGAGGTTGTCATGCGAGTCGAAGTCGACCGTGATCGTTGTGAAGGTAACGCTGTCTGTGTGGGAATCGCGCCGGACCTCTTCGAACTGGACGACGAGGACTACGTGATCGTGACCAAGGATCCGATCCCCGCCGACCAGGAGGCGCTGGCCGAGCAGTCCATCGCCGAATGCCCTCGCGCAGCACTGACCCGCAAAGACTAGAGGTATTAGTAAGTTGACTGCAGAAGTGACCGGCGACGCCGCCGATCTGACCGGACGCGTCGCCGTGGTGACCGGTTCCGCCTCGGGCCTCGGCCGCGCCGAGGCCATCGGTCTGGCCCGCTCCGGCGCGACGGTCGTCGTCAATGACATGGCCAAGGCGCTCGATGAATCCGATGTTCTCGATGAGATCAGTGCCGCCGGCTCCAAAGGCGTCGCGGTCGCCGGCGACATCAGCCAGCGTTCGACCGCCGATGAGCTGGTGTCCTGCGCCGACTCACTCGGTGGACTGAGCATCGTCGTCAACAACGCCGGCATCACCCGCGACCGCATGCTGTTCAACATGTCCGACGAGGACTGGGACGCAGTCATCGCAGTGCACCTGCGCGGACACTTCCTGCTGACCCGCAACGCCGCCACATATTGGCGCAACCAGGCCAAGGACAACGGGGGATCGGTCTACGGCCGGATCATCAACACCACATCCGAAGCCGGGCTGTCGGGACCGATCGGCCAGGCCAACTACGGAGCCGCCAAGGCGGGCATCACGGCGCTGACGCTGACGGCGTCCCGCGCACTCGGCCGCTATGGTGTGCGGGCCAACGCGATCGCCCCGCGGGCGCGCACCGCGATGACCGCCGACGTATTCGGCGAGGCTCCTGATCTGGCCGAGGGTGAGGTCGATCCGCTGTCGCCCGAACACGTGGTGACACTCGTGCGCTTCTTGGCCTCGCCGGCCTCGGACAAGGTCAACGGACAGGTGTTCGTCGTGTACGGGCCGTCCGTCGCGTTGGTGGCTGCACCGACCACCGAGCATCAGTTCGATGCGGACGGGGCCGCGTGGGATCCGACGACACTGGGCGCCTCGATGGGGGCCTACTTTGCTGACCGCGATCCGGAGCGGACCTTCGGCGTGATGGGCCTGCTGCGCGACTGATCGGCCTCTGGGCTACTCACGCCTCGCCGGTGACGGGCTTACCTGCGAGCGCGTCCAGGAAGGACCGCGCCCAGCGATCGACGTCGTGGGCCAGCACCTGCCGCCGTAGCGCCCGCATCCGCCGCCGACCCTCCTCGGCAGTCTGGTTGAGCGCGGCTTCGATGGTGTCCTTGACGCCCTCGAGATCGTGCGGGTTGGTCAGGTAAGCCTGGCGGAGTTCCGCTGCGGCGCCGGTGAATTCACTCAAGACCAGGGCGCCGCCGAGATCACTGCGGCAGGCGACGTACTCCTTGGCGACCAGGTTCATGCCGTCGCGCAGCGGAGTCACCAACATGACGTCGGACGCCACGAAGAACGCGATCAATTCCTCACGCGGTACCGGCCGGTGGATGTAATGCACGACGGGATGGCCGACTTCACCGTATTCACCGTTGATGTGGCCGACCTGCTGCTCGATCTCGTTGCGCAGCACCCGATAACTCTCGACCCGCTCGCGGCTTGGGGTGGCGAGCTGCACCAGTACGGTGTCGTCGCGCTTCGCGCGTCCCTCGGCAAGCAACTCCGAAAACGCCCTGAGCCGAACGTCGATGCCCTTGGTGTAGTCGAGCCGATCCACGCCGAGCAGGATCTTGCGGGGGTTGCCGAGCTCGGCGCGAAGTTCCTTCGCTCGCTTACGAACGTCGCGGTTACGCGCCTTGCTGTCCAATTCGGCGGAATCGATCGAGATGGGAAACGCGCCGACCTTCACCGTGCGGAAGCCCAACTGCACTTCGCCGAACCGGGACCGCACCCCAACCGATGCCCGAGACGTGTTGGCACCGACCAGCCTTCGTGACAGAAACAGGAAGTTCTGGGCGCCACCGGGCAGATGGAAACCGACGAGATCGGCGCCCAGCAGACCTTCGATGATCTCGGTGCGCCACGGCATCTGCATGAACAGTTCCACCGGCGGGAACGGAATGTGCAGGAAGAACCCGATGGTCAGATCGGGGCGCAGCGTCCGCAGCATCTTGGGCACCAGTTGAAGCTGGTAGTCCTGAACCCAGACCGTGGCGCCTTCGGCGGCGGCCCGCGATGTGGCCTCGGCGAAGCGCCGGTTGACCTCGACGTAGCGATCCCACCACTCCCGGTGGTAGATCGGCTTGACGATCACATCGTGATACAGCGGCCACAGGGTGGCGTTGGAGAAACCCTCGTAGTACTCGGCGACATCCTCGGCGGACAGTCGCACCGGCACGAGCTGCATGTCGTCCTCGACGATGGGTTCCTCGGGGCCGTCGACAATGCCCGGCCAGCCGATCCACGCACCGCGCTGACGACGCAGCAATGGCTCCAGTGCGGTGACCAGACCACCCGGGCTGCGTTTCCACGTCATGCTGCCGTCGGGCAGCCGCTCCATGTCGATCGGCAGCCGGTTGGCGACCACCACGAAATCTGAATCTCCGGAGCGGGCGGCGTCCTTGCCCCCGGACACCGGTTACGCCTCGAGCTTTGAGGGCCCAATGCCGAGCATCGACAGGAAGACGCGGCACTCGTCGGCGTCATTCGCATAGGCCGCGACGACGCGACGGGCCTGGCGCGCCGTGCTGTCGGCCAGCGGCTCGACATCGTCGATATCCGTGGGATTTGTTTTTGCAGGCATTGCTCAACCTTAGCGAAGGGGCTTGGAGCCGCTACGGGCTCGAGGAAATGGTCGATCTGGGCTGGACGGCGACTTCGTCCTGGCTGGTCTCGTAGCACGCCGCCGACTCCCAATAGCCGGTGCACGGAGTGCCGTCGATGTTGGGAACCAAGTCGGCCCCGACTCCGGTGTCGGAGGTCGACGTCACGTCCTGGGTGGTCCGCGGCTGTAGATCGTCGAACGCCTGATCGCCGTTGGTGGTGGCCACCGCGGTCATGGCGGGTGTGCAGTTACCGGTCGACGGGTCCAGCGACTCACCCGATTGGCAACTCGCCGACCCTCCCGGCTGGGTATCCGCCGGCTGGGGCACCGGCACCGGCTGCGGCTCGGGAATCCCACCCGCGCCCTCGGCATGTGCCAGCGGAGCTGTGGCCACCGCAAGCGTGAACACGCCCGCGGTGAGCAGCTTTGTCACCAGGGTGAAGTGGATCGGCATCGTTGCCCTTTCTGATCTGCTCCCTGACTAGGGGCTAGATGAAATGCTCGAGTGCGGAGACACAGCCGGAACCTGGTTCTCCTGCAGACCGATGCACTGACCGGTGTTGGCGCCGGTGCACGGAATCCCCTGAACCTCGGGGAGGCTGCTGGAATCGCCCGGCGTCGAGTAGGTCACGTTACCGCCGTCGTTGGACGTCGTGGGGTAATTGCCGCCCGGCTGGTTGGGCACCAACTCCGGAATGCACTGATCGGTGTAGAGATCCTCGGACTCGCCGGCAGGGCATGCCATCACCGGACCCATCGGCGCGCCCGACGGCGCAGCGAGGAACGCGACTGCGGGCGCAGCCGCGATGGTGAGGCTGAACCCGCCGGCGAGGAGGATGCGGCGGCCGACTGAGGAGGAAATCGCCATACTTCACGCTTTCTTGAGAAGTTGATGGAGTTCCGAAGTCGGCCCTCCGTTTTTACGGACTGACGGTCGAGCGGGGTTGGACCACGGGAGCCTGCTGCTCTTGCTGCAATCCTATGCATTGACCAGTGTTTGCGCCTGTGCAAGGGATTCCCTGGACCTGCGGCAGGACGCCCTGGGGCCCCGCGGCGGGCTGCATTTCGCAGCCGCCGGTCGCCGGATTGACGGTCTGGCCGGGGGGACACACGGCGATCGTTGCGACGGACGGAACGGCGACGACGGCCAGCGCCGGGCCTGCCGTCACCGCGAGCGCGAAGCCGCCCGCGAGGGCCAAGCGCCGTTTTGCATTCTCGAAGTTAGCCATGATGGTGCCTTATGTTCGGTTTGCTGGGTGACCGTGGAGGCAGTGTATGGCTGGCCCCGCTGTGCCGCAGTTGTTCGGCCGTTTTATCGAAACCTCTTTTGGGGCTGTTAGGCCGGGGTCAATATTCGAGGCGGTTGTATTTCTCTTTGGCTCAAACGCTGATCACGGCATACGGTGACGATCGGTGAAAATGTAGGCACCGGAATATCGAAAGCCCGGGGAACGGAACCGAATCAATTCCCCGGCCGGTATTCGGCGCGGATTTCGGCCGGCTTGTCGTGTCTCGCGGAGCGCTGGACCGACTGCGCGCGGATGTTCGCTGGAAGCGGTGGTGGGACGGCCCCTTTGCGACGACGTGACGCCATGGTTCTATACGTAGAACCTGTTTCAGTTTTGCGTGAGGAGTCGGCGTGCAGCTCTCGTTCGAGGATCGGACGTACCTGGTCACCGGTGGTGGCAGCGGTATCGGCAAGGGGGTGGCGGAAGGGCTGGCCAAAGCCGGCGCCAACGTCATGATCATTGGCCGCGGTGCCGATCGGCTCGCCGCGACAGCCGAGGAGATCAACGCCGCCGCGCCGAGCGGCAGCGTCCGCTACGAGCCCGCCGACGTCACCAACGAGGACCAGATCGCCGCGGTGGTGGATGCCGCCACGGCGTGGAACGGCAGGCTGCACGGTGCGGTGCACTGCGCAGGCGGGTCGCAGACCATCGGCCCCATCACCCAGATGGACTCCGAAGCCTGGCGCGCCACGGTCGACCTCAACATCAACGGTTCGATGTACGTGCTCAAGCATGCGGCACGGCAGATGGTGCGTGGCGGCGGAGGATCCTTCGTCGGCATCTCCTCGATCGCCTCCAGTAACACCCACCGGTGGTTCGGGCCGTACGGCGTCACCAAGTCGGGTCTGGACCATCTGATCCAGCTGGCCGCCGACGAACTCGGGGCGTCCTGGGTGCGCGTCAACGGCATCCGGCCGGGCCTGATCCGGACCGAACTGGTGCAGATGGTTCTCGACTCACCCGAAATAAGCGGGGACTACGCCGAATGCACGCCGCTCCCGCGCCCCGGTGAGGTCGACGACGTTGCGAACGCGACACTGTTCCTGCTCAGCGATGCTGCCCAGTGGATCACCGGACAGATCATCGGCGTCGACGGCGGGCAGAACCTGCGCCGCGGGCCGGACTACTCGGCGATGCTCGAGCCGGCCTTCGGCGCCGACGGGCTACGCGGAGTGGTCTGAGGCTGCCGCGTCGCGCGCCGCCAGGCTGCCGACCGCAGACCAATCCAGGTGGTCCCCACCGGAGGCAAGCAGCCGCAGGAACCGGTCGCGCAGCAGGCTGGCGATCGGCAGCGGCACCCGCAGCTCCTCTGCCGCGGCCAGGACCAAACCAATGTCCTTGTGCCCCAACGGGGCGGCGAATCCGGCCGGCTCGAACTGTTCGCTGGCGATGAGCCCGCCGTAGGTCTTGTACACCGGCGCCGAGAACAGCGTCGACGTCAGGATGTCCAGATACTGATGCTTGTCGACCCCGCCGCGGTCCACCAGTGCCATTGCCTCGCCGAGCGACTCGATCACCGAGCCGATCAGGAAATTGCCGCTCAGCTTCACCAGGTTGGCGGCCGACGGATCCTCCGACACCACGAAGGTCCGCTGGCCGATCGCGTCGAAGACAGGCGTCATCGCGGCCACGGTGTCGGATGCGCCCGCGGTCACGACGAACAGGGCCGCCGCCGCGGCGGCTTCCGGACGGCCGAACACGGGCGCCGACACGAACTTGTGACCGGCGGCGGCGTGCGCTTCCGCGAGGTGTTTCGACAGGCCGATGCTGATCGTGCTGGAGGAGATGTGGACGGTGTCCTGGCCGGCCGAGCCGATGATGCCACCGTCGCCGAACGTCACCGCCGTCACCGCGTCGTCATTGGCGAGCATCGTCAGCACGACCTCGCCGCGGCACGCGTCGGACACGCTGTCGGCGGGCCGGGCCCCGACCGCCGCCAACTCGTCCACCTTCGCCCGAGATCGGTTGTAGACGGTCACGTCGTGACCGGCCTTGATCAGATTCGCGGCCATGCCCGCGCCCATGTTTCCCAGCCCGATGACTCCGATGCGCATGGCACCCAAGTTAGTCGACTCGGCACCAGCCTCAATTCACGCAGGGCACCTTGCCGCCGTCGATCGGAGCGCCCTGGTCCGGAGTGGGCGTGATCGTCATCTCCGACCAGCTGCGGGCCGTGGAGGTCGCGACGGTGTCCTCGGTCGGCGGCTGCTCCGGCGGAATGTCGTAGCCCTGGCCGAGAACCACCCGAATGTGGTCGGCGGCCACTGCTCCGGTGGCCTGCGGGGCGTTGTCCACACCCAGCAGCGTGGCCACCGACTGGGCATCGGTCTGCGCCCCGGCGCCGTAGGTGATCACCGTGTCGATCGGCTCGCCTGACTCGCGGTCGCGGACCTCACTGATCGTGAACTCGTGCTTGCCGAGCAGGCTTGCCGCCTGCGAGGCCAGCCCGGAGGTGTCGCTCGCGTTGACGATACTGACGACGGTGTGCGGATTCGGCGGCGGAAGTGGTTGAGGCGCAGCCGTAGTGGTCACCGCCGCCGAATCGCCGCCGATCGCTCTGGCGATCTCGGCACGGATCTTGGCCGGGTCTACGATGTTGACGTCCTGGCCGTTGATGGTGTCGTAGCGCACCACCGGCAGAGTTCGGAACTCGACGTCGCCGCCGGCCAGTGCCGCCATTCTGCGGAACTGGTCCTCACCCCAGCCCTGCGACAACACGATGTCCTGGCGGGCGACGTCCATCAGGCGCTTGAACTTGTCCAGATCGGTGAACGAGCCCGACTGCTGCAGCTCGCGCGAGACCGACAGGAGAAAGGCCTGCTGGCGATGGGTGCGGTCGAGGTCGCCGTTCTCCAGTCCGTGCCGCTGCCGCACGAACGCCAGTGCCTGCTCGGCATTGAGTCGTTGCGGGCCTGCCGGGAAATCGGCGCCGGAGTAGTCGTCGTGGACGGCGTGTTTGAGGCAGACATCCACGCCGCCCAGGCTGTCCGCCAGGTGGTAGAAGCTTGCGAGGTTGACCTCGGCGAAGTAGTCGATGGGCTGCCCGGTCAGGTTGCGGACGGCACGGATGGTCGCCTTGCGGCCGGCCTCTCGTCCCGCGCGCTCGAGTTCTTTGCGGTCGCCGACGCCCTCGTCGACCAGCTTCTGCTCGGTCTGGAATTTCGTCAGCCCGTAGGCCTCCTTGATCTTGATGTGGCTGTAGCCCTTGATCCCGCTGACGGCGACGTAGTCGTCGCGCGGTATCGAGAATGCGACGACGTGGTCATCGGCGCTGATATGCACCAGGATCAGGGTGTTGGTGTTGTAGCCGCCCGAGTCGGAGTCGCCGGCATGCAGCTTGTCGAGCACCTCGTCGGGCAGCTCGTTACCGTCTTGATCTTTCCGGGAGTCGAGTCCGATCAGCAGGATGTTCATCGCGCCACCGCTGGACCGGGGCTCGTCGGAGCCGAGCGCCTGAGACACCGTGATCCCGCTGAGTAGTCCGTGTGCTTGGGAGTACGCCAGCCCGGTGAGCGTCACCACGACCAGCGAGACCAGGCCGATCACGGTTTGGGAGATGATGCGCAGCACCCGCCGGCCGGTGTCGGACCGCTCTCGGTGACGGCCGCGGCGGTTGCCCGCGGCGGCCGCTCGTGAGGGCGGCGACGGATCCATGATCGACAGTATGCGGGCAATTGCTGGCGAGGCCCCAGCTAGGCCGCTGGCGCAGCGGACCCGAACGGTTCCGTCCGGGCCTTGCGCCGCCCGCTATGCTGAGCACATGCTCAGCATTTTCAGCCGTGGCGGCCGCCGATGAAGCCGGCGCCCTTCGACTATCACCGGCCCGACAGCGTCGCCGGCGCGACCCAGATGCTCAGCGAATTCGGTGACGACGCCAAGCTGCTCGGTGGCGGTCAGAGCCTGGTTCCGATGCTGTCGATGCGCCTGGCGTTCTTCGACAACCTGATCGACATCTCGCGCCTCGACGAGATGAAGGGCATCAAGGCCGACGGCGACTCCGTGTGGATCGGCGGTGGCACCACCCACGCGGTGGTTGGCGCCGACGAACAGGTGCGCACGAACGTGCCGTTGCTGACCAGGGCCACGCCGCTGATCGGGCACTTCCAGATTCGCAGCCGGGGCACCATCGGCGGGTCGATCGCCCATGCCGACCCGGCCGCCGAATACGGCGCCGTCGCCTTGGCTCTCGACGCCACGATCGAGGCGGTGTCGGCATCCGGGCGGCGCGAGATCCCGGCCGGCGAATTCTTCGCCGGGGTGTGGGAGACCGCGATGGCGCCCGACGAGGTGCTGGTGGGTCTGCGCTTCCCGGTCTGGTCCGGCCGGTGCGGCTTCGCGGTTGAGGAATTCGCCCGCCGACACGGCGATTTCGCGATCGCCGGTGCCGTGGCCGCCATCGAACTCGACCACGACGACACGGTTCGGCGCAGCGCCATCGGACTGCTGGGACTGTCCGCCACGCCGAGGCGGGCGTCCGCCGCCGAGGCGGCGATTGCCGGCCGCCCGGTCGGCGACATCACCGCCGAGGAGATCGGTGAGCTCGCTATGACTGGACTCGACGACATCCCGGCCGACCTGCAGGGTTCGGCCGGCTACCGGCGAAAGGTCGGGGCGGCCATGGCCGCCCAAGCCTGGCGCTCAGCGGTCAAGGAGGCCTTCGATGCATGAACGTCCGGTCCGGTTGTCCGTCAACGGAACTCCCTATGAGGCGACGGTCGAGCCGCGGCTGACCCTGGCCGACTTCCTGCGCGAGCGGTGCGGCCTGACCGGAACACACCTGGGATGCGAGCACGGGTCGTGCGGCGCATGCACGGTGTTGCTCGACGGGGCCGCGGTGCGGTCATGCCTGGTGTTCGCTGTGCAGGCCGAGGATGCCGAGGTCTCCACCGTCGAAGGAGTGGCCTCCGCCGACGGTGAACTGTCACCGGTACAGGCCGCCCTGCGTGACTGTCATGGACTGCAATGCGGTTTCTGCACACCGGGATTCGTCATGTCGATCACCGCGCTGCTGCGCGACAACCCGCATCCCACCGACGAGGAGATCCGCGAGGGCCTGTCGGGCAACTTCTGTCGCTGCACCGGCTACCAGGGCATCGTCAACGCGGTGCACCAAGCTGCGGAAAGCGGCGCGGCCGCAACCTAATCGGCCGCGGCCGCCTCGATCAGCGCGACGATCTTTGACGGCGTGGCAGGCAACGTCGTGACGGTGACCCCGAGTGGGGCCAGGGCGTCATTGATCGCGTTGATCACCGCGGGGGTGGAGCCGATGGCGCCGCCCTCGCCGCATCCTTTGTAGCCGCCGACGCCGGGGCTGGGCACCTCGACGTGCCCGTATTCGATCGGCGGCACCTCGGTCGCGGTGGGCAGCAGGTAGTCGACAAACGTGGTGGACAACGGATTTCCCTCGTCGTCGTACACCAGGTTCTCCAACAGTGCCCCGCCGATGCCCTGCACGGTGCCGCCGGCGATCTGCCCCTCGACGATATTGGGGTTGATCATCGGGCCGACGTCCTCGCTGACGATGTAGCGGGTCAGCGTGACCCGGCCGGTGGTGACGTCCACCTCGCAGGTGCAGGCGTGAGTGGCGTTGGCCCAGTGGATCATCGTCTGCGAGGTGAATCGCGCGGTGGCCTCCAGCGTGGCCGCCATCCCGGGCGCGAGCTGTTGGGGCTCGTAATAGGACCGGTAGGCCAGATCGGCGAAACGCACACTCTTGGAGGAATCTTCGCGGGAGGTGGCCTTCGAGTTGGCCAGCTCGATATCGTCCTCCGGCACGCCCAGCACGTGGGCCGCCATCGCCACCAACTGGGCTCGCAGAATCGTGCCCGCTTCGTTGACCGCACCTGCGGTCATCGGTCCGCTGCGGCTGCCCTGGGTGCCTGCGCCGTACGGCGTCACCGCGGTGTCGCCCTGAATCGTCGACACGTCGGCGATATCGGCGCCGAGCGCGTCGGCGGTCAGTTGCACGACGGTGGTCTCGATGCTGTTGCCGCTGGACCCGCCGTTCACGTACACGTTGATCTTGCCGGTCGGCTCCATCCGGATGGTGCATCCCTCGGTGGCCAGGTGTCCTGTCGCTGCACCGGTCGGCTCGATGTACGCGGAGAATCCGAGCCCGAGGTAGCGCCCCTGCGCCAGCGCCTCGGCCTGCTCCTTGCGGAAGCCCTCGTGGTCGAGGATCTTGACGGCCTGCTCGAAGGTCTCCATCGGCGCGACGTGGTCGTACGGCATGCCGTTGGGGTTGAAGAACGGCATCTCGTCGCGGCGCAGCAGATTCTTGCGTCGCAGCTCGACCGGATCGATGCCCATCTTGCGGGCTGCGATGTCGAGAAGTATTTCCCGCGTGAGGGTTTCGTACTGCCAGGGTCCGCGGTAGGCGGCCAGACCGCTGGTGTTGGTGAACACCGTCTTGTAGTTGAAGCTCGACTTGGGCACCCGGTAGGGGCCGGGAAAGAACATTCCGATCGCGGCGGTCGTCAGCACCGGGTACGGGGTGGGGTAGGCGCCGATGTCCTGGATGAAGTCGATATCGACGGCGGTGATAGCGCCGTCGGCGTCGAATGCCATTCGCGCGCGGCCGTCGACGTGACGGGCCTGCCCGGCCGACATCAGGTTCTCGCGGCGGTCTTCGATCCACTTCAGCGGTGCGGAGACCTTGCGTGCGGCCAACAGGATGCACATGTCCTCCCGCATCGGGACGACCTTCTGGCCGAAACCACCGCCGGTGTCCCGGGCGATCACCCGCACGCCCTGGGCCGGGATGCCGAGCAGCCGGGCGGCGAAGGCACGCAATTCGTGCGGCGTCTGGGTGGAGGCCCACAAGGTGAGCTCCTGTGTCGCGGCGACCCATTCGACGACCAGCCCGCGGGTTTCGATCGGCACCGGCACGTGGGTCTGCTGATAGATCCGTTCGTCGGCGACATAGGCGGCCGCGGCGAACGCCTCTTCGTCGGGCGGCGCCCCGGCCAGGCCGCCGGCGACGTTGTCGGGGTAGGCCTCGTGGACCACCGCCTCGTGACCCACGGCCCTGGTGAAATCGGCGATCGCGGGCAGCGGGTCGTAGTCGACGTCGATCAGTTCGAGGGCGTCCTCGGCGAGGTAGCGGTTCTCGGCGATCACGATCGCAATGGGGTCTCCGACGAACTTCACCTCGCCCTCGGCTAGCGGCGGGCGCGGCGTGTCCGCGACGTCCTTGCCGGCCACCGCGTGCCACGCCTCGTGGACGTCGCCGTTGAGATCGGCCGCGGTGAGGACCGCATGCACACCGGGCATGGAAACGGCTGCCGAGGTGTCGATGCTGTTGATCCGGGCGCGCGCGAACGGGCTGCGCACGAAGCAGGCGTGCAGCATGCCGGGCCGGACGACGTCGTCGACATAGGTGCCGTGTCCGGTGAGCAGGCGAGTGTCCTCGACCCGCGGGACACGGGTTCCCGCGTAGCGGGTGGCTGGTGCGGCCATGGCGTTCGCTCCAATGCGTCGTCGACGAGCCGGACGCGACAGCGCTAAGCAGTCGCTCAGCAGAGCGTACCGAAGGAGGCGGTGATCGTCACCGAGGGTTGGTCAAACCGGCTCGGGCAACCTGCACAACCGGCGCAGCGCGGCCAGTCCGTCGGGCGTCCCCGGCCAGTGCCTCGCCAGCGCCTCCTGCCCCGCGGTTCGGGTGACCCAGCGCAGCGCGAGGGCCGTGATGATCACGTCGTCGGCGTAGCCGAGCACCGGGATGAAGTCGGGAATCAGGTCGATGGGCGAGGCCAGAAATATCAGCACGCCGGCGAGAACGACGCGGATGCGGCGCGGCAACTGCCGGTCGGCGACCAGCCGTTTGAGCAACCGCACCGTGTCGGGCAGCAGGCGGAGCAGGTCGGAGACGCCGACCTGGTCGGGCTTGGTGACCCACAGTGTGATCGCCAGGACCAGCCACGCCACGACCAGGGCGGTGGCGAGCGAGACCGGAATCAGCCACCAGTCACCCATCACGCCGTCCATCTTCGTATCGTCGAAGCATGAACGTGTGGCCGACACCGGAGCAGGCAGGACCTGGCCAGGAATCAGTGTGGGATTACCCGCGTCCGCCGCGGCTGGAGCCGTTCGCGGGCACGATCACCGTGGAACTCGGCGGCCGCGTGATCGCCTCCACCACGCGCAGCTGGCGAGTGCTCGAGACCAGCCATCCGCCGACCTACTACCTGCCTCGCGAAGCCTTCGAGGACGGCGTCCTGCGCGATGCGCCGGGAGCGTCGATGTGTGAGTGGAAAGGCCAGGCGCGCTACTACGACCTGGTGGCCGGCGATGCGGTGGCGTCGAGGGCCGCGTGGACCTATCCCCGGCCGACGCCTCCCTTCGCCGAGATCGCCGGGGCCATCGCCGTGATGGCCAGCATGGTGGACCGGTGCACCGTCGACGGCGAGACCGTCGTGCCCCAACCGGGCGGGTTCTACGGCGGCTGGATCACCAGCCGGGTGGTCGGTCCGTTCAAGGGAATCCCCGGCTCGATGGGGTGGTAGTAGCGGCTCAACCGCTTGTGAGGTCGGCGAAACACGTCCGAAACACAATCGCCGCACCGCCGAAACTTCGCGCCGACATTCTCGTCGAGACCGTCGAAGGAGCCGGACTTTGCAAGCGATCGATCCTGCCGCCACCGCGTGGCTGCTGGCCAGCACAGCGCTCGTCCTGTTGATGACACCGGGACTGGCCATCTTCTACGGCGGCATGGTCCGCACGACCGGTGTGCTCAACATGATCATGATGAGCTTCATCGCCATCCCGCTGGTCACCGTGGCCTGGCTGCTATTCGGCTACACGCTGGCGTTCTCCGGAACCAGCCTCGGCGGCGTGATCGGCGACCTGTCGCACATCGGGATGGCCGGAATCGGCCCCGGCACCGTGCACGGCCAGGTTCCCGAACTGCTCTACTCCACCTTCCAGCTCAGCTTCGCGATCATCACCGCCGCGCTGATCAGCGGCGCGATCGCCGACCGGGCAAAGTTCGCCGCCTGGATGATCTTCGTGCCGGTCTGGTCGATCGTGGTGTATGCCGTTGTCGCGCACTGGGTCTGGGCGCCCGGCGGCTGGCTCTTCAAGCTCGGGGTGCTCGACTACGCCGGCGGCCTCGTCGTCGAGATCGTCTCCGGGTCCTCCGCCCTGGCCCTGGCCCTGGTATTGGGTCCGCGCATCGGGTTCAAGGTCGACGCGATGCGTCCGCACAACCTGCCCTTCGTTCTGCTGGGCGTCGGACTGCTGTGGTTCGGCTGGTTCGGCTTCAACGCCGGATCCGCCCTCGCCGCCAACGGCACGGCGGCGGCCATCTTCCTCAACACATTGGTGGCCGGTTGCCTGGGCATGCTCGGTTGGTTGTCGGTCGAGCAGATCCGCGACGGCCGCCCCACGACGTTCGGTGCGGCCTCCGGCGTCGTCGCGGGGCTGGTCGCGATCACACCGTCGTGCGGCACCGTGAACACCCTCGGCGCCGCGATCGTCGGGGTGGCGGCGGGCGTGGTGTGTTCGTTCGCGATCGGCCTGAAATTCAGGTTCGGCTACGACGACTCGCTCGACGTGGTCGGTGTGCACTTCGTCGGCGGCGTGGTCGGGGTGCTGCTGATCGGCTTCCTGGCCACCGCGGTGATGACCGGCGGGCCGCAGGGCCTCTTCTATGGCGGCGGACTGGCTCAATTGGGCAAGCAGGCGGTCGCGATGGTCGTGGTGGCGGCGTACGCGTTCATCATGTCGTTCGCGCTCGCCAAGCTCATCGATCGCACGATCGGCTTCCGGCTCAGTCCCGAGGACGAGACGGCGGGGGTGGACTTCACCCAGCACGCCGAAACCGCGTACGCCGAGGGCGTTCACGGGCATCAGCCTCTGCGGCGCCCGCTGTTCGGCGACCCGAGGCCGCGATCGGACACCGCCGACGAGGACTGACCGCCCTCGAATTACGCTGCGCGCAAGGCTGTCGCCGGCGGCCCGGACTGCGTAACTTGGCGCTGCTGACCGGAGGTGATGGGTGTCGGGTGACTGGGCTGCGGTGTCCGCCGGGCTGATACCGCTGGCATTGGTGGTCGCCCTTTCCCCGATCTCGATACTGCCCGCCCTGCTGCTGGTGCTGTATTCAACGCGCCCCCGCGCCGCGGGACTGGCGTTCGCGGCCGGCTGGGTGACCGGTCTGACGGTGTTGACGGTGCTGTTCCTCAACGTTCCCAGGCTCCTGGGCGGCTCGGCCGAGACGTCGTCGGTGTGGCAGTTGAGACTGCGGCTGGTCGGCGGTGCCGTACTGATCGTGACCGGCGTGTGGTTGTGGTTGCGGCGAAAGAAAGCGGTGCGATCGTCGAATTGGCTCGACGCCATCGGCAGGTGGTCCCCGGTCCGCACCACGACGATCGGAGTGGCGTTCGGAGTTCTCAACCCGAAGATCATCGTCGCCTGTGCCGCAGCGGGTTTGGCGATCGACGCGGCCACGCTCGGGCCGGCCGCCCAAGTTGCCGCGGTGGGGTGCTTCGTGGCCGTCGCGGGTTCGGGAACGCTGCTGCCGGTGCTGGCCCACGCGGTGGCGGCCAAGCGATTCGACCGACCGCTGGAGCGGTTGCGGGCGTGGATACAGCGCCGCCAAGCCGAGATCAGTGCGGTCGCGCTGGTGGTCATCGGTGCGGTGCTGCTGCTCACCGGAACGTTCGGCCGCTGACCGGCGGACGGCTCATCGGTCAGCGAGCCGGATCGCCCTGCCAGGAGAAGCTGTTGACGTATTTGTCCAAGTCCATCGCGAGTTCCAGGTTGGCGCTCGCCGGCCGGCCGGGGCCGAACGTCGGGCTGAACTCGCGGTAGGGACCGATGGCGCCGGCGATCAGCGCCAGGTCGTGCTTGACCGCGACGAGGATCACCAGCCGCAGATGCCGGTAACTGGCGTCGCCGTCCTGCGGCCAGATGTCGGCGACCTCGCCGTAGCCGACCTGGTAGCCGACCATCGCGTTCGGGATCTCGTAGGCCGTTCGGGCGTCCGGATAGCGCGCCGCCAGAAACGCCTCGGCGACCTCTCTGGCCGACTTTCCGCCGGCCGGGATGCCCCACAGCTTCATCGTGCCGCCGTCCCCGCCGGTGAACTGTGCCGCCACGCCGTCGTCGGCGAAGGAGAGATCGTAGGCCGAGCCGGGTGCGGGGTAGGACACCGAGAACCGGCCGTCGGCAGCGGTGAACCGGGGCAGCGCCGCGACTGGCGTTCCGGTGGGCGGCCGACCGCAATCCGGCGGGCAGTTGTAGACGACAGCCGGCTCCGCGATGCTTGCAGACAGTGCGATCAGCGGTGTCGTGATCACCACGATCACCACGAGCCACGAGCTGAGTACACGGGTACTCGACGTGCGGGACAACGGCGGGGACGTGTATGTCCGCGCATCCACCGAGTAGCCCGGCCAGAGCTCGGCCGCCGCGTCGGTCTGCGCTCCTGCCGTCGGGATGACCGCGCGCCGGTCGGCTAGGGACTTGGCCGATGACGCGTGGTTTGCCGCACCGCAGGACGGACAGAACGCCATCTCGGGCACCACGTTTCGGCAGTGCAGACACAGCAGCGGCTTGCCGCGCGCGGGATCGGGCTGCTCGTGCAGCAGGGTGAGTTGCAGACCGAGGCGCAGTGCGAGCAGCGCGACCAACGCCATCGCGATGTGCAGGGCGAGCATCTTCTCCTGCGCAAGGCCGGCCACGTCGGTGATGCCGACGATCGCGTAGACCCCCAACACGATCACCCCGAAGATCGTCAAGGCGGCAACCACCAGCGATCGGCGCAACCGGACCGCACCGCCCGGGCGCTTGAACCACAGTGCGGCACCGATCAATCCGCCGGCGCAGGCCGCGGTGAGCGGTATGGCCAGCCCACGGATACCGGCCTCCACCAGCAGCCACTCCACCGGCCGGTTCTTGGCGACGGTGGCGGCCGCGAATTGCGGTGCAAGCCGGGTGAACGTCGCGGCCGCGGTGAAGCTCAGGGCCGAGAGGACGCCTATCACAAAGCCGCTCAACGATTCCCGCGCCCCGGGCCGCAGCAGCCGAACCGCAACCGCGGGAACCATCATCAGTAGGGCGCCGCCCTCCGCGACCCCGAGCCCGTCGCGCAGCACTCGGTGCCCCGCGATACCGGCATCGAATGGCGCCCCCGTTTCCCGAATCACCAGATCACCCGTCACGAAAACCCAGCCGACGCCCATCGCGATCCCCAACACGACGGTGATCACCAGCGCACTGCGCGAAATGTCGCGGTAGATCCCGGACTGATGCCGGTAGATCGCGAACAGCAAGGGCAGGCCGAGTGCCGAGACGGTCACCAAGGCGCCAGGCAGAGCCAACTGGATGGCGACCGCCATCGCCACGATGATGAGGACCAGACCCAGATTGAATGGTGTGCGGGAGAATTGACTCAGGTGCGGGAACAGCGAACTGGCGATCGCCGGCCGCAACACGTGCTCGTCGGGCGCGGCGCAGAATGCGCGTGGGCGCAACCACCGCGGGCCATCCCCGGGCTGCGGATTCAGCTGCGCACCACAAGTTCCGCAGAACACCCCGGCGGGCACCGCGGTGCCGCACACCGGGCACGCCATGCTCAGCCGCATCCGGCACCGCATTTCTGCAGCGCCAGAATGTCGCGCGCCAAATGATCGAGATCAGGAGTTCCCAGTCCTGTCACGAGGTCATAGCCCGGGCCCGCGTCATCGACGGCATTGCCGCCCAGGGTGACGTCATGGAAAGCGGGAAGCCTTGCGCCCTGGGCGATCTCGTACAAAAGGGGATTCAACTCCCCGATGGGGCCGCCTCCGTTGCGCCGAAGATAGTCGTTCATAAGCGCTGTCATCCCGGCCCAGATCGGCGCGGCGAGTGAGGTGCCGCCACCCATGACGTGCTGGCGCCGAAAGACGATGCGGACACCGGTGTAAGGGTCAGCGACTGCCGCGATGTCCGGGGTGAGTCGCCGCCCGGGCGGAGCCGCTACGCGTAGCCCCGTCTGCCACGGTGGCCGCTCGAACAGGTTGGACACCCCACCGCCCGTGCCATGGGAGATAGCGGGTGCGAACCACGACTGTTCGGCCAGCCAACGCCCGCCGGCGTCGGTGGACAACGTGGTCCCGCCGACATCGGTCATCTCGGGCAGAGAGGCCACCGAATCCAGGCCGACATCCTCGGGTGACGGTGGCGAGGACCAGTTGTGGCCACCCTTGCACTCCAGCCCGGCGAGGTCGCCGCTGGCGTTGAACGCGGTGCTGCCATGCCGCAGTGCGGCCCGCAGTGCGGAACGGGCCGGGATCAGGTCTGCCGCGGTCGCGACCTTGTCGCATCCCCAGCCGATCGAAAAGCTCCATACGGCACCGGGATAACGACGATCCGCCTCTTCCATCAAGGCACCGATCTTCTGATAGGTGGCGTCGCCGGACACCGTGCCGCGGGCGTTGACCAATACGGTCTTGGCGTCGGGCGCCACGGCATGGATGGCTTCCAGGTCCATGGTCGCTTCGCCGCTGCGCTGAGATGGCATGTCGCCCATAAGTTCTGGGGTGAACTTGGGCAAGTCGAAAGCGGACGCGAACATGTCGAGGTCTTCTTGGTCGAACCCGTCGAAGGCGAACACCAGAACTGTCGAACCATGTCCGGTGTAGCCGCTTTCGCGCAGCGGCGCAGCGTTGTAGGTGCGGAGCAACGCGGCAGGCCCGAGCCCCTTATCGGGCACGTCCAGCGGCACGATGACCGGCACCGATTCGTTGTGCGGGACGTATCCGAGGATGCGGCCGAGCTCGGTCACATCGCCCACAACCGGTGCGGGGACGGCTGGCTGCTGCGGCGAGGCGTAGAAGACCTGGCCGGTTGGTCTGCGAAAGTCGTGAACCGCTACGGCGAACGCGAGGCCGATCGCGGGGGCCGCGCCGGTCACCGTGGCCCAGCGGTCACCGGGGCGCCAGCGCACCGACAGTGCGTGCTGCCGTGCCCAGTCGATCAGTGTCGCGGGTCGGGAATCGTCCCGAAGCCCGGCCACCAGCTGGACCGCACCTGCGCCGGATGGACCCAGGTCGGTGGATGCCGACAGCAGCGTTGCATACGGACCGCTGATAGCGCCGGGCAGGGCAGGGGTCCGGCCGGACGGGATGACCGAATACGCAAGGGCGACAAGGGTCGCGGCGACAGCGACGAGCGAGATCCACGTCGCCCGACTGGCGCTTCGTGTCCGGATTGACCTCATGGGCATCGTCGCCGCACCCCCGATTCGTCGGAGAATATCAGCGGGAGTGCGATGGGATGGTGATGTCGGGAAGGTTGCGTGCGGGCGAACATCTGCTTACGCGGAGGGGGGAATGGGCTGATCGGGTTTGACGGCTCTGCGCAGGCCGATAGGTTTTGCGGCATGGTCAAGCACGGCATTAATCGGTCAATCACGATGTCTCGCCAGCTCACGCTGGTCGGCGGCTTTCTGGCAGTCATTGCGGTAGCCGGTCTTTCAGCGGGCTGCGGCCAGTCGTCCAAGGAGAGCCCGTCGTCCACCAACTCGAGCAGTGCCTCGACGAGCAAGCCGGCCCCGTCTCCCACGGAGAAGGGGGTCATCCAGATGCCGCCACGTGCCTTCAACCAGAACCAGAATGCCGCCGATGGCATGCTGGCGCTGCAGAGCCAGGGCTACAACGTCCAGTACAACTTCGCCGCCGGGAGCGGCAGCGACCGGCCGTTGTCAGAGTGCAAGATCACCGGTGTCGACGGCCTGCGAGGGGATCACCCGCCTGTCAACACGACCGTGTTCCTCACGATCTCCTGCCCAGGAAGCAACTGACCTTTCAGATTGCTACTGCCGCCGGCGGCGGACGAGCATCAGGCCGATGAACAGCACCGCGACGGTCGGGGACGACGACACCATCGTGTAGCCGAGGTCCTTCATGATGCCGATCTCGATGGTGCTCAGTGTCCGGACGCCCAGCCCGGTGTCCGATGACGCGTTCATCAGTTTCTGGTTGGCGCCGGTGTAGTAATCGTCGTTGAGGTGGGACATCGAACTGCCGGACTCCCACGGGTTCGGGCTGTACAGCGGCACCGGGTTTCCGCCGTTGGCTGCCATCGCGTTGGCGCCGCCGAAGAACATGCCGTTGCTGACGCCGCCGGTCAGGTTCGCGTTGGAGGCGGTGTTGAACGTCGTGCCGTTGAACACGGAGTTCCCGTTCTTGTCGACCATGTACTTGTCGAAAATCGTCCAGTTCTCGACGGTGTTGTTGCCCGCCTTGTCGACGACCGACAGGAATCCGTAGGTGTGCATCAGCTCGTGCATCGCCGTGGACTGGAAGTCGTAGCTTCCCGCGGGCACCGTCGCGAAGTAGCCCCAGCCGTAGCCGAAGTTCCAGTCGATCGTGCCGTCGGCGGCCGTGCCGTTGGAATCCACGCCGGTGAGGATTTTGTTCTGCACCACCGTCGAGGAGAAGCCGCTGTTACTGATCAGGTCGCTGCCTGCCGATGCCAGGGTCGAGCCCGCCAGCGAGTACTGGCCGGTGACCGCATACGTGATGTTGACGTTGTACTGCGGCTCGAAGTAGCTCGACAGGTAGACGGCCGTGGCCGCCAACTCCGCCCGGGCGGCGCTCGACCAGAATTGCGACCCGTTGCCGTAGGTGAAGGTGTAGGTGATTTTCGGGGTGCCTGCGGGCTCCTGGTAAACGGCACCGGCCGCGTAGGTGCTGGGGGTTCGGAACCAGTTGAGCAGGTTGATATGCAGTCCGGTGTCGGTCGCTGAGACGACGAACGAATCGACGCCCTTGAAGTCCGCGGTCGGGGTGTAGGTGTAGCTGCCGTCCGAATTGACGACGACAGTGCCGTAATGGCCTTGCTGGGTCACCTTGTAGACCATGTGGTCGCCCTCGGGGTCGGTCGCATCGATGTTCCCGGTGATCGGCCCGGTGGTCTCACCGGTCAGCTGAACGGGTGCGACCGTCGGTGCCTCGTTGAAGAACGTGCGGCGCACCAAGAGTGCAGCGCCCTCGAAAAGCCCCTGAATCGAGCCCACCAGACTGGTCAGCACATCGGTGGGCGACGCACTGGCCGAGGGCATCCGGAAGGCGGTGATCGTCGTTGCCTTGGCGGTCGCCGGGGTTGGTGTGGCGCTCACCGCCTGGGCGGGGGAGCTGGTGGCCGGTTGCTGGTTGTCGGTCGTCTGAGCCGGAGTGTTCCCGGAGTCGGCGCTCGCGGCGGATGTGGCATCGGAGACCGTGCGACTGGACTGCGCCGTCGGCTTCTCGACGCTCGTCGTGGCCGGGATGCCGGCCTGGACGCGCGCCGCTGACGTGGGCTTGCGGCCGCCACTGCCGGCGGCGGACGGCGCCTTCGACGACGCCGATGCGGTGTTGTTCTGGCTGGGTTTGGCCGTGCGAGCCGATTTTGCGACCCCGCTAGTGGACTTTGCCGGGCCGGCCGATGCGGATGACGAACCGCCGTCGGGGCTGTCCGCGTTGGCAATGGCGACGGTCGGCCATACCAGAGACAGGCCCAATGCGACGGCGGCCGCACCAGCTCGTGCGCCACGCTGGACATTTGCCACGGAAGTACCGCCTTTGTGCGTCGTCTGTTGCCAGTGAAGTCGGCGGACTTCAGGCAAACCCCCCGATGCGGGTGCCAAACCGCCGAGGCGGCCGTGCACCCGTTTGCTTTCTCAGCGAATATTAAGCTAAGTCGACGCCTTTGGGGAGCGGTTACGCGCGAAGTTGGCCCCGATCGTGACAGCCCCAGGTGGTTGACACCGAGAGGCGACATGATGGATGGGTGGCGACATCGAAGCAGCAGCGCAAGGCTGCGAACTCACCCCGCGGCATCAACCGCTGGGAACTGTTCACCTGTGCGCGGCGGGGACACGTCACCTATGCACCTGACGACGCCGCCCTCGCCGAGCGGTTGAGTGGGACGACCGGGCTGGGCGAAGTGTGGCGTTGCCTGCGGTGCGGAGAGTTCGTCATCGGACCTCCCCATGGCCGCGGCCCCGCCGACCACGCCCCGCTGATCCTTCGTGGCAGCGCGTTGCGGCAGGCGATCATCGTGCGGGCGCTGGCGGTGGAGCGGTGGGTACGGGCGCTGCTGATCGCGCTTGCCGCGTGGGCGGTATGGCAGTTCCGTGGCGCGCGGGGCTCGATCCAAGCCGCCGTCGAACGCGACCTGCCATTGCTGCGGGCGTCGGGAATCAGAGTCGACCAGATGACCGCCGTGCACGAGTTGGAGAAGGCGCTGGCCACCAAACCCAGCACGTTGATGCTGGTGTTCGTCGCGCTGCTGGTCTACGCGCTGCTGGAGCTGATCGAGGGTGTCGGTTTGTGGCTGCTGTCGCGCTGGGGTGAATACTTCGCCGTGGTCGCGACGTCGATCTTCCTGCCGCTGGAGGTCTACGACCTCCTGGTCAAGGGGGTCACATTCACCCGAGGCGGAGCGTTCGTCATCAACGTCGCCGCGGTCATCTATCTGTTGGTGTCCAAGCGATTGTTCGGCCTGCGCGGTGGCCGCGAGGCCTATGACGAGGAACGGCGCGGCGAGCAGTTGCTCGACGTCGAAAGGTGTGCCCTGGCCTGACCCTCTGGTCACACGACAAGGACGCACTTGCCCGGTTGACTGCGGCCGGCAACCCGCGTGAGCGCCGCGGGAGCGTCGGCGAAAGGCCACCGAGTCCGGACGGTGTCGTGGATGGCGCCGCGGTCGAGGAGGTCGGTGAGACCGCGCAGCACGAACTCGGTGTGTTCGCGCGACTCCGGGGCGGCGAGAACACCCACCAGTGAGGTGTTGGTGACCGCCATCATCTGGACGTCGACCGTCGGCCAACTGCCGCTGGCGAAACCGACGGCGAGGTGTCGGCCGCCGCGGGCCAGCGCACCCATTGCATTGCTGCCCTGAGCCCCGCCGACCGGGTCGAAGATCATGTCGACGCCCTGCCAGTCGGTGATCTCCCGCAAGGCCCGAGCCAGGGGACGGCCGTCGTCGGCGGCGTCGCCTCTGGCCACCACGACGTGGCCCGCGCCGAACGACCGGCAGAATTCGGCACGGGTCTGGTCGCCGACCACCGCAATCACTGTGGCTCCCAATGCATTACCGAGTTGGACGGCCGCGATGCCGCTGCTACCGGCTGCACCGAGCACCGCCAGACATTGCCCGGTTCTCAGCTGCCCGCGATCGACCAAGCCGGTCCACGCGGTGACGTTGGGGATCCAGAAGCCGGCGGCGGCGCAGTCGTCGAGTGTCGCGGGCGCCGGGACGACCGACGTCTCCTGCGCCAATGCTTCCTCGGCGAACGAGCCGTTGCCGTTCATGAAATCGCTGACGCCCATGACCCGGGAGCCGAGCGGGACGTCGACCCCGGGACCGACCGCGGTGACCGTGCCAGCCAGCTCCTGGCCGGGGGTGAAGGGGACGGCAGGGGTGAGCGGGTAGGTGCCGCGGCACATCAGGACGTCGGGCAGCCCGATTCCGGCCGCCGCGACGCGGACCCGCACCTGTCCGGGCCCGGGGTCGGGCACCTCGCGCTCCACCAACCGCAAGACAGCCTCGGGCTCACCGGGGGCGTGCACCTGCCAAGCTCTCATCGGTCGGACCTCCGCGGTGTTGCGCTCGACGATCACACCATGATTACACTGTGATCTGACTCGGCGGAAGGGCTGTCATGGCGTGGGATTTCGAAACCGACCCCGAGTTCGCCGAACAGCTGGCATGGATGCGGGAGTTCATCGATGCCGACGTGATCCCGCTGGAGCCGATCCTGTCCGAGCTGCCTGCCGAGGAATGGCAGGCCGTCAAGCGTCATCTGCAGGATCGCGTCAAAGCGCAGGGGCTCTGGGGGATGTTCCTCGATCCCGGCCTCGGCGGTACCGGCGGCGGTCAACTCAAACTGGCCCTGATGTCGGAGATCATCGGCCGCTGCATGATATCGATGGAACTGTTCGGTGTGCAGGCCCCGGACAGCGGCAATATGGAACTGCTTGCCCACGGCGCCGACGAGGCGCAGAAGCAGCGCTGGCTGTTCCCGAATCTGCGCGGTGAGATCGCCAGTGCCTTCGCCCTGACGGAGCCGTTCCTGGCCGGTGCCGATCCCACCGTCATCGCCACGACGGCTGTGGCCGACGGCGACAGTTGGATCATCAACGGCCATAAGTGGTTCACCACCAACGCGTCGTGCGCCGACATCATCCTGGTGGTGGCCGAGACCGACCCCGACAAACGGCCGCACCGTCACGCGTCGATCTTCGTAGTACCGACCGATACGCCAGGACTCGAGATCGTCCGGGAGATTCCCACGATGGCTCACCCCGACCCGGATTACGGCCGACGCGGTAACCATGCTGAGGTGGTGTTGCGGGACTGCCGGGTACCGGCGGATCATCTGATCGGGCAGCGAGGTGCGGGTTTCCTGCTGGCCCAGCAGCGCCTCGGTGGTGGCCGGATCCACCACGCCATGCGCTGGCTCGGGCAAGCGCAACGCGCACTGGACATCATGGGGGAGCGCGCCGTGTCGCGGCAGTCGCACGGGCGTCTGCTCGGTGAACACCAGATGGTTCAGGACTTCATCGCGTTGTCGCACACTGAAGTTCAGGCCGCACGGTTGTTGACGTTCCACACCGCCTGGAAGATGGATCGGCTGGGGGCCAGCGCGGTGCGCGCCGACCTGGGCATGGTCAAGGCGCACGTGTCGAAGGTCGTCCTGGCGGTGCTCGACCGCACCATTCAGGTCTGTGGAGCGCTGGGGTACTCCGGTGATCTGCCCGTCGAGCAGTGGTACCGGATAACCCGATTCGGGTCGATCGGCGATGGCCCGGACGAGCTGCACAAGTCGGTGCTGGCCCGGCATGTACTCAAGAAGTACCAACCCGTCGACGGGTGGCCGACGGAACACCTGCCGTCGCGTCGCCCTGCGGCGCAACAGAAGTGGCAACAGCTGAGGCAGGAAGCGGGAATCGCATGACCACCTACACGGCGATGGTGATGACGGCGCAAGGGGCGGCGCCGGAACCGGAGCAGCGGCCGTTGCCGGACCCCGGTGCGGGTGAAGTGCTGGTGAAGGTCAACGCGTCGAGCGTCAACTATCACGACATGGTGAATCTGGCCGGACTGATCTGGGGTGAGTGGCCTCGTGTCCCGATGAGCGACGGCGCGGGCGAAGTGGTGGCGATCGGGCCCGACGTCACCGACTTCTCGGTGGGAGACCGCGTGATGGGCGCCTTTCACCCGGGCTGGCACGACGGTCCGCCCACCCCGCAGGCCAAGGCCGAACTGCCCGGCGACAGCGGGGACGGCTGGTTGCAGCAGTACCGCGTCGCGGCAACCGACGGGCTGGTGGCGACGCCAGTGCATTTGAGTGACATCGAAGCCGCGACTCTGCCATGCGCGGGGGTCACCGCATGGAATGCGTTGCTGGAGGCCGGAATCGGGCCGGGCGATGTCGTCGTCACACAGGGCACCGGGGGTGTCTCGTTGTTCGCCGTCCAGTTCGCGCACGCGCTCGGTGCGGAAGTCATCCTGACCTCATCGTCCGATGAGAAGCTCAAGATCGGATCTGCCCTCGGCGCGGCGCATCTCATCAACTATCTCGATACGCCGGACTGGGAGCACGAGGTCAAGCGCATCACCGGAGGACGCGGCGCGGATCTGGTGGTCGACCTCGGCGGCCCGGAGACGTTGGCCCACTCGGTGCGCGCCGCCAGGATGGGCGGCACCGTCGCGGTGATCGGCGTGCTCACGGGGTTCGACGCCGCGCCGATACCGGTTGCCGACTTGATGCTCAACAACATTCGGGTCATCGGCATCACCGTCGGCAGCGTGCTGAGCTTCGTCGAACTGTGTGAGCTGATCACCACCGCCGGGATCACGCCACACATCAGTCATGTCTTCGACTGGACCGAGGTGGGTGACGCCGTCCGCGTGTTGCAGGCAGGCAGTCACATCGGCAAGATCGCGCTGAAGATCTCATGACCGGCGAAATCGACTTGCAACCAGAGCAAATCGTGGCTGCCGCCGTCGACATCCTTCGTGAGGGTGGGCTCGACGCGGTGAGTATGCGCAGTGTGGCCGGCAGGCTCGGGGTGACGCCACCGCCGGTGTATGCCCGCATCGGCAACAAGAACGCTCTGCTGGCAGCCGTCGCGGACCACTTCCTGGCTGACGTGGCGCCGGACCCGGGCAGTGACGAAGCATGGCCGGACTATGCGCGGCGCTGGACCGGTCAACTGCGGCAACGGCTCACCGAGGCCGCCGACAGCAGGCTCTTCCTCCAGGTGAAGCGACCGGCCTATCTGGAGGCGTCCCGGCCGCTGCTGAAGTGCATGCGCCGCGACGGGATGTCGCGCGAAGGCGCGGTGCGCGCATGCCGGCTGCTGACCTGGGCGACGGTGGGATTCGTCGCGATGGACCACCCGCCGTTGGACGTGCCGGTAGGTCGTAATCGGTTGGCCGGCAGCCACCCCGATGGTGTGACCGCCGGTGAGATCGACAAGTTGTTCTCGCTACAGATCGAGTACCTCATCGAGGGGATCCGCCGCGACAGCTGACTAGCCGGTGACACTACCGTCGATCGTCATCAACGATCCGGTGGTGTAGCTGGACGCGTCGGACAGCAGGTAGACCACGGCGCCGACGACCTCGTCGGGTCGGCCGACCCGCCCCAGTGCGATCGGCTTCACGACGTCGGGCAGCATGTCGGCGTTGCGGACGAATCCCGATGCGGCGTCGGTGTCGAATGTTCCACACACGATGCAGTTCACCCGAACCCCGGCGGCGGCGAATTCGAGTGCCGACGCTTTGGTGAGCGCGTTGAGACCGGCCTTGGCGGCGCCGTAGATCGGCGCGACGGGGGTCGGTTTCACCGACGCGAGCGAGCTGATGTTGACGATCGATCCGCCGCCGGTGTTCGCCATGGCATTCGCGGCCAGGGCCGTAAGGTGGGTCGGACCTTTGAGGTTGACTCCGATCACCTTGTCGAACAACGTCTCCGACGTTTCGAGCAATGACGGGGCCAGCGGGCTCATCCCCGCGTTGTTCACCAGGCCGTCCAGCCGGCCCCAACGCTCGGTGGCGGCGTCGACGACGGCCCCCAGGCGTTCCCAGTCGCCGACATGGCACTGCAGTGGGAACGCCTCGCCGCCTTGGGTGTTGATCCGATCGGCCAGTGCTTCGCAGGCGGCCAGCTTACGGCTGGCGATGACGACTTTCGCACCGCGCTCGGCGAGGCCGATGCTCATGGCGGCGCCGAGTCCGCGGCTACCACCGGTGATCAGCACGACGCGGCCGGAGACGTCGAACAGTGGGTCGGTCATCGGGCGAACCTCCTGGCGCGGGTGAGCAGACCGTCGGCGATCGCGCCGAAGACCTCATGGACCGGGTTGCGGGATTGGCCGCGAACATGTTTGGCGTACGAGCCCTCCAAGACGATGGCGAGCTTCCACGCGCTGAACACCTGATACCAGGTGAAGTCGGACAGGTCCCGGCCGGTCGACCGTGCGTACCGTTGCACGAGCTGCTCCGGTGTCTGGCAGTGGTCGGGATGGATGCCGTTGGGCGTGCCGGGAGCGGCCAGTGCGATGGAGTTGCCCTCCTCGGGCCAGAAGATCATCGCCCAGGCGAGGTCGATGAGTGGATCGCCGACGGTGGTCATCTCGAAATCCACTACGCAGGCGATACGTGGCGGGGCGGTGGGCGCCCAGATGACGTTGTCCACCTTGTAATCACCGTGCATGACGGTCAGATCGCCGTGCTTCGGCATGTGGTCGCGCAACCAGGTGGCGAGATCGTCGACGTCGGGCAGGTCGCGGACCCGGTAGTCGTCGAGCTGACCGAGCCAGCGATCCACCTGACGGTCGAGGAAGCCGTGCGGATGGGACATCTCGGCCAGCGGGGTCGACGCCCAGTCGACAGCGTGCAACCGTGCCAGGATGTCGACGAGTTGCTCACCGATCTTGTCCTGCGACTCCGGGTCCTGCCGTAGCCCCTCGGGCAGTCCGTCTCGGCGGATGACATCACCGTCGACGAAGGACATCACGAAGAAGGGTGCGCCGAGGATGGCGGGGTCTTCGGAGCGGGCCAAGACTGTCGGAACTGAAATACCCTGTGATTCAAGAATTTCTATGATGCGCGCTTCGCGGATCACTTGGTGCGCGGTGTCGGACACCGCGGCCACAGGGGCGCGGCGCACCACCCAGGTTTCGCCGAGCCGGTCGATGCGGAACATCTCGCAACTGCCGCCACCACGAATCGGCGTCACCGCCACGTCGGCCGCCTGACCGGTGACCTCGGCCAGCCAGGTACTGAAGCGCTGGACGTCGAAATCGGTCACCACTCAAGCGTTGTACACCGTAGGTAGTGGCGTTGTCACCGACCACGTTCCACCATCACGTTAAGATCCTACTGACGGGGGTAGCTGTGAGATATCAGTGACTGGTGTCAAGGACTGATGGGGGAGTACATGTCAGAGGCCGCTTTTCCGATACCAGCCAACGAGCGCGAGCGACTGAATGTCCTTGCGGATTACAACATCATGGACTCGCTGCCGGAACAGGCCTATGACGACTTCGTCAAGTTGGCGTCGGCCATCTGCGGCACGCCCATCGCGCTCATCTCGTTGTTGGACAAGGATCGGCAATGGTTCAAAGCCGACTTCGGTCTCGGGGTCAGCGAAACTCCGCGTTCGCAGGCGTTCTGCGCTCACGCGATCATGAAGCCCGATGACGTGATGACCGTGGAGGATGCCACCGCCGACGAACGCTTCGCGACCAACCCCTTGGTGACCGGCGATCCGCACATCCGCTTCTACGCCGGCGCGCCGCTGGTGGCGCCGACCGGTGAGGCGCTGGGCACCATTTGTGTGATCGACCGCCAGCCGCGAACCCTCAGCGAGACACAGCGGGAGGCGCTGGCAATTCTGTCCCGCGAGATCATCGTGCAGCTCGAGCTACGCCGCAGCATCGAGACTCTGGAGCAGGCGGTGCTGGACCAGGAGAAGTACGTGGAACTGCTGCAGGAGTATCAGCGCGACATCGAGAAGGTGCGAGTGCACCTGGAGTCTCAATCGGTAACCGATGTGTTGACCGGAGTGAAAAACCGCCGCTCGTTCGACATGACTCTCGACGAGGAGTGCATGCGGGCGCGAACCCGCGGCAGCACCTTGTCACTGATCATGATTGACGTCGACCTGTTCAAGGCATTCAACGACATCCACGGACACCCGGCCGGTGACGAGGTGCTGCGTGGGGTTGCCCGTCTGCTGCAATCCGAACTCCGGGTCTCCGATTCGCTGTTCCGCTACGGCGGCGAGGAGTTCGCCGTCGTGCTCCCCGAAACCACCTGCAAGGGTGCGTTCGTGCTCGGCGAGCGGTTCCGCCGGGCCGTGCAGCGTGCGCCGTGGCCCAAGCGCCCGATCTCGATCAGCATCGGCGTCGCGGCCACCGACGCGGACACCACGTCACCGCAAGATCTCCTACAGGCCGCGGATCGCGCGCTCTACCAAGCCAAGCAGAGCGGGCGGAATCGGGTCGTCATGGCGTCGGGCGACGGCTAGTACGTCTGACCGTCGGCGTACCGCTGCCGACGGTAGTGGCGGCCCTTGCCTCGGCTGCGGCCCTTGTACGTCGGCAGCTGCGAGTCGCAGTTCGGACATATCGGTCGCAGGTTTTCTCGCCGATTGTTGGTCGGATCGCCGTCGATGTGGTCCAACACGAAGGCCAGGTGCAGACCCAGCCATACGTTGGTGCCACCGCAGATCGCGCAGCAGCCGGACTGAGCAGTGTTCAGATAGGCCTGTCGGGCCAGCTGCTGACATACGTTGCTGCAGTACACCTTCTGGCTGCGCTTGGTGAGCGTTGAGCCGCATCGGCGGCATTGCCTCTCGTACAGAATCTACGACCTACCACTGACACTCACTGGCGTGAATGAGGCGGCGCATGCGAATGGGAAATCTGTCGGTGGCAAGTCGTAGCGTCAGTGCATGACGGTCAAGTGCGTGGGGTGCGGAGTCTCTATCGAGGGCCGTCAGGCTCGGGTCTACTGCAGCAACGCATGTCAACAATTGCGCCGTCGCAGCATGCTTTTGAAGGTGTGGCTCGAGACTGGCCAGTGCGGCGGCATGTCTCACCAAGGCCACTTTGTTCGCGATTACTTGCATGCGCAGCAGGACGGGTGCTGCGCCATCTGTGGGATCGACAGTAAGTGGAATGGCGTGACACTCGCGTTCATCATTGATCACATCGATGGAAACGCAACGAACAATCGTCGCGAGAATCTGCGGCTTGTGTGTCCTAACTGCGACAGTCAGGAGCTGCCAACGTACAAGGTGAGAAATCGCGGTAACGGTCGCCACTTTCGGCGGCAGCGGTACGGCAATGGCCAGTCGTACTAACAAATGTTTGCTATGGATCGTTACGACAGCTCAATCGGACCTGGCGTCGGGAATGGTCGAAGTGTGAAAAATGAGCTTGACCAGCAAGTGTGCTCTTAGTTCGAGAGCCCCCTATCGGGATTGAACCGATGACCTACATATTACAAGTATGTTGCTCTACCACTGAGCTAAGGAGGCTTGGCCGACCGGAACCGGGCGGAACCGCTTAACAGACTAGCGAACTCACTGCTCGTCGTCGTCGATGACCAGCCGCTCGCTGCGGACCCGCTCGGTGCCGACTGGGCGCGGCGGCGGGTAGCTGCGGCGACGGCCGGGGATCGGGATCCGGTCGGCGATGTTGCTGAGCGGGTTGACCACGAGGCTCAGTGTGGTGACGGCCTCGCGCAGCGTCTCGATCGTCGGCGCCAGCGCTTCCAGCCCGGGCGCCAGCCGGTTCAGGGTGTCGGCGACGTCGGCCAGCTGCTCCAGGGGGCCGTTGCGCGCGGTCAGCTTCTCCACCAGGCCGCCCTCGGCCATCAGCCGGTCGGCCAGACCTTCCTCGCCGAGGATCCGCTCGATCAGGCCGTCTTCGTCGAGAAGCTGGTCGACCAGCCCGCCCGGCGCCAACGACCGGTCCAGCCCACCCCCCTCGGCGGTCAACCGATCCAAGACACCGTCCGGCGCGGTCAGCCGGTCGATCAGACCGCCCGGCCGCATGAGACGGTCCAGCGGGCCGTCCGGTGCCAGCGCACGCCCCAGCGGGGCGTCGTCGTCGAGCAATTGAGCGAGTTTGTTCGCCCGCGAGATGGTGTCCTCCAAGCCGAACATCTGCGCCATTGAACTGGGTGAGGCTGCCACCCCCGCCCCGCCCAGCGCCTGTTTGGTGAGGTCAACGCCTGCTTTGGCGACATCGAGCCCGACCTCGGCTGCGGCCAGTCCCACCCGCACCGGTGCGCTCGCGATGCCAACAAGCGTCTTCGCCAGGTCCATTTCACAAGTGTAGGAGCGGTAAAAGTTTGTAACCGGAGGTATCGGCCAACCGACGGGGAAACCAACTCACAGGAATCTCACAGCGCCTAGGCGGCGTGGGTTCACCAATGTGGGAGGAAATTATCAGCATGGCCGCTCCTGTAACACCCGAAACCAAACCTGAGGCACGTGTCCTCGTCGTGGACGACGAGACCAACATCGTGGAACTGCTGTCGGTGAGCCTGAAGTTCCAGGGCTTCGAGGTTCACACCGCGTCGAGCGGCCCAGCGGCCCTCGATCGCGCTCGGGAGGTCCGGCCAGACGCCGTCATCCTCGACGTCATGATGCCCGGCATGGACGGCTTCGGTGTGCTGCGCAGGTTGCGCGCCGACGGCATCGACGCGCCCGCGCTGTTCCTGACCGCGCGCGACAGCCTCCAGGACAAGATCGCCGGACTCACGCTGGGCGGCGACGACTACGTCACCAAGCCGTTCAGCCTCGAAGAGGTCGTTGCCCGGTTACGGGTGATCCTGCGCCGGGCGGGCAAGGGCGTGGAGGAGCCGCGCAATTCGCGGTTGACCTTCGCCGACATCGAGCTCGACGAGGACACCCACGAGGTCTGGAAGGCTGGCGAGCCGGTCTCGCTCTCGCCGACCGAGTTCACCCTGCTGCGCTACTTCGTCATCAACGCCGGCACGGTGTTGAGCAAGCCCAAGATCCTCGACCACGTCTGGCGCTACGACTTCGGCGGCGACGTCAACGTCGTCGAGTCATACGTCTCCTACCTGCGCCGCAAGATCGACACCGGTGAAAAGCGCCTCCTACACACCCTGCGCGGCGTCGGATACGTGCTGCGGGAGCCGCGGTAATCGGGCGCGTCGCGCCGCTAGGCGCGAACAATAGAGAGATGCCCGCGCCCTACCACCGAGCGTTGCCGCTGAGAGTCGGCCTGGTGGCCGCCATGCTGCTGCTCGTGGGATGCGGCTTGCTGGCCTCCGGGATCGCCGTCACCTCGACGCTGCAGCACGACCTCATCAACCGCGCCGACCAGACCCTCCTGGACGCCTCCAGGGGCTGGGCCCAGGCCCCCCGCGGGATGCCCCCACCCGACGAGGAGCCCAACCCGGCCCGGCCGCCGTCCAACTTCTACGTCCGCGGCGTCGACGCCGATGGCCATATCTGGATGGCCGTCAACGACCGTGACGCCGAGCCTGCCCTGCCCGACGACAACGACGTGGGGCCGGTGCCGGTGACGGTCGGGTCGCTGGAGCATTCGCCGGTCGAGTGGCGTGCGGTGTCGGTGCGCGGGCCCGGCGGCGAACTGACCACGGTGGCCATCGACATGTCGGACATACAGTCCACCGTCCGAAGTCTGGCCTGGTCGCAGTTCGCGATCGGCACGGCTGTCCTGATCATCCTCGGCGTCGCCGGGTACTGGGTGGTGCACCGCAGCCTTCGGCCGCTCGTCGAAGTCGAGAAGACCGCCGCCGCGATCGCCGCCGGACAGCTCGATCGCCGTGTGCCCGAACGTGATCCACGCACCGAAGTCGGCCGGCTGTCGCTGGCGCTCAACGGCATGCTCGCCCAGATCCAGACCGCGATGGCGTCTTCGGAGGACTCCGCCGAGCAGGCCCGCACCTCCGAAGAACGCATGCGGCGCTTCATCACCGATGCCAGCCACGAATTGCGCACCCCGCTGACCACAATTCGGGGCTTCGCCGAGCTTTACCGGCAGGGCGCGGCCCGCGACGTCGAGATGCTGATGTCCCGGATCGAAAGCGAGTCGCGCCGGATGGGTCTACTGGTCGACGATCTGCTGCTGCTGGCCCGTCTCGACGCGCAGCGCCCGCTCGAACAGCGCCGCGTCGACCTGCTCACCTTGGCCACCGACGCCGTGCACGATGCCCAGTCGATCGCCCCCAAGCGCACCATCACCATGGAGGTCTTCGACGGCCCCGGCACCCCCGAGGTAATCGGTGACGAAGCCCGGCTGCGTCAGGTGCTGGGCAATCTGGTGGCCAACGCCCTGCAGCACACCCCTGAGAACACCCGAATCAGTGTGCGGGTGGGCACCTCGTCGGACGACGCGGTGCTCGAAGTCGCCGACGAAGGCCCGGGTATGACACAGGAGGACGCCCGGCGGGTGTTCGAGCGGTTCTACCGCACCGACTCCTCCCGCGCCCGCGCCAGCGGTGGCACCGGACTGGGGCTGTCGATCGTCGACTCGCTGGTCTACGCCCACGGTGGCCGCGTCACGGTGTCGACCGCGCCGGGCCAGGGCTGCTGTTTCCGGGTCAGCCTGCCGCGCATCGCCGACGTCGCGACCCCGGTGGCCCCAGGGATCTAGCCGAGTTCGGCCAGCGCGGCCTTGATCTTGGCCTGTGCTTCGTCGAGCGACGCAGGAGAGGGATTGCGGTCGACGTTGGCGAAGCCGAAGTCGGACAGATTGCGCGCGGGGAACACGTGCACGTGCAGGTGCGGCACTTCGAGCCCGGCGATGATCAGCCCGGACCGCTCGGCGCCGAACGCCGCACACACCGCCTTGCCGATCCGCTGGGACACCGCCATCACCTTGTTGAACACGGCCGGCTCCACGTCCTGCCAGTTGTCGACCTCGGCCCGTGGAACCACCAACGTGTGCCCGGCGGTCATCGGCTCGATGGTCAGGAATGCGACGACCTCGTCGTCCTCGTAGACGAAACGTCCCGGCAGTTCGCGGTTGATGATCTTGGTGAAGACGGAGGTCATGAGCTCAAGCATATGAGTAGCCGCCCGGGGTCGGATCATGAAGCTGGCTCACAGCAACCCCCCAGATCCGGCCCAGTGCCACGGCAGATTGGCACGCGACGATCATCGGTATGACCGACACCCTGCCGGCCGAGCAGCACTCTGCTGCGATCGGCGTCGGGGGTCGCTACGTTCTCGACATCGTCATCCCCGTGTACAACGAGGAGCGCGACGTCGCTTCCTGTGTGCGACGGCTCCATCAATTCCTGCTCGACGAGGTGCCCTACCGGGCCCGAATCGTCGTGGCCGACAACGCCAGTACCGACGGCACGTTGTCGGTGGCGCGCAAGCTCGCCGAGGAACTGTCCGACGTCGATGTGATCCACCTCGACGCCAAGGGTCGTGGCGGCGCACTCGCCGCCGCGTGGGCGTCATCACCGGCCGACGTCGTCGCCTATATGGACGTCGACCTTTCGACCCATCTTTCGGCGCTCATGCCGTTGGTCGCGCCGCTGGTGTCCGGGCATTCCGACATCGCCATCGGATCGCGGCTGGCGGCTTCGTCACGGGTGGTGCGTGGCATCAAGCGAGAAGTGGTGTCCCGCGGCTACAACCTGCTCCTGCGCGGCCTGCTCGGCGCGCGGTTCTCCGACGCCCAGTGCGGCTTCAAGGCGTTGCGCGCCGATGTTGCCCGCCAGCTGCTTCCGTTGGTCGCCGACACCGGATGGTTCTTCGACACCGAACTGCTGGTGCTGGCCGAGAAGGCCGGCCTGCGCATCCACGAGGTGCCGGTCGACTGGATCGACGACCCGGACTCGCGCGTCGACATCCTTGCCACCGCGATCGAAGACCTCAAAGGCTGCTGGCGGGTCGGGCGGGCGTTGACCACCGGCGCCCTGCCGCTGCGTGACCTGCAGGCCGCGCTGGGCCGCGAGCCGCTGGTGCCCGGTGTCCCCCGCGGCATGGTCGGCCAGATGGTGCGCTTCGGGCTGATCGGCATCGCCAGCACCATCGCCTTTGCGCTGCTGTATCTTTCGCTGCATCCGGCGCTCGGTGCGCAGGCAGCCAACCTGACCGCCCTGCTGCTCACCGCCCTGGCCAACACCGCAGCCAATCGGGCCTTCACCTTTGGTATCCGCGGCCGCGCCGGTGTCGCCCGCCACCATGTCCACGGCCTGCTGATCTTCGCGTTCGGGCTGGCCATCACCAGCGGCTCGCTGTATCTCCTGCACCGTTACGATCCGACCGTCGGCAAGGGCGTGGAACTGTCAGTTCTGGTCGTGGCCAACCTGGTCGCCACCCTGGTGCGATTTGTGGCGTTGCGACGGGTGTTCGGCGCCTCCACCCGCTGATATGACGATCACCGTCGAGTCGCCGGAAGTCGGCGTCGCACAAGCCATTACCCGACGTACTCGGATACGCCCGCAGCGGTGGGCGCTGGTCGTGTTGCTGGCCGCGACTGCCGTGCTCTACCTGTGGGGCTTGGACCGGTCGGGCTGGGCCAACGCGTTCTACTCCGCCGCCGAGCAGGCGGGCTCGCAGTCATGGAAGGCGCTGCTGTTCGGGTCGTCGGACGCCGCCAACTCGATCACCGTCGACAAACCGCCACTGTCGCTGTGGCTTCCGGCACTGTCCATCCGCCTGTTCGGGCTCAATTCGTGGAGCATCCTGGCGCCCCAGGCGGTCATCGGGGTGGCCTCCGTCGCCCTGCTCTGGGATGCCGTCCGCCGGCCGTTCGGCGAAGCGGCCGCACTGATGGCCGGCACGGTCCTGGCGCTGACCCCGGTGGCTGTGACGATCTTCCGCTACAACAACCCCGACGCGCTTCTGGTCCTGTTGATGATCGCCGCGGTGTGGGCGCTGCTGCGGGCCATCGACGACGGGCGACTGCGCTGGCTGCTGATGTCGGGATGCTTCGTGGGACTCGGGTACCTGACGAAGCAGCTCGAGGTGGCGTTGGTGGTGCCCGCTCTGGCGATCTCGTATCTCGTGGCCGGTCCACGATCGCTGCTCGCCCGGCTGGGGCAACTCGTGGCGGCGCTGGGCGCCGCCGTCGCCGCGGCGGGGTGGTGGGTGCTACTGGTGCAGCTGTGGCCAGCGCGCACACGGCCGTGGATCGGTGGGACGCAGACCAATTCGATCCTAGAACTGACCCTGCGCTACAACGGCTTCGGCCGGCTCAATGGCGACGAGCCGGGTAGCCTCGCCTCACCAGGATTCATCTCGCCGGTCCATACCGGTGGCCGGACTTCGCCGCACCCCTGGGGTCAGCCCGGCGTCGGCAGGTTGTTCGAGCCGGAGCAGATCGGTGGCATCGGCTGGCTACTGCCCGCCGCGCTGCTGTTCGCGGTCGTCGTGCTGGTGTGGCGGGGCCGGGCCGCGCGGCGGGACCTGCGCCGCGCCGCCATTCTGGTGTGGGTGCTCTGGTTGCTGGTGACGGCGTGGGTGTTCAGCTACATGGCCGGCATTTTTCACCCGTACTACACCGTGGCCCTTGCCCCGCCGGTCGCCGCGCTGACGGGTATCGGCGTTGCGGTGAGTTGGCAAGAGCGGCAACGTCTGTGGGTCAAAGCGGTGCTGGCGGTCGCGGTGGCGCTGACGGCCACCACCGCGGTGGTCGTGTTGCGACACGTTCCTGGTTTCTATCCGTGGTTACGATGGGTCATCCCGCTCGCGGCCGTGCTGGTGCTGGCCGGGCTGATGATCGCCGTCATCCCGATGCCGGTGATCGTCGCGGCAGGCGCACTGGTCGCTCTCGCCGGACCTGTGGCATACAGCGTGACGACCGTCGAGCGCGGCAATTCTGGCGCAATGCCGATCGCGGGACCCGTTCCGCGCATCGTGACCGCGATGACCAAGGGTGTCGCTCCGGTCAAGCGCGCCGAGATCACCTCAGCCAGCGGACCCGCATTCCTGCTGCCCCCGCAATCATCGACCACCGGAACGCATTTGGTCGGTTGCAGCTTGCTGGACTCTGGCGTGCCCGACCGGCAGCTGGTCGATCTGCTCGACGCGGATGCGCAGCGGTACACCTGGGTGGCCGCCACCATCGGATCGATGTGTGCGGCCGGCTATCAGCTGGCCAGCGGTCACCCGGTGATGCCGGTCGGTGGATTCAACGGGACCGATCCGTCTCCGGCGCCCGACGAGTTCCTGCGGATGGCGCTGTCCAAGCGAATCCACTACTTCCTCGTCACCAACCCGGTCCACGAGGACAAGTGGGGACACCTGGACACCAATGCGCTGATCCAGCAATGGGTTCAGCGCAACTTCACACCAATGCGGGTCGGCAGGGTACTGATATACGACCTCACGGCGTAGGTCAGGCCAACATCGTCGCGATTTCGCTGATTGTCCACGGCGGCGAGTCGTGATGATCCCGGTAATTGATGAACACGGGGGCGGGCTTGTCGAACCGCCCCACGAAACCGCCTGAGGCGATGAACATCTGGCCGGTGATCTTACTGGCAAGGTCACTGACCAGGTAGGCGTAGACGGGGGCGACGTATTCCGGTGATGCGGCGTCGAGCGCACCGTGGGCGCTGACGTCATCGAGGATGCCGCGTTGCCGCAACGATTCGATCTGTTCCTCGAAGTCCGACCCACTGGACAGCCGGGTCTTGGCGCCCGGGCACACCACGTTGGCGCGTACACCGTGCCCGGCCAGTTCAGCCGCGATCGCCATCGTCAGGCCGTTGACCGCACCTTTGCCTGCCGGGTAGCCGGTGCCGCCGTAATCGCCAAGGAAGGCAAAGGAACTGGTGTTGACGATCGCGCCCCGGCCGCGGGCCACCATTCTGGGGGCGGCCGCCCGACAAGTCGCGAACGTGGTGCCGACGTGGATGTCGAGGAGCGCGCGGAACTCGGCAGCCGTGATCGTGAGTATCGACGACCCCGGCGGCTCGGGTGCACCCGCGCAGTTCACCAGGGCATCGACGGCGCCGAATTCGCTCTCGCACAGGGCGATCAAGTCCTCGGCAACCGCCTCATCGGCTGCCGAGCCGGCGTGAGTGACGGCGCGGCCACCGGCGTCGTTGATCGTGGCGACTGTCGCCTCAGCGGCTGCGGCATCGCGGCCGTTGACCACAACACCCGCCCCGCACTCGGCCAGCAGCGCCGAGACGGCGGCGCCGATACCCCGGGAGCCGCCGACGACGACCGCGCCGAACCCTTCTAGCGGCCGGTCACTCACTGCTCGGCGGCCGCTGAGTAGATGAGGCGGTCCCAGCTTCGCCTGACCTCCGCCGGCGCTGGCGCGCCAACTCCGGCCAGCCTCACTGAACCGCCTGGCCGAACTGCATGCCGTCGATGTTCCAGTAGCCGCGCATGTTGGTGATCAGCCCGGCGTCGTTGACGGAGTAGGTGAACACGCCGCGCACCGTGCTGGTCATTCCGCCTTCGAATTGGCTGCGCAGCACCAGGATGTGCGCCACCTCGTTCGCAGAGCTCGACGGGAACGTCTCCTCGCAGGTGACGCGAAGGTTGTTGACCGAGATGTTCGCGTCGTAGAAGTCGGCGACAGCCGCCTTCCCGCGGACGCCGTTGCCGTCGGGGTTGGTGATGGCCTGCCCGATCGGGTCCTCGATCACGACGTCGTCGGCCATCAGGGCCAGCCAGCCCTCGCGGTCGTGCGACATCACGGCGCGCCAAGATGCCTGCGATGCGGCCAGTGCTGGAGTGTGTTCGGTGGTCGTGGACATCAGTTTCTCCTTAGGTTGTCGGATACTGGGGGTTTGTCAGACACTGCAGGCGGCGCGAGCGCCATCGTCGGTGGCTTTACGGATCAGTCCTACACCGGTGCAGTCGCCAACGGCATGCACCTTGGCGCCGGACAACCGATCGGTGAGGGCGTCGAACAGGGCGGTGTCCGCCTCGAGGCGTCCGGTGATGATCACGCTGTCGGCCGCGAGTTCGCGGCGGGTGCCGCCATACGGGGTGAACACCACGCTGTTGCCGGTGATCTGGTGCACGTTGGCGCGCACGTGCAGCGGCACTCCCAGGCGGTCGAGCCGGTCCATGTGTTCGGTGCGGCGCTTGAGGCCCACTTCGGCGGCGACGGTGCGTCCGGATTCCAGAACGGTGACGAATCGGTCGTGGGCGCAGAGATATTCGGCGAGCTGGATCGCGGCGAGGCTGCCGCCGACGATCACGACTCGTCGACCCGCTTGGAGCGCGGCGGGGTGTGCCAGCAGGTCGCGCACCCCGTGACCGCTGATCACCCGGGGATTGTGTGCGCCGTCGATGTCGGGCACCACGATGTCCGCGCCGGTCGCGACGATCACCGCGTCAGGCTCCAGCGCGGCGACCTCGTCGACGTCCACCGGATGTGACATCTCGAGTGTCACGGTGCTGGCGGCGATCTCACTGCGCAGATACCTCAGGAACGGTTCGTTCTCCGGATGCACGATCGACGCCCACACCAGAGCGCCGCCCAGTTCGGCGTTGCGCTCGAACAACGTCACACGGTGACCGCGTTCGGCGGCGACCCGGGCCGCCTCCAGGCCGCCGGGGCCGCCGCCGACGACCACGACGTGCTTGGGCTGCGCCACCGGGTGCACCGCCAGCTCGCGTTCCTTACCGGTGCGGGGGTTCACCGCGCAGTCGACCGAGAATCGCTGCTCCATGGCGTCGATGCAGTTCTCGCACGAGATGCATCGGCGCACCCGATCCGCCTGGCCTGCGTGAAGTTTGGCGGCCATCTCCGGATCTGCCAGCATCGGCCGGCCCATGGCGATGAAGTCCGCATGGCCGTCGGCGAGGATCTGCTCGGCGCGCGTGGGGTCGTGGATGCGGCCCACCGCGATCACCGGCACGTCGACCACCTGCTTGACCGCGGCCGCGGCGCCCACGTTGAGCGCGTCGCCATCGGCAGCGGCATTGACCATCCCGGTGACCAGGCGGTCGATCACCCCACCGCTGATGTGGAAGGCGTCGACGCCGGCCGCCACCAGTTGCGGTGCCATCTGGGCCGTCTCGTAGCTCGGGCGGCCGCCGGCCACCCGCTCGTAGCCCGAGATCCGCAGCGTGATCGGGAGTGCGTCGCCGATCTCGGATCGGATCGCGGCCAGGGTCTGCAATACCACCCGAATGCGGCCGCCGGCGGAGTCGCCGCGGTAGTCGTCGGTGCGCCGGTTACGTTGGGGCGCAAGGAAAGAACCCAGGAACATGTATCCGTGGGCGGCGTGCAGTTCGATGCCGTCGTAGCCGGCCTCGGCCGCGCGGCGCACGGCGGCTTTGAACAGGTCGATGATCCCGGTCAGCTGGGCCTCGGTCACCTCGGCCGAGGGGCGCCCGGTCAGGTAGGACGGGATCACCGACGGGCCCAGCGACGTGACGCCGTGCATCTCGGGCCCGAGCCCGTCGGGGCCGGCGTGCACGATCTGCGGCTGGATCTTCGCGCCGTGCTCATGCACGGCCTCGACCAGTGCGCGGTGGGCGCTCACCGCCTCGTCGGTCCCGAGGTGCAGCCCGCCCGGAGTTTCTGGCTGTAGGTGGTCGATGCCGGTGGCGCCCACGGTGATCAGCCCGACGCCGCCTTTGGCGCGGGCGGCGAAGTAGTCGCGGGTGCGCTGCGACGGCAGACCGTCGGGCGTGCCGTACATGGTCTCCATCGGAGACATCACGAGCCTGTTGCGCACCGCCATCGAGCCGATGCGGCCTGCACGCAACAGGTTCGGGAAGCTACTCATGGCCGCTGCACCATGAATTCCGGGCCGTGCCCGCGCCTTTGGGCAAGGCGGGCACGGCCCGGAAGGTCCGTGAGGTCCGAAAGGGCCAAGTAGGTCAGCGGTCCTCGTCGGTGTAGCGGATGACGCCGCGGATGTTGCGGCCTTCGAGCATGTCCGCGTAGCCCTCGTTGACCTGCTCGAGGCGGTACTGCCTGGTCACCATGTCGTCGAGGTTCAGCCGGCCCGCTTTGTACATCGACAGCAGCTGCGGGATGTCGTAGTGCGGGTTGCCGCCGCCGAAGATGGTGCCCTGCAAGCGCTTCTGCATCAGGGTCAGCATCGCCAGGTTCAGCGTCACATTGCTGTCGGCCATGTTCGCCACGGCCGTCGCCACCACGGTGCCGCCCTTGGCGGTGATGTTCATGTAGTGGTCGATGTCCTCGCCCTTGAGCTCGCCCACGGTGACGATGGTCTTGTGCGCCATCCGTCCCTGGGTGACCTCGGCAACGCCGGCCATCGCGCTGAAGATGTCGGGGTAGGCGTGGGTGGCACCGAACTTGAGTGCGTTGTCACGCTTGAACTCGACCGGGTCGACAGCGAAGATGTTGCGCGCACCGGCGTTCAGCGCGCCCTGCAGTGCGCCGGTGCCGACGCCGCCGACGCCGACGATCACGACGTCGTCGCCGGGACGGACGTCACCGCTGCGGACGGCCGAGCCGTAACCGGTGGTCACGCCGCAGCCGACCAGGCAGGCCACCTCGAACGGGATGGTCGGGTCGATCTTCACCACCGAGCTCTTGTGCACCACCATGTATGGGCTGAACGTGCCCAGCAGCGTCATCGGGATGACGGGCTGGCCGTTCTTCACGGCGTGGATGCGGTGGGTGCCGTCGGACACCGCGGTGCCGGCCAGCAGGCCGGCGCCCAGATCGCACAGGTTGCGCAGCCCTTCCTGGCAGGCCGGACACTCACCACACGACGGGATGAACGAGAGCACCACGTGATCGCCGGGGGCCAGGTGCTCGACGCCCGGGCCTACCTCGGTGACGATGCCGGCGCCCTCATGACCGCCCAGAACCGGGAAACCGGCCATCGGGATGTCGCCGGTGACCAGATGGTGGTCGCTGTGGCACATGCCAGAAGCTTCCATCTGGATTTTGACTTCGTCTTTGACCGGATCGCCGATCTCGATTTCCTCGATCGACCACGGTTGGTTGAACTCCCAGATGAGAGCACCTTTTGTCTTCACAGCGAACCTCCACTCGCAAAACCCGACCCCGGGGTTTTCCAGGGCGGCCGGCCGTGCCGGATGGTCAATCTAGGCAAGAATTAGAACGTGTTCCTGTCCTACTGACCATTATGACCTCCGTCACTTTCCACGTCACTGCCGGGGGCCGATTACTTGACGCCTGTCGAGTATTCACCAGATCGGCACCGGCGCCTCACCTAGGGGGTAGTAACCGGGCAGCTTCTCACCGGCGACGCTGCGCTCGATGCGCTTCTGCATGGTGGGGGTCAGGTCGCCCGACGAGATCAGCTTGACGAAGGCCTTCTGCACGTGGCCGAAGTCGAAGAAGTCGCGCTGCCATTCGATCAACAGGTCGTCGTTCAGCCGGAACCAGCTGCCGCCGATGCCGTAGATCTCGTCGCGGGTGCCGTCGGACTTGTTGGCGATCTGCTTCCAGAACCCGACGATCTCGTTCTGCTTCTCGTCGACGAGGACCTTCTGGTACTCGTAGACCCAGTTCTCCAGGCCTTCCATCTCCATGCCCAGGGCGACGTCGCGGATTTCGTCCTTGCCGACACACATCACGTCTTCCTTGGGCCCGATGTTCCAGCCGTAGGTCGCGTCGTCGGTGTAGAACTCCGCCAGATTCTTCCAGTCACCGGCCGCTTCGGAGTCCTTGTTGGCCTGCAGCCAGCGCTGGACCCAGTCGTCGAGTGCTTCTCGTTTGGATGATGAAGTCATTGATCCGCCTTCTATTTTTCTACGATGGATAGAGCTCGGGTGGGACACATCTCTACGGCGCGCTCAACGTCGTCGCGCATCTCGTCGGGGGGTTCGCTGTCGAGAATCTCGACGGCACCGCGTTTGGGAACCCGAAAGACGTCGGGCGCCTCCAGTTCGCACATGGCGTGCCCCTGGCATAGGTCCTCGTCGAGTTCGATGCGGTAGCAGCCCATCGGACTACGCCTTCACGCGCTTGCGGTAGCGGACCTTCGCCGGCCGGGCCAGCTGCACCACCATCTTGGAGTGGTCGTTCTGATAGCTCTCCGGCGGCTGTGCCATCTCGAACTCGTACTCCCGCAACAGAACCGAGAAGATCGCCTTGATCTGCATCTGTGCGAACGCCGCACCGACGCACCGGTGTCGCCCGGCGCCGAAGGGAATCCAGGTCCAGCGGTTGACGATGTCTTCCTGCCGGGGCTTCTCGTAGCGATCCGGGTCGAAGGCATCCGGGTTGGGGAAGTCCTCGGGAATGCGGTTGGAGATCGCTGGTGAGGCGGCCACCATCTGTCCCTTGTGGATCGGATATCCCTGCACCTCGAACTCGTCCTGGGCCACCCGCATCAGGATGATCAGCGGCGGGTGCAGTCGCAGCGTCTCCTTCAGCGCGTTGTCGATGTTCGGGATCTGGCGCAGCGCATGGAAACTCACCTCCTGGCCGTCGGCGTAGAGGTCGTCGAGCTCCTGCTGCACCTTGGCGTAATAGTCGGGGTTGCGCAGCAGCTCGATCAGCGTCCACGACGAGGTGCCCGAGCTGGTGTGGTGACCGGCGAACATCAGTGAGATGAACATGCCGGTGACCTCGTTGGCCGAGAAGCGCGGATTGCCCTCTTCGTCCTTGATGGACACCAGGACATCGAGCAGGTCGCGATCGCTCTTGTCGGTGGGCGGGTTGGCGATTCGGCCGGTCATGACCTCCTGCACCAGCTCCACCAGGCTGGCCCTGGCTTCGTCGCGGATCCGGAAGCTCTCGATCGGAAGGTAGGGGTCGACGTAGCAGAGCGGGTCGGTGCCGCGCTCGAGCAGGTGGTAGTAGTTCGCGAATCGCGAGTCGAGCTGGTTGCGGAACTTCAGTCCGATCAGGCATGCGGTCGACGTGTAGATGGTGAGCTCGGCGAAGAACTCCAGCAGATCGATTTCGCCTTCGTCGCCCCAGTTTTCGATCATCCGGCGCACTTCGTTCTCGATGGTCGCCGCGTGGCCCTTCATCTGCTCACCGCGCAGCGCGGTGTTGTGCAGCATCTCGGCCCGACGCTCCGGGTCCGCGTCGAACACCACGCCCTCGCCAAAGATCGGCGTCATGAACGGGTAGGCCTCGGCTTGGTTGAGGTCGGCGTCGGGGGAGCGGAAGAAGAACTCGTTGGCCTCGGAGCCGGTCAGCAGGATGACCTGCTTGTCGGCGAGCTGGAACCAGCCGAGGTCACCACACTCCTCGCGGATGCGCTGCATCAGCCCGATCGGGTCGGTACGGAACTCCTCGAGGTGGCCGTGCTCTTCTTCGCCACCCGAAACACGTTGTACCTCTTTGGTTATGGTCACGATGGCATCCCTTCTTCACCGAGGGCGAGCTTCTGGCGGTCTTTGTTGTCGGCCAACGGCGCTTCGGGCTGGAGCTCCATATTGGCGATGAAGCTGCCGCGGGGGGTCTCCGCGACGAACGTGATGGCGCGGGCGAGGTCGGCGGCGCGCATGAAGTAGTCGTGTCGAGCCTGTCCCCACTTGGCCCAGTCCTCCAGTGCAGGTCCGATGAGTTCGGCCGGCAGGCTCCAGCCCATCGAGGTCTTGGTCGGGCCGGGATGGACGATCGAGGCGCGCACCCCGGTGCCTTCCAGTTCCATCTGGTAGTTGGTCACCATCGAAACCAGGGCGGCCTTGGCCGCACCGTAGGCGCCCATGTGGGGCCGTGGCCGCAGCGACACATCAGATCCCACGAAGATCAGGTCACCACGCTGCCGTTCGAGCATGCCCGGCAGGACTGCGGAGGCGACTCGGTAGGCGCCGACCAGATGGATCTGGACCTGGGACTCGAACTCGTCGATGCTGATCGAGTCGAGCTTGCCGAAGTATGTGTCACCCGCACCGGCCACCAATACCTCGATCTCGCCGAGTTCGGCGGTGGTCTGCTCCACGGCGGCCTTTACCGAGTCGGGGTCGGTGACGTCTAAGTGCACTGCGATGGCCTCGCCACCGTCGGCACGGATCTTGTCCACGATCTCCTGCAACTTGTCCACCCGACGGGCACCCAGAGCGACGGGAAAGCCGTTGGCGGCGAGCTTGATCGCGGTAGCTTCACCGATACCGGACGACGCGCCGGCGACCAGCGCGGGCCTGCGGTCGGGAAGGGGGTCGAAACGGGGCATTGGGGAACCTTTCGGGCGTGCTTCTAGCGAGCCTGCACTGTGATGGGCAGATGGGCGAAACCGCGGACGTTGCTGGAGTGGACCCGCACCGAATTCGCTTCGTCGACCTCATAGCCGCGGATGCGTTTGAACAACTCTTCCAACGCAACCCGTGCTTCCATCCGGGCCAGATGCGCACCGAGGCAGAAGTGCGCACCGCTGCCGAAACTCTGCAGCTTGGCGCCGATGTCGCGGCCGATGAGGTAGTCGTCGGGATTCTCGAAGGCGCGCTCGTCGCGGTGGGCCGATCCCGGGAGCAGCAGGACCACGTCACCGTCGGGGATGACCGTGTCGTAGAGCGTCAGCTCACCAGCCACGGTGCGGGCCAGGATCTGGCTGGACGTGTCATAGCGCAGCGTCTCCTCGACCCAGAGCGGCACGCGAGACAGGTCGGTGTAGACCTCTGCCAGCTGGTCGGGGTTCTTGTGACCCCAAAATGCCGCATTGGCAAGCAGTTTGGTGGTGGTCTCGTTGCCCGCGATCACCATCAGGAACATGAAGCCCAGCACTTCGTCGTCAGTGAGGCGATCACCGTCGATCTCGGCGTCCAGCAGGGCTGACGTCAGGTCATCGCTCGGGTTCTTCCTGCGCTCTTCGACCATCGCCTGGTAGTAGACGATCAGGTTCAGCGACGCCTCGACCGCCTCCGGCGGCACGTCGGTGACACCTTCCTCGCGGTGCATCACACCGTCGGCCCACGCCCGCACCTGAACGCGGTCGGCCTGCGGCACCCCCATCAGTTCGGAGATGACATCCATCGGCAGCTTGCCCGCGAACTCGTCGACGTAGTCCACCGTCCCCCCGGCGGCGGCCTTCTCCATCATGGCGTCGAGATGCTTGGTGGCGATCTCGGTGACCCGCGGCTCGAGCTCGCGAATCCGCCTGGGCGTGAACCCTTTCGAGACCAGGGTCCGCAGCCGCAGGTGAGCCGGGTCGTCCATCGCCAGGAAAGACATGGTCTTGGAGGCATGCGGTCCGCGCGAGGCCGGGTCCAGCGAGACACCGTACTTGTTGGACAGCGTGGTGCTGTTGCGGAATCCCTGGATGACGTCGGAATGCCGGGACAGCGCCCAGAACTTGAGTTCCTCGTTGTAGTACAGCGGAGCCTCATCGCGCAGCCGCTTGTAATACGGGTAGGGATCTTCGTGGAAGTCGTAGTTGTACGGGTCCAGCACGATATCCGGACTCTGCACGCTCATTTGTTCTCTCCCAAGATAAGACTCACGACGTATTCCATCCGGTCGGCGACCTCGCGGTAGCTCATGGATCCGCTGCCGGCGTGCACGAGCGCGCCGAAGTACGTCATTTCCAGTGCGGACACGATCTTCGGATCGGCGTCCGGCCCCAACGCCGACTTGATGCGCTTGTGGATCTCGGCGCCGATCCGGTCGCGGACCCGGACCACCCCGGCATCGTTGCTCAGCACGGCTGTGGTGCAGGCGGCGGCGAATTCCGGCTCGTCGGCGATCACCAGGGCAAGGCTGCGCAGCGACTGCTGAACGCGGTGCAGGCGCGGGTCGTTGACGTCGGTGAAGTAGGGCACCTCGAGAACCCGGTCGAGGTACACCTCGGCGATCAGATGGTTCTTCGACGAGAAGTACGTGTAAGCGGTCGCCGGCGCGACCTTCGCGCGTGCGGCGACGGCACGGACGGTGAGGTCGGCGTAGGACGACTCCCGCAGCATCTCCAGCCCGGCCCGCAACACCTTGCGGAAAGTCTCTTCCTGGCGGCGATTACGCGGCGCATCATCCCCGTTGGGGCTGACAGCCATGGCGGCATCGCTGGACACATGTCCAAGTTATCGGAACCGGGTCTGACAAGGCAAGAGGATGCAGTGAATTGCCTGTTCATCGCCTTCCTAGCATGGGCGCCGGACATACCCTTGCACCGCGCCCGCGTGTGCCGCTATGGTGCGAAAGACGAAATCTCGGACACGTGTCCAACGAAGCAGACGGGAATCGGGATGGCGATTGCGGCGGATAGGAACAGCGATCTCTTCATCGACGGGGAGCTGGTGGCGGGCGGCAATGGCCGATACCCGACGATCAACCCGGCAACCGAAGAGATCCTGGGTACCGCGGCCGATGGCAATGCCGAGGACATGAGCCGGGCCATCGACGCCGCGCGCCGTGCGTTCGACACCACCGACTGGTCCACCAATACCGAACTCCGGGTACGCGGCATCCGCCAGCTTCGCGACGCGATGAAGGAGCACGTCGAGGAACTGCGTGAGATGACGATGGCGGAGGTGGGTGCCCCGCGCATGCTGACCGCTGCCGCCCAACTCGAGGGGCCGGTCGAAGACCTGTCGTTCTCTGCCGACACCGCCGAGAGCTACTCGTGGCGCCACGATCTGGGTATCGCGGCGCCGATGGGAATCAAGACCCAGCGGACCATCGTCCGCGAAGCGGTCGGCGTGGTCGGTGCGATCACGCCGTGGAACTTCCCGCACCAGATCAACCTCGCCAAGCTCGGCCCGGCGCTGGCGGCGGGCAACACCATCGTGCTCAAGCCCGCCCCTGATACCCCGTGGTGTGCAGCGGTTCTCGGTGAGCTGATCGCCGAGCACACCGATATCCCGCCGGGTGTGGTCAACATCGTGACCTCCAACGACCACGCGGTCGGGGCCATGCTGTCCAGCGACCCGCGCGTCGACATGGTGTCGTTCACCGGGTCGACGAACACCGGCCGGGCGGTGATGGCCGCCGGCGCCGCGACCATCAAGAAGGTCTTCCTGGAGCTCGGCGGGAAGTCCGCATTCCTGGTGCTCGACGACGCCGACCTGGCCGGCGCGTGCTCGATGGCGGCGTTCACCGCGTCGATGCACGCCGGACAGGGCTGCGCGATCACCACTCGTCTGGTGGTACCACGAGCCCGCTACGACGAAGCGGTCGAGGCGGCCGCGGCGACGATGGGTGGCATCAAGGCGGGGGACCCGACCAACCCCGGAACCATCTGCGGGCCGGTCATCTCCGAGCGTCAACGCGACCGGGTGCAGTCCTACCTCGACCTCGCAATCACCGAAGGCGGGCGGTTCGCGTGCGGCGGGGGCCGCCCGGCCGACCGCGACACCGGCTACTTCATCTCACCGACTGTCATTGCGGGCCTGGACAATTCCGCCCGGGTGGCGCGGGAAGAGATCTTCGGACCGGTGCTGACGGTGATCGCCCACGACGGTGACGACGACGCGGTCGACATCGCCAACGATTCGCCGTACGGCCTGTCGGGCAGCGTGTTCAGCAGTGATCCGGAGCGCGCCCAAGGCGTCGCGGATCGGCTGCGGGTCGGCACCGTGAACGTCAACGGCGGCGTGTGGTACTCCGCGGACGTACCCTTCGGCGGCTACAAGCAATCCGGGGTCGGCAGGGAAATGGGTCTGGCGGGGTTCGAGGAATACCTCGAGCTCAAAGTCATTGCCACAGCGGTCTGACCGCACCACAGACTAGAGAGGAACTCAGATGGGACAGTTCGACGACAAGGTGGCCATCGTCACCGGCGCAGGCGGCGGTATCGGCCAGGCGTATGCCGAGGCGCTCGCCAGGGAAGGCGCCGCCGTGGTGGTCGCCGACATCAACACCGAAGGCGCGCAAAAGGTCGCCGACGCGATCTTGGGTGAGGGCGGCACAGCACTGGCGCTGCCGGTTGACGTCAGTGATCCGGTGTCGGCCAAGGCGATGGCCGATCAGACTCTCGCCGAATTCGGCGGCATCGACTATCTGGTCAACAACGCCGCGATCTTCGGCGGGATGAAGCTGGACTTCCTGATCACCGTCGACTGGGACTACTACAAGAAGTTCATGAGCGTGAACCTCGACGGCGCGCTGGTCTGCACCCGGGCGGTGTACAAGAAGATGGCCAAGCGCGGCGGGGGTGCGATCATCAACCAGTCGTCCACCGCGGCATGGCTGTACTCGAACTTCTACGGACTGGCCAAGGCCGGGGTCAACAGCCTCACCCAGCAGTTGGCCACCGAACTCGGCGGCCAGAACATCCGGATCAACGCGATCGCGCCGGGCCCGATCAACACCGAGGCCAACCGCACCACCACGCCGCAGGAGATGGTCGCCGACATCGTCAAGGGAATTCCGTTGTCGCGCATGGGTGAAGTCGACGACCTGGTGGGGATGTGCCTATTCCTGCTGTCCGATCAGGCGAAGTGGATCACCGGCCAAATATTCAACGTCGACGGTGGACAGATTTTCCGCTCATGAGTGACTTCAAGGTCGGCTACATCGGGTTGGGCAATCAAGGCTTGCCGATGGCCAAGCGGCTGGCCGGGTGGCCCGGTGGACTGATCGTCTTCGATGTGCGGACCGAGGCCATGACACCGCTGGCCGAACTGGGTGCCACGCTGGCGGATTCTGTCGCCGATGTCGCGAAAGCCGACGTAATCGAAGTGACCGTGCTCAACGACGAGCAGGTCCGCGAGGTCGTCGGCGAACTCGCCGCGCACGCCAAGCCGGGCACCGTGATCGCGATCCACTCCACGATCGAGCCGGACACCGCCGCCGAGCTCGCCGAGCAGCTGCGCCCCAAAGGCATTCACGTCGTCGACGCTCCGGTCAGCGGGGGAGCGGGTGCCGCCGACAAGGGTGAACTGGCCGTGATGGTGGGCGCCGACGACGAGGCGTACGAACTGGTCAAGCCGGTGTTCAAGCAGTGGGCGTCGATGGTGGTTCGCGCCGGTGAGCCGGGAGCCGGAACCCGGATGAAGCTGGCTCGTAACATGTTGACCTTCATCGGTTTTGCCGCCGCCTGCGAGGCGTCGCGGCTGGCCGAGGCGGCGGGAATCGACTTGCAGAAACTGGGCCGGGTGGTACGGCACAGCGACGCCCAGAGCGGCGGACCCGGAGCGATCATGGTCCGCGACGACACCAAGCCGCTGCAGCCGGACCACTTCGTCTACAACATGTTCATCCACACCCGCGGCCTGGCCGAGAAGGATCTGAAGTTGGCGCTGGGTCTCGGTGAGGCCAACGGCGTCGAACTGCCGTTGGCCGAGATCGCGCTACGGGACCTGGCCGCCGGCCTCGGCGTACCCAACACGAAGGAGTGACGATGGACGAACTGCGCCGCAAGGGCCTGGACAAGATGAACGAGGTCTACGGCTGGGAGATGCCGGACTCGCCGGGCGACTACTTCGCGCTCACCGCCGACCACCTCTTCGGCACCATCTGGTCGCGGCCGGGACTATCCATGCGCGACAAGCGGATCATGACGCTGACCGTCGTCACCGCGCTCGGCATTTCCGACCTGGCCGAGATCCAGGCCAACGCAGCCCTGCACAACGAAGAGCTCACTCCCGAGGAACTCAAGGAGATGGCGATCTTCTTGACGCACTACCTGGGGTTCCCGCTGGGGTCGAAGCTGGACGGGGTCGTCACCAAAGTCGTGTCCAAGCGCAAGAAGGCCGCCGAGGCCGGTCGGGGCGAGGATAAGAAGGCGAACGTCAACGATGCGCTCAAGATGCACAGCGGCACGACGCTCGAGGACTAGCGGAGCGTGCTGATGACGCGTTGGGCGGTGAAGATCACCCGGCGTCCGGTCCGCGCGCACGAAGCCGGCGAGTCCGCCGCGGTGTGATGCATCGTTGCCCGCGGTGGGATGGGTAGTACCCAGGAAGAACGCCGCCGACCATTCGATGAGTTCGCGATCCTCGAGACGCAGCGTGGTGCCCGGGACGACCCCCGTGCGGTCGGACCGGAGCGGCTCTGCCGCGTTCTGGGCGGACGGGTGGATGTACTTCGGGCAGTTGCCGTAAGCCTGGATCACGTCGATCCCGAGCTGCTCGTCTCCGATTTTTGTCGGTGGGTCGAACTATTGTTCGAAGCATGGTTTTGATCGATGGGGTGTTGGAGGCTCTCGACGACGCTGTCGAGGCTCTGGCCGCAGTCGATCTCGATGTGTTGGATCCGCCGCAGCGGTTTGTGGTGTTGGAGCGTTTGGAAACTGCGCGCCGTCGTCAGGTGGCGCTGGCGCACGCGGTGGTCACCCGGCTGGAGCAGTTCGAGGGCTGCCCGCCGGTGCCGATCACATTGGCCGATGTGTTGCGGATCAGCCCGCGCGAGGCGAGACGGCGGATCCGGGATGCCGAGCAGGTGGCGCCGCGGCGGGCGTTGACCGGGGAACCGTTGGCTGCGGTCTTGCCGGAAACGTCGAAGGCCTGGCATGCCGGTGAGTTGGATAGCGAGCACCTGCGGGTGATCCAGAAGTTCTTCCGCGAGCTACCCGAGCATGTGCCGCCCATCGAGCGGGAGAAAGCTGAACGCTCGCTGGCGCACAAGGCGCGGGTGCTGCGACCCGATCAGTTGGAGAAGGTCGCCCACCGGTTGGCGCTGCACCTCAATCCCGACGGGACGTTTTCAGATGAGGACCGGGCTCGCAAGCGGGGATTCGTGTGGTGCGGTGGGCAAGGTGTCGATGGGATGAGTGTGGGGCGGCTGGTCGCCGACCCGGAGCTACGATCCGAGTTCGATGCCTGGATGGCGAAGTTCGCCGCGCCCGGGATGTGCAACCCGGCCGAGGAAAGTCCGACGACGACCCCCAGCGATGAGGTCGCCGAACGGGATGCCCGCAGTTATGCCCAGCGTCAGCATGACGCGCTCAAGGCGTTGGTGCGCGGACAGCTTGGTGATCCGAAATTCGGTCAGCACAACGGCTTACCCGTCACGGTGATCGTGACGGCCACCGTGCAGGACCTCCACGCGCAGGTGGGCCACGCGGTTACCGCGGGTGGAACGCTGCTGCCGATCCCCGACCTGATCCGAATGAGCGCGCACGCCTACCACTACCTGGCCCTCTTCGACGGCGTGGCTGGCCGCGCGCTGTGGCTGGGCCGCACCAAACGAATTGCGTCGGCCGATCAGCGAATCATGTTGCACTCCAAGTACCTCGGCTGCACCCGGCCTGGCTGTGACGCGTCCGGCTATCACAGCGGAGTGCACCACGCCGCGCAAGACTGGAAGAACGGCGGCACCACCGACGTCGACGACCTCACCTTGGCCTGCCCACCGGATAACCAACTCGTCGAAACCGGCGGCTGGACCACCCGGCAACTTTGCGACGGCAGCACCGAATGGATCCCGCCACCCGACCTCCCCATGCTGCGGGGCGGTGTCAACGACTACCACCACCCGGAACGACTACTGGGCAATGACAGTGACCCGCCGTCCGGTGAAGCAGGCGCGGCCTGAGAATTCGTGGACGCCTCGGCAATCAGCCCGGCTTGGATGCGACGACAAAATATCCACGTGGCACGTCTGGCTCGCCGGCCGGCGTGACCGGTGCGTACCAGCGGCCCCAGCGATTGCCGGGTTCGGCGACATCGGTCACCGTCGCCGACCACCCGGGTACCAACTGCGCGGGGTCGTCGGTGCCGAACAACCACGGAGCTCCGTTGTCCGCCATGGACTTCAGCAGCCCAGCCATGGACGGAGCGTTAAGCAGCGACTTGCCCACGACGTCGTAGCAGAGCACTGATCCGGGAGCCGACACAGCGTCGATGCGCGCGAAGAGCCGATGTACGGCGTGTTCATCGAGGTACTGCAGCAGGCCTTCGATCAGCCACGCCGTCGGGGTGGTGGCGTCGAAACCCGTCGAGCACAGTGCCGTCGGCCAGTCGTCGGCGAGGTCGACCCCAATCGGCACGCGCGCGCACTGCGGGACGTCGTCCGCGAGTAGCGCATCCTTCGCGGTCATCACCGACGGCTGGTCCAGTTCGAAGACTGTGGTTCCCGCCGGCCACCTCAGCCGGTAAGCCCTGGCGTCCATGCCCGCTGCCACCACAACGATCTGCCGGCACGACGAGGCTGCCTCGAGCAGGGCGTCGTCCCAGAATCGGGTGCGCACCACGATCTGCAGGGTGGTCCGTTCGCCGGAGTTGGCGACCGCAGCATCAAGGATCCGGTGGCCGGCCTCACCGGCCAGCTTGTCGGCGAACGGATCGCAGAAAAGCCGATCGTCGCGCACCGATTCGCGAGCGCGGATCGCGGCCACCAGCAGTCCGGTGCCGGCTACCGCATCAGGTCTGGTTTCCATCTTTCGATGGTGTCAGCCGTGATGTCGGCGGGTCTTGTACTTTTGCGCCCTGCGTGGCCAGGTCCAGATGGCTGGGCAGGCTCGACCGGCGACTCGGGTACTGGCTCGGGGTGATCGCGGTGAAGCCGCGGAAGTCGCGGACGAAGTGGGCTTGGTCGCAGTAACCGAGGTCGGCGGCGATCTCCGCACCCCGTTGCGTCCCGGCATCCAGGCGACGCAATGCTGCCTGCAACCGGCGCACCCGCAGATAGGTCTTCGGGCCGAGTCCTACCTCGTGGCGAAATAGTGCGGATAGCCGCTTCGCCGACAGCGATGTCATCGCGCAGAGCTCGGCAACACCGATCGACGGATCGGTCTCGAGATAGCGGAGTAGGGTGCCGAGCCGTGCGTCTCGCACATCCATCTTGTCCACGAGGAATTGTTCCAGGATCATGAATCGCGCGGCGGCCGAAAGTGTTTCCGTGAGCCGCGCGCGCAATGTCCGTGCCGGTGCGCCCCAGAGATACTCGATGCCGACGCACCGGTCCTGTAACTCACCCAGCGGGATCCCGAGGAACGGTTGCGCCCCGGCCGGACGGAAGTGCACCGTCATCACGGTGTGCCCCGGGTCGATCTGGGTGACGTAGGACGTGGTGCCCGCGCCGGCGATGAACGCCGCCGGGACCCGCCCGGCAGGCGCGCCTACGGCGGCGAAATCCACCTGGTCGCGGTTGCCGAGTTCGATGACGAGCGTGAGCGCGCCCCGGGGCAGGGCGGTGCTGCGATGTCCTACGGCGCCGTCGTGGCACCAGTAGCCGAGGTAGTTGATGTGCTGCGACAGCGGGGGTCCCGGACGGTACAGGCGTGGGCCCCCCGATTCCATCGGTCCAGAATAGTTCGATTCGGATGTCGGATTCCCCGCGCGCCATTCGTCGTAGGGATGGAGAGTGAAACCAGCAGGGTTTCACGCCCTACTTTGGAAGGACATCGCCATGTACTACTTCGCACTGCTTCAGGTCCCGGAACGCGATCTGACCGCCGAGGAAGCAGGCCGGGAGATGCAGGCCTACGCCGAGTTCCACGCCCGCGAACAGGCCGCCATCCGTGAGGGTGACGCGCTGGGCCCGGCCGCCGAGGCGGTCCGGATCACCGGCGGTCCGGATGCGCCGGTCATCACTGACGGTCCGTACGCCGAAGGCGCCGAGGTGGCCGGCGGCTACTACGTGTTCGAGGCCGACAACCTCGACGACGCACTGCAGCTGGCCCGGCAGATACCGGCGGCTCAGTATGGCGCGATCGAGGTGTGGCCGGTGGTGCACTGGAACGCGGTGGGACGGCCGACGACCGATTCCGATTGGCTGGCACTGCTTCTCGAGCCCGCCGATGCGGTCAATGTGCCGGGCACGCCCGAATGGGATCAAGGGCTGGCCGAGCACGCCGAGTTCGGGGCTGCGGCGGGATCGCACATCCTCGGCGGGGCGCCGCTGCATCCGCCGGCGACGGCGACGACGGTGCGTGTGCGGGACGGCGGGGTGGTGTTGACCGACGGTCCGTACGCGGAGGGCGCCGAAGTCGCCAACGGGTTCTATGTGCTGTCGGCCGCCGACCGTGACGAGGCGACCAAGGTGGCGTCGATGATCCCGGCGTCGGTCGTCGAGCTGCGTCGGCTTGCGGGAGTGTCTGGGCTGTAGATGGGTCCGCTGGACGGTGTCTTCCGGCGGGAGTGGGGTCCCGCGGTGGCCGCGCTTGCGCGATGGTCGGGTGATCTGGACATCGCCGAGGACGCCGTCCAGGAAGCCTGCGCACAGGCACTGCGGAGCTGGCCACGCGACGGGTTGCCGGACAATCCCGGCGCGTGGCTGGTCACCGTCGGCCGTAATCGGGCCAGGGATCGCCTGCGTCGCGAATCCGTGCGCCCGGGAAAGGAATTGCTGGCCGTGCAGGGTGATGGGCGCGCCGATGACCGCGTGGTGCACGGTGTGCGCGACGACGAGCTTCGGATGATCTTCACCTGCGCGCATCCCGCCCTCGAAAGGTTGTCACAACTCGCGCTGACGCTGCGGCTGATATCGGGTCTGACCGTGCCGGAGATCGCTCGCGCGCTTCTGCTCACCGAAACTGCTGTCGGACAACGCATCACCCGCGCCAAGAGCAAGATTCGGCACGCCAACATCCCGCTACGAGTGCCCCCGTCCGAGCTGTTGGCCGAACGCACCCCGCACGTGCTGTCGTGCATCTATTCGGTGTTCACCGAGGGGTACTGGTCGACGGCCGGAGCGTCTGCGATCCGGGACGAGCTGTGCGACGAAGGTGTCCGGCTGGCCGGCGAACTCTGCCTGCTGATGCCCGCCGAACCAGATGCATGCGCGTTGTATGCCCTTGTCCTGCTGCACGATTCGCGACGGTCGACGCGGGTCGACGCTAACGGTGCGTTGGTGCCGCTCGACGAGCAGGACCGGTCCCGGTGGGACCGCGGCCGGATCTCCCGGGGCATCGACGGGCTACGCCGTGCGCAGGGAGCAAGCGGACCGTACCTTCCACAGGCGGTCATTGCCGCCGCGCACGCGACCGCACCGAGTTGGGAGCAGACCGACTGGCGGACCATCTGCCGAGCGTACGACCAGCTGCTGCGTCAGACGGACTCGCCGGTGGTGCGGGCGAACCGGGCGCTCGCGATCGGTCTGCGCGACGGCCCGGATGCCGGCTTGGCGGCTTTGGAGCAGGTGGCGCACGATCCGCGACTCGCACGATCCGCCCTGGTGCCCACGGTGCGGGCCGACTTGTTGCGCCGAGCGGGCCGGCCTGCGGAGGCGGTGCGCTGGTATCGGGACGCGATCGATGTGAACGGATCTGAACCGGGCAAGGCGTTTCTGCGCCGTCGCATCGCCGAATGCGGCGGGGCAATCGCATAACAAAGAGGTCGGTAAGACAACGGTAAGGAAACGCGCAGATCGCAAACGGTTATCGCGCCGTGTCACAAATGTGACATCTGTGCACCAGTGTTACCGAAGTGAAATCGAGCGCCGCGGGCCTCGATGAGGGATGGGAGTGGCCGTGACTTCTATGACTTCTATGACGATGTACGACCAGTCATGGACGGCCCCGACCATGTTGAGCCTGTGGACGGAGCCGCCGACCAAGCGCGGCAGGGTCGTTCGTCAGGCATCCAAGTGGGCCGGTGTCATCGACACGACCGTGACGGTGCTCTGCCCGCCGGTGGTGTCGGTGTGTGCGATCTTCGCCGCTGTGGTGTGGCCTGCACATGATCCGAGCGAGATGGTAGGCCACGCCGCGACCTCCGCGCCGGTCAACTCCCTGGTGCAGGAGAGCGCACCGGCTCCCTAGCCGGCGCGAGCAATGCCGCGCCGACCCAGCGGCGCAGGTACTGGCGAAGGTGGTCACCGTGTCGCGGCGGCCGGCCCGGATCGAGCACGAACGACTGGATGATCCGCAGCAGGTGTTCGCCGAGTTCGTCGAGATCACTGTCGCTGAAACCCGCTGCGCCCCAATCGACGTCAAAGCGGCGCAGCATCGAACCCGCGAACGCCAGCGCGACATCGGAAGTGACCTCGGCGCTGAACGTGCTCGAGCGTTCGGGTCCGAGAAGCAGACCCATGTGCTTGTCGTGGGGCAACCATTCCACCGCTGCGGCGATGCCCTCGGTCACCGCGTCGGCCGGGTCGGTGATGCCGGCCAGGTGACCGGCCAGCCGGTCGAGGAACCCGGTCGCGGCCGCCATCGCCGAGGCCTGCAACAGCGCGTCGGTGCTGGGGAAATAGCGATAGACGGTCTGGCGGGTGACACCTAGGGTGCGCGCGACGTCGGCGATGCTGAGGTCGGCACCGTGTGAGTCGATGGCCTTGTTGGCCGCCGCCAGGATTCTGGCGACGGCTTCCTCGTCGGTGGCCGGCGCTGACCCTGACCATCCGTGTGTCCGCATGTCAGCCGCCCACCGCGGAGTTCGGATAGCCCGGGTAGCCCATGACCCGGATGCTATCGCGCTACCGGTAGGTGACCGGCAATTCCTTGACGCCGTTGAGCCAGCCCGACCGCAGCCGCTTCGGTTCGCCCAGCTTGCTGATGTCCGGGATCTGGTTGGCGATCTCGTTGAAGATCAGCTTGATCTCCATGCGCGCGAGGTTGGCGCCGATGCAGAAGTGCGCGCCGTTGCCACCGAAACCGAGGTGGGGGTTCGGGTCGCGCAAGATGTTGAATCCGAACGGGTTGTCGAAGACTTCCTCGTCGTAGTTGGCCGAGCTGTAGAACAGGCCGGCCCGCTGGCCCTTGCGGATCGTGACGCCGCCGAGTTCAACGTCGGCAGTGGCGGTGCGCTGGAAACAGTGCACCGGAGTGGCCCACCGAACGATCTCGTCGGCCGTCGTCTCCGGGCGTTCGCGCTTGAAAAGCTCCCACTGGTCCGGGTTTTCGAAGAACGCGTTCATGCCGTGGGTCATCGCGTTGCGGGTGGTCTCGTTGCCGGCCACCGCAAGCAGGATCACGAAGAACGCGAACTCCACCTCGCTCAAGGGCTCCCCGCCTCCGTCTTCCAAATCAGCCTGCACCAGGCGGGTGACGATGTCGTCGGCCGGGCACTGCCTGCGCTGCTCGGCCATCGAGTACGCGTAGCCCATCAGCTCGGCGTTGGCCTCGATCGGATCGACGTCGTTGAAGTCCGGGTCGTCGGTGTTCATGATGCTGTTGGTCCAGTGGAAGAGCTTCTGGCGATCGTCTTCCGGAACGCCGAGCAGATCGGCGATCGCCAGCAGCGGAAGCTGCATCGCGATGTCGTCGACGAAGTCTCCGGTGTCTTTCGCCGCGGCCGCGGCCACGATGTCGCGTGCGGCGTCGGCCAGCTTCTCCTCCAGCTTGGCCACCGCGCGCGGGGTGAACAGCCGCGAGACCAGCTTGCGCAGCCGGGTGTGCTCGGGTGCGTCGTGATTGATCAGCAGGGCTTTGGTGATCTCCACCTGGTCTGCGGTCATGTCGTCGGCGAAGCGCATGACGACGCCCTTCCGGTTCGTCGACCACAGGTCGCCGTCGCGGGAGATATCCCGGATGTCGCGGTGCTTGGTGATCACCCAGTACCCGCCGTCGTCGAAGACCGTGCTGCCGAGCGGCTGCTCGTTCCACCAGACCGGCGCGGTCTGGCGCAACTGCGCGAACTCGGCGACGGGCATGCCCTCCTGGATGAGGTCGGGGTCGGTGAAGTCGAAGCCGGAGGGCAGGAGCGAAGCGACCCGGGAATGGGGTTCAGCTCCGAACGGACACACGTTGGCGGTGGTCATGGTCTACCTCGCTGTAGTTGTGATCTAGCGCACCTGTGCAACGACCATACACCTCAACGCTTGGTGTATGCCCGCTAGGTTCGATCGATGACGGATCGTCCCGACCTCACCGAGTTGTTGCGCCGGCGCGCGCTGACCGAAGACGCGGCCCGCCCCGACGCGGTCGAACGCAGGCACGCCGCCGGCGGCCGGACCGCCCGCGAGAACATCGCCGAACTGGTGGACGCCGATTCGTTCGTCGAGTACGGGCGCTTCGCAATCGCCGCGCAGCGCCGTCGCCGCGACCTCGACGACCTGATCGCCCGCACCCCCGCCGACGGGCTGATCGCCGGCACCGCGCAGGTCAACGGCAAGCCGTGCGCCGTGTTGTCCTACGACTACACGGTCCTGGCCGGTACCCAGGGCTACGTCGGGCATCGCAAGAAGGACCGGCTCTTCGAGCTCATCGAGCGGATGCGGCTGCCCACGATCTTCTTCGCCGAGGGCGGTGGCGGCCGGCCCGGCGACACCGACGTTCCCACGGTTTCCTCGCTGGAGACCCGGGCCTTCAAACTGTGGGCGGCGCTGTCAGGGGTGGTACCGCGCATCGCGATCGTCAAGGGCCGCTGCTTCGCGGGCAACGCGGTGATCGCCGGCTGCTCGGACCTCATCGTGGCCACCGCCGACACCTCGATCGGCATGGGCGGACCGGCGATGATCGCCGGCGGCAGGCTGGGCGACGTCGAACCCGACGCCGTCGGCCCGATCTCGGTGCAGGCGCCCAACGGTGTCGTCGACGTCGTCGTCGCCGACGAGGCCGAAGCGGTCGCCGTCGCCAAGCGGCTCCTCGGTTACTTCCAGGGCGTCACCGAGCCCGGCGCCGTCGCCGACCAAAATGCGTTGCGCACAGTCATTCCCGAGCTCGCCCGGCGTGCCTATCCGATCAAGCCGGTCATCGAGACCATCGCCGACCAAGGCTGCGTGACGTTCCTGCGGGAGAAGTTCGCCGCCGAGATGGTCACCGCGCTGGCCCGCATCGACGGGCGCCCCGTCGGTGTCATCGCCAACAACACGATGGTGATGGCCGGGGCGATCACCGCCGCGGCGGCCGACAAGGCGGCGCGCTTCCTGCAACTGTGCGACACCTTCGGCCTGCCGGTCGTCTCGCTGATCGACTGTCCGGGGTACATGGTCGGCCCGGCCGCCGAGGCCGAGGCGCTGGTGCGGCGGGCGTCGCGGATGCTGGTCGCCGGCGCGGCACTACGGGTGCCGTTGGTGGCGGTCGTGCTGCGCCGCGGCTACGGGCTGGGCGCGCAGGCGATGACCGGCGGCAGCCTGCACGAGCCGCTGCTGACCGTGGCCTGGTCCGGTGCGCACCTCGGGCCGATGGGTCTGGAGGGTGCGGTACGCCTGGGGATGCGCAAGGAGCTGGAGGCCATCTCCGACGACGCCGAGCGCGAACAGCGGGTCGCCGAAGCCACCGCGGCGATGGAGGAGAACGCCAGAGCGCTCAACTCGGCCCAGATCTTCGAGATCGACGACGTCATCGACCCGGCGGAGACCCGCGGCCTGATCGTGGCGACCCTGGCCGCCGCCGCGGCGCGCGGTGAACTCCCGCCACCGAGGCGATTCGTCGACACCTGGTAGCGGAGTAGAGCGATAGGGTGTGAACCTGTGCGCGTCCTCGTGATCGGATCCGGTGCCCGCGAACACGCCCTGTTGTTGGGCCTGCGCAGAGATCCGCACATTGACTTCCTTGCCGTCGCGCCCGGCAACGCCGGCACGTCGGCGGTGGCCGAACAGCACGAGGTGGACGTCACCTCCGCCGAAGCCGTCACCGCGCTGGCCCGCAAGCTCGAGGTGGACCTGGTGATCATCGGCCCCGAGGTGCCGCTGGTTCTCGGTGTCGCCGACGCGGTGCGAGCCGCGGGGATCGCCTGCTTCGGCCCGTCGAAGGACGCCGCCCGGATCGAGGGTTCCAAGGCGTTCGCCAAAGACGTGATGGCGGCCGCCGGTGTCCGTACCGCAGGCAGCGAGACCGTCGACAACCCGGCCCACCTCGATGCCGCGTTGGATCGCTTCGGTCCAGCCGCAGGCCAGCCCGCCTGGGTGGTCAAGGACGACGGGCTGGCCGCGGGCAAGGGCGTGGTGGTCACCGACGATCGCGACATGGCCCGTGCACACGCCGCATCGCTGCTCGACTCGGGGCACCCGGTGCTGCTGGAGTCCTTCCTCGACGGACCCGAGGTGTCGCTGTTCTGTCTGGTCGACGGCGCGACGGTGGTTCCGCTGCTGCCCGCCCAGGACTTCAAGCGGGTCGCCGACTTCGACGCCGGGCCCAATACCGGTGGGATGGGCGCGTATTCGCCGCTGCCGTGGCTGCCGGCCGACGTGCTGTCGGCGATCGTCAGCGGTGTCGTCGAACCCGTTGCCGCCGAACTGGTTCGCCGCGGCTGCCCGTTCTCGGGGCTGCTGTATGCGGGGCTGGCAATCACCTCGAACGGGCCCGCCGTCATTGAATTCAATTGTCGCTTCGGCGATCCCGAGACCCAAGCGGTGCTGGCGCTGCTGGAATCCCCGCTGGGGCAGCTGTTGTATTCCACCGCGACCGGGACGCTGGCCGACGCCGGCCCGCTCGAGTGGCGCGACGGATACGCCGTCACCGTCGTGGTGGCCGCCGAGAACTACCCCGGCCGCCCTCGGGTCGGAGACGTGATCACCGGGTCGGAGGCGCCCGGCGTCCTGCATGCCGGCACCGCCCGGCGCGACGACGGCGCGGTCGTGTCGTCCGGCGGTCGGGTGCTCTCGATCGTCGGCACCGGGGCCGATCTGGTTGCCGCCCGCGAGGAGGCCTACCGGATCGTGTCCTCGATCCGCTTGCCGGGCAGCCACTTCCGCAGCGACATCGCGCTTGCCGCCGCCGAGGGGCGTATCACACTAGCTTGACAGGCAACCGCTTCACCCCGTGAATCACATTGCTGTGCAAGTACTCCGGCTCGCCGACCTGCACCTCGGGTAGCCGGGTGAGGAGCTGGTGGAACAGCTGCCGCAGCTCGGTCCTGGCGAGGTTCGCGCCGAGGCAGAAGTGCGGCCCGCCGCCACCGAAACCGAAGTGTGGGTTCGGTGATCGGGTGATGTCGAACTCACCCGGCCGGTCGAACACCGCGTCGTCGCGGTTGGCCGAGCAGTAGAACAACGCGACCTTCTCCCCGGCCTTGATCTGCGTGCCGGCCAGTTCGGTGTCGACGGTGGCATGGCGGGCGAAGTTCAGCACGGGGGTGGCCCAGCGGATGAACTCCTCGACCGCCTGGGCGATCCGGACGTCGAAATCCGCCGTCAGCCAAGCCTTTTGGTCCGGGTTGTCGGCCAGCGCCTTGAACGCATGCGAGGTGGTCTGCTTGGTGGTGTCGTTACCGGCGGAGGCCAGCAGCACCATGAACGACCCGATCTGGACGTCGGTGAGCTGGTGGCCGTCGACCTCGGCGTTGACGATGTTGGTCATCAGGTCGTCGTGCGGCTCGCGGCGGCGCAGCTGAGCCAGCTCGATTCCCGAACTGGTGAGTATCCCGATCTGGGTCAGCGCATGCGTCGCGCGTTCTTCGAACGAGGCGTAGTCGTCATCGGTGGCGCTGAACAGGCTTTCAGCCGCGTAGGCCACCGCCTGCTGGTCTTGCGGGGCGATGCCGATCATGTCCGACACCGTGCGCATCGGGAGCTTCGCCGAGCACTCCGTGACGAAGTCGATCTCGTCCCCGTCGCGCAGCCGCTCGATCAGCCGGTCGACGATATCGGCGGCGTTGGCCTGGATCTGGGCCTCGATGCGGCGAACCTGCTTGGGGGTGAACGTCGCGCTGATCAGCCGCCGGTACAGGGTGTGCTCCGGCGGATCCATGGCCAGAAAGAAGCTCGTGGCTTGCTGGATCTCGGCCGGCAGGGGGTCGACGCTCATACCCAGCGCCGAGCTGAAGACGTCGGTGTGCTGGCTGACGTACTTGACGTCGGCGTGGCGGGTGACCGCCCAATATCCGGCCTCCGAATGGGGAAAGACCGACGAAACCGGCGGATGCCAGGACAACCCGTCGGCGGCCCGCAGCTGTCCGAACGTCCGATCCCGGGTGGCGAAGTCGGCCGTCCAGAAGTCCGGCGCCGAGATATCGAGCGGGTGGTACGGCCGCGGGGAGAGCGGGGGGCTTTCGACGGTCATGATCTCCTCGCCGGGGCTGTCGAGAGGCTTATCGAACGGGTGACAGTAACTACGACTGTAGACAATTCCACAATGGGAGACAATCGCCGTCGAGATGGCACACAGATCCACTAAATGGCGCAGAAGTCGCTCTCAGTGCGACCTCAACATGGCTTAGGCCACGAGTAGCGGAGCCATCCAGGCGATCTCGCCGGGCAGCTGCGAACTCCAGTAACCGCCGTCGTGGCCGCCGGGCGAGAATCCGCCGGCCGGCGGGGTGGGCAGCTGGGCGATGAATTGCTTGGTTGCTGAATAGAACGGGTCGCTGTTGCCGCAGTCGATCCGGATCGGGATCGACGCCAGCGCAGGTAGGCCGAACACGGTGTTGGCGGCAAAGTCGTTGGGGCCGTCGAATGCACCGGGTGCGGCCGCGCCCGACGACAGCCACAGCGCCGGGCTGACCGCGGTGATTGCCGCCGTGCGGGCCGGTCCGAGGCGCGCGCCCAGCAGCAGGGCCCCGTAACCGCCCATCGACCAGCCCAGGAACGCCACCCGCGAGGTGTCCAGGCCCTGGCTGCCGAGCATCGGGATCAGCTCGTCGAGCACCATCTTCCCGGAGTCCTCACCCGAGGCCCGCTGATGCCAGTAGCTGCCCCCACCGTCGACCGCAACCACCGCGAACGGCGGCAGTCCGGCCGCAACCGCTTGCGCCAGGCCCTGTTCGACGCCGCCCGCCATCACACCCGCCGCGTCCTGACCCTTGCCGTGCAACGCGATGACGGGCCGCAACGGCGCGGTTTGGCCGGGCGGGCGGGCGATGGCCCAGTTGGTGTCGACCCCGCCGCGCGCGGCCGAGACGAACGAGCCGGTGACCATCGTGGGGGCGGGGGCGCCCGCCGCGGGCGGCTCCAGCGGGGCGGGCGGCGCCAAGGGAGCGCCGACGCCGGTCATCGCGACATCCGTCGGCGCGAGCTGAGTCGCGGAATCCAGGGCACGGCCGGCAGCGAAGGCACCCGCGGCACCTGCAACGGCTCCGGCGCCGAGTCGCAGAACTGCGCGACGGCTCAGGTTCGCCATGCGGGCCATCTTGCCATCGCGCCGCGCAGTGGGCGATCGAGCCTAGCGCCACGTCGGTGCCAGGTTAATGATTCGGTGAAAGAGCGATGTCCCGTTGACGCTGCTGGCAGCATTGCTGAACGTGACGGCAGCGATGACGCCCAAGGGCGAGCGGCGACGATATGCGCTGATCAGCGCTGCCGCCGAGCTGCTTCGCGAAGGCGGATTCGAAGCTGTGCGCCATCGTTCGGTGGCGCGTCGCGCAGGTTTGCCGCTGGCGTCCACCACCTACTATTTCTCCTCGCTGGACGACCTCGTACTCAAGGCGGTCGAGTACATCTGCGCGGTGGAAACCGCCCAATTGCGGGCCCGGGTGGACGCGCTTCCGCGTCGGCGGCGCGGCGCGGAGGCGATTGCCGACGTGTTGGTCGACCTGCTGGTCGGCGATCCCGACGGGGAAGCGAGCAGCGAAGAATTGATCTCGCGGTATGAGCGCTACATCGCCTGCGCCCGCCAGGCCGAACTGCGTGAAATCCAGCACCGGCTGGCCCGGCAGCGGGTCGACGCCGTGGTGTCGGCCATGGCGCGCTCGGGCCGCAATGCGCGGACCGATCTGGTGACGGCTCTGGTCAACGCCGTCGACGGCTCGGTGGTCTCGGCTCTGGTCAGCGATGGCGACGGCCCGCGAGAGGTGGCCAGGGCCACCGTGATGGACGTGATCGACGTGTTGGTCCCGATCGACGAGCGCACTGTCCGGGTCTGAGCGATTACGTTCGAAAGCATGGATCTTTCCGGGCTCGCCCGGCCGGCTACGGAACTGCTAGACGGCGTGATGGACCGGGCGCTGGTCGTGGGCTACACCAAAATCGGCTCGGGGCTGCGCAGGCATTGGTGGGCCGCCGATGCCGACCCGCAGGCTCTGCTGGGTAAACGGGTGGTGATCGCGGGCGCGACGGCCGGGATCGGCCTGGAGATGGCGCGCTCGTTCGCCGCGCTGGGTGCGACCGTCCACCTGCTGGGCCGCAACCCCGAGAAAGTGGAGACGTCGTGCGCCGCGATCCGGGAATCGGTGGCCGGCGCCCACGTGGTGGGTGAGGTGTGCGATGTCTCGGACCTCGACGCCGTGCGGGACTGGACAACCGATTTCGCCAATCGGGTCCCTGCGCTCAACGGCCTGGTCCACAACGCGGGCCTGATGCCCAAGGACCGCGTCCTCACCCTGCAAGGTCATGAGGTGCAGCTGGCCACGCACGTGCTGGGTCCCCATCTGATGACCGAGCGACTGCTCCCGCTGCTGCGGGCGGCAGGCGGGGCGTCGGTGGTGTGGGTGTCCTCGGGTGGCATGTACGGCTCGCCGCTGGTGGTCGACGATCTGGAGTACCGGCGCGGCTACAACGGGGTGCGGGCCTACGCGCGGACCAAGAAGATGCAGGTGGTGCTGGCCGACTCGTGGGCACGCCGGCTGGCCGGCACCGACATCCGGGTGGAGAGCATGCATCCCGGCTGGGTGGACACCCCCGGCGTGGCCCAGTACCTGCCGCGGTTTCGGGTCCTCACCCGACCGCTGCTGCGGGACGTGGCCGACGGCGCCGACACCGCGGTGTGGCTGGTTGCCACCCGGCCGGAGTCCACGCCCGGGCATTTCTGGCATGACCGCCGTCAGCGGCCGACCACACTCGGCTGGCAACGCCACGAGAATCCGGCCAAGGTGCGGCGCCTGCTGGAACAGGTCAGCCGGCTGACCGGGACGTCGGACGAGTGGACCGGCCTGCGGGCGTGAGCATTACGTCGATCTCAGCGTCAAATCGGCGGGCCCTGTAACCGCACGAGCCGGTTCTGCAGCAGCGCCACCCGGTGTGCGTTGCCCGGCAGGCCGACGTAGCGGTCGGCGAACGTGGCCAGTAGTGCGTCGTCCAAGCGTCGCACCGCACCCGCCGGGAAGCGGTAGTCCATCTTCTGGTTGACGGCATCGGTGTCGACATTGGTCAACAGCTCCTCGAGGGCGTCGAGGGTGAGGATGCCCAGGTCGACGAGCAGCGCCGCCATCCAGCCGTAATGCTCCGTCCGCGACCACCCCGCTTCGGGAAAGCGGTGCCCCAGGTAGGTGGCCAGCACCGGCGTCGCGATACCAGCATCCACCGTGTCCGGGCTGCGCACCTCGGCCATGGACGTGCGCAATCGGTCACGGATCTCGGTGAACTCGCGGTCGGCCAATTCGAGCAGACCCGCGGCCAGGGTGAACCGGCGGTCGAGTTCCGCGGCGTCCTGCTCGGGGACCGTTCCCTTGTACCGGATGTCGTGTTCGAACTCCGCCCAGGCGTGTTGCAGGACGGTGCGTATCTGGACCGAGGCCGGTTGCGTCTCAGCGTCATTGGCGATCAGCATGTGCCTGCTGGCATATCCCCAGCGGCCCTCGCGAGCCGTCACCTGCCCCATGTCGAGGTCGGTCAACACGTCGAATTCCTCGGACAACAGGGTGCCGACGGCGGTGACGTCCTCGCGCAGGTAGGTGATGACCCGCAGGCCGACCTGGTCGGTGATCTGCGCGGACGGGTCCGTGTAGAGCCGCTGGCCGTCGCTGCTGCGATCGGCCTTGGCTGCGAACGACGCGACGCTCTTGGTGCGGGCCGTCACGCTGAGGTAGTTGATGCCCGCGTCGTCGAGCAGACGCGTGACCAGCGCCAGGTAGTTCTCGGTGGTGGCGACCAGAGCAGGCCGACGCTCGGCGTACCGGGCGACGGCGTCACCGACCACACCGGGCATGGGTTCCGGGGGCGTGGGCGTCAGATCCGACGGCAGTGTCGGCGTGACGATGTAGCCGGTGGCGAAGTCGCCGTAGATGGTCACCGAACCCGGCCGCTGCGTGGCGTACAACCCGACGTAGGCGCACACGACCGCATCGACCGGATCCTCGGCACGGCGCAATTCGCTTTTGCGCTGGGCGTTCTCGACGGTCGCACGCATGGCGATCCAGTCCGGGTGGTCGCCGACCCGCAGCGGCACCGCGGCGTGGGCTAGTCGCTCGATCTCGTCCATCAGCCGCAGCAGTTCGGTGCGCAGTTGGGGCAGGCTTCGGCCCTGCTTCTGTTTGTACTTCAGCGTGCGGCCCAGCCGGAACAGCACCACCGTGGCCGGATGCGGATAGACCTCGATGGCCCGCCGTGCCGCCCGGGAGTGCGGCTCCATGTCCAGGCCGAGTGCTTCGGCGATCCGCGCGCCGCGCGGGGTTCCGGCGAATTCGGGCTTCTTCTTGTTCGCGGGGTGCGCACCGGCCTGGAATTCGGCGAAGTCGCGGTTCAGGTCCGTCTCGCAGCCGCGCTGGCCCGTCTCGTTGGTGACGATGAGCGGGGCGTCGATGGCGACCAGGCAGGGTCCGTCGACGAACGGGCCGACCGCGTCGAGGATGCTCGAATCGTCTTGCGCGCTAGTGTGTCGCGTCTGAATTTGGTTTACGGGTGTGGGGCAAGATTTCGTCTGCGGTTTTGGTCCATACGAATGGGTGGCAGCGTTGGTTCCAGCCATCGATGAAGGCGCTGATGGCCGCGACGAGTTCTTTGACGCTGTCGAAGGATCCGCGCCGGATCGCCTGGCGGGTGATGATCGAGAAAAACACCTCGACCATGTTCAACCAGGACCCTGATGTCGGGGTGAAATGCAGTGTCACCCGCGGGTTCTTGACCAGCCACACATTGACGTCAGCGTGTTTGTGGGTGTGGTAGTTGTCGCAGACCACATGCAGCCTGCGCCGCGGGTAGGCCCGCGCGACGGCCTTGAGGAAGTCCAGGAACTCAGCCTTGCCGTGGCGTTCATAACAGCGGTCGGTCACCTTGCCGGTCGCGATCTCCAGCGCGGCGAACAAGGTGGTCGTGCCGTTGCGCTGGTAGTCGTGGGTCGCCCTCTCCGGCAGCCCCGGGCGCAGCGGCAGGATCGGCTGGGTGCGGTTGAGCGCCTGAATCTGGGACTTTTCGTCCACGCACAACACGATCGCCTTGGCCGGCGGTTTCAGATACAGCCCGATGACATCGCGGACCTTGGCCTCCAACTCCGGGTCGGTGGAGAACTTGAACGTCTCCCGCCGCCACGGCTTGACCCCATAGCGGCGCCACGCTCGGGCCACCGTCGCATCCCCGACCCCGAGGTGTTTACCGAGCAGCCGACTCGACCAGTGCGTCACCGCCAACGACTCCGGCGGCGGCTCCAACGTGGCCGCCAAGATCGCTGCATCATCGACAGTCTTGGGCCGCCCACTACGCGGCTCATCGGCAAGCCCGTCAATCCCGAACGCGGCGAACCGATCCCGCCACTTGATCACCGTCGGCCGCGACACCCCCACCTGCCGCGCCGCACCCGAGGTACCCGCGCCATCGGCCACCGCCAACACGATCCGTGCCCGCTCGACATGGCCGGCAGACACCGTCGAGGACCGCGTCCACGACTCCAACGTCACACGATCCTCAGGACTGATCACCAACCCGGATGACGGCATACACCATCATCCCACACTGTAAACTAATTAATGACGCACGACACTAGCGATATGAACGAGCCGTCCGTCGTCGTCGAGTGCGGCGATGCCGGTCGGCTTGCGTTCACCCCAGGCCAGATCCAGGCCGACAAAGTGCATCCGTCTACCTTGCCGTACCAGGGCCGTAAGCTGTCGGATTGTGACAATCCCCAATGTGCTGGCCGGCCGCTACGCCAGCGCGGACATGGTCGCGATCTGGTCGCCTGAAGCCAAGATCGTCGCCGAGCGCCGGCTGTGGCTGGCGGTGCTGCGCGCGCAGTCCGAACTCGGCGTCGATGTGCCCTCTCGTGTGGTCGAGGACTACGAGCGGGTGCTCGATCAGGTCGACCTCGCGTCGATCGCCGCGCGCGAACGGGTCACCCGCCACGACGTCAAGGCCCGCATCGAGGAATTCAATGCCTTGGCCGGACACGAGCACGTGCACAAAGGCATGACCAGCCGCGACCTCACCGAGAACGTCGAGCAGCTGCAGATCCGCCGCTCGCTGGAACTCGTGCATGCCCACGGGGTGGCCGTGGTGGCACGCCTGGCCGAGCGCGCGGTGCTCTACCGCGACGTCGTGATGGCCGGGCGCAGCCACAACGTCGCCGCCCAGGCCACCACACTGGGCAAGCGGTTCGCGTCGGCCGCGGAGGAGACCCTGATCGCTCTGGAGCGGATCCGTGGGCTGATCGACCGCTATCCGCTGCGCGGCATCAAGGGCCCGATGGGCACCGCTCAGGACATGCTCGACCTGTTCGACGGTGACGCCGTCCGGCTGGCCGAACTGGAACGCCGGGTCGCCGAATTCCTGGGCTTCAACGCTGTCTTCACCAGCGTCGGCCAGGTCTACCCGCGGTCGCTGGACCACGACGTGGTCTCGGCGCTGGTTCAGCTTGGTGCCGGCCCGTCGTCGTTCGCGCACACCGTCCGGCTGATGGCGGGCCACGAGCTTGTCACCGAGGGCTTCGCGCCGGGACAGGTCGGCTCGTCGGCGATGCCGCACAAGATGAACACCCGCAGCTGTGAGCGGGTCAACGGACTGCAGGTGGTGCTGCGCGGCTACGCGTCGATGGCCGCGGAATTGGCTGGCGCGCAATGGAATGAGGGCGACGTCTTCTGCTCGGTGGTGCGCCGGGTGGCGCTGCCGGACGCGTTCTTCGCCGTCGACGGGCAGATCGAGACGTTCCTGACGGTGCTCGACGAGTTCGGCGCCTATCCCGCGGTGATCCAGCGGGAACTGGATCGCTACCTGCCGTTCCTGGCCACCACCAAGGTGCTGATCGCGGCGGTGCGGGCCGGTGTGGGCCGCGAGACCGCGCACGAGGTCATCAAGGAACACGCGGTGGCCGTCGCGCTCGCGATGCGGGAGAAGGGCGCCGAACCCGACCTGCTGGATCGGTTGGCTGCCGACGAGCGGCTGCCGCTGGACCGGGCGGCGCTGGACGCCGCGCTGGCCGACAAGGCGGCGTTCACCGGGGCCGCGGGAAGTCAGGTCGACCAGGTTATCGTCGCGGTGGACCGCGTTGTCAGTGACTATCCCGACGCGGCCAAGTACACGCCCGGCGCGATCCTGTAGTCCAATGTTGCTGCGCGACATCGACTTCACCGACCTCGACAACTTCGCCGGGGGCTTCCCGCACCACCTGTTCGCGATCCATCGCCGCGACGCGCCGGTGTACTGGCATTCGCCGACCGACAACACGCCGGACGGCGAAGGGTTCTGGTCGGTGGCCACCCATCCGGAAACCCTTGCCGTGCTGCGAGATCAGGACGCCTACTCGTCGGTGACCGGCGGTGACCGTCCGTTCGGTGGCACGCTCCTGCAGGATCTGTCGATCGCCGGTCAAGTGCTCAACATGATGGACGACCCGCGCCACACCCGGATCAGACGCCTGGTGAGCTCGGGCCTGACCCCGCGGATGATCGGCCGGGTCGAAGACGACCTGCGGCAGCGCACCCGCGTGCTGCTGGATGCTGTTCAGCCCGGGGTGCCCTTCGATTTCCTGGTCGAGGTGGCCGCCGAGTTGCCCATGCAGATGATCTGCATTCTGCTGGGAGTGCCGGAGAGCGAACGACATTGGTTGTTCCGGGCCATCGAACCGAGCTTCGACTTCGGGGATTCTCGCAAGGGTGAGATCGGCACCATGTCGATCGAGGAGGCAGGATCGCGGATCTATGCCTACGGCTCCGAGTTGATCGCGAAGAAGCGCGCCGAACCCGGTGACGACATGCTTTCGGTGGTGGCCAACGCCACCGTCGACGATCCGGATGCGCCGTCGCTCAGTGACATTGAGCTCTACCTGTTCTTCAACCTGTTGTTCAGCGCGGGTGCGGAGACCACCCGTAACGCGGTCGCAGGCGGCCTGCTGGCGTTGGCTCAGCACCCCGATCAGCGCATGCGGCTGCGGGCGGACCCCACGCTGTTGCCGACCGCGGTGGAGGAGATCGTTCGGTGGACCTCGCCGTCACCGTCCAAGCGACGCACCGCGACCCGGGACACCGAGCTCGGCGGATGCCCGATCCGGGCCGGCGACAAGGTGCTGGTGTGGGAGGGTTCGGCCAACCGCGACCGCTCCGTGTTCGACGACCCCGACTCCTTCGATGTGGGCCGTAAGCGCAACCCGCACTTGGGGTTCGGTCAGGGCGTGCACTATTGCCTCGGCGCCAACCTGGCCCGACTGGAGCTGCGCGTGCTCTACGAGGAACTGCTGAACCGCTTCCAGGACATCGAGGTGGTCAAGCCGGTCGAATGGGCCCGAAGCAACCGGCACACCGGCATTCGGCACCTCTTCGTCGAGCTTGGCTGACATGCGCCCACCGCCCGACGTGTTCGCGGCGGTGATGGCCACCGGCATCGTGTCGATAGCTGCCGCCGACCACGGATATCGCGGGATCAGCACGGTGCTGGTCGTGATCGCCGCGGTTGTGTTGCCGGTGCTCGTCGTCGTGTGCGGGCTCAGTTGGCGGCGGTCGGCGCCGGATTTCGGCGACCCCGACGTGCTGCTGCGGTTGTTCACCTACGTCGCGGCGTGCGCGGTGCTGGGCACGCGCCTGGCCGAATACCGCGCTGTGCTGTGGATCCTGGCCGGCCTGGCAGTGCAGTTCTGGCTCACGCTGACGCCGCTGGTCATCCGGCGGATGTGGCGGATCCGCTGGATCGGGTTGCGCGACCGTTCGCATGGCGCGTGGGAGCTGGCCAGTGTGGCCACCTCGGGGCTGGCCATCCTGTCCGCGGATCTGCAGTGGCTTGTCGGTGCGCTGGTGTTCTGGGTGCTGGCGCTGGTGGCGTACGCCGCGATGACGGCGCTGATCCTCTGGCGGGCCTTTCACGAACGGCTGGACCCGGGCGGCTTCGAACCCGACGGCTGGATCCTGATGGGCGGCCTGGCGATCGCTACCCTCGCCGGCGATCGGATTCACCGCATCTGGACCTCCGACGCGGTCGTGACGATCACCGTGGTCACCTGGGTGCTTGCGACATTGTGGATTCCGGTGTTGGTCTACTTCGCGATCCGCCGCTTCAATCTTCCCGGCGCGTCGGGGTTCCGGGGTGTGTGGTGGGCGATGGTGTTCCCGCTGGGCATGTACTCGGCGGCGACGTTCGCGATGGCCGCCGAGATGGGGTGGCGCGGACTGCACACCATCTCGCTGGTGTTCTTCTGGGTCGCGTTGGCCGCGTGGGTCGTTCTGACCGCGGCCGGGCTGCTCTTCCTCCGGTCACATCACCGCGTGACCGGCATCGACCGGTAGCGCGACGCCGGTGATGTAGCGGGCTTTGGGTCCGGCCAGGAAGACGACCGCATTGGTGACGTCCTGGGCATCAACGAACGGGACCGGCAACAGGTTGGCCGACAGCGCGGCGCCGTTGGGGTTCTCCTGGAACGTCTTGAGCGTGTGGTCGTTGAGGATCATCGGGGTGCCGACGCCGCTCGGGTGGACGGTGTTGACCCGGATGTTGTTCTGGGCGTAGGCGTTGGCTGCGGAGCGCATCAGTCCGACGACGCCATGCTTGGCCGCGGCATAGGCGAACATCGCCGCGCTGCCGTCGCCGCCCTTACCGACCAGGCCCTGCGCCGAGCTCGTCAGGATGATCGAGCCGCCGCGGCCCTTACGGATGATCGAGGGCACGGTTGCAACGATGGTGTGCCACACCCCGTTGAGGTTGGTTTCGACGATGTCGCGGTACACCTCGGTGTCCAGCGGATCCTTGCGGCCGATCGCGACCACCCCGGCGTTGGCCACCACAATGTCGATCTCCCCGAGCGCGTCCACACCACTGCGTACCCCGGCCGCCACGGCGTCGAGGTCGCGCACGTCGGCGACGACCGGGACGATGCGTCGGCCCTGGGCCTCGACGAGGCGGACGGTCTCGTCGAGATCGTCCTTGGTGGCCAGCGGATAGGGGATCGAGTCGATATCTGCGCAGCGGTCGATCGCGATGATGTCGGCGCCCTCGGCGGCCAGCGCGACGGCATGACTGCGGCCCTGGCCGCGGGCTGCACCGGTGACTACTGCGACGGTGTCGATGAGGTCTGCCACGACGCGGACTCTAACGGATCGCCTCACGACTGTGAGAAGCTTCTGGAAGCGATGGCGAAACCCAAAGGTGCAGCGTCGGCCAATTCCTCGCTCCTCGGCCGGCCGGTGGGCGCCAACAGCGAGGAGACGAGGCAGCGCATCCTCGAGGCGACCATGCGCTGCGTCGCGGCCGTCGGCTACTCGCGTACGACGATCCGCGAGATCGCCCGCGAGGCGAACATGACCAGCGGCAGTCTCTACCACTACTTCCCGAACAAGGCTGAACTCGTCAAGGCCACCTTCGACGAGGTCGCGACCATCGCCGTACCCCGCCTGGAGCAGGCCGCCCAAGACTATACCGCGGCGATCGACAAATTGATGGCGGTGCTGGACGAGAGCGTGCGGGTGATGCAGGACTACCCGCTTGCCGTCGCCTTCGACCGGGCCATCCGCGCCGAGAGCCCGCAACACCTGCACCTCGCTGAGAACAGCGACACCCGATTCGTCGCGCTGCGCAACCTGATCCGAGACATTCTCTCCCAGGGCGCTCGGGAGAAGATGCTGGGCCGCGGCGTCGACGTGGAAAGCGCGGCGAACGCGGTGTACATGATCTTCCGGGGTCTCAACGAATATGCCGCCAGCGCACCGCCGCCCGAGGAGTACCACGCGACGGTGGCCGCGCTCAAAAAACTGCTACGGGGCCAGCTGTTCGGTCACAGCCGGTAGAGGTCTCGCGCATTCGTCGCCAGCACCGTATCGACGTGGTCGGCGCCGACGGCATCGGCGATCCGCTCGATATCGCTGTCCTGGAATGGAATTGCCGCTCGGGTGGATGGCAGGCCGCTGACGCCGATCCGGCCGAAGCCGGTGGCCTTCACCAGGCGCCACCGGTGGCGTCGAGCGGGTCGACACGCTCGCGGTAGTCGTCGACGGTGAACTTCGCGGGCAGGTAGCCGTTGTTGGGCACCAGCGGAAACCGGGGATCGATGATGTGGAAATGCGCATCAAAGACGGTCACAGGTCCGCCTTGATGAAGTCGGCGCACCGCTCACCGACCAGGATCGACGGGGCGTTGGTGTTGGCCCGGGGTATACACGGGAACACCGACGCGTCGGCCACCCGCAGGCCGGTGACGCCGCGCACTTTCAGATTCTCGTCCAATACGCTGCCCGCGTCGATGCCCATCGCCGCCGAGCAGGCCGGGTGCCCGGTGGTGGCGACCGAACTACGCAGCCACGCCTCGATCTGGGCGTCGGTGACGACGTCCGGGCCGGGGTGTAGTTCGGTGGTGATCACCGAGGCGAACGGCTCGGTGGCGACGATCTCCCGGGTGCGCCGCACGATGCGGGTGAACGCCTGGACGTCGTCGGGGTGGGCCAATGTGTTGAGCCGAATCTTCGGCGGCACATGCGGATCGGCGGACTGCACCAGCACGGTGCCCCGGCTTCTCGGAGTCCAGTAGGACTGCAGCACCGACGAGGCACGGCGAAGCTCTTGCTCCATCGCGATCAGATTGACGTAGCTGGGCGAGTGGATCAGCTGGAAATCGGGGGCAGGCAGGTCGGGCTGGGACCGAACCTGCGCGATCGCCTCCATCGCATTGCTGGTGAGTTTCCCGGTACGCCGAAACAACCAGCGCAGCAACCACTGTGGCTTCTGAGCGTCCGACAGGCCGACGAAGCCGGGCTGTACGTCCCAGCTCATCGCGGCGGCCGGATGATCGGTGAGGTTGGTGCCCACCCTGGGGCTCTCGACCAATGGCGTGATGCCCGCCGCGCTGAGGTGGTCGGCCGCGCCGATGCCGGAGAGCTGCAACAGCTGTGGCGTACCGTACGCCCCGGCCGACAGGACGATCTCGCGGCCGGCGGAGACGATATGCCGCCGCCCCTTGCGTTCGTACTCCACGGCCACCGCGCGTCCGTCGCGGAGCACCAGCCGGTGCACCAGCGCCCCTGTCACCACGCTGACATTCGAGCGCCGGCGCGCCGCAGGCAGATACGCGCGAGCGGTGTTCCAGCGCTGCCCTTTCCAGACCGTCACCGGCGCAATCGACGACCCGTCCAGATCAGGTCCGCCAATGTCCTCGTTGTCGCTGACACCGGCGGCGCGGGCGGCATCCAGCCATCGAATGGAGGTCACGTCGGGCTCCGCCAGCCGGGTGATCCGGACCGGGCCGGCGGTCCCGTGCGACGGGCCGCCCAGATAGTGCGACTCGATACGGCGGAACACCGGTTCGACATCGGACCACGCCCAGCCGGGCAGGTCCCAGCCGTCGTAGTCGAGGCGGGTGCCGCGGATCCACACCATCGCGTTCATCGAGCTGGTTCCGCCGAGCACGCGACCCCGGGGCTGAGGGATGACCCGGCCGTCGCACGCGGGTTCCGGTGCAGTGCGGTAGTCCCAGTCGGTCGGCCCGCCCATTTGCGCGGCGAAGGCCAGCGGCGCCCGCACCGTCAGGCGCCGGTCCGAACCGCCCGCCTCCAGCAGCAGGACGCGTGCGCTTCCTTCGGCGAGGCGCGCGGCCACCGCACAGCCCGCCGACCCGGCGCCGATGACGACGTAGTCGAATGCGGCCACTAGCCCTGTGCGCTGATGGCGTGTTCGGGGCAGTCCTGCACGGCTTTGGCGACGAGATCCTGGTATTGGTCCGGTATCTCGTCGAGCACCGCCTCGGCGTAGCCGTCGGCCGTCCAGGCGAACACGTCCGGGCACGTCGACACGCAGTCGCCGTGGCCGGCGCAGCGGTCGGGATCCACCGAAGCCTTCATCGGTTCCCTATCCGTCAGATTTCGACACCTTCGTAGCTGGCGAGCATATCTGGATCGGGCAGTGCCATTTGGAGATATACGTCGATGCGGGTGATCTTTCCGCTCGGGTCGAATTCGTAGACCGACACCGAGTTGACCGAGTTGCTGAATTCGCCGATTCTGCTGCGCTCTTCGAGCTCGAGGAACACCACGTTGCCGGCCTGGGTGACCCGCTTGAAGTCCGACTCCCACTCCGACGATGTCGCCCAGTTGGTCAGGAACGCGACGTACTCGCCCCAGTTCATCACCTCTTTGAAGTTGCCCACCCGCACGAAGTTCTGCGTGTCGATGAGTTCGGCCAGCGGCGCCCAGTTCTCGGTGCTGAAGCCCGGCTGCTTGGCCTCGTCGACCAAACGCTTCATCACGGCGCTGTAGTCCAGCACCGTCTGCGACAGCGTCATCAGACGGTCAATCCCTCCTCGGCCAGCCGCCGATCCAAGGCGTCGGTGTATTCGTGGGTTCCGTGGAACGGCCCGTGTACACCGATCGCGACGTCGAGGAAGTCGCTGTACTCGCTGTTGACGTGGGTCTCCCAGCGCACGACGTCACCGTTGTCGTCGGTGTCGATGAAACTGTAAGAGTAGAAACCCATTACGGCACCGGTATCGTTATTCGTGCCCTGCCAGCGGGTTTTCATCACGAAGCCGTTGTCGGCCGGCCAGTGCTTGAAGTCGACAGGCTTCCAGTCCGGGAACCGCAGTGAGTAGACCTTGGCCTCCATGGTCGAGGCGCGGGCGGATTCCTCCGGGAACTCGCTGAGTTTGAACGCTTCGTCACCGGTGAAGTACGGCGAGGCATACATGCAGTCCGGATGGAATTTCCAGACATCGACGAACTTCTCGCCGTCCTGCACACCCTGGCGCAGGTAAGCGTCACCGTAGGCCCGGGCCATCCGATTGTGCAGCGAGATGCGGTCTTCAAGATTCACTGTGCGGCCTTTCCTGCCATCCATCGATCCAAGGTGTCGTGAAACTTTGCGACGACGATCTCCTCGTTCACCAGCATCAGGTGATCGAGGCTCTCGTTGCGCAGCCCTGCCTGCTGACGCTGCATCTGCTGGTAATCCTGTTGCAGCGCTTCGAAATACTTGTAACTGCCTGGTTCGTCGACCTCGGTCAGGTCCACGGTGAACTGGTCGGCTATCTCCTTGGGCAGGTACATGTAGCTCGCGACATGCCAGATGCACCGGTTGGGGTCCCCGTCGGGGTGCGGCCTGGCCAAGATCACGTGGCACTCGCCGGCCCTGATGGTCATCATGAAGTTGGGGAAGAGGAACCAGCCGTGGTTGTCGCTCATCTGGGCGTCGGTCAGGCCGCTGACGTCCAAGCCCATCTCGGTGAGGTGCGCTCGGGTTGCCTTCTGCAGCAGAGTGCGCGCCGTGACCCCGTCGGGGAAGTCGATGGAGCCGTCGTCCGCGGTGTATTCCTTGACGAGTTCTTGGAATCGAGGGATCACCGCAACCGTCCCCGGGAAGGTCTCGGGCAGCGACAGAGTGCCTTCGACCTGTTTTTCGGGGGTAGCCCCCACGACGTCGAATGGCGCCATCGCGATGGTGTGGTTCTCGAAGAACTTGTAGCGCGTGGTCTCGGGCGCAATGTTGAGCACCGCCAACAGTTGTGGGTGGACTCCATTGACGTGATAGCCCTCGTTGAAGGCGTCCATGACGACCTTCCAGTTGCAGTCCAGCGCCTCTCGGACGTTCATCACCGTCGACATCAGCTCGAGGTGATACGGCTGCAGCGTCGCCATCGCCTCCGCACCGATCCACTCCGCAAGCGGCTGGGCCCCGGGGTCCGGGTTGATGAAGATGAAGCCGCCGAAGGTGTCCACCGGAACTGTGATCAGCGAGTTGTCGCTCTTGTCGATGCCGCCGGCGTTCTGTTCCCGCAGCAGTCCCTTGAGCCGGCCGTCGAGGTCGTAGGACCACAGGTGGTACTGGCACAGAAAGCCGCGCTTGGCGTTGCCGGTACGACCCTGGCAGATGGCATTGCCACGGTGCCGGCAGGCGTTGACGAAACCGCGCAGGCGCTCGTCTTTGCCCCGCACGATGAGGAAGGACTGGTCGTAGATCTTGTATTCCATCCAGTCGCCGACTGCGGGAAGGTCGTCCACCCGGCCGGCGATCTGCCACGTCTTCATCCAGATCGCCGCACGCTCGCGTTCGGCGTACTCCCGCGATCTGTAGCGGTCCGTGGAGACCTGAGACGTGAAGCTGCCCGCCAGATCGTCGAGTCCCGGTGCGTGGTCGACCCATTCGCCGGGCAGGGCTGTAGACGTCATTGATGAACCTCCCTCGTGGCCTGCTGGTGATAGTAATCAATCGTTTGATTGATTACTAGTGAAGGTTTTGGCGCGGTGACGTGCGGCCAGCGCTCGTCAGCGCGCCGGATTTCGCCAATACCGCGGGGCGGCCACACCTGCCGAGCGCAGTTCGAGGGTCGCCAGTCCGCGAATCGCATACGGGTCCTCGCGCCGCCAGGCGCCGACCGGGTCGAAGCTCACTTCGGTGAGCTTGCGCAGCGGCCGGTTGGCCAGTGCGCGCAACGCCAGCAGCTGCTCCCCGGCCGGCGTGCGGGCCAGCGCGATGACCGTCCACTTGCGGCGGAAGAACCGGATCCGAAGGAACAACCACGGCATACCGACGGCCAGGATCGGCGGTGCCGCCACCGCGAACGCCAGCACCACCGCCAGCCAACTGGCCGTGGTGTCCAGGTCGTGGCCGGCGCCCGCGACATCGAGCGCGGCCTCGCTGGCGGCCCGCAGCGGCTTGGCGACCGTGTCGCCGACCAGCGGGATCTTGTGCGCACTGTCACCGGCGGAATGCAGATTGTCCGAAATCCCGGTGGCACCGTCTTTGACCTGGCGGCCGACGTCGGCGATCGTCGTGACCGCGGTGTGCACCGCGAGCCCGACCACGACCCACACGGTGATCCACGAGGCGACCAGCAGGTCGCTGACCAACTGCGTCAGCAGCCGGCCCGGTGTGGTGGCGTAGGGCAGGAACCGCGATCTCATGGCTCGATCCCAGCACAGTCGCGCCAAGTCAGCGGCCGTTAGGCTGACGCGATGTCCCGCCCCGCTCTGAGCGACTATCAACACCTAACCAGCGGCAAGGTCCGCGAGATTTTTTCCATCGACAACGAACACCTGTTGTTCGTCGCCAGCGACCGGATCTCGGCCTACGACCACATCCTGGACAGCCTGATTCCCGACAAGGGCCGCATCCTCACCGCGATGAGCGTGTTCTTCTTCGACTTCCTCTCGGACCAGATTGACGCGCCCAACCACCTGGCCGGGCCGCCCGACGACCCGCGGATCCCCGAGGAGGTCCTGGGCCGCGCGCTGGTGGTACGCAAGCTGGCGATGGTGCCGATCGAATGCGTTGCCCGCGGCTACCTGACCGGTTCAGGCCTGCTGGACTACCAGCGCGACGGAAAGGTCTGCGGCATCGCGTTGCCGCCGGGTCTGGTCGAGGCGAGCAGATTCGACGAGCCGCTGTTCACCCCGGCGACCAAGGCCGAACTCGGCGAACATGACGAGAACATCTCATTCGACCGGGCTGTCGAGCTGGTTGGCCCGGTGCGCGCCAACCAGCTTCGCGAGCGCACGTTGCAGATCTACCTGCAGGCTGCCGACCATGCGCTGACGAGGGGCATCATCATCGCCGACACCAAGTTCGAGTTCGGTGTTGACGCCGACGGCCGGGTGGTGCTCGCCGACGAGGTCTTCACCCCGGATTCCTCGCGGTACTGGCCCGCCGACACCTACAAAGAGGGGGAGGTGCAACCCAGCTTCGACAAGCAGTTCGTCCGCAACTGGCTCACCGGGCCCGAATCAGGTTGGGACCGCTACGGTTCGGCGCCGCCACCGGCTCTGCCGGACGAGATCGTCGAGGCCACCCGCGCCCGTTACATCGAGGCCTACGAACGCATTTCGGGGCTGTCGTTCGGAGACTGGATCGGAGCAGGCGCATGAACCCACCCATCGCGAAGCGGGTCGACACCCAGCGGGTGTTCCACGACGACGTCTTCGTCGACCCCTACGAGTGGTTGCGTGAGAAGGCCGATCCGGAGGTCATCGCCCACCTCGAAGCGGAGAACGCCTACGCCGACGAGGCCACCGCGCATCTGGAACCGCTGCGGCAGAAGATCTTCGACGAGATCAAGGCGCGGACCAAGGAAACCGACATGTCGATTCCGACGCGCCGCGGCGACTGGTGGTACTACGGCCGCAGCTTCGAAGGCAAGCAGTACGGAGCGCACTGCCGCTGCCCGGTCGCCGGTCCCGACGACTGGGACCCGCCGGTGTTCGACGAGGACACCGCCGTACCCGGCGAGCAGGTGCTGCTCGACGAGAACGCCGAAGCCGACGGGCACGAGTTCTTCTCGCTCGGCGCCAGCAGCGTGAGCCTCGACGGTCACCTGCTGGCCTATTCGGTCGACACCGTCGGCGACGAGCGATACACGCTGCGGTTCAAGGACTTACGTACCGGTGAGCTGTATGCCGACGAGATCGCCGGGATCTCGTCCGGGGTGACCTGGGCGGCCGACAACGGATGCGTGTACTACACCACCGTCGACGAGGCATGGCGGCCCGACACCGTGTGGCGGCACCGGCTCGGCTCGGCCGAGCCCGACGAGCAGGTGTTCCATGAACCGGACGAACGGTTCTGGGTCGGCATGGGCCGCACCCGCAGCAACAAGTACGTGATCATCGCGGCCGGATCGGCGATCACCTCGCAGGTGTGGGTGGGTGACGCCGCCGACCCGAACGCGGAGTTCACCTCGGTGCTTCCGCGCCGCGACGGCATCGAGTACTCGGTTGAACACGCGGTGATCGGCGGCCAGGACCGCTTCCTGATCCTGCACAACGACGGCGCGGTCAACTTCACGCTGGTGGAGGCACCGGTCAGCGATCCCACCGACCAGCGCACGCTGATCGCCGCGCGCGACGACGTCCGACTGGACGGGGTCGACGCCTTCGCGGACCATCTGGTGGTCAGCTACCGGCGGGAGGCGTTGCCGCGGATTCAGTTGTGGCCCATCGGCGCCGACGGCTACGGAGCGCCGGAGGAGATCGCATTCGACTCCGAACTGGCCTCGGCGGGTCTGGCCGGCAACCCCAACTGGTCGACAGCCAAATTGCGGGTGGGCACCACCTCGTTCGTCACTCCGCTGCGCATCTACGATCTCGATCTCGCCACCGGCGAGCGCACTCTGCTGCGCGAGCAGCCGGTGCTGGGGGGCTACCGCAGCGAGGAGTACGTAGAGCGGCGCGACTGGGCGGTCGCCGAGGACGGCACCCGGGTGCCGATCTCGATAGTCCACAAGGCGGGCATCGAATTCCCGGCTCCCACGGTGTTGTACGGGTATGGCGCGTACGAGTCTTCGGAGGATCCGCGATTCTCGGTGGCGCGGCTCTCGCTGCTCGACCGGGGAATGGTCTTCGCAGTCGCCCACATTCGTGGTGGCGGCGAGATGGGACGGCTCTGGTACGAGGAGGGCAAGCTGCTCCAGAAGCGCAACACGTTCACCGACTTCATCGCGGTCGGACAGCATCTGGTCGACAGCGGGTTGACCCGGCCGCAGAATCTGGTGGCGCTCGGCGGCAGTGCGGGCGGTCTGCTGATGGGTGCGGTGGCGAACCTGGCGCCGCACCTGTTCGCCGGCATCCTCGCTCAGGTGCCGTTCGTGGACCCGCTCACCTCGATCCTCGACCCGTCGCTGCCGCTGACGGTGACCGAATGGGACGAGTGGGGAAACCCGTTGGAGAACAAGGACGTCTACTTCTACATGAAGTCCTATTCGCCGTATGAGAACGTCGAAGCCAAGGAGTACCCGGCGATCCTGGCGATGACATCGCTCAACGACACCCGCGTTCTCTACGTCGAACCCGCGAAGTGGGTTGCCGCGCTTCGGCACACCAAGACCGACGCGCATCCGGTGCTGCTGAAAACACAGATGGCCGCCGGCCACGGTGGCATCAGCGGCCGCTACGAGCGGTGGAAGGAAGCGGCGTTCCAGTACGCCTGGCTGCTGGCCACCGCAGGCACCGAGCAGCACGAGGTAACCTCACCGGCATGAGTCTGACCGACATCCCGCTCACCACCCTCGACGGCAAAGCCACCTCGCTGGCCGACTACGCCGACCGGGCGATCCTGCTGGTCAACGTCGCATCCAAGTGCGGCCTCACTCCGCAGTACGGGGCGCTGGAGCAGTTGGCCCGCGATTACGGTGACCGCGGCCTGACCGTGATCGGGGTGCCCTGCAACCAGTTCATGGGTCAGGAGCCGGGGACCGCGGAGGAGATCCAGACGTTCTGCTCCACCACCTACGGGGTGACGTTCCCGCTGCTGGCCAAGACCGACGTCAACGGCGACGACCGGCACCCGCTGTACGCCGAGCTCGCAGGCGTCGCCGACGGCGACGGCAAGGCCGGCGACATCGCGTGGAACTTCGAGAAATTCGTGATCGCGCCGGGCGGAACGGTGGTCAACCGGTTCCGGCCGCAGACCGAGCCCGATGCCCCCGAAGTGATCGCCGCGATCGAGGCGGTCCTGCCGGGTTGACCCCAATGGTCGCCTGACCTCAAGGTGGCAGACACCGTCTGGACACCTGGAATTGCCAGACTGCGAGTGTGGCTGGACAACTCATCGTGTCGGTGTCCGGGATCAGTGATCGGACGTGTGGCGACGTCGAAGAGTTCTGCGCCGCGCTCGACAGTCGCGAGGTTCCGCTCTCGCTGCTCGTCGCTCCCCGGCTCAAAGACGGCTACCGGCTGGAATCCGACTCCCGCACCATCGGCTGGCTGACGGGCCGGCGATCCGGCGGTGATGCGGTGGTGCTGCACGGATTCGACGCCGCGGCCACCAAGAAGCGCCGCGGCGAGTTCGGTGCGCTACCCGCGCACGAGGCGAATCTGCGGCTCATGGGCGCCGATCGGGTGCTCGAACACGTCGGCCTGCGGAGTCGGCTGTTCGCCGCCCCGGGCTGGACTGTCTCCGCCGGAACGGCACTGGCGTTGCCGCGCAACGGATTCCGGCTACTCGTCGATCTGCACGGCATCACCGACCTGGTCACCGGCACGACGACGCGCTCCCGGGTGGTCGGAATCGGCGAAGGGTTCGTCACCGAACCGTGGTGGTGCCGCACACTGGTGCTCTCGGCTGAACGCACCGCGCGTCGTGGCGGGATGGTCCGATTGGCCGTCACCGCAAAGCAACTGCGCAAGGTCGGGCCACGTCAGGCGATGCTCGACGCGATCGATCTGGCCCTGCTGCACGGCTGCACGCCGACGGTGTACCGCTGGGAAACCGACGCGCCCGCAGCTTCCGCCGCCTGACTAGCTGCGCGAGCTGGACCCGCTCGCCGTCGTCGCCATACCGCCGTCGACCGGGATGATCGCCCCGTTCACATAGGACCCGGCCCGGCTGGCCAGGAACACCGCGATACCGGCCATGTCGTCGTCTCGGCCGATCCGCCCCAGCGGCGACGAGGCTGCGATCGCATCCCCGAACGCGTCCAGTGTGGCGGCCATCATCTTCGACTGGAACGGCCCCGGCGCCACCGCGTTCACCGTGATGTGTTGGGGTCCAAGTTCTTTGGCCAGCACACGAGTCAACTGGTGCACGGCAGCCTTGCTGGCCGAGTACGAGTAGGTGTTCATCACCGGAACCTGGATCCCGTCGATGCTGCCGATGTTGATCACCCGTGCGGGATCGTCGGCAGTCGCGGCATTGCGCAACGCGCCGACCAGTTCCTGCACCAGCCAGAACGGCGACTTCACATTGAGGTCGAGCGCCTTGTCCCAGGCCGAGGTCGGAAACGATTCCAGCGGCTCGCCCCACGTCGCCCCGGCATTGTTGACCAGGATGTCGAGCTTGTCGGCGCCGGCCAGGACCTCGGCGGCCAGCCGCTTGCATTCGTCCTGACGGGACAGGTCGGCGGGGATGGCGCGGATCGAACCGAACTGCGACAGCTCGGCGACCACCTGCTCGCACTTGTCGGCCTTGCGCGAACTGATGATCACCTCGGCGCCGGCCTGCAGCAGGCCACGGGAGATCATCACCCCGATACCGCTGCTGCCGCCGGTGACCAGCGCGGTCTTGCCGGACAGTCCGAACAGTTTGGTCAGGTCAGCTGTGCTCAACTCAAATGCCTCTCGCAGCAGGAGATTTCAGAACCGGAACGAACTCTCTTCCGGCAGCACCCGGAAATCCGTGTCGGTCATCTCGGTGAGGCGACCGTAGTAGATGCCGCGCGCCTCAGGGGCCACCACCCCCTGATGGATCGGGACCGCGTGCTCCGGCGCGACCGTCCGCAGATAATCCACCGCCTCGGAGATCTTCATCCACGGGGCGGCCGCGGGGGTGGCCAGTACGTCCACCGGCTCGCCGGGGACGAACAGCGCGTCACCGGGGTGCATGAGCCTGGCCGGATGCTCGGCGTCGCCGACCAGGTACGAGATGTTGTCGATGACCGGAATCTCCGGATGGATGACGGCGTGGCGCCCGCCCACCCCGCGGATGGTCAGACCGGCCACGTTCAGCTCGTCGCCGACCTGGACGGCGCGCCAGGGTTCGCCGAGCTCGGCCGCGGTCGCCGGATCGGCGTAGAGCACCGCGTTCGGGTTGGCCTCCACCAGCGCGGGCAGCCGTTCGCGGTCGGCATGGTCGGGATGCTGGTGGGTGATCAGGATCGCCGACAGGCCGGTCACGCCCTCGAAGCCGTGCGAGAAATTGCCCGGATCGAACAGCAAGGTGGCGCCGTCGAACTCGGCGAGAAGACATGAATGCCCGAAATGCGTCAGCTCCATGCTTACGATTGTGCGCGCACTGGAAGGCGTCGAATACATGCGGTTGGTCATCGCGGTGATGCTGGTGGCCTGCGGGCTCGCCGTACCGCCGGACGCTGCCGCCGATCCGGACACCTGCCCGCCCAACTGCGACCGCATCCCGGAGGCGGCGTGGGTTGCCCCGTGGGCGATACCGCTCAACGCCCGCTACGCCTGGCCCCGGCTGGCCGGGGTGGCGGTCACCGCCGTCGCTCCCCGGTTCCGGTTCGAGGAGTTGTGCGGGACCCCGCCGGTGGCCCAGGATCCACGCGCATACGCCGTTGCCGAACGCGCCACCGTCGTCAACCCCGACGGCCAGTGGCAGCTGCAGGCGCAGGTGATGCACTGGCGAGGAGAGACCTGGCGCGGCGGCCAACTGGCGCAGGACGTCTTCCACGCCGCGGTGGCCGCGCTGCGGTCCTGCCAGCGCACCAACCCGACGGCGTCGCCGTCGCTGACCGTCAACGAGCCCGACCGGATGGCCGCGGTGATCAGCGGTCCGGTGATCCTGCGCGAGTACGTGGTGGCCGATCCGGACAACAGCACGGTGACCGAGCTGGCGATGTGGTCAACAGCACCGCCGCAGACCGCATGGCCGATGCCCAGCGACGACAACCTGCTCGACGCCCTCGGCGCGCCGCTGTGCACCGCCTACATCGGGTCCTGCTGATGGGCCGCCGGTAGAGTTACACCGCAACATTCCCCGACGTCAGCAGGAGCGCCTGTGGCCCGAGTAGTGGTCAACGTGATGCCCAAAGCCGAGATCCTCGACCCGCAAGGTCAGGCGATCGTCGGTGCACTGGGCCGTCTGGGACACACCGGCATCTCGGATGTGCGGCAGGGCAAGCGATTCGAGCTCGAGGTCGACGATTCGATCAGCGATTCGGCGCTCGCGGAGATCGCCGAATCGCTTCTGGCGAACACCGTGATCGAGGACTGGTCGGTCACCCGGGAGCCAGAGTGAGCGCCCGGATCGGGGTCATCACCTTCCCCGGCACGCTCGACGACGTCGACGCCGCCCGTGCGGTACGGCTCGCCGGCGCCGAGGCGGTCAACCTCTGGCACGGCGACGCCGACCTCAAGGGCGTCGACGCCGTGGTGGTGCCGGGCGGTTTCTCCTATGGCGACTACCTGCGCTGCGGTGCGATCGCGAAGTTCGCGCCGGTGATGGGCGAGGTGATCACCGCCGCCAGGGCCGGCCTGCCGGTGCTCGGCATCTGCAACGGCTTCCAGGTGCTCTGCGAGGCCGGACTGCTGCCGGGTGCGCTGACCCGCAACGCCGGGCTGCACTTCATCTGCCGCGATGTCTGGTTGCGGGTGGATTCGATCACCAGCGCTTGGACGTCGCGGTACGAATCCGGCGCCGAACTTCTGGTGCCGCTGAAGTCCGGCGAGGGCCGCTACGTGGCCAGCGAGGCCGTGCTCGACGAGCTCGAAGGCGAAGGCCGGGTGGTGTTCCGCTACGCCGAGAACCTCAACGGCTCGATGCGCGACATCGCCGGGATCAGCTCCGCAAATGGCCGGGTGGTCGGGCTGATGCCGCACCCCGAACACGCCACCGAAGCGCTGACCGGTCCGTCCGACGACGGGCTCGGCATCTTCTACTCCGCGCTGGACGCCGTCCTCGCCGCCAGCTAGTCGAGTCGAGTCGACCGAGCACGCCGTCGCCGAAATTGAGCTCACGCAGGAAAAATGCGAGTAGGGACCTGCGAGATGTCAGTCTCGACGACATGTTGCCGACCTCAGGTGGTCGATCTCGGTGCGACTGCTGAAACTCAGGCGGTCAGGGCGACCGACGCCTCAGCGGTGTAGCACAGGAACGTCAGCGTTTCCTCCAGGTACAGCTGCACCGTCTCCGCGTCATGGCTCAGGTAGCCGATCGCGACGTCGGTGCCCAGCTGCAGGTCGAAGTCGCCGCCGCGGGTGCTCAGCAGGAACGCGCCGTCGATCGCGGGCGCCCAGATGATCTCACCGTCGACCAGCCGGTTGAGGTGCTCCAGGAGCGGATAGCCGTGCTCGGTGGTTTCACTGACCTTGGTGTAGGCGTCGGCGGACAGCAACACCGAGTAGGGACCGTCCACGCCGGCCAGCCGAAGTTCCGAGAGCGCCTGGGCGAAGACGTCGGGGTACTCGCGGGCATCCTCCGGCAGGGTCAACGCCGGGTTCGAGCTGCACATCCGAATACCGTCGATCGAGGCCTCCTGGTAGCCCTCGAAGATCGCGCGGTCCTCGATGAACGCCAGCTTCTTGGCCGCGGCCTTGACCGGATCCCAGTCCGAGTCCTGCGCACCGCGCTCCACGTCGTCGATCGCGGTGCGCGACACCGTGAACGGCACCCGCAGCCGAACCAGCGGCTTGGATTCCCGAAGGTGCGCCAGCACGCCGTCGGCCGGCGCCGCCACGTCGCGCAGATGACCGGTGCTCACCCCGGCCGTCACCGGACCTCCAGGCTCGCTGACGTCGACGACGCGACGGCCTGCAATATGCCGCTTGAACGTCCGGCTGGCCTCCAATTCGATTTCACTCCAAGCCGATTCGGTGATCGGAGCGAGCTCGCGGTAGAGGTTGTTCATCAGGACTGTCCTTTCAGGCTGCCGATCGCCAATGAGCCGTCGGAGGTGGGGGCGGGTGCCGGGGAGGCTGCGTCGACGTCGCCGGCGCCCGGCATCGGCGGCGGATCGTTGAGGAAATCGGTGATGGGGGTGAAAAACAGGGTGCCGGTGACGGCGGTGGAGAAATCCAGGATCCGGTCGGTGTTCCCGGGCGGGTCGCCGATGAACATGTTCTCCAGCATCTTCTCGGTGACGGCCGGGGAGCGCGAGTAGCCGATGTAATACGTGCCGAACGCGTCTTTGCCGATCTCCCCGAACGGCATGTTGTGCCGCAGGATCTTGAGTTCGTTGCCGTCGGCATCCTCGATCACGTTGAGCGCGATGTGCGAGTTGGCCGGCTTCACGTCGTCGGCCATCTCGATGTCCTCGAGTTTGGAACGGCCGATGACGCGTTCCTGTTCGGTCACCGACAGCGACTCCCACGACGTCATGTCGTGCAGGTACTTCTGCACATGCACGTAACAGCCGCCGGCGAAATCCGGATCCTCGTCCCCGATTTGGCTGGCGCTCACCGCGATTGGACCATCCGGGTTCTCGGTTCCGTCGACGAAGCCGAGCAGGTCGCGGTTGTCGAAGAACTTGAAGCCGTGCACCTCGTCGACGATCGTGATCGCCCCCGCCATCGCCTTGGCGACCCGGCTGGCCAGCTCGAAGCACACGTCGAGCACCTCGGCGCGGATGTGGAACAACAGATCACCCGCAGTGGACGGGGCGTGGTGGCGGGCGCCGTGCAGCTCGACGAACGGGTGCAGATCTTTTGGGCGCGGTCCGGAGAACAGCCGATCCCACGCCTGCGATCCGATCGACGTCACCATCGAGAGGTGCTTGGACGGGTCGCGAAAGCCGATCGCCCGGACCAGCCCGGCAAGGTCGGGCAGCGCGTCGTGCACCGCCGCCTCGCCGTCGTCGTCGATCGTGGCCACCAGGAAGATGGCGGCAGGTGTCAGGGGAGCCAGTACCGGTTGCGGGAGCGGGGTGGGCACCGTCTGACCCTAACGAAAATGACGTCGGCGATGATGGTGATCATGTCCACAGCTGCCACCGCGCGGGGATTGTGCGAATTCATCGACGCGTCGCCGTCGCCGTTCCACGTCTGCCAGTCGGCGGCGCAGCGGCTGCGCGACGCGGGCTACACCGAACTGGCCGAGACCGATCGATGGCCCGACCGGGGCGGTCGGTTCTTCACCGTGCGAGCCGGCTCGCTGGTCGCCTGGCAGAGCACGGACCCCGGCCTGCCGTTCCGGATCGTCGGCGGCCACACCGACAGCCCGAACCTGCGCGTCAAACAGCATCCGGACCGGGTGGTGGCCGGCTGGCAGGTGGTGGCCCTCGAGCCGTACGGCGGAGCGTGGCTCAACTCGTGGCTGGACCGCGACCTCGGGATCAGCGGCCGGCTCTCGGTGCGTGACCGCAGCGCTGACGGCGGGGTGTCGCACCGGCTGGTGCGCATCGACGCCCCGATCCTGCGGGTGCCGCAGCTGGCCATCCACCTGGCCGAAGACCGCGCAGCGGTCAAGCTCGATCCGCAACGCCATGTGAACGCGGTCTGGGGGCTGGGGGACACGCCACGGTCGTTCTTGTCCTACGTCGCCGAGAAGGCCGGGGTGAACCCGGCCGACCTGTTGTCGGCCGACCTGATGACCCACGACCTGACCCCGTCGGCGCTGATCGGTGTGGACGGCGAATTCGTCAGCGCACCCAGGCTGGACAACCAGGGCACCTGCTACGCCGGGCTGGAAGCGCTCCTGGCCGCCGAGCCACGCGGCTATCTGCCGGTGCTGGCACTGTTCGACCACGAAGAGGTCGGCTCGACGTCGGATCACGGCGCCCAGTCCGATTTGCTGCTGACCACGCTGGAGCGCATCGTGCTGGCCGCCGGTGGTGACCGCGAGGATTTCCTGCGTCGGCTCACCGCGTCCATGGTGGCCTCCGGCGACATGGCGCACGCGACCCATCCCAACTACCCCGACCGCCACGAACCCGGGCACCTGATCGCCGTCGACGGCGGCCCGGTGCTCAAGGTGCAACCGAACCTGCGCTACGCCACCGACGGCCGGACCGCGGCCGCGTTCGAACTGGCCTGCCGGCAGGCAGGCGTGCCGCTACAGCGCTACGAGCACCGTGCCGACCTGCCGTGCGGCTCGACGATCGGGCCCATGACGTCTGCGCGCACCGGTATCCCCACCGTGGACGTCGGGGCGGCCCAGCTGGCCATGCACTCGGCCCGCGAACTGATGGGTGCGGCCGACATCATCGCGTATGCCGCTGCGCTGCAAGCATTTCTGGCGCCGGAGTAAGCCTCACAGCTTGTCGAACGCCGGGTTGAGGTGGCGCCACCAGCACGCGATGTAGAGCGCCATCGACGCCACCAACGCGACGATGACCCACAGGATCACGGTCACGTCGATCCAGGTCCCGATCGTCGGTGCGTCGGGAAGCGCGTTGCGCAGCGGCACCACGGCGAACAGCATTGCGGCGAACCAGGTTGTCATCGGCGGCTGGAACTTGCGCCGATCGCGAATGGTCTGCACCGAGACCGTGATGCCCAGCACCGCGATCGTTACCAGCGCCGCCAGCAGGATCGCCACCACCGCGGCAGTACTCGGCGAGCGCTGGATGTCCAGCTGGTAGGCCCCGGATGCGGTGCCCTGCCCGATCGGCTGAGCCCGGAACTGCCAGCCGGGGGTCCGGTCGAAGATCGACGGCGACACACGCGTCACCGCGTGGCTGTTACCCGCTGTGACCTCGATGGTCAGCGGGCCCGCCCGATAGTGGTCGAAGGGATAGGTGCCGGGGTCGCCGGTCATGGCCAGCGTCACCGGGATTACGCCCGGGGTCGAGCCCTTGGTCCACGTCCTGATGGTCGGTGTGATCCCCGAATCCACGGTCATACTCAGGTCGTCGATGAGCCCGTGGGTCATCGGATCCACCAGTTTCGCGCCTGGGACCACCGTCACGTTGATGACCAATTCGCCCCTCGCGGAGTGAACCTCGTCCAGGTCGGCGTGCACGGTGGTCCCGTCCGAGGTGGCGGTCCCCTGAACGAGCCGTGACGGTTCGCCCAGACCGGTGCCCGCGTACAGCGAGATCGTCGCGATGTATGCGCCGATGAGGACGATCACAATTGCGATGAGGCGAACCTTCATACTCAGCCTTCCCCAAAGTTGCTGCGCGTAGTGCACATAGCGTGGCACAGGCGGACGGCCTCGATGCAGGGCCCACCACCCGGGGCGCCCGCGATGACGCCGGACGTGCGCCGCGGCGGCCACCGGCCCACAACGGCCACGGGTGGTGACCGTGGTGCTGATGGGGTCGAGGAGCGTCGACGCTTACGCCCACGGGTGCAAGGGCGCGGCGGCGCGCAGTTGCGCCACTAGACTGTTTGGCGTGACATCTGGGCTCTCTGGAGCAGTCGACACCGTCGACCACGCGTCAACCACCCCCGAGCACCCGCAGCCGTATCGCGAACTCGGCCTCAAAGACGACGAGTATCAGCGGATCCGGGACATCCTCGGTCGCAGGCCCACCGACGCCGAGCTCGCCATGTACTCGGTGATGTGGAGCGAACACTGCTCGTACAAGTCCTCCAAGGTGCACCTGCGCTACTTCGGTGAGACCACCACGGAGGCGATGCGGTCCTCGATGCTGGCCGGTATCGGCGAGAACGCCGGCGTGGTGGACATCGGCGACGGCTGGGCGGTGACGTTCAAGGTCGAGTCGCACAACCATCCGTCCTATGTCGAGCCCTATCAGGGCGCGGCCACCGGTGTCGGCGGCATCGTGCGCGACATCATGGCCATGGGTGCGCGACCGGTGGCGGTCATGGACCAACTGCGGTTCGGTGCGGCCGATGCCCCCGACACCCGGCGGGTGCTCGACGGCGTGGTCCGCGGCGTCGGCGGCTACGGCAACTCGCTCGGCCTGCCGAACATCGGCGGCGAGACGGTGTTCGACGCCTCCTACGCCGGCAACCCTCTGGTGAACGCGCTGTGCGTGGGGGTGTTGCGCAAGGAAGATCTACACCTGGCGTTCGCCTCCGGCACCGGCAACAAGATCATCCTGTTCGGCGCGCGCACCGGTCTCGACGGAATCGGCGGGGTGTCGGTGCTGGCGTCGGACACCTTCTCCGGCGACGAGTCCGGCGCGGGCCGCAAGAAGCTGCCGAGCGTCCAGGTGGGTGACCCCTTCACCGAGAAGGTGCTCATCGAATGCTGCCTGGAGCTGTACGCCGCCGGTCTGGTGGTCGGGATCCAGGACCTCGGCGGCGCCGGATTGTCCTGTGCGACATCCGAACTCGCTTCTGCCGGCGATGGCGGCATGCGCATCGAGCTGGACCGGGTGCCGCTGCGGGCCAAGGACATGACCCCGGCCGAGGTGCTGTCCAGCGAGTCGCAGGAACGCATGTGCGCGGTGGTCACCCCGGAGAACGTCGACGCGTTCCTGGCGGTGTGCCGCAAATGGGATGTGCTGGCCACCGTCATCGGTGAGGTCACCGACGGCGACCGCCTGCAGATCACCTGGAACGGCGAGACGGTCGTCGACGTTCCGCCGCGCACCGTGGCTCACGAAGGCCCGGTGTACGAGCGGCCGGTGCAGCGGCCCGACAGCCAGGACGCGCTGATCGCCGACACGTCGGCCAGGTTGCCCAGGCCGCAAACGGGTGACGAGCTGCGCGCGACTGTGCTTGCGCTGGTTGGCAGTCCGCATCTGTGCAGCCGCGCGTTCATCACCGAGCAGTACGACCGCTACGTGCGCGGTAATACCGTGCTGGCCGAGCACGCCGACGGCGGCGTGCTGCGCATCGACGAAACCACCGGCCGCGGTATCGCGCTGTCCACCGATGCGTCCGGGCGTTACACCCAACTCGACCCGTACACCGGCGCACAGCTGGCACTGGCCGAGGCCTACCGCAACGTCGCCGTCACCGGCGCGACGCCGGTCGCGGTGACCAACTGCCTCAACTTCGGTTCGCCCGAAGACCCCGGGGTGATGTGGCAGTTCTCGCAGGCCGTCCGCGGATTGGCGGATGGCTGTGCAGCCCTTGGCATTCCGGTCACCGGCGGGAATGTCAGCTTTTACAATCAGACCGGGGCGACCCCCATCCTGCCGACCCCGGTGGTAGGTGTGCTGGGCGTCCTCGACGACGTGACGCGCCGGCTGCCCACCGGGCTCGGCAACGAGCCGGGGGAGACCCTGCTGCTGCTCGGCGACACCCGCGATGAGTTCGACGGCTCGATATGGGCGCAGGTCACCGGCGACCATCTCGGCGGTGTGCCGCCACAGGTGGACCTGGAGCGGGAGAAGCTCCTCGCCGAGGTGCTGGCGGCCGCGTCCCGCGACGGCCTGGCCTCGGCAGCCCACGACCTGAGTGAAGGCGGGCTCATCCAGGCGGTCATCGAAGCGGCGCTGGCCGGTGAAACCGGTTGCCGCATCGTGCTTCCCGAAGGCACCGATCCGTTCACGTTCCTCTTCTCAGAGTCCGCGGGCCGTGCCCTTGTCGCCGTGCCGCGCACCGAGGAGAGCCGCTTCGTGTCGATGTGCGAGGCTCGCGGGCTGCCGGTAACCCGGATCGGTGTGTCGGACCCCGGCTCGGATTCCGTTGACGTGCAAGGCTTGTTCACCGTGACGCTGGCGGAGCTGCGCGCCACCTCCGAGAAAGTGCTGCCCGGGCTGTTCGGATGACCAGTGCGGTCGACGACGTCACCGGTGAGGCTCAGGCCCCGCCCGGGACACGGCGTCACCGCGAGTCGCTGATCGAGTGGGCATGGAGCCTGGTCCGGCTGGACTTCGTCGGGGTGGCGGTCGGCGCGCTGTTCTTCTGCCTGTCGCTGACTCCGTCGTTGGTGCCGCGCGACTGGGTGCTGGCCGGTGTGATCGGCGGGATCAACGCCGCCATCGGGTACGGCATCGGGGTGCTCGCAGGCAAGGCGGTTCGCCGGCTTTTCCTCGGTCACCAGCCGTGGTGGCCGCCGAGTGCGCGGGTCACCGTCCGCCTCAAGGCCGCGACCGTGGTGCTCTCGACCGGTGCCAGCGTGCTGATGCTGGTGCCTGCCGCCGCCTGGCAGCGCGAGATCGCGGCGGTCATGGGTATCGAAGGTCCGTCCACGCTGATCTACCTGCGCACGCTGGCCGTCGCGCTGGTTGCCGGTGGTCTGTTCGTCAGCGCCGCGCGCGTGATCAAGGACGCCATCAAGTTTCTCGCGCGGCTGATGATCCGGCGCTGGCACATCAACGACGAGGTCGCGATGTTCATCGGCACCGCGATCGTCGTGGTGCTGGTCATCACCCTCGTCAACGGTGTGCTCTACCGCGGCTTCATCGCCGGTGCCAGCGCGGTGTTCCAACCACAGAATGACACCACCCGTCCCGGCGTCGAACAACCTGTCCAGCCCGAAAGATCAGGCAGCCCAGCATCATTCGCCGCGTGGGACACCCTGGGATTCCAGGGCCGCAACTTCGTCGGCACCGGGCCGGATGCCGCCGAGCTCACCGAGCTCAACGGGCGGCCCGCGAAGGAGCCGATCCGGATCTACGCCGGCCTGGAAACGGCGGACACCACCGAGGGCCGGGTGGCTGTACTGCTCTCGGAGTTGCAGCGCACCAAGGCTTTTGAGCGAAAGATCCTGGTCATCATCCCCACCACCGGCACCGGCTGGGTCGACCCGGTGGCGGCCAGGGCCATCGAGTCGATGTACAACGGCGACACCGCGCTGGTCGCCATGCAGTACTCGTACCTGCCGAGCTGGATCTCGTTCCTGGCCGACCGCGACAAGTCGGTCGAGGCGGGCCGGGCGATGATCAACGGCATCCAGCGCCGATGGCTGCAGTGGCCGGAGGCCGCGCGGCCCAAGCTGATGCTCTACGGCGAAAGCCTGGGGTCGCTGGCCGGTCAGGGCGCGTTCGGATACCTGCCCGACGTCGTCGACAAGGGGTTCTCGTCGGTGCTGTGGGTAGGGCCGCCCAACGCCAGCGTCTTGTGGAAAGCGCTGACCGTGCGGCGCGATCCCGGCAGCCCGGAGTACCAACCGCGCTACGACGGCGGGCGCACCGTGCGGTTCGCGCAGGCGGCCGGGCCCGAGCAGATCGCCGGGATCGCGGCCTCCCCGACCTGGAAGGGCACCCGGGTGCTCTATCTGCAGCACCCGTCGGACCCGGTGGTGTGGTGGTCACCGCGGCTGCTGTTCACCAGGCCGGACTGGCTGCGCGAGCCGCCGGGGTTCGACCGCAGCCCGGCCATGCAGTGGTACCCGATCATCACGTTCTGGCAGGTGAGTGCCGACATGGCGGGCAACGTGACCAGCTCGCAGGCGGCGCCGAACGGGCACGGCCACAACTATGGCGACAGCCCGCTCGACGGCTGGGTCGCAGTCGCCGCACCCGACGGCTGGACGCATGCCGACACCGACCGCATCCGGCGCTCCCTCGACAAGCTCATCGCGGCAGGCGGGCCCGAATTCCAATGATCACCAAGGATTCCGGCGCGCCGGCCGTGCGCGCGATCGTCAGCACCGGGTTGGCGGCGGCCGTCGGTGCGCCATTGGGGTTGCGGCCGCCCCGGCTGTGGTCGGGGCTGAGGTTCGGTGCGGTGGCCTTCGGACTGGTGGCCACGGGTGTCGCGGGATTGACGGCGGTGCCGCGGGTGCGTCAAGGGATGAACGACCGCAAGATCCCGCCGGATCCCGTCCGCTGGCTGGCGCTGGAGATTCCGGTCGCCACGGCGTGGACGGAGGAGATGCTGTTTCGGGGCCTGCTTCAGACCGTCGCCGTGCGGGCGCTCGGGCCGACGTTCGGCCCGCTGGCGCAGGCGGTCGCCTTCGGGCTCTGGCACATCCCCGACGCCCGGCGGGTCGGCGACCCGGTGCTGGGCACCGTGGTGGTGACGGGCGTGGCCGGATGGGTGTTCGGCTGGCTCGCCAGACGGTCGGGAAGCGTGCTGGCGCCGGTTCTCGCGCACACGGCGTTCAACGAGTCCGCCGCGGTGGCCGCCATGGTGGTGCAGCGGCGCTAGTCGCCCGTCGTCGGCACATCCCGGCTGTCCGGCACCAGGTCGTGCGGCTCGGTCTCGGTGTCGTCGATGCCGAAGCTGATGATCCGTTTGGGCGTGATCCGGATGATCGCGTCCCCGTCGGGCGCCTCGGCCTGCTCGGCGGTGCCGCGAATCTCCAGACACCGCACCCGCCACGGGCTGCGCGAGGCGATGTCGTCGACCACGAACGCAACGGTGTTGTTGGTGGCCAGGTTGCGGAACTTGCGGCTCTTGGCCATGTTGTAGCCGACGACGTCGAGGGTGCCGAGCGCGTCGTTGTAGGAGAAGCCGACCGGACTGTTCTGCAGCGTGCCGTCCGGTGCGATGGTGGCCAGCCGGCCGAGATCCGCCGACTTCAGGTACTCGATTTCGTGCGGTTTGAACGTCATCACATCACGGTAGGACCTCAACTTCGGTTGACGTCAATACCGCATACTCGACTGGTGCCCGCCCGCAGTAGCGCCGACCCCGCAGCCACCGTCGCCGCGGTGAGCGCCGTGTCGGACTGGCTGCGCGACGACGCCGCGGCCACCCCGGACCGCCCGGCCATCGCCACGGCCGTCCGGTTGACCGCTCGCACCCTGGCCGCTCTCGCGCCCGGCGCGAGTGTCGAGGTGCGTGTGCCACCTTTTGTTGCGGTGCAATGCATCTCCGGACCCCGCCACACCCGCGGTACACCCCCCAATGTGGTGGAGGCCGATCCGCGGACGTGGCTGCGGCTGGCGACGGGTCTGCTCGACGTCGACGAGGCATCCCGACTCGGTGCGCTGCGGCTGTCGGGATCCCGGGCCGGCGAGGTGGCGGGCTGGCTCCCCGTCGTGACACTCACCGACTGAGGCCCCGACACTCGGCGTTCAGTTCCGTGTTTCCCGCCGATGCCCGTAAACTGGCTTACGTCACCAACCTGCGCCAGGGAGCAGCCCATATCGTGACCGAACAAGTGGAGAACGACCCTCGGGAAGAGTGCGGCGTCTTCGGCGTATGGGCTCCAGGCGAGGATGTAGCCAAACTCACTTATTACGGTCTCTATGCCCTGCAGCACAGGGGTCAGGAAGCCGCAGGCATCGCCGTCGCCGACGGATCGCAGGTCTTGGTCTTCAAGGATCTGGGTCTGGTCAGCCAGGTGTTCGACGAGCAGACGCTGGCCGCCATGCCTGGCCACGTCGCCATCGGCCACTGCCGGTATTCGACCACCGGGTCCACGACTTGGGAGAACGCCCAGCCGGTGTTCCGCAACACCGCGGCGGGCACCGGAATCGCGTTGGGCCACAACGGAAACTTGGTCAACACCGCTGATCTGGCCACTCGGGCCCGCGACGCCGGCCTAATCAACCCGAACATGCCGGGCGCGGCGACCACCGACTCCGACATTCTCGGCGCCCTGCTGGCCCACGGCGCGGCCGACTCCACCATCGAGCAGGCCGCCCTGGCATTGCTGCCCAGCGTGCGCGGTGCGTTCTGCCTGACCTTCATGGACGAGAACACGCTCTACGCCGCGCGGGACCCGCACGGCGTGCGCCCGCTGTCGCTGGGCCGGCTCGACCGCGGCTGGGTGGTGGCGTCCGAAACCGCCGCCCTCGACATCGTCGGCGCCTCCTTCGTCCGGGACATCGAACCCGGTGAGCTGCTGGCCATCGACGCCGACGGCGTGCGCTCCAGCCGCTTCGCCAACCCGACACCCAAGGGCTGCGTGTTCGAGTACGTCTACCTCGCCCGCCCCGACAGCACGCTGGCCGGGCGGTCGGTACACGGCGCGCGAGTCGACATCGGCCGCCGGCTGGCCCGCGAGAAGCCGGTCGAGGCCGACCTGGTGATCGGTGTTCCCGAGTCGGGCACCCCGGCCGCCGTCGGCTACGCCCAGGAGTCCGGGATCCCGTTCGGCCAGGGCCTGATGAAGAATGCCTACGTCGGGCGCACGTTCATCCAGCCGTCGCAGACCATCCGCCAGCTCGGTATCCGGCTCAAGCTGAACCCGCTCAAAGAGGTGATCCGCGGCAAGCGGCTCATCGTCGTCGACGACTCGATCGTCCGCGGCAACACCCAGCGCGCCCTGCTGCGGATGCTGCGGGAGGCCGGCGCCGTCGAGGTGCATGTCCGCATCGCCTCCCCGCCGGTGAAGTGGCCGTGCTTCTACGGCATCGATTTCGCCACCCCGGCCGAACTGATCGCCAACGCGGTGGACAACGAGGACGAGATGCTCGAGGCGGTGCGGCACGCGATCGGCGCCGACTCGCTGGGTTACATCTCGCAGCAAGGCATGATCGCCGCGACCGAACAGCCCGCGTCCCGGCTGTGCTGCGCCTGCTTCGACGGCAACTACCCGATCGAGTTGCCCGGCGAGACCCAGCTCGGCAAGAACGTCGTCGAGCACATGCTGGCCACGGCCGCCCGCACCGGCCTGCCGATTCAGCCGGTGTCCGTCGACAACGACAACGTCTCGGCGCTCAGCAGGCCCTGAGGCTCACCCGGCGGCTTCGCTGACCTTGCGCAGCTGCGCGCCCAGCGCCGCCGCATGCAGCGGACGCCCGGCGAGCCAGTAAAGCCGGCCCAGCAGCCCGCGCGGGTAGAAGATCGCCCGCTGTTCATATCGGCTGCCACCTCGGTCGGGTGCGACTCGCATCTCCAGCCACCGCACGCCCGGGCTGCGGCGATCGGCCCGCAGCCGCAAGAGCACACCCTCGTCACGGCTCTCGACGTGCCAGTGCTCCGGGACACTGTGCTCGACCGCTTCCCAGAGCTGCGCCGGGCTGGCCTTGGTGCGCCACGATCGGGTGTCGGTGTAGACGATGGCGCCGGCCCAGTCCGGATCGCTGGGCAGTGGCGCGGCGGTGCCGGTGTCCCAGGTCGTCTCAACCTCGCCGCGGGCGATGCGGGCCAGGGCGAGTGAGACCGCTCGCCGGTAGGGGGTGAGGCCGGCGGCCGGCCGGTCGATGATGGTGTCGATGTCGTGGTTGGCCATGACAGCATCGCAGTGCAGGGATTCGACCAGCGGACGAGCCAAACCGGACGGGATGGGCGTCACAAAGCCCACCCATAATGCGGCGATCCGCGGGGTCAGCACCGGCAGCACCACCATGTAGCGGCGGCTCAGCCCGGCCACCTCGGCATAGATCTGCATCATGTCGCCGTACTCCAGGACGTCGGGGCCGCCGATGTCCCAGGCCCGCGACTTCGGCACCTCGGCGGTGGCCGCGGCAGCGAGGTAGTGCAGCACGTCGCGGATGGCGATCGGCTGAATTTTGTTGTGCACCCATTTGGGGGTCGTCATCACCGGCAGCCGGTCGGTGAGGTGGCGGATCATCTCGAAGGACGCCGATCCTGAGCCCACCACCACCCCGGCCTGCAGCACCACTGTCTCGATGCCCGACGCGATGAGGATCTCACCGACCGTGGTGCGCGACGCCAGATGCGTTGACAGGTCCGCGCCTTCGGGGTGCAGGCCGCTGAGGTAGACGATTCGCCGCACGCCGGCACTGCGGGCCGCGGTGACGACGTTCTGGGCCGCCCGCCGTTCGTCGGCGGTGAAGTCCGCCGACGTGCCCATGGAGTGCACCAGGTAGTAGACGACGTCGACGTCGGTGAACGCCTCGGCGAGTGAGTCGGCGTCGGTGAGGTCACCGCGGGCGATCTCGATCTGGTCGCGCCACGGCACCTTCGCGAGCTTGTCCGGATTTCGCGCCAGCGCGCGCACCGCGAAGCCGTCCTCCAGCAGTCGCGGCACCAGACGGCCGCCGACGTAACCGGTGGCACCGGTCACCAAGCATCGGGTCTGCTTCGCCGACATGGATCCTCCGTTCGTCGCCTCCATAATTCGGAGCCGAGGACCGGTTGGATTGCCACTTATTCGAACGGGCAACCCGGATTCGGCGCATCGACTGCCAGCTGGCTGCCCGCAGGCTTGATGTAGAGCACCCACATCACGACGGGGACCGGGCCCTCATTGCGGCCCTCGTGGATATAGCCGGTGCCGCTGCCCTCGCTGATCGAGTCGCCCGCGCTGTACACACCGTCAACCGAGCAGTCGCCCTTGTAGTGGGTCAACGTGCCCTGCTTGATCACCCCGAACACCTGGCCGGGGTGGTAGTGCCAGCCGGTGGTTCCGCCGGGGGCGATGGTCAGCTCACGGGTGACGAAGTCCCTGCCGTTGAGAGTGGACTGCACCATGGTCTCGGCTTCGATGCCCGAGCTGGGCGTCGCCGCAGCCGAGGCGGGGAACAACACCGCACTGGTCATCGCGATGGTCAACGCCGCTGGGAAACACCGCACTGGTTTCATCGGGCACCAGACTGTCACACAATGTCGGAATGGCGTTTCGAGGCTGGCCGATCGAGGCTGTGGAGTTCTACGAAGGCCTGGAGGCCGACAACTCCAAGGTCTATTGGACCCGGCATCGCGCGGTCTACGACAGTCACGTGAAGGCGCCGATGGAGGAGCTGCTCGCCGAGTTGGCCGCGGAGTTCGGCGAGGGCACGCTGTTCCGGCCGCACCGCGACGTTCGGTTCAGCGCCGACAAGTCCCCGTACAAGACCAACTGCGCGGCAAGGCTCGGCTCCGGCTACGTGTCGTTCTCGGCCGAGGGGCTGTCGGTGGGCAGCGGTCTGTACATGCCCGATGCCGCAGCATTGGCCCGGTATCGGGCGGCGGTCGACGCCGAGAAGTCCGGCGCCGCGCTGGCCGGGATCGTCGACGCGCTGCACCAGGACGGCTACGACACGATGGCCCACGATGTCCTCAAGACCGCGCCGAGGGGCTACCCGAAGGATCATCCGCGCATCGAGCTGCTGCGCCACAAGGGCATCGCGATGATGAAGACCTGGCCGGTCGGCGCCTGGCTGGGCACGGCGAAGGCCAAGGACCGGGTGGTCACCACCCTGCGGGCCGGGGCGCCGCTGCGTGACTGGCTGGCCCGGCACGTCGGCTGACGACTGGCCCGTTTCGGCGGCGGACGTCGACCGGTAGCCTTATGCCCGATGACGGATCGCGAGGAAGACAACCTGATCTCCTACGCATCGGCCGGGGTGGATATCGAGGCCGGTGACCGTGCGGTCGAGCTGTTCAAGCCGCTTGCGAAGCGGGCCACCAGGCCCGAGGTGCGGGGCGGACTGGGCGGCTTCGCCGGGCTGTTCGCGCTGCGCGGGGACTACCGGGAGCCGCTGCTGGCCGCGTCGACCGACGGTGTCGGCACCAAACTCGCCGTGGCGCAGGCGATGGACAAGCACGACACCGTCGGCCTGGACCTGGTTGCGATGGTGGTCGACGATCTCGTGGTGTGTGGCGCCGAACCGCTGTTCCTGCAGGACTACATCGCCGTCGGACGTACTGTGCCGGAGCGCGTCGCCGCGATCGTCTCGGGCGTCGCCGAGGGCTGTGTGATCGCCGGATGTGCGTTACTGGGTGGGGAGACGGCAGAACATCCCGGGCTGATGGAGCCCGACCATTACGACATCTCCGCAACCGGCGTTGGCGTCGTCGAGGCGGACGACGTGCTGGGGCCCGACCGGGTGCGCCCCGGTGACGTGATCATCGCGATGGGATCGTCCGGCCTGCACTCCAACGGCTACTCGCTGGCCCGCAAGGTCCTGCTCGAGATCGACCGGATGAACCTCGCCGGCCACGTCGAGGAGTTCGGCCGCACGCTCGGGGAGGAATTGCTCGAGCCCACCCGGATCTACGCCAAGGACTGCCTGGCGCTGGCCGCCGAGACGCAGGTTCGCACGTTCTGCCACGTCACCGGTGGTGGGCTTGCCGCCAACCTCGAACGCGTCATCCCGCACGGCCTGGTCGCCGAACTGGACCGCGGAACGTGGACTCCCGCACCGGTGTTCGCGATGATCGCGCAGCGCGGCCGCATCGACCGCCCGGAGATGGAGAAGACGTTCAACATGGGCGTCGGAATGGTCGCCGTCGTCGCGCCGGAGGACACCGACCGCGCGCTGGCGATCCTGACTGCACGCCACCTGAACTGCTGGACACTGGGCACTGTCACCAAGGGCAAGGATGGCCCGAGAGCGAAGCTGGTAGGACTACATCCCCGCTTCTAGAGGATCAGGACCAGCGCGTGTGAGGAGGGGGCGGCGGCTCAGCGCCGCCAGCTACCCTCGTCGGCCCACGGGTCCTCGCCGAACCCGTTGTCCACGGTGTCAGGCTCGCTCGCCTCAGACTCCGAACCGGCCAACTCCTTGCGGAGCCGATCGACATCGATCTGGGGGGAGCTATATTTCAGCTCCCGAGCAACCTTGGTCTGCTTTGCCTTTGCCCGGCCGCGGCCCATGGGGGAACCCCCTCGCGCAATAACGGAGCGGCCCGGGATTCAGGCGGCTCCGATCTGTGTATTGGTTATTGTCCTGCCAACACCTTACCGTGCCGCACTGCGATGTGCTGGCAGGCCCGTTCGGCCGTGGGAGAACGTCAGTTCGCGCCGCGACGCAAACGCTCGACCGCGAGCCGCCCAGCGCCAACGGCGTCGGTCGCCGGCAGCGATTCCGGGTCCATCTCGGCGGCCACCTCATGCTCGCCGCCCGTGGTCAGAGCGGTATCGGCCGGAATGCCCCGCTTCACCAGGGCCAAGGCGATCGGCCCCAGATCGACGTGGTCGACGACGGTGCCCAGCCGGCCCACGACACGCCCACCGGCCAGCAGCGGATCACCCGTGGCCGGACGCTCCCCGGATCCGTCGAGATGCACCAGGACCAGCATCCGGGGCGGCTTTCCCAAGTTGTGGACCCGCGCGACGGTCTCCTGGCCGCGATAGCAACCCTTGTCGAGGTGCACCGCTCCTTGCCCGGGGCCACCGATCCACCCGGCCTCGTGCGGGATCGTGCGCTCGTCGGTGTCCACACCCAGCCGGGGGCGCTGGGCCGCGACCCGAAGCGCCTCGTACGTCCATACCCCGGCCCGGCGAACGCCCGCCGCATCCAGCCTGCTCAACCAGGTCGTCAGGTCGGCGCGCGGCACCACCAGGTCGAGTTCGATCTGACCGGCCGCTGCGGGCATCCGGCGCAGGAAGCCGCCGCCGGCGAGGGCAATGGCCGTCGACTCCGCAGGCAGCTCTTCGATGCCCAGCGTGCCGAGGACCGCCGATTCGGCGAGGCGCGGACCGAGCAGGGAGAGCACAGCCAGGTCGGCAGCCTCGGGGGTGACATCGGCCCAGAACACCATCTTGCGCAGATAGGCCAGCAGCGGTTCACCGCGGTCGCGTTCGGTGTCCAGATAGGTGACGCCGCCCAGCTCGGTCTGCACCCAGTGGTCTTCGACACGGCCCTGCCCGTCGAGGCTCAGGTTTTCGGTGGAGGCACCGTCGGGCAGCTCACTGACGTGCTGGGAACACAGCGAGTGCAGCCAGCTGCGCCGGTCGGATCCGGTGAGTGTGATGACCGCACGGTGCGACCGATCGACGACGACGGCATCGTGCTCGGCGCTGCGCTGCTCACCGAACGGGTCGCCGTAGTGCCAGATCGCGCCGGCATCGGGGGAGTTGTCAGGTGCGGGGACTGCTGACACACATCAACTCTACGGGGCTGCCACTACGCTCTTGCTCCATGCTTGGAATGCCCGGCCGCCTCTCGGTGCTCGTCACTATCGACGGCGAGGTGCGCGACCCGGCGCAACCGCTGCTGTTCGCCGACGACCTCGCGGCAGTCCGGGGCGACGGCGTGTTCGAAACCCTGCTGGTCCGCGACGGCCGCGCGTGCCTGGTGGACGCGCATCTGCGCCGACTCACCCAGTCGGCCAAGACGATGGACCTTCCGGAACCGGACCTGTCGGCCTGGCGGCGGGCCATCGGCATCGCGGTCGGGCAGTGGACGTCGTCGACGGCGTCCGAGGGCGCGCTGCGGCTGGTGTACAGCCGCGGTCGGGAGAGCGGCTCGGAGCCGACCGCCTACCTCACGGTCAATCCCGTGCCGGACCGGGTTGTCGCCACCCGCCGCGACGGGATCGCCGCGGTGCTGCTCGATCGGGGGTTGCCGTCCACCGGAGTGGACACGATGCCGTGGCTGGTGGCCGGCGCCAAGACGCTGTCGTACGCCGTGAACATGGCCGCGCTGAGGCACGCCGCAGACAGGGGAGCCGGTGACGTGATCTTCGTCAGCTCCGATGGGTACCTGCTGGAGGGTCCGCGCTCGACAGTGGTGATCGCCACCGACGAGGGCGCGGGGACAACCCTGCTCACGCCGCCGCCGTGGTACCCGATCCTGCGTGGCACCACGCAGCAGGCGCTGTTCGAGGTTGCCCGTGAGAAGGGCTACGACTGCGATTTCCGTGCACTGCGACCATCTGACTTGTCTGCCGCACAGGGGGTTTGGCTGGTGTCCAGCATGACGCTCGCGGCTCGGGTGCACACTCTCGACGGGCGGCCCTTGCCGCCCACTCGGCTGGCCGCCGAAGTGGCGGCGCTGGTCGATGCCGCGATCGTCTGTGATCGCTGATCGCGAAAATGTGTTGGCACAACCTTTCTGACGCGGGTACTTTCGTCGGTACACGAGAAGGGAGGTGGTCCGGAAAATTGATAGCTTCTAGGACATGTGAGGTGGCTGCCCGCTAGCAGCACCAGGTGCCGGGATTTACCCGCGCTTTGAGCGCGCTGGCGAATTCCAGGCAGCTACCCGGCCCCCGAGCTCTTGGTTAGTCCGACCAGGGAATAACGGCTCGGGGGCCGCCCCTTTTCTCGCGGCCCCCCGACGGTTGACACCCCGCGGGCTCGGCGCTTCACCAATTGTCGTGATCAGGGCAGGACACATCGATGAAAACCGTTGTCGGCTCGGCAGATTCATCAGGCGGTCCGCCTGGATTGTGGATCCCGGTGACCGAGCACCTGTCGAGCGATTGGCTGGTGTAACCGAAGACCCAGTTGATACCGACGCGGTAGCCCTGACTCTGGAGGTCGCGAATGGTGTCGGCCGCTGATTCGGTACCTGCGGCCGGCCACGGCGGGTCTGCCGCGGCGGGCGCGGCGACGACGACCGCCCCGACTACGGCTACCGGCGCAACCGCCAGCCGTGCGATCGAATGGCGTGCTTTCGCGCCCATCACTCGAGGGTACGAGTCGAAGCTATGAAGCCGGGCCGGGCTCGAGCGGCGAGCAGGCTTTCATCGCTTGATCCCAGACGCCCGGATCGACGCCCGGCGGCGGACCCAGGACCGCGGTACCGGCCGAGTCGGGAACTCCGTGCTCGTGCAGACAACGGGCCAGCGAACCGTGCTCAGCCGGACCCGGTGTGGTGCTGCTCGGGGACGTGGTGCCAGGTGGGGGACTGGTGGTGCTCGGCGCCGGGCTGATCGCCGTCGGCTGCGAGGGCGACGGGGCGGGGACGCACCCGGCGAGGAGTGCGGTGGCCGCCGTGGCGACCACCAGGGCAACGCGGCGCATCAGCCGACGTATCGCGTCAGCCGCGCGGACAGGTGCGGAACAAGGCCGCCGTCGGCGTCGACCCGCTCCTCGACGTAGGCCAGGTCGCCCTCGACGATCCCGTACAACCGTTTCGCACCGCCCACCAGCACACCGGACTTGCTGCGCGCCAACGCATCGGTCACCAGCTCCCACGACGACTGATTGCGGGGGTGGCCGTAGAACAATTCGACGTAGCCCGCCGAGTGCGCCAGCATCAACTCGATGGCCTGCGATTCACCGGGATCGGCCGGGTCGGTGACGAACCGCCAGAAGCCGGATTCCCGAAGTCCCGGGCCGGCGTACTCACCCGACTCGTCGAGGCGCCAGGACCGGGAATCCCAGTTCAGATATTCACCGCCGTCGTGCGAGACGATGATCTGCTGTCCGAAGTGGTAGTCGCCGTGGGTGCCGCGACCTTCGCCCTCGCCGCGCCAGACCCCGACCAGCGGCAGCAAGGCCAGCAGTGCATCGTTGAGGTTGGCGCCAAGGCGCAGATTGGCGGTGTCGGCGGCCACCGGCAGATCGTCGAAAACAGGGATGTTGCGCCCGGCCGTTTCCTTCGCCCGCTCGGCCGCAGCCGCTACGGCGCGATCGCCGCTACCGGAGATGTCCTCGGAACTCACGACTCGTCGGTGATCAGTCGATACAGCGCGTACAACGCGAACCAGGTGATCAACACGACCGTCGCAACCAGGAGGATCTCGTAGAAAAGAACCACGGTGACAGTCTATCTGGGGCCCGGGCGGAGGTGCCGCCCGAGCCCGTCCCCAACCGTCTTACGCGACCTTGATGTCGACTTCGTGGATCCCGGCACCGGTCGGCGCGACGGTGACGTCGCCGTTGCCGACCTTGGACAGCGCACGCACTGTCCAGGTGCCCGGTGCCGCGAAGAACCGGAAGTCACCGGTCGCCGAGGCCACCACCTCGGCGGTGAACTCGTCGCTCGAGTCCAGCAGACGCACAAAGGCGCCGCCTACCGTCTGACCCGAGTCGTCCACCACGCGGCCCGTGATCACGGTCTCCTTCTCGAGGTCGACACCGGCGGGCAGGGTCTGTCCTTGTTTAGGTGCAGAGCACATGATCAACTTCCCAACTCGATCGGGGCCCCCACCAGGGAGCCATATTCTGTCCAACTACCGTCGTAGTTCTTGACGTTCTTGTGCCCCAACAGTTCCTGCAGCACGAACCAGGTGTGCGACGACCGCTCGCCGATTCGGCAGTAGGCGATCGTCTCCTTCTCGCCGTCCAGGCCGGCCGCGGCGTAGAGCTTGGCCAATTCCTCGTCGGACTTGAAGGTTCCGTCCTCGTTCGCAGCCCTGCTCCACGGAACGTTGATGGCGCCGGGGATATGCCCGGGGCGCTGGCTCTGCTCCTGCGGCAGGTGGGCAGGCGCGAGGATCTTGCCGGAGAACTCGTCGGGGGACCGCACGTCCACCAGGTTCTTTGCATTGATCGCGGCGATCACCTCGTCGCGGAACGCGCGGATGGTGTTGTCGGGGGCCTTCGCGGCGTACGAGGTGGCGGGCCGCTCGGGCACCTCGGTCACCAGGGGGCGTCCGTCGAGTTCCCACTTCTTGCGGCCGCCGTCGAGCAGCTTGACGTTCTCGTGGCCGTACAGCTTGAAGTACCAGTATGCGTACGCGGCGAACCAGTTGTTGTTGCCGCCGTACAGGATCACGGTGTCGTCGTTGCTGATTCCCTTGTCGGACAACAACTTCGAGAACTGTTCTTGATCGACGAAGTCACGCTTGACCTGGTCCTGCAATTCAGTCTTCCAGTCCAGCCTGACGGCGCCGGCGATGTGGCCGTCTTCGTAAGCCGAGGTGTCCTCGTCGACCTCGACGAAGACGACGTTCGGCGCATCGAGATTGCTCTCGGCCCAGTCGGTGGAGACCAGGACGTCGGAGCGTGCCATGAAGTGGTTCCTTTCGGTTGCGTGTCTAGAAAAGCTCAGGTGGTGGCCGGCGTGCGCAGCCTGGCCACGAGGGGGTAGATCTGGCAGCCCAGGCAGATGCCGAAGGCTGCGTTGAGGAAGGCGGCGAACAACGCGAACGCGGTGGCGACGGTGCCGAGAAGCGGTGCGCCCAGGGCGAAGCCTGCGACCCCGGCGACGGCGAACACGAACCCCACCAACTGCGCGAACTTCAACGGCGGCACCGGCTCCCGCTCGGAGACGGGACTCAGCCGCGGCGCGACGAGGTTGGCGAAGATCATTCCGTAGGGGTGCTGACGCGGCCCGCGTAGCGCCCCGACCGCGAACACGACGGCCTGCAACCCCAGCAGCACACTCGCAGCAACCGGGCGCAAGCCCGAGACGACGAGAACCGCGACCAGGACGGCCGTGGTGACCCAGGCTGCAAAGCGGGGGCCGCGGACATCCACCTGGGTGACGGCGGGGGTACTGGTGGTGCTTGTCGACATGGTTTCTTCTCCTGTTGCTGATCGGGCTGGGCGGAGACGAGCCGCAAACGGCCGCTCCAGAGTGGCGGCGCGAAAGAAGGGCGCGGCGACTCAGCAGCTACAGCAACAACAGCAACAACCCGCAACGCGGCACAGATCGACTGCGCGACGCTTGGTGAGCGCTAGCTCGAGGCGGGTCGACACGCGAGTCATGCTACCCAATGACCGGGCTTTCAGGCCAACAGAGGCTCGAGGGCCGCCCGCAGGTCAGCGGCCTTGGGGACCCCCGCCGTCCGGTACCGCTGCCGGCCGTCTGCGTCGAAGATGAACGTGGTCGGCAGCGACAGTACTGAAAGCTTGCGTGCGGCAGCCGGATCGGCGTCCATGTCGATCTCGACGTGGGCGACGTCACGAAGGTCGGCACAGACCTGGTTGACCACGCGTCGCACTCCTGCGCAGGGTCCACACCACACTGCGCTGAAATGGACGATCGTCGGCCCGGTCCGGGATAAACCCAGGTCGCTGAAGTCGACGTCGTGCGATTCGGCCTCGCGCACGACTCCGGACCGCCGGTTGTGCAGGATGCCTGCGACGATCGCCACCCCCAGCGCGGCGGCGATGGCGACGATCGCGGTGATCAAAGCGGGGCTCATGACTGTGTGAACCCGTCGAGCCGGATGGTTACTCCCTCGGCGATGCCTTCGATGATGATGTCCGAGCCGCGAGCACCCTCGGTGGTCGGACGCACCCCGAACGGCAACTTCTGGCTGGGCAGTCTGCCGCTGAACGCCGCGAGCACCGCTGCCTTCTTGTCATCGGGTACCGGCTGGTCAGCGGTGCCGGGACCGGTCTGCACATCCGTCGCTGTGAAAACCAGCGTGGTCTGGTCCGGGCCGGCCACCGAAAGGTCGACGGCGACGCTGATCGGCTTGTCGAAGCCGGCTTTCTTCGGCGTCCCGGTGAAGACCAGGCCCTTGCTACCGGAGATACCCGACTCGGTGGTGCCGCCGGTGGCGTCGTTGGTCTCCTTCGACGGAGCCTCCACCATCAGGTCGGTGATCCCGACGAACCGGCCGAGGTGGAGGGAGTCGATGATGATGCGGCTCTCGAGCTTGCCGACCGGCAGGTTCGCGTCCGGTCTGATCAGCCACGATGCCTGGGTGAGGTCGATGTTGTGCAGGGTGGCCTCCAGCGAGGCCTTGCCGACCACGGGATGGCCCACCCCATTGGCCTTGATCTCGATCTCGTCGAAGTGGTGCTTCATGGCCTGGCGAATGAACGGAAACCCCAGGATCGCCACCGACGGGTCGAACGACAGTCCCGCGGCGCTGCGCACGGTGCGCGAAAGCCGGTACTCGGCGTAGATCGTCGCGCCGAAATCGACGCCGACCGCCCCGACGGCCACGGCGAGCAGCGTCGCACCGAGAGTGATCAGGAGCTTTCGCACCTGCACATTCTGGCGTACAACCGGTGCGCAACCGCCGTCGCGCACCCCCTCGACGGCAGGTGAAGTCGTTCAAATCAGCTAAATAGCAGGTGGCGGGTTAAAGTTAGATGACCCATGGCTGGGTAACGGCCATATGTCGCCCATGAGTCTGGTGGGTCACCGCGACGGCGCTGTCGACGATGAGTATCCGGGGCATTGGAGAGTTTGTTGGACCTGCTACTTCTCACCGTCGACCCGCACCCAGAATCGGTGCTGCCGTCGCTGGCGTTGCTCGCACACAACGTGCGGTCGGCGCCCACCGAAGTCTCGTCGCTGCTGGAGGCGGGCTCGGCGGACATCGCGATCGTCGACGCGCGCACCGACCTGGCGGCCGCCCGCGGCCTGTGTCGCCTGCTCGGGACGACCGGCACGTCGGTGCCAGTGGTGGCCGTCGTCAACGAGGGCGGCCTGGTCGCCGTCAACATGGACTGGGGTCTGGACGAGATCCTGCTGCCCAGCACCGGCCCCGCGGAGATCGACGCCCGGCTGCGCCTGCTGGTCGGCCGGCGCGGCGGAGTGGCCACCCAGGAGAGCGCGGGCAAGGTCAGCCTCGGGGAACTGGTCATCGATGAAGGCACCTACACCGCGCGATTGCGCGGCCGCCCGTTGGACCTCACCTACAAAGAATTTGAACTCCTGAAGTATCTGGCGCAGCACGCCGGCCGGGTGTTCACCCGCGCGCAGCTGCTCCAAGAGGTGTGGGGCTACGACTTCTTCGGCGGCACCCGCACCGTGGACGTCCACGTGCGGCGTCTGCGCGCCAAACTCGGACCCGAATACGAATCGCTGATCGGAACGGTCCGCAACGTCGGCTACAAAGCGGTCCGTCCGGCCAGGGGGCGTCCGGCGCCCGTCGAGTCGGACTTCACCGAGGACGACGACGAGGACGCGTTCGATGACGGCGAGGACATCTCGGATTCGATGAGCGTGCGGTCGGGCCCGGTGTCGCAGCCGTTGCGCAGTCAGTGAGCGCCCCGCACTGGCGCACCGCCCTGACCCCGGCCGAGCAGGAGCAGGTGCGCGCCGTGATCGAGGCCGCCACCCGAACCGACGGGGTCGCGCCGGTGGGTGAGCAGGTCCTCCGGGAGTTGCCGCAGTCGCGCACCCGGCACCTGGTCGCCACCGACGGAGACGACGTGGTCGGCTACCTCAACCTCACGCCGGGACGCGACGACGCCGAAGCGATGGGTGAGCTCGTCGTGGCACCCCAGGCCCGACGGCGCGGTATCGGCTCGGCGCTGCTCGTGACCGCCGTGGACGCCGCCGGCGGTGCGGTCCGGTTCTGGGCGCACGGCACCCTGCCCGCGGCCCGGGCGGTGGCCGACGCGCTCGGGATGACGGTGGTCCGCGAACTCATGCAGATGCGCCGCACACTTCGAGACATCCCTGAAGTTGTTGTGCCCGAAGGTATTCGGATTCGCACGTACGCCGGCCCGGCCGACGACGCAGAGCTGCTGCGGGTGAACAACGCCGCTTTCTCCTGGCATCCCGAACAAGGCGGCTGGGGTTCATCAGACCTCGACGAGCGGCGCCGTGAATCGTGGTTCGATCCAGCGGGTCTGTTCCTTGCCATCGACGACGACACCGACCAGTTGCTCGGTTTCCACTGGACCAAAGTGCACTCCGACCATCCCGGGCTGGGCGAGGTCTACGTGGTCGGTGTGGACCCCGCCGCGCAGGGCCGCGGACTGGGCCGTCTGCTCACCCTGGTGGGCATCGAGCATCTGGCCCGGCGTCTGGATTCGTTGGAAAACCCCGCAGTCATTCTCTACGTCGAAGCGGACAATTCCGCCGCGGTGCGAACGTACGAGCGACTTGGCTTTGCGGTGTCCAACGTGGACACCGCGTATCAGGACGGGTCGTTCCAAGTGGTTTCCGAGCCTACGTAGGGCAAACCCACTGGTTCATCTTCCGTTCATCGTCGGTCGATCGACTATTCATAGTCGAACCATAGGTTCCCTGTCGGGCAGCGATCGACTGCTCGGCGGAACGCTTGTTCCGTGATTCGGTGTGACCCGGTGGACGACAAACTCGCCACCCCGGCTCTAGAGGAGTTACGTGAAGCTCAACCGATCCGGCGCAGCGCTAAGCCTGCTCGCGGCAAGCGCTCTGGTGTTATCAGGATGCGGCAGCAACAACAACAACACGTCGGCGACGACGTCGGGCGCGTCCGGTACCGCCGGCGCTTCCGGTTCTAAGGTTAGCTGCGGCGGCAAGAAGACGTTGAAGGCAAGTGGCTCGACCGCGCAAGCGAACGCCATGACTCGGTTCGTCAACGCGTTCGAGCAAGCCTGTTCAGGGCAGACGCTGAACTACACCGCCAACGGCTCTGGCGCTGGGATCAGTGAATTTATCGGCAAGCAAACAGATTTCGGTGGGTCTGATGTGCCGCTGGATGCATCGAAGGGCGAGCCTGACAAGGCTGCGCAGCGCTGCGGATCTCCCGCCTGGAACCTGCCGACAGTCTTCGGTCCGATCGCGATCACATACAACGTCAAGGGCGTTGACTCACTGGTGCTCGACGGTCCGACCGCCGCCAAGATCTTCAACGGCGCCGTCACCACCTGGGATGACCCGGCCATCAAGGCGTTGAACCCCAACGCCCAATTGCCCTCGGAGCCAATTCACGTCGTATTTCGTAGCGATCAGTCCGGCACCACCGACAACTTCCAGCAGTACCTCAATGGCGCGTCCGACGGTGCGTGGGGCAAGGGCGCGGGCAAGTCTTTCAACGGCGGTGTCGGCGAAGGCGCGAAGGGTAACGACGGCACGTCGGCGGCGATCAAGGCCACGGACGGCTCCATCACCTACAACGAGTGGTCGTTCGCTCAAGCGCAGAAGCTCAACATGGCTAAGATCGTCACCTCTGCGGGACCGGATCCGGTCGACATCACACCCGACACCGTTGGCAAAACGATTGCGGGCGCGAACATCAAGGGCCAGGGCAACGATCTGGTGATCGACACCTCGTCCTTCTACAAGCCGACGCAGCCGGGTTCGTACCCGATCGTGTTGGCGACCTATGAGATCGTGTGCTCGAAGTACCCCGACGCTGATACCGGCACCGCTGTTAAGGCGTTCCTGCAGGCAGCGATCGGCCCGGGCCAGAGCGGTCTGGCTGACAACGGCTACATCCCGATTCCGAGCGCATTCATGCCCAAGCTCTCGGCAGCCGTCAACGCGATTTCCTGATCAGAGGTTTCGATGGCTCTAGAGCCTGAAGTCCGTCCGCCTGGGGCGTCTTCCAAGGAGGCGCCCCTCGCGGATGGCACTAGCATTCAAGACATGTCCATTCCGGGTATGCCGGGACCGGCCGGAGTGAAGGCCCCCAAAGCAATCGGAGCCAGCAGTCGTCAATTCGGCGACCGAGCGTTCAAAGCGATCGCGACCGCCGCCGGTTCGACAATCGTGATCGCGATCGCTCTCATCGCGATCTTCTTGCTGATCCGCGCAGTTCCGTCGCTGCGGGTCAATCACGTGAACTTCTTTACGAGCGCCGAGTTCAGCACCACGGATGCCGAAAATCTTGCCTTCGGTATCCGTGACCTTTTCATGGTCACGGTTTTGAGCTCGGTATTCGCGCTGCTGCTGGCTGTCCCCGTCTCGGTCGGTATCGCGATTTTCCTCACCCAGTACGCGCCCGCGCGATTTGCTCGGCCCTTCAGCGTTATGGTCGACCTGCTGGCTGCGGTGCCCTCGATCATCTTCGGCTTGTGGGGAATCTTCGTGCTGGCGCCCAACCTTGAGCCCATCGCGACGTTCCTCAATCGCACCTTGGGGTGGCTGTTCCTGTTCAAGCAGGGCAATGTGTCACTGGCCGGTGGAGGCACCATATTCACCGCAGGCATCGTTTTGGCCGTGATGATTCTCCCGATCGTCACGTCGGTATCGCGTGAAGTGTTCCGACAAACCCCCAAGCCCCATATCGAAGCGGCGCAAGCGCTCGGCGCGACGAAGTGGGAAGTGATCAGGATGACCGTCCTACCTTTCGGGCGAAGCGGCATCGTTGCCGCGTCAATGCTCGGCCTGGGCCGCGCTCTCGGCGAGACGGTAGCCGTCTTGATCATCCTGCGCTCGGCGGCCAAGGCCGGCAGCTGGTCGCTCTTCGACGGCGGATATACCTTCGCATCCAAGATCGCCTCTGCCGCAGCAGAGTTCAGTGAACCGCTGCCAACGGGCGCTTACATCGCGGCGGGCTTCGTATTGTTCGCCTTGACGTTCATCGTCAATTCGGCAGCCCGCGCAGTCGCAGGCGGAAGGGTCAACGGATGATGAGTGCCACTCTCGATCAACCCGTCAAAGGACCGACGTTCCACCCGATTAGCCCGGGACGAAAGATCAAGAACCGGGTGGCCAGCTCGCTGTTTCTGATCGCGTTCGGAATCGCTGTCGTCCCATTGGTTTGGGTGTTGTGGATGGTAATCGAACGTGGCTGGTACGCGGTGACTCGGTCGGGGTGGTGGACGCACTCCCTCCAGGGGGTTCTCCCCGAACAATTCGCCGGCGGCGTCTACCACGCGATCTACGGGTCACTCGTCCAGGCGGCCGTTGCCGCCGTCGTTGCCGTGCCGCTCGGATTGATGGCCGCGGTCTACTTGGTGGAATACGGCACGGGCGTACTGGCGAAAGCCACTACGTTCATGGTGGACGTCTTGGCCGGCGTACCGTCGATCGTTGCTGCGCTGTTCATTTTCAGCTTGTGGATCGCCACGATGGGATTTCCCCAGAGTTCGTTCGCGGTGTCGTTGGCTCTGGTGCTACTCATGCTTCCCGTAGTCGTGCGGAACACCGAAGAAATGCTCAAACTTGTTCCCGACGAGTTGCGAGAAGCCAGTTACGCCTTGGGAATTCCGAAGTGGATCACAATCTTGCGGGTAGTCGTACCGACCGCACTGCCCGGCATCATTTCTGGCGTGTTGCTTTCGGTGGCGCGCGTCATCGGTGAGACGGCGCCGGTGCTGGTCCTTGTCGGCTACAGCCGATCCATCAACTTCGATATCTTTGAAGGCAATATGGCTTCGTTGCCGCTGCTGATCTACACCGAACTCACCAACCCACAGCACGCGGGCTTCCTTCGAATCTGGGGTGCGGCCCTCACGCTGATCATTCTGGTAGGCATCTTGAACCTGGCTGCGGCCTTGGTCACCCGCATGCTTACCGCACGACGTTAATCCGAAGCCCGACAGGAGCTTTCAATGGCCAAACGCATAGACCTCAAAGACGTCAACATTTACTACGGACAGTTTCATGCTGTCGCCGACGTCAGCATGTCGGTGCCACCGCGCAACGTGACGGCGTTCATCGGGCCGTCAGGGTGCGGTAAGTCCACCGTCCTGCGTGCTCTGAACCGGATGCACGAAGTGATCCCGGGCGCGCATGTCGAGGGTTCCGTATTGCTGGACGGTGAGGACATTTACGCCGCCGGAGTGGATCCCGTCGCGGTTCGGAAGACCATCGGTATGGTTTTCCAGCGGCCCAACCCGTTTCCGACGATGTCGATCAAAGACAACGTTGTCGCCGGTCTCCGGCTGCAAGGACTGCGGAACACCAAAACGCTCAACGAAGTTGCGGAGCGATCTCTGCGGGGCGCCAACCTCTGGAACGAGGTCAAGGATCGGTTGGACAAGCCCGGCGGCGGATTGTCGGGCGGTCAGCAGCAGCGGTTGTGCATCGCCCGAGCCATCGCGGTGCAACCCGATGTCCTTCTGATGGACGAGCCTTGCTCGGCGCTCGACCCGATTTCGACGCTCGCGATCGAGGATCTGATCGCCGAACTGAAACAAGACTTCACGATAGTGATCGTCACTCACAACATGCAGCAGGCCGCGCGGGTGAGTGATCAGACGGCGTTCTTCAACCTCGAGGCAACGGGGAAGCCGGGGCGTCTGGTCGAGATCGGAGACACCGAGAGGATGTTCTCCAATCCGGGGCAGAAGGCGACTGAAGACTACATCTCCGGGCGGTTCGGCTAGCCACCGACGGTTGTTCGCGACTGGGGAGGTAGTAGCGATACCGGAAGGCTGGGTGGACATGGCGTCCAAGTTCGGCGGATCCACATGGTAGTCGGCCAGGAGAATTCTCGCGATCGCCCGGATATGGTGGCCGCTCGCGGGTCTCTTGTACTCACGGATGGTGACGAAGCGATCGCCACGCAGTTGATCGAGGACGCCACTGCGTTCGGTATTCAGACGACGTGGTGCCGCGATGGCGCTGAGGCACTATTTGCTGTCGGCGCCGAGTCCCCCGATGTACTCGTTATCGCGGCGAGAACCGACACGGTGGACACGGTCGACGTGGCTTCAGCCGTGAGGAACCGGTCGACAGTGCCGATCCTCGTCGGTAGCGCGGTCGGGGAAAACGACCTCGTGCGGGCCGCTTTGGCCGCTGGCGCCTCCGCCGTTATCTCCCGTCCGTACGACATCACCGCCATCGCACCATTCGCTTTCGGCAGTAGTTCGCGGCAGGAGCGAAAAATCGTCGCAGCCGGACCGATTCGGGTCGATCTGCGCGGTCACGAAACGCGTGTACGCGGGCGTCATGTGCAGCTCACTCAACGCGAACTCGAACTTCTGATGTATCTCATCGAGCGAGAGGGTGACGTCGCCAGTAGTGACGAGATCAGTCATGCCGTCTGGGGGCGTGCGTCTGATACCAACACGGTGGCGGTTCATGTGAGGCGGCTGAGGGAGAAGCTTGGGCACGACCCCGAACACGGCGAATTCATTAGGACGATCCGGGGCGCCGGCTACAGAATCGTTCCCTCGATTTACACCTGAGCGGAGGGCCGGCCCAACGTCAGTAGGTGGAGATTTCCTCGTCTTGCGGTAATCGACCGGTCACCTGGAAGATCACCCGCCGCGAGATCTCGACGGTATGGTCGGCGAAGCGTTCGTAGAACCGGCCTAGCAGCGTGACGTCCACTGCCGCGGCGACGCCGTGCTTCCACTCGCGGTCCATCAGCACCGTGAAGAGATGGCGGTGCAGGTCGTCCATCGCGTCGTCTTCTTCCCGGATCCGCCGAGCCTTTTCGGGGTCGCGCGACAACAGAACTTCGCGGGCGCTCTCACCGAGTTCCACTGCGACACGACCCATTTCGGCAAAGTAACCATTCACCTCTTCCGGAAGCGCGTGCTGCGGGTGGCGACGGCGGGCGATCTTGGCGACGTGCAGGGCCAAGGCTCCCATTCGATCGACGTCGGCGACGATCTGAATCGAACTCACAACCGCACGCAGGTCGCCGGCGACCGGCGCCTGCAGCGCTAGCAGCACGAAGGCGGCTTCCTCTGCGCGGGCACTGGCAGAGGAAATTTTGTCGTGGTCGGTGATGACCTGCTCGGCCAGCGCCAGATCGGCCTGAAGAAGGGCCTGTGTCGCTCTTTCCATCGCGACACCGGCCATCCGGCACATTTCAGCCAGCTGGTTGGTTAGAGCATCGAGTTGCTCGTGGTACGCGGTCCGCATGCCATCCACCCTACTTTCTGCAAGTGCTGCCAGTATGCCGAGGGGGAATGAACGAACGGTGAATGAACGCGAACTGCCACACATCTCGGCTTATTCGCAGGTGACGTCCGCGGCGTTGGTGACCGTGAGGTCCTCGGGGAGCGCGGTGGGGGTGCTCTTGGAGTTGTGGCTGACCTGCACGCTGACGGCCGATCCGCTCGGCGGCGGGGCGGCGACACTGCTGAAATCGGGCCCGAGCACCACCTGAACGGTTTCGCCAAGGCCGTCCATCCGCTCCATCTGCGCGGCCGGGAACGCCGCGGCGACGGTGGCGGCGGCTTGCTCGTTGCCGGCCGAGAACATCACCGTGGTCGCGGTGACGGCGCCGGTGTAGTCGTCCGGGGCCAGCACGTGGAAACCATGTTGCTTCAGCGCGGTGGCGGCGGTCGAGCCCAGCCCGTCCTGGCCGGTGGAGTTCGACACCTGCACTGTGATGTCCTGCGGATCGGTGGTCACGGCGTTGACCAATTCGGTCTGCGTGGTTTGTGCGGGCTGCTCGAGCTGGCCGGGCTTGGCCGCCTGAATGGCGTTCTGCGACGCCGTCATCGGGCTGGTCGTCGCATTGGTGTCGTTCTCGCCGGGCAGCGGATCGTCGTTGATGATCGCGTCGAACAACGCGCGGATGTCATGGGTGCGCGGCGGTTCGTTGCCGTCGGCGTCGGTGATTCCGGTGGTGGGCACGGTGACGAACGTGATTCGGCCCGCGTTGACGCCCTGCAGCGACTGGCCGAGGTCGACCAGGTCCTTGGTCCGGACGTTGTCCACGTAGGTGTCGTCGATGAATTCGTTGACCACGTTGTTCAGCTTGGTGAGGCTGAACAAGGTGTCTTTGGAGATGATCGAGCGCAGTAGTGAGGACAGGAACAGCTGCTGGCGCTTGATGCGGCCGTAGTCGCCGTTGAGCTCGGTGGTGACCTGGCGGGCGCGGACGTAGTTGAGCGCGGTGTGGCCGTCGAGCGTCTGGCGGCCCGCCTTCTCCAGCACCGTGCCCAGCTCGTAGTCCTTCAGCGGAGTGGTGCTGCACACCTCGACGCCGCCGACCGCATCGACCATCTTGGCGAAACCGGCGAAGTCGACAGCCATGAACCGGTTGATCGACAGCCCCGACATCTTCTGAATGACTTTGACCAGGCATTTCGGCCCGCCATAGGCGTACGCGGAGTTCAGCTTCGTCTCGGTGTAGCGGTAGTCGTCACTGATCTGGCCGGTGGCCTTGTCGGTGACCGGGCCGTACTTACCGGTGTCGGGGTCCCACGCCTGGCAATACGCGGGAGTGATGGCCAAGTCGCGGGGGAACGACACCACGACGACGCGCTTGCGGTCAGCGGGGACGTTGACCAGCATCACTGTGTCCGACCGGGCGCCGCCCGCGTCTTGGGTGGTGCCGGCACCCATCTCGCCGTTGGCGCCGCTGCGGCTGTCGACGCCGACGATCAGGAAGTTCTCGTCACCGAACTGCGCGTTCGGATCGATGATGTCGCGCGAATTGGTGTCCAGCGCCGCGACATTGCGCAGCAGATTGTTCTTGGTGGACTGCCACTGCCAGGCGCCGCCGGTCAGCACCAGGGCCGACACCGCGAACAGCGCCGCAGCGGATCGCCCGGCCAGCAGCACGGGCTTGCGGCGCGACTTGGCCTTCTTCGTCGTCGTGCTCGCCGGCGCCGGGTCGGGGTCAGCGGCCAACGCACCGCGCGCGCGTCGAATCGCCTCGAGGTCGGGCACTTCGTCGGCGTACGCGGCGGTGACGACCGGGATGGGCTCGGTGAGATCGGTCAGGTCGGGGAGATCTGTGACGTCGTCTTCGTACTCGTCGTCCTCGGCACGGTGCCGGGCGGGCTCGATCGCGGCTCGGGAGCCGGATACCTTCGCGATCAGGTCGGCGACGGTGACGCCCTGGGTGTGGTTGCCGCTCGGGGGAGCGGACGCTGTCACCCGCTCCCAGGGCGCGGCGCCGGCCGCGGCTCGAGGAGTCCTGGTCACCCGGTCGCCCTCATCGGGGGCGCGGTGCTGGCCAGGAGTGGCGTTGCCGCCGTCACTCATGTTCCAGTCGCCTCCGACTCTGGGTCGTGCGCATCGACGCGCATGCAAATGATGGTCCGGCGGTACCGACACCTCGGCCGGCATCGATGCGCGGCCGTCTCAACTGTCCTATGTCTTGTAGCAGCAGTCGGTGGCTGTCCGCCACTCCAGCGGCCCGCGACAAGACAAGATCACCATCGTACTGAGACAAGCCGTCGAACCGCTAGCTCGCACAGGTGTCGGGACCGTCTCGGTTCAGCCTCCGGAGTTCATCACATCGGCCCCCGCAGGCACCGTGCAGTCGTCGGGGTCGTCGAGCCAGCCTTCCGGCAGGGTGACCGACGACGCCGACCCCTGCCGGCCCCGCGGCCCCGTTGCGGCATCCGGAAACGGGATGTCGCGGTCGAGGCGGTCGAGCAGGCTGTCGAGCTCCGCCAGGGTCTTTACCAGTGCCAACGCCCGCCGGATGTCGGCGCCTGCGGGGAAGCCGTGCAGATACCAGGCGACGTGCTTGCGGATGTCGCGCATGCCCTTGTCTTCGCCGAAGTGATCGGCCAGCAGCTCGCCGTGGCGGCGGATGATGTCGGTGACTTCGCCGAGCGTCGGCGGGGTCGGCGTCGGCGAGCCGGTGAACGCCGCCGAGAGCTCCGCGAACAGCCAGGGCCGGCCCAGGCAACCGCGACCGATGACGACTCCGTCACACCCGGTGGAGGCCATCATCGCCAGGGCGTCGTTGGCCTCGAAGATGTCGCCGTTGCCGAGGACCGGGATCGTCGTCACCGCGTCCTTGAGGCGGGCGATCTCGTCCCAGTCGGCGGTCCCGGAATATCGCTGGGCGGCGGTGCGCGCATGCAGCGCGACCGCCGCGGCGCCCTCCTGCTCGGCGATCCGGCCTGCGTCGAGGTGGGTGCGGTGGTCGTCGTCGATGCCGATCCGGAATTTCACGGTCACCGGCACTGAGGTGCCCGCGGTGGCGCGGACGGCGGCGGCCACGATCTGGCCGAAGAGGCGTCGCTTGTACGGCAGCGCGGCCCCGCCGCCGCGACGGGTCACCTTGGGCACCGGGCAGCCGAAGTTCATGTCGATGTGGTCGGCGAGGTCCTCGGTGACGATCATCCGGGCGGCCTCATAGGTCGTTGCCGGATCAACCGTGTAGAGCTGCAACGAACGTGGCGACTCCTGTGGAGCGAACGTCGTCATGTGCAGGGTGACCGGGTGACGTTCGACGAGCGCGCGGGCGGTGACCATCTCGCAGACATAGAGGCCCGACACCGTTCCGGCTCGTGCCTCCTCGAGCTCGCGGCACAGGGTGCGGAACGCGACGTTGGTGACGCCGGCCATGGGCGCCAAGACAACCGGGCTGCGGAGGGCGAAAGGCCCGATCCGCAGCCCGGTGGCCGCTGGTGCGATGTCGACTATGTTGCCGCCCCTGCCAATGCCTTGGCGCTGCGCTTCTCGGCGAGGCGCGCGTCGCGCTCGAGCTTGCGAGCCTTGGACTCTTCGAACTTGTCGCAGGCCTCTTCGATTTCCGTGATCAGGTTCGCCAGGTCGTCGCGCATTGCCGCAGCTTCGCCGGTGAAGTCGTCGCGCTCGAAGATGCGCCACTTCTTGAGCACTGGCATCACCACGTCGTCGAGGTGGATACGCAGGTCGTATACGCCGCCCATGGCGATGATGACGGCCTTGCGCCGGAAGTCCGGCACGGTGTATCCGGGCATCTTGAAGTTGCGCAGCACCCGGTGCAGGGACTTCATCGCCTGGTTGGGGGCCACGTCGAAACCGGCCTCGCTGACGTCGCGGTAGAAGATCATGTGCAGGTTCTCGTCGTTGGAGATCCGGGCCAGCAGCTGCTCGGCGACGGGGTCGTTGCAGGCCTTGCCGGTATTGCGGTGCGACACCCGGGTCGCCAGTTCCTGGAAGCTGACGTACATGACCGAGTCGAACAGGCTCTCGGCGAACAGATCGCCCTGCTGGTTCTGGCCCGGCGAGAAGCCGCGGGTCATCTGTTCCATCCGCAGCTCTTCGAGCTCGACGGGATCGCAGTTGCGGGTGACCACCAGGTAGTCGCGGATCGAGATGCCGTGCCGGTTCTCCTCGGCGGTCCACCGGTTCACCCAGTAGCCCCACGGGCCGTCCATCGAGAAGTTCATCGCGATCTCGCGGTGGTAGGCGGGCAGGTTGTCCTCGGTCAGGAGGTTCTGCACCATCGCCGTGCGGGCGACTTCGGAGAGCTTCGACTGCTCGGGATCCCAGTCCTGGCCGCCGAGGGCGTAGTAGTTTTTGCCGTCCGACCACGGGATGTAGTCGTGGGGGTTCCAGTCCTTCATCATCGTCATGTGGCGGTTGATGAGTTTCTCCGCCACCGGTTCCAGCTCGTGCAGGAGATCGAGGTCGGTCAGGTCTTTCGACATGAACCCTCCAGTTATCTGTTCCTAGTGGTTGCACTCAATATATCTGTGTATCTCGGTGACATTCAAGTTCCCCCTGCGGCATGTTGGTAACGGTTCGCGGCCCTCGTCCGCCGGACTGCAGACTCTTACGACCCGTCGTACTATTTGCGCACCGGAAACATCCAGCATTTGGTACGCAAATGCCCAGGCAACGCACATGTCGGAGGTCGCGATGAAGAACTATTTGGTCCTCGGCGTCGGTGCGCTCGGTTCGGCGGTGGCATCGGTTGCGATGTTCGGCTCCGGCACCGCGTCGGCAACCAACGAATACGCTGGCCAGACCTATGCTGATGCGGCGCAGGCGATCAGCGACGCCGGTCAGTCGGCGACCATTGCCACCCGGGTCGGCAGCTTCCTGCCGACCGACCAATGCATCGTCACCGGATCGCGCAGCGCCGACTTCCTCGACTCCAGCGGCACCAACGCCGGCAACCGCGTGTTGCTCTACCTGAACTGCAACAACACTTTCGCGACGGCCGGCGTACCGGGTAACTCAATCGGTAGCCCCGAGGGTCGCCAGGCTCGTGCCGACTATGAGGAGCAGCTCGCCAAGGCCCAAGCCGAAGCGGATCAGAGCGCGTCGAGCGAGCTGGATCAGACCGGCAACGTTCCGGGTGTAGCGGGTCAGGTCGCCGGCGGATAACTCGCCGTCGGGGTGAGCAGCAGGTCTACGCAGTAATCGATGAACTGCTCGCGCGACGCGGGAAGCTGGCCGTCGAGGTAGGCGGTGAACAGGGCTGTCAGCGCCCCGATCAACCCGGTGGCCATCATCTTCTGCAGCACCGGATCGCTGATCGCGGTCAGCTTGCTCTGCAACAGCTCGATGAAGCTGGGCATCCACTCGGCGCCGGAGTGGATCAGCACGGCTTCGACCTGCGGCGCCAGCAGCAGCACGCGGCCCCGAACCGGATCGTCCACCATCAGACTCACGAACTGTTCGACTGCCGCGCGCGGTGTCGCGGCCGACATCAACGCAGTCATGGCGCGATTGCAGACGTCGTCGTACACGGCTCGGACGAACTCGTCACGGTCGGAAAAGCTTTCGTAGAAGTACCGCTCGGTCAGGCCGGCGTGGCGGCAGACCGCCCGCACCGTCAGCGCTGGGCCGCCGGGGCTGCCGAGCAGCGTGACGCCGGCGCTGATCAGTTCGTCTCTGCGCAGCGCCTGCCGGTCCGGCAGCGGGACGCCGGACCAGCGGCCCCGTCGTTGACCCGGCGTCACATCGCTCCTAAGCTCTTGGTGACAACGTATGTAGTCAAAATGCCAGGCTTCCTTGGGAAGGTCACCAGTTGAGTCAAGATACTTCCGAAACGTGCCCCGTCACCAGCGAGGGCGCGCACGTGGCGGCCGGCTGCCCGGTGACCGACGCCGGGTATGACAGCCCGCCGGCGGTACTCGGGCCCGAGTCGCTGACGTGGAAATACTTCGGTGACTGGCGCGGGCTGCTGCAGGGGCCATGGGCCGGATCGATGCAGAACATGCATCCTCAACTCGGCGCTGCCGTCGAGCAGCACTCGATCTTCTTCATGGAGCGGCTGCCTCGGCTGTTGCGATCGCTCTACCCCATCGGCGGTGTGGTGTTCGACGGCGATCGGTCGCCGGCAACAGGTGCCGAAGTGCGTGACTACCACATTCCGATCAAGGGGGTGGACGCTCAGGGACGCCGCTACAGCGCGCTCAACCCCGACGTCTTCTATTGGGCCCACGCAACGTTTTTCATGGGCACGGTGCTGACTGCCGAGTACTTCGGTGACGGCCTGACCGAGGACCAGAAGCGCCAGCTGTTCGATGAGCACGTAACGTGGTACCGGATGTACGGCATGAGCATGCGCCCGGTGCCGGCAAGTTGGGAAGAGTTCCAGCTGTACTGGGATCACATGTGCCGCAACGTGCTCGAGAACAATTGGGCCACTCGCGAGGTCCTCGACCTGTCTACGATGCCCAAACATCCTTCACTGCAGTGGATTCCGGACTTTCTGTGGTCGGCCTACCTCAAAGCGCTCGGCCCGTTCGCGGTCTGGATCACCGTCGGGCTCTACGGCCAGCCGGTCCGCGACCTGATGGGCTACACGTGGTCGAAGCGAGATGAGCGTCTGCACAGATTGTTCGGCCGCATGGTCAACCTGGCGTTCAAGGCGTTGCCCGAGCGTCGTCGGATGCACCCGCGTGCGCGTGCGGGCTGGGATCGTGCGACCGGCCGCATTCCCGTCGACGCACCGCTGATCCACACGCCGGCCCGCAATCTGCCGCCGATAGGGGAGCGCGACAAGGGAATTCATTACCTGGGCGACACCTGCCCGACCAAAACAGTGGCGTCCTGACGGTTCGTCCACGAAACAGGCCCTGAGAGCGAAAGTAAGCTACCGGTCAGCTGTTCCGGTTCGGCATCCGGGGATTGTTGCCAGCGCAATATTTGTGCGCCGAACATCGCGGTCGCTGGCGCAGAGCGTGGACTGCGAGCGCGGAGGATCTAGCGGCCGGGTCAGATCAACTGGCGGCCGGATCGACGGCCCTTCCGCGGCAAGCAGGGGCCCGGCAGGACGGCGGCGTCAATTGCTTTCGGCCGCAGCCAAACCCCAGCACATCACGGCATAAGATGCGGCGAAGGCGATGTCGTCGATGTTCTCGTCGTTGCCGCCCAAGCGCCGGACTTGGTCGGCGATCGCGTGGCGGATCACATCGGTAGACGTGAGGAGTGGGTGACTCATGTTAACTCCTGAGGCGCGCGTGAAACAGGACTGCCCCGCTCCCCGATGCGTTAACTGGGAGTTACCCGGTCCGGGTATTTTTCACACACCAGCTAACCGCGCCGTTATCGAAGCTTTACTCCGCGCGACGCAGCACCGCCGGAATCGTCAGCGCCAAGATCTTGAGGTCGAGCGCGATAGAGAAGTTCTCGATGTAGTAGTTGTCCCACTCGGCGCGATCGGCGATGGACGTCTGCCCACGTAAGCCGTGCACCTGAGCCCAGCCGGTGACACCGGCGCGAACCCGGTGCCGCTCGCCGTATCGCTGGATCTGCGCCTCGAAGAGTTCGACGAACTCCGGCCGTTCGGGCCGGGGACCCACCAAGCTCATCTCGCCCTTGAGCACGTTCAGGAACTGCGGCAGCTCGTCGAGTGATGTGGCGCGCAGAATTTTGCCGATCTTTGTGCGACGGTCGACACCCTCCACACCACCGGGCGCGGCGCCGGTCTTGAGCTGGAAAGCCGCATCGGCGGCGTCGGGTGCCCGCATGGTGCGGAATTTCAGACAGTCGAAGACGCGTCCGTCGCGGCCCACCCGTGGCTGGCGGAAGAAGATCGGCCCGGGCGAGCTCAGCTTCACCAGGAGCACCAGGGTGAGGAAGACCGGTGAGATAAACAGCAGCAGAAGGAAGGACATCACCCGGTCGAAGACGTGCTTGACGGTGAACTGCCAGCCGCGCGGGTTGGTGTGGGGCAGCGCCAGCAGTGGGGTGCCGCCGACGTGCTCGATTCGGGCCCGCTCGCCGATCGTGTCGAACATGCGCGGGACCACCCAGACCCGTAGGCCGTTCTGGTGGGCAGCCCGAACCACATGGGTGAGCACTTGGTCTTGGGTCCGGGAGAACGCGATGACAACGTTCTGCGCGCCGGTCTCTTGAATCGCCTTGTCGATGTTCTCCGGCGGGCCCAGGTAGGGGATATCGGGCCGCGGGTCGCCCGCCTGACCGAACCACGGTTCGGCGTCGATGATTCCGACCGGCCCGAGACCGTATTCCGGGAACTCTTCGAGGCGGTTGATGATGTGGCCGGCGACGCGACCGTTGCCGACGATGAGAGTCGGCGCCACGAGGTGATGGTGTCGCCGCAGGCTGCGCTGGACGATCACCCGGACCAGCCGGCCGAATGGCATCAGCACCGCGGCGCAGAGCCAGATCTTCAGCACGGTCGACCCCGGTCGACCGGACTCCTGGGTGAGCAGCATGCCGGCGAGCAGGAACATCGTGGAAATCGCGACTGTCGCTTCGATGGGCCCGATTTCATCGAGGAATTCCCGGTTCAGGCGACGCCGGTAGACCCCTCGCGCGGCGAGCGTGGCGACGACGACCGGTACGAACAAGATGGCCAACCACAGGTCCGGCGGATAATCGTTCCGGGACGTCGCCCACCACGCGCCGAGGGCGGTCGCGATCGACACCGAAAGAACGTCGATCGAGACGGTGATGATGGTGCTCAGCGGGTCGGTTCGAACCCGCTCGGCAAATGTTTTCTTCCGCGGCGCGTGTTTGCCGTTACCGGCCGGCGCGGTCGGCGAATTCTCGACCTGAAGAGTTCGTGTAGCCATGACCGCTCACTTCACCCACCGAACCACAGGTGGGACGCTACCCGATAGAACTACCCGTCGAGTCACATATCCCCCCGTGTGGCGAACTTTGGCAAAGATCACGTGTCGCGCGGCTCGGCCAGTAGCCGCTGGCGCGCGACGGCGGCGAGATCGTTGAGTATCTGAACCTGGCCGCTGGACCAGTGCCGCGGGCGAGTGTCCCACGTACAGAGTGTCCCCGCGACGTGGCCGTTGCCATCGATCAACGGAATACCGGCGTACGCCAGCACCCCTTCCTTGACGGCTGGATGGTCGGCCAGGAGAGGATGCGCTCGGGTGTCGTCGACCACCAGCGGCTCGCGGCTGGCGACGGTGAACTTGCAGATCGACATCTCGATCGGCCGCACTCGGGGCAGCTCTTCGTCGCTCGCGGTGCTACCCGCCAGCACCTGGCGGTCGGGGTACACGATGGACACCGCTGCCATCGGGGTGCCCAGCGCCTCGGCGGTCAGGACTGCCACGCGATCCAGCGTCGCGCTGCGGAAGTCGTCGTGGTTGCCCAGCCGCTTCAAAACCTCCAGGCGTTCGGGGTCCGACACGGCGTCGTCGACGATCGCGTCGACGGCGCTCTGCTCACCGGAAAGCTGGTCGACGACCGCTTGGACGGTCTGGTCGTGTTCGGGGCCGACGAGACGCGCGATCACATGCCTGCCGGTCTGCCGGTCGACGCCGTGGCGCGGTCCGTGCCCGGCGCCACCCTCGGGCTGCGAGGCCCCGTCACTCATGTCGTTCACGATAGGTCACCCCCGACGGTGACGGGCGATGTCAGAAAGGTCCGCTTCTGCGAAAACCCGTTCATTCCCCTGTTGTGCCCCCACCAGGGCTCGAACCTGGGACCTGCGGATTAAAAGTCCGTAGCTCTACCGACTGAGCTATAGGGGCGCGTCGCACACAATACTGCCTTCGGTGGTGGCCCTCGGTTTTGGGATTGAGCCTGTGGTGCCCTAAGCTAACGACGCTCTAACGTGCACTCGTTGTGAGTACCCCGAAGTGATTCGGTTCTGGCCCCCATCGTCTAGTGGCCTAGGACGCCGCCCTTTCACGGCGGTAGCACGGGTTCGAATCCCGTTGGGGGTACGCGCGACGACGGTAACGTCGGATGCGAGCAGTACGAGTAAGGCCCTGTGGCGCAGTTGGTTAGCGCGCCGCCCTGTCACGGCGGAGGTCGCGGGTTCGAGTCCCGTCAGGGTCGCCATGTGTGTGGTGAGGCATTGGATTGACGCAGTGCCTTCCGGCCAGGTAGCTCAGTTGGTACGAGCGTCCGCCTGAAAAGCGGAAGGTCGCCGGTTCGATCCCGGCCCTGGCCACTCAAAGTTCGTGCAGTACAGACGACTTCACTCCCCATTGCGCCGCTTTTGGCTTCAGACCACGGACGGGTGTGACTGGCAAGCCCTGAGTGGCCCGTCAGCACCGCGCCCTCACACACGAACTTGCTCGGGCGTACTCCCGTCGGGCCCGCCTAATGACCGGCCGCGGCAGAAGTGGTGGTAATCGGCTCCGGCCCGACGGTCACACCAACTTGCATGGTGGTAGGCGCCGTAGCCGTTGCATTGCCCGTCGCGCAGTTGCCACTGCAACTAGCCACGACGCCTGCGGTTGGACCTGCCGGTATTCCCGACTCTACGGCGATTGTTGCCATCACCGCGAAAGCTCCCACTGCCAGAGTGGCAGCCAGGGATTTGAATACGAATGATCGATTGATCGGCTGCATGTGCTAATCGTCCAGATTTCCCTGAGATGGGCCTCACAGCGCTCTGGCGGTCCACTGTGTATTCGCGGGCATACTTCCGGTGCGGGATCCAACGCCCTCAGCGGCGAGCGCCGCGAGCTGCGCATCGAGGTCTTGGCCCATGGACGCGGTTCCTCGCTTGTGTTGGTCGTCATGACGCAGTCATCGGTGATCGTCTCGACTGAGGCTGGTCAGAGCAGGGCGGCATCGAGCAACGCCGCGACCGCGGCGCGCGCTGCGACGGTAATGGAGGGGTCGCGGTCCAACTGCCCGCTGATGATGGCGCCGTCGTAGAGCAGGTGGAGTTGACGTCCCAAGGTCGTGGGGTCGGGCGCTCCGGTTTCTGTGGCAAGGCGGGTGAACAGTGCGCGGATGTCGGCGCGGTAGGAGTCCACTGCGTCTTCGACCAATCCCCCCGGTGGTGCCTCCGCGCCGGCCGACATGAACGCGCAGCCACGAAAGGTGGGCTGCGCGATCATGTCAGCTTGGGCGTCGAAGACTGCGAACACCCGTGCAACAGGGTCGCTGTGGCGTTCGACGGCGGCGTGGAGGCGAGCGGTCGTCCGCTCGTGGCGCGCGTCGAGATAGGCGCGCACCAACTCCTCTTTGCTTCCGAAGGTGTTGTACAGCGATGCCTTGGCCACCCCGGCTCGTTCGATGACGCGGTCGATGCCCACGGTCTGGACGCCTTCGTCGTAGAACAGTTCGTCGGCCGCCTCGAGTAAGCGTTGACGCGCCGAACGGCGAGGCGGTGACGTCGGCATCGGTCCAGTGGTGGGGGCCATCAGCTCTCGCCGTTCCATTCGCCGCCGACTTCGGTTGTAGTAACAGGTGTTTCGACGGGCTCCAACAGCATTACCGGGATTTCGCGGCTGCCGGCCATGGCTCGGTACTCCGGGAAGTGCGGCCAGAAGCGTTCGGCGATTTCCCACCAGTGAGCCTTTTCCGCACCCCGGACTTCCCTGGCATGCAATTGATAGATGGTCGCGCCGTCCTGCAATGTCACCTGCGGGTGAGCGATGATGTTGCGGTACCACGCCGGGTGGCTGGTGGCGCCCGCGGCCGATGCCACTGCGACGTAGGTGTCACCCTCTTTGATCCGCATCACCGGGTTCTTACGGATGCTGCCCGTCTTGGCCCCGATGGTGGTCAAAATGACCACTGGTCGGTCCTCCAACGTTGCGCCCTCTCGGCCATTGGTGGCTTCGTAGAGTGCGACTTGCTCGCGAACCCGATCGCTGGGGCTCGGCTGGTAGATACCGGTCATGATCTACACCGCCGTCCGGCCACCGTCGACGGGAATGACGACCCCGGTGATGTAACTCGCCTTGTCGGAGGCCAGGAATGCGATGACCTCGGAGATCTCCTGCGGTTGCGCACCGCGATCGAGCAATGTGGTCGTCGCCAGGCTTTCGATCAGCTCACGTTTGGACTCAGCGGTGAACACCGGGCCCGGGGCCACCGTGTTGACCCGCACCCCCGACGGGCTGAACTCGGCCGCCCAGGCCCGAGTCATCGCGGTCAGGGCGGCCTTCGTCGCGCCATAGGCCGCCCCGCCGGCCAGCCCGATATGTCCGGCCATGCTGTCCACGCTGATAATGCTGCCGTGCCCCCGCTTGGCCATCCCGGGTGCCAGTGCCGCTACAAGTTGGTAGGCGGCACGGACATTGCTGTCGAAGAGATGGTCGAAGGTCTCGGTATCCAGGTCGGCGCTCGGACCAAACCAGGAAATGCCGCCGTTGTTGACCAGTACCTCCACTTCACCGGCTTCGGCAGCCAACGCAGTCACGGCATCGGCGTCAGCCAAGTCCGCTGCTACGAAGCGGGCATGCCCACCCTTGTCCTCGATCTCCTTGACCGTGGCCGCGCCGCGCCCGGGGTCACGGCCGTGCACGATCACCTCGAACCCATCGCGTGCCAGGTCGAGCGCAACCGCCCGACCGATGCCCGATGTCGCGCCAGTCACCAACGCCACGGGTGGCCGACCGTTTGAATGCTCCGCCATGACGACTCCTTTATTGAGTAGACCTGTCTGTCTAGTATTCGGACTACGGGAGGAACACAGCTGTGTCTCTGTCGATTCCCGAGGAGCTCTATTTCGTCTCCTGACGTAATCATGGATGGCTCGATACGCTGTCGTCACACGGATCGGGCCAGAGATGCCACGGATCGGGCCGACCTGTCTGTCTAACGGGAGATGCGAGCCCGGTCGACGACTCTCGGAGGAGACTGATTGACCACCGCGCAGGGTCCGAGCACTTCACGGGGTCGCGACAAGCACGTCATCGCGGTCTTGGTGGTCGCGGATTCGGTAGCGCTGGAAGTTGCTGTGGCACAACAGATCTTCGGCCCACCCATGCCAGCGCTCGCGGAGGTCATCTCCGACCTGGAGAGCCCCTACGAAGTCGTTCTGTGCGGCGAGCACCCTCGCTATCTGTTGCCATCCGGGTTGGAGGTGGGTCACCTCGCGAGCCTTGACGCGATGAACACTGCCGACACCGTTATCGTGCCCGGCGTGGCAGAACCGCTGACTCGACGCAGCGGACCCGTGCTCGCCAGTCTGGACTGCGCATATCGAGCTGGTGCGCGCATGGTGTCTTTCTGCGGCGGTGCATTTCTGCTGGCTCAAGCCGGAATCTTGGATTCTCGCCGCGCCACGACCCACTGGATCCTGACCAAGGAGTTCCGGGACGCGTTTCCCCGCGTGCGCCTGGACACCGATCACCTGTACATCGACGACGGACCCGTGCACACCTCTGGCGGCATCTTCTCGGCCACCGACCTCTCTTTGCATCTGATCGCTCTCGACCGTGGGCAAGCCATCGCCAACGACACCGGCCGCATCTTGGTGAGCCCTCCCTACCGGCCGGGGGGCCAGTCGCAATTCGTAAAGGACTCCATCCGAATCGACCATGACTCGCCGACCACCGCTCTCCTGCAGTGGATCCGCGACCACCTCGATCAACCCATAACTCTGGCCGAACTGGCCAAACGCCAACACATCAGCCAACGCAGCCTGGTACGTCACTTCCGTGCGACCACCGGAATGAGCGTGTTCGACTGGATCACCCGCGAGCGCATCAACCGGGCCAAAGTCCTCCTGGAAACAACGGACTTCCGAATCGGAGAAGTCGCCGCCATGGTCGGCTTCGGCACCTCAGAAACCCTGCGGCGCAACTTCGACAAAGCCGTGGGAATCACCGCCAGCGAATACCGCCACACCTTCCAATCCCCATCGCGCCAGCACTGAGTCCGCTATTCCTGCTGGCGGCTTTACCGGGTCACCGTCGCCGGCCGGAGAAACCCGCGCAAGCGCCTTGGTCGCCGACTCGGCGCCGCGGCTGGACGGCCTTGACTCTGGTATCGGAGTCTGGCGGCCAACCGGTCGCGCCGTCCGGACGCCGCTCTACCGCGACTCTTGCCGTATCACTTACAGTAGACACGACTTGAGCGAACCCGCGCGAGCGTTCACAGGAGGCGGGATGTCGGAGAAAGCAGCGCAACGTGCGGTTGTCGTCGGCGGTGCATCGGGCATCGGCTGGGCGGTTGCGCGGGGACTGGCCGCCACCGGGCGACAGGTGACGATAGCCGACCGAAACGCCGAGGGCGCCGCGCAGCGGGCCGCCGAACTCGGCGCACCGCATGACGCCACCGGTGTGGATGTCACCGACGAAGCGAGTGTCGCAGCACTGTTCGAGGGCGTCGGAGCCGTCGACATGGTGGTGAACACCGCCGGATTCGGTGGCTTCGGCCGCATCACCGAGCTGGCCGTCGAGGACTTCCGCTCGATCGTCGACTGCTGCCTCACCGGTGCGTTCATCGTGATGAAGCACGCCGGACGCCAACTGCGCGAGGGCGGCTCGCTGGTCTCGATCACCTCGCTCAACGCCCGGCTCGCCGCCCCGGGTATGAGCGCCTACTGCTCGGCCAAAGCCGGACTGGCCATGCTGACCCAGGTGGCCGCGCTCGAGATGGGGCCGCGCGGCATCCGGGTCAACGCCGTCTCGCCCGGCTTCGTCCACACCCCGCTGACCGAACTGGTGACCATGGCCGACGGCGTCCTCGAGGACTACCTCGAGAACACCCCGCTCGGCCGGGTCGGCGTGCCCGAGGACGTTGCCGAAGCGGTGCTGTTCCTCTGCTCGGACCAGGCCTCCTGGCTCACCGGCGAGGTCCTGGACCTCAACGGCGGCGCCCACCTCAAGCGCTATCCCGACGTGCTCGCCCACGTCGACCGGATGGCCTCGGCGTGACGCGGTTCGCGGGCAAGCAGGCGGTCGTCACCGGGGCCGGCTCGGGAATCGGTGCGGCACTGTGCCGAGCGCTGGCCCACGCCGGCGCCGACGTGCTGTGCACCGACATCGACGGCAACGCCGCCGAACGCACCGCCGCCTCGCTGAGCAAGCGGGGGACCGCGCTGCAACTCGACGTCACCGACGCCGCCGCCATGCAGCAGGCGGTCGATGGTGTCGTCGAGCACGCAGGCCGAATCGACCTGCTGTTCAACAACGCAGGCATCACCTGGGGCGGCGACACCGAACTGCTCACCCTGGACCAGTGGAACAGCATTATCGACGTGAACATCCGCGGTGTCGTGCACGGGGTGCACGCGGCCTACCCGCAGATGGTCCGCCAGCGCAGTGGCCACATCATCAACACCGCATCGATGGCGGGTCTGGCCGCCGCCGGCCGGATCACCAGCTACGTGATGACAAAGCACGCGGTCGTCGGTCTGTCGCTGGCACTGCGCACCGAAGCCCTCGGCCGCGGGGTCGGGGTGCTGGCCATCTGCCCGACCGCGGTGGACACCCCGATTCTCGACAAAGGCTGGCTCGGCGACTTCAACGGCCGCGAGTTCTACCGAATGGGCCAGCGCAATGAGACTTTCTATAGCCCGGACCGGTTGGCCGCCGATACGCTGCGGGCCATCGAACGCAACAAGGCCCTCCTGGTCGCACCTCGCCAGGCCCGCGCGGCATGGCTTTTCGCGCGGCTGGCACCCGGCTTGCTCGACCGGATGGCTGTGCGCTTCGTCGACCGACAACGCTCCGACGGAAGGCAGCCCACACCATGAGCGCCGCGACCGCGATCCCTCGCTATCCCACCGATGTCACCAGCGATTGGCTGGCCGGCGTCCTGCGCAGTTCCGGCTCGGCGGCCGAGGTCGACGCCGTCGAGGTGGCTCCGGTGGGCACCGGTCAGACGGGCGCGACGTTCCGCCTCACGGCCACTTATGCCGGCAACCCGGACAACCTGCCGGGCAGCTTCATCCTGAAACTGCCCGCCAACGACGACGCCGTCCGGGACCGGGTGACACTGGGTTACCGCAGCGAGTGCGCGTTCTATCAATCCGTCGCCGAGCTGGTGACCATCCCGATCCCGCAGTGCTACCACGTCGAGATCGCCGATGATGGAGCCAGTTACGCCCTGTTGCTGGCCGATCAGGCCCCAGCCGTTCAGGGCGATCAGATCGCCGGCTGCGATCTGCCCGAGGCCCGCCTGGCGGTGCGCGCGCTGGCGGGTCTGCACGGACCGACCTGGTGCGACGAACGCTGGCAGACCTTCCCCGGGCTGGCGATGTCGGTCGTCGGGGAGGACGCCATCCGGGGTCTCGGCGACATCTCGAAAATGGCCGCAGGCATCACCATCGACAAACTCGGATCCAGGCTGAACACGCAGGACGCCGAAACATTGGTAGCAGCAATGGATCTGGTGACACCATGGTTGCTGAACGCCCCGGACCGGTTTGCGCTGCTGCACGGTGACTACCGACTGGACAACCTGCTCTTCGACGGTGACCGGGTCAGCGTGGTCGACTGGCAGACCCTCGGTGTCGGGCTGGCAGGCCGCGACCTGGCGTACTTCACCGGAACCAGCCTGGAGCCCGCGCTGCGGGCCGAGGCGGAGCGGGATCTCGTCGCGGACTACCACCGGGCCCTGCTCGACACCGGGGTCAGCGACTACGACGCGGCCACCTGCTGGCACGACTACCTTCTGGGGATGATTCAGGTTCCGCTGATCTCCGCGCTGGGTTGTGCGTTCGCGGTGGAAACCGAACGCGGCGACGACATGATGGCCGCGATGCTGCGCCGGGGCTGCGCCGCCATCCGCGACCTGGGCACACTAGAGCTCGTCACAAGCTAGGAGTACACGTTGGGCGAATCCATGCCGCGCACCGCGGTCATCGGCGCGGGCGTCAGCGGGCTGACCTCGGGCAAAATGCTCAAGGACTATGGCGTGCCCTACACCACCTTCGAGCTGTCCGACCGCATCGGCGGCAACTGGGCCTTCGCCAACCCCAACGGATTGAGCAGTGCCTACCGGTCGCTGCACATCGACACCTCCAAACAGCGGTTGTCCTTCCGGGACTTTCCGATTCCCGAACACTTCCCGTCGTTCCCGCACCACAGCGACATCAAGACCTACCTCGACTCCTACGCCGACACCTTCGGGCTGGAAGAGAACATCGAGTTCAACAACGGCGTCGCGCACGCCGGCCTGAACTCCGACGGTCGCTGGGACATCACCGACCAGAAGGGCCAGACGTGGGAGTTCGACCTGCTGGTCGTCGGCAACGGCCACCACTGGGACGCCCGCTACCCGAACTTCCCCGGTGAATTCACCGGCGAGACAATCCATTCCCATCACTACATCGATCCGCAGACCCCGCTGAATCTGACTGGTAAACGAATCTTGGTGGTCGGTATCGGCAACAGCGCCGCCGACATCACCGTCGAGTTGTCATCGCGGACCCTGCAGAACACGGTGACGCTGTCGACACGGTCAAGCGCCTGGATCGTGCCCAAATATATCGCCGGGCGGCCCGGTGACAGCGTCTGGCAGACATCGCCCTACATCCCGTTGTCGTGGCAGCGCAAGGCCGTTCAGCTGCTGGCGCCCGCGATGGGCATCAACCCTACGCTGTACGGGCTGCCCGCACCGAACCACAAGCTGTTCGAGGCGCATCCCACGCAGTCGGTGGAGCTCCCGCTGCGGCTGGGGTCCGGTGACGTCATCCCGAAGCCCAACGTGAGCCGACTCGACGGGGACACCGTCCACTTCGATGACGGCACCAGCGGGGTGTTCGACGTCATCGTCTACGCCACCGGTTACAACATCACGTTCCCGTTCTTCGATCCGGAGTTCATCAACGCGCCGGACAACGCCATCCGCCTGTACAAGCGAATGTTCAAGCCGGGTATGGACAATCTGGTGTTCATCGGCTTCGCCCAGGCGGTGCCGACGCTGTTTCCGTTCATCGAATGCCAAGCGAAGCTGCTGGCCGCCTACGCGGTGGGACGCTATGCGCTGCCACCGGCCGCCGAGATGGAACGGGTGATCGACGCCGATCAGGAGCTCTACGTGGGGCATTGCACCGACCGGCCGCGGCACACCCAGCAGGTCGACTACTTCCACTACGACCACGACATCCGCACCAGGGAACTGCCTGCCGGCATGAAACGTGCCGAACTGGCGCGTCGCCGAAAGGTGGCCGTATGACCCGCACCGACGTCGGCTTCGATTCGGCTGGCGTGCGCTGCAGCGCATGGCATTTCGCCGGCCAGGGGGATTCTCTCGCTGGCCCGGCCGGGCGTCCGGTGGTGGTGATGGGCCACGGCTTCGGCGGGACCAAGGACTCCGGACTGGAGCCGTTCGCCCAGCGGATCAGTGCCGCAGGCGTGGACGTGCTGGCTTTCGACTACCGTGGCTTCGGGGCGTCGGAAGGTGAACCGCGGCAGACGGTTTCAGTCGCTGCGCAGATCGCCGACTTCGAGGCCGCGACCGCCGCGGCGAAGCGGCTTCCCGGCGTCGACCCGAATCGCATTGTGCTGTGGGGATCGTCGATGTCGGGTGGTCACGTGATCCGAGTTGCCGCCGACGACGCGAAAGTCGCGGGTGTGATCGCGATGACGCCCTTGACCAGTGGAGTAGCCGTCAGTCGTGCGGCCGTCGAACACCGCGATGTCGGGCAGGCGTTGAAATGGACGGCGGTGGGCCTCAAGAGCCGAATCGACGTGTCACGCGGCCGCCGTCCGACACTAATGCCCCTGGTCGGTCGGCCCGGTGAGCCGGGAGCGCTGGCCCTGGATGGCGCCTACGAGAGCTACACCGCGATGGCCGGGCCGACCTGGCGGAACGAGGTCGACTCCGCGGTGGGCCTGCAGATCGCATCCATCCGAACGTCGGACGCCGCCAAGCGGTTACGGTGCCCGCTGCTGGTGCAGGTCGCCGATTTCGACCGCTACGTGCCTGCCGAATCGGTGGTCAAGACCGCGGTGCTGGGCCGGGGTCAGGTGCATCACTATCCCTGTGACCATTTCGACGTGTGGCCCGGTCACGACTGGTTCGAGAAGGCCGCCGGCGACCAGGTGGCCTTCCTGACCCGTACCCTCAGTACTTCGTCGAGCCCTGATCTACTGAAATCGCCTCAGCGGTAATAAGTTTCGCGTCGTCGCTGGCCAGGAAGCAGACCGTGTCGGCGATGTCCTCCGGCTCGGCGATGTAGATGGGCAGGAACGGCAGCATCATGGTCTGCAGCGCCGGGTTGGTCTCCATCGCCTTGCCCAGTTCGGCCACCATGTCGCCGGTGCCCATGTCGGTGTTGACCGGACCCGGGTGAACGCTGTTGACCCTGATGTTGTGCTTGCCGAGCTCGGCGGCGAATGCCCTGGCCATCCCGGTGACGGCGTGCTTGCTTGCGGTGTAGTGCACCATGAACGGCTGCAGCTTGATCCCGGCCGCCGAGCTGATCAGGATGATGGAACCGCCAGCGCCACCCTCCACGATCGAGGGCGCACCAGCCATCACGGTGTTCCACGTGCCGGTCACGTTGACGTCCATGACATCCCGGAAGGCTTCCGGGGTGATCTGGTCCCACGCCGCCGGCGAGGTGATGCCCGCGTTCGCGACGATGATGTCGAGGCGGCCCAGCGTGGCCACGCCGTCGCGCACCGTGTCTTTGAGCCCGTCGAGATCGCGAGTGTCCACCGCCGCCGACACGATCCGTTGTCCGGTGGCCTCGACCAGTCGCACGGTCTCGGCGAGGTCTTCCGGCGTGGCCGGGTTGTACGGAACACAGTCGGGTAGCTTGCCTGCGATGTCGACGGCGATGATGTCGGCACCCTCCCCGGCCATCTTCACCGCATGCGCGCGGCCCTGCCCGCGGGCGGCTCCGGTGACGAATGCGACTTTGCCGCTGAGCTTTCCCGTCATGCTTTGCGCTGCGCTTCCTTGACTAGTCCGCCGCCCACGATGAGGCGCTGAATCTCGCTGGTGCCCTCGTACAGCCGTAACAGTCGGACCTCGCGATAGATCCGCTCGACAGGCACACCGCGCATGTACCCTGCGCCGCCGTGTACCTGAACCGCGAGATCGGCTACGTTGCCGGCCATCTCGGTGCAGAACAGCTTGGCCACCGACGGCGCGATCCTGCGGTCTTCGTCGTCCACCCATTTGCGGGCCGCGTCGCGCACGAGTGCGCGTCCGGCCATCACTCCGGTCTGCTGATCGGCCAGCATCGCCTGCACCAGTTGGAAAGTGCCGATCGGCGTGCCGCCCTGGGTCGCCGTTGCCGCGTAGCTGACGGACTCGTCGAGCGCGCGCTGGGCGGAACCGACCGCCAGCGCGGCGATGTGGATGCGGCCGCGGGCCAGCGAGGTCATCGCCGCGCGGTAACCGATGTCCTCACTACCGCCGATCAGGGTGTCGTCGCCGACCCGCACGTCGGTGAAGTTCACATCGGAGGTCCAGGCACCCTCCTGACCCATCTTGGCGTCCTTGACCCCGATCTCGACGCCTGGGGTATCCGCGGGGACCAGGAAGACAGCGATCCCGGCGCCGTTCTCATCGGCAGGCCGGGTCCGGGCGAACACGATGAACAGGTCCGCCACCGGGGCGTTGGTGATGTACTGCTTGCGGCCGTTGATCACCCAACTCGTCGCGTCCCGAACGGCTTTCGTCTTCAGGCCGGACGGGTTGGACCCGGCACCCGGCTCGGTGAGCGCGAACGACGCGACCACGTCGCCGGAGGCGATCGGCTCCAGCCAGCGCGACTTCTGCTCGTCGGTGCCGAACCCGACGAGGACCTGACCGGCTATACCGTTGTTGGTGCCGAACATCGACCGCAGGGCAAGGCTGGTGTAACCCAGTTCCATGGCGAGCTCGACATCCTGGGCGATGTTCAGGCCGAGGCCACCCCATTCCTGCGGGATGGCGTAGCCGAACAGACCCATCGCTTTGGCTTGGTCGCGCAGGTCGTCTGGCACCTTGTCCTCAGCGAGGATCTCCGCCTCGCGGGGGACCACGGCGGTACGCACGAACTGACGGGTCTGAGCCAGGATCTCGCGGAAGTCGTCGTCGCTGACGTCGGTCGTCGGGCCGGTCATCAGGCTCCTTGGGTCGGGGGCGCTGCCTGGCGCGATCATATATGAAATATGATGTTGCCCATTCGGGGGTCCGTTCGAGGAACTTAGGAGTTCACATGTCGCTGCTGGCCGGCCAGACCGCGGTCATCACCGGTGGAGCGCAAGGCCTCGGCTTTGCGATCGCGGAGCAGTTCATCGCCGAGGGCGCCCGCGTCATACTCGGTGACCTCAATCTCGACGCCACCGAGGAGGCGGTCACCAAACTCGGTGGTGCCGACGTCGCCCGTGCGGTGAAATGCAACGTCACCTCCTATGCCGACATCGACGCACTTGTCGACGCCGCCGTCGAACAGTTCGGCCGCTTCGACATCATGGTGAACAACGCCGGCATCACTCGCGACGCGACGCTGCGCAAGATGACCGAGGACGAGTTCGACCAGGTGATCTCGGTGCATCTGAAGGGCACCTGGAACGGGCTGAAGAAGGCGTCGACGGTGATGCGTGAGCAGAAGAGCGGCGCGATCGTGAACATGTCGTCGATCTCCGGCAAGGTCGGCATGATCGGGCAGACCAACTACTCGGCGGCCAAGGCCGGCATCGTCGGCATGACCAAGGCGGCCTCCAAGGAACTGGCCCATCTCGGCGTGCGGGTCAACGCCATCCAGCCGGGATTGATCCGGTCGGCGATGACCGAGGCCATGCCGCAACGCATCTGGGATTCCAAGGTGGCCGAGGTGCCGATGGGCCGTGCGGGTGAGCCGTCCGAGGTCGCCAAGGTGGCGCTGTTCCTGGCGTCTGACCTGTCGTCGTACATGACCGGAACGGTCCTCGAGGTCACCGGCGGACGGCACCTCTGATGCCCAGAACCGCCGTCATCTGTGAGCCGGTCCGCACGCCGATCGGCCGCTACGGCGGCATGTTCGCCTCGCTGACGGCCGTCGATCTCGGGGTGGCCGCGCTCACCGGTCTGCTGGCCCGCACCGGGATCGCACCCGACGCCGTCGAGGACGTGATCCTCGGCCACTGTTATCCGAACAGCGAGGCACCGGCGATCGGCCGCGTCGTCGCACTCGACGCCGGCCTGCCGGTGACTGTGCCCGGTATGCAGGTGGACCGGCGCTGCGGTTCGGGTCTGCAGGCCGTGATCCAGGCGTGTCTCCAAGTCGCTTCGGGGGACAACGATCTCGTCATCGCCGGTGGCGCGGAGAGCATGAGCAATGTCGCCTTCTACTCGACCGATATGCGGTGGGGTGGCGGCCGCACCGGGGTGCAGGTGCACGACGGTCTGGCCCGCGGGCGCACGACGGCCGGCGGCAAGCACCATCCGGTGCCGGGTGGCATGCTCGAGACCGCCGAGAACCTGCGCCGCGAGTACTGCATTTCCCGCCAGGAGCAGGACGAGCTGGCGGTGGCGTCCCATCAGCGCGCGGTCGCCGCGCAAAAGGACGGCATCCTGGCCGAGGAGATCATTCCCGTCACGGTCACCAGTCGCCGCGGTGAGGACGTGATCGACACCGATGAGCATCCCCGCGCCGACACGACCCTCGAATCGCTGAGGAAGCTCAAACCGGTTCTGCTGAAGCAGGATCCGGAGGCCACTGTCACCGCGGGCAACTCCAGCGGGCAGAACGACGCCGCGTCGATGTGCATCGTGACCACGCCGGAGAAAGCCGCCGAACTAGGTCTGACTCCGCTGGTGCGGCTGGTGTCGTGGGCGTCGGCGGGGGTGGGGCCCGAGGTGATGGGCATCGGTCCGGTGCCTGCCACCGGGGCGGCGTTGGCCAAAGCCGGTGTGACGCTGGGTGACATCGACCTCATCGAACTCAACGAGGCCTTCGCCGCCCAGGCGTTGGCCTGCATGAAGGCCTGGAACTTCACCGCTGCCGACCATGAGCGCACCAACGTCCACGGCTCGGGGATCTCGCTCGGGCATCCGGTTGGCGCAACTGGCGGCCGGATGCTCGCGACATTGGCACGGGAACTACACCGGCGCGACGCGCGCTACGGCCTGGAAACGATGTGCATCGGCGGCGGCCAGGGCCTGGCCGCGGTGTTCGAAAGGGTGGACGCACGATGACCCGTATTGCTCAGACCCTCGGCCTGACCGAGGTGCAAACCGAAATCATCTCCACGGTGCGGCAATTCGTCGACAAGGAGATCATTCCCCACGCCCAGGAGCTGGAGCACGCCGACACCTACCCGCAGGCCATCGTCGACCAGATGCGGGAGATGGGTCTGTTCGGGCTGATGATCCCGGAGGAGTACGGCGGGCTGGGGGAGTCGCTGCTCACCTACGCGCTGTGTGTCGAGGAACTGGCCCGCGGCTGGATGAGCGTGTCGGGGGTGATCAACACCCACTTCATCGTCGCCTACATGATCCGCCAGCACGGCACCGACGAGCAGAAGCAGCGCTTTCTGCCCAGGATGGCCACCGGCGAGATCCGCGGCGCGTTCTCGATGTCGGAGCCCGAGCTGGGTTCCGATGTCGCCGCGATCCGTACCAAGGCGAAGAATAACGGCGACGGCACCTACACCATCGACGGCCAGAAGATGTGGCTGACCAACGGTGGCAGCTCGACTCTGGTGGCGGCGCTGGTGCGCACCGACGAGGGCGCCGACAAGCCGCACCGCAACCTGACCGCGTTCCTGATCGAAAAGCCCTCCGGTTTCGGCGAAGTCGCGGCGGGCCTGACGATCCCCGGCAAGCTCGACAAGCTCGGCTACAAGGGCATCGACACCACCGAGCTGATCTTCGACGGCTACGTTGCCAGCGCCGACGACGTTTTGGGCGCCAAGCCCGGCCAGGGTTTCTTCCAGATGATGGACGGTGTCGAGGTCGGCCGGGTCAATGTGTCGGCCCGCGCCTGCGGTGTCGGCATCCGCGCTTTCGAGCTGGCCGTCCGGTATGCCCAGCAGCGCGCCACGTTCGGTAAGCCGATCGCCGAGCATCAGGCCATCGCGTTCCAACTGGCCGAGATGGCCACCAAAGTCGAGGCCGCACATCTGATGATGGTGAACGCCGCGCGGCTGAAGGACTCCGGGGAGCGCAACGACGTCGCGGCCGGCATGGCGAAGTATCTCGCGAGCGAGTTCTGCGCCGAGGTCACTCAGCAGAGCTTCCGCATCCACGGCGGTTACGGGTACTCCAAGGAGTACGAGATCGAGCGGTTGATGCGCGATGCGCCGTTCCTGCTCATCGGCGAGGGCACCAGCGAGATCCAGAAGAACATCATCAGCAAGCGGCTGCTGGCCGACTACCGGATCTGACATGAGCACAGCGGATTTCGTGCCGCGCCCGCAGCTGGCGGAGGATGTCGCGCGCTTTGTCCGGACCCGGATCTTCAACGGCACCTATCCCGCCGGTGAGTACATCCGGCTGGACCAATTGGCCGCCGAGCTCGGGATCAGCGTCACGCCGGTCCGGGAAGCCCTGTTCGAGCTGCGCGGGGAAGGTCTGCTGGATCAGCTGCCGCGACGCGGCTTCGTCGTGCTGCCGTTCACCGACCGGGACATCTCCGATGTCTCGAACCTGCAGGCCTACGTCGGCGGTGAACTGGCCGCGCGGGCCGCGGTGAACATCACCGACGACGAGCTAGCGGTGTTGTCGTCGATTCACGACGAGCTGGTCGCCGCTTACGCCGCCGACGATTCCCGCGCCGTTCGGCTCAACCATGAATTCCATCGCGCCATCAACGTCGCGGCGCAGTCGCCCAAGCTCGCCCAGTTGATGTCTCAGATCACCCGGTACGCACCGGAATCGGTGTTCCCCACCATCGATGGCTGGCCTGCGAAGTCGGTTGCCGACCACGAGCGCATTCTCGCCGCACTCACGACTCACGACGAGGAGCAGGCCCGCGCCGCGATGTCGGACCACCTGGCGGCGGGAGCGGGACCGCTGATCGAACACCTCGTCAAACAGGGTGTGGCGCAGCGCTTTCAGACTATGGAGTAGTCCGGCGCCAGGGCGCCGCGTCCGGTGAGGGCGCACAGCAGCTCCTGGCTATCGCCACGGCGCTGCGCGACGGCAACCGAGAGGGCAAGGATGCTGTCGGCGATGTCGGGCGGGAGGGCTTGCGGCGCACCGATGGCGCGAGCCAAGTCGATGCTGTGCACACCGAGTTCGAAGATCCGCGTCGGCAGATAGTCCGATAGCCGCATACCTCCGGCGATGGTCTGGATGGCTCGATCCTCACTGTTCAGCACAGCGACTGCGCGATCCCGCAGTTCGCGCAGGGTGTCCAGCGGACGCTCACCCAACGCCAGCCCGGCCTGCACGGCGCGCGCATCGATCTGGGTGGAGTCGGTGAGCATCGGGGCGATCACCAGGTAGTACTGAGCGGAGTCGGTGACCTCCAGCTGGTCGGCAGGCCGCGACGAATAGTCGATGACGGTGGTGAACGATCGGCCGATGTGGCCGACGAGCGTGCGTACCGACCACGTCCCGAGCGCGGGCGAATCCCATTGATCGGGCCTTATCTGCTCGGCCACCGACACGGCGTGGTCACCGGCCCGGCGGAACGTCTCGGCATGCGCCTGCAGCGTCATGGGCCTAGAAGTTACGCCTGTCCGCTCAGCAGCTCACGCAGGCGGTGCACATCGATCTTGCCGCTGGACATCAGCGGCAGCTGGTCGGGAGTCACTGCCACCACGCGTCGCGGGATCTTGTACGCCGACAGCTCGGCCTTGAGCCTGTCTCGCAGCGCATCGGCATCGAACCCCCCGGCATCCGCGGTGACGACCGCCGCGACGACGATCTGACCGCGTTCCGGATCGGCGACCCCGATCACGTGAGCGACCAGCCCCCCGGTCACGCGAGTGATCGCCTTCTCCACCTCGGCCGGAAAGACATTGGCGCCGGCTGTTTTGATCATCGACCCACGCCTGCCGAGGAAGTAGAAGAAGCCGTCGGCGTCGGTGCGCACCAGATCGCCGGTGTGAAACCATCCATCGGCGTCGAAGCACTCCTCGTGGCTGCGCTTGTAGTAGCCCTGCATCACGTACCGGCCGCGGATCCACAGCTCGCCGTCGACGATCCTGGTGTCGAAACCGGGCGCGGGTTTACCGAACGACCCGCGGCGGTGTTCGGGCTGGTCGGTCTCGTCTGCGCTGAGCAACAGCACACCGCCGGCCTCGGTCAGACCCAGCATGTTGTGCCGCAGTTCCGGATCGCGGGGCCGGACATCGGGAGCCATGATCGGATAAAGGTTGCCGCGCCGCATCGACGACAGATCGCGTCGCGCAAAGCTCTCATGACGCGCCAGATGCGCGATGCCGGCGGCGAATCCGTTGGTGATCGTGGGCCGTACGTCCTCGAGCAGATCGAGAACGTCGCCGGCATCGGTGGCGTTGGAACACACCAGCGTCGCACCCGCGACCATCGTCGCCAGCAGGCCGAAGCCGAAACCGCCGATCCAGAAGAACGGTGAGTTGCAGAACAGGGTGTCCTGCGCGGTGAGGCCGCGAATCTCGTTGAGGTTGCGCTGATGTCCCAGCAGCGCCTGGTGGGTGTGCACCACGCCCTTCGCGGCTCCGGTGGATCCCGACGTGTAGACGATCACCAGCGGGTCGCGGCCGTCGACGTCTCCGTCGACGGCTGTCGGCTCGGCCACCGCGGCGATGTCGTTGTCGAACACGATATGTCGCAGCCGCGGCGCGGTCACGTCCCGGAGCCGGGCGACGTAGTCGTGGCCGCGGAAAGAGCTTGCGGTGAGCAGGATCTCGGTGTCGCTGTGAACCAGTTGGGTTTCCAGTTCGGCAGCGGTCGAGAAGGTGGAGAACGGCACGACGACGCAACCGATCCGCGCGGCGGCGAGCATCGCGAGAACGAATTGCGCGCCGTTGGGATGCAGCACGCCGACGTGGGTGCCCTTGCCTGCGCCCAGTGCGATCAGTCCGCTGGCCAGCCGGGCGGAGCGCTTCTCGGCCGCGCGGTAGGTGAGCCGCTCGGCATCGCAGACCAGCAGCGGCTGGTCGCCGCGGGCGGCGGCTTGGTGGCGCAGTAGCCCTCCGACGGTGTCAGCGTTCACGGGCGGTGAAGTGTTGCCGAACTGCAGTCAGATCCGCCTTACCCGACGGTGTGCGCGGTATCGCCCCGACTATCGCGATCTCCGAGGGGATTTCGTAGGGCGCCAGCCGGGACCGCAGGTACTCGACCAGCTCCACATCGGTGACCGACTCGCCGTGGCGCAGTTCGACCACGGCGACCGGTGTCTCGCCGAGGCGTTCGTCTGCCTTGCCCACCACCGACGCGCCGAGCACGCCGGGGTGGGTCTCCAATGCAGCGCGGACATCGTCGGGCAGCACCTTGAAGCCGCCTCGGATGATGGCCTGATCGGCCCGGCCCAGGATCCACAGGAACCCGTCGGCGTCGATGCGTGCCAGATCGGTGGTGCGCACCCACGGGGCGTCGCGCCCGAATTGCCCGGGCTTGACCTCCAACAGTCCGACCTGGTCCGAGTCCAGCGGCACCCCGTCATCGGACACCACCCGCAGCTCGGCACCCAGGCTGGGGCGGCCCACGCTGCCTCGCTTGGCGTCCCAGTACCTCCGGTGATCGGCCAGCGTCCAGCCGGCGACCCCGCCGCCGAATTCGGTTGCCGCATAGGATGTCAGCACCGGGATCCCGAACTTGTCGAAGAAAGCGTCGGCGTCCTCGGCCGACAAGGGTGCCGTCCCGGACGTGACCGCACGGACCCCGGCGAGGTCATCGGGACCGAGGTCGGACTGCAGCACCATCCGCAGCGCCGCGGGCACCAGCGACACCGCTTTGGGGGAGTAGCGGCGCACCGCAGCAGCCCAGGAGGCCAGTTCGAATCGGGGCAGGAGAACGAACGGCCTTGCCTGGCAGATACATTGCAGAATCCGATACACCCCGCCGATGTGCACCAGTGGCGCGTTGACGATTGCGACGCTGCCGGAAACCGCGGTCGGTGCGGGTGCGGTCGTGAAGTCGGTGCCTATCACCGAGACCGCCAGCATGTCGTAGGCGAGGTCCACGCGTTTGGGCGGTCCGGTGGTGCCGCTGGTCAGCATTCGGACGGCCACCCGCACCGGGCCGGGATCGGTGGGCACCCCTGGCCGGATCCGCGGAGCGGTATCGAGACCGCCGATCGACACCACGGTGGTGGCGTCGGCCGGGTGCGCCAGCAGGGTGATGTCGTCGTCGGTGCCGACGATGACCGGCAGGGTCAACGCGGCGATGTCGGCCCTGATCCGCTCGTCGCCGCGCGACGGGTTGATGACGACGACGCAACCACCGGCAGCCAGTACCCCCAGCAGTGCGGCCACGTGAGCGGGGCTGTTGCGCAGCAGGATTCCCACGTCGGTGCCGGGTTGCACGGCCGAGGAGATTCGCCCACTCGCGTCCGCGAGCTGCCGCCAGGTGTACCAGTGACCGTCGTATTCGATCGCGTGAGCCTCGGGGTCAAGCTCCAGGACATCGCTGATCCGGCGGCTCAGGGGGTGCACTACCGCGGTCTGTTCTTCGCGCAAGCGCTCATCACCGAACCTTCGGGGCGACCCGGGTCGCGTCCCGCTCCTGCTCGGCCAGCTCGGCCTGACCCAGTGGATTGCCCAGCCGGGTGTAGATCAGGTTCTGCTCCATGGCCACCCGATAGGGCTTGTCCAGGGACTCCCAGATCGCCTTGACCGTCCCCTGGGTCGCCGACGGTGGCTTGGCAGCGATAGTGGCGGCGATCTCGTGGGCCCGCGACCAGAGATCGTCCGGCTCGACGACCTCCGACACCAGACCGATGCGCAGTGCGGTGTCGGCGCTGACCCGTTCGTCGTTGCCCATCAGCGCGATTCGAAGCGACTCACCGAGTCCGATCTTGCGCATCAGGCCGATCGGCTCGAGCGCACAGACCAGGCCGGCACTGACATGGGAGTCGAAGAATGTGGCGTCGGAGGAGCAGATCACCACGTCGGACTCGTTGACGAAGTAGAACGCCCCCGCGGTGCACATGCCGTGCACCGCACAGATGACGGGCTTCCACATCTTCTGCCACTTCGGGCTGAGCAGCTCGCCCGGATCCTCGTGATTCCACACATTCTGCGGCTGGCCGTACGGAGTCTTGATGTCCAATCCCGCGCTGAAGGCGCGCTCGCCGGCGGCGCGCAGGACCACCGCGTTGATCGCGTTGTCGTTCTTCACGATTCGCCATGCGGCGGCCACTTCTTCACACATGGTGCGGTTGAACGCGTTGAGCTGGTCAGGTCGGTTCAGGGTGATGGTGGCGACGTGATCGGTCCGGTCGAAGTCGAGCAGGATGGTCTCGAACGCGGCGGTCATCGGCATTGCCATTCGGGTGCGCGCTTCTCGACGAAGGCCTTGGGTCCTTCGAGTGAGTCTTCGGTGTGCAGATTGCGCTCCCGGAAGGCCTCGGCGAGCATCTCGGCCTCGTGCATCGGGATCTCCCGTCCCTTGATGATCGCCAGCCGGGTCCCGCGAACCGCCAGCGGCGCATTACGTGTCACGATCTCGGCGATCTCGTGGGCCCGCTCGACAAGCCGGTCATGTTCGACGATCTCGGTGATCAGTCCGAGCTCATAGGCACGAGCAGCGTCCACGCGCTCGTGCTTACCCATCATCGCCATCCGTAACGCCACCGAGCGGGGCAACACCCTGGCCAGACGAACCATCTCGCGTCCCGCCACCAGACCGATCGACACGTGCGGGTCGAAGAACGTCGCCCGGTCCGAGGCAATCACGATGTCACCGGTCGTCACCCAGTCCAGGCCTGCGCCACAACAGATTCCGTTGATCGCCACGATCACCGGCTTGGCCATCCGCCGGAACGGCGGGGTGCCTTCCTGTGGTGCTTCCCACTGGTCGTAGGTGGACAGATAGGGTCGCTCGTCGATCACCTTGCCGTCTTCGGGGATCTCCTTGACGTCGGCTCCGGTACAGAACGCGCGCCCTGTGCCGGTGACGATCAGCAACCAGATGTTGTCGTCGTTCTCAGCCCGGTCGTAGGCACTGCGCAGTTCGGTGATCATGTGCGGGCTCAGCGCGTTGAGCGCCTCGGGCCGGTTCAACGTGATCGTTGCCGTGTGGCCGGTGACCTCGTAGCCGATGGTGGCGTACGACTGTGCCGACATCAGTGCGTCCTTATCTCTCATCGCCCGATCTCTCATCGCCCGGTGAAGCCGGGGGCGCGCTTGTCCCGAAATGCCGCCAGACCCTCTTTGAAGTCCGAAGTCCGGCAGGACAGTTCGAGGTTGAACAATTCCTGGGTCATGGCCTGGTTAAGGGTGGCGTGCTGGCTGTGGTTGATGGCCTGCTTGGCCAGACCGATCGCGACCGTCGGACCGGATGCCAGCCGGTCCAGCAGGGCGGCCACGGTCGCGTCGAGGTCGGACTCGTCGACGCTGCCGTGGATCAGGCCCCACTCGGCGGCCGTCTCGGCCTCGACCCTCTCGCCGAGCAGCAGCATTTCCTTGGCGCGGGCGACACCCACCAGTCGCGGTAACAGCCACGTCGCGCCGGAGTCCGGGCTGAAGCCGCGGGAAACGAACGGTTCCCAGAACACGGCACCGGCGCTCGCCACTGCGAAGTCGGCTGCCAGCGCCAGGTTGCAGCCCATGCCTGCGGCCCAGCCGCGGACAGTGCACACGACAGGCAGATGCAGTGTGTGGATGAGTTCGATGGCGCGGTGCGCGGTATGCGGGATGCGGCGGACCAGATCGCCGGTGCGGGGGCGCTGCCCGCCGCTGTTGGAGCCGACCCAGTCCACTCCGGCACAGAAGTCCGGCCCGGCCCCGCTCAGATGCACCGCGCGCAGCTCGTCGTCGCTGGCAGCGGCGACCAGCGCATTGTTGATGGAGTCGATCATGCTGGGGCTCAAGGAATTTCGGCGACCAGGTCGGTCAAGCAGGATGTGCAGCACCGCGCCATCGCGTGATGTCGTCACTACTCCGTCGGCCGATCGGGCCTCGTCACCCACCGAAAACTCCGCCCTTCGCGACTTTACGGATAGTCCAACAGTAGTGCTATCTTGTACAAGATAGCAAGGATGGCGTGGCGAGGGGAGTCGATGGCAGCCGTTCCGCGTATCCGCCAGCCCCGCGTCGCCGAGATCGTCGCGTCGCGGCTGCGTGACGACATTCTCTCCGGCCGGCTGCGGGAAGGTGACGTCCTGCCGTCCCAGGAAAGCCTGTTCACCGAGTTCGGCGTCAGCCCACCCGCTCTGCGCGAGGCGATCCACATCCTCGAGGTCGACGGTTTGGTGTCGGTGCGGCGCGGCAACGTGGGCGGTGCCGTCGTGCATCTGCCGTCGGCCGGCCGCACCGCGCACATGATCAGCATGGTGCTGCAGTCACGGTCGTCCACCCCGGCCGATGTCAGCGGGGCGCTGATGCATCTGGAGCCGATCTGTGCGGGGATGTGCGCGGCACGGGAAGACCGCATGAGTGAGGTCGTGCCGTATCTGCAGGCCGAGATCGACCGTCAGGAAGAGCAATTCGACGACACCTCGCAATACGTTCCCAACGCCCGCCGTTTTCACGAGGCACTGGTGTCCCGATGCGGCAACGAGCCGATGATTCTGCTGATCGGGTCGCTCGAGCTGATCTGGTCGGCCCACGAGTCGTCGGTGTGGAGTGACGAACCGGACCCGATGCGGCACAAGACCATGCGGGCCGCGCTGAGCGACCATCACAAGATGCTGGCCGCCATCCACGACGGCAACGCCGACCGGGCGGTCCGGCTGGCCCAGGATCATCTGGCCGCCGCCCGCCGCAACACTCTGGCCTTCGGCCGGGACAGAACCATTGAGGCCAAGCTCATTTCGAATCCGGACCCCAGGTGAGGAACCGATCATGACCGACGACGACCGTGTGCTGTTCGACGCGGACCGCGACACGCGCATCGCAACCATCACGCTGAACAACCCTGCCCAGCGCAACTCCTACGACGCGGCGATGCGCGAGACGGTCGGGCGCTACCTGGATGTCGTCGCCGAGGACGACGACATCACCGTCGTGCTGTTGCGCGGTGCCGAAGGGGTGTTCTCCACGGGTGCGAACATGAACAATGCCTACGGCTGGTATGGCGATGCGTCCGAGGCGCAGGCCAACCGCCGGCCCAGTCAGCGTCGCCGACTCACCGTGGACCGCAAGTCATTCGGCTTCTACCACAACCTCATGGGCTTTCCGAAGGTGACGGTCGGCGAGATCAGCGGCTACGCGCTCGGCGGTGGTTTCGAGATGGCGTTGATGACCGACATCTCGGTCATCGCTCGTGACACCAAGATCGGGATGCCTGCCACCCGGTTCCTCGGACCCGCGCTCGGCAGCCTGCACATGTTCTTTCACCGACTCGGTCCGGTGCTGGCCCGGCGGCTGTTGCTGACCGGTGACACGATCACCGCCGGCGACGTCGAGCATCTCGGGGTCTTCACCGAGACCTGCGACGTCGGCGCCGTGACGGCGCGGGCCCGGTACTGGGCCGAGAAGGCGGCCAAGATGCCCGCCGACGGTGTGGTCATCGCCAAGGAAGCCTTCCGCCTGGTCGAGCAGAGCCAGGCCTATCAGGGCGAGGAAGTGGCCAGCTATCTGTTCCACGCATACGGAACGAACCTGCAGTTCGCGCCGGGAGAGTTCAACTTCGTCAAGACCCGCGCGCAGGTCGGCACCAAAGAGGCGTTCCGGCTGCGTGACGAACACTTCCACGTGCCGGAGCCGCAGTGATGCGGACCACTTACCGTCGGCGCTACATATTCTGCTACTTTTGTAACGTCTCAGACTCGAAGTGAGGTCGTCATGCCCGAACCAGTCATTGTCGGTGCCGTCCGGACCGCGATCGGTCGCTCGTTCAAGGGGACCCTGGTCAACACCCCGCCGGACGTTTTGCTCGGAGCGGTGCTCCCCGAGGTGGTCCGCCGCGCAGGCGTCGACCCGAACGCCATCGATGACATCATCATCGCCGAATCACATTACGGCGGTGGCGATCTCGCCCGCTACTGTGCTCTGGTCGCAGGCTTCGAGAATGCACCGGGCCAGGCCGTCAACCGGCACTGTGCGGGTAGCCTGACCGCCATCGGCAACGCCTCGGCACAGATCGGCTCCGGCATGGAGAAGGTGCTCGTGGCCGGCGGCGTGCAGTCGCTGTCGATGACACCCCTGATGAATCAGCGGATCCCCGGCCCGGAACTGAAGTTCGAGGAGCGCTGGCTGCCCCCGATCCACGTCGAGACCCCGGATGCCCCGGCCCGCGACATGTCGATCACGGTCGGCTGGAACACCGCGCAGTCCTATGGCATCAGCCGCGAGCAGCTCGACGAATGGGCCGCGCGCAGCCACCAGCGCGCCGTCGCCGCCCAGGACGCCGGCAAGTTCGACGACGAGATCATCCCGCTGAAGGTGGAGCAATTCGACGGCTCGGTCACCGAGTTCTCCGTCGACGAGCACCCGCGCCGTGACACCACCGTCGAGAAGCTGGCCGGCCTGAAGGTGCTGCACCCGGAGATCGAGGGCTTCTCGATCACCGCGGGCAACAGCAGCGGCACCAACGATGCGGCCGCCGCCGTCACCCTGACCGATCGGGACTACGCGAGCGCCAACGGGCTCGACGTCATGGCCACCGTGAAGGCGTGGGGCGCTGCGGGGGTGCCCGCGCGCGACACCGGCCTCGGCGCGGTCGCGGCGATCGGCAAGGTGCTCGACCGGGCCGGTCTTACGCCGTCGGACATCGCCCTGTGGGAGATCAACGAGGCCTTCGCCTCGGTGCCGATCGCGGCCTGCAAGGAGTACGGCATCGACGAGGAGCTGGTGAATTTCTCCGGCAGCGGCTGCAGCCTCGGCCACCCGATCGCGGCGTCCGGCGCCCGGATGATCACCACGCTGATCTATGAGCTGCGCCGTCGCGGCGGCGGCATCGGCGTCGCGGCGATGTGCGCGGGCGGCGGCCAGGGCGGCGCCGTCATCGTCGAGGTCTGATACCCGAGCGTCACACCAGAGTCACGCTCGGCGTCGACGGTGACTCTGGCGTCACGCTCGGCGCACGGCTAGCCCTTTCGCCGAGACTTCGGCGCGGCGGACTTCGTGCCCGCCTCGATGAGCGCGGCCGCGTGGTCGAGGATGCACCCGAGGCCGAACTCGAAGTTACGCTCGTCGGCGCCGCCGATGCGGTGCCCCTCGGCGCTCACCTTGGCGAGCAGCGGGGTGCTCTCCGCGGTTCCGATGATCGCGTCCTCGAGCTGGTGGGCACCCTCGCCGGCGGCACGGTTCTTCTCGTAGAGCCGGTGCAGCACAACCGAACCGCGAACGTGCACCGAGACCGCGGAATATGTGTCGAACGCGTCCTCCGCGGACAGGCCCGCCTCGACCAGACTGGTGATCGCCTTCTCGACCTCCTGCTCGCCGGCCCGGACCGCACGCGGGCTCAGCGCAGAGCGGATCAGGATCAGATCGCAGAGGATCGGGTTGCCCATGAACGTCTTTCGCATCGCCCGGGCATGGGTGGCCAGGCTCTCGCGCCAGTCGGCGGCCTCGACATACGGCGTGGCGAACACGTACTGGCCCAGTGCGCGGTCGGTCATCGCGTTGAGCAGGTCGTCCTTCTTGCGGAAGTACCAGTAGATACTGGTGACTCCGACGCCGAGGTGCTTGCCCAGCAAGGGCATGCTCAGGTTGTCGATCGACACCTGCTCGGCGAGTTCGAAGGCGCCCGCGATGATGTCATCGGGATTGATCGACCCACGCTCGCGCCGGGGCCGCTTGGCGGCGGTCGCTGGCTTGGCCACTGCAGGTCCACCTTCCGTTCGAGAATCAGCGGGTGGAAACCTTACCCCGAAATTGGTGTGTGAAGCCTCGTCCCCGCTGCGGATCCGTCGGTACCCACCCGTTACTGTAAAGCCTATAGTAGGTTTTACCGATACCAGCGAACCAACATGGAGGAGCCGCGGGTGTCGAACGCAGTTCTGCGGGAACGCCAAGGCCGCATACTGGTCATCACGATCAACCGCCCCGAGGCCCGCAATGCGGTGAATCTCGCTGTGAGCCAAGGACTTGCCGACGCGGTCGATGAGCTCGACGCCGACCCCGACCTGACGGTCGGGGTGGTCACCGGCGCGGGCGGCAACTTCTGCTCCGGGATGGACCTCAAGGCGTTCGCGGCCGGTGAAGCCGTGGCCATCCCCGGCCGTGGGATCGGCTTCACCGAGCGTCCGCCGCGCAAGCCGCTGATCGCCGCCGTCGAGGGTTACGCGGTGGCCGGCGGGACCGAGGTGGTTCTGGGCACCGACCTGGTGGTCGCGTCCACGACAGCCAGGTTTGGCATCCCCGAGGTCAAGCGCGGCCTGGTGGCCGCCGGTGGCGGACTGCTGCGGCTGCCGCATCGCATCCCGTATCAGAAGGCGTTCGAGCTCGCGCTGACCGGCGAGACGTTCACCGCCGAGCAGGGCGAGGCATGGGGCTTCGTCAACGTCCTCACCGAACCCGGCGAGGCGCTGGCCGGGGCGATCGAGCTGGCCGGGAAGATCAGCGCCAACGGGCCGCTGGCCGTCGCCGCGACCAAGGACGTGCTTCTGCAATCCGCCGACTGGAGCCGGGCGGAAATGTGGAAGAAGCAGATGGAGCTGATCATTCCGGTGTTCTCCTCCAACGACGCCCGAGAAGGTGCGGTCGCGTTCGCCGAAAAGCGCGTGCCGAATTGGACCGGGACGTAAAGCCGGCGGGCCGTGGATCTCGGGCTCGCTGACGCCACCGCCGTCGTGGTCGGTGGCGGCCGTGGGATGGGCTTGGCCGCCGCACGGTGTCTGGCCGACGACGGCGCGCGGATCGCGCTGATCGGCCGCACCGCGGCGGTGCTCGACGCCGCGGCCGACGAGCTGAGCGGGCGGGGCAGCCCGGACGCCGTCGGTCTGGTGGCCGATACCGGCGACGACGCGCAGGTTCAGCGAGCGTTCGATCAGATCGGCCGGCGGTGGGGTGGCGGGCTCAACATCCTCATCAACGCTGTAGGGCCAAGTGTGCAAGGCACTTTCGACGATCTGACCGACGAGCAGTGGCGTACCGCGATCGACGAGGGCGCACTGGGCATGGTGCGCTGCGTGCGCGCCGCGTTGCCGCTGCTGCGGGCCGCGGACTGGGCGCGCATCGTCAACTTCGCCGCCCAGTCCACCCAACGACAGAGCCCTCGTTTGGCGGCGTACACCGCGGCCAAGGCGATGGTCACCAGCGTCTCCAAGAATTTGTCGCTCTCGCTGGCGTCCGACGAGATCCTGGTGAACGTCGTCTCGCCGGGCAGCATCGCGTCCGAAGCGCTCACCGGCTGGGCCGAATCCGTCGGCGTCGACAGCTCCGACCCCTACGCGCTGATGGCCGCCATCGACGAGCACTTCGGTCACCCGGCACATCTGCCGCGGGCCGGACTGCCCGACGAGATCGGGCCCGTGGTCGCCTTTTTGGCCTCGAAACGCAACTCGTACATGACCGGCGCCAACGTCAACGTCGACGGCGGATCCGACTTCACCTGAGGAGCAGTGGTGGCCACAGCGCTCGATGCCCGGGAGTGGGCACGCACAGAACTGCGCGGAATCGGCAACAGCCTCTACACGCCGTTCTCCGGAACCGACGGCGACGACATCGACTGGGACGCCTACCGGACACTGGTGCGCTACTGCGTCGGTGAGCTGCGGCACCCGATGCTGTGGTGCACCAGCGGTATCGCCGAATTCTGGTCGCTGACCCTTGACGAGCGAAAGCGGTTGCTGGAGACCGCTATCGAGGAGGGACGGCGGGCCAACCCCGACGTCGTCATCCAGGCCTGCACCGCGGCTACCGCCGCCAAGGATTGTCTCGAGCTCACTCGGCACGCCCAGGAAGCCGGCGCCGACATCGCCTACATCCAGACGCCGATGATGGAGACCCACGGCGGTGAGGGCGTGCTGCGCTTCTTTCGCTACATCGCCGATCGCACCGACATCGCACTGGGAATGTTCAACTCGCCGTCGTCGGGCTATGTGCTGACGCCTGCGGAGGGGGCGCGCATCTACGCCGAGATCCCTGCGGTGTGCGCGACGAAGGAAGGCGCGTTCCGCCCGGGCAGCAGCCGGCTGCTGCACGAGCTGGCACCGGGTCTGGTGATCTGGGAATGCGATCTCACCGTCTACCGGGCGGGCTGGTTGCGGGCGGGCGTCGTCGGTCCCGCGCAGCTGGGCACCGCGGGCTATCTGCACGAGACCCCGCAGCGGCCGATCATCTCCGAATTCTGGGAGCTGGTGTGGGCCGACAAACTGATCGAGGCGATGGACTACGCGGCTAAGTCAGGGCTCGACCAGTTCGGCATCGACATGGGCAATTGGTTCACCTGCTTCCCGGGCCGTCCCGACTACTTCACCCACTGGGGAAGTGCCTTCAAGTACGCCGCCTCGCTGCTCGGATTGCCCATCGGCGACTATCCCCATTCGCGCCCGCCGCAGACCGAATTGCCCGAGGCTGGAAAGGCTCAGATCGAGCAGGCCTATCAGCGGCTCGGCCTGCTCGAACGCTGATTGCGGAAGGTGATACCGATAGGTGTACAGTATGGACGTATCCGCATGTTGGCGCGCCATTCTTGGAGGTACCCGTAGGTGACCGACACCCACGCCGATCCCGCCCCGAATTCCGCTGCGGCCAAGCCCGTTCTGTACGAGGTTCTCGACAGCGGGGTCGCGGTTCTGACGTTCAACCGTCCGGAGCGGATGAACGGCTGGGGCGGTGGGCTCGCCGCCGGGTTCTACGCGGGCATGGACGCCGCCGAGGCCGACCCGGATGTCCGCGCGATCGTGGTGACGGGCAGTGGCCGGGCATTCTGTGCGGGAGCCGACATGGGCGACCTGTCGTCGATCAGCTCGGCCAGCGTCGACTCCGCCGGTGACGCCGACCTGACCAAGATGGTGGGGGAGCGGCATCCGCTGTTCGTCACGACCGTGAGCAAGCCGGTCATCGCCGCGATCAACGGTGCCTGCGCCGGTATCGGGCTGACCCAGGCGCTGATGTGCGATATCCGATTCGCCGCCGCCGGGGCGAAATTCACCACGTCGTTCGTCCGCCGCGGCCTGATCGCCGAGTACGGGATCTCATGGATCCTGCCCAAGGTGATCGGGTGGGGGGCGGCGCTGGATCTGCTGTTGAGCGGGCGGGTGTTCTACGCCGAAGAGGCCTTCGAACTCGGGATGGTCAAAGAAGTCGTCACACCCGACGAGTTGCTCGGCCGCACAATCGAATACGCCGAGGACATTGCGGCCAACTGTGCGCCGAGCTCACTGGCCGTCATCAAACGTCAGGTCTACGGCGACGCCCTACGCGAGGCGCAGGACGCCAGCGGGCGGGCCGAGACGCTGATGCACGAATCCATGCAACGCCCCGACTTCATCGAGGGCATCACCGCGTTCTTCGAGAAGCGGCCACCGAACTTCCCGCCCCTGACGTGAGAGGACGACACCGATGACATTGGATTACAGGGCGATTGACGTCGACAACCACTATTACGAGCCGACCGATTCGTTCACCCGGCATCTGCCCAAGGAGTTCAAACGCCGTGGTGTGCAGATGCTCACCGAGGGTAAGCGCACCTTCGCGGTCATGGGCGGCGTCGTCAACCAGTTCATTCCCAACCCGACGTTCGATCCGATCATCGAGCCGGGATGCCTGGACTTGTTGTTCCGTGGCGAGATCCCCGACGGCGTCGACCCGGGGTCGCTGATGAAGGTCGACCGGTTGGCCGACCACCCCGAATACCAGAACAGGGACGCGCGGGTGCAGATCCTGGACAAGCAGAACCTCGAAACCGTGTTCATGCTGCCGACTTTCGCGTGCGGGGTCGAGGAAGCGCTCAAGCGCGACATCGAGGCGACGATGGCGTCGGTACACGCCTTCAACCTGTGGCTCGACGAAGACTGGGGTTTCGACCGTCCCGACCATCGGTTCCTCTCGGCTCCGATCATCTCGCTGGCCGACCCTGACGCCGCGGTGGCCGAGGTCGAGTTCGTGCTGAGTCGCGGCGCCAAGATCGTCTGCGTGCGGCCGGCGCCGGTGCCGGGGCGGGTCAAGCCGCGCTCACTCGGCGACCCACTGCACGACCCGGTGTGGGCCCGGCTGGCCGAAGCGGGCGTGCCGGTGGTCTTCCACTTGTCCGACAGTGGTTACCTTGCGATTTCGGCACTGTGGGGTGGCACCGGGACCTTCGAAGGATTCGGGAAGCGGGATCCGCTCGACAGCGTGCTGCTCGACGACCGGGCTATTCACGACTCGATGGCGTCGATGATCGTGCACCAGGTCTTCACCCGGCATCCCAAGCTCAAGGTGGCGAGCATCGAGAACGGCTCCTACTTCGTCTACCGGTTGATCAAGCGGCTGAAGAAGGCCGCCAACACCGCGCCCTACCACTTCAAGGAAGATCCGGTCGCGCAGTTGACGAACAACGTCTGGATCGCCCCGTACTACGAGGACGACGTGAAGTTGCTGGCGGACACGATCGGTGTCGAGAAGATCCTCTTCGGCTCGGACTGGCCGCACGGCGAAGGACTGGCCGATCCGATGAGCTTCACCGCCGACATCCCGCAGTTTCCGGAGTTCAGTGCCGAAGACACCCGGAAGGTGATGCGGGACAACGCATTGGATCTGCTCGGCATATCCGTGTCGTCGGCGGTCTGAGTCGTGCCCGAATGGACGATCGGTGCGGTGCTCGACGCCATCGCCGAGGTCATTCCAGACCGGCCGATGACGATCTGTGGCGAGCGCACCAGCACCTTCGCTGATTCGGCCGACCGCACGCGGCGCCTGGCCAACTTCCTGGCAGGCAGGGGATTCGGCGCGCACCGCGAACGGTCCGACCTGCAGAACTGGGAGTGCGGCCAGGACCGGGTCGCGCTGATCATGCACAACGATCTCTACCCGGACATGGTCATCGGGTGTCTCAAGGGCCGGGTCGTGCCCGTCAACGTCAACCACCACTACACGCCGCGCGAAGTCGCCGAGCTGCTGGACTACATCAAACCCCGCGGCGTGATCTACCACCGATCGCTGGGCGCCAGGTTCGCCGATGTGCTGCCACCGGACAGCGCCGAGCTGCTGATCTCGATCGACGACGGCAGTGCCGGACCCGACCTGCCCGGCGCGATCGATCTGGATGAGGTTCTGGCACAGGGTGATCAGGATCAGAGCATCTCGGCCTCGCCTGACGACGTGTTGATGATCTGCACGGGCGGCACCACGGGCCGCCCGAAAGGGGTGATGTGGCGGCAGGCCGACACCTATGCCATCTCGATGAACGGTGCCGATCACGAGTCCGTCACCGAGATCCACGACAAGCTCGGCACCCCCGGTGCGCCGTGGTTCGCGGTGTCCCCTCTGATGCACGCGGCCGGGATGTGGACGGCGTTCGCCGGCGTTCTGAACGGCCAGACCGTGGTGCTCTACGACTCCGCGAAGTTCGATCCGCACCGGGTCTTGTCGACCGCGCAGCGGCACAAGGTCGGAATGATGACGATGGTCGGCGACGCGTACGCCGCGCCGCTGGTCGAGGAGCTGCGGCGAGGGGACTACGACCTGTCCTCGTTGTTCGCGTTGGCGACCGGAGGAGCGGCGACCAACCTCAAGCATCAGAACGCCCTCCTGGAGCTGCTGCCCGACATCATCCTGATCAACGGCTACGGATCGTCGGAGACCGGCAATGTCGGGTTCGGGCGCAGCATGCGTGGCGACCACAAGGACACCTTCGAATTACGCGACGGCGCTTTGGTTCTCGCCGAGGACTACAGCCGCTTCCTCGACGCCGGTGAAGACCAGGTTGGCTGGGTGGCCCGCGCAGGCCGGATCCCGCTCGGCTACTTCGACGACTCCGAGGCCACCCGCACGACATTTCCCGAAGTGGACGGAGCACGGGTGGTGATCTCCGGTGACCGTGGCTCGCTGGCACCGGACGGAACGCTGCGGCTGTTCGGCCGGGACTCGCTGGTGGTCAACACCGGCGGGGAGAAAGTCTTCGTCGAGGAGGTCGAAGAGGTGCTGCGCGCGCATCCCGATGTCACCGACGCTCTGGTGGTGGGCCGGCCCAGTGAGCGCTGGGGCCAGGAACTCGTCGCGCTGGTGGCGCTGCACACCGAGGTGGCGCACGGGGCGCTGCACGAGCACTGCACAGCGCAGCTGGCCCGGTACAAAGCGCCGAAGGAGTTCATCGTCGTCGACCAGGTCAGACGCCTAGGTAACGGTAAGGCCGATTATCGCTGGGCCAAGGAGACTGCCAACAGCAAGGTTTCGCTGTCATGACGCATCGTGTCATAGATTGTCTGGCCAACGTTCACTTCGGCGAGACGGAGAACCAGCCCACCTTCATGAAGAAGGTGCGCGACGAGTACTTCAAGGGGCCGGCGTCGATGTACGACCCGATCGATCTGGCCACGCTCCTCGATGAGATGGATTCCCATGGCGTTCAGCGGGCCGTCTTGATGGACTCACTGGTGAAGCCGTCGGTGACAGCGCGCACGTTCGTCGACGCGCACCCCGACCGTTTCGCACTGGCGATGGGCGGGGTCAACCTGCTGCGGCCCATCCCGGCGCTGCGCGAGCTGGCCGCGGTCGCTGCCGATCTCCCGGTCGCCTATGCCGTTGTGGGACCAAGCTTTTGGGGAGACGGTCAATACCCTCCAAGTGACGCCGTGTACTACCCGCTCTACACCAAGTGCGCGGAGCTTGAACTACCGCTGTGCGTCAACACCGGGCTGCCGGGGCCGCCGATCCCCGGTGAGGTGCAGAACCCGATCCACCTCGACCGGGTGTGCGTGCGGTTTCCCGAGCTGCGGTTGTGCATGATCCACGGTGCCGACCCCTGGTGGGATGTTGCGATCCGGTTGATGATCAAGTACGAGAATCTCCGGCTGATGACGTCGGCGTGGTCACCTAAACGCCTGCCGGACAGCTTGTTGCACTATATGCGAACCCGCGGCAAGAACAAGATCATCTTCGCATCTGACTTCCCTGTGCTGCGGATGCAGCGGGTGGTGCCCGAGGCCCTGGCCCTGGACCTGCCTGCCGACGCGATGGACAACTACCTCTACAACAACGCCAACGAATTCTTCTTCAGGGAGCGCTGAATGGACCGCTACGAACTGCGCAGGCTCGACTACAGCCTCTCCGAGGACCACACCGATCTGCAGACCGCCTATCGGCAGTTCTTCAAAACCCACAGCACGATCGAGACGGTGCGAGCCGCCGAGGCCAGCGGATTCGACAAGAGCCTGTGGGAACGGTTGTGCGCCATGGGCGCGACGACGATGGCCGTCCCGGAGTCGGTGGGTGGCGACGGTGCCACGCTGGTGGACCTGACCCTGGTGGCCGAGGAGCTCGGCCGCTACCTCGCGCCGGTGCCGTGGATCGATCATGTCTGCGCGGCCCGGCTGTTGGCCGGCCTGGGCGCGCTCACCGATGAGGTGATGAGCGGTAACCAGATCGCCGGCCTGGACGCATCGCTGGACAGCGCCTCGGGTGTGCGGCTCATCCCGACCGGGTCGATCGCCGACCACATCATCATCCGGGACGGTGCACAAGGTGAAGACGTCGTTCTCCTCTCGTTCGGTACGCGTCCGGCCAAGGTGGACAACATCGGCCGGCTCCCGATGGCCTGGGTCGACCCGGCGGCCGCCGACAGCCGAACGGTGCTGGGCAGTGGGCCGGCCGCCCTCGCCGAATATGCTCGGGCGCTGGATGAATGGCGGCTGCTGACGGCGTCCGCGCTGGTCGGTCTGGTCGAGGAGACCATGACCATCGCCGCCGAGTTCGCGAAGTCCCGCTACACGTTGGGCGTACCGATCGCCACCCTGCAGGCCATCTCGCATCCGCTGGCCAACATGGTGATCACCGTCGAAGGCGGCCGCAACCTGGCCCGCCGCGCCGCGTGGTTCCTCGACAACGAACCCCATGCGCGTCCCGAGCTGGCACCGTCGGCATTCGTGTTCATGGCCGAAGAAGCGTCCAAGGCCGCGACGATGGCCGTACACATCCAAGGTGGCCTCGGAGTGTCCTCGGAGGCCGCCGCGACCGCGTACCTGGTGCGGGCAAGGGGCTGGCCACTGGCCGGTGGCGATCCCGGCGCCAGCGCCAAGCAGATCGGGCGCCTTCTCGCAGACCGCGAAACCGCATAGGGCAGCCATGGATTTCTCACCGGTAGAGCTGACCGACGAGGATCAGCAGTTCCTCGACGAGGTTCGCCACTTCCTGACAACCCACATCACCGACGAGGTGATCCGGCACGACCGGGAGACCGGAGACAACTTCCACGAAGGTGTGCACCTGGCACTCGGCGCGGCCGGATACCTGGAGGCCGAATGGAGATCGGAATCCGAGGGCGGCTTCACCCGGGTCCGCCGACGGATCTGGGAGCTGGAGAAACGACGGTTCGCGGTGCCGTGGGTGACCTGGGGTACCACGTCGATGGTGGCGCGTTCGGTCGACACCTTCGGCTCCGCGGAACTCAAAGCCGAAGTGCTGCCCGGTGTTTTCAGCGGGCACGTCCGGCTGTGCCTTGGCTACACCGAGCCCGAGGGCGGTTCGGATGTCGCCACCTGCAAAACGCGCGCGGTTCGCGACGGCGACCAGTGGATTGTTAACGGCTCCAAGATGTTCACCACCGGGGCGCACAACTGCCAGTACGTCTTCCTGATCACCAACACCGATCCGGAGGCGCAGAAGCACAAGAGCCTCACCATGTTCCTCGTTCCGCTGGACCTGCCCGGCATCGAGATCCAGGGCCTGCGCACCGTCGACGGTGACCGGACGAACATCGTCTATTACAGCGACGTCCGGGTCGACGACAAGTACCGCCTCGGCGAGGTCAACGGTGGCTGGACCGTCTTACGCGAACCGCTCAACGTCGAGCACGGTGCGGTGGCCGCGGCAGCCGACGGGTTGGCCGATATCTCGATCATGATGCACCAGGCCAACTTCATGGCCACCGCGGTCGACAAGGTGGCCGCCGCGGTCGGCCGGTCCGACCCGAGTGGCCGCCGTGCGGTCGACGACGGATCGGTGTCGTACCGACTGGGCCGCAGCGCGGCCCGGATGGAGGCCGCCCTGAGTTCGCCGAGTCTCTACGGCCGGGTTGCGATCGCCCAGGCGATGCGGGATATCTCACCGGATCTGATGGACATTCTCGGTGCTGCCGCAACGCTTCCGGTGGAGACCGACGGTGCTGCCGACGACGGGGCGTCGGAGTACGTGTACCGCTTCGCGCCGCTGTCCGGAATCTACGGCGGCACGCTGGAGGTCTTCCGCAACATGATCGGCCAGTACGTGTTGGGGCTGGGCAAGCCCGCGTACGCACCGCAACCGAAGAAGGTGTCATGACCGAAGCGCAGCGGCGCGATGTGCCGATCTTCGACGCCGATCAGCACATGTACGAGACACCCGAGGCGCTCACCCGGTACCTCCCTGAGCGTTATCGCTATGCGGTGCAGTACGCCCAGATGGGCAGGCAGACCAGGCTGGTGATCAACAATAAGGTCAGCGACTTCATCCCGAACCCGACGTTCGAACGGGTCGCCGCCCCCGGCGCGCACGAGAAATTCTTCGCAGGCGAGAACAGCGAAGGCCTGACGCTGCGCGAAATGCAAGGCCCCGCAATCGAAGCGCCGGCGGCCACCAAGAACCCGGCGGACCGGATCGCCGAGCTCGACCGCCAGGGTGTGGTGGAGGCGCTGAACTATCCGACCCTGGCCAGCCTCGTCGAGCACTCGTCGGCCGATGATCCCGAGCTGACACTGGCGATCATCCACGCCCTCAACCAATGGATGGCCGAGCACTGGTCCTACGTCTACGACGACCGGCTGTTCTCCACCCCGATCATCAACCTGTCCGAAGTCGGCGGCGCGCAAGCCGAACTCGAGTACCTGCTCTCCGCCGGCGCCAAGGTGGCGCTGATCAAACCCGGCCCGGTTCGCGGTGTGCACGGCTGGCGCTCCCCGGCACTGCCGGAATTCGATCCGTTCTGGCGCGACGTCGAGGCCGCCGGCCTGCCGATCGTCCTGCACGCCAGCTACCCGCCGCTCGACTCCTACGTAAGCAAGTGGGAGCCGCCGCACACCCAGAACTTCATGGCGATGAGTGCCTTCCGGTGGATGGTGCTGGGCCACCGCGAAATCGCCGACATGATCACCAGCCTGATCTGCCACGGCACCCTGACGCGGTTCCCGCGGCTGCGGATCGCCAGCGTCGAGAACGGCAGCTCATGGATAGGCCAGCTCTTCCTCGACTTCGACGACCTGTACAAGAAGATGCCGCAGAACTTCCCAGAGCACCCGCACGACGTGTTCCGGCGCAACATCTGGGTCAGCCCGTTCTGGGAGGGCAGCGTCTCGGATGTGGTCAACACCGTCGGCTGGGACAAGGTGCTGTTCGGGTCGGACTATCCGCACCCGGAGGGGCTGGCCGAGCCGCGCGGCTTCTGGAAGTACGCCGAAGGTATGGACGAACGCCGAACCTACGACTTCATGGGCGACAACGCCCGCCGGTTCATGGGTCTGCCGCTGGCCAACCCCGACCCCACCGCCGCCGCGCCGCCGGTGCTGGCCGTCCCGTCCTGATCCGAGGAGCTGCCATGGATTTCACCGAAGTCGAGCTGAGCCCCGACGATGCGTCCTTCCAGCGCGACCTACGGACCTACCTGTCCGAGCTGGTCACCGACGAGGTGCGTCTGCGAGACCGGCAGACGGGTGACAACTTCGACGAGGGGGTGCACCTGGCCCTCGGCGCCAGAGGTTTCCTGGAGAAGGAATACAGGACCGGATCGGATGGCGGCTTCACCCGCATTCAACGCCGCATCTGGGATCTAGAGCGTCGCCGGGCGCACGTGCCGTGGGTGACGTGGGGAACCACCGTAATGGTGGCCAAGGCGGTCGCCGCGTTCGGCAAAGCCGAGCTGGTCGACGACGTCATGCCGAGAGTATTCGACGGCACGGCACGAATGTGCCTGGGCTACACCGAACCTGAGGGTGGCTCGGACGTGGCAACCTGTAAGACCCGCGCCGTCCGTGAAGCGGATGGGTCGAGCTGGGTCATTAATGGGTCGAAGATGTTCACGACGGGTGCGCACAACTGCCAGTACGTGTTCCTGCTGACCAACACCGATCCGGCAGCGCCGAAACACAAGAGCCTGAGCATGTTTCTGGTTCCGCTGGACACCCCGGGTATCGAGATCCAGGGCATCCGTACCGTTGACGGCGACCGGACGAACATCGTGTACTACACCGACGTGCGGGTCGACGAGAAGTATCTGCTCGGCGAAGCCAACGGCGGCTGGACGGTGCTGCGCGGACCGCTGGACGCCGAACACGGTGCCGCGCCGACGGAAGCAGACGGGCTCTCCGACGTGTCGATCATGGCCCACCAGGCCGGCGTGATGGCCGCCGCCGTCGATGCCGTCGCCGCCCATGTCGGCCGGTCCGACCCCTCGGGACGCCGGATGGTCGATGACGGCGCGGTCGCCCACCGGCTCGGCCGCAGTGCCGCCCGCCTGGAGGCATCCCTGTCCACACCAAGCATTTTCGGCCGAGTCGCTCAGGCCCAGACGATGCGCGATATCGCACCGGACCTGATGGACCTCGCCGGCGCCGCCTCGGTGTTGCCGGTGGACACCGACGGGGCGGCCGACAACGGTGCTTCCGAATATGCCTTCCGGTTCGCGCCGCTGTTCGGGATCTACGGCGGAACGCTCGAGGTGTTCCGCAACATGATCGCGCAGCACGTGCTCGGGCTCGGCAAACCCAACTACTCGCCGCCGGCGACCAAAGCCCCGGTCGCCACATGAGTGTGGTGTTCGATCCGTTTTCGGAAGACTTCTTCATCAGCCCGTACGAGACGTATCGCCGGATGCGCGACGACGCCCCGGTCTACTACAGCCAGGAATACGACTTCTACGCGCTGACCCGACACGACGACGTCGCCGCCGCCTTCAAGGACTACGAAACCTACTCGTCGGCATACGGCGTTGACCTCGGCCAGGTCCGCAAGGGCGAGGTCACCGAGCACGGGTCGATCATCGCGATGGACCCGCCCGCGCACCGGCGGATGCGCAGCCTGCTCAACAAGGTGTTCACTCCTCGGGCGATCGAAGCGCAGCGCGCCCTGGTCATCGAACTGGTCGACAAGCATCTGTCGGCTGTCGATCCGACGGGATTCGACGTCGTGCAGGATTTCTCGGCGCTGTTCCCGGTCGACGTCATGACCACCTTGCAGGGAGTGCCCGCCGCTGACCGCCAGCAGATCCGGTTGTGGATCGATGAGCTGCTGCACCGCGAGAGCGGCGATGTCGAGATGACCGCGTCGGGCCAGCAGGCCGCCGTCGATATGGCGATCTACTACTTCCGGCTGATCAAGAAGCGGCGCGAGGAGCTCGGCGACGACTTACTGAGCAAGCTGATCTGTGCCGAGATCGAGCGAGAAGACGGCCGGATGGAACCACTGGACAATATCGAGATCACGGAATTTGCAACGCTGTTGGGTGGTGCTGGCGCAGAGACCGTGACCAAGCTGATCGGGAATGCGGCCGTGGTCTTCGCACAGAACCCCGACCAGTGGGAGCTGTTGTGCAGTGACCGCAGCAAGATCCCGCTGGCCGTCGAAGAACTGCTGCGCTACGAGGCCCCGGCCCAGTACAACGTGCGCTGCTCGCTGCGTGAGGTCAGGTTGCACGGCGTGACGATCCCGGTCGGCAAGCCGGTCTTCCTGGTCGGCGGATCAGCCAACCGTGACCCGCGTGCGTGGACCGAACCGGACAGATTCCATATCGACCGGGACCGCACGCAAGCGCAGAATCTCGGACTCGGCTATGGAATTCACAGTTGCCTGGGCGCAGCCCTGGCCCGGCTGGAGAGTGCGATCGCGCTGGACAAGATGCTCGACTTCATGCCGAAGTTCGAGGTCGACTTCGACGGCTGCAAGCGGGTCAATATGCAGAACGTGGCGGGCTGGAGCACCGTGCCGGTGCGAGTGCTTTCCTGACTAGATGATGCCGTCCTGGCGCAGGGTTGCGATCTGGGATGTGGCGTAACCGATTTCGGCCAGCACCTCATCGGTGTGTTCACCGAGCAACGGTGCGCGCCGGCGAATGGTGCCGGGCGTGGCCGACAGGCGAAACGGTGTCTCTATCAAGGGCACGGGCTTCGACGCGCCGGGGAACGGCACCCGCTTGAGGTAGCCCATCGCCTCCACGTGCGGATCCTCGAGAACTTCCTGGGGCGAATTCAACGGAGCAGCAGGCAGTTTCGCGGCCTCCAGCGCGGTGAGCACCTCGGCTCTGGTCTTGCCTGCACACCACTGCTGCATCAGATCGTTGAGAACATCGCCGTTGCGCCAGCGTGCGTCGTCGTCGGCGAAGCGCGGATCATCGAACAGCTCCTCCCGGCCGATCAGCCGGCACCACCGTTTGAACATCGGCTGGCCGGCGATCTGCAGCAGGACCCACCCGTCGGTGACTTCGTACAGGTCGCATGGCGCGACCGAGGTGCCGCGGTTGGCGGCGCGGGGCTTGTCCACGCCCAGCAGCTCGCGCTCGATGAGGAAGGCGTTGGACAGCATCAACGCCGTGGGCAGCAGCGCGCCTTCCACGTGCTGGCCCTCCCCGGTCTGGCTGCGGTGGTAGAGCGCCATCATCACGCCGATGGTCAAGGTGAGCGCGGTACCGAAGTCTGCCTGGGGGACCACCGTTCGGATCGGCAGCTCCGGCAGGCCCTGTCGGTAGACGGCGCCGGACATCACCTGGCCCGCCCCGTCGAATCCGATCCGGTCGCTGTAGGGGCCACCCTCGCCGTAGGCCGTTGCGCTGGCCAGGATGATGTCGGGTCTGACCGCGCGCAGCGACTCGTAGTCGAGCCCGCTGGCCCGCATACCGGCGGCCGGCATGTTGGCGATCACGATGTCGGAGCGGGCTACCAGCAGCCGGGTGATCTCGGCGCCCTCCGGCGTCGTCGAATCGAGCGTCAGCGAGCGCTTGTTCCGGTTGCACTGCAGGAAGGTGCCGCCTTCACCGCCGCTGGTGACCGACTGCACCCAGCGGTCCTCGCCGCCTTCGCGCTTCTCGACGCGCAGGACGTCGGCGCCCATGTCGGCGAGAAGTGCACTGCACCACGGCGCGGCGATAAACCTGCCGTAGTCGAGCACCCGCACCCCGTCGAGAACGCCCATCGGTCTACCGCGTCAGGATCGTTGCTGCTGCGGTACCCGGCGCGCCGTAGAGCTGGGTGAAACCGACCTTCGGCTCACCGGGCACCTGGCGATCACCGGCCTCGCCGCGCAACTGCCGGACGATCTCGTGGATCTGCCGCAGCCCGGACGCGCCGATCGGCTCGCCGTTGGCGATCAGCCCGCCGTCGGTGTTGATCGGCATGGAACCGTTGATCTCGGTCTCGCCATCGGCCAGCAGCCGCTCCTGGTCGCCGTCCGGGCAGAATCCGCACTCGGCCATGTGGATGATCTCGGCGCCCGCGTCGGTGTCCTGCAGTTGGATCACGTCGACATCTTGCGGTGACACACCGGCCTTTTCGAACGCGGCGCGGGCTGCGTGCACAGTTGGTGCGACGTCCTCGTCGACGGGGCCGAAGGTGGTGTTGACCTCGTAGGCGCCGTAACGACGGGTGCGGACTTCGACCGCTTTGAGGTACACCGGCGTGGACGTGTAGCGGTGCGCGATGTCGGCGCGGCACATGACGACCGCCGCGGCTCCCTCGTCGGGTGCACAGAACATGTACTGCCGCAGCGGGTAGTTCAACACCGGCGACGCCATGATGTCCTCGATCGAAATCTCCTTGCGACGGAATGCATTCGGGTTCAGCACACCGTTGCGGAAATTCTTGTTGGCCACCCGCGCCAGCGTCTCCTCCGAGATTCCGTGGTCGTGCAGGTAGCGGTTGGCCTTCATGCCGAAGAACTGCGTGGTGAGGTACTGGCCGTTCTCGGCGTACCAGCGCGGCATCCCGACCAGGGCCGGATCCTCGGTGAACGCGCCGCGCGGATGCTTGTCGAGCCCGATCGCTATACCGATGTCGTAGTCGCCCAGCCGGATCCCGTCGGCGCACGCCTTGGCGGCGCTGGCCGCCGTTGCGCAGGCGTTGAAGACGTTGGTGAACGGGATCCCGGTCAGTCCGACCATGCTGACGATCGCATCGGGGTTGGCGACGGTCCAGCTGCCGCCGGTGGCGAACTGGACGTCCTTCCATTCGATCCCGGCGTCGGCGACGGCGGCGAAGATCGCGTCGACGCCCATCGCCATGGCGGACTTACCGTCGAACCGGCCGAACGGGTGCAGGCCGACGCCGATGATGGCGACATCGTTCATCGATGGTCTTCCTCTCGGGATCCGCGGAGACGCGCAGGAACTGTAACACTTACAGTATCGTGTCCTGCGTGGCTTCCACGATCGAGCACAAGACCACGTTCTGCCGCATCTGCGAACCGCTGTGCGGCATGGTGGCCACGGTCGAGGACGGCAGGCTGACGGCACTGCGCCCGGACAAGGATCATCCGCTCTCGGCCGGTTTCGCCTGCCAGAAGGGCATCGCGTTCACCGAGGTGCAGAACGATCCGGATCGGGTGACGACCCCGCTTCGCAAGGGCCCGGACGGCTACGAACCGGTGAGCTGGGACGCGGCGCTGTCCGATATCGCCGCCCGGTTGACGCAGATCCTGAACGCCCGTGGGGCGGGGGCGGTCGGCTGGTACATGGGCAACCCCGGTGCCTTCAGCTATGCGCACACCTTCGCGGCTCTGGGCTTCATCAAGGGCCTCGGCCGCGGCGGCCACTATTTCACGGCGTCGTCGCAGGACACCAACAGCAGGCTGATCGCGAGCCAGATGCTGTACGGGGCCCCGACGTCGGTGCCGATCCCCGATCTGACCCGCACCAACCTTCTGGTGATGATGGGCGCCAATCCCGTTGTCTCGCATGGCAGCTTCCTGACGGCGCCCCGGATCAAGGACCGCATGCACGACATCGTCAAGCGGGGCGGCCGTGTCGTCGTCGTCGACCCGCGCCGCACCGAGACGGCGGCGGCCTTCGAGTGGTTGCCCGTCGTGCCCGATGCTGATTCATTCCTGCTGCTGTCGCTGCTGCAGGTGATGTTCGCCGAGCACCTCGTCGACACCGCACGGGTGACCGCACAGGCCGACGGCCTCGACTGGCTGCAATCGCTGTGCGCGCCGTTCACCCCGGAGTTCACCGCGGCACGCACCGGCATCGACGCCGACAGTGTCCGGTCGCTCGCCCGGGATCTGGTGCGCGAGCCGCGGGCGGCCGTCTACGGCAGGCTCGGTACCTGCGTCGGCCGGTACGGCACGCTCACCACCTACCTGATCGATGCGGTGAATCTCGTTGCGGGAAACCTCGATGCACCCGGTGGATCGGTGTTCAGCTCGATGGAGACCGTCGGAGGCCGCTGGCAGGCCACGATCATGGGCCTGGCGATGCGCCGCTCGTATCGCAACCGGTCGCGGATCGGCGGGATCCCCATCGCCGTCGCCATGGAACCGGCCGCGCTGATGGCCAAGGAGATCACGACGCCGGGCGACCGCCAGATCAGGGCGATGTTCGTCTCGGCGGGCAACCCGGTGCTGTCGGTGCCCAACGGCGGCGAACTCGAGGCTGCCTTCGACTCCCTGGAATTATCGGTAGCCCTTGACTTCTACGTCACCGAGACGACCGGCAGGTGTGACTACATCCTGCCGGTGACCACGATGTACGAACGCGACGACTTCCCGTACACGTTTCAGGCCTTCCAGGCCACGCCGTTTCGGCAGGCCACCGATGCTGTGGTCGCTCCGGCCGGGCAGGCCCGGCCGGAATGGGACATCGTCGCCGATTTGATGGCCCGGCTGGCCCCCGGCGTGCCGGCGTTCACGGTGTTCTCGGTCGCGCGAAAAACACTGGGCCGCTTCGGGGTGAACCTCCAGCCGCGGCTGATGATGGACGCGCTGATCCGGATGTCGCAGGGCGGTGACCTGTTCGGCTTGCGTCGCGGTGGGCTGACGCATCGCCGGCTGACCGAAGACCATCCGCACGGCGTGATCGTGGCGCCGCACATCCGCACTGGCGCGCTGCGCAATTCGGTGGCCTATCTGTCCCGCCGGGTCCGGCTGAGGCACCCCGGTATCGCCGCCGAGGTCGAGAAGCTCAGCAGCAGTGGTCATCCCGAGGGCTATCCGTTGCGGATGATCGGCATGCGCGAGCCGCGTTCGGAGAACTCCTGGATGCACAATGCGCCGCTGCTGATGCGAGGAGAGCGGGGGCACCGGGCGCTCATCGGAGTCGACGACGCAGCCGAACAGGGCATTACTGATGGTGATGTGGTGCGAGTGTCGTCGCCGTACGGCGAGATCACCGTCGAGGTGATGACAACCAAGGACCTGATGGCCGGGGTGATCGCCGTCCCGCACGGGTGGGGGCACACCGGCACCGGGACCTGGAAACTGGCGAATCGCGCAGGCGGGTCCAACGTCAACCGGCTGACGTCGAGCGAGCCCGAAGATGTCGAGTCGTTGTCCGGGATGGCCTGGCTGACCGGCGTCCCGGTTCGCGTCGAGCGAGTAGCCGGTTAGGCGATCGCGCCCGACTCCTTGAGCGCCTCGATGCGGTCCCAATCGATACCGATCTCCATCAGCACGATTTCGGTGTGCTCGCTGGCCTGCGGTGCTCGGGTGGTCTCCAGCGCCTCGTGATTGAACTGCACCGGCCCGCGCACCACCTTGAACGGTGCTCCACCGTCAGCTGCTTCCACCTCGACGATCATGTCGTTGGCGATCGCCTGCTCGTCGGAGGCCAGATCGACCAGACTCTGGAACGGCGCCCACTGGCCCTTCATCGTCTTGAGGTGCTGGCGCCAATACTCGAACGGCTTGGCGGCGATCGCCTCGGTGATCAATCGGACGCCCTCTTCGGCGTTCTGGATCAGCGGCATCACGTCGGAGAACCGGGGGTCGTCGGCGAGCTCGGCCAGGCCGAGATGTTCCCAGGTGTCGCGGATGTAGCCGGTAGGGCTGACGATGCACAGGTTGATCGTGCCGCCGTCAGAGGTCAGGTAGTTGGCCATGAACGGGTTGACCGATGTCGTGGAGCCGGGCATCAGGGAGCGCATGGTCTCCCCGGTCTCCATGCCCTGGGTGACACTGGCGCCTGCCGCCCACCACGCGGTGCTCAGCAGCGACACATCGATCTCAACCGCCTCGCCCGTCCGTTCCTGATGGAACAGCGCCGCCGAGATGCCGCCGGCGATGTTCATCCCGCCGATCGAATCGCCGAACGCTGGAATACCCTGCGGCAGAGCGCCTCCGAGCTCTTCCGGCGTGAGCGCGTGGCCGACGCCACTGCGGGTCCAGAATGCGGTGCCGTCGAAGCCGCCGACCAGGCGCTCGGGTCCCTTGTCGCCGTAGGCGCTGCCGCGGGCGTAGATGATGTTGGGGTTGACCGCGCGGATGTGCTCGACGTCGAACTTGTTCTTCTGGCGGGCCTGCGGCATGTAATTGGTCAAAAAGACGTCGGCTGTCTTCGCGATCTCGTACAGCACCTCCTGGCCGTCGGGTGTGGAGACGTCGATGCCGACGCTGCGCTTGCCGCGGTTTGGATGCTCGATCAGCGGGTGCCGGTTCGGGTCGAGCTGAAAGCCGCCCATGTTGATGAAGCCGCGCTGAGTGTCGCCGCGGACCGGGTGCTCGACCTTGATGACGTCGGCGCCCCAGTCGGCCAGGATCGCTCCGGCCGCCGGAACGAACGTGAACTGCGCGACCTCCAGTACCCGGATGCCGTCCATCACCTTGATCACGATCAATCCCTTTCGCCCGGTGGTGGTAACCACATTCTCACACCCCGGACGCTGCGGGTCGAAGAATCGGCGCACCACTGCCGCAGATTCTTACTGTAACCTTTACCGTTGACCGTCCCGGAAAAGAAGGTGGTGCGTCGGTGGACCAGCAGGGTACGAGCGTCGAGCTGGGTTTGCGGGCGGCGAAGCGGGCCGAACCGCGGATGCTCATCGACGGGCGACTCGCTGCGGCCGCCGACGGCGCCGAATTCGACAACATCAGTCCGGCGACCGGCCGGGTGTTGGGGGCCACCGCCGCCGCCGGGCCTCCCGACATGGACCGCGCCATCGCCGCGGCCAGGCGGGCATTCGACGACACCGACTGGTCCACCAACCGAGCGCTACGCAAGAGGTGTCTGGCCCAGCTGCAGGCCGCGCTGGAGTCCGAGAAGGAAGACCTGCGCGAGGAGTTGGTCGCGGAGGTCGGCTGCCCGATCATGTCCACCGGTGACGCCCAATTGGAGTGGCCGCTGACCGACTCGCTCCGGTATCCGTCCCGGCTGATCGACGAATTCAACTGGGAGCGAACGCTGGACGGCGGCGGCCTCTTCGGCGATCGCAACGTCCGCACCGTCGTCAAGGAGCCGGTCGGGGTGGTCGCGGCGATCACGCCGTCGAACTACCCGATCGAGGTCATCCTCAACAAGCTCGGTCCCGCGCTGGCCGCCGGCAACACCGTGGTGCTCAAGCCCGATCCCAACACCCCGTGGAACGCCACCCGCATCGGCCGGCTGGTTGCCGAGCACACCGACATCCCGCCCGGTGTCCTCGCCGTGGTGCCCACCCCGCACAATGAGGTCGCCGGACTGCTGGCCACCGATCCGCGGGTGGACATGGTGTCGTTCACCGGATCCACCTCGGTGGGCAAGCAGTTGATGCGCGACGGCGCCGACACCATCAAGCGCACGTTCCTGGAACTGGGCGGCAAGTCGGCGCTGATCGTGCTCGACGACGCCAACCCGGCGCACATCATCGGCAGCGCGGTCGGGGTATGCGTGCATGCCGGGCAGGCCTGCGCGCTCACCACGCGGTTGGTGATCCACGAATCGCTCTACCCCGAGGCGCTCGCCGCGATCACCGCGGCCTTCCAGTCGGTGCCGGTCGGTGACCCGGCGCTGCCCAGCACGTTCGTCGGCCCTCTCGTCAGCGCCAGGCAGAAGCAGCGGGTGCTCGACGCATGTGACCGGGCCCGTCGTGACGGTGCCGAAATCGTCGTCGGCGGAGGCGGTATCGACGATCTACCGGACTACCTCGCCGGTGGGCACTTCGTCGCACCCACGGTGATCATCGGTGCCGACCCCCGCTCCGCGATCGCCCAGCAGGAGATCTTCGGGCCCGTCCTGGTGGTGCTCCCGTTCCGCGACGACGAGGAGGCGATCCGCATCGCCAACGACAGCGCCTACGGGTTGGCCGGCGCGGTGTTGTCGGGGTCCGTGGAGCGCGGCACCGCCGTCGCCCGCCGGATCCGTACCGGCTCGATCGGTGTCAACGGGGGAATGTTCTACGGCGCCGACGCCCCGTTCGGGGGCTACAAGAACAGCGGCGTCGGACGTCAGTGCGGCATCGAGGGATTCGGCCAGTACCTGGAAACCAAGACCCTCGCGGTCCGCGCTCCACGCCAGTCATAGGAGGACACCCAATGGGCAAGTTGGACAACAAGGTTGCCGTGGTCTCGGGGGCCGCGCGAGGACAGGGGCGTTCACACGCGATCGCGCTGGCCGCCGAAGGTGCGGACGTCATCGTGCTGGACATCTGCGCCGACCTCGAAGGCAACACCTACCCGCTGTCGCGGCCTGAGGACCTCGACGAGACCGTGTTGCTGGTGGAAAAGGAAGGCGCGCGGTGCTTTTCCGCGATCTGCGACGTCCGCGAGCGCAGTGCGGTGTGGCAGACGATCGCCGATGCCGTCGATGAGATGGGCCACCTCGACATCGTCGTCGCCAATGCCGGTATCTGCCCGATGGGCAAGCGGCAGACCCTGCAGTCGTGGTCGGACACCATCGACACCGATCTGGTCGGGGTGTTCAACGTGATCCAGGCCAGCATGCCGCACCTCAACGATGGCGCATCGGTGATCGCCACCGGTTCGCTTGCGGCGCAACTGGGCAGCGCCACCAACCAGGGTCCGGGCGGGTCGGCCTACAGCCTGGCCAAACAGATGGTCGCCCACTACGTCAACGATCTGTCAGTCCAGTTGGCCAAGAGAATGATTCGGGTGAACGCGCTACACCCGACCAATGTCAACACCGACATGCTGCACAACGAGGGCATGTACCGGGTGTTCCGGCCCGACCTGGCGTCCCCGACACGCGACGACGCCGAGCTGTCGTTCCCCGCCATGCAGGCGATGCCGGTGCCCTACATCGAGCCGCACGACGTGTCGGCCGCCGTGGTGTTCCTGGCCAGTGACGATGCCCGCTACATCACCGGAACGCAGATGCGCATCGACGCAGGGGGTTACGTCAAGACCAAGCCTTGGAAGGGCTAGCGGACCGCGGTGAAGGTCACCGGCAACGATGTCGGCGACCGGAACGGCTGGCCGTGGATGTGCGGATCGTCGTCGGTGATCAGCGTGATGTCGCCCAGCCGATCCAGCAAGGACTCCAACGCGACGCGGGTCTCCATCCGGGCCAGGTGCAGACCCATACAGGTGTGCTCGCCCGCCGCGAACGTGATGTGCGGGGTGTGGTGGCGAAAGATGTCGAACTTCTCGGGGTCCGGCCAGCGGTTCGCATCGCGGTTGGCCGAGCCCATGCACACGTCGATCACCGAACCGGCCGGTATCGCAACACCGCCCAGCTCGCTGTCCTCGGTGGCGAACCGCTGCACGGTGGTCAGTGGAGTCTCGTAGCGCAGACCTTCTTCGATGGCCGGAGCCAGCAGTTCCCGGTTGGCCTGCACCGCCGCGAACTGTTCGGGATGGGTGAGCAACAGGTAGAGCAGATTGCCCGACGATCGGTAGGTGGTTTCCAGGCCGGCCGGGAGAAGCAGCCGCAGGAACGAGTAGATCGCCTCGTCGGTCAGCTTCTCCCCGTTGATGTCCGCACTCACCAGATCGCCGATGATGTCGTCGGTCGGCGTCGACCGACGTTTGTCGATCTGCTCCAGGAAGTAGTCCTTGAGCGCAGCCGATGCCTCGAACGCTTTGCGGTAGTCGACGGCGTAGCTGATCAGCTGGACTGCGCGGCGCCGGAAAGTGGGCAGGTCTTCTTCGGGTAGGCCCAGCAGCCGGGTGATGACGCGGGTGGGGAATTCGAACGTGAATGCCCGCACCAGGTCGGTGTCCCCGTCGCGGATGAACTCGTCGATCAAGCCGTTGACGATCGGGCGGACCACCTCAGGTTCCCAGCGCGCCAACGACTTCGACTTGAACGCAGCGGAGACCAGATTGCGGTGATCCCAGTGGGCCTTGCCTTCCATCGCCAGCAACGACGGCCCGATGAACAGTCCGATCGTGGAGTCGTAGATGGAGGAGTTGAACACCCGCCCATCGCGCAGCACCCTGTTCACCGCGTCGAAGGACACCGCGGCATACTCTTGCCTTGGACGCAGCGACTCCGGAGTCTTCGAGTAGTCCATCACCGTGCCGCGGAAGATCCCTGGACCACAGCGCATCTCGGCGAAGAACGGATACGGATCGCGAAGGTAGTCTGTCGGCAACTGCGGCACGGCGGTGTCGGTGTTCATTACGCCTCCCAGGCCGCGATCAGTTCGTCGGTGGTGGTGATGGTCGCCAGCAAGGCCAGGGTGTTGTCGATGATGGCGGTGCCGTACTCGGCGGGTACCCCGGCGAGCGCATCGCGCGGCAGCACCACGCGGTAGCCGGCATTGACGGCGTCCATCACCAGATTGGGAATCGCCACGTTCAGTGACACCCCCACGCCGACGACGGTGGTCGCGCCGAGATTGCGCAGGATCGCGTCGAGATCGGTACCGCCCATCGGGCCAAGACCATGCGATCGGCTCAGGACGAGATCGGTTGGCTCCGGGCCGAATTGCGGTAACAGCGTGGCACCGGGGCTGCCCGGCGCGATGTCGACCCCACTAGCTCCGATCGCGAACAGCTTGGCATTGTGGTTGGAGCCGAGTCCGTCGGGCCGGCGCTGCACCAGGCAGTGCACCACGGTGACTCCGGCCGCACGCGCCACGGGTAGCAAGCGGGCGATGTTGGGTAGCGCCTCGCGCTCCGCTTCGCGGGCCAACGCCGCCAGTCCGGCATCCGGCCCGACGACGGCGCCCTGCAACTCCTGGGTGACGATGACGGTGTGGCCCGGGTCGACGAGTTCGGCCTTCATATGGGTGCCGCCGCCGACACGTCATAGAACTGCTGAGCCCACTTGCGCATTGCCATATAGGGTTTCGCGTCGACCTTGGCCAGTGCCGGGTGTTCGACGTATTTCTGATAGCGCCAGATCTCGAGGTCGTCCCACACCGTGCCCAGATACTGCTTCTCCACCCGTTCTCGGACGTCGTCGGGTGGGATGTCACTGGTGTCGCCGTGTTTTCGCGGCCACCAGATGGAATAGAACATGTTGGACACCTCGTCGTCGACGGGTGTGCAGGCGAAGATCAGCCGGTGGTTCGACGAGCCCTCGAACGCACTGATCGCGAAACCCAGCCCGGAGAAGTGGCTGTGGATACGCAATGCCATGGCGTTCGGGTCATCACTGCGCGCATCGGGCCAGCCGGTGACGAACCGCCACTCTTCATCGACCGCTTCCCACTCCAAGCAGACCGGAGTGACCGTCGCGTGGTGGACGTAGTGGAAATGTGAACTGTCCGGACCGTTTTCGGCAACGATCTGGGGATGCACCGGCTCGTTCTCGGCGAAGCGGGAGAACTCCGGGTATGGGCGGTAGTACTCGTCGGGGGCGGCGGTGAATTGCGGGAACTTGGCGAACATGTCGGGCAGTTCCCACCGGGGTGGCTCACCGCCCGGGTGGTGCCAGAGGAAGATGCAGCCGTGCTGCTCCTCGACCGGGTAGGTCCGAAGACGCAGCCCCTTGTTGGGCCGATCCGGCTGGTAGGGGATGTGGGTGTTGTCGCCGTCGGGTCCCCAGCGCCAGCCGTGGAACGGACACTCGACGCAGTCGCCGACGACGGTGCCGCCATGCCCGATGTGCGCACCGAGGTGCTTGCAGTGCCCTTCGAGCACGTGCAACTCGCCGGACTGGTCGCGATAGATCACCAGGTCCTCGCCGAAGTATCGCAGCGGCCGGACGTCACCGACGGCGTACTGCGCCGACCAGCCGACCATGAACCAGCCGGTGACTTTCCAAGTGAATGGAACCTTCACGCGGAACCTCCTCGAACCGGTGTACCGACCAGATCGCCTGCAATGACCACCTCGCCGAACGCGTCGATGTAGTCGAGCGCCGCTGCCGGGGTGGGTGCCTCGACGCGAGCGACTGCCCAGTTCGCGCCGTACCCGGCGAGTTCACCCAGGGTGTCCTGCGCTCGGCGCAGTGAGGAGTCGTCGTCCAGGTCGATCCAGGGGCAGATGACTTGCACGTCGAGCGTCTCCGGATCCCGGCCGGCATCGGCCAGGGCCTGACGCAGCCGGCCGAGCCGGGCGCCGAACGCCGCGGTGTCCTCCAGCGCAGCCGTGCCGATCGCTGACGCCATACCCGAGGGCGCGATAAGCGGCATCCAGCCGCTGCCGTGTTCGACGACGCGCCGTGCCGCGGCTGCCGTGTTGCCGCCGATCCAGATCGGTGGATGCGGACGCTGTACCGGTGGCTGCAACCACATCGGACCGGTTGCCGTGAATCCCCGCCCACTGACCGGTGTTTCGGGATCGGTCCAGATCGCGCGCAGTGCGGCGAGTGCTTCGTCGAGCAACTCGGCCCGGTCGTCGACCTCGACGCCCAGCGCGGAGAACTCCGAGCGTAGGTACCCCGCGCCCACGCCTGCGATCAACCGGCCGCCGGACAGGATGTCCACGCTGCCGAGCGCCTTGGCGGACAGATACGGGTTGCGGAACGGCAGCACGAACAGGTTGGTCATCAGTTTGATCCGGCTGGTCACCCCGGCCATGAAGCTCAGCGCCGCGACGGGGTCCACAGTGTTGTGGCCGCCGTTGCGGCGCCATTTCAGCGACGGTGCCGGATGTTCGGACAGCGCGACCGCGGCGAAGCCTGCCGCTTCGGCTCTCGACACGACATCCCGGATCACGGCGGGGGAGAGGAAATCGTCGGGCGCGGTGGGTAGCTCGCTCGGATACTCCAGCGTGTACCGCATCGTCCACCTGAGGGTTTCGGGGAACCGGCGATCAGGCCGGTTCCAATACTGTAATCATTACAGTAGCATCCGCTGTGCGGTGAGGCGAAGGGTCAGATGATGGATAGTGATGATGTGCTCGTGATCGGAGCCGGGTTCTCCGGTCTGTACATGCTGCACCGGCTACGACAGCTCGGGCTCCGGGCGCAGGTACTAGAGAGGGCCGAAAAGATCGGCGGCACTTGGCTGTTCAACCGCTATCCGGGCGCGCGCTGCGACATCGAGAGTATCGAATACTCCTACAGCTTCTCCGAGGAGATTCAGCAGGAGTGGGTGTGGACCGAGACCATGCCCGCCCAGCCGGAGATCGAGGCGTACCTCAACTTCGTCGCGGACCGCCTTGACCTGCGCCGTGACATCCGGCTCGACACCGACGTGACCGCGATGACGTTCGACGACGACAGCGGGAGGTGGACCCTGCAGGCCGCCGACGGCGAGACGTTCGTGGCACCCTTCGTGGTCGCCGCCTCCGGCATCCTGTCGGAACCGCTGGAGCCCGACATTCCCGGCATGGGCACCTTCGCCGGGGACTCGCTGTTCACCAGCCGGTGGCCGGCGGGCGGCGTCGACCTCTCCGGTAAGCGGGTCGGCGTCATCGGAACCGGTTCGACCGCCGTGCAGATGATCCCGGTGATCGCGCGGGAGGTACAGCAGCTCTGCGTCTTTCAGCGGTCGCCGGCGTTCACGCTGCCGTGGCAGGTGCGGCAGTTCGAGGCCGGTGAACTCGACGAGATGAAGGCGAACTACGGCGAGATCAGGCAAGCGCAGCGTCAGCATCCGATCGGTGCGGCACGACTCTCGGCGTTCTCGGTGCTGATCGACATGCTGGTCAGCCCGCCCATCAAGACGGCCACCCGCGACGAGCAGGTGCGAGCGGTCGACGAGCGCGGCGTGATGGGCGCGCTCAACTGGGGTGACATCTTCTTCGATATCGAGGCCAGCCGGATGGCCACCGCGCTGTACGGCGAGGCGATCGCGCGGATCGTCCGCGATCCAGAGACCGCCGCGGCGCTGGTACCCAGCCACCCGTTCGGCTGCAAACGGCCGATCATCGACCAGGGGTACTACCAGACCTACAACCGCGACAACGTCACGCTGGTTGACCTTCGCAAGAATCCGATCCGCACGATCACCCCGGACGGTATCGACACCGCGGCCGAGCACTACGACCTCGACGTCATCATCTATGCCACCGGATTCGATGCGATGACAGGCGCACTCACCCGCATCGACGTTCGCGGTCGGGACGGTGTGCTGTTGCGGGACGTCTGGGCCGAGCAGGGGCCGGTGTCCTACCTCGGCCTGGCGGTCGCCGGGTTCCCCAACCTGTTCACCGTTCAGGGACCGGGCAGCCCGGCGGCGGCGACGAACTTCGTCACCGCGCTCGAACAGCACGTCGAATGGATCGGCGACTGCATCGCCCACCTGAAGGCCGCCGGTCACCGGACCATCGAGGCGATGCCCGAGGCGCAGCACGAATGGATCGAGCACACCACATCCCTTGTGGCGGCGACAGTTCTGGTCCACCCGAGCTGCAATTCGTGGTACAACGGCGCCAACGTTCCCGGTAAGAAACGGATGTACATGGGCTACACGGCAGGCATTCCGGAGTACCGGCGCCGCTGCGACGAGATCGCCGGCGCGGGTTACGCAGGCTTCCTGCTGGCGTGAGCGGGATGGGGCTGAGTAGCGCACACCGACTGGCAACCCAGTTGGGCGGCGTGCTGCCCCGGTCGCTGGCCGCTTTGCACCGCTCGCAGGACTGGAGCCCGCTGTCCGGGCGCGGTGTACGGCAGGTCGCCGAGGTGGCCCTTGACGAGCTGGTGGTCACCGGGATGACCCTGATGTCGCCACCGCCCCGGCTGGCTCGCCCGGTCGAGGACTACGCCGGGGTGGCGGCCGAGTTGGTCGACCTCGGGGTGGCGGGAGTGCATCGCGCGCCGGAGCCGTTGACGGTCAAGAACATTCGGCAGGTCAGCGCCGGAGTGCTGTCCTATGAACGGATGAGCTATGACCATGACCCGCAACTGGTCTCGGCGCTGGCCGTCGAAGGTCACGACGGTCCGGCCTGCGCCGAAGTCGTGCTGTTCCGCCACGACGATGCGCCGCGGCCCTGGCTGGTGTGGGTGCACGGCGCGGGCCAGGGCGGCATGTCCGACATCCTGGTCGCCAGGGTCGGGCGCATCCATCGGGAGCTGGGCTTCAATGTGGCGTTGCCCGTTCAGCCCGGACACGGGCCGCGGCGCGACCGCTGGCCGGCGTATCCCGGCACCGATCCGGTCGCGAACGTCGCGGGAATGGTCCGCGCGGTCTCGGAGGTGCGTGCGGTGCTCGGCTGGATCGAGGCCGACTCGACTACGATCGGCGTCTCCGGATTGTCGCTGGGGAGTGCGGTCGCAGCCCTGGTCGCGGGGCTGGACGACAGGGTCCGCGCCGTCGCGCTCTACACACCGATCCTCGGACTGAACGGGATGATCGCCCGGCATCTGCACCGGTGGGGCTCGGCGGCCGATATCGTCGGGGCGGCCATGGCATCCGACATCGTGTCGGACTTGACCTCGGTGATCGATCCGCTCGCGCTCGACCCGCTGCCATCCCCGGACCGGCGGCTGATCGTCGGGGCGTGGCACGACCAGATGGCCTACCGGCAGTCCGCGCTGGCCTTGCACGAACGCTGGGGCGGGCAGCTGTACTGGCACGACGGCGGACATGTCGGGCATCTGTTCTCGGGTGCCGTCCAGGCGCAGACCGAGCAGTTCCTGCGTGCGTTGACTCAGGCGCCGTAGTCACGCACGATCCGGTCCCGCGCGTGCACCAGCTCGGTATCCAGGTCGACCCCGGACGGCAGCGCAACCCACTGGAAGCCGAGGCCGAAGCATACGGCGGTGATATCGCTGACCGCGCGGTCCAAATCGATGTTCCGCCGAACTGACTTGTCCCGCTGTCCTTTCCGCAGTCCGTCGGCCACGTTGGCCACGCCGGCGGTCAGCTGGTCCTGGACGCGATCGCGAAGTGGCGAGGTGGTCTTCATCGCCTCGAAGGTAGAGACGAACATCGCGCGCAAGACGTCCCGGTCACGTGCGTACAGGTCGCGGATCCGGTCGATGTGGGCGACGACCTGGTCCATGCCGGTCGGGTACGGCACGAGGTCCGGGTTGAGCCGGCTGACGTACTCCTGCAGGAAGTCCTCGAGGATCGCCTCCTTGCCGCCGAAGCGGGCGTGAACCATCGTGCGGCTGTATCCGGCTCGGCGACCGATCTCAGCGGCAGTGGTTGCCTCCCAGCCTTTCTCGACGATCAGCTCAGCGGCGGCCTCCATCAGGCGGCGCCGGGACGTCTCGACTCGTTCGGGCTGCGTCAAACCGCGTGCGGGGGAGGGCACCCTTGCATATTAAACACCTCGCAACTATCTTGCGAGGGTGACTTCAGCGACGGCACGGGTGCCGTCAGGCATCGACGCCGTCGACCCGGCGTGGCTCACCGAGGCATTGCATGCGACCGTGACCGACGTCGTCGCCGAACAGATCGCCCAGGACAGCGGATTCTCGTCGTTGCTGTATCGCCTGCACCTGACCGGCGAGGGCGTTCCGCCGACGGTGATTGCCAAGCTGGCCGCGCTCTCGGAGGCCCGGGGCGCGATGGAGCTGCTCGGCGGCTACCGGCGAGAGCTGGCCTTCTATCGCGATATCGCGGGTCGGGCACCGCTGGGCACGCCGGACGTCTACGTAGCGCGGATGGCCGACGACTCCGCCGATTTCGTTCTGGTGATGGAAGACCTGATGAAGTGGGAGAACGCCGACCACCTGGCGGGGCTGTCGATCGAGCGGGCACGGCTGTGCATCCAGCAGTTGGCCGGATTACACTCCTGGTCGATCGATCCGTCCAATAGTGCTGCACTGCAAGTGTTTCCGAGTTTCGACATGCCCGCCGTCCGTGATCTGCTAGTGGCTGCCTTCGGGCCCGGCTGGGAGATCTACCGAACGCACTCGGCGGCGCCGGTGCCGGAGTCGGTGGCCTGTTTCGCAGAGCGGTTCACCGAGCACGCCGCGACAGCGCTCGACGGTTTGACCGAGCGGTCGATGCTGCTGCACGGCGACATCCGCGCCGACAACATGTTCTTCTCGGGCGAGAAGATGAAGGTGGTGGACTTCCAGTTCGCCTGTGTCGGTGCGGGTGCGGCAGACATCGCCTACCTGGTCAGCCAGGGATTGCCCACCGAGATCCGGCGCGGCCAGGACGAGACGCTGTTGCGCGGCTACCTTCAGGACCTGGGCGACATCGGCTACTCGTTCGACGAAGCGTGGCGGCACTACCGATTGGCGACGGGATTCCTGATCGTGTTGCCCGTCATCACGTTGCTCGGCTGGGATGCGCTGCCGCAGCGCTCACGAGACCTCTGCCTGACCCTGACCGATCGGGCGGTGGCGACGATCGCCGACATCGATGCGCTCGAGGTGTTCGGATGAGCCGCACCGCACGCGAGGTCGTCGAGCTGTACAACCTGGTGGTCTGGAACGACCGGGATGTCGCACTCGCCGAGGAGCTGCTGGGCGACAGTGTGATTCGGCACGAGGTCGGCGAGGCAGTGGTGCTCACTCATGCCGAGGCGGTCCAGCGCGTCGTCGACCACTTGGAGATGTTCGACGAGATCCGCTTCGATCTGAACCTGGTGGTTGCCGGTGACGACGCCGAACACGTCGCGATCGTCTACCAGTCGCCGATGACGCTCAAGGACGGCTCCCGGGTCGATGTAGGCAGTATGGAGATCTTCCGCGTCGTCGACGGCCGGATCACCGAAGTGTGGAATTGCGGCTACAAACAGGGAGTTTGGGCATGACTTCTGAACGTGTGCTCGACGAGCTCGGTTACTACCTGCTGGCGGGAGCAGGCGGCGAGGGACCGGCGACGCTGATGGACGAGGCTCGCCGCGGCGAGGAGCTGGGCTTCGGCACCGCCTTCATCTCCGAACGGTGGAACGTCAAGGAAGCCTCCTCGCTGGTGGGGGCGGCATGCGCGGTGACCAGCCGGATGCAGATCGCTACGGCGGCAACCAATCACAACACCCGTCACCCGCTGATCACCGGCTCGTGGGCGACCACCATGCACCGGCTCTCCGGTGGGCGCTTCACGCTCGGCATCGGCCGCGGCATAGCGGCGCTTTACGGTGCGTTCGGCATTCCTCCGGTGACCACCGCGCAGATGGAAGACTTCGCCCGGGTGATGCGCCGGCTGTGGCACGGCGAGCTGATCTTCAACCACGACGGTCCGTTGGGGAAATACCCGGTTCTCTTCCTGGATCCGGACTTCAACGAAGACATCCGGCTGGCTTTGGTGGCGTTCGGCCCGGAGACGCTGAAGCTCGGCGGCCGGGAGTTCGATGACGTCATTCTGCACACCTACTTCACTCCGGAGACGTTGACGCGCTGCGTCAAGACCGTCAAGGACGCCGCCGAGCAGGCCGGTCGTGATCCGGCCAGTGTGCGGGTGTGGTCGTGCTTCGCCACCGTCGGCGATCACCTGCCCGAGGAGCTGCGGCTGAAGAAGACCGTCGCGCGGCTGGCCACCTACCTGCAGGGCTATGGCGAGCTGATGGTCAGCACGAACGACTGGGATCCCGCTGTGCTGGAACGCTTCCGCGCGGACTCGGTGGTGCAGTCGGTGGGCGGCGGGATCGACCACAAGGCGACAGCCGAGCAGATCGAGCACATCGCGACGCTGATTCCCGATGAGTGGCTTGAACCGTCGGCCACCGGGTCGGCGGAACAGTGCGTGGACCGCATCCGCAAGGAGTTCGACTACGGCGCCGACGCGGTGATCATGCACGGCGCCACACCGGATGAGTTGGAGCCGGTGGTCGCGGCCTACCGGCAACGCCACCCCTAGGGCGTGATGACAGTCCGGCTGACCGGCTCGGCGACTTCCTGACGGCTGAAGATGCCGCGCTGCAACGCCAGAATCAGCGAGTTCCGCGTCTCCTCAGGCGAGATCAGTTCATCGAAGCCCAGACTGCCCGCCGAACGGTAGGAGGCCTCGAGTTCCATGCTCTTGAGAGTCTCGGTGACGTCCTCATCGGCGTGTGAGGCGCGGCTCAACGCGGCCGCGCTCATCGCGCCCATCGTGGCTCCTGGGTAGGCGAACGTCGCCACCTGATTGTCGAAGCCCAGCAGCGACATCACCATCGAGCCGAATCCGAATGCTTTGCGCAGCGTGACATGCAGCTTCAAGGTCGTCGCCGCCGTCTGGGCTGCGAACATCCTTGCCCCGCTTCGCAAAACACCGTTGCGCTCGGACTGGCTGCCCGGCAGCATGCCGGGGTTGTCGGCCAGGAACACGATCGGCACGTGGAACGAGTCGGCGACCATGATGAAATGTGCTGCCTTGTCGGCGGCGTCGGAGTCGATGGAACCGGCCAGCTCGGTCGGCTGATTGGCAACGACCGCAACCGGATAGCCCCCCAGGTGCGCGAGCGCGCAGATGATCGCCTGGCCGAACTTCGGCTGGATCTCGAACCAGTCCGGCTCGTCGAAGACCACGTCGAGGACAGTGCGCATGTCGTAGATGTTGCGGTTGTCGCGGGAGATGATGTCGAGCAACTCGGGAGTGGAGCGAAGCCCGGCCTCCTCGTCGTACATCCGGGTCGGGGGATACGACCATGCGCTGGAAGGGAAGTAAGACAGGTAGCGCCGGATGTCGTCGAGCACCGCTTCGTCGCTGTCGGCGACATTGTGGATGACACCGCTGGGCAACGCGACCGTCGGGCCGCCGAGCTCTTCCTTCGAAATATCTTCACCGGTAGCTTCTTTCACGACCGGAGGGCCTGCGGTGAAGATCGCACCCTGGTCGCTCATGATCGAGAAGTCGCAGACCGGAGCCACCAGCGCGCCGTGCCCCGCCGACGGACCGAGCACAGCGGAGATGGTCGGAACCTTGCCCGAACACCGTGCCTGCGCGATCAGATCGGTCGGGGTGCGGCCATAGTGTTCGCCGCCCGCGGCTCGGAAACCGGCCCCCTCCAACAACATCACCAACGGGATCTTGTTGCGGAGCGCAAGTTCGGCGAGCCGGTAGCGCTTGGCATTCCCGCCGGGACCAATGCTGCCTGCCAACGTGGTGAAGTCCTCCGCGCCCACCATCACCGGCGTTCCGTCGATGCGACCCGCGCCCGCCACCAAACCGTCCGCCGCGATCTCGCCGCCGACGAGGGTGCCGAACTCCTGGAAGGTGCCGGGATCGAGGAGGTGATCGATTCGCGCCCGGGCATCGAGCTTCCCCTTGCCGTGGTGCTTGGCGAGACGCTCCTCGCCGCCCATGGAATGGGCATGCTGACGGCGTCGGCTCAGGTCGTGGAGCGTGTCCTGCCAGTCCTGCGCATTGCTCATCGACGTGTCCTTACCGTGGCGGCGTTGACCATACTGAATTGCTTACTGTAGCGTCTGCCGACATGGGTGAGGTCGGCGGTCTCAAAGTCGACCGCGGCGTCATCAGCAGGCTTGCCGGGGTCGCCGAGGGGGCCCGTGAGGTCGAGCGGCTCGGTTACGACGGGTGCTGGACGGCCGAGATCAGCCACGACCCGTTCCTTCCCCTGACGCTGGCGGCCGAGCACACCACCGAGATCGAATTGGGGACCTCGATCGCGGTGGCCTTCGCCCGCAATCCGATGACCGTGGCCAACATCGGGTGGGATCTACAGGACTACTCGAAGGGCCGGCTGCTGCTCGGGTTGGGAACGCAGATCAAACCACACATCGAGAAGCGTTTCAGCATGCCGTGGAGTCATCCCACGCGACGCATGGGTGAGTTCGTCACTGCGCTGCAGGAGATCTGGGCCTGCTGGCGCAACGGCACCAAGCTGAGCTTCGACGGCGAGTTCTACACCCACCGGCTCATGACGCCGATGTTCGTGCCCGAACAGCATCCGTACGGGTCGCCGAAGGTGATGATCGCCGCCGTCGGTGAGTTGATGACCCAGATGTGCGGTGAGGTGGCAGACGGTCTGATCGCGCACGCCTTCACCACCAAGCGATATTTCGACGAGGTGACCATTCCGGCGCTGGAGCGGGGGATGGCCACTTCGGGCCGCTCGCGCAGCGAGTTCCAGGTGATGGCGCCGGTGTTTGTGGTGACCGGCGCCGATGAGGCCGAGATGGCCGCCGCGGCAGCGGGTTCACGCAAGCAGATCGCCTTCTACGCCTCGACGCCTGCCTACCGGAAGGTGCTGGAGCTGCACGGGTGGGGTGATCTGCAGACCGAGTTGCACCGCCTGTCGCTGGACGGCCAATGGGACACGATGGCCACGTTGATCGACGACGAGATCCTGTCGACGTTCGCGGTTGTGGCGCCCCTGGACGGTCTGGCTGCGGCTTTGAAGGAACGCTGCGACGGGATCATCGATCGGGTGATGATCGGGCTGCCTCCGTCGGCGCCCGAGGAGACCGTGCGAGCGTTTCTGGACGAGGTGCGTAGCGGCTGAGTTTCGTTGGCGCGAGGGGGTTTATCCCCAGATCCGATTTGGTCCACAGGTTGATAGTGGGCGTCGGTTTTTGTCGGTAGTTCGAACTAGTGTTCTAATCATGGGTTCGATCAGTGCGGCGTTGGATGCGCTGGACGCGGCGGTCGAACTCCTGGGTGCCGCCGATATCGAGGAACTGCCCGCGCCACAACGCTTTACCGCTCTGGAACGGCTCGAGACCGCGCTACGCCGCCAGGTCGCGATATCCCACGAGCAGCTCACCCATCTGGAACGGTATGAGGGCTGCCCACCGATCCCGATCGTGGTGGCCGACGTGCTGCGGATCAGCCGTTCCGCGGCCAAGCGCCGGATGCGCGATGCCGAGCAGTTGGTTCCGCGCCGAGCGTTGACCGGCGAACCGTTGGCTGCGCTGCTACCTGAGACCGCAAAAGCCTGGGAGGCCGGGCTTCTCGACGGTGAGCACGTCCGGGTGATCCAGAAGTTCTTCCGCGACCTACCCGATCACGTCGGCCCGGTCGAGATCGAGAAAGCTGAACACACCCTGGCCGAGCACGCCCAGACCATGCGGCCCGATCAACTGGAGAAAATCGCCGACCGCCTCGCCGTCCACCTCAACCCCGACGGCCAGTACTCCGAGGAAGACCGGGCCCGCAAGCGTGGCTTCCAATGGTGCGGCAGTCAACGCCCCGACGGCATGAGCATCGGGAAACTGATCGCCGATCCCGAACTACGATCGATGCTGGATGCCTGGCTGGCGAAATTCGCCGCCCCCAAACCCGATCCGGACGGTGCCGAACCCGACCTCCGCAGCCACGCCCAACGCCAACACGACGCGCTCGCCGAGTTGGTCCGCGGCCGTCTCGGTGACCCCAAACTCGGCCAGCACAACGGGTTACCCGTCACCATGATCGTCACCACCACCCTGCAAGACTTACAGGCCGGCGCCGGACACGCCGTCACCGCCGGTGGCACCCTGCTCCCGATCACCGACCTGATCCGGATGGCCGCCCCCGCCCACCACTACCTCGCCGTGTTCGACGGCGTCACCGGACAATCACTGTGGCTGGGCCGAAGCAAACGCCTGGCCTCAGCCGATCAGCGAATCATGCTGCTAGGCAAGTACCGGGGCTGCACCGCACCCGGCTGCACCGTCAACGGCCACACCAGCCACGTCCACCACGCCGCCAAGGATTGGAAACACGGCGGCAGCACCGACATCGACGACCTCACCCTGGCCTGCAAATGCGACAACCTCCTCGTCGAAAACGACGGCTGGACCACCCACCAACTCCCTAACGGCCAGACTCACTGGACCCCACCACCCGACATACCCATGCGCGGCGGCACCAACGACTACCACCACCCTGAACGTTTCCTGCCGAACGACGATGACCCATGAGGCCGGGGAATGAATATGCCCCAGCAAGGCTTGTAGGCAAGCATGACGTTCACGCTGACCGACGACTCAGCCCTGCTCCAGCCGATCACCATCGGGGCGAACACCGCGCGGAATCGCCTCTTTATGGCGCCGCTGACCCGCTCACGCGCCCAGTCGGACGGCACGCCGAGCGACCTGCAGGTCGAGTACTACGCGCAGCGTGCATCGGCCGGGCTGATCATCACCGAAGCCACCGCCATTTCCCAGGTGGGTAACGGCGCCTACGTCAACACGCCGGGCATCTACACCGACGGCCATCAGGAGAAGTGGGCCGAGGTGGCCTCGGCCGTGCACGCGCAGGACGGGTTGATGTTCATGCAGATCTGGCATGTCGGCCGGATGGCGCACCCGGACATCAACGGCGCCGAGTCGGTGGCACCGTCGGCGATCGCGGCGAAAATGCTCGCCCACACGCCAGGCGGCAAGAAGCCGCTGCCGGTGCCGCGGGCTCTGGACACCGACGAAATCGCCGGAGTGGTTGCGCAATTCCGCGACGCGGCGCGCCGCGCTATTGATGCGGGCCTTGACGGCGTCGAAATCCATTCCGCCAACGGCTATCTCCTGCACCAATTCCTGGCCGATGCCACCAACACCCGCACCGACCGCTATGGCGGCACCGCGGAGAACCGTGCACGGCTGACCGCGGAGGTCGTCGAGGCCGTCGCCGCCGAGATCGGGGCCGACCGGGTCGGTCTGCGCATCTCGCCGGGAAACGGGGCCGGTGACGTCAACGAGGTCGACACCGTTTCGGCCTATGAGGCTCTGCTGGAACGTATTTCATCGTTGGGGCTGGCGTATCTGCACGTCCTGATCAACCCGGACGCCCCCGAGTTCGGGATCGTGCGGGCGCTGTGGTCGGGACCGTTCGTGCTGAACACCGGCCGCGAAGTGGAGACCAGCTTCTGCGAGCTGGAGAACCTCGCCGACTGGGGTGCCATCAGCGCGGCCGCTGTCGGCCGTGCCTACCTGGCCAACCCCGACCTCATCGACCGGCTGCGCACCGGCGCCGAGCTGACGGAGCCCGACGTTGCGACGTTCTACTCGCCGGGCCCGGCGGGCTACGTCGACTACCCGACGCTGGCGCCGACCGCCTGAGCTGACTTCTCGTGCAGCCGCTGGCGTTCGACAGTGGCCAGATAGAAAGCCCACGCGAACGCGAAGCTGGTGAACAGGCTCGACACGAAGAACAGCCACGGCCGGCGGATACCCCGCCGGTAACCGTCGATGATCGTGAACAACGGCAGCAGGATCACGTTGCCGATGGTGTAGTCCTGGCTGGCCGACGCCGCAGCCGGGTTGTCATAGCCCAGGGTGATGAACTGCCACCAGCTGCCCGCGCCGGTGAACACATTGCCCGAGCCGTCGGCGTACTGATGGACGAACTGGATGTTGAAGTACCAGCCCAGTACCACCGACGCGATACCGATCAGGTAGTACAGGATCTCGAGCGCACTGACTGCGGGACCATTGGCCGGCCGCCGGAACACCGCCGAATTGGATCCGATGATCCATGCGATGACGAGGACGGCCAGCACTGCATGAACGAGGAGCGTCATGGCTTCGTAACTGTAGTGACATCGAGTAATCGTTTTGTCAATTTTGACAATTCTTTTTGAGGTACGTTACCTCCGTGGTTCGCCCTGCTCAGACGGCGCGCAGCGAGCGCACGCGCGACGCCCTGCGACGCGCCGCGCTGGTGCGCTTTCTGGCCCAGGGAGTCGAGGACACCTCCGCTGAGCAGATCGCCGACGACGCCGGGGTATCACTGCGGACGTTCTACCGGCACTTCACCTCGAAGCACGACCTGCTGTTCGCCGACTACGACGTCGGCCTGGAGTGGTTCCGGGCCGCCTTGAAGGCCCGAACGCCCGGGGAGTCGATCATCGAATCGGTGCAATCGGCCATCGACGCCTCGCCTTACGACCCGGAAGCCGTCGCGCAGATCGCCGCGTTGCGGGCTAGGGAACTCGACGCCGGCCGAATCGTGCGACACACCCGCCAAGTGGAGGCCGAATTCGCCGATGCCATCGTCGATCAGCTTTCGCAGAGCGCCCCGGCCGACACACCCGATGAGCGGCTGCGAGTGATCGTGACGGCACGGTGCATCGCCGCCGCGGTCTTCGGTGCGATGGAACTCTGGATGATCGGCGAAGACACATCGCTGACCGAATTGGGCCGGCTGTGCCGCACCGCGCTGGAGTCGTTGCGCACGGGCATCATCGCTGAGTGACGGTGTCGTCCAGGTCGGCAGGCTCGGCGATCGTCAGCACGGCATCGACGATGTGCGGGTTGGCCTCGAGCTTGCCTTCCAGCTCGCGCAGGGTGTGCGCGATCCGCGACTCGATCTGATCCCCGACCAGGTCCACGCTCGCCACCACGAAAAGCTGTCGCGGACCGACGAATTCGAGCCGCACGAAGCGCACCGACGCCACTTCGTCGAGCGCCTCTATCCGTGCCACCACGGCGTCGCGCAGCTGCGGTGTACCGGGCTCCCCGGTCAGGAACCGGCGATTGCGGTCGATCAGCAACACCGCCACCACGCCGAGCAGCAGGCCCACCAGAATCGAGCCCACCGCATCCCAGGCCGCCACCCCGGTCAGCTGATGCAGACCGATACCGGCGCCGGCCAGCACGATGCCGATCAGCGCGGCGGTGTCCTCCGCGAAGACCGCGCGCACCGTGGGATCGGACGTCTGCATCGCGTACTCGAGTACTTCGCGGTCCATCGCGTGGGCATCGGTGCGCAGCTGTCGCACCGCCTGCGTCCACGAGATGCCCTCCATGACCAGCGCGATCCCCAGCACCACATAAGCCACCAGGTAGTGCTCGTCGGCAGGCCGGTCGTCGAGCAGTTCGTTGACCCCGCGCCACACCGATACCGTCCCGCCGACCACGAACAGTCCGACTGCCGCCAGCAGCGACCACACATATGCCTCCCGGCCGTAGCCGAGCGGGCGCGTGCGGTCCGCGGCCCGGCCGGCGCGGCGATTGGCGATCATCAGAAACGCCTGGTTGCCGGTGTCCGCCCAGGAGTGCGCGGCCTCGGCCGCCATCGACGCGGACCCGGACAGCACGCCGGCCAGTGTCTTGGCCACCGCGACGACCAGGTTGGTGCCGAACGCGATGGCCACCGTTTTCGTGCTCTCGCCCGGCGGTGCGCCGGCCGCGTCCTCGCCGAGCAGGTTTTTCGTCGCCGTCATTCCCGCTGGTGTACCCGTGGCATGCTGACCACATGCATGCGTTCCGCGTCGCCGTCGAAGCCGGCGATTTCGATGCCCTGCCCGCTCTCTGCGCCGAGGACGTGGTCTTCCGCAGCCCGATCGCGCACAAGCCGTACCAGGGCCGCGACCAGATCGGTGTCATCCTGCGGGCGGTCTCGCGGGTGTTCGCCGACCTCACCTATGTGAAGGAGATCGGCGGCGAAGGCCAGGCCGACCACGCGCTGGTGTTCGTCGCCAAGGTCGGCGACCTCGAGATCAACGGCTGCGACTTCCTGCACGTTCGCGAAGACGGGCTCATCGACGAGTTCACCGTGATGCTGCGGCCGCTGAAGGCCGTCACGAAATTCGCCGAGCTGATGGCCGTGGAATTTGACAAGGAAATGGCCGCCGCCGGATTGGCGTAACGCTCGGCGTGGGTCCGCACATCCGCCGCAGCGGCGGAGCACTATCTAAGGCATGGCGCGGATCGGCGACGACTCTCTGATCGTCCGCGGTGAATTGCGTCCCGACGGCACTTGGCTTTTCACCATCCGCTACACCGTGCACTTCGAGGCGGCCGAACTCGGCGCCCGATTCGCCGACTCGGTGCAGGTGTCCGCGGACGGCGGCGCGACGCCGGTTCCGTTCGTCGCGTGCGGCCGCTCGGTACTGCGCAAGAAGCGCGTCATCGTCGACGACGAGGCGCTGGCCTCCCGCGACGACCTCTATGCGACTGTGTGCGTGCGGCCCCGCGGTGGGGTCGACGCGCTGACTCAATCGGCGCGGTTGCGCAGGATATCCACCCAGTCGCTCGGTACCCGGCCGCGCGGACCGGGGGTGGTCTCCTCAGACGGCCGGCTGTCCGGCGGGGCCAGGTCCGGGCCGTCGTAGTACTGGTTGGTCTGGTAGTCCCAGAACCAGTCCTCGCCCGGCTCGAACGACCTGATGATCGGGTGCCCGCTCGTCCGCCAGTGCGCGGCGGCGTGCCGCATCAGCGAATCATCGCAACAGCCGATATGCCCGCAGGCGGCACAGCGCCGCAGGTGCACCCACCAGCCGCCGGCGGCGTCGCACTCGACGCATCCGGTGCCACTCGGTGGAACTGACGGATCTACCGCTTCAGCCATGTCTGTGAGCTTAGGGGATCTGGGCTCGAAAACAGTTGCCCCTCATGGGAGAACCCACGTGGAATCCGCATATAAACCCCGCCCACCAACTATGGTCACGCCATGGCAGTCAAAGATTCCCGCGAAGTCGTGATCGAAGCCAGTCCCGAAGCGATCCTCGATGTCATCGCCGACGTCGAATCGACACCCAGCTGGTCGCCGCAGTACCAGAGCGCCGAGGTGCTGGAGGCCTACGACGACGGCAGGCCGCACAAGGTGAAGATGAAGATCAAGGCGGCGGGTCTGACCGACGAGCAGATCGTCGAGTACACCTGGGCCGACAACGAGGTGAGCTGGACGCTGGTCAAGGCCGGCCAATTGCGTTCGCAGGACGCCAAGTACACGCTGACCCCCGACGGCGACAAGACCAAGCTGCGCTTCGACCTGTCGATCGACCTGGCCGTGCCGCTGCCCGGCTTCGTGGTCAAGCGCACCATCAAGGGTGCGATGGAGACCGCCACCGACGGCCTGCGCAAGCAGGTGCTCAAGGTCAACAAGGGATAGTTTCGAAATCGCGCTCGCGGGCAATGGTGCGGACATGGCCGTCACCGAGACCCGCGAGGTCACCATCGAGGCAACGCCCGAGGAAATCCTCGCCGTGCTGTTCGACCTCGAGTCGCTGCCGACATGGTCCTCGGCGCACCAGAAGGTCGAGGTGCTCGAGCGGGACTCCGAGGGGCGCCCGAGCAAGTCGCGCCAGACGGTCAAGGTTGTCGGCATCAAAGACGACCAGGTGCTCGACTACGCCGTCCATGCAGACGGAGTCAGCTGGACCCTGGTCAGCTCCAAACAGCAACGCGCACAAGAAGGTCGGTACATATTGACCCCCGACGGCGAATCGACCAGGGTGCGGTTCGAGCTGACCGTCGACCCGCTGGTGCCGCTGCCCGGGTTCGTGATCAAGCGCGGCGCCAAAGGTCTCATGGAGACCGCCACCGACGGGCTGCGAGAACAGGTTCTGCGGACCAAGAACAACGGCTGAGCTACCTTTCTGTCGTGACGAATACCGGACCCCTGGCCGGGGTGAGAGTGATCGAACTCGGCGGGATCGGCCCGGGCCCGCACGCCGGCATGATCCTGGCCGACCTGGGCGCGGATGTAGTGCGGGTGCGCAGGCCGGACCTGGGCGAGCGAAGCGACGGGACTAAAAGAAGCTTGCAGATGCCGCCCGAGAACGTCGACCTCATGCACCGCGGCAAGCGGGTGGTCGACCTGGACGTCAAGAACCAACCTCACGCATTGCTCGACCTGGCGGCGAAGGCCGACGTACTCCTGGACTGTTTTCGCCCCGGCACCTGTGAGCGTCTCGGTATCGGGCCCGACGACTGCGCGGCAGTCAACCCACGGCTGATCTTCGCCCGCATCACCGGATGGGGTCAGGACGGCCCGCTGGCGTCGACCGCCGGCCACGACATCAACTACCTGTCGCAGACCGGCGCGCTGAGCGCGATCGGCTACCGCGACCGCCCTCCGGTGGCACCGCTGAACCTCGTCGCCGACTTCGGCGGCGGCTCGATGCTGGTGCTGCTCGGCATCGTCGCCGCCCTCTACGAACGGGAGAAGTCCGGCCAGGGCCAGGTGATCGATGCGGCGATGGTCGACGGCGTCAGCGTGCTGGCGCAGATGATGTGGACGATGAAGGCGACCGGCTCGCTGGCAGACCGGCGCGAGTCCTTCCTGCTCGACGGGGGAGCGCCGTTTTACCGCACCTACGAGACGTCCGACGGCGGGTACATGGCGGTCGGGTCGATCGAGCCCCAGTTCTTCGCCCAGTTGCTGGCGGGGCTCGGGTTGCCGGCCGACGAGATGCCCGGCCAATTCGAGCGCGACCGCTACCCCGAGATGCGGGATCTCTTCGCCAGAACCTTCGCCGGTAAGACCCGCGACGAGTGGACCGCGATCTTCGACGGGACCGACGCGTGCGTCACGCCGGTGCTGAGCTGGACCGAGGCGGCGTGCAACGAGCATCTTCTGGCGCGCCGCACTGTTATTAACGTCGACGGCATCGAACAGGCAGCGCCGGCGCCGCGGTTCTCCCGCAGTGCCGCCGGGCCGGTGGGGCAACCGCCGCAAACCACCACATCGCTGGCCGACATAGATTGGTAATGGTTCAACTGAGCGAAAGCCGACACAGCGGGTTCGTCGAGTAACTAAGTTTGCTGATTGTGGCGGTACGGGCATCGCGCGAGATCGTGATCGACGCCCCGCCGGAGGCCATCCTCGATGCCATCGCCGATATCGAGGCGGCGCCGACGTGGTCGTCGGTGCACAAGCGTGTCCATATCGTGGATCGCTATCCCGACGGACGGCCGCGGCGGGTCGAGGTCACTGTCAAAGTGCTCGGGATCATCGACCACGAAGTCGTCGAATACCACTGGGGACGGGACTGGGTGGTCTGGGACGCCGACCGGACCTCGCAACAGCATGCTCAGCACGGCGAATACACCCTGAGCCCCGAGGGCGAGGCGACCCGGGTCCGGTTCGATCTCACGCTGGAACCGTCCACACCGCTGCCGCACTTCCTGGTCAAGCGCGCGAAGAAGACGGTGCTGATCGCCGCGACCGAAGGCCTGCGCGGCTTCGTGCTCAGCGGCAAGGGTTCGCTGCAACACGATTAGCAGCTAGGAGAGGTCGCGGCCGCTCTCTAGTGCGCCGAGTCGGCGGATCGCCTCGTCGAGGGTGTCGTCGCGTTTACAGAAAGCGAAGCGCACCAAATGATTCCACTCGCCGATGTGGGGAGAGTGCGGATCGCAGAACGCCGACATCGGGATCGCCGCCACCCCGGCTCTCCTCGGCAACTCGGCGCAGAACTGGGTGCTGTCGGAGTATCCCAGCGGCCGCGGGTCGGCGCACAGGAAGTAGGTACCCGCACTGTCGTGCACGCCGAAGCCCAACTCGGTCAACGCCGTCGACAGCCGATCCCGCTTGGCCTGCAACGAATCCCGCAGAGCATTCACCCAGTCCTCTTCGGAATTCAGCGCGTAGGCCACCGCCGGCTGGAACGGTGCGCCACCGACATAACTCAGATACTGCTTGGCCGCCCGCACCCCGGCAATCAGATCCGGCCTGCCGCACACCCAGCCGATCTTCCAGCCGGTGCAGTTGAACATCTTGGCGGCACTGGAGATCGTCAGCGTGCGCTCGGCCATCCCGGGGTAGGCCGCCAGCGGCAAATGCTTCTTGGCGTCGAAGACCAGGTGCTCGTAGACCTCATCGGTGATCACCAGCAGGTCGGCGTCGACGGCGAGTGCCGCCAGCGCCCGCAGGTCGCGGTCAGCGAGCACCATGCCGGTGGGGTTGTGCGGCGAATTCACGATCAGCGCACGGGTGTTCGGCGTCACCGCGGCGCGTAGGGCGTCGACGTCGAGGGCGAAGCCGCGGCCGTCGGGCACCAGCGGCACCGGCACCCGCCGGCTGCCGGCCATCGCGATGACGGGGGAGTAGGAGTCGTAGAACGGCTCGATCAACAGCACCTCGGAGCCCGGCTCGACCAGACCGAGGATGGCGGCCGCGATCGCCTCGGTGGCGCCGACGGTGACCAGCACCTCGGCCTCCGGGTCGTAGTCGACGTCGTAGAGCCGCTTGCGCTGGGCGGCGATCGCCTCGCGCAGCGGGGCGATGCCCAATCCGGGCGGGTACTGATTGACGCCCTCGGCGATCGCTTCCTGCGCGGCCGCCAGCATTGCGGCCGGGCCGTCCTCGTCCGGGAAGCCCTGGCCGAGGTTCACCGCGCCGATCCGGGCGGCCAGCGCCGACATCTCTGCGAAGATCGTCACCGCGTACGGCTGCAACCTCGAGACCGGAGCCGGACGGCCGGCGAGATGAGGACCCGTCATGGTGCGGAGCTTAGTCGGAGGCCCCATTATCAGCGGTTTCGTCAATTACGATCGGCCGATGGCTTCACTGGTGCGCTCGGGTGTGGTCGCGATCGTCGCTGCACTGGCCATTGCGATGGGGCACGGCGTCGCGCTGGCGGACCCCTCAGGCTCACAAACCGGTGTCTACGGCGACCCGGCCGCGGCCGCGCCGTACTGGGCGGCGCAATCCCTGGAGGACAACTGCGGGGCGATGTCGGTCGCCGATATCGTCGGCCAGCTCACCGGGGAGCGCCCGACCGAGGCGCAAGTGCTGCTGAAGGCCGAGCAGACCTCGTCGGAGATGAACCCCGGCACCGAGATCTACACCCCCAACACCGGTGGTATCTCGGTCGGCGACCTGCCGGTGTTGTTGAAGCAGTACGGCATCACATCAGTGGAGAGCGATACCTCGGGACCCGAGGCGACCGGCCTGACCGCGCTGGAGCAGTACCTGGGCGCCGGCCGCAAGGTCATCGCCTACGTGAACTCCGCGATCGTCTGGGACACCAGCGACCAGCGGACCGCCGCCGACCACTTTGTGGTGGTCACCGGCGTCGATAGCAACAAAAATGTCGTGCACCTCAACGATCCCGGTGCCGACGAGGCCAACACCACGCTGTCGGTACCCGCGTTCATGAAGGCGTGGGACACCTCGAACGAGTCGATCATCGTCACGGCAGCGGCCTGACCTGAGCGACTGCCCAACCATCCGGTTGGGCGGCCTTGGTAGGCTTCGCGGGCAGAGGACGACTGTCGAACGATCGTCACGCCCAATTCCGAACAGGACCTGGAGAAAACACACATGTCCGAAGAAGCCTTCATCTACGAGGCCATCCGAACCCCGCGCGGTAAGCAGCGCGGCGGATCGCTCAACGAAGTCAAGCCGCTGAACCTCGTGGTCGGTCTGATCGAGGAACTGCGCTCGCGCTTCCCCGACCTGGACGAGAACCTGATCAGCGACGTCATCCTGGGCTGCGTCTCCCCGGTCGGCGACCAGGGCGCCGACATCGCCCGCACCGCGGTGATCGCGGCCGGTATGCCAGACACCGTCGGCGGCGTCCAGCTGAACCGCTTCTGCGCGTCCGGCCTCGAAGCCGTCAACACCGCAGCGCAGAAGGTCCGCTCCGGCTGGGACGACCTGGTGCTCGCCGGTGGCGTCGAGTCGATGAGCCGCGTCCCGATGGGCTCCGACGGCGGTGCGATGTTCACCGACCCCGCCACCGTGTTCGACAACTACATCGTGCCGCAGGGCATCGGCGCCGACCTCATCGCCACGATCGAGGGCTTCTCCCGTGAGGATGTCGACGCCTACGCCGCACAGTCCCAGGAGCGCGCCGCCGCGGCGTGGTCGGGCGGCTACTTCGCCAAGTCCGTGGTCCCGGTCAAGGACCAGAACGGTCTGCTGATCCTCGACCACGACGAGCACATGCGCCCCGGCACCACCGTGGAAAGCCTCGGCAAGCTCAAGTCCGCATTCGAGGGACTGGCCGCGATGGCCGGCTTCGACGACGTGGCGCTGCAGAAGTACCACTGGGTCGAGAAGATCAACCACGTCCACACCGGCGGGAACAGCTCCGGCATCGTCGACGGCGCCGCTCTGGTGCTCATCGGCAGCGAAGCCGCGGGCAAGTCCCAGGGCCTGACCCCGCGGGCGCGCATCGTGGCCACCGCCACCAGCGGCGCGGACGCGACGATCATGTTGACCGGCCCCACCCCGGCCACCCGCAAGGTGCTGGACCGTGCCGGCCTGACCGTCGACGACATCGACCTGTTCGAGCTCAACGAGGCCTTCGCGTCGGTGGTGCTGAAGTTCCAGAAGGACCTGAACATCCCGAGCGAGAAGCTCAATGTCAACGGCGGCGCGATCGCGATGGGCCACCCGCTGGGTGCCACCGGCGCCATGATCACCGGCACCATGGTCGACGAGCTCGAGCGCCGCGGCGCCAAGCGCGCGCTCATCACGCTGTGCATCGGCGGCGGCATGGGTGTCGCCACCATCATCGAGAGGGTTTAAGGAAAAGTCATGGCAGAGAACACGATTGCGTGGGACAAGGATGCCGACGGCATCGTCACGCTGACGATGGACGACCCGACCGGTTCGGCCAACGTGATGAACGAGCACTACAAGGAGTCCATGCACAAGGCCGTGGAAGAGCTGGCACGTCTTGTCGAAGAAGACCCGGATTCGATCACCGGTGTGGTGATCACCAGCGGCAAGAAGACCTTCTTCGCCGGTGGCGACCTCAAGAGCATGATCACCGCCGGACCGGAGAACGCCGGTGAGATCTTCGCCGAGGTCGAGGACATCAAGCGCGACCTGCGTGCCCTGGAGACCCTGGGCAAGCCGGTCGTCGCCGCGATCAACGGCGCCGCCCTCGGCGGTGGCCTGGAGATCGCCCTGGCCTGTCACCACCGCATCGTCGCCGACGTCAAGGGTGTTCAGATCGGCCTGCCCGAGGTCACCCTCGGCCTGCTGCCGGGCGGCGGCGGTGTCACCCGCGTGACCCGCATGCTCGGCATCCAGAACGGCTTCGTCAACGTGCTGTCCCAGGGCACCCGGTTCAAGCCGGCCGCCGCCAAGGACAACGGCCTGGTCGACGAACTCGTCTCCAGCGTCGATGAATTGGTGCCGGCCGCCAAGGCCTGGATCAAGGCCAACCCCGAGGCGCATACCCAGCCGTGGGATGCCAAGGGCTACAAGATGCCCGGCGGCACCCCAGCCAGCCCGGCGCTGGCGGCGATCCTGCCGTCGTTCCCCTCCCTGCTGCGCAAGCAGCTCAAGGGCGCGCCGATGCCGGCCCCTCGGGCCATCCTGTCCGCCGCGGTCGAGGGCGCGCAGGTGGACTTCGACACCGCCAGCCGCATCGAAAGCCGGTACTTCACCGAACTGGTCACCGGGCCGATCGCGAAGAACATGATCCAGGCGTTCTTCTTCGACCTGCAGGCCATCAACTCCGGTGGATCGCGGCCTGAGGGTATCGGCAAGACCCCGATCACCAAGATCGGCGTGCTCGGTGCGGGCATGATGGGCGCAGGCATCGCCTACGTGTCGGCCAAGGCCGGCTTCGATGTCGTGCTCAAGGACGTCACGCTCGAAGCGGCCCAGAAGGGCAAGGGCTACTCCGAGAAGTTGGAGGCCAAGGCCCTCGAGCGCGGCAAGACCACCCAGGAACGATCCGACGCCCTGCTGGGCCGGATCACCCCGACGGCCGATCCCGCCGACTTCAAGGGCGTCGACTTCGTCATCGAGGCGGTGTTCGAGAACCAGGAACTCAAGCACAAGGTGTTCCAGGAGATCGAGGACATCGTCGAGCCCAACGCGATCCTCGGGTCCAACACCTCCACGATGCCGATCACCGGTCTTGCCGCCGGGGTGAAGCGCCAGGAGGACTTCATCGGGATCCACTTCTTCTCACCGGTCGACAAGATGCCCCTCGTCGAGATCATCAAGGGCGAGAAGACATCTGACGAGGCGCTGGCCCGAGTGTTCGACTACACGCTGGCCATCGGCAAGACCCCGATCGTGGTTAACGACAGCCGCGGCTTCTACACCAGCCGGGTCATCGGCACCTTCGTCAACGAAGCGCTGGCGATGCTCGGCGAGGGTGTCGAGCCGGCGTCGATCGAGCACGCGGGCACCCAGGCCGGCTACCCGGCCCCGCCGCTGCAGTTGTCCGACGAGCTCAACCTCGAGTTGATGCACAAGATCGCCCTGGCCACCCGCAAGGGTGTCGAAGAGGCCGGCGGCACCTACGAGGCGCACCCGGCTGAGGCCGTCGTCGAGAAGATGATCGAACTCGGCCGTCCCTCACGGCTTTCCGGTGCCGGCTTCTACGAGTACGTCGACGGCAAGCGCACCCAGCTGTGGCCGGGGCTGAGGGAGACCTTCTCCTCGGGTACCTCGACCCCGCCGCTGCAGGACATGATCGACCGGATGCTGTTCGCCGAAGCGCTGGAAACCCAGAAGTGCTTCGACGAGGGCGTGATCACCACGACCGCCGACGCCAACATCGGCTCCATCATGGGCATCGGCTTCCCGCCGTGGACCGGTGGCGCCGCGCAGCTGATCGTCGGCTACCCGCACGGCGGCAAGGCCGGGTTCGTGGCGCGCGCCAAGGAACTGGCGGAGAAGTACGGCGAGCGGTTCAACCCGCCGGCGTCGCTGCTCTAAGTCGTAGAACGTCGAGGCCCGGGGGAACATCTGAGTTCCTCCGGGCCTTCGCGTTATCCGGTGCGAGGCTACGGCCGCATCAGCGCCTCGGGCTCCAGGTGTAGATCCACGCTGGACTGCTTGACCGCCTGGCGACCGGTGGCGGCCGACGGCGCCTGGCCGGCCCGGAAGTCGAATCTCGTGCACGTGTGTCCACTCATGACTGCGGTGAGGCGCACGGGGTGCCTGCGCACGTGCCATTCGTGCGCAAGGTCTGCGACGCAGACTTCACTGGTCGCCGCCCGGGGAGCGCGGTGCCGGAACGTCCACGTGGCGGTGGTGTGGGCGACGACGGCGGGCCCGGGCTCGCTGATCCGGAAGGTCTCCAGCTCGAACACCTCGTCGAAGAAGTCCATTTTTCCGTCCTGATGGTCTTCCATTCCTGCGAGGCCCTCGAACCGGGCCACCTCATTGCCGTTCGCATCGACGGCACGAATTACGAATTCGTCGTCCATGATCGGTAGGAAATCAGCCAGGTGTGCCTTGCCGGCATCCAGCGCCCAGAAGGTTTCGATGACCCCGCGGACCTCGTCTTCGGTCAGCGGCTCCGTGACTGCGACGCTCATGAGCCCTTATCGTCGTCGCCACGGTGCGGTCCGGCAACATCCCGCGCTCGTCGGTTAGCGTGAGGCGCGTGAACGACGCCGCCGCAACGATCAGCAGCAGGCTGGCGGCCAGCCTGGCCGGCTACGGCGACTCGCCCTGCATCGAGTTCAACGGCCGCTGGTACACCGGTAACGAGATCGCCGCATATGCCTGCGCCATCGACGATTCGCTGCGGTTGGCCGGCGTCGCGGACGGCGCGACGGTGGCGGTGGTGGCCCGCAACCGTCCACCGCATGCGGCAGCCGTGATCGGACTGCTCGGCGGTGGCCGGTGGGTGCCGATGATCTATTCGTTCCAGTCGGCCGAGGCGATCGGGCGGGACATCGAACAGCTGGAGCCGGCCGCGGTCGTCGCCGACCGGGAGGACTGGACCGCGCCGGTGATCGCCGCGGCCCGGCGTACCGGCACCGCCGGTGTCGCGGTGTCGCTGACATCGCCCACCGTGGAGCTCGTGGCCGGAATCGATCGGGTGTCGGCGCGCCTGACCTCTTCCGGCCGGGACGGCTCGACCGGTCTGCAGGTGCTCACCAGCGGCACCACCGGGCCGCCCAAACGGCACCCGATCCCGGCGTCGGTGCTGGACCACACCGTGTCCAGCGTGGCGATCACCGGAGCCTCCGCCGACGAGCCACCCGAGCTGATGTACTGGCCGCTCGGCGGCATAGGCGGGGTGTGCCAGCTGATCACCGGCGCCTACCTCGGCAAGCGGATCGCTCTTCTGGAGAAGTTCAGCGTCGCCGAATGGGTGCGGGTGGTGAAGACCTACGGCATCCGGCGCTGCGGTCTGCAGCCGGCCGCGGTACGCATGCTCCTGGACGCCGACCTGGCGAGCGAGGACCTCGTCTCGCTCGAATACGTGATCAGTGCCGCAGGGCCGCTGGACCCCGAAACCCGTGACGCGTTCGAGCAGCGGTACGGAGTCCCCGTCCTGTTGGCCTATGGCGCAACCGAATTCGCCGGCTCGGTGTGCACGTGGACGCCGGATCTCTATCGGGAGTTCGGTGCCACCAAGCGCGCAAGCTCGGGACGGGTGATGCCCAACACCGAGGTCCGCATCCTCGACCCGAACGGCGAGAGCGAGGTGCCGACCGGCGAGCAGGGTGTCCTGGAGGCCAGGATCGCATCCATCAGTCCGGACTGGATCCGCACCAACGACCTCGCCTCAATCGATGTCGACGGGTTCATCACCCTGCACGGCCGCGCCGACGGGGCCATCAATCGCGGCGGGTTCAAGGTCCTGCCCGAGACCGTTCGCCGCGTCTTGGTGGGCCACCCGTCGGTGCGCGACGCCGCCGTCGTCGGGGTTCCCGATCCCCGCCTCGGCGAGGTCCCGTTCGCGGCGGTGGAAGCGGTTCCCGGCGCCCCGGCACCCGACCCGGCCGACCTGGTGGCCCGGGTCCGTGGTGCGCTGCCCAAGCATCATGTGCCCGTCGAGGTGGTTGTCGTCGCCGAACTTCCGCGCAACCAGTCGCTCAAAGTTTCGCTTCGTGACATAGCCGCGATGTACTCCGGTGGCCCGGAGTAGGCGGGGGCCGAACCGCGGCATTGCCAGCACGCACGACTGTGTGCCGACACCCGGCTCGGGGTCCGGTTCACGCCGCGGCGCCCCGCTGCAAAATCGCAAATCCGGTAACTGAACTTTCGGACGCCTGTGACCTGCGATAAATGTCGGAGCAGTCAGTAAGAGCAAACTCACGTGCGTTTGTGCATATGCCGACTCGTGACCTCAGTTGCTGAGTGAATTGCCCTATTCGACACTTGACGCACTATTTGCCGCTAACGGTTGCGTCCAGCAGAGTGGTGTACGAGTCGGACCTGATTAGCGGTACCGGCGTGTCGTAGCCGAGTGATTGAAGGTCATCGCGTGATTCTTCGAGGGACCGTCCAAAGTCACTCGAGCAAAGAAGGAACACACGCGATGACCACTGTCCACGATATCGACCTGCAGCAGGTCCTGACCGAGCGACTCACCGCCGCTCATCCCGACGTGCTGCGCGAGCTGCTGTCGATGTTCATCCACACCCTGATGGGTGCCGAGGCCGACGCACTGTGCGGCGCCGGCTACGGCGAGCGCAGCGGGGAGCGAACCAACCACCGCAACGGCTACCGCCACCGTGACTTCGACACGCGGGCAGGCACATTGGACATCGCCATCCCGAAACTGCGGCAGGGCTCCTACTTCCCCGATTGGCTGCTGGAACGACGCAAACGCGCCGAGCGGGCCCTGACCACGGTGGTGGCCACCTGCTACCTGCTGGGCGTCTCGACGCGGCGGATGGACAAACTGGTCGGCACGCTGGGCATCTCCGGGCTGTCGAAATCGCAGGTCTCGGTGATGGCCAAGGAACTCGACACCGCCGTGGAGGCGTTCCGCACGCGGCCACTCGATGCCGGGCCGTACACGTTCGTCGCGGCCGATGCCCTGGTCCTCAAGGTCCGCGAGGGCGGTCGCGTGGTCAACGTGCATGCGCTGATCGCGACCGGTGTGAACGCCGAGGGTTACCGCGAGATCCTCGGCATCGACGTCACCACGGCCGAGGACGGGGCGGGCTGGTTGGCGTTCTGGCGATCGCTGACCGCCCGCGGCCTATCCGGGGTCAAACTGGTCACCTCCGACGCGCACGCGGGGCTGGTGGCCGCGATCGGCGCCACCGTGCCTGGCGCGGCCTGGCAGCGCTGCCGTACGCACTACGCCACCAACCTGATGGCCATCACCCCGAAGTCGTCGTGGCCGTGGGTGCGCACGCTACTGCATTCGGTGTATGACCAGCCGGACGCTGATTCCGTTGCTGCGCAATATGATCGGATCATCGACGCGCTCGCCGACAAGCTCCCCAAGGTCGCCGAGCACTTGGAGAATGCTCGCGCGGACCTGCTGGCGTTCACCGCGTTCCCCAAGCAGATCTGGCGCCAAATCTGGTCCAACAACCCCCAGGAACGGCTGAACAAGGAGATCCGCCGTCGCACCGACGTCGTCGGCATCTTCCCCGACCGGGGCGCCCTGATCCGCCTCGTCGGTGCCGTCCTGGCCGAACAGCACGACGAATGGGCCGAATCCCGGCGCTACCTCGGCCTGGACGTCCTCAGCAAATCACAAGCCGTCCAGAACTCACCGACAGAACAGGAGGCCACCACAGAGGCGCTCACCGCCTGAACCATCAACTCGAAGAATCACCCGACGACGTCGTACACCACGTCCCTGGACTTGACCCCGCTAACGCGGTTTCGATTGACTGCTCCTGATCTGGCGGTATGTCCAAAGTGGATAGCGGAACCAGTGTTCGCGATTCATTTGCCTGCGCGATCAAGATTTTTTGCTGAATTACGCCATCTCAGCTTGCTCTCAGCTAGTTTTTGCGGTGTGATGGGCATTACGCCAGGGGAATGAGGAGGCAAGGGGGAGCATTGGCCCCTCCCGTATGGGAGGGGCCGATTGCCGTCCAGGGCCCGTAACTCCTGCGTCCGGACCGGGATAGCTGCACCGGCCGCATGTCACCGTCACGGACACGACGGAGCCCTCCCGGTTGGCGCCGATTGTGCTCTGGTCGGGCGGCGCGCTCGTCCGTAGAGTCGGGCCATGCGCTTCGGACTGTTCATCCCGCAGGGCTGGCGACTGGATCTGGCCGGCATTCCCACTGAAAAGCACTGGCAGGTAATGCGTGATCTGGCCGACCATGCCGATGCGGGTCCATGGGACTCGCTCTGGGTCTACGACCATTTCCATACCGTGCCGATCCCGACCGACGAGGCCACCCACGAGGCGTGGACGCTGATGGCGGCGTACGCGGCGACCACCTCCCGGATCAAGCTCGGCCAGATGTGCACGGCGATGAGCTATCGAAACCCGGTCTACCTGGCCAAGGTTGCCGCCACCACCGACATCATCTCCGGCGGCCGCGTGCAGATGGGCATCGGCGGCGGCTGGTACGAGCACGAATGGCGGGCCTACGGGTACGGCTTTCCCTCCGCCGGCGTGCGGTTGGCCCGACTCGACGAGGGCGTCCAGATCATGCGGGACGCCTGGCGTGACGGGAAAGTGAGCTTTGCGGGCAGGCACTATCAGGTCGACGGGGCGATCGTTGCGCCGAAGCCCTTGCAGGAGAACAGTATTCCACTGTGGATCGCCGGCGGTGGCGAGAAGGTGACGCTCAAGATCGCGGCGAAGTACGCGGAGTACACCAACTTCACCTCCGAGCCGGACGGGTTCGCGCACAAGTCGCAGGTGCTCGCCGAGCACTGCCGTGAGGTCGGAACGGACTTCGACGCGATCGTCCGCTCGGCCAACGTCAACGCGATCCTCGGCACATCCACCGACGACGTTGCGGCGCGGGTGAAGCGTGTCCGCGACCGGCTGGCCGGCATCTGCGGTGATGCGGCCGCGGACGCAATGATGACGACGGTCAGTGCGCCGGGATCGGCTGCGGGCACGCCCGAGCAGGTCATCGAGAGCCTGACCGCGCTGCGGGACCTGGGCTGCGAGTACGTCATCTGCTACTTCCCGGAAGCGGCCTACGACCGGTCCGGCATCGAACTGTTCGAGCGTGAGGTGATGCCCGCGCTCATGTGAGCCGTGCCGCCTGAGAAGGGCGTGCATTCAGATGAGAATGCGGTTTCCATTCGTAGCCAACAGTGTTGTACGATCCGGCTACCGATTTGGACTACGAAGGATGCCGCTATGCAAAAGGCCCTGGCGCCCGAAATCTCCACTTGGCCCGCTGACAACCCGCAGCTGATCGGCAGCGAATGTGCCAGCTGTTCGGCCGTGGTCTTTCCGAGCCAGGACCGGTGCCCGCGGTGCAGCGCGGGCGGCATGAACGAGGTCAAGCTGCCGCGGCGCGGCACCCTGGTCGCCTGGACCACGCAGGGCTTCCCGCCCGGCGCCCCCTACATCGGTCCCACCGGCAAGGATTTCGTGCCGTTCGGCGTCGGCCTGGTGCAGCTCGGCCAGGGGGAACAAGCCGTGGTGCGTGTCGAGGGTCGGCTCACCGAGAACGATCCGGAAAAGCTGAAGTGGGGCATGGACGTCGAACTCACGATGATCCCGTTCGCGACCGACGCCGACGGCAATGAGGTCGTCACGTTCGCGTTCGCACCGGTGGGGGCGTGAGCGGCATGAGCAATGACGTTGCGATCATCGGTGTGGGCCTGCATCCGTTCGGCCGGTTCGACAAGACCGCCATGCAGATGGGTGCCGAGGCGATCGAGCTGGCACTGCAGGATTCGGGTGCGCAGTGGAAGGACATCCAGTTCGGTTTCGGCGGCAGCTATGAGGTGTCCAATCCGGACGCGGTGACGCGCCTGGTCGGGCTGACCGGCATCACCTTCACCAACGTCTTCAATGCCTGCGCCACCGCGGCGAGCGCGATCCAGCAGACCGCGGACACGATCCGGCTCGGCAAGTACGACATCGGCATCGCCGTGGGCCTGGACAAGCACCCGCGCGGCGCGTTCACCGACGACCCGGCCAAGTTGGCACTGCCGCAGTGGTATGCCGAGAACGGGCAGTTCGTCACCACGAAGTTCTTCGGTATCAAGGCCAACCGGTACATCCACGATCACGGTATCTCCGAGGAGACGCTGGCGCGGGTGGCCAACAAGAACTTCCGTAATGGCGTGCTGAACCCGAATGCCTTCCGCCGCAAGGAGATCTCCGTGGACGAGATCATGGCGTCGCCGGTGTTGAACTACCCGCTGCGGCAGTACATGTTCTGCGCGCCCGACGAGGGCGCCGCCGCGGTCATCATGTGCCGCGCCGACATCGCGCACCGATTCACCGACAAGCCGGTCTACGTGCGCGCCAGCGAGATTCGGACGAGGACGTTCGGCGCCTACGAGGTGCACGGCACCTCGGCCCCGCTCGACGAGGACGTGTCGCCGACCGTCTACGCCGCCAAGGCGGCCTACGAGGAGGCCGGGATCGGTCCCGAGGACATCGACATCGCGCAGCTGCAGGACACCGATGCCGGTGCGGAGATCATCCACATGGCCGAGACCGGTCTGTGCGCCGACGGCGAGCAGGAGAAGCTGCTGGCCGACGGGGCGACCGAGATCCACGGCTCGCTGCCGATCAACACCGATGGTGGACTGATCGCCAACGGTGAGCCGATCGGTGCGTCGGGTCTGCGACAGATGCACGAGCTCGTGCGCCAGCTGCGCGGCGAGGCAGGCGAGCGTCAGGTGCCGGGCAGCCCGCGGGTGGGCTTGGCGCAGGTGTACGGCGCACCCGGAACCGCCTCGGCGACAATACTTTCGCTGTAGCCGATCGCTGTATACCTAAACGTTGGTCTCCTGGCCGAAGAACCCCTCGACGGCCTGCAACAAGACAAGCACCTCGATCAGTGCAGCGGTGGTGCCCAGTCCGACGGTCGCGGCAAGCGGCAGGCCGACGGCGTTGACCAAGCCTGTGATGACGTCGCCGCTCAGGGCCTGCTGAATACCGCCCAGGAACAGGTTGGCGTCATAGGCGGGCAACATGGTGCCGATGGCGTTGACGATGTCCGCGGTAGGCAATGCTGCCGCATAGAGCGCTGCCGAGCTGCTCGAGATTGTGTACGCGACGTCGGAGATGACCGTCTGCAGGGCCGAAATGACGCCCGTGGGGGCCGGGAATACCGGTGCCGGAACGGGTTTCGGCAGATGCAGAGCCGCCAGCTCCTGCCACATGATTCCGCCCGGACTGATGTCGGCGACGAAATCGCTGATGCCCTGCGCGACGCCGGCGGCGAAGAGTTGGGCCACCTGACCCCAGTTGACGTCGGGAATGAACCCGAAAGTGCTCTGCACGTTCGCATATCCGTCAGTCGACCAGCCGTAGTTGGGGTTGCCATAGCCGAGGTTGACGATCACCTTCAAGGCCGGCTGCAACAGATCGGCGATGGGGTTGCCGATGACCGGAATCAATCGCAGCGGCTCCAGCAGCGGCAGATTCTCGGTCGGGATGATGTAGTACTTCTGCGACGGGTCGGTGGTCGGCAATGCGATGGCCGAATCGACCTGTGCTGACGTCAGATCTGCGTACTTGGTGTGTACGAAGATGATGCCGAGCCCGGCGTTGAGATCGGCGAGGAAATTCAGTGGATATTTCGGGAAGTCGGCGAATCCGTCGTATTCGAGGGTGTAATTCGTTGTCGGGAATAGATTCTCGGGTGTAGCCCCGTAGAAATCCAGGCCGAGGCTCGGCAGTTTCAGGTTCGGGAATCTGGAGAGAAAGCCACCGTTCGGGTTCATCTCGTTGCCCACCAGGACGAACTGAACCGGCGTGTTCGAGGGCAGCAGACTCATCACGAGTGAGGAGATGATCGAACTCTGCGAATAGCCGAACACCGTCGCGATGTTTCCCGCGCCGACCTGGTTGGCGATCGCAGTGGTGAGGATTTGAATGCCCTGCTGGACAGATACGTTCAGCGGCAGGCTCTTGACCCCGGTGATCGGATACAGCCCCTCGGGGGTATCCAGCTGGAATTTCACGGCGTCGGGAAAGGTCGGAGCGATGTAGAGATCGAAGACGTTCTGGATATAGGTGGGGCTCGGGATCGGAACGCCGCTGGGCCCCATGATCAGTGCCGTGTTCTGTGCGGCGGCCGCCTGAATCGAGACCTTCGGCGTGATCGACGCCGCGACGGCGGTAGCCGGGGCAGCGGAGGCACGTCGACTGGTCGCCAAACCCGCCAATTCCAACGGCGAACCGGCCGGCACCGCGGGGGTGACAGGTGTCGGCGTATCGGTCGACACCGCCCCGGGTACTGACGCCGCCGCGGTCAGCGTGTCCGACTGCGCACGCAGCGTCGTGGCCGGACGGGAGCGCCGCGAAGCCATCTGCGCCTTGGTGCCCGCTATCTTGCCTGCGCCCGGGCCGCCGTCGCCGAGCGTCGATCGGGCCGAATTGGCGTGGGCCGAGGAACCGCCCGAGTCGGTACTGTCCGCCCAGGCTGTCGCGCCGCCGAACACCGCGGCGCCCACACCTAACGCGACTGCCAAACCGCCAACCCGTCCGATGAAGCCCGCTGCGCTCACGACCGTCCCCTTTACGCCAGACCACGTGTCGTGGCGAAGACTAACGTGTCGCTGCGGCGTTCGCTGTCACATTGGTTTAGCGAGCGCGGCGTTCATCTCGTCGAATGATGAACTTTTGCCGACAGGCTGGTGCGGCAATGTTTGGTTTCGGTGGTCAGAGTGCCGGGCCGAGCAAGTCGTCGGCGTCTTTGATGATGTAGCCGTAGCCCTGTTCTGCCAGGAACCGCTGCCGGTGCGCGGCGTACTCGGCATCGAGGCTGTCGCGGGAGACCACCGAATAGAACACCGCCCCGCCGCCGTCGTGCTTGGGACGAAGCAGCCGACCGAGCCGCTGGGCCTCTTCCTGGCGTGAGCCGAAGGTTCCCGAAACCTGAACGGCCACCGAGGCTTCCGGCAGGTCGATGGAGAAGTTCGCCACTTTGGACACCACGAGGGTCTTGACCTCGCCGCGGCGGAAGGCGTCGAAGAGCTCTTCGCGCTCGGCGTTCTTCGTCGAACCCTGGATCACCGGAGCGCCCAGCTCGGTGCCGAGCTCGTCGAGCTGGTCCAGGTAGGCGCCGATCACCAGCGTCGGCTCTCCGTCATGTTTGGCCAGGATGGATTTCACCACCGCGATCTTCGAGTGCGCGGTAGAGCAGAGCTTGTAACGCTCGTCCGGCTCGGCGACCGCGTACAACATCCGCTCGTTGTCGGTCATCGTCACGCGCACCTCGATGCACTCCGCGGGCGCGATCCAGCCCTGAGCCTCGATGTCCTTCCACGGTGCGTCGTACCGTTTGGGACCGATCAGGCTGAACACGTCGCCCTCGCGACCGTCCTCGCGGATCAGTGTCGCCGTCAGCCCCAGCCGGCGGCGGGACTGCAGGTCGGCCGTCATCCGAAACACCGGTGCGGGCAGCAGGTGCACCTCGTCGTAGATGATCAGGCCCCAGTCCCGGCTGTCGAACAGCTCCAGATGCTTGTACTCGCCCTTGGTGCGCCGGGTGATCACCTGGTATGTGGCGATGGTGACGGGGCGGATCTCCTTGCGCTCGCCGGAGTACTCGCCGATCTCCTCCTCGGTCAGCGACGTCCGCGCGATCAACTCGCGCTTCCACTGTCGGCCCGCAACGGTGTTGGTGACCAGGATCAGCGTCGTCGCACCGGCTTTGGCCATCGCCGCCGCGCCCACCAGCGTCTTGCCCGCGCCACACGGCAGGACCACCACACCCGAGCCGCCGTCCCAGAACGAATCGGCGGCCATCTGCTGGTAGTCGCGGAGTTCCCAGCCGTCCTGGTCGAGGTCGATCGGGTGGGCCTCGCCGTCGACGTAGCCGGCCAGATCCTCGGCCGGCCAGCCGATCTTGAGCAGCATCTGCTTGATCCGGCCGCGCTCGCTGGGATGGACGATCACGGTGTCGTCGTCGATCCGCGCGCCGAGCATCGGGTTGATCTTCTTGTTGCGCAACACCTCTTCGAGCACCGCCCGGTCGAGGCTGACCAGCGTGAGGCCGTGTGCGGGATGCTTTACGAGCTGCAGCCGGCCGTATCGGGCCATCGTGTCGACGATGTCCACCAGCAGCGGCTGCGGCACGGCATAACGCGAGAAGCTGACCAGCGCGTCGACCACTTGCTCGGCATCGTGACCGGCAGCGCGGGCGTTCCACAACGCCAGCGGGGTGATGCGATAGGTGTGGATGTGCTCAGGGGCGCGTTCGAGCTCCGCGAACGGAGCGATCGCGGAGCGGGCCGCACCGGCAAGCTCGTGGTCGACTTCGAGCAGCACGGTCTTGTCGGACTGCACGATGAGGGGGCCGTCTGTCATAACGCTCCATTATCCAGCGTCGGCCGACATCACCGACGTCACGCGATGCACCGCGAACTCCCGAGGGCGGCCCTGAGCGGGATCCCACGCCATCAGCTGACCGCCGCTGACGGTGAGCGGGCGTACCACCCGCTGGGTGGCGACCCCGGCCGCGTCGACATAACCGATCACCACGTCTTTTTGTTCCATGGCCGCCTGCTGCAACAGGGCCATCGACACTGCGGGATCCAGGCGGACGTTGGCGAAGGGGGTGGTCGAATCCATTCGCCGCAACACTGCCACCACCGAGGCCAGGGTGTCCGTGCTCGGCTTGGGCAACGCGCGGAACGGGCGGCGGTGTTGGGGCGTGGACACCCGCGCACCGCGCTGCCGGAGATCGACGATCGCCCCGGACGAATCCTCGGCTGCCGGTGCGAAGCCCGCTGCGCGCAACGCGGCGAGCACGTCACCGATCGGAGCCTGCGACACCGCCACTGTGGGCGCCAACAGTCGCACCTCCAGATGTTCCAAGTCCGGCGCGGCGACCGCGTGGGCGAGCAACGTCGGGTCCTCGCAGCGCAGGAACGACGACGCCATGCCGACCCGCAACTGACCGTGTCGGCGGGCGACGTCGTTGATGAGATACGTCAAACCTTGGGGGACAGGTGTTTTCGAGTACCGCCCGAAAAAGGTGTGGAGGCCGCCCGCGGTGCGCCCGGTGTCCAGGGCATGCCGGATCGAGGCTTCGCTGACCCGGTACACCATGGCGGCGCCGGCCGATTCCACTGCGGCCACCGCCGCCAGTTCGTCGGCAAGGTCGCGCTGCAGCGGCCCGGGAACCACGACGGTCAGGTCGGCCTGCACCAGGAAATGGTCGATCGGTGCGGGCAGCGCCGTGCCCATCGCGTCGATCGCGGCGTCGTCGCTCCCGGCGAGTAACACCCGCGCCGGTGTGCTCAGTGCGCCGCGGCCGATCAGGCCCACCGCGTGGGCTTCGTCGAGTAGGTGCGCCACCGGTTCGGGCTGCAGCCGGGCCGCCCACCGCGGCCGGCGCCAGATCAGGGCCCGCGAGGCGTGCGGGGCATCCACGCCGGAGCCGGGGGGCAGCTCGGCGAGCAGCTCCAGCAGCAGTCGCCTATCCAGCGGTGCGGCCGTCGAGTACAGCGAATCAGACAGTGCGGCATAAGGTTTGCCATCGGGGCCGCGGCTGCCGATCAGGCCGGGACGCGACGGCAGTTCCAGCCAGCTGCTGGCCAACAGATGCCAGCGGGCGGCGGTGGGCGTCTCCAGGAAACGGTCCGCGGCCACCGTCGGCGTCCAATACGGGCTCGCGCCGTCCTGGGGTTCCGGGTCGGGAGTGCCGCTGGCGATGAGGCCGGCCGCCGAGCTGACCTCCAGGACCAGTCCGAGGCGTTGTTCGTCGATTCCGGTCAGCTTGCTCAGTCGCTTGGCTTCGCGCACCCCCAGGCCGCCGCTGCGCAACTCGGAAACCGGTGCGGCAGAGAGGGATTCGATGACCAGTTCGATCTCGCGGATCAAGTCGAGGACGGCGCCTGCCGCGGCGGCATCGACGTCGGCGACGGTGGTGGTGCCGGACACCGGGTCCGGTGGGGTCAGGCTCGCCGGGCCGGGCTCCTCACCGCGCAGCACCTGACCGACGTTCCGCGGCAGGATCACCGTCTCGGCATCGAGTTGGCGCAGCAGTCCGGCCGCCAGCAGCCGTGGCACAGGCCGGTCGGCCGGTGCGCCTGGCGCGGCGTCACGGGTACGGCCCACCGGGGAACCCATCAGCAACCGGTCCAGCAGTTCGAGCTGGGGTTCGTCGAGGGTGTTGATCGCGGCGGAGATCTCCGCCCCCGACCGGGCGGAGTCCTCGCCGATCGCCTGGCCGGGGTACCAGGGCAGCGCCGCGGCGGCTTCGGCCGACACCCGCACCTCGCTGTCGCCCCACACCAGCGCGCGTTCACGCAGGTCGTCGAGCGCGGACATGACCGACTTCTCGTCGGCGCGCTCGCCGACCAGGGCGACCAACTTGGCCACCGGGGTTGCCGCGGTCTCGGCGTGCAGCACGATCAGGGCGTCGAGAACCGCGAGCCGCAGGTAGTCCAGCTCGTCGGTGGCTGCCTTGACCGATTGCCTGGCCACCGCACGGGCGGCCAGCGCGGCGATGCTGCCGGGGGCTGGCTGAGCAAGGTCCGGCCGCAGTTCCAGCAGGCGGATCAGCCGGTCGTCGGGCAGATCGGCCAGCCAGGCGCCCAGCGGCACACCAGGGCTGTCTTCCCGGGTCGCTTCGCTCCTGCCCGCAGGCCGCCCGGACTGTGCACTCATTGTTGACCAGCGTAAAACAGCCGCCTGTGTGCACAAGCCGGGCCGTGAGATGACAGAATGTTGCCGTGGCTGAGAAGAAGACAAGGTATGTCGACAATGGCTGGCCGACCAGCGACCCCGACGACCACGCGGTGAGCGAGCTTGCCGCTGACCGGACCGGCGCGCTGTCCCCGTTCGGCGACATCACGTTCCCGCTGCCGGCCTCTGACCTGCCGTACCTGCACCCGGTCACCGTCGTCAACAAGTAAACGGTGACCGACGGACCGCAGCGTCGCCTCTCGCACCTCGACGAGCACGGTGCCGCGCACATGGTCGATGTCACCGACAAGGCTGCCACCACCCGCACCGCGGTGGCGGCCGGGTCCGTTCATACCACCGCCGAGGTCGTCGAGCTGATCACGGCGGGCGGCCTGCCCAAGGGCGACGCCCTCGCGACCGCGCGGGTGGCCGGGATCCTGGCAGCCAAGCGCACATCCGATCTGATCCCGCTGTGCCACCACCTCGCCCTGACCGGGGTCGACATCGAGTTCGCGATCGGTGACGCCGTCGTCGGCATGACCGCCTCGGTACGCACGACCGACCGCACCGGGGTCGAGATGGAGGCGCTGACCGCCGTGACCGTCGCCGCCCTGACGCTGTACGACATGATCAAGGCCGTCGACCCCGCCGCGCGCCTCGAGGACATCCGGGTGCTGCGCAAAGAGGGCGGCAAGACCGGCCTGTGGGTGCGCGAGACATGACGCGCTCCGCACGGGTCGTGATCGCCTCCACCCGGGCAGCAACTGGTGTCTACGAAGATCGGACCGGACCGATCGTCGTCGCCTGGCTCGCCGAGCGCGGCTTCGACGTACCCGATGCCAGCGTCGTGGTGGACGGTAGCGCCGTCGGGGACGCGCTGCGCGCGGCGATCGACGCCGGAGCCGACGTCGTCATCACCTCCGGCGGTACCGGGATTTCACCGACCGACGCCACCCCGGAGGCGACCCTCGGCGTTCTCGACTACCAGATCCCCGGCCTGGCCGACGAAATCCGCCGGTCGGGTCTGCCGGCGGTGCCGACGTCGGTGTTGTCTCGCGGGGTGTGCGGCGTCGCGGGCCGCACACTGGTGATCAACCTGCCCGGCTCGACCGGCGGGGTGCGCGACGGCTTATCGGTGCTCGCCGACGTGCTGGACCACGCGTTGGACCAACTGTCCGGAGGGGACCACCGCCGATGACACGCATTCTGCGGGCCGCGCTCGTCGAGGGTCCGATCTCGCTGACCGAGCACGAAGAGCTGGTCGCCGACGAGGCCGCCGGCGCGGTGGTGGGCTTCTCCGGGGTGGTGCGAAACCACGACGGCGGCCGAGACGTGGTGCGGCTGGAGTACTCCGCGCATCCGCTGGCCGAGCAGACCTTGTTCGAGGCGGTCGCCGAGGTGGCTGGGAAAGCCACCGGTGTGCGGGCGATCGCCGCCAGCCACCGAGTCGGCGTACTGCACATCGGAGACGCCGCGCTGGTGGCCGCCGTTGCGGCCGACCACCGGCAAGCGGCGTTCGAGGCGTGCGCCCTGCTCGTCGACACCGTCAAAGAGCGGCTACCGGTGTGGAAGCACCAGTTTTTCGCCGACGGAACCGACGAGTGGGTGAACTCGGCGTGATCGCCTACTGAGCGGGTGCCGGTCCCGGTGCCGGTGCGGGGGCAGCCGGAACCAGAGGTGCGTTCGGGTCGGCCGGGGCCGGCGCCGGGGCATTGGGATCACCGGGCGGAGTGCCCATGCTCGGATCGTTGGTCACCGGGGTGTTCATCGGACGCTGGGTCAGGGCCAGCAGCGCGTCGCCCTTGCTGACCTGCTGCGTCTGGATCGCGTGCCACAGTTCCTTGAGGTACGTGACATTCGGGCCTTCCTGCGGCCCTTCCGGCTGATCGCTGGTGCCTGGCGGCAGGTTCTCCGGGCTCGTCAGGTGCGGCATGCCGTCAGGCAGCTGTCCTGTCGGGCTGGCGGCGACCGCGTCGGTCCCCGGGGCGGCGGGCGCCGGCGCGGGGTCGGCGGGCGCGGGGGCAGGGGTGGGCGGCAGGGTCGGCGGAACCGCGGGGTCGGCCGGAGCCTGCGGGACGAAGTGGATCGACGCTGCCTGGACGGTGACGGTCTGGTCGCCAGGATTTGCCGGCGCCTCGGGGGCGGGTACCTGCAGGGCGGTGTCGATCACCGGCGCGGCGGCCGGCGGGGCGACATCCTGAGCGACCGGGACGACACCCGGTTGCGGAGCCGGCGGGAGATCTTGCGGGGCCGGAGCGGGTGCCGGGGGCAGATCCTGCGGGGCCGGGGCGGGTGCCGGGGGCAGGTCCTGCGGGGCGGGTGCCGGGGGCAGGTCCTGCGGTGCCGGCGGGACATCCTGCGGGGCGGGAGCCGGGGGCAGGTCCTGCGGTGCCGGCGGGACATCCTGCGGGGCCGGAGCCGGCGGCAGATCCTGCGGGGCCGGCGAGAGGTCCTGCGGTGCCGGCGGGAGATCCTGCGGGGCCGGAGCCGGGGGCAGATCCTGCGGAGCGGGCGGCAGATCTGCCGGGGCGTCGGGCGCCGGAGCGTCCGGCGCGGGCGCCTCGAAACCGGCGGGCTGAATCTGAGCGTCTTCCGGAGTGGGCTCGTTCACCACATTGCGCGGGGTCGCGCCCGACAGGCCGCGTCCGCACACCGGCCAGGCGCCACGGCCCTGGCTGGCCAGGACACGCTCGGCGATGGCGATCTGCTGGTCCTTGCTGGCCATGTTCGCGGCGGGGGCGTACTGACCGCCGCCGTGCGCGGACCAGGTGCTGGGGGAGAACTGCAGACCACCCTGGTAACCGTTGCCGGTGTTGATGCCCCAGTTTCCGCCGGACTCACAACGGGCAACCTGATCCCATTCGGCATCCGGAGCCGCTTGGGCCTGGCTGGCGAAGGCAAGGCTGCCGCCTCCGATGACCGCACCGGTGACTGCGATCTTGGCGACGCTGACTGACGATGAAGTGGGCTTGCGATGCCGTCCACTCATATGGCGAAGTGTTCCTCTCTTCAATGCGCCTGCGAGGTCAGCTGTCGGGTTCGGGCTGGAGAGGTCGCCCGGCCGTCGTCGTCTCTGGTGGAAACGATTTCGGCTTCACCCCAAGGAGCTTTGCGGCTCCGAGTCCTATCGGTGGACCGGTGGGTCCCCCGCCTCCATCCATGGTGTTCGTCGGTCTCTCCGCTCCTTGGATGGAGCTCAGCGCTAAGAGCGAAGAGGGTCTGCCCGGGTTGAGGGGGCTGACCTTCGAGAGACGGTAATGGGATCGGCGGGACCCGTCATCTTTTGCAAATCCGGGCGTTTCTGGTACTGGCAAACCTTAAAAAAGGTTAAAGCCCCTAGACGGCCCGACGTTCGCCCAGGTAGTTACGGCACTAAACCGCGACGTGGCCATCTCGTGACCTGATCGTGATGTGACGTAAATCACGCTCAACCGCCGGCAAACGGGGGTAACACGTCGAGGGTCTGGCCGGATTGCAGGGCTGTCGCCTTGTTTCGCACCGCGATTCCGTCGCGCAGATATGAGCAGCGCTGTAACACCCGCGCTAATTCCGCGTTGCGACAAGCTAATTCGTCGACCAAATCGGCGACTGTCGCGCCGGGCGGCACGGTGAGCAGATCCGACTCGGTGCCCGCGGCGGCGCGCGCCGCAGCGAAGAAACGCACAGTCACCTGTACTGATTCGGCCACCTCAGCCCCCGATCGCGCTCATCGGCCGTTGGGGCTGAACGAAATCCGGATCGTTGATGCCGTGGCCGGCCGCCTTGCGCCACATCGCCGCGCGCCATGCCGACTCCAGCGCCACATCGTCGGCGCCCTTGCGCAGCAGCGCCCTCAGATCGGTCTCCTCGGCCGCGAACAGGCAGTTACGGATCTGCCCGTCGGCGGTCAAGCGGGTTCGGTCGCAGGCCGCGCAGAACGCATGCGAGACCGAGGCGATGATCCCGACCGTCGCCGGGCCACCGTTGATCTGCCAGAGCTGGGCCGGAGCCGACCCGCGCGGTGCCGGATCCGTGGTGAGGGTGAAGTGCTCGGCCAGTGCCGCGTAGATCTCGTCGGCGCTCAGGTTGGCGTCTCGGCGCCACAGGTGACCGGCGTCGAGCGGCATCTGCTCGATGATGCGTAATTGGTAGCCGTATCGCAGGCAGTACTCCAACAGCTCGACGGCGTCGTCGAGGCCGCTGACCGCATCCAGGACCGCGTTGACCTTGACCGGCCCGAGACCGGCCTCGGACGCCGCGGACAGACCGTCGAGAACGTCGGAGAGGCGGTCCCGCCGGGTGATGGCGGCGAACTGCCCCGCGTCAAGGCTGTCGAGCGACACGTTGACCCGATTCAGGCCCGCATCGGCCAGAGCCCGGGCACGACGGGCCAGGCCCACCCCGTTGGTGGTCAGCGCGATCTCAGGACGCGGGTTCAGAGCGGCCACCGCGGACACCACGTCTTCGAGCCCTCGATAGAGCAGCGGCTCGCCACCGGTGAAGCGGACGCTGGTGATGCCGAGCCGGGTCACCGCGAGCGTGAGCAGCCGCACCAGCTCGTCGCGGGTGAGTAGGTCGTCGCCGGGGAGCCAGTCCAGTCCCTCGGCAGGCATGCAGTAGGTACAGCGCAGATTGCATCGGTCGGTCAGCGACACCCGCAGATCGGTGGCCACCCGGCCGAACGTGTCGACAAGAGGTCCACTGCGCGGCATGTCCGCTGCCGGCACGTCGTCGTCGCGGCGGATCGCAGGCACTCCCAGCCCGACCACGGTCATGCCGCCACCCGAGCGTGATCGGCGGGCACGATCTCCTTGCCCAGCGGCACCAGGGAGACCGGGATGAGTTTGAGGTTGGCCAGCGCCAGCGGGATCCCGATGATCGTGATCGCCATTGCCGCCGCGCTCAGCAGGTGACCGATGGCTAGCCATACGCCGAAAAGCACGATCCAGATGACGTTGCCGACCAGTGCGCCAGGGCGCGGGCCCGGCTTGTCGACGATGGTCCGCCCGAACGGCCACAGCGCGTAGTTGGCGATCCGCAACGAGGCGAAGCCGAACGGAATGGTGATGATCAGAACGAAACTGACCAGCGCGGCCAGCAGGTAGCCCAGGGCAAGCCACAGCCCGCCGAACAGCAACCAGACGACGTTCAGGATCAGGCGCATGTCTCCTCCAGCGGTTTGCCCAGCCTACCGAACTAAACTCTGGTGCTGGCCGTAGGTCTTCCCGAGTAGGATCACCGGCACGCGTCCTGCACCGGCGGGACGCTTCGTCATGTTGTCATGAACCCCGTCAGACAAGCAGGTGAGACCAGTGCCGACCGGCAAGGTGAAGTGGTACGACGCCGAGAAGGGATTCGGCTTCCTGTCCCAGGAGGAAGGCGAGGACGTCTACGTCCGTGCGTCGGCACTGCCTGAGGGCGTCGAAGGTCTGAAGGCCGGCCAGCGCGTCGAGTTCGGGCTGGCATCCGGGCGCCGCGGCCCACAGGCGTTGAGCGTCAAGCTGATCGATCCGCCGCCAAGCCTGACCAGGACCCGGCGTGAGGCCACACCCGTCGAGCGCAAGCACACTCCGGACGAACTGCACGGCATGGTCGAGGACATGATCACCCTGCTCGAAGGCGCTGTGCAGCCCGAGCTGCGCAAGGGTCGCTACCCGGACCGAAAGGTGGCCCGGCGGGTGTCCGAAGTGGTCAAGGCAGTCGCGCGGGAGCTCGACGCATAACTGGCGCAGACTGGAGTCGTGGGTGCCTATGTCGCCGGAGGCGGCGAGTTCAATCGCGATACCAACTACATCACCACCAGGATCACCGCCGACGGCGCTGACGGATATCCCGTCGAACCCGACCGCTACCGGCTGATCGTCGCGCGGGCCTGCCCGTGGGCGAACCGGACGATCATCGTGCGCCGGCTGCTGGGCCTGGAGGACGCGTTGTCCATCGGCTTCTGCGGTCCGACGCACGACCAACGCAGCTGGACCTTCGATCTTGATCCCGGTGGCGTGGATCCGGTGTTGAAGATTCCGCGGCTGCAGGACGCCTACTTCGCGAGGTTCCCGGATTATCCGAAAGGCATCACGGTCCCGGCGATCGTCGACGTGCCCACCGGTCAGGTGGTCACCAACGACTTTGCCCAGATTACGCTCGACTTCTCTACCGAGTGGACCGCCTACCACCGCGAGGGCGCGCCGCAGCTGTACCCCGAGGCGCTGCGCGACGAGATCGACGAGGTCGCCCAGAGGATTTACACCGAGGTGAACAACGGCGTCTACCGCTGCGGGTTCGCCGGCTCGCAGGACTCCTACGAAAAGGCATACGACCGGTTGTTCACCGCGCTGGACTGGCTCTCCGAGCGGCTGGCCGATCAGCGGTACCTGGTGGGGGACAGCATCACCGAGGCCGACGTCCGGCTGTTCACAACGCTGGCGCGATTCGATCCGGTCTACCACGGCCACTTCAAATGCAACCGGTCCAAGCTGGCGGAGATGCCGGTGCTGTGGGCGTATGCCCGAGATCTGTTCCAAACGCCGGGATTCGGCGACACCACCGATTTCGTCCAGATCAAACAGCACTACTACATCGTGCATTCGGACATCAATCCCACCGGTGTCGTGCCGAAGGGCCCGGACCTGTCGAACTGGCTTTCGCCGCATGGTCGGGAAGCGCTGGGCGGCAGACCATTTGGTGACGGAACGCCGCCAGGGCCGACGCGCGAGAGTGAGCGGGTGCCCGCCGGGCACGGCGCGGCTTAGGGCCAGGCCAGACGGACTGACCACTCGGCATGCGGGGCATCGCGCAGCTCGCCGTTCTGGTCCTGCACCAGGGTGACTAATTGCACGACGACGCCGGTGAGCCGGCCACGTTGCGGATCGACCGTCGGAATCGTCACTGCCAGTTCGGTATTGGGTCGATACATGGTGGTTGTGGAATTTCGCTCGTCTTCGTACACGCGCAGCAACTGCCATGGCGCGCGCCCGATTGCGGTGGGAACGGAGAGCTGCACCGGGTAGCGCTCGGTGACCGAAAGCTGGCCCTGGGTCTGCGGGTTCTGGCAATCGTTGAGGTTCACCACGTTGCAGTACACGTACGGCCCGATGCGCACCGCCTTACCGTGCGAATAGGCGCTGATCTCGGGGAAAGTCGATTCGGTGCCGCGGGTCAGTGCCCATGCGGCCACGCCGGCCCCGGCCGACGCCAGCACGACGACGATCACCAAAAGCCATCGGGTTAAGCGGTTCACCGGTGAGTCACCGCCGATGCACCCTCCGGTTCGGCCAGCACCGGGCGGTTGCCGCCGAAGCCGGGGATCAGTGAATTACCGCGGTAGCTGACGATGGTCTGGGCAAGGCCGAGGATCAGCAGTGCGCTGATCGCGGTGAAGCCGACCCACAGCTCGGTGTACACCAGCACTCCGATCGCACCGCCCATCACCCACGCCAGCTGCAGCACCGATTCGGAGCGGCCGAACGCCGACGCTCGCGACTCCTCAGGCAGGTCGTCCTGCAGCGAGGCGTCCAGCGACGCCTTGCCGATCGCGGTCGCGCCCGAGGTGACCAGCGTGGCCACCGCCGCGACGATCAGGTTGCCGGTGACCGCGGCCACCATCGCCATGACGGTCACCGCGATCGTGCATCGCACCACCAGCATCGCCGGCCGACCCAGTCGCATCCGGGCCGCGGTGAAGTTACCCGCGAAGTTGCCGATCCCTGCGGCGGCGCCGAGCAGGCCCAGCATGCCCAGCTGTACCCAGCCGCTGGCCTGGTGCGCCTTGGCGACGAACGCCGGATACAGGAACAGGAATCCGACCATCGCCTTGATCGTGCAGTTGCCCCACAGCGAGGTGATGATGTTGCGGCCCAGCGGTTGTCGCGGTCTGCCGGTCTTCGCGGCCGGCTCATCGACCCAGCCTTGCGGCCCGCTTTCGCCGTGATAGGTCAAGGTGGCAGGCACCTCGCCTTCGGTGACCTCCACCCAGCGCGGGATCCGCATCGACAACGAGGCGCCCGCCACGGCGACGAAGACGACCACGAACAGTGCGCCGGGCAGCTTGAACACGGTGGTGAGCAGGTATTCCGCCCCGGCCGCGATACCGCCGCCGACGATGGTGCCCCCGATCAGACCGAACATCGTGAGCCGCGAATTGACGCGCACCAGGTCGATCGTCGGTGGCATGACCCGGGGGGTCACCGCGCTGCGCAGCACGCTGAAGGACTTGGACAGCACCATCATTCCGAGCGCGCAGGGGTAGAGCACCCACGACGGATAACTGCCGGTGGCGCCGTCGTAGTCCATGATCAGCACGAACGCCAGCGCAGCGCGAAGGACGAACGACATCGCGAGGGCCGCACGCCTACCGTGTTGGACGCGATCCAGCGCGGGCCCGATCAGCGGTGCGATCACCGCGAACGGCGCGATCGTGATCAGCAGGTACAGCGCGACCTTGCCCTTGCTCTCGCCGGAGGCGGCGGCGAAGAACAGCGTGTTGGCCAACGCGACGGCCATCGCCGAGTCCACTGCGAAGTTGGCGACCACCGGCCAGGTCAGCGCGGTCAGACCAGACTTGTCGGCGCCGTCGGCCGTGGCCGCGCGGTGCACCATCGAATACACCTTCGTGCCCATCTCGCGGCTGCGGTTCGCGGCGCCGCGACCCCGGGTCGCCCGTTCGTCGGCGCTGCGCGGTCCGGGTGGGGGCCCGAGGTTCTCGGTGCGGTGGTCGCCCAGGGGCGGCAGGTAACGGTTGGAGCTGGGCGTGGGGTTGGACCGGCGGGTGGCCTCCGAGCGCCGGTAGCCGTCCCCGTCGCTGGGGTAGTTGGCCATGCCCGGGTGCTCTCCGGATGCGCCCGCCGAGTAGCGGCGATCGGGGCCGAACGCCGGATTCGCGCGGGGTTCGTCACGCCGGCTCTCAGACACCTCACGATTGTCCCCTATCCCGGCATGCCGGGCGCGCACGTGACCGGTGTGGCTGCACACACAGACCGTGAGGCAAGATTGGTCACGATGGACAGCACCCTTGACGCGAAAGAAGCCACGGCACCGGCGCAGGCCGCCGCGCCGTCGGACGCGGTTGCCGCCGTACTGAGCGGTGCGGTGGAGCAGGCACGGCAGGCCATCGTCGAAAACAGCGGCGACACGGTGGGCGAATACCTCGGCGTCAGCTTCGAGGACGAGACCGCGGCGACGCATCGCTTCTTGGCGAACATGCCCGGTTATCAGGGCTGGCAGTGGGCGGTGGTGGTTGCTGCCTACGAAGGCGCCGATCACGCGACCCTCAGCGAGGTCGTGCTGGTGCCAGGCCCGACCGCTCTGCTGGCGCCGGCGTGGGTGCCGTGGGACGAACGCATCAAGCCCGGCGACTTGAGCCCCGGTGATCTGCTGGCGCCCGGCAAGGATGATCCGCGACTGGCTCCCGGCTACACCGCCACCGGGGATCCGCTGATCGACGACACCGCCTTCGAGCTCGGCTTCGGCCGTCGCCAGGTGCTCAGCGCGCTCGGTCGCGACGAGACCGCGCAGCGCTGGCACGACGGCGATCATGGCCCCGATTCACCGATGGCCCGCGCGACCAAGCGGGTGTGCCGCGATTGCGGCTTCATGGTTCCGCTGGCCGGAGCGCTCGGCGCGATGTTCGGGGTGTGCTGCAACGAGATGGCGGCCGATTCCCGCGTCGTCGACTTCGAATACGGCTGCGGCGCGCACTCGGACACCCCGCAGCCGGCGGGTACCGGATCGCCGCTGTATGACCCGTACGACGACGGTGTGCTCGAGGTGGTCGAGGTCATCGCGACCCCCGCGACCCCCGCGACGCCGGAAGAGCCGGAAGTCTCGTGGACCCCGGAAGTCTCGGGGACCCCGCAGGTGCCCGAAAGCCCGGCGAGCCTTGAAAACCCGGAGGCACCCGAGGGTCCCGAGGCGTCCGAACCGGGCGAGCAGGCCTAACCTTCGGCGGCGGCCTTGATGCGCGCCAGCGACAAGTTCATCCCGTCGACCAGCTCCTTCTCGAAGTTGGGCACGCCGCCCATTACCGCGTTCACCGCCATCGCCGACACGGCCTTGACGCCGTTCTCGGCGTGCCGGGTCTCCACGACCCGGGTGCCGGTGGCGGTCGGCTCGAGCTCGTAGCTCCAGACGGTGTTGTTGGCGTTGACCCGGAACGCCAGTTTGCGCTCCGGAATCAGTTCGGTGATCGTCGACGTCGTCGGCCAGAACAGGTTGTGGCGACGATTGAGATTGACGGTGCGGGTGCCCGGTTTCACCGCACCGAGCGGCTTCATCAGCCGGCACTGCGGGCTCCACTTGGGCATGTTGCCCAGATCCGACAGCAAAGTCCAGACCTTGGCGACCGGGGCGTCGATCTCGATTTCTGCCTGCAACAGCGGCGCTGCCATCGTTTCTCCTTTGTCGTGACGGGGTTATTGTCCGCGCGGCTCGAGGCCGGTCTGCGCGCCTCGCGCCCCGCGCCGTGCCGCGGTGCGCTGCCACAGGAATACCGAGGTGCCGACGACCCCGGTGCCCAGCCCGGCGAGCGCGACCGGGCGCCAGGACTCGCACGCCGCGACGGTGAACGCGACGATCGTCACCAGCGCCCACAGCGTGGCCCCGACGACGATCACCGGCCACGGATCGAGCAACGCCGCGGGCAGCGGCGGGGGCTCGGGTTCGGCCACCGGCTCCGGGCTCGGTTCGCGCTGATCGGAAGGCATTGTCGTCCAAGGTAACCGATGGGTGAGATGGCCCGGAATGCAGCCGTCGGAGTTGGTCGGTTCATCATTTATCAGGTGTTGTCGTGTCGTACTGTTTGCGTCGTGAAAGACGGTGACCTGCGATTGGCCAGTGATTTGTCGCTGGCTGTCATGCGTCTGGCGCGCCAGCTGCGCTTCCGCAGGCCCGAATCACCGGTAACGCTGTCGCAGTTGTCCGCTCTGGCGACCCTGGCCAAGGACGGCGCGATGACGCCGGGGGCGCTGGCGGTCCGGGAGCGGGTGCGGCCACCATCGATGACCCGGGTGATCGCGTCACTGGCCGACCTCGGTCTGGTGGTGCGCACGTCGCATCCCTCCGACGGTCGCCAGGTCTTGGTGGCGGTTTCCGACGCCGGTGCGGCGCTGGTCGACAGTGAGCGCCGGGCCAGTCAGGAGTGGCTGCGCAATCGGCTGGCGACACTGGACAGCGACGAACGCGACATCCTGCTGCGGGCCGCGGACCTGATGACCGTCCTGGTCGACGAAGACGCGTGAGCGACAAGGCTTTTGGCGCGATAGAAGTCGTCGATATCACCGATCCGGGTGATCCCCGCGTCGACGACTTCCGCGACCTCAACAGTGTCGACCGCCGACCGGACCTTCCCAGCGGCAAGGGATTGGTGATCGCCGAGGGTGTGCTGGTAGCCCAGCGGATGATCGCCTCACGGTTCACGCCGCACGCGTTCCTCGGTACCGACCGCCGTCTGGCCGAACTCGGTGACGACCTGTCCGGGGTACCGGCGCCGTTCTATCGTGCCACGGCCGAGGTGATGGCCGAGGTGGTCGGCTTCCACCTCAACCGCGGAGTGCTCGCGGCGGCTCGCCGGCCACCGACGCTCACGTTGGCAGAAGTGCTCGACGACGCGCGCACGGTCGCGGTGCTCGAAGGCGTCAACGACCACGAGAACCTCGGCTCGATTTTCCGCAATGCCGCCGGACTCGGGGTGGACGCCGTCGTGTTCGGTTCCGGGTGTGCCGACCCGCTGTACCGGCGTGCGGTTCGGGTGTCGATGGGTCACGCCCTGCTGGTGCCGTTCGCCCGTGCCGAGCGGTGGCCGGCCGATCTCGGTGAGCTGCGTGAGCGCGGATTCCGGCTGCTGGCCATGACACCCGATCCGGCGGCGCAGACCCTGGCCGAGGCGATGGCCGGGTTGGCGGGGGACCGGGTCGCTGTGCTGGTCGGCGCCGAGGGGCCCGGGCTCACCGAGACGGTGATGCGGGCCAGCGATGTCCGGGTCCGCATCCCGATGTCGCGGGGCACCGATTCATTGAATGTTGCGACCGCGGCGGCGCTGGCGTTCTACGAGCGGGTCAGGTAGATATCTCCGCGTGAACGAAGAGACAACGCCGTGGGGAACCGGTCTGACCGTGGCAGCCTTCGTCGCCGCGGTGACGGGCGCCGCAATCGTGGTGCTCAGCCTCGGCATGCTGCGGGTGCATCCGCTGGTGGCGATCGTGCTGAACCTGATCGCCGTCGGCGGACTCGCACCGACGTTATGGGGCTGGCGGCGCATTCCGGTACGACGGTGGTTCGTCCTCGGGGCCGGTATCGGCGTCGCAGGCGGGTGGATCACCCTGTTGGCGATGGCCGCCGCTCACTAGCCGGTCAGCGCTCGCCGCTGGAACGCACCCCGAGCAGGACGTCCTCCCAGCCGGGGACGGACGGCTTGGCCTTGGCGCGTTTGGCCCTCGGCGCGGGGGCGGGAGCCGAGGCCGGAGCAGGCGCCTGCTTCTCCTCGGCGGGAGCCGGAGCCGGTTGGGGCTGCTGCTCCTCGAACTCCAATTGCGCGACGACCGCCACCGGGCGCAGCGGGCGCTCGAAAGTCGGGTCGATCAGCTCGCTGGCCGCGTCGTCCAGGGCAGACACGGTTCCACCGTGCGCGCCGGGGCTGAAGCGGAAGTGCGCGACGTTGTCGGAGAGCCCGGCCTGCCACGCCATCTGCACCACCCAGCGGCCGTCTTCACCGCGCCAGGCGTCCCACGACGTCGACTCGAGGCTGTGCCCCCGTGCCACCAGGGCAGTGGTGACGGTGTCCAGCAGCGTGGTCACCGCAGGCCCGTCGGCCAGCACCGGATGCGCAGCGCCGGCCAACTCGGCCGCCCGAGAGCGCTCCAAGAGCACCGGGTGGGCGAATCGCTCGACCTTGCTGATGTCCATGCCGGATGACGCGGCAACTTGCTCGACAGACGCACCCGCTCGGATGCGCGCCTGAATATCCCTTGGCCGCAACACGCCTTTGACCTCTTTGTCCCTCAGGGTCTGGCCCAGCGACCGGTCACCGCGAACCGCGGCACGCAGTCGGTCGTCGACCTGCAGGGTGAACTTGTCGGCCGGGTCGGGACCTTCGCAAATGATGTGCCTGCCGTCGACATCGAGTCCGATCACCCTGAGTTCTCGCATGTCGACCTCCTTCGCCCGGACTTTAACTCAGCCCCGACTTGATTACGGTTAGGACACGCGGGGATGACGAAGAAGTCAGCCGAGGTGTTCGACGACCCAGTCGACGCACTGCGTCAGCGCGGAAACGTCGTCGGGTTCGATCGCCGGGAACATCGCGATCCGCAGCTGGTTGCGGCCCAGCTTGCGGTACGGCTCGGTGTCGACGATGCCGTTGGCCCGCAGCGCCTTGGCCACCGCAGCCGCGTCGACGTCGTCAGTGAAATCGATCGTGCCGACCACCTGCGAACGTAGCGCGGGATCGGCGACGAACGGGGTGGCGTACGACGATGCCTCGGCCCAAGAGTACAGCCGCTGCGAGGAGTCGGCGGTGCGCTTGACCGCCCAATCCAGCCCGCCGTGGCTGTTCATCCAGTCGACCTGCTCGGCCATCAGCACCAGCGTGCCGATCGCCGGGGTGTTGTACGTCTGGTTCTTGAGGCTGTTGTCCACTGCGATCGGCAGCGACAGGAAGTCGGGCACCCACCGGCCCGACCCGGCGATGGCCTCGATACGGGCCAGTGCGGCGGGGGAGACGATCGCCAGCCACAGGCCGCCGTCGCTGGCGAAGTTCTTCTGCGGCGCGAAGTAGTAGGCGTCGGCGTCGCTCACGTCGACCGGCAGCCCGCCGGCCCCGGAGGTCGCGTCGATCAGGATCAGGGCGTTCTCCGAACCCTCCGGCCGGCGAACCGGCACGGCGACCCCGGTCGAGGTCTCGTTGTGCGCCCAGGCGATCGCGTCGACCGACGGGTCGGACTGCGGCTCCGGCGCGCTGCCCGCGTCCGCCTTGATCACGATCGGGTCGTCGATGAACGGGTTGGCCGTGGCGGCGGAGGCGAACTTCGAGGAGAACTCACCGTAGGTGAGGTGCAGTGAGCGCTTCTCGATCAGGCCGAACGCGGCGGCGTCCCAGAACGCGGTCGCACCGCCGTTGCCCAGGATGACCTCGTAGCCGTCGGGCACCGAGAAGAACTCGCGCAGACCGTCGCGAACCCGGCCGACCAGGTTCTTCACCGGCGCCTGGCGGTGCGAGGTGCCGAACAGGGCGGCTGACGCCTGGAGGGCGTGCAGCTGCTCGGGGCGCACCTTCGAGGGGCCACAGCCGAAGCGACCGTCGCCGGGCTTGAGATCGGCGGGGATTGTCAACTCATCAGCCATGCCCCCAAGCCTAGGAGGCGGTGCGTTCGCCCATGAAACAGAGGGTGCAGACCGAGGCGTTGGGCGAGCCCGAAACCGGGTATGGACATGTATGCGATACCTGCGGTACCGTTTGTACAACACCCGCCCAAATGTAAACCTCTGTTGAGGAGACTGTCATGGCGAGAACCAAGATCATCCAGCGCTGGCGCGGCAACATGGACGTGCTGGACGACACCGCCTATGTAGAGAAGCTGATGACGCTGTCCGAAGGGTCGGTGCGCAGAAACTTCAACCCGTACACCGACATCGACTGGGATTCGCCCGAGTTCGCCGTGGTACCCGACGACGAGCGCTGGATCCTGCCCGCGACCGACCCGATCGGGCAGCATCCCTGGTATCAGTCGCAACCCAAAGAGCGGCAGATCGAGATCGGCATGTGGCGTCAGTCCAATGTCGCGAAGGTCGGACTGCACTTCGAGTCGATCCTCATCCGGGGCCTGATGGAGTACGCGTTCTGGGCGCCCAATGGTTCTCCGGAATACCGGTACTGCCTGCACGAGGCGGTCGAAGAGTGCAACCACACGATGATGTTCCAGGAGATGGTCAACCACATCGGCGCTGACGTGCCGGGCATGCCGCGCTTGCTCAAGTGGGTCCAGCCGGCGATCCCGTTGGTGGCGGGCCCGCTGCCGATCCCGTTCTGGTTCGGCATCCTCGCCGGCGAGGAGCCCATCGACCATACCCAGAAAAACGTTCTGCGCGAAGGTAAGACGCTGCACCCGATCATGGAGCGGGTGATGGCGATCCATGTGGCCGAAGAGGCCCGGCACATCTCGTTCGCGCACGAGTACCTGCGCAAGCGGGTGCCGAACCTGCCGCGCCGCAAGCGGTTCTGGCTGTCGTTGTACGTGCCGGTCGTGATGCGGGTGCTGTGCTCGGCGATCATCGTGCCGCCGAAGGCGTTCTGGAAGGAATTCGACATCCCGCGCTCGGTGCGCAAGGAGATCTTCTTCAAGTCTCCGGAGTCGCGACAGATGTTGCGCGACATGTTCGGTGACGTCCGCATGCTGTGCCAGGACACCGGGCTGATGAACCCGCTCGCGAAGCTGGTCTGGCGGATCTGCCGGATCGACGGTACGCCGAGCCGCTTCCGCAGCGAGCCTGCCCGCCAGCACGTGGTTGCCGCCGCGTAGATCGAAGGACTCACGCCTGTGCCCCATGTGATCACCCAGTCGTGTTGCAGCGACGGGTCCTGCGTCTACGCCTGCCCGGTCAACTGCATCCACCCCAGCCCCGATGAGCCGGGCTTCGCGACCGCCGAGATGCTCTACATCGATCCGGTGGCATGCGTGGACTGCGGCGCATGTGTCAGCGCCTGCCCGGTCGGTGCGATCGCGCCGGACAGCAAACTGACCGAGCAGCAGCTGCCGTTCGTCGAACTCAACGCGGCGTTCTACCCTGAGCGGCCCGCTGGGGTGAAGTTGCCGCCGACCTCCAAGCTCGCCCCGGTGCTGCCCGCGCCGCAAGTGCGTCGTGCCGGTGGGGATCTGACGGTGGCCGTCGTCGGGTCCGGGCCCGCGGGCATCTACGCCGCCGATGAGCTACTGACGCAGAAAGGTGTGCGGGTCAACGTCTTCGACAAACTGCCCACTCCGTTCGGCCTCGTTCGTGCCGGCGTCGCTCCCGATCACCAGCACACCAAGGGAGTGACGCGACTCTTCGAGCGGATCAGCAGTCACCCGCGCTTCACGTTCTACCTGAATGTCGAAGTGGGACACCATGTCCACCACGAGGAGTTGCTGCAGCACCACCACGCGGTGCTCTACACCGTCGGCGCCCCGCACGACCGCAGGCTCGACATCCCCGGCATGGAGCTGCCCGGGGCGCGCACCGCCACCGAGACGGTGGCCTGGATCAACGGCCACCCGGATTTCGCCGGGCTGCCCGTCGACCTGGGCCACGAACGGGTGGTGGTGATCGGCAACGGCAATGTGGCACTCGACGTCGCGCGGATCCTGACTGCCGACCCCGATGAGTTGGCCCGCACCGACATCTCGAACGCCGCGTTGAGTGCCCTGCGAAGCTCGGGCGTGCGCGAGGTCGTCATCGCGGCGCGGCGGCGTCCGGTCGACTCGGCGTTCACCCTGCCGGAGCTGATCGGGCTGACGTCGACGGCCGAGGTCGTCCTCGACGCCGACGACCACGCGCTGGTGCAGGAGGACCTGGCCACCGCCACCGATGCGGTCACTGCTGCCAAACTCGAGATCTTGGCCAAACTGCCTGTCGCGTCCGACCGCATCGACCGTAGGCGCATCCGGCTGGCCTACCGGCTGACGCCGCACCGGGTGCTCGGCACCGAACGGGTCGACGGTATCGAATTCCGTTGCACCGGAACCGAAGACCCGGTGCAGTTCGAGGCCGGTTTGCTGCTCACCTCGATCGGATACCGCGGCGCCCCGATCGCCGGCCTGCCGTTCGACGAGTCGGCCGCGGTCGTCCCCAACCGGGACGGGCGCGTTATCGATCCCGTCACGGGCACGCCCATCGCCGGCGCCTACGTCGCGGGCTGGATCAAACGCGGACCGACCGGTTTCATCGGCACCAACAAATCCTGTTCCATGCAAACTGTCTCGAATCTGGTGGACGACTTCAACGCCGGCTTGCTCGGCGACCCCGATGCGCGACCGGCGTTGCTGGACAAGCTGGTTCGCTCTCGTCAACCCGATGTGGTCGACGCCCGCGGCTGGCGTGCGATCGACGCGGCCGAGACGGCCCGCGGCGACGCCGAGGGGCGGGTGCGAGTGAAGTTCACCGACGTGTCCGAGATGGTCGCGGTGGCTGCCGCGGCGCCGGAGCCGCCGCTGGCCAGGCGGCTCCTCGCCGGGCTGTTGCGTTAGGCCTGCCCGCGCAGATATTTCAGCACGGCGGCCCAGTCCGGGAACCGGTCGGAGCCGTACCGGATCCACTCGCCCTCGAAGCGCTCGGCACCATTGTTGGGCCGGTCGTCGACGAGGAAGTCGCCGCGGTTGAGGTCCTTGTGGTGGGTGAGGATCAGCCGCTTGTACGCCGGTGAATCCTCCTCGGCGCCAAGGTGTTCGTGCACCCATTCGATCTTGTGTTGCCAACCCGACGGGTTGCGCCACGGCGCGGTGGACAGCAGGTAGGTGTCGAACAGCGTCGACAGTTCGGTGAACGCCTCGATCGCGCCGGGCATCGAACGCATCAAGGCGAAGATGCCCGGCGCCTCATCCATCCGGCCCCGGTACTTGTCCACCACGACAGGATCGAGGCCCTCGATCCGATGGCCGAAGTCGACCATCGTGTTGTCGAGGTCGATGTAGAGGATCTTGCGACGAGCCTGGGTCACGCCTACATCATGCCTGGCTCATCGCCCGCTGGATCTCGTCGTAACTGACCTCACGCACCGGCTGTCCCAGCGACCACTGATGCCCGAACGGATCCCGCACCATGCCGTAGCGATCGCCCCAGAACTGGTCGTCCAGCGGCATCACGACGGTGGCGCCGGCATCCAGCGCCTGCTGGAATTTCTGGTCCACGTCGGTGACGGTCAGATGGATGGTCACCGGGGTGCCGCCCAGCGCAGGCGGTGTCATCGACTTGCCGCCGGACGCCTCCGGAAAATCGTCGTTGAGCATGATCATGGCGCCGTTGATCTGTAGCGCGGCGTGGATCAGTTTCCCGTCCGGCCGGGGCACCCGGCCGATCTCGGTGGCGCCGAACGCCTTGATGTAGAAGTCGATCGCCGCGGGCGCGTCGTCGACGACCAGGTGCGGGGACAGCGCAGGTTGGATCTCGATCGTCATAGAAGCCTCCTGTGGTGTGAAGCGGCCGGCCGGCCGCCACCGATGTAGACATTGCGGCCGGGGAAAACTCATCGGCCGCCTCCAATGCAACCACCGGGTACCGACAGAAAACACCAGCGGTGGAGTACGGTTCGGGCTGACACAGGGAGGCCGACGATGACCACCACGACAGTGCCGCGGTCGAGCGCCGCCCAGACCCGGCGGGCGATCTGGAACACCATCCGAGGGTCGTCGGGCAACTTGGTCGAGTGGTACGACGTCTACGTCTACACCGTGTTCGCAACGTACTTCGAGGGCCAGTTCTTCGACGAGTCCGAGAAGAACTCGACGGTGTACGTGTACGCGATATTCGCGATCACGTTCGTGATGCGCCCGGTCGGGTCCTGGTTCTTCGGCCGGTACGCCGACCGGAATGGCCGACGCGCGGCGCTGACGGTGAGTGTGTCGCTGATGGCGTTGTGCTCCTTGATGATTGCGCTGGTGCCGTCGCAAGCGCTGATCGGGATGGCGGCGCCGATCATCCTGATCGTCGCGCGGCTTGTGCAGGGTTTCGCGACCGGCGGTGAGTACGGCACGTCGGCGACGTACATGTCGGAGGCGGCGACGCGAGAGCGGCGCGGGTTCTTCTCGTCGTTCCAATACGTGACGCTGATCGGTGGGCACGTGCTGGCGCAGTTCACGCTGCTGATCCTGCAGTCGTTCCTCAACGACGACCAGATGCGCGAATTCGGTTGGCGCATCGCGTTCGCCATCGGTGGCGTGGCCGCGGTGGTGGTGTTCTGGCTGCGGCGCACCATGGACGAGTCACTCTCCGAGGATGTCATCGAGGCGGCCAAGGCCGGGCAGGACAGCGGCGCCGGGTCCATGCGGACTTTGTTGACGCAGTACCGGCGGCCGTTGCTGCTGTGCTTCCTCATCACTCTCGGCGGCACCGTGGCGTTCTACACCTACAGCGTCAACGCGCCCGCGATCGTCAAGACCGCGTTCAAGGGCGACGGCATGACGGCGACATGGGTCAACCTGACCGGGCTGATCTTCTTGATGGTGCTCCAGCCGGTGGGCGGCATCGTCAGCGACCGGATCGGCCGCAAGCCGATGCTGGTGTTCTTCGGTGTCGGCGGAGTGTTCTACACCTATGTCCTCATCACGTTCCTGCCCCAGACCCGCTCGCCGCTGGCATCTTTCGCGCTGGTCGCCGTGGGCTACGTGATCCTGACGGGGTACACGTCGATCAACGCTCTGGTGAAGTCGGAGCTTTTCCCGGCGCAGGTGCGGGCGCTCGGGGTGGGGGTCGGGTACGCGCTGGCGAACTCGATCTTCGGCGGGACGGCGCCGCTGATCTACCAGGCGGCCAAGGAACAGGGCCAGGTACCGCTGTTCATCGGCTATGTCACGGTCTGCATAGCGCTGTCGCTGGTGGTGTACGTGTTCTTCCTGCGCAACAAGGCCGAGACGTATCTGGACCGGGAGCGGGGCTCGGCGTTCAGGGCCTGACTAGACGGGCGTATGCGCGATCTCGTCCCAGCCCTGCACCGCGTCCGGCGGCCTGGGAGCCGGACCGACATAGATGGCCGAGGGGCGGACCAGCTTGCCGAGCCGCTTCTGCTCCAGGATGTGGGCGCACCACCCGGCGGTGCGACCGCAGGTGAACATCGCGGGCATCATCTTGGCGGGCACCTGGGCGAAGTCCAGGATGACCGCGGCCCAGAACTCCACGTTGGTCTCGATCGCCCGGTCCGGACGCCGCTCGCGCAGCTCGGCCAGCGCCGCCTGCTCGAGTGCGACAGCCACCTCGTACCGCGGTGCCTGCAGCCGCTTGGCGGTGGCCCGCAGCACCCGTGCGCGCGGGTCCTCGGCCCGGTAGACCCGGTGGCCGAAGCCCATCAGCTTCTCGTTGCGGTCCAGGACGCCCTTGACCACGGCGCGGGCGTCCCCGGTGCGTTCGACTTCCTCGATCATCGGCAGCACCCGGGCGGGCGCGCCGCCGTGCAGCGGGCCGCTCATCGCGCCGATCGCTCCCGACATCGCGGCCGCGACATCCGCTCCGGTCGAGGCGATCACGCGCGCGGTGAACGTGGAGGCGTTCATCCCGTGTTCGGCCGCCGACACCCAGTAGGCGTCAATGGCCTCCACGTGCCGTGGATCCGGCTCACCCTGCCAGCGGGTCATGAAACGTTCTGTGACAGTGTCGCATTCGTCGATCACGCGCTGAGGCACCGCCGGCCGGTAGATACCGCGGGCGGACTGGGCGACGTAGGACAGTGCCATCACCGACGCCCTCGCGAGATGATCGCGGGCAGTTTCGCCATCGATGTCGAGCAGCGGTGCGTACCCCCAGATCGGTGCCAGCATCGCCAGGCCGGCCTGAACGTCGACTCGGACGTCGCCGGTGTGGATGGGTAGCGGGAACGGCTCGGCGGGGCGCAGACCGTTGCCGAACCTGCCGTCGACCAGCAACGCCCACACGTCGCCGAACGTCACGCGATTGCCGACCAGTTCCTCGATGTCCACACCGCGATAGCGCAGTGCGCCGCCGTCTCGATCAGGTTCTGCGATCTCGGTGGTGAAGGCCACCACCCCTTCGAGGCCGGGCACGAAATCGTCGGGTACCACCGTCATGGGTGGATTCTCCCACTCGGCTATCGGGTCGTCGCTGCCGGTCGGCAACCGGCAGCCGAATGTTTGCGGCGTACCGTTGGGCCGTGGAGACGCCCAAGGACGATCGCCTCGCGGCGATGCGCGTTGAGTACGGCTCGGTCGAGAAAGACGGCAGCAGCGACCTCGATGTCGACTGGCTCGCCGACGGTTGGCTTGCCCTGTTGCACAGGTGGATAGCCGACGCCGAAGCGGCCGGGATCGCCGAGCCCAACGCCATGGTGCTGGCGACCATCGGCACGGGATCAGACTCGGGAAGACCGGTCAGCCGCACGGTGTTGTGCAAAAGCGTGGACGAGACCGGGATCACCTTCTACACCAACTACGACTCTGCCAAGGGCGATGAGCTCGCGGCGACTCCGTATGCCGCGGTGACGTTCCCCTGGTACGCGCTGGGACGACAGGTGCACATCCGCGGCGCCGTGACCAAGGTCAGCGCGCAGGAGACCGAAGAGTATTGGTCCAAACGCCCACGCGGATCCCAGCTGGGGGCCTGGGCGTCTGCGCAGTCGCGCCCGATCGGCTCCCGCGCCGAGCTGCTCGCTCAGCTCGCCGAGGTCACTGAACGCTTCGCCGCCGACGAGATGGTGCCGGTACGCCCGCACTGGGGTGGTTACCGGATCGCCCCCGAGGTGGTCGAGTTCTGGCAGGGCCGGGAGAATCGGGTGCACAACCGAATTCGCGTGAGCGGCGCGGTCGGAGCCGCCGGGCCGGCGACATCGGGCGTGAGCATCGAGCGTCTGCAGCCGTAGGTGGCGCGGCTCTTTGCCGACACCACCCCACTGAGAACGCCGGATTTCCGCCGGCTGTGGGTGGCCGGCGTCATCACGGTCATCGGGGCCAACCTCACCATCTTCGCCGTCCCCGTCCAGCTGTACGCACTGACCCACAACTCGGCGTACGTCGGGCTGTCCGGGGTGTTCGCGCTCGTGCCGCTGGTGGTGTTCGGGCTGCTCGGCGGGGCCTGGGCCGACGCCATGGACCGTCGGGTGTTGCTGATCATCACCTCCAGCGGCTTGACGGTGTCCTCGCTGCTGCTGTGGCTACAGGCCGCCCTGGGACTGAACAACGTGTGGGCGGTGCTGTGCCTGCTGGCGGTGCAGCAGGTGTTCTACGCAATCGACAGCCCGACCCGGGCGGCCGCCATCCCGCGAATGTTGCCCGGCGCGCAGCTGCCCGCGGCCAACTCGTTGAACTTCACGGTGTTCCAGTTCGGCGCGATCGTCGGCCCGCTGATGGCCGGTGTGATGCTGCGCTGGGTCGACCTGTCCACCCTCTACATGATCGACACGCTCACCTGTGTGGTGCCGGTTCTGGTCGCGTTCCGGCTCGCGCCGATCCCGCCTGCCGTCGGCGGAAGGGGCATGGGCTTCGATGCCTTGCGATCGGTCGTCGAGGGTTTCCGATTCCTGTCCGGCAACAAGGTCGTGCTGATGTCGTTCGTGGTCGACCTGATCGCGATGATTCTGGGCATGCCGCGGGCGTTGTTCCCGGAGATGGCGCACCAGAGTTTCGGCGCCCCGATCGAAGGTGGCACCACGATCGCGCTGCTGGCGGCCGCGATGTCGGTCGGTGCGGTGGCCGGCGGGGTGTTCTCCGGCTGGTTTCCCCGCATCCAGCGTCAGGGCCTCGCCGTGGTGATCTCGATCGTGGTGTGGGGTGCGGCCATGGTCGGCTTCGGCGTCGCCGGAGGCCTCGCGCATGGTCATACCGGCACCATGCTGTGGATTGCGTTGGTGTTCTTGGCGATTGGTGGCGCAGCGGACATGGTGTCGGCGGCGTTCCGCTCGACGATCCTGCAGGAGGTGGCTTCCGACGACCTGCGCGGTCGGCTGCAGGGGGTGTTCACTGTGGTCGTGGCGGGCGGTCCGCGGCTCGCTGACGCCGTGCACGGCGCGGCCGCCGCGCTTATCGGCACCACGATCGCCGCGGCCGGCGGGGGAGCGCTGGTGGTGGTCGGCGTGCTGATCGCGGCCGCGGCCGTCCCGATTTTCGTCCGCTATCGGGTGCCGGCCGCGAACCCGTGAATCGGCACGTTACGGCTACGATCGAGGGGTGGCCGACGTGATCGCGCAGCCACCACCGGGACTGCGCGAACGGAAGAAGCAACGCACGCGCGCCATGCTCGTGGACGCCGCCGTCACGCTCTGTATCGAGCGCGGTTACCACAACACCACCGTCGAGCAGATCGCTGCCGCAGCCGAGGTGTCACCGCGAACATTCAGTCGGTATTTCCCCACCAAGGATGCGGTGATGATGACCGTGCTCGACGATCTCGTCGACGCCGCAGTCACCGCTCTCGCCACCATCGACTCGGGAGTCCCGCCGCTGACGGCGCTGGCCCGCGCCCACACCATGGCGCTGCGCGGCGTCACCTCCGGCGCGGTGAGCCCGCTGACCACGCACCGCCTGGTGTTGATGGTCAACGTCATCTCCTCGTCGAGTGCGTTGCGGCTGGCGGCGGCCGCGACACGGCTGCGGCCACTGGTAGTGGCGGTGGCCGCGCGCATGGGCACCGACCCGAGAGACCAGCGGGTGGCGCTGATCGTGTCGGTGTGGGGTGCGATCACCGCCGCGGCGTGGGGACAGTTGGTGATCGGGCCGGGCGACTACGACAACTGCGGCGACATCATGGCCGATCGGCTGCACCTCGCCTTCACTGAATTCGCCGATATCGCCGCGCTGGAAGTGGGTTCGGCGCTATCCTCTACGGTTTGACCTCGGGGGGCGCCGGGACGGCGCGGGGGGGAGGCGCGACATGGCCCCAGTCGCGAAAGTTTCCGTTCCCGGCCTGCGTGAACTCAAGAAGCAGCGAACCAGGGCGACGCTGATCGACGCGGCCGTCCAGCTGTGTATCGACCAGGGTTACGACAACACCACCGTCGAGCAGATCGCCGCCGCCGCCGAGGTCGCCCCGCGCACCTTCAGCCGGTACTTCTCGAACAAGGAGGCCGTGCTGGTCGCCATCATGGACGAGGTCGCAGGCGATGTGGCCGCCGCCCTCGCGCGCCAGCCCCTCGACATCACCCAATACGACGCACTGGCGCGTGCGCACCTCGAGACGTTCAGCACCGAGCAGGACGGGTCTGCGGCATCGTTCGAACGGATGAGGCTGTTGCTGACGATCGTGAATTCAGCCCCGGCGCTCGGGCTGGCGCCGTTCATGTTCCGCGCGGGCGGCTTCCACCACCGGGCGATGGACGTCGCGGCGCAGCGGATGGGTGTGACAGCCGATCACCCATCGATCCGCATCCTGTTCGACACCTGGGCGGTGGTGATGGGAGTGGCCTGTAACGGGCTGGGGACCGCCGACGGTCCGCCGATCGAGCCGGACGTGGTGTGCCGCCGAATCGAGTCGGTGTACGGGCTTTTCACCCGGCTCTGGGCGCCGTGGGCGACCCCGGGCCCAACCCCCGCGGGCGTATCGGCAGAATAGCGACTACCTTCACCTACATACGGACGCCTCGCAGGCGTCGACGAGCTCAGAAGGGGTTCATGTGGCCGCAACCGACGAGACCGCCTCCCTGAAGTACCCGGGCGGCGAGTTGGACCTGGACATCGTGAAAGCGACGGAGGGGTCTGACGGGTTCGCGCTGGGCTCGTTGCTGGCCAAGACCGGTTACACGACGTTCGACCAGGGTTTCGTGAACACGGCGTCGACCAAGAGCGCGATCACCTACATCGACGGTGACGCCGGCATCCTGCGTTATCGCGGCTACCCGATCGAGCAGCTCGCCGAGAAGTCCACCTTCATCGAGGTGAGTTACCTGCTGATCTACGGTGAGTTGCCCACCACCGAGCAGCTGGAGAAGTTCACCACCCAGATCCAGCGGCACACCCTGCTGCACGAGGACCTCAAGCGGTTCTTCGACGGTTTCCCCCGCGATGCGCACCCGATGCCGGTGCTGTCCAGCACGGTCAACGCGTTGAGCGCCTACTACCCCGACTCGCTGGATCCGCTGAACAAGAAGCAGGTGGAGCTCTCCACGATCCGGCTGCTGGCCAAGCTGCCGACGATCGCGGCATACGCGTATAAGAAGTCCGAGGGGCAGCCGTTCCTCTATCCGGACAACTCGCTGACGCTGGTGGAGAACTTCCTGCGGATGACGTTCGGTTTCCCGGCCGAGCCCTACGAGGTCGACCCGGAGATCGTGCGAGCGCTGGACATGCTGCTGATCCTGCACGCCGACCACGAGCAGAACTGTTCGACCTCGACGGTGCGCCTGGTCGGCTCGTCGCAGGCCAACCTGTTCACCTCGATCTCCGGCGGCATCAACGCGCTGTGGGGCCCGCTGCATGGCGGCGCCAACCAGGCGGTGCTTGAGATGCTGGAGAAGATCCGCGTCGGTCAGGACGATGTGCAGACCTTCGTCAAGAAGGTCAAGAACAAGGAAGACGGCGTGAAGCTGATGGGCTTCGGGCACCGCGTCTACAAGAACTACGATCCGCGGGCGCGCATCGTCAAGGAGCAGGCCGACAAGATCCTTGGCAAGCTCGGCGGCGACGATGAGCTTCTCGACATCGCCAAGCAGCTCGAAGAGATCGCGTTGACCGATGACTTCTTCATCGAGCGGAAGCTGTACCCGAACGTCGATTACTACACCGGCGTGATCTACCGCGCGATGGGCTTCCCGACCCGGATGTTCACCGTGCTGTTCGCGCTGGGCCGGCTGCCGGGCTGGATCGCGCACTGGCGCGAGATGCACGACGAGGGCAGCAGCAAGATCGGCCGCCCGCGCCAGATCTACACCGGCTACACCGAACGCGATTACGCCACCATCGACACCCGTAGCTGAATCTGACGCTCACTGTCTACTGGGCCACACCGGGTTGACCCGGCAATGGTTGTAGTTTCACAATGATTGTGTGATTACAACTGTTGGCGAGCTGAGCGCACGGCGCAAGACGATCATCCTGGCGTCCTGCTGCCTGAGCCTGCTGATCGTGTCGATGGACTCGACGATCGTCAACGTCGCGATCCCGGCGATCCGCACCGACCTGCACGCCACCGCGTCGCAGATGCAGTGGGTGATCGACATCTACACGCTGGTGCTGGCCTCGCTGCTGATGCTCTCCGGCGCCACCGGCGACCGCTTCGGGCGCCGCCGTATCTTCCAGATCGGCTTGGCCACCTTCGCGGTGGGCTCGCTGCTGTGCAGCCTGGCTCCCGACATCGATACCCTGATTGGCGCCAGGCTGATCCAGGGAATCGGCGGCTCGATGATGAATCCCGTTGCGCTGTCCATCATTTCGCAGGTCTTCGTCGGACGGGTGGAGCGCGCCCGAGCGCTGGGGCTGTGGGGCGCCGTGGTCGGGATCTCGATGGCGCTTGGCCCGATCGTCGGCGGCTTCCTGATCCAGGCGATCAGCTGGCGCGGTGTTCTGGATCAACCTGCCCATCTGCGCGGCGGCCATCATCCTCACCGCGATCTTCGTGCCCGAGAGCAAGTCGGCCACCATGCGCGATATCGATCCGGTAGGTCAGCTGCTCGCCGTGCTCGCCCTGTTCGGCATCGTCTTCGTCCTGATCGAAGGGCCGGGGATCGGGTGGTCCAACCCGCGCATCATCGCGATCGCCGCCGGCGCGGCCGTGGCCCTGCTGGCCTTCCTGAGATACGAATCCCGCCGCCACGACCCCTTCATCGATCTGCGGTTCTTCCGCAGCGTGCCGTTCGCGTCGGCTACGGTCATCGCCGTGTGCGCCTTCGCCGCCTGGGGGGCCTTCCTGTTCATGATGTCGCTGTATCTGCAGGGCGAGCGTGGCTACTCGGCCGCCCACACCGGCCTGATCTATCTACCGATCGCGATCGGCGCCCTGTTCTTCTCGCCGCTGTCGGGCCGGCTGGTGGGTCGCTTCGGCGCCCGGCCGTCGCTGCTGGTCTCCGGTGTCCTGATGGCCGCGGCGTCGGTGATGCTGACCTTCCTCACCGCCACGACGCCGGTGTGGGAACTGCTGGTGATCTTCACGGTGTACGGCATCGGGTTCGGCATGGTCAACGCGCCGATCACCAATGCCGCAGTCAGCGGGATGCCGCGCGACCGGGCCGGTGCAGCTTCCGCGGTGACCTCCACCAGCAGGCAGGTCGGCGTGAGTATCGGTGTGGCACTGTGCGGTTCGGTCGCCGGCTCGGCGCTGGCGGTCGCGGGTGTGGACTTCACCGCCGCGGCGAGGCCGCTGTGGTGGATGAATCTGGGTCTCGGCGTTGTGATCGTGGTGCTCGCGATCGTGTCCACCTCGGCTCGGGCCAGGCTGTCGGCGCAGCGGCTGGCGCCGCTGATCGAGGACACCCGAAGCGAGCCTGCTCATGTCGGGTAATCCGCTCGCCGACCAGGTGTGGCGGTCGATGTCGAGCCTGGTGCTGGACAACAAGGACGGTTGGCGTCGCGCGGTTGTCGATCGAACGGGATTGCCGTTCAGCAGGATTCGAATTCTGCGCCGGCTCGCGTCGCAGCCGATGACGGTCAAGCAGGTGGCCGAGGCGGCCACCATCGACGCGCCGGCCGCCACTGTCGCGGTGAACGATCTGGAGGCACGCGGACTGGTGGTCCGCCAACCGCATCCGGAAAATCGGCGCTGCAAGCTGGTGTCGCTGACCGACGCGGGCCGCGACGTCATCGCCGTCCTCGACGACACCGACGACCCCGCGCCGGAGGTCTTGGCCTCTCTCGACGAACAGGATCTTCAGGCGTTGCGAACGATCCTGTCCCGGGTGCTCAGCTGAGGTAGCCCTCGACTTCGTCGGCGGGCCGCACGCTTGCCGCGCTCGGATCGCCGCCCGTCTCGCGCAGCGCACGACGCTGCCGAAGCAGGTCCCAGCACTGGTCGAGCTCGGTTTCGATGGCCTGCAGCCGGGTGTGCTCCTCCGAGGGGTCGATCTGTCCGTGAACTACCCGCTCACGCAGTTCGCGCTCTTGGGCGACCAGGTCGTGGATGCGGGAAAGGGTTTCGTTGTCTTCAGCCACTGTTCCAGTGTGCCCGACGAAAGCGATTCAGAACGACGAAGCGACGGCGCCGGCGAACTCGGTGCAGAACCAGTCCACATCGGTGCTCGAGAACACCATCGGCGGACGGATCTTCAGCACGTTCCCGTCGCGCCCACACACCGAGATCAGCACCCGCCGCTCGCGCATGGCGTTGACCAATGCCCGGGCGCCGGCCCGGTCGGGTGCGCCGGTCTCGTCGATCATCTCGACGCCGACGTACAGGCCGGTGCCGCGGACGTCGCCGATGCGTGGATGGTCAGCGCCAAGTCGCGTGATCTCGTCTCGCAGTTGCGAACCGACTTCGGCGGCGTTGCGCATCAGCTTCTCGTCCTCGATGACGTCGAGGACTGCCGCCGCGGCGGCCACCGTCACCGGATTGCCGCCGAAGGTGTTGAAGTACGGGATCTCGCGGGCGAAGGTATCGAGAATCTCCGAGCGGGCCGCCATCGCCGCGATCGGCATGCCGTTGCCCATCGGCTTGCCCATTGTGACGAGGTCCGGCGCGACACCGTGGCGCAGGAAGCCCCACATCGCGTCGCCGGTACGGCCGAAGCCGGGCTGCACCTCGTCGGCGATGAACACGCCGCCGGCGCGGTGCACCGCGTCCACCGCGGGCGCCAGCACCGAGGGGTCGGGGTAGATGCCGTCCGAGGAGAAGATGGTGTCGACGATCAGGGCGGAGAAGCCGGCGCCGCTGGCGACCAGCTTGTCGATCGCGGTGACGACGTCGGCGGTGAATCGGCCCGCGAGTTCGTCTGCGGGTATGCGGTAGCTGTCCGGCGGTGGGATCGTGCGGACGTGCTCACCGAGTACCGAGGCGCCACCGATGGACGGCGAGATCGCGGTCACCGCGGCGGTGTTGCCGTGATAGGCATCGGTGGTCACGATGACACCCTTCGCGCCGGTGTACATCTCGGCCACGCGCAGCGCCAGGTCGTTGACCTCGGAGCCGGTGCAGGCGTACATCACCTGGTCGAGCTGGTCGGGCCCCTCGGACCGCAGAGTGTCCAGCAGGCGCCGGCTGTAGTCGACGATGCCGCCGTGCAGATAGCGCGTATGGGTGTTGAGGGTGGACAGCTGGCGGGTGACCGCCTCCACCACATGCGGGTGGCAGTGGCCGACACTGGCGACGTTGTTGTAGGCGTCCAGGTAACAGGCGCCGTCGGCGTCGTAGAGCCGGGTGCCCTCGCCGCGGACCAGGTGCACCGGGCGTTGGTAGAACAGCCGGTAGGCCGGGCCCAGGATGCGGTCACGGGCCGCGATCAACGATTCGGTGGCGGGATCGACCGGGTGATCCGCCGAGTAGCTGTTGGAATCCATGATGTTGGAGAAGCTCATATCGCTACGTCCTCGTTGTCGCGGCCCGTGACTGCACTCACTGGCGTTCGTGCGCCTCTTCGAGCACCGTCCGGCCGAGCTCCGAATAGCGCTGCGGCGACGTGTATTTCAGTACCACCGCCAGCACGATGCCACCGATGCCGACGACACCCACCACGTAGGGGATGATCTCGAAGACCCAGTCGCTGGACGCGGTGCCTGCCGCGAACGACGCGTTCTTGGCCAGCAGGTAGATCACGTAGAGCATGCCCAGACCGCCGAGCAGCGGAGCCAGGAAGGTCCGGAACCAGTTGGCCGTCTCCGGATGGTTCTTGCCGACGTGGAAGTAGGCGATCACCGCGAACGCGGCCAGCGCCTGGACGATCATGATCGCGGTGGTGCCGAGCAGAGCCATCAACCCGTACAGACCGGTGTAGGGATCACGGCCGGTGAGTGCGAAGAACAGCACGACGACCGTCGCGAAGATGGTCTGGACCAGCCCGGCGATGTGCGGCGATCCGTGCGTCGGGTGGGTGGCGCCGATCGTCTTGCGCATGCCCGGGATGACGTTCTCGCGTCCGAGCGCGTAGATGTAGCGGGCGGCGCAGTTGTGGAACGCCATGCCGCAGGCGAAGGAACCGGTCATCAACAGGATCTTGAACAGGTCGACGGCCCAGGTGCCCAGGTGCGCACCGACCGGACCGAAGAAGATGTCACCCGCGGTCGCCGAATCCTGTGCCAGCGCAATGGCATTCTGCGGACCGGTGCCCACGATCGCCAACCAGGAGATGATGACGTAGAACACGCCGATGCCGACCACCGAGCTGATCACCGCGATCGGGATGATCTTCTTCGGGTTCTTGGACTCCTCGCCGTACATCGCACTGGACTCGAAGCCGACCCAGGACCAGAACGCGAAGAACAGGCCGATGCCTGCCGAGCCTGCCACCGTGAGCATGCTGCCGTCGGCTCCGGCCACCGAGCCGGACAGGTTCGCAAATGCGTTGAGCGGGTTGAGCGATCCCCACGACCAGCCCTGCGGGCCGCCGCCGGTGAACAGCACCGAGAGCGCCATCAACGACAGCATGACGATCTCGGTGATCAGGAAGACCCCGAGCACCCTGGCGGCGACGTTGATGTCGAAGTAGGTCAGGACCAGATTGACCACCAGCATGCCGATGGCGAACACGATCCACGAGATGTTCACATGGAACAGTGAATTGAACGTGTCGTTGCCGAAGAAGGCGAAGATGCCGATCAGCGACGCTTCGAACACCATGTAGGCCATGGCGGTCAGGAAGCCGGCGCCCAGCCCGACGATCCGGCCCAACCCGTGCGAGATGTACCCGTAGAAGGCGCCGGTCGCGGTGATGTGCTTGCTCATCGCCGCATAACCGATCGCGAACAACGTCAGCACAATCGTGGCGACGAAGTAGCCGGCCGGGGCGTAGGCGCCGTTGCCGAATCCGACCGCGATCGGCACGTTGCCCACCATGGCGGTGATCGGCGCGGCGGTCGCGACGGCCATGAACAGGACGCCGATCAGACCGACCGCGTTGGGCTTGAGCCGTTGGACGGTCTCGGATTTGACTTCGTTGCCGGCCGGGGCCGGCGGATCGATGGTGTCGCTCATTGTGTGGATTCCCATCTCGACTGTGACTGGGGTCGTGCCATTTATTTGGTCTGGTATTCCCCGGTTGGAACTGAGGCCGGGGGGCGATGACGATGTCGGCACGGCTTTGTGGTGCGACGACGACATTGTTACCCCCGCCAGATCCCCTGGTCAACAGGAACTTACGGGCTTTACGCAAGTGATGTTTCCTGTGTGTTTCCCAAAACCCTGCTACGAAACAAGGACGTTAAATATGCGGATTTGGTCTGCTCGCCGCCCCGTTATGGTCCACACTGGTGCCCATGCCGGGACTGCCGCCGACTCATGAGTTCTTCGCGCGTGCAGCACTGCCCGCTTACGGTCGTGCAGGCGACACGCCATTGCGGCTGCTCAGCCTGTCCGAGAACGCCACATACCTGGTCGAGGACGACGATCCGATCGTCCTGCGGGTGCACCGACCGGGCTATCACTCGCTGGAGGCGATCCGCTCTGAGCTGGCGTGGATGAAGGCCCTGCGCCGGGAGACGTCGGTGCTCACGCCGGAGCTGATCGCCGCCCGCGACGGAACCGATGTCGTGGCCGCCGAGGTCGACGGCGATGTCTTGCACGTCGACGCCGTGACCTTCGTCGCGGGCTGCACCGCGGAGGACGATCCCGAGGCCGTCGGCTTCGACCAACTCGGCAGGCTCACCGCCGTCATGCACGAGCACGCCAGGAACTGGACGTTCCCACACGCGTTCACCCGGTTCCGCTGGGACCTCGACACCATCCTCGGTCCGGACGCCCGGTGGGGTAATTGGCGGCTGGCGCCCGGCCTGACCGACGACGACCGGGCCGTGATCCAGCGCGCCGCCGATGACATCGCCGCAAAGCTCACCCATTTCGGTTCGGGGCCGGACAGATTCGGATTGGTCCACGCCGATCTGCGGTTGGCCAATCTGATGGTCGATCCGACCGACGCGGGTGCAGGCATCACCGTGATCGACTTCGACGACTGCGGGTGGTCGTGGTATCTGGCCGATCTGGGCGCCGCGGTGTCGTTCATCGAGGACACGCCGGCCGGCGAGCGCATCATCGCGGAGTGGCTCACGGGCTACTCCGAAGCCGGCTCGCTGCCTGCCGACCACTTGGCGCTCGTCCCGTCGTTCGTGATGCTGCGCCGGATAAACCTGACGGCATGGATCGCCTCGCACGCCGACGCCGATGCGGCGGCAGAGCTCGGCGACGACTTCGCCCCCAACACCGCCCGGCTGGCGCAACGGTATCTGGAGGACCGCTCCTGGTTGCAGGATGCGATCTTCGGATCCCGGGTTTGAACCCTTTCTAGGCAAGGAGATACGCGTGTTTGATCTGCAGTCGACGTCCGTGGTGGTCACCGGTGGCAGCAAGGGCATCGGGCGCGGCATCGCCTCGGTCTTCGCCACGGCGGGCGCCGATGTCGCGATCGCCGCGCGTTCGACCACCGAACTGGACTCGGCGGTGGCGGAGCTGGACGCGCTCGGCAGCGGAAAGGTGTTGGGAATCCAGACCGATGTCACCGATCCGGTGGCATGTGCGGAACTGGCCGCCTCGGTCATCGACGCGTTCGGCGGCATCGACGTCGTCTGCGCCAATGCAGGGATCTTTCCCGAGGCACCGTTGGCCACGATGACACCGGCCCAACTGGCCGAGGTGCTCGACGTCAATGTCAAGGGCAATGTGTTCACCGTGCAGGCCTGCCTGGACGCCCTGATCGCCTCCGGGCGCGGTCGGGTGATTCTGACCTCGTCGATCACCGGTCCGATCACCGGCTTCCCGGGATGGTCGCACTACGGGGCGTCGAAGGCTGCCCAGCTGGGCTTCATGCGCACCGCCGCAATCGAATTGGCGCCGCACGGGATCACCGTCAATGCCGTGCTGCCGGGCAACATCTTCACCGAGGGACTGGCGGACATGGGCGAGGACTACATCGCCGGGATGACCAAGGCGATCCCGGCGGGAGCCTTGGGCAAGCCGGAGGACATCGGCCACCTGGCCGCATTCCTGGCCACCGTGGAGGCCGGCTACATCACCGGTCAGGCGATCGCCGTGGACGGCGGTCAGGTTCTGCCCGAGTCGCCGGATGCGCTGAACAGCTAGTCCGATGGAGGAGTCGGAGGGCGGCCCGATCGCGGAGGATGTGCGACGGCGCATCCTGTCGATGCTCGCTCAGGGCGCCCTGCGGCCCGGCTCCCGGCTGGGCACCGAACGCGAGATGGCCGACCGCTTCGAAGTATCGCGTTCCACTCTGCGCAGTGCGCTGTTGCCGTTGAGCCGTGCCGGTGTGTTGGAGCGGCGGACCGGGCGCAACGGCGGCACGTTCGTGCGGGCCGATGTCGTGGAACGCAACGCCGCCGAGCTGGCGGGCCTGCCCGCGCGGTTGCGCAGCGGCGGCCACACCAGTGCGACCCGGGTGCTGGCCACCGACCGCAGGCCGCCCACACCCGCCGAGGCCGCCGCACTGGAAATCGACTCCGGCGAAGACGTTTTCGCGATCCGGCGGCTCCGCTTCGCCGACGGGGTGCCGCTGTCGGTGGACTTCTCGTGCTTTGTCGCCGAGCACGTCATCGATCTGCTGGAGCAGCCACTCGGTGGCTCGCTCTACGAGTTGTTCGCCGTTCGCTACGGCCTGGTGCCCGCGACGTCCAGCGAGACCATCGAGGTGGTCAGCGCCAGCCCGCGCGAAGCCGATTGGCTGGGCATCGCGCACCGGCGACCGCTGGTGGCGATCACCAGGATCACTCGTGACGCCGCAGACCGGCCGTTCGAGTACGCCTATGACCTGTTCCGCGCCGACCGGGTGCGGTTGACGGCCACGACGTCGACGGTCACCGCGCGGGAGCGTCGCGGTACGGACGGGCGGGTAGAACGCTCGGTCAGCGGCGCGTGAGCGACTACTGTGTGAGCGGTGACGAGCAAACCCCAGATCGAATTCCCCGACGGGCCGGCGCCCACCGAACTGGTCATCAAGGACCTGGTGGTCGGCGACGGCGATGAGGCCAAGGCCGGTGCCGTCGTCGATGTTCACTATGTGGGCGTCGAATACGACACCGGCGCCGAGTTCGACAGTTCGTGGAACCGCGGGGAGTCCATCTCCTTCCCGTTGCGCGGGCTGATCCAGGGCTGGCAGGACGGCATCCCCGGCATGAAGGTGGGCGGCCGACGTCAGCTGACGATCCCACCCGAGCAGGCCTACGGCCCGGCCGGCGGCGGGCACCAATTGTCCGGCAAGACGCTCATTTTCGTCATCGACCTGCTGGCCACCCGCTAGCCCACCTGCTCGGTGACGGTCACCGAAAAGACGCGCCAAACCCCTTGGCGCACCGGGCTATAGAACTGGATCAGTCTGCCGCGGTCTGTTCGCGTAGTGGTGACGACCGGTCTGGCTTCGCAGTGTATGTCGACCGGTTCGTACGTCGCGTAGGACCGTCCCTGGCCGAGCCCGGGGAGGTCGGGTACCTCGGCGGGAGTTTCGCCAAGGGATGTCCAGATCAGGCCATACCGGTCCACCGCGGGTTTCGCAGCGAGCGTCCCTGTCGTGCGTGTGGAGACTCCGGGAGAGGCGACGCATCGGCCGTCGGTCCCGCGCCAACGCCAGCCGTGGTACGGGCACTCGATCGCGTCACCCACGACGGCGCCACGGCGCAGGGAGCCACCGCGGTGCAGACATCGGTCAGGCAGCACACATACTTCACCACCGGTGATGCGGAACACCACCAGCTGCTGCCCTGAAAGTATTGCAGGACAGGGTCTATCGAGATCAGTGCTACGCGCTACCGGGTGCCAGCCGTCGCTGAGCCGGCCGGCCGGTTTCGGCGTCATCCCGCCTGCGTGGGAGTCACCGCAACGTCGTCACCGGCTTCGGCGATGACGGCGGGCAACGTCGAGGGGTCCCGAAGCAGCCCGCGCACCAGCATCGCTGCCAGCTCACTGGCGACGTGTTCGCGCGAGTAGTTCGGGTGCCGGAACGGGCTGCTGCCGCCGGGTGCGTGCGCAGTCGAGTTGCGGTAGCGGCGCTGTACACCCTCTTCGGCGGCGCAGATATTGAGTGCGGCGAATTCCGGGTCACAGTCGATGAATTCGCCGCATGCGATGCCATCACTAATGAGCGTGGCCATGTGCTGGTGGAGCGCCGCGGTGTCTGCCCAGAACTCGGCGAATACCTCGGGCTGTTGTTCGGCTAGCACCTCGACCTCGCAGATGTCGATGGCGGCCGAGCACAATTCGCCAATGTCCAGTCGTAGCAGGCGCAGCAACCGCACCGCCGGCGAGCCCGGGTCGGTCACCATCTGTTCGGCGAACTCGAGTGATACCCGGTTCAGCGCGAGCAGGCCGAGCAGGATGTCCTCCTTCTGGCGGAACCAGTAGTACAACGACGACTGACCGAGTCCGCAGGTGCGGGCGATCTCGGTCATCGTGGTGTTGAGATAACCCCGTTCGGCGAACAACCGGGCGGCGACGACGAGAATGTCGCCGCGACGGTCGAATTGACCATCCGCGGCGGTCGTCCGCTCAGTGCCGTGCTGTGCCGTCGACATGACGCCCGTCCCTCGTTGGTTCAGCGCCGTTGCTGCTATGACGAGATCGTCTCACGACATCAGCATCCCGCCGTTGATCTGCACGCACTCGCCGGTGAACGAACCAGCCTCGGCGAGAAACCGCACCACGTCGGCCACTTCGGCTGGCTGCACCAGCCGTCCGAGGGGCATCTCGGCACTGTACTCCCGGTGCAGCTGTTGCAGACTCACGCCGCGGAACTCGGCGTCGCGGCTGAGCTGGTCGGTTTCGGTGGGTCCCGGGGCGACCGCGTTGACCCGCACCGCGGGCGCCAGCTCGCGAGCAAGTGAGCGGGTCATTCCCAGCAGTCCGGCCTTACTGGCCGCATACGCGCTGAAGCCGGGCTCACCGCGCAGCCCGGAGATGCTGCAGATGTTCACGACTTGTCCGCCGGCTTCGCGTAAAGCCGGTGCGGCGGCTTGGGTCAACCACAGCGGAGTCGTCAGATTCACGTCGATATCGCGCCACCACATCGACATCGTCGCCACCGTGGGTTCGACCACCGTCATCGTCGCGGCATTATTGACCAGCAGGTCCAGCCGCCCAAAATGGTCGACGACGTTATCCACGACGGTCCGGCACGAGGCTCTGCCGCGTAGGTCAGCCGGAACCGACATTGCCGCGCCAGGGATCTCGTCGGCCTCGGGCCGATCGGTGGCCGCGACGGTCCAACCGGCCCCGGCCAGTGCGGACACAATGGCCCGGCCGATCCCGCCGGCGGCGCCGGTCACCAGTGCTGTCGGTTCGCTCACTGGATCACCACCCCGCCGTTCGGGGAGATGACCTGGCCGGTCAGCCAGGTCCACTCGGCCACATCGACGATCACACGGGCGAGTTCATCAGGTGTACCGAACCGGTCCAGGGCAATGCTGTGCCGGTAGTCCTCGCCGCGCCATCGCTCGGTAAGCATGTCGGTGTCGGTGGGGCCCGGGCAGACGATGTTGACCCGCACCTGATCCGGGCCGTATTCGCGGGCGACCGAGCGGACCAATCCGATCATGGCCGCCTTTGCCGTCACGTACGGCACGTGGTGCTCGTCGCCGAGCAATGCCAGCTCCGAGGAGATGCCGACTATCGAGCCGCTCCGGCGCGCACGCATTCGAGGTCCCACTGTCGCGATGACGTTGGCGCACCCGCCCAGGATCACCGCCAGGCTGCGATGCCAAAGTTCTTCGGTGACTTCTTCCAGGGCCACGTCGACGTCGAATCCCGCGCATGCCACCGCAATGTCGATCGGGCCCAGATCCGACTCGACGGCGGCGACGAGGGCTTCCACCGCGTCGATATCGGCGACGTCGGCTTCGTAAGCGATCCCGCCGATGTCAGCGGCGACCTGCTTGGCGTCGGCCTCGCGGTCGAGGTGATCGATCGCGACCTGGTAACCGCGAGCGGCGAGCAGGTAGGCCGTGGCCCTGCCCATCCCGCTTGCGCCGCCGGTGACCAAGGCTGTGCCCGCCACGTCAACTCACCTGATCGGCGGTCAGTGACATCGAAACCCGTTCGACGGGTTCGAACTCCGTGTCGAGGATGGACACGATGTGGTCGACGATCCGCTCGGCCAACAGCTTCCCTTTGATGGCGGTGGCCTGGGTCGCGGATGCCAGGATTCCGGAGGCGGTCGACATCGACGGGTCGATCGGAAGCACGTCCCATGGGACGTTGCGGGCCGGCGCGTCATCGACGATGCGGTCCATGCGCACCGTGGCGGGCCGCAGGTATTCGAACAGCGAGGTCTCGATGACCGCGGCATGCTCGAGCGCCAGGCCGGGAAATCCGTCTGGGAACAACACGTCCAGGTCGGCGGCTCGGAAGTCGGGCATCCCGTTCTCGACGACGACGATCTTCACGCCGGGGAAGCGCCCCGACACCAGGTACGCCGGCTCGTAGACGAAGTTCGCATTCTCGAAATGCCAGCTGTACAACATGATCCGCCGGAAACCGGTGCGGATGAGCTCTTCGAGAACGTCTTCGAGCATCGCGATGAATGTGGTGGCCCGCAGTGACAGCGTTCCGGGGAACTGCTGGCCGCCGCCGCTTGCCGGGCGTGACCGGTAGCCCAGCCGCAGAGGTGGTCCCACGACGAACGGGCGCTTGGCCGCCGCGAGTCGCAGAAGGGCTTGAGGCACTACCCAATCGGCGTTCACGGGGAGGTGGGGGCCGTGCTGCTCGGTCGCACCCACGGCGACCACCACCGGTGCATCGGCGGCGGCGGCCGCGGCGATCTCCGGCCAGGTCATCCACTCGTATTCGGCTGTGCCGGCCCCGAGGGTGGGGCTCATCATGTCGTCCGTCATCACTCACCTTCGCCGCGGTGCGCAAGGCACCAAATCGATACATTATCTGTTTACGTCAAAAGATGCTTTAGTGATAACACAATCAGCGACTCGCGGCGATTTCGATACTATATCGACACGGGCAATTATCGCCTTGGAAACATGGGACCCATACGTTCACTTCTGGTCGGTTCCCCGCCCCTTTTGCCCCTTGGAGGCGCCCCCGTGCGCATGTATTTTTGCAGTGACATCCACGGCAGCGAACGCTGCTGGAAGAAGTTTCTCGCCACCCCGAAGCACTACGAGTGCGACACGATCATGATCGGCGGCGACATCACCGGGAAATTCATCGTGCCGGTGATCGAGTACAAAAAGGACAAGTTCAAGGCGCGATTCGCGGGGATCGAGCGCAAGGTCGGCGCCGGGGCACAGTTGGACGGATTGCTGGCCATGATCGCCGACGCCGGCGAGTACGCGTTCGTCACCACCCCGGACGAGTACGAGACCTACGCCGGCGACCAGGACAAGACCGACGAACTGTTCCGGACCCTGATTCTGCAACGCGTCGAGCGCTGGATCGACATGGCCGAGGACCGGCTCGCGGGCGCGGGCGTGCGGGTGCTGGTCAGCGGCGGCAACGACGACTACTTCGAGGTCGACGATATGCTGCGGGCCTCGAGCCTGATTGAGGATCCCAACGGCACCGTCCTGGAGCTCGCCGGCGGCTACCAGCTGATGGGCATGGGCTACGGCAACATCGGACCGTGGGCATGCCCGCGTGACATCACCGAGGACCAGCTCGGCCGCCGCATCGACGAGGTCATGGCCAAAGTCGAAGATCCGGGCAAAACGATCATGAATCTGCATGTCCCGCCGCATGGTTCGGGACTGGACTACGCCCCCGAACTCGACGAGGACCTGCGCGCCGTCGTGACGGCCAGCGGACCGCACATGGTTCCGGTCGGCAGCACCGCGACCCGCGACGCGATCACCACCTACAAGCCGCTCCTCGGCCTGCACGGCCACATTCACGAGTCGAGGGGGGTGCGCGACCTCGCCGGGGTACCAATCGGCAACCCAGGCAGCGAGTACAGCGAAGGGGTCCTGGGCGGCCTGCTCATCGATCTCGAGGAACGACGGGGCGTCGTGAACACCAGCCTGGTTAGGGGTTGATCGGTATGACCGTTATACGCAATGCCAACGCCGGGGTGCCCAGCGCCCCAGGCATCTTCACCCGGGCCAGCTCCGGGCTGGTCCGCCAAGTGCGAACCGACGATGTCATGTTCTACGGATGGCAGCAGATCGCCTTGGGTTACATCATTTTCATCGTCGCCGCCTGGCAGTTCTACCCCGGCGCGTCGATGGAATTAGCGACCCTGTTTGCGACGGTGGCCGGGCTGTTCATCGCCGGCTGTTACGCCCTGCTGAGCATGGTGTATCCCCGCTCCGGCGGGGACTACGTGTTCATGTCGCGGATCCTGCATCCGGTGGTGGGGATGGTCTTGAGCATCTCGCTAATCTTCTGGCAGCTCTTCTACACCGGAGTCAACGGCGCCTTCCTGTCGAAGTTCGGGATCGCGCCGATGCTGAGTTCGCTTGGCGTTCAGGAACACAACGCCACACTGATCGCTGCAGGCAATTGGTTCGCGGGCAAGTGGGGGTTGTTCGTCGGCGGCTTGCTGGTGATCGGCGTGTTCTCGATCGTCCAATACCGTGGCGCCGCAATGTATTTCCGCTTCCAGCGGTGGGCCAGCTACGTCACGGCGGTGAGCCTGCTTGTCACGTTCGTCACGCTGGCCCTGGCCGCGACGGGCGTGCTGAACTTCCACCAGAACTTCGACGCGGTCGCGGGCCAGGGCGCCTACGACAACGTCGTCGCCGCGGCCGGCGACACGTCACACCCGTTCAGCTTCGCGCAGACCACCTTCTTCGCGGCCTGGCCGGCGTTCTCGTTGTGGTTCGCGGTCTTGTCGGTGAGCTTCAGCGGTGAGGTGAAGGATGGCCAGCGCAGCCAGCTTCGCGGCATGACCCTGGCCGTCGTCACGATGGGCCTGGCAATGATGCTGCTGATGTTTCTGTACCGCGCTGCCTTCGGGAGCGCCTTCATGCTGGCCTCGACCGAAGTGCCACCGGACAAATTCCCGCTCGACGCCGCACCGTATGTCAACCTCTACACCGGTATTGCCGGTGGCAGTCCCGTCCTCACAGTGATCAACAGCCTGTGGGTACTGTCCCTGCTGTTCTTCGTCGGTGCCAGCTCGCTGATCGTCTCCACGCGCAGCATGCTGGCCTGGTCGCTGGACGGGATGGCGCCCAAGTGGTTCTCGTCGGTATCGGTGAAGTTCCACACGCCCACGTTCGCACTCGCGCTGTCGGCCGCCATTGCCTTTGTGTGGCTGTGCCTGTACTCCTTCACCGACTCGGTGCTGGTGCTCGGCGGGTTCCTGGGCCAGTGCGTCCCGTTCATGGGTGTCTGCCTGGCGGCGATCGTCTTCCCGTTCCGGCGCAAGCGGGAGTTCGAGTCCTCCCCGATCGCCTATCGCTGGGGTCAGGTTCCGGTCATCTCGGTGATCGGCGTAATCGCCTTTGCCTGCGTGGCTTTCGTGTTCTACCGCCTGCTGGTCGACGCCGCCTACGGCGCCAACAACCATCTGTCCCTGATCATGACCGTCGTCGTCACAGTGTTCGGACTCAGTTGGTACCTGGCCTTCCGGGCCTACCAGACCCGCAAGGGCGCCGACCTCGAAGGCCGCTTCAGCGAGATCCCGGTGGAGTAGCACATGGACATCGCCACCCGGGCGCGATCGGAGCGGATACCGGGCGAGGCCACCCGCCTCGTCGAGGCCGCGGCGGCGCAGGAGTTGCTGCTCCGGATCACCGGCTCGGTCGCCGTGCACCTACACTGCTCGGCACACAACCGGCTGATGCAGGAACTGGGCCGACGGCCGTTCTACGACATCGACTTCTGGGCCCGCGACCGCGATCACCGACGCATCGACGCCTTCCTCCAAGGCGAGGGTTATGAAGCGGATCCGGCGGCGCGCGGACTCCGGGAGTGGGGCATCAAGCGGCAGATCTTCGCCCATCCAGACACCGGCATCAAGATCGACATCTTCATGGACGCCCTGGTGATGGCTCATTCGATCGGCTTCCTCGACCGCCTCGAGCTCGCAGTGCCGTGTGTGACGCTCGCCGATCTTCTGTTGTCGAAGCTGCAGATCCACGAGCTGACGGTCAACGACCTCGTCGACCTGACCGTCCTGCTGGGGGAGCACCGGTTCGGTACCGACGTCGACGGCGACATCGGGCTCGAGCGCATCGTCACAGTGTTGTGCGACGACTGGGGCTTTTGGTATTCGGCCGATCTGAATCTGTCCAGGCTGCATGATTGGGTCGGCCGGCCCGATCTCGTGCAGGAGGTGGCCGACCGGGTGCGCGCTCGAATCGGCGAGCTAAAAGAGCATCTGGCGGGCGCGCCCAAGTCGCGCCGGTGGCGGCTACGAGCCAAGATAGGCACCCGAAAGCGGTGGTATGAGACCGTCGAAGAGGTGAGCTGACCGACAACAGTAGCGGTCAGCCCCGCACGTACCCGAAGTCCGGGTCGACGATGTTGTGCAGCTGGTCGCCGCGCAGCCAGCGCCTGAGGTTGTCGACGAACACGCCCATCATGTCGACCTCGAAACCCACGTAATCGCCGGACATGTGCGGAGACACCAGAACGTTTGGCATCGACCACAGCGGCGAGTCCGCGGGCAGCGGCTCGACCTCGAACACGTCGAGCGCGGCGCCGGCGACGGTGCCTGTCTGCAGCGCCTCGATGAGCTCGCTCTCGACCACCGTGGGTCCCCGGCCGATGTTGACCACGAAGCCGGCCGGCCCCAGCGCGGCGAGCACCTCCGCGTCGATCAGCCCGGTCGTCGCCGCGGTCAGCGGCACCGCCGCGACCAGCATGTCGACGTCGGTCGCCACCGAGAGCAGGTCGTCCGATCCGCGCACGGCGCCGAAGGTCTGGTCCGCACCCGCGGTTCGGCCGACCAGCGTCACCTGAACATCGAGCCTGCTCAGACGGTCGGCGATGGCTCGACCGATCGAACCGGTGCCGACGACGGCGGCCCGCTTGCCGGCCAGCCGGCCCGTGGTGCGGTACTGCCAGGTGTGTTCGCGCTGCAGTGCGAGAGTGCGCGGAAACCCTTTGATGAAGCTGAGTGTTGCCGCGAGCACCCACTCGGCGATCGAGACGTCGAAGACGCCGCGCGAGTTGGTGAGTGTGATGCCGCGCTCGGCGAGTTCAGGACAGATCAGCCGGTTGACCCCGACCGACGCGGCGTGCACCCAGCGCAACCGGTCAGCGCGACGCAACACCGCCGCCAGGTCAGCGAAGCGGTGGTCCCACACGTACAGCACCTCGGCCCCGGCGAGCTGGTCACCGGTGGGTGTCCCGTGCACCTCCACGACCTCGACCCCGGCCGGTATCAGCGCTAGCGGCGGGGGAGGCAGCTCGGGGTCGGGTTCGGCGAGTACCAGTACCCGGGAGTGACTAGACAACGCAGCTCCGTTCGGCTCACCACGACGCGGGAGAACAATTTCGATATCGTATTGGAAAGCATATTGGAATAGGACCATCGTGACTGACCCGAGCAATTTTCTCGACCCGTACACCGGCGAACCGGTGATCACCGATCCGGTCGAACTGCGAGAGCACCGCAAGCGGCGGCTGGCGCTGGCGTACCGGGTGTTCGGCGCCATGGGCTGGGGTTCGCTGGGCGACGGGCACATCTCGGCTCGCGACCCGGAGCAGCCCGAGTCTTTCTGGCTCGGCCGCTACGGGGTGCCGTTCCGGTTCATGACCCCCGACGATCTGGTGCTGGTGCACGCCGACGGGACGGTCGACGGCGGACAGATCAATGTGGCCGCCTATTACATCCACGCCCCGCTGCACGAGGCCCGCCCCGACGTCGTTGCCGCCGCGCACTGCCACACCCCTTACGGCACACCGTTTTCGGCGATGGTCACCCCGCTGGCGCCGATATCACAGGAGGCCTGCGCCTTCTTCGGCGATCAGGAGATCTTCGACGACGAAGAAGTCAACATCTCCTCGACCGACGGCGGCAAGCGCATCGCGACCGCCATCGGCGGAGCCAGGGCCGCGATCCTGCGCAACCACGGCCTGCTGACCGTCGGCGGCAGTGTCGACGCGGCCGTCGGATACTTCCTGATGATGGAGCGCAGCGCGGAGGTGCAGGTGAAGGCGCGCGACGCCAAGCCGATCGGAGCCGAGCCCGCCCGGCGGGTGCACGACATGTTCGACGAGGTCGCCGCGTGGCAGGTATTCCAATGGGCGCAAAGGACTTACGTCCCCGACTCGATCTGACACTCAGCGGTTCGCCACAATCAGACTCAGCAGATCGAAGACCACCGTCGCGGCGGCTATCGACGTGATCTCGGCGTGGTCATAGGCGGGCGCGACTTCCACGACATCCGCGCCGACGACGTCGATCCCGTTGAGGCGGCGCAGCATTCGCAGGAGCTCCCTGGAGGTCAGCCCGCCGGATTCGGGAGTGCCGGTGCCGGGCGCGAACGCGGGATCGAGGACATCGATGTCGATCGACAGGTACACCGGCAGGTCGTCGACCCGCCGGGCGACGACGTCGACGGCAGTCTCGACGCCCATCACGTCGAGGTCGCCGGCCCGGATGATCCGGAATCCCATCCGGGCGTCGTCCTCGAGGTCCATCCGGTCATAGATCGGGCCGCGGATGCCGACGTGGATCGAGTGGTCCTCGATGAGCAGGCCCTCCTCGAACGCCCGGCGGAACGGGGTGCCGTGGGTGACCGGCGCTTTGAAATAGGTGTCCCAGGTGTCGAGGTGGGCGTCGAAATGCACGAGTGCCAGTGGCCCGTGGACGGCGTGCAGTGCGCGAAGGTTCGGCAGTGCGACGGTGTGGTCACCGCCGATCGCGACGAACCTGCGCTCCCGCTGGCCGATGATGTCGCGCATACCGTTCTCGATCTGCGTGCAGGCTTCCGAGATGTCGAACGGTGTGATGGTCACGTCTCCGGCGTCGACGATCTGCACCTCGTCCAACGGGGCAACACCGAATTCGACGTGATAGCCGGGACGCAGAGTACGTGCCGCCTGGCGCACCGCCATCGGGCCGAACCGCGCCCCCGGGCGGTAGGAGGTGCCGCCGTCGAACGGCAGACCCACCACCGCGATGTCGTAATCGGGCACCTCGTGGATGTCGGCGATCCGCGCGAAGGTGCCCTTGCCCGCGTAGCGGGGGACCTGGGTCGACGGCGTGGCGCCGACGGGTGTCTCGGACATCAGTGGTGGTGGTGTGGTCGGGCCCCGCCGTCACCGCGGCGGCGCGCTTGCTCGCCCTCGGTGATCAGCCGGAGCTGTTCGTCCGCCTCGCGTCCGGCGAGCAACGGTTGCATCGGATCCCAGGTGGTGCCGCTCGCCCTGTCCTTGCGGCGGCGGGCGATCGCGGAGATGACCTCCAGGACAACGCGATTGCCGAGCAATGCGGTGATGTCGGCGTGGTCGTAGGGCGGCGCCACCTCGACCACGTCCACCCCGACGACGGGCAACTCGTAGCAGATGCGCCGCACGGCGTCGAGCAGCTCGCGGGCCGTAAAGCCGCCAGGCTCGGGTGTTCCGGTGCCGGGGGCATGGCCGGGATCGCACACGTCGATGTCGACGGAGATGAACACACCGTCGCAGTCGCTGGTGGCGATCTCGAACGCCTCCGTCAGACACGACTCCAGACCCCGGGCGACGATCTCGGTCATCTCGTAGGATCGCAGGCCGTTCGCAGCCATCCACTGCAGTACGGGCTCGTCGGGCCAGTACCCGCGTAACCCGAGCTGCAGGAACCGATCTCCCCGCAGCGCGCCGGATTCGATGAGCCTGCGCATCGGGGTGCCGTGGCCGACGAGGGACCCGTTGTGAATGTCGCCGGTGTCGGCGTGGGCGTCGAAATGGATCATCGAGACCTTGCCGAACCCGTAATGGCGGGCGACCCCGGTGTGGTCCGGCCAGGCTATGGTGTGGTCACCGCCAAGGACGATCGGGATGGCGCCTGCAGCGGTGATTTTGTAGACGTCCTCCTCGATCATCTTCACGGCCTGCTCGATGTCGCCGCTGTAGAGCATCACGTCGCCGGCGTCGTAGACGCGCAGATCCTTCAGGCCGTCGACCCGCAGTGCGAGGCTGGGCCGGGAGCCGTCCTGCGGCAGGTAGCACGCCTGACGCAACGCAGACGGTCCGAACCGGGCGCCGGATCGGTAGTTGGTGCCGCCGTCCAGCGGGGCGCCGAGGATGACGACATCGGCGTCGGCATAACTGGATTCGTCGGTGAGGTCGCATCGGGGGACACCGAGAAAGGTGATGTCCGGACCGAACAGGACGCCTGCCATACGTGCTGCCTTTCGTTCAGGTCTGGTGTAATGCGATCACTGCTGTGAATACGTGGCGCAGGGTGGCCCGGATTCTGCGCTTGTCCACCGGGCCCAGCGGGCGGTAGAGGTTGTCGATCTCCAGGCCGGCCATCACCGCCATCACGGTGCGCGAGTCGAGTTCAGGCTGGCCCGATCCGATGCCGCGGAAAAGCCTGCTGAGCGCGGGAATCATTGCCGCGTACCAGGCTTCGAACATCGGGCGCAGGCGTTCGTCGCGGCTGGCTTCGGTGACCAGCTCGTAGCGGGTGACGATCGCCCCGGGTGGCGAGCTGAACCCGTCGATGATCATGTCGGCGACCAGGTCGGCGAGCTGCTCGGCCGGCATCGACGGCTCGAGCCGCTCCGCGGTGGCGACGACCCGGTCGATCTCGCGGTCCGACAACTGCGCGAACGCCTGCGCGATCAGATCGGACTTGTCGTCGAAGTAGTAGCTCAGCGCGCCCAGCGGGATCTGAGCCTGGTTGGCCACCAGGCGCATCGAGAGCCCCGCCAGACCGACCTGCGCCATCACTTCGATTGCAGCGTCGATGATTTCGGTTCGACGTGCTGCACCGCGAGCGGTCGTGCCAGCCGTCATCCCTGGTGCTTGAGGGTGGAGAAGTCGGTGTCCCACATCCAGGCAGGCTGGCTCTGCCACCCGGAGTAGCCCTTGCGGGCGGCCACCGTGTTGTGCAGGTCGGTCAGGTTGATCCAGCAGAACGAGTCGCGGTAGGCCTTGCCCGCGTCGACGTAGAGCGCCTGCGATTTGGCCGGGTCCGGTTCGGCGCTCCCGGCGTCGAGGAGCTTGTCGGCCTCGGGCACCGTGCAGCCCAGGATGTTGACCGGTGCGTTGGTGTATTGGTAGATCCTCGAGAAGGTATCGGGGTGTGCGGCATCCGGATTCCACGACTCCGCGAACAGGTCAGGGCGCTGGTCCGGGTTTTGCGGCAGAGCGAACAGCTGTGCCGACGGGAAGTCGCGGACTGTGGCCTTGAAGCCCGCGGTCTGCAGGATCACCTGGGTCTGGTTGGCCAGGTCCTGCAGGCTGCTGTCGCCGGACGGATAGCCGATCGAGACGTCACCGCCATTCTTGCCGAGTGCGGCCAGCTTCGACGGGTCATAGACGTGCGTGTCGGGTACCGCCCCGTCCGGCATCATCCCGGTCGGATAGAACTGCGTGGACGGCGACCCTTGCGCACCGAAAACCTTTGTGGTCAAGGCATTCTGGTCGAGTGCGGCAGACAATGCCGCTCGGGCGTCCTTCGAGGCGAAGACCGTCGACGCCGGATTCACCATGACCATGGTCTTGATCAGCGCATTCTGCTGCAGTACCTCGGTGTCGGGCCCAGCTGCCAGTGCCTCGTAGTCGCCCTTGGACAACCCGTGCAGGATCATGTCGAGCTCGCCGTTGCCGAGCTGTAGACGCTGTACCGCGGAGGCGGTCACCACCGGCATCTGCACCGAGGTGATCTCCGGCGCCGGGCCCCAGTAGTTCTTGTTCGCACTCATCGTGTAGTGGCTGGCCTGCACGGCGTCGGTCAGCTCGTAGGGACCGGTCCCCGCGGTGTGCGAGGCCAGCCACGCCGAGGCGTGGTCGTTGCCGGTGGCATGCTGCGCAACGGCGGTCGGGCTGGTCATCAGCGGGCCGTACGGGGATGCGAGGTAATCCAGAAAGGGCGCAACGGGTTTGGTGAGGGTGACCACGAAGGTGTGCGGGTCCGGCGTCTGCATGTCCTTGACGTCGGCGAGCATATAGGCCGGGCCGGCGTTCATGTCGATCCGCCGCTGGAAGCTGGCCTTGGCTGCCGCGGAGTCGAACGGGGTGCCGTCGGCGAACTTGACGCCGTCACGCAGGGTGAAGGTGTAGGTCAGTCCGTCCGGGGTGACGGCCCACTTGGTGGCCAGCAAGGGTGCGATCTTCGTCGTGCCGGGCGCGTACTGGAGTAGTCCCTGGTAGGTCGAGGTCATGATCAGCAGGCCCTCGGGCTGGTAGAACGTGTCGGGGTCCAGCGGCGGCGGGTCCGACATCAGCGGAGTGCGCACCGTCGACGCCTCAGCGGCAGTGTTGTTGGTGCTGTTGGTCTTTCCCGAGCATGCCGTTCCGGCGAACAGCAGCGCGACGAGCGCCAGCGGTGCGATTCCCGACGTGAGTTTCATCGGGCAAGTCTCAGGTCGGCTGATTTCGACTGTGTGACATGACGGTTACCACCTTGTACGAACGTCCAAGTTTTGGACGTTCGACCTAGAAACGTGTGCGACGACGCCCTAGTCTCGGCGTCGTACAACTGGACTACGAAGGGAGCAAGCGCAATGCCCGCTACGCCAAGCGCGTTTGACCTGAGCGGTCAGGTGGCTCTGGTCACCGGGTCGAGCAGTGAGCTCGGTATCGGCTTCGCCTCGGCGCGGCTGCTGGGTCAACTGGGTGCGGCGGTGATGGTGACCGGCACCACGGGTCGGGTGCATCAGCGAGCCGAGGAACTCGCCGCGGAGGGTATCCGGGCGCAGGCTCACATCGCCGACCTGTTCGACCGCGACGCGGCGGACGGTTTGGTCGAGGCCACCCAGCTTGCGTTCGGCAAGCTCGACATCCTGGTGAACAACGCCGGTCTGGCCTCGGTGAACAGCCCCGAGGAGCCGAATTCGCTGATGGTGATGACCGACGAGGAATGGTCACTTGCCTTGCGGCGCAATCTCGACAGCGCGTTCTTCGTCACCCGGGCGGCCTTGCCCGGAATGGTCGAACGCGGCTACGGCCGGGTGGTCCATGTCGGTTCGACGGCCGGCGTGCTGACCGCCTACACCGGCGACGTCGGATATCACACCGCGAAAGCCGCGATGCTGGGGATGACACGGTCGATGAGTGTCGACTACGCTAAGAACGGCATCACCGCCAACCTCGTGCTGCCCGGGTGGATCGCGACGGCCGCCCAGCTGCCCTCGGAGGTCGCCGCCGGGAACGCCACCCCGATCGGACGCTCGGCCACCGCCGACGAGGTGGCGGCCGGCGTCGCCTTCCTGGCCACCCCCGGGGCGTCCTATGTCACCGGCACCACCCTGATCATCGACGGCGGCAACGCGATCTGCGGGGCCACCCCGGCCGCCTAGGAGGGTGCGGGCAACCGCAGCATCAGTCGCGCGCCGCCGAGCGGACTGTCATCCAACACGGCTGTGCCGCCATGGATTTCGGCTTGCTGTGCGACCAACGCCAGGCCGAGTCCGGACCCGGAGTGTGACGCTGTCGACCCACGGGCGAAGCGTTCGAACACCGCCGTGCGCTCAGACTCCGGGACGCCGGAACCGTTGTCGTCTATCGCGATGTCCACACCATCGCGTGAGCTGACCGCCGAGAGTTGCACCCGCGTCGCGCCACCGTGTTTGACCGCGTTGGCGATCGCATTGTCCACCGCCAGGCGGAGGCCGGCGGGCAGGCCGATGATGATGCAGGTCGGTGACGGCACCAGCGTCACCTCGAGGTCGGGGTACACCCGCATGGCGTCGTGTGCGGCGCGGTCGAGCAGCTCGGTGATGTCGACCGGGACCTGGTCGGCTTCGGTCGAAAGTTCGCCCTGGGCAAGGCGTTCCAGCGCACCGAGGGTCGCCTCGATCCGGGTCTGGGTACGCACGACATCGCTGAGCACTTCCTTGCGCTGTTCGTCGGTCATGTCCAGGGTGGCCAGCACCTCGAGGTTGGTGCGCATCGCGGTCAGGGGTGTCCGCAGCTCGTGGGCTGACACCGCGGCGAAGTCCCGCGCCGAGGCGAGCGCCGCCTGCGTCCGGTCCTGTTCGGTCCAGATCCGTTCCAGCAGACCCTTGATCGCCTCGCCGATCTCCACCGCCTCGGTGGCTCCGCCGATCTCGACGTCGGGTGCCTTGTCGCCGGCCTGGATCTCCCGGGTCTGAGCGGCGAGGCGCCGCAGCGGCCGCACCGCGAAGGTGGCCAGTGCCCAGCCCAGCAGCGCTGCGGCGCAGACGGCGAACACACAGATGATCAGCACCCGGCGGTGCAGATTGTTGGTGTCGGCGATGGTGTCGTCGAAGGTGGCGCCCACCTCCAGGCTGGTGGCCTCCGGGTAGGAGAGTTCGACCGTGCGCACCCGGTAGCGCACCCCGTCGACATCGGCGGTGCCGTAGTCGGAGTTCAGCCGCGGCAGCACGACATCGGAGTTGGACCGGACCTGATCGCCGCGACGGACGGTGATCACCACGTCCTGGTCATTGGGTGACGGCGGGATCTGATCGAGACCGCGGGGCACGAATGGGACGGCGAAGCCCGCCGCCTCGTCGAGTCGTCGGTCGAGTCGCTCCAGGCGGTCGTTGGTGATCCCGACCCAGACGATGGCGCCGACGATCGTGACGACGATCGCCGCACCGATCGCCGTCGCGAACGCGACCCGGGTGCGAAGCGATGGCGTGCGGCGGAAGATGCGCGGCAGCGTCACGAGCCGGTCACTGGGTGCGCAGCACGAAACCGACGCCGCGCACGGTGTGCAGCAGTCGGGGTGCGCCGCCCGCCTCGAGCTTGCGGCGCAGGTAACCGATGAAGACGTCGACCACGTTGGTGTCGGCGGCGAAGTCGTAGCCCCACACCAGCTCGAGGAGCTGCGCACGGGACAAGACCGCGGTCTTGTGCTCGGCGAGGACGGCCAGCAGGTCGAACTCGCGTTTCGTCAGGTCGACGTCGACACCGTTGACCCTGGCCCGCCGACCGGGGATGTCGACCTCCAGGGGACCCACCTGGATGGTCTCCGAGGAGAACGTGGCGGTGGCGCCCCGGCGGCGCAGCAGTGCCTTGACCCGGGCCACCAACTCGGCCAGCACGAATGGTTTGACCAGGTAGTCGTCGGCGCCGGCCTCCAGGCCGGCGACCCGGTCGTCGACCGAACTGCGCGCCGAGAGCACACAGACCGGCACGTCGTTGTCCATCGCACGAAGTGCGGTCACCACGCTGACACCGTCGAGCACCGGCATGTTGATGTCGAGGATGATCGCGTCCGGTTTGGTTTCGGTGGCCGAGCGAAGGGCTTCGGCGCCGTCGACGGCGGTGGAGACCTCGAATCCGGAGAGCCGCAGACCGCGGTCGAGCGAGGCGAGCACGTCGGGATCGTCGTCGACCACCAGTACTCGGGGTGCGGCTGAACTACTGTCCATGGGCACTATCTTGCCTGATCGACGCCCGTATCAGTGGGAGGCCGACGCGACACGGTGACCTGCGCCGGAAGAGTTTGACCTCAATAGGTGTTGAGGTTCTAGCGTTGAAAAATCTCGTCCGATAACCGATTGCACTCCCGTGGGATCATCGAATGCAGGGGAGTCATGTCGGACTGGGCGCTTAGGTTCAGCGGTGTCGGTGACGAGGGAAATGGTGGGGTGGACGAGGTGACTTCCGAAATCGTGTCGGAACCGGCCATCGCCGCGCCGCGCACGACCACCCGGGCCGCCACCGATCTGTTCCGGTTGTTGCCCTACCTGATGCCGTACCGCGCACGGTGGATCGCGATGCTCGTCATCGCGATCAGCAGCCTGGCGGCCACCGTCGCGATCCCGTTGATGACCAAGGCGGTGATCGACGGACCGGTCCGCCACCAGGACCAGCGGGCACTGTGGGTGGTCGGCGCCGCCGCGATGGCAGTCGGCGTCACCGAGGCGGTGCTGTGGTTCATCCGCCGCTGGCTGGTGTCCCGGGCCACCATGGGTGTCGAGGCCGACATCCGTAAAGACCTCTACGCCCGGCTGCAGATCCTGCCGATGTCGTTTCACGGCCGCTGGCAATCGGGCCAGCTGCTGTCGCGAATCATGAACGATCTCAACGTGATTCGACGGTTACTGTCATTCGGACTGGTCTTCCTGATCCTCAACATCCTGCAGATCACCGTCGTCACCATCATCCTGCTGGCGATGTACTGGCCGCTCGGTGTCGTCGTACTGGTCTCGATCGCGCCGATCACCCTGATCGTGCTGCACTTCGAGCGCACCTTCACCCAACTGGCCCGGCAGGCCCAGGACCAGGCCGGCCATGTCGCCACCCACGTCGAGGAGTCGGCGCTGGGGCTGCGCGCGGTGAAGTCCTTCGGTCGGGAGAACTACGTGTACGACCGCTTCGATGAGCAGGCAAGCACGCTGTACGACACCCAGATCCAGAAGGTCGCGGTGTCGGCGAGGTTCTGGACGTTGCTCGAGGTGATCCCCAACCTCACGCTGATCGTGGTGCTGGGCTTCGGTGCGTATGCCGCCGGGCACGGCCTGGTCACCATGGGCACGCTGGTCGCGTTCATCACGATGATGCTGTCGCTGGTGTGGCCGATCGCTTCGCTGGGTTTCCTGCTGTCGATGACGCAGGAGGCGATGACGGCGGCCAACCGGATCGCCGAGATCTTCGACGCCCCGCGGGAGATCACCGACGGGCCCTGCAGGGTCGCGCCGCGCGGCGGGCGCCTGGAGCTGGACGACGTGGGTTTTCGGTTCCCTGACTCAGAGTCCTGGGCGTTGCGGCACGTCACCGTGACCGTCGAACCGGGCGAGACGCTGGCGCTGGTGGGCGCCACCGGTTCGGGCAAATCGGTGCTGGCCGGTCTCCTGCCGCGGCTCTACGACGTCACCGAGGGTGCGATCCGCATCGACGGCACCGACATCCGCGAGCTGTCCCTGGATGCGTTGCGCACCACCGTCGCCACCGCGTTCGAGGACCCGACGTTGTTCTCCATGTCGGTCGCAGAGAACCTCCGGCTCGGAAGGCCGGAGGCGTCCGAGGACGAGCTGCGCAGCGCTGTCGAGATCGCCGCCGCGCAGTTCGTCTACGACCTGCCGTACGGTCTGCAGACCCGGATCGGGGAACAGGGCATGAGCCTGTCCGGTGGTCAGCGGCAACGGCTTTCGTTGGCCCGCGCCATCCTGGCCGCACCGCGGGTCCTGGTGCTCGACGACACGCTGTCCGCGCTCGACGTGCACACCGAGGCTGTGGTCACCGAGGCTCTCGGGCGGGTGCTGGCCGGTGTCACGGCCGTCGTGGTCGCGCACCGCGCCTCGACGGTCCTGCTGGCCGACAAGGTCGCGCTGCTCGACACCGTCGACGGCGCGGGCACGATCACGCATATCGGCACCCACGCAGAACTGCTCGCCACCGTTCCGCGCTACCGCTTCCTGCTCGCCGCCGACGACGAGCTCGACGACGGGAGCGAGGTGCGCTGCGACTGGGAGGACGACGACGAGCGCCACCGGCTGGATCACGCCTATGAGGAGGCGTGCGAGCAGCGGGGCGCCACCCGGCGTACGTCCGACTACCTGGCGTCGGAGGGCCGGCAGCGATGACCGCCACCGAATGGCGGGGGCGGCTCGACGAGGAACCCGACGACCTGCCGATCGACGAGGCCAGGCCGCGTAAACGTGAGGCCCGTGCGCTGCTGGGTTCGCTGCTCGCGCCGTTCAAGGCGACGGTCGCGCTGCTCGCGCTCGTCGTCGTGGTGGAAAACGCTGCGCGGCTGTCGGTTCCGCTTCTGGTCCAGCGCGGTATCGATCACGCCATCCCACCGCTGCTGGCCGGTGGTCCGGCGCGCGAACTGATCATCGTCGTCGCGGTGCTCTGCGGTGTGGTGTGCGTGCAGGCGATCAGCCGGATGACGTTCCTGAAGCGCTCCGGCCGCATCGGCCAGAGTGTGCTGCTGGAGGTGCGCCGCCGGGTGTTCCGGCACTTCCAGCGCCTCGACGTGGCCTTCCACGACCGCTACACCTCCGGCCGGGTGGTCAGCCGGTTGACCAACGATGTCGACGCCATCCAGGACATGCTGGAGACCGGCTTCGACAGCCTGATCACCGCGGTGCTGACGTTGTTCGGCACCGCGATCCTGCTGGTCACCCTCGACGTGAAGCTGGGCCTGATGTGCCTGGCCGCCTTCCCGATCCTCGTGGCGCTGGTGTGGTGGTTCTCGGCCGAGTCGGCCAAGACCTATCGCCGCGTGCGGGAGAGCGCCGCGCTGGTGATCGTGCAGTTCGTCGAGACGATGACGGGCATCAAAGCGGTCCAGGCCTACCGGCGCGGGCCGCGCAATCAGGAGATCTTCGACGACGTCGCCGACCGGTACCGCTTCGACAACGAACGGACCTTCCGGCTGCTGGCGATCTTCATGCCCGCGGTCAAGCTGGTCGGCAACCTGACCACCGGCGTGGTGTTGCTCTACGGCGGCTACCGGGTGTTGCACGGCGAGATGACGATCGGCACCCTGGCGGCGTTCCTGCTGTATCTGCGGATGTTCTTCGAGCCGATGCAGGAGATCTCGCAGTTCTTCAACACCTTCCAGTCGGCATCCAGTGCGCTGGAGAAGCTTGCCGGCGTGCTGGCCCAGAAGCCGGCGATCGCGGACCCGCCTGTGCCGGTGCACCTCGACCGGATCAACGGCGAAATCGCCTTCCGCGACGTGCAATTCAACTATGTGCCGGCCCGGCCGGTGTTGCCCGGGCTGTCGCTGGTCGTGCCGGCCGGGCAGACCGTCGCGCTGGTCGGCACCACTGGTGCGGGTAAGACCACGATCGCCAAGCTGATCGCCCGGTTCTACGACCCGACCTCGGGTGCGGTCACCCTCGACGGTGTCGATCTGCGGGACTTCGCGCAAAGCGACCTGCGCCGCCACGTCGTGATGGTGACCCAGGAGAACTTCCTGTTCTCCGGGACCGTCGCCGACAACATCCGGTTCGGCCGCCCGTCGGCGTCGGACGCCGAGGTGCACGCCGCCGCGGTCGCGGTCGGGGCCGACGAGTTCATCGACGCGCTGCCCGACGGCTACGACACCGACGTCGCCACCCGCGGGGGGCGGCTGTCGGCCGGGCAGCGGCAGTTGGTCGCGTTCGCACGGGCATTCCTCGCCGACCCCGCGGTGCTGATCCTCGACGAAGCGACGTCGTCGCTGGACATCCCCAGCGAGCGGCTGGTGCAGCGCGCGCTGCGCACCGTGCTGGCCGACCGGACGGCGCTGATCATCGCCCACCGGTTGTCGACCGTCGAAATCGCCGACCGGGTGCTGGTGCTGGAGCACGGGCGCATCGTCGAGGACGGACCGCCCAGTGAGCTCGTCGACGCGGAAGGCCGCTACGCCGCCCTGCACCGAGCGTGGCTGGAATCGCTGGCGTGATCGCCCGAACCTTCAGCACGCCGCGTCACACGACCCACTACCTCGAAAGCGGGCCCGCCGACGGCCCGTTGATGGTGTTCCTGCACGGCTGGCCGAGTATCGGGCTGATCTGGCATGCCCAGATGGAGGCCTTCTCCGCCGACGGCTGGCACTGCGTCGCCCCTGATCTGCGGGGCTACGGAGGCTCATCGGTGCCTGCGGCCGGTGACGCCTACGCCATCGAAGACATCGTCGCCGACATGGTGGAATTTCACGATCACCTCGGCGGCGAATCCGCGATCTGGGTCGGCCACGACTGGGGAAGCATCGTGGCGGGCGCCCTGACCGCGCACGAACCCAAGCGGAGCCGCGGAGTCGTGCTGACATCGTGGGCGTACTTCCCCGACGCGAACAGTCTGGCCACCCTGGTACCGCTCGTTGATCGGGAGATCTACCCCGCCGACGAGTACCCCGACGGTCAATGGGATTACTACCGCTACTACACAACACATTTCGACGCTGCGGTCGCCGATCTCGACGCAGACCGCGCGGCCACCTTGGCCTCGGTGTACCGGCGCGGCAGCCCTGACGCGGTCGGAAAGGTTTCGCCGACGGCGGTGGTCACGCGTAACGGGGGACGTTTCGGGTCCGCGCACCGCGCCCCGCCGACGGCCGCCGACCCGGCGCTGTGGCCACCGGCCGATTTCGCGATGCTGGTCCAGGCGTTCGAGACCCGCGGGTTTCGAGGCTCCTGCGCCTGGTACACGAACGACGAGGCCAACATCGCCTATGCCCGTGGGGCGCCCGACGGCGGCCGACTGTCGCAACCGGTGCTGTTCGTCAACGGCGAGTGGGATCCCATCTGCAGCATCACCGGCAATCGCCAAGGCGAGCCGATGCGCGCGGCGTGTGCGCGCCTCGCGGTGACCCGGCTGGCAGGCGGACACTGGCTGCCGGTGGAATGCAAAGGCGAGCTCGTCGAGGCCATTCGTTCCTGGCTCCGCAGCAACAACCTCTGATGCGGGGCTGAACTCGCCGGTTCGGTGAATACTCGACGGTATGCAGCGCTACGCCGACCGGGCGGACGCGGGCCGGCGGCTCGCCGAGTGTCTCGACTGCTATCGAGACGACAGCCCGCTGGTCCTCGGTCTGCCCCGCGGCGGCGTGCCGGTGGCCTTCGAGGTCGCCAAGGCGCTGGCCGCCCCGCTCGATGTGCTCGTCGTGCGCAAGCTCGGCGTACCCGGGCAGCCCGAGCTGGCCTTCGGTGCGATCGGTGAGGACGGCGTGCGGGTGATCAACGAGGCGGTGCTGCGGCACGTGGTGATCAGCGACGCCGAGATCGGCGAGGTGGAGGCCGAGCAGCGCACCGAGCTGGCCCGCCGCGTCGCGCGCTACCGCCGCGGCCGGACCCCGCAGCCGCTGGCCGGCCGGACGGTGCTGATCGTCGACGACGGCTTCGCCACCGGCTCCACCGCGCGCGCGGCGTGCCTGGTTGCTCGCGCGCGAGGCGCGGCGAAGGTGGTGCTGGCCGCCCCGATCGGCGCGCCGGACACCGTCGCCGAGCTGCACTCCTGCGCCGACGACGTGGTATGCCCTTGCGCGCCAAGGTATTTCAGTGCGGTCGGGCAGGGCTACGACGATTTCCGGCAGACCTCCGACGAGCAGGTGACTGCGTTGTTGGACTGCGCCGAACGCTGAGATCGCACCGAGAGCGATGATTTGGCGAGAAGTTCGCTCTCAGTGCGGTGTCAGCGCGACTCGAGGCCGATTCGCCGGTAGCGCGCCAGCCGGGCGGTGTACCGCTGCTCCGCGGAGGTCTCGCGCAGATCATGGATCTCGCGCGCGATCGCCACGGACAGTCGGTGCGCGAACTCCACCGGCTCGTCCGCGGCATCTGGATGCTCGGGCACGATCGTGTCGACGATGCCGTTGCGCAGCAGGTCCAGCGACCGGACACCTTGTGCCGCAGCCAGTTCCGGGGCGTGGTCGGTGTCGCGGAATACGATGGCGCTCGCGCCTTCCGGCGGCAGCGGCGCCAGCCAACCGTGCTGGGCGGCCAGTACCCGGTCGGCCGGAACCATCGCCAGCGCGGGGCCGCCGCTGCCCTGGCCCAGGAGCACCGACACCGTCGGGGTGTCCAGCGTGACCAAATCCGAGACACAACGGGCGATCTCGCCGGCCAGCCCGCCCTGTTCGGCCTCCGCCGACAGCGCGGGGCCGGCGGTGTCGATCACCAGCACCAGGGGCAGCTTCAGCCCGGCGGCAAGCGCCATGCCGCGGCGGGCTTCACGCAAAGCCGCGGGCCCCACCACCCCGCCGACAACGCGTTGCTGACCGACGACGACGGCAGGCTGATCGCCGAACCGGGCCAGTGCCAGCGCCGTGGTGGCCGCATCGCCGTGCGTGCCGGACAGCGCTACTCGGTCCGTCGCGCCTTCGCGCAGTAGCCAGCTCACCCCCGGCCGGTCCGGACGCCGCGATGCGACGACGGACTCCCACGCCGGGACGTCGGGGATCGGCTCGTCGGGTAGCGCCGCCGGCGGGGGACCCGGGGCATCGGTGATGACCTTCAGGGCGCGGTTCAACGTCGCGCGCAGTGCTTCGATGCCGACGACCGCGTCAATTATGCCGTGCCGCAACAGGTTCTCCGCGGTCTGCACGCCGGCGGGGAACGGTTCGGCGTAGAGCTGCTCGTACACCCGCGGCCCGAGAAATCCGATGAGCGCACCGGGCTGCGCGGCGGTGATGTGGCCCAGCGAGCCCCAGGATGCGAACACCCCGCCGGTCGTCGGATGCCGCAGGTACACCAGATACGGCAGGTGTGCCCGCTTGTGCTGGGTGACGGCCGCGGCGATCTTCACCATCTGCAGGAACGCGACGGTGCCCTCCTGCATGCGGGTGCCACCCGAACTCGGCGACGCCAGCAGCGGCAACTTCTCGGCGGTCGCCCGTTCGATCGCCGCGGTGACGCGTTCGGCGGCGGCCACCCCGATGGACCCGGCAAGGAAGTCGAATTCGCAGGCCACGACCGCGACCCGGCGGCCGTGGACTGTGCCTTCGCCGGTCAGCACCGCCTCGTCGAAGCCGGTCTTGGCGCGAGCCCGTTCGAGCTCACCGGCGTACGCGTCGTCGGCGCCGACATCCAGCGGCGCGCTGTCCCAGCTCCGGAAGGAACCATGGTCCAGTGCGGCGTCGCGTAGTTCGGCAGCCCCGATCCGGCTCACGCGACGACATTATCGGAGCCAGTACCCTCGAACCATGATCGGTATCAACCGCGTGGGGGATGTGACCACCATCGAGCTGCAGCGTCCGGAACGACGCAACGCGCTCAACTCCGAACTTGTCGACACGCTGCGGGAAACGGTCGAGAAGGCCGCAGCCGAGGATGTCCGTGTGATCGTGCTGACCGGCCAGGGCACCGTATTTTGTGCGGGCGCCGATCTGTCCGGAGACGTCTTCGCCGCCGATTTCCCCGACAAGGCCATCGCGCTGAACAAGGCGATAGACGCCGCGCCGATGCCCGTGATCGCGGCGATCAACGGGCCCGCGATCGGCGCGGGAGTGCAGCTGGCCATGGTCTGCGACCTGCGAGTGGTGGCTCCCGGAGCCTACTTCCAGTTCCCGATCGCGAAATATGGCCTGGCGCTTGATAACTGGAGCGTCCGACGGTTGTCGTCGCTGGTCGGGTACGGGCGGGCGCGCGGCATGCTGCTGGGCGCCGAGCGCCTCGACGCCGACACCGCGCTGATGACCGGGATGGCCAACCGCCTCGGTGATTTGGCCGACGCCCAGGCGTGGGCCGACGAGATCGCCGGGCTGGCGCCGCTGTCCCTGCAGGCGTCCAAGCGGGTGCTCAACGACGACGGGGCGTTCGAGGAGCAGTGGCCCACCCACAAGGAACTGTTCGACAAGGCGTGGGGCAGCCAGGACGTCATCGAGGCCCAGGTCGCGCGCATCGAGAAGCGCGCCGCCAAGTTCAAGGGCGCGTAGGTGCTGAGGGCCGCTCTTCGGCTGGCCGCCGGGACCGCATCGCTGGCAGGCGGCGGGTGGCTGCTGCGCGCCCTGAACGACGCCCCCGCGTCGCTGGGGGCCGGGCCCGCCGAGATCCGGCCGGTCGCCGACGCCTCGCCTAACTACCGCGAAGGGGTGTTCCACAATCTGGAGCCGGCCTCCGCGCTGCGGCTGGACTCCGAGGAGAGCCGCCTCGTCCTGTTCGACATGTTGTCCTCCCGCTCGGCCAGCCGCCCCGCCGGCACCGTGCCGCTGGTCGCGCCGGCGGCCACCGAGTCCGAACCGCTGGCGGTCAGCTGGCTGGGCCATTCGACGGCACTGCTGGAGATCGACGGCTACCGGGTGCTCACCGATCCGGTGTGGAGTGAGCGGTGCTCGCCCTCGCGCACCGTCGGGCCCCAGCGGCTGCATCCGGTGCCCGCCCCGCTGGAGGCGCTCCCCGCGCTGGATGCGGTCGTGATCAGCCACGACCACTACGACCATCTCGACATGGACACCGTGCTCGGACTGGTCCGCACCCAGCGGGCGCCGTTCGTCGTGCCGCTCGGCGTCGGCGCCCACCTGCGGCAGTGGCGTGTCCCGCCGGAGCGCATCATCGAACTCGACTGGAACGCCGACGTCCGCATCGGGGACCTCACCCTGGTGTGCACGCCCGCGCGGCACTTCTCCGGCCGGTTCCTGTCCCGCAACACCACGCTGTGGGCGTCATGGGCGATCATCGGCCCGCAGCACCGCGCCTACTTCGGCGGCGACACCGGCTACACCCGCAGCTTCTGCGACATCGGCGCCGAGCACGGCCCCTTCGACCTCACGTTGATGCCCATCGGGGCGTACAACAAGTCCTGGCCGGACATCCACATGAACCCGGAGGAGGCGGTGCGCGCCCACCGCGATGTCACCGATGCCGGGCTACTGGTCCCGATCCACTGGTGCACGTTCCGGCTGGCTCCCCATCCGTGGGCCGAGCCGGTCGAGCGGATGCTGGCGGCCGCCGACGATGCCGGCGTGCAGGCAGCGGTGCCGAGGCCCGGTGGCCGGGTCGTCGCGGGCGCGGCGGAAGCAATAGACAAGTGGTGGCAACTGTGAGCCACTACGGTGCAAGCCATGACCGCTCTGGCAGCACGCGCCGCGATCGTCGCCCTGGTCGCCGCGCTCACCGCGTGTAGCGGCACGGCATCCAAGCCCGAGACGCGCCCGTCGCTGTCCGACCAGCCACCGCCGCTGGTGCCCGCCATGGCGCTGCCGGACAACGCCGTTGACAACGCCGTAGCCAAACTCGACGGCATCGCCGCCGACCTGATGAAGTCCGCCGGCATCCCCGGGATGGCGGTTGCGGTGGTGCACGGCGGTAAGACCGTGTACGCCAAAGGCTTTGGCGTCAAGGACGCTACCCGTTCCGCTGACGACCCCTCGAACAAGGTCGACCCGGACACGGTGTTCCAGCTCGCGTCGGTGTCCAAACCGATCGGCGCCACCGTCGTCGCCCATCAGGTCAGCCAGAACGCCGTCGGCTGGAACACCCCGGTGATCGACAAGTTGCCGTGGTTCGCGCTGTCGGACCCGGCCGCGACCAGGATGGTCACCGTCGGTGACCTGTATTCGCACCGCTCCGGATTGCCTGACCACGCCGGGGATCAGCTGGAGGACCTCGGCTACGACCGGCGCTACATCCTGGAACGCCTGCGTCAGCTTCCACTCGCGCCGTTCCGAATCTCCTACGCATACACAAACTTCGGGTTGACCGCAGCCGCCGAGGCGGTGGCAGTGGCGGCCGGCAAGTCCTGGGAGGACCTCAGCGACGAGGTGCTCTACCGGCCGCTGGGCATGGCGTCGACCAGCTCCCGGTTCGCCGACTACGAGGCCAGGACGGACAAGGCGGTCGGGCACATCCGCATCGACGGGGCCTACAAGCCGCTCTACAAGCGTGACGCCGACCCCGAAGCGCCCGCCGGTGGGGTGAGTTCCTCGGTGAACGACCTCACCCACTGGCTGACGATGATGCTGGCGGGAGGAAAATACAACGGTCGGCAGATCGTCGACCCCGCCGCGCTGCTGCCCGCGGTGTCCCCGCAGATCGTGTCGAACCCGCCGACGGAGCCGGCGATGCGCTCCGGCTTCTACGGGTACGGGTTCAACGTCGGCACCACGTCAGCGGCGCGAGTGCAGCTGAGCCATTCCGGGGCGTTCGACCTCGGCGCCGCAACCAACTTCGTGATCATCCCATCAGCCGACGTCGCGATCGTCGCACTGACCAACGCCACCCCGACGGGCATCCCGGAGACGCTGACCGCCGAATTCGCCGACCTCGTCCAGTTCGGCGAGGTGCGCCAGGACTGGCGCGCGCTGTACGCGCACGCGTTCGCCGACATGGACAAGCCGTTCGGCACGCTGGCAGGCAAGACACCGCCGGCCAACCCGGCCCCGGCCCAACCGGCCGCCAGGTATGTCGGCACCTATCGCAACGACTACTGGGGCGCGGCCGTGGTCGCCGAGAAGGATGGCAAGCTCACGCTGTCGTTGGGGCCGCGGCCGGACACCCTTGAACTCAGCCACTGGGACGGCGACGTCTTCACGTTCGCGTTCCCCTCTGAGAACTTCCCGCCCGGAAGCATTTCCACGGCGACCTTCGACGGCGACAAGCTGACCCTCGAGTACTACGACGAGGACAAGATGGGAACGTTCTTCCGATGATCCGCTTGCGGGAAGAGAGTTGGTCACGATGACCGCCGCTGTCGCAACAGGCCTGTCCGCAGACGACGTCGCTGCCCGGATCGCCGCCGGCCAAACCAACGACGTCCCAACCCGCGCCTCGCGCAGTGTCGCGGAGGTGGTGCGGGCCAACGTGTTCACCCGCATCAACGCCATCCTCGGGGTGCTGCTGCTGATCGTGCTGTCCACCGGGTCGCTGATCAACGGGATGTTCGGGCTGCTCATCATCGCCAACAGCGGCATCGGCATCATCCAGGAACTACGCGCCAAGAAAACGCTGGACAACCTCGCTATCGTCGGGCAGGCCAGACCCACCGTGCGCCGCCGGACGGGCACAAAACCGTTGCCGCCCAACGAGGTGGTGCTCGACGACATCATCGAGCTCGGCCCGGGAGACCAGATCGTCGTCGACGGCGAACTGCTCGAGGCCGCCAACCTCGAGGTCGACGAGTCGCTGCTCACCGGCGAGGCGGACCCGATCGCCAAACACGCCGGCGACACCGTCATGTCGGGCAGCTTCGTGGTCGCCGGCACGGGCGCCTATCGCGCCACCAAGGTTGGCCGGGAAGCCTACGCCGCCAAGCTCGCCGAGGAGGCCAGCAAGTTCACCCTGGTCAAATCCGAATTGCGCAGCGGCATCAACAAGATCCTGCAGTTCATCACCTACCTGCTGTGGCCCACCGGGCTGCTGGTCATCTACACCCAGCTGTTCACGACGGACGTGGGCTGGCGGGAGTCGGTGCTGCGGATGGTCGGTGCCCTGGTGCCGATGGTTCCCGAGGGCCTGGTGTTGATGACGTCGATCGCGTTCGCGGTCGGGGTGATCCGGTTGGGGCGCAGGCAATGTCTGGTGCAGGAACTGCCCGCCATCGAAGGGCTGGCCCGCGTCGACGTGGTCTGCGCAGACAAGACCGGCACCCTGACCGAGAACGGCATGCGGCTGGCTGAGGTCACGGCGCTGGGCGAGGACGACCACCGGGTGGCCGACGTGCTGGCCGCACTGGCCGCCGACGACCCCAAGCCCAACGCCAGCATGCAGGCGATCGCCGAGGCCTATCCGCACCCGCCGGGCTGGACCGCGACGGCCGCAGCACCGTTCAAGTCCGCCACGAAGTGGAGCGGGGTCTCCTACGGCGAGCAGGGGAACTGGCTGATCGGTGCCCCCGACGTCCTGTTGGACCCCGACTCGCCGACCGCCGCGCAGGCCGAGGAGATCGGCGCCCGCGGCATGCGGGTATTACTGCTGGGCGCCAGTGATCTGCCGGTGGACAGTCCGGATGCGCCCGGACAGGTCACCCCGGTGGCGCTGGTGGTGCTCGAGCAGCGGGTCAGGCCCGACGCCCGGGATACCCTGGAATATTTTGCCTCGCAACATGTCTCGGTCAAGGTGATCTCGGGTGACAATGCCGTGTCGGTCGGGGCGGTGGCTGGGACGCTGGGCCTGCACGGCGAGACCCTGGACGCCCGCCGGCTGCCGACGGACATCGGCGCCTTGGCCGATGCGATGGCCACCTACACCACGTTCGGCCGGGTGCGTCCCGACCAGAAACGGGCCATGGTGCACGCCCTGCAGTCGCGCGACCACACCGTCGCGATGACCGGCGACGGCGTCAACGACGTGCTGGCGCTCAAGGATGCCGACATCGGGGTGGCGATGGGCTCGGGCTCCCCGGCTTCGCGCGCGGTGGCGCAGATCGTGCTGCTGGACAACAAGTTCGCGACCCTGCCATATGTGGTCGGCGAGGGTAGGCGCGTCATCGGAAACATCGAGCGGGTCTCCAACCTGTTCCTCACCAAGACCGTCTACTCGGTCCTGCTCGCCCTGCTGGTGGGGTTGGCCGGGTTGTCCCACAAGCTGTTCGGCACGCCCTCGCTGCTCTACCCGTTTCAGCCGATCCACGTGACGATCGCGGCGTGGTTCACCATCGGCATCCCGGCCTTCATCCTTTCTCTGGCGCCCAACAACGAACGCGCTCACACCGGGTTCGTGCGGCGCGTGATGACCTCGGCACTGCCGTCTGGGGTGGTGATCGGCGTGATGACCTACGCGTCCTACCTGATCGCCAATCACAAGACCGACGCGACTATGACCGAGCAAACCCAGGCCTCGACCGCCGCGCTGATCACCCTGCTGATGGGGGCGGTCTGGGTGCTCGCGGTGGTAGCCCGGCCCTACCAGTGGTGGCGGGTGGCGCTGGTGGTCGCCTCTGGGCTGGCCTACGTGGTGATCTTCGCCATACCAGCGGCACGTAAGGCGTTCATGCTCGATCCCTCCAACCTGGAGATCACCTCGACCGGCCTGGCGATGGGTTTGCTCGCCGCCGGTCTGGTCGAGGTGGCCTGGTGGGTGCAGGGCAGGGTGCTGGGTGAACCGCGGATGTTGTGGCGGACCGAGCCCGCGGTGCAAGATTGACCGATGGGATTCCTCGACAAAGCCCTCGGCAAGACCAAGGAAGTCTTGGGTGAGAATGCCGACAAGGTGGGCCAGGCAATCGACAAAGCCGGCGACATGATCGACCAGAAGACGCAGGGCAAGTACTCCAGCACCGTCGACAAGGTGCAGGATGCCGCCAAGAACTACGTCGAGTCCAACCGCACCGACAAGGGCGACGAACCAAGCTGACCTATGGCGAAACTCTCTGTATCCGTAGACGTTCCGTTACCGCCCGAGCAGGCGTGGGAGCACGCCTCCGACCTCTCGCGCTACAAGGACTGGCTGACGATCCACCGGGTGTGGCGCTCCAAGCTGCCCGAGACCCTGGAAAAAGGCACCGTCGTGGAATCCATCGTCGAGGTCAAGGGCATGCCCAACCGGGTCAAGTGGGAGATCGTGCACGTCAAGGCCCCGGAGGCCATGACGCTCAACGGCGCCGGTGTGGGCGGGGTCAAGGTCAAGCTGATCGGCAAGGTGCGGGCGAACGCTAAAGACGCCAACAAATCGGTGGTGACCATGGACGTCCACCTGGGCGGCGCTGCACTGTTCGGCCCGATCGGCATGGTCGTGGCCGGCGCGCTGAAGGGCGACATCAAGGAGTCGCTGGACCGCTTTGTGGACGTCTTTGCTCCGTCCTAGCTCTCGCGCCGTCCTGACGCGGGTCAGTTCCTGATGACCCGGTGCGGGGTCGGGTAGGGATGCACGCGAGGCGCGCTCTGGCGGGCGGCGCCCAGGCCGGGAAGGCGGCGGGCCTGCTCGCTGCGTGCGGTCTCCGTGACCAGGAACCGGCACTCCAGCCCGGTGATCAGATCCTGCACCGAGCGACGCTCGCGTTCGGCGGCGCGGATCATGCCACGAATCCGCCGCGCCTGCGTCTGCTCACCGCGCCGCTGGTAACGCTCGAGCGCCGAGCCGTAGGTGGCCAGGTCAGCGTCGAGTTGCTCGCACTGGGCCAGCAGCATCTCCCGGAGATGTTCGGCCTGAAGGCGATTCGCGGACTCGGGCGTCTGGTCGCCTGCGTCCACATTGCTCGGTGAGGTCACGGCCGAACTGTATCCGACCGGATGGCTGCGCGCGCACCGGGTGGAACGACGCATCGGCCACCGCTCGCTGTTCATCAACCCGCTACCAAGCCGTCATCCGCCGTGGTGCCGATAGTTGCGCAAACCGCGTATTTCGTCCGATGATGTCCGGCGTGGAACGTGCTGAAGAGCAGCGCCAGATCGATCAGGTGGTCAGCCGCCTGACCGAATCGTTCCCGTATGTACCGGACCACATCATCACCGAGACGGTGGACAGTACCTACCGCCGGTTCGACGACGCCAGGATCCGCGAGTTCGTGCCGCTGTTCGTCGAACGCTCCTGCCGAGCGACATTCGTCCTGCAGCCCGCCGTCGAGATCTCCGTCTGATCTACGGCGCGACCACCGGGCCGGCCTCGTGGCGGCCCAGATTCTCGGCAGCGAACAGCGCGGCCTGGGTGCGCCCGGCGAAGCCCAGCTTGAGCAGCAGCCGCGACACGTAGTTCTTCACCGTCTTCTCGGCCAGGAACATCCGCTGGCCGATCTCCCGGTTGGTCAGGCCTTCGCCCAACAGTTGCAGCAGTGTGCGTTCGGTGGACGACAAGTCCCGTAATCGCTCGTCCTGCTCGGTGGCCCGGCGCAGACGTGACATCAGGGCGGCTGCGGCGCGGTTGTCCAACAACGACTTTCCGCTTCCGACGGTCTTGATCGCTTCGGCCAGAGCCATCCCGCGGATGTCTTTGACCACGTAGCCGCTGGCGCCGGCCAGGATCGCGTCGAGCATGGACTGCTCGTCGGTGAATGCCGTCAGGATGAGGCAGCGCAGGTCGTCGTCGGCGGCCAGCAGATCCCGGCACAGGTCGATCCCGCTGCCGTCGGGCAACCGGACGTCGAGCACCGCGACGTCGGGCGCGGCGGCTGGAATGCGGGTCAGTGCCTCGGCCACGGTCGCAGCCTCGCCGACCACCGTCAGTTCGGGATCGGCGCCGAGAAGGTCCGCCAAACCGCGGCGCACGACTTCGTGGTCGTCGACCAGGAACACCTTGAGCACACAGCAGTGAAGCCCGGGAGGGTTACCGGTCGGTAGGGACTTTGGTCCTGAAATCCGCGGAGGAGCGCCGAGCTCTCCTAGACTGCGTCGGTGACCGTCAGGTACGAAGCCGCGATCGACTGCACGGCGGTCGACGCCATCGACTTCCACACCCATGTCGAGGTCGACGCGAGCGGCCACTGTGCCTACGACGACGAGCTGGCCGAGGCCACCGGGCGGTACTTCAAGCTCGGTGCCGACTACTTCACCCGCGTCGACGACCTCGCCGCGCACTACCGGCAGCACAACACCGCCGCGGTGGTGTTCACCATCGACGCCCACACGGTGTCGGGGCGCCGGCCCAACTCGGTCGAGGAACTGATCGAGGGGACGGTGCGCAACAACGACGTCCTGATCCCGTTCGGGTCGGTGGATCCGTGGGATTCCGACGCGGTGCGGCGGGTGCAGGAGCTGACCGGCGATTATGGGGTCAAGGGCTTCAAGTTCCACCCCAGCCTGCAGGGCTTCGAACCCAACGATCGCCGGTTCTATCCGATCTACGAGTCGATCGCCGCCGCGGGCGTGCCCGCGCTGTTTCACACCGGCCAGACCGGACTGGGGTCGGCGCTGCCCGGCGGGCACGGAATCAAGCTGCGCTACTCCGACCCGATGCTGCTCGACGATGTCGCCGCCGACTTCCCTGATCTCACGGTCGTGATGGCCCACCCGGCGGTGCCCTGGGTCGACTCGCAGATCGCGATCGCGTCGCACAAAGCCAACGTGTATATCGACCTGTCCGGGTGGTCGCCCAAATATTTCCCGCCGCAGCTCGTTTCGGCCCTGAAGCGGCAGCTCGGAACCAAGGCGCTGTTCGGCACCGATCACCCCTACATCGCGCTGGACCGCTGGCGGCAGGACTTCGAGGCGCTCGGCATCGACCCCTCGGTGGCGCGCAAGATCCTGAAGGAGAACGCCCTACGCGTGCTGCGACTGGCCTAGGCGATCTGGGAGTCGACCACCATCTTCGATGGCGCGTTGCGTTCCCACAGCACCGCGCCCACGCAGGCCGTCAGCACCCAGCCGGTGCCCACCGCGCCGCACCAGATGAGCAGGGCCATCGCCACGCCGATCGGGCCGAACCCATCCCAGTCGTGCAGCAGCGAGGGGAACACCAGGCGGGAGCCCAGCGGGATGACGATGCCGTCGATCGCCACGCCGGCCAGGCCGGCCAGGGCCAGCGGACGTAAGCCTCGGCCGCCGTCGCGGACCAGCAGGGCGGGGGTGAGCGACCAGAACACCCACACCGGCAACATGCCCACGACGAACAACAGTCCGCGGGAGAGACCGTGGTGGTGATGGCCGAACATGATCCGCTCCCGCACGGCGATGGTGACGAGGTACAACGTGAACCATGCTGTGCCGCGCAGCAACCGGGTCACCAAGCTGTACTGCTCGCGGCGCCAGGCCTTGGCGAAGATCGTCGCGACCGAGGCCGCCATCGGGATGCCCCAGACGAGGAAGCTCGCGACCCCGATCAGCGTCCAATCCGCCCGCAGGCCCGCCGAATTGCCGAAGGCTTCCCGCAACCGGTCGGACAGCGGATGTGCGAGGCCGAACTGGCGGGTGAAGATCGTGCCCGGGCTGGCGTTGTCGGCGAACCCCTGCATGTAGCTGAAGCCGATGATCATCAACGGGATGACCGTGGTGAACAGCTGGGTCGACACCACGGCTCCCTGAGTGCCGCCGTCGATCTCGTTGTACCGCGTGACCAGCGCCGTGACCGGGCTCAGCCGGCGGGACTCCGCGAGGCGCCGGTAGCGCTCCTCGAGGCGGCGACGGATGTCGTCGCGCCTCGTCACCTGCTCACCCGACTGCGTCATGAGCAGAGGGTAGGTGATCAACCTGTCGATATCGGCCCGTTGATCGTCTCCGGGCGTGACGCCTGTTGCCCCTTGCGGAGGGTGGCGAGCAGTTCCCGGTACGGGCCGACGAGGTAGGCGGTGTCGCCGGCGATCAGCTGGGTGTCGCGGCGCGGATGCAACCGCAGCGGGGCCCCCGCCCGGTCGATGGAGATGACCCGGGTGTGCGTCGACAACTCGAACATCCTGATTCCATCCAGCTCGCTGCCGGGCTGTACCTGCACCGCACCCACCATGAACGATCGTTGACCGACCGAGAACGTCCCCAGCACATCGAGACCCATCGCCTCGCCGATGAACCACGGAGTGGCCAGGTCGACGGTCGAGCGGACGTACTCGAACTTGAACCGCGTGCCGACCGCCGATCCGAGCGCCCGGTCGTAGATCCGCAGCACGATCGGAACGTCAGGGCGCTGGATCTCGGGAAGTGCTCGCGGACCGAGCATCTCGCGCACCACGATGCCGGTTTCGATGTTGACCACGTCGTCCTGGGTGAGCACCGCGACCGCGCGGGCGTCGCCGATGCGGGCGGCCTCCAGTGTTTGGCGCAGAGTGGCGTCACCGAAGATCACCGGGACACCCAGTTCGGCCGCCGCCGACAGATAGCGGTTGTCCTCGTCACGTTCGATCACAGCGACGTCGTGCCCGGCGGCCTTGAGCACCGCCACCACCCCGATCCCGAACGACCCGAGGCCCACCACCACGACGTGACGCTGGAGATGACGCACTTTCTGCTTGTTGGCAGCCTGCGAAATGCGGTGCGACAGAAGCACATCGGCGACGAACGCGACGACAATTGCCGTGGTGGCGACCCCGGCGAACATCATCACGACACCCCACAGCCGCAGCCAGGTGGGCTGCTGGAGAAAGTTGAAATCCCCGTACCCGACGGTTGCGATGGTCTCGGCGGAGAAGTACAGCGCGTCCACCCAGCTCATCCCCGGCTTGGCGTAGGCCAGGCGGAGCATGATCGTCGAACCGGCCAGCAATGCGGCCGATGCCGCCAGCGCGCGGTAGAACATCGGGTTCAGGTCGTCGGCAAACGCTCGAACCGCATCCGATATCCGGACGGACAGCGGGCGTGCCCGCGGCGATGCGGGTATCGGCTTGGCGACCTCGATACCCCGCTCGGCGAGTTCGTCGGCGGTGCCGATCATCGCCGTCCAGTCACCTTCGCGCACCTGCACGTCGCGGCCGGGACACGCGATGACCTCGCCGGGATTGTCCGACCCGTCGCCGCGGATCACCGCGACCGGGGCGAGGTCGCCGAAGATCTCCCTCAAGCTGCCGTCCCGCCGCGCGGTGGTGCCGGTGACGACGAAGTCCACCCCGGCCACCGAGATGGTGTGGGTGGTCCGCTTCAAAAGCGCTTCGACCACGGACGGCGCCGCCAGGTCCGCGACGTCGAGGATGGCTCCCGGCCCGTTGCCGTCGGCCATGGCCTCGCGCAGCACCGCGTTGGACAGTCGAGCCACGATTCGCGCCCTCGGGTTGGCCTGCCGTGCGAGCAGTGCGATCTCCAGATTGAGCGCATCGTCGTCGTCGGCGCAGATCACCGCGTCGGCGGTGGCGATCCCGGCTCCCTCGAGATCCTCGGGCGCCTGCGAGATCGCGACACTGACCCCGGCGTTGTTGAGTTCGTCGATGATCCGCAACCCGAGCGCGTCGTCGCCGCAGACGATGGTGTGGCCACGCATAGGGGAACGCTACTTCGGAAACTCTCGCCGCGGCGGGTGAGAATGGCACATGCCCTCTCCGGTACCTCCCCTTCCCCCTGCCCCATATGTCAAAGCCTGCATCAACGGTGCTCGCACCCCCGACCAGCACGCCGGACTCCCGGTGTCACCGGAGCAACTGGCCGCCGCCGCCGTTGCCGCGCACGCTGCCGGAGCCATGGCGGTGCATCTGCACCCCAAGACCGCCGCCGGCGTCGACTCGCTCGAACCGGAGACGGTGGGCGCGGCGGTCAGCGCCGTCCGGCACGCCCTGCCGGGCCTGCCGCTGGGCGTGACGACAGGATTCTGGGCGCTGCCCGATCCGCAGCGGCGGTTACGCGCCGTCGAGTCCTGGACCGTGCTGCCCGACTTCGCCTCCGTCAACTGGCATGAGCCCGGCGCGCAGGATCTGGCGGAGCTGCTGCTGAGCCGGGGCATCGGCGTGGAGGCGGGCATCTTTCATGCCGACGCCGCCGAATCCTGGGCGAGTTCGCCCCTGGCCCCGCACTGCCTGCGGGTGATGATCGAACTCCCGCCCGACGGGGACACCGCGACCGCCGACGACCTGCTGGCGCGGATCCGCCGGGCCGAGTCGCCGGCGCCGGTGCTGCTGCACGGCCTGGACGACAGCTGCTGGCCACTGCTGGCCCACGCGGGACTGCGCGGCGTGCAGACCCGCATCGGGCTCGAGGACACCGTGCTGCTGCCGGACGGGTCACCGGCCCCGGGTAACGCCGAACTCGTCGCCGCCGCGTTCGACGTCCTGCGGACAGTCAGTCTGTAGGTGGGGCCAACGCGAAGTCGGCGAAGTCGAAGCCCGGCACCACCACGCAACTGACCAACGTCGGCTCGTCGTCGCGGGGACGGGCACGCTGCCAATGACCGGGCGGTACCAGCACCTGCGGCTGTTCACCGGCGACGATATCGGGACCCAGCAGAACCGTTGTGGCGCTGTCTTTTTCCGCACCGATGTCGAGTAGCAGCGGGCTGCCGCGGTGATAGAGCCACAGCTCGGCGCTGCGCACCGTGTGCCAGGCGGACTGCTGGCCGGGCAGCAACACGAAGTAGATCGCGGTGCCGGCGTTACGCGGGCCGTTGTAGTCCGGCGGCAGGGCGGATTCGCCCAACATCAGGTCACTGCGCCAGGTCTCGCTGAAGAAGCCACCCTCGGGATGAGGCCCCAGCTCCAGCTCGCGAACCCAGTCGGGGAGATTCGTCATGGCCACAGCGTAGGGATAAATCGGTTGCCTGCGCCGACGTTGGGCCATTACCGTGGCGCCCGTTCAAGTCTTCCGACCAGTGAGGAGGGTCCCCGTCGTGGATCACAGCGCAGCTCACCTGCTCGCCGACCACTCCTGGGAGACCCATGCCTACCGACTCAGCCATCACACTGATAGACCTCGACTTCGCCTGGCCGGACGGAACCGTCGCGGTTGACGGCCTGAGCGCCACTCTGCCTGCCGGCCGCACCGGCCTTGTCGGTGCCAACGGCAGCGGCAAGTCGACCCTGCTGCGCCTGCTCGCCGGTGACCTCACTCCGACATCCGGCCGGATCCTCACCCGCGGTGACGTCGCCTACCTGCCGCAGACGCTGACGCTCGAGGTCGACGTGTCGATCGCCGACGTGCTCGGGGTGGGTGCGGCGCTGGCCGCTCTGCGCGCGATCGAATCCGGTTCGGCGACCGAACACGACTTCGAGGTGATCGGCGAGGACTGGGACGTCGCCGATCGGGCCGCCGAGGCGCTGCGCATCATCGGCATGGTGCCCGCGGACCTGGACCGGACCGTCGGGCAGGTCTCCGGAGGGGAGGCGATGTTGTTGGCGGTCACCGCCCTTCGGCTTCGGGCCGCGGCAATCACGCTTCTCGACGAGCCGACGAACAACCTCGACCGCGAAGCCAGAGCCAGGTTGTTCGATCTGATCGCGGACTGGCCGGGAACGCTGGTGATCGTCAGTCACGATGTCGCGCTGCTGAACCGGATGGACCACACCGCCGAGCTGCACGACCACCGGCTCACCTCCTTCGGAGGTCCGTACCGCGAATTCCGGGCTCACCTGGACAGTGAACAGGCCGCAGCGGCGCAGGCGGTGTCGTCGGCAGAACAGACCGTGCGGATGCAGAAGCGTCAGCGCGCTGCCGCCGAGACCAAGCTGGCTCGCCGTAACCGTAAGGCGCGCAAGGACTACGCCAACAAACGTGCGCCGAAGATCGTGATGAACAATTGGGCCTCGTCCGCGGAGGTGGCGGCGGGCAAACTGCGCACCGGGCTCGAGGCCTCGGCGGCCGAGGCCGCGGACGCGCTGCAGGCGGCCGAAGCGAGGCTTCGCAGCGACGAGCACATTCGTGTCGACGTACCCGATCCCGATGTGCCGGCCAGTCGCAGAATCGCCGAATTACCCGGTGTGGGCGGACCATTGGTGGTGATGGGTCCGGAACGGATCGCCGTCGTCGGCCGCAACGGCATCGGCAAGACCCGGCTTCTGGAGGGTCTGATCGCCGGAACCGCGGGTCGCTTGCTGACCGACCGGATCGGCTACCTGCCGCAGCGCATCGACGGCCTGGACGAGCAGGCCAGCGTCCTTGACAACGTGCGTGCCGGGGCGCCCGATGCCGACACCGCCCTGGTGCGCACTCGGTTGGCCAGGTTCCTGCTGCGCGGTGACTCGGTGTACCGGGCGGTGGCGGCGCTGTCCGGCGGAGAGCGCTTCCGGGTGGCGCTGGCGCGGCTGCTGCTGGCCGATCCGCCGCCGCAGCTGATCGTGCTCGATGAGCCGACCAACAATCTCGACCTGGCCAGCGTCGACCAGCTGGTCGACGCGCTGCGCGCCTACCGTGGCGCGGTGATCGTGGTCAGCCACGACGACGAGTTCCTGTCCCGGCTGGATCTGGACCGGACGTTGTCGATGCGGCACCCCGGCGTGGTGGATGCGGCGGGTTAGGGTCGGACCATGGCACACCTGCGCGCGGGCTGGTTCGTCGCGCTGTGCGCGGCGGTCCTGGCCGTCAGCGCGTGGCTGCCATGGTTGACGACCTCGGTCGCGGGGGGTGGCCGGGCCAGCGCCATCGGCGGTACCGACGGAAGCATCGTGCTGCCGCCACGGTTCGGCGCCGGTCAGTTGATCGTGCTGCTGGCCTCGGCGCTGATCGTCACCGGTGCAATGGTGGCGCGCAACCTGTCCCCGCGCCTGGCCGCCACGGCGGCGTTGGTGATCTCGATGCTGCTCGGTGTGCTGACCTACTGGTACTACCACCTCAACGTCAGCGGGTCGGTGTCGGCGGCGTACGGCTTCTATATCGGGGCGGTGTGTGCGGCCGGTGCCGTGATCTGCTCGGTGTGGGCGTTGATCACCGCATTGGTGCGCCGAAGATGAGCCGATTCGTCGAACCGGTCACTTTGACCGGCGCGCAATGGGTTTCCCTCGAGCCGCTGCACCGATCCCACGTCCCCGAGATCGCCGCCGCCGCGGCCGACGTCGGCGAGTTGTGGTTCACCAGTGCGCCGACGCCGGAGACCGCCGCAGCGTGGGTGAGTCGGATGCAGGCGATGCAGGACGCCGACGAAGGCGTGACCTATGTGATCCGCAGGCGCGCTGACGGCCTGGTCGTCGGCTCGTCGAGCCTGTTCCACGTCGACGCCGCCAACCGCAGGCTCGAGATCGGCCACACCTGGCACGCGGCGGCAGCGCGGCGCACCGGGGTCAACACCGAGGCGAAATTGGTGCTGCTAACCCATGCGTTCGACGAACTCGGTTGTGTCGCTGTGGAATTCCGTACCCATTTTTTCAATCAGGTCAGCAGGGCGGCGATCGAGCGCCTCGGTGCCAAGCTCGACGGCGTGCTGCGCAGCCATCAACTGCTGCCCGACGGGTCCCGCCGCGATACCGTGGTCTATTCCATCCTGGACATCGAATGGCCTGCGGTGCGCAACAACCTGACGTTCCGGCTCCGCCGCCATTCTTGACGGATGCCACCGACTCACCCAGTACTGTCATCCCTGAAGTGAGAGATACGCCTCACGGCGTCACGGTCCTGTCGTGGCGCGGAGATGGGGGTGCTGTGGAGCGGCTGGTTCGGGCACTGACAGCGTCGATGGACCCGGCGTCGTTGGTCGGTCGCGTCGCCGAACAGGTGTGCGCCTTCATGCATGCCGCTGGCGGGGCGGCCGTCACGCTGCTTCGCGGCTCCGATAACGCGTACGTGACCGTCTCCGCCCACGGTGTGATTGCGGCGACGACGGGGTTCGTGGTGCCCAAGGACAGCAGTTTCCAGGGCCTCGCGGCGCGGGAAGACCGCCCGATGCTGATCCACAATGCGCTGATCGACGAACGGCTGTCGGAGCGTGTCCGCGCGATCAACAAGCAGTGGGGCACCCGGTCGTGGGCGGTGATTCCGCTGAGGTACAACGGCGATCCGATCGGCTCTCTGCTGCTGGCGGCCACCACCGTCGGTGCGTTCTCCGAATCGGATGTCGACGCGCTACTGGCGATCAGCGAGTTCGTCTCGGCCCTGGTTGGCGCCCAGCTGCAACTGTCGGCGCTGTTGACTCAGGTGATGACCGACGGCGACGACCGAGGACAGCGCGCACTGACGGCGCGGTTCGTGGCGTCGGTGATGGTGCCCGAAGCGGTGGAGACCGAGAGTCTGCAAGAACGACTCGATGTAGTGCTGGCTCACCCGGATGCGCTCAGGGCGGTCTTCCAGCCCATCGTCCGCCTGGAAGACGGCAGCACCGCCGCCTATGAGGGGCTGATGAGGTTTCCAGAATCGTCGGATGTGACGCCGATGCACTGGTTCGGTGCTGCCCGACGACTCGGTCGCGGCGTCGACCTGGAATATGCCGCGTTGTGCACCATCTTGAGGGCGGCGCAGCCGATCCCCGATGACTGTCCCGTAGCCGTCAACCTGAGTCCGAGCGCTGCGCTGGAGCCGGCGATTCACGACACGCTTGCTGCCCAGGACCGGGCGTTGATCGTCGAGATCACTGAGCACGAGCCATTTCCTACTGATCTCGGGTCCGGTTTGAAACCGTTGCGGGACCGCGGCGTATCGATCGCCGTCGACGATGCCGGCGCCGGATACGCCAACTTCACCCAGTTGTTGCGGCTACGTCCCGACATCATCAAGATCGACGGAGAGTTGATCGCCGGTATCGACGACGACCCGGTCAAGCGGGCGATGGCGACGGCCCTGAAATCCCTTGCCGCCGAACTGCGGGCGAAGACGGTGGCCGAGGCGATCGAGACACCCAGCCAACTCCGGACGCTGATCGGCCTCGGCATCGAATACGGCCAGGGGTTCCACCTCGGCCGACCCTCGGATGTCGTCCATCTCGTCGGCTGAACCATGATGTGCGCCAGGCTACGACGTTTCCGTGCTCAGCCGCCGAAGATGGCGGCTGAGCGCGGAACGTCACGGAATCGATTGGGCCTCAGCCTGCTTCGATGGTCGTCGGCTCGATCGGCTTGCTCTCGCCGGAGCGGGTGACTTCGATGCGGCGTGGCTTGGCCCGCTCCGCCAGCGGGATCGTCACCGTCAGAACACCGTTCTCGTAGGTGGCCGAGATCTTGGCGGTGTCGATACCTTCGCCGAGTGCCAGTTGGCGACGGTAGGTGCCGAAGAACCTCTCGCTGGTCAGCCATTGCACCGAGTCCTCGGAGCGGGCCGAGCGGTGCGCCGTCAGCGTGAGGGTGCCGTTGTCGACGTTGACGTCGATCGAACCAGGATCCACACCGGGAAGGTCGGCGGTCAGCACGTAGTGATCCTCGACCTTGTAGAGGTCCATCGGCATGAATCGGGGGCTGCGATCGGTTCCGGTTTGACTGGTCAGCAGTCCTCGGGTCATGGCTTCAATTTCATTGAACGGATCGAAGCGGAGCACAGTACTCACCTCCTGCATCGCTGAACGCAAGCCCACCACCCTGGCGGGCAGCTTTACTGTGCACGGCCAGATTAGCACTCGACGGTGGCGAGTGCTAATACTTTTCGACCGATTTTTTTCCCGTCACCGGTAGGCTGGGCCGGGCTTTTCGAAGGGATGACTTTGCGCAAGGCGACGGGAATCGTGTCGGCCGTACTGACGGCCGCACTGGCGGTGACGATCACGGGCTGTTCGGACGACAACAAGCCGGTCGCGGCCAAATGCGACGAGGTGTCGGCGCCGCTGGTCGACGTCCCCACTCGAACCGACCAGGAACCGAGGCTTCGCCTGCCGCAGCCGCAGGGCTGGGAACGCACCGACAAATTGGACTCCGAATCCATCCGGTACGCCATCCGCAACCCGGCGCTGGTCGAGGATGGATTCACCCCCAACGCGGTCGTCACCCTGCAGAAGGTGGCCGCCAAGGAGGGCAACGCCCAGCAGATCCTCGACATCCAGAACAAACAGCTGGTGGCGCGGTTGAAGGTGACAGACCTGAAGACCAGTTCGGCGACGGTCTGCGGGTCCACGGCCCAGTCCACGACGTACACCGCCCCGGCGATGGGCAAGATCCCGGCCCGCACCGCGACCTCGCTGGCGGTGGTTTTCACCGACGGTGACGTGAACTACGTCAGCACATTGACCGTGCAGACGATCAAGCCCGACAACCCCACGTACGCAGCCGATTCGGCCGTGATACTCAAGGGATTTCAGATAATTCCGGCTAAATAGCGATGCTGCCGACCTCGGCGCCGGTGAGCCGTTCGGTGCACCGGTCGCAGGCCAGTTCGCCGGTGAACTCGGCTCGGCACTCGTGGTGGGTCATCACCACAGCCGGGCCCTCCGGCGCCTGGAACCACCATTGCGCCCACTGCAGTGCGGCGGTCAACACCGGGAAGAACGCCCGGCCCTTGTCGGTCAGCAGGTAGGCGGCCCGCTCCGGTCCGGACCGTTCCGCCGGCGACGTGGTGAACACCCCAAGGGCACAGAACGTTTGGAGTCGTTCGGCGAGCAGGCTGGGCGGTGCCCCGAGCTGGGTCTGGAAATCGGTGAAGCGTGAGGTTCCAAGAAATGCCGCCACCAAAAGCGCTGCAGCCCAGCGATTACCGAAGACACTCATCGTCTCGGGGAACAGGCCGGCCTGGCGCGCGCTGCCGTCCGATTCCGAGCGGCGCCGCGTCGAGGCGGCCGGCGCCGACCGGGCCCAGTCGCCACTGGGTCCCAGGGTCAACTCCACCTCGGAGCCGGTGACGACGGTGTGACAGGTGTTGCAGCGCAACAACGGTGCGAAATCCGATCCGCACGCCAGGTGGCGCATCGCGGGCAAGGTCTCCCGGTGTTCGGTGACCCAGTTGCGTTCCCACTCCCAGATCGCCAGCATCGTCGGCCACAGTGAGCGACCGCGGCCGGTGATCCGGTACTCGGTGCGCGCCCGGGTCGAGGCATGCACCTTGCGGGTCAGCAGGCAGTCGCCGACCAGTGTGCGGAGCCGGTTGGTCAGCACCGAGTTCGAGATCGGCAGCCGCGACATGAACTGGCTGTAGCGGCTGGCGCCGAGCAGCGCCTGCTGGATGATCAACAGGTTCCACTCGTCGCCGAGCAACCCCAGCATCCGCCCGATGGCGTTGGGACTGTCAGGCGCCAAGACGGTGGGCGTCTCGGCGGAGTGCACTGCGGTCACTACAAACCGATCGCGTCAGCCGCCGAGTCGGCGGTATGCCACCGGCGCAACGCGGAGCCAGCCACCCAGGTGGAGTGGGTTCCACTCGAGATTCGTTCGGGCAGTTTGAGTTTGCACGCCGGGCCATCGGCCAGCCGAGCCGCATCGAAAATCAGGCAGTAAGACGCGTCTTCGGTCATGTCGGTGGTCAGGGTGACAAGGTAGCCGTCGTCCTCGGCTCGGCTGCCGACGCGGGGTGCCATCGCGGTCTCGCTGCCGTAGACCCCGTCATCGAAGGAATAGCGTTCCTCGGCGCCGGTGCGCACGTCGTGACGGACCAGTCCGTCGAACAGGAACCAGCCCGGTTTGCCCGAGGCCGCCCAGGTGTAGCGATACGGCTCGCCCAAGTGGCCGGTGTTGATCATGCCGAACTCGGTGATGCTGTCCGACAACGGTTCTTCGGTGAGTCCGCCGGTGACGAGGTTGAGCCGCCAGCGGTGCAGCCGGGCCTGCATACGATCCAGCGCGAGGAACCGGAAGGCCCGTTGCCACTTGGTGCCGGTGCCGTTGTCGGTCGGTTCGGGATCGCCCTGGAAGAAGCCGTCCAGCACGATCTCGTCGCCGTCCTCGTAGGCGTTGACGAAGTGCAGCACGAAGGTCGGGTCGGCCTCGAACCACCGGATCTGATCGGTGGTGCCCCGCCGGGGCAGCACCGCGAACCGCGACGGTATGTCGCGGTGAAACCGGGCCATGTGCACATCGCGCTGCAACAGTTCGGGATCCCAGAACAGCGGGAAGTCGTTGAGGATCACATAGTTTCGGGTGAACGCCATGTCGTGCGGTAGCCGCGGGCCGGGCAGCGGCACGTCGGTGTAGTGCACCAGGTCATTGTTGGCGTCGACCACGCCGTAGTGCATGTACGGCGCGTTCTTGGAGTAGTTGAAGAACAGCATCTCGTCGGTGCGGTCGTCGACCTTCGGATGGGCCGAGACACCCCAGTCGACGGGGAACCCACCGTTGAAGGTCTCCTTGCCGAGCGTCTCGGCGGAGTACGGGTCCACCCGGTACAGGTCTCCGCACTGATAGAAGCTCGTCAGCGCGGTGCCGCGGTGCACCACCACGTCGGTGCTGGAGGCGTCCTTCATCAGGGTGCGCGCGCCCCAGCCGTAGTCGACCTTCGCCAGCGACAACGGTTCGGCCAGGCCGGGCCAGAGCGGACCGCCTGCGGCGTTCTCCGCCTCGAATCCGTCGGTCCGGATGAAACGGTTGCGGTAGAACGCGTTTCCGTCGCGGAAGCCGACGATGTGCAGCATGCCGTCACCGTCGAAGGGGTGATACGCCTTCAGTGCCGGGTGCAGCGGGTTCTCGGTGTTGCGCAGGTACACCCCGTCGAGGTCGGCGGGGATCTCGCCGTCGACGACGGTGAGGTCGTCGGCGGACCACTCCGAGGTCTGTGGCCGCCAGGGGCCGGTGCGGTAGGGGTGGTCGTCGTCCTCGGGTAGCGTCGACAGGAACTTGCCGACGATCTCAGTATCCATCGTCTGCCGATCTGATCACGAAACTGACTGTGGTTGCGGTACTTCCGCCGAAATTGAGCGTGCCGAAGCGGCGCGCGCCATCGACCTGGTAATCGCCGGCGAGATCGCTCACCTGTTTGGCGGCGTCGAGCATCATTCGGATACCGGACGCGCCCACCGGGTGGCCGCCACCGATCAGGCCGCCGCTGGGGTTGATCGGAAGCCGGCCGCCGATCTCGATCTCACCGTTCTCGATCGCCTTCCAGGACTCGCCCGGCCCGGTCAGGCCGATGTGGTCGATGGCGAGGTACTCACTGGGGGTGAAGCAGTCGTGCACCTCGATCCCGTCGAGATCGTCGAGCCGTACGCCGGCGCGGCCGAACGCGTCGTACACGGCACCTCGGACGTGGGGCAGCACATAGGGGCCGGCCGCGTCGCGGTCGAGTTTCTGTTGCAGCCCCAAGCCGACGGTGCGGTGACCCCAGCCCTCGATCAGCCCGATCGGGCGCACGCCGGGGTGATCGCGCAGGAAGTCTTCGTTGACCAGGACGACGCCCGCGCCGCCGTCGGTCATCTGGCTGCAGTCATAGCGGCGGATCCGGCCCTCGGTGGGCGGGTTGACCGCGTCGTCGCTGCCCTGGGTGGCCAGATCGGGGACCGCCCAGTCACGGGTCTGGGCGTTGGGGTTGCGTTTGGCGTTGGCGAAATTCAGCGCCGCGATCGCGTGCAAGTGGGCGTCGTCGAGGCCGAAGCGACGGTCGTATTCGTCGGCGACCCGGGAGAACATCGACGGCCACACGTACGTGGCGTCCTCGGCCTCGTGGCCGGTCCATGCGGCGGCACCCAGGTGGGCAGCCGCGACGTCGCCCGGCACCGTCTTCTCCAGCTCCACGCCGACCACCAGCGCGGTGCGGTAGTTTCCGGCTCGCAGATCGGCGATCGCCGCCAGCGCGGCGACGCTACCGGAGGCGCACGCCGCCTCGTGCCGGGTTGCCGGGGTGTCCCACAGACCGTCGTGGACGGTGGCGGGCATCGCGCCGAGGTGACCCTGGCGGGCGAACATCTCGCCGAACGCATTGGCGACGTGTACGACATCGATGTCGGCGGCGTCGATCATCGATGCGCTGAGGGTCAGGTCGACGACCTCGGTGGTGAGATCGGCGAAATCGCGGCTCTCCCGGGTGAGGTTGCGGGCGAAGTCGCTCTGATAGCCGCCAAGAATCCAGACATTGCTCGCCACAGCGCCGAAATTACTACAGCTAAGAGAGTGTCGGGCCGGTTTGTGGAGAGCCCGCAACAACTTAGGGGCGGCCCCGTCGGCTCACGGTCTGAACCGACAGGACCTCGCGGGCGTGGGTGTCGACCACCGCGCCCGCTTGCAGCGCAGCATGCCCGTGTAGAAAATCCGCAAACGTCTCGATTGAGGAGCCGCGTTCGTCATTCCGGCAATCGTGAGTAAGACTTGCCCCATGTCTGTGCCCAACCACGATCTGGCGCTGCGGATGGCGGAGTTGGCCCGAGCGACGGCGCCGCCCCGCAACGTCGACGAGGTACTGGCAGGGGTGACCGCCGCGGCGACGGAGATGATTCCCGGGACGGACACCTGTGGCGTGCTGCTGATCGGCAAGGGCGGCAAGTTCGAGTCCCTGTTCGGGACCTCGGAATTGATCTACCAACTCGACGCACTGCAGGAGGCCTGCGGGGAAGGACCGTGCATCCAGGCCGCCGTCGACGAGCTGATCGTGCGCACCGACGACTTCACCACCGAGCGGCGCTGGCCGAAGTACAGCGCCGCGGTCACCGAACTCGGGGTGCGCAGCGGCTTGTCGTTCAAGCTGTACACCGGAAAAACCACCGCGGGCGCACTGAATCTGTTCGGCATGCAACCGCACGCCTTCGACGGGCAGTCCGAGGCGATCGGGTCGGTGCTGGCCGCTCACGCCGCGTCGGCAGTCCTGGCCAGCAAGCACGGAGAGCAACTCGAGTCCGCGCTGACCACCCGCGATGTCATCGGGCAGGCCAAGGGCGTGATCATGGAACGGTTCAACGTCGACGCCATGCGCGCGTTCGAGATGCTGCGCGAGCTGTCGCAGACCTCTAACACCAGGTTGGTCGACATCGCGAATCGGGTAATCGCGACCAGGGGCACGTAGTCGGCACGAGCGTCCCCGAACCGGCGGTATCGTTGGTCAGAAGTTGCTGGTGCTCGTGGGGGTCGCTCAATGGTGAGGGATGCGCTCAGGCGTTGGTGGCAGCAATCCACTCATTACGAATGGTTGAGCGGCTACCTCGCTGACCGTGGCATGCGTGGTCCGGCGCGCGCGCTCATGGCATTTCTCGCCGTCTCGATGATCGCGTGCCTGCTGGGCATGCTGCATTCGCCGGACGGGCCGATCGGAACCGTCCCCAGAGCGATGACGTGGCTGGCCATTGCCGGCGGTGTGATCGGGGCCGCGCTGTTCACGGTCAAGTGGCCGACCCGGCGTGAGTCGCTGGTTTTTGTGTTGATCACCAACGCATCTATGGCGTTGGCTTGCCTGGCCAATCCGAGTCCACTGCACGCCCTGGTCGGCTGCATCTCGTTCGCGACGATCGGCGCCTACATTGCGTTCTTCCACACCACTGCTCTGGTGCTGTACAACTTCTTTGTCGCGGCCACCGTGGCCACCTGGGGTGCGGTGCGCATGGCCGCCCACGGGCAGTTGATCATCGCCGGCGTGGACTGGTGGTTGATCATCCAGGTCAACATCGCGCTGCCGCTGGCCATCCAGATTCTGGTGAACGCGCTCGGCGTCGATCTTCTTCGCGCCGAACGTGATCCGCTGACCGGATTGCTCAACCGGCGACTGTTCCACACTCAGACGTTCGGGCTGATCGAGTCGGGACGTCATGCCGACGCTCACCTCGCGGTGGCTCTGATCGACCTGGACAAGTTCAAGTCGGTCAACGACCGCTACGGGCACGCCGCCGGTGACGAGGCACTGGTGCACGTCGCCCGCGCCATCGAGGATGCTGCCGGTACCGAGGCGGTGGTCGGCCGCAGCGGCGGTGAGGAATTCCTGGTGGCGACCGCGTTGCCCAGCGCGGACTGCAATGAGTTGGCGCAACGTATCTGCTCCGCGATCGCGGAGTCGCCGGCCGGAGTCACCGCCAGCGTCGGGACCACCGCGGTCCGGTTGTCCGACACCCACGGAGACCACAAGGTGCTCGTCGACCGGCTGGTGGGCAACGCCGACTGGGCGATGTACCGCGCCAAGCGCGCCGGCGGCAACGGCTGCCGGCACCAGAACACCGACCCGATCGACCGGCGTCGACCGGACGTCGGCGGTGACGCCAGCCAGTCGATCGCCTAGCGAAAAAGTGCCCCCGGCAGGATTCGAACCTGCGACACCGGCTTTAGGAGAGCCGTGCTCTATCCCCTGAGCTACGGGGGCGCAACGGCTGGGAGCTTACCGCCTGCCGACAGCGCACCCGTCATACCAGCGGGTCAGCGCACCGCACCGCGGGGCGAGTACAGCGCAAGCAGGTAGTTGTGGCCGTGGGTCGGGGCGGCCTTGGGGTAGTCCTGGCGAACCCAGGCGACGAACCGGCGAATCATGATCGTTGGCCTCCCGCCAGCAGCGCACCCCACTCGAAGCGGGCAACGGCGGTTGCATTGCTGTCGGCCTCGGGTTCGACGTCTTGGGCCAACCGGACCAGAGCCTTGGCCACCCGTCTACCGTCCAGCCGGTGGCGCTGCGATACCTGGTCGATCTCCCCGCAGGCCGCATCCACCGAGCAGCGCCTCAAACCCACCAGAACGCCCTCCGCGTGCTGCATTCTTCCGTCGTCAAACCCGTCGTGTTCCATCGAATACCCCGGTAAAACCGCCATGCTGTACGCCTCCAATCGTGGAGCCATAGCCAGTCCGACGGCCTCGCAAACCCGTTAGCGCAGTTCCTCTATGACTTTCGCGAAGTACTCCGCGTGGTAGTCCTGCACGGTGAAGTAAGTGATGCCGTAGTCATCGCGCCGCGCTCGCAGGGTGTCAGCGATGTCCCGCGGCGTTCCCGTCAGCACGGTCGGCAGCGCCAGCAGTTGCTCCTCGGTGGCGTCCGGGGCGTAGCCGCGCGTCAGCGCCAGATCCGGGATGCCCGACGAATCCGTCGGCACACCGGTGATCGCGATGTTCAACTCGAGGTCGGCGAACCGTTCGCCGGCCGCGGCCCGCACGAATTCGATGCGCTCGGCCAGCGGGTCGTGGCCGGGGTACTCCGGTACACCGCCCCCGGTCAGGCCGATGATGTCGGCGTGCTGGGCGGCGATGCGCAGCACCCGGTCGCCGTTACCCGCGATCAGGATCGGGATCGTCGGCGCGGTCTGTTTGAGGTATTGCGTGGTGTGCCGCAGGTGGTCGACCCGCTCCCCGGCGCTCGGATACGGCATCTCGGCGGCCTCGAACTCTTCGCGCACGTACCCGGTACCCAAGCCGAGGTCGAGCCGGCCCTCACTGAGAACGTCGACGGCGACGGCATCCCGGGCCAGTAGCGCCGGCTTGTAGAACGCCGCATTGATCACGAACGTCCCCACCCGCATCGTCTTGGCTGCCTCGGCCGCGGCCACCATGGTGGGGAACGGCGCGGGCACCCCGAAGCGGCCGAGATGGTCCGGCACATGCAGGACGTCGAAGCCCAGATCTTCAAACCTGCGCACGGTTTCGCGCAGCCGCTGTGCCGATTTGACCGACCGCACACCGATGCCGAAGCGAAAGTCTTTGACCATCCCGGCATGCTATGGGCGGGCTCACTGTGATCGACAGCGTCGGTCTCGGTATGTGGCACGGCTGACCTTTGGGTTTGACCCCACCCCGGCGCGGGCATGTCGTGGACCGTGAAACCGCCCAGCGTCGGCGTGGAGGAGGAATTCCTCCTCGTCGATCCCAGCACCGGTGAACCCGTCGCCCGCAACATCGAGGTCGCCGAGTACGCGGCCGCACGCGGGGTCGACCTTCAACTGGAGCTGACGTCGTGTCAGGTCGAGACCGCCACCGAGGTTTCGCGGACGAGTTCGCAACTGCGCCAACAGATCAACGAGCTCCGGGCGGTTGCCGCCGAGTCCGCCGAGAAGGCGGGCGCACGACTGCTGGCCGTCGGCCTGCCGCCTACGGTGCCGCACAGCTTTCCGCTGACCGACACCCCGCGGTACCGGGAGATCGGTGAGCGGTTCGGGATGATCGCCCACGAGCAGGGCATCTGCGGATGCCATGTCCATGTCGAGGTGCCCAACCGCGATGCGGCGATTGCCGTCAGCAACTGGCTGCGTCCATGGCTGCCGATGCTGCTGGCCCTGACCGCCAATTCGGCGATCTACCGCAACGCCGACAGTGGCCATGCCAGTTGGCGCAGCGTGCTGTGGGGCCGCTGGCCCAGCGCAGGGCCGCCGCCGCACTTCGATTCCGCCGAGCACTACGACGCGATCGTCGCGCTGATGAATGACTCGGGCGCCATGCTCGACGAGGGCATGGTCTATTGGGATGTGCGGCCGTCCGAGAAGTTCCCGACGGTCGAGATCCGGGTCGCCGACGTCCCGGCCACCTCGGCCGAGACCGTGCTGCTGGCGACACTGAGCCGGGCCGCGGTGATGACGGCGCTCGCGGCCGACCGCGGCGGCGAGAAGGCGCCCAAGGTCGACGACCACATCCTGCGTGCCGCCTATTGGAAGGCCGCGCACGACGGGTTGGACGGCCAGACCATCGACGTGATCGAGGGGTGGGCTACCGCCCCTACGTCACGGGTGCTGGGCGAGTGGCTGGGCCTGCTCCAGCCGGCACTGGACGAACTCGGTGACAGCGAGTGGGTGCACGCCGAGCTGGGCCGCCTGCTGCGGGACGGTAACGGGGCGATGCGGCAGCGCGCCGCGTGGCGGGAACGGCACGAGATCGCCGACGTCATCGCCGTCGCCGCCGAAGCGACGCTGGAACGTTAGACCAGCGGAAGTTCGGCCACGACCTGGCCCGTCGGCTGGGTGGAGCCGGTGCCGGGTTCGACGGTGAATTTCAGTGCCGTGGAGCCGCCGAGATCCGGCAGCACTGCCGTCGTCGACGGCGTGACGGCGTTGTCGTCCATCGTCCCGGCGGATGTGGCGCCGCTGTTGCCGACCAGCCACATCTGATACACCGTGCCTGGCGCCGGTTTCGGCACGTCGTTCATCACCAGCACGCCGGCGTTCTTCTCGCGGGAGAACACCACCGTCGCGGTGCCACCACCCGGGATCGCACCGGAGACGGTGTGCACGTCGGGCGCGCCGAAGACCTGCTGAGCGGTCGACACTTTCGCCGGTGCCGGGCGCAGCGCGATGCCGAGGCCGACGGCGCCCAGGCCGATCACCAGTGCCGCCGCCACCGCCAGCACCGGGCCGCGCCAGCGATTGCCCGTCGAATCAGGTTGAGCCACAGGCAGACTGCGCACGTTGTCATCGGCCACCGCGGACAACAACCTGCGCCGCAGGTCGGCGGGCGGTTCGCTGGCGCTGACCGCCGAAACGACGGCCATGGTCTCGCGGACGGCCCGCACCTCGTCGTAGAAGGCGTCGGCTTCAGGCCGCGCCAGCTGTGCCAGGCGGTCCTCGATCTCGTCACGCTCAGCGTTGGACACCGCATGCAGCGCATACGGCACCGCCAGCTCCAGCAGGTCGGTTTCGTGTGGTTCAGTCATCGCACACCCAAACAATTACGCAGGCCACGAAGCGCATCGCGCATTCGGGACTTCACCGTAGCCAGGTTGGCGGCCAACCGCTCCGCCACCTGCACGTAAGTCATTCCTTGGTAATAGGCCAGTTCGATGCACTCGCGCTGTACGTCGGTGAGCCCGTCCAGGCAGGCGGTCACCTGTCGCCGCTCGTCATCGGTGATCACCGCGTCGGCCACGTGGTCCAGCGGCGGCTCGACACTGGACGCGCCATACCGGGACTCGCGCTGCGTGGCGGCCTGCTCGGAGCGCACCCGGTCCACGGCGCGGCGGTGCGCCAGTGTCAGCAGCCATGCGACCGCGCTGCCCGAGGCAGGGTCGTAGCTTTCCGCGGTCCGCCACACCTGCAGGTAGACGTCCTGGGTCGTCTCTTCGCTGTAGCCCTGGTCCCGCAGTACGCGGGTGACCAGTCCGTACACCCGCGCGCGGGTGGCGTCGTAAAAAGAGGCAAAGGCATCGGCGTCGCGCTGAGCCACTCGGCGCAGAAGTGCGTCGAGTTCAGCGGCCGCGGTTGTCAACGCGGCCATCCACATGTTGCTGGCATCGTCGCGTAGCCTAACGGCCCCTCCGGCCGCACATGTCACGATGGCATCCACGAACATTTCTGCGCGGTCCAACCCGGACGGACGGCCACGGTGTGCGGCGAGCGTTCCAGCTGCTCGGCCGGTCGCGGCATCGCCGGGACACCGCGCAGCCGCAGCACGGAGTCGTGGATCCGCATACTCAGCGCGGTCATCTGCGGAGCCAGCGGCGCCGTCACCTGCAGTCGCAGGATGTGGGCGACGGTGGCGGGCCGACGAGTGCCACGGACGGTGGCGACCACGGCGGCCTCGTGGTCGCGGAACAGCGACATCCGCAGGTCCACTTCCTCGTCGGGCAAGGGCGCGCGGATCACGTACTGGCCGCCCGACCCGTCGAAAGGGGTGGCGTACTCACCCGGTGGCAACAGGTAGGCATGTCGACGCCCGCCGTGCTGCATCTCGGCGAGCACACAGCGCAGGACGCCCTGGGCGTCGTGACACCAGAACAGGCTCAGCGGGTTGCAGGCCCGGCCCAGCACGCGCGGCAGCAGCAGTGCGGTGATCCGGCCACCCGGCAGGTGGACGCCGTGGTCGGCCAGAACTGCGTCGACCCGCTGACGCAGGGTGTCGTCGGGCGCCCCGTGGAAGTGATCGGCACCCTCGAAGCGGGCGAAAGGCTGCAGCCACCGGGGCAGCCGCGGCAGGTCGTCGATGTCGACGTACCAGCTGTAGCTGCAGCGCTCGGTGTGGTGGTGCACCGGTGACCTGCGTAGTTGCGTGATGCGGGTCCGGTACAGCGCGGTCGTCGGGCGGCCTGTGAGGGTGCTTGTCGGTTCCACATCCGGTATTCGGAGCACCCGAAGGCTTGGATGGGTGCGGCCCCGGTGATCATCCGCGGCGGACGAACCCCTTCGTGCGCATCAGGAAATCGGCCAGGAAACCGTCGTGGGGCAGCCCGGTCGCCGTGTAGTAAGTGGGCACCGGGCCGCGGTAGACGTTGGCGATCGTGGGCTCCTCGAGCAGTGCGGTCACCAGGCTGTCGTCCTCGGTGAACGCGCCGACCACCAGTGAGTTGCGCAGCACTGCGACGCCGGCAGCACGTGCCCATGGGGCGATCCACACGCAGGGGAACGGCAACTCGGTGCCGAGCTTCTCGGGATCCGGGCCGGCAAGCAGGTGCACGGCCGGGCGCAGCGCTGCCCGGCCGTCACCGAGGTCGGCCACGATCTGCTCGGCGCCGAGCAGCGCGGTGGTGCCCGCGGCCCGCGCGGCGACGCGTCTCGCGATGGCCTCGGCATTCGCCAGCGGCTGGGTGGGCAGCACCGCGCGCTCGTCGTCGGCGGGCAGCGCCTCGATGGTGCGCAGCCGCTGCGCGATCGCTGCGGCCAGCCCCGCCGCGTCAGCCTCGACCAGCACGGCGGTGGTGTTGACACAGGCCATGCCGCCCAGCCGGGCGATCGAGTCGACGATGACGTCAAGGTGTGCGCGCCAGTCCTGATCAGCCGTCAGCACGATCTTGGTGCGACCCGGACCGTTGACGAAGACGTTCGGGTTGCCGCCGTACTTGGCGACCACGTCATCGCCGCCGTACACCAGGGCGAGGTCGGCCGAGCGAATGATCTCGTCGGCTCCGGCGTGGTCGGTGGGTAGGTAGGTCACGTCGTCGTCGCGGAATCCGTTGTTCCGCAACGCGGTGACGAGCCGGTGCGCGGTGAACGGCTCACGCCGCGACGGCCGGATCGCCACCCGGTACCCCAACGCGAGGGCCTGCGGCCACAGCCCGTGGACGCCGGGCGCATTGCCGGAGGCGTGCACCCCGAACACCTCACCGCGCCGAGACCAGATCGCGCCGGCCTGCCCGGGTGGGACCGCCGCCCAATCCGGAACCGCACCGACCGGCCGGGCCGGCTGCACCGAGTCGAACGCGACGCCGACGGCCTCGCTCACCTCGATGGCCTGGGTACGCGCCACCGCGATCGGTAGCCCCGAAACCCGGCTTGCCAGTTGCACATACGACTCGAAGTCCAGCCCGGCAACCGTCGAGTCGACGAAAGCCGCGCCGGCCCTGGCCAGCGCGATACGTCGCTGATCGACGGGCAGTGCCGTGGCCTTGCGCTGCGCGGCGATGGTCCGCGCGATGTACAGCGGCGGGGCCACGCTCAGTTCGGCCACCGGGACGCCGGCGGTGTCGGTGATGACTTCGCGCCTGCGGGAACGGTATTCGCCGTTCGGTACCAGGCCGGGTAGGTCGATCACGATCAGTACACGCCCTCGATCACGGCCTCGCCGTCGAGGGTGGCGACGGGTGCGACCTCGGCGACCGAGTCCCCGATGTGCTCGTCGGGGCCGGGCAACCTGATTGCCGTGTCCCGCTCGAGGTTGTTGGGGATGAACATGCCCTTGCTGATGTGATTCATCACCACCTGGCCGCGATCGCCGTAGCCGACCTGTTCGCCGGTGTCGGGGTCGACCACCCGGAACATGACGTAGGGGCTGCGCGGGTCGAACACGAATTGATCACCGGTGGTACGGGTTTGGGCCTGCGACAGGATCATCGTGCTGCCGAACACCATCGAGATCACGGTGTCCGGGAACACGTCCCGCAGCACGTCGAGGGTGTCGGGATCCACATGCGCACCGCTGAGCATGATGAAGCGAACCGTGTCACCGAGCAGTCGGGTGAGGGTGTCGTCACGCGCGATCGCGTCCAGCAGCGGGGGAGTGGTGTGCAGGTTGACGATGTGCTGGCTGCGCAGAACGTATCCGGCTTGTTCGAGAAGGTGGTTCAGGTAGGCCGACATTTCGGCCGCGGCGCCACGTGCGACGAGTTTCTTGACCCAGCGGGGGTCGAGATCGACCGTGTGACAGATCGAACCGAGCCGGGCGGACACCGCCCGGGAGAAGTAACCGACCCCGTGCGGGCCGCTGGGCATGAGGCACAGGAAGCCGCCGCCGGGCACGAACCCGGCGGACGAGAAATCGTCGGTCTGCCAGTCGACCACCTGCGCCACCCAGTCGGGTAGCTGCGCTGTCCGCTTGGGCGCACCTGTCGTGCCACCGGATTCGAAGATCAGCGGGACCGGCGCTGGTGTGCCGTAACCCCGTGGGATCAGGTCGTGCGCGGGGACGTCACGTAACTCGTTGACCAGATTCGGGAACCGGCACAGGTCGGCGAACGTCCGGACGTCGGTGAGCGGATCGAAGTCCAGGCGGTTGGCTGTCCGCAGCCAGTACGGGGAGCCGGTGTCGGTGCCGAAGTGCCAGGCCATCGCCGCGTGCAGATACGCGTCCGGATCCGGTGGTGGGGTCTCGCGGGGCAGGTCCAGCAGCGAGAAGTCGACGTCGGTCACACGGTGGATCCTGTCGCAACGCCGGGCCGAGAAGCGTCAGACGAGGTCGTCGTTAACCGATTCGACTGCTGGAGTTCGCATTCCAGACGGTTATAGCGTCCAGGAGTGCGCTGCGGTCACCAGGCCCTGCACCAGTGCGGAGGTGACAGGGGACAGGCCATCGGCATTCGGCGGTTGACTGCGCGGGCTGATGCCGCGCACCCGCGTCGGCAATTCCAGCTGCGTTCCGCCGCAGCTCACCTTGTTGACCGGGTTGTTCGGATGCAGACCGCGCAGTTCGGCGGGGATCGCGTCGAGGTCGGTGACGATGCGGTAGCCCGGCAGCTCGATGTGGGCGGCCAGGTGGTCGGCCAGTTCCCGGTTCCCGCCACCGGCGAGCAGCTCGGTGCTGCGGCCGATGCGCCCGTACCCGTGCAGGGAGACCGCCACGTCGACGTGATCGAGAAACGCAGCGAGGCGGTCTGATTCGGTACCGAGGTAGCGCGCTGACGGCAGGTGATGCGGGTAGTCCTTGGGGTGCCGCAGCAGATACAGCGACGCCCCGGCCGCGTCGGCGGCTCGTTCGGCGATCACGTCGGTCATCTGCTCCAGGCCGCCGCCGTGGATGGCCAGGAACCCGAACCGTGAGCGCAGGCGGCTCACCTCGACCACCGCCGGATCGGCGAGCAGTTCCGAAAGCGATTGTGGTCCAGTCTTGTTCGACGCCAGGGGTCGCGGCCAGTGCGCGGGGTCCCAGCGGCGCAGAAAGTCGACCCAGCGCTGCGGTAGGCCGTGGTGCTGGGCGCCGTCGATGATGCGTTCCAGATAGCCCGGCCGGGGCGGGCCGGGCTCGGTGCGGTGATCGATGTACACCCAGGCCGGGGCGGGGCCGTCGGCGGTCTGCACGGTCAGCCGGTCGCGGCGGTAGCGCACCGGCACCCCTTCGGCGCTGTCCAGGGTGGCCAGGTCATGGTCGGTCAGCCACCACAGCACTCCGTGCACTTCGCTGCCCGCGAAGGGTTCGACGGTCGCGACGCCGCGCTCGTTGATCAACCAGTCGTGGTCGGCCAGGGTCGCCGGCCGGGGGTCGGCGGCCTCGGGACAGCGCCGGGCCATCTGCTGCACGCAGAGATTGGACCCGTAGGCGAAGTACGGGTGCCTCATCGTCAGTGGGCGAGGGTCAGATAGATCAGTACCACGTTCAGCAGCGTAATCACCGCCGCAACCGCCCAGCCGAATGCCGTGGTCACCCGACTGTTCACGTCGGCTCCCATCAGGGTGGCCTTGCTGGTCAGTCGGATCAGCGGCACCAGCGCGAACGGGATCCCGAACGACAGCACCACCTGAGAAATCACCAGCGCGCGGCTGGGATCGATGCCCGTGCCCAGCACCACCAGTGCCGGGATCAGTGTTACGAGCCTGCGCACCAACAACGGGAACGTCTTGCGCAGCAACCCCTGCATGATCATCGCCCCGGCGTACGCGCCGACCGACGTCGAGGCCAGCCCCGAGGCCAGTAGTCCGATCGCGAAAAGCAATGCGACTCCTGGCCCCAGCGCGTCGCGGACGGCCGCGTGCGCCCCCTCGATCGAGTCGGTGTCATCGCGGCCCTGCAGGTTGGTCGCCGCGATCAACAGCATCGACATGTTGACCGCACCCGCGACCAGCATGGCGATGCTGACGTCCCACCGCGTGATCCGCAGCAACCGGGCGCGCGGGGCACCGGCCTCGGGGTGTCCGTGCCGGTCGCGGGCGAGGCCGGAATGCAGGTAGACGGCGTGCGGCATCACGGTGGCGCCGAGCATCGCGGTGGCCAGCAGCACGCTCTCCGGGCCATCGAAGCGGGGCAGCAGGCCGCCCACCACCTCGGCGGCCGGCGGCGTCCGGACGAAGAGGCTGGACAGGAAGCCGATCGCGATCACCAGCAGCAGGCCGGTGATCACCCGCTCGAACACCCGCTGGCCCCGGCGGTCCTGCACGGCCAGCAGCGCCAGTGACACCACGCCGGTGATAACCCCGCCGACCAGGAGCGGCAAGCCGAACAGCAGCCGCAGCGCGATGGCACCGCCGACCACTTCGGCGACGTCGGTGGCGATGGCCACCAACTCAGCTTGCAGCCAGTACCCGACCCGGGTCGGTGTGCGGGTGTGGTCACGAACGGCTTCAGGGAGGGTGCGCCCGGTGACCAGACCGAGTTTGGCCGACAGATACTGGACCAATCCGGCCATCACGTTGGCCACGACGATCACCCACACCAGCAGATATCCGAACTGGGCGCCGGCGCTGATGTTGGCCGCGACATTGCCCGGATCGACGTAGGCGATCGCCGCGACAAAGGCAGGGCCGAGCAGATACCAGCCCGCAGTGCGGGCCCCCGTCACCTGTGCCAACCGCCGAGCTTTCTCTCCGGTCACTCAAACTGAAAAGTTAGGGTAACCGAAAAGGTTGGTCACAAACCGATGAAAATCCCGCCCAGCCCGATACCGAAGCCGCCGTAGCCCCAGCCGGCCAGCGGGTTCTGCAGGGCTGGGTTGGGTGAGGTGACGATCGCGGTATGGCCCGGCGTCTCGCAGACCGTCGTGCTCGGGCCGGTGTCGGTGCACTGAGCCGGGCGGGCAGCCGCCGGGACGGCCAGCACCACGCTCGCGACCGCAATCAGTAGGGGAGCGCCAAGAACGATCTTGGTTCGCATGGTGGCCTCCTTCGTGGCCGTGCTTCGAAGTCAGCGGCCTCCGCCGCCGTGGCCTCCTCCGCCGCCGTTGTCGGCGGGGCCGGGGCCACCGAAGATCAGTGCGGGACCGTAGAACTCGTCACCCCAGGGGTAGGCGAAATCCTCCGGAACTTCCGGGGTGGAGTTGAGCTCGACGTTGCCGGGTGTGGCGCACTCGGTGTTCTGGCCGCCGATGACGGTGCTGCCGCCGGTGTCGACACAGCTGGGGAGCGTCGGGTTGATCAGCGTCGTGTCGGCAACCGCGATTGGCGCGAGCGCACCGGCGGCCGCTCCGGCCGCCATGATGACCGGAAACACATAGCGGAGCCTTTGCCGCATGGACATCTCCTCCTGACCCTTCGTGGCATTTTCCCTACCTAGGGAGCGTACAGCCCTTTGCCAGTGACGAGCGGCAAGTCGATCGTGGTGCGGATGCCTGCCGGTGCGGCCACCACTGCGGGAATGGCGTTGACGAGTCGCATCGCGGTGGCCACCAGTCCGGCGTGATTGTGGTCGCCGTTCGGCGATCCCAGGCACACGTCCACCGCATACGACGGTTCGCCGGTGATCTCGATGCGGTAGTTGCCGCCGGGCTGGGCCGGCTGCGGCCACTCCGGATACAGGTCCTCGCGCAGTCGGGTGACGTGTTCGACGACGATCACCGGAGCGCCGCCGACCAAGCCGATCACCTCGAAGCGCAGTCCCGCCGCGGTGCCTTTCGCGATCGTGCCCGCAGAGATCTCGATGTCCTCCGGCGCGGGTTCGCGCACGTACATGTCCTCGATGCCGTCGAGTTCGAGGCCGAGTCCGGCAGCGATCTGGCGAATCACCGAACCCCAGGCCAGGCTCAGTACGCCGGGCTGCAGGAGCATCGGGATGTCGTCGAGCGGCTTGCCGAAGCCCATCACGTCGAACATCACGGTGGCGCTGTCGTAGGTGGCGTAGTCGAGGATCTCCATGCACCGGATCTGCTCGATGCTCTGGCAGGTGCCCGCCAGCGCCAGCGGCAGCAGGTCGTTCGCGAAGCCGGGGTCGATGCCGTTGACGAACAAGCTCGAATTACCTTGCTGGGCAGCATCTTCCAGTGGCTTGATCATCTCCTCGGGAATCACCTCCCACGGCCACTGCAGGAACACCGGCCCGCTGCCGACCACGTTGACGCCGGCTGCCAGGATGCGGCGGTAGTCCTCGAGCGCCTCGGGCAGCCGGTTGTCGGCCAGCGCGTTGTAGACCACACAATCCGGCTTGGCGGCCAGGATCTCGTCGAGATCGGTGGTGGCGGTGACGCCGGTGGCCTCGGAGAGCCCGGCCAGTTCGGCGGCGTCCTTACCGGCCTTGGAGTCCGAGGAAACCCAGACCCCGGTGAGTTCGAACTCGGGGTTGGTGATCAATCCCCTGAGTGCGTGGACACCGACATTGCCGGTGCCGACTTGCGCGACGCGGATGGGCATGGTGCTCCTCACAGGTCTCAGCCGTAAAGATGTGGGTCTACAGGTCTGGGATGGGAAGATCGAGGTTCGGCACGATGAGGCCGCCGTCGACCTCGATGATCTTGCCGGTCAGATAACTGGCGGCGGGCGACGCGAGATAGACCGCGGCCGCGGCGATGTCGAGCGGATCGCCGAGTCGTTTCATCGGCGTCGCCTTCTCCATCGGGTCGCGCAGCGCGTCGTTGGAGGCGACGATCTCCAGCGCCGATGTCAGGATCGAGCCCGGTGCGATCGCGTTGACCCGGATCTTCGGAGAGAGGTCCAGCGATGTGAGCCGGGTGTAGTGCGCGAGGGCGGCCTTAGCCGTGCTGTAGGCGGCGAATCCGCGGCCGGCCAGTCGGCCCATCGTCGAGGTTATGTTGATGATGTTGCCGCCGCCGGCGTGCTCGATCATCAGCGGTACGGCGGCCAGCGTGAGGGCGTGCGCGGTGAGGACGTTGAACGTGAACGCGTCCTTCATGTCCTTGACGCTGGTGTTGAGCAGCGCGTTGGGCATGGTGCCGCCGACGTTGTTGACGACGATGTCGAGCTTGCCGAATGCTTCGACGGCCTTGCCGGCCAACTCGGCCGTGGTCTCGGGGTGGGCTAGGTCGCCGACGACGATGTGGGCGCGGCGGCCCACCGCCTCGATCTGCTTGGCCACCGACTCCAATTCGGACTGGGTGCGCGAGCCGATGACGACGTCGGCGCCGACTTCGGCGAATGCGACGGCGATCGCCGCTCCCAAGCCGCGGCCCGCGCCGGTGACCACTGCAACTTGACCGTCAAGTCTGAACTTATCGAGTATCACGTGTCTCTCTTCCCTTGTCGGCGAACACCGTAACAAGACCGCTGCGGTTGATGACGCTCCTTTCGGAACGTAACTGAAACACGTTCTACTTTGGTGGCGAGTTCGGAGAATCGCCAGAAAATTCACATCCCGAACGGCTCAGGACTTCTTCGCGGTCTTTTTGGCCGGCGCCTTCTTCGCAACGGTCTTCTTGGCGGGCGCCTTCTTCGCGGCCGCCTTTTTCGCCGGTGCCTTCTTGGCCTCGCCGTCGCTATCACCTGATCCGCCGCGGCGACGTTTGACGCTGGCCTCCAGCTTGGCCAGCAGGTCGGAGACGTCCTCGGTCTCGTCGAGCTCGGCGGGCTGGTCCTCGGTGGTGAACGCCTCTCCACCTTCGAGCTTGGCGGCGACGAGTTCGCGGAGCTGCTCCTGATAGGTGTCGCGGAACTCGTCGGGGCGGAAGTCGTCGGCCATCGACTCGACGACCTGGCCGGCCATCTTCAGTTCGGCCGGTTTGATCTCGACTTCCTTGTCGAGCCCGGGGAAGTCGGGGTCGCGGATCTCGTCGGGCCAGAGCAGCGTGTGGATGACCATCACGTCGCGCTTGGAGAAGTCCTTGACCCGCAGCGCCGCCAGCCGAGTCTTGCTGCGCAGCGCGAAATGCACGATGGCGACCCGGTCGGTATCGGCAAGCGTTTTGGCCAGCAGCACATACGACTTCGACGATTTCCCATCGGGCTCCAGGAAATAACTGCGGTCGTACATCAGCGGGTCGATCTCACTGGCGGGCACGAACTCCACCACTTCGATCTCGTGGCTGCGTTCCTCGGGCAGTGTCGCGATGTCCTCGTCGGTGATCACCACGGTCTGCCCGTCGTCGGATTCGAAGGCCTTGGCGATGTCGCGGTATTCGACGACCTCACCGCACACTTCGCAGACGCGCTTGTAGCGGATGCGGCCGTTGTCCTTGGCGTGCACCTGATGGAATTTCAGATCGTGGTCTTCGGTGGCGCTGTACACCTTGACAGGGACGTTCACCAGACCGAATGCGATCGAGCCTTTCCAGATGGAACGCATCTGTCCAGTATGCAGGGGCGATCGGACTTACCGAGGCTAGATGGCAGCCTCGACGCCCGGATTCAGCCCAAGCGGGGTATCCGGGTTGGCGCCCGGCGCGCCGCTCATGTAGCCCTGCTCGGGGGCGTACTGGCAGTTGTTGTTCATCGGGGTCTGATCACCCGAGCAGTACGGCACGTGATCCTCCGGATCCGCGGCCGCCTGCGGAACACCGATCAATGCGGGCAGCACCAGAAGCGCCACCGCCAGCATTTTGACCACTAGTCCACGGTAACAGCGGGTAATACCGTGAGATGGTGAACGACGTGTGGCCGCCGGGGGCGACGCGAGGACCGCGCGTGGTGCTCACCAACGCGGACAAGGTGCTCTACCCGTCGACCGGCACCACCAAGGCCGACGTGTTCTCTTACTACACGACCATCGCCGACGTGATGCTGCCGCATATCGCAGGGCGGCCCGTCACCCGGAAACGCTGGCCCAACGGCGTCGGCGAACCCGCATTCTTCGAAAAGCAGCTGGCCAGTTCGGCGCCGGGGTGGCTGGAGCGCGCGACGGTGGACCACCGGTCGGGTAGCACCACCTACCCGATCATCGAGACCCCGACGGGATTGGCGTGGATTGCGCAGCAGGCGTCGCTGGAAGTCCATGTGCCGCAGTGGCGGTTCACCGCGAACGGAAAGATCGGCCCGGCAACACGTTTGGTGTTCGACCTCGACCCGGGCGAAGGCGTGACCATGCCGCAGCTGTGCGAGGTGGCTAACGCCGTGCGCGAGCTGATGGACGACATCGGGCTGACGGTCTACCCACTCACCAGCGGCAGCAAGGGGCTGCATCTGTATGCGCCGCTGGCCGATCCGGTCAGTAGCAGCGGGGCGGTGGTGGTGGCCCGCCGGGTGGCTGAACAGCTCGAGAAGAGTATGCCCAAGCTCGTCACCGCGACGATGACCAAGAGCCTTCGGGCCGGAAAGATCTTTCTGGACTGGAGTCAGAACAACGGCTCCAAGACCACGATCGCGCCGTATTCGCTTCGCGGCCGGGATACGCCGACGGTTGCCGCCCCGCGGACGTGGGATGAGATCGGCGATCCTGCGCTGCGGCACCTGGAGTACCACGAGGTGCTGGCGCGGGTCGCCGAGCAGGGCGATCTGCTGGCCGGGCTGGACGACGACGTGCCCAAGCATGATCGGCTGACCACATACCGCAGCATGCGCGATGCGACCAAGACGCCGGAGCCGGTGCCCAAGGCGACGCCTGCGGTCGGGCAGAACAACACGTTCGTCATCCAGGAACACCATGCGCGGCGGCTGCACTACGACTTCCGGCTGGAGCACGACGGCGTGCTGGTGTCGTGGGCGGTGCCGAAGAATCTGCCGGACACCCCGGCCGTCAACCGTCTCGCGGTGCATACCGAGGATCACCCGCTGGAGTACGGGACGTTCGAGGGTGACATTCCGAAAGGGGAGTACGGCGGCGGCAAGGTGATCATCTGGGATTCCGGCACCTATGACGCCGAGAAGTTCCGGGACTCCGGCGCGGAGAAGGGCGGTGAGGTGATCGTCGACCTCCACGGCCAACGAATCTCCGGACGCTACGCCCTGATTCAGACCAAGGGCGACCAGTGGCTGGCGCACCGGATGAAGGAACAGCCGACACCCCGGTTGCAGGACTACTCGCCGATGCTGGCCACGCTGGGGTCGGTGGAGAAGCTGACCGCGGCGGAGTACGCCTTCGAGGGCAAGTTCGACGGGTATCGGTTGCTGGTCGAGATTTCTGACGGACAGCTGCGGGCGCAGTCACGCAGCGGACGAGACCTGACCGCTGACTATCCCCAATTACGCTCGCTGGCGAAGGATCTCGCCGACCACGACGTCATCCTCGACGGGGAGGTGGTGGCACTCGATGCCGACGGGGTGCCGAACTTCGGCGAGATGCAGAACCGGGTGCGCGCCACTCGGATCGAATTCTGGGCGTTCGACATTCTGCGGCTCGACGGGCGCTCACTGCTGAAGGCCAAGTACCGCGACCGCCGGAAGATACTCGAAACCTTCGCCGAGGGAACCGATCTCATCGTGCCACCTTTGCTCGACGGTGACGGTCCGGAGGCACTGGAGTTCTCCCGCTCGAAGAAGTGGGAGGGTGTGGTCGCCAAGAAGTGGGATTCGACGTATCAACCGGGCCGGCGGTCGGCGGCGTGGATCAAGGACAAGAACTGGAACACGCAGGAGGCCGTCATCGGCGGATGGCGCGAGGGCAACGGCGGACGCTCCAGCGGCATCGGTGCGCTGCTGCTGGGCATCCCCGCCGAGGGTGGGTTGCGATTCATCGGCCGGGTGGGCACCGGGTTCTCCGACAAGGAGCTGACTCGGCTCAAGAAGATCCTGGCGCCGCTGCACACCGACGAATCACCCTTCACTGCAGCACTTTCCAGAATGGACGCCAAGGGCGTGACCTATGTTCGGCCCGAACTGGTCGGTGAGGTGCGCTTCGGCGAGTGGACGTCCGACGGTCGGTTGCGTCACCCGAGCTGGCGTGGCCTGCGACCCGACAAGGAACCGGGCGACGTGGAACTCGAGTCGCCGAGTTAGGCCGCGTCGTCATCCGCTCCGTCGGGCGGTCGATCATCGCCCAGCAGCCGCTCGGGATGGTGGTAGTCGTTGACGCCGCCGCGCAGCATAGGTAACCCCGGCGGCGGTATCCACTCGGTGTCTCCGCCTGCCAGTTGCCGAGTGGTCCAGCCGCCGGTCTCGACGAGTTGGTTGTCGGGCGGGCAGGCCAGGGTGAGGTCGTCGATGTCGGTGAGGCCGCCTTTGGCCCAGTCCTTGGCGGCGTGGTGCACCCCGCTGTGATAGCCGGGGGCGTCGCAGCCGGGCCTGGTGCAGCCACGGCACTTGGCGTGCAGGATGATTCGCTGGTCGCCGGTGGCGATCCGTTTGGTGCGGCCGAGCCACAGCGCGCGGCCATCGACGCCGTCGAACAGGGCGAGGTAGTGATAGGCATGGCTGGCCATCCGGATCAGGTCGGGGATCGGCAGCAGCGTTCCTCCTGCGGTTACCGCGTGCCCGGTCTTGGCCTGAAGCTCGTGCACGGTGGCCGTCGCAATCACCGTTACCGGTAAACCGTTGTGCTGCCCGAATTTCGGGTCTCCGAGCTGCCCGCGTACCAGGGCTTTGAGCGCGTCGTGTTGGCGCTGGGCATAACTGCGGGCATCCCGTTCAGCCACCTCCTCGGTCGGAGTCGTCGTAGGACGTTCCTCTGCGGGATTGCACGTTCCGGGCGCGGCGAATTTCGCAAGCCACGCGTCGAGTTCGGATCGCAGCTCCGGGTCGGCGATCAGCCGGCCGACGCTCATGCCGTCCACGCCTTGACCGCCGCACCAGACAAACCCGCGCTTGCGGGCACGGTCCTCATCCGAGAACGTCCCGTCGGGATTGAGGTGCAGAGCCAACCGGTGCGCGACCTTGTCCAACTGATCGGGCCGCAACGCCGTAGCCTTCTGCGCCAGTGTGCGTTCGGCCTTCTCCCGCTCGATCGCCGGCACATGCTCAGGCAGATCGCGGAAGAACTTCTGAATCACCTGCACATGCTCGCCAGCCAACTCGCCGGCATGCCAGGCCTTCGACGTCTCGGGCAGCATGGGTGGCAACGGCTCACCGGTCAACGCTCGCCGCGGCGCCAACTGCTCGGCGTCGCGGATGCGGCGCTTGGCTTCCCGAGGACTGATCCGCAGCACATCGGCCAGCGTGATCGGTACCGGCGGGCAGCCCTCGAACCGCTCCAGCCGGGCGACGAGCGCATGCGACAGCGCTACCTGACGCCGACCCGCGGTCTCCAACCGCTCCAGCACCACAAACCGTTCCGGCGCTTCGAGCATCTCGAGATCGACCGCGGCCAAGGCTTCGACAGCATTGTCGAGAGCCTCTAATACCAGAGCGATCGAACTCATGTTCGAAAGACTACTCCGGCGCACCGACAAGTTTTGGCCGATGCGAAGGTGGCACTGATGGACGTGACGAGCCTGGCCACCCAGGAGCGCGATGAGTTCGCCAATCTGCTCCGCGGCCTTACCAGCGAGCAGTGGGACACCCCCAGCCTGTGCGGGAGCTGGCGGGTCCGGGAGGTTGCCGCGCACGTGATCGCCTACCTCGATCGCGGCCGGGTCGAGTTCGCCAAGGCGTTGACTGAACATCGACTCCAGTTGGACCTGCTCAACAACGCCGATGTGTGCAGTTACGCGGCCGGCTCAAGGGCGCAAATTGCCGATGTCATGCGAGAGCATGCCGCACCACGAGGCGTCGGATCCGGCTTTGGAGGGCGAATCGCGCTGGTGGAGTGCATGATCCATCAGCAAGACATTCGCCTTCCACTTGGCCTGCCTCGTGTCATCCCGACCGAACGCCTCCGCGCTGCGCTTGACTTCACCAAGATCGCGCCGCTGATCCGTGGTGGCTGGTACACCCGCGGAGTTCGGCTGGTTGCGACCGACCTTGACTGGTCCAGCGGACGCGGCCCCGAAGTCCGCGGCCCCGGTGAAGCCCTACTCATGACCATGGCCCGTCGCCGCAGCGCCCTGACGGAACTGGACGGACCCGGTGTCGTCGCCCTGGCCCGACGACTCGAGCCCTAGATCGCCAACGCCGCCGCAGCGACCGCCTCTTCCAAGCCCCGCGTCGCCAACTGGTCCGCCAGCTCGTTGTCGGCGACGCCCGAATGGCCCTTCACCCAGAACCATTCGACTCGGTGCTGCGAACAGGCGAGCTGCAGCCGCTGCCACAGGTCAACGTTCTTCACCGGCTGCTTCGCCGACGTCATCCAGCCGTTGCGCTCCCAGCCGAGCACCCACTTGGTGATGCCGTTCCGGACATACGTGCTGTCGGTGTACAGGTGGACCGTCACCGGCCGGGTCAAGGCCTCCAGCGCCATGATCGGCGCGGTCAGCTCCATGCGGTTGTTGCTCGTCGCGCCGGGCTCGCCGCCGCACATCTCGCGGACGTGTTCGCGCATGCGCAGCACCGCACCCCAGCCGCCGGGGCCCGGGTTGGGCCGGCAGCCGCCGTCGGTGTGGATGACAACCGTCTCGCTGACTTCCGAGCTCATGCGCCGAGAATAGGCGGCGAGATCATCGCCGTGCGCACCGACATGCCCAGATCGCGATGCTTCAGTGTGGTGATCCGGCGCCCCGGCTGCACGGCATCTTTCACCCGCAGCGCGTGATCTCCGAAGAACGCCGCCGTCGCGTCGATGTCCGTGACGACGTACGTGATGCCCCACAACGATGACGGACCGCCCGCGGTCGCACTGGGGGAGCCGACGACCTCGAGGATCACCGGTCCCAGCCGGAAGAAGATCTGCCGCATCGGCTGACCGCCGAGCTCGGCGTCGCGCTCTCGGCGTGGCTGGAGCCCGATGTCAGACAAGGACGAGACGGTTCGGGAAAGGTTGGGAGACAACAGCACGACGTGGTCGATCTCGGTCACGCCGTTGGGATGCGCGGCCGGCTCGGGGGCAGGGATTTCGGTCGCCGACGTCGGGATGCCGTCGATGTGACCGTCCGCCGGCACACCCCGCAATGACCAACCGACGATGCCGGATCCCTGCCCGAGTAGGCGCACCCGGAGGCTGCCGATCCGGCAGACGGCGTCGTCGTCCACGGTGAAACCTGCGCTGCGCCAGGAATCACTGGAATCGGCGACCTGGAGCTCCTCGATCGCGACGGTCATCGGCTCACCCTACGTCGAGGTATCAGGCCAGCATCCCGATGCCTCTGCGGCCGGGCCCCACCGATGGAGCGGGGTCTGCCCCCAGCGTGTGCGCCAGGACGTCGTAGTAGACATCACGGAAGTCGGTCGTGGATTTGAGGTCGCCGTTGTCGAGATCGGTCAAGCTGGGTTCGTCGCCGTAGAAGCCTCCGCGCACCGGTACGCCTGCCACGAAGACCGGGCCCGCGGTGCCGTGATCGGTGCCTTGCGAGGCATTGGCGTGTACTCGTCGCCCGAATTCTGAATACGCCACGCACACCACGCCCTTGCCGCGCTCATCACCGGCCATCTTCTGCAGAAACGGTGTCACTGCAGCGTCGAATGTCTGCAACAGACGCTGCTGGGTGCCCCGCTCGTTGGCATGAGTGTCGAAGCCGCCCAACGATGCCATGTACAACCGGGTGGGTGCACCCGAGGTGATCGCCTCCGATATCACCTCGAGCTGCCCTGCCAGCGAATTAGTCTGTTTCTGGGCCGGCGCGGTCACACCGTGGAAAGCGGTGTCCGCCGTCTGCGCCGCCCGGTATGAGGCACACACCGCCGCCATCGCGGGGGTATCCTTCGCATCCGGTGTGCCAAGTGCGTGCACCAGCGGACCGAATTGTGCAGTCGTGGAGCGTGTTCGGGTGGTGCTCAAGGCGGCCGCGGTGGTCTTGGCCCCGACCGCCATCGGCGGGAGCACTGCTCCGATGTTGACCGCACGCAGCGGGTCGTCACCGGTTGCATCGAGCCAACGGCCCACCCACCCGGTATTGACCGGTTCCGCGGGCGAGGCGGTCTGCCAGATGTCCATGGATCGGAAGTGGCTGTGGTCGGGATTCGGATAGCCGACGCCGCGCACGATCGCCAGATGGCCGTCCCGCCACTGCGCCGACAGTCCAGTGAGCGCGGGATTCAGCCCAAGCTTGCCGTCGATGTCGAGCACTTCGTGTGGAGCGTAGGCCAATTCAGGCCGCGCATCGTGATATGCGTTGTCGCCGTGCGGGATGACGGTGTTGATGCCGTCGTTTCCGCCGTACAGTGTGACGATGACGGCGATCCCGGAGCCGATGGCGAGCGGGCGCTGGTCGGCGGCACGCATCAATTCAGGCCAGCTCAGGGCGGTGGCGCCGGCAAGCACACCTACACCGGCGCCGGCACTGGCGAGCAGAAACTTGCGTCGATTGAGCTCCGGCATCACATCATTCCTTACGATGTCAGATATTCGGGCGTGTTGACCGCGGCGGCGATCAGAGTCGGGGGATGGGCGGTGAGCGGTTTGAGCGCAGTGACTGTCCGATCGCTCCACCGGCCGATGCCGATGAGATAACCGGCGGCGTCGATGCGGTCACCCACAGCGCTGTGCTCCACGGTGGACACGTCGCCGCGGCTGGCCATCGCAATCGCCACGGCAAACCGTATCCCGGCGCTCGCTGTCGACAGCCATACTGCGCCGTGCGGCCAGCCGCCGACATCCGGCGGATAAAACGGTTGTTGGCCCAAGCTTTGGAGCGCCTGCTGCAGTGTCCGGACCTCGCGATCGTCACCGACGGGGACGTGCAGCGATCGGGCGACGCCGATCAGCCATTCCACCGGAGTGTTGACCATGGCGGGTGCGGCGCCGACGAATTCCTCGTCGGTCAGGATCGAGTGGGTCAGCGCCCGTAGATCTCGGCGGGGCCCGTAGGCATCGACGAACCGGGCAAGAGCCGGGGGTGACGGCGCAGTTTCGCCGGCGAGCTGCCCCCACAGCCTTCCCGACACGTAGCCTGGTGACGCGGGTTGAGCCAGGACCGCGTCGCAGAAGCCGACAGCGTCAAAGGCTGCGGTGCGGCCGAGGATCGTCTTGAGACCCGAGTCGTGACGTTTCGGAACGAATGTGGGGGCCGCGCCCGCGTGCAGCGTCCAGCCGGTGAGAGCGCGCGCACCTTGACGCACATCTTCCTCGGTGTAGCCGTTGCCGTGCCCGAGAGTGAACAACTCCATGAATTCGCGAGCGAGGTTCTCGTTCGCGGATTTGGCTGTATTGCTTTGTGCGTCCAGCCAATCCATCATCGCCGGGTCGGTCAGCATTGCGTAGGCCAGGGTCCGGAAGTCGCCGAGCTTGAGTGCGCGGAGTGTCTGATTCTGCGCGAGCATCCATTGCGCGTTGCGTACTTTGATCGCCGAGGTTGCGAAATGGTTGTGCCACAGCAGGGTCAACTTTTCGTGGATGGGATTCTGCACCGCCAGCATGCGTCGTATCCACCACTGCGACAGTTGCTCCTTCTGCTCGCCGAGCGCCTGCCGAAATTGCTTGCGCTGGGCCATCGTCGCACTTTTGCCGACCGGTTCGAGGGTGGCGAAGGTCGGTGCGGGTGTATTTCGCGCCCCGGCGTCCGCTTCCGGATCGGCATCCAACGCGTCCCGGACATAGGTGCTCCAGTCACCTCGGACAAGGGCGTCCACCTGCGGCCCCGTCGTGCCGAACCCGACCCGGCGCAGCAGGCGTGCCGCGGTACTCCACTCATCCGACATAGAAGCCACGTTGGCCGCCCAACCTGAAGGTGGGCTGAAGTTCGCGAGTCGCGACCGAGTGCACAGCTTCCTCCCATGAATCCTTGGTAGACACATGTCATGAGCGGCGGAACCGCTCGCGCGATGGCGGTCGGCACCGCGCGAATCCTGCTCGTGGAAGACGCCGAGACGATTCGTGTTGCCGTGGAATCGGCGCTGATCGCTGCTGGGCATCGGGTTCTGGGCCGACCCGACGGCAGCAGTCTCGAACGCGACCTCGCAAGCTTTCGGCCGGACGTGGTGATACTCGACGTGATGCTGCCCGGTCGCGATGGATTCTTCCTGCTGAATGTCGTGCGCTCGCGTTCCAAGGCCGGCTTGGTCATCATGACCGCTCGTGACGGAGTCGACGACAGATTGCGCGGGTTGACCTCCGGAGCCGACGACTACGTGGTGAAGCCCTTCGTACTTGCAGAGTTGGTCGCCAGAGTGAACGCACTGCTACGCCGCTTGGGGAAGCTCCCCACTGTGATCACAGTGGCCGACCTGGTCATCGATCCGCAGGCCGTCGTGGCGCGCCGCGGTGACACCGACATCGCGCTCACCGCGACCGAGTTTCGGCTGCTGCATTACTTCGCCGAAAATCGCGGAACAGTGCTGAGCAAGACCCAGATCCTCACCGCAATATGGGGATTCGATGCCTACGATCCGAATCTGGTCGAGGTGAACATCAGCGCCGTGCGGCGCAAGCTTGACGCTCACGGTCCTCGACTGCTGTATACCGTCCGCGGGATCGGATACGTCTTGCGGGACGGCCCACCGTGAAAGCGACGGGGTTTCGGTCATCGGTGTCGCTCAGCCGGCGGGTCACGCTGGCGACGCTTCTGGTGTTTGTCGTGGTTCTGGCCGCGGTGGTCGGGATCGTCTATTCGGCGATGTCGGTCGTGGTGGATCGCTCGGTGGGTGCGATCCTCACCGAGCATGCCCAGTTCGCCAAGCAGCTGGCAGCTCATGACACCCCGCCCCAGCAATTGGTGTCGCGGTTGCAGTCCGCATCGGTGCGTACCCGACTGGAGCTCGGCGACGGGCGCGTGTTCGGCGCACTCGACGACCGTCCGTTGCGCGACAGCACCGCCCGTACTCGGACAATCACCCTCACCGCACCGCACTCGGCGGTCAACGGCGCCCGGCTGACCCTGCAGGTGGATGCCCCGTTGATGGCACAGGTGCGATCCCGTGTCATCCAGATCCTGCTCATTGTCGCCATGGTCGCTGTGGTGGTCGTCTTGATCATCGTGCCGCTGACGGCGCGCATAGCCTTGGCGCCACTGGACCGGCTGGTCGGGCTCGCGCGCAGCATCACCGCCGGACGTCGCGGCGAGCGACTCCAACTGGACCGCGGCAGTGAATTAGGGCGCGCCGCAGAGGCTTTCGACGAAATGCTCGACGCTCTGGAAGGGGCCGAAAAACGGGCCACGGACTCCGAGTTGGCGTTACGCCAGTTCATCGGCGACGCGGCACACGAGCTGCGTACGCCGATTGCGGGAATCGCGGCGGCGACCGAAGCCGTGCTGGCGCAGCCCGACGACAACCCCGACCCGCATCGGCACCGGCTGCTGCTCGCCCTGGGCCGCGAGGCGCGCCACGCCGGGCGTCTCGTCGAGGATCTGCTCGACGTAGCCCGCATCGACACCGGTTTGCGGCTGGCGTGCGAGCCCACGGATGTGCGGCAGATCTGCCTCCAGCAAGCCGAGCGAGCGGCGATTTCGCTTCGCGTGCCAGTCCTGGTGGACGGTCCCAGCGCGGTCGCCTGGGCCGACCCGGCGCGAATTGGTCAAGTGATGGCGAACCTGTTCAACAATGCGTGCGCTGTCACGCCACCGGGAAAGGCCGTGCACACGTTGATATCCGGCCTGGGCGACATCATCACTGTCGTTGTGTACGACGAAGGTCCCGGCGTTCCTGCCGTGGATCGGGAGCGGATCTTCGAGCGTCTGGTCCGGTTGGACGGCGGCCGCAACCCGAGCGGTGGCAGCGGACTGGGCCTGACGATCGCGCGCGGCATCGCCCGCGCGCATGGCGGCGACCTCACCTGCAGACGCCCTGACCCTGGCGTGGCCGGTGCGGCGTTCGAGCTGACGTTGCCCGCGTATTCGGCCGCGACATCCGGCGCCGGCTGACGATCCTCTACTGTGCGCCGGCCTGGATGCCGAGGTTGACCTGGTCGATAGCTTGCTGGACCAGGTTGATGGCATCGACGCGGTGGCCGTCCTTGTCGGGGATGGCCTGCTGCAACTGGTTCTGTGCGGACTGTAGATCGTCGCGTGCGTTGAGCATGTGGGTCTGCACCGCGAATGCGGTACCGGCCCCCAGCAGGCTGAACCCTATCGCCGCGGCGGTCGCACCGACGATCATTCGGAGTCGGGAGATGTACATGATCGCAATCCTTTCTTCCCCGAGAATTCGGTATTCCAAGGGGAGTACCGGGGTTCGACGCTAGCGGCTCAGGCGGCGGCGGACGGGGTATCGCGCGCGATCTTCAGGCAATCTTCAACCTGGCCACCGCCCTACCCCTGCAGGATCGGGCGCAGGGTGTCCAGCACGGCCGGGTCTTCGATGGTCGACGGCACCGGCTCGTCTTTGCCGTGCGCGATGCCGCGCATCGTCTTGCGCAGGATCTTGCCGGATCGTGTTTTCGGCAGCGCCGGAACCACATCGACCAACCGGAAGCAGGCCACGGCACCGATCTCCTCCCGGACCGCGGCCACCAACTCCTCGGCCAGACCCTCGGCCGACGCCCCCGACTTCAGCACCACGAAGCCGCGCGGCACCTGACCCTTGATCTCGTCGGCCACGCCGATCACCGCGCATTCGGCCACCGCGGGATGTCCGGCCAGCACCGCTTCAATCGATCCGGTCGACAACCGGTGTCCCGCAACATTTATCACATCGTCGATGCGGCCCATCACGAACAGGTAGCCGTCCTCGTCGAGGTACCCGCCGTCGCCGGTCAGGTAGTAGCCCGGGTGCTCGCACAGATACGACGCCTCGTAGCGCGCGTCGTCACCCCACAGCGTCGGCAGCGTTCCCGGCGGCAGCGGCAGGCTGATGCAGATCGCACCCTCCTCATTCGGCTCGCAGCGGCTGCCGTCCACCCGCAGGATCTGCACGTCGTAGCCCGGCATCGGTACGGTCGGTGAGCCCGCCTTGAGCGGAAGATGCTCCACCCCCATGGGATTGGCGGCGATCGCCCAACCCGTTTCGGTCTGCCACCAGTGATCGACAACGGGCACACCGAGTTTCGCCGATGCCCAGGCGTAGGTGTCCGGGTCCAGCCGTTCACCGGCCTGGAACAGATACTTCAGAGACGACAGGTCGTAGCGATCGGCGTGCAAGGCCTGCGGATCCTCCTTGCGGATCGCGCGGATCGCGGTCGGTGCGGTGAACAAGGCTTTCACCCCGTGCTCGGACACCACCCGCCAGAACGCGCCGGGATCCGGTGTGCCGATGGGCTTTCCCTCATAGAGCACCGTGGTGGAGCCGGCCAGCAGCGGGCCGTACACGATGTAGGAGTGGCCGACCACCCACCCGACGTCGGAGGCCGCCCAGAACACGTCGCCGGGGTCGATGTCGTAGATGTGCCGCATGCTCCAGAGCAGTGCGACGGCGTGACCGCCGTTGTCGCGGACGATCCCCTTGGGCTTGCCCGTCGTGCCGGAGGTGTAGAGCACATACAACGGATCGGTCGCGGCCACCGGCACGGGATCGGCGGGGACAGCGTCCGCCATCGCGGCAGACCAGTCGATGTCACGGCCGTCGACCAGATCGCAGGCGCGCTTGTCCCGCTGCACGATCACGCATGCATCAGGCTTGTGGGACGCAAGCTCCAACGCATGGTCGAGCATCGGCTTGTACTGCACCACCCGGGTCGGCTCGACGCCGCACGACGCCGAGACGACCACGATTGGCTCTGCGTCGTCGATCCGGGTGGCCAACTCGTGCGCGGCGAACCCACCGAATACCACCGAGTGCACCGCACCCAGGCGGGCGCACGCCAGCATCGCGACCACCGCTTCGGGGATCATCGGCATGTACAGCACCACGCGGTCACCCTTACCGACCCCGAGGTTGCGCAGTGCACCCGCGAATCGTGCTGTCTCGTCGAGCAATTCGCGGTAGGTGTAGACCCGCTGACTGCCGGTGACCGGCGAATCGTAGATCAGTGCGGCCTGGTCGCCGCGCTCGGCGATGTGCCGGTCGAGCGCGTTCGCGCACGTGTTCAGCTCGGCGTCGGGGAACCACCGGTAGAACGGCGGGTTGCTGTCATCGAGAATGCGCTGCGGCGCACGAGTCCACGTGACCGCATCCGCGGCCTGCGCCCAGAACTCTCCCGCGTCAGCCACGCTGGCGTCGAACAGTTGGCGATACCCGCCCATCCCGGCTTCCTCCCGTCGTTGGGTGTAAGCACGGTAGCGCGATCATGTGACGCAGACGTCATCTACCACGTCTCCGTCGCCGAACGCACCCGCATCTGCGCCGAGCGGTACGCAGTCAGGCCAGCGCGGCCAGATTCGATACCGATTTGCGCACGTCAGACTCCAGCACGCGCGCCACCAGACGCCCGACCGCCCCGTTGAGGACGCCGCCGGAGATGTCGGCGATCAGGTGGAAGCAGGTGCGCTGATCGATCTCGGCCACGTTCATCGTGATGCAGATCCGGACGGCGGGCCAGCCGGTGCCACGCAGCTCGATCGTGCGCGGCTCGTCGTATTTCGTGACCCGCCAGTGAATGGTGTTGCGAAACCCCTTGACCTTGATCAGTGACGAGACCTCGGTACCCTTACCGATCTGTTCCGGGACCGACCCGCGCCAACCCGCGAAGATAGTCATCCACTCGCCGAAGCGGTTCAGATCAGAGGCCAGCTTCCAGGCCTGCTGCGGTGCCACGTCAGAGGGCACGGATACGTCAACAGTTGCCATGGGCGCTCTGTACCCGCTCCTGCGGCACCGCTAACGTGCAGCACATGTCTGCGGTGGAATTCGACGAGCTCGAAGACGGAATTGCTCAGGTCACGCTGAACCGGCCGACTCTGCTCAACGCGATCGACGGTGCACTGATGGACGGGGTGGACGACGCCCTGGACCGGCTGAGTTCGTGGAAGTACCGGGTTGCCATCCTCACCGGGGCGGGCCGGGGATTCTGCGCGGGCGCCGACCTCAGCGGCACCGGCAAGCCGTGGACCGAGCCGGCCGCTGCCGAATTCAAGACGACCTACGACGCCCAAGTGCGGCTGGCCGACCAACTGACCCGGCTCTACGAACTGCCCATCCCCGTGGTCGCGGCGGTCAACGGGGTGGCCGTCGGTGGGGGACTGGCCTATGCGCTGCACTGCGACATCCGGATCGCGTCGCAGACCGCGCGCTTCGGTTCGGTGTTCATCAAGGCTGGATTTTCGTCGCTGGACATGGGCACCAGTTACCTGTTGCCGAAGATCGTCGGCGCGGGTGCGGCTCGGGAGATGATGCTCACCGGGCGGATCATCGACGCGGACGAGGCCTACCGGATCGGGCTGGCGCACGCGGTGGTCGCCGACGACGCACTGACCGACGCAGCCCTGGCGATGGCCCGCAGCATCGCTGCCAACAACGCGTTCGGCGTCTGGCAGACCAAGACCGGGTTGAATGCGGCCCTGGACGCGCCAAGTCTGCGGCACGCCAAGGAGATCGAGAACCGGACGCAAATCCTGACCGGGTTCACCAACAACCCGCGCGAGGCCGCAATGGCGCACCGCGAGAAGCGAGCCCCGAACTGGGATGCGCTCTAGCCGTTGACCTTCGCGATCACCCGCTCGGCGAACATCTCGAGATTGCGGATCTTGTCGTCCAGCGGCTCGGTGTCGGGTCCCTTGATGTAGGGAAGCCGGAACCCGACCATCACGTCGGTGATTCCCTTGTCCTCCAAGCGTTTCACACCGTCGACCGTGAACGCGTCGAGTGAGATCACGTGGATTTCGAAAGGCCGGTCAGTCGTGCCTTCTTCTTCCCGGTACCGGTTGAGCTTGACCAGCAGGTCGTCGAGATCGTCGGTGCCGCCACCGTGCATCCAGCCGTCATTGCGGGCGGCCCGCCGCAGCGCGGCGTCGGCATGCCCGCCGATCAGGATGGGCAGCGGTTCGGACGGCGCCGGGGTCATCTTGGTCTTGGGAATGTCGTAGAACTCGCCGTGGAATTCGAAGTAGTCACCGCTGGTGAGGCCGCGGATGATCTCGATGCATTCGTCCATCCGCTTGCCCCGCTTGGCGAACGGCACCCCCATCAGTTCGTAGTCCTCCGGCCACGGACTCGTCCCGACCCCGAGTCCGACGCGGTTCCCGATCAGCGCGGCCAGCGAGCCGGCCTGCTTGGCCACCAGGGCCGGCGGGCGGATCGGCAGTTTGAGCACGAAGAAATTGAACTTGAGCCGTTCGGTCACGGCGCCCAGCGCCGCGGTGAGCAGGAACGTCTCGATGAACGGCTTGCCGTCCAGAAACTCCCGGTTGCCGTCCGGGGTGTACGGATAGGTGGAGTCCGACTCGTACGGATAGGCCACGCTGTCCGGAATCGTCATCCCGTCGTAGCCGGCGGCCTCGACGGCCTTCGCGAGCGGGATGTAGAAGGACGGATCGATCATCGCTTCGGCGTAGGTGAATCGCATGCGGCGATAGTAGAACGGGTTCTACCTGTCGTGGTCGGAGATCCTGATGGACGGGAGCTCAACGCCGTCGATTTCGAGCGTGCTCGGAGTACTCTCGATTCCACGAGCTGAGCCCACGCTCCTTCATGGTCATCCACAGAGTGAACCCCGCGAACTGCGGTTACCGTCTTGGTGGCTCAAGCGTTCATGTGAAGTCAGGAAGAACGATCACAGCTCGTATCACGGTGCTCCCGCAGCACAGCACCTGTACCACCGGCGATCCCGATACGGCCGCCGCGTTCATCGCGAGCGCGTGGGGCGCCCACGGCCGCGTCGACGGGCTCGATCCCGATCGTCCGATCCGGATAGCGCGGTTGGAGATCGACCACGTCAGCGTCACCGAGGCAGAGTTTCCGGGAATGCTGAACTTCGAAACCGACCAGTGGCCCTGCTATCTCGTCACCGAGGTGAAGGGGGGCGCCGTGCAGATCGGCTCTGCGGCCCGGGGTGAGCGATGCGCCGCCGGTGACGTGGCGCTCGCGGTGCGTCCAGGTCGATCGTGCTCGGCGAAGACCGAGGACGCCGAGGTGTCCCTGACGGCGCTGCCGCCGGCGGCGCTGCAGCGGATCATCGGCGACCCCGCGATCCATGGGGCACCCGGGGTTCGCTTCACCTCCAACCGGCCTCGATCGGATGCGGCAGCCGCGCAATGGGAAACGACCGTCGACTACGTGACGTCGACTCTGACGAGTGTCCGGTGCCCGGAGGACGCCTCGCTTGTGGTCGGCGGTGCCGTCTCGCTGCTTGCGTCGACGCTGTTGCATGTCTTCCCGAACACCTTCGCCGACGCAACACACGTCGAGTACCCGCAGGTCGGCGCTCCGCTGGTGCGCCAGGCGATTGACTTCATCCAGGTCAACTGCGCACGGGACATCTCGATGGCCGATATCGCCTCCGCCATCAACGTCACCCCCAGAGCCGTGCAATACATGTTCCGGCGGCACCTCGACACCACCCCGATGGCATATCTGCGCCGGGTCCGCCTAGACCACGCGCACCGGGATCTTCTGGCCGCGGACCCATCCCACGACACCGTCTCGGCCATCGCAACCCGCTGGGGCTTCGCCCACACCGGGCGGTTCAGCCAGGTCTACCGTGCCGAGTTCGGAGAGGCGCCCAGCATCACTCTGCACGGCTGACCAGTGTCGGGCGCCGCTGAAATCGCTGTGAGTCAGGCTCTTTGGCTCCAGGTGGCCTGCGCCCCTGAGTCGCCGATCCGGTAGACCTGCACGATCGTCGCGACACCGACCACCACCACGAACACCGCGATGCCGGCTGTGAAGACCGTCGACAGCGACCGGCCACGGGCGGCGCTGACATGCGCGACCGCCAGCAGCACCGCCGCGACCAACAGCGCCAGCGAGAAGAAGATCATCGTGTCGCCCAGCTCGGCGTGTGTGTGCACAATGGGCGACCGGCCGACTTTGTGCTCGAGCCACTCGCCGGCGTCGGTGGTCAACGGGGTCAACACCGTGACGATCAGCGACAGCGTGAGCACCAGCCACACCAGGCGCTGCCGGGCCGCGGGCCACACCGCGCACAGGATGGCCAAGACCGCGGTCAGCGGCGCGAGAACCACGATGAAATGGACGAGTAGGACGTGAGCAGGCAGGCCGTTGAACGTCGACACGGGCGAATACTACTGCGCGGGTGGTACATAATCGGCCGTAATGACTGCGTGGCTGACCCGCAATGTGCGGGTGCTCTCGGCGGTGTCGTTTCTGCAGGACGCCGCGAGTGAACTGCTCTATCCGCTGCTTCCGATCTATCTGACTGCGGTGCTGGGTGCGCCGCCTTCGGTCGTGGGTGCCATCGAGGGGGCCGCGGAGGGTGCCGCCTCGATGACCAAGCTCGCGGTGGGCCCGCTCGGTGACCGGTTCGCCAAACGGCCTTTGATCGCAACGGGATACGGGATGGCCGCGCTCGGCAAGGTGATCATCGCCGTCGCCGGGGCCTGGCCCGGCGTGCTTGCCGGCCGTGTCGTCGACCGGCTCGGTAAAGGGATCCGAGGCGCGCCGCGCGATGCACTCCTGGTCGAAGGAATCGATAAACCATTGCGCGGCAGGGTATTCGGCTTCCACCGCACGATGGACACCCTGGGTGCGGTGGTCGGGCCGCTGCTCGGGCTGGCGGGCTACGAGCTACTCGATCACCACATCGCGCCGCTGCTGTACATCGCGATCGTGCCCGCGGTGCTGTCCGTGCTGTTGGTCGTGCTGGTCCGCGAACCCCGGCGCACCGAGCCCCGAGTCGCACGGCCGCCGATCTTCGCGGGGTTGCGGGAACTGCCGCGCAGGTACTGGCGGGTGACCGCGCTGCTGGTCGGCTTCGGGGTGGTCAACTTCCCCGACGCGTTACTGCTGTTGCGGCTCAACGAGATCGGCTTCGGTGTGGTGCAGGTAATCCTTGCCTATGTCGGCTACAACCTGGTGTACGCGCTGGGCAGCTTCCCGGCGGGCGTGCTGGCCGACCGGCTGCCGCGGTCGGCGGTGTTCGGTTTCGGGCTGGTCTTCTTCGCCGTCGGCTACATCGGGCTCGGGTTGACCACCAATTCCACTGCGGCGTGGCTGCTGATCGCGTCGTACGGGATGTTCACCGCATGCACCGACGGCGTCGGCAAGGCCTGGATCTCCTCGCTCGTCGCCGGGGACCGGCAGGCCAGTGCGCAGGGAGTGTTTCAGGGTGCCACCGGATTCGCGGTGCTGGCCGCGGGGCTGTGGGCCGGGTTTCTGTGGGGCGGCGACGGCCGGCTGCCCCTGCTGATCTCGGGCGCGGTCGGCGCCTGCTTTGCGACTGTGCTGCTGGTGCCGCTGGCAGTGCGGCGCCTTCGTTAGGCTGCCTCGGTGCGCACCATCCACGTCATCGGTGTCGGAGCCGGCGACCCCGACTACGTGACGTCTCAGGCGATCCGTGCGCTCAACGACACCGACGTGTTCTTCGCGATGGACAAGGGTGAGGCCAAGAGCGACCTGGTAGCCCTGCGGCGCGAGATCTGCGCGAGGTTCATCGACGAGCCGGGCTACCGTTTCGTCGAACTGCCCGACCCGAAACGCGCGGCCGACGGTGACTACACCCAGGCCGTCGCCGACTGGCATGCCGCCCGCGCCGAGCTGTGGGCCCGGGCCATCGACACCGAGCTCGGGCCCGACGGCGTCGGCGCCTTCCTGGCGTGGGGAGACCCGTCGCTGTACGACAGCACACTGCGGATCCTCGACCAGGTCGGCCGGCACATCGAATTCGACTACGACGTCATCCCCGGCATCACCGCGATCCAGGCGCTGACCGCGCGGCATCGGATCCCGCTCAACGACGTGGGCGAAGCCGTGTTGATCACCACCGGGCGGCGATTGCGTAAGACCGGTCTGACCGGCTCGGCGGTGGTGATGCTCGACGGCGACTGCGCCTTCCTCGGCTGCCCGCCGCAGACCAGCATCTGGTGGGGCGCTTACCTCGGCACCACAGATGAACTGTTGATGTCGGGCACCGTCGGCGATGTCGGCGAGCGCATCGCCACGTTGCGCGCCGAGGCTCGCGCGCAACACGGCTGGATCATGGACATCTATCTCTTGCGGGCCTAGTCCCGATTGACCGGCTTCTGGGAGAATCCCCGCATGGGATCGTTTCTCCTCCGCGCCGCGGTGACCGGGCTTGCGCTGTGGGTTGTGACGCTGATCGTGCCCGGCATCCGCTTCGTCGGCGGGGACACCGCGCTGCAGCGGATCGGCATCGTTCTGGTCGTCGCGATCGTCTTCGGCGTGGTGAACGCGATCATCAAACCCGTCGTGCAGATCGTGTCGATACCCCTGTACATCGTCACGCTCGGGCTGTTTCACGTCGTGATCAATGCGCTGATGTTGTGGATCACCGCCTGGATCACCGACCACACCACGCACTGGGGACTGCAGATCGACCAGTTCTGGTGGACCGCCATCTGGGCGGCGATCGCGCTGTCGATCGTGGGCTGGCTGTTCTCGCTGCCGTTGCGTGACGCAGACCGCCGCTAACCTGAACGTATGCCTGAGCTGCCCGAAGTCGAGGCCCTGGCCGACCACCTGCGTCGGCACGCGGTCGGCCGGACGGTCGGCCGCATCGATGTCTCCGCGCTGTCGGTGCTCAAGACGTTCGACCCGCCGCCGACGGCGCTGCACGGACAACCCGTGACGGGCGCGGCCCGCTGGGGCAAGTACCTCGGGATGCAGGCCGGTGGGCTGTGGTTGATCACCCATCTGTCGAGGGCAGGCTGGCTGAAGTGGAGCGACAAGCTCGCGGCCGCCCCGCTCAAGCCGGGTAAGGGCCCGATCGGCCTGCGGGTGCACCTCGGAACACCCGGGGAAGCGCCCGGTTTCGACCTGACCGAGGCCGGCACCCAGAAGCGGCTCGCGGTGTGGATCGTCGACGACCCGGCCACGGTGCCCGGCATCGCAACGCTTGGCCCCGACGCGCTGGAGATCGGCCCAGAACAGCTGGCGGACATTCTCAAGCCGCACGGTGGGCGGATCAAGACGGTGATCACCGACCAAAAGGTGATCGCCGGAATCGGCAACGCCTACAGCGACGAGATACTGCATGTCGCGAAACTGTCGCCGTTCGCGACGGCCAACAAGCTCACCGCCGCACAACTCGGCGCCCTGCACAGCGCGATGATCACCGTGCTGACCGACGCCGTGCAGCGCTCGGTGGGGCAGCAGGCGGCAACCCTGAAGGGGGAGAAGCGATCTGGACTGCGGGTGCATGCCCGCACCGGGTTGCCCTGCCCGGTGTGCGGTGACACCGTGCGCGAGGTGTCCTTCGTCGACAAGTCGTTTCAGTACTGCCCGACGTGTCAGACCGGGGGCAAGGTGCTGGCCGACCGGCGGATGTCGAAGCTGCTCAAATAGATAAGCTGCCCCGGTGAGACGCCAGAAGATCCTCATCACCGGGGCGAGTTCCGGACTCGGGGCCGGGATGGCCCGCGCGTTCGCGGCCAAGGGTCGCGATCTGGCGTTGTGCGCGCGCCGCCTGGACCGCCTCGACGAGCTGAAGGCCGAACTGGTCGGGCGACACCCGAACATCACGGTTGCCGTCGCGGCCCTCGACGTCGACGACCACGACCGGGTGCCCGACGTGTTCGCCGACCTCTCCGATCAACTCGGCGGCATCGACCGGGTCGTCGTCAATGCCGGGATCGGCAAGGGTGCCCGGCTCGGCTCCGGCAAGGTGTGGGCCAACAAGGCCACCATCGAGACCAACCTGGTCTCGGCGCTGGTGCAGATCGAAGCGGCGCTGGCGATGTTCACGGCGACGGGCTCAGGGCATCTGGTGCTGATGTCGAGTGTGATGGGCAACCGCGGGGTTCCCGGCGTCAAGGCCGCCTATGCGGCGAGCAAGGCTGGGCTGAGCTCACTGGGTGAGTCTTTGCGGGCCGAATATGCCTCTGGCCCAATCACAGTCACCGTCATCGAACCCGGTTACATCGAGTCGGAGATGACCGCGAAATCGAAGACCACCATGCTGATGGTCGACACCGACACCGGCGTGCGCCAGATCGTCGCCGCCATCGAGCGGGAAGCCGGACGGGCGATCGTGCCCGGGTGGCCGTGGATTCCGCTGGTGGCGCTGATGAAGGTCGTGCCGACCCGGTTCACCAAGCTGTTCGCCTAGCGGACCCGGCCCCTTTCGGTCCGGTAGCGGCGCACCAGCTCGTCGGTCGAGCTGTCGGTCTGCTTGGGCGGCGAGCCATCACTGGTGATCACCCCGAGCAGTGCCTTCGCCTGCGTCTTGCCCAGCTCGACGCCCCACTGGTCGAACGAGTCGATACCCCAGATCACGCCTTCGGTGAACACCTGATGTTCGTAGAGCGCGATCAGCTGGCCGACCACCGACGGAGTCAACCGGTCTGCCAGGATCGACGTGCTCGGCCGGTTGCCCGGCATCACCTTGTGCGGAACGACATTGGCAGGAGTGCCCTCCGCCGCGATCTCCTCGGCGGTCTTGCCGAACGCCAGCACCTGGGTCTGGGCGAAGAAGTTGCTCATCAGCAGGTCGTGCATGCTGCCCGACCCGTCGGCGGTCGGCAGGTCGTCGGTGGGCTGGGAGAACCCGATGAAGTCGGCTGGTACCAGCCGGGTGCCTTGATGTAGCAGTTGGTAGAACGCGTGCTGGCCGTTGGTTCCCGGCTCGCCCCAGAAGATCTCGCCGGTCGGGGTCGTTACAGGGGTCCCGTCCGATTTCACGGATTTACCGTTGGACTCCATCGTCAGCTGCTGCAGGTACGCCGCGAAGCGGGACAGGTCATTGGAGTAGGGCAGCACCGCGCGGGTCTCGGCGCCGAAGAAGTCGGAGTACCACAGGCCGATCAGCCCGAGTAATGCCGGTGCGTTGGATTCCAAAGGGGCAGTGGCGAAGTGACGGTCAACGATGTGGAATCCGGACAGGAAGTCGGCGAATGCCTCGCGGCCGATCACCGCCATCACTGACAGGCCGATCGCCGAATCCACCGAGTAGCGGCCGCCCACCCAGTCCCAGAAGCCGAACATGTTGGCGGTGTTGATGCCGAAGCTGTCCACCAGCTTCTTGTTCGTCGACACCGCCACGAAGTGCTTCGACACCGCGGCGTCACCGAGTGCGTCGGTGAGCCAGCGCCGGGCGGCGGTCGCGTTGGTCAGTGTCTCCAGCGTCGAGAACGTCTTGGAGGCGATGATGAAAAGCGTTGTGGCAGGGTCGAGTCCGTCGAGCTTCGCGACCAGGTCGGCCGGGTCGACGTTGGAGACGAACCGCGCCGAGATGCCGGCATCGGCATAGTGCCGCAGCGCCTGGTACACCATCACCGGCCCCAGATCCGAGCCACCGATGCCGATGTTGACGACGGTCTTGATCCGCTCGCCGGTGGCGCCGGTCCACTCACCGCTGCGCAGCCGGTCGGTGAAGTCGCCCATCGCGTCGAGCACCTCGTGCACATCGGCGACCACGTTCTGACCGTCGACCTCCAGCGTGGCGTCACGCGGCAGACGCAGCGCGGTGTGCAACACCGCGCGGTCCTCAGAGGTGTTGATGTGCTGGCCGGACAGCATGGCGTCGCGGTGCTGTTCGAGGTTGGCGGCGCGGGCGAGATCGACAAGCAGAGACAGCGTCTCCCGGGTGACGCGGTGCTTGCTGTAGTCGATGTACAGGTCGCCGACGGTCAGCGTGAGCTCGCGGCCACGGGCGGGATCTTCGTCGAAAAACTCGCGGAGGTGTTTCCCGGCGATCTGGTCGTGGTGGCGACTCAGCGCGTTCCATTCAGGCGTAGCGGAAATGTCTCCAGTCATTCGTTCGACCCTAGTGTGACGAGGTGACCAAAGGTGTACATGATGGAGGGATGAGCACCCCAGACATTGAACGGCTGTTGTCGTCGGTTCCCACGGGTTTGTGGATTGGCGGAGAAGAGCGGCCGGGGTCGTCCACGTTCGAGGTCTTCGACCCGTCGAACGACGAGGTCATCGCGACGGTGGCCGATGCCACCGCCGAGGACGCGGTCGCCGCCCTCGACGCCGCGTGCGCGGTGCAGGCGCAGTGGGCGGCCACCCCGGCGCGGGATCGTGGGGAGATCCTGCGTTCGGTGTTCGAGACGATCATCGACCGCGCCGACGATCTGGCCGCGCTGATGACCCTGGAGATGGGCAAGGTCGTCGCCGAGAGCATGGGCGAGGTCAAGTACGGCGCCGAATTCTTCCGCTGGTTCGCCGAGGAGGCGGTGCGCATCGGGGGCCGGTACACCCCGTCGCCGGCCGGCACCGGTCGGATCATCGTCACCAAGCAGCCCGTCGGCCCCTGTTACGCGATCACGCCGTGGAACTTTCCGCTGGCCATGGGGACCCGCAAGATCGGGCCCGCGTTCGCGGCCGGCTGCACCATGATCATCAAGCCGGCCCAGGAGACCCCGCTGACCATGCTGCTGCTGGCCAAGCTGATGGCCGAAGCGGGACTGCCCAAGGGTGTGCTGTCGATCCTGCCCACGAGCCGGCCGGGTGAGGTCACCAAGGCGCTGATCGACGACGGCCGGTTACGGAAGCTGACCTTCACCGGCTCAACCGGCGTCGGTAAAGCGTTGGTCGCGCAGTCGGCGGACAAGCTGCTGCGCACCTCGATGGAGCTGGGCGGTAACGCGCCGTTCGTGGTCTTCGACGACGCCGACGTCGATGCCGCGGTCGAGGGCGCGATGCTCGCCAAGATGCGCAACGGCGGCGAGGCGTGCACCGCGGCCAACCGCATCCACGTCGCCAACGCGGTGATCGACGAATTCACCGACAAATTCGTCAAGCGCATGGCCGAGGTGAATCTGGGCAACGGGCTGGACCCGTCGAGCAAGCTGGGTCCGCTGATCAACACCAAGCAGCTGAACAAAGTTCAGGAACTCGTCAACGACGCCGTCGAGAAGGGGGCGAAAGTCGCCCTCGGTGGCGAGGCCCCCGGCGGACCGGGCAACTTCTACCCGGCCACCGTTCTGACCGACATCCCGCCGACCGCGCGCATCCTCACCGAGGAGGTGTTCGGGCCCGTCGCGCCGATCATCGGCTTCGACAGCGAGGAGGACGGCGTCGCCGCGGCCAACAACACCGAATACGGGCTGGCGGCCTACATCTACACCGAGTCGCTGGACCGGGCGCTGCGGGTCGCCGAGGAGATCGAATCCGGCATGGTCGGGGTGAACCGGGGCGTGATCTCCGATCCGGCGGCGCCGTTCGGTGGCGTCAAGGAATCCGGCTTCGGTCGCGAGGGCGGCATCGAAGGCATCGACGAATATCTGGACACCAAGTACATCGCGCTGACCAAGTAGTGCTAACTGTGGCGCGCTTCACGCTTGCAATTGCAAGCACGGGGTAACCAAGCGCCATGAAGATCAGCATTCCTCAGGCTCCTGCGCGTCGAGGGGTGTCTGAACTCGTCACCGCGCAGCTCTCCGGCGCGGTCGCCGGCCTGATGCTGGCCCTCGACCAGCTGCTCCCCGAGGCGCCGCAGCGCCCCAAGATCGTCGACCGGGACCTGACGCGCTGCTGAATCTCAGCTGACCGGGCGGCAGTGCGCCGACAACCGCGAACCCACGGGGTGGCGTAGCCGCCGGTGATGCCGCCGCGGTCGTTGTCGCCGACCCTCCACATGGCGAAATGCGCCGGCCAGCCCGCTCGCCACATCGGCCATGTCGCCCTCGCCGACGAGGATGCCGAGCGCCGCAAGGAATTGACGTAAACGACCGCGCGCCTGCGCTGATCGACGGTGCCTGCGAACTAGATTTCACAGCACCGAAGAACTAGGAGGGCATGGTGTGACGGCGCGCGTCTTTGCGCAAAGTCCCTGGGTTGATCCCGTCTCGCAACCGAGCCAACTGCGCAGGCCACGGCCCCGCGGCTCGGGCATTCCCGCGCTGAACGGGATCCGCGGGGTCGCCGTCGCCCTCGTTCTGATCGGGCACAGCGGAATCCCTGGTGTCGCAGGCGGATTCATCGGCGTCGACGTCTTCTTCGTGCTCAGCGGCTTCCTCATCACATCGCTGCTGCTCGACGAGATCGGCCGAACCGGCCGGCTCGACCTCGGCGCGTTCTGGGTACGACGGGCCCGCAGGCTGCTGCCCGCGCTGCTGATGATGGTGCTGGCGGTGATCGCCGCGCGGCTGCTGTTCCCGCCCGACGCCGTCAGCGGCTTGCGCAACGATGCGGTCGCCGCGTTCCTGTGGATGGCGAACTGGGCGTTCGTGTCGCATCAGACCGACTACTTCAGCCAGGGCGCTCCGCCCTCACCGCTGCAACACACCTGGTCGCTGGGCGTCGAGGAGCAGTACTACCTGATCTGGCCGGTGCTCATCGCGGCGGTGGCGGTGCTGCTGGCCGTGATCGCCCGCCGCCGCAAGAAGATGCCGACCATCACCGCGGTTCGCTGGGCTGTGCTGGTCCTCGCCCTCGTCGGAACGGCTGCGTCAGCCACCGAGGCGATCCTGATGGCCGACGACGACTCGCTCAACCGGGTGTACTTCGGCACCGACACCCGCGCGCAAGCGCTGCTGATCGGGGCCGCGGCCGCCGCACTGCTGGTGCGGGACTGGCCGGCGATGATGGCGGCCTGGCCGCTGATCCGGTCGCGGTGGGGCCGCTGGCTGGCCGGGGGAATCCCGGTGGCCGGAGTGGCCGTCCTGGCCGCGATCACGCACGTCGCGACCGGCAGCGCCGCCGAATTCCGCAACGGCCTGCTGATCGTCGTCGCGGTGGCCGCCGTCGCGGTGATCGCGGGCGTCGCGCTCGAACAGAACGGCCCGGTGGCGTGGGTGCTGGCCACCCCGCCGCTGGTGGCGCTCGGCGCCGTCTCCTACGGCGTGTACCTCTGGCACTGGCCGGTGTTCCTGGTGCTCACCGGGGAGCGCACCGGGTGGACCGGTTACCCGCTGTTCGCCGCCCGCTGCGCGATCACGCTGCTCGCGGCGGTCGGATCCTGGTGGCTCATCGAACGTCCCGTTCGGCGCTGGCGACCCGTGCACGTTCCCCAGCTCCGGCTGGCGGCCGCGACGATGGCCACGGCCGTCGCCGTCGCAGTCGTCGTCGTGCCGGTCGGAACCCGCATCGATCCGGCGAGCCCAGATATCACCCAGGCCGCGCTGGTCTCCCCGGTGGAGACGGTGCGACTGGCCGCGCCGGTGCAGGTCGGGCCGCGCCCGCACACCGTGTCGGTGTTCGGTGACTCCATCGGGTGGACGATGATGCGCTACCTGCCGCCGACCCCCGGCATCAACTTCCTGGACCGCACCACGATCGGCTGCGGCCTGGTCCGGGGCGGCCCGTACCGCTACTCCGGGCAGATCCTGGAACAGAAGCCGGAATGCGACGCCTGGCCGGAACGCTGGGCGCAGCGGATCAGCCACGACCGGCCCGATGTGGTGCTGATGATGGTCGGGCGCTGGGAGGTGGTGGACCGCAAGTGGAATGGCAACTGGGCCCACATCGGTCAGCCCGATTTCGACAAGTACCTGGAGAGCGAACTGCGGCACGCGCTGGACATCCTCGGCTCCACCGGGGCACTGGTGGTGGTGTCGACCGAGCCATACAGCCGGCACGGTGAGCAGACGAACGGCAACCTATACCCCGAGGATCAGCCAAGCCGGGTCGACCAGTGGAATGCCTTGCTGCGCAGGGTCGTAGCCGATCGCAAGAATGTGACCGTGCTCGATCTGAACAAGAAGCTCGCGCCGAACGGCGGCTACACCAACAAGATCAACGGTGTTCAGGTCCGCATCGACGGCGTGCACCCCACGCCGAACGCGGTCAAGTGGATGACCCCGTGGCTGCTTGACGCAGTGCGCTAGCTGCGCTCAGGAGTGCCCGAGCCGGCCGCGACCCATGCGCAGCAGCAGCATCGCCAGATCCTTGCCGTCCTGGCCCAGCTCGCTGTAGCGCTCGATGACCTTCATCTCACGGCTGTGCACCAGTCGCGTGCCGCCGGAGGCCATCCGGGCCCGACCGATGGCCTGGGACACCTCGGTACGACGCTTGACCGCCGCCAGGATCTCGGCGTCGAGGCGGTCGATCTCGCCGCGCAGGCTGTCGATGTCGATGTTGTTCTCGGCTTCAGGAACCATTTCCAGAGTCATCGCTTCGTTCTCCTCGTGTGTGGGTCTGGTCTCATTCGATCCCGGGCCTCACACAAGAGACGAGCCCCGGGTCCGGATGCGGACCGCGGGGCTCTCGGGTTGAGCAGCTAGATACCCACGGGCACCGCGGACCGGTACCCGTAGAAAAATCGACGCTGCGGAGAAAGCACGTTGTCGAGTGTGCCACTCCGAAGCCCGGCTTCGCAAAAAAACTGTCGCCATACAGCGGTAAGTTGGGTCGGACATGAGTGTGCACGTGACAGATTTCAAACCCCCGGCCGATGCGGCCGAACTCCTCGAGGGCCTCAACCCCCAGCAGCGCCAGGCGGTGCTGCACGAGGGGCCCCCGTTGCTGATCGTGGCCGGCGCCGGGTCGGGCAAGACGGCGGTCCTCACCCGCCGGATCGCGTACCTGCTGGCCGCCCGCGATGTCGGGCCGGGCCAGGTGCTGGCGATCACGTTCACCAACAAGGCCGCCGCCGAGATGCGCGAGCGGGTGGTTTCGCTCGTCGGTCCCCGGGCCAGGAATATGTGGATTTCCACCTTCCACTCTTCGTGCGTGCGGATCCTGCGCAACCAGGCCTCGCTGCTGCCGGGACTGAATTCGAACTTCTCGATCTACGACGCCGACGATTCGCGACGCCTGCTGCTGATGATCGCCAAGGACATGGGCCTGGACACCAAGCGGTACACCCCGCGACTGCTGTCCAACGCGATCTCGAACCTGAAGAACGAATTGATCGTGCCCGAAGATGCGGTCGCCGCACTCGAGCCCGGGTCCGACGACCTGGCCCGCACCGTGGCCAGCGTCTACGGCGAATACCAGCGGCGGCTGCGCGCGGCCAACGCGCTGGACTTCGACGACCTGATCGGCGAGACCGTCGCGGTGCTGCAGAACTTCCCGCAGATCGCCCAGTACTACCGCAGGCGGTTCCGGCACGTCCTGGTCGACGAGTACCAGGACACCAACCACGCCCAGTACGTGCTGGTGCGCGAACTTGTCGGTGTCGGTGCCCCCGATACCGACACCGTGCCGCCCAGCGAGCTGTGCGTGGTCGGCGATGCCGACCAGTCGATATACGCGTTCCGCGGCGCGACGATCCGCAACATCGAGGACTTCGAGCGTGACTTCCCCAACGCCACCACGATCCTGCTCGAGCAGAACTACCGGTCGACCCAGAACATCCTGACGGCGGCCAACTCCGTCATCTCCCGCAACGCCAACCGCCGCGAGAAACGACTCTGGACCGACGAGGGTGACGGAGAGCTGATCGTCGGCTATGTCGCCGACAACGAGCACGATGAGGCCAGGTTCGTCGCGAGCGAGATCGACGCGCTCGCCGACCGTGCTCATGGGGCCGGCGGTTTCTCGTACAACGACTTCGCGGTGTTCTACCGGACCAACAACTCGTCGCGCTCGCTGGAAGAGGTGTTCATCCGGGCCGGCATCCCGTACAAGGTCGTCGGCGGCGTTCGGTTCTACGAGCGCAAGGAGATTCGCGACATCGTCGCCTACCTGCGTGTGCTGGACAACCCCGGTGACGCCGTCAGCTTGCGACGCATCCTGAACACCCCGCGCCGCGGCATCGGCGACCGCGCCGAGGCCTGCGTCGCGGTGTACGCCGAGAACACCGGCAGCACCTTCGCCGACGCCCTGACCGCCGCGGCGGCCGGCAAGGTACCGATGCTGAACACTCGCTCGGAGAAGGCGATCGCGAGCTTCGTCAACCTGATCGACGACCTGCGCGGCAAGCTCGATGACGAGCTCGGGGATTTGGTCGAGGCGGTGCTGGACCGCACCGGCTACCGCAGCGAGCTGGAATCCTCCAGCGACCCGCAGGACCTGGCCCGGCTGGACAACCTGAACGAATTGGTCAGCGTCGCACACGAATTCAGCATCGATCGGGCCAATGCCGCCGCGCTGGCGGCAGAGGAGGGGGACGCCGGCACCGACGCCGATGAGGACGTGCCGCAGACCGGCATACTCGCCGAGTTCCTGGAACGGGTGTCGCTGGTGGCCGACTCCGACGAGTTGCCCGAGCACGGCTCCGGGGTGGTCACGATGATGACCTTGCACACTGCCAAAGGTCTGGAGTTCCCGGTCGTCTTCGTCACCGGCTGGGAGGACGGCATGTTCCCGCACATGCGGGCGCTCGGGGATCCGGCCGAGCTCTCCGAAGAACGCCGGCTGGCATATGTGGGCATAACCCGTGCGCGCCAACGGCTTTACCTCAGCCGCGCGAAGGTTCGCTCCTCGTGGGGGCAGCCGATGCTGAACCCCGAATCCCGGTTCCTACGCGAGATTCCGGAGCATCTGCTCGACTGGCGCCGCACCGATCCGGCGCCGTCCTACAGTGCGCCGGGCCGATTTTCTCCCGGAGCGGGTGGGTTGGTCGGCACCCCGCGACCGTCACCGGCGCGTCCTGCCGGCGGCGGTAAGCGTGCGCTGGTGGTCCTCGCACCCGGTGACCGGGTCAACCACGACAAGTACGGTCTCGGCCGCGTCGAGGAGGTGTCCGGCATGGGGGAGTCGGCGATGTCGCTGATCGACTTCGGCAGCGCCGGCCGGGTGAAGCTGATGCACAACCATGCACCCATCCAGAAGCTCTAGCTTCGGACGCGGCACCAGCGCCGGGTCGACGGGTGCAATGCCAGGATCAGACTCGCCAGCGGTAACGCCGGAATCAGATACACCGCCAACGGGATTCGCGCTCCGGCGACGAACACACTGCCGAATGTCAGCAGCGCGATGACGGCGCCGAACGCGATCAGGTAGCGGCCGACGGAGCGGCGCAGCAGTACTGCGATCACCCCGGCGATGCTGGTGACCGCGAACAGCAGGGTGAGGAATCCGACCGCAACGCAGAACAGCCGATCGGTGCCCCACCATCCGGTGATCAGGTCGGTGGCGACGACGCCGGTCGCCCATCCGCTGACGATGCTGACCGCGCTGGCCGCGATCGCGGTTCCCCCGGTGGAGACGTCGACCGCGCCCGGCCGGGCCGGAACCGCGACCGGGGTGGCGCGCCGGATCAGGCTGGTCGGCGCCTCGTCGACCGGCGGGCGAGGAATGTTGACGGTGCGATCGTCGGGCACCGCGGGCATCGGCCCGGTGGGTGCGCGCCGGATGATGCCGGTGCACGGCTCTTCGGGCTGGGGAATGGGTCCGGACGGCTGGCGCCGGATGATGCGGGTGTGCGGGTCGTCCGGCTCAGACACCAGGTCAGCCGACGTAGGGGCCGACCGAGAGGCCCCGCTTCGCCAGCCACGGCACCGGGTCGATGAAGTTGACGCCGTTCTGCAGCACGCTGAAGTGCAGGTGCGGTCCGGTCGAATTGCCCCGGTTGCCGACCGTGGCGATCTGGTCGCCGGCGAACACTCGCTGGCCGATCTGGACCGTCCAGGTGTTGACATGGCCGTACAGGGTGACCGTGCCATCGGAATGGCGGATCTTGACCCAGGCGCCGTAGCCGGCTGTCGGCCCGGCGTCGACAACGACACCGTCGGAGACAGCGACGATCGGCGTCCCGATCGGAGCCGCCAGGTCGACGCCGGCGTGCAAAGCACCCCAGCGGTAACCGAAGCCGGAGGTGAACACGCCCTTGGTCGGCATGACGAACAGCGGCCGCTGCAACCGGGCTTCGCGCTCGGCGCGCTCTTGGGCGAAGGCCTGTCCATTGGCCAGTTCCTCGCCGTGCACGGCGGCGTCGGCGACCGGCTTCACCGCGATCAGCTGCACGCCGCGCGGGGTGATGACCGAGCCGTCCAGCGGGGTCTTCTCGGCGGCCAGCACGGTTTGGGTGGTGGTGTCGGTGGCGGGCTTGACCGCGGTGTAAGCCGCGGCGGCGGCGGCACCCGCGGCCATCGCCGCGATCATCACGCGGCCCTTGACGGCGCCGGTCGGCTGCCTGCGGTGCTGCGGCGTGCGGGGGAGCACGTCGGTGTTGTCGTTGTTGATGAAGCGCGGCACTTCGGCGCCGCCATCGCGCGGCGCGGCGAACTCGGTGGGCACCGCCAGCCGCAGCGGCCGGGCGTCGTCGGCGTCGTGCAGATCGTCGAGTTCAGGGCAGCGTGCCACCTGGAGGCTGGCGAAAGCGGTGCTCTCGCGGAAATCGATATCGCAGAGATCGCCGAATTCGTTGAACGGAATGATGTCGGTGACGTCGACCCGCTCCGGATCAAGGGCTCGCTTGGCTGGCGCTTGGCGATCAAAAGTCCTGGTCGAAGGCTGCGAGGCCGAAGAAGCTCCGATAGAGGTCGGTGCCGGCCGATGCTGCGTCAAAACTCGAAGTCCCTTAGTCGTGACCAAAGCGTTATCTCAGACCCCGACGACGTTAACGAAGATCCGACACGGGCCGCAACCCAAGGGGATATTCCGCGGAGGATTGTGAGTTGAATCACTTCAACTCCGCGGTGAGATGTACCACATGAGCGGTACGCGAGGACGGAGTCCTCAGAGGGTCTAGATACAGTTCCCCCCGGAGCGACTTCCTCAACACCACTTCGTCAACAAAACAGTCAGCGCCGACCAGACAGTGAGCTCATGGATCTTTTCGAATATCAGGCGAAAGAACTGTTCGCCAAGCACAACGTTCCCACCACCCCGGGCCGGGTCACCGACTCCCCGGAGGACGCCAAGGCCATCGCCGAGGAAATCGGCAAGCCCGTCATGGTCAAGGCCCAGGTGAAGGTGGGCGGCCGCGGAAAGGCTGGTGGCGTCAAGTACGCCGCGACCCCTGATGACGCCTACACCCACGCCAAGAACATCCTCGGCCTGGACATCAAGGGCCACATCGTGAAGAAGCTGCTGGTCGCCGAGGCCAGCGACATCGCCGAGGAGTACTACATCTCCTTCCTGCTCGATCGTTCCAACCGCACCTACCTGGCCATGTGCTCGGTCGAAGGCGGCATGGAGATCGAAGAGGTCGCCGCCACCAAGCCGGAGCGGCTGGCCAAGGTGCCGGTCGACGCCGTCAAAGGTGTCGATCTGGCCTTCGCGCGCGAGATCGCCGAGAAGGGGCACCTGCCCGCCGAGGTGCTCGACGCCGCAGCGGTGACCATCCAGAAGCTGTGGGAGGTCTTCACCGGCGAGGACGCCACCCTGGTCGAGGTCAACCCGCTGGTGCGCACGCCCGACGATCAGATCCTGGCGCTGGACGGCAAGGTCACCCTGGACGCGAACGCCGACTTCCGCCAGCCCGGCCACGCCGAGTTCGAGGACAAGGACGCCACCGATCCGCTCGAGCTCAAGGCGAAGGAAAACGACCTCAACTACGTCAAGCTCGACGGCGAGGTCGGCATCATCGGCAACGGCGCGGGTCTGGTCATGTCAACCCTGGACGTCGTCGCGTACGCCGGTGAGAAGCACGGCGGCGTGAAGCCCGCCAACTTCCTCGACATCGGCGGTGGCGCCTCGGCTGAGGTGATGGCCAACGGTCTCGACGTCATCCTGGGCGACAGCCAGGTCAAGAGTGTGTTCGTCAACGTGTTCGGCGGCATCACCGCGTGCGACGCGGTGGCCAACGGCATCGTCGGCGCGTTGAAGAAGCTCGGCGACAGTGCGAACAAGCCCCTCGTCGTGCGTCTCGACGGCAACAACGTCGAAGAGGGCCGCCGCATCCTCAACGAAGCCAACCACCCCCTGGTGATCCAGGCCGACACCATGGACGCCGGCGCCGACAAGGCCGCCGAGCTGGCCAACAAGTAAGGGACTAGAACCAATGTCTATCTTCCTGAACAAGGACAACAAGGTCATCGTCCAGGGCATCACCGGCGGCGAGGGCACCAAGCACACCGCGCTGATGCTCAAGGCGGGCACCCAGGTGGTCGGCGGCGTCAACGCGCGCAAGGCCGGCACCACCGTCGCCCATAAGGATAAGGACGGAAACGACATCGAGCTGCCGGTGTTCGGCTCGGTGGCCGAGGCCATGAAGGAGACCGGCGCCGACGTGTCGATCGCCTTCGTCCCGCCGGCGTTCTCCAAGGACGCCATCATCGAGGCGATCGACGCCGAGATCCCCCTTCTGGTGGTCATCACCGAGGGAATCCCGGTGCAGGACAGCGCATATGCGTGGGCATACAACCTGGAAAAAGGCGAGAAGACCCGCATCATCGGCCCGAACTGCCCCGGCATCATCACCCCTGGTGAGGCGCTGGTCGGCATCACGCCGAACAACATCACCGGCAAGGGCCCGATCGGCCTGGTGTCCAAGTCCGGCACGCTGACCTACCAGATGATGTACGAGCTGCGCGATCTCGGCTTCTCGACCGCTATCGGCATCGGCGGCGACCCGGTCATCGGCACCACCCACATCGACGCCATCGAGGCGTTCGAGAAGGATCCCGAGACCAAGATCATCGTGATGATCGGCGAGATCGGCGGCGACGCCGAGGAGAAGGCCGGCGCGTACATCAAGGCCAACGTCTCCAAGCCGGTCGTCGGCTACGTCGCCGGGTTCACCGCGCCCGAGGGTAAGACCATGGGACACGCCGGTGCGATCGTCTCGGACGGCGCAGGCACGGCTCAGGGCAAGAAGGAGGCCCTCGAGGCCGCCGGGGTCAAGGTCGGCAAGACGCCTTCGGAGACCGCCAACCTGGCCAGAGAGATCCTGCAGGGGCTGTAATTCGTCATAGAGTTCGACGTCAGGGCTGTGATCCACATCGGATCGCAGCCCTGATGTCCATCTCGGCGCAGGTAGGGCCCCGGTTGGCAAAACGGTAACGTGTTCTATTAGCCTGTCGAACTATGGTCGATCCGCGTACCCCCGTCATTGTCGGCGTCGGGCAGTTCACCGAGCGCATCGACGACCCGGACTACCGGGGTATGTCGGCGGTCGAGCTGGCCACCGAGGCGGTTCGCGCCGCACTCGCCGACACCGGCGCGGATGTCGCTGCCGTCGCCACGTCCATCGAGGTGTTCGCGGGCCTGCGGCAGTTCGAGATCTGCACGCCGTACGCGACCGCTCCGCTGGGGTGCTCGGACAACTACATCCGCTCGGTCGCCCGTCGCGTCGGCGCCGACCCGAAGCGCGCCGTGCTGGAATCCATCGGCGGCAACGGCCCTCAGAAGCTGGTCACCGAGTTCGCCGGCGCCATCGCGGCCGGCGAGATCGAGGTGGCGTTGATCCTCGGCTCGGAGAACGGTTCGACGCTGAAGACGTTCGCGGGGAGAGACGACAAACCCGACCACAGCGAAACCGTGGGCGGCCAGCTCGAGGACCGCGGGTACGGCTTCGAGCAGTACATGAGCGAGTACACCGCCAATCATGGGCTGACCGGCGCGCCGGTGCAGTACGGGTTGCTGGACAACGCGCGTCGTGCCCGACTGGGTCTCGATGTCGACTCCTACCGCCGCAAGATGGCCGAACTGTTCTCGCCGTTCTCGAAAGTCGCTGCCAAGAACCCCTTTTCATCGTCACCGGTCGAACGCTCGGTCGACGAGATTGCGACGGTCACCGCCGAGAACCGGATGATCTGCGACCCGTATCCCCGGCTGATGGTGGCCCGCGACACGGTGAACCAGGGCGCGGCCGCGCTGCTCATGTCGGTGTCCGCCGCTCGCGAACTCGGTGTGCCCGAGGAGAACTGGGTGTACCTGCACGGTCACGCCGATCAACGCGAGCAGGACCTGCTGGACCGGGCCGATGTCGGAGTCAGTTACTCGTCGAAACAGGCTGTGACAGAGGCGCTTCGGGTGGCTGGCATCGGCATCGACGACGTAGCCACCTTCGATCTCTACAGCTGCTTCCCGTTCCCGGTCTTCGCGGTGTGCGACGACTTCGGGCTGGCCGCTGACGACCCGCGCGGGCTCACCCTCACCGGCGGCCTGCCGTACTTCGGCGGACCGGGCAACAGCTACTCGCTGCACGGCATCGCCGAGACCGTCGCCGCGATGCGCGACAAGCCAGGTGATTTCGGCCTGGTGGGCGCCAACGGCGGCGTGATGAGCAAGTACTCGGTGGGGATCTACTCCACCACCCCGGTCGAGTGGGCGCCTGACCGCAGCAAGGAACTGCAGGCAGACATCGCCGCCCTGCCGCAGGTGCCGGTCACCCGTAACGCCAACGGAAGCGGTGTGATCGAGACGTACTCGGTGCGATACGACTGGCCTGAGCGCACCGGGGTCATCATCGGCCGCCTCGATGCCGACCTCAGCCGGTTCATGGCCATCACCACCGACCCGGCCCTGGTGGCGTTGATGAGCGACGGCGATCCGCTGGGCGCCGCGATCAACGTCACCGCGGGCGAGGACGGCAAAAACCGCGCGACGCTGGCTTAGAGCTCCAGTGCGCTGAGTTTGCCTGCCAGTCGCTCCACGTAGGCGGCGACCTCGTCGCCCGACTTGTCCGGTAGGCCGAACAGCACCTCGGTGACGCCAATGTCCCTCCAGTGCGCCAACTTCTCGGGTACCGGCTTGAAGTCGAGAGCCACGATCTGCGGAGCACCGTCGCGGCCGGCCGCGGCCCAGGTGTCCTGAAGCAGCTTCACCGGCTCGTCGATGTCGAAGTCGCGCGGCGTCGTGATCCAGCCGTCGGCGCTGCGGGCGATCCACTTGAAGTTCTTCTCGGTGCCTGCCGCGCCCACGAGCACCGGGATGTGCGACTGAACGGGCTTGGGCCAGGCCCAGCTCGGGCCGAATTTGACGAACTCGCCGTCGTATTCGGCTTCTTCCTTGGTCCAGAGCTCGCGCATGGCCTCGATGTACTCACGCAGCATCGTGCGACGCCGACCCGGTGGCACGTTGTGGTCCATCAGCTCGTCGGTGTTCCAGCCGAACCCGACCCCCAGGCTGACCCGGCCGCCGGACAAATGATCAAGGGTGGCAATCGATTTCGCCAAGGTGATGCAATCGTGCTCGACCGGCAGCGCCACCGCGGTGGACAGCCGCACCGTGGAGGTCACCGCGGCCGCGGTGCCGAGGCTCACCCACGGATCCAGCGTGCGCATATAGCGGTCGTCGGGCAGCGACTCATCGCCGGTGGTGGGGTGCGCGGCCTCGCGCTTGACCGGGATGTGCGTGTGCTCGGGCACGTAGAACGTCGTGAAGCCGTGCTCATCGGCGAGCTTGGCTGCAGCCGCAGGGGCGATGCCGCGGTCACTGGTGAACAGAACGAGCCCGTAATCCATGGGCTGCATTAGAACGAGTTGCCCAACCCCCGGGCAAGGTGGCGTCTCAGTGGGCGACATCTGCAGTCTCGGCGAGTTACCTCTGCACTCTCGGCGAGTAAAAGGGGTGACCGCGCCGGACCTCGTCGCGACCATGCAAAGCATGACGACAGAACGCATCGCCGAGCACGTGACATTCGCCTACTGGGTGCCCAATGTGAGTGGCGGCCTGGTCACCAGCACCATCGAGCAACGCACCGACTGGAACTACGACTACAACGTCAAGCTCGCACAGACCGCCGAGAACAACGGCTTCGAGTACGCGCTGTCGCAGGTCCGCTACGAGGCCAGCTACGGCGCTGAATTCCAGCACGAATCGACCAGCTTCTCGCTGGCGCTGCTGCTGGCCACCGAGCGGCTCAAGCTCATCGCCGCCGTCCACCCCGGCCTGTGGCAACCCGGGGTGCTGGCCAAGCTCGGCGCAACCGCCGACCACCTGTCCGGTGGGCGGTTCGCCGTCAACGTGGTGTCCGGCTGGTTCAAAGACGAATTCACCCACCTGGGCGAACCTTGGCTCGAGCACGACGAGCGCTACCGCAGGACCGCCGAATTCCTGCAGGTGCTGCGCAAGATCTGGACCGAAGACGGCGTGGAATTCCGCGGTGACTTCTACCGCATCCACGACTTCACCCTGAAGCCCAAGCCGCTCAACACACCGCAACGGCCCAACCCGGAGATCTTCCAGGGCGGCAACTCCTCCGCCGCGCGGCGCAACGGCGGCCACTACGCCGACTGGTACTTCTCCAACGGCAAGGATTTCGACGGCGTCACCGAGCAGCTCGTCGACGTTCGCGACCACGCCCGCGACGCCAACCGGGAAGTCAACTTCGGACTCAACGGCTTCATCATCGCCAGGGACACAGAGAAAGAAGCAAAAGAGGTCCTCAGAGAGATCATCGCCAAGGCCAACAAACCGGCGGTCGAAGGGTTTCACGGAGCCGTGCAGCAAGCCGGCGCCTCGACCGCAGACAAGCGCGGGATGTGGGCCGACTCGACCTATGAAGACCTCGTCCAATACAACGACGGCTTCCGCACCGGGTTGATCGGAACCCCCGAGCAGATCGCCGAGCGAATTTCCGCCTACCGCAAGCGCGGCGTGGACCTCATCCTCGGTGGCTTCCTGCACTTCCAGGAGGAGATCGAGTACTTCGGCGCGCGGGTGCTGCCGCTGGTGCGCGAAATCGAAGCGGCCGAGAGCGATTCGATCGCCGCGCCCCTTCAGGCCTCTGCCTGAGTCCCGGCGGCCGGTTACCAACTGCCTGTGTGACACGCCGATGGTCGCGGCGGCCACGGCGCTGTGCGATAGCGTGGGGTGCGAACGCCGACCTGCGGGTCCGTTCGCGAGCCACAACCGACGCAGCGCCGCGGGGGATGCGCGGCGTGACAAGGCTGAAGGAGAGGCCATGACTTACCCGCCCACGAATCCGGGCTACCAACCGTCGCAGCCGACCGGTCCCTACGGTGCGCCCACGTCGTCGTTCGCGCCGGCCGAGGCCGGACCGAGCAAGCTGCCGCAGTACCTGAACGTCGCCGCCATCGTGCTGGGCCTGGCGGCGTACCTCGCCAGCTTCGGGCCGATCCTCACCGTCCACGCCGACCTCGGGCCCTTCGGGGGCGCCGAGCTGACCGGCGGTGGCGGCGGCTACCCGGTGGTCGCGACGCTGATTGCCGCGCTGCTCGCGGCGGCCGCGCTGCTGCCGAAGGCCCGCGATTACGGCGGCGTCATCGCCACCGCATCGGTGATCGCGGTGCTGACGGCGATCGCTCAGGTCATCAGCAAGCCGACCGGCTTCTCCGTCGGTTGGGGGCTGTGGCTGCTGCTCGCGTTCACCCTGCTGCAGGCCATCGCCGCGGTGGCGGCGCTGCTGCTGGAGGCCGGCATCATCACTGCGCCGGCGCCCCGGCCCCGATACGAACAGTTCGGTCAGTACGGCCCGCCTCCCGGCGGCTACTACGGCCAGCCCGGTCCGCAGGGCCCACCGCAGGGACTCCCGCCGCGGCCGAATTACCCGTCCCAGTACGGCGGCGGCTACACGTCCGGTCCGTCGAACTTCGGCGGCGCGCAGAGCGGCCCGCCGACGCCGCCGACCGGTTTCCCGAGCTTCAGCCCGCCGCCGTCGAGCGGCTCGGGCCAGCAACAGCCCGCCGGACAGCCGGAACAGCAGCAGCCCCAGGCGCCGTCATCGTCGCCGTCGGGTCAGAGCCCGTCCTAACCGGGCGCTCTTCGCGCAGCACGCCTGACCGGCGCGTCGAGTGACACGGATGGAGGACAAGCGGCCAGTCGGCGCGCGCCAGGCGCGAGACCTGGTCCGGGTTGCGTTCGGCCCGTCGGTGGTCGCCCTCGTGGTGATCGCCGCGGTGGCCCTGCTGCAACTCGTCATCGCCAACAGCGATATGACGGGCACCCTGGGTGCGATCGCCAGCATGTGGCTGGCCGTGCACCAGGTGCCGATCTCGATCGCCGGCCACCAGCTCGCCGTGTTGCCGCTGGTGCCGGTGCTGTTGATGGTCGCGGGCACCGCACGCACCTGCGCGCACGCGACCTCACCGCGCGCCTCGTGGTTCGTGACCCGGTGGATCGTGGCGTCGGCCATCGGCGGCCCGCTGCTGTTCGCGGCGATCGCACTGGCGGTTATCCACGACGCCTCCTCGGTGATCACCGAGCTACAGACCCCGAGCGCGCTGCGCGCATTCTCCGGCGTGCTGGCCGTGCACGGCATCGGAGCGCTGATCGGGGTCGGCTCGCAGGTGGGGTGGCGGGCGCTGACGGCTCTGCGATTACCCCTGTGGCTCGGCGACACGGTGCGGGCCGCGATGGCCGGCCTGCTGGCGCTGCTGGGACTGTCCGGTGCGGTCACCACGGTGTCGCTGGTCGTGCATTGGGGCACCATGCACGAGCTGTACGCGGTGACCGATTCATTGTTCGGGCAGCTCAGTCTCACGTTGCTGTCCGCGCTGTATGTGCCCAACGTGATCGTCGGGACTTCGGCGATGGCGGTCGGATCGAGTGCCCACATCGGATTCGCCACATTCAGCTCGTTCACCGTCTTCGGCGGTGACATCCCCGCGGTGCCGATCCTGGCCGCGGTGCCGACGCCACCGCTCGGGCCGGTCTGGGTCGCGCTGCTGATCATCGGTGCTGCGTCCGGGGTCGCGGTCGGGCAGCAGTGCGCGCGCAGACCGCTGCCCTGGCCGACGGCTCTGGCGAAGGTGGCAGTCGCGTCGCTGCTCGCGGCCGTCACGATGGCCGTCCTGGGTTACGCCGGCGGTGGGCAGCTCGGCAATTTCGGCGACGTCGGGGTGGACCAGAGCACCTTGGGCCCGGCGGTGTTCTTCTGGTTCTTTGCCATCGGTGCGCTGACCGTGGTGCTGACCGGCGGCGTCCGCCGCCGTCCGAAACGGGTGAAGCGGCCGGCTCCGGCGGCACCGGTCGAGGAACCGCCCTTCGACGACGACCTCGCGGACGACGAGGCGCTCACCACGCCCATCCCGGACATGGCAGCCGAGCCGGACCCGGCTCCCGAGGTCGAACCGGAACCCGAGCGCGAACCCGTCCCGCCGCCGAAGCCGGTACGGCCGGCACCTGATCTCGAAGACGTCGAGGACCTGATGGTCGTCGACGATGACATCGAGACCGGTCCCAACGAGCGCTAAGCGCCGTGGACCCGCGGGCGACGAGCTGCTATTCCTTCGGGCCGATGTTGTAGCTGATCCGGCCGTCCTCGATGTCGGTGACCGTCAAGGTGTACGTCTGCTTGTCGCTATCGGCCAGCACCGTGCAGTCGATGCTGCTGTCCACGATTCCGACAAGATCGCCGGAGCACTGCGCCCACGACGGGCCGGGGCCGGTTGCGAGTCCGCTCACCAGCGATTTTTCTACGTTGGCCTTGGATACCCGGACCACCGCGGCTGCCGCCGCTCGGCCGGCGGGACTGGCGGCGGAGTTTCCCGGTACACCGGGGCCCGCGAGGGGAGCGTTGCAGTTCAGCGCCAGCAAGGCCTCTTGCCCGTTGGATGACTGGCGGTTCCCCTGTTGGGTCACAACGCAATCGGCACGCGCCGTTCGTCCACCGAACGTGGCAACGACGACCGCGGTGTACCCGGCCGATCGCAGTATCGAGCTCGCCTCATCGAACGTCCTGCCGACGATATCGGGAGCCGCGTTGCTCACCGCAGAGGTGGCAGTGGCCATCGCAATGGCGAGCAGGGGCGCCGCTACTGCGGCTCGCATGTTGATCACGTCGCAACTTCCCGGGCGGCGTTGCCCTGAGTCCGAAAATCGGTCATCGCGAACACCGAGTCGTGCTATCCGATACACCGCAGCCGTTTTAGCTGCCCGGCGTTGCTCACCCACAGACGCTGTGACCCGTGGGCTCACAGCAAACTAGCAGCTTCCTGCAAGTGATGCCATGGGCTCGCGAGGCCCGGTCGGTGCCGCGTGCGCACAGCGGCGTTCCCGCTAGGCTCATCGCCGTGCAGCATCCGATCCACATCCCGCCGAGTGCGCCGGCGCGGCTCGTCGTCCTGGCCTCGGGAACCGGATCGCTGCTCCAGTCGCTGCTGAACGCGGCCGTCGGCGACTATCCCGCGCGGGTCGCCGCGGTCGGGGTGGACCGGGACTGCCGCGCCGTCGAGATAGCTCAGGCCGCGTCGATCCCCACGTTTTGCGTGCGTCTGAAGGACCACCCGAGCCGCGCCGACTGGGACACCGCGATGGCCGATGCCACCGAAGCGCACCGGCCCGACCTGATCGTGTCGGCCGGGTTCATGAAAATACTTGGGCCGGAATTTCTTTCGCGATTCCTGGGCCGAGTCGTCAACACTCATCCGGCGCTGCTCCCGGCGTTTCCGGGCGCTCACGCGGTGCCCGACGCGCTGGCCTACGGGGTCAAGGTCACCGGCTGCACGGTGCATCTGGTGGACGCCGGGGTGGACACCGGCCCGATCCTGGCTCAGGAACCCATCGAGATTCTCGACGATGACGACGAAGACACGTTGCACGAACGCATCAAGGTCACCGAACGGCGGCTGTTGGTGGATGTGCTGGCCGCGCTGGCTCAGCGCGGCGTGACCTGGAGTGGCAGAAAGGCGACCATAGGATGACCGCGGGGACTGTAGGCAAGAGGCAGATTCGGCGCGCACTTATCAGCGTGTACGACAAGAGCGGGCTGATCCCGCTCGCGCAGGGTCTGCATGAGGCGGGCGTGGCCATCGTCTCCACCGGCTCAACCGCCAAAACCATTGCTGACAAAGGCATTCCGGTCACCCCGGTGGAGTTCGTCACCGGCTTTCCCGAGGTGCTCGACGGCCGGGTCAAGACACTGCACCCGCACATCCACGCGGGCCTGCTTGCCGACACGCGCAAGCCGGAACACCTCGCGGCTCTCGGCGAGCTGAAAATCGAGCCGTTCGACCTCGTCGTGGTCAACCTCTATCCGTTCACCGAGACGGTCGATTCGGGCGCCGAAGTGGAGGAGTGCGTCGAACAGATCGACATCGGCGGTCCCTCGATGGTGCGCGCCTCGGCCAAGAACCATGCCAGCGTGGCTGTCGTCGTCGACCCACTCGGATACGACGGCGTTCTGGCCGCGGTCCGGTCCGGCGGTTTCACCCTCGCCGAGCGACAGAAGCTGGCGGCGCTGGCTTTTCGGCACACCGCCGAGTACGACGTCGCGGTGGCAAGCTGGATGGGCTCGGTGCTGGCATCGGCAGAAGAAGATGCGGCGACACTCCTGCCGCCGTGGTTCGGCCGCACCTGGCGGCGCACTTCGCAGCTGCGCTACGGCGAGAACCCGCATCAGCAGGCCGCGCTCTACAGCGACGAGTCCGGCTGGCCGGGTCTGGCCCAGGCCGAGCAGCTGCACGGAAAAGAGATGTCCTACAACAACTTCACCGATGCCGATGCGGCGTGGCGGGCCGCGTTCGACCATGAGGAGATCTGCGTCGCCATCATCAAGCACGCCAACCCGTGCGGCATCGCGATCTCGTCGGTGTCGGTGGCCGATGCGCACCGCAAGGCCCACGAATGCGATCCGCTGAGCGCGTTCGGCGGGGTGATCGCGGCCAACACCGAGGTGACGGTGGAGATGGCCGAGTTCGTCTCGGAGATCTTCACCGAGGTCATCATCGCGCCGGCATACCAGCCCGGCGCGGTGGAGATCTTGGCCCGTAAGAAGAACATTCGCGTGCTCGTGGCCGCCCAGCCGCCGGTCGGCGGAGCGGAGTTGCGCCAGATCAGCGGAGGTCTGCTGATCCAGGAGCGCGATGCGCTGGACGCGCCCGGCGACGACCCGGCGAACTGGACTCTGGCGACCGGAACCCCGGCGGACGCGGCGACGCTGACCGATCTGCGGTTCGCCTGGCGCACCTGCCGCGCGGTCAAGTCCAACGCGATCGTGGTGGCCGCCGACGGCGCGACGGTCGGGGTGGGCATGGGCCAGGTCAACCGTGTCGACGCGGCGCGGCTGGCGGTGGAGCGTGGTGGCGAGCGGGTCCGCGGTGCGGTGGCGGCCAGCGATGCGTTCTTCCCGTTCCCGGACGGGCTGGAGACGCTGACGGCGGCCGGCGTCAAGGCCGTCGTGCACCCCGGCGGATCGATGCGCGACGAACTGGTCACCGAAGCCGCGGCGAAGGCCGGGATCGCGCTCTACCTCACCGGGGCCCGGCACTTCGCGCACTGACCGCGGGTATTCCGGCGGGGCCAAATATGACTTTGCGCTGACCGCGTAATGCCCCGGTGGCGTGGCAGTCGTAGCGTGGAGAGGTGACTTCACCTGACAACCTTCCCCGCACTCTTGGCGAACTGCGCGCTTCCGGGCATCGGGAGCGCAGCGTCAAGCAGGAGATCCGGGAGAACCTCCTGACCGCGCTGGCTGACGGAGATGAGGTTTGGCCTGGCATTTTCGGCTTCGAGGACACCGTCTTGCCGCAGCTGGAGCGGGCCCTGATCGCCGGGCACGACTTCGTTCTGCTCGGTGAGCGCGGGCAGGGCAAGACCCGGCTGCTGCGCTCGCTGCAGAATCTGCTCGACGAGTGGACGCCGGTGATCGCCGGGTCCGAGCTCGCCGAGCATCCCTACACGCCGATCACGCCGGAGTCGATCCGGCGGGTGGGAGAGTCAGGTGACGATCTGCCGATCGAGTGGCGCCACCGCAGTGAGCGCTATACCGAGAAGCTGGCCACCCCGGATACCAGCGTGGCGGACCTGGTCGGTGACATCGACCCGATCAAGGTCGCCGAGGGTCGCAGTCTCGGCGACCCGGAGACCATCGCCTACGGCCTGATCCCGCGGGCGCATCGCGGCATCGTCGCGGTCAACGAGCTGCCCGATCTGGCCGAGCGCATCCAGGTCTCGATGCTCAATGTCATGGAGGAGCGCGACATCCAGGTGCGCGGCTACACGCTTCGGCTGCCGCTGGACGTGCTGGTGGTCGCCAGCGCCAACCCCGAGGACTACACCAACCGCGGGCGCATCATCACTCCGCTGAAGGACCGCTTCGGCGCGGAGATCCGCACGCACTACCCGCGTGAACTGGATGCCGAGGTCGGTGTGATCACCCAGGAGGCACACCTGTCGGCGCAGGTTCCGGCCTACCTGATGCAGATCATCGCCCGATTCGCCCGCTACCTGCGCGAGTCGAATTCGGTCGACCAGCGGTCCGGTGTGTCGGCGCGCTTCGCGATCGCCGCCGCCGAGACCGTCGCCGCATCGGCCCGCCACCGCGGCGCGATCCTCGGCGAGGAGGAGCCGGTCGCCCGCGTGGTCGACCTCGGCACGATCATCGACGTCCTGCGCGGGAAGCTGGAGTTCGAATCCGGCGAGGAGGGGCGCGAGCAGGCGGTGCTCGAGCATCTGCTGCGCCGCGCCACCGCAGACACCGCACAGCGGGCGCTGGGCGGCATCGATGTCGGCACGCTGGTGGCGGCCGTCGAGGGTGGCTCGGCGGTGACCACGGGTGAGCAGGTCGCGGCCAAGGACGTGCTCGCGGCATTGCCGGACCTGCCGGTGATCGACGAGATCGCCAAGCGGCTGGACGCCGAAACCGAAGGAGAACGCGCCGCCGCGCTCGAATTGGCCCTGGAGGCACTGTATCTCGCGAAGCGGATCGACAAGGTGACAGGAGAAGGCGAAACCGTCTATGGCTAGAGCGGATCGGGGACACTCACACGACTCCCGGTATTCGGCCTATACCGGGGGCCCTGATCCGCTTGCCCCGCCGGTGGATCTTCGCGACGCGCTCGAGCAGATCGGGCAGGACGTCATGGAGGGCACATCGCCGCGGCGCGCTTTGTCCGAGCTGTTGCGCCGCGGAACCAAGAACACCAAGGGCGCCGACAGACTCGCCGCGGAGGTGAATCGTCGTCGCCGAGAGCTGTTGAACCGCAACAACCTTGACGGCACCCTGCAAGAGATCAAGAAGCTGCTCGACGACGCGGTGCTCTCCGAGCGCAAGGAACTGGCGCGCGCGCTGGACGACGACGCCCGATTCCAGGAGCTGCAAATCGAATCGCTCTCACCGTCGCCGGGCAAGGCCGTGCAAGAGCTGTCGGACTACAACTGGCGCAGTCCCGAGGCGCGCCAAAAGTACGAGCAGATCAAAGATCTACTCGGTCGGGAGATGCTCGATCAGCGGTTCGCCGGCATGAAGCAGGCGCTGGAGAACGCCACCGACGAGGACCGGCAAGCGGTCAACGAGATGCTCGACGACCTGAACGACCTGCTGGACAAGCATTCTCGAGGCGAGGACAGCGCGCAAGATTTCGACGACTTCATGCGCAAGCACGGCCAGTACTTTCCGGAGAATCCGAAGAACGTCGAGGAACTACTCGATTCGCTGGCCCAGCGGGCCGCGGCCGCGCAGCGCTTCCGCAACAGCCTCACCCCGGACCAGCGCGCCGAGCTGGATGCGTTGGCGCAGCAGGCGTTCGGTTCGCCGCAACTGATGAACGCGCTGAATCGGCTCGACTCGCACCTGCAGGCTGCCCGACCGGGCGAGGACTGGACCGGTTCATCGGAATTCTCCGGCGACAACCCGCTCGGTATGGGGGAGGGCGCCCAGGCAATGGCCGACATCGCCGAACTCGAGCAGCTCGCCGAGCAGCTGTCGCAGAGCTACGCCGGCGCAACCATGGACGACGTCGATCTCGACGCATTGGCCCGTCAGCTCGGTGATCAGGCCGCCATCGATGCGCGGACGCTGGCCGAACTGGAACGTGCGCTGATGAACCAGGGCTTTCTGGACCGCGGTTCCGACGGCCAGTGGCGGCTGTCGCCCAAGGCCATGCGCCAGCTCGGGCAGACCGCGCTTCGCGATGTCGCCCAACAGCTTTCGGGCCGCCACGGTGAGCGTGACACTCGTCGTGCCGGCGCGGCTGGCGAACTCACCGGCGCCACCCGGCCGTGGGCGTTCGGCGACACCGAGCCCTGGAACGTCACCCGCACCCTGACCAACGCGGTGCTGCGGCGGGCCGGCGGGCCTGCCGAAGGCCCGTTGCGGATCAGTGTCGACGACGTCGAGGTGTCGGAAACCGAGACTCGCACGCAGTCGGCGGTGGCGCTGCTGGTCGACACATCGTTCTCGATGGTGATGGAGAACCGGTGGCTGCCGATGAAGCAGACCGCGCTGGCGCTCAACCATCTGGTGAGCACGAGGTTCCGCTCGGATGCGCTGCAGATCATCGCCTTCGGCCGCTACGCCCGCACCGTGACCGCGGCCGAGCTGACCGGGCTCGAGGGTGTCTACGAGCAGGGCACCAACCTGCACCACGCACTGGCGCTGGCGGTCCGGCATCTGCGCCGCCACCCCAACGCCCAACCGGTGGTCTTGGTGGTCACCGACGGTGAGCCCACGGCGCACCTGGAGGATTTCGACGGCCAGGGTTCGTCGGTGTTTTTTGACTACCCGCCGCATCCGCTGACCATCGCGCACACTGTGCGCGGGTTCGACGAGGTCGCGCGCCTGGGAGCGCAGGTGACGATCTTCCGACTCGGCAACGACCCCGGCCTGGCCCGATTCATCGATCAGGTCGCTCGCCGGGTCGAGGGCCGGGTAGTGGTTCCCGACCTGGACGGTCTGGGCGCCGCGGTCGTGGGCGACTACCTGCGGTCGCGCCGGCGCCGGCGCTGAGCTGAGAAGCTCTCAGGTATTCAGCAAATCCGGGGCACCCCTGCACAGTGGCCCGGTCGATGGTGTGCTCAGCAAAGCGCGTGGCAAACGAGTTTGTTATTGACGTCAACGTTCTCCGGCGTAGGGAGTTAGCGAACACGTGCAACACGTCGGTAACCCGAATGTTTCTCCACCGTCAATTGGCTACCGGACGGCCGCCCCTCCTGCGTGATTGGTGTGAAAAAAGCGAAGTACTTAGGTCCCTGAATTCCGTGGTACCGCTTGCCGAGGGGCAAACAGCCCCTTAGTATCTATCAGGATCTTCTAAGATTCGTATCAGCAAAGCACCGAGTTCGTCACGACCCTGGCGAACCGCACCAACAAGGGGAATTAGCAATGGCGTCACGGACTCGGCCCTTCCTGGTGACCGGCGCTGCACTGGCCAGTGCAGCTGCCATCGTCGCCGCCTCACCGGCGTACCTTCCGACTCACGACATCGCGCTGGGTGCGCCCACCCCGCTGCCGCTGTCGACGGCTCAGGTCGCGCTGACCGCGATTACCGACATCACCCTTCAGGGCATCAACGACGCCTACTGGTTCGGCTGGGGCGGCTACATCCAGACCGGCAACACCTACTACCCCAACGTGAGCAACGTCTACGTCAGCGGCGCCTCGGGTGTGCTGTACTACCTGGTCGACAACGCCGCCGAGACGTTCGTGCCCGGCTTCGACCTCGACAACTACTTCTTCGAGGTCGGCGCTTCCTCGATCCCCTACGTGGCCGCCGGTGAGCTCTTCGGCACCAGCTCGCCGATCTTCCAGGCCGCGCAGGCGACGTTCTACTACGGCATTCCGAACGTCATCAACTCGATCGTGTCGAACGCCGCGACGCTGGTCCCGACCTTCAACATCGGCCCGGTCAAGCTCGGTGGCGGCATCCTCGCCAGCCTGTTCTTCTACGGACAGACGCCGGACTACAACTCCACCACCGGCACCGGGTTCAGCTACAGCACCAACGGCCTGTCGGCGATCCTGGCCTACGTGGCGACATCGATCTCAGACAACCTGCCCGGTGCACCCTCGGGGGCAGCGATCAGCGGCGCCATCACCGCGGCAGCCACGACCATCCAGAACGACATCAAGGGTCTCGAGACCGCCGTCAAGTCCGCGGCCGGCATCAGCACCACAGCGTCGTCCGCGGCGTCGAAGTCGACCGCCAAGGCGACGGCCGCCGAGGTCAAGACGGTGTCCGAGGGCACGACCAACAGTGGCACCCCGTCGACCGACACCACGTCGTCGACGGGCACCACGTCGTCGACCGACACCGCGTCGTCGACCGACACCACGTCCTCGACCGACACCACGTCCTCGACCGGCACCGCGCCGTCGACCGACACCACGCCCGCGAAGTCGACCGGCGCCGTGTCGCCCAAGGCTCCGACGTCGTCGGCCAAGCCCACCACCAAGCCGGCCAAGCCGCAGAACCCACTCGCCAAGATCGGCAAGCAGATCTCGGACGCGCTCGGCGGTGGCAAGAAGGCCAAGTCGGGTTCCACCTCGTCGAGCGACTCCTCCTCGTCGTCGGGCTCGTCCTCGTCCTCGTCGTCGAGCAGCTCGGGCTCGGGCACCAGCTCGAAGTAACGCACCTGCACCAACACTTCGGCCCCTTCCGATCGGAAGGGGCCGAGGTTGTTTGCGGACCGGTCAGCGTGATTCGGGTGTGTTGGGCTTGCGGTTCTTGCGTTTGATGCCGACACCGCCCCACAACGAGAAGCCGCGGATGGTGACTTTCGGCGCCCCCGGTGTACCCGGGCCGTCCACGTCGTGGTCGACCACCCATCACGCCCACGCCGTGGACCTCCACATTGATCTCCGGCGGCAGCAGGATGGTCTGGCCACCCATGATCGAATACGCGTGAATCTCCACGCTCGCCGACGTGAAGTCGGCGTAGCGCAGGTCGACGACGCCACCGCCGAACAGGGTGAACGTCGTGATGCGGCCGGGAACGTTCCACCGGCCGCGGCGTTCGAACCCGCTGAGGATCGCCAACAAGAGCGTCTTGGGTGCGGGCTTCGAAGCGCCGCGCCGATTCGAGGCGTCGGCGGCCTCCGGCAGGTCCTCGGTGAGCCGATCGAGGTCCTCATAGGTTTGCGCGGCATACGCCTTTGTCAACCGTTGCTCGTATTCGGTGAGCGCCAGGCGGCCCCGAGAGGCAGCCTCGGTGAGCAATTGGGCGACCTGGATACGGTCTGTGTCAGCAGCCCGCGTCGATGCGTCCCGCGGTGTCAAGTTGCTCATCGCTTACGAGGGTACGACTCTGGTCGGCAACCGCAAGAGTGTTCGCTGTTCTCTCACACCTGTGTTATCGCACCCAGCGCGGCGGGCGTTTCTGCAGAAACGCGAGCATTCCTTCGTGGGCTTCCTCGGAGACGAACAGCCGGGCCGATTCCGTTGCCAAGTCCTCGGCGTCGCGGTCGAAGCGGGCCAGAACATCGGCTGTGGTGAGTGCTTTCGATGCCGCCAGCCCCTGCGGCGAGCCACGCCCCAGGTCGGTCACGATGCCCGCGATCGCCTCGTCCACATCGTCGGCGGCCAGGGTGATGACGCCGATCTCGGCGGCTGTCGGTGCGGTGAACGTCTCACCCGTGAGGTAGTAGCGGGCAGCCGCGCGCGCCGTCATCTTCGGCAGCAATGTCAGAGAAATGACCGCAGGAGCCACCCCGATGCGCGCCTCGGTCAGCGCGAACGTGCTGCGCGGTCCCGCGACCGCGATGTCGCACGCCCCCACCAGCCCGAGACCGCCGGCCCGGACGTGACCGTCGATGGCCGCGACCACAGGCATCGGTGATTGGACGATCGCCCGCAGCAGCGCCGCCATCTCGCGACCCCGCGCGGCGGTCATGTCGAACGGGTCGCCGTCCGACGCTTCGCTCAGGTCGGCACCGGCACAGAACGTCCCACCGGTGTGACCCAGCACCACGGTCCGGACCGCCGGGTCGGCCGCGGCCGCCCGCAGTCCAGCATGCAACTGCTCCACCAATCGAGTGGACAGCGCGTTGCGGTTGTGCGGGGAGTCGAGCGTCAGCCGGGCGACGTGACCGTCGACGGCGTAGGTGACGAGCCGGTTCATCTCACTCCCCATGTCGCTTCGCTCCTGCCCGCCGCGTCATCAGTACGACCGGGGCAGGCCGAGCGACGTCTGAGCGACGAAGTTGAGGATCATCTCCCGGCTGACCGGAGCGATACGCGCCAGCCGGGACGCGGTGAGCATCGACGCGACGCCGTACTCCTTGGTGAGTCCGTTGCCGCCGAGGGATTGCACAGCCTGGTCGACGGCCTTGGTGGACGCCTCGCCCGCGGCGTACTTGGCCATGTTGGCTGCTTCGGCGGCGCCGAAGTCGTCGCCGGCGTCGTAGAGGGCGGCCGCTTTCTGCATCATCAGCTTGGCGAGTTCGATCTCGATGTAGTTCTGCGCCAACGGGTGGGCGATACCTTGGTGCGCACCGATCGGCGTCTTCCACACCTGGCGGGTTTTGACGTACTCGGCCGCCTTGCCGAGCACGTGGCGTCCCGCACCGATCGCATTGGCCGCACCCATGATTCGTTCCGGGTTCAGACCGGCGAACAGCTGGGCGATCGCGGCGTCCTCCGAACCGACCAGCGCGTCGGCGGGCAACCGGACATCGTCGATGAACACCTGGAACTGGCTCTCCGGACTGACGATCTCCATGTCGATCCTGGTGAAGCTGAAGCCCGGGGTGTCGGTCGGCACGATGAACAACGCCGGCTTGAGGTTGCCGGTCTTGGCCTCCTCCGTCCGGCCGACGACCAGCACCGCCTGGGCCTGGTCGACGCCGGAGATGTAGACCTTCTGGCCGGACAGGACCCAGTCGCCGCCGTCGCGGCGGGCGGTGGTGGTGATCTTGTGCGAGTTCGAGCCGGCGTCGGGTTCGGTGATGGCGAACGCCATGGTGATCGAACCGTCGGCGATACCGGGCAGCCAGCGCTTTTTCTGGTCGTCGGTACCGAACTTACTGATGATGGTCCCGTTGATCGCCGGTGACACCACCAGCATCAGCAGCGCGCAGCCGTGGGCGGCCATCTCCTCCATGACCAGGGACAGCTCGTACATGCCTGCGCCGCCACCGCCGTACTCCTCGGGAAGGTTCACCCCGACGAAGCCGAGTTTTGCTGCCTCGGACCACAATTCGTCGGTGTGCTCACCGGCGCGGGCCTTGGCCAGGTAATAGTCCGAGCCGTAGCTCGCCGCCATCGCGCCGACCGCTTTGCGCAGTTCCTGGCGTTCGGCGCTCTCGATGAAGCCGGTGTCGGTCGTCGACGCGGTCATTGCTCTCCTTCTCCGGTGTCCGGGCTCTCCACCCGGGCGAGGACGGTCCCCACGTCGACCTGCTGGCCGACGCTGACCTCCAGTTGGGTCACCACACCATCGGCAGGCGCGGTGATCGTGTGTTCCATCTTCATTGCCTCCAGCCAGACCAGCGGCTGGCCCAGCGTGACGGTGTCACCCAGGGCCGCGCCGAGCCGGATCACCGCGCCGGGCATGGGCGCCAGCAACGATCCCTTCTCGACGCTCGAACCCGGTTCGGGGAATCTGGGGACGGCGGTCAACGCGACCGGGCCCAGTGGCGAGTCGACGAATACCTCAGTGTCATAACGGCTCACACTGAACGCGGTGGCGACCCCCGCGTTGTCGGCCAGTACGACCTGGCCGGGCTGCGCCGACAACACAGTCACACCGGGATCGTCGGGCAGGACCACCCCGGCGCGGGTGAATCGATAGCTGATGTGGTGTTCCTGCTCGCCGGCCGAGTAGCTCTTGAGCTGATTTCCCGACACCACGTTGCGCCAGCCGCTGGGAATCTCGCCAAGTACCGCCGTGCCGGCACGGTTGCTTGCGGCATCGGCCAGCGCGGCGGCGACAGCCGAGAGCCGCGTCGTACAGTCGTCGGCCAGCGGCCGGGACAGGTCGGCCAGGCCGTGGGTGTCGAAGAACGCGGTGTCGGTGGCACCGTCCAGGAAGCCCTGGTGGCGAAGGACATTGACGAGCAGGTCCCGGTTGGTGCGGATGCCGTGCAGCCGGGTCGAGGCCAGTGCGGCGGCGAGCACCTGGGCGGCACGTCGTCGGGTGGGGGCGTACGAGATCACCTTGGCCAGCATGGGGTCGTAGTGGATCGACACCGTCGCCTGGTCGTCGATGCCGGAGTCCAGCCGAATACCGGTCTCGGCGATGAGGCCGAAAGTGGTTGTCACGCCGGGCACCTCGAATTGGTGAACGCGCCCTGCCTGGGGTTGCCAGTTCTTGGCGGGATCTTCGGCATAGATACGGGCCTCGATCGAGTGGCCGCGGGCGGCCGGGGGCTGTGCGCCGAGCTGATCGCCGTCGGCCACCGCCAGCTGCAGCTCGACGAGGTCCAGGCCGGTGGTGAGTTCGGTGACGGGATGTTCGACCTGCAGCCGGGTGTTCATCTCCAGGAAGTAGAACTCGCCGTCGTCGTCGGCCAGGAACTCCACGGTGCCGGCGCCGGTGTAGCCGATCGCGCCGGCCGCCAGTCGGGCAGCGTCAAACAGCCTCTCCCGCATAACCGCAACGCGCTCGACCAGCGGGGAGGGTGCTTCTTCGATGATCTTCTGGTGCCTGCGCTGGATGGAACATTCCCGCTCGCCGACGGCCCAGACCGTGCCGTGCTGATCGGCGAGGACCTGTACTTCGACATGGTGGCCTCCTGCCAGATACCGCTCGCAGAACACCGTCGGATCGCCGAATGCCGACTGGGCCTCGCGCTGGGCCGCTTCCACCTGACCTGGTAGTTCGCCGAGATCGATAACCACCCGCATGCCGCGCCCGCCGCCGCCTGCCGACGCCTTCACCAGCACGGGCAGTTGTGCTGCGGTGACGGTCGCCGGATCGAGCTCGTCGAGGACGGGCACTCCGGCCGCCGCCATCATCTTCTTCGCTTCGATCTTCGAGCCCATTGACGCGACGGCGGCAACCGGAGGGCCGATCCACGTCAACCCGGCGTCAATGACGGCATTCGCGAAATCGGCGTTCTCGGAAAGGAATCCGTATCCGGGGTGGATCGCGTCGGCGCCCGAGGCCTGCGCGGCGGCGATGATCTGCGCGGCGTGAAGGTAACCGTCGAGTCGCACCCGGGCGTCGGCTTCGGCGACGTGGGGCGCGTCGGCGTCCGGGTCGGTGTAGACGGCCACCGTCGCGATGCCGAGCCGGCGACAGGTGGCGAACACGCGGCGGGCGATTTCGCCGCGGTTGGCAACGAGAACTCGTGTGATCATGGGGCTCACATCCGGAAGACGCCGAAGTTCGACGTCCCCTCGATCGGTGCATTGGCTATGGCGGACAGGCACATTCCCAAGACGGTGCGGGTGTCCCGCGGATCGATCACCCCGTCGTCGTAGATGCGCCCGGACAGGAACATCGGCAGTGACTCGGCTTCGATCTGGGCCTCGACCGCAGCGCGCAACGCCGCATCGGCCTGCTCGTCAACGACGCCGCCGCGGGCTTCGGTGGCCGCGCGGTTCACGATGGACAGGACGCCGGCCAGCTGGGCGCCGCCCATCACCGCGGATTTGGCGCTGGGCCAGGCGAACAGGAAGCGAGGGTCGTAGGCGCGGCCGCACATGCCGTAGTGGCCGGCCCCGTAAGACGCGCCGATCAGCAGCGAGATGTGCGGGACGCGCGAGTTTGACACGGCGTTGATCATCATCGAGCCGTGCTTGATCATCCCGCCTTCCTCGTAGGCCTTGCCGACCATGTAGCCGGTTGTGTTGTGCAGGAACAGAAGTGGCGTGTTGGATCGATTGGCCAGCTGGATGAACTGGGTTGCTTTCTGCGATTCCTCGCTGAACAGCACGCCACGGGCATTGGCCAGGATGCCCACCGGGTAGCCGTGCAGGGTCGCCCACCCGGTCACCAGCGACGGTCCGTACATGGCTTTGAACTCGTCGAAGTCCGAGCCGTCGACGACGCGCGCGATCACCTCGCGGGGATCGAACGGGATTCGCAGATCAGCGGACACGATGCCCAGCAGTTCGTCGGGGTCGGCGAGCGGCGGTCTGAAGGGGCGCGGTGCCGGGCCCTGTTTGGTCCAGTTCAGCCGGGCGACGATGCGGCGGCCGATCCGGATGGCATCGACTTCGTCGACGGCGAGGTAATCACCCAGACCCGAGACCCTGGCGTGCATTTCGGCCCCACCGAGCGACTCGTCGTCGGACTCCTCGCCGGTGGCCATCTTGACCAGCGGCGGCCCGGCCAGGAACACCTTCGAGCGTTCCTTGATCATCACCACATGATCGGACATGCCGGGGATGTAGGCGCCGCCTGCGGTGGAGTTGCCGAACACCAGCGCGATCGTGGGGATGCCTGCCGCGGACAGCCGGGTGAGGTCGCGGAACATCTGACCGCCGGGGATGAAGATCTCTTTCTGGGTGGGCAGATCCGCACCGCCGGACTCCACCAGCGAGATCACCGGCAGCCGGTTCTCGAAGGCGACCTGGTTGGCCCGCAGAATCTTCTTCAGCGTCCAGGGGTTACTGGTGCCGCCTTTGACCGTGGGGTCGTTGGCGACCAGCAGACACTCGACGCCCTCCACCACGCCGATACCGGTCACCAGGCTGGCGCCGACCTGAAAGTCGCTGCCGTATGCGGCCAGTGGGCACAGTTCGAGGAACGGCGAATCGGCGTCGACAAGTAACTCGATGCGCTCGCGGGCCGTGAGCTTGCCGCGCGCGTGGTGCCGGTCGACGTACTTGGGACCGCCGCCGCCCAGTGCTTTCGCCAGCTCGCCGTCGATTTCGGCGAGTTTCGCGGTCATCGCCTCGGCCGCCTCAAGGTACGTGGGTGCAGTCGGGTCGAGGGTGGAATTCAAGACGGTCATGCCTGGTATCCAAGTGCCTTGGCGGCCAGGCCGGTGAGGATTTCGGTGGTTCCGCCGCCGATACCCAGGATCCGCATGTCCCGGTATTGGCGTTCGACCTCGCACTCGGTCATGTACCCCATCCCTCCGAAGAGCTGAACAGCTTGGTGCGCCACCCATTCGCCGGCTTCTACCGCGGTGTTCTTGGCGAAGCACACTTCGGCGATCAGGTTGGTCTCGCCGGCGAGCTGCCGTTCCACGACATGCCGCGAATACACCCGCGCCACGTCGATGCGCCGCGCCATCTCGGCCAGTGTGTTCTGTACAGCCTGCCGGGAGATCAGCGGCCTGCCGAACGTCTCCCGGTCCCGGCACCATTGCAGCGTCAGGTCCAGGCAGCGCTGCGCCGATGAATAGGCCTGAGCCGCAAGGCCGATGCGTTCGGAGACGAAGGCTTGCGCGATCTGAGCGAAGCCGGTGTGCTCGGCGCCGACGAGGTTGTCCGCCGGAACCCGGGCCTCGGTGTAGGACAGCTCGGCGGTGTCCGAGGAGCGCCAGCCCATCTTGTCCAGCCGTCGGGTTACGTCGAAACCCGGTGTGCCTTTTTCGACGACGAGAAGCGAAACACCCGCTGCTCCGGGAAGTTCGGGGCCGCCGGTGCGTACGGCGGTGACGACGTAATCGGCGCGCACCCCGGAGGTGATGTAGGTCTTCGCGCCGTTGACCACGTATTCGTCGCCGGTCCGAGTGGCCGTTGTCCGCAAGTGGCCGACGTCGGAGCCGCCGCCGGGTTCGGTGATCGCCAGCGATCCGATCAACTCGCCGCGCAGGGTCGGGCGCACGAACGTCTCGAGCAGCCGCTCGTCGCCGGTGGCGGCCATGTGCGGCACTGCGATACCGCAGGTGAACAGCGAGGCGAAAACGCCTCCGGGAGTGCCGGATTCGTGCAGTTGCTCGCAGATGATCAGCGAGTCCGCGGCGTCTCCGCCGCCACCGCCGACCGACTCGGGGAGATCGGCGCCCAGCAGGCCCGCGGCTGCGGCGCGGCGGTGCAGGTCGCGGGGGAGTTCCCCGGCGCGTTCCCACTCCTCGACATGCGGCAGGATCTCGCGTTCGGTGAAGCTACGAACCGTTTTCCGCAGCTGCTGACGTTCGGGGGTGTTCCAAATGTTCACAGAAGCTCTTCCGGGATGTCGATGTGCCGGCTTCGCAGCCACTCGCCGAGACCTTTGGCCTGCGGGTCGAATCGTGCCTGATAGGCGACGCCCTGCCCGAGGATGCCGTCGATGACGAAGTTGACCGCCCGCAGGTTCGGCAGCAGATGGCGGGTGACCGGCAGATCCCTTGTCTCCGGGAGTAGTTCGCGCAGCCTGTCGACGGTCAGCGTGTGCGCCAGCCAGCGCCACTGCTCGTCGGTGCGTACCCACACACCCACATTGGCCGCCCCGCCCTTGTCGCCGCTGCGCGCTCCGGCGATCGTGCCCAGCGGCACCCGCCGGGTCGGTCCCGGCGCCGGTGGCTCGGGCAGCGGCGGGGCCTCGACGGCGGCCAGTTCCACGGTGGTCGCGGCGGGGGTGATGTCGGTGCGGCTGCCGTCCGGTCGCACCGCAACCTGCGCGACGTCGCTCGCGGGCACGTAGCCGGCGGTGAACACGCCGTAGACCTGCCCGTCGCCCGGCGGCGCAGTCGAGGTGAAGCCCGGGTAGGATGCGAGCGCGAGTTCGACTGCGGCCGAGGAGAATTGGCGGCCTACAGTTTTGGTATCCGGATCGCGCACGACACAGCTCAGCAGTGCGCTGGCCGCCTCTTCGGTGTCGGCGTCGACGTGGTCGGTGCGGGCCAGCGTCCAGTTGATCTCGGCGGGCTTCACGCGCAGGGCCGACTCCAGTTGGCTGCGCACCAGGGCGGCTTTGGCCTCGATGTCCAGACCGGTGAGCACGAACGTCACCGCGTTGCGGAACCCGCCGATGCTGTTCAGCGAGACCTTCAGCGACGGGGGCGGCGGCTCACCGCGCACGCCGCTGATGCGGACGCGGTCGGGGCCGTCGGGGGACAGCGCGATCGTGTCGAACCGGGCGGTGACGTCGGGATTGGCGTAGCGGGCGCCGCCGATCTCGTAGAGCAGCTGCGCGGTGACGGTGCCGACGCTGACCTGCCCGCCGGTTCCGGAGTGCTTGGTGATCACCGAGGAACCGTCGGAGTGGACCTCGGCCAGCGGGAAGCCGGCGTGGCCCAGGTCGGCGATCTCGGTGAAGAAGGAGTAGTTACCGCCGGTGGCCTGCGCTCCGCATTCGATGACGTGGCCGGCCGCCACCGCGCCAGCCAGCCGGTCGTAGTCGGTGCGGTCCCAGCCGAAGTGTGCCGCGGCCGGACCGACCACCACCGACGCGTCGGTGACCCGGCCGGTGACCACGATGTCGGCTCCCGCCTGCAGGCAGTCGACGATGCCCCAGGCGCCCAGATAGGCGTTGGCGGTCAGTGGCGAGCCCAAACCGAGTTCGGCTGCGCGGGGGAGAAGATCGTCGCCTTCGACGTGGGCGACCTTTGCCGGAATGCCCAGCCGCTCGGCCAGCCCGCGAACTGCGTCGGCCAGTGCGGACGGGTTGAGGCCGCCGGCGTTGGCAACGATCCGGACCCCGCGTTCGTTGGCGAGTCCGAGGCATTCTTCGAGCTGGGTCAGGAAGGTCTTGGCGTAGCCACGGTCGGGATTCTTCATCTTGTCCCGGCCAAGAATGAGCATCGTGAGCTCAGCCAGGTAGTCGCCGGTCAGGTAATCGAGGTCGCCGCCGGTGAGCATCTCGCGCATGGCGCCGATGCGGTCACCATAGAAGCCCGAACAGTTACCGATCCGCACCGCATCTGCCACGCGCGCTGTGTTCCCTTCACTGGCACTCGATCCCGGGTCGCTCCGCCCCGTTCCCCGAACCAACCAACCGGTAGGTTACTTGGGACCGGCGGTTCCCCGTCAAGGGTTGAGGTCACTCCTCCCGGGTGTTTTGGAGCCGACGCAGGTGAGCGGCTATCCTGAGATGCAATTGTTGGCCGCCGGCATGTCAGAGTCTCTGCGCGGCGGCACCCCTGATCAAGGAGAAGCACGTCATGGCTGTGCCCAAGCGCAGAATGTCGCGCGCGAACACCCGCAGTCGGCGCGCGCAGTGGAAGGCCGAGGCCACCGGTCTGGTCAACGTTTCCGTCGGCGGTCGCCAGCACAAGGTTCCCCGCCGGTTGCTCAAGGCCGCGCGCCTCGGATTGATCGATCTCGACAAACGCTGACGCCGTTCGCCGGCCGCGAATTGCCTGCTCGCGCGGCGTGCCTCTCAGGCCAATCTCAGGCGTTGGGTTGAGACTGTGGCTGTGCGAATACTTGTCGTCGATGATGATCGCGCTGTGCGCGAGTCGCTCCGCCGGTCGCTGTCGTTCAACGGATATTCCGTAGACCTGGCGCAGGACGGGGTCGAAGCACTCGACGCGATCGCCAATGACCGGCCTGATGCGCTCGTGCTAGATGTGATGATGCCGCGGCTGGACGGCCTCGAGGTTTGTCGCCAGCTGCGCAGCACGGGCGACGATCTTCCGATCCTGGTTCTGACCGCTCGTGACTCGGTGTCCGAGCGGGTCGCCGGTCTGGATGCCGGTGCCGACGACTATCTGCCCAAGCCGTTCGCCCTCGAAGAGTTGCTGGCCCGGATGCGCGCGCTGCTGCGCCGGACCGGCCCCGAGGAGCAGTCCGATTCCGCGGTGATGACGTTCGGCGATCTGACGCTCGATCCGGTGACCCGCGAGGTGCATCGCGGCAAACGCGCGATCAGCTTGACCCGCACCGAGTTCGCGTTGCTGGAGATGCTGATCGCCAATCCGCGCCGGGTGCTCACGCGCAGCCGCATTCTCGAGGAGGTGTGGGGTTTCGACTTCCCGACCTCGGGCAATGCGCTGGAGGTTTACGTCGGGTACCTGCGCCGAAAGACTGAAGCGGAAGGAGAGCCGCGGCTGATCCACACCGTGCGGGGTGTGGGCTATGTGCTGCGTGAGACACCGCCCTGATGTCACCACTGAGGCGGCGCGCGCGGGCTGAGCGGGCGCCGGAAGAGCCGACGTCATCGTTGTCATTGCGATGGCGGGTGATGCTGCTGGCCATGTCCATGGTGGCCATGGTCGTGGTGCTCATGGCGGTTGCGGTGTACGCCGTGGTGTCGGCCGCGCTCTACACCGACATCGACAACCAACTGCAGAGCCGCGCGAGCCTGCTGATCGCCAGCGGCTCGCTGGCCGCCGACCCCGGTAAGGCCATCGAGGGCACCGCCTATTCCGATGTCAACGCGATGCTGGTAAACCCGGGCCGGTCGACGTACACCGCCAATCAGCAGGGTCAGAAGTTGCCTGTCGGTGAGCCGGAGAAATCCGTCATCAACGGCGAGCTGTTGATGTCTCGCCGCACTGTCGGCAACCAGCGGGTGCTGGCGGTTCACCTGCCCGACAACAGATCACTGCTGATATCCAAGAGCCTGGCGCCCACCAATGCGGTGATGACCAAACTGAAATGGGTCCTGCTGGCGGTGGGCGGCATCGGTGTCGTGGTCGCGGCGATCGCCGGCGGGATGGTGGCGCGCACCGGTCTGCGGCCGGTGGCCCGGCTCACCGAGGCCGCCGAACGGGTGGCGCGTACCGATGACCTGCGTCCCATTCCGGTCTTCGGTAGTGACGAACTCGCCAGGCTCACCGAGACCTTCAACACGATGCTGCGCGCGCTGACCGAATCGCGGGAGCGGCAGGCCCGGCTGGTTGCGGACGCCGGACACGAGCTTCGCACGCCGCTGACCTCACTGCGGACCAACGTCGAGCTGCTGATGGCGTCGATGAAGCCGGGCGCCCCGCGGCTTCCGGACAGCGAGATGGCCGACCTGCGCACCGATGTGATCGGGCAGATCGAGGAATTGTCCACTCTGGTAGGCGATCTCGTCGACCTGACCCGTGAGGATGCCGGCGGACTCGTCCACGAGGCGGTCGATCTCAGCGACATCGTCGACCGCAGCCTGGAGCGCGCGCGCAGGCGCCGCAACGATGTCCAGTTCGACGTCGACGTCGTCGGATGGCAGGTCTACGGCGATCCGGCCGGATTGTCCCGGGCGGTTGTCAATCTGCTTGACAACGCGGCGAAGTGGAGCCCGTCGGGCGCGCACGTCGGGGTGCGGCTGCGCCAGGTGGACGCCGCCCACGCCGAACTCGTGGTGTCCGATTACGGGCCCGGAATCCCCCCGCAGGAGCGCGGTCTGGTCTTCGAACGGTTCTACCGGTCAGCGTCGGCGCGGGCGATGCCCGGGTCCGGGCTGGGCCTGGCGATCGTCAAGCAGGTCGTTGTCAAGCACGGTGGCATGATCCGCATCGGAGAAACGATCCCCGGCGGGCAGCCGCCGGGCACGTCGTTCTTCGTCCTGCTGCCGGGCCTGCCGATCTCCGCCGACGACTACCCAGACGACGATTCAGCCGAAAGCGAAAACACGGCCACAATCGCCAGGACCAATGGTGATCGCCGATTTCATGAGAAAAAACCCAACGTTGGACCGAGTGTTATCTCAGTCGATTCTCAGTAGTGCAAGGCATGCTGTGGTCAGCAGTTTTAGGCATTTGTGAACAGGAAGAGCGACCTGACGACATGACCGACCACTCGAGGTACTCGCCGCCGCAGCAGCCCGGGCCCCCCGGGCCGAATCAGCCTGCGGCGCCGGGGTATTCACCCCAGCCGAGGACAGCCGGTTATCAGCAGCCCTATGACTGGCGCTATGCCACCCAACCGCACCAGCAGCAATACCGGCAATCGTACGACCCGTATCAGGCTGCGCGCCAAGGGAATCCGCCGACGACGGTCGGCTACGCACCGATGCCGCCGCGCCCTCGCTCGCGCGCAGGCGCGTTGGTGGCGGGCGCGCTGGCGATCGCCGTCGTTTCGGCAGGAATCGGTGGCGGTGTGGCGCTGCTCGCACATCCGGACCATCAGGCGGTGGGCTCCGGACTCGGGGGTTCGCCCATCGGGGGAGCCAACGTGCCCGCGGCGAACGTGCCGGTCGGATCGGTAGAGCAGGTGGCGGCCAAGGTGGTACCCAGCGTCGTCAAGCTCGAGACCGAGTTCGGGCGCCAGTCCGAGGAGGGGTCGGGCATCATCCTGTCCTCCGACGGGCTCATCCTGACCAACAACCACGTCGTCGCCGCGGCCAAGGGTGGCGGGCCGGCGCCCGCCCCGGCGGCGCCGTCCATCCCTGGCCTGCCGGGAATCCCCCTCGCGCCGGGTGGCCCGGGCGCTCCGCCGTCCGGCGGCCCCAGCGCCGGTGCGGGCGGGGCACCGACGACCACGGTGACCTTCGCCGACGGTCGCACCGCACCCTTCACCGTGGTGGGTACCGACCCGGCCAGTGACATCGCCGTGGTTCGGGCTCAGGGAGTGTCCGGCCTGACGCCCATCAGTCTGGGTTCGTCGGCCAACCTGCGGGTCGGCCAGGACGTGGTGGCGGTCGGTTCGCCGCTCGGCCTCGAGGGCACCGTCACCACCGGCATCGTCAGCGCACTGAACCGCCCGGTCGCCACCGGCGGCGACACCAACAACCAGAACACGGTGCTCGACGCCATCCAGACCGACGCCGCGATCAACCCGGGTAACTCGGGTGGTGCGCTGGTGAACATGAGCGGCGAGCTCGTGGGAGTGAACTCCGCGATCGCGACGATGGGCGGCGATTCCCCTGACGCCCAGAGCGGTTCGATCGGCCTGGGCTTCGCGATCCCGGTCGACCAGGCCAAACGGATCGCCGACGAGCTGATCAGCACCGGCACCGCCACCCACGCGTCGCTGGGTGTCCAGGTCAGCAATGACACCACGACACATGGAGCGAAGATCGTCGATGTCACCAAGGGTGGCGCTGCCGCGGCCGCCGGCCTGCCCAACGGCGTCGTGGTCACCAAGGTCGACGACCGGGTGATCGGCAGCGCCGACGCGCTGGTGGCCGCGGTCCGGTCACGGGCGCCCGGCGATCAGGTGACGCTGACGTTCAAGGACCCGTCGGGTGCGGATCGCACCGTGCAGGTCACGCTCGGAAAGGCCGCCCAATGATCCGGGTGGTGGGTGAACATCCCATGACAGCCAGTGGTGCGGCTGCCGGGCTGTCGCAGGGCAGATATACGGTGACATCCATGGAACAGCCAGGGGAGCTGGTGGGGCGCGCGCTCGTCGTCGTCGTCGACGACCGCACGGCCCACGGCGATGAGGAGGACCACAGCGGACCGTTGGTCACCGAGCTGCTCGCCGAGGCGGGTTTCGTGGTGGACGGCGTTGTGGCGGTCTCTGCCGACGAAGTCGAGATCCGGAACGCGCTGAACACAGCAGTGATCGGTGGTGTCGACCTCGTGGTGTCGGTGGGCGGTACGGGTGTGACTCCGCGCGACGTGACGCCGGAAGCCACCAGGACGATCCTCGACCGTGAACTGCTGGGTATCTCGGAGGCGTTGCGCGCCTCCGGGCTGTCCGCGGGAATCACCGACGCGGGGTTGTCCCGCGGTCTGGCCGGGATCTCCGGCAGCACGTTGGTCGTCAACATCGCCGGCTCGCGGTACGCGGTTCGTGACGGTATGGCGACGCTGAACCCGCTGGCGACCCATGTCATCGGCGAGCTGTCCAGCCTCGAGATCTAAGCAAGCTTCACCCGGCGCGCCCGCGAGCGATTATTACCGCGGCGTAACGTCAATTATCGGCATCACTACCGGGGTCGGAGGCGTTGTGTTAACACCCTGTGAACTGCACAAATATCAAGATTGTGATCTTTATCACAATCTGTGGTTCCTGTGATGGGCAGTCCGCGCGAGAACCGGATCGCAGTTAACAAGATTTTCGGTTCCGAGTTGCCCCAGGAGTCCTCCGACGAGCGCGATCCGGAGCCAAATCGCGACCGCGACGACCGGGACGAGTGGTTGCGGGACAACGTCCCGCCCCACCACGGCGGATGATCAGCAGGTGGTGATCGGCAGGTCCGGGTATGCCGCGACGTTGGCCGGCGGATCCGGACAGATGACCGAAGCGCCCGGTTCGCGCCCGTTTCCGCTCGACGGAATCAGTTCCCGGTTAACTGGAGCTATCTTTCCAGCAAACTTCCCCGCGCAAATACCGGTTTGACGCCCCGGCATCGCTATGCGTTGCCGCCCCGATGTCATCCCGTTATGTTCCTCGTGTCAACGATGAGCAGAGCGTAAGAGCGGTGTGTGAGGGACTCTCATTGAACTGCTGTGCGCCGTGGGCGGTGTCAGCATGTGTTGACCCGAGCACGAAAACACACTCGGTTAGCCCTCGGGTCAGCCGTCGACATAGCTAGGGAGAACATGAAGGTAATCGGTCGGGTACTGGTGGCGATGATCGCTGCCGTCGCGGCGTTGTTCGTCGGGACAGGTACCTCGCACGCAGGTTTGGATAATGAGCTGAGTCTGGTCGACGGCGGTGGCCGGACGATGACGGTGCAGCAGTGGGACACCTTCCTCAACGGTGTGTTCCCGTTGGACCGCAACCGGCTGACTCGGGAGTGGTTCCACTCCGGCAAGGCTGTCTACAGCGTGGTCGGCCCGGGTGCCGATGAGTTCGCGGGCACCTTGGAGCTGGGCTATCAGGTGGGCTTCCCGTGGTCGCTGGGTGTGGGCATCAACTTCAGCTACACCACCCCCAACATCCTGCTCGACGACGCCAACATCTCCCCGACGGGCTTCAACCCGCTGGGTTCGGTGATCACCCCGAACCTGTTCCCGGGTGTGTCGATCTCCGCCGACCTGGGCAACGGTCCCGGTATCCAGGAAGTCGCCACGTTCTCCGTCGACGTCTCGGGCCCCAACGGCTCGGTCGCGGTGGCCAACGCCCACGGCACCGTCACCGGTGCTGCCGGCGGTGTGCTGCTGCGCCCCTTCGCCCGCCTGATCTCCAAGGCCGGTGACAGCGTCACCACCTACGGCGAACCCTGGAACATGAACTAACTCCTTGGCACGTCAACACAATGGCCCCCGGCTCACGCCGGGGGCCATTTGTGTTTCGCGCGTGGTCAGTCTTTGTCGGCGCTCGTCATCGCAGCGGTGTCGGGGCTCGGGCCGGTGCCCGGGCCGGTGGTCTTCTTCGGTGCGCCCTCCGCATCGGCCAGCAGGTCCCGAATCTCGGTCAGCAGGCTCAACTCGGTGTCGCCGGCCTGCTCGATCTCGCCCTTCTTCCGAAGCCTGTTGTAGGGCACGACGACGAAGAAATACACGACTGCCGCCACCAGGACGAAGTTGATCAACGCCGACAGCAGGATGTTCAGGTCGATGGCCTGCCCTCCGCCGATCCCGATGCGCAGTAGGCCGTAACTCGTGTCCTTGCCCGCACCGATCCGGCTGATCAGTGGCTGGATGATGCTTTCGGTGAACTTGGTGACCAGCGCGGTGAACGCGGTGCCGATCACCACCGCGACCGACAGGTCGACGATGTTGCCGCGGGAGAGAAACTCCTTGAATCCCTTCAGCATGGTATTGCCCCTTTCGCTCTGTCCCGAGATCTCGAAGGGTAGTACTGCCAGGCAGCGGACACGGAGTGCTGTTAGCTTGGCTGCAGACGTTGTGGGAGGGGAAAACCATGTGGATGCGCGCATTGGCGGTCGCGACGTCGTTCGGTGCGCTCGCCGTGGCCGGCGGCATCGCTGCCGGGGCGCCGAGTCCCGCCCCGGCGCCCGGCCCGGTGAGCAGCTCGTCGTCTGACGAGATCGCCGACATGGTGATGGACGCGATCCAGCAGACGCCGCCGCCCACCACCCCGCCGCCGGCACCGCCCGCCGGTTAGCTCAGTGGATCGTCAGCGTGACGGTCTGCACCAGCGTCGCCGCCGCCAAGGCGTGCGCGCCCGCCGCGGGCAACGCCACCAACACGACCCGGTCATCGCCCGCTCCTGCCGCCTTCTGCTTGGGCGACACCAGCACGACGACGGCGTTGGTGGCCGCGAGCGTCGGCTTCGTGTCGCCGCCCGCGTCCGCGGCGCCCATGACGTCGACGACGTCGCCGGGCCGGATCATGTCGAGTACCGCCGCGTCGGCGAGGTGCAGCGGCACCACCCGGGCGTCAGGTCCGGCGCTGAGCCCGGTCAACCGTGAGCCGAGCACCCTGACGTCGGTGAGCACTTCTCCGCGTCGCGTCGGTCCGGCCAGCGTCGCCCCGATCACATCGTCGGCTGTCACCTTTGCACCGTCGGGAATCGTTGCGGCAGAACGCTTCTCCACCGTCACGTCGTCGGCCGACAGGGCCAGCCCCGGGCTGAGGTCATGGGTGGCGACCACCACGTCGGTTCGATGGCGGTCGGGGTCGGGTCGCAGCGCGGCAATGCCCGCGAGAACGACCAGCGCACCGGCGACGACCCGGCGCGCCAGGACGGTGCGGGTGAAGTCGGGCCGGAGCATGTGCCGAATGCGGTTCGGCAGTGTGGGGTTGAGCGACTCGCCCATGGCGCAACCGTAGAGCGCGGGCGGCAATGGTGGTTGCGTGTCGCGCACTGGCCTGTTGACAACCGCCGCTACGGGCGGAGCATTGTTTGCAGGCGGGCGTCTTTTGCTTTCTGGACGCCCTAAGTAACGTTTGCTTGTACTGTATCCAGCTGTAGTTCGGCGCCTGTGCTGGGGAGAGGAGGCGCAGAGGTGAACGCTGATCAGCTTCTCGCGCGCACACTCTTGACGGCTCTCGCGACCGGCGGGGTGGAACCGTTCTTTCAACCGATCGTGTCCTTGGACGACGGGCATGTACTCGGCTTCGAAGTCCTCGCCCGCTGGAATGATCCGGAACAGGGTTTCATCGCCCCCGACCGGTTCATTCCGATCGCGGACCGGTTCGGCTTGCTCGATCGCCTGCTGGATCAGCTGATGCGCACGGCATTTTCGGCCGCCGAGGACTGGCCGCACCACCTGTTCCTCGGCTTCAACGTGTCGCCGACCCAGCTGCGCAACCCCGAGCTGGCGACCAGGATCGCCAAAGCTGCGATGGATTCGTCATTCCCGTTGAGCCGCGTGCACATCGAAGTCACCGAGTCGGGCTTCATCGACGATCTGACTCAGCCGCGACGCACGCTCGACCGGCTGATCAACCTCGGTTGCATGATCGCCATGGACGATTTCGGCACCGGCTACTCAAGCCTGACGTGGCTCAGCACGCTGCCGTTCTCCAAGCTGAAGATCGATGCCAGCTTCGTGATGGCGATGGAGGAGCACCGGCAGAGCCGCAAGATCGTGCACGCGGTGGTGAGTCTGGGCCACAGTCTGGGCCTGGCTGTGGTGGCGGAAGGGGTCGAGACTCCCGCTCAGGCCGAGCTGTTGCGGACCATGGGGTGCAAGCTGGCGCAAGGCTATCTCTTCGGACGACCGATGCCGGCACAGCAGGTGCCGGATGCGTTGGTAAAGCTGACTTCCGCAACGGCCGTCGAGGGTCTGTTGGTGCCGATGTCCCTGGAATTGCGCGCCCACCGGCTCTCCGAGAGTTACGCCCCCGACGCCGCTGTCGCGTTCATGGACCCGGCAGGCACCGTCGTCGCGTCGAGCACCGCCTTCGACACGACGTTGGATTCCAACGGGGGAGAGGTGGCCGGACGTCACATCTGGGACCTGATCGGTGTCACCCCGGACACCATGGCAGAGCTGCGCGCCTCCGATCTGCTCGACGAGCCGTTCCCGGCATTCGACGAGAAGGCGGCCGACGGCTCGGTCGAGCAGGTTCATATCCGCCCGGTCAAGGACGAGAGCAGTGAATTGGTCGGCTATTCGGTGGAATTCGGAGACAACCCGAATCCGGCGGGCATGGCCTCCTGAGCGCGGGAAAGCCTTGCGCTCCAATTGAACTCGGTGTACTAGCTCGATGCTGCGGCGGCCGGCGCGGAGGATGTCGACGAACTCGACGAACTGGACGAACTCGACGAATCGCTGGAGCTCGACGATTTCTCCGAGCTTGACGACGAGGGCGACTCCGACTTGCTGCTGCTCTTGCCTGCTTCACGGCTGTCGGTGCGGTAGAAGCCGCTGCCCTTGAACACCACGCCCACCGAGTTGAACAGCTTGCGCAGCCGACCTGAGCACTCGGGGCAAGTGGTCAGCGCGTCATCACTGAACGCCTGCACCGCGTCGAAGCGGTTGTCGCACTCGGTACACGCGTAGCTGTAGGTCGGCACATGAACCTCCGGAACGAGACTTGATCTGTTAGCACTCTACCGTGCCAAGTGCTAGAACCGCCAAGCGGCACGTATCATTCCCCACGCCGCGCAGGGGGAACGGCGCGACGAAATGGGAAAAAGCCCTTCGAGGGGGCGCGTCCGGGTGCAAGGTATGCCGAGCGGCCTCACTCTGTGTTGGCCAGCGCGCACAGGCCGTGTTTGGGGGTGAGGACATGGGTCATCCGGATGTCATGAGGTTCGCTGGGCAGTTCGTCGACAAGCTCCGAGTCTCGGACCACCGCGACCAGTTTGGCGCTGGGTTGGCGCAACGGCAGCGAGCGATCGTAGAAGCCGCCGCCGCGACCCAGCCGCACCCCTCGACGGTCCACCGCCAGCGCCGGCACGAGGACGAGGTCGGCGTCTCCCAAGGCCGAGCTCGCCATCACCGGCCCGGCAGGCTCGAGCAGCCCGTATCGCGCGGCGACCAGCTCGCCGGGGACGTAGACACTCCAGAGCAGGGCCACCGGTTCACCGTCGGCTCCGGTGCGCGTCACCGGCAGCAGCACCCGGGCGCACACGTCGTGCAGCCGGTCCACCACCTGCAGCGAACCCGGCTCGGTGCCCACCGGCAGGTAGGCGCACACGGTGTCATCCGGAGCCACGAACTCGTCGAGGTGCGCACAGAGCGCCAGCGCCTCTGCCGCCCGCACCTCGTGAGGCACTGTCCGGCGCGCCGCCAACAGGGCAGCCCGGTGTTGGGCTTTAGTACCGGCGAGCACGCCGTCCACCTTGTCAGCGCGCAACTGCATTGCGCCATAGTGAAGGACCAACATGTTGCCGTTAGGGTGTGAACGATGAGGCCGCCAGAGGTCCCGATTCCGCGCACAGCGATCGTTCCCGCGGCCGGCTTGGGAACGCGATTCCTGCCCGCAACCAAGACTGTGCCCAAGGAATTGCTGCCGGTGGTCGACACGCCGGGTATCGAGCTCGTCGCAGAGGAAGCCGCGGAGGCGGGAGCCGAGCGGCTGGTGATCGTCACCTCCGAAGGCAAAGACAGCGTGGTCGCCCACTTCGTCGAGGATCTGGTGCTGGAAGGCACGTTGGAGGCCCGCGGCAAGAAGGCGATGCTCGAGAAGGTGCGCCGGGCTCCGGCGCTGATCAAGGTCGAGTCCGTGGTGCAGCACCAGCCGCTGGGTCTGGGCCACGCCGTCGGCTGTGTGGAACCGGTGCTGTCGCCGGACGAGGACGCGGTCTCGGTTCTGCTGCCTGACGACCTGGTGCTGCCGACCGGTGTGCTCGAGACCATGGCGAAGGTGCGGGCCAAGCGGGGCGGCACGGTGCTGTGCGCCATCGAGGTGTCCGAGGACGAGGTCAGCGCGTACGGCGTGTTCGATGTCGAGCCGGTCCCCGATGCGGCGAATCCGAATGTGCTCAAAGTCAAAGGCATGGTGGAAAAGCCCAAAGCGGAGGACGCGCCCTCGCTGTTCGCCGCCGCCGGCCGGTACATCTTGGATCGGGCGATCTTCGACGCGCTGCGTCGTGTCGACCGGGGTGTCGGCGGCGAGATCCAGCTGACCGACGCCATCGAGTTGTTGATCAAGGAGGGGCACCCGGTCCACGTGGTGGTGCACCGCGGCTCTCGACACGACTTGGGAAATCCCGGCGGCTACCTGAAGGCTGCGGTTGACTTTGCGTTGGATCGTGACGACTATGGCCCGGATTTGCGGCGATGGTTGACGGCACGCCTGGGCCTGACCGATAAGACCGAACAGTAGGAGCTGCGGCGGGTCCGCGCGACCGGAGCTCGAGGCAGAAAGGCGCGCGGTGCGTTCGGTAGAAGAACAGCAGGCCAGAGTGGCGGCCGCGGCGGTGGCACCACGCCCGGTTCGCGTGCCGATCGCCGAGTCCCAGGGCCTGATGTGCGCCGAGGAAGTGATCACCGAATATCCCCTGCCCGGTTTCGACCAGGCCGCCATCGACGGCTATGCGGTCCGCAGCGTGGATGTCCAGGGTCTCGGCGGCGATTCCGACGATGAGCAGGGTGGCGAGATCAGCCTGCCGGTGATGGGTGTCATCGAGGCCGGCGCGCGGACCCCCAGCCGGCTGCAGCCCAAGCAGGCCGCCCGGGTGCAGACCGGTGCGCCGATGCCGACATTGGCCGACGCGGTGCTGCCATTGCGCTGGACCGACGGCGGTCAGGCGCGGGTGCGAGTGCTGCGCGGGGTTCGGTCGGGTGCCTATGTCCGGCGGGCCGGTGACGACGTGCAGCCCGGCGACGTCGCGGTGCGTGCCGGTGCGACGATCGGCGCCGCGCAGGTGGGATTGCTTGCCGCGGTCGGCCGCGAGCGTGTGCTGGTGCATCCGCGTCCCCGGGTGACCGTGATGAGTGTGGGCGGCGAGCTGGTCGACATTTCCCGGACGCCCGGCAATGGCCAGGTGTACGACGTCAACTCGTATGCCATCGCCGCCGCGGCGCGCGATGCCGGCGCCGAGGTGAATCGGGTGGGCATCGTCAGCACCGAGCCGAAGGCGCTGCGCGAGGCCGTCGAGGGTCAGCTCAACCGTGCCGAGCTGGTGGTGATCGCCGGTGCGGTCGGCGGGGCTGCGGCCGAAGGTGTGCGAGCCGTCCTGTCGAAGCTCGGCGAGATGGAAGTCACCAGGATCGCCATGCATCCCGGATCGGTTCAGGGCTTCGGGCAGCTCGGCCGCGAACGGGTCCCGACGTTCCTGTTGCCGGCGAACCCGGTCAGCGCACTGGTCGTTTTCGAAGTCATGGTTCGCCCGCTGATCCGGCTCTCACTGGGTAAGCGCCAGTCACTTCGGCGTGTCGTACAGGCCCGGGCGTTGTCGCCGATTTCGTCGGTGCCAGGGCGCAAGGGTTTCCTGCGTGGACAGCTGATGCGCGACCAGGACACCGGCGAGTATCTGGTGCAGGCGCTCGGCGGCGCCCCGGGAGCGTCGTCGCATCTGTTGGCGACGCTGGCCGAGGCCAACTGCTTGGTCGTGGTGCCCACCGAGCTCGATCAGGTCCGGACCGGCGAGGTCGTCGACGTCGCCTTCCTGGCTCAACGCGGCTGACCCGCGGAGCAGAAGTGAATTTGTGGCGCAACAGTTCCCTGCACCCGGGCTGGCCTGCTTCCGTAGGTCCGCTGCGGGTCGGCGCCGGGGTCATCCGGTTGCGCCCGGTGCGGATGCGCGACGCGGCGATGTGGAGCCGCATCCGCTTGGCCGACCGTCGCTACCTCGAGCCGTGGGAACCGACTGCTGAGATGGATTGGGCTGTGCGGCATGCAGTTTCGTCCTGGCCGCCGGTGTGCTCGGGTCTTCGGGGCGAGGCGCGCAAGGGCCGGATGCTGCCGTACGTGATCGAACTCGACGGGCAGTTGAGCGGTCAGCTCACGATCGGCAATGTGACGCACGGGGCGTTGCGCTCAGCCTGGATCGGCTATTGGGTGTCCAGCGCCGTCACCGGCGCGGGGGTGGCCACGGGTGCGCTCGCGCTGGGGCTCGACCACTGTTTCGGGCCGGTCGGTCTGCATCGGGTGGAGGCGACGGTGCGCCCGGAGAATGCGGCGAGTCGCGCGGTGCTGGCCAAGGTCGGCTTTCGCGAGGAGGGCCTGCTGCAGCGGTACCTCGACGTCGACGGAGCGTGGCGCGACCACTTGCTGGTGGGGATGACGGTGGAAGAGGTCGAGGGCTCCGTGGTGGGTCGGCTGGTGCACCGCGGGCTGGCGCACTGGGCATGATTGCCGAGGCGACTTGTTACTAATGTGACATTTGTGGCTGTTGGTGCTTGTCAAGGGCAAATTACAAGTGTGTAATTGACTCCGGCGCGCCGTCCCGGGTTGCCAAGGTCACGGACCTAGCCTGGACGCGAAAGGAGCAGGCCACCATGCCAAGCATCCCCCAATCATTGCTCTGGATCTCGCTTGTGGTGCTGTGGTTGTTCGTGTTGGTCCCGATGCTCATCAGCAAGCGTGACAACGTCCGCCGGATCAGTGACGTCGCGCTTGCCACCCGAGTGCTCAACGGCGGTGCGAAGTCGCGCCGGTTCAAGCGCAGCGGCCCCTCGGCCGGTCATCGGCACGACCCGGACTGGCAGCCCGAAGGGGACCAGTTCGACGAGCTGGACTCCGACGCGGAGGCGACGCCGTCGCGAACCCGCACAGTCGTCGTGGTGGCTGCGGTCACCGAGGAGGCCGAGTCGGATTACCTGGACGTCGACGTGGTCGACGAGGACTCCGGCGCGTTGCCCGTCGGCGGCACCGCGCGCAGCGCCCAGGTCCAGCCGAGCCTGTTCGACGAAGCACCGGCGCCGGTGGTCGCCGAACCCGTGGCGGAGGTCGAGGAGACCAGCGACGAGACCCCGGACGAGCACGCCGACACCGTGCCGGCGAGCGACGACACCGATCAGTTCCAGGCGGTCACTGAGGATCAGCCGCAGGACGGCACCGACGACGAATACGAATACGTCGAGGACACTTCGGGTCTGGAGGCCGAGGACGAGCCTGCGACGACCGTGACGCCCCGGGCGAGCCGGCCGCGTCGTTCGGAGTCGACGACGGCCGCGGCGGTCAGCGCGCGCAAGTACCGCTTCCGCAAGCGGATGCTGGTGGCGATGGCCGCGATCATGGTCATCACTGCAACGCTGTCGTTCACCGTCAGCTCCGACCTGTGGTGGGTCACCGGCGCGGCCGGTGCCGTGACGGTGCTGTACCTGGGCTACCTGCGTCGTCAGACCAGGATCGAGGAGCAGGTGCGCCGGCGTCGCCAGCAGCGGATGGCGCGCTCGCGGCTCGGGGTCGAGAACACCGAGGACCGTGAATTCGATGTCGTGCCGTCCCGGCTGCGTCGTCCCGGTGCCGCGGTACTGGACATCGACGACGAGGACCCGATCTTCGAGCACCTCGACGAGGTCGCGTTCGCCCGGCACTTCGACCTGCCGCGGGCGGCCGGCCAGTAGGTCGCCGGTTTCAACTAGGCGGGCTGCGACTGGTAGCCTGCTAGCGACCAAGGGGCTATAGCGCAGTTGGTAGCGCGTCTCGTTCGCATCGAGAAGGTCAGGGGTTCGATTCCCCTTAGCTCCACAGAGTTTGAGCAGTTCAGGGCGTTGGTACGGGCGGAATCTGCCCGGCGACAGCTGGTTCCGACGCCGAAGTCCACCAAATCTCGCGGGCATGCCGATGGTGCCCGTAGCCTGTTTGGGCTGGAGTGGATGCTGGCGACAGAGTCTCGGGTGAGGTTCCGCGGTGGATGCCGGAGGGATGTGTCATGTCGGACACCGATGCGTTCGGTGACCACGATCGACTGCGGCAGCTCATCGACAAATTGCCGGCCATGGTGGCGTACTGGGACGGCGATCTCCGAAACGTGGTCGCCAACGAGGCCCACCGGCAATTCTTCGGCAAGGCGCCCGCCGAGATCCGCGGCATGCACATCACCGAGCTGCTGGTAGGCGACCTCGGTGAGGCGAGCATGCCGTACGTCTACGCCGCGATAGCGGGCGAGGATCAGATCTTCGAGAAAACTCTGACCGACCACAACGGCGTCGTTCGTCATGTGCAGGCGTCGTACCTGCCCGACGTGGTCGACGGGCAGGTACGTGGGTTGTATGTGCAGGTGGCTGATGTCACAGCGCGGGTCGAGGCTGAGCGGGCCCGCGACGACGCTCAGCGGCTGTTCGAGATCAGCATGGACAATGCGCCGTTCGGGAAGGCCGTGTTCACTACCGACGGACAGGCGCTCTACATCAACTCGGCCCTGCGCGAGCTGCTGGGGATCCGGCCGAACGACGAAGCGGTGATTCACTACTACGACGGCGTCCACCCCGACGATGTCGCTGTGGCGGAACAGGATTGGCGCGAGTTGCTGTCCGGCTCGGTGGATCGGATCGCCACCGAGGTTCGTTACGTCCGCAGCGACGGCGCCGTCATCTGGGTTCATCGCGCCGCGGTGGTGGCGCCCGGCGCACACGGCGGCGCCGACGTCGTGATCACCCAGCTTCAGGACGTCACCGCCCGCAAGGACGCCGAAGCCGAACTAGCCCATCGCGCTGTGACCGACCCGCTCACCGGCCTGCACAACCGGCACTCGCTCGTCGCTCGGATCGCCGAGCACCGCACCGCTCGCCCCGGTGACTGCGTGGCCGCCTTGTTCATCGACCTCGATGGGTTCAAGAAAGTCAACGATGCGCACGGCCACGCCGCAGGCGATGCCGTTCTGGAAGCGGCCGCGGGGCGGCTTGCCGGAGCGGTGGCATCACCCAATGCGGTCTACCGTCTCGGCGGCGACGAGTTCGTCGTCCTGGCCGTCGACGACGTCAGCACGTCCGCCGTCGAGCAACTGGCGCAGGACGTGTGGGCTGCGGTCAGCGGCGTGTATCCCGTGGATGGCAGCGAGGTGACACTCACAGCATCAGTGGGGTGGGCATCCAGCCCGACAGCGGACGCCGCCGAACTCATCCGCGAGGCCGATATCGACATGTACCGGCACAAAGCACGGCGGCAGCAGGGTGATCAACGCCTCAGCTCAACCGAAATTGTCGCGCGCGACGGCGAGTAGGCTGCGGGTTAGGAAACCGCGACCCGAGGAGGATGCCACGTCCGCCGATCGGCCCAATCTGGGCCAACTCATCATGTACTCGTACGGGTTCCGACGGCTGCCCGATTCCATGCGGGAATGGGTCGCGAACGATCTCGCGGGACCCGGCGCCGTCAAGCGGTTCATGCTGAAAGCGGCGATCCCGCCGTTCTTCCTTCTGGCGCCGTTCTGGCTGCTGCCCGTGGAGAACAACTCGGTGTACGTTCACGCCGAGATGACGGTGCCGCTCTATCTGTGGACGCTGGCGATTTCACTTGCGCTGAACAAGGTTTGGCGGCGTCATCGGCTCGCCGTGCACGGTTTGGACCCGAATCTGGTGGACGTGGTCAAGCGTCAGAAGAACGCCCGCGTCGAAGAGGATTACATCGCCCGATTCGGCCCGCGCCCTCAGGAAGCCGAGCACCAGAAGAACAGCAACCCGTTCTTCTGATCAGTCGGCGACGTTGAACGCCGTGATCACCTTCGTCGGGGTCACCCGCACGACCAGCTCACCCGGCACGCCGTTGCGCCTACCGAATTCCTCGGCGCGCTCAGCTCCCATGTAGCGGGCCGCGATGCGGGTCGCCAGCTCGAGCAGCTCATCGGGATCCTCGCTGAGCGATGCGGTGCCCTGAACCTGGACGAATGAGAACGGCGGATCCTGGTCGTCGACGCAGATCGCGACCCGTGGGTCGCGGCTCAGCGCATGCCCTTTGGCTGTCGTCTTGCCGGTGTTGAAAACGAGTTGGCCACCGTCGACGATGAACCATACCGGCGCGACGAGCGGCCTGCCGTCCGCCGCGACATACGCGAGTTTTGCCGTGCGGGTGCCCTCGGAGAGGAACGCGGCCGCTTCATCGGAGAGTTCGTCCATACCGTCGAGGCTAGGCGCATGACCCGCGAGGCGTTTCGACCCCGGCCGGCGGTGGCAATACTCGAGTGGCGCGTCGTCGGGTTTGGCAGGCAAGGTTGAAGCAAGACAAAGTCAGGAGTCTCATGTCGCAGACGGTGGAGTCCACATCTGATGGGCTGCCCGACGATGGACCGCCCGACGAGGGTGAAACCGGCAATGCGCCTGCCGAGATCACCTACGACGAGCATCTGCACCCCGCCCGACCTCGCACGTTGCGGTTCCGTCCTCGTGTGCGAAATCCGTTCGTGCGCAGATCGATTGCGCAGGACGGCTCGCCGACGGCGGACAACCAGGCCTACGTGTCGTGGCTTTTGTCACAATCGATGCTCGCCGACGCCAACGAGATCAGCCAGCAATTCTCCGGCCAGGGTTCGATGTGGCAGAACCCGTATGCCACGCCCAGCCCGCGCAGTGCGGTCGACGCCGCGTCGGTGTGGTTCACCGCGTATCCGCTGTCGCTCATCACCCGGCCCGAAGAGTCATTCCTCAAGGCCATGGCCGATGAGGCGATGTGGAAGGCCTTCGCAGAGATCGGTATCGAGGGAATCCACACCGGCCCCGTCAAACGTGCCGGTGGCATCGCCGGCTGGCAACTGACCCCCAGCGTGGACGGCCACTTCGACCGGATCAGCACCCAGATCGACCCGGCGTTCGGCACCGAAGACGAGTTCCGCCAGATGTGCGGCACCGCGAACTGGTACGGCGGCACCATTCTCGACGACATCGTGCCCGGGCACACCGGCAAGGGCGCCGATTTTCGGCTGGCGGAGATGAAATACGCCGACTACCCCGGCATTTACCACATGATCGACATCGATCCGCTGGACTGGGAGCACCTGCCCGACGTTCCGCACGGCCGGGACTCGGTCAACGTCGACGCCGCGACCGAGGAATGGCTGGACAAGGCCGGCTACATCATCGGGCGGTTGCAACGCGTGATCTTCTACGCCGAGGGCATCAAGGAGACCAACTGGAGTGTGACCCGCCCCGTCGTCGGCATCGACGGTATCGAGCGGCGGTGGGTGTATCTGCACTACTTCAAGGAGGGGCAGCCCTCGATCAACTGGCTCGACCCGTCCTTCGCCGGGATGCGCCTGGTGATCGGCGACGCACTGCACTCACTGACCGATCTGGGGTCGGGCGGATTGCGCCTCGACGCCAACGGCTTCCTCGGCGCCGAGAAGACGTCCGGGGAAGACGGTGTGGGATGGTCGGAAGGTCACCCGCTTTCGCAGGCAGCCAACCAGTTCATCGGAAGCATGGTGCGCAAGCTCGGCGGGTTCACCTTCCAGGAACTGAACCTGACGATCGATGACATCAAGGAGACCAGCGGCACCGGCGCCGACCTGTCCTACGACTTCGTCAACCGGCCCGCCTATCACCACGCCCTGGCGACCGCCGACACCGAGTTTCTGCGCCTGACGCTGCGCACAGCCATCGAACTGGGCGTCGACCCGGCATCACTGGTGCACGCACTGCAGAACCACGATGAGCTGACCTACGAACTGGTGCATTGGTCGAACGGTCACAAGGACGACATCTACACCTACAAAGGCCAGGAGATCACCGGAGAGACCCTCGGCGAACGTGTTCGCGCCGATCTCACCGACGCGCTCACCGGACCGGCCGCGCCGTACAACCGCGTCTTCACGACGAACGGAATCGCCTGCACCACAGCGACAGTGATCGCCGCAACGCTGGGATACCGCGACCTCGACGACATCGACGACGACATCGACCGCATTCGCCGGGCACACCTGCTGCTGGCGATGTTCAACGCACTTCAGCCAGGGGTGTTCGCGCTGTCCGGCTGGGACCTGTGCGGCATGCTCACGTTGCCGTCGGCCGAGGTCGCCGATCTGCTGCACGGCGGCGACACGCGCTGGATCCACCGCGCCGCACACGACCTGATGGGCGTCAACCCGGCAGCGACGAAGTCGAACGCGGGGATGCCGCGTGGCCGAAGCCTGTACGGGTCGATTCCCGAACAGCTCGCCGACGACACCAGCTTCCTGCGTCAACTTCAGGCGATACTGCGGGTGCGGGCGCACTACGGCATTGCGACCAGTCGGCAGGTCGACATTCCCGAGGTGTCGCATCGCGGCATGTTGGTGATGGTGCACCAGCTCGACGCGCCCGAGCAGTATCAGCTGACCGTCCTCAACTTCGCCAACGAGGACATCGCGGGCACTGTCCGATCCAAGACTCTGCCGCCGGGTGCGACCGTGCGCGATATGTTCACCGGAGCGCACATCGCGGTCGTCGACGATCTGCACAGCTTTGCGGTCGAGATGATTCCGCATCACGGCATGGCGCTTCTTGTCGAAGTCGAACCTGCCTACGAGGGCGCGCGAGCCTGAGCGGGCCCGTTCGGCGGGGGATGCGCACTAGACTCCAGCTGCCGGGTGTTGTCTGGGGGAGTCGTCGATGAGTGGATGGCTGGTGAGCAATGTCCCACCGGGGCTGCTCCTCGTCGGTCTGATCGTGGTCATCGCCGGGGGAGCGATGCTGATCGCCAGGGTGATTCGGCGACGGTTCCCCGCGTTGACGCGTGACGAGCACAACGACGTCACCAAATTCACCTACACATTCATCGGCTTCATCTACGCCTTCCTGATCGGGTTCATGTCGTCGTCGATGTGGGGTCAGATCAGCGCCGCCGACGCGAACGCGCGCGCCGAAGGTGCGGCTGCCATCGAAATGGCAAGGGATCTAGTCGCTTTCGACAAGTCCGACGCTGATCGTCTGCGGCGCAGCCTGCTCGATTACGAGAAGTCCGCGATCGCGGAGTGGGAACGAGGCCCAGGTACTCGCTCACCCGGGACCGACGATGCGCTGGCGCAGTTGATGTCGGCCTACCGGCAGGTCACCGCGACGACCGACAGCCAGAAGACCGTTCTTTCAACGTCATACGCCAACCTCGACAAGATGAGCCAGGCCCGCACCGTCCGCCTGCTCACGGCCCGCGAAGACACCGGGCCGCCGTGGCCGCTGTGGGCGGTGATCTTCTTGACCAGTGCACTGGTCCTGGGCACCGTCGTGATCTACGGGGTGGACAAGGCTGGGCTGCACTACCCGATGGTGGCCATCGTCGGCCTGATCGTGGCGACCAATCTGTTCCTGCTTGTGGAGGCGTCGCACCCGTACATCGGTGGTATATCGACGACGCCCGACCCGCTCTACGAGGCGGTGTCGGTCATCACCGGCCAACGGTGACGGGACGGTAGGCCGGCGCCACGAACCGCTCCAGGACCCGCCGTTCCTCGCGGATATCGGCGATTGGTGAGTAGGCAAACGAGACGACAACGCGCACAATCCATTGCGCGGCCTGCGGATCGTCATCGGTGATGCCGGTGAGCTCGGCCGCCAGGTGGGCGAGCACCGGCGAGGAATGCAAATCCCTCAGATCCGGTAAATTGCCGGTGCTGAACATCAGGCGCCGCAGCCGATCGGATCGGATCTCGCGGAGCGCCACGGTAATTGCGGTGATCACCCGCTCCGCGCCGGTGAGGCCGTCCACCGACTGCCGAACCGTGTCGATGATGCCAGCCGCCAGGCGCATGAGCACGGCGTCGCGGATCTGACCCTTGCCGCCGGCGTGGCGGTACACCGTGGCCCGTGAGCAGTGGACCCTCGCGGCCAGGGTGTCGATATCCAAGGAATCCAACCCGTCGCGGATGACGAGCTCGGTCGCGGCGGTGTAGATGCGCTCCGCCGCCGCCGCGGCGCGGTCGCCGCCCAACACCCAGTCGTTGCGAGTCATGGCAGCCATCTTCTCAACATTGAGACAACAACCTCGCCGCAATGGGCTGTTCACCCTGCTGAGAGCTCCCGATTGAGACACCGCTACCACCCTGACCGCAAGCTTGGTATCGACTTGCCCGGTCACGATTGACGCGGCGCCTCGCCCCGCTCAGCGTGAAGAGATGACATCGGCCGATACCCGCTTGGGGCTGGCGCTCTTCGAAGACCGGTACATCCAGGATCCGCACCCGCTGTACGCGAGCATGCATCAGACCGGCGACGTCCACCGCATCGGAGACTCGGGTTTCTACGCCGTGAGCAGCTGGGGTGCCGTCAACGAGGCGGTCGCCCGTGTCGGTGACTTCTCCTCGAACCTGACGGCCACGATGATGTACGAGGCTCCTCACACCGTCACCGCGTTCCCGATCGGCGAACTCGGCGGCGAGATGCAGGCTTTGGCGACAGCGGACGAACCTGTGCATTCGATCCACCGGAAACTCCTGTTGCCCCAACTCGCCGCGAAACGCATCCGAGCCGCCGAACCGTTCATCGTCGACACCGAAAGGGCGGTGTGGCAGACGAGTGCCGATGACGACGGCATCGAGTGGATGAGTGCGATGGCCAATCGGCTGCCGATGATGATCGTCGGCCGGATCATCGGAGTGCCCGACAGCGACATCGACAGGATCATCCAGTGGGGATATGCGGCCACCCAGGTGGTCGAAGGTTTGGTGACGCCGGTCCAGATGGAATCCGCCGGCGTCGCCGTGATGGAGCTCAGCGGATACATCGCCGACCAATTCGGACGGGCGGCGACTGAGCCTCGTGACAACCTGTTGGGTGATCTGGCCTCGGCATGTGCCGCCGGTGACCTCAGCGACATTGCGGCGCTCGCGATGATGATCACACTGTTCAGCGCCGGAGGAGAATCGACCGCGTCGCTGATCGGTTCTGCCGCTTACCTTCTCGCAACCCTGCCCGATGTGCAGCATCGACTGCGCGAGAGGCCGGACCTACTCGGGGCGTTCCTGGAGGAAGTGCTTCGTTACGAGCCGCCGTTCCGTGGGCACTATCGCCATGTCGTCAACGACACCGAACTGTTCGGCGTCGAACTCGGGGCGGGTTCGCGGTTGCTGCTGTTGTGGGGAGCTGCCAACCGGGACCCGTCCCACTTCGACGATCCCGCCGAGTTCCGGCTCGATCGACCGGCGGGCAAGGGGCACATCACCTTTGGTAAGGGTGCACACTTCTGTGTCGGGGCGGCCCTTGCTCGGTTGGAGGCTCAGATCGTCATCGGCCGGCTGCTGGAGCGCACCGCGAACGTCGACGCCGCCGAAGTCGGTCGGTGGCTGCCGAGCCTTCTGGTGCGCCGCCTCGAGAGGCTGCAGTTGACCGTCAACTGACCGGAACATCCACGGCCGCATACTGTTCGACGTAGGTCTGCTCGCCTGAGCCGAAGTACGTGCACGTGCGCTGCTCGAGGTCCACAACCCAACGCACTACACCGGCGCGCCACGCCCGCTGGGCGAACTGTGGAAACGTCGTGTGTCCGGCCTGGTCGGCGCGCAGAGCCGCGATCAGCGCGGAGCGGTCGAAGGCCGGCACGTCGGCCATGCCGTCGAGCAGGGCGGGCGACTGAACGACCACGGAGCCGAGTTCGGTGTCGTAATAGCTCTGCATCGACGGTAGCCACCAGGTGTTGGTCCGCACGCCGGCCCGTCGTAGCGTCTCGGCGAGATACGGAAATCCCTGGGTGGCAGGACGGTTGGCCATCGCGCTGCATAGCGCGCTGTTCAGATTCGTTACCGCCGGGCTCGCGGATAGCATGACAACATCGAATCGTAATGACAACATTTTGTCAAATATCGGAGGTGTGATGTCCGACGAGATGGCCGCGCTGGTGGCCGACGTCTACGAGCTCGCGGGTCTGTTGCGGCGTTCGGGGGAGGCGATTGCGGCTCACGAAGGTCAGACCCAGGCCCGCTGGCAGTTCCTCAGCGTCATCTCCGACGAACCCCTGACCGTGCCCCAAGCGGCTCGTCGTCTGGGCGTGACTCGGCAGGCGGTCCAACGGGTCGCGAACGAGCTCGTCGACGATCAGCTTGTCGAACTGGGCTCGAATCCCGATCACCGCACCTCACCGTTGTGCCGGCTGACCGGCGACGGCCGCCGTATCCTCGCTCGCATCAACAAGATCGCCGAGGTGGAGAACAGTCGGGTTGCGCAGACGGTCGGCGTCGACGTGCTCAGGGCCGCGGATCGGGGCGTGCGGAGTGTGACGTCGGCGCTGCGGGGTCAGCGGTGACCGCTGCCGCCGACCTCGGCGGGCAATGGCGGGGGCAACGGCGTCGTCGACGTGGGCGTGGTGCTGGTGGGTACCGACGACGTGGTCGGTGACGTCGACGTGGAGGGTGCAGTCGATGTCGAGGTCGAGGTCGAGGTCGAGGTCGAGGTCGAGGTCGAGGTCGACGTCTGCGGACCGTGGAAGTCCACCCACGATTCCTTGCGGACCACCGTCGTGCCGGAGCTGACCACCAGCGCACTCGAGCTCACCGTGTAGGTGATTCCGTCATTGACCGCGCTGTAGGAGCCGTCGCCGGAGCTGGACGCGGACAGCACCAGCTTGGCGCCGTCGCGGACTCGCACGCCGCGGTACTCGTATCCGCCGGCCGTCGTCTTGCAGATCGCCACCCGGGAGCTGTCCGTGCTGCCGAAGAGCATCGTGGCGCCGGAACAGCGGGCCGTCGAGTCGAGATAGCCGTACGTGTCGAAGTCGGGGGCCGCGGCGGCGTGTGGCAGGGCGGTCATCAGCAGAGCGGCGCATGCCGCGGCCGCCGCTGCGCCTGCGGCGCGGATCGCAGAAGAAGACATCGACTTCCACGACACCATGCGCGCGCCGGGCGGGCGACCGACGATGCCGACTCTCCATGCGATCGTTAGTTCGCCGAGACCCCGCACGTCGCTTGTAGACAGATTTCCGATTGTGTACTGTGACCGGGCGCACAATCGATAGGGTCTGAGCGCGTATCACTGTCGGGGATCAGATGGAGTTCGGGATGCGAAATCACGCGGGCGTTCGGCACCGAGCATTGAAAGTGCTGGCGACGATGGTCTCGGCCGTCGCCTTCCTCGTGATGTCGGTGCTGCCCGCATGGGCCGCCGACTCGATCACCCTGACCTGGGTGCGGCACGGCGAGTCTTACGGCAACATCGCCGGAGCCGGGATCGACACCAAGGTGCCCGGACCGCAGCTCACCGATCTCGGCGAACAGCAGGCCGAAGCCATCGCCCAGCAGCTCAAAGACGGCGGATACGACAGCATCTACGTCTCCGACATGATCCGCACCCACCAGACGGCAGCCCCGCTAGCGACGGAAACCGGTCTCACGCCCATCCAGGAGGGTGGCTTCCGGGAGATCAGCGCAGGCATCTTCGAGGGATCACCGATCGACAGCGGGCTCGGCCGCATCGGCTACTTCCTGATCCCGGTGGGCTGGACCCTCGGGCTGCGCAGCCTGCCCATCCCGCTCGGCGAGACCGGCAACGGCTTCGAGTCCCGGGTCAATGGTGCCATCGCCTCGGTGATCGCCAATGGTGACACCAAACCGGTGATCTTCTCGCACGGCGCGACGATCATGGTCTGGACGATGATGAACGTCGACAATCCCGACGTCATGCTCATGCTCACCCATCCGCTGGGCAACACCGCTGTGGTGGTCGTGACCGGCAATCCGGATGACGGCTGGACGCTGCAAAGCTGGGATGGTGTTGCCGTCAGCCAGAATCCGTCGCTCGCAGGCAAGTTGTTCGTCAATGCCCGCAGCCTGATCGTGGCGCCGCAGACCGCGGTCTACGACGTCGTCCAGGCTGTCAAGACCGGCGATATCAGCACGGTGGCGGCCGCCGTGCGTGACGGCGTCACCCTCGTCGCCAAGGCCGGCGTCGACTTCGTCACGAACTCGGTCACCGATATCGCGCAGGCGATCCGCGGCGCGCTGCCCGGCTCGGCGGCTCCGGTCGCCAGTACCCTTGCCGCCACGGTGAAGTCGCCCGTCGCGGCGGCGGTCATGGCGGAGCCGGGCAAGGTCAACACCGGATCCAGCCGCAAGGCCTCCGCGAAGGCCGATGCGGCCGGTCCGGGGGCGAGCAGTGGCAAGGCGGACGGGGGAGCCAGGAAGGGCACCGGCTCCAGTCGGAGAGTCGCCCACAAAGCGGCTGCCTGACAAAGGGTTTGGTTTCGCTCAGCGGCGATACTGCGACTCGAGCACCAGGTCGGGCACCAGTTTCTGGTACTCCATGTGAGTGCGGTGTTCTACCGTAGTCCAGCCGTCGCCCTCGTGGTCGTGCATGAAGGCACGGTACTTCGGGGAGCCGGGGAAGCCGACATTGTCGGCGACGACGACGGCCCCGCTGCGTAGCCAGCCCCGCTCGACGATGCTGAGCAAGTCCGACAGGTAAGCGTTCTTGTCGTGGTCGATGAACAGGAAATCGACTGTGCCTGAGTCGAATCCGTGCTCGTCATGCAGCGCGTCGAGCGTGCGCCCGCCATCGCCGACTGTCCCGACCACGCAGGTGACGCGGTCCGCCACACCCGCGTGCGCCCAGATCCGCCGGGCCACTGCGGCATTCGCCGATGCGAGCTCGACCGAGTACACCCGCGCCGACGGCGCTGCCCGCGCGATCCGCAACGCGCCATACCCGCAGTAGGTGCCCAATTCGAGCGCTAGTCCTGGATCGGCGCGGCGCACCGCGGCATCGAGTAGCGCGCCCTTTTCGTCGCCGATGTTGACCAGAAATGACTTGGCGTAGGCGTACTCGTCGATGGTGGCCAGCACGCTGTCGATATCGCCGCGACGGGCGTTGGCCTCGACGTAGTCGGCCGCCGCGGCCTCCCGGCCGTCGCCGATCTGGCCCGTCCTGTTGAAGTTCCGGATCCCGATGCCGGTGCGCAGCACCGACCATCGCAGCAACGGCAAATGCTGGCGAAGATTCATGGACTCACGCTACGTTGTGCTCGCGGGTGCCAGTGACGGGCTTGCGAGAGGTGTGTGTGCGGGCAATAGTGTCGTCAGCCGTCGCCCGGAAAGGCGGCGGCCGGGCAGTCCTGGCCGTGAGCTACGGCATCGTTTGTCATGCGCTGTTCGTCCTGGCCGTCGGTTCGATGGTCGTCGCAATGTACTTCGGGATGAGCCGCTCGTTCGGCAGGGTGGCTGCCCCGTGGAGTTGGGTCGCCAACGCGGCGCTTCTCCTTCAGTTCCCGCTCATCCACTCCATGCTGCTCACCGGCCGGGGCCGGGCCCTCCTGGCCAAGCTGGCGCCGCGCGGCACCGGCGCCACCCTTGCGCCGACGACCTATGTCATCGCGGGCTCGCTTCAGCTGATCGCGCTGTTCGCGTTGTGGACGCCCAGCGGAACGATCTGGTGGCAGGCGCAGGGCGCGGCGCTGACCGCCGTCGTCGCGCTCTATGCGGTCGCCTGGGTCCTGCTGGGGAAGTCGATGTTCGACGCCGGCCTGTCACTGCAGACCGGCAGCCTCGGCTGGGTCGCCCTTCTGCGCGACCGCAAGCCGGTCTTCCCGAAGATGCCGACGACCGGTCTGTTCCGGCTCACCCGGCAGCCGATCTACGTCGCGTTCGCGCTCACGGTCTGGACGGTGCCGACCTGGACTCCCGATCAGTTGGTTCTCGCCGTGGTGTTCACCACATACTGCCTGGTAGGGCCGCTGTTCAAAGAGGCCCGCTTCCGTCGCGTGTTCGGTGCCGAGTTCGACAACTATGCGCGGGGAGTGCCCTATTGGTTACCGTGGCCCGGTAGGTTGCGAGGCCGTTCGGGGAGGCGTTGTGAACCTCCTGCTGGTCGTGTTCGTATCAGCAGAAGGCAGGGCTGAACCTAAGGACGGACCATTGCTGCGAGCGATTGCCCGGCTAGCTATTGCAGCACCGCGTCAGGTGGTCGCCGTCGCGATCCTCGTCATGGTGGCGATCGGCGTTTTCGGCGTACCGGTCGCCAAGAGCCTCTCTCCCAGCGGCTTCGCCGACCCCAACTCGCAGTCGTCGCGCGCCACGCAGCTGCTCACCGACAAGTTCGACCAGGGCGACGTGCAGTTCCTGGTCGTCGTCACCGCGGCTGACCGCTTCGACAGTCCGGCGGCGCGAGCGGCCGCAACCGGCGTCGTCGACCAGCTGAAACGGTCCGGCCACGTCACCGGCATCTCGTCGGCGTGGACATCGCCACCGCAGGCCGCGGCTGCGCTGGTGAGCCGGGATCAGAAGTCGGGCCTGATCACCGCCGGCATCACCGGAACTGAAGCCAACCAGCAGACCTACGCCAAAGAGTTGTCCGCGCAGGTCAGCCGAGACCGCGAGGGCATCGTGGTGCGGACCGGCGGGGTGGCGATGGTCAATCTGCAGGTGACCGAGCAGTCGCAGCACGACCTGCTCCTCATGGAGTCCATCGCCATTCCGCTGAGCTTCCTGGTGCTGGTCTGGGTGTTCGGCGGCGTGTTCGCCGCCGCGCTGCCGGTGGCCGTGGGGCTGGTGGCGATTCTCGGCGCGCTGGCCGTGCTTCGGGTGACGACGTTCTTCACCGACGTCTCGATCTTCGCGCTGAACCTGACCACCGCCATGGGCCTTGCCCTCGCGATCGACTACACGTTGCTGATGATCAGCCGCTATCGCGACGAATTGGCGCACGGGGCGGCTCGGGAGACCGCGCTGATGCGAACGATGGAGTCGGCGGGCCGCACCGTGCTGTTCTCCGGGACCACCGTCGCGCTGTCGATGGGCGCCATGGTGCTGTTCCCGATGCACTTCCTGAAGTCGTTCGCCTACGCCGGCGTGGCCACCGTCGCGCTCGCCGCGCTGGCCGCCATCGTGATCACACCCGCCGCGATCAGCCTGCTCGGTGATCGGCTCGACTCGCTCGACGCGCGCCGCCTGGTCCGGCGCAGCCTGAGCCGGGCCGAGCCCGTGCAGCGCCCGGTCGAAGAGCAGTTCTGGTATCGCGCAACGAAATTCGTGATGAAGCGGGCGGTGCCGATCGGGTTGGCCGGTGTCGTGGTGCTGGTGATACTCGGCGCGCCCTTCCTGGGTGTGCGGCCGGGATTTCCCGACGATCGGGTGCTGCCCACCTCGGCGTCGGCTCATCAGGTTGGAGACCTGCTGCGTGGTGAGTTCACCAACAACTCCGAGACCGCGATCCCGGTGGTCATCCCGGATGCATCGGGCCTGTCGGACCCCCAGATCGCCCGGTACGCGGCGGACCTGTCGCGGGTCGCGGACGTACCGTCGGTGTCGGCGCCGATGGGATCGTTCGTCCGAGGGAATCTCGTCGGCCCGCCGACCGCCGCGACCGGATCAGCCTCTGGCAGCGCACTTCTCACGGTGGAGAGCACCGCCCCGTTGTTCTCGGACCGCTCCGAGGATCAACTAGCCCGGCTGCACGACGTTCCGACGCCGGGCAACACGACGGTCGAGTTTGCGGGCACGGCGCAGACCAATCGGGACAGCGTGGATGCGATCACCTCGCGGCTGCCCGCCGTACTCGGTCTGATCGCGGCGATCATGCTGGTGCTGCTGTTCCTGCTGACCGGCAGTGTGGTGCTACCGCTGAAGGCGCTGGTGCTCAATGTGCTGTCGCTGACGGCGGCATTCGGCGCGATGGTGTGGATTTTCCAGGACGGCCATCTCGGCGCGCTGGGCACCACCTCCACCGGCACCCTGGTGGCAAACATCCCGGTGCTGCTGTTCTGCATCGCGTTCGGCCTCTCGATGGACTACGAGGTGTTCCTCGTGTCGCGGATCCGGGAGTTCTGGCTGGCATCACCGCAGCGCGGTGCCGCGGACAACGACGAGAGCGTTGCTCTTGGTGTGGCCCACACCGGCCGTGTCATCACCGCCGCGGCGTTGATCATGGCAATCTCTTTCGCCGCGCTGACCGCGGCTCATGTGTCGTTCATGCGGATGTTCGGGCTGGGTCTCGCGTTGGCTGTACTGGCCGACGCCACCCTGGTTCGCCTGGTCCTGGTTCCGGCGTTCATGCACATCATGGGGCGGTGGAACTGGTGGGCGCCCAAGCCGCTGGCCTGGATGCACCAACGGGTGGGCATTCGCGAAGGAGGCCCGGCGAGGCATACTGGGTGACGTGTCGAACATGGGACCGCGGGCAAATATCGGTGAACCGGCGTCGGGCGACGTTCGTGTCAATGACATGCGTCCGATCAGTGTCATCGCCGGAGTGCGCGGGGAGTTGCCGCCGCACCGGTACACCCAAGCCGAGGTCACCGAAGCGTTCCTCACCATCGGCGGCTATGGCGAGTATGAAGAAATCCTTCGCAAGCTGCATCGCAGTGCCAAAGTCGACAATCGGCACTTCGTCCTGCCGCTGGATCAGTATCCCGCGCTGAAGGATTTCGGCGAAGCCAACGACCTGTTCATCGAGAACGCCGTCGAACTCGGCTCGGCAGCGATCGCGGGTGCGCTCGAGGAGGCCGGGCTGCGGCCGGAGGACGTCGATCTGATCGTGTCGACCACCGTCACCGGAGTCGCGGCCCCATCCATCGAGGCCCGGATCGCGGGCCGGTTGGGGATGCGGCCCGACGTCCGCCGGGTGCCGATGTTCGGCCTGGGCTGCGTGGCCGGTGCGGCGGGTGTGGCTCGGCTGCACGACTATCTGCGCGGTGATCCCGATGGTGTCGCGGTGCTGGTGTCCGTCGAGTTGTGCTCGATGACCTACACGGCGAACAAGCCGACGTTGCCCGGACTGGTCGGCAGCGCGCTGTTCGCCGACGGTGCCGCGGCCGTTGTGGCCGTCGGTGAACGCCGGGCGGAGAAGATCAACGCCAGCGGGCCCGATGTGATCGATTCACGTAGCCATTTGTATCCGGATTCGTTGCGCACCATGGGCTGGGACGTAGGAGCGGATGGTCTGGAGCTTGTGCTGTCGGCCGATCTGCCCGACGTCATCGAGCGTTACCTGCCTGACGACGTCACCGAATTCCTTGGCGCACATGACCTCGAGCTCGACGACATCGGCACCTGGGTCTGTCATCCCGGCGGTCCCAAGATCATCGAGGCGATCGTCAACAGCCTGAAGCTGCCCGAGGAGGCGCTCGAGCTCACCTGGCGCTCGCTGGCCGACATCGGCAACATCTCGTCGTCGTCGGTGCTGCACGTGCTGCGCGACACCATCGCCAAGCGTCCGTCAGCAGGTCCGAGTGTGATGATGGCCATGGGTCCCGGGTTCTGCTCGGAACTGGTGCTGCTGCGCTGGCACTGATGACCTGGTATGTGCTGCTGGTCGCAGCGGTGGCGGCCGAACGCCTGGCCGAATTGGTCGTCGCGAGGCGCAATCTGGCCTGGAGTCGCGCTCAGGGTGGTGTCGAGTTCGGGGCGAGTCACTACCCGCTGATGGTGGTGCTGCACACCGGATTTCTGGCCGGCGCCCTGGCAGAGGTGATCGGCCTGCACCGGCCGTTCCTGCCCGCCCTCGGCTGGCCGATGCTGGCGATAGTTGTCGGCGCGCAAGCCTTGCGGTGGTGGTGTATCACCACGCTCGGCCGGCAGTGGAACACCAGGGTCGTGGTCATCCCCGGTGCTGCGCGCGTCGACGGCGGTCCGTACCGGTTCTTCTCCCACCCCAACTATGTCGCCGTCGTCGCCGAGGGCATCGCCCTGCCGTTGGTGCACACCGGGTGGATCACCGCACTGGTCTTCACCGTGCTCAACGCGGCGCTGCTGCGCACGCGCATCCGCACCGAAAACGCCGCGCTGGCAAGCCTGTCGTGATCGATCTCCTGGTGGCAGGCGGCGGCCCGGCCGGTCTGGTCACCGCATTGCATGCCGCCCGGGCCGGGCTGAAAGTCACCGTCGTCGAACGCCGCCGCGCACCGATCGACAAGGCCTGCGGCGAGGGAATGATGCCCTACGCCGTGGGTCAGCTCGACAAACTCGGAATAGTTCTGCCCGGCAAGCCGTTTCGGGGCATCACCTATTTCGATGCCGCGCGGCGGGTGGATGCCCCGTTTCGCTCCGGTCCGGGTATGGGAGTGCGCCGAACCGCTCTGCACACCGCGTTGACAGATGCGGTGCAGGCCGCAGGTGTCGACGTGGTGGACGCTCGCATCGGCTCGATCACCCAGGACGCGGAATCGGTGCAGTGCGGGCCTTTTCGTGCTCGCTACCTCGCCGCCGCCGACGGCTTGCATTCGCCGATCCGGCGGTCGCTGGGCCTTTCTCGCCCCAGCGGCGGGTCACGGCGGTGGGGCCTGCGGCGGCACGTGCGCATCGCACCGTGGAGTGACCGTGTCGAGGTGTACTGGGGTGACGGCGCCGAGGCCTACGTCACGCCGGTGGCCGACGACTGTGTGGGCATTGCGATCCTGACCGCGCAGCAGGGTTCGTTCGAGAGCAGGCTGGCCGAATTCGGTGCGCTGCGCGAGCGGGTCAACGGATGTTCGCACGGCCCAGAGCGGGCAGCGGGTCCGCTGCGGCAGCGGGTGGCCGGGCGCCGAGCAGGCCGTGTCCTTCTGGTGGGCGACGCCGCAGGCTACGTCGACGCGTTGACCGGTGAAGGGCTCGGCATCGCCTTCGGCGGCGCCGAGCTGTTGGTGAATTGTGTTCTGGCGGAACGGCCGGGCAACTACGACCGGCAATGGCGGCGGATGTCGCGGCGCTACCGGCTGCTGACGGCGGGCCTGCTGCAGGCCGTCGAGTTCGGTCCCACCCGCTCCGCGGTGGTGCCTGCGGCGGCAGCGCTGCCGAGCGCGTTCGGCAAGATTGTGAACCTGCTGGCCTACTGACGGCGTAGGCTGCGCCGCTATGAGCAACGGCCCGCATGGAATCGCGGATATCGCGGACTGGAATCGCTTGCTGGAGGGCCGCGTTGCGGTCGTGACGGGCGGCGGCGACGGTATCGGCGGAGCGATTTCGGCGCTGTTCGCCGCACACGGCGCCGTCGTCGAGGTCGCCGAGATCGACCCGGTCCGCGCCGAACGCATCAGCCGCGAGGTGACGGCGGTCGGCGGGGTGATCCGCAGTCACGTCGTGGACGTGACCATCGACGACGATGTCACCCGTCTTGCCGATGCGGTGCTGGGCACACACGGGCGGGTGGACGTCGTGGTCAACAACGTCGGTGACTACCGGCCGCTGGTGGGCTTCGAGGAGTCGACACCCCAGACCTGGCAACGGATGTACGACGTCAACCTGCGCCATGTCTTCGCGGTCACCCGTGCCTTCGTCGGGGCGATGATCGCGGCGGGCAGCGGCAACGTCGTCAACGTCCACTCGGTGGAAGGCATGCGCGGCTTTCCGCGCGATCCGGTCTATGGCGCGATGAAAGCTGCTGTCGCACATTTCACGACGTGTCTGGCGGTCGATCTGGGCCGCCACGGAATCCGCGTCAACGGCATTGGCACCGATCTCACCCAGACGCCGCAGGTGGACTATCTCACCGGTTACGAGGACGTCGAGCACCTGTGGCAGTCGTGGGCGCCGGTCGGTCGGGTCGGGTGGCCGGAAGATCAGGCGCGGGTGGCGCTGTTTCTGGCCTCAGAGCTGTCAGGTTTCGTCACCGGTCACAACATCCCGGTCGACGGCGGGACGAAAGCCGGTGGTGGATGGCTGTTTTCGCCGCGCGCCGGCCGTTTCGTCAACCGGTCCAAGCACTTGTAGGGTCTCGGCGCGCGGAGTGCCCCGTGGAGCAGTGTCCGGCGGTTCCGCCGGATGCCGTCCGATCGGCGCGCTGCTGAGCGGCCTTGCTACGGCGTTGCGCGCTCGGTGTGGACGCGACCGTCGGGGCTGGCCGGGACGGAAGGCCTGGCCCAGCTGCGTGTCCGGCGGTCGGGACGCCAAGAGCCCCTGCGATGGTCTTCACCACTGCGTTGACCACGCTACTCACCTGCTGTACAACGAATTTCGGCACAACGAGGGCCTGATCGATCAGCTGACGGATGAAACACCTGTACGCCCTGCAGGAACGGATTTGCCGGCATGTATGGCGTCACGTCGAAGGGCGCGGCAGTGCCGTCCGCCAGATCGGCGATCAACGCGGCGACGGTCTCGGCCGCCAGTTTGGGGTCCAGTTGGTTGTGAAGATGCCGACGTTGGCCTCGTCGTCGAAGGCACCGGTTGCGGTGTCGCGCGTGGTGCAGATGAACATCGGGCCGGAGCCGGTTACCTGCTGCCAGGCGACCACGCTGGTCGGCAGACCGTATTCGGTGGCCCACAGTGTGCGGTCGGCGTCGCCGTTGGCCGCCATCAAGGCGGATGGCCGCGACCTGTTCGATGGGTTCGCCGGGCATCGTGCCCTTGGAGAACGGGGTCACATAGTGGTAGGGGTGAAAGGACAGCGCGTCGAAAAAGCCATGTGCCCCATCGGCATACATCTGGTTGACGAACTTCACCGGGCTGGTCGACACACCCGGGATGTTGCCCACCGCCCCCACACGCCGCCGATGACGGTGGCGTTCGGGTCGACGGCCTTGATCGCGGGGTACGCGGCTGTGAGCAGGTCACCGTCGTCAGGGCTCGCGTGGCCGCCGCGAAGCGGCAGGATCAGCAGGCATACGCAGCACCCCCGACGTTTGCGCCCTGTGTCGGCAAACACTAGCTCGGGCCCGGTGTGCCGATTCGGTCCGCCGGGTTGCGGGCCATCGGTAGCCTCGAAGTCGATGGCTAGGGAGGTCGCATGACGACGGAGGGCGGCGAGAGCGGCCTGGCGTCGGCACTGGGGGCGGCACCGGAGTTGATCACCGTGCGCGCCGAGGGATTGGCGCAGATGGAGGTGTTCGCGGGGTGCCGGCCCGAGCTGCTGCGCCCGCTGGCCGAACGGCTGCGGCCGTTGCAGGCGCCGCCGGGCCGGGTCCTGATGCGGCAGGGCGAGCAGGCGGTGTCTTTCCTGCTCATCGATACCGGCCGGGCCGAGGTGCGCCACGTCGGCGACGACGGTGAAATCGTCCTGGATTCGGTCTCCGCCGGTGTGATCGTCGGCGAGATCGCACTCCTGCGTGACAAGCCTCGCACCGCGACCATCACCACCACCGAGCCGCTCACCGGCTACATCGGCGATCATGCGGCGTTCGAGACCATGGCCGAGCTGCCGGGGATCAGCGAGCGGCTGGTCCGCACGGCCCGGCAGCGGCTGGCCGCTTTCGTCACTCCGATCCCGGTGATTCTCAAGGACGGCACCGAGCTGTGGCTGCGTCCGGTCTTGCCCGGTGACAGCGCGCGGACGTCGAACGGCCCTGTCGAGTTCTCCTCCGAGACGCTCTATCGCCGGTTCATGTCGATGCGGGCACCGAGTATGGCGCTGATGAACTACCTGTTCCAGGTCGACTACGTCGATCACTTCGTGTGGGTCCTCGTCGACGGTGCGGACGGCCCGGTAGTCGCCGACGTGCGGTTCGTCCGGGATGAGGCCGATCCGTCGGTGGCCGAGATCGCGTTCATCGTCGGCGACGCGTATCAGGGCCGCGGCATCGGCAACTTCCTGATGGACGCGTTGATCATCGCGGCTCGGGTCGGAGGAGTGAAGCGATTCACGGCGCGGGTGCTCGGCGACAACCTGCCGATGCGGACAATCCTCGATCGCTTCGGCGCGCACTGGGAGCGCGAGGAGCCCGGAGTGGTGACCACCGAGTTCGACGTCCCGAAAGGCAATGGGATACATATTGATCCGGAGCTCGCCACCGAGATCCGCAGTATGGCGCGCCAGGTGTTGCGGGCGATCGGGTGACATGGTTAAGCCTGCGCTGAACAAGGACACCCGGTTGTGCATCTCGCTGGCTGCGCGACCCAGCAACATCGGCACCCGGTTCCACAACTATCTCTACGAGCAGCTGAGCCTGGATTTCATCTACAAGGCTTTCACCACAACCGATATCGCGTCCGCGATCGGTGGCGTGCGGGCGCTGGGGATTCGCGGCTGTTCCGTGTCGATGCCGTTCAAGCAGGATGTGCTGGAGCTGGTCGATCGTGTGGAGGATTCCGCGCGGGCGATCAACGCGGTGAACACGATCGTCAACGACGACGGTGTGCTGACCGCGGCCAACACCGATTACACCGCTGTGCAGCGGTTGATCGCCGAACACGGCCTGGACCCCGACTCGGCGGTGGTGATCCGCGGCAGCGGCGGGATGGCGAGCGCCGTGGCAACGGCGTTCCGGGACAGCGGATTCGGCGACGGAACGATCGTGGCCAGGAACTCCGACAGCGGTCCGGACTTGGCGCAACGGCTGGGCTACGACTGGCGCAGCGAGGTCGGCGAACTCCGCGCTGCGGTGATCGTCAACGTGACGCCGATCGGAATGGCCGGCGGCCCCGAGGAATACGAGCCCGCCTACGCCGACGACGTGATCGCCGCCGCGCGTTCGATTTTCGACGTCGTGGCGCTGCCGTCGGAGACGCCACTGATCGCCGCCGCGCGGGCGGCGGGCAAGCAGGTGATCACCGGCGCCGAGGTGATCGCGCTGCAGGCGGCCGAGCAGTTCGAGCGGTACACCGGAGTTCGGCCCACCCCGCAGCAGGTCGCCGAGGCGTCGGCATTCTCGCGGGCCTAGTTCCCGAGTAGTCGTTCTGGGTGGTGGTAGGTGTTGGTGCCTGCTGCGAGTGGGAGTTGTGGCGGTGGGATCCATTCGGTGTCGCCGTTGGGGAGTTTTCGGGTTTTCCAGCCGTGGTCGAGCAGACGGTGGTCGGCGGGGCAGGCCAATGTGAGTTTGTCGATGTTGGTCAGGCCGCCGTGGGCCCATTCGTCGACGTGGTGGACCTCGGTGAGGTATCCGGGTTTGTCGCATCCGGGGCGGGTGCAGCCGCGTTCCTTGTTGTGCAGCATGATCCTTTGATCAGCGGACGCGACGCGTTTGGTGCGGCCCAGCCACAGCGCTTGGCCTCGGACCCCGTCGAAGAGGGCCAGGTAGTGGTAGGCGTGGCTGGCCATCCGGATGACGTCGGGGATCGGCAGCAGGGTGCCGGTGCCGGTGGCGGTGACCGCGTGTCCGGTCTTGGCCTGAATGTCCTGCAGGGTGGCTGAGACGATCATCGTGACCGGTAATCCGTTGTGCTGCCCGAGTGTCGGGTCACCGAGCTGACCGCGGACCAGGGCGGTGAGCGCGTCGTGCTGGCGTTGGGCGTGGCTACGCAGGTCACGCTCGGCCACGTCGGTCGACGGGGCCAGGGTGGGGGTTTGGTCGGCGGGGTTGCACGCTCCGGGGCTGGCGAATTTGGTGAACCAGCCGTCGAGCAGCGCCCGCAACTCGGGGTCGGCGATCAGCCGCCCGACACTCATGCCGTCGACCTGTTGTCCACCGCACCAGGTGAATCCGCGTTTGCGGGCCCGGTCGTCCTCGGAGAACACCCCGTCGGGGTTGAGGTGCAACGCCAGCCGGTGGGCGATCTTGTCCACCTGATCGGGCCGCAGCATCGCCGCGTGCTCGGCGAGGGTGCGTTCGGCCTTCTCCACCTCCACTGCGGGGACATGGTCGGGCAGGTCGCGGAAGAACCTCTGGATCACTCGCAGATGCTCACCGTCGAGCAGTCCGGCGTGCCAGGCCGCCGCGGTCTCCGGCAACAGCGGGGGTAGTGGCTCGCCGGTCAACGCCCGCCGCGGCGCCAGCTGCTCGGCATCACGGATCCGGCGTTTGGCCTCGCGCGGACTGATCCGCAACACATCGGCCAGCGTGATCGGCACCGGCGGGCAACCCTCGAACTGCTCCAACCGCCCCACCACCGCGTGCGAGACCGCGACCTGGCGGCGGCGCGCGGTCTCCAACCGCGCCAACACCGCGAATCGCTGCGGTGGATCCAGCACATCGAGATCGACTGCGGCCAACGCCTCGACAACATCGTCGAGCGCCTCCAACACCGCATCGATCGAACCCATGATTAGAACACTAGTTCGAACCACCGACAACGACCGACGCCCAAAACCGATCTGTGGATGAACGCGGAACTGTGGACTACCCCACTACGTGAGCTGGCTGGCCGCGTATTCGTTGGGCCGATTCTTCTTCATCCGCAATCGAATTGGCACCTACTCCCAATGAAAAAAGCGGCTGCCGGCGCGCGAAGCACGCACCGACAGCCGCCCCCACGACACCGATCAGGGAGTGATCGTCGTCTTCTCGTCGATGACGTTGGTCGCGTCCATCAGCGGACCCTCCTGCCCGTCAAGCGCGTCGGCGTTCATCTGCAGGACGTACAGACCGTCCTTGCCGGGAATCACGACCGTCTTCTGGGCGATGATTCGTTTCTTGCCGTCTTTGGTGTAGTTGCCACCGAGCTGGACGGCGTCGAATCCGCTCAGCGTGCTCTTGGTGGCGCCATCGCCGAGCGGCGTCCACCCCGGCAGGTTCTGCAGCTCACCCGGTGCGAATTCGAGAACCTTCGCGGGGTCGACGTTGCCGGTCAACTTGGAGACGATCGCGATGATGCTCGGCGGATCATTCTTGTCCTGCGGGCTGTCGAAGACGATCGCCCCGTACGCCCAGTCCGGGGTCTGCTGGCCGGCGTCCGACCACCCTGGCGGCATTGCCAGATCGATGTTGGGAGAACCGGGATCGCCACGCTTGACCGGCGTCTCGGTGATCTGGTTCTCCTTCAGGTAATCCTGGATGGTCTTGTTCGTGCCGGCGGCTGGCGCCGGACTTGCCGACGTCTCAGTGGATTTCGACGTCGACGTCTCAGTGGACGTCGAGGTGGAGGTGGAGGTGGACGTCTTGCTGTCGTTCTTGCTGTCGGAACCGCACCCGACGAGCGCGAAACTCAAGGAAACGGCGGCCAGGCCCGCCGCGGCTACCGCCGTCATCTTGTTCATCGAACGAGGTCTCCTTTTGTTGTGGCGCGCCGTTGCCGGCGGCCAACCAAATTCGATTGAGCAGCTTAGTGCCCTTCACAGCGAAACCATGTGGATCTCTGTGAAACCGCTTTTGCCACGGCACTGGAGAAACAGGCGCACCATGGGCTGAGGCCGCGAAATTGCAATGGCGCAGCGTGGTCGCGGTGGTGGGTCGGGTGAAGCCACCATGGGCGTTGCGCGTGGCGTGTGGGGGGCGCCGTGGGCACCATGGGCACCTTTGTGCGCTTGCTATGCCTGGCCGTGTCGGCCGCCGCGGCGGCGTCGGTGACAATCACTGTTCAACTGGCGGCCACCACCGCACTGATCATGGGCGGCACCGGACACCCTCTGGTGGGCGAGTCCCCGGCGTTCGTCGAGCAGTACACGCAGAGCGCGCTCGACCTGTTCATCGCCCCCACCGGCGCCGTGCGGGCCGATTCGACCGTGCCCGGCACCTATAACCGGGTGGCCGTCGGCACCCCCGAACAGTTTTGGCCGGTGGCCGGCGCGGACCGCTTCGACGAGTCTGTCGCGGCAGGCGCCGACAATCTGGGCAACTGTCTGCAGGGCCGAACATCCTGCGAGGCAAGGCATCTCGGTGCTGAAGGCCCTGCATTGGATTACGTAGTCTTCGGGTATTCGCAGAGCGCGAGGATCGCCTCGATCGTCAAGCGCGACCTCATCGCGCAGTATCGCGACTCCGTCGGCACGACACCGGCCGTCTCGTTCGTGGTCGTCAGTAACCCGAACCGGCCTAACGGAGGCTTTCTCGAACGTTTCGCGGGCCTCTCCATCCCTTTCCTCGGGGTCACGTTCGATGGTGCGACACCCACTGACAGCTGCGATGCCGGCGGCACCGACTGCCGATTTCCGACCGCCGACATCGCGCAGCAGTACGACGGCTGGGCCGACTTCCCCCTGCGTCCGCTGAACCTGGTGGCCGACCTCAATGCACTGGCCGGAATCGTCTACCTGCACGAGCACTACACCGTCTCCGTCGCAGGTGCGTTGAATCAGGGCACCACCGGTGACACGACGTACTACCTGCTGCCCACACAGCGCCTGCCGCTGCTCATGCCGCTCGCCCAGATCGGCGTACCGGCGCCGATCCTCGACGTCCTCGACGCGCCCCTGCGGGTGATCGTCGAATGGGCCTACGACCGCACCACCAGCCCGGGTGAGCCGACCCGGGCGACGCTGGCGAATCCGACAAACCCGGCGACCATGGTCCGGGATCTCCTCACGGCGATCCCCGTCGGGCTGGACGACGGTCTGCAGGAGGCGGATTTGGGGCGCCCGCTCGGAACGACGCCTGCAGGACCGTTCGGAGTCGGCGGCGCAACGCTTCTCGCCGGGCCGCCCCCGAGCAGTCCGGCGCCCGCCGCGCGGGGCGCCACGGTGCGACCACACGGCGCCGCGGGCCCCAAGCCCCGCGCGCTGCCGGCCCGATCAGCGCGACCACAGCCCGGAGGCACCATGCCGGCGCACGCCGGCGTCGGTCGCCAGCGGACCCGGTTCTGACCACTGTGTGACGACCGGTGCAGGCGCGCGTTTGCAGATCTTGCGCATGGGTAAGTTGGCGCCATGGGAAAGTCCATCGTCGCAACTTCATTGGCCACCGCCGCGGCCGCCGTGACCGGCAGCATTGCCAGTCGCAGCGGTGTCGAGACCTGGTATCCCCGCATTCGGAAACCCCGCTACGTTCCGCCGAACGCCGTGTTCCCGGTGGCGTGGACGACGCTGTACGCCGATATCGCCGTCACGTCGGCGGCAACGATCGACAAGCTGAGAGCCAACGGCGAGGACGCCAAGGCCCGCAGCTACATCGGCGCGCTTGGGGTCAACCTGGTGCTCAATGCCGGCTGGAGTTGGCTGTTCTTCAAGTCTCACAAGCTCGGACCGTCAGCGGTGGCGGCCGGCGCGCTTGCCGTCAGCAGCGCCGACCTGGCGCGCCGGTCCGCCGCCGCGGACCCGAAGTTCGGCGCGGCGCTGGCGCCCTACCCGTTGTGGTGTTCGTTCGCGACGCTGATGTCGACGGACATCTGGCGCCTCAACCGCTAGATGTACTCGGCTAGGACGTTGGCGTCAGTCTGCTAATCGGGGGTTGGCCTCCGAGGGCTGAGTGGCGTCGTCGATTGTTGTAGTCCTCGAGCCAGGGTGCAAGGGCAGCGCTGCGAGCGTCGTTGGTGGTGAATATCTGCTGGTAGGCCCACTCGGTCTGCAGGGTGCGGTTGTAGCGCTCCACTTTCCCGTTCTGCCAGGGGCAATGCGGCTTGATGAAGACGTGCTTGGCGCCCAGGCCTGCGATGACAGCCGCGACATCGGCGGAGCGTCGATAACTCCAGTGGTTGTCGGTGATGAGTCTCTCGATGGTCGGGATGCCGTGGGCGCGGAAGTACTCGGCGGCCCTGGCTAAAAACTCACCGCACGTCGCTCCCTTTTCATCGGGCAGGATCTCTGAGTAGGCCAGCCGCGAATGGTCGTCAACGACGGAGTGCACGTAGTCGAACCCGATGCGCGCGTTCCTCTGTGCAGCAGATCTGCTCTTGGCTCGGCCGTGAGCCTTCCATCCGCCTCCGTCAGGGATGCGGCCAATCTTCTTGACATCCATATGAATTAGTTCTCCGGGGCGTGCCCGTTCGTAGCGGACCGCGGTCGCTTTCGATGACCGGATCACGTCACCGGTCAGCGGGTCGCAGTCCCTCAGATACGGCAGCTGGTGGCGGCGCAAGATCGCCGAGATCGTGCGGGCCGGCAGACCGAGTTCGGCGCCGATCCAGTCCTGGCCCCGCCTACTGGCGCGGCGCAGTTCGAGGACCGCATCTTCAATGACAGCTGATGTGCGGCGCGGGCAGCGGTGTGGTCGTGAGGAGCGATCCGACAACCCGGCAACGCCTTCATCGCGAAACCGGCGCACCCATCGGTGAGCGCACTGGCGCGACACTCCTAATTCGGCAGCGACATGAGACACCGGTCGGTGTCCCTTAACGATCCGCTCAACGAGCAGCAGACGACCATGAACGGTCAAACGGGCATTAGCGTGGGACACGAGGACCTCCGTGGACTGGTGAAGACGTCAGACATCTCCACTAAGCCCGGAGGTCCTCCCTACAGCAATAGCGATCCGTCACCAATGTCTAAGCCGAGTACAGCTAGATGTACTCGGCTAGAACGCCATCTCACGCGGCGCGAAGCGGTCGGTGATGTCGCCGATCAGCGATTGGTCGTAGGGGTCGACGGCGACCGGCGTGTCATCGAGCTTCAACCGGTCCATGTCGACCCACACGACGTTGGGGCTGGTGGTCAACTCGAAGAAGTACATCCGGTTGGTCAGGTCGGTCACCGTTCGGTATTCGGTGTTGTAGACGCCGAAGTCGCCGTACGGCGCGCCGAACGGAACCGACACATTACGCATGATCGCCATCACGCTCGCGATCGCCTCGCGCTGTGAACCCGGGGTGGGCAGCAAGGCGCTGTAGTACGCCGCGCGCTGGAACCGATCGACCGGGTTCACGTTCCCTGGCAACGGCATCTCCCGGCTCGGATGGGAAAAGTCTTGCAGGGAAAGCAGATTCAGCTGCTCGTCGTAGGTGGGATCGTTGGTCATCAACGTGAACTGGCGGCCGTGGTGGACCACCGCCCGGCCTTGGGCGAACTCGATGATCGCCGAGTCGCCACCGGCGTCCTCGAGCGCGACGTGCAGGTTGGCGTCACGTCCGTGGGCCGACACCTTCACCGGCTGGATCTCGTCCATCAGCCGCAGTGCCTCGGCGACCGTGTCCGCCTGATCCAGCAGATACTGCAACCACAGTCCGGCCTGCACCCCGGGTTTCGCCGGGTCGCGCGGGCCGAAGTCCGTTTCGTTCAGGTACAGCCCGTGGCCGGCGAGACCCGCCTCGTTGAGGCCGTCCACGGTGCCCAGTCCGTAGACGGTCGTCACCAGGCTGGCGTAGCGGCTCGTCCAGCGCAGCGGATTCGGGTCGGCGACGATTCCGGTCGGCCGGCTGCCGTCGCGGTCCCGGCCGCTGGGAAACCCGACGATCAACGGTTGCGTCGACTCCGGCCAGTCCATCGAGCGCCCGGTGAGGACCGCTAGGTCATTGGTGTTCCACAGCACCCGAGTACACATGGCTGACAGATTAGCCCGCGAGGCACGCGCATCAGCCGGACGATCAGTGGTATCAAAGCCCCGTGCGGCGGCTGATCGTCTGCCTGACGACGACACTGTGCCTGGCGACGGGCCTCGGTCTGGCGGCGTGCGCGCAGCGCACTCCGGCTCCGCCGACGTCGTCCTCGTCGACGGCGGCGACCGGCGCGGGTGCGATCAACCCGGCCAACATCAAACGCATCCGGTCGTCGCTTCCGGCCGGCTACGAGATCGCCGACCTGGCCGGGCCGGTGAGCGCTGCGGGCTTGTGGGGCTTCGGATCCGGGTGGACGGCGGCCCCACCGCAGTGCGCGGCGCTGGCGGACCCGGCGCCCGCCGATCCCGGCGCCCGTGGCTACTCGGCATCGGGGGCGGGCGGGACCGTCTATGTCGTCGTCGCGATGCCCGCCCAGCCGGCGCCGGATGACGCTGTGATCGGTGACTGCGCCAGGTGGACGATGACGTTCGCGCACACGACCGGTGACGTGACCCTGGCGCCGCCGTCTGAAGCGCCCGGCATCGACGGTGCCCGGACCGTCGCGATGACAGTCATCACCCGCACGGTCGTCGAGTCCGGCACCGAGACCGACGGGCAGGCCGTCACCGCGCAGGCCTACCTGGACGGCCACGTCGTGTACGTCACCCTGGTCACCGATCCCGGATCACCGCATCCGGCACTGGATTCTCATTTCGTCGACGGTCTTCTGGTCGCGACGGTCGCTGCCCTGCGCGGCTGAGTGGCAGGTACATTGGCCACGATGGTGAAACCCGGCGCGGTCGTAGCAGTGCTGTGCGCCGGACTGGCGGTGGCGTGTTCATCGGGCGCACCGGCTGAACCGAAGGCCGATATCGCCAAGGTGACGACGGTGAAGTCGAGCTTCGGCCCGGACTTCACGGTCTCCGAGGTCGCCAAGACCGGAATCGACCCGCATGTGCTGGCCGGCCAGAAACTGCCCGACGGCCTGACCTTCGATCCGCCGTCCTGTGCGAAGTACGCCACCGGACAACTCGTGCCGCAGGGCACCCAGGGCAACATGGCGGCTGTGTCGGCCGAGGGTCAGGGCAACCGGTTCATCGTGATCGCCGTCGAAACCGATGCGGCGGTGCCGGTGACCGAACCCGGGCCGGACTGCCGCAAGGTCACCTTCAGTGGCAGCGCGATGCGCGGTTTGGTTGAGTCGGTCGAGGCGCCGGCGATCGACGGCACCACAACATTGGGGGTGCACCGGGTGCTACAAGCCGTGGTCAACAACCAGGCGCGCACCGGCGAGACGTACAACTACTCCGCCCATTTCGGGGTCTATCAGGTGATCGTGAGCGCCAACCCGCTGGTCCTGCCCGACAAGCCGATCGTGCCGGTGAACACCGGACGGGCCCGCGATCTCCTGGTCGCCGGCGTCAACGCGATCCGGGGCTGACCTCAGCGCACGTCGCGCGGGCGGAACTGGATGCTGATCCGCGGTCCTTTGGGCAGCGCGGTCTTGGGAACGGCGTGCTCCCAGGTGCGTTGGCACGAACCACCCATCACCAGAAGGTCGCCGTGGTGTTGGGGAAGCCGAAGCGACTGACCGCCGCCGCGGGGTCGCAGCGCGAACACCCGGGTGGCGCCGAGGCTGACGATCGCCACCATGGTGTCCTCGGTGCTGCTGCGGCCGATCGTGTCGCCGTGCCAGGCAACGCTGTCGGCGCCGTCGCGGTAGAGGCACAGCCCGGCACTGGTGAACGGCTCACCCAATTCGCCGGCGTAGACGTCGTTGAGGCGACGGCGCAGCTTCGTGATGGCAGGGTTCGGAGGCGGCTCGGTCAGCAGATCGTGGAAGCTCACCAGGCGCGGAACGTCGAGGACCCGGTCATACATCTGCCGCCGTTCGGCGCGCCAGGAGACGTCGTCGAGCAGGGCGCCGAACAACGCGTCGGCGTCGTCGACCCAGGCCGAGCGCATGTCGATCCACGCGCCGGCTCCGAGCTCGCGGCGCTCACTGTGCTCGAACAGCGCGCCCTGAACCGGGACAGACACAAGCTCGAGGATATCGCACGTTTGTTCGATGCTGAAGCTTAGAAGCTAGAGTTTCGCCGCCCCGGGACCGTGTCCGGCGAGGACGTCTTCGGGGTTGGACAGCGCGCAGCTGCGCAAGCTGAGGCAACCGCAGCCGATGCAGTCGGCGAGGTTGTCGCGCAACCGCTGCAGATGGCCGATCCGCTCATCGAGGTCGTCGCGCCAGCCCGCCGACAGCCGGGCCCAGTCCCGGCTGGTGGGAACCCGGTCGATCGGCAGTGTGGCCAGTGCTTCGCGGACCCTGGCCAGAGGGATGCCGAGACGCTGGGACATGCGGATGAAAGCCACCCGCCGCAGCGTGTCGCGAGGGTAACGCCGCTGGTTGCCGGAGGTTCGGCGGCTGCTGATCAGGCCCTCGCGCTCGTAGAAGTGCAGTGCCGAGATCGCCACTCCGGCTCGCGCCGCGAGCTCGCCGGGCCCCAGTTCGTGCTCGGTCACTCCTCGACGATAGATCAGCCGGCTGAGGTGTTGTTACGGTGCTATTTGTGACTGCCGCCGTACTTGGCTCCAACTCCGAGGTCGGGACGCTGCGGGTCGTGATCCTGCACCGTCCCGGTGCCGAACTGCAGCGGTTGACCCCACGCAACAACGACAAACTGCTGTTCGACGGTCTGCCGTGGGTGGCGCGGGCACAGCAGGAGCACGACGCGTTCGCCGATCTGCTGCGGTCGCGGGGCGTGGAAGTGCTGCTGCTGTCCGAATTGCTGACCGAGGCGCTGGGCAGCGGGGCGGCCAGGATGCAGGGCATCTCTGCGGCCGTCGATGCGCGCCGTCTGGGATTGCCTCTGGCGCAGGAACTTTCGGCCTACCTGCGCGGCCTGGAGCCGGCGGCGCTGGCGCATGTCCTGATGGCGGGTATGACCTTCACCGAATTGCCCTCGGGCGCAACGTCGGACATGTCGCTAGTCCGGCTGATGCATCACGGCGGCGACTTCGTCATAGAGCCGCTGCCCAACCTCTTGTTCACCCGCGACTCGTCGTTCTGGATCGGCCCTCGGGTGGCGATCACCTCGCTGGCGCTGCCCGCGCGGATGCGCGAAACCTCACTCACCGACCTCATCTACGCCCATCACCCGCGTTTCCTCGGTGTGCGCCGCGCCTACGAATCGCACACGGCGCCGGTGGAAGGTGGTGACGTGCTGCTGCTCTCGCCCGGCGTGGTGGCCGTCGGAGTCGGGGAGCGCACCACCCCGGCAGGTGCGGAAGCATTGGCGCGCAGCCTGTTCGACGACGGGCTGGCCCACACGGTGCTGGCCGTCCCGATCGCCCAGGAACGGGCCCAGATGCACCTGGACACCGTATGCACGATGGTGGACGTCGACGCACTGGTGATGTATCCGGCGATCAGTGACTCGCTGTCGGCGTTCACCATCAAGCGCACGCCCGACGGGGTGAAGATCCTCGACGAGGCGCCGTTCGTGAAGGCGGCTGCCGACGCGATGGGCACGGCGTTGCGGGTCATCGACACCGGGCTGGACCCGGTGACCGCCGAACGCGAGCAATGGGACGACGGAAATAACACCCTGGCGGTGGCCCCCGGCGTCGTCGTCGCCTACGAGCGCAACACCGAAACCAATGCCCGGCTGCAGGATTCAGGTATCGAAGTCCTACCGATCGCCGCTTCCGAGCTCGGCACCGGTCGCGGCGGTCCGCGATGCATGTCATGTCCGGTGGCTCGGGACCCGCTGTGACCGATCTGCTGATCGACGGCAAGCTGCTCCCCGGCGGGGCGGGCACGTTCGGCACCGTCAATCCCGCCACCGAGGAGCGGATCGGGCTGGCGGCCGACGCGGACAACGCGGACATGGACCGCGCGATCGGCGCCGCGCGCGCCGCGTTCGACCACGGCGACTGGGCCCGCGACGTGGCGCTGCGGGTGCATTGCCTGCGTCAATTGCGTACGGCTCTGATCGCCGAGATCGAGGAACTGCGCTCGGTCACCGTCGCCGAGGTGGGCGCCCCGGTGACCTTCACGTACGGCTCACACCTCGAAGGCCCGGTCAACGATCTGGCATTCCCGGCCGACACCGCCGAGAGCTATTCGTGGAAAACCGATCTCGGGGTGGCGTCCCCGATGGGTATCGCGACGCAGCGTTGGCTGGTGCGTGAGCCGTACGGGGTCGTCGGCGCGATCACACCGTTCAACTTCCCGCATCAGATCAACTTGGCCAAGCTGGGACCGGCGCTGGCGGCCGGCGACACCGTGGTGCTCAAGCCGGCTCCCGAGACCCCGTGGTGCGCCGCCCACATCGGCCGGATCATCGCCGAGCACACCGACTTTCCGCCGGGTGTGGTCAACATCGTGACCGCCGGCGATCCCGGTCTGGGTGCGCAGTTGTGCCGGGACGCCCGGGTGGACGTGGTCTCGTTCACCGGGTCGACGGCCACCGGCGCCGCGGTGACGGCCGCTGCGGCCGGCAACATCAGCAAGGTTCTCCTCGAACTCGGCGGTAAGTCGGCGTTCGTCGTGCTCGACGACGCCGACCTGGGTCGGGCATGTGGCGCGGCGGCCGTCGCGGTGTCCCGGCACGCCGGCCAGGGCTGCGCGTTCACCACCCGGTTGCTGGTGCCGCGCCACCGGTACGACGAGGCCGTGGATGCCACCGCCGCGGCGATGGGCGGTATCGCGGTCGGCGATCCGACCGATCCCGCGACGGTGTGCGGCCCGCTGATCTCGGCGCGCCAGCGTGACCGCGTGCAGGGCTATCTGGATCTGGCGTTGGTTGAGGGCGGGTCGTTCGCCTGTGGAGGGGGTCGTCCAGGCACGCTGGACCGCGGATACTTCATCGCGCCCACGGTGATTCGCGGTCTTGACAATACGGCCCGGACGGCGCGGGAGGAGATCTTCGGGCCGGTGCTGGTGGTGCTGGCGCATGATGGTGACGACGACGCGGTCGCCATCGCCAACGACTCGCGCTATGGGCTGTCCGCCGCGGTGTGGAGTTCGGACCCACAGCGTGCGGCCTCGGCGGCGGCGCGGCTGCGGACCGGAACGGTCAGTGTCAATGGGGGAGTGTGGTATTCGGCCGACACGCCGTTCGGCGGCTATAAGCAGTCGGGCAACGGCCGCGAGATGGGGGTGGCCGGCTTCGCCGAATACCTCGAGACCAAAGTGATCGCCACGGCGGTGGGCACGGCGTGACCGGACTGCCGTTCGATCCCGACGCGCTACGCGCCCGTTATGCCCGGGAGCGCGAGATCCGGTTGCGCCCCGATGGTATCGGTCAGTACGTCGAGGTGGCCGGCGACTTCGCCGGGTTCGCATCCGACCCATGGTCCGGTGCACCCGAACCCCGCGAGCCGGTCACCGACGAGGTCGACGTCGCGATCATCGGCGCCGGGTTCGGCGGTCTGCTGACCGGTGCCCGGCTGCGGGAACTCGGCGTCGCCGACATCAGACTGATCGACAAGGCTGCCGACGTCGGCGGCACCTGGTACTGGAACCGATATCCCGGCATCGCCTGCGATGTCGAGTCCTACGTCTACATGCCGCTGTTGGAGGAAGTCGGCTATCTGCCGACCGAGAAGTACGCCAAGGGCCCGGAGATCTTCGCGCACTGCCGGCGCATCGCCGAGCACTACGATCTTTATCGCAATGCCCTGCTGCACACCGAGGTCCGGCAGATCCGGTGGGACGAGCCGAGCGAACGATGGATCGTGGAGACCGATCGCGGTGATGCAGTCCGCGCCCGGTTCGTCTCGATGGCCAACGGCTACCTGCAGAAGCCGAAACTGCCCGGCATCCCCGGCATCACGTCGTTCGCCGGGCATACCTTCCACACCAGCCGGTGGGACTACGGGTACACCGGACAAGACCTGGAACTTTTGGCCGACAAGCGAATCGGGATCATCGGCACCGGCGCGACGGCTGTGCAGTGCGTCCCGCACCTGGCCCGCGCCGCCGGTCATCTCTCGGTGTTCCAGCGCACGCCGTCATCGGTCGACGTCCGTGCCAACCGGCCCACCGACGCACAGTGGGCCGCCACGCTGACACCCGGCTGGCAGCGGCGTCGGATCGAGAACTTCCAGCAGCTCACCGCCGGCGGCGAAGCCGGCGAGGACCTGGTGGCCGACGCCTGGACCAGCACCGTCAAGACGCTGCTGGTGATGCAGGATGGCGAGCTGGCCGACTTCGCGAAGATGGAGGAGGTCCGCGCGCGGGTCGACGCGACCGTCGCCGATCCGGCCACCGCCGAGGCGCTCAAACCGTGGTACGGCTACTTCTGCAAACGCCCGTGCTTCCACGACGACTACCTGGCAACATTCAACCGCCCCGACGTGACTCTGGTCGACACCCACGGCCACGGCGTCGAGCTCATCACCGAGCGCGGTGTCGTTGTCGACGGCGTCGAGCACGAGCTCGACTGCCTGATCTTCGCGACCGGATTCGAGGTGGGTACCGACTATTCGCGGCGCACCGGGTTCGAGGTGGTCGGCCGCGACGGGCGCACGTTGACCGACAAGTGGCGTGACGGCGTCCGGACGCTGCACGGCCTGATGGTGGCAGGCTTTCCCAACCTCTTCGTCGAAAGCATCGCGCAGTCGGGCTTCACGGTGAACTTCCCCTACCTGCTCGACGTCCAGGCCACCCATGTCGCGTGGATCATCGCCGAGAGCTTGGCGAGCAACGTGACCCGCGTCGAATCGACTGCGGCGGCCGAGGACGGCTGGGTGAACATCGTGGTGGGCAGATCCGCGGGGACCGCTGACCGCGCCCGGAACTGCACCCCGGGGTACTACAACCGGGAGGGCATGGCCAACGCCACCACACGGCAGGGCAGCTTCTTCTACGGCACCCCAACCGAATACGCCGACATCTTGGCCGCGTGGCGGCAGGACGGCACGCTCGACGGGCTCGAGATCTCTCGTGGTGGCAGGAGATGAGAGTTCGGTACCTGACGGGCCGACTGCGGGCAGCGGTGCGGCACCGGTCACCCCGGGTGGCGATCATCGGCGCCGGGTTCGGCGGGCTGGCCGCTGCGGTCGCGTTGCGGCGCATCGGCATCGACGACATCGCGATCATCGAACGCTGCGACGGTGTCGGGGGCACCTGGCGGCTGAACACCTACCCCGGTGCGGCGTGCGACATCCAGAGCCACCTCTACTCGTTCTCGTTCGCGCCCAACCGGAACTGGAGCCGCACCTACGCCCGGCAGCCGGAGATCCTGGCCTACCTGGAGTCGGTGGCCAAGGACTTCGATCTGGAACGGCACCTGCTGACCGGCACCGTGGCGCGGAGCATGCGCTGGAACGAACGAGCGCAACAGTGGCATCTCGACCTTCAATCGGTAGGTACCGGAAGCGAATTCGCGTTCTCCGCCGACGTGGTGATCAGTGCCGTTGGTCTGTTCGGGGAGCCCAAGCTGCCCGATATCGACGGGTTGATGGATTTCGGTGGGTCGATCATGCACACCGCGCGCTGGGATCCGCGCGCCGACGTCACCGGCTGCCGGGTGGCGGTCATCGGCACGGGAGCCAGTGCGGTGCAGGTCGTTCCGGAACTCGCGAGGGACGCCGACGCAGTGACGGTCTTCCAGCGCACACCGCCGTGGATGGTGCCCAAGGACGATCGCGCATTCACCTCCGATGAGCTCCATCGCTTCCATCGCATCCCCTGGGCCGGACGTCGCGAGCGGTGGCGGCTGTGGAAGGAGCAGCACGACAACACCGCGCTGCGACTCGATGACCCCCGGGTGACCGGGCGGCAGGGTATCGCCGAAGAGTTCCTGCGCCGCAACGTCACCGACGAACACCTCCGCGAGGCGCTCACACCGGACTACCCGTTCCGCTGCAAGCGGGTGCTGCTCGGCGGCGACTACTACGCCGCACTGCAGCAGGACAACGTGTCATTGGTGACCGAACCCATCGAGAAGGTCACCGAGGACGCTGTGTGCACATCCTCGTCGACCACCGAGGCCGACGTCATCGTGCTCGCGACCGGGTTCCAGACCAGTCGCTACCTCGCAGGCATCGAGGTCATCGGCCTCGGAGGGCAGTCGCTGCACGACCGTTGGGGCGAGGACCCCAGCGCGTACCTCGGTGTTGCGGTGAGCGGGTTCCCGAATTTCTTGATGCTGTACGGGCCCAACACCAATCAGGGCGGCAACTCGATCGTGTACATCCTGGAGGCAGGGGCCCGGCTGGCCGCCGACGCGGTGGCGCGGCTCCGCCGCAAGGGCGGCACGCTGGAGGTGGACCCGGAAGCCGAGCGGCGGTTCAACGATGAAATCTCCGCCGAACTCGAACAGACGGTGTGGACGCAGTGCGGCAGCTACTTCCGCTCACCCGATGGTCGCATCGTCACGCAATGGCCCTACACCGAAATCGAATACGCCCGCCGCACCTGGCGATTGAAGCCCGGCGACTGGATTCACCGGACGGGCGGTCACAGTCCCAGCGGCCAGGACCCGATCACGTCCTCGTCCTCCAGGTGACCCAGGTCCTGATCTGTCAATCCCAGTGCATCGGCGAGGATGTCCGCGTTGTGCTGTCCCAGCAGCGGAGCCGCCGCAGAGACGAAGTGCCCGGTGACCGGCGGCCGGGGGTAGGGTAGCTGTCCGCACAGCGGGTGTGACACCGTCTGGAAGAACCCACGTGCCTTCAGCGAGGGGTTGTCGATCACGTCGGGCGGCTGCAGAACGGGTGCCGCGGGTATCCCGGCGGCGAGCAATGCTGCGACGGCCCCGTCGCGCGGCCGGGTCGCAAGCCACTCGGCGAGATGGCCGTCGATGAGGTCTGCCGTATCGGCGGTGTAGCTCACGCCGTCAGCCCAATCCGGTTGACCGAGAACTACTGTCAGCGCGGCCCAGTCGGCGTCGTGGCGGATACTGACCGCCGCCCACTGGTCAGTCCCAGTGCAGGCGTACACGTTCTGCACGGCGAACTCGTGCCCGCGGTTGCCCCGCCGGGTCAGCAGCACACCGGCGGCGTCGCGCTCGATCACCTGCAGCGCACTGGCGTTGAGCACCACGTCGATCATCGGCACCTCGATCAGCTGCCCGTGCCCGGTACGCCGGCGGTACTCCAAGGCGGCCAGCGTGAGGAACGCGGCGTGCACTCCGGCCAGCGGGTCGCACGCACCGCGCGGGGCGGTCGGCAGGCCGTCGGGATAGCCGGTGATCCAGGCCAGTCCCGCAAGCTGCTCCATCGTCATCGCGAAGCCCACCCGGTCGCGCCACGGGCCGTCGAGGCCGAACCCGGGCATGCGGACCTCGATGATCTGCTCGTTGAATCCGCGCAGCGCCTCGTACCCCAGCCCGAAGTTCTCCATCACCCTGGGCGTGAAATTCTCGATCACCACGTCAGCCTGAGCGACCATCCGGCCGAAAAGTGCTCTGCCATAATCAGATTCCAGATCCAGGGTCACCGAGCGCTTGCCGGAGTTGACGCCGTGGAAGACCCAGCTGTATTCCCACCACCGTTCGACGTCCGCGCGGAACCCGCCGGCGAAGCGCATCCCGTCCGGGCGCTGCACGGACTCGACCTTGACCACGTCGGCACCCAGCATCGCGAGCAGATGGGTAGCGGCCGGGCCGGCCCAGAACGCGGTCAGGTCCACGATCCGGACACCGTCGAGCGGCAGGCCCGCGCGGTCCGGCTTCTCCCGTGGCGTCCAGTCGGCCACGGTGTCACCGACAGCGGGAGGCAACGCAGGCGGCAGTGGCGGCGTGCGACTCATCCGCCACGGCGGCCCCGGCGCGCGGAACCCGGCGGGATGATCGACGAACGACTTCCGTGCGACGAAATGATCCATCCCGGATAGTGTTTCACCGTTGCCGATGGCCGCCATCGGGATGCGGAACAACTCGGCCAGGTCGACGATCTCCGCGACGGTGTGCGTGGCGAACCAGTCGCCGATGCGGGCCCGGATGAGGTCGCGCTGTTCCCAGCGGCCCACCTGGAAACGCAATTCGGGAACGTCGGCCAGGTCGGGGCAGTCGACCATCGCGCAGAAGTCCTGCCACTGCTGACCGGTGGCCATCGAGATTCCGACGTAACCGTCCTTGGCGCGCTCCACCGACGGCACCTCGGTCGAGCGGCCGACGACCTCGAGAAGCATCAATTCTTTACGCAGCCAGGAGAACACCTGCATCGACGTGGTCATCGCCTCCAGCACCGACATGTCGAAGCTGCCGCCAGAGCGGTGCGCGGCGACCGCGAAGAATGCGGCGTAACTACCGGCGATGAACTCACCCAGGTCGCCGCCGACGGCGATCGGCGGCCGGTCCGGCTCTCCCCGTGACCCGGTCGAGCCACACCAGGCTTGCATGGTGAATTCGGTGGCGGGCAGCTCCGTCCAGGGACCACTCCAGCCGAAATTCGACACCGTGACCACCGGTGTTGTGCAGCAGGCGATCTCGTTCGCCGTCAGGCCAATTTCGGCGGCCTGCTCCGGGGTGGCGCCGAGGATCACGATATCTGCGGAGTCCAGCAGCGCGGCGGTGACCGTGTGTGCAGCGATGCTGTGTTTGCCGCCGGCCAGGAACGAGAAGAACGGGCTGTCGCCGTCGGATGCCGTGACACCTGTGGGCCGGTAACGGCGCAGCCGATGACCGGTGGGGGGTTCGACCATCACCACCTCGGCGCCGGCGTCGCGCAGCAGCTTGCCGCAGTAGGCGGTGGCGATCCGGTCGCCGATCTCGAGCACCCGGATACCCGACAGGAGAGCCGTCATGCGGCGCTCAGATGATCCCGAAGTCGATGACACCGCGAATCAACCGGCCCCGCATCAGGTCGTCGAAGGCATCGTTGATGTCGTCGAGGCGGTAGCGGGTGGTGATCATCTCGTCGAGGCGCAGCTGACCCGCGCTGTACATGCCTGCCAGCAGCGGGATCTCGGAACGCGGATTGCACGAGCCGAACACGGTTCCGCACAGCGTCTTGTTCATCAAGACCAGGTCCTGGATATCCAGGTGGACCGGCAGCGGCCCGGACGGGGCCATGCCGGTCAGCACACAGGTGCCCCCCTTGCGGGTGAGCGCCAGCGCGTCGCGCACATCGTCACCGGTGATGTCCGACGGCGCGACGACCACGCAGTCCGCCATCACCCCACGCGTCAGATCTCGAACCAGGTCTTTCGCGTCGGCCGCCCAGGTCGCCGTGTGGGTCGCCCCGAAGTCGACGGCCGACTTACGTTTGTTCTCAAGGGGGTCCACCGCGACGATCGTCGTCGCACCGTTGATGCGGGCGCCCTGGATGGCGGCGGTGCCGATGCCGCCGGCGCCGACCACCACGACGGTGTCTCCGCCGCGGACATTGCCGCGGTTTGCGGCCGAGCCGTACCCGGTCGGGATCGCACACGCCAGTAGCGCGGCGGGCACGAGCGGGATGTCCGGGTCGATCTTCACCAGCGAATCCGCTGCGACGACAGTGTGTTCGGCGAAGGCGCCGATCTTGGACGTGTGGCCGATGTCGTGCCCGTCGAGGGTGTGGTGGCGAAAGGTACCGTCGGTCGGCATGCCCGGCGTCAGCACCCCGGCGCCCTTGTCGCACAGGTACTCCATGCCCGACGCGCACCAGCGGCAATGCCCGCACACCGCGACGAAGGAGGTCACCACATGGTCGCCGGGACCCAGTCCGTTGACGCCGGGACCGACCTCGACGACCACCCCCGAACCCTCGTGGCCGCCAATGGTCGGGGGACGTGACGTCGAAGCGCCAGGCGGCGACATGAAGCCGTTGCGGATGTGGTCGTCGGAATGGCACAGCCCGGCGGCGGCCATCTGCACCAGCACCTCGCCGGAACGCGGGGGGTCGAGTTCGAAATCCTCCACCGACCAGGAGCCGCCGACCTCGCGGACGATCGCGGCGCGGCTTTTCATGGCACTGACATTACGGCGCGCTCTATTCCCGGGTTCGCGGAGAGTGAAACGGGGCGCACGCTCCGCTTAGTCGGGGTTAGGTTCGCAGACGTGGCAATCAAACTTGGACTTCAGATCCCGAACTTCTCCTACGGCACCGGCGTAGCCGAGTTGTTTCCGACCGTGATCGCGCAGGCCGAAGAGGCCGAGGCCGCCGGGTTCGACTCGGTGTTCCTGATGGACCATCTCTATCAGTTGCCCGGGCTCGGTGCGCCCGAGGAGCCGATGCTGGAGGCCTACACCGCGCTGGGTGCGCTGGCGAACGCCACGCAGCGGGTGCAGTTGGGCACGCTGGTCACCGGCAACACCTATCGCAACCCGGCCCTGCTGGCCAAGGAGATCACCACCCTCGACGTGATCAGCCAGGGCCGGGCGATCCTGGGCATCGGCACCGGCTGGTTCGAGCTCGAGCACGACTCGCTGGGTTATGAGTTCGGCACCTTCACCGACCGGTTCAACAAGCTGCACGAGGCGTTGGACATCATCTTGCCGATGCTCAAGGGCGAGCGAGTGACGGTGGACGGCAAGCACTACCAAACCAAAGAGGCGTTCGCCAATCCCCGCTTCCGCGACCACATTCCGCTGATGATCGGCGGCAGCGGCGAGAAGAAGACAATTCCGTTGGCCGCCAAGCACTTCGATCACCTGAACATCATCGCCGGCTTCGACGAGCTGCCGCGCAAGGTCCAGGTGGTCAAGGACGCGTGCGAGAAGATCGGCCGCGACCCCGCCACATTGGAGACCAGTGTGCTCGCGATCGCTCTCATCGACGAGAACATCACCGCCGACATGATCCCGGACGACTTCAAGCAGCAGGCCGTCTTCGGCAACCCGGAGCAGATCGCCGACCAGATCAAGACCAAGGTGCTCGACGCGGGTGTCGACGGCGTCATCCTGTCCGCAGCGACGATCAACGGGTACAAGCCGGGTGGGGTCGCCGCGGTCGGTGAACTGCTGAAGCCGATGCTGGGGCTCTAACCGACAGCCACCTTGCCGAGCCTGTAGTTATCGCGCGAGTCACTCGGACTTCTGTGCGGTGACTACAGGCTCGCGGTCGCTCTAGCGCCAGCTGGGCAGCCAGATCTCCATGTTCCACGTCGCCTGCGAGATCGGCACTCCGGTCAGCACCGGGTACAGCCAGGCGAAGTTGGTGATCACCAGCGCGATGTAGCAGCTCACCGCGATCAGCCCGAGCGTTCGTCGTTCGGCACTCTGATTGCGCGCATGCAAGATGTCGCCGAGGATCAGCGCGATCGCCATCACCAGGAACGGCGCCATCGGCACGGCGTAGAAGAAGTACATCTGCCGGTCGATGTCGGCGAACCAGGGCAGGAACCCGGCGCCGTAACCGGTGAGCACGACGGCGTAGCGCCAGTCGCGACGAACGAACGCGCGCCACACCGCGTAGAACAGGACCGGCACCGCCAGCCACCACATCGCGGGGGTGCCGACCAGCATCACGGCCTTCACGCAGGAGGCGGCGCCGCAGCCCGGAACGTTCTGGTTGTCGATCGCATACAGCACCGGCCGCAACGACATCGGCCACGTCCACGGTTTGGACTCCCACGGGTGATGGTTGCCGTTCGCGTTCGTCAGCGTCGCATGGAAGTGAAACGCCTTGTACGTGTAGTGCCACAGCGACCGGATCGCATCCGGCGGCTGATACCACTGCCGCTCACCGATCGACTGGCCCACCTCATACCGGTTGACGCCGGTCTCGGAGGAGAACCACCACGCGTACGACGCGAGGTACACCGCGAACGGAATCGCCAGGAATACATAGGCCGTCGGCCCGATGTCGCGGCGGATCGCGCCGAACCACGGCCGCGGCACCCGGTATGCGCGCCGGGCCGCGATGTCGAACGCCAGCGACATCGCGCCGAAGAACACGATGTAGTACAGCCCCGACCACTTCGTCGCCGTTGCCACGCCCAGCAGCACGCCCGCGCCGAAGCGCCACCACCGAACCCCGAGACGGGGACCCCACGGCGTCTCGGCGATGCGGCCCTCGAGCAGCGCGTTGTGCATTCGCTCGCGGACCTGGTCGCGGTCGACGATCAGCGCCCCGAACGCCGCGACCACGAAGAAGGTCTGGATGCCGTCGAGCAGCGCGGTGCGTGCCGCGACGAAGCTCACCCCGTCGGCGATCAGCAGCAGCCCGGCCATCGACCCGACCAGCGTGGAGCGACTGATCCGCCGCACGATCCGAACCACCAGCAGGACCAGCAGCACGCCCAACACGGCGCTGGTGAACCGCCAGCCCACCCCGTTGTAGCCGAAGATCGCCTCGCCCAACGCGATCATCTGCTTGCCCACCGGCGGGTGCACCACCAGCCCGAAGCCGGGGTTGTCCTCGACGCCGTAGTTCGACAGCATCTGCCAGGCCTGCGGCGCGTAGTGCTTCTCGTCGAAGATCGGGGTGCCCGCGTCGGTGGGCGAACCCAGGTTCATCAACCGGGTCAGCGCGGCCAGCGCGGTGATGATCGCCGTGGCCACCCAGCCCTCGATGCGATCGACCGGGCCGAAGTCGGCGACCGGCACCAACGGTCCCGGACTGATGACGGGCACATGGCGTTCGTGCACGGCGAGGTCATCGGCTGTCGTGGACATCGCCTGCGATCGTAGGCTGTCGGGCGTGACGACTGGGCGACTGATCCTCGGCGCCACGCCGCTGGGTCAGCCGGGGGACGCGTCGAAACGACTGGTCGACGCCCTCGCGACCGCCGACGTGGTGGCCGCCGAGGACACCCGGCGGGTGCGCTCGCTGGCCCAATCACTGGACGTGCGGATCGCCGGGCGGGTGGTCAGCCTGTTCGACCAGAACGAGGCGGCCCGGGTGCCGGCGCTGCTCGACGACATCAAGGCGGGCGCCACCGTGTTGGTGGTCAGTGACGCCGGGATGCCGCTGATCAACGATCCCGGCTATCGGATGGTGACCGCGTGTATCGAGGCTGACCTAACCGTCAGCTGTCTGCCCGGCCCGTCGGCGGTCACCACCGCACTGGCGGTCTCCGGCCTGCCGTCGGACCGGTTCTGCTTCGAGGGATTCGCGCCTCGCAAGCAGTTCGCGCGACGGACCTGGCTGGCCGGCTTGGCCGCTGAGCAACGCACCTGCGTGTTCTTCGAATCACCCCGCCGGCTGGCCGACTGCCTGCGCGACGCGGTCGACGAACTCGGCCCGGACCGGCGGGTGGTCGTGTGCCGTGAGCTGACGAAGGTGCACGAGGAGATCCTTCGCGGCTCGCTGGCCGAGCTTGCGCAGTGGGCGGACGACACAGTGCTCGGCGAGATCACCGTGGTGCTCGCCCCCGCGGTTCCGACCACCGACCTGCCGACGCTGGTCGCCGAGGTCGAACTGCTGGTCGCCGACGGCATGCGGGTCAAGGACGCCTGTACCCAGGTGGTCGACACCCATCCGGGTGCACCGGCGAAACGGGAGCTCTACGACGCGGTGCTGCGAGCCCGCGACGCGTAGAGAACCGGCGCGGCCTTGTCGAGGCATTCCTGCCATTCGGCCATCGCATCGGAGTCGGCCGTGATGCCGCCGCCTACGCCGAGCACCGCCCCGCCGGCCGCATCGAACTCGACGGTGCGGATTGCGACGTTCAGTTCGGTGCCCGCGATCGGGGAGGCCATTCCCAACGTCCCGCAGTACACGCCGCGAAGCCGTGGTTCCCACTGTGAAAGTAGTTGCCGGGCACGGGTTTTCGGAGTTCCGGTCACCGAAGCCGGGGGGAAGGTCGCGGCCAGCAGTGCGCCGTTGGGGATCTCGGGGCGGACTTTGGCCGCCACCGTCGACACCAGGTGCCACACCCCGGGTGCGGCCCGGACCGTGAGCAGTTCGGCGACGGTGACGGTGCCGGTGTCGGCGGCCCGGCCGAGGTCGTTGCGCACCAGATCCACGATCATGATGTTCTCGGCGACGTCCTTGACCGACGCCCGCAGTTCGTCCGGCGACCGGTGCAAGGGCAGCGTCCCCTTGATCGGACTGGACGCCACGTCGTCGCCGGTACGCCGCAGGAACAGTTCCGGTGACAGCGATGCCACCGCGCCCCAATCGCCGGCCAGGTAGGCGGCCCGCGCCGGTGTGGTCCGGGTGACGGCGTCGGCGAAGAACTCCAACGACGAGCCGCGCAGCGTGCCGGTGAACTGTGTGCACACGCAGGCCTGATACACCTCGCCGGCCTCGATCGCCGCCAGGCAGGCCAGCACGCCGTCTTGGTGGCGCGCGAAATCGGGTTTTTTCCAGTCGATGTCGTAAGTCAGCGGCGGGGCCGGGGACGACAAGGCGTCGGCCACCCATCCCGCGATCGGTGCGGCGGAGAGGCTTTCGTGCCACCAGCAGCCGTCGCGGTCCAATCGCAGCACGTTGTCGGTCCAGCCGCCGGCCGCCTCGGGGATTCGCGGCGGCGCACCGTCGGCCGTTGCGTCGGGATAGGACAGGTAGCCGATCCAGCCGCCACCGACCGCGTCACCGCGGTGACCGGGCGGCACCGGGAACACCGCTGTGGGCTCGACCGCCCGCACCGAGAGGGTGGGGGCGATCACCGCGCCGGCGCCGAACCATTCACCGGCCAGAGCGGCGGGTGGCGCCAGTCCGCGCAGACGCGCGCCGGCGGCCACGGCGCGCAGGACTTCGGCGGCGGTGCCGAGGTCCCCGAGCCGGTCGATGCGCATCGCCATAGCCTGACGCCTGCGGTCGGCAGACGCAAAGGATCAGCGGCTGATCTCCCTGCGCACGGTGACGGCGGCCAGCTTGTCCGGGTTGCGCATCGCGTAGAAGTTGGTGATCGTCCCCTCGGTGATCTCCACCAGCATCACAGACTCGGCCTGCTCACCGCGGAAGACGACGATCGCGGGCGCCCCGTTGTAGTTCGCCCCCTCGATCCGGTACTCCGGCGTCGCCTGGCGGAACAGCCCGATGATGAGCCTGGCGACCTTGGCCGGCCCCAGCACCGGACGGCGGGCGGCACTGACCTTGCCGTCACTGTCGGAGGTGAATACCACGTCGGGCGCCAGCATGCCCATCAGCCCGTCCAGGTCGCCGGTCGCCGCCGCCATCAGGAATTGCGCGGTGATCTGCTCGGACTGTTGCGGGTCCGAGGGGGAAAACCGGCGCCGCCGCGAGTGCACATGCTCGCGGGCGCGATGCGCCATCTGCCGCACCGCGGCCGTGGATTTACCTATCGCATCGGCGATTTCGTCGTGGCTGAAGCCGAACACCTCGCGCAGCACGAACACCGCGCGCTCGTCGGGAGTCAGCGTCTCGAGCACCACGAGCATCGCCATCGACACCGACTCGGCCAGCACGACGTCGGCGGCCCCGTCGTGCTCGTCGAGCAGCAGCGGTTCAGGCAGCCACGGCCCGACGTAGTCCTCCCGGCGGCGGGACTGCGAGCGCAGCGTGTTCAGCGCCTGCCGGGTGACCAGCTGGGCCAGATACGCCTTGGTGTCCTGAACCGCATCCAGATCGACTGTCGCCCAACGTAAATAGCTGTCCTGCAACACGTCGTCGGCCTCAGTGGCCGACCCGGTGATCTCATAGGCGATGGTGAACAGCAGCGGCCGCAGCAGGGTGAACCGGTCGGCGTGCTCGTCGGCCGCTGTCACCGGGTCGCCACCGGCTCGGGGGCGGGGCGCTTGCCGCCGCCCTTGATCCAGAAATAGGAGCCCGGCTTGCGGGCCTCGCGGCGCAGGAAGCCGATGGTGCCTTTGCACACCGCCTCCTTGATCGTCGCCGCCGCACGGCCGCCGATGTACAGCGGTAGCGGAACGTCGTTGGTGCGGGCGAGCTGAATGGTCGCGCCACCCCGGCCGAGACTGACGCACTGACCGGTGAACGCCTGGCTGATCACAGCGGGCTGATCCCCGGCGAGGCGGGCAAGCACGGTGTTGGCGGCCTGGGCGCCCAGCGGGATCGCGGCCTGGCAGCTCATCCGCAGCGGCTGCCCCGACGGGGCGGCGGCATCGCCGGCCGCCACGATGCGGTTGCTGTCCACACTGGTCAGGGTCTCGTCGGTGAGGAGTCGTCCGATCGCGTCGGTACGCAGGCCAGAGCGTGTCGCGAGATCAGGGACCCCGAACCCCGCGGTCCAGATCGTCACCGTGCTCGCCAGCCTGCGCCCGTCGGCCAGGGTGACCGCATCGGCAGCCACCGCGGTCACCACGGCCTGCGGTCCGTCGACGATCTCGACGCCGAGCTTGCGCAGCTGCTTGGCCACCGACCGGCGCCCAGGCGTGCTCAGGTAGGGCCCGAGGACCGGACCGCACACCAGCGTGACCGTACGGCCCTGCTCGGCCAGTTCGGCAGCGGTCTCGATGCCGGTCGGGCCGGCGCCGACCACACACACCGGGGCGCCGTAGTGCAGGTCGGCCAGCGCGGTGGTCAGCCGCTGCGCTTCTTCGAGATCGGCGATGGGATAGGCGAATTCGTCCGCACCCGGCACCGCCGGTCGGGCAGAGCCGCTGCCCACCGCGTAGATCAGGTAGTCATAGGAGAGCGGCGGCCCGCTGAACAGTTCGACCTGCCGCGTCTGCGTGTCGATTCGGGTGGCGGCGTCGACCACCAACTCGATACCGGGACCGAGGATCTCGGCGTAGTCGACGACTCCGTCGTCGGAACCGGTGATCAGCTGATGCAGCCGGATGCGTTCGACGAAATCGGGGCGCGGGTTCACCAGGGTGATCTCGACATCGGGTCGCTGCCGCAGATGGTTGGCTGCGATCACTCCGGCGTAGCCGCCGCCGATCACCACAACTCTGGCGCGTTGCTCGGTCATCACATCTCTCCTTTGAGGTCGCTTGAGCGTGCTGACCTCGAGACACCAGTGGGCCGGTGGATGTGACGCTACGTGACGCAGCTCACTATGTCGGCTGGTCGCTGGTGATGGTCGGCGTGCCGCCTGTGAGCGTGATCTCCGCACTAGTGGGTGCGACATACCGCGGGAAGACGCCGGCTGGCGCCGGCAGCGGAGTGCCGGGCGCGATGCGCACCGCGACGGCGCCGAAGTCACGCGCGGACTCCGGCTGCCCGAGCAGATCGAGAAGGGCGGCTGCCGATGTCGGGACGACGGGCTGCATCAGCAGCGCGGCGATCCGAACCACCTCCAGCGTCACGTAGAGCACCGTGCGGAACCGCTCCTGATCGGCGGCGGCCTCTGACTTGCGCAGCACCCATGGTTCCTGAGCGGAGAAGTACCGGTTGGCGGCGCCCAGCGTCGCCCAGATCGCTTCCAGTGCCAGGTGCATGGCCGGCACGTCGAAGTGCGCGCGCACCGTGGGGAGAAGTTCGTCGGCGAGCGCCAGCAGCTCCCGGTCGGCGTCGCTGAACTCACCAGGCTCCGGCACTCGCGCGCCGAGGTTCTTGTTGACCATCGACAGCGAGCGCTGCGCCAGGTTGCCGAACTCGTTGGCCAGGTCGGCGTTGATCCGGCCGATGATGGCGTCCTCGCTGTAGCTGCCGTCCTGACCGAACGGCACCTCGCGCAGCAGGAAATACCGCACCTGGTCCAGGCCGAAGGCGTCGACGAGCGCGAACGGGTCGACGACGTTGCCCACCGACTTACTCATCTTCTCGCCGCTGTTGAGCAGGAAGCCGTGCACGAAAACCCTTCTGGGCAACTCGATTCCGGCCGACATCAGAAACGCGGGCCAGTACACGGTGTGGAACCGGATGATGTCCTTGCCGATCATGTGCAGATCGGCGGGCCAGTACTTGCGGAACGACTCGGAGTCGGTGTCGGGGAAGCCGGCACCGGTCAGGTAGTTGGTCAGCGCGTCGACCCACACGTACATGACGTGATCGGGATGGCCCGGCACCGGAACCCCCCAGTCGAAGGTCGTCCGCGAGATCGACAGGTCGCGCAGGCCACCCGAGACGAAGCTGACGACCTCGTTGCGGCGGACATCGGGACCGATGAACTCCGGGTGCGCCTCGTAATGGGCCAGCAGGCGCTGCGCGTAGTTCGACAACCGGAAGAAGTAGGTCTGCTCTTCGGTCCACGTCACGGGCGTGCCGGTCTCGATGGAGTACTTGTTGCCGTCGGCGCGGGTTTCGAGCTCGTCCTCGGTATAGAAGCGTTCGTCGCGCACCGAATACCAGCCCGAGTACGAGTCCAGATAGATGTCGCCTGCGGCGTCCATCCGCTTCCAGATCTCGATCGAGGCGTCGATGTGGTCTGCGTCGGTGGTCCGGATGAAGCGGTCGAAGGACGCCCCGAGTTTTTCTTGCATCGCCTGGAACGCATCGGAGTTGCGGCGGGCCAGCTCCGCGGTCGGGATGCCCTCGGCGGCGGCGGTCTGCGCCATCTTCAGCCCGTGCTCGTCGGTTCCGGTCAGGTATCGCACGTCGAAGCCGTCGAGCCGCTTGAAGCGGGCGATCGCATCAGTCGCGATGTACTCGTAGGCGTGCCCGATGTGCGGCGCACCGTTGGGGTAGGCGATCGCGGTGGTCAGGTAGTACGGCGGCTTGGTCATGGCGAACTCAACCTTAAGGTGTTGGCGTGGGGAACCATCAGAAGAGGAGGGAGCCACCTCCGCCACCTCTACCGTTGACGCCGCTGATCGACGCACACACCCACCTCGACGCCTGTGGCGCCCATGACGCCGCCGACGTCCGCGCGATCATGGACCGCGCGCAGGCAGCCGGGGTGCTGGCGGCGGTGACGATCGCCGACGACCTCGACGCAGCCCGCTGGGCCGCCGAGGCAGCCACCTGGGACCCGCGCGTCTACGCCGCGGTGGCGCTGCATCCGACCCGCGCCGACACGCTCACCGACGACGCCCGCAGCGCGCTGGAACAGCTGGCGTCCACCGAGCGGGTGGTGGCGGTCGGCGAGACCGGCATGGACCTGTACTGGCCCGGCAAGCTCGACGGCTGTGCCGACCCTTCGGCTCAGCGAGAGTCCTTCGCCTGGCACATCGATCTGGCCAAGCGCACGGGTAAGCCGCTGATGATCCACAACCGCGACGCCGACACCGAGGTGCTCGACGTGCTGCGCGCCGAGGGCGCCCCCGAGACGGTGATCTTCCACTGCTTCTCCTCGGGCCCCGAGATGGCCCGGACCTGCGTCGCCGCCGGGTGGGTGCTCAGCCTGTCCGGCACGGTCAGCTTCCGCAACGCCCGTGACCTGCGCGAGGCGGCGGCGCTGATCCCGCCAGGGCAGCTGCTGGTCGAGACCGACGCCCCGTTCCTGACCCCGCACCCCTACCGCGGGGCACCCAACGAGCCGTATTGCCTGCCGTACACGGTGCGTGCGCTGGCCGAGGTCGTCGGGCGCCCGGCGGAGTTGCTGGCTGAACAGTCTTCGGACACCGCACGGCGGGTCTACGGTCTCTAAGGGTCTGTTGAGAGCGGCGGGCCCGGGTTGCTCCGGGCCGGGATGGTTCGTTACCGTCTTGTGATCAAAGGGGAGCCACATTGGCGCCCCTGTTGCTTTTTAGTGCTTAGGCAGGACCGAAACTCTTGAATGCGTTGACCAAGCTGCATCAGTCGCCGTCACCGATCCTTCGTCTCGTCGTCGCCGCAGTGCTGCTGACGCTGGCCGGTGCCGGGGCGTTCGCGGTGAGCTCCCACAAGACCGTGATCCTCAACGTCGACGGTGCCCAGCTGAAGGTCAGCACGATGAAGTCGAGGGTCATCGACGTCGTCCAGGAGAACGGCTACTCCGTCGGCGAGCGCGACGACCTCTTCCCCGGCGCCAACCAGCCGGTCGCCAATGCCGAGACGATCGTGCTGCGCCGCAGCCGCCCCCTGCAGATCTCGCTGGACGGCCAGGACGCCAAGCAGGTGTGGACCACGGCGTCGACCGTGGACGAGGCGCTGGCCCAGCTGCGGATGACCGATACCGCCCCGGCTGCGGCCTCGCGTGGCAGCCGGTTGCCGCTGGAGGGCATGGCCCTTCCCGTGGTGAGCGCCAAGACGGTCCAGATCAACGACGGCGGAGTGGTCAACACCGTGCACCTGGCCGCGCCGAATGTGGCAGCCCTGCTGGCGGCCGCGGGCGTGCCGCTGGAGCAAGCCGACTCGGTGGTGCCGGCGCCGTCCTCGCCGGTGATCGCCGGTATGCAGATCCAGGTCACCCGGATCCGCGTGGAGAAGGTCACTCAGCAGATGCCGCTGGCACCGAACGCTCAGCGGATCGAGGACCCGACGCTGAACATGAGCCGCCAGGTCGTGGAGGATCCCGGGACGCCCGGCTTGCAAGACGTAACTTTTGCTGTCGCCAAGGTCAACGGGGTGGAAACGGGTCGGCTTCCCGTTGCCAACACCGTTGTTGTGCCGGCGCGTGATTCGGTCTTGCGGGTCGGCGCCAAGCCCGGCACCGAGGTGCCGCAGGTGTTGAATGGACCCATTTGGGATGCCATTGCCAGGTGCGAAGCGGGCGGTAACTGGGCGATCAATACCGGTAACGGTTACTTCGGGGGTGTGCAATTTGATCAAAACACCTGGGAAAGAAACGGCGGACTGCGCTATGCTGAGCGAGCCGATTTGGCAACCAGAGAAGAACAAATTGCGATTGCTGAAGTAACAAGATCGCGACAAGGCTGGGGAGCGTGGCCCGTGTGTGGTAGGGGTGCATCGTGACAATTCGTTTACTCGGGCGGACAGAGATCAGAAATCTGGCCAAAGAACTCGACTTCAAGCCGCGTAAGTCTTTGGGACAGAATTTCGTACACGATGCAAATACCGTGCGTCGTATTGTCTCCGCCTCGGGGATAAACAAGCACGATCATGTCCTGGAAGTCGGCCCCGGCCTCGGCTCTCTGACGCTGGCGTTGCTGGACCGCGGCGCGACGGTGAGCGCGATCGAAATCGACCCGGTGCTGGCCCAGCGTCTGCCCAAGACGGTTGCGGAGCATTCGCACAGCGAGATCCACCGGCTGACCGTGCTCAACCGCGACATCCTCGGCATCGAGCGCTCCGACCTGGTCGAGCCGCCCACCGCCGTGGTGGCCAACCTCCCGTACAACATCGCCGTCCCGGCGCTGCTGCATCTGCTGGCCGAATTCCCGTCGATCCGGACCGTGATGGTGATGGTCCAGGCCGAGGTGGCCGAGCGCCTGGCCGCCGAACCCGGCGGTAAGGACTATGGCGTGCCCAGCGTCAAGGTCCGGTTCTTCGGCAAGGTCCGCCGCTACGGCATGGTGTCGCCGACGGTGTTCTGGCCGATTCCGCGGGTCTACTCCGGTCTGGTGCGCATCGATCGCCACGAGACCTCGCCGTGGCCGACCGAGGACGACTTCCGTGAGAGCGTGTTCGATCTGATCGACATCGCCTTCGCGCAGCGCCGCAAGACGGCCCGCAACGCGTTCCTGGAGTGGGCCGGCTCCGGCAACGAGTCCGCCGAACGCCTGCTGGCCGCCAGCATCGATCCCGCCCGGCGCGGGGAGACGCTGACGGTCGCCGACTTCGTGCGGCTGCTGCAGCGCTCGGGTGACTTCACTGCGTCGACGGACTCCTCCGAAGGACCGTCGCGACCGGCTCAGGTGTTCTGAGCGCTTCGCACCGCTTCGGCGAGGTGATGCACCAACTCGGTGCATGACGGGTATCGCCGGTCTGGATCCTTTGCGATCGCCCTGGCCAGAACCAGGTCGAACGACCTCGTCAGCCAGGGGATCCGTGTCGACACCTCCGGCGGCGGACTGTGCACGTGGGCGTCCATCAGCGCCAGCGGATTGTCGTACGCGAACGGCGGTGCGCCGATGAGCAATTCCAGGGCGGTGCAAGCCAGCGCGTACTCGTCTGTCGCTGCTTGGGGGAGGCGGCCCTGCAGCAGTTCGGGTGCGGCGTAGGGCAGCGAGGTCAGCACCTGCGCAGGACGGTGCCAGACGTCCTCGGCGAGGATGTGCGCGACGCCGAAGTCGATGAGAACCGCGCCGAATTCGGAAAAGTTCTGGTGCACAAGAATATTCGTGGGTTTGACGTCACTGTGCACGATACCGTCATGGTGGGCGTGGTCGAGGGCCGCGGCGATCTGGTCGAGCGCCGCCAGCCGGGTCGCCAGCGAGCTCAGCCGGGTGGCGTCGCCGCCGTCGACGTATTGCATGGCCATCCAGTGCCGGCCATGGTCGTAGACGGTCACGATGTGGCGGTGGCGCAGCCGGTCGGCGATGCGGTATTCCCGGGCCAGCCGGGCGATGCTTGCCGGGGTGCGGTGGTCGTCGTCGAGTACTTTCACTGCGACCAGTTCCGGTGTCCGGCCGGCCCCGCGGGCCAGGTAGACCATCGCCTCGCCGCCGCGGCCCAGCTCGTTTTCGACGACGTAGCCCGCGAACGACTGCCCGGGTTTCGTCACGGTTCGACCCTAGAGCGCGGGTCGGTGACGGCCGGGGGAATTGGCCACGGCGCGATAGTCTCGACCGGTGTCCTCGTCCAACGGTTCTATCGCTGCCGAATGGGTGCCGACCGGATCGGTGACCGTGCGCGTACCGGGCAAGGTGAATCTGTACCTGGAGGTCGGTGACCGCCGCGTCGACGGCTATCACGAGCTCGCTACGGTCTTCCACGCCGTGTCGCTGGTCGACGAGGTGACGGTGCGCAACGCCGACGTCTTGTCCTTGCGAGTCGTCGGGGAGGGCGCTGATCGGCTCCCCGTCGACGAGACCAACATCGCCTGGCAGGCCGCCGAGCTGATGGCCGATCACATCGGGCGTGCGCCCGACGTGGAGATCACCATCGACAAGTCGATACCGGTGGCCGGTGGAATGGCCGGCGGCAGCGCCGACGCGGCGGCGGTTCTGGTTGCGATGAACAATCTGTGGGAGCTGGGCGTGCCGCGCCGCGACCTGCACGCGCTGGCCGCCGAGCTGGGAAGCGACGTCCCGTTCGCTCTGCACGGCGGCACGGCGCTGGGCACCGGTCGAGGCGAAGAGCTGGCTACGGTTTTGGCCCGCAACACATTTCACTGGGTGCTGGCCTTCGGTCAGGATGGACTGTCCACGGCGGAGGTCTATCGCGAGATCGACCGGCTCCGCGAAGCGGGCGATCCACCACGGCTGACCGATCCCGAGCCGCTGCTGGGAGCACTGGCCGGCGGCAACCCGCGTGACCTGGCCCCCCTGCTGGGCAACGATCTGCAGGCCGCGGCGCTGAGCCTGGCCCCGGGGCTGCGCCGGACCCTGCGCGCCGGTGCCGAAGCGGGTGCGCTGGCCGGCATCGTCTCAGGATCCGGGCCGACGTGTGCGTTCCTGTGTGAGTCGGCGTCCGCCGCGGTCGACGTGGGCACGGAACTGGCCGGCGCCGACGTGTGCCGCACCGTTCGGGTGGCCAACGGGCCGGTTCAGGGCGCCCGGATGGTGCCGGGCCAGCCGGCCTGACCAGATCGTCCCTGGTCGCTGCGCCCCAGCCCTCGGGAATATGTGACGCGCTTCTCATTAGGCCGTAAAACTTGGCGGTAACTTAAGGGGAGTTTAAGATGATCGACGGTGACAACTAGCGGCTCGGTACTGCACACATATGCATCGCCCACCCCGGTCCGGGGCGGGCGGTCGCCAGGCGGTACCGGCACATCATCACCATTTCGATATCGAACCGCTCCCCAGTCGTACTGGCGTGCCTCCTATGCAGGGCGTTCTGGCCGGTGGAGCATGAAATACAGGGCGTTCGCTTCATCCCCAACGTCGCTGATCAGCCAGCTCCGGATGCCGAGGAGGTCGTCGTGAGCCGTTTCACCGACAAGATGTTCCACAGTGCCTTGACCAGCAGTAAGGGCATGGTCACCGGGGAACCGCACGAGCCGGTTCGGCACACGTGGCGTGAGGTGCACGAGCGGGCGCGTCGCATCGCGGGCGGCTTGGCGCAGGCCGGGATCGGCCTCGGTGACGCAGTCGGTGTGCTGGCCGGCGCTCCGGTGGAGATCGCGCCGACCGCCCAGGCGCTCTGGATGCGCGGCGCCAGCCTGACCATGCTGCATCAGCCCACTCCGCGGACCGACTTGGAGCAGTGGGCCAAGGACACCGCCACCGTCATCGACATGATCGAGGCCAAGGCCGTCATCGTCTCCGACCCGTTTCTCGTCGCGGTGCCGGTACTGGAAGAGCGCGGCGTGAAGGTGCTCACGGTGGAGGCGCTGCTTGCCGCCGAGCCCGTCGACCCGGTCGAGACCTCCGAAGACGATGTCGCGCTGATGCAGTTGACCTCCGGGTCGACCGGCTCGCCGAAGGCCGTCATCATCACGCACCGCAACATCCACTCCAACGCCGAGGCGATGTTCATCGGGGCCAAATACGACATCGAGAAAGATGTCATGGTCAGCTGGCTGCCCTGCTTCCACGACATGGGCATGGTCGGGTTCCTGACCATCCCGATGTACTTCGGTGCCGAGTTGGTCAAGGTCACGCCGATGGACTTCCTGCGCGACACCCTGCTGTGGGCCAAGCTGATCGACAAGTACAAGGGCACCATGACCGCGGCGCCGAACTTCGCGTACGCGTTGTTCGCCAAGCGCCTTCGCCGCCAGGCCAAGCCCGGCGAGTTCGACCTGTCCACGCTCCGCTTCGCTCTGTCCGGTGCCGAGCCCGTGGATCCCGCAGACGTTGAGGACCTGCTGGACGCCGGCAAGCCGTTCGGCCTCCAGCCCGAGGCGATCCTGCCGGCCTACGGCATGGCCGAGACCACTCTGGCGGTCTCGTTCTCCGAGTGCGGCGCGGGCCTGGTCGTCGACGAGGTCGACGCCGATCTGCTGGCCGCACTGCGCCGCGCCGTTCCCGCATCGAAGGGCAACACCCGCCGGCTTGCCACGCTCGGCCCGCTGCTCAAGGACCTCGAGGCGCGCATCGTCGACGAGGACGGCAACGTGTTGCCGGCCCGCGGTGTGGGCATCATTGAGCTGCGCGGTGAGTCGCTGACGCCCGGCTACATCACCATGGGTGGCTTCGTGCCCGCGCAGGACGAATGCGGCTGGTACGACACCGGTGACCTCGGCTACCTGCTGGAGAACGGTCACGTCGTGGTGTGCGGCCGGGTCAAGGACGTCATCATCATGGCCGGCCGCAACATCTACCCGACCGACATCGAGCGGGCCGCCGGACGTGTGGAAGGGGTGCGCCCCGGCTGTGCGGTCGCGGTGCGCCTGGATGCCGGCCACTCCCGCGAGACCTTCGCGGTGGCCGTCGAATCCAACGCCTGGCAGGATCCCGCCGCGGTGCGGCGCATCGAGCACGAAGTGGCACACGAGGTGGTCGCCGAGGTCGACGTGCGCCCGCGCAACGTTGTCGTCCTCGGGCCGGGCACCATTCCGAAGACGCCGTCGGGCAAGCTGCGTCGCGCCAACTCGGTCGCGCTGGTCACCTAGCCCTGTTCAGACCCGGCAGCTGATCTCCATCGCATCGGAGTCCCGCACCGGAAAGCTCACGCCGACAAAACCGTTCGCGGGGTCGCGGACGTACTCGACATACGGCTGCGCGTCGGCCAGTCCGGTGTTGTCGGCGACCACCAGGGCCCCGTCGCTCAGCCGAGGCTCCAGCACCTGGACGACCGGGACGTACAGATCCTTCCAACCGTCCAGTAGAACGAACCCCACCGTCTCGTCGATGGTGGCGAGCGTCTGCGTGGCATCGCCGGCAAGCACGGTGATCAGATCGTCCAGACCGACCCCGGCGAAGGTCTTCCGGGCGGCGGCGACCTTGGCGGCGCTGAGCTCGGTGGTCACCACCCGCCCGCTGCCGTTGTCCCGGACCGCGCTGGCCAGATGAATTGTGGAGAGCCCCAACGACGTTCCGAACTCCACCACGAGTGCAGGCCGGGTCGCGCGGACCAGGGTGTAGAGCAGCAGGCCCGACTCGGGGGTCACCGGAAGATAGAAGTCGCTGAACGCGTCGGCGCGTTCCTGTGCGGTCTTCGCCGCCCGCAATTGGGCGCCGCGCTCGTGGAGTTGGGCCATCTGCCCGCTTGCTTCGGCATACATACGGTCGATGGCCGCGGCCACCTTAGGATCGCGCAGGGTGTTCACCGCGCCGAGGCTACTCCCGCTTTCTGACGAATCGGCGGCGCCGCCGGCTCCCGGTCGCCTGACGGCTGGGGGACCAGAAGGACCGGAATGGTGGTGTGGGACAGAACCGCCGCCGCGACGCTGCCCTGTAGGTGTCCGAACAGACCGCTGCGACGGTGCGGACCGAGAACGATCAGGCCGGCGTCGTGCTGATCGGCGGCGTCGACGATGCCCTTCCAGGTCGGTGCCGCCTCGATCGCGAGGCTGCACGACTCGAATCCCGCCGCACGCGCCAGGGTGGCGCCGTGCGCGGCGGTCTGTTCGGCGGCCCGGCGGACCTCGCCGGCGCAGTCGGCGTCGAATGGCCGGTTGTCGCTCGGCGCGAAGCCCACGTCGACCGGCTGCCAGACGCAGACCACCACAGCGTCACGATAGGGTGAAAGCTGTTGCGCAGCTTGGGTAATCGCATACCGGGCCAAATCGGAACCGTCGTAGGCGAAGAGTATCGGGCCTGCCGCGTGCGACGGGTGACGATGCGCGACGGGCGGTGTGGAAGGCTGCGCGGCGATGGCGGGGGGTGCGGGCGGCAGGCCACGCAGACGCGCCAGCAGCGGAGGTGAGTACCACGCAGGGGAGTCGCCGTCGAGGAACTCGTCGAGATCCGGTGTCTGCGGGCGGGCGCCGCTGAGCGCGTAGACGGCGACGCCGAACATCGCGCCGCCGATCGCGAGTGCGAATCCCACCCACAGGGCGACGTTGGTGCCTTCCAGCAGGTCACCGGAGTAGCGCGTCGCGAGGTGCGCGAAGATCGGGGCCACCATGAATGCTGCGACGGCGCGCAGCAATTCGATGATCGCGAACACGCGCTGGAGGCTGTTGGACCGCAGGGAGAACCCGGCGACGAACAGAGCGGGCGCGACGGTGGCGCCCAATGCCAAGCCCGTCAGCGCGGAACCGACAAGTGCCAGGGGCACATTCGCCGGCAGCGATGCCCGGAACACCGCGATACCGGCCGCCAGCAAGCCCATACCGACGAGCGGCAGGAAGTGCATGGCACGGCGGCTGATGACGACGCCGAACACCACGGCCATGACGATCGCGCCGCCCAGCTCCGGTAGGTAGAGCAGGCCCACCTGAACCGGGCTGAAGTGCTGCATGAACACGGCCGCGGTGAGAGTGGTTGCGGCGATCGATGCGGCCGCGGCGAACAATGCGACGCCGACGCCCGCCACCGGGATCGCACTGGTCAACATCGTGCGGATGGTCAGCAGCGGTCGGTGCGCGCGGAACTGGTACACGATCAGCGCCACGATGAGGGCCAGGCCGCCGAACATCGGTGCGGTGACGGCGAAGTCGGAGATCTCGTGGGTGCTCAGCTGCGCCGCGCCGACGAACGCGGCCGTACATCCGACGGTCGCCAGCCCGATCGCCTTCAGATCGCGCGGCGCCTCCGGGTCGGCAGGAGGTGCGTCGTCGAACGTCAGCGCCGCCAGGACGAGAGCCGCCAGTGCGACGGCGGCGACGATCCAGAACAGCGGCCGCCAGGCGTGCGCCTCGGCCTGCACACCGCCGAGGAACGGCCCGAGTGCGACGGCCCCGAACACGCACATGTTCATGATGACCGCGGTGTTGCGGAGCTTGTCCCGCGGAAATCCGATCGTCAGCGGCGGGGCGGCGGCGATCAGCAGCATGCTGGTCGCAAGTCCCTGCAGGACGTGGCCGGCGATGAAGGCGGTGGCATTCGGCGCGGCCGCGGCGATGACCGATCCGATGACGAGGACCACGGCGTACAGGAGCAGCATTCGCCGCTGCGGAAGATGTTGCGCGAATTGCACCGCGAGCACCGTACCGACGGCGTAGGCCGCGTTACCCAGACCTGAACTCAGTGCCATCGCCTGGGTCGTCATGTGCAATTGCTCGGTGATGATCGGCACGAGCGGATCCAGCGCGGCCGACAGCGCAAGGTAGGGGATCAGGGCGAGGGTGACCATGGCGGCCACCGCCGGATAGCGCCCCGCGAGCGGGCCCTGGCGCATCAGCTCGGTCCTACGGTCGCTGCTGCGTGAGCGCGATGCGCCGACACCGGATGTGGGGACGCGAGAAGACAGGGCATGGCGTGAAACAACTTTACATAGGTAACAAATATTCCGCATTTCGCGCGATGACGTGCTCCGCATCACCACCCATCTGGGTATGTAGTACTATACCTAGGTATGCGTCCTCAACTCTCCGACCATCCGACTGTGCAGGCGGTGCGGGCCAGGCAGCGCACAACGCCGGCGCCGCTGATCGACGCCGAGTGGCTCCGTGAGATCTGTCTGGCCGCCGGCGCCGACGACGTGGCATTCGCCGCTGTCGACAACCCCGACCTCGCGGGCGAACGCGAGCACGTCGAGGCTGCCCTGCCCGGCACGCGAAGTTACATATCGCTGGTGGTCCGGATGAATCGGGACAACGTGCGCTCGGTCGCGCGCAGTGTGGCCAATCAGGAGTTCCACCGCAGCGGGGAGATCATCAACGAGGCCGCGCACCGGATCACCCGCGCCCTCGAGGATGCCGGCCACCGGGCGCTCAACCCCTCGGCCACGTTCCCGATGGAGATGGACCGCTACCCGGGCCGGATCTGGGTGGTCGCCCACAAGCCCGTCGCGGTGGCCGCGGGACTGGGTGTGATGGGCATCCACCGCAATGTCATCCACCCCAAATTCGGCAACTTCGTTTTGCTTGCCACAATTCTCGTTGACGCACCGGTCAGTAGTTACGGTGCACCACTGGACTATTCACCCTGCCTGGAATGCAAGCTCTGTGTGGCAGCCTGCCCCGTCGGTGCCATCAAGAAAGACGGCGAGTTCGACTTCCTGGCCTGCTCGGTGCACAACTACCGCGAGTTCATGGGTGGATTCACCGACTGGGCGCAGACCATCGCCGACAGCGAGGATGCGGCCGACTTTCGTTCGCGGGTAACCGATTCGGAGAACGCCTCGATGTGGCAGAGCCTGTCGTTCAAGGCCAACTACAAAGCGGCCTACTGCCTGGCGGTCTGCCCGGCCGGCGAGGATGTCATCGAACCCTATCTGGATGACCGCAAAGCCTTTATGGACCTGGTGTTGCGGCCGTTGCAGGAGAAGGTGGAAACCCTTTACGTGCTGCCCAATTCAGCGGCGAAGGCACATGCCGAGCGACGCTACCCGCACAAGCCGGTCAAAGTCGTCGACTCCGGGGTGCGGGGGCGCGCGTAGGCTGGTGCGATGGAGCGGGCGCTCGGCTGGATGGGTGTTTTCGGTTCCGCGTTCGCGATCGTCGCGGTGCTCGCTCTCGACGCCACGCTCGGCGGGCAACACATTCGCGGCGGACGATTGCGTGCCGCCACCATCTCCGAGTACGTGTACACCTCGGGCGGCGCGGCTTTCGTCGCGGCCGTGCTCATCCTGGCGGTCGCGTCAGCGGCATTGCTGCACGGCCTGATCCGTGCCGGACGGGTTCGGCTGCGCTCGGCAGGTTCGGTGCTGATGATGCTGTGGGTGGTCGGCCTGCTGGGCGTCGTGGCATTCCCCAAGCACAACTGGGTCACCGGTCCGAGTGCGTCGGGCACCGTGCACCGGCTCGCGACGCTCCTCGCCTTCGTCGCGCTGCCACTTGCGGTGTTGCTGATCGCCCGTGGCCGGGACGTCACCGTTCGAGCCGCCAGATGGTTTACTGCAGTCGGAATCGGTTGGCTGGCAGTGCTGTTCGGGGCGATCGCGGTCGGTGTGGCGACTGGTCGACCGTGGTGGAAACTGATCCCGCTCGGCGTGGTGGAACGAGGGATCGCCGGGTTCGAGGTGGCTGCGCTGATTGCGCTGGGCCTGTGGCTCGTGCGTGGGGAGCGCGCCGATCCTCCTCGCGAGCGGCAGGCGTCATCGCGTCGAGAACGTCATAGACACTCCACCAGCGGGCCTCGTGTTCCAGCGGGGAGATCCGTCCCTCCGCAAGATCGAGATCCGCATGATCCAGGGCCCGCGCCATGACGCGCAGCTGTTCATACCGTCGCTCGGTCTCGTGGTGGTGCACGCCCGCTACTTTGATGGCCCACAAGGTGCGCACCCGCATCCGCGTCTCGCCCGTTAACGCGAATGTGATTGCCCCAGCGGCGATATAGATCATCGTCCCGGCGATCAGCGCGGTTGCCGACATTCCGACGGCCTCGCCGCCGATCTGCAGGACCAGCCACAGTGTGGCTCCCCACAGCGGCCAGGTGCGCCACGCCCGCACCCTGCGTCGTTCCCACGCGGTGATGCCGGGTGGGAACACCACAAGGCGATAGCGGGCGACGCCGTAGCGCGCCGGGTAGGCGTCGAAAGAACCCCAGACAGAAGTGGTCACGCAGTCAGGTCTACGCCCGCGGGCGTATCCCCGTCCTCGGTCTATACGGAATCCTGACGCCCGCCCGGCGAACCCTTACGGATTCACCAGGCGTGCACTTGATTCTGGGCTGGCTCCAGCCCGGCCTCGATCAGCAACTCGGTCGCGTCGGCGGCCTGCTCGCAGATCGACGGGACCTCCGCGCGCTCGGCCGCAGTGAACGGCTCCAGTACGTACGCCGCCGGGTCCTTGCGTCCCGGCGGCCGGCCGACCCCGATGCGGACCCGTTGAAAGTTCTTGGTCCCCAACGCATTGGCCACAGATCGCAAGCCGTTGTGGCCGCCCTCGCCGCCGCCCAGTTTCAGGCGGATGCGGCCGAAGTCGATGTCGAGCTCATCGTGGATGACGATGATGTCGGCCGGCATGACCGAGTAGAACTTCGCCAACGGACCGACCTGGCGCCCCGACTCGTTCATGTAGGTGCGCGGCTTGGCCAGCACCACGGGACGATGCGCCAGCCGGCCGGTCACGACCTCCGCGCCGGAGCGCTTGTGCACCTTGAACTGTGCGCCGATGCGCCCGGCCAGCACGTCGGCCACCATGAAACCGAGGTTGTGCCTGGTTTTGGCGTACTGCGAGCCCGGGTTGCCCAGACCGACAACCAGCAGGGGATCGGCCACCGAGCAGTCTTACTCGGCCTCGGCCGACTCGCCCTCGGGGGCTTCGGCTGCCTCGGCAGCGTCGGCGGCCTGCTCCTCGATCGACTCGCCGCCACCCTCGGCCTCGAGCTCCTCGGCGGTCGGGGCGGTCACGATGTTGACGACCAGCAGTTCGGGATCGCTGATCAGCGTCACGCCTGCGGGCAGCTCGACCTGGCCTGCGGTGATCTGGGTGCCCTCCTCGGCGCCCTCGATCGACACGACCAGCTGCTGCGGGATCGACATGGCGTCGGCCTCGATCTCGATGGTATTGGCATCCTGGGTGACCAGGGCGCCCGGTGCGGCGTCGCCCTCGAGGGTGACGTTGACCTCGACGGTAACCTTCTCGCCGCGGCGAACCACGATGAGGTCTGCGTGCTGGATGCTCCGGCGGATCGGGTGCACGGAGAGGGCCTTGGTCAGTGCCAGCTGCTCCTTGCCGTCGATGTCGAGGGTCAGCACCGCATTGGTGCCGGCCTTGCGCAGAACGGCGGCGAAGTCGTGGGCGTCGAGCTCGAGGTGCTGGGGCTCGGTGCCGTGGCCGTACAGGACGACGGGAACTTTGCCGTCGCGGCGGGCCTGGCGCGAGGCGCCCTTGCCGGTCTTGTCCCGCACGCCGGCGGTGAGGTTGTTGGTGGCGTTCTTGGCCATGAGGGGTGCTCCTGTTGCCTGTCGTGGGTCATCCGCACGGCTGAGGCAAGGCACCAATGAAAGGAAGCCTCGTCGATAACGGTGGCTGGACCACCCTCGCCGTGACGCGGCCCCCAGGGTAACCGATCAGGGGTTCAGAGCGGAAATTCGATGCCGGTGAGCTGCTCGGACAGCCGCCAGAGCCCGGCGGCGGTGGTCTGGTTGCGGGCCAGCGGGCTGCGCGGTGACTGGCCGGTCGGCCCGCGCATGGCGAACTTGGGCCCGATGAAGCTGTTACCGGGCAGATCCTCGGCAGCGGCGTACAGGGTCTGGCGGGCGCCGAAGTCGGCGCTGGTGGCGAACACCGCGTTGCCGGCGTCCCAGATCCGGGTGCCCATCCGGTTGCCGGTATGGCCCTGCAGGTTGGTCGCCGAGTAGCCGGGATGGGCGGCGTGCGACATCAGCGATGACCCGGCGGCGTCGAGGCGTTTCTGCAGCTCACTGGTGAACAGCAGGTTGGCCAGCTTGGACTGGCCGTAGGCCAGCCACGCAGAATACGGCCGGGCCTTCCAGTTCAGGTCCTTCAGGCTGATCTTGCCGAGCAGGTGCATGAACGACGAGACCGTGACGACCCGGTCGGTCACTTTGGGCAGCAGCAGGTTGGTCAGCGCGAAGTGGCCCAGGTGGTTGGTGCCGATCTGGCTCTCGAATCCGTCCTTGGTGACGGCGTAGGGGACCGCCATGATCCCGGCGTTGTTGATCAGGATGTCGACGCTCTGGACGCCTGCGGCGAAGTCGCTGATCGAGCTCAGGTCCTGGAGGTCGAGGCTGCGCACCTCGACGTCGCCGGTCATGGTGGCGGCGGCTTCCGCACCCTTGGCCGCGCTGCGGCAGGCCAGAATGGTGTGTGCGCCGACGCGCGCCAACTCGCGCGCGGTGATCAGCCCCAACCCGCTGTTGGCTCCGGTGACGATGACGGTGCGTCCGGCGAACGACGGCAAATCTGCGGCGGTCCAACTCATGTGAGTCACTCTAGGGGGACCCGGCGCAGCGGGCAGAGGCTACTTCTTCAGGGCGACGTTGAACCCGGAGATGATCGCCTCGACATCGGTGGACGCCGCGGCGGCCTGATCGGCCAGGGTGGTCACCGTCAGCTGCACCAGGTAGCGCTGGAACGCGGGCGCCGGAGTCACCGGGATCACCACGCGGTTGTAGGAGTGCAGTCGCTTGCCGTTGAGGTCGTAGCTGCCCTCGATCATCGACGACGGGAACCCCTTGAAGTCGGCGGAGGACGCGTTGAGCTTGGTGAAGTTCTGCGACATCTCGGCATCGGCGCTGGCGTGCTTGAGCGCCTCGCCCACGTCGAAGTTGCCGGTCAGCTTGAACACGATCACCATCGCCGTCGGATAGGTGTTGTTCTTGGCGATGACTTCGGTGCCCGGCGAGAAGTTCGAGTTGTCGTATTTTGTCCAGCCCGGTGGCCGCGGCAGCGTGACGGTGATGTCGGTGAGCTTGTCCAGCGGAATCTGCTCGCCGACGACGCCGACGCCGTAGAGGTACTCGGCGATCGGTTGCGGCTTGCCCGAGGTGGTGGGGGCGGCCGTGGTGGTGGTCGCCGGTGTGCTCCAGATCGAGGAGTAGTCCGGCGGCTTCGACCCGCACGCCGCCACGGTCGTGGCCAGCGCGATGCACAGGACTGCGCTACCCACCCTCACAGAATGTCGTGCACCGATTCGATCGGCCGGGCCAGCCGGGTGCCCTTGTCGGTCACCACGAACGGGCGCTCGATGAGGATCGGGTTGGCCGCCATGGCATCCAGCAACTCGTCATTGCTGGCGTCGGCGAGATTCAGTTCGCTGTACAGGGATTCACGCTTGCGGACCGCGGCGCGTACATCGATGCCGGCGTCGGCGATCAGCGTGGCGATCTCGGCGCGCGACGGCGGTGTCTTGAGATATTCGACGACCTCCGGCGCAAGTCCGTTGTCGCGCAGCAGGTCCAATGTCTTGCGGGAGGTGCTGCAGCGCGGATTGTGGTAGATGGTGCTTGCCAACTACGCGTCCCCGTCGAAAAGACCTGTCACCGAACCATTTTCGAAGACCGCGCGGATTGTGCTCGCCAGCAGCGGGGCGATCGAGAGCACCGTCAGCTGCGGGAATCGCTTGGACTCGTCGATCGGCAGGGTGTTGGTGACGATAACCTCGCGGGCACCGCTGTCAGCCAGTCGCTCGCGGGCCGGATCGGACAGCACGCCGTGGGTGGCGGCGATGATGACGTCCTTGGCGCCGTCGTCGTGCAGCAGCCTGACCGCACCGGCGATGGTCCCACCGGTGTCGATCATGTCGTCGGTGAGTACACAGGTCTTGCCGGCCACGTCACCCACGACCCGGTTGGACTTCACCTGGTTGGGCACCTTCGGGTCGCGGGTCTTGTGGATGAACGCCAGCGGTGTGCCGCCGAGGGCGTCGGCCCACTTCTCGGCCACGCGCACGCGACCCGAGTCGGGCGACACCACGACAATGTTCTCGCAGTTGTAGTTGTCCCGGATGTAGCCGGTCAGCAGCGGCTGTGCCCGCATGTGATCGACCGGGCCGTCGAAGAAGCCTTGGATCTGATCGGTGTGCAGGTCCACGGTGACGATGCGGTCGGCGCCCGCCGTCTTGTAGAGGTCGGCGACCAGCCGGGCGGAGATGGGTTCACGGCCGCGGTGCTTCTTGTCCTGGCGGGCGTAGGGATAGAACGGCAGGATCGCGGTGATCCGCTTGGCGCTGCCGCGCTTGAGCGCGTCGATCATGATCAGCTGTTCCATCAGCCACTTGTTCAGCGGCGCGGGATGGGACTGCAGGACGAACGCGTCGCAGCCACGCACCGATTCGTCGAAGCGGACGAAGATCTCACCGTTGGCGAAATCTCGTGCGGTCTGCGCAGTGACCTGGACGTCGAGCTCTTTGGCGACCTGATCCGCCAGCTCCGGGTGCGCGCGGCCCGAGAAGAGCATCAGATTTTTGCGGTTGTCGGTCCAGTCCGTGCCCACTGTGTGCTGCCCTTGCCGGTCGGGGATCGATACGGGCCAATCGTACGGTGCTACCTCCCCGGGTTACCAAAAAGGCAACATCTGGCGACGACGATCAGTCGTGTGCGTCACCTGCGTCGGCGTGCTTGGCCTTGGCCGCGGCCTGCGCTGATGCGCTCCCGGGCCGCTTGTGCTGCACCCAGTCCTCGATGTTGCGCTGCGGCCCAGCCGACACCGCCAGCGCGCCCGGGGGCACGTCGTCACGCAGCACCGTGCCCGCCCCGGTGTAGGCGCCGTCACCGACGGTGACCGGTGCGACGAACATGGTGTCCGAGCCGGTGCGTACGTGCGAACCGATGGTGGTGCGGCTCTTGTTCTCGCCGTCATAGTTCACGAACACGCTGGATGCGCCGATGTTGCTGTGCTCGCCGATGTCGGCGTCGCCCACGTAGGTCAGGTGCGGGACCTTGGTGCCCGCGCCGATGACCGCGTTCTTGGTCTCGACGAAGGTGCCGAGCTTGCCGCGGGCGCCGAGCTCGGTGCCGGGCCGCAGGAACGTGAACGGTCCGACCGTCGCCCCGTCGCCGATCACCGATTCGCTGCCGTGGGTGCGCACCACCGAGGCCTCAACGCCCACGCTCACGCCGGTGAGCGTGGTGTCGGGGCCGATCTCGCAGCGTGCGCCGATCCGGGTGGCGCCCAGCAGCTGGGTTCCCGGCCGGATGACGGTGTCACGGCCGATGGTGACGTCGACGTCGATCCAGGTGCTCAGAGGGTCGACGACGGTGACTCCGGCGCGCTGATGGGCGGCCACCACCCGCCGGTTGAGCTCCCTGGCCAGGTCGGCGAGCTGCACCCGGTCGTTGACCCCGGCGACCAGCGCGGCGTCGTCGACATGCTTGGCGTGCACCACCCGGTGGTCGGCGCGCAGGATCGAGATCACGTCGGTCAGATAGAGCTCGTGCTGGGCGTTGTCGGACGACAGCCGGCTCAGCGCGGAGCGCAGTTCGGCGATGTCGAACGCGTACACGCCGGCGTTGACCTCGCGGATGGCGCGCTGCTGCGGGGTGGCGTCGGCCTCCTCGACGATCGCGATGACCTCGCCGTCCTGGGTGCGCAAGATCCGGCCGTAGCCGCCTCCGTTCGGCAGGGTCGTCGTCACGACGGTCGCCGCCGCACGCGCAGCGCAGTGGTTGGCGATCAGCTCGGCCAGGGTGTCGGCGTCCAGCAGCGGCACATCACCCGAGGTCACGACTACGGTGCCGGCGAAATCGTCGGGCAGCCCGGACAGTCCGCACAGCACGGCGTGACCGGTGCCGAGTTGCTGCTCCTGCACGGCCACCTCGATGGTGCGGCCCAGTTCCTGCGCGAGCCCGGCCACCACCGGGCCGATGCGTTCGCGGTCCTTGCCCAGCACGGCGACCAGGTGCCGGGGAGCGACCCTGGCGACTGCGTGCAGGGCGTGCGAGAGCATGCTGCGCCCGCCGAGGGTGTGCAACACCTTGGGCGTATCGGAGCGCATGCGGGTTCCGGCCCCGGCCGCCAGCACCAGGACGGCGGCATCGGTCTGCGTGGTCACCTGGACCTCCATCAATATGCTCCGTCGCCAGGACTCGAACCTGAACTATCTGAACCAAAATCAGAGGTGCTGCCGATTACACCACGACGGACTGGCCGAAATGTCCGCCTGAGACTCTAGTGCAAACCGTTAGTCTCACACCTGAGGGCAGGAGCGCAGCGACCGGGGAAAGGTCCACCGGAGGGCAGGAGCGCAGCGACCGGGGAAAGGTCCACCGGAGGGCAGGAGCGCAGCGACCGGGGAAAGGTACAGAGTGGCAGCACCGGAGAAGGAGCCGCGGGCACCGCGCGCCCGGATGACCGGCACCGAACGCCGCCGCCAGCTCATCGACGTGGCGCGGACCCTGTTCGCCGAGCGCGGTTACGAGGGCACCTCCATCGAGGAGATCGCCCAACGCGCGAACGTCTCCAAGCCCGTCGTCTACGAGCACTTCGGCGGCAAGGAAGGCCTGTACGCGGTGGTCGTCGACCGCGAGATGTCGGCCCTGCTCGACGGGATCTCGTCGTCGCTGACCAACAACCGTTCCCGGGTCCGGGTCGAACGGGTGGCGCTGGCCCTGCTGACCTATGTCGAGGAGCGGACCGACGGGTTCCGCATCCTGATCCGTGACTCACCAGCGGCGATCAGCACCGGCACCTACTCCAGCCTGCTCAACGACGCGGTCAGCCAGGTGTCCTCGATCCTGGCCGGGGATTTCGCTCGCCGCGGCCTGGACCCCGTGCTGGCGCCGCTGTACGCCCAAGCCCTGGTCGGTTCGGTGTCGATGACCGCCCAATGGTGGCTCGACACCCGCGAGCCGAAGAAGGAAGTGGTCGCCGCGCATCTGGTGAACCTGATGTGGAACGGGCTGACGCATCTGGAAGCCGATCCGCAATTGGAAGGTGAGTGATTCCGCGACCTGCGTCACAGCGCGCGAGCGAATCGCGGCCCGCCGCAACGTCTTCGGCACTGCCGCCTAGGATGGGGTCATCATGACCGCACCGGGGCAGGAGTATGTGAACACCCCGATCGCCGGGCTGGTGGACTTGGCGCTGACCGCGCCGGAATTCGTCGAACTCGCGCAGCGGGCCGCCGAGCGTCCCGAAGAACTCGCGCTGGCCGGGCCGGCCAGTTCACAGCTGTATGCCGCCTGCGCGGTCGCCCGCAAGGGCCCGCTGTTGGTGGTCACCGCGACGGGCCGCGACGCCGACGACCTCACCGCCGAGCTGCGGGGGGTATTCGGCGCCGCGGCGGCGATGTTCCCGTCCTGGGAGACCCTGCCGCACGAGCGCCTCTCGCCGGGGGTCGACACCGTGGGAGCGCGGCTGATGCTGCTGCGCCGACTGGCCCACCCCGATGACGAGCGCCTCGGCCCGCCGCTGTGCGTGGTGGTCACCACGGTGCGTTCGTTGCTGCAGCCGATGGCTCCCGACGTCGGCACCGTCGAACCGGTGACGCTCTGTCCGGGGGCCGAGTTCGATTTCGACGCGTTGATCGCACGCCTGGTCGAGCTGGCGTACACCCGCGTCGACATGGTCGGCAAGCGTGGCGAATTCGCGGTCCGCGGCGGCATTTTGGATCTTTTCCCGCCGACGGCCGAGCACCCGGTGCGGGTGGAGTTCTGGGGTGACGAGGTCAGCGAGATGCGGATGTTCTCGGTGGCCGATCAGCGGTCCATCCCCGAGATCGAGGTGGACAGCGTGGTGGCGGTGCCGTGCCGCGAGCTGCTTCTCACCGATGAGGTGCGCGCCCACGCCGCGAAGTTACTTGCCGGCCGGCCGCGAGGCGATAACAACCAGGTCAGCGGCAGCGTCGCCGATATGCTGGCCAAGCTGGCCGAGGGCATCCCGGTCGACGGGATGGAGGCGTTGCAGCCGGTGCTGCGACCCGACGACCTGACGCTGCTCGTCGACCACCTGCCGGCTCGCACCCCGGTTCTGGTGTGCGATCCGGAGAAGGTGCGCACCCGCGCGGCCGACCTGATCAAGACCGGCCGGGAGTTCCTCGAAGCGTCCTGGTCGGTGGCCGCTCTCGGCGGTGACGCCCCGATCGACATCGAAGAACTCGGTGGGTCCGGGTTCCGCGAACTCGAGGAGGTGCGGGCCGCGGCGCGTGCGTCCGGTCACCCGTGGTGGACGGTGAGCCAGCTGGCCGCCGAGGACGCCACCGAACTCGACGTGCGGGCCGCCCCGTCGGCCCGCGGCCAGCAGAGCAACGTCGACGAAATCTTCGCGATGCTGCGCGCCCATGTGCTGACCGGAGGATTCGCCGCCGTCGTCGCGCCGGGTACCGGCACCGCACACCGGGTCGTCGAGCAACTCGGCGAGCGCGACACCCCGGCCGCGATGCTGGAATCCGGCGAGGCTCCCAAAGCCGGCGTGGTCGGTGTGCTCAAGGGCCCGCTGCATGACGGCATCATCGTGCCCGGCGCCAACCTGGTGGTGATCACCGAAACCGACCTGACCGGCAACCGGGTGACCGGCACCGAGGGCAAGCGGCTGGCGGCCAAGCGCCGCAACACCGTTGACCCGCTGGCGTTGACCGCGGGCGACCTGGTGGTGCACGACCAGCACGGCATCGGGCGGTTCGTCGAGATGGTCGAGCGGACCGTCGGCGGCGCGCGGCGCGAGTACCTGGTGCTGGAGTACGCGTCCAGCAAGCGGGGGCAGTCTGCCGACAAACTGTTCGTGCCGATGGATTCCCTGGACCAGCTGTCCCGTTACGTCGGTGGTCAGGAACCCAGCCTGAGCCGGCTGGGCGGGAGCGATTGGACCAACACAAAGACCAAGGCGCGCAAGGCTGTTCGGGAGATCGCCAGCGAACTGGTGGCGCTCTACGCCAAGCGGCAGGCTGCGCCCGGCCACGCGTTCGGCCCGGACACCCCGTGGCAGGCCGAGATGGAGGACGCGTTCGGCTTCACCGAGACGATCGACCAGTTGACCGCCATCCAGGAGGTCAAGTCCGACATGGAGAAGCCGGTCCCGATGGACCGGGTCATCTGTGGCGATGTCGGTTACGGCAAGACCGAGATCGCGGTGCGCGCGGCGTTCAAGGCCGTGCAGGACGGCAAGCAGGTCGCGGTGCTGGTCCCGACCACGCTGCTGGCCGATCAGCATCTGCAGACGTTCAGTGCGCGGATGGCCGGTTTCCCGGTGACCGTGAAGGGCCTGTCGCGGTTCACCGACCCGGCCGAGTCGCGCGCCGTGCTCGAGGGAATGGCCGACGGCAGCGTCGACGTCGTGATCGGCACGCACCGGCTGCTGCAGACCGCCGTGCGGTGGAAAGACCTCGGCCTGGTGATCGTCGACGAGGAACAGCGCTTCGGCGTCGAGCACAAAGAGCACATCAAGAGCCTGCGCACGCACGTCGACGTCTTGACGATGAGCGCCACGCCGATCCCGCGCACGCTGGAGATGAGCCTGGCCGGTATCCGGGAGATGTCGACGATCCTCACCCCGCCGGAGGAGCGCTACCCGGTGCTGACCTATGTCGGCGGCCATGACGACAAGCAGGTCGCCGCGGCGCTGCGGCGCGAGTTGCTGCGTGACGGGCAGGTTTTCTACATCCACAACCGGGTCAGCAGTATCGACGCCGCGGCCGCCCGGGTCCGGCAGCTGGTGCCTGAGGCGCGGGTGGTGGTCGCGCACGGCCAGATGCCCGAAGAGCTGTTGGAGCGCACAGTCGAGGGCTTCTGGAACCGCGAGTACGACATCCTGGTCTGCACGACGATCGTCGAGACGGGGCTGGACATCTCGAACGCCAACACCCTCATCGTCGAGCGCGCCGACACCTTCGGCCTGTCTCAGCTGCATCAGCTGCGCGGTCGGGTGGGACGCAGCCGCGAGCGCGGCTACGCCTACTTCCTGTACCCGAAGGAGATGCCGCTCACCGAGACCGCCTACGACCGGCTGGCCACCATCGCGCAGAACAACGAACTCGGCGCGGGCATGGCAGTTGCGATGAAGGACTTGGAGATTCGCGGCGCGGGCAATGTGCTGGGTGCCGAACAGTCCGGCCACGTCGCCGGGGTGGGATTCGACCTCTACGTCCGGCTGGTGGGCGAGGCCGTCGAGGCGTACCGGGCCGCGGCAGACGGCAAGACGGTCACCACCTCCGAAGAGCCCAAGGATGTGCGCATCGATCTGCCGGTCGACGCCAACCTGCCGCCCGACTACATCGGCAGTGACCGGCTGCGGCTGGAGGCCTATCGCCGGCTGGCCGGCGCCGGCGACGACGCGGGCATCGTCGCCGTGGTCGAGGAACTCACCGACCGCTACGGGCCGCTGCCCGAACCCGCGCAGCGGCTGGTCGCGATGGCCCGATTGCGGCTGGTGTGCCGCGGGTACGGGGTGACAGAGGTCGCCGCGACCGGAAGTGGTTCGGCCACAACGATTCGTGTCTCGCCGCTGACGCTGCCCGACTCGGCGCAGCTGCGGCTGAAGCGGGTCTATCCCGGCGCGAACTATCGGGCGACGACCTCGACGGTGACGGTGCCGATTCCGCGGGCGGGCAGCGGTGTCGGCGCCCCGCGGATCCGTGACCTGGAACTGGTGCAGATGGTGGCCGATCTGCTTCGCGCACTTGACGGACAACCCCACGGCGAGCTTGATATAACGACGTTCACACCGGCAGGCGCGGCGAGGGGAGAGCGGTGACCGTCATCCTGGTCGATCCGCGTCGTCCGTCGCTCGTCCCCGTCGACGCCGTTGAGCTGCTGGGCGGTGACGTGCAGTACACCGAGGAGATGCCGGTCAAGGTGCCGTGGTCGCTGCCGTCGGCGCGGCCGTGGTTCACCGGCGACTCTGAAGACCCAGCCCCGGTTCTCCTCTCCTCCGATCGGCAGCACCCCGGGGTGCGGGCCCGGCTGTCCGCCGGTGAGCGGCTGATCGCCGCACCCGCCCCGCAGTCCGGCGAGCGGCTGGTCGACGCGGTCGCGATCATGGACAAGCTGCGCACGGCCGGGCCGTGGGAGAGCGAACAGACCCACGACTCGCTGCGGCGCTACCTGTTGGAGGAAACCTACGAGCTCTTCGACGCGGTTCGCGGCGGCAACGCCGACGAACTGCGAGAGGAACTCGGAGATGTGTTGCTGCAGGTCCTATTTCACGCCCGGATCGCCGAGGAGGCGTTGCACGGGTTCACCATCGACGACGTCGCCGACGCGCTGGTGCGCAAGCTCGGCAACCGGGTGCCCGCGGTGCTGGCCGGAGAGTCGATCTCGCTGGAAGACCAACTGGCCCAGTGGGAACAGCGCAAGGCCGCGGAGAATCTGGGGAAGAGCAACCGGGTCTCCTGTGTCGACGACGTGCCGACCGCTCAGCCGGCACTGGCGCTGGCGCAGAAGGTGATTGCCCGGGTGACGACCGCCGGGCTGCCGCCGGAGCTGATCCCGGCATCGATCGTCACGGTGACGGTAGCGGCGGAGCGCGATGCCGAGAACGAGCTGCGCACCGACGTGCTGGAATTCATGGACACCGTACGAGCCGTCGAGCGCGCGATCGCGGCGAACCGCCGCGATACCGACGCCGCAACGGAACTCGACGCCGTCGCGGCGTTGGGCGCGGTCAGCGCCGACGAGTGGCGCAGGCACTGGCCGGCGCCGGATGCCGAGCCGTTTGAGCTACCGCTGGTGCCCGAGGTGGTCACCGACGACGACGTGCTCGACGATGTCGACTTCCTGCGTGTCGACGACGATCTGGATTTGCCCGAGCTGGCCGACGACCTTGCGGGCAGTGAGCTGCTCGAGGCCGATCAGCCCAGCAGCGTCGAACCCCAGTAGTCGCCGTCACGCAGGCCCGGCGGGATCGCGAAGATCGCGCTGCCGGTGTGGGTGATGTACTCGTTGAGCAGATCGCGGCGGGCCAGCTCCATCTGCATCGGGATGAATTGGGTCGCCGGGTTGCGCACGAATGCGATGAAGAACAGTCCGGCGTCCAGGTGCCCGAATCCGTCGGAGCCGTCGGTGAAGTTGTAACCGCGGCGCAGGATCTGGATACCGTTCAGGTGCTGCTGGGATGCCAGCCGCACGTGGGCGTAACGGTCGATCAACGGCTCGTTCTTGTTGTCGACGATGTCGAAGTTCAGCTCCTCGAACTCCTGCTTGAGTCCATTGGGGGCACCGCTGCCCTTCTGTCGGCCGATCACCCGCTCCTGCTCGAGAAGCGTTGTGCGGTCCCATGATTCGATCCGCATTCGGATGCGACGGCTGATCATGTAGCTGCCGCCGGTCATCCAGTCCGGTCCGTCGCCCTTGGCCACCCACACCTGCTGGTTCAGCGTGTCGGTGTCTTCGGCCTTGATGTTCGCGGTCCCGTCCTTGAACCCGAAGAGATTTCGCGGTGTGGACTGTTCCCGGGTGGTCGAGGAGGTACGGCCGAACCCCAGCTGGGAGTACCGCACCGCGACGGTGCCGAAGCCGACCCGGGCCAGATTGCGGATCGCGTGCACTGCGACCTGGGGGTCGTTGGCGCAGGCCTGTACGACGATGTCCCCGCCGCAGCGGGCCGGGTCCATGGTCTCGTTCGGGAACTTGGGCAGGTCCTCCAGCAGCTGCGGCTTCTGGCCGGCCAACCCGAAGCGGTCCTTGCCGTCCTTGAGGAAAAGCGATGGACCGAACCCGATGGTCAACGTCAACTGCGACGGCGTCAGACCCAACGCCTCACCCGTATCCGCCGGTGGGGCATAGGGATTGAGCCCGACAGCACCGTCGTGGACGGCTTCCTGGCCGGCGGTCATCCGCTCGGCCATGCCGGTCCACTCCTTGAGCATCGCGACGAGATCAGCCCTGGACTCGGTAGTCACATCGAAGGTGGCGAAGTGCATCCGATCCTGGGCGGGAGTGACGATCCCGGCCTGGTGCTCGCCTCGGAACGGCACCGGCTTGTCCAGCCCGCCGGTGACCGCACCGGCTGCGGACGCCCGGCCGGCCAGCGCCCCGGCGCCCGCCGCACCGACCACCGCGGCGGTGACGCCTGCCGCGCCGAACAGCTTGCGCCGCGACATTCCCGACGGTGCCGGCCCGGGAGAGGTCGTTGCCGGCTTGTCCTCGCTACTGGGGAGCGATGACACCCTGCACCTGGCTTACCTCTTTGCTCAGTGCGTCGATCGCACGCGAGAGTTCCTGTCGCTGGGGCTCGGTCACGGTGTCGTAGAGCACGAAGCCGTCACCCTTGCGGTACTTGGCCAGCAGCGCCTCGACATCGGCGAAGCCCTTGTCGACCCGCTTGCCCAGATCGGCGTTGCGGCTGTCGAGGATCGGCCGGACCGAGGCCACCGCGGTCTGGCTGCCCTGGACGTTGGCGTTGAAGTCCCACAGGTCGGTATGGCTGAAGATGTCCTCTTCGCCGCTGATCTTGCTGGCCGCGATCTCGTCGAGCAGACCCTGTGCGCCACCGGCGATCTGGGTGGAGTCGATGGTCCAGCCGGGTGCCTTCACACCGTCGTTGAGCTCCTTGACGTCGGCCATCAGCTGGTCGGCCAGCGCACCGGCGTCGGGCTGCAGACCCGTGACCCACAGCTGTTTCTCGAGCGCGTGGAAGCCGGTCCACTTCTGGCCGGGTTCCAGGTCGGCCTCGCGAAGGTCGATGCGCGGGTCGAGATCGTTGGGGAACGACTCGGCCACCGGCTCGACGCGCTCGTAGTACGTACGCGCAACCGGGTACTGCGCCTTGGCCGCCGCGACGTCACCCTTCTTGATCGCGTCGACGAACAGCTGGGTGGCCGGGATCAGGGCATCTGTCTGGCTGTCGACGTAGCGTTTGTAACTCTCACCGGCTTCCTTGAATTCGCCCTGGGTGTCGACTGCGACGGCGTTGCCGGTGACGGTGAAGTCGGCGCGGATGCCGTCGCCGATCATCCCCGGCTTGCACGCGGTCTGGTACGTGCCCGGCTCGGCGAGTTGCACGACGAGCTTGCGCTGCAGGCCGGGGGAGATGTTCTCGACCTCACCCATCACCCGCTCGCCCGCGCCGTACACGTAGAACTCGGTCACCTTGGTCCCGTTGTTGGTGACCACGAACGTGCTCGGCCCGGTGGCGGCCTGGGTGCCCGACAGCGTGCAGTCGGTGTCGGTGGCGTTCACGGTGATCTCGGACGCTGCCTTGCTGCTCGAGTCCGCAGACTTCGTTTCCTTGGCGGCGCATCCGGCCAGGGAGACTCCGGCGAGGATCGCGGCGACGGCGGCGGTAGACGTCTTGATGCCGTGGGGCAGCGTCACTTATGGGACCTTTCGGTAAGGGGAGAGCGCTCCGGGTCTTCGGAGCCGGTGTCGGGGGAGACGTCGGTGGCCGGAGCGGGCTTCGGCGCGGAATGGGTGGGCCGCAGGAACAGGGCGAGCACGACGACGATGTAGGCCAGCCAGCAGATGAGCTGCAGCACTGTCGGGGTGGGCGTGATGTTGAAGACGCCCTGGACGATCTCGCCGTACCAGGCCGACCAGTGTTCGGAGCTGATGTCGAAGGCCTTGGAGCCCAGGCCGGGCAGCCAGCCCACGGTCTGCAGCGCCCCGATGCCGTAGGACAGGACGCCCGCGGCCACCAGAATCAGGAACACGCCGGTGTAGGAGAAGAACTTTGCCAGGTTGATCCGCACCGCCCCGGCGTACATACCCCAGGCGATGGCGGCGGCGACCAGGACGCCGATCAGCAGCCCGAGCAGCGGCCAGGCAGTCTCGGCTTCGGCGAAGCCGACCATGAACAGTGCGGTTTCGACGCCCTCCCGGCCCACGGCCAGGAACGCCAGGGCGAATACGGCGAACGCACCCGTCTCGAGTGCCTTCGACATCCCGGCTCGCAGCTCACCGGACATGCCGGCGGACGCCTTGCGCATCCACAGCACCATCGAGGTGACGATCACGACGGCCACCAGGGAGGCGACCCCGGCGATGGCTTCGGCAGCCAGGCCGGTGATCGTGTAGGTGCCGTACTGGATCGTCAGAAACACGACGACGGTCATCAGCACCGCGGCGCCCACGCCCAGCCAGACCCACTTCAGGGCGTCGCGGCGATCGGATTTCACCAGGAAGGCGATCAGGACCATGACGATGATCCCGGCCTCCAGACCCTCGCGGACGCCGATCAGGCCGCTGCCGAACAGCTGCGCGCTGACATTGGGGGCGGCCGCGCTGAATGTCGTCTGGATGCCGCTCGAGACTTCCGCCAGGTGGGTCATCGTGCGTCCTAACTAACTTCAGACAATGCCGGTCAAGCAAGGCTTACCAAACGAAGGATCGGCTCACCTTAACAGACGATAGGTAACGAAGTTACCGGCCGTTCGGGCCCGCCGGTAGGGACTAACGACCCGGGAGCCGTGGGACGATGAACATGTTTGGTTGGGCCCGAGGAGTGCTGTGTCATCAACGCGCTGGCTGCGTGCTGCCGCCGTCATTGCGGCCGCGGCAATGTTGCTGGCGGCTAGCTGTTCCTGGCAGCTGGGCACGCCGATTCCGGACGGGGTTCCGCCGCCGCCCGGGGATCCCGTGCCCGCCGTGGACACCCACGCGAAGGGCCGGCCTGCCGATCAGCTGCACGACTGGGCGGCACAGCGCGCGCCGGCACTCGGCATCCCGACCACCGCGCTGGAGGCCTACGCCTACGCCGCGCGGGTGGCGGAGGTGGAGAACCCCAACTGCCATCTGGCCTGGACGACGCTGGCCGGGATCGGCATGGTCGAGAGCCACCACGGCACCTACCGCGACGCGGTCGTCGCGCCGAACGGGGACGTCAGCCCGCCGATCCGCGGCGTGCATCTCGACGGCACCAACGGCAACCTCGAGATCATCGACGACGAGAAAACGGTGAGCAATGACGAGCCGATCTACGCGCGGGCGATGGGACCGATGCAGTTCATCCCGGAGACCTGGCGGCTCTACGGCGTCGACGCCAACAACGATGGGGTGATCAGTCCGGACAACATCGACGACGCGGCGCTGTCGGCGGCGGGCTATCTGTGCTTCCGGGGCAAGGATCTGGCCTCGCCGCGCGGGTGGATGAACGCGCTGCACGCCTACAACCACTCCGACCAGTACGCCCGCACTGTGCGGGACTGGGCGACGGCATATGCCCAAGGGCACGCGCTCTAACAGCGCTGCCGCGCTTGGGACCATCTAGGCTGTTCGTCGCAGACCACGACGCAAGGAGAGAGCCAGTGCCCATCATCGAGCAGGTTGCGGCCCGCGAGATCCTCGACTCCCGCGGCAACCCGACGGTCGAGGTCGAGGTGGCCCTGATCGACGGCACCTTCGCCCGCGCCGCCGTCCCGTCTGGCGCGTCGACCGGCGAGCACGAGGCCGTCGAGCTCCGCGACGGCGCGGCCCGGTACGGCGGCAAGGGTGTCGAGAAGGCCGTCGAGGCCGTGCTCGACGAGATCGCGCCTGCTGTCATCGGCTTGTCGGCCGACGATCAGCGTCTGGTCGACCAGGCGCTGCTGGATCTGGACGGCACCCCCGACAAGTCGCGGCTGGGCGCCAACGCCATCCTCGGCGTCTCGCTGGCCGTGGCCAAGGCCGCGGCTGACAGCGCGGCTCTGCCGTTGTTCCGCTACCTCGGTGGACCCAACGCGCACATTCTTCCGGTGCCGATGATGAACATCCTCAACGGCGGCGCGCACGCCGACACCGGTGTCGACGTCCAGGAGTTCATGGTCGCCCCGATCGGCGCGCCCAGTTTCAAAGAGGCGCTGCGCTGGGGCGCCGAGGTGTACCACTCGCTGAAGTCGGTGCTCAAGAAGCAGGGTCTGTCCACCGGGCTCGGTGACGAGGGCGGTTTCGCGCCGGACGTCGCGGGCACCAAGGCGGCGCTCGATTTGATCGGCACGGCGATCGAGGCGGCCGGCTTCACCCTCGGCACCGACGTCGCGCTCGCACTCGACGTGGCGGCAACCGAATTCTTCACCGCCGGCAAGGGTTACGCCTTCGAGAAAGAGGTTCGCACCGCCGAGCAGATGGGGCATTTCTACGCCGACCTCCTCGATTCCTACGCGCTGGTGTCGATCGAGGATCCGCTGTCCGAGGATGACTGGGACGGCTGGGTCGAGCTCACCACCGCCATCGGCGACCGGGTGCAGCTGGTCGGCGACGACCTGTTCGTCACCAACCCGGAACGGCTCGAGGACGGTATCGAGCGGGGCGCGGCCAACGCGTTGTTGGTGAAGGTCAACCAGATCGGCACGCTCACCGAGACCCTCGACGCGGTCGCGCTGGCACACAACAGCGGTTACCGGACGATGATGAGCCACCGGAGCGGCGAGACCGAGGACACCACCATCGCCGACCTGGCCGTGGCCGTCAGCAGCGGTCAGATCAAGACCGGTGCGCCTGCCCGCAGCGAGCGGGTCGCCAAGTACAACCAGTTGCTGCGCATCGAGGAAGCGCTCGGCGACGCCGCGCGCTACGCCGGCGACCTGGCGTTCCCGCGGTTCGTGTTCGGCGAATAGCCTCCAGAGATCCGAAAGAGACTGTGGCGGAAAGCAAGCGGCCTGACTCGAAGCGACGCTCACCGGCCTCCCGGCCGGGGGGCTCGGGTCGTGTCCGCTCGCGCACGTCGCCGTCGGCCAAGAAAGACCCCCGTCCCGCCGAGACCAGAGCCAAACCGGAGGCGGTCGGAGTTACCGGGCCTGGCGCATCCGAGACCGGGCACACGGTCACCGAACCGGTCCGCCGTGCAATCGCGGCGTCGGCGGAGCGTCAGAGCGAACAGCGGCTGGGCTTCACCGCGCGCCGCGCGGCCATCCTGGCGGCGGTGGTCTGCGTGCTCACGCTGACCATCGCCGGTCCGGTGCGCACCTATTTCGCGCAGCGCACCGAGATGAAGCAGCTCGCCGCGGCAGAGGCCGCGCTGCGAAAGCAGATCGCCGATCTGGAGTCGCAGAAGGCCAAGCTGGGTGATCCGGTGTACATCGCGGCGCAGGCTCGTGAGCGACTCGGCTTCGTGATGCCGGGCGACATTCCCTACCAGGTGCAGCTGCCGCCGGGAGCCGTCGTCACAACCGATAACGGCCCCCAGGCCGCGCCGGTGCGCAGCAACGACCCCTGGTACACCTCGTTGTGGCACACCATCGCCGACACCCCGCACGGGCCGCCACCGGTCCCGGCCGCCGATACTGCGCCGCCACCGGAACCCGGTCCCGCACCACCCCCGGCGCCCGGTGGTTGATCCCGCCGATCTCGACGCGGTGGCGCGACAGCTCGGGCGCGAGCCGCGCGGCGTACTGGAGATCGCCTATCGCTGCCCGAACGGTGAACCGGCCGTGGTCAAGACCGCCCCCCGCCTGCCGGACGGTACTCCGTTCCCGACGCTGTACTACCTGACCCATCCGGTGCTGACCGCAGCGGCGAGCCGCCTGGAGTCCGACGGGCTCATGCGCGGTATGAGTGAGCGGTTGGCCCAGGACCCGGACCTGGCCGCGGCCTATCGGCGGGCTCACGAGTCGTACCTGGCCGAGCGTGACGCGATCGAGCCGCTGGGCACCACTTTCACCGGCGGTGGCATGCCCGATCGGGTCAAGTGTCTGCACGTGGTGATCGCGCATTCATTGGCGAAAGGCAGGGGCATCAACCCATTTGGCGACGAGGCGTTGGCCGTGCTGGCCGTCGAGCCGGGGATGGCGGGAATCCTGGACAACGAGGAGTGGACATCATCGTAGAGACGAACCGGGTTGCGGCCATCGACTGCGGCACCAACTCGATCCGGCTGCTGATCGCAGATCTGGCCGGGGGGCGCCTGCACGATGTGCACCGGGAGATGCGCATCGTGCGGCTGGGCGAAGGTGTCGACGCCACAGGGCAATTCGTCCCTGAAGCACTGGCCCGCACACATGCCGCGCTGGTCGACTACGCCGCGCTGCTCAAGCAGTTCGACGTCGGCAAGGTGCGGATGGTGGCGACGTCGGCGACTCGGGATGCGGCCAATCGTGACGTGTTCTTCGCGATGACGGCCGAAGTGTTGGACCCGGTCGTGTCCGGTGCGATCGCCGAGGTGATCAGCGGGCACGAGGAAGCCGAGCTGTCGTTCAACGGCGCGGTGGGCGAACTCGCTCACGCCGCAGTGCCGTTCGTGGTTGTTGACCTCGGCGGCGGTTCGACCGAGGTGGTGGTGGGCAGCGGGGTCCGTGACGGCGGCGTGCAGGCCAGCTTCTCCGCCGACATCGGATGCGTGCGGCTGACCGAACGCTGCCTGCACTCCGATCCGCCGACCGCGACCGAGATCGCCGCTGCCCGCGAGGTGGTGCGGGAACGTCTCGGCGAGGCTCTGCGTGCGGTACCCGTGGACCAGGCCAAGACCTGGGTGGGGGTGGCGGGGACGTTCACCACGATCGCCGCGCTGGCCCAACGGATGACGACGTACGATCCCGCTGCGATTCACCTGTCGCGGATCGGGTTTCCGGACTTGCTGGCGGTGTGCGAACAACTCGTCGGGATGACCCGTAAGCAGCGTGCCGCGCTCGGTCCTATGCACGAGGGTCGCGTCGACGTCATCGGCGGTGGTTCGATTGTCGTGGAGGAACTCGCCTATGCGCTCGGTCAGCGGGCGGGGATCGACGAGTTGGTGGTCAGCGAGCACGACATCCTCGACGGGATCGCGCTGTCCCTGGCCTGAGCGTCTCTCACTCGTCCTCGGGCAGCACCAACGGTTCCCCGTCGGCCCCGGTCGGTATCTTGGTGCCTGCCAGCGTGACACCGAGCAGCGTCATGACCACGCCGATCGCGAAGTGAAGCCAGTTGTCGGCGTTGTTGATAGGCAAGATGTTTCGCGGACCAGACAGGTTGATGAGCAGACCGTAGACCCAGAGACCGAGGAAGATCAGCCCGCCGCCGATCAGGTACGCCCGCGCTCGGGCGAACGTGCCCGCCAGCACCAGGCCGGCCACACCGAAGCACAGGTGCACCAGGTTGTGCACCACCGACACCTCGAAGACACCGAACAGTTCGGAGCGCGAGCCATGAGCCCAATGCAGCTGGTCCAGATGAGTGGTCAGACCGGGAATGAAGCCGGCGATCGCGACAACGACGAACGCCCCGGCGACCAGGATCGCGGCTCCCTGTACCGCCAGCAGGCCTACCCTCGCCCGCTGCAGCCTGCCCGAACGGGCCGTTTCCATGGGGTGCTGCATACCCGTCAATACGGGCCGTCAATCGCTCAGTCGAGGTTTCTGTCGTAGCGCACCGATCGGTCAACGCCGCTGCGGACGTCGCCGGGGCTGTGTTCGGCCTTGGTGACGTCGCGGCGCGCGGCGGTGTGGAGTTGGTATGGAACGCTGGTCACCATCACGTCGGGTTCGAACAGCAGGCGTGCTTTGAGTCGCAGTGAGCTTTGGTTGTGCAACAGGTTTTCCCACCATCGCCCCACCACGGTTTCCGGTATGTACACGCACACCACATCGCGAGGCCGCTGTCGCGCGCGCTTCACGTATTGCAAGACCGGCCGGGTTATCTCGCGGTACGGCGACTCCACCACCTTCAGGGGTACGTCGATGTCCAAGGCTTCCCATTCGCGGTGCAGCGCCCGGGTGTCGTCGTCGTTGATGTTCACGGTCAGGGCGGTCAACGTGTGGGGCCTGGTCGCGCGCGCATACAGGATCGCGCGCTGAGTGGCTTTGTTCCACCCCGAGACCAGCACGACTGCGTGTACCCGGCTCGGGAGGGTCGCTTCATCGTCGGGAGCGAGCCGCAATTCGTCGCGAACCGAGGCGTAGTGGCGGTGGATGGCGTGCATCAGCGCACATAGCACGGGGATCGCGATGACCACGAGATAGGCACCGTGGGTGAACTTCGTAATCATGACCACCACGAGCACCAAGCCGGTCAGGAGTGCCCCGAACGCATTGACTGCTCTGCCGCTGTTTATCTTTCGGCGTAGAGCCGGTGTGGTCGCATGCCTCAGCTCTGAATTCCAGTGCCGCACCATGCCTGCCTGGCAGAGCGTGAACGACGTGAAGACACCCATGATGTACAGCTGGATCAGCCGGGTGACCGACCCGTCGAAGGCGTAGATCAGTCCGCCTGCGACGACGGCGAGCAGGATGATGCCGTTGGAGTAGGCCAGTCGGTCACCCCGATTCTGAAGTTGCCGGGGCAGATAGCGATCCTGGGCGAGAATCGATGCCAGCAGGGGAAATCCGTTGTAGGCGGTGTTGGCCGCGAGTACCAGGATCAGTGCTGTGGCGGCCTGGATGTAAAAGAACATGACGCTGTTGTTGCCGAACACGGCGGCCGCAAGTTGCGCGATGACGGTGCGTTGCGGTTCGGTTGTGCAGTCGCCGTGGAAGCCGACGAGGTCGCAGGTGTTCTCCACTACTCGAGTCTTGGCGATCAGCGCCAGCACGGTGACACCGGCGAACATGGTGACAGCCAGCAACCCCATTGCGGCCATGGTCCGGGCTGCGTTGAGCGCCTTGGGTTTACGGAACGCTGGAACCCCGTTGGAGATGGCCTCGACGCCGGTCAGCGCGGTGCAGCCCGAGGAGAAGGCGCGGAGCACAAGCAAGATGAGCGCAACAGTGGTCAGTCCGACTTGCTCTGCCCGTATTCCGTAGCCGGCGCTCTCGGCCACCGGCGGATGTCCCAGCAGGGCGCGTAGCAGACCGAGCCCGACCATCAGGTAGACGCCCACGATGAAGGCATAGGTCGGAATGGCGAAGGCTCGACCGGATTCTCGTACGCCGCGAAGGTTCATCGCGGTCAGCAGGATGACAAATCCGATGTTGATGCCTACTCGGTAGGCGTTGAGATCCGGGAAGGCTGAGATGATGTTGTCCACGCCCGCGGCCACTGAGACCGCAACGGTCATCACGTAGTCCACCAAGAGCGCGGCGGCCACCACCAGCCCGGCCAGCGGACCGAGATTCTTGGACACCACTTCGTAGGACCCACCTCCACTGGGGTAGGCCCGAACGACCTGGCGGTAGGAGAGCACAACTACGGCCAGAAGGACCACTACGGCGGCACCCACGTAGGGCGTCAGGTGGATGTAGGCGAGGCCCCCGAGGGTCAGGATGAGCAGGATTTCCTGGGTCGCGTAGGCGACCGACGACAACGGGTCGCTGGCGAAGACGGGTAACGCGATTCGCTTGGACAGCAGGGTGTGACCGAGGCTGTCGCTGCGAAACGGCCGACCCAGTACCAAGCGCTTCATCAGCGACGTCGGCGAAGACACGAGAAGCGAGCCTAGTTTCCACCGGCCCGCGGGGCGCAGCGCGAGCCGTAGGGATTTCGTAAAGATTGACGTTGGCGCTGTGGGTAATTCCGTAAGGGCGAGTGTGTCGTGGCCTGTGATTACCTATGTTGGCGCGTTATGTCCGATTGTGGTCTGGACCGATGGGGTAGCAGAGAGCACTTGCGTGAGCTCGTCAGCCGCCGCTATCTGGTCGAGGTGCTCGACGCGCTGGCGGCCGGACCGATGACACTCGAACAGATGCGGTCCGCGCTCCCCGGGGCGCGGTGGGATCTTGTTCCGGCATTGCGGGACCTGGTGGTCACCGGATTGGTGGCCGGCGGCACACCCGGCAGCCGCGACAGCATGGGCTCGCTCGACGAACCATATGACTACACGGCCCGCGGGCGTGCCGTCGTCGACCTGCTGTCGAGATTTTCGGTCTGGACGTCGCTCTACGACCGGTAGCGCGGAAGCTAGAGCTTGACCTTGCAGCCGCTGCCGATGTTGTGACAGTGATGGCCGCCGTCGCAGGCATTACAGCGACAGGTGCAGCCACCGGTATGTTTGGGCTCGTTCATGGCAGATCATCTCCTTCGCCCGGATGGTGCTCACCCTAGTTCGCGGCCCAGTTGTACGTCAGTGAATTCGTGGCTTGCCGCGCTGCCGTCGCGGCTCGGCGTCACTGCTCGAACCGGTAGCCCATTCCCGCTTCGGTCAGCAGGTGCCGCGGATGTGACGGGTCGTCCTCTAGCTTGCGGCGCAGCTGCGCCAGGTACACCCGCAGATAATGGGTCTCCTTCGCGTACGCCTGGCCCCATACCTCTTTGAGCAGTTCCTCACGGCCCACCAGCTTGCCGCGGTTGCGCACCAGCATCTCGAGCATGCCCCACTCGGTGGGGGTCAGGTGAATCTCGGCGCCGTTCTTGATCACCTTCTTGGCGGCCAGATCGACTGTGAACGAATCGGTTTCGATCACCGGCTCGTCGGTCTCGGACGCCGCCGCGCCCCGGCGCACCGCCGCGCGCAGCCGGGCCAGGAACTCGTCCATCCCGAACGGCTTGGTCACGTAGTCGTCGGCGCCGGCGTCGAGCGCGTCCACCTTTTCCGTGGAGTCGGTGCGGGCCGACAGCACGATGACCGGTGCGGTGAGCCAGCCGCGTAGGCCGCCGAGCACCTCGATGCCGTCCATATCGGGCAGCCCGAGGTCGAGCACGATCACATCGGGCCGCTGCTCGGCGGCAGCCTTCAGTGCCGCCGCGCCGGTGGCGGCGGTGATCACCTCGTAGCCGCGCACGCTCAGATTGATCCGCAACGCCCGCAGGATCTGCGGCTCGTCGTCGATCACCAGCACCTTGATCTTGCTCACAGCCGCCCTCCCGGCGGTGCGGCCAGGTCGACGATCACGGTAAGGCCACCGCCCGGGGTATCGGTGGCCGATATCGTTCCGCCCATCGCCTCGACGAATCCGCGGGCAACCGAAAGGCCCAGTCCGACACCGTATTTGTTGTTCCGATCGCCGAGGCGCTGGAACGGTTCGAACAGCTGCTCCTCGGTGCCGCGGGGCACGCCGGGGCCCTCGTCGACGATGTTGATCAGCATGCGGTCCCCGACTCGGCCGGCGTTGATCCGCACGGTGGATTCGGGGGCGTACCGCAGCGCGTTGTCGACCAGGTTCGCCAGCACACGCTCCAATAGTCCGGCATCGGCCAGCGCCACCGCGTCTCCGACATCGACCTTCACCCGGTCAAGGCCTCTGGCGCCGAACCCTGTCGAGCCTCGGCCGATGCTCAGAAGCGCGCGCTGTACCACTTCTTCGAGATACACCCGCTTGAGTTCGGGACGCACCACCCCGGCGGCCAGCCGGGACGAATCGAGCAGGTTGTCCACCAGTGCGGTCAGCTGGTCCACCGACTCCTCGACGGTGGCAAGCAGTTCCGCGGTGTCCTCCTCGGAGAAGCCGATGTCGTCGGAGCGCAGGCTCGACACCGCGGCCTTGGCCCCGGCCAGCGGGGTGCGCAGGTCGTGGCTGACCGCCGACAGCAGCGAGCGGCGCAGTTCGTCGGCCTTCTCGATCGCCTCGGCCTTGCTGGCTTCCTCGGTGAGTTCGCGCTGGCGGACCAGCCCGGCGGCCTGCTTGGCGACGGCGGTCAGTACCCGTCGGTCGCGGGCGGGCAGGCTGCGCCCGGACATCAGCATCCAGAACTCGTCGTCCCCGACCTCGATCGCGGTGTCGGCGGAATCGACTGTCACGCAGGGGTCCTTGCCGACACACGCGACGATCTGTTCGTCTTCACCGCGAACCCGCAAGATGCTCACTGCCCGCTGCGAGTAGGTTTCCCTCACCCGTTCGAGCAGCGTCGCCAGGTCCGCGCCGCGCAGCACCGAGCCGGCGAACAGGGTCAGCAGCTCGGCCTCCTGGGAGGCGTGCCTGGCCTCACGTTGGCGGCTGGCCGCACGGTCGACCAGGACGGCAACGGCGACCGCCAGCATCAACAGCACGAGTTCGGTGATCGCGGCGTCGGGTTCGGCGATCGTGAACGTGTATCGCGGTTCGGTCAGGAAGTAGTTGAGCAGCAGACCGGACAGCATGGCCGAGAGCACCGCTGGCGCCACCCCGCCGAGCAGGGCGACGATCAGCACGCCGACCACGAACAGCGCGCTCTCGCCGCCGATGGTCAGGTACTTGTCGAGGAACAGTGCGGTCAGCGCGCAGATGACCGACGGCACGATGACGGCGGCCAGCCAGGAGATCACCCGGCGTTCGCGCGGCGACGCCGCCCGCACCGAGAAGCCCCGCTTGGCCTCCTCATGGGTCACCATGTGCACGTCGATCTTGCCGGAGTCCTGGACGATCGCCGCGCCGATGCCTTCGTCGAACACACGGGCCCACCGGGACCGTCGTGATGTGCCGATCACCAGCTGGGTGGCGTTCATCTCGCGGGCGAAGTCCAACAGAGCCTTGCCCACGTCGTCGCCGACGACGGTGTGGACGGTGGCGCCCACGCTGGCGGCCAGCTCCCGGACTTTCCCCATCTGCGGCGCCGACACCCCGGACAGCCCGTCACCGCGCGCCACGTGCACGACCATCAGTTCGGCGCTGGCCTTCGATGCGATCCGAGATGCCCGGCGCACCAACGTTTCCGACTCCGCGCCACCGGTGACGGCGACGACGACGCGTTCACGGGCTTCCCAGGTCGCGGTGATCTTGTTGTCGGCGCGATACTTGGCCAGTGCGGCGTCCACCTGGTCGGCCAGCCAGAGCAGCGCAAGCTCTCGAAGCGCGGTCAGATTCCCCCGGCGGAAGTAATTCGACAGCGCCGCGTCGACCTTCTCCGGGGCATAGACATTGCCATGAGAAAGCCTGCGCCGCAGCGCCTCTGGAGTGATGTCGACCAATTCGATCTGTGCGGCGCTGCGGACTATCTCGTCGGGCACCGTCTCCTGCTGCTCGATGCCGGTGATCTGTGCGACAACGTCGTTGAGGCTCTCCAGGTGTTGGACATTGACCGTCGAGATCACCGCGATGCCGGCCTCGAGCAGCTCTTCGACGTCCTGCCAGCGTTTGGGGTTCTTGCTGCCGGGTGTGTTGGTGTGGGCCAGTTCGTCGACGAGCACGACCTGCGGCTTGCGGGCCAGCACGGCAGGCACGTCGAGTTCAGGGAAGCTGGTGCCCCGATAGTCGATGTAGCGGGGGGCGATGACCTCGATGCCACTGAGCAGGTCAGCCGTCTTCTTCCGGCCGTGCGTCTCGACCACGGCGGCCACCAGATCTGTGCCGCGCTCCAGACGGCGATGCGCCTCGCCGAGCATCGCGAACGTCTTGCCCACGCCCGGCGCGGCGCCGAGGTAGATGCGCAACTCGCCTCGCTTCGGCCGGGGGCTCCAGGAGGCGGGCTGCGAGTCGCTCTCGGACGACGTGTCCGGCGGCGGGTCGCCGCCGGACGTCACGCGCGGCGGCTGCACGGTGTCCACGTCTCTATTATTCGCAGATCGATCCACCGTGAGATCAGCTCTTCACACCGAACTTCTCGTCCAGCGCGATGTTGAGTTCGAGGACGTTGACCCGCGGTTCACCGAAGACGCCCAGCGTGCGGCCGTCGGTGTGGTCGGCGACAAGATCCCGAATCTGATCGGCGCTGGCACCGCGGGCCTTGGCGACCCGCGCGATCTGCAGGTCGGCGTAGGCGGGGGAGATGTTCGGGTCGAGTCCGCTGCCGCTGGCGGTCACCGCGTCCGCGGGTACCGCCGGCTCACCAACCGCGCCCTTGATCGGGACGATCTGGCCTGCCGAGTAGTCGTCGCCGAATTTGGCGCATTCCACCCGCACACCCTCGTATGTTGCGAGGAACGGGGTCTTGGTGGTCTGGCACGGCTCGTTGACGCTGACGACCTTGGTGGGGGCCGCGACGTTGCCGCGAGCATCCCGCGGACCGATCACGGACAGCACCGCACCCACACCGTCGCCGGTGCAGAATGGGCGCTTGCCGTCGACGCCGTCGATATCGCCGATCGCCTTGCTGCGCGAGCAGACCAGGGATAGCAGGCTGGCCTTGTAGCCGTTGGTATCCGCGGGGGCAGCGGGATCACCAAGGGTGTCCACGATGCTCTCCGGGCCCAGGTTCGACGCGCCGGTGGCCAGCGGGTCGTATCCGTTGCCGGCCGCCGACGGGCGGCTCTGGAAGTACTGCGGCAGCGGGTTGCCCCTGTCGTCAGTGAAGGACTGGCCGATCAGGCTGGAGCCCAACAGCTTTCCGTTCACCTCGATGATCGAACCGTCGGCCTTGTCCTTGAGCCCGGGAATCTGAGCCACCAGCCAGATGAACACCGGATAGCCGACTCCGACGATGACGGTGAGCACCAGCAGCGCCCGCAGCGCTGCCCAGTGTTGACGAACGAGACTGGAGAAGTTCATGTCACATCCCTGGCAAGAATTGGACGACGAGGTCGATCAGTTTGATCCCGATGAAGGGGGCGATGATCCCGCCGAGGCCGTAGATATAGAGGTTTCGGCTCAGTAGCTTCGAGGCGCTGCTCGGGGTGTATTGAACGCCCCGCAGCGACAACGGAATCAGCGCGATGATGACGAGCGCGTTGAAGATGACCGCGGAGAGGATGGCCGATTGCGGGCTGTGCAGCCGCATGATGTTGAGCAGGTCCAGGCCGGGGAACAACGCGACGAACATCGCCGGGATGATCGCGAAGTACTTGGCGATGTCGTTGGCGATCGAGAAGGTGGTCAGAGCGCCACGGGTGATCAACAGCTGCTTGCCGATCTCGACGATCTCGATGAGCTTCGTCGGGTCGGAGTCCAAATCGACCATGTTGCCGGCCTCTTTGGCCGCCGAGGTGCCGGTGTTCATCGCCACCCCTACGTCTGCCTGCGCGAGCGCGGGCGCGTCATTGGTGCCGTCGCCGGTCATCGCGACGAGCTTGCCGCCCGCCTGCTCTTGCTTGATCAGCGCGAGCTTGTCCTCCGGGGTGGCCTCGGCAAGGAAGTCGTCCACCCCGGCTTCGTCGGCGATCGCCTTGGCGGTCAACGGATTGTCGCCGGTGATCATCACCGTGCGGATGCCCATCTTGCGCATCTCGTCGAAGCGCTCTCGCATACCCTGCTTGACGACATCCTTGAGATGGATGACGCCCAGGACCTCCGCTCGTTTGTCGACCACCTGTCCGACGACCAACGGCGTACCACCGGCAGCGGAGATGCCGTCGACGATGTCGCCGAGCTGCGCGGGTACGGAACCGCCCTGGTCGCGTACCCACTGCGCGACGGTGCTGGCCGCGCCCTTGCGCAGCAGGTGCCCGTTCTCCAGGTCGACACCGGACATCCTTGTGGCGGCCGAGAATTCGACCCAGTGCGCGTTGACGAGCTCGCCCGGGGTGCGGGCCCGCAGGCCGAAGTTCGACTTGGCGAACACCACGATGGAGCGGCCTTCGGGGGTTTCGTCGGCCAGGCTGGACAACTGCGCCGCGTCGGCGAGCTGCTCCGGTGAAACACCTTCCAGCGGAACGAAGTCCGATGCCTGGCGGTTACCCAGCGTGATCGTGCCGGTCTTGTCCAGCAGCAGGGTGTTGACGTCGCCTGCGGCTTCGACCGCGCGGCCGGACATGGCCAGGACGTTGCGCTGCACCAGCCGGTCCATGCCCGCGATACCGATTGCCGACAGCAGCGCGCCGATGGTCGTCGGGATCAGGCACACCAGCAGTGAGACCATGACGATGCCGGAAACGCCGTCTGCGGTCAGTGACAGCGAGTCCGGCACACCGGGATTGTTGGCCTTGGAGAAGATCGCCAACGGCTGCAAGGTCGCCACCGCGAAAATGAAGATCATCGTGAGTGCGGCGAGCAGGATGTTCAGCGCGATCTCGTTGGGTGTCTTCTGCCGATTGGCGCCCTCGACGAGGGCGATCATCCGGTCGATGAAGCTTTCTCCCGGCTTCTGGGTGATGCGGACCACGATGCGATCGCTCAGGACTGTGGTTCCGCCGGTGACCGCCGAGCGGTCGCCGCCGGACTCGCGGATGACCGGGGCTGATTCGCCGGTGATGGCCGACTCGTCCACCGAGGCAATGCCTTCGATCACATCGCCGTCGCCGGGTATCACCTGTCCGGCCTCGACGACGACGGTGTCGCCCTGTCGAAGCAACGGCGCGGCGATTTCCTCTTCACGCCCGGGCTGACCCGGCTCCCATCCGACGAGTCGGCGAGCCATGGTGTCGGCCTTGGTCTTTCGCAGCGACTCGGCCTGTGCCTTACCACGCCCCTCAGCCACCGCCTCGGCCAGGTTCGCGAACACCACGGTCAGCCACAGCCAAAAGACGATCAGCCAGCCGAACCAGTTCGGGTCGACGATCGCGAGGACGGTGCTCCAGACCGCGCCGATCTCGACGATCAGCATGACCGGATTCCGCCACAGCGTGCGCGGGTCGAGCTTGCGTAATGCGTCGGGCAGCGAGGTCATGAGCATTCTGGGGTCCAGAAGGCCGCCCTGCACCTGTTTCTTCTTGGCGCCCGTTTCGGGACGGCGCTCTACTGAGGTAACAGTCATGGTCAGTGAATTCCTTCGGCAAGGGGCCCGAGCGCGAGCATGGGCAGGAAGGTCAAGGCCACCAGGATGAGCGTCACGCCGGCCACCATGCCGACGAACTGGGGCCGGTGCGTTGGCAGGGTGCCGATCGATTCGGGGGTGTGGCCCTGTTTGGCCAACGCCCCGGCGAGTGCGAGCACCAGGATGATCGGCAGGAAACGGCCGAACACCATCGCCAAGCCCAGCGCAGTGTTGTACCACTCGGTGTTGACGCTGATGCCGGCGAACGCCGAGCCGTTGTTGTTGGCCGCGGAAGTGAAGGCGTACAACACTTCTGATAATCCGTGCGGTCCGGTGTTGAGCATGCCCGCTCGCTGGCCGGGCATGGCCATCGCGATGGCGGTACCGGTCAGCACGATCAGCGGCGTGACGAGGAAATAGCTTGCGGCCAGCTTGATTTCGCGGGGAGTGATCTTCTTGCCCAGGTACTCCGGCGTGCGTCCGACCATCAGGCCGGCGACGAAGACTGTGATGACGGCCAGGATCAGCATGCCGTAGAGGCCAGATCCTGTTCCGCCGGGTGCGACCTCGCCGAGCTGCATGTTGAACATCGTCATCATGCCGCCGAGGCTGGTGTAGGAGTCGTGGAACGAGTCCACAGCGCCGGTCGAGGTCAGCGTGGTGGCGTCGGCGAAGACCGCCGAGTCGGCTATCCCGAACCGTTGCTCCACTCCTTCCATCGCCGATCCGACCGCGGTGGGGACGGTGCCGTGGCCCTGCAACTGGAATTGAAGCATCAGCGTGACGCTGATGAGCGCGAGCACACCCATCACCGCGGCGATCGCGTATCCCTGCTTACGGCTGTCGACCATGCGTCCGAACGTGCGCGGCAGCGAGAAGCTGATCACCAGCAGCAGAAAGATCTCCACCCAGTTGGTCCATGTGGTGGGGTTCTCGAACGGATGTGCCGAGTTGGCGTTGTAGAAGCCGCCGCCGTTGGTGCCCAGCTCTTTGATGGCCTCCTGGCTGGCCACGGGGCCGCCGGTGATGGTCTGCTGCGCACCGGCCAGGGTGTTGACCACCTGGTCGTGCAGGTGGAAGTTCTGGATCGCGCCGCCGGCGATCAGGATGATCGCGGCCAGAACCGAGATCGGCAGCAGGATCCGCAGTGCGCCACGAACCAGGTCCACCCAGAAGTTGCCCAGTTCGGTGGTGTTGCGGCGGGCGAACCCCCGTACCAGCGCGACCGCGACGGCCATGCCGACCGCGGCGGAGGCGAAGTTCTGCACCGCAAGGCCGGCCATCTGAACGAGGTGGCCCTGGGTGGATTCACCCGAGTACGCCTGCCAGTTGGTGTTGGTGACGAAGCTGACCGCGGTGTTCCACGCCAGCGCGGGCGTCATCGGGGTGCCGGGGTTGTTGAGGTGGAGCGGCAGTGTGCCCTGCACCAACTGGAAGACGAAGAGGAACAGGATGCTGACCGCCGAGAACGCCAGCACACTGCGCGCGTACGCGCCCCAGGTCTGCTCGGCTTTCGGGTCGGCGCCGATGAGGCGATAGATGCCGCGCTCGACGTGGTTATGGTTCTCCGCCGCGTAGACCCGGTACATGTAATCGCCCAGCGGCACATGCACGGCGGCCAGCGCGAGGATCAGCAGTCCGAGAAACACGATCCCCGCCGATGTGGTGGTCACTAGAACCTCTCCGGGAACAACAGGGCCGCGGCCACGAACAGGGCCAGCAGCACCGACAAGATCAAGCCGACGACGTTCTCGTAGCTCACAGTCGCTCGACCAGCTTCTGAACCAAGCCGAGCAGGGCGAAGGTCGCCACTGTCAGCAGCACGAATATGAGGACACTCATACGGCGACGCTAGATCCCGAAAACCCCCGCTAGCACCGGCGTTGACGGTTTCTTTACGCCGGAACGGGCCGTCTTGACGAAAGTCCGGCCGCCCGCTGATTCAGCGAGCCCACAGCGGCATCAGAGCGGCCCCGAGGCTTGGGCGCGCACCGTCGATGGGGAAGGAAAGAGGTGCTGCGGTGACATTGTCGACAAGTTTTCGTTCCTGGGTCCGAGCCTGTCCGCCCGTCGAGCATCCGGAGATACGACGGATGATCGGCTGCCGGGACGCGTGCGCGCCCGCGGAGGTGTCCTTCCCGGCCGGGGTTCTGCGCGACGCGCTGGTGGCGCGCTGGGTGCGTGAGCACAGCTGGGCTGTCGATGTCCGCACTGTCGCGGAGTTGCATTCGGCCATCTCGGTTGGCATCCATCCGGTGCGGATGACCGTTCACGCCGACCAGTTGGGTAGCGGTGGGATCCGCCGGGCGAGTGCCGCCGGTGTGGGCGGGCTGGTGCTCAGCCGTCGCGAGCAGATCGCGACGTTGCGGGCCAGCCGCACCCACCATGTCCTGTTGCGCATGACCGACGCCACAATGCGCGTCTCCCACAACGCGGTGGATGCGGTGATCGGCTGCCGGTCAACGGTTTTGGTCGGACTGCTGTGCGAGGTCGGTACGGCCGGCGGCTGTTCGGCCGCGGTCGGCGACACACTCGCCGAGATGGCTCGCATCCGCCGCCGGCACAATGTCGTTCTCACTCGACTCCTCGTCGGGCTCGGCGATGCCCTCCCGGATGCGGCGGGCAGTTCAGTGGTGCGCCGTGACCTTGCCGAGGAGATCGGTGAGTCTGTCGACGACGCCTGCGCAGCGTTGCGGTTCCCACGTCCCGCTGTTGTCATGGCAGCGTGATCGGACGTGAAAACGATTGTCATTGGCCACGTTCGGCGTAGCCGGCCTCGACCTGTTCTTTGAGTGGACCCCACCACCACTCGTTGTCGCGATACCACGCGATGGTGCTCGTCAGTCCTTCGGTCAGGTCGGTGTGCGCCGGCGTCCAGCCGAGTTCGGCACGCAGCGCACTCGCGTCGATCGCATAGCGCAGATCGTGGCCGGCGCGGTCCGGTACATGGTCGAAATCGTCGGCGTCGCAGCCCATCAACTGCAGGATGAGCCGCAACACCGCCAGGTTGTCCCGTTCGCCGTCGGCGCCGATCAGGTAGGTCGAGCCGCTCAAGCCGGCTTCCAGGATCCGCCACACCGCGCTGTTGTGGTCCTCGACATGGATCCAGTCGCGCACGTTGGCGCCCGCCCCGTAGAGCTTGGGCCTGCGGCCGGTCAGGACGTTGGTGATCTGGCGCGGGATGAACTTCTCGATGTGCTGGTATGGCCCATAGTTGTTGGAGCAGTTGGAGATTGTCGCGCGCACGCGATAAGAGCGCACCCACGCGCGCACCAACAGGTCGGCGGAGGCCTTGGTCGCCGAATACGGGCTCGACGGGTTGAACGGGGTCTGCGCGGTGAACCGCTCGCCGCCGTGCAGGGGCAGATCGCCGTACACCTCGTCGGTGGAGACATGGTGCAGCCGCACTCCGTGTCGCCGAACGGCTTCCAACACCGAGAATGTGCCGACAACGTTGCTCCGGACGAACGGTGCCGGACCGGCCAGCGCGTTGTCCACATGGGTTTCGGCGGCGAAATGCACCACGGCATCGGACTCGGCGACCAACGCGTCGACCAGCGACTCGTCGACCAGGTCGCCTTCGACCAACCGGATGTGATCGTCGACGGAGCGCAGCGACTCGCGGCTGCCTGCATAGGTGAGGGCGTCCAGGACGGTCACCGACACCCCGGGCCGTTCCTGCACGGTGCTGTGGACGAAATTGGCGCCGATGAAACCGGCGCCGCCGGTCACCAACAGCCGCATGACGCCACCCTAACGGGCGGTCGGAATGCTCACCCTTTCGCCGTCAGCCCCAACGGTCCGGCCAGCTCGGTCAGGGTCGGCAGCAGCTTGTCCCAGCCGCCGAGCACCTGGATGGTCACGTGGTCGGCGCCGTTGTCGAGGTGTTCGGCAAGCCGCGCGGCGATGGCGTCGGCCGTTCCGTGGGCGACCACGGCGTCGATCAGCTTGTCGCTGGCCGGCGGCGCTACGTCGGCGTCGGTGAATCCCAGCCGCTTCCAGTTGTTCACGTAGTTGCTCAACCCCAGATAGAAGCCGACGCTGTCACGGCCGAGTGCGCGGGCTTCCTCGGCCCCTTGTGCGTCCGGGCTGCTCAGCACCACCTTGTGTTCGGGTGCCAGGAACACCGTCGGGCCGACCAGATTGCGCGCCTGCCCGGTGTGTTCGGGCGTGGTCAGGTAGGGATGCGCACCGGCACTGCGTTGCGCGGCGAGGTGCAGCACCTTCGGACCGAGGGCGGCGATCACCCGGCGACTGGTCGGTACATGCTTGTCGTCCAGCTTGTCCAGATAGTTCACCAGCGCCGCGTAGGGCTTGGTGTACTCCTGAGTCTTCTCCGGGTGCCCGACGCCGACTCCGAGCAGAAACCGACCGGGATAAGCGTTTTCGATGCGGTGGTAGGACTCGGCGACCTCGTCGGCCGGCGCGCTCCAGATGTTGACGATTCCGGTGGCGATCGACAGGGTCTCGGTCTGGGAGAGGATCGGCTCGACGAACGACAGGTCGGCCGCCGGTGAACCGCCGACCCACACCGCGCCGTAGCCGAGCCGCTCGATCTCGACTGCCTGCTCCGGTGTGACCGGTCCACCGGTCCACACCCCGTAGCGGCCGAGATCTGGTTTGAGCAGCGACGGATTGGTCACGAGTCCCCCTCGTTACGGTTGGTTGAGTCCCAAATTAGTGAAGACCCAGCGGGCCGACCAGCGCGGCCAGTGCATCCACCAGCTTGTCAGACGAGGTGAGCACCTGGACGGGCACGTGGTCGGCGCCCGCCTCGAGATGCTGGGTCAGTCGGGCTGCGATCGCCTCGGGGGTGCCGTAGGCCACGACGGCGTCGACCAGTCGGTCGCTGCCGGGCTTGGCCACGTCGGTGTCGGTGAATCCCAACCGTTTCCAGCTGTTGAGGTAGTTCTGCAGGTTGAAATACATGTCCAGGGCCTGCCTGCCGACGTCGCGCGCCTCACCGGAGTCGGTGGTCAGCACCGCCTTGTGCTCGGGCGCCAGGAAGGCCTCGGGTCCGATCAGCCGCCGCGCTTCGGCGGTGTGCTCCGGCGTGGTCAGGTAGGGGTGCGCACCGGCCGCCCTGGTGGCCGACAGCTTCAGTACCTGTGGGCCGAGCGCAGCGACAACGCGCCGATTCTTGGGGACGCCGTACTCGTCGAGTTTGTCGAGGTAGCCGCGCAGCGCGTCGATCGGCTTCTGGTATTGCTGATGCGCCTCGGGATGTCCGACGCCGATGCCGAGGATGAACCTGCCGGGGTACGCCTTCTCGATGCGGTGGAACGATTCGGCCACCGGGCCGGCGGCCGCGGTCCAGATGTTGACGATGCCGGTGGCCACCTTCAGTGTGGTGGTGTTCTCCAGAATCGGCTCCACCCAATCCAGTTCGGCAGGCGGCGAACCGCCCACCCATACCGCGCCATAACCGAGTGCCTCGATTTCTCCGGCCTGTTGCGGGGTGACCCCGCGCCCGAACGACCCGAACTTGCCCAGATCCGGCTTGGTGTCTGTCATCGACCTTCCTACTTCCATCGACCCAGCCTTCCGGTCAGCCCAGCCCGAGCGGGCCTGCGAGATCGGCCAAGGTGGGTATGACCTTGTCCTGCGACGTGAGCAGCTGGATCGGGACGTGGTCGGCGCCGGCCTCGAGGTGCTCGGTGAGCCGCGACGCGATCGTGTCGGCGGTTCCGTGGACGATCAGGGTATCCACCAGCCGATCGCTGCCGGGGCGGGTGATGTCCTCATCGGTGAAGCCCAGCCGCTTCCAGTTGTTGAGGTAATTGCTCAGCCCGAGATAAAGCTCGAGGGTCTTTCGGCCGACGGCTCGGGCGTGCGCAACGTCGGTGGTGGGGACGACGGGTACCGCGGGCGCCAGGAACGCGTCGGGACCGATCAGTTCGCGCGCCTGCGCGGTGTGCTCGGGGGTGACGAGCACCGGGTGGGCGCCGGCGCTGCGGCGGGCCGACAGTTTCAGGACCTGCGGACCGAGCGCGGCCAGAACGCGGCGCTGCGGCGGTACGCCGTGCTCGTCCAGCACGTCGAGGTAGGCGTTGAGTGCGGTGATCGGCTTGGTGAACTCGGCGTCCGCCTCGGGATGGCCGACACCGAGGCCGAGCAGGAAGCGGCCCGGGTGCGCATTCTCGATGCGGTGGAACGAGGCGGCGACGGCCTCGGGCTTGGCGGTCCAGATGTTCACGATGCCGGTGGCCAGCTTCAGAGTTCTGGTCGCGGCGAGGGTCGGGTCCACCCAGTCCAGCTCGGCGGGTGGCGAGCCCGCCACCCACACCGCGCCGTAACCGAGCGCCTCTATCGCCGAGGCATCTTCGCCGGTGATGCCCATGCCGAAGGACGCGAACTTACCGAGATCGGGTTTGGCGCTCATGGCGGCTACAACCCGGGCTCGAGCATGAGCTATTCCGCTGCGGTGGAAAGTTCACCCGGAGTTACCGCGACGGGCGCGGATGCCACCAGCGGCAGCAGGATGATGAAGCGGGTGTTGCCCGGTTCGGATTCGACCCGGATATCGCCCTGATGCTTCTCGACGATGATCCGGCGGGCCAGATCCAGGCCCAGGCCGTCGCCCTCACCGAAGGGCTTGGTGGTGAAGAACGCGGTGAAGATCCGGTCGATGATCTCTTCGGGGATGCCCGGGCCGTCGTCACAGATCTCGACCCGGATCCGGTCGTCGCCCTGGCGGGCGGTCCGGATCGTCAGGGTGCCGCGGCCCTTCATCGCCTGGATGGCGTTGTTGATGATGACGTCCCAGACCTCATTCAAACCGCCTGGGTAACAAGCGATTTCGGGAATCGACTTATCCCATTCCTTGACCAGTTTGATGGGTTTGTCGGCTCCGACCTTGTCGCCGAACAGCGTCTTGAGCGTGCTGTGCAGCAGTTCGTGGACGTTGGCGACCTGGTATTCGGCCCGGTCCATCTGGGAGTATTTCTTGGCCCCGGCGAGCAGACCCGAGATGCGTTCGCTCGCGTCGGCGATCTCGTTCATCCGCAGTTCGGTGTCGATCGTGTACTTGAGCCAGCCGATGGCGCTCTGCAGTGTCGCCGAGCAGTCCACCGAGTCGATCGATGCCTCGATGCGTTCCAGCCAGTCCACGTCGAGGCCGGCTTCGACGAACGTCGGGGCGTAATCCCACGCACTGGCGATGCCGTGGTCTTCGAGCCAATCGCCGACCTGGTCTTCGCGATCAGAGGTCTCTAGCGCGGACAATTCCTGAACCTTGGACTTGGCGACCTGCTCGGCCACCTCGTCCTGGATCCGCACCAGCGTGCGCAGCGCCTCGGGGCTGAACTTGCCGTCGGCGAGCATGGAGAGCTTGTGACGCATCTTGCCGACCCCTTCGCGGAGGTCGGCCACGGCGCGCGCGGTCGCCGCCGCCGGGTTGTTCAGCTGGTGGGTCAACCCCGCCGTGATGGTGCCGAGCGCCAGCAGCTTCTGCCGCTGACCGAGGATCTGGCTCTGTCGCCGGCCGCCGACCATGTGGCCCTCGAGCAGATGCACGGCCATCGGGAATTCCGACTTCATGAACTCCGCGAAGGCTTCGGCGTCGAGGACGAAGAACCGCGACGGCTTCGTGACGCGCACCGAGGCCTGATAGACCTGCTCCTCATTGGGGATGTAGGCCGACCACGCGCCGCAATACACGCCACGCTGCGAGGTGCGTGTGGTCTCGACGTCTACGCCGCCGGAGCGTTTCGACATCACCAGCTCGCCGTCGAGCAGGACGTAGAAGCACGTGGCCGGTTCGCCTTCGACGACCACCGGGCCGGCTTCGAACGTCGCGATGTGCCCGTTGTCGCACAACGTCTGGAGTTGTTCTCCCGACAGCTTTTCGAACAGGAACAGCGTCCTGAGTTCGTCGGGCATGCAGTTCTGGCCCATGTCGCTCGCCCTTTCTAGGCCTCCGCCAAATACCGGTGCACCAGCATCACCGCCATCGACCCTTCGCCGACGGCGGCCGCCACCCGTTTTGCGGACTCGGAGCGCACGTCTCCTGCAACAAACACACCGGGCACACTTGTTTCCAGGTGATGCGGCGGGCGGTCCAGAGTCCACCCGGCCACGTTCAGCAGGTCGGGGCCGGCGAGTACGAAACCGTGGTCGTCGACCGCGACGACCTCCTTGAGCCAGTCGGTGCGGGGCTCGGCGCCGATGAAGCAGCACATCCGGCTGGCTTCGACGGTTTCGCGCTGGCCGGTCTGCCGGTTCTCCAGGATCAGGCCGGTCAGGTGGTCGTCCGCGCCGAGGGTGTCCACCACTTCGGTGCACTTGCGGACCGAGATCGTCGGGTTCTTCTCGATCTGCTGGATCAGGTAATGCGACATCGACGCCTCGAGCGACGGTCCGCGCACCAGCATGGTGACCGAGCGGGCCTCGCGGGACATGTACATGGCCGCCTGCCCGGCCGAGTTGGCGCCGCCCACGATGTAGACGTCCTCGCCGCGGCACTCCGAGGCGTCGGACACCGAGGCGCCGTAGTAGACCCCGCGCCCGACGTAGTTGCAAGCGGGATCGTCCGGGTTGTCCCAACAACCGGTGACCTGCAGCTGGCGGTACGCCACGCCGGTGGCCAGGATGACGGCGCGGGCGGCGATGGTGCTGCCGTCCTCGAACTCGATGGTGCGTGCGGTGCCCGCCTCGCCGGCGGACAGCTTGATCGCCTTGCGCGTGGTGATCACCTCGGCGCCGAAGCGCTCGGCCTGCCTGCGGGCCGACGTGGTGAGTTCGGCGCCGGAGACGCCGGTGGGGAAGCCGAGATAGTTCTCGATCCGGGAGCTGCGGCCGGCCTGACCGCCGGTGGTGGTCTCCTCGATCAGCACGGTCTTGAGCCCTTCGGAGGCGCCGTAGACCGCCGCCGCCAGCCCGGCCGGGCCGCCGCCGATGACCGCCAGGTCGTACATCTCCAGCGACGGGCTGGTGGACAGCCCCAGCATCGCGGCCAGCTCGGCATCGGTCGGGTCGACCAGGATCTGACCCTGTTCGCTGATCACCACCGGCAGCTGGAACTCGTCGAGGCCGCCCGCATCGAGCAGTTGCTTGCCCTTGGGCTCGTCGGCGTTGAACGCCCGGAACGAATGTAGGTTGCGGGCCAGGAACTGGCGCACCTCCCACGAACGTTCGCTCCAGCGGTGCCCGATCACCTTGGTGTGCGGGATGGCCCGGTCGCCGGTGGCATGCCAGGCCTCCAGCAGCGCGTCGATCACCGGGTAGAGCTTTTCCTCCGGCGGATCCCACGGCTTGAGCAGGTAGTGGTCCAGGTCGACGACGTTGATCGCGTCGATCGCGGCGTGGGTGTCGGCGTAGGCCGTCAGCAGAACTCGACGGGCCATCGGGTAGACGTCCATCGCCTCTTCGAGGAATTGGATGCCGCTCATCTGCGGCATCCGGTAGTCGGCGACGAACACTGCCACGGTTTCGCCGCGCAGCTTCAGTTCGTTGATCGTTTCCAGCGCGTCGAGCCCGGATTCGGCGCGGACGATCCGATACCGCTCGCCGTAGTGGCGGCGGAGGTCACGTGCCACGGCACGCGAGACGGCGGGGTCGTCGTCCACGGTGAGAATCACGGGTTTGCGGGGCTGGGGGGCGGGTCCAGTCATCACCGTCAAGTATGCGCTCGTTGTCCAGTGCTTATTAGGGTGGGCTTTGCGGGCCCGCAGTTGCCGCCGCGCCGTGTTCGCCAGCAGATGAAGCGGAGGTCAGCGCGGCTTCGGCGCGTTTTGGAGTAGCGCGCCCGAGCGGGTATCGTTGACCAACGGTGCGGATTCCGCGCCGACTCTTGCGTGCCCTGTCTGAGGAAATCCTGGAATTTCCCGCTCCCGGCTCACGTTTTGCAGTCGGGGCGAATGCTGCCCCAAACCGAGAAAGCAGGATCGAAGAGGACATGGCCAAGAAAGACGGTGCCATCGAGGTCGAGGGCCGCGTGGTCGAGCCCCTGCCCAACGCGATGTTTCGCATTGAGCTGGAGAACGGACACAAGGTACTCGCTCACATCAGCGGCAAGATGCGGCAGCACTACATCCGCATCCTTCCCGAGGACCGGGTGGTGGTGGAGTTGTCTCCCTACGACCTGACCCGCGGGCGCATTGTGTACCGGTACAAGTAGCGAAGAGCGCAGCGAGTCGCTACCGACAACCTACGTGCCCCAACCGACCCGATCGCCAGCATTCAAGACAACCACCGAGAACTACGAAGGATCGAACAGCCGTGAAGGTGAACCCGAGCGTCAAGCCGATCTGCGACAAGTGCAGGGTGATCCGCCGGCATGGGCGGGTCATGGTGATCTGCTCTGATCCGCGCCACAAGCAGCGGCAGGGCTAACACCCGGCGCGAGCACTACCCACAACTGAATGCAGACCTCCCAGTACCACTGAGGGCCCGGCATCTTTAGAGATGAAGCGCCTCATCCACGTCCGGCACGGAGGCCGGACCCCGACAGACGGGGAACGGACTGGGATCAGACCTCCGCATAGAGAAGGAATCACTGCCTGATGGCACGTCTCATGGGCGTTGATCTCCCGCGCGACAAGCGCATGGAGATCGCGCTGACCTATATCTACGGCATCGGCCGTACCCGCAGCCAGGAAATCCTGGACGGCACCGGCATCGACCGGGACCTGCGCACCAAGGACCTCACCGACGATCAGGTGACCCAGCTGCGCGACTACATCGAAGGCAACCTCAAGGTCGAGGGTGACCTGCGCCGCGAGGTTCAGGCCGACATTCGCCGCAAGATCGAGATCGGCTGCTACCAGGGCCTGCGGCACCGCCGTGGCCTTCCGGTGCGTGGCCAGCGAACCAAGACCAATGCGCGCACCCGCAAGGGCCCCAAGCGCACCATCGCCGGCAAGAAGAAGGCCAGGTAACCCCGGATGGCACAGGCAAAGAAGGGCACCGGCGCCAAGAAGGGTCAGAAGACCCGTCGCAGGGAAAAGAAGAACATCCCGCACGGCGCCGCTCACATCAAGAGCACGTTCAACAACACGATCGTCTCGATCACCGATCCCCAGGGCAACGTCATCGCCTGGGCTTCGTCAGGTCACGTCGGCTTCAAGGGGTCGCGTAAGTCGACCCCGTTCGCCGCGCAGCTCGCCGCCGAGAATGCGGCCCGCAAGGCGCAGGAGCACGGTGTGAAGAAGGTCGACGTATTCGTGAAGGGCCCGGGTTCGGGCCGCGAAACGGCGATTCGCTCGCTGCAGGCTGCCGGCCTCGAGGTCGGCGCCATCTCCGACGTCACTCCGCAGCCGCACAACGGCTGCCGTCCGCCCAAGCGGCGCCGGGTCTAGGGAGGATAAAGAAATATGGCTCGTTATACCGGACCCGCTACCCGCAAGTCGCGCCGCCTCGGCGTCGACCTGGTCGGTGGTGATCAGTCGTTCGAGAAGCGCCCCTACCCGCCCGGCCAGCACGGCCGCGCGCGGATCAAGGAGAGCGAATACCGTCAGCAGCTGCAGGAGAAGCAGAAGGCTCGCTTCACCTACGGCGTGATGGAGAAGCAGTTCCGCAAGTACTACGAAGAGGCCAATCGGTCCACCGGCAAGACCGGTGAGAACCTGCTCCAGATCCTGGAGACCCGGCTGGACAACGTCGTGTACCGCGCCGGCCTGGCGCGTACCCGCCGGATGGCTCGCCAGCTGGTCAGCCACGGCCACTTCACCGTCAATGGTGTCAAGGTGAACATCCCGAGCTACCGGGTGTCGCAGTACGACATCATCGACATCAAGGACAAGTCGCTGAACACCTTCCCGTTCGAGCTGTCCCGGCAGACCGCCGGTGAGCGCCCGATCCCGTCCTGGCTGCAGGTCGTGGGGGAGCGTCAGCGAATCCTCGTCCACCAGTTGCCGACTCGTGAGCAGATCCAGGTTCCGCTCGCCGAGCAGCTGATCGTCGAGTTCTACTCGAAGTAAAGAAGACGTCTGCGGGGCGACCGTTCCGCGGATCACTTAACGGCATCAAATAGCGGTTGCCGAGAGGGAGATAGAAGAAACCCATGCTGATTTCTCAGCGCCCCACACTGAGCGAAGAGGTCATCGCCGAGAACCGGTCGCAGTTCGTCATCGAACCGCTGGAGCCGGGATTCGGTTACACCCTTGGCAATTCGCTGCGGCGTACGCTGCTGTCGTCGATCCCCGGCGCGGCCGTCACGAGCATCCGCATCGACGGTGTGCTGCACGAGTTCACCACCGTGCCCGGTGTGAAGGAAGACGTCACCGACATCATCCTGAACCTGAAGGGCCTCGTCGTCTCCTCCGAGGAGGATGAGCCGGTCACCATGTACCTGCGCAAGCAGGGCCCGGGTGAGGTCACCGCCGGTGACATCGTCCCGCCGGCCGGCGTGACCGTGCACAACCCGGACATGCACATCGCGACGCTGAACGACAAGGGCAAGCTCGAGGTCGAGCTGGTCGTCGAGCGCGGCCGTGGCTACGTGCCTGCCGTGCAGAACAAGGCCTCGGGTGCCGAAATCGGCCGTATCCCGGTCGATTCCATCTACTCGCCGGTGCTGAAGGTCACCTACAAGGTGGAGGCCACCCGCGTCGAGCAGCGCACCGACTTCGACAAGCTGATCCTCGATGTCGAGACCAAGAACTCGATCAGCCCGCGTGACGCCCTGGCCTCAGCTGGCAAGACCCTGGTCGAATTGTTCGGTCTGGCACGGGAACTCAACATCGAGGCCGAGGGCATCGAGATCGGCCCGTCGCCTGCCGAGGCCGATCACATCGCGGCGTTCGCGCTGCCGATCGACGATCTGGACCTGACCGTCCGGTCGTACAACTGCCTCAAGCGCGAAGGTGTGCACACCGTCGGCGAGCTGGTGGCCCGCACGGAGTCCGATCTGCTGGACATCCGTAACTTCGGCCAGAAGTCGATCGACGAGGTCAAGATCAAGCTGCACCAGCTGGGTCTGTCGCTCAAGGACAGCCCGGCCAGCTTCGATCCGTCGGAGGTCGCCGGCTACGACGTCGCCACCGGCACCTGGAACAGCGATGCGGGTTACGACCTGGACGCCGAGCAGGACTACACCGAAACCGAAGAGCTCTAAACCACCCAACCTCGCAAGAGAACCGTCCCGGTCCTACCTGATACGGGGACCGGCCCCATTTAGGAGAAGTCGCAATGCCCAAGCCCACCAAGGGTCCTCGCCTCGGCGGGTCGTCCTCACACCAGAAGGCGATTCTGGCCAACCTGGCCACCTCGCTGTTCGAGCACGGCCGGATCAAGACCACCGAGCCCAAGGCGCGGGCGTTGCGGCCCTACGCGGAGAAGCTCATCACCCACGCCAAGAAGGGCGCGTTGCACAACCGGCGTGAGGTGATGAAGAAGATCCGCGACAAGGACGTGGTGCACGCCCTGTTCGCCGAGATCGCGCCGTTCTTCGCGGACCGCAACGGCGGCTACACCCGCATCATCAAGGTCGAGCCGCGCAAGGGCGACAACGCCCCGATGGCGGTCATCGAACTGGTACGGGAGAAGACGGTGACCTCGGAAGCCAACCGGGCTCGTAAGAGCTCGGCCGCCACGGCTGCGCCGGTGGCTGCCGCTGCCGACGAGGCCCCCGCAGAGGAGCCGATGGAAGCTGTCGAGGCCGAGGATGCCGGCATCGCCGACGCGCAGACCGCCGAGGCTGCCGCCGAGGTCGCCGAGGAGAAGGCCGAAGAATCCGCCGAGGATTCGGACGCTGACAAGTCCTGACGCCGTGAGTACGAACGAGCCCGTCACCGACAGCGGTGGCGGGCTCGTTCGTCTGCGGCTCGACATCGCCTACGATGGCACTGAATTCACCGGCTGGGCGGCGCAGGAAGGCCACCGCACGGTCGCGGGCGTCCTCGAGGACGCTCTCACGACGGTCTTCCGGGAGCCGGTCCGGGTCTTCGGGGCCGGCCGCACCGACACCGGAGTACACGCCACCGGCCAGGTGGCCCATCTCGACGTCCCGGCCGACGCCCTGGCTCATGCGTATCCGCGCCATGCCAGGCCCGGCGAGCCCGAGTTCCTGCCGCTGGTGCGCCGGCTGGCCCGCTTCCTGCCTCAGGATGTTCGGGTGCGTGGAATCAAGCGCGCCGCAGCCGGATTCGACGCCCGCTTCTCGGCGTTGCGTCGGCACTACGAATACCGGCTGTCGCTGGCCCCCTACGGAGTCGAGCCGCAGTCCGCGCGGTATGTGACACCCTGGCCGAAGCCGTTGGACGTCGACGCCATGAATTCGGCGTCGCGGCATCTGGTGGGATTGCACGATTTCGCCGCTTTCTGTCGCCACCGGCCCGGTGCGACGACCATCCGCGACCTGCAGCGCCTGGACTGGGTACGCGACGGCGATGCGGTGACGGTCTACGTCACCGCTGACGCGTTCTGCTGGTCGATGGTGCGGTCACTGGTCGGTGCGCTTCTCGCGGTCGGGGAGGGTCGTCGCGAACCATCCTGGTGTGCAACGCTGTTGACCGCGCACTCGCGTTCCAGTGACTTCGCCGCAGCACCGGCTCGTGGCCTGACCCTCACCGGGGTGGACTACCCGCCGGATGACGAGCTCGCCGCACGCATCATGATCACCCGCGATCTGCGAACGCTGGATAAGCCTTAGAGCTTGCCCGCTACGAAATCGGCTGCCTGATCGATCATTCCGGCCTTCTGATAGGCGGCGGCGAGATGGTCGGGCCAATTGGCTTCCCAGGTGTCCGGGTCGGCGGGATTGCAGATCGGGTCGGCGCCGTGGCACAGCTCGATGGTCCGGTCCTGATACTCGGGGCTGAAATTCGTGATTGGGCCCAACCATTGGGTTCCGTTGCCGAATAAGGCGACCGCCGCGATGTGGTTTCCGGCGTCCGGTGGGAGCAGTGTCTTGAAGCCCAGGATGGGGATCGGAAGTGCCAGCACCATATCGGTGGCTGCTGCGCCCAGCGAGTACCCACCGAGAACCAACCGCGTATTCGGGCAATTGTTGATGTTGTAGATGATCCGCTGGCTGATGTCGTTGGCGCCGACGTCGACCTGGTTGTCGGCGGGGTATTTCACCGCATAGAGGCCGATGTTGCGGTGGACGCGGGAGCGCAGTGCGCTGACGAACTGGTTGCCGATGATTCCCGCGCCGGGGGGTTCAAGGCGGCCGCGCGCGAAGATCACCTCCACGTCGGGGCAGCCCGCAGCGGAAGCCTGCGGCGCCGTCATCAGGCCACCGCCGGGCAGAGGAGTCGGGCCGAGGGCCATCGCCGCGGCCGCGACGACCACCGTGACCGCACGGGTCAGTGTCCCCCGAATCCGCATGTGTCAGAGCCTGTCTGCAGTGAATTGGGCCGCCTGGTCAACCAGACCCGAGCCGATGTACGCGTCCTGCAGGTGCGAGTTCCAGTTGTCGGCGAGGGTGCTCGGATCGATGCCGTTGCAGATCGGGTCGTCCACGTTGCACTGGTCGATGGTCTTGGGGCCGTAGACGGGACTGTTGGCCGCCGACACCGGTCCGAAGATGCTGCGGGTGCCATTGCCGAACAACACCACCGCCGCGACGTGATCGGCGACGGAGGCGGGCAGCGGTGAGTTGAAGCCGAATTGCGCCTTGTTCGAACCGACCACGACGTCGACCACCGCGGCACCCAGCGAGTAGCCGCCTGGCACCTGGCGGGTGTTGGGGCAGTTCGTCGCCATGTATTGCATGTGCCGGCTCAGGTCGTTCGCGCCCGGCACGATGTCCCAGTCGGCGATGTAGTTGACCCCGTACACCCCGACGCTCTTGGGGGTTTTACCGCGCAGCGAATCGACGAACGCCTGACCGATGCGGCCGATGCCGGGCGGCTCGAACCGTCCGCGGGCGAACATCACCTCCGCGTCGGGGCAGTCCGCGGCGGACGCCACCGCCGACGGCAACAGGGATGCGGCCACGGACATAACCGCCGCCGCCGCGCTCAGTACCGTTTTCGCGCGCATGCCAGCCATGGTAGACGAGCCTGGGAAAATGCTGGCAGCAAATGAAATTGCGAGACTACAGCAAGCCTGCCAGGAAACCGGCCGCCTGCGCGGGCGCCGGCCCCTGCTCGTAATCGGTGTGCGCGAACGGATTGCGTCCCCGCGAGCAGATCGGGTCGCCGTCGTTGCAGAAGTCGACGCCCTTGCCGGCGAACGTCCCCCCGGCCGACGTGATGGGGATGCCGAACTTCGTCGACGGATTTCCGAATACCGCCAGCCCGGCGACCCGGTTGGCCAGATTGCCCGGCAGCGGAGGCGCCGAGCCGATTTCACCGACCTTGTTGCCCAGCGGCGGGATCCCGACGAGCATGTCCACCACCGCGGCGCCCTGCGAGTAGCCACCGAGAACGAAGCGGGTCGACGGGCATGCGGCAGCGGTGGCCGCGATGTGATTGGTCGCGTCCGTGGCACCGTCGGCCGCGGCCAGGAAGTCATAGCTGGCCGGGTAGTCGACCCCGTAGGTGCTTACCGTGCGGCCGCCGAGCTGAGACTGAAGTGAGTCGGCCAGGGCCTGCCCGACACGGCCGATACCGGCCGGCTCGCTGGTGCCGCGGGCGAAGACGACCTCGACGTCCGGGCACGGCGCGGCCTGGGCTGCCGGGGCGACGACGATCGGCGGCAGGATCGCCAGCGCCGCGATCGAGGCAACACCGAGTTTGCGCAGTGATGTCATGGTCGGCGTCGCCATGCTGATGAGGCCCCCTTGGTCGCGAGCATTCGGCTAATAGTCACACACCAGGCTGGGAGGCCCAAACCGTCCGCGACCTACAGCAGTCCGGCGACGAACGAGGCGGCTTGAACCGCTGACCCGTCACTGTTGTAGATGCGGTGAGCCTGGACGTCGTCACCGCTGCTGCAGATCGGGTCCCCGGCGTTGCACAGGTCGATAGCCCGGCCACCGTAGACGGCGCTGCTGGTCAGCGGCAGGCCAACTTTGGTGGTGGGGTTGCCGAAGACGGCCAGCGCGGCGACGTGGTCCGGAACGTTCGGCGGTAGCGGGTTGTTGAAGCCCACCGCCGGGAAGGGGACCGAGGTGATGATGTCGATGATCGCCGCGCCCTGCGAATACCCGCCGAGTACCAACCGGGTGTTCGGGCAGTCGTTGACCACCCCCTGGATGAAGGCGCTGGCGTCGTTGGCACCGTCGGCGGCAGCCAGGAAGTCGTAACTGGCGGGATAGTTCACCGCGTAGACACCCATCGAGCGGTTGCCGATCTTGGGTCGCAGCGCGTTGACGAATGCCTGCCCGACGCGCCCGATGCCCGGCGGCTCGTCGGTGCCGCGGGCGAACACCACCTGCACGTCATTGCAGGCGGCCGCAGCTCTCGGCAAGGTGGCCGGGCTGACCAGCACCGACATTGCGGCGAGGACGGTAGCGGACGCGGCCAGCAGGAAACGCTTCGGCGCAGCGGTTGATATCACATCTGGATGTTACAGATGGGAGCGGAGTTTCATTCCCGGCGTTTGCCTGGCGTGCCGCCGATCAGTGTCGCGCGGCGACTTCCTCGATGGGTCCCGCGTCGGGCCACGTCGCTGCGGTGACCTCGGCACTGCGGTCGCCCTGACGGGCCAGCGCGAGGCCCATAAGCACCACCACGCCGCCCACGGCCTGCACGGCGGTGACCGCTTCACCGAGCAACACCCACGCCGACAGCACGGCGAACAGCACCTCGCCGAGGCCGACCAGTGAGGCGAAACTCGGGCGCAACCGCGCCACCCCGCTGATGCCCAGCGTGTAGGCGATCGCGGTGGCCACCACGGCCAGCATCACCACCGGAACCCACCACGGCACCGTCAGGCCGGCGACAACGGCGTTGTTGGCGGTGAAGATCAGCGGCATCACACCGGTCAGGCCCAGCAGCACCACCGCGATCGTGCCGACCACGAGCCCGCCGGCGGCCAGGGTGATCGAATTCAGTCCGTTGCCGTCGGCGCTGACCTCATCGGACATCATGAAGTAGCAGGCCGCGCAGATCGCTGCACCCAATCCCCACAGGACGCCCGCCGTGTTGATGTGCGCGCCTTCGAAGACGTTGAGCACCAGCATGATTCCGGCCACGGCGAGCGCCACTCCGGCCAGTGTCATGGCGCGGGGGCGACGCCGGGTGGTTCCCCAGATCCAGCCCACGACCAGGATGGGTGCGGTGTATTCGAGCAGCAGTGCCACGCCGACCGACAGGTGAGAGACAGCGTTGTAGTAGCAGAGTTGGGCGCCGGCGATCGGGACGAGCCCGTAGGCCACGACGACGCGGGCGTGCGCGCGGGCTTCTCGGACCCAGCCGGGCTTGACGATGGTGGCGAAGATCGCCATCACCAGCGCACCGCCGGCGAGTCGGGCGGTGACGGCGGCGGTCGGCGACCAGCCGGCGCCCATCAGCGATTTGGCGAAGGGCCCGGACATGCCGAACGTGAACGCCGATCCGATGGCGAACATCAGCCCAAGCCGGAAGTGGTCTTGGGTGCGGACCAGCGTCGACATGAGGCACTCCCCGGATGTAATGAGTAAAATAGATGTTGGTCATGACACTACGTCCGGAGGAAGTCATGAGTCAAATGCTTTTCAGTCATGACACAGAGCTCACGTTGCGTGCTGCCTGTGCGCTGATCAACAGCGACCGCGTCGACGGCGAGCAGCTGGGCGACCAGCCGGCCCTGGACGACTATCTGGACAGCTACGGCTGGACCGGCCGGCGCGATCGCGACGACGCCGAGGTGTCGGCGGTGCACACGCTGCGCGGCCGGCTCGGCCGGATCTGGGCGGCCGCCGCCGACGAGGAACGCGCCGTCGGTCAGATCAACGCGTTGCTCTCCGATACCCGCGCCGCCCCGTGGCTGACCCGCCACCCGGAGATGCCGGAGTGGCACCTGCACCTGGCGTCCATCCACGATCCACTGGCCCAGCGGATGGGTGCCGAGATGGCGATGTCGCTGGCCGACCTGGTGCGCGCCGGTGAACTGCGCAGGCTCAAGATCTGTGCGGCCCCCGATTGCGATGCGGTGTTGATCGACCTGTCCCGCAACCGCTCCCGGATGTTCTGCGACACCGGTAACTGCGGCAACCGTCAGCACGTCGCCGCCTACCGCGAGCGCCGCTCGAAAGAGGGGGCTGTTGATGAGTGACATCGCCTGGTAAGCGGGTGTTCTAGCGTCACGCAGATGGCGGGCCGCCCACCACTTCGGGCTCAGTTGAGTGCACAGCGATTCCTCCTGCGCCGCCTGGAGTATGCGATCCTGGCCCGGCAGATGCCGACCCGGCGTGATCCCGTTCGGGCGCGGAAGATCGCGTTCCTGGTCGGTTGCGGTGTGGCGGGGATTGCCGTGGTCCTCGACACGATCCTGGGATCGGCGGCCGGCCGTGTCATCCCCAGCGATGCGACAGTCGTGATGGTGCGACAGTCCGGCGCCCTGTTCGTCAGGATCGACGACCGTCTCCGCCCGGTGGCAAACCTGACGTCGGCCCGCCTGATCCTGGGTTCACCGGCCACACCGCGACTGGTCGACGACGCCGCACTCGGCGATACAGCCACCGGTCCGATTCTGGGTATCCCCGGCGCGCCTGCATCATTCGGACGCGTGATGGTGCCCCGCGACGTCAGGTGGGCGGTGTGCGATGACGTCGAGGGGAACACCACCGTCGCCGTTGGCGACGACTCCATGCCGCTCGACTTGGACCCTCGCACCGCCGTCGTCGCCACGGTGGCGCGCGGTGACGGGTCGGCCTACCTGCTGTACGACGGCACACGCGCCATGCTCGACCCCGGCGACCCGGCCACGGCGCGCGCCTTGCGGATCACGGAGGCGACACTACGCACGGTGTCCTCGACGGTGCTGAACACGATCCCCGAGGTGCCGGCGATCAGTGCACCGCGGATCGCCGGAATGGGACAACCGTCCGGGGTGACCGGGATCGCGGTCGGAACCGTCCTGCGCGTCGTGCGGACCGAGTCACCCGAGTACTACGTCGCGCTGCCGGGTGGCCTTCAGCGCATCGGCCGGCTGGCCGCCGAACTCATCCGGTTCAGCGACCCGGCCGCGCAGGCCGAGATCACCGATGTCCCGCCGGAGCTGATCACGCGCAGCCCGCTCGTCGACACCCTGCCGGTCGGAAGCTATCCCGACGAACCGCCCGCACTCGTCGGCGCCGGCGTCGACGTCTGTGCGACATGGTTATCCGGACACAGTGGTATTGCCGTCACACCACACCCCGGCGATCGTCCCGGCACGGTCGCCCTGGCCGGGTCCGACGGGGACGGGCCCGCCGTCGACAGTGTGCGGATGATCCCCGGCGCCAGCCTGGACGTCACCGGCGGACCGGGAACAGAACGCTACCTTGTGACGAGCGCGGGAGTGCGCTTCCCCGTTGATGATTCGGTGAGCGCCGCACTCGGACTCAGTGGCGCTCCTGCTGCTGCGCCATGGGCGATCGTCGGCGTGCTTCCCGCCGGTCCTGCATTGAACCGGGACGCCGCCCTAGTCGGTCGGGACGTCCTCGGTGCGGCGCCGTAGCCGCACCGACGCCGCCATCACGGCGGCCACACACAGCGCGGCCGAACCTCCCACCACCGCGTAGCGGTGGTTCTTCTCGGGCTGGGTCGGTATTGGCGTCGAAGACCGCGTTGTCTGTTGCGGCAGAGGCTCGTTGGTGTGATCGCTGAGCGCTGCCAGAGGATCGATGACACCGTTTCCCACCGCGGAGTTCCACCCTTGCGCGGGATGACGCGAGGTGGCTTCGATGCGCGTCATCACCTGGCGGGCCGAGAGCCTCGGAAAGCGGGACCGAACCAGGGCCACCACGCCGGAGACCACCGGCGCGGCGTAGCTCGTGCCCGACATCGACGCTTGTCCAGCCGCCGTCGGCAGGGTGTTGATGACGCCGTCGCCGTCGGGATCCACCGACACGACATTCTCGCCAGGGGCGGCGACGTCGACCCACGGGCCGTTGAGGCTGAATTCCGATGGCGCGCCGTCGGAACCCACCGAGCCGACTGTCAGGACATAGTCGTCGTACCACGCCGGGCTGGCGATCACACGGGGCTGTGCCGTGGTGTTCTGGCCGGGGCACTGGCCGTCGCCACCGACATTTCCCGCGGCGACGACCACCACGGAATCCTTGACATCGACTGCGTACGACAGTGCCGCGCCGAGCGCACGGTCGTCCAGACTCGACTCGGCACAGGCCACCGACGAGATGTTGATCACCGACGCGCCCATGTCCGCAGCCGTCCGCACCGCCATGGCCAGTGTGCTCACATCCCCGAAGCCGTGCTCACCGGGATCGGCCAACGGACCGAACTTGTTGCTGGACTGCCGAATCCCTATCAGGCTGACCTCCGGAGCGATCCCGGAGAACCCCGTCCCATCGGTCTGATCTGGGGCAGCCGCGATGATGCCCGCGACGACCGTCCCGTGTCCATCGCAGTCCTGTCTGCCGTCGCCGGTCGACACGTAGTCGCCGCCTGCAACGACATCGGGCAGCCGGCGATGTGCGGCGATCCCGGTGTCGATCACCGCTACGCGTTGACCTGCTCCGCGCGTGAGCCGCCACATCGCCGTCACGTCGAAACCGGCGAACTGCGCCGCTGATACCCCGGACTCGGCGGGAAGCGACACGGTGCAGGGCAGGCGTTGTTCGGTCGGCTGGGGTGGGGCAGGGGGAGCCGCTGGCGGCAGCAATGAATTGTCGATCGGGGGCGGAATCACCGCGGACGCGATTGGTGCACAGTGCATCACCGTGATCAGCGCCGCCGCGAAAGCGGATGCGATCCGCGCGGTGATCCTCACCAGGCCGAACCGATCTGAGCGAGCCCGCCGAACATGCCTCCTGCCGCGCAGGCGCCGGGTACGACCGAGGCGCCGAGCATCAGCTCCACTGTCGAGAGCACCTGGCGCACCGCCGGGGAGATGGGGACAGGTCCGCGTTGCGTGACCCGCACCGCCCCGGCAGCGATGAGCGCGCATGCCCCGCACAGCCACGGGATGCTCTGCGGTGCGGTGACGGCGCACAAGCCGCCGAGCGCCGTCACCGTGATCGCGGATGAAATGCTCTGCGCGACAATCCGACACAGATCTCTCTCCCGGACGATCCGGAGACTCAGCAGCGCTGCGATGATCGCGAGGAAGGTCGCCGCGAGAAGGGGATGCGAGGTGGTCGCCGCCGTGACGGCAGCTCCGAGAGCCGCGGACACGGCCGCCGTCGCCACGATCAGGTTCAGCCGGTGATGAACCCGTCGTGCCAGGGTTTCGAGGTCAGTGTCGGCGAGCCGGGCCCTCGCCAGCCCGGAGCTGAGGATCGACAGCCGCGCCGATGCCGCAAGCGCGGCCACTGACCCACATGCCAGTATCGGCCCGCAGGTTTCAGCCGGCCAGCACCCCGCCACCGCCCCCATCGTCGTCATCGCCGCCGCCATCGCAACAACCGCCAGTGGAAGGAAAACCTCAGTCGCACAACCCAACAGGCGCCAAACCAGCAGCGACGCCGACGCGGTTGCGGCCATGGCCACCAGGAAGGTCGGCATCGCCGGTGGGCCCAGCGGAAGCAGGGCGGCGGTCAAACCCGAGAAGACAACAGCCAGGACACCGAGGCTCACCGCCGTCACCTGGCCGGTGGTCGTCCGGCGCGCGGTGACCGCACCGGTCATCGCCAGAAGTGCTGCGGCCGCGCCGACTACGGGATGACGGCTTGCCCCCGGGTCGGCAATCGCGCGTCCCAGTAACACCAGCAGTGCCACGGCCGCCCATCCCAGCACGCAGTGACCCGCGCCCGGTGGGATGAGCCGACGCGTCGGTTCCGGCAGCGCCGCAATCGCATCGATTACGGTGCCGTTCACATCGAACCGGGTGATCGGCGCGGGCCGTGCCGCTGTGGTAAGGATCAGAAGTTCACCGTCATGGACGGCGGATTGCACGAGTGACTTCTCCGGGTCGAGCCGTTGTCCACAGACCCGGATGAGATGCGGATCGCGGCCGCTGAACTCCGGCGCTCCGATCACGTCGACCACGGCGGGCATCAGCTCGGCGATCGGTATGCCGGCGGGCAGGGTGACGTCTGTTTCCCGGTCTGCGGTACGGATCGACACCTGGCAGATCTGGTCGGTGGCAGCCATGACAGCGGACGGTAGCGATCTCGCGGTGAATCGAACTCCGCTGTCCACAGGTGAATTGCCGGTCCGACCCGACGGTGTCTACCGTCCGTGCATGAATCGGTCTGCCCGGTTGGCGATGGACATCGCGACCGACGATCTGGTCGTCGGTGAGTTGCCCCGTACCGAGCCGACGTCGGGCCTGTCGCGGTTCATGCCGTTCGTCGCGGTTGGTGCGGTGGTGGCCGTCGGTGCCGTGATGTGGGGGTCGGGAGTTGGCTCGCGCGGACCGACCGCGGTGATGCTGCCGGCCATGATGGTGGTGTCGGCGGTGGGAATGGCGCTGCAGGCCGGTGCCAGGCGATCAGGCCGCGGGCTGGACCACCAACGCAGACGCTATCTGAATCATCTCGACCGGCTCAGCGAGCAGCTGCGGGACGCGTCGCAGCGGCAACACTCAGCACTGCAGCAGCGACATCCAGAGCCGTCCGCGCTGTGGACGTTGGTCGGCGGCCCGCAGATGTGGGAGCGCCGCGATCAGGATCCGGACTTCTGCCACGTCCGTGTCGGTGTCGGCCGACACCGGCTGGCGCGACGGATAGTCGTGCCGCCGGTTGGATTCGTGGACGAGCTGGACCCGGTGACCGCCGATGCGTTGCGGCGCTTCGTCCACCACCACGCGACGGTCGACGGTGCGCCCGTAACGATCGCGCTGCCGAGGGTCGGTGTGCTGGTCGTCGAGGGCGATCCGTCGAGTGCGCGTGCCCTGGTGCGTGCGATGCTCTGCCAGCTCGCCGTGCTGCACAGCCCGGCGAACCTGGTGATCACGGCGGACGTCACCGCAGAGCACCGGCAGCAGTGGGACTGGTTGAAGTGGTTGCCGCACAACGATGGTCGCGACCACCGGGGCAGGTATCGGGTCGCCGTCGTCGACGGAGCGGATCACCGAACGCACGCGGGGCCCGACACCACCGTCATCGCCGTCGGGCAGGTGGAACACGACTCAGAACCACGACGCCTGTGGGTCGACGGGGACCACCTCGCCGTGCGCAGCGGTGCGGGCATCGAGGACTTCGCCGCCGCCGACACCATGACGATCATCCAGGCGCGGACGTGTGCCCGCCGACTGGCGCGGTACCGCCACCAGGACAGCGGGCCGGGCGTGAGCTGCCCGGAGCCGGAAGCTCTCTGGCCACCGCTGCCCTCGTCCGAGCAACTCCGGGTTGAGCTCGGTTCAGGGGTGAGCGGCGAAGCGGTTGTTCTGGACATCAAGGAGCCGGCCGACGGTGGCCACGGTCCGCACGGGCTGTGTGTGGGTGCGACCGGTTCGGGAAAATCCGAACTGTTGCGCACGATCGCGGCCGGGATCATCGCCCGGCACTCGCCGGATGACGTCAACCTCGTGCTCATCGACTTCAAAGGCGGCGCGACGTTTCTCGGCCTGGAAGGTCTGCACCATGTCGCCGCGGTCATCACCAACCTTGCCGACGCCGCGCCGATGGTGGCGCGCGCACGGGATGCGCTCGGCGGTGAGGTTCACCGTCGGCAGGAATTGCTACGGCGGGCAGGCAATGCGGTCAACCTCGCCGCGTACCGGCGCCATCGAGGCGCAGACCCCAGGTTGCCCGCGCTGCCGACGCTGTTCGTCATCGTCGACGAGTTCGCCGAATTGCTGACTCACCAACCCGATTTCGCCGATCTGTTCGCGATGATCGGACGGGTCGGGCGCTCGCTGGGCGTGCATCTGCTGCTGGCGAGTCAGCGCCTCGACGAGGGGCGCCTGCGCGGTCTCGAATCGCATCTGTCCTACCGCATCTGTCTCAAGACAGCGACGGCCGCGGAATCGCGAGCGGTACTGGGTGTCACGGACGCTGCCGAGCTTGCGGCCACCCCGGGCGCCGCGCTGCTGCGGACCGGCGACGGGCAGCTGGTGCGATTTCAGGCGGCCTATCTCGGGGGACCGGCTCCGGCGAGTGCCACAACAGCGAAAGTCGCCACCGTGGAGCTGTTCACCCGGGAGTCCGCCGCGCCGCCGGCGACCGGCGAAGCCGCCGGGCCGCAGCGGACGGCGTTCGACGCGATGGTCGACCGGTTCAGTGGCCGAGGAACGCCGGCGCACCAGATGTGGCTCCCACCGCTCACCAGATCGGTGAACCTCGCTGACCTGCCACGGGGTACCGGGCGCGATCGTGCGGTGGCGATCGGGGTGGTCGACCTACCGTTCGAGCAGCGCCAGGCACCCATGACCGTCGACCCCACCGGCACCCGCGGCAACGTCGCGGTGGTCGGAACGGCACAAAGCGGAAAGTCCACCGCGGTGCGGTCGCTGATCACCGCGATGTCCGCCGGGCACGACGCGCGGCGGGTCCAGTTCTACTGCATCGACCTCGGCGGCGGCACCCTCGATTCGCTGCGGCGGTTACCGCACGTGGGATCGGTCGCAGGCCGGGGCGAGACCGAGTTGGTGCGCCGGACGATCAGCCACGTCGGCGCCGTTCTGTCGGCTCGCGAGAACCGCGACGATGTCGACCCGTACGGTGAGGTCTTTCTTGTCGTGGACGGTTGGTCGAGCGTGCGCGAGGAGTTTCCCGATCTCGAGCCGGCAATCGCCGGCATCGCCTCCCGCGGACTGTCGTTCGGCATCCACCTGATCCTGACCGCCGGTCGATGGGCCGACATCCGGCCCGCGCTCAAGGACCATATCGGCACCAGGATCGAACTGCGCCTTGGGGATCCGATCGACTCCGAGATGGATCGCAAGCAGGCGGCACTCGTTCCGATCGATGTGCCGGGGCGCGGCATCACCCGTGAAGGCAACCACTTCCTGATCGCCGTGCCGGACGGCGCAGACGTTCTCTACGACGGCTCGTGGCAGGCGCCGCCCGTCCGACTGCTGCCGGGACTCGTCGACTACTCCGCGGTCGTCGAGACGGCTCCCGACATGGACGGCGTCCTGCTCGGTCTGGGCGACGACCAGTTCGCGCCGGTGGCTGTGGACTTCCGTCGCCAGGCACACCTGCTGGTGCTCGGCGACCGGGAATGCGGGAAGACCTCCGCACTGCGGACGCTGTGCCGCGAGATACCACGTGTTGCGACAACGCAACCCGGGCTGCTGTTCGTGGTCGACTACCGCCGTGGACTGCTCGATGTCGCTGATGCGGACCATGCGCTCGACTACGTGTTCTCCGAACACGGCCTCGCACAACGACTTCCCGGCCTGATCTCGTTGTTGCAGAACAGACTGCCTACCGCCGACACCACGATCGAACAGCTCAGGGCGAGATCGTGGTGGACCGGACCGGAGATCTATGTCGTGGTCGACGACTACGACGTGGTCGCCGCCACCTCACCGGATGCGCTGAGTCCGCTGGTCGCACTACTGCCGCACGCCGCCGACATCGGGCTGCACGTGGTCGTCGCCCGACGCTGCGCCGGATCGGCGCGGGCGATGTTCGAACCCCTGCTGGCGCACATCCGGGACAGCGGGTGCGGCGCGCTGCTGATGAGCGGCAGCTCCGATGAGGGTCCGCTGATCGGCCACCACCGCGCGACCGAGCGCCCGCCCGGACGCGGACTGCTGGTGACTCGGGCCGGCGCCGAGCTGGTGCAGGTCGGTTGGATCCCAACATGACAGTGCTGGAAGTCGGTCCCGCAATGGTCACCCGGCTGACCCCCCACCCGCAGCGAACGGGAGAGCAGGAGATGGTCACGGCCGCTCTGGCCGGCATCGACGACACGGTGGTGCTGTTTCGCGAACGGCCGATCGCCGCCGACGACCTGTGGCGGAAGGTCATCACGGACTGCGCCGGAAAGCGCTGCGAAACACTGACTATCGTGCATCCGTCGTGGTGGGCACATCACCGTGTCTCGCGACTCGTCGATGCTGCGGCAGCAGTCGCCACCGAGGTTCTCGCGCAGCCCAGGTCCGCAGTGCTCGCCGCCGGCGAAGCCGCCACCGTCATCGAGATCGCCGCCGAACTGGTGGCCGTCATTGCCGATGGCCGTTCTCCGGTGATGCGCAGTCGGCCGCACGATCCAACAGACCTCGCCGAGATGATCGAGACACCGTCTCCCACAGCTATTCTCATCGATTGCCCGCCGGGTGTAGCCGGCTCGGCCGAATACGCCGACGGTCTGCGAGACGCGCTGCGCCGGCGCGGTACGGATGCGCGGATGGTACGGATGCCCGTCGCCGCCCAGGACCCGTCCGAGCCGGAGTCGACGGCGGATCCAGGACCCGTCCCACGGCGACAGTGGCGTGGGCCGGCGGCTGCGACAGCCGGCATGGCGTTGACACTGTGCCTGATGGGAGTGGCCGCGGTCGGCACGCCGGCGGCACCGACTCCCCACGGCATCTCCGTCGTCGAGGGCCGCGTCACATTTCTGATCCCACCGGATTGGATGCTCACCCGCGTCACGGCAGGCCCTGGTTCACGCCGCGTTCAGGCCAGGCCGCCGACCGATTCGAATACGGCCTTGCATATCACCCAATCCTATTCGCCCGAAGAGACTTTGGATCGGACCGCCGCGACCCTTCTTCGGGCGATCGGCGAGCAGCCCCGCGGTGTGTTCGTCGACTTCAACCCCGCGGACCGGCGTGGCGGGCGCCCAGCGGTCACGTACCGGGAAGTCCGCATGGCCCGCGAGATCCGTTGGGCGGTGGTCCTCGACGGGTCGACGCGCATCAGCATCGGCTGCCAGTCTGCGCAGGGCCGGCCCGATTCGATCGCCGAGCCCTGCGAAGAGGCCATTGAATCAGCCCATGAATTCAGTGGAACCGCAACCGGCTCGTGAACGTCGAAACCACTGTAAGCCTGCACAACTCGACCGGAAGGACCCCGCGTGACGAATTTGAGCACTGACTTCGACCTGATGCGTTCCGTTGCTGCGGCTACCGACACCCGCAACGACGAGATACGGGTTTTGTTGCACGGCTTCATCACCCGGATGGAATCTGTGCCGCCCACAGTGTGGGGCGGATTGGCTGCCGCGCGATTCCAGACTGTTGTCGCGCACTGGAACAACGAGTCCACCAAGCTGTCGCAGGCACTGGCCGGGATCGCGGACACAATCAGAAACAACGAACACCAATTGCGTGAGGCCGCGCAACTGCACGCCCAGCGCATCGCCGCCGTGACCGCACACCTCTAGACAAGGAGCACCCCCGTGGACCCCGTCCTCTCTTACGATTTCGCCGAGATCGACGCGGCGGTACTCGCTGACATCCAGGGCACGTCGGCGCGACTCGGCGCGGCGTTGGACGATCTGAGTCGTCAGATCGCTCCGCTCCAGCAGGTCTGGACCCGTGACGCCGCGGCGGCATATCAGGCCGAACAGGCACAGTGGCAGCAATCAGCATCGGCACTGCGCGACATCCTGGTCCGACTGGGGGTTGCGGTGCGCGACGGGGCAGCCGACGTGGCCGATGCTGACCGTCGCGCCGCCGGGATGTGGGGCTGACGGCGTCCCTCGATCTCTGTGCGGCCCCGCGGAGGAGAGCCAACGGGGCCGCACAGTCATCCCGGCCCGATCGCATCCGATGCCCACATGTCCGTTGAGATCTGGCGTATCGTGGCCGCACGCGCGCCGGTTGAGGTGACCGCACGCAGGAGTGTGATCGCCGATGGGCATATCCAGAACGACGCGATCCGGGGCCGGTGGCGCCCGGCCGTCGGCGCTGTTGCGCGCGGTCCACGAGCTGTTCGTCGCCGGTGAGGTCGACGCGAGCTATCTGGAATCGAGCTCGCTGCGACCGATCGTCGCCAAGAGCTGGCAGCGCAGCCTGGCCAAGGGCGTCGACCCGGACGGCGCCGCGCAGCCGTCTCCGGTCGGCGAGAAATTGGCGCGGCTGCGCGAGGCGCATCCGTTGGCACCCGCACTGCCGGTGATCCGCCGGTTGCTCGTCGACGATGCCGCCGGATCCGGGGTGGTCGTCGCCGTCAGCGGCGCCGACGGCACGCTGCTGTGGGTGGAGGGCGACCCCAACGCCTGCCGGCGCGCGGAGGCGATGAACTTTGTGCCGGGGGCGGACTGGAGTGAGCGCGGCGCCGGGACGAACGCGCCCGGTACCGCGCTGGCTGTGGACGCTGAGCTGCAAATTCACGGTTCCGAGCACTTCTCCCGCGTGGTGCAACCGTGGAGCTGCACGGCGGTGCCAGTGCATGACCCCGCCACCGGTGCCCTGCTCGGCGCACTGGACCTGACCGGCGGATCACGGGTCGCCACGCCGCAGGCCCTGGCTCTGGTGCGCGCCACCGTCGTCGCCGTCGAAACGCATCTGGCGCTGCTGCGGCTGACCGGCGGACCGGTCGAAGCCGCGCAACCACGACCGCGGCTGGCCGTGCTCGGTTCTGAACGTCCGCGGTGGCTGGTCACCGACGAATTCGGGCACCTGCGTGCCACCACGCTGACCGGTAGGCACGCCGACATCCTGGTGCTGCTGAGCCGTCACCCCGAGGGGCTGAGCGCCGACCACCTGGCGATGCTGCTCGACGACAAGGACCTGGACGTCGTGACGGTGCGTGCCGAGATGTCGCGGCTGCGCAAGGTTGTCGGCGCCGATGCCATCGAGTCGCGGCCGTATCGGCTGATGGTGCCGATCACCACCGACATCGGTGAGGTGTATGAGGCGCTCGATGCCGGGGACGTGGCCGGCGCGCTCGATCGGTATCCGGGACCGCTTCTGCCGCAGTCCATCTCACCGGCAGTCGGGAGATTGCGCACCGAGTTGGCGATGACGTTGCGGGGCGCTGTGTTGTCCACCGGTGACCCCGCGGTGCTGCGCCGTTGGCTGGACAGCCCGGATGGGCGCGACGACCGCGACGGGTGGCGCGCGTTGCACGACGGGACGCTGCCAGGCTCCGTGCAGCAGGCCCAGGCCCGCGGCAAGCTGGCTGGACTGGACTTCGACCTGGCCTGAGCCCCGCACGCAACGGTGCGCGAACCAGTGCAACCGTGCTGCAACCCCGCACTGCCTACCTTCAGTGACGACCGACACATTTCGTCGTCTTGACCAGGCAGGAGAACACCATGACCGTATACATGAGGCCCGGTACAGAGGGCTCGCTGATGTCCTTTGCGGCCCGCTACGAGAACTTCATCGGTGGTGAGTGGGCGGCGCCGGTGGGCGGCCAGTACTTCGAGAATCGCACGCCGGTGACCGGTGAGGTGTTCTGCGAGGTGGCGCGGTCCACCGATGCCGATATCGAGCTGGCCCTGGACGCCGCCCACGCCGCGGCACCCGGCTGGGGGAAGACCTCCGCAGCCGAACGGGCCCTGGTCCTGAACAAGATCGCCGACCGCATCGAGGCGAATCTGGAGTCGATCGCGCTGGCCGAGTCGTGGGACAACGGCAAGCCGATCCGGGAAACCCTGAATGCCGATATTCCGTTGGCGGTGGACCACTTCCGCTATTACGCCGGGGCGATCCGCGCCCAGGAAGGCTCACTGAGTCAGATCGACGAGGACACTGTCGCCTACCACTTCCACGAGCCGCTCGGTGTGGTCGGGCAGATCATCCCGTGGAACTTCCCGATCCTGATGGCGGTGTGGAAGCTGGCGCCGGCGCTGGCCGCGGGCAACGCGATTGTGCTCAAGCCCGCCGAGCAGACCCCGGCCTCGGTGCTCTATCTGATCTCGCTGATCGCCGACCTGTTGCCCGCCGGAGTCCTCAACGTGGTCAACGGCTTTGGTGTCGAGGCGGGTAAGCCGTTGGCGTCGAGCAACCGGATCGCCAAGATCGCGTTCACCGGCGAGACCACCACCGGCCGGCTCATCATGCAGTACGCCTCCCAGAACCTGATCCCGGTCACCCTCGAGCTCGGCGGCAAGAGCCCCAACATCTTCTTCTCCGACGTACTCGCCGCCAACGACGACTACCAGGACAAGGCGTTGGAGGGTTTCACGATGTTCGCCCTCAACCAGGGCGAAGTCTGCACCTGCCCGTCCCGCAGCCTGATCCAGGCCGACATCTACGACGAGTTCCTGGCCATGGCCGCCATCCGCACCAAAGCGGTCCGTCAGGGCGATCCACTGGACACCGAAACCATGATCGGGGCGCAGGCCTCCAACGACCAGCTCGAAAAGATCCTGTCCTACATCGAGATCGGCAAAAGCGAAGGTGCTCAGATCGTCACCGGCGGTGAACGCGCCGACCTCGGTGGCGACCTCAACGGCGGCTACTACGTGCAGCCGACGATCTTCACCGGTGACAACGCGATGCGAGTCTTCCAGGAAGAGATCTTCGGACCCGTCGTCGCCGTCACTTCCTTCACCGACTACGACGACGCCATCCGCATCGCCAACGACACCCTCTACGGCCTCGGCGCCGGAGTCTGGAGTCGCAACGGCAACACCACCTACCGCGCCGGCCGCGACATCAAAGCCGGACGCGTCTGGACCAACTGCTACCACCAATACCCCGCCCACGCGGCGTTCGGCGGCTACAAGCAGTCCGGCATCGGACGGGAAAACCATCTGATGATGCTCGACCACTACCAGCAGACCAAGAACCTGCTCGTCTCCTACTCCAACACAGCCCAAGGCTTCTTCTGAGCGCTTGCGCGAAGAAGCGAAGACACCGTTGAGGCCCGACAACCACTTTCGCGAAAGGAACACCACCATGACACAGACACTTGGCGCACCCGTCACATCGACCGACACCGACACCATGCGCGCTGCAGTCGTCTCCGAATTCGGTGCACCGCTGCACGTCACCGACCTCGACCTGCCCACTCCCGGTCCCGGGGAAGCGCTGGTGAAACTGGAGACCTCTGGGGTCTGCCACACCGATTTACATGCCGCCCATGGTGATTGGCCGGTCAAACCAGCACCCCCGTTCATCCCGGGCCACGAGGGTTACGGCACTGTCGTCGCGCTCGGCGAGGGCGTCTCCGACCTGAAACTCGGCGACAAGGTCGGCAACGCGTGGCTGTGGTCGGCCTGCGGTAGCTGCGAATACTGCCGCACCGGCTGGGAGACGTTGTGCGAGAGCCAGCAGAACGGCGGCTACAGCGTCAACGGCAGCTTCGGTACCTACACGCTGGTGAATGCGGCCTACGCCGCCAGGATTCCGGATGGCATCGACCCGCTCGAGGTGGCACCCATCCTGTGCGCAGGCGTCACGGTCTACAAAGGCCTCAAGGTCACCGACACCCGGCCCGGCCAATGGGTCGCGATCTCGGGTATCGGCGGCCTGGGGCACATCGCTGTGCAGTACGCGCGCGCGATGGGGCTGCGCGTGGTCGCCGTCGACATCGACGACGCGAAACTTGCACTGGCGCAGCGGCTCGGTGCCGAGTTGACCGTCAACGCCAGAACCTCCGATGTCGTCGACGAAGTGCAGAAGGCCACCGGTGGTGTGCACGGCGTGCTCGTCACCGCGGTGCACCCGCAGGCGTTCGGCCAGGCGATCGGCTTGACCCGGCGCGGTGGCACCATCGTCTTCAACGGCCTGCCGCCGGGCGACTTCCCCGCGCCGATCTTCGATATCGTGTTGAAGGGCTTGACGATTCGCGGCTCGATCGTCGGCACCCGCCAGGACATGGCCGAGGCGCTCGATTTCTACGCCCGCGGGTTGATCCACCCCACCGTCGAAGCCGCCAAGCTCGACGACATCAACGAGGTGTTCGGCCGGATGGAGCGCGGCCAGATCGACGGCCGCGTCGTCATCGACTACCGCTGAGTCCCCAGCTGCCCGCGAACGGCGTCGATGCCGACCAGATGAATGTCGTCGCGTCGGATCGTCGCCCACCGCCCCGGTGTCATGGCGAAAGCCACCATGGTGTCGGGGCGGTCGCGTCGCAGCTCGACGGTTCTGAAGGTCTCGAGGTAGGGCAGCGACCGCGTCACCGCCAGCGACGCGGCGTTGTCATGCCAGGCCCTGGTGACCGCGAGATCGGCGTCGAAGCCGGCGAAGATCAGATGCAGAGCCGCCTGGCGGATCTCCTTTCCGAGGCCCCGGCCCTGATGAGCCAGGCCCAGCCACGAGCCGGTGGTCAGGCGGCGGTTGCCCGGAAAGTCTTCGGCGTGAATCGAACACATGCCGACCACCGACCCGTCGACCACTACCGCCAGGTCGAGGTTCCACCGTTGGACGGATGTCTCGGCGCGGTTGCGCCAGTAGTACCGCAGGCTGTTGCGCTCGAGCTCCAGCGAGGGCACATCGGTCCACGGCTCGCTGAACGGCATGGTCGCCGGATCGTGGATACCCTTGGCCGCCAACGTTGCCAGCGTCGCGCCGAGCTCGTCGGTGACATAGCGCAGCACGATGCGCGGTGTCACCACCTCGAGGTCGAACAGCGGCCAGATCTGCCCCATGCCCGCGATCCGACCACAGGTGGTGTCGGCTGCGAAACCGAATTACGGCAAGATGCCAGGAAATGAGCACACCCAACGGACCCCAGTCGGTCTTCTGCGTCGGCAACACCGGAGTCAGTGAGGCCGGCATCTCGCTGGATCAACAGGTGAATAACACGCTCGTCGACCACCGCGGTCTGGTGGAGATGCCCGCCTACGCGGTGATGGCCGAATCCGTCACCAGCGGCGCCTACTGGTACACGTTCGCCGAGCCGGTCGCCACCGTGCAGTCCTGGCTGGCGCTGACTGCAGGCGCCCGCCCCATGGTGGGGGATCGGCTGCACGCCGTCTCGGCGATGGCTCACCGCGACGACACCCACGGCACCGCCACCATGACGATCACCAACGGCGCACACGACGTCGTCTGCTCGGGTGTGGCCCGCGCCGTCCGGGTGGGCCGCAGCACCGAGGCGCTGCGCACCCTCGACAAGGATGCGATCGCCGAACCCGTCGAGACGCTGCCCACCCCGCCCGACATCGACACAGCCGTGTCGGCCATCGACCCGGGATGGGACGGCCGGCGCATCCTGACCGCGATCAGTCGCGGGGAGATCGCCCGCGGACCCTTGTGCGAGCTGCTGGCCATGACGGTCGAAAGCGCGGACGAGCCGGTCCTGATGCTCGACCCGCAGCCGTGGATGGCCAACCCCCTCGGCGCCATCCAGGGTGGGGTGATCGCCTCGATCATCGGCCAAGCCTGCTCGCTGGCCGGCCAGGCGCACACCGGCGCGCGGGATCGCTACACCCTGGCTGACCTGTCCGTTTACTACTTCCGGTCGCCGCCGGTCGACGGGCGGTCCCTCACGCTGGCCACCGCCACCGAGCGGGTCGGGCGCCGGATGGGGACGGTCTCGGCCACCATGACCGACGTCGCGGGCACCCACTACGTCCGGGCCGTCGCCAACATCGCCTACGAGCGGGGATGAGCGTTTTGACCTGCCCGGATCGTCGCAGGTAAGCTGCCACGTTGGCGTGCGGTACGCCGCGGTTTCGGACCGCGGGAGTAAGCCGGGTTCTCGGGTCAGTGTTGGTCGCCGAGATGCAACCCCACCGTCGCGTTCCGACCGACACCCGGCTCACACCGGGACACACCCGAGAAGAAAAGAAGGTAGCGCTGTGCCTACGTACACGCCGAAGGCGGGTGACACCACGCGTTCGTGGTACGTCATCGACGCCACCGACGTGGTGCTCGGCCGGCTCGCCGTCGCGGCAGCAAACCTGTTGCGCGGCAAGCACAAGCCGACATTCACGCCGAATGTCGACGGTGGCGATTTCGTCATCGTCATCAACGCCGACAAGATCGCCGTCAGCGGCGACAAGCTCCAGTCCAAGATGGCCTACCGTCACTCGGGTTACCCCGGCGGTCTGCGGGCGCGCACCCTCGGCGACGAGATGGAAAAGCACGCCGATCGCGTGGTCGAGAAAGCCATCGTCGGGATGCTGCCGCACAACAAGCTGAGCCGGCAGATCCAGAAGAAGCTCAAGGTCTACGCGGGCCCGGATCATCCGCATGCCGCCCAGCAGCCGATTCCGTTCGAGATCAAGCAGGTGGCCCAGTGAGCGAAACGACAGACGTGACCGAGGTCGTGGAGACCGAAGTGACCGAGACCGCCGACGTGGCCGAGGCGCCTGAGGCTCCCGAGACCCCTGAGGCCGCTGCTGAGAGCACGCCGCGTGCTCCGGTGATCATCGACCGTCCCATCCAGACCGTCGGCCGCCGCAAGGAGGCTGTGGTGCGGGTTCGGCTGGTGCCGGGCACCGGCCAGTTCAATCTCGACGGCCGCACCCTGGAGGCGTATTTCCCGAACAAGGTGCACCAGCAGCTGATCAAGGCCCCGCTGGTGACCGTTGACCGGGTGGACAGCTTCGATATCTACGCCCACCTCGACGGCGGCGGCCCCTCGGGTCAGGCCGGTGCGCTTCGCCTCGCGATCGCCCGCGCGCTGATCCTGGTGCAGCCCGAGGACCGCCCGGCGCTGAAGAAGGCCGGCTTCCTCACGCGTGACCCGCGTGCCATCGAGCGCAAGAAGTACGGCCTCAAGAAGGCCCGCAAGGCGCCGCAGTACAGCAAGCGCTGATCTGCCGCGTACATCTACGCAACGGCCCACCGGGCGTCGCCAGTCTTTCGGCTGGCGGCGCCCGGTGCGTCGTTTGTGGCCCAGCTGCGTCGTTTGTGTCCTGAGTCACACCACGTGCTGCCTGCTCAGCGGGCGTGTCCAGGTCGATTCTCACGTTGTGGTTTGAGCGAACCGCTCTTCGGCAAGCCTTCTAGAGGCCGACGGCAACGTCGGCTGCCCGAGGTAGGAGGCGGGACCCTTCGGGGGGTCGGTGTTCTCCTTCGGGGCTGTGAGGTGAGCTGAGTGCTCCCGCAGCTCTGATTCCCTGCCTATCACGCAGAAGAAAAGGAGCGAAAATGAACACGTTCACTAAGACGGCCGCTGGTGCGGTTCTTGGCGGCTCGCTGCTCGTAGCGAGTGGTTTCGGACTGGCGAATGCCGCTCCCGAGGCCCCGGCGCCGCAGCCCCAGGCGCCGCAGGCGGCCGGCGATCAGCTCAATGTGGGCCTGACCGTCAACGGTGAGCAACTCGGCACGATCCAGAACGTGTCGGTCAGCAGCGCGCAGACCCTGGCCACCAGCGTGTGCCCGGGCGACGACCTCTCGTCGAAGCTGCCGCAGCTCGCCAGCAAGGAGATCTCGACAGTTCCGGTGTGCGCCAGCAGCGCCACGGGCGTGAGCTACACGTTCACCCAGGCCGGGCCGGGTAACTCCGAACTGGCTCCTGGCCAGAGCGGACACGCAAATGCGGGTATCGGCGCGACCGCCGTGCCCGCCGCCCCGGCGCCTGCCGAGGCGCCGATGACCGGCAGCCGGTAATCGTCAGTCAGCTGGATACCAGCGGCGCACTGCCCGCACCCGCACCGGGTGCGGGCAGTGTTCGTTCTCGGTGTCTCGGTGCAATGTCAGTTTGACGGCGACACGGCCGTTAACCTCGTTGGTTGTGTTCTGAGCGGCTAGTTGTGAGAAATTTGTCCACATGGGTCGACTGTTCGGGACCGATGGTGTCCGCGGCGTCGCCAACCGAGAACTGACTGCCGAGCTGGGCCTGGCGTTGGGCGCGGCGGCGGCGCGCCGGCTCGCGACCACCCGAAGTTCCGGCAGGCGCCTCGCAGTCGTGGGCCGTGATCCGCGCGCCAGCGGCGAGATGCTCGAGGCGGCGGTGATCGCCGGTGTGACCAGTGAGGGTGTGGACGCGCTGCGGGTCGCAGTGTTGCCGACACCGGCGGTGGCCTTTCTGACCGCGGCCTACGGCGCCGACTTCGGTGTGATGATCTCGGCATCCCACAACGCGATGCCGGACAACGGCATCAAGATCTTCGGCCCTGGCGGACACAAGCTCGACGACGACGCCGAGGATCGCATCGAAGAGCTCGTCGCGCAGGGTCCCGGGCTGCGTCCGGTCGGTGCCGAGATCGGGCGTGTGCTCGATGCCCGCGATGCGCTGGAGCGCTACCTGCACCACATCCGTGGGGCGGCACCGGTGCGATTGGACGGGCTGACGGTCGTCGTCGACTGTGCCAACGGCGCCGCGTTCCAGGCCGCGCCGCGCGCTTACCACGCTGCGGGCGCAACCGTGATCGCGATCAACGCCGAACCGGACGGCCTGAACATCAACGACGGCTGCGGTTCAACGCATCTGGAGCAGGTGCAGGCTGCGGTGCTGGCCCATGGTGCCGACCTGGGGTTGGCACATGATGGCGACGCCGACCGCTGCCTGGCGGTAGACGCCGACGGCCGGGTGGTCGACGGTGACGCCATCATGGTGATCCTCGCCCTTGCCTTGCGCGAGGCCGGTGAGCTCGCGTCCGAGACGCTGGTCGCCACCGTGATGAGCAATCTCGGGTTGCATATCGCCATGCGGGAAGCCGGTATCGCGGTGCGCACCACCGGTGTTGGTGATCGGTATGTCCTGGAGGAACTGCGCGCAGGCGAATACTCGCTCGGCGGGGAACAGTCCGGCCACATCGTGATGCCCGCGTTGGGAACCACCGGCGACGGCGTCGCCACCGGCTTGCGGTTGATGGCGCGGATGGCCCAGACCGGCTTGTCGCTTGCGGAGCTGGCAGCGCCGATGCAAACGCTGCCGCAGGTGCTCATCAATGTCACGGTGGCGGACAAGGCAACGGTCGCCGAGGCGCCTGCGGTACAGAGCGCGGTACGCGAAGCCGAGGCTGAACTCGGTGACACCGGGCGAATCTTGTTGCGCCCATCGGGAACTGAACAGATGGTGCGGGTCATGGTGGAAGCTGCCGACGAAGACACCGCCCGGCTGCTGGCGATCCGTGTCGCCGAGTCCGTCAGCGCCGAAGGCTGACACAAATTCCGGGAACCGGTCCGGTGCGGCCTGCGTCTTAGAAGGATATGGGTAACACGCGCGTGGACTGCGCCGGGTTGCGCGCTGCCGCGCAACATTTCGACGCCACCGCCGAGCTGCTCGACGAGGCACTACATGGGCAGCTGAGCCGCCTGCACTTCGGCGGCGCCGTGGCCGGTCGTGCGCACGTCGCCCACGGGGATGTGGTGCGGGCAGCGCTGGACCGGCTGACAGCCACAGTGGCGCAGTGGTCGCGGGCTGCCGAGGAGACGGCCGTCGCGCTGCGGGTCACCGCTGACCGCTACGGTGACGCCGAACTGCGTGCGGCCGCGCTGTGACGCTGGACGTGGCGTCGCGGCTTGCGGTCGGGCAATCCTCGGTGGCCAACACTGCGGCCTACGTGGCAGCCTGCCACGCCGTCGGTTACCAGCATCCGGACCTGACTGCGCACGCCGCGCAGATCTTCGAGTGGTACGGCCGGGACGACGGCTTGGACCTGGCCGTGCTCGACGCCGACTGCGTAGCTCTACGGGCGGCATCGGCCGCCGCCGACCAGGCGGTGCGTGTGTCTCGCGACGGGCTGGCCGCCATGGCGGTGGCGTGGGACGGTGAATCCGGTTCGGCGGCTGACGAATTCATCCGCCGGCACTGTGCGGCGGGCGCGGCGGTGGCCGACTCGTTGCGGGCTGCGGCGCAGAGCTGCGAGGCGCTGCGCGACCGGCTGTCGCGGGCGGTCGACGACAAGGTCGGAGCCGTCGTGTCGATCGACGACCGCCGCGCCGGTGAGCGGCCCGCGTGGTTGACCGCGGCGGCCACCGTGGTGGGCGGGGGAGCGGCACGCGAGCAGGCTATCGATGTCGTCGCTCACCAGATCACCCCGTACGTCGACGCCGACATCCGCACCGATTGGCTCCGCGCCATGCGCGCGGCGACGTCATCGGCGACGGCCGCCTACGAGGACGCGGTGCGGCAGTTGGATTTAGTTCCGACAACGCATTTCGAGGTGCCAGGAGTATTCGGTGGGCCGCCGCCCGGATCGGCGCCACCTGCATCACCGCGTACCGCGCCCGCCGCCGCAGTACCGGTCGTACCGCCGGAGGCCCTGCCGGTCTCACCCTCCGTCGGAGAATCCGGGCCACCCGCCCCGTCCGCGTTCTCACCGCCAGCGGATATCCCGGCAGCGCAATCACTTCCAGCTCAGCCGCTTCCCACGCAGCTGCCTGTCGAGGCGCCGGCGCCGTCCGCCCCGGGCATCCCTGCCTCGGCCGCGATGCCGAGCATGCCCGATGTCGGGGGCGGCTTGTCCAGCCTGGTCGGACAGATCGCCGACGCGCTCGGAGGGCTGCTCGACGGCATGCCGGAGAACGCGGTGGACGACGTTCCCCCGGGTCTGGATGGTCCCGACACCGAGGATGATCCCGCTGCCCAGGGCGATCCCGAAGACCTGGCCAGCGTGAACGAGGCTGGACCCGAGGATGATTCGACCGTCGAGGAGTCTGAGTCGGCAGGGCAACCGGCCGAGGTGCCGCCGACAGCCGCGGCGGTGGAAGCAGGGCAGGCCGAGCCGTCATCCCAACCCGAGGCGCCGGCACCCGAGGCGCCGGCACCGCCTGTCGTCGAGGAGTCCGGCGACAAGACACCGTGTGAGATCGCCGCCGACGAGCTACCGCAGGTCGGCCAGTGACCGAATGTCGCCGTGCGATCAGGGCAGCAGCTGCTGCAACTCCTCGACCCAACTGATGTATTCGCCTGCGTCAGTGGTGGTCGGCGTGGCGAGCAGTGTGGTCACCCCGGACTCGGCGAAGGCGGCGATGCGTTCCTTGACGAAGCCGCGCGGGCCGATCAGGTTCACGTTTCGTACGAGCTCGTCGGGCACGGCGGCGATCGCCTCGGCCTTGCGACCGGACAGGAACAGCTCTTGGATGTGATCGGCCACCTCGCCGTACCCGTACCGCGTCGCCAGCTTGTGGTAGAAATTCTGTCCCTTCGCGCCCATCCCACCGATATACAGCGCAAGGTGCGGCTTGGCCCAATTCAGCCGTTCCTCCACGTCGTCGCCGATGGCCAGTGACACTCCGACCATCACATCGAGATCGCCAAGCGTACTGTCACGCTTGGCTTTTCCGGCGCGCAACGCATCGCCCCACACGTCGTCGGCCTTCTCCGGGTAGAAGAACACCGGCTGCCAGCCTTCGGCGATCTCAGCGGTCAACTCGACGTTCTTCGGGCCCAGTGCGGCGATGGTGATCGGAATCCGTTCGCGGACTGGGTGATTGATGAGCTGCAGTGGCTTGCCCAGTCCGGTGCCCTGGTCGGCGGGCAACGGGATCTGGTAACTGCGACCCTGATGCTGGACCCGCTCGCGGCGCCATACCTGCCGGCAGATGTCGACGACTTCGCGGGTACGGCCGAGCGGGGCGTCGAACGGCACCCCGTGAAACCCCTCCACCACCTGCGGGCCGGACGTGCCGATGCCGAGCCGGAAGCGCCCGTCGGATACGAAGTCCAGGCCGGCCGCCGTCATCGCCAGCAGCGACGGCGTCCGGGTGTAGATCGGAAAGACGCCCGATCCCAGCTCGATCGTCGAGGTCTTGGCGGCCAGGTAACCGAGCTGGCTGACAGCGTCATAGGAGTAGGCCTCGGCGACCAGCGCGATGTCGACCCCGGCCTTTTCCACCGCCACGATGTGCTCGACCGCCTCACGAAAGCCGCCCGAATAGTCCAGAAAGATCCCGGTACGCATCTGGAAAGTAAAACACCAACCAGTTGGTTGGGCGACGGCGGGCTACTTCAGCAGCGCGGCGATCTGGCCCTCTGTTGTCACCGGCGGCGCCTCGGGATCGAGCGCCTCGGTCTTCGGCAGCACCGCTTCGGGGTCGGCGAATTCGTGGTAGGCCTTGTCGCCGGTCAGGTGAAACAGCAGGAAGCCGGTCAGCAGGGCGCGCACCGTCTTCTGGGTGCGCTTGTCGGAACCCGGTATGCCGAGGACCTTGGCGAACCGGCGCTTCTCGGCCAGCCCGGACGACTCGGCCTTGCTGACGATGTGCAACACCGACCCCTTCCAGGCTTCGGCCAGGTGCAGGGCGTCGGTGCGCAGCGATTGCGGATCGTCGGGCGCGCTGAGCACCAGACCGGGCACCGTGAGCGATGCCGCCGGTTCCTGGGCGGGGGGCCGGGTCACCGACGGAAACAGCGCCGCGACCGCCTTGGGCGCGCCCGAGGCCGCACCGGCCAGGCCCGCCGCGGCGAACACCGCCGCCGAGCCGCCGAAGCCGTGTCCGGCCAGGCCCAATTTGGTCGGATGCACGCTGATCTCGCCGGGGCCCAGCCGCACGCCGGCGATGATGTCGAGGGTCGTGCCCAGGTCGACCGACAGGTTCAGCACCGACGGGGCGAGCCCGCGTTCGGTGCCGGGCGCGGCCGCCACGATGCCCCAGGACGCGAGGTGCTCGAGCGTTTTCACGTAGTGATCGACATCTGTGAGCCAATCGTGGCCGAAGGCCACCCCGGGCAGGTTGAAGCCCGTCGCAGGGGTGAAGACGATGCCGGGTAACCCGGCAAAGGCCAGGTCACCGCGTAGAACGTGATGTGGACCGCGGCGCGTCAGCGCCGCGAAGAGCTTGCGTGTCCGGGCCACCCCATGAACCTAGCGGACGGGCGTAACCAGGGTGCTGCACTACCCTGGGTAAACATGTGCGGAATCGTGGCCTACGTCGGGCATCGTCCCGCCCGAGGTGTCGTGGTCGACGCACTGCGGCGGATGGAGTATCGCGGTTACGACTCGTCCGGGGTCGCCCTGCTCGACGGCGACGGCGGCCTGACGGTGCGTCGCCGTGCCGGCCGGCTGGCCAATCTCGAAGAGGCGCTGACCGAAACCGGCGGCGACGCGCTCGCCGGCACCGCCGGGATGGGCCACACCCGGTGGGCCACCCACGGTCGCCCCACCGACCGCAATGCTCACCCGCACCGCGACGCCACAGGCAAGTTCGCCGTCGTCCACAACGGGATCATCGAGAACTTCGCCACACTGCGCGCTGAACTGGAGGCCGAGGGCGTCGAGTTCGCCAGCGACACCGACAGCGAGGTGGCTGTCCATCTGGTCGCCCAGGCGTACCGCCAAGGTCCGACCGCGGACGATTTCGAGGCATCGGTGCTCTCGGTGCTGCGCCGGCTGGAAGGGCACTTCACGCTGGTGTTCGCCCACGCCGACGACCCGGGCACGATCATCGCCGCGCGCCGGTCGACGCCACTGGTGGTCGGCATCGGCGACGGCGAGATGTTCATCGGCTCCGACGTCGCGGCATTCATCGAATTCACCAGGGATGCCGTCGAGTTGGGTCAGGACCAGGCGGTGGTGATAACCGCCGACGGGTACTCGATCACCGATTTCGACGGCGCCGACGACACCGCGAACGCGCGTGTTTTCCACATCGACTGGGACCTGTCCGCCGCGGAAAAAGGCGGCTACGACTACTTCATGCTCAAGGAGATCGCCGAGCAGCCGGCGGCGGTTTCCGACACCCTGCTCGGGCATTTCGTCGACGGCCGCATCGTGCTCGACGAACAGCGGCTGAGTGATCAGGAGCTCCGCGAGGTCGACAAGGTCTTCATCGTCGCCTGCGGCACCGCATTCCATTCCGGGCTGCTCGCGAAATACGCGATCGAACACTGGACGCGTTTGCCGGTGGAAGTGGAGCTGGCCAGCGAGTTTCGCTATCGCGACCCGGTACTGGATCGCGGCACCCTGGTGATCGCGATCTCGCAGTCCGGTGAGACTGCCGACACCCTGGAAGCCGTCCGCCACGCCAAGAGCCAGAAGGCCAAGGTGCTGGCGATCTGCAACACAAACGGCAGCCAGATCCCGCGGGAAGCCGACGCGGTGCTCTACACCCGCGCCGGACCCGAGATCGGGGTGGCGGCCACCAAGACGTTCCTCGCCCAGATCGCGGCCAACTACCTGGTCGGCCTGGCGTTGGCCCAGGCTCGCGGTACCAAGTACCCCGACGAGGTCGAACGCGAGTACCACGAACTGGAGTCGATGCCTGAGCAGGTCACCCGCGTGCTCGAGCACATGGAGCCGATCACGAAATTGGGTCAGCAGTTCGCGTCATCGCCGACGGTGCTGTTCCTGGGCCGCCACGTCGGGTACCCGGTGGCTCTCGAGGGTGCGCTCAAACTGAAGGAACTGGCCTACATGCACGCCGAGGGCTTTGCCGCCGGTGAGCTCAAGCACGGCCCCATCGCGCTCATCGAAGACGGCCTGCCCGTCATCGTGGTCATGCCGTCACCGAAGAATGCGGCCACGTTGCACGCCAAGCTGCTGAGCAATATCCGCGAGATCCAGGCCCGCGGTGCGGTCACCATCGTCCTCGCCGAGGAGGGCGACGACACAGTGCGGCCCTATGCCGACCACATCTTCGAGTTGCCAGCGGTATCAACGCTTTTCCAGCCGTTGCTGTCCACGGTGCCGCTGCAGGTGTTCGCCGCCGCGGTGGCCAGGGCCCGCGGTTTCGACGTGGACAAGCCGCGCAACCTGGCCAAGTCCGTCACGGTGGAGTGACGACGGCGCTCAGCCCAGCTGTGCGACGGCGGCCAGGATCTCCGCGACCTCGGTGCGGGTGGTGTAGTCGGGGTGGATGTCGCTCCATGCGATAACGCCGTCACCGTCGACGATCAGGACGGTAGGCATCGGCAGCTCGTAGCCACCGTCAGCATTGGCTTCTCGCAGGTCGACGCCGAGCTGCTGACTGACCGCACGTGACGCCGCAGAGGGCGTGACGACGATGCCGAGCGCCGAGGCGATCTGGTTGCCGGGGTCGGAGACCACGTCGAAGGTCAAGGCGTTGGCTTCTGTAGTGGATAGTGACCCGTCGGGCTTCTGGGGGCTGACGGCGATCAGTGGTATTCCGCGCGACGAGAGTTCCGGAACCAACTGATCCTGGTAAGTCTTCAGCGCGAGATTGCAGTATGGACACCACGTGCCGCGGTAGAAGACCACAACCGCCGGACGGTGTGCGCGCAGTGCACTTATCGTGGTCGATTTCCCGTGTGCATCAACAACTTCAGGGTCTGGCAGGGCAGTCCCCGGCTGCGCCGCACCGAGCGGTACGCCTTCCTCGACCATGCGTTTCTGGTCTGCGGTGAACACTTCGATGGCGCCGGCGGGCAGGTGACCCGCCAGGCCCTGCTGCATCTGCGCGACCTGGGTGGCGATCGTGGCCGGCTCAGTGGTGGACACGGAGACTCCTTTCGTAGGACTGCCGCCGATGGTGTCCCGGAAAAAATGGAGTGTCAACATCAAAATCAATGCCGCCGAACGGTGTCGGACGGTGCCTCGGTCAGGAGCGTGCCGATGTGAGTGATCACGGTGTCCATTGCTGCGGTCAACGCGGCGGTGTCCCGGTTGACCTGGCTCAGCAGGAGGCCTCCCTGGGTCGCGGCCAGCAGCGCCAGTGCGAGACGGTCGGTATCGGTGCCGTCGGCGAATTGACCCGCGGACGCCATGGATGCGAGTCCGGTGCGCAGTATCCGCTCCCACTCGGCGAACCAGCGTGCCAGTTGTGCGCGTGCGACGGCGTCGGTCTCTGCCAGATCCGCGGCCAACGATCCCAGCGGACATCCGCCAACACAGTTTTGAGCTGTCCGAATACCGACCACCAGATCGCGCCAGCGCCACAGATCGGCCAGGCACGTCACCCGGTCCAGGCCGAGGTGCTGGACGCCGAGAACTCGTTGCCCCTGAAGCTCGATGACCGCTGCCACCAGGGCGCCCTTGTCGGCGAAGTAGTGGTATAGCTGCGACGAGCTGATCCCGGCCGCCTCCTGGATGTCCTCCACGGTCGTCCGGGCCACGCCGCGCTGCTGCATCAGGTCCGCGGCGACCGCCACGATTCGATCCCGAGTCTGCACGCCTTTACGGGTCAGTCTCCGGCCGTTCACCGCTACGGTTGCCGCACTCTGTGCTGGATCGTTCACTCCAAAATCGTACCGAGCGCCACGTGGTCTTGGCGGTCTGCTGATACAGCGACCAGCGCCGCGCGGAGCGATCCGGCGGAGATGACGCGCTCATCGGTGGACTCGCAGAACGCCTCCCACCCCGCGCGTTCGCTCGAGACAGTGACCAGCCACGCGGACTCGGCCGTTATCCGGGGTTCAGCACGTAACCTTGGTGCCGATGCGGCACTACTTCACCGCCGACGCGATTCGCGCCGCCGAGGCGCCCCTGCTGGCCGGCCTGCCTGATGGTGTACTGATGCGTCGTGCCGCCTATGGATTGGCCACCGCGATCGCCCGCGAGCTGCGAATCCGTGCCGGCGGCGTGGCCGGTCGCCGGCTCTGCGCGGTGGTCGGCTCGGGCGACAACGGCGGTGATGCGCTGTGGGCGGCCACCCTCCTGCGTCGCCGCGGGGCTGCCGCGACCGCGGTGCTGCTCAACCCCGACCGCACTCACGCCAAGGCGCTGGCCGCGTTTCGATCTGCCGGCGGCCGGGTGGTTCCGGCTGTACCGCCGTTGACCGATCTCGTGATCGACGGGGTGGTCGGCATCTCCGGCAGCGGCCCTCTACGTCCGGCGGCGGCCGAGGTGTTCGCCGCTGCCGAGGACGCCGAGATTCCGGTGGTGGCCGTCGACATCCCCAGCGGCGTAGACGTCCAGACCGGCGCGATCACCGGACCCGCCGTGCGCGCAGCACTCACTGTCACCTTCGGTGGCCTCAAACCCGTTCACGCCCTGGCTGACTGCGGCCGGGTCGAACTGATCGACATCGGTTTAGACCTTCCGCCCACCTCCGTGCTGGGTATGGAAGCCGCTGATGTCAAGGCCCGTTGGCCGCTGCCCGGAGTGCACGACGACAAGTACAGTCAGGGTGTCACCGGCATCCTGGCCGGATCGTCGACGTATCCCGGCGCGGCAATCCTGTGCACCGGGGCCGCGGTGGCGACGACATCGGGTATGAAGCGCTACGCCGGGTCCGCTGCAGCCGAGGTCGTGTCGCACTGGCCGGAGGTGGTGGCTGCGCCCAACCCGCACGCAGCCGGGCGGGTGCAGTCGTGGGTCGTCGGTCCGGGCCTGGGTACTGATGAAAAAGGCTTCGCCGCTTTGCATTTCGCACTCAGTTCTGATCTCCCGGTGGTGGTCGATGCTGACGCCCTCACCATCCTGTCCACCCAGCCGGATCTGGTGGCGGGCCGAACGGCCCCAACGGTGCTCACCCCGCACGCAGGCGAGTTCGCCCGATTGGCCGGCGGCCCGCCGGGGGAGGACCGGGTGGCCGCCACCCGTCGGCTTGCCGACGCCTTCGGCGCGACGGTGCTGCTCAAGGGCAACGTCACCGTCGTCGCCGAGCCTGCCGGCGGCATCGTCTACCTGAACCCCGCAGGTGGTTCCTGGGCGGCGACCGCCGGCTCCGGGGACGTGTTGTCGGGGATGATCGGTGCGCTACTGGCCTCGGGTATGCCGCCGGCCGAGGCAGCTGCGGCGGCAGCATTCGTGCACGCGCGCGCCGCCAACGCCTCGGCCGCCGATCCCGGCCCGGCTCCGGCGCCGACATCGGCCTCGCGCATCCTCGCCCACATTCGTCAAGCCATCGCAGAACTGTAGAAAGGACACCCGTGCCCCACGTCAAGTACCGTTCCCCTTCGATCGCGCCGGCCTACACCGGACGCCTGTCGACCGACCCCATCCCGTCCCTGCGGCTGCCCGATGAGGCGATGGAACCCACTGCGGCATACCGGTTCATCCACGACGAGCTGATGCTCGACGGCAGTTCACGGCTCAACCTCGCCACGTTCGTCACCACCTGGATGGACCCCGAGGCCGAGAAGCTGATGTCGGAGACGTTCGACAAGAACATGATCGACAAGGACGAGTACCCGGCCACCGCTGCCATCGAATCCCGCTGTGTGGCAATGGTCGCCGATCTCTTCCACGCCGAGAACCTGCGCGACGACGACGCCTCCACCGCGGTCGGGGTCTCCACGATCGGGTCCTCGGAGGCCGTGATGCTCGGCGGTCTGGCGCTGAAGTGGCGCTGGAAGGCTCGCGTCGGCGACACGTGGAAGACCCGCACCCCCAACCTGGTGATGGGTGCCAACGTGCAGGTGGTGTGGGAAAAGTTCTGCCGCTACTTCGAAGTCGAGCCGCGCTACCTCCCGATGGCCGAGGGCCGCTACGTCATCACCCCCGAGCAGGTGCTGGACGCCGTCGACGAGGACACCATCGGCGTGGTGGGCATTCTGGGCACCACCTACACCGGTGAACTGGAACCGATCGCCGAGATCTGCGCGGCACTGGACACGTTGCAGGCCGACAAGGGACTCGACATCCCCGTGCACGTCGACGCCGCCAGCGGCGGATTCGTGGTGCCCTTCCTGCACACCGACCTCAAGTGGGACTTCCGGCTGCCGCGGGTGGCGTCGATCAACGTCAGCGGCCACAAGTACGGGCTGACCTATCCGGGTATCGGATTCGTGGTGTGGCGCAACGCCGATTGCCTACCCGAGGAGCTGGTGTTCCGGGTGAACTATCTCGGCGGGGACATGCCGACGTTCACGCTGAACTTCTCCCGGCCGGGCAATCAGGTGGTCGGCCAGTACTACAACTTCCTGCGGCTGGGCCGGGCCGGCTACACCCACGTGATGCAGTGCCTCTCGGCCACAGCCCGCTGGCTCTCCGACCAACTGGAGGACTGTCAGCACTTCGAGGTGATCTCCGACGGATCGGCGATACCGGTGGTGGCGTTCCGGCTCAAGGGTGACCTCGGCTATACCGAGTTCGACGTGTCGGCCGCCCTGCGCTCCTACGGCTGGCAGGTGCCGGCGTACACGATGCCCGACGGTGCGGAGAACGTCTCGGTGCTGCGGGTGGTTGTGCGAGAAGGGTTCTCCGCCGACCTGGCCCGCTCGCTGTGGGCGGACCTCAACGCCGTGCTGGGCCATCTCGACGCGATCCAGCCCGAGGGCCACTTCACCCAAGAACACTTCGCGCACTGATGACCGACGCCGAAGCACTACGCGCCGACCGTGCCGACTGGACAGCGCAACACCGTGCGACGTACCTGGAAAGCGGTGGCGCGCAGGGACACGTCCTCGACCTGAGTGACGTCGGCGGGCGGTCGTTCACCACCCACTGCCTGATCCGCTACACGGGGCGCAAGTCGGGTCAGTCGTACATCACTCCGTTGATCTACGGGAACGCCGGTGGTGAGATCGTGGTCGTCGCGTCCAAGGGTGGCGCCGACAGCCATCCGGCGTGGTATCTGAACGTTCTCTCCCAGCAGACGCTCGGGGTGCAGATCGCCACGCAGGCCTTCGAGGCCACGTGGCGCGAGCCGCAGGGCGACGAACGGCATCAGGTGTGGGAGTACATGTGCCACCTGTATCCGCCGTATATCGCCTATCAGCAGTCCACGAGCCGACGGATCCCGCTCGTCATGTTGAGCCCGCTACGGCCGATCGAGCCCTTCAGCGCACCCGTTCGTTAGCGGGATCGTAGATGGCCTTGAGCGACACGGTGATCGGATAGACCTGACCGCCGACGTTGACCGTGTACGAACCTGAGCGCACCCAGTCGGGTGTGACGACGGCGTCGTCGGTCGAGCGGAGGTAACCCAGCCCGACGCACGAACCGGTCGTAGCCCCCCATGCCGCCGAGCTGACCTGTCCGGCGACGGCGCCGTCGCGCAGGATCAGTTCGCCGCCCCAGAGCATCGGGTCGGGCGAGTCGACGGAGAAGCTGACCACCCGCCTGCGGGGACCTTCAGCCTTGGCCTTCTCCACGGCTACCCGGCCGAGGAAGTCGACATCGGAGGTCAGTTTGCAGGCGAACAGCAGCCCGGCCTCCGCCGGATTGTCGTTCGGCGTCAGTTCGCGGCCGAAAGCCCGGTAGCCTTTCTCCAAGCGCAGGGACTCGATCGCGTAGTAGCCGCCGCGGGCGATACCGTATTTCTCACCGGCCGACAGCAGGTCTTCGTAGACGCCGACCGCGAATTCGGTGGGAACGTAGAGTTCCCAACCCAATTCGCCGACGTAGGTGATGCGGGTGGCACGTACCGTGGCGTAGCCCAGCGAGATTACCTGGCTGGTGGCGAACGGGAATGCGGCGTCGGAGAGGTCGGCGTCGGTGAGCTCGCGCAGGAGCTCGCGTGACTTCGGGCCCATCACGCCGAAGACCGCCATCGAGGATGTGACGTCGACGAGTTCGGCGTGCGCCCCGGCAGGCAGGTTCTTGCGAATGTGGTCCTTGTCCCGTTCGGTGGTCGCCGCGCTGCTGACGATCAGGAACTCCTGCGGCCCGGTGCGGGTGACGGTGACGTCCGATTCGTAGGTGCCGCGTTCGTTGAGCATCCCGGTGTACACCGACTTGCCCACCGGCACAGCCACGTCGGCGGTGCACAGCCACTGCAGACCTGCCACGGCTCCGGGTCCGGCGAGCACGTATTTGGAGAACGACGTCTGGTCGAAGACGGTGACGCCGGTGCGGGTGCTGACCTGTTCGGCCACCGACCACGGCAGCCAGTTCTGCTTACCCCAGGAGTATTCGATGACCGGCTCGCTGCCCGGTGGTGCGAAGAAGTTCGCCCGCTCCCAGCCCATCCGACTACCGAAGTTGGCCCCCGCCGCCACCAGCAGGTGATGCACCGGGGAACGGCGGAACGGGCGTGCTGTCGCCAGTTCCCGGTTCGGCCAGGGGATTTCGTAGTGCACACCGAGGATCTCGGCCACCCGGTCGTGCAACCAGGACACGTTGCCGTTGAACGGTGCGAAGCGGCGGATGTCGACGCCGGTGAGGTCGGTGGTGGGGGAGCCGTTGACGATCCACTCCGCCAGTGCGCGCCCGGCACCGCCGGCCGAGGCGATGCCCACCGAGTTGAATCCCGCGCCGACGAAGAAATTGGCGCACTCGGGAGCCTCGCCGAGGATGAATTGGTTGTCCGGGGTGAAACTCTCCGGGCCGTTGTACAGCTTCTTCAGGCCGGTGTGTTCGAGTGCGGGAATCCGCAACAGCGCATTGTCCATCAGGATCTCGAAGTGCTCCCAATCCTCGTCGAGCAGCTGAAACTCGAAGGGGTAGGGAATCTTGTCGGGGGCCACCCACGGCTTGGCTTCCGGCTCGAACCCACCGATGACCAGCCCGCCGACTTCCTCCTTGAAGTAGGTGTAGCCGTCGGGATCGCGCAGGATCGGCAGATCGGGATGGACGCCGGCAATGGTTTCGGTGACCACGTAGAAGTGTTCGGCAGAATGCAGCGGCACGTTGACCCCGGCCAATGCGCCGATGGCCTTGGCCCACTGACCGGCGCAGTTGACCACGATTTCGGCTTCGATGTCGCCGGCGTCGGTGCGAACTCCCGTCACGCCGCCATCGGCGGTGAGCACGTCGAGCACGCGAACGTGCTCCAACACCTTGGCGCCCCGCTGCCGCGCACCCTTGGCCAAAGCCATCGTCAGGTCGGTCGGATTGGCCTTTCCGTCGGCGGGCAGCCAGATCGCGCCCACCAGGTCGTCGACCCGCATCACCGGGTAGCGTTCGAAAGCCTCCTCCGGGCTGAGGAGTTCGCAATCGAGCTGATAGGCAGCCGCATTGGCCGCGGTGCGGCGAAGCTGGATCATCCGATCTTCGCTGCGCGCCAACGTCACTCCGCCGCATTGCTTGTATCCGGCACTCAGCCCGGTCTCCGCCTCCAGCTCGGCGTACAGCTCGGTGGAGTATTGGACCAGCCTGGTGCCACTCTCCGATGCGCGCAGCTGGCCGACCAGACCGGCTGCGTGCCAGGTGGTTCCGCACGACAGCTGGCCTTGTTCGAGCAGCACCACGTCGGTGTGCCCCAGTTTGGTCAGGTGGTAGGCGACGCTGGTGCCGATGACGCCGCCGCCGATGATGACGACGTGGGCACGGTCGGGCAATGATGGGGTCGACATGGGTTCCTATCGGTTGTCAGTCGGGTGCCTGGGCATCGGCGAGCAGGCGCGGGAAATCGGGACCGCGGAACTCGGCGACCGCCGACTCGTAGCGTTCCATCGCCCATTCCCAGAAGTCGAAATCCAGTGTGCTGGTGGCATTCTGGATACATCCCCACAGTGTCCAGCCGTACTTGCCGACGATTCCCTGCAGGCGGGCTCGCGCTGTCTTGTGTCGTAGCCGACGGCCGTAGTACGCGCTGACCAGTTCGTCGAGCTGGTCGGTGGACAATCCGCACTCGGCCCAGATGTTGCCGAGTTCGAAACAGGGATCGTTGTTGCCGGAGTACTCGTAGTCGATCAGCCACACCTTGCTGCCGTCGTCCACGAAGTTCCCGGCGAGCAGATCGTTGTTACACGGAACGGTCGCGTGTTCGCCGATGCCGAGGATGCGCTTCATCGCCTGGAACTCGCGGGTGAAGTACAGATAGTCGGTCGGTATCCGGAACCCGCGCTCCAGGACGACTTTCAAGTAGCCAGGCTGCAGTTCGAACATGTCGAAGCGGTCGCGGAAGCGCGGACCGGCGTGCAGTGTGCGACATCCCTGCGCGACCCTGGCCAGGACGTCGGGCCGCTGAAAGTCCGCGTTGGTCAGCGTGACACCCTCGAGAAAGCCGACCAGAAGGATGCCGAGGTCGGGCCGATAATCGATCACCGGCGCCCCGACGCCGGCCTTCTCGGCCGCGGCGCTGTTGTGGTACTCGTTGTCCCGGTCGATGCCGAGCAGATCGGTGGACGTGACGCTGCAGCGGGCGACGTAAGTCGCTGCCGGCGTGGTGATCTTGATGTTGCGGTTGGTGAGGCCACCGTGGAGTTCTTCGATCTGGCGCGGTTGTCCGGCCAGCGCCGGCAGCTGATCCAGCAGCGCATCCAGTTCCGGATCGGAAATGAACGGCATGAGGGGATCCTTGCGCAGAAAGTGTGTCGCGCTAAAAGACTAGACTATTGACTTGTGACTGTGCCAGTGCTTGACTCGGCCGTGCCGATCTATCCGGATGCCCGTCTGGCCCGCGAGATAATCACCGGCTGGGCGGCCGCCCCGCAGCCCGCAGCGATCTTCGACTTCAACGGCACGTTGTCCGATGACGAGCCGATCCTGTTCCGCATCTTCAGCGAGCTGTTCGGTGAGCATCTGAACTGGGGCTTGACCCAGCAGGACTATGACCGGCACCTGCTGGGCCACAGTGACCGCGAGATCGTCGAGAAGGCACTGGAGATCAGCGGCGCCGTCGGCCACGACGTCGACACGCTGCTCGAACTACGCAAGCGCCGTTACCGCGAACTCGTTGCCGGCGACAACCCGATCCGCGCCCACACGGTGCGGCTGGTGCAGCTGTTGGCCGAGCACGAGGTGCCTATGGCCATCGTCACCGGAGCGCAGCGCGACGACGTCGAGGCGGTGTTGTCGACCAGCCCGGTCGGTGAACTGATCCGGGTGGTCGTCGCCGAGGAGGATGTCATCCGAGGCAAGCCGGACCCGGAGGGCTTCCTCTCCGGCGCTGCCCACATCGGTTGTGCACCAGAGCACATCGTCGTCTTCGAAGACTCGGTACCCGGCGTTCGCGGTGCGCTCGCCGCCGGAATGCGGTGCGTCGCGGTCGCGGTCGAGCCCAGTGACGAGCTGCTGGCGGTGGCCCCGGCGGTCGTCGATCGGCTATCGGCCGATGTAGTCGAGCATGCGCTGCCGTCGCTGCGCGGCCGCTAGTTCTCCGGTGGTGCTTTCGGCTGAAAGGGTTGGTACCACTTCCAGTCTGCGCGTTCGCCGGTGGGTCCGGGGCAGGGTGGAACCGTCGGTGGTGGATGGTGTGGTGGGCGGGCGAGTGAGCGCGAGCTGAGTGGGTCGCCGTCGCTGTCGGTGACGGTGAGTTGGTGGGCGGGTCCGGTGATGGTGATGTCGCCGTGGTGGTGTGCTCGGTGGTGATAAGGGCACAGCAGCACGAGGTTGTGCAGTTCGGTGGGGCCGCCGTTTTCCCAGTGTTGGATGTGGTGGGCGTGCAGTCCACGGGTGGCGCTGCAGCCGGGGACTGCGCAGGTGGTGTCGCGGTGTTCGAGGGCGCGGCGGAGCCGCCGGTTGATGGTGCGGGTGGTGCGGCTGGCGCCGATGGGCTGGCCGTCGCGTTCGAACCATGCTTCGCAGGTGGCATCGCACGTCAGGTATTGGCGATCGCCATCGGAGAGCAGCGGACCCAGATGTAGTTGCCCGGTGTGCTTTTCGACGTCGAGGTGGACCACCACGGTGGTGCGTTGCCCGTGGGGGCGGCGGGCGACGTCGGTGTCCCAGCCGGCCTCGACCAGGCTCATGAACGCGTCCACGGTGTTGGGCAATGGTGGCGCGTTGTCTGCAGAGTCGGCGTCGTGATCGCGTTTCCAGTCTGCGACCAACGCATCATGATGGGACTGCAGCGCGGCGTCGAACGTGGCTGCTTCGCTGTGCGGAAGGGTGATCTTCCAGGTGGTGGTGTCCTCACCGGAGGTATTGGTGATCGCGCGTTGCGGTTCTGGACGGGACGCGCCGTCGGGCCTGGGTTCCAGCTTGATCGCGGTGCGCAGCTGGCCGACTGTCGCAACCGTGGCCAGTTGCGCGTAGTGCTCGTCGGAGCCGTCGGCGGCTCGTTGGGCGATGACGCCGACCTGATCCAGGGACAACCGGCCTTCCAGCATGCCTTGTGTGCATCGCGGAAATTCAGAAAGTCGATGTGCGACAGCTGAAATGGTGTTGGCGTTGGAGGGTGAGGTGCCCAGCTTCCAGGCCACCACGGCGGCGACGGACCGCGCCCCGGTCATACCGCAGAGGTCGTCGCGATCCAATTCGGCGACAAGCTCCACGATGCGGCCGTCGATCGCGTTGCGCTGGCCGGCCAGCTCCGCCAACTCCTCAAACACCACCTCCAGACGCTCCTTCGGGCTGAGCACGGTGGTCGAGGACATAACTCCATGATGACAGCAGGGTCCGACAAAAATCGCTGCGACGTTAAGACGCGGGCGAGGTCTCCACCGCGGCGTCGGGTCCGCGGTCGACGCCGGATTTGACCCGGATCCGAGTGCGATCCGAGCGGAAAAAGTCGTAGGAGAATTCAACGGGAACATCGTTGCGGTCGTAGGCCGTTCGCGTCACCAGAAGCAACGGATCGCCGATCGCAACCCCCAGCAGCCCGGCCGACGACTCGCCGGCCGGTACCGCCTCGATGTGCTCGTCCGCCGAACGCAGCGGAGTGTCGAATTCGTCGGCCATCAATGCGTACATCGAGCCGGTCAGGTCTGCGGACAGCAGTCCGGGAAACCGGGCCGCAGGGAGGTACGTCTCCTCGATCAGCACCGGCGTGTTGTTGGCCGAGCGCATCCGGACGATCTTGTGTACCTGGGCGCCGCGCTTGAGCCGCAGGGCCTGGCGCACCACGCCGGTCGCCGGGCGGGTCGCCGCGCCGATCACCCGTGCGCCGGCGGCCATGTCCAGCCTGCGCAACTGCTCGGTGAACCCGGGCAGGCCGATGTGGTCGAATTCCAGCCGCGGGGTCTCGACGAAGTTCCCCCCGAAACGCCCCCGGCTGCGCCGGATGAGCCCTTTGGCTTCGATGGCCGCCAGCGCCTGGCGCAGCGTCATCCGGCTCACGCCGAGCGCGCCGGCGATCTCGACCTCGGCAGGCAACTTGTCGCCGGGCGCCAGCACCCCGGAAACGATCAGTTTCTCCAGCCAGATGGCGATCCGGGCGTGGGCCGGCTGCTCGGACGGCCCGCTCAGGTCGGGACGTTCGGCCAGGACGGCGTCGTCCATCGACAGCACCCGCATTCGGCCGACTCTACCGCTCCTACCGGCACGAAATGACAGGTCAGCGCCCTATGCGGGCTCCCGTGTCGGTTTCTGGGACAATTGGCGACGGTGAGGAGACCATGCACACGACTTCGTTGACCCCGTCGACGCACACCCAGGTTTGGCGCCCCGGCGCCGAAGCGATCGTCGATCTGGGGGCGATCGCCCACAATGTGGGCGTTCTGCGTGAGCACGCGGGCTCCGCCCAGGTGATGGCGGTGGTCAAAGCCGACGCCTATGGCCATGGCGCTGTTGCGGCCGGCCGCGCGGCGGTGGACGCCGGCGCCGCTGAGTTGGGAGTGGCCACGATCGACGAGGCGCTGGCGCTGCGCCACGGTGGCATCACGGCGCCGGTTCTGGCGTGGCTGCACCCGCCGGGCACCGACTTCGCCCCGGCGCTGACGGCCGACGTCGGAGTCGCGGTGTCATCGGTGCATCAGGTCGGTGCGGTTCTCGACGCCGTCGAACGCACCGGGCGCACGGCGGAGATCACGGTCAAGGTCGACACCGGACTCAACCGTAACGGGGTGAGCGCCGCCGACTATCCGGCGCTGCTGGCCGAACTCCAGCGCGCTGCGGCCGCAGACGCGATCCGGTTGCGGGGCATCATGTCGCATCTTGCCAATGGTGATGTCCCCGACGATCCGCTCAACGACCTTCAAGCGCAGCGCTTTACCGCGATGATCGCCGAAGCGCGTTCTCGTGGAATCGAATTCGACGTCGCACACCTGTCCAACTCGCCGTCGGCGATGACCCGCCCGGATCTGGGTTTCGACATGGTCCGCCCCGGCATCGCGGTCTACGGGCTGAGCCCCATCCCTGAGCGTGGCGACATGGGCTTGCGCCCGGCGATGACGCTTCGCTGCACCGTCGCGATGGTCAAGCCGGTCAAGGCCGGTGACGGCGTGTCGTACGGCCACACCTGGATCGCGGAGCGGGACACGAATCTGGCCTTGCTGCCCATCGGGTACGCCGACGGCCTGTACCGCACACTCGGCGGACGCATCGACATCCTGATCAACGGGCGGCTGCGGCGAAGCGTCGGGCGGGTCTGCATGGATCAGTTCGTCGTCGATCTCGGTCCGGGCGATCCCGGAGCCGCCGCCGGGGACGAGGCGATCCTGTTCGGCCCGGGCACATCTGGTGAACAGACCGCCCAGGATTGGGCCGAGCTGCTCGGCACCATCCACTACGAGGTGGTCACCAGCCCGCGCGGACGCGTGGTGCGCACGTACCGGGAGCCCGGCGCCGATGGCTAGTGACGGCCAGAAGAGCCCCAAGCCGCGCGGCATTGATCAGCGGCTGGCCCGCCGCGCCGAGAAGAGCGCCGAGCGGTTGGCGCGCAAGGCAGACCACCCGGGTCTCGGTGTCGGTAAGCGCGCCGGCCTGCTGGCCGGTGTAGCCGGCCTCGGCGCCGTCGGCACGGTCGCAGGCGTTTCGGCCGCTCGTTCGTTCGGGCACCGGTCGGACATCGAAGACGTCTATCAGCGCGAGGATTTCGGGCTGCTCGATGCCGACCGCGGCTGTGTGGTGACCACCCCGGACGGTATCCCGCTGGTGGTGCGCGAGGTCGGACCCACCACGGCCCCCTTGACCGTGGTGTTCGCGCACGGATTCTGCTTGCAGATGGGATCGTTCCACTTCCAGCGCGCGGCACTGGCATCCCGGTGGGGCGATCAGGTCCGGATGGTGTTCTACGACCAGCGCGGGCACGGCCAGTCCAGCGCCGCACCTGTCGACACCTACACGGTGGATCAACTGGGCAAGGACTTGGAAACCATTCTGCAAGTGATGGTTCCGCGCGGACCGGTGGTTCTCGTCGGGCACTCGATGGGCGGTATGACGGTGCTGTCGCACGCCCGGCAGTTCCCCAAGCATTACGGCAGCCGGATCGTCGGCGCGGCGCTGATCTCGTCGGCCGCCGAGGGGTTGTCCCGCTCACCGCTGGGCGAGATCCTGCAGAACCCGGCGCTCGAGGCGGTGCGCTTCGCCGCGCGGTACGCGCCCAAACTGGTCCACCGCACCCGGGGTGCGGCGCGCTCGGTGATCCGTCCCATCCTGCGGGCCGCCTCCTACGGCGACGACCATATGAGCCCGAGCGTGGTCGCGTTCTCCGAGAAGATGATTCACGACACGCCGATCGCGACTCTGGTGGAGTTCCTGCACGCTCTGGAAGTCCACGACGAGAGCGCCGCGCTGCCCGTGCTGGCCCGAATCCCGACGTTGATCGCCTGTGGTGACCACGACGTGCTCACGCCGATGGTGCATTCCGAGGAGATGGCGGCGGTGCTGCCCAACAGTGAATTGCTGATCGTGGCCGGTGCCGGACACCTCGTGCAGCTGGAGCAGCCCGAGCTGATCAATGACGCGCTGGTGAGCCTGGTCGAGCGTGCGACCCCGTCGAAATTGGTGGCCTTCGCACGACGACTCAAGGACCGCAACCGTGGATAGCACGAAGGTGCAGGACGGCACCCGCGAACTGGCCACCGTCGAGGACACCATCGCGCTCGGCGAACAGTTCGGCCGGCAACTGCGGGCCGGTGACGTCGTTGTCCTGTCCGGCCCGCTGGGCGCTGGAAAGACCGCACTAACCAAGGGAATCGCGCTCGGCATGAATGTGGAGGGTCCGGTGACCTCACCGACGTTCGTGCTGGCCCGCGTACATCGGGCACGTCGGCCGGGAACCCCGGAACTGGTGCATGTCGACATCTACCGGCTCCTCGAACACACCGGTGCCGATCTGCTGGCCGAACTCGATTCGCTGGATCTCGACGCTGACCTCGAGGACGCCGTCGTGGTGGTCGAATGGGGCGAGGGTCTGGCCGAGCGGCTGTCGGAGAACCATCTCGACGTCAGGCTGGAGCGCAGCGCCGAGAACGACGTGCGCACCGCGACATGGCGGTGGAACTGCCGATGATGCGCACCGTCCTGGTCATCGACACCGCCACGCCCGCGGTCACCGCGGCGGTGCTGGTTCGCCACGGCTCCGGCAGCCCGACAGTGGCCGCTGAGCGGATCACCCTCGACGCTCGCGCCCACGCCGAGACGCTGACCCCCAATGTGGTAGCGGCGGTGTCGGACGCCGGCTTGGCCATGTCCGATCTCGATGCCGTCGTGGTGGGTTGCGGCCCAGGCCCTTTCACCGGTCTGCGGGTCGGGATGGCCACCGCCGCCGCCTACGGGCATGCGCTGGACCGGCCGGTGTTCGGGGTGTGCAGCCTGGACGGCATCGGCACGCAGACTTCCGGGGCGGTCCTGGTGGTTACCGATGCCCGCCGCCGGGAGGTGTACTGGGCGCAGTACGCCGACGGTGTCAGGGTCGAGGGTCCTGACGTCGCCGCCGCCGCCGACGTACCGGTCGGTGATGTCGCGGGCGTGGCGGGATCGCCTGATCATGCCGCGCTGTTCGGCCTGCCGGCGATTGGGCCTGCTTATCCAACGGCTACGGGACTGGTTGCTGCCGTTGTGGATTGGGACGCGGCGCCGGCGCCGCTGGTTCCGCTGTACCTGCGCCGCCCGGATGCGAAGACGCTCGTCGAACGCGGTGTCCTGCGATGAACATTCGTTACGGCACATTGCAGAAGGCCGACGCCGCTCGCTGCGCCGAGTTGGAGAACCTGCTCTTCGACGGTGACGATCCATGGCCGGATTTCGCGTTCGTGCGTGAACTGGCGGCCCCGCACAATCGGTACGTCGCGGCCCGTGTCGACGACAAGCTGGTCGGGTACGCCGGCATCTCCCGGTTGGGTCGGATCCCGCCGTTCGAATACGAGATCCACACCGTAGGCGTCGATCCCGCGTACCAGGGGCAGGGGATCGGTCGGCAGATGATGGTCGAGCTGCTCAGCGAGGTCGGCCCGAAGTCGACGGTGTTCCTGGAGGTGCGCACCGACAACGAGCCGGCGATCGCGCTGTACACCAGCCTCGGCTTCGCACGCGTGGGTGTGCGCAAGCGCTACTACCGGGTCAGCGGTGCCGACGCCTACACCATGCGACGGGACCCGCAATGAAAATCATCCTCGCCATGGAAAGCTCCTGTGACGAAACAGGAGTCGGTATCGCGCGCCTGAATGTCGACGGCACGGTCACGTTGCTGGCCGACGAGGTGGCCTCCAGTGTCGACGAGCACGCCCGGTTCGGTGGAGTCGTCCCCGAGATCGCGTCCCGGGCCCACCTCGAAGCGCTCGGGCCCACCATGCGCCGGGCACTGCAAACCGCCGGAATCGACAAGCCCGACGTCGTCGCGGCCACGATCGGGCCCGGGCTGGCCGGTGCCCTGCTGGTCGGGGTGGCCGCCGCCAAGGCGTACGCAGCCGCGTGGGGTGTGCCGTTCTATGCCGTCAACCACCTGGGCGGGCATCTCGCAGCTGATGTCTACGACCACGGCCCGCTTCCGGAATGTGTTGGGCTGCTGGTATCCGGTGGGCACACCCATCTGCTGCACGTGCGCTCGCTGGGCGAGCCGATCGTCGAGCTGGGCAGCACCGTCGACGATGCGGCGGGTGAGGCCTACGACAAGGTGGCCCGGTTGCTCGGCCTGGGCTATCCCGGCGGCCGGCCACTGGACGAGCTGGCACGCACCGGGGATCGCACCGCAATCGCTTTCCCGCGCGGCATGACCGGCCCCCGCGACGAACCGTTCGCATTCTCGTTCTCCGGACTCAAGACCGCCGTGGCCCGCTATGTCGAACGCCATCCCGATGCGCCGACCGCCGATGTCGCCGCCGGATTCCAGGAAGCCGTCGCAGATGTGCTCACCGCCAAGGCGGTGCGGGCCGCTGCCGAGCTCGGAGTGTCGACACTGCTGATCGCCGGCGGGGTCGCGGCCAACTCGAGATTACGTGAACTGGCCGAAGAACGCTGCGCCGCTGCAGGTTTGACGCTTCGTATTCCGCGACCGCGGTTGTGCACCGACAATGGGGCGATGATCGCCTCGTTCGCAGCGCACCTCATCGCGGCCGGCGCTGCCCCGTCGCCGCTGGATGTGCCCAGCGATCCGGGTCTGCCGGTCATCGCGGGCCAGGTCACCGCCGGCCGGGCCGGTCGTTGATGCACTACGACCTACGGCTGCGTCCGGCGCAGCCCGAGACCCCAGCCCCGGATGCGTTCACCATCCACCGCCGCGAGGTACCGGCAAGCCCGGGCCGGGACGGATTGTCGCTGGCCTACATTCACGAAGGTATCGGCGGGTATCCGCTGCTCCTGTTGCACGGCTACCCCGAGACCAAGCGGATCTGGTGGCGCAACATCGCCGCGTTCGTGGACGCCGGTTACGAGGTGATCGCCCCAGACCTGCGCGGGCACGGCGACTCCGATGTGTCGCAGGACGACGTGTACGACATCGCGGCCTACAGCCGTGATGTGTATCTGTTGGTGCACGACGTCCTGAGTCACGAACGCTGCGGCGTTGTCGGCGGGGACGTCGGTGGGGTGGTCGCGGTGGATCTGCTGCACCGGTATCCGGGCTTCGTCGACAAGCTGGTGTTCTTCGACACCGTGCCGCCGCTGGTGTTCGACGACTATGTCGCGGCGGGCCTGGACCCGATGAGCATCCTGAGTGACGGCCCGACCGGGGACTACCGCGAGCGGCAGGGCGCCACCCCGGACGAACTGGCTGCCGACCTCGATACGGTCGACAAGAGGCGGCGCTACATCGGGGAGATGTACGGCCACCGGCTGTGGGCCTCGCCGGGGACGTTCAGCTCGCACGACGTCGACTTCATGACCGAGCCGTTCGGCAGCGAGGAGCGGCTGCGGGCCGGGTGGGCGGTGTATCAGTTAGCTCATGGCCGCCCGGTCAGCGAGCCGCCGATCATGGACCGCAAGGTCGATGTGCCGACGCTGGTCCTCTACGGCATGGACGATCACGTCGTCGGCCCGGAGTTCATGCACTTCTGCGAGGTCGCCTTCACCGACCGGACCGGACCCGTCGTGCTGCCCGGCGCCGGGCACTTCCTGCAGTGGGAGCGGGCCGATTTGTTTAATGCCCTGGTCAGCGCATTTTTTGGGGACTTACGCGTCCGTCACGAGCTATCTGACTGACCTGCGGCGTCCGCTCTGGGCGAATAGGCAGCATGCCACCCTTGAGTGCTAGCACTCGCATGTATAGAGTGCTAGGTGGCTTACGGACAACACCCCTCTCGTCGGCACCCGCGACGACGACGCGAGGACACGGACGTATGCCGAACACCTGGTAATTCCGACTGGTCCGGGCGCACTCGCCCCGGCAACAAGTTAACTAAGTGGAGGACTCCATCGTGGCCGTGAACATCAAGCCGCTCGAGGACAAGATCCTCGTACAGGCCAATGAGGCCGAGACGACCACCGCGTCGGGTCTGGTCATCCCGGACACCGCCAAGGAGAAGCCGCAGGAAGGCACTGTCGTTGCCGTCGGCCCCGGCCGCTGGGACGAGGACGGCGAGAAGCGGATTCCGCTGGACGTCGCTGAGGGCGACACTGTCATCTACAGCAAGTACGGCGGCACCGAGATCAAGTACAACGGCGAGGAGTACCTGATCCTGTCGGCCCGCGACGTGCTGGCGGTCGTCAACAAGTAGCAACCGTGAACCGCCCCGGAGATCCCCGTTGTCATGCGGGTGGTTTCCGGGGCGGAACGCGCTTAAGCGAAATCAGGACTGACATATGAGCAAATTGATTGAGTTCGACGAGACCGCACGCCGGGCCATGGAGATCGGCGTCGACAAGCTCGCCGACGCCGTGAAGGTGACCCTGGGTCCACGCGGTCGCCATGTAGTGCTCGCCAAGGCGTTCGGTGGCCCGACGGTCACCAACGACGGCGTGACCATCGCGCGTGAGATCGAGCTGGAAGATCCCTTCGAGAATCTTGGCGCGCAGCTGGTGAAGTCGGTGGCCACCAAGACCAACGACGTGGCCGGCGACGGAACTACGACGGCCACCGTACTGGCCCAGGCCATCATCAAGAACGGCCTGCGCAATGTGGCCGCCGGCGCGAACCCGATCGCCCTGGGCTCGGGCATCGGCCGGGCGGCTGATGCCGTGTCGGAGGCGCTGCTGGCTTCGGCCACGCCGGTGGCCGGCAAGACCGGTATCGCCCAGATTGCCACCGTCTCCTCGCGCGACGAAGAAGTTGGCGAGCTGGTCGGCGAGGCGATGACCAAGGTCGGCACCGACGGTGTGGTCAGCGTCGAGGAGTCCTCGACGATGAACACCGAGCTGGAGATCACCGACGGTGTCGGTTTCGACAAGGGCTTCATCTCGGCCTACTTCGTCACCGATTTCGATCTGCAGGAGGCCGTCCTCGAGGATGCGCTGATACTGCTGCACCGCGACAAGATCAGCTCACTGCCCGACCTGCTGCCGCTGCTGGAGAAGGTGGCCCAGGACGGGAAGCCGCTGCTGATCGTGGCCGAGGACGTCGAGGGTGAGGCGCTGTCGACTCTGGTCGTCAACGCAATTCGCAAGACGTTGAAGGCCGTTGCGGTCAAGGCGCCGTTCTTCGGTGACCGCCGCAAGGCGTTCCTCGATGACCTGGCGGTCGTGACCGGTGGCCAGGTGGTCAACCCCGACGTCGGCCTGCTGTTGCGTGAGGTCGGTCTGGAGGTGCTGGGCACCGCGCGCCGCGTGGTGGTCAGCAAGGATTCCACCGTCATCGTCGATGGCGGCGGATCTGCCGACGACATCGCGGCCCGCGTCAAGCAGCTCAAGAGCGAGATCGAGGCGAGCGAATCCGACTGGGACCGCGAGAAGCTGCAGGAGCGGCTGGCGAAGCTGGCCGGCGGCGTTGCGGTGATCAAGGTCGGTGCGGCCACCGAGACCGCGCTCAAGGAGCGCAAGCACCGGGTCGAGGACGCCGTATCGGCGGCCAAGGCTGCGGTCGAGGAGGGCATCGTCGCCGGTGGTGGCAGTGCTCTGGTTCAGGCCAACAAGGCGCTCGATGCGCTGCGTGCGGAGGTGTCCGGTGACGAGGCACTCGGCGTCGAGGTGTTCGCCTCGTCGCTGTCGGCCCCGCTGTTCTGGATCGCCACCAACGCCGGTTTCGACGGGGCGGTCGTGGTCAACAAGGTCGGCGAGCTGCCCACCGGGCACGGCTTCAATGCCGCGACGCTGACCTATGGTGATCTGATCGCCGACGGTGTGATCGATCCGGTGAAGGTGACCCGCTCCGCGGTGCTCAACGCCGCGTCGGTGGCACGCATGGTGCTCACCACCGAGACCGCGATCGTGGAGAAGCCGGTCGATGCCGACGAGCATGCCGGCCATGGTCATCACCACGGGCACGCGCACTAGTAGTTCTCTGCGAGACACCCCCGGTCCTGTTGGGCCGGGGGTGTTTTCGTTGTCAGGTCAGCGATGTCACGATGTCGACTTCCGAGGTCAGTGTTTGGTGCACCGGGCAACGCTCGGCGATCGCCAACAGCCGCTCGCGTTGGCTATCGTCAAGGTCGCCGACCAAGGTGATGGTCCGGTCGATGTGGCTGACCCAACCTTTCTTGGTCTCACACTCGGCGCAGTCTTCGGCGTGAATCCGCTTGTGCCGCAGGGACACCTCCACCTGATCTAGCGGCCAGCCCTTCTTGTTCGCATACAACCGCACCGTCATCGACGTGCATGCCCCTAGGCCTGCCAGTAACAAGTCATAGGGCGTCGGCCCGGCATCGCCGCCGATCGGCAGCGGTTCGTCCGCGAACAGCTGGTGCTTACCGGCGGTGATCTTCTGTGTGTAGGTGCCGGTGCCTGCTTCTGTCACCGTCACAGTGCCCTCGAGTGAAGCGGGTTCACTACCGGTGCTCGATGCCGTCATGGCTGCAATAGAACACCATCACTGCACGAGTGGTGTCGCATCCGCTCCTCGATGGTGAACTCGGAGGCGGTCCGAGACTCAACTAATCGGATTGCCCGGTGGTGTCGGCTGAATCGACACCAGGCGGAACGCGCCGGGCTGAGCGTCGTCGGGCGTGAACCGGACCACCAGCACATCCGGCGGGAACTGCGTGGCAAGGTCATTCAGTGTCCTGGGCATGAACACGCGGGTCTTCGCATTGGCGTGCCAACTGGGATCGAACTGGTCGACGCTGAGTTGGCTGACGCTGTCGATGGTGGAGTCCCAGCGTTCAACAGGCTCGGGTGCCGAATCGCCGAACCCGGTCGACTTCAGATACGCATCACCCTGTCCCGCAAGCGTTATCGCCGTACGCCCGCCGAGCGGTATGCCGGTAATGGTGCCATTGACGGCGTCGGCCGTGACTGACGTCAGACGGGTGGTGCATACGTTGTCGATGACGTTGGCCGGTGTGCAGGCAACGGGCAACGGGTCGGCGTGCGCCGCAGCGCCGGGCGCGGCAACGGCGGCAAGGGCCGCGCCGGCGCCGACGATGGCACCGCGGCAATTGATCGGCATGGGCCCTCCTTTACGCCACTGCACGGTATTTCGGTTGAAGGGGGGTAACAGTTACTACGTCGCGGTTGCTGCGCGTGTTCGACGAGTGGGTCACCCGCCGCTGAGGACGATAGTTCTCGAGGTAGCGGTCGATCTGTTCCTGCGGAAGCGGCGCCGAGAAGATGCTCACCGGGCTCGTCGCCTCGTCGAAAGCCTCCGACTTTGACAGCTTTCGAGACGCTGTGCGGAAACCCATCACCGAACCGGCAAGGCAGGCCACCAAGCCGACGAAGAAGGCCACGGCCACAGCACTGCCGGTCGCCAGGGCGCCGACCAGCAGCCCGAGCGCGGCGAACCCCATCACTAGCAGCACATACGCCAGGGCAGAGGCAGTCGACGCGGACATGCGTCGGTCAATGTTCATCGATCTCACTCCAATCGTATTGCGTTCAGAACGCTACGCGTAGCGTAGCGATCGATACGTATAACGTAGCGTAATTCCCGGCACGTAGATTCCCGTGCTGCTGAGAGGAGGTGCGATGGCGTTACGTCATCGAGTTGAAGACGGCATCGCGGAGTCGACGTTGCACCTGCTGCGCACCGGCGGACCCCGCGCCGTCACTGTCGAGGCCGTCGCCGCCCACTCCGGTATCGCGAAAACCACGATTTATCGCAGGCACCCCAATCGTCGCGACATGCTCTCGAGCGCGTTGTCGGCCGTTGCGTCACCGGAGCCGCTGAACCCGGACACCGAAGCCGCGGACCAGCTTCGGTGGCTCATCCACCACGCAGTCGAAACCATCGATAGCGGCATCGGTTTCGGCGGTCTTGCGGCGATGATGACCGATGACGACCCGGAATTCACCGAGGTATTCCGGAGCATTCTTGCCGGCCAGCGGGCGGAACTATCGGGCGTCATCGACAGCGCAAAAGCCAGCGGCTCGATGCGGGCCGACATCGACAACGCGACGCTGATCGACGCGATCGTCGGCGCGTACATTGCCGAGCGCGCACGCACCGGGCAGGTGGCCGCCGGATGGGATGAGCGCGTCTTCGACCTGGTTTGGCCGGCGGTCGAGGCCGGCCGCTAGTTGTACTCGGCTTAGACATTGGTGACGGATCGCTATTGCTGTAGGGAGGACCTCCGGGCTTAGTGGAGATGTCTGACGTCTTCACCAGTCCACGGAGGTCCTCGTGTCCCACGCTAATGCCCGTTTGACCGTTCATGGTCGTCTGCTGCTCGTTGAGCGGATCGTTAAGGGACACCGACCGGTGTCTCATGTCGCTGCCGAATTAGGAGTGTCGCGCCAGTGCGCTCACCGATGGGTGCGCCGGTTTCGCGATGAAGGCGTTGCCGGGTTGTCGGATCGCTCCTCACGACCACACCGCTGCCCGCGCCGCACATCAGCTGTCATTGAAGATGCGGTCCTCGAACTGCGCCGCGCCAGTAGGCGGGGCCAGGACTGGATCGGCGCCGAACTCGGTCTGCCGGCCCGCACGATCTCGGCGATCTTGCGCCGCCACCAGCTGCCGTATCTGAGGGACTGCGACCCGCTGACCGGTGACGTGATCCGGTCATCGAAAGCGACCGCGGTCCGCTACGAACGGGCACGCCCCGGAGAACTAATTCATATGGATGTCAAGAAGATTGGCCGCATCCCTGACGGAGGCGGATGGAAGGCTCACGGCCGAGCCAAGAGCAGATCTGCTGCACAGAGGAACGCGCGCATCGGGTTCGACTACGTGCACTCCGTCGTTGACGACCATTCGCGGCTGGCCTACTCAGAGATCCTGCCCGATGAAAAGGGAGCGACGTGCGGTGAGTTTTTAGCCAGGGCCGCCGAGTACTTCCGCGCCCACGGCATCCCGACCATCGAGAGACTCATCACCGACAACCACTGGAGTTATCGACGCTCCGCCGATGTCGCGGCTGTCATCGCAGGCCTGGGCGCCAAGCACGTCTTCATCAAGCCGCATTGCCCCTGGCAGAACGGGAAAGTGGAGCGCTACAACCGCACCCTGCAGACCGAGTGGGCCTACCAGCAGATATTCACCACCAACGACGCTCGCAGCGCTGCCCTTGCACCCTGGCTCGAGGACTACAACAATCGACGACGCCACTCAGCCCTCGGAGGCCAACCCCCGATTAGCAGACTGACGCCAACGTCCTAGCCGAGTACAGCTAGTCGCGACCGCCGACAACTAGCGCGTGGTCGTTGAAGAACATCAGGCCAAGGCCCTGGTGCTCAGTTCGTCGCGGTGGTGCGTCATGTGCAGTCTGGTCATCGCCAGCAGATTGACCCAGGACGCGCCGGGCCAGGGCGATCACCGGCGATCTACTGTCGAACCATGCGCGCAACCCTGATGTACGAGGCCGGCGACGTCCGCGTCGAGGATGTACCGGATCCTGTATTGAAAGATCCCACCGACGCCATCGTGCGGGTCACCCGCTCCTGCATCTGCGGCAGCGACCTGTGGCCGTACAAATCCATGCCGCACAAGGACGACGGCCGCCGGATGGGCCACGAATTCATCGGCGTCGTCGAGGACATCGGCGCCGACGTCGGGGGCCTTCAGCGCGGTGATCTGGTCGTCGCGCCGTTCGTCTGGGCGGACAACACCTGCGACTTCTGCCGCGAGGGCTTGCAGACGTCGTGTCGGCACGGTGGCGGTTGGGGCGCTCGCGGGGTCGATGCCGGGCAGGGCGAGGCGGTGCGCGTTCCCCAGGCGCAAGGCACGCTGGTGAAGCTTCCCGTTGCCGAAGACTCGGCACTGATGCCGTCGCTGCTGACGTTGTCCGATGTGTTCTGCACCGGTCACCACGGCGTGGTCACCGCTCGTGTGCGGCCCGGATCGTCGGTGACCGTCGTCGGCGACGGTGCGGTCGGCCTGTGCGCGGTGCTGGCCGCCAAGCGACTCGGCGCCGACCAGATCATCCTCAACGGCCGTCACACCAGCCGGACCGATCTGGGCCGCGATTTCGGTGCCACCGATGTCGTGGCCGAGCGCGGCGACGAAGCCGTCGAGAAGATCCGGGAACTGACCGGTGGTGACGGCACCAACGCTGTCATCGAATGCGTCGGCACCGAGCAGTCGCTCGTCACCGCGCTCGGCGCCGTCCGCGCCGGTGGCGCGGTCAGCAGGCTCGGTGTCTCCCAATACCGCAACGTCCCACTCGGATTCGACACCATGATGCGCAACATCACCCTCACCGGTGGTGCCGCACCCGCCCGCGCTTACATCGAGGAACTCATGCCCGACATCCTGGACGGCGTCATCGAACCCGGCCGGGTTTTCGACCGGTTGATCGGGCTCGACGAGACGCCCGACGGCTACCGCGCGATGGCCGACCGCGAAGCGCTCAAGGTGCTGATCAGACCCTGACATAACGGCTCGGCGAAGGTTGCCGCATCGCAACGTCCGTCGCAGTAAAGTGCTGCTCGTGGTCAACGTGTTCGCCGGTGCAGGAGGTCGCTGGCTGGCGGTCGCGGCTTCGGTGACCGTTGCCGGGGCGATGTTCTACGCCCAAAGCACCGAAACCAAGTGTTGTGTTGCGGCGCCGACGGTTTCGCCCGCCGCCCAGACCGCCGTCGCAGCCGACGTACCGCGCATCGCGCAGGCCACTGAAGCGGAGCTGCTGGCCGCCGGCGCACCCGTCGCCGGCGGCAACTTCCAGATGGCGTTGCCGCGTGGAATCGCCCCCGAGCAAGGCCTCCAGATCCACACCATCTGGGTGGCCCGCGCGATCAGCGTGATGTTCCTGGAGATCAAGACGATCGGCGGTTACCGGCAGGATGCACTGAAGTGGCATCCCAACGGCTTGGCCATTGACGTCATGATCCCGAACTATCACACCCCGGAAGGGATCGAACTCGGCAACCAGATCGCCGGCTTCGCCCTGGCGAACGCCAAGCGATGGGGTGTGCTGCACGTGATCTGGCGGCAAGGCTTCTACCCGGGGATCGGGGCGCCGAGCTGGACGGCGGACTACGGCAACGAAACCGCCAACCACTTCGACCACGTTCATATCGCCACCGACGGCGGCGGCTACCCGACCGGGCGTGAGACGTACTTCCTCGGATCGATGCAATCAGAGCCGGCCTAGCTGGTGCTCACCCCGCACGGCTGAGATGGCGCCTCGATACGACAAGCCCTGGCGACGGCCCGGCGCCGCGGCGTACGCCCGCCGTCGGATCCGGGCGTTCCTGCATCCCCCGGTGACTGTGGTGCCCGCGCCGGTCGATCTGCTCAAAGACCACGACGTGGCTGTCCGGATGCGTGACGGGGTGGCGTTGCGCGTCAACGTTTATCGCCCACCCGGGCGGGGTCCCTTCCCGGTCATCCTCTCGGTGCACCCCTATGGCAAAGATGCCCTGCCGCGCCGAACTCGCCGAGGATGGCGGCTCAACTTTCAATTCCGGATCATGAATCAGCCTGCACCGATACAGATTTCCAGCGAAACCGGTTGGGAGGCACCGGATCCGGTGGCATGGGTCGCACGCGGCTACGTCGTGATCAATGCCGACGCGCGCGGCGCAGGCACCTCCGACGGGACCGGTTCACTGCTGTCCGACGACGAGGCCCGCGACACCTATGACCTGATCGAGTGGGCCGGAACGCAGCCCTGGTCCAACGGTCGGGTGGGAATGCTGGGTGTTTCGTATCTGGCTCTCTCACAATATAAGTCGGCTGCCTTGCACCCGCCGCATCTCGCGGCGATCTGCCCATGGGAGGGGTTCACCGACGCCTACCGCGACTTCATGACACCGGGCGGCGTCCCCGAGCGCGGTTTCTCGGTGATCTGGCAGACCCTGACGCGCCGGGTCGCCCGCCTGTCGGTCGACATCGGCGAGCAGCGGCGCCGGCATCCGCTGCGCGACGAGTGGTGGCAGTCCATCACCCCCGACCTCGCGCGCATCGAGGTGCCAATCCTGGCCTGCGCCAGCTTCTCCGACCACAACCTGCACAGCCAGGGCTCATGGCGACTGATCGAACAGGCGGGCTCGGCCGAACGCAGCGCATACACGCACCGCGGCGGGAAATGGGCTGTGTTCTACAGCGACGATGCCCAGCGTGCGCAGACGGCGTTCTTCGACCGTCACCTGCGCAACCTCGACGCGCCCGCGCTTCCGCGGGTGCGTCTGGAAGTCCGCGAACGCGGCGACACCGTGGTCGCCGTGCGCACCGAGAACGAGTGGCCATTGAGCCGGACACGCTGGACCACAATGCATCTCGGCAACGATGGAAAGCTGGGCGAGTCGGCGCCAACGGCTGTCGGCGCCGCGACGTTTCGGCTGAGGCGGCAAGCGATCGCGTTCTCGCACCACTTCGACCGCGACGTGGAGCTCACCGGCCCGATGAGCCTGCGGCTGCGGATCTCGCTGGACGGCAATGACGACGCGCATCTGTTCGTCGGCGTCGAAAAGTGGAGCGACGGGCAGTACGTACCGTTCGAGGGGTCGTACGGCTACGGCAGGGACCGGATCGCAGACGGGCGGCTGCGGCTGGCGCTGCGGGACTCTCTGGACGCGCTCACGCCGCTGCAACCGGGAGAGGTTGTCGACGCCGACATCGCGCTGAGCGCCTCGTCGACGTTGTTTCGGGCCGGCGACGAGCTGCGGTTGCTGATCGCCGGGCGGTACCTCGAACCGTTCAACCCTCTGTTCGGCCACCTACCCGCGCGATACACACCCAGCCGGCGCGGGAATGCGGTCGTGCACTGGGGGCCGGGCGCCTCGGCGCTCACGATCCCGGTGATACCGGGATGAGAATGCAAATACGGCGGCGTTCGACCCAACAGGTATCCGTTCTCGACACTGGAGGTCTTCGATGCGTATCGCGGTAGCAGGCGCAACCGGCAACATCGGTGCTCGCACCGTCGCGGCCCTGGAGCGCGACGGGCATGACGTCGTGCGGATCAGCCGGTCCGATGGTGTCGACCTGATCACCGGCGAGGGCCTGGATGCGGCGCTGAAGGGGGTCGACGCTGTGGTCGACGCCATCAGCGCGCCGCCAATGGGTGTGGACGAGACCCGTGAGTATTTCGCAACCACGACGACAAACCTGCTCGCAGCCGAGCAACGCGCCGGCGTGCGTCATCACGTGCTTCTGTCGATCGTCGGGATCCACCGGCAAGAAGCCGGAACCGCCCATCACATGGGCAAGGTGGCGCAGGAACAGTTGATCGAGGCCGGCTCGGTTCCCTGGACGATCGTCCCGGCGACCCAGTTCCACGACTTCGCGGCGATGGTCGCCGGCTGGAGCGAGCACGACGGCGTCGCGTTCATCCCGCCGCTGCTCGTGCAGCCCATCGCACCGGACGACATCGCCGCCGTGCTCGCCGAGATCGCGGGCGGCGAGCCACAGGGCAGACACGTCGACGTCGCCGGCCCGGAAACTCAGGATCTGGTGGATATGGCCCGACGGACCCATGCCGTGCACGGCAAGTCGGTGAAGCTGGTTCCGACCTGGGAGGGTCCGCAGGGGGTCGAGTTCGCCGGCAATGTGCTTCTGCCCGGCGACGGCGCGCGGATCGCCCCGACGACGTTCGAACAGTGGCTGGCGGCAGGCGCTCAGTGAGAAAGAGGCCCACCCCGGATGGGGATGGGCCTCTTCACATGTTTGCTGGAAATCAGGCGGTCCGGCGAATTCCGCGCTTGAGCAACAACTCGCGTTCCGCTTCGCTCAATCCTCCCCAGATGCCGTACGGCTCGGCGACAGCCAGCGCATGTGAACGGCATTGGGCAATCACCGGGCAACTCCGGCACATTTCCTTGGCGCGCATCTCACGCTGGGCGCGGGCGCGGCCACGTTCCCCGTCGGGGTGGAAGAACATCGACGAATCGACACCTCGGCAGACGCCCTGCATCTGCCAATCCCAGATGTCTGCGTTCGGGCCAGGTAGCTGCTGCGGCTGTGGCATTGGAAAACCCCTCTCTCCGCACATCTTTCAATATGCGTGAGTTGTGGAACCGATCTGAGCACTGTCGCCGGTGACTACTCGTGATCACAAATTAGGGGCGCGTCGCAAAGCGCGTCAATAGCCATGCCATGTGCGCAATCACATAATCGCAGCTCGAGAATTTACATCACGTTCATCATTGCGACCCACCGTCGCCGGGCGGCGTGCTATTCGATGCACGTCGATCGTGATGGTTTCGTGATTTGCGCAGTACGGCGCCCTCCGCATCGGCAGCTGAATTCCTGGTGCTCAATAGGCAGTAAACACGGCTGTAACACAGCGACCATGAACTGTTAACTGAGATCTTTTCCGTCCGCGGTTGATAGCGTGCCGAGGCAGATGGACGTCTCCGCGCTGACCGCCGCCGCTTTCGGCGACCACCCCGACTGCTGGCCGCTGCCCGCCGGGGACACACCCGAACAGCTGTGGCAGCGGGCGGTCGCCGCCGCCGGCCAGGGCCGCTACAGCAGTGCGCGCGCGGATCTCGCCGAGCTGCGCCGCCGGGACGCCGCCGGGGCGTTCGCATCGCTGTCGTTGAGTACCGAGGCGTCGTTGCTGCGCCAGCTCGGGGGGCACCGGTTGGCGGCTGGCTGGGACGGCCGCGCGCTGGCGCTGGCGCCGACCGCCGCGGATCATCCGATGTTTGTGCAGGCCTGTGCCGACGCGATCGTCGGTTTGGCCGCCGACGCTCTGGGAGTGGGTCGGCTCGCGGCCGCGGCACGGCTACTCGAGCGGGCCGGTGAGCTGACGGCTGGGTCCGGGGTGCCGCGGCTGGCTGTTCGTCTGCAGTGGGTTCGCGCTGAACTGGCGATGGCCGGTGGATACGGCGAGGAGGCCGTGGCGCACGCGCGGTGCGGGATCGAGATTGCCGAGCAGGCGTCGCCCGCCTTGCTACGGCATCGGGTCAAAAGCGATGTGGTGCTCGCCGCGGCGCTGTGTTGTGCCGGAGCGCTCGAGTCCGCGCGTGCGGTCGCTGATGCGGCGTTGAGCGACACCGAGACCCATGGTCTGGTTCCGCTGCGGTGGGCGCTGGCGTGTCTGCTGATCGATATCGGTAGTGCATCGCTTACGTCACAGCAGGTCTCGACCATCCGAGACGACTGTGCTGGCCTTATCACGCGGCGCGGTGGCCGATGGAGCCGCGGCTAACGCCCGATCGACAGGCCGGGCCGATATTGTCTAGCTGAATGGCTGCCGGGAAGCGTCCCGTACGTAACGTTGGAGATATCGCCGTCGATGACAATTCCAGGAGAACGTCTCGACGCCGCCGTTGCTGAGGCAGTGGCCGGCAGCCGGGATGCCCTCCGGGAAGTTGTGGAGACCATCCGCCCCATCGTGGTCCGTTATGTCCGGGCTCGCCTCGGGGCCACGGAGCGGGTCGGTCTCTCCGCCGACGACGTCGCTCAGGAGGTTTGCTTGGCCGCCATCCAGGCGCTGCCGCGCTACCAGGATCAGGGTCGCCCCTTCCTGGCCTTCGTGTACGGCATCGCTGCCCATAAGGTCGCCGACGCGCATCGCGCTTCGGCCCGTAACCGATCCGATCCCACCGATGTGGTGCCGGAGCGGTTCTCGCTCGACGCAGGGCCCGAGCAGATGGCGATGCAGTCGGATTCCGCCGCGCGGATGACCAAGTTGCTGCAGATCCTGCCCGAGAAGCAGCGTGAGATCCTCATGCTGCGCATCGTGGTCGGGTTGTCCGCCGAGGAGACCGCCGACGCGGTCGGCAGCACACCCGGGGCGGTACGCGTCGCCCAGCACCGCGCGTTGGCGAAGCTCAAGAACGAGATCACCGCGGCAGGTAACGGCTATGCCTGACTTCGGACGTTCCTCCCGCAACGACGAGCCGTCGCTGGACGCCATTCTGGCCAGCGAGCGGTTCATCGACGCCTTGGCGTCGGGGCATCCGGTGGCGCCGCAAGATCGGGCCGACGCCGAGCTGGCCGACCTGCTGGGTGGATGGCGCGACGAAATGCGCTGGCCGCCGGCGACCGGCCTCATCACCGAGCGTGACGCCGTCACCGCACTGCGCGCCGGGCTGGCGGAGAAGCAGAGCAGCGGACGCAGCCGGCGCGGGTTGAGCATCGTCGGCGCGGCAGCCGCCGGTGTGCTTGCCCTCGGCGGTTTCGGTGCGGTCGTGGCCGGTGCCGGACCGGGAGATGCGCTCTACGGACTGCGGTCGTGGCTGTTCGGTGCGCCCACCCAGGTCCGCGACGACCAGGTGGCTCTGGCTTCGGCCAAGGAGCAGCTCCAGCAAGTGCAGCAGTTGGTCGCCCAGGGCGACTGGCAGCAGGCCCAGGCCAAGCTCGTGGAGGTCAACAACCAGGTGAGCGCGGTGGCCGACCAGCCGGAGAAGCAGCAGGTCCTCGAGCAGTGGAACCAGCTGTCGGCGAAGGTCGTGCAGAAGGATCCGGAGGCGACGGTGCCGCCCGGCATCACCTACACCGTGCCGGCGTCTGCCGCTGAGCTCGTCCCGGCCGTGATCACGCCGACCACCGGACCCGAGGTGCCGCCGACCACCGTTCCGGGTCAGCCGTCGATCACGATCTCGACGACACCCGACGGGACCGGCACGTTGGGCCCGTCGACGTCGGACACTCCGACCTCGTCGGTCGGGCAGACTGATCCGTCGACCACCACGACGGCTCCCTCGACGACGACCGCCGCGCCGACCACGACGACACAGCCGACCACGACGGCGCCCACGACGCCGACGAGCGCGACGCCGACCACGACCACGACCAGGTTGACGACGACGACCACCACCACCACCACGCTGGCCGGTACCACCTCGAGCCCCAGTTCGGCTGCCCAGTCGCCGGCCGCGGCGACAACCACCGCGCCGGCCCCGCAATCCCCTGCCGCGGCGGCGACATCGTCGGCCGTGGTCGAACAGTCCTCGGCGCCGGTGGCACCGTCAGCGGCGGCTACCGCGACCGCCACGGCGACGGCGCCTCAGACCATTGCGTCGATTCCGTCGACGGCGATCCAGACCCCGCGGATGCAGTCGCCGGGTGGTGTGATGACCACCACGATGATGTTCCCGATGCCGCAGGCGCCCGCGTTACCGCAATTGCCGAAGCTGCCCAGCTTCGGCGGGTAGATCAGAGGTTTCGCGCTCGGCGGAATTGAATGCCGGGCTCAGCGGAAGCCGTCGTAGTCCGAGGTGGCTTCGTTGAGTGAGGCGTCGGCATATCCGCGGCAGTAATCCCACGTGACGTAGGCGTCCGGCTCGGGATCGTACGCGGGCTCGTGCGGGCGGACCGTCCCGTCGACCAACAACTGAAGTAGGTTGGCGCGCAACATATCCCAGTCGTGGTAGTGGTCTTGCTGGCATTCGTCACAGCAGACAACCAGGCCGCGGATGCCGCGGTGCGCCAGCAGGGCCTCGTACACAGCCAGATCTGCCAGATCGGCCTCGACCGCGGCGCGCTCCTGGGGATCCAGGGGTTGACCCGGTTCCAGCGCATCCAACGCGGCCGACGGGTCGGCGGGGTCGTCGGCGAACGGATCTGGTGGCAGGCCTGGTGGGAGGTGGTCGCGCACGGCTCCACACTACGTAACGCGGCGGGTATCGCGCCAGGGAACGTGACCGTGAGCCGATAGGATGGTGTCCACATTCCGCCACTGATGGGGGCCTCACCGATGACCATTGCCGAAGGCAGCACCGGCCGCATCGACGGCTTGACCGCGCATCTGAATGCCCTGCTGGGGGAATCGGTTCCCACCGGCGGTGACGACCCCAACAAGATCGCGATGCTGGGTCTGACATTCGACGATGTGCTGCTGCTGCCCGCCGCCTCCGACGTGGTGCCTGCCACCGCCGACACGTCGAGCCAGCTGACGAAGAAGATCCGGCTCAAGGTGCCGCTGGTCAGCTCGGCGATGGACACCGTGACCGAGGCCCGGATGGCGATCGCGATGGCGCGCCAGGGCGGTATGGGCGTACTGCACCGCAACCTGTCCATCACCGAGCAGGCCGGACAGGTGGAGATGGTCAAGCGCTCCGAGGCCGGCATGGTGACCGACCCCGTGACGTGCTCGCCGGACAACACGCTGGCCGAAGTCGACGCGATGTGCGCCCGATTCCATATCTCGGGCCTGCCGGTCGTCGACGAGAAGGGCTCACTTGTCGGCATCATCACCAACCGGGACATGCGCTTCGAAGTCGACATGAACAAGCCGGTCGCCGAAGTGATGACCAAGGCTCCGCTGATCACCGCCCAGGAGGGCGTGACCGCCGACGCCGCACTGGGTCTGTTGCGGCGCAACAAGATTGAGAAGCTGCCCATTGTCGACGGGCATGGCCGGCTCACCGGTCTGATCACCGTCAAGGACTTCGTCAAGACCGAGCAGCACCCGCTGGCCACCAAGGACAGTGACGGCCGACTGCTGGTCGGTGCGGCCGTCGGCGTCGGCGACGACGCGTGGGACCGGGCGATGGCCTTGGTCGACGCCGGAGTGGACGTGCTGATCGTCGACACCGCGCATGCCCACAACCGCCGGGTGCTCGACACCGTCGGCAAGCTCAAGGCCGAGGTGGGCCATCGGGTCGAGATCGTCGGCGGCAACGTCGCCACCCGCAGCGGCGCCGCGGCTCTGGTCGAGGCCGGCGCCGACGCGGTCAAGGTCGGGGTGGGCCCCGGATCGATCTGCACCACCCGGGTGGTCGCCGGCGTCGGAGCGCCACAAATCACGGCGATCCTCGAAGCCACGGCGGTGTGCAGGCCGGCCGGCGTCCCCGTGATCGCCGACGGCGGTCTGCAGTATTCGGGGGACATCGCCAAAGCGCTGGCGGCGGGCGCGTCGACGGCGATGCTGGGCTCCCTGCTGGCCGGCACCGCCGAGGCTCCCGGCGACCTGATCTTCGTCAACGGCAAGCAGTTCAAGAGCTACCGCGGCATGGGCTCGCTGGGCGCGATGCAGGGTCGAGGCGCTGCCGGATCCACCGGGCGCAGCTATTCCAAGGACCGCTATTTCCAGGACGACGTGTTGAGTGAGGACAAGCTGGTGCCGGAAGGCATCGAGGGCCGGGTGCCGTTCCGCGGTCCGCTGGCCACCGTCATTCACCAACTCACCGGTGGCCTTCGCGCCGCCATGGGTTACACGGGCGCCTCCGGCATCGAGGGACTGCAGCACGCGCAGTTCGTCCGGATCACCGCTGCGGGTCTCAAGGAGAGCCACCCGCACGACGTCACCATGACGGTCGAAGCCCCCAACTACTACGCCCGCTAGGGGTCAAGCTGTGCGCGACATGGTTGAAATCGGCATGGGCAGAACTGCCCGCCGCACGTACGAACTCGACGAGATCAACATCGTTCCGTCCCGGCGGACGCGGTCGTCGAAGGACGTCTCCACGGCGTGGCAGCTCGATGCCTACCGATTCGAGATCCCCGTCGTGGCTCATCCCACCGACGCGTTGGTGTCGGTGGAATTCGCCATCGAACTCGGCCGCCTCGGCGGCCTGGGTGTGCTCAACGGTGAAGGACTGATCGGCCGCCACGCCGACGTCGAGGCCAAGATCAGGGAGGTGATCGAGGCTGCCGACAAGGAGCCCGAGCCGTCCGCGGCGATCCGCCTGCTCCAACAGTTGCACGCCGCGCCGCTCGACCCCGAGCTCCTCGGTGCGGCGGTGTCCCGAATCCGCGACGCCGGCGTCACCACCGCGGTCCGGGTGAGCCCGCAGAACGCGCAGGCGCTGACGCCCGCACTGGTGCAGGCCGGCATCGACCTCCTGGTCATCCAGGGCACGATCATTTCCGCCGAGCGGGTGGCGTCCGATGGTGAGCCACTTAATTTGAAGACGTTCATCTCCGAGCTGGACATCCCCGTGGTGGCCGGCGGCGTGCTGGATCACCGCACGGCGCTGCATCTGATGCGTACTGGCGCCGCCGGCGTGATCGTGGGCTACGGCTCGACGTTCGGGGTGACCACCAGCGACGAGGTGCTGGGCATCAGCGTGCCGATGGCGACGGCCATCGCCGATGCGGCCGCGGCTCGGCGGGAGTACCTCGACGAGACCGGTGGGCGTTACGTCCACGTGCTGGCCGACGGCGACATTCACACCTCCGGTGACCTCGCCAAGGCGATCGCCTGCGGCGCCGATGCCGTCGTGCTCGGCACTCCGCTGGCCGAATCCGCCGAGGCCCTGGGCGATGGCTGGTTCTGGCCGGTGGCCGCGGCGCACCCGTCGCTGCCGCGCGGCGCCCTGCTGCAGATCGCCGCGGGGGAGCGGCCGTCGCTGGACCGGGTGCTCAACGGGCCTTCCGATGACCCGTTCGGCTCGCTCAACCTGGTCGGCGGCCTGCGCCGGTCGATGGCCAAGGCCGGGTATTGCGACCTCAAGGAGTTCCAGAAGGTCGGACTCACCGTCGGCCGCTGAGCGTCCTCGCGCCGAGCGTCACACCAGTGACGCGTTCGGCGCCGAACGTGACGCGAGGGTGACGGTCGAAGATTTAGGCGCACCTCGCTAGCTTGTTACCCGCCGGTAAGTTCATACTGGTTCGTATGGCGCCGGATTTCGACATCCTCATCATCGGCTCGGGTTTTGGCGGCAGCGTCAGCGCGCTGCGCCTCACCGAGAAGGGCTACAAGGTCGGCGTTCTGGAAGCGGGCCGCCGCTACGCCGACCATGAGTTCGCCAAGACCTCGTGGCGACTGCGGGAATTTCTGTGGGCGCCGCGGCTGGGCTGCTACGGCATCCAGCGCATCCACCTGTTGCGCAACGTGATGATCCTGGCCGGCGCCGGCGTCGGCGGCGGATCGCTGAACTACGCCAACACCCTGTACGTGCCGCCGGACCCGTTCTTCAACGACCCGCAGTGGAAGAACATCACCGACTGGCGCGCCGAGCTGATGCCGCACTACGACCAGGCGCAGCGGATGCTGGGCGTCGTCAAGAACCCGACCTTCACCGACGCCGACCGCATCATGAAGGAAGTGGCCGACGAGATGGGGGTCGGCGACACCTTCACGCCCACCCCGGTCGGCGTGTTCTTCGGGGTCGACGGCGAGAAGACCCCCGGCAAGACCGTGCCCGACCCGTACTTCGGTGGTGTCGGGCCGGCGCGCACCGGGTGTATCGAATGCGGCGAATGCATGACGGGCTGCCGCCACGGCGCCAAGAACACTTTGGTCAAGAATTACCTCGGCTTGGCGGAAAAGGCTGGCGCCCAGGTCTTCCCGATGACCACCGTCACCGGATTCGCTCAGCGGCCCGACGGTGTCTGGGAGATCAAGACCGTGCGCACCGGACGGGTGGCCCGCAAGGACCGCCGCACGTTCACCGCCAACCAGGTCATCCTGGCGGCAGGCACCTGGGGCACCCAGAAGCTGCTGTTCAAGATGCGCGACACCGGCACGCTGCCCAAACTGTCGGACAAGCTCGGGGTGCTGACCCGGACCAACTCTGAATCAATCGTCGGCGCAGGACGTTTGGAGGCCCGGCCCGATCTCGACCTCACTCACGGGGTGGCGATCACGTCCTCGATCCATCCCAGCCCCGACACCCACGTCGAGCCGTGCCGGTACGGCAAGGGCTCGAACGCGATGGGCCTGCTGCAGACCCTGATGACCGACGGGCCGGGACCCGAGGGCAGCGACGTGCCGCGCTGGAAGCAGTTGCTCGAGAACGCCGGCGAGGACCCGAAGGGCATGATCCGGATGCTCAGCCCGCGCCGCTGGAGTGAGCGCACCATGATCTCGTTGGTCATGCAGCACTTGGACAATTCGATCACCACCTACACCAAGCGCGGTGCGTTCGGCAGACGGCGGATGACCAGCAAGCAGGGTCACGGCGAACCCAACCCGACCTGGATTCCGGTGGGCAACAAAGTGACTCGCCGTGTCGCGGAGAAGATCGACGGAGTGGCCGGCGGCACCTGGGGCGAATTGTTCAACATTCCGCTGACTGCACACTTCCTCGGCGGTGCGGCAATCAGCGAGAGCCCCGAGAACGGCGTCATCGACCCCTACCAGCGGGTGTACAACTACCCGACGCTGCACGTCATGGACGGCGCATCGGTGTCGGCCAACCTCGGTGTCAATCCGTCGCTGTCCATCACCGCCCAGGCCGAGCGGGCAACGTCATTGTGGCCCAACAAGGGTGAAGAGGATCTGCGTCCCGCGCAGGGGCAGCCTTACCGGCGCCTCGCGCCGATCGCGCCCAAGAATCCGGTGGTGCCGATCCACGCGCCCGGCGGTCTGCGCAACCTGCCGATCGAGCCGATCAACACCGGGGCCTAGCGGCTCACTGCGTGATGTGCCTGCGCGGCGCACGTCCCGGCGGCTGCTCAGGAGTGGGGAGCAGGGCTTTGCGAGGCCGCAGCGGCACCGTTGTGGTGTTGCGGGTGGTCAAGGTCAGCTCGTCGCCGGCGTGCCGGATCATGAGCTGCCCGTCGGGCCCGTCGCGCAGCGTGTAGGTGACCTCCTCGTGGCTGACATCGGCGGTGAGCCGGTACTTGCGCCAGTGCAGCCCGAATTTCAGCCGGGTGATCTCTTCGGGCAGAGCAGGATCCAGCGACAGGATGTGTTCGTCGTCGCGAAGGCCACCGAAGCCGGCGACCAGTGCGGTCCAGGTTCCGGCAAGCGACGCCATGTGGAGACCGTCGCGGGTGTTGTGGTGCAGATCCCGGAGATCGATCAGCGCCGCTTCCTGGGTGTAGTCGTGGGCCAGCTCCAGATGCCCGACGTCGGCGCACATGACGGCCTGGGTACAGGCCGACAGTGACGAGTCGCGCACCGTGCGGCGCTCGTAGTAGTCGACGTTGCGGGCCTTCTGCTCGTCGGTGAACGCATGACTCTGCCACTGCATCGCCAGCACCAGGTCGGCCTGCTTGATCACCTGGGATGGGTACAGCCGGACGTAGGGTTGGTGCAGCAGCAGCGGGTAGACGGTGTCGTCGGTGAAGTCCCACTCCCGCAGCCGGGTGAAACCTTCGCATTGCTGGTGTACGCCGAGCTGGTCGTCGTATGGGATATGGGCGCTGTCGGCGGCATTGCGCCATGCTGCCGTCTCCTCGGTGCTGACGCCCATCTCGTAGGCCGTTTCGGCATTGCGGTTGCAGGCGTCGGCGGCCGTCCGAAGGTTGTGTGCGGCCATGAGATTGGTGAACACGTTGTCGCGCACCACCGCGGTGTACTCATCGGGTCCGGTGACCCCGTCGAGGTGCCAGACGCCGTCGCGGTCGTGGTGTCCCAGCGACATCCAGAGCCGGGCGGTCTCGACGAGAACCGCCAGTCCGCAATCGCTTTCCAGTGAGTGGTCGCCGGTGACCGTCCGATAGCGTTCGAACGCCATGGCGATGTCGGCGTTGACGTGCCACGCCGCGGTCCCCGCCGGCCAGTAGGCCGAACACTCTTCGCCGCGAATCGTCCGCCACGGGAACGCCGCACCCTGCAGGTCCAACTGCTCGGCACGCTTCTTGGCCAGATCGAGGATCGAGGAACGCCAGCGCAGCGCGTCGGCGGCCGCCTCGGGTTTGGTGTAGGTCAGCACGGGCAGCACGAAACCCTCTGTGTCCCAGAATGCGTGGCCGTCGTAGCCCGGCCCGGTCAAGCCCTTGCCGGGGATCGCCCGGCGTTCGGCGCGGACACTGGCCTGGACCACGTGGAACAGGCCGAACCGTACTGCCTGCTGCACGTCCGGATCGCCCTCGACTTCGACGTCGGCGCAGTCCCAGAACTCGTCGAGGTAGTCCCGCTGCGTCTGCACCAGACCTTCCCAGCCGGTGTAGCGCGCCCCGGCGAGCGCGCCGGCCACCTGGTCTCGCAGCGCAGGGCGTGACCGCAGGCTCGACCAGCCGTAGGCCAAGAATTTGACGATCCGTAGTTTCTGGCCGGGTCGGAGCCCGCAGATGACGGTGGTGCGCGCGATGTCCTGGTGAGCGATGGCGTCGATCTCCACCCGGCCGGGGACCTCGACCAGATGGTCCATCGCGGCAGCCATCATCAGCTTGCTCGCTTTGGTGCGGTGCACCAGTAGCGAACCCTCTTCGGAGACCTCGTGCTGAATTGCCTCCAACGGATGCTTCAGTACCGCCGACACCCGCGGATCGCCGGACTGTTCCGGTTGGTCCTCGTTGGCCACCAGTTCGGATTGCACAGTCACACGGGTGAATTCGTCGATCGCCTCGACCACATACTCGATCGCCGCGACCGAGCGCTGGACCAGCGACACCAGTCGCGTCGACACGATTCGGATCTGCTTGCCCGCTGGTGATCGCCAGAGCACGCGGCGAGTCAGCGTTCCCGCGCGCAGATCGAGGATCCGCACGTGCTCGTCGAGGTCGCCGTATCGCACGTCGAGGGGCTCGTCGTCGACGAGGAGTCGCAGAATCTTGCCGTTGGTGACGTCGACGATCGTCTGGCCGTCCTCGGGGTAACCGAAGCCGGATTCGGCGTAGGGCAGCGGCCGGGTCTCGTAGAAGGAGTTCAGATACGTCCCCGGGATCCCGAACGGTTCCCCTTCGTCGAGATTGCCGCGAAAGCCGATGTGTCCGTTCGACAACGCGAACAACGACTCCGATTGTGCCAATTGGTCGAGATCCAGATGGGTTTCCCGCACCTGCCAGGGCTCGATGGGGAACGCTTCGCCGCTGATCATTTGGAGTCGAGCAACTGTGCGAGATCGGTGACGACGATGTCGGCGCCGTTGCGCCGCAACGCATCGGCCTGCCCCAGACGGTCGACGCCGACGACGAACCCGAAGTTCCCGGCCCGGCCGGCCGCGACGCCGGCCTGGGCGTCTTCGAACACCGCAGCGTTCGCCGGCTTGACGTCGAGAAGCTCAGCCCCGCGCAGGAACGAATCGGGCGCAGGCTTGCCGCGCAGGTTCTCGTCACGGATCGTGATTCCGTCGACGCGCTGTTGGACAAAACGGTCCAGGCCGGTGATCCGGAGGACCTGTTCGGTGTTGGCGCTCGACGACACCACCGCCGCCGGAACTCCGGCGGCGTGCACGGCCTCAAGATAGCGCCGCGATCCGTCGAACACCTCCACACCCTGCTTCTGCAGGATCTGCTGGAACAGCGCGTTCTTGCGGTTGCCCAACCCATTGATGGTCTCGGCGGTGGTCGGGTCGGACTCGTCGCCGTCGGGCAGATCGATATTGCGACTCGCCAAGAAGGAGCGCACGCCGTCCTGGCGTTTCTTGCCGTCGATGTAAGTGCGGTAGTCCTGCACCGGGTCGAACGGGACGAAGGCGGTGTGGGCGCGTTGCGCGCGTCGCTCGAGGTAACTGTCGAACATCGACTTCCAGGCACGGGTGTGCACTCGGGCTGTGTCGGTCAAGACGCCGTCGAGGTCGAACAGGCAAGCATGTACCTCGTCTGGCAGTCCCAGCACCCGCGGTCTCCTTTGTCGATCCCCCGCTGTCCATTCCCGTTCTTACCCGAGAACATTCCTGGCCCGGCTGTGGCGGCCGGTCCGTCGCCCCCGCCGTGGACATACAGCTCCGCCGCGGTGCCGCGACTCGGCGGTGCCGGAGCGCGCACCAGCCGCCCCTCGACCTGGCGTTTGGCCGGCGTCACCCCGTGACCCGGGGGGGAATGGCGACGCGGAGGGCAGCCTGGTGGCCGTCAGCGGCCGTGCGGTGGTGCTGGAGGGGTGCCGCGCCGGCACGCCGGCGACGACGGCCACCGCCGGCAGGGCTTTCATCAGCGGAACGCTACCCGCGCCCGCCGAGCGGGCCGGGCGATCTGCGCGCACTAGACTCTATGCGTGACGTCCCCCTCGCCTCGTCCTGTGTTGGTGATCGATTTCGGCGCCCAGTACGCCCAGCTGATTGCCCGTCGGGTCCGGGAAGCCCGGGTCTTCTCCGAGGTCATCCCGCACACCACGACTGTCGAGGAGATCAAGGCCAAGGATCCGCAGGCCATCGTGCTCTCGGGCGGACCGGCCAGTGTGTATGCCGATGGCGCCCCGCAACTCGATCCGGCTGTCTTCGACCTCGATGTGCCGGTATTCGGGATCTGCTACGGCTTTCAGGCCATGGCCCAGGTGCTCGGCGGCACCGTCGCTCACACCGGCACCAGTGAGTACGGTCGCACCGAACTGGAAGTGCTTGGCGGGGAACTGCATTCGGGTCTGCCCGGTTCGCAGCCGGTGTGGATGAGCCACGGCGACGCGGTCACCTCGGCCCCGGAGGGGTTCGAGGTGGTGGCCGCCAGCTCCGGTGCGCCGGTCGCGGCGTTCGAGGACCGTGCCCGTCGGCTGGCCGGGGTGCAATACCACCCGGAAGTCATGCACACCCCCCACGGCCAGCAGGTGCTCAGCCGGTTCCTGCACGACTTCGCCGGCATCGGTGCGAGCTGGACCCCGGCCAACATCGCCGAGAGCCTGATCGAGCAGGTACGCGAGCAGATCGGCGACGGCAAGGCCATCTGCGGTCTGTCCGGTGGGGTGGATTCCGCGGTGGCCGCCGCACTGGTCCAACGCGCCATCGGTGACCGGCTGACGTGTGTGTTCGTCGACCACGGATTGCTGCGTTCCGGTGAACGGGAGCAGGTGCAAAGGGATTTCGTGGCCGCCACCGGCGCCCGCCTGGTTACGGTGGACGCCGAGGGGCGCTTCCTGCAGGCGTTGTCGGGTGTGCATGACCCGGAAGGCAAGCGCAAGATCATCGGCCGGGAGTTCATCCGCGCGTTCGAGGGTTCGGTGCGAGACCTGCTCGCCGAGAACGACTCCGACGGTCATCCGGTGGAATTTTTGGTGCAGGGCACGCTGTATCCCGACGTCGTCGAGTCCGGTGGCGGAACGGGGACGGCAAACATCAAGAGCCACCACAACGTTGGTGGCCTGCCCGCCGATCTGAAGTTCAAGCTCGTCGAGCCGTTGCGCCTGCTGTTCAAGGACGAGGTGCGGGCGGTGGGACGCGAGCTCGGACTGCCGGAAGACATCGTTGGCCGCCAACCTTTCCCGGGTCCGGGGCTGGGCATCCGGATCGTCGGTGAGGTGACGGCGTCCCGGCTGGACACCCTGCGCCGGGCCGACCTGATCGCCCGCGAGGAGCTGACGTCGGCCGGTCTGGACGGCCAGATCTGGCAGTGCCCGGTGGTGTTGCTGGCCGATGTCCACTCGGTCGGCGTGCAGGGCGACGGACGTACCTACGGTCATCCGATCGTGCTGCGGCCGGTGTCCAGCGAGGACGCGATGACCGCGGACTGGACCCGGGTGCCCTACGAGGTGCTGGAGCGCATCTCGACGCGCATCACCAACGAGGTGCCCGAGGTGAACCGGGTGGTGCTCGATGTGACGAGCAAGCCTCCCGGCACCATCGAGTGGGAGTGATTGCGCCCCGCCTGTGCTAGCGTGCGGTTTGCTGTGTCAGATGTCGGCGCAGGTCGGGAGGTTTCCATGGTGAGCGAATCGCGTCGGGAGTTGTACCTCTGGATCGGTGCCGGGCTATTCGCCCTGAGCGCCGGCGCCGTACTGGCTTTCGGGTCGGGTACCGCGCACGCGGACAGCGCCGGGACGGGCTCGTCCGGCGCGGCCCATCACCAGAAGCACTCTGCGGGCCCGGCGTCGCGTTCGACTGGGGTCACGGTGACCACGCTGCCGACGGCCGGCTCGAAGCCGAAGAGCCGCAGCGCCGTTGCAGGCGTTCGCGCGAACGTCGTGGGCGACACTTCCTTGACCGAGCAGGACTCGGAAATCGCCGCGCAACACAAGGCGATCGAAGAGCAGGCTAAAACCTTCTCCCATGAAGCGCGGCTAGCGGTCTTCGATTTCACCTCTGTTTCCCCCGAGGTGAACTCCAACCGGCTCTACAGCGGAGCGGGTTCCCGCTGCTTCTGTCGGCGGCGGCGGCCTGGAACGGACTCGCCGACGAACTGAACGCGGCGGCGCAGGGCATCGACCGGGTGTTCACGACTTTCGGCTCAACCACGTTGGCGGGCCCGGCGTCCCATGCCGTGGCCACGGTGGCATCACCCTATGTCGGGTGGTTGTCCGCCGCCGCGACACAAGCCGAGAGTGCCGCCACGCAGGCGGCGGCCGCGGCTGCGGCCTATGAGTCGGCGTTCGCCGCAGGAACATCGCCGGCGACGATCGCGGCCAACCGGGCGACGCTGGTCCAGCTGACGGCCGCGAACATCCTGGGCTTCAATGCACCCGCGATCGTGGCCACCGAGACGTTGTACGCGGAGATGTGGGCGCACGACGTCTCGCGCATGGTGAACGGACATTGAAAAAGCGCTGAGAGCAGTCGTCCGGACTGGGCCGTCGCTCTCAGCGCTATTTCAACGGGAAATCTAAGTCGCTGAGGCGGCGGCGATTTCGGCGATCGCCTCATCCAGGGTCTTGTCGAATTCGTCGTCGCTCTGCTGGGCGGTCAATCCCTCGGTCAGCGCCCGGGAGAAGCTGGCGATGACACCGTGGTTACGGGCCAGGCGCTCGCAGGCATCGGTTCGGTTGTAGCCGCCGGACAATGCGACAACCCGCATCACCTTGGGGTGCTCGACCAGCTCGTGGTAGAGGTCGTCGGTGTCGGGCAGGGTGAGCTTGAGCATCACCTGCTGGTCGTCACCGAGGGCGCCGAGGTGACTGATGATCGCGGACTTGAGCTGCTTTTCGGCGGCGGCCTTCTCCGGGCTGTGGATGTCGACCTCGGGTTCGATGATCGGCACGAGTCCGGCGCCGAGGATCTGGTGAGCGATCGCGAACTGCTGCTCGACGACGGCGTCCAGGCCACCGCCGGGCAGCTTGATGACCGAACGCATCTTGGTGCCGAAGATGCCCTTGTCTCTCGCGCGGGCCAGCAGCGCGTCCAGGCCGTCGATGGGCTTCATCACCTGGGCGCCGTCCTCCTCGGCGGCCAGACCCTTGTCGACCTTGAGGATCGGCACGACGTTCTTGACGTTCCACAGATAGTCGGCCGTGGGACGACCGTCGACCTCGCGGTCCATCGTCATTTCGAACAGGATGGCCGCGATGATCCGGTCGCCGTTGAAGCTCGGGCTGGTGATGATCCGGGTGCGCATCTCGTGCACGAGGTCGAACATCTGCTCGTCACCGGAGTAGGCGTCCTCGGCGATGCCGTAGAGCTTCAGCGCCTTGGGGGTGCTACCGCCGCTCTGGTCGAGCGCGGCAATGAAGCCGGCTCCCTTGGCCACCTTGTCAGCTTGTTCGCGGTTGATCGTCATGCCCTGCATCGTGCCAGGTGCGATTTCGGCCGCGTCACCACCGTCAGCTTGGGTGCACAGCCGGGAGATTTCGCGCTTGACGCTGTCGGTGGGTGGGTGTTTACTCGGCTTATCGAACATACATTCGAACACAGTGAATCGGGATCGTGGTTGGAGGTGGCCGATGACGGCGGCGATTGCCCTGGATGAACGTCAGCTCAACCGTGCTGAGCAGCTAGAACAGCTGCGACGCAAGATGGCGGCGGTATCCGGGAAGGTAGGCGTCACCCGACCTGTTACGGATGTGGCGGATGAGGTCATTCCTGCCTCTGAAAGTTTGCTGCCGGTCCCTGAATCGCTGGCCGAACATCTGCCTGCGGGGTTGCCGCGCGGCGCAGTCGCAGTGGCATCAGGAGCGCTCTCGCTTCCGGTGAGTATGGCGGCGGCGGTCACGGCAGGCGGGGGACATGTGGCCGTGGTCGGACTGCCGGATTTCGGTCTGCTGGCCGCGGTGGAGATGGGTGCGGACCTGAGCAGGCTGGCGATGATCCCGGACCCGGGCACCGACCCCGTCGAGGTGGCCGCGGTGTTGATGGACGGGATGGATCTGGTTGTGCTCGGGCTGGCCGGCCGGACGGTGACCGCCACCCGGGCGCGGGCGGTGGTGGCCCGGGCTCGGCAGAAGGGTTGCACCCTGCTGGTTGCCCGGGGGGACTGGCAAGGCGCGACGATGCGTCTTGACGCGCGGGTGCGCGGTTATGAGATCACCGCGGGTCGTGGCGATGCCCCGGTGTCGGGCTGTGGTCGTATCAGTCGGGTCCGGCTGTCGGTCAGGGCGCACGGTCGCGCCGCCCGGTCCAGGGTGAGCTGACATGACCGGCCGGGTGCTGGCGATCTGGTGCATGGATTGGCCGGCGGTCGCGGCGACCGCGGCAGCCGGACTGCCGGCGACGGCCCCGGTCGCGGTCACCCTGGCCAACCGCGTCATCGCCTGTTCGGCTGCCGCCCGCGCCGCCGGGGTGCGTCGCACGCTGCGCCGGCGCGAGGCGCAAGCCCGCTGCCCGCAGCTGCACGTGGTCACCGCCGACCCGGCCCGCGACGCCCGCTACTTCGAAGGGGTGACCGCTGCGGTCGACGAGGTGGTACCCCGCGCCGAGGTGCTGCGGCCGGGACTGCTGGTGTTGGGAGTTCGCGGCGCGGCCCGCTACTTCGGCTCGGAACCCGCCGCCGCTGAGCGCTTGGTCGACGCCGTTGCCGCGGCCGGTGCGGAATGTCAGGTGGGGATCGCCGATCAGCTGCCGACGGCGGTCTTCGCGGCCCGCGCAGGTAGGGTGCTCGAGCCCGGTGGGGATGCCAGATTTCTGTCGGCGCTGTCCATCCGTCAGCTGTCCGGCGAGCCCAGCCTGTCCGGTCCTGGCCGGGAGGAACTAGCTGACTTGTTGTGGCGCATGGGTATTCGCAACCTCGGTCAGTTCGCGGAATTGTCGCGCAGCGATGTCGCTTCCCGGTTCGGGGCCGACGGGATGGCCGCGCACCGCTTCGCCCGCGGGGAACCGGTACGCGGGCCGTCCGGCCGTGAGCCGGCTGCCGACCTGGATGCGGTACTGAATTGCGACCCGCCGGTCGACCGGGTCGACGCAGCGGCATTCGCCGGCCGGACGCTGGCCGGCGCCCTGCATCGCAGCCTGGAGGCTGCCGGTGTGGGATGCACCAGGCTGGCCATCCATGCCGTCACCGCGAACGGCGGTGAGCTGACCCGGGTATGGCGCTGCGCCGAACCGCTGACCGAGGATGCCACCGCCGACCGGGTGCGCTGGCAGCTAGACGGCTGGCTCAACAGACGCCGGCCTGAGGATCGCCCGAACTCGCCGGTGACCATGCTTCGACTGCAGCCGGTGGAAGTTGTTTCCGCAGAAGCGCTTCAGCTACCCCTGTGGGGTGGCGTCGGAGAAGAGGACCGGTTGCGGGCGCGCCGGGCGCTGGTTCGGGTGCAGGGCTTGCTGGGGCAGGAGGCCGTCCAGCTGCCGGTGTTGTCCGGTGGCCGTGGTCCCGCCGAGCGCATCACGTTGACCCCGCTCGGTGACGAGCTGGTGCCCAGAGCCGACCCCGACCGGCCGTGGCCCGGCAGGCTCCCCGAGCCCGCGCCGGTGGTGATCCTGGATGATCCGGTGGAATTACTTGACGCTCAGGGCAATCCGGTCCGGATCACCGCTCGCGGGATGTTCACGGCCGAGCCTGCACGATTGGACGGTACGGGCCACCACTACCAGGGTGCGCTGAGCTGGTGGGCCGGACCGTGGTCGGTGGACGAGCGGTGGTGGGATCAGAGCCAACAGCCCAGGGCCGGCCGCACGGCACGCGCTCAGGTGCTGGTGGACGGCCAACCCGGCGCCGCGCTGCTGCTGTGTTATCGGCAGCGCCGGTGGTACCTGGAGGGCGTCTACGAATGAGCCAGCCGCCGTGCGAACGGACCCACCCGTTCGATGAACCGGTCGAAGAACGCCTCCGGATCGACCCCGACGCCGACGTGCGCGTTGGATTCCCTGCCCCACCGCCGGCTCCAGTCCGCGATGGTCATGCCGCGGGTCAGCGTTCCGGTGAGCTCTACGTCCACGGTCGTCGCGCGTGTTTGGATCAGCCCGGGATCGAGTGCCACCGCCGCCGCCAGCGGGTCGTGCAGATGCGCCAGATAGCCCTCGCCCTGGTCGAAGTGGAACTCGAAATAGAACCGCATCGCATCCTCGAGCGCGCGGATTACATGGTTGTCGGCCGTCGACCGGGTGCCCCGCGCGTCGAGCACGCTCATCGCGGTGGTGGCGGTGTCTGCCGCGGTGGCAAGGCGGCTCAGGACCTTCGGTGTCAGCGCGATGTTCTCGGTCAGGTTCAGCCCGCACACGATCGGAAGCTGATGCGGGGCAATCGCATCGGCATCCGCGGCCCGCCCCCACGCATCGAACACCTCTGCCGCGGCCTCCGGATCGACGCTGATGTTCCACTCGGCAACAGGAGTGGTGTTGCCTCGGTAGTCGAACGACCCGCCCATGATCACCAGCCGGCGCAACAGCGACGGAAGGTTCGGTTCATCACGCACAGCCAGTGCGAGATTGGTCATCGGCCCGGTGACCAGACCGATGAGCTCCCCGGGTAGGGCGTGCGCGGCGCGGACCCAGGCCTCGGCCGAGTCATAGCTGGTGAGTTCGCGGTGATGCAGCGGCAATTCGGCATAACCCAACCCGGCCGGGCCATGGGTGTCTTCGGCGGTGCGCATAGCGGCGCTCAGCGGTTGGTCGGCGCCCCGGGACACCGGGATCTCGGGTGCTCCGCACAGCTCGAGTAACCCGAGGTTGTTGCGGCACACCTGATCCACGTCGACATTGCCCCCGGTGGCGCCGATGCCGACGAGGTCGGCATCGGCGCTTGCCAGCAGGTACACCAGTGCCATCGCATCGTCGACGCCGGTGTCCACATCGGCGAAAACGGGCAGGGCCGTAGGCTGGTCATCCCCGACGCTCACCGCGGTAACGATACCTGCCCGAGCGTCAACTCTGCGGATCGCGCGTACCGCGTGGTCGGATGATGGCGGCGAGCCCATCGCGATCGGACACACCGAGTTTCAGGCATGCCCGGTACACGTGTCCCTCCACGGTGCGCACCGAAACTGACAGCTGATGGGCGATTTCGCGGTTCGACAGCCCGGCCGCAACCAGCTCGGCGACCTCGAGTTCACGCGCGGTCACCGGCAGCGGTCGCGCCGCGGCCCGGATGGCGGGGGAGGAGGCGCCTCCGCATGTGGCGACCAAACACATTGCCCGCGTTACGGATTCGATCTCCCTGCGGCGGTCATGGCGCTGCTTATGGCTCGCGGCCGCCTGGGCGGCGGCGTCGGCGGCCGACAGCAGCAGTCCGGCGCGTTCGAACTCGAGGCTGACCGCGTCCAGCGCGTCGCCGTCGGAGTCCGCCACCGCTGCGGCGTGACGGGCATACAGCTGCGGCAGCGGACCATCGACACCCGCCACCAGCGACTGCAGCCGATTCGCGAGCCTGCGGTCGCCGAAGCGGGCCGCATCGTGCAATGCCTCGGCCTCCACCGCCAGCTGCCCGCTGCGGTGCGCGACGTCGGCAGCCGCGCGGGACAGCTCGACCGCGCGGCGCCCCCCGCCGCGAGCCGCGGCGATCCACGCCTTGCTGACCAACACCTGAGGGTCGAACAGTGCGACCGAGGGGCCGACGTGCTCGGCGGCCTCGGCCAGTACCCGCTCGGCGTCATCGGCTCTGCCCAGGCCGGCATAGGCGCGGGCCAGCAACAGCCGGCCGGGCAACCGCCACGGCAGCGAGTTCTCCGCGTTGAATGCCGCCATCGCCTGCTCGAGTGTCGGAATCGCGTCGGCGAACCGGCCCCGGTAGGTCGCCACCAAACCTGACATCGTCTTGGCGATCGCCCAGCCGAGAAACTCTCCTGACGAGGAGAACTCGGCGTAGTTCGCGGCGTGCATCTCGGCTTTGTCGAGTTCGCCGGTGTGCACCAGCGCGAGCACCTCGCCATACCGGGCGAGCATGCGGATCAGACCGTCGGTCGACTTCTGGGTGTCGAAGCAGCGCGCCATGATCGCGGTGAACTCATCGCCGCGTCCGGCCAGCGGCATCGCCATCCCGGCCGCGAAGGCGGCGGTCTCGACCGCCTGTTCGGGTGCCGCGGGATCGGACAACACCGCCTGGGCCTTGGCCAGACCTTCGGGCAGCTTGTTCTCGAAGATTGTGAACGCGGCGTCGGCCGCGTCGACCATTGGCCGCAGGACCGGATGGGTGACCCGGCTCCGCAGCAACTCCATCACCTCGTAGGCGCGCGTGACCTCACCGAGTGACCAGAACACGATCGAGGCCCGCGGAACACCCCACAGCAGCAGCTGACCCTCGTCGAGGTCGTCGGGGTCGAACCGGGCCAAGATCTCGTCGGCCTCGACCGGCCGGCCCTGCCACATCAGCGCGCGTGACAGCAGGTGCGCGGGTCGCATACCGATTTCGCGTTCGAATGCGGTGCGCGCCAACCGTTCTCCCAGCGGTGCGTTGGCCAGCGACACGGCGTCCTTGGCCGCGGCGACCAGCAGCCCGGTGTCGGCGGTCTGGTCGCTGTCCAGATACAGCTCCGCGAGCCTGATCCGCCCGGCCACCGATGTCGGTTTCCGCCGGTTGAGCACGGTGACGATCCGGCCGCGCAGCATCCGCGCCGATGCCGTTCCGATCTGCCGCCGGATGACATCCCCGTAGAGCGGATGGCTGATGCGTGCGGCCAGCGTAGGGCCGTCCCGGTCGATCCGGATCAGCTGGGCCTTTTCGGCAGCGTCGATCGCCTGCTCACCGGCGAGTTCCACCAGTGCGTCGAGGTCCAGCGGCTCGCACAGCGACAGCAGTCGCAGCGCGGTCACCGCGTCGGGGTCGGCGTGGTCGAAGCGGCTTTCCAACAGGGTCGCGAGACCGGACGACACCGTCGTCGCCCCGCGCAACTGCCACACGCCTTTGACCTCGCTCAGGGTGCCGGTCTCCAGCGCCGTTTCCACCATGTGCCGCAGGAACAGCGGGTTGCCGCCCGACTGTGACCAGATGACGTTGGCGCTGAGCTCCTCCAGGGTGCCGCCGAGCACCGACTCGACGAGGGCGATGCATTCCTCCCTGCTGAACGGCTCCAGGTCGATGCGGTGCAGGTAGCCGTCTTTCCACAGGGTCATCACCGAATCGGGGACGGGTTCCCCGCTGCGGACCGTCGCGACGATCGATCCGGTGCGTTCGACGGCGATCTGGTGCAGCAGCGTGGCCGACAGCTGGTCGAGTAGGTGTGCGTCGTCCACACCGATCACCGCCGGACCGTCGGCCAGCAGGGACCGGCGCGCCGAGAACAGCAGTTCGATCGGATCCCGCGCTTCGGTGGGCGTGACCCATTGCGCGAACGCGCCAAGCGGGATGCTGCTCGACGATGTCGTGCAGGCGGCCCATCGGGCGCGGCCCGGCAGGGCGGAGGTGACCGACCGGGCCAACGTCGTCTTGCCGACCCCGGCCGCACCGGTGATCACCACCCCGGAAGCTTCGCTGTCTGCCAGCGCGGCCTTGATGACCTCGTGCTTGGCCGGCCGCTCCAATAGCTGCCAGCCCGTCCGCATGCGGTCAGCCTAAGGGCCCACCGGGCCCGCTGTTGGATTGTCGCTATGAACTGGCTGAGTTCACCAATGCACGCCGGGTACCAGGCGCACGACTTGTTTGACCGGGCGCGGAGCGCGAAGCCGGATCACCGGCAGGCGCGGACCGTGGGCAGACGGGCGCCGACCCTCGCCGCGGGCGGCGGGCGAGTCGGGATAGCCCAGATAAAGCTGGTGCAGGACCCGGCGGGCCAGCTTCGGAGTGAAATACTGGCCGGCGTCGGCCAGCGTCCCCAGCGGGGTGTCGATCCGGACCGGCTTGTCCACCAGTGCGCGCACCACCATCGCTGCCGCGTGTTCGGCGCTGATCGGCGGCACCGGGTTCAGCCGGCCCGACGGCGCGATCATCGGCGTCTTCACCAGCGGCATGTGGATCGTCGTGAAGGTGATGTTGTCCGACAACGTCTCCGAGGCCACCACGTCGGTGAAAGCATCGAGCGCCGCTTTGGTCGGCAGGTACGAGCTGTACTTGGGGTTGCGGGCCTGCACACCGGCGCTGGACACGTTGACCACGTGGCCGAACCGGCGCGCCTGCCAGTGCGGCAGCAGCGCCAGCACCATGCGCACCGCGCCGAAATAGTTGACCGCCATCACCCGTTCGTAGTCGTGCAGCCGGTCGGTCGAGGCGGTCACCGATCGGCGGATCGAGCGGCCCGCGTTGTTCACCAGATAGTCGACGTGGCCGAACCGGCCGAGTATCTCGGCGATCGCCGTGTCGACCGATTCGGTGTCGGTGACGTCGCAGCTGAATGCGAAGGCTCGGCCGCCGTCGGCGGTGATCTCGTCGACCAACTCGTGGAGCGCTTCACCGTTGCGCGCCAACGCGAACACGGTGGCGCCGCGGGCTGCCACCGCCACGGCCGAGGCGCGACCGATGCCACTGGACGCACCGGTGATGATCACGTGCCTGCCGGCCAGCGGTCGCCCGGAATCGGAGCCGGTGCGCTCGGGGTCGAGGTGCTGGGCCCAGTACCGCCACAACACGGGGGCGTAGGCGGAGAACGCCGGCGGCTCGATTCCGCTGGGGAGCAATGCCTTTCGGGTGGTGTCCGAACCGAACACGGCGGTGGTCTGCAGAGTGTCGATGGCCTCGGGCGGTACGCCGAGTTGCGTTGCCGCCATGTCGCGCAACACTTTCGCCCGTCCGTGCGCGGCGAGCAGCGGCTGGGCCACCTGGCGGGGCAGGCCGCCGCGCAATGGCGGCAGACCGGCGCATCGGGCCACGCTCCGGTAGATCTGGCGCAGGCTCACCGACTCGGCCGCGGTCAGGTGGAAGGTCTGCCCGTCGAGGCCCTCGGCATGGATGAGTTCCACCATCGCCGCGGCGACATAGTCGACCGGGACGATATTGATCCGGCCGAGGTCCGGCAGCAGTATCGGCGTGAACGGCGGCAGTGCGGCCAGTCGCGCCAACAGCCCGAAGAGGTGATACGGGCCGGTGATCCGATCGGTTTCGCCGGTGCGTGAGTCACCGACGACCACCCCCGCTCGGTAGATGCGGAACCGGGTATTCGAGGACCGTACCCGTTGCTCCGCCTCGAATGCCGCCCGGTGACGGCGGGTGGGCAGCTGCTGGCCGACGTCGACATCGTCCTCGGTGAACTCGCCCCGGAAGTCGCCGGCCACCGCGACCGAGGACAGTTGATGCAGCGTCGCGTCCGACTCGCGGCTGAGCCTCAGGGCCGATTCGGTGTCGGCCGCCCGCAGGTTGACGATGTGGTCGGCGACCGCCGGGGAATCGCCTGTCAGGGGCTGCGCCCGCTCACCCCACTGTGCCGCGAGCAGTGCCACTCGGGCCTGCGCTGACGGATCGTCGGCGGTCAGCCACACCTGAGCGTCATCGTGACTGTCGAGGAGCCGGGCTACGACCCGACGTCCGATGAACCCGGTACCGCCGGTAACGACATAGCGCATGGGCCATCATTGATCGCCGATCACGCCGCGGTCAACACGTTGACGACATCCGCTCCCGGAACCAGTCCGGCCACGGCCGCTTCTCGAACGTCACCGCGTCGACGCAGACGTGGATCATGGTCGCCTCGGCGATCACCTCCTCACCGCGGCGGATGGCGAAGCGGCTGCTCAACGAGGTCCGGCCGACGGGTTCGAAGCCGACGCCGACCACCAGCTCGTCATCGAACCGCGCAGGCTGGCGGAACTGCAACTCTGCCGCGGCCACCACGAAGTCGATGCCGCCGTCGAGCAACACCTGGTAGTCGCCGAAGATGTCGCGGACGGCCTCGTTGATGGCCATGTCGAACCAGGTCAGATAGTGGCCGTTGAAAACCCGGCCCTGCATGTCGCATTCGACGTACCGCACGCGCAGCGGCATGCCGAAGCTCATCTGCGTCATCTCAGAACGAGGTGATGCCGTCCCAGTCCACCAGCGTCCAGCCGATCACTGGATTGCCGGTCACCACCACCCGGCCGGTGTTGGGCAGCGGATGATCCGTCGCAAGGCTGTCCTTGGCGTTACGCGCATTCATCAATGTCCACAACATGATTGACGCGGCGCTGGAGAACGCGACGGGCTTGTTGTTGCCGCTCTCGTAGATGCGCTGCACCGCCCCGGTGAACTTGCCGTTGAACTCCGCCCCGCTGACCGAACCGGGGATGCTGAAGTCGGTGTCCCCGCGCAGCCAGTCGGCCGGGGCGACCATGTACGTCGCGGCGGCGTTCTTCACGCTGCGGCCGTCGAACCACCCGGCCGAGATTTCGTTGAGACCCGGCAGCACGGTGACCTGCTTGCCCAGGGCCTTGGCCATCGGCGCGGCGGTCTGCTGGGTACGCACCATGTCCGAGGCGTAGACACCGTCGTACCCATTGCTCTTCAACCGGTTGGCCGTTGCGGTTGCCTGCTGCTCGCCGGCCTCTGTCAGCGACGGTCCGGGCACCGACGTGTCGATCACGCCGGCCGCGTTGGCTTCCGACTCGGCGTGCCTGATGAACGTCAGGGTGATCGTGCGATCGTGCGGGGTATCGGAACTGCAGCTGGCGAGGAGGACGGCTGCCAGGAATGCAGCGATCAGCGAGACGAGGGTCCGGGCGCGCGGAAGATGCATGCTCCTAGCGTGCCTTGTCCACCGCTGTGGTGGGCGCGATTGCAGCCAGTGCGACTATGGAGTTTCTCCATCCACGACCTCAGGAGTGCGGCAATGGCCATCGACCCCACGGCAATCGGAGCGGTCACCGACCCTCAGCCCTACCAGTGGACCGATCGCGACACGATGCTCTATGCGCTCGGCGTCGGTGCGGGCACCGATGACTTGGCCTTCACCACCGACAACAGTCACGACATCACACAGCAGGTCTTGCCGACGTTCGCGGTGATCTGCTGCCCGGCGTTCGGAGCGGCCACCAAGGTCGGGTCGTTCAACTGGGGCATGCTGCTGCACGGCTCGCAGGAGATCCGCCTGCACGCACCGCTGCCCGCCTCCGGTCAGCTCTCGGTGGTCTCCGAGGTGGCCGACATCCAGGACAAGGGCGAGGGCAAGAACGCCATCATCGTGATGCGGGGCAAGGGTACCGATCCGGCCACCGGCGAGCTGATCGCCGAAACCTTGTCGACCGCGGTCATCCGCGGCGAGGGCGGGTTCGGCGGCCAGCCCGGGCAACGTCCACAGGCCCCCGAATTCCCCGACCGCGAACCGGACGCCCGCGTCGCGATGCCGACCCGCGGCGATCAGGCGTTGATCTACCGGCTGTCCGGCGACCGAAATCCGCTGCACAGCGACCCCTGGTTCGCACGTGAGATGGCCGGCTTCGACAGGCCGATCCTGCACGGGCTGTGCACGTATGGGTTCGCCGGAAGGGCGCTGCTGGCCGAACTCGCAGGCAACGACGCGGCGAAGCTGACCGCGGTCAGCGCACGGTTCACCTCGCCGGTCTTCCCGGGTGAGACGTTGACCACCTCGATCTGGCGCACCGAGGCAGGCCGGGCGGTGTATCGCACCGAGGCCGGTGGGCCGGACGGTTCCAACACGCGGGTCGTGCTCGACGACGGCTCGGCCGAATACCGCGACTGATCGCGGCGGGCGTCGCGCCGACGGTCAACCGACCGCGCCGCCGACGAGGTGGCCGATGCCGAACGTGATGGCCATGGCAAGCGCCCCTCCGATGACCACCCGGTAGATCGCCCGCCGCGGATTGGCGCCGCCCAGGCGGGCGCTGACCCAGCCGGTGACCCCCAGCGCGATCAGCACGGCGACGAAGGTGATCGGCACGCGAATCGACGACGGCGGCAACAGGATTGCCAGCAGTGGGAGCACCGCGCCGACCGTGAACGACACGGCCGAGGAGAACGCGGCCTGCCACGGGTTGGTCAGTTCATCGGGGTCGATCCGCAGTTCGATGTCGACGTGCGCTGCGAACGCGTCGTGATCGGTGAGCTCTTCGGCCACCGTGCGCGCGGTCGCGGGGGACAAGCCCTTGGCTTCGTAGAGCGCAGCCAGCTCTTCCAGCTCGGCGGCAGGCTCGGTGTCCAGTTCGCGGCGTTCCTTTTTCAGCATCGCCTTCTCGGAATCGCGCTGCGTGCTGACCGAAACATATTCACCGACCGCCATCGACAGGGCGCCGGCTGCCAGCGCCGCGATGCCCGCGGTGAAGATCGGCCCGCGGTCGATAGTCGCGGCGGCGACGCCGACCACGATGCCGGCGGTCGACACGATGCCGTCGTTGGCGCCGAGAACTCCCGCGCGCAACCAGTTCAGTCGACTGCCGAACGCATCGTGGTGCGGTTCGGACGGGTGAAGCTGAGGTGATGTCACGTATGCAGCGTAGGACTTTCGCCGTAGGCATGCGCAATGTCCTCCGAGCCGGCCCAACCGGAATATGTCGGGCGCTGCGGCCAGCCAGCTGGGGAGTCCTGCCACTCCTCCTGGCGTCCCCAGGGCAGCAGGTCGATGAGGGCGAAGGAGTGGCTGAGTTGCTCGGTGCCGCGGCCGTTGGTGTGCCAGGTCCGGTACACCGTATCGCCGTCGCGCAGAAAGACATTGACGCCGAACCCCGCGCTGGGGGCGGCGTCGACGTCGGCACCGAACGAACTGTCCGACGACGAGTACCAGTCCATCTTGTTGCCGACCTTGGCCTTGTAAGCCAAGGCTTCGCTGATCGGCCCATTGGTGACGATGACGAAGCGGGCGTCGTAGTTCTCCAGGAATTCCAGGCGGGTGAACTGAGAGGTGAACCCGGTGCAGCCGGGGCACTGCCAGTCCGCGCCGTCGTTCCACATGTGGTTGTAGACGATCAGCTGTGAACATCCGTTGAACACTTCGGCGAGCGCGACTGGGCCGTGTGGTCCGGTGAGGATGTAGTCCGGCAGCTCGACCATGGGCAGCCGCCGGCGTTGCGCGGCGATCGCGTCGAGTTCACGGGTGGCGGCCTTCTCGCGCGCGCGGAGTTCGTCGAGTGCGGCGCGCCAGGTTTGCTGATCGACCACCGGGGGCAGGGCGGGCATGGGGACTCCTTTGTGTCGGGTTCCGTCACGAGGATGGACTCGCCCCGCCCCCGAAAGTCATCGGTTGTCTTCGACAAGCCCGGCCAGCGCCGGCGGCAGCGGGTGCTGATGCAGCACACCCAACCGCTGGGTGGCACGGGTGAGCGCGACGTAGAGCTCGGCCGCCCCGCGCGGACCGTCGGCGAGGATGAGTTCCGGCTCGACAACCAGCACCGCGTCGAACTCGAGGCCCTTGGTTTCCGACGGCGCGACCACCCCCGGCGTGCCCGGCGGTCCGATCACGATGCTGGTCCCGTCGGGACCGGCCTCCGCCGCGACGAATTCGTCAATGGCGCCAGGCATCTGCTCCGCGGTGACCTGTCGGGACCAGGGGCGCACACCGCATGCCCGTACCGACTCCGGGGGCCGGACATCCGGCGCGAAATCGGCCAACACCGCAGCGGCGACGGTCATGATCTCGGCGGGGGTGCGGTAGTTCACCGACAACGACCGGTACACCCACCGGCCGGGTACGTACGGCTCCAGCATGTCGGCCCACGACGTCGCACCGGCCATCGAGCGGCGCTGCGCGAGATCGCCGACCACCGTGAACGACCTGCTCGGGCAGCGCCGCATCAGCACCCGCCAGTCCATCTCGGAGAGCTCCTGGGCCTCGTCGACCACCACGTGCCGGTAGGTCCAGTCCCGGTCGGCGGACGCGCGTTCGGCGAGATCCCGGTAGTCGCGCTCGGTGAAGCGCTCGGCGAGTTCCTCGGCGTCGATCAGGTCCTGCGCGAGCAGGTGGTCTTCGTCGTCCATCAGATCCTCGTGGGCGACCATGTTCTCCAAAACGCCTCTGGCGTAGTCGGTTTCTTCCTTGAGCGCCTGCGCGGCCGCATCGTCGGCGGCCTTGTCGCGGCCCAGCAGGTCGATCAATTCGTCGAGCAACGGCACGTCCGACACCGTCCAGGCGTCACCGACTTCCCGCAGCAGCGCCGGGTCGGCGCCGGCGGTGCGTAGCCGTTCCGGCGAGGTATACAGCTCGGCCAGCAGCTCATGCGGCTCGAGGACCGGCCAGAGTTGGTCGAGCGCCGCGAGGAACTTTTCATTGTCTTCGAGGTCGGCGAGCAGGTCCGCGCGCACCTTCTCCCAGGCATCACGATTGTCGCGGGTCAGCCAGCCGCGACCGATCCGGGCGATCCCGCGCTCGGTCAGTACGTAGGTGACGATGTCGCGGAACACCGCACGAGCCGCGTTGTGCGGCAGTCGGCTTGCGCGCGCCTCGTCGATGGCCCACTGAGCGGTGTCGGCGGCGATCTGCATCGTGACATCGCCCAGCGGGATCTCCAACGGCTGCTCGGGCACACGTTGGCGGTCGGCGATCGCCGCCGCGAGGACATCCAGCATCGCGCGAGAACCCTTGATGCGGGCGACATCCGGGGTGTCCTCGGTTGTGACGTGCAGACCGGGCAGGAGATCGCCGACCGTGGAGAACACCACTTCCGACTCGCCCAGCGACGGCAGCACGCGCCCGATGTGATTCATGAACGCCTGGTTGGGCCCGACGACGAGGACCCCGTGGCGTTCGATCCGCGCCCGCTGGGTGTAGAGCAGGTACGCCACCCGATGCAGAGCCACGACGGTCTTTCCGGTGCCGGGGCCGCCCTCGATCACCAGCACGCCCGGGTGATCGAGCCGGATGATCTCGTCCTGCTCGGCCTGGATGGTCGCCACGATGTCGCGCATGCCCGGGCCACGGGGCGCGTTGACGGCCGCGAGCAGTGCCGCGTCACTGCTGAACGGGCTGTCGTCACCGGCGTTCGGGTCGGGACGGCCGAAGACCTCGTCGGTGAAGTCGATCAGTCGCCGCCCGAGAGAGTGGAACTGGCGACGCCGACGCATGCCCTCGGGGTTGGCGGCGGTGGCGATGTAGAACGCGCGGGCGGCCGGCGCTCGCCAGTCGAGCAGGAGTAGCTCGTTGTCCTCGTCGAAGATGCCGATTCGGCCGACGTAGAGACGCTCGCCCGCAATGGCGTCCAGTCGCCCGAAACACAGCCCCTGGTCGGCGATGTCCAACCGCGCCGCGGATTGCGCCAGGGTCCGCACCTCGGCATCGCGGGCAACCAGGGTGCCGCCGTCCTGGATGTCGATCGGGCCGGAGAGTGCGGCGCGGTACTGGGCTTTGACCCATCTGCGCTTGGCGTCGAGCCGGTCATAGAGATCGGCCAGGTAATCGCGCTCCGACTCCAGCTCATGGTTGTGTGCCTGCGTCGTCATGCCCCTCATTTCTTTGGTTCGACAACCATCCTCGTCTACTTTTCCCGGCAATTCGGACATAGAACACATGTTCGATTAGACTGGGCGGGTGCGCTGGTTCAACGGGCCGCCGAGTTGGGGCGAGATGGAGCGGGTGCTCAACGGCAAGCCCCGCCGCCCTGGCCTGTCCCTGGGTGAACCGCACGCCGACGGTGGAGACAGTCCGGCGTGGTCACGTCGACGGGAACCCTACGAACCGATCGGCGATCGCCCGCTGCGCTCGACGGTGCCCTACGCCGAGCTGCATGCGCATTCGGCCTACAGCTTTCTCGACGGGGCCAGCACCCCCGAGGAACTCGTGGAGGAGGCGTCGCGGCTGGACTTGCGGGCCATCGCGCTGACCGACCACGACGGTCTCTATGGCGTTGTGCGATTCGCCGAGGCCGCGAAGGAACTCGACATGCGCACCGTCTTCGGTGCCGAACTGTCGCTGGACAATACCGCTCGCACCGAGGTGCCCGACCCGCCGGGTCCGCACCTGCTGGTGCTGGCCCGCGGGCCGGAAGGCTACCGTCGGCTGTCTCGTCAGTTGTCCGCCGCGCATCTGGCCGGCGGCGAAAAGGGCAAACCGCGCTACGACTACGACTCGCTCACCGAGGCGGCAGGCGGACATTGGCACATTCTCACCGGCTGTCGCAAAGGTCATGTCCGGCAGGCGCTTTCACAAGGTGGACCGGATGCGGCTGCCGCCGCGCTTGCCGACCTGGTGGACCGCTTCGGCAGCGACCGGGTCAGCATCGAACTCAGTCATCACGGCGATCCCTTCGACGACGAGCGCAATGCCGCGCTGGCCGCGCTGGCTCCCCGGTTCGGGGTGGGGATCGTCGCCACCACCGGCGCGCACTTCGCCGAACCGAGCCGCGGCAGGCTCGCCATGGCGATGGGGGCGATTCGGGCACGCCAGTCGCTGGACGAGGCCGCCGGCTGGCTGGCCCCGCTGGGCGGTGCGCACCTGCGGTCCGGCGATGAGATGGCCCGGCTCTTTGCCCAGCATCCCGAAGCTGTCAGCGCCGCAGCTGATCTCGGTGAGCAGTGCGCTTTCGGGCTGGCGCTGATCGCTCCGCAGCTGCCCCCGTACCCGGACGTACCGTCCGGTCAAAGCGAGGACAGCTGGTTGCGCGAGTTGGTGATGATCGGCGCCGCGCGGCGCTATGGACCGCGCGCCGGTGCGTCGGAGGCCTACGCCCAGCTCGAACGCGAACTCGAGATCATCGCCGCGCTGAAGTTCCCGGGGTACTTCCTGGTGGTCCACGACATCACCCGGTTCTGCCGGGACAACAAAATCCTCTGTCAGGGAAGGGGATCGGCAGCCAACTCCGCTGTGTGTTACGCGCTGGGTGTCACCGCCGTCGACCCGATCGCCAACGAATTGCTCTTCGAGCGGTTTCTGTCCCCGGCCCGCGACGGTCCACCCGACATCGACATCGACATCGAGTCGGATCTTCGGGAGAAGGCCATCCAGTACGTCTACGACCGCTATGGACGTGACTATGCCGCACAGGTCGCCAACGTCATCACCTACCGGGGCAAGAGTGCGGTGCGCGACATGGCCCGTGCTCTCGGGTTTTCGCAGGGACAGCAGGATGCCTGGAGTAAGCAGATCAGTCACTGGCATTCCGAGGCCGACTCGGCTGACCTCGAGGGCATCCCCGAGCCGGTGGTCGACCTGGCGGTCCAGATCAAGAACCTGCCCCGGCACATGGGCATCCACTCCGGCGGCATGGTGATCTGCGACCGCCCGATCGCCGACGTCTGCCCGGTGGAGTGGGCGCGCATGGAGAACCGCAGCGTGCTGCAGTGGGACAAAGACGACTGTGCGGCAATCGGATTGGTCAAGTTCGACATGCTGGGTCTGGGTATGCTCTCGGCGCTGCATTACTGCATCGATCTGGTGGCCGAACACAAAGGCATCGAGGTCGACCTGGCTCGCCTGGATCTGTCCGAACCGGCGGTATACGAGATGCTGCAGAAAGCGGACTCCGTCGGGGTGTTCCAGGTGGAGTCGCGCGCCCAGATGGCCACCCTCCCGCGGCTGAAGCCGCGGGTGTTCTACGACCTGGTGGTGGAGGTGGCACTGATCCGTCCCGGACCCATCCAGGGCGGCTCGGTGCATCCCTACATCAAACGGCGCAACGGTCTCGAGGAGGTCACCTACGACCACCCGTCGATGGAACCTGCGCTGCGAAAGACATTGGGAGTGCCGCTGTTCCAGGAGCAGCTCATGCAGCTGGCGGTGGATTGCGCGGGATTCTCGGCCGCCGAGGCCGACCAACTGCGCCGGGCCATGGGTTCCAAACGTTCCACCGAGAAGATGCGGCGGCTGCGGGACCGGTTTTATGCCGGGATGGCGCAGCGCCACGGCATCACCGGCGAGGTCGCCGACCGGATCTACGACAAGCTGGAAGCCTTCGCCAATTTCGGTTTCCCGGAGAGTCATTCGCTGAGCTTCGCCTCGCTGGTGTACTACTCCTCATGGTTCAAGCTGCACCACCCGGCTGCGTTCTGCGCCGCGCTGCTGCGTGCTCAGCCGATGGGTTTCTATTCGCCGCAGTCTCTGGTCGCCGACGCCCGCAGGCACGGCGTGACGGTGCACGGGCCCGACGTAAACGCTAGCTTGGCGCATCCCACATTGGAGAACTCCGGGATGGAAGTGCGGCTGGGATTGGGCGCCGTGCGCCATATCGGTGACGAGCTGGCTCAGCGGATCGTCGAGGAGCGTGCCACCGGCGGACCGTTCGCCTCACTGCTGGATCTCACTGGGCGGGTGCAGCTTTCGGTGCCGCAAACCGAGGCGCTGGCAACCGCCGGCGCGCTGGGCTGTTTCGCGGTCACCCGACGGGAGGGGCTGTGGGCGGCCGGGGCGGCGGCGTCCCAGCGCCCGGACCGGCTGCCCGGCGTCGGCTCGTCATCGCATGTGCCTGCGTTGCCCGGTATGACCGAGGTGGAGTTGGCCGCTTCCGATGTGTGGGCTACCGGCATCTCACCGGACAGCTATCCCACCCAGTTCCTGCGCGAGGACCTCGACGCGATGGGTGTGGTCACTGCCGACCGACTGTTGGACGTGCCGGACGGCAGCCGGGTGCTGATCGCCGGTGCGGTGACACATCGGCAACGGCCGGCCACCGCCCAGGGCGTGACGTTCATGAACATCGAGGACGAGACCGGCATGGTCAACGTGCTGTGCACGCCGGGGGTGTGGAATCGGCATCGCAAACTGGCCCAGACCGCTTCGGCGCTGCTGATCCGCGGGCAGGTCCAGAACGCCACCGGTGCGGTGACCGTGATGGCCGAGCGGATGGGTCGCATCACGTTGACAGTGAGTTCGCGCTCCCGGGATTTCAGGTAGTCGAAACCTCCAGTGTGCGATTTCATCCGCGACACGCCGCGATTGCCGTATGAGTACGCACAGTCGAGCATCACTCCGTCGGCGTCGTCCACACCTTGTCGATGCTGATCCGCAGCCGCAGGTTGTAGCCGCCCATCGACTCGGTGAGGCCGAATTGATCTGACAGCGCACCGTATTTCGCCCAATACGGCCCGTCGTCGCGGGGATCGGCGTCCTCGCTGTCGACGGTGGCCGTGCCTCCCACGACGACGATGCCGCCGCCGTTGCCGTCGGAGTCCAGGTTCAGGCTGACCCGCGGATGGGAGCCGATGTGGCGGACCTTGGCCGCACTCGGCTGGGTGTACACGAGGATGTCGGTGCCGTCGAAGAAGAACCACACCAGCTTGGGCACCGGCTGGCCGGACTTGGCCACCGTCGTGAGCCAGCCGTACCTGTCGCCGGTGAGCCGATCGACCACCTCTGAAGTCAGTTCAGTTGCCATGGGGCCGAATGTAGTCTCAGCTCATGACACTCGATCTGACCGTTGATGAACTCCTCACTTCCACCCGATCGGTGCGCAAGCGGCTCGACTTCGACAAGCCCGTGCCGCGCGAGGTGCTGATGGAGTGTCTGGATCTGGCCCTGCAGGCGCCGACGGGCTCCAATGCCCAAGGCTGGCAATTCCTGTTCGTCGAGGACCCCGCCAAGAAGAAGGCGCTGGCCGATATCTACCGGGCCACCGGCACGCCCTACCTCGACATGCCCGCCCCGGTCCGCGGCGACATGCGCGATGCGCAGATGGACTCGGTGCTCAGCTCGGCCAAGTATCTCAACGAGAACCTCGAGAAGGCTCCGGTGTTCCTGATCCCGTGTCTGGAGGGCCGCCCGGACGGCGCCCCCGCCGGAATGCAGGCGTCCTACTGGGGTTCCCTCATTCCCGCCGTCTGGAGTTTCATGCTGGCCCTGCGTTCGCGCGGGCTGGGCTCGGCCTACACCACGCTGCATCTGATCGGGGACGGCGAAAAGCAGGCCGCCGAACTGCTCGGCATCCCATTCGATCGCTACACCCAGGGCGGCCTGTGGCCGATCGCCTATACCAAGGGCACCGATTTCAAGCCCGCCAAGCGGTTGCCCGCCGAGCAGCTGACCCACTGGGACACCTGGTGACCCGGCGGGTCTAGATGCCACCCGCGAAGCCGTGTTGCCGCCACGCCTCATAGGCCACCACCGCGGCGGCGTTGGACAGATTCAGTGATCGCCGCCCGGACAACATCGGGATCCGCACCTGCTCGGTGATGTGCGGGTCGCCCAGCGTCGCTTCGTCCAGACCTGTCGGTTCCGGACCGAAGAGCATCACGTCGCCGGGCCGATAGGCGATATCGAACGACGACCGCGTGGCGTGCGCCGTGAACGCGAACACCCGCGCGCCGGTCACCGCCGCCCACGCCTGGTCCAGGCTGGCGTGCACCGTCACCGACGCCAGGTCGTGGTAGTCGAGTCCGGCCCGGCGCAGCTTCGGTTCGGACAGGTCGAAGCCCAGCGGCTCCACCAGATGCAATTCGCATCCGGTCGCGGCGACCATGCGGATGGCGTTACCGGTGTTCGGTGCGATCCGCGGCGAATAGAACATCAGCCTGAACATGGCCACCGTCCAGGCACGGGGATAATGGCGGCATGGTCGAGACCAGTCTCTGGATGCAGAAAGTCGCGGCCGATCCCGGCCATTCCCGGTGGTACATCGAGCGGTTCCGTGCGATGGCCCGCGCCGGTGACGACCTGGTCGGCGAGGCCCGCTTCGTGGATGCGATGGCTGCGCGCGGCTCCCACATTCTCGACGCCGGCTGTGGCCCCGGCCGGGTGGGCGGATATCTGGCGTCGGTCGGCCATCACGTGGTCGGCGTCGACGTCGACCCGACACTGATCGAGGCGGCCGAACAGGACCATCCCGGCCCACGCTGGCTCGTCGACGACCTCGCCGAACTCGACCTGTCGGCGCGCGGTATCACCGACCAGTTCGACATCATCGTCTCGGCAGGCAACGTCATGACGTTCGTCGCACCCAGCACGCGCGTACAGGTGCTCACCCGGCTGCGTGCCCATCTCAAACCCGACGGCCGTGCGGTGATCGGCTTCGGCGCCGGGCGTGACTACGAGTACAGCCAGTTCCTCGACGACGCCGCTCACGCCGGACTCACGCCCGATCTGCTGCTGTCCACATGGGATGTGCGGCCCTTTTCCGATGACTCCGACTTTCTCGTCGCGCTGCTCAAACCAGCGTAGGTAATTCGTATGAGTTGATGATCTCAGTTGTGCCGCAGCGCAATTTGCTCGACACCCCCATACGGGAAATGGGTGGGCGTCACCAGTATCTCTCTGTTCAGTAACGACTCTGGAAGTGCTGGGCAATCGCTGTCATACTCGACGAATTGCCAGGGGTTATGCGCAGCTCCGTTGTGGTCAACACGGGCAGCGATGACCAGGAAGTCACCGATGAATCAGATTCAACAGCCGACAGCCGTGCCGCCGAAGCGGCCGTCGCGGTGGTCGCTGCGCAACTGGCCGGTGCGGGGCAAAGTGTTTGCGATCGTCGCCGTTCCACTGGCGCTCGCGCTCGCCTTCGCCGGAGCCCGCATCTGGGACGGCGTCGAGTCGGCACGGGACCTGCAGGTCGCCGCCGATCGCGCCCAGCTGATTCCGGTGATCGAAAGCTACGTCGGCGCCCTGCAGGGTGTGCTGTTGGCGTACTCGTCGAACGGGGACACCCAGTCCGCGGCAAACACATTCGACAAAAGCACAGCCACCCTGCAGAACAAGCTCAATTCCACCGACGTCGCTCCCGACGTCCGTACCGGGGTGACCAACCTGCTCACCGGTGGCCGGCAACTGGTGGCGGCGGTGTCGGCGAACACGATGGGGCTGCGTGACCGCATCACCACCTACGCGCCGATCCTGTTGACCGCCGAGGACGCGATCAACGGTTCGGTGCGCCTCGACGACGAGAGACTGCGCGCCCAGACCCAGGGTCTGAGTCGCGCGATCGGCGCCCGCGGGCAGATGTTGATGCAGGAGCTGCTCGTCGAGCAGGGCGGCGACCTGCCCGAGCCGGAACTGCGCACGTCGATGATCACGCTCGCCGGAACCGAGCCGTCGACGTTGTTCGGCATGAGCCAGGTCCTCGGCGTCGGCTCGCCCGAGGCCAAGACGCTGCAGAGCGAGATGGTTCGCCGGATGGGCATCATGTCCAGCCCGGACGCCACGCTGGCGGGTAACGCCGAGCTGCTCCAATCGTTGCAGGCCACCGATGCCATCGCGGAGAGGGTCGTCGCGAGCACCACCGACGAGGTCACCACCTCGGTGCAGCGGCTGGCCGGCGACCGCAGGCACGCCGTCATCCGCGACGGGTTGCTGGCGCTGGCCGCCTTCATCGTCGCGCTGGTCGTGGTGTTCGTAGTCGCCCGGTCCCTGGTCCGGCCGCTGCGCATCCTGCGCGACGGCGCCCTGCGCGTCGCGCATACCGACCTGGAGCAGGGCATCGCCCGGGTCCGGGCCGGCGACGAACGCGAACCAGAGCCGCTGCCGGTCTACACCACCGAGGAGATCGGCCAGGTCGCCCACGCGGTCGACGAGTTGCACACCCAGGCGCTGTTGTTGGCCGGCGACGAGGCGCGGCTGCGGCTGGTGATCAACGAGATGTTCGAAACGATGTCGCGGCGCAACCGATCGCTCGTCGATCAGCAGCTCTCGCTCATCGACCAACTGGAACGCAACGAGAAAGACCCCGAACGGCTCGACAACCTCTTCCGGCTCGACCATCTGGCGACCAGGATGCGTCGTATCGGCTCCAACCTGCTCGTGCTCGCCGGTGCGCAGGTGTCGCGCGACCACCGCGAGTCGTTGCCGTTGGCCAGCGCGGTCAACGGCGCGGTCTCCGAGGTCGAGGACTACAAGCGGGTGGAGATCGGCGAGGTGTCCGACTCGGCCCTGATCGGGCGCGTCTCCGCCGACGCGGTGCACATGCTCGCCGAGCTGATCGACAACGCGCTGCGGTATTCGCCGCCGATCTCGCCGGTGCGGGTCACGGCGGTTCACGCAGGCAATGCCGGAGTCGTGATCGAGGTGCACGACGACGGCATCGGCATGACGGACAGCGACCTGCGGATCGCCAACATGCGCCTGCACTCCGGCGGCGAGGTCAGCCCCGACAACACCCGGCACATGGGGTTGTTCGTGGTCGGGCGACTGGCGCACATGCACGGCATGGAGGTGCGGCTGCGCAACGCCGTCGAGGGTGAGCCGTCGTCGGGAACGACGGCCGAACTCTACATCCCGGCCAAACTCCTGGAGCATGGCGAGCCGGTCGGCACCGACGAGCAGCGATACGACGCCCCCTCCGGAAAGGCTGCCGGGCAAGACATCCACGAAGCACCGGCCCCGGTTACCGCCGAGCCGAACGCGGTCGATCCGAACGGGTTGCCGCGACGATCCCCAGGCTCCAGCGGAATCACCGGCGCGCCGCGCCAGCCCCAGACCAAGCCTCAGCCCGAGCCCGAGCCCGAGCCGCAGCCGTCGCTGTGGTTCGCCGGGACTGAGCAGTCGGCTGCCGAGAACGCGCACGCGTCGGACACCTCAGGGTTCTTCGCGGCTCGCGTGCGCGCCGAGGAGACGCGCGACGAGCACCTCGACATCAGCGATATGGACGTGCTGGCGGCAGGGCTGTCTGCACCCGATTTCGAGGACACCGACACCGATTTCATCTATCAGAAGATGCTCAACGAGCTGATGGTCGACCCGCACACCATCGCCGTGCCCCAGGACTGGAAATCGGTGTGGGACAACGGCTGGGAGACCGCGGCGCAGGTGGACAACGTGCCCGTGCAGGACCACACCGAACACGGCCTGCCGGTGCGCGATCCCGGCGCCCGATTGGTGCCCGGCGCCGCGGAGACAACGGCCCCAGCGCTCCCGCAACGCGATCCCGACGCCGTGCGCGCCTCGTTCAGCAGCCACTTCGGTGGCGTGACCGCGGCGCGTTCGGATCTTCAGGCCGGTTCCGCAGAGAACGGACAAGACCACTCATGACCTTGCCGCAGCGGCCGCAGCACAATTCACTCGACTGGCTGGTGTCCAACTTTGCCCGCGACGTACCCGGAGTCTCGCACGCGGTGCTCGTCTCGGTCGACGGCCTGCTCATCGCGGCGAACGAGCAACTGCCTCGTGATCGCGCCGAACAGCTGGCCGCGGTGACCTCCGGGCTGGCCAGCCTGGCCGCGGGGGCCGCACAGCTCTTCGAGGCAGGTCAGGTACTGCAATCAGTCGTCGAGATGGCCGGGGGCTATCTGTTGGTGATGCGTGTGGGTGACGGATCGCACCTGGCCACACTGGCCGCGCCCAGCTGCGACATCGGCCAAATCGGTTATGAGATGGCGGTTCTGGTGGAACGGGTGGGCAACGTCGTCTCATCGTCGCGGCGGGCCACCCGTCCGTCGTGACCGGTGACGCCGAGGCGAACCTGGTACGCCCCTACACGCTGACCGCGGGGCGCACCGACACCTCCGTGGAGCTTCCCGTCGAAGCGCCGATCCAGGCCGTGCCGTCGGCGAAACAACACCACTGGCCGTCAGGGGATGTCCGCGGGCGCATCTGTGACCTGTGCGCCGACAGCCCGTCGGTGGCCGAGATCTCGGCCTCGCTGGATCTTCCGCTCGGCGTCGCGCGCGTCCTGGTCGGTGACCTCGTCACGGCGGGCTATCTTCGGGTACGGACAACTTTGACCGACCGCTCGACACCGGACGAGCGCCGCGACCTGATAGGAAGGACCCTCCGTGGCCTACGAGCCCTCTGAGGGGCGATCATCCGCCTCGACGAAGATCGTCGTCGCAGGTGGGTTCGGCGCAGGCAAAACCACTTTCGTGGGTGCGGTGTCGGAGATCATGCCGTTGCGCACCGAGGCGATGGTGACCGATGCGTCCACCGCGGTGGATGTGCTTGACGCCACACCGGGTAAGTCGACGACGACGGTCGCGATGGACTTCGGGCGCATCACCCTCGACCAGGATCTGGTGCTCTACCTGTTCGGCACTCCGGGCCAGCGCCGGTTCTGGTTCATGTGGGACGATCTGGTGCGCGGCGCAATCGGGGCGATCATCCTGGTCGATGTGCGCCGCCTGCAGGACAGCTTCGCCGCCGTCGACTTCTTCGAGCACCGCAAAATGCCGTTCCTGATCGCGGTCAACGAATTCGACGGCGCGCCAAAGTATCCCACCGACGAGGTGCGGCGGGCGCTCACCCTGCCCGACACCACTCCGGTGCTCACCGTCGATGCCAGGGACCGCAAATCGGCCACCGACGCGCTGATCGCGATCAGCGAGTACGCACTGGCGAGCCTGGCGCCGAACTAGTGGAGGCGGAGCACCACTGGACCGATCGCGAATTCGTCGGCCACGACTTTCGCGACGAGGATCTCTCCGGCCTGCAGACCGATCAGGTGGTGTTCACCGAATGCGATTTCGGTGGCGCCAACCTGTCCGAATCGGTGCACCGGGGGTCGGCGTTCCGAAACTGTCGATTCCTACGGACCACCTTGTGGCACAGCACGTTCCGGAACTGCAGCATGCTCGGGTCGACCTTCGAGAACTGCCGCCTGCGCCCGCTCGTCTGCGATGAAGTCGATTTCACCCTCGCGGTGCTCGGCGGCGCCGACCTTCGCGGGGTGGACTTGTCCGGGTGCCGGCTGCGAGAAGCGAGTCTGGTGCAGGCCGATCTGCGGAAGGCCGTTTTGCGCGGCGCCGATCTGACCGGTGCGCGCACCAACGGGCTGCGACTCGAGCAGGCCGACCTGCGGGGCGCGCGCATCGATCCCACGCTGTGGACCACCGCCGCGTGCCGGGGCGCGCGCATCGACGTCGCTCAGGCGCTGGCGTTCTCCGCCGCGCACGGTCTCGACGTCAGCGGGGAGTGACCGCGGGTGGGCCCGCCGGCTCCCAGGTGTGCATGGCGAGGTCGAGTTCGGTTTCGCTGAGTGCCTCCACCGGCAGCCGCGTCTGGCCGGTCCGGCTGTGCAGTCCGTCGATGAACAATGCGACGTAACGGCGCCACAACTCGGTATTGACCGTGCCCGCGAACTCACTGACGGTTCCGGCGAGCAACCCGAGGACGGGCATGTCCGGAGCGGCGATCTCCGGCCGTAGGTGGCCGTCCGCCTGTGCTCGCTCGACCAGCTTGTTCAGTGCGGGAACCAGGCGCTCCTGGGCGGCGCTGACCCGGTCGCCTGCGCAGCTCTTGCTGAAGGCGATTTCTCGCAGACCTCGGTCGGTTGCGGTCAGCTGACACATCTGCTCGACGAACCACGCGAAGCCCTGCCACGAATCCTCCTGGCGCGCCGCCAGTTCGGCAAAGGTGCTCAGCTGATTGATCCCGTCCGAGAAGATCGCTTCCAGCAGTTCTTCTTTGGTGGCAAAGCGCCGGTACACGGTGCCGACTCCCACCCGGGCGTGGTGAGCCACGTCGTTGAGGCTGGGTTCGATGCCCTTCTGCGCAAAAAGGTCGCGTGCCGCGTCGATGATGCGTTGCCGGTTGCGCTGCGCGTCCTTGCGCAGCGGACGCTCCTTGGCCGAATCGGGCTTCACGTGACCGAGTGTAACGACCGCCACAAATAAGTGGATTGACTCTATCCGTTTTTATAGTTAGCTTATCTCTCGGTACTGATCAGTACTCCCGGCTGCACGAGCCGCGGTCGTCCACGCAGAAAGGCCGGGGCCATGAGAACTGCTGGCGACCCTCCGCTCACGACAACCGTTGCGCACCAGGGTCAATCGCCCGTCATAGCGTTCACGGAAGCGCTCCGATGACCCGGGTGCTTGGCCGGTTGTGGATCCCGGTGCTCGTCGTTGTGGTCGCCGCCGCGGGAGTCGCCGCTGTGAAGAGCGCCCGCGAGATCTTCGGCTCGAACCCGGTGGTCGTGACGCCGATCACGTCCGACGGTGCCGAGGACTTCAATCCCAAAGTGGTGACCTACGAGGTGTTCGGTTCGGGTGCCGTCGCGCAGGTCAACTATGTGGACCTCGACGGTATACCCCAGCGGACCGGAAGTGTCTCGCTGCCATGGACTTTGACGCTGCGGACGACGAATCCGTCGGCCTCGCCGAACATCGTCGCGCAGGGCGACGGGAGCGAAATCGGATGCCGGATCACCGTCGATGACGTGGTCAAGGAGGAAAGGACCGCTACGGGAATGAGTGCCGCGACCTTCTGCTTGGTGAAATCCGCATGAGCCTCGACGTCGACGACACGCCCACCGACGCCATCCCTGCGGCCCGTCACCGGGCCCGCCCCCGAATTCCCCGGCTGATCCGAACGTTGGCCGTGCCGATCCTTCTTGGCTGGGTCGCACTGATCGTGGTGCTCAGCACCGTGGTGCCGACACTCGAGGATGTCGGAAAGCTCCGCGCGGTCTCGATGAGCCCCAACGACGCGCCCTCACTGATCGCCACCAAACGGGTCGGCCAGGTGTTCAAGGAATACGACACCAGCAGTTCGGTGATGGTGGTCCTCGAAGGCGATCAGCCGCTGGGTGCAGAAGCGCATGCCTACTACGACAAGATCGTCGCCGAACTGCGCGCTGACACCAAGCACGTCCAGCATGTGCAGGACTTCTGGGGCGACTCGTTCACTGCGGCGGCTGCACAGAGTACCGATAACAAAGCTGCGTACGTTCAGGTGTACATCGGCGGCGACCAGGGTGAGACGCTCGCCAATGAATCGGTGGAGGCGGTCCGAAAGGTCATCGCGGACACACCCGCCCCGCCCGGGGTGAAGGGTTACGTCACCGGACCTGCTGCCACCACGACCGACCAGAACATCATCGGCGACAAGAGCATGCAGACGATCGAACTCGTCACGTTCGGTGTCATCGCGATCATGCTGCTGATTGTCTACCGTTCGATCATCACCACGCTGATCGTGATGGTGATGATGGGTCTCGGGTTGTCCGGCGCCAGGGGAGTGGTCGCGTTTCTGGGCTACCACAACGTTTTCGGGTTGACGACGTTCGCGACCAATATGGTTGTCACGCTGGCCATCGCGGCGGCGACGGACTACGCGATCTTCCTGATCGGCAGATATCAGGAGGCGCGCCGAGCGGGTGAAGACCGGGAATCGGCCTACTACACCATGTTCCACGGCACCGCTCATGTTGTACTCGCGTCGGGCCTGACGATCGCCGGCGCGACGCTGTGCCTGCACTTCACCCGGCTGCCCTACTTCCAGACGATGGGTATCCCACTGGCCTGCGGCATGGTGATCGTGGTCGCCATGGCGCTGACCCTGGGTCCGGCGCTCATCTCGCTGGCGAGTCGGTTCGGCCGCGTCCTGGAGCCCAAAGGCAATGGGAGACACAAACTGTGGCACCGAGTGGGAACTGCCACCGTCCGCTGGCCAGGTGCGATCCTGGTCTGCGCCATAGCCGTTTCGCTAGTCGGTCTGGTGGCGCTGCCCGGCTATCACACGACCTACAACGACCGCATCTATCTGCCCGACAACGTTTCTGCCAATGTCGGTTACACCGCGGCGGAGCGGCACTTCTCCCGGGCAAAGATGAATCCTGATCTCCTGATGGTCGAGTCCGACCACGATCTGCGTAATCCGGCCGACTTTCTCGTCATCGACAAGATCGCCAAGGCGCTGGCCCGAGTGCACGGGATCGCCCAGGTGCAGACCATCACCCGGCCCGAGGGTAAGCCGATCGAGCACTCGACCATTCCGTATTCGTTGAGCCAGAACGGTACTGGTCAGATCATGAACAACGACTACCAGCAGACCATTATCGCCAACACTCTCAAACAAGCTGACGACATGCAGGTCAGTATCGACTCGATGACCAAGATGGAGGGCATCACCCAGCAGCTGTCCGATGTCACCCGAAGTATGGCAGCCAAGATGGACGTCACCTCCGCCGACATCGCGACCGTGCGTGACCACCTTGCCGACTTCGACGATCAGTTCCGGCCGATCCGCAACTATTTCTATTGGGAGCCACACTGTTTCGACATTCCGATGTGCTGGTCGCTGCGCTCGGTGTTCGACTCGCTCGACGGCATCTCGACAATGTCGGACGATTTCCAAGACATCGTGCCCGATCTTCACCGGATGTCCGACCTGACCGGACAGATGGTCACGATCATGCCGTCGATGATCGAGTCGATGAAGAGCCAGAAGCAGCTGATGCTCAACCAGTATCAGGCGCAGAAAGCTCAGCAGGACCAGAACATGGCCCAGCTCAAGGACAACACCGCGATGGGCCAGGCCTTCGACGCGGCCAAGAACGACGACTCGTTCTACCTGCCGCCGGAAGCCTTCGACAACGACGATTTCAAGCGCGGCATCAAGCTGTTCCTCTCACCTGACGGACACGCCGTCCGCTTCACCATCATTCACCAGGGCGATCCGCTGACCGAGGAAGGCACCTCACGGATCGAACCGCTCAAGATCGCCGCCGCGGACGCGATCAAGGGAACCCCGTTGGAGGGGTCCAGCATCTACCTCGGCGGCAGTGCGGCCATGTACGCGGACATGCAACAGGGGGCCAACTGGGATCTGATCATCGCCGCGATCGCAGCGCTGATCCTGATCTTCGTCATCATGGTGATTCTCACCAGAGCCCTCGCGGCCGCGGCGGTCATCGTGGGCACCGTGGTGCTCAGTCTCGCCGCGTCGTTCGGCCTGTCCGTTCTGCTCTGGCAGCACCTCATCGGGCTGCCGTTGCACTGGATGGTGATGCCGATGTCGGTGATCGTCCTATTGGCCGTCGGCGCGGACTACAACCTGCTTCTGGTGTCGCGCATGAAGGAAGAGATCCACGCGGGCGTGAAGACCGGGATCATCAGGGCGATGGTGGGGACCGGCTCCGTCGTCACCGCCGCCGGGCTGGTCTTCGCCTTCACGATGGCCTCGATGGCGGTGAGCAAGATGGTCGTCATCGGACAGGTCGGCACCACCATCGGACTGGGTCTGCTGTTCGACACCCTGGTCGTGCGATCCCTGTTGACGCCCTCCATCGCGACATTGCTCGGACGCTGGTTCTGGTGGCCGCAACGGGTCCGCCCCCGCCCCCGCCCCCAGGCCTGGCCTGCGCAGCAGACCGACCCCGTCCGTGAAGAGGTGCTGGCATGACGACGGTCGGGCGGTGGCGGGCGATCAGGATCGTCACGGCTGCCTGCGCCGCGCTGATGATCGCGGCACCGGCCGCGGCCCACGCCGACCCGGACACCGATTTCGCGAATCAGCTTCATACTGTGGGGGTCTACGGGCCCAAGGACTACAACGCCTGGATCGCCAAGATCGCCTGTGAGCGCCTCGATCGCGGTGTCGACCGCAACGCGGCCGACTCCGCCCGGTTCATCTCGCGACAACTTCCCGCGGACGCCACGACAGCGCAGGCCTGGCAGTTCCTGGGCATGGCCTATCCGGTCTACTGCCCGGACAAAGAGGTCCTGTTGCAGCAGGTCGTCGAGACCAGCAGAGGGTGAGGCACACGATGCGAGAACGACTTCGGGGTCCGATGTGGACGGGTCTGATCGTGACCGCCATGATCGCCGGCGTGGTTGTCCTGCCGGGAAAGGCCGCGGCAGATGCCAGCGATGACTATCCGGTTCCGAAGCGAATCATCGAAACCACCTGCACCGTCGACCAATACATGGCCGCGGCCCGCGATACGTCCCCGGTGTACTACCAGCGGTACATGATCGACTACAACAATCGGCCCGTCGACGTCGAGAACGCGGCCCGTGACCGCATCTACTGGTTCTTCTCCCTCGACGCCGTCGGCCGCCGGCAGTATTCCGAAGACACCGCGACCAACGTCTACTACGAGCAGATGGCCACCCACTGGGGCAACTGGGCGAAGTTGTTCTTCAACAACAAGGGTGTGGTCGCCAAAGCCACGGATGTCTGCATGCAGTACCCGCAGGCCGATCCGGCGGTGTGGAACTGGGGACCCAATGAGCGGCCGGCAGGCTGAGTTGTTGTCCGGCAGTCGCTTCCAGTCAGAACCGGTCGAAGATCGAGTTCACCAAGTCGTCGCCGATGCCGATGCCCGCACCGGTCACCATCGCCTGACCGAAGCGGCCGCCGAGGAACCGCTGAAGTGTCCCGCCCGGGGGTGACGGTGGAGGTCCTTGCAGCGGCGGGGCGTATTGCGGGGCAGGAGCGTAGTAAGCCGGCTGCGGCGGCGGTGCCACCGTGGAGACGTGAGTGTCGATGACGGTGTGGATGGCCTGCAGCAGCTCGGTGGTGGTGGTTTGTTCATCGCGGATCGCGAGGGCGATCTCCTTGAGGTCCAGCGCCCACTCACGCGCGTTGGGATCACCGGCCGCCGTCGCGGCGGACAGCTTGTCGGCCAACGCCTGGATGAGGGATGCCGTCTGCTGCCCCTGAGCCTGCAGCGTGGCGAACTGGCGGTCCACGGTGTCGGTGTCCATCGGCGTCAATCCTTTCGTCATCTGGGATCCACTGAACCCGGCAAGACTCGGAAAGCGCTGTGTAGGCACTGAGCGAAACCGGCGAGCCGCACGGTCACGGCAATGACGCAGCGTGGGCTGCTGTTTGCCGTACCTGACGGCCTCTGCGAAGCCTCAGGAAGCGATGGCGATTGTTGATTGATCAAATAATATTCATCTGAGATACGCCGTTCGTTCGACCCGCTCGTCCGATACTGCAACCCAAGCGATTTGACCAAGCGGAGCATTCTGGGGCCCTCGCCGGTGACGGCGCCCCGCGATCCTGCACCAACGGCCTGATTATGTGATATAGGTCAGGCAAACATTTGCTGCATGGCTGTCGGAGGGGCGATGCGATGACAGAGCACTCGTTGGTGCACACGGGCAATCACGGACGGTCATCCCTGGATCGCATGGTCATCGGACACCGTCGGTGACCGCGGCCGACGGCTGCGGCGAGCCCTCGCGGCAGACACGACGGACCGGGTCCGCCGCCGGCCGTCATCGAATTTCGACAGGCATGGTGCGCCCGGTAGAGGATGCCGCGGGCGAATGGTCGCTGGTGCCGGTCGCTCGTTCGGCGCAGTCCATCGGCCGCGTCGGCGCACTGGCGGTAGCCCTCGGTGTGGGTGTCGTGGTCGCAGGTTTCCCCGCCGTGGCGACCGCCGACACCGGTTCGGGGAATCAGGCGGGATCTACCTCGCCTCCGGGGTCGGGAAAGTCCGTCGGAAACCCGAACCGGCCACCTGGCAACGACGCTGCACCCTCGGCCGGCTCCATTACAGGCCCGGCGGCCCCATCATCGGGCGCCGCAAAGACCGGCCGTGGTTCGAACTCCACCGCGCGCGCGGGGGACGGGGCGGGTCCGTCATCGAAGCGCAGTGCACGCACGTCTTCCGTCCCCGCCGATCAGAAGAGCGTGGCCGGTACCCCCAGCCCGGCCACGGCGGTTTCTGCCGCTGCCCCTGAGCCCGCTGTCGGGCCGGATCCGTCACCGTCGGCGAGCAGCGCGAGCAGCGCGAGCAGTGCGCGCAGCATGTCCGCGGCTGCGGATCTTTCGTCGATTTCCGTTGACTCGCAGACTGTGACCGCGCCGGAAGCCGAGGTGGCGGTCATCACGGCGCCGTCCCAGGGTTCGGTAACGGGAACCGGAGGCAGCCTGCTCGACCGCCTCGGCGGCGGCACCCGAGACGACGCCCCGATCGGTGCTCCGCTGGCGTGGGCGGCGTTGGCCGCCAGTAGGCGGGAACTGTCGCGCCGCCCGGCCCGCACATCACCACCGTCGTCGGCGGTGCCCACCGGCGAACCGTCCGACCCTGTGGCGCGCGCATCGGCGGTGGCGACGAACCCGATCGCCGACTTCATCCGTATCTTCGTCGGCGACGGAACCGCCGCTCACCCCAACGCGGGAATCCTGTTCGGCAACGGCTACAGCTACACCGGCTACGCGGGTGCCTGTACCAGTGGGGCCTGCAACGGCGGTAGCGCCGGGCTCTTCGGCGGGAACGGCGGCGACGGGTTCAACGGCGGCAACGGCGGTGCCGCGGGCTTGTTCGGTGACGGCGGTGACGGCGGCGCCGGAGTCATCGGCATCAACAACGGTTCGGGCGGTAACGGCGGCCGGGGCGGACTGTTCTTCGGTGACGGCGGCAAGGGGGGAACCGGCGCTGCCGCGGGTGCCACCGGCAACGGCGGCGCGGGGGGCAACGGCGGAGACGCCGGAATGCTCTCGATCCGGGGATCCGGCGGTGCCGGTGGCGACGGCGGAAGCGGCGGCACCGACAGCGGATCCGGCGGTCGAGGTGGCCGTGGCGGCAACGGCGGCCTGGTCTTCGGCAACGGTGGAATGGGCGGCCAGGGTGGCGCAGGTGCAGACGCGGGCGGCGCGGGCGGGGATGGCGGACGCGCTGCGCGGCTAGCGGGTAACGGTGGAGACGGTGGCGCGGGCGGGCAAGCATCTCTGCCCGCGGGCACCGTCGGCAGTGGCGGCATGGGCGGCGCGGGTGGGCTGCTGTTCGGCCACGACGGTGGAATGGCGACCCCGGCGGGCACGGCATCGGCACACGCGGTGACCATGGCACTGGCGGCAGCGGATGTGTCGCTTGGCGGCTGCGGCATCGACCCGGCGTGTTACGCGCTGAAACTGGCGATGGAGGCGGCGCAGCCGCTGATCATCGACGGAATCGCGGCTCTGGTAACGGCTTTCGATCCATCAGCCGGTCCGATTGCCAAACTTGTCGGGTCGGCGTTCTTCACAATTCTCGACGCGTTGATGTTCAACGACCTGGGACTGCTGCCGTCGACGGTGCAGAACCTGGTCACCGACCCGGCGATGCTGACCTGGATATCCTCCACGGTCGCAGGTAACTCGGCGCTGGCGGCGCTCCCGCCGGACCTCCGAGTCACCATCGGCAATGCCGTCGGCTACTTCCTGCAGGAATCGCTGGGCAATTCGACCGTGGCGGATGCGCTCACGCCGGTCTTCTCGTCGGTGCCTCTACCGACGAGCTTCGTGGGGCTGGGGACCTGGCTGGCGCACTTCATCTTGAGCGGGTTCGATTTCAAGCAGACGCTGCAGGAGCTGATCGGTACACCGGTAGAGGATTCGCTCGCCACGTTCCTCGCCGATTCGGCTGTCCAGCAGCAGTTCGGTGCCGCGTTCACCGGTGCGGTCAACGTGCTGATCGGTTCGACGTCCCCTTCCTGGGCCACTCCGGTCAGCTCGACCGCCCTCGCGGATTATCTCGGCCAGCTTGCTGCCGGTTCCCTGCCGGCCGACATGAGCGCCGCCGCACCCGTTGTCAGCTCGGTGGTCAGCGCGGCCGTCGCCGCGCTGCTGGCATCGGTCGGCGGCAGCATGGCGGTCCAATTGGGCACCGCCTACACGACTTTCATGTCACAGCCCGGAGTCAACAACACGCTGGCCAACTACGTCGCCAACTATCTGTTGAGCGTCGTGGACGGTACGCCGTTGCCCGCGCCCACCAACACCTTGCCGTCCGCGGCGCAGGTGACGTTCAGCGCGTTGGTGACGTCCCTGTTGTCCGGATCGGTGCCGTCCGCCGTGGGGACGCTGATCAACAGCGTGGTGTCCGGACTGACTGTTTCTCCGATCGTGCAGCAGCTCGCCGGCCAGCAGGTGTCGGTGTTGGTGGCGCAGGCGTTGGCGGGTAATCCGATTGCGGGTCCGGTGAGTGTGGCGGTCGGTCAGGCGGTGCAGACGTTGCTCGCCAACCCGGCCTTCAGTGGCGAGATATCCACGCTGCTCGGTGGATTGGTGCCGGGGTTGTTGAGTCAGGCTGGAGTGGTCGGCGCACTGTCGAGCACTGCGGGCACGCTCGCGAACGCCATCTTCTCCGGTACGGATCCGTCGACGGCGCTCAGTGCTGCTTTGGCTGCGCTGCAGGCCAATCCGGTCATCCGGAATGCCGTGGGCGCCACCACGTCAACGACCGTGAACGCACTACTGAGCAATCTGGCGGTGTGGCAGGCGGTCGGTTCAGCGTTGTCGACGGTGCTCACCGACCTGGTTGATCAGTCGGTGGTGCGGCAGTATGCGGGTCAGCAGGTGTCGGTGTTGGTGGCGCAGGCGTTGGCGGGTAATCCGATTGCGGGTCCGGTGAGTGTGGCGGTCGGTCAGGCGGTGCAGACGTTGCTCGCCAACCCGGCCTTCAGTGGCGAGATATCCACGCTGCTCGGTGGATTGGTGCCGGGGTTGTTGAGTCAGGCTGGAGTGGTCGGCGCACTGTCGAGCACTGCGGGCACGCTCGCGAACGCCATCTTCTCCGGTACGGATCCGTCGACGGCGCTCAGTGCTGCTTTGGCTGCGCTGCAGGCCAATCCGGTCATCCGGAATGCCGTGGGCGCCACCACGTCAACGACCGTGAACGCACTACTGAGCAATCTGGCGGTGTGGCAGGCGGTCGGTTCAGCGTTGTCGACGGTGCTCACCGACCTGGTTGATCAGTCGGTGGTGCGGCAGTATGCGGGTCAGCAGGTGTCGGTGTTGGTGGCGCAGGCGTTGGCGGGCAATCCGATTGCGGGTCCGGTGAGTGTGGCGCTCGGTCAGGCGGTGCAGGCGTTGTTGGGGGTGCCGGCGGTCTCTGGTGGTTTGGCGTCGCTGTTGGGGCAGGCGTTGCCGACGATCCTGGCTCAGCCGGGGGTGCCGGCGGCGTTGGCTCAGGCGGCGGGGACGGTCGCCGCGGCTGTGGTTGCCGGTCAAGAGCTGTCGACGGTGCTGCCATCGGTGTTGGCGCAGTTGCAGGCGAACAGCCAGATTCAGGCGGCGGCCAAGGTCGTCACGACGATGGCGGTGCAGGCCGCGCTGGCTGATGCCGCGGTGTGGCAGGCGGTCGGGTCGACGGTGACCACGATGGTCAATCAGCTTCTCAGCGACGCGGTGGTGCAGGCGTACGCGGGTCAGCAGGTGTCGGTGTTGGTGGCGCAGGCGTTGGCGGGCAATCCGATTGCGGGTCCGGTGAGTGTGGCGCTCGGTCAGGCGGTGCAGGCGTTGTTGGGGGTGCCGGCGGTCTCTGGTGGTTTGGCGTCGCTGTTGGGGCAGGCGTTGCCGACGATCCTGGCTCAGCCGGGGGTGCCGGCGGCGTTGGCTCAGGCGGCGGGGACGGTCGCCGCGGCTGTGGTTGCCGGTCAAGAGCTGTCGACGGTGCTGCCATCGGTGTTGGCGCAGTTGCAGGCGAACAGCCAGATTCAGGCGGCGGCCAAGGTCGTCACGACGATGGCGGTGCAGGCCGCGCTGGCTGATGCCGCGGTGTGGCAGGCGGTCGGGTCGACGGTGACCACCATGGTCAATCATTTGTTGACCGATACTGCTGTGCAGGTGTATGCGGGTCAGCAGGTGTCGGTGTTGGTGGCGCAGGCGTTGGCGGGCAATCCGATTGCGGGTCCGGTGAGTGTGGCGCTCGGTCAGGCGGTGCAGGCGTTGTTGGGGGTGCCGGCGGTCTCTGGTGGTTTGGCGTCGCTGTTGGGGCAGGCGTTGCCGACGATCCTGGCTCAGCCGGGGGTGCCGGCGGCGTTGGCTCAGGCGGCGGGGACGGTCGCCGCGGCTGTGGTTGCCGGACAGGACCTTTCGTCCACCCTGGCGACGGTGCTCGCCCAATTGCGGGCCAACATCCAGATTCAGTTCGCCGCGCAGTCGACGGTCTTCATAGCGGTGCAGGCCGCGCTGGCTGATGCCGCGGTGTGGCAGGCGGTCGGATCAACAGTCACCACCATGGTCAATCAGCTTCTCAGCGACGCGGTGGTGCAGGCGTACGCCGCCCAGCAGGTGACGGTGTTGGTGGCGCAGGCGTTGGCGGGCAATCCGATTGCGGGTCCGGTGAGTGTGGCGCTCGGTCACGCGGTGCAGACCCTGCTGGCAGCTCCGGGAATGAGTAGCGGACTGGCTGTCGTGATCGGCGCCGTGCTGCCGACGTTCTTCAGTCAGATCGGAGTGCCGGGCTCCTTGGCTGTGGTGACGGGTGAGATCGCGAAGGCACTCGTTGCCGGGCAGGCTCTTTCGACCGTCTGGCCCCTGGTGCTCGACCAGCTGAAGCTGAACGTGGCTGTCATCAGCGGGTTGAAGGCAACCATCGCCGACGTCCTCGACCTGGTCGATGCGACGGTATTGAGCATCCCGTCCATTCAGCAGGCGCTGGGCTCCACGATCACCACGATGATCGTCGAGCTCGCCGGCAGTCCGATCGTGCGGGCGTTCATCGGCGGTGAACTCGGCCCGACGTTCGGCAGCGCAGTGGTTGCCCTGCTGTCGAACACCGCGGCCGTCACCGCCATCGCTACCGTCCTGGGCGCCACGGTCACCGACTTCCTGGCCTATTCTGGATTCACCGCTGCGGTGGTCGGCGCCGCCGATCAGTTCGCCGACGCGGTGCTCGACGGCACCGACCTGTCTGCCGCACTGCAGAGCGCTGTGGCGGCCCTGCAGGCCAACCCCGCGTTCACCGCGGCGGTGAACGCGATCATCCCGACGTCGATTCGGTCGATTCTGGGCGATGTGTCGGTCCGCCTGGCAGCCGGGGTGGCGGCGCAGATCGTCGTGGTGAACCTGTTGCGAGACAACGGCATCACCAACGCGTTCCTGACCGGAGCCGCGGGTCAGGTGACCAAGGTGGCGGTGATGTCCGTGCTGGCACGCGCGGCCATCGTGAAGCTGGCATACCAGATCACCGTCGGCCTGCTGGGTGGAATGCCGTTGAGTCAGGTCAAGGACGTGGCGATTCACGCGCTGCTGCGCGAGCCCGACGTCCAGATCGCGGTAGGCATGTCCGTGGGTCAAGGTGTCGGATCATTGTTCGGGGACAACATCTTCGGTGCCGTCATCGGCACCACGACGGGGATCACCCTCTCGGTCATGCTGGGAGTGATCGGCGGACTGTCCGGACTGTTCATGAATCAGCACGGTGCCACCGGCGTCGGCCCTGGTGGATTCGCCCGGTCGGGCCGCCAGCACACCTCCGCGATGAGCGTCGCCAGTGCCGATCCGGGCCGCGTGGCGCTCACACATATGACCATCGGCGGGCCGGGTCGGACGACAACGGTCAACCTGGGCGTGCGAGTCGAGCCGGCGGCGGCTCAGGCGGTTTCGGTGGGTTTCGACTTCCGGCTGGAGTCGCTGCTGGGGATGCCTGCGTCAGCCTGAGTCGACTACTGCCAGAACAGCAGGTTCTCGGCCCCGTTGTTGTAGACCGGAAGCAGGCGTACCGAACGTCAGGCGCCCTTGAGCCGGATCTTCCACCGCACCAGCGACAGATACCCGATGCACAGGGCGCCGAGCATGCCCATGTTGAACCACCATGCCGACGCGGTGTGCTCCCAGTGCCGGTCCTTCGGCGTCAGCGGCCCAGGCACCAACTTGATGAGGTCGATGGTCGAGGCTGACGCCGCGAAGCCCCACCGCGCCGGGGTGATCCAGGACAGCTGATCGAGCACCAGCCGTCCGGTCACCGGGATCATTCCGCCGGAGAAGACCAGCTGGCTCATCACGGCGACCACCAGCAGCGGCATGATCTGCTCGTTGGACTTGGCCAGTGCCGAGAGCGCCAGACCCACCATTGCAGCGGTCACCGTCGTCGCCGCCATCACCACGAACAGCTCCAGCGTCGGGCTCAGGAACGTCAGCGATCCCTGCGTCGGACCGCCCTTGCCGGCAATCGTGATCGCCGTGACGATCGTCGACTGCACGATCGCGAACACCGCGTAGATACAGACCTTCGCCAGCAGGTACGCCGTCGTCGACAACCCGACGGCTTGTTCTCTTCGGAAGATCGGCCGCTCACCGATCAGATCTCGCACGGTCAGCGCCGTACCCATGAAGATCGCGCCGACGTTGAGCAGCACCAGGATCTGACCCGGTTCGTTGGGCGCATCACCCATCGGATTCGGTACGCCGAAGCCGACGGTGCCGGGCACCGACAGCGACAGCACACCCATGATGAACGGCAGCAGTGCCAGGAACGCGAAGTAACCGCGGTCGGAGATGATCAGCCGCATCTGGCGACGCGCGATCGTGGAGAACTGCCGGAGCAAGCTGGTGTGCGTCGGCTCGCCCATGTTCGACGGCGTCTCCACCGGCGGCGGTGGGGGAGCAGGTCCGGTCTGCTGCAGGTAGCGCTGATAGGCGCCGTCGGGATCACCGGCGACCGAGCTGAAGATGTCGGCCCAGTTGGTGGTGCCCATCGCCGCCCCGATCTGGCTGGGCGGACCACAGAACGCCGTCTTGCCGCCGGGCGCCAACAGCAGCACCTGGTCGCACACGTCGAGGTAAGTCAGCGAGTGAGTGACCACCAACACCACCCGGCCGGCGTCGGCCAGCTGGCGCAGCATCGTCATGACCTGGCGGTCCAGCGCCGGGTCCAGACCGGACGTCGGCTCGTCGAGGATCAACAGCGACGGACCGGTCAGCAGCTCGAGCGCCACCGAAGCGCGCTTGCGCTGACCGCCGGAGAGCTTGTCCACCCGGGTGTTCTGGTGCTGGGTCATCTCCAGCTCGGCGAGCACCTGGGCCACCACCTGTTGGCGGTCTTCCTTGGTGGTGTCGGGCGGCAGCCGCAGTTCCGCGGCGTACATCAGCGCCTGGTTCACGGTCAGCTGGCCGTGAACCACGTCGTCCTGCGGCACCATGCCGATCCGGGATCGCAGGGAGGCGTACTCGGCGTGGATGTTGTGACCCTCGAAAGTGACTGTGCCACTTGTCGGATGGGTGTAGCCGGCGACCAGTCGCGCGAACGTCGATTTGCCCGCACCGGACGGGCCGATCACTGCGGTCAGCGTGCCGGGGCGCGCGGTCAGCGAGATGTTGTCCAGCAGCGTCTTGTTGTGCTCGATCGTCCAGGTCACCGCACGCACGTCCAGACCGCCGGTGGCGGTGGCCGCCGACGTCTCGGTGCGCCGCACCAGGGTGCCGCCGGCGAAGATGAGGTCGATGTTGCCGATCGTGACGGTGTCGCCCTCGTTCAGCATCGCGGTGTCGACCCGGCTGCCGTTGACGAACGTGCCGTTGATGCTGCGGTTGTCGACGATCTCCGTGCCGCCCGGCGTCGGGATCAGCGTGGCGTGGTGACGCGAGGCCAGTACGTCGGGGATGACGATGTCGTTGTCGGTCGCGCGGCCGATCTTGATCCCGCCTGGCGGCACGTCGCCGGGTGCGCCGGGGCGCAGGATCTTCAACATCGACGTCGCGAGATTCGACGACGACTGCGCAGGCTTGCCCACGGCGGGACGCATCTGGGTGGGCGCCGCCGCGGGCGGGTGGCCCATCGGGCCCGTCGCGGCAGGCGGGTGGTAGGTGGGCTGTGCTCGCGAGCCGCTGGTCGGATACACCGGCGGCTGGTGGGTCGGCTCGGCTTGCGACGGCGGGGGCTGCCACTGCCCGGCCGTCGGCGCGCCCCGGCTCGGGTTGGCCGGCCACGACGGCGACGACGGCGGCGCCGACATGCGCACCGACGAGGTCTGCGGCGGGCGTCCCACCGAGCCCTGATGGCGGCCGAGGCCGAAGCTCATCGGCGGCCCGTCGGGATTGCCGACGTTGACGGTCAAGCCGTCGCTGATGTCGACGGACGGCACCCGGCGGCCGTTGACGAACATGCCGTTGAGTGAGCCGTTGTCGATGGCCATCCACCGGCCGTGGTCGAAACGGAGCACCAGATGGGCGCGGGAGATCAAGGGGTGGGCGATTCGCACGTCGGCACGGAGGTCGCGGCCGACCACGACGTCGTGTCCAGCGGCGAAAGTACGCTCCGACCCGTCGTACCGAACTGTCAGATCGGGCGCGGCTGGTCGAGTCATCGGGACCAACTCTATCGGTAACGGCCCCGTCGGCCCGTCAGGCGGGACCGCCCGTCACCACGCACAGGGTTCGCGAGTAGATCGTCGGCATGCATTTGTTGCAGTGCGTGCACAGCGACTTCACCGAGTGTGCGTCGCCGTCGGCCTGAATGCGATTGAGCAGGTCAGGTTCGGCCAGCAGCGCGCGGCCCATCGCCACGAACTCGAAACCCTCGGCCATCGCGCGGTCCATGCTCTCGCGGTTGGTGATACCGCCGAGCAGGATCAGCGGCATGGTCAGCTCTTTGCGGAACTGCTCGGCGTCGCGCAGCAGGTAGGTCTCCCGATAGGGATATTCCCGCATGAACTTCTTGCCGGTCATCCGCATGCCCCAGTTCAGCGGCCATTTCTGCGCCGCGGCGAACTCCTTGACCGGGGCGTCGCCGCGGAACAGGTACATCGGGTTGAGCAGCGAGCTGCCCGCGGTGAGTTCGATCGCGTCCAGGCCGCCGTCTTCCTCCAACCACTTGGCGGTCTGCAGCGACTCCTCGATCTGGATCGAGCCGCGCACTCCGTCGGCCATGTTGAGCTTCGCGGTCACCGCGATCGGGGCCGGGCCCAGCCGCTCGACCTCGCGTCGTACGGCCATCACGATGCCGCGGGCCACCTTGGCCCGGTTCTCCAGCGTTCCGCCGAACTCGTCGGTGCGCCGGTTGATCATCGGAGAGAGAAACGAGCTGGCCAGGTAGTTGTGGCCGAGGTGGATCTCGACGGCGTCGAAGCCGGAATCGATGGCGAACCGGGCCGCCGAGGCGTGCGCGGCGATGACGTTGTTGATGTCGTCGCGGGTGGCGTGCTTGGCGAACTTCATCGACAGCGGGTTGAAGAAACGGACCGGGGCGAGCGCAGCCGCCTTGTTCGAGCGGGCATTCGCGACCGGGCCGGCGTGACCGATCTGCGCGCTGATGGCCGCACCCTCGGCGTGCACGGCGTCGGCGAGCCGGCGCAGGCCGGGCACCGCTTCCGGACGCATCCAGATCTGCCCGCCGTTGGTCCGGCCACCCTGGCTGACCGCGGTGTAGGCGACGGTCGTCATGCCGATGCCACCGGCGGCGATCGCCCGGTGGAACGCGATCAGGTCATCGGACACCACGTCGTCGGGGGTTCGCGCCTCGAAGGTGGCCGACTTGATGGTGCGGTTGCGCAGAGTGATGGGGCCGAGTTTGGCCGGGCTGAACACATCGGGCGCGTTGTTCATAACCGCAGCTGACCACGCTCTGAACAGTGCTGTCAACGATGGCGTTCGGTCAATGGAACAATACGGTCGTGGTCGCTATCAGCCTGGACGGCAAGCTCACCCGTGACGAGATCTTCGTCGATCTCACAGACCGTGTGGCGGCGCTGACCGCCGCGGGACGTACCCCGGGACTAGGCACCGTCCTGGTCGGCGACGACCCCGGTTCGCACGCGTACGTGAAAGGCAAGCACTCGGACTGCGCCAAGGTAGGGATCACCTCGATCCGCCGGGATCTGCCCGCCGATGTGAGCCAGGCGCAGCTCGACGACACCCTCGACGAGCTCAACGCCAACCCCGAATGCACCGGCTACATCGTGCAGCTGCCGCTACCGCGCCATCTTGACGAGAACGCCGCGCTCGAACGGGTCGACCCGGACAAGGACGCCGACGGCCTGCACCCGACCAACCTGGGCCGCCTGGTGCTCGGCAAGGCGGCACCGCTGCCGTGCACGCCGCGCGGCATCGTGCACCTGCTGCGCCGCTTCGACGTGCCGATCGCCGGCGCGCACGTGGTGGTCATCGGCCGTGGTGTGACGGTCGGTCGCCCGCTGGGCCTGCTGCTCACCCGTCGTAGCGAGAACGCGACAGTGACGTTGTGCCACACCGGGACGCGTGATCTGCCCGAGCTGACCCGGCAGGCCGACATCATCGTCGCCGCCGTCGGTGTGCCGCACATGCTGAGCGCCGACATGGTGCGCCCCGGCGCGGCCGTCGTCGACGTGGGTGTGAGCCGGGTCGACGGCAAGCTCACCGGCGACGTGCATCCCGACGTCTGGGGGGTGGCCGGCCATGTGTCGCCCAATCCCGGCGGAGTCGGTCCGTTGACCCGGGCGTTTCTGCTGACCAACGTCGTCGAACTGGCCGAAGCGGCCCGATGACGGCTCGCGCGCAGCGACGGCTGCCGACCCGTGCGGAGGTGGTCGCCTTCACGGGTCGCCTCGTACGCTCGCAGTGGCCGATCCTCGGTGTCGGGCTGATCTTCGTGGTCGCCTTCGTGCTGGTGGCGGCCGGATTCTGGCGTCGGGGCTCGTTGCTGATCGGCATCGCGGTGGGGGTAGCGGCCGCGCTGCGGTTGGTGCTGACCGAGGAGCGCGCGGGCCTGTTGGTGGTGCGCTCGCGGGGCGTCGACTTCGCGACGATGACCACGGTGTGCGTGACGATGGTGTACGTCGCGTCGACGATCGACCCGCTGGGGACGTCGTAGCGCCACCCGAGTGGCTCGGTCCCAGGGAACAGGTTGCGACATCCGGGCCGCCGAAGGTTCACGGAGGTAGTCCGAGTACCAGTATTCGCCCGGCACTGGTTGGGGCGTCTGCAAGCACCGATATTTGGTCGGTACAACACTGCGACGATTCGGAGACGGACATGCCCAGAGGCCGCGTTCTGGTTACCGGAGGGTCCGGTTTCATCGCCGGGCATTGCATCCTGCAGTTGCTAGAGGCGGGTTATGAGGTCCGGACAACACTGCGTTCCCTCACCGGTGAGGCGAACGTGCGGTCCGTGCTCGGTGAAGCCGGAATGGTGAATGGTCAGAATCTCGCATTCACCGAAGCAGATCTGACCGGTGATGCCGGCTGGGCCGAAGCTACCGCTGGTATCGAATATGTGTTGCACGTGGCCTCACCCGTGCAACCGGGGCATGTAGCCGACGAGAACGACCTGATCGTGCCTGCTCGCGAGGGAACGCTTCGGGTGTTGCGCGCCGCGCGCGACGCCGGCGTGACGCGGGTGGTGTTGACTTCGGCGTTCCACGCCGTCAGTTGGGGACACCCGCATGATGACCACGTCTTCACGGAACGTGACTGGACCATCGTCGACGGGTCGGGGGTGGACGCCTACGGCAAGAGCAAGACCTTGGCCGAACGCTCCGCCTGGGAGTTCGTCCAGACGTCGGGCGGGCGGATGGAGCTGACCACAATGCTACCGGTGGCCGTCATGGGACCGGTTCTGGGACACAAACTCTCGGGTTCCAACCACCTCATCCAGCGGATCCTCAACGGTGACATGCCCGGCTTTCCGCACTTGTTCTTCCCGATCGTCGATGTGCGCGACGTGGCGAAGGCGCACATCTTGGCCATGACCAATCCCGCGGTAGGGGGCGAGCGGTTCCTACTCTCCAATGGCCCGGCAGTCGAGATGAAGGATATCGGGGCGTTGATCAGATCCCGGTTCGGCCCGGCCGCGAAGAAAGTACCGCGGCGCACCTTGCCCGACGTCGTGGTGCGCGTCGGCGCGCTGTTTAACCCCGAGTTGAAATCCCTCGTGCCGGAGCTGGGTTACCGGAAGAACAGCTCCAACGAGAAGGCACGAAAGATTCTGGGCTGGGCGCCACGCGACCCCGAGGACGCGATAGTCGCGGCGGCCGAGAGCATGATCGACAAGGGTTTGGCCGGCGCGTAGCCGGCGCGGCCTGCTAGGCCCGCGCCCTTACTGGCCTTCGACCTCGGCTGGAACCGTCGCGGCGAGGAAGGCAAGCTTCTCGGCATCTTCGGTACCCGAATCGGCGTGGCCCACCGCGATGGAGAGGTGTTGAGCCTCGGCCACTATCAGTTTCTCCCAGTTGAGATTCAGGTCACCGACGACGGGGTGTCTAAGCCGCATGACGGCCCCGCGCCGGCCACCGATGTCGTGGCGTGCCCACAGTCGGCGGAATCGTGGACTTGCCAGCGACAACTGCCCGACGAGTTCGATCAGCCGTGGATCATCGAGGTGGGTTCCGACGGACTGCCGGAATGCTGCGACGAGCGTCTCCGTCGCGCTGTCCCAGTCCAGGAGAAGCTCGCGCTCGTCCGGATCGAGGAAGACGTCGATAATCCTGTTGCCGCCCACCACTAATCGGGGTGACACGCTGGCCGCCAACGCGTTCGCGGCCAAGATATCGAGGTAACGGCCTTCCACGAAGGCGGGCATGGGCAGCGCAGCGATGAGTTTCTCGACCCCCGCCGGGATGGTTTCGTGTTGGACTCGGCGACGCTTTTGGCGGCTGTTGTTCGCGACAAGGTCGAGCAGATACGTGATGCTCTCGCCGTCGAGCCTCAGAACACGACCGATGGCTTCCAGAACGTGCGCAGACGGATTACGGTGTCGCCCTTGCTCGAGTCTCAGGTAGTACTCGGCGCTGACACCGGCGAGCATGGCGACTTCCTCCCGGCGCAATCCAGGAACCCGCCGGGTGCCGAGGTTTGTGATGCCCACCTGTTCCGGTGTCACCAACTCGCGGCGCGCCCGCAGGAACTCGCCCAGTACGTTCGACGAATCGGCCATACCTCACGGTAGGTCGCACCGCGGCGGCCTGGGTGGCCTTTGCACTACCAGTATCGCTACGGGACTGGCGGTGTCGCCGCGATCGGCACATGTTGTTCTTATGGCACATCACGATCCGGCTGTCAGGTTCATCGGTCTGGGGGACCTGGGTCTGCCGATGGCGGAAGCCATCGCCGAGGCAGGCTATTCGCTGCACGCGTGGGTGCGGCCGCCTGACTCGCTGGACGTGCTGTCCCACGTCGCTCATACCGGGCACCAGGACCTCGCCGACATGGCCGCTGCATGTGACATCGTCGGCCTGTGCGTGAGCACCGACGATGACGTTCGAGAATTGGTCACCGCCCTGGCGCCACACATGCGACCGGGTGCGGTGATCGTGAACCACGGAACCGGCACTCCCGCGGTCGCTCGGGAGCTCGGGGCCTATTGCAAAGAACAGCGACTGCATTTTCTCGACGCACCGGTGACGGGCGCCCGCGGCGGTGCGCAGACCCGGAGCCTGACCACCTTCGTCGGTGGTCCTGCCGAGGCGGTGCAGCTTTGTGAGCCGGTGTTCGACTCGTTCTCCGCGCATGTGCTTCACCTCGGCCCGCATGGCATGGGACAGCTGACCAAGCTGGTGAACAACACGCTGCTGATGATGAACCGCGCCAACGTCGCGGACGTCATCGACCTGTTGTCAGCCGGGGGCATCGATCCCATCCCCGTCGTGGAAGCGGTGAAGCTGGGTAGCGGGTCCAGCACCGCTCTGCAGATGTTGCCGACCCGGAGCGGCAAGGATCTGAATGAGGCCGACATGACGGCGATCATCGCGCACCTCACCGATGTCGAACTGATGGATGCGGATCTCTTCGCCACCTCGATGGCCGACCTCGCCGTCGATGCCGCCTCTGCCACTGCGCGGGCCGTCAGCGGGACACGACGTCTGGGCGTCGTCATCTCGGCGCTCAACCCGCGGCCATGACCGAAGTCACTATGCGAAAGGAGAATTCGTTGCGAGTCATCACTGTCGAAGAACACTTCCATCATCCCGAGGTCGGTCCCCGGGTCATGGACTTGTCGGGTCCGCCGCCGATCGACCTTGACGCCGACTTCAGTACTTTCTGGCGCAACTTCACCCCTGATCGGGAGTTGGCGGAGCAGTTGGCCGGTGGCCGACTCGAGCACATGGACGCAGCGGGCATCAACATCCAGGTGCTATCCCATGGTGCAATGACCCCCGGAAGCCTCGATCACCCCGACGCCACCGGCCTCTGCCGCCAGGTCAACGACTGGCTGGCCGAACAGATCTCGCAGTATCCGACCCGGTTCCGAGGATTCGCCACCGTTCCGCTGTACGACCCAAAGGCCGCCGCCGACGAGATGCGCAGGTGCATCGATGAACTGGGCTTCGTCGGTACCTTGACGCAAGGCACTTTCGCCGGGCTTTTTCTGGACGACCCGCGATTCGAACCGGTGCTGGCGGCCGCCGAGGAACTGAATTCGCCGCTGTACGTCCACCCGGGTATCCCGCCGGCATCGGTGTTGCGTGCGTACTATTCCGGCAACTGGCCCGCGTCGGTGGAATTTCTGCTCTCGTCGCCGGCATTCGGGTGGCACGCCGAAGCCGGCATCCACATCCTGCGCCTGATTCTGTCCGGAGCCCTGGATCGCCATCCCGGTCTGAAGCTGTTGAGCGGCCATTGGGGCGAGATGGTCGCCGGCTGGCTGGACCGGCTCGACGAGGCGATCGGCTGGGGGCACTATCTCGATCGACCGGTCAGCGACTACTACCGCACGCAGGTGTGGATCACCCCGTCGGGGATGTACAGCCACAACCAACTCAAATTCTTCCTGGCCGAGGTCGGAGCCGACCGCATCATCCACTCAGAGGACTTTCCCTATGTCGTGCGCACCAATGTGGCGGATTTTCTGCTGAACGCGGACATCGCCGACCATGAACGTGAGGCCATCGCCCATCGGAATGCTGAAGCCCTGCTGAGGATCTCGCCGCTCTAGGGTGCGCGGGCCGGGAGATCAGTCGGCCTCGGCATGGCGGCGCCGGGGCCGTCGCCGGGAAGCCCCCATGGCAGGCGCTGGAATTGACTTGGTGGCTCGACTGCTTCTGAGCTGAGCTGTGCAACTTACGTTCGGGACGGCATGTAAAATGGCGTTCAAATGCCCGCGAGGAGGACGCACATGGGGGTCAATGCGACTTCCCGTTCCCCTCGACGCACCCAGGCTCAGCGCAGTGCCGAGATGCGAGAGCGGTTACTGGACGCCACGGTCGCCTGTCTCATCGAGTACGGCTATGCCGCGACGACGACTGCGCGTGTGGTGGAGAAGGCCGGTGTCACCAAAGGGGCTCAGCTGCATCACTTCCCCTCCAAAGAGGGGCTGGTGATCGCAGCCATCGATCATCTGGCCCGGCAGCGGGCACAGGCGGTGATTGGCAAGATCAGTCGTGTTCGGACCAGCGAAGATCCAGCCTCGGCTGTCTTGGAGTTTCTCTGGGAATCGCATCAGGGGCCGATGTTCGTTGCGACGGTCGAACTCTGGGTTGCTGCTCGCACCAACCCCGCTCTGGTGCACGAGATCAAGCGAGTTGAACCCCTCGTCACCGACACGCTGGCAGCGGCGGTCGCGCAACTGCTACCGGACCACACTCACCGGAAGGCGCTGCGTAACGCCGTGTTTACGGCCATGGATGCCCTGCATGGAATCATGCTGTTGGCCATGGTCGACCAGGATCCGACGGTCACTCGGCGCCGCTGGGATCGCGCCTGCGTCGACTTGCGCCAGATCATGGCCGCCGCCTTGAGAAATCACCCAACAGCCTAGCTGCAGCTAGACAGGCTAACCGGCCTGTTTATTCAGCTACTTTTCCGCTCCGGCCGATGTGGCCACACGTCTCCTGAGCGCATTTACCTGCGCATTATCCATGTCGAGCAGACTCAACATCCTCGATTGCATTCCGTCTGGACTGTATGTTAGCTTGGCTTCGCCCTAGACCAGAGGAGATCAGCAGTGCGGAATCGGGTGTTCGTAATCGGCGTCGGAATGACCAAATTCGAGAAGCCGGGACGTCGGGATGGCTGGGACTACCCGGATATGGCCCGCGAGTCGGGAACCAAGGCTCTGCAGGACGCCGGAATTTCTTACGACTTGATCGAACAGGCCTTTGTCGGATACGTGTACGGCGAGTCGACTTCGGGCCAGCGTGCAGTTTACGAGTTGGGTTTGACCGGGATCCCGGTCGTCAATGTCAACAACAACTGCTCCACCGGTTCAACGGCCCTCTACTTGGCAGCCCAGTCCATCAAAGGTGGCTTGGCGCAGTGTGCGCTCGCACTCGGATTCGAGAAGATGCAGCCCGGATCGCTGGGGTCCACCTTCGACGACCGAGCGCACCCGATGGCCGCGCACATGGAGGCGATGGCGGAGATCTCCGAGGTGCTCTTTCCGCCCGCGCCGTGGATGTTCGGAGCTGCCGGGCGTGAGCACATGCAGCAGTATGGTTCCACCCCTGAGCATTTCGCCAAGATCGGCTACAAGAATCATCTGCACTCGGTGAACAACCCTTATGCGCAATTCCAGGAGTCCTACAGCCTCGAGGACATCCTCTCCGCGCGGATGATCTACGACCCCCTGACCAAGCTGCAGTGTTCACCGACGTCGGACGGGTCAGGTGCGGCGATCCTGGCCAGTGAAGAATTCGTGGACAAGCACGGCCTCGCCGAGCAGGCGGTGGAGATCGTCGGCCAGGCCATGACCACCGATTATCAGAATACGTTCGACGGCACATGCAAGGCGCTGATCGGATACCACATGAATGTTGCTGCTGCGCAGAGTGTTTACGAGCAATCGGCTCTCGGTCCCGAGGACTTCCAGGTGATCGAATTGCACGACTGCTTTTCGGCCAACGAACTGTTGCTGTACGAGGCGCTCGGTCTGTGCGCCGAGGGGGAGGCGGCCAAGCTGATCGACGTCGGCGACACCACGTACGGCGGCCGGTGGGTGGTCAACCCGTCCGGCGGGCTCATCTCCAAAGGTCATCCGCTGGGTGCAACAGGCTTGGCCCAGTGCGCCGAACTCACCTGGCAATTGCGCGGAGATGCCGACAAGCGCCAAGTCGACGGCGTCACCGCCGTGTTGCAGCACAACATCGGCCTCGGCGGCGCCGCCGTGGTCACCGCGTACCAGCGCGCCGAGCGCTGAAACAACCAAACAAATCCGAGCAAGGAGAACTCATGGGTCACATCGAAGCAACCCGGCACCTCGACGCCAGTCCGGACGCCGTCTTTTCCGTCATCGGCAACTTCAGCGACTGGGACAAATGGTTCAGCGTCCACGAGAAGTGGTTGGAAACGCCGCCATCGGCACCGTCGGCGGGTAGCAAGCTGTTGGCCAAGATCGTGATGCTGGGCATGGCGAACAAGATCGACTGGACAGTCACCGAATATCAGGCACCCCGTGTCGTTGCGCTGACCGGAACGGGAATGGCGGGCGTGCAGTGCAGCTTTCGCTTCGAGGTCAGCCCCGACGGCGATGGCTCCACGATATCGGTCAACGGAGACTTCGAGGGCGCGCTGATCAAAGGTGCGCTGGGCAAGGCCGTGGAGAAGGACGGGATCAAGCAGCTCGATCTGTCGCTGGATCAGTTGCAATCCCTTGCCACGGCGGCTATCTGATGCCAGGTCCCGACTCAGAATTCGACGATGCGAATGTCGGCCTCTGGACCGACCCCGAACTCTTCGAGGTCACTGCCGAGAAGATCTCGGAATACGCTCGAGCCACCAATGACCCCATCGAGGCGCACCTGAACGGTGATATTGCGCCGCCGGTGTTCGCGATCGTGCCGGTCTTCGACTCGATGATGTCGCCCACCGTCGATGTCATGCCGGTAGAACTGGTTCCGCGAGTAGTCCACGGCGAGCAGGACTTCCACTTCCATCGCCCGATTGTGCCCGGGGACAAGCTCGTCTCGCGCGGCAAGATGATCGGATATGAAGGATTGTCCAACGGCACCCGGGCCGCCGTCTACCTCGAGTGCCGCACCGAGGCCGGTGAACTGGTCAACGAGCAGTACGTGACGGTGTTCGTGCGCAACTACGATGCCGGTAAGAAGCTGGGAGAACTGAGCCCGAATCACAAGTTCGACGAACGGCTGCTCGCAGAACCGATGCTGGCCAAGGCTGTCGCACACGTAGACGCGGATCAGACCTTTCGGTACTCGGTCGCCTCGGGCGATCCGATGCCGATCCACCTCGACGACGAAATAGCCCGCAGTGCCGGGCTGCCCGGGATCATCGCGCACGGTCTATGCACGATGGCAATGACATCGTGGGGTCTGCTCGCCGAGGTGGCGGGCTCTGATGTCAAGCGGCTCAAGCGGTTAGCGGTCCGATTCGCCAAGCCGGTACTACCCCGTGACGACCTGGAGACCCAGATCTGGAAGTCCGGATCGTCGGCGGGCGTCGCCACCTACGCATTCCAGACCGCACGCGGTGAGGATCTCGTGATCACTGACGGTCTGGCCGAAGTCATTGACGAGAGCTGAGAAGGAGAACGTCATGGGAGTCTTGGACGGGCGCGTCGCCATCATCACCGGTGCGGGCCGCGGCATCGGCCGTGAGCATGCATTGCTCTTCGCGCGAGAGGGAGCCTCGGTCGTGGTCAACGATCTCGGCGGCACCAACTCCGGCGAGGGCGCTGACGAAGGGCCAGCGCACGACGTCGTCGCCGAGATCACCGCCGCAGGTGGTCGCGCCGTCGCCAACACCGACAACGTCGCGGACTGGGATGGCGCGCGAGCGCTGGTACAGCAGGCGATCGACGAGTTCGGGCGACTGGATGTGCTTATCAACAACGCCGGAATCCTGCGCGATGCCTTCATCGCGGGGATGGATGAGTCGCAGTGGGACTCGGTGATCGCAGTGCACCTGAAGGGCCACTTCGCCATGCTGCGCCACGCGGCCGCGTACTGGAAGGATCAATCCAAAGCGGGCAACCAGCCCCTTGCGGCGGTGGTCAACACCGCGTCGGGTTCCGGTGTGACACTGGCCAATGCCGGCCAGGCCAACTACGGTGCGGCCAAAGCCGCGATTGCTGCTCTGACCCAGATCGCGGCCGAAGAGCTGGAACGTTACGGCGTGCGGGTGAACGCCATCGCACCGATCGCCCGCACCAGGCTGACGCTGGCCACGCCGGGCATGGGGACACTCATGGGCGAGCCGGAAGAGGGCGAGCACGACCTGTTCAGTCCCGCCAACATCGCACCACTGGTCGCCTACCTGGCGACGGAGAAATGCCCCATCACGGGAGCGGTGTACGCGGTCCAGGGCGGGGCGATATCACGGCTTCGCGGCTGGCACGACGTCGCCACCATCGAGACCGATGGCGCCTGGGAGATCGACGACATCGCCACCCGGCTGCCCGAGATGCATCGCTAGATAGGGGATTTCCCGATGATGGAGTGGTCAGAAGCTGACCTCATGGTCCGAGACGCGGTGCGGAGTTTCATCGACAAGGAGATCCGACCGCACACCGACGCCTTGGAGAGCGGCGAGCTTGCCCCGTACCCGATCATCCGAAAGCTGTTCGCCCAGTTCGGGTTGGACGCGCTGGCTGCAGAACAGGTGCAGAAGATGCTTGCTCGGGAACGGGCCCGCGGCGAAGGCGAGCCGCAGGCCTCGGATCGGCGTGAGCCCGGTGGCGCAAACGTGGCAGAACAGATGTCGATGGTGGCCGTCTTGGTCGCCGAGCTGAGCGGCGTATGCCTCGGGTTGGTCGCGGCGGCGGGGGTGAGCCTCGGTTTAGGGGCGGCCACGATTGCTGCCCGCGGAACGTTGGCCCAGAAAGAACGCTGGTTGCCGCCATTGGTGACGATGGAGAAAGTCGCAGCCTGGGCCATCACCGAACCGGACGCGGGTTCTGATGCTTTCGGCGGTATGCAGACGTATGTCAAACGCGACGGTGACGACTACCTGCTCAACGGCCAGAAGACGTTCATCACCAATGGGCCCTACGCCGATACCATCGTGGTGTACGCAAAGCTTGACGACGGCACCGGCACCGACCGGCGCAACCGTCCGGTGCTGACCTTCGTGCTCGATGCCGGTATGTCCGGATTGGTCCAGGGCAAGCCCTTTCACAAGATGGGCATGCACTCCTCACCGACAGGGGAGCTGTTCTTCGACAACGTCCGGTTGTCCCCGGACCGGCTGCTCGGCGAGCGGGAAGCTCATGGTTCTGGTGATGGACGCGACAGCGCCAGGCAGAATTTCGCCGCCGAGCGCGTAGCCATCGCCGTGATGTCGCTGGGAATCATCAATGAATGTCACCGGCTATGCATCGAATACGCCAAGAGTCGCCGATTGTGGGGGCAGGACATCGGCGCCTTCCAATTGATCCAACTGAAGTTGGCGAAGATGGAGGTCGCCCGCGTCAACGTTCAGAACATGGTGTTCTCTGCGATTGAGGCCGCCCGGGCCGGCAAATTGCCGTCGCTCGCGGAGGCCTCGGCGATGAAGCTTTACTCATCGGAGGCCGCAACTGAGGTGGCTATGGAGGCGGTACAGCTGTTCGGTGGCAACGGGTACATGACCGAGTACCGCGTCGAACAGCTTGCCCGCGATGCCAAGTCACTGATGATCTACGCGGGTAGCAACGAGATCCAAGTGACCCATATCGCCAAAGGGTTGCTCGCCGGATGACCCCGAGCCGACGTAGCGAAGGCGAGAGAGGTCAGTATGCCCGTGCGAACCGCTGACACTGTCCGAAATGCGCGCAGTTTGTGCGCGTTGTTCCAGGAGACGGTGGTGACGCACCACGACCGCGTCGCGCTGCGCAGCGCCGACGGTGCTACCACCCTCACCTGGGCGCAATACGGCAACCGCGTCCGTGATGTCGCCGCAGGGCTGTCGGCACTCGGTGTTGGGCGCGGTGACACGGTGGCGTTGATGCTGACCAACCGGCCGGAGTTCAACGTGGTCGACGCGGCGGCCTATCACCTTGGGGCGGTCCCGTTCTCGGTATACAACACCAGTTCGGCCGAGCAGATCAATTATCTGTTCACCAATGCCGAGAACCTCGTAGTGATCTGTGAACACCAGTATCTGCCGGTTCTCGAAGCGGCCCGGATCGGAACCAAGGTCCAGCACGTGATCTGCGTCGACGCCGGCCCGCCAGGCACGATCGCCCTGTCGGAGTTGGCGCATTCGGGTGAACCGGGATTCGATTTCGACGCGACATGGCAGGCCGTCGGTCGCGACGACCTGCTGACGATCGTGTACACCTCGGGCACCACGGGTGCACCCAAGGGGGTCGAGATCACGCATGCGAACCTGCTGGCCAACCTCACACCCCTCTACGACCTCGCCACCATCGATGAACACGACCGGGTTGTGTCGTACCTACCGGACGCACATATCGTCAACCGATACGTGGGGCACTACGGCCCCGCCGTCAGCGGTGCGGCCGTGACGACGGTCGCCGACCGGACACTGCTGCTGCCGACGCTGATGGAGGTCAAGCCAACGGTTTTCGTGGCAGTCCCGCTGTTCTGGTACAAAATCCAGGCCGCGCTGCAAGAAGTCCTGCGCGCCCAGGGTGGAGTGACCGGACGGATGGCGCGGTGGGCGATCGCCTCCGGCGCGCGGCTCTGGCGCAAGCGGGCCAGCGGTGACGCGCTGAACATTGCCGACCGCGTACAGGCCTCGGCTGCAGAATATCTGGTGCTCAGAAGAATCCGGAGCAGGGTCGGCTTGGGCGAGGTCCGGATCGCGCTCTCCGGTGCGGCGCCGATCGCAAGCGAGACCTTGGAATTCGTGCTGGGACTGGGGCTGCCGGTTTGCGAGGCCTGGGGTATGTCGGAACTCACTGCGGTGGCGACCGTCAACCCACCCGATGCCATTCGCATCGGCACCGTCGGCAAACCCGTTCCGGGGGTGGATATTCGAGTCGCGGCGGATGGCGAGTTGTTCGTACGTGGCCCCAGTGTGATGCGCGGCTATCGAAACGAACCGGAGAAGACGGCCGCCGTCGTCGATGCCGACGGCTGGTTGGCCACCGGTGACGTGGGCACCGTCGACCGCGACGGCTACGTGACGATCATCGACCGCAAGAAGGAACTGATCATCAACTCCGGCGGCAAGAACATGTCGCCGGCCAACATCGAGAACCATCTCAAAGTGGCGTGTCCGCTGATCGGTTCGGCGGTCGCCGTCGGCGATGCGCGACCGTTCGTGGTGGCGTTGATCGCCCTGGACGCAGACGAGGCGGCCAAGCGCGCCCAGCAGCTCGGCGTCGAGCCGGTCCCGGAGGTTCTGTCCGCACACCCCGCGGTCGCGGCCGAAATCGAAGCGGGGATTGCCGCAGCCAACGCCAAACTTTCCAGAGTTGAGCAGGTCAAAACTTTCCACGTGGTCCCCGCATTCTGGGAGCCCGGCGGCGACGAGCTGACACCTACGGCGAAACTCAAACGCACCCCGATCGCCCACAAGTACGCCGCCGAGATCGATCGACTCTACGCCAACTCTCGAAAGCCTTCTTCCCGCGAAATTTCGAAGTAAGTCGCTTGACTGCGGCGAGCAACCCCATAAACAACTGAATGCCAACAAAACTCACAACAGTTCGGTGTGACAACGCAAAGGAGCGGTCATGGATTCAGCGAAATACGTCGGCAGAGTCGGCGGCCTGGCCGTAGCGCTGGGTGTCGGGGCGGCACTCGCCATAGGGTGTGGGACGGCCTCGGCGGCACCAGACTCCGGCTCCACGCCATCGCACACCTCGTCCAGCGCTTCCGCAAGGTCCGCATCGTCTTCGAAACCGGCGCACCGTCCGGCCACCGGCTACACCGCGCGAACCAAAGCCGAGTCGACCCGGCCCGTCACCACCACAGACTCAACTCCGGCACCCGCGGCCACGGTTGCGGCCGTCTCGTCGCCCATCCGGGTTTCGCGCGCCGCGGCCTCAGCGGCGTGGGGCACATCGCCGGGGCGAAATCCGGTCAGCCCTGACACTCCGGCGGCGTGGACGCTGCTGGCGGCAGCCCGTCGGGAACTCGGTCCCGCCGCCGCCGCGCAGGAGCAGTCCACGGTGGCCACATCCGGCATCGGCTATGCGCCGACGGTGGTGGTCGACGACGGTGTCATCACCGGCACCAACACCGGACTCACGACAATTCACGGCAACCCGGTGACCTACGTCGTTGTGCGCACGCCGGCGGACGGCGCAAAAGTGACCCTGAACGGTGCAACCGGGAACTTCACGTTCCTGCCCAATTTCGCCGCACTCACCTCCGGGTCCGAGCAGTTCACCGTACTTGCATCGGAGGTGACCGGATTCGACCGAGCGTTGTTGGCTATACCCCTGCTCGGGCCCTTGGTGGTGCAGCCGGTCCTGAACGAGTTGCATCAGGTGCCCGTCCTGAACACGTTGTTGGCGCCCCTGATTGGCACCTCTACGCTGGTTCCCGTCACGATTACGCCCAGTTCACTTAACCCGACCGGGCAGCCGATTGCCTACACCGTGACTGTGACGTCGTTCGATGGCACCCGGATCAGTACCAACTATTTTCCGGCCAGCGGGCTGACCGCCGGTCAGTCCGCCCCGACCATCCTCAACAGCCCGGGAGCAGCAGAACCGGGCAACACCGATCCGAGTCAGCTGATCGCGGCCGACTCGGCGACCATGCAGGATCTCCGCGATGCCGGTTACAACGTTGTGACGTGGGACCCCCGCGGTGAATTCGCCTCGACGGGTGTACTGCAGCTCGACAACCCACAGTTCGAGGGCCGTGACGTATCGGCGATTCTCGACTACATCGCCACGCTGCCGACAACGCAGCTCGATGGCCCTGGTGACCCGCGGGTGGGTATGGTCGGCGGATCATACGGCGGTGGCATTCAATTCAATGCCGCTGCGATCGATAGCCGTATCGATGCGCTGGCCCCCGAAATCGCGTGGAACAACATTCCTCAGGTGCTGGCACCGTTCGCCGGAGCGGTCCGAACCACCTATGGACTCCTGCTCGCGCTGAACTTCGCTCTCACCGGTACCCGCGCCAATCCGTTGCTCTATATCGGTACGGTCACCGCCCCGATATTCAACATCCTGCTTGATCCTGTGCTGAACTTCCTGACCAGCAACGGCCCCGCTGTGTTGACCGGACGGGTCACCGTGCCGACCCTGCTGATCAAGGGCACCGTCGACACGATCTTCCCGCTGCAACAGGCCGTGCTCAACGCGCAGATGTTGGCCGCCAACGGCGTCGCGGTGAAGATGTTGTGGTTCTGCGGTGGCCATGGCACGTGTCTGACCAATCCGGGTGACGATGTCAACTGGGTGGGAGATGAAACCCTGGCGTGGATGAACAAGTACCTCAAGGGCGACGATATCGACACCGGACCGGCCTTCGAATGGGTCGACCAGAACGGCAACTACTTCTCCTCGTCGCAACTCCCCTCGAACCCCGCCTTCTACGGCACGCCATTGACGACGACGGGCAGCGGTGGTCTGCTGCCGATGATCCCACTGATCGGCGGTTCAGGCCCGAGCGTGGCTCCCTCGCCGTTCAACTACACCGACGGCGCTCCGGCCAAGATTGCTGTCAACGTCGCGATCAAGAACCCCGTGCAGACCACTGAGGTGGTCGGCGCCCCGACGCTCACCATGACGTACTCCGGCCTGGCCACGGGTACGGGCGGCAATGCGGTCTATGCCCAGATCGTCGACAAAGACACTGGCCTGGTGGTCGGAAACCAAGTCACTCCCGTGCCTGTGACTCTTGACGGGCAGCAACACACGGTCGAGGTGCCGCTGTCCTACCTGGCCTACACGATGAACCCGGATTCCAATCTCGAACTGCAAATCGTCGGATCGGCAACCGCATGGCTCAACCTCACCCAGTACGGCGTCATCAACATCACCGACGTGAAATTGGAACTGCCGACCGCTGCGAACGCTGATCAGGAGCAGCCGGTGGCGGTCGCCTAACGTCGGCGGTTCGTGCGCCCTAGCCAAAGTTGCCTGACAGGCAATATTGCACGGTATGCAACTTTGCGCGTACGGTGGCGACATGACCGAGGGACTGCGCGAACGCAAAAAGGCCGACACTCGCAGGGCGCTCAGCGACGCCGCGCTGCATCTGGTGTTCGAGCGCGGGCTGGACAACGTCACCCGGGAGGCCATCGCGGAGCGCGCCGGGGTGTCCCTGCGTACGTTCAACAACTACTTCGCAGGCAAATACGAGGCGATCGCCTATCGTCAGATCGAGCGAATGCGCCGCAGCCTGACTGCTTTTCGGTCGTGGCCTGCGGGCGAGCCGCTGTGGACGGCGATCACCGAGTCGGTGCTCGAACCCATGCTCGCCGAGATGGGCGAGGACTTCGCGCCGTCGCGCGCGCAACTGGATCAGCTCGTCGAGCTGACCATGGCCAACGAGGTGCGTAATGCGTTGGCCGACAACCTGATGGCCGAATGGGTCCAGGCGATCGCCGAGCGGACCGGGACCGACCCGGTGCGCGACATGTACCCCCGCCTCGTGGCCGCCAGCGTCCGCGCCGTCGCCGAAGCCGCAATGGACACCTACATCGCCGCCGACCCACCCGTTCCGATCGTCGGCCTGATGCGCCGCGGCTTCGCCGATGTGGTCGCGGGCCTTCCCGAACCGAAGAGGACATCGTCATGACCGAGAACCACGAAGTCGTCATCTCCGGCGCCGGGCCCAACGGCCTGATGCTGGCCTGTGAGCTGGCCCTGGCCGGGATCACCCCGGTCGTCCTCGACGCGCTGCCGGCTGCCAGTGACGAGCCCAAGGCCAACGGTCTTGTCGGACAGGTGGTCCGGATGCTCGACATGCGCGGGCTCTATTCGGCGTTCACCGGCCAGGACAGGCCGCAGGCGTTGCCGGGGTGGATGTTCTCCGGGATGCAGCTGGCCTATCCCGACCCGTCCAGCAGCCCGATGTACGCGATGATGATGCCGCAGCCCCGGCTCGTGCGGCTGCTGGAGAAGCGCGCCCGCGACCTCGGCGTGGATTTGCGGTGGGGACACGAATTGACCGGGCTCCAGCCGGACGAGGACGGTGTCGCGCTGAGTGTCGCCACCCCCGACGGTGTCTATGAGCTGAGCGCGGGTTACCTCGTGGGGGCCGACGGTGGCCGCAGTCTGGTGCGCAAGCGCGTCGGCATCGACTTCCCCGGCACCACGTCAGAGACCGTCGCGCGGCTGGCGCAGGTAGAGGTGCCCGACGAGCTTCGAGCACCAGACGGTGGCTTGAACATCCCCGGGGTGGGGCATATCCCGTTCGGGCACAACAGGTTCGACAGAGGTATGGTGCTGGCCGGCAGCCTGCAGCCGGGTGTGCTGCTGGTCGGAACCCGGGAGGAAGGCCGCGCCGACGAGGACGGTCCTCTGACACTCGTCGAATTGCGCGCCAGCCTTCAGCGGATCCTGGGCGTCGATGTGCCGCTGGAGGAGCCGCGCGGTCCTGGCCCGCATGCGAAGCGCCGGATCGACGGCCAGAACACCAGGCAGGCCGAGCATTACCGGGCCGGACGCGTTCTGCTACTCGGCGACGCCGCCCATGTGCACTCGGCGATGGGTGGTCCCGGGCTGAACCTCGGTCTGCAGGACGCGGTGAACCTCGGCTGGAAATTGGCCGCCGATGTCAACGGCTGGGCGCCGCCCGGTCTGCTCGACAGCTATGAAACCGAACGTCATCCGGTGGGCCGGCGGGTCATGATGCATTCGATGGCTCAGAGCGCACTGATGGCGTCGGGCCCCGAAGTGGCCGAGCTACGAACGCTTTTCACCGAGTTGATCGCGATCCCTGAGGTCAGCCAGCACCTGGGGCGGCTGCTCGCCGGCTCGGACGTGCGCTACGACGTCGGCGACGACCACCCGCTGTCCGGCTACCTCGTGCCGGACCTCACCCTTGACGACGGGCGACCGGTGGCGGGCCTGCTGCACAACGCCAGGCCAGTGCTGCTCGAGCTGTGCGGTGGCGCCGCCGCGGCGGCCGCGGAGGGCTGGGCCCACCGCGTCGACATCGTCGAGGCGCAACTCACCGGCGGCCCCGCCGCCCTTCTCATCCGGCCTGACGGCTGTGTGGCTTGGGCCGCAGACGATTTCGAAGCCATCGACGCGAAAGAACTGCAGGCGGCGTTGGGGCGCTGGTTCGGGACGGCCGGCTAAGACCGGTCGCGCCTTCGGGATTTCTCCCGATACATCAGCTGATCCACCCGGTTGAGCAGATCGGACACGCTGTGGTCGTGTTCGCCGGCGCTTGCCAGTCCGATGCTCAGGTCGACGCCAATGGCGTTGATGCGTAATCGAATTCGCTCGACCACAGATGCCGCATGGGTGTCGTCGACGTCGACCAATCCAACGCAGAACTCGTCACCGCCGAGGCGAGCGGCGAAGTCGTCGTCCCGTGTTTCCCCCTGAAGCACTTCGCCGATCGCGATCAACACGCTGTCGCCCGCGGCATGTCCGAACGAGTCGTTGATGGCTTTGAAATCATTGACGTCGAGCACGAGCAGGCTCAGACGTCCTTCGCGTTGACCTACGCGCAGCAGTTCGGCCTCGACACGCTCGATGAAGCCGCGCCGATTCATCACAGATGTCAGGGGGTCGGTCCTGGCCAACAGCTCCAGCTGCCATTGCAGTTCTTTGAGATGAGTGATGTCGTGCGATGTGCTGAGCACGGTGTGGAACGCACCGTCCGGCCTGAATTCGGGCACTACCCGGGTCAGGAAGTGACGGGGCCCGTGCACCGTGGGGAGCACGTCCTCCTGTTCGGCGGGCTCGGCGGTGTCGAATACCTTGTTGACCAACGGTTCCCACACCTCGACCAACTGCTGAGGCAAGCCGATCTCGCGTTTGCTCCTGCCGATGAACTGCTGGGTGGACAGTCCGGTGAAGCGCTCGATCGTCGGATTGATGTACACGTGTCGATGGTTGCGATCAAGTCGCGCAACGATATCGGGCAACGCTTCCACTGTGGTGAAGAACGTGTCGTTGTCGCGCTGGGCGACAGTCGAGAAACGCAGGATCCCCACGCAGAGAGTTGGCGGCTCGTCCAATGCCTGTAGTACGCACTGCCAGTCGGGTAGACCGGCAAGGGGGGTCACCGCAGGTGAGCTGCGAGATGCGGGCCACGCCGCCGGCAACTGCGCCAGCATTCCGGGTTCGTCGAGCAGGCCGGCGTGCGTGTCGACTTCAGCCGTGAACGCGGTTGTGCGGTCCACGATCTCGACCCGTTCCTCGTCACGGCGACAGAGGAAGGCGGGCACATTCGCCGCGGCGAACCATGCGAGCACGTCATCGCTCACGGTGGCCGCCGTGCTTCGACTGGTACATCAATGCGTCGACCCGAGCGAGCAGATCCAGCGCCGTGATGTCCTTGTCGTCGGCGACGGCGACACCCACACTGACACTAACCCCGATCGGTGTGCCGTCCTCGCCCTCGATAGTGCTGATTTGTCGGCGAATCCGATCTGCCGCCGCACGCGCCTCATCGGCACAGGTATCGATCAGTGCGATGCAGAACTCGTCGCCGCCTAGTCGCGCTGCCACGTCGTGGGGACGGGTTTCCGCCGTCAAGATTCGTCCGACGGCCTCCAACACCCGGTCGCCGGCAACGTGTCCGAACCTGTCATTGATCTGCTTGAAGTGATCGAGGTCCAGCATGAGCAGGCTGAGGCCGGCCTGCCCGGCGCGGACGCGACCCAGTTCGACGTCCAGTCGGTCGGTGAAACTGCGGCGGTTCAGCAGCGACGTCAGCGGGTCGGTGCGGGCGAGGTGTTCCAGCTGATGCTGGAGGCGTCTTACTTCGCTGACATCGCGGATCACGGCCAGGATGGCGCTGACCTGTCCGCTGTGGTCGAACTCGGGGGTCGCCCGGCCGAGGTAGTGACATAGACCGGCGGGCCCGGTGTAGTCGAATTCAAACTCCACCGGCGCGCCGGTGTCCACCACTCGTCGGTAGGCCGCCTCGAAATCCGCTGCGAGCTCGGCCGGCGCGACCATTTCGGCCAAGGTCCTGCCGAATCGGGCCTCGGCCGGGACGCCGGTGGCCTCACCCAACGCGGGATTGGCGTACAGACATCGAAACCCGCTCGTATAGCGGGTGACGATGTCAGGCAGGTTCTCTACGATGGTCGAGAACGCATTGTTGGGCATGCGGTGCTCGTGCGGCAGAACCAGAATTGCGAGATGGTCGTCGTCCGCGCCGTCGGTCGACTGTAGGACGCACCGCCAGGTCAAGGTATCGTCCACCACCTCGAACGGTGCGCTTCCGGATACCGTCGGCCACCGCGCATTCAGTTGGGACAGCAGGGTTGGTTCGTCCAGCACACCGCTGAGAGTCTGCATGACGCCGACGAATTCCGGTGTGCGCGAGACCATGACGATCCCGTCCGGGTGACGCCGGCAGTGGAACGCCGCCACCGCAGCGGCGCCCAGCGCTGCCAGCCACTGTTCGGCGGACACCCCCATGTCCACCAACCTTAATCGCCGAGAGTGGCCCGCATGCCCACGGTGATGTAGGGCAACGCCAGTCCGGTCGAGTTCGCCAGTGCCGGATGCGTTGTCAGCAACTCGCGAACCTCATCGAGGGTCTGGGTGCGGACATCCGCCGGTGACGTGATGCAGTAGCTGCGCGACGCCACCAGGTCGATCAGTGCCTGCGGCGTCAGGTAACTCGTCCACTCGACACGGTGATGCTCGACGTCGACGAACGGCTCGGGCACCGTGACGGCGTCGTTGAACTGCGCGTTCTCGTGGCCGATGATGCGTCCGAGGTCCTTGACCCAGCCCATGCGTTCGTCGCGGGCATTCCACACCAATCCGAGCCGCCCGCCCGGCCGCAGCACCCGGGCCACTTCGGCGACGGCTTGCTCAGGGTCGAACCAGTGCCAGGCCTGTGCAACCAGCACCGCATCAACACTGTTGTCCGGCAACGGGATCTGCTCGGCCGTGCCCAGCAGCGCGGGGGTGTCGGGTAGCGCGGAGCTGAGCAATTCCAGCATCTCGGCCAACGGATCGACGGCCACCACATCCAGGCCGCGCTCGACCAGCCGGGTGGTCAGCTTGCCGGTACCGGCACCCAGGTCCAGCACGTCGCGCGCATCGGGTGGCAGCAACCAGTCGATGGCCTCCGGCGGATACGACGGGCGGCCGCGCTCGTAGGCGGCGGCCTCGGACCCGAAGGACAGCGAGCGTTCGCGCTGCGACTCCGTCACGGCGTGCGGCGACTTTTGCCGTCGGCCAGGTCGAGGGTCTGGCGGATGAGCTCGCCCACCGCGTCCGTCTCGACGAGGAAGCCGTCGTGCCCGTAGATCGACTCGACGACGTTGAGCCCCGCACAGTTCGGCAGCAATCCGGCCAGCTCCTGCTGCAGCCGCAGCGGGTAGAGCCGGTCCGAGGTGATCCCGCCGACCACGGTCGGCACCGGGCACGAGCCCAGCGCAGCCGCCACGCCACCGCGTCCGCGCCCGACGTCGTGGTTGGACAGCGTCTCGGTCAGCGTCACGTAGCTGCCCGCATCGAACCGGTTGACCAGCTTGGCGCCCTGGTATTCCAGGTAGCTCTGCACGGCGTACCGGCCGCCGGCCAGCGTGTCCTCGTCGTCCTGGGCGGCATTGCCGAACCGGTTGTCCAGCTCAACCTCACCGCGGTAGGTGAGGTGGGCGAACCGGCGGGCCAGCTGCAGCCCGACGTCGGGGCGGCGGCCGGTGCCGTGATAGTCGCCGCCCTGCCAGTTCGGATCGGCCTTGATCGCTGCGATCTGCGTGCTCTGCGTGCCGATCTGGTCGGCGGTCGCCCGGGCCCCGACGGCCAGCACCAGCGCCGCGCGCACCCGGTCGGGATAGCCGACCATCCATTCCAGCGCCCTGGCGCCGCCCATCGACCCGCCGACCAGCGCCGCGACCTCGGTGATGCCGAGCGCGGCCAACGCGGCCACGTCGGCATTGACCTGGTCCCGCACGGTGATGATGGGGAATCGTGAACCCCAGGGCTTGCCGTCGCGGGCCAGCGAGCTGGGGCCGGTCGAGCCGCGGCAACCGCCCAGGACATTGGTGGCCACCGCGCACCAGCGGGTGGTGTCGATCGGGGCGCCGGGGCCCGCGACACCATCCCACCAGCCGGGGGTGGGGTGCCCCGGCCCGGCAGGCCCGGTCAGATGCGAGTCGCCGGTCAGCGCATGCAGCGCGACCACGACGTTGTCACGGTCCGCGGAGAGCTCGCCCCAGCGCTGCACCGCGATCGACACATGCTCGAGCACCTCGCCGCTTTCCAGCGTCAGCGGGCCGATGTCGACGACGCCGATCTCACCTTCGGCGGGCAGGGTCATCACACGTTCATCCGAGATAGTCATGTCAGGCTCACTCAAAGGGCCGCCACGGCCCGCGGGTCCGAGGCATCCGCCGACACCGACTTGGCGGCGGCGAAGCCGCGCTCCAGGTCGGCCAGGATGTCGTCGATGCCCTCGAGGCCGACGGCAAGTCGGACCAGACCCGGCGTGACGCCGGTGGCCAACTGCTCCTCGGCGGACAGCTGCTGGTGAGTGGTCGACGCCGGATGGATCACCAGCGAACGCACGTCGCCGATGTTGGCGACGTGGCTGTGCAGCGTGAGCGCGTTGACGAACGCCTTACCGGCCTCGACGCCGCCGGCCAGCTCGAAGGCCAATACCGCGCCAGTCCCCTTGGGCGCCAACTTCTTTGCGCGTTCGTACCACGGTGAGGTCGGCAACCCGGCGTAGTTGACCGACACCACGTCGGGGCGCCCGGCCAGGTATTCGGCCACCTTCAGCGCGTTGGACACGTGGCGCTCGATCCGCAGGCTGAGCGTCTCCAGGCCTTGCGCGATCAGGAAGGCGTTGAACGGCGACCCCGCGGAGCCGAGGTCGCGCAGAAGCTGGACGCGCGCCTTGAGTGCATAGGCGGGCGGCCCGAGTTCGGCGAACACCACGCCGTGATAGCTGGGGTCCGGTGTTGTAAAACCAGGGAAGCGCCCGCTTGCGGTCCAGTCGAACTTGCCGCTGTCGACAATCACCCCGGCGATGGCCGTGCCGTGACCGCCGAGGTACTTGGTCGCCGAGTGCACGACGATGTCGGCGCCGTGGGCGATCGGCTGAATCAGATAGGGCGTGGCGATGGTGTTGTCGACGATCAGCGGAACCCCGTTATCGTGCGCCACCCTCGACACCGCCGGAATGTCGAGCACATCTATTTGTGGGTTGGAGATCGTCTCGCCGAAGAAGGCCTTGGTGTTCGGCCGGACAGCCGCCTGCCAGGACTCCGGGTCGTCGGGGTCGGTCACGAACGTCGTTTCGATGCCCAGCTTCGGCAGCGTGTAGTGCAGCAGGTTATAGGTGCCGCCGTACAACCGCGGGCTGGACACGATGTGATCGCCGGCTTCGGCGATGTTCAGGATCGCGAACGTCTCCGCTGCCTGCCCGGAGGACAGGAACAGCGCGGCCACGCCACCTTCGAGGGCGGCGATGCGCTGCTCGACGGTGTCCTGGGTCGGATTCATGATCCGGGTGTAGATGTTGCCCGGCTCGGCCAGCCCGAACAGCGCGGCCGCGTGGTCGGTGTTGTCGAACGTGTACGACGTGGTGGCGTAGATCGGCAGTGCCCGGGCGTGCGTCGCGGCATCTGGGGTTTGGCCGGCGTGGATCTGCTTGGTCTCGAAGGACCACGAAGCAGTCGGATCCTCGGTCGTGGGTGTGCTCATATGAAAAACGGACCTCCATCTGTTCTGGGGGTCCGTTCTGAGCGGACCCGCGCTTGCCGTGCAGCTACCTGCAGCTGCTCAACCTGGTCTTCACCCGGAGCACCCCACCGCGGTTGGAGGGTTGCCGGCCAGCGAGCCGGGGCTTGACGCTGGCGCTCATGACCGAGTCAAAGCATAGCGGACCTTCGTAACAGGAGGCCAGCGGGATATCGGGCGCCGCTGGGTACGACTGTGACGCAGACCTCTCAACAGATACGACGACGGCGGTCACGTAGGTTCAGAAGCGACGCGATACTGATAGCCGCCACCGCACCTGACTGACCGCCCGGGAGACAACAGCAATGAGCGCCGAGAACCCGACCATCATCTACACGCTGACTGATGAGGCGCCGCTGCTGGCGACGTATGCGTTCCTGCCGGTGTTGCGCACGTTCGTCGAGGCGGCCGGCATCGACGTCAAGACCAGCGACATCTCGGTGGCCGCGCGCATCCTCGCCGAGTTCAGCGACCGGCTGACCGACGAGCAGAAGGTGCCCGACAACCTGGCCGAACTCGGCGAGCTGACCCAGGACCCGAGCGCCAACATCATCAAGCTGCCCAACATCAGCGCTTCGGTACCGCAGCTGATCGCCGCCATCAAGGAACTCAAGTCCAAGGGCTACGACCTTCCCGACTTTCCGGGCGATCCGAAGACCGACGAGGAAAAAGAGATCCGCCAGCGCTACGGCAAGATCCTCGGGAGCGCGGTGAATCCGGTTCTGCGCGAAGGTAACTCAGACCGTCGCGCGCCCAAGGCAGTCAAGGAATACGCCAAGAAGCACCCGCACAGCATGGGTCAGTGGTCGCAGGCGTCCCGTACCCACGTGGCGACCATGAAGACCGGCGACTTCTACCACGGTGAGAAGTCGATGACGCTGGACAAGGACCGCACCGTGAAGATGGTGCTGACGCCCAAGACTGGCGACCCGATCGTGCTCAAGCCCGAGGTGAAGCTCGACAACGGCGACGTCATCGACAGCATGTTCATGAGCAAGAAGGCGCTGATCGACTTCTACGAGAAGGAGATCGAGGACGCCTACAAAACGGGCGTGATGTTCTCGCTGCACGTCAAGGCCACCATGATGAAGGTCTCGCACCCGATTGTGTTCGGCCACGCGGTGAAGGTCTTCTACAAGGACGCTTTCGCCAAGCACGGCAAGCTGTTCGACGAGCTCGGCGTCAACGTCAACAATGGGCTCTCCGACCTCTACGACAAGATCGAATCGCTGCCGGCCTCGCAGCGCGAAGAGATCATCGAAGACCTGCACAAGTGCCATGAGCACCGCCCGGAGCTGGCGATGGTCGACTCGGCCAAGGGCATCTCGAACTTCCACTCGCCGTCCGACGTGATCGTCGACGCCTCGATGCCCGCCATGATCCGGCTCGGCGGCAAGATGTACGGCGCCGATGGCCGCACCAAGGACACCAAGGCCGTCAACCCGGAGTCGACGTTCTCCCGGATGTACCAGGAGATGATCAACTTCTGTAAGACCCACGGTCAGTTCGATCCGACCACGATGGGCACAGTTCCCAACGTCGGTCTGATGGCGCAGAAGGCCGAGGAGTACGGCAGCCACGACAAGACCTTCGAGATCCCGGTCGACGGCGTCGCCGACATCGTCGACGTCGACACCGGCGAGGTGCTGCTGTCCTGGGACGTCGAAGAGGGCGACATCTGGCGCATGCCGATCGTGAAGGACGCGCCCATCCGGGACTGGGTCAAGCTGGCCGTCAACCGGGCCCGGCTGTCCGGCATGACGACGGTGTTCTGGCTCGACGACGAACGCCCGCACGAGAACGAGCTGCGCAAGAAGGTGAAGGCCTACCTCAAGGAGGAGGACACCGAGGGCCTCGACATCACCATCCTGCCGCAGGTGTGGGCCATGCGGTACACCCTCGAGCGGGTGATCCGCGGCCAGGACACCATCGCCGCCACCGGCAACATCCTGCGCGACTACCTCACCGACCTGTTCCCGATCCTGGAGCTGGGCACCAGCGCCAAAATGCTGTCGATCGTGCCGTTGATGGCCGGCGGCGGGCTGTACGAGACCGGTGCCGGTGGGTCGGCCCCCAAGCACGTCAGCCAGCTGGTCGAGGAGAACCACCTGCGCTGGGATTCGCTCGGCGAGTTCCTGGCGATCGGCGCCAGCCTGGAGGATCTTGGCAACAAGACCGACAACGCCAAAGCCAAGGTGCTGGCGACCACGCTGGACACGGCGGTCGGAAAGTTGTTGGACGCCAACAAGAATCCGTCGCGCAAGGCAGGCGAGCTGGACAACCGCGGTAGCCAGTTCTACCTCGCGCTGTACTGGGCGCAGGCACTGGCCGAGCAGACCGAGGACAAGGATCTGGCCGAGCATTTCGCGCCGCTCGCCACGACCCTCGCCGAGAACGAAGACGCCATCGTCGCCGAACTGGCCGAGGTGCAGGGGCAGGCCGTTGATATCGGCGGCTACTACTACCCGGACCGGGAGAAGACCGCCTCGGTGATGCGGCCGAGCAAGACCTTCAACGAGGCGCTCAGCTAGCTCATCCCGCGGGATTGACCTGCCGCACCGGCGGCATGTGGGCGTCGACCCACTCGGTGATCAGGTTCGTGACGCGGTCCGGCGCCTCGAACATCGGGATGTGCCCGACGCCGTCGAGGTGGGTCACCTTGGTGATCTCCGGGATGTTCTTGTGGAAGTGCTTGGTGAACCGGGGATGTGGCAGCACCCGGTCACGTTCGCAGACCACCAGGTGCGTCGGGACCGACAGTTCGGTCAGCTCCATCAGTCCCGGCATCAGCAACGCCTTGATCAGCAGCTGGTAGTAGGCCGGGCAGTGGGTGACGTCGTCGAGGATCTCCTGCAGCTGCACTTCGGTGACGCCCCGCGGGGTGGCGCTGATCGGCACTGTGGCGGCGGCTTTGACGCCGGGTAGCCGCAGCGCGCGCTCGCCCAGCAGTCGGGCGGTCACCCACACCGGCAGACCGGCGACGAACTTGCCGACGATCTCGTATTTCACCGGTGACCAGCGGTGCCAGCCGCCGGCCGGGGCGATCCCGGTCAGCGTCCTGGCCCGGCCACGTCGTTCGAGTTCGAAGGCCACCCAGCCGCCCAGCGAGTTGCCGACGACGTGGGCGGTGTCCCAGCCCATCTCGTCGAGCTGGCGCTCGACGTGGTCGGCGAGGGTGGAGGAATCCAGGATCAACGACCGGCTGCGCGGGCCACCGTTGTGACCGGCCATCGACGGTGCGAACACCTCGAAGCGGCCGGTATCGGCCAGCCGGGGCGCAACCTCGGACCAGACGTAGGAGGACATCATGAACGGGTGCAGGAGAAGGATCGGTTCGCCGGCACCTAGGTGGATTGATTCGCGGGTCGCCACAACCAGACCGTAAAGGTGATACCGCCGGTACCGCAAGATAGGTTCTCTCCCGTGATCGTGACCACCATCAATGTCAACGGCGTCCGCGCCGCGGTGCGGCAGCGTTCGGCCGAGAACCTCGGTCTGCTGGCCTGGCTGTCACAGACCGCGTCCGACGTGGTGTGCCTTCAGGAGACCCGCTCCGACGACGAGCAGATCGCCGAGGCGCTTGCCCCGGCGGTGGCCGACGGCTGGCATCTGGCCTCGGCCAGCCCGCATCTCAAGGGCCGCAGCGGGGTGGCGATCCTGTCCCGCACCCCGTTTGCAGCGGTCCGGATCGGCTTGGCGGCAACCGAATTCGAGTTACACGGCCGATACGTCGAGGCGGATCTGGCCGGCGGCGAGACGGTCGCCAGCGTGTACGTGCACACCGGCGAAGCCGGCACGGACCGCCAGCTGGAGAAGGAACGTTTCATGGCCGCGCTGGCCAAGCGGATGGCGGAGCTGACCGCGGACGGGCGCGACGCGGTGATCTGCGGCGACTGGAACATCGCCCACACCGAGAACGACATCAAGGCCTGGAAGGCCAACGTCAAGAAGGCAGGCTTCTTGCCCGGCGAGCGGCAGTGGCTCACCGACCTGCTGGACGCCGGCTGGGTCGACGTGATGCGGCGCCTGCACCCCGATGTCGCCGGGCCGTACAGCTGGTGGTCGTGGCGCGGTAAGGCTTTCGACAACGATGCGGGCTGGCGCATCGACTACCACCTGGCCAGTGAGAGCCTGGCGGCGCGCACGGTGACGGCGCGGGTCGAAAAGCCCGCCGCCTACGCGCTTCGGTGGTCCGATCATGCGCCGGTGACCGTCGAATTCGCCTGAGCCCACAAGAATGGGCCGGTCGCCTCGGGGGGATGAGGCAACCGGCCCATGGGCTTGCTGGTCTAGTAGCTTCCGTTGATCCAGGCGCCCCACGGGACGTACGTCGTGGCGGGGGTGGCATAGGTGGTCGGGGCGTAGAAGTTGCCGGTCGAGGAGCTGTCGGTGTATGGGGAGTAGTCGTTCAGCGTGGTCGTCGCGTTGGCCGGTCCGGCGAAGGTGAGGGCGGCACCACCGATGACGGCAGCGGCGAGGGCGGGGGCTGCGATGAGGGCCTTGATGCGGTTCGTGGTCATGACTCAAATCATTCGCGCTCAACCCGCTCGGGTCGATCGGCTGACCAGCCCGTTTTCGTGTCCACCGATCGGGGGACAGGATCGCCGTCAGCACCCCTGCCGGTCGGGTCCGTCGAGTGCGGTGGCTGCGCCGGCGATCGCTTCGGTCACCGTATCGAGCACGCGCGGGTCCCAGGTCAGCGCGGTATCGCGGGGCAGTTGGGCGATCATCGACACGTAGTCGCTATGGGTGTCGTCGACGACGCGGCACCGCCGGTGCGGTAACACGGCGGCGTCGATGTCGCGGCCCAGTGCGCTGCGCAACTCCACCACCCCGTCATTCGGCCACACCGCCGGCGGGCCGCCGGCGCGGTCGAATCGATCGCCCCCGATCAGTGTGACGGGAACCGTGTCCAGGACGCCCGCCTGAAAGGTGTTCCAGCCCTTGGGTCCCATGAGATACGACTGTCCGAGCTCACGTGCCGAACCGGAAACATGAACGGCCGCGATATCTCTGGCATAGCCATTCATCTGGCTTTCGCAGAACTGGTCGCCTGCACAGTCGCCGCTAGTGACCGTGCCCTCGACGAAGTTCGCCAGATAGGATCCCTGCCAGGGTGTTCCGATTGTCGTCAAGGAACGGACCGTCACCGCTGACTGCCCGGCCTTCAGGGTGCGGATCGCCGCCCGGGCGAACAATCCGCCCATCGAATGGCCCACCAGATCCACCTCGTCGATCTGTTTCTCGGTGTGCAGCCAGTCGATGAACCGGGCCAGGTGCTCGCCCGCGAGGTCGATGCTGCCGGTGCTGTCCAGGGTCATCGACGCGGGCAGCGGCGCGGGGCAGGAGGCGAACGCCCCGTAGCCGGTTGTGTCGTGCACCTGACCTGAGCCGACCATCGCCGGCGCGGTGAATACCGAATATCCCTTCCCCAGAAGGTGTTCCCGCAACGACGTGTGGTCGGTGCCGGCGGGCAGACCTATCGCGCACGCGGCGTCCGGCGCGGTGTAGGGCGCGGTGCTGGCCAGGCCGGAGACAAGCACCACCGCCCGGGCCGGCGGGCGGGTGTCGCCCCCGCTGGGGGAGCAACCCGCCAGCAGCACCGCCGCCGCCAGCGCCAGGATGCGGCGCACTAGGTCGGGCAGCCTTCGCGGTTGGGGCGACCGAGCGCCTTGGGTGCGTCGTCGATGGCCTTGTGCACGATCTCGAGTACCTGCGGGTCCCACGTCAGCGCCGTCTTCTGTTCCAGCCCAGCCAGATTGGAGACGAAAATGCTGTGGGTGTCGTCGAAAGTCGAACACCGCCGATGCGGCAGTACCGGGTCGCCGATGTCGCGGGCCAGCGCACTCTGCAGCGCCACGATGCCGTCATTGGGCCACACCGCCGGATTGACCGGGCCGTCCTTTGTGAACTTCTTGCCGCCGATCAGCACCACCGGGATCTTGTCGAGCACCCCGGACTGGTATTCGTTCCAGCCGTTCTTACCCATCAGAAACGCTTGATTGACCTCACGGCCGGAGCCCGCCATCAGCCGCTTCACCTCGTCGGACATGCCTTTCATCGAGGTCTCGCAGAAGGTGTCGCCCTTGCAATCGCTCAGCGGGACCAGCCCGTTGGCGAAATCGGACAGGTAGGAACCCTGCCACGGTGTCCCGATAGTGGTCAGCGACCGCACCTTCAGCGGCGAGTTCGTCGACGCGAGTACCCGGATCGCGGCGCGTGAGTACAGCCCGCCCATCGAATGACCGACGAAGTCGACCTCGGTGACGCCCTTGTCGGTGTGCAGCCAGTTGAGGAACCGGGCCAGGTGTTCGCCCGCGGTGTCGATGCTGCCCGTCGAGTCGACGGTCATGTTCTCCGGCAAGGTGATCGGGCAAACCCCGAACGATCCGAATCCCGTCTGGTCGACCACCTGGCCGCGGCCCGCCATCGCGGGGGAGGTGTACACGGTGTAGCCCTTGCCGAGAAGATACTCGCGCAGCGCGGTGTCGGTGTTGCCGGCGGCCAGCCCGGTCTTGCAGGCCTGCTCCGGGCCGGTGAACGGCGTCGTCGCATCCCCGCCGGACACGATCACCACCGCCGTCGACGCCGGGCGCTTCTCGTCACCCCGGTCGCTGCCGCACCCGGCCAGCGCGCAGATCATCGTCACCATGGCGGCCAGCGCCAGTCTTCCTCCCACGAAGCAGGATGCTAATGCCAGTCGGTCGTCGGGGCGGCGCCTCGTGACAGGATTGACGCACCATGAACAGCTCATCTCGTCGCGTCGTTTTCTCCGGCGTCCAGCCGACCTCAGACTCGCTGCACCTGGGCAATGCCCTCGGCGCGATCAAGCAGTGGGTCGGGCTGCAGGACGACTACGACGCGTTCTTCTGCGTGGTGGACCTGCATGCGATCACCGTGCCGCAGGACCCCGCCACGCTGCGCCACCGCACCCTGGTGACCGCCGCCCAGTACCTGGCGCTCGGAATCGACCCGGATCGCGCGACGATCTTCGTGCAGAGCCACGTGCCCGCCCATACCGAGCTGGCCTGGGCGCTGGGCTGCTTCACCGGGTTCGGCCAGGCCTCGAGAATGACGCAGTTCAAGGACAAGTCGCAGAAGCAGGGCGCGGAGGCGACGACGGTAGGCCTGTTCACCTATCCGGTGCTGATGGCCGCCGACGTGCTGCTCTACGACACCGATCTGGTGCCGGTCGGTGAGGATCAGCGCCAGCACCTGGAACTGGCCCGTGACGTCGCCCAGCGGTTCAACGCGCGCTTCCCCGACACCTTCGTCATCCCTGAACCGATGATCGCCAAGGCCACCGCCAAGATCTATGACCTGGCCGAGCCGACCGCCAAGATGAGCAAGTCCGCGGCCACCGAGGCTGGGTTGATCAGCCTGCTCGACGATCCGACGGTGACGGCGAAGAAGATCCGCTCGGCCGTCACCGACAGCGAGCGGGAGATCCGCTACGACGTCGACGCCAAGCCCGGGGTGTCCAACCTCCTGTCGATCCAGTCGGCGGTCACCGGCACCGACATCGACACCTTGGTCGCCGGTTACTCTGGCCGCGGCTACGGCGACCTGAAAAAGGACACCGCCGACGCCGTCGTCTCCTACGTCACCCCGCTGCAGCAGCGCGTCCACGAGCTCCTCGCCGACCAGGGCGAACTGCAGGCGATCCTGGCCAAGGGAGCCGACCGGGCCCGCGAGGTGTCTGCGAAGACCATCGCACGGGTATACGACCGGTTAGGGTTTCTGCCGACGAGTTCGTAGACATCACAAGGGGCTGGGCATGTCAGAACCGGCCGAACCGGGTCGCCTCGACCGGCTGCGGGCCCGCTATCACTGGATCGACCACACGATCCGGGCGGGGACGCGCTATCAGAAGGTCAAGGGCGACTTCTACGCCGCGGGCATCACCTACTTCACGATCTTCGCGCTGTTCCCTCTGCTGATGGTCGGCTTCGCAGCGGGCGGTTTCGTGTTGGCCAGCCGGCCGCACCTGCTCGCCGACATCGAAAACCGGATCAGGACAACAGTTTCCGGCGACTTCGGCCAGCAGCTGATCGGTCTGATCGACTCGGCGATCAACTCCCGTACATCGGTGGGTGTGATCGGCCTGGCCACCGCGGCGTGGGCGGGGCTGGGCTGGATCGCGAATCTGCGTGAGGCGCTGAGCCAGATGTGGGATCAGCGCGTCGAGGAACAGAACTTCCTGCGCACCAAGCTGTCCGATCTGACGGTGCTGCTGTCGGTCTTCGTCGCGATCATCGTGACCGTCGCGCTGACCGCGCTGGCGGATCCGTCGCTGATGACGAGGGTGCTGGAGTGGTTCGGTGTGCCGCACATGGCCGGCCTCGGCGGCGCGCTGCGCGTCGTCTCGCTGGTGATGTCGTGGGCGGTGTCGTGGCTGTTGTTCAGCTGGATGATCGCGCGGTTGCCGCGGGAGTCGGTGAGCTTCCGCAGCAGTGTGCGCGCCGGGCTGATGGCCGCGGTGGCGTTCGAGATCTTCAAGCTGGTCGGGTCGATCTATCTGCGGTCGGTGGTGCACGGTCCGGCCGGTGCGACGTTCGGGCCGGTGCTGGGCCTGATGGTGTTCGCCTACATCACCGCGCGGCTGGTGCTGTTCGCCACCGCGTGGGCCGCGACGTCGAAGGACAACCTGCGCCCCGACCCGGTTCCGGCGCCCGGCCCGGCGGTCATCTCGCCGCGGGTGGGCCCGGACGAAGGTCTGAGCACCCGGCAGACGGTCGCCGCGGTCGCGGTGGGTGCGGTTGGTGCACTGGGTGTTTCGCGGCTGTGGCGCAGAGGGCGCGACTAGCGCCTGTCACCGTCCGCGCACGGGGCGGCGGTTGATCGCACGCGCCATCATGATCAGCGCGAACACCACCAGCGTGCCGACCACCCCGACGCCGACCCGCACCGGCGCCGCGTCGGCCTCGGGGAGCAGCTGGGTGCCACTGGCTTTGACCGCGGCGGCTTCATCCGGCTTGGGCGGCAGCAGCGACGGATCCGGGTCGATCAGGTTCCCGACCCGGGTCCCGGGCGGGGTGGCGAAGCCGTAGTCGAGCAGGTGCGCGGCCTGCTGCCACGGCGGGATCGGCTGCCGGGTGCCGCGCATCAGCACCGCCACCAGTCGGCGGCCGTCGCGGTTGGCGGCGCCCACGAACGTCTGCCCGGCGTCGTCGGTGTAACCCGTCTTGCCGCCGAGCGCGCCCGGGTAGTTGTAGAGCAGCTGGTTGTCGTTCTCCAGTTCATAGCCCGGATGATCGCCGTCCTCACCCGGCTTGGCGGGATGGCCGGGGAAGTTGTACTTCTCGGTGGCGACGATGTTCGCGAAAGTCGGGTTCTCCCAGGCGTAGCGGTAGAACAGCCCGATGTCGTAGGCCGACGTGCTCATGCCCGGCCCGTCCAGACCGGACGGTGTCGCCGCGCGGGTGTCCTGACCGCCGAGCTTGCGGGCGAGGGTGTTGATCTTCTGCAGCGCGGTGTCCCAGCCACCGACCTGCATGGCCAGCGCGTGCGCGGCGTCGTTGCCCGAATGCATCAGCAGGCCGTGCAGCAGATCGTTGACGGTGTACTTGCCGCCTTCATCCACGCCGACCCGGGTACCCTCGGCATTGGCGTCGTCCTGAGTGCCCTCGACCATCTTGTTCAGCGGCAGTTCGTTCATGGACTGCATCGCGATCAGCACCTTGATGATGCTGGCGGGCCGGTGCCGGGCATGGGGATCGCGCGCCGCGATGATGTCGCCGGTGTCGAGGTCGGCCACCACCCACGATTCGGCCGAGATGTCGTCGGGGACCGGCGGTGTGCCCGCCGCGACGATCACGCCGCAGCCCGCCAGCGCGTCACCGCCCACCGGCTTGGCCGGAACGGGCAAAGGCTGCGGCGGGTCGCCCGCCTGCGGCACCTCCGAGGAGTCGACGGCCGGCGGGGTGGTCACCCGGTAGGGGCAGGTGTTGGGGTCCGGGTCGGCCCACGCGGTCGCCGAGGTGCCGACGACGCACAGCGCCGCGGCCACCGCGGCAGCACCCCGCGTGAAGATTCTCGAGCTCGCCATCGAGTCGCAGAGTAGGGGATCGGGGCCCCGAAATCGGGGAGCCGCGCTGTGACAGGAGTGGTTGGTGTTACAAATCGAGACATGCGACGGCCGACGACCCGATGCAGCCCAGCCACAGTGTGCCGTCATGCTCCACGAGCCCGGTGGCCAGCGCGAACCGCGGATCCGCGGTTCGCAACTGCGACTGCACCGTGCCGCCCAGATCGATGGATATCGCCCACACCACCGCCGTGGGGCCGGGCAGCCAGCTGTAGGGCAGTCGCCACAGCAGTCGGCGCACCACAGGCGCGCGCGGAGCCAGCCATTCGCCGACCGCGTTGCGTTCGCTGACCAGCGCGACCCAGATGCGTCCGTCGGGGGCGGTCGAGATGTTGTCCGGATAACCCGGCAGGTGTTCGATCAGCGGCACCGGCTCGCCGATCCCCGAACCCGTCAGCGGGTACTTCGACACCCGGCAGGCCGTCGTCTCGGCGACCACCAGGGCCGACTCGTCGGCCGTCAGCGTCACCCCGTTGGCGAAGCGCAGCCCACTGGCCAGCGTCGTCACTGTGCCGTCGACGCCCCGGCGGTACAGCGACCCGCTGGGCCGGGCCTCGAGCACGGCGCCTTTGTAGTACTCGTAGTGAAAGCGCGACGTCGACTCGGTGAAAAAGATTGTGCCGTCTGATGATTCGACGACATTGCTGCAGAACGTCAACGGCCGTCCGGCCACCTCGCTCACCAGGGTCTCGAATGAGCCGGTGGCCGGATCGAGGCGCAGTAATCCACGGTGGCTGTCGCAGATCAGCAGCCGCCCGTCTCGGGCCACCGCGAGCCCGAGTGGTCGGCCGCCGGTGTTGGCCACCACCTCAGGGGCGTGGCCTGTCCGGATCCGGACGATCGCACCGTTGTCGGTTCCGGTCCAGAGCGTGCCGTCGGCGTCGACCACGACGTCCTCGGGAGCATGCCCCGGAACGCCGATCACCCGCAGCGAACCGGACAGATCCGGCGGTGGCAGCAGCCGTTGGGGAGGCGGCTGCCACCGCACGGGATCGATCGGGGGTTTGGCGGCCCCGGTCACAGCAGGCGGCTGGCCTCGCTGAGCACCCGGTGCAAGATGTCGTAGATCTCGTCGAATTCCTTCGGCCCGCTGATCAGCGGCGGCGCCAGTTGCACGACTGGGTCGCCACGGTCGTCGGCGCGGCAGTACAGGCCGGCCTCGAACAGCGCCGAGGACAGGAAGCCGCGCAGCAGCCGCTCGCTCTCGTCGTCGTTGAAGGTCTCCCGGGTGGTCTTGTCCTTCACCAGCTCGATGCCGTAGAAGAACCCTTCGCCGCGCACGTCGCCGACGATCGGCAGCTCGAGCAGCTTCTCCAGCGTGGCCCGGAAGATCGGGGCGTTGGTCTTGACGTGATCGTTGATGCCCTCGCGCTCGAAGATGTCGAGGTTGGCCAGCGCCACCGCCGAGGACACCGGGTGCCCACCGAAGGTGTAGCCGTGCCCGAAGGTGGTCTTGCCGTCGTTGAACGGCTCGAACAGCCGGTCGCTGGCGATCATCGCGCCGATCGGCGAGTAGCCCGAGGTCATGCCCTTGGCGCAGGTGATGATGTCGGGCTGGTAGCCGATGTCCTCACAGGCGAACATCGAACCGATCCGGCCGAACGCGCAGATCACCTCGTCGGAGACCAGCAGCACGTCATACTCGTCGCAGATCTCGCGGACCCGTTCGAAGTATCCCGGCGGCGGTGGGAAGCAACCGCCGGCATTCTGCACCGGCTCCAGGAACACCGCGCACACCGTTTCGGGACCCTCGAACTCGATGGCCTCGGCGATGCGGTCGGCGCAGTACTGCCCCCACGCCTTGATATCGGTGTCGTAGGGGGCGGGCGCGCGGTAGAAGTTGGTGTTGGGCACCCGGAAACCGCCGGGCGTCAGCGGTTCGAACGGCTTCTTGAAGTCGGGCAGGCCGGTGATGGCCAGCGCACCCTGCGGGGTGCCGTGGTAGGCGATGGCCCGCGAGATCACCTTGTACTTGCCGGGTTTGCCGGTCAGCTTGAAGTACTGCTTGGCCAGTTTCCAGGCGCTCTCGACGGCTTCACCGCCGCCGGTGGTGAAGAACACCCGATTCAGGTCACCGGGAGCGTAATTCGCCAGCCGGTCGGCCAGCTCGATCGCCGGCGGGGTGGCGTAGGACCACAGCGGGAAGAATTCGAGGGTCTCGGCCTGCTTGGCGGCGGCCTCGGCAAGCTCCTTGCGGCCGTGTCCGGCCTGCACCACGAACAGACCTGAGAGGCCGTCGAAGTAGCGCTTGCCGTGGCTGTCGTAGATGTACACGCCCTCGCCGCGGCTGATGATCGGCGGCGTCAGCCCCGCACCGTGCCGGGCGAAGTGGCCCCACAGGTGGCGGTCGGCCTTGGCCGACAGCTCCGCCGTGAGATCGAGCGTGGTGGTACTCATCGTGTTCCCCAATTGTATTGTTGTTTAACGAGTTTGAGATAGACCAAGGTTTCTGTCGAGGTCACCCCGGGCACAGCGCGGATCTCGGTGTTGAGCAGCTCCAGCAGCTCGGCGTCGTCCTCGCACACGACCTCGGCGATCGCGTCGAAGGTGCCCGCGGTGAGCACCACGTAGTCGACGGCGTCGATCTGTGCGAGCTTCTCGGCGACCTTGGTGGTATCTCCTGTGCAGCGGATGCCGATCATCGCCTGCCTGCTGAATCCCAGCTGCAGAGGATCGGTCACCGCGACGATCTGCATCACCCCGGAGTCGACCAGGCGCTGCACCCGCTGGCGCACCGCCGCCTCCGACAGCCCGACGGCCTTGCCTATCGCGGCGTAGGAACGCCGGCCGTCCTGCTGAAGTTTCTCGATAATGGCCTTGGACATCTCGTCCAACTGGACAGGCCCGTTTCCACCCGCCCCGATGGCGCGGACGGGAAACCGAGTGGCCGGTACACCCGAGTCACGCATGCTCATGATTGTGCACGGAATCCGTTGTTTAAGGCAATAAGATCGATGAAATTGGTGGCTATAACCCGCCCATACTGCGGGAATGCGTAGCAGTTGCTGAGCGGGTCGGTTACCGTGGGGCGGTGACCGCACTCACCTCTGACAAGACTCGAATTGTGCCCGGTAGCTGGATCGATGGCGCCCCGCTGGTGACCGGAGGCAGCCTCCACCAGGTCGTCAACCCCGCTGACGGCAGCGTCGTCGCGGAGCTGGCGCTCGCCCAGCCCGCCGACGTCGACACCGCGGTGGCCGCGGCCCGCGCCGCTCTCGGCGGCTGGTCGCGGGCCACCCCCGTCGAGCGTGCCACGGTATTGGCCAAGCTGGCCGAACTCGTCGATGCCCACGCCGAGGAGATCGCCGCCGAAGAGGTCAGTCAAACCGGCAAACCGGTGCGGCTGGCCACCGAGTTCGACGTGCCGGGCAGCATCGACAACATCGCGTTCTTCGCCGGAGCCGCCCGCCACCTCGAAGGCAAGGCCACCGGGGAGTACAGCGGCGACCACACATCGTCCATCCGGCGCGAAGCGGTCGGGGTGGTCGCGACGATCACGCCCTGGAACTACCCGCTTCAGATGGCGGTGTGGAAGGTGCTGCCCGCGTTGGCCGCCGGCTGTTCGGTGGTCATCAAGCCCGCCGAGCTGACCCCGCTGACCACCCTCACGCTGGCCCGGCTGGCCACCGAGGCCGGCCTGCCCGACGGCGTGCTCAACGTCATCACCGGCGCCGGGGCGGACGTCGGCTCGGCCCTGGCCGGTCACCGCGATGTCGACGTCGTCACGTTCACCGGCTCGACCGCGGTGGGCCGGCGGGTGATGGCCGCGGCGGCCGTGCACGGCCACCGCACCCAGCTGGAACTCGGCGGCAAGGCACCGTTCGTGGTGTTCGACGACGCCGATCTGGACGCCGCGATCAACGGCGCCGTGGCCGGCTCGCTGATCAACTCCGGGCAGGACTGCACGGCGGCGACCCGCGCGATCGTCGCCCGCGACCTCTACGACGACTTCGTGGCCGGGGTCGCCGAACTGATGGGCTCGATGGTCGTCGGCGATCCGGAGGATCCCGACACCGACCTGGGTCCGCTGATCTCGGCGGCCCACCGCGACAAGGTCGCGGCGATGGTGGCCCGGGCGCCGGGCGAGGGCGGTCGCATCGTCACCGGCGGTGCGGCCCCGGACCGGCCCGGATCGTTCTACCTGCCGACGCTGATCGCCGACGTCGCCGAAACCTGCGAGGTCTATCGCGACGAGATCTTCGGTCCGGTGCTGACCGTGCGCACCCACGACGGCGACGACGACGCGCTGCGCCAGGCCAACGACACCGACTACGGGCTGGCCGCCTCGGCGTGGACCCGCGACGTCTACCGCGCCCAGCGGGCTTCGCGCGAGATCAACGCCGGCTGCGTGTGGATCAACGATCACATCCCGATCATCAGCGAGATGCCGCACGGCGGGGTCGGCGCGTCCGGGTTCGGCAAGGACATGAGCGACTACTCCTTCGAGGAATACCTGACCATCAAGCACGTGATGAGTGACATCACCGGTGTCGCCGAAAAAGATTGGCACCGGACGATTTTCAAGAAGCGGTAATCCGCCGGTTCCGGCCACCTCGGCGGTGATGACACAATCTGGCGGTGAAGTACGGGCCAGACTGGCAGCCTCCCGAGGTGGACTGGACGTCGACCAAAGGTCGCATCCTGCTGGCCGCGGCCAGCCTTTTCGCCCAGCGCGGGTTCTTCGGTACGTCGACCCGCGACATCGCCGACGCCGTGCAGATCCGGCAGCCCTCGCTGTTCCACCACTTCGAGGCCAAGCACGCGATCTACCAGTCGCTGGTGGAATTGGACCTCGGACCCTCGGTGGCACGGATCCGCCAGTACCTGGCAGAGGACATCAGCTGGGCGGCGAAACTGCACCTGACCATCGCCTGCGACGTGCGCCAGGCGCTGGATCAGCCGTTTGATTCGCGCGGGCTCTATCAGGACGCCGTGCTGGGCCTTGCCGAACTCGCCGACGAGCGCGCCGGTATCGCGGACTTTCATGACTTGGTGGAGCGGGTCGTCACCGGGGGCTGCGAGGCGGGGGAGTTCGTGGCCTTCGAGCCCGGGTTCGTCCAGCGCGCGATGAACGGCGTGCTGTTCGAGACGCTGCGCGAACAAGGGGGACCCGGCGGGCAGGTGCGCGGGCGCCGCCCGCTTGAAGCCGCCGACTTCGTGCTGCGGGCCCTGCTGGTCGACCACGGGATTCTTCCTGATCTGCAGGCCGCCACGACTGCACGACTGACCGCCATTCCGCGCGGGCGAGGATAGCGAACGCGGCTCTTCGCCAGCTGTTGCCTATCAATCGATAGTCCCCTATCGTTCGATAGATCCCGCTGCTGGCGGGCTATCGACAACGGCTGGTCGAACTGTCAGGTCCACCAGATTTCGGAGGCTCCCGTGCCTACACCCTTCTCGACCCGTACTCGCGCCGCTATCGCGCTCGCCGCGGCCATGGCCGCGGCACTGACCGGTTGCTCGTCGGACTTCACGGACGCCGCCGGGCCGACCGGCCCGGCTGCAGTCGCACCTCCGGCGATCCTGCAGGCCGGCACCCTCAAAGTGTGCGCCGCCAACGACGGCACCCCGCCGAGTGTTTACCACGACGAGACCGGCGCGCTGGTCGGCAGCGAAGTCGACCTCGCCAAGGCGCTGGCAGGACAGTTGGGCCTCAAACCGGACTTCGTGGAATCAGCGTTCACCGCGCTGATCCCGACGCTGCAGGCCGAGCAATGCGACGTGATCATGGCGCAGCTCTACATCAAGCCGGAGCGGGAGAAGGTCGTCGACTTTGTGCCATATGTCTACTCCGGCAACGGGATTGCGGTGTCCAAGGAGCATCCCGCGGCGATCACCGGCATGGATGACAGCATGTGCGGCAAGAAGGTCATCGTGGCGATCGCCACCACCGCCGAGGAGCAGGTGGTCGACCAGTCCGGCAAGTGCACGGCCGCGGGCAAGCCGGAGATCGACATCACCCGCAACAGTCACGCCGATGTTGCGCTGCAACAAGTTCAGAACGGTCAGGTCGACGCGTACCTCGACACCGCCGAGACGCTGGGGTACTACTCGACCAAGACCGGTGCCCAGATCCAGCCCGCCGGAAAGCCGTTCGGAACCATCAAGATCGGTGCCGCCACGCTGAAAGGCGATGCCGCGCTGCACGATGCGATCGCCAAGGCGCTCGGCGAGCTCGAGGGCAACGGCACGTACGCCAGAATCCTGGCCGATTGGGGCCAGACCGATCTCGACATCCAGAAGTGACGGGAGACCGGCGACGTGCACTTCGATTGGCAGTTCTTCTGGAAATCGCTGTTCACTCCCAGTGAGCGTTTCCTCGACGGCCTGGTTCTCACCATCGTCATCTCCGTGGTCGCGATGGTGCTGGCCATCCTCGTCGGCTTGGTCCTAGCGCTGCTGCGCCGGTCCCGGTTCGCTGTGTTGCGTTGGTGCGCGAGCCTGTACATCTGGGCAGTCCGGGGAACTCCGCTACTGGTCCAGTTGGTCATCATCTACACCGGTCTGGCGGCGGTCGGTCTCTACCAGTTCCACGACGTATCGCTGTTCGGGTTGTCGGTCAAGGCGGCGATCCAGGCGGCGATCGTCGGGCTTACGATCAACGAGAGCGCATACATCGCCGAAATCATCCGCGCCGGTTTGGATTCGGTACCCAAAGGGCAATTCGAGGCCGCCGAGTCCCTGGGGATGAAGCCGGCGAAAGTGATGCGCTGGATCATCGTCCCGCAGTCGCTGCGCGTCATGGTTCCGCCGATGGGCAATTCCTTCAACGGCATGATGAAGACCACCTCGGTGCTGTCGGTGATCGGTGTCAGCGAGATGTTCCTTGTGACGCAGTCGATCAGCTCGGCGACCTTCCACACCTTCGAGATCTTCATCGTCGCCGCGCTGTATTACCTCGCGCTCACCACGATATGGACGGTCATCCAGGCCGAGATCGAGAACAGGCTGGCTCGCCAGCTCGGCATCAACCAGCGCGTGCGCATCACCCAGCGGCTCCTCGGTGGCCGCCGCGGCCCCGCGCCCGCCGAAGCCCAGGTGTGAGGTCCACGGTGAACCAAGCGGCAGAACAACTTCCGATCGTCTCGGTGCAGAACGTCTCTCGAACCCTCGGTGGCCGCATGGTTCTCGACAACGTCTCGCTGGACGTCATGCGCGGTGAGGTCGTCGTCCTCATCGGTCCTTCCGGAGCGGGCAAGACCACCCTGCTGCGATCGCTCAATCACCTGGAGACCGTCGACAGCGGCCGGATCATGATCGGTGGGACGCCCATCGGCCATCGCGACTCCGGCGGCACCAGGAAGGTGAGCATCAACGAGTTGGCGCGCCGCCGGCGCGAGATCGGGTTCGTCTTCCAGCACTTCAACCTGTTCCCGCACATGACCGCCGCCGAGAACGTCTGGAACGGCCCGGTACGCGTGCTCGGGGTGGCCAAGGACGAGGGGCGTCGCGACGCAATCGCGTTGTTGAGCCGAGTGGGCCTGGCGGACAAGGCCGATGCCCGTCCCAGCCAACTCTCCGGCGGACAGCAACAGCGGGTGGCGATCGCCCGCGCGCTGGCCATGCGGCCCAAGGTCATGCTGTTCGACGAGCCCACCAGTGCTTTGGACGTCGAGATGGTCGGCGAGGTTCTGGCGGTGATGCGTGAGCTGGCCGACGACCACATGACCATGGTGGTCGTCACACACGAGATGCGGTTCGCCAGGGACGCCGCTGACCGTATCGTCGTCATGGACGGCGGCCGGGTCATCGAGGACGCGCCACCGGAGCGACTGTTCGCCGACCCGCAGCACGACCGCACCAAGGCGTTTCTTTCCACCATCCGCTGAAGGAGTGAATCTCTCGTGTCCGCCGCCCTTGGCGGGCAGCCAGTAGTGGCAGCACTGGCTACCCCGCACGCCCTGGCCACCGATGCCGGGATCGCGATCCTGCGCGGCGGTGGCACTGCCATCGACGCCGCCATCGCCGCCGCCGCCGTACTGACTGTCGTCTACCCCCACAACGTCGCTCTCGGCGGCGATCTGTTCGCTCTGATCCGAACCCCGGATGGCTCAGTGAGCTGCCTCAACGCCTCCGGGTGGGCCGGTGCCACGGTAGATGCCGACGCCCTTCGCGCCGAGCACGGCGACTGGCTGCCTGCGCGTGGTGCGGCCGCGGTGACCGTGCCGGGCGGGATACGAGGGTGGGAGGCAATGCGCCGCTTGGGTTCCCGGGCCTCCTGGAGTTCGACGCTGTGGGCCGCTGAGACGGCCGCCCGCGACGGTGTGTCGGTACCCGCGTCGCTGGCCACCCACCTCGACGATCCCGAGAATCGCGATCTGATCGGAACCGTCGACTTCGACCGGGTGTTTCGCCCGCACGGCGCACCGATGAGGATCGGTGAGTTGTTCCGGCAGCCGGCCCTGGCCGACACGTTGGCGACCTTGCGCTCCGACGGGCCGGACGAGTTCTACAGTGGGGGCCTCGCGCAACGATCCGTCGGTTACTTGCGTACCCACCAATCCTGTTTGGCCGAAGCGGATTTCGCCGACTTCCAGGTTGAGGTCGTCGAGCCGTTGAGGGCCGAGTTCGGTGACCTGACCGTTCTGACGAGCCCGCCCAACAGCCAGGGCTTTCTGCTGCTGCACGCGCTCGGTCTGGTGCACGCCGGCGGCCTGGACGACCCGGTCGGCGACGGTATGGGGCAGTTGCTGCGGGCCTTCCACCGCGGCAACGGGATTCGCGACAGCCAACTCGCCGACCCGCGGTACGCCGCCGTCGACCTCGACGTCAGCGCGATTCCGGACCGCGCCGGGCCGGTGAGCCGGCCGCCGGGTGTGCCCCGCGGGGACACCGTGGGTATCGCCGTCGCCGACGGCGAGGGATACGCGGTGTCACTGATCCAGAGCGTCTATCACGCGTTCGGGTCCGGACTGATCGACCCGGTCACCGGTGTGCTGTTCCACAATCGCGGCTGTGGGTTCAGCCTGGACCCGGCATCACCGAATGTGATCGCGCCGCGAAAGCGCCCGGCGCACACGCTGATGCCGGCTATGACGGTGCGGCAGGGCCGGACCGCGCACGTGTTGTCGACCATGGGCGGGCAGGGCCAGCCGCAGATCCTCGGCCAGATCCTCCTGCGGGCACTGGGCGGCGCCACGGCGGTCGAGGCGGTTGCCGCGCCCCGCGCCATCGTCGGCACCCAGTGCGGCGGCGGCCCGGACAGCGTGACCGTCGAGGCCGACCTGGACCCGGCCGTGCAGGCGTCGATCCGTGCCGCGGGCTTCACCGCGACCGAGGTACCGCCGCGCACCGAAGCCCTCGGCCAGGCCAATGTGGTCTTCGTCGATTCCGGCGGCTCGATGACGGCAGCGTCGGATCCGCGGTCGGACGGCGCCGCGGTGGTGGCGCACTACCCGCGTCCGCAGCCGTGACCGCCCTCGTCCGCACGCACCTTCAGCTGTGGCTGATGCTTGCGCTGACCTTCGTCACCGGATTGCTGGACGCGGTGGGGTATCTCGCGCTGGACCGGGTGTTCACCGGCAACATGACCGGCAATGTGGTGATCCTCGGGATGGGCATGGCCGGTGAGGACGAATTGCCCGTCGCCGGACCGTTGGTGGCGCTCGGCGCCTACGTGGTCGGTGCCGCGGTGGTGGGCCGCCTGCTGCAACGTCACCCCGGCGGCTGGCGGCCGGTCGTCACCGGCGTGTTCGCCACCAGCGCGGTGGTGCTCGCCGCCGCGGCCACGCTGCTGACACTCGTTCGGGTTCACGGCGAGTCGGCGGTCGGCGTCGGGATCGCCGCCACCCTGGCGACGCTGATGGGCGCCCAGGCCGCGACGGCGCGGATGCTCGCCGTCGCCGACATCACCACCGTCGTGGTCACCTCCACGCTCACTGCCTACGCCAGCGAGACGCTGTTCGGCCCCGGCATGTTGTGGCTGACGCACCGCCGGTTGTGGGCCGTCGTGGTGATCATCGCGGGCGCATTCTGCGGCGCCTCGTTGTTGCGGATCGACGCCGGCTACCCGGTCTACCTGGCGGCCGTCATGACTGCCGCGGTGGCCGTCGCCGGGCACCGGACGTGGCCCCGCACGGAGCTGCCCTAAGCCTGCGGGCCTCGGGTGAACTCCTCGCCGGTCCCCGGATTGATGGCAGTCTCGCCGGGCGGGAGGTTCGACAGGTCCGGGGAGATGACCGTCGGCATGTCCCCGGAGTCGGGAAGGCCGAAGTGCGCCTCGACAGCGGTGGCCGGTTCGAGCACCAGGTCGGCGCTCGAGCGCCGGGACAGGGTGCGGCCGCGGAAGAAGTCGGGCGACATCAGCCACCAGATCCCCATCAGGATCACGCCCAGCACGAGCGCGCCGATACCCACCACCGCCACCGCGCCGAACCCGAAGATCGTGACGTTGTTGCCGTCGGCGTCGGTCAGCCAGTCCGGCTTGGCGTACTGGATCAGTCCATAGGCGAACACCACCAGCAGGATCAGGCCACCCAGCAGTGGCACCACCCCGCGCATGACGAAGTCGCGCGCCGAGGCGGTCAGGTCCTTGCGGTAGAACCACACGCACGCGAAACCGGTGAGGCCGTAGTAGAAGGCGATCATCAGGCCGACCGAACCGATGAGCGCGGAGAGCAGGTTCGAACTGATCAACGTGAACAACACGTAGAACCCGATCGACACCGCACCCATGACGAGGGTCGAGGTGGTGGGGGTCAGGTACGTGCGGTGGATCTTGGCGAACGACTGCGGCAACGCCCGGTAGACACCCATCGACAGCGTGGTGCGGGCAGTCGGCAGGATCGTCGTCTGGGTGGACGCCGACGCCGAGGTCAGGATCGACGCGGACAGCAGCAGCAGGCCGATGTGTCCGAGCACGCTGTCGCCGAACAGGTCCGGGCCGATCGCGGCGAACGCGTCCGCGGCGTTGTCCGGGTTGCCCAGGCCGATGCCGTCGGTTCCGGTGCCCGCGAATGCGATGGCCGAGACGCTGACGAGTGCGTACGTCGCCAGCAGCAGGAAGGTCGAGATGACCGCGGCGCGTCCCGGCGTGGTACCGGGGTCTTCGGATTCCTCGTTGCACGCCACCGCGGTATCCCAGCCCCAGTAGATGAAGATCGCGGTGAGGATGGCTGGGGCGATCACCGTCCCGAAGTCCAGGCCGCCGGGCCAGAACCAGGACAGCGCCGGGTGCAGTGAATAGGTCTCCGCCTTGCCCGCGTACACCTTGACCAATGCCACGATGGAGAACACCACCAGCACCACCAGCTCGATGCCGAGCAGGCCGTACTGGATGCGCGCCGAGACCTCGATGCCGCGGTAACAGATGCAGGTCATCACGATGATCCAGATGACTCCGGCCACCGTCGACCACAGTGTGCTCTTGGCCAGATCGGCCGCCGAATGCCAACCGAGATCGCCGACGAATGTGAACGAGTAGGCGCCGGCGATCTGCGCGAGGTTGGCCATCACGATGATGTCGGCGGCGATGATGCCCCAGCCGCCGAGCCAGCCGATCAGCGGCCCGAACGCCCGCGACGCCCAGGTGAACGTGGTGCCGCAGTCTGGTTCGGCCTTGTTCAGTTCCTGATAGGCGACCGCGATCATGTACATCGGGATGAACGCGATCAGCACGATCGCGGGGGCCTTCACACCGGCCAGCAGCGCTCCGCCGCTGGCGACGATCAGCCCGAGCGTCGCCGCAAGAGAATATGCCGGCGCCGTCGAGGCCATTCCGACGACGATGCTGGACACCAACCCCAGCGCCCCGCCCTTGAGGCCTTTGCTCTCGACGGTCGACGAGGCCGGGCCGCCGGGCTCGAGGGTGAGCTCACCTTTACTCATGGCATCTCCTGCTCAAACGCCTGAATGAAACGACACGAGACTACGGTTTCAGTCGCCAGCACGCGGACATTCTGCGGAATTGTTTTCCTGAAGGTAACTTCAGCAATGGAATCGGTGGTCAGGTGGCCCCGGGGCGTTCTGCAGCGCCGGGCCGGAAATGTGACACCCCGATACCGGGCAATATTGAGTTGACGGACTAACTACTCGGCTAGGGTGCTGACTTGTGGATTTCGACCTCGACGCCGAACAGCGCGCGTGGTTGGCGGAGGTGCGGGAATTCCTGCGGGAGAACGTCACTGACGCCCTTCGTGCCGAGATCGCCGAACACAATCTGGAGCACCCGGGTGGCGAGGTGGCGGCGTTTCGCCGCAAGCTCGGCGCCAAGGGCTGGTTCGGCCTGAACTGGCCTGCGGAGTACGGCGGCCTCGGGTTGGGTCCCGTGCACCTGCACCTGCTGATGACCGAGTTCGAGTACTGGGGTGCGCCGGGCCCGGATCTGACCGTCACCTCGATCGCGCCGATGATCATGCGACACGGCACTGAGCAGAACAAGCGCGAGTTCCTCCCGCTGATCGCGCGCGGCGAGATGACCTGTGCGCTGGGATATTCCGAGCCCGATGCCGGCACCGACCTGGCGTCGCTGCGGACCAAGGCAGTCCGTGACGGCGACGAATGGGTGATCAACGGATCCAAGATCTGGAACAGCGGCGCGCAGCGATCCACCCACGAATGGCTGTGCGTGCGCACCGATCCGCAGGCCCAGCGGCACCGGGGGATCTCGGTGATCGTCGTCCCGGTGGACAGCCCGGGTGTCCGGATCCGCCCGTTGATAGCGTGGTCCGGCTACCGGACCAACGAGGTCTTCTTCGACGACGTGCGGGTACCGGTGACCAATCTGATCGGTGAGCAGAACCGCGGCTGGTCCTACATCACCGGAGCCCTCGATCTGGAGCGCGGTGCGCTGACCAACGCCGGGGACCTGCGGCGTGCACTCGACGAGTTGCAGGTGCTGGCGCGGATGCCGCGCCGCGACGGCACCGTCCCGATCGACAATCCCGGTTTCCGCCGCAGGCTGGCCCAGGCCGAGGCTGACGTCGAGGTCGCCGGGCTGATGGGCTACGAAGCGTCGTCGTTGTTGGCGGGCGGGGTGATCCCCACTGTGGAGGTCAGTGTTGAAAAGGTCTTCAGCAGCGAGTTGCGGCAGCGCATCGCCGACCTCGGTATCGACCTGCTGGGCGCGGAAGGCCTACTGGCGCATCGCAATTCGGAGGCGCCGGCCGGCGGACGGTTCGAGAAGCTGTACCGGTTCGCACCCCTCATGCGCTTCGGCGGCGGTACCAATGAGGTGCTCCGCGACGTCATCGCCCAGCGCGGCAACAGCATGCCCTCCTACGGACGGTGAGATGAAACTCGTTCCCTCGCAAGATGATCGCGACCTGGAAGCCAGTCTGCGCGGCCTGCTGGCCGCCGGACGCGCCGATCTCTGGGGTGACCTCGCGACGGCCGGCGTGATGGGGCTGGGGCTGCCCGAAGTCTATGGCGGGTCCGGCGGATCCCTTTCGGATCTCGGAATCTTCGCCCGCGAAGCCGGCCGGGCCCTCTGCCCGATGCGCGTGCACAGCACCGCGATCGCCGCGCACGCGCTGCACATCCTCGGCGGTGAGAAGTCGTGCGTCACGTGGCTGCCCGACCTGACCGCCGGACGGATCGCCGCCACCACCGCGCTCTGGAATCCGAATGACGCAGCCGATGTGACCGCCACCATGCGCGCCGACCAGGATCGTGACGGCACGTGGCGACTCACCGGCACAGCCGATTTCGTCAACGACGCCGATACCGCCGACATCGTCGTCGTGTCCGGATTCGACCGGTCCGGCAACACCGTCGGCTTCGTCGTCCGGTTGCACAACGACGGGGTCACGCTACGTCCGCTGGCGCTGATGGGCGGCCACCTCGCCTCGGTGGTGCGCTTCGACGACGTGCCTGTCGACGATGTCCTCAACGACGGCGCCGCGCTGGGCCGTGACGACCTCCGTCGCACCGCCAATGCCGCGATGGCGCTGACCGCGCTCGATCTCGTCGGCGTCGGCGAGGCGGTCCTCGAACGCACCGTGCGCTACACCACCGTGCGCCACCAGTTCGGCAGGCCGATCGCCTCATTCCAGGCCGCCCAGCACATCGTGGCGGACATGCACATCGGGCTTGCGGCGGCCCGGCTGGCCGCCCAGTCCGCGATCTCGGCGATCAGCCAGGGCCGCAGCGCTGTTCGGGAAACCGCGATCGCCCGCATCCAGTCCGCCACGGCGGCCAAGTGGGCCACCCTCGACGCCCACCAGTTGCACGGCGGGATGGGATACGTCGTGGAGACCGACCTCTACCTGTGGTCGGAACGGGCCAGGGTGCTCTCGACGCTGGGCGGCGGTGCCGACATCGCCGCAGGCTGGCTCGACGAGGACGAGGTCAGCTCGGCTGCCGTCGGTGAACGGTTGCGGCGCAAGGACGGCCGATGACAGAGAGTCTGATCGACCCGGAGACGGCGGCGCGTGTCGGCACCGTCGCGGCCACCGCCACGGGCGAGGTGATCCGCCGGGATTGGCAACGCTGGGCCGCAGCCGTCGGCGATGACAACCCGCTGTGGTTCGACCCCGATTACGCCCGCGCCAACGGCTACCGCGACGTGATCTGCCCGCCGCTGTACCTGCAATACACGATCCTCGGGGTCAGCCCGCTGGCCGGCCTTCGTCAGGACGGGTCGTCCGGCGCCGTGTCGGGCAGTCTGGCCTTTCCGAAGGCGCCACGACGGATGGCCGGCGGCGAGAGCACCACCTTTCATCTGCCCGCCTATCATCGCGACGAGATCGAGATGGTCCGCACCATCGATTCCGTCGTGGAAAAGGAAGGCCGCTCAGGACGATTCGTTCTGGTCACCTGGCACACCGTCTACCGCAACCAGCACGGCGAGCTGGTGGCCGAGGCGTCCACGTCGATGATTGCGCGCCCGTGAGCCAGGTGTTCTTCGACGACGTCGAACCCGGTGAGCGGATACCGGAGCTCACCGTCACCGTCGACGAGACGCAGATGTTCTTCTTCAGCGCCGCCACCTACAACGGCCACCGGATCCACTACGACAAGCAGTGGGCCCGCGACCAAGAGGGTTACGACGACGTCCTGGTGCAGGGACCGCTGCAGGCCGCGCTGCTGGCCCGCGCGCTCACCGACTGGATCGGTGGCCGCGGCAAGCTGGTGAACTACTCGGTGCAGAACCGCGGGGTGGCATTCCCGGGGCAGCCACTGACCTTCGGCGGCACGGTCACCGCCAAGCGGATCGAGGCGGACCGCGCGTTGGTGGACCTGGAGATCGCAGGCAGGCGAGACGCCGAGGTTCTGATGCCCGGCACCGCCACCGTGGAACTGCCTCGCCGCCGCGAGGATTCCTGATGAAGCTGGCCGGGGCGGCGGCGATCGTCGGCATCGCGGAGCTGCCCGCCGAGCGCAAGCCGACCGGTCCGGGACTGTTCACCCTCGACCAGTACGCGGCGCTGACCAAGCTGGTGCTCGACGACGCCGGGTTGGACGCAAGCGTGGTCAACGGGCTGATCTCGCACGGACTGGCCGAATCGGACATGTTCGTGCCGGCCACCTTGAGTGAATACCTGGGGTTGCCCATCGATTTCGGTGAGCGGGTGGACCTGGGCGGTGCGACCTCGGCGGCCATGGTGTGGCGCGCGGCCGTCGCCGTCGAGCTCGGGCTGTGCGACGCGGTGCTGGCCGTGCTGCCCGGCTCCCGGGCTCTGCCCCGATCGGTTCGGCGGGAGCCGTTGGCGCCGAGTTGGTTTGGGGCGTCGAGCAACAACTACGGGTCGCCACAGGCCGAATACGAGATCCCCTACGGCAACGTCGGGCAGAACGCCCCGTTCGCCCAGATCGCCCAACGCTACGGCGCGCAGTACGGCTATGATCCGTCGGCCTTGGCTAAGATCGTGGTGGATCAACGCACCAATGCCTGTGCGCATCCCGGCGCGGTGTTCCACGGCAAGCCGATCACCGAAGCGGACGTGCTCGCCAGCCCGATGATCGCAGACCCGATCCGCATGCTGGAGATCGTCATGCCCGTCCACGGTGGCACCGGGGTACTGATCGCCAATGCCGATGTGGCCCGCAGGAGCCGTCATCGTCCGGTGTGGATCAAGGGTTTCGGTGAGCACATCGCCTTCAAGACCACCACGTACGCCCAGGATCCGATGGACACCCCCATCGCCCGCTCGGCCGGCCGGGCCTTCGCGATGGCGGGGCTCACACCGGCCGACGTCGACATCGCGTCGGTCTACGACTGCTACACGATCACGGTGCTGATGACCCTGGAGGACGCCGGGTTCTGCCCGAAGGGCCAGGGCATGAGCTGGATCAAGGACCGCGACCTGACCTTCCGCGGCGACTTCCCCCTCAATACCGCAGGCGGCCAGCTGTCCTACGGGCAGGCCGGGATGTCCGGGGGCATGCACCACGTGGTCGACGCCGCCCGCCAGTTGATGGGCCGCTCGGCGGCGGCGCAGGTTCGCGACGCCAACACCGCGTTCGTCGCCGGGACCGGCGGGATCATGAGTGAGCAGGTGGCATTGGTGTTGGGGGGCGACTGATGGCCGAGCCGATGCCCGTTCCCGAACCCACGCCGGTGTCGCAGCCGTTCTGGGATGCGCTGGCCCAGCACCGGATCCTGGTGCAGTACTCACCGTCGGCCGGCCGCTACGTGTTCTATCCGCGGACGCTTGCGCCGGGCACCCTGGCCGACGACCTGGAGTGGCGCGAGATCGACGGCGCCGCAACGTTGTACACCTATACGGTGGCCCGCCGCCCGACCGGTCCGCCGTGGGCCGACGCACTGCCGCAGCTTCCCGCCGTCGTGCAATGGGATGTCGGGCCGCGATTCTCGACAGAGTTGGTCGACGTCGACCCGGAGAACATCCGGATCGGGATGCGTGTCGCCCCGGTGTTCTGTGACCTCCCCGGCACCGGGATGACCCTGCTGCGCTACCGCCCGGCGGACGCGTGATCGACACCGTCCAGAAGCTGTTGCGCACCCGCATGGACGATGACTCCGTCGCGGTGATCTCACCGGAACGCACCTGGACGTGGCGTGAGTACCTGGCCGGCGCCGCAGCGGAGGCCTCCGCACTGCTGGCTCTGCTGGATCCGGCACGGCCGAGACACGTCGGTGCGCTGATGACGAATTCGCCGGCCTACGTGCGGTCGATGGCCGCTGCCGCGCTCGGCGGCTATGTGCTGTGCGGGATCAACACCACCCGCCGCGGCGAGGGCCTGAGGTCGGACATCACGCGCTCGGATTGCCAGCTGCTACTGGTCGACGACGACCACGCTCCGCTGATCGAAGGACTGGACCTCTCGGGCGTCACCGTGCTGAACGTGGCAGGCCCGCGCTACACCGAAGCCGTGGCGACCGCGAAAACGCTTGTGCCGCATGAGGTCACCGGCACCGATCCGTTCATGATGATCTTCACCTCCGGCACCAGCGGCAACCCCAAGGCGGTGCCCTTCGTCCATACGATGAGCGTGATGTGTGGTCTGAGCCTGGTGGCCCAGATGGACATCACCGCCGAGGACGTGTGCTATCTCGCGATGCCGCTGTTCCACTCCAACGGGGTGGCCGTCGGGTTCTCGGTGGCGGTCACCGCCGGAGCGGCCATGGTGCCGGTGAAGTTCTCGGTGTCGCGGTTGCTGCCCGATCTGCGTCGCTACGGCGTGACATTCATGAACTACGTCGGTAAGCCGTTGGCGCTGGTGCTGGCCACCCCCGAACAGCCCGACGACGCCGACAACCCGCTGCGCATCATGTACGGCAACGAGGCCACCGAACGCGATATCGCCGACTTCTCACGGCGTTTCGGCTGCCGCATCATCGACGGATTCGGCTCCAGCGAGTTCGCCGTCGTCGTGGTCCGCGAGGACGGTACCCCGCCCGGCTCGATCGGCAAGGGCTGGGGTGGGGTGTCGATCTATGATCCCGACACCCTGACCGAGTGTGCCACCGCCGTTTTCGACGACAATGGCGCCCTGCTCAATGCCGACGACGCGGTCGGGGAGTTGGTCAATACCACCGGCTCCGGGCCGTTCACCGGCTACTACAACGACCCGGCGGCGACCTCCGAGCGGCTCCGGCACGGTATGTACTGGACCGGTGACCTCGCCTACCGCGACGCCGACGGCTGGATCTACCTCGCAGGCCGGACGTCGGACTGGATGCGGGTTGACGGGGAGAACATGGCCGCCGCGCCCATCGAGCGGATCTTGCTGCGGCTCCCGAGACTCAGCCAGGTCGCGGTGTACGCCGTGCCCGACGAGCGGGTGGGCGATCAGGTGATGGCGGCACTTGTTCTGCGCCAGGGCGAATCATTGACAACCGCGGAATTCGAGGAGTTCCTGTCCGGTCAGCCGGATCTGTCGCCGAAGGCCTGGCCGAGATTCGTCCGCATCAACGATGACCTGCCGCAGACCGCCACCAACAAGATCCTCAAGCGGGAACTGAGCGCCGAGGGTGTGACCGCAGGCGACGGCGTGCTGTGGGAGCGCGGACCGCGCGAGACCAGCTACCGGGTTCTCGGCTAGACCACCGGGTTGTCCACGATGGTGCCCACGCCCGTGGCGTCAGCCAACGTGGCGTTGGCCGGAGCAGACAGCACGACGGTGAACGTCTCGTTGTTCTGTGCCGCCGAATCGCCGAGTACCGTCACCGCAACGGTTTTGCTGGTCTCACCGGGCAAGAATGTCACGGTGCCCGCGGCGCCGACGAAGTCGCTGGCCTCGACGGCCGTGCCGCCGGCGGTGGCGTAGTGCACCGTGACGGTCTGGTCTGATGGGGCGGTCAGGGTCACGGTGAACGTGGCCACCGACGTACCGGTGCGGTCGCTGAAGTGGAATTGAATGGGCTTGAGGTAGGCCATCTTGTTCGGGTCGACCGTGGTCCAGTCGCTGCCCAGGATGCCGCCGTTGTCGTCGAAGCTCGCATTCCACGCCCAGTACGTCCAGCTCATGGGTTCGGTACCGGCGGGGATGTCGATGCTTCCGTTGTTGTCGAGATCGCCGGACAGGTAGGCGGTGAGGGCACCGAACCAGACGACGTCCTTCGGGTCGGTCAGGCTGGTGCCGAACTCGCCCAGGTAGATCGGCGCGATGTTGTCCTTGTAGATGTAGCCCCAGGCGTTCGTGAACACGCCGGGCAGGCCTGCGCCGAAATTGTCGCCGGCGAACCAGGCCTGGGGGAACAGCGAATTGCCATAGTCGTGCGGGGAGTAGACCACGCGGTTCGGCACGTTCAGCACGATCGGACGATCCTTGACGCCCATCAAATTGCCTCCGTACCAATAGTATTGGTTGTTGTAGACGCCGATGCCCTCAACAATGATCAACAGGTTGGGGTTGACCGCGAGGACCGCATTTCCCGCTCGCTCGGCAGCACGGGCCCAGTCGTCGGCGCCGCCGCCGCCCCAGGTGCAGTTGTACGGCTCATTGTGCAGGTCGACGCCTATCACGGTCGGGTTCCCGGCGTAGCGGGCAGCCAGCGTCACCCAGTCGTTGACCCAGTCGGTCTCGCTGTACTTGTCGTCGTACCAGAGGCCGTTGGCCGTCGTGCTGACACCGGCGTCGTTGCGATGGTGGTCGAGAATGACTTTGAGCCCGATCTGGCCCGCGTAGTCGATGATCTTGTCCATCACCTGGATCGACGTCAGACCTTGCAGGTCGGGATTGATCGTGAAATCGATGCTGTTGCCCGGGATCTGGCCGTGCAGGACGTCCTGGGAGTAGGGCAGTCGAATCGTGTTGAACCCCTCGGCGGCGATCTGGTCCATCATGTCTTTGTAATTGCGTGTCCACAGCCCGTCGGGGACGCCGTTGTAGCCTTCGAAGCCGTACCAGTTGACGCCGGCGATCTGCACGGGATTGCCTGCGGCATCGAGGATTTGGTTGCCGCTGGTGTGCCAGTAGCCGGCACCGACCCGGGTCCCGGGCTCCGTCGCGGTGGCATCGGAGATGCTCAGCTGCGGTGGCTCGGCAACGATGGCCGCCACCGTGATGGTGGCGGTGGTGGTGCCTGCGGTCTGCGGCGAGAGCAGCGAGCGGATTCCGTGCAGCCCCAATCCGCGGTCGATGACGGCGACGACGAACTGGGCGGTGTCCCCGGGCTGCATCGGCGCAGCGGGCGTGTAGACGAAGGTGCCGTGGGCGTCGATGGTCACCGTCCCCGACGTCGGCTGCTGCTTGATCTTGTAGGCCAGCGGGTCGTTCTCGGGATCCGTCGCGCCGACGTTGCCGGTGATGGCATCGCCGGTGGCGAGGCTGTTGTTTGTCGGGTCGTAGTTGATCGTCGGCGCCTTGTTGAACAGTGTGTGCTCGAACTCGCGGCGCGCGAAGGTCAGTGCGCCAAGGACCGCCGAGAAAACCGATTCGACGGGGTTCGGTGTGCGCACGGCGATCGCGGGCTCAGGCCTGCCGGCGCTCGGCGCCTTACCGGATAGGCGATTGCGGGCCGGCGAGGCGACGCCGCTTGTGGGTTTGGCGTGGCCGACGCTGTGCGACGAGCTGCTGGAGTCGTGTGAGTCCGCGGCCGCGACAGCGGGGCAGCTCAGCGCAAGGCAAGCGCCCACGGCAACCGCCAAGCCGCCGGTGCGGCACCACCCGATCGCCGATGGCATGAGTCCCCCCGACTCGGAGCAGACTGCCATTCTGCGCGCGAATCGGGGCTACAGGCAAGGCTTTGGCCCGACTCCGGGTCAGCGCGCGAACATCAGCGCCCGCTTGACCTCTTGGATGGCCTTCGTGACCTCGATGCCGCGGGGGCAGGCATCGGTGCAGTTGAACGTGGTGCGGCAGCGCCAGACGCCGTCGACGTCGTTGAGGATGTCCAGACGTTCGGCCGAGCCCTCGTCGCGGCTGTCGAAGATGAACCGGTGCGCGTTCACGATCGCGGCAGGCCCGAAGTACGACCCTTCGCTCCAGTACACCGGGCAGCTGGTGGTGCAGCACGCGCACAGGATGCACTTGGTGGTGTCGTCGTATCGGGCCCGGTCGGTCGGGCTCTGAATGCGTTCCCGGGTGGGCGCATTGCCCGAGGTGATCAGGTACGGCTTGACCGCGCGGTAGGCGTCGAAGAACGGCTCCATGTTGACCACCAGATCCTTCTCCACGGCCAGGCCGCGGATGGGCTCGATGGTGATGGTGAGCGGCTTGTCCTTTGGAGCGGAGCCCGCGGAGCGACCACGGGGCGGGGCTGGCAGCAGGTCGCGCATCAAGACCTTGCACGCGAGGCGGTTGACGCCGTTGATCCGCATCGCATCCGACCCGCACACCCCGTGGGCGCAGGAGCGGCGGAAGGTCAGCGTGCCGTCCAAGTAGCTCTTCACATAGATCAGCAGGTTCAGCAGGCGGTCACTCGGTAGGCAGGGCACCCGGAAACTCTGGTAGCCGGCGCTGTCGGGATCGTCGGGGTTGAACCGTGCGATCTTGAGTGTCACCATCACGGCCCCGTCCGGAATCGGCGGCAGGGCAGGCTCTTTAACGTCCGGTGCGATCGTCATTAATACTTGCGCTCCATCGGCTCGTAACGGGTCTGCACGACGGGCTTGTAGTCCAGCCGGATGTCGCTGAGCAGATCCGAGCCTTCCTTGTAGGCCATCGTGTGCCGCATGTAGTTGGTGTCGTCGCGGTTGGGGTAGTCCTCCCGGGCGTGACCGCCGCGGGATTCCTTACGGTTCAGCGCACCCACGACGGTGACCTCGGCCAGTTCCAGCAGGAAGCCCAGCTCGATGGCCTCGAGAAGGTCGCTGTTGTACCGCTTTCCCTTGTCGTGCACGCTGATTCGGGCGTAGCGCTCCTTGAGGGCGTGGATGTCGGTGAGTGCCTGCTTGAGGGTCTCCTCGGTGCGGAACACCGCGGCGTTGTTGTCCATCGACTGCTGCAGCGCACTGCGGATGTCGGCCACCCGCTCGTTGCCGTGCTCGCTGAGGATGTCGGAGACCCAGTTCACCACCATGCCGGCCGGCTGCTCGGGCATGTCGACGAAATCGTGGCCGAGGGCGTAGTTCGCAGCCGAGATCCCGGCGCGACGGCCGAAGACGTTGATGTCCAGCAGCGAGTTGGTGCCAAGGCGGTTGGCGCCGTGCACCGACACGCACGCGCACTCGCCTGCGGCGTAGAGGCCGGGCACCGTGGTGTTGTTGTCCCGCAACACCTGTCCGGTGATCGTGGTCGGGATGCCGCCCATCACGTAGTGGCAGGTGGGGTAGACCGGCACCAGCTCCTTGACCGGATCCACGCCGAGATAGGTGCGGGCGAACTCGGTGATGTCCGGCAGCTTGGCTTCCAGCACATCGGCGCCGAGGTGGCGGACGTCGATGTAGACGTAGTCCTTGTGCGGTCCGGCGCCGCGACCCTCCAGGACCTCGAGGACCATGGAGCGGGCGACGATGTCGCGGGGCGCCAGGTCGACGATGGTGGGGGCATAGCGCTCCATGAAGCGCTCGCCTTCGCCATTGAGCAACCGGCCGCCCTCGCCGCGGACGGCTTCGGAGATGAGGATCCCCAGGCCGGCCAGGCCCGTCGGATGGAACTGGTGAAACTCCATGTCCTCCAAGGGAAGTCCCTTGCGGAAGACGATGCCCAGGCCGTCGCCGGTCAGCGTGTGGGCGTTGGAGGTGGTCTTGTACATCCGGCCGGAGCCGCCGGTGGCGAACACGATGGCCTTGGCGTGGAAGACATGAATATCGCCTGTCGCCAATTCGTACGCCACCACACCGCTGGCCACCGGGCCGCTGGGGGTCTCGGTCAACACCAGGTCGAGGGCATAGAACTCGTTGAAGAACTCGACGTCATGCTTGACGCAGTTCTGGTACAGCGTCTGCAGGATCATGTGGCCGGTGCGGTCGGCGGCGTAGCACGCCCGGCGAACCGGAGCCTTGCCGTGATCGCGGGTGTGCCCGCCGAACCGGCGCTGGTCGATGCGGCCTTCCGGGGTGCGGTTGAACGGCATGCCCATCTTCTCGAGATCGAGCACCGCGTCGATGGCTTCCTTGCACATGATCTCGACGGCGTCCTGGTCGGCGAGGTAGTCGCCGCCCTTGACCGTGTCGAAGGTGTGCCACTCCCAGTTGTCCTCTTCGACATTGGCCAGCGCCGCGCACATGCCGCCCTGGGCGGCGCCGGTGTGCGATCGGGTGGGATACAGCTTGGTCAGCACCGCGGTCCGCGCCCGGGGGCCGGCCTCGACGGCGGCGCGCATGCCTGCCCCGCCTGCCCCGACGATGACCACGTCGTAGCGGTGTTCGGTAATCATTTTCGCCTCGAAGTGCTTCTAGGAGATGTTGGGATTGAAGGTGAGAAGGACGTAGGTGCCCACCACCAACGTGATGAGCATCGAGATCACCAGCAGGGAGTTCAGCCAGAACTTGGTGGAGTCCTTGCGGGCGTAGTCGCCGATGATCGTGCGGATCCCGTTGCCGCCGTGCAGCTGAGCCAGCCACAGCAGCAGCAGGTCCCAGGTCTGCCAGAACGGCGAGGCCCAGCGCTGGGCGACGTAGTTGAAGTCGATCCGGTAGACGCCGCCGTCCCACATCAGCCCGATGAACAGGTGACCCAGCGCCAGGAAGATCAGGACGACGCCGGAGAACCGCATGAACAGCCAGGCGTACTTCTCGAAGTTCGGCATGCCGGACCGCCGGCGCGGGGTGCGCGGGTTGTCCAGCCCGGCCGGGCGGTCGTGATTGCGTTCCAGAATCGGAGCGGGCGGTCCCAGCCGGCTCTCGGGCGCGCTCACAGGAACCGCTCCGCCATGTGCATGCCGATGATCACCAGGGAAGGCACCATGACCAGCAGCCAGACCGCGGCCACACCCCACAGCATCTGCCGTTGATAGCGGGGGCCCTTCCACCAGAAGTCGATCAGGATGATCCGCACGCCGTTGAGTGCGTGATACAGCAATGCGGCCACCAGGCCGATCTCCATCAGGCCGATGATCGGCGTCTTGTAGGTCTCGACGACCTCGTTATAGGCCTGCGGGCTGACCCGTACCAGCGCGGTGTCCAGGACGTGGACGAAGAGGAAGAAGAAGATCGTGGTGCCGGTGATGCGATGCAGCACCCACGACCACATTCCGGGGTCACCGCGGTAAAGGGTGCGCCGTCGCCTCGTCGACTTGTCGCGCGGGGCCGGCACGACCGGTGCCGCTGTACTCATTCAGCGCCTCCAACACCATCGTTGCGTTATGGATTGGACTCTAACTCCGTTTGTACGGTCGAAAGAATTACGGTGCAGGGACAAGTTGCGGCTCCCGGCCTGTTCGGTCGGGGGTGACAAATGCGGCGAGGCGGTTGGTGAATGCATTCAGTACGGGTGAGGTGAGCGACGCATGGTCACTGAAATCGAATGGAAATCGCTGCGCGACAAAGCAATTGATGTCGCCGCTCGCGCCTATGCACCGTATTCGGGGTTCCCGGTCGGGGCTGCGGCGCTGGTCGATGACGGTCGCGTGGTCACCGGCTGCAATGTGGAGAATGTCTCATATGGCCTGGGTCTCTGCGCCGAGTGTGCGGTGGTCTGTGCACTGGTTTCCGGCGGCGGCGGACGACTGCGGGCCGTTGCGGTTGTCGACGCCACCGGGGCCGCCCTGATGCCCTGCGGACGATGTCGTCAACTTCTGCTCGAGCACGGCGGCCCGCAGCTGCTCGTCGATCACGCCGACGGCCCGCGCCTGCTGGCCGACCTGCTACCCGACGCGTTCGGCCCCGATGACCTGGCCCGAGTGGAACGGGAAAAGCCGTGACGCAGTTCACATTCGATGCGCCGACGGTCATCCGGGTCAAGCGTGACGGTGGCCGGTTGAGCGACGAGGCCATCGATTGGGTTATCGACGCCTACACCCATGGCAGGGTCGCCGATGAACAGATGTCGGCGCTGCTGATGGCGATCTTCCTGCGGGGGATGGACCGCGGCGAGATCTCCCGGTGGACTTTCGCGATGATCGCCTCGGGTGAGCGTTTGGAGTTCAGCGATCTCGGCCGGCCGACGGTGGACAAACATTCCACCGGCGGCGTTGGCGACAAGATCACCATTCCGCTGGTGCCCGTCGTCGCCGCGTGCGGTGCGGCGGTTCCGCAGGCCGCAGGCCGAGGCCTCGGGCACACCGGTGGCACCCTGGACAAGCTGGAGTCGATTCCGGGGTTCACCGCGGAGATCTCCAAAGCCCAAGTGCGCCAGCAGTTGTCCGAGATCGGTGCGGCGATCTTCGCTGCCGGGGAGCTGGCGCCCGCAGACCGAAAGATCTACGCACTGCGGGATGTCACCGGCACGGTGGAGTCGCTGCCGTTGATCGCCAGTTCGGTGATGAGCAAGAAGCTGGCCGAGGGCGCCGACGCGCTGGTGCTCGACGTGAAGGTCGGCCGCGGAGCGTTCCTGAAAACGGAAGACGAGTCGAGGGAACTGGCCGCCACCATGGTCGAGCTGGGTCTGGCTCACGGAGTGCCGACCGTTGCCGTCCTGACCGATATGGACGTCCCCCTCGGCCGTACGGTCGGCAACGCCCTGGAGGTCGCCGAATCACTCGAGGTGCTGGCCGGCGGCGGCCCCGATGACGTCGTGGAGCTGACGGTCCGACTGGCGGGGGAGATGCTGGCTCTGGCCGGTATCGACGGTCGCGATCCGGCCGAGACCCTGCGCGACGGCACCGCGATGGATCATTTCCGCGCGCTGGTCACCGCACAGGGCGGCGACGTTCACGCACAGCTTCCGATCGGTGCCCATTCCGAGACCGTGCCGGCGCCGCGAGGCGGCACAATGGGTGACATCGACGCTTTGGCGATGGGGCTTGCCGTCTGGCGACTCGGCGCGGGCCGGGCCGCCCCGGGTCAGCCTGTGCAATTCGGCGCCGGCGTGCGCATCCACCGCAGACCCGGTGAGCCGGTGAGCGCAGGCGAGCCGCTGTTCACCCTCTATACCGACACCCCGGAGCGGATCCCTGCCGCGATGGGCGAACTGGACGGTGCCTTCTCGGTGGTCGACGAGCCGCCGAACCCACGCCCGCTCATCATCGATCGGATCGCCCGATGACCACACCGCTGACGCCGGAGATGATCGGCCGAGCACCCAAGGCGTTGCTGCACGACCACCTCGACGGTGGTCTGCGCCCAGCCACCGTCCTCGACATCGCCGGGCAGATCGGGTACGACGGGCTGCCCTCCACCGACGAGGCCGGGCTGGCCGAGTTCTTCCGCACCGCCGCGCACAGCGGGTCGCTGGTGCGCTACCTCGAACCCTTCGCCCACACCGTCGCCGTCATGCAGACCCCCGAGTCCCTGCATCGGGTGGCGTTCGAATGCGTGGAGGACCTGGCAGCCGACAACGTGGTCTACGCCGAGGTGCGGTTCGCCCCGGAGCTGCACATCGACGGCGGGTTGTCCCTGGACGCGGTGGTCGACGCGGTGCTGGCCGGCTTCGCCGACGGGGAGAAGGCCGCCGCAGCCGACGGCCGGCCGATCGTGGTGCGCTGCCTCGTGACCGCAATGCGCCATGCCGCGCGATCGCGGGAGATCGCCGCACTGGCGATCCGGTTCCGCGACAAGGGGGTGGTCGGGTTCGACATCGCCGGCGCGGAGGCCGGCTATCCACCCACCCGCCACCTCGACGCATTCGAGTACATGCGAAGTAACAACGCGCGCTTCACGATTCACGCCGGCGAGGCATTCGGCCTGCCGTCCATCCACGAGGCGCTGGCCTACTGTGGGGCCGACCGGCTGGGCCACGGTGTGCGCATCGTCGACGACATCGAGGTGGCGCCGGACGGCACGGCGCGGCTGGGCCCGCTGGCCGCGATCCTGCGCGACAAGCGAATACCGCTCGAGCTGTGCCCGAGTTCCAACGTCCAGACCGGCGCGGTGACGAGCATTGGCAGCCATCCCTTCGACCTGCTCGCGCGCCTGCGGTTCCGGGTCACCGTCAACACCGACAACCGTCTGATGAGCGATACCACGATGAGCCAGGAGATGGCCCGCCTCGTCGATGCGTTCGGCTACGGGTGGAGCGATCTGGAGCGGTTCACCATCAATGCGATGAAATCGGCGTTCATCCACTTCGACGAGCGGCTGGCCATCATCGACGAGGTGATCAAACCGCGCTACGCGGTCCTGATCGGCTGAGGCGCAGCCTGCTCTTTGTTTGCTCCGCCGTCGCCCGCAGCGTCACTTGCCGGGCGCAGTGGGCCACGCGGGCGTACCATCCGATTTGCGGATCGACGGCCGCCACGAATTGCGCTGCCACCTCGTGATACGTCTGCGCCTACCAGTGCGATGTAACTTGGTGTGATGTCCAAGCGCGCCGTTTTGAGGGGCGTGTCACCACATAAGCTCCTCACGGGCTTGGGTCGGGTGATCGTTCGCCACCCTCTGCTCGTGATCGCTGCTTGGCTCGTTCTGGCCGGCGCTCTGCTGGCCCTCATCACCCCGCTGGCTGTTGTAGCGGCCCGCAACCCGCCGGATTTCCTGCCCAAAGACGCGCCGGTGCTCGTCTCGGTCAAGAAGATGCAGGAAGCCTTCCACGAAGCGGACGCGGGCAATTTCGCCGCGATCATCCTCAGCAACGACAACGGGCTGACCCCGGCCGACGAGGACGCCTACCGGCGGATCGTCGACAAGCTCAAGGACGACACCAAGAACGTCTCGTCGCTTCAGGATTTCGTGCGCACCCCGGAGTTGAAAGAGGTGATGACCAGCAAGGACGGCAAGGCCTGGAACCTGCCGGTCAGCATGACGGGAACCATGGGCACCCCCGAGGGGCAGGAGGCCTACCGCCACGTCATCGATACCGCGAACCAGCAGGCCAAAGGTTCCTCGCTGCAGGTCAACGTGGTCGGTGGTGCCTCGACGATCGAGGACATGAACGCGATCGGCGCCCGCGATCAGCACATGATCGAGATCGCCACGGTCGGGCTGGTGTTCACGATCCTGCTGCTGGTGTATCGAAGCCTGATCGCGATGCTGATGCCGTTGATCACCATCGGCATATCACTCGTTGTCGCGCAACAGGCCGTTGCCGGCCTCGGCGAACTCGGGCTCGGGCTCGGTCCGCAGACGATGATGTTGATGACCGGCATGATCATGGGTGCCGGCATCGACTACGGCGTCTTCCTCTACAGCCGGTATCAAGAGCTCACCAAGACCGGGATGGCCTCCGACAACGCCTTGGTAGAAGCTCTGGCATCCATCGGTGAGGTGATCGCCGGCTCGGCGGGCACCGTCGCGCTGACGTTCCTCGGGATGTCGTTCACCAAACTGGCCATCTTCTCCACCGTCGGGCCTGCCCTGACCGTGACGATTCTGGTGGGCTTCCTGGCCTCGATCACCCTGTTGCCGGCGTTCATCGTGCTGGCCGGCCGGCGGGGATGGATCAAGCAGCGGCGCGACATCACCGGCCGGCTGTGGCGTCGATCCGGTGTGATGATCGTCCGGCGTCCAGTGCTGTTGCTGGGGACCAGCGTGGTGATCCTGGGCGCGCTGGCAGCCACGACATCGCTGATGAAGTTCAACTACGACGACCGTAAGAACTTGCCGCAGGACTCCGCGAGCAACCATGCCTACGAGGTGATGGACAAACACTTCCCGATCAGCAGCACGCTGCAGCAGTTCCTGTTCATCCAGTCCCCGAACGACCTGCGCACGCCCAAGGCGCTGGCCGACATGGAGCAGATGGCCGCGCGGATCGCGCAGCTACCCGACATCGATCTGGTGCGCGGGATCACCCGGCCCACCGGGGAGGTGCTCGAGCAGGCCAAGACCACCTATCAGGCCGGTGAGGTCGGCACCAAGCTCGGTGACGCGTCCAACCTGATCCACACCAACGACGACAACCTCAATCTGCTCTCCGGCGGTGCAGGCAAGATGGCCGACGTCCTCGGTCAGATCCGTACCCAGGTGGTGGGATCCATCGCCAGCGTGCGCGGGTTGACCAGCGCTCTGGACGCCATGTCGCAGAAGTACGGCGGGGCCAAGACACTCGACCAGATCGACAAGACCGCGTCGTTGGTGACCAGCATGCGCTCGCTGGGCGACTCGTTGGGGCTGACCATTCTGCGAGTCACGGGCATCGGCGATTGGGCGGCACCGATGCTCAACGCGCTCAACGTTTCTCCGGTGTGCGACGCGGATCCCGCCTGCGTCAACTCCCGGTCGGATCTGCAGAAGATCGTCGACGTTGCCAACACCCCGGCCGTCAAGTCCATCGAGGAATTCGCACGGGAACTCTCCAAGACCGACGGATCGCAACAGCTCGACCAGGCCGTCCACGATCTCAGCCAGAACGTCCTGAAGGTGACCTCCGCCGCGCGCTCACTCGGCGTGGGCCAGCCCGGCGGAGTCGAGAAGAAACTCAACGACGCGGTCACCGGCGTCAACACGCTGGCCGACTCGAGTCGTCAACTCGCAGTGGGTGTTCAGACCCTGGTAGACCAGACCCGCAACCTGGGGCAGGGGCTGGACCAGGCGTCGTCGTTCCTGTTGGCGATGAAGCGGGAGGCGGCCGATCCGCCGATGTCGGGGTTCTACATCCCGCCGCAGGTGTTGACGATGGACGAGTTCAAGAAGGCCGCCAAACTGTTCGTCTCCGAGGACGGTCACTCGGCGCGCTATCTGGTCCAGACGGCACTCAACCCGTTCAGCACCGAGGCGATGGACCAGACCAAGCAGATCGTCAACACCGCGAACGCGGCCACACCCAATACGCAGCTCGCCGGTTCCCAGATTTCGATGGTCGGCTTCTCGTCGATCAACGCCAACGTCCGGGACTTCTACGACTCCGACTTCGTCTACATCCTGTGCATGACCCTGATCGTGGTCTTCCTCATCCTCGTGGTGTTGCTGCGCGCGATCGTCGCGCCCCTGTATCTGGTGCTCTCGGTGGTGCTGTCCTACGGCGCGGCGCTGGGCATCGGGGTCGTCTTGTTCCAGTTCATTCTGGGTCAGGAATTGGCTTGGGGCGTACCGGGAATCGCGTTCATGGTGCTAGTCGCGGTCGGCGCCGACTACAACCTGCTTTTGATATCCCGGATCCGCGACGAGGCGAAATACGGTGTGCGCTCAGCAGTCATCCGCACTGTCGGCGCAACCGGCGGCGTCATCACCTCAGCAGGCCTGATCTTCGCGGCGTCGATGATGGCGCTCACCGTCAGCAGCGTGCTCACCGCCGCGCAGATCGGCTTCGTGATCGGCGTCGGGCTGCTGCTGGACACCTTCCTGGTGCGCACGCTGACGGTGCCCGCCGCCGCCGTATTGGTCGGTGACGCCAACTGGTGGCCGGCGAAGCCCCCCCGCATCAAATTCGCAGCCGCCAGGCGGGCCGCCGCGAGTGAGGCGGCGACCGCCCCGGTCGCGGTGCTCGAACATCATGAGACGGACGTGCAGGATTTCGATGACACCGAAGGTGAATCCGCCTGGGAGGCGGAAGGCGGATCGACGCGGGACGACTAGAACCGCGGGTTTAGCACCCAGGGCAGCACGCGCGCCGACCAACTCACCAGGTTGTCGGCGACCGCATCTTCGAGCCGGTATCGGGTGTTCACCGGGTCATCGGTCCACAGCGACGAAATCACGTGAGCCAGACCGTCTATGCGCAGCAGGTTGAACTCCGAGTCGTCCTCGAGCCTCATCTCGCGCAGCGCCGCCTGGTACGGAAGGTCGATGTGCAGCGGCTTTTCCAGCCCGTCGATGGTGAACCCGGTGATGCCGCTGTCGTCCTCGACGCGACGGAGGCTGGCGCCCTTGGGGTCCGGGATCGGGTGGCCCATCGGGTCGCCGGTCAGCGTCGTCGTGCTGCCGGTGACGGAGAACGACCCCTCGGACTGCCGGTAGGGCTCGTGGACCTCGCCGACCTTTCCGCCGCGGAATCGGTACTCGATGTCCACGCCGCCCGGGACGCGGCGGCTTCGGGCCGACGTCGGCGGCAGCAGTCCCAGCCATGACCGAACCAGTGCCAACGCGTGATAGCGATAACCCATCTGCGACATGGCGACTCGGCTCACCTCACCGAGCGCACCCGATCGGATCGCCTCGCCGACGAGTCGATACTGCGGCATGTTCATGAAGTCTTCACCGACCCGGATCGGCGACCACCGGCGGAACTGGGCCAGCCGGGCGAGGTCGTCGAGACGCCCGACGCCGGGGGTGTCGACCACCAATGCGGCGCCGGGAGCCAGGTGGGCCAGCGACTTCAGCACGGCGACATTGTTGGTCACCGTCACCGACACCAGGGCCAGGTCGATGTCGCCGGGGCGCAACGTCGTGGGATCTTCGATCGGCGGCACGCCCCAGAGTTCGGCCGCGCGAGACGCGTTCGCATAGGTGCGGGAGTGGACCCCGACGACCTCGATGTGGGAGTCGAGCAGGCTCAACGCCGGCAGGAAAGCGTTTCGAACGCGGTATCCGGAACCGACGACCAGCGCCCGCAGCCGGCTACTGGGCTGGGTCACACAACGCCCGCGGCGGCCAGTGCCCGGAAACCGACGGTCTGGGCGCGGATGTAGGCCGCCTGGGTCCGGGACAGTTCGTTCTTCGTCGTCGGGGGCAGCGGGGTGCCGGCCGGGATGTCACCGCGGTCGGTCAGCGGGGTGGTGGTGCCCACCCGGTTCGCGTCGATCAGGGCCAGCAGCGCCGGATCGCTCAGGTGCGCGCGGGCGTCGGTGAACTCGGGCAGCCCGATTCGGTCGTTCGGCAGGCCCGCGGGCTGGAACGAGATCTTCAGCACGCGGCGGCGCACCGAACCGCGGTTCGGCGAGGCGCGGTGGAAGTAGGAGCGGTTCCACATCGCGGCGGTGCCGACCGGGCCGACCAGCTGTACCGCGTCACCGCCGGCGCGCATCCCGTTGTTGGGCCGGTGCGGATAGAACTCGAATGCGCCGTCGTCGGCGCCGACCGGCGACAGGAGGATGAAAATGCTGATGAAAGACGGGAAGTCGGGGGTGTAGGACCGAATCGTCTCGGTGTCGCGGTGCCAGCCCAGCGGCTTGTCGCGGTGGATGTGCGGCCGACCCTGGTTGGCGGCGATCTCATAGCTGTGGCAGTGGTACAGCAGGGCCGACGGGTGGATCCCGGCGATGAGCTGACGCGCCGGCGCACTGAACAGTTCGGCGAAGATCCCGGTTTCGGCCAAGGCATCGGCACTCGCGTACGACCGTCGCTCACCGTCGGTTCCAGCAAAGATCGGGTCGAGGCGACGATTCCAGTCTTCGACCATATCGACGGGCCACAGTCCGGTGACATCGGCGATGCCCTCGTTTGCCAGCAGGTCCGTCACAGTCAGTGTCGACGTCACCAGTGATACCTCCCTCAGCGAAATCCGCGCCCCCACGCTACAGGGTATCGGCGCTGGCTGCGAGGGGTCAGGCTGGCGCTACTGCGTGGCGAAGACGAACAGCCGGTGCTGGTACCCGTCGACGTTTGCCCAGTTCTCTTCGTGCAAGCTGACGTAGCCGCGGTCCCGGAACAGCGTGCGGATGTCTTCTTCCAGGTAGCTGTTCAGCCAGCCGCGGCTGATCCGATCGACCGCTCCGAGCTTGGTGCGACGGAACTGGTCATTGCTGTCCGGGCAGCCGTAGGAAATGACGACCCGCGGCACGAAAGCGGACAGCCAGTCGAGCACCGACGGCACGTCGCGCAGGTACTCCAGGACGCCCATGATCACCGCGACGTCGTAGGTGTCGGTGCCCAAGTTGGGCAGTGGGCGTTCGTTCAGGTCGCACACCAGCGTCCCGGGGCCCCGATCGACGAGATCCGACGGGGTGTAGCTGCACGACGGATCGAGGTGCTTCTCGAGGGTTCGGGTGCCGGCACCGAATTCGATCACCCGACTGCCTGCCGGGATCAGTTCGGCGGCCCGCTTCGTGCGGGGTTCCCAGTCCGAGTAGAGGTTCCGGGTGTCGGCCCATCGCTTGTAGTCGGTCTTCTGCCGCAGTGCGGCGATGATCCCCAACTTCGGGATGTGGACGCGGCTCACTGGATGTTTCACCCCAACTGTTCGTGCCGTGACAGGTTTCCGAAGGTTAGCACCCCACTGGACGGTGCCCGGATGTGGTTTGCGGGGGAACCGACGCCGAAGTAAATTTCCGACCGGTCAAACTCTGCAGGTGCGCACGCTGATGCCCATCTCGGCGGCCCGTACGGCAGGAGTCTGGTGCCCCAGAGGGCGTTTGCTGATAGAGTCTTGCAGGCCTGGTCGGGGGGCGTGGGCGAAAAAATAAGGGGAGTGACCCGTATGCGACTGGCAGCTCGCAGCGCGGCGGTGGCGGCGGCCACCCTGGCAGCATTCTTGTCCTTGATTCTCCTGTCGACATCGACAGCGGCCCTCAAGCTTCTCGCAAGTGGTGCAACGGTTCTCGTGATGGGCGGAACCGGGCACTCGTTGTCTCCGGCCGAGGACACCGATCAGTACGTACAGGACTACATTGCCGGCGCGGTCGGCAACTACGTCGCGCCCGCATCGACGCTCGGCACCGGCGTCCCCGGCGGCCCGTACAACACGGTCGCCGTCATCACCCCGGAACAGTCCACGCCGAACAACGGCACGTTGACGTTCGATCAGTCGGTGGCGCTGGGCAGGCAGAATCTCGACAACTGCATCAAGGCCACGTCCTGCAGCTACAACGGCCAGGTGGGATCCGTCGCGCCGGCTGCCGGCGACACGTTCGTCGTGTACGGCTTCTCGCAGAGCTCGACGATCTCGACGCTCGAAAAGCGGGCGCTGGCAGCCGAATACGCACCCGGCACGGGCCCCGACGTCAGCTTCGTGCTGACCGCCAACGGCAACCGCCCGAACGGTGGATTCCTCGCCCGCGGGCCCGAGGGCGTCACGATCCCGGTCGGCCTGCCGTTCGGCGGGTCGACGTTCAACGGATCCACCCCGACCGACACCCAGTACGCCACGACCGACATCGCCGCCCAATACGACGGCTGGTCGGATTTCCCGGTGAACCCGTTGAACCTTTTGGCGGTCGCCAACGCGATGATGGGCGTCGACTCCCTGCACCTCGCCGGCATCTACCAGGACACCAGCCTCACCGACCCGGGCGTGATCGATCAGGGCCAGTACGGCGACACGCACTACTACCTGATCTCCACCCCGGTGCTTCCGCTGCTGATGCCGCTGGAGAAGCTCGGGCCGCTGGGCCATGCGTTCGCCGACACCTTGGACGCTCCGCTGCGGGTGATCATCGAGTCGTCATACGACCGCACCACCAGCCCGGGTGTACCGACGTCATGGAACGTCACGTACCTCCCCAACCCGGTGACATTCGCCCGCAACCTGGTCGTGTCGATCCCCACCGGCTGGGACAACGGCATTCAGGACCTCACCGGCAAGCGCCCGTTCGGGACGACCCGGCCCGGGCCGTACGGCGTCGGCGGTCCCGACGTCACCTACACCACCCCGGATACCACCACCGACTCGTCGAGTGCGGCGGCAGCCACTGAGACGACCGCGGTGGCTGCCACCGAGCCGACCGTGACGAAGGCGACGGCGGGCTTCAAACCGCACACCACGGCCACCACGACGGCGACGGCGACGATCGAGACGACGCTGAAGACCGCGGCCGCTGCGGCCGCGACCGGAGGCAAGGACACGTCGTCCAAGGACACATCGTCGAAGTCGACAGCGACAAAGTCCTCGCAGTCCTCGCAGTCCCCGAGCTCGTCGAACTCCACCCACAACAACGGTGTCGGCGGCTCCAAGCGCGCGAAGGCGAGCGCCGGGTCCAGCAGCTAGCTACTCGCGGCGCAACCGCGACTCGACGAAGCGCTCGATCTCGTCCCACTCCTTGACCGCGGCCGTGTACGGGCCGGCCGGTCGGGAGTTCTCCTGGGGATCGAGCACGTAGTCGACGAGCTTGCCCAGCAGCCGGTCCTCGGCCAGCAGCTTGTCGACGGTCTCCTCCTCGGAGTACTCGCCGACGTCGCGCACCAGCTCGACCGCCAGCTCCAACTGGTCGTGGTCGACTGCGTCGGGACCGTCGGCGATGTCGTCCGATAGCCCGGTCAGCACGTAGATGTTGTCCTCGGTGACGTCGACCCGCAGCGATCCGTCGGTGGCCGCGGTCCGGATGTCGTCGTAGGTGCTCAAATCCGACAGGTCGTGGTCGTGCTCGTCGGCGAGGTAGCGGGCCAGCGCGCGCTCGGAGGTGAAAACGCTGATCCGGCCGTTGCGGCCCAGGAAGATCGGCCGGTCATCGAAGTAGCAGCGCAGCGTGTAGAACGTGCCCGAGCTGGCCTGGATGCGCACCGGGTCGATGCCGACCTCGGCCCAGAAGTCCTCCTGGCTGCCGAGCACGACGCCGTCCTGCGGTGCCCGCTCCTCGGCCTCCTCCGCCGTCGAATCGTCGTCACCGGAGTCTTCGCCGTCCACCTCGGCGTCGGCCGACTCGTCGCTCTCTTCCTCGTAGGGCTCCTCGAGCTCGTCGGCGGCCAGCTTTGCGGCCCGCTCGTCGACCTCGGGCACCGTGATGACTTCGTCGATCGCCGACAGCACGCTGTCCCAGCCGCGGGCGACGATGTCGCCGACGACGCGCCAGCGCTTGAGCCCGGACTTGCCGCTGAACTGCTCGTAGCCGCCCGAGAGCAGGCCGAGGTTGGGGTTGCCGTTGAAGAACCGCGTCACGGCGGGCAGCTCACACACCGAACCGATCGAGGACACGACAGCCATCGTGTTGGCCAGTGCGGTCACTGATTCTTCGGTGGGCTTCTCCGACAGCAGCTCCTCGACGACCACCAGATCGACTTCGCGGTCCGGCGCCGGCGTGAGCTTGTGGGCGTTGGCCTGGGTCAGGTCCTCCCACGCGGGGTGATCGGTGAGGTCGTTGTCGGTGTTGGTGCGCACGAACGCGGCCAGGTCCGCCACTGACTCGAAGGCGAAAAGGTCATCGTCCTTGCCGAGAAACGCCTCCCACTCGTCGCCGCCGTCGCGCCAGCGGGGCGCCCACAGCGTGTACAGGTCACCAGCGGTCACGCCAACGCGCACCGGAACGAGCTCAGCCATGCCGCACAGCCTAACGACGCTTGCTGGCGGGTAGCCTGCCCCCCGTGGGGAGGGTGCGCCGCGCACTGGCGATTCTGGCGACGGCCGGTGTATCTATTGCCGCCATCCTGGCCGTCACGGGGTACTTCTTGTTCACCCGCCCGCACGCGGACCCGCTGTCCAAAGCCGACGCGATTGTCGTACTCGGCGGCGACGACGACGGCCGCTGGGAGTACGGCCTGCAGCTGGCCAGGCAGGGTTACGCCAGCACGGTGCTGCTGTCCAACGCCTACTCGGACCGGCCGGCCGTGCTGTCCGACTTCCGGCAGGCGTGTGCGGCCAGTACCGGCAGCATCACCGTTCTGTGCTTCATCCCCGACCCGTTCACCACTCGCGGCGAGGCAATGTATGTGGCTCGGCTTGCCGAGCAACACAACTGGAGCCACGTGATCGTGGTGTCGTGGAACTACCACATGGTGCGCGCCCGCTACGTCTTTCATCAGTGCTTCCACGGCGACGTGATCATGCGTCCGGTGCCGCGGTCCTATGACTTCATGCTGTGGCGGTGGGCGAAGGAGTACGCCTACCAGTACGGCGCGTTGGTCAAGGCGTTGCTTGTTGGCTGCGATTCGGTCTGAGACCTCATACAGTCACTGCGCATGGATGTGTGCGTCATCGACCACCCGCTGGCCAGAGCACGGCTGACCACCCTGCGTGATGAGCGCACCGACAACGCGGCCTTCCGGTCCGCGCTGCGCGACCTGACCCACATGCTGGTCTATGAAGCCACCCGCGACGCGGCGTGCGCCGAGACCACCGTCCGCACTCCCATCGCCGAAACGGCCGGCTCACGGCTGGCCTCCCCGCCGCTGCTGGTGCCGGTGCTGCGGGCCGGGCTGGGGATGGTCGACCAGGCGCACGCACTGATCCCCGAAGCGAAGGTGGGTTTCGTCGGGGTGGCCCGAAACGAGACCACGCATCAGCCGACGCCGTATTTGGAGTCGCTGCCGGATGACCTCAGCGCCCAACCGGTCATGGTGCTCGACCCGATGCTGGCGACCGGCGGCTCGATGGCGCACACCATCGGGCTGCTGCACCAGCGCGGCGCGCGTGACATCACCCTGGTGTGTGTGGTCTGCGCACCGGAAGGCATTGCGGCAGTGGCGAAAGTCGCGCCCTCGGCGCGGCTGTTCACCGCGACCATCGACGACGGCCTCAACGATGTCGCCTACATCGTGCCCGGTCTCGGCGATGCCGGTGACCGCCAGTTCGGCCCGCGCTGACTACCAGCTGCGTGCGCTCGCCAGCAGCCGCTGCTGCAGGGCGGCCGCGCGCCGACGGGCAGCGGCCAGATCGGCGCCGACGGCTTCGCCGACTTCGGTGTAGCACTTGACTTTCGGCTCGGTCCCCGAGGGGCGGACCACCACCCGCACCGTGGTCTGCCGATCGCCGCCGGTGAGGAACACCGCGTCGCCGTCCACCGTGGCGCTGACCGCAAAGCCCGCGAGTTCGGCGGGCGGGTCTTGACGGAGGCGGTTCATCATCGCCGCCGCCTCGTCGGCGTCGGCCACCCGCCGCGACAGTGCTGCGGTGGTGTGCACGCCATGACGCCGGGCCAACAGGTCGAGGGTGTCGGTGAGCGACATGCCCTGGGCGGCAACGTGTGCCACCAGATCGCAGGCGAGCACCGCGGCACTGATACCATCCTTGTCCCGTACGGCGGCCGGGTCGACGCAATGACCGATGGCTTCCTCGTAGGCGTAGACCAGGCTGCACCCGGTCAGCCCGGCGTCGGCACGGGCAAGCCATTTGAACCCGGTCAGCGTGACGACGTGCCGGGCGCCGTGGTCGGCGGCGATCTTGCCGAGCAGCGCAGACGACACCACACTGCTGGCCACCACACTGGTCGCGGTATCTGCGGAGTCAAGGGTTGACAGGATGTAATCGCCCAGCAGCCAACCAGTTTCGTCGCCGGACAGCATTCGCCAACCGTCGGGAGCGGGAATGCCGACGGCACAACGGTCGGCATCGGGATCCAGCGCGATGGCGATGTCGGCCCCCACGTCGCCGGCGAGTTGCAGCAGCGCGTCGGCCGTGCCCGGTTCCTCGGGGTTGGGGAAAGCGACCGTCGGGAAGTCCGGATCCGGGGCGAATTGGCTTGCCACCGTGTGCACATCGTCGAATCCGGCTGCGTGCAGGGCCCGCAGAGCGAGCTCACCGCCGACGCCGTGCATGGCCGTCAGCGCTACTCGCGGACTGCCGTTGGCGCTCCGCCGCACCGTCGCCGCACGGGCTACGTACGCGTCGACCAGGGTGTCGTCGGCAGTGTGCACGGGCCGCCGCGGGATCTCGTCGGCGGCCGGCGCTGTGGTGATCGCCGCTTCGATCTCCCGGTCGGCGGGGGAGACGATCTGCAGCCCGCCCTCGAAGTAGACCTTGTAGCCGTTGTCGGTACGCGGATTGTGTGAGGCGGTGATCTGCACCCCGGCGGCAGCGCCGAGGTGCCGGACCGCGAAGGCGACGACCGGCGTCGGCACCGGATTCTCCCACGTGATCACCGAAAAACCCTGAGCGGCAAACACTTCAGCGGTCGCACTGGCGAACTGCGCCGATCCGTGGCGGGCGTCTCGGCCCACCACGACGGTGGAACCGCCGAAGCCGCGCTCGGTCAGCACGCGGCTCACCGCCCAGGTGGCGCGCACCACGACGGCGAGGTTCATCGAGTCCGGGCCCCCGCGCACCGGGCCGCGCAGACCCGCGGTGCCGAACGTCAGCGGCCGGGCGAACCGGGCGGCGCGTTCGCCGGGATCCAGGGCGGCCAGCTCGGCGGCCGTTACCGGATCGGGGTCGTGGGCGATCCAGTCCTCTTCAGTCACGAGGCGAGCTTGCGCAGGACCGGTGCGGTGAGCATCAACAGATTGAACTCCAGCTCGGAGAGCTGGCTACGCATCATGTCCTGCAGCCACGCGTCGCGCTGGGCCCGGTCGCGCGACAGCAGCTCCAATCCGTCCCCGGTGAGCTCGACGAGCTGTCGGCGGCGGTCGGCGTCGTCCGGGCGGCGGGACAGCAGTCCGCGCGACTCGAGCTCGTTGATGCCGTCGGTCAATGACTGCACCCGAACCTGCAGGCGGGCGGCGATCTCGGCGGGCGTGGTCACCCCCGCGCGGCTCACGTCGCCGAGAAGCTCGAGCTGGCTGAGCGTCAGCCCGTTGTCGGGGCGATGCCTGCGAAGCTGACGGGCCAGCGCCATCATGGCCTCCCGCAGCTCGGTGGCCGCTACCGGCGGTGCGATGCTTACGGTCATATTACAAGTTATACCTTGCTAGTTAGTGAGTGATATCGCGTGAAACGCTGGTGGTGTCCGACAATATGCAAGGGCATACTTGTCATTATGCGGTGGATGTTGCTGGTGATCGTCACGATCGGGGTCACCGTGCCATTGGACCGCTTCGGCGTGCCGTCCGCCGCGCTGTTCGCCGCCCTGCTGGTCGGCATCGTGCTGGCGATCGCCCGGTTGGCTCCCACGAGCGTGCCGCGCCGCGCGGGCCTGGCCGCCCAGGGCGTGCTCGGGGTCTACATCGGCACCATGGTGCACTCCGACGCGCTGTCGGCCCTTGGGCCGAACTGGCCTGCGGTCCTGGGGGTCGGCGTGATCACGCTGCTTCTCAGCATCGGCGCCGGCGCACTACTCGGCCTGCACCGTGACATCAGCGCTCTGACCGGCGCGCTGGCCCTGGTCGCCGGGGGAGCGTCGGGACTTGTGGCGATCGCGCGCGAACTCGGCGGCGACGATCGTGTCGTCGCCGTCGTCCAGTATCTGCGCGTCGCGGTGATCACCGCGTCGATGCCCGTCGTCGTCACCCTCGTCTATCACGCCGAGCGCTCCGCCAACGCCGCGCAGGACACCCAATCCCATTCAGCACCTTGGTATCTGAGCCTGGCGATGATCGTCGCGCTGGTTGTCGTCGGAGCGCTGGCGGGCCGGTTGGCCCGGCTGCCCGGGTCGGGGCTGCTCGGTCCGATGGCGGTGACGATCGTGGTCGAACTCAGTGGGGTGTCCTTCGGGCTGGCCGTACCGGCGGTGCTGGTGTCGGTGTCCTACATGCTGATCGGCTGGCAGGCCGGGGTGGCGTTCACCCGCGAATCGCTGCGGGCGATCGAACGCCTGCTGCCCACGGCGCTCGGATTGATCGTGCTGCTCAACGTCGCCACCGCAGGCCTCGGCGTGGCGCTGTCCACGATCACCGGCGTCAGCCTGCTCGACGGCTATCTGGCCACCAGTCCAGGTGGTATCTACGCCGTGCTGGCCACCGCGGTGGAGACCGGCTCCGACGTCACGTTCATCATCGCCGCGCAGGTGCTGCGGGTGCTGCTGATGCTGTTCGCCGCACCGATGCTGGCCCGCGGATTCCTGCGGCTGGCCTACAGACGCGCCAGCACCGATGCCAGTAGCGAGCCCATCGCGGTGGCCGACGCGCGGCCGGCGGCCAGAACGTCGTCGTGACTGAGCGGCTCGCCGGTCATCCCGGCGGCCAGGTTCGTCACCAGCGACAGCCCCAGCACCTCGGCGCCGGCCGCCCGTGCGGCGATCGTCTCGTGCACCGTCGACATCCCGACCAGGTCGGCACCCAGCGTCCGCAGCATCCGGATCTCGGCGGGCGTCTCGTAATGCGGACCGGGCACCCCGGCGTACACGCCCTCGGCGAGGCTCGGGTCGACCTCGCGGGCCAGCGCGCGCAGCCGCGGGGAGTATGCGTCCACCAGGTCGACGAACTGCGCCCCGACCATCGGTGAACGGGCGGTGAGGTTCAGATGGTCGGCGATCAGCACCGGCTGGCCGACCTGATACTCGGGTCGCAGCCCGCCCGCGGCGTTGGTCAACACCACGACCTGGGCGCCCGCCGCCCGTGCCGTGCGCACGGGATGGACGATCGTGCGCAGGTCATGACCCTCGTAGGCGTGGATGCGGCCCAGCAGCACCAGCACGTTGTGTGAACCCGACGGCACCGACAGCACCCGGCCGCGATGGCCCAGCGCCGACGGCGGCGTGAAGCCGGGGATCGTCGACATCGGGATCTCGGCGACGGGCGTTCCCAGCGCCGCAGCTGCCGGCGCCCACCCCGATCCGAGGACCACGGCGACGTCGTGCCGGGGTACGCCGCTGTGCTCGGCGATCACCGCTGCGGCATGCTCGGCGTCTGGACTCACAGCCAGCGAGCCTAGTCGTGAATGCGATACTGCGTTGATGCCCACAGCCACAGCGTCGACCCGCGTCGAAGACGTGGTCGCGGCTCGTGGTGGCGATTTGATCGCGCTCTCGCACGCCATCCACGCCGAGCCCGAACTCGCCTTCGACGAGCACCGCAGTTGCGCCAAGGCGCAGGCGCTGGTGGCCGAGCGCGGGTTCGAGATCACCGCGGCGGCGGGCGGATTGGACACCGCGTTCCGCGCCGATTTCGGGTCGGGACCACTGGTGATCGGGATCTGCGCCGAGTACGACGCGCTGCCCGGTATCGGCCACGCGTGTGGCCACAACATCATCGCGGCGTCCGCGGTCGGCACCGCCCTGGCGCTGGCCGAGGTGGCCGACGAACTCGGGCTCACCGTCGCCCTGATCGGCACTCCCGCCGAAGAGTCCGGCGGGGGCAAGGCCCTTTTGATCGAGGCCGGGGTGTTCGACGACGTCGCCGCGGCCGTCATGTTGCATCCGGGGCCGATCGATATCGCCGCGGCGCGCTCGCTGGCGCTCTCCGAGGTGATCGTCACCTACACCGGCCGGGAGTCGCACGCGGCCGTCGCGCCGCATCTGGGTGTCAACGCCGCCGACGCGGTGACCGTCGCGCAGGTGGCGATCGGCTTGCTGCGCCAGCAGATGGCGCCCGGTCAGCTCACCCACGGCATCGTCACCGAAGGCGGGTCGGCGACGAACATCATCCCCGGCCGGGCCCGGTTGCAGTACACGATGCGGGCGCCCGCCACCGAATCGCTGCAGGAATTGGAGGCCAGGATGCGCGGCTGTTTCGCGGCCGGTGCGGTCGCGACCGGATGCGAGCACGAGATCGCTGAAGCCGCGCCGCCGTACGCCGAGCTGACCCCGGATCGGTGGCTGGCCGAGGTGTTCCGCGACGAGATGATCACGATGGGACGCACACCGGTGCCCGCCGAGGTGGAGGCCGCCATGCCACTGGGGAGCACCGATATGGGCAATGTGACGCAGCTGCTTCCGGGCATCCACCCGGTGGTCGGCATCGAATCCGGCGGCGCGGTGATCCACCAGCCCGGCTTCACCGTCGCGGCGGCAGGCCCGAGCGGCGACCGTGCCGTCACCGAGGGCGCAATCATGTTGGCGCGCAGCGTCGTTCGGTTGGCGCAGACCACCGCCGAGCGCGATCGGGTGCTGGAGCTGCGGGATCGTCGGGGGGTGCGGGCATGAGTATCGCGGATACGACCGAGTCCTGGTTGGCCAGCCATTTCGACGATCTGGTGCAGTGGCGCCGCCACATCCACCGGTATCCCGAGCTCGGTCGCCAGGAGTTCGCCACCACGCAATTCGTCGCCGACCGGCTGGTCGAGGCCGGGCTCAACCCGAAGGTGCTGCCCGGCGGTACGGGGCTGACGTGTGACTTCGGGCCCGAGCATGCGCCGAGGATCGCATTGCGCGCGGACATGGACGCGCTGCCGATGGCCGAGCGGACCGGCGCGCCGTACAGCTCGACCATGCCGAACATCGCGCACGCGTGCGGGCACGACGCGCACACCGCGATGCTGATCGGCGCCGCGACCGCGCTGGCCTCGGTGCCCGAACTGCCGGTGGGTGTCCGTCTGATATTCCAGGCTGCCGAGGAGCTGATGCCCGGTGGCGCGATCGACGCGATCGCCGCCGGTGCGCTGGTGGGCGTTTCGCGAATCTTCGCGCTGCACTGCGATCCCCGCCTCGCCGTGGGCCGGGTTGCGATCATCCCGGGACCGATCACGTCTGCGGCGGACTCGATCGAGATCACGCTGACGTCGCCGGGCGGCCACACGTCGCGGCCGCACCTGACCTCGGATCTGGTCTACGGGATGGGCACGCTGATCACCGGGCTGCCCGGGGTGCTGTCCCGGCGCGTCGACCCGCGGCACTCGACCGTCATGGTCTGGGGTGCGGCCAACGCCGGTGTCGCGGCCAACGCGATCCCGCAGTCCGGATCGCTCGCGGGCACGGTGCGGACTGCCAGCCGGGAAACCTGGGTCGGCATGGAAAGCCTTGTGCAGGAGATTGTTTCGGGGTTGTTAGCCCCGCTGGGCATCGAACACACGCTGCATTACCATCGCGGCGTGCCGCCGGTGGTCAACGAAGAGCGCTCGACCCAGATCATGACGCACGCCATCGAGGCGGTGGCGCCCGACGCGCTCGCCGACACCCGTCAGTCCGGCGGCGGCGAGGACTTCTCCTGGTATCTGGAGGAGGTGCCCGGCGCGATGGCACGGCTCGGGGTGTGGAGCGGGCGCGGACCGCAGCTGGACCTGCACCAGCCGACGTTCGACCTCGACGAGCGGGCACTTGCAGTAGGGGTTCGAGTTCTGGTCAACATCGTCGAGCAGTCCGCGGGGTATTGATGAAGCTTTTGGTCACTGGCGGCGCGGGTTACGTCGGCAGCGTGTGTGCCCAGGTGCTGGTGGAGCAGGGACACGAGGTCGTCATCGTCGACGATCTGTCGACGGGCAACGCCGACGCGGTGCCGTCCGGCGCGCGGTTCGTCGAGGCCGACATGGTCGATGTCGCACCGGAACTGCTCGGCGACGGATCGTTTGATGGCGTCCTGCACTTCGCCGCGAAAATCATGGTCGGCGAGTCGGTTGAGGCGCCGGAGCGGTACTGGGACGGCAATGTCATCAAGACGCTGCACTTGTTGGAGGCGATCCGCCTCGCCGGTGTGCCGCGGTTGGTGTTCTCCTCGACGGCGGCCACCTACGGCGAGCCGGAGTCGGTGCCGATCACCGAGGACGCTCCGACCAACCCGACCAGTGCCTACGGCGCCACGAAGCTCGCGATCGACCATGCGATCACGTCCTACGCCATCGCGCACGGGCTGGCCGCGACCAGCCTGCGTTACTTCAACATCGCCGGGGCGTATGCCGGATTGGGCGAGCGTCACCCCGTCGAGACGCACCTGATTCCCCTGGTGCTGCAGGTTGCCACCGGGCAGCGCCAGGAGATCCTGGTGTTCGGAAACGACTGGCCGACGCCGGATGGCACCTGCATCCGCGACTACATCCACGTTCGTGATCTGGCCGACGCGCACCTGCTGGCGCTGCAGAACTCGAAGCCCGGCGAACATCAGATCTACAACCTGGGCAACGGCACCGGCTTTTCGGTCCGTGAGGTGATCGCCAGCTGCGAGCGGATCACCGGCACCTCGATTGCGGCGCGCGATGTCGAGCGCAGACCCGGCGACCCGGCCGTGCTGATCGCCTCCAGTGAGAAGGCCATCACCGAACTCGGCTGGAAGCCGCAGCACTCATCGATCGACGAGATCGTTTCCGATGCTTGGGAATTCGTGCGGGGCTAGCCGCTACCATGCCCTGGGCCCACGTTGCTCGCGGGCCGGGTGCGAAGGTCGTGCACGTATTCCTCCGGCGCGCCGGCGATCTCGGCGGCGTCGGCCATCACACCGATGTAGCGCGCCGACGGTAGCCCGCCCTCCCAGGCGTCCAGCACATAGAGCCAGGCGAGCACGGGATCGGTTGTGGTGTCCGTCGATTCGCATTCGATGCGACATCTGATCTTCTTGTGGAAGCCGAGCTCGGAGCCTTCCCAGCGGTCCAGGTTCGCCTCGTCGGCCGGGGTCATGTCGTAGAGCACCACGAACACCTTGGAGTCGGGGTCCTCGACCAGGGTCGCCAACGCGCCCTCCCAGCCGATGTCCTCCCCGGCGAAGGTCAGCCGCCAGCCGTGCAGCCAGCCGGTTCCGGCCATCGGCGAGTGCGGCGCACGCTCCAGCATCTGCTCGGGATGCATGTTGGATCCGTAAGCGGCGTAGAGCGGCACGGGGAAAGCCTAGAGCGTCCTGTCGCGGAGAGCGCAGGGACTGGGTCAACTAGCCTTGTCCGGGTGACGACGCGGATCGTGATCATCGGTGGGGGGCCGGCCGGCTACGAGGCGGCACTGGTCGCCGCGGGTCGCGGCCGGGAGGTCGCCGAGGTCACCGTGGTGGACTCCGACGGCATCGGCGGGGCCTGCGTGCTGTTCGACTGCGTGCCGTCCAAGACATTCATCGCCTCGACCGGGGTCCGCACCGAACTGCGCCGCGCCTCGGGCCTGGGATTCGAGATCGGCATCGACGACGCCAAGATCTCGTTGCCCGACATCAACAACCGCGTCAAAACCCTGGCCCGCTCGCAGTCCGCCGACATCGGCACCCAGTTGCTGCGCGAGAAGGTCAACGTCGTCCAGGGCCACGGTGAGCTGATCGACGCGGTCCCCGGCATGGCGCACCACCGGGTGAAGGTCACCACCACTTCCGGCCAGGTCGGCGTGCTCAAGGCCGATGTCGTGCTGATCGCCACCGGCGCCAGCCCCCGCGTGCTGCCGAATGCGGTGCCCGACGGCGAGCGGATTCTGACCTGGCGGCAGCTCTACGACCTGCCGGAACTGCCCGAACATCTGGTGATCGTCGGCTCCGGCGTCACCGGCGCCGAGTTCTGCAACGCCTACACCGAGCTGGGCGTCGACGTCACCGTCGTCGCCAGCCGCGACCAGATCCTGCCGCACGAGGACAGCGACGCCGCGGCCGTGCTGGAGGAGACCTTTGCCGAGCGCGGCGTGACGCTGGTCAAGAACGCCAGGGCCGATTCTGTGGTCAGCACCGGCACCGCGGTGACCGTCACGATGGCCGACGGCCGGGTCGTCGAGGGCAGCCACGCCCTGATGACGGTCGGATCCGTGCCGAACACCTCGGGCCTGGGACTGGAGCGGGTCGGCATCGAGCTCGGTCCCGGCAACTACATCCCGGTGGATCGGGTGTCGCGGACCTCCGCGGCCGGGATCTACGCCGCCGGCGACTGCACCGGCCTGCTGCTGCTGGCCTCGGTCGCGGCCATGCAGGGCCGGATCGCGATGTATCACGCGCTTGGCGAAGGGGTGGCCCCGATCCGGCTGCGGACGGTCGCCTCGGCCACGTTCACCAGACCCGAGATCGCCGCCGTCGGCGTGCCGCAAACCGCGATCGACAACGGATCGGTCCCGGCCAGGACCCTGATGCTGCCGCTGACGACCAACGCCCGCGCCAAGATGTCGCTGCTCAAGCGCGGCTTCGTCAAGATTTTCTGCCGGCCGGCCACCGGCGTCGTCATCGGCGGTGTGGTGGTCGCGCCGATCGCCTCCGAATTGATCCTGCCGATCGCGCTGGCGGTGCAAAACCGCATCTCGGTGACCGATCTGGCGCAGACGCTGTCGGTGTACCCATCGCTGTCCGGCTCGATCGTCGAGGCTGCGCGCCGTCTGATGGCCCACGACGATCTCGACTAGCCTGAGGTCATGAGCGACCCGATCCTTCGACCGGGCACCGGTCAGACCTATCTCGGACCCACCGAGCGTGCGCACGCCTGGCAACGGCTGGGCAGCGAACAGTTCGACGTCGTCGTTGTCGGTGGCGGTGTGGTCGGCGCGGGCTGCGCACTGGATGCCGCGACCCGCGGGCTCAAGGTGGCACTTGTCGAGGCGCGCGACTTCGCCTCGGGAACCTCGAGCCGCAGTTCGAAGATGTTCCACGGCGGTCTGCGCTACCTCGAGCAACTTGAGTTCGGTCTGGTGCGCGAGGCTCTGCATGAGCGTGAGCTGTCGCTGACCACGCTGGCGCCGCATCTCGTCAAACCGCTGCCGTTCCTGTTCCCGCTGACCAAGAGGGTCTGGGAGCGGCCGTACATCGCGGCGGGCATTTTCCTCTACGACCAGCTCGGCGGCGCGAAATCCGTTCCGGCGCAAAAGCATTTGACGAAGTCCGGTGCGCTGCGACTGGCGCCGGGCCTCAAACGCAGCTCGCTGATCGGCGGGATCCGGTACTACGACACCGTCGTCGACGACGCCCGGCACACCATGACGGTTGCCCGCACCGCCGCGCACTACGGCGCAGTGGTGCGCACCTCGACCCAGGTGGTCTCGCTGCTCCGCGAGGGGGACCGGGTGGTCGGGGTGACGATCCGGGACTCCGAAGACGGTGCAGTCGAGGACGTCCGCGGTCATGTCGTGATCAACGCCACCGGGGTGTGGACCGACGAGATCCAGGCATTGAGCAAGGAGCGCGGCCGGTTTCGGGTGCGGGCATCCAAGGGCGTGCACGTCGTGGTGCCGCGGGACCGGATCGTGTCCGAGGTGGCGATCATCCTGCGTACCGAGAAGTCGGTGCTGTTCGTGATCCCGTGGGGCACGCACTGGATCATCGGCACCACCGACACCGACTGGAACCTCGACCTGGCGCACCCGGCCGCGACGAAGGCCGACATCGACTACATCCTGGGGCACGTCAACACGGTGCTCGCCACGCCGCTCACGCACGACGACATCGACGGGGTGTATGCCGGGCTGCGGCCGCTGCTGGCCGGGGAGAGCGAAGAGACGTCCAAGTTGTCGCGCGAGCACGCGGTCGCGGTGCCGTCACCGGGCCTGGTCGCCATCGCGGGCGGCAAGTACACCACGTATCGGGTGATGGCCGAGGACGCGGTGGATGCCGCCGCCGAGTACATCCCGGCGCGAGTGGCGCCGTCGATCACCGAGAAGGTGCCGTTGATGGGCGCCGACGGGTACTTCGCGCTGGTCAACCAGACCCAGAGCGTGGGCGCCGGCTACGGGCTGCATCCGTACCGGGTGCGGCACCTGCTGGACCGGTATGGCTCGCTGATCGGCGATGTGCTGGCGCTGGCCGCCGACAAGCCGGAGTTGCTCGATCCGATCACCGATGCGCCGGTCTATCTGAAGGTGGAGGCCGCCTACGCGGCGGCCGCCGAAGGGGCATTGCACCTGGAGGACATCCTGGCCCGGCGGATGCGGATCTCGATCGAGTATCCGCACCGCGGCGTGGACTGTGCCCGCGAGGTCGCCGAGGTGGTCGCGCCGATCCTCGGCTGGAGTCAGGACGATATCGACCGCGAGGTGGACACCTATCTGGCGCGGGTGGAGGCCGAGGTCCTGTCGCAGGCTCAGCCCGACGACGAGTCCGCCGATGCCCTGCGGGTGTCGGCACCCGAGGCCCGGGCCGAGATCCTCGAGCCGGTGCCCTTGAATTGACCGGGCCTTGAGGCGACCCGCTCCCTTGCCGGTGCGCGACGGACTCGGGCCGGCGCGGCTGCGGTTGCAGGGCGGCAATGTGGCCGACGAGTTCGTGCGCCGGTTCGGGCCGGACGGGCTGGCGAAGGTGCGCGACGGCGAGGTGGTCGACGCCGATGGTGCGGTGATCTCGTTGTCGACGGTCTTACCGGCCGGCGCGCACGTGTACCTCTATCGGGAGCTGCCCGACGAGGTGGTGGTGCCGTTCGACGTCCCGGTGCTCTATCGCGACGACGACATCGTGGTGGTCGACAAGCCGCACTTTCTGGCCACGATGCCGCGCGGCGGGCATGTCGCGCAGACGGCGTTGGTGCGGCTGCGTCGTTCGCTCGATCTGCCCGAGTTGAGTCCGGCGCATCGGCTGGACCGGCTGACCGCAGGGGTGTTGCTGTTAACCGTGCGGCGTGAGGTTCGCGGGGCGTATCAGACGTTGTTCGCGCGCGGGCTGGTGTCCAAGACGTACGTGGCGCGCTCCTCGGCGCCACCGCGCGTCGAGCTCCCAGTGGTGCTGCGCAGCCGAATCATCAAGCGGCGGGGTGTGTTACAGGCTGTGGAGGAGCCGGGCGAGCCGAATGCCGAGACGTTGGTGGAGGCACTGGGGGAGGGTTGGTACCAGCTGAGTCCGCGGACCGGGCGCACGCATCAGCTCAGGGTGCACATGGCGTCACTCGGTCTGCCGATCGACAACGACCCGCTCTACCCGCGGATCGTCGACGTGGCGGCCGACGACTTCTCCGCCCCGCTGCAGCTGGTGGCGCAGCGGCTGGAGTTCGTCGATCCGCTGTCCGGCGAGCCGAGGTCCTTCGTGAGCTCGGCGCAGCTGTGGTTGTAGGGACCAATGCCTTCGGGGTGGTGACCTTCGGTCACTGGTGGTTGGCTGTGAAGCGCGTGACGCTCGAAACATGGACGACGATCATGAGTTGGTGCTGGTAGCCGCATACCCTGACGTCGAGCGGGCCGCCACCGACTTCCATGAGCTGGAAAAGCGGATCAAGCACGGCTTGGAATTGCGAGCTGCGGTCTTGGTCACGAAGGACGCCGACGGACAGCCGCACGTCTTGGAGGCGCACAATCGGCACGGTCGGGTAGCCCTCGGTATGGGCGCCGGGCTGGGGATCCTGTTCGGACTGTTCCTGCCACCAGTGGGCCTGGCCGTCGTGGTTGGGGGAGCGGCAGGCGCTCTGGTGGGCGCGTTCGCCGAGCACGAGCTGCGCATCGGTTTGCAACGTGAAGTGGGTGGCGCGCTCGATGCCGGTACCGGGGTGGTCGTTGCGCTGGTCTATCCCAACGGCCGGGGACCGGTTGAGTCGACGCTGTACCGCGCCGCCGAGATGAGGTCGATCCGGATGGACCGCGCCACGATCAACAGCCTCGACGAACTGGTCGCCGATGAGATCGCGAAGATTACTCACCCACCGGCCGACCCGGTCACCGCTGGCACGACGGACACCAGTACGTGACGCGGTCGTCGTCGGAGGACTCGGCGCGGCGGATCGGGGTGCCGCAGCGCCGGCACGGCTCACCGGCCCGACCGTAGACCCAAAGGTCCTGGCCGCCTCTGCGATTTCCGGTCGTGGTGCGATTCACCCGTGTTCGGTTCGCCCACAACATGTCTCGCGCTCGGGTGACCACCCGCAGCGGATCGGGGAGGCTGCTGACGGGACTGGTGGGGAGTCGGCCGAACACGAAGCAGAGTTCGTTGGCGTACACGTTGCCGACGCCGGCGAGGTTGCGCTGATCCAGCAGGGCCGGTGCGATGGGACGGTCGGGGTCTTCGGCCAGGTTCGCCGCCGCCGCTTTTGGATCCCAGTCGTCGCCGAGGAGGTCCGGGCCCAGGTGGGCGACGGCATCTTCGTCGTGCTCCCGGTCGAGGATCTCCAGGATACCCAAGTCGATACCCAGCGCTTGAATATCCCCGGCCTCCAAAGCGATTCGGATCTTGTAGGCGTTGCGGATGGGTTTGCCTTTCGGGCCGACCCGCCACGCGCCGTCCATCTTCAGGTGCGAGTGGATGCTGGCCGGGCCCACCCGGATGAACAGGTGCTTGCCGCGACTGATCACCTCGTCGACAGTCTGGCCGGCGAGGTCCACGGTGGCGTAGCGCGGCACGCGGATATCGCACCGCGTCAGCGTTTTACCGACCAGCGCCTCGCGCAGGTTGGCCGCGGTGCGGAAGACGGTATCGCCTTCGGGCATGGTTCCAGCCTAGAAGGGCGGGGGATGGGCGGCGGCTCTCGCCTCGTTGAGTCCACGTTCCCGGCGGATCCGATCGGCTCGATCTTGGGCGCGGGTCCGGCGGCGAGCCGGCATCATCAGATCGCGTCCGGGCTGATTGTGCGCCGGGGCCTGGGGCACGTTCAGCTCCCCGGTTGGTGTGACGAACTGTGGAAAGAACAGCGCGCCGCCAGGTTTCGTGGTGTAGGTACGGCCTGACGGCGATGTCCAGATCACCGTGCCATCGGGCAACTGATGGTCTGCCCAGCCGCCAGCGCCGGCGTAGAAAGTCTTCAACAGATGATGAAGCCGACACAGCAATTTCAGGTTCGACGGGTGTGTGGGCCCGAGCGGGTACGGCACGGTGTGATCGATGTCCGTCATCGAGGCCGGACGGTCACACCCGGGGAATCGGCACGTCAGATCCCGGCAGCGGATGAACTCCGCCAGCACGGCCGAGGGCCGATACCGTGGTTCGGCGCTCAACTCCTTGCCTCCCACGACCGGGCGGAGCTTGGCGCGCTTGGCCAAGGTTCGTACGGTCTCGGCCGGAATGCCGCCATAGCCCGGCAATAGCGCCGGGGCGTCCCCTTCGCCGGCGACGGTCTTGGCCTCGGCCAGTAGGTGGATGACGATCTGCGTCGGCTCGCTGGCGCTGTCCGCGCTCGCGGGGCAGTCGCCGCATCCGCACTCGCACTGCATCGTCGGGTCGCCTGCTGACCACGCGCCCAGAGCATCGGCTCGACGCTGCCGCGCGGTCCGGGAGTCATCCCGGCACACGGTCGCTCCGAGTTGGTTCAGCCGCTGGTCAAAGGCCGCCGCGTCGGCGGCGCGGACCCGCCCCCAGATTTCCGCCAATCCGTCTGTGCCAGCGGTGATCTCGATATGGCGGTCGTCGTCGGCTGTGCGCGCGACGCGGACCGCGTCGGGATCCAGCCCGCGGACGGACCAGTCGATGACCTGATTGGTCTTCTCCCGCGAGAAGGTGTTCCACCCGGGCGCCTGTTCCGCCACCAGGGCGTCGACAGCAGCAAGCGATTCGGGATCGGTGATCAATCCGGTGCGGAACACCGCAGCGATGATGATGCGGTATTCGATTGCCCCGGAGGCGAAGGCAGCGCCGAGCTTCGGCAGCCTCTCGATCAGCTGCAAGCCGTAGTCCATCTGTGACGACGCTCGGCCCTGGCTGATTCCCAGTTCGGCAGCCACTTCGGCGGCGACTGCTTCCCAATTGTCGACGCACCACTGGGCGCGGTCGGCTGCCTCGACCGATCGCATCCGACGCTGACAGAGCCGGCCTGCTGCCAGGATTCGCTCGGCGATCGCCACGCGTTCATTGCGCTGCCCGCGGCGCATCGTATCGAGGAGATCGGCATCCGTTCGCTGTTCGAACATGTGTTCTATACTAGTCCTGGGTGCCGACAACTTTTGATCGGCAGTTTGGCAGTGTCGATACGCTCTGGCGTGATCGATTTCCAGAGCGAGGACCTGGGCACGGTCCGGTTGGACTTCAACGGTCAGGTCGATATCCGATCCATCGGACAGCTCATCGGCGCGTATGTCCTATAGCTGACTAGCGCAAGCGCAGCCCGCGGGGTGTGCGGGAGAACCCGGCGTCCACCAGTGCGTCGGCGGTGGCTTTCCGGTCGGCGTATGCACCGGCTTCCAAAACGGGTACACCGTCCAGCTTTTCGACCAGCACACCGCTGATGCGGCCACTGCTGACCAGTTCGGCCAGCGTTCCCGCCGCGGCGCGCTGCGCTTCATCGTCGGTGCTGAAGTTCAGCAGCGACCGCCCGCCGCGCTCGAGGAACCACACCAGCGCACCGTCCACCAGGATGACCAGTGCGCCGGCTTTGCGCCCGGGCCGATGGCTGGCGTCGGCGTCCGGGCGGGCCGGCCATGGCAGCGCCGCGCCATAAGGGTTGGCCGGATCGGCGGCCGCCAGCACGACCGCGCGGTAGTCGGGCCGCTCCGGATCCACGCCGTCGAGATAGGTCCGCAGCCGGTCGACCGTCGACGCGACCGCGAACTGCGCTCCGCCGAGTGACTCGACGAAGTAACCGCGCTGACACCGCCCGGCTTCCTCGAAACCGGTGAGCACCTTGTACATCGTGGCGAACCCGCCTGGCACCCCCTCGGCAGCTGCCGCGCCCTTGGTCAGCACGCCGTGGCGGTTCAGCAACAGCTCAGCTGAGAAGTGTGCGCGGACAGTCGAATCCGGCTCGCGCGCCGGCACCGCCGACCACCGACCCGCGACCGTCGAGTCCACCGAGCGGGCTTGGGCGTGCGCCACCGAATAGCGGCTCAATCGCGGCGCACGGCGCTGCCGGTGCGCCGGTGCGGCGGGTCGACGCGTACCGGGCTTGCGGCCGCCCGCCAGCATGGCGCGTACCGGCGCGAACGTGTCGCCGGTGACCCAGCCGGCCCAGATCAGCTCCCACAGAGCGGCTTTGGCGGCTTCCTCCGAGCCGCCGACCAGCTGTCGGAAGAAGAACGCGCCGCGCGCCTCGCCGGGCTCGCCCAGGACCTCGAGGATCGCGCGGTGTGCGTCGGTCACGTCGATCTCGGCGGGAGTCGCGAGCGTCAGCGGTGCGGTATCCGCGTGGTGGAACGTGATCCAGCCGTCGCTGCCCGAGATCGATCCGGCCCCTGACCAGGTGACCTCACCGGAGGCCAGCAGCTCGTCGAGCATTGCCGGTTGGTAGTCGCGCACTCGCGGACTGAACACCAGCGGTTCGACCGCCGATGCGGGGATCGGCACCCCGGCCAGCTGGTCGATCACGCTTGCCAGGCCGTCCACGCCGGACGTCGCAGAGCTGCCGACCTGCTGCCACGCAGGCAAGAAGCGGGCATACGCAGCCGTGCTGACCGGTTCGACCTGCGCCCGCAGCGCCGCCAGTGAGCGGCGACGCAAGATGCGCAGCACCTCGGCGTCACACCACTGGTCAGCCCCCGCGTAGGCGGGAAATCCGGCGGGAGTTGGCGCGGCGACGAACTCGCCGCGAACCAGCTTGCCGTCCACCGACATCCGGCCCAGAACATCGGCGGCGACCCGCAGGCCCAATCCGAACCGTGCCGCGGCCTCGGCGGTGGTGAAGGGCCCACGGGTACGGGCGAAGCGGCCCATCAACTCACCGAGCGGGTCGGGCACCGCCTCGGTGAAACTTGTCGGCACTCCGACGGGCACGGCGACGCCGACCGCGTCGCGCAGGCGGCCGATGTCCTCGATGCCTGCCCACCAGGACTGTCCGGCGTACGACAGCGGCAGCGCCCGCCTTGCGGCATGCAGTCCGTCCAGCCACGCGCCGACATCGCTGGCGGTGCAGCGCTCGGCGATCTCGGCCTCGGTCAGCGGGCCGAGCAGGCGCAGCAGGTCCGCCACGCCTTCGGCGTCCCGGGCCCTGCGGTCTTCGGAAAGATGTTGCAGCTGTCGGGATGTCGCGGCAATGACGTCGGGGTCGAGCAGCTCCCGGAGCTCAACACGGCCGAGCAACTCCGCCAGGAGAGTGCTGTCCAGCGACAGTGCGGCCGCGCGGCGCTCGGCCAGCGGGCTGTCGCCCTCGTACATGAACGCGCCGACATAGCCGAACATCAGCGACGCCGCGAACGGCGACGGCATCGGAGTCTCGACTTCGACCAGCCGCACCCGGCGCTGGGCGATGCGGCTCATCAGGTCGGTCAGCGTCGGAACGTCATAGACGTCCTGCAGGCATTCACGCACCGCCTCGAGCACGATCGGAAAGTCAGGATATTTGCGCGCCACATCCAGCAATTGGGCCGCTCGCTGCCGCTGGTGCCACAGCGGCGAACGCTTACCCGGATGGCGTCGGGGGAGCAGCAGCGCGCGCGCAGCGCACTCCCGGAACCGGGACGCGAACAGCGCCGAACCGCCCACCTCGGTGGTGACCAACGGTTCGATCTCGTCGGGGGCGAAGACGAACAGGTCGGCGCCGGGCGGGGCGTCCTCGGTGTCCGGCAGCCGCACCACGATGCCGTCGTCGGAGGCGGTGGGTTTCTCGTCGATGCCGTACCGCTCCAGCAGCCGACGGCTGACCGCAAGTGCCAGCGGACCGTGCACCTTCAGTCCGTAGGGGGAGTGCAGGACCACCCGCCAGTCGCCGAGCTCGTCGCGGAAGCGCTCGACCAGCAGGGTGGTGTCGCTGGGCACGGTGGCGGTCGCGTTGCGCTGATCGTCGAGCAGCTGCCACAGGTTGTCGGTGGCATAGTCGGCGAAACCGAGTTCATTGCATCGTGTTTCGAAATCTTCGCGGCCCATCCCGGCCAGCTCGCCGGTGAATTTACCGATCGCCTGGCCGAGTTCGGCGGGTCGGCCCGCGTCGTCGCCGCGCCAGAACGGCAGCCTTGCCGGTTGCCCCGGCGCCGGGATGACCAGCACCCGGTCGTGGGTGATCTCGGTGATCCGCCAGCTGGTCGCACCCAGCGAGATGACGTCTCCGGGCCGCGACTCGTACACCATCTCTTCATCGAGTTCGCCGACCCGCGAGGGCTTTTCGGAATCGGTGGCCAGATACACGGTGAACATGCCGCGGTCGGGGATGGCGCCCCCGGAAGTGACCGCGAGCCGCTGCGCGCCGGGACGCGCGGTCAGTGTGCCGTTGTCGCGGTCGTAGATCAGTCGCGGCCGCAGCTCGGCGAAATCCGTCGATGGATACTTCCCCGACAGTAGATCCAGGGTTGCCTCGAAAGCGCTGCGCGGCAACGTCGCGAACGGTGCGCTGCGCCGGACGACGTCGAACCACTCGTCGGCATTGACCGGCTCGAGGGCGCATGCTGCCACGGTGTGCTGGGCCAGCACGTCGAGCGGATTGGTAGGGACCCGCATGGTTTCGATCTGGCCGGCGAGCATGCGCTGCACACTTACCGCGCAGCCGATCAGGTCGGTCCGGTGCTTGGGGAACAGCACGCCGCGGGAGATCTCTCCGACCTGGTGCCCGGCCCGCCCGACGCGCTGCAATCCGCTGGCCACCGACGGCGGAGCTTCCACCTGGATCACCAGATCTACTGCGCCCATGTCGATTCCGAGTTCCAGGCTCGATGTTGCCACCACGGACTTGAGCCGCCCGCTTTTGAGGTCGTCCTCGACGGCGGCGCGCTGCTCCTTGGACACCGAGCCGTGATGTGCGCGGGCCAGCAGCGGCTCGGCTCCGTAGGTCTGGCCGCTGCCCATGATGTGCGCCGGTGGTCCGCCGGGCACCTGGCGGTTGGGCGGCGCATCCAGTTCGACGCCGGAGCGTTCGGCATGAATTTCGTTGATACGCGCGGTGAGCCGCTCGGCGAGACGACGGGAGTTGGCGAACACGATCGTCGAGTTGTGTGCCTCGATGAGGTCGACGATGCGCGCCTCGACATCGGGCCAGATGGTGTTGTTCTCCAAGTTGGCCATGTCGGGCACCGGCACCTGGACGGTCAACTCGAACGTCTTGGCCGCCGGCGGCGCGACGATGGTCGTCGGCCTGGCACCGGAGAGGAACCGGGCCACTTCCTCCGGTGGACTGACCGTCGCCGAGAGCCCGATACGCTGGGCGGGTTTCTCCAGCAGCGCATCAAGGCGCTCCAGGGACACCGCCAGGTGCGCGCCGCGTTTGGTGGCGGCGACCGCGTGCACTTCGTCGATGATCACCGTCTCGATACCGGTCAGCGTCTCCCGTGCCGCGGAGGTCAGCATCAGGAACAGCGATTCCGGGGTGGTGATCAGGATGTCGGGCGGCTTGGTGATGAGCTCGCGTCTACGGGCGGGCGGGGTGTCGCCGGAGCGGACGCCGACGCTGATCTGCGGGGCGGGCACACCGTCGCATTCGGCGATACGAGTGATACCGGTAAGCGGGGTGCGCAGGTTGCGTTCGACGTCGACGGCCAGGGCTTTGAGTGGGGAGACATACAGCACCCGGGTTCCGTCCCGCTCCGGTTCGTGAGCCAGTTGGTCGATCGCCCACAGAAACGCCGCCAGCGTCTTACCTGACCCCGTCGGGGCGATGACGAGGGTGTTGTCCCCGTTGGCGATCGCTGACCAGGCCCGCGCCTGCGCCGCGGTCGGCTCGGCGAAGGTGCCGGTGAACCAGCGCCGCGTCAGCGGACTGAACCGGCTCATCGGATCGGGGGAACTCACGACTCCAGGGTGCCAGGGGGTACCGACAGGTATCAGCCGGCCTCAATCGTCGATCGACGCGAAATCCACCCATAGATGCCGTGGCCCGCGGAACACCTGGTTCCGCCGGTAGGGCGGCGGGTCGACGACGAGCCGCGGTGATCGCACCCGTTCGAGGAAGATCTCCAGGGCGACGTTGATCTCCAGCCGCGCCAGTGGTCCGCCGAAACACGTGTGGATGCCGCTGCCGAAGCCGAGGTGCTCGTTGTCCTTGCGCATCGGATCGAACCGGTCCGGGTGGGCGAAGCGGCGCGGATCGCGGTTGGCGGCCGCCCAGACCAGGAAAACCGCTGACCCGGCCGGGATGCGCGTTCCGCCGATTTCGATGTCGGCGGTGGCCCAGCGGCTCGGGAAGAACTGCACTGCCCCCTGGAGGCGTTGCACCTCTTCGACGGTGCCCGGGATCAGCTCGGGATTGTTGCGGACCAGTTCCCATGAGCCCTGATTGCGCAGCAGCGTCATCACGCAGTTGCTGATGGTGTTGACGGTGGAGTCGTGGCCTGCGACCAGGAGTAGCTGCGCGTTGGATTCCGCTTCGGCTGTGGACACCGGACCGTCCGGACCGTCGTCGTGCAGGGCGGCCGACAACAGTCCCGGCGCCGGTTCGCGGGACAGACGCTCGACCAGATCGTGAATGTAGGAATTCAGCTCGACCATGCTCGCCGCGGCTTTCGCGGTCGCCGCCCGGCCCTCCGCGGTGTCGCGCTCCGGCCCGACGTCGGCGCCCTGCATGAAATCGGTGACCCACCCGTGGAATTTGGGTTCGTCGGCCATCGGAACGCCCAGCACCCGGAAGATCACCGACACCGGGATCGGGTAGGAGAAGTCGTCGACGACGTCCATTCGGGTGCCGCCGCGTGCTTTTACTTTGTCCAGCAGTTCGTTGGCCAGATCGGCGACCATCGCCTCCATGCCCGGGATCAGATCCGGGGTATGTGGCGGCCCGAAATGGCGCATGAACTGCCTGCGCATCCTGTCGTGCTGGGGTGGGTCGGCAACCAGCATGCTGGAATCGCGCGTCTGCGCGGCCTCCTGCGGTTCGAGGTGGGCCTGCTTCTCGCCGAACAGACCCGACGGGCTGCGGCCGATGTCGGAGCTGACCCGCGGATCATGAGCCAGCGCAACGGCTTCGGCATAGCCGGTCACCACGTAGGTCTTCTCCGACACCTTGGCCACGGGATTCTGGCGCAGCTCCTCGAAGTAGGGATAGGGGTTGGCGCGGTTCTCGAACTTCATCGCCTCGGCCCAGGCGGTAGCGGCATCCATGACGGTCTCCTTACGCCCGCGGACGGAACTGGGCGCTGCGTTCGGTCGGGTCATGTCCGGTCAGCACCACGTCGGGGTTGCCCGCGGGCTCCCGCGGATCAGGGAAGCGCGCCGGCATCGGTTCGGCATCCACCGGCCGGTCGTAGCCGGGCGGCGGGGGAGGGAACGGTGCGGATTTTTCGATCAGCGAGGCGTAATACGGCAACCACTTGCCGTGATTGAAGGTCACCGCGCCGACGATCCGGCCGCGCTTGCCGTAGGCGGCCGCGAATCGGCGCTCCGACGGCGAACCCTGGGTGAACACGATCTCGTCGCCGAATGAGCACACCCCGACGCTTTTGATGTTCACCCCGAACTGGCCCGACCAGAACGACGGCAGCGGCAGGTGCGGACGGCGGCCGACCTCGAGGTGAATCATGTTGTTGGCGGCCACTTCCGCGCCGAATACGGCGTTGTCCCAGTGCTCCTGGGACAGGAACTCGTAGCCGTAGAGCACGTGCGGGGCTCGTGCGACGTCGCCTGCGACGAAGATGTGGTCGGTCACCACACCGTTGATGTCGAAGGCCCGGCAACCGGCGTCGCACGCCAGCCCCCACTGGCCGGCGGCCAGGCCGGCGCCGTCGAGCCACTCCACGTTGCGGATCGAGCCGAGCGATGCCACCACCACGTCGACGTCGAGGTCGGTGCCGTCGGAGAAGTGGGCCGAGCGCACCTTTCCGGTGCTGTCGCCGGACAGGCCCTCCACCGCGACGCCGGTGCGCAGGTCTACTCCGGCGTCGCGCATCATGCCCGCGGCGATGTCACTGATGACTCCGCCCAGCGCGCCCCGCAACGGGCCCTTGCCTCGCTCGGCCACCGTGACGGGTAGGCCGAGATCACGGCAGACCGAGGCGATTTCGGATCCGACGAATCCGGAGCCCACGATCAGAACCCGCTTGGGGCGGTCCTTCAAGGCGGCGGCCAGACCGGCGGCGTCCTCCACGGTGCGGACGGTGAAGACACCCCGTAGCGCCCCTTCGGCGGGGTTGGGCCAGGGGCGTGCCCGGGTTCCGGTCGCGATCAACAGCCGGTCGTAGCCGACGTCCTCGCCGTTGGCCAGTGTGACCACGTGGTTGGGCCGGTCCAAGCCGATCGCCGCGACGCCCAGCTTCCAGTCGGCGTCCACTCGGCGCAGCCGCGGGAGCTTGGTGTGGTCGGCCGGCACCCAGCCCTTGAGTACCTGCTTCGACAGCGGCGGCCGGTCGTAGGGTTCGTGCGGCTCGTCGCCGACGATGGTCAGCGAACCGTTGAACCCTCTCTCCCGCAACGCCTCTGCCGCGCGCAGTCCCGCCAGGGACGCGCCCACGATCGCGATGCGGCCCTCGGCCCGGAACTTCGCGACCACCTCGTCCAGGTTGTAGGTACCGATCATGGCGTCTCGCGATCGGCGGGCGGATCTAGTTCGAGGATGATCGCCTGAACCGGGCAAGATGCCGCCGCCCGCAACACCCGCTGGCGTTGCGAATCGTCCGGGTTGGGGTCGTAGGCCAACGCCTCTTCCCCGACCAATTCGAGAACCTCAGGCGCCAGCGGCACACACTGCGCGTAGCCCTGGCACTTGTTGAGATCGACCACCAACCGCATGAGCGCAGACACTAGACCGGCACATGCCCCGGCTGGCTAGGATTGCGCCAACTTCAGATGACAGGGCAGTGACAGTGACCGATATCCGTCCCTTCCGCATCGCGATACCCGACGACGTGCTCGCGGACCTGCGGGATCGGCTCAAGCGCACCCGCTGGCCCGAGCAGGAATGCGTCGACGACTGGAGCCAGGGCATCCCGCTGGCCTACACCAGCGAGCTGGCCACTTATTGGGCCGACGACTACGACTGGCGCAGACGGGAGGCCGCGCTCAACCGGTTCGACCACCACACCACCGAGATCGACGGGCTGAACCTTCATTTCGTCCATCAGCGGTCGGCGAATCCTGATGCGCTGCCGCTGATCATCACGCACGGCTGGCCCGGCTCGGTGGTCGAATTCACCAAGGTGATCGAACCGCTCACCGAGGACTTCCACGTGGTGTGCCCGTCCCTGCCGGGCTACGGGTTTTCGGGCAAGCCGACGACGACCGGCTGGGGTATCGAGAAGATCGCCACGACGTGGGACACGCTGATGGCGAAGTTGGGCTATCAGCGCTACGTGGCGCAAGGCGGCGACTGGGGTGCGGCGGTGACCACGCAGATCGGCCGCAACGGCGGTAACTGCATCGCGATCCACACGAACATGCCGATGGCCTTCCCGAGCGGTCCGCTGACCGACCCCACCGACGAGGAGAAGGACGCACTGGCGGCGGGGGAGTACTACGCCAAGTGGGATTCCGGCTACTCCAAGCAGCAGTCCACCCGTCCGCAGACGCTCGGCTACGGATTGGCCGACTCTCCGGTCGGTCAGCTGGCGTGGATCGTCGAGAAGTTCTGGGCGTGGACCGACTGCGACGGCCATCCCGAGAACGCGCTCACCAGAGACGAGATCCTCGACAATGTGATGTTGTACTGGGTGAACAACGCCGCCGCATCGTCAGCCCGGCTGTACTGGGAGAGCTTCCGGTCCTTCGGCGCGCGGGGCAGAGTCGAGGTGCCCACCGGCATTGCGCGGTTCCCGAAGGAGATCATGCGGCCCCCGCGCAGCTGGTGTGAGAACACCTACAACATCACCCGCTGGACCGACATGCCGCGGGGCGGTCACTTCGGCGCCTTCGAGCAGCCCGAGCTGTTCGTCGACGACGTCCGGGCGTTCTTCGCAGGAGTGCGCTGACTCAGCGCCGGTCGGCTGCCTCGGCCAGGGCCGCCGGGATGCCCGGCACCCGCACGATCGCGTCGAGCAGCGCGTGGGCGCCGGAATCCGCGAGATGGTCGGCGTCGATCGACGGGTCGAGGACACGCTGGCGGCACAGTTCGAAGGTGAACGCCAGCCACGCGTAGACGATCGCCCGCAGGTCACGCTCGACCTTGGAGTCCAGGTCGCCCTGGACCACGTCGGTGATCGCGGCCATGATCCGCTGCATCTGCCGCTCGTTGTCGGTGTCGTCGATGCCGCGCAGGACCGGGTCGGTGCGCCCCATCCCGATGTAGGCCGCCCAGGCGCCGTGCGGATGCTGCTCGTCGTAGCGGATGTAGGCCACGACGCCGGCCCGCAACCGCTCGAAGAGGGTCTCGCCCTGGGCGACCAAGGTGTTGGTGGCCTCGAACAATCGCTCGGTCTCGGCCCGCACCACCGCGGCGAAGAACGCGCGCTTGTCGGGAAAGTAGTGGTACATCAGCGCGCGCGAGACCCCGGCGCGCTCGGCGATCTCGTCGATGCGGACCTCGTCGTACGGACGTTGGCCGAACACCTCGGCGCCCAATGCGAGCAGTTCGCTGCGCCGGTCTTGCGGAGACAGACGGCGGCGGGCGGGTGATTCCGGCATGCGGACATACTGACACAAGTACAACAGCCCCAGCCGCCCGGAGGAACACGATGATCAGCGACGATATGCGTCGGCGTCGGCTCGACGTCATCAGAGAACACATGGACACCGAGGTGACCAAGGAGTTCGACCGCACCCTGGCAACCTTCAACGGACACCCGCGCTACGAGATCATCCCGACCAAACAGGTCTTCGACGGCGACGACGAAGTGATGACGTATTACCGCACCACGCGCACCGCATTCCCCGACCAGCGCCACGAGAACGCCAGCTTCCACGTCACCGACGACGGCGTGATCGTGGAGTTCGACCTACTGGGAACGAATCTCGGAGAGTTCTACGGGCTGCCGCCGACAGGCAAGGCCTTCCGGGTGCCCGTGATCGCGGTGTTCTCCTTCGACGGCGATCGCATCACCAACGAGCGGATCTACTTCGACGCCGCCACTCTGGTCAACCAGATCGGCCGCAGCGAGTTGCTCAGCCTGCTGGGCGGTTAGCCGAAGTGCACGCCCTGGGCCAGCGGTAGCTCCGAGGAGTAGTTGACGGTGTTGGTGGCGCGGCGCATATAGGCCTTCCACGAATCCGATCCCGACTCGCGACCGCCGCCGGTCTGCTTCTCGCCGCCGAACGCCCCGCCGATCTCGGCTCCGGAGGTTCCGATGTTGACGTTGGCGATCCCGCAGTCCGAGCCGTCGGCCGCCAGGAAACGTTCGGCCTCGCGAACGTCGGTGGTGAAGATCGCCGACGAGAGTCCCTGTGGGACAGCGTTGTTGAGCTCGATCGCCTCATCGAGGGTGGTATAGGTGAGCACGTAGAGGATCGGCGCGAACGTCTCGTTGTGCACGATCTCGGTCTGGGCGGGCATCCGCACCACCGCGGGCGTGACGTAGAACGCCTCCGTCGCCTCATCACCGACGTGCACCCGTTCGCCGCCGATGACCTCGCCACCGTCATTGCGCGCCCGCTCCAGCGCGCGGACCATGTCGCGATAGGCGGTCTCGTGGATCAGCGGTCCGACGAGTGTGCCCTCGGCGGCGGGGTCCCCGATCGGAAGACTGCGATAGGCGGCCGTGATCCGCTCGACCAGGGTGTCGACCACCGAGGTGTGCGCGATGAGCCTGCGCAACGTCGTGCACCGTTGCCCGGCGGTGCCGGCCGCGGAGAACACGATGCCCCGCACCGCCAAATCCAGATCGGCGGAAGGGGTTACGACGGCGGCGTTGTTGCCGCCGAGCTCCAACAGCACCCGGCCGAAGCGTTCGGCGACCCGCGGACCGACCTGCCTGCCCATCCGCACCGAACCGGTCGCCGACACCAGGGCCACCCGGGGGTCGTCGACCAGTGCCTCGCCGACCTCGCGGCCACCGAGGACCAGGCGGCTGAGGTGAGCCGGCGCTCCGACATCCGAGGCGGCCCGCTCGATGAGCGCCTGACAGGCGATCGCGGTCAGCGGGGTGAGCTCCGAGGGCTTCCACACCACGGTGTCGCCACAGACCAGCGCCACCGCGGTGTTCCACGCCCACACCGCGACCGGGAAGTTGAAGGCCGTGATCACCCCGACCACGCCGAGCGGATGCCAGTTCTCCATCAGCCGGTGCCCCGGGCGTTCGGACGCGATGGTCCGTCCGTAGAGCTGACGGGACAGCCCGACCGCGAAGTCGCAGATGTCGATCATCTCCTGGACCTCGCCGAGGGCTTCGGAGGTGATCTTGCCTGCCTCGACGGTCACCAGGGTGGCCACGTCGGCCTTGTGCTCGCGCAGCAGCTCGCCCAGCCGGGCCACCAGCTGGCCGCGAACCGGGGCGGGTGTGGTGCGCCACGTTGTAAACGCTTGCGCCGCATCGGCGATCGCGGTCCGGGTCTGCTCGGGTGTGGTCTCGGGATGAGTGAACAAGACCTCGCCGGTCACCGGTGTGCTCGCAGGCAGGCCTGGTCCGCCCGGCTCGGCGAGGTCGACCTGTGCGCCGATGGCGTCGAAGGCGGCGCGCACTCGGGCGCGCAGGTCGTGGGCGGTGCTCATGGGGGGGCCTCCTGGGCGGTCGCGTCGTAAAGGTCGTAGGGGTCGTGAATGGGGCGGCCGATCGTGCCGGCCATCCAGTCGATGTCGTAACCGGATTCGTCTGCCACCGCGGCCGCTTCGGTGTCGGTGTCGAGATTGGACCGGAAGATCCCGGCGGCTGAGGCCGGCAGGAAGTCCTCGTAGACCACCGGCGATTCGGGGTCCCCGCGGTGGTAGTAGGCCAGGCCCGCGGAGGCCATCTCGCCGTCGGAGGCGGGGAAGTAGTCACCCCACACCGCGGCGGGGTCTGTGTGCGACGTCGCGGCGTCGTACCGTTCGCGGCCCTTGCGGGTCAGGGCGACACCGCGCGCCTCCACCTCACCGAAGCGCACCCGCAGCGTGCCGTCGGTGACGCCGCCGTCGGGTTCACGGAACCGGCGCGGCTCGGCCAGCGCGCGAAACGAGGTCTGCCGCAAGAGCACTGCGGGGCCGTCCCAGCGTGGCGGTCCCTGAATGGCGTCGATCATCGCGATCCCGCGTTCGCGCATCCGGGCGTACAGATCGTCGATGTCGAGCACCCGTGGCGTCAGATGATTGATGTGGGTGGTGGGCACCCCGGCGATGTCGGCGGCGACGGCCGACACGGCGGTCAGTTCGGCGTACCAGGCCCGGTCGACCGGCTCGCGCGACAGCGCAAAAGCCGCGACCGCACGTCTCACGAAATCCTCTGCCGGTGCTTCGGGGCAACCGCCGGCGGCCGCGATGCGGCGGGCATCGGCGATCAGCTGCGGATCGAACAGTTGGCGTCGGTCCAGGAATTCGTCGACGCGGCGGCGCAGGTCGGTGTCGAAGAACCGGCCGTCGCGGGTCGCCAGCATCGAGGTGAACACCCGAAACGGGTTGCGCGCCAGCTCGGAAGCATCCAGCGGCCGAAATGCCGTGGACACCACCGGCACAGGTGATGCTGCTTCGCGTAGGTCGTAGTAGCCCACCGGATACATCCCGAATGCGCCGAAAAGGTCTGCCACATCGGATAATTCAGTCGGGGTGCCGACGCGGATCGCGCCGTGGCGCTCCGCGGTGACGCGCTCGATGGATCCCAGCCGCCCGGCGTGCGGATGCCGGGCGGCGTAATCGCGGTTGACGGCCTCGCTGACCTTGACCAGCGTTGTGTAGGCAGGGACTTCGGCGCCATACATCGTTGACAGTGCCGCGGCGAAGCGTGCTCGCAGCTGCCAGATTTCGACATGACTCACGAGATGGCACCGCTGCGATAGTGTGCGGCCATGGCGGAGAGCGCGGATGCGGCCCACGGTCTCGACGAGGTCGATCGCACACTGGTTCGTGAACTCGTCGCCGACGGCAGAGCCACCCTGGCCGAGCTCGCTGCGGTCACCGGGCTGTCGGTGTCCGCGGTCCAGTCACGCGTGCGTCGTCTGGAGTCCCGGGGCGTGATCACCGGATACAGCGCGCGGGTGGATCCCGACGCGTTCGGGCCCATGCTGTCGGCCTTCGTGGCGATCACCCCTCTCGATCCTTCCCAACCCGATGATGCCCCCGCGCGGCTGGAACACATCGCCGAAATCGAGGCGTGCTATTCGGTAGCCGGCGAGGAGAGCTACGTCCTGTTCGTGCGCGTCGCGTCGCCGCCCGCGCTGGAGGTACTGCTGCAACAGATCCGCACCGCCGCGAACGTCCGCACTCGAAGCACCGTCATTCTAAACACATTTTACAGTCATCAAGTCTCGCTACCGTAATAGTTACGGCTGAACGCGGAGAAAGCGTAAAAATTGCGTTAGTATCGCGTCATGGCGGAACTCTTGTCGCGTGACGATCTCGATGTCGTCGACCCTGGAAATGTCCGTACTGTTCTGGCCCGCAGCATCCTGGCCGACGGGCTGGACCTCGTGCTGGACCTGGAGCGGTCGTCGGGGTCGTGGCTGGTCGACGCCCGCGACGGCACCGAGTACCTCGACATGTTCACGTTTTTCGCGTCGTCGGCGCTGGGTATGAATCACCCCGCGCTGGTCGACGACGCGGCGTTCCGTGCCGAACTGGCGCGGACCGCGATCAACAAGCCGTCCAACTCCGACGTCTACACGGTCCCGATGGCGCGCTTCGTCGACGCCTTCTGCCGGGTGCTCGGCGATCCCGCGCTGCCGCACCTGTTCTTCGTCGACGGCGGTGCCCTGGCCGTGGAGAACGCGCTGAAGGTGGCGTTCGACTGGAAGAGCAGGCACAACGAGGCGCGGGGTATCGATCCCGCACTCGGCACCCGAGTCCTGCACCTGCGGGGCGCCTTTCACGGTCGCAGCGGCTACACCCTGTCGCTGACGAACACCGACCCGGTGAAGGTGGCGCGCTTCCCCAAATTCGACTGGCCGCGTATCGACGCCCCGTACGTGCGGCCGGGGGCCGATATGGATGCTCTGGAGGCAGAGTCGCTGCGACAGGCTCGCGCGGCATTCGAGGCGCATCCGCACGACATCGCCTGCTTCATCGTCGAACCGATCCAGGGCGAGGGCGGCGACCGGCACTTCCGGCGGCAGTTCTTGGCTGCGATGCGCCGGCTCTGTGATTCCTACGACGCGCTGATGATCGCCGATGAAGTGCAGACCGGATGCGGCATCACCGGCACCGCGTGGGCCTACCAACAGCTCGGCTTCACCCCGGACGTCGTCGCGTTCGGCAAGAAGACACAGGTGTGCGGGATCATGGCAGGCCGGCGGGTCGACGACGTAGCCGACAACGTCTTCGCCGTCAGCTCCCGGATCAACTCGACGTGGGGCGGCAACCTCGTCGACATGGTCCGTTCACGGCGGATCCTGGAGGTCATCGAAGCCGACGGATTGTTCGCGCGGGCCGCCGACATGGGTGCCTACCTGCTTGCCGGGCTCGAGGATCTCGCCGGGCAGCTGCCGGAGGTCGGCGATGTGCGGGGCCGCGGATTGATGTGCGCGTTCAGTCTTCCCACTCCCGAGCGCCGGGATGCGGTGCTGGCCGCGCTGTGGAAGTGCGGTGTGATCATGCTCGGCAGCGGCGAAGACAGTGTGCGGTTCCGCCCGACACTGACCGTGTCACGCGCCGAGATCGACCGCGCGCTGGCCGCCCTGAGAGAGGTATTGCGCGCGGCGGTCTAGCATTGGCGCAGTATGCGGCTGGCTGCGATTCTCGGCGCGGCGGCGGTGCTGCTCGCCGGGTGCGCGCAGACCGTCGCTGGTAGCGCGGTGTCCAATCCCGCTCAAGGCATCACGCCGCTGCGTGCGGGTGACACCGACCAGGTGTTGATCGGACCGGCGCAGCTGCACGACATCATTGGCGTGAAATTGCAGACCGATGCCGACCAGACCCGGCCCATTCCCGGATCCTCGGCCGTCCCGGCGTGTTCGGCACTTGACGCGGCCGGGATGGCCGCGTTCCTCGGCGACAAGTGGCTGGGAATGCATGTGATGTTGTTCACCGATGGCGACAAGCACGACCACGTCGTCGCCGAGGCGGTGGCGATCTATGCCGACGGGGCCGCGGCGGCGGCGCAGTTCGCCACCGGAACCAAGTACGCGAAGGCCTGCGACGGTCAGCGCGCGCTGAGCACCGGCGGAGATGCCGCGTGGAAGTTCAGCGTGCCGGATATCAACGCCGACACCGTCCGGTGGAGCAAGCAGCAGATCGGCATCCCGTTCGACTGGACGTGCTACGCGGAGGCGCGACTGCGTAACAACGCGATCGTCCAGGCGATGGCGTGTCAGGGTGACGACGGTGGCCAGGTCGCGGTGACCACGATGACCGACCGGATGTCGGCGAGCGTGTGGGAGCTGTCCGGCCACTGAAGCGCGCGCTCGGACATTGGTTCCCTGATGAACGAGAAAGGTCCAGCAACTCGGCTGGACCTTTATCGAGGTTCGGCGTCAATAACTGCGGATGAGCGAGATCAGCTTTTCTTTGCTCAGGCCCGAGTAGCCCGAGATCCCAAGTTGCTTCGCCCTTTTCTTGAGCTCAGCGACGGTCCAGCCTTCATAGGCGCAGGACCGACTGGGCCGAAAAAAACGGATGTCGTCGACATCCGATCTCGCCGCAGAGGCGCTCGACATCTCCTACCCCCTTTGCTGAGGTTGCTGTTCCCCGGAAAAACTTGTACCCAGAGCCCCCGCTGGGTCAAACATTTCCCTAACTAACGAATCTCGTCCGGGTCCGGATCCTCGACGACCTCGCGTTGTTCCTGCCAATCCAATTCGTTGCTCTCCAGCGGAAGAGCGCCGTCGTCGACCGGCACGCGCTCGTCGATGTCGAGACTCTCCAGGTCGGCGGACTCTGTCGCGGGCCGGATTTGCTCGATGGCATCGGGAACAGGGACGTCGTCAGGTATGGGGTCGTGCTCGATCATTCGGAACAATTTACCCCCTTGGGCCGCTGCGGTTTCGGTCAGCCAACTGCGGGTATCGGCTTGCCATGACTTCCCTGTGGCTCGATGGCGCCGGCGACCACCAACCCCAAATTGACGGCAGCGCAACAAAAGACGCTCCGAACGTGGAGGTCATCGTGGTCGGGGCCGGTATCACCGGATTGGTGGTGGCGGCGCTGCTGGCCCGGGCGGGCAAGCGGGTTCTCGTGGTCGAGGCGCGCAGCGCGGGTGCGGTCGCCACCGGCAACACCACGGCCAAAGTCAGTCTCCTGCAAGGAAGCCGGCTCTCGGCCATCTCGCGACGGCACTCGATGGACCTGGTTCGGCAGTATGTCGAAGGCAACCGGGAAGGCCAAGCCTGGCTGGCGCAGTACTGCACAGAGCGCGGGATCGAGCTGCAGTACGAAGATGCCTACAGCTACGCGCAATTCGAGCGCGGACTGCCCACTGCTCGTGCGGAATTCGAGGCCGCCGTGTCTGCGGGTCTCGGAGTGCACTGGGTCGATCACATGGACGTCCCGTTCGAGTTCCGCGGTGGCGTCCGACTGGCCGAACAGATTCAGTTCGACCCGATGCCCTTGCTGGGTGCGCTGATCACCGAGTTGCATGAGCGCGGCGGTCGGCTGATGACCGGTCATCGGGTCTACGCCGCATCCACGTCGGATGGCCGGGTGAGCGTGAAGCTGCGCAGTGCGCAGGGCCGTGAGCAGATCGCCCACGCCGACCACTGCGTACTGGCAACCGGCACACCCATTCTGGATCGCGGCGGCTTCTTCGCCCGGCTACATCCGAGCCGCTCCTACTGCGTGGCCTTCGATGTGCCCGGGTCGCTTCCGCGATCGATGATGCTCTCGGTCGACCAACCCACCCGCTCGGTGCGCTACGCCCCGACGGCAGGGGGCGAGCGGCTGATCGTCGGCGGCGGCGGGCACACCGTCGGGCGCAAAGACAGCGCACGCACGTCCTACGACGAACTCGTCGGCTGGACCCGGAGGCACTTTCCCGGCGCGGAACCGACTCACTACTGGTCGGCGCAGGATTACGTGCCCGTCGACGAACTTCCCTATGTCGGGCCGCTGCTGCCCGGTGTTGACCGCTTCCTGGTGGCGACGGGGTTCGCGAAGTGGGGAATGACCAACGGTGTGGCTGCCGCGCTGCTGTTGGCCAAGCGTCTTCTCGGTGGCGAGCAGGCACGCTGGGCGCCGGCCTTCGCCAGCTGGAACCCGCACGAACTCACGGGTCTGACCACGGCGCTGAAGAACAACCTCGAGGTCGGTTGGCATATGGCGGCCGGTTGGGTGAGTCCGATCGCCCATCGGAATACGCCGCTGCGCGAGGGGGCGGGTTCGGTTAGTGGACCGCCGTGGAACATGGCTGCCCGCAGCGTGGTCGGCGGGGAGGAACGCCGCGTCTCGCCGGTGTGCACCCATCTCGGTGGCGTGCTCTCGTGGAACGACGCGGAAAAGTCGTGGGATTGCCCGTTGCACGGTTCGCGATTCGGACCGGACGGAACCGTGTTGGAGGGGCCGGCCACCCGCGATCTGTCGCGCTAACCGATTGCGGCTCACCGTTTGACGGGCATCTCCCCGGGTATCCCCACACACAGTGGTTGCGGCGATGTGCAGCCGCGCTGTGCTGGCCTCAATAGCCCTTTGCTCCTGGTACAGCGGGAACGGACAGTCCGATTCCCGATCTGGAATGGGAGAAACTCATGAAAATCGCGGTGGTGTCCGAGGGCGCAAGTCTGCTGGTGGAATCGGACAGCGATATCGCCGACGGCCAGGGCGTCCACATCGCGGGCCTGTCGGCGGCCCTGACGCGGGGCGGCCACGATGTCACCGTGTACACCCGCCGTGGGGAAACCGGCAGCGTCGAGCGAGTACTCGCTTCCGCGGGCTACTCGGTGGTCAGCGTTGCGGCCGGCCCGGGAGAGTTCGCGGAATACCTGGATGCGCAGTGGGCTGTCGACCGGCCCGACGTCGCGCATGCGTTTTCCTGGAGATCAGGCCTGAGCACCCGATTGGCGGCGCGCGCCCACGGAGTGCCGACGGTGCAGACCTTTCGCTCACTGGCCATCGCCGAACACCGTCATGACATGCGCGCCAACACATTCGATGCGCGATCGAAGATGGAACGGCTACTGGCCAGACAGTCTGACCGGGTCGTCGCTTCGTGCGCAGACGAGCTCGTCGATCTGATGCGGCTTGGCCGACCGCGCGGACAGATCTCCACGGTGCCGTCCGGCGTGGATGTCGATGCGTTCTCCACCGAGGGGCCGATTGCCGATCGCGGTGCAGGCCCTCGTATCGTCGCTGTCGGAAAGCTGCTCCCGCACAACGGATTCAGTACCGTGATCAACGCCCTTCCCGGCATTCCCGGCGCAGAGTACGTCGTGGCCGGAAGTCTCGACGGACAGGCGGGTGCCGCGGAGGAGCATCGCCGGTTGCGCGAGCTGGCAGCCGATCGAGGAGTGTCTGACAGGCTGAGATTCGTTGGCCCCGTGGCGCATAGCGACATGCCCGCGTTGTTGCGGTCGGCTGACGTGGTGACCTGCACGCCGTGGTACGACGCCTTCGGTCTGGTGTCGCTCGAAGCGATGGCCTGCGGCGTGCCCGTGGTGGCATCCGCTGTCGGGGGAATGCTGGACGCCGTCGTGCACGACGTCACCGGGCGGCTCGTGACGCCGCGCCGGCCAAGGGAGTGCGCCGAAGCGGTGACGGCGATCCTGCGCGATTCGTTCCTGCGGCGCAGCCTCGGCTTGGCAGGCCGGGACCGGGCGCGTGCACGGTTCACGTGGGACCGCGCGGCTGCCGACAGCGCACGCGTGTACGAGCCGCTGGCCTCAGCCGTCACCGGCGCTTGGCAACCCGCCTGATCATGGTCGCGGTGGCCTTCTCGGGGGTGTAATAGGAGAAACCCTTGCCTCGTCGAACGCGACGGAAACCGGGTCCGTCGACGGAACGGCGCCGAAGTCTCATCGCTGGACGAACAAGAATTTGCGGCGCGCAGGTTTGAACTGTAAGGCCGGGTGGGTACGAAGGTGCCACCATGACGACGACTTCCTGGGTTGTGCTGCGCTCGCTTCCCGCCTCATGCGCACCGGTTACCCGGCCAACTCGGTCATCACACGACCGTGGTTAGCACGCCCGTGGGCTGGAGTAGTGTCGGGTCGACATTGCCAGGAGGCCAGATGACGGACGGCGGAAGCCAAGGCAGCGCGCACCAGCGGGGTGAGAGCGCTGTCGAATTGAGGGTTGCTGCCAGGTTGGAGAACTTGGCCGTACTGCGCACCGTCGTCGGCGCGGTCGGCACGTTCGAGGACCTGGATTTCGACGCGGTCGCGGATCTGCGGCTGGCCGTCGACGAGGCCTGCACCCGGCTGATTCGTTCAGCGTCGCCCGAAGCGACGCTCGTCGTCGTCGTCGACGCGCATGACGACGTAGTGGTGGTGGAAGCATCGACGACATGCGATACCAACGACGTGGTCACCCCCGGTAGCTTCAGCTGGCATGTGCTGAGTTCGCTGACCGACGATGTGCAGACATTCCACAACGGTCACGAGTCCAGTAGCGATGGACAGGTCTTCGGTATCACCCTGACCACAAGGCGGGCGGGCTCCGGGCGGTGAATTCCCGAGCTACGGATAGTTCGCCCAGACGGACGAACTCGGAGTACGCCGACGTTCCGGACATGTTCCGGGAGTTGGCGAAGGTGGATCCTGACTCCGCCCAGTTCCAGCGACAGCGCGACCGCATCGTCGAGCGCTGCCTGCCGCTGGCCGACCACATCGCCCGCCGCTTCGACGGTCGTGGCGAACCCCGAGACGACCTCGTTCAGGTGGCCCGCGTCGGCTTGGTGAATGCGGTCATCCGCTACGACGTCGAGACCGGTTCAGACTTCGTGTCCTTCGCGGTTCCCACCATCATGGGTGAAGTCCGGCGCCACTTCCGGGACAACAGCTGGTCGGTCAAAGTGCCGCGCCGGCTCAAGGAACTGCACCTGCGGCTGGGCGCGGCGACCTCGGAACTGTCCCAACGGCTCGGGCGCGCACCGACCGCTTCCGAACTCGCCGAAGAACTCGGCATGGAGCGCGAAGAGGTCGTCGAGGGCCTGGTCGCGGGTAGTTCGTACAACACCCTGTCGATCGACAGCGGCGGCAGCGGCAGCGACGAGGACGCGCCGGCGATCGTCGACACCCTGGGTGATGTCGACTTGAGCCTGGATCAGATCGAGAACCGGGAGGCGCTGCGTCCGCTGCTCGCGCAGTTGCCCGAGCGGGAACGCACCGTCCTGTTGCTCCGGTTCTTCGAGTCGCTCACCCAGACTCAGATCGCCGAGCGCGTCGGCATCTCACAGATGCACGTCTCGCGCCTGCTCGCGAAGTCGCTAACTCGGCTCCGGGACCAGTTGGAGTAGCCGACGGGGTTCACCGTCGAGCATTTCGACGGCCTCCCGTACGGAGTCGGCGACCGGCAACGTGTGGTCGGGATCGCAGACCCGCAATAGCCGCGACACCGCGTCGCCGGTCACCATCACCCATCGTGCCGAGGCGTTGGCGCAGCGGACGTTGATGGTGTGCAGCGCCGAGAAACCCGCGGTTCCGAAAAAGCTGAGCGGGCTCAGGTCCAGGACGAGGCGGTCGCCCACGCCCGCGCACGCGTCGACATGGTCAGCGAAGGCGATGGCATTGGAGGCGTCGAGCTCGCCCTGGACGGTGATGATCCCGACGGACTCGTCGGGCCAGATAGTAGTGAAGCGAGCGGTGTGGCAATCATGTGAATGCGACACAGCCGAACGCTCGGGTTGATCTGTACTGAAGACAGACATAGTGACTCCATCAGCGAACGAATATTCGTACTGTGGATCACGCCAGAGTGGGTAGGCCCGTGTAGTGCGGGAGTTTGCACGCCTCGCACGTCTTTGACGTTTTTCCGGGCGGCTGTGAACTCAACCTGACTTGAACTGTACGCCACTAGTCAGACCAGCGAACAGCAATAACAGCGGGTTCTCATGATCCTCTTGCAGTTGGGGTCACACTGTGTACATGTCGAAGCCGGGCCGGTCAGCTGGCGTCCTGTTGGCGGCCGGTGCGGGTACCCGGTACGGCATGCCGAAAGTGCTTGCCGCCGAAGGTGAATGGTTGCGCTCGGCGGTCGAGGCCCTGGCCGCCGGCGGCTGCGACGATGTCGTGGTGGTGCTGGGCGCGGCAATTGTCGACGTTCCGGCAGACGCCCGTCCGGTGGTCGCAGAGGATTGGCGGCGCGGGATGGGAGTTTCCCTGCTAACCGGCTTGGCGGCGGTATCGGACGCCGACTACGCCGTGATCCTGACCGTCGACACCCCCGACATCGGCGCCGACGTCGTCGCTCGGGTACTCGGCGCCGCCCGCGGGTCGTCGTCCGGTCTGGCCCGTGCCAGCTACGACGGGCGCCCCGGACACCCGGTCGTCATCGCCCGCGAGCACTGGCCGGCACTGCGGGCCACCCTGGACGGCGACGAAGGCGCGCGACGCTTTCTGGCGTCCCGCACCGATGTGGTGGCGGTCGACTGTGCGGACCTGGCCACCGGAAGCGACGTCGACGAGCGCTAGCTGGCGCCGATCGACTCGGCGAAGCGGCGCACCGAGTCGGCCACGGTCTGGGTCGCTTCGGTATGACCGCGACGAGCCCGCAGTCGGATCATCCCGGTGCGTACGTCGAGGACCACTTCGCCGAGCAGTTCACCGGTCGTCGGCTCGCAGACCGCCCAGGAGTAGACCCGGTCCTGTTCCCACCCGGCGAGACTTCTCGTCACGTACTCGGCATCGGTCTCGCCGAGGTCGGCGAGCGCGGGGCGGTCGTCGATTCTCTCGTCGGCCCGCAAGGCGCGCAAATACCAAGCGCCCGCGTTGATTTCGACGGGATCCATATCAGCGGCGACCGAAGAGCAGCAGGCCGAGCACGGGCAACGCCAGCCACGCGAGCCAGCCGTGCGGCACCAAAATGGTGCACGCCAGCGCGGCCAACGGGGTGAGGGCCAACTCCTGCGCTTCCTGGCGCTCGGCTGTGCCGATCCGCACCCCCTCGTCTTCCTCCACAGGGTCCATCATGCTGGATCGCGAGAACATTGCCGTTTTCGGGGCCAGCGGACATATCGGCCGAAACCTCGTCGAGTTGGTTTCGAACAGACCTCATACCGTCGGGGCCACGCGGCGATGGCACAATGCCGGCATCGACATTCTCACCAGCGCGCTCATAGGGTCAGGGTTGCTACTGGCAGCGGGCGCTGTGAAGTGCAGTCGAGGCTGGGCTCCGGCGCTGATCGTTTCGGGGTTGGTCGTCGCCCTCGCCGGATTGACGATCAGCGTGCACGCCCATGGTTGGGTAACCGCCTTGGACGCTCCGACGACCGCGTGGATCGATCACTGGACACAACGGTTTCCCCGCATCCGTCGTGCCGGGACGGCGATCGCCTATATCGGCAACCCCAGGGCCATCGCGATCGCGGGCGTCGTCAGTGGGGCGGTTCTGTCTGTTCGATTTCGATCGGTGCTGCCCGGCGTCGTCGTGGTCATGACCACCGGCGCCGCTGTGCTGGCCAAGAACGTGATGGCGGCCCTGATCGTGCGACCGGTGAGCGAAGCAGAAATGGCAGTGAGCCCGACGCTGAGCAATGACCCGCACCCCTTTCCCTCGGGGCATGTCGCCGGCACCGCCACGCTGCTGGGCATCGTCGCTGTGGGCATCGCTGCGCGCGGCGGCCGAACATTGCGAAACACAGTGGCGGCCCTCGCAATCGCCGGTACCGCGGCTGTCGCGATCAGCCGCGTGGTCATCCATGCGCACTGGGTGAGCGACGTTATCGGCGGCGCACTCCTGGCGGCGATCATGATCACCATCGGAGCAGTCGCGCTCGACGGCGCCGCACGTGCGAGAACCCGAGCGCAACGGGTCAGCCCCGCCAGACAGCACGACATCAATCAGGCGCGGCGGCGCCTGCGCATCTGATCGGTCTTACTTGATCTCTGCCAGCACGGTGCCCTGGGTGATCGCGGCACCCGGCTCGACGGCCAGACCGGTGATGACACCGTCCTTGTGTGCGGTCACCGGGTTCTCCATCTTCATGGCCTCGAGCACCACGACGAGATCACCGGCAGCCACCGTCTGGCCTTCTTCGACGGCGACCTTGACCACGGTTCCCTGCATCGGCGCAGTCACCGCGTCACCCGAGGCGGCGGCGCCGGCCTGGGAGCCACGCTTGCGTGCCTTCGGCTTCTTGCGGATGGCGCCGGATTCGGCGTGCCCGCCGCCGTTGCCCAACGCCAGGTCGCCGGGCAGCGAGACCTCGACCCGACGGCCACCGACCTCGACGACCACCTTCTGGCGCTGCTGAGCCTCTTCTTCATCGACCTGGCCGCCACCGGTGAACGGCTCGACGGTGTTGTCCCACTCGGTCTCGATCCAGCGGGTGTGGACGGTGAATCCGTTGCCGTCACCGATGAACGCCGGATCGCTGACGACCGCACGGTGGAACGGGATGACCGTGGCCAGACCTTCGACGTGGAATTCATCCAGCGCACGACGGGAACGGGCCAGCGCCTCCTCGCGGGTGGCGCCGTACACGATCAGCTTGGACAGCATCGAGTCGAACTGGCCGCCGATCACCGAACCGGCCTCGACGCCCGAATCCAGGCGCACACCGGGGCCGGTGGGGATGTCGTAGCGGGTGACGGGGCCGGGTGCGGGCAGGAAGCCGCGGCCGGCGTCCTCGCCGTTGATCCGGAACTCGATCGCGTGGCCGCGGGGAGTCGGGTCCTCGGTGAGGTCGAGCTTCTCGCCGTTGGCGATCTTGAACTGCTGCAGCACCAGGTCGATGCCTGCGGTCTCCTCGGTGACCGGGTGTTCGACCTGCAGGCGGGTGTTGACCTCGAGGAAGGAGATCAGTCCGTCCTGGCCGACCAGGTACTCGACGGTTCCGGCGCCGTAGTAGCCGGCCTCCTTGCAGATGCGCTTGGCCGACTCGTGGATCTCCTTGCGCTGCGCGTCGGTCAAGAAGGGCGCGGGGGCCTCCTCGACGAGCTTCTGGAAGCGGCGCTGCAGCGAGCAGTCGCGGGTACCGGCGACGATGACGTTGCCGTAGGTGTCGGCGATGACCTGAGCCTCGACGTGGCGCGGCTTGTCCAGGTAGCGCTCGACGAAACACTCGCCGCGGCCGAACGCCGCGATCGCCTCGCGGGTTGCCGACTCGAACAGCTCGGGGATCTCCTCGATGGTGCGGGCCACCTTCATGCCGCGCCCGCCGCCACCGAATGCCGCCTTGATCGCCACCGGTACGCCGTACTCCTTGGCGAACGCCACCACCTCGTCGGCGTCCTTGACCGGATCGGGGGTGCCGGGCACCAGGGGCGCCTGGGCGCGGGCCGCGATATGGCGGGCGGTGACCTTGTCGCCGAGGTCGCGGATGGACTGCGGGCTCGGGCCGATCCAGATCAGACCGGCGTCGAGCACGGCCTGGGCGAAGTCGGCGTTCTCACTCAAGAAGCCGTAGCCGGGGTGGATGGCGTTGGCACCGGACTTGGCCGCAGCGTCGAGGATCTTGCCGAAGTCGAGATAGGACTCTGCCGACGTCTGGCCGCCCAGCGCGAACGCCTCGTCGGCGAGCCGCACGTGCGGTGCGTCGGCATCGGGCTCGGCGTAGACCGCCACGCTGGCCAGTCCGGCATCCCTTGCCGCTCGGATCACCCGGACCGCGATTTCACCACGGTTGGCTACGAGGACTTTGGAGATGGTCTGACTGGGCACCGCGCCTCCTGCTTTGCGTGACTCTAAGAACGTTCTTTAAAAATAGGTTCGCACGGCAGTGTAAGCGCCGCTGCTTAGACACGAATCAGCTGGTACCCCTACCAATGAGTAAGTTCAGCATCCGGCGAGCAATCCGATCGGATCGGTGCCGATCGCCTCGGCTGCTTTGCGCAGTAAACGACGGTCGTGGACGTTGTCGTGGTACGAGACCGTGATACTGCGCTCGTGGCCGATCTTGCCGCTGAAGACCGAGATGTCCGACGGCGCCCACGGCTGCAGTGCCGCGTTGATGGACCTGGGGCGGTCCGGCAGCCAGGGCAGCGCCTCGAACGGGGACAGCCGGCCGACGTCGGAGTAGCCCAGCTGGACCGCTGATCGGGCCGCCGGGCGGTTGTCGCGGGTGGCGCGCAGCGGGACGGCGAGCGTGCGCGCCGACGTGGCGGCCAGGGCCAGCAACGGTAACGCCGCCTCCAGGTCTTCCTTCACCGCGGCGTCGATCGCGCTGAGGCGCCCGTCGACGGGGGTGGCGACGCTGAGCCCGGAGATGAAGTTCGCGTTGACCCGGTCATCGGACGGCAGATACCGGCGGCAGTCCACGACCAGCCGGGCGGCGTCGGTCAGCGGCAGCCCCGCTCGGGCCAGTGCCGTGCGGACGATCATCAGCCACGTGACCGCTCTGCTGGCGCCCGGGGCGTCGGCTGTCCGCCAGCTGTCGACTTCGCGTTCGAGGGTGGCGTCGACGTGGATCACCTCGACCGCCGGGGAGGGCAGCCCGGCCGGTGCCGCGGGCGGGGCCGCGCGCTGCCAGACGGGTCGGGGGCGTTGCCGCGCTTCGGTCCATGTGTCGAGCAGCCGTCGTGGACTCGCGGCGAACGTGTTCAGCAGCGCGTGCGCGATCGGGTTGGCGGTGTCGCGGTCGCGCAGCCAGCTCGTGTCGACACCCTCGATCAAGCCGAAAATCGTTGTGACGCAATCGACGTAGAGGCGGGCATCGCCGAGTCCGTGATCGATGTCGAATGCGATGTGGCGGTCGGACAGGTAAACGTCCGCCGAGCCCCGCGGGCCGGCGGCCTTGTTGATGTACTCGAGTACCGCGCTGGATCCACGGTCCGCGATGTCGGCGGGCAGCTCGCGGATCTCGGGGGCGGACTCGGCCCGCCAGCCCCACCTCAGCGCCCGCGGATCGGGACTCAGCCCGAGCCGGGTGTGCGGTCCGCATCGCGTGATGGTGTCCAGCGCCCGTGCCACCAACTCGCGCGGCGGCACCACGACGTTCTCGAGGCAGCCCACATACCGAGTTCCCGCCATCAACCGATCAAGACCACTGGCGTTAGTTCGGCGAAGCAATGGTGGCCCTGCGCTACGTCGTCGTGAGCAGTCGGCGTTTGATCCTGGCCAGCATCGCCGACATACCGCGCAGTCGAAGCGGACTGATCAACGCGGCCAACCCCAGCTCGGCGTAGAAATCGTCCGGTACGGCCAGGATGTCGGCTTTGGGCTGGCCGTCGAGCCCGGCCGCCAGGATCGATGCGAAGCCGCGGGTGGTCGGCGCCTCGGCGGGGGCGCTGAAGAACAGCCGGACGTGTTCGGTGTCGGAGGCGTCGACATGCAGGAACAGCGGCGACTGGCACTCCGGCACCGGTTCCATGGCCGCCTCCTCGAGGTCGGCAGGCAGTTCAGGGAGGTCGTCGGCGAACTCCAGCAGCAGCTTGAGCTTGTCCTGGCCCTGCACATCGGCGAAGTCGGACACGACCTCGGCGAGCGCTGCGGGCATGCTCACGATGCCCCGGGCGCTGATCCCGGTTCAGCACCGGCCACGATCGGCACCCGTACCGTGTTGCCCCACTCGGTCCACGACCCGTCGTAATTACGAACGCCGGGGATGCCCAGCAGGTAGGTGAGCACGAACCAGGTATGGCTGGACCGCTCGCCGATGCGGCAGTACGCGATGATCGGGATGTTCGGAGCCGCCGTGGCGAACGAATACACGTCCTCGAGTTCGGCGCGGTTGCGGAAGCGGCCGCTGTCCTCGGCGGCCTTGGCCCACGGCACCGACACGGCGGTGGGGATGTGGCCGCCGCGCAGCGCACCCTCTTCGGGATAGTCGGGCATGTGGGTGCGTTCGCCGGTGTACTCCTGGGGCGAGCGCACATCGATCAGTGTCGAATGACCCAGGGACGCAAGCACATCGTCCTTGTAGGCGCGGATCGCGGCATCGTTGCGCTCGACCACCGGGTAGCCGGATCCGGCCTTGCTCGGGACGTCGAGAGTGGTGTCGCGACCGTCGGAGATCCACAGGTCGCGGCCGCCGTTGAGCAGTCGGACGTCCTGGTGGCCGAACAGAGTGAAGACCCACAGCGCGTACGCGGCCCACCAGTTGCTCTTGTCGCCGTAGATGACGACGGTGTCGTCGCGGGAGATGCCCTTGCGGTTCATCAGCTCGGCGAATTGCGCGCCGCTGACGTAGTCGCGCACCTGCGGATCGTTGAGATCGGTGTGCCAGTCGATCTTGACCGCGCCGGGGATATGGCCGATGTCGTAGAGCAACACGTCTTCGTCGGACTCCACGATGGCCAGCCCGGGGGTGCCGAGGTGCGCCGACAGCCAGTCGGCGGTGACCAGGCGCTCCGGGTGGGCGTAGTCCTTCAGGGTGGGGCTGGGATCTGCGGGAAGCGGCACGACGACGAGCCTACCGCTGATCAGCGGACCGGATTAGCCGCCCATAGATCGCCGATCGGCAGCCCGACGTCGCTCAGCAGCCGACGCGTCACCGACAGGCCCAGGCCGACCACGTTCGACGGATCGCCCTCGATGCCGTCGACGAACCAGCCGCCGAGGCCGTCGAGCGTGAACGCGCCAGCAACACCGAGCGGTTCACCACTGGCCACATAGGCCGCCAAGTCGGCCGCCGTCGGGGTGGCGAACCGGACCCGGGTCACCTCCGCCTGCGTCGCGGTGTGCGCGGCCGCGCCGCGCAGTACCCGGATCAAGCAGTGCCCGGTATAGAGCAGGCCGATCCGGCCGGCCATCGAATCCCATTGCAGCGCAGCCTGTTCGGCGGTACCGGGCTTGCCGTGGAGTTCGCCGTCAAGGTACAGCATCGAATCACAGCCGATGACAACGCAATCCGACGCGACGGCGGGATCCAGAACCGTGTGCACGGCGGCGGCTTTCGCCTGGGCCAGCGCGGTGACCACGTCACCGGGCTCGGCGTAGGCGCCCAAGTTCGCCACGATCGCGTCCTCGTCGACGCCGGAGACGACGACCAGCGGATCGATGCCTGCGTTGCGCAGCACCCGGAGCCGGCCGGACGAGGCCGAGCCAAGGACTACTCGGGTCATGGGGCGCTCATCGGCGCATGTGGGTCCGCTCCAGCAAGGTCACCTGGTTCCAGCTGTGGATCGAGTAGCGCAGCTTGTCGACCGGATGGCCCCACAGGTTGAGCTCCTGCGGACCCGGGCCGGCATTGCCGCCGCTGGCCGCGGCCAGCACGGTCACCAGAGCGGCGATGTCCTCGTCGCTCGGGTTGCCCTTCTCGATGCGGATCTCGGGGGTCACCGACTCCGGGTTGTCGAGCGTGATGTCCCGCGGGTCACTGAGTTCGGTGATGTCCTCGTGCTTGCTCACGCTGCTCCTCGACTCACAGTGGAATGTTCCCGTGCTTCTTCGGCGGCACCTGGGCGATCTTGCGTTCCAGCAGCCGCAGGGCGGTCGAGATGTACCCGCGGGTGTGCGACGGGGGGATCACCGCGTCGACGTAGCCGCGCTCGGCGGCGATGTACGGGTTCACCAGGGTGTCCTCGTAGGTCTGCTGCAACTCGAGGCGCAGGGCGTCCACGTCCTTGCCCTCGTTCGCCGCTTCCTTGAGGTCCTTGCGGTAGACGAAGCCGACCGCGCCCGAGGCGCCCATGACCGCGATCTGAGCCGTCGGCCACGCGACGTTGACGTCGCAGCCCATGTCCTTGGAGCCCATGACGCAGTAGGCGCCGCCGTAGGCCTTGCGGGTGATGACGGTGATCTTGGCGACGGTGGCCTCGCCGTAGGCGTAGAGCAGCTTGGCGCCCCGGCGGATGATGCCGTTGTACTCCTGCTCGGTGCCCGGCAGGAAGCCCGGGACATCGACCAGCATCACGATCGGGATGTTGAAGCAGTCGCAGGTGCGCACGAACCGGGCGGCCTTCTCGGAGGCGTTGATGTCGAGGCAACCGGCGAACTGGGTGGGCTGATTGGCCACGATCCCGACCGGGCGGCCGTCGATCCGTCCGAAGCCGACGACGATGTTCTGGGCGTAGCCCGCCTGGACCTCCAGGAACTCGTCGTCGTCGAGGATGCGAGTGATCACCTCGTGCATGTCGTACGGCTGGTTCGGCGAGTCCGGGATCAGCGTGTCGAGCTCGAGGTCCTCGTCGGTGAGGTTGTCCTCGATCGCGCCCGGGTGCGGCGGCGCCGGGTAGCGCGGCGGCTCGGCGTAGTTGTTGGGCGGCAGGTAGCTCAGCAGATCGCGCACGTAGTCCAAGGCGTCCTGCTCGCCGGAGGCGACGTAGTGCACGGTGCCGGACTTGGCCATGTGGGTGTGGGCGCCCCCCAGCTCCTCCATGCTGACGTCCTCGCCGGTGACGGTCTTGATGACGTCAGGTCCGGTGATGAACATCTGGCTGGTCTGGTCGACCATGATCACGAAGTCGGTGAGCGCGGGGGAGTAGACGTGGCCGCCGGCTGCCGCACCCATGATCAGCGAGATCTGCGGGATCACGCCGGAAGCCTTGATGTTGTTGTGGAAGATCCGGCTGTAGAGGCCGAGCGAGACCACACCCTCCTGGATGCGCGCGCCTGCGCCGTCGTTGATGCCGATCAGCGGACGACCGGTCTTGAGGGCGAGTTCCTGGACCTTCACGATCTTCTCGCCGTAGACCTCGCCGAGGCTGCCGCCGAACACCGTGGCGTCCTGGCTGAAGAGGCACACCTCGCGACCGTCGATGGTGCCGTAACCGGTTACGACGCCGTCGCCGACCGGACGGTTCTCCTGCAACCCGAAGTTGGTGCTGCGATGCCGGGCGAGTGCGTCGAGTTCAACGAACGAACCCTCGTCGAGCAGAGCCAGGATCCGCTCGCGAGCGGTGAGCTTGCCCTTGGCGTGGACCTTCTCCACAGCGGCCTCGCCGACGGGGTGCAGCGATTCCTCAGCGCGCTGACGAAGATCGGCCAGCTTGCCAGCGGTGGTGTGGATGTCGATCGTGTGGCCCGCGGCCGGTTCCGTAACGCTCGTCATGGGTGCCGATGGTATCGGTCACCTTAAGAAGGCGCTAAGGGGCCCACCGGCGCGCTGCGTCCGGTGCCGACGCGGGACTGGCCGCTGTGCGAAATCTGCACGCTCCGGTCAGTTCTCCGCTAATTCCCTGTGGTGATGCTGAATTCCCAAGATTGGGAAAGTTTCGGTTGCCGCGGGCCGGACCGCTGAGGGATTGCTTGGTCGGAGTGCCGAATCTTTGGCAAATCTGCCGGACATGCATAAATCTGTCATTTACTGGGTAAAAAGCGTGTTTCGTGCATATTGACGTAACAGCAGTTAACGCAACACAAGTTGGGTTATGGCATCCGTCACACCTGCCGGTGAACACCCGTCTACCGGTTGCTGGTTCCGACAATTAGTAGCTACAGTTCGTCCGAGCGAACAACTGCCAGTTTCTGTCTACGCGGGTCTTCGACCACCTCATCGCGTGATCGGAAGGCAGTCAACCAAATCGATGCACCGCCGCCGCGGGGAGCGGAGTGCGGGACTGAATCGAGGTTGCGTGCTTTGCCGTTTGTGTGGACTGAACCGGCTCGTGAGTGTGCTCGACCTGGGCGCCACGCCGCCGTGTGAGAGGTTTCTCGGTGCCGACGAACTCGACGCGCCCGAGCCGACCTTCCCGTTGCACCTGCGGGTCTGCGAGGAATGCCTGCTGCTGCAGATCCCCGCGCTGATCACGCCGGAGGACACCTTCACCGAGTACGCCTACTTCTCGTCGTACTCCGACAGCTGGGTGCAGCACGCCAAGACCTTCGTGGCCGACGCCGCGGCACGCCTCGACCTCGGATCGGACTCGTTCGTCGTGGAGGTGGCCAGCAATGACGGCTATCTACTCCAGCATGTGGTGGCCGCCGGCATCCCCTGCCTGGGCATCGAACCGTCGCACAACGTCGGCGCGGCAGCCCGCGGCCGCGGAGTCCCGACGCGGACAGCCTTCCTCGACGAGGAGCTGGCTCGTGCGGTGGTCGGCGAACGCGGCGCCGCCGACCTGGTGGTGGCCAACAACGTCTACGCGCACATCCCGGACATCGCCGGCTTCGGCCGGGCGCTGCGGACGCTGCTCGCCGACGACGGCTGGCTCAGCATCGAGGTGCACCATGCGTACAACCTGGTCACCCTCGGCCAGTTCGACACCGTCTACCACGAGCATTTCCAGTACTACACACTCCTCACCGCGACCCGGGCGCTGGCTGCGGCCGGCCTGCGCGTCGTCGACGCCGAACTGATTCCCACCCACGGCGGATCGCTCCGGCTCTGGGCCCGACCGGATTGTGTTGACGCCGAGCCCACTTCGCGATTCTTCGACATCCTGGACTCCGAGCAACAGGCCGGACTGCATGACGTGGGCGGCTACCTCGGACTGCGTGCCCGCACTGAGGCGGTGCGCCACCAGCTGCTGAGTTTCCTCCTCGACTGCAAGGCGTCCAACCGGCGAGTGGTGGGTTACGGCGCTCCCGGCAAGGGCAACACCCTGCTGAACTACTGCGGAATCCGCAGCGATCTCCTGGAATACACGGTCGACCGCAACCCCTACAAGCACGGCCGGTTCACGCCCGGCACCCGCATTCCGATCAGGGAACCGGAGGCGATCGCCGAAGACCGTCCCGACGTGGTTCTCGTCCTGCCGTGGAATCTGGAAGCGGAGCTCACCGCCCAACTGTCTTACGTCACGGACTGGGGTGGTCAGTTGGTCTACCCGCTGCCGACCTTGCGCACGGCGCTTGGGAAGCCCGAAGTGGTTGGGAGTCAAGCCAGATGAAAGTGGTCTTGTTCTGCGGTGGATACGGCATGCGGATGCGCAACGCTGTCGGCGACGACATCCCCAAACCGATGCAGATGGTCGGTCCGCGGCCGCTGCTGTGGCATGTGATGCGGTACTACGCGCACTTCGGGCACAAGGACTTCATCCTGTGTCTGGGTTACGGAGCGTCGCGGATCAAGGATTACTTTCTGGAGTACCGCGAAACGGAGTCCAACGACTTCGTCATGCGCGACGGCGAGGTCCACTTACTCGACAACGACATCAGCGACTGGACGATCACGTTCGTCGACACCGGGCTGGAGTCGCCGATCGGCGAGCGCCTGCGACGCGTGCGCGATCATCTCGACGGCGACGAGTACTTCTTGGCCAACTATGCCGACGTGCTCACCGACGCCCGCCTCGACGACATCGTGGACACGTTCCACGCCTCCGGCGCCGCGGTGTCGATGATGCTGGTCCCGCCGCAACAGTCGTTCCACTGCGTCGAGGTCAAGGATTCCGGCGAGGTCAAGGACATCGTGCCGGTCGCGAACTTCCCGATCTGGATCAACGGCGGCTTTTTCGTTCTCTCCCAAGAGGTTTTCGACTACCTACCGCCGGGTGGGGACCTGGTGGCCGACGCCTGCGAGGCGCTGGCCGGGAAGGGCCGGTTGTTCGGGTACCGGCACGAGGGCTTCTGGAAGCCGGCCGACACGTTCAAGGAGCGCGCCGAGCTCGACGAGGGCTACCGCCACGGTGTCCGACCCTGGGCATTGTGGGAGCCGGCGCATGCGTGAACTGTTCACCGGCGGAGTCGACGAGATCGCTGTGCTCGGTGCCCACTGCGACGACATCGCCATCGGGATGGGCGGCACCCTGCTCGCACTGTGTTCCGACCGGCCTGGGCTCCGCGTGCACGCGCTGGTGTTGTCCGGCGGTGGTGGTGAGCGCGAGGCTGAGGAGCGGGCTGCCCTGGACGCGTTCTGTCCGGGCGCATCGGTGCGGGTGACGGTCCTCGACATCCCCGACGGTCGCGCCCCCGCCCATTGGCAGCAGGTCAAATCGGCGCTGCATGAATTTCGTCGATCCTGCGATCCCGCCGTCGTTTTCGGTCCGCACCGGCACGACGCACACCAGGACCACCGGCTGCTCGCCGAGTTGCTGCCCACCGAGTTCCGCGATCACTTGATCCTCGGCTACGAGATCGTGAAGTGGGAAACCGACACTCCGCGGCCGAATCTCTTCCATCCGCTGCCGCACGGTGTCGCTGAGACGAAAGCCCGACTGCTGGGCAAGCACTACCCGTCGCAGGCGACGCACGACTGGTTCGACGACGAGGCTTTCCTCGGCTTGGCGCGCCTGCGCGGAGTGCAGTGCCACAGCCGCCACGCGGAGGCGTTCACGGCAGAGAAGTTGTCCATCGGATTCGGAGGTCGTTGAATGCGAGTTCTCGTCACCGGACATCAGGGTTACCTCGGTACGGTCATGGTCGGCGTGTTGCGTGCGGCCGGTCACGACGTAGTCGGGCTCGACGCAGGCTATTTCGCCGACTGCGTACTGGGCCCGACGCCGATGGATCCCGAACAGATCCGTCCGGGTGGACCGGTCGATCTGCGGGATATCACCGCCGATGATCTGACCGGGGTGGATGCCGTCGTTCACCTGGCGGCCCTGTCCAATGACCCGCTGGGCAACCTCGCCCCCGATGTCACCTATGAGATCAACCACCGCGCATCCACCCGGCTCGCGCATGCCGCCAAAGCCGCTGGGGTGTCGAGGTTCCTGTACGCATCGACGTGCTCGGTGTACGGATCGGCCGGCGACGACCTGGTCGACGAGGAAGCACCGCTGCGCCCCCTGACCCCGTACGCGGAAAGCAAAGTCTGGGTGGAGGATGACCTCGCGGCGATCGCCGACTCGGGATTCGCGCCGGTATTCCTGCGGAACGCAACCGCATTCGGCTTCTCGCCGCGGCTTCGCGCCGACATTGTGCTGAACAATCTGGTCGGGCACGCGGTCCTCACCGGCGTTGTGAAGGTTCTCTCCGACGGCACGCCGTGGCGGCCGCTGGTGCACGCCCAGGACATCGCCGAAGCGTTCCTGCTGTGCCTGACCGCTCCGGTGAAGACGATCTGGTGCCAGGCCTTCAATGTCGGCACCGAGGCCAACAACCTCACTGTCGCCGAGATCGCCCAGGCTGTCGTGGAGGTGGTCCCGGCGACCGAATTGCGCATCACCGGCCAGACCGGTGCCGATCCCCGTTCGTACCGAGTCGATTTCGCCAAGGTTCGCGACCGGCTTGGCTTCCAGGCGCAGTGGTCGGTGGCTGCCGGCGCCGCCGAGCTCTACGCCACCTACACCAACCACCACCTGACCCAGGACGCGTTCGACGACCGGTTCACCCGCCTGGCCCGCCTGAAGGAGCTTCGCGAGTCGGGCGTGCTCGATGAAACTATGTACCAGGGTGGCCGAGTTGGCTGACCACATCGCGCCAGCTCCCCGCCGCGCGGTCTCGTGCAGAGATCACGGTGGGCGCAGTCGGCCACGCTATGCCCAGATCGGGGTCGTCGAAGGCGACCGCGAGGTCTTCGCTCGGGTCGTGCGGCCGATCGATCCGATAGCAGACGTCGGCGGTCGGCGTGAGTGCCTGGAACCCGTGCAGAAATCCGGGCGGAACATAAAGATGACGAAAGTCCGTGTCGTCGAGCACAACCGATACCTGGCGGCCGAAGGTCGGGGAGTCGGGCCGGATATCGACGACGACGTCGTGCACGGCGCCGTTGGCGCATCGGATGAGTTTGGCTTCACCGCGCCCGGCGCGACCGTGCATCCCACGAATGGTGCCCTGCACCGAGCGCGACTGGGAGTCCTGGATGAAGGACGCGCTGAGTCCCGGCGCGCCAAGATAGCTGTCGAAGATCTCCGCGTCGAACGTCCGGGTGAAGAAGCCACGGTCATCGAAGAACGGTTGAGGGACGAGCACCACGAGGCCGGCGATGTCGGTTTGCCTGATCTCCACGAGGCCATGCTGCCATGAATAGCTGCCGAGGATGCCGCGGTCGGGGTCTGCTGCCCGTGTTGGATCTGGGCCGCGTTCCCGCGCAGGACTTTTTCCCTGCTGCCGCCGAACCCGTTGCGCCCGAGGAATCGTCGCATCCGTTGGCGATGGTCCTGTGCGCCGGCTGTGGTCTGGCGCAGCTGGCCGATGACGACACCGTGACCGACGAGCCACGCGGGGTGGAACCGGTTGCGTTGCAGCGCCAGGCCGTCGATGCCGTGACCAGGGTGGCCGCCGCGCATCTGCTGCGCGGGTCGACGGTCCGCGAGTTCGGCAGTCCGCACGGCGGCAGCTGGCTGCCGTTGCTGGCCGAGCGGGGATTCGCCACGGCCGAGGTCGCCGACGTGGTGCTCGACAGCTTCGGGCTGATGCACGAACCGGATCAGCTGGCCGCGTTCACCCGCCGAGCACAGGCGACGGCGAACGACGGTGTGCTGCTGATCCAATACCACTCACTGGCGACGATCGTGGGCAAGAGGCAGTGGAACGCCCTGCGCCACGGCCACTTTGCGTACTACTCGACGACCGCGCTGCTCGGCCTGCTGGAGCAGGCCGGGATGAGCGCGGTGCAAGCCTGGGAGTTCGACCTGTACGGCGGGACGGTGTTGGTGGCGGCAAGGCACGGCCATACCGCCCCGCCCGCATCGGTGCGTCGCATCATCGCCGCCGAACGGACCTTCACCGAGACTGCGGCGGTAGCGACGTTGCAGAGCGCGGCCGACGCCCACTGCCGGGCGCTGCGCGACTGGCTCGAAGACCAGGCAGCCCAACACCGCCGCGTCTTCGCCTACGGTGCAGCGTCGCGCGCGGTTGCGCTGTTCGCGCTGGCGGAAGTGACCCGTCGGCTTGTCGCGGCGGTCGCCGACGCGTCGCGCGCCAAGCAGGGACGGCGGATGCCGGGAACCGATGTACCGATCATCGCGCCCGATGAACTCGTTGCGGCGCAACCAGACTGCGTCCTGCTTACTCTGCCGGACCTGCTCGCCGAGGTCTCGGTCGCCTACCCCCAGCTCACAGGACGGTGGATCAGTGCCGACCGCTTCATGACCAGTGAGTTGGCGAACACGCCCCAAGTGCACCGTCTTGATCGAGAGGAGACACGTATATGAGCAAGGTCGTCGGAATTTGGGAAGCGATGCCGCATTCGGCACGCCGGCCCACGATCTCGGTGGTGATCCCGGCGCTGAACGAGGAGCGCAACCTGTCCTACATCGCGTCGCGATTGCCCCACGACGTCGACGAGATCGTGTTCGTGGACGGTGACTCCGTGGACAACACCGCGCTGGTGGCGCGGGAGCTCTGGCCGAACGGTGTGCACCTGCAGCAGACCCGAAAGGGTAAGGGCAATGCGCTGGCGTGTGGTTTCGCCGCCGCGTCGGGCGACATCGTTGTGATGATCGACGCCGACGGCAGCACCGACCCCGCGGAGATCCCGCGCTTCGTCGGCGCGCTGATCTCGGGCAAGGACTTCGCCAAAGGATCACGCTTCGTGCAGGGGGGCGGCAGCAGCGACATCACCCGTCTGCGGCGGTTCGGCAACTGGGGCCTCAACACGTTGGTCAACACATTGTTCGCCACCAAGTACACCGATCTGTGCTACGGCTACAACGCCTTCTGGCGGGATTGCCTCGAGGTGATGGACCTGCCCGACACCGAGATCCGAGATCCGCAGTGGGGAGACGGTTTCGAGATCGAGTCACTGATCAATGTGCGCGTGGCCGCCAGTGGGATGCAGATCGCCGAAGTCAGCAGCTATGAACTCGACCGCATCCACGGCGCCAGTAATCTCAACGCGGCGAAGGACGGTCTGCGGATTCTGTGGACGATACTTCACGAGTTCTACCGGGCGCGCCGACGAGGATGGCGTCGCAGCGTGCGCAGCGGGGATCTCCAGGTCACGGTGACATCCCGGTACCGGCTCGACGCGGAGTCACACGACCAGCCCCTTCCCGACGTGCGGCACGCGTGAGATGACGAGGCAGGCGACCGTGCGGCAGGCCATCCCGTCGGAGCGACATACCTGGCGAGGCGGCGGGGCCAGACGCCCCAAAGTCTCGCTCTGCATACCCGCCTACCAGGCGGGCGAGTTCCTGCGCGACACGCTCGACAGCGTTCTTGCGCAGGACTTTCCGGACCTGGAGATCCTCGTCGTCGACAATCACAGCACCGACGAGACACCGGCGATCCTCGACAGCATCACCGACGATCGCGTGCGGGTGGTCCGCAACGAGTCCACCCTGTCGGCGGCGGAGAACCACAACCTGGCGGTCGAGCTCAGCCGCGGTGAATTCGTCAAAGTGATCAGTGCAGACGACACACTCAAGCACAACTGCGTCGCCGCGCAGGCCGCCGTTCTGCAGAGCAATCCGGACGTGACAGTGGTGGCCAGCCGCACCGATTTCATCGACGACTCGGGTGCGCTGCTGTTCAAGGCCAGGGGGCTGCGTGGGCTCCTCGGACATAAGACGGGCGAACAGGTGATCCGGCAGATCGTTCGCAGCGCCAAGAACCCCGTCGGCGCGCCGGTATCAGTCATGTTCCGCCGCAGCGACTTCGACCGATGCGGCGGCTTCAGCGGGCCGCACGTGTTCACCCTAGACATGGACCTGTGGGCCAGGCTGCTGGGTCTCGGCCACTTCTACGGCATGCCCGAAACCCTGGCGGCCTACCGCATCCGCGGCGGGTCGCTCACCGCGTTGACCTCGGCGCGATCGCAACTGGTGCAGCAGGATACGTTCACCCGCAAGCTCATCGACGATCCGCGGTGGGAGATTCGGTACATGGACAAGCTGCTCGGCAAGCTGAACCGCTACGACGTGCTGTTCAAACGGGTGATGCTGTTCAAGCTCAGCAGTGTGCGGGCGTCGCGACGATCCCGGAACCCGGTGAGATGACACGCGAGTTGAGCCTGTCCGTGGTGATCTGTGCCTACACCACCGCCCGCTGGGAGCGGCTGCGACATGCGGCCGAGTCGGTCTTGACCGGCAGCGCCAACCCGGTCGAGCTGATCATGGTGATCGACCACTGCGACGAGTTGCTGTCCGCCGCCAGGCAACTTTTCGACGGTGACACCCGGGTTCGGGTGATTCCGAACGACGAGGCCCGCGGACTGTCGGGAGCGCGTAACACCGGTGTCCGCGCCGCCCGCGGCGACGTGGTGGCCTTCCTCGACGACGATGCGGTGGCGCAGCCAGGCTGGGCCGACGACCTGCGTGATCACTATCGGGACCAGACCGTCGCCGGCGTCGGCGGGTACGCCAGCCCGGTGTGGCCGGACAGCCGACCGAATTGGATTCCGCCCGAATTCGACTGGGTGGTCGGTTGCAGCTACGTCGGGCAGCCGGAACAGCTTGCCCCGGTGCGTAACCCGATCGGTTGCAACATGTCGCTGCGCCGTTCGGTCCTCGATACGGTCGGCGGGTTTCGGTCCGAAGTGGGACGGGTGGGCGCCACTCCGGTCGGCTGTGAGGAAACCGAGTTGTTCATCCGGGTCCGTGCGGTCGACGCCACCAACCAGGTGCTGTTCGACCCCGACATCCGGGTCGAGCACCATGTATCCGACGATCGGACCACGCTGCGGTACTTCGTTCGGCGGTGCTATCACGAAGGCATGTCGAAGGCGGTTGTCACCGAGATGACCGGGGCGGCTGCTGGATTGAGCAGCGAGCGGTCCTACGTTCGACGGGTGTTGCCGACCGCCGTTGCCCGCGAGGTGAGATCGATGACTGCCGACGGGCTGGCCCGGGCAGCGGCCATCTGCCTGGGGCTGGCCGCAACGACGCTGGGCTTCGCCAGGGCCAAGGTCAGCCGAACCCTGTCCCGGAGGGCGCCGTGAACGCATCCGATTCCGCCTGCCTGACTCTGGCGCCCGTGCTGCCGAACCCGGATCGGCCGAGCTGGAGCGGGGCTGTCTGGATTGGTGAGGTGTGGCTCGACGCAGTCGAATCCGCCGACCGGGCGAGCGCGCACTCCGGTACACCTGCGCAGTGCCTATTGCAGAATGCGGAGGGATTCTCCCGCGCACGGCTGTTGGTTCGCGATCGGCAACGGGCGGTCGGCTTTGTCGACATCGCCGTCACCGACGGCCAGGTTGCGTTCACGGAATTGCGGGATCAGGTCGGTGCGCAACGACAGTGCGCGGCGCGACCAGCACTGGCTTCAGCCGCGCGCCCATCGGCCCGGTCGGCGCACGTGACCGTGGTGTTGTGCACGCGTGATCGCACCGCCCTGCTGAAGTCGGCGGTGGCCTCCGTTCTTGCCGCCGAGCATCCCGATTTCGACGTTCTGATCATCGACAACGCACCCCGCAGCGACGCGACGCGGGAGTTCGTCACGAGTCTCGCCGACTCGCGGGTGCGGTTGATCACCGAGCCGGTGCCCGGCCTTTCCCGGGCACGGAACACCGGCCTGTTGGCGGCAACCGGGGACATCGTCGCCTTCGTCGACGACGATGTCGTCGTCGACCGGGACTGGTTGAGCGTCCTGGTCAAGGGGTTCGGTTACGGCGACTCGGTCGGATGTGTCTCCGGGATGGTGCCGGCCGGCGAACTGCGCACCCCCGCGCAGGCCTACTTCGAGAATCGGGCCGGGTGGACGGAATCGGCGGAGGTCCGCATCTTCGAGTGGTCGCAGGCACCGCACGACGTTCCGCTGTATCCCTTCGAAGTCCGGTACTACGGAACGGGAGCCAACTTCGCCGTCGACCGGCAGGTCGCATTGAGCCTCGGCGGATTCGACGAACGACTCGGTGCGGGAACGCGAGTCAGCGGCGGCGAGGACATCGACATGTTCTTCCGCATCCTGCGGTCGGGCCGACAACTCGTCCGTGAACCCGCCGCGATCGCGTGGCACCGGCACCGGGCGACAGTCGATGACCTGCGGGCGCAGACTCGCGGCTACGGACTGGGTTTGGGGGCCTGGTTGGCCAAGCTCGCGTCCGATCCGGCAATGGCGTTCCTCGCGCTGAAGACGGTGGTGCGGCGCAGGCCGGCGCTCGTTCGCCATCTGCGGTCCACGGCACGGCGAGCCGCTCCGTCGATCACGGTGCGATCCGATTTGCCGTCCGACATCGGCAATGGCACATGGCGATTCATCGCCGCCGGGGCGTGGGTGTATCTGGTCGCGGCCTGGCGCAACCGGCTGCGCAGGGCATCCGGCTGATGGTGACCACCGACGTCGTGCCGCCGGCCGCGGGACGCAACATGACGGTCAACTCGATTTCGTTGATCGCCTCCAGCCTGCTGACCGGGATCTTGGGTCTGGTGTTCTGGGGAGCCGCCGGCCGGCTTTACCCCGCAGCCGAAGTCGGGGTGGCCGCCGCATTGATCACCTCGGCACTGATGTTGTCGATGTTGTCGATGCTCAGCATCGACACGGTCTACGAACGCTTCCTGCCGTTGGCCGGCGAGAAGGCCGGGACGCTGATCACACGCGGCTACCTGCTCGTCGCGGTGACCGCGCTGCTGGCCGGGTGGGCGCTGGTGGCCTTCGGCCCGCGCGACGAACTGTTCACCTCGCGCTGGGCGATGGTGGGTTACCCCTTGCTGGTCATGGTGCTGGCGGTGTTCACCCTGTTGGACAAGACCGCCGTCGGGCTCGGGGTGACGAAGTGGTCGGCGGTGAAGAACCTGGTCCATGCGGTCATCAAACTGGCGGTTCTGTTCGCCCTGGTCTGGACCGGCAGCGGCGCCTCGATCGTGCTGGCCTGGGGGGCGACTGCTGCTGCCGGGACACTGTTGGTGTTGGCGGCGATGCGCCGGCGGTGGCGCACGCATGCCCAGTTCCGGCAGCCGTCCGAACTGCCCGCGCGCGCCCAGTTGCTGTCGTATGTCGGGTCGTCCTTCGGGATCACCACCCTGTGGATCATCGGGCCCCTCGTGGTGCCGCTGATCATCGTCAGCAGGTTCGGTGCGGCCGCCAACGCGCACTTCGCGGTGACCTGGGCGATCATCAACGCCCTGTACTTCGCGGTGCATCTGGTGATGAGCCCGTTCGTGGCCGAGGTGGCCGCCCACCCCGACAAGGTCGCGGCCCTGTCGACCCGGATGGTGCAGATGATGGCCGTCGTGTCCGTGGTCGGTTCGCTCGGGCTGGTCGTGATCGGTCCCTGGGTGCTGGGCATCATCGGCTCCGACTATCGCGCCGAGGGACAGGGACTGCTTCTGCTGGCGGCGGCGTTCGTGCCGTTGTCGGCGGTGAGCGCGGTGTATGAAGGATTCGCGCGGGTGCGCCGCAAGCTGACCCTGATGGTGGTCATGCGGTGCGTGTCCACCACGATCGTGGTCGCCGGCACCGTGCTGATCACCGCTCACGTCGGCGTGATCGGCGTCGGGTGGGCTTATCTTGCGGCCGAAGCGATTCCGGCGGTGGTCTTGTTGCCGCCGGCGATCCGCTGGCTGCATCGCGCCCGGGCCCTCGGCGCGCTCTAGGCCGAATACTGGCGGACCCAGTCGACCGCCATCGACCCTCCGTTGTTGAGGTCGCCGCCGAAATTGTCCAGCTGAATGCACAGATGCATCGGCCCGGGAGGAAAGTGCGCCGGGTCGGTGGCCTCCCACCACTGGACGCCGTCGACGAACATCGCGATCCGCTGCGGGGTCCATTCGACCGCCCAGCTGTGCCACTGCGTGGCGTCGATCCGCACCGCGCTCGACTCGCGCTCGTCGTTGGGGCCGTAGTGCAGCCAGCCCTCGACGGACTGGCGGGCAGGATCGGCGATCTCCATGAAGTCGACTTCACCACCGACCGGCCAGTTTTCGGCGTCGGGCCACAGTAGGAGCAGCGCGTGGTAGTCGGGGGAGGCAGGCGAGGATTTGACGCAGGCCTCCCAGCGGCCGTGCAGCTGGCCCGGCAGTAAGGCCATGCCGCCCGAGTTTCCTTGCGGATCACCGGTAATCGTGAGTTGGCCGTCCGTCGCCGAGATCGCGTCGCGCGTCCGGCGGCCGTTTCCGTCGTGGCCCGGTCCGTCATAGATCGACCACTGGTTGAGCGATCCGGGCCCGTCGAAGTTGTCGGCGCGGTTGGGTTCGCCCCAGCCGTGCGCCGCGGCGGCGGTGTTGGGGCAATTGCCGTTACCCGACTGGGCATCGGCGACCGGACGCAGGAGCGCGGCCGATCCGACAGTGAGCGCGAGGGTTCCCGCCGCGACGCTGGTCAGTGAAATCGCCACGCGAGCGGCCCGCGAGATGGGGACTGGCATGTGCTCCCTTGGTTCGTCGACCCCGGGACTGCCAGTCTACCCAGCTATCAGGACTGGTCGCCCCGGCCGAGTGACGTGATCCACTGCACCAGCTTGCTGGCCGGACCGGGTCCACGAAAACGTGGGCATGGGCACAATCCGCACTCGGTCCCACGCCGGTAATGCTCGTGTGCCGAACGGTCGTGTCCACACTTACACAGCCGATCTCGCATAAGTCCCGAACCATACGCCGCCAGCGGACGCGTGGGCCTCATTTGGCCGGCTCGGTCGGCCTGGTGCTCAGAATTCTCAGCCACCGAACTGGATTGGCGGTAATCGGCCGTGATCCGGTATGTCGCTGGTGCTCAGTCCAATTCGACGGTCCAGTCCGATGGGGGGCGATCGTTTCCTTTCGCATGCAACTGTTACCAAAGTGATAGGCGAGCTCAATATGAATAGTGATCCGCCGCGGATTATTGTGACTTCGCTCACTCCCCGAGCGTCTTCAACCCGATGGAGCCACGATGTTCCGGTTGTGCTCGGCTGCAGTGGTGGCCCTCTCGGTTGTCTGGGGTGCGGTGCTGGCCGTGACGCCGCCCGCACGAGCGGCGGACAAGGCTTCGTTCGAAGCCGAGACGATGACCCTCTCGACGACCAGCGGTGCCAAAGTCGTCACAGACGCGGCGGCATCCGGCGGCACGGCGCTAGGGCTCACCGGAGCAGTGACGGTGTCGACGACCCTCGCGCTGCCGCAATCCATTCAAGTTGTCGTGCGCGCCAGGGGATTGCAGTGTTTCGGTGCTCCGGTCGCTGCGGTGCTCGTCGACGGCGCCGTGATCGCGCGCAGTCCGATCACGGCGAGCAAGTGGACCGATTACACGGCGACTGCCACTGTCGCGCCCGGCACGCACACTGTCGGCGTCAAATTCGCCAACCCGCAGTGGTTCTTCTGCGTCCGCGCGTTGTACATCGACACCGTCAGCATCGTCGCGACGGCAAGCACCCCGTCAGACGGACTGACCACTGCGCCGGTGGCCGACCTTCCCGGCTGGAAACACATCATGGCGGACAACTTCACCAAGGACGCCGCGCTGGGCAGCTGGGCCAACCCGTCGGACCCGGCCAAGATCGTCTACGTGGGCGCCGACGGCCAACAGTGGCTGACCTATCCGCAGACCTTCACCGACACCTACCAACACCGCCCGTACCGTGCCGACCAAGTGCTCAGCGTCAATAACGGAACCCTGGACTATTACCTGCACAACGTCGCAGGCCAACCCGCGGGGGCGAACCCGTCGCCGGTCTTGCCCAACGGAACTCAGTACCAGACGTATGGCCGCTACTCGGTCCGGCTCAAGGCCGACACGTCCACGCTGAGCGAATATCACATCGCGTTCCTGCTTTGGCCGCAGTCCGAGCTGTGGCCCGCCGACGGTGAAGAAGACTTCCCGGAGGGCGCGTTGTCGTCGACGTCGAATGCGTACGCCCACTACGCCCGCTCGGCAGGTGGTCAGGACGGCGTCAACACCGGCACGGCATTCACCGATTGGCACGTCTACACGATCGAGTGGTTGCCGGGCCATGTCCGGTTCTATCTGGACGACGCGCTGGTGATGGACAGCACCAAATACGTACCCAGCAAGCCCATGCGCTGGCAACTGCAGATCGAGACCGACGGGAACGGCACCAATAGCGGCCATGTGCTGGTCGACTGGGTTTCGATCTGGTCGTATGCGGGCAGTTGACGCGTGCGCGAGCGATACCAGCTAACGGTAGGCTGATTCAGTGCTGCAACGCGTCGAGAGTTCCCCGGCACGGCCGGGCAACCGCGCGCCACTGCCGCCGTGGATGCCCCCGACAGTCGTCATCTCCGGCATCCTGATCGCCGCCTCGCTGGGCGTCACCGTGCTGTCGGCCTTCGGTGTGGCCGGCGCGCTGCCGTCCGCGCTGCGTGCGGTGGTTGGGGTTGTGGCGGTGCTGCTCGTCCCGGGGCTCCCGATCGCGGCATTGTTGCGGCTGCCCACCAACGGGGTATTCGGCGCGGTCGTGGTGTCGCTGTCGCTGGCAGTCAATGTGCTTGTCGCGCAACTTAATTACGCAGGCAACCTGCATCAGCCGTACGCGGCGCAGTTCGTCGTGCTGGGTCTCGGCGCGGCCGCCACCGCGGTGCTCGGGCGGCAGTGGCATCGCTCACGCGAGACGGTGACAGTGCGGGACGCGCTGCTCTGGGTACGCCGCGCGGTCGCGCCGACCGGTGACCGCAGGCTCAGTGCCGTCCTGCTGGTGGCGGCGATCGCCTTGTTCTTCAGCGCCGTTCGACGACTGGACGTCTCGGCGGCGGGCAGCCTGGGATCGATCGGTGTGCTCGGGGTCGACTACTTCGCCGGCCTGGTGCTGCTGTGCGTGCTGCTGGTCATCGAATATCGCCGTGCCGTTCTCGACCGGATCGCAGTCGCCACCGCCAACGTCGTCCTCATCACCTACATCACCATGCCGGTCGCGTGGTCCATGGGCACGGCGCCGTTCGTGACGGCATACGTGCACCGGATGATCACCAACTGGCTGATCCAGTCCGGCGCGCTGCCGCCACCGGTTGATGCCCGGATCAGCTGGGCCGGTTTCTTCTCCGCCGCGGCCAATCTGATCACCACCACCGGCCTGCACGACAGCGTGATCCTTGTGGTCAGCGCCTCACTGGTGTTCGGCATCTGCCTAACGTTGCCGGTGTTCGCGATCGGCCTGTCCATCACCGGCAGCCGCCGGGCCGCCTGGCTGGGCGTCACCATGCTGATCCTGTTCAACTGGTATCAGCAGGACTACTTCGCGCCGCAGGCCGTCGCGATGCAGTTCTATGCCACCCTGCTGGCCGTATTGCTCTGGCAGCTGCGGACTTCCGCGGTGCCCGCGCTCGCGGGTGGACGGATCACCAGGATCGCGACGGCGTGGCGGCGGATACCGGGGCGGGTGGCAGGCCGGGACGCGCCTTGGACTTTGGCGGTCGAGGCCGTTCTGGTCGTCATCCTGGCCGCGATGGTCGTTGCGCACCAACTCACGCCGCTGGCTGCCATCGGCATGCTGATGATCATCTCGGCCGCCGGCCTGACCCGCTACAAGCTGCTCTGGCTGGCGGCCTTCCTGATCTTCATCGCCTGGTTTCGTTACGGTGCCGCCGCGTATTGGCAAGGGCACCTCGGCCAGGTCATCGCCGATATCGGCGGTGTTGACCAGAACCTCAATTCCAGTGTCTCCCAGAAGATCACGGGCGATCCGACGTACCGCCACATGCAGTTGCTCCGGATCGTATCGGCGCTGCTGCTGATGTCGATGGCGGCCGTCGGCTGGCTTCGGCTCCGGCGCTTGCCCCGCAGCAGGCCGTGGTTGGTCGCGGCGCTGGCGTTTTCGCCGTTCGTTCTGGTGGTGCTGCAGAGCTACGGCGGCGAGGTGGCGATCCGCGCGTTTCTCTATGCTTCGCCGGTGCTTTCGCCGCTCGTGGCGCTGTGCCTGCTGCCGCTGATGCGGCCGCGTACCGACCGGCGTGTCGTCCGCCGGCTGACCGCGGTGGCGGCGGGCTGCGCGCTGCTGCTCACCGGTCTGCTGGTGACCGCGAACCGTGGGCTCAACATCTCCTTCGAGCGAACGACACCGCACGAGTTGGCAATTGGCAACGAGCTCGTCGCGAAGATCGGCGATGCCGGACTGGGCTACTGGGGACAGGGTGCGCTGTATGGAGTGCCGCGGACCTTCGACCTCGAGGACACCTGCTTCTCCTCGGCCGAGGCGCTGGCCGACTGCACGGCGCGGCCCGAAGTCGAGTATTTCTCGGACAGTGCCCAGGACGAGAACTTCATCCGGTTGAGCGCCGGGGTGAGTGAGGCCACCCTGCGGCGCGCAGTGCAGATCCTGCAAACCGAGAAGGGCTATCAGGTGGTGTACGACTCCGGGGGAGTCCTGGTGCTCAAACGGCCCGACGCGCCGGCCATCAGCCTGGGAGGATCCCGATGATCGCGATCGCGTTGTTCGTCGTCGCAGGCCTGCTGTACGTGGCGGCGTGCTACCGGCGAGAACGGGCCGTGCCCGGTGACGGAACGCGCCGTCCCGACCGCACGACCGCCATCCTGATGGCGGAGGCGGTGTGCGTGGCCGTCGCCGCAATCGCGGTCGCCACTGTCGATATGGTGACGTTTGTCTCGTAAGGGGAGGTTCATCGGCACGTGGTGGAGCAAGGGCGGTCCGGCAGGGCGACGGTGACCTGCGCCAACGGCCATGGCAACCCCGACGGACAGTATTTCTGCGGTGAGTGCGGCGACCGGCTGGAGACAGCGGCGGTCATCTGCCTGGCCGGGCACGCCAACCCCGGCACTCGGCGGTTCTGCGGTGATTGCGGCGCGCCGCTGGTCGCACCGCCTGGCGTCGAGCCTGCGACGTCGACGGCCCGCTGGTCAGTCGATCCCACCGGCCGGCACCAATGCCGGTACTGGGACGGCGTGCGCTGGACCCGGCACGTCGCCGACGGCGGAACCCTCGGGGTGGACCGCGGCTCCAGGCGGACCGAGTCCTGGGTTGCGCTCGTCGCCGGGCTCATCACGGTGGCATTGCTGGCCGGTGCCGGCGCCGACATCTGGGTTCAGTTGTCGCGCGACGCAACCACACCGTCCACCGCAACAACGTCATCCGCAGCAACCACGTCGTCGGTCGCCCCGGCACCGCCCGCGCCGGGGCCCGCCGCGGTCGCAAGCCCCTGCCGGCCCGACAGCGGCGGCGGCGTGGCCGCCGACGGTTCACCCACCTACTGTGAGCGCCTCGCCGGCACCGACACCTACCTGTGGTCGCTGTCGCCGGGCGACATCCCGATGCCCGATGTCGGGCAGGGTGGCGACCCGGCCGTGGGGGTCTGCATGGCCCAAACCGGCCGCACCGAAGCCGGCTGCGTCGAATATCTCCAACCTGCCCAGTGACCGGGCCGACTGGGTAATCTTCGCCGCGTGGGATATCCCGAGAACGTGCTGGCCGCGAACGAGCAGGTCGTGCTGCACCGTCACCCGCACTGGAAGCGGCTGGTCGGCCCCATCCTGGTTCTGCTGATCGCCACGATCCTGGCGGCCTTCGTGGCCGCGCTGGTGAACAACACCAACTGGGACCCCACCGCGAAGAAAGTGCTTTCCGGGGTGATCGCCGCTATCTGGGTGATCCTGGTCGGCTGGCTGACGTTGTGGAAGTTCTTTAATTGGCTCACAACGCATTTCGTGATCACGGACCGCCGGGTGATGTTCCGTCACGGGCTGCTGACCCGGTCGGGTATCGACATCCCGCTGGCGCGGATCAACAGTGTGGAATTCCGCCACGGTCTGCTCGACCGGATGTTGCGCACCGGCACGCTGATCATCGAGTCGGCGAGTCAAGATCCCCTGGAGTTCGACGATATTCCCCGCGTCGAGCGGGTGCATTCACTGCTGTATCACGAAGTCTTCGACACTTTGGGCTCTGAAGAGTCGCCCAGCTGACGCTCCTGATTTCTGGCGCGCCTGCGTCGCAGCGGCGTGACGGTGGCGCCCGCTTCGTACTCGTCCTCCATCGCCTCGGCGAAACCGCCGCCGGTGAGGGTGGATTCCAGTCCCTTGTCGTGGCTGGGGCCGAACTCGTCGGGGAAGACCCAGCGTCGGAACGCCCAGAACCGGAACGCCATCTGCAGCAGGTTGCCCAGCACGTAGGCGGAGACGAAGTCCGCGATGTTCTCGTTGGTCAGTGAGACGTGCGGCACCCGCAGCTCCAGCACGTAACTGGAGAACCACAACGGGGCCATGCTCAGCAGCACGCCGACGCCGCTGACCCCGAAAAACAGCAACGCCTCGTGGTGACGCTCCCGGCCGCCGCGGTGGCGGAAGCTCCACTCGCGGTTCAGTACGTACGAGGCGATCACCGCGACGATGCCCGCGATCACCTTGGCGGTGACCGGCTTGGGCTCGAGGATCGTGAGCTTCAGCGTGTAGAAGATCGCGGAGTCGATGATGAACGTCGTTGCGCCGACGATCGCGAACTTGATCAGCTCGTGATGCCGCTCGGCGAAGGGCCGGATCGGTCGGGGCAGCCGAGCGATGGTGGCATCAGCAAAAGACACAAGGATCAAGTCTACGGAAGTCACCGCAGGTGTGCGTACTCGCGCAGGTCTGACACCATGATGGCCGTGTCGAAGCGTCCCACACCCCCTGTCGTCGCCATGGTCGGCGGCGGGCAGCTGGCCAGGATGACCCACCAGGCGGCGATCGCCCTCGGACAGAGTCTGCGGGTCCTGGCGGTCAGTCCCGACGACCCCGCCGCTCAGGTGACCCCCGACGTCGTCATCGGTGCCCACACCGACCTCGAGGCGCTGCGTCGCGCGGCCGCAGGTGCGTCGGCGCTGACGTTCGACCACGAGCACGTGCCCACCGAGCTGCTGGACACGCTGGTCGCCGAGGGTGTCACCGTGGCGCCGCCGCCCGAAGCCCTGGTGCACGCCCAGGACAAGCTGGTGATGCGGCGCAAGCTGGCGGATCTGGGCGCACCAATCCCGCGATTCACCGCAGTCTCTGGTGTCGACGACGTCGACGCGTTCGCCGCTGCCGTGGGCGGTCCGGTGGTGATCAAGACCGTGCGCGGGGGTTACGACGGCCGCGGCGTGGTGTTGGCCCGTGATCGTGCCCACGCCCGGGAGGCGGTCGCGGGATACCTGGCCGACGGCGTTCCGGTGCTGCTCGAGGAGCGCGTGTCGATGCGTCGCGAGCTCGCGGCGCTGGTGGCGCGCTCCCCGTTCGGTCAGGGTGCGGCGTGGCCGATCGTGGAAACCGTGCAGCGTGACGGCATCTGCGTCACGGTCGTCGCACCCGCGCCGGGGTTGTCCGAGGACCTGGCCGCCGAAGCCGAGCAGCTGGGTCTGCGGCTGGCCGGTGAGCTGGGCGTGGTCGGGGTGCTGGCCGTCGAATTGTTCGAGACGACCGATGGCACGCTGCTGGTCAACGAGCTCGCGATGCGGCCGCACAACTCCGGGCACTGGACCATGGACGGGGCGGTGACCAGCCAGTTCGAACAGCACGTCCGGGCGGTCCTGGACTATCCGCTTGGCGACACCCGGCCGATCGCGCCGGTGACGGTGATGGCCAACGTGTTGGGCGCGCCGGCGGCTCCGGCGATGAGCGTCGACGAGCGGCTGCACCACTTGTTCGGCCGGATTCCGGAGGCGAAGGTCCACCTCTACGGCAAGGCTGAACGGCCTGGTCGCAAGGTGGGTCACGTCAACATCGTCGGAGTGGCGCCTGGTGACGTGGACCGGGTACGGGAACGCGCGGAACGGGCGGCACACTGGTTGTCACACGCGGAGTGGACGGATGGATGGGACGGGCACAGCGCCAATGACTGACAAACCGGCGGTCGGGCTGATCATGGGTTCGGACAGCGACTGGCCCGTCATGGAGGCGGCCGCCGAGGCGCTGGCCGAGTTCGAGGTGCCGTTCGAGGTCGGTGTCGTTTCGGCGCACCGCACCCCGGGACGCATGCTGGACTACGCGCGCGGCGCGGCGGCCCGCGACATCAAAGTGATCATCGCCGGCGCCGGTGGGGCGGCTCACCTACCCGGGATGGTGGCCTCCGCCACCGCGCTGCCGGTGATCGGCGTGCCGGTACCGCTGGCCAAGCTCGACGGCCTGGATTCGCTGCTGTCGATCGTGCAGATGCCGGCGGGCGTGCCGGTGGCCACTGTGTCGATCGGCGGCGCCCGCAATGCCGGGCTGCTGGCGGTACGTATTCTGGCGGCGTCGGATGCGGCGCTGCGCAAGCGGATGGAGAGCTTTCAGGACGACCTGGAGGCCATGGTTCTGGAGAAGGACAAGGCTTTGCGGGAGCGATTACTCGGCGAGTGAGGTCCCGAGTTAAAGTTACCGGCGAGTAGCAAGGAGGCTGTGATGGCTGGGAACCCCGATTTCGACGTATTCAAGTTGCCCGAGGAGCATGACGAGCTGCGGACCGCGATCCGCGCGCTGGCGGAGAAAGAGATCGCGCCGTACGCGGCCGAGTGCGATGAGAACTCGCGCTTCCCGCAGGAGGCGCTGGATGCGCTGAACGCATCGGGATTCAACGCGGTCCACGTGCCCGAGGAGTACGGCGGCCAGGGAGCGGACTCGGTGGCGGCGTGCATCGTCATCGAAGAGGTCGCCCGGGTCGACGCATCGGCGTCGCTCATTCCCGCCGTCAACAAGCTGGGCACGATGGGTCTGATCCTGCGTGGGTCAGAGGAGCTCAAGAAGAAGGTGCTGCCGTCGATCGCCTCGGGCGAGGCGATGGCCTCCTACGCCCTCTCCGAGCGCGAGGCCGGCAGCGACGCGGCGTCGATGCGCACCCGGGCCAAGGCTGACGGTGACGACTGGATCCTCAACGGCGCCAAGGCGTGGATCACCAACGGCGGCAAGTCATCCTGGTACACCGTGATGGCGGTGACCGACCCCGACAAGGGTGCCAACGGTATCTCGGCGTTCATGGTGCACGTCGACGACGAGGGCTTCACGATCGGGCCCAAGGAGCGCAAGCTCGGCATCAAGGGCTCGCCGACCACCGAGCTGTACTTCGAGAACTGCCGTATCCCGGGCGACCGGATGGTCGGCGAGCCGGGCACCGGCTTCAAGACCGCGCTCGCCACCCTTGACCACACCCGCCCGACGATCGGTGCGCAGGCGGTCGGAATCGCGCAGGGCGCGCTGGACGCCGCGATCGCATACACCAAGGACCGCAAGCAGTTCGGTACCTCGATCTCCGATTTCCAGGGCGTGCAGTTCATGTTGGCCGACATGGCGATGAAGGTCGAAGCGGCCAGGCTGATGGTGTATTCCGCTGCTGCCCGCGCCGAGCGCGGTGAACCCAACCTCGGGTTCATCTCGGCAGCGTCGAAGTGCTTCGCCTCCGACGTCGCCATGGAGGTGACCACCGATGCTGTCCAGCTCTTCGGCGGTGCCGGTTACACCGTGGACTTCCCGGTCGAGCGAATGATGCGTGACGCCAAGATCACTCAGATCTATGAGGGCACCAACCAGATTCAGCGGGTTGTGATGTCGCGGGCGCTGCTGCGCTGATCTAGCCGGCGGGTCGCAGATGGGTGATGTCGCCCGCCGACACCGTCATCACCTCGGCGCCGGTGTCGATGCGAAGCCGGCCGAGTGAGTCGACATCAACTGCGGTGCCGGTGATTTCACGGTCACCGGGCATGATGGCCCGCACTTGGCTACCCAGGGTGCTGCTATGCCGCCGGTAATCCTCGACGAGGGTCGGGTCGGGTCCTGGTGTGGTTTGCCACTTTTCGATGCGGGCGGTCAGCTCTCGCAGGATTGCCGCCGTCAGCGCGTCGCGGTCGAGCTGGGCGGCGCCCAATATCTGCAGTGAGGTGGCCCGGGGGTCGGGTGCCTCGTCGGGGGTCAGCGTGACGTTGAGCCCCAGACCCACCACGATGACCGGATCGGGTGCGGCCACCTCGGCCAGGATGCCGGCGAGCTTGCCGGACCCCACCAGGACGTCATTGGGCCACTTCACGGCAGCCTCGATACCGGTGGTCGCCCTGACCGCGTCGACGAGTGCGACCCCGGTGAGCAACGGCAGCCAGCCCCAGCTCTCCGGCGGGACACCATCGGCGCCGACGCCGATCGACAGGGCGATCTGGGAGCGAGGCGGCGCCGACCAGCTGCGGCCATTACGGCCACGGCCGGCGCTCTGGTGCTCGGCGAGCAGCACGGCGCCTCGGATGTCCTCGCCCGAGGCGTGCCGGGCCAGCAGGTCGGCGTTGGTGGAGCCGGTGGTTTCCACGATGTCGACGCGGCGTACCGGAAGTGCGGACAGGGACGCGAGATTCAACGGGACGCGGCTCACCCCCGTGAGCCTAGTGGGCCAGATCCTTGGTGACCTTCTCGGTCGTCCGGCGCCGCTGCAGCGCTGCCGCATCGGGGTTGGCCACCTGGACCAGTGACGCGCCCGCAACGAACACCGCGAGCAGGTTGGCGATGACGTCGTCCGCGGAGGACCACGGCAATGACGACATCACCCTGTCACCTGCCGTCAGAGCGGCCTCGGCGGCGGAATCGGAAGCGGCAGAGAGCACTTCGTCGACTGATCTGCCGTCCAGGGCTGGACCTGGCCGCGGCTCCGCGGAAAATTGGTCGCCGTGCACTCGCACCGCCGTCGCGTAATCGGTGACGCCGATCGGAAGATCGGGCGCCGGCTTGCCGAACGGATCCAGCGACAGCACCGCGACCTCGCCACCGGCGACCGCGTCGTCGGCCTCGTCCAGCCGGTCAGAGGTGCACAGCGCGAGATCTGCCGCTCCGGACAGCACGACCTCGGCACCGATCCACCACACGCCCAGCAGCACCGCCGCGGTCTGCCAGTGCGCGGGCAACAGCACGGCAATCCGGGTGCCCGGGCCTGCGCCGAGTTCGTCGCGCAACAGGTTGGCGGTCTTGGCCGCCCAGTTGGCCAGCGTCACGGTCGAGCACTCGATGCGCTCACCGGTCGCGTCGTCGTAGTAGGTGATCCGCGGACCCATCGGGTCGGCCCGCAGCAGCGGATCCAGAACGGCAGCAGTCAGATTGGCCATCAGTTGACGCACTTGGGGTCATCGGACCCCGCGGTGATGATGGGCGACGGCGGGGGAGCCACACCGTCACCGGCCTGACCGGCCGCCTGGCTGACGGCTGCCGACTTCGGCAGCGAACCCTCCAGGCCCGAGCCCGGTCCGGTGTAATCGCTGGACAGCACCACCCGCACCGTTCCCGCCGGAATTGCACTGTCGGCCACCACCGGCAGACCGCCCAGCTCCTTGGCGACCGCCTGCGCGCCCAGGTCATCCTCCTTGGCCGCCTGCACCTGGCTTCGCGTCACATGGTCCTTGTCGTTGTTGCCGATGTCGCCCGCCCCAAAGCCCTTGCCGGTGAGCACTTCTGACACGGCACCGGCAAGTCCGTTGATGTCGGTGTCGTTGACCACGTCGGCCTTGGTCTGCTCGGGGGAGTAGGCGATCTTCTCGGTCTTGCCCTCGGCCTGATCGTGCAGCAGGCCGGCCACCCATTCCTGCACCTGGGACGGATCGACTCGGACCACGGACTGCATGCCGTCGTCGCTCCAGCCGGCTTCGTCGAGCACGGGGATGGTCGCGAACGCCACGTTGCCGCCCGCGAGGTTCTCCAACTGCTTGACGAAATCCATGATGTCCCAGCCCGATGAGAGCACCACCGAACGCTGGATGGCGTCCTGCAGCTTGTTCAGAGTCGATGGGCTGGTCAGCGTCTTTCCGGAAATCACCTGGTGCGCAAGGGATGCCATCACAACCTGTTGGCGCACCACGCGGTCGAGGTCACCGCGGGGGAGGTCGTGACGCTGCCGGACGAAACTCAGTGCCTGCGGTCCGTTGAGTTTCTGCCAGCCGGCCGGGAAGTCGGCACCGGAGAGTGGTTCGTAGACGGCATCTTTCAGGCACACATTGACACCGCCGAGCGCATCGGTGATCAGTGAGAAACCAAGTAGGCCGATCTCGGCATAGTGGTCGACGGTGACCCCGGTCAGGTCGGCGACGGTCTTGATGAGCGCTTCGCGGCCGGCTTCGACGGCCTTGGGTTCGGCCTCGGCCGGATCCAAGCCCTGCTGCTCGACCAACTGCTTCATCTTCTCGAGCTTCACCTGGCCGTAGACGCCGTTGATTTTCGTCTTGTCCAGTCCTGGCGCCTTGACATAGGAGTCGCGGGGGATCGAGATCGCCGTCGCCGACTTCCCGTTGTTGGGGATGCGGACCAGGATGATCGTGTCGGTGTTCGTCGACACGTCGTCGCCGGCGTGCAACGTCGCGAGCTCGTCTGCGGACAGCGGGTTGCCGTGAGCATCGGTGCGGCTGTCCATCCCGACCAGCAAGATGTCGATCGCGCCGTCCTGCCCGCCTCCGCCCAGGGCCGAGGTGCTGATGTGGAAGATGCCGTTCTCGAACGAACGGATCTTGCCCCACGCGACACCGGTGCTGACCATCACGGTCACGGCGATCAACGCGAGCACAGTCCGGGTCACCCGCTGGGCGCCCGTCCGTGCTTCGGTGTCAGCAGGCATCAGCCCAGGCTACTGGCGAGACGGGCGCATACCGGGTAGCGCAAACCGGCGTGCCAGACTCGTAATTGTGGTGGCGAGGATCGTGATTACAGGTGCCGGCGGCCAAGTGGGGACGTTTCTCGCAGGTGAGGCGGCCCGTCGGGGCATCGAGGCCAGCGCATTGACGCATCAAGAGTGTGATATCACCGACCCCGCCGCAGTCGAGCGGTTCATCGCCGCATCGGACCTGGTGGTGAACTGCGCGGCCATTGCCAATGTGGACGCCGCCGAAGCCGACCGGGACACCGCCTACGCCGTCAACGCCACCGGGGCGCAGAACGTCGCGCACGCCTGCGCCCGCGTCGGCGCGCCACTGGTGCACATCTCTACCGACTACGTCTTTTCCGGCGAGCCTGTCGACGGTCGGCAGCGCCACCCCTATGACGTCGGCGACGAGGCCGCGCCGCTGGGTGTCTACGGACGCACCAAGCTCGCCGGTGAAGTGGCCGTACTGGCCGCGATGCCCGACGCCCACATCGTGCGCACCTCGTGGGTGTACACCGGCGCAGCGGGCACCGACTTCGTGGCGGTGATGCGTCGGCGGGCAGGCACCGGCGAGACCGCCGACGCGGTCGACGACCAGATCGGGTCACCGACCTACGTCAAAGACCTCGCCGATGCGATATTCGAGATCGGTGAGGGGCGCATTCGGGAGCCGATCCTGCACGTCGCCAACGAGGGCGCGTGCACGCGCCTGGAGCTGGCACGGGCGGTGTTCACCGAACTCGGTGCCGACCCGCAGCGGATCCGGCCGGTCAGCACGGCGCAAGCGGGCCGCCCTGCGCCGCGACCGGCGTATTCAGCACTGTCGATGGAGCTCTCGGTGCGGGCTGGGCTCACCCCGCCGAGGCCGTGGCGCGAGGCGCTGGCCGAGGCGCTTGCCGAACCCGTCTCCGGCGGACAGTTACCCTCTACGCCGTGACGTCGAGCCGCCCCCTGACCGTGGTGACGGTGACCTACTCCCCGGGCTCACATCTGGATCGCTTCCTGTCCTCCTTGACGGTGGCCACCGACCGTCCGGTGACGGTGGTGCTCGCCGACAACGGTTCCACCGACGGGACACCGGAGGAGGCGGTGGAGCGCTATCCCGGCACCCGCCTGGTGCGCACGGGCGGAAACCTCGGCTACGGCAGCGCCGCCAACCGCGGTGTGGCGACGGTTCCCGCCGACGACGAGTTCGTGATCGTCGCCAACCCCGACGTGGTGTGGGGACCCAACAGCATCGACGAGCTGCTCGCCGCCGCCGACCGATGGCCCCGAGCCGCGACGCTGGGGCCGTTGATCCGCGACCCTGACGGTTCGGTTTACCCGTCGGCGCGCCACCTGCCGAGCCTGGTGCGCGGCGGCATGCATGCGGTGGTCGGCTTCGTCTGGAAAACCAACCCATGGACCAGGGCCTATCGCCAGGAATACCTGGAGCCCACCGAGCGGCCGGTGGGCTGGCTGTCGGGATCGTGCCTTCTGATCCGGCGTGCGGCATTCGACCAGGTCGGCGGGTTCGACGAGCGCTACTTCATGTACATGGAAGACGTCGACCTCGGTGACCGGCTGGGCCGGGCCGGCTGGCTCAACGTCTACGTCCCGTCGTCGGAGATCCTGCACGCCAAGGGCCACTCGACCGGCCGGGACCCCGCCAGCAATCTGCGGGCACATCACGAAAGCACCTACATTTATTTGTCCGATCGGCATTTTGGCTGGTGGCGTGCGCCGTTGCGATGGACTATGAAGGGCGCGCTGAAGGTTAGGTCACGCGCGGCGGTACGCAAATCCCGTCGCGAGCTGGCGAGAAGCAGGGGGACCCGGTGAGTGGAATTGATCCGTCGAAGGTCGACGCGGTGGTGCTGGTCGGGGGCAAGGGCACCCGGCTACGGCCGCTGACGGTGTCGGCGGCCAAGCCGATGCTGCCGACCGCGGGGCTGCCGTTCCTGACGCATCTGCTGTCCCGCATCGCCGAAGCCGGCATCGAACACGTCATCCTCGGCACGTCGTTCAAAGCGGCGACGTTTGAGAACGAATTCGGCGACGGGTCCAAGCTCGGCCTGCAGATCGAGTATGTCGTCGAGGATCACCCGATGGGCACCGGCGGCGGGATCGCGAATGTGATACCCAAGCTGCGCAACGACATCGTGATGGTGTTCAACGGCGACGTCCTGTCCGGCATGGACCTCCGCCAGATGCTGGCCAGCCACCACGAGTCGCAGGCCGATCTGACCCTGCACCTGGTGCGCGTCAGCGACCCACGGGCATTCGGCTGTGTGCCCACCGACGCCGACGGTCGGGTGGAAGCGTTCCTCGAGAAGACCGAAGACCCGCCGTCCGACCAGATCAACGCAGGCACCTATATCTTCAATCGCGACGTCCTCGATCAGATCCCACGTGGGCGTGAGGTGTCGGTGGAGCGTGAGGTGTTCCCGGCACTGTTGGCCGACGGGGTAAAGGTCTGCGGCTACGTCGATTCCAGTTATTGGCGCGACATGGGCACACCGGAGGACTTCGTCCGCGGTTCGGCTGACCTGGTCCGGGGTCTGGCGCCGTCACCCGCCCTCGGCGGGCGACGCGGGGAAAGCCTTGTGCACGACGGGGCCTCGGTGTCCCCGGGTGCGGTCCTGGTCGGCGGGACGGTGGTGGGCCGCGGCGCCGAGATCGGGCCCGGCGTCCGCCTGGACGGCGCGGTCATCTTCGACGGGGCGCACATCGAGGCGGGCTCGGTGGTGGAGCGGTCGATCATCGGCGCCGGCGCCCGGATCGGGCCGCGTGCATTACTGCGCGATGCCATCATCGGCGATGGCGCGAACATCGGCGCGCGCTGCGAACTCCTGCGTGGTGCGCGGGTGTGGCCGGGAGTTGTCATCCCGGACTGCGGCGTTCGCTACTCGTCCGACATCTAGACCCGCGAGCGGCCGACCGACACCAGGTGTGTGACCGCCGCGTCGATACCGTCTGGCAGCGCGTCGACCGGCCACCACCGCAGATCGAGCGATTCGTCGCTGATCTCGATGGTCGCGTCGGCGGGTGCGCGGGCGATGAACTGGAGATCCAGGTGCCGGGTGGGCACTCCCAGCGAGCAGGTCAGTGCGTGAACGTGGATGGCGCCCAACGACGCGTCGACGCGCAGGCCGTCGATTCCGGACTCTTCGGCCGCCTCCCGCATCGCGGCCGCGACGATGTCGGCGTCGGAGTCCTCGCAATGCCCGCCGAGCTGAACCCAGCGACCGAGCCGCGGATGCAGGGTGAGCAGCACCTGATCGCCGGTGTGGTTGACCACCAACGCCGAAGCCGTGATATGTCCTGGGACGCAGGCCCGCTCGCAGGCATCGGTGCGCGCGAGTAGGAAGGCCAGGACGGACTGCCGCAGCGAGTCCTGGCAGTCGTCCGGCGCGTCCCACTCGGTCAGCAGCTCGATGGCCGACTCCCGCACGCTCACTTGCGCACCAGCAGATCGCCGACCGGCGCCGGGTCGCGGGGTTCGGGCGGTTCGACCGGATAACCGATCGCGACGGCACCCAGCGGTTCCCAATCAGGCGGTAGATCAAGGGTTTCCCGCACCAGCCCGGCTGCGAAGATCGTCGAGCCGATCCAGCAGCTGCCCACGCCGCGCACTGCCAGCGCCACCAGGAGTGCTTGTACCGCCGCGCCGACCGCGACCGTGAACATCGTGTGCTCGGCCTGGATGCGGTCCGGGTCGGGATAGCTGTGGGCGCCTTCGGGGACCAGGAACGGGATGACGATCTCGGGTGCGTCGTAGAGGATTTGACCTCGGGCGACCCGTCGCTCGACGGCGTCGGCGGGCTTGCCGTCGCCGGAAAGATCGTCACGCCACGCGTCTTTCATCCGATCCAGCAGCGTGACGCGACGCCCCCGATCCTGCAACCAGACGAACCGCACCGGCCGGGTGTGGTGCGGTGCAGGCGCGGTGAGCGCCTCGGCGACGGCCTCCTCGATGAGCGTGTGGTCGACCGGCTCCGGCGCGAACACTCGCACCGAGCGGCGCAACAACTGGGCCTGGCGGCGCCCGAGTTCCAGCGACTCGGCGGTGCCCAGCCAGAACAAGTCGTCCTCACCGCCGCGCAGCAGGCGCGCCGCGGTGGACCCGTCGTCCTCGAGCTCGAGGCCGCGGACCACGGCGACGGGCACCGCGGTCAGCTTGCCCTTGACCAGGTCGGCGGCGGCGGCGATTTCGTCGGCGACGGCGACTTCGGTGACCACCAGCTCGTTGCCGTGCCGGTCGACGGCGCCGGCGTATCCGTAGAGCACAGGCAGCCCGGCGGCGCCGATCGCGGCGTCGGTCTGGCCGTTGCGCCAGGCACGACCCATGGTGTCGGTGACCAGAACCGCGACATTCACGCCGAGCCGCTCGCGCAGTGCCGTGCGCAGCGCGGCCGCGCTGCCGTCGGGATCGACCGGCAGCAACGCCAATTCGGTGGATCCGACGTTGGAGCCGTCGACGCCCGCGGCCGCCTGCACGATGCCGTTGCGGTTCTCGGTGATCAAAGTGCGGCCCTTGCGGGCCAGCACCCGCACGGCCTCATCGTCGATGATCTTGCGGCGCAGTGCGTCTCGTTCGTCGGGGTCCGCGGGCGCCGCGACGATGCGGCCCTCGCACTTGGACATCACCTTGCTGGTGACGACGACGATGTCGCCGTCGCGCAGCCAGGGTGCTGCCGAGACGAGGGCGGCCGCCAGATCATCGCCCGGACGGAACTCCGGAAGGCCGGGGACGGGCAGGATTTCGACGGGAGCGGCACTGCCATGCTCAAGATTCACGACGCCACCCCCGCCAATTCGAGGCCGGCGCGCACCATGTCGGCGGTGGCTGCCGGATCAGACATCAGCAGCGGTATCGAGTGCACCGTCAGTCCCGGTACGTCGGCATGATCGCCTTCGGACACCAGCCAGTAGTCGAGGATTCCGGTCGCCGAGCGTGCGCCGAAGTGGTGGGCGACGGCGTGCGAGGAGGTCTCGACGCCGATCACCGACAGGCATTCGTCGGCCATGCCGCGCAACGGCTTTCCGCCGATGATGGGGGAGTAGCCGACGACCGGGGCAGGTGTGGAGCGCAGCGCGGCGCGAACACCGGGGATGGCGAGGATTGCGCCGATGCTCACCACCGGATTGGAGGGGGCGAGCATGACGACATCGGCTTCGGTGATCGCGTCGACGACACCGGGCCCGGCAGTGGCGTTTTCGGACCCCACGAACGCGAAACTGTGTGTGGGCACCTGCGCCCGGTAGCGCACCCACCATTCCTGAAAGTGGATGGCTTTGCGGTCACCGGTGTCGGGATCGTCGATCACAACGTGGGTTTCGCACCGGTCGTCGCTGGCAGGCAGGAGCGTAACGCCCGGCTGCCAGCGGTGGCACAGCGCCTCGGTCACCTGCGACAGGGGATATCCCGCACGCAGCATCTGACTGCGCACCAGATGAGTGGCGAGGTCGCGGTCGCCCAGGCCGAACCAATCGGGTTGTACGCCGTAGGCCGCCAATTCCTCTTTCGCGTGCCACGTCTCGTTGCGATGTCCCCAGCCTCGCTCGGGGTCGATACCTCCACCTAAGGTGTACATGCAGGTGTCGAGGTCGGGACAGATGCGCACACCGTGCATCCAGGCATCGTCGCCGATGTTGACCACGGCCGTCAGCGTGTGATCAAGATCGCCTGTGGCTCCGGATATCTGGCCGGCGAACTGGCCCAGGCCGAGCAATCGCTGTACGCCCAGCAGGAACCGGGCACCCCCGACGCCGCCGACCAGAACGGTGATCTTCACACCGATCGACACTAGGCGGTCGGCCCTTTCGGCGACCAACGCGGTCACGATCGCGTCACGCCGATGACACGCCGGGGCATCGACTCGCCGAATTATCCAAGGGAAATGGTATTAATTTCGGTTCAATCGCTTGACCGGGCCACTGCATAAGTGTCTAATCACATCAGTGTCATTTCCCGGTCGGACCAGCCGGTTTCGGTGTCCCAGACCGCGATTCGACCAAGTGTTCGAACGAGTTGGGCACACTTCAATAGTGGGCGACATGCAAAAGATCTACGAAACCAGGTGAGGAGGCGGAAATGTCCTATGAGCACGTGTTCGGCACGATGGGGTTGCCGCAGTCCATTACCGGTTCGCAGACGATGGGGGTAATGGCACGCGCTCACTTGAGTTTGGTGCCAGACCCGATCATCGATGCGACGCCGGATTCGGCCGATGAAGAAGACCAGTGGCAGGAACGCGCGCTGTGCGCGCAGACCGATCCCGAAGCGTTCTTCCCCGAGAAGGGCGGTTCCACCCGCGAGGCCAAGCGGATCTGCTTGGGCTGCGAGGTCCGCGAGTCGTGCCTCGAGTACGCCTTGGCCAACGACGAGCGTTTCGGTATCTGGGGCGGACTCTCCGAGCGGGAGCGTCGTCGCCTCAAGCGCGGCATCATCTGACGGCGACCGCTGGTCGGCGAGTCCGACTCAGTCGTCGTCGATGGTCGGGTCGATGACCGACGGCTCGACCCCGAGATAGGTGGCCACCTGCGCCACCAGAATCTCGTGCAGAAGATCGGTCAGATCGATCGAGTCTTTGGCTCGACGCTCGATCGGCTTGCGGAACAGCACAATTCGGGCGCGCGTCGAATTTCCGCGAACGTCCACGCCGGCTGGAATCAGCCGGGCCAACGCGATCGGCCCGTCGGCCACCACTTCAGCGGGCCACTGCACACTGTCCGGATCCTTCGGCGCTATGCGCGGGATCTCGTCGACGGCAACGTCGAGACCGGTGAGCCGTTGTTGCCACCGCCGCTCGATCGGCTCATAGGCTTCCAGGACCGCCATGTCGAACCGCTCTGCGCGGCTGCGCCACCCCGGCACCGTCGGCGGCAGCAATGGGCCCCGCATCTCACGTCCCCGGCGCGACCCCGGGCTGCCACCGGATCGACCACCTCGCCGGGAGCTGCGGGAATCGGCCACGGATGTGATCGTAACGGTTGTGAATCGGCCGCCCGGCGGCTGCGCGTGTCCCCGGGCAACCTGTGAATGAACCGCGATAGCCTCACGGACGTGAATGTTCCTCGTCGCTGCTGCCGGCCTGGATGCCCCCATTATGCGGTGGCGACGCTGACGTTCGTCTACTCCGATTCGACTGCGGTCGTCGGGCCACTGGCAATCTCCCGCGAACCGCATTCGTGGGACCTGTGCATCACTCATGCCAACCGGATCACTGCCCCCCGCGGTTGGGAGCTGGTCCGCCACGCCGGGCCGCTGCCGGAGTTCCCCGACGAGGACGATCTCGTCGCTCTTGCCGATGCAGTACGGGAAGGCCGTGAGTTGCCCGCCCGGCCCCCGATCGCCGGATTCTCCGATCCCAGCGGAGCCGCGCATGCGCCCGCGACCGGAACTCCGATGATGCCGGCCGCTGCGCATCGACCGACGACTGCCGGCCGCCGCCGTGGGCACCTGCGGGTACTGCCGGACCCCACCGACTGACCCGATAGCCGCCCTTGCCGGGGGACCGGAACAGATAGGCTGGCGGCCAAGAGTCCCTCTCGGTCAGGAGATCTGTCATGTCGAGGCCCGCCGACGCGGTTCGCCGTGTGATCAAGGCTTATGACGTGCGCGGTCTGGTCGGGCAGGAGATCGACGACGCGTTCGTATCCGACGTGGCCGCCGCGTTCGCCCGGCTGATTCGCGATGAGGGTGGCGACCGGATCGCGATCGGGTACGACATGCGTGAAAGCTCGCCGGCGCTCGCCGAGGCGTTCGCCGCCGGGGTCACCGCGCAGGGTCTCGATGTGGTGCGGATCGGGCTGGCCTCCACCGATCAGCTGTACTTTGCGTCCGGTTTCCTGGGCTGCGCGGGTGCCATGTTCACCGCGAGCCATAACCCGGCCGCCTACAACGGAATCAAGCTGTGCCGCGCCGGGGCGAAGGCCGTGGGTGAGGACACCGGGCTGGCGATCATCCGCGACGAAGTGATCGCCGGGGTTCCCGGCTATGACGGGCCGCGTGGGCAGGTGCGCTATCACGATGTGCTCGCCGACTACGGACAGTTCCTTCGGTCGCTGGTCGATGTCGCCGGCGTGCGACCACTGCGGGTCGCGGTCGATGCAGGCAACGGCATGGCCGGCCACACCACGCCTGCCGTACTGGGCCCCATCGAGGCGCTGACGGTGCTGCCGCTGTATTTTGAGCTCGACGGTTCGTTCCCCAATCACGAAGCCAATCCGCTGGAGCCGGCCAATCTGGTCGACCTGCAGAAGTTCGTGGTGGAGACCGGCGCCGATATCGGGCTGGCGTTCGACGGCGACGCGGACCGGTGTTTCGTCGTCGACGAACGTGGCGGTCCCGTTTCGCCGTCGGCGGTCACCGCGTTGGTCGCAGGCCGCGAACTCACCCGGGAGATCGGCGCCACCGTCATCCACAACCTGATCACCTCGCGCGCGGTGCCCGAGTTGGTCGTCGAACGGGGTGGAACGCCGGTGCGCTCGCGCGTCGGGCACTCCTACATCAAGGCGCTGATGGCCGACACCGGAGCGATCTTCGGCGGTGAGCATTCGGCGCACTATTACTTCCGCGACTTTTGGGGCGCGGACTCCGGCATGCTGGCCGCCTTGCATGTGCTCGCCGCGTTGGGCGAGCAGGACCGGCCGCTGTCGGAACTGATGGCGAATTATCAGCGCTACGCAGCCTCCGGGGAGATCAACTTCCGGGTGGCCGACGCGCCGGCGTGCGTGGAGTCCGTTCTGAAAGCCTTTGGGCACCAGACTGTTTCGCTGGACCATCTCGACGGCGTGACGGTCGACCTCGGTGAGGGGGCCTGGTTCAACCTGCGCACCTCCAACACCGAACCGCTGCTGCGCCTCAACGTCGAAGCGCGCAGCGCCCAGGAGATCGAGGAAATCGTCCGCCGCGTCTCCGATGACATCGCCGCCCAGCCGGCCGGGGCGGCGCCATGAGCGCAGCGCATGCCACCGTCGACCTCGACGACACCGAGGGGCTACTGGAAGCCGACCGTGACGGGCTCCTGCGGGCCGCCGCGATGGCGGGCGCTCAGGTGCGCGCCACCGCAGCCGCGGTCGACGAGGGCGAATTGGCACTGCTGGCCGCCGACTATCGGCCGCGGACCGTCATCTGGGTCGCCGCCCGCGGCGCAGCCGAGAGTGCAGGCTCGATGCTGGCCGCCACCCTCGGCGGAGTCGCCGGGGAGCCGATCGTGGTGGCCGCCGAATCTCCGCCCTGGATCGGCCCGCTCGACGTTCTCGTGGTGGCCGGCGACGACGCCGGGGATCCGGCGCTGGTGTCGGCTGCGGCGACGGCGGTGCGCCGTGGCGCCCGGGTGGTCGTCGCCGCGCCGTATGAGGGTCCGCTGCGCGACGCCACGGCGGGGCGGACCGCGGTGCTCGAGCCCCGGTTGCGGACGCCCGACGAATTCGGGCTGAGCCGTTACCTCGCAGCTGGTCTCGCGACAATGCAGGCTGTCGACCCGGCACTGCAGACCGATCTGGCCACCCTCGCCGACGAACTCGATGCCGAGGCATTGCGCAACAGTGCAAGTCGTGACGTGTTCACCAATCCCGCGAAGGCACTGGCCGAGCGGATGTCCGGCAGACAGGTGGTGCTCGCCGGCGATTGTGCGGCCACCCTGGGCCTGGCCCGGTACGCCGCCACGGTATTACTGCGGCTGGCCGGCCAGGCCGTCGCCGCGGCCGGACTGGCTGACGCGCTGGTCGCGTTACGTACCGGCATCGCACATCAATTCGGGGATCCGGTGGACGCGTTGTTCCACGACGAGGAGCTCGACGGTCCGCTGTCGAGGGGCCCGAAGGTGCTGGCTTTGACCCTGGACGCCGAACGCGCGATGCTCGCCGCGCGGGTGAGTGGCTTCGACGACGTCGATCTGGTCGGGGCGCAGGACTTCGGGGAGGGGGGCTCGGTTCAGGCCCCGACAGGGCGAGCCGAACAACAGCTCGCCACGCTGGCCGTCCGATTGCAGATGGCCGCGGTTTATCTGAGATTGGTGGGGGGATAACGTCCCAGTGGAATTGCTACGTGGTGCGATACGCACCTACGCATGGGGATCTCGGACAGCCATCGCGGAGTTCACCGGAAGACCTTCGCCAACAGCGCATCCCGAAGCAGAGCTGTGGCTGGGCGCTCATCCGGGGGATCCGGCGTGGTTGGAGACCGCCCACGGCGAGAAATCGTTGCTCGACGCCGTTCGAGCCGATCCGGACGGCCAGTTGGGGCCTGCGGTACGCGGCCGCTACGGCGACGTGCTGCCCTTGCTGGTGAAGGTGCTGGCCGCCGAGGAGCCGCTGTCGCTGCAAGCTCATCCCAGCGCCGAGCAGGCGGTCGAAGGTTACGTGCGCGAGGACCGTCTGGGCGTGCCGCTCACCTCACCGATCCGCAACTATCGCGACCGCAACCACAAGCCCGAACTGTTGGTCGCGCTGAGCGACTTCCACGCCCTCGGCGGCTTCCGGCCGGCCGCGCGTTCGGTCGATCTGATGCGTGCCCTGGCGGCGCCCGAACTCGATCCGTTCATCGGATTGCTGAGCGGCCAGCCCGACGCCGACGGTCTGCGTGCCCTTTTCACCACCTGGATCACTGCGCCGCAGCCCGATCTGGACGTGCTGATCCCCGCCGTCCTGGACGGCGCGGTGGATTATATGCGTTCCGGTGCAACAGAATTCGACGATGAGGCCAAGACGCTGCTGGAGCTGGGGGAGCGCTATCCCGGAGATGCGGGTGTGCTGGCGGCCATGCTGCTCAACCGGATCACGCTGGCCCCCGGTGAGGCCATCTTCATGCCGGCAGGCAACCTGCACAGTTACATCCACGGCATGGGGATGGAGGTGATGGCCAACTCCGACAACGTACTTCGCGGTGGCCTGACGCCCAAGCACGTCGACGTGCCCGAGCTCTTGCGGGTGCTGGACTTCAGGCCCGCCGATGAGACGATGCTGCGGGCGCCCACTCACCGCGAGGGGATCGAGCTGGTCTACGAGACGCCCGCGCAGGAGTTCGCCGCCTGCATCCTCATGCTCGACGGTGAGAACCTCGGCCACGAGATCGACGCCCCGTCCCGCCACGATGGTCCCCAGATCCTGGTCTGCACCGAAGGTTCGGTGCTCGTCCGCGCGAAGTCGGATGTGGTGGAGCTCAACCGCGGGTCCGCGGCCTGGGTGGCCGCCGACGACGGTCCGATCCGCCTGGAGGCGACGTCGCCGTCCCGGTTGTTCCGGGCTACGGTTGGCCTTTGAGCAACTGAGCCTGGGGGAGGACACCGCATGTCGACCGAGGGCAGCACCAAGGCGATCCTCGCGGCGCTGGCCGCCAACGCGGGCATCGCGGTCGCGAAATTCGTCGGATTCCTGATCACCGGAAGTTCCTCGATGCTCGCCGAGTCGGTGCACTCGGTGGCCGACACGTCGAATCAGGGGCTCCTGCTGTTCGGTCAGCGCCAGGCCCGCAGGCAGGCAGACAGCCTGCATCAGTTCGGGTACGGCCGTAGTCGCTACTTCTATTCGTTCGTCGTTGCGCTGGTGTTGTTCAGCCTGGGCTCGATCTTCGCACTGTACGAGGGCTATCACAAGATCGGCCATCCCGAACCGCTGACCTCGCCGATCGTGGCGGTGGTGATCCTGGCGGTGGCAATTGCCTTGGAGTCCTACAGCTTTCGTACCGCGATGGTGGAGTCACGTCCGTTGAAGGGCGCCAGCTCGTGGTGGCAGTTCATTCGTCGCTCCCGCAGTCCCGAGCTGCCCGTGGTCCTGCTGGAGGACACCGGCGCCCTGATCGGTCTGGTCTTCGCGCTCGCCGGCGTGGGCTTGACGATCCTGACCGGCAATCCGGTCTGGGACGGCGTCGGCACAATCCTGATCGGTGCGCTGCTCGGTGTCATCGCCGTGATCCTGATGGTCGAGATGCACAGCCTGCTGATCGGCGAGGGCGCCACCCCTGACGAATGCCGGGCGATTCAGTCGGCACTCGAGCAGACCGCCAACGTCGACCGGGTCATCCATCTCCGAACCCAGTACCTGGGTCCCGAGGAGATGCTCGTCGGGGCCAAGATCGCGCTGGCCCCCGATACCGACCTGGCGACGGTGGCCGTCACCATCGACGCCGCGGAGGCGGCGGTGCGCTCGGCGGTGCCCGCCGCGCGAATTATCTACCTGGAACCGGATCTGGATCGAGCACTGGCGCAGTAGCTCGTTTCTGCGCCCACCACGACGACATGTTGTGGCGGACCGCGCGGCCGATGATCGATGCGGGCGGCACCATGTACAAACTGTCCAGCAAGCTGAAGCGGCGCAGAAACCATTCCGCCAGAACACGGTCGGTCTCGGCGGCGCCGAGGAACTGATCGAACAACGACCCGACGGGTTGGTACCACCACGGCGCCGAGCCCTCGGTGCCATGCAGGGTCAGGTCGCCGATCGCGTTCATGGTCCAGACGGGATACGTGGTTTTGGCGGTGGCGCGGGCCAATTCATAGGCCAGGTGACGGGTGCCGGAGTCCAGCAGTCGGCGCAGGTGCCCGGCCTGCAGCGCGGTCATCGTCATCCCTTGGCCGTAGGTCGGGTTGAAACTCACCACGGCGTCACCGACCGGCACGATCCCGGCGGGAAAGCGCTGGAGCTTGTCGTAGCGCCGCCACCGGCTTACCGGATAGCGGTGGAAGGCGATGTCGCCCAAGGGTTCTCCCTGGCGAATCGCGGATGCCAACGGTGCCGGCAGCACGTCGTCGGCGACCTGGTGTATCTCGGACAGCGTCTGCGGGGGCGGGACATGATTGACGGTGAACGTGGTCAAGCCCCAGGTGCCGTCCTCGTAGAACAGCATGCCCAGCCCGGCCTGCTGGCTGCGTGACGCGCCCGCCACCACAACCTTCTCGGTGATCAGGCCGTTGGGGATTCTCAACTGCTGTGTGGCGTAACAGATTCCGACATCGATGGTCTGCTCACGGGGACGGGCGAACCCCCACTCGTCCAGCCACGACGGTAATCGGGTGCCGCGACCGGAGGCATCCACCACGAGGTCGGCGGTCACGAACTCGTTACCGCCGGGCGCGGACAACTCGACGCCGGTGACCGTTTGACGCTCGCCGTCGAATCGCGGTGCGTTCACGTCACGCTGGACGATCTGCACGTTCGGCAGAGCGGCGGTGCGGCGGCGGATCTGCCACTCGAGCTGCTTGCGGCTGGGCACGTACGCGGTGAACTCGCGCTGCAGCGTGTGCCCGGTGCCCAGCACGTGGCCGGCGGCGCCGAAGTGGATGCAGTCGGGACGGTTCTCCAGTTTCGCCACCCCGGCGGCGACCATGTCGTCGAGCAGACCGGGAAACAGCGTTTCGAACTCGTGAGCTCCCCGCGCCATGAGGATGTGTACATGCCGATCTTGGGGTACCGCACCGCGGTGGGCGGGTTCCGGGGGCAGGGTGTCGCGTTCGTAGACGGTCACCCGCTCGTAGTGGTCGGACAACACCCGGGCAGCGCACAGCCCCGCGATGCTGGCCCCGATGACGATGGCATGGTGACGCTCCGGGGGTTGGCCCACGACCTCTTAGATACCCGCTCAAACTGTGCCTAACCGGGGTATGAGAAGGAACATGCAGATGACCTCCAAGTGGCGGACCAAGTCGGTCGAGCAGTCCATCCTCGACACCGACGAGCCGGGCACCCGGCTCCGCAAAAACCTGACGTGGTGGGACCTCACCGTCTTCGGCGTCTCCGTCGTGGTGGGCGCGGGCATTTTCACCGTCACCGCGTCGACCTTCGGCAACATCACCGGTCCCGCCATCTCGGTGTCCTTCGTCATCGCGGCCGTGACCTGCGGTTTGGCCGCACTGTGTTACGCGGAGTTCGCCTCGATGCTGCCGGTGGCGGGCAGCGCGTACACGTTCTCGTACGCGACGTTCGGGGAGTTCGTCGCCTGGATCATCGGCTGGGACCTGATCCTGGAATTCGCGGTCGGCGCCGCCGTGGTGGCCAAGGGCTGGTCCAGTTATCTGGGCACCGTCTTCGGCTTCTCCGGTGGGGTCGTGGCCATCGGACCGCTCAACTTTGACTGGGGTGCCCTGCTCATCGTTGCGATCGTCACCACCCTGCTCGCGTTGGGCACCAAGCTGTCGGCCAATGTCTCCGCGGTGATCACGGCCATCAAGGTCGCGGTCGTCGCACTCGTCGTCATCGTCGGGGCGTTCTACGTCAAGGCGGCCAACTTCTCCCCGTTCATCCCCGCGTCGGAGAGCGGCGCGAATTCGTCCGGGACCGGCGTCGACCAGTCCGTCTTCTCCCTGCTGACCGGGGCCGAGAGCAGTCATTACGGCCTGTACGGGGTGCTGGCCGGCGCCTCGATCGTGTTCTTCGCGTTCATCGGTTTCGATGTGGTGGCCACGACGGCCGAGGAGACCAAGAACCCGCAGCGCGATGTCGCGCGGGGCATCCTCGCCTCGCTGGCGATCGTCACCGTGCTCTACGTGTCCGTCTCGATCGTCCTGTCGGGCATGGTCCGGTTCAGCGACCTGCGAGACGAGGCCGGGCACGGTCACGCCAACCTCGCCACCGCGTTCTCGCTCAACGGGGTGGATTGGGCGGCCAAGGTGATCTCGATCGGAGCGCTGGCTGGTCTGACCACGGTGGTCATGGTGTTGATCCTGGGGCTGTCGCGGGTGTTGTTCGCGATGGCTCGTGACGGCCTGCTGCCGCGCCAATTGGCGCAGACGGGGAACCGTGGCACCCCGGTGCGGATCACCGTGCTGGTCGGTGTGCTCACCGCCGTCGCGGCCACCGTCTTCCCGATCGACAAGCTCGAAGAGATGGTGAACGTCGGCACGCTGTTCGCGTTCATCCTGGTCTCGGCCGGCGTGATCATCCTCCGGCGGACCCGCCCGGACCTGGAGCGCGGGTTCCGCGCGCCGCTGGTTCCGGTGTTGCCGATCCTGTCGATCGCGGCGTGTGGCTGGCTGATGCTCAACCTCACGGGCCTGACCTGGATCCGATTCTTGGTGTGGATGGTCATCGGGGTGGGGTTCTACCTGCTCTACGGGCGATCCCACTCGGTGTTGGCCAAGCGGGAGGCAGCCCGCGCCACCTGATTTACAAATCAGCATCATTTGTCTAGACACCCGACAAATCAGCCTCTATAGTCAAGCCATCGCAACTTGATGTGGGAGGTAACTGTCGTGACGTCTCAACTGGACTCCGCCGCCGTTCCGGCGGCCGCGCCGTGGCGGGACAAGAAGCGCTATCTGTGGCTGATGGGCCTGATCGCACCGACCGCACTGTTCGTGGTGCTGCCGGTCGTCTGGGGTCTGAACCAGCTCGGCTGGACCGCCGCATCCCAGGTGTTTTTCTGGGTCGGCCCGTTCCTGATCTACGCACTGCTGCCGGCGCTGGACCTGAGGTTCGGCCGCGACGGCCAGAACCCGCCCGACGAACTGATGGAGTACCTGGAGAACGACAAGTACTACCGGTACTGCACGTATGCGTTCATCCCCTTCCAGTTCCTCAGTCTCATCTTCGGCGCCTACATGTTCACCGCGTCGAACCTCAGCTGGCTGGGCTACGAGGGCTCGCTGAGCTGGTTCGCCAAGATCGGTCTGGCACTGTCGGTGGGCGTGCTCGGCGGAACGGGCATCAACACCGCGCACGAACTCGGACACAAGAAGGATTCGCTGGAGCGCTGGCTGTCCAAGGTCACGCTGGCCCAGACCTGCTACGGCCACTTCTACATCGAGCACAACCGCGGCCATCACGTCCGGGTCGCCACCCCGGAGGATCCGGCATCGGCACGCTTCGGTGAGACGTTCTGGGAGTTTTTGCCGCGCAGCGTGTTTGGTAGCGCCCGTTCAGCGCTCACCCTCGAGGCGGCCCGAATTCGCCGGCTCGGCAAGAGCCCGTGGGATCCGCGTACCTGGCTGGGCAACGACGTCCTCAACGCCTGGCTGATGTCGGTGGTGCTGTTCGGTGCGCTGATGGCGGTGTTCGGTCCCGCGTTGATTCCCTTCCTGATCATCCAGGCGGTGTTCGGATTCTCGATGCTGGAGTCGGTGAACTACCTGGAGCACTACGGGCTGCTGCGCCAGAAGAACGAGAACGGCCGCTACGAGCGGTGCTCCCCGCAGCACAGCTGGAACTCCGATCACCTGGTGACCAATCTGTTCCTGTATCACCTGCAACGGCACAGTGACCACCACGCCAATCCGACCCGCCGTTATCAGATTCTGCGCAGCATGTCTGAGGCGCCTGAATTGCCAAGCGGCTACGCGACTTTGATCGGCGTGACCTACTTCCCGTGGGTGTGGCGCCGGATGATGGACCACCGGGTGATCGAGCACTACAACGGTGACATCACAAAGGTCAATATCGATCCGCGCCGCCGGGCGAAGATCCTGGCCCGGTACGGGGCCGCAGCATGAGCGCCTACCAGTGTCCGATCTGCGACTACGTGTACGACGAAGCGAAAGGTGCTGCGCGGGAAGGCTTCCCACCCGGCACCGCCTGGGCCGAGGTACCCGACGACTGGTGCTGCCCCGACTGTGGTGTGCGAGAAAAAATCGACTTCGAAGAGATAGGTGTCAAGCAATGAGCGAGCAGGACTACAGGCTGTTCATCTGCGTCCAGTGCGGATTCGAGTACGACGAGGCCAAAGGCTGGCCCGAGGACGGCATCGCCCCGGGCACCCGCTGGGACGACATCCCGGATGACTGGAGCTGCCCGGACTGCGGCGCGGCGAAGTCGGACTTCGAGATGGTGGAAGTCGCGAGGCCGTGACCACTACTCTCGCGCATGTGAAGAGTCCCCGGGTGCCCTATCCCGAGGCCTCTCGCGCCCTGCTGCGAGACTCGGTCCTCGATGCGATGCGTGAGGAACTCCTGACCAAGGACTGGTCCGCGATCACCCTGTCCGACGTGGCGCGCACCGCCGGGGTCAGCCGCCAGACCATCTACAACGAATTCGGCTCCCGGCAGGGTCTTGCCCAGGGCTATGCGATCCGGCTGGCCGACCGCCTGGTGGACGCGATCGGAACCGCGATCAGCTCCAACATCGGCGACGTGCTGGCCGCCTTCACCGAAGGCTTCCGGGTGTTCTTCACCGAATCGGCTGCCGACCCGCTGGTGATCTCATTGCTGACCGGCGTCGCCAAACCTGACTTGCTGCAGATGATCACCACCGACAGCGCGCCGATCATCACCCGCGCCTCGGCCAAGCTCACCGAGGCATTCATGAACAGCTGGGTCAGTGCCAGTGAGGCCGACTCGGGCGTGCTGGCCCGCGCGATCGTGCGGCTGGCGATGAGCTACGTGTCGATGCCGCCCGAGGCCGACCACGATGTGGCCTTAGACCTGGCCCGATTGATGACGCCGTTCGCCGAACGCTACGGTGTAGTCGATATTCCTTAGCTGTCAGAGCGCTCCAAGCGCCTGTCCCGCGAGCCCGCAGGCTGAGGGTGTCGCCAGCGCGCGTATCGCGCGCTCACCGGCAATGACGAACGAAAAGGGGCTCTACATGTCTGAAATGACCGTCGAGGTGCGCAACGGCATCGACTTCAAGGTCGCCGACCTGTCGCTGGCCGAATTCGGCCGCAAGGAAATCCGGCTGGCCGAGCACGAGATGCCCGGCCTGATGGCCCTGCGCCGCGAATACCACGACGTCCAGCCGCTCAAGGGTGCGCGGATCTCGGGTTCGCTGCACATGACCGTGCAGACCGCGGTGCTGATCGAGACGCTGGTTGCGCTCGGTGCGGAAGTCCGCTGGGCGAGCTGCAACATCTTCTCCACCCAGGACCATGCCGCGGCCGCCGTCGTCGTCGGCCCGCACGGCACCCCCGAGGAGCCGACCGGAACCCCGGTGTTCGCTTGGAAAGGCGAGACGCTGGAGGAGTACTGGTGGGCCGCCGAGCAGATGCTCACCTGGGAAGGCGAGCCCGCGAATATGATCCTCGACGACGGCGGCGACGCCACCATGCTGGTGCTGCGCGGTGCGCAGTACGAGAAGGCCGGTGTGGTTCCGCCCGCCGAGGACGGCGACTCGGCCGAGTGGAAGGTCTTCCTGGAGCTGTGCCGCAAGAGCTTCGAGAAGGACAACACCAAGTGGACGAAGATCGCCGAGTCGGTCAAGGGTGTCACCGAGGAGACCACCACCGGTGTGCTGCGGCTGTACCAGTTCGCCGCCGCCGGTGAGCTGTCGTTCCCGGCCATCAACGTCAACGACTCGGTCACCAAGAGCAAGTTCGACAACAAGTACGGCACCCGGCACTCGCTGATCGACGGCATCAACCGCGGCACCGACGTGCTGATCGGCGGCAAGAAGGTGCTGATCTGCGGCTACGGCGACGTGGGCAAGGGCTGTGCGGAGTCCCTGGCCGGCCAGGGCGCGCGCGTGCAGGTCACCGAGATCGACCCGATCAACGCGCTGCAGGCCTTGATGGACGGCTTCGACGTGGTGACCGTGGAGGACGCCATCGGTGATGCCGACATCGTCGTCACCTCGACCGGCAACAAGGACATCATCACCCTCGATCACATGAAGGCGATGAAGGACAAGGCCATCCTCGGCAACATCGGCCACTTCGACAACGAGATCGACATGGCCGCCCTCGAGCGCTCGGGTGCCACCCGGATCAACATCAAGCCTCAGGTCGACGAGTGGATTTTCGGCGCCGACGGCAAGTCGATCATCGTTCTGTCCGAGGGCCGGCTGCTGAACCTGGGCAACGCGACGGGCCATCCGTCGTTCGTGATGAGCAACAGCTTCTCGAACCAGGTCATCGCGCAGATCGAGCTGTGGACCAAGAACGACGAGTACGACAACGAGGTCTACCGGCTGGCCAAGCACCTCGACGAGAAGGTGGCCCGCATCCACGTCGAGGCTCTCGGTGGCACGCTGACCAAGCTCACCAAGGACCAGGCCGAGTACATCGGCGTCGACGTCGAGGGTCCGTACAAGCCGGAGCACTACCGCTACTGAGCGTTAGGCTCCCGGCGTGCTCATCGTCATCGAGGGACTCGACGGCGCAGGCAAGCGCACCCTGACCCAGGGTCTGCAGCGCGCGTTCGAAGCGGGCGGAAGGTCGGTCACCACACTGGCCTTCCCCCGCTACGGCCAGTCGATCCATGCCGACCTCGCGAGCGAGGCACTGCACGGACAGCACGGCGACCTGGCCGACTCGGTCTACGCGATGGCGACGCTGTTCGCCCTCGACCGGGCCGGGGCAATCGATAAGATCGCTGCGCTTCGCCGCGAAAATGACGTGGTGATCCTGGATCGCTATGTCGCCTCCAACGCGGCGTACAGCGCGGCCCGTCTGCATCAGGACGCCTCGGGTGAGGCGGTGTCGTGGGTGGGCGACCTCGAGTACGGCCGGTTCGCCCTGCCCACGCCCGATCGGCAGATCCTGCTCGACGCCTCGGTCGAGTTGGCCGCCGAGCGGGCCAGGCACCGGGCTCGGCAGGAGGCCGACCGGGCCCGCGACGCCTATGAACGCGACGACGGACTGCAGCGCCGGACGGGCGCGGTGTACGCCGAATTGGGTGCCGCTAACTGGGGTGGGCCCTGGTCGATCGTCGTCCCGGACGTCGATCCGGCGGCGTTGGCGGCCGCGCTGCTCGATTAGAGGACCCCACGCAGCGGAAATGTCGCAACTCGCCCGTGTGGTAGCCGGGGTTTGTCGCAATTCGGTGACACCATGGACTCCATGAGGCAAAGGATTCTCGTAGTCGACGACGACCCATCGCTGGCCGAGATGCTCACCATCGTGTTGCGTGGCGAGGGTTTCGACACCGCGGTCATCGGCGACGGCTCGCAGGCGCTGACGGCTGTGCGTGAGCTCCGCCCCGATCTGGTGTTGTTGGACCTCATGCTGCCCGGCATGAACGGCATCGATGTGTGCCGGGTGCTGCGCGCGGACTCCGGCGTGCCGATTGTCATGCTCACCGCCAAGACCGACACGGTGGACGTGGTGCTCGGCCTGGAGTCGGGCGCCGACGACTACGTGATGAAGCCGTTCAAACCCAAGGAGTTGGTGGCGCGCGTCCGTGCCCGGTTGCGGCGCAACGAGGACGAGCCGGCCGAGATGCTCTCGATCGCCGACATCGACATCGACGTGCCTGCGCACAAGGTCACCCGCGAGGGTGAGCAGATTTCGCTGACACCGCTGGAGTTCGACCTGCTGGTGGCGCTGGCACGCAAACCACGCCAGGTGTTTACTCGAGATGTGCTGCTCGAACAGGTGTGGGGATATCGCCACCCCGCGGACACCCGTTTGGTGAACGTGCATGTCCAGCGGTTGCGGGCGAAGGTCGAGAAGGACCCGGAGAACCCGCAGGTGGTGCTGACTGTTCGAGGAGTGGGTTACAAGGCCGGACCGCCGTGATGCGCGCGGAGGAGCGCCGCAGGTGATGTTCGGCTCGAGGCGGCGCATCCGCGGTCCGTGGGGACGATCGGGACCCCTGGTTCGGGGTACGAGTGCGCTGAGTCGAGCACTGGGGTTGATTTGGCGCCGCTCGCTGCAGTTGCGGGTGGTTGTGCTGACGTTGGGTCTGTCGGCCGCCGTGATCGTGGCGCTGGGCTTCGTACTCACCAGCCAAATCACGAACCGGGTGCTCGACGTGAAGGTTCACGCGGCGACCGAGGAACTGGATCGGGCGCGCAACACGGTCAGCGGGACGGTCAGTGGTGAAGAGGCGCGGTCGCTTGACAGCAGCCTGCAGCTGGCCCGCAACACCCTGATCTCCAAAACCGGCCAGTCGTCCGGCGCGGCGCTGGCCGGCACGTTCGACGCGGTCCTGATGGTCCCCGGCGACGGACCGCGGGCGGCTACCGCCGCCGGACCGGTGGACCAGATCCCGAAGTCGTTGCGGGACTTCGTCAAAGCCGGCCAGGTCAGCTACCAGTACGAGACGGTGCGAACCAACGCATTCAGCGGTCCGGCGCTGTTGATCGGTACTCCGGCGCCGTCTCGCGTCCCGAATCTCGAGCTCTACCTGATCTTCCCGCTCAACAACGAGGAAAACACGATGACTCTGGTGCGCAGCACCATGGCCACCGGCGGGTTGGTTCTGCTGGTCCTGCTGGCGGGGATCGCCCTGCTGGTCTCCCGGCAGGTGGTGCTGCCGGTGCGCTCTGCATCGCGGATCGCCGAGCGCTTCGCCGAGGGCCATCTCTCCGAGCGGATGCCGGTGCGCGGCGAGGATGACATGGCGCGGCTTGCGGTGTCGTTCAACGACATGGCTGAGAGTTTGCAACGTCAGATCACCAACCTCGAGGAGTTCGGCAATCTGCAGCGCCGGTTCACCTCGGACGTCAGCCACGAGTTGCGCACGCCGTTGACCACTGTGCGGATGGCGGCTGATCTGATTCACGACCATTCCGAGGAACTGGACCCCGCGCTGCGCCGGTCCACTGAATTGATGGTCAACGAGCTCGACCGATTCGAGACCCTGCTCAACGATCTACTCGAGATCTCCCGCCATGACGCCGGCGTCGCCGAACTCTCGGTCGAGGCAGTCGATTTGCGATCCACGGTGAACAGCGCACTCGGCAACGTCGGCCACCTTGCCGACGAGGCCGGGATCGAACTGATGGTCAACCTGCCGGACAGCGAGGTCATCGCCGAGGTCGATGCGCGCCGCGTCGAGCGCATCCTGCGCAACCTGATCGCGAACGCGATCGACCATGCCGAGCACAAGCCGGTCCACATCCGGATGGCTGCCGACGAGGACACCGTCGCGGTCACGGTCCGTGACTTCGGTGTCGGCTTGCGTCCCGGCGAGGAGAAGCTGGTGTTCAGCCGGTTCTGGCGTTCGGACCCCTCCCGCGTGCGTCGTTCCGGCGGAACAGGTTTGGGCCTCGCGATCAGCATCGAGGACGCCCGGTTGCACCAGGGTCGGCTCGAGGCGTGGGGTGAACCCGGTAAGGGCGCCTGCTTCCGGCTGACCCTTCCGCTGGTGCGCGGCCACAAGGTCACCACCAGTCCGTTGCCGCTCAAACCCGTTGCCACAGACCGTCAGGATGGCCGCAAGGACTCGCGCCAGGTTCGGCAGCGGGAACCGGCGGGGGAGAGCGTGTGACACGCCGGCTGCTGGCCCTGTTGTTGGCCGGTCTGGTCGTGATCTTGGGCGGTGGATGCGCCGGGGTGCCGAATTCTTCGGCGCCGCAAGCGATCGGGACCGTCGAGCGGCCCCAGCCCAAGAGCCTGCCCAAGCCGACGCCCGGGATGGATCCCGACCAGCTGTTGCGGGAATTCCTCAAGGCCACCGCTGACCCGGCGAACCGGCATCTGGCGGCGCGACAGTTCCTCACCGCTTCGGCCTCGAGCAGTTGGGACGACCAGGGCAGTGCGCTGCTGATCGATAATGTCGTGTTCGTCGAAACCCGTTCCCCGGACCGGGTTGCGGTCACGATGAAGGCGGACATGCTGGGGTCGCTGTCCGATGTCGGCGTCTTCGAGACCGCCGAGGGGCAGCTTCCTGACCCGGGACCGCTCGAGCTGGTCCAGACGCCCGACGGCTGGCGGATCGACAAGCTGCCCAACGGAGTGTTCCTGGACTGGCAGCAATTCCAGGCCACCTACAAGCGCAACACTCTCTATTTCGTCGACCCGACCGGCAAGACCGTCGTTCCCGATCCGCGGTATGTCGCGGTGTCCGACGCCGACCAGCTGGCGACCGAACTGCTGACCAAGCTGATCGCCGGGCCCCGCCCGGAGATGGCCCGCACGGTGCGCAACCTGCTGGGACCGGTGAAGATGATGGGTCCGGTGACCCGGGCCGACGGCGGCAAGACGGGTATCGGTCGCGGCTACGGCGGAGCGAAGGTCGACCTGGAGAATTTGACCACCACCGATCCGCACAGCAGGCAACTGCTTGCAGCCCAGATCATTTGGACACTGGCGCGGGCGGACATCAAGGGCCCGTACGTGATCAACGCCGACGGCGCGGCTCTCGACGACCGGTTCGCCGACGGCTGGGACACCACCGATGTGGCGGCCACCGATCCGGGTGCGGTCGACGGTGCCGCGGCAGGTGTGCATGCGCTGATCCGCGGATCGCTGGTGTCGCTGGACGGGCAGCGGGCCACACCGGTGCCCGGATCGTTCGGCCAGATGAACGATCAGGTGTCGGCGGCGCTGTCGCGGACCGGTCAGGCGATCGCGTCGGTGACAGTGCAGCGGCCCGGCGCGCCGGACATGGTCTCGTCGGTGTGGATCGGCCCCAATGGTGGAGTGGCGGCGAAAGCCACCGATGCACGGTCGCTGACGCGACCGTCCTGGGCGCTGGACGACGCCGTGTGGGTGGTGGTGGACGGCAACAGCGTCGTACGGGTGATCCAGGAGCAGGCGTCCGGTCAGCCCGCCCGGATCCCGGTGGACTCCGCGGCGGTGGTGTCCCAATTCCCCGGTGCAATAGCCGATTTACAGCTCTCCCGGGACGGCACCCGGGCCGCGATGGTGGTCAACGGGCAGGTGATTCTGGCGAACGTGGAGCAGACCCCGGCCGGGGAGTTCGCGCTGACCTACCCGCGTCGGCTCGGTTTCGGGCTGGGATCGTCCGTGGTCTCGCTGTCGTGGCGCACCGGCGACGACATCGTCGTCACCCGAACCGATGCCGCGCACCCGGTGTCGTACGTGAACATCGACGGGGTGAACTCCGACGGGCCGAGCGGCAACATCGTGATGCCGGTGACCGCGGTCGCGGCCAACCCGGCGGCGGTCTACGTGTCCGACAGTCGCGGAGTGCTGCAGCTGTCGGGTAATAGTGCCGAGAACAGCCAATCCTGGTCGGATGTACGGCCTTTCCTGACGCCCGGCGCGGTGCCGGTGTTGCCCGGCTGAGAGGAGATCTGGTGCCTGGACCTGTGCTGCCCGGAGTGATCCGCCAAATCGGTTACATCGTGCAGGATTTCGACGCCGCACTGGCGAACTGGTTGGACCTCGGTGTCGGACCGTTTTATGTGCTGCGCGGTATCGAGCAGACCGGGATCTACCGCGGCCGGGAGTGCACCGTGAAGCTGACGCTGGGGTTGGCCAACAGTGGCGACATGCAGATCGAGGTCATTCACCAGGACAACGATGCGCCGTCGATCTACTCGGAGTTCACCTCCGCAGGCGGGGACGGCTTCCACCAGCTGGCCTATTGGGCGCAGGACTACGACGCCGCACTCGCAGCCGGGCAGGCTGCAGGATGGCCGGTGGTGTGGTCCGGCGGCGAGCCGGGCACGGCCCGCTACGCGTACTTCGAACCCCCGCCCGGAACGGCGGCGACGATCATCGAGTTGATGGAGCTGACCCCGGCGACGATCGGGATGGGTGAGCTGGTGCGACAGGCGGCGGTGGACTGGGACGGCAGCGATCCGATCCGGACCCTCTTCGGGTAGCCGTACCCGCAGCATTCCCCGCTTGTCCTGCTGCTCAGGAGTGAATTGTGGACGCGGTGTCAAGCCAGTAGCGTTTGCTCTGTGAGTGGAACTGGCGACGGCGGCGTGCTGAAAGTCGACCCTGCGATTCTGCGGGCGGCGTGTGAGGCACTGACCTCGGGGGCGCAGCATCTGCAGGCGGGGCTGCGCGATCTCGACACCGAGGCGCAGCAGGTGCTGGGGACCTGGGAGGGGTCGGCGGGCGGTTCGTATGGCACGGCGTGGAAACAGTGGCATGACGGATCGCTGAAGGTGCAGCAGGCGCTGGCGACCATCGCCGAGCGGTTGGGTCAAGCCGGGCAGGCTTTCGAAGCTCACGAGCAGGCGTCGGCAACACAGTTGCGAGGAGTTCACCGTGGCTGACGCATTTGCCGTCGATCTCGACAAGCTGGCCGACATCGTCGAACGCATGGCGGCCTACCAGGCGGTCGTCGACTCGATGCTCGAAGAGTGTGACGCTGTGGTGGCCAACTTGCATGCGCAGTGGGAGGGCGTCGCCAGTGAATCCCATGCCGCCATCCACAAACAGTGGAAGGAGGGCGCCGACATGATGCGAAATGCGCTGGGCCAGTTGCGGTCCGCCGGGCAGCATGCGCACACGTCCTACAGTGGCGCGGTCGAGGCGAACCAGAAAATCTGGGGCTAGATCATGTCCGCTACGAGTCGCCATGGGTGAACCGTTGCGGGTAGATCCGTCCGCGCTCTCGGGTGCCGGTGCTGCTGTCGGTGAGCTGAGTGGCGCGATCGTGGCCGCGGTGGGCTCTTTGATCGGTTCGTACAACGCCGACACCGGGCAGGATGCGGCGGGAACCGCTTTCGGCTTCGCGTATCAGGACTCGGCGCGAGCGTTGATCGACGGTGTCGCCAAGGGGATAAATGCCCTGCAGCATGTGGGCTATCTGATTCAGGGCTCGGCGACCAACTATTCGCGTGCGGAGGCCGCCGCAGACATCGGCGGCGGGGCCGTTCCGCTGCCGGCACCGGTGGCGCCGCCACAGTATTCGCCGCCGGGCGGCGATCCAGATGTCAACGGCCCCGGCCAGACTCCGCCGGTGTTGTGGTATCTCGTCGAGTTTCTGGTCGGGGACTGGTGGCCCAACGGTGAGCCCAGCGAGCTCAGGGCGGCTGCAGCGGGGTGGTCCGTTTTCGCCACCCCGCTCTATGGTGTGGCGTCGGCCAATTCCGGCGCCTACGCGACCATCGACGCGCAGCAGATGCCCGACAAGGAGCCGATGAAGACGGCCGTGCGCGATATCGGCACCGCGATGGCGTCGCTGGCCGGCGAGGCGCAGAAGATCGCCGGCCAATTGACCAGCTTCGCAAACGATGTCGAAACAACGCAGAACGCGATTCGTGACCTGTTGAACAAGCTGAAGGATGTGGTGGGCTCGGTCGTCGACCACGGCATCATGGGCACCGTCTTCGAGCTGATCACCGGCGACGCCGAAGAGAAGATCCAAGAGGTCGCCGACGACATCAAGGCGGTGATCGCCAACCACAAGCGGCAGTCGGCGGCTCGGAAAGAATTGCTGGCGCAGCTCGTTACGAGCATCAAGAACTACACGCGGGCAATGGAAATCGTCATGCGGGTGGAGCTGGTGAACTATCTCGGCGAGGATGCCGGCCGCATCGCGGCCAACATCGTCGACCAATTCACCGATACAACCACCGGTGTTTCACTCGGCGCGATCAACACCGTTGGCGGGCTCGTGACGGCATTCGATCCGATCGGTGACCCGAAGGGCACGCTCGCCACGATCGAGGGTCTGAGCAAGATGGCCTTGACGTTCAACCCGATGACTGCTCCGACTGCGTTTGCGATGGACCCTGAGGGCTCCATCAACATGGTCAAGGACGTCACGCATTTCGACGACATCTTCAATAGCGGTCGTCCTTTCCTCGGCCTCGGGGAGTTGGGCTTTGATATCGGGTCGGCGGTGATACCCGGTGGTGCGGGTCTTAAGGCCGCTGGGGGTGCGGCGCGCGCCGCGGAGGGGGCGGCCGCGCGGGCGGAAATCAACACGACCGAACGGGCTGCCGGGGAGGTGGCCGAGATGACCGGGGCGACAGGTGGTTTACGTGGTGTCGCGCGAGATGTTGAGGGTGCCGGTGCGAAACTCGATGAGCTGAACAAGACTGGCCTGGACGGCGGTAAGCCCTCATCGGGAAGCCCCGCTCCGTTGCCGAAAGCACCGGAGCCCGGACCGCCGTCGGCTCCTCGTGACCCTGCGCCTTCCCCGACGGGTGGAAAGCCGACGTCGGCTCCGACGTCGGGCGAACCGGTCACCCCGCCGGTGACGCACACACCCGACGGCGCCCCGGCGCCGAAGGCTGAAGTGCCCTCTGCGCCTGCGACTTCCGAGTCTGCAGCGCCAGGTCCTGCGGCTGCAGGTGAAGCCGGACCTGCCTCGGGTGGGCCCGCCGGCGGACATCCATCGGCTCGTCCGATGGATGTCCCAGGCGGATCCCAGCCTGGTGCTGTGCCGCATGACGGTGGTGTTGGGAATGGTAGTTCTCCCCATGGCCGCGAAAGTGTTGTGCCCCAAGGCGGCCCTCCCCACAACGAAGGCGGTGGAATCCATGACGGCGGTGGTTCTCCCCACGACGGCGGTATGCCGCCGAACGGGGACGGACACTACGGCGGCGCGGGGGATCACCAGCCGAACAACCCGCCACACACTGGATTGCACGATCCGCCCGTGAATCACGCCGTGCCGGGTGACCACTTCCCGGACCTCTCCGAGATCGACAAAGAGTTTCGTCTGCCGAACGGCGCAATAGATCCACGGCGGATAGTCGAATGGGCGACCAGGGTGGCCCACGAATACCCGATGATCACGAAGGATGGCGTCCTAGGGATCTACAACTACACGACAGAATCCTTCGAAGCGATCAATCCCTATCTCCGAAATGTAGACCAGCTGAGTGCAAGCCAGGAGTCAATCCTCCAAGCCCATTCGATCGCCGATATGACTGATGAACAACGCATGTTGTGGGAGTCGAAGATCAACCAAGCTGACGAGGGGTTGGCCGCGCTACCTCCGTATCGACTCGATCCGAGCGACTTGACCTCCACCACGTGGCGAGGGATGCGGGGTACGGATGAACTGCTCAGCCGAATGAATGTAGGTGACGTATTCCACGATCCCGGCTATTACAGCTCGACGCTCGACCGATCCGTTGCTGAGATGTTCGCACGCGGCGCGGAACCAGGGACCACGCCGACGCTCGTGACCGTTATAGGAAACGATGGCATTCACGTGGCCCCTCTTTCCAGGTTCGCGTATGAGAATGAAGTCTTGTTTCCACGCAATTCCTGTTTTGAAGTCTTGTCGCGCGTGATGGGGGACGACGGCATACTCAAAATTACAGTTAGGCAGGTTCCTCCGTGACAACCACGCTCTCGTCAAATCGCGAAATTGCCGACTGGCTTCGGCAGCACATGAGGGTCGGGTGGGGTTTGGGCCACCCTTACGCGCGTAGTCTGCACACCGCCAACTACCTCCCAAAGCACTCGCTGTTCAGCTGGCCAACAGATCGCCTCGAGACATTGGCAGTCGGTTTACTCGCGGCTGGATACCCCGTTATCCCATTACAGGACGGCGTCGAAATCAAAATGCCGAAACGAGGGGTCGTGGTGTCGGTTGATCGCAGTATCCCCGGCGACGGACCCCCCGAGGCCTACATGCTCGAGTCGACTCAGTGTGGCCGCCCGGACTACATCGGCAACTCGCCCGAAGTGCTCATCGAACTGATACGCAGCCTTTTGGTGCCGGTTCCAGCGCTGGTCCAGGACCCTTTAGTGCAAGTCGGCTTTCCAGGCCAGCCGCCCGGTGAATTGACCTATGTCGGCAGTTGGCAATGGGATGTGCATGGCGAGGCGCGTGGCACGGAGTTCATCAACCGCGCTGCGGCGGCCACACTTGCTGCCATCGAGGCAGCAGGAAAGGATTAGCCGATGGCCGAGGATATTCTGACATCGTTGTCTAAACTGCCTGCACTGCCGGCAATTACATACCGAGGTATGGCAGGCCCCAGGCCGAACGGGTCCTTTACTCTCAGTGGGATCCTGCCCACGTCAATGGATCCACGCGTCGCCAGTGAGAACTTCACCGCCGAATGGTTGGCCGCAATCGTCAGCATCACGGGGCGTCTTGTAGCGCCATTCGCGCGCTATCGGGAGGAGCAGGAGATCGCCATGCTTCCGGGCACTTTGCTCCTGCTCGCCGGTTTGGTGGATGTGCCAGGTCTAACCGGCAGCGTGGTACTTCTTGCGGAACCGGGCGATGCGCCCGGCCTGCCTGCTGATTCGGCGGCGCTGAAAGAAGCTGTCATTCAACAGGTCACGGCCGCTCTGGCGCGACCAGACGTCACGGTTAATACGCCAGGTCGGTTCGCATTCCGCCCACCATCGTGAATGGCCCCGTGCGGGTACCCGAGTACGGGCCGTAGCACTGACCGATAGATCCCTCAGGCCGCGGGCGATCCCCGCAGCTTCTCGAAGCACCTTCATGTCATAACCCCGATAGCACTGATTCGGGCATCCCTTCGAGGAGCAATGCAGCTAGCTCGTCGTCCACACGAAAAATGCTAGGAGACAGATGGATTCCAATGAGACTGGAACATCTTCTGATTGGCAGGATCTTCTGGTCCGATATAAGAAGTGGCGCCGAATTTACGCACTTGCGGGGAAGGCGCCGAGAGATGAACCGATCTGGGAGGCAGGACAGCTTCACTTGCGATCCGGCTTTCCATATCCGGGGTGGACCGCCTACATTGTCAAGCCCGACGGTGAGAGATGCGCCGTACTGAGGGTTGCGAGCGAGCACCGAAATGAACCAGTTGAATCCCTATGCGGTGTCTTTTCCTCGGTTGAGGATGCCGGCAAGTACATCGTGCTCAATGTGGGCGAATTCCTGAGAATCGGCCTTCGGCTCGACCCGATCGAATGGGCCTGGGAGGACGCTGGACTGGATCAGCGTGTACGTCAGCTCTCGGTTGACGAATACGTATCGAGGTTCGAACTGAAGGATGACACCACCAGATACTTCGTCCTTCAAGCTGGTGGCATCCAACCGGAGAACAAGCTGTTAACTCTTTCGTACGACGAGCTAGATGCGTTGCTCGTCGAAGGGATGCCCGAGTCGGTGCTATCGCAACTATGACGCGGGGTCCTCGGATGCGTAAACGAACTCAGACTGCCCGCGACGCCATTTATGGGGCGAGGTGCAGGGCCCTTTGGCCGACCGAATCTTCGCATGGCGTGAAGGCCCCTATCCCCATCATGGTGCAACGCGGGCTCCTGCGGGGTCGCCTTGATCTGTCGACGTACAGATGACGGGTTATTTTGCTTGTGGATGCCGTCGGTTGAGAAGGTTCAAATGAAACTGGTCGACAACACCATCGTCCGCGCGGCCGTCGCATCCTTTGCGGCACAACCCAACCAGGCGACCGCACTGGAAGTCCTGCGATCCTGCATGTTCGGTGATCTTCTCCTAGACACCACAGGCTCCGACGCGCCTACGTCGACCGGCTTCGCGCCCGGCGCACGGCTGCAGATCGGTCGTGGCACAGGCCCAGACGGCAAAGGCGCACTGTTGGCTTTCACGCGCAATGAAGAGATCGCGCGGCTTCATCCGCCGGGAACAGCGACCATGTCGTTGGTCAATCCGGCGACCGACGTACTCGAACTCGCCAAGTCGCAGCAGGACGCCTGGCTCTACATCGATCCCGCCGGACCGACCTGTGCGGTGTCTGCGGCCGAGATCGACTTCGCATTGCGCAACCCCAACAACGAGGCACTCAAGACCGCCACGGTGGATTTCAATGCTGGACGCATCGACCGGCAGGCGGTGCTCGACTTGCTCAGGCAGGACGGCCCTCTGCTCCTCGGCGTCGACGAGACATCGCAGCCGGGGAAGGTGGGTTTCCGCGCAACAGGAATGCCGGACGGGTCGCCTGGACTCTTCGCGTTCACAAGTGCCCCGGAGGTCGTAGCCCACAACGTCGCGGACGCCGTCATGGCCAGCACGACAGAGAAGGTGATCGAGATAGCCCGCGATCAGGGCTACAGCGGCCTGGTCATCAATCCCCGCGGTCCGTACCTCGCGGTCACGCTGGCGGAACTCAACGCCTGAATTCACTACGATCCTTTGCAACCATGTCGAAGGTGACGAAATTGATAGTCGAACGCTTTGAGGACACGTACTTCTCCCGGGAGGACTGCTACTCCCTGGGGGTCGATCTCGAAACCGGTGGCAATTACGTTTCTTTTCCGGTGACGGTCGGAATCATTGACTACGAGGAGTACTACCGACTGACACCCGCTCAGTACGAACACTTCATGGCCGACCATGAGGCGGCACTTGAATTTGTAGAGTCATGTCGCCGGCACGAGCACGACGAGTTGCTCATTCAGAAGCCTGGTTGGAACCGCGGCACCGCGATATGACAACCGAACAGCCCGATCTCGGCACCGCCATCTGCGTCTACCTCAAGAACTACCCGGGCCGAAATGATCAGCAGTTCGGCGAAGGGTTCGGCGACCGAGCCGAGGAACTGCGTGAGCGCCTGCGCGAAATCCTCGCTGAGACAATAAAAATTGACCTCGATTGGACAGGCCTAGCTGAGCGACGGCGGCAACGCGGTGAACGTCATCACGGCCGAGCGCCATCCTGATCTTTCGCTGGAAGCGCTCACCGCGCTCGGCAACTACTACACCTATCTGGTCCGATAGCCGGCCCAGCAGTAAATCAACCTAGTTCTCCGGTGGTGCTTTCGGCTGAAAGGGTTGGTACCACTTCCAGTCTGCGCGTTCGCCGGTGGGTCCGGGGCAGGGTGGAACCGTCGGTGGTGGATGGTGTGGTGGGCGGGCGAGTGAGCGCGAACTGAGGGGTTCGCCGTCGCTGTCGGTGACGGTCAGCTGGTGTGCAGGCCCGGTGATGGTGATGTCGCCGTGGTGGTGTGCGCGGTGGTGAAAGGGGCACAGCAGCACCAGGTTGTGCAGTTCGGTGGGGCCGCCGTTTTCCCAGTGTTGGATGTGATGAGCGTGCAGTCCGCGGGTGACGTTGCAGCCGGGGACTGCGCAGGTGGTGTCGCGGTGTTCGAGGGCGCGACGGAGCCGCCGGTTGATGGTCCGGGTGGTGCGGCCGGCGCCGATGGGTTGGCCGTCGCGTTCGAACCATGCTTCGCAGGTGGCGTCGCACGTCAGGTATTGGCGATCGCCATCGGAGAGCAGCGGACCCAGATGTAGTTGCCCGGTGTGCTTTTCGACGTCGACGTGAACGACCACGGTGGTGCGCTGTCCGTGGGGGCGGCGGGCGACGTCGGTGTCCCAGCCGGCCTCGACCAGGCTCATGAACGCATCAGTGGCGTTCGGCAACGGTGGCGCGTTGTCTGCAGAGTCGGCGTCGTGATCGCGTTTCCAGTCTGCGACCAACGCATCATGATGGGACTGCAGCGCGGCGTCGAACGTGGCTGCTTCGCTATGCGGAAGGGTGATCTTCCAGGTCGTCGTGTCCTCACCGGAGGTATTGGTGATCGCGCGTCGCGGTTCTGGACGGGACGCGCCGTCGGGCCTGGGTTCCAGCTTGATCGCTGTGCGCAGCTGGCTGACTGTCGCAACCGCGGCCAGCTGTGCGTAGTGCTCGTCGGAGCCGTCGGCGGCTCGTTGGGCGATGACGCCGACCTGATCCAGGGACAACCGGCCTTCCAGCATGCCTTGTGTGCATCGCGGAAATTCAGAAAGTCGATGTGCGACAGCCGAAATGGTGTTGGCGTTGGAGGGTGAGGTGCCCAGCTTCCAGGCCACCACGGCCGCGACGGACCGCGCCCCGGTCATACCGCAGAGGTCGTCGCGATCCAATTCGGCGACAAGCTCCACGATGCGGCCGTCGATCGCGTTGCGCTGGCCGGCCAGCTCCGCCAACTCCTCAAACACCACCTCCAGACGCTCCTTCGGGCTGAGCACGGTGGTCGAGGACATAACTCCATGATGACAGCAGGGTCCGACAAAAACCGACGGCTCACAGGTGACTCAACACTCGCTCGGCGAACAGGTCCGGATGTTCCCGATGCATGAAGTGCCCACCCGGAACTTCCTCAATCCTATAGTCGTCCAAAAACATCCGTCTGGCGCGGCGATAGTCCGCGGGCTCGGCCACCGGATCATCCAACCCGGCGAAGGCGACGGTCGGCACAGCGATCTTCGCTCGCAATGACGCGGACGGAAGCGGCGACAACTTGCGGTAATAGCCGAACGCCGCGTCGAGGCTGCCCGGACTCGAGAAGCACTCCCGCGCGGCGTCGAACTCCGAGTCGGGAGGATTCCATGTCGGCGACCATCGCCGATAGATCGCAGGTAACGCCGCGAAATCGTTGCGGGCGAATCTTTTCGCGGCTCCGGGAAGCTTATAGGTAGCGAAATGCCTTGCACCCCAGACTTTCCGAAATGAAGGCTTCAATGTCGCCGGATGCGGAATCGCAACAGTCATCAGTTTGGAAACCAAGTCTGGCCGCAGCGCTGCCGCGCCATAGACCGCCGACGCGCCCCAGTCGTGACCGATGAGAACGGCCTCGGAAGCTCCCAGCGCAGAGATCAACGCCAGTACGTCATGCGCCAACGTCTCCTGGCCCGGATCTACGGCAGGCACCGCAGTCGGGTGGAAGCCCCGCATGAACGGGCTCACCGCCCGGCAGCCGCGATTAGCAATCAGCGGACGAAGGTGATCCCACGTGTGCGCAGTGTCCGGAAAACCGTGAAGCATGAGCACCAGAGGCCCTGAGCCCTCCTCGATGTAGGCGAACGTCAGCCCGTTCGCCTCGACGAATCCCGTCGTCTCAGCCACCCCTGTGGACAGTACTCCCGCCACATCGCCAGGACGCGTCACACTCAAGCCATGCTCGACCTCATCCTCCCGCTCGAATGCGGAGGCTGCGGCGCGCCGTCAACCAAATGGTGCGACGTCTGCGCCTCGACACTGAACGTCCACACCGACGAACCGCATCTCGTCACACCGCGCATCGACCCCGGCGTGCCCGTCTTTGCTCTTGGCCGCTACGTGGGCCCACGGCGGCAGGCCATCGTCGCGCTCAAGGAACACGGCCGTCGCGATCTCGTCGCTCCCTTCGCCCGTGCCCTTGCCCTGGGAATACACCAACTCGAAACCTGGGGCATCCTCGATATTCCGTTCACGATCGTCCCGGCGCCCACCCGCGCCTTGGCCGCTCGTCGCCGCGGCGGAGATCCCGTCCTGCGCATCGCGACACAAGCCGTCCGGGAAAACCGTGACATCGGCGTCGTCCGGGCCTTGAAGACCCGGGCGATGGTCCGCGACTCCGTCGGCCTCACGGTCGCCGACCGTGAACGCAACCTGGCCGGCCGGATCACGCTGACCACACGTGTGACAGGCGAGGTCCTGCTCGTCGACGACATCGTCACCACCGGCGCCACCGCCCGCGAGGCGGTGCGGACTCTCCACGAATCCGGCGTGAATGTAACGGCCGTGCTCGCATTGGCGCACGCCTGACCTGGGCGGGCGACGATCGGTGTAACAGGGGTCGAAAGACTTCGAAACAGGTGGGCCAAAAAGGTGGCACGCCGGCGTGAACAACGACTACCGTCGGGGCCAACACACCGTGAACACATCACGGGGGCGGTCTAGTCCACAGGCCCGCCGCTTCGCCGAGTGACGGTAGGAGGTGAGGTTCCTCGACCCCTAGCGCCGGCGGGTGAGTTTCGTGCCAATCCTGTCGGCGCAGCATCCCAAGACAGGCCGGCACGCCAGAGTGCGTGCAACCCGTAACAGAAACGAGTTGTCAAGCATGTCAATCGATTCCGCGAACACCGGTCAATTACTCGCCGACGATGAAGACCTTGCCGAATCCGCCAACGCCGAAGTTCAGGTGTGCGGACGCAACGTCGAGATCCCCGATCACTACCGCGTCTACGTGGCGCAGAAGCTCGCTCGCCTCGAACGGTTCGACCGCTCGATCTACCGCTTCGACGTCGAGCTCGAGCACGAACGCAACCGCCGCCAGCGAAAGAACTGTCAGCACGTAGAGATCACCGCGCGCGGTCGCGGCCCGGTGGTCCGTGGGGAGGCATGCGCGGAGAGTTTCTACGGCGCCTTCGAGGCCGCCGTCCACAAACTTGAGAACCGGCTGCGGCGCACCAAGGACCGCCGCAAGGTTCACTACGGCGACAAGACCCCGGTATCGCTGCACGAGGCCACCGCGGTGACCCCGCTCCTCGACGCGGCCGCAGCGTTCACCCCCGAAAGGGCCACCGCCCAGGAGCAGGTGCTCGACGACCATGAACCGGGCCGCATCGTGCGGACCAAGGAGCATCCGGCCAAGCCGATGACGGTCGACGACGCGCTCTACGAGATGGAACTCGTGGGCCACGATTTCTTCCTGTTCCAGGACAAGGAGACCGATCGGCCGTCGGTCGTCTATCGCCGGCACGCCTACGACTATGGGTTGATCCGGCTGGGGTGATCGCCGCTGCCCGGGTCCGACCAGCGCGTCACCTAGGATGGAGGTCGCTTAAGCCTCCGATTCACAGGGGGCCCCTCCTATATATGTTCAGGGGAAAACGTGCTGTCGAAGTTGCTGCGCCTTGGTGAAGGTCGCATGGTCAAGCGCCTCAAGGGGGTGGCTGACTACGTCAACACCTTGTCCGACGACGTAGAGAAGCTGTCGGACGGCGAGCTGCGGGCCAAGACCGACGAATTCAAGAAGCGCGTTGCTGACGGCGAAAGCCTCGATGACCTGCTGCCCGAGGCTTTCGCCGTCGCTCGCGAGGCGGCCTGGCGGGTGCTGCAGCAGCGCCACTTCGATGTCCAGGTGATGGGCGGCGCCGCGCTGCACTTCGGCAACGTTGCGGAGATGAAGACCGGTGAGGGCAAGACCCTGACCTGTGTGCTTCCCGCCTATCTCAACGCCCTGGGCGATGAGGGCGTGCACGTCGTCACCGTGAACGACTACCTGGCCAAGCGCGACAGCGAGTGGATGGGACGGGTGCACCGCTTCCTGGGCCTCGAGGTCGGCGTCATCCTGTCCGGCCTGACCCCTGACGAGCGCCGCGCGGCCTACGCCGCCGATATCACGTATGGCACCAACAACGAGTTCGGCTTCGACTACCTGCGCGACAACATGGCGCATTCGGTCGAGGAGATGGTGCAGCGCGGCCACAACTACGCGATCGTCGACGAGGTCGACTCGATCCTCATCGACGAGGCCCGTACCCCGCTGATCATCTCCGGCCCCGCCGACGGCGCCTCGCACTGGTACAGCGAGTTCGCCCGCCTGGCCCCGATGATGAAGAAAGACACGCACTACGAGGTCGACATCAAGAAGCGCACCATCGGTGTGCACGAGCTGGGTGTCGAGTTCGTCGAGGATCAGCTCGGCATCGACAACCTGTACGAGGCGGCCAACTCGCCGCTGGTCAGCTACCTCAACAACGCGTTGAAGGCCAAGGAGCTCTTCGAACGCGACAAGGAGTACATCGTCCGCAACGGCGAAGTGCTGATTGTCGACGAGTTCACCGGCCGCGTGCTGATCGGCCGGCGCTACAACGAGGGCATGCACCAGGCCATCGAGGCCAAGGAGAACGTCGAGATCAAGGCCGAGAATCAGACGCTGGCCACGATCACGCTGCAGAACTACTTCCGGCTCTACGACAAGCTCGCGGGCATGACCGGTACCGCCGAGACCGAGGCCGCCGAGCTGTACGAGATCTACAAGCTGGGCGTGGTTCCGATCCCGACGAACCGGCCGATGGTCCGCAAGGACCAGACAGACCTGATCTACAAGACCGAGGAAGCCAAGTACATCGCCGTCGTCGATGACGTCGTCGAGCGCTACGAGAAGGGCCAGCCGGTCCTGATCGGCACCACCAGCGTCGAGCGCTCCGAGTACCTGTCGCGCCAGTTCCAGAAGCGGCGCGTCCCGCACAACGTGCTCAACGCCAAGTTCCACGAGCAGGAGGCCGGCATCATCGCCGAGGCCGGCCGGCGTGGTGCGATCACGGTGGCCACCAATATGGCCGGCCGCGGTACCGACGTCGTGCTCGGCGGCAACGTCGACTTCCTCGTCGACACCCGGCTGCGTGAGCGGGGCCTGGATCCCGTCGAGACCCCTGACGAGTACGAGGCCGCCTGGCAGGAGGAACTGCCCAAGGTCAAGGCGCAGGCCGCTGAAGAGGCCGAGCACGTCATCGAGGTCGGTGGCCTCTACGTGCTGGGCACCGAACGCCACGAGTCACGGCGTATCGACAACCAGCTTCGTGGCCGTTCCGGTCGGCAGGGCGACCCTGGTGAGTCCCGCTTCTACCTGTCGCTGGGTGACGAGCTCATGCGGCGATTCAACGGCGCAACGCTGGAAAGCCTGCTGACGCGACTCAACCTGCCCGACGACGTGCCGATCGAGGCCAAGATGGTCACCCGCGCGATCAAGAGCGCGCAGACCCAGGTCGAGCAGCAGAACTTCGAGATCCGCAAGAACGTCCTCAAGTACGACGAGGTGATGAACCAGCAGCGCAAGGTCATCTACGCCGAGCGCCGCCGGATCCTCGAGGGGGAGAACCTGCAGGAGCAGGCCCACGACATGCTGGTCGACGTCATCACCGCCTACGTCAACGGCGCCACCGCCGAGGGCTACGCCGAGGACTGGGACCTCGAGCAGCTGTGGACCGCGCTCAAGCAGCTCTACCCGGTCGGCATCGACCACCACGACCTGCTCGACAACGACGCCGTCGGAGAGCCCGGTGAACTCACGCGTGAAGAGCTGCTCGACGCGCTGATCGAGGACGCCGAAAAGGCCTACGCGCGACGGGAAGCCGAGATCGAGGGCCTTGCCGGCGAGGGCGCCATGCGCCAGCTGGAGCGCAACGTGCTGCTCAACGTGATCGACCGCAAGTGGCGCGAGCACCTCTACGAGATGGACTACCTCAAGGAAGGCATCGGCCTGCGGGCGATGGCCCAGCGCGATCCGCTGGTCGAGTACCAGCGCGAGGGCTACGACATGTTCGTCGGCATGCTGGACGGCCTGAAAGAGGAGTCGGTCGGCTTCCTGTTCAACGTCCAGGTGGAGGCAACGCCGTCGCCGGCGGTCGCGCCGGTGGACACCCCACAGGGTCTGGCGGATCTGGGCGGGCAGCAGCGCGAGCCTGCACCGGCCTTGCGTGCCAAGGGAATCGACGACGAGGACTCCCGGCAGCTGACCTACAGCGGTCCCGCTGAAGACGGCTCGGCGGAAGTCAAGCGCAACGGCGGCGGCAAGCAGGCCGCGACCGCGGGCACCACCCGCAAGGAGCGACGCGAAGCCGCGCGCAAGCAGTCCAAGAGCAGCAGCAGGTTGCGGCGGGGTTAGGCGCGGTCAAGCCACTCGGTCAGCCGATGTGCAGGGCTACCACCTGCCAGCGCAATCCGGTCGGCGTCAGCACCTGTTCGACGCGGCAGGCGATGGCATGGGTGCGGCCGTCCCGGCTGTAGGTGGCCGCCACTTCGGCTGCCGCGCCGTCGGTCCCGACGGGTTGCACCCGTAGCCGGCGCAATCGTGCGGCGCCGTCGCCGTCGTGTCGCGCGACGGCAGGCAGCAGTGACTCCACCAATCCGGCGGCCAGCAGTGGTCGCAGCTGGGCCAGCGAGCGCCGCCGGTCGATCACCTCGAGGACCCGTCTCAGCGCGGCGTCGGCGAAGCCGCCCGCCGCACGCATCGGGGCGGAAGGAATCGGCTGTTGCGCGGGGCGGTGCGACGGTCCGAGGGTGCGGGGACCCGGCAGGTGCACCCGCTCGGGGGCGCTGCGCAACACCGGCGGTTCGTAGTCGACGACGGGAACGACACAGGACATGGGCACTCTCCGAAAGCGGTCAACGGGGCGACCGGCTGCCGGAGAGGGGCGAACCGATGGCGTCATGATGGCACAGTTTCGACGATGGTGTGTGCACCCGCGATGCGCTGACCCGGGGTTGACGGCTACCGTGTCGGGACGGGGCGGGGATTGTCGATGAGGGGAATGTCGCAACGATGGTGACTAGGCTGTCAGCGTCGGACGCCTCGTTCTATCACCTGGAGAACACCTCCACCCCCATGTACGTCGGCTCCCTGGCGATCGTGCGCAAGCCCCGCGCCGGGTTGAGTTACGAGACCCTGCTGGAAACCGTCGAACATCGGCTGCCGCAGATCCGGCGTTATCGCCAGAAGGTCCGCGAGGTCACCTTCGGTTTGGCGCGGCCGGTATGGGTCGACGATCCGGACTTCGACATCACCTATCACGTCCGGCGTTCTGCGCTGCCGTCACCGGGAAGCGATTCGCAGCTCCACGAACTGATCGCCAGGCTGGGGTCGCGCCCGCTGGACCGGTCGCGGCCGCTGTGGGAGATGTACCTGATCGAGGGGCTGTCCAAGAACCGGCTGGCCATTTACACGAAGTCGCACCAGGCGCTGGTCAACGGGATGACGGCGCTGGAGATCGGCCACGTCATCGCCGACCGCACGCAGAAGCCGCCGACGTTCGGTGAGGACATCTGGATCCCGGGCCGCGAACCCACCAACGGCCAGCTGCTGCTCGGCGCTGTCGGGGAGTGGCTGGCCCGGCCCCGCATGCAGATGCAGGCGGTCACCTCCGCCGTCGGCGAGCTGGCCCGCAACAGCGGGGAAGTGGTCGATCTGGCGCGGCGGCTGACCGACGTGGCGCGCACCGTGGCCCGCGGTACCGCACCGAATAGTCCGCTGAACACCAAGGTGTCGCGCAATCGGCGGTTTACGGTTGCCGTCGGTTCCCTCGCGGACTACCGGCTGGTGCGTTCGCGCTACGACTGCGACGTGAACGACGTGGTGCTGGCCGTCATCGCCGGTGCCCTGCGCAACTGGCTGCTGTCGCGCGGCGAGCCGGTCACCACCAGCTCCACTGCGCGGGCCATGGCGCCGACGTCGGTGTACCCCGAGGCGGTCCTGGAGTCGTCCGGTCCGGGCCAGGCCATCAGCGAGGTCGCCCCGTTCCTGGTCGACCTCCCGATCGGCGAGGGCAACGCGGTGGTACGTCTGTCTCAGATTGCCCACACCACCGAGTCGCATTCGGCGGCAGCCAGTCTGGTGGACGCCCGCACCATCCTCACCCTGTCGGGCTTCGCGCCGCCGACGTTGCATGCCATGGGCACCCGGGTCGCCACCCAGTTCTCGGCCCGCCAGTTCAATCTGTTGATCACCAATGTCCCTGGGCCGCAGTCGCAGATGTATGTGGCCGGGGCGAAGCTGCTCGAGACGTACGCGGTGCCGCCGCTGTTGCACAACCAGGTGCTGGCCATCGGCGTCACATCGTATTGCGGCATGCTCTATTTCGGCATCCACGCCGATCGCGATGCCATGAGCGATGTGGACGTGCTGCCGACGCTGCTGGCCGAATCTCTCGAGGAACTGCTCGAAGCCGCGCGGCAGACGTAGGATTCGGCGATGGGTAAGGCCAAATCGAAGGGTGACGAGCCGGTCGCCAAGGTTAATCGCAAGATTCCCAACGACATCTACGAAGCCGAATTATATCGGCTACAAACCGAATTGGTGTCCTTGCAGGAGTGGGTAAAGGCCACCGGCGCGCGGGTCGTCGTCGTGTTCGAAGGCCGCGATGCGGCCGGCAAGGGCGGCACGATCAAGCGCATCACCGAGTACCTGAGCCCCCGGATTGCGCGCATCGCCGCGTTGCCCGCACCGACCGAACGTGAGCGCGGCCAGTGGTATTTCCAGCGCTATGTCGAGCATCTGCCGGCGCGCGGCGAGATCGTGTTGTTCGACCGATCCTGGTACAACCGCGCCGGTGTCGAAGTGGTGATGGGCTTCTGCACGCCGGTCGAGCACGAGCTGTTTCTGCGGCAGTGCCCGATCTTCGAGCAGATGCTGATCGACGAAGGAATCATCCTGCGCAAGTACTGGTTCTCGGTCTCCGACGATGAGCAGCTCCGCCGGTTCAAGAAACGGCGCAAGGATCCGTTGCGGCGCTGGAAGCTCAGCCCGATGGACCTCGAGTCCATCTATCGCTGGGAGGACTACTCGCGTGCCAAGGATCAGATGATGGTGCGCACCGACACCCCGGCCAGCCCGTGGTTCGTGGTGGAGTCCGACGACAAGAAGCACGCGCGTCTGAACATGATGGCCCATCTGCTGAAAGGCATCGACTACGAACATGTCGAGCACCCGAAGGTCGATCTGCCCAAACGGCCGCCGATGGGCGACTATCAGCGGCCGGCGCGAGAGCTGTCGACCTATGTCGACGATCACGTCTCCACCCTGCTCGGGAACGGCGCCTAGGCGCAGCGGATAATCTGCCGGGATGCGGGTCTATATCCCAGCCACGTTGGCCATGCTGCAACAGCTGGTCGCCGATGGGTCGATGCAGCCGTTGAGCGGGACGGCGTTCGCGGTCACGCCGACTCTGCGGGAGTCCTACGCCGAGGGCGACGACGAGGAGCTGGCCGAGGTCGCGATCGGAGAAGCCGCGCTGGCGTCGCTGCGGCTGCTGGCCGCCGAATCCGACAACGCCGACCCGCAATTGCCACTGCGGCGCGCGGTTGTGATCGCCGATGCGGATGCGACCGCGCGCCCTGATCTCGACGACGCGGTGGTGCGGGTCAGCGGACGGGTGAACCTGGACCAGGTGGTTGCCGCCTATGTCGACAACTCGGCGGCCGAGCCGGCGGTCAAGGCCGCGATGGCGGTGATCGACGACGCTGATCTGGGCGATGAGGACGCCGAATTGACCGTCGGCGACGCCGCGGATCACCCCTTGGCCTGGTACGGCACCCAGGAGTTGCCGTTCCTGCTCGAATTGCTCTGACGCCTGGATACGGAACCGTAAGTTACGGTACCGTAGGTTTGACGTCGAGAGGAGGTGCGCAATGGCGAAGAACCAGGTCAAGATCAGTGCGAACGTGGTCGACACCGTGCGACCGAAGGTGGCCGGCGAAGGACGCAATCCCGCGATCGACGCGGTCCGGGCACTGTTCGGGCGGATCACCACGCCGCTACTGCCCGATGACTATCTGAAACTGGCCAACCCGTTGTGGTCGGCGCGCGAACTGCGCGGCCGGGTGGTCGAGGTCCGGCGGGAGACCGAGGATTCGGCCACGCTGGTGATCAAGCCGGGCTGGGGTTTCACCTTTGATTACCAAGCCGGCCAGTACATCGGTATCGGCCTTCTGGTCGACGGCCGCTGGCGGTGGCGGTCGTATTCACTGACCTCGAGCCCGCACGCCGACGGCGCCGGCCGCTCGCGCACCATCACGATCACCGTCAAGGCGATGCCGGAGGGCTTCCTGTCCACCCACCTGGTCGGCGGCGTCACTCCCGGCACGATCGTGCGGCTGGCCGCACCGCAGGGCAATTTCGTGATGCCGGACCCGTCGCCGGCGTCGGTGTTGTTCTTGACCGGCGGCTCCGGAATCACCCCGGTGATGTCGATGCTGCGGACGCTGGAGCGCCGCGATCAGATCGGCGGCCCAGGTCATATCGTCCATATTCATTCGGCCCCAACCGAATCCGACGTGATGTTCGCCGGGGAGCTCGCGCAGCTGGCTCGTGAGCACGACGGGTATCGGCTGACCGTCCGTACCACCCGCACCGAGGGGCGCCTGGACCTGAGCCGGCTCGACGATCTGGTCCCGGACTGGCGGGAGCGCCAGACCTGGGCCTGTGGTCCGGAGGGGATGCTCACCGAGGCCGAGAAGGTGTGGCAGGCCGCCGGCATCGGCGACCGCCTGCATCTGGAGCGGTTCGCGGCGTCCCGGACGGCCACCCACGGGGAGGGCGGGACGGTGACGTTCGGCCGCAGTGGCAAGTCCGTACAGGTGGATGCGGCGACGTCGCTGATGGAGGCCGGCGAGCAGGCCGGATTGCGGATGCCGTTCGGCTGCCGGATGGGCATCTGCCAGTCGTGTGTGGTGCCCCTGGTGGAAGGCCACGTCCGCGACCTGCGTACGGGTGCGGAGCACGAGCCGGGCACCCGAATTCAGACGTGTATTTCGGCCGCTTCGGGCGACTGTGTGGTTGACGTCTGAGGTTTACTGGCTAGTAACCTACGGGTACGTAGGTTACGGTAGCGTAGGCACAAGAAGGGAGGCGTGACTAATGGCTATTACCGATGTGGAAGCGTTTACGCATCTGACTGATGCAGACATCGAAAGCTTGGCGGTTGAGCTCGACGCCATCCGCCAGGACATCGAAGATTCCCTCGGCGCGCGGGATGCGCGCTACATCCGCCGCACCATCGCCGCCCAGCGCGGTCTCGAGGTCGCCGGGCGACTGATGCTGGCTGCCAGCTCCAAACGATCCGCCTGGTGGGCGGGCACCGTGACCCTGGGCGTGGCCAAGATCATCGAGAACATGGAGATCGGCCACAACGTCATGCACGGCCAGTGGGACTGGATGAACGATCCCGAGATTCACTCCTCGTCGTGGGAGTGGGACATGAGCGGGGCGTCCAAGCACTGGCGGTTCACCCACAACTTCATGCACCACAAGTACACCAACATCCTCGGTATGGACGATGACGTCGGCTACGGCGTCATCCGGGTCACCCGCGATGCCAAGTGGAAGCCGTTCAACCTGTACGGCAACCTGCTGTTCAACACCCTGCTGGCGATCGGCTTCGAGTGGGGTGTCGGCCTGCAGCACCTGGAGCTCGGCAAGATCTCCAAGGGCCGCGACGACCGCAAGGCCACCCTGATCCGGGTGCGTGAGTTCGGCGCCAAAGCGGGACGGCAGCTGCTCAAGGACTACGTGGCCTACCCGGCGATCACGTCGTTGTCGCCCGGCGCCACCTACCGCTCGACGGCCACCGCCAACGCTGTGGCCAACGTGATCCGCAACGTGTGGGCCAACGCGGTGATCTTCTGCGGCCACTTCCCGGATGGCGCAGAGAAATTCACCAAGACCGACATGGTCGGTGAGAGCAAGGGTCAGTGGTATCTACGCCAGATGCTGGGTAGCGCCAACATCTCAGGCAGCCGCGCCATGGACTTCATGACCGGCAACCTGTCGTACCAGATCGAGCACCACTTGTTCCCTGACCTGCCCAGCAACCGGTACCACGAGATCTCGGTGCGGGTGCGGCAGATTTGCGACAAGTACGACCTGCCCTACACCACGGGCCCGTTCCTGGTGCAGTACGCCAAGACCTGGCGCACGATCGCCAAGCTGTCGTTGCCGGACAAGTACCTGCGCGACACCGCCGACGATGCACCTGAGACCCGCAGCGAGCGGATGTTCGCCGAGCTCGAATCGGGCTACGCGGGTGTGGACCCGGCGACCGGCCGCAAGCGCGGGCTCAAGACCGCGATCGCGACGGCTCGTCAGAAGCGACGCGCCAAGCGCACGGCCAAAGCCGCCTAGCGATTTATCGAGATCGACGCCGGCGAGGAAAAGGTCGAATAACTCCCTCGCTGGCGTCGATCTCGTCATTACCAGCGTCTCGGCTACCGGTTACTTCGGGATGTAGTCAAAGGTGTCCGGGTTCGGACCGCGCCGACCGGCTTCGCCCTTGTCGAGCGCGGTGATGGCGTCGATGTCGTCGTCGCCGAGTTCGAAGTCGAAGATCTCCAGGTTCTCCTTGATCCGCTCCGGGGTAACGGATTTCGGGAACACGATGTCGCCGCGCTCGATGTGCCAGCGCAGCACCACCTGGGCCGGGCTCTTACCCAGCCGCTCGGCGATCTTGCCGATCACCGGATCGCCGAGCACCGCGCCCTGAGCGATCGGCGACCACGCCTCGGTGAGGATGGTGTGGTCGGTGCCGTAAGCGCGCAGCTCGTCGTTGGCGAAGTAGGGGTGCACCTCGATCTGGTTGACGGCGGGCACCGTCTCGGTGTCGCGGGCCAGGGTCTCCAGATGGTGGATCTGGAAGTTTGACACCCCGATGCTGCGGGCCCGGCCGTCATTCTTGAACTCCTCCAACGTCTTCCAGGTGGAGACGAAGTCGCCGTCATACAGCGTCGGCAGCGGCCAGTGGATCAGGAACAGGTCGACGTAGTCGAAGCCGAGCGCCTCGATCGTCGCGTCGAATGCGCGCCGTGCATCGTCGGGCTTGTGGAATCCGTTGTTGAGCTTGCTGGTGATGTACACCTCGCTGCGGTCGATGCCGAAGTCCCGGACGCCCTGCCCGACGCCCTTCTCGTTCTGATACATCTCGGCGGTGTCGATGTGGCGATAGCCGATTTCGAGGGCGGTGCGCACCGCGGACGCGGTCTCGTCCGGGTCGATCTGGAAGACGCCGAACCCCAGCTGCGGGATCGTGGTGCCGTCATTGAGTGTCAAGCTCGGAACAGTGCTCATGTGTGCGGCGTGCCCTCTCGGTTGGTGTTGCAAACAATTATCAGTACGCCGCGCCGTCTGACAACGCGGCGAGTAGCCGTCGGGCCGCTGCGACTCGCCGCGCGGGCGCGCCGGTGAGCGAGTCCAGGGCGCACTCCGGGTCGGCGGGCGGGCCGAGGTGGCCGCATCCGCGCGGGCAGTCTGCGATGGCCTCCGCCAGATCCGAAAACGCCCGCAACACATCGTCGGGCTGGATATGGGCCAGCCCGAACGATCTGATGCCCGGGGTGTCGACCACCCAGCCGCCGCCCGGTAGCGGCAGCGCCACCGACTGCGTGGAGGTGTGTTTGCCCTTGCCTACCCCGGACACTTCGCCGGTGGCTCGAAATGCCTGCGGAACAAGGCGATTCACCAGAGTGGACTTGCCGACCCCGGAGTGGCCGAGCAGCACGGTGACCTGTCCCGCCAGCATCTCCTCGACTTGGTCGATCGGGTCGCCCCGCCCCGCGGTCAGCACCGTGAGGTCCAGATCGGCGAACTGCTCGGCGAACGACTCGGCCGGCATCAGATCCGTCTTGGTCAGGCACAGGATCGGCCGCAGTCCGCCGGCGTACGCCGCGATGAGCGCACGGTCCACCAGGCCGGTGCGCGGCGGGGGATCGGCCAGTGCCACCACCATCAGCAACTGGTCGGCGTTGGCGACCACCACCCGCTCGGTCGGATCGGTGTCATCGGCGGTGCGGCGCAACACCGTTCGCCGTTCACCGCGCCGCACGATCCGGGCCAGCGTGTCCGGCCGTCCGGTCAGGTCGCCGACGACATCGACCTGGTCGCCGACGACGATCGGGGTGCGGCCCAGTTCCCGGGCCCGCATCGCCGTGACGAGCCGATGCGGATCATCGCCCAGGACGCAGCCCCAGCGGCCGCGGTCGACGGTGACCACCATGCCCGCCTCGGCGTCGGCGTGCTCGGGCCGGGTCTTGGTGCGCGGGCGCGAGCCACGGCCCGACCGGATCTTGACGTCGGACTCGTCGTACTCGCGTGGGCTCAACCGACCCCCACCATCTCGGTCCACAGCGCCGCGAACTCCGGCAAGGTTTTGGCGGTCGTCCCGATGTCCTCGACTTCGACACCGGGCACGCGGAGCCCGATGATGGCCCCGGCCATCGCCATTCGGTGGTCGGCGTAGGAACGCCAGGTGCCCCCGTGTAGCGCTGTCGCGGTGATCACCAGGCCGTCGTCGGTCTCGGTGCACTGGCCGCCGAGCCCGCCGATCTCGGCGCTCAGCGCCGCCAACCGGTCGGTCTCGTGGCCGCGCAGATGGGCGATACCGGTCAGCCGCGACACCGAGCCAGGTGCGGCCAGGGCGGCCAGGGCGGCCACCGCGGGGGCCAGTTCACCGACGTCGTGCAGGTCCACCTCGAAGCCGTCGTAGGACTGCGGACCTTGTACCTCGAGGTGCGAATCTGATTGGTGCACAGTCGATCCGAGAAGCTTGAGGATACCCAGGATGGTGTCGGCGGGTTGGACGCTGGCTGACGGCCAGCCGGCGATCCCCACCGCCCCACCGGTCACCACTCCCGCAGCAAGGAACGGGACCGAGTTGGACAGGTCCGGCTCGATGTCCCAGTGCCGGGCCGCGATCGGCCCCGGCGCCACCCGCCACTGGTTGGTGGTGGCGTCGTCGACGTCGACACCGGCCTCCCGCAGCATCGCCACGGTCATCGCGATGTGCGGAGCCGACGGCACCGACGTGCCGGTGTGCGCGACGGTCAGGCCCTCGGTGAAGGCCGCGCCCGACAACAGCAGGCCCGAGACGAACTGCGAGGAGCTCGACGCGTCGATGCGCACCGTGCCGCCGTCGACCGCGCCGCGGCCGTGGACCTCGAACGGCAGACCGCTGCCGTGGATGTCGACACCGAGTCCCCGCAACGCGTCCAGCAGGGGAGCGATCGGCCGCGTTCGGGCTTGTTCGTCACCGTCGAATACGACGACGGCGTTGCTCAGAGCTGCCAGCGGCGGAACGAACCGCAACACGGTTCCGGCCAAGCCGCAGTCGATCCGCGCGTGTGGGCCCGGGTCGAGCGCCCCGCCGACCGTCAGTTCGGCGCCCGCGCCGGACACGTCGATGCCGAGGGCCGCGATGGCCCCGATCATCAGGTCGGTGTCCCGGCTTCGCAGTGCGCCGCTGATCGTGGAGGTGCCCTGACCCTGGGCGGCGGCCAGCGCCGCGAGCACCAGGGTGCGGTTGGTCTGCGATTTCGAGCCGGGCACGGTGACGCGCGCATGCACCGGCGACGACGTTGACGGCGCGGCCCACAACTCGGTGCTCACGGCATACATCCTGCCCTGTCGGGATCGTGCGCCACCATGGAGTCATGTGCGGACGATTCGCGGTGACCACCGACCCGGCCCTGCTGGCCGAGAAAATCCACGCCATTGACGAAGCCACCGAGGCGGCGAAGGAGGCGCGCGGGCCCAACTACAACGTCGCCCCCACCGCCACCGTCGCCACGGTGGTCCGCAGGCACGACGATCCGGACGACACCCCGACCCGGCGGGTCCGGATGATGCGCTGGGGTCTGGTGCCGCCCTGGGTGAAGGCGACCGCCGACGGGGCCCCCGACAACAAGGGCCCCCTACTGATCAACGCTCGAGCTGAAAAGGTCACCAGTTCACCGGCATTCCGTGCCTCGGCGAAGAGCAAGCGCTGCCTGGTTCCGATGGACGGCTACTACGAGTGGAAGCCCAACCCGGACGCCCCGGCCGGCAAGAAGGCCCGTAAGACGCCGTACTTCATGTTCCGTGCGGACGGCGAGCCGCTGTTCATGGCCGGGTTGTGGTCGGTATGGAGACCGGGGCAAGCCACCGAGGTTCCGCCGCTGTTGACGTGCACGATCATCACCACCGACGCGGTGGGCGAGCTCGCCGAGATCCACGACCGGATGCCGCTGGTGCTCGACGAGGCGGACTGGGACCGCTGGCTGGATCCCGATCAGCCTGCCGACGCCGAGCTGTTGTCGGCACCGCCCGACATCGCCGGTATCGATCTCCGCGAGGTCTCCACGCTGGTCAACAGTGTCCGCAACAACGGTCCGGAGCTCATCGAGCCCGCCGATCCACACAACCAACCGGTTGGCCTGTTCTAGCGACGCGGTGCCGGTTAGGCTCACAGCCAAGACCTGACCAGCGAGAGGAGCGGCCATGACCGCCGTCGAGCCCAAGGCCGACAAGGCCACGATCACCGTGCGCAACCCGGCCGACGGCCGCGTCGCCGGTTTCGTGCCCGTCGACGGTCCGGACGCCGTCGCCGCGAAAGCCCGCGAGCTCCGGTTGTTCCAAACCGAGTGGGAAGAGATCGGCCCGCGCGGACGCAAGGTCTGGATGTACAAGTGGCAGGACTGGATCCTCGACAACGCCGATCACCTCACCGAGGTGTTGATGTCGGAGTCGGGCAAGTCGCGCAACGACGCCAGCCTCGAACCGGTGGCGATCGCCGACTCGATCAAGTACTGGGCTGGCAACGCCGAAGCCTTCCTGGCCGACGCGCACCCCAAGCCGCACAGCCCGCTGTACAAGATCAAGAAGCTCACCACCCGCTACCGCCCGTACCAGCTGGTCGGGATCATCGAGCCGTGGAACTTCCCGCTGGCGATGCTGGCCCTCGACGTGGTGCCCGCGCTCGCCGCGGGGGCGGCAGTGTTGCTGAAACCGTCTGAGGTGACCCCACTTTCGGCTGTCGAGTTCGCCAGGGGCTGGACCGAGGTCGGCGCGCCGCCCGTGCTGAGCCTCGCGACCGGATACGGCGAGACCGGCGCCGCGGTGATCAACAATGCCGACTACATCCACTTCACCGGATCGACCGCCACCGGCCGCAAGGTCGCGGTGGCCTGCGCCGAGCGGCTGATCCCGTTCAGCCTGGAGCTCGGCGGCAAGGATCCGGCGATCGTGCTGGCCGACGCCGACATCGACCGTGCCGCCAACGGCATCGCCTGGGGCGGGATGTTCAATTCCGGGCAGGTCTGCATCTCGGTGGAGCGGGTGTACGTCGAGGCTCCGGTGTACGACGAGTTCATCGGCAAGCTCACCGCGAATGTCCGCAATCTCGCTCAGGGACAAGAAGATTCGGGCTTCAAGTACGACACGGGTGCGATGGCCACCGCGGCGCAGCGCGATATCGTCGACGGCCACGTCAAGGACGCGGTCGCCGCCGGCGCGCGCGTGTTGACCGGGGGTAAGCCCACCGGCGTCGGAACGTTCTATCAGCCGACCGTGCTTGCCGACGTCACCCCGACGATGTCCTGCATTGCCGAGGAGACGTTCGGCCCGACGCTGCCGGTGGTGAAGGTCGCCGACGAGGAGGAGGCCATCCGGTTGGCCAACGACTCCAAGTACGGGTTGTCGGCCACGGTGTGGACCGGCGACATCGAACGCGGTGAGCGGGTGGCCCGTCGACTGGAGTGCGGCGCGGTCAACATCAACGACGCCCTGACCAACGTTTTCTGCCCGTCGCTTCCGATGGGCGGCTGGAAGGACTCCGGTATCGGCTACCGGGCCGGTGGCCCGAGCGGCCTGATCAAGTTCTGCCGCCAGCAGGCGATCACCGCCCCGCGAATTCCCACCCAGAAGTCAGAGCTGGTCTGGTACTCGTCGTCGCGGCGGCAGGGCCGGATCGCGTTGGCGGCGATGCGGGCCTTCGCGGGCACGGGCGTTCGCCGCTTCGGGCTACGCCCGAAGAACTAGCAGCGTGGGCTACGCCCGAAGAACTAGCAGCGTGGGCTACGCCCGAAGAACTAGCGGCGTGGGCTACGCCCGAAGCCCGGATGACGTGGACTTAAGTCCTCTGCGTTTGCCGACGTAATGCCCGGTGAACGTGCGTCCGGCTGACACCCCGGTACGGCACAATGCCGGTACACCGTTGCACGGGGAGAACTGATGGCCGAGGCCGAGCTCGACGCGCAGCTCGAAACGCTGGTGCGTCGAGCTGGCCGCACGGCGTTGGCGGTGGTCTTTCTGGTCAGCGCTGCGGACTGGATCGGCTGGGCGACCGGTACCGTGCGGCTCACCAGAGTCTTCCCGTCCTGGCCGCAGGTGACGCCCTGGGCTGCCCTGTTGATGGCCACGCTGGGTATGGCCATCCTGGTCCAGTCCCGGCGTGGCACCCGGGCCCAGGTATGGGTCGCCCGTGGGTTGGCCGCCGCATGCGTTGCGGTGGCGACGCTGTTCATCGCGGAGTACGCGACGGGCCTGGCATTCGGGTTGGACGGGCTGTGGTTTCCCGGCGGCGTCGCGGCCATGCAGAGGCCGTGGCCGGGTCGGCCGAGCATCCAGACGGCGGTGACAGTCCTCTTGCTGGGCATCGCGGTTGCGCTGATGCGCCTGGACCATCGAGCGGCCAGGTCGATACGAACGGTGTGCCTGGTGTCCGCGGCGCTGATCCCCTTCCTGGTGACGGTGGTCTATACGTTCCAGGCGCTCTCCCTCACCGAGATGACGTCGGTAACCGGTATGGGCATTGCCACCGCAGTCAGCTTGCTGCTGCTCATCGCGGCGACCTTCGCCGGGCGCGCCGACGCGAATCCGGTGGCCTGGCTACTGGCCCGCCCCGACGGTCTGGGCCTGGTCCGGATGGCCGCATTGTTCGTCGCCCTGCCACTCGTCGTCGGGCTGTCCCGGTTGGCGTTCCTGGCCGTCGGGGTCGAGGAAGGCGCGGTGTGGGCGCTGTCGATCTCGGCGGGCGCCGTCGTGATCGGCGTCGCGGTTTTCTACCTGAGCCAGCGTGAACAGCGCCTTCTGATCGACAGGGCACTCCTGATCCGCGAACGGCAAGACGCCGAAGCGCGTTACCGGATCCTCGCCGAGAACGCCGTGGACGCCGTCATTCATGTGCGAGGCGCACGGGTTGTGTGGGCTTCGCCCTCTGTGCGAACAACTTTCGGCGACAGCTCGTGGATCGGCTCGGAATTTCGTCGCCACATTCATGCCGACGACGTGGGTTCGGTCGGGATGGGCCGACACCGCACCGGCACAGCGGAACCCGCCGTCGAACGGTTCCGGATCATCTGCGCGGACGGCGGATTCCGCTGGGTCGACTGCCGCTCGAAGCCGTACGTGGGCATCGACGGGAACTCCGACGGAGTGATCGCGGCTCTGCGCGTCGTCGACGATCAGGTCGAGTTCGAGCGCCGGCTCGAGCGGCTGGCCCGGTTCGACGAGCTCACCGGGCTGGTGAACCGGGCCGAGGCGATCGCCCGTCTCGAATCGGCGTTGACCACACTCGGCGGTGACGGCAGATGCCTGGGTGTGCTGTTCTGCGACGTCGACGGCTTCAAACGCATCAACGACGAGTGGGGGCACGCTGTCGGGGACATCGTGCTCGCGAGCCTGGCGACCCGCATCCGTGAGTGCGTGCGTCCGGGCGACACGGTGGGCCGCACCGGCGGGGACGAGATCCTCGTCCTCCTGCCCGCCGTCCGCGACCTCGACGCCGTCATCGAGATCGCGGAATCGATCCGCCACCGCGCGGCTGAACCGATCTTCCATCCGGGCGGAATGATCCACGCCAGCTTGAGTATTGGTGCCACCCTCGCCGTCCCCGGTGAAAGCGCCACCACTGCGACGGCCCGCGCCGACGAGGCGATGTACCGGGCCAAGGAGACCGGCCGCAACACTGTCGTGCAGGTGTAGGCGCCTACGTGCGATACCCGGGCGGGTTGGGGGTGTCGACCCACAGGTCCACCCCCAACTCCGACCCCGGAATGCAGTCGTAGACCGACAGGTCGCTGACGCCGGAGTCCACCAGCACGTCCTCGCACAGCAGCGTTTGTCCGGTGTATTCGCGGGCCGGCTTGCTCAGCACGGCGTAGGCGGCGTCGGCATAGACTTCAGGCTTGCGGGAGCGGGCCATCGCCTCGTCACCGCCCAGCAGGTTCTGCACTGCCGCCGTGGCAACCATGGTGCGTGGCCAGAGCGTATTGGAGGCGATGCCGGCGTCGCGCATCTCTTCGGCGATTCCCAAGGCGCACAACGTCATTCCGAACTTCGCCATCATGTAGGGGGTCGGCTTGAGCCACTGTGATTCCAGCCGGATCGGCGGCGAGAGCGTGAGGATGTGCGGATTCTCCCGGCCCTTCATGTGCGGGATGCAGGCCCGCGAAACGGCGTAGGTGCCGCGCACCTGGATGCCGTTCATCAAGTCGAACCGCTTGAGCGGCACCTCCTCGATGGAGCCGAGGTTGATGGCCGAGGCGTTGTTGACACAGATGTCGATGGCACCGAACTGCTCGACGGCCTTGGCCACGGCGGCGGCCACCGAGTCGCCGTCGCGGACGTCACCGACGATCGGCAGCGCCTGGCCGCCGGCCTCTTCGATCTCCTTGGCGGCGGTGTAGATGGTGCCGGGCAACTTCGGATGCGGCTCGGTGGTCTTGGCCACCAGCGCGATGTTGGCGCCGTCGGCGGCGACGCGTTTGGCGATGGCCAGGCCGATGCCGCGGCTGGCTCCCGAGATGAACATGGTCTTGCCGGAGAAGGACATTCCGTCACCCTAGACGGCGCGGATGTCGGCAGTCACCGCCTCGGTCAGCCGAATCAGATCCTGCGGGGCCAGAGCGACATCCCAGCCCCGCTTGCCCGCACTGCACAGCACCCGGTCGTAGCCCAGCGCCGACGCGTCGACCACTGTCGGCAGCCGCTTGCGCTGGCCCAGCGGCGAGATCCCGCCGAGCACGTAACCGGTGGCCCGTTCGGCGGCGGCGCGGTCGGCCATCGCCGCCTTGGCGAGCCCCAACGCGGCGGCGGCGGCCTTCAGCGACAGCTTCCACGGCACCGGCAACACCGCCACAGCCAGCACCGCACCAGAAGCGATCACCAGCGTCTTGAAGATCTGTTCGGGCGCCACCGAATCACCCGCCAGAGCGGCGACCGCCTCTTCGCCGTAGGAGTCCGAGCGGGGGTCATGGTGGTAACGCAGCACCTCATGGGGTGCATCGGCCGCGATCAGCGCGGCGATCGCAGGGGTGGCCGCACGACTCACGGGGCACAGAATAACCACGGGAAATAGCGCGGTGAGAAATCCTGTTGTGGACATTGGTCGCAGCTCTCGAGGCCCGCGACCGAAAAGATGTTGGTCACAGCCTTAGGATTGGAAGGAGAGAAGTCCGGTGTCAGCTGCAGTCTGCATGATGGCCGATGAGCAGGCACCCGCACTTTTCATCCGTCCGATACCGCTGCTGGAGCTCGTCCCGGGCGCAGCGGCAGAAGGGACTGTGTCACCCACAATGACCGACATCGACAGCGCCGACGGTTCGGGCCCAGCCCAGGTCGCCGAACGCGAAGAGTCCGATGCGGAGTTGACGGCACGCTTCGAGCGTGACGCCATTCCGCTGCTGGACCAGCTCTACGGCGGTGCACTCCGCATGACGCGCAACCCGGCCGACGCCGAAGATTTGTTGCAGGAAACCATGGTCAAGGCCTACGCCGGCTTTCGGTCGTTCCGCGAAGGCACCAACCTCAAAGCCTGGTTGTACCGGATTCTGACCAACACCTACATCAACAGTTACCGCAAGAAGCAGCGCCAGCCGGCGGAGTATCCGACCGAGGAGATCACCGACTGGCAGTTGGCGGCCAACGCCGAGCACACCTCCACTGGTCTGCGGTCGGCAGAGGTCGAGGCCCTCGAACTGCTGCCCGACACCGAGATCAAGGAAGCTCTGCAGGCGTTGCCGGAGGAGTTTCGAATGGCGGTGTATTACGCCGACGTCGAGGGCTTCCCGTACAAGGAGATCGCCGAGATCATGGATACCCCGATCGGGACGGTGATGTCCCGACTGCACCGAGGTAGGCGCCAGCTGCGCGGCCTGCTGGCCGACGTCGCCAAGGAGCGTGGATTCAGCCGCGGGCACGCGGAAGATGCGCCGGAGGAGGTGTCGTCATGAGCGACGATCAGGTATCGGGCGGCGAAGCCGAGTGGCGCCCGCCGATCGGACCGGTGGACCCCGACCACCCCGAGTGCGCTGCGGTGATCGCCGAGGTCTGGACGCTGCTCGACGGTGAATGCACCACCGAGACGCGTGACCGCCTGCGCCATCATCTCGAAGAGTGCCCGACGTGCTTGCGTCATTATGGGGTCGAGGAGCGGATCAAGAAGCTGGTCGCGTCGCGGTGCAGCGGGGAGAAGGCGCCCCAGCACCTGCTGGAGAAGGTACGGCTACAGATCAGCCAGACCACGATCATTCGGCGCGGATAGCAGCAGCACAAACAAAAGTGCCCGGCAGATTTGCCGGGCCCTTTTGGTATCAGGCGTTGGGACGCCTGCCGTGATTGGCTTTGCTGTGCTTGCGGTCACGCTTCTTACGACCACGCTTGGCCATGATGTACCTCCAATAATTTTGCGCTGCATGGTTCAGCCCTGAATAAAGTGTCTCACGGCGCAGTCGAACCTCTGACCACCCGGTGTTGTGGTTCGATAGAGCGGCATTGAGAGACGAGCGGTACCAAGAGTGAGGTGAAGATGGCCGAGGATGTGCGCGCCGAAATCGTGGCCAGTGTGCTCGAGGTAGTGGTCAGCAAGGGCGACCAGATCGGCGCGGGAGACACCCTGGTGCTTCTGGAGTCCATGAAGATGGAGATCCCGGTGCTGGCCGAAGTGGGCGGCACCATCACCGAGGTCAGCGTGTCCGTGGGCGACGTCATCCAGGCCGGCGACCTCATTGCCGTGATCGACTAGCCCCGGTGTCCACCCTCGGTGACCTGCTCGCCGAGCACACGATGCTGCCGGGCAGTGCGGTGGATCATTTGCATGCGGTGGTGGCCGAGTGGCAGCTCTTGGCGGACCTCTCGTTCGCCGACTATCTGATGTGGGTGCGTCGCGATGACGGCGGGCTGGTCTGTGTGGCCCAATGCCGACCCAACACCGCCCCGACGGTCCTGATCCGGGATGCCGTCGGCTCCGTCGTCGCGGACGGCGATCTGCCACTGGTGACATCGGCCTTCACGTCGGGGGCGATCGGGCGCGGCGACAGCGATCTCGAGCCGCGCGAACCCGCGATCAACGTCGAAGCGGTCCCGGTGCGTTACAGCAACCAGGTGGTGGCCGTGCTGACCCACCAGACCGCGCTGGCCGAGCGGCGCACGTCGTCGCCGCTGGAGCGGGCCTACCTGGACTGTGCGGGCAACCTGCTGCACATGCTGTCGGAGGGCACCTTCCCCAACGTGGGGGATCTGGCGCTGTCCCGGTCGAGCCCACGCGTCGGCGACGGGTTCATCCGCCTCGACGTCGACGGCGTCGTCGCGTATGCCAGCCCCAATGCGCTGTCGGCCTATCACCGGATGGGGTTGGCCGCCGAGTTGGAGGGTCACAACCTGGTGGTCATCACCCGGCCGTTGATCTCCGACCCGTTCGAGGCCCAGGAATTGGCCGAACACGTCCGCGACTCACTGTCCGGCGGGTCGAGCATGCGCCTGGAGGTCGATGCGGGTGGAGCGGCGGTATTGCTGCGCACGCTGCCGCTGGTGGTTCACGGCGCCGCTGCGGGGGCGGCGGTGCTGATCCGGGACGTCACCGAGGTCAAGCGCCGCGACCGCGCGCTGCTGTCCAAGGACGCGACCATCCGCGAGATCCACCACCGGGTGAAGAACAACCTGCAGACCGTCGCAGCGCTGCTGCGCCTGCAGTCCCGCCGGACCAGCAATGAGGAGGCCCGCGAGGCTCTGATGGAGTCGGTGCGACGGGTCGCGTCGATTGCTCAGGTCCACGAGGCGCTGTCGATGTCGGTGGACGAGGAGGTCAACCTCGACGAGGTGATCGACCGGATCCTGCCGATCATGAACGACGTGGCCCGGGTCGACAGCCCCATCCGGATCAACCGGGACGGGGCGTTGGGGGTGCTCGACGCCGACCGGGCCACAGCACTGGTGATGGTGGTCACCGAGTTGGTGCAGAACGCCATCGAGCACGCCTTCGAGTCCTCGGCCAAGCAGGGCTGCGTGACGATTCGGGCGGAGCGTTCGGCGCGGTGGCTCGACGTCGTCGTGCACGACGACGGGCGTGGCCTTCCGGAAGGGTTCTCGCTGGAGAAGTCCGACCGGTTGGGTCTGCAGATCGTGCGGACGCTGGTCACCGCTGAGCTCGACGGATCGCTGGGAATGCACGACGTCCCCGGCGGCGGAACCGATGTTGTGTTGCGGGTACCGCTCGGCCGACGTTCGAGTGCGCGACTTCCCCAATAGCAAATGTGATCGAGGCGACATTTGTAAATAGAAATCGCGGCCCTGGCATTTGCCGGGGCCGCGATGTCAAAATTGTCGAAAGGGCAGGCTAGACGCTGCTGCGTGCGCGGGTGCGAGCGTTGCGACGCTTGAGCGCACGGCGCTCGTCCTCGCTCATGCCGCCCCACACTCCGGCATCCTGGCCGGAATCCAAAGCCCAGCTCAAGCACTCCGTCGTGACCGGACAGCGGTTACAGACGAGCTTCGCGTCAGCGATCTGGGCGAGCGCCGGTCCGCTGTTCCCCACGGGGAAGAACAGTTCCGGATCCTCGTCACGGCAGACCGCCTTATGGCGCCAATCCATTTGTCGCTACTCCTTACTATGTGCGCAACGAAGCGCACTCGATTTTTCTTCGGCTGTTAATGCGGTGCACACAAATGTTTCTGTGTTGTTGCATCCGATCGTTTCACGTCCTCGACGGATGTCAATAGAACTCAGTTAACACGTGGGCAATGTCACTACAAGGTCTGGCTGGGGGTGGGTTACCGAACCCTCTATCCGTTTGTACTACACTCAATCCATCTGCGCCCTGAATCCTCTGGCGCAGTCCCATTACTGCTGGTCAGCGCCCTTCCCTGTGGGCGGAGCGACGACGCAGAGGGCGCCCGGAACCACGCGGAACGTCATTTCGGAGCGCAACCCCAGAAAATCTCCATCGATCTGGCTGGCGACCGGTTCGTCGGCGGTGACCCGCACCCACGCCACATCGTCGTGGCGGATCAGGTGCTTGGCTTTGATCACCGGCTTCTTCGACAGCATCCGGCGCACCAGCATGAGGTTGCGCCAGACGTTCATGCTGGTGATGGCGAAGACGCCCAGGCCCGTCTCGAATGTGGTGTCCGGGTTGGTCCACACCGGTCTGGCGTTGGCGTATGTCCACGGGCTGGAGTTGGAGATGAACGCGAAGTAGACACCGGTTCGCGGTGGCTGGCCGGGCAGTTCGAGGGTCATCAGCGGCTCGTTGCGTGCGCTGGCCAGCATCTCGCGGACCGCCACGCGGATGTAGCGGCCGGGGGTGACCTTGCGGCCTTTGGCGCGCTGCGCCTCGACGGCTGCCACCACGTCGCCGTCGACCCCCATGCCTGCGGTGAACACCGCCCAGCGTTCACCGCAGTCCATCAATCCGATCTCGCGCCAGGCTGCGCCGTTGCGGCGCGCACTGAGCAGGTCGACCAGCTGGTTTGTCGCGACAATCGGGTCGGGGCTGATGCCCAGCGCGCGGGCGAACACGTTGGCCGAGCCACCGGGTACCACCGCCACCGCGGGCATGGTCTCCGGCATTGGCCCTTGTCCATGCCCGGGTCGCTGCGCTCCTGCCCACCGGCCTGGCCGGCCCAGCAGCCCGTTGACCACTTCGTTCACCGTTCCGTCGCCACCGTGGACGATGATCACGTCGGTGCCGTCGTTCCTCGCTGCCTCGGCGATCTCGATGGCGTGCCCGCGGTGGTCGGTATGGATGACGGACAGGTCCACTCGGCTTTCCAGCGCGTGGGCGAGGAGGTCGCGGCCGGCCGCAGTGGTGGAAGTGGCGTTCGGGTTGACGATCAGGACGGCACGCACGAGCCATGAGCCTAGACGGGTGCGGGACGGCTGTTCGAAGTGTTTGTCTGCTCATCACGAAGCGGACAGTTGCCGGTGGCATGCTCGCGACATGGTCGTGGGGTCGGAGCCGGATTCGGTCAGTGCTGTCGGCTGGTTCCACCGGGCTTGCGAGTCGGTGGTCAAGCGTTTGCCATTCGGGCTGAATTCGGTTGTGCCGCCGACCTTTCTGGGCTTCGCAGTGATCAACTCCGGCACTTTCGCGCTCGACCTGCTGGTGCTCACGCTGCTGCATGGGGTGCTGCACGTGACGTTCGGGGCGGCGGTGACGATGGCCTACGTCTGCGCGTTCGCGGCCAGCTACGTGCTCAACCGGGTGGTGAATTTCCAGTCGCACGGTGCGGTGGGACCGCAGGTCGGTGTCTACGTCGTCGTGGTGGCGATCAACTACGTGGCGTTCATTCTCGGTGTCTCCACCGGGTTGCGGGCCCTGGGTGCCGAGTACCACGTGGCCCGGATGGCGGCGGGAGCCTGCGAGGGCATTTTCATGTACTGCGCGATGCGGTGGGTGGTGTTCCGGCGCTAGGGGCGATGACGCGGGCTGCCGCTTCGATCGCCGCGGCGCGTCGACGAGCCAGCACGGCCGACGAGGTGGTCGCGGCAGCAGGGTCGGGCCAGTGTGCCCAGGCCAACGCGATCCCAAGTAGGACGACGATGAGATCGGTTGGATCCCAGGACGCGTCGACGTGGCCCGTGGCCTGAGCCTCCTCGATCGCGGCGAGGGCCAGCTGGGGTAGGGGTAGCCCGTCAGCGCTGGGCGGCTCCAGTGTCAGCCCCTCGAGATGGGCCCAGGAGACCATCCGATGGTGCTCGGGCCGGCGCACGCTCAAGTCGAACATTCCGCCGACGAATTCGGGCACATTGTCGGGCAGCATCCGCACCGCCTGGAAGAACTCCACGACGTTGGTGGCGAGCACCTCCCGGAAGAGCGTCTCCTTGTCGCCGAAGTGGGCGTAGAGGCGTTCTTTGCTGGCGCTGGCCGCCGCCGCGATGCGGTCGATGCGGGCGCCGGCGAATCCGTGCCGGGCGAACTCGCTGCGGGCGGCGGCCAGTATCTCCTCCCGCAGCTCTGAGGTACTTCTCATGAAGATCGAGTATAAAGAACGAACTAGTTCGTCTGAGGATGGGAGTGGCCGACATGGCTGTTCGAAGCAGCGAAGCAGCGGTCGACGTGGCGGCCGTCATGAATCACCCGCGGCGGGTCCGCGCCATCAAACACATGCTGGGAGCCGTCGCTGACGGTATCCACCCGGTGGTCGACCTCTGGCGCCCCTACATCGACGGGGTGCACAACCTACCCGCTGACGGCCGATTTCTGTTGGTGGGCAACCATACTCAGGGCGGCGCCGAGGCCTTTCTGACCCCGTACGCCGTGCGCCGGGAGCTCGGGGTTCGGGTGCGGCCGCTGGCCGACCGTCAGTTCGGGCAGATGCGTGGCCTGTTCGGCGACCTGCTGGCGGCGTTCGGCGGCGTGGTCGGCGCGCCGGAGACGGCGCGTGAACTCATGCGTCACGACCAGACCATCCTGGTCTTTCCCGGTGGCGGTCGGGAGATCCCGAAATTCAAGGGTGAGGAGTACACCCTGCGCTGGCAGGGCCGGTCCGGATTCGCGCGAATCGCGGTGGAGAACGGTTATCCGATCGTGCCGGTGGGGCTCGTCGGGGGTGACGACGTCTACCGGAGTATGACGACGCGGGACAGCGCGTGGGGTCGGTTCAGCGAGGCCGTGAGCGGTCGCTTCAGCGGCCGGCAGGATATGGCGATGCCGCTGATGCGCGGTATCGGACCGACCCTCATTCCCCGGCCGGAGCGGATGTATCTGCGGTTCGGCACCCCGATCGACACCACCACGCCGGTGGGTATCGACGCCTCGGGCTGGGCTGACGAGGTGAAGCGCCGTACGCAGACCTCGCTCGAGCAGATTCTCGACGACCTTCTCAGCCTGCGGGAGGCGGACCCGTACCGGAGCCTCAGCCCGCTGGGCTGGTCTCGCGCCGCGCGCCCGTGACGCGACCGGTTACCTTACGGAGGTGACCGAATCCGTTGTCCCGACCGTGGTCCGCTACGCCGGCTTCGCGGCGGCCGCTGAAGGTGTCGTGGCGATCGTCGTGGCCGCGGTGTTGGTGGTGCGCGGTGTATCCGGCGCTGACCAGCACATCGTCAACGGCTATGGCACGGCGGGCTGGTTCGCGGTGATGGGCGCCGCGGTGGCGGCTGCTGGCTGGGGTCTGATCACCGGGCGCCGCTGGGGCCGGGGCATCGCGGTGTTCGCCAACCTGCTGCTGCTGCCGGTGGCCTGGTACATCGTGGCCGCCCACCAGCCGGTCTATGCGATCGCGATGGGTGGGGTGGCCATCGCCGTGCTGGCGTTGCTGTTCAGTCCGCCTGCGTTGCGCTGGGCCTCCCGGGCGGAGGACTAGACTTCAGCCGCCAGCGCGTCGAGCTCAGGTCCGCTGACCCGGTAGTTGATCCATTCCGACATCTGCTTGCCGCCCACGGCGTCGTAGAGCGCGATCGCGTTGACGTTCCAGTCCAGCACTTCCCACGCCAACCGGGTGTAGCCGTTGTCGATGCATACCTTGGCCAGCGTCGCGAGCAGCGTGCGGGCCAGGCCGCGCCGACGGAACCTGTCGCGCACGAAGAGGTCTTCCAGGTAGATGCCGGCCACGCCGTCCCAGGTGGAGAACGTTCGGAACCACAGGGCCACCGCGGCGACGTCGCCGTCGATCGCGACCAGGTGGCAGGATCCCACTGGGTTGTCTCCGAAAAGTGCTGCGGTGATCTGACTCTCGGTCACCGTGCACTGATCGAGGGCGTGCTCGAATTCGGCGAGTTCGCGGATCATCGCGACGATCTCGGGCTCGTCGCCGGGACGGGCCATCCGGATCACGGTCATTGCTGCACCCCCAGGGCTGACAGGATGGTTTTGAATTTCGTTGTGGTCTCTGCTACTTCGTCATCGGCGTCGGATTCGGCGACGATACCGCCGCCGGCCTGGGCGAGCGCCTCGACCCGGTCTGCGGACAGCCGCGCGCCGCGGATCGCCACCACCCATCGGCCGTCGCCGCGAGCATCGCACCAGCCCACCGCGCCTGCGTAGAAGCCGCGGTCACCTTCGAGCTGCGAGATCAGATCGACCGCCGCCTGCGTGGGCACCCCGCCGACAGCCGGGGTGGGATGCAGTGCCAGTGCCAAATCGATTGCGGTGGTCGAGGTGTCACGCAGCCGGCCACGGATCGGGGTAGACAGATGCCACAGCGCGGCGGTGCGGCTCAGCTGCGGTTGCGGCGCGATCTCCAGTTCGGCGCACAGCGGTTCGAGCGCGGCGCGCATGGTGTCGACGACCAGCTGATGCTCGTGGCGGTTCTTGCCCGACTCGGCCAGCGCGGCTGCGTTGGCGGCGTCGGCCTGCAGATCGACCGACCGCGGCGCGGACCCGGCGAACGGCTGGCAGGTCACCACGTCACCAGAGCGGGCGACCAGCAGTTCAGGGCTGGCCCCCACGAGCGTGGTACCGGTGTGGTCACCGCCCGCGACGGACAGGTCGGCCAGGTAGGCACAGGCTTCGGCGTCGGCGGCGACCAGCCGGTCCAAGATCGCGCGTGGGTCGAGTGGACCGTCGGCGACCAGGCGCAGTGCTCGCGCCAAAACAACCTTCTGCAAAGCGCTTTCGGGCTCGGTCAGGCGATCCAGGGCGGCGCGGATTCGGGCGCGATGCTCAGCCGGCGTCGGCACCATCGCCTCGATCCGCACCGCGGGCAGCGGCGCCGCCGCCCAGGACGGGAGGGCGTCGCCGAACGTCACCGTCGCCGGCGTCAGCAGCGCCGCCCTGCTCCGGATGTCGAACGGCAGCGCGCCAACCACCACGTCCGCCGAGCCGTCGGCCAGCGCCGCTGCCGCTGCCGCGACGTCGTCGTACCCCGTCCGCATCCCCTCGGCGACGACTGTTCCGGCGGGGCCGCTCAGCACAAAGGTCGGAAGCGCCATCACGTCCCGGTGACCGGCTCGCGGTGGCTGGTCAAGCCCAGCGCCGAGAGCTGTCGCAGGCCGTACTCGAAGCCGCACACCGCAACCGAGGCCGCGCCGAACCCGTAGCGCGCACCCTCGCGCAGCGGCTGCTCCACCCAGCGCGTGACCACCGAGCGGGAGAAGTGCCCGTGTCCGACGAACACCACGTCGCGGTCGACCATGCGCTCCAGCGCGTAGGACACCGCCTGGTCGGCGCGCATGCTGACCTGGTCGACGCTCTCACCGCCGGGGCAGCCGTAGGTCCACAGCAGCCAGCCCGGGGTCTCGGTGCGGATCTGGTGGGTGGTCAGGCCCTCGTAGTCGCCGTAATTCCACTCCGACAGCAGCGGCGACACGTCGTCCACCATCAGCCCGGCCAGCTCGGCGGTGGCCAGGGCGCGCTTGCGGGGGCTGCTGACCACCAGGGGATTGTCCAGGCCGAGGTGCTCGATCGTGTGCGCGGCCAAGATGGCCTGCTCGCGCCCGTGTTCGGTGAGATCGAGGTCGGTGGTGCTGGTGTGCTGGCCGCTCTTGGACCACTCGGTCTCGCCGTGCCGAAGTAGGACCAACCGATGCGTACCGACGCTCACGGTCATTGATTCTGCCCGATGACCAGGCGCGCCGTGGCAGCCGGGACGTAACGGCGGCGAACCTGCAAGGATGGTCGGTGTGACGCGAGTATTGGCGGTGGCCAACCAGAAGGGTGGGGTGGCCAAGACAACCACGGTCGCGTCTCTTGGGGCGGCTTTGACCGATGCGGGCAAGCGCGTCTTGCTCGTCGACCTGGACCCGCAGGGGTGCCTGACGTTTTCGCTGGGGACCGATCCGGACAAGTTGCCGGTGTCGGTGCACGAGGTGCTGCTCGGCGACGTCGAGCCCAATGCGGCGCTGGTCGAGACGGCCGAAGGCATGACGCTGCTGCCGGCCAACATCGACCTCGCCGGTGCGGAAGCCATGCTGCTGATGCGCGCCGGCCGCGAGTACGCCCTCAAACGCGCGCTGGACAAGCTCGACCAGTTCGACGTGGTGATCATCGACTGTCCACCGTCGCTGGGTGTGCTCACTCTCAATGGGCTCACCGCCGCCGACGAAGTGATCGTGCCGCTGCAGTGCGAGACGCTGGCGCACCGCGGGGTCGGGCAGTTCCTGCGCACGGTCGACGACGTCCAGCAGATCACCAACCCGAACCTGAAGCTGTTGGGTGCGCTGCCCACGCTGTACGACTCGCGCACCACGCACAGCCGCGACGTGCTGCTCGACGTCGCCGACCGCTATGACCTGCCGGTGCTCGCCCCGCCGATCCCGCGCACGGTCCGCTTCGCCGAGGCCAGCGCGTCCGGTTCGTCGGTGCTGGCAGGCCGAAAGAGCAAGGGCAGCACCGCGTATCGCGATCTGGCGGCCGCGCTGCTGAAGCATTGGAAGTCCGGCAAAGCACTGCCGACCTTCACTCCTGAGGTCTAGGCCTTCGGCCCGAACACGGCCAGCGCCTCACCGTGCTGCTCGATCACCGTCGAGCCCGTGACGGCCGGCACGACCGGTCCCGTGCCTGCCGGGTGGGCGACCGCGATGATCCGTTCGCTGGTGCCGCTGGTCGGGTCGTACACCCCGATGCCGTTGGTCAGCGGGATGAGAAGCCGGCCCGCCATCATCGCGCCCGGGCCCAGCGGAGCCACCGCCGCTGAGGCTTCGATGGTGTAGCGGTAGGACAGCCGCGCGTCGAACACTTCCACGCTGTCGCCCGTCCACCAGGTGTACAAGTCGCCGGCGTGGGTGACGGCCTGGGCCGAACTGGCAAGCACCGGAGCCTTTTTCAGAAGTGTGCTGGCGATTTTGGTGCCCGTGTCGTCGTACACGACGATCTGCGGTTGCGGGGACGGGAGGTACACCGCGGTGGTGGTGCCCGACACCGCCAGCACGCGGGCCTCGGAATCGGCACTGACGCCGGGCAGCGGCACGTTCTTGGTGTCGGGCTCGTCTTCTTCCTTCGCCGGCTTGAGCAGCGTCAGGCGCAGGTCTTTCTGGTCGCGGCAGGCTTCCGTCACCGACACGGCCTCGTCACTGGCCGCCGCCGACATCAGAGTGCAGCCGGCGCCGATGCCCTGGTTGACCGGTTTGACCCGGGCATCGATCTCGCCGTAGGACAGCATGCGCACCAGGTCTGAGCGCCACAATTCCAGCCGGGTGGGCCCGGCCGACAGCACAGCGCTGCCGTTGGAGCTGAGTACCACCTGCTTGTCGGCGTAGGCGGTGCGGGTCGGCCCGCGGCGGCCGGTACCGCCGTTGATGCTGCTGACCTGTCCGCAGCCACGTACATCCGGATACACCGCGACTGCGAGGTCGTAGACGTAGGACACCCCGCACAGGTTCGTGTCGCGGGCGAACGTCCACCGGATCTGACCGTTTTGCGGGTCATGCCCGTCGACGGTCCGCCCGTCGCCGGTCACCACAGTGCCGCCGACGACGATCGGGCTCAGCGTGCGTGGGCTGCTCGCGGTCCACAACTGCTGCAGCGTGTCGGGAACCACCCGCGCCGGGATCGGATTGGGCGCAGGCGATGTGGCGGGCCGGCTGATCGTGGCCCGCGCGGAGCTGTTCCACCAGAACAGCGCGGCTATGACGGCCACGACAAGTGCGATCGTCGCCGCGGCGACGAGATCGCCCTTGGTGCGGCGCTCGGGTCTGACCATCTAGGCGACGATAGCGGTCGTCAGCCTGCGGTTGCGGGGGCCTCGGCGGCGTTGCGCGGACGACGCCGCCGACGGCGCTTGCGGGCCGGGCTGTCGTCGCCACCCTCGGCCGGCTGCTCGCCGTCTGCGGGGCCGTCGGACTGGGTGGCCGTGTGTCCGCCGGCTCCCTCGCCGCCGCGGGTGCGCCGGCGAGAACGGTTGCGGCTGGGCCGCTCCCGGTTGGAGTCGGCGGAGCTGATCCGGGTGCCGTCCTGCGACTTGGCGCCTTGGGACTTGGCGCCCTGCGATTTGCGCGCAGCGCCGATCGTGCCGCCGGCGTCGGTGGGGATGTTGAGTTCTTCGTAAAGATGAGGGGAGTTGGAGTACGTCTCCGAGGGGGCCGGGCAGTCGAGCTTGAGGGCCGTGTCGATCATCGACCAGCGGTCCAGCTCATCCCAGTCCACCAGGGTGATCGCGATACCGGTCTTGCCGGCCCGCCCGGTGCGCCCGATGCGGTGCACATAGGCCTGCTCGTCCTCGGGGATCTGGTAGTTGATCACGTGAGTGATGTCGTCGATGTCGATGCCACGGGCCGCGACGTCGGTAGCCACCAGCACGTCGATGTCGCCGCTGCGGAACGACTTGAGCGCCTTCTCGCGGGCGATCTGGCCCAGGTCGCCGTGCACGGCGCCGACCTTGAACCCGCGCTCGGCCAGCTCGTCGGACACCTTCTGTGCGGTCCGCTTGGTGCGGGTGAAGATCATGGTCGCGCCGCGGCCCTGAGCCTGCAGGATGCGGCTGACCATCTCGACCTTGTCCAGCGCGTGGGCGCGGTAGACGAACTGCTCGGTGGTGTCGTGGGTCGCGGCTCCCTGCACACCCTCGGCGCGGATGTGGGTGGGCTGGTTCATGAACGTGCGGGCCAGCGTGATGATCGGGTCCGGCATGGTCGCCGAGAACAGCATGGCCTGCCGTTCGGTCGGGATCTGCTTGAGGATCCGCTCGATGTCGGGCAGGAAGCCCAGGTCCAGCATCTCGTCGGCCTCGTCGAGCACCAGCACCGACAGACCGCCGAGCTGCAGATGGCCCTGCTGGGCGAGGTCGAGCAACCGGCCCGGGGTGCCGACGACGACGTCGACGCCCTTCTGGAGCGCCTCGATCTGCGGCTCGTACGGGCGGCCGCCGTAGATGGCGGTGACGGTCAGCTTGCGCGACTCATCGGCCTTCAGGTACTTCGATGCGGCCACGAGGTCGCCGTGGACCTGCAGGCACAGCTCACGGGTCGGGACCACGACGAGCGCGCGCGGAGTGCCGGTCAGCGGCCGGGTGGTGTCGGTGGTGATGCGGTGCAGCAGCGGCACACCGAAGGCGAGGGTCTTGCCCATACCGGTGCGGGCCTGGCCGATCAGGTCGTCGCCCGCCAGCGCCATCGGCAGGGTCTGCTCCTGGATGGCGAAGGCGAATTCCTTGCCCTCTTCGGACAGCGCCCGGACGATCTCGTCACGTACTCCGAGCTGGGCGAATGAGATTTGGGGATGAATTGTCAGTGGGGTCATGTGGTGGCGTTGTGCCTTCCGTAGTCGGTCCTCGAATGCGTTGTCACGCGCGCACGAGTTCTGACTTCGGAATGGAGTCGGTGCCATCGATTCGATGCCCCGATTCGCCGGGCCCTGCACTGAGGGAGCGGGCCCACTGCGTGCACGCACATTTCCTTGACCACGCCTCACGGCGTTCGTCAGACCTCATCATAGCTGGTCGCGCTCTCCGGGACTGATCGGCGCTCTGGCCGGGACTACAGTGACGGCCATGACGGCCCCTCAGCCCGCCTCGGAGTCACCGGCGCGGATCACCGCAGACCACCCCGGCGTCAACGAGTTGTTCGCGCTGCTGGCCTACGGCGAGGTCGCCGCGTTCTACCGCCTCACCGAGGAAGCCCGGATGGCTCCGGACCTGCGCGGCCGGATCAACATGGCCAGCATGGCCGCCGCCGAGATGGCGCATTACGAGCTGCTGCGCGAGGCGTTGGAGACGCGCGGTGTCGACGTCGTGCCGGCGATGACGCGGTATGCGTCAGCGCTGGAGAACTACCACCGGCTGACGACGCCGAGCACCTGGCTCGAGGCGTTGGTCAAGACGTATGTCGGCGATGCGCTCGCGGCGGACTTCTACCTCGAGATCGCCGACGTGCTGCCCGACGAGGTTGCCTCGGTGGTGCGCGGGGTGCTGTCCGAGACCGGGCACTCGCAGTTCGTGGTCGCCGAGGTTCGCAAGGCCGTGACCACCAGCGGACGCCAGCGCAGCAGGCTGGCGCTGTGGTCGCGCCGGCTGCTCGGGGAGGCGATCACCCAGGCTCAGTACGTGCTGGCCGAGCGTGACGAACTGGTCGACCTGGTGCTGGCCGGCCCGGGCGGTCTCGGGCAGGTCGCCGATTTCTTCGACAGGCTGCAGCGCACCCACGCCGAGCGGATGGGCGAACTCGGCCTGACCTAACGGTTGCAGGTCGCCGAGATGGTGTTGTCGGTCGCGGCGGCCACGGTCGCCCCGCGCGCGTCGGTGATCCAGCAGTTCAGCTGACTTCCGTTGCTGCTGGCGGTCACGTAGTTGACGGGCACGGTCGGCACGACGGTCAGCCGCCAGGGCAGGGAGACGTTCTCGACGGTGCGCAGCGCGCCCACTTCGTCGGCGTAGGTGATCGTGACCGGGTCGTCGGGCCGCTGATTGCCCGCCACGGTGTAGACGATCTCGGCAGGATCGACCGTCGCCTGCGCCATCGGAGCGGCCGCCGCGCTCGGCGGCGAGATCATGACCGGTGTCTCTGCGGGCAGGCCGGGGACGGTGACGGTGACCGGGGCCGGCGGTGGCGTCGACGTCAGGGGACCGGGAATCGCCACCACGGTGCGGGTGGGCGTGGTGCTCGAATCGGCGATGGTGCTGGCGGCGTCCCCGGTCCGTACCACGAACGTCGTCGCGGTGGCGGCGACCAGGACGCCGCCGACGGTCAGCGCCACGCGGGGCCACTGGACCAGCCGCTTCCGGCGCAAGGTGTCGCTCACGAGAAAAGGTTATGGACGCGCGCGCCTCGCCACCGCGCGGCGCGCCTGTCCGTTGCCATGCTGTTATCGCAGCTTGACGCCCTATTCGCTAACCGCGAACGGCTGGCCGCGACCGGGGACATCTTTGTTTCGGGGCGTCCACTAGCCTTCCTTGGGTAGATGCGCACACGACGCAGACGAGAGAGAAGGGGCCAGCGTGGAGGTCAAGATCGGTGTCACGGACAGTCCGCGTGAGCTCGTGTTCGCCAGCTCCCAGACGCCCGCTGAGGTCGAAGAGCTGGTGACCTCGGCGTTCGCCAAGGACGGCCCGGATGTGCTGAGCCTGAGCGATGACAAGGGTCGCCGCTTCCTGGTGCAGACCGCCAAGATCAGCTATGTCGAGATCGGCGTTGCCGACGTGCGGCGGGTCGGATTCGGGATCGGCGCAGGCGGTGCTGCCGGCGCTTAGCCGCTGGGGCCGCTGGGGCCGCTAGGAGCGCGTCAGCGGGACGTGTGACAGTCCGCCCCAGGCGAACTGCACCGTCCCGTCGACCGCGGTCTCCTTGGATACCGGGCGGTCGGCGTCCAGCCAGTACCGGGCGCAGTCGACGCTGATCGCCACCAGGCCCACCGCGATCATCCGGGCGCGATGCGGATCCAGCCCGGAGTCGCGGCTGATCAAGTCGAACACCGCGTCCGTGCAGGATTCGGTGGCCACCTTGACCTGCGAGGCAACCTGCGGCTCGGTGACGTAGTCGTTCTCGAAGATCAGCCGGTAGCCCTGGCCGTCGTGCTCGATGAAATCGAAGAACGCCTGCACCGCGGCGCGCAGTCGCTGCCGGTTGTCGGTGGTGGTCCGCAGGGCCTGCCGTACCCCGGACACCAGGTTCTCGACGTGCCGGTTCAGGACAGCCAGATAGAGCTCAAGTTTGCTCGAAAAGTGTTGGTACAGAACGGGTTTGCTGACGCCGGCGCGGTCGGCGATCTCGTCCATTCCGGCGGCGTGATAGCCCCGGTCGACGAAGACCTCGCTGGCCGCGATCAGTAGCTGGCCACGGCGCTCGTCGCGCGGCAAGCGACTTCCACGCCGCGGGGCGCCGGCGGCGGGACGGTCGCCACTGGCTGTTCGAGCGGACTTCCGCTCGGCCGTGTCGGCGAGTTCGCTCATCGAGTCCTCAATCTGGTTCTGTGGCCGGTCGCCATGCCCCCGCGCTACCAGCCCGTCGGGTCGACACTACTACCCGGCTGGGGTTACTCGCCCGTAGCTGCGTCCGGCGGGCGCGGGCGCGCCGGAACTCCCGTGTTCGGCTGTTGTGCCATCCTGGGGCGGTGACCTACGACCCGGGGCACCGCGGCGGCGGTCGTGTGCCGGTGCTGCGCGACGAGTGGCGGGAGCCGCTGCGTGCGTTGCGCGACCCGTTGGCGGGGGAGTCGGGCCGGGCCAGATCCAACCGGGAACAGCATCGTCAATGGCGTAAGCAGAGCTGGCTGGGCCGGTTCATATCGACCTATGGCTGGCGCGCGTATGCCTTGCCCGTCCTGGTCGTGGTCACCGGAGTGGTGCTCTACCAAACGATCACCGGCACCGCCGCTCCCGCGGCTCAAAACTCCGCCCATGGCCCGGTGCAGGGGCCGCCGACGATCGGGTCGAGCGGAACGGCGATCATCGGCGCGCCACCGCGTGGGCTCACCGAATTCGACGCCAACCTGCCGACCGGGATCCTGCCGGAGGGCGGGGCGTTCACCGAGGCCGGCGCCAAGACATGGCACATCGTGCCGGGTACGACGCCGAAGGTCGGTGACGGAACCGCCAAGACGTTCACCTACACCGTCGAGGTCGAAGACGGTGTCGACACCGCGTCGTTCGGCGGTGACGAAGGATTCGCCCGGATGGTCTCCGAGACGCTGGGCAACCCGAAGAGCTGGATTCACAATCCGCAGTTCGCCTTTCAGCGCGTCGATGCCCCGGACGTCAAGCCCGACTTCCGGGTGTCGCTGACGTCGCCGATGACGGTGCGCGAAGGCTGCGGCTACGAGATCCCGCTGGAGTCGTCCTGCTACAACCCGGCCTACGGACCCGATGCGCAACCCCGGGTCTTCATCAACGAGGCGCGGTGGGTACGCGGTGCGGTGCCGTTCCAGGGTGACATCGGCTCCTACCGGCAGTACCTGATCAACCATGAGGTCGGCCACGCAATCGGCTACCAACATCACGAGCCCTGTGGCGACAACGGTGGCCTGGCCCCGGTGATGATGCAGCAGACCTTCTCGACCGCCGATGACGACGCGTCGCGCTTCGACCCGCAGTACGTCAAGGCGGACGGCAAGACCTGCCGGTTCAACCCCTGGCCGTACCCGATCGCCTGACGATCCTAGGAGTGCCGGTGCCTTCGTTGCCGCCGCTGGTCGAGCCAGCCGCCGAGCTCACTCGCGACGAGGTCGCGCGGTACAGCCGACACCTGATCATCCCGGATCTCGGTGTCGACGGTCAGAAGCGCCTGAAGAACGCCAAGGTGCTCGTGATCGGCGCCGGCGGGCTCGGCTCGCCGACGCTGCTCTATCTGGCGGCCGCCGGCGTCGGCACGATCGGCATCGTCGAGTTCGACGTGGTCGACGAGTCCAACCTGCAGCGCCAGATCATCCACGGCCAGTCCGATATCGGCCGCTCCAAGGCCCACAGCGCGCGGGACTCCATCCTGGAGGTCAACCCGCTGGTCACGGTCCGCCTGCATGAGCAGCGGCTGGAACCCGACACTGCGGTGCAGCTGTTCGAGCAGTACGACGTGATCCTCGACGGGACCGACAACTTCGCCACCCGCTATCTGGTGAACGACGCCGCGGTGCTCGCGCACAAGCCGTACGTGTGGGGTTCGATCTACCGATTCGAAGGCCAGGTCTCGGTGTTCTGGGAGGACGCTCCGGACGGGCTGGGCTTGAATTACCGCGATCTCTATCCCGAGCCGCCGCCACCGGGCATGGTGCCCTCCTGCGCCGAGGGCGGCGTGCTGGGCATCCTGTGCGCGTCGATCGCCTCGATCATGGGCACCGAGGCCATCAAGCTGATCACCGGCATCGGCGAGACCCTGCTGGGCCGGTTGATCATGTACGACGCGCTGGCCATGACGTACCGCACGATCACCATCCGCAAGGATCCGGATACTCCGAAGATCACCGAGCTGATCGATTACGAATCGTTCTGCGGCGTGGTGTCCGACGCCGCGGCCGCCGTCGCGCAGGATTCCGCCCTCACCCCGCGCGAACTGCGTGAGCTGCTCGATTCCGGGAAGAACGTGGCATTGATCGACGTCCGCGAGCCGGTCGAGTGGGAGATCAATCACATCGCCGGCGCCGAGCTCATTCCGAAGTCGGCGATCGAGTCCGGTGAAGGCTTGTCGAGGTTGCCACACGACCGCACTCCGGTGCTGTACTGCAAGACCGGGGTTCGCTCAGCGGAGATGCTGGCGGTGGTGAAGAAGGCGGGTTTCGCCGATGCGATGCACCTGCAGGGCGGCATCGTGGCCTGGGCGAAGCAAATCGACCCCGACATGGTGCTCTACTGACGGCTACTTTGCGTCGCGACAATTTAGGCTGTCGGGGTGGCTGACGGGGTGAGTGATGAGCGCCCGCCTGAGCATGTACTGGCCGCGTTCGGTCTCAAGAGCCACGATCCCGAACCGCTGGGGGCGGGTTGGGAAGGTGGCTTCAAGTGCGGCGAGGTGGTGCTGTCGGTGATCGCCGACCACGCCAGGGCCGCCTGGTCGGCGAAAGCACGCGAGACGTTGTTCGTCGACGGGGTCCGGCTGGCGCGGCCGGTGCGGTCGACCGACGGACGCTACGTGGTCTCGGGTTGGCGGGCAGACACATTCGTCGCCGGTACCCCGGAGCCCCGCCACGACGAGGTGGTGTCGGCGGGCGTGCGGTTGCACGAGGCGACCGCCAAACTCGAACGGCCGAGGTTCCTGACCCAGGCGCCGGTCGCTCCGTGGAGCGATGTCGACGTGTTCATCGCCGCCGACCGGGCCGCCTGGGAGGAACGTCCGCTGCATTCACTGCCGCCCGGCGCGCTGGTGGCACCGGGGTCGGCCGACGGCGAGCGGTCGGTGGAACTGATCAATCAGCTGGCCGGCTTGCGTAAGCCCACCAAGAGTCCCAACCAGCTGGTGCACGGCGATCTGTACGGCACCGTGTTGTTCGCGGGAACGGCGGCACCGGGCATCACCGACATCACCCCCTATTGGCGGCCGGCATCGTGGGCGGCCGGGGTGGTCGTCGTCGACGCACTGGCGTGGGGTGAGGCCGACGACGGTCTGATCGAGCGGTGGGACGCGTTGCCGGAGTGGCCACAGATGCTGTTGCGCGCGTTGATGTTCCGGCTCGCCGTGCATGCACTGCATCCACGCTCGACGGCGGCCGCGTTCCCCGGCTTGGCCCGTACCGCCGCGTTGATCCGGCTGGTTCTCTAGAACCGGTGGCGCGTGGTCACCAGATCCACTCGGCCGTCGTGGGCCACTACACCTTCGGCGCGCAGCAATTCGAGTTGACGGGTCGACAGATGAGCGGCCGGACGCCCGGACGCGGTGATCACCCGATGCCACGCCAGGTCAGAGGAATCGGTGCGCATGATCCAGCCGACGATGCGCGGGCTGGAAAGCTGTGCCGCCGAGGCGATGTCACCGTAGGTCGCGACCCGGCCTGCCGGGATGGACGCGACCAGCTCGCGCACCCGCTCGACTTGGGCGTCGGTGATCGGGGCCATCGCTACGGCTCCAGCAGATCCCGGATGACCTTCGCGGTCTCCTCCGGTTTGGCGTGCGGCACCATGTGCTGGCACGCGAAGTCGACCACGGTGAAATCGTCGCCGAGCCGACCTGCGAGGCCGTCGAGCAATTCCGGACTGACGTATGGCGGATCCGTCCACTGCGCGCGTACCAGCGTCGTCGGGGTCCCGGTGCGCGGCAGCACGATATCGCGGGCGAGCTCACTCCAATACGACATCATCGCGGGCACACAGATCCGCCAGCCGAAGCGGCCATTCGGCAGTTCGATCAGGTGCTCGTCGAGATCCTCGTCGAGGTCGGCCGGGTCCACGTCGGCCCATGATCCGCTGAACTTCTCGGTGCGGGCCTCGTCGCGGTCGGGGTAGTCGGGGGAGGACAGCATCGAGTCGGCGATCTCGCGCATCCACTGTCCGTCCAGTCCGATCGCGGGATCCAGTAGCACCAGTCCGGACACCAGGTCCGGGTACCTCGCCGCGAGGTTCAGGGCGATCGCGCCGCCGAAGGAGTGGCCCACCACGAGCACCGGCCCGTCGGCGTCGTTCTCCAGCAGGGTCGCCAGCGCCGCGACATTGGCGTCGATGGTCCACGGGGCCGACCACGACGACCGGCCGTGCCCGATCAGATCGGGTGCAGCCATGGCGAACTCCGGCAGGTGGTTCTCCGAAAGCGCTCGCCAGCGGCGGCCGTGGCCGGTCAGACCGTGGATGGCCAGGATCCGGATCGGTCCGGGCGGCCCGAAGCGGTGGACGTGAAGATCGTGGGTCACGGGTGTCATGCTGCCACTTACTCATTCTTGTCGGTGGGCCGTGGTGGTATCGCTGACATGACCACCGCACTGCTGGCCCGGGCGAGCGAACCTGCCGATGTGCTGCGCCCGGGGTTGCGTGGCACGGTGCGTATCGTCGGCGGCCCGGGCACCGGCAAGACCAGCCTGCTGGTGGCGGCGGCCGCGGCACACATCGCCGCGGGGACCGACCCGGAATCCGTTCTGCTGCTGACGGGTTCGGGCCGGTTGGCGGGCGCCACCCGCAGCGCGCTGACGGCCCGACTGCTCGCGGCACGCTCGGCTGAGCCGTGCCGCGCGGTGGTGCGGGAGCCGATGGTCCGGTCGGTGCACAGTTACGCGTTCGGAGTTCTGCGGCAGGCCGCCGCCCGCGCCGGCGACCCGCCGCCGCGGCTGGTCACCGGGGCCGAGCAGGACGGCATCATCCGCGAGTTGCTGGCCGGTGATCTGGAGGACGGCGACGCGTCGGCGTCGCGGTGGCCGCAGGTCCTTCGCCCCGCGCTGACCACCGGCGGGTTCGCCAACGAGCTCCGGGATCTGTTGGCGCGCTGTGCCGAGCGGGGAGTGGATCCGCAGCACCTGCAGCGCATCGGCCGGCTGTCGGGGCGGCCCGAGTGGGCGGCCGCGGGGCGCTTCGCCCAGCAGTACGAACAGGTGATGCTGCTGCGCGCGGCGGTCGGCACCGCCGCACCGCAGGCCACTGTGCCTGCGCTCGGCGCGGCTGAACTGGTCGGTGCGGCGCTGGAGGCGCTGGCATTCGACCCTGAACTGCTGGCGGCCGAACGCTCCCGAATCCGGTTGCTGCTCATCGACGATGCCCAGCACCTCGACCCGCAGGCCGCACGGCTGGTTCGGGTGTTGGCGGCCGGCACAGATCTGGCTCTGCTTGCCGGGGACCCGAATCAGGCGGTCTTCGGCTTCCGCGGCGCCGACCCGGCTGTGCTGACGGAGGCCGATACACCGGTGGTCGAACTGGGCCGTTCGCACCGGTGCTCGCCCGCGGTGGCGCGCGCGATCAGCGGGATCGCCGCCGGGCTGCCGGGCAACAGCGCGTGGCGCGTGCTGGACGCCAATGCCGGTGACGACGGATCGGTGAGCGTGCGCATCGCCGGTTCCGCGCACGCCGAGGCGGCACTGATCGCCGACACGCTGCGCCGCGCGCATCTCGTCGACCGTGTCCCGTGGTCGCAGCTCGCCGTCATCGTCCGGTCGCCGTCGGCGGCCGCGGCGTTGCCGCGCGCGCTGGCCGGTGCCGGTGTTCCGGTCGACGCGGCTCAGCTGGCCGGTCCCGTCGCCGAACAGCCTGCGGCACAAGCCCTGCTGGGTGTGCTGGCGGCGACCGCCGACGGTCTGACCGGCGAGCAGGCGGTGTCGTTACTGACCGGCCCGATCGGCCGGGTGGACCCGGTGACTCAGCGCCAGCTGCGCCGGGCGCTGCGCCGCGGCGGTTCCGGCGAATTCGGCGAGCGGCTGGTCGCGGCGCTCACCACCGGTCCGGTAGATCTGCCGGCAACACTGGCGCGCCCGCTGGACCGGGTGCGTGCGGTGCTGACGGCGGCGGCCCGCGGACATCGCGGGCACCGCGACCCGCGCTATACCCTGTGGCAGGCGTGGGAGCGCAGCGGGCTGCAGCGCCGCTGGTTGGCCGCGGCCGAGCGTGGCGGAACCGAAGGCGCGCTGGCCGACCGGAACCTGCACGCGGTCACCGCGTTGTTCGACATCGCCGACGACTACGTCAGCCGTACCACCGGGGCGTCGCTGCGCGGGTTCGTGGATCATGTTGCGGGCCTGCAACTCCCACCGGTCAGCGTCGACGGGCGGACGGTGTCGGAGACCGTTGCGGTGCTGAGCCCGCACGCGGCGCTCGACCGCGACTGGGACCTGGTCGTGATCGCCGGAGTGCAGGACGGCCTGTGGCCCAACACCACTCCCCGCGGTGGCGTGCTGGGCACGCAGCGGCTGCTCGACGTGCTCGACGGCTTGGGAGATGATGTGTCGGCGCGGGCGCCGCTGCTGGCCGAGGAACGCAGGCTGCTCATCGCCGCGATGGGACGCGCCCGGCGCGGGCTGCTGATCACCGCCGTCGACAGTGATGCCGGTGACGATGCGGCGCTCCCGTCGCCGTTCGTCGCCGAGCTCGAGGCGTACGCACGCGCGGATGACGTGCGGTCCGCCCAGCCGGTCGTCGCCCCGCCGGTGCTGGCGCCGTCGGCCGTCGTCGGCCGGCTGCGGGCGGTGGTGTGCGCGCCGGCGGGTACCGTCACCGACGGTGAACGTTCCACCGCTGCACAGCAATTGGCACGGCTGGCCGCAGACGGTGTGGCCGGTGCGGACCCGGCACAGTGGTACGGTATGACCTCGGTCAGCACCGTGGAACCGCTGTGGAGCGGCGATCAGCACACCGTCACCCTGAGCCCCTCGACCTTGCAGACGCTCACCGACTGCCCGCTGCGCTGGCTGGCCGAACGGCACGGCGGGACCGAACGCCGCGACCTGCGGTCGACCTTGGGGTCGGTGGTGCACGCTCTGATCGCGGACTCGGCGACCAGCGCGGAACAGTTGGCGGCTGAGCTGGAAAAGCTCTGGAGCACAATACCATTCGACTCGACGTGGTACGCCGACAACGAACTGGATCGGCACCGCGCCATGCTCGAGGCGTTCGCGGCGTGGCGTTCATCGACCCGCCACGAGCTGACCGAGATCGGTACCGAGGTCGAGGTCGACGGTGTGATCGCCGAGCCGGGCGAAGGTCAGCCGGGGGTGCGGGTGCGCGGCCGGGTCGACCGGCTCGAGCGCGACGCGGAGGGCCGGCTGGTGATCGTCGACGTCAAGACCGGAAAGAGCCCCGTCACCAAGGACGACGCGCAGCGCCACGCCCAACTCGGGCTGTACCAGCTCGCCATCGCTGAAGGGGCCCTGGCCGACGGAGACCGTCCCGGCGGCGGCCGGCTGGTCTACGTCGCCAAACCGAACGCATCAGGCGCCACCGAACGCGAACAGTCCGCACTCAGCGCGGACAGCACAGCGCAGTGGCACCAGGCCGTGCAACAGGCGGCGGCCGCGACCGCTGGCCCGCAGTTCGTCGCCCGGGTGAACGACGGCTGCGCACACTGCCCCATGCGCCCGTCCTGCCCTGCGCACGCCGCACCGCGAACGGAGTCGCCATGACCTTCAGCCCGTTCGAACTTGCTGAGGCCCTTGGTCTTCCGACCCCGACCGACGAGCAGGCCGCGGTCATCGCTGCCCCGCCAGGGCCGCTCGTCGTCATCGCCGGCGCGGGTGCGGGTAAGACCGAGACCATGGCCGCACGGGTGGTGTGGCTGGTGGCCAACGGATTCGCCGATCCCGGTCAGGTGCTCGGCCTGACCTTCACCCGCAAGGCCGCCGGGCAGCTGCTGCGCCGGGTGCGGTCCCGGCTGGCCCGCCTGGCGGGTCACCTCGGTGGCGCCGCGCCGCAGGGAGCGCCGACGGTGAGCACTTACCACGCCTTCGCCGGTGCATTGCTGCGCGAGTACGGACCGCTGCTTCCGGTGGAACCCGACGCCCGGCTGCTCAGCGAAACCGAGTTGTGGCAACTGGCTTTCGAGGTGGTCAGCAGCTACCCCGGGCCGTTGGACACCACGAAGGACCCGGCCGGTGTCACCGCGATGGTGCTCAAGCTGTCCGGCGAACTGGCCGAGCACCTGGTCGACACCGACCAGCTGCTGGACACCCACCTCGAACTCGACCGGCTGGTGCATCACCTGCCCGCCGGGCGTTATCAACGCGATCGCGGCCCGAGCCAGTTCCTGCTGAGCATGCTGGCCACCCAGACCGAACGCACCGCCCTGGTGCCGCTGATCGACGCGCTGCACGCACGGATGCGTGCCGACAAGGTGATGGACTTCGGCGCACAGATGTCGGCCGCGGCGCGGTTGGCCGCCAGCTGCCCACAGGTCGGGGAGCAGCTTCGCGGCCGCTACCGCGTTGTGCTGCTCGACGAATACCAGGACACCGGCCATGCCCAGCGAATCGCGCTGTCGTCACTGTTCGGGGCCGGTGCCGACGAAGGCCTGGCTTTGACCGCGGTCGGCGATCCCATCCAGTCGATCTACGGCTGGCGCGGCGCATCGGCGACCAACCTGCCGCGATTCACCACCGACTTTCCGCAAGCCGACGGCTCCCCGGCGCCCACGCTCGAACTGCGGACCAGTTGGCGCAACCCGCCGACCACTCTGCACATCGCCAACGAGATTTCCGCCGAAGCCCGCCGCCGCTCGGTCGCAGTGCGCGCGTTGCGGGCCCGCCCCGGCGCCGAGGCCGGTACGGTGCGCTGCGCGCTGCTCACCGATGTGGCCACCGAGCGCGAGTGGGTCGCCGACCACATCGCGGCGCGCTATGCCGAGGCGGCGGCAGACGGCAGTGAGCCGCCGACCGCCGCGGTGCTGGTGCGGCGCAACGCGGATGCCGGCCCGATCGCCGAGGCGCTCAGCGCTCGCGGCGTGCCCGTCGAAGTCGTCGGTCTGGCCGGCCTGCTGTCGATCCCGGAGGTCGCCGATGTGGCGGCGATGGTGCGGCTGGTCGCCGATCCGGCCGCCGGCGCGGCGGCGATGCGGGTGCTGACGGGGCCACGCTGGCAGCTCGGCGCCGCCGATCTCGCCGCGCTGTGGCGGCGCGCCATGGCGATCGACGGAGCTCGGCAGGCGGCCGTCACCGCTGAGGAGATCATCGCCTCCGCCGCGCCCGATGCCGAGACCGCGAGCCTGGCCGACGCGCTGGCCGACCCGGGCCCGGCTAGGGCGTACTCGCCTGAAGGGCACCGTCGTATCACCGATCTCGCCGGTGAATTGGCCCGACTGCGAACACTATTGGGCCACCCGGTCACCGAACTCGTCGGCGAGGTGCGGCGCGTCCTCGGGGTCGACGTTGAGGTGAGAGCAGCCCGCCCCGTCGCCGCGGGCTGGGCCGGCGCCGAGCACCTCGACCGGTTCGCCGACGTGGTCGCCGACTATGCGACCCGGCCCGGGGCATGCGTCAGCGGGCTGCTGGCCTACCTCGATGCGGCCGCGGTCGTCGAGAACGGTCTGGCGCCCGCCGAGGTCAACGTGGCCACCGGGCGCGTGCAGGTGCTGACCGTGCACGCCGCGAAGGGACTCGAATGGCAGGTGGTGGCGGTCCCGCACCTGTCCGCGCGGGTGTTTCCGTCCACCGCATCCAAGCGGACCTGGCTTTCCGATCCGGCCGACCTGCCGCCGCTGCTGCGCGGTGATCGAGCCGCCGCCGGCATGCATGGTGTGCCGGTGCTGGACACTGAGCACGTCAACGACCGAAAAGCATTGTCCGACAGCATCATGGCGCACAAGAAGCAGCTCGAGCAGCGCCGCCTCGATGAGGAACGCCGACTGCTCTACGTCGCGATCACCCGAGCCGAGGACACCCTGCTGCTGTCCGGGCACCACTGGGGTTCCACAGAGAGCACACCGCGCGGGCCGTCGGATTTCCTGCGCGAGATCAAGGACATCGTCGACGCCGCCGGCGCGGTGGGACAACCGTGCGGCGTGGTCGAACAGTGGGCTCCAGAGCCTGCTGACGGCGAACGAAACCCGTTGCGCGACAGCGTCCGTGAAGCGGTCTGGCCCGCCGACCCACTCGGCCGCACCCGCGCCGACATCGAACAGGGCGCCGAGCTGGTCCGGTCGGCGCTGGCCGGCGCGATCCCGGACAGCGGCGAGGACCCGGAGAACTGGGCTGCCGATGTCGACGCCCTGCTGGCTGAGCGGGCCCGGATCGCCGCGCCGCCGCCGGTGCAGTTGCCCGGTCAACTGTCGGTCAGCGCACTTGTCGAACTCGACCGTGATCCCGCGGCGCTGCGCCGGCTGACGCGCAGGCTGCCGTCGCGCCCGGATCCGCACGCGATCCTGGGCACCGCGTTCCACGAATGGGTGCAGCGCTTCTACGGTGCTGAGCGGCTCTTCGACCTCGACGACCTGCCCGGAGCGGTCGACGGCGTGGCCATCGAGACTGCGGAGCTGGCTGTTCTGCAGGACGCATTCACGAAATCGCAGTGGGCGGCCCGCACTCCGGTCGACGTCGAGGTGCCGTTCGAGATGGCGATCGGCAACACGGTGGTGCGCGGACGCATCGACGCGGTGTTCGCCGATGCCGATGGCGGAATGACCGTCGTCGACTGGAAGACCGGCGAGCCCCCGGCCGACGATGACGCCAAGAAGCACGCGGCCGTTCAGCTCGCGGTCTACCGCCTGGCGTGGGCGGCGATCAAGAACTGCCCGGACTCGGAGGTCCGGGCGGCGTTCCACTACGTGCGTGCAGGGGTCACCGTGATGCCGGAAAACCTAGCCGGCCCAGAAGAATTGGTGGCCTTGCTCGCCGAAGCTAGTAGCGCGGAGCGTTGCGCCTGATGGCTAAAGCCTGGGTGATCATCGGCACCTGCAACGGCAACCGGGCAAGTGCCACCAGCTTCATCGGCAACGGCTTGTCCCGCCACAACCGAACCATGTTGACGTTGGCCGGGAACACCGCGAGATACAACGCGATCGCGAACAGCGCGGCAACGCGACGAGTGCGCGGCACCAGGAGCATGGTCCCGATGCCGACTTCGGCCACCCCGGAGGCGTAGGTGTAGAACCGGGCGTCGCCCGGGAGTTCGGCGGGCACGATCTCATCGAAGGGCTTGGGCGCCACGAAATGCCCGACGCCGATGCCGATGAGCATCAGCGCGGCGCGGTAGGCAGGCAGCTGGGACGTGCTGCGTTGGGGTTCGAGTTCGGTAGTCGTCGTCGGCATGGGTACATAATGCTGGAGTGGTGGCGCTCACGACGAGAGGGTTGGGCTTGACGACGGAGTCGCGTGGCCAAGGGTAGGTTGCGGCGCAGGCTCGAGGCGATCGACGAGAACCTGGCAGCCAAGCCCGACAGTGCACTCGTCGACTACCTGCACATCCCGGAGAAGTTCGTCAGTCCGGGCCGCCGCATCGCCCGTCGGTTGGTCTACGCTCTGACCGCGTTGTTCCTGGCCGTCTTCATCGTCTACCTCGACCGGGACGGCTACCGCGATGTCCGCGACGGGCCGTTGACCTTCCTGGACTGTCTGTATTACGCCACGGTGTCGCTGTCGACAACCGGCTATGGCGACATCACCCCGTTCACCGAGACCGCGCGTCTGGTGAATGTCTTGGTCATCACCCCGCTTCGGGTGGCATTCCTGATCGTGTTGGTCGGTACCACCGTCGAAACCCTGACCACGGCGTCGCGGCAGGCTCTCAAGATCCAGCGTTGGAGGAACAGCGTGCGCAACCACACCGTCGTCATCGGCTACGGGACGAAGGGCAGGACGGCGGTGGCCGCGATGATCGGAGACGGTGTGGCACCCGCCGACATCGTCGTCGTCGACACCGACCAGACGTCGCTGGACCGGGCCAACGCCGCCGGACTGGTCACCGTGCGCGGCGACGCCAACAAGTCCGATGTGCTGCGGCTGGCCGGCGCCCAGCACGCCAATTCGATCATCGTGGCCACCAACAGCGATCCGACCGCGGTGCTGGTCACCCTGACCGCACGCGAGCTGGCCCCGAAAGCCAAGATCATCGCCGCGGTGCGGGAAGCCGAGAATCAGCATCTGCTGCGCCAGTCCGGCGCCGACTCGGTGGTGGTGTCCTCGGAGACGGCCGGCCGGTTGCTCGGCATCGCGACCACCACGCCCAGCGTCGTGGAGATGATCGAGGACCTGCTGACCCCGGACGCCGGGTTCGCGATCGCCGAGCGCGAGGTCGAGCACAAGGAGGTCGGCGGCTCACCGCGCCACCTGCCCGACATCGTGCTCGGCGTGGTGCGCGACGGGAAGCTGCTACGCGTGGACGACCCGGACGTCGACGCCCTGGAAACCACCGACCGGCTGCTCTACGTCCGCGCCACTGGAGAAGACTGACCACGTGGCTTTCCGACTGCGTAATATTCCGCTGCTCTCCCGGGTTGGCGCCGACCGCGCCGACCATCTGCGTACCGACGTCGATGCCGCCATCGCCGGCTGGGCCGACGCCGCGCTGCTGCGCGTCGACCACCGCAACCAGGTGATGGTCGCCGACGGCCGGGTGTCGCTGACGCCGGCCGTGAAGCACGCCGATGCGCCGCCGCAGGATGCAGTGTTTCTGGGCCGCCTGGAGGACGGCCGGCACGTGTGGGCGGTGCGCGCCGCCCTGGAGGCCCCCGAGCACGCCGAGGGCGAGGTGTCGGATCTGCGCCGTGGCGGTCAGCAGATCGACGACGTCAGCGCGCAGCTGCTGGCGTCCGCGCTGGCCCTGCTGAACTGGCACGAGCACGCCCGGTACAGCGCGGTCGACGGGTCACCGACCAAAGCGGTCAAAGCGGGATGGTCGCGGCTGAATCCGCTCACCGGCCACGAGGAATTCCCCCGCATCGACCCGGCGATCATCGTGTTGATCCACGACGGTCATGACCGGGCGGTGCTGGCCCGCCAGACCGTCTGGCCGCAGCGGCTGTTCTCGTTGCTCGCCGGGTTCGTCGAGGCGGGGGAGTCGTTCGAGAGTTGCGTGGTGCGCGAGGTCAACGAGGAGATCGGCCTGTCCGTGCGCGACGTCGAGTACCTGGGCAGTCAGCCGTGGCCGTTCCCGCGGTCACTGATGGTGGGGTTCCACGCCATCGGCGATCCCGAGCAGGAGTTCGTCTTTCACGACGGCGAGATCGCCGAGGCGGCCTGGTTCACCCGAGCCGAGGTGCGGGAAGCGCTGGAGCACGGCGACTGGAGCAGTGACTCGTCCTCGAAACTGCTGCTGCCCGGCTCGATCTCGATCGCCCGCGAGATCATCGAATCCTGGGCGGCCGGCTAAGGCGATTACGACGCCAGCTTGGCCTGCACGTCTTTGAGGCTGGGGTTGGTCAGCGCCGAACCGTCGGAGAACTTCACGGTCGGGACGGTCTGGTTGCCGTTGTTGACCGACATCACGAACTTGGCGGCGTCCGGGTCGTGCTCGATGTCGACTTCGGTGAACGCGATGCCCGCCGATTTCAGCGCGGTCTTCAGGCGCTTGCAGTAGCCGCACCACACGGTGGAGTACATGGTGAGCTGGGGATCGTTGCCACTCATGGGCTCGAACCTATCCTCAGCGCCAAACGTGCAATGTCCCCACCCCCTGCCAAGATGGAGCGCATGCCGGTGACCGTCGACCATCTGAGGGGCCTCGACGACGAACAGCGCGAGGCCGTGCTGGCCGCCCGGGGGCCGTTGTGTGTGCTGGCCGGTGCCGGCACCGGTAAGACCCGCACGATCACCCACCGCATCGCGCACCTGGTCGCCAACGGTCACGTCGCCGCCGGCCAGGTACTGGCGGTGACGTTCACCTCGCGCGCCGCGGGGGAGATGCGCTCCCGGCTGCGCGCCATGGACGCGCAGAACATGGGCGCTCCGGTCGGATCGGTGCAGGCACTGACCTTCCACGCGGCCGCGCTGCGTCAGCTGCGGTACTTCTGGCCGCGGGTGGTCGGTGACACGGGCTGGCAGCTGCTGGACACCAAGTTCTCCGTCGTCGCCCAAGCCGCGAGCCGAGCCCGCTTGCAGGTCAGTACCGACGACGTGCGGGACCTGGCCGGCGAAATCGAATGGGCCAAGGCCTCATTGATCAGCCCGGAGGGCTACGCCGCCGCGGTGGCCAAAATTCAGCGCGACATCCCGCTGGACGCTGCGAAGGTCGCAGGGGTCTACGCCGGCTACGAGAAGCTCAAAGCCAACCGCGACGGCATCGCGCTGCTGGATTTCGACGACCTGCTGCTGCACACCGCCGGCGCGATCGAGAACGACGCCGCGGTGGCCGCCGAGTTCCGGGACCGCTACCGCTGCTTCGTCGTCGACGAGTATCAGGACGTCACCCCGCTGCAGCAGCGGGTGCTCGACGCGTGGCTGGGCAACCGCGACGACTTGACCGTCGTCGGCGACGCCAACCAGACCATCTACTCGTTCACCGGCGCCTCGCCGCGCTACCTGCTCGATTTCTCCCGCCAGTTCCCCGACGCGACGGTGGTCCGCCTCGAGCGGGACTATCGCTCCACCCCGCAGGTGGTGTCGCTGGCCAATCGGGTGATCGCTGCGGCGCGCGGCCGAGTGGCGGGCAGCAAGCTGCACCTGATCGGTCAGCGCGAACCCGGCCCGTCACCGACGTTCCACGAACATCCCGACGAGGTCGCCGAGGCGGCGTCGGTCGCGCGGTCGATCAAGCGTCTGGTCGAATCCGGAACGCCCGCAGCCGAAATCGCGGTGCTGTATCGCATCAACGCGCAATCCGAGGCCTACGAGGAGGCGCTCACCGAGGCCGGTATCCCGTTCCAGGTGCGCGGCGGTGAAGGGTTCTTCAGCCGCCAGGAGATCCGGCAGTCGCTGCTGGCGCTGCAGCGCGCGGCGGAGCGCCAAACCGAAGGCCCGCTATCGGAGATCGTGCGCCAGATCCTCGAGCCGCTGGGCCTGACCGACGAACCACCGGCGGGTACCAAGGCCAGAGAGCGCTGGGAGGCGCTCACCGCGCTGGCCGACCTGGTCGACGACGAGGTGGCCGCCCGTCCGCAGTTGGACCTGCCCGCGTTGGTGGCCGAACTGAGGGTGCGGGCCGACGCCCGGCACCCACCGGTGGTGCAGGGCGTGACGCTGGCCTCGCTGCACGCCGCCAAGGGCCTGGAATGGGACGCGGTGTTCCTGGTCGGACTCGCCGACGGCACGCTGCCGATCTCGCACGCGCTGGCGCACGGACCCGACAGTGAGGCGGTCGAAGAGGAGCGCCGCCTGCTGTATGTCGGAATCACCCGCGCCCGAATGTATTTGGAGCTCAGTTGGGCACTCGCCCGAACCCCGGGTGGCAGGCAGGGCCGGCGTCCGTCCCGATTCCTCAACGGCATCGCACCACAGACTCAGGCCGAGCCGACACCGAACCGGCCACGCAGGCCGAAGAGCGCGACACCGCGCTGCCGGGTCTGCAACGCCGTACTGAGCACGGCACCGTCAATCATGTTGCGCCGCTGCGAAACCTGTTCGGTCGACGTCGACGACGAACTCTTGAGCCAGCTCAAAGATTGGCGGCTTCGGACCGCGAAAGAGCTGAAAGTGCCTGCCTACGTTGTCTTCACCGACAACACGCTGATCGCGATCGCCGAGTGCCTGCCCGCCGACGATGCGGCGCTGGTGGCGATTCCCGGCATCGGGGCGCGCAAGCTCGAGCAGTTCGGGCCCGACGTGCTCGAGCTGGTGCGCGCCCGCCAGTAGGTCAGTGGCCCGGCCCGTAGTTGCCGGTCCTGGTGGTGGCGTTCGTGCCGTTGTTCGGGGCTCCAGCGGTGCCGTGGCCGGTGTAGCTGCTGACGTCTCCGACCCCTTGGCTCGCCATACCTCCCGGGTGATTGACGGTGGCACCGCCGGTATAGCTCGACGGGCCGCCCACTCCGACGCTGGCACCGGTGCAGTGCTGGTGGCACAGGTTGTTCGACGTCGAACCGCCGGTGTAGCTCGACGGGCCGCCGACACCGGCGCTGGGTCCGAACCCGGCGCCGGCGATCGCGCCCGATTCACCACCGGTCGCGTCCTCCGCCGCGGCGACAGGGGAGCCGCTCAGCGCGACAGCCGCGAAGAGGGTTGCGCAACCGAACATCCGGTGGCGTCGATGGCGGCGAATCAGACTGTGCTTGAGGTCATTTCGAGCTACGAGTTCCATGCCTCAAGAATGGCGGTGGAACCCGCCCGGGTCACGAGACTCATAGTGAAATCAAATGTGTGACTGCCGGCCAGGCCGGATTCCGTTATCCCGGGCCGTAATTGACAGTCCGCGTGGTGGTGTTGGTGCCATTGAGGGTGTCGCCGGATGTGCCCTGGCCGGTGTAGCTGTTGACTCCGCCGACCCCCAGGCTGGCTGTGCTTTGTGGGTTGTTGGCCGTGGAGCCGCCGGTGTAGCTGGACGGTCCGCCGACTCCGACCGATGCGCCCGAGCAGATCGCGGACGTGGAGGTGCCGGTGTACGTCGATGGGTCACCGCAGAAGCCGGAGGATGTGGATCCCCCGGTGTAGCTGGACGTACCGCCGACGCCGAGGGACGGTGCACCGCCGGCGCCGGTCACTGCGCCTGATTCGCCGTCGGACGGCATCCAGTCGGGGGTCGCGGATGCTGTGAAGGCACTGCTCATCGGGATCACTGCGGCCCACGACACCGCACAGCTCGTAGCAATGATTTGCTTTTTGTTCATCTTCAGGCACCCTTCTGTTCGGGTTTTAGCAGTATTCATGTGCTATGTGCCTGAGGGTACGCCGCTACGCCTTTCCGTCGTTGTAATTAGGGCGTGAGCTTGGGCCCGGAGACTGTGCAGACAGCATTACTCCGCGATACCGCGGCGTTGAGCTGCGGTATCGCGGAGTGACGTGTGAAGGAAAGAGGCGTTCAGACCGCGACGGCGGCGCCGTCGCGGGGACCGCGCATCAACTAAGCGCGGCGACTGCGGCGTCGTAGTCGGGTTCTTGACCGATCTCGGGGACCAGCTCGGTGTAGGCCACCTTGCCGTCGGCGCCGACCACCACGACCGCGCGGCCCAGCAGGCCCGCCATCGGTCCGTCGGTGATGGTGATGCCGAAGTCTTCACCGAAGCTGCTGCGGAACGCTGACGCGGCCACGGCGTTCTCGATGCCTTCGGCCCCGCAGAATCGCTTCAGTGCGAACGGCAGATCCTTGGAGATGTTGACCACCGGTGCGCCGGTGGCTGCCGCGCGCTCGTTGAACGTCCGCACGCTGGTGGCGCACACCGGGGTGTCGATCGAGGGAAAGATGTTGAGCACCAAGGCTTTTCCATCGAACTGGCTGCTGGCCAGGTCGCCGAGGTCAGTGCCGGTCAAAGTGAATGCGGGGGCCTGGGCGCCGACGGCGGGCAGGTCTCCAACGGTGTTGATCGGGTTTCCACGCAGGGTTATCTGTGCCATGGGAATTAGTTTCTCAGGACCGGCGTTGCGGCTGCTGAGCGGGTCGGCCCCGGTGGCTTCGCCGGTTGCCTTCCCGGGAGGTCGACGAGGGTCAAACCGCAGGTCAGAAAATCGCTTGTAGCGAAACGGTGTTAGGGGTTAGCCTCTGAAACGAATCCTGTGCCGATCGATAGCTACAGGGCGGCGTGAGGAAAGGAGGGACCGACGATGATCAGCAGCACTGCGAATGTTGGCGTAGCTGCAGTTGCGCGTCGTGCGTGGTCCTTCCGTGCCGTCATGGCGACTCCCACGCATCAGGCTTTCGCTGCCCATGCCGCCGACGCGGCCGCCGCTATTTCGGCGCAGCGTAAGCGTCGCGTCAACGCCGCCCCGACGATCGCGTCCGTGGACAGGAGCTTCATCTAGGAAAGCTCCCAGACACAGCCACTGGCCACGGACCCGAAGTCAAAGGATCCGTGGCCTTTGTGTTTCCGCCCGATTCCTGGCCCGGATCCCCTAAGAGATAAAGCCTTTCGACCAGGAAGCAGGTGAGAGAGACATGTCGACATCGACAGTCCGCGAGGAGAAGCTGCCGGTGTTGCCGTGCCACGACGGGAATCCCGACTTGTGGTTCGCCGAGAGTCCCATGGAGCTGGAGAGAGCGAAGGTGCTCTGCGGGGACTGTCCGATCCGGCGGCAATGCCTCGCCGCCGCGTTGGACCGCGGTGAGCCGTGGGGAGTTTGGGGCGGCGAGATCATCGAACGCGGCAGCATCGTGGAGCGCAAGCGGCCACGGGGGCGTCCGCGCAAGGACGTGATCGCGGCCTAACGGGGTCGGGTCCGAGCCGGCTAGTGCGCCGGCTCGGGCTCGACGAATCCTGGCACGAACTTTGCCGCCAGCTCACGAGTCGGAACATGGGCGTCGAGCTGACACGAGATCGCCACGGTCGACGCGATCACCCGCAGTGGGATCGCCAGTTTGGCAGGCAGGTCCATCGCCCGGGCGGTCCTGATCTGCTCCGCTGAGACATTCATATTCGCCGCTGCCATCCTCTGCAGCCACCGGCGGGTGTAGTGGAAGACGTCGACCTCGATGGGCTCGACGTACTGGCGCAGCATGTCGTCGATTTCGCGCACCGACACCTGCTCACCCTTTTGGATGAAGCCGACGCGTTCCATCGCGGGCAGCAGTTCGTCGTACTTCTTGTCGCGGGCCAGACAGATGATCTGACCGATCTCGACGGGCAGTCCATCCGGCAGCGGGCCGACCGCACCGAAGTCGATGACGCCCATCCGGCCGTCAGGCAGCATCATGAAGTTTCCGGGATGCGCGTCGCCGTGGATCATGCCGAGCCGTGCCGGTGCGTCGAAGGTCAGCTCGATAAGCCTTGTGCCACAGAGGTCGCGCTCGTCGGGCGTGCCATCCCGGATGATCTGCGCCATCGGGGTGCCGTCGATCCACTCGGAGATCATCACCTTCGGCGAGCTGGCGACCACGTGCGGCACAACGAAATGCGGATGGCCTTGGTAGGCCTTCGCGAATGCGCGCTGGTTATCGGCCTCGAGCCGGTAGTCCAGCTCCATCTCGGTGCGTTCGATGAGCTCGTCGACCACGCCCTCCACATCGGCGCCCGGCGCGAGCTGTTTGAACACACTGACCAGGCGTTGCATGGTCTTCAGGTCGGCGCGCAGTGCCTCGTCGGCGCCCGGGTACTGGATCTTGACCGCCACCTCGCGACCGTCCGACCACACCCCCTTGTGCACCTGGCCGATGCTGGCCGACGCGACCGGGGTGTCATCGAAAGACTGGAAGCGCTCACGCCACTTGGTGCCGAGCTGGCCGTCGAGCACGCGATGCACCTTCGCCGCCGGCAGTGGCGGAGCGTCCTTCTGGAGCTTGGTCAGGGCCTCGCGGTAGGGCTCGCCGAACTCCGGCGGGATGGCGGCTTCCATCACCGACAGCGCCTGGCCGACCTTCATGGCTCCGCCCTTGAGTTCACCGAGCACGGTGAACAACTGGTTGGCAGCCTTTTCCAATAGCTCGGCCTGGACCTCGTCTTTCGACTTACCGGTCAGTCGTTTGCCCAAGCCCAGCGCCGCCCTGCCGGCAAAGCCGACCGGGATGGTCGCCAGCTTGACGTTGCGGGCCGCGCGGCCTCGCTTGATGTCTGCCACCAGACCATCATCCCTGACGGCGGTCTCCTGGCAACCATGGATGTCAGCATTCGCAGCGTGGATGCCGTGACCAGCGGCGAGCCGTGATCGTGTTATTACTCACATCGACCTGCAGGGTGGTGTTCAGTGTCGTCGGGGGAGCGCCGGCGGCTTCTTGTCCGCGCACCGCTGTGATGATGCGCTGCAACTGGCCGAGCGCGACTGCGGCGGTTGCTAGAACGGTCGGACGGTCGGCGGTGCCGATCACGTCCCGTAGCTGAGCGGCTACCGCGGGCCAGGCGCCGTCCCGGTCGGTGCGATGCAGGTCGGCGCACGCCAGACAGCTCGTCACCCCGGGGATCACCAGCGGGCCGACCAGCCCGGCGCCGTCGCGTACCCGTACCGGCAGGTGTGGGACCCCGACGGTGTGCAGGTCACGCACCAGCCGGGGATCGGCCACCAGGTAATCGGTCAGCACGACCATGTCGGCGCGGGCCGTCGACAGCGCGGCGCCAGTGTGGCTGGTCTGCGCGATCCGCGCCCCGGAACAGCGCAGTGCCTCGACCAGCAGATCGGCGAGGGGGCCGCTGCCGTGCACCCGGATCGACAGTGCGCGCGCAGCGGTGGGGCGGGCCCGGCCGCGGACGACGCCGCTGGTTTCCAGCGCGTCCAACAGTTGGTCGAGGGTGTCGGCGAGTCCGTGCGTGGCGGCCAGTCGCCGCAGTTCGGATTTGCCGAGCGGAACCTGCATGCCGCGCAGCAGGCTGGCCAGCGCGGCCGGCGTCACACCATCAGGCGGGCGAACCAGCACGGCGCGTCGGGGATCCCAACCGACCTGCACCGCGTCGTCGGGTCGCAACAGCACCGGCATCGCGGGGTCGAGCGCATAGAGCACCTGCCGACTCTGACACCACGAGGGTGCCGCGCGGCTCAGCTATCCACAGGCCCGTCGCCGGGCTTCTTGTCGTCCTCTTCGGACTCCGTTGCCTTCTGGAATTCCTCGATCGCGGCGTCGATGTCCACGCCGCTGGTGTCGCCGCCGATGATCCGGTCGATGAAGCCGGCCGGCTCGTCGAGGTCGGCGGAGCTGGGCAGCAGATCCGGGTGCTGCCAGACGGCGTCGCGCGCGTCGATGCCGACGGCGTCGGTGAGCCGCTCCCACAGCGCCGCGGCCTCCCGCATCTTGCGAGGCCGCAGTTCCAGTCCGACCAGCGTCGCGAAGGTCTGTTCTGCAGGTCCGGCGGTGGCCCGGCGGCGTCGCAGCATCTCCGAGAGCGCGGCGGTGCCGGGAATGCGCTCACCGAGCGCAGCGGTGACCACGGTCTGCACCCAGCCCTCGATCAGAGCCAGCATGGTCTCCAGCCGCTCGAGCGCCGCGGTCTGCTCCGGGGTGGCCTTCGGTTCGAACATGCCCTGGCTGAGCAGCTGTTCCATGGCGGCCGGGTCGGTCAGTGCGGCCGGGTTGATGCCCTGCGCCAACTCCTCGAGGCCGCTCATGTCGATCTTCATGCCCTTGGCGTAGGCCTCGACGGCGTTGAGCAGCTGACTGGAGAGCCACGGGACATGGCTGAACAGCCGATGATGAGCCGCCTCGCGGGCGGCCAGGAACGTCATGATCTCGCTGCGCGGCTGCTCGAGGCCCTCGGACAGCGTCTCGATGGCCTCCGGCAGCAGGGCGGCGACGCCGGTCGGTCCCAGCGGCAGTCCGATGTCGGTGGACGTCAACACCTCGCGCGACAGCTTCCCGAGCGCCTGACCCAGCTGCGAACCGAAAGCCATTCCGCCCATCTGGGTCATCATCGCCATCAGGGGACCGGCCATCGCCTTGGCTTCCTCAGGCAAGGACTGCGCCCATACCGACGAGATCTGCTCGGCCATCGGGTCGCACAGTCGCTTCCAGCGGTCCAGTGTGCCGTCGACCCAGTCGTTGGGGGTCCACGCGACGGCTTTGGTCGCGCCGGCGGGCAGCGCGGTCGCCCCGTCCAGCCAGGTGTCGGCCAGGTGCACGGCGTCGGCGACGGCGGTGCTGGTGGCTGACGGGATGGGCGCGACGAAGCCGATCGAACTCGACGCGAGCTGGCGGGCCACGTCGTAGTTGACCGGTCCCGAACCGCCCGCCATTGGGTTGCCGGCGCCGCTGAACATCTGGCCGAGCTTGGTGAAGATCTGACCGAGGTCGGCCATGTTGAAGTCGCCGCCGGCGAAGCCGAACGGGTCACCGGGGCCGGGGTTCGGATCCTTTTTCGGCTTGTCGCCGTCGGGGTCGTCTCCCGCGGAGAAGCCGAAGGGCAGGTCAGGCATGTCTCAACCGTACTCATGCTGGGTCGCGGGCGCGTAACCGGCGATCACGCTGTCAGTGAACCGGGGCGGCCAGGGGCTCCGTCTACTCTTGGCGGCGTGAACAGGCGGATTCTGACGCTGCTGACGGCGCTCGTGCCGATCGTCGTCTTCGGCGTGCTGCTGGCGGTCGTGACGGTGCCCTATGTGTCGCTGGGCCCGGGCCCGACGTTCAACACGCTCGGTGAAGTCGACGGCAAGCAGGTGGTGGCCATCGACGGCACCGAAACCCATCCCACCTCGGGGCACCTGAACATGACCACCGTCGCCCAGCGCGACGGCCTGACACTGGGGCAGGCGCTGACCTTGTGGGTGTCGGGTCGCGAGCAGCTGGTTCCGCGGGACCTGGTGTTCCCGCCGGACAAGTCGCGCGAAGACGTCGAGAAGGACCAGGACGCCGACTTCAAGCGGTCCGAGGACAGCGCGGAGTACGCGGCGCTGGGATACCTGAAATACCCCTCGGCGGTGCGGGTGGAGAAGGTCAACGATCCAGGGCCGTCGGCAGGCAAGCTGCAGGACGGCGACGCGATCGACAGCGTCGACGGTAAGCCGGTAGCGAACATCGCCGAGTTCACCGCGCTGCTGAAGGCCACCAAGCCCGGCCAGGAAATCGCGATCGACTACCGCCGCAAGAACGGGCCGCCGGGCGTCGCGCGAATCACCTTGGGCCACAACCAAGATCGCGACTACGGCTATCTCGGGGTGGCGGTGCTCGACGCGCCGTGGGCGCCGTTCAAGATCGATTTCAACCTGGCCAACATCGGCGGCCCGTCCGCCGGATTGATGTTCAGCCTCGCCGTCATCGACAAGCTGACCACCGGCGACCTGAACGGATCGAAGTTCATCGCCGGCACCGGAACGATCAGCGCAGACGGCAAGGTGGGCCCGATCGGCGGCATCACCCACAAGATGCTGGCTGCTCAGGAAGCCGGCGCGAGCGTGTTCCTGGTGCCCGCCGAGAACTGCGATGAGGCCAAGTCCATGCATGACGACGGGATGGAATTGGTGAAGGTCGACACGTTGAGCAGCGCGGTCGATTCGCTGCACACGTTGACCTCCGGTGGGCGTCCGCCCAGCTGCTAGCTCATTGCTCCAGGACCGCATCGTTCTTGCGATGCGTAGAGTTGTGGCCGTACTGCTGCCTCGGCGCGGCGCGGCCGCCCGACAAGACTCAGGAGCCTGACAGGTGAGTATGCGGCCCGGCGCCAGGATGCCGAAGCTGACTCGGCGCAGCCGGATTCTGATCGGTATTGCGCTCACGGTCGTCGTGCTGTTGCTGGTGGGTCCACGATTGGTCGACACCTATGTGGACTGGTTGTGGTTCGGCGAGCTGGGCTACCGCTCGGTGTTCACCACTGTGCTGGTCACCCGCGTCGTGGTGTTCCTGGTGGTCGCCCTGGCGGTGGGCGCGATCGTATTCGCCGGATTGGCGTTGGCCTACCGCACCCGGCCGGTGTTCGTGCCGACGGTCGGGCCGAACGATCCGGTGGCGCGCTACCGGACCGCGGTGATGGCCCGGCTTCGGCTGTTCGGCTTCGGGATTCCCGTTGTCATCGGTGTGCTGTCCGGGGCGGTGGCGCAGAGCTATTGGGCCCGGGTGCAGTTGTTCCTGCACGGCGGTGACTTCGGAATCACCGACCCGCAGTTCGGCAAGGACCTCGGGTTCTATGCGTTCGATCTGCCGTTCTACCGGCTGGTGCTGTCTTACCTGTTCGTCGCGCTGTTCCTGGCGTTCCTGGCCAACCTGATCGGTCACTACATCTTCGGCGGGATCCGGTTGGCCGGCCGCAGCGGCGTCCTGAGCCGCCCCGCCCGCATCCAGCTGGTGGCCCTGATCGGGACGCTGGTGTTGCTCAAGGCTTTCGCCTACTGGTTGGACCGCTACGAACTGCTCAGCCACACCCGCGGCGGTAAGCCGTTCACCGGCGCCGGTTACACCGACATCAACGCCGTGCTGCCCGCCAAGCTGATCCTGCTGGCCATCGCGCTGATTTGCGCGGCCGCGGTGTTCTCCGCCCTTGTGCTGCGCGATCTGCGAATCCCCGCGATCGGCTTGGTGCTGTTGCTGCTGAGCTCGCTGATCGTCGGGGCGGGCTGGCCGCTGGTCGTCGAGCAGATCAGCGTCAAACCCAATGCCGCGCAGAAGGAAAGCGAATACATCAGTCGCAGCATCGCCGCGACCCGGCAGGCGTATGGGCTGACCAGCGACCATGTGACGTACCGGGATTACAGCGGCACCGCGCCGACCACCGCGCAGCAGGTGGCCTCCGACCGGGCGACCACCTCCAACATCCGGGTGCTGGATCCCACGATCATCAGCCCGGCGTTCACCCAGTTCCAGCAGGGCAAGAACTTCTACTACTTCCCCGACCAGCTCTCGATCGACCGCTATCAGGGTCCTGATGGACAGCTGCGCGACTATGTCGTGGCCGCCCGGGAACTCAATCCGGACCGGTTGCAGGACAACCAGCGGGACTGGATCAACCGGCACACCGTCTACACCCACGGCAATGGGTTCATCGCCTCGCCGGCCAACACCGTGCGCGGAATCGCCAACGACCCCAACCAGAATGGCGGTTATCCGGAGTTCCTCGCCAGCGTGGTCGGGGCCAACGGCAACGTCGTCTCGCCCGGCCCGGCCCCGCTGGATCAGCCGCGGGTGTACTTCGGTCCGGTCATCTCCAATACCTCCGCCGACTACGCGATCGTCGGCAAGAACGGCGCCGACCGCGAGTACGACTACGAGACGAACACCGAGACCAAGAACTACACCTACACCGGCGCCGGCGGTGTGCCGATCGGCAACTGGCTGGCGCGCAGCGTGTTCGCCGCCAAGTTCGCCGAGCGGAACTTCCTGTTCTCCAACGTGATTGGCAACAACAGCAAGATCCTGTTCAACCGCGACCCCGCGCAGCGGGTGGAAGCGGTGGCGCCGTGGCTGACCACCGACAGCACGGTCTACCCGGCTATCGTCAACAAGAGGATGGTGTGGGTCATCGACGGCTACACCACCTTGGACAACTACCCGTACTCGGAGTTGACCTCCCTGTCGTCGGCCACCGCCGACTCCAACGAGGTGGCCGTCAACCGGTTGGCCCCGGACAAGCAGGTGTCCTACATCCGCAACTCGGTCAAGGCCACCGTCGACGCCTACGACGGCACCGTGACGCTTTACGCCCAGGACGAGAGCGACCCGGTGCTGAAGGCGTGGATGGCGGTTTTCCCGGGCACGGTGAAACCGAAGAGCGACATATCACCGGATCTGGCTGCGCACCTTCGCTATCCGGAGGACCTGTTCAAGGTTCAGCGCATGCTGCTGGCCAAGTACCACGTCGACGACCCGGTGACGTTCTTCTCCACCTCGGATTTCTGGGACGTGCCGCTGGACCCCAACCCGACCGCCAGCAGCTACCAGCCGCCGTACTACATCGTCGCCAAAGACCTTGCTCGCAATACCGATACGGCATCGTTCCAGTTGACCAGCGCGATGAACCGGTTCCGGCGGGACTTCCTGGCCGCCTACATCAGCGCCAGTTCCGACCCCGACACGTACGGCCGCATCACGGTGCTGACCATTCCGGGTCAGGTCAACGGTCCAAAGCTGGCGTTCAACGCGATCAGTACCGATACGGCGGTCAGCCAGGACCTCGGCGTGATCGGCCGCGACAATCAGAACCGAATACGGTGGGGCAATCTGCTGACCCTGCCGGTCGGGCAGGGCGGCCTGATCTACGTGTCGCCGGTGTATGCCTCGCCGGGCACCAGTGATGCCGCGTCGTCGTATCCGCGCTTGATCCGGGTGGCGATGATGTACAACGACAAGGTCGGCTACGGCCCGACGGTCAGTACCGCGCTGGACGGGATCTTCGGTGCCGGCGCGGGCGCGACAGCGACAGGTCCGGCCCCGGCCAGTCCACCGGGCGGTCAGCCACCGGGCTCCCGCCCGCCTGCTGCTCCAGCACCGGCGCCGGGCAGCGCGCCTGAGGTGCCGACGCCGGTGGCGGGGGTACCGGCAACGCCGGGTGTCCCGACGACCTTGTCACCGTCCAAGTCCGCGGCGCTGAACGACGTCGAGACGGCGCTGGGCGCGGTGCAGGAAGCCCAAAAGAACGGCAACTTCGCCGATTACGGTGATGCGTTGCAACGCCTCGACGATGCGATGAAGAAGTACGAGGCGGCCAAGTAGCGACGGTGCGGTATGCGTGAGTTGGTAGCGCTCGGCACCGCCAGTCAGGTGCCGACGCGCTACCGCAACCACAACGGTTACCTGCTGCGCTGGGACGACGAGGGCATCCTCTTCGATCCCGGCGAGGGCACCCAGCGCCAGATGATGCTGGCCGGTGTGCCCGTCAGTGCGGTGAACCGGTTGTGCCTCACGCATTTCCACGGCGACCACTGTCTTGGTGTGCCCGGCATCATCCAGAGGGCGTCACTCGATCAGGTGGATCACCCTCTGGTTGCGCACTTTCCGGCATCGGGCCGCGAATACTTCGACCGGTTGCGGCATGCCTCGGTGTTCTACGACCGTGTGGAGGTGCGCGAGCAGCCGGTGTCGGCCGACGGAGTTGTTGCGATGGGCCCGTTCGGCGTGCTCGAAGCTGCTGCGCTGGAGCATTCGACCGACGTGTTCGGCTACCGGCTGGTCGAGCCGGACGGTCGGCGGTTCATCCCGGAGTTGTTGTCCCGCTTCGGGATCAGCGGGCCGTCGGTGGGTGAGTTGGAACGCGCCGGAACGCTGCGGGTGGGGGACCGGGTGGTCGATGTCGCCGACGTCAGTGAGTCGCGACCAGGGCAGCGGTTCGCGTTCGTGATGGACACCCGCCTCTGCGACGGGGTGTACGCGTTGGCCGACGGCGCCGACATGTTGGTGATCGAGGCGACGTTCCTGACTGAGGACGAGGATCTGGCGCACCGGTACGGGCACCTGACGGCGCGGCAGGCGGCCTCGGTGGCATCGGAGTGTGGGGCGCGCACACTGGTGCTGACGCACTTCTCACAGCGCTACGTCGACGCCGCTGCGCGGTACGCCGAGGAGGCCGGCGCGGTGTTCTCCGGCGAACTGGTGGTGGCGGAGGATCTGATGCGCGTGCCGGTGCCTGCGCGCCGTTAGGGCGTGGGCAGACCGACGCGCAGGGCGATGGCCTGCTTCTGGCCGACGTTGGTGACGAAGTCGGCCGCGGCGGGCTGGCCGGGCAGGCCGTCGAACTCGATGCGGGCCAGGGTGGAGCCCTCAGTGAAGAGCAGGACGCTCACCGACTTCTTGCCGTCGGGGGAGTTCCCGGCGACCACGGTGCCACCGGTGCCGACGATCGAGGGCTGCGGCGGGCCGGGGGTGACGGCCTTCTGCAGGCTGGCCTGGGCCTCGGCGAGGGCCGACGGTCCCGAGGCGGGGTTGTCGAGCGCGACGAGCAGGATGCTGACGGCCTTGGTCTGCTCCTCGTTGACGAACAGCACCTCGGCGCCGGGGCGGCTGTCGGGGTTGGGGGTCGGCGGCTGGTCGACGTAGGCGTCGCCGGTGGCGGAGATGTCGCCGGCCTGCAGCAGCAGGCGGGTGTAGTCGACCGCGGCGGCCTTGGGCTTGGTGCTCGTGGTCGTGGTGACACCCGGCAAAGCGGGCACCGACGCGGCGGGTTTGCTTGTGTCCAGGCCGGATTCGTGGTCACAGGCTGTCGTACCGAGGGCGACCGCGGCGACCATCGCGGCCGCGGCGACGCAGCGGGCGTGTTTTCGTTTCATCTCCAACGAGGGTGTCGAGTTCTGGTCTGAGACGCAAGTGAATACGGGGGGCGTGTGACGAACTCGTGACGACGGGCTCAGCGTTCCCCGACATCGTTCCGAGGGCAACGAATGTGCCTCTGAGCACCCGATTTGGAAGCACTGTCGACGTTGGGTAACGTTGCGTTCACCGACGCGGGGTGGAGCAGCTCGGTAGCTCGCTGGGCTCATAACCCAGAGGTCGCAGGTTCGAATCCTGTCCCCGCTACCAGCGAAAATGGCCCTCAGAGACCTCTCTGAGGGCCATTTTCATGTGGATCTGAGCCCGACCCACGGCGGCCCCGGCCGAACGAATGATGGGGCCATGAGCGCATATGATCAACAAACCGCGCGCTACGAGCTGTCGGTGCGGTCCGGCCCTGCTGGCAGTGTTATTCATCTTCGGACCGACCGGCGGGTCGCACACGCGGCCGTGGCGGCACCAGCTGGCGATGCGCTTCCGATAGGCGATCCCGACGCTCTGGGGCAGATCGATCTCTGCGTGGATGCGCTGTGCCCGTACAGCGGAAAGATGGTGCGGTCTTACGGCGACGAGATCGGCAAACGCATAGATGCTGGAACACGGCGCATCAAAGTGCGGTTCGTGAACTTTCGCGACAAGCACTCCGCCAGTGGCACGGACGACAGCCGACGATCTACGCGACCTACGTGGTCGCCGATCAATCGCGATCGAGTGACGTCACGCGGCGCTCCATCGAGGCGATCTATTCGAAAGAGCTTCAGCCCAAGGAAGGCGGGGCAACGGCCCTGAGCAATGACCAGCTTGCCGACGTAGCGAATATGGTCGGTGGGCCCTAACTGGCCTAAGATCTCAGCCGGATCGGCCTACCGATCGGATTCGACTGGCATCTCATCGCGGCCAACAGTCTTGTTGTCCTGCACCAATTTCCCAAGCCCGGAGTTCCGCTGGTCATCATCAACGACCGGCCCGGTCGACGAGGACTCGAACTGGCAGACCCAGCTATCCGCCTGAGACTCGCCTGGCCCGTCAACCCCAATAACACTTTGGCCACCTCGAGCAGCTCGAACGGTGTGCGGTGGCCGTCGGGCACGACCAGGATCAGACTCATGCTCTGGGGGCTGGCTGAAATGCTGCCTGCGTAAACGCAAGGTCCAACCCTGCGATAGGCCGACCTCCCGGCCGGCCCGCGAGCCAGGAAACCAGGGCGATTCACGACTCGTACTCGGCATCGCTCGTTGCCTGGGCGCATCGTCAGACACCTCGATCGACCGTATCGGTGCGGTATGCCCCACGCGATTCCAGCCATCACATTCTCTCGCGCCCGGTGGCGACTAAATGGAGGCTAGGTAGCGTTACCACTCGCACCAAACGAGGAACCGCAGAAGCCGGGAGACCACATTGGCCGCCACTGATCAGAGTCGGACCGACGCCCCTTTTGAATCCGACGGCGGTCTGCCCGTCAACGCCTTGTTCCTCATCCTCTTCGGTTGCTTCAACCTCATCTACGGCGTGCTGCTGATCCCGATCCTCAACGGCTCACTGCGATCCGACAACGGCGCGACCAACGCGATGTTCGTCATCGCCTTCGCCATCATGATCGGATTCCTCGGTATGACGCCGGTGGGCAGCTTCGGTGAGTCCCGGCTGCTGTTCGTCATCGGTTTGGCTCTGGTCCTATTCGGGTCGGTAGCCTTCGTTTCACCCGGGACCCTGCACCGCGCCATGCGCTATGTGCTCGCCGCAATGCTGTTGGCCCTCGGCCTAATCCGGCTGCCAATGTTCCTGGTGCGTCTGCGTCGAAGTGCCTCGGCGGTACCAATTAGCTTTCGCGTCCCCTACGTACTGATGCATGTGCTCTGTCTGCTGATCGGCCTACAGATCGTGTTCCACTGGCCTGATTGGCTGCTGGTACCGGAGCTTGTCCTGCTCGGGATATGTCAACTCGTGCTCGGCGGTCTGGCGGTGCGACTCGGACCGGCGGTGCCGGGAGCCGTACCGTACTCAGCTTCCCATCTTCTACTGGGCCGCATGAAGATGTCCATGCGCAGTCAACTGATGCTGTTGCTTGCGGTCACCATGGTGTTCATGGCCGTCATGGTGGTCCTGGCCGTCATGCGGATCGCGCCGTACGAGGGATCACGGGCCAGTGTGGAGTTCGTCTTCATCACTGCCATGCAGGTGATGCTGGTGGGCAGCACACCCATTCGGGATTTCGTGCCATCATGGCCGCTGGCGATTCTCGGGATGGTGATGGCGTCAGCCGCGATGGTCGCCAGCATCCTTCCCGGCCTGATTGACGGCGCGCTGGGCGCCGCCATCGGGGTCAGCAACCTGCTCACCGCGGGATTCGGCTCGGTGCACCTCGTCGGGGCAGCCCGCCGGGCACGCGCACTCCCGCCTGGGTCGAGCAGACGATTTCTGTGGCGGATCGTCATCGTCAGCGCCATCACGTACGGTCTGCTGATCATCTTCGGATTCAATCTGCTTGTCCCCGATGTGATTCCAGGAACCGTGATGTTGGCGGTGCTCCTCCTGGCCGGGTGCGCGCTGGGCTGGCTCTCGACGTTACTGGATAAGATTCCGAAGCCCGGCGCAGCTGCCACGGCGGCGTAGTCTAGATCGTCCGCGCCAGCCGCTCCGCCAGCAGCCCCGCAAACTTCGCGGGATCATCCAGCGTGCCGCCTTCGGCGAGAAGCGCTGTCCCGTAGAGCAACTCTGCTGTTTCGGTCAGGCCGGGATCGCCCCCACGGCTAGCAAACGCGTCACGCAAGCCCGCGATCAACGGATGGCCCGGATTGAGTTCAAGGATGCGCTTTTCGGAAGGAACCGTCTGCCCAGAGGCCGCCAGCATGCGCGCGAGCGCCGGCGTGATGCCGAAGCTGTCGGTGATCAGACACGCCGGCGACTCTGTCAGACGGGTCGACAGCCGCACCTCTTTGACGTGATCGGACAACGTCTCCTTCAGCCACTCGAGCAGACCGGCGAACTCCTGCTCCAACTGGGAACGCTCGGCCTCGCTGGTTTCTTCCTCGGCGGACAGGTCCACCTCGCCCTTGGCCACCGACTGCAGCCGCTTGCCGTCGAACTCGGGGACCATGTCCACCCAGACCTCATCGACCGGATCGGTGAGCAGCAGCACCTCATAACCGTTGGCCTTGAACGCCTCGAGATGCGGTGAACTCAGCAGTTGCTGGCGCGATTCGCCAGCGGCGTAGAAGATCTGGTCCTGACCGTCCTTCATGCGCTCGACATACTGCGCCAGCGTGGTGGGTTCCTCGTCGCTGTGCGTCGAGGCGAACGACGACACCGCCAACAGCATGTCCTTGTTGTCGGCGTCGGACAGCAGGCCCTCTTTGAGGACCCGGCCGAACTGCACCCAGAACGTGCGGTAGTCCGCAGGTCGCTCTTTCTGCATGTCAGCAATCGTCGACAGCACCCGCTTGGTAAGCCGTCGGCGGATCGCCTTGATCTGACGATCCTGCTGCAGGATCTCGCGAGAAACGTTGAGCGACATGTCCGCCGCGTCGACGACACCCTTGACGAACCGCAGGTACGGCGGCAGCAACTCCTCGCAATCGGCCATGATGAACACCCGCCGGACGTACAGCTGTACACCCACCCGCGCGTCCTGCTGGAACAGATCGAACGGCGCATGCGACGGGATGAACAACAGCGCCTGGTACTCGAAGGTGCCTTCCGCCTTCATCGGGATGACTTCCAGCGGGTCGTCCCAGGCGTGCGCGATGTGCTTGTAGAACTCGGTGTATTCCTCTTGGGAGACTTCGTCTTTGGGGCGCGTCCACAGGGCCTTCATCGAGTTGACTGTCTCGGCCTCGATGGTGACCTGTTCCTCGCGGCCGTCCTCGGTGGCCGGGCTGCGGCGCTCGACCTGCATCCGGATGGGCCAGGAGATGAAGTCGGAGTACTGCTTGACAAGCGACCGGATCTTCCATTCCGAGGTGTAGTCGTGCAGCTCGTCCTCGGTGTCCTCCGGCTTGAGGTGCAAGGTGACCGCGGTGCCCTGCGGCGCGTCGTCGACGCCGGCCACGGTGTAGGTTCCCTCGCCGCGGGACTCCCAACGGGTCGCCGAGCTCTCGCCCGCCTTGCGGGTCAGCAGCGTGACTTTGTCAGCCACCATGAACGACGAGTAGAAGCCGATGCCGAACTGACCGATCAGTTCCTCCGAGGCGGCAGCATTCTGGGCATCCTTGAGTTGCTGGCGCACTTCGGCGGTCCCGGACTTCGCCAGGGTGCCGATCAGGCCCACCACCTCGTTGCGGGTCATCCCGATGCCGTTGTCGCGGATCGTCAGCGTCCGCGCGGCCTTGTCGATGTCGATCTCGATGTGCAAGTCGGAGGTGTCGACGTCGAGGTCCTTGTTCCGGAATGCTTCGAGGCGAAGCTTGTCCAGAGCGTCCGACGCGTTCGAGATCAGCTCTCGCAGGAATGAGTCCTTATTGGAGTAGACCGAGTGGACCATCAAATTCAGCAGCTGGCGGGCCTCGGCCTGGAACTCCAGTTGCTCTACATGTTCAGTCATGGTGAATCCGTTCGACACGACGACAACTGATGTCGGCAGGCATAATAGCTAGCCTGCAACGGGTAGCTGTCGGCCAGTCCTCGGGTCACGACCTTCGAGGATTGGTGACAGAGCGGCACGGCATGATGGCCAAATGCGCGCAAGATCTACTAGCCAGTCCTGCAAGGCCGTCGCGGCGGTCCTCGGCGTGCTGGTCGCACTCATCATGTGCGGACCAACCGGCCTCGCGCATGCGGCGGTAGCGGCGCCGGCCGGCGATGCGCTGTCGATTGGCGACCCCGATGCGCTGGGGCAGATCGATCTCTACGTCGACCCGCTGTGCCCGTTCAGCGGCAAATTCATGCGGGCCCAGGGCGACAAGATCGGCAAGCGGGTGGAGGACGGCACGCTGCGCGTCAACGTCCGGTTCGTCGACTTCCTCGACAAGTACTCCGCCAGTGGCGCATACGACAGCCGCGCGATCTACGCCGCATACGTGGTGGCCGACCAATCGCGATCGAGTGACGTTACGTGGCACTTCATCGAGGCGATCTATGCGAAGGACACCCAGCCCAAAGAGGGTGGCCCCACCGATCTGAGCAACGACCAGCTTGCCGACATCGCCAACCGGGTCGGCGCGCCTCAGTTGGCCCAGGATCTCATTCGAGTCGGCCTGCCGATCGGCTTCGACGCGCACGTGATCGCGGCCAACAATCTCGATGCCCTGCACCGATTCCCTGACCCGGGAGTCCCGCGCGTCGTGATCAATGACCAACCCGTCGACGAGGATTCGGACTGGCTGGCGCAGCTCCCCGTCTGAGCCGACCTACCCCGTCAACCCAACAACACTTCGGTGACGCCGAGCAGCTCGAACTGGGGGTCGGGCCTTGCTGGCCGGTCGGGCTAACGCTGACCAAAGAAAACGTCGCCGTCTTAAAGATCTGTAGGCTTCGTTCGCCGAGATGCACTCGGCGAACGACATTACGGGCGGGTCGGTGGAGCGTCATGACTGCACGTTTCGAGGAACTCGACTGGTCCGAGACCCCCATGGGGGTAACAGCCTGCGCAGACGGACCGAGCCGTCCCTGAACGTCGATGTGTACGAGGTCAAGCTCGGCGACGAGTTCCTGATGTCGAGCTTGTTCACTGCGGCTGAGGTGGCGCTCGCGCGCCTCGGCCTGGCCCAGGCGGTCAATGCGGACCTCGATATCGTCGTCGGGGGATTGGGGCTCGGCTATACCGCGCAGACGGCGATCGAAGATCCCCGCGTTCGTTCACTGGTCGTGGTGGAAGCACTCGGGGAGGTCATCGGCTGGCATCAGCGTGGGTTGCTCCCCGACTCCGCCGAACTGGCGTCGGATCCGCGGGTTCGCCTGCAACGGGGCGACTTCTTCGCCATGTCCGACAGCGAGGCCGGTTTCGATCCGGAGACACCGCGCCGGCGCTTTCACGCCGTGCTCCTCGATATTGACCACACGCCGCGACATGTCCTGCACCCGAGCCACGCGGGTTTCTACACGCCGGCGGGATTGCGAAAGCTCGTCGGGCACCTGCATCCCGGCGGGGTCTTCGCGCTGTGGTCCGATGATCCACCCGACGCGGAGTTCGAGGGCGTCCTCGCCGAAGTCTTCGGCCAGTTCGAGGCATCTATCATCCGGTTTCCCAACCCGCTGACCGGCGGGCACTCGACCAACACGGTCTACGTCGCAAGGTAGATGTCGCCGATCAGACCGGATCTCAGGGTTGAAACCGTTGTGCGACAGGTTATTCGACCTGCGGCCGCGTTGCGCGCTTCCCGGTTGACCCGGCTGAGGCTAAAGCTGTCCCAGCGGCCGGCAGACGTTGGACAGTGCGTTCCAGTACTGACCCGGCGGGCAGTTCTCGGCTTGGCGCGGCGTCTGGCACGTATTCGTGATCGGGTCCCAAAACTGCCCGTTCACACAGTTCAACGGGTCAGCTGCACTGACACCCACACCGAACGGCGCTGCTGCCGCGATGCACACGGTTGCGACGGCGGCGACCGTCGCGCGACGACGAAGTGATTTCATGCACTTATTTTTCCCGACCGCGCAAGCGCCCAAACCATGGCCCACCGCACAGAACTAACCCGCCAGCCCCAGCAACGGGGGCACCAGATACCGCCGCGCGAACGACCGCAGCGCATCATCGTCACCCAGCGCGACGTTCTGCGACGGCGTCAGCACGAACGACACGATGATCCGCACCGTCACCTCGGCGACCTCGAGCAACTCGAGTTGAGTTCGGCGATCATCGGGCAGCGCCACCGCCAGCTGGTGCGCCAGAAACGATGATGCGGTCCGAATGACGCTGTCGCCCTCAGTCGTCAGGAACGGCAGGACCGTTTCCGGTTCGGTCGCGAGCAGCCGCTGCAGAAGGGCATGTCCGCGCAACGTGTTCAGCGTGAACACGAACCCCTCAACCAGCTTGTCTTCTGCTCCGTCGTAACTGCTGGCCTCAGCGGCCAACTCGGAGAGGAACCGCTCGAGTTCCCGCAGCAGCACGGCCTCGACGATCGCGTCCTTGTTCGCAAACGTCCGGTACAGCGTCACCCGCGCCAGCCCAGAACGCTTGGTGATGTCCTCCACCGTGGACCGGCGAATCCCGAACAGCTCGAATTGCTTCAGAGCCGCGTCCAGGATCTTCTCGGCGTTGCCCTCCACTGTCGGCGACCCGAATCGCTGCACCGCTTTGGCGAGCAGGCCGCTGTACTTCATTGCTGCAGTGTAAGGCCTGCTCGGACGCTATTGATACAAACGAACCCAGAATGTATCTTCGGTTTCACCGGCCCAACCGCGATCCAGGAGGCTCGACATGACTGCTTCGACCAGGACGGCACCACCACCGAGTCGAGAGGAGTTCTCCGACCGCCTGCTCAAGGGCTCGGCCCGCAAGTCCTACGCCCCCGTCGTCGACATCGACTGGGACACCCCCGTCGTGCCCGACAAGTACTTCCTGCCGCCCCGGGTGATCTCCCTCTACGGCACACAGATGTGGGAGCAGATGAGCCGCGAACAGCAGATCGAGCTGTCCCGGCAAGAGTTCATCAACCTGCTCTCGGCCGGCGTGTGGTTCGAGAACATCCTCAATCAGGCACTGCTGCGCGGCCTCATGCACGCCGACGTCACCGCGGCCTCCACTCACTACTCGCTCACCGAACTCGGTGACGAGACCCGCCACATGGTCATGTTCGGCCGCGCCATCGCGGCCGTCGACGGTAAACCGTTCCAGCCCAGCCGGATTCAGCGGATGACCATCAACCTGCTGCCGCTGGTGTTCCAGAAGACCGTGCTGTGGATCGCCGCACTGGTGGGGGAGGAGATCTTCGACGCACTGCAGCGGGAGATCCTCGACGATCCGGACATCCAGCCGATCGTGCGCCGCGTCATGCGAATTCACGTCACCGAGGAAGCGCGCCACATTCAGTTCGCCCGCGACGGCGCCCGCCGAGACGTCCCCAACATGAAGGGTCGAAATCGCTTCCTGCTCGCGACGATCCACGGCGCCGGCGGCCCGTTCTACCGCTACCTGTTCACCAACCGTGCCGTCTACCGCCGCGCCGGGCTCGACGGGCATGAAGGCCGACGGCAGGCCCGGGCAAATCCGTATTTCCATGAGACCATGCGAACGGGATTCGCGCCGCTGGCCGCATTCCTCGAGGAGATCGGACTGATGAACCGGATCAGCCGGCGGATGTGGAAGCGGAGCAACTTCCTGTGACGGCCGCGGCCGACGACAGCGGTGTCTTCGACGGCGATGCCGAGCTGGACGTCGCCGGCGTGCGCTGTCCCGTCCGGGTCCGCCTCGCCGGGCACCTCAACCCGATCGACGGACAGTACCACTGGCAGGGCCTCGCATACGGCGCACCCGATGCCGTCACGGCTGGCAAACCAGCGCAGCTGACCATCGGAAATCGCAGCGTTGCAGTGAAACTCGTCGAACGAGTCCCGTCCGGACAACTCATGATCAGTGGCGTCGGCGCGCCGCCCTACGACCTGGTGTCGGTTTAGCCCTGGCCGACCCGTAGATGCGCGGTCATGAGCAGTCCGTCATACACCGACCGGTCCGGCATCGCGCCGTCGTGCGCTACACCTTGAAAATCTGTGGCGACCTGTTGGGCGAGGTCTCGTAACTTGACGTTGGTCTCTTGTGAACGCCAGCGCAGCAGGTCGAAGGCCGCGTCGGCGCTGATGCTGTACACCATCATCAGCATCCCTTTGGCCTGATCGATGGGAGACCGGCGGGCGGCGATGTCCTCGACCTCATTGCTCACCTGCTCCTGTGCGCTACGGAGGTCGCCCGTCATGTCGATGTAGAAGCCGTCACTGCCGATCACCTCACCGGCATCGTCGCGCATCTGGTTGCCCACGACGACCACATGGTGGGTTCGTCCCTCTGTGTCGCGGATCCGATGCCGCGTGCTGAACGGCTCACGGTTGTGGCGTATTCGCTGCAGCAACTCGAGGAGCTCGTCGCGATCCTCCGGATGCTTGTGGGAGAGCACCAATTCGGTTGTCGGAGTGACGGAGCCGGGCTCGTAGCCATGCATGCGGGCCACCTCGTCCGACCACTCCCAACGGTCGTCGGCGAAAAAGTACCTGACCCACCCGATCCGAGACAGCGAGCCGGGTTCGGGCGGCCGCGGGCCACTACCGCGGCTGCTTTCGCCCCGCCGCTCATCTGGCCGGCCCGACATGTGCAATACCCTTCGGCAAGTCTGCGTCAATTATGACGTTCTGTCAGTAATTGGCACTGTCCATTTTAGTCGCTGCAACCGCCGCTGACGTGCAGCTTTCGCATCATCGGGACAGCGTCATCGTTCCTTAACAACTGGTGGGGACTCGGTGACGCCCGGCCGTTGGCCAGGCCGGCCGTCGGAGTCGGAGTCACGCTGTGCGCCTTGGCATCCGAATGCGCTCAGCGAGGGCGTGCGCGATATTGCCGGGTGGACACGCTGGATGCCTCTTTGGTGGTAAGTTTGCGGTTCGAACAGTTTGCTGCGCGGGGCGAGGAGGCGGGCCGTGGCCGAGCCGCTGAAGGTCAATCCGGAGTCGCTCGTCACTTCGGGCGGAGTGTTGGACCAGCACTCGCAGAACGTGTTCGCCACCCATACCCAGGCCGACCAGACCATCGAGTCGTCATTGTTCAGCTGGGTGGGACAATCTCAGTCCGCGCTGGCGGCGAAAGCTGCCGCCTGGTCCACGGTGACGACGACCCTCACCACGCGCCTCTACGAGCATGCCGAAGGTCTGCGGGTGAGTGGCATGACATTCGCAGCGATGGATCAGCGCGACGCTGAGGAATTCGCCGACGTGTATCGGCCGAACGGTCAGGCGCGTGACGCTTAGCGTCGCAGACATCGAGCGGTGGGACCCAGAGGCCGTCCGGGAAGTTTTTCACGCAGCGTCCGCGCGCAGCGGAGCCTCGACCGATGCGGCGCGGGCGTCCGAACAGCTCCCCGCATTTGAGTCCTGGGGTGGCGTTGCGGCGGACGCCGCCCGCGACGCGATACACAAGACGCGGGTCGACCTCGACGCTCATGCCCGTGAAGCCCTCGCGGTAGCCCAGGCCGCGCAGAAGGCCGCACAAGACATCGAGAAAGTGAAGATCGAACTCCGCGAGCTCAAAGACGACGCGAGAAGCCAGGGGTTGGACATCGATCCAGCGACGAACTCGGTGGTCAAGGGTCCGGGATTCACGGGGACGGCCGCGGATCTGGCGGCGAAGATCGCCGACCTGCAAGCGCAGTTGAACGCAATCCTGGTCGAAGCCAACGGTGTTGACGCCGAACTGGCTGCGGCGATCAACATGGCGGACGGCAGGCTTCCGGTACCCGATGCCCAACCCACGCCGCCGCCACCGCCGGAATCGACCCCGCCCGAGGACGTCAAGAAGTGGTGGGATTCGCTGACACCCGAGCAGCAGCAGGCCGAATTGCGGGACAATCCCCCATATATGGGCAATCTCAACGGGATTCCCGTCGAGGCCCGTGACGTGGCGAATCAGACCGCGATGCGCACCGACATCGAGAACATCCAGGAAGCCGCCAGCCGGCACGGTGTCTCCGCGCAGGATGTCGTCAACGACCCGTTCCGCTACGGCTGCACCCCGGACGACGTCACGCGCTACACCAACGCGGTCAAGGTGGAACAGGCACTCGAAGACGATCAGCTGGCTACCGGCGCCAAGACATTTCTTCAGGTGTATCAGCCGACGAAGTTCGACGGTCAGGGCCGCGCGGCAATCGCGATCGGCAACCCCGACAAAGCTGCCAACACCACGGTGGTGGTGCCGGGCACCAGTCACAGCGTGACCGAGGGCTGGCTCAGCGCCAGCGATGCCAGCAACCTGTACAACGAGGCCGTGAAAGCGGACCCGAGCCGATCGGCGTCCGTCGTCGCCTGGATGGGCTATGACGCGCCGAACAGCCTGACCGACCCGCGGGTCGCGCAGACCTCGCTGGCGCACCAGGGCGGTGCGCTGCTCGCCGCAGATGTCAACGGCCTGAACGTCACTCACGGTCCGGGCCCGTCGCACATGACCGTCATGGGGCACTCTTACGGCTCGACGACGGTGGCCGACGCGGCAGCGGGTTACGGGATGCACACCAACGATGTGATCCTCATCGGCTGCCCCGGAACCGATATGGCCAAGAGCGCCGGAGACTTTCACCTCGGACCGGGTGGGCATGTCTTCGTCGGTTCGGCCTCGACGGACCCGGTCACCCAGCTCGGGGGTATTCCGCAGGTGCACATCCCGGGTACCGGCGTGAATCTCGCGCTGGGCGCCGACCCGGCCATGGACGGGTTCGGCTCGACCCGTTTCAAAGCGGAAGTCCCCGGCTGGACCATCAACGACCACAGCCATTACTTCGAACGTGGCACCGAGTCGCTGTTCAGCATGGCCGACATCGTCTCCGGCCACGGTGATGCCCTGGCCCTCGACGGTATGACCGCGCCGCATCGCAGCGACAACATCCTCACCGACATCGGCGTGCTGCCGTCCGATCCCGAGCTGTATCGTGCCCCGACATCAGGCCACTACCACTAGGACGGAGCCCAGTGATCGTGCCGCGCAAGAGGATCCCGCTCGCGGTGACCGTGATGGTTGCCGCCGCACTATCAGGATGTGGAATCATGCAATCCGACGCTGACCGAGTCTCCAACCCGCTGACCCCCGAGCAGTCCAAGGCTCAGGTCATGGACGCTGCGCACGACATCGTCACCACGCTGAACATCAATGTCGTCGAAGCGGCGTTTTGGCACGCGTCGTGCAACGACCAGGGTGACCCACCTTTCCGCGGGCAGATGCGCATCGCGTATCCACCCGCGGCATCGTTCGCGGTGTCTGACACCGAGATCGCCCAGATGGTCCAGCAACTCCGCAACTCCGGCTGGACGTCCGATCCGGGATTTCACACCCATGGCACCGCGTTGAGCAAGGCCAATGTGGTGGCTGTCTTCGGGCCGCAGAACGTCAGCAATCCGAACCGCGACATCGAACTGTTCGGCGAATGCCGTGATACCACCACGACAAAGGACACCAAGGGCCGGGTGGAGCGCGTCACGCTGCCCTGAGTGCTCAGATCACATGGGGTGCAATCAGCATGGTGGTCCCGAGCACCACGAAGCCGATCAGGAACGCCACGATTGTAAAGCCCATCACCTGGCGGACATTCAGCTTCGCGATCGCCAGCAGGGGCAGTAGCCAGAACGGCTGGATCATGTTTGCCACGCCCTCGCCGACGGCGACTGCCATCGACATCAGGCCCAGGTAGGCCGACGAGTGCTGACCGACCGCCACCGCCGAGTCGACGGCGATCGGTCCCTGCACTGCCCAGTGCCCACCGCCGGACGGGACGAACAGGCTGATGATCAGCGACCCGACGAAGGTCAGGAACGGCAGCGTGTATTCGCTCGCGCCATGGACGAGGCCCTCGGCCAGCAGAGTCTGCAACGGCTTGATGTCTTTGGCCGCTTGGTAACCCAGCAAGCCGACCAACCCGCCGTACAGCGGGTACTGCAGTAACAGCGGACCCGATACCTTGGCGGCGCCGGTGAATGCCCGAATGAACCGGATCGGGGTCTTGTGCAGCAGCGCGCTGGTGATCGTGAGCAGCATGATCATCGATGAGATGTTCAGGGCGAAACCGCTGATCCAGAAGTAGGCCATGCCGGCCGCGAAGACCAGCACGTTGAGGATCCAGAGGTTTTCCAGCCACTCCGCGAAGGTCTTCGTGCCCCCGGTCTCGGTCTGCGGTTGCTCTTCGTCCTCGAAGATCGCCGGGTCGGGAGCCAGGGTCTGCGCCGGCGCCATCCGCCACACCGCGAGCGCGAGCACGGCCAATACGACGATCACCGACAGCCAGCTGTAGGGCTGGAAGATGGTGTCGCTCAACGGCACCGTCATCCCGGTGATCTTGTGGATCACGTTGATGGGGCTGCTGCTGTCGGTGTTGGCCAGCGCGATCGACGACGACAGCCCCTGGGTCCAGACGATGAAGCCCATGAACGATGCGGCGATCAGATAGCCGAAATGGGTGTCGGGCAGTCGTTTTGCGACCTGGCGTGCGACCAGTGCGCCGGCGACCAGACCGAGGCCCCAGTTCAGCAGGTGCAGCGCCGCGCTCACGCCGAAGCACAGCAGCGCGGCCTGAACCTGATTGTTCGGCTTGCTCGCGGCGTAGACGATGGCGCGCTTGAGGATTGGTGCCTCGGCGAGGGTGTAGCCGGTCACGAGGATCAGCACCATCTGGAAGGCGAAGGTGAAGATGTTCTGCGATCCCCACACGCCGCCGTACCAGGCTTTGAGCATTCCGGTGGCGGTGGCGTCCTTGACCAGGAAGCCGACCAGGGCCGCGACGACGATCGTGAGGATGACCGCGAACAGGTACGGGTCGGGCATCAAGCGTTCGACGTACCGGACCGACAGCCCGGTCAGCGATTGCATGATGCCGCGACGTTCGCGCTTCTCGTCTGCCTGCGTCGTCATTGTTGCCCCCTCGCTGTCGGCATCCTCGACTGCCTGGCGCACTACGTTACGAGGCGATCTCCGCGGTTGCCGCCGGAGTGTCCAGATCGCCATAGGCATTGGCGTAGCGCTGGGCCAGGGCGACGGCGACTTCGAGGCGCTGCCAGAGCCCACCTCCGCTGCTGGCGGTCGCCAACCACAGCGCCAGTCCATGTGCGACCGACGCCCGGTAGCGCAGCCACACCTCGTCCGAGGACGGCAGCTCCTCGGCGGGCAGGCCGAGCGCGTCCCGATACTCCTCCAGCAGCGCCCGCTCGTGCTCGCGACGGTCGTCGACGGTCAGCGCCCCCTGCAGGAAATACCCGACATCCAGTGACCAGTTGCCGCGACGGGCGACCTGCCAGTCCAGGAACCCGACCTCATCATCGGGCGTGACATAGGTGTTGCCGATGTGCGGATCGCCATGCAGAAGCGTCTGCGGTGAGGTGGTCAACGTCCTGATGTACGGCTTCCACACCCCCTCGACCAGCTGGTCGATCGACAGCGACAGCACCTCGGCCGGGGTGCTGTCATCGAGCTGCTCCAGCGCGCTCGGCAGTGGCGCGTACTGCAGACCGTCGAACGGCTCGAACGGTTCCAGCCAGCCCAATGCCGGCTCCCGCAGCACGCGATCACCCCAGTACCGTCCGTGAAGCCGTCCGAGCCCGCGCATCCCGGAGCGCGCCTGATCGATCGTCAGCGGCCGCAGGGAATCCCGCGGATCCGCACCCCGGGCGGTGAGGTCTTCCATGACCAGGCAGAAGTCGTAAGCGTCTTCGTCGATGAGCGCCGCGTAGACGACGGGATGCTCCAGTGGCAGCTCGACGCCCGAGCTGAACAGTCGCGGCTCGTGGAACATGCCGCTGGTCATCCGGATCAGCTCTTTGTGGTCGGGGTCGGCAGCCTTGACGAACACGGTCGTCGGTCCCGTACCCGCGGAGTAGGACAACCGCAGGCGCGCACGACGATTGGTGCCGTCGTCACGGAGGTCGATCGCGACGTCGCTGACCGTGGCGCCCGGGTAGTGGGCGGCCAGGGCGTCCGTCATCCAACCCGGCGACACCTCGGCGAAATCGGCGGGCACTGACAATGCGGGTGAGCTCATGTCGGCGGGCACTCCTCGGGTGCGACTCGTCTGAACTATTACGACACGAAGTGTGTCGTAATAGTCGGAAACTTACCGCACCGTCGCGGACGGCCGTCGGGAATGGGCGAAGTTAAGCTCGCGACATGTCGCAACCGCCCGGCCGGCCCCGAGACGCATCGCTGCACGCGGCGATCCTCGATGCCGCGCGCGAGGTGCTGATGGAATCCAGCTATGCCGAGCTGTCGATGGATGGCGTCGCGGCGCGGGCGCAGGTCGGCAAGAAGACGCTCTACCGGCGGTGGACGTCGAAGGCGCCGCTGGTCGCCGAGGCGGTGCTGGACGCTTATGGCCGAGGCGGTTCGTTCGACGTGCCCGATACCGGCGATCTCGGCGCGGACCTCCAGCGCTGGCTGATCGAGCACGGTGAGTTCATCGCCGAACCCGCCAACGCCAAGCTCATCCGTGCGCTCGTCGCCGCCGCGGCCGCGAATTCCGGTGATACCGAAGCGCTGTACGAACAACTCAGCGTTCCGCAGCGCAGTGGACTTGTGGACAGAGTCCGCCGGGCGGTGGACAGCGGTGCCGTGCGCCCCGATGTCGACCCCGACGCCATCGCCAACGCACTGATGGGCACCCTGCTCCTGCAGGTCATGAGTAGCCCGGTGGGCAGCGACGACGCCGCGGGCCGGTACGGGGCTCTGGTGGATGCGCTGTTGAGCGGCGTCCGCTCGGCCTAGGGTCGTTGACGTGCATCTCGAGGAATTGCAGTGGTTCGTGGTGCTGGCCGAGACCGAACATGTCACCGAGGCGGCGGCCGAACTCGGGGTCAGTCAACCCACCCTCTCGCGCGCCCTGAGCAGGCTCGAGCAGAACGTGGGTGTCCCACTGTTCGATCGTGTCGGGCGTCGACTCCACCTCAACGAGTACGGCCGCATCATGCTCGAACACTGCCGCCGCAGCCTCGCCGAAGTCCAGGCGGCTCTGGATCGCATTGCGACGCTGCGGGATCCCGACACCGGCCGCGTCCGCCTGGCTTTCCTGCATTCACTGGCCAACTGGTATGTGCCCGAACAACTTCGGCGATTTCGGGAAACCGCGCCGAAGATCCAGTTCGACCTGTTTCAGGGCGCCGCGCACGAGATCGCCCGCAGTATCCTCGACGGTGGATCCGATGTCGCCGTCACCTCACCGCGGCCCGACCCAGGGGCCTTCTCTTGGCACCGCCTCTACGTCGAGCGACTGTGTTTGGCGGTCTCCGTGGGCCACCGGCTCGCGGGGCGCAGCCGGGTCAGCCTGTCGGCGGCGGCCAGTGAGCCGTTCGTCGCGCTCGAGAAGCCATTCGGGTTGCGGCAGTTGACCGACGAGCTGTGGGTCGAGGCCGGGATCGACCCGCAGATCGTGTTCGAGGCCTCCGAGATCCCGACGATGGAAGGTTTGGTCGCGGCGGGGTTCGGCGTGGCGGTGGTGCCGGTGCCCCGGGACGGCACTGATGCGAGGGTGATCCATGTGCCGCTGTCGAACAGCCGGGCCAAACGCGAGGTCGGCTTGGCCTGGGCGCGCAGCCGCCCGCTGGCGCCACCCAGCCGGCGCTTTGTGGATTTCCTCGCCGGTAGTTGAGTCCGCGCTGAGCGCTCACCTGGCGTCATGCGCAATCTGCATGGATAGAAGTTGGTCTATGTATTGGACACATCAGTAGTGCTTTCCTACCGTGCACTCAGTGACGATTGACCAATCCCCGGACCGTACTTGGACCGGGCACACCCGCGGCTCATCCGCCTACGCCCGACTCCTGGCGGCGCTGTTCTGCGCGGGCGTGGCCACCTTCGCGCAGCTGTACTCGCCGCAGGCGGTCCTGCCCTTGATCTCCGCGGACCTGGCCGTCGGTGCTGCCCGTGCCGCACTGATCATTTCGGCGTCGACCGTCGGTTTGGCGATCGGCGTGATCCCCTGGTCGGCGCTGGCCGACCGCATCGGCAGGGTCAAGGCCATCACGGTTTCGGTCTCCGGCGCCACGCTGGTCGGGATGCTGGTGCCGTTCGCGCCGACGTTCGGGCTGCTGATGGCAGGCCGGTTCGTCGAGGGACTGCTGGTCGGTGGGGTGCCGGCCATCGCGGTGGCGTACCTGACCGAGGAAGTCGACCGCGCGCACGCCGCCCGCGCGGCCGGCACCTTCGTGGCCGGAACGACGATCGGCGGCCTGCTCGGACGACTGGTGTCGAGCCCGGTGGCTGAGTTCGCCGGGTGGCGCATCGGCGTCTTCACCGTCGCGGTGATCTGCGGGATCGCGGCGATGGGCTTCGTCAAACTGGCTCCCGAACCGCGCGGCTTCGCTCCGGCGTCGCACCGCGGAGGCAATCCTGACGGCAGTCTCGCGCACCGGCTCGTCGTCAACCTGCGCACGCCGCGCCAGCTCGTCCTGTTCGCCCAGGGCTTTCTGTTGATGGGCGGTTTCGTGGCGCTCTACAACTTCCTCGGCTACCGGTTGACCGCCGCGCCGTTCGGACTGCCCGCGTCGGTGGTGAGCCTGGTGTTCCTGGCGTACCTGGCCGGAACGTGGGCGTCGTCGCGCGCCGGGGCCGAGGCGGCCCGCTTCGGCCGGAAACGGGTGCTGCTCGTCTCGGTCGTGATCATGATGATAGGAGTCGCGATCACGTTGAGCGCCAACGTGATCGCGATCCTCATCGGGTTGGTGGTGGCCACGGCGGGGTTCTTCGGTGCGCATTCCACCGCCGCGGGATGGACCGGGCTGGCCGCGCCCGGGGGCAAAGCCCAGGCGTCATCGCTCTACAACCTCTTCTACTACGGCGGCTCCAGCGCCATCGGCTGGCTGGGTGGTGTCGCGTTCGACGAGCACGGGTGGACGGCGGTCGCCGTCACCATCCTGGTACTGGCGGGCATCGCCGGATCGCTTGCGGCCCTGGTGCTACGAGACGGCTAGCGGCGCCTCAGTAGTCCCAGACCGCCGGCACACACCGCAATACATCACCGGCGGTCGCGCGCAGTGATTCGAAAAGTCATCCCGGGAACGGCGCCGCAATGCCAAAGTAGAGCCGATGCGTCGAGGAATGTTCGGTGTGCCGCTTCTGGCCACAACGGTGCTGATGAGCCTGATCAATGCGCCCATGGCGGCGGCCGGCGACAATGATTGCGCTCTGCTGCTTCCCGCGGCAGACCAGCTGGAAGCGGTGTTCAACGAGATCGCACCGAGGGGGACACCGCCGTGGGTCGCCGCTCAGGTTCGGGCGCCGCTGAGTCCGTTGCACAATCTGAGCAGTCCACCCGGAATCGACCTCCGGATCCGGTCCAACATGGTGGCGTCGCAGATCGACAACGGCGACCCGTACCGCCCGGCGACACCGGAGCGACTCGCGAGCGATCTGGCGAAGGCCAGGGATCTGCTCGTCGCGGTTCGCGAGTGGTGCGCACCCTAGCGTTGGCCCCGAGGATAATCGGGAACGACGCGACGGACGGAGGTGACACGGCAGGTGAGTTCCTTGCCCGACGCGGCGACGCTGGAGACAGTGCTCGACATCGCTGCCCGCGCCCCGTCCCTGCGCAACCTGCAGCCGTGGCGCTGGCAGGTCGACGGTGAGGCCGTGCACCTTTATGCGGACTGGAGTCGCCGGGCCGGTGACGCCCCGGCGGACCGGCGCGACGTCCTCCTCGGCTGCGGGGCGGTTCTCGATCACTGCGTCGTCGCGATGGCGGCCGCGGGGTGGCACCCGACTGTCCGGCGGTTCCCCGACCATGCAGACAACAGTCATCTGGCGATCCTGGAAGTGGTCGAGCAGCCGCCTCAGGATGGGTGGAGCGAGCTGGCCTCGGCGATACCGCAGCGACGCGCAGACCGCCGTCCATACGGCTCCCGGCCGATAGCGCCCGGCACGCTCGAACTGCTGTACATCCGGGCCAGGCGGTTGGATGTGGATGTGCAGGTTGTCCCGACGACTCGGTGGACTCGACTGGACAACGGCGCCGTCGAGCTTCACTACCCAACAGCCACCGGCGAGAGGTCCGACGAAACACCCGATGGCGCAGTGTTATTGGTTCTGGGAACTCGCCGCGATGGTGACGACATGCGGTTGCGAACCGGTGAAGCGCTCAGCCACGTGACGCTGACGGCCACCGCGATGGGTTTCGCAAGCTGCCCGCTGACCGAGCCGTTGAACGACACCCGAAGCCGGCTTGCGCTGGCATGCGAGGTGTTCGACGGTACGACTTATCCGCAAGCCCTGATTCGTGTCGGACACCCGTTGGACGATGCCGAGCCGCTGCCCGCGACCGATCGTCGAGCGGCACGCGATGTCACGGAGTGGACCAATCGGTAGCGCTCAGTTCCTGAAGACGCCCCATTGCTTGATCTGGACTCGTTGAGCGTCGGGCCAAATAGCCTTGGCAGCAGGCGAATTGCAGAAGTAGTCCTCGGCCTGGCGAATGCTCATGTCGACCGCATGCAGGCCGTCTTCCTGGTGGGCGCGGCAGTTGACGGTCAACGCTTTGTTGGTGGCCGGATCTGCCTCCAGCACTTCGATGGTCAACACCACGACGAGCGTGTACCCGGCGCCGGTCGGCAGATAGAAGGTCAGGTCCCGACTGGCCGGGCCGCCGCCATTGGTGACCAGATAGCCGTCCCCGCTGGGATACACGGCCTGCCCGACCATCTGGGTGCGCTCGTAATGCCGACTGTCTTCGTGGGCGCGCCACACCGCGAACCGCGTATTCGGATTAGCGCCGTTGAGCAGATTCCGCGAGATCGGGATGATCAGTTCCTGACTCCCGTCGCCGTCGAGGTCCTGCAGCCCGACACCGCCCGGGGTGGACGGCTCCAGGAGTTCGTCGATCGTCTGCACCACCGCGCCCGATCGGTCCGTCACGGTGACCTTGACCGCCCCGGGCTTCGGCAATTCGGGCACCCGCCAGTAGTTCACGGCGAAGTCGAGATCACCGGAGTGCAAGGCGCAATCGACCTGCGGTGACGTGCCCGACGGTGTGATCACGGGGTTCGACTGCGGGCAGGGCGGCAGCGAGGTGTCAGCGGCTGCGTGAGGACACACCACACCGGCTGTCGCGATCGTCAGCGACGCCAGCAGCGCCGACCAGCGCCTGAATGTGTGCCGACTGTGGGTGTTATGCACCGATTTCAGCCAAATTCCGTGCATAACACCCACACTCACGGACGCGGTGCCGGTGGGGCCGGCGCGGGGGCGGGAGCCGGGGCCGGGGCAGCGGGGGGAGCAGCAGGCGCGCCACCGGGAACGGGTGGGCCCGGGGGAGCGGGCGCAGCACCCGGAAGCTGCTGCTCCTCGGGTGCCTTGGTGCCGGTCTTCGGGCCGATATCGGTGACCTGCCAGCCGTTTCCGACCTTGTTCACGGTGACCCGCAACAGGATGATCGACACCTTCGGCGTCGGGTTCTGCAGATTGCGGGTCGTCTGATGGGCCGACACCACCACTTCGTAGGACCCGTCCGGGCTGAGGACCGGGTCGGTCGCCAGCACTTCGCCGGTTGAGCTGACCTGTGCCTGCAGCATCACCGCTTTGAGCAAGTCGGTGGCGTTGACGTACTTGTCCTTGAGTTGTTGTGACACACCGTCTTCGACGGATCGGAAGAACGCGTCCGGGTCTTCGAAGCTATAAGTGAGCGACTTCATCGCGTAGTCGCGGGCCAGCTGTGCGGCGGCCTCACGATCGGCCTGCGCTTGACGTGCCTGGGCGAGTTGGCCGTTCACCTCGCGGTATTTGACGACGCCGAACGCGCCGCCTCCGACGAGCAGCACCGCCAAGACGATCGCTACCCAGAAGCTGCGGCCCCGCCGCGGCCCGGCCGAAACCTCGTCCGCCGCGGCGGTCTCGCTCACGGCGTCGTCGACCTTGTCGTCCTCGCCGACAGGTGAATCGGTCATGTCAGAGCTGTCCTCGCTGTCGGTCATTGATGCCACTGAGGTACGTTGAGCTGCACCCGAACGCCGCCGGTGTCGTTGAACGTCGATTCCCAGAAGTCCAGCCAGTGCCCGGCGTCGATCTTGATGTCGTGTAATGGTGCCATCGCGGGCTGCAGGATGGTGGCGAACGTGCCCAGCGGGCCGGCCAGCATGTCGAGCCATTCGCCGAACTTGGCGACCAGGATCCCCGCCGGGTCCTGCGGGCCGATGACACCTATGCCGGTGTGCGACAAGATCTCGATCTGGTGGACCAGCTGCAAGAACGCGGGCACCGACTTCGGCAGCATTTTGCCTGTCTCGCTGATGATTTCGCCGGCATGGATGTCGCCCAGGTTGGTGGTGAACGTCGACACGTTGCTGAACAACGTGGTCAACAGTTCCTTGTCGTCACGGATCACGTTCGCGGTCAACCCGGCAGTGACGGCCAGCGAGTCGATCGTCTCGTCGTTGCCCTTGAACGCCGCGGACATGTCGTTGATGATGCCGTGGATCTGGTCGAGGTTCAGTGCCGTGAACAGAACATTGGCTCTCGCGAGCAGGTCGCTGGCGGTCACGATCGGTGCCACTCGGTCTGGCGGGATCACGGCGCCGTCGGTGAAGTAGGGCGGCGCGATCAGCGTCGGCCGGAAGTCGATGTACTGTTCACCGGCGGCCGACAGGTTCTCCACGCTGATCGCGCTGTCGGCCGGGACCTGGTATTTACGGTCCACGTCCATCGAGACGGCAAGTCCGGTGGCGGTGGTCTGGATGCCGGTCACCCGGCCGACCTTGATGCCGCGCATCGTCACTTCCGAGGTGGGCATCAAACCACCGGAAGAGTTGAGCAGCAACGTCAGTCGCGTGACCTGTTTGGTCGGCCCCATGTCCAGCACGCCGAACGACATGTAGGCCGCGCCGGCGAGGGTCATCACCACCAGGATCACCAGCGTGGTGCGCGCACTGAACTTCATGGCACCAACCCCATCGTCTGCATGGCCTCGACAGCCTGGTTCGCCTTGTCGGCGGGATCAACCCCTTCGTGCCCGGTGGGTGCGTGCAGTTCGGTGATGGTGTACTTGGGACCGCCGTCGCGGAACCACCCGAGCAGCTTGTAGCGCAGCAGCGCCACGAACTTGTCGGCGATCACCGGGATGGTGGTGTCCGCGGTGGCCATCGTGTGGATCATCGGCGTGATGTAGGACAGGATCTGCATCAGGTCGCCCGCGATGGGGTTGATCAGATCGCCGCCGAGCTTGCCGACGTCCTTGCTGGCGCCGACGACGTTCAGGATGGCCATCGTGACCGCCGACAGCCCTTGGAGTTTCGCCGGGCCTTCAGTCACCAGCCGGTTGAACACCTGGGTGTTGGCCGCGAATCCGGAGGTGATGTTCTCCATGCCGTCGAGCATCTGGTCGATGGTGTCCTGATTGGTGGCCAGGTCGTTGAGCACCCCGGCGACCGTGTGCTGCATGCGGGTCAGCTCGTGCGGATCCTGCGGGAACGCTCTGTTGACGTTGACCACGGTGGTCTGCAGGGTGCCGATCGCGCCACCGGCGACGAGGTTCGACATCGAGCGCAGGAGATCCTCGACGTTGTCGGCCGGTGAGGTGTTGCTCACCGGAATGGTGTCGCCGTTGCGCAGTACCGGCCCGGACCTGTCTTCCGGCGGAAGCAGCGCGATGTAGATGTCGCCGAGGGGGGTGGCCTGACGAAGCTCGGCACGCGTCGCCACGGGAAGCTTGGTGTCACCGGCGATTTCGACAGTCGTGACCGCCGTGGTGCCCTGGAGTCGGACGCTGTCGAGCACGCCGACCTGAACGCCGCCGGAGTCCACCTTGGCCCGTGCCGGCAGATTGAGCACACTGGCGAACTCGATGTTGATGTCGTAGGAGTGCCGCGGGCTGTAGGCACCCGGGACCGGCAGCCGGGTCGGATCCAGTGAACAAGCCGCGGTGAGACCGATGATGACGGTGAACAACAATGCGCTGAACGCGCGCAGCGAGCATCGGGTCATGGCAGCGCCGCCCCAAGAACGAGATTGGTCAGGCCGAGCGTCACCGGGTCGGTCGGGGTGCCCGACGCGCACGCAGCCGCGGCGCCGGGGATGTTGCGCTCCGTGAGTCCTTGGCAGATTGCGCCGGCCTGCGTCGGGGCGATCGACACCTGCGGCGGGATGTAGGTCACGTTGTGGGTGCCCCACGCCGGCTCGTAGATGTCGGCGAGCCAGTTGCTGAACTGCGGCCAGGAGTTGATCATCGCGGTGATCGCCGGGATGTGCCGGTTCAACAGATCACGCAGTCCGCCGAACCGTTTGTCGAACTTGTCGTAGAACCGTGGGCCGAACCGGTTGAGCGCCTCGATCAGCGTCGGCAGCAGGTGGGACACATTGGCCATCGCGGCACCGAAGTTGTCCGACAGGCCTTCCATCAATTGGGTGGTGACCGGCAGGGTTTGGATCACCGAGGCGAAGCTGTCCCAGTTCTTGAGGAAGTCGGAGGTGAGGATCTCGCTGTTCTCGAACAGCTGGCGGTAGTCGGCGTCGGCCTTGTACGGGTCGGCGAGCATGGTGCGCAGGTTGCGCATCGTCTTGTTGATCCCCGGCCCGGTGCCCTGCAGGGAATTGCTTGCCGCGCTCAGACTGTCGTTGATCGCCTGGACGCCGGGCGCCGTGGACGGATCCTGGCCAGGTTGGGATCCCAGGATCGCATCGGTGAGACTGCCGATGGCGGAGAACGTTTCGCTGACGCTGATGGGCGTCTTGGTGGACTTGAGCTTGATGCAGCCCGGACCGGTGAACTTGGGTCCCCCGGTGTAGGGCTTGGTCAGCTCGACGTGCCGATCCGTGACGATGGATTGCGAGTAGGTGACCGCGCCGACATCGGCAGGCAGGACGAGATCCGCGGGCACGGTGAAGTCCACCTCGACATGGTCGGGTTTGTTGACGATCGCGGTCGTCGAGCCGATCTCGATACCCAGCAGCGCGACCTTGTTGCCGGGGTACAGGCCCACCGCGTCGGTGAATTCGGCGCACATCGCCCGGGTGGGGTTGAGCTTCGGGGCCAGTACTTTGATGCTGACGGCCACCGCGACCGCCAGCACGGTGAGGATCACCACCGCTATGGCGATTCCACGGCGTGACCGCAGCCGCGCGCCGATGCGTGATGCCTTCGTCAGGTCAGCAGGAGCCATGTCAACAGGTCTTCATGATGTTGGGTAGGCAGAGGTCCTGACCGGGGACCAGCCGGTTGTGCTGGTCGAAGGTGACACCGTTGCCGCTGAGCATCGGTCCGATGATGTTGAGTGTCTGGCCGAGGCCGTCCAGGGCCATGCCCCAGCGTTCCGGGTGGGCCGCCAGCGTGTCACTGATGTCTTCGATTCCTTCGGCGATGGGCATGACGTCTTTGCCGTACCACATCGTGAGTCGATCGAGAACGCGGGTCAATTCCTTGATCAGAGAGAAGAATTCGACGATGTCGACCGCCTTGGAGGTGTACATCTTGCCGAGGATGTCGAACTGCTCGAACAGGGTGATGAGCTGGGCGCGTCCGGCCGTCATGGCCCGCAGCCCGTCGTTGACAAAGTCGAGGCCGCGATGAAAGTCGGTGGTGGATCTGCTCATCGATTCGGTCAACCGGTCGGCGGACTGCAGCAGATTACGCACCGCGTCGGGGTACCGGTTGGCCGCGTTGGCGACTTCGGCGAAGGTGTCGTGGATGACCTGGCCGTCGACTTCTTTCACCACCGGGGTGGCGGCCTGGATGATGTCGTTGACCTCGAACGGCAGGGTGACGCGTTGCGGCGGAATTCCATTGCGGCCCAGTGGAGCTGTCCCCTTGGGATCCAGCGCGACGTAGTGGCCGCCGAGCGGGGTCAGAAGCTTGATGTCGAGGGTGGAGTCCGAGCCGACCTTGACCGAGTTCTCGACGTCGAACTTCATCTCGACCAAGGCGCCGTCGAGTCGGACGCTGGTGACCTTGCCGACCGCGATGCCGGCCACCCGCACCTGGTCGCCGGCGCGCAGCCCCGCGGAGTTCGGCATGTGCGCGGTGAAGCCCGCCTCATCGGCGGGGTTCAGGTAGGCCATGGCGGTGCCGGCGAGCGCGGCGATGATGACGACGACGCCGATGATCCCGTTTCGGCGATTGCGGTTGGCGGTGGCGCGCTCGTCGCGCGCGCCTTGGCGCCCACCGATCGTGGCGCGCAAGGTGGTGAGGTGCTTGTCGAGCTGCATTACTTGCACACCACCAGGTTCTGCTGTGCGAACGAGACCTCGCCGATCCCTGGGAGCGTGACCTCGCCGCGCGAGCAGGAGAACGTCGGGGTCGCCGGCTGTTCGTCGACCAGCCAGTCCCGCATGCCCTGGATCAACGACGGCGCCAGTGAGAGGCCGGCGATGATGGTCGGGGTCTGCGGCCACATCCGGCTGCTCAGGTCGTAGAGCGGGCCGGTCGTGCCGTCGAAGGTGTGCTCGAAGTATTGCATGACGTGGGTGGTGTTCCGCAGGACCGGCAGCCCGCTTTCCAGCGACTGACGGAATTCCTCTGCCTTGGAGCCGAATTGAGCGAGCACCACATTGAGCTGGGAGATCAGCTGGAACAGCTGTCCGGACTTGCCACCCAGATCCTGGGAGATCGCGCTGAGATTGCGGATCATCGTGGTGATGACGAGCTGGCGGTCCACCGCCAGGGAGGAGATTTCGTCGAGGTCGTGGAGGAATGGGCCGATGCCCGACTCGTCGCCCTGAATGAGCCGCAGCAGGTTCTCGCCCAGCAGGTTGAACTGGGCTGGGTCGAGGGTCTGGAAGATCGGCTGAAATCCGTTGAACAGCTTGGCCACGTCGAACGACGGGATGGTCTGCCCGATGGGAAGGGTGCCCCCGTCCGGCAGCCGGTTGCCGGGCTTGGCCGGCTGGACGAGTTCCACATAGCGCTGCCCGATCAGGGTTTGATACCGCACCGCGGCCACGGTGTTGGTGTAGACCGGATGATCGGCCTGGGCGGTGAAATCGACCTTGGCCACTCGCCCGTCGAGCCGGATGGTTTGCACCTTGCCGACCTGAACCCCGGATATGCGGACGTCGTCACCGACATAGAGGCCCGACACATCGGAGAACGTGGCGGTGTACCCGGACAGCGCTCCGGTGACCGGACTGCGAAGGGCCGTCAGCACAATCAGGGTGCACACCACCGCGACCGCCGTGAACACCGTCAGCCAGAACACCGACTTGGTAACGCTTCTCACCGGCCACCGCCTGACGGGGGCGCTGGGGCGGGAGCCTCGGCCGGCAAGGCGGCGGCCAGCCCGGGCATGGTGTCCAGGGTCAGTTCGAGATTCAGCCGGACCTTGCCGTTGATGATCGGAAACGCCGTGCTGGTGCGGTCCAGCAGACCGGAGATGCGGTCGTAGGCCGGCGACATGCTTCCGTACATGTACGCGTAGGGCACAAAGACGCTCATGATGCCGCCGAAGAGCGGGACGAGCCACGAGATGTGCTTGGCAAAGATCCCGTCCGTGGTGAAGAGCAGCTTCGCCAGCTGGTCCATGATCAGGTTCATCCGATCCACGCCGTCAGGGTGCGCCAGGAATTCCATCCCGTTGAGCAGGTCATAGGCCAGGCTGACCAGCGGGACGGCGTCACTGACCCCGTTGACCACCGAGGCGAGCACCGAAAGGGATTGTGAGAAAGGCACTTTCTGCGAGTCGGTGACCATCTTGATCAGGTCGAAGTAGGACCGGGTGACCGGCTCGGTGAGGTCGGCGTGCTTGCGCACGATCGCGATGATGTGGTCGATGTCGGGCGAGTCCATGATCCTGCCGAACTTCTGACCCTGGCGCAGCAGCCCGGTGATGGACGCCGAGCGCACACTGGTATCGACCGTCAGCGTCTGGCCAGAACCCAGCCGCGGGCCGGTGCCACTGCTGACCAACTCGACGGCGGCCAGACCAAAGGTGTTGGACGAGGTGAAGTTCGCGGTGGTGTCGGCCGCCAAGGCTGCTGCTTGGCGCGGCTCGAGTTCGAGGGTGATCTTCTGCTTGTTGAAGCCGGCCGACTGCAGCGTCTTCACCGACCCGATGGTCAGGCCGCGGAATTTCACTTCCGCACCCGGGGTCAGGCCTTCGCCGAGTTTGTCGGCCATCACCGTCAGTTTGAATGTGTCGGCGTAGCCGCCGGTTCCGAGGTGATGGAGGACAGTGCCTGCGACGAGCAAGACGATCGCGGCGATGAGGCCGCGGATGCGCAGCGCGCGCGAGGTGGGCCTGCGCCCGCCCTGGTCGGCAGATGCGAACATGCCCTATCCCGAGATCCGAATCCCGGGACTGTTGCCCCAGAACAGCAGCGTCAGAACCATATCCGCGGCGACCACCGTGACGATGCTGGCACGGATGGCCCGTCCGGACGCGCGGCCGACACCTTCGGGACCGCCGACGGCGTAGTAGCCCTGGTAGCCGTGGATGGCGATGATCAGCGTCACGAAGATCACGGCTTTGAGCACCGAGAACACCACGTCGGAGGGTTGGATGAAGGAGTCGAAATAGTGGTAGTAGGTGCCTGACGACTGGCCGTGCATCACGTTGACCACCAGCGCGCAGGACACATAGCTCAGCGCCAGCGTCACCACGTACAGCGGGATGATGGTCAGCATGCCGGCGATCACCCGGGTGGTGACGACGAACGGGATCGACCGTATACCAAGCGCTTCCAGGGCGTCGATCTCCTCGGAGATCCGCATTGCGCCGATCTCGGCGGTCATCCGGCAGCCGGCCTGCGCGGCGAAGCCGATCCCGGCGATCATCGGTGCCATCTCCCGGGTGTTGGCGTACGCGGACACGAATCCGGTCAGCGGGCCCATCCCGACCATGTCGAGGGCGCTGTAGCCCTCGATCCCCACCGACCCGCCGACCGCGGTACCCATGAAGATCAGCACACCGATGGTGCCGCCGCCGACGATCAGTGATCCGTTGCCCCACATCACGTCGACCAGCAGCACCCCGGTCTGATGCCGGTAGTGCCGGAGCGTGTGCGGGATCGCGCCGAGCACTTGGGCTAGGAAGCTGACCTGGTGCCCGAGTCGCTGGATCAGCGAGTCGCCTTGGTCGGCGATCCACAACGGCGCCCGTAGGGCATTGGGAATGTGCCGCGACGGCGCTGACACCCGAGCCATCAGCCCATCCTCAGGGGCATCGACATCGAGACACCCTGGGTGATGATCAGGTTGAGGACGAACACCGCCACCACACCGATGACCACTGACGCGTTGACGGCGTCGGCCACGCCGCGCGCACCGCCGGTGGCTTCCAGACCGCGCTGGCAGGCCACCAGGATCACGACCACACCGAACAACCAGGTCTTCAACATCGCCACGATGACGTCGTTGACACTGGCGAACGAGGCGAAGGACGCGATGTAGCTGCCGGGTGTGCCGGACTGGAAACCGACGTTGATCGCGTAGCCGGCCGCCAGCCCCATGAAGATGATGAAGGCGCACAGCACCGGCGCGACGAACACGATCGCGGCGAGGCGAGGCGTGACCAGTCGCTGGACCGGGTCGACGCCCATCACCCGCAACGCGTCGACCTCTTCACGGATGGTGCGGGCGCCGAGATCGGTGGCCACTGCCGAACCGGCCGCCCCGCCGAGCAGCAGGGCCGCCACCATCGGTGCGCCCTGCCGGATCACGCCAAGACCGCCGGCGGCCCCCGACACCGAGGAGGCCCCGACCTGCTGGATGAAGTTGCCGACCTGAACGGCCACGATCACGCCGAACGGTATGGACACCAACAGCGCCGGGATCGCCGTGACGCTGATGATGAACCAGGCTTGGTTGAGGGTGTCTCGCCAGGGGTGGCGTAACCGGACCAGGTCGGTGACGAGGAAGCCGAGGGCTTGCCCGCCGAGGCCGAAGAACCGGCCCAATGTCTGCAGTGACGAATCGGTTCGGGACAGGAAGCGCCGGAAGGGCCGGCTCAATATGTCGGCGACCTGGCGGCCCAACGGTGCTTCCGCTGGGGCCGGGGGATCGACGGGCGGCTCGGAGGTGGCGGCTGCCACGAACGCGTCGATATCGACGCACGGAAGTTCGCTGGCTTCTGTCTCGGTCGCTGCTTGGGCCGCAGTCGCGTCATCGACACCTGCGGTCAACGGCAGGCACCTCCTTAATCGCTGGTACGACCAGTTCCCCCAGCAAAGTCCGAGCTTGGTTGTTGCGCGTTTACCAGCGGTACGAGTACGTGCGTTGTACCAGCGACGGCGGGCGCGTGTTCGCAGAAAGAAGATCAGTGTGACGTACGCCACATTTGAGCGTCAAGCCCTGTGCCTATCGCCGCACAACGACTGCAGGGGTCACTTTCCTGCGGAAGGGTCAATAACGTGCGCGGATGCGCCGTTGGCCCGTCGTCTTCGACAAGTCCGCAGCACGGACCAGGGTTTGACCCGATTGGTGCCTGGCGCGCCTCGCCCCACGGGCGACCCGAACACCCGGGAAATGCACAGGAATTTGCCAGCGGGTCAAATTGCTGTGCGGCTACCTGCGCGGAGCCGTGGCGACCGCGCCGCTGACCGCCCACCCCGGACCGGTCGATGTGTAGCGGTACCGCGCACCGCCGTGTTCACATTTCGCGCGAGCGTCGCCGACGGGCAGCGCGGGCAAATGCTCCTATGGGTGTCTGTGAGATCCCCAAACCTCGGCGCAGACGAGCGCACCTGCACTATGGTTCGTCCGAGTTGGACACATTAGGTGGGGGTCATGGCGAGCGCAGTTTCTGGACACGTGCCGGGGGCGATCGCGCTCGAACGACATGCCGGTCGGCCCTGAACGCAACGGCGCGGGGGATGGGCGCACGCGAGTAGTCGACTACATCGCCGAGCGCCTCGTTCGCCGCGGCGTTCGCCATGTGTTCGGCGTGGACGGTGCCAACATCGAGGATTTCTACGATGCCGCCCACTCCTGTTCGGACCTCACCGCGGTGGTGGCCAAACACGAGTTCTCCGCGGCGGCGATGGCCGATGCCTACAGCCGGGCCGGCGCAGGTATCGGCGTCGTGTGTGCCACCTCCGGCGGCGGTGCCCTCAACACGATCCCGGGACTGGGGGAGTCGTTCGCCAGCCGGGTGCCGGTCCTGGCTTTGATCGGCCAGCCGCCGACCTCCTCGGACGGGCTCGGCTCATTCCAGGACACCAGCGGCGTCAACGGGGCCCTGCACGGCGAGGCGTTGTTCGCGGCAGTATCGGTGTTCTGCGAACGGGTTGTGACGGCCGACGACATCGTGACCGCGCTGCCCCGGGCGGTGTCGGCAGCGACCAGCCTCGGCGGGCCGGCGGTCCTGCTGTTGCCCAAGGACATTCAGCAGGCCGTGGTAGAGCCCGCACAGGATGATCCTGACGCGCCAGCGGCGGTCGGGGAGCTCACGGAACTGATGCAACTGCTGCGCAGCACCGAGGGGCCGGTGACGATCATCGCCGGTGACCAGGTCGCCCGCGACGACGCCCGGGCCGAACTGGAGACGCTTCGTGCGGTCTTGCGGGCGAACGTGGCCACTGTGCCCGACGCGAAGGACGCCGCGGCCGAGTCGTTGGGCGTCGCCGGGGTGATGGGTCATCCGACAGTGGTTGCGGCACTGGGCGACAGCGCACTGTGCCTGCTCATCGGCACCCGGCTTCCGCTAATGGCCCGCGGCGGTCTGGAGACGGTATTGGGTTCCCTCCAGGTCGCGTCGATCGGTGCCGAGGTTCCCTACCTGCCATGTACGCACGTCGAAAGCCACGACCTCCGTGGCTCACTGACCCAGCTGGCGACGGCGCTGGCCGGCACCGAGAGTCGGGTGCCGCCGCCGCGCCGGGTCCGCGGTGAGCTGACGCCACCAGAGCGTGCCGGCGCGGGAGTTCGCTACCGCGACGCGATGCGCGCGGTGGATGGGCTGCTGCCACAGGATGCCGATATCGTCGTGGACGCGGGCAATATCGGTGCGGCGGCTATTCACTGGCTTCCGGCCCGACGCGACGGCCGCTTCCTGGTCGCCCTCGGCATGGGCGGCATGGGCTACAGCTTCGGCGCCGGCATCGGCATGGCTTTCGCCCGGAATCGCCGCACCGTCGTCATCGCCGGCGATGGCTCGTTCTTCATGCACGGCATGGAGATTCACACCGCGCTGAACTACCGGCTCCCGGTGACGTTCCTGTTGTTCGACAACCACGCGCACGCCATGTGTGTCACCCGCGAACAGCTGTTCTACGGCAACCGATACAGCTACAACCGGTTCGGCCCCAGCCGGCTGGGCGCGGGCCTGTCGGCCATGTTCCCCGCCCTGCCATCGATGGATGTCACCGATATCGGCGAGCTCGCGGTGGCCGTCGCAGCAGCGCTCGACACCGACGGCCCGTCCGTGGTGTCGGTGGAATGCTCGGCGGACGAAATCCCGCCCTTCACAGCCTTTTTGGGTGAAACAACACAGCTGGGTCGGTCGCCCCAGCCAGATTCGAGGGAACGCCGATGACACTGCCCGCGCTCGAGGATATCGCCGCACACCACAATCATCAGATCGGGGGCGGCACCGACCCGATCCCGGGGCTGATGCGCATCGAGACCTCGCCCCGGGAGAAAGCCACCCCGGTGCTGATGGAGATGATCCACGCGGTGTATCCGCATGACGAGGTCTTCGGCGAGTTCTGCACCGTCAACGACTACATCGACTGCCCGCCCGACGCACTCTTCGACTATCTGGCGGACACCCGGTCCCTGGAGGAATGGACCTACAGTCTGCGGGGATTCACCCGCACCGAGGAGGACGGCCTCTGGCTGGCCTACGACCGGCTGGGTACCGAAACCGAGATCTACACCCGCACGGTGGCCAACCGGGATGCCCGCACCGTGGACTACCACTGCGCCTGGGATCAGGGCAAGCACCTGTGGATGATCTACCTGATGCGGGTGGTCGATGCGCAGGTGGTGTTCAACAAGCCGGGTTCGGTGGTGTTGTGGACGAACTGTCACCACCCGTTCTACGACGAGAACCCGTACCCGGACGCCGCCCCGCCGCAGCGGCCGGTCTGGGTGGGGGACTTCTGGGACATGTTCGGCGCCGGGCACCTTCTGGAGTTGAAGAATCTCAAGGCGATCGCCGAATACCGCCACCGTAACGGCTTGCCTATCACCCCGGATTGGATGCGCGAATGATGAGCCAGCCCACCGTCAGCCTGATCGATGTCGCCACCTATCTGCCCGAAAACCGGGTTTCCGCAGAGTGGTACACCCAATTAAGCGGTGACGACGACATGCGGGACAACCCCATGTTCCGGCCGCCGAACTTCCGTCACCATGCCGCCGACGACGAGTCCAACGTCGACATGATCCAGCGTGCCGTCGGTGCACTGATCGACCGGCACGGGCCAGCGGTGCTCGACGACGTCGATGTGCTGCTGACCCATTCGCAGCTGCCGGATCTGCCGATCCTCGGCGCCGGCGGCGAAGTCGCCAAGCGGCTGGGCATCAATCCCGAGTGGATCATCGACGTCCACAACGGTGGCTGCGCGGCGTTTGTGTTGATGCTCAAGCTCGCGCGCCAGCTGCTGGCGAGCGGTGCCGGGCGGACCGCGCTGATCGCGGTCGCGCAGAACGCCGCAGGCAAGATCTTCGAGCAGGAGCAGGTGCGTAAGCTCGCCCAGGCGTCGGTGCCCGGCGACGGCGCGGCGGTCGGGTTGGTCACCGTGTCGGACAGTTCACCGGTCCTCGACATCGAATGCCGCTACTACGGCGAGAACGCGACCGACATGACGTTGGCCGCCGATCCCGCGCGGCGCTGGTGGGAGGCCGGGCCCGGTCAGGGCTACGTCGGGTTCAACGAAGGCAAGATCATCAAGGTTCTTGCCCGCGGCAACCGGCAGGTACCCCAGGTGGTGCGCGCGGTGTGCGACCGGATCGGGGTCAAGCCGGTCGATCTCGACCTGCTGGTCACCAATCAACCGAACCGGCTGCTGTTGCGGAACTGGAATGAGGCACTGGGGATTTCGCCTGATCGGCATCGCGACACATTCCAGGAGTGCGGCAACCTGTTCGCCGTCGCCATCCCGGTGAACCTGGAGGCGGCAGTCCTCGACGGCCAGATCGGTGCCGGCGACATCGTGATGATGGCCGGGTTCGCGCACGCCGGGGACTTCGCAGGCGCCGCCGCCATCCAATGGGGCGGAAGCCGCACATGACTGCAGCCGACGGCCAACCGACGTCGATGAACACCGTAGTCGACGACATCATCGGCATGATCCAGGCCGAAACCGAGTGCGCCACAGCCCTTACCGCTGACTCGGGACTCCAGGACGCGGGCATGGACTCGGCCCGGGTGTTGTCGCTGGTGTTCCGAATCGAAGCCCGCTACGACATCGAGCTGGACGCTGAGGACAGTGACGACTTGCGCACCGTCGGCGACTTGGCCCGGCTGGTGCAGCGTCGCATCCAGGAACGGTCGTGAACAGCACCCCGGCGGTCCGGCCCAAGTTCGAGACTCTCACCGAGATGCTCGACGCGGCAGCACTGCGCGACAAGAATTTGATCTTTGTCGACCGTAACGAGGTCGACACCGACGTGCCGATGGCCGATATCGCCCGGCGGGCGCGTTCGGTGGCGGCGGGCCTGCACGACAACGGCGTTGAGCCCGGTCAGCGGGTTGCACTGGTACTGCCGACCGGCCCGGAATTCGTCGCCTGCTTCTTTGGTGCCCTCTACGCGGGCGCCATCCCGGTACCGCTGTACCCGCCGGTGCGGCTGGGCAAGCTCGACGAGTACCGCGATCGCACCGCCGCGATGCTGCAGGCGGTCGACGCGGTCCTGGTGCTCACCGAGGATCGCATTCGTCCGCTGCTCGAAGCGGTGGGGGCGAAGTGCCGAACGGCAGCCGAACTCGACGGGGTGAGCCGCCGTGACATCGATGCGTCCGCCGACGACATTGCACTGATCCAGTTCTCCTCCGGCACCACCCATGACCCGAAACCCGTCGCACTGAGCCACCGCAACCTGTTGGCCAACCTCGCCGCGATCGCGGACTACTTCGCGGCGGCGGGCATGCCCGAACAGGTCGGTGTCACCTGGCTGCCGCTCTATCACGACATGGGACTGATCGGGAACCTGCTGAGCGCGTTCTATCTTCCGCGGCCCTTGGTACTGCTGCCGCCCGAGCTGTTCCTGGCCGTCCCCGCGGCATGGTTGCGCGCGATCTCACGGCACCGCGGAACGGTCACCGCTGCACCGAACTTCGCGTTCGGGCTGTGCCTCAAGCGGATCCGCGACGACGAACTCGACGGTGTCGACCTGAGCTCGTGGCGACTGTGTCTGAACGGCGCCGAGTTGACCAGCGCCGACGTGCAGCGCCGATTCAGTGAGCGGTTCGAGCGGTGGGGGTTCGACGCGCGGGCGTTCACACCGGTCTACGGACTGGCCGAGGCGTCGCTGGCGGTCACGTTCACGCCGGCGGGCACCATGTTCGGCGTGCACCGGCTCGGCGACCGGGAACTGGTGAGCACCGGACGTCCCCTGGCCGGCGTCGAGGTGGAGATCCGCGACGACGACTCCCGGCGACTGCCCGACGGCGAGGTTGGGCACATCTTCGTTCGTGGACCCAGCGTGATGACCGGATACTTCGGCCGTGCCGACCTCACCGCGCAGGTGCTGTCGGACGGCTGGCTGGACTGCGGCGACGTCGGATTAGTCCACGACGGTGAGCTTTTCGTGTGCGGCCGCACCAAGGAGACCGTGATCATCCGCGGCGCCAACCATGCACCGCAGGATTTCGAGGCCGCCCTTGATGGGCTGGCCGGCGTCCGCGCCGGATGTGCGGTCGCGGTGGGGTACGTACCGCCCGACACGCAGGACGAGGCCCTGGCGATGCTCGTCGAGACCACCGCGGACGCACCCGAGGATCTGGCGAGCGATGTGGCGGCCCGGGTGCTGGAGCACACCGGCATCGCCGTCGGACACGTCGAGCTGCTGGCGCCGGGCACCCTGCCACGGACGTCGAGCGGGAAGATGCGACGCATCGAAGCGCGCACCCAATGGCTGGCGGGGACCCTGTCGCCGTGTTAGCCGGGATCGCGCGGCTTGCGATGCGTGCTCCCCGACGGATGATCGCGCTCGCGCTGCTCGTCGTCGCCGGTGCGGCGGCATTCGGCATTCCGGTGGCGGGCCGGCTCTCCGCGGGCGGTCTCACCGATCCCGGTGCCCAATCGTCACAGGTGAAAGCTCTGTTGGCCAGCACTTTCGGCCAGGGTGACATGCCGCTGCTGATCACGGTCAGTTCACCCGATGGGGTCGATTCAGCGGCTGCGCGCACAGTGGGCACCGACATCGTGCGGACACTGACTCAGTCGCCGACGGTTGCGACGGTCACCTCGCCCTGGACCGCGCCGCCGTCGGCAGCGACCTCGCTGATCAGCAAGGACGGCACGATCGGCGTCATCGTGGCCGGCATCACCGGCGGTGACAACAGCGCGCCGAAGAATGCCGGGGCACTGATCAGCACGGTGGTGCACAACCGTGACGACGTGACCGTGCGGGCCGGCGGCGAATCGACCATGATGCTGGAGATCAACCAGCAGAGCGAAAAAGACCTGAAAGTCATGGAAGGCGTTGCGATTCCGCTGAGTTTCCTGGTGCTGGTGTGGGTGTTCGGCGGTCTGGTCGCGGCGTCGCTGCCCCTGGCGGTGGGCGCCGTAGCGATCTTCGGCGCGATGGCCGTGCTGCATGCGATCACCTTCGTCACGGACGTATCGATCTTCGCCCTCAATCTCGCTGCCGCCCTTGGGCTGGCGCTGGCGATCGACTACACGCTGCTGCTGCTGAGCCGGTTCCGCGACGAACTGGCAGGCGGTGCCAGCCGTGACCGCGCCCTGATCCGCACCATGACGTCCGCCGGTCGGACGGTGTTGTTCTCCGCGATGACCGTCGCGCTGTCGATGTCGGCGATGGTGCTGTTCCCGATCTACACCCTGAAGTCCTTCGGCTACGCGGGTGTGGCCGTCGTTGTATTCGCTTCTCTCGCAGCGATTTTCGTGGCTCCTTCGGCCATCGTATTGCTCGGTGATCGCCTCGACTCGCTGGACCTGCGCAAGTGGCTGCGACGCCCCGTCGCGGCTGTCCGGCCGGTGGAGGACGGCCCCTGGTATCGGCTGGCGATGTTCTCCATGCGCAAGGCGGTGCCAATCGGTCTGGCCATCGTGGCGCTGCTGACCTTGCTCGGCGCGCCGTTCCTCGGCGTCCGATGGGGAGTGCCCGACGACCGTGTCCTTCCGACGTCGAGTTCGGCGCAGCTGGTCGGCGACCAGTTGCGCACACAGTTCGCCGCGGACCTGGCCAAGAATCTGACCGTCGTCATACCGGATCTCGGAGGCGTCACCCCCGCACAGCTCGACGGTTATGCCGCTGAGCTGTCCCGGGTATCAGGCGTGTCCTCTGTCTCCTCGCCCGGCGTGACGTTCGTCGGCGGCGCATCCGTGGGTCCGCCGACGGCGGCGACCGCGATCAGGAACAACAGCGCGTTCCTCACCGTCACCAGCACTACACCCCTGTACTCCCAGGCATCCGAGACGCTGCTCGATCAGCTGCACGCGGTTCCCACCCCGGCCGGTCACCGGGTGTTGATCGGCGGGACCCCCCAGGTCAACCGTGATACCGCCAGCGCCATCGCCTCGCGGTTGGGCGTGGTTCTGGCGATCATCGCCGTAATCACGTTCGTGCTCCTGTTTTTGATGACCGGCAGTGTCGTGGTACCGCTGAAGGCGTTGATTCTCAACGTCTTGTCGTTGACCGCCGCGTTCGGTGCGCTGGTGTGGATATTCCAGGACGGCAACCTCGATGCTTTGGGTACGACGTCGACGGGCACCCTGGCGATCAGCATCCCGGTATTGTTGTTCTGCATCGCCTTCGGCCTCTCGATGGACTACGAGGTGTTCCTGGTGTCGCGCATCCGCGAGTTCTGGCTGGCGAGCGCCAAGACCGCCGCCGACAACGACAGGAGCGTCGCGCTGGGACTCGCCCACACCGCGCGGGTGATCACGGCCGCGGCTCTGATCATGGCCATTACGTTCGCGGCGCTCTCGGGGGCTCAGGTGTCCTTCCTGCGCATGCTTGGCGTCGGCCTGACGCTGGCGATCCTCGCCGACGCCACGCTGGTGCGTGTCCTGCTCGTACCCGCCTTCATGCACGTGATGGGCCGGTTCAACTGGTGGGCGCCAAAGCCTCTGGCGCGCTTACACGATCGGTTCGGGATCAGGGAGGCCTCGCATGCCTAGGAACGTCATGGTGCCGCCGGCCGGACTGGCGCGCGCCGTCGAGTGGCTGCGCCATCACCTGCTGTTGCTCCATCAGCGGATGCTGCCCGCACCGATGGCGATGATGGAGTTGGTGGTGTCGGGCTGGCCTGCGCAGGCGATCACCACGGCTGCGCAACTGGGCGTCGCCGACGCGCTGGCGGACGGACCGCTGCCGATCGACGAGCTTGCCGCGCGGGTGCGCGCGGACCCCGATGCGCTGCGGCGGCTGATGCGGGCACTGATCGGGCGGGGCATCTTCCGGCGCCGCCGCGATGGCCGGTACGCACTGAATTCCCTTGCCGACACCCTTCGCTCGGACGCGGCGATCTCGCTGAGAGGTGCGGCGATGTTCCAAGGCTCGCAAGAGCAGCGTGAACGCTGGACACTGCTGACCGACTCGGTGCGAACCGGCGAGTCGATCGTCCCCGCCCTGAGAGGTATGGAAGGTTTCGACTACCTCATCGAAATACCCGAGCATGCCAAGCTTTTCGATCAGACCATGACCAGCCTCGCCCAGATGACGCTGGCTGTCGTGGTGGCCAGCTACGATTTCGCCGCACACCGCACGATCGTCGACGTCGGCGGGGGACAGGGTGCGATGCTGGCCGCCATCCTGGTGAGGGCGCAGCGGTCGCGAGGCGTTCTCTACGATGTGCCCCGGGTCGTCGCGGGTGCGCCGGAGTTGTTGCGCGCCAACGGTGTCGCCGACCGGGTACAGATCGTCGAGGGCTCGTTCTTCGACCATGTGCCTGGCGGCGGCGATGCGTATCTGCTGAAGAACATCATTCACGACTGGGCCGACGACAAGGCGTTGCACATCCTGCGCAATGTCCGTTCAGCGGCCGTCCCGGGGACCACTGTGCTGCTGGTCGAGATGGTCGTCCGCGACAACGGGCGTGACGGGCCGGAAAACTGGGTGGATCTGGAGATGCTGCTGAACCTGGGATCCCGCGAACGTACCGCCGAGGAGTACCGAACGTTGTTGGCGCACGCAGGGTTCCGGATGACGCGGGTGGTTCCGACTGCCTCACCGCTGTGCGTGGTGGAGGCCGTCGTCGACGACGCGCTTTCCGGCTAGTCGAGGAGACTCAGGTGGATATCGCGACCATGCCCCGCGCCGGATTCGACGCCTCCTGGTTGGACCGGCGTCTGCAGACCGGCCGGCTGGAATACCTGGACCGCGACGATGTCAACGATCGCGTCAAGCGGCAGGTGATGTGGTCTCTGGACTGGATGGGCCGGATCCTGCGGGATCACGAGCACCTTGCTGCCAGGGCGCTGCCGCTCGTCGCGAACATCATCGAGCCGAGAATCCTGGAGTTGGGGGCAGGTCACGGGGCGCTGTCGCGAGCAGTGCTGGCTTTGCGCCCCGACGCGCGCGTCACGGTGACCGACGTCGATCCGGTATCGGTGGCCACCATCGCCGCAGGCGATCTCGGCAGTGATCCGAGAGCGGTTGTCCGCCGCGTCGACGCCACCGATATCGACGCCCCCGACCGGTCCTACGATCTCGCGTTGTTCGCCCTGTCATTTCATCATCTGCCGCCGGTTCAGGCCGCGCGCGTGCTGGCGGAGGGAACCCGCGTCGCGGACACGCTGCTGATCTGCGATCTGTATCGGCCGTCGGCTCCCGTGCACCTCCTGCGGCTGGCGTCGATGCTGCCCTTCGTGCTGCTGCCGTTCGCCCACGACGGTCTGATCAGTTCGTTGCGTGCGTACAGCCCTTCGGCATTCCGTGCGTTGGCCGCCCACGCCGATCCTGCCATCACCGTCGAGTTCAGCCGCCTTGGTCGCAATCACATTGTGCTGGCACGGCGCACGAGGCTGCCGTGAGTCTGCTGCAGACAGCGGCCGCACTCGGGCGCGCGGCGTGGGCCGGCATCGACCCGGAGGGTTTCTTCCGGCGCCACGCCGCCGACCGCGCACCGTTCACGGTGCTGTTTCCCGGACTGGGTGAGGTGTTGTTCTTCACCACCATGGACGGGGCGCGCGACGTTCTCACCCTGCCGGGGGCACTGTGCAGGGCGCCGTTGCCCAACCCGATCGAGCCGGTCGTCGGCAACAATTCGCTGATCTTGCTCTCCGGGGAGGCGCATCGCCGGGCTCGAAGTGTCCTGGCGCCACCGTTTCGCGGCGAGCTCATGCGTGACTATCTCGATCTGATCGCCGAGGCCACGGAGGGGGAGATCGCGGCGTTGCGGCCGGGCGATCAGCTGTTGGTGGGCCGCGCCGCGCAATCGATCACCCTGGACGTGGTGATCCGGGTGGTGTTCGGGGTCACCGATGATGCCCGCCGTCGCCAGTTCTCCTCAGTGACAACGCAGTTGCTCCGATCCGGTGGCGCGGCGCTGATGCTGGTGCCTTGGCTGCGCCGCAATATCGCGGGGCACGGCCCGTGGGCCCGGCTGGTCGCCTTCCGAACCCAACTCGATGATTTGTTGTCCGAGCAGATCGACGAACGACGACGCAGCGGTGAGCGCGGGGGCGATGTACTGGCGTCGATTCTCGACGCCACCGATGACGAGGGCAACAGCTTGACCGACGAGATGCTGCGCGACCAGCTGCGGACGATGTTGGCCGCCGGCCACGAAACCAGCTCCACGTCGCTGGCGTGGGCGCTGCACCACATCCACCGCGACGACCGTGTCCGCACTCGCGTGCTCGACGAGCTCGCCACCGTCGACACACCGGCTGAGTTGGCCACCCTGCCCTACCTCGCCGCGGTGATCCAGGAAACCCTGCGCATCCACCCGACAGTGCCGATCGTCCTGCGCAGGCTCACCGGGCCACGCACAGTCGCCGGTGTTGCCTGCGCAGCCGGTGACGTGGTGGGGATAGCGCTGCCCGCACTTCATGTCAACCCCGGCCTGTGGACCAGCCCGAACACCTTCGCCCCCGAACGCTTTCTGAAGGAAAGGCCATCGCCATTCCAGTACGCGCCCTTCGGCGGGGGCTACCGCAGGTGCATCGGCGCGGCGTTCGCGCTCGACGAGTTGGCGGTCGCGATCGGCACCCTGATGAAACGGCTCGACCTCGCGCCTGTACGCCGTGGGCGACCGCCGCACGCGGTGGCGCGCGGGATTGCGACCAAGCCGAGCCGCGAAATCACGCTGAAAGTGATCGCCCGGCGCTAGTCACCGGCGTCGAGCGTGGGGGCACTCGGCGGTCGTCGCGTCGATCCTCACCGAGATCCCGCACTCTCGGCGGTGGTCACTGGCGATAGGTCGCCAGGAACTGACCGATCGTCCCGATGGTGGCTTCCAACTCATCGGCCCGCGGCAGCATCACGATCCGGACGTGGTCGGGGTCAGGCCAACTGAGGCCGGTGCCGGGAATGATGTGGATCTTCTCCTGCAGTAGCAGGTCCAACGCGAACTGCTCGTCGTCGCGGATCGGATACACGTTGAGGTCGATTTTCGGGAACGCATAGAGCGCACCTCGGGGTTTGACGCACGACACGCCGGGAATGGAGTTGAGTGTCGCCCAGGCGCGGTCGCGTTGCTGGCGCAGCGCGCCGACCGGCAGCGTGAGGTCGTGGTCGGACCCATCGGCCTCCAGTGCGATCTGAATCGCTTGCTGGCCGGGCACATTCGCGCATCGGCGTAGACCGGCGACGGTGGTCAGTCCGTCGAGGTAGCTCACCGCATGATCCGTCGGCCCCGATACCGCGAGCCAACCTGCGCGAAATCCAGCGCAGCGGTAAGCCTTTGACAGGCCGTTGAAAGTCAGGCACAGCAGATCCGGTGCCAACGAGGCCGTCGTGGTGTGAACGGCGTCGTCGTAGAGGATCTTGTCGTAGATCTCGTCGGAACAGACGATCAGGTTGTGCTCGCGAGCGACGTCGAGAATGCCGGTCAGCACCTCGGATGGGTACACCGCGCCGGTCGGATTGTTCGGGTTGATGATGACGATCGCCCTGGTTCGTGCGGTGACCTTCGCTGCGATGTCGGCGACGTCCGGATACCAGTCCGACGACTCGTCGCACCGATAGTGGACCGCGCGTCCGCCGTTGACGTTCACCGCGGCGGTCCATACCGGGAAGTCTGGAGCAGGCACCAGGACCTCGTCGCGCTCGTCGAGCAAGGCCGTCATGGCCATCACGATCAGTTCGGAGGCGCCGTTGCCCAGGAACACATGCTCGACGTCGATGCCAGGGACATCGCGGAGGGAGTAGTACTGCACGACGGCGTTGCGGGCCGGCAGCAGCCCCTTGGTGGGGCTGTAGCCGGCCGAGTTCGGCAGGGCCTCGGCGATGTGGCGAACCAGCTCAGCAGGCGCCTCGAACCCGAATGGGAACGGGTCGCCCGTATCGAGCCGCATGACGCGGTGTCCGGCTGCCTCGAGTCGCGATACCTGCTCGGCGATGGGCCCCGGCGCTTCGTGCGAGAGGTTGGACAACCTGCTCGACTGCGCGAACTTCATACGGTTCCTTCGCAGGGTCATCCCGGGTCGCGGGCGCTGTATTAACCGAAGCGTCAAAAGCCTAGCGTCCAATAGGCGACTGACCGAGCGATCAGGTGAACGCGTGAGCTGCGACATTGGTTAGCCTTACCAGCGAAAATGGTGTTGTCGCTGGTGGCCGTCGTCGCCCGGCGGCACGCGTGGCTCGCTACGTCCGTCCGCGCTTCAAGAGCACGGCAACGGAGACGACGGCGATGATCAAGACCACAGCCGCCGGAATGGCCTGCTCCCGCGCCCGTTGAGCCGTCAACGGCATGGCCCGGGGTTTCGCTGAGGTGGGCAGTGGAGCAGCGCGGGCGGACGTGGGCGCCGCGAGTGATGCGTCCGCTGCGGCGACCGAAGGTGGCGTCTGCGAATGGTTCTCGGTCCAGAACCGGTGTCCACCGAAGAACAGTAGGGCGGCGGACGAGAACACCACGGCCCCCGATACGAGGCCGCCGCGAGTGATGCGTGGCATGAATTCGGCCTAAGGTCTGGCAACACCGGCCGCTACCGTCGTAGGACGTGCGTGTCGCTGCTTGGCGAGACGCCGGCACGGTGATACCCCTGGACCGGCGATCTGCAGGACTGTCGAGCCTGTTGTTGTCATCACTATCGCCACGACGCGCGGCGACGTTACCGCCCCGATCCGTACCATTGCGTTGTGCTGCATCACCTTTCGTTGTGCCCAGCATCTGGAAAGGGTGGCCCATCGTTTTACCAGCAGAGTCTCTGATGCGGCTAGGCTCATCCGCACCATGAGTCACTCGAGAAACCGCCTCGACGAGCGCTCCGGTCGATCGAGGCTGGTTTGCGCCGCCATCATCGTGGCTATGGAGAAGTTATGACCGGCCACGAGATGCTCGTGGACCGCTATGCAATTCACGGTGTTCTCGGCCGCGGAGGCATGGCTGAGGTCCGCGAGGGATGGGACACCAGGCTGAATCGGCCGGTGGCCATCAAACTGCTCCATCCGACGCTGAGCGCCGATCCGGGCATTCGGCACCGGTTCGAGGACGAAGCCCGGTCAGCTGCTCGACTCTGCCACCAGAACATCGTCACGGTCTACGACTTCGGCGAGCACCAGGGCGCGCCGTTCATCGTGCTGGAACGCTTGCCGGGGCAGACACTGGCCGACATCATCGCCGGCGGGCCGATGCCCGTGTCGCACGTGCGCTCCATGCTGGACGACGTCCTTGCCGGTCTCGGTGTGGCCCATGCGGCAGGGGTGCTACACCGGGATATCAAGCCCGGCAACATCCTGGTCTCGGCCCCGGGTGACTCGATGAAGGTGGCCGACTTCGGTATCGCCAAGACCGCTGGTGCCGCGCACACGATGACCGGCCAGATCGTCGGGACGATGAGTTACATGAGTCCTGAGCGCGTCGCCGGGGCTCCTGCGTCGGTCGGCGACGACCTCTACGCCGTCGGCCTGATGGGCTATGAAGCGCTCGTGGGCAGAAGGGCGTTCCCGCAAGACAACCCCGCCGCGTTGGCGCACGCGATCATGGACAGCACACCTGCGCCCGTCGCGGCGGTGCGTAGCGATGTGGATCCAGTGCTCGCCGCAGTTATCGACCGTGCCATCGCCCGAAATGCGTTGCAGCGCTTTGCTAGTGCCGAACACATGCGCGCCGCCTTGGCCGGCGATCAGCGGGCGCTGCGCGGCGATGCCGTCTCGGCGGGGTCTCGACCGGGAACCAAAGTCCTTGAAGGACATCCGATTCCATCCGCCCCCTACCGGCCGCAGCCACCTCGGCAGCGGGTGCGCACGTACGGAATCGCGGCGGGCGTCCTTGGTGTTCTCGCCGTCTCGGCGTTCGCCTTGGCGATGGAACCGGCGTCGTCGACGCCGGCACCGCAACCAGTCAGCACCAGCACCCCCGTCGTCCCAACGCCGAGCGTCGCACCGCCGCCGAGCCCGGTCGTCGAGCAGCCTGCCCCCGTGCAACCCCCGCCGGGAGGACCTGCCGGCCGCGGGCACGGAAAGGGCGACAATAAGCGGGGCTAGCTGCGCAACCTAGCTGGTTCCGCTTAGGCGCACAGTTGCTCGCAGAGCGACATGACACGCGAAACACATTGTGCTGGTTCGACTTCGAGTGCAACGTTCGCTTCATCGCAGCGTTCTTCGATGCACTCGAGCGCTGAAATTCCAGCGCAGTCAAAGAATGTCACCTGTGTCATGTCCAGAGTGAGGTGTCGGCAGTTACCAGCACGGCGGAAAACGTAGTCGGTGAATTCGCGGGCGGTGGACATGTCGACGTCGCCAACCGCGGTGACGCGAACGTCAGTGGTGTTGGACCACTCTGCAAAGAGTTGCAGTCGGTCTGTAGGCGGGTCAACGGTCGAATTAGACGCGATCAAATGCATCGAATGGCTCCAATGAGCACTAGAAGGAAGTGACAAGTGTGTGGGACGCGCCCGAAAGGCTCGCATTGCGGGTGCAACGTGCACCGCTCGCCTGCGACGTATACCGAGGCTGGAAATTCAACCTAATTCGACCCTACACCCATAGGGATGCCGCGGCCCAGCTCGGCGAACACCTACTGTTGGGGCCGGTCGGGGGCGAGCAGATCCCCAACGCTGCCGGCAGCAGTGCCGGCGTCGTGGGAAAACGGTCAGCAGGGCATGTCGGCCGGGGTGTAGTACGGCACTCCGTTGCCGGTCAGACACGGCGGGCGCCCGGCTGCGGCTTGATTCGCCGCATCATCGGGCGAGGCGACGGGCGGTACGACGCCGGGGCTCAGCTCGATCCCGGGCCCGACCATCACATCCGGGCTGACGGCGACGCATCCCGTGGCGTCCTGCGCCGCAGCCGCTGCGCCGCAATCGTCGGCCCGAGCCGGCGAGGGTGCCACCACCAGTGCCGCAGCCACCAACACGACGGCAAAAAGTGTCTTCATCGGAATGTTATTACTCGCCTGGGGCCGCGCTGAGGCGAGTTTCGGCCGCATTGGGCCGGCTCGTGTCGGCCACTCCGCAGCGCAGTCTTCCAGCGACCTTGTATCTCAGCGGACCTGCTGCACCCGGTTTCGGGGTGGCGCAGGTGACTGGCGGTATGTGGGCGAGTAGATATATTCGGTTCATGGGGAGACTGGACGTCGATCCGACGCTTTGGGGGCACTCGCTGCGCGGTGTAAGGCCCTGGCGACAGCCGTGATTCCAGCGGCGGCGCCCGCGCGCGGGCCCTCTGGTCCCGCGGCCGCTGTGGCTGTGGAGGCGCTGCACGATGCGGTGAATGTCGCCGCCGGAGCCTTGGCACTTCGCTTGGAAGTGACAAGCACAGCGCTGGGTCGAACCGCGTCAGATTTCGCCGAGCATGAGGCGCAAGCTGCTCGTCGGCTCGCGATGCTGAAGCCGTCGGTGGACAGTTAACCTCATGCCGGCAGTGCCGACGCCGCCCGCAACGCCGATACCGACATTGTCAGCGGTCGAGGGTTGGAGCACCGAATACCTCAGTGCCGCAGCAGGGCACTGGACGAGTACCGCCGCCACATGGGAGGACGCCTTCACCGAGGTGGCAAACGAGACTGGTTCTCCCGCAGGTGCCCAGTGGGATGGGGTCGCGGCCGCCGCCGCGCAGTTACGCACCTATCGCGATCGCTTGAAGGTCATCGGATCGGCTGACGAATTGCATAGTGCCGCTGCGGCTGCTCGCGCGGGTGCTGAGGAATTGAGCGCCACCAAGCAACGAGCGGTCGCTGCAATCTCTCAGGCGCGGAGCGCGGGTTTTGATGTCGCAGAAGACCTTTCGGTATCATATCGCGGGCGTGTTACGGCAACCAACGCCGCCTCGTTGCAGACGCAGGCACAGACATTAGCCGCGAGCATCCGGACCAAGGCGATGGAACTTTCCGCCGTCGACCAGGTTCGTCGAGGCGAAGGCGCTCCCGCGGTTCGAGGCGACGATCGACGAGTTCGACCGCCAGTCGATGGACGTATTCGTCGCCGCTACAACCAGTTTGTGATCACGGTTGTTGCCCTACTCACTCGCGAAGTTTGGCTCGATCTCTTCTGCGATAGCAGCGCCCTTCGGGGTCAGGTTCAACCATGCGTACCACGGCCAGATGGTGTCCTCGTCGAATCGGTCGATGTAGATCTGGCGGACGCGATCCAGTGATTCGTTCAAGGACGTTGACCACTTCGCGAACCGGTCATCGGGACCGTTGAGGTCTCCGATTTCCGCGAGATCGTCCTGGACGAGATCGCGGATTAACGTCATGACCCGCTGCTGTATCGTCTGGATTGGCTCACCCGGGTGCGCCCTTACCGTGTGGTAGTGCAGCCGCTGCAAGGGAATCCAATCGATCAACCCACGCACGAGCACTTCGTCGCGCGCTGACATGTCAGTGTCCGGATTGGACTGGTCCACCCCCCTTTTACTGTGCGCGGCGCGATCTCGTCGCCGCTCTGTGCTCATGAGGTGATGGACACATCGCCGATTCTGTTGTCGTCAATTCGGGTACGAAATCTGCATGGCACTGAAAACACTCTCTTTGACATCAGTTCTGTTCTCCGGTGCGGCAGCTGCCGCGATCGCGGTCGCTCCACTCGCTGCCGCCGATCCCGCGCCGGGCTGCGTCAACCCTGACGGCAGCCCCTGCCCGGTCGCCACCGCCGGCCCGAACGGCGCGTCCGGTGTCATTCCCGGTGGTCCGGGCGGCGTGGCCGGCCCGTCTGGCGCGTCCGGGTCGATTCCGAATGGTCCCGGCGGTACCGCGGACCGCGGCGGTGCCAGCGGCGGGATCCCGAACGGTCCCAGCGGCTCGGCCGGGCCCGGCGGGGCAACCGGATGCATCCCGTACGTGGGTTGCGCCTCCGTCGGTTAATCGAATCTGGCTAACTCCAACGGTTTTCGCTGACGAATTCGGCGAGTGGACGCCCGAACGTCCACTCGTCGAGTTCGAGCGCAGGGCGGTCAGGGAAGTCTGGCACCGGGCCGAGGCACAAGACGGCCACCGGCTCACCGCCGGCGGGAATCCCCAGTAGCTCGCCAAGTCGCTGCGGATCGAAGATGGACACCCAGCCCATCCCGAGGCCCTCGGCTCGCGCTGCCAACCACAAGTTCTGGATCGCGCACGACACTGAAGCCAGGTCCATCTGCGGCATCGTGCGGCGGCCGAAGACGTGGTTCTCGCGGCCGTCGCCGAGCGCCACCACCAGCAATTCAGCGCAATCCAGGATGCCCTCCACCTTGAGCGCGAGGAATTCTTCCGCCCTGGCACCCAAAGCGTCGGCAGTGTGCCTGCGCTCTTCATCGACCAGAGCATGGATCTTGTGCCGCAACCCCGTGTCGGTGATGCGCAGGAACCGCCAGGGCTGCATCAGGCCGACGCTGGGGGCGGCGTGGGCGGCCGCCAGCAACCGCGCCAGCACCGCATCGGGTACCGACGCCCCTGGGCTGAACCTGCGCATGTCCCGGCGCTCGTGGATGACGCGGTAGACGGCGCGGCGTTCGGCGTCGGTGAACGCGTGCTCGGTCACCGGGTCATCCTAAGAGGCACGGTGCGGTAACGACCCGCGCGGTGCGACGGTTCGATTGCGTTCGCGGTGGTTACTCTAGGGATCCCGGAGCGGCAGTGGCGCCGTCCCGAGCGAGGAGGGGGCCATGTCAGCGTCCCGTACGGCCGTCAAGAACGGTATCGACCTGCCGCCCAGCCGGACAGTTGAGGTGCGGGCCGCCGACGGCACCCGGCTCCACACCGAGGTGTTCGGCCCCGACGATGGCTATCCGATCGTGCTGGCCCACGGCATCACCTGCGCGCTGCGGGTCTGGCATCAGCAGATCAAAGATCTGTCCAGCGACTTCCGGGTAATCGCCTACGACCATCGCGGACACGGCCGCAGCGACGTCCCCCGGCGGTCCGGCTACAGCCTCGGCCACCTGGCCGGGGACCTGGACTCCGTGCTGACCGCGACCTTGCGTCCGGGCGAACGAGCGGTGATCGCGGGGCATTCGATGGGCGGCATCGCGATCAGTTCCTGGGCCGACCGCTATCGGCACCGCGTTGCCCGGCGTGCCGACGCCGTCGCGCTGATCAACACCACCACCGGCGACCTTCTGAAAGAGATCAACCTGCTGCGGGTGCCCGCCATGTTGGCGGCCGGCCGATCGCTCGCCGCACGTCACATGATCAGGACATTCGGCGGCGCGCCACTGGTGTGGGGCGCCCAGCCCGGCAGCCGCTGGTTCGTAACGATGATGGCCGTGGGTGCGGGCGCCGATCCGGCGATCGGCAAGCTGGTTCACGACCTGTTCGCCGAGACTCCGGCCGGCGGACGCGGGGCCTGGGCGCGAGTGCTCGTCGACGAGATGAATTCCCGCCACATCGACCTCACCGGCCTGACGGTGCCCACACTGGTGATCGGCAGCACCGACGACCGGCTGTTGCCGATGTGCCAGTCCCGTAAGATCGCCGACGCTGTGCCCAACCTGGTCGACCTGGTCGAGACGCCGGGCGGACACTGCGCGATCCTGGAGCATCCCGACGTCGTAAACGGGCACCTGCGCACACTGATCTCAGCGGTGACCGCGCAGCGCATCAGCTCCTAAGCGCCGCAACCACTTCCGCTGCCGCACGCCGCCCGGACCGCACCGCGCCGTCCAGGAAGCCGGTCCACTCGTCCGCGGTCTCGGTGCCTGCCCAGTGCAGCGGTCCGACCGGTTCGCGTAGCAGACTGCCGAACTCCGTCCAGGAGCCGGGTGGAACCGCCGCGGTCGGGCCGCCAGGTGCGAAAGTCTCGGCCCCCCAACAGTGGTCGAGGTAATCGATGGGGTTCTCGGCGTCCGGGCCGAACAACGCCGAGAAGCAGCCGAGTGCTTGCTTGCGGCGCTCCTCGGCGCCGAGGGCGTCGAATCCGCGGGAGTCGGCGAACCCGAGCAGGATTCCCGGGCCGTCGTCGCCGGGGCTGACGTCGAACGTGATGAACACCGGGCCCTCGTCGGACAGCGCCTGCCCGGACAGGCTTTTGTCGCGCCAGAACGGGCGCCGATACGCGACGTACGCCTTGCTCAGGGCGCCCTGCGGCCAGCTTTGGGCCAGCTGCTGGTAGCCGATCGGCGGTGCAGGGGCGACGTCGATGTTCAGCCGGTGCGCCGGCGGGATCGCCACGATTACACGTCGAGCCTCGACGACGCCGGCTGACGACGTGACCGCGACCGCGTCATCGGACCATTCGATTCGCGTGGCTATCGCACTCAGCCGCACGCGGTCACCCAGTTCGGCGGCCATCGCGTCGGCGATCTGCTGGGTGCCGCCGGGGAAGTGGTCCTGCTGGGCGCCGCCGACCACGTCGAGCATGCGGTCCAACCCCCCGGCTGCCTTGACGTAGCGCACCGCATGCAGCATCGACACCGCGTCGGGCTCCGCCCCCCAGGTGACCCGAGACATGATGGCCATCAGGTCGTGCGACGACGCGCTCGCGCCCACCGAGCGCAACCAGCCACCGAGCGACGTCGCGTCGAGCCGCTTGGCCTTGGCCGATGTCCAGGGTTGGGCGATGTCGATGCCGCGGCCCAGTCGCTCGACCTGCCATTGGATCCGGCCGATGTCGAGCAGTCCGAACAGCGACACCTTGGGAATCGTGCCGCGGTAGGAGCGCACCCTGCCTCGCCAGCGGATGAGATTGGCGCCGTCGTGGTACGTGGGGGAGGTTCGGCAGCCGAGCTCATCGGCCAGCGCGAGCACCGCATCCTGGGTGGGGCCGACGAAGGTGCCGCCGAGGTCGACGGGAACACCGGCCAGCGATACGGTGCTCGAGCGTCCGCCGACGCGGTCGCGGCCCTCCAGCACCAGCACCTCGTGCCCGTGTTTGACCAGTTCCCGTGCGGCTGCCAGGCCTGCGAAGCCCGCGCCGATCACCACTACGTCATAACCCACCACCCCACCAGTGTCGCCTGTCCCTTTCGCCCAAACCAACGTTTGGCAGCGAAAGGGCGCGTGGCGACCTGCAGAACGTCGACTTCGGCGGCTAGCGGGCCAGCTCGTCGACGATCTCGGCCAGCGTCTCGGTGGCGATCGGTCCCGGCTGATACAGGCAGACAGTGTCGCCGACGCCGTCCACCCGACCCCGGATGTGTGCGGCGATCTGCTTGGGTGTGCCGCACGCCGCGATGGTGTGCAACACCTCGTCACTGATGAGGTCGGCCATCTCCTGCCATTTGCCTTGCTTGGACATCGAATTCAGCTCGGGCTGCAGATCACCCCAGCCGTGGATGTCGAGCACCGGGCGGTACGCCGGGGTGGATCCGTAGAACGCCAGCAGCCGCCGCGTCGCGTCGTGATCCTCGCCCGCGGACAGGATGATCTCGGGCACGATCGCGAACGACGACTCGGACCGTCCGGCCGCGGCGAGCCCGTCGCGCACCGCGGGCATCGTCGACTCGCGCAGGAACTTCGCCGAGCCGAACGGCATCACCAGCAGTCCGTCCGCCACCTCCGCGGTCGCCCTGGTGAGCCGAGGTCCCAGCGCACCGACGTAAATCGGCGGCGGCCCAAAGGGATTCGGGCCAGGATTGAACATCGGTGTCATCAAGGTGTGGCGGTAGTACTCGCCGCGGAAATCCAGTCGCTCGCCGGTCTCCCAGGTGGCAAAGATTGCCCGCAGCGCGCGGACCAGCTCGTGCATCCGCGCGACCGGTTTGTCGAACACCGCGCCATAGTGCTTCTCGATCTGGGCGCGCACCTGGGTGCCCAGTCCGAGGGTGAACCGGCCCTGGGCAAGCAGCTGGTGATCGTAGGCCTGGTGGGCCAACTGGATCGGGTTGCGCGGGAACGCGATTGCCACGTTGGTCATCAGGTCCAGGCCGCCGACGCCGGCGGCCAGCGTCAGCGGTGCGAACACGTCGTGCGGGCCTTCGAAGGTGAACACACCGCTGGCGCCGGCTTCGCGCAGGGCCCGGGCACGATCGACCGCATCGGTGGGCCCGAACAGGGCAGTCAGAACTTTCACGATGTGGTTACGGCGCGACCGTCAGCCAGTCGGCGAAGCCCGACGGGTCGTGGCGGCCCAGGGCGCCGTGTTCGAACAGGCCCCAGCCCTCGACCGACGATGCGCCGTCGTGGCACACTGCGCGCCCGACGTGGTCGATCACGCCGAACGCGGAGCGTCCGATGATGGCCGGATCGTTCATGTCATAGGTGAGTCGCTCGGCGAACTTCTCGCCCTTCCACACGCCGTGGATCCAATCTGAGTCGCCGCCGTAGCCGCCGCCGACGTGGATCGGAACGGGCAGCTTCGACTCCACATCGAAACGAAGCGTCGCGCCCTTGGCGTCAGTGGCCTCGATTGTCGCGCCGGTCGGAATGCGAGTGCCTGAGCGGTAGTGGATCTTGACCCGCGGCCAGCCCAGCTGCTCGACCCGTCCGTCGCGCCAGATCCGCGTGCAGTCGTTGAGCGAGCGGAAGCCATCGGGCGCCTCCTGGATGATGATGACGATCGCGTAGTCCTCGAAGGCCATCGGGACATACAGCCACCACATGCCTTCGAAAGGCGGGTCGGCCGGGCGACCGGCGGGCTCGGCCTCGCCGATCGGACGGATACCCCACGACCGGTCGCGGCTGCCGATCCACACCGACGGGTCGACGGCGATCTCCTCGCCATCGATGACGATATGTCCTGCCCAGGAACCTAATTGGGCGAACCGCTGCGCGTCCAGTGTCACCCGGTTTCCCTGACGCATGATGTGCGGCTGCTCCTGAACGACCGGGAACAGGCCTTCCCAGGTGAGGTCGACGGCCATACCCTCGGTCTCGTCCATGACGATCCGTACCTTCTGCAGCGGATCGATCACCTCGACGCGGTAGCCGTTGCAGTGCTGGTTGAGCCGGTCCTGGTCGATCGAGTCGGACACGTGGACCGCGGTCTGCGTGTCACCCCGCCTCACGAGTACGTAGGCGTCCTTGACCCCGAGATTGGGGTAGTAGCCGATGCCGGTGATCAAGAAGATGTCGCCGGTGCGGTCGTGGGCGTTGAAATAGCTGCGGTCGTAGAAGTTCCGGTCCGAGGAGTTCGGCCAGGCGATCGGCAGCGGCGCCTGGTGGACGGGATATTCGTCGAGCGGTCCGAGCATGGTGGCTATGCCTCCTCGATGAGCCGGCGCAGCAGCCCGGCGTGGTAGAACGTCGACTCGACGTCCGCTGGCTTTTCGATCTCGCCGAAGTGCACGCGGCGCGCGCCGGTGCGCATGAAAACGCAGCACCAGATCACCCCGGAGTAGACGTAGAACCAGCGCAGGTCGCCGAGTTCGACGCCGGTCAGCTTCTGGTAGGTGGCGCGAACGTCCTCTTCACGCATCACGTCCGGCAGGCCGGGCATCCCGGCGAGTCCCGCGAGTTCCTGGAACACCATGTGCGCGAAGATGATCCACGCCACGTCAAGCTCACGCGGACCCAGCGTCGCCATCTCCCAGTCCAGCACCGCGACCGGCCGGAAGTCCTCGTAGAGCACGTTGCCGATACGCGAGTCGCCCCACGCCAGCACGGTTTCGCCGGCCGCGACTTCGGTGGGGAAGTTGTCTTCCAGCCAAGTCAGTGCGGTCTCGACCAGCGGCGAGCGGCCGATGTCGGGTACGGCGAACTCGTACCAGCCCTTGAGCCAGTTCAATTGGCGACGCAGCGGGGTGTCACCCTCGGGCACTGCTTCGGCGAGGAACCCGAATGAGTCGGCGGCGTTGGGAATCGAGTGCAGCTTGGCCAGCACCTCGACTGTCGCATCCTGCAGCGCACGCTGCTGCTCGGCCGGCGCGTCGGCAAACCAGTTGTCCCCGAACGTATACGGCATCACGTCGGGTGGGACGATGCCGTCGACATGGTTCATCAGGAAGAACGGGGCGCCGAGCACCGTGCCCGTCGGGTCGATCCAGCGCACCTTCGGCACCGGCACGTCGGTCAGTTCGTCGACCAGCCGGATGACCTCGAACTGATGGTCCATCCGGTAGGTGATGAAGACCGGGACGTCCTCGGTGGTGGGTGCCACCCGGGCCACCCACTTCTGCTCGACCTGTTTGCCGTCCTGCACCCAGCGGCCGGTCAGGATGATCGTCTCCGACGACATGCCGTTGGAGTCGATGCCGCTTTCGACAGTCACGTCGGGCGTGACACCGCCAGGCATGACGGTCGACAGCCATTCCGACAGCAGCGCGGGAACGGTGCTGACGTCACGACCGGAACGTTGCAGCCGATCGAGGTCGGTTTCTACAGACGGTTGGTTGGTCACCTTTGTCCTCTCCAACCCTATTACGATACGGTGGGTAGCGTTATGAAAGCAGACGCGTCTTCGCTTGACAAGACCGTGGTCCCGGGGAGGCCCCGCGATCCGCGTATCGACGCTGCCATACTGCGTGCCACTGCGGAGCTCCTTGTCGAAATCGGTTATCCGAATCTGACTTTGGCGGCCGTCGCCGAACGGGCGGGGACGACGAAGACGGCCCTGTACCGTCGCTGGTCGAGTAAGGCCGAGTTGGTCCATGAGGCGGCTTTCCCGACCGCGCCGACGGCGTTGACGACGCCGGCCGGCGATATTTCAGCCGATGTCCGCGCGATGCTCTCGGCCACTCGCGACGTGTTCACCAGTCCTGTGGTGCGCGCCGCGCTGCCCGGGCTGATCGCGGACATGAGCGCCGACGCGGCGCTGAACGCCCGGGTGATGTCCCGGTTCACCGAATTGTTCGCCGCGGTGCGGGATCGCCTGACCGAAGCGGTGCACTGCCGCGAAGTGCACGCCGACGTCGACCCGGAACGCCTCATCGAACTGATCGGTGGTGCGACGATGATGCGGTTACTGTTGCGCCCCGACGACGTTCTCGACGAGAGCTGGGTGGACCAGACCGCGGCGATCCTCGTCCACGGGGTGGCGCTATGACTGTCAGGAGTGCGATGACTGGACGACTTGCCGGCCGAACCGCCATCGTCACCGGCGCGAGCCGTGGGCTCGGCCGCGCGACCGCCCTGGCGCTGGCCGCCGAGGGCGCGGCGGTGGCGGTGGTGGCGCGAACCCAGCAGCAGTGGGACGACCGGCTGCCGGGCACCATCGGCGACACCGTCGCGGCCATCGAAGCCGGCGGTGGGCAGGCTGTGGCGATTGCCGCCGACCTCCTCGATCGCGACGACCTTCCCCGCCTGGTCGACGAAGCCCGGGCAGCGTTGGGGCCCATCACGATTCTGGTGAACAACGCCGCGTTCACCGCGCCGGGACGCCCGCCCAAGCCGGATGCCGCACCGAAGGCGCCGAAGCCCACGAGTGTGCCGGCGGCTGCCAACGCCGAATGGCCGGGCTTCGTGACGATTCCGTTCACTGCCTATCGACGGCACTTCGAGATCGGCGTGTTCGCCTCCTACGAGCTGATGCAGCTGGTGTGCCCCGACATGTTCGCCGCCGGTGTCGGCTCGATCATCAATGTCACGTCCGTGGCATCCCGGGTGCCCGGTGACGGGCCGTACACGAACTTCACGGGTGGTGTGCTGCCCGGTTACGGCGGATCGAAGGCCGCGCTGGAGCACCTGACCTGGTGCGCGGCCTACGATCTGCAGCGGCACAACATCGCGGTCAACGCGCTGGCACCGTCGCGGCCGATCCCGACACCGGGCTTGTCCTACTACCGCACCGAATTCGCGAGCGTGTCGCCGGATGACGAGTTCGCCCGTGCCGCAGTAGAATTGGCTCTGGTCGACCCGAACGTCGTCACGGGCCGAACCATCGGCCATCTCGAAGCGCTTGACGGCAGCTTCGCGGCGTTCACCAACACCGAGTCCGCGCTGGGTTAGCGGTGACCGACGCTGGTGCCGCAGCTACTTCAAGTGCGGGCCCAGCAGCTGACTCCACGCGTGGCTCAGCTTGTCCCATTCGTCCTCGCACAGCTCGGCGCGACTCTGGGGAAGATGGCCGTCGCCGACCAGGTCGCCGTTGGCGGCCGGGTTCGAACCGTAGACCCAGCATTCCATGTTGAAGGCCCTCACCTTGTTCGGCGAATGCCCACCGGCGAGGTCGTTGTCATCGAGTTCACCGGCGGCCTCGGCGTAGCCCTGGAATTCACGTGCCGAGTCTTTGACGGCCTGCACATTGGCCGGGTCCACTTTGCCGTCCGGTCCCGGCGTCAGCAGGATGTAGGCCGAAAGCTGGTCGGCGACATCCTCTTCGCGACCGGTGATGGGCAGGTCGTACAGGCTGATCACCATGTGACCGAGCTCGTGGTAGAAGGTGGCGATCTCGCCGTTGACGGTGGATGCCCTCGGATCGGCGTCACCGGCTTTGGTGTAGATCTCCAGACCCTCCGTCGCTTCTTCGTAGCAGAGCACCACCGAGTTGTCGCCCGGATCCCAATACGCGTTGGCCGTGTCACATTGCTTACCGACCAACTGGATGTCGTGCGGCAGTTTGAGGGTGTTGTTGACACTGGTCGAAAGATGGTTCAGGAGGTCGGCCTGCTCTTGGATATCGCGGCCGGTCTTGGCCTCCGGCGAGGTGGCATCGTCGTACCTCGGAATCATCGAGCCCGGCGAATCGCCTTTGCCTGCCTCGGATGGGTCGGCCGGGTGGTCCGACTGTGCCGGGCTCGCCTGCGCCGTCGAGGGACTGGCGGTGGACTCGCGAGGCTGATCGGGATGCGATCCGCACCCGCTGAGCAGTACCACCAGGCCGAGAAAAGCCGCACCGGTGCGAACGCAGTCTGTCACAAGACGATATTGAATCACTCACATGCTGAAATCGACGTTTTGCTGCGATTTACTCGCACTTTCCCGGCGAATTGTCGGTTTGGGCGAGGGACTACATCTGCCGCTTGTTGCGCTCGGCCACCTCGCGCTGACGCGCGGCCAGCTCATCGGTGCTGACATGGGAGTCGGCGGCCACCGCTCGTTCGGCCTTCAACGCAGGCCCGGTGACCGCCGCGGTCCCGGTGCGGTATATCTCCTTGAGACCCGACATGGTGGGGGACGGCACTTCTGCGATCTGGCCGGCGAGGTCGAGCGCACGCGGCAGAAGGTGTTCGTGGGCAACCACTTCGGTGACCAGCCCGATCTTCTCGGCGCGCCGGGCGTCGACCACCTCGCCGGTCATCGACAGGCGTCGCGCCATGGCGGACCCGACCAGCCGGGGCAGTCGCGCCGTCATCCCGCCGCCGGGCAGGATCCCGACCCGGGCGTGGGTGTCGGCGAAAACGGCACGCTCCGAGGCGATCAGGAAGTCGCAAGCCAGCGCGATCTCCAAACCGCCGGTGAAGGTCGCACCGTTGATCGCCCCGACGACCGGCTTGCTCAGCTCGACGATGGCGTTCATGCAGTTCATTTTGTCGAACCGCCCGAAATAGTCCATGCCCAGGCTCTGCGCCTGCTTGAGGTCGACACCGGCGCAGAACGCCGGATCGGTGCCGGTGAGCACCACGGCACGCACCGACTCGTCGGCCTCGGCCGCACCGAGCGCGGTATAGAGCGCCTCGAACAACTCGGTGCTCAAGGCATTGCGCACCTCGGGGCGGTTCATCGTCAAAACCCGGACTGCGCCGTGGTCATCGCTGAGGAGAATCATCAATCCAGGAATCTAGCCGCATGGTCGACGAGGTCGAGCAGCGGCTGGGGCAGCGCACCGAGCGCGAACGTGATGGCCGCGGTCACAGTGATGGTTGCGACACTCAACGAGCTGGGCGTGACGACCTCCGGGGCGTCCTGCGGCGGGTCGGTGAAGAACATCAGCACGATCACCCGCACGTAGAAGTACGCCGCGATCGCCGAGGCGATCACACCCACCACCACGAGTGGGATCGCGCCGCCCTGCCCGGCCGCCTTGAACACCGCGAACTTGCTGACGAACCCGCTGGTCAGCGGTATGCCGGCGAACGCGAGCAAGAAGAGTGAAAACACCACGCCGACAAGGGGATAGCGCCGGCCCAATCCCGCCCAGCGAGACATGTCGGTCTCCTCGGCTCCGGTCGCGTCGCGGACCACGCTCACCACGGCGAAGGCACCCAGGGTGGAGAACCCGTAGGCGAAGAGATAGAACAGGGTGGCCGACAGCCCTGGCGGGTTCGCGGCGATCACCCCGGTGAGGATGAAACCGGCATGCGCCACAGCCGAATACGCGAGCATGCGCTTGACGTCGGTCTGGGTCACCGCGGTGATCGTGCCGACGACCATGGTGAGGATCGCCACCGCCCACAGGACTGGCCGCCATTCGTGGTTGAGGCCGGGCAGCGCGACGTAGAAGATGCGCAGCATCGCGCCGAAAGCGGCAACCTTTGTGGCGGCCGCCATGAATGCGGTGATCGGGGTGGGCGCGCCCTGGTAAACGTCAGGGATCCAGGAGTGGAACGGCACCGCACCGACCTTGAACAGCACACCGACGGCGACCAGAGCCGCGCCGACCAGCGCCAACGCGGAGTTGTCGGTATTGACATCGATCGCGCGCGCGATTCCGGGCAGGCTCAAGGTGCCCGCGTAGCCGTACAGCAGGGCGATGCCGTAGAGGAAGAACGCCGACGAGAACGCGCCCAGCAGAAAGTATTTCAGCGCTGATTCCTGAGACAGCAGCCGGCGGCGGCGAGCCAGCCCACACATCAGGTACAGCGGCAGCGAGAACACCTCCAGCGCCACGAACATCGTCAGCAGGTCGTTGGCCGCCGGGAACAGCATCATCCCGGCCACCGCGAACATGGTCAGCGGGAACACCTCGGTCTGGACCAGCGCCGCCTTGATGGCGATCTTCTCCGCGACGCTGCCCGGCACCGTTGACGCGTCCGGGGTGAAGGCGTCCAATGTTGCTGAGCTGTCCTCGAATTCGGCCGGTGTGCGACGTTCGGCGATCAACAACACGCCGAGCACCCCGATCAGCAGGATGGTGCCCTGCAGGAACAGTGCGGGAGCGTCGACCGCGACCGCGCCGACCACCGCGGACTGACCCACCCCGTGCAGATCGCGAGCCAACAGCACCACGGCGGCGAAGGCGGCCACCAGGCCCGCCAGGCTCAGGGTGACTTGAGTTGCGTAGCGGCTCTTGCGGGGCGCGAACGCCTCGACCAGCACTCCGGCGACGGCCACGCCGACGACGATCAATACCGGGGCGACTTGGCTGTATTCGATGCTGGGCGCGGTCACGGGCGGGCCCCTTCCGCGACCGTCGGCGCCGGGTCGGGTTCGTGAATCGATGTCAGTGTTGCGGTCACCGCCGGGTTGATGACATCCAGGGCGATCTTCGGGTATACCCCGAGGCCGATCAACAGCGCGATCAACGGTGCCACCACGAGCAGTTCCCGTGGCCGCAGATCCCGCACGCGGTCGGTTCCGTCAGTGACGGGACCGGTCATCATCCGCTGATAGAGCCACAGGATGTAGATCGCCGAGAGCACCAGCGCCACCGACGCGATGACGGCGAAGGCCGGGTAGCGGGTGAATGTGCCGATGAGGACCAGGAATTCACTGATGAACGGCGCCAGGCCCGGTAGCGACAGCGTCGCCAGGCCCGCCACCAGGAAGGTGCCCGCCAGCACGGGTGCGACTTTCTGGACTCCGCCGTAGTCGGCGATGAGGCGGCTGCCGCGGCGGCTGACCAGGAACCCGGCGATCAAGAACAGCGCGGCGGTGGAGATTCCGTGGTTGACCATGTACAGGGTGGAGCCGGCCTGACCCTGGCTGGTCATCACGAAGATGCCGAGGATGATGAAGCCGAAGTGGCTGATCGAGGTGTAAGCGATCAGCCGCATGACGTCGGTCTGGCCGATCGCCAGGACGGCCCCGTAGACGATGCCGATAACGGCCAGGGCGATGATGACCGGGCGGAAATACGTTGCGGAATCAGGGAACAGCGGCAGGCAGTAACGCAGCATCCCGAATGTGCCGACCTTGTCCATCACGGCCATCATCAACACCGCCGACGCGGGCGTGGCCTGGACGGCTGCGTCGGGCAGCCACCGGTGGAACGGCCATAGCGGAGCTTTCACCGCGAAAGCGAACATGAACCCTCCGAACACCGCGTTGGCGATGCCGGGGCTCATGGTGAACTTCCCAGTGGCCACCGCGTCGGCGATCACACGGAAGTCGAACGTTCCTGCCTCGAACGCCTTGCTGGCCGACGTCACCACATAGAGACCGATCACCGCGGCCAGCATGATCAACCCGCCGAACAGGTTGTACAGCAAGAACTTCACCGCGGCCTTGGACCGATTCTCGCCGCCGAACCCGCCGATCAGGAAGTACATCGGGATCAGCATGGCTTCGAAGAACACATAGAACAGCAGGATGTCCAGGGCGACCAGCGACATCATCACCATGCCCTCGACCGCGAGCATCAGCGCGATGTAGCCGTGCGATGCCCGCCCGGACAACCCCGGCCGGTCGTCGGCGTCGTTCCAGCCGGCGATCAGCAGGATCGGCACCAGCACGGCGGTGAGCACCACCAGAGCCAGGGCGATCCCGTCGAGGCCGAGAATGTAACCGGTGCCGAACGACGGTATCCACGGGTGGTTTTCGACGAACTGGAATTGTTGGCCGGTCGGATCGAACCGCACCGCGAGCACCAGCGATAGCGCCAGAACCGCGAGGGACACCACCACACCGGCGTACTTCGCGGCCTGCCGCAGCGAGGCAGGCAGCAGGATGATCAGGGCCGCGCCGATGACCGGGATGGCCCACAGAATGGTCAGCCAGGGAATCATGCCACTCACCTCCACGCCGTGAAGAGGACTGCGGCGACCACCAGCGCAGTACCGGCCAACATGGACAACGCATAGGAGCGGGCGTACCCGGTCTGCACCTGGCGCAGGCGGTCCGACAACCGCCCGACCACGAATGCCAGCCCCTTCGTCACCCCGTCGACGCCCTTCTCATCTACGGCGACAAGGCCTTTGGTGAGTTCCTGGCCCGTGCGCATGAACGCCGCCTCGTTGAACGCGTCACCGTAGAGATCGTTGCGCGCCGCGACGGTCAACGCGGAAACGTCCAGCGGTGCGGACTCGGGAACCTTGTGGTTCGCGTACTGCCGGTACGCCACCGCGATACCGATCGCGACGACGCCCAGTGCGGTGACGGTGATGATCCAGGCCGGAAAGACGTGTGCGGCCTCGTGATGTCCGACGACGGGTTCCAGCCAGTGCTCCAGGGTTTTGCCGATGGCGAGCAGCGCTCCGGCGCCGACCGAGCCGACCGCGAGGACGATCATCGGTGCCGTCATCGAGGCGGGGGATTCGTGCGGGTGGGTGTTGGGCTTCCAGCGCCGCTGCCCGAAGAACGTCAGCAGCATCACCCGGGTCATGTAGAACGCGGTGATCCCGGCGCCGAGCAGGGCGGCACCGCCGAGGAGCAATCCTTTGAGTCCGCCGGTGTTGAGGGCGGTTTCGATGATCGCGTCTTTGGAGAAGTACCCGGCGAACGGTGGGACGCCGATAATGGCGAGATAGCCCAGCCCGAAGGTGACGAAGGTGACGGGCAGCAGCGTACGCAGGCCGCCGAAGCGACGCATGTCGGTTTCGTCGTTCATCGCGTGCATGACCGAGCCGGCGCCGAGGAACAGGCCGGCTTTGAAGAAGCCGTGGGTGAGCAGATGCATGATGGCCACCGCATAGCCGGCGGGGCCGAGGCCGGCGGCGAGCACCATGTAGCCGATCTGGCTCATGGTGGAGGCGGCGAGAGCCTTTTTGATGTCGTCTTTCGCGCAGCCGATGATCGCCCCGAACAACAGGGTCACCGCCCCCACGGTGACGACGGCGGTCTGCGCGGCGGGCGCAGCGGTGAAGATCGGGCCGGAGCGGACGATCAGATACACACCGGCAGTGACCATGGTGGCGGCGTGGATAAGGGCGGACACCGGAGTGGGGCCCTCCATGGCGTCGCCGAGCCAGGACTGCAGCGGCACCTGCGCGCTCTTGCCGCACGCCCCGAGCAGGAGCAGCAGACCGACGGCGGTCAACACACCCGACGTCATCTGCGGCACTGCACTGAACACCGTGCTGAAGGTGACCGAGCCCAGCGTGGCGAACAAGACCATCAACGCGATCGCCAGACCCATGTCGCCGACCCGGTTGACCACGAACGCCTTCTTCGCCGCGGTGGCCGCGCTCGGTTTGTACGACCAGAACCCGATCAGAAGGTACGACGCCAGACCCACACCTTCCCAACCCATGTAGAGGCCGAGGTAGTTGTCGGCGAGCACCAGCAACAACATCGCGGCGACGAACAGGTTGAGGTAGGCGAAAAACCGCCGGCGGCCGGGATCGGTTTTCATGTAGCCGATCGAGTAGATGTGGATCAGCGCCCCGACGCCGGTAATCAAGAGCACGAAGCACATGGACAGCGCATCGAGTTGCAGGCCGAAGTCCACCCGCAGGACTCCGACCGGCACCCAGGAGAACAGCACCTCGTGCACGGTCCGGTCTTCACTGGGCAGACCGATTAGATGGGTGAACAACACCGCGCCGCAGGCGAACGCGCCGATCACCGCGGCGCAGCCCAGAAGATGCCCCCACGCGTCGGTGGCCTTACCGCCCAGCAGCAGGATCACCGCGCCGGCCAAGGGCAGGGCGACGGTCAACAGGAGAAAGGTCTGCATGGCGGTGCCGTTCAATGCCGCAGAAGGTGGGCGTCGTCGACGTTGGCGCTGCGTCGGGTCCGGAAGATCGTCATGATGATGGCCAGGCCGACCACCACCTCGCAGGCGGCGACCACCATCGTGAAGAACGCCACCACCTGCCCGTCCAGATGGCCGTGCATCCGCGAGAAGGTCACGAACGCGAGGTTCGCGGCGTTGAGCATCAACTCGACGCACATGAACATGACGATCGCATTGCGGCGCAACAACACTCCTGCGGCGCCGATCGTGAACAGCAACGCCGACAAATACAGGTAGTTGGCCGGGTTCATCGCGGACCGTCTCCGTTCCCGTCGGTACGAAGGATGGTGCTGACCGACGATTCCTCATCGGTGCCGTCGGGGAGGCGAGCAAGTGTGTTGACGGCGTTGTGGCGCGCGAAGACGCCAGGGTTGGGTAGCGGCGTCGCCCGCGCCCCGGTCTGGAATCGTTCGACGACCATCTCGCGCTGAGTCTTTCGCCGTTCGAAGCGTTCCCGGTGGGCCAAGACCATCGCCCCGAGAGCCGCGGTGATCAGCAGCGCGCTGGTCAACTCGAACGCCCACAGATCGCGGGTGAAGATCAGTGTCGCCAAACCCTGTACGTTTCCGCCCGCATTTGCCTGCGTCAGCCCGACGAATCCGGTGGTGGCGATGTTGCCGATCCCAGCGATCAGCAGGACGCCGAATCCGAGACCCGCGACGATCGCGGCAATCCGCTGTCCCCGAATGGTTTCCACCAACGACTCCGAGGAGTCGACGCCGACCAGCATGAGCACGAACAAAAACAACATCATCACCGCGCCGGTGTAGACCACCACCTGCACGACCCCGAGGAACAATGCGTCCTGCGCGACATAGATCATGGCCAGCGCGATCATCGTGGTGGCAAGGAAGATCGCCGAATAGACGGCCTTGGGTGCGGCGACGACTCCGATCGCGCCTGCCACTGCGATGACGGCAAGAATCCAGAATGCAATGGCTTCGGGAGTGGAGGTGCGGGTGAGGGTTTCGGTGGCCAGCAGCGTGATCGTCACCGAACCTCCTGATTTCCAGTTTTGATCCGGCCCAGGTAGTAGTCGTCGTCGGTGGCCCCCGGCGCCATCGCGTGCGGCGGCGCCGCCATGCCCGGCTGCAACGGGGCCAGCAGTTTGTCCTTGCCGTAGATCAAGTCGGAGCGGTTGTCGTCGGCCATCTCATAGACATTGGTCATCGTCAGCGCGCGGGTGGGGCAGGCCTCGATGCACAGTCCGCAGCCGATGCAGCGCAGATAGTTGATCTGGTAGACCCTGCCATAGCGTTCACCGGGCGAAAAGCGTTGTTCCTCGGTGTTGTCGGCACCTTCCACGTAGATGGCGTCGGCCGGGCACGCCCAGGCGCACAGCTCGCAGCCGATGCACTTCTCCAGCCCGTCGGGATAGCGGTTGAGTTGGTGCCTGCCGTGATAGCGCGGCGCCACCGGCCCCGGCTTCTCCGGATACTCCTCGGTGATGGGGCGTTTGAACATGGTCCCGAACGTCACGCCGAAACCCTTGACCGCGTCGAGGAACTTAGGCATCTGCTTTCTCCTTGCTGGGTGCCGGCGTGCCGGGTAGCGGAGGTATCGGGAACGATCCCTTGGCCGCAGCGGGCGGCGGCGCCGTGTTGCGCCGGACCAGCTTGTTCCGCAGCGAGTTCGCACCCAGCACGGCCAGCAGCAGCACTGCTGCCGCGATCAGATTGGGAATGATGCCGGTGTGGCCGACGCTGTGCAGGACGGCCACGATCATGATCCACACCAGGGAGACCGGGATGAGAAGCTTCCAGCCCAGTGCCATGAACTGGTCGTAGCGCAGGCGGGGCAGGGTGGCTCGCAGCCACATGAAGACGAACAGGAACGTCCAGACCTTGGCCACGAACCAGATCAGTGGCCACCAGCCGGTGTTGACACCGTCGATCAGGCTGATCGGCCACGGCGCATGCCAACCGCCCAGGAACAAGGTGGTGGCCAGCGCCGACACGGTGGTCATGTTGACGTATTCGGCGAGCATGAACATCGCGAACTTCAGCGAGGAGTACTCGGTGTGGAACCCGCCCACCAGCTCGCCTTCGGCTTCGGGCAAATCGAACGGCGCCCGGTTGGTCTCGCCGACCATCGACGTCACGTACACCGCGAAACTCGGCAGCAACAGGAACACGTACCAGGTGTGTTCCTGGGCGGCGACGATCCCCGACGTGGACATGGTCCCGGCGTAGAGGAACACCGCCGCGAACGACAGCGCCATCGCGATCTCATACGAGATGACCTGTGCGCTGGACCGCAGCCCACCCAGGAGCGGGTAGGTGGAGCCCGAGGCCCAGCCCGCCAGCACGATCCCGTACACCCCGATCGAGGTGACCGCCAGGATGTAGAGCACCGCCACCGGCAGATCCGTGAGCTGCAGCGGCGTGCGGTGGCCGAACACCGAGACCAGCGGACCCAGCGGGATCACCGCGAACGCCATGATCGCCGGGATCACCGAAATAACTGGCGCCATCAGGTAAATGGGTTTGTCCACCCCGGCCGGGGTGAGCCCCTCTTTGAGCGCCAGCTTGATGCCGTCGGCCAGGGACTGCAGGATGCCGAACGGCCCGACCCGGTTGGGGCCGTAGCGCATCTGCATTCGACCCAGGATCTTGCGCTCCAGCAGGATGGCCACCAGAACGGTCAGCAGCAGGAAAGCGAAGACCGCAACCGCTTTGATCAGGATCAGCCACCACGGATCGCGGCCGAACACACTCAGATCGGGCGGGATCATGAGCCGGCCTCCCGCTCGATGCGAACGACGGTGCCCGGGATGACACCGAGCTGCTGATACACCGCGCTGCCGGGCGAGTTCAGCGGCAGCCACACCACCCCGTCGGCCATCTCGGTGATTGCCAGTGGCAGGGCGATATCGCCACGACCCGTCGAGACACTGACCACCTCGCCGTCTACCGCGCCGATCCCGGCGGCCGTGGCCGCCGACAACCGCACCACGGACGGGCGCGCGGTACCGGCCAAGAATGGCTCGCCGTCCTGCAATCGGCCGTCGTCGAGCAACACCCGCCAACCGGCCAGCACGGCCTCGTCAGAATCCAATGGCGGCGACTCTTTCGGCTGCACCGACGGCGCAGCCGGCCGGTCACCGTCCCACCGACCCAGTGTCAGCAGCTCGGCGCGGGCCTCCTCGACGGTCCGGAACCCGAGGTCCACGCCGAGCTCGTCGGCCAGGATCTGCAACACCCGTAGGTCCGGGAAGGCGTTGGAGGCCAGCGCCGGCTCGAACGGACGGATTCGGCCCTCCCAGTTCAGGAATGAACCGGCCTTCTCGGCGACCGGTGATATCGGGAAGACCACGTCGGCCAGCGCGGTGATGGCCGACTCCCGCAACTCGAGGCTGACGACGAAGCCGGCCGATTCGATCGCTGCCAGTGCGGCCGGCGGGTCCGGCAGGTCAACGGCGTCGACGCCGCCGATGAGCAGTGCGTCGAGTTCACCGCCGGCCGCGGCGGTGAGGATGTCGGTAGCGTCGCGACCCTCTTCTGACGGGAGGCGGTCGACGTGCCAGAAGCTGGCCAGCTGTTGTCGTGCAACGTCATTCGACGCCGGCCGGGCGCCGGCCAACAGGTTGGGCAGGCAGCCGGTCTCGACGGCTCCGCGGTCACCGGCGCGTCGGGGGATCCAGGCCAGCCGGGCTCCGGTGCGTTCGGCCAGACGGGTCGCCGCCGACAGCGCACCGGCGCTGGCGGCAAGCCGTTCCCCGACCAGGATGATCGCCCCCGACGGCAGCTCGTCGGTCAGCGCATCGAGGGTGGGCCCCTCGTGGCCGGGGGCGGTGAGTACCACCTGTGCCGCGAGCTTCTCCGACCCGCGGGATACCACCGGCGCGACGCTCACGACCCGCAGGCCGTGCTTGCGGACCGTCTTGCGCAACCGCAGGAACACGATGGGGGACTCGTCCTCGGGCTCGAATCCGGCGAGCACCACCATGGGAGCGGCTTCCAGATCCGCGTAGCTGACGTCACGGCGACCGGCCACGTGCGCGGCGAGGAAATTCTGCTCTTCCACCGAGTGCGGGCGGGAGCGGAAGTCGATGTCGTTGGTGTCCAGTGCAATCCGTGCGAACTTGGCGTACGCGTAGGCGTCTTCGACTGTCGCCCTGCCACCCACCAGAACCCCGGCGCGTCCCGACCGCAGGCCGGCGGCGGCCACCGCGATGGCCTCCGACCAGGAAGCCGACCGCAGTGCACCGTTCTCGTCGCGCACCAGCGGGGTGGTGATGCGATCACCGACCCCGGTGTAGGTGAAGGCCCATCGGCCCTTGTCGCAGTTCCACTCCTCGTTGACTTCCGGGTCGTCGCCGGCCAGCCGGCGCAGCACCACTCCGCGGCGGTGATCGGTGCGCTGGGCACACCCGGAGGCACAGTGTTCACAAACACTGGGGCTGGACACCAGATCGAACGGGCGGGCCCGGAATCGGTAGGCGGTTCCGGTCAGCGCACCGACGGGGCAGATCTGCACGGTGTTGCCGCTGAAATAGGAATCGAACGGTTCGCCCGGACCGATCCCGACTTGTTGCAGCGCACCACGTTCCAGCAGGGAGATGAACGGATCTCCGGCGATCTGCTCGGAAAACCGGGTGCAGCGCGCGCACAGCACACACCGTTCTCGGTCCAGCAGCACCTGGCTGGACAGGTTGATGGGCTTGGGGAAGGTGCGTTTGATGTCGTCGAATCGAGTTTCGACCCGGCCATTGGACATCGCCTGGTTCTGCAGCGGGCATTCCCCGCCCTTGTCGCAGACCGGGCAGTCCAGCGGGTGGTTGATCAGCAGCAACTCCATCACCCCGTGCTGTGCCTTGTCCGCGGCCTCCGAGGTGAACTGCGTGCGCACCACCATGCCGTCGGACACGGTGGTGGTGCAGCTGGCCATCGGCTTGCGTTGACCCTCCACCTCCACCAGGCACTGGCGGCACGCCCCGACCGGATCCAGCAACGGATGGTCGCAGAACCGGGGGATCTGCACGCCCATCAACTCGGCGGCGCGAATCACCAACGTGCCCTTGGGTACTGCCACCTCGACGTCGTCGATGACAAGGGTGACCATCTCCACGGGCGGCGCCTCATGGGTCCCGGTCTCCGAGATCTGCGTCATCAGGCACCCACCCCTTCCGGCGCGGCGAGCATCGAGGCGTACGGATCGAACGGGCAGCTGCTGCCCAGATGAGCCTCGTACTCGTCGCGGAAGTGCTTGATCGAGGAGATGATCGGCGATGCGGCGCCATCACCCAACGCGCAGAACGACTTTCCGAAGATGGTGTCCGAGATGTCGAGCAGCTTGCCGATATCGTCTTCCGTGCCGCGACCGGTCTCGAGCCGCTCGTAGATCTGGCTGAGCCAGTAGGTGCCCTCCCGGCATGGCGTGCATTTGCCGCAGGATTCGTGGGCGTAGAACTGCGTCCAGCGCCGAACTGCCCGCACCACGCAGGTGGTCTCGTCGAAGATCTGCAGCGCCTTGGTGCCCAGCATCGATCCGACCGACCCCATGCCCTCGTAATCCAGCGGCACATCGAGATGTTCGGCGGTCAGTAGCGGCGTCGACGAGCCGCCCGGCGTCCAGAACTTCAACTCGTGGCCTGCGCGGACACCGCCGGCGTACTCGAGCAACTCGCGCAGGGTGATCCCCAGTGGGGCCTCGTACTGACCGGGAGTGGTGACGTGTCCCGACAACGAATACAGCGTGAAGCCGGGCGATTTCTCCGAGCCCATCTCCTTGAACCAGTCGACCCCGTTCAGCAGGATCGGCGGCACGCTGGCGATGGATTCGACGTTGTTGACCACTGTCGGGCAGGCGTACAGACCCGCGACTGCGGGGAACGGCGGGCGCAGCCGGGGTTGACCCCGACGGCCCTCCAGCGAGTCCAGCAGGGCGGTTTCCTCACCGCAGATGTAGGCCCCCGCACCGGCATGCACGATCAGGTCCAGATCGAATCCCGAACCCGCGATGTCGGTGCCGAGGTACCCGGCCTGATAAGCCTCGGCCACCGCGGCTTGCAGCCGGCGCAGCACCGGCACGACCTCTCCGCGCACATAGATGAAAGCGTGCCGGGCCCGGATGGCGTAGGCGGCGATGATCACACCCTCGACCAGGAAATGCGGCGTGGTCAGCATCAGCGGAATGTCTTTACACGTACCGGGTTCCGACTCGTCGGCGTTGACCACCAGGTACTTCGGCTTGGCCCCGGCTCCGGTGTCATCCTGTGGAATGAACGACCATTTGGTGCCGGTCGGGAACCCCGCCCCGCCGCGGCCGCGCAACCCGGATTCCTTGACCGTCGCGATCACAGCGTCGGGCGTCATGCCCAGCGCCGTCCGCAGCGCCTGGTAACCGTCGTGGCGCAGATATGTCTGCAGCGTCCACGGTTCAGGCTCATCCCAGAATCGGCTGAGGACCGGTGTCAGCGGTGTGGCGGGGGTCATTGCCCCTCGCTTTCTCTGGACGGAGGCGCCGTCATGTCCAGTTCACGGGCCACCCGAAGGCCTGCCAATGTCGCGTCACCGGGCGTGCCTCCACCCGAGCCGGCCCCGCCGGACAACCCGGCCAGCGTTCGTGCGGTGTCCCGGAACGAACACACCCGCGATCCGCGGGTTGCCTGGGGCTGCTCGCCGGTTCGGATGTCGTCGACGAGTTGTCGTGCGCTGGCGGGAGTTTGGTTGTCGAAGAACTCCCAGTTCACCATGATCACGGGGGCGTAATCGCAGGCGGCATTGCATTCGATGTGCTCGAGGGTGATACGCCCGTCGGCGGTGGTGCCCCCGGCGTGGATGCCGAGCTCGGTCTCCAGGGTGTCCAGGATGGCGTCGCCGCCCATAATGGCGCACAGGGTGTTGGTGCACACGCCGACCAGATAGTCGCCGGTGGGGGTGCGGCGGTACATCGAGTAGAAGGTGGCCACGGCGGTCACTTCGGCTTCGGTCAAGCCGAGTTGTTCAGCGCAGAAGGTGATTCCGGCTCCGGTGAGGTAGCCGTCCTCGGACTGGACCAGGTGCAGAAGCGGTAACAGCGCCGAGCGGGCTTGCGGGTAGCGGGCGATGATCTCCGCCGCATCGGCGCCCAGCCGCTCGGCCACCGCGGCGGGGTAGGCGCTGCGGCCGCTGATGGGCGGGCCGGGCTCATCTGGGCGGGGACCCAAAACCAAGTCAATCTTCATCGAGCTCTCACCTGTCCACACCTCCCATGACCGGGTCGATGGATGCGACGGCGGCGATGACGTCGGCGACCATGCCTCCTTCGCACATCGCTGCCACCGCTTGCAGATTGGTGAACGACGGGTCGCGGTAGTGCACCCGGTACGGGCGGGTGCCACCGTCGGACACCATGTGCACCCCCAGCTCGCCGCGAGGGGATTCCACCGCGATGTACACCTGGCCGGCCGGCACCCGGATCCCTTCGGTGACCAGCTTGAAGTGGTGGATCAACCCTTCCATGGAAGTGCCCATGATCTTGGCGATGTGGGCGGGAGAGTTCCCGAGACCGTCGGGGCCGAGTTGCAGGTCGGCCGGCCAGGCCAGCTTCTTGTCACTGATCATCACCGGACCGGGCTCCAGACGCTCCAGACATTGGGTGACGATCTTCAACGATTCGTGCATCTCGCCGACCCGGATCAGATAGCGGCCGTAACAGTCCGCCCCGGTATCGGTGATCACGTCGAAGTCGTAATCCTCATAACCGCAATAGGGTTGGGTCTTGCGTAGATCGTGCGGCAGTCCGGTGGAGCGCAACACCGGTCCGGTCATACCCAGCGCCATACAGCCGGTCAGATCCAGATAGCCGATGCCCTGGGTGCGGGCCTTCCAGATGTAATTCTGGGTCAGCAGGTCTTCGAGCTCGCGCAGCCGGCCCGGCAGGATCTTGAGCAGATCGCGCACCCGTTGGGGCCCGTCGTCTGGCAGATCGGTGGCGAGCCCGCCAGGTCGGATGTAGGCGTTGTTCATCCGCAATCCGGTGATCGCCTCGAACACCGACAGGATCAGCTCGCGCTCGCGGAAGCCGAAGAACATCGGCGTCATCGCGCCGAGCTCCATGCCGCCGGTGGCCAACGCCACCAAATGGCTCGAGATGCGGTTGAGTTCCATCATCATCACCCGGATTACGCTCGCGCGTTCCGGGATCTGATCGGTGATGTCAAGCAGCTGTTCCACACCCAAGCAGTAGGCCGTTTCGTTGAAAAACGGTGACAGGTAGTCCATTCGGGTCACAAAGGTGACGCCCTGGGTCCAAGTGCGGTATTCCAGGTTCTTCTCGATCCCGGTGTGCAGATAGCCGATACCGCAGCGCGCCTGGGTGACTGTCTCGCCCTCGATTTCCAGGATCAGCCGCAACACCCCGTGGGTCGAGGGGTGCTGCGGACCCATGTTCACCACGATGCGTTCGCCGGCCTCACCCTGGCGCGCGGCGGCGACGATTTCCTCCCAGTCCTGGCCGCCCAGGACGATTACGTTCTCGTCGGTCGTCATCAGTGATACGACCTGCGTTCGTCGGGCGGCGGAATCTGGGCGCCGTGGTACTCGACCGGCACACCACCCAACGGGTAGTCCTTGCGCTGCGGGTGGCCCACCCAGTCATCAGGCATCTCGATCCGGGTCAGGCCGGGATGACCGTCGAAGACGATGCCGAAGAAGTCATACGTCTCTCGCTCATGCCAGTCGACCGTCGGGTACACCGAAAACAACGACGGCACATGCGGATCGGCGTCGGGGCAGGCCACCTCCACTTGCACCCGGCGGTTGTGCGTGATCGACAGCAGCGGATAGAACGCGTGCAGCTCCCGGTCCGCATCCTGCGGGTAGTGCACACCTGAAACCCCGCAACACAATTCGAAGCGCAACCGCTCGTCGTCGCGTAACGCCCGGGCGACGCCCAGCAGGTGTTCGCGCCCGACTTCGATGGTGAGCTGGTTGCGGAAGACGACGACCCGCTCTATAGCTGCACCGAAAGCGTGGTCGCCCAACGCCTCGGCCAATCGGTCGACGACGTCGTCGAAATAGCCACCGTAGGGCCGCGGAGTGCTGCCGGGCAGGGCGACTTCGCGGACCAGTCGGCCGTAGCCGGAAGTGTCGCCACTGCCGTTGATGCCGAACATGCCCCGGCGCACGCCGATGACCTCACCCGCGCCGTCTTCCTTCCTCACCGCAGCAGACCCTTGAGCTCCAGGGTGGTCGGCGCGGCCAGCGCGGCCTTTTCAGCTGCGGCCACAGCCTCGGCGCGGTGCACCCCCAACGGCATCTCGGCGATCTTGGCGTGCAACGCCAGGATTGCGTTCAACAACATCTCCGGACGCGGCGGGCACCCGGGGAGATAGATGTCCACCGGCACTACATGATCCACCCCTTGGACCACCGCGTAGTTGTTGAACATACCGCCGCTGGAGGCGCACACCCCCATGGCCAGCACCCACTTGGGTTCGGCCATCTGGTCATACACCTGCCGTAGCACCGGCGCCATCTTCTGCGACACCCGGCCCGCCACGATCATCAGATCGGCCTGCCGGGGCGTGGCCGAAAACCGCTCCATGCCAAACCGCGCGATATCGAACCGGGGGCCTGCCGTCGCCATCATCTCGATGGCACAACACGCCAACCCGAACGTCGCCGGCCATAGCGACCCTTTGCGCACGAACCCGGCGACCTTCTCCACCGTCGACAGCAGAATGCCGCCCGGCAGCTGCTCTTCTAATCCCATTCCAGGCCGCCCCGGCGCCACACGTACCCGTACGCAACGAACACCGTCACCATAAAGATCAGCATCTCCACCAGCGCGAACGTGCCCAACGAATCGAAGGAGACCGCCCACGGATACAAGAACACGATCTCGATGTCGAAGACGATGAACAACATCGCCGTCAGGTAGTACTTGATCGGGAAGCGCTGACCGGCCGACTCCCCGGCGACCGGTTCGATCCCGCATTCGTAGGCTTCGAGCTTGGCCCGGTTGAACCGCCGCGGACCGATCACCAGCGCGATCACCACCGAGACGATCGCGAACGCGGCCGCGATGACACCCAACACCAGGATGGGCAGATACAAATTCATAGAGCTGTGTCACTCCTCACTGGGCTGGAGATGTGAGCTACGACACAGCCTAGCGATCTTGAGACTCGCTGTCGCGATTTCGTTAGGATGGCTTGAATAGCTGAGCGCGGTCCATCTCTCGTCGAGAGGGCAAGGGCGACAGCATATTTGGCGTTTCAGTCATTGCACGGTTGTGCGCAGCAAACCTACGACCGCCTCGCCGAGTCGCACCGGGTCGATCGGGTGAGGCACCGCAGCCTCGGCGCGCGACCAGTTGGCCAGCCATGCATCGTCGGATCGGCCCGTCAGCACCAGCACCGGCGGGCAGTCGTCGATCTCGTCTTTGAGTTGTTTGGCAATGCCCATTCCGCCGACGGGAGCCGCCTCGCCGTCAAGGATCACCAGATCGAATCCGCCGGCGTCCATCAGCTGGATCACCATCGGTCCGGTCGCCACGTCGGTGTAGGTGAGATCCGGGAGTTCGGGGTGCACCCGCTTTCCCAAAGCCAGGCGCACCTCATCACGGGTGCGGGCATTGCTGCTGTAGACCAGCACGTGGAGGGGCTGCGCGCCCGGGCGAGACACGCAGCCGATGCTACTGCCGCATCTGTGATTTCGGCGCGGAAACGTTCGCTGAGCGAACGAACGCGCGCCCAAATCACTCTTTGGCGAAGACGACGTCGGCCAGCAGCGTGGTGGTCGCGGGCATCATCCCGATCATGTTGCCGCTGACGCCGAGTTCGGTGCGGTCGATCGTCGCCGTGGTGGTCAGCTGCACAGAGCCGTCACCGAGCGGGGTCATCGTGACCGACAGCGGCAGCGGCGTGCTGACTCCCCGGACGGTGAGCGTGGCGGTGAGATCGGCCGTGTCCGCGCCGGTGGGTTCCAGCCCGGTGACCTCGACGCGGATCTGGGGATGGTTCTCGACGTCGAAGAAGTCGGCCGAGCGCAGATGTTCGTCACGTTTTCCGATGCCCGTCTTCAGCGACGACGCACCGATCTCCAGCCGCCCCGACACCGCGCCGTTCGAGCCGACCTGCCCGGTGCCGCTCACGTCGCCGAATGTGCCGGTCACGGTGGCCAACCCCCAGAACGTCTTGTTCTTGAAGCGCACCGAGGACCGCGTGGGAACCAATTGCCACACCCCGGCGGCGCCGGGGTCGTTGAGTAACGCCTGCAGTGCGGACATGTGATGCCTTCTCTCAGGACAGCAGCGGTGCCAGGTCGGCGGGATCGAGGTACTCGTCGATTCGCCGGATGAGCCCGTCGTCTCCGACTTTCACGATCAGGCATACCCGCAAGGCCACGTCTTCACCGCGGGTATTGGTGCACCGCAGAATGTGTTGCTGGACGAAGCCGCCGTCGAACACCTGCCGGTCGAGCACGTCGTAGTGCCGGTAGGTGGTGGCGCCGACGTACCACCGGATCACCTTGAGAGCGCGCGTCTTGTCGCTGTCGCGCTCATCGCCGGTGTGCCAGACGGTGACATCGTCGGACCATAGCGCCGCCACCGCAGCGACATCGCCCTGCGTGATGGCGGCGAATAACCGGTCGGCAGCCTGCAGGATCTGGCTCTCGGTGGTCATGACGGCGAACCTCCTTCAGGTGAGTCGTATCCGGGGTGGGCAATCGCCACCCGGTGCTTGACCACGGCGCGAAGACACTTCATCACCTCGTCGCCGCGGCCGTCGAGGTCCCCGGCGCGGATGGCTGCGGCCAGTGCGGCTTCGTCGTGGTAGCCGAGCCCTTCGAGTGCGGCCTGCGGTTCGGCGGCGGTCTGGTCAAGCAATTCGCGTTCCACGGTGCGCAAGACATTGACGGCGACGAGGGCGTGGAAGTTGACCGACCCGGTGGTGTTGGACCGGACGTCATTGGCGAGGAATTCGGCGACAGCGGCGACGAGTTCGGCGGCTGTGGGCCGTCCGTTGAGTCCCGTCATGACGCACCCTTCAGTAGGTCGAGCACATCCCATTCGGTCTCGCAGACCCGCCGGCCGATCGCGGCCAGCTCTACCGACCGGGTCTGGCCGCTCAGGTGCCGTTCGGCCTGGAACCGGCAGATCACTCCCCAGCGCAGGGTGGCCAGCACAAGCCACCAGCGCAACGTCGCGCGGTCGACGGTCGCACCGCCGGCCTCCTCATATGGCGCGACGAAATCGTCGATGCTGCCCAGGCCCCCGGCCGCCATGCTGGACGAGGCGCCGAAGCGCCAGGCCCGGATGCAGAACCAGGCCAGGTCTTCGTAGATCTCGCCGATGTGGACCAGTTCCCAGTCCAGTACGGCCGCGAGGTCCGAGCCGTGCACGATGAGATTGCCCATCCGGAAATCGCCGTGCACAAGCCGCAGCGGCGACGGCGGCGGCCGGTGGGCCTCCAGCCATCGAAATGCCCACTCGAATGTCGCTGTGGTGTCGCCCATGTCGTCGAGCCGCTGGTGCCACTGCGCCATCTGGTCCTGCTCGGCCAGCCCGGGGGCGTCGGTGGCGCCACAGTGAATCGCCGCCAGCGCCTGGGCGCACTGCCGCAGCAACTTCGCCCGGCCGGCATCGTCGAGCTGCCGTTGGATACGGCGCACGATGGTCTCTCCGGCGATCTCACCGCAGATCAGAAACGGATTGCCTAGCGCCTCAACTGAATCGGACGCAACCAGGATGTCGGGCACCGGCGCACCGGCCGCGGCGGCCGCTTCCTGGACGGCCGCCTCCAGTTCCATTCCGGCGTGTACGTCATCCGGCGGCCCGGTGCGCAGAATCAGTGCGCGGCGCGCCGATCCGGTCACCGCATCGAATGCCCAGGTGGTGCGGCTGGCCCCGCCGGTCAGCGCGCGCAGGTTGTCCACGTCGGTTTCGGGACCGAGCAGCGGGCGCAACACATCGGCCAGATCCGCGGCCAGCGTCTCGGCGGCCACGTCAGCGAGCCGGCTTGCCGAACTTGAACATCCGTTGGGCCACGCGACGCATCTGGATCTCCTCGGCGCCCTCGGTGATGCGGTATCGGCGGTGGTGCCGGTAGATGTGCTCGAACGGTTCGTGGCGGCTGTAGCCGACTCCGCCGTGCACCTGCATGGCCCGGTCGGCCGCCTCGCACACCAGCCGGTTGGCGCGGTAGTTGGCCATCGACACCTTGTCGGACACTTCGAGGTGATGGTTGCGGTCGAGCTCGGTGGCCGCGTAGCGCACCAGCAGCCGCACCATCTGAGCCTCGGTCTGCAGCTCGACCAGCGGCCACTGGACGGCCTGGTTGACCGCCAGAGGCTTGCCGAACGTCACCCGCTTGCCCGCATAGTCGACGGCGCGGTCGATGCAGTACTGGGCGGCGCCGAGGCTGCTTGCCGCCTGGCGAATCCTGTTCTCGTGCAGAAATGTCTGGGCGACTTCCAGACCGTGGTCCACCTCGCCGAGGACGGCATCGGCGGGGATCCGCACGTCGCGCAGGACGACCTCGGCGTGGTCGGTGGGCATGTTGAACGTCCACCAGTAGTACGGCACCTCGAACCCTTTGGCGTCGCACGGGACGAGGAACGCGCTGATGCCGCGCGCCTGGCCGGCCTCGCCCGAGGTGCGCGCGAAGACCAGGTCGTGGGTGGCCCGGTGCACACCGGTGTTCCACCGCTTGGTGCCGTTGATCACCCAGTCGTCACCGTCGCGAACGGCGCGGGTCTCCAGCCAGGTGGCGTCGGAGCCGTGGTCCGGTTCGGTGAGCCCGAACGCCATGGACCGCGTGCCGGTCAGCATCGCCTCGATCCACTCGCTCTTCTGGTCTTCGGTGCCGAACCGGTCCATCATGATGACCTGTGGGAAGTTCCCGACGATCGAGGATTCGTCCTGCAGATCGTTGTGGAGACCAAGTCCCTTGTGCGCCAGATGTTCCCGGATCACCGCCATATCGAGATTGGTGCCGTCCCGGCCGCCGAATTTCGACGGCAGGCCGTACCGCAACCACCCCGCCTTGTCGGCTCGCCGGCGCATCTCGTCGAGCAGATCCTCCCACTCCCGGCGGGGGATACCGCCGTTCTCGATGTCGGTTCGAGCGAACTCGCGACGCTGATCGAAGTACTGGATGTGTTCGCACTCGAGGGGCTTGATCTCGGCCTCGATAAACGCATCCATCTCGGCCAATAGAGTCGTAAGGTGTTCGGGCAGAGAGAAATCCACGCTGATCTCCTAATCAATCAAAAGCCGTAGAGCGTTTTCTTCCAAATAGTAGACAGGGTCGTCACGGCGTCATCGTCCGACAGGCGCAGACCCAGGCCCGCGCTGTCGGGACGCAGGCACACGGTGGTGAACTGTTCGAACAGCAGCGCGATCGCCAGGGCGGTGTGTTCGGGTTGCAGGCCGGCCGCGTACCCGTGTTCCTGGGCGCGCAGTACCGACGCGGCGACGATGTCGATGCCGAACTGACGGAACTGGTTCTGCAGGGCGGCGAACCGGGGTTCAGTGGCGGCGAGCTGGTCGACGGCCACCATGATGCCGATGCTTTGCTTGAACATGTCCCAGTAGGCGCTGACGACGGTGAGGAAAAAGCGGGTGTCGTCCGGGGATTCCGGGAGGTGCAGTCGCAGACCGGACGGAAGCACGACGTCGTGCAGGAACGAACCGGCCAATGCGGCGAGCAGGTCCTCTTTGTCGTCGTAGTAGCGGTAGAACACCGCGGGGGATCTGCCCGCGGCCGACGTGATGTCGACCAAGGTCGTGCCGTGGAAACCCCGTTCGGCGAAGAGTTTTCGGGCGGCGTCCTCGATGGCTTGACGGGTTTGGCGCCCCTTGGAGCTCAGTTCGCGAGGGCCGTCGGCGGCCCCGTCCGCTTTGCGCGAACGGCTGGACGGTTCCATGGGCTGGCCCCCGGGCTTCGGAAGGGAAACTAAAGCTGACGTTACTTTTCGTTTTAACGGTTGGCAAGAGCTCTCGCGACGGCGAATTCCGGAGCTGACCTGCTTCAACGCCATTCCTGGCAACGACAGCTTGACATCGTTGCGTACGCTTACGAGTGGTCGGGGAGGCTCTTGAGCAAATGGAGCTGCACGAATGTCAGCCGAAAAGTCAAAGGCCCTTCCTTGTCACATCCAGCAAGCACCACATCACACTTGAAGCCGCACTTCGAGGACGTTCAGTCGCACTACGACCTGTCCGACGACTTTTTCCGGCTCTTCCTCGATCCGACGCAGACCTACAGCTGCGCCTACTTCGAGCGCGACGATCTGACGCTGCAGGAGGCGCAGCTGGCCAAGATCGATCTGTCGCTCGGCAAGTTGGGTCTGGAGCCCGGAATGACCCTGCTGGACGTCGGTTGCGGCTGGGGCGCCACGATGCGCCGTGCGATCGAGAAGTATGACGTCAATGTCGTCGGGCTGACCTTGAGCCGCAATCAGCAGGCTCACGCCGAACGCGCGTTCGCCGAGATGGACACGACGCGCAGCCGCCGCGTCCTGCTCTGCGGCTGGGAGCAGTTCGAGGAACCGGTGGATCGGATCGTGTCGATCGGGGCCTTCGAGCACTTCGGGGCGGACCGCTACAACGCATTCTTCGACTTCGCCTACGAGGTCCTGCCCGACGACGGTGTGATGATGCTGCACTCCATCATGCAGATCCCGCGCGCCGAGATGGAGGCACGCGGGCTGCCCATCACGATGAGCCTGCTGCGATTCTTCAAGTTCATCTCGGTGGAGATCTTCCCCGGCGGCCACCTGCCGACCCGCGAGATCGTCCAGGACCTGGCCGGAAAGGCCGGCTTCACAACTGATCTCGTCCAATCGCTGGAACAGCACTACGCGAAGACCCTCGATTTGTGGGCGTCCGCACTCGAGGCACGCCGGGACGAGGCGATCGCGATCCAGTCCGAAGAGGTCTACGACCGCTACATGAAGTACCTGACCGGGTGCGCGGACCTGTTCCGCAACCGCTACACCGACGTCTGCCAGTTCACCCTGAGCAAGTAGTGCGACGGCTCAGCTCACCACTGGCTCGCACGCCACTTGTCGAGCGCTCGGCGGTCCCGCTTCGTCGGTCGGCCGGCTCCGCGATCACGCGCCGCCACCGGCACGGCGGGAACACTTGGCGGCTTGGGCGTGCGGTCCAAGTAACAGGTGACGGCGTCGGCAGCTCCGACCCGCTTGGCGATCACCCTGACGACCTCGACGATCCTCGTCGTGTCGCCGACGCGTGCGCGGACCTCGTCACCGGGGGAGATGGTGGTCGACGGCTTCGCCAGCCGGTCGTTCACGCGGACGTGCCCGCCTCGGCACGCCGCGGCGGCATCCGGGCGGGTCTTCGTCAGCCTGACCGCCCACAGCCACCGATCCACCCGAGTCGATTCCATGAGGCCCGGTGTCAGCTCAGCTCAGTATCCGGTCGCCGGCGCGCAGCAGTGCGCTGGGCAGATCGTGGCCGACCACCGATCTCGCGACGGCTGCCGCGCTGATCGCCGCGGGAAGGTCGATGTCGACACCGATTCCGCTGTCGCGCAACAGGTAAACGAGATCCTCGGTGGCGATGTTGCCGCTCGCCCCGGGCGCGAACGGGCAGCCGCCCAGGCCGCCCACCGACGAGTCGAGCCGCGTCACACCGGCGGCGACGGCCGCGTACGCGCTGGCCAACCCGGCGCCGCGGGTGTTGTGGAAGTGGGCACCCAGCGGCAGATCGCCGATGCGGGGCTTCACCTGATTCATCAGCGCGGTGACCCGCCCCGGCGTGGTGGTGCCGATGGTGTCGGCGATGGCCAGCCGGTCTGCGCCGAATTCGCAAGCCGCGTCGACGATGCCGAGGACACGCTGCGGCGGGGTCGGGCCGTCGAAGGGGCAGTCCCAGGCGGTGGCGATGATGACCTCGACGCTGACTCCGGAGTCATGAGCGATGGCGATGATGTCGGCGATCTGGCCCGTGGCGTCCGCGCTGCTGCGCCCGACGTTGGCACGACTGTGGGCGTCGGCCGCCGACACCACGTATTCAACGGAACGCAGCCCGGCCGCGATGGCGCGCTTGGCGCCGTTCGGACTGGCCACCAGTGCGGAGAATTCGATGTCGGGATAGCTGCCGAGGTGGGCGGCCAACTCCGGCGCGTCAGCCAGGGCGGGCACCTTCGACGGGGAGACAAACGCCGTCGCCTCGACTTCCCGAACGCCGGTGGCGGCGATCGCTGCGAGCAGTTCGAGCTTGGCGGACAACGGAATCGGGTCTTCGATCTGCAGGCCGTCGCGCAGGGCGACCTCGCGGATCGTGACGTGGCCGGGCAGCTCGCTCATAGCACTCCCTGGGACTCCAACTCAGCGATCTCATCGGACCGCAGGCCCAGAAGTTCACCGTACACCTCACTGTTGTGCTGTCCCGGCCGCGACGAGCCCGCGGATCGGATGGTGCCGGGGGACTCCGACAACACCGGAACCACGCCGGGGCCCTTCACATTGCGCCCGATGCGCTCGTCCCAGTGATCGGCGATCATGCCGCGTGACAGCAGCTGCGGGTCGGTGACGACCTCGGCGACGGTGTTGATCGGTCCGCTGATGACGCCCGCTTCACTCAGCGTCTCGATGATGTCGGCGGGCTCACGGGCCGCCGCCCAGTCGCCGATGATGGCGTCAAGCTCGTCCTGATTACGGCCGCGCGCAACATGATTGACGAACCGGTCGTCCTGGGCCAGCTCGGGCCGGCCCATAGCCGCGCACAATCGCCGGAAGACGGTGTCCTGGTTGGCGGCGATCACCACCCAGCTGCCGTCGGCGCTGCGGTAGATGTTCGACGGGGCGATGCCCTCCAGTCGGGTACCCGACGGTCCGCGGACCACGCCGCCGATGTCGTAGTCGGGAATCGTCGACTCCTGCACCGCCAGACACGATTCGGTCAGCGCCGCGTCGACGATCTGTCCCTCACCGGTCACGGTCCGCCGGTACAGCGCCGCCAGCGCGCCCTGTGCGGCGAACATCCCGGCCAAGCTGTCGCCGAGCGACAGCGCCAGGCGCGGCGGCGGTCCGCCGGGGAATCCGTTCATGTGCCGCAACCCGCTGGCCGCCTCGGCGACCGAGGCGTAGCCGGCCTTCGTCGACTCCGGACCGGTCTGCCCGTAACCCGACACCCGGACCAGGATGATGCCCCGATTGCGTTCGCGCAGAACGTCGTAACCGAGGCCCCACTTCTCCAGCGTGCCGGGCCGGAAGTTCTCGACGATGATGTCGGAGCGCTCGACCAGATCGAGGAACAGGTCGCGGCCCCGGGCGTCCCGCAGGTTGAGGGTGACGGCCTTCTTGTTGCGGGCGTGCACCGTCCAAAAGAAGTGGTGGCCGTCCAACTCGGCCTGACCCCAGGTGCGCAGCGGGTCGGGAGCTCCCGGCGGTTCGACCTTGATCACCTCGGCGCCCATGTCGCCGAGCAGCCGCCCGGCGAACGGTCCGGAGATAAGCGTGCCGACCTCGACGACCCGGATGCCGTCAAGCGGACCGGAAACAATTCCCGGGTCGCTGCGCTCCTGCCCTCCGGAAACAATTCCCGGGTCGCTGCGCTCCTGCCCGCCGGAAACAATTCCCGGGTCGCTGCGCTCCTGCCCGCCGGAGGTCACGGTCAGTCGGCCTTGGCGAAGTCATGCCGAACCAGCCAATCGGTGACGATCCCGACGGCCTGGCGCAGCGTCTCCTTCTGGTCGGGCCCGGAGTAGTAGTGGTTGGCGCCGGGGATTTCGTGCATCTCCTTGTCGGGATGCCCGATGGCCTCGAAGAGCCGGCGGGTGTGGCTGGGCGTGCAGGCGTCGTCGGCGAGGTTGCCGATGACCAGTGCCGGCACCGCGATGTCCGGGCCGGCCTTCACGGCGTCACCGTTGGCGTCGTCATAGCTCCACTGTGACAGCCAGCTGCGCAGGGTGCAGAACCGTGCCAGCCCCACGGGGCTCATATTGACCACCTGCGGATCGCCCAGATAGCAGGTGCCGGGTGCGCGCTCGTTGGGGTCGACGGTCGGGTCGAGCCAGCGCGGGTCGGCCATCGTGCCGTGCACGACGAAACAGAACTCGTCGTCCGGCCGTCCTTGTTCGGACAGTGCCGCTAGTTTTTCTTTGACCCACTTGGTGATTCGCCGGTTTCGGGCGATCTGCGCCTGGTGGTAGCGCTCCAGGAATTCCGGGGTGTAGGGCGGCTGATTGGGGTTGTCCGGGTTGTACAGGTCGAGATCGGGATCCCGCTTGGTCGGGTCGCTCTCGTCGAGGATGGAGGCGTCCATCCACTCGGTCATCGTGCCGTGCCTGCTGATGTGCGCGGCCAGCAGCATGATGCCGTCGGCGGGCAACAGTCCGAGCTTGGTCAGATCCGGACCGTCACCGGACGGGCTGGCGGTGATCGTCGGGTGTTGTGCCTGCTGCTGATAGAACACCGACAATGAGCCGCCGCCACTCCACCCCGCCAGAACCACCTTGGAGTAGCCCAGCCGATTCTTGGCGTCCTTGATGCATTCGCCGAGATCCTCGACCACCTTCTCCATCAGTAGTCCTGAGTCGGTGCCCCGGAAGCGGCTGTTGCAGTAGATGACGTGATGCCCGGCCCGCGCCAGCGCGTTGATCATCGGCAGGTAGGCGCCACCGCCGATCGGGTGCATGAAGACCAGCACGGTGTCCGACGGGGTGGTGGGCTTGAGCAGGTAGCTCTCCAGCACGACCAGCTCAGCGACCCCGCCGTAGACGTCTCGGACGGCTGAAGTGTTCTGGTAGGCAATCAGATACGGGATGCGCTCGTAGGCGCGCTTGACCGGCGTGACCATCAGTGTTGCCCCAAATCGTTGGCCAGAACTTCGGGTGACGGCACCAATCGTCTCCGGGTGTCGATCGCGATGACCTTCCAGTCCACGCGGGTGAAATCGTCGAACTTTCGCCGGGCTCGTTCGCGGGCCTTCTCCGGCGCCCCGTGGTGCACGCCCTGCGGAGCGTGGCTGATCAGTCCGGGTGGCATCGGGATGCCGTAGAGCGAGCCGCCGTGGAAGAAAGCGATCTCGTCGAAGTCGACGTTGCGGTGATACCAGGGCGTGCGTTCGGTGCCGGGCACCGATTCGGCCGGCTTCGGCAAGAAGTTGCACACGTAGACACCCGTCGCCTCCATGAACAGGTGGACCATCGGGGGCAGGTGCACGCTGTCGGAGGTGATGACGTTGTAGTCATCGATGTTGAAGGTGAAGGCGTAGTTGTCACCGCGCCAGCCTTCGACGTCGATCGGGTTGTGCGGATAGCGCAGGGTCGTGGTCTCCACGCCGTCGATCGGGCGGTGATACAGCCGCACCTCGTACTCTCCGTCGGTGTGCGGACCGTCGCCGTCGTCGATGGGGGCCGGGTGCGGCACAACGGCCTGGGACGGGTCGAAGGGCCAGTGCCGCCCCAGGGGGCCGGCCGGCGGCACCCGGAACTCGTCGGTGGCCTCGATCATCAGCCAGGTGCTCGGCGAGGACGGTATCTGCCGCCACGTGCAGGCCTTCGGGACGTAGATCCAGTCGCCGGTGCGATAGTCCAACGGGCCGAACTCGGTTTCCAGGCGACCGCTGCCCTCATGGACGAAGGACAGCAGGTCACCGTCGACGTAGCGGGCATAGAACGGCATGGCTGCCTCGCGCCGGCTCAGTGAGATGCGGCAGTCGTCATTGGAGAAAAGCAGCAGGGGAGCGCCGGCGGGGTCGGTCGCATCGCCCGGTTTGAGCTCACTGGACAACAGATCGAGCGGACACAGGGGGCCGTTGGCACGAAATGTCGTGGGATCGTTACGGCGGTAGATGTTGGCGGTGCGGCCGGTGAATCCACCCCGGCCCAGTTCGTCGTCTTTGAGGCCGTCGAGATCGGCGTGGATTCGCCGCGGTGTGGTGCCTTTGCGCAGGTGAGTGAACGATTCCATGGAATCTCCCGAGATCGGCGTCGAGCTGGAGTCGGCGAAAAACTAAAAGTGACATTAGTTTTCGTTCCACCCCATGACAACCCCCAACCAATGAGTTGGGTAACGTGGCGGACTTTCACAGGTTCCAGACGACGTGTTTTACTCAACTCTGAATCCGATAACCGGGGTCATAGAAAGCTGGGGTGGATTGGTGAAGTCCTTGTTTGACAAGGTGCGCGGCTGGCCGCGCCGATTGGCAGTCGCTGCAGTCGCGGCGGCGGCCCTTCCGGGCCTCATCGGCCTGGTCGGAGAATCGGCAACGGCGAGTGCGTTCTCCCGTCCTGGGCTCCCGGTGGAATACTTGATGGTTCCGTCGCCCTCCATGGGTCGCGACATCAAGATCCAGTTCCAGAGTGGTGGCCCGAACTCGCCCGCCGTCTACCTCCTCGACGGCCTGCGTGCTCAGGACGACTTCAACGGCTGGGACATCAACACCCAGGCGTTCGAGTGGTACTACCAGTCCGGTCTGTCGATTGTCATGCCGGTCGGCGGACAGTCCAGCTTCTACGCTGATTGGTACAAGCCGGCGTGCGGCAAGACCGGCTGCCAGACCTACAAGTGGGAGACCTTCCTGACCCAAGAGCTGCCACAGTGGCTCTCGGCGAACCGGAACGTCAAGTCCACTGGCAGTGCCGTGATCGGCCTGTCGATGGCCGGCTCGGCGTCGCTGATCCTGTCGGTGTACCACCCGGATCAGTTCATCTACGCCGGCTCGATGTCGGGCTTCCTGAACCCCTCCGAGGGTTCGTGGCCGTTCCTGATCAACATCTCGATGGGTGACGCGGGCGGTTACAAGGCCAACGACATGTGGGGGGCGACCGAAGATCCCAACAGTGCCTGGAAGCGCAACGACCCGATGGTGCAGATCCCCAAGATCGTGGCCAACGGGACCCGCATCTGGATCTACTGCGGCAACGGCACGCCAAACGAGTTGGGGCATGGTGACCTGCCGGCCACCTTCCTGGAGAGCTTGACCATTCGGACGAACATCACCTTCCGCGACAACTACCTCGCGGCAGGCGGTAAGAACGGTGTGTTCAACTTCCCCGACAACGGAACCCATGACTGGGCGTACTGGGGTCGCGAGCTTCAGGCGATGAAGCCCGACCTGATCAGCCACCTGGGAGCTACTCCGCAGTCCTGACTTAGCAGTCGAGAAAGCGGGCCACCGGCGAAAACCGGTGGCCCGCTTTGTTGTTCGTGTTCAGAAGCCGCCGGCGACCCGCACCACCGCACGGCCCGAGTACTTGCCGGCCCGCACCTGGTCGATCACGTCGATGACGTCCTTGACGTCGACCTCGTGGGTGACATCGTCGAGGTGGCGCGGCTTGCGCTCACCGCCCAGACGCTTCCACAGCCCGCGGCGCGGACCGATGGGCAGCAGCACCGAGTCGATGCCCAGCAGTGACACCCCGCGCAATATGAACGGCAACACCGTCGTATTGAGTCCCGGGCCACCAGTCAGCCCGCTGGCCGCCACCGCGCCCCCGTATTCCAGCGTGCTGATCACATCGGCCAGGGTGGCCCCGCCGACGCAGTCGACGGCACCCGCCCAGCGCGCCCTGCCCAGCGGGCGCGGCTTCGCGTCGGGGTCTGCGGGCAGGCGTGGGATGACGTCCGCGGCGCCGAGGGCCTTGAGATGGTCGGCCGCCTCGACCTTGCCGGTGGAGGCCACCACCTGAAATCCGGCGGCCGCCAGCAGGTCCACACTGACCGACCCGACACCGCCGGTTGCGCCGGTGACGACGATCGGGCCGTCCTGGGGAGTGATGCCATGGGCGATCAGGGCCTCGACGCTCAGCGCGGCCGTGAAGCCTGCGGTTCCGATCGCCGCGCCTTCCCGCGGTGTCAGCGAGCCCAAGGCGACAACCTGATCGGCGGGCAGTCGAACGTACTCGGCGTAGCCGCCGTGGTGGCCGGTGCCGATCGCGTAGCCGTGCGCCAGGACCTGATCGCCGACGGCGAAGTCGGGGGAGCCGGACTCCACGACCTCACCGGTGAGGTCGATGCCCGGCACGATCGGATAGTCCCGGACGACTCCGCCGCGCGGGGTCAGCGCGAGCGCGTCCTTGTAGTTGACGCTGGAATAGGCGACCCGGATCGTCACGTCGCCGGGCGGAAGTTCGGAGGCGTCGAGTGTCTCGATCGACGCGGTGATCTGATCGCCGTCCTGGCGGGCCAACAGTGCCTGATAAGAATCCATGCCACGACGGTAGCGCCCACCGACGTGCCACAGACCGGCTACCGACGGCTCGCCTCGTAGCCGGCGGTGAACCACCGGACCGTCCGTTCGATGGTGGGCAGGATGTCGGTGATGGCGATCTCGCCGGCGGCAAAGCGTCCGGACAGGCCGAAAATGACGGTGGCCAAGACGGTGTCGAGATCGGCGACGAAGTCCTCGTCGACGCCGTCGAGCACTTCCATCGCTGCGGGGACGACGTTGTCGAGCCCGCGATGCAGCAGCAGTTCGCGCCCGGTGGCCGATCGGGAGCGGTAGTAGGCCTTGAGCATCTCGGGATGTCGTTCCCACGGCTCGAAGATGGTTCGCAGGACGCGCATCATGCCGTCGTAGACCGACTCGTCGGGATCGTGGTGCTGGACACCGAGGCCCGCGTACCGGTGCTCGTCCATCCATGACTCGAGGGCGGTGAGGATCAGGTGGTCGCGGGTGGGGTAGCGCTTGTAAATCGTGGTGAGCGAGGTGCGCGAGCGCCGGGCGACCTCGCGCAGCTGAACGGCGTCGTATCCCTGCGTCTCGAGGATCTCGACGACGATGTCGATGATGCGGTCACGTCCGTCGACCACGGTATCGATCGCTTTCTCGGTCTTGTCCACGAATCCCCTTGCCCTAGCCGAGTAACACGGTTACCGTACCGCAGTAACACGGTTACTGGGCGGAGGCGGAACAAGTGAGATCTCTCGACGGCAAGGTCGCGTTCATCACCGGCGTTGCTCGTGGCCAGGGCCGCAGCCATGCGATTCGCCTCGCCGAGCAGGGCGCTGGCATCATCGGTGTGGACATCTGTGCCGACATCCCTTCCAACGGTTATCCGATGGCCAGCCGCGCCGAACTCGACGAGACGGTCGAGTTGGTGGAAGCCAAGGGGGGCAGGATGATTGCCTCGGTCGCCGACGTCCGCGACTTCCACGCGGTGAAAGCTGCGCTGGATGCCGGCGTCGATCAGTTCGGCCGCCTCGACATCGTGTGCGCCAACGCCGGCATCGCCACCATGGCCTTCCGCGAGTTGACGATCGACGAAGAGCTCGAACAGTGGACCGATGTGCTGAACGTGAATCTGGTCGGTGCGTTCCACACCGCCAAGGCCGCGATCCCGCACCTGGTCGCCGGGCAACGGGGCGGGTCGATCGTGTTCACCAGCTCGACTGCCGGACTGCGGGGATTCGGCGGACTGCAAGGCGGCGGGCTGGGATACGCGGCCTCCAAACACGGGCTCGTCGGACTGATGCGGACGTTGTCCAATGCGCTTGCGCCGCAAAGTATTCGGGTCAACACCGTGCATCCCACCGCGGTACGCACCATGATGGCCGTCAATCCCGCGATGACCGCCTTTCTGGAGAACTACCCCGACGGCGGACCGCACCTGCAGAACCCCATGCCGGTCGACCTCCTCGAACCAGAGGACATCAGCGCGGCGATCGCCTACCTGGTCAGCGATGAGGCCAAGTACGTCACCGGGGTGACGTTGCCCGTCGACGCCGGGTTCACCAACAAACTCTAGGAACTCACGTGACATATACTGGACGGGTCACCGGTAAACGGGTCCTGGTCACCGGGGCTGCCCGCGGGATGGGCCGCAGCCATGCCGTGCGGCTGGCCGAAGAGGGTGCCGACCTGATTCTGGTGGACATCTGTGAGTCGTTGCCGGAGTTGGAGTATCCGCTGTCCTCGCGCGACGACCTGCAGGAGACGGCACGGCTCGTCGAACAGCACAACCGGCGCGCCGTCATCCATGTGGTCGACGTGCGCGACGCCGCAGCGCTGGCCGCGGCGGTCGACGACGGGGTGGCGCAACTCGGAGGTCTGGACGCGGCGGTGTCCAACGCTGGCGTGCTCACGGTGGGCACCTGGGACACCACCACGCCTGAGCAGTGGCGAACAGTGCTGGATGTCAACCTGATCGGCACGTGGAACACGTGCGCCGCCGCCCTGCCCCACCTGGTGGATGAGGGTGGGAGCCTGGTCAACATCAGTTCGGCCGCCGGATTGAAAGGGACCCCGCTGCATCTGCCCTATACGGCGTCCAAGCATGGTGTCGTGGGCCTGAGTCGAGCGCTCGCCAATGAGCTTGCGGCGGTGAATGTTCGGGTCAACACCGTGCACCCGACCGGGGTAGAGACCGGTATGCGGCCCGAATCTCTGCACGAGCTGTTGGGTGAACGCCGACCCGACCTGGTGCCGATCTTCCTCAATGCCCTGCCGATTGTGATGGCCGAGCCGGTCGACATCAGCAACGCTGTCCTGTACCTGGTATCCGACGAAGCCCGTTACGTGACAGGCCAGGAACTCAAGGTTGACGCCGGGGTGACGATCCGATGATCGACGCCGGCCGGCGTGAGCGTGGCCGACGGGTATTCGCCGACGTCATGACCTTCGCTGCGCCGCAGGACGACTCGCCTGCCGCAACTGGGCTGATCGACTTCGTCTACGGGGAGGTGTGGTCGCGGCCGGCATTGAGCCGGCGCGACCGGCGGTTCGTCACGCTGGCGTGTGTGGCGGCCGCGGACGCTGAAGCTCCGTTGCGTGACCACGTGTACGCGGCGCTCAACAGCGGCGATGTATTGATCACCGAAATGCGTGAAGCGGTATTGCATTTCGCGGTGTACGCCGGCTGGCCGAAAGCCTCGTGGTTCAACATGGTGGTCGACGAGCAGTGGGAGCGGATCCATCGGAACCGGGGCCAGGCGCCGTCGCCGCCGGACCCACTGCTGCCGTTGATCACGCCGAGCGATCCCGAGATCCGGCTCGTGGTCGGAGAGCAGTCCTTCAAGGAGATCAACTGCATTCCGTTCGCGCCCATCCGCGACAACCCGTACTCCGGTGCGGGAATCCTGAACTTCGTTTTCGGTGAGATGTGGCTGCGCCCCGGACTCGGGATGAAGGAACGCCGACTGATCACGGTGGCGTGCGTGGCGTTCCAGGACGCTGTGGTTCCGATCCTCAGCCATGTGTACGCCGCGCTGAAGAGCCGTGATCTGTCCTTCGCCGAGATGGACGAACTGGCTCTGCACTTCGCGGCGTACTACGGCTGGCCCAAGGCTTCCCACCTCAACCAGGCCATCGGTGAACAACAGCAACGTGTGCTCGACGAGTGGCGCAGCGAAGCCAGTCCATCGTGAGCGGTGTGATCGCATCGGCCGGGTTGTTGATCGGCGGCGAACGCGTCGCCGACACCTCGGCGGGTACCCATCAACATATATATCCGGCCACCGGGCGGCCTAATGTCGTTGTCTCACTGGCTGGCCCGCCAGAGATCGACCGAGCCGTGGCGGCGGCCAAGCGCGCACAGCGGGCTTGGGTATCGCTGACGGTGGACCGGCGCCGCGATCTGCTGATCGACCTGGCCGACCTGGTGCACGAACATCTGGACGAACTGGCCGAACTCAATGTTCGCGACTACGCGGTGCCGATCTCGTACGCCGGAACGTCGATGCTGCTCGAACGGTTCTTGCGCCACTATGCCGGCTACGTCGACAAGCCGCTCGGTGCGAGCACTCCGGTCAACGGCTCGTTCGACATCAATCTGATCGAGCGTGAGCCCTATGGTGTCGTGGCCGTCATCGCGCCGTGGAACGGGGCGCTTGCTGTCGCGGCGTCCTGCGTCGCTCCCGCACTTGCCGCCGGAAATGCGGTCGTGTTCAAGCCATCTGAACTGGCGCCCCTGGCGGCACTGCGCTTCGGCGAACTGTGTCTGCTGGCCGGCCTGCCGCCGGGCCTGGTCAATGTGGTCCCCGCCGGCGCCGACGGGGGTGATGCCCTGGTGCGCCATCCCGATGTCCGCAAGGTGCATTTCACCGGCGGCGGCGAGACCGCTCGCAAGGTGATCGCCGCGGCCGCCACGAATCTGACACCGGTGGTCGCCGAGTTGGGCGGCAAGTCCGCCAACCTCGTGTTCTCCGACGCCGACCTGCCGGCCGCCGCCGCGCTGGCCGCCCACCAGGGCCCGCTGATGCAGTCGGGGCAGAGCTGTGCCTGTGCCAGCAGGATTCTGGTGCAGGACAGCATCTACGACGACTTCGTCGACGCCTTCCTCACCCGCATTGCGGAAGCCGAGGTCGGCGACCCCCTGGACCGTGCCGTCACCGTCGGCCCGGTGATCGGGGAGGGCGCCCTGCGGCGCATCCTCGCGACGATCGATGATGCGGTCGGCCGGGGGAGCGGTGAGTTACTAACCGGCGGCAACCGCATCGGCGGAGACCTGGCGGCGGGTTACTTCATCGAGCCGACGGTGTTCGGCGATGTCGACAATGCGTCGGAGCTGGCACAGATCGAGACATTCGGGCCGGTGGTCTCCGTGATCAGATTCCGTGACGACGATGACGCCGTCGCGATCGCCAACGACAGTGCATATGGCCTCAATGCCTTTGTGCACACCCGGGATCTGGTGCGCGCGCACAGTGTGGCTCGTCGAATGGAGTCGGGGTCGGTGTGGGTCAACCAGTTCAGTGACATGTCCCCGCAGGGACCCTACGGCGGCTACAAGCAGAGCGGGTTCGGCCGGACCGGCGGCCTGGAGGGCTTGCACGAATTCCTTCAGGTGAAAAACATCCGGATCGGAATGCGCTGACCTTGACACGGGCACGTGCCGCTGCCACAGTATTGATCGATCGATCAAATTTATGATCGTCGATTAGTCGTCCGGCGCGGGGTACGCGTCAGGTTCTTCGGAGACGAGGGTTTTCATGGCTGGAAGAGTCGAGGGCAAGGTCGCGTTCATCACCGGCGCCGCGCGCGGACAGGGCCGCAGTCATGCTGTCCGGTTGGCGGAGGAGGGCGCTGACATCATCGCGATCGATGTGTGCAAGCGCATCAGCAGCAATGAGGACATCCCGGCGCCGACGCCGGACGACCTGGCCGAGACGGCCGATCTGGTCAAGAACCTCAACCGCAGGGTGGTCACCGCAGAGGTTGATGTTCGCGACTACGCAGCTGTGAAGGCCGCCGTGGACAGCGGAGTCGAGCAGCTGGGCCGGCTCGACGTCATCGTGGCCAACGCCGGCATCGGCAACGGCGGCCAGACGCTCGACCACACCAGCGAGGCCGACTGGAACGACATGATCGACATCAACCTGTCCGGTGTGTGGAAGAGCGTGAAAGCGGCTGTTCCGCATCTGATCTCGGACGGCCGCGGTGGTTCGATCATCCTGACCAGCTCGGTCGGGGGTCTGAAGGCCTATCCGCACACCGGCCACTACATCGCCGCCAAGCACGGCGTGGTCGGCCTGATGCGGACGTTCGCGGTCGAGCTGGGGCACCACTCGATCCGGGTGAACTCGGTGCATCCGACCAATGTGAACACCCCGCTGTTCATGAACGAGGGCACGATGAAGCTGTTCCGCCCGGACCTGGAGAACCCGGGTCCCGACGACATGGCCGTTGTGGCTCAGATGATGCACGTGCTGCCGATCGGGTGGGTAGAGCCGGTCGACATCAGTAATGCGGTGTTGTTCTTGGCTTCTGATGAGTCTCGCTACGTCACCGGTCTGCCGATGACGGTCGACGGCGGAAGCATGCTCAAGTAGCTTGCGCCCCATCGGCGGAGGCGACCCGATTCAGGTAGCGGTTCACCAGCTCTCGTAACTCCTCATGGCCCTCGGTCATCCCGATCGCGCTCTCGTTGCACAGGCTGCGCGCGGTCTGGGCAATGAGCATCGAGACCGCGACCGGCGGAAACTCGGTGAGGTCGACGCCATGTGCACGCAGAGCGACTGTCGCGGCGGCGGTTTCGATGTCGCGGACGCGTTCGGCGTAGGCCTTGAGTTCGGTGCTGATCACCTTGCGGTGGTTGGCCAGTGCGACGAACTCGGCGTACAGGCCGGTCCAGCGCGGGTCGGTGTTGATGGACCACAAGGCGCGCAGCGGCTCATCGGCGGTGATCGCCTGGCGCATCTTCGCAAGCGACGCATCCGAACCCGCCCGCAGCACGGCGACGAACAGGTCGTCCATCGTCGGGAAGTAGTAGTACACCAACGCGGATCGGACCCCGGCGCGCGCGGACACCCGCCGCGATGTCGCGGCCGCGTACCCCTCCTCGCGCATGATGTGAGCGGTCGCCTCCATCAGGCGTTCCCGCGCGCCGGCGTCCTTCTCTTTGTTCTTCGGTGTCGGCGCCATAGCGGCCATCTTCTCAGGAGAGTTGCGCGCTTGGCTAGGAGGCCATTCGGCGCGGCTCTTGACCCCCGATTTCCCGGCGTGATAAGCATGACCCGACGCAGAATTTGATCGATCGATCAAATACGGAAAGGAAGCGCTCGATGGCTGCGGCTCAATGGCGCGTACGGGTGGACCGGGACCTGTGCGAAGGCCATGCGCTGTGTGTCGAGTTGGCCGCGGACGTCTTCGACGTTGAATCCGATGACCTTGCCTCGTGCGTCGAAACTCCGCCGGAGGGTGCCCGCGCGCGGGTCGAGGCCGCGGTGGCGGCCTGCCCCCGCCAAGCCATCAGCATCATGAAAGGCCGCCAAGAATGACCGATTTCGCAACAGCGGACTATTTCTCCGACCAGGACATCGCCCAGGATCCATACGAGTACCTGGATTACCTCCGTGCGCAGAACCCGGTGTTCCGCGAGCCGAATTACGGAGTGGTGGCCGTGACCGGCTACGACGAGGCAGTCGCGGCCTTCAAAGACTATGAGACGTTCTCGGCCGTCAACGCCATCGGCGGTCCGTTCCCGCCGTTGCCGTTCGAGCCTGAGGGAGACGACATCTCCGAACAGATCGACGCGCACCGGCACCTGTTCCCCATCAACGAGATGATGGTGGTGATGGATCCGCCGGCGCACACTCGCGCCCGCTCGTTGCTGAGCCGCCTGCTGACCCCCGCGCGATTGAAGGAGAACGAAGACTTCATGTGGGAGTTGGCCGATCGCCAGCTCGACGAGTTCATCCGCAACGGCAAATGTGAGCTTCTGGCCGAGTACGGTAAGCCGTTCGCGACGCTGGTGATCGCCGACCTGCTGGGTGTGCCGGATGATGACCGGGCGGAGTTCCGGGCGAGTCTCGGTGCGGGCAAGGAACCGGGAAGTGCGGTCGGCGCATTGGATCACACGCCTGTCGCGGTCAACCCGCTGGAGTGGCTGGACGGCAAGTTCACCGGTTACATCAACGAAAGGCGTCGGCATCCCCGCGAGGACGTGCTGAATTCCCTTGCCGCAGCGACCTACCCGGACGGTACGACACCCGACGTCGTCGACGTGGTCCGGGCGGCGACATTTCTGTTCGCGGCCGGCCAGGAGACTGTCGTCAAACTGCTCAGCGCCTCGACCCGGGTGCTGGCCGAGCGCCCCGACCTCCAGGACAAGCTGCGCGCCGACCGCAGCCTGATCGGCAACTTCATCGAGGAGTCGTTGCGGATCGAAAGTCCGACCAAGGTCGATTTCCGGCTGGCCCGCAAGACCACCACCCTCGGTGGCGTGGACATCAAGGCGGGCACCGTTCTGATGCTCTGCCTGGGTGCGGCCAACCGTGACCCGCGCAAGTTCTCCCAGCCCGACGAGTTCCACCTCGACCGCAGGAATGTCCGCGAACACATCACCTTCGGCCGTGGCATCCACACGTGCGCCGGCGCGCCACTGGCCCGCGTCGAAGCGAAGGTCACGCTGAACCGGCTGCTGGACCGTATGACCGACATCGCCATCGACGAGACACAGCACGGGGCCGCCGGTGCCCGTCGCTACCGCTACGAGCCGACGTTCCTGTTGCGCGGCCTGAGCGAGCTTCACCTAGCCTTCGCACCCGTCGACTGAAAGCCGGGGAATCCGTGCAGCTGTAAATCTCTTGCGCTGCCTGATGAAATGGTCGACATGCTGATCCATCCTTGGGATGCCGCGCTGGACAACGCTGAATGGCGGGACTGGTTGGCCTCGACCGACCGGTTCGGCGTCCTCGCGGTCAACAACGTCGACCCCGGGCAGGCCCCGGTGCTGGTGCCCACCCATTTCACGGTGGCCGACGATGAGCTCCTGATCCACCTGGCGCGGCCCAATCCGGTCTGGCCGCACCTTGAAGCGGCCGCCGAGGTGCGGATCGCGGTAATCGGTGACTACACCTACATTCCGGGGCATTGGCGACCCAAAGCGGGTGTCCCCGATGAGGACGGAGTGCCGACCAGTTACTACGCCTCCGTCCAATTCATCTGTCGTCCAACGATCATCGATGATTCACACGGCAAGGTGGCGATACTCCGGTCTCAGCTGGCCGACTTCCAGCCCGAAGGCCGCCATGCCGAGGTGACTGAGGGGCAGGACCCGTACGGCCGGATGCTGCCTGGCATCCGCGGTGTGCGGCTCGCCGTCGAGCGTGTCGAAGCCAAGTTCAAGTACGACGACGCCAACCCAGCCGAGCACCGGGAACGAGTGATAGGTCGCCTCGAGGAGCGCGACCGCGGCCTGGACGCCGGTGCCGCCAATCAGCAACGACGCCGGCTGTCGGCGATCGGCGACTGGCGGGCTCGCCGGGCCGACTCCTGACCGTTGTGCCGGACGAACGCCCGGCCCTAACATGGACAGGTGTCCAGACAGAAGTCGGATCAGACTGACGGCGCCGTCCGCCGCGTGACGTGTCCGCTCTGCGAAGCCATGTGCGGGCTACGGGTCACGATCGACGGCGATCGGGTCACCGACATCCGCGGCAACCCCGACGACGTGTGGTCGGCAGGGCACATCTGCCCCAAGGGTGCGGTTCTCGGCCAGCTGCACGACGACCCGGACCGGTTGCGATCGCCGATGGTCAGGCGGCCGGACGGAACCCACGTCGCCGTCTCCTGGGACGAGGCGTTCGCCGAAGCGGAGCGGGTGCTACGGCCGGTGCTGGACAGCGACGGTGCGCAGGCGGTCACGGTGTACGTGGGCAACCCGGTAGCGCACAACCTGGGCCTGAGTTCCTACATCGGCGCCCTCGTCGGGATGGGCGGCGCGGCCGGGATGGGCGCGTACTACTCACCGGGCACGGTCGACCAGTGGCCGTTGAACGTCGTCGGCACCCTGCTGTTCGGCGGAATGTGGAACGCGCCGATCCCGGACCTCGCTCGCACCGATCACCTCGTCGTCATCGGCGCCAACCCCGCCGCCTCGCAGGGATCGATGCTCTCGGCGCCGGACGTCGTCGGCCACCTGACCGGTATCCGCAAGCGCGGCGGTCGGGTGGTGGTCATCGACCCGCGCCGCACCGAGACGGCACAGCGTGCCACCGACTGGGTGCCCATCCGACCGGGCACCGACGCCCTGGTGCTCTTCGCGGTGCTGCGGACGCTGGCCGCCGACGGATTGCTGCGGGCCCATCCGCATCTCGACGGCCGCGTCCAGGGCCTCGACGAGGTGATCGCCCTGGCCGAACCCTTCACCCCGGAAGCCGTTGCAGGGCCGAGCGGGATCCCGGCCGAGGCGATCCGCGCGCTCGCGCACGACCTGGCATCGGCGTCGAATCCTGTGCTGTACAGCCGGATCGGGGCCTGCACCCAAGAATTCGGCACGCTGGCCACCTGGCTGGTGTTCGTGCTGAACGCCGCGCTCGGTGCGGTCGACCGGCGCGGGGGAGCGGTGTTCCCCACCCCGGCGGTGTACTCGCCGATGTTCATGAAGCCGCCCGATCAACCCGGCCCGCGCTGGGAGTTCGGTCGCTTCGCCTCGCGCGTGCGCGGGGTCGGGGAGGTGCTCGGCCAATTCCCGGTGAGCTGCCTGGCCGAGGAGATCCTCACCCCGGGTGACGGACGTATCCGCGCCATGATCTCGGTCGCGGGCAACCCGGCGATCTCCGCGCCCGCTGCGGGCCGGCTCGACGAGGCGCTGGCCTCTCTGGATGCCTTTGTCTGCGTGGATAATTGGCTCAACGAGACCACCAGGCACGCGCACGTCATCTTCCCCGGACTCTCGCCGCTGGAACGTCCGCATGCCGACGATCTGTACTGGATCTACGCCGTCGCGTCCTGCCTGAAGTGGTCGGAGCCGCTGTTTGCGCCGGATCCTTCTCGGCCGACCGAATGGGAAGTGCTGCTGCGTCTTTCGGGCGCCCTGCTGGGAACCCCCACTCCGGACGTCGACCTCCGGGCGATGGACGACCTGTACACCGGGGGACTGGTCGCCACCATGTGCACCCAGCCGGGCACTCCACTGAGCGGACGCGACCCGGCCGAGGTGATGGGCATGCTGAAAGGCCAAGGGCCCGAGCGCATATACGACCTCTACATCCGGCTCGGCCCGTGGGGCGACGGCCTGGGCGCCAACCCCGGCGGCCTGACCCTCGATGAGGTGCGCACGCACCCCGACGGCCTGCGACTCGGCGAATTGGAGGGCGGCCGGCTCGACTCGGCCGTCACCACACCGTCGGGCGGCATCGAGCTGTTGCACGACCTGTTCGTCGCCGATGTGCCCCGACTGCGGGCGCGCATGGACCGAGTCGAGGAGTCGCTGCTGCTGACCAGTCGGCGCCATCTGCGGTCGAACAACTCGTGGCTGCACAATGTGCCCGCGCTGATGCGGGGGCGCGACCGATGCACGCTGCTGATGCATCCCGACGATGCCCGCCGCGTCGGAGTCGGCGACGGCGAGCTGGCCGAAGTCAGTACGTCGGAAGGGAAAGTGGCTGTGCCCGTTGAGGTCAGCGACGACATGATGCCCGGGGTGGTGTCACTGCCGCACGGCTGGGGACATGGTGTGCCGGGCAGCCGGCTCGGCGTCGCCAACGATCATCCCGGCGTGAACTCCAACCTGCTCAACCCGCCCGATCTGCTCGACGTACCCAGTAACACTCAGGTGGTCAACGGGGTGCCGTGTCAGGTCCGGGCATCGGGCTGAGGCTCAGCCGTCGATCGAGTCGGCCAGGCGCTGCAGCAGTTCGGTGAGTGCCAGCTGTTCCTCGCCGGACAGAATTCCGAACAGCTCCTCGGCGGCGGCGGTGTACGCGCCGGCCCAGGTTTGCGCCTGCCGCCGGCCCGTGGGTGTGGCCTTCAGCAGGGTCACCCGGCGATCGGAGTCGTCGGCGCAGCGTTCGATCAAACCTTCCCGGACGAGTGCGTCGGTCAAGGTGGAGGCAGTGCCCTGTGTGATGCCGACGGTGCGCGCCAGGTCGGTGAGCCGGACCGGTCCGCAGCGATCCACCTCGAACAGGACCTTGGATCGGGGGGTGGACACGCCGTGGTCACCGAGCCGCTCGTCGAGGGCGCGGACCAATGTCTTGCCGGCGCGGCCGAAGGCGTCGGCGAGGGTGGCCGCGCGCTGACGGGATTCGGCGTCGTGTGCTGAGCGTGGAATGTGGCTTCACCTCCCTGGGTTGACAGGAAGCGTAGCGCGCCAGCAATATAGTTTGATATCAAACAATTCGACTTCAATCTATTCTCTGCCAGTGGAGGATCCCCATGACACGTTGTGCGTTGGCCGGCTATCAGGTCCACCGCCTCGGATTCGGCGCGATGCAGCTGCCCGGTCCCGGTGTATTCGGGCCGCCACGGGATCGCGAGCAGGCACTGGCGGTACTGCGCCGCGCCGTGGATGCAGGCGTCGACCACATCGATACCTCGCAGTTCTACGGCCCGGATGTGGCGAACGAGCTGATCCACGAGGCGCTGCATCCGTATCCCGACAGCCTCGCACTGGTCAGCAAGGTCGGCGCGCGGCGCGATGATCAGGGCGCGTGGCTTCCCGACGCCGAGCCGTACCGGTTGCGCGCCGCCATCGAGGAGAATCTGCGCACCCTCGGTGTCGAGCGGCTGGCCGCGGTCAACCTGCGAGTGATGGAGTCAGAACCCGATGCGCTGTTCACCGATCAGCTCGGTGCGATGATCACCGCCCGCGACGAGGGCCTGATCGCCGGAGTCGGACTGAGCAACGTCACTCACGAGCAGCTGCTGCATGCGCTGGAACTCACCGACATCGTGTGCGTCCAGAATCCGTTCAATCTGGTGGACCGGTCCTCGCAGCCGGTGCTCGACGAATGCGTGGCCCGCGGCATCGCGTTCGTCCCGTTCTTCCCACTCGGCTCGGCGTTCCACGAGGTGAATCCGGTGCTGTCGCATCCCCTCATCACCGCCGCGGCCGAACGGCTCGGTCAGACGCCCGCCCAGATCGCACTGGCGTGGACACTGGGCGTCGCCGACAACGTGTTGCTCATTCCCGGCACGTCCTCGCTGGACCACCTGGAGGAGAACCTCGCCGTCGCCGGTATCGAACTCGACGAGCGGACCCAGCGCGAGCTGACAGCAGTGGCGTGACTACTTGAGTTCGGTGGAGGACAGCCCGAGCAGGCGGCGGGCCACCACCAGCTGCTGGATCTGCTGCGTGCCCTCGAAGATGTCCAGGATCTTCGAGTCGCGGGCCCACTTCTCCAGCAGCGTCTGCTCGGAATAGCCTGCCGTTCCGGCTAATTCGACGGCCTTGAGAGTGATGTCGCTGGCGACGCGGGCGGCCTTGGCCTTGCCCATGGACGCTTCCTTGGAGTTCGGGATCGCATTGTCGGCTTGCCACGCTGAGCGCACGGTCAACAGATAACCGGCCTCCCAGTCGGCTTCCATGCGAAGGAATTCCGCAGCAGCGGCACTCTGGACGTGCGCCGGCTTGTCGTAGGAGATCTCCACGCCGGCCTCGGTCAGGATCGTGCGCAGTTCCTCCAGGGCGGCGCGTGCCACCCCGACCGCCATTGCGGCCACGATCGGCCGGGTGTTGTCGAAGGTCTCCATGACCCCGGCAAAGCCCTTCTCCACCTCGATCTCCGGGCTCCCCAACAGGTTCTCCTTGGGGATGCGGGCGTTCTCGAATCGGATGGCCGCAGTGTCGGAGGCCTTGATGCCGAGCTTGTGCTCGAGACGCTCGACGGTGACCCCGGGGTGCTCACGCGGCACGATGAACGATTTGATCGCCGCCCGGCCCTTGGACTTGTCCAGCGTCGCCCACACCACGATGTGAGTGGCGCGGGAGCCGGCGGTGACATAGATCTTCTCGCCGTTGATCACGTATTCGTCGCCGTCGAGCACCGCCGTCGTCGACACCGCCGCCGAGTCCGAACCGAACGACGGTTCGGTGATCGCCATGGCGGCCCAGACGTTCTTGCCCAGCCGCTCCAACTGCTCGTCGGTGGCCACTCCGGAGATCGCGGCGTTTCCGAGGCCCTGGCGAGGCACCGACAGCAGCAGCGCGATGTCACCCCAGGAAATTTCCAGGGCGTTGAGCAAGGCGGACATGTTGCCGCCGTTGATGTTTCCCTTCGGGCCGTCGTCGCTGTCGCGGAATGCCTCCGTGCCCGCGAACGAGATCGTGTTGGCTTCCGAGATTCCCTCGAATAACGTTGCCAGGGTGTCCAATTCGACGGGGTAGGCGTGCTCGGCGACGTCGTACTTGCGGGAGATCGGCCGCAGCATCTCCGCGGCGCCCTGGTGTGCCTTCTCGATCACGGCTTCCAGCTTGCGCGGCAGTTCGAGATTGATTGCCATGTCAGTCTTTTCCGTTCGTTAGCCGTTAGGCGGTTAGAGGACGACTACACCCTCGGCGACGCCGATGGCCCGCAGATCGCGGTACCAGCGCTCCACCGGGTGCTCCTTAGTGAAGCCGTGGCCGCCGAGTAGCTGCACCCCGTCCAGGCCGATCTGCATGCCTTTGTCGGTGCCCAGCTTCTTGGCCAGCGCGGCCTCGCGGACGAACGGCAGGCCACGCTCTGCGCGCGCGGCGCCGCGCCAGGTGATCAACCGCAGGCCATCGAGCTCGATGGCGATGTTGGCGCACATGAACGCGACGGCCTGACGGCGGGCGATCGGCTCGCCGAATGCCTCGCGCTCTTTGACGTAGGGGATTACGTAGTCGAGCACCGCGTGTGAGGTGCCGACCGCCAGCGCAGCCCAGCCCAAGCGGGACAACGCAATTGCTTCGGAATAGTCCGCGTCGGTCGCCCCGTCCTCGCCGAGGCGGGCCGACAGCGGTACCGACACCTTGTCCAATGTCACTCGGCCCAACGCCGCGGCCCGGATCCCCATGCTGGGGTCGGCGGTGACCGTCAAGCCGGCGGCCGAGGCCTCGACGATGAACAACGCCGGCTTGCCGTCGAGTTGTGCTGCCACGATGAACAGTTCGGCATCGGCGGCGGCGGGAACCAGCGATTTCACGCCGTCGAGGCGGTAGCCGCTCGGGGTGCGCACCGCGGTGGTCTTCAGCGCGGTCGGGTCAAAGAGGGCATGCGGTTCGGCGATCGCCACGCAGGCCTGTGGCACGTTCTCGCCGGCGAATTCGCGGAGGTACGTGGCCTGCTGGTCGGCGCTGCCCCAGTGCGTCAGCGCCGAGGCGACGCCACCGGGGGCCAGGATCGGCAGCGCAAGACCCATGTCGCCGTAGGCGAGTGCCTCGGCCACCAACGCGTTGGTGACGGTGGTGCGCTGCTCGGCGATGCCGTCGAAGTCTTCGGGGATGTTGATGGCCGTGATGCCGAGCTCGGCGGCTTTGGCGATCAGATCGGCGGGATAGGTCGCGGCGTCGTCGGCGTCGTGAGCGGCCGGACGCAGAATCTCCTCGGCGAACTCGTCGACCGTCGCGACGATCATCTTCTGGTCGTCGTCGGGGGTGAGGTCGAAATAGTCTGCGCCGCTGGGCCGCAGCCGGGCCGGCGCCTTGCCGATGCCCTGAACCTTCTTGAACTGCCGGGTGGCCGCGCCTGCGGTGGAGAACGCCTGCTTGACCCCGTACTTCAGGCCGCGATTCAGCGGGTCGCGCAGGTGATAGCGGTCCAGGAAGTCCTGCCCCATCAGCGGGGTGACAAGCGCCAGCCCGATGTCGGTCAGGGAGCGCTTGTGCTTGTACTGCCCGACCGCGCTATCGCGGGCCCGTGCGCTGGCGGATGTGGGGGGAAGGGTGTTGGTCATGGTGGCAGCCTCGTCGATGGTGGGCGTGCTGGTCAGATCTCGCTGCAGCCTATCTTACTCCAAAGTAAGGTAGATGCCGGAAGCGCTCCGCGGCGCCAATGCTGTTGGGTCGGTCACACCAGCGCGGCCATGCGGCTACCGCCGGCCCAGGCTCGCCAGGGTCGCGGCGTGCAGCAAGCCGTTGGTGGCCACGGCATGCCCGCCGTGCGGGCCGGGCTGCCCGTCGAGGTTGGTGAAGCGGCCACCGGCCTCGCGGACCAGGATGTCCAGCGGCGCCAGGTCCCACAGCTTGACCTCGGGTTCGGCGGCAATATCGACGGCGCCCTCGGCGACCAGGCAGTAGGAGAAGAAGTCGCCGTAGCCGCGCACTCGCCACACGTCGTCGGTCAACCCGATGAACTGGTCCCGCAGGCCTAGGTCGGCCCAACCGGACAGGCTGGAGAACGACAGGCTGGCCGATCCCAGCTCGGCAACGCCGGAGACCGACAACGGCCGGGCCGGCCCGTCCCCGGAGTGCGCGAAAGCGCCCAGTCCGTGGCCGGCCCACCACCGCCGATTCAGGGCCGGGGCGCTGACCACACCGACGACCGGCACGCCGTCGGCCAGAAGGGCGATCAAGGTCGCCCAGATCGGCACGCCGCGAACGAAGTTCTTGGTCCCGTCGATCGGGTCGATCACCCACTGCCTGCCCTGGAATTCGGCGGTGCCGCCGTATTCCTCACCGAGCACGGCGTCGTCCGGGCGCTCGCGGGACAGCTCCGCGCGCACATCGGCCTCGACGGCCTCATCGGCATCGGTGACGGGCGTCAGGTCCGGTTTGGTGTCGATGCGCAGATCCAGCGCCCCGAATCGGTCGAGAGTGATCGCATCGGCGCGGTCAGCTAGCTGCAACGCCACAGACAGGTCTGCCCGTACATCCTGGTCGCTCATCCGCCGTTGATTCGCTCCGCGGGCTTCGCTCATGCGGCTAGTCCTACCATGGCCGCATGTGGGAATTCGCGGTGATATTGCTCATCGTCGGTGCGCTGGCCCTGGTCTTGGCCCCGCGCTTGATGCGCCGCGGCCCGCGCGGCGAGGTGGTGGACGGCACGCTTCTGGTGACCGGGGTCAGTCCGCGCCCCGACGCCACCGGCGAACAGTTCGTCACGATCAGCGGGGTCATCAACGGCCCCACGGTCAATGAGCACGTGGTGTATCAGCGGATGGCGGTCGACGTGAACGACTGGCCGACGATGGGCCAACTCATCCCGGTGGTGTACTCGCAGAAGAATCCGGACAACTGGTTCTTCGCACCGCCCGACCAGCCGCCGCCTCTGCAGCCCCCGAGTTAGGAATTCGATGTCCCAACCGCTTCCTGACGGGTTGCTCGCGCTGTTACAGCGCCCCAGTCCCTGCTTCGTGGCAACGCTCATGCCTGACGGCTCACCCCAGCTGACCGAGACGTGGGTGACCACCGATGGCGAGCACATCGTCATCAACATCGTCGATGGCATGCAGAAGGCGCGAAATCTGTCCCGCGACCCTCGCATCGCCGTCAACGTCGTCGACCCCGACAACGTCACTCGGTACTACGCAGTTCGAGGTCGCGTGTTGTCGACGACGACAGTGGGTGGTCGCGCCAGCATTGATGAGATCTCACAGAAGTACCTCGGCATCCCTTATCCGAACTTCTCCGGTAATCCCGACGAGACTCGCGTGATCGTCACTATCGCCGCCGAATCGATCACCCCACCGGCCCGCGACTGACTAGCTGTGCGCCCGCGCCCGGGTCTCCGGGACCGCGGCAAGGTAGACAACCAGCCCGGCGACCGCGATGGCCGACAGCGTGATGAACGTCGTGTGGTAGCCGGCGGCGACGATCAATGCCCCGGCCAGCCCGGCGCTGATCGCGGCCCCCGCGCCCTGAACGGTGGCGAGAGCGCCCTGGGTCACGTTGAAGTGACCCGTGCCCGCGGTCAGGTCGGCGATCACGACCGGGAACAAGGCCCCGAAAATGCCGGCGCCGACGCCGTCCAGAGTCTGCACCGCGACCAGCCACACCGGGTTGTCCGAGACGGTGTAGAGCACGCCGCGCACGGCCAACACGGCAAAACCCGCCACGAAGATCGGCTTGCGCCCCCACGAGTCGGCGGTGCGCCCGACGACGAGCGCGACCGGAACCATGACGAGCTGCGCCGCGAGGACGCACAGCGCGGTCAGCGACGTCGCGCTGTTCTTCCCCGCGACCCGCACAAGGAGCTGGCTGACCGAGGTCAGCATCGCGGCGTTCGACAGGTGGAACACGAATACGACAGCGGCGAAGCCCAACAGGCTTCGGCTCGTGAACAACACCGACCAGCTACTGGCGTGGCTGTCGACCGTGTGGTCGGCGGACAGGCCTCGCGCCAGGCTTTCGTCAATCTCCGAATCCTTGATGCGCGCGGCAGAGGCCACGCTGAGCAGAGCGAGCACCGCCATCAGCCAGAACACCACGACCGGACCGAACTGGATGGCCAGCAGGGCGGCGATGCCCGCGGATGCGGCATTGCCCGCATGGTTGAACGCCTCGTTGCGCGCAATCCTCGGTGTCAGCAGCTTGGCGCCCACGAGTCCGAGGCTGATTGCCGTGATGCCGGGGCCGAAAACGGTGGCGGCGGCGGCCGCGGCCGATTGGGTCGCGGTCACCGCAACGTAGCCGTGCACGGCGGGCAGGCACAGGCAACTGGCCGTCACCACGACGGCCGCGACGATGAGAACCATTCGGCGGTGCGGGATTCGGTCGATCAGCGCGCCTGCGGGCGTCTGGACGACGAGGCCGACCAGACCGGAGATGGTGATCACGCTGCCGACCGTGGCCTCGTCCCAGCCGTGTGCGGGACCACGGGTGGCGAGCAGATATATGGCCAGATACGGGCCGAGGCCGTCGCGCACATCGGCGAGGAAGAAGTTCAGTCCATCGAGCGCGCGCAGCGATCGTGTCGATGGTCGCCGATCGTTGCTCGCCATTGAGTCACATTGTGCCGACGGTGCCTGTGTGGCTCCCGGTACTCAGGCTCGCGGCGCGTTCGAACTCTGGTCGATGAGCCGATCGATGACCGCCAGCAGTCCCTCGTCGAGTTCCGTGCGCGGCGGTCCGCCGAGAACGCTGAACAGCGCGTGGTGGTACAGGCCGTCGCCGATGAGCTTGACGGTGCGCGCGACGTCACGGTCGCCGAGCGCCTCGGTCAGCACGCTCAGCCACTGATCGGAGATCATCTCGATGGCCGCCCGCGCCCGCGGGTCACCGGCTTGCTGGAGCCGAGCCACCGCGACCAGGGTGCGGTCGAGCGGGGTGTTGGCGTAATGCGACGTGCGGATGTAGTGCCGAGCCGGCCCGTCGGCGGCGTTGCGCATCTTGTCGACGTCGTCTGCAGCCAGCGCGATCAGCCGCTCACACAGTGCTTCGGCGAGTTGGTCCTTGGACGGGAAGTGGTACAGCAGTCCGCCCTTGGACACCCCGGCCCGGGCGGCCACCGCGTCGAGAGTGGCCAGGCGCTCGCCGTCGACGGCCAGCGCGTCGGCGTAGGCATCGAGGATGCGCTCGCGCGAGGTCGTCATCGGCAGAGTTTATCGACTTTCGAACTGTACCGTCCGGACGGTACAGTTGAGGAGCTTTGAAGTAGTAGACCAAATTCGATGGAGAGATAACCGTGCGCGCCTACGCAGAGCTCATTCGAGTTCCAGGCGTGGTCAATGTGACCGCCTCACAGCTTTTCGCGCGGCTGCCGCTGGGCATGCTGTCGCTGGCGATCCTGCTGCACGTGCAGGCCCGGACCGGGTCGTACGCGGTGGCCGGCGTCGTCGTGGCGTGCACGAGCATCGGTGAAGCGGTGGCCATGCCCATGACGGCGCGCCTTCTCGGTCGGATCGGGATGATGCCGACCTTGGTGTCGGCCGCCCTGATCAACGGCATCAGCATGCTGGCGCTGGCCTTCATCCACGTTCCCACGACGTTCCTGATGGTGTTGGGGTTCCTCATCGGCGCCTCGGTGCCCCCGCTGCTGCCTGCGGTGCGCGCCCTGTACCCGCAGATGGTCCCCGGCCAGGGCCTGCGGGCGCTGTTCGCGCTCGACACCACGGCCCAGGAGCTGATCTGGGTGATCGGTCCGGTCGCTGCGACGTTCCTGGCGTCGGCGATCTCGACGGCGATTCCGCTGTTGTTCTCTGCCGCGGTCACGATCGTCGGGACCGTGTGGTTCCTGCTCAGCGCCCGCCAGTTTCGGCCGACGATCGCCAGCAGCACGGTCGCGTTCGGCAAGGTGCTCGCCAACCGCGCGGTCATCCTGGCGATGGTCGCCAGCCTCGCGCTGGTCGCGTCGTTCACAGCACTGGAAGTGGGCGTCCTCGCCCTATACGGCAACCACAACCTCTCGGCGGGTATCGCGCTCGCGGCAACCGGCGTCGGATCGCTGCTCGGCGGTGTGCTGTTCGGCCACCGCCACCTCGGCGTCCGCGGCCTGTCGCTGTCCATGGCGGTCGTCGCCGCCGGCACCGTGCTGTTCGGTCTTGTCGACGGCTACGGCGTGCAGCTCGCCGCGTTGTTCGCCTCCGGGCTCGGCTTCGCGCCGTCGTTGGCCGCGCTGTATGTCATGGTGTCGAACCAGATCGCCGCACACTCGACCGCGGAAGCATTCGGATGGCTCAACAGCGGCGCCCTCGTCGGCGGCGCCATCGGCACCGCGATCGGCGGCGTCGTGGTGGACGGCTACAGCCCGTTCGCGGTGATCATGGTGTCGGCCGCCCTGGCGATGACCGCGGCCGTCACACCGCTGATCGCGCGCGCCGCGGGTCCGGTCGGCGGGCTGTCCCGGGAGCGTGAGCGGGACACCTGCGAGGTGTGATCGCTACCCGTGCCCGATGCGCAGCAGTTCGGCAACACTGGTGAGCTTCACGCGTGGCCGGCCGTGCGGTTCGCCCGCGCCGCGCTCGTGCGCGTCGATCAGCTTCCAGTGGTCGTCGGTGACCAATATCGGCTGACGCGACAGCAGCCACGCGACGAGCGTGTCGCCGTGGTCGTCGGCGAACGCGCCGAGCTCGCGGCCGTCGAGGTCGGCTACCAACGTCGCAACCGTGTCCGCCGAGTCTTTTTTGTTGCTCCCGATGACGCCCGACGGGCCACGCTTGATCCAGCCCACGACGTACTCGTTGTCGCTGCCTTCGACGCGGCCTTCGGTGTGCGGGATGGTGCCTGAGCGCTCGTCGAACGGCAGGCCCGGCGTCGCGATGCCGCGATAGCCGACCGCGCGGACCACCAGCTGGGCGGGCAGCTCCTCGCGCACGCCGGTGTCCTTGGCGACGATGCGGCCGCCCTCGTCGACGAGCTCGTTGCGGCCCAGCACCACTGACTCGACACGGCCGTCACCCTTGATCTCGATCGGCGAGGTACGGAACCGAAACACGATGCGGCGCTTGGCCCCTCGCGGTCCCGCCTCCGCATAGCCGCGCAGCACCTTGACGTTGAGCTTCACGGTCTTGCCCGCCGCCTCGAGCTGTTCGTCGGTGATGGAGTCGAAGTCCGCGGGGTCGACGATGACGTCTACGTCGGCCATGGCTTCCAGATCGCCCAGCTCGCGCAGCTCCATCGTCGTGAAGGTGGCCTGCAGAGGCCCGCGGCGGCCGATGACCACGACCTCGTCGACACCCTGTGTGTGTAGCAGTTCCAGCGCGTGGTCGGCGATGTCAGACTTGGCGAGCTCCTCGGGATCGCTGACGAGGATCCGTGCGACGTCGAGCGCCACGTTGCCGTTGCCGACCACGATGGCGCGCCCGGTCGAAAGGTCCGGCGCCATCTCCTCGAAGTGCGGGTGCGCGTTGTACCAACCGACGAAGTCGACAGCTGCGACGCTGCCCTCGAGTTCCTCGCCGGGGATGCCGAGCGGACGGTCCGACTGCGCGCCGGTGGCGTAGACGACGGCGTCGTAGCGCTGTGCGAGCTCCTCGGCTTGGACGTGCTCACCGACTCGGATGTTGCCGAAGAAGCGGAACCGCTCGTCGAGCGAGGTCTTCTCGAACTGGGCGCTGATGGTTTTGATCTTCGGATGATCGGGTGCCACCCCGGAGCGCACCAAACCCCAGGGGGTGGGCAACATTTCGAGCATGTCGACGTGGACATCCGGACCGCCGGCGGCGACGGAACTGTCGGCGAACTTCAGCAGCGACGCCGCTGCGAAGTATCCGGAGGGACCTGCACCAACGATCGCGACATAGTAAGGACGCATCCTCGCGCTTTCTGTCCGGACCCGGCTGCGCGCAAAGGGGCTGTCGCGTCGCAGTCGAGCAGCGTCGCTTTGGGCTGTGCGACGCCACATCCTGGTTACGAAAGTGATGTTAGACGCGCAACCGGCGGGGCAGCCCCAGAAGTCTCAGGAGTCGCCGCGGATCACACCGTGTCGCGACGCCGGTACCCTGAGGACCCGTGGACCTCGATCGTCAGTCAGATATCGCCGCACTCGACACCACCCTCACCACGGTGGAGCGAGTGCTCGACGTCGACGGTCTGCGCGCCAAGATCGATAAGCTCGAACACGAAGCGGCCGACCCGAATCTGTGGAACGACCAGAGCCACGCTCAGCGCGTCACCAGCGAGCTCTCCCACGCCCAGGGCGAGCTGCGCCGCGTCGAAGGCTTGCGCAGCCGTCTGGCGGATCTGCCGGTGCTCTACGAGATGGCCGCCGAAGAAGAGGGCGCCGGCGCCGCCGACGCGCTGGCCGAAGCCGATGCCGAGCTCGCGTCCCTGCAGGCCGACATCGAACAGCTTGAGGTCCGGACCCTGCTGTCCGGCGAGTACGACGAACGCGAGGCACTGGTGACCATCCGGTCCGGCGCCGGTGGTGTGGACGCCGCCGACTGGGCCGAGATGCTGATGCGGATGTACATCCGCTGGGCTGAACAGCACGACTACGGCGTGGAGGTGTTCGACACCTCCTACGCCGAAGAGGCCGGCATCAAGAGCGCGACGTTCGCGGTGCACGCCCCGTACGCCTACGGCACGCTGTCGGTCGAGCAGGGCACCCACCGGCTGGTGCGGATCAGCCCGTTCGACAACCAGAACCGGCGCCAGACGTCGTTCGCCGACGTCGAGGTGCTGCCGGTGACCGAGACCACCGACCACATCGACATCCCCGAGCAGGAAGTGCGAGTCGATGTTTACCGCTCCAGCGGGCCGGGCGGCCAGTCGGTCAACACCACCGACTCGGCGGTCCGGCTGACGCACATCCCGACCGGCATCGTCGTCACCTGCCAGAACGAGAAGTCGCAGCTGCAGAACAAGGTGTCGGCGATGCGCGTGCTGCAGGCCAAACTGCTGGAACGCAAGCGTCAGGAAGAACGCGCCGAGATGGACGCCCTCAAGGGCGACGGCGGTAGTTCGTGGGGCAACCAGATGCGCTCCTACGTTCTGCACCCCTACCAAATGGTCAAGGATCTGCGCACCGAGTACGAGGTCGGCAATCCCGCGGCGGTACTGGATGGGGACATCGACGGATTCCTGGAAGCGGGGATCCGGTGGCGTAACCGGCGAGATGACGACGACTAACACCTACCTGGCACTGGGCGCGGCCGAGCACTGGAGCAACTTCTGGCACGGCCAGTACGGCGTGTGGATCGTGACCAGAGGCGTCCGCATCGCACTGTTGCTGATCGGCGGGCTGTTGGCCGCACGTTTCATCAACTGGCTCGCTCGCCGGATCACCCGGCGCATCGACGCCCAATACCAGCAGACCGACCAGATCGTCCGCACCGAGAGCGCCAAGCATCAGCAAGCCGTGGCCTCGGTGGTGTCCTGGGTATCGATCGCCCTGCTGTTCGTGATGGTCGTCGTCGAGATCGGTGACGTCTTGTCGATACCGGTCAGCTCGCTCGCCGCTCCGGCCGCCGTCTTGGGCGCGGCCTTGGGCTTCGGCGCGCAGAACCTGGTGAAGGACCTGTTGGCCGGCTTCTTCATCATCACCGAGCGCCAGTACGGCTTCGGTGACCTGGTGCAGCTGAGTATGGTCGGCGCCCCGAAAGACTCCCTCGGCACCGTGGAGGAGGTCACCCTGCGGGTGACCAAGCTCCGAACGCCGGAAGGCGAGATGTACACCGTGCCGAACGGAAACATCGTCAGATCCCTCAACCTGTCGAAGGACTGGGCGCGAGCGGTCGTCGATGTCCCGGTGCCCACCTCCGCTGACCTCAACCGCGTCAACGACGTGCTGCACACCGTGTGCAACGACGCGATGCTCGACGAGGATCTGCGAAAGCTGCTGTTGGACAAGCCGGCCTTGATGGGCGTCGAGAGCCTCGAGGTCGACTCGGTCAATCTGCGGATGGTGGCCCGAACCCTGCCCGGCAAACAGTTCGACGTCGGCCGCCGACTGCGGGTCATGGTGATCGCCGCCCTGGCCCAGGCGGGCATCACCACCCCGGCGGAGAAAACCCCGACACTGGGCGCGATGACTCCGTCGGGAACCAGCGACGATGTGGCGCGCAGTCAGGACAAAGCGCAATGACGAATCAATCGAGCAAGTCCAAGCGTGACGATCGCGGCTGGCCGAGATACCTTCCGGGCGGGCGCCTTCGCACGTCCACCGCGGTGCTGGTGGTGGCATTCATCGCCCTGTTCTGGGTGTATCAGAACTACCAGCCGCCGACCCAGCAGCCGGTTCCCGCGAACCAAGTGGTGCCGCCGGGCTTCGTGCCCGACCCGTCGTACACCTGGGTCCCGCGCACCGATGTGCGGCGCACGATGACGACGACACCGCCGACCACCACGACCACCACGACGGAGACCACGACGCCGACGGAAACCACGACGCCGACGGAGACGACGAGCCCGACCAGCCCGACCAGCCCGACGACGTCGACTACCCCGCCTGGCCCGCTGCCGTTCCAGATCCCCGGGCTGCCCGCTCCGACCCCGTCACCTGCGCCGGTTCCCACGCCGGCACCGGGTCAGGGCCCGATGGTCACACCCGCGGCTCCGACGCAGTAACCGGGTCCCGCCCGCCGGACGGCTACACTGGCGTGCCGTGATGATCACCCTCGACCATGTCAGTAAGCAGTACAAGTCGTCGGCACGGCCAGCCCTCGACAATGTCAGCGTCAAGATCGACAAGGGTGAGTTCGTCTTTCTCATCGGCCCGTCCGGCTCTGGCAAGTCCACGTTCATGCGGCTGCTGCTGGCCGAGGACACACCCACGTCCGGCGATCTGCAAGTGTCGAAGTTCCACGTCAACAAGCTCTCGGGCCGGCAGGTCCCCAAGCTGCGCCAGGTGATCGGCTGCGTGTTCCAGGACTTCCGGTTGCTGCAGCAGAAGACGGTGTTCGAGAACGTCGCCTTCGCCTTGGAGGTGATCGGCAAGAAGCCAGACACCATCAATCGCGTGGTGCCCGAGGTCCTGGAGATGGTGGGCCTGTCCGGCAAGGCCAACCGGCTGCCTGCCGAGCTGTCCGGCGGCGAGCAGCAGCGCGTGGCGATCGCGCGCGCGTTCGTCAACCGGCCGCTGGTGCTGCTGGCCGACGAGCCCACCGGCAACCTGGACCCTGAGACCAGTAAGGACATCATGGATCTGCTCGAGCGGATCAACCGCACGGGAACCACCGTGTTGATGGCCACCCACGACCACCACATCGTCGACTCCATGCGCCAGCGTGTGGTGGAGCTGTCTTTGGGCAGGCTCGTTCGCGATGAGCAGCGTGGTGTCTACGGAATGGATCGTTAAGTGCGCTTCGGCTTTCTCATCAACGAGGTCTTCACCGGACTTCGCCGCAACGTCACCATGACGGTGGCCATGATCTTGACGACGGCCATCTCGATCGGCCTGTTCGGTGGCGGCCTGCTGGTGGTCCGGTTGGCGGACCACTCGCGCAACATCTATCTCGATCGCGTCGAGACGCAGGTGTTCTTGACCAACGACGTCTCGGCGAACGACCCGACCTGTGACGCCGACCCGTGTAAGGCGTTGCGCGCCAAGATCGAAGCCCGTGACGATGTCCGGTCGGTCCGGTTTCTGAATCGCAACGACGCCTACAACGACGCGATCCGTAAGTTCCCGCAGTACAAAGACGTCGCCAGCAAGGATTCGTTCCCGGCGTCGTTCGTCGTCAAGCTGGACAATCCCGAGCAGCACAAGGACTTCGACGCGGCCATGACGGGTCAGCCCGGTGTGCTCAATGTGCTGAACCAGAAGGAGCTGATCGACCGGCTCTTCGCGGTGCTCGACGGGCTTTCCGCGGCGGCGTTCGCGATCGCGATGGTGCAGGCGATCGGTGCGATCCTGTTGATCGCCAACATGGTTCAAGTCGCCGCATACACCAGACGCACCGAGATCGGCATCATGCGAATGGTGGGTGCCACTCGGTGGTACACCCAGCTCCCGTTCCTGTTGGAGGCGGTGCTCGCGGCGACGATCGGTGTGGTGATAGCGATCGTCGGGCTGATCGTGGTGCGGGCAGCGTTCTTGGAGAACGCGCTCAACCAGTTCTACCAAGCCAATCTGATTGCCCGGATCGACTACGCCGACATTCTCTACATATCGCCGATCATGTTCGGCGTCGGCGTGTTGATGGCCGGTCTCACCGGCTACGTCACGCTGCGCCTGTACGTCCGGCGGTAGCGGTGGCCAAGAATCCGGACAAGAAGCCCGACCACAAGGTTGTCGCCACCAATCGCAAGGCACGGCACAACTATTCGATCCTCGACACCTACGAGTGCGGCGTCGTCCTGCAGGGCACCGAGGTCAAGAGCCTGCGGGAAGGCCATGCGTCGCTGGCCGATGCGTTCGCCACCGTCGACGACGGCGAGATTTGGTTGCGCAACCTGCACATCCCGGAGTATCACCACGGCACCTGGACCAACCACACGCCGCGGCGCAACCGCAAGCTGCTGTTGCACCGCAGCCAGATCGACAACCTGGTCGGCAAGATCCGCGACGGTAACCTGACCCTGGTGCCGCTGTCGTTGTACTTCTCCGACGGCAAGGTCAAGGTCGAACTCGCGCTGGCCCGCGGCAAGCAGGCGCACGACAAGCGCCAAGATCTGGCCAAGCGAGACGCGGAGCGAGAGGTGATCCGGGAGCTGGGCCGCCGGGCCAAGGGCAAGCTCTGATCGGGATCCTGCTCGCGCTGGCATCGGCAATCGGATACGGCGTCAGCGATTTCGTCGGCGGTATCGCGGCGCGACGGGTCGCCGCTCTGCGGGTCGTTTTGGTGTCGTACCCCCTGGCGATGGTGCTGCTGGGGATCCTGGCAGTGGTGTTCGGCGGCACAATATCGACTCCGGCGGTGGTCTGGGGTCTGCTGTGCGGCGTGAGCCAGGCGTTCGGGGTGTGGTGGTTTTATGCCGCGCTGGGCTCGGGACCGATCTCGGTGGTCTCGCCGTTGACAGCCGTTCTGGTGGCTGCAGTGCCGGTCAGTGTGGGACTCGCGATGGGGGAGCAGCCCGGCCTGATCGCCGGGGTGGGCACCGCGCTGGCGTTGGTCGCCGTGGTGCTGGTCAGCAGGGAGGCCACCGACGAGGACGTCCGGCCGCACAAGTTCACCGCGACGGTGGCGTGGTTGACGGTCGGCTCAGGTCTGGCGTTCGGCTTGAACTTCGTTCTGCTGCACCAGGCTCCGGCCGATGCGCACTTGTGGCCACTGTTCTTCGCCCGGGTCTCGGCGACTGCGATCGTCTTGCTGGTGGCCGCGTTCACTGGCAATTTTCATGCACCACGGGGATTTCCGCTCAAGATGGCGGTGGTTGCCGCGCTGCTGGACACCGTCTCCAACGTCGCGACGCTGCTGGCGCTGCAGGCGACGATGCTGTCCTTGGCCAGCGTGCTGATGGCGCTCTATCCGGCGGCCACAGTGCTGCTGGCGATCGTCGTCTTACGTGAGCGGGTCACCCGCTGGCAGGTGCTGGGCATGGTGATGGCCTTGGTCGCCGTTGGGATGATCTCGGTCCGATAGTTCTCGTCCGTCCCGACCGCTGCCCGCACCTTCCAGACGTGTGGTCCCTTTCGGGCCGCCCCTGATCGCCCACTTGCAGGAAGTGCGCTTCCGATAGGGGAAATCGTGCCCGGCGCCGGCCGCGTTACACGCGACAGCTACCGCAGCGTCTCGCTCGGCACGTCGTAGCGGTCCTGGTAGGCCCGGACCCGCTCCCGCAATTCGGCGGCATCGAGTCCGGTATCGGCCCAGGTGTAGCGGTTACCGCCGCCGTCGCCGGGGTTCGCCGCAAGATGGGCGCGCATGCGCTGTTCGGCGACCGGGGTCAGCTCCCGGCCCAAGCGCTCGTACACCGCGCCGATGGTGGCGAGCGGGTCCTGCATGAAATCGGCGAACCGCACATTGACGACGCGATCCCGGCTGATTACGCCGTCGTCCACCCACGTCATCAGGCGGTCGAGTCCCAGAATGTTCTCCGCCGCGCACTGTGCGGCCGCGCGCTGGACAGTCGCGTTGTCGCTGGCCAGTTTCTGCAGGTGAGCGATCAACGCGCTGATCGAGGAGATCACCCCCAGTGGGTCGCGATGGGTCTGCACCAGGATCGCGTCCGGATACTCGGCCAGCAGCGTGTCCAGGGTCCACAGGTGGGCGGGGCTCTTCAGTAGCCACTGGCCCGGCACACCGGACTGCAGGTGCTGCAGATACTGGCGGTGATAGCGATAGGCGGCCGCATGGTCGGCCTCGTACATCAGCCAGTGCTGGTAGTTCGGGAGGCGGTACTGCGTGGGGAAAATCATGCTGCAGAACGTGCCTGCGGTGATCCGGACGCACTCCTGGCCGCCGCGCGCGCTCATCGGATGAAACTTCATGAAGCCGGGCATCAGCTGCTCGGTCATTTCCAGCTGCGCTTGGGTCTCGTCGATGCGCGGGTCGGTCAGGTAGGTCTCCGCCTGGGGGACCGGAAACGGGTGATCGACCTCCCAGGTCAGGGGCGCGCGCAGGTCGGGGTCCTGGCTGAGCAGGTCGTAGAGGATCGTCGTGCCGGTGCGGGGCTGCCCGAGGATGAAGATCGGCTGGGTGATCCGTTCCTCGGCGATCTCGGGATGTTCGGTGCGCCACGCGGTGATCTGCAGGCGGTTGCGCAGCGGCACAATCACATCGGCGGCCGCGATCTCGACGCCGAGCGGGGAGAGGTCTGCTTCGGTGACCAGGTCGTCGACCATCCGCGACAAGTTCTCCCGCCAGCCGTCATCGGCGCCGAAGTCGTCGCTGCCGGCCAGTTCGCAGGCCTGCTCGATCAGCTTGGCGGGATCAAGGCGGGCTTGCACCGCACTCGTCATTTCTGAACCTCCTTGTCCAGCAGACGAACTGCCACATCCGGTGCGTTCGGGTTGTCCAGCCAGCGAACGACGATGAAACCGCGTCGACGTCCACCGGTGTCCAGCCAATGACCCTCGCCGAAGTCGTGCGCTCCGATCGTGAGCCGGACGTATCCGTCGGGATCGGGGGAGACGCCCTTGTTGGTCACCGAGCTGGAGCGTAGCAGCGGCTCCAGGCATTCATGCCAGATACTTTCCAAAGTCACTGACCAGTAACGGGTTTCGGGTGGGAGGAAGGTCAGCTGCAGGTTCTGGTGTGGTTCCAGCTCGAACATGCCGAGCATGTAGAGGTTGTCCGGCGTGGTGTTCTCGCCGCCGAGGTTCTCCGCGCCGGAGGTGATCAGGATGTTGGGGGTGTCCAGGAGGTCGGGGCGCACCGTGCGGTGCAGGGTCGTCAGTTTGACGATGGTCCAGCCCATTGCCGTGAGCTGCGCGGCCAGCGTCTCATCGGACAGCGGTGCCGGTGGCGGTACCTCGCCGAGCAATGAGATATTCAGCTGCACAGGTATTTCAGTGTCCGGGTCGGCGATGTAGTCGCGTACCACGATCGACGTGGCGTCAGCGGGGATCTCGATCCACTGGGCACCGGTCAGGTCGCTGTCAGCGGGACGGGTGGTGGCGAAGACGATGTTGAACCGGCCGTGGGCGTCGAGGACCAGATCGCGGTCGGACAAATAGTTGCTCATCCGGCGCGGATTCATCCCGGTGCCGGCCAGGACCTGGATGCCGAGGTAGGTCGACGTGCCCCTGGTGCCGGTGACGCGGTACGCGCGATCACCGCTGATCATCGCCAGCGGATAGGCGCCGTGCGGGTTGGGTCCGCCGACGAATCGCGAGGGTGTACACATGTCGACGAAGTGCGGATGGTCCGGGTCGATGTCCACCGAGAGCTCGGTGCACAGCGCGATCACCCGGTTCAGCACGCGCAGGCCCTCGAGCAGCTCGCGCTCGTCGCGGGCGTCCTCGGTGATCTGACCGGTCAGATCATCGAGCACCTTACGGACGAATTCCCATGCCTTTAGCGACTTTTCGCCACTCATTCGGTCCTCAATTCTCGATCGGGCACGGGGTCATGGAGTTGACCGCGCGGGAGATTCGGTCTGATAGCGATCCGCCGTCGCGCAGCCAGTCGTCGATCGAGATCCGGACCGACGCCATCGCCAGGGCGCCGATGAGACGCGGGCGGGGGTCGTCGACGGTCAGATCGGGCAGCCGGGGCGCGATCGCTTCGGCGATGGCGGTTTCGAAGTTGAGGTAGCACAGCAGCGTCCAGGCCCGCAGGGTCAGCGAGTCTCGGGTCTGTCGTTCGATTTCGGCGATGCTGCTCTCGACGACGCTGAAACCGGGGGTGAGTTCGGCGAACGCGGCGCTGAGTGCGTCGTTGACGGACAGGTCGACGGGTTGGCGGCGCAAGGCGTCGGTGATCGCTGCGATCCAGGTCGAGGTGAAGCCCTCGGCGACGGCGTACTCCTTGGACTCGAAGTACCGGAAGAACGTCGCCCTTGCCACGTCGGCGGCTTCAGCGATCTGCTCGACGGTCGTCGCGCTCAGCCCGTTGTGCATGACCAGCTGGGCGGCCGAGGTGGCGATTCGCTCCCGGGTGCGCTGCCGTTTGCGGACCCGCAGACTTTCAGACATCGTCTCACTGTAGACAAAGTCTCATTTTCTCTCGCCCAAACCGACAAACCGCCGGGGAAGTGTGAGTAGATCGCTGCAGAATGTCGATCTCGACGCGGGATTAATGCACTTCAGTTCGGGGTTACACCTCGCGTAACATGGATTGTCCGGCCGTACCTCGGCCGGGGTGCGAGGGGCTGATCGGTTTCGACTTCGCGCATCGAATCAAGGGAAGCGTGCCGGTGCAGGCAAGAGACCACCGTAAGCGTCGTTGCAACCAATTAAGCGCCGATTCCAATCAGCGCGATTACGCTCTCGCTGCCTAAGCGAAGCTAATCCGTCAGACCGGGACTGCCCTCGACCCGGACCCTGGCGTCATCTAGAGGGACCCACCCACGGGTTCGGTCGCGGAACCTGTGGGGACATCAAACAGCGACTGGGATCGTCATCCTGACTTGTTCGCGAGATCAGGAGATCCGAGTAGAGACATAGCGGACTGCGCACGGAGAAGCCTTGAGGGAATGCCGTAGGACCCGGGTTCAATTCCCGGCAGCTCCACCGAAAGATGCTGGTCAAGGCCCCCAGATCGGGGGCCTTTTCCATGTCACGTCCGCATTGCACTCCACGTATTCGCCAACGTGACTGCGAGTCCAACGGGCCAGCACCTATTGGTGGTCCGGATTGGCGAGTGAATGTGGCTGTGGCTAGTCGATGTACACGATCAAGACTGTGCCCTGGGCATTCACGCCGGAGCAGCGCTTCGATCCCCGCCACACGTTGGTCGCCGACTCTATGCAGGTCATCAGATAGGACTGGTGGGTCACCGGGCTGTAGGCCAATACGGTGGTGCCTGGTTGCGAGTACCACGCCGCCCGGACGCTGTCTGCGAAAGCGCAACTGGTCTCGTCGGTGGCGACACCAGTCAAGCCTGAGGGGCAGATTCGGAAGTTCTCGACAGTGCTCGGAGCAGGGACTGGGGCTGGGCGTGGCGCAGGTGGCGGCGGTGCGACAGGGGTGGGTGTCGGCATGTCCTGAACCGCGAACAGGAACGCGCCGGGTGCGGCCTCCCACAGGGTCTTGTCTCCGTCTGAAGTGACGTCGATTGGTACGTCGTGTGACGTCCCGCGCGAGGTCTTCACAGTCGCGATGCCCTTGTATTCGTTGCCCGCCTTATTGACAAGGTCGACGTGAACCACCTTGAGGTGCAACGGCGAGAGGTCTGGATCTGTGTCTAGCTTGGACTGCATCGAGGATTGCACTTCCGCGGCGACCTGGTCGGCCTGGGCCGCCTTCGGCGCAGCCGTCGTGGTCGGCGTAATCGTCGGCGCGGCCTTTATGCCTTCCCCGGAGGGCGTCGACAATACGAATACCGCTGAGCCGACGGCGATTACGACAGCCAGGCCGAGAACCCATAGCGGCCAGAAGCGTCGCGACTTCTCTGTCGTGTGCGGCGCAGTCGGCGACGATTCTTGGAACTCCTGGGCTCCCGTGGGTGGTCCCGGTTGAATTGCGCCGTCCCACCGGCTGCCGTCCCAGTAACGGGCGCCCTGACCACCGAGCGGGTCGGGATACCAGCCTGGCTCAGTCATTTCCAGTGCTCGCTGACCGTCGTGATCAACCAACGAGGTGCGCGCATCGGCCTAGTCCTTGTAAACCTTGACGATGACGGGGGACCCGCTCGCCACTGTGGCGCCGGGTGCGGGTTCGATACTGACGACCGTCCAATTCTTGGCCAACAGCACCATGGAGTACTTCGGGTTCGCCGACGCCAGTTCAACGTTCGTCAGGCCCAAACCTTCAAGCTGTGCCCGTGCGATCTCGGCCTTCTGACCCGTGACGTCGGGAATGGTAATGTCCGCGGACGCGGCGGTGGTTGCTGTCACGGCAGGGAGCGAAGTCAATGGGGCCTGTGCGGTTGCCGGCGCAGGACGAGTCGATGTCACCGTGACGGTTTGGGCTGGTGTGCTGGTCGAACCGCAAGCTGTCAGAGCCAAACATGACAATGAGACTGAGACAGCGACGATGGCGATGGCGAGATTCCCCCGAATTTCCATCAGCGGATCGTAACGTCTTGCTGGGAGCTGGCTGAGCGAATCCTGCAGAGCGGGTTCACCGCAACCGCGGCCTAGTCCAGGCGCCGACTCGGACGGCACTGAAAGTGCCGGGGCTGAGCAGTACGCCGCGAACACTGGCGGTGCTATCAAGCAGCTGCGCTAACTTCTGCAAAGCCACCCGTAATTCATGGGCCAACGGCGACCGCGGCTTCGGAGTACGTCTCACCTCCGGGCGTGATGATCTTGAGGCCGTCCCGTGTCACGACATATCGCGTTCCGTCGGCCGGGTTCACGGCGATGAATCCACCTGTCTCAGTTCGTTTTGCGGGGAGCTCGATCTGGCCGCCGTCTGATATTCGGAGGCCTCGGTATTCGTAGACTTCTGCTGGGCTGTCGTCGGGACAGATGACAACTCTCGACTGTGCTGTGAGGACGATCAATGGTGCTGTGTCCATGCAGCGTGGACCGGCGAGGAAACCAGCGTCGTCTGCGCCGGGAACCGGAAACGTCGGCGCTGGCGGCGGTTGATTGAACGGGGCGGCGAAGAGGAATGCCCCCGGCGGGGTTTCCCACAGGGTGTTGGCACTGTCGGACGTCACGTCGACCGGCACTTGATGATCGGCGCCGTCGCGGCTCCGCACTGTGGCAATGCCTTTGTACTCGTTGCCGGACTTCTGAACGAGGGTCACGTCGATAACAGTCAAGCTTGCTCTTGCGAAGTCTGGGTCGGTGTCGAGCTTGTGCTGCATCGATGTTTTTACGTCTGCTGCGGCCTTTTCAGCCGACGACTGCTGCGGCGAGGGGGCTGGCGCGATCGACGTGACGGTGGCCGGCACCGGGGGAGCGGCCGTCGGCTTCTCGCTGAATTGCAGAGTTAGAAGTGTCGCTCCAACGGCTGCGCCGACCGCTGTGACCGCAACGCCCAGCGTCCATAACCACCGACGACTTGGCACGACCACATGAGGCTCGGTCGTCGGCGACGCCGGCTCGGGGAATTCCTCGGCTGTTCCGTCCCAGCCGGTGCCATTCCTGTAACGGGCCGCCGGCCCACCTAAGGGATCGGGATACCACCCCGCTGGCTGAGACATCCGACCCCCTGACACGTTCTAGTACCGGAGATTACGCGCCTGTGCGGCTGTGGACAGCGTGATCCCGGTAGGTCGTGACTCTTCCACCGAGAGCGCGTCCAACCGTCATTGGCTCTCGCCAGGTGCGACCGCTCCGAAGCGTGATGCGGTGCGGCTTCAGTTCCCTGCCTGCTTTGTTCTCGCTACATCTTGAAGCTCGGCACCAGCCGGGTGAGGTTCCACAGCTGGTTGCGCCGGGCCGCCAGCGAGGTCAACAGTATCGACCCCAACCACAGGCCGGCCATGAAGATCAGCGCCTGCCACAGCCGGCCATCGATGCCGCCGAGGATCAACTGCCGTAGTCCGTTGACGCCGTAGGTCATCGGGTCGAGCCGGTGGAACGCCTGGAACGGCTTGGTGGTGGTTTCGACGGGATAGAGCCCGCCGGCGCTGACCAGTTGCAGCATCAGCAGCGTCATCAGCAGCACCTTGCCCAGCACCGGGCCGAGTAGGGCGCTGATCGCCTGCGCCACCGCGATGAAGGCGCACGACACCAGCATCATGAAGCCCAGCATTGCCACCGGATGTTCGGCGTGTACTCGCAGCGCGAAATGCACCACGCAGTACAGGATCACCGCCTGGGGGATTCCGATCAAGACGGCGGGCAGGTAGCTGGCCAGCGTCACGCGGAACGGACTGATCTCCGCGGCGATTGCACGGTTCTGCAACGGGCGGAACGCCATCCACAACAGCATCGCGCCGAAGAACAACGCGAGCGTGAGGAAGAACGGTGCCATACCGGTAGCGAAGTTCGGCGCCGAATTCTCGTGCGAACTCGTCAGCTGAACCGGACCGCCGATCGTGTCGGCGATGGCGTCCTTCTGCTGGGGACTCCAGTCCGGAACCTTCTGCGCGCCCTCGGAAAGCTTGGTCGCCAGCTCATCTGCGCCGGAACTCAACTGCGCCGCGCCGGATTTCAGCTGCTGCGCGCCGTCGTCGAGTTTGACGATGCCGGCGTTGAGCTGTGCGTTACCCGACGCCAACTGCTGGGCACCATCACGTAACTGGGTGAGCTTGCCGGTGAGTTCCTTGCCCTTGGCCGAGATATCGGTCAACGCGGAACCGACCGGACCGCCGCCGTTGGCGGCCGCACGAGCCTTGTCGAGCTTCGCCTGGATGTCCGCGGTCCGCTGGTGGGCCAGTAATTGATCGCGGGTGTCCCGCAGTTTCGCGGTGGCGATCACCGACACCGGATCCTGGTTGGCGGACAGGTTGTCGATGATCGAGGTAAGCGACTGGGCGGCAGCGTCTTGCGCCCCGGAGATAGTGTCGAGCTCGTTGGACGCATCCGTCAGCGCGGACGAGCTGTCCTGGACCTGTCCGTTGACCCGATCGCTCTGAGTGCCGATCTGCGCCAACAGGTTGGTGATCTTCAGCAGCGGATCGGTGGCGGTGTTGATGCCGTCGGACAGCTTGCGCGAGCCGGCGGCCAGGTCTGCGGATCCGCTGCGGGCGGTATCGAGGCCGCTCGCCAATTGGCTTGCGCCAGTGTCGAGTTGATGCGCTCCATCAGAGAGCTGACGTGCTCCGTCGGCGGCCTGTTTGATGCCGGCGCCCGAGGTGGTGATCACCGACAGCACCTGGTTGACCGCCTGCCCGGAGATCCTGCTCGATACGGCGTTGAGCACCTGCTCCAAAGCGGTGTGGCCGATGCTCGACGAGATGTAGTTGTTGGCGTCGTTGTATTCGGCGATCAGCTGCGCCTTGCGGGGATTGCCGGTGGTGGGCGAGGCGATGGCCTCGCTGAAGTCCGGCGGCAGTTCCAGCATGAAGTAGTACTTGCCGTGCGCCACCCCGTCACGCGCCTCGGCATCGTCGACCAGGTGCCAGTCCAGGCTTGCGTCATCGGTGAGGCTGTCGGCGATCTGCGAACCGACGTTTATCCGCTCACCGGACACCGTCGTTCCTCGGTCCGAATTGACCAGTGCCACAGGCATTTTGTTCACATGGCCGAACGGATCGGAGTACGCCCACAGATAGAGTGCGCCGTAAGTCAGCGGCATCAGCATCAGGACGACGACGGCGATCCGTGTCATGCGATTGCGGGCGAAGCGTTTGATCTCCGACCCCAGGGCAAGTCCGCCCACCATCTCCTAGTCCTTTCCCGCGATGTTCGGGATGTGTACGTCATGCTCGGGTGCTTCCTCGCCGAGCGAATTCGTCACGCCCACAACGACCAGACGGTCGGCGGCGATGGCGCCGAGGCGTTGCACCGCTTGCGCCCGTCGTCCGTTGTCGCGGACCTGTTCGAGGTCACCGACCACCAGCACCGGCCGGTCCGAGTGCAAAGCAAGGGCGATCTGCAGCAGGAACGTCTCCAAGTCACCCAGGCCCCCGATGTAGTCGGTCGGCTTCGGGCGTTCGATGTCGCCGAACGCTAAAGCCAGTACGTCTCGGTCGGCATCGGCACTCGCCCGCCGGAACAGGGGAGCGAGCCAGCGGCGCTGCTCGGCCACGACCGTTCCCACGGTGACCGCCTCGTCCAGATCGTCGATGTCGCCGAAGGCCGCGATCGCACAGTGCTTGCGGATCGCCCGCGGGGCGGTCTCGCCGAACACGGCGACAGTGCCTGCGCTCGGCTTGAGCCGGCCGGCCAAGGTGAGCAGCAGTGCCTTCTGGCTGTGGCCGCCGGGCATGTGCACCGCGTGCAGGCCGGGGCCCAGGTCCATGTCGACATCGCTGAACAGTGGGCTGTGCTCACCGTCGACCGTCAGTCCGCGCGACACGATGATCGCCTCGCCCTCGGGAAGCGCCAGTTGAGGTGGGACCGCAGTGGGTCGGCTCATGGTTGCCTCCTGGATATCTGCATGATTCAATACGATATGCATCCAATACGGAATGTATCGAGTCTGAAGGGCGATTTGCGGTGAAGGTCACAGAGGCGCGGACAACCCGACGCCGCACGAACACCCGGGCCCGTTTGATCGAGGCCACCGACGAACTCATCCGGGAGAGCGGCCGGACCTGGTTCACCGTCGAGGAGGTGTGCCGGGCCGCCGGCTACACCCGTGGGGCCTTCTACTCCAGCTACGACACCATGGAGGACCTGCTCTTCGAGGTGTACGAACACCAGAATGACGCGCTCGTGGAGCGGTTGCGCAATACGGCCGCGCCTCTGCTGCGAACCAAGGGCGTTCTCGAAACCGACCGCGTGGTGCGCCAATTGCTGAAGGCGGGCGTCGCCGATCAACCGCGCATCGCCCTGCATGCCGCCCTGGTGGCTCGTGCGGCCCATCAGCCCGAGATCGCCCATGTCCTGGATGCACAGGTCGAACGCTTTCGTGAAGGCCTGCAGGGGATCTTCGTCGCGTTGATCGCCAAGACCGGACGGACGATGACCGTCACGCCCGAGGCATTCACCCGCGCGCTGATGGCCGCCCAGGCCGGCGCCTCCGGTCAGTTCCTCAGCGATCGCGCAGCCACCGAGGAAGTCCGCTACCTGACCGCGCTGGCCGTTGTCGAAGGGTTGTCCGCCTGATGGCGACGCCCAGGTCAGGCCGCAATTTCTATCGAATTGTCTTTGCTGTCAATATCTCATCGGGGCAGGACAGCGACACCCTCGCAGCTCATCGAGCTCCCGAAGGGGTTAGATTGAAGCATGCCTATTCGCTGCACGCGTAGGCACCCGGTGGGGAGCGACCGGTCAGCCGGTCGCTGGGTCGGGCTGGTTGCTTCGCCGTTGTTCGTCACGAGCGCACTGCTCGTCGGTCCTGTCGCGACACCGTTGGCGTCGGCTGCCGACTGTGCTGACGCCGAGGTCGTCTTCGCCCGCGGCACCGACGAGCCTGCCGGGATGGGCCGGGTCGGCGACGCGCTCGTCGACGCACTGCGCAAGCAAGCGCCCAGCCTGAACATCGACACCTACGCGGTCAACTACAAGGCCACCAAGCTGCAGCTGCACGGCGGCGACGGCGCCAACGACGTGATCTCGCACATCAAATCGACGGTGTCGTCCTGCCCGGACACCAAGATCGTCCTCGGCGGATACTCACAAGGCGCCAGCGTGATCGACATCGTCGCCGGCGTTCCGGTGGGCGGCATCCCCTGGGGTAGCTCGCTGCCGCCGGAGTACGCCAAGAACGTGGTCGCCGTGGCGACCTTCGGCAATGTCGCGACCCGCACGAACCAAGCGCTGCCAAGCACGAGCGCTCTGCTCGGCGCCAAAGCCATCGACCTGTGTAATCCGGCTGACCCGATCTGCCATGCGGGCCCGGGCAACGAGTGGAGCGGGCACACCGAAGGCTACGTCCCCGGCTACACCAACCAGGCGGCATCGTTCGTCGCGGCCAAACTGCTCGCCGGTATCAGTCAGCACATGCCGGGGTACGGCAGCGCGCCCGGATATGGCCCGACCACGTCCTACGGGCCGGACTCCATGTACGCGCCGCTGCCCGGCTCCGGGCCTGCCGCCTCGCTACCGGGGCCGCAGCCCAGCTATCCCGCGGAGGTGCCGAGCTATCCCTCGCAGCTCCCCACGACCAGCCCGACGACAGTGGCACCCAGCTCGCCGTCGACGGGAACCGGTCTGGTGTAAACGGTCGTTGCAGGACCTGCACGAATTGCCCCGTATTCTTCCCTGGTGAACGCGATCGACCCGGACAAGCTGAATACCTGCCTGCAGGTGTTGGCCGACGTCGAGTCGCTACCGCCTGAGCACCCCGATGCCGTTGCCGTCCGTCGGGCCACCGCGGGCATCTTCAAATCGGTAAGGAAGGCCCGCCGCAAAGCCAAGCGCGACGAGGTCGCGGCCGCCGACCGGGCCGTCATCGCCGCTACCGCGACCGGTGCGCCTGGCCGGATCGACGACGAGACGGCCGGCCTGCCGTTGGTGTCGACGGCGGCGGGGGCCTCAGCGGGCACCCTGCTCCGGTCTCGGGCCTGCTACATCTGCAAGACGCACCACACCGTCGTCGACGCCTTCTATCACCAGCTCTGCCCGGAGTGCGCGGCGCTCAACCGCGCCAAGCGTGACGCCCGCACCGACCTCACCGGCCGACGGGCACTGCTCACCGGCGGGCGGGCCAAGATCGGCATGTACATCGCGTTGCGGCTGCTGCGCGACGGGGCCCACACCACCATCACCACCCGGTTTCCCAACGACGCCGTGCGCCGATTCGCCGCGATGCCCGACAGCGCCGACTGGCTCGACCGGCTGCGCATCGTCGGCATCGACCTGCGTGACCCGGCTCAGGTCGTCGCGCTCGCGGACACCGTGGCCGCGCAGGGTCCGCTGGACATCCTGATCAACAACGCCGCCCAGACGGTGCGCCGAGCCCCCGGCTCGTACGCGGCACTCGTCGAGGCGGAGCGGTCCCCGGCGCCCGAACTCGTCGACGTGGTCACCTTCGACCGGGTGAGCGACGCCCATCCTGCGGCGCTCGCCGGCAGTCTCGCCGACCATCAGAGCCCGCACGCGTTGACAGAGTTAGCCCTCACCGCGCGCAGCGCCTCACCCGAGCGGATCGCGGCAGGCATCGCCATCGACGCGGGTGGCCTGCTGCCCGACACCGCGGCGATGAACAGCTGGACGCAGCGTGTGCACGAAGTCGACGCGATGGAACTGCTCGAGGTTCAGTTGTGCAACCAGACTGCGCCGTTCATTCTGGTGAGCCGACTGCGCCCGGCGCTGGCGTCGTCACCGGCCCGCCGGAAATACGTCGTGAACGTCTCAGCCATGGAGGGGCAGTTCAGCCGCGCGTACAAGGGTCCCGGGCATCCGCACACCAACATGGCGAAGGCCGCTCTGAACATGCTCACCCGCACCAGCGCCGGTGAAATGCTGGAGCAGGACGGCATTCTCATGACCGCCGTCGATACGGGCTGGATCACCGACGAGCGACCGCACCCGACCAAGCTGCGGCTTGCCGACGAGGGATTCCATGCGCCGCTCGACCTCGTCGACGGCGCCGCCCGGGTGTACGACCCGATCGTCCGCGGCGAGGCGGGCGAAGATCTGCACGGCTGTTTCGTGAAGAATTACGCGCCCAGCGACTGGTGAGACCTACTCGCTAACGGGCGATACCGGTACGGCTCAGCGTGCGCCGAAGGTGCAACGCCGCGATCGTGACCGGGTTCTCGAACAGCGGAAGCTGCCGCAGTCGCCGGCGCACCGCCGAGTGACCCATGAACCCGGCGAGGACGCCCAGGACGAAATACCCCCGGCTGCGCCGGTTGGCCTCGCGCCGCAGCCCGGCGACGTAACCGCAGACCGCGGCGAGCGAGGCGGTCGTCAAGACCACCACGATCATCAGCCCAACCGCGTCCACGGGAACGATCACACCATCGTTTGTGCCACATCCGCATGGGTGAGGAGAAGGTCGTGACCGAACCGAATACTTAGCGTTACCGTCAATTGGTTAGGAACTCGGATCCGAGTTCCGTCGGAGACTATGTGTGAATGGCTCGTTCGGTCAGGCCGTCTTGGCTAGGCTCCGGCTTGGCAAGCAGCGCCGACACCGTCTACGAGTCCGATTCGGAGCAGACGACCATGGCCAACATTGTCCTCGTCAACCCGCGTTTCGAGGTGTCGTACTGGGGCTTGGAACATGCGCTCCCGCTGCTCGGCAAAAAGTGCAATGTCCCGACCGCCTGCCTGCCGCTGTTGGCCGCCCTGACGCCGCCGGAGCATCACGTCACGCTTGTCGACGAGAACGTCGAGGAGATCGACTTCGACACGCTGGCGCAGGCCGACATCGTCGGGCTCACCGGCATGATCGTGCAACGCCGGCGGATGCTGGAGATCATCAACGAGCTGAAGGCCCGCGGTGTGTTCGTCGTCGTCGGCGGCCCGTGGGTCAGCGTGCAGGAGGACTACTTCGACGGTCTGGCCGACGCGATCTTCGTCGGCGAGGCCGAGACCACGTGGCCGCAATTCCTCGATGACTGGAAGCACGGCCGCCACCAGTACCGCTACGAGCAGGCTGAGCGCACCGACATGACGACCGTTCCGGTGCCGCGCTACGACCTACTGAAGACCAAGAACTATGTGTTCGGCAGTGTGCAGTTCAGCCGCGGGTGTCCGTTCCAATGCGAGTTCTGCGACATCATCGTCACTTTCGGCCGCAAGCCGCGGCTCAAGACCAGCGCCCAGGTGATCGCCGAGCTGGAAGCGATGCGCACGGCGGGTCTGTCGATCGGCTTCATCGTCGACGACAACCTGATCGGCAACAAGGCCGCCGTGAAGGTGCTGCTGGCCGATGTCCACGCGTGGCAGGAGCGCGAAGGATATCCGCTGCAGTTCTTCACCGAGGCGTCACTGAACCTGGCCGAAGACGACGAGCTGATGGAGTTGATGGTCGCGGCAAATGTGACGGTGGTGTTCATCGGGATCGAGAGCCCCAACGAGGATTCGCTGAAAGAGGCGAAGAAGTATCAGAACGTGAAAAAGGGCGGCACGATCGTCGAACGTGTCCGCAAGGTGCAAGACGCCGGGCTGGAAGTGTGGTGCGGCATGATCGTCGGCTTCGACAACGACGACACCCGAATCTTCAAGGAACAAGCCGATTTCATCGGCCAGACCGACATCATGCACGCCATGGTGGGGATGCTCGCCGCGATCCCCAAGACGCCACTGCACGCGCGGCTGAAGGGTGTAGGCCGCCTCGACCTCGACGACGAGCAAACCTTCGGCACCAACGTCATTCCGCTCAACATGAGCCGAGACGAGTTGCGCGACGGCTATATCGGTCTGATGCGCGACCTCTACAATCCCGACTTCTACTTCGACCGACTTGAAAATCTCTATCTGACAAGAGAATTCGACTTCGGGAGGGCCCGCAATGCGTACCTGCGCCACCATCCCTGGCGGCGCAGGCGAGCCCAGCTGTTCGACGCCGCGCGGGCATTCGGACTGTTCCTGCTGCTGATGAAGAACGTTCCCGACGCGCAGCTACGCCAGGTCTACCGGCGCCGGATGTGGAAGATGCTCCGCAGCCGCCCGAACCCCGGTGTCATGTTCGTCAGCGTGGTCAAATGCGCGACGCACTACCACCACTACACGATGTCGCGGGAAATGTCCGAGCGCCGGACGTTGGTCAATACCTTCTAGTTGTGGGACCTTCTAGTTGTGGGCCTGCTGGCCGTTGCCGTTGCTGCCCGCGACCTGCTCAAGGAACTGCACGGCCAGCACCCGGACGGGCACGTTGGTCTGCTGGCTCTGCTTGCGCAACACGTCGAACGCCGCGTCGGCGTCGATGCCGTGCATGGCCATCAGCACGCCCTTGGCCTGCTCGATCGGCGCCCGGCTCTGCAGCACCCGCTGGATCGACTCCGCGGTGTCGCGGGCGGACTTGTAGCGGGCGAAGTCCCCGATCGCCCGGGACACCGCTTTGGTCAGCAGGTCGAGGATCTCGGCGTCGAGCCCGTCGAAGGCGTGAAAGGCCCTGCCGTACAAGTTGAACGACCCGAGCGTCAGATCGTCGGTGAACAGCGGTGCCGCCAGGAAGCTGTGGATGCCCTCCTCGCGGGCGGCGTTCGCGAAGCGCGGCCACGCGGCCATCGCATCTTCGGAATCCAGCTGCACGGTGGTGCGGGTGCGTGAGGCATGCAGGCAGGGGCCTTCGCCGGCGTCGTACTGCTCGGTGTCGATACGCAGGGTGCGCTCGTCGGTGTGCACCGCGGTATAGGTCAGCCCGCCCAGGTCGATCGTGATCCCCGTGTAATCGGCACCCTGGATGGCTTCCTGCGCGATCGGGGCGACGCGCTGCAGCAGCGACAGCAGTTCGTCCTCGTCACTGACGCTGCGACCGGCCTCTACCAGCATGCGCCCCAGCTGGGCGGCCGACATGGCGTTGCGGGTGGCGGCCTCGATGACAATCTCGGCCGCCTGCTCAGCGTCGGTTCCATCCAGCGGCTCGGCCGGGATGGAGTCCTCGACGCGCGGGTCGCTGTGCTCCATGGGGTGAGTGTCCCACCTTCGGGACTTCTGGTTGCTGTAAGGGCTATCTAGGGCAGCACCGTGTGCATCAGCATCACGTTGTAGGCCGACCACAGCGAGAGGTTGTAGTACAGCTCGCGGCCTGTCGACCAGGGATGCAGGAACGGCGCATAGATCCCGCCGGGGATCTGCATCGACGACACCAGCATCTGTTCGGGTCCCCACGGCCCCTGCGGTGCCGGCGCGGTCCGCATGACCACGTCGTTGTTCCCGTTGCAATACAGCACCAGGTACTGCTTCAAGTAGTTGTTGAATTGGGCCGACATCTCGCCGACCGGCCCGGGGATCACGGGGGTGGCCGCCGCCGGGCTGCCCGCGACCCAGGAGTTGCTGTCGGCATTCCAGTACTCGTACTTCGTCAGGTCCGGGATCAACCCGGGTGACACCCGCGCCACGTACGCCGATCCGCTCCGACCGTTGGGTGTGCCGAACGAATAGATGTACGGGTCGCCGGGGCCGGGCTTGAGGAACGCACCCATCTGGAACTTCTCGTTGCCGTTGGACGGCTGACGGACAGTGCCGGGATACACACCCCAGGTCTCGCCGTTGTCGGTCGAGGTCGCGATCGCCGAGTAGTTCGTGGTCCATGCGCCGTAGTTGTCCCAGCTCCGGATGGACATGAAGTTCAAGAACTGGTTGGGCCCGACGGCGATGCCGGAGGTCGGGATGATTCCCGTCTCCTGCGGCGCACCGTTGATGCTGTTGATGACCTGCTTGGCGATGCCGGGTCGCCACACCGGCGACCCCGAGTACTTGTTCCCGACGGCGCCGTCGGGAACCGCGACGGTGTTGGACAGCGATCCGTCGCTGCTGCGCATCAGCGTGTTGTAGCGCCACTGCTTGCCGGGAATCATACAGAAACCGTTGGTGTCGCCGAACGCCAACAGGACCTGACGATGGCTGGGATCACCGTTGTCCCACATGATTCCGAGATCGGTGCCGGTGATGGCGAACTTCTGAACGGTCTGATTCGGGCTGTCCGGTCCGGTCACCCAGCCGACCACGGAGGTGCCCGGGGGTGCGGTCGACGGTGCCGGTTGCGCTGCCGCGGGAGCCGGTTGGGGTTGGGCGGGAGCGGGTTTCGGTGTCGGTGCGACCGCGGCCTGCTTCTGCACCTGTCCCGCGTTGGGCATCAACGCGTTGATGAGCATCTTGCCCAATGTCGGGAGCGGCGCCTGGTCGTTGGCGCCCACCGGCTTGTGACCGATCGGGCGATCGAACGGCGCTATCGCCGACGGCTGTGGAATCTGAAACGCCTGGTTGGCGGCGGGCTGCGCCGCCGCGGATGCGCCCTCACACGGATCCGCGGCCGCAGGCGGCGCGACACCGGTGGCCGCGCAGAGGCCGACGACCAGTGTCGAGGCCAGCGACAGCGAGGGGATGCGGGGGCGCGGCGACACGACACACCTTTCGGAGGCGGGACGTCGCTGTGACGTCTGTTGGCCTTTGTGACGATAGGGACCCGTGTGTCGTTTGCGACCGGCGCTGCAGCGATAGGTATGCATCCGTGACCGTGTCGCAACCAAGGGCATGCTCGGTGGGTTACTGTGCGCATGATTCGCCCGACACAGGAGGCACAGATGAGACGTGGATTCTCTGCGGCGGCAGCCGTTGCCGTGGCGGTCGCACTGACCGGTACCGCCTGTAGCAGCTCCGACTCCGGCAGCAAGACACCGGCATCCGCGAGTTCGGCGGCGACGACTGCAAGTTCGGCAGCGGCGACTGCGAGCCCGACGACGACTGCGGCCCCGGTGGCCGCCGACAAGCTGCCCGCACTGGTGCCGATTCCGGCGAACAGCCAGACGACCAAAGGGCCGGACAACATCGCTGACGGCGGAATCCACCTGTACTTTCAGGTCAACGGGTCGCCTACCGATGTCATGACGGCCTACAAGGCAGCGCTGGAAGAGAAGGGCTGGACCGTGACCACCATGGTCACCTCAGGTGGCCAAGGTGGGGGCGGCGCCACCTATACCGGAACCAACGGCGGCGCCTACGGCGTGTTCGACGGCGGCGGCTACAGCACCAACACCTACCTCGACGTCTGCGCATGGCCGACCAAGCCCGCCAGCCCCAATTGCAGCCGCGGCGCCCGCTAGCGTCGTACGGCGGGCAGGCGAGGGCGCGGGGAAAAACGAAAAAATGAAGGGCTGAAAGCCGCAGCCTCTGTGGTCCTTCGAAAAATCCGCACCTGGCGGGATCCGCGTCCTCACCGAGAATTGAATCGCAATCCCGCGATAGCCGCAAGAGCCCCGTAGCTGCCCGCCATCCGCGATCACCGCAGGTTGCGCAGCTTCACGAGTGACACCAAACCGAGCTCTCCGCGCAACATCGCGGGGGGCACGAGGCGAAAGCCGCGGACCCCGGGCCGACCGGTGGCGGACTGAGCGATTTTGCGCGCGATGCGGAAGTCGAGGTCCTTCAATGTGTTGCGATCTGTGGTGGTATCCAACAGCGACGACAAGCCCGGTACTGCAAACGGATTCGTCACGTCGAGCATCACGTTCGTCGCCATCACCAGCTGATGTGCCCGGTCCCGAAGCGACAATGGACGCAAGGCGGGCGCCACCCCGTCTATCCGTGCGGCAACGCGGCCGACGAAGCGGCGCAGCCGATGTGGTGCCACGGCCATGCTGCCGTCGTAGCCAACCGAGAGGCCCAGCGAATCGACGCGTCCGCGCCCTAGGTAGGCGGGATCGTCGGTAGACGGTCGGCCGGTCGGGCTCAGCGCGGTTCGGATTTCCTTCCCGAGTTTGCGTTTGACGCCCAACTCGCCCAGCAGCGCGTCGATGCGCGTATCGGCCTCGTGCAGAGCGGACAGATCCGAGTGAGCGATCAAGAAATCGTCGTTGTAGCGGGCGTAGAAGACTCCGTCGATGTCCAAAATCGCCTTGTCCATGGGAACGACGGCAAGGTTGGCCAGAATCGGGACAAGCGGTGTGCCCATGGCCACACCGCGCAACCGGCTGAATTGTGCGCCGTCGCCGTCCCGCACGACGGGCCGAGTCAGCGCCGTGATGAGGTTCCAGACCCGGGTTGACACCGCGCCGGTCGGGCTGCCCAGCGAGACCACCTCGCGCAGAATCGGCCAGAGGGCGGCGTCCGGGCCGACCGGCAGATTGTCGCCGTAATGTTCGAAATCGGACTGCAGAATATACAGCGGAGGGCCTTTGGGCCCGACCCTTGCGCGATGAGCGCGAACGAACTCGGCAAGGACGCGCATTGCGCCGACATTGGTCGTACCGGGCAGGTACGAGTAGACACCGGGCAACCCGAAGCAGCACGCGTTGTGCGAGATGAGTTGGAAGAGCGCCGATCCCACGACGTGGTCGGTGAAAGCGGGCATGTGCGCGGCACGGCGCTTGCCGTTGCTGTCCAAAATCCACAGATCCACCGGCAGCGCCTGGTACTGGTCGCTGGCCACGCTGTGCGCGATCGCGCGGGCAAGGGACCGGCGATTGGTGGCGGCGTCGAAGTACGTCAGGTCGCTGTCGCTGAGCTGACCGAACGTCAGTCCACGCTGCCTCTTCTTCGAGAAGATCCGGAGGATGGTGTCTTCGTAGGTCTTCGGATCGACCAGCAGCCGTTCGATGTCGATGGGATCAGCCATCGGGGACAGCCCTTGCGGCCTGGCCGATTTCCCACTCCCGTATGAGCTTGACCAAGCTCTTCAGTTTTTCGCGATCGGGTTCGGGCGGACAAACAAGCAGCATCCGAAGTGTTCCGTGTCGATAGACGGGGGCGAGCTGGCGATCACACACCGCCACCACGGTGGATCCCTCATCGACACTGCGCGTGACGGCGGGCACGGCTGCCACCAGGAAACTCTGGCCCAGACCCCGCATCTCGCGTGTTCCGTCGAGGGTTTGCAGATCCAGGGCGATCCCAGTCCGGAAGAGTGAATGAAACGCGCGCACCAGGTCGGTCAGTCCAATTGGTGCAGAGCCACTTTCGCTGGAGGCCCGCCACAACTGGAACGCCTCACGTCCGTCGGCGATCGGCTGTGGTGACGAGCTGCCCCGGGTCACCACGCCGCCGCTGACGGTTTGCAACACGAGGTGCGGTGAGGCGCCGACCGTATCCTCCTGCGTACGGTGGTAATACATGATTTTCGTCGGGGACCGGAACGCTACATGCCCGGTGCCATCGAATGATTGGCGAATCAGCTTCAACGCGGCAGAGCGTTGCTTCGCCGTGGTCGATCTCGGAATTGTGACGTGGCCGACGCGCACTGCGGCCGGCTCCCGGGCCAGGCGGCGTAGCCAGTCGCCGACGCTCAGCACGGTCGGCAACGGCGGGTAACGACGGTCTCGCAGGTGTTGCAGGTTGATCAGAAGGATCAGCTGCAGGATCATCGCGGCCGTGATCTGGATGAGGTCGGAGGCGGGATTAGGTTTGATCCATACCAGCCACAAGAGCACGACCAGAAACAGCATGGTGATGAGGTGGATACCGAACCGTCCTTCGGCGAACAGCCGGATCTGGTAGATCCCGATGACGCTGCGCACCACGAACAGTGGTACCAGTGCAAGCAGGAACGTCAGTGGAACATCCTTCAGGACAAGCAGTCCGAGGGCGGCACCCAGCGCCCAGAAGTACAGTGAGGCAAGCGGCGCCACACACAGCAGGCGGTGAAAGAACACCCGCCGCAATTCGTGCAGAGCCGACACGCTGCGCAGCCGCACGAAGTCGAAATAGAAGATGCCGGCAGACTCGTACGAACCGCGAAACAGCGGTAGCACCAGATAGAAGAATCTGAAGGCATCCACCTGGCGCCACGACGCCACGGCGGCGGTGAGGTCGAACGAGCGGGTGTTCGTGCCATAGATGCCGACGATCGCGAGAACCAACACGGCATCCAGCCGCAGGCCGAGACCCGACACCGTGGTCTGGATACCAAGCCAGGGCGGAATTTTCGGCAGCAGCCGCCTGACTGGACGGCGGGGCGACGGTAGCCGCGGCCGCAGGCCGATCAGTCGGTAGGTCTCCAGCGAATAATGAATCGTGATCGCGATGGCAATGGCGTTCGACGCGACGATCGCAATGATGATGGCGACCGTGGGATAGAAGTAGAACCCCCCGGTGATCACCGCAAGTTGCACTGCGGGGGAAAGGAATATCGACCAACGCGGTCGGTAGACCCGTCGGGTCGCGTACACACCGGAATGCAGGACCCGAACCGGAAAATTGGCCGCGAGTTCGACGACCACCAGGAAGGCGTACAGGTGCGCGACGGGATCGTTGCCCGACGGGCGCAGCACCAGCAGCGCCACACCGCCACCGATCGTCATCGCGATCGTGAGGGCCACCGCCAGCACGAGCCAACGGCCGATCTCGTACCCGGCGGCGTCACGCTCACCTGACCGGGAGAAGTCACGAAGGCGCTCGCGCATGATCTCCAGAAGTCCCCACCACGCGCCGCCGACGGTCAGGCTGCCCGCGCGAAGAATCATGACCGTGAACGCCGCCATGCCGCCGAGGCTGGCGAGGATCAGGAAGAACTCCGCGACGTGGACCGCGAACTGCACGGTGGCGAGCACGAGCGGGTAACGCAGCCGGTACGCGAGGTACCTGAAAACCCTGCCCGTGAGGAGACTCGCATAGAGGGAAGGCACCCGGGTCTGGCCACGGGCGGTGCGCTCGAACCAGCGATGGATGTCGTTCACGGTCGGGTGAACTTCGGCATCGGCATCGGGCGTGACCTTCCGCAATCCGTCAACGCTGACGCGTGGTCGTGACAAGCTGTATCGCATGCGGCGAGGTGACGTGGCCGTATTGTCCATATCGGCCGCACTGGGGGCAGTGGTCGTCGCGGCCGTGGTCGTCAGCGTCCTCGTCGTCGATCGTCCACGCGAGCCGTCCAGAGCCGCGGAGTCCACGAGCAACTCGAGTCTGCTTGTGGTGACGTGGGGTCCTGCGCTCTGCAAGGTCGACCCACCCAATCCTGGCTGCCGAAGCGGCCATGTCGGGTCATTGGGACCGGCGTTCATCCTGCACGGCCTCTGGCCGCAGCCGCCGACCCAGCAGTTCTGTGGAGTGCCGAAAGGAGGCCGGAATCCCAGCTTGGCGGAGCTGAAGCTGCCCCAGGGCGTGCAGACGGATCTTCAATCGATGATGTCTGATGCCGGCGTCATGGCCCCCCACGAATGGTCTGCGCATGGCACCTGCTCGGGGCTCCCACCGGCCGACTACTTCACCATTGCCACGAGGCTCACCGAACAGGTGACCGCTGTCCTCAACCCGGTTTTTCGGAATGCGCAGGGCGACAACGTGTCACTGAGCACGGTGCGAGACCGGTTCGACGCCGCATTCGGTGCCCGCACCGGCGACCGGGTCGGCATGAACTGTCGCGAAGTGGGCGGGAGCGGGATGATCATCTACGAGTTGCATCTGTCGCTTCCGCCGGTTGCGGACCTGCGGAGCGCTTCGAACGCGTCGTTGGGTGAGCTGCTGGACAAGGGGCCGACGATCGTGGCGGGTTGTCGACGCGGGCTCGTATCCTGACGTCGCCCGAGACCTGTGCCAGTGCACAATCAACCCGTGAGCCGCCGTCCGACAGCATTTGTTGTTGCCCTACTGCTTCTGTTCACGTTGCCCGCCGAGCACGCTTCGGCGACAGGTGATCTGCCCGGCGCGCTCACCTTCGGTGGCGTACAGCGGACGTATGTGTTGCACGTGCCCGCCGGTGTGCAACATCCCACCGCCCTGGTGCTCAATCTGCACGGCGGTGGGCAGACCGGCCGCACCCAGGCCGCCTTGACCAACTACAACGCGATCGCCGACCAGCGCGGGTGGGTTGTCGCCTATCCCGACGGCATCGATTTCAGCTGGGCTGACGGCCGCGGCGCGTCGATCCCGGACCGCCGGGGTGTCGACGACGTCGGTTTCCTGGCGACACTGATCGGCCGGCTCTCGCATGACTTCGGCATCGCGCCCGGCCGGGTGTTCGTCACCGGCATGTCGGCGGGCGGTTTCATGGCGACCCGGTTGGCGTGCGACCGCGCCGATCTCGTCACTGCGATCGCGCCGGTCGCCTCGACATTGGGTAATGCTGTGCACTGCAACCCATCCAGACCCGTGTCGGTCCTGACGGTGCACGGCACCGCCGACACGGTGGTGCCGTACCGCGGTGGCCGCGTGGTCGGTAGAGGGGGAGCCAGCACTGTCGTGTCGGCACCCACGATGGCGGATCGGTGGCTGGCCTTCGACCGGTGCCCGCGGGCGGTGAGCACTCCAATCGACGGGGGAAAACGTCTCGCCGCCAACGGTTGTGCCGATGGCACCGAAGTCGCGTTCGTCACCATCGAGGGGTGGGGACACACCTGGCCGTCGGGCCGCGCCACAGCCTTCGACGCCTCACAGGCCGGCGCACAGTTCTTCGCCGCGCACGGAGCCTGAGCTAGATGAGGGGCGGCGGACGGCGGCGGTGAAGCTTATCGCTGTCCCCCCGGCAGGCGAACCACCTGCACGAAGAACTCGTCGATCTGTCGGACCGCGCTCATGAACTGATCGAGGTCGACCGGTTTGGTGACGTAGGCGTTGGCGTGCAGCTTGTAGCTGCGCAGGATGTCCTCTTCGGCCGACGAGGTGGTGAGCACGACCACCGGGATGGTGCTCAGGTCGTCATCGGACTTGATCTTCTCCAGCAGCTGACGCCCGTCGTATTTGGGTAGGTTCAGGTCGAGCAGGATGAGGTCCGGCCGCGGGGCATCGGCGAACGGGCCGCGCCGGTACAGATAATCCAGGCCTTCCTCCCCGTCGTGCACCACATGCAAGGTGTTCTTGAGCTTGTTGTGCTCGAACGCCTCCCGGGTGATCAGTTCGTCTCCGGGGTCGTCCTCGATGAGCAGGACGTCGATGGCGCGAGTGCTGTCGCTCATGAAGCGGTTCCTTCCAGTTGCAACGCTTGTGTTTCTGCTGCGATACGGGCGGGCAAGGTGAAGCGGAACCGGGTCCCGCCGTCGTAGGCGGTGTCGATCGAGATGGTGCCGCCGTGGTGTTCGACGATCTTTTTGACCAGGGCCAGGCCTATTCCGGTGCCCGCGTAGGCATCTCGGCCATGTAGGCGCTGGAAGATCACGAATACTTTGTCGACGAATTCATCGGCGATTCCGATTCCATTGTCGGAGAAGGTGAATACCCACTGCCCATCATCTTCACCGGTACCGGTTTCGGAGGTGATGGTGATGCGTGGGGCGACGCCATCGCGGCGGAACTTCACCGCATTGCTGACCAAGTTCTGCCACAACATGGTCAGCAGGGTCGGGTCACCCGTCACTGTGGGCAACGGGCCGGAACGGGTTATCTCGGCACCGGTTTCCTCGATCGCCGTGGCCACATTGGCGAGGGCGGCGTCCAGCACCGTATCGAGTTTCACGTCGACCTGAGTGGAGTGCAGACGGCCGACCCGCGAGAACGTCAACAGGTCGTTGATCAGAACCTGCATCCGCTTGGCGCCGTCGACGGCGAAATCGATGTACTGGTGGCCACGTTCGTCCAGCTGGTCGCCGTAGCGCTTCTCCAGCAGCTGACAGAACGACGCGACCTTGCGCAGCGGTTCCTGTAGATCGTGCGAAGCGACGTAGGCGAACTGCTCAAGCTCGGCGTTGGAGCGTCGCAGCTCGGCGGCCTGCTCGTCCAGTTGCGTACGCGCGTCGCTGGACGCCTGGAGTTCTTCGACGATGCGGCGTCGCATGTCCTCGACGTCGGCGGCGATCGAACGAATATCCTTGGGGCCCTCCGGAACAATCCGCTCGTCGAAGCTTCCCTTGGTGATCCGCCGGCAGGCTGATGCCAACGCCTCCATGGGCCGAGTGACCGCATTGCGAATCAGGATCGTGATCGCCACACCGGTGATCAGGAATGCGGCGATCACGACGGCGGAGGCGCGGTCGCGCCACTCTCGTGCGGTATCGCGCTCGTGTACCGCTTCGGTGCGGACGGCGGCGAGATGGCTGTTCTGAGCGTCGAAAAGTGCTCGTAGGGAATCGAATTTCGACTTCCCGGCCTCCGCATTCGTTCTCGTCAACACGCTCGGTGAGCCCGGTGTGACGCTGGCGATCACAGGATCCGCGTACTCATTGCGCCAGGTCGCGGCCGCGTTCTCGATGGCGTCTAGGTCCGCAAGTAACTCCGGCCGCCCAGCCAGGTCACTCCGAATAGACTGCGCCGCAGCCTGTTCGGTGCGCTGACCGTCGGAGTAGGGCGCCAGGAATTGCGTGTCGGCGGCGATGACGTAGCCGCGGACCGCTGTCTCCTGATCGCGTAACGCGGCCTGCAGCTGATACGCGGCGACCCGCGCGGGCTGAATGTCGTCGATCAGCTGCCTGCTTGTCTCATCAGTTCGGTCGAGTAGCACAGCTGCAACGAGTGTCCCGCCGAGCACTACGACGCCAAGCACCAGCAACACGACGCTCAACCAGCCCCGCACCGTCATACCGGACAGCCGGGTGCCCGCGACCTCTTTCATCGGCGGGTCCGCTCAACGCGCAGCACGGCGATGTCGTCGGTCATGCCGCCGTGCGATGCGGCGCGTGCTTCGGCGCCTTCGATGAGGCCCGCCACGAATTCTGGGCCGGGAAGCTCCGCGATCGAGCGGGCCAGCTCGAGCAGACCATCTTCGCCGAGTCTCTTCTCGCCGATACCCGAGTGCCCCTCGAACAGCCCATCGGTGAGCAGTACCAGCCCGTGGCCGTCGGGCAGTTCCAACTCGTTCAGCGGCCACTGCTGTGCTCCCAAACCCAAAGCTGGTCCGGCCGGCGGCTCGACCCATTCCACGGTGCCCGGTCCATGCAGCAGCATTCCCGGGTGACCGGCACGGACGGCGGTGAAGCCTCGCGAGTCAGGCCACATCGCGATGCTGAGCACAGTCGCGAAGATTCCGGTGCCCGCGCGCTCGGCGCGCAGGACCTGCTCGAGGCGGCGCATCCGGTCGTTGCCGCGGAGTCCCGCGAACGTCAATGCCCGCCATGCGATGCGCAGTGCCGCGCCCAACGCCGCTTCGTCGGGGCCGTGGCCCGCCACGTCGCCGACCATGACGTGCACGGTCCCGTCCGGGGTCTGCACCATGTCGTAGAAGTCGCCACCCAGCAACGCGTTCTCCCGGCTGGGCCGGTATTGCATGACGATCTCGACGCCAGGGTCGTCATCCAGCAGTGGCAGCGGCAGTAGTGCGCGCTCCAGACGGGCGTTCTCCTGAGCACGCATCTGGCTGGTGTGCAGGTCGACGGCGGTCAGTTCGGTGCGTTTGCGTTCGATGGCATATAGCACCGAACGGTGCAGAGTCTCAGGTTCAACGTGTCCCTTGACGAGGTAGTCCTGGGCGCCGGATGCCATCGCCGACATGCCGAAGTGCTGGTCGTTGAGGCCGGTGAGCACGACGATCGGTAGCCCCGCATCAAGCTTGGCCACCCGGTCCACGGCGGCCACGCCATTGGCGTCGGGCAGGTTGAGATCCAGCAGGACGCAATCGGGCCGATGGACGGCCAGCTTCTCCTGGGCGATCGCCATCGATGCGGCCCACTCCACGCTGATATCGGCGCCGGCTTCAGAGATCAGTTCCTCGACCAGAATGGCATCGCCCTGATCGTCCTCGATCAGCAGCAACGAAATCGGTCGCTTGGTGGCACCGGCAAAACCGGCAGGATTCAGCACCTGTGGGTCATAGGGTGCGCGCATGAAAGATCAGATCCTTAAGTTCAGATCGGCCGCGCTTTGACCTAGGTATTCGTTAGACAACATATCGACCCTACCGGCTGACTGCTGTCGTACCCAAGCCTGGTGGGGCGCGACGCAGGTCAGCGGCGTGCCGAGCCGGTCAGCGGTTGGCCTTGAGCGCCCTGTAGCAGGCAAATTACCGTGCTGGGATAAGGATTGTCCGACGTCCGGTCCTGGTCGGAGTCGATCAGGTAGCTGGTGGTGTACGAGCCAGCAGTGGCGGCGGTGCCTGTGTAGCGCGCAAAGCCGGTCGCGCATTCGCGGGCCGCGACGTCGTCGAGGGCGGAGTTCACCGGGATCGGCACACGCAGATAGGTCTCGGCCAGATGGGGTTGACCACAGTCCACGACGTTGACCTGGACCACCGCGGGATCGGTGGGCGGCGGGTCGGCCAGACAGTCGCCGGCTTGGAGGTCCACCCACTTCACCGAGCGGGTTTGCACCGCCGGTGCGGGCATCGCGGTGGTGTGCATGGAGGTCGGAGCAGATGTGGTGGTCGGGGTCGGAGTGGTGTCCACGCGCCCACCGCAGCCTGCGGTCGCGGTGATCGCGACACCGATCACGATGCCCCGCGTCGTGCTGCGCATCACGCTTCTGTTTACCGCAGCGCGTCGGGAGGGTACGTGGCTTTGCATCATGAGAATGCATATGTCGACCGCCACGATGGCATTCGCGACCGCGGCGGTTGCGACCGCGGTGTCCGCGGGAGCCGGCCTGGCTCACGCCGATCCGCATGGTCCGCCGGGGCCGCCCTGGGCCCCGAACGGACCGGGCGTGAATGCCGGGGCGCCAGGTAACCCGCTGCCTCCGGGTCAGGGATACCTGCCTCCGCCGGGACATCGCGCTGACTACGACAACGTCGTCCCCGTTTGGGCCCCGCCTGCGCCGCCACCGCCGCCTTGGGCGCCGTGGCTACCGGTGGTGTGGAATGCCGACCTGCCGGCCTGGGGCGTGTGGTGGAACGGCGGCTTCATACAGCTGTAGGCCGCAAATCAGAAGCTGCTCTCACGACCCCGCACGAACTCCAGAAGTGCGGGGTCGTTTGAGATGAACCGGTCGACCTCTTCGCCGCCGTCGCAGCGGTACAAGCCGACGGTGACCCGGTGGGCGTGACGGTCGATCACCGCCCAGTGTGCACCGGCGTCCTCCCACCGCTGTAGGACCGCCACCGGGTCGTCGCAGTCACTCATGGCCAACATCATGGCTCGTGGGATGATTCACGGATGCGACTCGGGTTGCACGCCCTGGGTATCGGCGCAGGCGCCGAACCCGAGGTGATCCGAGCGGTGGCCGTAGCGGCCGAGCGCCATGGATTCGCAACTTTGTGGGCCGGCGAGCACGTGGTGATGGTCGACAAGTCCGACTCTGAGTACCCGTACTCCGACGACGGCAAGATCGCTGTGCCCGCCGACGCGGACTGGATCGACCCGATGATCGGATTGGCCTTCGCCGCGTCGGCCACGACGACGATCGGGCTCTGCACCGGCGTCCTGTTGTTGCCCGAGCACAACCCTGTGATCGTGGCCAAACAGGCGGCCAGCCTGGACAAGATCAGCGGCGGCCGCTTCTCGCTCGGCATCGGAATCGGTTGGTCGCGTGAAGAATTCGACGCTCTCGGAGTTCCGTTCGAACGGCGCGCCGCCCGCACCGCAGACTATGTTGCCGCCATGCGCACCATCTGGCGCGACGATATTGCCTCCTACGCAGGCGAATTCGTCGACTTCGACGCGATCAGGGTGAACCCGAAACCGCGACGGCGCCGCATCCCGGTCCTGTGCGGCGGCAACAGCGATGCTGCGCTGCGCAGGGTCGCACGGTGGGCGGACGGCTGGTACGGCTTCAATCTTGACCCCGACGATGTCGCGGCCCGGGTGTCGATGCTGCGTGAGATGTGTGGTCACGCCGGGCGTGACCCTGGTGAGCTGCGACTGGCGGTGGCGCTGCGCGATTCGAGGCCGTCAGACGTCGGGCGTCTGGCAGAGTTGGGGGTCGACGAGCTGGTTCTGGCCGCCTCGCCGCCGCAGGATCCGGCTGCCGTCGCCGACTGGGTAGCTGACCTAGCCGCGGATTGGCAGTGAGGGAGCACGGTGAACCACTGGACTGCAGTCGCGGGTGCGGCGGTGTTCGTCTGGTTGGGGATGGTGCTCGCCATTTCATTCCTCGAGGCGCCGCTGAAATTCCGGGCCCCCGGCGTCACGATTCCACTCGGTCTGGGTGTCGGCCGGCTTGTGTTTCGGGCTCTCAACATCTGCGAAGCGGTGCTGGCGGTGGTCATCGTCGCGGCTTTGGTGCTCGGCAGCCCCGGTTCGGGTGTCGTCGTGGGGGTGCTGGTGGCCGCCTCAGCGTTGGTGATTCAAGTGGTCGGTGTGCGTCCGGCGCTGACGCGGCGCTCGGATGCCGTCCTGGCCGACGCCCGCCAGGCCGAGAGCGGACGGTCGCGCGCGCACTACGTCTATGTCGTGTTGGAAGTAGTCAAGGTGGTGGCGCTGCTGTCCAGTGGCGTTCTGCTGCTTGGCTTTTGATAAAGGAAGCTGATGGAGGAATCATGGAATCGATCTCGCTGAACCAGCTCGCCGACGAACAGCTCACCGCGGCCCGCTCGTCGAACAGCGGCCGGGCCGCGCACACCGTGCACGGCGGCCACGATCACCAGCTGCGGCAGACGCTGATCGCACTGGCCAGTGGCCATGAACTCAGTGAGCACCACACGCCGGGGGAGACGACGCTGCAGGTGCTTCGCGGCCGTGTCCGGCTGGCCACCCCCGACGACGCGTGGGAAGGCCAGGCAGGTGACCTGCTGGTGGTCCCGCGGGATCGGCACGGCTTGCAGGCCATCGACGACTCGGTGATCCTGCTGACGGTGCTGGCCGACAGCTGAGCGGTCAGTACCGGTAGTCGGCCAGATCGGTGGCGCCCTGGCGGATGTCGCCGTCGAGCAGCAACAGGGCCGGCACCATCTCGGAGGTGACCAGCCCGTGGCGGCCGGTCACGTCGTCGATGAGGTCGAAGCATTGGGCGATGACCTCAGGGGTGTCGACGACGATGGTGGTCACCGGAACCTGGCGGCCGTACTGAATCAGCTTGTCGCCGTGGGGTTTATGGTCTCCGTGGAAGCCCCAGATGCCACGTAGGACGGTGGCGCCGGCCGCGGTGTTGGATTCCCACAGCCGTCGCACCAGTTCCCGGTGGACGGGGACGCCGTCGTGATGGGTGGATGCGTCGGTGTGGATTGTCAGCTTCTGGCGTAGTTCGCGGCCGTGCGCGTCCACGGCAGGCAGGGCCGGCGGACGCGCGAGCAGCTGGCCGTCGCGTTTGAGGATCTGTACGCGTTCCACCGTCACCAGCGGCTGATCCATCAGTCCTTCGAGTTCGGGCAGAGCGCGCCGCGCCTGTTCAGCGGTGCCGATCGCGACGATCATGATCGGCACGTCGGTGTTGCCGCTGAAAAAGCGGGCGCGGCGCCGCCGGCCGTCCGCGGTGCCGTCCACGCCCAGGAACACCGTCGCGCCGGCGAAACGATGGCGGTGCAGCAGATCGCACACCGCGTAGAAGGCGGCCGCCCCGTTTACCCGGCGTCGTCGCCCGACGTAGATCGTGAGCTTGACCCCGTCGTCTCCGTCGGGCAGCTCACCGCTGTAGAGCCGGGCCCGCTCCAGGGTGATCAAACCGTGCTTGGTCATGGCGATGACGTCGTCGATCAATCCGCCGATGGTCTCCGCGGTGTCGACGGCGGCCACGGCGATCGGCGGATCCTCGGACAGCGTCAGGGATTGGTCGCTGCGGATCACGTGCCGCGGTCCGAAGCTGGCGATGCCGCGCAGCATCACACTCTCGGCCACCTGGCGCCGCGCGTACAGGTCGAGCATCGCCTCGGCCAAGAAGCGGGAATCGGCGCGCTGGCGCTCGCCGAAGAAGGCGGTCAGCTTGAGATAGGTGTCGTTCACAGCATCCCCGCAATCCACTGGCCGAGCATCGCCGCGGCGACACCCAGGATGACGCTGACGACGAGATTGGCTATCGCGGGCCAGATCTGGCGTTCCTCGGTCAGCCGTTGCGTCTCCAGCATCCAGGTCGAGAACGTGGTGTACGCCCCGACGAAGGCGGTGCCGGCCAGCAGCGCGACGTGCTGGCTGAGGGTGAGCCCGCTCACAAAGCCGAGCAGCACCGCGCCGGTGATGTTGACCGTCAGCGTGCCGAAGGGGAACGACCGTGCCGCCCGGCGCGCAACCGCGCGATCGACCATGAACCGGGCCACCGAGCCGAGCCCGCCGATCAGCATCACGCCAGCCCAGATCGCGACGGTCACGCGCGGATCCTGACCCGGCGAACCACCGCTGTCGCAACGTAGACGGCGAGCAGTCCCGCGACGATGCTGACCGCGCTGTAGGCGGCCGCGAGGCCGTAGTGGTGGTGCTCGATCATCTTCAGCGTCTCGACCTGCATGGTGGAAAACGTTGTCAGTCCGCCGCAGAGGCCGGTGCCCAGTAGTGGTCGGCGGTAACTCGACAGCGGGAGTCGTTCGAGCAGGCGGGTGGTGAAATAGCCGAGCAGGAACGCGCCCACGATATTGACCCCGAACGTCGCCCACGGCCAGCGCGCCGGGTCGTCGGCGAAGACCGTAGCGAGGATCGCCCTCGCGAGGGTTCCCACCGCGCCGCCGACGAAGACGGCCGCCAGTTCCCGATTGTCGTGACCGAACACGGGCAATCCCCTTAACCGTCGATGAATCCGCGAGCAAGTATCACCCTAGGGAGGGCAGAATTGGCGCCATGGCGGCTAACCCCCGCGCCGGTAAGCCGGCGCTCCCCGAAGACCTCGTCGATCTGCCCCATCTGGTCAGCTCGTATTACTCGGTGAACCCCGACCCCGACGACATCGACCAGCAGGTGGTGTTCGGCACGTCGGGGCACCGCGGCTCCAGCCTGGACGGGGCGTTCAACGAGGCGCACATCCTCGCCACCACCCAGGCGATCGTGGAGTACCGCGCCGCGCAGGGCACCACGGGGCCGCTGTTCATCGGACGCGACACCCACGGGCTGTCCGAGCCGGCCTGGGTGTCTGCATTGGAGGTGCTGGCCGCCAACGATGTTGTGGCGATGATTGATTCGGCCGACCGCTATACCCCGACCCCGGCGGTCAGCCACGCCATCCTGGCCTTCAATCGCGGCCTGAGCTCGGGTTTGGCCGACGGTATCGTCGTCACACCGTCGCACAATCCGCCGCGTGACGGCGGGTTCAAGTACAACCCGCCCAACGGCGGCCCGGCCGACACGGATGCCACCGGGGCGATCGCCAAGCGCGCCAACGAAATTCTGCGCGGTGGTCTCAAAGAGGTCAATCGGGTGCCGCTTTCCCGGGCCCTGCACAGCGTGCAGCGCCACGACTACCTGGACGCCTACGTTGCCGATCTGCCCAACGTCGTGGACATCCATGCGATCCGCGCCGAGAAGATCCGCATCGGGGCCGACCCGTTGGGCGGCGCCAGCGTGGACTACTGGGCGGCCATCGCCGAACGCCACGACCTCGACCTCACCGTGGTCAACCCGTTGGTCGATGCGACGTGGCGGTTCATGACGCTCGACACCGACGGCAAGATCCGGATGGACTGCAGCTCGCCGAACGCGATGGCGTCGCTCATCGCGAACCGGGAGTCCTATCAGATCGCCACCGGCAACGACGCCGACTCCGACCGGCACGGCATCGTCACCCCGGATGCGGGGCTGATGAACCCCAACCACTATCTGGCCGTAGCGATCGACTATCTGTTCTCGCACCGGCCGGACTGGCCGGCCAGCGTGGCCGTCGGCAAGACGGCGGTCAGCTCGTCGATCATCGACCGGGTGGTGGCCGGCCTGGGTCGCAAGCTGATCGAGGTGCCGGTGGGCTTCAAATGGTTCGTCGACGGATTGATCAGCGGCACAATCGGTTTCGGTGGCGAAGAATCTGCTGGGGCTTCGTTCTTGCGTCGCGACGGCTCGGTGTGGACCACCGACAAGGACGGCATCATCCTGGCCTTGCTGGCGTCGGAGATCCAGGCGGTCACCGGGTCGTCGCCGTCACAGCGCTATGCCGAGCTGGCCGCCGAGTACGGCGCGCCGGTCTACGCCCGCGTCGACGCCCCGGCCAACCGGGAGCAGAAGGCGCGGCTGGCCAAGCTGTCCCCTGAACAGGTCACCGCCACCGAGCTGGCCGGTGAGCCGATCACCGCCAAGCTGACCACCGCGCCGGGCAATGGCGCGCCGCTGGGCGGGCTGAAGGTCACCACCGCCGACGGCTGGTTCGCCGCGCGGCCGTCGGGCACCGAGGACGTCTACAAGATCTATGCCGAGTCGTTCAAGGGAGCTGAACACCTGGCCGAGGTGCAGGAAGCGGCCCGTGAAGTGGTGAATACAGTCATCTCGTGAGTTCTGTCGCCGAAGGTGACTGTCCCGCGGAGGCCGAGGACAAGCTTCCGCGGGAGGTCTGGGTTCTGATCGCCGCCAACGCGGTGATCGCCCTTGGCTATGGCGTGGTGGCGCCGGTGCTGCCGCAGTTCGCCCGCAACTTCGGTGTGAGTATCAGCGCCGCGACGTTTGTGATCACCGCGTTCGCGGTGATGCGGCTGTGCTTCGCCCCTGCGTCGGGCATGTTGGTCCAGCGGCTGGGGGAGCGGCGCATCTACGTCAGCGGCCTGCTGATCGTGGCGCTATCAACCGGTGCGTGCGCGTTCGCTCACACGTACTGGCAGCTGTTGGTGTTCCGGGCGCTCGGCGGAATCGGCTCGACGATGTTCTTCGTCTCCGCGCTGGGATTGATGATCCGGATCAGCCCGCACAACGCCCGCGGCCGGGTGGCGGGCATGTTCTCGTCGGCGTTCCTGGTCGGTTCGGTGGCCGGCCCGCTCCTCGGCAGCCTCACCGTGGGTCTTGGTCTGGCGGCGCCGTTCGTCATTTACGGTGCAGCATTGCTCATCGCCGCGGCGGTGGTGTTCATCAACCTGCGGCACTCCCACCTGGCCGCACCGGCGCCGGCTGACGAACTTACGGTGACCCTGGGTGTGGCGCTGCGGCACCCGGCCTATCGGGCGGCGCTGCTGTCGAATTTCGCGACCGGATGGTCGGCCTACGGCCTGCGGGTGGCGTTGGTGCCGCTGTTCATCACCGAGGCGTTGCATCGCGGGCCTGGGGTCGCTGGCGCCGCGCTGGCCACGTTCGCGGCCGGCAATGTGGCGGCGGTAATTCCGTCGGGCAGGTTGTCCGACCGGACCGGGCGGCGGCCCTTGCTGATCACCGGGTTGGGGGCATCAGGGTTGACGACGGCCGTGGTGGGTGCGGCGACAGCGTTGCCGGTGTTCCTGGTTGGTGCCTTCATCGCCGGGGCGGCCACGGGTGTGTTCACCGCGCCGCAGCAGGCAGCGGTGGCCGACATCATTGGCAAGGCTCGGGGCGGGACGGCGGTGGCGACATTCCAGATGATGTCGGACCTGGGGTCGATCGCCGGATCACTCGGCGTGGGCGAGATCGCCCAGCATCTGTCGTTCGAGTGGGCGTTCGGGATCAGTGGAGCCATCCTGGTGTTGGCGTCGATCGGCTGGCTGCTGGCGCCGGAGACGCGGGACCGGCCGCCGTTGGAACACACCCCCGCGCGGCCGCTGGGGCCGGAGGCCGCCGGTGAGCTGCCTTAGGCCGTCCTAGGTCGAGATTGCACTGGCGCAGGAAACGTGCGAGGAGGAGACGTCTGCGTGAGTTCGATCTCGACGCGATCTCGCCGCATGTCGTCGGCTGCTGCCTGCTCTGAGCAGCGATTTTGAGGCACGCGTGCCGGTGGTGTAACTTCGGTGGGCACACCTGGGGCTATGGCGCAGTTGGTAGCGCACCACACTGGCAGTGTGGGGGTCAGGGGTTCGAATCCCCTTAGCTCCACCAGGCAAAACAGCACTCGATTGAGTGCTCAGAAGGTCGTTTGACGACAGTTCTGACGACAGTTCGGTTCATCTCAGCCGTGAGCAGGAGCGCATCGCCCCCTTCTCATCAGCTCCCGGATGGCCGCCACGGCGCTGTCGGTCAACACAGTCCGCCCCTGCGGCGTGACGGCCCCTGCGGTGTGGCGGGGTGATGGCCATGCCATTGGTCCCAACCAACCAGCGGCGGTCAGCGTCCCCGCTCCGATCGTCGAATTTCCGTCACGCTGCAGCATGATGCCTGCTCGCGAACCGTGAGCCTCCCGGCCGGGGCATGTCGTGTCTCGGCTGGCGATCCTACGACTTGTCGTATCCTGACCGCCGGGAGGCAAGAGTCGGTTGAACGCAGCTCAGAGCGGAGATAGCCAGGCTCCTGGGGGTCCCTCTAGTGGTCTTCGCGACATACCAGAACCCCTACATGGAGAGACTGGTGTCGCGCTGTCCGGGCCACCAATATCGCCCATGGCACGCATTTCCCTGTACGACGACGTCCAATGGGAACTATTCATCCTTGAATGGGTGCATGCCCTGAGATCCGGCTACGTTCAGGTCAAGCGGTTCGGTGGAGCCGGTGACAGGGGCGCGGACATTGCGGCGTTCAAGACTGCAAACGGCCTAGAAGGTGCTTGGGACTGTTTCCAGTGCAAGCACTATGCAGAACCTCTCGCCCTAGGAGACATACTTCCCGAGATTCTGAAGATCTTCGTGGCAACTGTTGTCGGAGAGTGCGTTCTGCCGGACAGCTACCAGATCTTGGCTCCCCGCGGTTGCAGTACAAACTGCGGTCGGATGCTCAGCAGCCCGCAGAAGTTGAGGAAAAAGTTCCTCGACCACTTGGCCGACGACGACAGCACCCTCGCGAGGGGCCTTGAGTCGGACCTCGTCTCTTCGGTTCAGGAACTGGCGTCGGTCACGGATTTCTCGATGTTCCGATCCGTCGAGCTGACTGATGTGCTTGAACTGCATAAGACAACTTGTTGGTACAGCGACCGATTCGCCACAGCGCTTCAGCCGCGACCCGCTCATGTGCCAGCTCCCGGTGACTTGGCGACACACGAACGGAGATACGTACAACAACTGGTTGATGTTTACGCCGAAGCACACCCCGAGGAAAGCCTCCAACCCGAATCAGTGGCATCAAATCCCAGAGTGGGCGAACGCTTTCGCCGCCACCGCGAGAACTTCTACAAGGCGGAGGCGCTACGAGTGTACGCGCGGGATTCAGTGCCGCCGGGGACTTTTGAGCGATTGCAGGATGACATTCATTCGGGTGTTATCGATGTAGTCGAGGACCACCACGCCACGGGCCTGAGACGTTTGACGAGTGTGCTTTCGCTAGTTGGACAGCTGGATCTGAGTCGGCATCGTCTGATTTCGGTGGTCGAGATCGATGATCGACAGGGCATGTGCCACCAGCTGGCGAACGTCGATCGGATTCAATGGATGTCGCGCAATGAATGACTACGACAATCGGGCACCGAACGGTCCAGCGGGCGACCGTCGGAGGCCGCAAAGCATCAATGAATCGCCGCTGAACGGCCCTTTGGAGGTCGGCATCCGCGTGTTGATGATCTTGACCCAGGCCTTCCCAGCTGAACTCGACCTGAATCAGCTTGTCCTGCTTGATCACTTCGTGCTCCACAGCAGGGACGTCGGTGGCCCTGAAAGTCTGCATCCGGCTCTGCCGATCCGTGCAGGCGAGATTGCGGCCAAGCGTGAATCTATCGAGGCAGGAATTGGTCTTCTGCTGAGGCTGCATCTCGCCGAGATTGCGGTTGGAATGAACGGGGTGCGGTTTCTTGCCGGCGACGGCGCCCTGCACTTCGTGGGAGTCTTGGGCTCGTCGTACTCACATCGCTTGCGCGATCGTGTCGGATGGGTGTTGGGAAGTTTTCCCGATCTGGACGAAGCGAATCTGCGACGGCAGACAAAGGCGATATTCGATTCCTGGTCCGAAGAATTTCACTGGCCCGATACGGACGGGAACAATGGCAAACCGCATTAGCCTGACGCATCTGACTTTCGTGGGGCCCGGCAAGGCTCCAGCGACGGTTGATTTCGGGCCACGAACGACTGTCATCCATGGTCCCTCTGACACAGGGAAGTCGTTCATTGTCGACGCCATTGACTTCATGCTTCGTGGTTCCACTCTTCGGGAGATTCCGCAGCGCGCGGGCTACAGCACAGTCCTATTGGGAATTCGGACGCCGACTGGTGAAGACGTCACGCTCACCAGGGGGGTCGAGGGCGGCAGTTTTGGCTTGCTGGAGGGAGTACTGTGCGGCGCTTCTCTAAAGCGATCGGTGAGAGGCTTTCCGCGTGGCAGGTCCCTGATGGTGATGAGGTCCGTTATGACCGGGATGAGCAGGATCTGATAGCGGGCGATCAATTACGCTCTGCTCACGGTAAAGGCGTTCGCGCAATCCTCCACTCCGCCTTCACCATTGGCCTTGCTCAGTATTGCTTTGAAAATGATCTTCCACACCCTGGATTTGTCGTTCTGGATTCACCATTGGTGACCTATCGCCCACCGAAGCCTGGCGAAGCCGTCGATCGTGAGGTTCTCGACATCGGCATTGCTGCGCGGTTCTACGACGACATTCAGCAGTCGGTTGGTGGGCAGGTCATCATCATGGAGAACATGGATCCACCATCTGGACTCCGGAAGGAGTCAACCGACGTATTTTTCACAGGCGTTGCGGGGGAAGGCCGATTCGGCTTTTTTCCGTCTCAGCCGTTGCCGTCGTAACCAGAGACCTTTGATATTTCGACAACGGCAACGTCATCGTCGGCTTGCGGCACTCGATCGCGCGTCGTTGCGGTCGACTTGTACGGACTCGAAGCTGAACGTATCCGCTGAATTCCATCAGGCGAACGCTACCCGGTTTCGTCGCCGAGGCTGTTGGAGGCGAACAGTGAGCCCATCGAGTCCAAAGCATCCCGTTGAACGGCTTCGATGACCTCGACATAGGTTCCCGTCGTCACCGTGATTGAGCTGTGGCGCAGAATCTTCTGAACCGTCGCCGGCTGAACTCCCATTGTGAAGAGCAGGGTGGCGCACGAGTGTCGGAGGTCGTGGACGCGAAGTTGCGGCACCTCCGCCTTCGCGCACAGGCTGTGGAACATTCGGTTGACGTTGCGCGGCTCCAACGCGCCGCCCTTAGGGGTCGTGAAAACCAGTCCCGTGTCGCGCCACGTTGATCCGGCGGCCAGGCGCTCCTCCAGCTGGCGCCGGCGGTGGTTAGTCAGAATCGGCACAAGCGTCCGAGGTACTGGCAGAACTGCGACGGATCCTTCAGTTTTGACGTTCTCAAGCTTCAGCTGGCCGTCCACGCGGTGCAACGCTCGCCTGATTGTAATCCGCTCAGCGTCTAGATCGACGTCGGACCATTGCAGCCCGAGCGCCTCACCACGACGGAGTCCCATCGACAGCGCGACTGCCCACAGTGCATAAAGTCGCGTCGTCTCAGCGGTCTTGAGAAAGCGCATCGCCTCAGCCCGCGTGAAAGAGCGCACCTTCCGGTCATCGGTCACGCGCAACTGAACGAGTCGGGCGACGTTGCGGCTTAACATCTCTTCGTCGACCGCATCCTGCAGAGCAGCCCGCAAAACGCGCAGAATGTGGCGAATCGAGCTGGCAGACAACGCGTCGTTGCAGCACTTGGCAGGCACGAGAGCGCAGCACCGTGCCTGCGACTTGCGCCCTCGCGCTGCGTCCTTCCCTTGGGCGCAGCATTGGCATCGGGTCTGCAATCCGGTCAGCCATGCGCGAATATGCGAGGCCTGCAGTGACTTCAGCTTCCGATTGCCAATTCCCGGGATGATGTGCAGGCGCACGTCGCCCTCATAGGTCGCATACGTCGTGCGCCGAACGCTAGGCTCCGCAATGTGCTCTAGCCAGTAGGTCATGTACTCAGCGACCGTCAACGTCGTTGTTGCAGTGGGTATGCCGCGTCGCTGTTGATCGAGAACCTTGCCGAGTTCGTCCAAGGCGGCACGCTCACTATCGCCGTAGACGCTGATGCGCTTCCGTCGTCCGTCCGGCGTGTCGACGAAGACTTTCGCCTCCCAGCGCCCATCACCTCGTCGGTACACGCCGCCCTGGCCGTTCGCGTTGCGACGTGCTTTCCCACCTGCAGCCATCACGCGGCTCCTTCAATCAAGCCGGATAGGTAGTCGTCGAAAGACTGCCGCACGATCCGCCGGCACCTACCGATCTGTACCGATCTGACACGTCCGTCCCAGATCAGCCGGTACACCATCCATCGACTGACTGCGAGACGATCCGCCGCGGCCTGCACGGTGATCAGCTCAGCACTGAATTCAGTATGCATCCGTTTTCCTCTCCGTGTGGAAGTAATTCGGAATGCCGGCGTACGGCTTGTGGGGGTGAAGTAACACATACGGGTTGTGCTGCGGGCGAGGCAATTTCAGCTATTCGCAGGGTCCCGGGACCGGTCTTCTCGCGATCGAATACGGGCGTAGTCATGTCGACCAGTCTGGTGGCGAGGATTGATCGTGCGTCCAGCGATTCGCACGGACGATGTGGCGATGTTCGATCATTCGGTGCGCCGCAGACACGACCAAAGTGCGTTCACCGAGATTGCCCAGCCCGGCTCGATCGAATGTCCATTCCACTTCTTCTTCGGCACCGTGAAGCGCCCGATCATGTTCGTCGGTCGCGAGGTCTGAGCGGTGGCGTTGCTCCCGAGTCCACTCAGCTCGATGCTCGCGCAGCGCACTCATCGTGGTGGAGAACAGCCGGGATTTGGTGGTGATATGCCCACGAAAGCCGAGAGTGTGCAGCCAGCGGTCTATCTCCGAGTAGGCGCCATGATCGGCTAGATCGAGAATTGTGGTCAGAATCGCCCGGATATGTGTGGGGACGTCTAAATCGGGAACGGCGAGCGGTGACATCCGTCGGACCCCAACGCCGAAGTCGGCGACGGATTTGGTCACGTACTTGGCCAGGTAGGCCGGGACCGACCGACGCGACTGGCGAGGTGTTGCCCCGCCGCAGTCACTACTGTCCGACCGCAATGGCCGCGCATCCGTCTGAGTGCCGAACTGTATTACACGGCTACTGATTTCAGCGCCGTGTGCTGGGGCGGCGACAGTGAGTGCGACGCCGCTTGCGGCCTGATGGATTAGGAGGGCCAGGTCGGTGGCTGTGATTGAGGACTTGGGTGGTGTTGGGGCTTGGCCCGGCTGTGGCGGCTCGTCGAGGCGGATTACGGCGTGGAAGTGCGGGATCGCCCGACGTTGCATCTCGGTCACCTTCACGAAATTGATTCGGGCAGCGGTGGGGGATTCGCCGAGCGCGCGTAAGCGTCTACGCAACAGCCGGCGCAGGGCGATGGTGAAGCGCCGCCACAGTTCAGGGGCATGCCAGGCGAACAGGACATGCCCCATGTAGTCGTAACAGTCCTCGCAGAGCGGCTGACCGACATGAGCATCGCCCTCGTGGTGGATGGAGCTGCACCACAGGGGTCTCCCGTGCTGGCAACGTTGGTGGGCATTCCGGCCCCGGTCGTGGCACCGCCGAGCCTGGCCTCGCTGGCCGTCATCGCGTGTGGTGTGCACGGCCCCGAAACTGGGCGCGGTCAGCGTGACGAACACCTGAGGGTGTTCGGCGACTGTGGGCGGCAGATCGTGATGGCCACCGTGCACGCCGGCGTGTACGAGTTGCCAGGTATCGCGGGCATAGAGATCAGAGCAGGACGGGCAGGCGACAGCGCGTCGGTTGTTGCATCGGGTCCACACCCGAAGCTCGCGACCGAAGCTGTCGGTTCCTGTCAGACGGATCGGATTCGCACAGAACCCAGCATTCTCCGCTTTATTCCACCAGGTCTCGAAGTCGCGGGAGGCGGCGCGACGCACCATCTGCGCCACCACGCCGATGGTGTCGGTACCGGCCGGAAGGCCTGGCAGTGTCGAAACCGCAATGCCCAGCGCAGCAGTGGTCACGACTGGCGACCTTCAGTCTCGGCGGTCCGAGGATGCGCTCTTGTGGGGGCAAAGCGAGCGACGAGATCATCAATGGCGGAATCGGTGACGTGGAAGGCCCGAACTCGCAACGGTTCAGCGTTGCCGTCAGTGCAGACGTAACCGACACCGGGAGTACCGGTGGAGATTCCATCACACAAGGCGCCGGCTTCTCGGGCGGCGGCTCCGAGCACCATCGCGGTCTGGGTGGCTTCACTCATGCGCAGCCCGACCCGGATGGAGAAGAGCTGCCGGATGGGCAAAACATCTTTAGACGGGTCCTGTACCGCGGCGACCACCGAGATACCGACTGCGCGGCCCTGGGACAGCAGCAGCCCCAGCAGCTGCTCAACCTCGGCGCGTGTTCTGCGGTCCCCGAGATAGGCAGTCAGCGAGGCGATTTCGTCGATAATCAATACAATCAGTGGTGCGGAGACACTCGGAGTGTGAAGCCGAGTCTTCCCCCGCAGCCGTTGCGCACGTTTCTGCATCACCGCGACAACCGCCCGCAGCGCAGCGAGTGTCTGTTCACCGTTGTCATGGGCGAGCGAGGTGAACAACACTTGTCCGCGCCCGAACTCCATCCCTCCCTTGGGATCTACGACGACGAGGCGTGCGCAGCCCGCCCGCACGGCGGGGCCGACGGCGGCAATGATTGACCAAAGCACCGAGCCCTTGCCCGAGCCGGTCGCGCCTGCGACCAAGATGTGCTGTCCCAGTAGCGGTAGGCGCCAACGCTCACCGGCCTCGGTGAGCCCCACCCACAGGCGGGACAGGTCCGGTGTGGTGCCCCTGGCCGGACGAGGAAGTTGGATGGGTGTCGTCAGCGGATCGCCGTGATGGGCGGTGATGCGGATCGAGCCCGGTCGGGTCGAGCGAATGGTCACCCGCTGGGCGCTCAGCGCTTCGGCTAACGCGTCACCTCGGGATTGCCAGTCGGCCAACGACTGGCCCGTGAGGATGCGTACCTCGAGAACGTCGCTCGTGACACCGATCGTCACCGAACGCAGAATCGGCACCATGACGTGACCGTCGAGACCGGCGGTCAGGCCACACAGCGTGCAGACCGTGGCCCATCGGCCTCGATAGATACCCCATGTGCGCCACTGGACCCGCAGACGTACCGTCACCCACTGACGGAACGTTTGGGGGGATAACAGAAACCAGCTGAACAATGCGAGAGCCGACCAGATCGCCGCCAAGAGGCCGACCAAGGGACCGCAAGTGACGGCCATCCAGACGCTTGTGATGGCCGGAATGCTGATCATTGGAAACAACACCGACGCCCATACCAGCGCAGCAGTCGCTTTGCCAAGCGCCGTGGCTGCACGGAGGGCAATGTCATCGGAGTCCGAGTGGTTCGGAAGAGAGCGGTTGGAGCGGTGAGCTCGTGGGTGGCCAGGCATGGCAGACCTTCCGGCAGGCTTGCGGGATCGGGGTAAGGAGAGGCTTCGGCCGAGCGGGCGCAGCACCACCGTCTCTTGGTGTTGCGGTGCTGCGCCCACTCGACGAAAGGGTCAGGCGGCCGGCTTGCTCGTGCCGCCGGGTACGCCGCTCGGTGACGCATTCCGAGGTGCGGCAACGACTCCCGCCAGTGGTGCACCTGAAGCGCGGATCGCTTCAGCGCGGAACGCGACTCCGCTGCGACTGTCCTGGCTCCACGGCAGGGCAACCAAGCCCTCGATGTGGATCGGCTGCCCGACCGTCACATTCGGGTCGCCGGCAACCGTCACGGTGATGACGTCGCCGCCCGTGGAGTCCAGCGCCATCACCTGGACCTGCCACAGCGGCAGACCCGTCTCGCGATCCAGCTTCGGCTGGCCGGTGTCAAACGCGATCCGCTGTTCGGGTGCCCGCGTGCACACAAATGACACACCGCCGGTGTTAATACGTAGTTTCATTCCAACTGTCCTTCCTGCTGTTTTCTCGCGACCGCTCGGCCGCGACCACCAGTTCAGGCGGACAACTCGGACATTCCCAGGGCATCAGTTAGACAAAGCGGACAGACGCCTGGACAACGCGGACACTCGGACGACAATCGCGCGCCAACTTTTGTGCTTTGGGCGTCGCTAACGCTGGCACCGCGCTCCTAGCATGAGCAGATCGAGAAGCTACCTGTTCCTAACCACGCACTGACGACGCGAATGAGTGAAAAGGGTTTCAGCGAAGCCAGACTCGCAACAGCCGCCGGTGTCGACGTCAAGACGGTGGGCCGCTGGGTCAGGGGTGAATCACTGCCCCAGGCGGTCAACGCGCGCGCCACCGCCGACGCACTGGGCTGTGATCCGCAGACGCTGTGGCCAGACATCTTTCCCACCCTGCGCCCACCTGGTACCGGCACGGTCGCGGTCAGTGTGTACCGAAGCCGCGCGGACGTCCCTGTCGCCGTGTGGACCCAACTGTTCGGCGGCGCCGCCGAGCAGATCGACATCCTGGTCTACGGGGGCACCTTCCTCTTCGACGGCATTCCCAGGTTCTGCTCAACGCTCGCAGTCGCGGCCGAACGCGGAGTCGCCATTCGCTTCATCGTGGGTGATCCCGATTGCGCTGCGGTAAGCCAACGCGGGGAAGAGGAGACGATTGGCTCAGTTCTAGCAGCTCGCTGCCAGATCACACTCGCACGATTGGCTTCACTCGCCGACGCCCCAGGCTTGGAGGTGCGCACACACGCCACACCGCTGTACACGTCGATGTTCCGCGCGGACAACACCCTGATTGCCAACCCGCACCTATACGGTGCTCCCGCCAGCGACAATCCCGTCCTCTTTATTCGACGTGACGACGCGCCCGAGCTGTGGCGCGATCACCAACTCTCTTTCGAACGGGTGTGGAACACCGCCCAACCATTACCCACGCACGCCTGACCTGCCGATTGGAGAACCGTATGGCCCGGACCGACTACTACAACGATCCCCACGCGCCAGCCGCAAACAGTGTGGTGCCCTCCACTACCGCCGTCGTCACCGATTCACATGATCGCATCGTGCTAATTCGCCGCCGCGACAATAACCTTTGGGCATTGCCGGGTGGCGCAATGGAATTGGGCGAATCCATCGTCGACGCGGCGGTTCGTGAAGTGAAAGAGGAAACCGGTCTCGACGTCGAGATCAGCGGACTCATCGGCGTCTACACCAATCCTCGCCACGTTATGGCCTACGCCGACGGTGAAGTCCGTCAACAGTTCTCGCTGTGCTTCACCACCCGGCTGCTCGGTGGACAGTTGCGAGTCGACTCGGAAAGCACCGACATCGCCTGGACGTCACCAGGCGAACTTGCATCTTTGGACGTCCACCCCTCGATGCGGCTGCGCATTCAGCACTACCTTCAACGCCGCGACAGCCCATACCTCGGGTAGCCCGGCAAGGTCGTCTCTAGCCGGCGGAGGCACTAACTCGTGCTGCCGCCGCCAACAGGCTCGGCGCCGCCCGCTCGATCGCACGATGCACAGGATCCCCATCGGGGTAACGCGACAGGATCTCCGTGACTCGATCTTCAGCTCGCACAGGCGAGCCCTGCGGGCCAGTGGTCAAGTCCGCGCACGTCAGCACGTCTAGTAACAACGACGGAGGTGCCGTGAACTCGGCCAGCGCGTCTAAGAGGCCGCGCTCCCGCGCCTCGAACACCGCGCCCGTGTGATAGGCCACCAGCGAGACCACCACTGCGGGAAAGCCCTCGTCGCGGACGAACACTGCGCCGTCGACGGGGTGGAAACCAGTCGATCGAACTGACGGCGCATAGCCAACATCGTGAAGCCACGCGGCAGCCACCACCGCGTCGGCATCCATGGCGCCCAAGCCGACGACCAATCGCTCCGCCGTCGCCGCGACTCCGCAGACATGGGCCCACCGATGCGGCAGATCGGCCAGTCGCTCCTCGGCGATCGCCCGTGCACGTGCCGCGTCCGTCACCACGATGCAAGTCTACGAATGTGCCCGACACAGCACCGACGCGATTTGGGCGAAAGATCCACGCCGCGGCGGCTCCCGTCCGCTGGCGCTCCCGTCCGCCACCACGGACCGAAAAATGCCTATCGGATCGAGGCTGTGAGAACTTTCTCTACTGTTATCAAGAACAGGTTCTCAGCCCACTTCGGGATCGCCATGAGTGGCGTCCACAAAGCGGTCGATGGCCCTATCGATTCGATCCCGAGCGACTTCACCCGATATTCGCCCACTGCTGAACGCCGCCAAATTGGCAAGCCACACATCAGCGATCAGCCCCGCTAGTCGCTGGTCTCTGACCGTGGGCTCGCCGCCGCTCAAAGTCCTTGCCAGCAGACCTTCAATGACGTCGATCGCTTCATCGGTGGCTGCGGCGGCGGTGTGGTCGGCGAGGACGAAGGCGCGCGTCACCGCCTCGGTCAAGCGCGGGTCTTGGTTGCCATTCGGTGTGCAGGCAGTCGACGAGCAAGCGAAGGCGTTCGCGCGGTGTCGACGCGGTGACGGTCCAATCGCGGCTGTTTCCAAACTCTTGGAACTCGCGGGTCAACGCCGACACCAAGAGGTGGATCTTGGAGGGGAAGTACCGGTACAGCGTGCTGACGCCGATTCCGACCTGCGCGGCCACCGCGCGAACGTGCACAGCCTCGTAACCGCCGCTAACTGCCAGCATCATCGCGGCATCTACTGCACTGTTACGGCGGTACGTGTCGACACCGCCAAGGTCGGCCGCCCTATCGGGGCGATGCTGCCTCAACTTCGAAGCCATGCTGCCAACGCCACGCTCAGACGCTGTGATCACCAATTGGTTGGTGAAGCGCGCCGGCTAGCCGATCAAACAGGTCCTCGAATCCGCTCACGTCGCCGTGCGCAGCGAAATGATCGACACCCACCGTCACGAAGACTGCGCTGGCGGTGAACCGGGTGATGCCATCGTGACTGACTCCCGTTCCGCTGACGTGAAGAGCACGTCCTTGGCGGCCGGTGATCTGGGCAGTAATCCTGTGCGGTTCGTGCAACGGGACAGGTCGCAGATACTCCACTGTCAGACTGCGTGTCACCGCGGGCGTGCCGGCCACCCACAACGTGAAGCCCAGTACGTCGTCACAGGCTGTCGCTACTGCGCCGCCGTGCGCCAGTCCTGGGGCGCCGATATGGCGCTCATCGAACGTCACATCGCTGTAGACCTCGTCACCGTCGCGATAGACAACCAGCTGCAATCCATGCGAATTCGCGGGCCCGCACCCGGTACACGTCGAGGTATGCGGAGGCAGTAGATATGGCCCCGGATGTGCTGTGTCACCCATCGTCATCCCCTTGTTTCGCACTGATTCGCGATATCGTCGGGCCCGCACCGCAACTGCAACGAGCCTTCGTTTGGCAGCTTCTGGACGCACCAAGACCCTCCCGCGTAGACACGACGGCCATGCCTACCGACCAGGGTGTTCTCCGTAACCGCGGACAAACCTACGAACAGTTTCGCTACGCTACTCTTGGTACCATACCTTGACGCCTGCTGGAAACGCCGCCCGCAGGTCCCATTTTCCGAAGGGACAACGCAGTGAGCACTCAACCGGCGGCATACGCAGACGACGATGATGACATCGACCCCCGCCGGATCAGGTCGCGTAACCGACTGCTCGACGCGGCGGCGGCACTCCTCACCACCGGGGGAATCGAAGCCGTCACGATCGACGCGGTGACCAAAGCCTCCAAGGTGGCTCGCACCACCCTCTATCGGCATTTCGCAAGCTCATCACAGTTGCTGGCGGCCACATTCGAGCGCCTGCTGCCGCACGTCACTACACCGACACCCGACGAGGGGTCGCTGCGGCAGAGGCTGATTGAAATCCTCAGCCGGCAGGCCGCACTCTTTGCCGATGCCCCGATCCAGGTCACCACGCTGGCTTGGGTCGCCCTTGGGCCCACCGATCCTGCTGCTGACGGCACCGCAGATGAGGACAGCCCGGCTGGCAGCCTGCGTTCTAGGGTCGTCGAGCAATACCGCAAACCGTTCGACGAAATCCTGTCGAGCGACCAGGCTCGCGAAGAACTTGACGAATTCGACCTCGAATTGGCTGAGTGCCAGCTCGTCGGTCCGCTGGTCTTCGCACGCATGACCGGACTCTGCACCATCAGCCGTGACCAGTGCGTCCGCATCGTCGACGACTTTCTGGCCGCACACTCACGCACCCGAACCGAGGCGTGACGGCGAATTGGTAGGTGCGCCGGCGGTTCGCCTGCGGCTTGTCGTCGCTGGGACCGGGCGGCTCGCACTGGGCCTGGCTGAAACTTCCTGGTGACCCTGCGTCATCGCCATCCGCCAGCCGCGCTGAGAAAACGCTACTAACAGTTTCAAAACGCTATGTAGCGTTGTGCTACTATAGGTACACTTATGAGGTTCAGTCGACCACGATCCAGTGAGCCCGTCATATGAAAACCCCTGTCCGCGTGAGTCGTTCGTCGAATCGCGCCGCTGTTGGTCGCACGCTGAATCACTGGCGGCACCATCCACCGTTACGAACGGCCGGGACCGTGGCGCTGGCCCTGGTCGTAGTAGTGGTATCGACGGTCTACCTGCAATTTCACGGTGAGTTCACTCCGGCCATGCACTTGACCCTGGTGTCGGATCGCGCTGGGCTGGTCATGGAGCCCGGGGCAAAAGTGACCTACAACGGCGTCGAAATCGGCCGGGTCGCCGCGGTGCGCGCGATCCAGCAAGATGACACCACCAAGGCGAAACTGTCCCTGGACGTCGCTCCAAAGTACATCGAGCTGATCCCGGCCAACGTGACCGCCGAGATCAAGGCCAGCACGGTATTCGGCAACAAGTATGTAGCCTTCCGTAGCCCGTCGAGACCGGCATCTGCGCGCGTGTCGAGCTCGCAGGTGATCGACGTCTCGCACGTGACGACCGAATTCAACACCCTGTTCGAAACCTTGATGTCGATCGCGCAGAAAGTCGATCCCGTCAAACTCAACCTGACTCTTGCGGCCACCGCCGAGGCACTGGACGGGCACGGCCTCGACTTCGGCCGATCAATCATCGCGGGCAATGCTGTCCTCGACGACATCAACCCTGAAATGCCGCAGATCCGCGAAGACATCAAACGCCTTACCGACCTCGCCGACGTCTATGCCCAATCCTCACCCGATTTCTGGAAATTCCTCAACAATGCAGCGACCACGGCAGGCACCGTCAATGAGCAGCGAGCCGATCTCGATGCGGCGCTGCTGGCTGCCGCGGGCTTCGGCAACGCTGGCGCTGACATCGTGGGGCGGGGAAGTCCCTACCTGGTGCGAGGTCTGGCTGACCTGGTGACGACCACCGGCACCTTGAACACCTACAGTCCCGAATTCCTGTGCAGCATAAGAAATTATGCTGCGATCCTGCCGCAGACTGTTGAATCCGCAGGCGGCAACGGCTACTCGATCGACTTCCGTATCGGGCTCACCGGTGCGCCGAATCCGTACGTCTATCCGGATAACCTGCCCCGTTCCAATGCGCGAGGCGGCCCGGGCGGCGCCCCTGGATGTTGGCAGACAGTCACCAAGGATTTCTGGCCCGCCCCTTACCTGGTAGCCGACACCGGCGCATCACTGGCTCCCTACAACCACCTCGAACTCGGGCAGCCATTGCTTACCGAATATGTGTGGGGACGCCAGGTCGGTGAAAACACCATCAATCCCTAGGACGAGCAGGCCTGCGGACCCACCGGTCCACGACTACGTCGAAGCGGCGCTCAGCGGCCTCGATACATAGAATCGTCATATTCCGATGGAACTGGGAGACAGCGACATTGGGGCGGCATGCAGTCGCTCAGGAAGCGCTTCCTCGCCGGACGCGTAAGGGAATCGAAACAGGTCCTCGCAGTGAAGGATTGGTACCCCAGCGCACGGGTCCAGCAAGCTCCAGGCCGTCGAGTTCGTCCAGCAGATGGTCCACCGCTGTGATCACTTCGAGTCGTGCGAGATGAGCGCCCAGACAAAAGTGAAGTCCATGGCCGAATGCCAGGTGCCCGGTCGTGTCGCGATGAGGGTCGAACCGATCGGGGTCGCTGAACTTCGCCGGGTCTCGGTTCGCCGAGGCATAGAAGAGCAACGCCTTTGCGCCCTTAGGGATTACCGTGTCGCCGATCCGATAGGGCGCGGTAGCGGTTCTGGTGACCCACTGCACCGGCGAGCCCCAACGCGCGGTCTCCTCGACCGCCGGGCGAAGCAGGCTGCGGTCGGCTTTCAACGTCAGGAAGAACTCGCGGTCCTCGGCGAGCCTGACGAGCAGCATGCCCAACAGGTTTGTAGTGGTCTCGTTGCCGGCGACCAGAAGGATGAGCGCGTAGAAGAAAGCTTCCTGATCGCTGAGCTCGCCGGATTCTTTGGCTGCCTGCAACCAACCCAAGAGATCGTCTGCCGACGTGCTGGACCGCCGGCCCATCTCGACGTCTATGAAGCTGCGCATCTGCACGTAGGACTGAAGTAGCGAACCGACGTATCGCATGACCTCGTGCACCGACCGCGGTCCGAATAGTCTCGCGAACTTGTTGGATACGGTGCGAAAGGCCGGCCACTGAGGATGGGGAATACCCAAGATTGTGGCAATGACGTTGATGGGCATGGGGATCGTCAGCGCCGCGACCATGTCAATGACGTCGCCGTCTCGCAGTGGCCTGATCGCCTCATCGGACAACGCGCGAATATCTGTGGCCAGAGTCTGTACCGAACGCTTGCTGAACATGGGCGCGGTCAGATGCCGCAGGCGGGTGTGATCGGGTGGGTCTGTGGTGAGTACAGCACTGGTGACAAACGACCGCAGCATGATGCCGTCCCTCGACGAGAACACCTCATTGTTGCGAACGGCCTTGTGCACGTCCTCGTAGCGCCCCATCATCCAGACGCCGAGCCGCTCGTTGACGACCACCGGATGCTCACGAATGCGCAGCAGCTCGGGATAGGGGTCGGCGATGTTCTCGGCGAGCGTCGGATCGAATGTGGTTCGTGGCACCGACTTCGGCGCCGATGCAGTGCGTGGGCGCCGTAGATCGCGGTAAGCCCCTGTCGCAACCGGACGCCACAGATCAGTGACGGAGCTGCGAGTTGCAGAAAGCACCGCGCGTGGTGGGGGCCGTAGAAGATCCGTCGACATAACATGACGTTAGGCCGGTCGCAATGGCTCGATAATGACAGAATCAGACAGACATTTGATATTTTCAGACACATGCCTAGTCCGATGGCCCCGGTGTGGGACGTGGCGCGCTCCTCGGCGCCGGGTCGACACATCTTGGAGACCGCGGTACACCACGGCCTCAATCCTGAAATCTGTTTGTCTGGAACAGGACTCACGTCGCAGGGGTTGAGGGACCCGACCAGCGAGATGCATGCGAGTCAGGAACTGACGATGATTCGCAACCTGATCGGCCGACTCGGCGATCAACCGGGACTGGGTACGGAAACCGGTGCGCGCTACACCTTCGCCGACATGGGCATTCTGGGTTATGCACTGATTTCGAGTCCAACCGTTGGGGACGCGATAGACGTCGCCTGCCGGTACGCCGCACTCAGTACCGTCTACCTGAGTCTGGCCGCACCAGAACTCAACAACACCGAAGCGGTCATCGGTCTTGATAACGCCCAGGTTCCTCCCGATGTGCGGAGGTTTCTGCTCGAACGCGATTTTGCAATGTTCCTGCAGATCTTGCCGCCGCTCATGCGTGGCGTTGACGCGCCGATCGCGATGCGACTGGAGGTGGCGGATCTGCAGCTGCCGGCAAGTCTGGTGGAGATCGACAACGTGACGGTCACTGTGGAGAACGCGGTGCGCAACGCCCTGATTGTCCCCGCTGATCTGGTGAGCCAACCGATGCCCGCGCCAGATCCCCAGACTGCGGCGATCTGTATCCGCCAGTGCGAGGAGTTATTGAACCGTCGACGAACCCGTCGTGGCATATCAGCCTGGGTGCGGATGCGGATGATCCAAGATTCGACCCAGATCCCATCCATGGCGACCATCGCGAGGGAACTCTGCATCACCGATCGCACGTTGCACCGTCACTTGGCGGGAGAGGGAACCAGCTACCGCGCACTCGCAGACGAGGTTCGCGCAGCGCTGGCCGCCGAGCTGTTGAGTTCGGGACTCACTGTCGAGGAAACTGCACGCCGACTTGGCTATTCGGAGACGGCCGCATTCACTCGAGCCCATATTCGGTGGAATGGGCGCCCACCCAGTGAGTCCAAGCGCCGTGGGCGGTCAACGGCTCAAACGTGATGTGAGGGCAAGCTGCATGCTCACGCGCCGACGTCGACTGTCGGGCGGTATCGCGACGGTGCCGCAGTCCTTGGTCTAGTGGCGAGACGTTGTGGCCACCAGCTCCGTTCGCGCAGCAAAGTAGCGATGGCGGGTACGGTCAGCGTCCGGACCAGGAAAGTATCCAACAGCAGTCCGCAGCCAATGATGAGGCCGGTCTCGATCATGATCGCGACCGAGCCGATCATCAAGCCGAACATGCTCGCGGCGAAGATCAGGCCGGCGGAGGTGATGACCGAGCCTGTGGTGGCGACCGTCCGTAGAACGCCGATACGCAGATTGCTGCCGCTCTCCTCCCGCAGTCGCGATACCAGTAACATGTTGTAGTCGGCACCGACTGCCACCAGAATGATGAAGGCTAATAGCGGTACAGGCCAGGCGATTTCATGACCGAGTATCCATTGGAAAACGATGACTCCGATGCCGAGTGAGGCGAGGTAGTTCAGCACCACGGTGCCAAGGAGATACAGCGGTGCCACGAGCGCGCGCAGTAGCACCACCAGGATGAGTCCAACGATGACCAGGGTGGCGATGGCAAGTTGGATGAAGTCGGACGAGAGCAGACGCTGGATATCAGAATTGACCGCGGGGAAGCCGGCGACAGAGATCGTGGCGTTCGCCAGCGAGGTGTTCGGCCTGGCTCCATCGGCGACTTGGGTCATCTGGCGGGCAAGGTCCATCGCTTCGACGCTGTAGGGATCGTTGCTGGTCTCCACTGCGAATCGCGCCGTTTTCCCATCGGGTGACAGGAACTGCTTTGCGACGTCGGCGAATTGGCGGTTCGCAAAGGCGTCTGCGGGCAGGTAGAAGCCGGACGCGGCATCCGAACCCGCGGACGCGCGAGACGAGTTCTGAAGCTGGGTGGCGATTTGGCTCATACCGGATAGCATCTCAATATTGCTGTCCGCCAGCGTCTTTACCCCATCGGCCAGCGCGCGGGAACCGGAGGCGAGCTGGCTGATGCCGTCTTGTAGCCGGGTGATGTTGGCCGCGAGATCGGCGGGCTTTCCCAGCGCGCCGAATGCCTTGTTTATGGCATTGACGGCAGTCTGAACGTCGGCGATGGTGCCGGTTACGGTGGCGTTGGTGGCGGGGTCGTAGCGGTCACCCAGCGCGGCGACCTGGGAGAAGAATCCGTTGTTTCTCAGAGCAACCAGGATCTGGACCTGGTCGCGGATTTGAGCGCATTGGGGAGTTGTGACGCACCAGGGTGACCCATTGAGCAGGTCGACGAGCGGGTTCAGGGTGTCGATGGCGCCTTGTGTGCGTTCGGCCAGCGGGCGGATGCCTGGGCCGGCTTGTATTGCGTTGTCGATACTGGGGCTGGTCGCTGAGAGTTGGTGCAGAAGTGGGGCAAACCGTTGGAAGTCCTGGCCGGCGGACTGTGCTTGGGTGAGCACTGGGCCTAATGGTTTCAGTGCGGTCCGTACAGATGTGTCGAGCTGCGCGAGTCCGTTGGCCAGTTGGTTGGCTCCATCGGTGAGCTTGGCGAGGTCATCGCGGCGGGAATTGCCATCGGCGACGGCACCGGCCATCTTGTCGCCGATTTGCCTGTTCTGCCACGATAATTGCGCTTGGTCAAGGCGGGTGCCTGCCGGACGGGTGACTCCGGATATCTTGACCACGCCGGGGATCTGGGAGATGCGCGATGCCATTTCGTCGAGGTCGGCCAGCCCTTTCCCGGTGCGCATGTCGACGGGGTTTTCGACCACTAGGAACTCGGTGATGACGACGTCTTTGCGAAAGTGTCGGTCGAGGAGCTGGTAGCCCTCATTGCTAGCCGTGGTGGGAGGTTGTCCTTTTCGGTCGTCGTAGCTGATCTTCATCGTGGCAGCTGCACCGGAAAGAGCCAGGAGGATCATCAAGCTAGCAACGAGCAACGGCCGAGGGTGACGCACGACCGCCACAGCGACGCTGTTCCAGTACCGGCGGGTGCGGTCGGGCTTGGGTTCACCGATACCGCGTCGGGCCGCCAACGCCAACACTGGCGGCAACAGTGTCACCGTAGCCAGGAAGCCCACAAGTACGGCAACCGCGCACGCTGGTCCCAATCCGGCGAACACGCTCAGCGTGGCGAAGACCATGGCCAGAAAAGCCAGGGCGACAGTAGCTGCCGACGCGAAGATCACTCGTCCGATGCTGGCCGTCGCGTGAATGACAGCGAGATCGGCAGGGGTACCGGCGCGCCGCTGTTCGTGGTACCGGCTGATCAAAAAGACTGTGTAATCGGTTCCTGCGCCGAGAAGGATCGCGGTCATGAATGCCACGGTGAACTGCGAAACCGGCATGCCCAGCTGCCCGAATGCGGACAAGACACCACGGCCGACGGCCAGACTCAGCCCGATGACTAGCAAGGGCAATAACGCGGTAAACAACGACCGGTAGACCATCAGCAGGATCAACGCGATCAACCCGGCCGTTGCGATCGAGATGAACAGCAAATCGTGTTCGGCAGAAGCGATTTGGTCACTGAAGGTTGCCGGGGGACCGGTCACGCGGACGGTGATGTCCGACCCGTCGAAGGCGCGTTGGGCGGTGGCGCGGACTGCCTGCACCGATTCCGCTGCAGTGGGATCACCCAGAGTCCCGGCCACCCCCACCGGTAGGAACCACGCTTTGCCGTCTGCGCTGACGGCTTGTGCCTTCATCACGGGATCGGCCAGCAAGTCCTGCACCAGCAGCACGTGGGCGTGATCGGCTCGAAGGCGCTCGACGAGCCTCGAGTATCGATCCCGCGCCTGCTGCGTCAGCCCAGCGGGGCTTTCCATGGCGACGAACAGCATCGTCTTCGACCCTTGCTCGCCGAACGCAGCGCTCATGCGGTCAACAGTCTGAAATGACGGCACGTCCCGGGGAATGAGGTCGACCGACTGTCGCCGCACAACGGTTTCGAGCTGTGGGAACAACAGCGCTAGCACCACTGCAATGGCGAGCCACCCACCGATCACGAGCGCCTTGTGGTGAACCGTGAAGGCGGCAAGCCTGGCCAGCCGCGCACTGTATTCCGGCGACGCTGCGGGGTCGGCAAGACGGACGCGTCGAGAAACGGTCCCGACACCGTGGACATCATCAGCCACCGTCACGCCCCCTCAAGAGTGGAACTATCGGTATAGCACCGATACTAACGGTTTCCTATTTGCCCGCGCGACCCCCGGGCAAACGGCGGCTATCTCGGCAACCCGGCTCCGAATCATCGAATCAATTTGCAGCACCGTCAGTTTCGTCATCGACCAGGTCATGGCGAACGACGCGCACACGTCCATGCGGGAGGCAAGCCATGTAGCCATGCCGTTTGCCGTACAGCTCCCACGCCGTCTCGTGGCTGTCGGGATCGACATCGATGCAATGCCCGCGGGAGAAGCCCAAATGCAGCGCCCCCTCGTCATCGCACCAGGCCCGTGTGCACACTGCGCCGGCCAAATCGAGTAGTGGACGCTCCTGAGCCGACACCCGGGCGGGATCGATAAGCACTTCTTCGGACGGATGCGACCCGATCGCCGGCAAGGTCAGCCTCATGGGCCGCGCGATGACGAGTTCGTTGTAGTCGTCGAGACTCAGAACCAGGCCTTCTCGCAACGAAACTCGCTGGACGGTGCGCTGTTCGATCCACTGCGTATGCATGTCGGTCTCCTGTTCAACACTCCGATGTGTTGTATTTATGGTACTGCTAGTATCGGAGCGATACCAGAAGGTCCTATTTTGCAGCTCGTGGGTGCGGCGGTGGTGCTGTGCATTTTGCTGCGACGGGCACGGCGGGCAACTTCGAGCAAACGAGTCGTTGGGGACCATTCGTCAAGGGGTGCGTTCCTTGTCGGATCCCGCAGCGACCGCGCTATTGGCGTTCGGCATTCTCGTGACCTGGCCGACCGTCGCTTACATCAGCACGCGCCCCTGGGCGTCGCGTGTCCTGGTGACTGCATGCCACGACCCGGCCGAGCTTGAACGTGCCCGGGACAAGCTCTCCCTCTAGCTCGATTTAGACAACCTCGTCGAGGAAATCGATGACGGCTTCGGAGAACGCGTCGTTGTCGTCTCCAGCGATCATGTGACCAGCGTCGGTCACGTCCACCGTGCGCGCGTGCGGCACGAGGTCGACGAAGTCGTTCACTGTCTCCTCCGACACCACGTCCGACAACAGCCCCCGCACAAGAAGCGTAGGAGCAGATACCTGCCGTGCGCCGTCGATCAACACCATGCTCATCCGGTCGAACTCCGCTGCGCCCTCATCTGGATTACCTTGCAGGAAGCCAAAATTCGACGCCACAAAGGCCGGATCCCACCGCCATACCCAACGGTCGTCGGCGCGCTGCTGCAAGACCTTCCGTAGTCCGTCGAGGCTGCTTGGCTTCGATCTGTGTGGGTTGTACGCGGCGATAACCTCGGCGGCAGACTCAAGATCGGCGAAACCGTCGGGGTGCGCCGCCATGAATGCGACGACGCGCCGTGCGCCCTGCATCTCCATGCGTGGAGTGATGTCCACCAGCACCACGGCGTCCCACAGGTCAGGTGATGCGAGTAGGTGAGTGCCCAGGATCGTCAGACCGCCGAGGGAAGCTCCAATGGCCACAACAGGGTGCCCACCTGCCGCGTGCGAACGCACCGCGAGCAGGTCGCCGCCGAGTCGATCAAGGTCATAGCGGCCATCCGGGTCCCAGTCACTATCCCCGTGTCCGCGCGCATCGTAGGCCGCCGCGAGGTAGCCGCGTGCGTGTAAGCGCTGCGCTGTCGCATCCCACGCATGACGGCTTTGGCCTCCTCCGTGTAGCAGCAATACGGCTGCCCGCGGCTTCGCGCACGGATACAGGTCGACCGCCAAGGAGACTCCGTCGGTGGTGGGCACTCGCTGGAGGACAGGTCTTACCCTGCGCCGCCTGCCGAGCCCGGGGGACATCACGAGGCCGCCTTCTGGCCCACAACAGTCACAGTGCCCTGGGCAGCGCACACAGCCCGCCCGTCGTTGGTAATATCGATTCTCGCGACACCGCTGCTCTTCCCGAGCGAGATGATCTCGGCTACCGCGACGCACGTGCCGCTGGACACCGGTCGGAGTAGGTTCAGCTTGAATTCGGTGGTCGCAACCCAGGATCCGGCAGGAATGACGGGATAGAACACGACGCCGAGACAGTGGTCAACGAGCGCCGACAGACAGCCACCGTGCAACGAGCCGAAGGGCGTCTTTAAGTCGTCCCGGGCGTCCATCTCGACGACGAGGCGTCCCGCTAAGAAATCGGTATGACGAAATCCTAAGTAGCCAGCCAGGCCGCCGGCCGTCAACGCCGCCCCTTTTAACTGGTTGGCGACCTGCGCGTCGAATGCGGCGAAGTTCGCGGACATGTTCACCTCTCCTCGGTGTGGGGGCTGGTGTTTGAGACACTACGCCTGACTTGTTACATCACGTTGCGTCTTGGCCAGAGACGATTGCGGGTAGAAGAAGACGTTGCAGATAGGTGCGCAGTCCGTCTCTGCTTCGATCCCTTGGGCCACGAACGGTGAGCAGACTCAGCACGGTGCGAAGTATCCATTCCGCGGCGTCATCAACGGAGACCCCGGGCGCCAACTGGTTCCAGTGCGTCGCGAAGAGAGGCCGAAGAAACTCGGTGACGAGTTCGAAAAGCATGGTCGATGTTCCCTCGGCAAGGCCCACACCCGCGAGTTCACGATCGCTGCCGAATAGGACGCCGATGATGGGCCTTCGGCGGGCCGCAATCACAGTGTGATCGATGAAATCAACGATCGCAGAACCTAAGTCACTATGGCCGGACAACCGCGGTTCCATCCGGCGTAGGTATTCTTCGGTGGCGCGAATGATGACCCCAGAGATCACGGCCTCGCGACTCGCGAAGTACCGGTAAACCGTCGCCCGTGACACACCGGCATTTCTGGCGATGTCCTCCATAGTGGTGCCTGCGAGACCCTGCACCTCAAGGCAGCGCTCAGCGGCGTCGAGCAATCGGTCGCGCCCTGATCTCCCATCCGCCGCAGCGGACGCGCCCCAGCGCAATGACTTTGTCGCCACGTGATCAGTATGCACACGACTCAGCACTACGCGATCAACTATGCAACAGAGTTTCTAATCTGTCTCAGATAAAGGCACTCCTGGGCCCCTGAGAGGGGCCCCGCCTGACCACGAGCGTGGTTGTTCGCGGCACCGTTCTCTGCTGGGACCACTTTGGGGCCAAACGGCTTGCGCGATGCCGAACGGCGTGCGCGTCCGTCAATGTCACGAGCTGCCCTGAAACCATTACAACTGCTGCTGAACTGCGAAAACGTGCCACCGCCGCTTCCCGGGGGTCGCGTGGTCCTACGTAACACGGGCCGCTTAGATGCGACCTCGCCTAGCCGTCGGTGTCGGTAACCTGTTCAGCGGAAACAACTTTCAGCAGTTTGTCGCGGGCGGCGCAAAGCCCATCTAATGCTGAATTGAAGTCAAGCGCGGCATCGGCCAGCGAGGCGCGGCCGGCTGGATGACCGTGTGCCGCCAGCACCCGTGCTGCATATCGGAGATCGGTCGTGTAATGAATGAGGTCCACGATGTAGCGGGTGGTCGCGGTCGGCGCCGCGCCTTGAGGGCGCTGGAGGTTGCTGGACATCAGGCTTGTCCAGTCTGCGATTGCGCGGCGGTCGAAACTGTACAGCCCCTCGAGCATCCAACGTCGCCACCGGGCTGGACGGCCGCTACGAGCACCGGAAGGAAGCGGTGAGGAAGCCATCAATCGAGCCTAAGAGCTCACCCAGCGTTTTTCTGGGCCCATAAGCAGCGGTCTGAAGCGGCAATCGCCCCGTAAGCCGACCTTTGCCCACCGACGCCGAGACGCCTGTTGTCACGAGACCCCGGCGGCGGTCGCGACGCGCAGCTGGTCGGCTGCCACCCTCCATTTCCGAAGTGTCTGGCCCGCTGATCGGCCGAGTAAAGAGCGCCTTCGGCGCGACTTCGTCGTGGCTTCGCCACCCTTGACACAACCGATCGCAGCGACAGGACGGCCGCATGGGGAGCGGCCCGTTAGTGGCACCGCTTTTACGAGGCGAGTGACGACAGTTTTGACGACAACGCTGACGACAGTTGCTGCCTCAACGACGTCCCCTACACGACAACTTGCGACCTATCGTGCCTGGTCACGGACTCTGCCCGCTCCTGGCAGTGTGGGGGTCAGGGGTTCGAATCCCCTTAGCTCCACCAGGCATGATGGCATTCTTTCTGTTGCTCAGAGGGATTTGGACGTTGTTCTATCGACGTTGTCGACTGACTGCATCTGAAACTTCGCTGCCGAGTACCGCTGGCTCGGTCGCACCTGACCTCGGATGACGAACTCGGAACGGCGCCGTCGTGGCGTTGACGCAGGCGGCCAACCGTCTTGACGGGCCACACCGGTCCCTAGCGGATTGAGGCTGTGGCAACGTTCTCCACTGTCATCAAGTGCCGTGTTTGCGGCCAGTTCGTGGCTGCAGACGTCGAGTGCGCAGTGAGACTCGCCTGACGGGCCACCGTTCGTGATCCCCGGAGTCGGCCCGCCATCCCCTACGTGAGACCGGCCAACCCGGGGTCGCGTAGATTCCTTGAGAACCACATCCAAGATCGAATGCAGCCTTCAATGAAAGCCATCATGTCCGAGGACCCGAACCCAGAGGTTCCACCGAATCACCTCTCCATCGATCCGCGAAGCGCCTTCTACGACGAGGAAGTGCTTCTGCGCGACGTCGGTATTCGATTCAACGGCGTTGAAAAAACCAACGTCCACGAATACAACGTGACCGAGGGTTGGGTGCGTGTTGAAGTTCCTACCGCTAAGGATCGCCGGGGAAATCCGATGGTCGTCAAGCTCAGCGGCACGGTCGAACCTTATTTCCGCGGCGCGCAATAGCGGACGCCGCCTGGCGGGCCGCTCACGGTCGGGGGGTCACACCCTGCGAATCAGATGGGCCTTAGCGTGTGCGATCTGCTGTTCTTCCCTGCCGCGAATCGGTTGCAGGACAACCAAATCAGCACCGCCCGCTACCAAGCGTTCAAGAGCGTGCTGGCATCCCGCGCGGTCACCCGGCACCGTGATCAGTGCTGGCGCCTCTTGTTCGCGTGACGTACCGTGCAATTCGCCGAGCTGGGCGAGTTGACATGGTGGCTGAGGTGCGTCGCGCACTGTAGCCGGTGCCCTCATTCGATTGCCCGCCGGTGGCGCACGATCAGCCCGCGAGGGCGGGGTTGCCAGCTCCTGCTGAATCGTCTTGATCCAGCATCGTCTTGATCCAGCGGGGGCTCTGCTTCACCGCTGGTCGTCTTCGGTCCGCCCGCTCAGACGCTGTGTGTGCCGCAGATTCGCCAGCGCAATGAGAATGAGTGCGGGTAAGCCGACATCGGTGACGAGGATGGGTCCGGCGTTATACGGTGCGTTGTCACCGTGGCCGAACAGCTCGATGAAGTGGCCGACTGCGGCACCCCAGTAGAACACAGCGAAACCGGCAGCCGTAGCCTCCCAGAACCGTTCGCGGATCCAGATGCAGGCGAGGCCCAGGAGCGCGAAGGCGAGATTGGCCATGCCGACCTCGAATTGGAACGGGTTACCGGCGGGAAAGCCGATCTGCTGAGCCGTGGATTGGGCGAAGAAGACGTGCGAGATGGTGACCACCAGCCCTCCTATCCCCACCACCCCGCCGAATAGCCACAGCAGCACGATCTCGCTGGGCCGTCCGGGCGGACACGGGCGAACACGCCAAACATGCACGGCCGCACCGATCCCCGCGGCGATAGGGGTGAACAGCGGGCCGTAATCCGCCAGACTGTCCCAAGCCGACCACATCATGGCTATCTCCATCTCGCTGGCCCCGAGGCAATCTACGTTCGCGGATATCGCTACCCAATGTGCCCGAGCAGATCGGGGATTCCAGCCCACACTATTGATACATCGCCCAAACTGGCCGCCTGAGGTTGACAGCCGGACCCCATCGAAGTCAACGTTGTTCGGTACGGCATCGCTCAACGGACAGGTGCAGGTTCCGCGGTACGGGGCCGCGAGGCGCCTAACAATATGATCTCAATCATCAAGTCCAGCAACGCTATCTGCTGTCACAATAAGCCAACGTCGACGGGCTCTCGACCGTCGACGGGCTCTCGAAGGCGTAGGAAACCCACAGCGGTTGCATGGGAATCACGCAGCAAGTGCCAGGCACACCGCAATTACAGTATGTTTCCAACAAGCCTTCCCCAAAGGATCAGTGGGCGCTGCGGATCAAGAATCGTCCGTCGGATCGGAGTTCTGATGTTCGTTGCCGCGAGTCCTGCCGAAGCGATTGCGGTGTTGCGCGCGATGCGAACGGTTGCCAGCGCCGATAACACGCTTCCGCTGTCCGCGGCTGACGCACGCGGTATCAGCAGCGCTTTCAACACCGTGTTCGGGCAGCCTGATGATGTCGACGTGGACGCGCTGCCGACCATCACGCCTACCGAACTGGGTGACATCCTGTCGAGCGAAGGACTGCGGCTCAACGCGATCCGGATGCTCTCGGTGATGGCGCTCAATGATGGCGTCATAGAAGACGCCAAGCTCGCTCTGGTGGGGCGCTATGCGTCCGCCCTCGATGTCCGTGCGGACTTCGTCGCCGCTATGGCCGCGCTGCTGGCCAACGACATCGCATGGGCTGCCTTCGACCAAATTCGCCACAACGTCGCCACCATCCCCGGGATGCCGTGGATCCCCGACGATCCGTACGGGCCGTTCCTGCCGTACGGCGGCGATCGGGCGGATCCCCAGCTGCGCGCCCGCTACGATGCGCTCAGAGATTTTCCGGCAGGAAGCCTCGGGCGCGCTTTTTTCGAGCATTATCGCGACAACGGATACGCGTTTCCCGGCGACCCGCGGGCGCTTAACGAGACGTGGGCAACACCCCACGACAGCCTGCATGTGCTCAGCGGCTACAGCACCTCGGCGCAGGGGGAACTCCTGGTTGCGGCGTTCACCGGCGCCGCCAAGCGAGGCAACACCGATTTGATGGAAAGTCATATCATTCCAACGATTTTGATTTATCACATGGGCATTGACATCAATAAGGGTCTGAACGCCGGCGATCATGATCGGATCGCGGCCGACCCGTCCTGGCGGGATAATTATCAGGGAAACGTGCATCTTGGACTTGATCTGGCGAAGCTCTGGGTCGCCTGGGATCGCGGTGTGGCCACCACCGAAGATCTTTACTCCGGGCACTGGGACCTCTGGTCGGTCGCCACCGAGCAGGTTGTAGACCTGCGTCTGCGTTACGGCATTCCGCGGCTTGATGCGGCCGACGCTGCCGTCATCGACGACGATGTGCGCCGCGGTGACTACGAACGCCCGGGCATGCCACCGCCACCGCAGGTGAGCGATGTCGCCATCGATGACCGCCCCCACTTAGATGAGTGAGCAGCCATACGCACCGACTCGGCGTCGGTCACTGGGTGGTCGGGAGTGTCTTCGGCCTATTGACGGGCCCGCACCGCCGCGCGCAACCTAAACAGTGTGGCCGCGTTCACCGAGCAACAGCTGATTGATCAGCTGACGCCATAGCCTTATGTCCTGCGTGCGGAAACCGGCCAGGCCCGTAGCTCAGAAGGCCGAGACTCCGTAGCCTGGGATCTCAGCTTGCCGAGGTCTGAGGGCAAATGCTTGGGCCTGATACCAGCGCAGGACTCGCCGGCCGCCGCAGTAGAGCCAGTACACGACGATCGCGGCAAGGATCCACCACATGAATTCCGCAATCGCGCCGACGAGCAGCACCACGGCGATCACAGGCAAGACGATCCTCATGCATCGGAACGTTATCGGGACTAGATGACAACCAGATCACCAATTCCGCATGAGCGCGTTACGGGGGCGCCGGCGCAAGGCGCGCTGCTGCTTCGTGTTTACCTGGAACCTACTTTGCGGCACGAGCGTTTCACCCTTGTGATCCAGAAACCTCGACGACGAAATCCTCTTCGTGATCAGTGATTCCGTATCGGCGGCGTAGGCCACCTTGCAGTTGCTCGACATGTTCACTGCTGATGACACCCTGCCGCACGTGCGCGCCGGGCTAGCGTCCGGGCCGGTGCTTGACCGTGATGGTGACGTGTTCGGCTCCGTGGTGATATCGCCGCGCGCCTCGCCAACATCGCCCGCATGGGCACCATCCGGGTTGACCAGGCGATGGCTACCGAACTAGCCGATACCAACCAGTTCAGCTTGTCTCCTAGGGCACTACGCCGGGTGCGCGGCTATCTGCAACTCCCCAGCTACCGCCTGCGGCGAGCGAACAAGCTCTAAAATGAGCGACTGGCAGGGCGCGGCGTTCTCTCGAACCAAATCCTGACCTTCGACATCGCCGGCTTTAACGTCTATCGAATCGCCAACAGCTGCAACGCATGCGCTACCTGTGGCCCGACGTGGCAGCATGGGATACCCGCGGCAGCCGACACCGCGCTGCTTGGTTGCTTCTACGAACGCTTCGCCGACCATGCCGTCGAGGTCGGCCGCCGTCGATCAGGTCTGCGTCTTGCTGTGCGCGAGCAGATTCGATGAGCAGCGGAGACGCCGGGGGCGCCGGCGAACGAAGCTGACACGCAAGGAATGCGAGCGTTTATGTGCTGCCGGTGATGGCACCGGGGTGACTGAACCGTGCGGCCCTTCGATGGATGCGATGTTCGCGGCCGCGGGTGCGCTGCGGCTTTTCGGCCATGCGGGTCTGCTCGGCATAGAACCACTTCTTGGTGAACTCCACCAGGATCAGGTAGACAACGACGAAGCCGGCAAGCGCGGCGAAGAACTGCAGCGGTAGCGCCGTGAAGCCCAGTGGGCGCGCCAGCGGCGAAATCGTGATCAGGATGCCGATTGCAACCACGGCGAAACTGGTGAGCGTTAATGGAACGCTGGCCCGGCTGCGGAAAAACGGCACCCTGCGTGTACGGATCGCGAAGATGATCAACGTTTGTGTGGCAAGCGATTCCACGAACCAGCCGGTGCGGAATTCAGTGGCACCGGCGTGCAGCACACCCAACATCAGGCCGAAGGTCAGGAAGTCGAACAGCGAACTGATCGGGCCGAAGGTGAGCATGAATCGTCGGATGAAGCCGATGTTCCAGTGTGAGGGTGCTTGCAGTTGGTCCTCGTCGACGCGGTCGGTGGGAATGGCGAGCTGTGAGCTGTCGTAGAGCAGATTGTTCAACAGGATCTGGCTGGGCAGCATCGGCAGGAACGGCAAAAGGGCCGACGCGGCGGCGGCGCTGAACATGTTTCCGAAGTTGCTCGAGGTGCCCATGAGCACGTACTTGATGGTGTTGGCGAAGATCCGCCGGCCCTCGGCCACCCCGGTGGCCAGCACGCCGAGGTCCTTCTCCAACAGCACCACATCGGCGGCGTCTTTGGCGACGTCGGTGGCGCTTTCCACCGAGATCCCGACGTCGGCGGCGTGCAGTGCCAAGGCATCGTTGACACCGTCTCCGAGGAAGCCGACCGATCGACCAGTGCGCCGCGCGGAGGTGATCAGCTGCGCCTTCTGCTCCGGGGAGATGCGGGCGAAGATCGTGTGATTCTGCGCGGCATCGCTGAAGTCGTCGGCGCCGAGCGCCTCCAGTTGCGCACCGGTGATGGTGCCCTTGGACGCCAAACCCAAGTCGGCGCAGACTTTTTCGGCAACACGGGGGTTGTCGCCGGTGGCGATCTTCAGCTCGATGCCCAGAGCGGCCAGTTGATTCAGGGACTGGCGCGCAGCGGCTTTCGGTTCGTCGGCGAAGACGACGAACCCGGCCAACATCAAATCGCACTCGTCGTCCGCGGTGATCGTGGTCAGCTCGGCCGCTGGTTTAGCGGCCACCGCGACCACCCGGCGGCCGGCGGCGAACAACACGTCCAGCGTTTCCTGTGTGTCCTGCGGGGTCATCCGGCATCGGGCCAGCACTTGCTCAGGTGCACCCTTGAGGACCACGATCTGTTTCCCGTTGTCATCGACCAGTACCGAGGTCGCGCGGCGGATATGGTCGAAGGGCACGCTCGCGACATGTCGTACTCCGGCGCCTACCAGATCCTTGGCCTTGGGCGATTCCCAGAGTGCGGCGTCCAACGCATTCGCGCTGACCCCACCCGAGGTCGGGTCGACATCAGTGGCGAGCAGCCCAAGACGCAGGACTGAATCGCTATGCGTGCCGGCGTGGTCGACTGCGTCGACCAGGCTGATCCGGCCTTCGGTCAACGTACCGGTCTTGTCGGTGATCAGGATGTCGATGTCGCCGAGGTCTTCGATACACACTAAGCGTTTGACCAACACCCTGGCTTTGGCCAGTTGGCGTGACCCTGTCGCCAGACTGGCGCTGACCACCGCCGGCAGCAGTTGTGGAGTGATCCCCACGGCGATCGCGAGTGAGAACAGCACTGAATCGATCACCGGTTTACGCAGCAACAGGTTGCTGACCAAGATCAAGACTGTCAACGCGATCGCAACTTGCAGCAGCAGATAGGAGAACCGGCGCAGACCGACCTGAAAGTCGGTCTCGGGCTGCCGCTCACCCAGACCGGCCGCGATACGGCCGAATTCGGCGTTTCGCCCGGTGGCATACACCACCCCTACTCCCTCGCCGGCGCTCACGATCGTGCCCATGAATGCCAGATCGCTAGATTCGGCCAGCTCGGCATCGGCGGCCACCGGGCGAGGCGACTTCTCCGAGCCTGTCGACTCCCCAGTCAGGATGCTCTCATTGCATTCCAGGCCGGTCGCCTCGATCATGCGTAGGTCCGCAGGAACGGCCTCGCCGAGCGACAGCCGGATCACATCGCCTGGTACCAGTTGGGTGACATCGAGCGCGGCGAACGCGCCGTCGCGGCGAACGACCGCGGTGTGGCGGACACCCGAGTGCAGGGCCGCGGCGGCCCGCTCGGCGCGGTACTCGTTGATAAAACCCAGACCGATACTGGCGGCCAAGATCACGCCGATGATGATCGCCTGCAAGCTGTCCCCGAGAAAATACGAGACAACGGCGGTGGCCGCCAACAAGATCAGAACCGCGCTGCGCAACTGACGCCCGAGCACCGCGAGCGCGTTGACATGATGGGTCCGAACGGCATTCGGGCCGAATTTCTGCAGCCGCTCAGACGCCTGCGCACTGGACAACCCCTGCGCGGAACTATCCAGCCAACCGAGGACCTCATCAACCGGAGCCGCCGCGACCTGTGCGGCGGGCAGCACCGCCGGCAACGCCGCGGCGGGCGCCTTCGGCGTCATCGACATGGCAGCTCTCCCGACGATCGGCTGACGAACGCGGCGAGGCGTCTCAACGAGTTGCCCTCGCCGAGCGAACTGTAGCCCCGTCGGACAACCTGCGCCACGAAGATTCGGCTTTCACCCCGACGCCATCTGCAGGCAAACCAATTCCCGCCGAATCAATCTCGACGATCCATCTCCCAACGGGCTCCAAGTCCGCGGAATCCAAAACGCATGCCGTAGTCCACAGCAACCACCGCCCCGTGCCTCCAGGGGCCGCCAGCCAGAATTAATGCGCTCACTCGGAGCCTGGGGCTACCGCGTATTCCGGCTTGGCGAGTCGCTCCGCGAGCTGGTTGAGCTCAGATTGAAGCTTCTTCCTGTCATCGTCCGCGACCTCTTTGATGGCACTGTCGGTGAGTCGCGTGGCGTGCACGACCTTCTCCACGTACTTGTTGGCATTGTCGATCGCGGAGTCGATCTTTCGAAGGACTTCCTCGACATCCGCAGGACGTGCGACGGCCTCAATTTTGTCGGGGTGGTTCTCTGTCCCGGTGATCGTGACTTGATGTCCGCGAACCGTTTGCAGGAAGCAATCCGTCCAGGCAAACGGGGGGAGAGGCAGGATCTGAAGCCGAATGATCGCTTCCTGAAGGGTTTCACCGACTTCAAGCTCCGGCTTACCAATTCTGGATATGCCCCATTTTTCTGACATCGTCGGTCCTTTCCGTGGTCTATTTGTCGTCGGTGGGTCTTAATTGGCTCGGCTAGTCGCGGCTGATCTGAGGGAACACGAGTCACTGAGCACGCCTTGAAGCCCAAGAATTGCCGGCGCCCGGCCCCGGAATCGCCAGACGCACTTACATTTTGGTGCGTGTGGCCACGGCTGGCTAGCGGAATTCTGCGAGGCTAGGTGGTCTGGTCATCGATGGGCTGCGTTGCTTGACGCGGGGATATCGCGAACGCTGTCTTGGGATTCGGCGTCATCCCGCGGTGTGTCATCGCGGGCGTGGGTGTCTGGATCAATCTTGTCAGCGCGCTTGAACTCCTCATTCACTTTGTCGCGGGCGGTGCTGGCGTCATTGCGACGTATGTGCGCTTGATGCTCCAGGCCCGCGGCATGGGCTGCTTTGGCGTCGGCCTCGGCGTGGGCGACACGGCCCCTGGCGGCTATCTCATCGGCGAGCGCCTCGCGTTGCCTGACCATGTGCGACTCTTCGGTGGCTTTGTCGCGGATGTTTGCGGCTTCGGTTCGACGGTGTTGGATCCGTTTGTTACGTGCCACCACCGCGATTGCGGCGACGAGCACAAGTGCCGCGACCGCGATGACGACGATCAGAAGGATGGTGCTTGTTGTCATGGCGGTTCCTTGACTTGGTTGAATGGTTCGTTAGTTGACACCGATCGCGTTGGAGCTTGCTCGGCGGTCTGAATTGAACTGGGGCATCTGGTAATTCGCCGCTGTGAGATTTGGCGCCCCGGTGATTCGGTAGTCCGATCAGTAGTAGTGACGCCGGCCGCCGACCGCATGCCCCATTCGCCCCATGAGCATGAGCAGCAATCCGACAACCAGGAGGATGACTCCGATGACCAGAACGATGTGCGCGAAGGCGAAGGTCGGTACGAGGCTGGGCAGCAGCAGCCCCAGCACGATGAGGATGATTCCGAGGACGATCATGACATTTACCTGATTTCGATGCGGTGGTGTGTGGCGTTGGGGCCGTCGTGTCATGGTTTAAGAGCGTCGGCGATTTTGTCTCCTGCCTGTTTGCTGTTGCCCTTGAACCGATCGACGCGTCCCTCGATGCGCAGCCGGGTGTTGCCGGTGGCGCGGCCGAGATACTTCTTCGTGGCGCCCTTGGCGGTCTGGACCTTATGCGCGAGCTTCTTTCCGATGCTCATTGCGGATTCTCTCTTTCATGGGTCAAAAACTTTTGTATGCAACAGAATTCGGCTCGGGTGAACCGGCTACCGGCGTTCGGCGACGTGTGCGGTTTCGGTGGATTCTGTGTCGCGCGAGAACCGACTGAGCAGGCGAATCCTTCCGCGGCGGGTCGGTGCCGGTTGCGGGTTCGTCTCAGGGTCGGTGGTCGCAGCGACGGGCCGCCTGTCGACCCTTTCGTCGCGTTCGTGGTTGAGAAACTCCGTTTCGCGCTGCGACCTGGCGAGTTGATTTCGGGCGTCGCGGCCGCGGCCGGCAGTGCGCCGCGCTCCGGCGAGCAACACTGAAAGTCCCAGCATCGCTACCAGGCCGACGACGATGCCGAAGAGAAACAATGTCCCGGTCGAGCCGGTCACGTGATAGCCGAGCACCGAGAAGTTTTCGGTCAACGGATGCGTAGCCCCCGCGTTGGCAAGTACGCCGGTGAACCCCACGAACACCGCGATGAGCAGGACGACCAATCCAATAATGACGATCATGTTGCGCCTCTGATCCCGGTGTTAGACCTCCAGTACACGCCGCATATGGGTCGATGTCAACACCGTAAACACACTGTTGACGCACAACGTTGACATGTAGTGTGGACCCGCCCCGTAGGACCCCACGACGAGGCGGGAAGCGGAAAGGAAGTGCAACGGCAATGACGAGACCGCCGGGCGAGCCAGCTGCAGGCACTGGCGACGGCGAACAGTTCGCGCCGGTCGCCGCTCGAGACAACGATCAGCTCACCCGGTCGATGATCCTGCAAACGGCGCAAGCGATCGTCGACCGGGACGGCGTGGATCGATTGTCCATGCGCCGCCTCAGCGAGGCACTGGGTCGCGATCCGGTGATGATCTACCGGCACGTACCCAACAAGGCCGCGGTGCTCGACGGCGTCGCCGAGATTGTGCTCGCGCAGCTATCGGTAGACACCGCAGACCCTGACTGGGCAGGTCAACTGCGCACCGTCGCGCACTCCTTCCGGCAGTTGGCCCTGACCCATCCGAATGTGGTGCCGCTGCTGGTCACGCGACCGTTGGCCACTCCGCTTGGACAGCGACCACCAGGCATGCTGCGCCCACTCGAAGACGTCCTCGCACTGCTCACCTCTGCCGGGTTCACCGGCGACGAGGCGCTCCACATCTACCGGCTGCTGTTTGGCTTCCTCTACGGCCACATCCTCAACGAGTTGCAGGAGGTGATCGAGCGACCCGAGGAAACCGACCACGTACTGCGTCTCGGTCTGCATCGGCTCGCGATCACCGAATTCCCCCTTGTGCGCGCAGTCGCACCTGCCCTGGCCTCCTACGACGGCGCCGCCGAACTGGACCGCTTCCTCGATCTGCTTCTTCACGGGTTGGCTGTGAATCTCACTCCAGACAGTTAGCGATCCCGATGCCCCTGAGCCGATACAGGCGCACGCTCGACTGCCTCCCGTCGAGGGCTCGGTCGTGCCCACCGGCTGGGACAGTAGTGGCACTACTTAGGTGCGGACGTTCTCGTCGGCCCGGGTCATGTCCCCGCTGGCGGGACCGTGCGCGCTACCGACGTGAGACTCCGCACGCATCCGCTCGATCATGTGTGGGTAGTGCAGTTCGAATGCCGGTCGCTCCGAACGGATTCGGGGCAGCTCGGTGAAGTTGTGTCGCGGCGGCGGGCAGGAGGTGGCCCATTCCAGCGAGTTGCCGTAACCCCACGGATCGTCGACGGTGACGACCTCGCCGTAGCGCCAGCTCTTGAAGATGTTCCACACGAACGGCAGCACCGACACACCGAGAATGAACGCACCGACGGTCGAGATGATGTTGAGTGTGGTGAATCCGTCGGTGGGTAGGTAGTCGGCGTAGCGGCGCGGCATGCCCGCGTTGCCGAGCCAGTGCTGCACCAGGAACGTGGTGTGGAAGCCGATGAACGTCAGCCAGAAGTGCACCTTGCCCAGGCGCTCGTCGAGCAGACGGCCGGTCATCTTCGGGAACCAGAAATAGATCCCGGCGTAGGTCGCGAACACGATGGTGCCGAAGAGCACGTAGTGGAAGTGCGCGACCACGAAGTAGCTGTCGCTGACGTGGAAGTCCAGTGGCGGGCTGGCCAGCAGCACTCCGGACAGGCCACCCAGCAGGAACGTCACCAGGAAGCCGATGGAGAACAGCATCGGCGTCTCGAACGTCAGCCTGCCCTTCCACATGGTGCCGATCCAGTTGAAGAACTTGATGCCGGTGGGCACCGCGATCAGGAACGTCATGAACGAGAAGAACGGCAGCAGGACTGCACCGGTGACGTACATGTGGTGCGCCCACACCGCCACCGACAGCGCCGCGATGCTGATCGTCGCGTAGATCAGCGTGGTGTAACCGAACACCGGCTTACGGGAGAACACCGGGAAGATCTCGGTCACGATGCCGAAGAACGGCAGCGCGATGATGTACACCTCGGGATGGCCGAAGAACCAGAACAGATGCTGGAACAGCACGGTGCCGCCGTTGGCCGGGTCGTAGATGTGCGCGCCCAGGCGACGGTCGGCGGCCAGGCCGAACAGTGCGGCGGTCAGCAGCGGGAACACCACCAGCACCAGGATCGAGGTGACGAAGATGTTCCAGGTGAAGATCGGCATCCGGAACATGGTCATGCCGGGCGCACGCATACACACCACGGTGGTGATCATGTTCACCGCGCCGAGGATGGTGCCAAGACCGCCGACCGCAACGCCCAGTATCCACAGGTCACCGCCGGCGCCCGGTGAGTGCATCGCATCCGACAGCGGCGTGTAGGCCGTCCAGCCGAAGTCGGCGGCACCACCCGGGGTGATGAACCCGGCCAGCGCGATCATCGCCCCAAACACGAAGAGCCAGAACGACAGCGCGTTGAGCCGCGGGAACGCCACATCGGGGGCGCCGATCTGCAGCGGCAGCACCAGGTTGGCGAACCCGAACACGATCGGCGTCGCATAGAACAGCAGCATCGCCGTGCCGTGCATGGTGAACAGCTGGTTGTACTGCTCATTCGACAAGAACTGCAAGCCCGGCACAGCCAGCTCGGCGCGAATGAACAGCGCCATCAGACCGCCGATGAAAAAGAAGCTGAAGCAGGCGACGCAGTACATGATGCCGATCAACTTGTGATCGGTCGTCGTGACCAGCTTGTAGATCAGGTTGCCCTTTGGACCCGTACGGGCCGGAAATGGACGGCCGGCCTCGAGTTCCCCCCGCGGGGGAGCTTCAGCTGTCATGGCCGGTTCCGCATCTCGGCAGTGCGGGTGCTACGTCGATGTCGTGGTCGATCACGTAGGTCTCCGATCCCTTCCGCTCTGAGCTCGTCGGCCAATGCCGCCAGCTAGAGCCTGCGTCTCGAATTCGCGACCAACCAGGGAACAAGGTCACCGATCACATGGACAATTCACCACTCGATTGACGACGGTTTGCCGGTGCTCGTCAAGTGCGCTCACCCGCGCCAGCAGATGTCTTCGGCCTCTGTTGGTTAATTGTCGTTACGACAGAGGGGGCAACTTGGGTCACTCGTTCAGGCAGCTAAGGGCGGCGACTCACTCACTTCGTGGAACGGGCAGCCCCACTTTTCAGCAATTCCGCGACCTGCAAATACCGCTTGTGGTTGTAATTAACCGCGCAAGCAAATAATCTGCGTGCGCGAAAATAATTCGCTCTAATTCGTCATATATTGACGGAAAATAGTGCTCACATTTCTACAGCTAACTGTTACGGTGGCAAATGTCGGCCTGGGCGGTCGTTCGGGCCGACGTAGCGGGTGGGGTGGGCCCAGGCTTTCCGGAGTTTTCGTACTGATCGCAGTGGTTAAGCCGCAGGCACTGTGGCGGGGGTCCAAGTCGCGCCGAGCTGGGACGACTCGTGTTCTCAGCTAATTCACAGGGATCAGCACATCAGTATCCGGATCGGGGGATCCGGGCTCCGAAAGGAAAAAATATGTCCAAATCAATGGCGATGGGCAAACACCGCAAAACACAAGTCAATCGAGGTTCGGTGGCCAGGAAGGCTGCCGGCGGCGCGATGATCGGGGCAGCTCTGACGGCTGGGGTCACCGGTGCATTCGGAGCTGCGACCGCGTCGGCGGCGCCAACCATTCCAACCGCTCCGGCCTGCAACGTGGCGCCGCTCTGCACGGCCCTGCCCGCGAGTTCACTGGTCGGGGATTCCGGAGCCGGCTCCGTTACACAGGCTCTGTTGCACGCGAATGCCGCGCCGGGGATCCCCGGCTTGGATCCCATCACGATCATCAACGCGTTCGCCGAACCGATCCTGGCCAATCCGCTCACGCTCGTGTTCACCGGGGGGATGATCGGCGACGGAACACTGCCCGGCCAGAACGGCGGATTCCTGATCGGCAACGGTGCAGCAGGTGTGCTGCCCGGGCAAAACGGCGGCAACGGCGGACTGTTCTACGGCTCAGGCGGTAACAGCGCATTCGCCAACGGTGGCAATGCCGGATTCATCGGCAACGGCGGCAACAGTGCCACCGGCGGCAATGGCGGCAACGGCGGCGCCTTCGCAGGCAACGGTGGTACGGCCGGCACGGGCAATGGCGGCAACGCCGGTCTGTTCGGCAACGGCGGAAGCAGTGTCCTGGGTGGCAACGGCGGTAACGGCGGGCTCATCTATGGCAACGGCGGCGACGGTGGCGCCGGAAATGTGTTGACCGCCGGCGATGGTGGCAGGGGAGGTAACGGCGGCTTCTACGGCAACGGCGGTAATGGCGGCGATGGCAGTGCCGTCCTTGGTGGCAAGGGCGGCAATGGCGGTAACTCCGGCGGTATCGGCAACGGCGGTAACGGCGGCGGCGGCACCACCGACGCGGTGACGGGCACGCCAAACGACGGTGGAAACGGCGGTAGCGGCGGCCAATTCGGCGGCAACGGCGGGAGCGGCGGCAACGGAAGTTCCAACCTCGCCCTTACCGGTGACGGCACCGGCGGCAACGGCGGTCGCGGTGGCGCATCCGGCGCCTTCGGGAACGGCGGCAATGGCGGCACCGGTGGCAACGTGCTCTCGACGACCGGGACGGCGACCGGCGGCACCGGCGGTCGCGGTGGTCATTCCGGCCTGGCCGGCTCCGGCGGGAACGGCGGAACGGGTGGCAGCGGCACCTCGGTGACCGGCACCGGCGTCGGTGGCGACGGTGGAAATGCCGGTCGCGGAGGCACATTCGCCGGTAACGGCGGTAAGGGTGGCACTGCGGGCAGCGGCATATCCACCGGCACCGGAAACGGTACCGGCGGCACCGGTGGAAACGGCGGGGGCGGCGGTGCGTACACCGGTTCAGGTGGAGACGGCGGCAACGGCGGGCCAGGCGTTGCGGTCACCGGCGTCGGCACCGGAGGCAAGGGCGGTAACGGCGGCACCGGTGGTGGCTTGGCCGGCAGCCGTCCGGGCCACGGCGGCAAGGGCGGCACGGGTACGACCAGCAACGGCGCAAACGGCCAGAACGGCTAAGTCGCAGTAGCTGATTCGGTGGCTCCGGCTTGTGTGCCGGAGCCACCGACCTGTGTACGATCAGCTGCGGTCGTGGTGACAGACTGCTTCCAACAACACGCCGAACGGGTCGAGCCAGAACGTCGCGAAGTAGGGCGGCGGATACTGCGGGAAGAATTGCGGCTCATGCACGATTTGCCCACCTAGCTGTTGTACCTGGCGGTGAATCTCGTTGACGGCGTTGCGGGTTTTCACCATGAAGGCGAGGTGCTGCAGGCCCGCGCCATCACGGGAGTACGGGCACGGATCGCCCGCTGGATAGAAGAACAGATACGTCCCGGGCTTGCCGCCCGCGGGACGGAAGGCGAACTGGTCATGGTCGGCGAGAAATGGTTCGAACCCGAGAAGTGGCATCAGCGTGTCGTAGTAGGCCTTGGCCGCCGCCAAGTCAGTGACGTTGATTCCCAGATGCCCGAGCATCAGTCATGATTGCACCCCTGCCCACCCGCGGCGCAAACGCTCTACTCCGGTATCACGTCGAGGACTTATGCCGACACCCGCAGCACGATGGATGCTTCTCCACGGCACACCGCTTGACCCCAGCATCTGGGATGCGGTCCGCGTCCACCTGCCTGCCGATTCGGTTGCCGCCGACCTCAACCGACCGCAGGCCGGCGGTCTCCTCCAGCAGCGCCTCGCCGCCGCGGTCCTGGACGGGGAGCCTGACGGCCCGCTGATCGTCGTCGGGCATTCCCTAGGCGGCCAGGTGGCCATGGAAATGGCTTTGCTTGCGCCGCACCGTGTTCGCCGATTGATCCTGGTGTGCACGCGCGATATCCCGGTGGCCGAATTTCACGAAGCGGCACGAGCACTGCGCGCAGGAGCGCCGCTCGACGTCGAGGCAACCATCACGCGCTGGTTCACCGCAGCCGAGATCGCCGATGAGGGCCCGGTGATCCAGGACGTCCGCCGGCGCCTGGCAGCGGTGTCATCGTCGGCCTACGCGACCACACTGGAAGCGCTGGCAACCTACGACCGCGGCGCGGAGCTTGCGCAGATTCGGTCGCCGGCGACCCTGCTCTGCGGGCGCCAGGATCTCGGGTGCACCCCCGAAGTGATGTCCACACTGGCGGCTGACCTGCCCGATGCCCGCCTGCAGACCGTGGACGCGTGGGCTCACATGTCTCCGTTCGTCCGGCCCGCCGACTTCGCGGAGCGGTTGCTGAACGCCGCGGAATGAGACGGTGGCGGCAAATTGACTCCACTGCTGCGCCAGGTCCCGTATACACAGATGCATGAAAGCGTCTGCTCATATCGGTCGAGTCGGTGGTCTGGCGGTCGCGCTGGGTATCGGTGCGGCACTGGCCTCGTCGACAGCGGTCGCATGGGCAGACTCTGACGGCTCCGGCAGCGCCCGCCCGGCGGCCTCCTCTGCGCGTGGCCATGCGGCCGGTCCGAGCGCTCCGCGAGCAAGCAAGGCAGGCGCCAATTCGGTGCTCAAACGGCCGGCTCCGACGCAGAAGGTGACGTCGACGGCGGTGATGTCGACGACGGTGAAAGCGACCGCCCGGGCCGCCGCAGCTGATCCCATGGAGCCGGTCAACGCCGGTGAACTCGCCCTGGCCACCGTGGTTGGGACGGTGGAAACCTCATCCACCCAAAGCAGGTCCGCGAGGAGCGCAGCCGCGGAGCCGATCGCAGCCGCCACCACTGCGACGAATGCCGCGGCGGTAGCGCATATTTCGGCGCCGCCGAACCTGACGGCGGTATTCCAGCAGCTGGTCTACACCCCGCTTCACCTTGTCGTGCAGGCGTGGATCGCCAGTGAGATCGGGCGGCAGGTCGACGACTTCATCAACTCCGCTGCCGGGTCTTATGTGATCGGCAACGGCGTTGACGGCACCGAGGCCAACCACAACGGCGGCGCCGGCGGGTGGCTTCTCGGCGACGGCGGCGCCGGCTGGAACAGCACCGAGGCCGGGGTGTCGGGCGGTGCAGGTGGCCGAGCCGGGGCAGTGGGCGATGGCGGAGCCGGCGGAGGCGGTGGGGCGGGGGCTGATGGCGGTGCGGGCGGTGCCGGCGGGCAGCTGATGGGAATCGGCGGGGCAGGCGGTAATGCGGGCGCCGCTGTCATCGGCGCCGTCGGAGGACGCGGGGGTGCCGGCGGCGACGCAACCGGCCTGATCTTCGGCGTCGGCGGGCACGGCGGCGCCGGCGGTGACGGCACCGACGGCGGACGAGGCGGTAACGGCGGCAACTGCGCAACGTTCCTCGGCAGCGGCGGAGGCGGTGGCAACGCGGGTAAGAGCGGTGTGGGCGGAGCCTCCGTGGGTCTACCGGCGCTCGGTGGCGCCGGCGGCTCGGCTGGTTGGCTCGGAAACCATGGCGCCGTGGGCAACTCGGGTGCGCAAGCCGCAGCCGCGCCCGCAACCGGATCGGTACCGCCGCTGTCGCAGATCGGTACCTGGCTCACCAACAGTGCCGGACAGGCCGTCATCTTGCACGGTGTCAACGAGGTCTACAAACTGGCGCCGTACGAACCGTCGGCCAGCGGCTTCAATGCGCAGGACGCACAGTTCCTGGCCGACAACGGATTCAATGTCGTGCGGCTGGGCGTGATCTGGGCCGGCGTGGAGCCGCAGCCGGGAGTGATCAACACCGCCTACCTCGACTCGATCAAAGCCACGGTGCAGATGCTGGCCGACCACGGCATCTACACCGTCATCGACATGCACCAAGACCTCTACAGCGGCACCTTCTACGGCGAGGGTGCGCCCGAATGGGCATCCGACGGTGGCGGACGGCCCAACCAGAACTCCGGGTTCCCCGGCAACTACTACGTCAACGGTGCCCTCGGGCACGCCTGGGATGCGTTCTGGGGCAACGCCGATGCGCCGAATAACATTGGGCTGCTGGATAATTACGCGCTGACCTGGCAGCACGTCGCCAGCTATTTCGCGGGTAATTCCGCGGTCATCGGCTACGACATCATGAACGAACCGTTCCCGGGCTCGAACTATCCGGTCGCGCTGCTCGGCGGCTCGTTCTTCGTCACGCAACAACTGACGCCGATGTACAACCAGGTCGCTGCCGCCATCCGCTCGGTCGACGGCACCACACCGCTCTATCTGGAACCGCCTAACCCCGCGGTCACCGAAGTCCCGACCCTGCTCGGCGTCCCCGTTGCACTGCTCGGCCGCGTCGTTGACCCGAACTACGTCCTGGCGTTCCACAACTACTGCGGCCCCATCGGGGGTGCGCTTTGCACCAAGATCGCCAATACGCTTGCGGTACAGGCGGAGAACTACTCCAAGCGGCATAACGTTCCGGTGATGATGAACGAGTTCGGCGCCACCAGCGACGTCGTCACGCTCACCAAGGAGATGAAGTCCGGCGACCGGTACCTCATGAGTTGGGCCGAATGGGCGTACACCGGCGTCGGTGACATCACCGGGTCGCCGGATGTCGAGGGTCTGGTGTACGACCCGACCAAGCCGCCGGTTGGCGACAACGTGAACACCGGTAATCTGCTGACCTTGGCGTCGCCCTACCCGCAGATGGTGTCGGGCACGCCGATGTCCTGGTCGTTCAGCAACGGAACCTTCACGTTTGGCTATTCCACCGCGAAGGTCGACGGTTCCGGAACGTTCGCCGATGGATCCCTGACGACGATTTCGGTACCAGGAGTGGAGTTCTCGAACGGCTACCAGGTGACTGTCACCGGCGGCCACGTCGTCTCGGCTGTCAACGCCGCACAATTGGTGGTCGCCTCCGATTCCGGTGTGACCGCGGTCAACGTCGTGGTGAGCCCGGCGCCGTAGTCGGCTCGCGTCATCCGCCGATACCGGACAGCATCACTCCGACCGGGTCGTATGTGCGGCAGATGGCGTTGAATCGCTGCACATTCGGGCCGAGGTACCGTGCAAGCGGTTCGCCGCTCCCGGGGTAGTTGATGTAGCCGCCCACCGACGCCGGCCCCAGCGCCTGGTGCGTCGCGGTGAGCCAGCCAGTTGCTGCCTCGGAGCTTGCCTCGGTGTACCACTGAACGCATGCTGCCTGCCGACGCCACGGGAAGGCGCTTGCCGCCGGATCGACGTCGCCGACCGCGCCGGAAAGCGACTCCACCACCGCCGTCGCCGAACCCGCGCCGGCCGGCCACGCCGCCATCGCGGTGACGATGGATTCCGCTGCCGACGTGGTCATTTCGCCGATGATGTCGGAGCCCGCGACAAACGCGCGGGGCGCCCGGGCGGCGTCGCCGCCTTCGAAGTAGTGCACGAAGTCCATCCGGTCGAGTGTTCTGGTTCGGGTCGACGACGCCGACAACCCGGCCGTGGCAAGCATGTCGCCGGCGACCGCAGGCCCGCTGCCCGGCGGAGTCGCCAGGATGACCGTGCAGCGGCCAGGGCCGTCCCCGACGGTGATGTTGACCATGCCCCAGATGTCCCGATCAGCCGCCTGCTGCCACTGTTGCCAACCGGCGATGACGGCAGCGGCTGCGTCCGTCGGGAATGCGACGGTGACCACGTCGCGGTCGGTGACGGGGAAGGTGCGAAACGTCATCGACGTCACCACGCCGAGACTGCCGCCCCCGCCACCACGCAGCGCCCAGAACACGTCGGGATGATCGTCAGCGGACGCCGAGAGCATGTCGCCGCTGGGCAATACCAACGTCGCCGACACCAGCGCGTCGCAGGTCAGCCCGTGAAGGCGGGCGTCCGGACCCAGACCACCACCCAGCGTCAGTCCCGCGATGGCGACCGTCGGGCAGCTGCCGGACGGAATCGACCGGCTCCTAGACGCGAGTGCGGTCTGGACGGAGTCCAGGTCAGTGGCGGGCGACACCGTCATCGTGTCGGTGCCGGCGTCGATGCCACCGGGCAGCCGCCGTAGGTCGATCACCAGAGTGGCATTGAGCGACGACGCACCGATGTAGGAGTGCCCGCCGCTGCGCACACTCACCCCGATGTGGTGACTGGAGGCGAATTCGACGGCTTTCTGCACATCCGCGACGGAGGCTGCCGCCAGCACCGCGGCAGGCGCGGATGCGTCGAAGCGTGAATTGAAGGTGCTTTTGGCCGCCGCATACTGCGGGTCGGAGGGCAGCCACAGCGTGCCGTCGAGGCGGCCGCGAAGACCTGCCCAGTCCGACGGGCCTGGACCCGAGACCGCGCGGGGTGTGACGGTACGGCACGCGCTCAGTACGGCAGTGACCGCCAGCCCACCCACTGCCCGCCGGACGAACTCCTGGCGGGACATCTGCCCCGACACAGGCTGAATGCTAGTGCTACTCCAGTACGAAAACCGGAATCAGACGTTCGGTCTTGGTCTGGTATTCGGCGTAGGGCGGGTAGGCCTCGACGGCCAGCTGCCACCAGTGCTCGCGCTCCTCGCCGGAGACCTCGCGGGCGGTCAGCGTCACGGTCGTGTCGCCATCCTGGGCGGTCACCGTCGGATTGGCCTTGACGTTGAAATACCATGACGGATGCGCCGGGTCACCGCCCTTGGAGGCGACCATCGCATACTTGCCGTTCTCCTCGACGCGCATGAGCGGCACGTAGCGCTTCTTGCCGGACTTGGCACCGGTGGTCGTGAACAGGACGACCGGGCGGTCCATGATGTGGACGCCGTCGGTGGTGCCTTGCTTCAGAATCTGTTCGGTCTGCTCCCGCACCCAATCAGTGGGGCTCAATTCCGCGTTCTCAGTCATGGACCGCTCAACTCCTCTCGTGTGTGGACTATTCCCTCATCTTGGGCGCGATAACCGGCGCTGTGCGACGGAAACCGCGCCGGATCACGACGGCGGACCGGTCACTGGTCGTTGACTCTAGCGCCGATCGGGTTAGCCTGCGGGCATGATCAGTGACACCGGACGGCCGCACGTGGCAGTCCTCGACGACTACCAGAACGTGGCGTTGACCATGACCGATTGGTCCCCGGTCTCCGGCCATGCCGACATCACGGTGTTCAACGATCACGTGTCCGATCCTGATGAACTCGTCGCGCGCCTGGCGCCTTTCGACGTCGTGTTCGTGATGAGGGAGCGAACACCCCTGCCGCGCAGCATCATCGAGCGCCTGCCGAATCTGAAGATGATCGCCTCGACGGGCCCGTTCAACGCGTCCATCGACATGGCTGCCGCCGAGGATCACGGCATCCATGTCGGGACCACCGGCGGCACCGTAGCCTCGACGGTCGAACTGACCTGGGCGCTCATCTTGGCCGGCGCCCGGGATCTGGTCACCGAGGCGCGGTCGGTGCGCGACGGCGGATGGCAGACCGGGGTGGGCCGCGAACTGTCCGGCCGGGTCCTCGGCATCCTCGGGTTGGGCCGCATCGGTGCCCGCGTCGCCCGCATCGGTGAGGCGTTCGGCATGGACGTCATCGCCTGGAGCGAGAATCTCACCCCGGAGGCGGCCGCCGAGGCCGGGGCGACCTACGTCGGCAAGGACGAGCTGTTCAGCAGGTCCGACGTCCTGACCATCCACATGAAGCTCAGCGAGCGTTCCACCGGTCTGGTCGGTGCGGCCGAGCTGGCGCAGATGAAGCCAAAAGCCTTGCTGGTCAACACCTCTCGCGGCCCGATCGTCGACGAGGCGGCGCTGGTCGACGCGCTGCGGACCACCACCATCAAGGCCGCGCTCGACGTCTTCGACACCGAGCCGCTGCCGCAGGCGCATCCGCTGCGCACCCTTGACAACGTCGTCGCCACCCCGCACATCGGCTACGTCGCCGACCGCCCGTACCGCATCTTCTTTCGCGATGCGGTCGCCGCCATCGGGGAGTGGCTCGACCGGCGCTGATCAGTAGGCGTTCGGATCCTGCTGAACGGCCACCGGCACCGGGTGCTGGTAGAGCCGCGACGCGTTCTCCCATGTCACTTTGCGGATGATCTCGTCAGGCAGACCGCTGATCTGTTCGCGGATGGTGCGCTGGGTGTGCGGCCACGTCGAGTCGCAGTGCGGGTAGTCCGCCTCGAGCATGATGTTGTCCGCGCCGATCCGGTCGTACTGCACGAACGACGACTGATCCTCGACCGCGCAGAACCGGAAGTTGCGGGTGAACACCTCCGCCGGCGTCAGCGTTTCCCCGAGGCGCTTCCACGTCCCGTACATCTCGTGGTAGCTCAGCATGTGGTCGAGACGGTCCAGCAGGCCGGCCACCCAGCCGATTCCGCCTTCCGACAAGCAGATTCGAAGGTCCGGGTACCGGGTGCACACTCCCGAGTACAGCCAGTCCACCGCCGCGCTGATGGCATAGGCGAAGAACAGCACACCGGGCACGTCGGGCGGGGCGTCATCGGTGGTCGACGGTGAGGTTCCCGACGAGCCGATGTGAAGGTTCAGCACAGTGCCCGTCTCCGCGCAGGCCGCCATCATGGGCTCCCAGTAACCCGAGTGGATGGTCGGCAGCCCCAGGAGCGCCGGATTCTCGCTGAACGTCACCGCATGGAATCCCCGTTCGGCGTTCTCGTAGATCATCTGTGCGCCGACGTCGGGGTCGAGCAGCCAGGGCAGCTGGCAGGGGATGATCCGGTCGGGGTAGGCCCCGGCCCACGCGTCGATGTGCCAGTCGTTCCAGGCCCGCACCGACGCCATCGCCAGGTCCCGATCGGTGGTCACCTGCTGCAGCCGTTGACCGGCAAAGCCCGGCAGGAAGGACGGAAAGTTCAGCGACGCGTACACGCCGTTGACATCCATGTCCTTGACTCGGGCGTGGATATCCCAAGCGCCGCGGCGCATTTCGTCGAATCGGGCCGGCTCGAAGCCGTACTCCGACACCGGCCTGCCGACCACGGCATTGAACCCGACATTGGGCAGCGACTTCCCGTCGTACATCCAGGTCTGGCCGCCGTCCCCGGTGTCCACCACCCGCGGCGCCCGGTCGGCGAACTTGCTCGGCACCCGGCCCTCGAAGGTGTCGGGTGGTTCGACGATGTGATCGTCGACCGAGATGACCGTGTAAAACCGTTCGGCGCGTTCCGGTTCCGGCAGAAATGTCACGGTCCTTTCGGCACCGGTCTTGGCGGTGGTGAAGCTCAGATTCGACTGCAGATCCTCGATGGAAGCCATGACAGGAGTCCCTTTCAGTCCAGCACGCCGCGGTCGGCCTTGATGGTTATGCGCGCAGCGCCGGCCCAGTACACGTCGGCGGCACGTTCGATCAGCGAGGCCTGCATGCCGACCAGGTCGCCGCGATTCATCTTCGACGGCTCGCGCCCGCTGACCAGCACGTCGTAGGCCAGTCGGCATACCCGTTCGATGGACACCGCGCGGTATACCGCCGCGGCCAGATCATGACCGGTGGCGATCACGCCGTGGTTGGCCAGGATGATCAGGTTGGCCGATCCGATCTGGCCTGCGAGTTCGGCTGCGCGCCAGGGAGCGTCGATCTCGCCGTCGTACTTCTCCACCAGATACATGTCGTCGAGGAACAGCGCCCCGGTCTGGTGGACGAGTTCAGGCAGCATTCCCAGCGCGGCGATGAGACTGACGTAGTACGGGTGGTTGTGAATCACCACCCGGGCATCGGGTCGCTGCCGGTGGATCTCGGTGTGCAGGTGGATGGCCGGAGTGACATCCCAGCGGCCGCGGAGCACGTGCGCGTCCTCGTCGACGACGCAGATGTCGGATGCGGTGAGCTCCTGCCACCACAGCCCCCAGGGGTTGACGAACATCTCACTGTGCCCGTCGGGTTGCCAGGTGATGTGGCCGGCCATGTTCTCCGCGAACCCGATGTCTGCGAGGTGGCGAAACGCGATCGCCATCTTCTGCTCGTCGGTGAGGTCGACGCCGATGGGCGGCATCGTCGAGGGCGCCCATACTCCCAGGCCGCCCCGGCGCACTTCCGGTGTGCTCATGATTGCTCCAGTATCGATCGAATGGTTTCGCGGAGTTGGCCTTTGGCGATCTTGCCGCCGGATGACCGCGGCAACTCGTCGAGCACCTCGAGCCGTTCGGGCAGCAGTTCTTTGGAGACACCTTGCGCCAGCAGGTGCTCGACGAGCTCGCTGAGCACGAGCGTGTCACCGGGGTTCTTGAGTTCGGCGAACACGCACACCCGCTCCCCGAACAGGGGATCGGGCATCGCCACGGCGGCGGCTACGGCGATGGCGGGGTGGCTGGCCACGACCTCCTCCACCGCGACCGCGCTGATGTTCTTGCCGCCGCGCAGGATGAAATCCGAGGTTCGTCCGGCGAGCACCAGGTAGCCGTCGTCGTCCAGGTCGCAGATGTCACCCATCCGCATCCAGCCGTCCCTTGTGTACAGCTTGTCGTGATCGGTGCCGCCCAGATAGCCGAGGCTCAGCGCAGGTCCGCGGCAAGCAGGCTGGCCCCGACCGGATTTCGTGACATCGTCGTCTCCGTCGAAGAGGCGGACCTGCATCTCGGGGACGATGCGCCCGGCGGTACGCAGCCGATGGTGTAGTGAGTCGTCGACGGTCGTGGCGCTGAGCATGCCGGTCTCGTTGGAGCCGTAGAACTGCAGGATCGTGACGCCCGTCAGTTCCTCGAATCGCGCGGCCTGGGTGTATGGCAGCGGTTCGCCGCCGGTGAACACCACCCGCAGACTGGACAGGTCATGCTCGCGCGAGGCGTCGTTGGCCAGGATCATCATCAATTGTGTACTTACACAGCATAATACGGTCGCTCGGTGGCGTTCGATGGCGGCGCATGTCGCCGCGGCGTCGAACCGCTCGATGCGCACGGTCGTCGCCCCGAGGTAGATGGGTGTGGTGTGGGAGGTCCAGATTCCGAATCCGAACGGGGTGGGGATGACCGGCAGGAAGACGTCGTCGGCGGTCAGCTCGCCGTTGGCGACCGCCTTCTGATGAAAGTAATGCCACCGGTTCTGGTTGTGCACAACACATTTCGGCAGCCCGGTGGTTCCCGAGGTGGAGTTGATCAGGAAGGCGTCGTCCGGCCCGACCTGCGAGAGCTCGGTCATGGAAGCCGCAGCGGTGTCGATGGTGAGGTCGCCGGCCCCGATCACCACCGCCCGCACCGATGCGTCGGCGGCAGCCTGCGCGGCCTGCGCGGCACGCCCCTCGTCGCTGACCAGAAGTGACGGCTGCGCGGTCCGCATGATCTGCGTGGCCTCGCGGACCCCGGCGCGCGCGCCGAGGCCGACGCTCACCGCGCCGCAGCGCTCGATCGCCACCAGCAGGACGTGGATGGCGATGCTGTCGCCGTGCCAGACCGCCACCCGGTCACCGGGGGCTACGCCCAGACGATGCAGCCGCACGGCCAGGTTGGTGGCGGCGTTGTCGAACTCCGACCAGGTCAGCGCCCGGTCCGAAGAGTCGGGGGTGAAGTCGACGTAGGCGGCCTTGTCGGGGGAGCCCGCCGCGTTGCGACGTACGCAGTCGGACAGCGTCCTGTCCGTCCACCAGCCGGCGGCCCGGTAGTGCGCCGCTTCGGCGCTGCTCACGACGGCGGGATCAGCCATCACCAAATCATATGAAAATAAGGACCGGAGTCAATGATCCCAGTGCCGCACCATCGCGGGGTCGACCATTCCCGCCGATCCGGGGTAGTGCTGTGCGGTGATCAGATGCGCGGCGGCGAGGTCGTGGGCCCTGTGGGCATCGCCGGACTCGATCGCGTCGATCACCTGCCGGTGCTCCTCGAGGACGGCCAGCCGCTCGTCGATGGGCACGATGCCGTCGTCGGTCACCCGCGTCGACCAGCCCTGCTCGTGTGCCGACCACAGCGTCTCGAGCGCCCCGGCCAGCATGATCATGGTCTGGTTCCCGCACAGGGCAACCAGCGCTTCGTGGAAGCGACGGCTCGCCGAAATCGCGCTCTGGAAGTCGTCGGCGGCCTCGACTGCCTCGGCGTGCAGTGCACGCAGCGCCGGAACGACCATGTGTCCTCGGTCGGCGCGTTCGGCGCACAACGCTGCGCATGCCGGCTCCATCTGCCGCAGCGCCCCACCTACATCCGACAGGCTCACGTCTTGCGAGCCGAGCACCAGTCCGATGGTGTAGGCGACGTTCGCGGCGTTGGGGCGGCGCACCACCGCGCCGCCGAGCTTGCCGCGCCGCACCCGCAGCAGTCCCTCGGCCTCCAGGATCCGCATCGCCTCGCGCAGCGACGGCTTGCTCACCGGGAACTCGCGCAGCAGTTCGTCCTCTTTGGGCAGGATGCTGCCGTCGGCCAGCTCGCCCAACAGAATTCGCCGTCGAAGTTGATCAGCAACCTGCTCGGCGAGGCGGCGGAATTGAATCGTTGGTTCTGACACGGACCGGTTTTCTATCGCGCTTGCAAATGATGTGCATCGTACAAGCATCGGCTCGACGGTTGAGGCGAACGCCGAGCAGCGTGGACTTTGCGTTCGCAAAGCCCGATGGCCGACTCGGCCACGAATCGTGTATTCACAGATCCCTTTTCACCGCTCACCGCTCACCACTTGCCGCCGCCAAGCATGCGCCGCCCTGCTTCCGGGGTCGAAAGACCCTGTCGGGCGAAACCACAAGTGCGGATGCTGAAGTAAGAGGATTGGAAACCACGGAGACACCGTGTCCGGGTTCCATTCGTAGCAGGCCGGTCGACCTGACGGCACCCGTCTGTGTTCAGTATTTAGGAGCTTCGCCATGACTCAGCACCCCGAAACGACCAAGAACGGCAAGACGAGCGAGGGCGCCGCGAAGACCGTGGATGTGCTGCCCCGAGCAGTAGACCTGTCGGACGAGGTGCTCGACTCGGTCAAAACCGGACAGCAGGCTGCGATCGCGGCCATCCGCAAGTTCGTCGACACCGTCGACAAGGCACTTCCCGAGGCGGTACATCCGCTGCGTGAGACGCTCGTCGACGGCGCTCTCGAATTGGCCGACGAGCTCGTCACGACGCAATACCAGTTTCTGCGCAGCGTCGTTCGCAGCGCGGACCGGACGTTGAACAAGCTTCACGACTCGGAGGGCTGAGCAACGAGATTGCCGAGATATCCTCGCTCACAAACATTTTCACGTTGGTCCTGACAACCGAGGCGCACATTTCGCCGTGGGCCGGCAGGAGAATGTGGCCTCAGCTCGGGTTGTTGCGGGCGCGGGCGCGGCGCACGGCTTCGTCGATCATGCGTTGAGCCACGTCCGTCAACTTACGGTGTTCGGACTGGCTCATGGCCCGCAGCTGTGCGAAGGCCTCCTCGTCGTTGCGCCCGGTGCGTCCGCGGATCAGGCCGATAGCCTGGTCGATTACCGGTCGAGTCGCCAGCGCGGTCTGCAACTGGGCGGACAATGCCCTAGCCTGCGCGAGGACCTGGGCGTTGTGCACCGCCACGGCGGCGGGCTTGGCGAACAGTTCGCCGAGTTCGGCAGCGTGCGCGTCAAAGGCGTCTTTGCCGTGGGCGTATACGTTGATCGCCCCGACAACCTGATCGCGCAGTAATAGCGGCAGTGACAGCACGCTGTGCACTCCGAGCCGGCCCACCCGTGGGCCGAACCGCGGCCACATGGCCTCCCCACCCAAGGACCCGGACCGTACCGTGCGCCGTTCACGTGCCGCTGTGATGCAGGGCCCTTCCTGCAGGCTCACGTACTGAATCTCGTCGATCTCGGCGACGAACGGCGCGCTCGCGGCCAGCGCCTGGACCATATTCTCTTCCCGGTCGACCCGCAGCAAGGTCACCCCGGCTCCCTCAGCACCCGGGATCGCGTGAACGGCAAAAGCCGCAACCTCAGCGAGCAATTCGGGCAGTCCGAGACCTCCCGACACCAGACCGGCGAGGTCGTCGATCGCGGCCCGCAGGTCTGCGGCGTCCGCGCGAGCCTGCTCAGGAGTCAGAGACCCGCCGGGTGAGCTGGGGTTATTCTCGGTCAGTTTGGTCATACGGGGTGCCTGGCTCACATCCTAGGCCAGCTGAGTCCGCCAAACTGATCCACCAGTGGCATTGCAGCACAGCACTTTATGGACCGTCGGAGATCCACTGTCGAGCCTGCTCGACGTGGTCAGCGGGGAAATGCCTGACCTCCGCTGAGACGAAATGCGACGCCAAATGTTCGGCGGCATCCCCCATGTGGGAGTCGGTGACCACCGCAACCTTCTTGATGTGCTTCTGATGGTCGCGGATGAAGCGGAAGTGGGTCACCATCGCGCCGAAGCTGTCCCAACCGGGGAAGGCCTGCGCATTGATGATCAGGCCGGCGAGATCGCCGTGGGCCTCGATCTCGGGGTCAATCGCCTTGGCCATCTGATCGAAGTCGTCCTTGTCGAGCGAGGACTCCGGGTGCACCGTGAGGATGGAACTCGCCTTGTCCAGGTCGTAGGTGATCATCCCGGCGATGTTGCGCCCACAATTCCGGATGGATAAGGGTCCAAGGTCACCGAGTCATGGGCAGTGCGGACGGCTCCACCGGCAGAAGTCGTCACGCCTGACACCCGTCGACCCTCGTCCGGAAGCACTTCAACACCGAGTGGTCTGTCATGAACAGCGTCGCGGAAACCCGGTGCGGCGCAACAGCTAAAAGAGCGACCAACCGCAAGCCCCGCTGGGGGCGTCCCCCGGCACGCGAACCAGCAGATACGCCACGCCATTTTCCGCCGGGACCTGCGGCCGTGTGTCGATGTGGTGACCTTCGGCCCTGTCTGCGGGTGTCCCCCCGTGCGAAGTTGACAGGTGTGGAAAAGGCGTTGTCGGGCAACGGCACTCGCGGATCTTGGCCCCACTGCATGCGGGAGCCAGGATCCGACCGCATTTGCGCGTCGGGAAGGGATAGATCATGAGCATTCCCAAATACGTCCGCTTCTTCGAGGAGTTCGGCATCGCCGATGTGCCGTTGGTGGGCGGCAAGAACGCCTCGCTGGGCGAGATGTACCAAAAGCTGGCCGGACAGGGCGTGCGCATCCCGAACGGTTTTGCCATCACCGCCGAGGCGTATCGCTACATGCTGGATGCCGCCGGCGCCTGGGAACCGCTGCATGCCGAACTGGACGATCTCGACCCGACCGACGTCACCGCGCTGGCACGCAAGGCCAAACGTGCCCGGGAGATCGTCTACGGCGCCGGGCTTCCCGATGACCTGGCCACCGAGATCGTCGAGGCCTACCGCAGGCTCCAAGACGAGTACGGGGACGAGGTCAGTCTGGCTGTGCGGTCGTCGGCGACCGCCGAGGACCTGCCGACCGCGAGCTTCGCCGGCCAGCAGGACACCTATCTCAACGTCAAGGGCGAAGAGAGCCTCCTCGATGCGTGCCGCCGGTGTTTCGCGAGCTTGTTCACCGATCGCGCCATTCACTACCGCCTCGATCAGGGTTTCGATCAGTTCAAGGTCTCGCTGTCGATCGGCGTGATGAAAATGGTGCGCTCCGACCTGGCCTCGTCGGGGGTGATGTTCTCCCTGGACACCGAATCGGGCTTTCGCGACGTGGTGTTCGTGACTGGCGCATACGGTCTCGGCGAGAACGTGGTTCAGGGCGCGGTCGACCCCGACGAGTTCTATGTCCACAAGCCGACCTACCTGGCCGGGCATCGCGCGGTGTTGCGTCGACTGCTTGGCGACAAGGCGGTGAAGATGATCTTCGTCGAGGGGCAGACGAAGTACACCACGCGCAACATTCCCACCCCCAAAGCCGACCGCGCCCGATTCTGCCTCTCCGATGAAGACGTCCTGGAACTGGCCGGCTATGCGTGCACGATCGAGGGGCACTACGGGCACCCCATGGACATGGAGTGGGCCAAGGACGGCCTGGACGGAAAGCTCTACATCGTGCAGGCCCGGCCGGAGACGGTGGCCTCCCAGCGCAGCATGACCGCGCTGGAGAGCTACGTGCTCGAGGGCCGGGGCGAGATCCTCGCCGAGGGCCGCTCTGTTGGGGAGAGGATCGCGTCGGGCACCGCGAGGCGGATCGAGAACGTCACGCATCTGGCGCAGTTCCAGCCGGGCGAGGTCCTGATCGCCGACACCACCACTCCCGACTGGGAGCCGGTGATGAAGACCGCCGCCGCGATCGTCACCAACCGGGGCGGACGCACCTGCCACGCCTCGATCATCGCCCGGGAGCTCGGTATCCCGGCCGTGGTGGGCGCAGGCGACGCGACCACGTCCGTCCCCGACGGCACCGTTGTGACGGTGTCGTGCGCCGAGGGTGACTCGGGACGCGTTTACCGCGGCGCGCTGGCCTTCCGTGTGGATAGCACCGAAGTGGGGGACATGCCGCGGCCGCGCACCGAGATCATGATCAACCTGGGGAACCCCGACCTCGCCTTCAAGACGTCCTTCCTGCCCAACGATGGTGTGGGACTGGCGCGGATGGAATTCATCATCAGCGAATACATCAGGGTCCACCCGATGGCCCTGCTGCACCCGGAGAAGGTCGACGACGCCGAGGCCCGCCGCACCATCGACCGGCTCATCCAGGGTTATCCCGACGGGGCTGCCTTCTTTTCCGAGCGCCTCTCCGAGGGGATCGGCACGATTGCGGCCGCCTTCTGGCCGAAGCCCGTCGTGGTGCGGATGTCGGACTTCAAGACCAATGAGTACGCCAGCCTGGTCGGCGGAGCGAGCTTCGAACCCTCCGAAAGTAATCCGATGCTGGGTTTCCGTGGCGCCTCGCGTTACGCCCACCCCGCGTATGCCGAGGGCTTCGCGCTGGAGTGCCGCGCGATGCGGCGGGTCCGCGAGGAGATGGGCCTGACCAACGTCGTGCTCATGCTGCCGTTCGTCCGCAGGGTCGCCGAGGCGGACCTGGTTCTGGCGACGATGGCCGAGCTCGGTCTGCGCCGCGGCGAGAACGGGCTCAAGGTGTACGCGATGTGCGAGATCCCCAACAACGTGATCCTGATCGACGAGTTCGCCAAACGCTTCGACGGATTCTCCATCGGTTCCAACGATCTGACTCAGCTCACCCTCGGTGTCGACCGAGACAGCGAGATCGTGGCGTTCGACTACGACGAACGCGACGAAGGAGTCATGGAGATGATCCGCCTGGCCGTGGAGGGCTGCCGCCGCAACGGTATCCACTCGGGTCTGTGTGGTCAGGCGCCGTCGGACTATCCCGACATGGCCGAGTTCCTGGTCCGCCTCGGTATCGATTCGATCAGCCTCAATCCTGACACGGTGGTGAGGACCACCGGCCAGTTGCTGCAGCTCGAGCAACAGCTTGCGCACTCGTCATGAACGCCGCCGAATTCCGTTGCGGCCCATCGCCAATTTGTTGAGGAGCTGAGCAGTGAAGTTGCCGGTCACTGTCGACCCCCGCTATCACGACGCGGTGATCTTCGACCTCGATGGTGCGTTGATCGATGACCCGAGACTGTTCGGGGCGATGGTCGAACTGGCGCGCAAGCTGCGCGGCGGCGGCGTCGCAACGGCGGCCCACGGGTCCAACCCGCGCTTTCAGGACGTGTTGAAAGCAGCCGGGGTAGATGATCTGTTCGATGTCTGCATCGACAGTCTGGAGGGCGCCACACGCCGCCTCGGGGTCAGTCCACAACGTGCGGCCGTCGTGGAGGACACCGACGCCGGGGTGACCGCGGCTCACGATGGCGGATTCGCACTTGTTATCGGCCTCGACGGAACCGGGGACCCCGACACGCTGGTGCGGTGCGGAGCCGATGTCGTGCTGGCAGACCTTGCCGACGTCGCGGTTCGGGCAGGGGACAAGCGCATCTCCGACCTCCCGAATGCGCTGGAAGCCTACGGTCAGCTCATCGGTGTCATCAATGCCCGACAGTCGGTGTTGTTTCTCGACTACGACGGAACATTGGCCCCGATCGTGTCCGATCCCGCCGCGGCCGAGCTCGTCGAGGGAGGGGCCGAGGCGCTGAAACTCGTCTCCGCGGTGTGCCCCGTGGCGGTCCTGAGCGGCCGCGACCTCGCCGACATCCGCGACCGGGTGGGCATACCTGGCATCTGGTACGCCGGCAGCCATGGGTTCGAGCTGATCGGACCCGACGGCACGTACCACCAGAACGAGGCGGCCGCTGCGGCCGTGGCCGCCCTGCGCAACGCAGCCGACGAGCTACGCGCAACCCTGGCGCACATTCCCGGTGTACGAGTGGAGCACAAGCGCTTCGCCGTGGCGGTGCATTACCGCGAGGTCGCCCCTGAACACGTCGGCGAGATCGTCGCCGCGACGCACCGGCTCGGACAGCACGATGATCTACGGGTCACCAGCGGGCGCATGCTCGTCGAGCTGCGCCCGGACATCGACTGGGACAAAGGAACCACGCTGGCCTGGATCCTCGACCGAATCGATGGGTCCGATTCCCTGCTGCCGATCTACATCGGCGACGATATGACCGACGAAGATGCTTTCGATGCAGTGCAATTCGACGGTATCGGGATCGTCGTGGGGCACGACGAGGACGGCGACCGCAAGACCGCTGCTCATTTCACCCTGGCCGGTCCCGATCAGGTGCGTGCGTTCATCGAGCGCGGGTCTCGGTGGCTGGCCTACAAGAATCACGCGTCGGGCGAGGCCTGGGACTTCACCTTCGAGGGATATGACCCGCAGAGCGAAAAGCTCCGGGAGGCGTTGTGCACAGTGGGGAACGGCTATTTCGCCATCCGGGGTGCTGCGCCCGAGTCGAAAGCCGGGCAGGTGCACTACCCGGGCACCTATGCCGCAGGGGTGTACAACCGTCTCGTCGACGACATTTCGGGCGAGACGATCGACAACGAGAGTCTGGTGAACCTGCCCAACTGGCTGGCGCTGACCTTCCGGATCGACGACGGCAGTTGGTTCGACATCGACGCGGTCACGGTGCTGTCCTACCGGCAGACCCTGGATCTTCGCGGCGCGGTTCTGACGCGCGAGGTCCGTTTCACCGATGACGCAGGCCGCACGAGCGCACTGACCCAACAACGGTTCATCGCGATGCACATGCCGCACGTTGGTGCGCTCGCGACGACGATCGTCGCCGAGAATTGGTCAGGGGTGATCGAGGTTCGCTCGACGCTGGACGGCAATGTCCGCAACGCGTTGGTCGAGCGTTATCGCGACTTGGCCGACGCTCATCTCGAAATGCTGGAGAAGCGCGAAATCTCAGGCAATTCGGTGCTTTTGGCGATGCAGACGAACCAGTCTCGTATTCCCATCGCAATGGCGGCGCGTAGCACCGTCTGGCGCGACGGCGAGCCCGTGCCGGCTGCCTATCAGCCATTCGACGAGGACGCAGAAATCGGCCACGACATCTCCGTGCGGCTGTCAATCGGTGAGTCGGTGACGGTGGAGAAGGTGGTAACCCTCTATACGGGGCGCGACGTCGCGACATCCGAACCCAGCGTCGCCGCCCAACGCCGGCTGAGCCAGATCGGCCGGTTCGCGGACCTACTCGACGGGCACCTGACCGAGTGGGTGCACCTGTGGGAGCGGCTGTCCATCGAGTTCGAGGACTTCACCGGCGAATTGCGCATCCTGCGACTGCATCTGCTGCATCTGCTGCAGACGGTGTCGCCGAACAGTTCCGATCTCGACGTCGGGGTGCCGGCGCGCGGACTGCACGGCGAGGCGTATCGCGGCCACATCTTCTGGGACGAGCTTTTCATCTTCCCCGTGCTCAACCTGCGGCTACCGATGATCACCCGTTCCCTGTTGCGATACCGCTACCGGAGACTGCCGGAGGCCAGGCACGCCGCTGCGGCGGCCGGTTATGCCGGCGCGATGTTCCCGTGGCAGTCGGGCAGCGATGGGCGAGAGGAAAGCCCACTGCTGCACCTGAATCCGCGCAGCGGCCGGTGGAACCCCGACTCGAGCGCTCGCGCGCACCACATCGGAATCGCCGTTGCCTACAACGCGTGGAAGTTCTACCAGGCCACCGGCGATCTCGCGTATCTGATCGACTACGGCGCGGAGATGCTGGCGGAGATCGCACGCTTCTTCGTCAGCAGAGCAAGCTACGACGAGGAGCGGGACCGCTACAGCATCCGGGGCGTGATCGGGCCGGACGAATTCCACTCCGGCTATCCGAGTGCGCCGTACGACGGCATCGACAACAACGCGTACACCAACGTGATGGCGGTGTGGGTGATCATGCGGGCCTTCGACGCGCTGAATCTGCTACCCCTGCCGAACCGCCTCGACCTGAGGGAGACGCTGGGACTGCACAGTGCCGAATTAGCGAACTGGGAGCAGGTGAGCCGCCGGATGTTCGTCCCGTTCCACTCTGCCCCGAGCACCGGGTCGGAGCCCGTTGGGGATGTCATCAGTCAGTTCGAAGGCTACGGCGATCTCAAGGAGCTGGATTGGGACGCCTACCGCGAGAAATACGGCAACATCCAGCGCCTCGACCGCATCTTGGAGGCCGAGGACGACGACGTCAATCGCTACCAGGCGTCCAAGCAGGCCGATGCCTTAATGCTGCTCTATCTCATGTCGTCAGACGAGTTGCGGGAGATACTAGACCGGCTCGGCTACCGCTTCACGCGCGAACAGATCCCGAAGACGGTCGACTACTACATCGCCCGCACATCGCACGGGTCGACGCTCAGTGGTGTGGTCCACAGCTGGGTGCTGGCCCGGGGGAATCGTGATCGCGCCATGGAGTTCTTCCAACAGGTTCTGACGTCCGACATTTCCGACATCCAGGGTGGCACCACGTCCGAGGGCATTCACCTCGCAGCGATGGCTGGCAGCGTCGACCTGATGCAGCGGTGCTTCACCGGGCTGGAGACCCGTTCCGGCCGCATCATTCTGTCCCCGCACTGGCCGGAGACACTGGGCGTGCTGGCAGTTCCGATCCACTATCGCGGCCTACATCTGCACCTTCGGGTCAGCGGCAAGGGTGTGATCATCAGCGTGGATCCGCGCGACACCGGCCGAGTCGACGTGGAATGCCATGGTCGCGTCGTCGCGCTCACGCCAGGAACCACCGTCCGATTCCCCGGCTGAGCGTCGGTGGTGCGGTCACCCAATCTCTTCAGGCGTCGGTCGCGGTGGCAGCTGCGCGCGCTTCCCGGTGTTGGTGCCTAGTAGTTCCTTCTTTGCTTGCGCCAGTTCGGTTTTGACGGCGGCATCGACCTGGGGATAGTGCGGGTTGAGGTCCCGCAGGGTCTCCAGCAGCACCGCGGAGGTCGACAAGTGGCTGAACCACTTGTGGTCTGCCGGAATCACATGCCAGGGCGCCCAGGCGGTGCTGGTGTGGCTGAGCATGTCGCCGAACGCCTTCTGATAATGGTCCCAGAAGCGGCGCTCCCGGAGATCGTCAGCTGAGAACTTCCAGTTCTTCTCTGGCTCCTCGATGCGTGCCAGGAACCGGCGCTCCTGTTCCCCCTTGGACAGGTTGAGGAACACCTTGACGATGATCGTCCCGTTGTCGGTGAGGTAGCGCTCCCACTCGTTGACATCGCGATACCGCCGCTGCCAGAGGTCCTTTGAGTCGAGCACTGCGGTGCGGGGCCACAACAACTCCGGGTGCACGCGGGTGATGAGCACGTTCTCATAGTGGGACCGGTTGAACACCGCGATGCGTCCCAGTTCCGGCAGCGCGGCTTGGTGGCGCCATAGATAGTCGTGGGCCTGCTCGCCCGCTGAGGGCGCTTTGAAGCTGTGTATATCGACCCCCTCGGGGTTCAGACCGCTCATCACGTGCTTGATCGTGCCGTCTTTGCCGGCCGCATCGATGCCCTGAAGGACAATCAGCAGCGACCGATCGGCTTGGGCGAAGAAGCGGTCCTGCAGATCCAGCAGCGCCGCTTCTGCCTCAGCGAGCGCAGCGATGCCGCCATCCTTTCCCAGTTTCTCGTCGCGGCGGCCGGGATCGAAGTGCTTCATCAGATCCACCGTCGACCCGGGCGTGACTCGAGTGGCCGCTGCCAACGTTGTCCACTGCACCGACATCGTCGCCTCCTGGTGATGTCAGATATCTGTTTCTCCAGCGAGCGCCGTCACCCCTGACCGATGACGACGCGTCTTTCATCCTGGCCTTCAGGGGTTTTCGCCGAATCGAGGATGCGATAGGCGACGAGTTTCACACGGTCGCTGATGAGGAACCACACCAGAGCGTATGCCCAGACTACGGCCGCCCACCCCCAGCCGAGCGGGGTCATGAACAGTCCGTACACGGCGATGAGTGTGGCGATGGCCTGCGTGCCGAAGACAGCGAGCAGCAGGATGCGCGCGGGACGGATGGACCAGAACGGTCCACGGGTTCGGGTCAGGAAGATCGTGAGGTGCCCGGCGATGGAGAGCATGAGATACATCAGAGTCTGCACGCGCTGAGGGCCGAGGTCGAAAACGCGGTCACCGAGGTAAAACAGGCCGAACGCGGCGATCGGCCCGAGGACGCCCAGCACGGTGGCGATTCCTAGCACCATCCGCATGTTCCACGCCTCAGGCTCATTGCGGTAGTGCACCGTGTCGTAGGCGATGGACAGGATCGCGCCGTCGTTGAGCAGTGCGAGCATCACGATCATGATCGCGGTCAGCGGGTAGAAGTTGAACACCAGGATCGCGACTGTCATGAACAGCAACACCCGCAGGGTTTCGGCGATGCGGTAGATCGCGTAGCTGTTCATCCGCTGAAAGATCTTGCGGCTCTCTTTGATTGCGTCGATGATCACCGACAGACCCGGGGTCAGCAGCACGATGTCCGCGGCCGCCCGCGCGGCGTCGGTGGCCCCTGACACGGCGATGCCGCAGTCCGCCTTCTTCAATGCGGGAGCGTCATTGACCCCGTCGCCGGTCATCCCCACGATATGGCCACGCTTCTGGAGTACATCGACGATGTGGTATTTGTGCTCGGGGAAGACCTGCGCGAAACCGTCGGAGGTCTCGATCGATTTGCCCACCGCCGCCGATTCGTCCTCCTTCGTATCGCCCAGGCCGGTGGCGTCGAGGATATCGGTGCCCAGACCGATCTTGGCGGCCGTTTCCTTGGCGATTGCCAGCGCATCCCCGGTCACCATCTTGACGGTGACGCCCATCGCGGCCGCGGTGGAAATCGTGGCTGCGGCATCGTCGCGCGGCGGGTCGAACAGCGGCAGCACACCGGAGAACTGCCAGTCGCCGTCGCAGTCGGCGCGGGCCACGCCCAGCGACCGGAAGCCGCGTGTGGCGAAATCGTTGACCGCCTTGTCGGCGGCCGCCGTGATCTGCGCGGCGTTGTGGGCCAGCGCCAGGATGACCTGCGGGGCGCCCTTGGCGACCCGGAATGTGGTCCCGTCGGCGGCTGTGACGGCGGCCTCGGTGCGTTTGTGCACCGGGTCGAACGGTGCGAAATGAGTGATCGTGTAAGGGTTTAAGACTGCGACGTCTTTGAGTCCGCCGAGGACGGCGCGGTCGATTGGGTCGTCGTTGTCTGAGCGGGAGGCCAGCGCACCGTCGAGGATCACGTCCGCGGGGGTGACGCCGTCGACGGCGAACGGGGTGCCCAACGTCAGGGAGTTCTGGGTCAGGGTGCCGGTCTTGTCCGCGCAGAGCACGTCCACGCCGGCGAGTTCCTCGATGGCCACCAGCCGGCTGACGATGGCCTGTTTCTTGGCCAGCAGACGCGCGCCGACGGCCATCGTCACCGACAATACGGTCGGCATCGCCACGGGGATCGCCGCCACGGTCAGCACCAGCGCGAATTGCAGGGTGGTCAGGATGCCGTTACCGCGCAATAGCGACGCCACGACGATGACCGACACCAGCACGCCGGCCAGGATGATCAGGGAGTTGCCGATCTTGAGCACGGCCCGTTGGAAGTGGCTGACCGTGTGCGCGTCCTGAACCAGTTCAGCGGTTTTGCCGAAGTAGGTGCCGGCGCCGGTGGCATAGACCAGGGCGCCGATCTCGCCTTGCCGGACGATCGACCCGGAGAACACCGCCTCACCGGCCCCGCGGGTGGCGGCCAGCGATTCGCCGGTCAGCGCGGACTGGTCGACCTCGATCTCATCACCATCCAACAGTCGGGCGTCGGCCGGGACAATGTCACCGAGCCGCAGCCGGATCACATCACCGGGCACCAACTCCCGCGACGGGGTGGTTATCCACACACCGTCGCGGATCACGCGGGCATTGACCGCCAGCTTGGCCTTCAGCGCGTCAATGGCGTTGCCGGCCTGACGTTCCTCGGTGTATCCGACTACCCCGTTGGCCATCAGCAGCACCAGGATGATGAAGAAATCCGGCCAGTGCCCCACCGCACCCGACAACACGACGGCAATCTCGATCATCCACGGGATCGGACCCCAGAAGTAGCTCAGGAACTTCAACAACGGGTTGGTCTTGTGTTCGGCGATCTCGTTGGGTCCGTACTTTTCCAACCGCTTCACGGCGTTGGCTGCGCTTAACCCATCGGGCGAGTAACCGAGTCGATTCTCGACCTCGGCCAGTGGCGCCGACTTCAGGTCGGCAGCAGGCGTATCAGCGGTCATTGTGTAATCGGCAGGCCGGAACGCCACTGGCGCTGAAGGCTGGCGGAGCGTTCACTGTGCATCCCAAATGGTGGTGTCATCACCGAGGAGTCCGGTGCGACAGGCTGCTCACAAAGCGCAGCGGCGGACAGCAAACCGTCCGGGACTGGCTGATGTGCTCAACCATGCCCGACGCTACACGCCGCAGGCGCAGTCTGATGAGCAAGATCCTTGGAAGCCGCTGGATGCCCGCGGCAACAACCCAGGGGAGCGCTCGATGGGGTCCGATCGACGCGCAAGGCGCATCGCGTCAGGTGGGGCCGCGGATCCAGGTGGACTTGGGTGGGTGATTTCCGATTCGCGGAACATGTGTAGCCCAATGCTTCTGGTGCACAACGTGATCGCACTGTCGATCCGCGCCGAGGATGGCCGAGAGTCGACTGATCGATCCGGCTGCGGTGACCGACGAGCGGCGGCTATAGCGGGGGTGTAGCGTTGCGTATGGCTGGGAATGTCAGCTGGTCCGGAATGAGTTCGGCTGTCCGCCGCAGAACTCAGGAGCATTTGCTCCGAGCCGTGACATGCCGGTGATCGCACAGACGTCCGGATCACCATGATGGCTTCACTCATTTCTGCACACGATTCTTCTCCTCGATCACGCTGCGCCTCGCCGGCAGATGCGAGGGGTGGCCGGCGATGAGCACGTTGATCGCGGTACTCGCTACCCTCGCTGTCCTTTTCGTGCTGGGCGCCGCCATGTCGGTGCGCATCGTCAAGCAGTACGAAAATGGCGTGCTGTTCCGGCTGGGTCGCGTGGTGGGGGAACGCAGACCGGGTCTGCGGCTGATCATCCCGTTCGTCGATGTGCTGCATCGGATCTCGCTGCGGATCGTGACGATGCCGATCCAGTCCCAGGGCATCATCACCCGGGACAACGTCAGTGTCGATGTGTCGGCCGTGGCCTACTTCAAGGTTGTCGACGCGGTGAAGTCGGTGGTGGCGATCGAGAACGTCCACTCCGCGATCGATCAGATCGCGCAAACGACGTTGCGTAAGGTCGTCGGTCAGCACACTCTGGACGAGACGCTTTCGGAGACCGACAAGATCAACCTCGACATCCAGGACATCCTCGACGTCACCACCATCGAGTGGGGTGTTCAGGTCACCCTGGTCGAGCTCAAGGACATCCAACTGCCCGACAGCATGAAGCGTGCGATGGCGCGCCAGGCGGAGGCGGAGCGGGAGAAACGCGCGAAAATCATCAACGCCGAAGGCGAATCGCTGGCAGCTGCGGCTCTCGGTGACGCCTCGGACACCATGATGGCGCACCCGCTGGCGCTGCAGCTGCGCAATTTGCAGACCTTGGTCGAGCTCGGTGTGGACAAGAACACCACCGTCGTGTTTCCGGCGCCGTTGATGTCGACCATCGCCGAACTCGGTGCGTTTCTGGCGCGGGAGGCATCCGCGGCCGACCGGCCGGAGCCGCAGCCGCCCATCCCGGTCCCGACGCCCGTTGACACGGTGGCCAACGGGGCGTCCAGTGCAGGGAGCCGGCCGTGAGCATCGTGATTCAGTGCCTCTCGCTGTTCGCCTACAGCATCTGGCGGGCGCGCCGCGCCAAACGGGACAGGCCGGCGATAGCGCCGGACGGGTGTGCGCCACCCAGGACAGCAGCCATCGAGCCCGAAGATGCCCCCGATCGGTGGCTCGCCTGGACCGCGCTGGACGACCGTCAGCTAGTCCGGCTGCTGAGCGACGAGGCACCGTGAAGCAGATCAACGGCGAACCGGACAGTTGCGCAATGATATTGAGAGAGGAACACCGATCATGAAGGCGCTTGTGTATCACGGTCCCGGTAGCCGTGCGTGGGAAGAAGTTCCCGATGCCAACATTCACGAACCAACGGACGCGGTGGTACACGTCGACACTGCCACGATCTGCGGCACGGATCTGCACATTCTCGGCGGCGATATACCGGAGGTAGCCCCCGGCCGGATCCTCGGACACGAGGCAGTCGGCACGGTCACGGAGGTCGGCTCGTCGGTGCAGAGGCTGGCGATCGGGGATCGAGTGCTGGTTTCCTGCATCTCGTCGTGCGGCAACTGCCGGTTCTGCCGCGACAGCAGCTACGGCCAGTGCCTCGGCGGCGGCGGGTGGATCCTCGGTCACCTGATCGACGGCACCCAGGCCGAATATGTGCGGGTTCCCTTCGCCGACAACTCCACCCACCACGTTCCTGACGGGGTCACCGATGAACAGATGATCGTGCTCGCCGACATCCTGCCGACCGCCTACGAGGTGGGAGTGCTCAACGGCGCGGTCCGTCCCGCTGACGTCGTCGCGATCATCGGTGCGGGACCCATCGGATTGGCCGCGATCATGACTGCGCAACTGTTCAGTCCCAGCCACATCGTGGCGATCGACCTGGCCGAGTCCCGGCTGGAGGCGGCCCGCAAGTTCGGCGCGGACATGATGGTCAACAGTGGCCGCGACGACCCCGCGGCGGTCATCGGAGAGCTGACCGGGGGACTGGGAGCTGACGTGGTGATGGAGGCTGTCGGGCTTCCGCAAACGTTTGAGCAGGCGGTGCGGTTGGTCCGCCCCGGCGGTCACGTCGCCAATATCGGTGTGCACGGCGCGCCGGCGACCCTGCACCTGGAAGACATCTGGATCAAGAACCTGACCATCACCACCGGCCTGGTCGATACCTATTCCACGCCGACACTCATCGGGCTGGTTGCCAGCCACCGTCTGGACACCACGCCGATGGTGACGCACCGATTCGGTTTCGAGGAGTTCGAGGCCGCCTACGACGCCTTCGCCAACGCGGCCGAAACCGGAGCATTGAAGGTTTTAATGACTGCAGCCCGATAGCCCAGGGGGCGGCGGGCCACAAGGCGGGGACAATCGGCATCGCCGATGATGGCCGAGACCGCCGACCATGCCCAGAGGCAGGTCCGGCGTCGCCGCCGGGGGCGGGCTTATTTGTGCGCGGGGCGCTTCAGCAGGAACTGAAGCCAGCGAACGTCGATCAACATGAGGTTCAACGTATGGGCCAAAATTAAGGTGGCAAGCTCCAAGCGGTAATACGTCGCTAAGAAAATTTGCCAGAACGCCATTATTTTCTTCGCTGGCCTGCGGTTCGGTGCGGGGGAGTGCGCGGGCTTTGTTTGCGATAACGCTGCTCGACCGTTACTTCCCCGAAACCGTGGGGTGAGCCTGCGCACGGGCCTGTTCGACGTCCGACCAGTAGCTGCGCTCTCGGCCGGTCAGGTCATTGTCGGTGATGGCGCCGAAGGCGGCCGCCTCCCGGGCGAACCGTGCCGCGGCGGCCGGCAGCGCGTCGGGACCCTCCAGTCGAAAGCAACTCGGCGCGAGCGGACCGAACAGCAGCGCCCGCCGCAGGCCCGGCCAATTCTCCAGCCGCGGTTCTACGCCCGCCGCGCGGGCAAAAGTGATGGCGGCCAGGTTCATTCGCGTTTTTCGCGGCCCGAGTGAGTGGCACGCGGCGACGGCCTCGCGCTGCTGGGCATGGTCCGGTGGTGCGATCATGCCGCCCCAGGTGTACGCGATCCAGCGCGCCTGCAGTTCCAGGGGGACGAAGTATCCGCCCGACTGATCCCACATGCCCATGAAGGCCAGCCCCGGGAGATCGGGGTGGAAGGTGTGCCGGTCGGTGTCGAACTTCCCGGCATCGAGGTTGAGCGTCGCCCGGACATCGTCGGCGAGGAACGGCAGGCTCAGCGTGAAACCTGTTCCGAACACGATGCCGTCGAATTCCTGGGTGTGCCCGTCACCGAACTTCACTGTGGGGCCGTCGACCGCCTGCGGCCAGGGTCGGATCGTGATCGAGCCCTCGGCGACGGCTGGCAAGTAGTTCTGGTTGAGAGTCACGCCGGCAGCGAAGAGTGACTCGGCGGGACGCGGGGCGCCGTACTGCTCGGGACTGCCTGCGGATTCGACGACGATCTCTTTGAGCTGGCGGTCGATCTCGGCGGCCGGCAGCGCCTCGTCGGCCAGCGCTCCGTAGCGGGTGAACATCCGGTGATCCGACGGCACGCCTGCCACGAACTTCGGCAGCACATACCGCTGGCGTCGTTGAGTGACGACCACGCGGTCCGCACCCCCTGCGGCGAGGTCGGCGGCGACCTCCAGGGCGCTCACCGCGCACCCCGCGACCAGCACGCGCTTGTCGCGATAAGGGGACGGCCCGCGGTACTCATACGACGTGATCGCACCGGCTGATCCGGCGAAGGTGTCCAGGCCGGGCACCGGCGGGACGAACGCGGAGTGAAACCGCCCGGTGGCGATGACGACTCTGTCGAAGTGTTCGTCGATCCCGTCATGGCTGACGACCCAACGTTGTCCGGCGCGGGCGACGGCATCGACCCGCACCCCGAACCGAATCCGGGAGTCCAACTCGAACAGGCGGGCGTAACGGTGCAGGTAGTCGAGAATGTCTGTGCCCGAGGGAAATACGAGATCGCCGTCGAGCGGCAGATCGCTGAACGCGGTCAGGATGCGGCTGGTGTTGGTGTGCATGCCCGGCCACACGCCGCTTCGGCCAAGTCGTGCGGTCCACTGTCCGCCGAGGCTGGAACCCTCCTCGAAGATCGACGGTTGGAGACCCTGCGACAGCAGCCACCGCGACACCACCAGCCCGGCCGGGCCGGCACCGATCACCGCGACGTTCGCCGTCATTGGACGAAGTCTTCCACGGTCCTGTCGTACGATCGCCTCGATTCACTCCAGGGGAGGTCGAAATGGGTGTCCGGTGGCGGTTCGCGTGCCTGGCGAGTGTTGCTCTGAGCGCTGCGGTCGGCTTGGCCAGCCCAGCGATGGCGGCGCCGCCTCCCACGCCAGGCATCGAGGTCGACGACGAAAGTGGTCGCTGCACAGCGGGTTTCGCGGCACAGGACAACGACGGCAACAATTACCTGCTGACCAGCGGGCACTGCGATGCGCACGACGGCTCGGCGTGGACGTACGGCGAAGACGACACTCTGCTCGGGACCATCAGTGCGAGCGAGGTGAATGGCGACAAGCGGGACGCGGCCATCATTCGTCTCGACCCCGGCGTTGGCCCACCCAACGGCGACGTCGGCGGCCGATACTTGGTTCGGGACGTGCTGGGCGCCAGCCAGATTCGCGCCGGTATGCCGTTCTGCAAGGTCGGCGCGGTCACCGGGGAGACCTGCGGTGAAGTCAAGGGCGTCGAGGGTGATGTCGTCGAAGCCAGCGTCTACAGCCTCGAAGGGGACAGCGGCAGTCCGGGCTTCGTCAAGAATCCGGACGGCACCGTCAGCGCAGTCGGCATCTTGATGTCCTCGCCCGACGGCGACGACTACACGACGTACTTCACCCTCGTGCAGCCCTTGCTGGCGCAGTGGGGGTTGCGGATCCTGCCGTGATCACTGAATAACTTTTCATACTTGAATACTGATTCACTCGACGTTACGCTCCGGGTGCCGATGAATGCGCACCTAAGGAGACAGACATGTCCGCGCTCGACAATGTGCTTGCCGCACCGCCGATTCCCGCGCATCCGACAACCCCGATGCCGTTCGTGCCCGAGGTGCTGTTCACCGTCTTCCTCGGTATTCCGGTGGTCGTCATGGTGTTCTTCGCGGTTCGGCATTTGATTGTCGGGAAGGGGCCGTTGCTGCTGTTCTGCCTGATCGGCGGTGGCATTGCCTGCCTGTTCGAGCCGATTGTGGACACGTTGGGGTTGTGCTATATCCGCCAGGGCGCGGTCACGACGACGTTCTCCTCGATGGGGCGCGACTTTCCGCTGTTCATCAACTTCGTCTACATCTGGTACGTCGGCGGCCTGGCCTACCTGGCATTTCGCATCTATTCGACGGGAGTGACCCGCAAGCAGATCTTCCAGCTCTACGTGATCGACGTGTTCATCAACATCTTTCTGGAGAGTCCCGGGGTACTCATGGGTGCCTATGAGTACTACGGCCCGCAACCGCTGAACTTCTGGGGTCTGCCGCTGTGGTGGGTGTGCGTGAATCCGCTGATGCCGATGACGGCTGGCGCACTGATTTACCGGATGCGTCAGCACCTGCCGGGATGGCGGCTGGCGCTGGTCGTCGCCTTCATTCCGATGTCGGACGGGATCGCCAATGGTGCCGCCGCGTGGCCGGTGTGGACGGCGCTGAACCTTGACGCCTCGCTGTGGGTCACGCACTTCGCCTGGCTGGTCACTCTGGGTCTGGCGCTGACCTACGTCTGGGTGCTGTCGTTCGTGGTGGCGCGCCCCGACGAGGAGGTGTTCATCAAGTCGAAGGCCGGCATTCTCAAGGCGGCGGTATTCGGGGCGGGCGACACCGTCAAGGCCAGAGAACCGGCGACGGCCTGACCGGTCAGGACCGTTCGGACTTGGCGACCTTGGTGACGACCGCCTTGGCCTCGGCCGGCGTGAGGCCCAGCATCGCGAGGATGTGGCGGGCGAACGCGCGTTCGGCATGGTCATTGTGACGACCGTCGAGAATCTCCCGGATCAGCGCGAAAGCAGCGCCGATCACCGTCGTCAGCAATACCTCGAGATCGGCGATCTCGAAACGGCCACTGGCAACGCCGCGTTCGACGGCCACCCGGGCATGGGGGTGCATGGCGGCCCCGAACAATGCCTCCGAATGACCGATGTTGACGATCAGCCGGGCGAAATCGGGCTCGGTGTACGCCAACCTGATCACCCGCAGCGAGGCCAAGGTGACGACTTCGGCGGGATCGGTCGAATCGTCGACGTCGCTGATGGTCGCCGACGCCAGATCCGAAAGGCTCTCGGTGATCACCGCTTCCAAGAACTCTTCTTTGGAAGGGAAGTAGTTGTAGAACGAACCGAGCGCGATGTCGGCTTGCTCGGTGATCTCCTGGATGCGAAGTCCGGGAACGCCTTTCGAGGCGATCAGGGTACGGCCGGCGTCCAGCAGTTGCCGGCGGGTGCGTTCGCGCTGGCGTTCGGTCCGCGTCGCGGGCTTGTCCTGTGTCGGCACAGTGCGATTGTCTACCATGAATGAATTTTCATACTTGATAGTCCGTTCATCGGACGTTATGTTAGCGAAGGTTGGGCAGGTTCACATGAGGGATGGTGCGGAGTGAGTTCGGAATTGGGGATTCATGGTGGCGACACCGACCTGCTGATCCCGCTGCCGGCGGCAGGCGAGAGCTGGGATCCGCATCTGATCCACACGCACTACTTCGGCTTCTCGGTTCCCGAGGCCGCGATCGGCGCGTTCCTCTATATCCGCTATCAGCCGGCATTCCCGCTGTCCCAGGGGGGCGTGTGCGTGTTCCAGGGCAACGACAACATCGAACTGACCGACATCGCCTACCACGACTACGAGATCACGATGCCGTGGCCGACGGTAGACGGAAACACGATCACCACCGACAACGGTTTCTCGATCGAATTCATCGAGCCCGGCGCGGTGGCTCGACTGCGCTACACCGCAGTCGACGACCGCATGTCGTTCGATCTCATCGCCGAGGCGGTCACGCCGCTGCTGGCCCGCGGGCACGTCATGCCCGGCGAGGAAGCTCATCACGTGCACTCCCGCCAGCCCGGGGGCAGCGAGCAGTTCATGCACGTCACCGGTCAGCTGCGGTTGGACGGCACCAGCTATGACGTCGAATGCTTCGCGCCGCGGGACCGGTCCTGGCGCCAGATCCGGGTGGAACGACGCGGGGCGGTTCCGAGCCCGCCGGTCGGCTGGTCGCCCATGTACTTCGGGCCCGACCTCGTCTTCAACCAGATCAGCTTCGAACCCCTCGACACCGATCCCCGCTGGGCGGGCCTGTACGAGGTGGGCGATCGTCCGTCGCACCACTACGCATGGGTGCAACGTGGTGACGAAACACGAGCCGTCACATCGGTGCGTCGCGACGTGCTCGAGTACCACCCCACCATCCACCTGGCCACCCGCCAGGAGATCACCGCGCAAGACGCGTGCGGTGACACCTACCGTTTCCGCGGCGAAGCCATTGCGTCGGCGGTACTTCCCGCCTGGCCCAACGTCTCGTTCCACGACAGCGTTTATCGGTGGGAGGACGACCACGGGCGGGTCACCCATGCCACCTACCAGGAGATCTGGTTCGACACCTACCAGCGGGCGATGCTCGGTCACCGCCTGCTGCCCACACCGACAGCGTGAGAGGAACACCGACATGGCGTTGAAGAACGAGATCGACACCGAGGATGCATCGCGGCGACTGGCCGCGTGGATGGAATCGAAAATCGATGGAGCCCAACATGTTCAGGTGACCGACCTGGAAGTTCCTGCCTCGGCAGGTCTGTCCAACGAAACGGTGTTGTTCACGGCATCGTGGCACCAGGCTGGGACGGTCCACACCCGCAAGATGGTGGCCCGGGTGCAACCGGCGGGCCAAGGCGTGTTCGCGTCGTATGACCTCGGCAAGGAAGCCAGTGTCATCGCTGCGCTTGGCTCGGTGGGGGTGCCGGTACCCGAGGTGTATTTCTACGAGCAGGATCCGGCGGTGTTCGGGTCGCCCTTCCTGGTCATGCAGCGGGTCGACGGCCGGGTGCCCTCTGATGATCCGCCGTTCACCGCGGGTGGGTGGGTCCTCGATCTCACCCCGGAGCAACGAACCACCATGTGGCACAACAGTATCAATGCGCTCGCACAGATCCACGCCGCTGATTGGCGGGCGCTGGGCCTGGACTTCTTGGACACCGATGCCAACGGCAGCGGAGTGCACGCCCAGCTCGCCAACTGGCGTGAGTCGTTCACCTGGGCGGCCGACGGGGAGGCCAATCCCACCATCGAGCACGCATTGGAATGGCTCGCCGACAATGTTCCCGCCGCGCCGTCGGCGACGGTGCTGAATTGGGGTGACGCCCGGGTCGGCAACATCATCTTCGCCGACGACCTGTCGGCCGCCGCGCTGCTCGACTGGGAGATGGTGACCCTGGGCTGCCGTGAACTCGACCTCGGTTGGTGGCTGTTCCTGATGCGGCACCACACCGAGGGGATCGGATTTCCGCTCCCGGAGGGCATTCCGGATCGCGCCGACACTCTGGCGTACTACACGTCGATCACCGGCTACACCCCGGTGGACATCGACTATTACGAGATCCTCGCCGCCACCAAACTGTCCATCATCATGGTGCGGGCCGCACACATGATGATCGCGATGGGCCTTATGCCGCCGGATTCGCCGATGGCACTGAACAATCCGGCCAGCCAGCTGTTGGCCGAATTGCTCGGCCTCTCGGCGCTGACGGGTGAGACCGCGACGTTCATCGGCAACCGTTGAGCACCCCGTGCTGACCGACAGTCCGTCCCGCCGTACCACTCCAGACACGCTCGGCGCCGACGCGCAACGAGGTGCGGTCTCGCTGTGGGCGCTACTGGGTGTCGCGTGGATCCTGTTCGTCGGGCAGGCGTGGACCCGATGGGTTCTGTCCGACACGCAGTTCGGCCCGGCGCCCATCCAGGGGCCGGATGTATTCGACGGCACCGCGCTGGTGGTGCTGCGCGTCATCGAGGTGGTCAGCCTGCTGATCGCCGCGGCGACCATCTGGGTGTTCCTCATCAAGCCGTTGATCGTGCAGCGCAAGCTGACCCTAGACGGGATGATCGTCATCGGATCGCTGCTCGCCTCCGGTATCGACCCGCTGATCAACTACTTTCACTACACGTTCGCGTGGAATGCGCACGCGCTCAACGCTGGATCGTGGCTGGCGTTCTTCCCGCTGCACCAGGGACCGACGCGATACGCCGAGGGATTGGCCTGGTTCGTGCCGCAGTACCTCTACCTGGGCATTGGTTTGGCCGCCATCGAGTGCCGCATCATCCTCGCGCTGCGCCGGCGCTACCCGAGCATCCCCAACATTCGGTCGTTCAGCGTGGCGTTCGTCGCCATCTTCTGCGTGGACATGGTGATCGAGCAGGTATTCATCCGCACCCGGGTCTACGCCTTCCCCCGCGCGTGGGAAGCCCTCACCCTGTTCGCCGGCACGCCCTATCAGTTCCCGGTGTACGAGAGCATCTTCGTCGCGATCTACGCCGCCGGATTCACCTATCTGCGGATGTCAGCCCACGACAGTGCGGACGGGACTCCGTTCTTACATCGCGGAATCCAGCGCTGGCCCAGCCAGTTCCGGACGCCGGTGAAGCTGCTCGCAGTCATCGGGTTCTGCGCCGTGTGGGCGGCACTGGCGTACTTCATCCCCTGGAGCTGGATGTCGGTCAATCCCGACTCGATCATCACTCCGCCGTCCTACATGCTGCCCGGTCCCACAACGCCGTAACTCTCGAGGAGAAGTGCACCCCGTGTCATCGCAAACCCAACCCCAGCCGCTGCCCGCTGAAGCCGATTACGTCATCGTCGGCGCGGGACACAACGGGCTGACGGCCGCCTGTTATCTGGCTCGCGCCGGCCACAGCGTCGCCGTCGTCGAAGCGTCACCGACGGTCGGCGGTATGACGTCGACCAACGCCACCCTGCCCAGCGCACCCGGACATTTCTTCAACGAGGGCGCTATCCAGCTCACCGGCATATTTCAGTTGTCGGGGGTCGCCGAGGACCTCGAATTGCACAAGTACGGCTTGCGGCAGATCTCGGTCGATCCCGCCCACGTCCAATTAGCTCCGGATGAAAGCTCATTGGCGATCTGGAAGGACGCCAGCCGCACCGCCGACGAACTGCGGCGATTTTCGCCGAAGGATGCGCGGGCATGGCTGGATCTGGCCAATGCGCTGGACCCGGCCATGGATGTGGTGGTCGCCTATATGAAGTCGCATCCGCTGCGGCCGTGGAATGCCGAGATGGGCAAAGCTTTTGCCCGCGCGGCCCGGCACCCCAAGCGGCTGTGGTCGCTGCGGCACATGGCCACCGCATCGCACACCGAGTTCCTGGAAGAGACCTTTGAGTCCGAATTGCCCAAGGGTGCCCTGGCGGCGATGGCGGCCTTCTCCCAGATGCGCCTGGACATGACGGCGTGGGCGATGATCTACCTGGGCGTGGTGCAAAAGGTTGCGAACGGGATGCCGGTCGGGGGCACCGGTGCGCTGCCGGCAGCGCTGCATCGCTGCCTGCTCGCGCTCGGGGGGACGGTCCACACCGACAGTCGGGTCCACGAATTCGTGATGAGCGGCGATCGGGTCACCGGTGTGCAGCTCGACACCGGGCAGGTCGTCAAGGCGCGCACCGCCGTGATCGCCACCTGCAATCCGGTGATCACGCTCAATGAGCTTCTGCCCCAGGGGGTTTTGGACACCAAGCTGTCAGCGCGGGCCAAGGACATCCCGATCCGCAAGACGCATGCCACATCGCTGAAGATCAATGTCGCCATCGACGGGGAAGTGTCGATGCAGCGCCACGAGAAGTGGCGAGGCAACGATCTCGACCTGCGCAAGTATCTCGTCGCGTGGCACACGCTCGAGGAACAGGACGCCGGATGGAACTCGCTGGTCCGCGGCGAATGGCCCGACCCGGTGCCGGTGAGCTGCGCGATCATCCCGTCCGCGGTCGATCCGTCACAGGCTCCGCCGGGGCGCAGCAACCTGTGGCTGTGGTCGGGGGTGATTCCGGTGACCCCACGGGAACCGTGGGAGGACGTCCGCGACAAGATCGGCGATTCCGTACTGCGTGACTGCGCCCTGTACTACGAGGGACTCGACAGTCTCGAGATCGACCGGGCGGTGTTGGGTGGCCCCGATATCGAGCAGCGCTTCAATGCGCCCGCCGGCAATGTCTACCACGTCGATCCGTTGATCACCCGGTTCGGACCGTTGAAGCCGGCGCCTGGTCTCGGTGCGTATCGGACCCCGGTAAAGGGGCTGTACCTCAGCGGGGCCGGCACTCACCCGGTCGGCGGTGTGTGTGCGCTGCCGGGAAAGCTGGCCGCGCAGACCGCTCTTCGCGATCGCGCGAAGGGCTGAGACCCCTCAGGGCCTGACCACCAGGTCGAGGACGACCAGTGCCGCGAACACCACGAGCACGTAACCCTCGAACAGGACACGCAGGGCCGTCGGCGCAATCCGTACGTCCATGAAATGCAGACCGATGAGGCGCACCTTGAACAGGGCGATCCCGATGATCGCGATCGCGGCGGCCCCAGCGAGATCGGCGCTCTGCTCGATACCGACCACGAACGATCCGAAGGTCAGCGCCAGGAGCACTGCCCACACCAGGGTCAACCGACGCGTGGCGGTCATCGTCACCTCACCAGATAGAACAGCGCGAACAGAACCACCCAGAGCAGATCCACCATGTGCCAGAAGATTCCACCGGTCTCACACAGCCGGCGCTGAGTATCTTCGAGCGTGGGCCGCCGGGTGAGGAAGGTCAACCGGGTGAGCAGCGCCATCCCGATCAGCACATGCACCAGGTGGATTCCGGTGAACACGAAGTAGTACGAGAAGTATTCACCGCTGCTGACACCCTTGCCTGCGCTGAACAGTTGAGTCCACTCGACGGCTTTGACCACCACGAACCCGGCACCACAGCCGATCGCACCGGTGAACAACCGGGTGGCGTTCTGATGCCGACCGGCGAGCACCCGCTGAACGCCGAGGACGACCAGCAGTGAACTACTCAGCAGCAGAACGATGTTCACGGTCCCGAGCGCGACGTGGAGGTCGGCGTGCCCCGCGGCGAACGACTGTGGGTTCTTGCCCCGCGAATACATGAAGGTCGCGAAGAACAGCGCGAACACCGTCATATCGCCGAGGACGAAAACCCAGATTCCTTCTTCGCCGGGAATCCTGCGCTGGGTCTGCGGCTCCACGTCGTGCAGTGCAGTCACGTCGCCAAAACGCCTTGTGCCGAACATCTTTCGTCGCTCGATGCGGTGACCCACAGCTGCCACGACATGATCAGGAACCACACTCCGAAGAATACCGCGACCAACCAGAAGGCCAGCAGCCCGTTCCACGCGAAGACACCGTCTTTGAAGAGCACCACCAATCCGCCTGCGGCGAAGATGAAGGCGCACCACACGTTGAAGTAACCCAGCCACCGCGGCCAGACGGCGGTCTTGGCCCCGAAGATGGCGAACCCGATCACCAGGCACTGGATGGTGGCGGCCGGCCAGTTCATCACGAAGGGCAGCCAGCCCAGATCGTTGAGCGCCTGGGTGACCTCAGGATCGCGTTCCGGACGGTACGACGCCGCGGCGAACGCGAACGTCGGCATCAGGATCGCTACCACCGCAAGTCCGGTGCCGACCAGTTGGGTGTAGGCCAGCGGCGAGTACCGAGTGCCGTCCATCTGCCGAATCCGGACCGCCATCAATGCTCCGAAGGGCGCCTGTAATCCCGCTGCGGCCAGCATGATCACCAAACCCGTTCGCTTGAGTCCGGTGTTGGTCGACCAGAACTGCGCGACCTGCTCGGCGGTCCGCATCGGCGACATCGGCGGCAGCAGCCCGATCATGATGATGGCCGGAAACAGCAGCAATACAAATGCTGCGCCGCACACCGCCATGACGCGCTGAACGTCGCGCGTCATGACGAGAGTTCAGTCGGGAAGGGATCGTTGGGCCCGCTCGCGTATGGGTTCTCGGACAACGCCACGCGCTTACGTTCCCGCCGCAGCCGGTCTTTCAGAGCGCCAAGGCGCCCGCCCTGATCTTCCAGGCGGAACTGCTTGAGCATGGTGCGCGCCGCATTCTGGCCGGGCATCCCGCTGATCCCGGCGACCGGATGGGTGCCCGAGCCGGTCAGGAACAGCCCTTCGACCGGCGTGCGATAGCCGGCGAACCCGCTGACCGGCTTGTTGGGCCCGAATCGGCTGATCGTCGGATCGACGTGATACACCGAGCCGTCGATGGCCCAGAACCGCTCCTCGATATCGGGCAACACCAAGGGCCGCACGGCAACCTGGAGATCCTCGACACCCTTGTAGTACTGGTCGGCATCTTTGATGATGCTGTCGGTGATCTTCTTGCGCGCCACATCCCACCCCTCTTCGGGAAAGGATGGGGTCAGCCCGGTCCAGAACCACCACAGGTCCTTGCCCGGCGGCGACATCGACGGATCGAACGCGTTGGTCACCTGCGCCAGGCCGGGGATCGCGTCGGGCACCTGGCCCCGGACGCACGACTTTGCGGCTTCTTTGGCTTGCTCGTAAGTGTGGTAGCAGTTGCAGGCCAGTCGCAGGTCGATACCGTCGCCGCGCCACTTCTCGTGCTTGGACATGTCCACCCGGCCCGACAGTGCGACATTGACTTTCGCGTCGGCGATACCGCGCTTGCGGGTCGGGATGTGGTCGGCGGCAACCTGCTTCTTGTGCTCGAGGATGCCGCGGGGGAGCAGCCGGGTCAGGGTGGTCTTCGGGCTGCATGCGGTCAAAACACCACGCCGGGCGCGGATCTCGGTGCCGCCACGAACCCGGACGCCGACGCAGCGATTGGACTCGACGATGAGTTCCTCAACCGGTGAGCTGGTGATGATGTCGCCGCCGTTGTCCTTGATGACCCCGATCAGCGCCTTGGGCAGCGAACCGGTACCGCCGTGGAACATGGCGACGCCGTACTTGGACAGCACGCCGAGATAGATCAGCGACCACCCGGACAGGTCGGCGTCGAACGGCATGAACGGCAGCGATGTCAGCAGTGGCGCCCGGATCATGTCGTGCTCGAAGCTCTCTTCCACCGCTTCGGTCTGCGAGCTTGCCATCCAGCGCCCGATCGCACTCAGTTGTCTGCGATTTTTCGCAACGCCTCTGGCGGCCTTGAGGATTGCCGAGATGTCGGGTGCCACAACGTTGGTCTGCATCATCGGCAGGCCGATCTCGACAGCGGCGTCGATCACTTCGTAGAGCTCGAGGAGTGCGCGAGCATCCCTGCGGGAGAAGTACTCCAGTTCCGAGGCCGTCTTGCGTGGGTCGCGCCACAGACCGAGCGAGCTGCCGTCGGCGGCCAGCTGGAAATGCGCAGGGTCGATGACGGTCTGGCGCAGCCCGTAACGGGTCGACAGCTCGAGGTCGTCGTTGATCGTGGTGGTGCGGAACAACGACGCTTGAATCGAGGCCTCGTTGATGGTGTATTCGGGTGCTTCCGGGGCGAACGAGTTCGTCGATGTCATACCACCGGCGGTGGCCGCCGCCTCCACGACCAAGACCTTGAGCCCGGCCTTGGCCAGGTAGGCCGCAGCGACTAGGCCGTTGTGCCCGGAGCCGACGACAACGACGTCGACTTCGCGCGGGGGCTGGGCAACTTCAGACATGACAAGTCCTCATCGAAGGTAGAAGGGAAGGACGGAAGGCGATGGGCCGGAACCGGTTGCACTCGGAACCGGCCCACCGCTTCGCGGGTCAGAGCGTCGTTGCCGGCTGGCGGTTCTGCTGGGATCCGTTGAGGATGATGGTCGGGCCGACGACAAGCGCCTGGGCGGGATCCTCGGGGTCGACGGCGATTCCGTCGCCGGGCGTGACGCCGCCTTCCTCGCACATCTTGCGCCACAGGTTCTGCCGGCCGGTGCGGGTCGGGATGAACTTGCCGTAGGCGAACACCCGCCAGAAGGTCCACTTGGGCGCGGGCTGCGAATTCGGCCGTCCGACAAGGCGATGCAGCACGAACATCCAGCCCACCATCATCGCCATCATGACGGCGGCGCCAATCCAACGCACGGCGGTCGGCAGCGTGGAGTTGTGGATCAGGATGTGCGGGAAGCCCACACCGAAGTAGGCGACCATCATGCCGAACGGAGCCACCAGCAGCAGCAAGAGCTTCTGCGCGCCTTTGAGTCTCGGGACAGCGAAGGCGAGGATGGCGCCGATCGTGACGAACGAACCACCGTTGATGAAGCCCCACCAGTACGGGAAGTTCAGGAAGCTGAACGGTTGCACGCCGTAATAGAGGTACGTGCCCAGGTTGATGCCTGCGGTCTCCATGATGGCGTCGGTGACGATGCCCATCCCCAGCAACATCACGAAGTGGCTGGCATGGGCGCCATTGCGGATCACGAAGTAGCAGAAATACGCCTCGAGTCCCAGGAACGCCATGTAGCACGGCGGGATCAGCAGGGGCACCGTGATCCCGAAGTTGGTGAACGCGGGGATCAGGTTGTTGGCCCAGTGCAGATGGCCGAGCAGGTCGAGCATCGGCTCGAGCAGGCTGCAGATCAGGCCACTGGCGAGCACGATCAGCGGGACGTAGTTGCGGCTGCGCACCGCGGCCCGGATCGCCCAGGGCAGCGCGACGACAACCGCCAGCGCGCCCGCGATCAAGAAGAAGGCGATCTCCGCGGTCAGGCTGACGCTGAAATCACCGGGCGCCGGCAGGATGTTGGGCGGCCATCCTTGACCCTGCACCAGGGGTGACCAACTCAGGCTCAACGTGGGACTCATCGATTCGGCCTCTCCTTATGATTCGGGCCCGCATGCCCGCTGACGTGCTGTTTCTCCGCGGTTGCCGCGGCGCTGGCACCGCTCGGCGCCTGTGGACCAGCTCACACTAACATCGTGTCTAGACATTGTGTATAGCTGTTTTGAAATTAGATTAGATTGATTGGACGGGCCCGCGTGGAGCGGCTCTCGGCGACGGTAAGGTGGCTGCGATGACGGAGGCGACGCGTCGACCGCGCTCGGTTGACCTCAACGGGGTGCCGCCGGTCGATGCCATCTACGCGGCGACGGCCCGGCTGATGGAGCGTCAGGCGTTCGCCGACATCAGCGTGGCGCAGATCCTCACTGAGGCGAACATCTCGAGAGCCACGTTCTACTTTTACTTCTCGTCGAAGTTCTCGGTGCTGTCCGGTCTGCTCGAGGCGGCGATGGAGGACATCTTCGGAACCGTGCAGCCGTTTCTCGAGCGCTCGCCCGACGACCCACCCTCGTTGGCGTTGGAGCGAAGTATCCGTGCGGTGACTCATACCTGGCATCGGCACCGGGCGGTGTTGCAGGCGGCCAACCAGCACTGGCACAGCGAGCCGGCGTTGCGCACGCTCTGGCTTGCGGTCGTCGAGCGCTTCGTCGCCGCAGGTGCCGCCGAGATCGATCGCGAGCGTGCGGCCGGGCTCATCACCTCGGACCTGCCGAGCCGGACGCTGGCAGCCACCCTGTTCTGGAGCACCGAGCGGGTGCTGCACATCGCCGGCATGGGAGTGGATCCCGAGCTGACCGACGAAGAGGCGATGGTCGGCCCACTCGTCGCGATGTGGAACGGGACGCTCTACGGCAGGTGAGGTTGCGTAACGCTCGCCATGGCGAGTGACGTCATCACGAACCGTTCGATCATCGCCCGCTCGTCGTCCTCAGGGATGTTGCGGCGCAGGATGATCGACGCGTAGACGGTGTGGAGCCAGTCGGAGATATCCCGATTCGACAGATCGTCGCGAAGCAGATGCCGTGCGCGGCCGACGTCGAGCCACGGCTGCCAGAAGCGTAGCCCGCGCTCCACCAGTTCGGCTGACCACAGGGCCTCGTGCGCGGTGATCGGGCTGCCGTCGCCGAGCAGTCCCGACAGTTCGGGGTCATTGCGCAATGTCTCGATGATCTGCACCGAGAGCTCGACGAACGACTCGGTGAAGCTACCGTCCGGAATGGTGGCGCAAGGCGCGGCGGCATCGGCAATCTCGACGATCCGCTCGATGGCGGCGGCCAGCACCAACTCGCGACGATCGAAGAAAACCTTGTACACCATCTGCCTGCTGTAGCCCGCGCCGCGGGCGACATCCGTCATCGTCACCGCACGTACCCCGTTGGCGCGGAACAGCTCCCGCGCCGCGGCGATGATCCGGCCTCGGGCGGCTTCGCGTGGGGTCGGAGTCATCTCGGCAGACTACCCGCGTTCGACCCGCCCGTTGACATCACGGCGTGTATGCCGTCATTATCACCCGAACGGTTACAAAATGACTAGTTTGTCTACTGGAGGTTTTTCGCGATGTCTGTGACCACGGGCCCCGGTGACACGGTCGCCGCGAAGCGGGCCGTCTCGGATCCGCCGCCGCTGGGGCGGCAGGGTCCGGCCACCTTCCTGGCTCTCATCGGCGTCGTGTGGTTCGTGATCTGCGTCGAAGTCATTGTGCGATGGGTGACTTCGGGTGAGGAGTTCACCCCGGCGCCACGGATCGGGCCCGACGTCATGGAAGATTGGCGACTGGTCGCGCTGCGGATCTTCGAGGCGATCAGCCTCGCGGTGATGGCGGCCTTCGTCTGGTATTGCGTGGTCAAGCCGCTGCGTGAGACCCGCTCGTTGAGCCTTGACGGTAAGTTCGTGATCGGCGGCATCATCTGCTTCGTGGCGGACGCCTTCCTCAATGTGCAGCAGTATCTATTCGCCTGGAACAGCGCGAACGTCAATCGCGGTGTCTGGGTTCGGTTTCTGCCGTTCCACAACCCGGAGGCGCCGAGCCGGTATGCGGAGTCGCTGATTTGGGGCCCGCCGATGTACATCTACTTCTGCGCCGGTGTGGCCATCGTAGCGTGCCACGAGGCGAAGCGGGTGCGGCGCCGGTGGCCGGCCATGTCGAAATTTCGGCTGTTCGCCATTGTCTTCATTTTCGAATTCATCTTCGATTTTGTCGTGGAGAATGTGGTGATCAGGACCACCCACGCCTACGCGTTTGCGAAAACCTATGAGCCGCTGACCCTGTGGTCCGGTGAGGTGCACCAGTTCCCGATCTACGAGTCGATTCTGGTGGCCTTCGTGGGATGTGTCTTCACCTGGGCCAGGATGGAGGCGGAGGAGCGGCCGGTGGGAGAGTCGCCGATCGAACTCGGGGCCGAACGGTGGCGCCCGTCGCTGCGCGGTCACGTCCGCAACTTCGCGGTCCTCGGATTCTGCATGGTCACTTTGGTATTCGTGTACCACCTCCCGTTCAACTGGCTCGGGCTGATCGGAACATCGCATGCCAATCTGCCCAGCTATCTGCTGGCGGGCTGAGCGGAGGACCTGATGGCACCGGTAACGACGCTAGGAATCGATACGCCCGTGTGGCCGACCGGCCAATGGATTGCCACCGTGCTCACGTTCGCTCTGGCGGCCATGGTGGTGGTGTGGGTTGTGCGGCTGTGCCGGCGGGAATCGATCGTCTGGCCGCTGTTCGTCCTGGTCAGCGGGACGCTCACCTGCCTGATGGAACCGCTCTTCGACCGCTTGTACGGGTTATGGTTCCGCGAGCAAGGCCAGTGGCACCTCTACACGACATTTGGTAGTCATCAACCGATCTGGGTGCCTGCGGCATATCTGACGTTCTACGGCGGCGCCAGCGTGTTCATCGCTCGCACGATTGCCCGCCGGCCTGCCATGCGCACCGTGTGGACGATGTACGCATTCATCGTCGTGATGGCGATCGCGGCGGAGATGACTTATATCAGTGTGCTGAAGGTGTACGAGTATCAGGACAGTCAGCCGTTCGTCGTGCTCGGCTACCCGATCTTCCTCGGTTTCACCAACGCGATATCGGCTCTGGTCAGCGGCATCGTGATTTATCGACTGGTCCCGCGGTTGCGCGGAGTCGGCTACCTGTACCTGATCCCGGTCGTCCCGATGGCCTTCGCGGCAGGGCTTTTCGGCTCCGGGATCCTGTACCTTTCGGTGCGCCACTCGGTCGACAACCCGCCGATGGTGCTGGTCCATCTCGCCGCGCTGACAGTTGTCGGCGGCATCGCCAGCACGGTGGGCTTGCTGGGCCGGCTGCTTGTGGAACCGAAGGTGCCCGAGTCTCAGGGCATCGTGTAGCCGCCGCTGACCGAGATCAGCTGTCCGGTGACCTGGCCGGCGGCCACCGGGGAGGCGAAGAACAGCACTGCGTTCCCGACGTCGTCGGCGGTGGTGAGCTGACGGGTCGGGGTGTCCTTGAGCATGAACTCGATCTGCTTGGGATTGAACACCTCGTCCTGGCCGACCGACCACAGGCTGGCCGCGCCCACCGCATCGGCGCTCTCCGGGATCACCAGACCGGGGCAGACGATGTTGGAGCGGATGCCGTGCCTGCCGTGCTCGCGAGCCGTGGTGCGCGCCAACGCCACCATCGCCGCCTTCGAGGCGCCGTAGACCCCCTGGCGGATCTGGCCGAAGGCCGCGTCACTGGCGATGGAGACGATCGACCCGCCGCCGCCGTCCTTCATCGGTCCGATCGCAGCCTGGGTCGCCGCAATGGCCGAGAACAGGTTGATCTCGATGGTGCGCTGCCATTTGTCGCGGTCGGTGTCGGTCGCGATGAACCCGGGCACACTCCATCCGGCGTTGTTGACCAGCACGTCGACGCCGCCCCAGTGCTTGACCGCGGCGCCCACCGCGACCTCGCCACCATCGGGCGCCGTCAGATCGGCGATCGCGAGCTCGACCGCGGCTGCGCCCAGCTCCAGCGCCTCGGCCTTGACCTTCTCGGCCTGCGGTTCGTCGATGTCGTTCAACACAATTCGCGCACCCTCGGCGGCGAATCGGTGCACGATGCCGCGTCCGATGTTGGATGCCCCGCCGGTGATCACGACGCGGGCGTCGGCCAGTCCCAGATCCACGTTGACCCTTCCGGTCGGGGCGCACTTGAGGCCACCCCAGCGATTGGTTTAACCTAGATTAGAAATTATGATTAGATTTGTCCATATCCGGCTTCTGAGGAGACCCAGATGAGCGTCACGACGTCGCTCGACGGTCACGTCGGGTGGATCACCCTGGATCGTCCGGATCGGATGAACGCGATCACCGTCGGACTCGCACGTGCACTGCGCGCGGCCATCGAATCCGTCGGCGCCGACGCCGCCGTCAACGTGATCGTGATCCGGGGCAGCGGCGGAAACTTCTGCGCCGGCGGTGACTTCGACGAGGTCCAACGACTGCGTGCCCAGGGACCCGCCGCACTGACCGAGTTGTTCGCAGCCTTTCGCGACGCCTGTGACGCCATCGCCGGCGTGGAGACCCCGGTGATCGCCGCGGTCGAGGGGTCCGCGGCGGCCGGCGGCTTCGAGCTGATGCAGGCCGCCGACATCGTCCTGGTCAGCGAGACGGCCAAGATCACCGACAACCACGTCAACTACGGGATGGTTCCCGGCGGCGGCGGAACCGCGCGGCTGCCGCACCTCATCGGCCGACAGCAGGCGCTCGGCGTATTGCTGTCGGGCGATCGGCTTTCCGGGCTCGACGCAGTGCGACTGGGTTTGGCCTACCGGGCCTTTCCCCACGATCAATTCGACGACGGCATCGCCCGTTTCGCCACCCGGCTCGGCGAACGGCGACGGGACGCGGTGACCACCATCAAGCGGCTCGTCGCCGTCGGAGTCGACGACGGCCTGCGTGCGGGGCTCGACGCAGAGATGGCTGCGGTGGTCCGCCACATCGCCGGCGGCGCGGGATCGGACAGCGTCACGGCCTTCCAGAGCAGAGAGGTTCGTGCATGACGACATCGATCGAGGCCCCGGTCGCCGTGGCGGTCAGCGACGGCATCGCCCGGCTACGGCTGAACCGGCCCGAGGCGTCCAACGGCCTCAACGTGGAGATTCTCAAGGCGCTGCATGAAGCGATCCTGGCCTGTCATGCCGACCCGGCCGTACGCGTCGTGCTGATGACGGGTGAGGGCCGTAACTTCTGCGCAGGCGGCGACGTCAAGACCTTCGAATCCAAGGGCGCCGACCTGCCCGACTACCTGCGTGAAGCGACGGCCTGGCTCCAGTTGGCCACTGCGGCGCTGATCCAACTTCGGGTCCCCGTCGTCACCGCGGTGCAGGGTTTCGCGGCCGGTGGTGGGGGACTGGGCCTGGTGTGTGCCTCCGACATCGTGGTGGCCGCACGGTCGGCGAAGTTCTTCTCCGGCGCCGTGCGGGTCGGGATGGCACCCGACGGTGGTTCGTCGGTCACGCTGACCCAGCTGGTCGGATTGCGACAGGCATTGCGCATCCTGCTGACGAATCCCACGCTATCGGCCGACGAGGCCGCCGAGATCGGGCTCATCACCGAAGTCGTCGACGACGACGCGCTGACGGCACGCGCCGAGGACCTTGCGTCCCAGCTGGTCCAACTGCCCACCGCGGCCCTGTCCGCCACCAAGCGGCTGGTGTGGAGCGGCGTCGGGCAGTCGGTCGAACAGCGGTTGGCTGAAGAGGCCCGAACGGTTTCCGAACTGTCCGGCACCGCGGACGCATTGGAAGGTCTGCGCGCGGTGATCGAACGGCGCCCGCCGAAGTTCGGCGGCCTGTGAGCATCCTGATCGACGACGCAGGCCCGGTTCGCACGATCACCCTCAACCGGCCGGCGGTCCGCAACGCGATCGACCTGCCGCTGCGCATCGAGTTGGCAGAGGCGATCGAGGCGGCCGACGCCGACCCGGGGGTGCGGGCGATCGTGCTGACCGGTGCGGGTGGTTCGTTCTGCTCCGGCGGCGATATCGCCACCATGACCAGGATGGCTCCCGATGCGGCTTTGGAGCGGATCAATCTTGCGCAGAACGTGATTCGGGCGATCTGGGCTACCCCCAAGCCGGTGCTGGCCGCGGTGGAGGGTTCCGCATTCGGTGCGGGTGCCGGGCTCGCCGCGGCCTGCGACCGGGTCGTCGCCGCTCGCGACGCCCGCTTCGCGGCGACCTTCACCAACGTCGGTCTGTCCGGCGACATGGGTACCTATGTATCGCTGCCGGCCCGGATCGGCGCGGCCCGGACTCGTCAGCTGATCCTGTTTCCGGCTCCGCTGTCCGCCACCGACGCGTGGGAGCTCGGATTGGTGGACAGCCTGGCCGAGCCGGGCGAAGCGCTCGCCACCGCGGTCGCCGATGCGGCCGCTCTGGCGCAGCGCCCAGCGGAAGCGCTCGGCGTCATCAAGACGCTGCTGGCGATCGCCCCGACCATGCACCCATTGGACGTTCTCGACCGGGAGGCCGCGGAACAGGCGCGCCTGTTCGACAGCGATGACTTCGCCGAAGCGGTCGATGCGTTCGCCGCCAAGCGGAATCCGGTATTCGGAACCACACAAGGAGTACGGCAATGACCTCGGTTATCGATCCGGCCGCGGGAACCGCAGGGCGCTACGACCGCTTGATCCGCCACGACAAGGTGCACGGGTCGATGTACACCGACCCGACTATCTTCGCCGACGAGCTGAACAAGATCTGGTACCGCAGTTGGGTGTTCGTGGGTCACGAGAGTGAGGTTGCCCGGCCCGGCGACTACGTCCGCAAGAAGCTGGGGTTGCAGGACGTGATCATGACGCGGGACCGCGACGGGCAGGTGCACTTGCTGCTCAACCGGTGCAGTCATCGTGGAAACCAGGTCTGCGATGACGCCAAGGGCAATTCGAGTACATTCCGCTGCCCGTTCCACGGCTGGACGTTTCGTAATACCGGTGAGCTGATCGGGTTTCCGTTCTTCAAGGGGTACGGGCAGCGTCAGCTCGACATGCCGATGGGCCGGGTTCCGCGAATGGACTCTTATCGCGGCTTCGTGTTCGGCAGCTTCGCCGCCGAGGGGCCGACTCTGCTCGAACACCTCGGTGCGGCGGCCGGTGAGATCGACCGGCTCTGCGGGTTGTCCCCGGAGGGCACCGTCGAGCTGAACGCCGGGTGGCTGCAGCATCAGACCCGGGCCAACTGGAAACTGGTGGTGGAGAACGAGACCGATGGCTACCACCCGCAATTCGTGCACGGTGCGATCCTCGGCGTCACACAATCCACGATCGGACCGCTCTACAGTGACTCGTCGATCGCGGTGACGCGCGACCTCGGCAACGGCCACAGCGAGAATGATCTGCGGCCGGAGTTCCGCAAGCACGCGACACCGATGCGCTGGTTCGGCACCACCGAAGCCCGGGTCCCCGAATACGTCGCGGCCATGCGGGCCCGCCATGGCGAGGCCGCCGAGAAGATCCTCATCGAGGGTGCGCCGCACGTGATGATCTTCCCGAATCTGTTCATCGCCGAAATCCAGGTGTTCAACCTGCAACCGGTCTCCGTCGGGGAGTGCGTGCAGTACTCCACCGCCGTGCAGCTGGTGGGTGCGCCCGAACTCAACAAGCGCCTGGTGTCACAGTGTTTGGCCTCGGTCGGACCGGCCGGCATGCTGCTGGCCGATGACACCGAGATGTATGAGCGCAATCAGGCCGGCCTGGAGGTGCGCGACCCGGAGTGGCTGGACGTGCGGCGCGGGCTGAATCGCGAGCGGGTCGACGAGCACGGATTCACCATCGGCACCAACACCGACGAGACCGGTATGCGGGCGTTCTGGTCGCATTACAAGCAGCTGATGGAACAGGACTGACGATGACTGCGTCCACCCTCGATGAATTACACACTGTGCCAACCGGGTTCGACCGCGACGAGGTGGAGCAGTTCCTCTATCGCGAGGCTCGATTCGCCGATGAGAGCGACTACGACTCGTGGGAAGCGCTCTGGACCGACGATGCGCTCTACTGGGTTCCTGCGAACGGCTCCGCCGATGCCCGGCCCGGTAACCAGATGGCCATCATCTGCGACAACCGAAGCCGGATCGGCACCCGGCTCAAGCAGATCCGCACCGGCAAGCGGTACGCCCAGACGCCCGTGTCGAATATGCGACGGCTGCTGAGCAACATCGAATTGCTCGGCGGCAGAACCAATTCAGAGGGCGGCATCGATCTCGAGGTCGGCGCCAATTTCCTGCTGCTGGAATCGCGCGCACGGGGCACTCATCTGTGGGGTGGCCGAACCACCTACCGGCTACGCCGAACCGACGCCGGCCTGCGACTGGTCTACAAGAAGGTTGTCCTGGTGGACAACGACAGGCCGCTGCCCACCCTCGGCTTCCTGATCTGAGATGCGCGTGGAACCCGAACATGCCCCGCCCGGCGTCGTCGCCAGCGAGTTCGCCCAGGTCTCGGTGACCGTCGACCTCGATGCCAACGGTCCTCGGTTGCGACTGGAAGACCTGCGCACCGGACGGGTGCGCTACCTCGACGCATTGGAGTTGGAGACACTCGTGTGGCTGCCCGACGAACGCCTCACGGCGCTGCTCGATCCATCGGCGAACCGCTGGCGGGACGACGCATGAGGCGGGCCGCGATCGTCGCGCCCCTGCGTACCCCGGTTGGCACGTTCGGCGGATCGTTACGGCCGCTGCGGGCCGAAGACCTCGCCGCGCAGGTCACCCGCGCCGTCGTCGAGGCCAGCGGCGTGGACCCCGCACTCATCGAGGACGTCGTCTTCGCCCAGTCCTACGCCAACTCCGAAGCGCCGTGCATCGGGCGCTGGGTGGCTCTGCACGCCGATCTGCCGATCACGGTCCCGGGCCTGCAGATCGACCGTCGATGTGGTGGCGGGCTGCAGGCCGTGGTGACTGCGGCGATGACCGTGCAGACCGGGGCTGCCGACGTCGTGCTGGCCGGCGGCGTCGAGTCGATGAGCAACATCGAGCACTACACCACCACGGCACGTTGGGGTTCCAGAGCGGGCAACCAGACGCTGTACGACCGGCTGGACCGTGGTCGTGAAATGTCGCAACCGGCATGGCGATTCGGGGCGATCAGCGGAATGATCGAGACCGCCGAGAATCTGGCGCGCGACTTCGGCATCGGCCGCGACGCCGCCGACGCGTTCGCCGCCCGCAGCCACCAGCGTGCCGCGGCCGCGCAACAGGCCGGCGCCTTCGCCGACGAGATCATCACCGTGCCGGTACCGCAACGCCGCGGTGAGCCGGTCACCGTCGATCGTGACGAGGGCGTGCGCCCCGACACCACACCCGAGACGTTGGCCCGGCTGCGCACCGTGGTGCCGGACGGCACGGTCACCGCAGGCAACTCCAGTCAGCAGAACGACGCGGCGGCGGCCTGTCTGGTGGTGGCGGAGGACCGGCTCGATGACTTGGGGCTGGAGCCGATCGGCTATCTGGAGGGGTGGGCAGCCGTGGGCTGCGAACCGTCCCGGATGGGGATCGGTCCCGTCGGAGCGGTCGACAAGCTCTTCGCCAAGACGGGACTGGGGTTCGACGACCTGGATTTGATCGAGATCAACGAGGCCTTCGCCGTTCAGGTGCTGGCCGTGCTCAGTGGGTGGGGAGTGAAACTCGACGACGTCGAGGACCGGCTGAACGTCAACGGGTCGGGAATCTCACTGGGCCATCCGATCGGTGCGACCGGTGTCCGGATTCTGACCACGATGCTGCACGAACTGCGCCGGCGCGGAGGCGGATTGGCACTGGAGACGATGTGCATCGGCGGCGGGCAGGGGATCGCCGCGGTGTTCCGGGGAGTGTCGTGACCGCCGGACTGCTGGCGTACGCCAGCTATCTGCCGCGGTTCCGCCTTGCCGGTACCGCCATCGGCACACCCAAGTGTGATCGTGTGGTCGCCAGCTACGACGAGGACTCCACCACGATGGCGGTGGCCGCAGCGGGCGAGGTTCTCCGCGACGGCACCACACCGTCGGCGATCTACTTCGCCACCTCCAGCCCCGCGTACGCGGACAAGACCAACGCCACGGCGATCCACGCCGCGCTGGGCCTGCCGCCCGAGGTGTTCGCCGCCGACCTGTGCGGCACCGGCCGCAGTGGATTCGCCGCGATCCGCGCCGCAGCGGCGGGCGGGGGACTGGCCGTTTGTGCCGATGTCCGCGTCGGCCGACCCCGCTCCGCCGACGAGAAGCTGGGCGGCGACGGCGCAGCAGCACTGCTCTTCGGCGACGGCCCGGCGATCGCCCACGTTCTGGCCACCACCGCACTGACCGATGAATTCCTGGACCGCTGGCGGGTGCCCACCGACGTCACCGGCCGGCAGTGGGAGGAACGCTTCGGCTTCGGCCGCTACTCCGCGCTCGTGCGCGCCGCCACCGAGCAGGTTCTGGACGCCGCGGGTGTGGTGGAGGCCGACCACGTCGTCCTGGCCTGCCCCAACACCGGAGTCGTCAAGGGTGCCGGGGCTCTGGTCAAGGGCCGCAAGTCGATCCGCTCGTCGCCGATTGGACACAGCGGGGCGGCGGATGCGGCGATCGCGCTCTGCGGCGCACTCGATGTCGCCGAACCCGGCGACACCATCCTGGTGGTGTCGGCGGTCGACGGATGCGACGCGACGGTGCTGCAGGCCACCTCGGCATTGCCCGGTGCTCGTCAACAGCGTGCCGTGGCAGACCAGCGGGCCGACGGTATCCCCGCCGATTACCTGACGTATCTGTCCTGGTGCGGGCTGGTCGACTTCGAGCCACCCCGACGGCCTGAACCCGACAAGCCGGCGGGGCCACCTGCCGCGCGGACCCAGGACTGGAAGTTCGGTCTCGCCGGAACCCGCTGCGATGATTGCGGATTCGTGCATCTGCCGCCGTTGCGGGTGTGCCGCGCATGCGGGTCGGCGGCGCCGATGAGCATGGTCCGCATCACCGAACACGGCGCGACCGTTGTCACCTCCACCGTCGATCGGCTGGCGTACTCGCCGTCACCACCGATGGTCCAGGCCGTTGTCGATGTCGACGACGGTGGTCGCTTCACCGTCGAGATGGCGGATGTCGGTCCGCGGGCGGTACAGGTCGGCGACCGGGTCGGCTTCACATTCCGGCGCCTGTTCACCGCAGACGGCGTGCACAACTACTTCTGGAAGGCGGTGCTGCGCGATGGCCAGTAACGGAATCGCCGGGCGGGTCGCCGTTGTCGCGATGGGCTGCAGCCACTTCGGCGAGCGGTTCGACACCTCGACCGAGGATCTCATCCTCGAGGCCTACCAGGAATGCCTGTCCGGAGCGAGTGTGTCACCCGCAGACGTCGATGCCTACTGGCTGGGCACCCTGAGCTCCGGGATGTCGGGGTTGACCTTGAGTCGCGCTCTCGGCAGCGACGACAAGCCCGTCACCCGGGTCGAGAACATGTGCGCTTCTGGTTCGGAGGCGTTCCGCAACGCCTGCTATGCGGTCGCCTCCGGCGCCTATGACATCGCGATGGCAGTCGGTGTCGAAAAGCTCAAGGACTCCGGTTATTCCGGCCTGCTGCGCCAGGACCCGCCGGCCGACGGGACTGCCGCTGAGCTGTCGATGACGGCACCCGCGGCGTTCTCCCTGCTCGATCCGGCCTACTGTGCGCGATACGGTGTGCACCCCGACGAGATGCGTGCCGCGATGACCCACGTCGCCTGGAAGAACCACGACAACGGATCACGGAACCCCAAGGCCCAGTTCCGGAAGTCCGTCGCCAAGGAGACCATCGACGCCGCACCCACGATCGCCGGGCGCCTCGGCGTCTTCGACTGCTCAGGAGTGTCCGACGGTGCGGCGTGTGCGTTGATCGTGTCGGCGGATCGGGCGCACGAATTCACCGACACCCCAATGTATGTCAACGCCTTGTCGCTGGTGGCGGGCTCCACTCGGGGGACGACCGACCCCGGCTACGATTTCACCAGCTTCCCGGAAGTGGTCAAGTCGGCCAAAGACGCCTACGCGCAGGCCGGCATCGACAACCCCGCCACCCAACTCTCGCTGGCCGAGGTTCACGACTGCTTCACCCCGACCGAGATCGTGTTGATGGAAGACCTCGGGTTCGCCGAACCCGGCCAGGCGTGGAAAGACGTGCTGAGCGGTGAGTTCGACGCCGGAGGTCGGCTGCCGATCAACCCCGACGGTGGTCTGAAGAGTTTCGGCCATCCGGTCGGGGCCAGCGGGCTGCGGATGCTCTACGAGGCGTGGCTGCAGTTCCGCGGCGAGGCGGGTGCGCGGCAGCTGTCCGATCCGCACACCGCGCTCACGCACAACCTCGGTGGGCGGCCGGGCGGGTGCGTCTCGTTCGTGTCCGTGGTGTCCCGCGAGCCGCGTTGCGGCTCCAGGTAATCGACAAGTTCAAGGAGAACAGCCAGTGCCAGGATTGCAGGATCGCGTCGTCATCGTCACCGGTGCCGGGGGAGGACTGGGCCGCGCCTACGCGCGGTTCCTTGCCGCCAACGGAGCACTGGTGGTCGTCAACGATCTCGGCGGAGCCCGAGACGGATCGGGATCGGGCACCAGCATGGCCGACGCGGTGGTCGACGAGATCCGCGCCGACGGTGGCCGGGCCGTCGCCAACTACTCGTCGGTCGCCACCGCGGATGGTGCGGCCGAGATCGTCGCCACCGCACTGGATGAATTCGGCGCGGTGCACGGCATCGTCAGCAACGCGGGAATCCTCCGGGACAGTGCGTTCCACAAGATGACACAGGACAACTGGGATGCGGTGCTGCAGGTGCACCTCACCGGTGGCTACAACGTCGTCCGGGCGGCGTGGCCGCATCTGCGCGAGCAGAGCTTCGGGCGGATCGTCGTCGCCACCTCGACCAGCGGACTGTACGGCAACTTCGGGCAGGCCAACTACGGCGCGGCCAAGGCGGGGCTGGTCGGACTGATTAACACCCTGGCCATCGAGGGCGCCAAGTACGGAATCACCGCCAATGCCATTGCGCCGCTGGCAGCCACCCGGATGACCGCCGACATCGCTCCCCAGGAAGTCCTCGACAAGCTCAACCCTGAGCTGGTCGCACCGGCCGTCGGTTATCTACTCTCCGAACAGAACCACGACACCGGCTCGGTCTTCGTCGTCGGTGGCGGGCTGGTGCAGCGGGTCGCCCAGTTCCAGAACGACGGTGTCACATTCCCCGCAGCGCCGAGCCTGGATGAGATCACCGGGCGCTGGTCGGAGATCAGCGACATGAGCCAGGCAAAGCTGGGCACCAACCCGGTATGACCGTCGGCCTCGCGCGTGCCTCCTGGGCGGCCGACCGCTCGACGGAGCTCGTCGACCTGACGGTGGGTGAGCTGCTGGCCGAACGGGCCGGCAGCGAACCGCAGCGCACGGCCCTGATCGGCACGCGCCACGGCAGTTCAACCCCGGTGCGACTGACCTACGCGGAGGTGTATTCCGAAGCGTGCCGGGTCGCGACCGCACTGGCCCGGCTGGCTGAGCCGGGAAGTCACATCGCATTGTGGGCTCCCAACGTCGTCGAATGGCCGCTCATCCAGTACGGCGCCGCGCTGGCCGGCTTGGTGCTGGTGGCGCTCAACCCGGCACTGCCCGAAGACGATTTGCACTATGCCGTGGCGCATTCCGGGTCTATGGTCTTGCTGCACGCCGACGTCAACCGCGAACACTCGATGGCCGAGGTGGCGATCCGGGTGGCCGACCGGAATCCGGGTGTCCGCCGTATCTCGCTGTCCGATCACGCGATGTGGTGCGCCGATGTCCCGGATCCAGCGGTACTCGACGACTGTTCGCGGGATACCGACGAGATCGTCATGCTGCAGTACACGTCGGGGACCACCGGACGGCCCAAAGGCGTTGCGTTGCGGCATCGCTCGCTGGTCAATGTCGCCAAGTTGACCGTCGAGGCCGCCGGGCTTCCCGATCGGCCGGTGTGCCTCAACCCGCTGCCGATGTTCCACACCGCGGGATGCGTCATCGGCACCCTCGGACCACTGTGGACCGGCGGCACGATCGTCCTGGTCGAACGCTTCGCGCCCGGCCCGGTCCTCGAGACGATCCGCGACGAAGCCGTCGATGTGTTGTTCTACGTGCCCGCGGTGTTGTCGGCGTTGGTCGATCACCAGCGGGCCAGCGCTATGCCCGCTCCTCAACTCGCGGTGATCATGGGCGGAGCGTCGCCGGTGGATCCCCAACTCATCGATGACGCCGGCGAAGTGTTCGGTGCCGCCGTCTACAACCTCTACGGCCAAACCGAACTCGCACCGGTGCTGACTTTGACCCGGCCGGTGGACAGTATCGGGGACCGTCGCCATACCGTCGGCCGCCCGCTGCCCCAGGTGGACTGCAAGGTGGCTGATCCGACGACGGGACGGGTGGTGGCTACCGGTGAGGTCGGCGAGGTCTGCGCCCGGGGCTACCAGCAGTTTGCGTATTACCTGCATGACCCCGACGCCACCTCGGCCGCAGTCGATCCAGACGGCTTTGTGCGCACCGGCGATCTCGGCGTCATGGATGACCGCGGCCACCTTACGATCACCGGGCGACTGAAGGAACTCATCATCCGCGGTGGCGAGAACATCTCGCCCGTTCACATCGAACACGTCCTCTCCGAACATGATTCGGTGGCGGAGGTGGTGGTCGTCGGCGTACCCGACGAACGGCTCGGCGAGATCGTCGCGGCGGTCGTGCACACCTCGGACCAGCACCCCGGCCTCAAGGAGGAGCTGGTGAGCTACGCGCAACACAGACTCGCCCGCTATCAGATGCCGGCCCGCTGGTATCTCGCCGATCAATTCCCCGTCACGCCGACGGGCAAGGTCCAGCGGTTCGCGGTACGTGAGGCGATCCTGCAGGGTCGGATCACCGAACTGTGAGTACCACCATCGAGTCGCGCCGAGAGGCGCTACGCACACAGTTCCCGGTGTGGGACCCGATGACCCTTGCCGACTGGCTCGAGCGTTGTGCGGCGTGGTTTCCCGACCGGCCATTCGTCATCACTGACGAGGTGACATTGACGTATCGGCAGGTGGCCGAGGAAGCGGTCCGACTGTCGGCAGGGCTGGCCGCACTTGGCGTGGAGCCGGGCGACCGGGTCGGCATGGTGATGGCCAACGGCGCTGAATTCGTCACGGTGAAATTCGCCATCGCACGGCTCGGTGCCGTCGCCGTGCCCTTCAACTATCTGTACCGGCACGACGAACTGCGTTATGTGCTGGCGGATTCGGGCTGTCGGGTCGTCGTGTCGATGAGCCGGTTCGGGCAGCTCGACTACTGCGCCATGTTCGACGACATCCTCGCGAGCTGGGACGGGCCGGCCTTCACCGTGGTCCTGACTGCGCGAGGGCGGCCGGGTGCGCTATGTCTGGACGACCTCGCCGGTTCGGGTATGCCACCGGCACCGGTCTCGCCCGATGCGCCCGCCGACATGCTGTACACCTCCGGCAGTACCGGGTTCCCCAAGGGCGTCGTGACCTCCCACGACGCTGTGCTTCGGACCGCGTATGCCTCCGCCCTCACGCGCGCCTACGAGGACGGGCGGCGAACCCTGTTCTCGCTGCCCTGTTATCACATGTTCGCCTACATCGAAGGTCTGCTGTCGGTGATGTTCGTCGGTGGTGCCGTGATCCTACGACCCACATTCAGTGCGGAAGGGTACTTCGCCGCCATCGAGGAGCACGCCGCCACCGACATGCTGTGCGTCCCCACGATGGCGCTCGCCATGGTCGAGAGCGCGGCCCGCCGCACCTACGATCTCAGCTCGCTTCGCGCCGGGCTGTGCGGATCGGCGCCCGCACCGATCCGGCTGTGGCAGCAGATCCGAGACGAGTTGGGCGTCAGCGAGATCGTGACGGGGTACGGCATGACCGAATGCGGCGGAGCCATGACACTCACGCTGCCCGAGGACCCGCTGACCCGTTGTGCCGAGACGGTGGGCCGTCCCAAGCTCGCAGGGTCCGCCGGCGTGGAGGGCACCGATGCTCTGGTGGAATACGAGACCATCGAGGGCGAACTCGTCTCGCGGGGTCCTACCACGATGATCGGCTACTGGAATCGTCCGGCCGAGACGGCTGCGGCAGTGCGGGATGGCTGGCTGCACTCCGGTGACATCGGCTGCGTCGGCGCCGACGGATACCTGCGGGTCACCGGACGCAGCAAGGAGCTCTACAAAAGTGGCGGCGAGTTGGTCATGCCCAAGGAGATCGAGGACCTGCTGGCTGGCTATCCGGATATCAGTCAGGTGTATGCGATCGGCCTGACCGACGATCGGTGGGGCGAGATCGGGTGCGCCGTCGTCGTTCCAGTCCCCGGCGCGGCATTGACCGAAGACGACGTCCTCGCCCGATGCCGATCTCGGCTGGCGCGGTTCAAGGTGCCCAAGCGGGTCGTGCTCTGCACTGCCGACGAGCTACCGACGACGGCCACCGGCAAGGTGCAGAAGTTCCGTCTGGTGGAGCGACTACAGGGGCACTGAGTAGCCCCGCTTCCGCTGGACGAAATCGCAATCGCATGAGGTGGTCCGGTTCGATCAGCAGTATTTAATCGACACTAAAAAATGTGGTAGCGTCCGACCTGACGGGCTGATGAACTGCTGATATCAGTTTTGATTCCAGATTAGAAGGAGCGTTGCGAGTGCCGGACGTGAGTGACGATGCACGCGTCGTGGCCGTCCAACGGCTCTACGACGCTCTGGCCGCCGGAGACCGAGCCGGCATCGATGCACTGCTGCATCAGGATTTCGTCGGCCACGCCGCCGAGGGGCTGCCGCTGAACATGGGTGGCCGGCACGCCGGGGCCGAGGCGATGTGCGCCAACCTGTGGTGGCAGATCGGTCGGCACTTCACCGCCCGCGCCATTCCGAGCGACTTCCAGGTCTTGGGCGACGGACGCCTGATGGTGATCGGTCGCTACGTGGGAGCTGCGCGCCGCACCGGCCACCAACTGGACGCCGAGTTCATCCACCTCGTCGAGTTCGCCGCCGACGGGCGCATCTCGACACTTCACCAGCTCACCGACACCGCGGCGTGGCATGCAGCTCTTGATGCGCCGGCAGCGCTGGAGACGATCGACTATCACGTCGACGCGGGGCTGGCCACGCTGTGCCTCAACCGCCCCGATGAGCGCAACGCCATCGACCTGCGGGTCGCGCAGGAGACGTGTGAGGTCGCCCGCCGGATCGCCGGTGACGACACCGTGCGGGCCGTGCTGATTTGTGGGGAGGGCCCGGCCCTGTCGGTCGGGGGCGATATCGGGTTCTTCCGGGACGGCGGCCGCGAGCACTTCGGTGACCTGTTCGTCGAGATGACCACGCCCTTCCACGACGCGTTCGCCATTCTCAGCGGTCTCGACGTTCCGATCGTCACCGCCGCGCACGGCGCGGTGGCCGGCGGCGGACTCGGCTACGTCTACGCCGGAGACGTCGTAATCGCCGCGGAGGGAACCCGTTTCGTCACCGCATTCGCCGGGCTCGGGGTCTCAGGTGACGGGGGCGGGACATGGCATCTGCCCCGCCTCATCGGCGCCCGTCGCGCGGCAGCCGCCTACCTGCGCAACACCCCGATTAGCGCCGACGAGGCGCTGGAGTGGGGGATGATCAACGAGATCGTCCCCGCCGATCGACTGCGCCAGCGGGCCGCCGACGTCGCGCGCGACCTCGCCAAGGGCCCGACGAGGGCGTTCGCCACCATGCGCCGCTTGCTGCGGGAATCGTGGCACCGCGACCTGCCATCCCAGCTGCTCGCCGAGACCCAGGGCCTGAAGGCCACGGGCGACACGCGTGACGCTGCCGCCGCGATCACCGCGTTCGCGGCCAAGACCACACCCGAATTCACCGGAAGGTAGCCGATGCCCGGACTGATCCACGATTCCGAAGAACACGCCGCGATCCGCGCGACCGTTGCGGCGATCGCTAATCGCTATGGCCCGCAGTACTTCCTGGAGCGTGCCCGTAGTGGCGGTGACATCGACGAGCTCTGGAAAGAGCTCGGCGCCGCCGGCCTCCTCGGCGTACATCTGCCAGAGGACTACGGCGGCGGGGGTGGCGGAATGGCCGAGGCGGTCGTCGTGGTCGAGGAACTCGCCGCGCACGGCATGCCGCTGCTGATCTGGGTGATCTCGCCGGCCATCTGCGGAAGCATCCTCGCCCACCACGGATCTGAGGAGATGAAGCGCCGCTGGCTGCCTGCCATCGCCGACGGATCGCAGAAGATGGCCTTCGGGCTCACCGAGCCCGACGCCGGCTCCAACAGCCACAACGTCAAAACCACAGCGCGACGCACCAATTCGGGCTGGTCGATCTCCGGTGCGAAGTACTACATCTCGGCGGTCGACCAAGCCGACGCCATCCTGCTGGTCACCCGCGACGCCGACGAGTCCACCCCCGAGAAGTCTCGGCTGTCGCTGTTCGTGGTGCCCACCGACGCGCCCGGGCTCAGTTTCCAGCAGATCGACACCTCGATCGTGTCGCCCGACCAGCAGTTCACCGTGTTCCTCGACGATGTCGAAGTCGGTGCGGACGCCCTGATCGGCAGCGTCGGCAATGGGCTGCGCCAGGTGTTCGACGGGCTGAACCCCGAACGGATTCTGGTGGGCGCCTTGTGCGGCGGCCTCGGGCGCTATGCCGTCGACAAGGCCGCGCTGTATGCCAACGAGCGCACCGTGTGGTCCACGCCGATCGGCACCCACCAGGGCGTCGCCCATCCGCTGGCGGAATGCCACATCAACGTCGAAGTCGGGCGGCTGGCGACCATGCGCAGCGCCGAGCTGTTCGACGCGGGCGAGCAGGCGGGAGAGGCCGCCAACATGGCGAAGTTCGCCGCGTCGGAGGCGGCGCTCGCCGCGCTCGATCAAGCCATCCAAACGCACGGCGGCAACGGCCTGTCGCACGAGTACGGATTGTCGGAGCTGTGGTTCGTCACGCGCCTGATGCGTACCGCCCCGGTCAGCCGCGAGATGGTCCTCAACTTCATCGCCCAGACCTCACTGGGACTACCCCGTTCGTACTGATCACGGAAGAGGAAAAACACTCATGGCATCAACAGACTTCGACGTCGTTGTGATCGGTGCCGGTGCCGGTGGCCTGTTCACCGCGGCCCGTTTGGCGCACAGCGGCTTTCGTACCTTGGTCGTGGAACGACTCGACAAGGTCGGGGGTCGGGCGTCCACCGACGACATCGACGGCTTCAAGGTGAACAACGGTGCCATCGTGATCGAAGTCGGTGGGATCACCGAGCAGACGTGCGCGGAGGTCGGCGCACCGTTTGACATCAGAGAGCCCAAGCCGCCGCTGCTGTACCGCATCGGCGGTAAGGATGTCGACGTCACGGGTGGTGGCTGGGGTTTGTTGCTGGGCAAGCTGACCCGGCAGGGTGCCAAGCTGGTGAAGGGAATCGGGGCTGCCCGCAGCGACTCCGGTCTGCCCGAAGACGAGATCTCCACCGCGCAGTGGGTGTCGAAGTACACCAAGAACGAAGGTGTGCACGGGATCTTCCGCAACATGTGTGCGTCGATCTTCGCGGTCGGCTCCGAAGATCTGCCCGCGCGGGTGTTCCTGACCTACTTCACCCGCAAGAGCGCGTTCAAACGGTTCGGCTTTCATCCCGAAGGCACCATCGGCATCTGGAAGGGGCTGGCCGCGGCCGTCGAGCGTGACGGTGGCCAGGTCTGGTTGTCGACGCCGGTGACCGAAATCGTCTCGGCCGACGGCCGGGTGACCGGTGTCGAGGTCGTTCGCGACGGAACCCCGGTCACCGTGCACGCACCGATCGTGATCAGCGACGTCGGGCCTGCGGCGACGTTGACGTTGCTCGGCGCGGATGCGGTCCCGGCCGATTACCGCGAACTTGTGGCCCGCGGTGACCGGCCGACGTCGATGATCTCGGTCAATTTCGCCAGCACCGAGCCGCTGATCGCCGCACCGGGAATGCTGAGCTTCGCGAAATCCCGTCGGCTGGCCTACATCGCCAACTTCACTGACCTGTGTCCGGAGATGGCGCCGCCGGGCTGGCATCTTTACGTCGGCACCTCGGTGCCTGCGCCCTCGATCGGGGACTTCGACGAAGCCGTCGAGACGGACCTGCTGCTCGACGACCTTCGCGACACTATCGAGGGTTTCGACAGGCGGGCAAGGATTCTCAACGTCGCAGTCACTCGTGATGGTTGGCCGCCGCAGCGCGCGGTCGCAGGGTTCGATCTGCCCCACGAAACCCCGATCGAGGGGCTGTGGAACGTCGGCGACGCGGTCAAGGAGTATGCCAACGGCGGCACCACTGCCTGTGCGGAAACCGCGAAGCTCGTGGCCGACAAGATCGTTGCCAGCTACCGCCCGACGGTGCGCAGTTGACATGTCGGAGACACTGAAGCGGCTGTGCGCCTGGTCGGGACCGGCCACGGTGGCGGTGGCGCTGGTCGGCTGGCTCATCGCTGGCGTCTTGCCGTTGCCGCTGGGATCGTCCAGTACCACTGATGAAGTCGTCGCGTTCTACGGTCATGACACCCGGGTACTGATCGGCTTGGTGATCGCGCAACTCGGCGTCTGCCTGGTCTTCCCGCTGATCGCGTTGATCACCCTGGCGATGCTGCGCATCGAGGGCCGCACCCCGCTGCTCACGATCATCCAGGCGGTGACCGGCGCCGCGACCGGCGTACTGCTGCTGATGCCGATGCTGTTGATGGCCGTCATCGCTTTTCGGCCAGACCGCACCCCGGAACTGACGGTCACGCTCAACGACATTGCGTGGTTGCTGTTCCTTACGCCGATCGCGCCGTTCATGATTCAGAACATCGCGATCGGCACCGCGATCCTGGGGGACAAGCGGTCCCTGCTACCGCGGTGGGTCGGCTACTTCAACTTCTGGGTCGCCGCCGCGTTCATCCCCGATGTGCTGGCCTTCTTCTTTCACGACGGCGCCTTCTCGTGGCGTGGGGTATTCGTGTTCTGGCTGGCTCTGTTCGCCTACGCCGCGTTCCTCATCGTGATGGGTGTGGTGCTGCGCAACGCCGACTTGGACACCCGGACTGAGTCATGACGCCGGTGCGCTGCTACTGCAAGACGCTGTGTCGCGACTCTGCCGAACGGTTCGTCTGCAGCCTTCCCAGGATCTGATACATAGACCAGCCGGCAGCAAGGATCCACGGACCCCAGGTGAACGTCGCGAGATACCAGGCCGCGGCGCCGTCTCCGGACAACGGTCCACTCTTGAAGAAGAAAATCGGCAGCTGCCCGAATTCGCACAGAGCGACAACAAGGCTGAAGTATCCGAGCCACGCGGGGAACGACTCGGGCCGGCCTTGAGTTCTCAAGATCAATATCCCGGCTAGCGCCATACCAACCGTGAGCATGGGCCAAATATGCTGTGAACCAAGCCATGCCAGGTCGCTGAGGGCACGAGTGATGTCGGGGCTGATTCGGTCCGGGCGGTACGCCACGACACCGAACACCGCAAGGTCGAACGACAGCAGCACCGGACTCGCGGCCAGGCTGGCGACGGTGACGGCAGTGACCGCGCGGGAACCGCCTTCCAGGCGGCTCAGCATGAGGCAGAACTGCACTGTCCAGATGAGAAGGAATGCCATCCCGATGCTGCACAGCACCACCCCGACCAGAAATCCGGTCTGGTGTTCCACGTAATACGCCGCGGTCTGCTCAGCGCTCCATGCGAAAGACGGCGGCTGCGGCCAGGAGACCTCGAGGCCGACGAACGTGAAGATGACAAAGAACAGGGCGCATGCGGCAAAGAACCGCTGCCACAGGAAGTCTTCGCGCTCCGACATGAGACCTCATTTTCTTGCTACCGGAAGAGTTAAAAATTTAATCTATATTAAGTGATCTGGCGGTTCAAGACGCGAGGTTGGCGCCATGCGCACTGTGTGCGCGGCGCTGGCTCGAACGCGGGGGATGTCAGCCGCCGGTTGCTCGGGCGGCGGTTCAACTACGAAGCAGTGCAGTGTTTTCCACAGTTCCACGTTCATCCACAGGTCGGCTTTCTGACCGGCTTCCTGTCGGTGGGTCGGCGTAGTGTTTCGAATATGAGTTCGATCAGTGCGGCGTTGGATGCGCTGGACGCGGCGGTCGAACTTCTGGGTGCCGCCGATATCGAGGAACTGCCTGCCCCGCAACGCTTCTCGGCTTTGGAGCGGCTGGAAAGTGCGGTGCGCCGCCAGGTCGCGATATCCCACGAGCAGCTCACCCATCTGGAACGGTATGAGGGCTGCCCACCGATCCCGATCGTGGTGGCCGACGTGCTGCGGATCAGCCGTTCCGCGGCCAAGCGCCGGATGCGCGATGCCGAGCAGTTGGTTCCGCGCCGAGCGTTGACCGGCGAACCGTTGGCTGCGCTGCTACCTGAGACCGCAAAAGCCTGGGAGGCCGGGCTTCTCGACGGTGAGCACGTCCGGGTGATCCAGAAGTTCTTCCGCGACCTACCCGATCACGTCGGCCCGGTCGAGATCGAGAAAGCTGAACACACCCTGGCCGAGCACGCCCAGACCATGCGGCCCGATCAACTGGAGAAAATCGCCGACCGCCTCGCCGTCCACCTCAACCCCGACGGCCAGTACTCCGAGGAAGACCGGGCCCGCAAGCGTGGCTTCCAATGGTGCGGCAGTCAACGCCCCGACGGCATGAGCATCGGGAAACTGATCGCCGATCCCGAACTACGATCGATGCTGGATGCCTGGCTGGCGAAATTCGCCGCCCCCAAGCCCGATGGTGCCGAACCCGACCTCCGCAGCCACGCCCAACGCTAACACGACGCGCTCGCCGAGTTGGTCCGCGGCCGACTTGGTGACCCCAAACTCGGCCAGCACAACGGGTTACCCGTCACCATGATCGTCACCACCACCCTGCAAGACTTACAGGCCGGCGCCGGACACGCCGTCACCGCCGGTGGCACCCTGCTCCCGATCACCGACCTGATCCGGATGGCCGCCCCCGCCCACCACTACCTCGCCGTGTTCGACGGCGTCACCGGACAATCACTGTGGCTGGGCCGAAGCAAACGCCTGGCCTCAGCCGATCAGCGAATCATGCTGCTAGGCAAGTACCGGGGCTGCACCGCACCCGGCTGCACCGTCAACGGCTACACCAGCCACGTCCACCACGCCGCCAAGGATTGGAAACACGGCGGCAGCACCGACATCGACGACCTCACCCTGGCCTGCAAATGCGACAACCTCCTCGTCGAAAACGACGGCTGGACCACCCACCAACTCCCTAACGGCCAGACTCACTGGACCCCACCACCCGACATACCCATGCGCGGCGGCACCAACGACTACCACCACCCTGAACAATTCCTGCCCAACGACGACGAAAAGGACTAGGCGTCGGGCGGTGTATCCACGATCACCCGGACGCTAGCGCCTTCACCATCGACATCACGTCGCGTTCAGGTCCTCGTCGGCTTCCTGTTTGATGGCGCGCAGCAGGAACACCGTCATCACGGGATACCAGGTGCCGAAAACGGCTGCGGGAATCCAGAACCCGATCAAGCCTGTCCAGGCGAACGGTCCTGATTTGAAGAACAGAATCATGCTGGCCGGCAGCAGCAGCAGCGCCACCCAGGCGTTGTAATAGCCCAACCAGCGTGGGAAAACCGGTGTTGATCGCCGATCAGTGAAGACCGCCATTGCGAGGGCGCCCAGCTGGCCGATGAGCGGCGGCCACGGCAGGATCAGCATCTGGTACGACAAGTCGTTGACGAGCTGTGTCAGTTCGGCTGAACGTTCGGGGCGAAAGCTGTTGCCGGCGAACAACAGGATCGGGATGATCAGCACAACGGTCACGATCAGCCCCGACGCGAATTGCAGAATCGACAGGATCGGAGTCCGTAGTTCGGTGCGCCGCATCTGCATGCTGATCGCCAACGCGAACGGCAGTGTCAAGAACGCGCCCATCATCGCGATGATCAACCCGATTCGGTGCAACGCCGGGTTCGTGCTGTAGATGGCGGCCACTTCGGCCGCGGAGTCGCTCGGTGGAATCAGCGGGATGAATCCACCGAGCAGGCCCCAGCCGCCGAACAGGCACAGTACGAACGCCGGGCCGCACCAGGTGCAGGCGATTTGCACTCGGCGTGACTTCTCTATGTCCCACCTGAGGTCCAGTGGGGTAATAGCGGTGCTCATCGGCATGACCCTACCGCCGAGATGAATTACTGTTCAATAGTGAAATGCCATTCATTCCTGTTGCTTGGCGTCGGTCCCGATCGCCGTCCGTGAGTTGACTGGTGGGCGCTGGGGTGTGACGATGCGCATACCAGATCCTGTCGATGTTGTACGCTTTCAAGTACAGTTTTGAATCAAAAATAAATTAAGGAGAACGATGGGGTTCACCGACTCTGCCGAGGTGGCGAAGTACATCGGCGGCATCTTCGAGGCCGCGTTCGACGACCCCGAGATCGGCCCGAAGCTCGAGGCGACCGGTCTTGTGGTGGCGTTCGACTTCACCGACCCCAAGTCCGTCGTCGTGATCGACATGGCCAACAAGACGACACGTGAGGGAGTGGCCGGCGGTAGCGCCCCGATGGCCACCATGTTCATGACCGCCGACACCGGCAACGCCTACTGGCAGGGCAAGGTCAACCTGCCACTGGCCATGGCCAAGAAGAAGATCACCGTCGAAGGCAATATCGCAAGCCTGCTCAAACTCGCTCCGCTGGGCAAGAAGCTCTATCCGGCCTACATCGCTCGCCTCCAGGGTGACGGCCGCACCGACCTGATCGTCTAGCGCCATGTATCCGGGAACCCACGCAGCCACCGACCCCGACCGGCCCGCGGTGATCATCGCCGGCACCGGCCGGACGCTGACCTACGGGGAGCTCGACGAGCGCTCGGTCCGGGTGGCTTCGGCATTGCGGGCATCAGGGCTGCGGCCCGGCGATGTAATCGCCGTGCTGAGTGACAATGCCGCCGAAGTGTTCGAAATCTACTGGGCTGCCTTGCGATCGGGACTCTACGTCACGCCGGTCAATCGGCACCTCTCTGCTTCGGAGGTCGCCCACATCCTGGCTGACAGTGGCGCACAGGTGCTGTTCGCCTCCGCCGCCCTCGACGCACTGGCCGGCAATGCGGCCGCTGAGGTCCCAGACCTGCACCGCCGTTACGCATTCGGTGGGGTGATCGAGGGATTCGGTTCCTATCGGGAACTGTGCGAATCGGGCAGCCCCGGACCGCTCGACAATCAACCGCGCGGGGCGGAGATGCTCTATTCATCGGGCACCACCGGGCATCCCAAGGGGATCAAATTGGCACTGCCCGCGCTGTCGGTCGACGAGCCCGGCGCCGATCTGATCGCCATGATGCTGCAACACGTCTTCGCCGTCACCAGCGCCGACGTGTACCTCTCGCCGGCGCCGATTTACCATGCGGCGCCGTTGAAGTGGTCGGCCGCGGTACACGCCATCGGCGGCACCGTGGTGATGATGGAGAAGTTCCACCCGGTCGCGGCTTTGGCGGCGATCGAACGCTATCGGGTGACCGTCACCCAGATGGTGCCCACGATGTTCGTGCGTCTGCTGCAGCTTCCAGAAGAACAGCGGGCGGGCTACGACATCTCGTCCCTGCGGCTTGCCGTTCACGCCGGAGCGCCTTGCCCGCCAGAGGTCAAGGACGCGATGATCGCCTGGTGGGGACCTATCTTCACCGAGTACTACGGAGCGACCGAGAGTCACGGAACGACCGTCATGTCGAGTGCCGAATGGGCGAACAAGCGGGGATCGGTCGGCAAGGCTGTGCTCGGGGTGGCGCACATCTGCGATGACGACGGTCGCGAATTACCCTCCGGCGAAGTCGGACTCGTCTACTTCGAACGCGATCAACCTTCGTTCAGCTACCACAACGATCCGGAGAAGACCGCGGGTTCGCGGCACCCAGCCCACCGGAACTGGGCCACGGTGGGGGACATGGGCTACCTCGACGAGGACGGCTACCTGTACCTGACCGACCGTAAGTCGTTCATGATCATCTCCGGCGGCGTCAACATCTATCCCCAAGAGGTCGAGAACGTTCTGGCGCTGCACCCCAAGGTCTTCGACGCCGCCGTCATCGGGGTGCCGGATCCCGAGATGGGTGAACAGGTCAAGGCCGTGGTCCAACTGCGCGACGGGATCAGTCCGTCCGACGAGATCGCTTCGGAGATCATCGGCTACGTGCGAGATCGTCTCGCGCACTTCAAGGCGCCCAGGTCGGTCGATTTCGTCGACCAGTTGCCGCGTTCGGAGACAGGAAAACTCGTGAAAAGAATCTTGAAAGCCCGCTACGTGGAGGCATCAGCATGAGCGTCCAGCACGACATCGCGTCATCGACCGACACCGGACGGCCGCCCTACGACCCGGTGAGCATCTCATCGCTGGAGTTCTGGGCACAGAGTTTCGACGAGCGGGAGAAGTCGTTCAAGATCCTGCGCGACGAACGTCCGGTCAGCTGGCATCGCCCGATCGAGGGCTCCATGATGGAACCCGAGATCGACGGCGTCTGGGTGGTAACTCGCCACGAGGACGTCTGCTACGTCAGCAAGAATCCCGAGCTCTTCTGCTCGGGTCAGGGCATCACCTTCGAAGCGGTCCCCGAGGAGATGCTGGACGCCATTCAGTCATTCCTCGGCATGGACGGTGCGAAGCACTCGAGTCTGCGCAGGCTGGTCAGCTCCGTCTTCACACCGCGCCAGGTCGCCAAGATCAAAGACCAGATCCAGAACCAGGCCCGGTCGATCGTCGACGATCTGCTCGCTACGAAGGAGGGCGACTTCGTCGAGCAGGTCTCGAAACGGCTGCCGATGTGGACGATCTACGACATGCTCGGCCTGCCCGACGAGCAGCGTGACGAAGCGGCGCAACTGGCCGAAGGCATGGTGGCCTGGGCCGACCCGGCCGTGGCGGCGGGCCGCGAACCGGCCGAGGTACTCACCGATTCGATGGTCGGGCTGCTCGAGATCGGCATCGGCCTGGCTCAGGCCCGTCGGGAAAAGCCCGAGAACGACCTGATGACGTCACTGGTGCAGGCCGAGGTGGACGGAAGGAAGCTCACGGACGACGAACTCGGGCCGTACTTCGTGCTGTTGTCGGTGGCCGGCAACGACACCACCAAGACCACGACCACCTTCACCACGATCGCGCTGGACCGGTTTCCGGAGCAGAAAGCGCTGCTGCAGAACGATTTCGACGGACATATCAAGACCGCGATGGAGGAATTCGTCCGGTGGACCACGCCGGTGATGACATTCCGGCGCACCGCGACGCAGGACACCGAGCTGCACGGCCAGCACATCCGCAAAGGTGACTGGGTGACGATGGTCTACTCGTCGGCCAACCGTGACCAACGGGTGTTCACCGATCCCTACGCGTTCGACATCACCCGATCACCCAACCCGCACGTCGGATACGGCGGGGGTGGACCCCACTACTGCATGGGTGCCTTCATGGCGAAGATGCAGCTGGAGTCGATCTTCCGCGAGTTGATCTTGCGGGCACCGAATCTGCGGGTCGGCGAACCGGAATACCTGACCGGAAACTTCATCACCGCCGTCAAGCACCTGCCCTACACCCTCGACTAGGAGACCACCGACATGGCTGACTTTTCCGGACGACGCTACGTCGTCACCGGCGCTGCCTCCGGGATCGGCCACGCCGTTGCCGAACAACTGCTGGCGCTGGGCGCCGAGGTGACGAGCCTGGATCGCAACACCCCGAAAGCCTCAGTGCACAAGCACATCGAGGTGGACCTGGCCAATCCGCGCAGTATCGACGCGGCACTGGAACAACTTAACGGCGCGTACGACGGGCTGATGAACGTCGCCGGAATCCCGGGCACCGCCGCGGGCGAGCTGGTGTTCGCCGTCAATTCGCTTGCGGTGCGCCATCTTACCGAGGCGTTCTTCGAACGGCTGACTCCGGGCGGGTCGGTCACCATTGTGTCCTCGACCGCCGGATTCGGCTGGCCCGAACGGCTGCCCGCGATCCGCGAGCTGCTGGCTACCGACACCTTCGAAGAAGGTGCAGCGTGGTTCAAGGCCAATCCCCAGCAGGGCAACGCCTACAACTTCTCCAAAGAAGTCAGCACCGTATACACCCTGTCGATGGGGCTGGCCCTGGCGCAGATGGGTTTCCGGATCAACGCTGTGCTGCCCGGTCCCGTGCGAACGCCCATCCTTGTCGATTTCGAGGAGTCGATGGGAAAGGACACCTTGGACGGTCTCGAGGGACTGCTCGGCCGCCATGCCGAACCCGAAGACATCGCCGAGGTGGTGCTGTTCCTGGCCTCCGACGCCGCGCGCTGGGTGAACGGACAGGCGATCGCCGTCGATGGTGGAATCAGCGGAGCCGTTGCCTCCGGCGTGGTTCCCGCTCCCGAAATCTGAGTGCGGCGTTGACGATTCACCACGTGCAGCCGCGCGCCACCGACCCGGTGCTGACTGACATCCGCCGCATCTTCGCCACCGGGCGGACCCGATCGCTGGACTGGCGCCTCACGCAATTGCAGGGCATCGAACGACTCTGCGACGAACAGGAGTCCGAGATCGCCGAGGCGCTGGCCGCCGACCTCGGACGCACCCCGGTGGAAGCCTGGCTCGGCGATGTCGCCTCGACTAAAGCCGAGGCGGCCTTCGCGCGCAAGCACCTGCGGAAGTGGGTTGCCCGCCGGCGGGTGTCTCTGCCGATGGCCCAACTACCGGGCCGGGGCTGGATCCAGTACGACCCGTTGGGCGTGGTGCTGGTGATCGGACCGTGGAACTATCCCTTCTACCTGCTGATGGCGCCGGTGGTCGCCGCGGTCGCGGCAGGCAACGGTGTCGTGATCAAGCCGTCCGAACTCGCTCCGGCCACGTCAGCTCTGGTCGCGCGCCTGGTACCGCACTACCTGGATCCAGAGCCGATCCGAGTCGTGGAAGGTGACGCGCAGACCACTCAAGATCTGCTGGCGTCGGGTTTCGACCATGCCTTCTTCACCGGTGGAACCGAGATCGGCCGCAAGATCATGGCCGCGGCCGCATCGACCCTGACGCCGGTCACCCTGGAGTTGGGTGGCAAGAGCCCGGCCATCGTCACTGCTGATGCAGACGTCGACGTCACCGCCCGCCGGTTGGCCTACACCAAGTTGATCAACTCCGGGCAGACCTGCATCGCGCCGGACTACGTTCTCGCCGACGCCTCCGTTGTCGATGAGCTGGTGACCAAGATCGTCGCGAACATCGCGGAGATCCGAAACGCGCCGTCGCTGCCCATCGTCAACGAACGCCAATTCGACCGGCTGACAACGCTGATCGTGACCACCAGTGGCACTGTGGCCGCCGGTGGGGGATCCGACCGTGCCGGGCTGCGCATCGAGCCGACGGTTATCGTCGATCCGTCGCCCGACGACCCGGTGATGGCCGACGAGATCTTCGGCCCGATCCTTCCGGTCATGCGCGTCGAAACTGTCGACGCCGCGGTCGAATTCGTCAACTCCCGACCGAAACCGTTGGCACTGTATGTCTTCACCAAGGACTTGGCGGCGGCGCGCGACATCATCGACCGAGCGCCGTCGGGCGGAGCCGTCGTCAATCACGCAATGATGCATTGCCTCGTTCCACAGCTGCCGTTCGGCGGCGTCGGAGCCAGCGGAATGGGCGCTTATCACGGCAAGTGGGGGTTCGAGGCGCTGTCGCACCGGCGCGCGGTGCTCGCCAAGCCGAGCCGGCCCGATCCGTCGATCGTCTATCCGCCGTACAGCAGTCGCGCGTTGAAGATCATGCGGAAGATGTTCTGATGCGGGTACACGTCGACCGCTCCAAGTGCTCGGGAATCGGGTTGTGCGAGATGACCGCCCCGGCGATCTTCGAGATCGGCGACGATGGCCAGTCGCAGGTGGTTGATCCCGAACCACCCGAATCCGAGCGCAGCGCCGCCGAAGAGGCGGTCTCGAACTGTCCGACCGGAGCCTTGTCGATCACAGATTGATCGGCCCCGGCCTTCACGCACCACCACCGGAGGAGATTGTCGTGGCTTTCGTGATCACCCAGAACTGCTGCACCGACGCCAGTTGCGTGCCGGCGTGTCCCGTCGACTGCATCCGACCCGTGCCAGATTCCTCGGACGTAGGCAACCAGATGCTCTACATCGATCCGACGGCATGTGTGGACTGTGGGGCCTGCCTGCAGGTGTGCCCGGTCGGCGCCATCTACTACGAGGACGATCTTCCGAACGGGCAGAGGAAGTTTCGCGAAATCAACGCCGACTTCTTCACCCGCCTTCCACTGAGGACCCGTGCGGTGCCGCCCGCAATGAAACGCCCGATCGTGGAACCCGGCCGGCTGCGAGTGGCGATCGTGGGATCCGGTCCTGCGGCGTGCTATGCCGCCGCGGAGCTGTTGGAGAACGACGGCGTCGAAGTCAATATCTTCGAGCGGCTGCCGACTCCGTTCGGGTTGATCCGGTCCGGCGTGGCGCCGGACCACCAACGCACCAAGGAAGTCGTCACCGTCTTCGAACCGGCGCTGGGCGGCCCGGGCGCGGGATGTTATTTCAATGTTGCCGTCGGCCCCGACATCAGCCACGACGAGCTCCTGGCCCACCACCACGCCGTCATCTACGCCGTTGGCGCCACTGCCAGTAACCCCCTCGACATCCCCGGCGAGCAACTGCCCGGACACCACGCCGCCGCCGACATCGTGGCCTGGTACAACGGTCATCCCGACCATGCCGACGACGACCTGGACCTTGACTCACCTCGCGTGGTGATCGTCGGGAACGGCAACGTGGCACTCGATGTGGCCCGCGTTTTCCTCATGCCTCCGGAAGCGCTGGCGGCCACCGATATCGCCGATCACGCGATGCGTCGGCTGGCGTCCGGAAGCATCGACGAGGTCGTGATCCTGGGCCGTCGCGGTGCCGCGAACGCGGCATTCTCGGTCGGCGAGTTCCTGGCGCTGGGCGAACTCGACGGTATCGATATCGCCGTCGAAGGCGAACTCGGCGATCGTCCTGACGACGACTTCGAGCGTGCGCTCAAGTACGACATCGCCGACGAATACCGGCGCAGGACAGCAACCTTCGGGAACAAGCGGCTGGTGTTCCGGTTCTCCACCGCGCCTGTCGAGTTCGTCGGCGCGAGCCGCGTGGAAGGCCTGCGAGTGCGGACGGGAGAGGCGGAGGGCACCATCGAGACCTCCCTGGTGTTGCGGTCGATCGGCTACCGCGGCGCACCGATCGCGGATCTGCCCTTCGATGCCGCGCGCGGGGTGGTGCCCAACGACGGCGGCCGGGTCATGGCCGGCGGGGAGATTGTGTCCGGTGTGTATGCCACCGGCTGGATCAAGCGGGGTCCACGCGGGGTCATCGGCACCAACCGCGGATGCGCCCACGAGACGGTCAACGCGCTGTTCGAGGATTTCACGGCGGGCCGACTCACGCGGCGCGTCGGCACGAACCGTGACGTGGATGCGCTACTAGCCTCCAGGAGCGTCCCCGTCGTCGACTGGCACGGTTGGCAGGCAATCGATACCGCCGAGCGGGCGCGAGCAGCCGACAGCGCACGGCCCAGGGTGAAGTTCACCGACGCAAGCGAATTGGTCGCGATCGCCGCCGGCGAACGAGCCGCTGCTGCCCAGGATCCCGGCTAGCGACCGGCGCTTACGGACAGACGCGGCGATCTCGCGGCCGATGATTTCTTTCATGATTTCGGTGGTTCCGCCGTAGATCGTCTTGACCCGGGTGTCCAGATACGCTCGTGCGACAGGATATTCGGTCATGTAACCGTAGCCGCCGTGCAACTGCAGGCAACGGTCGATCACGCGCTTCTGCAACTCGCTGACGTACCACTTGCCTTTGGCGGCGTCTACGGGTGTCAATTCGCCTGCGTTGTAGGCCATCACGGAGGAGTCCACGTAGGCCTGGACGATGTCGATCTCGGTGCCCATCTCGGCCAGTTCGAAGCGCACATGTTGCTTGTCGGTCAGTGGTCCGCCGAATGCCTGGCGGGACTGGCAGTAGTCCACGGTCAGCTCGAAAATCGCTCGGGTGGTGGCGATGGCCTCGGCGGTCACCCCGAGGCGCTCGCGTGGCAGGTGACTCATCAGATACTGCAGGCCCCGACCGGGCTCGCCGAGCAGGTTGGCGGAGGGAACGAGTGCGTCGTGGAAGAACAGTTCGGCGGTGTCCTGGCCGGGCAAGCCGATCTTGTCGAGCTTGCGTCCGCGTTCGAACCCCGGGGTGTCCCGTTCCACCACGAAGAGGCTCAGATCGCCGGATCCGCCGGTGCTGTCGGTGCGAGCGGCCACCACGACGAGGTCGGCCATGATTCCGCTCGAGATGAAGGTCTTCTGGCCGTTGAGAATCCAGTGATCACCGTCGCGCTGGGCGGTGGTGCGGATGCCGCGTAGGTCGCTACCGGCGCCGGGCTCGGTCATTGCCAGTGCACCGATGACCTCGCCGGCAGCGAACCCGGGAAGCCAGCGTTGCTTCTGCTCGTCATTGGTGAGGTCGAGAAGATAGTGCAGCACGAGGTCGTCCTGCAGACTGATGGTCACGCCGAAGGACAGCGCGTTGACCTCCGCGACCTCTTCGCACACCACCAGGCGGTAACGGTAGTCGGGTTCGCCTGCGCCGCCGTATTGCTCACCGATCTGCAGCGCGTAGATGCCCGCCTCGGCCGCGCGCGCGAACACCGAACGGTCAATCCACCGGTGTTCGTCCCAGTCCTGTTGATGCGGAACGACTTCGCGGGCCAGGAACTCCCGCACGGTCGCCCGATAGGCCTCATGGTCGGGGCCGTACAACGAACGTTGCATCTCAGAGCCGTTCGATGATCGTGACGTTGGCCTGTCCGCCGCCTTCGCACATCGTCTGCAGACCGTAACGGCCGCCGGTGCGCTCCAGCTCGTGCAACAGGGACGTCATCAGCCGTGCTCCGGTACATCCGATCGGATGGCCCAGCGCAATGGCACCGCCGTTCGGGTTGACGGTCTCCGGGTCCGCGTCGATCTCCGCCAGCCACGCCAACACAACCGGAGCGAAGGCCTCGTTGATTTCGACGGCGTCGATGTCGGCGATCGACATTCCGGTGCGCTTCAAGGCATGCTGCGTCGCGGGGATGGGAGCGGTGAGCATCATGACCGGGTCGGCGCCGCGCACTGACATGTGGTGAATCCGGGCACGGGGAGTCAAATCGAACCGGTCGACGGCCGCCTGGGAGGCGATCAGCAGTCCGGCTGCGCCATCGGAGATCTGGCTGGCCACAGCGGCCGTGAGCACCCCTCCTTCGACCAGCGTCGGCAGGCCGGCCATCTTCTCCAGCGAGGTGTCGGCGCGGGGGCCTTCATCGACGCTGATGCCGGCGATGGGGGTGATCTCCCGCTCGAAGCGGCCGTCGGCGATCGCGGCGAGCGCGCGCTGATGACTGGTGTAGGCGAACCGTTCGTTGTCCTCGCGCGACAGCTTCCACTGGCTTGCGATCATCTCCGCTCCGCGGAACTGGGAGATCTCCTGGTCGCCATAGCGGTCCAGCCAACCCTGGCAGCCGGACCACGGATCCACCGATCCGAACGGCTCACCCGCGCCGAAGGCGCTGAGGATCGGATACTGGCTCATCTTCTGCACGCCGCCGGCGAGGATGAGATCGGCTGTCCCGCTCATCACGCCCTGCGCCGCGAAATGCACTGCCTGCTGGGCAGATCCGCACTGACGGTCGATCGTCACGCCGGGTACCGACTCGGGCAGGCCCGCGGCCAGTGCGGCGGTGCGGGCGATGTCGCCGGCCTGGGAGCCGATGTTGTCCAGGCAGCCGAGGATGACGTCGTCGATGGCCGCCGGATCGATGTCGTGGCGCCCCACGAGTGTCTTGATCACATGTGCTGCCATGTCGGCTGGGTGCACGCCGGCGAGTCCGCCCTTGCGCTTGCCTACAGGGGTGCGGACAGCGTCGATGATGTATGCCTCGGTCACTCGATTAATTTAACATAGAATCGAAAATACGAGGACCGGCAGGTGGCCGAAGGTCTTTGTTACGTGGATGCGCGAGGCGCGCGCTTGCGCCGAGCCGAGGCTGCGGCAACCGGTGTGATGCCGCTGCGGACCAAGCCTTGAGCGTTGGCGACGATGCTGTCGAGGGAGCCTCGCCGCGGATCCCACCATTCCGCCGCCCAGTTCAGCGCGCCGAGAACCAGACCCTGGACGATTCGCGGATCGAGGTCGGCCCGCATCTCACCGTCCGCGGCTGCGTCGTCGAACAGGCGCTGCCAGATGCGGCCGTATGCCGCGCTCTCCTTTCGCTCCCGGCTTCGAAGATGCTCGGGAATCTGGCCGGAGTTACGGATCGACGCGGTCGCGTAATCGGACAACTCCAACTCATGGCGAAGGTGAGCCTCGACGGCGGTCATGATGCGGTCCAGCGGCGAGGTGCCATCCGGGAGGGCGTCGAGGGCTTCCTGCAAGTGGCTTCGCATGTCGCTGATGCCGCAGAACATCACCTCCTCGATGAGGTCCTCACGCGACGAGAAGTAGTAGTAGATCGCGGGTGCCTGCAGCTGCGCGAATTCCGCGACGTCCGACAGTCGGGTCCCCGCGAACCCTTTCACGCTCAGTACGTGGGCGGCCGCGTCGAGGATGCGTTGCCGGGTGCGCGCAGACTTCGACTCGACCTCAGAGGTGGCAGACGCGGAGGCGGTCGGTTTTCTAGCCATCGTTCAATGATATGGGTCGGGTCGCGCGGGATATGTCGTCGCGGGTGTCGTGCCGCAACTTATCGCACGGATCTGCCGGAAAGGCCGGATCGGATGAGGTACTGGGCGTTCGCGACGACCGCATCGACGGAGCCGCGTCGGGGATCCCACCACTCCACCGCCCAGTTCAGCGCGCCGAGTATCAGCATCTGCACGACGTAGGGGTCGAATTCGCTGGGCAGGCTGCGTTCTCGTGCGAGTTCGTTGAGGATTCTGCGCCACATCTCGCCGTAGCGTTCCTCCTCGCGGATCTGCCGTTTGCGGATGGCGAGCGGAACCTGTCCCGCGTTGCGCACGGCGGCGGTGGTGTAGTCGGAGATCTCCAGTTCGTGGCGCAGGTGGGCCTCCACTGCCGTGAGCAGACAATCCAGTGGCGGTGTTCCGTCGGGCAGTGCGTCCAGCGCTGCGCCGACGTGCTCACGCATATCGGCGATGCCGGCCCACATCACTTCTTCGATGAGGTCGTCGCGAGAAGGGTAGTAGTAGTAGATCGCCGGCGCCTGCAGTTCGGCACTTGCGGCGACGTCGGTGAGTCGCAGGCCCGCATATCCCTTGGTGGACAGCACATGTGCGGCGGCATCCATGATCCGGGCCCGGGTCAATGCGGATTTCGAGAGTGTGCCGCCGTCGTCGGTCGCAGGTTCGACGGCACGCCGCGGGGGAGGGGTCCGCCTGGTCATCGCAACATGATAGGTCGCAACGTGATCCGGCCGGTCCGAAAGTGCGCCGGCAAACCCTGCTCTCATCTCGAAACGATTGCTGTCGGCTCCGTTGTGCGGCTCACGATGGTTGACGCACTATGACCTACGCCATACGATGGGGACCCTCGAATCCGAGAACGAACGCCTGCCTGAATGGCGGGAGCGTGTTGGCTGACGCTAAAACAGCGTGAGGGACGGGCGCGTTCGGCAGACGAATTGATCAAGGTGATGGCGGGAGAACTGCGGTGATCAGCCGATTGTGGACCGAGACCGGGATCCCGTCCCGCCATGTCGGCGTGCCAAAAATTTTTTACGAACGGAATTTAATTTTAATTAGAAGTCATAAACTGATGCGCGGTATGAGCACCACACTGAACGCCCTAGCGACCGAGGGACGCACCGCATCCGATGGCCGGCCATCGGCGGAGCGCAAGTCTCGCCGCCGTTGCCTACCCGATCGGTGAGTTTGTGACTGTTCTGAATCACCCTCCCCGGCAACGGGCTGACACGGCACCGCCGCCTCCCGCCGAGCCGAGTCGACGGCGTGGGGGGTTTGCGGCTGCGCGAGCGGCCGGCCGCAGGCTGGTCTCGAAGCTCACCGCCATCCCCGTGCGCAGTGCGGGGACAACGGGACGCTGCGTCATCCTGGGAGCCAAAGTCATCCGCTATTCGGTGACCGACACGCTCTCGTTGCGTCTGCCGTTCGGCGAACTGATCATCCAGGCGTGGTCGTTGCTGAAAGTGACTGCGCTGCCCGCCGTACTCATGGCTATACCGTTCGGCGCGATGGTGGCGGTGCAGCTGTCCGGGCTGGTCAACGAGGTGGGAGCCAATTCGCTCGTCGGGTCGGCGACAGGTGTTGCGGTGCTCAGGCAGGGCGCTCCGGTCACCGCGGGACTGCTGATGGGTGGCGCTGCCGCCTCGGCGATCGCATCCGATTTCGGTGCGCGGGCGATACGCGAGGAACTCGATGCGCTGCGGACCCTGGGCATCGATCCGGTGCGACGGTTGGTGGTACCTCGCTTCCTGGCGCTTCTGTTGATCACACCCATTCTGGTTGTCATCGTCATTGCGATGGGCGTCGGAGCTGCGTTTCTGATCGCCACTCTGGTCAATGACGTCACACCCGGGAGCTTCTGGCTGTCGTTCGGATCATTCGCCAAGATGATCGATGTCTGGTTCACCCTCGGCAAAGGCTTTGCCTTCGCCACGATCGTCGCGGTGATCTCGTCCCAGCGAGGGATGGAAGCACGAGGTGGTCCACGCGGCGTTGCTGACGCCGTCAACGCATCGGTGGTGCTCAATGTGCTCCTCATCGTCGTCGTCAATCTGGCGATCACTCAGATACAGACGATGTTCTTCCCGATGGCGGTCGCGTAGTGGCCTCATCGACGGCGCCCTCGGCGGCAACGAACGTCTCGCGGATCGTGCATCGACCTGTCTCCGCTCTGGCGGAGACATTCCGAACCACAGGGCAGTGGGCGGCCTTCATTGCGCAGACCATCTGGCTGCTCCCGATCACGGTGCGCCGCTACCGGCGCGAGACCCTTCAGGTCGTCAACAACCTGGCCTGGGGCCGTGGATCGGTGGTTGTCGACGGTGGCGTGATCAGTGTGCTGGCCATCCTCGGTGTGACCGTCGGCGCCATCGTCGCCATCGAAGCCTTCGCCACGCTGAACCTGATCGGTCTGGGTCCGTTGGCCGGCGTCATCGGCGGATGGGGCAACGTGCGCGAGATGGCGCCGCTGGTGGCCGGGGTCGCCTTTGCGTCCCAGGCGGGGTGCCGCATGACAGCCGAGATCGGCTCCATGCGGATCGCCGATGAGATCGACGCCGCGGAAGCAATGGGATTGAGGTCGATTCCCTTTGTCGTCGGCACCCGAGTCATCGGTGGACTGGTCTGTGTCGTACCGGGATTCCTGCTGACGCTTGTGGTCAGCTTCATCACTTCCGACACGGTGATTCGGGTGCTTTACGGCCAACCCGGAGGAACCTACAACCACTATTTCGTGCAGTTTCTCACCCCGTCCGACATTGCGTACTCGCTGTTGAAAGCAGTCGTCTACTGCACGGCGGTGACGCTCATCCATTGCTATTACGGATACTTCGCGTCGGGGGGACCCGTCGGAGTCGGGGAGGCGTCCGGCCGGGCGATCCGTGCCAGCCTCGTCATCATCATGGTGCTGGATCTCGCGACGACCATCCTGCTCTGGGGCCTGCGACCACAGTTCGTCTTCAAAGGCTAAGGAGCCGCAGTGTTATTCCGCATGACGGCCGAGGCCGAGAGGCGCAGGCTGATCCTGATCGGCGTCGCGTTGACGACCTCCGTCGCGGTGGTGCTTGCGGTGGTGATTGCCAGCCCCTTCGGCGCACGTCCAACCAACGACATCTCGGTCAAATTGGATCTGCCTTATGTGGGCCAGGGCGTTTCGGCCGGCACACCGGTGATGATGCACGGCGTCAAGATCGGCAGTGTCACCGCTGTCTCGAGCCTGCCGAATGGCGACGTCCGGCTGGACGCCGACCTCCAGTCAGGTCCCACAACAGGATTGACCGACTCCTTGGGCATGGACTTCCGTCCGGCCAACTACTTCGGCGTCACCAGTATCAATCTCATCGCGGGCGACGGCGGCGGACCACTACGCAATGGCACCCACATCACCACCGTGCCGAAGGGGAATTTCACACTGCAGGCGTTGTTGTCACGGCTCGGTGAGATCACGGGCGGTGTCGTCACTCCGCAACTCATCAGCGTCGTCGACCGGGCGACACGCTACACCGACGGACTCAACCCGCTCATCGAAACTCTGGTCACGACCGCGAACGCCATTACGACCGTGCAAAAGGTCAGCACCGAGCAACTCCTTCGGAACGCGACGGGTGTTACGGTGGCGCTGCCGTCATTCGTCGACAATGCCACCGCCGCCGGATATGACATCAATCAGGGCTCGGGCTTCGTGACGTTCAACGTCTCCAACGAGTCAGCCCTTCCGGGGCAGGGGATCGATGTGCGACCCGGACAGCCCCAGTCCGAGGAGTTCTGGCGCACCAGGTCGGTGGCAACCCTTGACGTGGTGGCGAATTCGTTCTTCGGTGCGATCGGCAAGCTGTTGTCCTCCCATCCCCGTGAGCTGCTTCCGGCGGTGGGGTTGGTCAATACCATGGCAGATCCGGTCCCCGCTTTGGTCGCCCCCACGGGAGTGGCCGAAACCCTGGTGGAACTTCGCACCCGGTTCGAAAAACTCTACGGCGGAACGCCGGAACAGCGGGCGCTGCAAGTGCACATCGTGCTCGACAACCTGCCGGGCGTACAAGCCCCGATCGACGCGATGGGTGGCCCGTGATGAAGCCGATAAGCGCACTGTGGCGGTTTGCTCTGAGCGCCGCCCTGGCCGGGGTGGTGTTCGTCCTGATCGTCAACGTTCTACGCCAGCCCGTCGCCGCTGAAACGCATTCGTACACAGCATGTTTCACCGACGTCTCCGGACTGCACGTCGACTCCGACATACGCGTCAGGGGTGTGCGGGTCGGGAAGGTGAAGTCGATCGCACTGGAGCGCGACGCCGGTCAGAGCATCGCGGTGGTCGACCTGAGCCTGGACAACCACTATCTCGTGGTGCCCCAGACGCGTCTCGCTGTGAAGTACCAGGCGCTGACCGGATTGCGCTACATCGACGTCACCAACCCTTCACTGGACCCGCACGCCCAGAACGTGGTCACCCGCATTCCGCTCGCGATGACGCAGCCGTCGTTCGACATCACGACCCTCTTCAACGGACTGCAGCCCGCGCTCGCCACATTGAGCCCCGATCAGATCGACACCTTCACGTCCAACGTGGCTTCCTTCCTCTCCGGTGACGGGAGTGGCCTTGCGCCGATGCTCGACAGCATCCGCACGCTGACCGAGTTCGTGTCCAATCGGCAGCAGGTTGTTGCTACCCTGATAGCCAACCTCACCTCGATCGCGGATGTATTCGGCGGCCATTCGCGGGATTTCGTACAGGTACTGGAATGGTTGAACAGGCCGATCGATGCCGCGATCTCGGTACTCGACGAATTCCGCAAGTCGGAGCTGTATGGTCCGGGATTCACCGCCGCGGCCGTGCGCCTGCTGCAGAACGCGGGATTCAGTCCGGGTCACGCCGACATCGATAAGGGATTCGACCGTGCCATAACGGTTTTCGACGATTACAGTGATGCGTTCAAACGCATTCCCGTTCTGTGGGACAACGTCGAACCGCCGCCACCGCCCGGTACGCCGGTGCCATGTTCGAAAGGGCCTGCGCAACTTCCGCAGAGCCTGGACGTGCTGTTGAACGGTCAGCGGGTGATTCTGTGCAACCGCTGAAGCTACTTCGGAGTTCCATGTTCTGGGGCGTGACGACGCTCGCTCTGCTTCTGGTCCTGGGGTTGACGGCGGCACTGCTCTACATCAGCCCGCCCGGCGAGAAGATGGTGGTGTTCTACACGGACGATGCGGCATCGGTACGGCCCGGTGACTCGGTGCGGATCGCCGGCATACCGGTCGGAAAAGTCAAGGACCTCTCGCTGGAACCCGCTCAAATCAAGGTCAGGGCGACGGTGGAGAAAGAGGCCTTTGTGGGGGACCGCTCCCAGATCCAGGTTCGCATGCTCACAATTGTCGGCGGCTACTACGTAGACCTCATCTCGCTTGGTGACAAACCGCTGGCGGACAGGGCAATTCCACAGGAGCGCGTGACGATGCCCTACAGCCTGATGCGTGCACTGACCGACGCGACCAAGGTGACCGATCATGTCGACCCGCAACCGATCCACGACTCGCTGGACCAGATCCAGCGCGGACTCACGGGTACGAATGTCGAGACCCTGTCCGCGGTCATCGACGCTGGCAATTCGCTGACCAGCACGATGGAGCGTCAGCGGGGGCAGATCTCCTCGATCCTCAACCTGTCCGATGAGTACATCCAGACACTAAGTGGCTATCGAGGCAAGCTGCAGGAACTGGTGTCCAAGATCTCCATTCTCGAGCAGACCCTCGTCCTGTACGGCAAGGGATTCGGTGCCGCGCTCAGTGGTATGGGCGACATCTCAGACGCCGTGCTGGTGCCTTTCGGCCGCTTTTGGGTCAACCATCGTGACGAGTTCATCGAGAAAGTACGCGAGTGGCAGGACAGCTTCCGCCGATGGGCCGACAACAACAGCAGGATCATTCCCAGATTGCGCCGGGTCCGAGAGAAGATCGAGCGAGTGCTGGACGCGCAGAACGCGCGACCGGAGCTGCTTGCCACCGACCTGTGCATCCCGATGCCGACGAGTCTCTGCTGATGTCGGCGATCAGGGCGCCCAGATTGGCGCGTACGGCTCTCGCGACAGTTGTTGCGGCGATGATGATCACAGTCGGGTCGTCCTGCTCGCCGGCGTCTCGGGAGTCCGCCGTGTCGTACTGCGCGATCATGCCCGACACCATCGGACTCTACGTCGGAAACCCGGTCACCCAGATGGGATACCCCATCGGCACGGTGACGGCGATCTCGGCCGGCAACACCAATGTCCGTGTTGTGTTCTCGGTGACCGAGCGACGGCAATTGCCCGCCGACGTGAAGGCTGTGATCCGGTCGCCGTCGATTCTGGCCGATCGCTCTCTGGAGTTGGTGGGGAACTACTCCGGCGGACCCCAGCTGACACCTGGCGGCTGCGTCCCGCTCGAGCGCTCGGTCTCGCCGAAGACAGTGTCCGAGGTGATCGGGTCCGCGAACACCTTTCTCGCCGCGATCAACCCCGACGGATCAACCAACATCAAAGACACTGTGCAGGGCCTGGACCGGCTGACCCACAACAACGGTGCGGCCGCTGGGCGTCTGCTGACCACGACCTCAGCATTGCTCGACAGCCCGGACCAGTCGATCAGCGATATCGGGTCGATAGTGGAGAACCTCAGTGAGCTGACCACGGCAGTCAAGGAGATGTCAGGCCCGCTCAAACAAGCGCTATTGGATGCGCGTACGACGACACCCGATCTCGCGAAGGCGGTGGACGGCGCGTCACGGCTTGCGGGTGGACCCTACGAACTGGGAACCCTCAATCCCTTGATCGAAACCGTTGCTGTTCTGGAGACCAGACTCGGTGACACCACCCAGCTCACGCTGGACACGGCCGGTGCCACCCTGCGCAAACTCAGTCCGCACGCGAATGCGTTCGCCGGTCTTTTCGACCCGGTGCCGTGGTGGATCAACAATCTGGCGAACCACTACAACGCTCATCAATTCAGCTTCTTCAACATCGCCTATCGCCCACCGATGTTCAGGGTGCCGACCCATGACGGGCAGGCGCTGTGCGGCGCGATGAACTCGGCGATGCCCGGCAGCTGCGCTGACGTCAACGGACAGCCGTATGCCGTGGATGTGTCGCTGCTCCAGTACGTGCTGATGCAAGCGAGCCACCACTGATGCGCGGCATCCCGGCCACGGCGGCGATCGCCATCAGCGCGATGCTGCTGACGTCGTGTGCGTCGATGAGCGTGGATTCCCTTCCGCAACTGGGCGGCGGCGATGGTGACGGCTATCCGGTGACGTTCGAGTTCAGCAGTGTCCTCAACCTGCCGGATCGAGCCAAGGTGGTGCAGGACGGGAAGACAGTCGGTGTCGTCACCCGTATCAACCTCAAGACCGACCACGTCGACGTCGAGTCCCGTATCGATAATGACGTCGTCATACCCGCAGACACCCGCGCAACGTTGCAGCAGTCCACCGTGCTCGGCGATACCTATGTCGCGCTGGAGGATCCCTCGGGCACATCGGATCCCGCACCAAGGTCGGCGCCGCTCGTTCCCGGTGGACGCATCCCGGTGGCCAACACGACATCGCCTCCACAGCTGGAGGACACGATCGCCAACCTCGCCAATTTCGTGGGCAGCGGGTCGATTCAGCGGATCCAGAACTCGATCATCGGTGTCAACAAGGTGACGCCGGCGCGGCGAGACGAGTTGGCCCGCATGGTCCGCCGAGTCACCGCCGATCTCGGCGACTTGTCCAACAACATCGACGTCGTGGACAAGATGCTCAATGGCGTGTCCGGGACGGCCGATGTCATGAACCGCCACCTGTCGACATACTCGTACTGGCTCTCACCCGCCGGCATGGTGGGATTCGACCGTGCCACCCAGGCGGCCGGTTATATCGGCACGGTGCTGCCATCGATCGGCAGCATCTACAGCGGCGGGTACTGGCTGATTCCGATGCTGAACTCCCTGGCCGACGCGACGGGCGCTGTGCAACAAACCAAATGGAATGTCGAAGGGGAGGCGCCACATTGGCGGGAGCTGTTCCTCAATGACTTCCTGCCCGTCGACAAGAACCCCGCGATAAACATCACCTCCATCAAGGGGCCGGACGGCCGTGAAATGGTCGGCAATGTCCAGGATGTGCTGCGAATCCTTGGAGCAACACCATGAGAGCCATTCGAAATCTGATGTCGTTCAGCGCGTTGGGGGCAATCGTCGTGTGCTCCGGCGCCTATATCAATTCGTTCGATCTACACATCGGCCCACCGGACGACCGCACCAACCTGTCGATGTCGGTCCCCGAGGTGAAAGGGATCGTGGTCGGGTCGAACGTGTTGCTGCGGGGCGTGCCGGTCGGCAAGGTCACCGCGGTTCGATCGTCGATCCGCGACGCGACCATCGACTTCTACGTCGATCGCGACCATCGCATTCCGGTCGACACGAACGTGCGTCTGGACAACCTCTCGGCACTCGGTGAGGCCTATATCGGACTGCTTCCCCAAGCCGATCACGGTCCGGTGCTGCAGGACGGCCAGCACATCGCGACGGAAGCGGTCACCGTACCGCCGTCGATCGCCGAGCTGGCGACCAGCGTTGTGCGGGTGCTCAACCAGCTCGATCCCGGGCAACTCAAACGCACACTTGCCGAAGCCGACGCCGCCCTTCCCGACCCACAACAGGTCCTGCCGAACCTCGCCCGAGCGAGCCTGTTGCTGCGCAACATGACCGAGGGAATGGATGGCCGAGGACAAGAAGTCCTCGACAACGCTCAGGCGCTGCTGCAGAACGCGGGATGGGTGGGGCCAACGCTGACCGAGATGGGGCCGTCGGTGCGAGCGGCAGGGCGGGGGGTATCGGGGACGTTCGTCGGAATGATGCGAACCGTCGTCTCGAACAATCCCACCAACATTCGGCTCTTCCAAGATTTTCTCGCCCGTATCCAGAAGTTTCTGGACACCAGGTCTCCCGACATCAAGGTGCTGGCGCAGGCATTGACCCCGCAATTCACCGGCATCGGCGGCGCTTTGATGAATTTCGATACCGGACAGATCCTGTCAAACGCTCTGTCGGGAATCCCGGAGGAGGGAGCGATCACACTGCACGTCACCGTTCCCGATCCCTAGATCGGCTCGCCCCCAACCGCATTCCAGAAGGAGACCCCTCATGATCGACACCAAGATTCGTACCGACGCCGATATCTGCGCGTTGGACGACAACGAACCGATACCACCGCAAGAGGACGTGCCCGAGCACGTGGCCCCGACGACCGGCCGGCGCGTCTCGATATCGCTGCGCGGTTTGATACTTGCGGGACTTGTGGCGGCTCTGGTGATCGCCGTCGGCGTGCTCGGCTGGCTCTACCTCGATGTTCGCGGAACGCTCGCCGCCAACGACCGGGCTGCCGCCGCGAGGAGTCATGCCGAGGAGATCGCCTCCGACTACGCGGTGAACGCCGCTGACATGGACTACCAAGACTTCAACGGGTGGAAGGTCAAACTGGTCAACGGCACGTCGCCGGAGCTGAAGGACAAACTCACCAAGGCCGCCGACTCGATGCAACAGATCCTCGCGCCGCTGCAGTGGAAGTCGACAGCGCGTCCGTTGGCAGCCAAAGTACGTTCCGAAGCCGGCGGCATCTACACGGTCGACGCGTTCGTGAGCGTGCTGACGAAGACGATGCAGGCGCCGGACGGCCTGCAGTCCACGGCCACGTACAGCATCACCCTCGACAGCAAGAACAATTGGCAGATCACGGACGTCGGCGGCATCGACGCAGCGGTGGGCAAGTAGCGACGGGCTCGATGAGACCTACCGCCGCCGCCTGGCGGCTGACCGCGGGCGTCGTCGCGGGCATCTGCTTCGGCCTCACAGGAGTGGTCGGTTCGGCTTCAGCGGATCCGAGCGAGAACTATGAGGCGCCAACGCCGTTGCCGATCGTGGTGCCGACGCCGACCGACTGGCAGCCGCAGTTCCCATTCCCGTTCGACAACTACCGAAGGTACGTCACCGACGCGGACGTCAACGCCGAACGGGATATGTGCCAATGGTTCAACGCGCAGTACTACGAGCTGAAGGGCCAGATCGAAAGGCTGAACAACACCATCGTGCGGAATAACGGCAACTTCGCTGCAGACGGCGTCACTCAACAGGTCGACATCGTCACGGCCAATATCGACCGGGCGTTGGACTTCCTGGCTCCGCGTGCTCAGGCCCTCACACAGAGCTACGACCATGCCGGTGACATGTATTTCCCTATCTATCAAGGGGATAGCTTCTACGGGCTGTGGCAGCAGTTGTCCAACGTCGGGAACGGTTTGACGGCTCGCCAGCCGACGTGGTTCACCGGACCGTCCTTCGCGCGTGCACAGCACTGGGGCAGCAAGATCAACCGGTCGCACGTATGCCAATAGGGGATGACGACATGTGGTCACGCCAGATCGGCGTAGGTGCGGCGGCACTCATGTTGTTGATCGGCAACGGGTTCGAAGGTGCGGTGGCAGCCGCCGACCCTAGCTCCGGTTTGGATCAGGCGGTGGTCTCGGCACGCGCGGTGTCAGCATGCGGCCCGCTGCGCTACGACCCTCGGGCCGCGCGCGTCGCCGACATCGTCAACCAGTCCACCAGCGGCTACATCAACCACGTGGCCGACAATGTGCCGGCCGACGCGACCCATCCGACGGCCGTCGCCAAGGATCTCGGAATCACCGGCGCCAAAGTGATCTCGCTGCAGGGCGCCAGTCGCGATTACGGCGATTCCGTCCGAGGCGTCTTGTTGGAGGGGCGCAATGCGATTCCCGACTGTTCCTACACCGACTTCGGTACGAGCGTCATCAACGACGAGTCGGGCTACATCCTCACCGTTGTGATCCTGGTGGGTCCGTGAGCGCGCGCTCCGCTGTAATCGTCGGTGTGCTGGGTGCGCTCGGCTTCTCGCAGTGGGTCAGTCCTGCGACCGCACACGCCGATGATGTCGTCACCTACGAGGTCGTCTCGGACGACGTGCACGTGGCGAACATCGAGTTCGAAAGCTCCACAGGCCGGGCGGCGGTCGACGGTGCGGCCCTGCCGTGGCGAACCGAGGTACCGGTGCGCAGCGTCCGCGGAGCGCCACCCGACGGCAGCCAGGTCCGGGCGGACTGGCGCCCGCAATCGGCTCCCGGACGCTGGGTGAGCGTGCGAATCATTTACCGCGGCAACCTCATTTGCCAGAACACTCTCGACGTCGGCAACGCCGCCTGCTACGGCATCACGCCACGTATCACATGAGGGGGATGGTCGTGGATCGCGGGAACCCACATCGCGGAACCGTCATTGCCGGCGTCATCGGCCTCGCCGCGGCGGCAATGAGCACTGCCGTGCCGGCCTGGGCCGACCCGTCGCCGGCCGATCCGGGCCCCGACCCGTATCCCGACATCCGGTACTACGACGAACTCGATGCCGGCGGCTTCGCGCTTCCCGGCGGCGTGTGGTTCACGGCGCCGACCGGGCAGAACTGCGGGATCTGGGGGTTGGGCAGCTTCGGGTGCGAAGGCGACATCGCCGGCGCCCCGCCGGGAACGTCGCACATCGGCTGGGTCGACGGCGATCGGGCCGTGCACTACGACTGGTCGATGGGGGTCAGATTCCCCGCGACCCAGGCCCAGCGCGCGCTACCACCACATGCGTCGATCACCCACGAAGGCACGACCTGTGCCGTCACGCCGAGTGGTGACACATATTGCGAGCGTGGGCCGTTGCGCTTTCTCCTCGAGCCGACGAAAACCTGGCTCTCGCCGCCGTGGATGGACTTGAGCTGGATCGAACTGGGCCCGGCGCCGTGCAATCCGCCGGGTGGTGGTCCCTGCTACAAATAGCCGGTCATGGCCACGAACGTGGCCGCGCCGACTGCGGTGGCGGACCGGCGCAGTTGCCCGATGGCGGCGGGCAGAGTTCCTGGTCGGATTGGCTGATCGGATAGACGCTTGGAAGTCGTCGCTCACTCCGGAGTTGATCTGATCGCACACGCCGTAGCCGTAGGACAGCGCCGCGTCGGCGTTGGGAAGGGCTACTCGGGCCGCGCGGTGATGGTGTCGAGGTAGCCGATGGTGTCGGCGTGCGCGGGTGGGGCGGTCGCCCGGATGCGTTGATCTCTGCACTTCGGGAACCGCTCACGATCCGCGCAATCCACGTCGACGAATCACCTAGTTGATCTAGGATTCGGCCATGATTCGGCCGACGTCCGTGGTCTTGACAGCGTTCGCAGTGGCCCTCGGTGGTGCTGCCGTGGCTGCTCCCATTGCTACCGCCGGACCGCTGCCGCCGTGCACGTACACGCTCTCGCCGCCCGTTGTCGGCCCCGGCGGGGTCAGCGCCACCGCGGATCTCGCAGGATGCGGGCCGGGCGGCGGCCCCTATTCAGCAGTCGCGTGTCTGCTGGGCGCCGACGGGGTCACGCACTGCGCGCAGGCCCACGGTTCGGATCCCGCGGTGATCTCGGTGCCCTACAAGGCGGGCTTCACTTATGTCGCGACCGGCCGGGGCTGTCCCGTATGGATGGGGCAGAACGTCGCGCCGGACTGTCAGCTCCTCGGCCCGTTCACCGCGACCCTGTAGGAACGACATGTCGATCGACAAGGCCGCGGTGATCGCGGGCAGCATCCGGCTGGCCTCCGGAGTGCACTTTCTTGCAGACCCGCTGGGCGCCAACAAGCTGTGGGGTGAGCCGAACGACCCGGGCCCGTCGGCCCGGTTGCTGCTGCGGTCGATGGGCTACCGCGACGCGCTGATCGGCGGACTTCTGCTGTCGGCAGGATTGCGCGGCCGCAATACCCGGGGATGGTTCCTGGCTTCGGGCGGAGCGGACGCTGCCGACCTGCTCGGCGGGACCAGCGTGCACAGTGAACTCACCCGCGGACAGCAGATCATCGGACTCGGCGGCGCGGTGGTGGGCATCGGCGTCGGTCTCTGGGGCGCTACCCGACGTCGCACGCCGGCGCCGGAGGTCGCTCCGTAGACCCGCGGGCAGCGTTGTCGGTGGCGCTCGCCGCCGCTGTCCTCGTGCAATGCAGTCCGACGCCCGGGTCACCCCCGGCTGAGCCGTCGTCGGCGACCGCCACGATCAGCACCACTGCGCCGGTGGTGCAGCAGGTGACCGCGGCGGACCTCGGAGCCACCTGGCATCCCGGTTGTCCGGTGGCTCCCGACGAGCTACGCCGCGTCGACCTGGACTACGTCGGCCTGGACGGGCTGGATCATCGCGGCGCGCTCGTCGTGCACCGGGACGTGGTGGCCGAGGTGATCGCGATCTTCGCCGACCTTCACCGGCAGCGATATCCGATCGCGAAGATGCAAACACCTCAGCACTATCCGGGGGCCGTCGACGAACTGTCGATGGAGGACAACAACACCTCCGCCTTCAACTGCCGGCCGCTGCCCGGCAGCACCACCTGGTCGCTGCATGCCTACGGCCGCGCAATCGACCTCAACCCACTGTTCAATCCATACCTCGATCGAAGCGGTGATCTCGAACCGGCAACCGCGGGGGGATATCTCGACCGTCACCGCGCCGACCCGGGCATGTTGCACGCCGACGACCCGGCGGTACGCGCTTTCTCCGATCGCGGCTGGGTCTGGGGCGGCAATTGGCACAACCCGATCGATTACCAGCATTTCGAACGCCGCTGAGCGGGGTCTGTAGCTGTCAGGTGCGCAGGCGAGCCGCGAGCGATTCGCCGAAGGCGAGCAGCGCCGCCCTGCCGATGTCGAGAATCGCCTCATCGAACTCGCTGTTGTCGCGGTAGGAGAGTTCCAGCATGCGATCGGCCATCTCCACTGCCACGAGCATCGCCCGCGGGTCGGTGTCGGCGGGTATCAGGCCGACATCGACCAAGATGTTGTGCAGCCGGTCGGCGAGGGTGCGCATTCGTGCGTGCACGTGTTTGGTCACGGTGGGGGAGGTCCGCCCACCCATCCACATCCCGGCCGCGCTCGGATGCCTGCGGTAGTAGTCGACGTGCAGATCGATCTCGTTGTTGAGCAGATCGGCGATCGAGGTGATCGTCCACGTCCGCTCGGCCGCGACGCACCGGGCGTCGATCTCACTGCAGTGCCGCTCCATCAGCTCGTCGAAAATCGCGTCGCGGTCGGCGAAGAACCGGTACAGCGAGGGATACGACACCCCGGCGCGGTCGGCGATCGTGCGGGTGGTGGCGGCGTCGATGCCCTGTTCATCGGCAATGGCGGCGGCCGCGTCGAGAATCCGGGCGACGGTCTGGCGGCTGCGGGCCTGAACCGGCGCCCGCCGCGGAACCGACACCGTGGTCATCGCAACTCCCTCGAACCCTTGACACTGATCCGCAAAACTATAACACTATTCACGTTACAGTTTCTACGCCGGAGAGTGTCCGAATGACCGTGAACTCGCTCAACCAGGTCCGCCCCACGCAGTCCCTGCGCGGCCACGTCGATGTACTGATCGTCGGCGCCGGTATTTCCGGCCTCGGGATGGGCCACTATCTCGCCACCATGCAGCCCGGCAAGAGCTTCGCGATCGTCGACAGTCGCGATGCGATCGGGGGCACCTGGGACCTGTTCCGCTATCCGGGCATCCGGTCGGATTCCGACCTGCACACCTTCGGCTACGAGTTCAAGCCGTGGACGTCTGACAACGCGATCGCCGACGCCCACGAGATCCTCGACTACCTGCACGAGGTGGTGGACGAGGACGACCTGGGCCGCCGAATCTATCTGCATCACAAGGTGTTGAAGGCTGACTTCGACTCGGCCACCGCGCAGTGGACGGTCGCCCTCGAGCGTGACGGTGAGCATTTCGAGGTGACATGCGACTGGCTGTTCGGGGCCACCGGATACTACGACTACGCGGGCGGACATCGACCGCACTTCGAGGGTGAAGAGGATTTCGAGGGAAGGATCGTCCATCCCCAGTCCTGGCCGGAAGATCTCGACTACACGGGTAAGAAGGTTGTCGTGATCGGCAGCGGCGCCACCGCGGTGACGTTGATTCCCGCGATGGCCGGCGAGGTCGAACACATCACCATGCTGCAGCGCTCGCCGTCCTACGTGATGCCACTGCCGCGCAAGGACCCCATCGCCAACTCGTTGCGGAAAGTGTTGCCTGCCAAGGCCGCCTACGCCGCGACTCGCCGCTTCAACATCGGCAAGGGCCGGTTCATCTACAACCTGTGCCAGCGCCATCCCAAGCTGGCACGCCGGATCATCCGCTCGTTGAACGTCAAAGCGCTGCCGGAAGGCTTCGAGGTCGACACCCACTTCAACCCCACCTACAACCCGTGGGATCAGCGCTTGTGCGCGGTGCCCGACGCGGACCTGTTCCGCACGATCGCGCGGGGTAAGGCGTCGGTGGTCACCGACCGCATCGCGCGGTTCACCAAGACCGGCATCCTGCTGGAGTCCGGCAAGACGCTCGACGCCGACATCATCGTCACCGCAACCGGTTTGAAGTTGCTGCCACTCGGCGGAATCCAGGTGTCCGTCGACGGCGAGGTCAAGAACCCGCACGATTCGCTGCTGTACAAGAGCTTCATGATTTCCGACATCCCGAATCTGGCATTCGCGTTCGGCTACACGAACTCGTCGTGGACGTTGAAGGTCGGGCTGGTGTGTGAGCACCTGTGCCGCCTGCTGGCTTACATGGACCGGCACGGCTACACGACAGTGGTCCCCATCGTCGATGACCCGCACATGGACAAGCGTCCGATGCTCGACTTCTCGGCCGGCTATGTGCAGCGCTCGGTGGACCTGTTCCCCCAGCAGGGCTCGACCGGCCCATGGACAGTCGAGATGGACTACTGGGCGGATCACGACCGGCTGCGCAAGGGCTCTGTCGAGGATCCGGCGTTGCGGTTCAGCACCGCCGTTGGCGCACAGGCGGTTTCTCGCCTCGCGAGAGCATGAGTCGTACCGCCTTCGTCGAGGCCGATGGCCGTCGCACCCGGGTCAGGGTGGACGGTGACCCCGGAAACCCACCGGTTCTCCTCATCCACGGCATCGGTCGCAGCCTGGAGGATTGGGCACCGCAGCACGAACGGCTGGCCCGGTCCTACCGGACGATCTCGCTCGACGTGCCCGGCTTCGGCTTCTCCGAGCGCCCGCAACAAACCGTCACCCTGCCGGTGCTGGCGGATGGGGTCACCGCTGCCCTCGACGCGTTGGGGGAGAACAGACCCGTCCATGTGGTGGGCAACTCACTTGGCGGCGCCATCGCCCAGCAGCTGCTCGTCGATCAGCCGGAGCGGATCGCGAGCCTGGCTCTGGTCAACAGCGCCGGTTTCGGCAGCGAGGTCACCATGCTGCTGCGAATGCTCACCATGCCGGTGCTCGGCCCGATGAGCATCCGACGACCCACCCGCGCCAGCGCCGCGCTGATGGAACGGCTGATCCACGGCGACAAGGCAATCGCCACCAAAGAGCGAATCGACCACGCGTTCGCCGTCGGGTCCGTGCCCGGTGCAGGCGAGGTGATGCGTGAGACCGCGCTCGCGCTCGGCACGCCACGCGGGGTGCGCCCGGAGTGGCGCCGTGAGCTCGCCGCGGGCGTGGCCCGGACACCGCGTCCGACGCTGATCGTCTGGGGCACCCGGGATCGCATCCTGCCCGCACACCACATTCGTACGGCGATGCGGGTGTATCCCCACGCCGAGGCCCACCTGCTCAACCGCGTCGGGCACATGCCGCAGCTCGAATGCCCCAAGCGGTTCGCCGATCTGCTGCTGCCATTCCTGGCGCGCGCCGCCGGCTGATCAGCTGCGACCGCTCAGAGATCCATCCGGTCGATCTGCCAGTCGATGTCGCCGAACTGAGGCATCTCGCGCCCGTCGTCCACGCCGATCTCGGACTTGATGACCGCCTCGAGCTTGGTACTGGCCGACATCACCAGGTCGGCGTGTTCACCCTTGGTCCCCGCAAGGTTGGTCATCTCTGCGGTATCGGATTGCAGGTCGTACAGCTCGACATCGTTGAACCGGTAGAGGTCGTCGAGATTCGCCGGCACGTTGCGCTGGGCGGGAGCAAAGTACCTGCTGAACTTGTACCGTCCGTCGAACATCGTGCGTAGGCTGCCGCGCTTGGTGAGATCCGGGCGAAATCCACTGGTCTGCATCAATTGTCGAGGATCCTGGCCGGCCGCTTTTGCCTCTGCGAACAGCTTGACCGCGTCGCTGTCGTTGGTCGCCAGTCCGCTGTAGGTGAACAGCACACTGTCCCGAACTGCATGCACGTCAGCACTGCCCGGCTTGGAAAGCGCCGCGCTGAAGTCCTTGCCCGGCAGCGCCCGCCCGGCCAGCTCATCGACATCGCCCGCGGACACGCCGGCCATCGCCAGCAGACTAGGTACCACATCGATGTGGCTGGTGAGTGCGTTCAGGTCCTGTCCACCGCTGACGTCCGGGTGCACGACGTGCATGGGCAGGTGAATCGCCTCCTGGTAGGCGAATGGCCCCTTCCCGCGCAGCCCGTGCGCGCCGGCCATCTCACCGTGGTCGGAGGTGAACACCACGATGGTGTTGCGGGTCAGGGCGAGATCGTCGAGTTCGTTGAGCAGCAGGGACATCTGCTGGTCGACCGAGCGGATGCTGTTGAGGTAGAAGTCGGTGAAGCGCTGCCAGCGGTCCGGTTCGGGGGGAATGGTACCCAGGGTGTAACCCCAGGCTTTGTCGAACTCGCCATGGGCGGCGGGCCGGCCCGGCTCTTGCATCGACTGTGTGAGGCTCGCGGGCAGGGCGCTGTCCCAATGCTGCTGGTACAGGGCGTGCTCGGGCGCCCGCGCGGCGTGCATCAGCAGCGTGCCGGTGTCCTGCACGTGCTCACCCGGCTTGTCGGTATTGAAATACATGATGTCGTGCGGATTGATCAGACTCACGAACAATGCCCACGGCTTGCCGTCATCGGCCATCGGTCGCCCGGTGTTGCGCAGCCAGCACTGCGCGCCGGCGGCGATCACCGAGTCGGTGGTGTAGCCGCCGAGGTCATGGGCCAGCGAGTCGATCGGAAGTCCGAAGTCCGAGAAGCCGTACGCGTCCATGCGTTCGGTGAGCACCTGCTGGACAGGCTCGCGGTCGAAGGCGGCGTCGAGGTGCCACTTTCCCTGGTAGGCGGTGTAATAGCCCGCCTTGCGGAGCAGATGCCCGATGGTCGGCACCCCGGTGCTCATGGCCTTGACGTAGGGCAGGTCGGCGTTTTCGAACATCCCGTTGTCCGGAGTTTGCAGTCCGGTCAGTAGGACCGCGCGCGAGCTGGTACACATCACGGCCGAGCTGTAGTGGTTGTGGAAAGTCACGCCCTCCTGGGTCAGCCGCTCGCGAGCCGGCAGCGACATCCCGGTCGGCCAGGATGGAAAATAGCGCTCCTGGTCGGTGAACACGAACATGATGTTCGGGTGTGAACCACGTTGTGGAGCAGCCGGTCTGGTCAGTGCTGGGCTCGATGCGGCAGGCGTGGTCGTGGTACCCGATCCGCAGGAAGTCAGTAACGGTACGGCTGCTGCGCCGCCGGCGGCGAGGGCGAGGAATCGGCGCCGCGACGGGCCGGTGGTGAACGAGCCGGACTCGTCGGTGTTCATGGCTGCCTTCCTGTCAGTCATCGGCTATGCCGGCTCCGGCCAGAGCGGGCATCGTGGCTTCACGGTGCAGCACGGAGTGGGCACCTGTCTTGAATCTCTCCATCAGCTGGACGATCGTGCTGCCCTCCGGGGTGTGGCCCCAGATGCTGATACCTGCGTGAGTGCGTGGTTCCCAGGTGGACTCATCGACGACAATCGGGTTCCATCCGACTTCCCATTCGAAGCCCGACGGGCTCACCGCATAAAACGACAGCTCCTTGTCGTTGGTGTGCTGACCGATGGACAGAGCCATGTCGAACCCGAGTTCTTTGACTCTCTGGTAGGCCAATGTCATGTCGTCGAGTTTGGCGACTTGGACATTGCAGTGTTGGATCCGGGTACGAATGGGGTTGACCGGCAGTCGGTTCACCGACGCGATCGCGACGCTGTGATGGCGTTCGTTGACCCGCAGGAACCGGATCTTGAACTTCAGTCCGCTGATCGTCTCATCGATGTAGTCGGATAGGCGCGCATCGAACACCGTGCTGTAATACCCACGCATCTGGTGTGGCTTGCTGGTCGCGATCGCGACGTGGCCCATTCCGCCTGTGCCGGTGACGAACCCGCTGGTACCGAGTCGTAGCGGCGTCTGCGCGGAGCGGGGGCTGACATACACCTCCTGGGTCAACCCGTTGGGACCCGGAAAGCGGACGAAACGCTCGACGCCGCGCAGTGCGGATTCCTCCGACGAGCCCTGGGTCACCGCCACTCCGTGGCCGCGCACCCGCGCTTCGATGGTCTCGAGGCAGCGGTGGTCGTCGACCTCCCAACCCAGGGCGATGGTGTCTTCAGCGGGTCCGCGCTGAACCAGGAAGCGGCAGGCGTTGTCGTCGAGGCGGAACCGCAGCACGTCGGGGAGTGCGTCGTCGAGGTGCATGCCGATGGCGTCGCGGCCGAATCTGGCCCAGTCGGAGAGCTTCTCGGATTCGACGACGAGGTAGCCCAAGTGCACTCGGCCGAATACGTCGGTGTTCATGCCAGGGCCAGTTTCGATGCGGGGGAGAGGAACTCGGCCACCAGATCGTTGAACAGATCCGCTCGCTCCCACTGCATCCAATGCCCGGTGTGTGAGGTCATGACGAGTTCGGCGTTGGGCATCAGATTGAGCAGCATCGGCGCGCCCGCCGGCCGGTTCACCTTGTCGTCACGGCCCCACAACACCAGGGTCGGGTTGCCGAGCCGGCGCAGCCGTTTGTCCCGGGTCAGATCCATTCGCCATAGGGTGCGTATGCCGGACGGCCGGCGCAGCGGCGGGTTGGCGACCACCTCAGGGTCGATCGACGCCTGATACCGCAGATCGATCAGGTCGTCGGGTACCGCCGCGCCGTCGAAGACCAGATACTCGCGGATGAACGTGGCGAGCTTGTCACGGCTCGGTCCGTCACCGGTGTAATACGACAGCAGGCATTTCAACCCTTCGGTGGGCAGTCCGCGGGTGGTACCGATTCCGCCCGGGCCCATGAGGACCAGCTTGCCGACGCGGTGCGGGGTGTCCAGTGCCAGGCGCAACGCGGCCGCACCGCCGTAGGAGTTGCCCACCAGATGGGCTGTGGCCAAACCCAATTCGTCGAGCAGGCCGCGCATCGTGTCGGCCAGATAGCCGAACGGGTCACGATGATCGACGTACTTGCTCGACCGCCCGTAGCCCGGCATATCGGGCACCACGACACGGTGCCCGCGGGCCAGTGCGTCGATGTTCCGCGAGAAATTCGACAGACCCGACGCGCCGGGGCCGCCGCCGTGCAGCAGCACGACCGGCGGGCCGTCACCACCCGTGTCCGTCACGAAGATGTCGGCGCCGTTCGAGCGGACGTGGTACTCGGATTTCACAGTGGTCATGCGTGGTCCTTCACTCGGGTGGCTCGTACGGTGAGCCCGGTCGGGGGAGCGGGGAGGGGGTGGGCGTCGTCGCCGGCCGCGTAGACGAACCCGTCGGGCCGCACCGCGAGCACCGTTGCCTTCTTCTTCGCCAGCCAGTCGATGAGCCTGCCGTCCCGATCGACGATGCCGTCGGCACCCGGCGCGCTACCTGGCGCAACGATCCTCACGACCGGCACCCCGGCCAATCGCCAAGGCAGCCAGGACTGTTCGGTGCCGGTGTGCACGATCGTCCATCTGCCTGCGAGGAGGTCATCGAGGCGAACGATGGATCCGCGTTCGTCGATGACCCACGGCTGAGGCATCAGCCAGCCGGTGGCCGCGGTGCCGTTGTGCGCAAGCAGACCGGTCCGGTAGCGCGCATCGGGCAGCCATCGGTGATTGCGCAACCACGCCGTGAAGCCGGGGAGTTTGCCGGCGAAACGGAAGAATCGACTGCGTACGGCCGCTCGCAGTGTGTTGTGCTCGATGATGATATTGCCGACCTTCACCGCGCGACTGGTGACTTCCTTGACGTGCGGCAGCCGTTCCTCCTGATAGGTGTCGAGCACCGAGTCGGGAAGGGAGTCGGTGACCACGGCGTGCAGTTTCCAGCAGAGGTTCGCGACGTCGCGGATACCCGCGCACATACCTTGACCGATCCACGGTGGCATCGCATGCGCCGCATCGCCGGCGAGGAAGACCCGGCCCACCCGCCACCTGTCGGCGAATCGGACGTGATGGTTGTAGCAGGCGAAGCCGATGATCTCGACGTTCGCCCGCGTTATTCCCTGGTGGTGCAGCACTTTCCAGATCGCATCCTCGGTGAGGAGGTCGTCCTCGTCTTCGTGCTCGCGGACCGGGAATTCCCATCGATGGTGGTCGAGTGGAGTCGGACAATCGACCGTCGGCCGTTCGGGGTTGCAGTGGAAGCGGAGTTGGTCGTGGCCCGGCCAGCTCTCGATCACTTTGGTGTCGATGACGATCCAGCGCTCGGAATACGTTCGGCCGGTGAAACCGACGCCCAGCTGTCCGCGAATCGCGCTCGAGCCGCCGTCTGCGGCAATCACATAGCTGGCCGTTGTGCGTTTGAACTGATCCTGAGTGAGGTCGGCCAGCATCAACTCGACCGAGTCGGGTCGCTGGGTCAGGCGCAGACACTCGTGTTCCAGAAGGAGTGACACGTTCGGGAACCGGGCCACACCCTTCCTCAGGACACCTTCCACAGCGGGCTGGTAGATGAACTGCTGCGGCGGGTGGCCATTACCGCGATCCGCCGGGAGCAGTTTGACGATGCTCACGCCCCCGGCGTCGACGAAGTCGGCGCCGGCACCGGGCAGCATGTCGGCGTTGAGCTGGTCAGCCAACCCGACCTGTTGCCAGATCCGCAGCACCTCCTCGTCGGTGGAGATGGCCCTGGCCCGAAAGTAGACATCGGGGTCGCGTTCCACCACCACGACTCTCAGGCCCAGCTGGCCGAGCAGGTTGGCGGCGGTCGCACCCACCGGGCCGTAGCCGACGATCGCGACGTCGTACGTCGAGGCGCTGTTCATAGCTGTCTCCGATCCGGCTGCCGCGTCCTCGGTGACGGGCACTTGTTCCGTAGTGATCGATACGGTAGTGTAGTGATCACTACAGAGTCAAGAGATGAGGCGGAAATGGCCACAGCGGACAAGCCGAAGCGCCGTGCCAAGCGGGTGGACGGCGAACTGTCGCGCACCAGAATCCTCGACGCCGCCACCGAGATCGCAGCCGAACGCGGTTACGAGGGAACGAGTATCGGTGCGGTGAGCGCAAAGTGCGGACTGCCCGCCAGCTCGATCTACTGGCATTTCGCCGACAAGGACGACCTGATCGCCGCGGTGATCGAACGCAGCTTCAACAACTGGATGGCGGTCTGGCAGTTGCCCGAGGATCTGGTTGCGGTCGACCGTCTGATGGATGTCGCAACGGGGACCGCCAAGGCACTGATGGAGTCACCCGACTTCCTGCGCCTGGGCCTCATGCTGGCGCTCGAGCGCCGGCCGGTCGAACCGAGGGCGCGGGCGATGTTCGTCAAGGTCCGCGAAGAAGCCTTCGACGCGATGAGTCGAAGCCTCGATCGTCTGGGGATCGGACTGACCGAGGGGCAGGTCCGGGAGCTCGCCACGTATGCGATCGCCGGTGCCGACGGGCTGTTCATCGCCAAGGAGATCGGGGGAGACGCGGTCGATCTGCTGTCCTTGTTCACCCTGCACGGGCAAGCCCTGTATGCGACCGCGATGCGGATGGTCGAAGAGAACGCTCGATGATGCTGTCGCGCAGTGAGATCGAAGACGCTGCCGGCATACTCGCGGTTGCTGCCGAGCAGGCCCGCCCGACCGATCAGCTGACCGGTCGCTATCCCGGAATGGACGTCGGGGACGCCTACGCCATCCAGAAGGTGAACCTGGCTCGCCACCTCGGCGCCGGCCGCTGCGTGGTCGGCCACAAGATCGGTTTGACCTCCGAGCCGATGCAAACCCTTCTGGGCGTGGACGAACCCGACTTCGGTTACATCCTCGACGACATGGTGCTGGCCAACGACTCGACGGCGCAGTGGGCCCGGTTCTGCGCGCCCCGGGTCGAACCCGAGGTGGCCTTCCTACTGCGGGCTCCGCTGCGCGGCCCGAACGTCACCGTCCACGACGTGCGTGCAGCGACCAGCGCGGTGGCGGTGGCCCTCGAGATCGTCGACAGCCGAATCCGCGACTGGAAGCTGACTCTGCGCGACACGGTGGCCGACAACGCGAGTTCCGGTGCTGTGGTCGTCGGTGAGTGGGTTCCGTACTCCGAACACCTCGACCTGGCCGCCAGCCGAGCATCCCTGCGGCTCAACGGGCATGAGGTCGACACCGGCTTGGGTTCGGCCGTCCTCGGTGACCCGGCAACCGCGGTCGCCTGGCTGGCCAACTCACTGAGCGAGTTCGGAACAGAGCTCGCGGCAGGACAATTCGTGATGTCGGGTTCCTTCACCACGGCAGCGTTCGTGCGTTCCGGCGATATCGCCTCTGCCGCGATCAGTGGTTTGGGCGTCGTGTCCGTGAGATTCGCGTGAGTGGAACCGTCTCGCCAGGACCGCGCTGGCCGGTCGCGATCCTCGGCTCCGGCAACATCGGCACGGATCTGATGGTCAAGATCCAGGGCAGCGACGGACCGCTTGCACTGGCAGCGATGGTCGGCATCGACCCCGATTCCGATGGACTGGCTCGCGCGAGGCAACTGGGGGTGCCGACGACCGCGGAAGGTGTCGACGGACTGGTGCAAATGCCGGAATTTCCGGACATCAGGCTGGTTTTCGACGCGACCTCGGCCTCGGCTCACTACGCGAACTGGGACCGGCTGGCCGACACGGGTGTACGCGTGCTCGACCTGACTCCGGCAGCGGTCGGCCCCTACGCCGTGCCGGTGGTCAACCTCGACGATCACCTCGACGTGCCCAATCTCAACCTGGTGACCTGCGGTGGGCAGGCGACGGTACCAATCGTCGCGGCAGTGGCTCAGGTCGGCCTGGTGTCGTATGCCGAAATTGTCTCCTCGATCGCCTCGAAGTCGGCCGGCCCCGGAACGCGGGCGAACATCGACGAGTTCACCGAAACCACTGCGGCCGCGGTGGTTTCGGTCGGGGGAGCCCGACGAGGACGCGCGATGATGATCCTCAACCCCGCCGACCCACCGGTCATGATGCGCAACACCGTGTACTGCCTGGTGGACGGAGACGTCGACCCTGGCGCGATCGAGCAGTCTATCGAGGTGATGGTCGACAGGGTGCGGGCGTACGTCCCCGGCTACCGGCTCAAGCAGCGGGTCCAGTTCGAGTTCTTCACCGCTGACAATCCGCTGTTCATTCCGGAGACGGGCACGTTCGTCGGTACTCGAGTCACCACGCTGATCGAGGTGACCGGTGCCGCCGATCATCTGCCCGCCTACGCAGGCAACCTCGACATCATGACCGCTGCCGCCAAAGCGACGGCGGAGCGAATTGCTCTGCACACCAAGAGAACCGCAGGAGCATCGGCGTGAATGGCCAGCTGTACATCAGCGACGTCACCCTGCGGGACGGTATGCACGCCGTCCGTCACCAGTACAGCCTCGACCAGGCCGCGGCGATCGCCGGCGCGCTCGATGACGCCGGGGTGGACTCCATCGAAGTGGCCCACGGCGACGGTCTGGCCGGCTCGACGTGCGCCTACGGTTTCGGTGCGCATACCGATCTGGAGTGGATCGAAACCGTCGCGTCGGTAGTGCGCTCGGCCAGGGTAGCGACCCTGGTGCTGCCCGGTATCGGGACCGTGCGCAACCTCAGAGACGCGCACCGGGCCGGAGCCACCGTGGTGCGGGTGGGCACCCACTGCACCGAAGCGGACACCGCCGCCAAACACATCACCGTCGCGCGCGAGCTCGGCATGGATGCGGTCGGGTTTCTCATGATGAGCCACATGGCCACTCCCGACGTGCTGGCTGGTCAGGCCAGGCTGATGGAGAACTTTGGGGCGAGCTGCATCTACATTGTGGACTCCGGTGGCGCGATGGTGATGCCCGCCGTCGCCGACCGGGTCGACGCGCTTCGCCAGACGCTCCTGCCCAGCACACAGATCGGCATCCACGCCCACCACAATCTGTCTCTGGGCGTGGCGAATTCGCTTGTCGCCGTGGAGCACGGGGCTTGCCGCGTCGATGCGTCGCTGGCGGGGATGGGCGCCGGCGCCGGTAACGCTCCGCTGGAGGTGTTCATCGCGGCTGCGTCCCGGATGGGCTGGTCGCATGGCTGCGACCTCCATGCACTCGAAGATGCCGCCGATGATCTGGTTCGCCCGCTGCAGGACCGCCCGGTGCGGGTCGACCGGGAGACGCTGACCCTCGGTTATGCCGGGGTCTACTCGAGCTTTCTGCGGCATGCCGAGGCCACCGCCGAGCGCTACGGCGTCGATGCCCGAACTCTTCTCGAGGAGGCGGGGCGTCGCAGGATGGTCGGCGGGCAAGAAGACATGCTCGTCGATATCGCACTCGACGTGCTGGCCGGCGCACCCCGAGCCGACGGCTGATTACGCCGCCGACTCCGATCCCATCAGTTCGTCGAGATCCGGGAGCGGCAGGCGGCAGATGTCCTCGGCTTCAGCCTGGCTGACGCCCAGCATCACCAGGACGCCGCGGGTGGCACTATCGGCGGCCTCGGCGCCGTCGCGCTCGCGCTGATTCTGCAGTAGCTGCCCGAGACCCATCAGCGCGCCTGCGGCCACCGACAGGGCCAGCTCGGGATCGGTCACCGTGAACCGGCCCGCTTCGGCCGCGACGGTGATGTCGCGCAGCGCACGTGGACCCAGCCCACGATCGGCGAACATCAGCGTCAGGCCCGAGTTGAGCAGCACGCGTGAGGTCTCGGGTCGCTGGCGGAACAAGCGCCCGACGATCCGGAAGCTGCGGGCGAAGGTCAGTGCGGGATCCTCGCCGTCCACCGCGAGCTTGTCCAACAGTGCGCCCAACGCATCCAGGATGTCGTTGACCGCGGCCTCGAAGAGCTGTTCCTTACTCTCGAAGTGGTTGTAGAACGAGCCCATCCCGACGTCGGCAGCTTGGGTGATCTCCAGCACCGGCGCATTCAGCTTTCCGGCGGCGATAAAGCTCTGAGCTGCGCGAACGAGCGCAGCACGCGTCTGCATCTTGCGTCGTTCCAGGCGGTTTCCCGCCCCGGCATCACTTGCCATCAGCAGATATTAGCAGCGGATGTCATTTCTGAGGATTTCGTCAGAAACCTTGACTGATGATGTCCTCGTAAGTGATGATTTCGTCAGTCTTCGACAGTCGGCGAAAGGGGGCGTTATGACGCAGCACCTCGACACCCACCGGGATCTGCACAGTGACCAGGGTGCGTTGCGCGGCGAACACCCGGGCCGGGCGAAGAACCCCATCATCAAAGTGCGCGATCTCGCCTGGTTGGAGTTCGAGAAGCCCGACCTGACCCGCGCCGAGACGTTCGCGCACGCATTCGGGTTCACCACCGAGCTGCGCACCGATCGGGAGTTGCACCTGCGCGGCGCGGACAGCGGCACGGTGTGCGTGATCATCCGTCGCGGGCCGCGCTCACGATTCGTCGGTCCCGCGTTCGCCGCGCACGACGTGGCTGACGTGCAGCGGCTGGCGGCGGCCACCGGAACACTGACCCGTCAGTCGCCGGACAGCATCGGCGGCGTGACCGTCGAACTCGTGGACCCGGCCGGAATGCCGGTGCGCGTCGTGGCCGGCATGCGTGACCTTCCGGAACAGCCGGCCCAGCGCGTTCATACGTTCAATTTCGGTCGAGAGGTGCTGCGTACGAACGCGACTCAGCGGCCTGTGCGCGAGCCGGCGCGGATTCAGCGACTCGGACACGTGGTGCTGCAGAGCACCACGTACCGGCGGTCGCTGGACTGGTATCTGGAGCACTTCGGTCTGATAGTCAGTGATTTTCTCTACTACCCCGGCCAGCGCGAGCGGGGGCCGACCATGAGTTTCATCCGGTGCGACCAGGGGGCGACACCCACCGACCATCACACCATGGCCATGGTGCTCGGACCGGCGGACCGTTATGTCCACTCCGCCTATCAGGTAAGCGATCTCGATGCGATCGCCGCCGGCGGCGAGTACCTGCGAGAGCGCGGCTTCCACCGGTCATGGGGTATCGGTCGTCATATTCAGGGAAGCCAGATCTTCGACTACTGGCGCGATCCGGACGGCTTCCTGGTCGAACACTTCAGCGACGGCGACTTGTTCGACAACACCCTGGAACCAGGATGGGCGCCGATGACGGCATCCGGGCTCGCCCAGTGGGGGCCGCCGGTGACCAAAGACTTCCTCGGCATCGCCCCCGGCAAGGAATCACTACGCGAGCTGCGCTCGATGCTGAACGCTGTCCGCGACGACAACGAATTCGACCTCACCCGCCTGCGGGGACTACTGAAAGTGGCACGCTCATGACGATTTCGGTCTATCGCACAGCTGACGGATGGTGGGCCGGCACAGCCGACTCAGTCGCCCGGATCGCCACCACGGCAACCACCACCGCTGCGCTGCTGGCCGACCGGACGGCCATCGATGCCGCGGTCGCCAACACCGAGACAGTGGCGCCGGCGACGCTCGAATTGCTCTCGCCGGTCACCGCCCCGTGTCGCGTCGTTGCGCAGATGACGAACTTCGCGTCGCATGTCATCGACACCGGAGGCGACCCGAAGTCGGTGCCGCTGACGTTCTTTCGGAAGGCATCGGGGTCCATCACCGGCCCCGTCGACGACATCGTCAAGCCCACCCACGTCCGACTGCTGGACTACGAGGTGGAGATCGGCCTGGTGATCGGGGCCGACGTCCCCGTCGGCACCACTGTCACCGCGGACAACCTCGCCGACTATATTTGCGGACTTGTGGTGACCAATGATGTCAGCGCGCGGGATGTCCAGTTGACCAAAACTCAGTTCTACGAAGGCAAGTCGTATCCAGGTTTCACCCCGGTGGGACCAGCCCTGGTGCTGGTGGACCGCGACGAACTGGCCCGCTTCGACGACCTGCGGCTACGACTCAAGGTCAACGGGCAACTCCGGCAGGACAGCACGGTCAAGGCCGACATGATCTACAAGCCGGTCCAGGCCCTGGCGGCGCTGACCCGCTTCCAGGCACTGTCCGCCGGTGACCTGATACTGACCGGCACCCCGGTCGGTACAGCACTGTCCGCACCCCCCAAAGCGGTGCAGAAGCTCTCCGCCCTGCTGCCTGACGAACTGAAGTGGAAACTGTTCTTCGCGGGCCAGGCCAAGAACACCAACTATCTGCATGATGGCGACATCGTCGAGGCCACGGTCGGAACCGACGACGGCAAGATCGACCTCGGAACTCAGCGCAACCCAGTCAGATTCGCATGACGGCGCTGCCCGCCTTCATGCCTGTGGTGATCGTCGGTGCCGGCCCGACAGGCGTATCGGCGGCGACCGCACTCGCCCGATACGGCGTCGACTGCCTGGTGCTGGACCGCTGGACTGATGTCTATCCTCAGCCGCGCGCGGTCCACCTCGACGACGAGGTGTTCCGGCTGTTGGCGGGACTGGGAGTCGGCGAGCAGTTCGCGGCGATCTCGCGCCCGGCCCGTGGGCTTCAGCTCCGCGATCCGGACATGCGTGTGCTGGCCGAGTTCCGCCGTGAAGAGGCGCTGAGCGCCAACGGCTATCCGCAGGCCAACATGTTCGACCAGCCGGATCTGGAACGACTGCTGCGCGACAACCTCGAGAAGCATCCGAACGCCGTATTACGGGGCAACGCCGAAGTTATCGACGTCGTGCCGATCAGCGCCGACCGTGCACGCGTCACCGTCACCGACCGGTCCACCGGCGAGCAGCACTGTGTCGAGACGCGCTATGTGCTCGGTTGCGACGGCGCGAACAGTCTGGTGCGCAAGGCGATCGGTTCGGCCATGGACGACCTGAAGTTTCAGCAACGCTGGCTAGTCGCCGACGTGATGACCGACGCCGACCTGGGCCAGTGGGACGGCGTGCACCAAGTCTGCGACCCCGGCCGCGCCGCCACCTACATGCGCATCGGACCATCCCGCTACCGGTGGGAGTTCCGGTTGCTCAAGGAGGAAACCGCCGACGACTATGCCACGCTTGCGGCGCTGTGTCCGCTGATCCGTCCCTGGGTGGACGGAGTGGCCCCCGAAGAACTGGATCTCGTGCGGGTCGCCGAGTACACCTTCCGGGCTCAGATCGCCACCCGGTGGCGCCGGTCGAACATGTTCATCCTGGGCGACGCCGCCCACTTGACCCCGCCGTTCATCGGCCAGGGATTGGGTGCGGGACTGCGCGACGCGATGAATCTGTCGTGGAAGCTGGCGGGCGTGATCAACGGCTGGCTGCCCGAGGCGGTGCTCGGCAGTTACGAGGACGAGCGAAAGCCGCACGCCCGCAATCTCATCCGCTTCGCGCTGGCTGTGGGAGCGGCAATGACCGCAGGGGGTCGCGTCGGAGATGCGCTGCGCAGAATCGTCGTGCCCCGGTTGCACCTGATCCCCGGCGTACGAGACAAGGCCGTGGACAGTGCGACACCGGGACTGCGCGCCAGTGGCCTGGTCATGAGATCGCCGGGACGGCGACAGCTTGCCGGCAGACTCTGCCCGAACCCGATTGTGTCGAACGGCAAACGATTCGACGAGATCGTGGGCCGCGCATTTGCGGTGGTCTCCGCGGTGCCAATCACCACAGCGCAACGCGACGAGATGGATCGCCGTGGCGCCGTCGTGATAGCGGCGCAGCCCGGTACGGAATTGGCGTCATGGCTACGCGCCGGGCGGGCCGCGGTGGGGGTGGTTCGTCCGGACCGTACCGTGCTGACAGCGGGCCGGAGCGTGGCGAAAGTGCTTGACGCAGTGCCGGCTTTCGCGCCGGACGTCCAGGCTGCCCATGTCTAGGCCGGCCATCGCGGTCCCGACCTACGAGCCGGACCTGTACTCGACGCAGGCGATCCTCGACCCATACCCGCACTACGCGCGGCTGCGACAGCTGGGCCCGGTGGTCTGGTTGCCCAAACAGCGGGTGTACGCGCTGGCGCGCTACACCGAATGCAAGACGGTGTTGCGCCACGACGACGGGTTCATCTCCGGTGAAGGCGTGGGTCTTTCCGCGGTGTTCAACAAGCTCTCGCGGGGCACAACGCTCAACAGCGACGGTGAGGAGCACGACCGACGGCGCAAGCTGCTGGCCCACCGGATGCTCCCCAGAGCCCTGCGAGAGCTCGACGAGGTCATCGACAGCCAAGCCAGGGATCTCGTCGCGAATGCGGTTCGCCGGCGCAACGTCGACGGCGTCGCGGATCTCGCTACGGCGCTTCCGGTTTCAGTGGTACCCGACCTGGTCGGTTGGCCCCGGGACCGGCGACAGCACCTGTTGCGCTGGGGCGGTGCAACGTTCGATGTGCTGGGTCCGATGAATCGGCACGCCGCGCGGTCGGTGCCGGCCAGCCTCCAGATGCTGCGGTTCGCGCGCGCCGTGGTCCGCGACCGCACTGTGCTGCCCGGCAGCATGGGTCATGAAATCCTCGAGGCAGCGCAGGGCGGCACGATGAGCGCGCAGGAATGCTCCGCGCTCATGGTGGACTATCTGGTGCCATCCTTGGACACCACCATCAGCGGAATCGCCAGCGCACTGGCGTTGTTCGCACGCCATCCCGACCAGTGGGATCTGCTTCGCGCTGACCCGGCGCTGGTTCCTGGTGCCGTCAACGAGGTGCTGCGCTACGAATCGCCGCTGCGCGCGTTCAGTCGCAAAGTCCGTCGCACCACCGAGGTGTCCGGCGTCGAATTGCCCTCCGGCTCGCGGGTATTGGTGCTCTACGCCTCCGCTAATCGCGACGAGCGCGAATGGGAGCAGCCGGACAGCTTCGACATCCGCCGCAATGCGGGCCGACATCTCGGGTTCGGCCACGGAACTCATGCCTGCGCAGGGCAGGCGCTTGCGCGCCTGGAGATGCAGGCGATGCTGCGCGCGCTGTGTGACGGCGTCAGCCGGATCGAACTCGCCGGCCCGCCAACGTGGGCGGTGAACAACATCATCCGCTGCTATGAGCGGCTTCCGTTGCGACTCGTGGCGGCCTGACCGGCGGCGCGCTAGTTGACCGGTACGTCGAGGATCGGGCGCTGAACCCCGGCGCCGGGGCCGTCGAAATGCCACCACTCACCGGAATAGACCGCCAGGCCGCCGTCGGCCATCGCGGCACGCAGCCGGGCGCGGTTCGCTTGAGCCACTGCGCTGACCCCGTCGGTGGCGTATGCCTGCGCGCGGGCGGAGAAGTCGTCGAAGTCGGTGCCCATGTCGACGAGCCGGCCGCGCTCGGCGATCGTCACGTCGACGGAACGTCCCGCCTCGTGGCTGCGTGCATATGGACCAGGTTTGGCCACCCACGCCGGATTGGGCACCGCCTCGAACATCCGGACCTGGATGTCGTGCGGGCGGTAGCAATCCCAGAACACCAGCACATCTCCTTGGGCTCGGAGATCGTCGGCGGCCTTGGCCAGCCCCGGCGCCATCGAGTTGTGCACCAGGCACCGCGCGTCAGCGGGGTAGAGCGGCACCCCGACAAAGTTGTTCGGCGTCGCGTAGCGCAGATCGACGACCGTGTCAGGCACCACGGTGCGCACATCGATTAAGCCGGCCGCCACGGCCTGCGGGCTCACCGGCGGAACCTCGGCGCCGGGTGCGGCACCGGCCGGGGTCGCCGCCCCGATGCCGACCATCGCTACCGCTGCGAGAATCGGCAGCGCCCGAATCGCCCTCATGTCAGGACGATTGAGTCTGCGGCGGACTCTCCAGCCGCCGGTCGGCGGTGAGTAACAGGTTGTCGTAGGCCGCCCGCGACGGTGAACTGTCCGACTGGGAGAGGGCGACGAAGTCGGTGACCACCTGCTCGGCCAAGAGCCGTAGTTTGATGTTGGCCTCCTGGGACCGCCAGCGCAGCAGGTCGAACGCCGCCTCGGACTCGATGCCGTACACAACCATCAGCATGCCCTTGGCCTGCTCGATGGTCGCCCGGTTCTCGGCGATCTCGGCGATCGCCTCGCTGAACTGCTTCTGGTTACGGTCTTCCGTGGGCGTGACGTCGACGTAGAAGCCCTCGGTGCCGACTACCTCGCCGCTGTCGTCGAGGAGCTTGTCGGCCACCACGATCACGTGATGGATCTGGCCGGCGGTGTCGACGATCCGATGCCGGGTGCTGAAGGCCTGGTGGTGCCGTCGGACGTCGTCCAGAGTGGTTGCCACCTGTTGGTAGTCGTCCGGGTGCTTGTGCGACAGCACCAGCTCGGTGGTGGGCGAGACGGTGCCCGGCTCGTAGCCGTGCATGATCTGCACCTCGTCCGACCATTCCCATCGCTCGTCGGCGAAGTAGAACCGAAACTGTCCGACCTGCTGCGGACCGACGCCGGCCAGGCCGTCGTCGCTCTCCGTTGCCGGATCCTGATCCGCAACCATTGACACCCCTCGCCCGGCAACCCGTTCGGTTGTCGCCCTTCACGATTTTCCGCAGGAGCCCGGACGCCGACGAGTGCCATGTAGGCAGAACCCATCGCCGTCCCAGGTTCTGCGGGCATTTTTTTCTACACCGTCCACCGGTCCGTTTTCAAGCGACCTCCTGGTGTGCGTGAACAACTGAGGTTTTCTGGGGCTCTGGTGACACAAGTGACGGATGTAACAAAATGCGTTCTGGTCCGACAACACCGGTACAGGGCGTTCACGGGCATCGGGACGCCGCCCTGCGAGCCGCGGAGGATATGACGGTGAAGCGCATGACGAACGCACATCTCTGGGTCCGTAGCGCCTGTCTGGGGATCGGCGCGCTGGGCGTGTCCGCGGCCATTCTGTCGGCCCCCATGGCCGGCGCCGACCCGGCCGCTCCCGCTGATCCTGTCGTACCGACGACCGCCGCCGCCGACACCAGCGCCCCGCCGGCAGACGAATCGGTCCCCGCGCCGGCGGCGGCGCCGGCGCCGGTCCAGCATCTGTCCAGCCCGGACAACCCGCCGCCGGGCACGACCACCACCGGCACCGACACCGCGCCGCAAGGCCGATTGAGCTACCTGCGGGACCTACTGCATGCGATGCGCACTCAAGAGGTGTCGGGCAGCGACGCATTGCTGCTACTCACCCAACGACCGCTCGACGCCAACGCGGCGCCGCCGCCCGGCATGTCGTCGACTCCGAGTGGACCGGTCGGAACATCAGCCGCGCCGCCCGCGGCTGACGCGGGTGCGCCGGCGAGTTAGTACCTCCCGACGGCCTCAGCCCATCACGCACTGTCGGCGACACCGACCACCACCTCGTTGCGGCGTCGGCACGGCAGCGTCCACGGCGGATCGTAGAACCAGGCCAGGGGTTCACCTGTGGGTTCGATGTCGTTGCGGTGCAAGGCTTTCATGAGCTGGCTGGTGCGCTCGGCGACCGCGTCCGGGCCGATGCTGCCGTTGAACCGCAGCACCGCCACGGTCTCGGGGGGAACCACCACGAGCTGCACGCGGTCGTCGTTCGGGGTGGGCAAGGTCTCCAGGGTGTACTTCGACGGCATGAAGAAGCGGATGACCCACTCGCCAGAGGCGTTGCGTTGCGTCGCGACCGGCGCGGTCATCGCGATCTTCTCGCTGGGCTGTTGGGCCACCGGCGCGGTCATCGCGATCTTGGCGCTGCCGGAATTGCCGCCGAAGATGTAGCGCGCCAGCAACCGAAAACCCTGACTGCGGGCCGACTCCTCATCGGCATCGATCGCCGTCTCGGCCGCGACGCGGGGCCCGTACCGGCGAATCTCGACACCGTCGACCACCCGCTCGACGGTGAAGGCCGGCTCCTCGGTGCCCACCCGAATCCCCACGATGTTGCCCACGCCTTCGGCGACTTGCACCACCGCTCCAGTAACAGTCTTCAACATGAGCGCCTCCTTGTTCTATTGCAGGCATACCCGCCCGACAGGTGAAAGTCGATTACCTGTTTCTGACGCACTTCCTGCCCTGCTGCCCGCCCGTGCGCGCCGGCCGGATATCGTCCGGTCATGACACGGGTTTCGGTAATCACCGGGGGTGCGGGCGGCATGGGCCGGGCCACCGCCAAGATCGTCGGCCAGGACCACACGGTGGTGCTCTGCGACATCCGGCAGGACCGGCTCGACGGCGCGGTCGCCGAGCTGGAGAGCCTGGGCATCTCGGCGACACCGGTTCACTGCGATGTCACCGACCGCGACGCCGTCGCGCGCCTGTTCGAGGCCGCGGCCGGTATCGGGCCGATCGCGTCGGTGATCCACGCCGCGGGTGTCAGCCCGAGTATGGGCGACGCGGACTACGTCATGACCACCAACGCCATCGGCACCCTCAGGGTCAACGAGGCATTCTTCGCCACGGCCGGTGAGGGATCGGCGATCGTCAACGTGGCGTCGATGGCGTCGCACATGCTTCCCGACGAACTCGTCCCCGCCCAGCATTTCGATCTGGCCTTCACCGATGAACCCCGGTTTCTCACCGAGATGCTGGCGGCGTGCGACATCGCGGGGGAGGAGATGCGCTCCGGGCTGGCCTACAGCGTGAGCAAGACCTTCGTCAGGTGGTACAGCTCCGCACAGGCCGAGCGGTTCAACGCCCGCGGCTTACGCATCGTCTCGGTGTCGCCGGGATCGGTGGACACCGAGATGGGTCTGTTGGAAGCCGACGCCGGTGCCGGCGCGATGGTCGCCAACGCCGCGGTGCCCCGTTGGGGGAAGGCCGAGGAGATGGCCGAACTGTTCGCGTTCTGCGCGAGCGACCGGGCCACCTATCTGACCGGAACCGACATCCTCAACGACGGCGGCGTGATCGCCTCGATGCGGGAACGGGCCCGGGTGGCCGCCCAAAACGCCTAAGGGCGAGTCAGTTTCGTGTACCGAGCGCGGTGCTCGTCGGTGGAGCCGAACTCGTATTGCAGCGCGGTGAGTCGCTTGAAGTAGTGGCCGATCGCCAATTCCTCGGTCATCCCCATGCCGCCGTGGAGTTGGACGGCGTTCTGGCCGATGAACCGCGCGGCTCGCCCGATGGTCGCTTTGGCCGCCGAGACCGCCCGGGCCCGAACCTTCGGCTCGGCCTCGAGGTTCAGCACCGCGAGGTAGACCGCGGCGACGGACTGCTCGAGCTCCATGTACATGTCGACCATGCGATGTTGCAGAACCTGGAACGTGCCGATCGGCTGACCGAACTGCTGGCGTTGCTTGCAGTACTCGACCGTGTCGGACAACACTTTTCGCATGCTGCCGACCGCCTCTGCGCACACCGCCGCCGCACCTTCGTCACGAGCGCGGGCCAGCGAACCGGCCGCGTCCTCGGTGAGCAGCGCGTCAACGGGCAGGCGCAGGCCGTCGAAGGTGATGTCGGCTCCGCGCCGGTCGTCGATGGTGCGGTAGCCGTGCACCTCGACTCCGGGCGGCGGGCCGGCGGGGTCGAATTCGGTGAGAAATAATGAAACCCCATGCGGGTCAGCGGGTTCACCTGAGGTTCGTGCGGTGATCAGCAGATGGGTGGCCAGCGGTGCGGCGGTGACGACGATCTTGTTGCCGGTGATGACCCACTCGTCGTCGGCGCGGACCGCGGTGGTGGACACCGCGTGGTCACCGTTGTCCGGCTCGGTGCCGGCCAGGACGACGATCGCGCTGCCGTCGGCGATGCGCTCCAACAGCGCGGCAGCGGAGGGGTGGTCGGCGCGCTGCAGCAGGCCACCGGCGACCACGACGGTGTCGATGAAAGGCTCGATCACCAGTGCGCGGCCGAGTTCCTCGGCGATCACCATGATTTCGACGGGGCCGCCGCCGATCCCGCCGACCGACTCCGGGAAGGCGGCGCCGAGGATGCCGAGGTCGTCTGCCAGAGCACGCCAGATCTCGGGCTGCCAGCCTGGTCCGATCTTGGCCGCGGTGCGGCTCTTCTCGAGGTCGTAGCGGGTGGCCAGGAACTTGCCAAGGCCGTCGCGCAGGAGCTCTTGTTCTTTGTTCAGGTTGAAGTCCATTACAGCCCCAGGGTCGCTTTGGCCAGAATATTGCGCTGAATTTCGTTGCTGCCCGCGTAGATCGAGCCGGCCCGGTCGTTGAAGTACCGCAGCGGCGCCACCGCCTGCCACGGCTGGCCGCTGACGTAACCGTCTGATGGAGGCTCGAAGTCGGCGACCGGACCGCCCGGCTTGGTGGCGTGCGGCTGGTATGCCCGGCCGTGCGGGCCGGCCGCTTCCATCGCCAGCTCGGTGATCGCCTGCGAGAGTTCGGTGGACAGGATCTTCAGCATCGACGACGCCGCGCCCGGGTGGCCGCCTTCGGCGACCGTTGTCAGGACCCGGAATTCGAGGATCTCGAGTACCTCCGCGCGGATCCCGACATCGGCGAGCTTGGCGGCGAATGCCGGGTTGTCGATCAGCCGGCCGCCGTCGGGCCCGGGCTGCTCGGTCGCCGCCGTGGCGATGGCCCGGGCCATCGCCTGCAGCCCCGGTGCCGTCGCGCCGCCGCCGCGTTCGAACTCGAGCAGATACTTGGCCACCGTCCAGCCGTCGTCGATCTGGCCGATCACGTTCGATGTAGGCACCCGCACCCCGTCGAAGAAGAGCTGGTTCTGTACCTGCTCGCCGGAGGTCATCACCAGCGGCCGGATCTCGATGCCCGGAGTGCTCATGTCGATGAGCACGAAGGTGATGCCCTGCTGCTTGCGGCCCGTACGAGAGGTGCGAACGAGGGCGAAAATCCAGTTGGCCTCGCCGGCATGGGTGGTCCAGATCTTGCTGCCCGTGCAGACCAGGTCATCGCCGTCCCGCACCGCCGACATCGACAGCGACGCCAGGTCCGAGCCGGCCTCGGGTTCGGAATAGCCCTGGCAGAAGAAGACCTCGCCGGTGAGGATGCGGGGGAGGAAGTAGTCCTTCTGCTCAGGCGTGCCGTAGGCGATGATGGCGTGCGCGACCATCGAGATCCCCATCGGCGACAGCGCCGGAGCCCCGGCGAGAGTCGACTCGCGGCTGAAGATGTAGTGCTGGGTCAGGGTCCAGTCGCAGCCGCCGTGTTCGACCGGCCACGCCGGAGCGGCCCAGCCCCGCTCGTGGAGGATCGCTTGCCAGGCCATGCTGGCCTCGTGGTCGGCGTAGACGCTGGTCATCAGCCGGCCGGCCTGCCGCAGTTCAGGGGTGAGCTTCTCGTCGAGGAACGCCCGCACCTCGTCTTGGAACTCAAGATCTTTCGCCGACCACGACAGGTCCATCAGCTGTTCCTCCATCTGCACACGGCCGTTCTCAGAAGTAACGGTAGCCCGTCGTCGGTGGCGGGCTTGCGCTGGGTGTCACTCATTCTGCGCTCTCGGGTTTGAGGTGCCCCACCCCGGGGAACAGGTCGGGAGGACGCCGCCGGGCGTCCCCCCACACGTGACACTGAGAGGCTCGGTCCCTGGACAAGGGACCGGGCCTTTCGTCTGTTCACGGTAGGTTTCAGTCCATCGTGTCCGCCATTGAAATACTCACCGCCGACGTCGCCGGGCCGCTCGACACGGCGCCGGGCCGGGTTCTGGTGGGCATCACCGGGCCGCCGGGCGCCGGGAAGTCGACGGTGGCGCAAGCGCTCTTGGGCCGTTTCGACGGCGCGTCCTACGTCCCGATGGACGGCTTTCATCTGTCCAATGCCGTGCTCGAGGAGTTGGGTCGACGTGACCGCAAAGGCGCGCCCGACACGTTCGACGCCGCCGGTTATCTTGCCGTCCTGCGTCGCATCGTCGAGGAGTACGGCCGTGAAGATGTCTATGTGCCTGCCTTCGAGCGTCGCCTCGACGAACCGGTGGCCGCGGGTCATGTGGTGCCCGCGACCAGTCGGCTGGTGTTCACCGAAGGCAACTATCTGGGTTTGCCCGACGGGGCATGGGCGCAGGTGCGGCCGCTGCTGAACCGGCTGTACTACGTGGACTGCCCGGCGCGGCAGCGGCGGGTGCGGTTGGTCCGGCGGCACGTCGAGGGCGGTCGCGCCCCGGAGGCCGCGGCGGACTGGGTGGACGCCGTGGACGAACCGAACGCCCGGCTGATCGCGACCGCAAGGCCGCGTTGCGATCTCGTCGTCGACGGCTGTTAGCAGCAGCGGGCGCTCGGGTTGGCGTCAGCGTCGCTGTGCCGCTTGCGCCAGTACTGCGCCTCGCTCAGAACCGGCTCACCCGGGTGGGTGCGGGCGTGATGCTCGACGTAGCGGCGGTAGTGACTATCGCCCATCAATGCGCCGACGTACCAACGGATTTGGCGTGCTGCGCGGGTAGCGCGTCCCATTCCTTCTGCACCTCCTTCTCCGCCGAGGTGGAGATCAGGCCGGACGGCCCGAAGATTTTCGACGGCACCGCGGTGTCGTCGCTCAGCGGGGGGGCGCCGCCCCGGACGGCCCGCAACGCCACGATCACGCCGGCGGTGAACACGATGACCACCGCTGCGGCGAACACGATCGACAGCGTGCCTTGGATGAAGGTGTTGCGGATGACGGCGTGCAGCTGGTCGGCGTTCTTGGCCGATCCGAACGCTGTCTTGCCCGCCTCCGCGGCGGCGCGGTACTGGAAGTGCTGAGTCCAGTAACCCACCTTGGGATCGCCGGAGAAGATCTTCTGCCACGACGCAGTGAGTGTGACCGTCAAATCCCACAGCAGCGGGATCGCCGGAATCCACGCCCATTTCAGCAGGCCCCTCTTGATCACCACGACGGTAACGACGGTCAGCGCGATCGCGGCAAGCAGCTGGTTGGCGATGCCGAACAGTGGGAACAGCGTGTTGATCCCGCCGAGCGGGTCGGTGACCCCCATCAACAGGATTGAACCCCAGCCCGCGACCACCAGGACACTGCAGAGCCATGCCCCCACCCGCCAGCTCGGATTGCGCAGCCGGGTGAACGGGCCGCCGAGGTTGGCCAGTCCGTCGGAGAGCATGAACCGGGCGACACGGGTGCCTGCGTCGACGGTGGTCAGAATGAAGAGCGCCTCGAACATGATCGCGAAGTGGTACCAGAACGCCCTCAGCCCCGGTCCGCCGAACACCTGGTGCAGCACCTCGGACATGCCGAACGCCAGCGTCGGTGCCCCACCTGTGCGCGAAATGATCGAGTGCTCACCGACACTCGCGGCGGCGTTGTTGATCTCAGCCGGGGTGATCGGGGCGCCGGACAGGCCAAGACCGTTGACGTACTTGGCTGCCGTCTCGGCCGTCGTGCCGGTCTGGGCGGACGGCGCGTTGATCGCGAAGTAGAGGTGCTGGTTGAGGATGGCGGCGGTGATCAACGCCATGATCGCCACGAATGACTCGGTGAGCATCCCGCCGTACCCGATCAAGCGCATCTGGCTTTCCTTCTCCAGAAGCTTGGGTGTGGTGCCCGATGAGATCAGCGAGTGGAAACCCGACAGTGCGCCGCAGGCGATGGTGATGAAGAGGAACGGGAACAGCGAACCGGCGAACACCGGACCGGAGCCGCTCTCGGCGAACTTGGACACCGCCGGGGCTGCCATGATCGGCCGGGCCAGCAGAATGCCGACCGCCAGCAGCGCGATGGTGCCGACCTTCATGAACGTCGACAGGTAATCGCGCGGCGCCAGCAGGAACCACACCGGCAGCACGGAGGCGGCAAGGCCGTAGATGATGATGCACCACGACAGGGTGACCTTGGACAGGGTGAACCAGTCTGCGCCCCAATCGGTTCCGGCCACCCATCCGCCGCTGGCGACGGCGAGCAGCAGCAGGGCGACGCCGATCACGGAGACTTCGGAGACTCGTCCCGGCCGCAGGAAACGCAGGTAGAGACCCATGAAGATGGCGATCGGAATCGTCATCGCGATGGAGAACACTCCCCATGGGCTCTCGGCGAGCGCGCCGACCACGACCAGCGCGAGCACCGCAAGCAGGATCACCATGATGGCCAGCACCGCGATGATTGCCGCCGCCCCGCCGAAGGCACCGAGCTCGTCGCGAGCCATCTGGCCAAGTGACCGTCCGCGGCGGCGGGTGGAGATCGCCAGCACCAGATAGTCCTGGACGCAGCCGGCGAAGACCGCGCCGAGGATGATCCAGATCGTGCCGGGCAGATATCCCATCTGCATGGCCAGCACGGGCCCGACGAGCGGGCCCGCCCCTGCGATCGCCGCGAAGTGGTGACCGAACAGCACCCGCCGGTCGGTGGGCATGTAATCGGTGCCGTTCTCGAAGATCTCGGCGGGAGTGGCGTGTTCGTCGCGCGGGCGCACGATCTTCATCTCGATGAGCCGGGCGTAGAACCGGTATCCGATGACGTAGGTGCAGATCGCGGCGATGACGAACCACACGGCGTTGACGGTCTCGCCGCGGAAGAACGCGATGATCGCCCATGCGATCGCGCCCAGGACCGCGACGGCACCGAAGATCAGCTTGTGCCGGAGCGTGATCGGTGACCGGTCGACGATGGCCACCGGCGGCAGCTCAGGGTCGGTGCGGATGTAGGTGACGTCGCCCCTGGTCTCTTCCATGTGTTCCGACGGCGCGCCGGTCGGTGCAGCCACAGTGTTTCTCCCTTGCGCCAGATGTGCAGTGTCGGGCCGTGCGGTGATCCTTTCATTCACAGGTTCGGCGGGTCTCCGATTGGGGCGGATTTCGGCGGGTCTGCGACCAGTCGGTCCCATCCCGAAACCACCCGCTTGGGGGATGCCCCTCGCGGCTTCTGCCGTCACCCTCTATCGCAACCGAGGAGGTGGGCCATGCCGCCATGGCGTTTGCGCGACTACCGCGACGACGACATCGACCAAGCGATCCAGGTGTGGGATCAGAGCCGTGCGCCCGGGTCGGGTGAGCCGGTGTTCACCGTTGCCGAGGTGATGGCCGCCGCGCGTTCCGGGCAGCCTGCCGTGGTCGCCGAAGTGGGCGACGAGGTGGTCGCCATGGCCGTGGCGCAAACCCAGGGCGAACGGGCCTGGATTCTGCTGGTCGCGCTCGGCTCGCGGTGGCGCTACCGCGGCATCGGCAGCGCTCTGCTCAGTGACCTGGAGCGACGGCTGCGTGCGCAGGGGGTGCGACGCATCTGCGCGGTGTTGCCCGACGGGGCCACCGGCGCGGCGGCGATGGAGAACTCCGGCTACGCCCGCCGGGAGGGTTTGGTCTATTTCGAGATGGTCGAGCATCTGGGCCTGGACCAGGCGAATCTACTCGACGAACTCGGCGGTCAGTTCCTGCCGCCCGGCCTGTTTGACGAGATGGCCGGCATGGAGCAGGAGAAGCAGATCATCGAGCGTCGCATCGTCGACCCGCTGGCGCACCCGGACGTCGCTGAGCGTTACGGGGTGCAGCCGCCGAAAGCGGTGATCCTGTTCGGACCGCCCGGAACCGGGAAGACGAGCTTCGCGAAGGCGATCTCGTCGCGGCTCGGATGGCCGTTCGTGGAACTCTTCCCGTCGCGACTGGCAGCCACCGGCAACGGTGGGCTGGCGGCCTCGCTGCGGGAGGCGTTCGCCGAACTGGCTGAACTCGACGAACTGGTGTTGTTCATCGACGAGGTGGAGGAGATCGCGACCGCACGCTCCGGCGCGAGCACCGCCGAGTTGGGCGTCACCAACGAACTGCTGAAGCTGATCCCGGCTTTCCGGCAGAAGGACAACCGGCTTCTGGTGTGCGCCACCAACGCCGTCCACTCCCTGGACTCGGCGTTTCTGCGGCCCGGCCGTTTCGACTACGTCATCCCCGTCGGTCCGCCCGATCAGCCGGCCCGCCGGGCGGTGTGGCAGCGCTACCTCGGCAAGGCGCTGGTTCATGTCGACGTCGACGGTCTGGTCGGCGCCTCAGAGTTCTTCACCCCGGCCGACATCGAGTTCGCCGCGCGCAAGGGCTCGCAGGCCGCCTTCGAGCGCGAGATGCGCCACGGCCTCGGTCAGCCGGCCACCACCGAGGACTACCTGTTTGCGATCGGCGAGGTCAGGCCCACCCTGACCGCCGACATGCTGGCCGAATTCGAGCGCGGCAAAACCGATTTCGCTCGCGTGTAGCGCTGGTGCGGCGAGTGCGGTGCGCAGTGTCCGGAAAAGCGCCTCCTTAGAATTTCCATAAGTTTCCCTTATTTTTCTTAATCTTGGTGTAGTGTCACCTCTCATGGCTGCGGATGCCACCGCACGGCGCAGCGGGACGGAGACGACCAGATGGCCGAATTGGGTTCGCACGCGGTTGTTCTGGGTGCCGGCATGGCGGGGCTGCTCGCGGCGCGGGTTCTCTCGGAGTTCTATGCGTCCGTCACTGTCGTCGAACGTGACACATTGCCCGATGGCGCCACGCAGCGGACCGGAGTGCCGCAGGGACGTCACCTGCACAACCTCCTGAGCCGCGGCACGCAGGCGATCGGAGAGCTGTTTCCCGGGATGCTCGAGGAGATGGGAGCGGACGGGGCCGTCGTCGACGACGGTGATGACCTGTCGGGGGTCTATGTCCGGATCGGAAATCATGAGATCAATCCCGTTGGTCGCCTGGCAGATCCGCAAGCCGTCGCGGCCTACCAAGCCAGTCGGCCGTTCCTCGAGTTTCATCTGCGCCGGCGCGTGACGGGGCTGGCGAATGTCACCGTCATCGGACAGCGGAACATCGTGGGGCCGGTGCTCGCGGACGGTTCGGTCACCGGCGTGCGGATCATCGACCGCGCGACCGGCAGCGCGACAATCCTCCGCTGCGATCTGGTGGTCGACGCCACCGGGCGCGCGGCGTGCTCGGCACGCTTCCTGACGAACCAGGGATTTGGTGCGGTGCCTGAGGACCGGGTCCCGTCGACCGGGGGGTACTCCAGTCAGCTCTTACGTATCCCGCCGGGACGCATTCGGCAGCGGCTGGTCTTTGTCAATCAGGGCAGGCAGGCGCCGGGAGCGATGCTCGTCGCGTACGAACACGACACCTGGATGCTGGCGGTGTCCTGCTCAGATGAATGTGGCTCGCCACCAAGCACATACGCCGAGATGATGCGAACAGTCGAGCGGATGTTGCCCGCCGAGATGGTGGCCGGACTACGTGACGCCACCTGTATCGGCGAGATCTCGATCTCACGCAACACCCGCGCGGTGTGGCGACGCTATGAGCAATTGCCGGATCTACCGCCGGGCCTGGTTGTCCTCGGCGACGCTCTGTGCAGCCTCAACCCGCTCCATGGACAAGGCATGACCATGGCTGCCCTGCAGGCCCTTTCGTTACGCGACTGCCTGCGTGCGGGCTCCGCCGACCTGCCCCGGCGCTTCTACCGAGCCGCGGCCGAATCCATCCGACCGGTGTGGGCGGTCAACCGGACCATCGACCAGCCCCAGCTCGCCTCGGTGCACCGCACGCAGGCGTGGCTGCAGCGTGCGGTACTGCGCGCTGCCAGCACCGATATCGCTGTGGCGGAAAAGATTTTACGAGTCCGTGGCCTCATCGATCCGCCCGCAAGGCTGCGGGACCGGCGCTTTCTCGCGCGAGTCCTGCTCGCCAACCTGCGCCATCCGCGAGCGACACTCTTCACCCAGCCGGCCACGTCGCATTCGTCGCTCAATGGAACCGACGAACAGGAAATTCGTGCGCTTGTCGACCGCCAGGCGCGTCGCCGCCGGGCGCCCACCCACATCACCCGACTGCGTTATCTCACACCCGATGTGGCGTTGATCCAAGCCCGCACCGCGATCACCGGACCGATCCACCGGCGGACCCGTCGCAACACCAGCGTCGCGGTGCGTACCGGCGACGGCTGGTCATTGGCTTTTTCGCAGAACGCGGCTCACTGAAAGCGGGACAGTCATGCTCGAGACGATCTATCGCACAGCCCGGGATCGGGTACGAGACCTTGCCGCCACGCTCACTGACGAGCAGCTTCAATCACACGTACCTGCCACTCCGCGATGGACCGTGCACGAGCTGCTGGCGCACCTGGTCGGATGCGCGGCCGACGCCGTCAGCGGACGCTTGGACGCAGTGACGAGCGATCAGTGGACGGCACGTCACGTCCGGGAACGGCGGTGCACACCGGTGGGTGACTTGATGAACGAATGGGACCGCATCGGTACCGACGCTGACGCCAGTCTGACCGATGACCAGCTCTATGGACCCAACCTGGCCATCGACGCCGTATGCCACGAATCGGACTTGCATGAGGCACTGGGACTTCCCCGCGTCGACCGCGAACACTGGCAGCCGTTTCTAGACGTCACGATGCGTTACCTCGGCACGCAACTGCGGGACAGCCCGGCGTTGCGCATTGAGGATGACCGGGGCGCCCAGTGGATTTGCGGCACAGGACATCCGGCGACGCTGCTGCGGGCCGACGGCTATGAACTGTTGCGCGCCAACCTGAGTCGTCGATCCCTACGGCAGATTGCCGCATGGGAATGGGCCCCGGCGCCCACCGAGGAGATGATCCACGGATTCGGCGTGTTCGGCACACGCATCGATGATCAGCCCGTGCCGGCAAGCTAGTCCCGCTCGTAGAACGCCCGCACGGTGTCGATGGTGTCGGCCTCGGCCGGGCTCTTGTCGTCGCGATACCGCAGCACCCGCGCGAAGCGCAGCGCCATCCCCGCGGGATACCGGCTGGAGCCCTGCACGCCGTCGAACGCGATCTCGACGACCTGCTCGGGCCGCACCGGCACCACATACTTGTCGAGCGGACCGGTCGCCAGTTCGCTGAACCGTGCGGTCTGCCACTCCAGCATCGCGTCGGTCATGCCCTTGAACGTCTTGCCCAGCATCACGAACCCACCGGTATCCGGATCGCGGGCCCCCAGATGAATATTCGACAGCTTGCCGGTCCGCCGGCCCGAGCCCCATTCCACCGCCAGCACCACCAGATCAAGGGTGTGCACCGGCTTGACCTTCAGCCAGCCGGCACCGCGGCGGCCCGCCTCGTACGGGGAGGCGGGCGATTTGGCCATCACGCCTTCGTGTCCGGCGGCCAGTGTCACATCCAGGAACTGCTGTGCGGCAGCGGCATCCGTGGTCGCCAGCCGGTCGACACGCTGATCGGCAGGCACGATCGCGTCCAGCGCGGCGAGCCGGGCATGCGTCGGTTCGTCCAAGAGGTCGACGCCGTCAAGGTGCAGGATGTCGAAGAAGAACACCGAAAGTGGTTGTGCCGCCCGGGCTGCGGCCACATCAGTGCTTTTCCCGAACCGGGATGCGGTGACCTGAAATCGGTGCGGACGGTTGTCGGGGCGCAGCGCGATCGCCTCGCCGTCGGCGATCAGGGACGTCACCGGCAGTGCCAGCGCGGCGTCCACCACCTCGGGCAACCGGGCCGTCACGTCGTCGAGGCTGCGGGTGTACACGGTCACGTCATCGCCCGAGCGGTGAATCTGCACGCGAGCGCCGTCGAGCTTGGCCTCGAAAATCGCGTCGCCGCTGAGGCGTTCGAGCGCGTCCGTCACACCGGTCGCGGTCTGAGCCAGCATCGGACCGACCGGCCTGCCCACTGTGAGGGTGAAGTCGCCGAGGGCGTCCGCCCCGCCGGCAAGCGCTGAGGCCGCCACCGCGGGCAGATCGCCACCGAGCATGGCCGCTCGGCGAACGGCCGCGGCCGGCAGGCCTGCCGCCTTCGCCACCGCGTCAGCCATCACCCCGGCCTGGGCGCCTTGGCGCAACTCGCCGCCCAGTAATCGGCGCAGGAACACCTGCTCGGCGTCGGTGGCCGTGCCGAACAGTCCGCCGAGCAGCTCGGACCGTCGGGCTTGGGAGCCCTTGCCCGCGACGGCACCGATCTCGGTGAACGTCGCATCGACTGCGTGCACCGTCAGCGTGGATTCGTCAGCTGGTGCGGGCAGCGACCGAAGCGCCGCCCAGCCCACCCCGATCTGCCGCTGTGGCAGCTCCCCGGACAGCCACGACACCACGACCTGGACCGTCCGCGGATCCGCGATGCCTGACAACAGTTCGCCGATTCGCGCCACCTTGGCCAGCCGCGATGACGTCGCCGACACGTCGGCGGAGGCGGCCACGACATCGCCGAGCAACATGGCTCCAGCTTGGCACGGCACTACGACAACCAGCCCGGGACAACCACGGTGTCAGGCGACTTCGAAGGACACCGAGTGCCAGCCCGTCGCGCCGTCGGGCGCCGGTGGCGCCTGGTCCTGAGTCTGTACCGCACCGGTGTTGTCGGTGGCGCGGACCGTGATCGTGTGGAACCCGCTCCGGGTGGCGGTCCACGGGAAGCTCCACAGCCGCCAGGTGTCATTCGAGTAGGCCGAACCCAGCTGCGCAGGCTGCCACGGACCGTCGTCGATACGGACCTCGACCGCCTTCACCCCCCGGTTCTGCGCCCACGCCACCCCGCCGAAGGTCACCGGACCCGTGGCCACCTTCTGACCGTCACGCGGCACGTCGATCCGCGACTCGGTCTTGATCGGGCCGCGCTCGGACCAGCCGAGCTTGGTCCAATAGGCCTGCACCCGGTCGAAGCGGGTCAACTCAAGGTCCACCACCCACTTGGTGGCCGACACGTAGCCGTACAGCCCGGGCACCACCAGCCGGGCGGGGTAGCCGTGCTCGACCGGCAGGGGAACGCCATTCATCCCGATCGCCAGGATCGAGTCGCGGGCATCGGTGAGCGCCTCCACCGGGGTGCCCGCGGTGAACCCGTCCACTGACGTCGAGAGCACCATGTCGGCATCGGGGTGGATACCGCTGTCCCGCAACAGGTCCCTGACCCGGTAACCGGTCCAGGTGGCGTTCGAGATGAGGTCGCCGCCGACCGGGTTGGACACGCACGTCAGCGTCACGACCTTGTCGATAGGCTCGAACTTCTTCAAATCGTCGAAGGTGTAGGTGATTTCGCGGTCGACCATCCCGTGGATGCGTAGCCGAAAGTCGGCACGGGAGAGCTGCGGAACGCTCAGAGCGGTGTCGATGCGGTAGAAGTCGCCGTTGCCGGTGATGAAGCTCGGCAGTTGGACGCCGGCCGGTGTGACGTCGGCGGGAACCGGAGACGGTGGTGCGGCCGAGGGCAGTGCGAAGGTGTCCCGGTCGCCGGACACCGAGTGCAGTCGTCGGGTGACCACCACACCCGCGACGCCGCCGAGCAACCCGAGTCCGGCGAACCCGAGCGTCGCCAGCGACAGCCGGCGCCCGGTATCCACCCCGGCGTCGTCGGAGGCGTCGGTGGCGCGGCCGTCGTCGGAGCGGCCGTCGACGATGCGGCCGGAGGTGAGCAGCCGCAGGACCGCGATCCCGCAGACCGCGCCGAGCAGGGTAGGGATGATGTCGACCAGTCGTGCACCCGGCCGGGCCAGCACTGCCGCGCTTCCGGCTGCGGCAGCGAGCAGGAACGCCACGGAGCCGACCGGGACGCGGGATCGTTCCCAGATTGCGGCGACGGCGGCCAGCACCCCGATCACGGCGATGACCGCCACCGAAAGGAACAGTTTGTCGGCCGTGCCGAAGGTCAGGATCGCCCATTCCTTCACCGGACCCGGCGTCGCGTTGATGACCGCGGTGCCCACGGCGGTACGCGCGTCGGCGGCCGGCGAGAAGAACGCAGCTGTCAGTTGGACTACACCGAGGGCGACGGCGGCCGCAGCCACCCCCGCTCCCATCCGCAGACCGATCGTGGATCGGGCCATGCCAGCCAACCTACCGCTGGGTAGGCACCCTTGGTCATTACCGTTCGATGACGAGCGGTAACGTGCGTACCGGCTTGGGCGCCACCGAGGTGTCCCCGCGAATTGAACTGCGAACTGTAAGCGGCACGGGAACCGTGCCGCGTCAACGGACAGGAGTATCGGATGGAGATCTCGGGCAAGAAGGTGGTCGTCGTAGGCGGCGCATCGGGCTTCGGACGGGCAAGCGCTGAGCTGCTGGCCTCGCGCGGCGCCAAGGTGGCGATCCTCGACCGCGAAGGCACCGACGGCCCCGAGGTCGCGTCCAGTGTGGGCGGCCCCTTCATGCCGGTCGACGTCACCGACTTCTCGGGCACCGAGAAGGTGCTTGCCGAGGCGGTCGAGGCGCTGGGTGGCCTGCACGTCGTGCTGACCACCGCGGGCGGCGGTGTCGCGGAGAAGACGTTCGGCAAGAACGGCCCGCACGCCCTGGAGACCTTCCAGAGCACTATCAACCTGAACCTGATCGCCAGCTTCAACATCAGCCGCCTTGCGGCCGCGCACATGGCCAACAACGAGCCCGAAGACGAGGAGCGCGGGGTCATCATCAACACCGCCTCGATCGCCGCGTTCGAAGGCCAGATCGGCCAGGTTGCCTACACCGCCGCCAAGGCGGGTATCGCCGGCATGTGCCTGACCATGGCTCGTGACCTCGGTCCGGTCGGCATCCGCGCGCTCGCGATCGCACCGAGCCTGTTCGCCACCGGCCTGACCAAGGGCATTCCCGACGAGTTCGCCAAGGCGCTGACCAAGGACGCCGCCTTCCCGAAGCGGCTCGGCCGCCCCGAGGAATTCGCCAAGCTGGTCGCCGCGATCGTCGACAACCCGATGCTCAACGGCCAGTGCATCCGTCTCGACGCCGGGCAGCGCTTCGCCCCCAAGTGATCCGGCCGCCGTACTGCGGTCTCGACCGGCTGTGGTAAGGCATTAGAGGAATGGGCACCGCCGCCTCGAGGAGGATCCGATGGGTATCGCACTGACCGACGACCACCGTGAACTCAGTGAGGTGGCGCGCTCATTTCTGAGCACGCAGAAGGCCAGGGCGGCGGCGCGCGCACTGCTCGCCGACGACGTCGAGGAGACGGCACCGCCGTTCTGGGCAGAGCTGGCCGGCTTGGGCTGGCTCGGGCTGCACGTCGACGAGCAGTACGGCGGTTCGGGTTTCGGGTTGCCCGAACTGGTGGTCGTCATCGACGAGCTCGGACGCGCGGTGGCGCCCGGTCCGTTCGTGCCGACCGTCGTCGCATCCGCGGTCGTGTCGGCGATGGGCAGCGACGAGCAGAAGGCGCGACTCCTTCCTGGTCTGGTCGACGGATCCGTCACTGCCGCAGTCGGATTCGGTGGCGACCTCACTGTCTCCGGTGACACCGCCGGTGGCGACGCGGGCGTGGTCCTCGGCGCCGGGCTCGCCGACGTGCTGGTGCTCGTCGCCGGTGACGACGTGGTGCTGGTGGACCGAAGTGCCGACGGGGTCTCGGTCGAACTGCCGGGCAGCCTCGACCGGGCGCGGCGCTCCGGGCGGGTGACGCTGCGCGACGTCTCGGTGGCCGGCAACGTGCTGGCCGGGGCGCGCACCGCGGCGCTGGCCCTGGCGCGCACCCTGTTCGCGGCAGAGGCCGCGGGCGGAGCGTCGGACTGCGTGGACACCGCTGTCGATTACGCCAAAGTGCGTGAGCAGTTCGGCCGCACCATCGCGACCTTCCAGGCGATCAAGCATCACTGCGCTGACATGATCGTCGGCTCTGAGTCGGCGGTCGCCGTCGTCTGGGATGCCGCCCGAGCTTTCACCGACGACTTGAAGCAGTTCGAACTGGTTGCCGCGGCGGCGGCAGCGTTGGCGTTCCCGGCCTATGTTCGCAACGCGGAGTTGAACATTCAGGTACACGGCGGTATCGGCTTCACCTGGGAGCACGACGCGCATCTACATCTGCGCCGGGCACTGACCGTGCAGGCGATCCTCGGCGGGGACGCGCCGGCCACCGACGTGTTCACCCTGACCGAAGCCGGCCACGGTCGCGCGAACAGCCTGGACCTGCCACCCGAGGCCGACGAGCTGCGCACTCAAATCCGCTCGGATGCAGCCGAACTCGCCAAGCTGGACGACAAGGCGCAACTCGACGAGCTGATTGCGACCGGATATGTCATGCCGCACTGGCCCAAGCCGTGGGGCCGTGCTGCCGGTGCCGTCGAGCAGCTGCTGATCGAAGAGGAGTTCGCGGCCGCCGGGGTCAAGCGGCCGGACTATGGCATCACCGGTTGGGTGATCCTGACCCTTGTTCAGCACGGAACCTCTTCTCAGATCGAGCGATTCGTCGAGAAGGCACTCCGCAAAGACGAGATCTGGTGCCAGCTGTTCTCCGAACCGTCGGCGGGCTCGGACGCCGCGGCGGTCAAGACCCGGGCCACTCGCGTGGACGGTGGATGGAAGATCACCGGCCAGAAGGTATGGACCAGCGGGGCGCACTACTGCAAGCGCGGCCTTGCCACCGTGCGCACCGATTTCGAGGTGCCCAAGCACGCCGGTATCACGACGGTGATCCTGGACATGGAGGCGCCGGGCGTGGAGGTTCGGCCCTTGCGCCAGATCACCGGCGGCGCGGACTTCAACGAGGTGTTCTTCAACGACGTGTTCGTCCCCGACGAGGATGTCGTCGGCGAGCCGAACGCCGGGTGGACCGTCGCGCGCGCCACGCTGGGCAACGAGCGGGTGAGCATCGGCGGCGGCGCAGGCACGATCGCGCCCGCGGCGGCGTGGCTGGTGTCGCTGACGAAGGCTCACGGTGACCGGGTTGGCGGCGCAGTTCAGTGGGTCGGGCGGTTCCTGGCCCGGGACCAGGCGCTGCGTCTGCTGAATCTGCGTCGGGTGGTTCGCGCGCTGGAGGGCGCCGGGCCCGGGCCGGAAGGCAACATCACCAAACTCATTCTGGCCGACCAGTTCCAGGAGCAGGGCACCATCGCGGCGGCCCTCGTCGGGCCGGATGCGGCACTCGAGGGTGGCGAGGGCGAATTGGCGGGCCGGGCGGCGTTGGGGTCACGTGCACTGTCCATCGCAGGCGGCACGTCGGAGATCACCCGCAACCAGATCGCCGAGCGCATCCTCGGCATGCCGCGTGACCCGCTGATCAAGTAGTCGACGCAGCGGGTGCCCGCCGGGAGCATCATGCGCGATGTCCCGGTGAACAGATCCGCAATCTTGTCCTCCGAGACCGGTTTCGGGCATGCTGCGGGGCGTGGCGGGTACCGACTCACTGGTTCTGGGCGCGAGCGGTTTCCTCGGCTCGCATGTCACGCGGCAGCTGGTGGAGCGCGGCGACACCGTCCGCGTCATGCTCCGCCCGTCCAGCTCCACGCGCGGCATCGACGACCTGGCCGTACGGCGCTTCTGCGGCGACATATTCGATGGCGCCGTGCTGAAGGAGGCGATGGACGGCTGCGACGTCGTCTACTACTGCGTCGTCGACACACGGGCACACCTACGCGACTCGGCACCGCTGTACCGCACCAACGTCGAAGGCCTTCGTCACGTTCTCGATGCCGCCGTGAACGCCGATCTGCGCAAGTTCGTCTTCACCAGCACCATCGGGACGATCGGACTGGGCAACGGCGGAGTCGTCGACGAGGACACCCCGGTCAACTGGGGCGGCAAGGGCGGCGGCTACATCGGCTCGCGGATCGCGGCCGAGCAGCTGGTCCTGGACTACAGCCGCGACAGGGCGCTGCCCGCGGTGGTGCTGTGCGTATCCAACACATACGGCGCAGGTGATTGGCAGCCCACTCCGCACGGGTCGCTGGTGGCTGCCGCCGCGGCCGGCAAGCTGCCTTTCTATATGGGTGGGATGGCGACGGAGGTCGTCGGCATCACCGACGCCGCCCGCGCGCTGTTGCTGGCCGCCGACCACGGCCGGGTGGGCGAGCGCTACATCATCTCCGAGCGCTATCTGCCCTACCGCGAGCTCTACGAGACGGCGGCCCGGACCGCCGGTCGGCCGGCGCCCCGGTTGGGGATCCCGAAGTCGGTGATGGCGGCGATCGGGGTCCTCGGCGGCGCCGCCGCCGCGCTGAGCGGACGTGATCTGCCGCTGAATCCGACGACCGTGCGGCTGATGGGCATCATGGCACCGATGGACCACGGCAAGGCAACCCGCGAACTGGGCTGGCAGCCGCGCGACGTGCACGAGTCGATCCGGGAAGCGGTCGAGTTCTTCGATCAGCGACGACGCGAGCGGGCTCGCTGAAGAATCCCTCGTGTTTGCCAACGGGTGACTACGCTCGTGACGTGCCTGCGGCCCGGCTGATCCACGGATCACGAAGTGGGGCCGCGTGAGCGTCTCGCGTACTCGCGACCGGGTCGGATTCGCCGCCGGCTTGTTCGGCTGGGTCGCCTTGCCCTACCTGGCCGGGTCGGTGTTGTCGTGGCAGACCTTTGGTGCCGGTATCGGACCCGCGTTCTTCCCCCCGGCCGGGGTGACGGTGGCGGCCATGCTGCTGACCCGCCGGACGATGTGGCCGGTGATAGTCGCCGCGATCGTGGTGGCCGAGCTGGCCGTCGACCTTCGCTACGGAGCGGGCTGGCAGTCGGCGGTGGGATTCGCGGTGGCCAACTCGGTGGAGCCGCTGGTCGGGGCCTCACTGGTGCTGGTGTGGTGCAAGGGGCCGCCTGATCTGCGCAAGCGCGAGGACCTCGCCCGGTTCGTGGCCGGAGCCATGGTGCTGGGCCCGCTGGCGGGCGGCATGATCGGCGGCTTGATCACCTCGTTGCGCAACCAGGTCGATTGGTCGATGGCCGTCATGCACTGGTGGGCCGGCGACGGGGTCGGTGTCCTGATGATCGGTGCACCAATCTTGTTGTGGCCGGTGCAATCCCACATCTTGCGATCGCGGATGCTGGAGACGATGCTGGTCCTGACCAGCATGGCCGCACTGACCGTGGTGTCGTTCCGTCTCGCGCTTCCTCCCGCCCTGTTCCTGCTACCGGTGATGGCATGGGCGGCACTGCGGCTTGACATGATCGGCGCGGCCCTCTGCGGCGGAGCGCTGGCGTTCACCGCCAACGGCATGGCCAACGCCGGATACACGACCTTCGAGAACCTCGATCTGCACCGCCCGGGCCAGTTGGCGATCGCCCAGGCGTTCATCGCGGTGGTGGTGCTGGTCGCGATGCTGACCGCGCAGGAAGCCGGGGGGCGTGTCACGGCGGTCAGGCAACACCAGGCCGAACAGCGCGAACGGGCCCGCCTTGAGACGCTTGCCAACCTCGGCCGGTTGCTGTCGGGGGCGTTCACCCAAAAACAGATCGGTGACGCGGTCATCGGTCAGGTGATCAATGACGCAGGCGCGCAAGCAGTCGCGGTCGGCTTGGTCAGCGATGAAGGCGCCATCCTCGAGTGGGTGGCGATGGGTGGCTATCCCGAATTCGTGGTCAACGAGCTCCACGAAAGTGTCGCGGTCAGTGAGTCCACCGCAGCCACCGACGCGGTCCGCACCGGTCAGCCGGTGGTGATCCGCACCGTCGCCGAATATCGCCGGCGATACCCCGACAACGCCAAGTGGATGGTCGCAAGCGGCGGCGCGGCCGTCGTGAGCTGGCCGTTGACCGTGGGCGGCAAGGCAATCGGAGCGCTGGTGTTGGCGTGGGCCGACACCCAGCCGCTGGACACCGCGCAACTCGCCTACACCTCGGCGGTCGCGACGATGATCGGTCAGGCGCTGGTGCGGGCACGCATGTACGCCGACGAACACGCCCGCGCGGCGGTGTTGCAGGCGGCTGTTCTGCCGACCAGTCCGATTCCGATCGACGGAGTCGACGTCGGAGTGAGTTACGAACCGGCCGATCTGGTGCAGGGGCTCGGCGGCGACTGGTACGACGCGCTGGAATTGTCGCACGGCCGAACCTATCTGGCGGTCGGCGATGTGGTGGGCCATGGCCTGCCCGCCGTCGAGGACATGGCTCAACTGCGCAGCGCCGGGCGAGCGCTGGCGCTACAAGGGTTGGCGCCCGCGCAATTGCTGTCGGCGCTCAACGCGTTCACCCGTCACGCCAGCAACGGGAAATTCGCGACAATGGCTGTGGCGCTGCTGGATTCGTCGTCGGCGACCTTGTGCTACGCCTCGGCAGGGCATCCGCCGCTGTTGCTGCGGCGGGCGTCGACCGGGAGGGTCATCCGGTTGCCCGGCGCGCACGGCCCCGTACTTGGCCCGGTCGAGCGGGCGACCTACAGCGAGGGCAACGTCGAGGTGGGGGAGGGCGACATCCTCGTCATGTACACCGACGGGCTCATCGAACGTCGCGGCCAGGACATCGAATCAGGAATGGTGCGCGTCGAACACATCGTCGGCGACTGGCGGGGAGACGAGTCTCTGCCGTCGGCATGCCGGGAACTGACCCAGACCCTTGCGCCTCCACCCCGCAACGACGATGTCTGCGCCATCGCAATACGCTTCGGAGCTGGCATGAGCAGCAACGACTTTCAGGAGTTCACTGACTATTGAGCAACATCGAGGACCGGGCCGCCGAGGTTCCCGGAACACTTGACTCGGCCGCCGTCGGTGCGCTGACCGCGTGGGTGCGCGAGAACGGAATCGGTTCGCGGATCAGCGATGTCGAACCGCTGGCCGGTGGAACTCAGAATGTGGTGGTGCGGTTGCGCGTCGACGACCGCCGTCTGGTTCTGCGCAGGCCGCCGCCGTACCCGCGCCCAAACAGCAACCGCACCATGCAGCGCGAGATCGCGGTGCTGGAGACGTTGGCCGGAAGCTCGGTGCCCCATCCCGAATTCGTGGCCGGCTGTGACGACCTCGGCGTGCTGGGTGTCGTCTTCTATCTGATGGAGGATGTCGACGGCTTCAACCCGGCGACCGAGGTGGCCCCCGCGTACGTCGCCGACCCGCGGCTGCGGCATCAGGTGGGCCTGAACTACGCAGCGGACCTGGCCCGGCTGAGTGCAGCATCGTGGCGGGGTCGCCCGTTGCAGCAGCTGCACCGTCCGGGTTCGTTTCTGGCGCGCCAGGTTCCGAACTTCCTCAGGCTGCTCGACAGCTACCGCCACGAGAGCTACCGGCCGGAGATGCTGGAGGTCAGCCGGCTCGCGGACTGGCTCGGTGAACGCCGACCGCCCGACGGTGAGCCGGGCATCATGCACGGCGACGCCCATCTCAACAACGTGCTGCTACGTCGCGACGCCCCCGAGGTCGCGGCGTTCGTGGACTGGGAGATGTGCACCATCGGTGATCCGTTGCTGGATCTGGGCTGGATTCTGGTGTGCTGGCCCGACTATCCCGACCCGATCAATGCCGGCCGGGAGTTGGCCGCACTCGGTGGGCTGCCGTCGCGCACCGAGTTGGTCGCCGCGTACGCCGACGCGGGTGGCAGGCGCACCGGACACCTGAACTGGTACATCGCGACGGCGTGCTTCAAGTTGGCGATCGTCATCGAGGGCACATACTCGCGGTATCTGGCCGGCCAGGCACACCGTGAAGCCGGTGAGCGGCTGCATGATTCGGCTAGCCGGCTGATCGACCTCGGCGTACAGGTCGCAACGGGCGACAACCCGTTCGTCTAGCGCCCGGGCTGGCTGCCCTGCCCGCAGGTGCACTGCTGGGCGGGTGGCACGTCGCGCATCACCTGGTCGACGTGCTCGCCACAACCCGCCCAGGTGGTTTTGTGGCAACGCGGGCATTCGACGGGATAGCACATATCAACTCCTCTGGGGTGAAAGCTTAGGGGGACGATAACCCGTTTGCGTCGCCTGCCCGGGCAGGTCTAACCTTGGCGACCATGCACCGCGTGCTCGCCGTAGTAGCCACCCGCAGCGGGGTCTGATCCAGACCGACCCCCCGCTGTGGGTCGAAAACTACGCCGTCGGTCAGCCTCCTCTGGACGAGAAGACCGATTCACATGAGTCCGCACAGCACCACAGTCTTTGAACCTGCACCGCGCTTCTGCGCTCCGCTGCCCGCGGAATTGCGCGAACACGCCCGAACCATGTCGTGGAGCGCATTCACCGACACGTTCAGCCCGAGCGGCGGACCCGTTCGGCTGGGGTCGTGGGAGTGCGACGACCGTTCCGCCCGGTCGGGTCCGCAGCCCCGGCGATTCTGCGCGACGATCGCTGTGGACGACCGCATCGAGAGTGCGACCGTGCACGCCAGCGGTCCGGTCGCAGCGCTGACCGCGATGCTCTACGACCGGGGTATCGGCGTCGAGATGACCCGATTCCACCAGTTGGCAGCCGGGTCGCACACCGCAACCTTTGTGCAGGGCAGCGACGGACGGCGCCGAGAATGGGCGATGGGCTGGGCGGCGGATCCCACCCAGTCGGCACTGCGCGCCGTCATCGCCTGTGCGAACCGGCTGATCGGCTGACCCCCGTCAGTGCAGCGGGCGCAGCACGATCGGCATGCCGTCCATCGGCACGGGCATGCCCGCGTAGTCGTAGCGGGGCTGGTAGCCCGGGTGCGGGAGCTCGAGGCGGTACTTGCGTAACAGGCGATGCATGACGGTCTTGATCTCCAGCTGCCCGAAGACCATCCCGATGCACTTGTGCGCGCCGCCGCCGAACGGAGCGAACGCGTAGCGATGCCGCTTGTGCTCGTTGCGCGGCTCGGCGAAGCGGGCCGGGTCGAACTTCTCCGGATCGGTCCACAGCTCAGGCAGGCGGTGGTTCAGTCCGGGCCATACATTGACGTTGGTGCCGGCCGGGATGAAGAAGCCCAGTAGCTCGGTGTCGCGCACCGCCTGGCGAACGTTGAACGGCAATGGAGTGACCATCCGCAGCGACTCGTTGATCACCAGGTCGAGGGTCTCCAGCTTCTCGAGCGCCTCGATGTCCAGCGGCCCGTCGCCGAGCCGGTCGGACTCGTCGCGGCAGCGCTCCTGCCACTCCGGGTTCGCTGCCAGCTGGTTGGCCATCGTGGTGAGCGTCGACGTCGAGGTGTCGTGCGCGGCCATCATCAGGAAGATCATGTGGTTGACGATGTCGTCGTCGGTGAATGTGTTGCCGTCGTCGTCTGCGGTGTGGCAGAGCACCGTCAACATGTCGGTGCCCTCGGCGTTGCGGCGTTCCTTGAGGCGCTCGCTGAAGTAGTCCTCCAGCACCTTGCGGGCCTGCAGTCCGCGCCACCACTTGAACGGCGGAACGGACGTGCGAATGATCGCCCCACCGGCGCGGGTGGTCGTGGTGAACGCCGCGTTCACCTTGGTCACCAGGTCGTGGTCGGATCCGGGCTCGTGGCCCATGAACACCACCGACGCGATGTCGAGGGTGAGTTCCTTGACGGCCGGGTGGAACAAGAAGCGCGGGTCGTTGGCCACCCAGTCGTTGGCGATGACCAGCGAGGCGACCCGGTCGATGTGCTCGACGTAGCCGGACAGCCGGGTGCGGGTGAACGCCTCCTGCATGATCCGCCGGTGGTACATGTGCTCGTCGAAGTCGAGCATCATCAGGCCACGGTTGAAGAACGGCCCGATGACCGGATGCCAGCCCTTCTGGGAGAAGTCCTTGTTCTTGTTGGAGAACACCGCCTGGGTGGCGTCGGGTCCCAGCGCGGTCACCGCCGGCAGAGCCGGGGAGTAGGCGTAGTGGATCGGTCCGTACTTGCGGTAGACCTGCAGCAGATACTCGGGACCGCCGCGGAAGGTCTCGACCATGTGGCCGAGCAGGGGGAGCCCCGAATCGCCCATGACCGTCTTGAGTCCGCTGCCCACGGGCGCCTGGGCCAGCTCGAACTGCGGCCAATCCCGCTCACGAAGCCGCTTCTCGACCGCGCCCATGCCGGGGATGGTGTTCAGGGTGGGCGTGAACCGGCGACGAGCCTGATCCAGCAGGTAGTGGGGGGTACTGATGGTGGCCATCGACGCTCCTCGGGAAACAGAGAACAGGCATTCTTGCCAGCCGGGTGTGGCCGGCACCACAGGTTTCCTCCATCCTGGCCAACTTTCTTGACGCATGTCAAGTTTCACTTCGCCCCCGGCGTGGTGCAAGGTGAACGGGTGACCGCTCAACAAGACTCCGTCGAGGCGCCGCGTCGCCGTGGCGACAAGCAGCGGCACGCCATCGTCCAGGCCGTTCGCGAGCTGCTCGAAGAAAAGCCGTTTGCCGAACTCTCGGTCAGCACGATCAGCGATCGAGCCGGCGTCGCGCGTTCCGGCTTCTACTTCTACTTCGACTCCAAGTACGCCGTGCTGGCCCACATCGTCGGCGAGGCCGCCCACGAACTCGAAGAACTCACCCACTCGTTCGCCCCGCGCGGACCCGCCGAGACGCCGACCGCGTTCGCTGAACGCATGGTGCGCAGCGCCGCCGTGGTCTATGCGCACAACGATCCGGTCATGTCGGCCTGTAACGCCGCCCGCCACACCGACGCCGAGATCCGCGAGATCCTGGACCGCTACAACGATGCGGTGATCGATCAGATCGTGCCGATCGTCGAAGCCGAGATCAGCAACGGCACCGCGGACCCGATCAGCGACGACATCCGCGGTCTGGTCCGGATCCTCACGGCGACAACAGCATTGACGCTCTCCGGGGAGACGGCGTTCGTGGGACCGGACCGCAATCTGGACCAGGCAGTGCGCATCCTGGAAAAGCTGTGGCTGCATGCGCTGTGGGGTGGACGGGTCGGCGACTGATCCATGGCTGACGGCTTCGCAGGCAAGAGGGTGTTCATCACGGGCGCGGCCAGCGGCATCGGCCGGGCCACCGCGCTTCGGCTGGCTCGCGAAGGGGCCGAGCTGTATCTGACCGACGTCAACGCCGACGGCCTGGAGCAGACCGTCGCCGAGGCTCGTGCGCTCGGCGCCGACGTCGCCGAGCATCGCGCTCTGGACATCTCCGATTACGACGCGGTCGCCGGGTTCGCCGCCGACATCCACACCAGCCGGCCGGCGATGGACATGGTGATGAACATCGCCGGGATCTCGGCGTGGGGCACCGTCGACCAGCTCACCCACCAGCACTGGCGGTCGATGGTCGACGTCAACCTGATGGGTCCGATCCACGTCATCGAGACGTTTCTGCCCCCGATGGTCGCTGCCGGGCGAGGTGGGCAACTGGTCAACGTGTCCTCGGCGGCAGGACTGGTCGCGCTGCCGTGGCATGCCGCATACAGTGCGAGTAAGTATGGCCTGCGCGGACTTTCGGAGGTGCTGCGCTTCGACCTGGCCCGCCACGACATCGGGGTCTCACTCGTGGTGCCGGGTGCCGTCGACACCCCTTTGGTGCAGACGGTCCAGATCGCCGGTGTGGATCGTGACCATCCGAAGGTGCAGAAGTGGGTCAAGCGATTCAGCGGGCACGCGGTGTCACCGGAGAAAGTCGCCGACAAGATCCTGGCCGGTGTCTCTAAGAACCGCTTCCTGATCTACACCTCGGTCGACATCCGCGCCTTCTACGCGTTCAAACGGCTGGCGTGGTGGCCGTACAGCGTCGCGATGCGGCGGGTCAACGTCTTCTTCACGCGTGTGTTGCGTCCGCGCGGGGCGACGTCGAGTCCGCCAGGCGCTTAGATCGGCGCGAGTTCCAGACGTACGCCCAACAGGCGTACCGGGCGGTCGAGCTCGAAGAGGTCGAGCACTCGCAGTGCGGCGGCCGTGATCACCTCGCCGGCGACGGTGGGCTCGTCGAGTTTGCGGATCTTGGTGCGAGTGTAGAACGTGTTGGTGCGCACCGTGACCGCCACCCGGGTGACGATGCGCGACTGGGCGACGACGTCGGTGAGCGCGTGGCGCGCCAGATCGACGATCGCCGCGTCCATGTCGGCGCGCTCGGTCAGGTCGCGCGGAAATGTCATGACGTGACTGCGGGACCGGGGAATCCACGGCTCGGCGCTGACCGTCGTGTCGCCGCCGCCTTTGGCCAGCAGTAACAGCCAGAGGCCGGTGCGCGGTCCGAACGTCGCGGTGAGCAATTCGGCATCGGCTGACGCGAGCTCTCGCACAGTCGTAATACCGAGGGCGGCAAGCTTTTTCGTGGTCTTCGGTCCGACACCCCACAGCGCTTCCACCGGGCGGGCGCCCATCTGCTCCATCCAGTTGGCATCGGTGAGCGTGTATACGCCGTCGGGTTTGCCGAAGCCGGTCGCGACCTTGGCCCGCTGTTTGTTATCGCTGATACCCACCGAACAGACCAGCCCGGTCTCGGCGGCGATCACGGTGCGGATTCGCTCGGCCAGCTCCACCGGGTCGGCGACCCGGGCGCCGACGTAGGCCTCGTCCCAGCCCCACACCTCGACCGGGTGGCCGAGATCGCGGAGCAGACCCATCACCTGGTCGGAGGCTTCGTCGTAGGCGGGCGGATCCGAGGGCAGGAACGTCGCATCCGGACACTTGCGCGCTGCGCTACGCAACGGCATCCCCGCGTGCACGCCGAAGCCGCGGGCCTCATACGACGCGCAGGTCACCACCTTGCGCGGCTCGGTGGGATCGCCACTTCCGCCGACGATCAGCGGCAGGCCCACGAGTTCGGGGTGGCGGCGCAGTTCGACCGAGGCCAGGAACTGATCGAGGTCGACGTGCAGGACCCAGTCGCGGGCGGGTGGTGCGGTCACGTCCCGCACAGCTTGCGCGCAACGCTGTCCCACGCATCGCCCAGGGTGTCCAGCGAGCGGCCGCGCTCGAGGAGCTGACGGCTGACGTAGTCGGCGTCGAGCAGCGCGAGCAGCGCGTCGGCCTGGGCATCGAGATCGCCGGTGCTGCCCGCGGCCTGCAGAAGCACCCGGATGTGGGTGTGCATCACCGCGAACGGCGCACTGTAACGGGAATCGGGATCGCGGTTGGCGTCGAGGAGCAGGTCGCGGTGGGTTTGCACGAAACGCAGCCGTTCGCGCCCGAAGGCCAGAAGTCGTTGCAGCGGCGGGGCTTCCGGGCCCAGCGGCGCCGGTCCGAACAGGAAGGCCTGCTGGATCGCGCGTTCGTCCTCGTCGAGCAGGACCATCATCAACCCGGCGCGGCTGCCGAAGCGCCGGAACAACGTGCCCTTGCCCACGCCCGCGGCGGCGGCGATGTCGTCCATGGAGACCGCGTCGGCGCCTCGCTCGGCGATCAGCATGCGGGCGGCGTCGAGCAGCAGCAGCCGGTTTCGGGCGGCGTCGCCCCGTTCCTGCGGCGCGGAAACCGGCAGCTCATTTGCCCCGTGGATCGCGCTCACTCCCACACTTTAGCTCAGCAGGAAATAAACCGGACCGTGGTCCGGTTCTGCCGTGGGAGGATCGCGAACGACTGAAGGGATTGCGACATGTCGGATATCAACGTGCTGACACTGGTAGGTAGCCTGCGGGCGGCCTCGGTCAATCGCCAGCTGGCCGAACTTGCGGCGGAGTCGGCGCCCGACGGCGTCACCGTCACCGTGTACGACGGGCTGGGCGACCTGCCGCACTACAACGAAGACCTCGACACCGAGGACGCACCCGCCCCCGTGGTGGCGTTGCGGGCCGCGGCCGCGCAGGCGGATGCGGCTCTGGTGGTGACCCCGGAATACAACGGGAGCATCCCCGGTGTGCTCAAGAACGCGATCGACTGGTTGTCGCGTCCGTACGGCAACGGCGCGCTGAAGGACAAGCCGCTGGCGGTCATCGGGTCCGCCCTCGGTCAGTACGGCGGGGTGTGGGCGCATGACGAGACCCGCAAGTCGTTCGGTATCGCCGGCCCCCGGGTGGTGGAGTCGCTGAAGCTGTCGGTGCCGTCCACGACCTTCGACGGCAAGCATCCGCGGGAGAACTCCGAGGTGTCCGCCGCGGTGCGCGACGTGGTCGGCAAGCTGGCCGCCGAGGTGGGCTGAGGCTCCGTCCCGCTCGCAGAAAGCCGCCGGTGCTGTGCGCCGGCGGCCTTTTGCTATTCGGCGGTCCGTCAGAGCCGGGTGCGGCGGCCGTGTCGGTGCCCGGTGGTACATCTAGGCACAGCCGGTGGCGTGCGGCGTGTTGTGACATGCGACACGCCGGGCGAGGAAGGGATGAAGGGCTTACGACCAGGGAATTTCAGAATTGTTATTCAGAACATGTGGTATCTCTTCGTGCTGTCGGACACTAGGTGTAGTGTTCGACAGGCCGACAGACCAGAGAGTCACAGGTCCGCCGGATCGCCGGAACCGACGCTGAGATGTCGGTCCGAGCGGCTCCGCCGGTCAGGAATTTCACGGTCCGACAGCTCGCTGAATGTTCATGAGTGCCTGCGCACAGTCAGTCCGCCTGAGTACATCTCTATGTTTCGCTGAGGAGCCATTCGCAGATGACCATCACCGTCTACACCAAGCCCGCCTGCGTGCAGTGCAACATGACCTATAAGGCCCTGGACAAGTCGGGTCTGACCTACGACGTCGTCGACATCAGCGAGGACGCGGAGGCCCGCGATTACGTGATGGCGATGGGCTACCTGCAGGCGCCGGTCGTCGTTGCCGGCGGCGATCACTGGTCGGGCTTCCGGCCGGATCGGATCAAGGCCCTCTCCAATGGAGCAATATTGTCATCTGATGCAACATTGGTTGGCTAGCAATGTTGTCTGTTGTAGCAGCTCAGGCGTTGGGGGGTGAGACCTCGACGCTGGTAGTCGATGGTCAACACCGGTCCAAAGTCTGGTGCATCAACGATGCATCTGTTACAACAGGGCTTGTGACTAGCGATGCCGATGGCGTAGCCCGCCGGATGTTGGCGCCCAATGTTGTTCAGCTTGATCCGCAACGCGCGGTGCTTGAAGCGATGTTGGAGGGCTGGGAGAACCAGCAACGGGCCCGGTTCCTGAAGGACTCCACGATCGTGCCCCGGCGTCGGCTGGTGCGTCGGTTTGTGGAGTTCTCTGGCTTGTATCCGTGGCAGTGGACGCCTTCTGAGGGTGAGGCGTGGATTAGTGAGTTGCGTTCTGGTTCAACGCCGTTGCGGCTATCGACCGCACGTAATTACGAGATCGATATCCGGATGTTTTGCGAGTACTTGCTTGATCCGCGGTACGGCTGGATCGCGGAGTGCACGCAGCAGTTCGGTGAAATTCCCCAGCAGGTCTTTCACGAGGACAACTCGATTGTCCATGTCGGGGACTACGAAGGTGATCCGTCCCGGCGTCCGCTGACCTATGACGAGGTTCAGGCGCTCTTCGATGCCGCTGATGCCCGAGTCGGCACCATCCGTGCCCGCGGCCGCAAGGGCGCACGAACAGCCTTGCGTGACGCAGCGATGTTGAAGTTCTGCTACGCCTTCGGTTTACGTCGGCGCGAGGTCGTCCATATCGACGTTGTTGATCTGCGCCGTAATTCAAAGATGGACGACTTCGGCAGGTTTGGCGCGGTGTCGGTTCGGTACGGCAAGGCCTCGCGCGGTGGAGCGCCCAAGCGACGCACCGTACTGACGATTCCGGAGATGAGCTGGATCGTTGAAATCCTCGATCACTACATGACTGATGTGCGACCGCTGTTTCCCAGCGAGAAGCGCCCGGCATTGTGGTTGACCGAGCGGGGATCACGAGTCGGCATGCGGACGCTCAATGAAGCGTTTTGCACCGCGCGCGATGAAGCCGGCATTGACCCAACACTGGACCTACATTCGTTGCGTCACTCGTACGTGACTCACCTAGTTGAGTTCGACTACCCGGAACGATTCATCCAAGAGCAGGTTGGTCACTCGTTCTCCTCGACGACCGCCATCTATGTCGGCGTGTCAAACGAGTACCGCAATCGCCTTTTGTCCCAATCGATGCACTCCCGCTACGGCACCGAGCTCGGGGGGTCATCACGATGAGACAGATGGATTACGTGTGGCATCTGCGCATGAAGATGGCCGAGCGTGGAATGTTCTCGACCACGGATCTGCAACCGCACCTAGCCGATCGTGGCGTGTCTTTGTCGCGGGAGCAGACCTATCGCCTAGTAACCGGCCAGCCGCAGCGATTGAGCATGGACATTCTCGTCGCATTGTGCGACATCTTGGAGTGCACTCCAAACGACTTGATCGAGCCGCGAATCAACGAGGTTGCGAGACGTAAGGCGGTTGGAGGTCAAGACTCCACCGGCAAGGTCACTCCGATTAAGCCGCGACGCACCACAATCCGCAGACCAGGCGGTGCCTCATGAGCGTCGTGGCACCCCCCAAGCACACTTGTGTGCGCTGCGGTCGACTCGCGCAACGGGCCGCCCGCACCCCGGATGGCGGAGTCTGCAAACGCTGCTACCGTAACGACCCGCAGCGGATGGAAACTTGCGCCAGCTGCGGGCGAAATAAGGTGCCCTCTACACGGCAAGCGGACGGTAAAGCATTGTGCGGCAGCTGCGCTCGCCCGAAACATGTCTGCTCGGGCTGCGGTCGTCTTGATCACGCTAAATCGATGACCGTCAAGGGCCCGCTATGCCAGCGCTGCTACAAAGCCCCGATGCGTGCTTGCGGCAAGTGCGGCAACGTGCGTCCGATCGCCGCTCGCGTTCAGCTCGGGGACACTGATCTTTGCAAGAGCTGCGTGCAGTCTCCGGACGCGCAGTGCGGTCTATGCGGGAAAACACGTCCTACCCACGCGCATTGGCCGCTCGGACCGGTGTGCTTCTCGTGCTATAAGCGTTCAACGAACCATCCCGACGTCTGCTCGAGTTGCGGCCATACCAAAGTCCTTATCGGCCACACCCCGGCAGGCGAATTGGCTTGCGGGCCGTGCGCGGGCAGTCTCACCGACTACGTCTGCGCCACTTGCGATCAAGGCGGCCCGCAGCACTACGAAGGCACCTGCCTGAGCTGCTCGATTCGACGACTGACTGAAGAGCTGCTCACCGCAGAAGATGGCTCGATTCGTGAGGGCCTGGACATGTTGCCCGACCTGCTTGCTCGTCGTGGCCGGCCCGCCTCGACGCTGCGTTGGCTAATCAAAGCGCGCACTCAAGAAGCATTGCGCTTCTTGGCCACTGCGGAAGGTGCCCTCACCCACGCGACCGTCGATGCGTGCCCGCCCGGCCAAGCCCGCCACTATCTGCGGGCCCTGCTGGTCGAAGCCAACGTCTTGACGCGGCGCGACGAGCCGATCGAGCGGCTCGAAACATGGATTGACGAATTTACCGCCTCCCTGGCTCCGCGCCACGCTGCGCTGCTGGAACCCTATGCACGATGGGGCATTTTGCGCACAGCACGACGCCGGGCCGCTCGGCGAGGATTTACTGCCAACGCTGCCGATTCGAGCCGCGAGCGGATCCGGCTGGCGCTGCGACTCATCGAGCACGTGGAATCATCCGGGCATCGAATCGGTGACCTCACCCAAACGATGCTCGACGACTGGACAGCAGGAGACCGCAACCGCAGTCGCCGGATAAAGGGCTTTGTCGCGTGGCTCAACAAGCGTGGCATCGTCGAAAACGTCACGCTCGCACGCGGATCACAGGTGCCGCCGAGTGAGATCAGTGACGAACAAGACCACCGGGGTCAGATCGCCAAGCTGCTTGACGAGCACTGCGGTATCGAACTCCAAACCAGAGTCGCTGGACTGCTCGTGCTGCTCTACGGAGCGAAACTGGTCAACATTCAGCGTCTGACCACCGCACACGTCACCTCGACGGGCCCGTGCACACAGCTCACACTCGTCAACCATCCAATTGAATTGCCCGAGTCTGTCGCAACGCTCGTCAACCGACTCACACAACAGGCATCCCAGAACCCACGCGCACAAACGCCTGACAGCGACGCCCACTTCCTCTTTCCCGGCGCCCGCGCACACGAACCCATCCATACCCGCACTCTCAGCGTGAAACTCGCGGAAGCCGGCGTCCCGAGTCGACTAGGCCGCAATTACGCCATGGTTGCTCTCACCAGCGACCTCCCGGCAGCCATTGTCGCCGCACAGCTCGGCCTCAGCGCCTCCGCGACAACTCAGTGGGCCAAGTTCGGCCAACGAGACAGAACTGAATACCTACTCGCGCGGCGCAAATCAGAAACAGAACCGACACAGTCCTTCAGAGAGCACCACAGCTATGTCTAACCCCGCCCAACTATTACATGCCAAGTTCCTCAGCTGGCGCGGCCCACAGAACGTCAATGCTGCCTCGGCTCGCGGACTGAACGGTCAAAATTGGGACGACCACACGTTGGCGATCAGTCATCTCAGAGAGATCGAAGAACTTATCGGGCTCCTGGAAAGCCAGGGCCGCAACATGCGAGTCGCCCGAGAGGCCGTCCCAACGTGGTATCAGGTCGTTTTCTCATTCAGCGGGGGCTGGCAGGGTCAGGGAACCGCCACGATCGACCAAACCAGCCTGAACACTCTCGAAATGCTTGCTGAGCGCCTGGAAGACGTAGTACCGACCCTTGAAGCCGACGGCATCGACAGGATCAACGGCTACATTGAGAGCGTCGCTGAAACTTTGAAAAGCGACCCCTCTATCCCAGCACCACTGCGTGCTCACATCAACGACGTCATCGCTCACGTCCGCTGGTGCACCCAGAATTACGCCACAGTCGGTGATTTCAGCCTTCAAGACGCACTCGAACGTCTCGCAGGCGCCGTCGTACGCGGCGCCGCCAACAGCACCGACAAAAGCAAATGGAAGAGCGCAGTCAACAACATCGTCTGGCCCTTCGCCGTCAACATGATGGCCGCCCTACCCGCTGCGGAATTAGTAGCGCTAGTAACAGGTCACTGAAACAAAAATGCACACAACAGAGGAGGAAATCCATGAATACAACACATACGAATATCGACACTCCGCCAGTCGGTGCCGCACTGAGCGCTTAGCGGCCCGGGCGCCACGGAAAGAGATGTGATGAATCCGGATGGCAGCCCCAGCCTGGCGGGCCCGGAGCGGTTGGTGTACTTCTCCAGCGTTTCGGAGAACACCCACCGCTTCGTGCAGAGGCTGGGCGTGCCGGCCATCCGGATTCCCCTTCACGAGCACATCGAGGTGCACCGGCCCTACGTCCTGCTCCTGCCGACCTACGGCAGGGGGCGAGGGGACAGCCCGCACCTCGAGGCCAAGGGATACGTCCCCAAGCAGGTCATCAAGTTTTTGAACAATCCGCACAATCGGTCCTTGATCCGCGGTGTGATCGGGGCAGGCAACACTCAATTCGGTGCCGAATACTGCTTCGCGGCGACGCTGGTCGCGCACAAATGCAGGGTGCCGAATCTATATCGCTTCGAAATGATGGGCACCGCTGAGGACGTCGAAGCCGTCCGTGCGGAGTTAACGAAATTCTGGAAGGACGAGGACACGTGCCACCTACAGTCACAGCTGCTGAGCCTGTAACGACGTCAGGGCACGCGTTGCCGGGGGAGACCGACTACCACGCGCTCAACGCGATGCTGAATCTGTACGACGCAGACGGCAAGATCCAGTTCGACATGGATCGTCTGGCCGCGCGTCAGTACTTCCTCGAGCACGTGAACCAGAACACCGTGTTCTTTCACAATCAGGACGAGAAGCTCGACTATCTGATTCGCGAGAACTATTACGAGCGTGAGGTTCTCGATCAGTACTCGCGCAACTTCGTCAAGACGCTCACCGACCGCGCCTACGCCAAGAAGTTCCGGTTCCCGACCTTCCTCGGCGCGTTCAAGTACTACACCTCCTACACGCTGAAGACCTTCGACGGGAAGCGTTACCTGGAGCGGTTCGAGGACCGCGTGGTGATGGTTGCGCTGACGTTGGCCGCCGGTGACACCACGCTGGCCGAGAAGCTGGTCGACGAGATCATCGACGGACGGTTCCAGCCGGCCACCCCGACATTCCTGAACTCGGGCAAGGCGCAGCGCGGCGAGCCGGTGAGCTGCTTCCTGCTGCGCATCGAGGACAACATGGAGTCGATCGGCCGTTCGATCAACTCCGCGCTGCAGCTGTCCAAGCGCGGTGGCGGAGTTGCCTTGCTGCTGACCAACATTCGTGAGCATGGCGCACCGATCAAGAACATCGAGAACCAGAGCTCCGGTGTCATCCCGATCATGAAGCTGCTGGAGGACTCGTTCTCCTACGCCAACCAGCTCGGAGCCCGTCAAGGTGCCGGCGCGGTCTACCTGCACGCGCATCACCCCGACATCTACCGCTTCCTGGACACCAAGCGGGAGAACGCCGACGAGAAGATCCGCATCAAGACCCTCTCGCTGGGTGTGGTGATTCCCGACATCACCTTCGAGCTGGCGAAGAAGAACGAGGACATGTACCTGTTCTCGCCGTATGACGTCGAGCGGGTGTATGGCGTTCCGTTCGCCGACATCTCGGTCACCGAGAAGTACCACGAGATGGTCGACGACGCGCGGATCCGCAAGACCAAGATCAAGGCTCGCGAGTTCTTCCAGACGCTGGCCGAGCTGCAGTTCGAGTCGGGCTACCCGTACATCATGTTCGAAGACACGGTCAATCGAGCTAATCCTATTGATGGCAAGATCACGCACTCCAACCTGTGCTCGGAAATCCTGCAGGTGTCGACGCCCTCGCTGTTCAACGAGGACCTGTCGTATTCCAAGGTGGGCAAGGACATCTCGTGCAACCTGGGTTCGCTGAACATCGCCAAGGCGATGGACTCGCCGGACTTCGCGCAGACCATCGAGGTAGCGATTCGCGGATTGACCGCGGTGAGCGACCAGACGCACATCTGGTCGGTCCCGTCGATCGAGCAGGGCAACAACGACTCGCACGCCATCGGCCTCGGCCAGATGAACCTGCACGGATACCTTGCGCGCGAACGGATCTTCTACGGATCCGACGAGGGCATCGACTTCACCAACATGTACTTCTACACGGTGCTCTACCACGCGCTGCGGGCGTCGAACAAGATCGCCATCGAGCGCGGATCGGCGTTCAAGGGCTTCGAGAAGTCGAAGTACGCATCCGGTGAGTTCTTCGACAAGTACACCGATCAGGTGTGGGAGCCGGCGACCGAGCGGGTGCGCGAGCTCTTCTCCACGGCGGGCATTCGCATTCCGACCCAAGAGGATTGGTTACGACTCAAGGATTCGGTGCAGACTCACGGCATCTACAACCAGAACCTGCAGGCGGTGCCGCCGACGGGGTCTATCTCTTACATCAACCACTCGACATCGTCGATCCACCCGGTGGCGAGCAAGGTCGAGATCCGCAAGGAAGGCAAGATCGGCCGCGTCTACTACCCGGCGCCCTACATGACCAACGACAACCTGGAGTACTACCAGGACGCGTACGAGATCGGCTACGAGAAGATCATCGACACGTACGCCGCAGCCACTCAGCATGTGGACCAAGGGCTTTCGCTGACGCTGTTCTTCAAAGACACCGCCGATACCCGCGAGGTCAACAAGGCGCAGATCTACGCCTGGCGCAAGGGAATCAAGACGCTGTACTACATCCGCCTTCGCCAGATGGCGCTGGAGGGGACTGAAGTGGAGGGTTGCGTCAGCTGCATGCTGTGAGCTGAGCGCCCTCGTCGCATAGACTTAGAACTGAGAGCGAAGATTCCGCGGAATTTTCGCTCTCAGTTCTTTTTCGATGGTGCCCCGATGAGTTTCAGGCGCCCGGCCGGTCTGATTCTCCGACGGCATCCAGCAGGATCCCGCAGAAGCCACGGAGGCACCCATGCACTCAATGCTGTTCGTCAACCTGCCCGTCGCCGACGTCGACCGCTCACGAAAGTTCTTCGCCAGCCTCGGATACGCGATCAACGAACAGTTCAGTGGGGATACCGCAGTCACGCTCGTACTGGCGGACAACCAGTTCGCGATGCTGCTGCAGCGCGACGACTTCGACTCATTGCACCCGCTGGAGACCGCCGACGCGACCAAGGTCAAAGAATGCGTGGTCTGTCTCGGCGTCGACAGTCGGGACGCGGTGGACACTTTGGTCGATCAAGCGATCGCCGCGAGCGGCACCGATGGGGATTCCGAAGATCACGGGTCCATGTACGGGCGCAGCTACAACGACCTCGACGGCCATTCCTGGCAGATCTTCTGGACCGACGACGCGGCGTGAGGTGTCAGCGAGCCTTGTCCGCGTGCAGAGCCTTCACTCGACGCTGCTCGGCGAGCACGCTCTGGTAGCTCTCGCGTTCGGCGACCAGCCAGTCGGGCTTGTCGGCGAGCAGCGCGTCGATCTGCTCGGTGGTCAGCGCATCGACCACCCCGCCACGCGCGAGGCCCGCGATCGACACACCCAGCTTGGCCGCCACCAGGTTCTTCGGGTGCGGCCCGTTCTTGCGGAGATCGGCCAGCCACTGCGGTGGATCGGCCTGCAGAGCTGCCAGCTCGTCGCGGGTGATCGCGTTCGCCTGGAACTCCGCGGGCGTCGCCGGCAGGTACACGTCCAGCTTCTTCGCCGCGGTGGCGGGTTTCATCGACTGCGCGTTCGGCCTGCTCATGGCACGAGCCTATCGGTAGCCTGAGTCGGTGACCCAGTCCTCGCTCACCGTCGGGTATGTGCCCGGAGTGACGCCCGCGAAGTGGGCGCGGACCTGGGCCGAGCGCCATCCCGATGTACCGCTGAAGCTGCGTGCCGTCACCGCGGCGGACGGGCCCGCCGCGGTGCGCGACGGGATCGTCGACGTCGCGTTGTTGCGCCCGTCGGCCGACACGTCAGGACTGTCCATCATCCCGCTCTACGAGGAGACGACGGTGGCCGTGGTGCCGACCGATCACCTTCTGAGCGCCGCCGACGAGATCACCGCGGCCGACCTCACCGACGAACCGGTCCTACTGCCACTCGACGACGTCGTCGCCTGGGCGGAGGCTCCGAGCACTGCGATCGATCATCGCCCCGAAACCACCGAGGCGGCAATAGAACTCGTCGCCGCCGGGTTGGGCGTGCTGATGGTCCCGCAGTCGCTGGCGCGGCTGTACCACCGCCGCGACCTCACGTATCGTCCGATCGCCGGCGCACCGACTTGTCCAGTGGCGCTTGCCTTCCCGGCGGGGCAACCGTCGGCATTGGTCGAGGAGTTCACCGGGATCGTGCGGGGGCGCAAGCCGAGTTCGTCTCGCGGGCAGGCGCAGCCGACTCCGAAGCGCACCGCGCGTGAGAAGACGCTGGCCAAGCAAGCCGCTCGCGCCGCCGCCGGAAAGGTCGCCCGTAAGCCGGACGCTCCCAAGCGTCGGCGGCCTTAACCGCCGTGTGACGCCGTTTTACCTGGTCAACACATACGCTCCGCGATACTCGAACCATGACCGTGCTGACGCATGTTCCGGCCACCACGTCCCCGGCGGACCTTGCCGACCATCTGCGCCGCGACGGTTACGTGATCGTCGACAACCTGGTTCCGGACTCGTTGATGGACACGATCGGCGACGAACTGGCGCCCTACCTCGATGCGACGCCGATGGGCTACAACGCGATGATCGGTCGCAAGACCCGACGCACCGGTGCGCTGATCGCCCGGTCCCCGGCCTGCCGCACGCTGATCCAGAATCCGTCCATCCTCGGTGTGTGCCAGGACTTCCTCGGCCATGCCAGCGCATTTCAGCTGATGCTCACCCAGGTGATCTCGATCGAGCCGGGTGAAACCGATCAGTCGCTGCACCGCGATCAGAACGCCTTCGACTTCTACCCCTTCCCGGACGACTACCACGTGCAGTGCAACACGCTGTGGGCCATGACCGACTACACCGCGGAGATGGGCGCGACCAGGGTGGTGCCGGGCAGTCAGGTGGGCGACAAGAAGCCGACCGACTACGCCGACGATGAGTGCGTGCAGGCGGAGATGTCGCGAGGGTCGGTGTTGATCTACTCCGGCAAGATCGTGCACAGCGGCGCCGCCAACCGCAGCGACCACGTCCGGCGCGCCATCAACGTTAACTACTGCGTCGGTTGGGTCCGCCAGGAGGAGAACCAATTCCTCTCGGTACCAATGGAAATCGCACGCGAGCTAGATGACGACCTGCTGAAGCTGATCGGCTACCAGGAGGGCGCGTGGGCGATGGGGTACTTCCGTGACTTCGAGGATCCCTTGCGCGCGATCCGCGGTGACCGTGTCGCCTACGCGTTCGACGCAGCCAAGCTGACCGGCGATGCGGGCGCGGCGTTCGCCGACCAGCTCACCCACAGTGAGTGATATCCCGGTTAACTAGAGCCATGTCCGCACTCATGCCGGCCGCGTTCATCGGGCACGGCAGCCCGATGAACGCCCTGGAACTCAACCGCTACACCTCGGCGTGGCGGGCGTTCGGCCGGTCGGTGCACGAATCGGCCGGGCGGCCGCGGGCGATCCTCGTCGTCAGCGCGCACTGGTACATCAACGCCACCGCCGTCACCGCGATGGCGGTGCCGCGGACCATCCACGATTTCTATGGCTTTCCCACCGAACTCTTCGGCGTGCAGTACCCGGCACCGGGTCTGCCGGAGCTTGCCGACGAGATCGCCGACGTCGTGGAGCCGACGTGGGTGGGCGCCGATGTCGACAGCTGGGGGATCGACCACGGCACCTGGTCGGTGCTGGTGCACGCCTTCCCGGACGCATCGGTACCCGTCGTGCAATTGGCCATCAACGCCTACAAGCCGCTCGAGTACCACCTCGCGCTGGGCGCCAAGCTGGCCGCGCTGCGCGAGCGGGGCGTGCTGATCCTGGGTAGCGGCAACGTCGTGCACAATCTGGCCGGGATGGATCCGACGCTCGGTGACGGGGCTTTTGACTGGGCGCAGCGCTTCGACGACCAGGCGCGCGCACAGGTGCTGACCGATCCGGCCGATGCGGTCCGGCTGCGCGAGCACCCGGACTACTCGGCCGCGGTGCCGACGCCCGACCACTTTCTGCCGCTGTTGTACTTCGCGGGAGTGGCTGCCGATCACGCTGACAAGGTCGGCGTGCTCACCGATGGCTGCGCGTACGGCTCGCTGTCGATGACGTCGTACACGCTGGGCTTGGACGTCGTGGCCCCGTCGGACGCCGACGGTTGCGCCGCCGCGCCGGCCCGCGGCGTCCCGGTCGACGAGTCGAACATCTAGCCGATCAGGTCTGACCAGAACGGCACCGTCGACGCCGACTTCCGTGCCGGATCAGGATTGCCGTAGTCGAATATGTCTGCGGCGCAACAACTCACGTCGGTCTGATAAATCGACAGCACCGGGTGCCCGGACATGCCGCGCCCCGCGGGAAGATAGTGGTTGGCGTGCAGCGGCACCAGCTGCGGCACCCGCGCCAGGTGGTAGTTCGCGCTGCGCAACGCGTCCTTCATCCGGGCCGGGCGCACACCCCAGTCGGAACCCCAGAAGTCCCGCCATTCGACAGCGAACAGGATGCCGTCGACGGGCAGCCGCAATCGTTGGTGCAGACTCCGGCGCGGCGCGCAGCGCCAGTCCGGCCACGAATCCCCAACGGGCAGACCAGAAGACAGGAAGGCTCGATGATCGTCGGCGAACTCGAAACCGAATTCACCTTCGATCCGTGCCAGCTCCTCGTCGCTGATGCCGGCCGCCATCGTCACCATGCGTTCAGTAGCTGTGCTGCGGCCCTTGGGCTTTCTTGTACAGCGCCTTGAGCATCGCGTCCCGGAAGGGGGCGTTGTCGATCAGCTTGATCCCGGCGTTGGCCACCTGCGGGTATCCCAGCAGCTTGTGGAAATAGCGGCCCCGTTTGTACTCCCGGCCCCACGCGGCTTCCATGCGCTGCCCGTAGTTGGTGAAGTCGTCGGGCCCGCCGTTCTGCAGCGCTGCGATGGCGCACTCGCCTGCGGCCAGACCGGACTCCAAGGCCTTGGAGATGCCCGCACCGGAGGCGGGCTTTCCTGCGCCCAGCGAGTCGCCGGTGAACAGCACACCCGGCCGCCACGGCGGCCAGGCCGTGAACCCCATCGGGAGTCGCCAGGCCCGCACGCTCTTGTTCTTCTTGAGCTCCTCGATCGGCGGCAGTTCCCATTCGGGCGGGAGGGTCCGCAGGAAATCGCCGAGGAATTGGGTGGCGTTGATCGACTGCCAGTTCTTGTAGCTGTTGACGTAACCGAGGCCGATGTTGAACACCCCGTTACCCATCGGGAAAACCCAGCCGTACCCGGGCAGCTGGTCGCCCTGGAATGCCAGCTTCAAGTAGATGTCGAGGCTGTCCGAGTCGGGACGGTTGGCCGGCATCTCGGAGCGGATCGCGATCGCCGAGTAGCCGTTGTATTCCGAATCGATCTTCAGCGCCCGCTTGATCGGGGAGTAAGCGCCGTCGGCGGCGATCACCGCGTCGCCGAGCACCTTCTCACCGCTCTTGAGCACCACACCGACCACTCGGCCGTTGGCGTCGAGCTCTGGTCCGGCCACCTCGGCACCTTGGCGCACCGTCGCGCCGGCCGACTCGGCGTGCTTGAGCAGCAACGTGTCGAGGTGCTCGCGGCTGACGGTGTGGCCGTGGTCGGGCATCCCCGGACGCTTGGGGAACGACAGCTCCCACTGCGACGGGCTGAAGACCGTCACGCGGTTGACCCGATGGAACGTGTTGACCTCGTCGGCCAGGCCCATCTTCTGCAGGTAGCTCACGGCGCGGGCGGTCAGGCCGTCACCGCAGGGCTTTGCCCGCGGGAACTGGGCTTTGTCCAGCACGACCACCCGTGCGCCGGTCTGCGCGGCCTGCCACGCGGCCGCGGATCCTGATGGCCCCCCGCCAGCTACCACCAGGTCGAATCGCTCGGTCACTACGTCTCGTCTCGGTTCGATAATCGGATGCGACGATGTTATCGGAGAACACCGTGGCGCTCTGCTTCGCGAAGGCCTGCGTCAGACCGATGTAATAGTCCTCACGCGAGGTCGGCCCTGGTCAGCCCGCGCTGCGGGTACAGTGCTTGACGTGCGCAGAGTGTCCAGATCGCGGTCGGGGTCCGAGCCCGGCAAGGTCGACGCGCGCAGTGAACGCTGGCGGGAGCATCGCAAGAAGGTGCGAGCCGAGATCGTCGACGCCGCATTCCGGTCGATCGACAAGCACGGCCCCGAGGTCAGCCTGCGCGAGATCGCCGAAGAGGCCGGTACCGCCAAGCCGAAGATCTACCGGCACTTCACCGACAAGTCCGACCTGTTCCAGGCGATCGGCAAGCGGCTGCGCGACATGCTCTGGGGTGCGATCTTCTCGAACATCGACGCCGCCACCGACCCGACCCGGGAGGTCGTCCGCCGTGGGGTGGCCGAGTACGTCAACCTGGTCGAGCAGCACCCCAACGTGCTGCGATTCATGTTGCAGGGTCGGTTCCCCGAACAGGCAGAGTCCACGCAGCGCGCGCTCAACGAGGGGCGCGAGATCACCATGGCGTTCGCCGACACGTTCAACAACGAGCTGCGCGGCATGCAACTCGATCCCGCTGCACTACAACTCGCTGCGGCGGCCGCGTTCGGCGCGTGCTCGGCGGCCACTGACTGGTGGCTGGGCCCCGATCCGGACAGCCCGCGCCGGATGCCGACGGACGAGTTCATCAATCACTTGACCACGATCATGCTCGGCACGGTCAACGGCACCGCGGACTTGTTGGGCGTCGCACTCGATCCCGACCGCCCGATTCACGACGCCATGCAGCGGCGGGCCGCTGCCGGCTGAGCCGCAACGCACCTAGGCGATACCGCCGGTATTGGGTATTTTGGTCGCATGACCGTTGCTGAACCCACCGTCGCCAACGCCTCCACCGGACCCGTCCACACCCGGGCGCTGGTCATCGGCACCGGCTTTTCCGGGCTGGGGATGGGAATCGAGCTGCAGCACCGCGGCGTCGACTTCCTGATCCTGGAGAAGGCCGACGACGTCGGTGGTACCTGGCGCGACAACAGCTACCCGGGTTGCGCTTGCGACATCCCGGCGCACCTCTATTCGTTCTCCTTTGAACCCAAGCCGGACTGGACCTACATGTGGTCGCTGCAGCCGGAAATCCTCGACTACCTCAGGGGTGTGACCGACAAGCACGGTCTGCGCCGCTACATCCATTTCGGCGCGCGCGTCGAACGCGCCCACTGGGACGACGCCGAGTATCGCTGGCACGTCTTCACCGAAGACGGCCGCGAATACGTCGCGCAATTCCTCATATCCGGGGCCGGTGCGCTGCACATCCCATCCATCCCCGATATCGAGGGCCTGGCCGACTTCGAAGGGGAGGCGTTCCACTCCGCGCAGTGGGATCACGGTGTCGACCTCACCGGCAAGCGGGTCGCGGTCGTGGGCACCGGGGCCAGTGCCATCCAGATCGTCCCGGAGATCGTCGACAAGGTCGGCGCACTGCAGCTCTACCAACGCACCCCGGCATGGGTGCTGCCACGGTCCAACAATCCGATCCCGATGTGGATGCGCAACGCGTTCGGCACGGTGCCCGGCACCCGGGCGGCGTTGCGCACCGGCATCTACTGGTTCCAGGAAGCCCTCGGGTTCGCGATGACCAAACGCCCCGAGCTGCTCACCCTGGGGGAGTTGGCCGGCAAGTGGAACATCCGCCACCAGGTCAAAGATCGCGATCTACGGCGTCGGCTGACGCCAACCTACCGCGTGGGCTGCAAACGAGTTCTGTTCTCCAACAGGTATTTTCGTGCCATCGCCGAGCCGCACTCGGAGCTGGTGACCGATCAGATCGCCCGTATCACCCCGCACGGGATCGTCACCGAGGACAGGCACGGTCGTGCGACCGCAAGAGAAACAGACGTCATCGTGTTCGCGACCGGCTTCCACGTCACCGACTCCTACACCTACGTCGGCATCAAAGGCCCCGGCGGCGAGGATCTGGTGGACCGCTGGAACCGCGAGGGTGTGCAGGCGCACCGCGGGATCGCCGTCGCCGACATGCCCAACCTGTTCTTCCTGCTCGGGCCGAACACCGGACTGGGCCACAACTCGGTGGTCTTCATGATCGAGTCGCAGATCCGCTATGTCGGCCAGGCGATCGGTGCGGTCGACAAGGCCGGCGCGCAGGCGCTGGCACCGACCCGCTCGGCCCAGGACGCCTTCAACGCCGAACTGCAGGACGATCTGCAGGGTGCGGTGTGGAGCACCGGCGGCTGCAGCAGCTGGTATCTCGATGAGCACGGCAAGAACCGCACGCTGTGGAGCGGCATGACGTGGCAGTACTGGCTGTCCACCCGTTCGCTGAAGCGCTCGGAATACCGCTTCTCGGGGGTGGCCTCGGCGCAGCCGTCCCGGCGGGCTGCAGCACGCTGACCGCCCGACACGCCGAGCCCCGCCTCGACGCGCGTCGGACCTGTGGGTTCGACACCGCCGCAACACAAGTTGTTGTGTTGCGGCGCGTTGTCACACCCCAGGGGTAGTGTTTTGGTCGTCAGCCGGAAACGGGGCAAACAGCGTGGTGAAGTGGGGTTTCGGTGAGCGATGGAACGAAGCTGATCGACCGGGCGACGGCGATCAACTGGAACCGTGTCATTGACGAGAAGGACGCGGAAGTCTGGGATCGCTTGACCGGAAATTTCTGGTTGCCCGAGAAGGTGCCGGTATCCAACGACATCCCGTCGTGGGGCACGCTGACCGCCGACGAGAAGCAGCTCACCATGCGCGTCTTCACCGGCCTGACACTGTTGGACACCATCCAGAGCACGGTCGGCTCGGTCAGCATGATCCCGGATGCGCTCACCCCGCACGAAGAAGCGGTGCTGACCAACATCACGTTCATGGAGTCGGTGCACGCCAAGAGCTACAGCTCGATCTTCTCCACGCTGTGCTCGACCGCTGAGATCGACGAGGCGTTCCGCTGGTCGGAAGAGAACGTCAACCTGCAGCGCAAAGCGCAGATCATCCTCGACTACTACCGCGGTGACGATCCGCTCAAGCGCAAGATCGCCTCGGTCTTCCTCGAAGCGTTCCTGTTCTACTCCGGCTTCTACCTGCCGATGTACTGGTCGAGCCGGGCCAAGCTCACCAACACCGCCGATCTGATCCGGCTCATCATCCGCGACGAGGCCGTGCACGCGTATTACATCGGCTACAAGTTCCAGAAGGGCTACGCGGTCCAGACCGATGAGCGTAAGCAGGACCTCAAGGACTACGCCTACGAGCTGCTCTTCGCGTTGTACGAGAACGAGATTGAGTACACGCAGGATCTCTACGACTCGGTCGGGTTGACCGAGGACGTCAAGAAGTACCTGCGCTACAACGCCAACAAGGCGTTGATGAACATGGGCTTCGAAGCGCTGTTCCCGCGCGACGAGACCGAGGTGAACCCGGCGATCCTGTCGGCGCTGTCGCCGAACGCCGACGAGAACCACGACTTCTTCTCCGGGTCAGGCTCCAGCTACGTCATCGGCAAAGCCGTCAACACCGAAGACGAGGACTGGAACTTCTAAAGAGCCAATTGCGGCAACCCTCTAGCGGTCCGGCTACCCGCCCCGTGGCCACAATTTGGCCACACCCTCGACAGAAAGCTGCCCTGAACCGAGATGAACGACGAACTTGCCCATAAACGCCTGTCTGGTGTTTTGGGCACGATTGACGACTGGGGCGACCTCTACGACAGACGCTGGGGCCACGCGGACCCTCAGGGTTTCGAAGCTCCCGGACTCGACCAACAGGTTAGGGACGGCATCGACGAGGTCCGCAAGCGTACGAGGTTTGCTCGCGATGTGATCGCGGAGATGGGCGAGAAGGAACTTTCGGCCAACGTCGTCGAGAGCCTGGAGTCCTACGCGCACCCGTTCATCCAAGCCCGGGTGGCAATCGTTGAGGCGATCGCAATCTTGGAGCAGCGCGAGGAACTGGCGGAGATCATCGGGCCAGTTGGCCCACGACTGACAGCGTCCGAACTACACGGCGTTATCTGGGGTGCGGCAGCTGGACTCTGGGACGACGGCCACTATCGCCAAGCGGTGCAGACGGCTGCGAGTGCTCTTGAGGGTCTGCTGCAGGTTGTGGCCGGCCCGGGTCTGGGTGGCGAGAACCTTGCCAAGCTCTTCACGCTCGATTCGCCGCCGACACCAGAATCCCCACGCCTTCGGTTTCGCGATATCGATCCCGATCCCACCTCGAAGACGTGGAAGTCTGCCCATGAGGGCGCGGCCTCATCAGTCCGCACAGCGTTCATGGCCGTTCGGAACCTGGTCTCTCATCCCGGATGGCCTGACCCAACTGCCAGTGAGGCCCTTGAGATGCTTGCTGTGCTGAGCTTCGTAGCGCATCTCGTCGATCGGTGTGACACCGTAACAGCGCCGTAGTCGGTCAGAGGATGGCTTGACGTGCTCCGGCGCGTGCACGGTCCAAAGCCGCTGCCACTGCCTCTAGATCGTCATCGAACAAGTCGGCGTACACGTCCAGCGTCATCGCTGCCGACGCGTGTCCGAGCATCCTCTGCACCGCCTTGACGTTCGCCCCGGCCGACACCGCCAAAGACGCTGCGGTGTGCCGCAGATCGTGCGGCGTGACGCGGGGGATACCCGAGGTCTTGACCGCCTTGGCGAACCACCCCGACGTTGGATGCGGGCGGCGCATGTGGTCACGGTCCTCGCCCGACCACAACAGCCCATCACGTTTCTTGCCTTCACACTGTCGGGCCACGTATGGCAATAGGAAATCCGGTAATGGGACCGTGCGCCGCTTGTGTGACTTGGGGGTGCCGACGTAAATGTCGGTGCCCGACTGGACGGCGTTCTCGGTGACACTGGCCCGCTTGCGCAGCATGTCCAGATCATGCACGCGCAACCCGACTGCCTCACCCCACCGCAGACCCGTGTAGGCCAGCAGCAACACCAGGCCCTCGTAGTCACCCGAGGCGGCGGCCAACGCTCCGACCTGTTCGTGGTCCAAGTACACGGGCCGCTTGCGACTGGTCCGGGGAAGTGTGACGCCTTCTGCCGGGTTCTTGGCCACGAGGTTGTCGCGGACCGCATCGGCGAGAACCTGCGACAGGACGTAGTGCATCCGCTTCACCCCCGCAGCCCCGAGGGGTCGCACGTCAGCGGCGCCGCGTCCTAGCTCCCCAACCCACTGCTGAACCCCAGTTGGCCGGATGTCACCGAGCGCGACGTGGCCCCACCGGGGGTTGACCCGTGTACGCCACGCCGTCTCCATCACCGCATAGCCGGACGGCTTGAGGTGCCCGCGCTGACGCTCCAGCCATTCCGGTCCCAGCTCACCGACGGTCACTCGGGCACTCGCGGGCGAGACGTATTCGCCCTTGAGCTTGGCGACTTCCACCGAGTTGGCGAACTGCTGTGCGTCGCGTTTGGTGGTGAACCCGCGTTTCTGCGTCGAGCGGTTGTCAGGTGTGCGGAAGCGGACACGGTAAAGCGCTGCGCCCCTTTTCGTTACATACTTCTCAATCGTCGCCATGGATAAGTCCCGCGTCCTTTGCCTTCTCGATCCAGCGTTGCACCGTGCGCTTGTTCTTTATGGGCGTAATCGCAGCCCGTATCGCCTCGATTCGACTACCGCGCGGTGTGTTGTTGTGGATCTCGGCGACCTGGGCGAGGAATTCCGGGGTCATCTTTTTCGGGGGTGTGGCGGCGCGTTTCACTCGGGTGGTATCGGCCTTTAGGGCTTCCGGGCTGTGTACGCGCACCCATCCGCCGGCCGGGTTGGGGGTGAACACCCCGGTGATGGCGTATGACTTGTCGCGGATCCGCTCAAGCCTGGATGTGCTCAGATCCCTTGCGCGGACTTGAGTGTGGCTGCCCTGCGGTGACCACATGGCGAAGCGAGTACACACGGGTACCTTGTCGCGGACCTCGAATTCGATCCGGGTGGCCGGCTGATCGGCATCGCCGTCGTGCTCATAGACGATCCGTCGGCGCACGAACCGGTCACCCATCGCCACTAGCTCGGCGTCCTCGATCGTGACCTCGCCGCCGTCGTCAAGTCCGTAGACGATCCGTTCCAGTGGGTCAGCCACGACACCTCCCCGTACGACTATTGCGCAACGTCCAAAATGCCATACAGACATAATTCATGTCATATGACACTGTTGTCAACAGAGCTGACGACTGTCGGCTTGTGGAATGACTGGAAGTGGCCTCACTGATGAGTGTGAAAGTAGCGGCAGACAACGAAATGTTTAGGTGCATCAAGGATCTCGCCGAATCGGAGTTGATGGCGTTGTACCGCGAGACTGGGATAGACCTGTCCGACTTACCGCCGATCTCCACCACCAAGGCTCTAGCGGCGACGCTGGACACGACCGTCGACAGCCTGGCGCAAGACCGCTACAGGCGCGTCGGCATCCCGTTCGTGCGGATCGGGGGTGCCGGGAGTCGACGGATTAGGTACTTGCGCGGTGACGTCGTGCGTCATCTTCTGGAGAACCGGGTCGGTGCTTAGCCAAAATGCAGAACGCCGCCCCGAAGGACGGCGCACGCGATCAAACTCGACAGACTGATCGTACAGCGCCGCTCCGACAGAACACGACCCGCGAGATCGACTGGCTCGCGGTCAACCAATACGTCACGCCGCGTATCGCGCGGCTAGGCCAACCCGTACCGCTACCCGGATCGGTCGCATGGTGCACGTTGTACAACCACGATCCGCTGAAGCTCGGCAGCTGCTTAATGGTGGTGCCGTGGTGGGCCGTCGACCAGGGCACCCGTCAGGACGCGCTGCGCGAGGCCGGCCTCGCCATCTCCGCCGCCGCGGACTGGACCGGCATCGTCCGCGGACAAGCCCAGCGCCGCAAGGCCGTCGCGGATGGCGCCTACATCCCGAGGCGGTCGACATGACCGAGGACCTCAGCGGTGCCCACCTGCTCGACGAGCTGGTTACGTGGTTCGGACGGTTCATCTCCGTGACCGACCACGATGACCTCCGCCTGCTTGCGCTCTGGACGGTCCACACCCATCTAGTCGTCGAGCTGTACACGACACCACGGCTCGCAATCGACTCCATCGTTCCGGAGAGCGGAAAGACCACCGTGCTCGATCACCTTGAACGCCTGTGTCATCGTCCCATCAAGGTTGCGTCGTTGTCGTCGCCCGCACTCCTCCAGCGGATGCTCGAACAAGAGATGAGAACCATCCTGCTCGATGAGATCGACAGGTCGCTTCGCCCCGACAAGACCGGAGTCGAGGACCTCCTTGCAATCCTGAATAGCGGATACCGACGGGGAGCCACTAGGCCGGTGTTGGTTCCGGCCAAGGGTGGCGGCTGGGACTCACGAGAGATGCCCACCTACGCGCCCGTGGCCATGGCCGGCAACAACCCCAACCTGCCTGCGGACACCGCGTCCCGCCAAATCCGGGTACTTCTCATGCCTGACATCGACGGCACCGTCGAAGAATCCGACTGGGAGAACTTGGAAGACGACGCAATCGCGTTGCGGGAGCGCATCGCGGAGTGGGCCGCCACGATGCGAGACAAGGTCAAAGGTCTTGACGTGCCGTTGCCCAACGGATGCATCAGCCGCTCGAAGGAGCGCTGGAGGCCACTGGCGCGGATCGCCGCTGCCGCTGGAGGCGACTGGCCGGCCATCACGCACAAGCTGATCGAGACCAACATTGCGCAAGATGCAGCCGAACGAGAAGCCGGGCTGAAGACCCTGCCGCCGGGCATGGTAATGATGATCGACCTACACGCGGTGTGGCCGAACGGCCAAGTGTTCGTGGCGACGCGGGAACTCGTGCCGAAACTCATCCTTCACAACCCCGATTACTGGGGTGCGGGCAGCCCATACGGCAAGCCGCTCAACGAAACCAGGTTGGGTCGGCTCGTCACACAAGCGACCAAGTTGACCTCGATCCGTCCCGACACGCGCGGCCCGCGCGGATACTCCCGGTCGGCCATGGAGCCGGTGTGGCATCAACTAGGGGTGGGTCGCATACAACCCGGATCACCCGGCGTACCCGGCAAACCCGGAGCGCAGCACTCTCCAACAATATCCGCATCAACCGGGTCATCCGGGTTATCCGGGTTGTATGCGACCCCTACTGGACGCGAACCCACTCCACTAGGCCCGGCAGTCCACATCTTGCCGGCGGGTCCGGGCCACTGCCCTGAATGTGGTTGCCATGCCTCAACTCAAGGCCACCGCGAAGGCTGCGCCGCTGAATGCGCACGGGTCTTTGGCGTGATCGAGCGGCGGATAGCCAAGTACGGACCTCAGCTGTGGAGCGACATACAGCGCTCTCCGCAAGGCAAGGATCGGTCCATCCTCGCCGCGAACTGGGCCGGCTGGCTCGCCGCCGGCCGCATCGTGGAACTCGACGGCGACCTTCCGCGCTTCACCATAAACGAGCATCGATCATGACCTGGCCTGAGTGCATCGTGTGCCGCGATGACGTCCACGTCTCCATCTTCAAACCTCTGGTGCTGGAGACCGCCACTTACCAAGACGGAGACGAGCCATGGTGAACCTGAACGTCTGCGACGCCAACCGCCGGGCGGTCGTCGACGCGAAACTCGCCGCCCTACACGACGCCGACGAATGACCGACTCAATGAGCGATGCCGAACGCGCCACGGCCATTGCGGCGGCGGTGACAAGCGCGGTGATCACTCTGATGATCGCGACCGACGCCCAGCTCGCGTTGCTCGAAACGTTGTTGCGCGCACTCACCGTGATGGACGACGACGTGTTGCTCGATGACTTCATCCGCCGCGTCAGTGATCTGCGCGCGCTAGTCGGGCCGGCCTGCACCGAGGCGACCATGAAAATCGCGAGACGCCGTTAGCGTCAGACTGCCAGGTCCTAAAATCATTGCCAATACCAGCGATTCGCGCTCAAGGAGCTTCCGTCGCGTTCCTACGCTAAACGGATGAGCAGCGGTTCGTTCAAGTGGTGCGCCAACATCTTCGCGCACCCAGACGGCCAGGAGTTCTGGTCGGCCCGGTCCACGGCCCGATTTTGTTCGGACCGGTGCCGGGCGGACTGGCACCGCCGCCTCGCTGACGCACGCTCCCTGCTCGCCGACGAAGATCTACGGCGTCACCGCCCGCGACGAGCCACCACGACGACTACCACCGACGCTTGGGCAGAAGTGGCCAGCCGAGCTAGCGACTACGACGACTACAAGCAGCGGATGCGACCTGGTGCAGAGACCGCGTTCCGGTGTGTCCGCTGCGGTATCGCCTTCCAAGCCGAGACCAGGCAGGAACACTGCGGCTTGCCGTGCCGGGACGCGGACCGCAACGCGGGGCGATGAACATGCACACCTTTGATGTTCGGCACCTGATGGCCGGCGCGCAATCCGAGGCGCGCCAGCTGGGTCACCGATTCGTCGGCACCGAACACGTGCTGCTGGCGGTGATCTCCGACCCCGCGGGCGCACGCAGGTGTCCCAACAATCGAAAGTTAGCAACATAACTGAATCTGCCGAACCTGCTTGGGGCGACGCTGCCACAGGGCGGGCACAGCAAAGTCACAGGCGGGTGGTGCCGCGCTACCGGTCTCCGACAAATATCCCTCCCCGTCCGTCCGCTTTCGATTTTCCGATGTATTGGCAATTTGTGGGGTGTCAATTCGGTTGTGGCTCTTGGAGCTAGGGGGTTGCTATGGGTTCTGTTCGTGGTGCGTCGGATGCGCGTGATGAGTTGATTGTGAAGTTGCGTCGCTCGGGGTGGACGCATCGTGAGATCGGGGTGCGTGTGGGTTTGTCGGCGCGGGGTGTGTCGCATGCGTTGGTCAGGATCAGTGCGGGTCGGCCGGGCCGGCCGGTGAGATGAGGAGGATGTGATGGATTCGGAGTATGACGACACGCCTGAGTCGGAGGCGAAGTCTGGTGCGTGGTCGGGGTCTTGGCGTCGGCGGATCGACGGCCCGGATCGGAATACGTATCGGGTGTTGCGGGCGCAATTCCGGAAGCAGTGCGTGGCGTCTCATGCCGTCTGTCATATCTGCGAGGGTGGGATCGACTACTCGTTGCGTCATCCGGATCCGATGGCATGGGAGTTGGATCATTTTGTGCCGGTCAGTGTGGATGAGTCGCTGGCGCTTGAGTCAGCGAATTTTCGGGCGTCGCATAGTCAGCACAACCGGATGCGGGGGGCGGGTGCCATCGGGTTTTCGGGTGTCGTTGCCGGCGGTGACGATGAGCCGGAGTGGCCGACGGCGGTCGTCAACGGGATGACGGTTCGTTACAACCCGGAGCTGGGCATCCCTTCCGAGATTTGGTGACCTGGTAGCGAACGGCGCGGCGGACGCCTTCATGCGTGCGCGCTGCGACCGCGCCGACAGAGCTTCCACCACGTGCCCGTCACGCCTGCGCCGGCGGCAGTGCCGATCACCGCTATCCTGTCGCGAAATGGGCAGAGTAACCCGAAGCGAGACAGCATCTTTCGAGACGAACATGTGAGAACTGAATTTCCTGGGGCTTTCACGCTCGACGAATCCTAGATCGCCAGTGCACCCGACGTCTGGCTGCTCGTCACACAGCTTGCGTCGTTGGACCAAGGTAGATCACCGACACGCTGTTGGTGTAGGAGTTCGTGACGTAGATCTGGGTGCCGTCGGGGCTGAGTGCCACCCCAATGGGTGTCGAGCCAACATCGATGGTGTTCGTGACGGTGTTAGTAGCGGTGTTTATCACCGACACGGTGCCGCTCGCGTAGTTGGGGACGTAAAGCTGGGTGCCGTTGGCGCTGAGTGCTGCCGCCTCCGGGTCGCCCTCGGCGCCGTAGGGCAGCACCGCGATGTTGGCGGTGTTGGTTATCGCATTGGTGGCGGCATTGATCACCGTGACAGTGTTGTAGTAGGCGTTAGTGACAGTCTGCGCTGTGACGTAGACGCGGCTGCCGTCCGGGCTCACGGCCACCGCCTCAGCGTCCTGGCCATTGGCGATCGTGATGGTTTTTGTGAGGGCGTTGGTGGCGGTGTTGATCACCGACATCGTGCCGTTGTAGCCATTGGTGACATAGAGGGTGCTGCCGTTGGGGCTGACCGCCATTTGCCTGAAGCTGGTGTTGGCCACAGGAGAGACGCTGATGGTGTTGATGACCCCGTTGGTTGCGGTGTTGATCACCGACACTGACTCACTACCGCTGTTGGCGACATAAAGCCGGGTGCCATCAGGGCTGAGAGCCAATGCCGCTGGGTATTCGCCGACGCTGATGGTGGAGGCAACTGTGTTGGTGGCGGTGTTGATCACCGACACGGTGCCCGACGGGCCTACCTGGTCGTCGTTGGCGACGTAGACATCGTTGCCGTTGGGGCTGATGACCAGCACTTTCGGATAGCTGTTGATGCCAGTCGCGATGGTGGCTATTACGGTGGCGGTAGCGGTGTTGATTACCGACACCGTGCCACCGCCATTTGCGTAGCCCGTGACGTACGCGCGGCTACCATTGGGGCTGAACACAACCGCAGCTGGAGAGCCACCGACTCCAGCGTCGTTCGGAGAGATACCGACTTCGAAGGTCGCGATGACGGTATCGGCAATCGGCGGAGACACCAGCACGGTGACGGTCTCTGTCGCAGCGCGGACCCCGTTGTTGGCGGTGATGGTGAAGTTGTCGGTTGTGGTCGCAGTGGCAGCCTGGCGTTGGGCCACGGTGGGAGTGTAGGTATAAGCCCCCGTGCTGGTGTTAAGACTGACTGTGCCACCGCCGGTGCTGGTGGACGGTGCGCTGTAAGTCAGGGTCCGTCCAGCGGTGTCGGAGAAGACCGCGGAACCGAGGACTGCCCCGGTGCCTGAGTTTGGTATCCCTGCTGTGGGCGTCCCTGCGACCGGGGTGCCCGGATCGACGGGCACGGTGACGGTGACCGAGTTGGTCGACAGACCCTCGTGCACGGTGGCGGTGAAAGTTTCGGTAGTCGACAACCCGGCGGCTTGGCGAGCAGCGTGGGTCGGGGTGTACGTGTAGGTGCCATCGCTGGCCACAGTCACGGTGCCGTTGGCGGGCTGGGTGACCGTGTATGTGAGACCGCTGCCGGTGGGAAATCCGAGAGATCCAGTGACGACGCCGGTGTTGAGGTTCGGAGTGTCGACGGTGGGCGATCCTGGTGATGGGGCAGGGTCAAGAGTCTCGTTGAGACCCTTGGCTAGTGAGTACAAGAACTGCTGGAACGGGTTAGAGGGACTCGGGTTACTCGTGTTCAACCCACCCAGCGATAGCAGAAGGCCGACAAGAACCTTGCCGATCGGAGCCAGCAGCGAGGGCGACCACGTTGGGACTAAGGCAGCCGTAGCCGGTGGAGCCCCCGAGATGGTGGCCGATGATGTTGACGCCACCAGAGCCGGCGGTTTCGCCAGCGCCCACTTCAGATGTGCTCCTGGGGACACCGAATCTAGGCCCACCTGCAATATCGCGGACGTGGGCGCTGCGTTATTGCCGATCGGGGATACCGGTCGGCTAGTGGCCGACGGTGGTGACACAACAATGATGTTGGGCGCCGGCGAATTCACCGCAATCCGTCGGGTCGAGCCGATGCCGGACGTGAGCAATGATCAGAACCTGTGGATGAGCCTCGGTGAGGGGGCGTGAAAGTGGGCGCACCTTCCCGAGGATGATCTGAATATCCGAAGGTCCGATCATGAGCCGGCGTTGGCGCGCTGGTTCGGGAAGGTACGCCCATGCTCACCGTAGTTCACGATGCCATCGAGGCCAACGAAAGCACTGGCGGTGCTGGTCGGTCGTTGTTGGACGAGATCGTCCGCGACGGCGCCCGTCAGATGCTGGCCGCCGCGTTGAAGGCTGAGGTCGCCGCCTACGTGGCCCAGTTCGCCGATCAGCTCGATGAGAAGGGGCATCGGCTGGTGGTCCGCAACGGCTATCACCAGGCCCGCGAGGTGCTGACGGCAGCCGGGGCAGTTGAGGTGAAAGCACCGCGAGTCAACGACAAACGCGTCGACCCCGACACCGGTGAACGGAAACGGTTCTCCTCGGCGATCCTGCCGGCCTGGGCACGCAAGTCACCGCAGATGAGCGAAGTGCTGCCGCTGCTGTACCTGCACGGGCTGTCCACCAGCGACTTCACCCCCGCTCTGGAGCAGTTCCTGGGCTCGGGTGCCGGGCTCTCGGCCACCACGATCACCCGGCTGACCAGCCAGTGGCAGGACGAGGCCCGCGCGTTTGCCGCCCGGGACCTGTCGGGCACCGACTACGTCTACCTGTGGGTCGACGGCATCCACCTCAAGGTCCGCCTGGACCAGGAAAAGCTGTGTCTGCTGGTGATGCTCGGCGTGCGCGCGGACGGCCGCAAAGAGCTCGTGGCGATCACCGACGGCTACCGGGAATCGACCGAGTCGTGGGCTGATCTGCTGCGCGACTGTAAACGACGCGGCATGACCGCACCCGTGCTCGCCGTCGGCGATGGCGCACTCGGCTTCTGGAAAGCGGTACGCGAGGTGTTCCCGGCCACCAAAGAACAGCGGTGCTGGTTTCATAAGCAAGCCAATGTGCTTGCCGCCCTGCCGAAATCAGCGCACGCGTCGGCGTTGTCGGCGCTCAAGGAGATCTACAACGCCGAGGATATCGACAAGGCCCAGTTCGCGGTCAAGGCCTTCACGGTCGACTTCGGGGCCAAGTACCCCAAGGCGGTCGCCAAGATCACCGACGATCTGGACACCCTACTGGAGTTCTACCACTATCCCGCCGAGCACTGGATCCACCTACGCACGACAAATCCGATCGAAAGCACCTTTGCCACAGTACGTTTGAGAACCAAGGTCACCAAGGGGCCGGGATCACGTGCGGCTGGTCTGGCCATGGCCTACAAGCTCATCGACGCCGCCGCGGCCCGCTGGCGTGCCGTCAACGCACCACACCTGGTCGCCCTGGTCCGCGCCGGCGCGGTCTTCCACAAGGGCAAACTGCTCGAACGCCCCACCGAAATCACCCCACCGACACCGCCCTCAGACGGCGATCAGCAAGCCGGAACGGAGGTCGCCTGAAACACGCCGATCCACAGGTATTGACAATTCCTCGCCGGACGTTGGCGTCGCGATCCGCGAGCTTGTGCGCAGATGCGGTGACGACGGGAAACCTACGTCGCTGGTTGAGTTGCCCCTTGCTGCGCTGTCCGACACCGCGCCGGGTGCTGTGCCAGTTTCAGCCCGGGCGACACCTGAGCCTCCGACAGCAAAGACCACTCCGAAACCGAGGGTGACCGCGCTAGCACCCAGCCACGCATAGGGCTCCCGGCGGCGACGTGCGCATTGGCGGCCCTTCCTTCCCCGGCTTTGGCCCGTTGGGGCTACCGCTGGATTTCCAGATCCCGTCACCGCGTCCCCCGAAAATGTTCAGTTGACATCCCGACCCCTGCATCGGCCTCGTACATCCGAACACGGCTCTGTCGCCAACCACAGCATCAGCACAGTAATTAGCAGCAAATCCACAGACAAGAAAGTTCCACAGTCCAAACCCGACTAATTGGCGTAGCAGTATTTGCTGCGCCAATTTGATGGCAACGGCACTTGCCGGGCGAAGGGGACTTGACCCCGTGTGTTGGACACGCTCAATCCCAGGAATGTGCTGGGGGAAGCGAGATGATCCAACCCGATGGCAAGGAAAAATTACCCCGATGAGTTCAAGCGTGACGCGGTCGCGCTCTACCGGGACACCGAGGGCGCGACGATCGCCCAGATCGCTGCCGAGCTCGGTGTCAGCGAGGCCACGCTCTCGGCGTGGTGCAAGTCGGCCGGGGTGCCGATTCGGCACCGCCGCGGTGTCGTAGTGGCCGAGCCTGTGCTAGGGGCCGAGAGCCCTGAGCAGGAGCTGGCCCGCCTCCGCAGTGAGGTCAAGGCGTTACGCGCCACCGAGGCGCGGTTGTCCACCGAGCGTGACATCTTGCGGTCGGCGGCCAAATATTTCGCCGGGGAGACGAACTGGTGAGCCGCTTTCAGTTTGTCGCCGACCACCTGCACGCCTTCGAGGTGAAGTGGCTCTGCGCAGTCGTCGAGGTTGCGCGTTCGTCGTTCTACGCGTGGTTGGCCGGTGCTGACGGACGAGCGGCCCGTCGGGCTGCTGACGAGGCGCTGGCCGAGCGTATCCGCGCCGTCCACGACGAGGACAACACCTACGGGGCGCCGCGGATCACCGCCGAGCTCAACGACGGTGCGCCCGAGGGGCAGCGGGTCAACCACAAGCGGGTGGCTCGGGTGATGCGCGGCGCCGGGATCGCCGGTTATCGACGCCGACGTCGGGTCAAGACGACCGTGGCGGACCCGGCGAACCAGAAGGTCCCCGACCTGCTCAAACGCGATTTCACCGCCGCGCAGGTCAACACCCGTTACGTCGGCGACATCACCTACTTGCCATTGGCGACCGGCGCCAACCTGTACCTGGCCACCGTGATCGACTGCTGTTCACGGCGGGTCGCCGGGTGGGCGATCGCCGATCACATGCGCACCGAACTGGTCATCGATGCGCTCAAAGCCGCTGCTGCACTGCGGGGTTCACTGGCTGGTGCAATATTCCATGCAGATCATGGAAGTCAGTACACCTCACGGGATTTCGCGAATCTCTGCCGCGATCTGGGGGTCGTCCAGTCGATGGGTGCGGTGGGGTCAAGTGCCGATAACGCGTTGGCCGAATCGTTCAACGCCGCCCTCAAGCGCGAGATTCTGCAAGACCGTGCCTGCTGGCCGGACGCGGCGATCTGCCGCCGTGAGGTCTTTCGGTGGCTGGCCCGCTACAACACCACACGACGGCACTCCTACTGCCGTCATTCCAGCCCCGCGACCTACGAAAGGAACCTGACACCGGCTACGCTGCCCGAAGCCGCATAACCACAAATCCCGTGTCCACTACATGGGGGCAAGGCCCAAGCCAGCCTCAGGAGGCGCCCGGCGGTAACCAAATATTGAACCGGTGCGTGTGCGTCCAGGGCTGGACGCCGTCTCGGAATAGACGAGTTCTGAGCGTCCAGAAAGTAGGTCGCGAAATTCCGTGGACGCGCCGCCCTGAAGTCGCCGACCAACTCAGGCACAGAATATGGGCTTGGCCAACTGCGAAGGATGCGAACCGGCCGGGCGGTACTCCGGCATGGCTACGCGAAGTGGTCGGGCACGGCGATCTCAGCAGCTAACATTCGCCCATGCCGCTGCGGATCGGTGAGACCTTCGCCGGATACCGCGTGCTCCGACTCCTGGGCTCAGGCGGCATGGGTGAGGTCTACTTGGTCCAGCACCCCCGCTTGCCTCGCCGCGAAGCCCTCAAAGTCCTTCGAGCGGACATATCTAGCGATCCCTCCTTCCGGGACCGCTTCATTCGCGAGGCCGACCTCGCCGCAGACCTTCGGCACCCACACATCGTCGGCATCCACGACCGAGGCGAGAACGACGGCAAACTGTGGATTGCGATGGAGTACATCGACGGCACCGACCTCAGTCAGCTATTGGAGAAGCGCTACCCGGCTGGCATGCCCGTCGAAACTGTCATGCCAATTGTGAATGCGGTGGCTAGCGCTCTGGACTACGCCCACAAAAAGGGCCTGCTGCACCGCGACGTGAAGCCCGCCAACATCATCGTTGCCGGCCTCGACACCGACGACCCAAGCATCTTCCTCGCTGACTTCGGCATCGCACGCCCGCTCGACGACACCAACGGCCTCACCACGACCAACACGACGGTGGGGACCGTTGCCTACGCAGCGCCCGAGCAACTCATGGGCGAACATATGGACGGACGAGCTGATCAGTACGCCCTCGCTGCCACTGCCTACCACCTGCTGTGCGGTGCGCAACTCTTCCCACACTCCAATCCAGCCGTTGTGATCAGCCGCCACCTCAACACAACCCCACCCACGCTGGGCGACCATCGCCCTGACTGCGCATCGCTCGACGCCCTCCTCCAAATAGCGCTGGCCAAAAGCCCGCAGGACCGATTCCCGTCGTGTTCGGCATTCGCGGCGGCCCTAGCGGATGATTCCCGTGCTGGACAGGGAGCAGCGTCTGCAAACGCCAGTACTCAGGCCGCACCGAAACCAGACAAATCCGCACCCGCGTCCCCGAAGAGATCGCCTGCCAAACCCGCCACAACCTCTCTGCGTAGATCGGTTGTCCTGGGGTGTGTCGCCGCAATCATGCTGTTAATCGGCGTCGCCACCTTGGTCTGGCGTCCTTGGCAACAGGCTCGCCAGCAACCGTCAACGTCGTTGGCCAGCCCGACCACGGCGCCGATGTCGTTGACCGGCGAGTGGTCTGGACCTGTTTCCGGTGCCCAATCGGGTTTCGATGTGGTCGCCGAAATCGTTGACGGCGCACAGCTCACCGGCACGGTGAGCTACCCGCAGCTCTCCTGCAGCGGCACATGGACTCAGCACGGCTCCACAGCGAACGGAGTACGGCTGATTACCGAAACAATGACGCAGGGCAACTGCGTAAACTCGGACGTCACTCTCACCCCGCGCAGCGATGGCACGCTCTCCTTCATGTCCACCTACTACGCGGCGTCTAAACAACAGAACATCACCGCTTACGCGACCCTGCGCCGTTCGGCCCGCGCGGGGCCGACCGCCACTACGAGTAGCCCACCGCCACCACTATCTTTGGCGACCACAACACCGACGACCACGACAAATCCGACGACCGCTCATTCCGACAGCACTGACGGCCAGCAGGGCGACTGGCGCGAGCACCACACTTGGGTGTGTGACACAGCGACTGGCGAGGTATGTGGCAACTGGAAGCCCGAAGCAGTCACGTTCGCCTGCAAGGCAGTTGCGGGCGGTGCCGACTACACCTCAGGACTCAAAAACATGCTTATGAGTCGCTACGGAATGGGTGATACGGACGCCTTCTTTCTTGGCAAGGAGGCGTGGTACAGCGTCACTAGCGGCGGCTACATCAGCACGGGAGGCAATGCCGACGGCCCACATCCGTTGTGCATTGGCATCGTCCCCTGATAGCGCGGCCCTGGTGATAAGTGCGCAGATGTTCCTCTGCTAGTTCCTGCTCCCCGGGTCAAGGTCAGCGCTGCCACCGCCGAGCATCTGACACGGTTCCCGTCATCGGCTGGGCTCCCCGGCGAACTCCAGCCCGGTACATCTGATTGCACGTCATAAGTACTGCGCGCCGCCGTTGCAGCAGCGGTGATCGGTGTGAAGCCGTGTGAAGACGACTCGGGCCAGGTGGCGTTTGAGGGAGCGCCCGGTCAACCGGCGGAAGAAACGTCCCAGGTGGCCGAAGAAGTGGAGACCAACGCCGCCAAGGGCAGTCGGAAATGCGTGTCGCTGTGCGGCGGAACGGTCAGGATGTAATCCGTCAGCCTGTCCTACTTCTCATCGTTCTGGGTGTTCTCGGTGTTCGCCACTGAGGAAACCTGGGGCAGTAAATCTTTAAGCTCCTCTGAGTCTCGCACGCTGTCCCATACGTGATCGCTCGTGGACCGGTCTCGTAGCCCTGGATCAATCTCAAAGGCCTTGGTCAGATAGTCGTGAGCGTCGGGTAGTTTGTCCTGCCTGACAGCGCTACAGGCCAAGTTATAGAAAGCTGGTGCGTATGCAGGGTTGATTGCCAGAGCCTTGAAGTAGTTGCTATCAGCTGACTTGTGGTCACTCAAATACATGCCGTAGATGGCTCCGGTGTAGAGCGGCAGGCTCGGGTCGTTCGGGTGGTGTGTCGCACCGTCGTTGAGGATCTGTAGCGACTGGCCATAAAGTTTGGCTGCGGCCAATTCTTTAGCGACTCGCCGGTAATCATCGGCCTTCCATGCCGATCCTGGCGTCTGCTCCTCTATGGCTTGGAACTGCTGCGACAGATGGAGAGCGGTCTGCTGCTTTTTAGGTGATGCAGTTTGTTTCGGGTCTAAAACTTGAAGCATCGTTGGCCCTACGGGCGCATCTGGGAGTTGATGGACCCAGGCAGTCACCACCGGCTTGCTCTGGGCCAGATCATCAGCTTCCTTAAATGCGGCTCCGAGCTTGAGCCGAGCGGCGAGAAAGGCCAGAAAAAAGCCGATCAGAAGGCCATAAATTACCAGCACAACCGCAAATGAACTGGCTCCTGATCCTCCTCCCAGCCCAGGGGCAAGATATGACCCCAGTCTTTGCAGCCCGCTTGGTACTAGAATCAGCTGAGTGAGTCCAGCTCCTAATAGGAGCTTCGTCAACCAATCTGAAACCTGTTCCAGATTGGTATTCGCGCCGTAACCCGCTGCACTGGCAGTTGTAGGACTGGAGCTTGACGCGGACGTGCCAGCCGCCGTACGTGCTGTGGTGGTCTGCATGCTAGTGGAGTCGGGTGATCCTGCGAGGGCGCGGGGAACACCGAACAGGAGTCCGAGCAACCCACCGACCGCTGCACTGGCCAACGCGATCACCACTCCGTTGAACGCATCGATCCAACGGTTCTGCGATTGAGAGATACCGAAGAGGAAGCCTAGAAGGGCACCGACTAATATCAGAACAGACAGCTGACCAAGAACGTGGCCAGCGAGCTTTGACTTGTTCTCGGGAGAGATCGATGGCACCCTGGAATCAGGCGTCATTTTCCGCCATTGCTACTAAACCTCCAGGTCTTGTACAGACATTCTGATGTCATGACCCCTTCAAATCAAGGGGCGTATGCACTTACCAATCCCAGACCGAAACAGCATAGACGTGCGAAGGCTATATTTGAAGGCGGTCGCCTTGGACGGCGCAAAGTCAACCTGTTCGCCTTTATCGGGATGCTAATCGCTCACCTTTGTCAACATTGAATTAAATTGTTTGCCAAGTCCGTGTGTGGGGCACGACGGCGGGGTCGTCAGTTACCCCGCTGACCACGACCGTCCTGGTCTGGGCGTCCGGCCTGACCGGCCCGCGTCCGCCTGAACACGAACACCGATAACGCCAACTGCCACCGGCACCGGCACCGCGACGAGAGTTCCGACGGGAGTTCCATCGAAATCGCCACCGGCCGACCGTCTCAAAACAGACCACATCTGAGACGGCCGTGCCGACCTCCATGGTCGAGCCGAACTCCGAGGACGCCGAGTCTCAGATATCGGTCTCGAAAGTCAATGTGTCACTGGAAAGTCAACCTGATTTCGAGACAGAGCAAGGTCAGCCAGTGGCATGGGAGCGAGTCGCCTGCACGTCGGGCATCGACCGCCAGTGGTCATCTAACGAGATCAACCGCATTCAAAACGCTTGGGCAGCAGAGGGACACAGCCAATGACGAACAGTCCCCCGCATTGCTAGGCCATATCCTGGCGCACGTGAGTGGACAACCACGCTTGATCAATATCGATCTGTTGGACCGGCAAGAGCAGGCTGCGTGCATGGTCGCCGTGCGCGAGCTCGACGTAATCGAGGCCGAAGCGTGGGACATCGACGGGCGGCAAGGTGCCGTGGATGCGATGTTGACGTTCCCAGACGGTCGCAAGGCAGCGTTCGAAGTGACCAATCTGGCGGCCAAAGACGCGCTGAAGCTGGCGATGAAGTTGTTTAGGGATCGCACGTGGCCGGTACCGGGTGACTGGTTTTGGACCATCGAAGTGGGTTCCGTGGAGGACTATTACCGGCTGAAAGAGTGCTACGAGAACATCATCCGCATTTGTGAGGGCGCTTCGGAGCCATCTCCGTTCCGGATTGCTTGGGAGCCTTCTGCGCATGCGGACCTGAAATGGCTGGTGGACGAGTCATCGTCTGAAATGACGGGCTACCCAGACGTACGGGTGAAGGAGATGAAGAATCCGGGGGCGATGGTGGTGCCGGTTGGCGGTGGGGGAGCCGTCGACGAGCAATTGTCTGGGTTCGCCGACGCGCTAAGCGAGGCGTTCGAACAGGCGCACATCAAGACACACTTCGACAAGCTCGCCAAGTGCGCTGACGTGGATGAGCGGCACCTGTTCATCCCGTTGCACAGCAGCGCTCTTCCGTTCGCAATCTCCTCGGAATTGGTCTTTGAGGAGACGCTGCCGCCTGATCCGCCGCTGATCCCGGACCACGTCAGCCACCTGTGGCTGGCACCCGAGGGCTCCCGTCGGGTGCTGTTGTGGAGCCGTGACGCTGGCTGGCGGAACTTCCCGGCGAAGAGCGATTGAGAGGTGAGTGCTGTGGCGCGTACGGTCGCCATCGAAGACCAAGGGTCGTAGCGGATCCACTTCCAAGGGCTCAGGGTGTGATCCACGCTCGTAGTGCTTCCCCGTTTACGGTGGTGCAAGGTGTGCATGGGCACCGTTCCGGGTTCTGTCGGCGGTATCGGTGGGTAGGGTGCCCGGCATGCTTTGGCTTTGGCGGGTGTGCGCGGTGCTGGCGGTGGTGTTCGTCGCGACAATCGTTGTGGAGTTGATTTCCGGCTGGGGGCATCCGTGGATCTTCGTGTACCCGGCGGCCGCGTTCGGCCCGCTGGCCGTGGTCACGTGGTCACGTGGTTGCGACGGCGAACGGCAGCCGCACGACGTGATGAGAGCTAAGTCGTGAATGAACGGATCATCGACACAATCGTCGGCGGTTGGGTAAGCATCACGATTAGTGAAGGTGGCGATCTTCCCTACTCGGACAAGCCGTTCAAGACGGTAGTCGTAAACCGTCACCATCACGGACGCAACTCCACATATGAGCAATGGCATCGAACCATCGAAGATGCGCAGCTTCATGCGCAGACGCTGCTCGAACAGAGCAACAAACTGCACCGTGGCGACGATGATCCGCCTAACTACCGATAACGGTAGTTCTGTGCGAGTGATCATCGGCCGTGACCGCAGTTGCAGAATCCGGGTTTGTCGGGTTATCCGGGTTTACCGAAAGGGGCGGCTGTGGGCCGCCTGGCGCGGGATTTAGCCGCGATCCCATGGCCACGTTTTGGCCACAATCTCGCTCTATTCCAGTCATTCCAGTCAACTCTTGTGGCCGTTTTTTGCCGGTCGTGCGTTGTGCGCAACCTTGACCTTGGGGAAGGCCAGAACCACGACTTCTTCTCCGGGTCGGGCTCGTCCTACGTGATCGGCAAGGCCGTCGTCACCAAAGCCGAGGACTGGAACTTCTAGTCCTCGGGACGTCCGGCCGCACGGCCTCGTAAATGCCAGAGGCCGTGCGGCAGCACGGGTTCGGCGCCTCGGCTTCGAATCAGTTTGTCGAGGGTGCCAATGACCGCGACGGCCGCCAGGCGAGCGCACCTGCGATCAGGCCGACGAACGGGATCGCGGCCAAGATGGTGCTCAATGTGGCACTGCCGCCGGTGACCAAGGTGAAGTTCGACAGCACCAGCCACAGACTTCCCAGCAATCCGAGCACCGCAAGTGCCGGCGCCAGACGGGTGGTCCACAGTGGGCCGCTTGCGCGCCCGCGAAGGAAGAACGCCAGTACCGCGATTGACGTGGTGAGCATCAGCACCACCATGCCGACGGTGGCGATTCCCGCCATCGAGCCGAAAACGCCGACCAGCGGGTCGATCCCGAGGATCGCCAGCACCCCGACGATGACGGCGGCAGTGACGGTCTGGACCACCGATGAGAATGCCGGCGACTCGTGGTTGTCGTGCACGCCGGCGAGTCTGGCCGGCAGCAGACCCTTTCCGGCCAGCACGAACTGGTAGCGCGCGATCACGTTGTGGAACGACAGCACACAGGCGAACAGACTGGTCAACAGCAGTACGTTGACGATGTCGCGCCCGATCGTCCCCAGCATGTCACCGGCGGTATCCAGCAGCATATTGCCTTCTCCAGCAAGGGTTTTCTCAGCTGTCGCGGTCACCTGGTCGGGCCCGAGAGCGACGACGAACGCCCACACCGTGATCGCGTAGAACGCGCCGATGATGATGACCGCGGCGTAGGTGGCGAGCGGGATGGTGCGTTCCGGATCCCGCGCCTCGTCGCGGAATACGGCGGTGGCCTCGAAACCGATGAATCCGGTAAGCGCGAACAGGACTGCAATGCCCAGTGTGCCGTGAGTGAAGACGGCGGGATCGAACGAGCTCAACGTGACTCCGGCCGGGCTGGGGTTGGCCACCATCACCACGTCCAGGATGACGACGATGCCGATCTCGAGCGCCAGCGCCACACCGAGCACCTTGGCGCTCAACTCGATATGCCGGTAGCCGAGTACCGCGACGATCGCCAGAACGACGAACGAGTACACCGGCCATGGGATCACCGGCCCGTTGTAATGCGTGACGGTGTCGTTGATGGCCCAACCGATGTAGCCGTAGATGCCCACCTGGATCGCGGTGTAGGCGATCAGCGCGACCACCGCGATGCCCTTGCCGACGCGCTCACCGAGTCCGACTGTCACATAAGAGAAGAACGCCCCGGCCTCGGGTACATACGGTGTCATGGTGACGAACCCGACGCTGAAGACCAAGAGCACCAGTGCGGCGATCACGAATCCCATCGGGGCACCCGCGCCGTTGCCCAGTCCCATCGCCAACGGCATGTTGCCGCCGATCACGGTCAGTGGGGCGGCCGCGGCGACGACCATGAACACGATGCCGATCGGTCCGAGGCGCCCGTTCAGGCGGCGCCCTTCGGCCTTGGTGGATGTGGTCATGGGATCTCCTGAAGTGTTCGGGCAGTGGGGGACAGCGCATGGCGAAGTAAGTCGTGGTCCAGTGCGTGGACGGTGAAACCGTTGCGGCCGGTCATCGTGGTGGCGGCGACCATGGCATTGACGATGGCCTCCTCCGTCGCCTCGATGGTCAGGTCGAACAGTCGGGTCATCAGCTGCGGCGCCACCATCCGCAGTGGGATCTCCGGGCGTGAGGTCGCCGTATTCTCGTCCCATGCGTAGGGCGGGATCCCGCGGTTGCCGGTCGAGAACGCCAGCATCAGATCCCCGCTGTACTGCTCGCCGCTGCCGCCGAGTCGGCTGACGGCCAGCGCAGAACGCTGGGCCACCCGGGTGCACTGGTGCGGGAGCAATGGAGCGTCGGTGGCGACGATGACGATGATCGAGCCCGATCCGGGTTCGTAGCGGGCGGGAAGTTCGGGAAGCGGTACCTCCGCGGCGCCGATCCGCTCGCCGACCGGCACGCCGTTGATCCGAAGTCGTTCGCGCCGGCCATGATTCGCCTGCACCAGGACCCCGACGGTGTAGCGCCCGGCCATGGTGTCGGTGATCCTGGAGGCGGTACCGATACCGCCTTTGAAGCCGTGGCAGATCATCCCTGTTCCGCCGCCGACGTTGCCCTCGGCGGGTGGCTCACCGCTGGCGTTGTCCAGCGCGGAGCGTACGTGCTCGGGACGCACGTGAAAGCCGTTGATGTCGTTGAGCAGTCCGTCGTAGGTTTCGCCCACCACGGGTAACGACCAATAGGCGCCTTCGCCGCGGGCCCGCACCTGCGCTGCCACCAGTTCGTCGCGAACCACGCCGACGCTGTGCGTGTTGGTCAGGCCGATGGCGGTGGTGAGCTCGCCGGATTCTCGGATCCATTCCAGGCCGGTCAGTTCGCCGCTGCCGTTGAGCCGGTGCGCGCCGGCGAACACCGGTTCGGTCCAGATGTGTTCGTGGGGGATGACCACTGTGACGCCGGTGCGCACGGTGTGCGGATCGTCGGAGGTGATGGTGGTGTGCCCCACCCGGACACCCGCGACGTCGGTGATGGCGTTGTGCGGCCCGGTGGGGTGTTCCCCGATGGCTACGCCGAGGTCTCTGGCCCGCATTGGTCACGCTCACTTCACCGATAGTTTTTTTCCTGATTGGAAAAGAACTATGCGCCGGTGTGACGCAGCACGCAAGAGGAAGTGCAAAATGGGATGGATCCACCCAGCACGACGACAGGAGTGGCGCAGGTATGGCACGGCCGAACCGGCAGGTCGAACGGCGCGGCGACATCATGGATGCCGCCATCGCGCTGATCGAACGCCATGACCTGGCCACCCTCAAGCTCTCCGACGTCGCCTCGGAGCTGGGCCTGACCACCAACGCCGTCCGGTATTACTTCAAGGACATGGCCGAGCTGCTGTCGGAGCTGGCGTTGCGCTCTGACGTCCGGTTCTACGATGACCGGCTGCGGTTGCGCACCGAGAGCGACGATCCGTGCCGCCAGCTCGCCCAGACGATCGCTGCCGGTCTGCCCACCGGTCCAGAAGATGCTGAGTGGCGTGCCATCTGGCGGGCGGTACTGGCGGCCGGATTCGATCTGGACACGCGTCGCGACGTGCAGGGGATCTACCACCGTCAGGTCGGTCTCTATACGGATCTGTTGGATGCGGGCGCCCGGTCCGGGGCGTTCCGTCTCAGCGACCCGGCCCGCGACATCGCGATGACGCTGATGTCCATGGAGGACTACTTCGGTTATCGCATCGTCGCGCGGGATCCAGAGCTCAACCGCGCCACCGCATTTCGGCTCATGCGGCGCTACGCTGAACTCGCCACCGATGCGTCGATCCCGCAGCTGGACTGAGAACGTCAGCCTGCCAGGTTGAATCGTCCCTGGCTGCCGTAGATCGCCAGCGAGATCAGCAACGTCACCGACACCAACACCACCAGTGAGGTCCGCACAGCGTCACCCGTCGCAACGCCGACTCCGGACGGTCCGCCCGAGGCGTAGAAGCCAAAATAGGTGTGAATCAACAGGATCGCGATGGCCATCAGGATCGCCTGAACGAACGACCACATCAGGTCGATCGGGCTCAGGAACGTCGAGAAGTAGTGCTGGTAGAGCCCGGCCGATTGCCCCAGCAGCGCGACGGTGGTGAATTGGCTGGCGAGGAACGACAGGATCACCGCGACCGCGTACAGCGGCGCGATCGACACCATGCCGGCCACGATCCTGGTGCTGACCAGGAACACCAAGGACGGGATCGCCATCGCTTCCAGCGCGTCGATTTCCTGGTTGACCCGCATCGCTCCCAGTTGGGCGGTGACACCCGCGCCGAAGGTGGCGGCCAGGCCGATCCCCGCCACGACGGGTGCCGAGATACGCACATTGATGAACGCCGCCAGGAATCCGGTGAGCGCTTCGATGCCGATGTTGCCCAGCGAGCTGTAGCCCTGCACAGCCAACGTTCCACCGGTGGCGACGGTGAGAAACCCGACCACCACCAGCGTGCCGCCGATCATTGCCAGCACGCCTGCGCCCATGCTGATCTCGGCGATGAGCCGGACGATTTCAGTACGGTAGGAGCGCACTGCTGCCGGAATTCCTGCCATCGCTTTGGCGTAGAACAGCGTCTGATCTCCGATCCGGCCGAGGATGTACCACGGGCGCTCCAACGCGCGGGTCACCCGGGGAAAGACCGCCCTATGGGTCATCTACGTTCCGCTCCACCCGTCTAACGTCCGCGCCGCGGCGGCGTCACCGTAGGGCCGTTCGTCCCGGCTATCGACACCCAAAGGCTTCATTCCGGTGGGACTGGCGCTTTGAGCCGGCGATTTCATCACCGATGCTGAATGTGTGAGCGCACCCGAACCGTTCAGCACGGCTGGTGTCGACGGGGTCCGCATCGCGGCCGACCGCATCGGCGAACCGGGCGCGCCTGCCGTCGTGTTCCTGCACGGTGGTGGCCAGACGCGCCGATCGTGGGGCCGGGCAGCCGCGGCAGTCGCCGCCCGCGGCTGGCAGGCAGTCACCGTCGACCTGCGCGGCCACGGCGAGTCCGACTGGTCGCCAGACGGCGACTACCGGGTGGTCAGCTTCGCCGGCGATGTACTCGAACTCATGCGCGGGCTGCCGCCGCACCCGGTGCTGGTCGGCGCATCCCTGGGTGGATTCACCGGGATGCTGCTCGCCGGTGAGATCGCCCCCGAGACGCTGCGCGCCCTCGTCCTCGTCGACATCGTCCCGGACATGGACCCGTCGGGCGCCTCGCGAATCCACCAATTCATGTACGACCGAATGGAATCCGGTTTCGCCTCGCTCGAGGAGGTGGCCGACATGATTCAGGAGTACAACCCGCACCGCCGGCGGCCCGACGACCTCGACGGCCTTCGCGCCAATCTGCGTCACCGCGACGGCCGCTGGTACTGGCACTGGGATCCGAAATTCATCGACGGCAGCGCGTCGCGCCCACCCATCGAGGTGACCGAGGTCGATCGGATCAACGCGGCGGTCGCGGCGATCTTGGCGGAAGGCACCCCGATGCTGCTGGTGCGCGGTCAGATGAGCGACCTCGTCACGCAGGAGCGCGCCGACGACTTCCTCGCGCGGTTTCCCCAGATCGAGTTCGCCGACGTCGCGGGCGCCGGCCACATGGTCGCGGGCGATCGCAACGATCTGTTCGCCGATGCGGTCGTCCAATTCCTGGGCAAACACGCCGTCGACCGGTGAACGCGGTATGAACCGGGAGAGAACTGTCCCATCGGTGCTGGCGCAGTCCGGACCTAACCGAGAGACTGAGCGGCGTGACCGCTACGTCGCTGTTGAACTCGATCCTGAACTGGCTGCGGGCCGGTTACCCCAACGGGGTGCCCGGTCCTGACCGGGTCCCGCTGCTGGCCTTGTTGCGCTCGACGCCGCTGACCGAAGAGCAGATCAAAGAGGTCGTCGCCAACATCACCGCGAAGGACTCGGCCGCCCTTGACGGCGGGATCGACGAGGACGAGATCGCGGCATTCATCAAGGACGTCAGTCACCACGATGCGGGGCCGGAGAACGTCAAGCGGGTCGCGGCCACACTGGCCGCGGCCGGTTGGCCGCTGGCCGGTGTGTCCGAGGACCCCGTCAGCGAGTGACCGCTATGCAGTCCGCAGCGGTTCGGTGTCGATCACGAAGCGGTACCGCACGTCGCTGACGAGCACGCGCTCGTAGGCCTCGTTGATGTAATCCGGCTGGATCAGCTCGATTTCGGGCTCGATGCCCTTCTCGGCGCAGAAGTCCAGCATCTCCTGGGTTTCCGGGATGCCGCCGATCATCGAACCGGAGAGGTGGCGCCGCATGCTGACCAGCGGCTGCGCCGGCACTACCATCGGCTGCTCGGGCATGCCCAACTCGACGAGGGTGCCGTCGACCCGCAACGTGCTGAGGTAGGCGCTCAGATCCAGGTTGGCCGACACGGTGTTCAGGATCAGGTCGAACGAGTTGCGCAGCTTGGTGAAGGTCTCGGGGTCGCTGGTCGCGTAGTACTCGCCGGCGCCCAGTCGCAAGCCGTCTTCCATCTTCTTCAACGACTGCGACAGCACCGTCACCTCAGCGCCCATCGCGACACCGAGCTTGACGCCCATGTGGCCCAGTCCACCGAGGCCGACGACCGCAATTCGCTTGCCCGGACCGGCATTCCAGTGCCGCAGGGGGGAGAAGGTGGTGATGCCTGCGCACATCAGCGGCGCGGCGGCCTCCAACGAGAGGGAATCGGGGATGCGCAGCACATAGTTCTCGTCGACGACGATGTTGCCGCTGTAGCCGCCCTGGGTGGGCTGGCCGTCCTTGCCCACCGAGCCGTACGTTCCGACCATGCCCGAGCCGGTGCAGTACTGCTGCAGGCCGGCCTTACAGCTGTCGCATTCGCGGCAGGAATCGACGAAGCAGCCGACACCGACTCGGTCGCCGACCTTGTACTTGGTCACATCGGAGCCGACTTCGGTTACGACACCGGCGATTTCGTGCCCGGGTACGAGCGGGTAACGAACACCGCCCCATTCACCGCGCACCGTGTGGATGTCGGAGTGACAGATCCCGGCGAAGTGGATGTCGAATTTGACGTCGTGCGCGCCGACCTCGCGGCGGGTGACGGTCGTCTTGGTCAGGGGCTCGGTTGCCGACGTGGCGGCGTAAGCGGTAACTGTGCTCATCGTGTCCTCTTTGGTCGCGTTTCAGGCAGCACTGATTTGTTCAGCGTTTTGAGTGCAAGTTGGATCGCAACGTTGCGATCAACAGAGATAACCCGGCGGGGCGGGTGCCTAATCCCGACGTGACGAGGTTTACAGCCCGGCGGCGCGGACCCCGCCGTTAAAAGATAACCGCTGATAGCTGACCACGCCCGCCAGCGTGTACGGGTCGCGATCAATGATGCTTTGGGCATCTTCGGTGCTGATATCCGCGGTGATCAGGACGCCGCCGGTCCCCGTCTCCAGGCGCCCTGCGAGCAGCAGTCGCCCGGCTTCGACCTCGTCGTTCAGGAACGCCAGATGGGCCGGCCGGGATTGGTCGACGACATCGAGTGGCTTCTCATAAGTGATCGTCAGCACATGGAACACGGGAGTGAACTTACCGCCTACGGCTAGTTGATCGGTGCGTTGAGCCAGCGCAGATCGTCGAGGATGCCGCGGGCGGCGACCAGACCCTGACCGGTCTGCCACACCTCGTTGTTGACCACGAAGACGCGGTTGTCCCGGTTGGCCGACAGCTTGCGCCACGGCGCGCTGTCCAGGATGGCCGGCGCCCGATCCTTGGCGGCAGGCGAGGCGAAGGACAGATAGACGATGTCGCCGTCGGCGGCCGACAGGTCCGGGGAACGGTCCAGATCGGCATCGGAAATTCCGATCTCGATGTACGGCTTGTCGGTAAATCGTTGTGCTGCAGGGCGATCCACTCCAACATCCGCCAACACCGAGGCCGGGAAATTCGCGGCGCCGTACACCCGCATCGTGGTGTCGGTGAACTGGACGATGGAGGCCTGGAAGTGTGGGGCATCGTTGGCCATGCCCTTCTGCTTGGCCTGTTCGGTGAACCCGCCGATCAGATCCGCCGCTGCCTGGGCTCGTCCGGTTGCCGCCCCGACGGCGCGCACGTTGTCCTGCCAGTCGGCGCCGGGGGCGTCGGCGAACACGGTCGGGGCGATAGCGGTCAGCTGCGGCAGGGACTGTGGCGTCAACGCCTGGGAGCCGAGAATGAGGTCCGGTTTGGCAGCCGCGATCGCGGTGAGGTCCGGCGCGCTGCGGGTCCCGGCTCCGGGCAGATCGTGGATGACGGTGCCGAGATACGACGGCTGGCTGGTCGATCCGTCGGGCAGCGCGGCCGCCACGATCCGCGTCTGGAGGCCCAGCGCGCACAGTGCGTCGAGCTCGTCGCCGGCCAGCACCACGATGCGCTGCGGGTCGGGCGCGGCCGGGTCCAGGCGAGCCGGCTCGGGCGCACACGATTCGTCGGGCCTGCGTTGGTTGCCCAGCACGCCCGCGCTCGCGATCTGGGTGGTGCTGGTGACCAGGGACGGTGCGCCCGGCGGCGCGCTCTTCGGCGGTGTTGTGGAGCACCCGCTCGCCACTGTCATGGCGACCGCGGCCAGCACCGCCCCGGCGGCCACCACGACACCCGCACGTCCACCACCGATCAGCACGACGCCGACCGTAACATCCGCCTGTTGTAGGGTCGCTGAGCTGCGGTTGAAGGTGTATCGGTGACAAATACGACAGAATGTAGGACCCACAGCCCATTGGCGGCCACGGGCGGCTAGGATCAACTACACGTTCTCGGCGCGCTAACGATTTTTGGAGGACAGTTGACTGCCGTTGTGCCTTCGCGGGGGGAACTCGAGGCCACTCGACCCGCACCTGCACGGATGGGTCCCAAGGGCAACCTGATCTACAAGCTGGTCACGACGACCGATCACAAGTTGATCGGCATCATGTACTGCGTCGCCTGCTTCGTTTTCTTCTTCATGGGTGGCTTGATGGCGCTGTTCATTCGCGCCGAGCTGGCTGTGCCGGGCTTGCAGTTCTTGTCGAATGAGCAGTACAACCAGCTGTTCACCATGCACGGCACGGCGATGCTGCTGTTCTATGCGACGCCGATCGTGTTCGGGTTCGCCAACCTGGTGCTGCCGCTGCAGATCGGCGCCCCCGATGTGGCGTTCCCGCGGCTGAACGCGCTGTCGTTCTGGCTCTTCGTGTTTGGGGCGATGATCGCGCTGGCCGGGTTCATCACCCCGGGTGGTGCCGCCGACTTCGGCTGGACCGCCTACACGCCGCTGTCGGATGCGATGCACTCACCGGGCGCCGGCGGTGACCTGTGGATCCTCGGCCTGGCCGTCGGTGGTCTCGGCACCATCCTCGGTGGCGTCAACATGATCACCACCGTGGTGTGTATGCGTGCGCCCGGCATGACCATGTTCCGGATGCCGATCTTCACCTGGAACATCTTCGTCACCTCGATCCTGGTGCTGGTGGCGTTCCCGCTGCTGACCGCCGCACTGTTCGGCCTGGCCGCCGACCGCCACCTGGGCGCGCACATCTACGACCCGGCCAACGGCGGCACGATGCTGTTCCAGCATCTGTTCTGGTTCTTCGGCCATCCCGAGGTGTACATCATCGCGCTGCCGTTCTTCGGCATCGTGACCGAGATCTTCCCGGTGTTCTCCCGTAAGCCGGTGTTCGGTTACACCACGCTGATCTACGCGACGATCAGCATCGCGGCGCTGTCGGTGGCGGTGTGGGCGCATCACATGTACGTCACCGGTGCAGTCCTGCTGCCGTTCTTCTCGTTCATGACGTTCCTGATCGCGGTGCCCACCGGCATCAAGTTCTTCAACTGGATCGGCACCATGTGGAAGGGCAGGCTGACGTTCGAGACGCCGATGCTGTTCTCCATCGGCTTCCTGGTGACGTTCCTGCTGGGTGGCCTGTCCGGCGTGCTGCTGGCCAGCCCGCCACTGGACTTCCACGTCAGCGACAGCTACTTCGTGGTCGCGCACTTCCACTACGTGCTCTTCGGCACCATCGTGTTCGCGACCTACGCCGGGATCTATTTCTGGTTCCCGAAGATGACCGGCCGTCTGCTCGACGAGCGCCTGGGCAAGGTGCACTTCTGGCTGACGTTCATCGGCTTCCACACCACGTTCCTGGTGCAGCACTGGCTCGGCAACGCCGGCATGCCGCGCCGCTACGCCGACTACCTACCGTCGGACGGTTTCGAGACGTTGAACATCGTGTCGACCATCGGTGCGTTCATTCTCGGTGTGTCGGTGCTGCCGTTCGTGTGGAACATCTTCAAGAGCTGGCGCTACGGCGAGGTCGTCACCGTCGACGATCCGTGGGGTTACGGCAACTCGCTGGAATGGGCCACCTCCTGCCCGCCGCCGCGACACAACTTCACCGAGCTGCCCCGAATCCGTTCGGAGCGACCGGCATTCGAACTGCACTACCCACACATGATCGAGCGGATGCGTGCCGAGGCCCATGTCGGGCGCGCACACGGCCCGGACGACGGCGACGTCACGCGTCTCGACGACGAGCACGTCCGCACCTAACTCGGGATCCGCAACCCTTCCGGGTATGACCATGTCCAAGGTGTCGGTGCTGATCACCGTCACCGGTGTAGACCAGCCTGGCGTCACCTCCGCGCTGTTCGAAGTGTTGGCCCGCCACGCCGTAGACCTACTCAACGTCGAGCAGGTGGTGATCCGCGGGCGGCTGACCCTCGGTGTGTTGGTCTCCGGCGACGCCAGTGTGGCCGACGGTGTACAGCTGCGAGACGACGTCAGCACGGCGATTCATCGTGTCGGGTTGGACGTCACGATCGAACGCAGCGACGACACCCCGATCATCCGTGAGCCCTCCACCCACACCATCGTGGTGCTCGGGCGGCCGATCACGGCGGCAGCCTTCGGTGTGGTGGCTCGCGAGGCCGCCGCGCTCGGGGTCAACATCGACTTCATCCGCGGCGTCTCCGACTACCCGGTGACGGGGCTGGAGCTGCGGGTGTCGGTCCCCGCCGGTGTGGGTGGCGAGTTGCGCACGCTGCTGGCGCGGGTGGCGTCCGAACAGGGCTTGGACATCGCCGTCGAGAACTACAGCCTGGAGCGACGGGCCAAGCGGCTCATCGTGTTCGACGTCGACTCCACGCTCATCCAGGGTGAGGTCATCGAGATGCTGGCCGCCCATGCCGGGGCCGAGGAGGCAGTCGCCGCCGTCACCGAGGCGGCCATGCGGGGCGAGCTGGACTTCGCCGAGTCACTGCATCGCCGGGTCGAAACCCTGGCCGGCCTGCCCGCCGAGGTGCTCGAAGACGTTGCCGAGCAGATCGAGCTGACCCCCGGGGCGCGCACCACGATCCGGACGTTGCGACGCCTGGGCTTCCACTGCGGGGTGGTCTCGGGCGGCTTCCGCCAAGTGATCGATCCGCTGGCGCACGAACTGATGCTGGACTTCGTGGCCGCCAACGAACTGGAGATCGTCGACGGCAAGCTCACCGGGCGGGTTGTCGGCGAGGTCGTCGACCGCGCCGGAAAAGCCAAGGCGCTGCGTGACTTTGCGCGCCAGGTCGGTGTTCCGATGGAGCAGACCGTGGCGGTCGGCGACGGTGCCAACGACATCGACATGCTGGCCGCTGCGGGGCTCGGAGTGGCGTTCAACGCCAAGCCCGCGTTGCGCGCGGTCGCCGACACCTCGCTGAGCCATCCGTACCTGGACACCGTGCTGTTCATCCTCGGCATCACCCGCGCGGAGATCGAGGCGGCCGACGCCGTCGACGGCGTGCTGCGCCGAGTCGAGATTCCGCCGGAGTAGGCGCTCAGGCACCGAACTCGACGTTTTGCAGGCGATCACTCGCATTTTCTCTGCGAATCGTCGGTTTCGGCGCGAAGAGAGGTGAGCGCGCCCTAGATCACCACGGCCGTGGACTCGACGGTGGCCGAGCCGGTGATGCTGCGCCACGCCGTGCCGAGCAACTCGATTGCCTCGGTCAGTTCGTCCTCGGGCAGTGCGAACGGAATCCGGACGAAGCGCTCCAGTGTGCCGTCCACCCCGAAGCGGGGGCCGGGTGGCAACTCGACGCCGAGCCGGGATGCCGACGCGCACATCGCCGAGCTCACCGGCGCGGGCAGCTGCACCCACAGCGACATGCCGCCGGTGCCCGGCAGCGGGCGCCACTCCGGCAGGTGCTGCTCCAGAAGTTCGAGCAGCAGGGTTCGTCGCCTCCGCAGGATCTCCCGGCGTTCGGGCAGTACCTCCGCGGCACGATGCGTGAGAAGTATTGCCGCAGCGAGCTGTTCGACCACCGACGTGCCCAGGTCGATCGACGGGCGGACCGCGCGGATGGTCGCGAGCACGCTCGGTTCCGCGCGGATCCAGCCGATGCGCATCCCGCCCCAGAACGACTTCGACATCGATCCGATCGTGATCATCAGGTCGGTGCGCGCGCTCATCGAGGCGGCGACCGGCGGCGGCACCGGCTCGTCGATCCAGATGTCGGTGAGGGTTTCGTCGATCACTGTGCGGGTGCGTGTCTCGGCGACGATGTCGCAAATTCGCTTGCGGTCCGCGGGCGGCATCGAGAACCCTGTCGGATTGTGGTTGTCAGGCACCAGATAGGCCAGAGTCGGGGCGAGTTGTCGCACGGCGGCGTGTACGGCGTCGAGTTCCCAACCCTCCCTTGTCATCGCCACCGGAACGGGCCGGGCTCCCGCGGTCGCAATCGCGCTGAGCGCCCCGTGATACGTGGGCTGCTCGACGAGTACACGATCACCGGGCTGAACGTAGGTCGTCAGGATCAACGCGATCGCGTGCTGCGCGCCGCTTGTGACCATGATCTGGTCGGCCTCGGTGGGAAGCCCTCGGGCGCAATAGCGTTCGGCAATCGCCTCACGAAAGGGCAAGATCCCGCGCATGTCATGTCCGGTCTGCTGCAGATAACCGGCGGACTCGCGGGCGGCCTCGGTGAACGCGTCCTGCACTGCGCTGGCCGGGGCGGCCAGCGCAGCCGACGCCAGGTTGATGGCGGCAAAAGTCGCGGCGGGGACACTGACCGGAGTGTGGGGAAGCGCAACCGTGCTGCGGGCGCCGCGCCGGGCATGCAGATAGCCGGTGCCGCCCAAGTCGGCATACGCGGCGGTGACGGTGGTCCGCGAGACGCGCAGCGCTTCGGCGAGCACGCGCTCGCTGGGCAGTCGCGAACCGACCGGCAGTCGGCCGTCGACGATCAGCATCCGCAGCCCGTCGGCCAATGCCTGGTAGGTGGGGCCACTTTTGCTCGAGGTACGCCAGTTGCCCAGCTCTCGGACCAAAAGGTCTGGGTCGAGGGTTCTGGCCTTCATCGTCGTCGGCATTTGAAAGCCAGTATGAGTCAACTGGCTATTGAAGAGCAAGCCAGTCGATCGGAAATATGGCTCACATGAGTACCTGGTTCTCCCGAGTGGCCTCCCGCCTCGCGACCCTCCTCGACCCCGGCCGCGGCCCGTGGAATCCGACCACGTCCGGGTGGTCCATCGGGGATGAGACCGACGCCGACGCGCGCCGGATGCGCGCGGATCTAGACGCCTTGCGCGTGCGGTTCTCCGACCACCGGTGAGCGCGGCGCTGCGTGGGTTCGCCCTGCTGACCGGCCTCACCGGCTACGGGCTGTCGATGGCGATGATGGTGCGCGCCGGGCTGGGTCTCGATCCGTGGGATGTGTTCCACCAGGGGCTGACCCGGCACACCCCGATGACCATCGGGATGGCCTCGGCGGTGGTCGGCGTCGTCGTGTTGCTGGCCTGGATCCCGTTGCGCAACAAGCCCGGCATCGGCACGGTCGCCAACGTCATCGTCATCGCGGTCACCGTCGACGCCGGCCTGGCCGTGCTGACCGCACCGGAATCGGTACCGGCGAGGGTCGCCCTGATGTCAGGCGCCGTGCTGCTCAACGCGGTATCGACGGTTATCTACGTGGGCGCCGGTCTGGGACCCGGCCCCCGTGACGGCTTGATGACGGGACTGGTTGCGCGGACCGGTGTTTCGGTACGCGTGGTGCGCACCGTGATCGAAGCCACCGTGCTGGCGGTGGGCTGGCTGCTGGGCGGCAGCGTGGGAGTCGGAACCGTCGTCTACGCCTTCGGTATCGGGCCGATTGTGCAACTCGTCCTGCGTCTCACCCCGAAACCGGTCCTGGCTGCCAGCGGGTGGGCGAACATCCTCGAGAAGAGTCGAAAACGCAGCGACCCCAGGCGTGCGGACTCCGGTGAATACGGCACGATGGTGCAGTGTCCGATGCCGCCGACGAGGTCGACCCCGACCTGCTGATCGACTTCCGGAAAGTATCGCTGCGCCGCGGGGGCCGGGTCCTGGTCGGACCCATCACCTGGCAGGTCGAACTCGACGAACGCTGGGTGGTGATCGGGCCCAACGGCGCAGGCAAGACCTCGCTGCTGCGGATTGCGGCTGCGATGGAACATCCGTCGTCCGGCGTCGCCTACGTGCTCGCGGAGCGGCTGGGCCGCACCGACATGGGCGAGCTGCGCCAGCGGGTGGGGTTGAGCAGCGCGGCGCTCGCACAGCGGGTGCCCGACGACGAACTGGTCCGCGATCTGGTCGTCTCGGCCGGGTACGCCGTGTTGGGCCGGTGGCGAGAGAACTACGACGAGATCGACTACGCCCGCGCGGTGGACACACTGGAGAGCGTCGGCGCCGAACACCTGGCCGACCGCACCTACGGCACCCTGTCGGAGGGTGAACGCAAACGCGTGCTGATCGCCCGCTCGCTGATGACCGATCCTGAGTTGCTTCTTCTCGACGAGCCCGCGGCCGGGCTGGACCTCGGTGGCCGCGAGGAACTGGTCGCCCGGCTGGCCGATCTGGCTGCCGACCCTGACGCACCCGCGCTGGTCCTGGTCACCCACCATGTCGAGGAGATCCCGCCAGGCTTCAGCCACTGCCTGATCCTGTCCGAGGGCCAGGTGGTGGCCGGTGGACTGCTGCGTGACACCCTGACGGCGGAGAATTTGTCCACCGCGTTCGGGCAATCGATTGCGCTGGACGTCATCGACGGCCGCTACTTCGCCCGACGCGTGCGCAGTCGCGCGGCCCACAGGAGGCGCTGATGAGCGACAAGCCGGAACCGTTGCCGGTGCGCCCGGCGGCGACGGTCATGCTGATCCGGGACACCCCGGCCGACGGCGTCGAGGTTTTCCTCATGCGCCGGCATAGTGCGATGGAGTTCGCCGGCGGGGTGATGGTGTTCCCGGGCGGCGGTGTCGATGACCGCGACCGTAACTCCGACATCGCCTGGTACGGGCCGGGACCGGACTGGTGGGCCACCCGGTTCGGCATCGACGAGGACCTCGCCGAAGCGCTGGTGTGCGCCGCGGCCCGCGAGACGTTCGAGGAGTCCGGGGTGCTGTTCGCCGGACCGGCCGGCGATCCGGACGGCATCGTCGCCGATGCGTCGGTCTATCGGGAGGCGCGCGGCGCCCTGGTCGACCGCAGCCTGTCGTTCTCGGACTTCCTGCGCCGGGAGAATTTGGTACTGCGCGCCGACCTGCTGCGGCCGTGGGCCAACTGGGTCACCCCCGAGGAAGAGCGCACCCGCCGCTACGACACCTACTTCTTCGTCGGCGCCCTGCCGGAAGGCCAGCGGGCCGACGGCCACAACACCGAATCCGATCACGCCGCCTGGACCAGTCCGGAGGCCGCCATCGAGGACTTCGCCGAGGCCCGCTCGTTCCTGCTGCCGCCGACCTGGACGCAACTGGACTCGCTGGCGGGGCGCTCGGTCGGCGAGGTTCTGGCGCTGGAACGCCAGATCGTGGTGGTCCAACCCAATCTCGCTGTGCGCGGAGGTAACTGGGAGATCGAGTTCTTCAACAGCGATCGGTACAACGAGGCCCGCAACCGTCGCGCCCCGCAGGGTTACGGCGGCGACTGAGGTGCGCGAGTTTGTCAACGTGCACGTCGGCGAGCAGCACAGAGGAGTAGGGGTGCTGCTGGTGTCACGCCCACCGACCAACGGTCTGACCAGGCAGACGTACCGCGAGCTCATCGACGCGGCCGCCGAGGTGGGCGACCGCGCCGACATCGCGACGGTGATCCTGTTCGGCGGGCACGAGATCTTCTCCGCAGGCGACGACGTCCCCGAACTGCGCACGCTGAACCGCGCCGAGGCCGAGGGCGCCGACCGGCTGCGCCGCGATGCGCTCGATGCGGTGGCGGCGATTCCCAAGCCGACGGTGGCGGCGATCACCGGCTACGCGCTGGGCGCTGGACTGAGCCTGGCGCTGGCCGCCGACTGGCGGGTCAGCGGTGACAACGTCAAACTCGGCGCCACCGAGATCCTGGCCGGGCTGGTCCCCGGCGGCGGTGGAGCCGAGCGGCTGGCCGGCGCGATCGGGCCGGCGCGGGCCAAGGAACTGGCGTTCAGCGGCCGGTTCGTCGACGCCAAGGAATCACTGGCGCTCGGACTCATCGACGAGATGGTGGCCCCCGATCACGTCTTCGACGCCGCCGCGGCGTGGGCGGGCCGGTTCGTCGACGCCGAGCCGAGTGCACTGGCCGGTGCCAAGGCACTCATCGACGGCCGGCTCGACGCCCGTGAGCAGGCGCAACGCTACGGCCAGGTCTTCTCCGCCGGCGATGGCAGTTAGGCTGCCCTGATGACGACGATCGACCCGGCCCCCCAACCGCACGCCACCGCGGAACAAGTCGAGGCCGCGCTCAAGGACAGCAAACTGGCCCAGATCCTGTACCACGACTGGGAAGCCGAGAGCTACGACGACAAATGGTCGATCTCGTACGACAAGCGCTGCGTGGACTACGCCCGCAATCTCTTCGACGCCACCGTGCCCCCCGAGGAGCTGCGTGAGCTGCCCTATGACCGTGCGCTGGAGCTGGGCTGCGGCAGTGGCTTCTTCCTGCTCAACCTGATCCAGGCCGGCGTGGCCCGACGCGGCTCGGTGACCGACCTGTCGCCGGGCATGGTCAAGGTGGCTACCCGCAACGGGGAGAACCTGGGTCTGGACATCGACGGCCGGGTCGCCGACGCCGAAGGCGTCCCGTACGAGGACAACACGTTCGACCTCGTCGTCGGACATGCCGTGCTGCACCACATCCCCGACGTCGAGAAGTCGCTGCGCGAAGTCGTGCGGGTGCTCAAGCCGGGCGGCCGGTTCGTGTTCGCCGGCGAGCCGACCAGCGTCGGCAACACCTATGCCCGCTCCCTGTCGACGCTGACCTGGCGAGTGGCCACCAACGCCACCAAGCTGCCCGGCCTTCAGGGCTGGCGGCGGCCGCAGGCCGAACTCGACGAGTCGTCGCGCGCCGCCGCGCTGGAGGCGGTCGTCGACCTGCACACCTTCGATCCCGCCGACCTCGAGCGGATGGCCCGCAGCGCGGGTGCCGTCGAGGTGTCGACCTCGACCACTGAGTTCACCGCCGCGATGCTCGGCTGGCCGCTGCGCACGTTCGAGGCCGCGGTACCACCCGGCAAGCTGGGCTGGGGCTACGCCAAGTTCGCCTTCAACAGCTGGATCGGCCTGAGCTGGGTGGATGACAACCTCTGGCGGCGCGTCGTGCCCAAGGGCTGGTACTACAACGTCATGATCACCGGGGTCAAGCCGTCCTGACCTTCGGGCGCGACGACGTCACCTACCTCACCAGTGACGCCGGTGTGGCGGCGCTGGCCGAGGTCGCCGGCTATCGGCTGACCGATTCCACCCGGCTCGCCGACATCACCGCGATCCGCGACCGGTTCGCCGAGCGCGCCACCGCGCTGGTCGAAACGACGTTGTTGCGCCGCAAGGCCGTCGCCAAACTCGGGGACCTGGGCGAGGTGTCGCAGTGGTTGTTCACCGACGACGCCCTGCAGCAGGCCACCGCCGAGCCGGTGGCCCGGCATCGGGCCGCCCGCCTGGCCGGTGCGGTGGTGCACGACGCGACATGTTCGATCGGCACCGAGTTGGCCGCGTTGCGGTCCACGGCGGCCGCGCTCGTCGGCAGCGACATCGACGAGGTGCGCCTGGCGATGGCCCGCCACAACGTGCCGGACGTGGCGCTGTGCCGTGCCGATGCACTGCACCCGGTGAGCCGCGCCGCCGTGGTGCTGCTCGATCCGGCGCGTCGCTCGGGCGGGCGTCGTCGCTTCGATCCGCGCGACTACGTGCCACCGCTGGACGCACTGTTCGACGTCTATCGCGGCTGCCCCACCGTCGTGAAGTGCGCGCCCGGAATCGATTTCGAGGCGGTCGCAGAGATGGGCTTCGAAGGCGAGATCGAGGTGACCTCGGCCGGCGGTTCGGTGCGGGAGGCCTGTCTGTGGTCGCCTGCGCTGGCCACACCCGGAGTACGCCGGCGGGCCTGCGTCCTGGATCGCGGCGAGGTGATCACCGACGCCGACCCTGACGACTGCCCGACCCGCCCCACCGGCCGCTGGATCGTCGACCCGGACGGGGCGATCGTGCGCGCCGGACTGGTCCGCCATTACGCGGCCCGGCACGGGTTGTGGCAGCTGGACCCGGAGATCGCCTACCTCAGTGGCGATCACGTGCCAGCCGGGGTGCGTGGCTTCGAAGTGCTCGACGAGCTGCCGTTACGGGAAAAGATTCTGCGCCAAGCACTCTCACAGCGTGATTGCGGGCAGCTCGAAATCCTGGTGCGCGGTGTCGGCGTCGATCCGGACGCACTCCGTCGTCGGCTGCGGCCGGCCGGACGCGCCTCGCTATCGCTGGTGATCACCCGGATCGGCGCCGGCGCGGGGGAGCGATCTGCTGTCTTCCTCTGTCGAGCGTCCGCGGCAAACACCTAGCGCGGGTACGCTGGCGGCCAGCGGCGCCGGTGCCGTCTTCGAGCGCGAGGACTGTCGACGAATGCGCATTTCCCATCTGGCCACCCTGCTGGTCTTCGGCGTGCTGATCGCCGAACAATCCATCGCGGTCGCCGGTGCGGCGACCGACTGCGCGGCCATGAGCGGAACCATGGAGGCCGGCAATGTCTGCCATGTCCACACCGCCGCCTCCGGCTACACAATGGATCTGCGGTTCCCCACCGACTACGCCGACGAGCAGGCCGTCCTGGACTACCTGACGCAAAACCGCGAGGGATTCATCAATGTCGCGCAGATGCCGTCGATCCGCAATGTGCCGTACGAAATGGACGTCACCACAGAATCATTCACCTCAGGACCGCCGCCGGGTGCCACCCAGAGCGTGGTGCTGAAACTCTTCCAAGACGTCGGCGGCGCCCGTCCGACAACCTGGTACAAGGCGTTCACCTACGATGTGGCGCACCGAAAGCCGGTGACGTTCGAGACGCTCTTTCCGCCCGACGCCAAGGTTCTCAACACGATATTCCCGATCGTGCAAGCCGACCTCGAACGGCAGACCGGTCTGACCGGCGTGATCGCCACCGGCGACGGACTCGACCCGTCGCATTATCAGAATTTCGCCATCACCGACGATGCGGTGATCTTCTATTTCGGTCAGGGCGAGCTGCTGCCGTCGGACGCCGGGGCCACCTCGGCCTCGGTGCCGCGGACAGCGCTCCCGCCGCTGCAGCTCACCTAGGCCGGGTCGAAGCTGTACAACTGGCCGGCGCTGGTAGCCACCACGACCCGCCGATCGAGACCGACCGACACCCCCACCGGGAAGCCATCGGCCTGTGGCAGGGGATAGCTGTTGAGGGTGTGACCGTCAGCGGGGTCGAACGCCAGCAACGACAGTCCCGACGGCGAGCCCGCGACCACCGTGTAGGCCACACTGCCGGCCCGACTCGACGTGCACAACGGTGTGACATCCGCGCGGCGCCAGGCAACCTGGGCCCGGTCGCCTGCGTCCTTAAGCGCAACCAGGTGGGTATTGGGGCCGCCGCCCACGACGATCAGCCCGTCAGGTGACACCGATGGCGGGGTCTGAGGCAGAAAGTCCAGCGGCACAGACCATTTCGGCTTACCGTCGGAAGTCTTCAACGCCCACAGTTTGTGGTCGCGGCCGGTGACGTACACGGTGGTCCCGTCGGCGGACGCCACCGGCGCGGCCAGCACGCCGGCGGCGATGGCGTCCGACGTCCACTCGCGGGTGAGCAGCGGGGTCTGGCCGGGGTGGTACTGCAAGCCGACGAGCGTCGACGCCTTGGCGCCGGGCAGCCACAGACTCACGACGATGGTGCGGGTCGCGGTGGCGTAGGCAGGGGGTGCGGCCACCGGGCACTGCGGCATTCCCCGAGCGCAATCGGCCAGCCCGCGGACCGAATCAGTCGGGTCGAGGCCCTCGACGAGATCCACCGGGGTGCCGGTCACGTCACCGGCGTGGGAGTCGAACACCAGCACCTGCCCGAGATGGGTGACCACAAGCAACTGGTCGCCACCGAGAAACCGTGCAGTCGTGGGCATTCCGATGACGTTCTGGCGCCAGCGGATCCACTGGGTCGGCGGGTAGGACTGCATCATGCCGGGCTGGCCAATGAACAGATTGTCGAACTGGTCGAACAGCGGGCTGGCGAAGCCGCCGCCGAGCACCATGCGGGTGCACCAGCGTTGCCTGCCGTTGTTGTCGTTCTCCCACACCATCAGCGAACAGCCGCCGGCGGTCTGCCCGTTCGCCGCTAGGTAGCTCCCGTCACCGAGTGCGGCGCCCGCGCCGAGCTCGCCCTTCACCGAGCGGCTCCACTTCAGCCGGAGCGCCGAGGCGCCGCCCGTGCCGGTGTAGCTGCTGTTGGCGGCGTCGGCGTATTGGGCCGACCAGCCGTGCGCCGCGGTGGACTGCACCCAGGAGTCCGTGTTGCCGCAACCAGCCAAACCGATCACGACCAGCGCGGCCGACGCCAACGCGAGCAATCGCCGCAGCACCCGTGTCACCTTCCCATCGCGCCATCGCGCTCCTGTGTCAGTACAGGCGAGGGTAACCCGCCCCGGACCTCCACTAGGCTCTCAGGCCATGACGACGATGTGGGGATCGCCGCTCCACAAGCGGTGGATGGGTTCGCGCCTGCGGGATCCGCGGCAGGCGCGCTTCCTGACCAGGGACTCGCTGCGCTGGGTCATCGCGAACCGGGCCTATACGCCCTGGTACCTGGTGCGCTACTGGCGCCTGCTGAAGTTCAAGCTGGCGAATCCGCACATCATCACCCGCGGGATGGTGTTCCTCGGCAAGGACGTCGAGATCCACGCCACCCCCGAACTGGCGCAACTCGAGATCGGGCGCTGGGTGCACATCGGCGACAAGAACACCATCCGCGCGCATGAGGGCTCGCTGCGGTTCGGCGACAAAGTGGTGCTGGGCCGCGACAACGTCATCAACTGCTACCTGGACATCGAACTGGGTGACTCGGCGCTGATGGCCGACTGGTGCTACGTCTGCGACTTCGACCACAAGATGGACAACATCGAGATGCCGATCAAAGATCAGGGGATCGTCAAGAGTCCGGTGCGGATCGGGCCGGACACCTGGATCGCGGCGAAGGTGACCGTGCTGCGCGGTACGACGGTCGGGCGGGGCTGCGTCCTGGGCGCCCACGCTGTGGTGAAGGGTGATATCCCGGATTTCTCGATCGCCGTCGGCTCGCCGGCCAAGGTCGTCAAGAACCGTAAGCTCGCCTGGGATACCTCGGCCGCGCAGCGCGCCGAACTGGCGGCGGCGCTGGCCGACATCGAACGCAAGAAGGCGTCCCGTCTAGAGGCGTAAGTCATCTCTCCCCGGGTCTTTGGGCACTATCTTCCGGCGTTCGTCCGGGGTTATGCCAAAGGCGTCCATTCAATGTCTTCATCGGGGAGGGCACTGTGAAGATCTCCAGTTCCACCAAGGCTCTACTGGCCATCGCGTTGAGCGCACTCATCGTGCTGGCGGCCGCGCCGTTTTCGGCGGCGGCCGACTATCCCATCGTCGGCAGACTGGGCAGCCCGCTGACGATGACCGACAGCGTCGGCCAGGTCTCGTTGAGCTGGAAGGTCAGTGACCTCAAACCCAGCAGCGACGTGATGCCCGGCTATCCGGTGGAGGGCCGACTGTGGGAGGCGACCGCCACCGTCGACGCGATCAGCGGCCCGGTCACGCCCGCCATCTCGCAGTTCAACGCCGTCGCTCCGAATCAGGCGGCGTATCGGGTGCTGTGGATGGTCGCCGCACCGTCCAACATCAGCGGTGCAACCATCCCGCAGGGCGCCACGGCGACAGGCAAGATCCACTTCGACGTCACCGGGCCGGCGCCGACCACCGTCACCATGAACAACGGCATGGAGGATCTGCTGATCTGGACGCCGTGAGCATCAGCGTCCCGGCAGTGCGTGCTCGATGATCGGCCGGCGCGGCAGGGGATCGCGCTCGTGGCGCTTGGCGGCCAGGTACACCTGAGCGGTCTCGGCCGCCACGGTGTGCCAGTCGAAATCGGACGTCAACCGGTCCCGCGCGGCGATGGCTCGCTGCTGCGCGGCGCCGGGATCGTCCAGAACGCGACGCACGGCCGCGGCCAGCGCGGTGACGTCGCGTGGCGGGAAGGACACTCCGGTCTCGCCGTCGATGACGGCTTCGCCGAGACCACCGGCGGTGGACGTGACCAGCGGGATGCCCGCCGCGGCCGCCTCGAGCGCGGCGATGCCGAACGGCTCGTAGTGGCTGGGCAGCACCGCGGCATCGGCGCGGTGCAGCAGGCGCAGCAACTCGTCGTGGTCGACCCGGCCGGCAAAGTGAACGGCTTTGAGCACCTTGTGCTTTCGGGCTACCTCCACGAGCCAGTCCTGCTGGGTGCCGTCGCCGGCGATCGTCAACGTCGTTCCCGGATGGGTACGCCGGATGCGTGGTAACGCCGCGATCGCGTCGTGCACGCCCTTCTCGTACTCGAGTCGGCCGATGTACAACAACTCCGGTGGGCCTGATGAGGCGTGCCGAGACGCGAACGGCCAACGGCTGGAATCGATTCCGTTGCGAATCACGACTATCTCGCCCAGGTCCGGGCCGAACAGCTCACCGATCTCGTCGGCCATGGATGCCGAGCAGGCGATCAGCGAGTCGGACTCCCGGACGAACCAGGATTCGACCGCGTGCACCTGGCGGCTGATCTGGCCGGACACCCAGCCGGAATGCCGACCGGCCTCGGTGGCGTGCACGGTGGAAACCATGGGCACGTCGAAGAATTCGGCCAGGGCGATGGCCGGGTGGGCGACCAGCCAGTCGTGGGCGTGCACGATGTCGGGCTGCCAGTCCTTGGCCCGCAAGGTCAGCCCGGCGCGAATCATGGCGTGGCCCATGGCCATCGTCCAGGCCATCATGTCGCGGCCGAACTCGAATTCGTGCGGGTCCTGCGCGGCGGCGATCACCCGCACACCCTCGTGCACCTCGTCGGTGGTCGGGTGCGTGCTGGGATCGGTGCCCGACGGACGCCGGGAGAGCACCACGACGTCGTGACCGTCGGCGGCCAGCGCGGTCGCCAGTTGGTAGACGTGACGCCCCAGCCCGCCGATGATCACCGGCGGGTATTCCCACGACACCATCAGGATCTTCATCGGGGCAGCCGCCGGGCGTCGAGTGCGCCGAACAACCCATCGGCCCGGTTCCAGCCCGCGGCCAGCCGTTCGGCGGCGTCGCGGCGTCCCGATGCCAACGCGTCGGAGATCTCCCGGGCGGCGTGGGCGTGCAGGTGTGCGCGGTAGCGCGCGTAGTCGGCCGCGGAATCCTTGCTGACCATGAACGGCCAGTCGCTGGACACCGTCAGCAGCGTCTCGCGCAGGATCTGGTCGGCGACGACATCCCGGCCGGGGGCGGCCCCGCGGTGTGCGAGCGCCTTGTCGACGGTCGTCAAGGCGGTGTCGACGACCTCGGTGTTGAGCGCGACGATGTCGGCTACCTGCTCGCCGTCCCAGACCTGCCAGTCCTTGCCGGATCCCCAAGAGCTGGGCGGTAATTCGACGGGCGTGCCGACGTACCCTGCGGACAGTGCATCGCTGAGCGTGCCGACCCGGACGCCGGCTTCGGGCAGTGCGCGCAGCAACCGCTCGAGCCAGATCGGGCCTTCGTACCACCAGTGCCCGAACAGTTCGGTGTCGAAGGCGGCCACCACGTGTGCGGGGCGGCCGATGCGCTGCGACTCCGAGATCAACCGCTGCCGGACGACTCCGACGAAGTCGGCGACATGGGTGTCGATGGCGTTGTCTGCGCGCTGCGGGTCGTAGGGGGCTTTGGCGTCCGAGTCGACGTTACGGCCGGTGACCCGTGCGGGCTTGAGGCCGGTCAGATGGTCGTAGGTGTGGAAGTCGCGGTACGCGGCATGGCCGGGGTAGCCCGATTTGGGCGACCACACCCGGTAACTGACCTGCAGGTCGCGGCCGAACGCCACCACGCCGGTCGTTCCGACCGGCCGGCCCAGTGTGGTGTCGCCGTGCAGCGACGGGCCGTCGACCATGAAATGTCCGACTCCGGCGGCGGCGTAGTCGTGTTCCATGCCTGGGGCGTAAGCACATTCGGGTGCCCAGATGCCTTTCGGCGTGTGCGCGAAGCGCTGGCCGGCGTCGGCCAGGCCCTCGCGTAGCGCGAATTCGCGCAGCCGCGGATTGAGCAGCGGCTGGAACGGGTGAGCGAGCGGGCCGCCCAGCAGCTCGACGGTGCCGGCGTCGATCAGCTGGCGCAACAGCGGGCTGGCGCCGTGCCGCCACAGCGTGCTGAAATCCTCAAGGGCGCGCCCGGCTTCGTCATACTCGCGAATACCGAACTCGCGCAACGCTTCCGGAGTCGTCGCGGTACCGGCACCGGCACCGGTCGGGGTGCGCAGGGTGGCCGCTTCGAGCGCCCGCAGCTGCCAATTGGCCAGCCACCGATGCATGCCGTCCAGGCAGTAGGGGTCATCGAGTTGCGCGGTGACCACCGGTGTCATACCCAGGGTGAGCACGCCGCGACGGCCCTCGGCGGCCAGCGTCCGCAACACCCGCATCAGCGGGAGGTAGGCCGCCGCCCAGGACTGGTAGAGCCATTCCTCGCCGACCGGCCAGCGGCCGTGGTGGGCCAACCACGGCAGGTGGGTGTGCAGGACGAGGGTGAATTGTCCGGGCACCTGTTCTTGGCTCATACGCGCACCGCGATCGCCACCAGGTCGAGGCTGTCGTCGATATCGCGCTCGGTGTCGGACAGCAGATCGAAGTCGTCGCACGCCACGGCGGTCACATCGGCCAGCAGCTCGTCGGACCACGGTGCGTCGGCCAGTGCCCGCTCGATCTGGGCGTCGATGATCGAGCCGCCGTGCCGCTCGTCCATCGCGAGCAGACCCGCGCCATGAAAGACCCCGCTCATCGAGCGCATCCGGAATCCGCCGCCGGTCAGCAGCTCAGTCAGTTCGGCGGCGTTGAGTTCGCGGGTGTGGAACGGGTTGACCGGGGTGTCCAGCCCGGGGGAGAAGGTGATGCGGTTCGGCGTCGACATCAGCAGCAGTCCGCCGCGTCGCAGCACCCGGGCGCATTCGGCCACGAACTGTGGCTGATCCCACAAATGCTCTATGACCTGGAAGTTCACCACAACGTCAACTGAAGCGTCCGGCAGGGGCAGTGCTGCGAGGTTGCCTTCGACGACCTCGACCCGGGGGTAGCGCGCGGCCACATGCGCCACCGTCGCCGCGTCGTAGTCCACCGCAACCACCCGGCGCGCCACCGAGGCGATCAGGTCGGCGCCATAGCCCTCCCCGCAGCCCGCTTCCAGCACCTCACGACCTGCGCAAAGGTCGAGCAGGCGGCGGTAGACCACCTCGTGGCGGCGAAACCAGTAGTTCTCTTCCGCCAGCCCGGGGATGGTCCGCTCGCCGGTCAGTGGCAAACCGCTGTCACCTGCATCAGTCACGAATGCGCTCATTGCAAGGCAGGCTAACCCGAAGTTGGCGGTTCGCGAACTGCTCGGTACCGATGGGCTGCTAATACACAAACTTCGACCAGCTATGGTGATCGTGCGAACCACTCTAAGTTACCCATCGGTAACATGATGTGTGTTGCGGAATGACCAAAAGTCTTGCGACCTTTCCTGGCCGCAGGACGCCTGCCAGGAGGACGTAGAAGACTCATGACGAACATCGTGGTCCTGATCAAACAGGTCCCAGACACGTGGTCCGAGCGCAAGTTGTCCGACGGTGACTACACGCTCGATCGCGACGCTGCCGATGCCGTGCTGGACGAGATCAACGAGCGTGCCGTTGAAGAGGCGCTTCTGATCAAGGAGCGCGAAGGCGACGCCGCGGGCACCGTCACCGTGCTGACCGCCGGCCCCGAGCGCGCCACCGAGGCGATCCGCAAGGCGCTGTCGATGGGTGCCGACAAGGCCGTGCACCTGCTCGACGACGGCTTGCACGGCTCCGACATGGTGCAGACCGGCTGGGCCCTGGCCCGCGCGCTGGGTGCGATCGAAGGCACCGAGCTGGTCATCGCCGGCAACGAGGCCACCGACGGCACCGGCGGTGCGGTCCCGGCCATCATCGCCGAGTACCTCGGCCTGCCCCAGCTGACGCACCTGCGCAAGGTGACCGTCGAGGGCGGGAAGATCACCGGCGAGCGCGAGACCGACGACGGTGTGTTCACCCTCGAGGCCTCACTGCCCGCGGTCATCAGCGTCAACGAGAAGATCAACGAGCCGCGCTTCCCGTCCTTCAAGGGCATCATGGCCGCGAAGAAGAAGGAAGTGACCACCCTGACGCTGGCCGAGATCGGCGTCGAGGGCGACGAGGTCGGCCTGGCCAACGCCGGCACTTCGGTGCTGTCGTCCACGCCGAAGCCGCCGAAGACCGCAGGCGAGAAGATCACCGACGAAGGCGACGGCGGCAGCAAGATCGCCCAGTACCTGGTCGCTCAGAAAATCATCTAGCAGATCATCCCGCTACCCGGACCATTCGAAAGACAAAGAGGCTGAACAGCTATGGCTGAAGTACTTGTGCTCGTCGAGCACGCCGAAGGTGCGGTGAAGAAAGTCACCGCCGAGCTCATCACCGCCGCCCGTGCCCTTGGCGAGCCGTCGGCCGTCGTGATCGGTGCCCCAGGCACCGCCGCGCCGCTCGTCGACGACCTCAAGGCCGCCGGTGCGGCCAAGATCTACGTCGCCGAGTCGGACGATGCCGCGGGCTACCTCATCACCCCGTTCGTCGACGTTCTGGCGTCGCTGGTGGAGTCGGCCACCCCGGCCGCCGTGCTGCTGGCCGCCAACGCCGACGGCAAGGAGATCGCGGGCCGGCTGGCCGCCCGGACCGGCGCCGGTGTGCTGTCCGACGTCATCGAGGTCAAAGAAGGTGGAGTGGGCGTCCACAGCATCTTCGGTGGCGCCTTCACCGTCGAGGCACAGGCCACCGGCGACACCCCGGTGATCACCCTGCGTCCGGGTGCCGTCGACGCCGCGCCCGAAGCGGGTGCCGGCGAGCAGGTGACGGTCGAGGTGCCTGCACAGGCCGAGAACGCCACCAAGATCACCAAGCGCGAGCCCGCCGTGGCCGGCGACCGCCCGGAGCTCACCGAGGCCAGCGTTGTGGTCTCCGGTGGCCGTGGTGTCGGCAGTGCCGACAAGTTCTCGGTGGTCGAGGAACTGGCCGACTCGCTGGGTGGCGCCGTCGGTGCATCGCGTGCCGCCGTCGACTCCGGCTACTACCCGGGCCAGTTCCAGGTGGGCCAGACCGGCAAGACGGTCTCGCCGCAGCTGTACATCGCGCTGGGCATCTCCGGGGCGATCCAGCACCGCGCGGGAATGCAGACGTCCAAGACGATCATCGCGGTGAACAAGGACGAGGAAGCACCGATCTTCGAGATCGCCGATTACGGCATCGTCGGTGACCTGTTCAACGTCACGCCGCAGCTGACCGACGCGGTCAAGTCCCGCAAGGGTTAATCACGTCAGGAAGGCCCCCGGCACCGATTTCCGGTGCTCGGGGGCCTTTCGCTTTTGTTGGTCATCGAGCGTGCACGAACACGTCATGCTGGCGTTGACATCCCGCCGAACGGCTCAGCAACCGTTCAGGTATGAGCACTGCATCCGTACTCATAGCCCCCGACCAGAACGAGTCCGCCGCGTTGCGCGGCCCGCGCTATTCGCTGCTGCTATCCACCGACCCCAGCCTGATCGACGCAGCCCAGCGGCTGCGGTATCAGGTGTTCACCACCGAGCCCGGGTACACACTGCCCGCTGACGCCTGTGGCCGTGACGCCGACCGCTTCGACGAATTCTGCGACCACCTGCTGGTGCGCGAGGACACGTCCGGAGAGGTCGTCGGCTGCTACCGCATGCTGCCACCACCCGGTGCCATCGCCGCCGGAAGCCTCTACACCGCAACCGAATTCGATGTCAGTGCGCTCGACGCGCTGCGGCCCTCGCTGGTGGAGATGGGCCGCGCGGTGGTGCGGGCCGACCACCGCAACGGCGCCGTGGTGCTGCTCATGTGGGCCGGCATCCTGGCCTATCTGGACCGCTGCGGATACGACTACGTCGCCGGATGCGTCTCGGTGCCGACGCACCCGAAAGATCCCGCGGGTGCCCCGGGCAGCCAGGTTCGCGGGGTGCGCGATTTCGTGCTGCACCGCCACGCCGCCGCCGCTGAGCACACGGTGTACCCGTATCGGCCGGTTGTGCTGGACGGTAAGGGTCTCGACGACATCGCACCGCCGGCCCGGCCGACCATCCCGCCGTTGATGCGTGGCTACCTGCGCCTGGGCGCACGGGTCTGCGGGGAACCCGCGCACGACCCCGAGTTCGGCGTCGGTGACTTCCCGGCCCTGCTCGACAAGCGGCAGGCCGATACGCGCTATCTGACCAGGTTGAGGTCGGTATCGGCGGCCAGCGACATGGCCGACGGAGTCGGGGGGAACCCATGACGGTGATCGAGCACGCGTGGCTGCCACGCACGTTGTGTGACAGCAGCTGTGTGCGCGCCGGCGGGGCCCCGCCGTCGCGGCGGCTGGTCGCGGCGGTGCGGTCGACCTACCGCATCGCCGCAGCCCTGATGCTGCTGATGGTGGTGCCGCTGCTGGCGGTGCCGCTGCCGGGTCGGGGCCGTGTTCAGCGGCTGTACTGCCGGATCTTCCTGCGTTGCCTGGGCGTGCGAATCACGGTGTCGGGCGGGCCGATTCGTAATTTGCGCGGTGTGCTGGTGGTCAGCGGCCACGTTTCCTGGGTGGACACCTTCGTCATCGGTTCGGTGCTGCCGGGGGCGTTCGTGGCGCGCGCGGACCTCATCGACTGGCCTGCCGTCGGCCTGGCCGCGCGGATCATGAAGGTCATCCCGATCGATCGCGCCAGCCTGCGCCGGCTGCCGCAGGTGGTCGCGACGGTGGCCGAGCGGCTGCGCAACGGGCAGACCGTCGTCGCCTTCCCGGAAGGGACCACCTGGTGCGGCCTGGCCTACGGCCAGTTCCGCCCGGCGATGTTCCAGGCCGCCGTCGACTCCGGTCGGCCGGTGCAGCCGCTGCGGTTGACCTACCACCACCGCGACGGCCGACCCTCGACGGTGACGGCGTTCGTCGGTGACGACTCGCTGTGGCAATCGCTGAGCCGCACGGTGCGGACCCGGGTGACCGTCGTCGACGTCGAGGTGGCGTCGCTGGAGCTGCCGGGTACCGACCGGCGGGAGCTGGCGGGCCGCTGCGAGGTGGCGGTGCGTGGGCAGATCGCCCCGCGATTCCAGCACAGTCACGCACTGGCGGGCTGATTTCGGCGCCGAACGCCACTCCAGAGGCACGGTTGGCGCCGAGCGTCACGCTGGGGTGACGTTCGCCGTGGCAAGGAGCCTGCGCGCCTGCCGGTATCCTGGACGGGCTATGAGCCCGACCGCCGGTCCGGTGTATCTCGACCACGCTGCCACCACCCCGATGCATCCTGCTGCCATCGAGGCGATGACGGCTGCGCTGGCCACCGTCGGCAACGCGTCCTCGCTGCACACCGCGGGCCGCGACGCCCGGCGCCGCATGGAGGAGGCCCGGGAGAGCATCGCGGCGCGCCTCGGTGCCCGGCCGTCCGAGGTGATCTTCACCGCAGGGGGCACCGAGAGTGACAACCTGGCGGTCAAAGGCATCTACTGGGCGCGGCGCGACGCCGAACCCGCCCGCCGCCGCATCGTGACCACCGCGGTCGAGCACCACGCCGTGCTCGACGCCGTCACCTGGCTCGCCGAGCATGAGGGCGCCGAGGTGACGTTCCTGCCGACCGAACCCGATGGGTCGGTGACGGCGGCCGCGCTGCGCGAGGCACTGACCGAACACGACGACGTCGCACTGGTCACGGTGATGTGGGCCAACAACGAAGTCGGCACGATCATGCCGATCGCCGAACTGGCCGCCGTGGCCGCCGAGTTCGACGTGCCCGTCCACAGTGACGCCGTCCAGGCGGTCGGTCACATCCCGGTGGACTTCGCCGGCTCCACCCTGTCGGCCGTCAGCCTGGCCGCGCACAAGTTCGGCGGACCGACCGGCGTGGGCGCACTGCTGCTACGCCGGGCCACCGCGTGCGTTCCGCTGCTGCACGGCGGCGGTCAAGAACGCGATGTCCGTTCGGGCACACCTGATGTCGCGGGTGTGGTCGCGATGGCGGCGGCTGCCGACGTCGCGGTCGAATCGCTCGACACTACCGGCGCCCGGCTGCGCTACCTGCGCGATCGGCTTGTCAACGGGGTGCTGGATTCGATCGCGGACACCCACGTCAACGGGGCTCTCGGTGATCGCCGGCTCCCGGGCAACACCCACTTCACGTTCCGTGGCTGCGAGGGTGACTCGCTGCTGATGTTGTTGGACGCCAACGGAATCGAATGCTCGACCGGCTCGGCGTGCACAGCCGGTGTCGCCCAACCCTCGCATGTCTTGTTGGCCATGGGCGCCGACGCCGACGCCGCCCGCGGATCGCTGCGATTGTCCTTGGGCCACACCAGCACTGAAGCCGATGTCGATGCGGCGCTGCGGGTACTGCCCGCCGCGGTCGAGCGTGCCCGCCAGGCCGCACTGGCCAGTTCATCATTGGGGGCACTGCGATGAGGGTGCTGGCCGCGATGAGCGGCGGCGTCGATTCGTCGGTGGCCGCCGCGCGGATGGTCGACGCCGGCCACGAAGTGGTCGGTGTGCACCTGGCGTTGTCGAGACAACCCGGAACCCTGCGGACGGGTTCGCGCGGCTGTTGTTCCAAAGAAGACGCGGGCGATGCCCGCCGGGTCGCCGACGTCCTCGGAATCCCGTTCTACGTCTGGGATTTCGCCGACCAGTTCGCCGAAGACGTGATCGACGACTTCGTCGCGTCCTACGAACGCGGTGAAACCCCCAACCCCTGCGTGCGCTGCAACGAGAAGATCAAGTTCTCGGCGTTGGCGGCCAAAGCCCTGGCGTTGGGCTTCGATGCGGTGGCCACCGGGCACTACGCCCGGCTGTCCGATGGCCGGCTGCGCCGCGCGGTCGACGTCGACAAGGACCAGTCCTACGTGCTCGGCGTGCTGACCGCTCAGCAGCTGCGCCACGCGGCCTTCCCGATCGGCGACACTCCCAAGCCGGCGATCCGCGAGGAGGCCGCCCGTCGCGGGCTGGCCGTCGCTGACAAGCCCGATAGCCACGACATCTGCTTCATCCCCTCCGGCGACACCCAGGCCTTCCTGGGCGCGCGGATCGGTGTGCGGCGCGGAGCCGTCGTCGACGACGCCACCGGCGCGGTGCTCGCCGAGCACGACGGCGTGCACGGTTTCACCATCGGCCAGCGCAAGGGTCTCGGCATCGCCGGCCCCGGACCGGACGGCCTCCCGCGGTATGTCACCGCGATCGACGCCGAGTCGCAGACGGTGCGGGTGGGGGCCAAAGAAGACCTCGAAGTGCGGTCGCTGACCGGCATCCGCCCGGTGTTCACCTCCGGTGTCGCACCCACCGGGCCGGTGGAGTGCGAGGTTCAGGTCCGTGCCCACGGTGGCGTGGTCCCCGCCGTCGCCGAAGTGGTCGGCGACGAGCTGCGCGTTTCCCTGCGTGTGCCGCTGCGCGGTGTCGCGCCGGGGCAGACGTTGGTGCTCTACCGGCCAGATCCGGCGGGCGACGAAGTCGTCGCCAGCGCGACGATCAGCCGCCCGGAATCTTGTTGAGAATGTTCGTCATCACGATCTCGGGCACTGACTCGGGGAACGTGCAGAACGTCACCTCCACCAGCACCGACGACTTGAGCCGGTAGTCCCGGCCGCACCGGCCGGGACGGGTGCGCAGTGACTCGGCGTCGGCGCCGACGTCGCCGACCAGGCTCGCACCCATGAATCCCTCGGCGCAGCGGTGCACGGCGGTCGAGAGGGTGTTGAACGCCTGCCGTGCGGTGGCCTCGTCCCGGTAGGCCGCGGCGCCCTCGGAGATCAGCCCGCGCCGCGGCGGGTATTGGAAGCTGGTCTTGTGGAAGTCCTCGACGTCGGTGCCGAAGGTGTCGGTTTCGGCGAAGATGAAGCGGCAATCGCGGGGGACCGAATCGGCCAGTGCCTCGACGTCCACCATGGCTTTGCCGTCCATGCTCGGAATGATCGTCACGTCCCGGCCGCCACCGGTGATGGCCTGGATCTGAGCCTGGCTGAGCATGATTCGGTCGACATCGACGACGCCCGGCGGGTTGTAGGGCGGCTCGCCCAGGGCGCGCAGCGGTACCCCGTCGACCCCGTGGGTGCAGCCCGCCAGCAGCGCCGCAGCAGCGCCACAGGCCACTGCCGCGCGCAACGTCATCTCATCACGGTAGGCCCCCGGCCGTGCGGCGTGCCGGGTGCGTCCAATACGGTTGCCCGGTGAGTGATTTCGCGGCAGCCACCGGTATCGGCTCGTGGCCGGGTTCCGCCCCGCGGGAAGCCGCCGAGATCGTGGTCGGGGAGCTGCACCGACTGCCGCACCTGGTCGAGCTGCCCGCCCGCGGCGTGGGCGCCGACATGATCGGGCGGGCCGGCGCGCTTCTGGTCGACATCGCCATCGACACCGTGCCGCGCGGCTACCGCATCGCCGCCCGGCCCGGTGCGGTCACCCGCCGGGCGAAGAGTCTGCTCGACGAGGACATCGACGCCATCGAGGAGGCCTGGGAGAAAGCCGGCGGCCCCGGCCCCGGCTCCGGGCGGCCGGTCAAGGTGCAGGCGCCGGGCCCGGTCACCCTGGCCGCCCAGCTCGAGTTGCCGAACGGGCACCGAGCCCTCACCGATGCCGGTGCAGTGCGCGATCTGACGTCGTCGTTGGCCGAGGGGGTGGCGCGACACCGGGCCGAGCTGGCCCGACGGTTGGGGACGACGGTGGTGGTGCAGTATGACGAGCCGGTGCTGTCCGCGGCGCTGGCCGGCCGGCTGACCGGGGTGACGTCGCTGAACCCGGTGCACCCGGTCGACGAGGTGGTGGCGATCGGTCTGCTCGACGAGTGTGTGGCCGCTGCGGGTGCGGAGGTGATGCTGCACAGCTGCGCGGATGTCCCATGGAACGTGCTGCAGCGCAGCGCCATCCACGCAGTCTCGGTGGATGCGAGCACGCTTGGTGACGCCGACTTCGACGGACTGGGGGAGTTCCTGGACTCGGGGCGTTGCGTGGTGTTCGGCCTGGTGCCGACGAGTGCCCCGGCGGCCCGGCCCTCCGCTGAAGAGGTGGCCGCCGCGGCTGTGGCGATCACCGATCGAATCGGCTTCTCCCGCAGTTCGGTTCGCGATCTGGTCGGGATCAGTCCGGCCTGCGGGCTGGCCGGCGCGGACGCCGCGTGGGCCCGCGTCGCGATCGGACTGTGCCAGCGGGCCGCCGACGCGGTGTCTGAGGATCCCGACGCGATCTAGCGGTCCAGCTGCTTGATCAGCCGCGCCGGGGCCTGTAGCCGGAATGACGCGTCGATCAGTTCGGCGACTTCCGTCCAATCGATCTCGGCGGCATCGAAGTCCAGGCCCAGCCAGCCGTACGGGCCGAGGTAGGCCGGGAAGAAGAACCGGGTGTCCTGCTGCAGAGCCTCCCGTTCACTGTCGTCGGCCTTGATCAGCAGCGCATGGGCGTACCGGATCATCGGACCGCCGGGATTCTTCTGGCTGCCGCCGTAGACGGCGAACATCTTCGGCGCCGAAAACGTCGGCCTACCGTGCGAGATCTTCTCGGTCGCCTCCGGCAACGCCAATGCGATGGTGCGCACCCGAGCCAGGATCGGGTCGGAGCCGTCGAACATGACCGGATGGGGCATGGCTCAACACTGCCACGAGCGACCCGCCCGGGGTGTAGGCCGCGCACCGTGTTCGACAGCCTTGCAAAGTCCTGAGAATGTGCGGCTCCGAGGTGATGTGGCCAAGGATCCGGGTACCGCATGAGCGATTGCCCCGAGCATCGGCCGTCCGGGCGCCGTGATGCGTGGAACGCACGTGATGCGGCGCCGGTATGGGGCCCTCGCTCTGCCGACCGTAGGAGACACGATGACCATCGACACGTTGCCGTCCAGACCGCTGAGCACGGACGTGGCCACCACTCGTTCCAGATCCATCGAATTGACCCGCGCCGGGTGGGGCCTGGCCCTTCTCGTCGCGCCTCGCGCCGTCATGGAGACTGTGCACCGCATCGAGGTCGATACCAAGAGCGTGGTCGTCGCACGGATCTTGGGAGCCCGCCACTTGACTCAAGCTCTGCTGTCCGGCTGGCGGCCCAGCCCCGAGGTGCTTGCGATGGGCGTCTGGGTCGACGCGGTTCACGCCATGACCGCGGTGGGACTTGCCGCCGTCGACCGCTCCCGAGCCCGCGCTGGTCTCACTGACGCCGCTGCCGCGACCGTCTGGGCCGGCGCGGGCTATCACGACTTGTCGCAGCGCAGCGCCACTCCGCCGTCGCACCAACGAGTCCGGGACCGGCTCGCGCGGATCGTTCTGGGCGTGGTGCCCGGCGGGGCGTTCCTCCTGAGCCAAGTCAGGGCGGACCGGAACAGTTCCCGGCGCTGACAGGGCGGTGTTGACTGCGACCCCGCCACAACCCCGAGAGTGAGGAGTGAGTTCATGCAACAGCCCGACGAGATCGTGCGGAGTCTGCAGACCCTGCTCGACGACGACCCCAGCCTCGCGGACGTACTGGAGAAGTCGTTGCGCAGCGCGGCTGAGCGCGCAGCCAAGGAACTCGATGCCGACGTTTACGACGTACTCGACTGGCCACGGGACCTGCCCCAGTATTACGACTACCTGTCCAGGTTCGTCCGCTGGATCCCGCAGCAGACCGACGCGCCCGCATGGAAAACCTCTGCGCCACAGGAACGTTACGCCAAGGAGGTCAGCGACCGACTGGCTCACTTCTTCTGGCTGGTCGACCAGAAGGCGGATGTCTCACAGGCCGCGATCGCCGAGAATTCCCCGAAGTTCCGTGGCTGGCTCACCGAGTTCGCCCGAGAGTGGGGCAGCTTTCTGGACACCACCGCGTCCTTCGATGACGACATCCTGCAATCGTTTCTTCGTGAGGCGCCCGAATACACCATCGAAGAATCTCTCATCGACGGCCGGCCGAACACGCCCAGCGGCTGGCTGACCTTCAACCAGTTCTTCGCCCGCGAGCTCAACGCTGGTCTGCGTCCCATCAGTGCACCTGCCGACAACCGGGTGGTGACCTCACCGGCGGACTGCAGCTTCCGGCACTGTTACGACATCGACGCCGATTCCAACATCCCGGCCACCGCCGTCAAAGGCCGCCACTACGGCAACATCACGCAGTTGATCGATGGCAGCCGCTTCGCCGATACTTTTGCAGGCGGCACGTTCGTGCACTACATGCTGCCCCCGTCTGCGTATCACCGCTTCCACGTCCCGGTCGCGGGGACAGTCGAGGAGGCCTTCGTGATCTCCGGTCAGGTCTACATGCAAGTCGACCTCGAGGACCATCAGCTCAAGGCGCGCGACAGCGCACACACCGGGTACGAGTTCTTCCAGAACCGGGGGGTGCTGACTGTGGACACCTCGACGTCGGGAAACGGCGATCTGGGCGTCGTTGCCGTAGTCCCCGTGGGCATGTCGCATGTGGGTTCGGTGAACCTGACTGCGGCGCGTGGTACGCAGGTGGCCAAGGGCGAAGAATTCGGGTTCTTCGCGTTCGGTGGGTCCGACATCATCGTCTTGTTCCAGCGCGGCGTGCACCCCGAGATCGACACCAGCACAAAAGCCCGGAAGGTGGGTTCGGTCATCGCGCGCTGCCGCCGATAGAGGCCCGGCCCGGCCACCGGCTGCGGCCGCCCGCCGGTAGCACGTCGGTTGCTCGTGCGTGTGGCGTCAGTGGCCTCCGCTAGCCTTCGGGGGTGGCTGCAGAGACGTCCGATCCCGAGGTCGATCCCATCGATCCGGATGTGCGGCGGCGTTGGCAGGAGCTTGCCGAAGAGGTGCGCGAGCACCAGTTCCGCTACTACATCAAGGACGCGCCGATCGTCTCCGACGCGGAGTTCGACAGGCTTTTCAACGAGCTCCTCGCGCTCGAGGAGCGCTTTCCCGAGCTTCGGGTTGCCGACTCGCCGACCCAGCTGGTCGGGGGCGCGGGCTTCGCCACCGACTTCGCCGAGGCCGCCCACCTGGACCGCATGCTGAGCCTCGACGACGTGTTCAACACCGAGGAACTGGCGGCCTGGTCCAGCCGGGTCGAAGCCGAGATCGGCCGGGATCCTCAGTACCTGTGCGAGTTGAAGATCGACGGCGTCGCGATCGCGCTGGTGTACCGCAACGGCCGGCTGGAGCGGGCCGCCACCCGCGGTGACGGCCGGGTCGGCGAGGACGTGACGAACAATGCGCGCACCATCGACGACATCCCCGAAACCCTCACTGCATCAAAGGATTACCCGGTCCCAGCGCTTCTCGAGGTGCGCGGCGAGGTGTTCTTCATGCTGGCGGATTTCGAGAACCTCAACGCCAGCCTGGTGGAGGAGGGCAAACCGCCGTTCGCCAACCCGCGCAACAGCGCGGCCGGCTCTCTGCGGCAGAAGAATCCGGCGGTCACCGCCCGCCGGCGGCTGCGGATGATCTGCCACGGCCTCGGCCGCACCGAAGGATTCGCACCGGACTCCCTGCACGACACCTACTTCGCGCTGAAGGCCTGGGGTCTGCCGGTCTCCGATCACACCACTCGGGTGGCGGGGCTGGCCGCCGTCGAGGAGAAGATCGTTTATTGGGGCGAGCGCCGCCATGAGATCGAGCACGAAATCGACGGCGTGGTGGTCAAAGTCGACGACTTCGCTCAGCAGCGCCGGCTCGGCGCCACCTCTCGTGCGCCGCGCTGGGCGTGCGCGTACAAGTATCCGCCGGAGGAAGCGCAGACCAAGCTGCTGGACATCCAGGTCAATGTCGGTCGCACCGGCCGCGTCACCCCGTTCGCGATGATGACGCCGGTGAAGATCGCCGGATCGACGGTCGGGATGGCCACCCTGCACAACGGCTCGGAGGTCAAGCGCAAGGGCGTGCTGATCGGTGACACCGTGATGATCCGCAAAGCCGGCGACGTCATCCCCGAAGTCCTTGGGCCCGTCGTCGACCTGCGTGACGGCACCGAGCGCGAGTTCGTGATGCCCACCCACTGCCCGGAATGCGGCACCCCCCTGGCCCCGGCCAAAGAGGGCGATGTCGACATCCGGTGCCCGAACGCCCGATCCTGCCCCGCGCAACTGCGTGAGCGGGTCTTCCACCTCGCCGGCCGCGGTGGGCTGGACATCGAGGGCCTGGGCTACGAGGCGGCGACCGCGCTGCTGGCCGCCAAGGTCATCACCGATGAGGGTGACCTGTTCGGTCTCACCAGCGCCGACCTGCTGACATCGGATTTCTTCACCACCAAGGACGGGACGCTGTCGGCCAACGGTGCCCGGTTCCTGATCAACCTGCAGCAGGCCAAGGATCGGCCGTTGTGGCGGATCCTGGTGGCGTTGTCGATCCGGCACGTCGGACCGACCGCGGCGCGGGCGCTGGCCGTGGCGTTCGGCAGCCTCGACGCGATCATGTCAGCCACCGAGGAGCAGCTCGCCGACGTCGAAGGTGTCGGCCCGACGATCGCCGCCGCGCTCGTCGAATGGTTCGCTGTCGACTGGCATCGCGCGATCATCGACAAGTGGCGAGCGGCCGGGGTGCGGATGGAAGACGTGCGCGACACGTCGATCAGCCCTACGCTGCAAGGACTTTCGATCGTCGTCACCGGCTCGCTGCCGAACTTCTCCCGCGACGAGGCCAAGGAGGCCATCATCAGCCGCGGCGGCAAGGCGGTCGGTTCGGTGTCGAAGAAGACGTCGTATGTGGTGGCCGGCGATTCGCCCGGATCGAAATACGACAAGGCCGTCGAGCTGGGTGTGCCGATCCTCGACGAGGACGGGTTCCGCACGCTGTTGGACGAGGGACCACCGCCGCCGGATCCTGACGCCGACGACTGAGTCAGCGAAGAATGGTCGCGACGATCCCGGCCAGATAGCCCAGCCGGGCCACCTCGGAGGGCCGGAACAACGGCCCACCCGGGCGGCCCAACAACACCGCGGTGTTGGGGTCACCCAGCGGCGCGGCGGCCAACGTGGTGTCCATGTCCCGCCAGACCTGGGGCACCCAGTCGGCGGTGCCGTCGAGGGCCTCGGCGTGTGCGAGCGGCAGCCACGGAGCGGAGGTCGCCGCGGTCTCCGGCGCGCCAGAGCTGCCGACCACGCGTTCCAGGCCCGACTCCGTCATCCGCGCCACCGTGCAGAAGCCCACCCGCAGCACCCGTGGCGCCTCGTCGGCGAGCACCTGCAGCTTGGCGGCGCGGTTGCCCGCCGCCGCGATGTGGTCGATGAGTTCCAGCTCGCGATGGGCCTCCAACAGCCCAGTATGCGGCCGGATGGTGTCGACCCGGACACCCTTGATCTGCTCGGCGGCCGTGATCAGCATGTCGGGCATCGCACCGAGCGGCAGCTCGACGACCAGGTCGTCGATCGCCCAGCCGGGTCCCCGCTCGACCACGTCGAGCGACAGGATGTCGGCGCCGACGGTGCCCAGCGCCACGGCGAGCGAGCCGAGGCTACCGGGCCGGTCGGCCAGCTGGACCCGCAGCAGATACGAAGGCACGCGGACACTGTTTCACAGCCGCCTGGACTCAGCATTCCGGTAGGGGCGGCCGCCTGGCGCCACAGACACACCGTGTAAGGCGAGGACCGGCAGGGGCACCCAGCGGCAGGCCGACCCCAAGCAGTCCCCACGGCACTCGGATCGCCCTTTCACCTAGGCTTGACCACCGTGTCCCAGATCTCCCGCGACGATGTCGCCCGGCTCGCCAAGCTGGCCCGGCTGGCCCTGACCGACAACGAACTAGAGAGCTTCGCCGGCCAACTCGACGCCATCCTGGAGCATGTCAGCCAGATTCAGGCCGTCGACACCGCCGACGTGAAGCCGACCGACAACCCCCTGAAAGACGTCAACGTCACCAGGCCCGACGTGGTTCAGCAGTGCCTGACCCAGTCCGAAGCGCTCGCCGAGGCGCCGGCCGCAGCAGAGGGCCGCTTCGCGGTCCCGCAGATTCTGGGGGAGCCCCAGTGAGCGACTTGATCCGGCTCGACGCCGCCACCCTGGGCGAGAAGATCGCCGCCAAAGAGGTCTCCTCGGTCGAGGTGACCCAGGCCTGCCTGGACCAGATTGCCGCCACCGACGAGCGCTATCACGCCTTCTTGCACGTCGCCGCTGACGAGGCACTGGCCAGTGCCGCCCGCGTCGACGCCGCCGTCGCCGCCGGGGAGACGCTGCCGTCGCCGCTGGCCGGTGTGCCGTTGGCCCTCAAAGACGTCTTCACCACCGTCGACATGCCGACGACGTGCGGCTCGAAGATCCTCGAAGGCTGGACCTCGCCGTACGACGCGACGGTGACTGCTCGGCTGCGCGCCGCGGGCACCCCGATCCTCGGCAAGACCAACATGGACGAGTTCGCGATGGGCAGCTCCACCGAGAACTCGGCCTACGGCCCGACCCGCAATCCGTGGGACACCGACCGGACGCCGGGCGGGTCGGGCGGTGGCAGCGCCGCCGCGTTGGCCGCCTTTCAGGCGCCGCTGGCGATCGGCTCCGACACCGGCGGCTCGATCCGCCAGCCGGCGGCGCTGACCGCGACCGTCGGGGTCAAGCCCACCTACGGCACGGTGTCGCGCTACGGGCTGGTGGCCTGCGCGTCTTCACTCGACCAGGGCGGGCCGTGCGCTCGCACCGTGCTCGACACGGCGTTGCTGCATTCGGTGATCGCCGGGCACGACCCGCGCGATTCGACCTCGGTCGACGCCCAGGTCCCCGACGTGGTGGCGGCCGCGAAGGCCGGCGCCACCGGCGACCTGTCGGGCGTGCGGATCGGTGTGGTCAAGCAGCTGCGCAGCGGCGCGGGTTATCAGCCGGGCGTACTGGATTCGTTCACCGCCGCCGTCGAGCAGCTCGAAGCGCTGGGTGCCCAGGTCAGCGAGGTGGACTGCCCGCACCTGGACTACTCGCTGTCCGCCTACTACCTGATCCTGCCCTCGGAGGTGTCGAGCAACCTCGCCCGCTTCGACGCCATGCGCTACGGGTTGCGGGTCGGCGACGACGGCACTCGCAGCGCCGAAGAGGTGATGGCACTGACGCGGGCGGCCGGATTCGGACCAGAAGTCAAGCGCCGCATCATCATTGGCACGTACGCGCTGTCAGCGGGCTATTACGACGCCTACTACAACCAGGCGCAGAAGGTTCGCACCCTGATCGCCGGTGACCTCGACGCCGCCTACGAGAAGGTGGACGTGCTCGTGTCACCGGCGACCCCGACCACCGCGTTCCGGCTGGGGGAGAAGGTCGACGACCCACTGGCGATGTACCTGTTCGATCTGTGCACGCTGCCGTTGAACCTGGCCGGGCATTGCGGAATGTCGGTGCCGTCGGGACTGTCGACCGACGACAATCTGCCGGTCGGGCTGCAGATCATGGCGCCGGCGCTCGCCGACGACCGGTTGTACCGGATAGGTGCGGCCTATGAGTCTGCCCGCGGTTCGCTGCCAACAGCGATCTGACGGGGCAGGATAGGTCCCATGCGTATCGGAGTGCTGACCGGTGGGGGTGACTGTCCGGGTCTGAACGCGGTGATCCGGGCCGTGGTGCGGACCTGCGACGCCCGCTACGGGTCTTCGGTGGTCGGGTTCCTGGACGGCTGGCGTGGCCTGCTCGAGGACCGCCGGATCCAACTGCACAACGACGACCGCAACAACCGGCTGCTCGCCAAGGGCGGCACCATGCTGGGCACCGCCCGCACCAATCCCGACAAGCTGCGCGCCGGTCTGGACGACATCAAGCAGACGTTGGAGGACAACGGGATCGACGTGCTGATCCCGATCGGCGGCGAGGGAACCCTGACCGCCGCGCACTGGCTGTCCGAGGAGGGTGTGCCCGTCGTCGGCGTGCCCAAGACCATCGACAACGACATCGACTGCACCGACGTCACATTCGGCCATGACACCGCGCTGCAGATCGCCACCGAGGCGATCGACCGGCTGCACAGCACCGCGGAGTCGCATCAGCGGGTGATGCTGGTGGAGGTGATGGGCCGGCACGCGGGCTGGATCGCGCTGAACGCCGGGCTGTCCTCGGGTGCGCACATGACCCTGATCCCCGAGCAGCCCTTCGACGTCGAAGAGGTGTGCCGGCTGGTCAAGAAACGCTTCCAGCGCGGTGAGTCCAGCTTCATCATCGTGGTCGCCGAAGGGGCCAAGCCGGCCGAGGGATCGATGCAGCTGCGCCAGGGCGGCACCGACGAGTTCGGGCACGAACGCTTCACCGGGGTGGCTCAGCAACTGGCCATGGAGGTGGAGAAGCGGATCAAGAAGGAAGTCCGGGTCACCGTGCTCGGTCACGTCCAGCGCGGCGGCACCCCGACGGCGTATGACCGGGTACTGGCCACTCGATTCGGTGTCAACGCCGCCGACGCCGCACATGCCGGTGAATACGGGATGATGGTGTCGCTGCGCGGGCAGGACATCGGGCGGGTGCCGTTGGCGGACGCGGTGCGCCAACTCAAGCTGGTGCCGCAGAGCCGCTACGACGACGCGGCCGCCTTCTTCGGCTGAGACTTCTCCCCGCGAGCAGACATAAAGGGGCGGAAATCCCGGGCGTGTGGGGCGCTTTTGTGTCTGCTCGCCGGGAAAACTCCACCCACTAGGATTGACCTCATGACTGCTGCTGCGCAGGCTGACCTGCTCGACTATGACGACGTCATCGCCCGCTTCGACCCGGTGCTCGGGCTCGAGGTGCACGTCGAGCTGTCGACGGCCACCAAGATGTTCTGCCCTTGCGCGACGACGTTCGGTGCCGAGCCCAATACCCAGGTGTGCCCGGTCTGCCTCGGTATGCCGGGCGCGCTGCCGGTGCTCAACGAGGCGGCCGTCGAATCGGCCATCCGGATCGGTCTCGCGCTGAACTGCGACATCGCGCCGTGGTCGCGCTTCGCCCGGAAGAACTACTTCTATCCCGACCAGCCGAAGAACTACCAGATCTCGCAGTACGACGAGCCGATCGCCTTCGACGGCTACCTCGACGTCCCGCTCGACGACGGCAGCACCTTCCGGGTCGCGATCGAGCGGGCGCACATGGAGGAGGACACCGGCAAGCTCACGCACGTCGGCGGCGACACCGGCCGCATCCACGGCGCGACCACCTCGCTGCTGGACGTCAACCGCGCCGGGGTGCCACTGATCGAGATCGTCACCAAGCCGATCGAGGGCACCGGTGAGCGGGCCCCCGAGGTCGCCCGCGCCTACGTCACCGCACTGCGGGATCTGCTGCGCGGACTGGGTGTCTCCGATGTGCGGATGGATCAGGGCTCGCTGCGGTGCGACGCCAACGTGTCGCTGCGCCCGATCGGCCAGCAGGAGTTCGGTACCCGAACCGAGACCAAGAACGTCAACTCGCTCAAGAGTGTCGAGGTGGCGGTTCGCTACGAAATGCGCCGCCAGGCAGCGATTCTCGTCGAGGGCGGCAAGATCCATCAGGAGACCCGGCACTTCGACGAGGGCGGGTTCACCTCACCGGGCCGCGACAAGGAGACCGCCGAGGACTACCGGTACTTCCCGGAACCCGATCTGGAGCCGGTGGCCCCGAGCGAGGAACTGGTGGCCCGGCTGCGCGCCACCATCCCGGAGCTTCCGTGGTTGTCGCGCAAGCGAATTCAGGACGACTGGGGCATTTCCGACGAGGTGATGCGTGACCTGGTGAACGCGGGCGCGATCGAACTGGTCGCCGCCACGGTCGAGGCGGGCGCCAGCAGTGAGCAGGCCCGGGCCTGGTGGGGAAACTTCTTGGTGCAGAAAGCCAACGAATCTGGCGTCGAGCTGGCGGCACTGCCGATCACGCCGGCTCAGGTGGCGAAGGTTGTCGCACTGGTCGACGAGGGCAAGTTGTCGAACAAGCTGGCGCGCCAGGTGATCGAAGGTGTGCTCGCGGGCGAGGGTGAGCCCGAGCAGGTGATGACCGACCGAGGTTTGGCGCTGGTCCGCGACGACTCGCTGATTCAGACCGCCGTCAATGAAGCGCTGGCCGCCAATCCCGATATCGCCGAGAAGATTCGCGGCGGCAAGGTGCAGGCGGCGGGTGCGATCGTCGGCGCGGTGATGAAAGCCACCAAGGGGCAGGCCGATGCGGCGCGAGTGCGTGAATTGGTCATGGCCGCGTGCGGCCAGGCCTAGCTAGGCGCTGAGGCGGCTGCGGTTGATCCACCACTGCTCGTGCAGTCGCCGACATCGGCCGGCTGACAGCGGTTCGTCACCGTCGTAGCGGTCGAGGACGGCGGCCGCCCCGGCGAAGTCCCGGTTGCGGATGCCCAGGGTGGTGACGACGATCGTCGCGAGTCCAGCCGAGCGCGCGGTGTGGAACCCGGCCGGGGAATGCTCGACGGCCATCGCGGACTCCGGGCCGACCCCGAGTTCGCACAGTGCCCGGTGATACACCTCCGGGTCCGGCTTGGGCCGGGTGACGTCGTCGCCGGTGATCAGCACCTCGACCACACCGTCGCCGATGAGCTCGCGGACCAGTGGTTCGACCCAGTCGCGGGGACCAGCCGAGGTGACGCCGACCCGGATGTCGCCGCAGTGCAGGCTCCAGATCAGCTCGCGGAACATGTGCGCATCGCGTTCGGTGGCCGCCAGCGGCGCGTCGAAGTCGAAAATGACCGCTTCGAGTCCAGGGGCGTCGTCATGCGCGCACCGCGCCCGATCCCACCAGAAGGATCGATTCCGGCTGATCGTGTCCAAAAGCATCGTGGCCACGGGGGAAGTATCGCGCGCAGTGTGGGGCGCAGCATCCCCCGTTCAGGGGAGAGGCGGGTGACCTCCTCACCCGCCCCGCGCTGGTGACACCGCTGGCCGGTACGGCGAATTTCGGGCGAAATCACCTGTGGCAGTGGGTTTTCTGTGTAGTTGACAGGTGTCTAGTGGCATTGCGGTCCGGCGGGCGTGGTTGCGGCACTACGGTGTTGTCCATGACGGTGCGGGTGGTGCTGGTCGACGATCACGAAATGGTCATCGAAGGCCTCAAGGCGATGCTCGCGCCGTTCGGTGATCGTGTCGAGGTGGTGGGCGAAGCGGTGGGTGCCGAGAAGGCCATGGCCGTCATCGTCGATCTGCAACCCGACATCGTGTTGTGCGATGTACGGATGCAGGGTGCCAGCGGTCTGGACCTGTGCCGGGAGATCCGCAAGCGCGATCCCCAGCGCAAAGTCATCCTGCTCTCGGTCTACGACGACGAGCAGTACCTCTTCCAGGCCATGCGTGTCGGCGCATCGGGCTATCTACTCAAGGGCATCAGCAGCGACGAGCTGGTACGCCAGCTGGAAGGTGTGCACGCAGGCTCGACGGCGATCGACGCCGGGCTGGCAGCGCGGGCGGCGGAGACCGCGGCGCGGCTGCAGAGTGACCAGTTCTGGCCCGGCGCCCGGCACGGCCTCACCCAGCGCGAGAGCGAGATCCTGTCGCTGGTGGTGACCGGGCTGTCGAATCGGGGAATCGCAGGCAAGCTGGTGATCGGTGAGGAGACCGTCAAGACCCACCTCAGTTCCATTTATCGCAAACTGGGAGTCAGTGACCGCACCAGCGCCGCGGCAACAGCCTTGCGGGAAGGCATTTTCCGATGAGCAGTCGCTCCGGCGGCGTCAGCCCGCACGCCGTGCACGGGCTGGTCGACGCCGACCGGGAAGTCGCTCTGCTGCTCGACATCATCGCCGCGACCTCGAGCGGGCCCGAGGTGGAACCGATGGCCGCAGCGGTGGCTCGGATGATCACCGCGGCAACGGCATCCGACGTCTGCTTCGTGCACGTCCTGGACGACACCGACCAGTCGCTGACACTGGCCGGCGCCACCCCGCCGTTCGACGAGCAGGTGGGCCGTATCCGGATGCCGCTGGGGTCGGGCGTCTCCGGGTGGGTCGCCAGCCACCGCGAACCCGTGGTGATCGTCAGCGACAAGGAGGCCGATCCGCGTTACGTCCCGATCGCGGCGTTGCGCGGCAAGGACTTTGCCTCGATGGCGTCGGTACCGATGGAGACCGAGCCCGGCGGTCTGGTGGGGGTGCTCAACGTGCACACCATCGAACGGCGCGACTTCACCCCGCGCGACATCGAGCTGCTCCTCGTCATCGGCCGGCTGATCGCCGGTGCCCTGCACCAGGCCCGGCTGCACCGGCAGCTGTCGGCACGTGAACGCGCGCACGAGAATTTCGCCGAACAGGTGATCGCCGCTCAGGAAAGCGAACGCCGCAGGCTGGCCGGTGACATTCACGACGGCATCTCGCAGCGTCTGGTCGGGCTGACCTACCGGCTGGATGCGGCGGCCCGGGCCGTCGACGACCTGGATCAACCGGCGGCCGCCGAGCAGCTGGAAAAGGCAAGGGATCTGGTCGATCTCACGCTGGCCGAAGCCCGGTCGGCGATCGGCGGGCTGCGGCCGCCGGTCCTCGACGACCTCGGTCTGTTGGGCGGCCTGGCCAGCCTTGCCACCTCGATCCCCGAGGTCGACCTGGACCTGCACCTGGCCGACGAGCGGTTGCCCGAGCACATCGAGGTTGCGCTGTATCGCATTGCACAGGAGTGCTTTCAGAACGTCGTCAAGCATTCTCGTGCGTTGGTCGCCACCGTGACGTTCACCGTGCGGGACGGGGTCGCCAGGCTCGAGGTGGTCGACAACGGGGTGGGATTCGAGACCGGACCGCTCTCGTCGTCGGGTGGGTACGGCATGCTCTCGATGGCTGAACGTGCCGAGCTGGTCGGCGGCACCCTGACCGTCAGGTCGCGCCCCGGGGCGGGGACCACCGTCACGGTGAGCATCCCCGTCGAGGGCTGAACTCAGCGCCGAAGCGTGCCCGAAGGGGCTTCGCCCCAACGCTTTCGGTATTCGACGGCGAAACTGCCGAGGTGGTTGAAGCCCCACCGCTCGGCCACCTGCGTCACCGTCACGCCGTCGGCGGGGATGGCGTCGGTCAGTTCCTCGTGCACCCGTTCCAGGCGGCGCTCCCGCACGTAGGTCATCGGCGTCATCCCCAGCTCCTCGCGGAACCCCTGCTGAATCGACCGGACGCTCATGTGCACGGCCTTGGCCACCGACTCCATGGTGATCCGCTCGGCGAGGTGGTCCTCGATGTAGCTCATGGCGTTCTGGACGACGGCGCGGCGCTGGTCGGGCTGGGCCGGCGCCAAGAATTCCGCGTGATAGTTCGACGGTTGCAGATGCAACAGGCTGCTGATCACGAAGTCCTCGACCGCGCCGATGCCCTGGCCACGCTGGATGAGTGATCCCTCGTGGAACACCTCGGTGTGGATCAGCTGCACCGCGGCGTGCCAGCGCATGGCGGCCTCGGTGGCCATGTCGAACTCCGGGTCGAACACCAGCGGGCGATCCAAGGCACGACCCAGCAACCTGGTCAGATGGGCGTCCAGTGCCCGCTCCTCGATCCGGATGATCAGCTGTGGGGAGTCGTGGTCGAACTCCATCCGCAGCGATGCGCCCGGGCTGCTCACCACGGAACGGATGGTGTTGGCCTCGAAGGAGTGGCCGCGGTGTTCGACCAACGCCCGGCCGTTCATCGGCATGTGCACCGCATAGTGCGGTCCGACCATCGGAATCTCGACGGCCGCTGCGACATGCAGGTCGAGGTACAGCAGGCTGACGTTGCGCAGCCGGACGCCGTGCATGGTCGCCGCGAAGCCGGTCGCGTCGCCTGCGACGGTGAGCTGAAGGGGCCCCAGGGTTTTGGCGATCAGCCTTGAGGCGGTTTTCACGTCCTCGGTGTAGAAGATCTCATTGTCGGCCAGCGCCGGGGGGACGCCGCGCGAGCGCACCTTGCGCCGAACCGGATTGCTGGTGCGCCGAACGTCGATGTAGCCGAGCCGGGTGAGCCGGGACATCAGGGCCTACCCGGGTGAACTCGCCGCGGAAGACAGCCCGCCGCTAATGTCCGTCGCAATCGATCCGCCAGCCTCTCAAACATCGGTCGCGCTTGAGCGCGGGTAATTGTTCGTAATTCTGACAGTCATTGCGCGAAAGCGATAGGCAGCCAAGCTCCGGACGGCTACCTTCGGTTCAGGCCATACTGCCGGGAGGTGCGCATGACAGCTAACGGGCAGGCGGTTTCCGTCACCCCAGCGGACACCCTCCGCGATCGACTCGACGACCCCCATGTCGCGGCCGCACTCAACACCCTGCTCGACCACGCCGACGTGCTGGCCGTCCTGCTCAGCGGCCTCGACGGCTTCCTCGGCCGTGGCGACACCATCACCGACTCGGTGTCCGCTGCGGTCGCCGAGCTACGGGGCGCCTCGTCGGCGGCTGTGGTCCCCGGTGCCGATGCGCTCAAGGGTGTCGATCTGCAGAGCCTCGCCACCAGTCTGGCCTCGCTGTCGGGCTCCGTCGTCACTGCCGCGCCCGCGCTGAACACCGTGCTGTCCTCGGGCCTCACCAAGCCGGAGACCGCTGCGGTGCTCGCCTCCATCGGCGACGCCCTCGGTGACGGCAAGGCCGGTGCGGCGAACCCACCCAAGGGCATCTACGGACTGTGGAAGGCCACCAAAGACCCTGACTTCGCGCGCGGTCTCGGCTTCCTCATCGCCGTCGCCACATCCTTCGGCCGCCGGGTGAACCGGTAGTGCCCGCCCGTATGTCGCTCATGCGGTTGACCTTTGGTCGTCAATTCCGACCTGGCCCAAGGTCGCTCTCTGAGAGGAGTTCGAATGGCTTCTGTTCTGTGGTTCCAAGGAGGGGCGTGTAGTGGCAACACCATGTCTTTCCTCAACGCGGAGGAACCCAACGTCGTCGACCTGATCGTCGACTTCGGCCTGGATCTGATCTGGCACCCGTCGCTCGGGCTGGAACTCGGCAAGAACGCCCAGAAGGTGTTCTGGGACTGCGCCAAAGGCGAACGCCCGCTGGACATCTTCGTCTTCGAGGGCACCGTCATCGAAGCGCCCAACGGAACCGGGCGGATGGACATGTTCGCCGACCGGCCGATGAAGGACTGGGTGACCGACCTGGCCGGCGCCGCTCAGATCGTCGTGGCGATCGGAGACTGCGCCTGCTGGGGCGGCATCCCCGCGATGGAGCCCAACCCGTCGGCCTCAACCGGTCTGCAGTTCCACAAGCGGGACAAGGGCGGTTTCCTCGGGCCTGACTTCCGCTCCAAGATGGGACTTCCCGTCATCAACATTCCGGGCTGTCCCGCGCACCCCGACTGGATCACCCAGATCATCGTGGCGCTCGCCACCGGGCGCGCCGGTGACATCGCCCTCGACGAACTGCACCGGCCCGAGACGTTCTTCAAGACATTCACCCAAACCGGCTGCACCCGTGTGCAATTCTTCGAATACAAGCAGTCGACGATGTCGTTCGGCGAGGGCACCCGAACGGGCTGCCTGTTCTACGAGTTCGGCTGCCGCGGGCCGATGACGCACTCTCCGTGCAATCGCATCCTGTGGAACCGGCAGTCGTCCAAGACCCGCGCCGGCATGCCGTGCCTGGGCTGCACAGAGCCGGAATTCCCGCATTTCGACCTGGCGCCCGGAACGCTGTTCAAGACCCAGAAGGTCGGCGGTGTGATCCCCAAGGAAGTGCCGGAGGGATCCGATCACCTGACGTACATGGCACACGCGGCGGCCGCCCGGATCGCCGCGCCGCAGTGGTCCAAAGAGGACATGTTCGTCGTCTAGACGCGGCGAAACCGCCAGCCCTGGTTCAGCTCTCACCTCTTGGAGGACTATCTCATGACCGCGCTCGACCTTTACGTCAGCCCACTGGGCCGTGTCGAGGGTGACCTCGACGTCCGGGTCACCATTGACGACGGCGTCGTGACGTCGGCATGGACGGAGGCCGCGATGTTCCGCGGCTTCGAGATCATCCTGCGGGGCAAGGACCCGCAGTCCGGTCTCGTCGTGTGCCCCCGCATCTGCGGGATCTGCGGCGGCAGCCATCTGTACAAGTCGGCCTACGCCCTGGACACCGCGTGGCGCACTCACATGCCGGCGAACGCGACGCTGATCCGCAACATCGCCCAGGCATGCGAAACGCTGCAGTCGATTCCCCGCTACTTCTATGCGCTGTTCGCCATCGACCTGACCAACAAGAACTACGCCAAGTCCAAGATGTATGACGAGGCGGTTCGCCGTTTCGCGCCCTACGTCGGCACCAGTTACCAACCGGGAGTGGTGCTGTCGAACAAGCCGGTCGAGGTGTATGCGATCTTCGGCGGGCAGTGGCCGCATTCGAGCTTCATGGTGCCCGGCGGTGTCATGTGTGCGCCGACGCTGTCGGACGTGACCCGCTCGATCGCGATCCTGGAGCACTGGAAGGACAACTGGCTCGAAGGCCAGTGGCTGGGCTGCAGCATCGACCGCTGGCTGGAGAACAAGACGTGGGACGACGTTCTGGCCTGGGTCGACGAGAACGAGTCCCAGTACAACAGCGACTGCGGCTTTTTCATCCGCTATTCCCTTGATATCGGCCTGGACAAGTACGGCCAGGGGGTCGGCAACTACATCGCCACCGGTACCTACTTCGACCCGACGCTGTACGAGAACCCCACCATCGACGGTCGCAACGCCGCGCTGATCGGCCGGGGCGGGATCTACGCCAAAGGCCAGTGGTACGAGTTCGATCAGGCCAACGTTCGCGAGGACGTCGCCCACTCGTTCTACGAGGGCAGCACGCCGCTGCACCCGTTCGACGGCGAGACCATCCCGGTGGACCCCGAAGAGGGCAGGAAGCAGGGCAAGTACAGCTGGGCCAAGTCGCCGCGCTATGCCGTCGGAGACCTGGGCACGATTCCGCTCGAGGCGGGTCCGCTGGCCCGGCGGATGGCCGCGGCCGGCCCGAACGCCGGAGCGCATCAGGACAACGACCCGCTCTTCGGTGACATCTACGCCAAGATCGGCCCCAGTGTGTTGGTGCGCCAGCTGGCCCGGATGCATGAGGCGCCCAAGTACTACAAGTGGGTGAGGTCCTGGCTCGACCAGCTGGACCTGAAGGAGAGCTTCTACACCAAGCCCGTCGAATTTGCCGAGGGCAAGGGATTCGGCTCCACCGAGGCGGCCCGCGGCTCGCTCAGTGACTGGATCGTGCTGGAAGACAACAAGATCAAAAACTACCAGGTCGTCACCCCGACAGCGTGGAACATCGGGCCACGGGACGGCAACGAGGTTCTGGGCCCCATCGAGAAGGCGTTGGTGGGTTCACCGATCGTCGATCCCGACGATCCGGTCGAGCTCGGACATGTGGCACGCAGCTTCGACTCCTGCCTGGTGTGCACCGTGCACGCCTACGACGGCAAGACAGGCAAGGAGCTCTCGAAGTTCGTCATCAACGGAATGGTGTGATCCCGGCGGTCGAGCCTGGGGCACACGACTCCCACAGCAACCCAGGCGGTTCCGATATCAGCAACCCCTCGCTCGATATCGGGCCGCCTGGGTGTGCGGTTCTGGTGGTGGGCTGCGGCAACCTGCTGCGCGGTGACGACGGTGTCGGACCGGTTCTGGTCCGGCACCTCTGGGAGCGGGGCGTGCCGGCCGGCGCTCGTCTGGTCGACGGCGGCACCGCGGGCATGGACGTCGCGTTCCAGATGCGCGGCGCCGAGCGCGTCGTCATCGTCGATGCCTCGGCTACGGGTGCGACGCCGGGGACCATCTATTGCGTCCCCGGCGAGGAGCTGGCCGACCTGCCGCCCCTGCAGGGCTTGCACACCCACTCTTTCCGGTGGGATCACGCGATCGCGTTCGCGCACTGGGCGCTGGCCGATGCCTGCCCCAGCGATATCACGGTGTTCCTGATCGAGGCGGGCGGCGTCGAGCTGGGCGCCGACCTCTCCGAGCCGGTGCAGGCGGCGATGGAACAGGTGATCGATGTTCTCGAGCGGGACTTTTTGGGGCCGCTGCGACCTCCGCTCGGCGACGACGTCTCGGTACAGTTCACCGACGACGGATATCTGCGCCTCGATGCGGCATTGGCGGCCAACCGATTCCCCTCGGATGCCGTCGCGGCGATGGTGCGCGGCGACGACCTCTGGTTGTTCCCGCTGCGCGGGCCTCGCAGCGGGGGGTTGTTGCTCAAACAGCGCAACCCCGCGGGCGATCGGTCCCTGCTGATCCGTGAAGTGCTGGCGGATCGCCTCGTCACCGGCGTTCATCAGGCATCCTGGGACGATGCCCAACAGGCGTTGCGGATTCCGCTGGAGTCGGCGCGGTGATCGTGATGTGTGACGAGCCACGGCCGAAGACCACCGTCCGCAACGACAGCTCCTCCGACGAGGCCGTGGATGTGCAGACCGTCGTCGTGGAAGAACGGGGCCGGTGGGCGGTCGACATCGTCGTGGTCTTCGCCGACGGGGTGGTGCGCAAGCGCATCGACACCCACCACACCAAAGCCCGCGCCGAACTGTCGGCCCGACTGATCAAGCGCGCCGCCGAGCGCGATATCCGCGGACCCATCCACGGATGACGGGAGACGAGCAGTGACCGCCCTTGCCAACACCGAACCGGTGGACACCGACATCATCGCGGTGCGACCGCAACCGCTCGGAGCCTTCCCACTCCCGCTGGGATACCTGCTGATTCCGGCATCGGCCGACACCGAGGACGCCCGCACCGCGCTGCTCGCCGGCAACGTACCGCAGTGGCCCGATGCGCTGCGAGCACACGAGCTGGCGCTGGCCGGTGATCGGGACGGCGCCCTGGCTGTTCTGGATGGCGACGACCCGGTCAGCCGATACAACCGTTTCGTGATGGACCCCGACGGCGACGATCCCGCGGAATTGCGGTCACTGCTCGGCGAATTCGGAGTTCTCGTCGACGTCGTGCTGTTCGCCGTCGACCGCTCGGACGTCGCACCGGAGCTGGGTTCAGCAGGCGCCGAACTCGCGGCCCTGGTGCTGTCGACCCAGGCCAGTAGCGCGTTCAACGACGGTGACGCGGCCCGGGCCACCGCGCTGCTCGACCAGGCGGCCGACGAGGCGGCCGCGGTGTCCACGCCGCTGTACGGGGTGCTGCTCGGTGCGGCGGCGTCGATCGCCGCCCACGGCGGCCATCCCGATGCCGTTCGGCGTTTCGAGATGGCGCTGAAGGGCCTCGAGGGTGCTGACGGTCTGCGGGTCGCTCGGGCCGAACTGCACCTGAACCTGGCGGGACTGTTACACGAACAGGCGCCGGAGCGGCCCGAGCTGCTGGCGGCTGTTGTGCCGCATTACCATTCGGCGCTTCAGTTGGTGCTGCGCGAGGAGGCCCCGTTGTTGTGGGCGTCGGCGCACGCCAACCTGGCGACCGCTTACCTCACCATGCCGATGACGGAGGCGTCCGGCCAGCTGCGGTTGGGGATCGCGGCGCAGTCGCTGCGATCGGCGCTCAAGGTCTACACCCGCGAGGACTACCCCGAGCAGTGGGCCAGCGTGCAGCTGAATCTGGCGAACTCACTGGTGTACACCCCGTCGAAGCACCAGGCCGACAACCTGGTCGAGGCCGTCGAACTGTACGAAGCGGTCCTCGACGCGCGCAGCCGGGACAGCGATCCGATGGGCCGGGCACGCGTGCTGGCCAATCAGGGCAACGTGTTGGCGCACCTCGGTTCCTTCGATCAGGCGAAAGCCAAACTTGACGAAGCCCGGTTCCTGTTCGAGGAGCTCGGCGACGGCGATTCGGTTCGGGCGGTTCGCGGCGTCCTCGACGAGATAGCCCGGCAGGTCGCGCTGGGCAGGACGGACGGCAGCGATGTCGACAACCACTGAACGGCCGCTCGCCGAGGCGACTTTCGAAGAACTCGCCAAGCGTGTGGACGACGCGGTCGCCGCACTGGGCGACCTGGATCCGTCGGCACGCGCGGTTGCCGAAGAGCTCAAAGCGGCGATCGAGCAGATCCACCGGGCCGGGCTGGTGACCATGGTGCGCCGGATGCGGTCCGACGACCCCGCACGGGACGTGTTGTTCGAATTGGTGGACGATCCCACCGTGCATCTGTTGCTGTCGTTGCACGGGATCGTGCGACCCGATCCGGTCACCCACGCCAATCAGGTCCTGGCCTCGGTGCGTCCGCAACTGCACAGCCACGGCGGGGACGTGACCCTGGTGCGGGTCGACGATGGCACGGCGTACGTCCGCCTGGAGGGAGCGTGCAACGGCTGTTCCATGTCGGCGGTGACATTGCGCAACCTGGTGGAAGAGGCTCTGGTGCAGGGTGTTCCGGCGATCTCCGCAGTGGAGGTGCTGCCGAACGAGCCGACACCGACACTGATTCCCATCGAGGCGCTACGGATCGGGCGTGACCCGGCCGGTGACGGCTGGGTCGAGGTGGGCCCGGCCGCTGGCCTGGCCGTCGACGATCTGTCACCGCTGAGCGTGACGACAGCTGACGGCGAGCGCGCCGAGGTCATCGTGGTCAATGCGGGCCGGCGACTGTCGGCCTACCGCAACGAGTGTGCGCACGAAGCGCTTCCGCTGGACAACGCGATCCTCGATCTGGAGACCAACACGCTGACCTGTCCGTGGCACGGCTTCTGCTATGACGCGACGTCGGGGGAGTGTCTCAGCGCGCCCGGCGCCCAGCTCGAACAGTTGCCGTTGCGTGTCGACGACGGTGTCGTCTGGGTTCGCGTCGGCGGATGAGCCGCTACACCGTCCGGCACAACGTGAGCGGACTGGGCACCCGCGTCGACGTGATACCCGATGTCGATCGCACCGGCGGCTGGTCACCCGCGCTGTGGCTGGGCGCGCCGGCACCCGGCGGCCTGGCACTTCCGCCGGCGAAACCGTCCCTGTCCTGGATGTATTCGCCGCGCGGCGTGTTTCTCGGCGACCGGCACCTGGTGGTGGCCGACTCGGGAAACCATCGCGTCCTGATCTGGCACGGCATACCCGACGACGACGAGCAGCCCGCCGATGTCGTGCTCGGACAACCGGATGGTGAGTCGGAGGGCCGAGCGGCCGGCGGTCGCGGTCCCGAACGCGGAATGAACCTGCCGACCGGGGTTCTGGTGCACGACGGCCGGCTCGTCGTCGCCGATGCCTGGCATCACCGGATCCTGGTGTGGAACACCGTGCCGCAGACGAGTGACGTGGCGCCCGACCTCGTGCTCGGCCAGCCCGATGCTGCCTCGGTGGTGGAGAACCGCGGAGGTGAATGCTCGGCGTCGACCCTGTATTGGCCGTTCGGAATCGGTATGGTCGGCCCGGCGTTCTGGGTTGCCGACACCGGCAATCGCCGGGTTCTCGGGTGGCGCAACGGGATACCCGACGCTGATCAGCCGGCAGATGTCGTGCTGGGTCAGCCCGACGCGGCGACGCGGGAGGAGAACCGAGGCGGTGCCGTCGGTCCGGCCACGTTCCGCTGGCCCCACGACATCACCGGTCGCGGCGACCTGCTGCTGGTCGCCGACGCAGGCGATCACCGGCTGCTGGGGTGGTCACCCCCGCCGGAGGCCGACCGGGACGCCGATTCCGTGCTCGGCCAGCCGGATTTCACCAGCGCGCTCGAATGGCCCTATGGACCGCACACCTCGGACCGGTTGCGCTTCCCCTATGCGGCGTGCCTGGATCGCGAGCGGCTGGCCGTGGCTGATACCGCCAACAACCGAGTTCTGCTGTGGGACGGCATGCCTGACGATGGCCGCGGCGCCGATCACGTGCTGGCCCAACCGGATTTCGGCTCCAACGGCGAGAATCGGTGGACCTCGGTGCAGCGCGACACGCTCTGCTGGCCGTACGGCCTGTCGCTGCGTGGGGACACGCTGGCGGTCGCCGACTCCGGCAACAACCGGGTGATGATCTGGCGGCAGACGATGAGCGCGTGCGCGAAGAGCATCGAGCCGACGTGAGACCGCGAATCATCCAGGGAGACGACCAGATCGGGTTCTACTGGTCGACTCCGACCGGCAGCCCGACGTCGCTGCAGGCCCTGGTCGCCGTCGACGACGAACCGGACCGTCTGATGGCCACCCACCTCGAAGCGCTCGACGATGCGCTCATCATCGCCGCAGGCCGCTTCGGTGAGGTCTTGGGGGGTGGGCGGCCACCCGCCGATGCCGACCAACGTGACGGCCTTGTCGAGCTGTACCGAACCCTCGACCGGTTGTGCCTCGAATTCGCGACGGCACAGGAGTTGACCGGATTCGGTGTTGACCTGCGGGCCGGAAAGATCGTCGGCACGGCCGCCTTGTTCTCGATCCGGGCACGCCTTCCGCTGGACCTGCTCGGACCCGCGCCGTTCGACGGTGAACTCGACGATCCGTCCATCGGCGTCATCGGTGGCTTCGGCGAATTCCACCACGTCGATCCGGACACGCCATGGAAGGGCGGCCGCTGGGTGGTCCGTACCGAAGCGGGCCAACGTTTTCCCCTCACTTTGGCGATGCTGTTCTTCGACAGCTCCGGGGTCAACAAGGATGCCGCGCGCAAGGAACATCGCGACGCGTTACAGGCGGTGGTCACGGCCGCACGTTCCCCGGCTGCCGATCCGTTGACAGTGAGCTGTGCGGTGGACTGGCTGCTGTATGACTGGCTGATGGCGCACCGCGAAGACCCGGATAGCGCGGAGATCGTCTTCCCCAAGGGATACGAGGACGACGCCGCTTTGGTGGTTTCGGCTGCAGCGACGTCAGTTTCCGCGCGGGCAACGTTCGATCCCGGCCTGCTGGGGCTGATCGCGTGATCGCGTGTCCGCTCAGGGCGCGGTGGCCGCCCCGGACGCAAAGCGGCGAAGCCACTCGAACCAGGCCGCCATGCCCTCGCCGGTGCGTGCACTCACCGGCAGGATCGTCGCCGTCGGATTGACCTCCCGGACCCGCGAGATGTAGGTGCCGACATCGGCATCCAGGTGGGGCGCCAGGTCGATCTTGTTCAGCAGCACGATGTCGACGGAGCGGAACATCACCGGGTATTTCAGCGGTTTGTCTTCGCCCTCGGTCACCGAGTACACCATCGCTTTGGCGTGCTCGCCGACGTCGAACTCTGCGGGGCACACCAGATTGCCGACGTTCTCGATGATCACCAGATCCAGCTGCGGCAGGTCCAGGCCCTGCAGCGCGCGGTTGACCATCGGGGCGTCCAGGTGGCACTCGCCGCCGAAACCGTTGTTGGTGTTGAGCAGGGAGATCTGTGCGCCGCGACCGCCGAGCTTGGCGGCGTCGAGGTCGGTCGCGATATCGCCCTCGATCACGCCGACGGCGAGATCGTCGGCCAGCTCGTCGAGGGTGGCGGCCAGCACCGTCGTCTTCCCTGAACCCGGCGAGCTCATCAAGTTGAGCGCGCGGATTCCGTTGCTCTCGAAGGCTGCCCGGTTGATGTCGGCCCGGGTGTCGTTCTCGGCGAAGATGTGTTCGAGCACCTCGATCCGCTGCGAGCCGGTGACATAACCGCTGTGGTCGCCGTGGTCGCCGTGGTCGTGGTCATCGTGCTCGTGGCTGTGCACGGTGCCGTCGTCGTGACGATGAAACCTACCCATACTGACCACCTTTCGCTTCGCAGGTCATGTCACGTCCAGTGAGGTGACCAGGAACTCGTTGCCCCGAACGATTTCCACGTCGGCGCTCTCACACTGCGGGCAGGACACCGTCCAGCGGGAGGCGATCTCCGAATGCTGCCCACAGCTGTGGCAGGACACCTCCGCGGCGACGAACTCGAGCTCCAACTCGGCCTCGGGCATGCTCTCGTGATCGCGGACCAGCGTCCAGCAGAACGACAATGAGTCGGGCACCACCTGCCGCAGGGCGCCGATCTGGACCCGCACCACATCGACACGGCGGCCGGCCGCGTAGGGTCGCACCACCCCGGCAATTGCATGGCACAGCGACAATTCGTGCACTGTCGATCTTTCCGTTTTCCGAGTCGGGCAGGCCTGCACCCTACAGCGCCCCGCCGCCGCAGCCGAGGGCCTTTTGGACGGAAAAACGCAGACTTTCGCTGCGAGATTGTGATTGTGGACCCAGCATCGCGGGATTAGCGTGGTGGTGATCCACCCGCGTGGACAGCCCATCGGCGCGAGTGGCCTTCATCTGCTCAGGAGGTTCATGAGCATCGACTACTACCGGCGTTGTCCGGGGCCCGAGCCGACGGCGATCCGATGACTGTGCGGGTGCGTCTGGACATCGCCGGGGTGGTGCAGGGCGTGGGTTTCCGCCCGGCGGTGGCGCGGATCGCGGCCGAATACCGGCTCGGCGGATTCGTGTACAACGACGCGGGGTCGGTGCACTGCGAGCTGGAGGGCCCGGCCGCCGACGTCGAGGCGGCGATCGAGGCGATCCGGTACCGAACCCCGCCGATGGCGCGCATCGACGACCTGTCCCGTCGGCACCTGGAACCGCACGGCGACAACGGTTTTGAGATCATCGGTAGCCAATGCGGCGACGAGTCGCGCACCCTGGTTCCACCCGACATCGCGGTGTGCGCGGACTGTCTGCGCGAAATGCGGGACACGGCCGACCGCCGCTACGGGCACCCGTTCATCACCTGCACCAACTGCGGACCGCGCTACACCGTGATCACCGATCTGCCGTACGACCGGCCCGCGACCACGATGGCCGGTTTCCCGATGTGCCCGGCATGCGAGGCCGAGTACCACGATCCGCTGGATCGCCGCTATCACGCGCAGACCATCGCCTGCCCGGAGTGCGGGCCTCGGCTGACGTGGCGGCCCGCCGGCGGCTCGCCGAACACCGACGATCCGATCGGTGCGGCGGTGGCCGCGCTGCGGGCCGGACTTATCGTCGCGGTCAAGGGAATCGGCGGCTTCCATCTGGCCTGCCGAGCCGACGATTTCGCCGCCGTCGCCGAACTGCGCCGGCGCAAAAGCCGGCCGGCCAAGCCGTTCGCGGTGATGGTCGCCGACCTGGCCGGCGCCGGCGAGATCGCCGTGCTCGACGACGCGGTGTCGACCACCCTGACCGCGCCGTCGGCTCCCATCGTGCTGGTCGGCAGCCGGCTGGGGACGGTGGTTGACGGTGTTGCTCCGGGCTTGACCGAGGTGGGTGTGATGCTCGCCTACTCACCGGTGCACCACCAGTTGTTCGATCGGCTGGGCCGTGTTCCGCTGGTGATGACGTCGGCGAACCGGGGGGGCTCGCCCATCGTGTTCCGCGATGACGATCTCGGCTGGATCGACGGGCTCGCCGACGCCGTGCTCACCCATGACCGTCCCATCCACGTGCCGTGCGAGGACTCGGTGGTGATGATCGACGACCGCGGTGCGCACGTGCCGCTGCGACGCTCGCGCGGATACGCCCCGCTGCCGGTGTCGGTGCCCGGCCCGCTACCGGAACGGGTCATCCTCGCCACCGGCGGCGACTTGAAAACCACTTTCTGTCTGGTGGGCGCGGACGGCCACGCCCACATGTCCGCCCATCTGGGCGATATGGCCGACCCGCGGACCCAGGGCTGCTTCGAGGCGGCGCTGGAGCATCTGGCGTTCATGACCGATCGCACCCCGGACGTGATCGCCTGTGACCTGCACCCCGGGTACGCCACCACCGCGTGGGCGCGGCGCTACGCCGAGGGCCGGCCCGTCGTCGCCGTCCAGCACCATCACGCCCACGCCATCTCGCTGCTCGCCGAACACCGACGGCTGGGTACGCCGGTCATCGCGGTCGCCTACGACGGCACGGGCTACGGCACCGACGGCACCATCTGGGGCGGCGAACTGCTGGCGATCACCGACGCCGCCCGCTTCACCCGGGTGGGTCACCTTCGACCTTTCGCGCTGCCCGGCGGTGACGGTGCCGTGCGCAATCCCGCCCGGACCGCTCTCGACCTGCTGCACCGGGCCGGCATCGAGTGGGCCGGCGACCTGCCGTCGGTGGCGGCGCTCGACGAGAGGTCGCTGCACATCCTGCGCCAGCAGATCCCGCGCGGCCTGGGCTGCGTCTCCACCACCAGCATGGGGCGGCTCTTCGACGCGGTGTCCAGCCTGCTCGGCGTCTGCCAGCAGGTCAGCTATGAAGGCCAGGCGGCGGTGGAGCTCGAGCACCTGGCTCGCCGGGGCGACGCGAGTCCGTTGGACTTCCGCGTCGCCGATGGTGTGCTGGACCCCGCGCCGGTGATCACGGGGATCGTCGAGGGGCTGCGGCGCGGTACACCGGCTGCTGACCTGGCCGCCGGCTTCCACGACGCGGTGATCCGCGCGACCGCGATGGCAACCGCTGAATGCGCTCGCGCGGTGGGGATTTCGGTCATCGGACTGACTGGCGGCGTGTTCGCCAATCGCCTTGTGCTGCAGGGCCTGCGGCAGGTGCTCACCGCGGGCGGCTTCGAGGTGCTCAGTCACCGGGTCGTGCCGTGCAATGACGGTGGGCTGGCGCTGGGCCAGGCCACCATCGCCGCCGCGACGCTCGCCGATGGGCGCGCCTCGGCTGTATCGGAAAGGAACGGCGTATGTGCCTCGGAATCCCCGGCAAGGTGATCGAAATCTGGGAGGAGGCCGGCACCCGGATGTCGACCGTCGACTTCGGCGGAACCACCAAAACCGTGTGCCTGGCATATCTGCCCGACATGGAGATCGGCGAATACACCATCGTCCATGCGGGTTTCGCGATCACCCGACTCGATGAGGACTCGGCCAACGAAACGTTGCGGATGTTCCGAGAACTCGGCGTGCTCGACGAGGAACTCGGTGGCGCCGAGGGGCAGGGCAGGCGGGAGCCGGCATGAAGTATCTCGACGAGTTCCGCGATCCGGCCGCCGCCAGGACTCTGGTCGACGCAATCCGGCGCCAGGCCAGTCGCCCCTGGACGATCATGGAAGTGTGTGGCGGGCAGACGCATTCGATCATCCGGAACGGCATCGATCAGCTGCTCGACGGTGCGGTCGAGTTCATTCACGGTCCGGGGTGCCCGGTGTGCGTCACCCCGCTGGAGATGATCGATCGGGCCTTGGAGGTAGCCGCCCGCGACGACGTCATCTTCTGTTCGTTCGGCGACATGCTGCGGGTGCCCGGTAGCCGCCACGACCTGTTCAGTGTGCGCGCCCGCGGGGGTGATGTCCGGATCGTCTACTCGCCCTTGGACGCCACCCGAATCGCCGCCGACAACCCTGACAAGCAGGTGGTGTTCTTCGGCGTCGGGTTCGAGACCACCGCCCCCGCCAACGCCATGGCGGTGCTGCACGCCCAACGGCTTGGCCTGACCAATTTTTTGGTGCTCATCTCACACGTTCTGGTACCTCCCGCGATGACGGCGATCCTCAGTTCGCCGACCAACCGGGTGCAGGGGTTCCTGGCCGCCGGCCATGTCTGCACCGTGATGGGCACCGCGGAGTACGGGCCGCTCGTGGAGAAGTTCGGCGTACCCATCGTGGTAACCGGGTTCGAGCCGCTGGACCTGCTCGAAGGCGTGCGGCAGGTGGTCGATCAGCTCGAATCGGGCAAGGCCGAACTGCGCAACGCCTATCCGCGGGCGGTCAGCGACGCCGGCAACACGGTGGCGCAGCAGACGCTTGCCGAGGTGTTCACCGTGGTCGATCGGCAGTGGCGCGGGATCGGCATGATCCCGAAGTCAGGGTGGGCGCTCTCGCCGCGCTACGCCGAATTCGATGCCGAACTCAAGTTCGGCGTGGGGCACCTGCAGGTACAGGAGTCCGCCGAGTGTCACGCCGGGGAGGTGCTGCAGGGCTTGCTCAAGCCCAACGAGTGCCCGGCATTCGGCACCAGCTGTACGCCCCGTACCCCGCTGGGCGCCACGATGGTGTCCAGTGAGGGAGCGTGCGCGGCGTATTACCAATTCCGGCGGTTGGGGGCCGCTCATGTCTAATTCGGTGGGTATCGATCCGTCGGATTGGGTGTGTCCGTTGCCATTACGTGAGACCAAACGTATTGTGCTCGGCCACGGCGGCGGCGGGATTTTGTCCGAGGAGCTGATCGAGAATCTGTTCCTGCCTGCCTTCGGCTCTGATGGTGGCCCGGCTCGTGACTCCGCGGTGCTGGCCGTTGCCGGTGGGCGGATTGCCCTGACCACCGATTCGTATGTGGTCAACCCGCTGTTCTTTCCGGGCGGCAACATCGGGGACTTGGCGGTAAATGGAACGATCAACGACCTCGCGATGAGCGGTGCTCAGCCGCTGGGGTTGACTGCCGGCTTCATCATCGAGGAGGGTTTGGAGCTCGAGGTGCTCGGGTCCGTCGCTCAGACGATGGGCAAGGCGGCCGCTGATGCGGGCGTCGGCATCGTGACCGGCGATACCAAGGTCGTCGGAAGAGGCAGTGCGGACGGTCTTTTCGTCAATACCGCCGGTGTCGGTGTGATACCCCACGGCGTCCGCATCGGGCCTGAGCAAGCCCGTCCCGGTGACCACGTGATCGTGTCCGGCAATCTCGGTGAGCATGGCGTGGCGATCATGAGTGTGCGCGAAGGAATCGACTTCGGGACGACGGTGGTCACCGACAGTGCGCCGCTACATCTATTGGTGGCGGCGATGCTGGCGGCGGTGCCCGACCCGAACGTCGTACACACCCTGCGTGATCCGACCCGCGGGGGACTGGTCGCCTCGACCGTCGAGATCGCCCGCGCCGCCGGTGTCGGCGTCGAACTCGACGAGCACCGGATTCCGATTCCTGATGCGGTGTCGTCGGCCTGCAGCTTCCTCGGGCTCGATCCGCTGCAGGTTGCCAACGAGGGCAAGTTGGTGGCTTTCGTCGACCCGGCGCACAGCGATGCCGTGTTGGCGGCAATGCGATCCCGGCGCGAAGGCGAGGGGGCGGTTGTTATCGGCCGGGTGGTTGCCGACCACCCGGGCATGGTGGTCGGGCGCACCGCGTTCGGCACCACCCGGGTGATCGAACGTGAACTGGGCGAACAACTTCCGCGGATCTGCTGAGCCGTCAGCCCACAGCGGCGGGCGTACGGCCGGCGCGACGCGGTCGCGGAATCAGTTTCGGGACATCGTCTTCGGCGGTTCCGGAAACAAGACGTCGGCACCGCCCGGCATCGGGCTGATGCCGCGGCGATCACAGACCTCGAGGACCTCGTCGACGATCGACTCCGGCACGATGAACTTCTCGGTGGCCGATATCTGGTCGAGATTGCCCGAGATGTCCTCGGCTGACGGCACGGTGCCGACATCGGCCAGCCACCCTTCGCTGAGCCCGATGAACGCCCGCGCGTAGCGTCCCGCGCATGCCGAATAGTTGCGATGGGTGAACGTGCACGCCGTACTCGCCAGGAACACCACCAGCGGGACCACCAGTTCCGGCCTGATAGCGCGCATGAAGCCGGATTCGGTGAGAAACTTCTCGTCGCCGACGGTCTCGGTCACCATCCGGGAGAACCCCGTGGGGAGTACGGAGTTGGCGCGAATTCCGTGCGCTTGCCCCTCGATCGCAATGACATTCGACAGACCGATGAGACCCGCCTTGGCTGCCGCATAGTGCGCCTCCATCGGCTGGCCGAAGACGCCCGCCGAGGACGAGATGAACACGAAGCGGCCACCACCGGCCGCCCTCATCACCCGGTAGGCAGGCTGTGACAGGTGAAAGCCGCCATCGAGATGGACCCGCAGCATTCGCGTCCAATCGTCCTGCGAGAGCTCGTCGAAGGCGACGCTGCCGAAGATGCCCGCGTTGCTGATGACGGCATCGAGGCGGCCGAACGACGTCATGGCCGCGTCGACGATCGCCGCCCCACCCGCCGCGGTGTCGACCGAGTCGTATGACGCGACCGCGCGTCCTCCGGAACTGGTGATCTCCTCGACCACCGAATCGGCGACCGACGAGTCCACTCCGTCCCCGTGCATGGTCGAACCGAGGTCATTGACGACGACGGCCGCACCCCGCCTGGCCACGTCGAGCGCGTACAACCGGCCGAGCCCACGACCGGCACCGGTCACGATGACTGATTGGCCCGTGAAGTCGATCATGTCGTCACCCTTGTCAATTCGGTTCGGATAACCGCGACCCCGACACCGCGTAATCAGGCAGTTGACTGCTGTTCGATCGAACCCTACGGTGGAACAGATATTTGGTCAACGAGGCCAACGGCCGGTCCGGAAGGACGGAGGTGCTCGGTGGTGGACAACGAGCGACTCGCCCGGCTGGCCCTCATGGCATCGGCTCTGGCGGGGCGCACCGTGGTGGTGGCGCCCGCTGAGCCCGGCTCACCGTCGTGGACCGACGGCCAGCGCATCTTCGTCGATCCCGGCGGCGACCGGTGCGCGATCATCGACGCCATCGCCGTGCAAGCATCGCTCATCGCGGCGGGCAGTCTCGATGCGGAGATCGTCCGAGCGCTGGGTCGCAAGACCCGGCTGGTAGCTCGGTACCTGGCCGTCGAGGGGCGCCGCGCGGTGCTGGCAAACGCCGACGTACTGCCGGGCGTGCTGGCGTCGCCGGCTACACCCGCAGTCGCGGGCGGCAGCCAATCGGCCTCGGAGTCACTGGCGATCGCGAGAGGTTCGGCGCCGATTGTCGAAGCGCCTCCGCATTTCGGGGAGATCCGGCCGAAGCAGGTACTCGAGACGATCAGGCGTGGGGCCAAGGAAACCGACTATGACTCGGTCGGCCACATCCCGAGGCGGGATGGCGTGGCGGAGATCGAGGCACTCGACGACGGTGAATTGATCACGGCGGCAGACGGTCCCGACCTCTTTTCCAGTCCGGTCGGTGGTGGCGGGTTCCTCGGGAGGTGGTTGAAGAAGATGCTGTCGTCCACCCGTGCCGGTAGTTCTGGCGGTGGGCCCCCGGGCGCGGATTCACCGACGCATTGCGCCAACGTGTCCACGCGAGGCGCCCACGCGGTGTCCTCGACCGCGTCAGCGGCGACCGAAGACGGGGCGGACGCTGATGCGAGCGGAATGACCTATCCGGAGTGGGACGTCAACCACATGCGGTACCGCCCGAACTGGTGCACGGTCCGCGAGGTCGAACCCCGGGTGGAGCCCGATGCTTCGGCGGCCATCGCCGACGCCGTCGCGCTTCGCCGCCCGCTCGCGCGCCTCGGCATGGGTCTGCATCGCCGGCACCGGCAGCCGCAGGGCGATGAGATCGACATCGATGCCGCTGTATCCGCACGTGTGGAGGTGCGGGCCGGATCGGTGCCCGATGAATCGGTGTATCTGGACAGCCTGCGCCGCCGCCGCGACCTGTCGGTGCTGGTGTTGCTCGACGTATCGGGTTCGTCGGCGGAGGCCGGGACGCTGGGCAAGACAGTCCATGAACAGCAACGCCGCGCCGCCGCCGATCTGGTCGTGGCGCTGAACGACCTAGGTGATCGTGTTGCGTTGTACGCCTACAACTCTCAGGGCCGCAACGCAGTGAACGTGATGCCGATCAAACGCATGGACGACCATCTGGACACCCGAGTGCTGCGCAAGCTCAACAGCGTTGAACCGGTGGCGTATTCGCGCCTCGGGGCCGCCATCCGGCACGGCACAAGGGTGCTGGAGGAGCGGGGCGGAACGCCGCGACGCCTACTCGTCGTGTTGTCGGACGGCCTTGCCTACGACCACGGTTACGAGCGCGGCTACGGCGCCGCCGACGCGCGCCGGGCACTGACCGAGGCGCGTCGCAGCGGTACGGGGTGTGTGTGTCTGACGGTGGGTGCGAGCGTCGATTCGGCCGAGCTTCGTCGCGTCTTCGGCAGCGCTGCCCATGCGGTGGTGAGCCGTCCGGAACAGCTTCACGGTGTGGTCGGACCGCTGTTCCGGTCAGCCGTCCGCGCAGCTGAGGCCCGGCGACGGGTGCCGGCGGCACGCGCTTGAAACAAACATCTGTTCCGCGATAGGCTGCCTACACCGCAGAACGGCGGGGAAGGAAAGAACGTCATGCCACAGCTCCCGGGCGAGCTCGAGCACCGCAACGGTGCCACGTGTATTCCCGGCGGCGAGCGTCCGTACTACCAGGCGCTCGGCAACGAGGAGGCCGTCTTCAAAGCGGCCTACCGGCAGGGGCTTTCACTGCTGCTGAAAGGTCCCACGGGCTGTGGCAAGACCCGGTTCGTCGAGGCGATGGCCCACGACCTCGGCCGCCCGCTGATCACCGTGGCGTGCCACGACGACCTGACCACCGCCGATCTGGTCGGCCGGTATCTGCTGCGCGGTGACGAGACGGTATGGGTCGACGGGCCGCTGAGCCACGCGGTGCGCGAGGGGGCGATCTGCTACCTCGACGAGGTGGTCGAGGCGCGCCAGGACACGACGGTGGTCCTGCATCCCCTCGCCGATCACCGCCGCCAGCTGCCGATCGAGCGCCTCGGCGTGACGCTCGACGCGGCGCCCGGTTTCGGGCTGGTCGTCTCGTACAACCCGGGCTATCAGAGCGTGCTGAAGGATCTGAAGGACTCCACCCGTCAACGCATGGTTGCCATCGACTTTGGTTTTCCCGCAACCGAAGTCGAGGAGGTGATCGTGACCCGGGAGGCGTCCGTCACCCGCTCGGTGGCAGCTGAACTGGTGCGTTTCGGTCAGGCGGTACGTCGCCTGGAGACGGGCGGACTTCGCGAAGTGGCATCGACGCGGGTGCTGATCGCGGCGGGCAGGCTAGTCGCCGAGGGGTTGCCGATGCGCGACGCCGCCCTCGCCGCGATCGCGGGGCCGCTGACCGACGATGCAGTCGTCAGCCGTGGGCTTGCCGAAATGATCGACATCTACCTCGCCGCACCGGCCTGACCAGGAGACGTCAATGTCTTACGAGAGCACCGCCGAGCCGATCAAGGTCGGCTACCTGATGGACTTCAGGTTGCCCCCCGGCTTTCCCGACGAGCTGCTGTCGTCCTTCACCCGATGCTTTGACCTCGTCTTCGAGGAAGCCATCGCCGACGGCGTCCTCGATCGGCCGGTTCAGATGATCTACAAGGAAGTCGAGGGTCTGCCGAAAGGCAGCGTGAAAGCCGTGATCGACGCCTACGGCGAGCTCGTCGACGAAGGCGCTCTGGTGGTGTTCGGGCCCAACATCACCGACAACTGTGTGCCGCTGCGCGAGGCGATCGAGGACCGTTTCAAGGTCCCTGCCATCAGTGTCACCGGGACCGACGATTGGCTGGGGGAGTGGACCTTCTCGTTTCCCCAGGGCTCGATGACCGACGAGCCGATCTTCATCGCCGATCTCGCGGCCAAGCGCGGCCTGACGAACATCGGTGTGCTGGTCGAACAAAGCCTGATCGGTGAGAGCTACCTGAAGAACCTCCGAAGTGCCTGCCGCCGCAAAGGTATTCGCATCGTCGCCGAGGCTGCTGTCGCGCAGACGGCGCAGGATGTCGACGGGGCGGTCCGCTCGCTGCACGAAGCGAAAGCCGACGCCGTCGTACATCTGGGCTTCGGTTTCGGGATCGTCTTCGTCAATCCGGCGCTAGAGGCGCTCGGCTGGGATCCACCGCGGTTCACCACCACCGCCTTTCAGAACGCCTGGGTCAATCCGATCATGTGGAACGCCTTCATGGGCTGGACCGGGGTCGACCAGTACGACGAGGGCAACCCGATCGGGCAGGCGTGGCTGAACCGGTACGCCGCCCGCTACAACGGCAGCCGGCCCGAATACTGCGTGACGGTGGTCAACCATGACGTCGCCGCGACGCTGGTGCGCGCGTTCGCCGACTCACATCCGCTCAGCCCCCGGGGCGTGAAGGAGGCGCTGGAGCGGGTGAAGATGATGCCGGCCGCCTCCGGTGCGCCGGGAACCCGCGTGTCGCTGGGTAAATGGACGCGGCGCGCGTGGATGGGAGCCGGCTACCTGGTGGCGCGCACGCTCGATCCCGACGGCATCAACTCACACCTGGTCGATCGCTTCGGCGCGGAGGACTGATTTCGATGACAACGCAGGAATCCGCGCCCACACCGCCACCGACGGAAACCCCTCGCGCCGGGCCGAACTGGGGCCGAGTGATCTCGCTGGCTGCCTGGCTCGGCTTTCTCGGCGTGTTCGCAGCGGTCGGGCGTACCCGCGTCGACCCACGGGTGGCCAACCCGAACGTCGAGGGTCGACCCCGCCCCGTCGAATTCCTCAACGGCTGGGATCACTGGCAGCTGGTACCGCAGATCGGTGCAGCACTCATGGTCGCGGTGCTCACGGTCGTCTTCATCCGCGGCTGGCGAAAGAACCCGGGCAGCCCCGTGCTGCTGATGGTGCTGTGCACGACGCTCATCGTGTGGCAGGACCCGATCATGAACTGGTCGCCGTATGCGGTGTACAACCCGGCCTTGGTGCACTGGCCGGAATCCTGGTACCTGATCATGATGTCGCCGACCGTGGAGCCCTTCATCGTGTTCGGCTACGTCACGTTCTACTTCGGGCCGTACTTCCCGGCGATCTGGATTCTGCGCAAGCTGCAGGCCAAGTACGGTCCCGCGTCGTACGTCAGCCGCCGCCCGCTGATCAGCCTCGGCGCCTTGGTGCTGGTCATCGGGTTCATCTTCGATGCGATACTCGAGATCAGCCTGGTCCGGACCGGGTTGTACATCTACTCTCAGGCTATCCCGTTCGGAACGTTGTTCCCCGGCAGCACATTCCAGTTCCCACTGCTCTGGGAGTCGTTGTCGGTGACATTCGTGATGATCCCGGCGGCCATCCTGGTCTACCGCGACGACACCGGGAAGTCGGTTGCGGAGAAGCTCGCCGCCAGGGCCAGGATCTTTCCGGCCAGGCCGGTCCTCGGCACCTTCCTGGTGATGTTCGCGATCATCAACGTCTCGTACTTCGCGTACGGCAGCTGGTTCTGGGTGATCAAGGCCAGCGGCGCCGCCACCTCCGTCGCGTGTCCGTGGCCCTATCCCGAGGCCAAGGTCTACGACCCGCAGGGCAACTACGAGAAGGCGGGGGCGCAGGGTCCGTTCTCGGTGGGCAAGTGGTCGACCTGGCAGCAGGGTCTGCCGGACGGTCGCCCCGACGTGACGCCCCGACCGCCCGGTGAAGGTGCCTGCGCGCCGCCGAATCCTGCTGACTGACCACGAATCCCGATCTAGGAGCCCGGTATGGAACAACTCTTCGACGACCTCGACGACTTCGGTTCGTTCGACGATGTCGTGTCCGGCAACGTGCGCGATCCGTTTCCGGAGCTGGCCCGGCTGCGTCGAGAGGAGCCGGTCCAGCGCATCGAAGGCTCGTCGATGCCCGGGGAAGCCGGCTTACCGGTCTTCATCGTGTACCGCTTCGAAGAAGCCCAGCAGATGCTGCGCGACAACGAGACGTTCTCGTCGGCCGGAGTGATCGCGGCCTTCGGCCCGGTACTGGGCGACGGGGTGATGCTCGGCATGGATGAACCCGTGCACGGCCGGTTGCGCGCGCTGATCTCGAACGCGTTCTCCCAGAAGTCGCTGGCCCGGTTTCAAGACGAACTGGTCGCGCGGGTGGGTGACGAGTTGATCGATGCCTTCGCGGCGAACGGCAAGGCGGATCTGGTGAAAGAGTTCACCTTCACCTATCCGAGCCGGATCATCGCCGGACTGCTGGGGTTGCCCGAGGAGGACTACCCGCAATTCCAACGCTGGTCGATCTCACTGCTGAGCTGGATCGTGAATCCTGAACGGGGACTGGCGGCGTCGGCGGCGCTGGTGGAGTATTACCGGCCGATCCTCGAGGCACGCCGCGCTGAGCCGCGCGACGACCTGATCAGCCTGCTGGCCGCCGCCGAGATCGACGGCTCGAAGCTGGCGGACGAGGAGATCTTCTCGTTTCTGCGACTGCTGCTGCCTGCCGGAGTGGAGACGACGTACCGGTCCCTCGGGAATCTGTTGTTCGCGTTACTGTCCGACCCCGCTCAGCTCGACGCGGTGCGCAACGACCGGTCACTGCTGCCCCAGGCCATCGAGGAGGGGGTGCGGTGGAATCCACCGCTGCTCACCATCACTCGGGTGGCCACCCGCGACACCGAACTGGGCGGGGTGCCGATTCCGGCGGGTGCGTCGGTGATGCCGATGCTGGGGGCGGCGAACCGGCAGGAGGATCGTTGGCCGGATCCCGACAGGTTCGACATCTTCCGCGAACCGCGCAGCAGCCTCGGCTGGGGCTACGGCGTGCACGTCTGCCTCGGCATGCACCTCGCCCGGCTCGAAATGCGCACCGCTGTCAACCTTCTGCTGGACCGACTGCCCAACCTGCGGATGGATCCCGACGGCGATGATCCGCACATCCGCGGGCAGATCTTCCGGTCGCCGACGTCGTTGCCGGTGCTCTTCGATCCTCGGTAGCGAGCGACACCTACGACCGTGTGACGACGACGCCGCGAAGTGATGTGTCGCGCACGCACAACAGCGAGGCACGCGTGCCGACCTGGCGAAGGATGCTCTCGGGAATCCAGCCGACGCAGATCACCGAGCGCGCGAGCAGATCGTTGGACGGGCTGTCGATGCTGATCTCACCGGACGTGATGCCTTCGGAGAGCAAGGCTTTCATCTGACGCACCCGCTTGGTGAACAGCCATCCGGGATTGGGCGTGTCCGGAGGAGACTGCCGCATCCACGCCAGCTGAATCCGGAACTCGTCGGCGAAGCGGTCCATCGCATTGGTGTTGATCCAGCTCAGGGCATCCAACTTCTCGACACTCGAGGAGTCCGACGCCAAGACCTCCGACCACCCCATGGCGACCTTCTCGCCGAACGACTGCATGATCGCCGCCAGCAGCTGGTCCTTGGACCCGATCAATCGGTACACCGTCCCGGTGCCCATGCCGGCCGCCGACGCGATGTCGCGGACGGTCGTGACCTCGTAGCCCTTCTTGCCGAATTCGGTTCTGGCGATGGCGCGTACGTGGGCCGCCTTGTCGTCCGCCTCGGCGTCGGCACCATCGGTCCAGGACCGGACGACCGCGTCGGCGGCCAGGAACGCCGCGGACGCATCCAGCTGTTCGTCGGTCGGTGAGCCGGCGGCCAGGCCCTCGAGGAGGATTCGGCACAGCAGCGCCGCCGACTTGTCGGAGCTTGCGTTGCCGCGGATGACATCGAGTCCGATCTGCAGCATCGTCTGCACGATCCGTTCGGCCAGCACGGCCAGGTCCACATCGGACCTCAGATAGCCGCTCCAGCGCGCTGCCCGAAGGGTTTCCAGCATCGACTGCAGCAGAGCGGTAGGGCGGCGCGCCGCCAGGACGGTCAGCTCGTGATTCGAACTCGGGCCCTCGTAGAACGACATCTGCAGAGCCGCGCGATGGGTGACCGAGCACTGCGCGATCGCCTTGCAGAGGTCGGCGATCTGGTCGAAGGCCGGGTGGAAGTCGGGATCGTTGAGACGGCTCTGCGCCTCGTCGGCGATCCGGTCCAGGTCCTCGTGATAGCGGTGCAGCAACTCGACGAGGATCGCTTCTTTGGAATCGAAGTGGTGATACAGGCTGCCGGGAAGAATGCCTGCCGCGTCGGCGATCTCCTGCAAGGACGTGCGCAGGCCGGACGTCGCGATGATCGAGGCCGCGGTCTGCAAGATCTCGGTACGGCGCGTGCCGTCGTCGTAGGCATGGCTCGTCCCCGCGTTCGGTGTCATGCGCGAGCGACCCACGACTCCTCCATTGGCTGGAACCCGATATTTGGTAGACGCTACCAGAGCCGGGTTCGCTGACAGGCCCGCCACCTGCGGATGTGGATCAAAAACGACCAGCTGCGGGAGGTCCGTTTGGTTTGGGTGTCAGGTGTTGTCGGCGTTGCTGCGAGGGAAGCCGCCGCCCTGCGGGAAGAGCGGGAAGACCACGTCGTCGAGCTTCTCGGCGTCACCGGCGGTGCGGTTGATCGTTGCGCCCCAGATGTTTCCGTCCGGGGCGACCTGCAGCGCCCAAGCGTGCCCGTGCGTGTCCTGGCGCACCACCTCGGGCTCGCCGGTCACCGACCCGGTGCCCTTCGCCAGTCGCACCGCGACGGTCTGCTTGGCGTTGACCAGGTTCACCAGCACGGTGCCGTCCAGCGCGGCACAGCCCGCGACTCCGGGCCGGTCCGGCCACGTCCACACCGTGGAGGTCTTGGCGTCCGGCGTGATGCGCTGCAGGCGGTCACCGGCCACGGAGCGATCGGTGATGTAGAGCGACTTGTCGGTGGGATCGATGCACATGCCACCGGCCGGACCCATCCCGGACAGTGCGGTGGTGGGCGGCGCGGGTTGCACGGTGGTCGGTTGTTCGAGGCGGATGACCTTGCCGGCCAATGACTTCGGATCCGCGGCCAGCGCCGGGTTGCCCGCGTCGCCGGTCTGCACGACGAGCGTCGTCGGGCTGGTGAAGATCAACGATCCGCTATTGCCGGTGGCGCCCTTGGGAATCCCGGTCAGGATGTCCTTGGGGATGTCGCCGTCGGCAACCCGGATCACCCGGTTGTCGGTGGGCGTGGTGATGTAGGCGTACATCAGCCGGTCCTGCGAGTAGGTGGGGGACAGCACGATGTCCATCAGCCCACCGTCACCGCTGGGGTCGACCGGGATGATGGTGTGGATCTTCGGCTCGGCGCTCACCGACACGTCTTTGACTGCACCGGTGGTGCGTTCGGCCACCAGTGCGGTCTTGCTGTCCGGGCCCATGATCAACCCGCTGGTGCTCTCCAGGCAGCCCTGCATGACTCCGGGCGCGGGGCAGGCCTTGGGGAAGGGCTTGGGCGGCAGCGGCGGTGGCGGCGGCGGCGTCGACGGCTGGCCCGGGGCCAGCTGCGGAGCCGTGGTGAAGGGCTGCGAAATATCGTTGTTGAACTTCGCGCAGCCCGCCGACGACCCGGCCACGACTGTCATTGCACAGAGTCCGGCCAGCACTCCGCGAACCGACCGGCGTACCTGCATGCCCGCCAGGTTACGGATATCGCGTCGATGTTCGCCACGACGGCCCGGCCACGACGCGAAATCCAGGCAATATTGGCCGCTAGAAGCGCCGCTCAAATCCCCGGTTTGCACCCCGGGTGGCCTTACTCTGACTCCCGTGACGAGTCAAGGCCCCGATCCGCACTGGCAGCGCCCCGACGATTCCTCGGCCCGGCCGACGTCGGCCAAGCTGGTCGACCCGGAGGACGATCTCCCCTCGGCCACCTACGGTGGCGACTTCGAGACCACGACGATTCCGCACTACACGTCGGGACTGCCGGGTTCGGCGCCGTCCACCGGCTACGGCCTGCTGCACGACCCCGAGCCGCTGCCCTATGTGCAGCCGCACCTGGATCCGACGCCCTCGCAGGCCACGCCGATGGAGATCGAACCCATCGACGCCGAAGAACGGGCGAAGGCCGCGGGGCGCCGCGGCACCCAAGACCTCGGCATGTTGCTGTTGCGCGTCGTCATCGGTGCGGCGTTCATCGGACACGGACTGCAGAAGGCCTTCGGGTGGTGGGGCGGCCAGGGCCTGGACGGTTTCAAGACCGCGCTCGCCGACGCCGGATACCAGCACGCGAGCCTGCTCACTTATGCCGGTGCCGGCGCCCAGATCCTGGTGGGTGTGCTGCTGGTGCTCGGATTGTTCACCCCGATCGCCGCCGCAGGCGGGATCGCCTACCTGCTGAACAGCTTGCTCACGATCATCTCGGCGCAGCGCAAGGACGGCTACCTCGCCGTCTTGGGACCGGACGGCATCGAGTACCTGCTGGTGCTGATCGTCGCGACATCCGCCGTCATCCTGGTCGGCCCCGGCCGGTATGGATTCGACGGCGGACGCGGCTGGGCCCGGCGACCGTTCGTCGGGTCATTCATCGCGTTGCTGCTCGGCATCGGTGGGGGCATCGCGGCGTGGGTGTTCCTGCACGGCAACAACCCACTGGCCTGATCACTCGTACGGGCTGATTCGTACGGCCTGATCACTCGTACGGATTGGGCACCCGCCCGCCGCTGGCCTCGGCCAGCAGCGGCAGCGTCGTGAATGTCACCGCGGGCAGCAGCAACTGCGAGCCGTCTTTCAGGTGCGCCCGTGCCCACGAGGTGCGCTCGAACCCGAGACCGTCGACTTCATCCCACCCGACGCTGCGGCTGCCGAACAGCGTGCGTGCCGTCAGGGTGTTTCGGTCGGCCACGGTGCGCAGCCGCACGATCGCCACCGACGCCAGGATGGGCAGCACCATGAACACCGCGCCCCACGTGGGGAACACGGTGATCATCACCAGCAGGCCCAAGGCCAGAAAGCCCGAGGCGAAATGCGCCATCGGCGACATCCGGATCACCACGGGTTCGGCGGGTCGGGTCGTCGATTCATCGGGTGCACGACGGGAGGCCATGGCTGCCATCATCCCACTGACCGGCGGCGCGGCTCGGGGCCCGCGTCGGGATTTGACGCTTGACCAGTGCGGAGGCTACCGTCGCAGGTTATGAAGACCGGCGGAATGCTCGTAGTAATTGGCCAGCGCGTTGGTGCCGCGCTTGCCCCGACACGGGCATAGCCACACGCACCAGCGCGCAACCCTCGTACAGCCGCCGAAGCTGACGGGGGTTTTTTCTTGCCCGAAGAAATGAACGCAGACCGAAAAGGACGACATCGTGAGCGCACCCACGCGACCGCCCGAGCCGTCGGCCACCGCCGACAGCCCAGGCGCAGCCCATTCCGCCGGTAAGAACGGCACGACCGCCGCCAAGCGCGTCGCCCCGGAGCAGCTCACGGGCGCCCAGGCGGTAGTCCGCTCGCTGGAAGAGATCGGCGTCGAGACCATCTTCGGAATCCCGGGCGGCGCGGTGCTGCCGGTCTACGACCCGCTCTACGACTCCCAGAAACTGCGCCACGTGCTGGTCCGCCACGAACAGGGCGCCGGGCACGCCGCCAGCGGTTACGCCCACGCCACCGGCAAGGTCGGGGTCATGATGGCCACCTCGGGTCCGGGTGCCACCAACCTGGTCACCCCGTTGGCCGACGCGCAGATGGACTCCATCCCGGTGGTCGCCATCACCGGGCAGGTCGGTCGCAGCCTGATCGGGACCGACGCCTTCCAGGAAGCCGACATTTCCGGCATCACGATGCCGATCACCAAGCACAATTTCCTGGTGCGCAACGGTGACGACATCCCGAGGGTGATCGCCGAGGCGTTCCACATCGCGTCAAGCGGACGTCCTGGAGCTGTTCTTGTCGATATCCCGAAGGACATCTTGCAGGGGCAGTGCACGTTCTCATGGCCGCCGCAGATCGATCTGCCCGGCTACAAGCCCAACACCAAGCCGCACAGCCGGCAGATCCGCGAGGCCGCCAAGCTGATCGCCGCGGCGCGTCGGCCGGTGCTCTATGTCGGCGGCGGCGTGATCCGCGGTGAGGCCACCGACGAGTTGCGGACGCTGGCCGAGCTGACCGGCATCCCGGTGGTCACCACCCTGATGGCGCGCGGTGCCTTCCCGGACAGCCACCAGCAGAACCTGGGTATGCCGGGTATGCATGGCACCGTCGCCGCGGTGGCCGGGCTGCAAAAGAGCGACCTGCTGATCGCGTTGGGTGCGCGGTTCGATGACCGGGTGACCGGCAAGCTGGATTCCTTTGCCCCCGAGGCGAAGGTCATCCACGTCGACATCGATCCCGCCGAGATCGGTAAGAACCGCAACGCCGACGTGCCGATCGTGGGCGATGTGAAGCTGGCGATCAGCGAACTGATCGAGGCGCTGCGCAAGATCTCCGGCGCGGAACCGCGGGCGAACCAGGACGACTGGTGGGAGTACCTGAACGGGATCCAGGCGACCTACCCGCTGAGCTATGACCCGCAGCATGACGGCAGCCTCAGCCCGGAGTACGTGATCTCCCAGTTGGGCAAGATCGCCGGGCCGGACGCCATCTACGTCGCGGGCGTCGGCCAGCACCAGATGTGGGCAGCGCAGTTCATCTCCTACGAAAACCCGCGCACCTGGCTGAATTCCGGCGGTCTGGGGACCATGGGCTACGCCGTCCCGGCGGCCATGGGCGCCAAGATGGCCAGGCCCGAGGCCGAGGTGTGGGCGATCGACGGCGACGGCTGCTTCCAGATGACCAATCAGGAGCTGGCCACCTGCGCGGTCGAAGGGGTGCCGATCAAGGTCGCGCTGATCAACAACGGCAACCTGGGCATGGTGCGCCAATGGCAGACCCTGTTCTACGAAGAGCGGTACAGCCAAACCGATCTGGCCACCCACAGCCATCGCATCCCGGACTTCGTCAAGCTGGCCGAGGCGTACGGGTGTGTCGGGCTGCGTTGCGAGCGTGAAGAAGACGTGATCGACGTGATCAACCAGGCCCGGGCCATCAACGACCGGCCGGTGGTGATCGACTTCATCGTCGGCGCCGACGCCCAGGTGTGGCCGATGGTCGCCGCGGGCTGCGGCAACGACGAGATCATGGCGGCGCGCAACATCCGCCCGCTGTTCGACGACAACGAGGAGGGACGGGCCTGATGGCGGGAAACACTGTCACCCACACCCTTTCGGTGTTGGTGGAAGACAAGCCCGGTGTGCTGGCCCGGGTGGCCGCACTGTTCTCCCGGCGCGGCTTCAACATCGAGTCACTGGCGGTCGGAGCCACCGAGCAGAAGAACATGTCGCGGATGACGATCGTCGTCACCGCGGAGGAGACACCGCTCGAGCAGATCACCAAGCAGCTCAACAAGCTGATCAACGTGATCAAGATCGTCGAGCAGGACGTCGAGAATTCGGTGCACCGTGAACTCGCGCTGATCAAGGTCCGCGCCGACGCCGGCACCCGCGGGCAGGTCATCGAGGCGGTGAACCTGTTCCGCGCCAAGGTGATCGACGTGTCCACCGAGTCGCTGACCATCGAGGCGACCGGCACCCAGGAGAAGATCGAGGCGTTCCTGCGGGTGCTCGAACCCTATGGCGTGCGCGAGATCGTGCAGTCCGGCGTGGTGTCACTGTCGCGAGGACCGCGCGGCATGACGAACGCCAAGTAAAGACCCATAAGTAACCAACCAGAAGGAAAGTTCAATCGTGTCAGTTGAGATGTTCTACGACGATGACGCCGACCTGTCGATCATTCAGGGCCGCAAGGTCGGTGTGATCGGTTACGGCAGCCAGGGCCACGCGCACTCGCTGAGCCTGCGTGACTCGGGCGTGCAGGTCAAGGTCGGCCTCAAGGAGGGCTCCAAGTCGCGCGAGAAGGTCACCGAGCAGGGCCTCGAGGTCGACACTCCCGCCGAGGTCGCCAAGTGGGCCGACGTCATCATGTTGCTGGCCCCGGACACCGCGCAGGCCGAGATCTTCAAGAACGACATCGAGCCGAACCTCGAGGACGGCAACGCCCTGTTCTTCGGCCACGGCCTGAACATCCACTTCGGTCTGATCAAGCCGCCGGCCAACGTGACCATCGGCATGGTCGCCCCCAAGGGCCCCGGCCACCTGGTGCGCCGCCAGTTCGTCGACGGCAAGGGTGTGCCCTGCCTGATCGCCGTCGACCAGGACCCCAAGGGTGAGGGCCAGGCGCTGGCGCTGTCCTACGCCAAGGGCATCGGCGGTACCCGCGCGGGCGTCATCAAGACGGACTTCAAGGAAGAGACCGAGACCGACCTCTTCGGTGAGCAGGCCGTGTTGTGCGGTGGCACCGAGGAACTCGTCAAGGCCGGCTTCGAGGTCATGGTCGAGGCGGGCTACGCCCCCGAGATGGCTTACTTCGAGGTGCTCCACGAGCTCAAGCTGATCGTCGACCTGATGTACGAGGGCGGCATCGCCCGGATGAACTACTCGGTGTCCGACACCGCGGAGTTCGGTGGCTACATCTCCGGTCCGCGCGTCATCGATGCCGACACCAAGGAGCGGATGCGCGGCATCCTCAAGGACATCCAGGACGGGAGCTTCGTCAAGCGCCTGGTCGCCAACGTCGAGGGCGGCAACAAGGAGCTCGAAGGACTGCGCAAGAAGAACGCCGAGCACCCGATCGAGGTCACTGGCAAGAAGCTGCGCGACCTGATGAGCTGGGTCGACCGGCCCATCACCGAAACGGCTTAGCCAGTTCGCTTTACTTGAAGCCACGCAGGGTGTCGTGAAGACCCCCTGCGTGGCTTCTTTTTTCATCCACCAGGTACGGCGCGCCCACGAGCGCTCAGCGCACGAAACCGCGCCGGATTTAGGGGGCGAGTGACGGCAGTGGCAGGCCGAATTCACGCTTGAGCACCGTGCGCGCGGCGTAGTAACCGCACATCCCGTGCACGCCGGTCCCCGGCGGAGTCGCCGACGAACTCAGGTACGCCTTGGGGATCGGGGTGGTCCACGGATTCCAGCGCAACGTCGGCCCGACCATCGCCGCGAACAGCGTCGCCCCGCCGACGATGATGTCGCCGCCGACGTAGTTCGCGTTGTGCGCAGGCATCTGCGCCGCGGTCACACATCGCGAGGCCAGCACCAAGTCCCGGAATCCGGGTGCGGCGTTCTCGAACATTCTGATGACCGTCTCGGTGACGTCCTCGGTCGAGTTCGACGGAACGTGCGCATACGTCCACAGCGGTCGGCGTCCCGCGGAGTCGATCCGCGACGGGTCGGACAGGTGCGGCAGCGCCGCCAACGTCATCGGCCACTCGGCGTGGCGCCCCGCGGCGATCTCCTTCTCGCCGTACGCCATCTGCGCGCGGGTGCCGCCCATGTGGACGGTGGGGGAGTTCGCCATCCGCTCGTCACGCCAGGGGATGTCGCCGGAGAGCACGAAGTCCACTTTGCAGACACCCGGCCCGAACTTGTAGCGCCGCAAGGACTTTGCGTAAGAATCCGGTACCGCTGAGCCGTAGATGTCCAGCAGCGCGGTGGGCGCGGTGTCGTAGATCACCACACCCGGCGGTGGGGAGGTCACCGGCTCGCCGACCACCAGCTCGCCGCCGTGGGCCTGCAGATCCGCGAGCATCGCGTCGACGATCACCTGGCTGCCGCCGACCGGCACCGGCCAGCCCGCGGTGTGCGCGACCGTGCCGAGCATGATCCCGGCGCCACTGTTGACCGGCGACGGCATCGTCGAGATCGCATGGGTGCCAACGCCGGTGAACAGCGCGCGGGCGTCCTCGCCGCGCAGCACGCCCCACGCCGGGCTGCCCTGGGCGAGCACCCGCAGTCCCGATCGCACGGTGGTGAGGAGATCGGGTGGCAGCGAGCGCTTGTCGCCGAGGAAGAATCCGAGCACACCGGCGGGATGGGACGCCAGCGGACCGAACAGCCGCCGCCACGAGCTGCCCTCGTCCAGTTCGGCGCAGGTGCGCTGCAGCGAGTGGTAGGCGATCGCGGCGGGCCGGTTCGGCAGCGGGTTCGCGTAGGAGATCTCCGGCACGATCAACTCGACGCCCCGCGCCGGAAGGTCGAACTCGGCGAAGAAGGGGGAGGCCAGTGCCAGCGGATGCACGGCCGAGCAGACGTCATGCCGGATGCCGGGATATTCCGGGTCGGCCGTGGTGCGGGCACCGCCGCCGAACGTCGGCTGGCCTTCGATGACGCGCACCGACAAGCCGGCGCGCGCGCAGATGACGGCGGCCGCCAACCCATTGGGACCACTGCCGACGACGGTCACGTCCACCGTCTAAGTAGACCGCACCACGGCCGATGATCGTCCACCGGGCGACAACCACTAGGCTGACCGGCGTGAATCTGCCCGTTGTGTTGATCGCAGACAAGCTCGCCGAGTCGACCGTCGCAGCCCTGGGTGACCAGGTCGAGGTGCGCTGGGTCGACGGCCCGGACCGGCCGAAACTGCTGGCCGCCGTCGCCGACGCCGACGCCCTGCTGGTGCGCTCGGCCACCACGGTGGACGCCGAGGTGATCGCCGCCGCGCCCAAGCTGAAGATCGTCGCCCGGGCCGGCGTCGGCCTGGACAACGTCGACGTCGACGCCGCCACCGCTGCCGGGGTGCTGGTCGTGAACGCGCCGACGTCGAACATCCACAGCGCCGCCGAGCACGCGCTGGCCCTGATGCTGTCGGCCGCGCGGCAGATCCCCGCCGCCGACGCGACGCTGCGCCAGCACACCTGGAAGCGGTCGTCGTTCTCCGGCACCGAGATCTACGGCAAGACCGTCGGCGTGGTGGGTCTTGGCCGGATCGGACAGCTGGTGGCGCAGCGCCTGGCCGCCTTCGGCACCCACGTCATCGCCTACGACCCGTACGTGCCGGCCGCCCGCGCCGCCCAGCTGGGCATCGAGCTGATGCCGCTCGACGACCTGCTGGCCCGGGCCGACTTCATCTCCGTGCACCTGCCCAAGACCCCGGAGACCGCCGGTCTGCTCGGCAAGGAGGCGCTGGCGAAGACCAAGAAGGGCGTGGTCATCGTCAACGCCGCCCGTGGTGGTCTGATCGACGAGCACGCCCTCGCCGATGCGATCACAAGTGGTCATGTGTTCGCGGCGGGCCTCGATGTGTTCAGCACCGAACCGTGCACCGACAGCCCGTTGTTCGAACTGCCGCAGGTTGTCGTCACCCCGCACCTGGGTGCCTCCACCGCCGAGGCTCAGGACCGGGCAGGCACCGATGTGGCGGCGAGCGTGAAGCTGGCGCTGGCCGGCGAGTTCGTGCCGGATGCGGTCAACGTCGGCGGCGGTGCGGTGAGCGAAGAGGTGGCACCCTGGCTGGACCTGGCCCGCAAGCTCGGCCTGCTGGTCGGTGTGCTGTCCACCGGCGCCGCGTCGAACCTGTCGGTCCGGGTCTCCGGCGAGATTGCCTCCGAAGATGTTGAGGTGCTGAAACTTTCGGCGCTGCGCGGATTCTTCTCGACGGTGACCGATCAGCAGGTGACGTTCGTCAACGCGCCGAACCTGGCCGCCGAACGGGGCCTGCAGAGCGAACTGACGACGGCGAGCGAGAGCCCCAACCATCGCAGCCTCGTCGACGTCCGGGTGGTCGGTCCCGACGGCACCGCCACAAACGTGTCCGGAACGTTGTCCGGCCCGCAGCAGGTCGAGAAGGTCGTCCAGATCAACGGGCGCAACTTCGATCTGCGCGCCGAGGGGGTGAACCTGGTGCTGCACTACTCGGATCAGCCCGGGGCGCTGGGCAAGATCGGCACGGTGCTCGGCAACGCCGACGTGAACATCCTGGCGGCTCAGCTGAGCCAGGACACCAGCGGCGAGGCCGCGACTCTGATGCTGCGGCTGGACCGCGATGTGTCCGACGATATCCGGTCGGCGATCCGCACGGCCGTCGGCGCGACGACCCTGGAAGTGGTGGACCTGTCATGAAACTGGCGGTGATCGCGGGCGACGGTATCGGCCCGGAGGTGATCGGCGAAGCGCTGCAGGTGCTCGATGTGGTGCTGCCCGGTGTGGAGAAGACCGAATACGACCTCGGTGCGCGTCGCTATCACGCCAGCGGTGAGCTGCTCACCGAAGACACCATCGAGGAACTGCGCGGCTACGACGCCATCCTGCTCGGCGCCATCGGCGACCCGTCGGTCCCCAGCGGGGTGCTGGAACGTGGGCTGCTGCTCAAACTGCGGTTTGCGCTGGACCACCACGTCAACCTGCGACCGGGTCGGCTGTATCCGGGTGTGGACAGTCCGCTGTCCGGGGTGACCGGTATCGATTTCGTCGTGGTGCGCGAAGGCACCGAGGGCCCGTACACCGGCAACGGCGGCGCGCTGCGCGTCGGAACCCCGCACGAGGTGGCCACCGAAGTCAGCGTGAACACCGCGTTCGGCGTCGAGCGCGTGGTGCGTGATGCGTTCGCCCGCGCGCAGTCCCGGCGCAAGCACCTGACATTGGTGCACAAGACGAACGTACTGACGTTCGCGGGCAGCCTGTGGTCGCGGGTCGTCGCCGAGGTCGGCGCCGAATTCCCCGATGTGGATGTCGCGTATCAGCACATCGACGCTGCCACCATCCACATGGTCACCGATCCGGGGCGGTTCGACGTCATCGTCACCGACAACCTCTTCGGCGACATCATCACCGATCTATCGGCCGCCGTCTGCGGTGGAATCGGCCTGGCCGCAAGCGGAAACATCGATGCGACGCGGACGAATCCGTCGATGTTCGAACCGGTTCACGGCAGTGCGCCCGACATCGCAGGTCAGGGCATCGCGGATCCGACGGCTGCGGTTATGTCGGTGGCGCTGCTGCTCAGTCACGTCGGCGAGGACGCCGCGGCGGCCCGGGTCGACAAGGCCGTCGCCAGTCATCTGGCCACCCGCGGCGATGCGACGTTGTCCACCCGCGAGGTCGGCGAGCGGATCCGCGCGGCGCTCTAGTCTCGACGCGGCGGGTCCGTCGGGACCAGCGGGAACGCGACGAGCGGGAACAGCGCGCACACGGCGAAGGCCACCGGGTAACCCAGCACGCCGATCAGCGCGCCGAACAGCGGCGGAGCGATACCGGTGGTCAGCAGTTGGCTGGTGTTCTGCGCGCCCAACGCCCGGCCGCTCCAGAACGGCCCGGTGATCTCGGCGATCGCGGTGAACGCCAATCCGTTGTCGCTCACCGTGATCACCGACGCCGCGACCATCACCGCGATGCTCAGCGGTGAGTGCAGCGCGTCGGTGAGCGCCAACAGGAACATCGACGCCGCCGCGGCCAACGCGATCGTGCGAATCGGCCGTAGCCGCAGACCCAACCGGTCCGACCAGCGTCCGGCGGCGATGCGTCCCAGCGCTCCCAGGATCTGCGCGAACATCACCATCAGGCCGGCGGCTTGCGCGGACCAGCCGCGGTCGGTGATCAGCCACACCAGGGTGAATGTCCACACCACGCACTGCGGCACCACGAGCAGCACCGACACGGCGTGGATGCGCCACAGCAGCGCCGAGCCGCGATAGGGGTTGGCCAGGTGCTCGGCCGGAGCCTCGGCGCGCGGGGGCCGTGGTGGATCGGCCACCGCGACAGCGCACACCACCGCTGCCACACCGCACACGATCGCCGGGAACAGCAGCGCGACACCAACGCCGTGAGATTGGGCGAGCCGGGGAATCACCAACGCACCGAACGCCACTCCGAGCGGCTGAGCGGTCTGGCGGATGCCCATCACCAGTCCGCGCTGATGTGGCGGAAACCACCCGACCACCAACCGTCCACTGGCCGAATTGCTGCTCGCGGCCGCCATTCCGCCCAGGAACAGGAAGACGCCCACCACGAACAAGGAGTGGGCTGTGGCCGCTGCGAGCGCCGCGGCGGCGGTCAGCGCGGAGCCGACCGACAACACGAAACGCTCACCGACCCGGTCCACCACATAGCCCCAGGCGATCAGGGTGACGACCATGCCGAAGCTCGGCATCGCCGACACCAGACCGGATTTGGCCAGGTCGAGGCCCATCGTGGTGTGCAGGGTCGGAATGAGGAATGCGGCCCCGTTGATGAAGACGTTGGCGGACAGCGTTGCGAACAGCGCGATCACGAGCATCATCCATCGCCGCACGGTGCTGATCGCGTCGACGGCCATGCGTCCATGATTCCATCCGTGTCCCACAATGCTGAATCTGATTCTCAAAATATGAGACATCCGGGTCGTATCGGGAGCCGATGACCCGAGCACTAGGCTGTTGACATGCGCCTGGGTCGAATTGCCAGCCCCGATGGGGTCGCCTTCGTCAGTATCGAAGGGGACCGTGGGAGCGAAATCGTTCGTGAAATCGCCGAACATCCGTTCGGTACGCCGACGTTCACCGGCCGGACCTGGCCGCTCGCCGATGTGCGCCTGCTGGCACCGATCCTTGCCAGCAAGGTGGTGTGCATGGGAAAGAACTACGCGGCGCACATCGCGGAGATGGGCGGTGAAGCGCCGGAGGACCCGGTGATCTTCCTCAAGCCCAACACCGCGATCATCGGCCCCGGTGTGCCAATTCAGTTGCCTGCCAATGCTTCACCGGTACACCATGAGGGCGAACTCGCCGTGGTGATCGGCAGGCCCTGTAAGGACGTCCCCGCCGCCCGTGCCGCGGAGAACATCCTCGGCTACACCATCGCCAATGACGTGTCCGCCCGCGATCAGCAGAAAGCGGACGGCCAGTGGATGCGCGCTAAAGGCCACGATACGTTCTGTCCCGTCGGCCCGTGGATCGTCACCGACCTGGACCCTTCCGATCTGGAGATCCGCACCGAGGTCAACGGCGAGGTGCGCCAGCTGAGTCGAACCTCGATGATGATCCACGACATCGGCGCCATCATCGAGTGGATCTCGGCGGTGATGACGTTGCTGCCCGGTGATCTCATTCTCACCGGCACTCCCGAAGGCGTCGGGCCGATCGAGAACGGCGACACCGTCAGCATCAGCGTCGAGGGCATCGGAACGTTGTCCAATCCCGTGATCCGAAAGGGCAATTGATGACCGCGGCCGCCAACGACACGGTGCGCGTGCGGTTTTGCCCGTCGCCGACCGGAATTCCGCATGTCGGGATGGTCCGCACCGCACTGTTCAACTGGGCCTACGCCCGCCATACCGGAGGCACGTTCGTGTTCCGGATCGAGGACACCGACGCCGCGCGTGATTCCGAGGAAAGCTATGCGGCATTGCTTGAAGCATTGCGGTGGCTGGGTCTGGACTGGGACGAGGGCCCGGAGGTCGGCGGGCCTCACGAGCCGTACCGGCAATCGCAACGTACCGACCTGTACCGCGATGTGCTGGCGCGCCTGCTTGACTCCGGGGAGGCCTACCTGGCCTACTCCACGCCGGAGGAGGTCGAGGCCCGACATGTGGCGGCGGGGCGCAATCCCAAACTGGGCTATGACAATTACGACCGCGACCTGACCGACGAGCAGCGCGCCGCCTTCGCTGCCGAGGGGCGCAACGCGGTCATGCGGCTGCGGATGCCCGACGCCGACATCAGCTGGCACGACCTGGTCCGCGGCACGACGACGTTCGCCGCCGGCACGGTTCCCGACTTCGCCCTGACCCGGGCGACGGGAGAACCGTTGTACACCTTGGTCAATCCGGTCGACGACGCACTGATGAAGATCACCCACGTGCTGCGCGGCGAGGACCTGCTGCCCTCAACGCCGCGTCAGATCGCGCTGTACCAGGCGCTCATTCGTATCGGGGTGGCCGAGCGGGTGCCCGAATTCGCGCACCTGCCACCGGTGTTGGGGGAGGGCACCAAGAAGCTGTCCAAGCGCGACCCGGAGTCCAACCTTTTCCTGCACCGCGATCGGGGATTCCTCCCCGAGGGGCTGCTGAACTATCTGGCGCTACTGGGCTGGGGGATCGCCCAGGACCGGGACATCTTCACCCTTGAGGAGATGGTCGCAGCCTTCGACGTCGTGGACGTCAACTCCAACCCGGCGCGCTTCGACCAGAAGAAGGCCGACGCGATCAACGCCGAGCACATTCGCCGTCTGGACGAGGCAGAGTTCGCCGCGCGGTTACGGGCCTACTTCGAGGCGCACGGCCACGACACCGGGCTGGACGAAACGGGTTTCGCCACCGCCGCGCAGCTGGTGCAGACCCGCATCGTGGTGCTCTCCGACGCGTGGTCGCTGCTGAAGTTCTTCGACGACGCCGCTTACGAGCTGGACCCCAAGGCTGCCGCCAAGGAGCTCGGCCCCGATGCCGCGCCGGTGCTGACCGCGGCGATCACTGCGCTCGACGCGGTGGCCGAGTGGACGACGCCGGCCATCGAGGAGGCGCTGAAGGCGGCGCTGCTGGAGAACCTCGAGCTCAAGCCCCGCAAGGCGTTCGGCCCGATCCGGGTGGCGGTGACCGGATCCACGATCAGCCCGCCGCTGTTCGAGTCGCTGGAGCTGCTCGGTCGCGACCGCAGCCTGCAGCGACTGCGCGAAGCGCACGAGCGGGCCGGGGGGCCGGAAAAAGACGGGTAAAATCTTTGATAGTCTGCTCGTCGGCCCGCAACCACGGCGGAGCGGCCCTCACCCCCTGGGAAACCAGGAAAAGGCTGCTTGACCAGCGGTTATAGGCCGTTGATGGGGTATGGTGTAATTGGCAACACTAGGGATTCTGATTCCCTCATTCTAGGTTCGAGTCCTGGTACCCCAGCAATTATGTCGGCAACGCCCTCTGGGCTATGCTGGCAACCCGGTGCGCCACGCGGCGCGCCACGGATTTGGTTCTGGCCCCGTCGTCTAGCGGCCTAGGACGCCGCCCTCTCACGGCGGTAGCGTGGGTTCGAATCCCATCGGGGCTACCAAATCAAATCGCCCGGTCATCGACCGGGCGATTCGTCGTTTCGAGCCTCCTATTCGGTTGGTGCGGTGGAGCCGGCCAACGGCATCGGGGGCAAGCCGAGCTTGCCGTGATCCCAGGAGCGGGTGCGCTTGGCCACAATGCGCACCGCCACACGCTTGTTCATCATCATGTCGACGGCCGGCTTGAGATCGTCGGTGTAGGGCCCGTTGTAGCGCTCCCACACGCTGATGCCGACTTTGAAGATGGTGTCGGGGTCCTCGACGATCTCGGCGACACCTTCGAAGGAGACCCCGCGCAGCGTGTCGTAGGTGTCGCCGTCCTCGATGAGGAAGCTCACCCGCGGGTCGCGACGCAGGTTGACGGCCTTCTGTGACTTGGCTTTCGTCTCGACCCAGATCTCGCCGTCGAGGACGCCGTACCACATGGCCACGAGATGCGGCTGGCCGTCGGGGCCGATGGTCGCCATGGTGCCGGTGCGACTGCGTGCGACGAAGTCGGCGACCTCGGCGTCCGACATGACGATCTGGTTGCGTTGATTGGTTCCCATGGCGTCAGTTTGTCAGGCTCTGCCGCACGGCTGTCGCGGGGATCACAGTCGGCGGGTGAGTGCGTCGGCAGCGGCCAATAGATCGGCCGCCCAACGCGCGCCGGGCCTGCGGCCCATCCGGTCGATCGGACCCGACACCGACACCGCTGCCACCACCGCGCCGGTGCGATCCCGTACCGGCGCCGAGACACTGGCCACCCCGGGCTCGCGTTCGGCTGCGCTCTGCGCCCAGCCGCGGCGGCGGACCTCGGCGAGGGTGCGTTCGGTGAATTTCGCCGTCGGGAGGACGGCCTGCTGGGTGGTGGTGTCGCTGAAGGCCAGCAGAACCTTCGCGCCCGATCCAGCCGTCATGGGCAAGCGCGCCCCGACGGGCACGGTATCGCGCAGCCCGGCAGGGGGTTCCAGTGCTGCGACGCAGATTCGAGTGGTGCCCTCGCGGCGGTAGAGCTGAACGCTCTCGCCGGTGATCTCCCGCAGCCGCGGCAATACCGTGGCGCCCGCGGCAAGCAAGGGATCGTTGACGTGGGCCGCCAATTCGGAGATGGCCGGTCCGAGTCGCCATCGTCCTGCACTGTCGCGGGCCAGTAAGCGGTGCACTTCGAGGCCGGCGGCCAACCGGTGTGCGGTCGCGCGGGGCAGGCCGGTGCGTTCACAGAGTTCGGCCAACCCGCAGGGGGACTCGGCGATTGAGTGCAGTACGCCCACGGCTTTGTCGAGCACGCCGATGCCGCTATCCTGTCTCATAGAGAGATACTAGCGTCCCGAAATGTGAGATAGCCACTCTCGCGTCGCGGGAATCGAGAAGTGAAGTGAGAACCCATGGCTCAGTCCGACAAGCCCAGGACACTGCCCGAGAAGGTGTGGGACGACCACGTGGTGGTCGCCGGAACCGGCACCGGCTCATCACGTGAACCCGACCTGATCTACATCGATCTCCATCTCATCCACGAGGTGACCAGCCCGCAGGCTTTCGACGGACTGCGGCTCGCCGGCCGTCCGGTGCACCGGCCGGATCTCACGATCGCCACCGAGGACCACAACGTTCCGACGGTCGACATCGACAAGCCGATCGCCGACCCGATCTCTCGGACCCAAGTCGAGACGCTGCGCCACAACTGCGCCGAATTCGGGGTGCGGCTGCATCCGATGGGCGACGCCGAGCAGGGCATCGTTCACGTGATGGGGCCCCAGCTGGGACTGACCCAGCCCGGCATGACGATCGTGTGCGGGGACAGCCACACCTCCACCCACGGTGCGTTCGGCGCGATCGCGATGGGGATCGGCACGTCCGAAGTCGAGCATGTGCTTGCCACCCAGACACTTCCGCTGCGTCCGTTCAAGACGATGGCGGTCAACGTCGACGGGGCACTGCCACAGGGCGTGAGCGCCAAGGACATCATCCTGGCCGTGATCGCCAAGATCGGAACCGGCGGCGGTCAGGGTTATGTCATCGAATATCGCGGCAGCACCATCGAATCGCTGTCGATGGAAAGCCGGATGACGATCTGCAACATGAGCATCGAGGCCGGTGCCCGTGCCGGATTGGTGGCACCGGATGAGACGACCTATGAGTTTCTGCGGGGCCGTCCTTACGCGCCGACCGGTGCGGACTGGGATGCCGCCGTCACCGCGTGGGAGGCGCTGAAGACCGACGAGGGCGCCGAATTCGACACCGAGGTCTACATCGACGCAGCGACGCTGAGCCCCTTCGTCACGTGGGGCACGAACCCCGGCCAGGGTGTTCCGCTAGCCGACTCGGTACCCGATCCCGAATTGATGACCAGCGATGGCGAGCGGCAGGCCGCCGAGAAGGCGTTGGCATACATGGACCTTCGGGCGGGCATGCCGATGCGTGAGGTGGCCGTCGACGCCGTCTTCGTCGGGTCGTGCACGAACGGGCGCATCGAGGATCTGCGGGTGGTGGCCGACGTGCTGCGTGGCCGCAAGGTCGCCGACGGGGTGCGCATGCTGATCGTGCCGGGGTCGATGCGGGTGCGCGCCCAGGCCGAAAGTGAAGGGCTGGGCGAGATCTTCACCGCCGCCGGTGCCGATTGGCGCCAGGCGGGCTGCTCGATGTGCCTGGGCATGAACCCCGATCAGCTGGCGCCGGGGGAGCGTTGTGCGTCGACGTCCAACCGGAATTTCGAAGGCCGGCAGGGCAAGGGCGGGCGGACACATCTCGTTTCGCCCGCGGTCGCGGCTGCGACCGCAGTGCGCGGAACGCTGTCCTCGCCTGCCGATCTCGACAAATAGACCTGCTAAGGAGAACACGATGGATGCATTTCACACCCACACCGGCATCGGTGTTCCGCTGCGACGATCCAATGTCGACACCGACCAGATCATTCCGGCGGTGTATTTGAAGCGGGTAACCAGAACGGGTTTCGAGGATGGTTTGTTCGCCGCGTGGCGCAACGATCCCTCATTCGTTCTGAATCTGAGCCCCTTCGACCGGGGTTCGGTTCTGGTGGCCGGACCGGACTTCGGCACCGGCTCGTCGCGTGAGCATGCGGTCTGGGCGCTGATGGACTTCGGCTTCCGGGTCGTCATCTCATCCCGTTTCGCCGACATCTTTCGCGGCAACGCCGGCAAGGCTGGGCTGCTGGCGGCCGAAGTCGCTCAAGATGATGTTGAACTTTTGTGGAAGCTCATCGAGCAGAATCCTGGGCTGGAACTGACTGTGAATCTTCAAGATCGAAATATCACCGCGGGAACAGCAGTGGTGCCGTTCACGATTGACGATTACACGGCGTGGAGACTGCTGGAAGGTCTTGACGATATCGGCCTTACGCTGCGGAAACGCGATCAGATCGCAGCCTTCGAGGAGTCCCGTCCGAGTTGGAAGCCGCGCATTACGACACCGTCCTGAACGACGCGGAACGCCGAAATCCCGCGCCAAAAAGGGGGTTCGGACGACCTGAAATCACCGCCCTAGGGCGGCAAGCGGATTGCTGAAATCCTCCTAAGTAATGCCTGAAATTGGGCGTGGCTCTTGGAAATCTGCAGCTCTTGGGTTTACCGTGTTCTGCAGTCGGTCCAAAGTGGACCACTGGCTTCGGAGGAATTGAATGAACAAAGCAGAGCTCATCGACGTACTCACGGAGAAATTGGGCTCAGATCGTCGGCAGGCAACCCTGGCGGTGGAGAACGTCGTCGACACCATTGTGCGCGCGGTGCACAAGGGCGACAGCGTGACCATCACGGGCTTCGGCGTTTTCGAGCAGCGGCGTCGTGCCGCTCGTGTGGCGCGTAACCCGCGCACCGGCGAAACCGTCAAAGTGAAGCCGACTTCCGTTCCCGCTTTCCGTCCCGGCGCTCAGTTCAAGGCCGTCGTCTCTGGTTCACAGAAGCTTCCTTCGGAGGGCCCCGCCGTCAAGCGCGGTGCCGTCGGCGGACCCGTCAAGAAGGCGGCGGCCAAGAAGGCCGTTCGCAAGGCGGTCGTGAAGAAGGCTGCTACCAAGGCTCCGGCCAAGAAGGCTGCACCGGCCAAGAAGGCCGCGCCCGCCAAGAAGGCTGCACCCGCTAAGAAGGTTCCGGCCAAGAAGGCCGCGCCCGCCAAGAAGGCTGCACCGGCCAAGAAGGCTCCGGCCAAGAAGGCCGCGCCCGCCAAGAAGGCTGCACCGGCCAAGAAGGCTCCGGCCAAGAAGGCCGCGCCCGCCAAGAAGGCTGCACCGGCCAAGAAGGCTCCGGCCAAGAAGGCTCCGGCCAAAAAGGGCCGTCGCTAAATAGCTGAAGTTGAATACGCCGCGGGCTCAACGCCCGCGGCGTATTCGCGTGTCAGGGGCGTGTTGCCAGTGGACTGTCGATGTAGTCGGCGGCCACGACCTGGTCGCCGGTCAGTGACAGCACCCAGGTGCTGCCCTTGCGGTTACGCGATTTGTCCGGCTTGTCGGTACCGCGCCACCACGCCAGCAGGTAGGGAATCACCTTGCCCTGCGTGCAGATGACCGGTGTCCCGCCCTGCGCGGCGATCTTGATGATGCGATTGTGCGCGGCGTCGGGATCGGCGGCGTACGCCTCTTCGGTGAGGCTGGTCTCGGCGGAGATCGTCACGCCGAGTTCCTGCGCCAGCGGTTCGACTGTCTGGAAGCAGCGAGCCCGGTCGGCCGCGTAGACGTCGGTGGCCCCGAATGCCATCAGCTGGCCGGCCAACGATTCCGCTTGCGCCCGACCATTCTTGTCCAGTGGCCGGCTGCGGTCGTCGTCCTTGTAGCGGGACTTGATGCCCGCGGTTCCGTGCCGGACGATCAAGACCGTCGTGGTGTCGGCGGGTTGTTTGGCGAACGCCTTCAGCACTTCCCGGTCGTGCGGGTAGGTGAGGCGCTGCGCCGCCTCGGCGACCGGCAGCCACTCCATCAGGTCGACTTCGGCGTTGGGCGTGAATTCGCCGCCCAGCGCCCGCGCCGTCCAGTAGTGAACGATCTTGGTCCCCTGCGGGATCGGGTAGTGCGTCTGGATCAGGCGCCGGCCCAGCTGAGACCGCTGACCGGTTTCCTCCCAGATCTCGCGTACTGCGGCGATGGGTTCGTTTTCGCCCGGATCCACTTTCCCTTTGGGTAGCGACCAGTCGTCGTAGCGCGGCCGATGAATGACTGCGACGTGCAGCTCGCCCGTCTCGGGATCGTGTCGCCACAGCGCCGCACCGGCGGCGATCACCCGACGCTTGAGCGTCTTGCTTTTCTTTGTCGCGGACTTGTTGGTCGATTTGGTCCTCGAGCTGTCGCGTGACGTTCTCTTGGCCACGTCAACTCCCGCAAATCATTTCGGGGCCCTGTTCGGGACCGGATCTGGTGGGTCGCAACGGCGAAGGCACTCAGCGCTGCCGATGACGTTCCATCAGCCACACCTGATGGTCTCGGACTTGCCTGCCGTCTTGCGGCGCCGCGGTCCAGTGCCCCTCGGGTCCCAGCTCCCAGCATCGCGTCGACGGATCCATCGCCGATTCGAAGATCTCATCGAGATGCGCAGTGAGCCGGGGATCTTTCACCTGAGCCATCACCTCGACGCGCCGGTCGAGATTGCGATGCATCATGTCGGCGCTGCCGATGAAGAACTCGTTGATCGCATTGAAATGGAAGATCCGCGAATGCTCCAGAAACCGGCCGAGTATCGAACGCACGACGATGTTCTCGGAGAAACCCTGGGCACCCGGCTTGAGGGCGCAGATGCCGCGCACGACCACCTCGACGCGGACGCCGGCCTGCGATGCGCGGTACAGCGCGTCGATGACCTGTTCGTCGACAAGGGCGTTGGCCTTCAGCCGAATCCGGCCGCTCTCACCCTGGCGGTGCGCGTCGATCTCGCGCTCGATGCGCTCGATGATGCCCTTGCGCACCCCGTGCGGGGCGACCAGCAGGTTGCGGTAGCTGACCTTGCGGGAGTAGCCGGTCAGCGAGTTGAACAGATCCGTCAGGTCCGCGCCGATGTCGGGCGCGGCGGTGATCAAGCCGACGTCCTCATACAGCCGCGCGGTTTTCGGGTTGTAGTTCCCGGTGCCGATATGGCAGTAGCGACGGATCGTCGAGCCTTCGCGGCGCACCACCAGGCAGGTCTTGCAGTGGGTCTTCAACCCGATCAGCCCGTAAACGACATGCACGCCCGCATCTTCCAGCGTGCGGGCCCACTTGATGTTGGCCTGCTCGTCGAAGCGCGCCTTCAGTTCCACCAGGGCGACCACCTGCTTGCCCGCCTGGGCCGCGTCGATGAGCGCGTTGACGATGGGGGAGTCACCGGAGGTCCGGTACAGCGTCTGCTTGATGGCCAACACATTCGGGTCGGCGGCGGCCTGCTCGATGAAGCGCTGCACGCTCGTCGAGAACGAGTCGTACGGATGGTGCACCAGCACGTCACCGTCGCGCAGCGTGGAGAAGATGCTCTTGGGTGTCTCCCGCTCGGCGAACGCGGGATGGGTGGCCGGCACGAACGGGCGATCCTTGAGCGCCGGCCGGTCGACGTCGTACACCTGCCACAGCGACGAAAGATCCAGCAGCCCCGGCACCTGCACCACATCGCCGGGGTGGACGTCGAGCTCGCGGAGCAGCAGTTCGAGCATGTGCTCGGTCATGTCGTCGGCGACTTCGAGGCGCACCGGAGAACCGAAGCGCCGTCGCGCCAGTTCACGTTCGAGCGCCTGAAGCAGATCTTCGTCGCGGTCTTCCTCGACCTGCATGTCGGCGTTGCGGGTGATGCGGAAGACGTGATGCTCGACGATCTCCATGCCGGGGAACAACACCGGAAGGAATGCCGCGATGAGTTCCTCGGTGGGCAGGAACCGGACGACGTCGTTATCTCCGTTGGTGCCCTTGAGCACAACGAAACGGTCGACGTTGTCGGGAACCTTGATGCGGGCGAAGTGTTCGCCACCGTCGTCGGGCGACTTCACGGTGATCGCCAAGTTGAGGCTCAGCCCGCTGACGAACGGGAACGGATGCGCGGGGTCGACGGCGAGCGGGGTGAGAACCGGGAACACCTGCTCGTGGAAGTACGTCGAGAGCTCACTGCGTTCGGCGTCGGTCAGGTCCGCCCACGTGACGATGTGGATTCCCTCGTCGGCCAACGCCGGCCGCACCGATTGGATGAAGACCTCGGCTTGGCGCAACGAGATCTGGCGCGTGCGTTCGCCGATCCGGCGCAGCTGTTCGCGCGGCGACAGCCCGTCGGCCGAACGCACGGACAACCCCATCTCGTCGCGGCGCTTGAGCCCGGCCACCCGGACCATGTAGAACTCGTCGAGATTGGACGCGAAGATCGCCAGGAACTTCGCCCGCTCCAGCAGAGCCAGCGAGGTGTCGGCCGCCAGCGCCAGCACGCGGGCGTTGAAATCCAGCCAGCTCAGCTCGCGGTTGAGGTATCGGTCCTCGGGCAGTGCATTTTCGACGGCGGCAGCCGTGGCCGCCGGCGGGGCCTCCGGCGCTGCGTCGCCGGGCTGCCAGCCGTCGTCCGTCGATCGCGCATCGGTTTCCATGTCCGTCACGCTTCCGATCATCCCCCATCCGCCAAGCGCGCGGACCGAGGCAGGCAGAAGTTGCTGCCCGTTCAAGCGTTGTTAACCGTCAGTGGTGGCTGATTGCCCTGGTCGTCGCCGCCCCGACACCCAGCAGTCGCGCCGCCTCGAGGTCCTCGATGGTGTCGATGTCGCAGCGCAGTCCCGGCCATGCGCCGGTCAGTTCGACGGCGCCGGAGTCGCGGTGCAGACGGGCCGAATCGCGGCCGAGCAGTGGGTCCAGCGGGGCCCCGAACGCGAACAGGGCCGCGGTACCTGTGCCGGGACGGTCGGGGACAAAACTGCGCCGGTGCGCCCGGGCGTGCGCCACCGCGTCGGTGAGTTCGTGCGTCTGCAGTGCGGGTAAATCTCCTTGCAGCACAACAGTATTGGAAGTTCTTCTGCTGACTTCCGCCCAGGCGAATCGCACTGCGGTGTTCAACGGGTCGGGCTCGGTCGGCGGCGTCGCGTCGAACAGCACGTCCGCGCCGAGCTCACGGGCGGCGGTGGCCGCCGTGTCGTCGGGGGTGACCACGGTGATCGACGCGACGGCGCTGGCCGCACGGGCCGCGGTGATGGTGTCGATCAGCATCGCGAGCACCACCTGCTCGCGGATATTCGCCGAGAACACCGGACTGAGTCTGGTCTTGGCGGCCGTGAGGCGTTTCACCGCAATGATGACGCCGAGGTCCGCGCTCATGTTCACCATCCTTCCAGCGTCGTTCGGGTCTCTCGCATTCCTGGCCGGCGAGCGGTCGCGGCGGCGTGGGCTACGTTAATGACCATGACCAGCACGGTGGGCACCGCCGCGGTGATGGGCGCCGGCGCCTGGGGAACCGCACTGGCCAAAGTTCTGGCCGATGCCGGCTCCGAGGTCCGGTTGTGGTCTCGTCGCGCGGAAGTCGCCGAGGCGATCAACACCACACACGCCAACCCCGGATACCTCCCCGACATCGCGCTGCCGACCGTGATCCGCGCCACCACCGATGCCGCCGAGGCCCTCGACGGGCTGACCACAGTGCTGCTCGCCGTGCCCGCGCAGACCTTGCGCACCAACCTCGAACAGTGGCGTGGCCTGATCGCCGACGGCGCCACCCTGGTCAGCCTGGCCAAGGGCATCGAATTGGGCAGCCTGATGCGAATGAGCCAGGTCATTGTTCAGGTCACAGGCGTCGATCCCAGCCAGGTGGCCGTCGTCTCGGGCCCGAATCTGGCTGACGAGATCGCGCAAGGCCAGCCCGCCGCGACGGTGGTGGCCGCCACCGACTCCGGCCGCGCGATCACCTTGCAGCGCTCACTGAGCACGGGCTACTTCCGCCCGTACACGAACGCCGACGTCATCGGCACCGAGATCGGCGGTGCGTGCAAGAACGTCATCGCGCTGGCCTGTGGCATGGCCGCCGGAGTGGGACTCGGGGAGAACACCGCTGCGGCGATCATCACCCGCGGTCTGGCCGAGATCATGCGACTGGGCATCGCCGTGGGCGCCAAGACCGCGACGCTGGCCGGCCTTGCCGGCGTGGGCGACCTGGTCGCCACCTGCACGTCGCCGCACTCGCGCAACCGCAGTTTCGGTGAGCGCCTCGGGCGGGGCGGCACCATGGAGGCCGCCCAACTGGCCGCCGGCGGGCACGTTGCCGAAGGCGTCACCTCATGCGAATCGATCCTGGCGCTGGCGTCGAGCTATGACGTCGAGATGCCGCTGACCGATGCGGTCCACCAGGTGTGCCACAAGGGATTGTCCGTCGACCAGGCGGTGGCGCTGTTGTTGGGCCGCAGCACCAAACCGGAATGACCGACCGCTACGGCGACTCCACCCGCGCCGTCAAAGCTGTGAGTTCCCTGCCGATTCCGGGAGATCCGATTCAGCCGGGTCCGGTTCCGGCGTCGGCGTACCACCTCTCCGACGACGAGGGCAGCGAACAGAACACCTACGGTCGCGCCACCAACCCCACCTGGCGGCAGCTCGAGTCGGCACTGGCCGAGCTCGAAGGGGCCGCGGCGGCCTTGACTTTCGGCTCCGGGATGGCGGCGATCACCGCCGCGCTGCGTGTGATGGCCAAACCCGGATCAGTACTGGTCGTCCCGGCCGACGGCTACTACCAGGTGCGCCGCTACGCCGCGGAATATCTTGCTCCGCAAGGGATCACCGTTCACGAGGCCGATGCCGAGCAGATCTACCAGGCCGCCGGAAGCGCCGACGTGGTGCTGGCGGAGACCCCGACCAATCCGGCGCTGGATGTTGTGGACCTGCGCCGGCTTGCCCAGATCTGCCGGCAGCGCGGTGCGCGGCTGCTGGTGGATAACACCACCGCGACGCCGCTGGGTCAGCAACCGCTGGCGCTGGGCGCCGATCTGGTGGTGGCCAGCGCCACCAAAGCCCTGTCGGGCCACAGCGATCTGCTGGCCGGGTACATCGCAGGCACCGATCCCGACCTGATGGCCGCACTGGAGCGCGAGCGGCTGCTGTCCGGGGCGATCCTGGGGTCGTTCGAAGCGTGGCTGGTGCTGCGCAGCCTCGGCAGCCTCGGCCTGCGCTTCGACCGGCAATGCCGCAACGCCCTCGCGCTGGCCGGCGCGCTGGCCAGCCACCCGCGCGTCCGCTCGGTGCGCCACCCGGGATTGCCCGACGACCCGTCCCACCCGGTGGCCGCCGCGCAGATGCGGCGTTTCGGGGGATTGGTGTCGTTCGAACTCGCCGACGCGCGCGCCGTCCACGCCCTGGTGCAGCGCAGCGACCTGCTGGTGGCCGCGACCAGCTTCGGCGGGATCCACACCTGCGTCGACCGTCGGGCCCGGTGGGGCGACCCCGTGGCCGGCGGCTTCGCCCGGATCTCAGCAGGCATCGAGGACACCGACGACCTGGTCGCCGACGTCCTCGCAGCCCTCGGCGCCGGATAGTCACTGCTCACAGCGCCAGATCGTGCTCATACCGGCTGGGCTGTAGCCTCTCTAGTTTGTGACTTCTCGTATCCGCGTCGCCGTCGTCTACGGGGGCCGCAGCTCCGAGCACGCGATCTCCTGCGTATCGGCCGGAAGCATCCTGCGGAACCTCGACCCGGAGCGGTTCGAAGTCGTCGCCGTGGGCATCACCCCGGAGGGCTCCTGGGTGCTGACCGACGGCAAGCCGGAAACCCTGGCCATCACCGACCGGCGGCTGCCGGAGGTCAGGGGTGACTCCGGCACGGCGCTGGCGTTGCCTGCCGACCCGCAGCGGCACGGTGAGCTGGTGTCGTTGGGTCAAGCCGCCGGTGAGGTGCTGACATCGGTCGACGTCGTCTTCCCGATCCTGCACGGGCCGTACGGCGAAGACGGCACCATCCAGGGTCTGCTCGAATTGGCGGGCGTGCCGTACGTGGGTGCCGGCGTGCTGGCCAGTGCGGCCGGCATGGACAAGGAGTTCACCAAGAAGCTGCTGGCCGCTGACGGTCTTCCGATCGGTGATCACGTGGTGCTGCGGCCGCAGGAGAAGGCGCCCACGCTCGATGACATCATGCGCCTTGGCTTTCCGATGTTCGTCAAACCCGCGCGCGGTGGGTCCTCGATCGGGGTGAACCGGGTGATGAGCCCCGACGAGCTGCCCGCGGCGATCGCCGATGCGCGCACACACGATCCCAAGGTCATCATCGAAGCCGCGATCGAAGGCCGTGAGCTCGAGTGCGGTGTCCTCGAATTCCCAGACGGCTCAGTGCAAGCCAGCGCGATCGGGGAGATCCGGGTCGCCGGCATCGCGGGCCGCGAAGACGGCTTCTACGACTTCGCCACCAAATACCTGGACGACGGCGCCGAACTCGACGTCCCCGCGAAGGTCGACGAAGACGTGGCAGAGGAACTGCGCCACTTGGCAATTCGAACCTTCAAGGCCCTGGACTGCCAGGGTCTGGCGCGAGTGGACTTCTTCCTGACCGAGGACGGCCCGGTGGTCAACGAGATCAACACCATGCCCGGCTTCACCACGATCTCGATGTATCCGCGGATGTGGGCGGCCAGCGGCATCGACTACCCGACGCTGGTCGGCACCATGGTGGAGACGGCGTTGGCGCGCGGAACCGGTCTGCGCTGACTCAGCGAGGCGGGTTCGGGTCGATCGGAACCGCAGGCAAGGTTCGCGCGATCAGATCCGACAACGCCTGAATGGGCGTGGGGCCGGACTCTTTGGGCAGGGTGAGCGCCAGGTACACCGGGCGGTCCACGGCGACCCAGGTGCTGCGGTCGGTCTGGGGATCGTCGAGCTGAAACCATTGGACCGCGTTGACTACTTGGATCGGGGAGCCCACCATGAACTCCGCGGGTCGGTCGATGCCACAGCGGAGGATGACCGGGTAATTGTCGGCCTCCCCACGCCAGGCCGCCGCGCCGGTCGGCACCGGGTCGGCCGCCGCCACCCGATGGAATTCGCCGAGGTTTTCCGGCAACGCTCCCATCAGACCCCGGCAGCTCGGTGAATCCGCTTGCGGCGCTGGGGCAGCGGCGATGACCACTGGCTGGACCGGAGCTTTGCGGGTGGCCGCGATCGCGAGCACGGCGCCGATCGCCAACACCGCCACGACAACCGCGCCGATCAGGAAGGCGCGGGGCGGTCCGTCCGGTGTGCTGTCCTCGCTCGCGACGGGTAGTGGCTCAGTCGGCATCGGCGATAGGACAGGTGAGGGTCCGGGTGATCCCGGCGATCTGCTGAACGCTGGGCACCACGGACGCGGCCAGATCATCCTCGGTGGCCGAGGCGACCCGGACCACCACGTCATACGGACCGGTCACATACTCGGCGGACACTACGCCCGGCAGCGCGGCCACCTGCTTGGCGACGACCTCGGCGCGGCCGACCTCGGTCTGGATCAGCATGTACGCCTCCACCACCGTCGCCTCCTCTCGATGGCCGCCTGCATGCGGCGCCGCCCTAGACTGGCATGTCCGGGTGCCGGCAAGGCCCCAACGTACCGCAGGTTGCCGTGCCGATCAGCCTGGGCGACGGGAGGAGGGCAGACCTCGTGGCCGACGGTGGCGAACCCACATTGCGCCAGCTCGGCGAGTTCCCGGTGATCGACCGGCTGGTGGCCGGGCGTCGTCAACCCGCGGCCGTGACGGTCGGGCCGGGAGACGACGCCGCCGTGGTGGCGATGCCGGACGGTCGGGTCGTCGTGAGCACCGACATGCTGGTCGAAGGGCGCCACTTCCGGCTGGATTGGTCCTCGCCGGTGGAAATCGGTCGAAAAGCCATCGCGCAGAACGCCGCCGACATCGAATCGATGGGTGCGCGGGTCAGCGCATTCGTTGTCGCGTTCGGAGCCCCGCCCGACACCCCGGCGGCGCGGGCGCAGGAGCTGGCCGACGGAATGTGGCTGGAGGCCGGTCCGCTTGGTGCCGGGATCGTCGGAGGTGATCTGGTCGCCAGCCCCCAGTGGGTGGTCTCGGTGACGGCGTTCGGCGATCTGGCCGGCCGCCCGCCGGTGCTGCGCAGCGGGGCGCGGCCGGGATCGGTGGTCGCGGTCAGCGGCGAGCTGGGCCGCTCCGCCGCCGGATATCTGCTGTGCCACAAGGGGATTGTTGGTTTCAGTGAGCTGCGGGAGCGACACCTGGTGCCGCGTCCACCCTATGGTCAGGGCATTGTGGCGGCGGACGCCGGCGCGCAGGCGATGACCGACGTCTCCGACGGGCTGCTCGCCGATCTCGGCCACATCGCCCGTGACTCCGGTGTTCTCATCGACCTCGCCGCGGATGCGCTGCGACCCGACGTCGATGCCGTGACCGCCGCGGCCGCGGCCGCGGGTGTCGATCCGCAGGAGTTGGTGCTCTCCGGTGGCGAAGATCACGCCCTCGTCGCCTGCTTTCCCGGCGCGGTGCCGCCTGGCTGGCGGGTGATCGGCACGGTACGAGACGGTGCGCCCGGCGTGCTGGTCGACGGCCGGGACTGGGCCGGTCCGGCGGGTTGGCAATCCTTCGACTGACGGCTCGCGTTAGGTTACGTCGGTGACGACCACCGCCCGGCCGCTGGCCGAACTCGTCGACGAAGGCTGGGCGCAGGCGCTCGCCCCGGTCGGTGACCAGATCACCCAGATGGGACAGTTCCTTCGCGACGAGATCGCCGCCGGGCAGCGCTATCTACCCGCCGGTCCGAACGTACTGCGCGCCTTCACCTTTCCGTTCAGCGAGGTGCGGGTGTTGATCGTCGGCCAGGACCCGTATCCGACGCCGGGCCACGCGGTGGGCCTGAGTTTCTCGGTGGCCCCCGACGTGCGACCGGTGCCGCGCAGTCTGGCCAACATCTTCACCGAGTACACCGCGGACCTCGGCCACCCACAGCCGTCGACCGGTGACCTGACGCCGTGGTCGCAGCGTGGTGTCATGCTGTTGAACAGGGTGCTGACAGTGCGGCCGGGCACCCCGGCATCGCATCGGGGGAAAGGCTGGGAGGCTGTCACCGAATGCGCGATCCGCGCATTGGTGGCGCGCGAGCAACCGATGGTGGCGATCTTGTGGGGACGTGATGCGTCGACGCTCAAGCCCATGCTGGACGGCTCCGGATGTAGGACGATCGAATCCCCGCATCCGTCGCCGCTGTCGGCGTCACGGGGGTTCTTCGGATCACGGCCGTTCAGCCGGGCCAACGAACTGCTGGCCGGGATGGGCGCCGAGCCGATCGACTGGCGACTGCCTTAACGCACGCCGAGATCGACGTTTCGCTGGGAACGTCTCGCCGAACTTTTCCGCCCAAACCTCGGCTTGGGCGGAAAAGAGGGATTAACCGCGGCTGACCTTGCCGGCTTTCAGGCAGGAGGTGCAGACATTCACGCGGTGCTTGTTGCCACCGGGGCGGCTCACGGCGCGCACGGTCTGGATGTTCGGGTTCCAGCGGCGGCTGGTCCGGCGATGGGAATGCGACACCGACTTGCCGAAGCCGGGGCCCTTTCCGCAGACGTCGCACACGGCAGCCATGTAGAACTCCTCTATCGAACGTGTTCCTGGGGGCCAACGACCGAAACGGGTGACCCGACAACCTGACTAGGATAGCCGTCCGGCGAAGCGAACGCCAAAATGCGCTGCCACAACGCCCGCGCGACGCTCTTCACAGCGCGCTGAGCTGCGGCGATACCGCCATCCCACGGTCCTGCGCCGCGGCGGCATCGCGGTGTCGGGTGGACTGGATAGGCTGGCGCGACGACGCCGTGGGGTGGCCAGCGATCGCGAGGAGGTGCCGATGCCGGACCGGCGGCTGGACGCATCTGCCCTGCGCGACTGGGCCTCTACCGCGGTCGGCGACCTGATCACCCACACCGACGAGATCAACCGGCTCAATGTGTTCCCGGTGGCCGACTCCGATACCGGGACCAACCTCTTGTTCACCATGCGGGCGGCGCTGACCGAGGCGGAGTCGGTGACCGGCTCGGGCGGCGTCGGCGAGCTGACCGCCGCGCTCGCCGAAGGTGCACTGCACGGCGCCCGGGGCAACTCCGGGGTGATCCTGTCGCAGATCCTGCGCGGACTGGCCGACGTAACCGCCGCGGCTGCCGCCGACACCGACGGTTACCTCGCCGACATCGACGCGGTGCTGCTGGGCGCGGCCCTTCGGCACGCCGTCGGGCTGGTGGTGTCGTCGATGGGTGGGCAGCTGGTGGCCGGCACCATCGTCTCCGTCCTGCAGGCCGTCGCCGACACCGTTCAACAGTGGGCCGCCGACGGCGCCAGCCTTGCCGAATCGCTCACCGCAGGTGGCGAGGCCGCGGTCACCGCGCTGGACCGCACGCCCGAACAGCTCGACGCGCTGGCCGAGGCAGGGGTGGTCGACGCGGGCGGGCGCGGCTTCCTTGTTCTCATCGACGCGCTGACTGCCACCGTCACCGGGCATGCGCCACACCGGCACGCCTACGAACCGGGGCCGCCGCTAGTCGAGACCGTCACCGCGGAACCGGCTCCGCCGCAATTCGAGGTGATGTATCAGCTCGCCGGCTGCGACTCGGCGGCCCTCGATCCGCTGCGCACCCGGCTGGAGCAGCTCGGTGATTCGGTCGCGATCGCTGCGTCGGCAGAACGTTATTCGGTACACGTCCACACCGACGACGCCGGCGCCGCCGTGGAGGCGGGACTGGCGGCCGGTGCCGTGAGCCGAATCCAGATCTCGGTGCTGAGCACCGGGCCCGCCCGGGTTTCTCCGGGCAGCTGGAGTCGGGAGCGCGCGGTGCTGGCCGTCGTCGACGGAGACGGTGCCGCAGAGCTTTTCAGTCAGGAGGGTGCCTGCGTGCTGCGGCCGGACGCCGAGCTGGCTGATCCGGTCAACGGCGTCAGTGCGCGCGAACTGCTGCGCGCGCTTGTCGATGCCGGGGCCGCTCAGGTGATGGTGTTGCCCAACGGCTACGTCGCGGCCGAGGAGCTGGTCGCCGGCTGCACGGCCGGAATCGGCTGGGGCATCGACGTTGTCGCGTTGCCGACCGGTTCGATGGTGCAGGGGCTGGCCGCGCTCGCGGTCCACGATCCGGGTCGCCACGCCGTCGACGACGGGTACTCGATGGCCAGGGCGGCGGCCGCAGCCCGGCACGGTTCGGTGCGCACCGCCACCGAACAGGCGCTCACGTGGGCGGGCAGCTGTGAACCGGGTGACGGGCTGGGCATCGCCGGTGACGAAGTCCTGGTGGTCGCCGACGATGTGACCGGTGCGGCCGCGGGACTGATCGACCTGCTGCTGGTGGCCGGCGGTGAGCTGGTGACTGTGTTGACCGGTGCCGGCACCGATCCGGCCGTCGCCGACGCGCTGGCCGCGCACATCCACCGGCGCCATCCCGGAATCGAATTCGCCACCTACGCCACCGGTCACCGCGGTGATGAGCTGTTGATCGGGGTGGAGTAGTCATGGTGGGTCTCACCGACCGTCTCGACGGGATCGTCGGCGGCAAGGCCGCCGGCCTGCTCGACGATGTGTTCGGCATCCGCACCGTCGACGACCTGCTGCGCCACTACCCGCGCAAGTACATCCACGGGATGTCGGTGTGGGGCGAGGACGAGGCGCCCCCGGAGGAGGGCGAGCACATCACGCTGGTCGGCGAGATCGAGAAGGCCGAGGTCCGCTGGACCAATCGCCAACCGAGGCGTGAGTATCTGGTGATCACCCTGGGGAAGGGTCGGCGCAAGGTCACCGCGACGTTCTTCAACGCCAAGTGGCTCAAGAAGGATTTGATCGAGGGCGTCCGCCTGATGCTGTCCGGTGAGGTCGGGTTCTTCAAGGGCAACATGCAGCTCACCCACCCGGACTTCCTGGCGCTGAACTCGCCGCGGGGACGGGTGTTCGGAAGCAAGTCGCTCAAGACGATCGCCGACACCTCGACCTCAGAGGCCGGCGAATTGTCGATGGCGGCCTTCGAGCGCGACTTCTTCCCGATCTACCCCGCCAGCTCCAAGCTCCAGAGCTGGGACATCTACGCCTGCGTGCAGCAGGTACTCGCCGTGCTGGATCCGATACCCGATCCGCTGCCCGAAAGCGTTGTGCGCCAACGGGGTCTGATCTCCGAGGACGAAGCGCTGCGCGCCATCCACGTCGCCGAACGGGAACCCGAGCGCGAGGCGGCGCGTGAGCGGTTGCGGTTCGACGAGGCCGTCGGGATGCAATGGGCCCTCGCGCAGCGCCGCCACGGCGAGCTCTCCGAATCCGGTCCCGTCGCGCCGCGTCGCGACGACGGCTTGGCCGCCGCGCTGATCGAGCGCCTGCCCTTCGCGCTGACCGCGGGTCAACGGGAGGTGCTCGACGTCGTCTCCGGCGAACTGGCCGCGAGCAAGCCGATGAACCGGCTGCTGCAGGGCGAGGTCGGCTCCGGTAAGACGATCGTGTCGGTGGTGGCCATGCTGCAGATGGTTGACGCGGGTTACCAGTGCGCGTTGCTGGCGCCGACGGAAGTCCTTGCCGCCCAACATGCGCAGTCGATCCGCGGTGTGCTCGGTCCGCTGGCGATGGCCGGCCAACTCGGCGGCGAGGACGGGGCGACCCGAATCGCACTGCTGACCGGGTCGATGTCGGCGGCCCAGAAACGTCAGGTGCGTGACGAGGTGGCGTCCGGGGAGGCGGGCATCGTCGTCGGCACCCACGCGTTGTTGCAGGACGCCGTCGAATTCCACAAGCTCGGCTTCGTCGTCGTCGACGAACAACACCGGTTCGGCGTGGAGCAGCGAGACCGGTTGCGCGCCAAGGCCCCTGCGGGACTGACCCCGCATCTGCTGGTCATGACGGCCACCCCGATCCCGCGCACCGTCGCACTGACGGTCTACGGCGACCTGGAAACTTCGACCCTGCGCGAACTTCCGCGCGGGCGCCAGCCGATCACCACCAACACGATCTTCATCAAAGACAAGCCGCAGTGGCTGGCGCGGGCCTGGCAACGGATCACCGAAGAGGTCGGCGAAGGCCGGCAGGCCTACGTCGTGGCCTCCCGCATCGACGAGGACGACAAGGCGGGCGAACAGGAGGGGGGCCCACCCGCCGAGACGGTCGTCAACCTGTTCACGCATCTGGGTCACGGGCCGCTGGCCGGGCTGCGGTTGGGCCTGATGCACGGCAAGCTGCCCGCCGACGAGAAGGACGCGGTGATGGCCGCGTTCCGGGCGGGCGATATTGACGTCCTGGTGTGCACCACGGTCATCGAGGTGGGCGTGGACGTGCCGAATGCGACGGTGATGGTGGTGATGGACGCCGACCGGTTCGGCATCAGCCAGCTGCACCAGTTGCGCGGGCGGATCGGGCGCGGTTCGCACGCCAGCCTCTGCCTGCTGGCCACCAAGCTCCCGGAGGGATCCAAAGCCGGCGACCGGTTGACCGCGGTGGCGAGCACGCTGGACGGCTTCGAGTTGGCGGATCTCGACCTCCAGGAGCGCCGCGAGGGAGACGTGTTGGGGCTCAACCAGTCCGGCCGTCCCATCACACTGCGCTTCCTGTCCCTGGCCGAGCACCTCGAGGTCATCGTCGACGCGCGTGAGGTGGCCCAGTCGATCTACGCCCGCGATCCCGAGAACCCCGGAATGACGGTCCTGGCCGGCCAGTTCACCGGTGGCGACCGGATCGACTACCTGGACAAGTCATGAGACGGCGGCCCCTGATCTGGCTGGCGGTGATTGCGGCGCTGTCGGTGATCGTCTCCGTGCAGGTGACGTCCTCGACCAGCCATCCCGATGCGATGATCGCGCGCGCCGACGTGCCGACGGTGGCGCCGGGAACCGACGTGCTCGAGGGGATTGTCGTCATCCCGCAGCGGGTGCGCGGCAACGATTATCGGCGCGCGGCATTCGGCGATGCGTGGGACGACAACAACTCCGCGCCGGGTGGGCATAACGGCTGCGACACCCGCGACGACGTGCTGGACCGGGACCTCGTCGACAAGACTTTCGTGTTCACCAAACGCTGCCCGCAGGCGGTCGCCACCGGAGTCCTGCACGACCCGTACACCAGCGCGACGATCCCGTTCACCCGCGGTGCACAGGTCGGTGCGGCGGTGCAGATCGATCACCTGGTGCCGCTGGCGTACGCGTGGGACATGGGCGCGCGAAACTGGCCGGACGACATGCGGATCCGATTCGCCAACGATCCGGCCAACCTGCTTGCCGTCGACGGTCAGGTCAACCAGGACAAGGGCGACCAGCCTCCCGGCAGTTGGATGCCGCCCAATCATGCGTTCTGGTGCCAGTACGCGATGCAGTTCATCGCCGTGCTGCGAGGTTACGCACTGCCGGTGGACCAGGCCTCGGCCGACGAATTGCGCTCGGCCGCGGCCACCTGCCCCAGCCGCTAGCCGGCGCGGTCGTTTCCCTCGCGATCGGGCTCACGCGGCCGCCACCGCAGGTCAAAAATCCGCACCGATTCGTGTATTCAAGCCCACACGCAGAAAATGCGCATCTCGGATGCCGAATAAACTAGCGTCGGGTTTATGCAGCTCACGAGGTTTACCGACCTAGGTCTCCGGGCCATGATGCTGCTCGCCACCGGTCAGGCCCGCGAGCAGCGGGTCACCACCAGAACGGTCGCCGCCGCGGCCGGCGCGTCGGAGAACCATGTCGCCAAAGCGGTGTCCCGGCTGACGGAGTTGGGGCTGGTCCACTCTCGCCGCGGCCGCGCCGGCGGCCTGGAACTCACCGACGCCGGCCGCGAGGCATCACTGGGCTGGCTGGTGCGCCGGCTCGAAGGTGATCGCGAGGTCGTCGACTGCACCGGCCAGTCAGCCTGTCCGCTGATCGCGGGCTGCCGGCTGCGTCGGGTGCTCGCCGATGCCAAAGAGGCCTTCTACGCCGAACTCGACCGTCACACGATCGCCGAACTCGTCGGCAGCCAGATGCTGCCCGTCGTTCTGCAACTCACAACCGAAGGGAATCTGACATGACCACCACCGCAGTCGACGCGGCCGAGGTTCAGGAACTGGAGCCGGAGCACGCCGAGATCGTCACGGCGACACTGCCGCTCGTCGGCGCGCACGTCGACGAGATCACCTCGGTGTTCTATCGGCGGATGTTCGGTCAGCATCCAGAACTCCTGCGCAACCTGTTCAACCGCGGCAACCAGGCGCAGGGAGCCCAGCAGCGGGCCCTGGCCGCCTCGATCGCGACTTTCGCTACGCACCTGGTCAATCCGGACCTGCCGCACCCCAGCGAACTGCTGTCGCGGATCGGCCACAAGCACGCGTCGCTGGGCATAGTGCCCGACCAGTACCCGATCGTGCACGAGCACCTGTTTGCCGCGATCGTCGAGGTGCTGGGCGCCGACACGGTGACCGCCGACGTCGCGGCGGCATGGGACCGGGTGTACTGGATCATGGCCGACACTCTGATCGCTCTGGAACGCGATCTGTACGCCGGCGCCGGCGTCGACGCCGGAGACGTCTTCCGCCGGTTGCGGGTCACCGCACGCGAGGATGACCCCTCGGGTGCGGTGCTGGTGACAGTGGGAGCCGACGGTATCGCAGGAGCTGGTGCGGCACAATATGTTTCGGTTGGCGTGACGCTACCCGACGGAGCGCGTCAGCTGCGGCAGTACAGCTTGGTGAACGCTCCCGGTGCGTCCGAGTTGACCTTTGCGGTCAAGCCGGTCGACGCCGTCGGGCAAAACCCGGCAGGTGAAGTGTCGAACTGGATCCGCGAATGCGTCCGGGTCGGTGATCTGCTCGACGTCACGGTGCCGTTCGGCGATCTGCCTGAGCCGCGCAGTGGTGCACCAGTCGTGCTGATCTCCGCAGGCATCGGCATCACGCCGATGATCGGAATTTTGGAATATCTTGTCGGCCAGTCACATGCAGCACCGGTGCAGGTGCTGCACGCAGACCGCAGCGAGGAGAGCCACCCGTTGCGTAAGCGGCACCGTGAACTCGTCGATATCCTGCCCGACGCCAGCCTGGACCTCTGGTACGCCGAGGACGTCGACGGCGACAACCCCCGGATCCACGAGGGGCTGATGAACCTCGACGACGTCGACATCGCCGACGGCGCAGAGATCTATCTGTGCGGGAACGACGGTTTCGTGCAGGCGGTGCGCGCCCAGCTGACCGGCCGCGGCATCGCCACGGATCGGGTGCACTGCGAGTTGTTCAGCCCGAACGACTGGCTGCTGGACGCCTGAGCCACAGCGGGCTCGGCGGCGGGGCCTAGCCTGCCGGATTCGGCAGGAAGCGGGTCCCGTCGTCGAGACCGTTGAGGGTCTCGATCTCCGCTGCGGTGAGTTCGAAGTCGAACACATCGGCGTTCTCGGCGATGTGTGCCGGAGCCGACCGCGGAACGACGATATCGCCCTGCTGCAGGCTCCAGCGGATCAGCACCTGTGCCGGTGACTTCCCATGCGCCGCAGCCACTTCCGCGATCGCGGGATTGTCCGTCAGCTTGCCCTCATCGGTCGGGATGTACGCCCCGGTGAGGATCGAACGATCGCCGTGTACCGCGCGCAACTCGGTCTGGTTGAGCAGCGGGTGCAGTTCGATCTGGTTGACCACCGGCGAGAAATAACTCAGGTCGATGATGTCCGACAGGTTTTCTGGGGTGAAGTTCGCGACGCCGATCGACTTGATCAGACCGTCCTGGCGGGACCGCATGATGCCGCCCCAGGCGTCGATGTACTTGCCGTTCTGCTCGGCCGGCCAGTCCATCAGATACAGGTCGACATACTCCAAGCCGAGGCGTTCGAGGCTGGCCCTGATGGCGTCCTGGGACGACTGGAAACCCTGGTCCTCGGTGGCGAGCTTGGTGGCGATGAACAGTTCGTCGCGGGGCAGACCCGACGCGGCGACGGCGCGCCCGACGGCCTCCTCGTTGCCCTTCGCGGTTTGGATCAGCCGATAACCCGCCTCCAGGGCGCTGGCCACCGCGCTCTCGGTCTCCTCGGCGGACAGCTCGGCGACGCCGAGGCCCAGCACGGGGAGGGTGTTGTCGTCGTTGAGCGTGACGGTGGGGATCGCGGCCGCCGGCATCGTGTCACCTGTCTGTGGAGTCGAATGAGCCGGGGACAGGACCCGTCGCAATCGGCTCCGGGGTCAACCGACTTCGGGTGACGATAGTACCCAGGGCGATATGTCGTTTGAGCAGGCCCGGCGCGCCGCCGCCGAGAACAGGTCGAATTGTCGGATTCGTCAACCGCTGATGGCGGGCGGGGCCGACAGGCCGCCGACAGTCGAGGTCCCGTACGCTGCGGCGATACCGGTACTGCGCACCAGAACCGAGGACTATCAATGACAGACACCGTGTCCGGGACCGCGCGAAGCCGGTTCCTGAAGAGGGCCTTGCCGGTCGCCAACCGCGCCGGCGTGAAAGCCATCCCGCACCTGCCGGGCGTCGTGAAGAGACTGTTGTCGGGTGGCCGCGCCATCACGATCGACGGAAACACCCTCGATCCGTCGATCCAGATGATGCTGGCCGCCCAGCGCGCGGTCGGCATGAGCAGCCTCGCGGTCACCGGCGATCCGATCGCCACCCGCCGTCAGAACCGGGAAGCCACCGACAGCCTCGACGAGGCCGACATCCACGTCGCTCAGATCTCCCCGCTGGCGATTCCCGGTCCGGCCGGCGCCATCCCGGCCCGGCACTATCGGCCCGCCGACGGCGACGGCGCACCGCTGCTGGTCTTCTATCACGGCGGCGGTTTCGTCTTCGGCGACCTCGAGACACACGATTCGGCCTGCCGGTTGATCTGCCGCGACGCCGGTCTGCACGTTCTGTCCATCGATTACCGGCTGGCGCCGGAGCACAAGGCGCCCGCCGCCGTCGACGACGCCTACGCCGCCTACCTGTGGGCCGTGTTGAACGCCGCGGAGTTGGGTGCCGACCCCGACCGCATCGCGGTGGGCGGCGACAGTGCCGGCGGCTGCCTGGCCGCGGTGGTGGCCCAGCTGGCCCGCGACGGCGGCGGCCGCCAGCCGTGCCTGCAGTGGCTGATATATCCGGCGACCGACCTGCGCGGCGGAACCCGGTCACGCACGCTGTTCGCCGACGGATTCCTGCTGTCCAAGGCCAACATGGACTGGTTCGCCGACGCCTACGTCGAGGGATCCGAAGTCGACATCACCGATCCGCGAGTGTCGCCGCTGCTGGCCGACGATTTCAGCGGGCTCGCACCGGCGCTGGTCGTCACCGCGGGGTTCGATCCGCTGCGCGACGAAGGCGAGCAGTACGCGGCAAAGCTGCAGGCAGCGGGCGTCCTGACCGATCTGCGGCAGATGGGTCCGATGACCCACGCATTCCTCAACCTGAATGCGCTGGGCGGCCAGGTGAGCCGGTGCAATGCCGAGATGATCTCGGCGCTGCGCGCCCACCTCACCCGCGCCTGAGTCTCGGCGCGGGCCGGGGGTACCGCCCGGCCGAAGGTGGCGGGAGAGTGAAGCGACCCGGGGAAGGGATTCGGCGGGCAGGAGCGCCGGTACTCTAGAGGCGCCAATACCTAGTCTTGACAGCGAGGATCAGCGCAGCCGTGGCCACCAACAAGAAATCCACCCCCCGCTACGACCTGAAAGCCCAGGACCGTAAGCGCAACCTGGCCATCCAGCTGGGGTTGACCGGCATCGTCGTCATCTTCGCCGTGGCCCTGGTGCTCTACATCGTGATGAGTCACGACAAGAAGACCGCCGCCGCCGGTGACGCGCACGCGGTGCGGATCACGTCGGCCCAGCTGATCAAGAAGGACGGCACCGACGAGCCCAAGGCGGTTCTGTCGCTCTATGAGGACTTCCAGTGCCCGCACTGCCGTGATTTCGAGAAGGCTTTCGGCCCGACCATCTCCAAACTGGTCAGCACCGGCGCTGTGGCCGCCGACTACAACATGGTCGCGATCCTGAACTCGTCGGCGAACAAGAACTATTCGACGCGCGCCGCCAATGCGGCCTACTGCGTCGCCGACGAGAACAAGGACGCCTTCCTCCGATTCCACGGCGCGTTGTTCGCCCAGCAGCCCGAGGAGGGCTCCGGCGTCGCGCCGGACAACAACGCCCTGATCGAGACGGCCCGGCAGGCCGGTGCGGCCGGGGGTGTTCCGCAGTGCATCAATACCGGCAAGTACAGCGACATGGTCGAGGGTCTGGCCGCGGCATCGAAGATCACCGCGACCCCGACGATCCGGCTCAACGGCCAGGACATCAGCCCCGCGTCGCCCGAGGATCTGATCGCCAAGGTCAAGGCCGTCGTCGGTAATGTGCCAGGCCTGGACAACGCGCCCGCGGCGCCGAGCCCGACCCAGCCCACGCCGGCACCGACGTCATGAGCGTGGCGACCCCGGCTCCGGTCGAACCGACCGAACCCGTCGAGTCGAAAGACCCGTCGGGCGGGGTCGCTGTGCGGCCGGCCAGCGCCTGGTGGGTGCTGATCGCCGGCGTAGTCGGCTTGATCGCGTCGGCCACCCTGACGATCGAGAAGATCGAGATCCTGGTCAACCCGGCCTACGTGCCGAGTTGCAGCATCAATCCGGTGCTGTCCTGCGGATCGGTGATGATCACGCCGCAGGCGTCGGCGTTCGGCTTCCCGAACCCGCTGATCGGAATCGCCGCCTTCGCCGTCGTTGTGGTCACCGGGGTACTCGCCGTGGCCAAAATTCGGCTGCCGCGGTGGTATTGGCTGGGACTCACCGCGGGCACGGCGCTGGCCACGGTGTTCATCCACTGGCTGATCTTCCAGACCCTCTACCGCATCGGCGCACTGTGCCCGTACTGCATGGTGGTGTGGTCGGTCACCGTCCCGCTGTTGGTCGTCGTGTCCTCAATCGCGCTTCGTCCACTGGCGGGCAACGCAGTCGCCCGAGTCCTCTACACCTGGCGCTGGTCGATCGTGACACTGTGGTTCACCGGGCTGCTCCTGCTGATCCTGGTGCGGTTCTGGAACTACTGGTCCACGCTCATCTAGTCGCCCGCCGCAGGCTCGGTCACGCGGGTAGGGTATGCGGGTGATTTCCAAAGTCCTCGTGGCCAACCGCGGTGAGATTGCGATCCGAGCTTTCCGCGCTGCCTACGAAATGGGCATCGGCACGGTAGCCATTTTCCCGTACGAGGACCGCAATTCGTTGCACCGCCTGAAGGCCGACGAGGCATATCAGATCGGCGACGTCGGCCATCCGGTACGGGCGTACCTGTCGGTCGACGAGATCGTGGCGACCGCCCGGGCCGCCGGTGCGGACGCGATCTATCCCGGTTACGGCTTCCTGTCGGAGAATCCGGAATTGGCCGCCGCCTGCGCTGCGGCGGGCATCACCTTCGTCGGCCCCGACGCATCGATCCTCGAACTCACCGGCAACAAGGCGCGGGCGATCGCCGCAGCCCGCGAGGCTGGCCTGCCGGTGCTGACGTCGTCGGCGCCGTCGGCCTCGGTGGACGAATTGGTCGCCGCGGCCCAACAGATGGAATTCCCGCTGTTCGTCAAAGCCGTCGCCGGCGGCGGCGGGCGCGGTATGCGCCGGGTGACCGAGCCGTCGGCGTTGCCGGAGTCCATCGAGGCGGCCAGCCGGGAGGCCGAGTCGGCCTTCGGTGATCCCACGGTGTTCCTCGAACAGGCTGTGGTGAATCCACGCCACATCGAGGTACAGATCCTCGCCGACACCTACGGCAACGTCATTCACCTCTACGAGCGCGACTGCAGTGTGCAGCGCCGCCATCAGAAAGTCATCGAGCTGGCTCCGGCGCCCAACCTGGATCCCGCTCTGCGCGACCAGATCTGCGCTGACGCCGTCGCCTTCGCCCGCCACATCGGCTACGCCTGCGCGGGCACCGTCGAGTTCCTGCTCGACGAACGCGGCCGGCATGTGTTCATCGAGATGAATCCCCGGATCCAGGTGGAGCACACGGTGACCGAGGAGATCACCGACGTCGACCTGGTGTCGGCCCAGCTGCGGATCGCGGCGGGGGAGACGCTGGCCGATCTGGGGCTGAGCCAGGAGCGCATCGCGCCGCACGGCGCGGCCCTGCAATGCCGCATCACCACCGAGGACCCCGCCAACGGATTCCGTCCCGACACCGGGCGGATCACCACCTACCGCTCGCCGGGCGGCGCGGGGATCCGGCTCGACGGCGGGACCCATCTGGGTGCGGAAGTCGCCGCGCATTTCGATTCGATGCTGGTCAAGCTCACCTGTCGCGGTCGTGATTTCCCCACCGCGGTGGCACGGGCCAGGCGGGCGGTGGCGGAATTCCGGATCCGTGGCGTGTCGACGAATATCCCGTTCCTGCAAGCGGTTCTGGACGATCCGGACTTCCAGGCCGGGCGGATCACCACGTCGTTCATCGACGAGCGTCCGGAACTGCTGACGTCGCGGACATCCGCGGACCGCGGAACCAAGATGCTGAAGTTCCTGGCCGAGGTGACGGTCAATTCGCCGTACCGCGACCGGCCCCGGTATTACCCGCAGGACAAACTGCCCGACATCGATATCGCGGCGAGCCCGCCGCCGGGCAGCAAACAGCGCCTCGACGAACTGGGTCCTGAGGGATTCGCCAAGTGGCTCAAGGATTCTCCCGCGATCGGCGTGACCGATACGACGTTCCGCGACGCCCACCAGTCACTGCTGGCGACCCGCGTGCGGTCCTCGGGACTGCTCAAAGTCGCCCCGTACATCGCCCGGATGACGCCCGAGCTGTTGTCCATCGAATGCTGGGGTGGAGCGACTTATGATGTCGCGCTTCGGTTCTTGAAAGAGGACCCATGGGAGCGGTTGTCCTCGCTGCGTGAGGCGATCCCCAACATCTGTCTGCAGATGCTGCTGCGCGGCCGCAACACGGTCGGCTACACCCCCTACCCGGAGACGGTGACGCACGCGTTCGTCGACGAGGCCGCTCGCACTGGTGTCGACATCTTCCGAATCTTCGACGCCCTCAACAACGTCGAGTCGATGCGGCCTGCCATCGATGCCGTGCGCGCGACAGGGTCCGCGGTCGCCGAAGTCGCGATGTCCTACACCGGTGACCTGTCCAACCCGGCCGAGACGCTGTACACGCTGGACTATTGGCTGCGACTGGCCGAGCAGATCGTCGACGCCGGCGCCCACGTGCTGGCGATCAAGGACATGGCCGGGCTGCTGCGGCCACCGGCGGCGCACACGCTGGTCTCCGCGCTGCGCAGCCGCTTCGACCTGCCGGTGCACGTGCACACCCACGACACGCCGGGCGGTCAGCTCGCCACCTACACCGCGGCCTGGCATGCCGGCGCCAGTGCGGTGGACGGCGCGGCGGCTCCACTGTCGGGCACCACCAGCCAGCCCCCGCTGTCGGCGATCGTCGCCGCCGCGGCACACACGCCGTACGACACCGGCATCAACCTCGACGCGGTGTGCGACCTGGAGCCGTACTGGGAGCTGCTGCGCCGGGTGTACGCCCCGTTCGAGGCCGGCCTTCCCGCGCCGACCGGCCGGGTGTATCACCACGAAATCCCGGGCGGCCAGCTGTCCAACCTGCGCACCCAAGCCATCGCGCTGGGGCTGGGCGAGCGGTTCGAGGACGTCGAGAACGCCTACGCGGGAGCCGACCGCATCCTGGGCCGACTGGTGAAGGTCACCCCGTCTAGCAAGGTGGTCGGCGATCTGGCGCTGGCCCTGGTCGGTGCGGGCATCACCGCCGAGGAGTTCGCCGAAGACCCGGGGCGCCACGACATCCCGGACTCAGTGATCGGATTCCTGCGCGGCGAGCTTGGTGACCCGCCGGGCGGCTGGCCGGAACCGTTGCGCACCAAGGCATTGGAAGGCCGTGGCGCCGCCAAGCCAGAACAGTCGCTGTCGGTCGAGGACGAAAAGGTGCTCGGCGAACCCGGTCCGGCTCGCCAGGCTGCACTGAACCGGCTGCTGTTCCCGGGCCCCACCAAAGAATTCGAGGCGCACCGCGAAGAGTACGGCGACACCTCCGGCCTGAGCGCCAACCAGTTCTTCTCCGGACTGCGCCACGGCGACGAGCACCGAATCGAGCTCGAGCGCGGCGTCGAGCTGATCGTGGGACTCGAAGCCATCTCCGAACCCGACGAACGCGGCATGCGCACCGTCATGTGCATCATCAACGGCCAGCTGCGTCCGGTGTTGGTGCGCGACACCAACATCGCCGAAACCGTGCCGGCCGCCGAAAAGGCCGACCGCAACAACCCCGATCACGTGGCCGCCCCGTTCGCCGGGGTCGTCACCATCGGGGTGGCGGTCGACGAGAAGGTGCAAGCGGGCCAAACCATCGCCACCATCGAGGCGATGAAGATGGAGGCCGCCATCACCGCACCCAAGGGTGGCAGGGTGACTCGCGTTGCCGTCGGCAGCACCGCCCAGGTCGAAGGTGGCGACCTGCTGGTGGTGATCGGTTCGGAAGGACTGACCGGGGGAGCAGCCTGACCCGCATCGTCGGCGGCAGCGCCGGCGGACGGCGCCTCGATGTGCCGCCCCGGGGCACCCGGCCTACCACGGACCGGGTCCGCGAGGCGCTGTTCAATGTCCTTGCCGCGCGCCGGGATTTCGACGGTCTGCGGGTGCTGGACCTCTACGCCGGTTCGGGGGCGCTCGGCCTGGAAGCGCTGTCCCGCGGCGCGGCCTCGGCGCTATTCGTCGAAAGTGATTCGCGCGCCGCGGCTGTCATCAAACGAAACGTCTCGACGTTGGGTCTGCCCGGGGCGACGGTACGGCGCGGGGCGGTCGCCGCGGTGCTCGCCGCGGGCACCGACGTACCGGTGGACCTGGTGCTGGCGGATCCGCCGTACGAGGTGTCCAGCGCCGACATCGAGGCCGTGCTCGCAAGTTTGGAGCGCAACGGCTGGGTCGCGCCGGGCACCGTCGTGGTGGTCGAACGCGCCACGTCGTCGGCGGAACTGTCCTGGCCGCCGGGCTGGACGGCCTGGGACAACCGGCGATACGGAGATACCCGCATCGAGATCGCGGCCTGCTAGCGTCACTGCCCATGACCGGCGGCGACGATGCAGAGCGTAGCGATGAGCAGGAGCGCCGCATATGAGCGGCGCGGTATGCCCGGGATCGTTCGATCCGGTGACGCGGGGTCACGTCGACATCTTCGAGCGGGCCGCAGCGCAATTCGACGAGGTGATCGTCGCGGTGCTGATCAATCCCAACAAGTCCGGGATGTTCGACATCGACGAGCGGATCGCGATGATCTCCGAGGCGTGCGCCCATCTGCCGAACCTGCACGCCGAGTCCGGGCAGGGACTGGTCGTCGACTTCGTCAAACAGCGCGGCATGACCGCGATCGTCAAAGGTCTGCGCACCGGAACCGATTTCGAGTACGAGCTGCAGATGGCCCAGATGAACAAGCACATCGCCGGGGTGGACACCTTCTTCGTGGCCACCACACCGCAGTATTCGTTCGTCTCCTCGTCGCTGGCCAAAGAGGTTGCGATGTTCGGCGGTGACGTCTCGGCACTGCTGCCGGAGTCGGTGAACCGCCGACTGCAGGCCAAGCTGGCCCAGCGCGCCCGCTGATCTGTCACGACTGTGCGGCCCGATCCGGGGCACGCCGGGCTCGGCGAATCCGAATCCACACGCGCTGATTCTCCAGTGGAGAGGAGTGCCTCGCCGACATAATCGTCGGCGAGACGCCCCTGACCGGTGCGGTTGCCAGAAAAGTCTGCCCGACACACCGAGCCGCCACCGCAGTCACAGGCGTAACACCAGGCACACTGGTCACTACCAACTACGCCCAGGAGGGTGGCGCCGTGTACCGAGTTTTTGAAGCGCTCGATGAATTGAGCGCGATTGTCGAAGAGGCCCGCGGCGTTCCGATGACGGCTGGTTGCGTGGTGCCGCGCGGTGACGTGCTGGAGCTCCTCGATGACATCAAGGACGCCATCCCGGGTGAACTCGACGACGCCCAGGATGTGCTGGACGCCCGCGATTCATTGCTGCGGGAGGCCAAAGAGCACTCCGACTCGATGGTGGCGAACTCGACCGCCGAGGCCGACTCCCTGCTGAGCCATGCCCGCGCCGAGGCCGACCGGCTGCTCGCCGACGCCAAGTCGCAGGCCGACCGGATGGTCGCCGAGGCGCGTCAGCACAGCGAACGCATGGTCGCCGAGGCCCGCGACGAGGCGAGCCGTCTGGCCGCGACCGCCAAGCGTGAGTACGAAGCGGCCACCAGCAGGGCCAAGGCCGAGGCCGACCGGCTGGTGGAGAGCGGCAACATCTCCTACGAGAAGGCCGTGCAGGAAGGCATCAAGGAGCAGCAGCGGCTGGTCTCGCAGACCGAGGTCGTCCAGTCGGCCAACGCCGAGTCGACCCGGCTGATCGACACCGCCCACGCCGAAGCCGACCGGCTGCGTGGCGAGTGCGACATCTACGTCGACAACAAGCTCGCCCAGTTCGAGGACTACCTCAACGGCACGCTGCGTTCGGTGAGCCGCGGCCGTCATCAACTGCGCACCGCCGCGGGCACCCACGACTACGCGCAGCGCTGAGCGTCCCGGCCCGCGCCTACTGACGCGATCGCGCGGCGCCGGGTTTTAAGATCGGAACATGGCGACTTCACGTAGTGCTCACACGAAGCGCAAACCCCGGTCGCCGCTCGTTCTCGACATCTCCCGCTTGGGCCGGCGCCCCGGCTCGATGCTCGAGCTGCACGAAACGGTGCCCAGCCCATCGCGAATCGGGCTGGACCTGGTGGCCATCGAAGCCGGCGCCGACCTGACTCTGGATCTGCGACTGGAATCGGTGTCCGAGGGGGTCCTGGTCACCGGCACGGTCTACGCACCGACCCGGGGTGAATGCTCCCGCTGCCTGACCGAAGTCACCGGCGACGTCGAGATCTCGCTCACCGAACTGTTCGCCTATCCCGACAGCACGACGGAATCCACCACCGAGGAAGACGAGGTCGGCCACGTCGTCGACCAGACCATCGACCTGGAGCAGCCGATCGTCGACGCCGTCGGGCTGGCCCTGCCGTTCGCCCCGCTGTGCACCGAGGACTGTGCGGGGCTGTGCCCGCAGTGCGGTGTCGCGCTGGCCTCCGAACCCGGCCATCACCACGACGTGATCGACCCGCGGTTCGCCAAGCTGGCGGGCATGTTCCCCGCAGCAGACGCCGACACCCCCGAACCGGGGGCCGGCCCGTCGTGAGCCCGCCACGCGAAAGTCTGCTTGCCGCACTGGGCGTCGACATGCCCGAAGACCTGCTGACGCTGGCGCTGACCCACCGCAGCTACGCCTACGAGCACGGCGGTCTGCCCACCAATGAACGCCTGGAGTTCCTCGGCGACGCGGTGCTGGGCCTGACGATCACCGACGAGCTGTTCCATCGCCACCCGGAACGCACCGAAGGCGACCTGGCCAAGCTGCGCGCCAGCATCGTCAACACCCAGGCGCTGGCCGACGTGGGGCGAGGCCTGACCGACGAGGGCCTGGGCGCACACCTGCTCCTGGGCCGCGGCGAAGTCAACACCGGCGGAGCCGACAAATCCAGCATCCTGGCCGACGGTATGGAATCACTGCTGGGCGCGGTGTATCTGCATCACGGTATCGACGTTGCGCGCGAGGTGATCCTGCGGCTGTTCGGCAATCTGCTGGACACCGCGCCGACGCTGGGTGCCGGCCTGGACTGGAAGACCAGCCTGCAGGAGCTCACCGCGTCGCGCAGCCTGGGACCGCCGTCCTATGTGGTCACCTCCACCGGGCCCGACCACGACAAGGAGTTCACCGCCGTCGTTCTGGTGATGGACACCGAGTACGGCAACGGCGTCGGCCGGTCGAAGAAGGAAGCCGAACAGAAGGCCGCCGCGGCAGCCTGGAACGCGCTGGACAACGCTTGAGCCACAGTCGCATTCGGCGCTACTGCAATGCCTGAGCTGCCTGAGGTCGAGGTGGTGCGCCGCGGACTGCAAGCCCACGTGGCCGGCCGGTCCATCTCCGCGGTGCGGGTGCACCATCCCCGGGCCGTGCGCAGGCACGAGGCCGGTGCGGCCGATCTGACCGCCCGGTTGCTCGACGCGCAGATCACCGGCACCGATCGGCGCGGAAAGTACTTGTGGCTCACCCTGAATGACGAAACCGCACTGGTGGTGCACCTGGGTATGAGCGGCCAGATGCTGCTGGGCCCGGTACCCAACACCAATCATCTGCGCATCGCGGCACTGCTCGACGACGGCACCGCGCTGAGTTTCGTCGATCAGCGCACCTTCGGCGGGTGGCAGCTGGCCGACCTGGTCGACGTCGACGGCGCTCGGGTGCCCGAGCCGGTGGCGCACATCGCCCGCGATCCACTGGACCCCCGGTTCGACCGGGATGCCGTCGTTACGGTGTTGCGCCGCAAGCACTCCGAGATCAAGCGGCAGCTGCTCGATCAGACCGTGGTGTCGGGTATCGGCAACATCTACGCCGACGAGTCGCTATGGCGGGCCAAGATCAACGGCGCGCGGCTGGCCGAGAACCTGACCCGACGACAGCTCGGCGAGCTGCTCGATGCGGCAGGAGAAGTGATGCGTGAAGCGCTCGGCCAGGGCGGCACCTCGTTCGACTCGCTGTACGTCAACGTCAATGGGCAGTCCGGGTACTTCGACCGATCGTTGAACGTCTACGGCCGCGAAGACCTGCCGTGCCCGCGCTGCGGGACTGCGATCCGACGGGAGAAGTTCATGAATCGCTCGTCGTTCTACTGCCCGAAATGTCAGCCCCGCCCCAGGCGTTGACAACAGCGCGCCGAGATCGACGTTTCGGCGTGATCTACTCGCACTTTCCCGCCCGAATGGCGGTTTGGGCGCAGAAGGAGAGATGAACACATGACTGATCTGTGGGTGGAACGCACCGGCATCCGCCGCTACACCGGGCGCAGCAGCCGCGGCGCGGAGGTGCTGATCGGTTCGGAGACCGACGAGGGTGTCTTCACCCCCGGCGAGCTGCTCAAGATCGCGCTGGCCGGATGCAGCGGCCTGAGCAGCGATCAGCCGCTGCGCCGTCGCCTCGGCGACGACTATCCGGCGACGATCCGGGTGTCCGGACCGGCGGACCGGGAGCAGGAGCGCTACCCGCTGCTGGAGGAGAAGCTCGAGATCGACCTGTCCGGGCTGTCCGCCGAGGAGATCGAGCGGCTCGTGGTGGTGGTCAACCGGGCGATCGACCAGGTGTGCACGGTGGGCCGCACCCTGAAATCCGGCGCCGAGGTCCGGTTCGAGGTGGACGACGTTGGCCGATCCTGACGTCCGCCTGACCGCCTGGGTACACGGCCACGTCCAGGGCGTGGGTTTCCGCTGGTGGACCCGGTCTCGTGCGCTGGAGCTCGGTCTGACCGGGTATGCCGCCAATCAGGCCGACGGCCGGGTGCTCGTCGTCGCGCAGGGCCCGCGTGACGCATGTGAACAGCTGTTACAGCTGCTCAATAGTGGGAAAACGCCGGGGCACGTCGACACGGTTGTTGTCGATTGGTCACCGCGCGGCGAAGCCATCAGAGGCTTTAGCGAGCGGTAGTCTGGCACGCCGTGTACCTCAAGAGTCTGACCCTGAAGGGCTTCAAGTCCTTCGCCGCGGCGACGACTCTGCGCCTGGAGCCCGGCATCACCTGCGTGGTGGGCCCGAACGGCTCGGGTAAGTCCAATGTCGTCGACGCGCTGGCCTGGGTGATGGGCGAGCAGGGCGCGAAAACCCTGCGCGGCGGCAAGATGGAAGACGTCATTTTCGCCGGCACCTCCTCGCGGGCCCCGCTGGGTCGCGCCGAGGTGACGCTGACCATCGACAACTCCGACAACGCGCTGCCGATCGAGTACTCCGAGGTGTCGATCACCCGGCGGATGTTCCGCGACGGCGCCGGTGAGTACGAGATCAACGGCACCAGCTGCCGGCTGATGGACGTCCAGGAGCTGCTCAGCGACTCCGGCATCGGCCGCGAGATGCACGTCATCGTCGGCCAGGGCCGGCTCTCCCAGATCCTCGAGTCGCGGCCAGAAGACCGCCGGGCCTTCATCGAAGAAGCCGCCGGCGTGCTCAAGCACCGCAAACGCAAGGAAAAGGCGGTCCGCAAACTCGACTCGATGGCGGCCAACCTGGCCCGGCTCACGGACTTGACCACCGAGCTGCGCCGTCAGCTCAAGCCGCTGGGCCGCCAGGCCGAGATGGCGCGGCGCGCCCAGACCATTCAGGCGGATCTGCGCGACGCCCGGCTGCGGCTGGCCGCCGACGACCTGGTCACCCGGCGGGCCGAGTTCGCCGGCGCCGACGACACCGAGACCACGTTGCGCCGTGAGCACGACGACGCCGCGAAACGGCTGGACGTCGCCGGCGCGGCGCTGGCCGAACATGAGGCCGCGGTGGCCACGCTGTCCGAACGCACCGACGCCGCCCAGCAGGCCTGGTTCCGCCTGTCGGCGCTGGCCGAACGGGTCAGCGCCACCGTCCGGATCGCTTCTGAGCGAGCGCAATACCTCGAGACCGAGCCCACCGCGAGCACCGGCCCGGACCCCGACGAGCTGGAAGCCGAGGCCGACGAGGTCGCCGCGCGGGAACAGGAGCTGCTGGCAGAGTTGGCCGAAGCGCAATCGCGGCTCGAGTTCGCCCGTGCCGAGCTCGGAGAACGCGAACGCGCGGCCGCCGAAGCCGAACGTGCCCACATGGCCGCGGTGCGCGCGGAGGCCGACCGCCGGGAAGGCCTCGCCCGGCTGGCCGGTCAGGTCGAGACCGTGCGCGCCCGGGTCGAATCGATCGACGAGGGTGTCGCGCGGCTGACCGCCGCGATCGAGGAGGCCGCCGCCCGCACTCAGCACGCCAGGGCCGAGTTCGAGACCGTGCAGGGCCGGGTCGGCGAACTGGATCAGGGCGAGGTCGGCCTCGACGAACAGCATGACCGTACGATCACCGCGCTGCGGCTGGCCGACGAACGGGTGGCCGAATTGCAGGCCGCCGAGCGCAGCGCCGAACGGCAGGTGGCCTCCCTGCGGGCTCGCATCGACGCGTTGGCGGTCGGGCTCGAGCGCAAGGACGGCTCGGCCTGGCTGACGGAAAACCGTGGTGGCGCAGGACTTTTCGGGACCATTGCCAATCTCGTCAAGGTGCGTTCGGGCTACGAAGCGGCGTTGGCGGCGGTGCTGGGCGCCGCGGCCGACGCGGTGGCCGCCGAGAACTTCGACGCCGCCAGTTCGGCGGTGCGAGCACTCAAGGACGCCGACGGTGGCCGGGCGGCGATCGTGTTGGGGGACTGGCCGATTGCGCCGCGTCAGACCGGTTCGCTACCCGAGAGCGCGTTGTGGGCACTGGATCTGATCGATGCGCCGGGCCGACTCCAGGGCGCCATGACGGCGATGCTCGCCGACGTCGCCGTCGTCGAGGATCTGGGTGCCGCACTGGATCTGGTCGCGGCGCGGCCGGCGCTGCGTGCAGTCACCCTCGAAGGTGACCTGGTTGGTGCGGGGTGGGTCACCGGCGGCTCCGACCGCAAGCCGAGCACACTGGAGATCGCCGGCGAAATCGACAAGGCCACACGCGAGCTCGCGGCAGCCGAGACTCAGGTCGCCGAGCTGTCGGCCGCCCTGGCCGGTGCGCTCACCGAGCAGGGTGAGCGCCAGGACGCCGCCGAGCAGGCGCTGGCGGCGCTCAACGAATCCGACGCCGCGATCGCGGCAATCTACGAACAGCTCGGCAGGCTGGGGCAGGAAGCTCGTGCGGCTGAGGGGGAGTGGCGCCGCCAGCAGGCTCAGCGCGACGAGCTCGAGGCCGGGCGGCTGCGCACGGTGGAGGAGCTCACCGAGCTCGAAAACCGGTTGGCTGCTGCCCAGGACGGGGCGACCGAGGTCGAGGACGCGCCCGAGGACCGCCAGTACATGCAGTCCGCCGCCGAGGAAGCCCGTGCCGTCGAGGTGGAGGTTCGGCTGGCTGTGCGTACCGCCGAGGAACGTGCGAATGCCGTTCGCGGGCGGGCGGATTCGTTGCGGCGTGCCGCTGCGGCTGAGCGGGAGGCCCGGGTTCGCGCCCAGCGCGCCCGCGCGGCCCGCGAGCACGCCGCCGCGGTCGCGGCCGCGGTGGCCGAAGCCGGGCGCCGGGTGGCCGGGCACCTCGGCGGTGTCGTGGCAGCGGCGTCCCGCCGCCGGGACGCCCTCGCCGCCGAACGGCAGGAACGAGCCACCGCGATGACCGCTGCGCGTGCGGAGGTCACCGCGCTGAACAGCCGTATCGCCGCGCTCACCGACTCGCTGCATCGCGACGAGGTGGCCAAGGCGCAGGCGTCGCTGCGCATCGAACAGCTCGAGCAGATGGTGTTGGAGCAGTTCGGTATGTCCGCCGACGATCTGATCGCCGAGTACGGACCGGAGGTGACGCTGCCGCCGTCGGAGCTGGAGATGGCCGAATACGAACAGGCCAAGGAGCGCGGCGAGCAGGTCATGGCGCCGGCACCGATGCGGTTCGACCGCCCGACTCAGGAACGTCGGGCCAAGCGGGCCGAACGTGAGCTGTCCGAACTGGGCCGGGTGAATCCGCTTGCGCTGGAAGAGTTCGCAGCGCTGGAGGAGCGCTACAACTTCCTGTCCACCCAGCTCGAAGACGTCAAGGCCGCCCGCAAGGATCTGCTCGACGTGATCGCCGACGTCGATGCGCGCATTCTGCAGGTTTTCGCCGAGGCGTACGCCGACGTCGAGCGCGAGTTCGAGCAGGTTTTCGCGACGTTGTTCCCGGGCGGTGAAGGCCGGCTGTTGCTGACCGATCCCAGTGATCTGCTGACCACCGGCGTGGAGGTGGAGGCTCGCCCGCCTGGCAAGAAGGTCAAGCGGCTCTCGCTGCTCTCCGGTGGCGAGAAGTCGCTGACTGCGGTGGCCATGCTGGTGGCGATCTTCCGGGCCCGGCCGTCGCCGTTCTATGTCATGGACGAGGTCGAGGCCGCCCTCGACGACGTGAATCTGCGCAGGCTGATTGGGCTGTTCGAGCAGCTACGGTCACAGTCACAGCTGATCGTCATCACCCACCAGAAGCCGACCATGGAGATCGCCGACGCGCTGTACGGCGTGACGATGCAGGGCGACGGCATCACCACGGTGATCTCCCAACGGATGCGCGGCGAAGAGCTGGTCGCCAGCGCGGCACCGTAATCGTCTGCGGCTCATCTGGATTCGATCGTAAAGTGCGCGCGCACGAGCTCGCGCGCCAGTGGGTAGTCGTCGAGGCTGTCGGAGAGCAGGTCGGCCAGCTCGGCCACTGACGCGGGGTCGGCATGGCGCGCCTGAAGGACGTCCTTGATCCACCACGCGGTCTCGGCGATCGGCCGCGGGTCACCGGTTAGCAGTGCCGCCGACAGTGCATGCAGCGCTTGGTTCAGCGTGTCGCGGGTCAGGTTGGCGAAGACGGTGTTCGGCGGCGATTCACGGGTCAGCGACCACCGTTCGCGCAGGAACTCGACGATCCGGCGGTGGTGGAGATCCAGCTGCGCCTGTTCGGCGCTCGCCGCCGGTGAAATCTCCGGTAGCACTACGGAAACCGTGGGCAGCGCTTCCATCGCCGCGACGGCGTCGTGTGCGTTGGATGCCCACGCGGTGGCGCCAAGTGCGCGCGCCCGCACGTCGTCGTAACCGAATGCCGGGCCCCCGACCAACGTCGGCACCCCCGCCGCGGTGGCCGCCTCGATGAAGCGGCGGGTGGTCGGCAAGGCGCCCAACACCGAGCAGCTGATGGCCACCGCGTCGTGCCCGTGGTCGACGAGATGCTGGCTCAGGCGCATCGGCGAGGTCGCCGCGCCCAACACAGTGGTCTCCCAGCCGTGCGCGCGCAACGCGCACCCGATGATCATGGCGGGCAGTTCGTGAAACTCCCGCTCGGCACACGCGACCAGAACCGACTTGCCCCGCAAGGGAATTGCGGTCACATACTCGGCGACGGCGCCGGTCGCGGCGACCGAGATCGCGGTGGCGGCGTGCTCGTCGGCGACGGTCCATTCGGCACGCTGCCAGCGCATTCCGACCTCGCGCTGCGACGTGGCTATCACGTCGGTCAGCACCGTCACGGGATCCACACCGTCAGTCAGCAATTGAGTGACAACGCCGGTGGCCTGCGCCCGGTCCCTGCTCCCCAACGCATACTGGTAGTCGGCCAGCGGTGTCAGCTCCCGCACGTGACCGCCAGCAATGCCATGTCGTCGTGCGGATCACCGTCCAAATACTCCAGGACGTCGCGTTCGACCGCCTCGCAGATCACCTCTCCGCCGGCGCCGGCGTAGGCGGGCAGCAATTCCAGCAACCGATGCACGCCATACAGACGCTCGTCGCGGCGGGCCTCCTCGACGCCGTCAGTGAACATCAGCATGGTGTCGCCGCGCTCCAATCGCACTGCGGCAGTGCGATAGTTCACTCCGAGCTTCACTCCGGCGGCGATCCCGGAGACCTCGATCTGTTCGATATCGCCGGTGGCCCGAACCACGATCGGGCCGGGGTGTCCGGCCGCGGCGACGTGCGCTTCTGCCCAATCACCGTCAGGCCTGCCACGCACCCGCGCGCACAGCGTGGTCACGAACCGTCCGACCGCCTGTTCGCACAGCACCGTGTTCAGCGTGTCGAGAACCCGATCGGGGCTGCGGTCGAAATGCGCGGAGGTGCGGATGGTTTGGCGGGCCTGCAGCGTGAGCGCGGCGGAATCGACCCCTTTTCCGCACACATCGCCCAACGTGAGCACCACGTCGTCGCCGCTACCGACGACATCGTAGAAATCACCGCCGATCTCGAGATGCTCCACAGCAGGCCGATACCGCGCCGCGACCGAAAATCCAGTGGCCTGAGGAAGTTTCGGCGGCCGGAGGCTGCGCTGCAACGCCGCGGCCAGTTGTCCGCGCTCCTCGTAGAGCCGAGCCGAATCCAGCGCCACAGCCGCGGTCGCGCCCACCCGCTCGGCCTCCTCGATGGTGTCCTCGTCGAACAGCCGCCCCGCCGTACGAGCCAGAACGAACACGCCCAACGTCGTGCCCCGGGCGGTCAGCGGCAGGGTCAGCACGTCAGCTGGGCGCAATGCGGCGAGTTCCTCGGCCAGGGCCCGATGCCGCAGGCGGGTGCCGATCTCGGCGAGGGACATGTCCTGACCGACGTGGCCATGAAGTCGCTGGCCGGTGCGCAGCACCTGATCCAGGCCGCGCTCGGACGGCGACGACCGGGCGATGACATCGGAGAATCCGACATTGGCCCCGCCGTAGACGGTCAGTCCACCCGTCCGGTGATCCGGCATGGCCAGTACCGCCCAGTCCGCCAGGCGCGGCTGGACCGCACTCAGCAGGTTCAGGACAGTGCGCCGAAGATTCAGCGAGCCGTTCATCGCGGTCTCGACGTCGCGGTGCGCGACATCGGGCGCGAACTGGTTTGCCATTGCCTCCACGCTAGCGGGGATCGTCGTCGCAGGGCCAGGCCTGGCCGTTAGAGCGAGCCGGCGGCGTGAGCTAATCTGTTCGCCGAGGTTCAAGCAGCAGCCTTCCGATAGTTGTCGCCCGCCGGCCGGGCACCGATCGTCGAAGGGTGGCTTTGGACGTTTACGATTCCCGCCAGTACTGGCTGGGAAGAACCGCCGTCGTCAGTGCTTCCGGGGCACTCGATCTGCTGACGGCGCCGCGTCTCGAGCAACTCGTCACCAGCACACTCGAGCAGCGCCCGGATGCCCTGATCGTGGACCTGACCGATGTGGCCTTCCTCGGCTCGGCCGGGATGCAGGTGCTTGTCGACGCCTACGAGGCGGCATCCCCGGACATCGGATTCGCGGTGGTTGCCGACGGGCCTGGCACCAGCAGGCCGCTGAAGCTGATCGGACTGACGGAGGTCTTCGACGTCGTCGCGTCCTTGCAGATCGCGGTCGACCGATTCAGCCGAGGCGCGTGAGGTCCAGGCGTTTCAGCGCGGGCAGGTCATCCGCACCGCAGCCGTGCAGGCAGACACGCAGCTCTTCGATGAAGCCGTGCAGCGCGTCCAACGCGGCGGCCGGGGACTCGATCGCCGGGGCCAGCAGCGGACGGGCCAGGGCCACCACATCGGCACCCAGCGCCAGCGCCGTGGCGGCATCGACCCCGGTGCGGATTCCCCCGGAGGCCACCAGCGGCATGCCCGGCAAGGTAGCCCGAACTTCGGTGAGTGCCTGTGCGGTCGGCACCCCCCATTCGGCGACGGCCGGGTAGCGCACCTCGCCGTAGCGCACCAGCTGTTCGACCCGGGCCCACGACGTACCACCGGCGCCCGCGACGTCGACCGCGGCGATCGGCAGGTCCCGCAGCCGCTCGGCGGCCGCGGCGCCGATACCGTGGCCGACCTCCTTGACCAGGATCGGGTAGGGCAGCGCCCCGGCCAGCCTGCGCAACCGGTCCAGCGACCCGCTGAAGTCGGTGTCGCCGTTGGCCTGCATCGCCTCCTGGAGCGGATTGGTGTGCACGGCCAGCGCGTCAGCGCCGATCCGGTCCATTGCCGCGGCGATCTTGGGGATCGCGGATTCCGAGAGTTGAGCCAGGCCGATGTTGCCGACCAGCAGGACGTCGGGTGCGAGGTCACGAACGTCGAAGCTGGCGGCCGCCACCTCATCGTCGAGCATGATGCGTTGCGAACCGAGCATCATGCCGATCCCGAGCTTCTGCGCGGCCTCGGCGAGATTGCGGTTGATGGTGCGGGACAGCTCGGCCCCGCCTGTCATGGCCCCGATCAGGACCGGGGCGCGAAGCGGCGCGCCGAGGAAGCCGGTGCTGAGGTCGACGGTGCTGAGGTTGGTCTGGGTCAGGGCGTTGTAGGGAAGGCGATAGCGCTCGAAGCCGGTGGTCACCGTCTCGTATTGCACCGGCCCGTGAAGGCATGCGTCGATATGGCGGAGCTTGCGGCTCGCCATGGCACCCAGTTCACGCTCCTGCCCGCCGGATCCCATGCCCGGGTCGCTGCGCTCCTGCCCGCCGGATCCCATTCCCGGGTCGCTGCGCTCCTGCCCGCCGGATCCCATTCCCGGGTCTTCCATCACCACGAGATACCCCACACCCCAGGGGTGGCGCGGCCGATCCCCGCGCCCTGAAACAATGGCACGGTGTCAGAGGGTCTCTGGATCGCTATCGCGGTCATCGCCGTCCTGGTCGTCGCTGCAGTCATCATCGGTCTGGTCCGCTATCGGCGGCGCCAAATCAGTCTGCGCCGCAGCTCAGAGAGTCCCACACCAATTGACCGATCCGGCGGCTACAGCGCGTCGAGCGGCATTTCGTTCACACAATCGTCAGCAACGACAGCGCCCCCCAAAGCGCCCGCGGCGCCGCCGACCATCGACACCACCGGACTGCCCGGGGTCGGTGACGATGCGGCGCTGCCGCGAGACTCCGTCAAACGGCCGATCGAGGATGTGCGGCTGCCCGAACCGCCGGTGGCCGAACCGCCGGTGGCCGAAGCGCCCGCGGCTGCCGCGCCGGTCGTCGAAGAGCCTGCCGTCGACGAGGCTCCCGTGCCGGCCGCGGTCACGCCGTCCGCTCCTGACCTCAGCGGCATTGCGCCTACCGAAGGCCGCCTCGAGCGTCTCCGCGGGCGACTCGCCAAGTCGCAGAACGCGCTGGGGCGCAGCATGCTCGGTCTGCTCGGCGGCGGCGATCTCGACGAGGAGTCCTGGGAAGAGGTCGAGGACACCCTGCTGATCGCCGACCTCGGACCGGTGGTGACCAGCTCGGTGATCCAGCAGCTCCGCAGCCGGCTGGCCGCTACCACCGTGCGCACCGAGGCCGACGCCCGCGCTGTTCTGCGCGACGTGCTGATCGCCGAACTCAACCCGGCGCTGGACCGCTCGATCAAGGCGCTGCCACATGCCGACAAGCCGTCGGTGCTGTTGGTCGTCGGCGTGAACGGAACAGGCAAGACGACCACGGTGGGCAAGCTGGCCCGCGTCCTGGTCGCCGACGGGCGCCGGGTGGTCCTCGGCGCGGCCGACACGTTCCGCGCGGCCGCCGCCGACCAATTGCAGAGCTGGGCGTCGCGGGTCGGTGCCGACGTCGTCCGCGGCCCGGAGGGCGCCGACCCGGCATCGGTGGCATTCGATTCGGTGGACAAAGGAATCGAAGCCGGCGCCGACGTCGTCGTCATCGACACCGCCGGGCGACTGCACACCAAAACCGGCCTGATGGACGAACTCGGCAAGGTCAAGCGGGTGGTGAGCAAACGTGCGGCGGTCGACGAGGTGCTGCTGGTGCTCGACGCGACGATCGGCCAGAACGGTCTGGCGCAGGCCCGGGTCTTCGCCGAGGTCGTCGACATCACCGGGCTGGTACTCACCAAACTCGACGGCACCGCCAAGGGCGGCATCGTCTTCCGCGTTCAACAGGAACTCGGTGTGCCGGTGAAGCTTGTCGGATTGGGCGAAGGCCCCGACGATCTCGCACCGTTCGAGCCGGCCGCGTTCGTCGACGCGCTGCTCGGATAGCCCCGGAAATCGTTCTGAGCGGCGCGAATTGCGGGATGTAACACCCGCGAAACGCAGACTGCCGATCCGTTCACATCCGCGAAACACCTAGGCGTCTCCGCTGAAACAACCACTGCGCATTGTCTTGGCCTAGGTCAACGGTGCCTAACCGTGGCATGGGTGAAGGAGAAACTGCGAGTGGATGGATTCCCGGTGATGGGCGTGCCGGACACCGGCGACACAGCATGGATGCTTGCGAGCTCCGCGCTCGTGCTGCTGATGACGCCAGGCCTGGCCTTTTTCTACGGCGGCATGGTGCGTGCCAAGGGCGTGCTCAACATGATCATGATGAGCGTCAGTGCCATGGGTGTGGTCACGGTGCTGTGGGTGCTGTACGGCTACTCGATGTCTTTCGGCAACGACAAGTGGAGTGTGATCGGCGACCCTGGTCAGTACTTCGGCCTCAAGGGACTCATCGGCGGTAACGCTGCTGCCGCGGTGGCCGCAGACCCGGCGAGTGGAGCGGCGGCGAAGGCTGCGGTGGATATCCCACTCGCGGGCACGATTCCGCAACTGGTGTTCGTGGCCTTCCAGCTGATGTTCGCCATCATCACGGTTGCCCTGGTCTCCGGCGCTGTCGCAGATCGCCTGAAGTTCGGTTCCTGGCTGGTGTTCGCCGGCCTGTGGGCCACGTTGGTGTACTTCCCGGTCGCGCACTGGGTCTTCGCCTTCGACGGCTTCACTGGAGAGCACGGCGGCTGGATTGCCAACAAGCTCAAGGCAATCGACTTCGCGGGTGGTACTGCGGTGCACATCAACTCCGGTGCGGCCGGCCTTGCGCTGTGTCTGGTTCTCGGAAAACGCAAGGGATGGCCGGGAACTCCGATGCGGCCACACAATCTGCCGTTCGTGATGCTCGGTGCCGGTCTGCTGTGGTTCGGGTGGTACGGATTCAACGCCGGTTCGGCGTTGAGCTCGAACGGCTCTGCCGCGACGACGTTCATCACCACGACCGTCGCAACCGGAACCGCCATGCTGGCCTGGCTGTTGGTCGAGCGAATTCGTGACGGTCACGCGACGACGCTCGGTGCGGCGTCAGGCATAGTCGCCGGCCTCGTCGCCATCACACCGTCGTGCTCGTCAGTGAATGTGCTTGGCGCACTCGTGGTCGGGTTCCTCGGCGGCGCGATCTGTGCCTTGGCGGTCGGCCTGAAATTCAAGTTCGGCTTCGATGATGCGCTCGACGTGGTTGGCGTGCACATGGTCGGTGGTCTGACCGGCACCCTTCTGATCGGCTTGCTGGCCACGCCCGAGGCGCCGGCGGCGGTCAAGGGATTGTTCTACGGCGGCGGGTTCGACCAATTGTGGCGCCAGGCTGTCGGTGCTTTTGCCGTCCTGTTCTACTCGTTCATCGTTACGACTATTTTGGCCTTGATCCTGAAATACACCATTGGGCTGCGCCTGACCGAAGAGGATGAAGTGAACGGCATCGACGAGGCAGAACACGCCGAAACCGGTTACGACCTCGTACCGGTGGGTGCCGGTTCGGTTCTCGGACGTCACGGCGCGGAGGAATGAGGGAAATGAAGCTGATTACTGCGATCGTCAAGCCGTTCACGCTGGAAGACGTCAAGACCGGTCTGGAGCAGACGGGCATCCTCGGAATGACCGTCAGCGAGGTCCAGGGTTACGGACGTCAGAAGGGTCACACTGAGGTGTACCGGGGCGCGGAGTACTCCGTGGACTTCGTGCCCAAGGTGCGCGTGGAGGTCATTGTCGATGACTCCGCGGTCGACAAGGTCGTGGACGTCATCGTGCAGGCCGCACGGACCGGCAAGATCGGCGACGGCAAGGTGTGGGTCAGTCCGGTGGAGACCGTTGTTCGGGTCCGCACCGGTGAGCGGGGGTCCGACGCTCTCTGACGCAGACGTTGTGAGGTTCTTCGCGGCCGCACCGAATGAGCGTTAGTCGAGCGTCGGCCGTTGGAGGACTGAGATGACAAAGCAATCAAAAGATTCCGCCGCCGGCGCCTCCCGATGGGAGGCACCGGCGGCGGGTTCGTCGAAACCCGCGAAAGATCTGGCCGCCGCGAACAAGCAACTGCTGGAAGGCGGTCAGCGCCACCTGGATTCGGCGGCACTGCGCGACGCGCTGCTGGATCTCCACGAATTCTGGCTGACCACCAAGGCTACCGAGATCGGTATCACGGCCACCAGCGGGTTCGCCATCGTGGCCACCGGCGGATTGGGCCGCCGCGAGTTCGTGCCGTACTCCGACCTCGACCTGATGCTGCTGCACGACAACATGCCCACCGAGATCGTCACCCAGGTGGCCGAGTTGCTGTGGTACCCCCTGTGGGACGCCAACATTCGACTGGACCATAGTGTCCGCACGGTGCCCGAGGCGCTCACGGTGGCCAACGAAGACATCTCGGCCGGGCTCGCGATGCTGGAGGCGCGACACATCGCCGGAGATGCCGAACTGTCCCAGCTGTTGATCGGCGGGGCGCGACGGCAATGGCGGACCGGAATCGGTACCCGTTTCGAGGAACTCGTCGAGCTCACCCAGGCGCGCTGGCAGCGCAGCGGGCAGATTGCGCACCGCGCGGAACCGGACCTCAAATGCGGTCGGGGCGGGCTGCGCGACGTTCAGCTGCTGAATGCGTTGGCGATCGCCCAACTGGCGGACGTGTACCCGAGCCACTCGCTGGTGTCGCCGACCGGCTCACTCGGCGACGCGCACCTCGCGCTGCTCAACGTGCGCACCGAACTACACCGGTCGTCCAAGCGCGGCCGTGACCAACTGCTGGCACAGTTCGCCGACGAGATCGGCGCCGCGCTGCGCATCGGTGACCGCTTCGATCTGGCCCGGGTGCTCTCCGATGCGGCACGCACGATCAGCTACTACGTCGATGCCGGCCTACGCACGGCGGCCAATGCCCTTCCCAAACGCGGACTTTCGGTGCTGCGCCGACCGACCCGCCGCCCGCTGGACGAAGGGGTGGTGGAATTCGCCGGCGAGGTGATCCTGGCTCGTGACGCCCGCCCCGAACGCGATCCGGGTCTGATCCTGCGGGTGGCGGCCGCGTCGGCCAACACGGGACTGCCGATGTCGGCGTCGACGCTGAACAGGCTGGCCGCGTCGGCTCCCGAGCTGCGCACGCCCTGGCCGCGCGATGCGCTCAAGGACCTGCTGGTGCTGCTGGCCGCAGGCCCGACGACGGTGGCCACCATCGAGGCCCTCGACCGCACCGGATTGTGGGGACGGTTGTTCCCCGAGTGGGGAGCGGTGCGCGACCTGCCGCCACGCGACGTCGTCCACATCTGGACAGTCGATCGCCATCTCGTCGAGACGGTCTCGCAGGCAAGCACATTAACCACCCGGGTGTCCCGTCCCGACCTGCTGGTGCTGGGCGCACTGCTGCACGACATCGGCAAGGGCCGCGGCGGGGACCACAGTGTGATCGGTGCCGAGCTGGCCGTGCAGGTCGGAACCCGGCTGGGCCTTTGGCCGTCCGATATCGACGTGCTGTCGGCGATCGTGCGCTACCACCTGCTGCTGCCCGACGTCGCGACGCGGCGGGACCTGCAAGATCCCAAGACCATCTCCGGTGTCATCGACGCACTCGGTGGCGACCCGGTGCTGCTCGAGTTGCTCGATGCGCTGGCCGAGGCGGATTCGCTGGCGACCGGGCCCGGGGTGTGGGGGGACTGGAAAGCTTCGCTGATCGGCGACCTGGTCCGGCGTTGCCGGTTGATGTTGGCCGGCGAGCCGCAGCCGCATGCGGATCCGATTGATCCTCAACATCTTTCACTGGCGGCTGACGGCGGCGTGCACGTCGAGATGACGCCGGGGGACAGCGTGCACACCTTCAACGTCACGATGATCGCACCGGACCGGCGCGGCTTGTTGTCGAAGGCGGCCGGGGTGCTGGCGCTCAACTCACTGCGGGTGCATTCGGCGTCGGTGAACAGCACCGGCGGTGCGGCGATCAACACTTTCGTGGTGTCACCGCGCTTCGGTGCCCCGCCTGCCGCCGAGCTTCTCCGCCAGCAGTTCATCCTCGCGCTCAGCGGCGAGCTCGATGTGATGTCGGCTCTGGAGAAGCGCGACGCCGACGCCGCGCAGCACGGCACCGGCAGGGTGGGGGAGCACAAGCCGGCCGTGCCGATCAACGCCGTGCCGGCCCCGCCGCGCATCCTGTGGCACGACGGCAGCAGTGAGGGTCAGCTGATCGTCGAGATCCGCACCACCGACCGCACCGGGCTGCTCGCGACGCTCACCGGCGTGTTGGAGCGAACCGGCGCGGACATCGCCTGGGCCAAGATCACCACGCTGGGCTCGTCGGTGGTCGACGCGTTCGGAATCACGGTCCCGACGTCGGTATCGCTCGACGAGACCCGCACGAAGCTGGAGAGCGACCTCTACGCGGTGCTTCCGACTCCGCCGCCGGCGAAGCCGGCCGAGGAAGCCGGTTAGCCCGACGCGAAACCGACACCACGGTCGTGGTTGGCGAAGGGGGCGCGACCATGGCGTCGATCTCGGCGCCCGACGTCGCCAGCTAGGCTTACTGCGTGTTTGAATCCCTGTCCGACCGGTTGACCGGTGCGCTCTCGGGCCTGCGCGGCAAAGGTCGGCTGACCGACGCCGACATCGACGCCACAACACGCGAGATCAGGCTGGCGCTGCTCGAGGCCGACGTCTCCCTGCCGGTCGTGCGTGCCTTCGTCAACCGCATCAAGGAGCGCGCGCGCGGCGCCGAGGTATCCGGTGCGCTCAACCCCGCCCAGCAGGTCGTCAAGATCGTCAATGAGGAGCTGATCGGCATCCTCGGCGGGGAGACCCGTCAACTGGCCTTCGCCAAGAACCCGCCGACCGTCATCATGCTGGCCGGCCTGCAAGGCGCCGGTAAGACGACGCTCGCCGGCAAGCTGGCCAAGTGGCTCAAGGGCCAGGGCCACACCCCGCTGCTGGTGGCGTGCGATCTGCAGCGCCCCGGCGCGGTCAACCAGCTCAAAATCGTCGGCGAGCGGGCCGGCGTCAACGTCTTCGCCCCCCATCCGGGCACCGCGCCCGATGCCGCGGACACCGAGGGCGCCGGCCCCGGTGATCCGGTCGCCGTCGCCGCCGCCGGCCTGGCAGAGGCACAGAGCAAGCACTTCGATGTCGTGGTCGTCGACACCGCGGGCCGGTTGGGCATCGACGAGGTGCTGATGGAACAGGCCGCCGCCATCCGCGACGCCGTGCACCCCGACGAGACGCTGTTCGTCCTCGACGCGATGATCGGTCAGGACGCGGTGGCCACCGCGGAGGCGTTCGGGTCCGGTGTCGGGTTCACCGGCGTCGTGCTGACCAAGCTCGACGGCGACGCCCGCGGTGGTGCAGCCCTGTCGGTCCGCGAGGTGACCGGCGTGCCGATCCTGTTTGCGTCGACCGGTGAGAAGCTCGAGGACTTCGACGTCTTCCATCCCGACCGGATGGCCAGCCGGATCCTCGGCATGGGCGACGTGCTCAGCCTGATCGAGCAGGCCGAGCAGGTCTTCGATCAGCAGAAGGCCGAGGAAGCCGCCGCCAAGATCGGCTCGGGCGAGCTCACGCTGGAGGACTTCCTCGAGCAGATGCTGATGATCCGCAAGATGGGGCCGATCGGCAACCTGCTGGGCATGTTGCCCGGCGCGGGCCAGATGAAGGACGCGCTGGCCACCGTCGATGACAAGCAGCTCGACCGGCTGCAGGCGATCATCCGGGGCATGACCCCGCAGGAGCGGGCCGACCCCAAGATCATCAACGCCTCGCGGCGGCTGCGCATCGCCAACGGCTCCGGTGTCAACGTCTCCGAGGTCAACCAGCTCGTCGACCGCTTCTTCGAGGCGCGAAAGATGATGTCGCAGATGGCCGGTGCGATGGGCATGCCGTTCGGCCGGCGGTCATCGAAGAAATCGGCCAAGGGCAAGAACAAGCAGGCGGGCAAGAAGAAGGGCGGCAGGGGCCCGACGCCGCCGAAGGCCAACCCATTGCTCGCCGGCGCCATGCCCGGCGGCTTCCCGGATCTGTCCGGAATGCCTGAGGGCCTCAACGAGTTGCCGCCCGGCTTGGCCGATTTCGACCTGTCCAAATTGAAGTTCCCGGGCAAGAACTAGTGCCGGCTCTCCACGTTCGGGGCCGGGGTCTGCCCGACGGCGAGCTGGTGGAGTGGTGGATCGTCGACGGTGTCTTGCGCGCCGAGCAGGTCGCCGATGCGGAGACCGTTTTTGACGGTGGCTGGATCCTGCCCGGTCTGGTGGACGCGCACTGCCACGTCGGGCTGGGGGAGCACGGCGAGATTCCGCTGGACGAGGCTGTCGCCCAAGCCGAGCGTGAACGCGAGGTCGGCGCGCTGTTGTTGCGCGACTGCGGATCTCCGACCGACACCCGCAGCCTCGACGATCACCACGACCTGCCACGGATCATCCGGGCCGGGCGACATCTGGCCCGCCCCAAGCGATATTCCCGCGGCTTCGCCATCGAACTCGAGGACGAGTGGCAGCTGCCAGAGGCGCTGGCGGCCCAGGCCCGTGCCGGCGACGGATGGGTCAAGCTGGTCGGCGACTGGATCGACCGCTCGGTGGGGGACCTGGCGCCGCTGTGGTCCGACGACGTGCTGCGCGCGGCGATCGCCGCCGTCCATGACGAGGGTGCGCGGGTCACGGCGCATGTGTTCAGCGAGGACGCGCTGCCCGGACTGATCGGTGCGGGTATCGACTGCATCGAGCACGGCACCGGGTTGACCGATGACACCATCGCGATGATGGTCGAGCATGGCACCGCGCTGGTGCCCACGTTGATCAACATCGAGAACTTCCCCGGATTCGCCGACGCCGCAAGCAAATACCCGAACTACGCCGCCCACATGCGCGATCTCTACGCCAGCTGCTACCCGAGGGTGGCCGCAGCCAGAGAAGCCGGCGTGCCGATCTACGCGGGCAGCGATGCAGGCAGCACGATCGTCCACGGCCGGATCGCCGACGAGGTCGAAGCCCTCACCCGCATCGGGATGAACCCGACCGACGCACTCGGCGCGGCGTGCTGGGACGCGCGCCGGTGGTTGGGCAGGCCGGTTCTCGACGACGGCGCGCCGGCGGACCTGGTGTGCTACACCGATGATCCGCGCGGCAGCGCCGACATCCTGTCGAACCCCGACCGGGTGATCCTGCGCGGCCGGGTGTACTAGCTCACGCCGGGGTAGTGACTGAAGCCCCAGTCGAGCAGTTGGGCGGCCTGATTCCACAGATCGTCGTCGCCGTACATCTCCACCACGATCAGCCGGTGCCCGCCTCGCTGCGCCATACCGACGTAGGTTTCGCGAGCCAGGTCGGTGTAGCCGCTCTTGCCCCCGATGAAGCCGGCGTAGCTGCGCAGCAGGCGATCCTGGTTCTTGATCTCCCGGTACCCGGACCGGTCCGGGAATTGCGCCGAGGTCTGGTGAACGATCTGCACAAACAGGGGATAGCGCAACGCTTCCCGGTAGATCAGCGCCAAATCGTGCGGTGTGGTCACCGACTCCCACCCGGGCCCGTCCAATCCGGACGGCGATCCGGCCCGCGTGCTGCGGGCGCCCAGTTGATAGGCCTTCGCATTCATTTTCTGCACTGCCGCAAGCTGTCCGCCGAGCATGTCGGCGAGCAGATTGGCGGCGTCGTTGCCCGACACCAGCAGCAGCCCGTCGAGCAGTTGGCGCGCGGTGTACATCTGGCCGGGCACCAGCCCGACGCACGAGCATTCGACTTGGGTGTTGGCCGCCGTCGCCCGGATCGCGGCATTGGGCGCCAACTGATCGAGCACGACCATCGCCAGCAGCGGCTTGATGGTGCTCGCCGGCGCGTGCGCGCTGTAGGGTTCGCGGCTGCCCAGGATCTGGCCGGTGTCGAGATCGGCGACCAGCCAGGCTCGCGCCGGACCGTCGGGGGGAGCGGTCACCGCGCCGGCCGGCTGCGGGGTGGGCGCGGCCGCGGCCGGCGCGACCAGCGCCAGGGACATGGCGATGCCCAACATCGCGACGAATGGGCGGCCCGGCATGAGTGCCGACGCTAACCAGACTCCGCCTCGGCAACGACGCGAGCGAGTCTCGAATGTATTGCGATGGCGGACGACCCGTTTAGCGCGCGGTGATGAGGGCGGTGATCAATTGAGGAGATGCCGTTTAAAACAGGCGTGGGGAGGAAGGTCACAGTAAACTCTCGGCCACACGTGCCGGGGATGTTGGCACCAATTTGCTGGGGAGAGACTGTGAAGATCGCGAAAATGGCCGGGATTTCCGCCACCGTTGTCACGTTGGGCCTTTCCGTCGTCTGCGCCGCACCGGCATGGGCGACTGACAGCTTGCGCGTGTTCGGCGAGCAGGAAACCTTGAACGGGCCCAATGGCCTGCCCTACATCGGCTACGCCGTGGGCAAGCTCAAGCCCAGTTCGGATCCGGTGCCGCACAATGGCACGTTGTATTCGGCCAAGCTGACGATCGACGGATTCGGGGGCAGTTACCCGCCGTTCATCGAGCGCTTCGGTGCCCGGGCTGAGTCCGGCGAGTTCTACCCCTCTATCTGGGGCGCGTCGAATGGCGGAAAGCTCTACTTCGACGTCGTGGGCGACGTACCGAACAGCGTTGTCTTCAACGACGGCACCCGCGACCTGCTGGCCTGGGTGCCGGGTAACCCGGGCAGCACCGCGGCGCCTGTGGTCGTGCCCGATTCCGATGAGGATTTCCAGGTCGTGCCGGACAACCAGGTACCCGCCGCTGCCCCGCCGTCGGGAGACAACTCGGCAATTGTGGCGACCCCGAACGATCTGGCCACCTCGCCGTACCAAATCACCGAAGGTGATGCCGCCCAGCCCGGGTTCAATGCGGGCGGCCACCACTAGCCGGCCGAACTACAGCGCGGCGACGCTCTCGGAAGGGTTCTGGGCGAAACCCCAATCCAGCAGCGCCGCCGCCTGATCCCAGTAGGTCGGGCCACCTTCGTGGATCAGCCCGTACATCATCGCGATCACCAGACGGCGGCCGCCGCGGTCGGCGGCGCCGACGAACGTCTTGCGGGCCGCGTCGGTGAAGCCGGTCTTGCCGCCGATCGCACCGGGATAGCGGGCCAGCAGTTCGTCCTGATTCACCAGCGGCTTGTCACCGGTCTCGCCGGGGAACATCGCGACCGGTTGGGCAGTGATCTGTGCGAACACCGGATTGGCCATCGCGGCGCGGAAGATCGCGGCGAGGTCATGCGGAGTGGTCCAGCCCGGGCCACCCGCTCCGTCCAGGCCGGACGGTGTGGTCGCGTGGGTGTTGGTCGCCCCGATCGCGACGGCCTTGGCGTTCATCTTGTCGACCGCGGCCTGGTAGCCGCCGAGCATATCGGCCAGGGTGTTGGCGGCGTCGTTGCCTGACACCAGCAGCAGCCCGTCGAGCAGCTGACGGGCGGTGTAGCTGCGACCGGGCCGCACACCGGCGCAGTTGCATTCGACGAGGGTGTCGGAGTTGTTGGCCACCACCGTCGCATTCAGGTCGGGCAGCTCGTCCAGTGCGGTGAGAGCCAGCAGTGTCTTGATCGTGCTGGCCGGCGGGTGCGCGGCGTACATGTCACGACCGGCCAGCACCTGGCCGGTGTCCATGTCGGCGACGATCCACGCGGGCGCGGGTCCCTCGGGGATCGGCACCGAGCCCGGTGGCTGATCGATGGTGTCCGCGTTGGCAATCCCTGCCGTCGCCGTCAAAACACTGAGCGCCGTCGTCAGGCTCGCGAGAAGTCTGCGCATGGGCCCTGAGCCTAACCCGCTCGGTCAGTAGACGTCGCGCGCGTACCGATGGGCTTTGATCAGTTCGTTCACGTAGGAGTGCGCGGCGGCGGCGGCCATGTCACCGGCCTCGGCAACGATCTCGTGCAGGGCCGCGTCGACGTCTTTGGCCATCCGCTCGGCGTCTCCGCACACATACAGCTGCGCTCCGTCTTCGAGCCACGCGAACAGCTCTCGCGCGTTGTCCTTCATGCGATGCTGGACGTAGGTTTTCGGCCGGGCACTCTCGCGCGAGAAGGCCAGATCCAGTCGGGTCAGTGCGCCGGATTCGTGGAATCGCGTGAGCTCGTCGCCATACAGAAAATCTGTGTGACGCCGCCGGTCGCCGAAAAACAACCAGGATCTGCCCGGCGCAGCGGTCGCCTGGCGTTCGTGCAGGAACGCGCGGAACGGTGCGATGCCGGTTCCCGGGCCGACCATGATGATCGGTACGTCCGGGGCCGGTAGCCGGAAGTTGTGGTTGGGCCGCAGGTGAATTCGCACGGACTGCCCAGCGGGGACTCTGTCGGCCAGAAATGTCGAGGCGACGCCACCGCGGGCGCGGCCGTGGCAGTGGTAGCGCACGGTCGCCACTGTCAGATGCAGCCGATCCGGATGGACCAGTGGACTGGAGGAGATCGAGTAGTCGCGAAACTGCAAGGGCCGCAACGTTTCCAGTACCTCATCGACCGACAGATCGGCGAGGTGGAGTAGGTCCAGCACGTCGCGGCCGTACAACCAGGACGACACGATTGCGGGATCGGGGGAGCGTAGCGCCGCCGCGGCATCGGTGTCGTCGGTACGGGCTGCGACCAGCGCCTGCAATGCCCGCGACGGAGAGCAGATGTCGAGGTGTCCGGCGAGCAGTTCGCCCAGCGGTCGATCGCTGCCCGCAGCGACGTGGGCGCCGTCGACCCCGAGCTTGGCCAGCACTGCGTCGACGAGCGCGGGATCGTTGACCGGATGCACGGCCACCGAATCGCCGGCCTGATAGGTGATTCCCGAGTCCGCGAGATCCAGCTCGATATGGCGGACCTCTTTGTCGGACTCCTTTGCCGTCAGCAGCCGGTTCACCAGGACGGTCGAGGTGACGGGATTCGCGTCGCTCCACGGGCTGAGTACGTGATGGCGGTGCGGTGCCGCCTTCGGGGCGGTGGGTTCTACGTCGGCGGGTCCGGCGGCGGCCGCCTCGATGAGGATCTTGGCGATGTCGGCGATCCACTCGCGGGCGTCGCCCTCCCGGTAGCAGTCGTATTCGGCCCGCTCGGCCAGCGCGTGGGCGCCCAGCTCGGTGAGGCGGGCATCGATGTTCCGGCCGGCGTTGCAGAACAACTCGTAGGAGCTGTCGCCCAGCGCCAGGACCGCGTATCCCAGCCCGTCGAGCCGGGTGTCGGATGCCGCCAGCTCCTCCCAGAACACGGTGCCGTTGTCGGGGACTTCTCCCTCGCCGAACGTCGAGGCCACCATGATCACGTGGGTCGCGGCCCGGACCTCGTCGAGGGTGACGTCGTTGAGTTCGGTCTCGGTGGCGTCGATCCCGGCGTCTTTGACCGCGTCGGCCAGCTGCATGGCGATGTACTCGGCGGTGCCCATGTCGCTGGCGTAGCCGATGATCGGCGAGAAACCGGGACGCTCCACCACACCTGCTCCGATCTAATTTGGTTAGGCAAACCTTAGTAGAAAGTGTCCCGCAGGTGTGGACCACACCGGCCGCGCCCGCCGATCCGGTGTTGAATCACGCGCATGCTGAGCCTTGAAGAGATGTCGGATCGGATGGAGATCCAGCAGCTGCTGGTCGACTACTCGACGGCGATCGACAGCCGCCGCTTCGACGACCTCGATCGTGTTTTCACGCCGGACGCCCATATCGACTACACCGAACTGGGCGGGATCGCGGGCACCTTTCCCGACGTCAAAGCCTGGCTGGCCGAGGTGCTGCCGAATTTCCCCGCCTACTTCCACATGCTCGGAAACTTCGACATCCGCCTTGACGGCGACACCGCGACCTCGCGGACCATCTTGTTCAACCCGATGGCGCTCGGCGACGACGGCCAGATCATGTTCTGCGGACTTTGGTACGACGACGCGTTCGTCCGTACCTCCGACGGCTGGCGGATGACGCGGCGCGTCGAGCAGAAGTGCATCCAGAAGATCGTCTGATCCGGCCGGGCGGCAGATCGCGCGATTAACACCTGACCAGGGCCGTCTGGCACAATCGGTGGCTGTCCGACCGCGGCTTCCGTAATGGATGGGCCGCCGGCTGGTCACGCACGCGAGGCAAAACCGGATCCGGCAATCCGCCGGCATCGCTGAATTGCAGCGTGATACCCACAGGAGTTAGTTCATGGCTGTCAAGATCAAGCTCACTCGGCTTGGCAAGATCCGCAACCCCCAGTACCGCATCGCTGTCGCCGACGCACGCACCCGCCGCGACGGCCGCTCGATCGAGGTCATCGGCCGCTACCACCCCAAGGAAGATCCGAGCCTGATCGAGATCGACTCCGAGCGCGCTCAGTACTGGCTGTCTGTTGGCGCCCAGCCCACCGAGCCGGTTCTCAACCTGCTGAAGATCACCGGTGACTGGCAGAAGTTCAAGGGCCTGCCCGGTGCCGAGGGCACGCTGAAGGTCAAGGAGCCCAAGCCCAGCAAGCTGGACCTCTTCAACGCCGCGCTGGCCGAGGCCGATGGCGCGCCGGGTGGCGAAGCCACCCACGCCAAGAAGAAGAAGGCCCCGGCCAAGAAGGCCGACGCCGCTGAGGCCGAGCCCGCCGCTGAGGCCGCTGAGCCGGCCGCCGAGGCTGCCGAGTCCACTGAGGCCGCCGCAGAATGAGTTCGGTCGTCGTCGACGCCGTGGAGCATCTGGTCCGCGGGATCGTCGACAATCCTGACGACGTCCGCGTCGACATGGTCACCAACCGACGGGGGCGCACGGTTGAGGTCCACGTCCACCCCGAGGATCTCGGCAAGGTGATCGGCCGTGGCGGTCGCACCGCGACCGCGTTGCGCACCCTGGTCGCCGGTATCGGTGGCCGAGGTATCCGCGTCGACGTGGTGGACACCGACCAGTAAGTCGATAGCTCGATGGAACTCGTCGCCGGACGTGTTGCCAAGGCTCACGGGATCACCGGGGAACTGGTGGTCGACGTCCGCACCGATGACCCTGAAGAGCGGTTCGCCGTGGGAAACCTGTTGCGGCTGCGGCCCTCTCGCGGTGACGGCGGCCAAGATGTTGTCGTCGAGGCGGTTCGGCCGCACGGCGGGCGTCTGCTGGTACGGCTGCGCGGGGTGTCCGACCGCAATGCGGCCGACGCATTGCGCGGCCATCTGTTCGTCGTCGACTCCGCGGAACTGCCTCCCATCGAGGATCCCGACGAGTTCTACGATCATCAGCTCGAAGGGCTGACGGTGCGGACCGTCGACGGCCGCGTCGTCGGCTCGATCACCGAGGTGCTGCACACCGCGGGCGCGGAACTGCTGGCGGTGCGCGGAGCTGACGGAACCGAAGTGCTGGTGCCGTTCGTCGGCGCGATCGTGGTGTCGGTGTCGCTGGCCGACAAGATCGTCGAAATCGATCCTCCCGACGGGCTTTTGGATCTGGACGGCCTGGAATAGGTGCGCAGCCGTGCGGATTGACGTCATCTCGATCTTCCCCGAGTATCTCGACCCGGTACGACAGTCGTTGCCCGGCAAGGCGATCGAGTCCCGCATCGTGGACTTCGCCGCGCACGATCTGCGTCGCTGGACCCACGACGTGCACCACTCGGTAGACGATGCCCCGTACGGCGGCGGCCCCGGCATGGTGATGAAGGCCCCGGTCTGGGGTGAGGCGCTCGACGAGATCTGCGCCCAAGACACCGTTCTCGTGATCCCGACGCCGGCGGGTCGGCTGTTCACCCAGAACGACGCCCAAGCCTGGACGGGGGAGCGGCATCTGGTGTTTGCCTGCGGCCGTTACGAAGGCATCGACCAGCGGGTCGCCGAGGACGCACGGCGGCGGATGCGGGTCGAGGAGGTCTCGATCGGGGACTACGTGCTGGCCGGTGGTGAGGTCGCGGCGCTGGTGATGATCGAGGCGGTGGTCCGGTTGCTACCCAACGTAATGGGCAATCCGCGCTCGCACCAGGACGATTCGCACTCGCCGGAAAAAGACGGTCTGCTCGAAGGACCGAGCTACACGCGTCCGCCCACCTGGCGCGAGTTGCAGGTCCCGGACGTACTGCTCTCCGGTGACCACGGCAAGGTCGCGGCGTGGCGCCGCGAACAGGCGCTGCAGCGGACGCGGGAGCGTCGGCCGGACCTGCTCGAGGATCTGCCCGACCTGCTCGGTGACTGAGAGCACGGCGCGGCGCAGGTTACCGAACCTCGCGGCAGGGTATTGAGAACAGCGTGACTCGTCCATCCACCGGCGCTCCGCCAGCACCGGCGGCTGCGCAGGTGACGGGCCGGCAGCGCAACTTCGTCTTCCTCGCTGTGGTGCTCGGCATGCTGCTGGCCGCCCTCGACCAGACCATCGTCGCGACCGCACTGCCCACGGTCGTCGCCGACCTCGGGGGTGCTGGTCACCAGTCATGGGTCGTCACCAGCTACCTGCTGGCGTCGACGATTGTGACCGCGGTCGTCGGCAAGCTCGGTGACACATTCGGCCGCAAACCGGTTTTTCAAGCCGCCGTGCTGTTCTTCCTCGCCGGCTCGGTGCTGTGTGGCTTGGCCGGATCGATGTCGATGCTGGTCGCCTCGCGCGCCCTGCAGGGCATCGGCGGCGGAGCCATCACCGTCACCGCGGTCGCGGTCATCGGTGAAGTGATACCGCTGCGCGAACGGGGCCGCTACCAGGGCGCGCTGGGTGCCGTGTTCGGCGTCACCACGGTGGTGGGCCCGCTGCTGGGCGGGCTGTTCACCGACCACCTCGGATGGCGGTGGGCGTTCTGGGTCAACGTGCCCGTCGCGGTGGTGGTGCTCGCGGTGGCGGCGGTGGCGATTCCGGCGCTGGGTCGTACCGCCCGGCCGGTCATCGACTATCCGGGCATCGTTCTGGTGGGTCTAGGCGCGGCCGGTCTGACCCTTGCGACAAGCTGGGGTGGCACCACGTATCCGTGGGGTTCGCCGACGATCATCGGACTGTTCGTCGGCTCCGTGGCGATCCTGGTGGCCTTCGTGTTCGTCGAAAAGCGGGCGGCCGAGCCGATTTTGCCGATCCGGCTGTTCGCCGATCCGGTGTTCACGGTGTGCTGCGTGCTGTCGTTCGTCGTCGGATTCGCGATGCTCGGGGCGCTGACGTTCCTGCCGACCTACATGCAATTCGTCGACGGGGTGTCGGCGACCGTCTCCGGCCTGCACACCCTGCCGATGGTCGCCGGCCTGCTGGCCACGTCGCTGACCAGTGGCGTGATCGTCGGCCGCACCGGGCGCTACAAGATCTTTCCGATCGCGGGCACCGCGACGATGGCGGTCGGCTTCATCCTGCTGTCGCTGATGGACGCGCACACCTCGACGCTCGTCCAGTCTCTGGACCTGCTGGTCCTGGGTGCCGGGATCGGGCTGAGCATGCAGGTTCTGATCCTGACCGTGCAGAACACCGTCGACTTCACCGACCTGGGCGTGGCCACCTCGGGTGTCACGTTCTTCCGCACCATCGGTAGTTCGTTCGGCGCTGCGATCTTCGGCTCGCTGTTCAGTAATTTCCTGGCCGACCGGCTGCCTTCGGCCCTGGCCGCCAGCGGTGTTTCTCCCGAGGTCGCGCAGTCACCGCAGGCGCTGCACAAGCTCTCGCCCGCAGCGGCTGCCCCGATCGTCGACGCCTACGCAGACTCGCTGAGCAAGGTGTTCTTGTTCGCGGCGCCGGTGGCGATCGTCGGGTTCGTGCTGGCGCTGTTCCTCAAGCAGGTGCCGCTGCGCGACGCGGCCGCCACCGGCAGCACCGACCTCGGCGAGGGTTTCGGTATGCCCACCACCGAACCGGCGGAGAAGGTGCTGGAGGTGGCCGTCAGTCGATTGCTGCGCGAAAGCCGCGGGCAGCATCTGCCCGCCCTGGCCCGGGCGGGGGGCACCCGCCTCGACGTCCCGTTGATGTGGGCCGCGTTGCGGATTTACCGGCATGCGCAGGTGGCCGGCACAGCGGACCTCAGTGCCGTGGCCGCCCATCACCGGGTGCCGGTCGAGATCCTCGAGCCGACGTTCGACCGGCTGGTCGCGAACGGCTACGCCCAGCGCAGCGGCGATCAGCTCTGGCTCACCCCGGCCGGCGCCGCGGAAGTGAATCACGCCCGCAACATGCTCGCGAGCTGGATCACCGACACGCTCACCCGGTCGCCTGCATTCGAGGGCCGCCCCGACCGCATGCAGGTGCAGGGCGCGATCGAGCGGATCGCCCGCAGTGTGCTCGAACAGAACGACGACGAGAGTGCCCAGGCAACCCGCCCGTTGGTGCTCGGACCGCGCCGCGCCGCCAGCCCGACCGCGCCGACGACGCGGCTCGCCAGCCCGATGGCGAACGCGACCGCGGTGGCAGCGACCGTCGGCAATGAACCGACACGGCCATTCCGTGCTCGGGCTGAATTCCGTCAGCCGCCGCCGGGACCGCCGCGTCGTTGACGGCGGGGCGCAGTCAGATCCGCCCGCTGGGGAACATCGTCTTGACGGCTTGGGTCATCGTGTTGCGCGCGGTCGCGTCGTCAACCGGCTGCAGTGAGGCCATGGCAAGCACGAAACGCCGATCCGGTCCGATCACCCCGGTAGACATGTGCAGCCAGTTGCCGCCGTTCCAGCAGCACATCCAACCCTGCTTGACCGCAACGGGTTCCGCGAACAGCCCGTCGGGGATGCCGAACCGCTGCGGGTAGCCGTCGACACCGGTGGGGGTGGACGCCGACAGGTCGCCGAGGATGACCGAGGCCTGCGAGGCGGGCAGGCCGCCTGCACCGTCGAGCAGCATGTCGTAGTACCGCACCAGGTCGGCGGTGGTGCTCATGGTGTTCCACCAGTTCCCGTCATACGGCACGCTGGTCGAGGTCAGCCCGTATCGCGCGGTGACCCTGCTGATGATCGCGCTGCCGCCGCCCTCGCCCCAGAACACTTCGGCGGCGCTGTCGTCGGAGGACCGCAACATGGCGTCGAAGGACTGCTGCTCGTCCGTGGTGAGCTGGCGCTGGCCTTTGGCCACCTGCAGCAGTAGATCGTCGGCGATGAACAGTTTGCTCACCGACGCCACCGGGAAGGGAGCGTCGTCACCGCCCTTGAGGACCCGTCCGGTGGTGCGGTCGAGCAAGGTGAAACTGATGTCCGCGCCGTCCTGCGCGGCCTCGGAGGTCGCTTCTTTGGCGCGTAAATCCAGACTGGTCGAGGCGTCAGGCGGCACGTCGGGCAGCGGACCGAGGGCGGGGGCCTGCGCGATGGCGTTCGGATCAGCGGACAGCAGGTTCACCGGGCGGGCCGCTGGGTCGCTCGGGCCGGCGTTCACCTGAGCGGAGGAGGCGGCTACCAGAACGCCTATCACTGCCGCCGCGGTGCCGGTGACCAGCATCGACAGATGCCGTCGCATGTCCATCTCCTCGGAAACCGGTGGAACACTGAGCTCCGGGGTGCCGCGTTGCCGCCCGATCTTGGTCCAGGTTAACGGTACCTTTTCTACACCGCGTGTTCAGTTCGTCGACACATCGGCGGCGCCTCGGCGGGTCGTGCGATTTCACTGCTCGCGGTGCATCTGGCACAATTGAGCAGTTGCCGCGCGGGCTGGGACTTTTCCGCCTGCTGCGCCAAACATCACGTGCCCGAATCCATCGGCCCGGCGATCGCCAGCGCTTTCCGCGCAGGCAGGTGGCTGCGCCGCGAACCGCAAGGAAGTGTCACCGATGAACACGCTGGACTTCGTCGACCAGGCGTCGCTGCGCGACGATATCCCGACCTTCAGCCCCGGGGACACCATCAATGTCCACGTGAAGGTCATCGAGGGCAACAAGCAGCGCGTTCAGGTCTTCAAGGGCGTTGTGCTCCGCCGTTCGGGCGGTGGCATTCGCGAGACCTTCACCGTGCGCAAGGAAAGCTACGGCGTCGGTGTCGAGCGCACCTTCCCGGTGCATTCGCCCAACATCGACCACATCGAGGTGCTGACCCGCGGCGACGTGCGGCGCGCCAAGCTGTACTACCTGCGCGAGCTGCGGGGCAAGAAGGCCAAGATCAAGGAAAAGCGCTGAGCTTCGACTGTGGGAGTCGCTGACCGATCAGCCGGTCTGACTACGCTGACGACGTGACCGACAACACGGGCTCGAACGATTCCACGCCGGACAACCTCACCGCGACGGACGGGGTGGACGACAGTCCCGCCGACGCGGCCCCGGAGACCGGGGCAAAGGACCCGGACACCGGCGAAAAGAAGAAGTCGGCGCTGCGCGAAGGCGCGACCCTCGTCGCCATCGCGATAGTCCTGTACTACGTGATGCTGACGTTCATCGCGCGGCCGTACCTGATTCCCTCCGAATCGATGGAACCGACGCTGCACGGCTGCCCCGGCTGCGTCGGCGACCGGATCATGGTCGACAAGGTCACCTATCGGTTCGGGGACCCGCGGCCGGGTGACGTCATCGTCTTCAAGGGCCCGCCGAACTGGAACGTCGGATACAAGTCCATCCGATCCAGCAACGCCGCGGTGCGCTACATCGAGAACGCCTTGTCGGTGGTCGGTTTCGTGCCGCCCGACGAGAACGACTTGGTCAAGCGTGTCATCGCCACCGGAGGCCAGACGGTGCAATGCCGTGCGGACACCGGACTGACCGTCGACGGCAAGCCGCTCACCGAGCCGTACCTCAACGCCCAGACGATGATGGCCGATCCTGCCGTCTACCCGTGCCTGGGCAACGAGTTCGGTCCGGTGAAGGTGCCCGACGGCCGGTTGTGGGTGATGGGTGACAACCGCACTCATTCGGCGGACTCCCGCGCACACTGCACCAGCACCCCCGCCGATGCGCAAAAGGGCATTCTCTGCACCGGCGATCCGATGGCCGGCACCGTGCCGGTGAGCAACGTCATCGGCAAGGCGCGGTTCATCGCGTGGCCGCCGTCTCGGTGGGGTGGTGTGTCCTCGTTCGACCCACAGCAGGGTTGATCTGTGCCGGCGATGACATGGCCGCCGCGGACGGTGATTCGCAAATCATCGGGTCTGCGAACGCTCGAATCGGCTTTGTATAGAAGCGGTTTGGGGCCGGTAGCCGGGGTCGATGAAGTGGGCCGAGGCGCGTGTGCGGGCCCGCTCGTGGTGGCGGCCTGCGTGCTGGGGCCCAACCGGATGGAGAGCCTGGCGGCCCTTGACGACTCCAAGAAGCTCACCGAGAAGGCTCGCGAGGAACTGTTCCCGATCATCAGGCGCTACGCGCTGGCGTATCACGTGGTGTTCATCCCGGCCCCCGAAGTCGACCGTCGCGGCGTGCACGTGGCCAACATCGAGGGGATGCGGCGTGCGGTGGCGGGGCTGTCGGTACGGCCGGGCTATGTGTTGTCCGACGGGTTCCGGGTGCCGGGACTGCCGATGCCGTCGTTACCGGTGATCGGCGGGGACGCAGCGGCGGCCTGTATCGCCGCGGCCAGTGTGCTGGCGAAGGTCAGCCGCGATCGGCTGATGGTGGCCATGGATGACGAGCATCCCGGCTACGGCTTCGCCGACCACAAGGGGTACAGCACCCCGGCGCACAGTGCGGCGCTGACCGACCTGGGGCCGTGCCGTCAGCACCGGTTTTCCTACATCAATGTCCGGCGGGTGGCACGTTCCGGTGGTACCGAGATGGTGATGGAGTGCCCACCCCCGCAGCGCGACGATCAGGTGTGAGTCAAGATGGACAGCACCACGACAAGACAAAGAGGACAGCTGAACCGATGAGTGCCGAAGATCTCGAAAAATACGAGACCGAGATGGAGCTCTCGCTGTACCGCGAATACAAGGACATCGTGGGGCAGTTCAGCTACGTCGTGGAGACCGAGCGCCGCTTCTACCTGGCCAACAGCGTGGAGTTGGTGCCGCGCAACACCGACGGTGAGGTCTACTTCGAGCTGCGCCTGTCCGATGCGTGGGTGTGGGACATGTACCGTCCGGCACGATTCGTCAAGCAGGTCCGGGTGATCACGTTCAAGGACGTCAACATCGAAGAGGTCGAGAAGCCCGAGCTGCGGCTGCCCGAATAGGTCGGGATCGGCGCGTCATGTTTGCGCACGCCGTGGCCGCCTCATTCGCCGGCTTGAGGTAATTGACGCAGGCCCTCCCGATATCTGCTCCAGCGCAACGTATTTGCCTGTGCATCGGACGTCGCTGACGCGTGTCTTTATCGGAATCGCCTTCTCGTCGTCAATTGCTGACGTACGCTTTCTCGGTAGTTCGCAGCTCGCGGTGGCGCCGCGGTGGTGCGACTCATCGACGAGATCGGGGGAACATGGCTGCTGCCAACGCATGGTTGCGGGTCGGGGCAGCAGGTGCGGCCATCGGTGCCGTCGTGTCGGGATGTTCGTCGAATCAGCCGCAGGCGCAGCCGACAGCGGCCGAGACTTCAGCGGCCTCGAGTGTCGCGGCGGCCGGCCCGGACAAGCCCGCCCGCCTCAAAGAGGGCAGCGGCAACGCCATCACCTTCGACTTCATCTACCCCGACGGGGATCAACACTGGACCGATGAAGCCAAAGCGTCACTGAACGACGCCGCCAACGCCATCGCCGCATACATCGTGGCTCCCAAACCGGTCACCCTCACCTACAAGATCGCGGACGACAACGAGCCCAACCACCTGGCGCAGGCGAGCAGCGACCGGGTCGACGACGAATCAGCTGGCTACTTCCGCACGGTGGTGCAGCAGAAGCTGATCACCGGCGAGGACGCCAACGGCGATAAGCCCGACGGTGATATCGACGTGAACTGGAACGCCAACTGGGCGTTGGGTGATGACGTCGCCAAGGGGGGCGACGACGCCGGCACCCCGAGCCAGGACGACTTCAAGGCGACGATCATGCACGAGTTGGTGCACACGCTGGGCTTCGACACCGGCATCTCGGCCCCGGGTTCCGCACCGACGAAGAACCACCCGACGTTCGACAGCTTCGTCGTCAACGCCGACGGGGCGAAGGTGATCAACGACGACTACACGTTCAACACCGCGTTCGAACCCAACCTCACCGGCGGTGACGGCGGTCTGTTCTTCGGCGGCCCGCACGCGATGGCGGCCTACGACGGTAAACCGGTGCCTCTGCTGACCGACCCCACGTGGAGTACCAGTAACATCGCGCACCTGAATGGCCACGTCTTCACCGGCGAGAACAAGAAGATGATGAACCCCGGCGACGACGGTGACGGCGCGGAAGTGCGGACCCTGAGCCCGGTCGAACTCGGCATCCTGGAAGACCTGGGCTACACGGTGGTGCAGCGCTAGCTTTTGTCAGCGCAGCGATGTGTCGATGGCGCCGGGCGACAAGATCTTCTCCAACACCAGCATCGCGCTGCCGATGTTGCCTGCCCGGTCTCCGTACGTGGACGGGACCACCTGAAGGTGCCGGGTAGCCAGTGCGGTTGCGTTGCCGTACAACGTTTCTCGCAACCCGGCGACAAACACGTCGTATGCGCCGGACATGTCACCGCCGACGACGAGAACCTCGGGGTTGAGCAGGTTCACCGCGGCGGCGATCACTTCACCCACGTGGCGGCCACTTTCCCGCAGCAGTCGCCGCGCCTCGCCGTCGCCGTGGTTGGCCAGTTCGACGACGTCGCGGATGTGGTGGACCTGCCGGCCCTGCTCCTGCAGTGTGCGCACCACGGCCCATCCACCGGCGATCGCCTCCAGGCAGCCGGTGTCGCCGCATCGGCACGGCATGCCCGCGGCCGCGACCGTCTTGTTGTGGCCGAACTCTCCGGCCGCGCCGACAGCGCCGCGCTGGAGTACACCGCCGCACACGATCCCCGCGCCGAGGCCGGTGGACGCCTTGATCAGCAGCAGGTTGTCGTGAATTCTCAAGGGCCCGCGTCGTTCCGAGAGCGCCTGGACGTTGGTGTCGTTGTCGAGCACGATCGGCGCCGCCGTCAGCTTCCGGAAGTACGGCTCCAGCGGAACGCCGTCCCAACCGCTCATCACCGGCGACGCCAGGCTGCAGCCGCGCTCCTGGTCGACCGTGCCGGGTAGCGACACCCCGACGCCGAGCACATCGCCCGCGGGCCGGCCGCTCTCGTCGAGCAGGACTTCGAGGCGCTTGACCAGGTCGGGCATCAGATCATCGGGTCCGAGGCGAATCTCGGAGTCCATATCGGCCAGGGCGTGGATGTCGCCGGCCAGGTTGCACACCGCGAGCCGGGTGCGGCTGCGGCCGATCGCCGCCGACAGGACCACACCCGCTTCGGCGTTGAACCGCACCAGCGCCGGCGGGCGACCGCCGGTCGACGGTCCCTCCTCGCCCTCGGAGACCAGCCCGCGGCGGGCCAGAGCCGCGATGCGGCTGCCGACCGCCGTTCGGGACAGGCCGGTCAGCTCCCGGACCTCGGTTCGGGTGGTGGCGGTACCGGCACGTATCAGCGCGAAAACATCCCCCGTTGTCGCGGGGGCAGCGGAACGCCTGGTTACCGGCATCTTTCCATTGAACCAAGTTCAATCGGTGACGCAAAGCAATGGAGACACCCATCACTTTGAACGAATTTAGGCAAAAGTCGGTTGGTTGTGTGGTTTAAGTGGCGGTAGGCTCGGCGGATAGGGACCGAGCGCTGCACCGCGGCAGCATCCGCCACCGCACAGAAAGTCGATAGCACCCGTGACCCTCACGCTCCGACCCGCCGCACCGGCGGCGTCTCCCGCGCTCTGCCCGACCAGAACTGGGCTGGGCATTCTTGCCCTGGCGCTCGGTTCCTTCGGCATCGGTACCAACGAATTCGTCGCGATGGGCCTGTTGCCCGAGATCGCCGGCGGCCTGCGGATCTCTGAGCCGACCGCGGGCCACATCATCTCCGCCTACGCGCTCGGCGTCGTGGTCGGTGCGCCGGTCATCGCCGCGCTGACCGCGAAATTCAATCGCAAGGTCGTGTTGATGGCTCTGATGGCGTTGTTCGCCGTCGGCAACGTGTTGACCGTGCTGGCGCCGAGCTACGGAGTCCTGATCGCCGCCCGCTTCCTCGCGGGCCTTCCGCACGGCGCATTCTTCGGTGTCGCGGCACTGGTGGCTGCGCAATTGCTCGGGCCCGAACGGCGGGCCAAGGCTGTCGCGCAAGTGATGACCGGCCTGACCGTGGCGACCGTGATCGGAGTGCCGCTGGCGTCCTGGCTCGGGCAATTGCTCGGGTGGCGAAGCGCGTTCGTGCTTGTCGTGGTCGTCGGACTGGTGACGTTGGCTGCGATCTGGGTGTGGCTTCCCGATTTGACCGCGACCAGCAGCACCAGTACCCGTGCCGAACTCGGCGCGCTGCGACGTCCGCAGGTCTGGCTCGCACTGGCGATCGGCATGGTGGGCTTCGGCGGCATGTTCGCCGTCTACACCTACATCGCAACGACGCTTACCGACGTGACCGGTGTTTCCCGCTCGTGGGTTCCGTTGGGGCTGATGGTGTTCGGTGCGGGCATGGTGGTCGGCAATCTGGCCGGCGGCCGGATGGCGGACCGGTCGGTGATCCGCGGTCTGTACGTGTCGATGACTGCCCTAGCGCTGGTGCTCGCGGCTTTCGTGGCAGGTGCGCACAACCCGTTCACCGCGATGGTGCTGCTGTTCGGCATCGGTGCCGGCGGAGCCGCGATCGCACCCGCGTTGCAAACCCGGCTGATGGACGTCGCCGCTGAGGCGCAGACGCTGGCCGCCGCGCTGAACCATTCGGCCTTGAACATCGCCAACGCTTCGGGGGCGTGGATCGGCGGACTGGTGATCGCTGCGGGATATGGCTACACAGCACCGGCCGCCGCGGGGGCGGGGCTGGCGGTCGTCGGGCTGGTGGTGCTGAGCGTCTCGGTTGCTCTGCAGCGTCGATCTGTAGCGGTGTCCTCATGATCCGCGTCATGCTGGCATTTCTCTTGAAGCGGCGGGCGCCGGTGTGTGTGGATCTGTATCTGCCTGCGCGGCAACGTGTCACGATTGTCGTCGGGCAGCGGGCCGCCTGCCAGGAGGTGATCTGATGGCCGAACACGTGATCTTTCGCCACGACCCCGACCAGCAACCTCAGCTGACCTTCCGCGGCGTTCCCAGTGGCTGCGCGGGCGGAGCCAACACGATGGCCGAGGCCCGTGCGTCCTACCGGACCTGCCTGTCAGCCCGGCTGCACGTGGACCGTCGCGCCCTGCCGCCGATCGTCGAGCACATCGAGGGTTCGGTGGGCGGCATTTGTGTGCGCACCAAAGTCGGTGCGGTGCATAGGGATACGTCCAGCGATCGGATGCTGCTGCAGATTCTGCTGACCGAGCGGACCGGGCTGCGCGAGGAAGTGGTGCGGCTGGCCGCGATGGGCGCCGAACCGGTTGTCGTGCTGGCCGAACCAGACTATGCGCTCGAAACACTGCTGGACCAGATGTCGGCGCGGGACACCGTTCTGGTCGCGCATTCCGACGGCAACGGCTCGGTGGACTGGAGTGTCCTGTTCGGGCCGGAATCATCTGTTCGCCAGAGCGTTCCGAGTGTCATGGTGGACGAAACCCTGCGGACAACGCCGGTCGCGACGTTCACCCGGACCTACCCGGGAGCAGGGCGAATAGTACAACACCAGCAGACCGCACACATCGCATCATGACGGTCCTGCTCGATCACGGTATCTGTCATCCGTCGGCGGGGAACACTGATGGACACAACGTCCCCGAAGGGAGGACCGTGCGCGCGACACCGCAGTGCTGGCTGACCGATATGGACGGCGTCCTGGTCCGCGAGGATCACGCGCTACCGGGGGCCGCCGAGTTCCTGCAGTGCCTGATCGAAAAGCGGCGACGATTCCTGGTGCTGACCAACAACTCGATATACACCCCGCGTGACCTCGCGGCGCGGCTGGCGCGCTCGGGGCTCGACGTGCCGGAGTCGGCGATCTGGACCTCGGCGCTGGCCACCGCGGCCTTTCTGAATGATCAGTTGCCGGGCGGGTCGGCGTATGTGATCGGCGAGGCGGGGCTGACAACCGCACTGCACGAGGCGGGCTACACGCTGACCGATACCGGTCCGGACTTCGTGGTGCTCGGCGAGACGCGCACCTACTCCTTCGAGGCGATCACCAAGGCGGTCCGGCTGATCGGCCAGGGCGCCCGGTTTATCGCCACCAACCCCGACGTCACCGGGCCCTCGGCGGAGGGGCCGCTGCCGGCGACGGGGTCGGTGGCCGCAATGATCACCAAGGCGACCGGGCGTGAACCGTATTTCGTGGGCAAGCCCAACCCGATGATGTTCCGCAGTGCGCTGAACCGGATCGAGGCCCATTCGGAGAGCACGGTCATGGTCGGTGACCGGATGGACACCGACGTGGTGGCCGGGATCGAGGCCGGGCTGGAAACGATTCTCGTGCTTACCGGTTCGACGACGGTCGAGGACATCGAGCGCTACCCGTTCCGGCCGGCGCGGGTGTTGCCGTCTATCGCCGACGCGATCGAGCTGATCTGACGCGCCGATCTCGTTCTGCCTGTAGCCTCTCATGGGGTTCGCTGCGCGCGGTGGTCATCACCAAACAGCGCTGCGGCACAGGGTGAAAGGCCAGGGGAATTGGTTGCTGCGTTGGTCTGGCTGCGAGTCGGGGCGGCGAGTGCCGCGGTGTGCGCAATCGCCTCAGGATGTTCATCTGCGCAGCCGCAGCCGCAGGCGTCGCAGTCAACGGCGGCGGTGAGCGTTGCGCAGTCCACGCCGGCCAAAGTCGCGCGCGCGAAGCAAGGCGAGGGAAATGCCATCACCGTCGATTTCATGTACCCACCTGGAGATCCGCACTGGACCGATGAGGCCAAAGCCGCACTGCACGAGGCCGCGAATGCCCTCGTCGCCGACATCGTGGCGCCCAAACCCGTCACCATCACCTACAAACTCGGAACTGATGAGAATCCCGACAATCTCGCGCAGGCTTCCAGCGATCGGGTGAACCTCGAGTCACCCGGCTACTTCCGAACCGTGGTTCAACAGAAGCTGATCACCGGTGAGGACGCCAACGGCGACGAGCCCGACGGCGATATCGACATCAACTGGAAGGCCGACTGGGCGTTGGGCGACAGCGTCACCCCGGACCAGGCCGACTTCAAGGCGGTGATCATGCACGAGATGGGGCACACGCTGGGCTTCGATACCAACATTCAGGGCCCTGGTTCGGCGCCGGTGACGAACCACCCGGTATTCGACGAGTTTGTCGTCGATGCCCAGGGGACGAAGGTGATGAACGACGACTTCACCTTCAACACCGCGTTCGAACCGAATCTGACCGGCGGTGACGGCGGCCTGTTCTTCGGCGGGCCGAACGCGATGGCGGCCTACGACGGCAAACCGGTGCCTTTGTTGACCGATAGCCCGTGGAGCGTCAGTAACATCGCTCATCTTAACGGACACGTCTTCACCAACGAGAACAGAAAAGTGATGAACTCCGGCAACGAAGCCACCGACGGACCGGAGACTCACGTGCTGAGTCCGGTCGAACTCGGCATCCTGGAGGATCTCGGCTACACGGTGGTGCAGCACTAGGTCGCTGAGTCGACAATTCGCCCGCTCCGCGAGCCCAACTCTGCTTCTTCTGAACCTGCTCAGGCTGCTACACGAGTTCGGTTGGGGGTTGAGCCCTCAGCTGAGCAGTCGTCGCCCGCTTGCAAGAGAACGTGTTTCACGCGCGGTGCGAGCAGGGTATGGATATGGTAGCCGAGATTGTCATCAGCCCAGCAGATGTCGGTGCAGTCTCCACATCCGGCAGCGACGTCGGCTGCACAGTCCGATGTCCCCTGTTCAACTCCCCTTGGTGCAGCTGTTGTGGGGCATGAGCACCGTCCGGTCGAAGGGGCCCGGGTGGGCTGCCGCGTGTGCGACGGCCTCGTTGGCCCGGTCGAGCCCGAAAGTGGTCACCCGTTCATGGCCGAGGTCGAGTAAGCCGCTCCGGATGAGCTGGATGAGACGATGATTGGCCGTGCGCGGGTACATCCACTGTCCCCGCAACGTGATCGAGTTGCGCATCAACCACGGGTAAGGCAGCGCAAGGTCTTCGCCTCCGAGCATCCCGACCCCGCCCATGAGAATGACGCGGCCATACGGCCGTACCGCCATCGCCGCCGCACGCACGGGTGCGGTGCCCGCACTCGGCGGCAGCAGGTCGAGGACGACGTCTACGGCATCGGGCGCTGCGGCCCGCATCGCCGCGGTATCGACATCGGCTGCGCCTGTGAGCCTCACGGTCCGGACACGGTCACCAAAGATCCGCTCGAGGTCTGCGAGTACCGCCGCATTGCGGCCCGGACACACCACGGCCGCGGCCCCCATCGCCAACGCGACGGCCACACCGGCGCTGCCGAAGTTGCCGGTGGCGCCGCTGATGAGCACCGTCTCGCCGGCCTGCAAACCGGCGGCCAGAAGACCGCCATAGGGCACGAGGAGAATGCCAAGCGCCGTCCATCGCGGAAGATCCTCCGCCGCAACGCGTCCGAGCGCGACAGCGTTTTCGGTCGGCACAGCCATGCGTTCGGCGAAGGGGCCATCGTGAAAGTGGCGGGACAACCTGAGTCCTCCCTCGCCCGCCGAACTCCAGCCCTGCAGGGTGATGTCCGGTGCAACCGCGTCGTCGCGCGAGCGCACTGTGGAATCGCACCAAACGAGGTCTCCGGGAGCGAGTCGCGTGGCGTCGGGGCCAGCGGCGACGACTCGCCCGATACCCCCGACACCTGAGATGACCGGCGGTTCCAGAGGGTAACGCCGTGCGCCGCTGAAGACCTCGGCCGCGTAAGGCGCGACGCAGGTCGCCAGGACGTCGACGAGCACCTCCCCGGTGCCGATCGAGGGATCCTGGACCTCGGTGATGTTCAGGGGCGGCTCGGGCCATCCGAACGCCTCCAGTAGGGCGGCTTTCATGTGCTGCTCCTTTCGTCGCACTGTGCAACCGCGTTCAACCGCAGGCCCATTGCATGACGGCTACGACTGTTCAGCACATGTGATATGACGTTTCCTCATGGATCCGTCATTGACCGGGCTGCGGGTGCTGTGCGCGGTCGCCGAGCGCGGAACCTTCACCGCCGCCGGACAGTCTCTCGGCTACACGCAGTCGGCGGTGTCCCGGCAGGTCGCCGGGCTCGAACGCGAGACCGGTGTGATGGTCTTCGAGAGGAATCGTGACGGTGTGCGCCTGACCTCCGCCGGTTTGATCCTGCTGCGTCACGCACGCGTCGTTCTGGATGCGATAGCCGCTGCGGAAGCCGAACTGGACGGGACACTGCCCGACGTGCACGAGGTCCGAGTAGGTGCGTTCCTCAGCGCCGGCGCCGTGCTGCTGCCGCGCGCCGTGCAGGCACTGCGGGACCGGCGTCCGGACATACGGCTGACCACCAGGGAAGGGACGACGCCGTCGTTGGTGCGTGCGCTGCGGGCGGGTGCATTGGACCTCGCGGTGATCGCACTGCGGCCGCCCTATGCCGCCCCGGATACCGAGCTACCGGCCGTGGTGACCGAGCGGCTGGGGGAGTCGACCTTGGAATTGGCGGTTCCGGCCTACGGGCGCTTCGCGGGTCGCGATGCGGTGAGTGTGGCCGAACTCGGCGATGTGGACTGGGTGGCCAGTCCCTCCTCCAGGGACGAGTCCCTGATGGGCGTGTGGCCGGGCCTGGCGGGCCGGCCGCGTATCGCACATTCGGCGCGCGACTGGCTGACCAAATTGCAGCTGGTGGCCGCGGGCTGCGGAGTGACGACCGTCTCGCCCTCGCTCGCCGAGGTGCTGCCGGAAGGCGTCCGCTTGGTACGTGTCGAGGGCGCATCCCCGGAACGTCGCCGGATCCTGGTGGCGCGGTTGCCGGGCAGGCCATCGCCGTCGGTGGCAGTCGTCATCGAGGCGCTGCGCAGGGCCTACCCCGACTGATGGCAGCGCGGTGCAAGCGGCCCCAACTCGGGTCGGCGAGCAGGCGCTCGAACTCAGCGAGGGGACAGCCTGTGGATGAGCGCGGATCTGGGGATAGGTAAGTCCTTTTCGCGGTGATTCGGTTCTCGACCGTCTTCCGTTGTCGGTCGGATCACCGACGCTGCTGGCATGACGACGTTCACGCGCAACCAACTCGGTGCGCTGGGGGAGCAGCTGGCGACCGAGCATCTGGAGTCGCTGGGTGTGCGGATCCTGGTTCGCAATTGGCGCTGCCGCTACGGCGAACTCGACGTGATCGCGGCGGCCCCCGATGGCACGCTGGTGTTCGTCGAGGTGAAGACCCGCACCGGTGACGGGTTCGGCGGTGTGGAGTACGCCGTCACCCCGGCCAAGGTGCGGCGGATCCGCCGGCTGGTCGGGATCTGGCTGGCCGGCCAAGACCGGAGTTGGGCCGCGGTTCGCATCGACGTGATCGGGGTACGCATCGGTCGCCGGCGCACACCGGAGATCATCCATCTGCGTGGGGTCGGTTGATGGCGCTGGGGCGCGCTTACTCGGTCGCGGTGCGGGGCCTCGATGGCGAGATCGTCGAGATCGAGGCCGATATCACCGCGGGGCTTCCCGGGGTGTACCTGGTGGGGCTGCCCGATGCCGCGCTGCGCGAGTCCCGAGATCGGGTGCGCGCGGCGATCACCAACTGCGGCAACGAGTGGCCGATGTCGCGACTGACCTTGGCGCTGTCGCCGGCAACGTTGGCCAAGGCCGGCTCGCTGTACGACATCGCGATCGCCGCCGCGGTGCTCTCCGCAAGCCACAAGAAGCCGTGGGATCGGCTGGAGAAGACGGTGCTGCTGGGCGAGCTCGCTCTCGACGGCCGGATTCGGTCGGTGCGCGGCGTCCTACCGGCCGTCCTGGCGGCCAAGCGGCAAGGCTGGCCCACGGTCGTGGTGCCGATTGCCAACCTCGCCGAGGCCAGCCTGGTCGATGGCATCGAAGTCCTTGGCGCCCAGACACTGCGGCAGCTGCAAGGCTGGTTGACGGGAAAGGCCGCCCTCGCCGACCGCGTGGACACACCGGCGCCGCAGGCCGATTCGGTTGCCGACCTGGCTGACGTGGTGGGCCAGACGCATGCCCGGTTCGCCGTCGAGGTCGCCGCCGCCGGCGCGCACCACCTGATGCTCACCGGCCCACCTGGTGTAGGGAAAACCATGCTGGCCCAACGACTTCCCGGGTTGCTGCCCGAACTCACCGAACGTGAGGCGCTGGAGGTGACTGCAATCCACTCGGTGGTCGGAATGCTGTCCGAGGCCACCCCACTGATCACTCGTCCGCCGTTCATCGCGCCGCATCACTCGTCCAGTGTGGCCGCGTTGGTCGGTGGGGGCTCAGGCATGGCGCGGCCCGGTGCGGTCAGTCGCGCTCATCGTGGTGTGCTTTTCCTCGACGAATGCGCCGAGATTCGGGTCAGCGTCCTCGAGTCACTACGAACGCCATTGGAAGACGGCGAGATTCGGCTTGCCCGCCGCGACGGGGTGGCGTGCTACCCGGCGCGGTTCCAGCTCGTGATGGCGGCCAACCCATGCGCCTGTGCGCAAACCGACCCGAAAGACTGCATCTGCACGTCGCCGGAGAAGCGCCGCTATCTCGGCAAGCTGTCCGGACCGCTGATGGATCGGGTGGACCTGCGGGTCGAAATGCACATGGTGCGCGCCGGTGCCTTCGCACCCGATGCCGCGGAACCCACTGCTGCCGTGCGGGATCGGGTTGCTCAGGCGCGCGGGGCGGCCGCCGAACGATGGCGCCGATACGGTTTCGCCACCAACGCCGAAGTCACCGGGTCGGTGCTGCGCCGGAAGTTCCGGCTCGACGCCACCGCGATGGAGCCGCTGAAGATCGCACTGGAGCGCGGGGTGCTGAGCATCCGGGGCGTCGACCGCTCACTGCGGGTCGCCTGGACGCTGGCGGACTTGGCCGGACGCATCACACCGAACGTCGACGATGTGGCGGTGGCACTGAGCTTCCGTCAGGGAGGAGCAAAGCCATGACGGACTACGCCAAGACTCTGGCATGGGCGTATCTGTCCAGGGTCGCCGAACCGCCCTGCGACGAGATCGCCGGGCTGATCGGCGACGTCGGCCCCGTCGAGGCGGCCCACCGGGTCGCCGGAGGCGAGGTCAGTGATGCGTTACGGGAACGCACCGCCGCGCGCCGCGACATCGATGCAGCCGAGGCGGACCTGGCTCTGCTCGAGCGTCGCGGCGGCCGACTCATCACCCCCGACGACGACGAATGGCCGACCCTGGCGTTCGCGGCCTTCTCCGGATCCGCGGTGCGGGAGAAGCCGCACGGCCGGCCACCGGTCGCACTCTGGGCGATCGGCCCGGCCCGGCTCGACGACGTCGCGGAGCGGGCCGCGGCCATCGTGGGAACGCGGGCGGCCTCCGGGTATGGCGAGCACGTCGCCGCCGACCTGGCCGCGGGGCTTGCCGAGCAGGACGTCACGGTGGTCTCCGGCGGCGCCTACGGCGTCGACGGGGTGGCGCACCGTGCCGCGCTGGCGGCGGATGGGCAGACGGTTGCGGTGCTGGCCGGCGGCGTCGACGTGCTGTATCCGGCCGGCCATTCGTCGCTGCTGCACCGGATCGGTACTTCCGGCCTCCTGCTCACCGAGTACCCACCGGGTGTACGGCCCGCCCGGCACCGTTTCCTGACCCGCAATCGGCTGGTGGCGGCGCTGGGTACGGCCACCGTGGTGGTGGAGGCCGGTGTCCGCAGCGGGGCGGCGAACACCGCCGCGTGGGCGCGGGCGCTCGGCCGGGTGGTGTGTGCGGTGCCCGGTCCGGTGACGTCGGCGTCGTCGATGGGATGTCATGTGCTGCTGCGCAACGGTGCCGAGCTGGTGACGCGAGCCGAAGATGTCGTCGAATTGGTCGGTCGGGCAGGAGAATTCGCCGACGAGGAGCCGCATCCGGTTGGACCGCTCGATGGCCTGAGCGACCCCGAGAAGCAGGTGTACGAGGCACTGCCGGCGCGTGGGGTGCGCAGCGCCGATGAGATCGCGGTGGCGTCCGGGCTGGCGCCGACCGCAGTGCTCGGTCCGCTGGCGATGCTGGAGATCGCGGGGCTGGCCCGCCGTGAGGACGGCTGCTGGCGGCTGGTGCGCAGGCCGGCCTGACGATGTAGACGGCCGGAACACCCCCTCGAAACGTATAGTCGAGCCGGTTGGCTATCGATTTTCGTCGGGAGGCGATGTGGCGGGTCGACCACTACACACATTTCAGGTCGTCAGTACCGAGCAGCTGGCGCCGCACATGGTGCGCGTCGTCCTCGGCGGGACCGGGTTCGACACGTTCACGCCCGGTGAGTTCACCGACTCGTACGTCAAGTTCGTCTTCGTTCGCGACGACATCGACGTCGCGTCGCTGCCGCACCCGCTGACGCTGGACAGCTTCACTGACTTCCCGCCCGAACAGCAGCCCACCGTACGCACCTACACCGTGCGGCGCGTCGACCCGCAGGCTCGTCAGATCACCGTCGACTTCGTGGTCCATGGTGAGCACGGCGTGGCCGGACCGTGGGCGGCGGCCGCCGAACCCGGCGACACCGTCTACCTGATGGGGCCCGGCGGGGCGTACGCACCCGACCCGGCAGCCGACTGGCATCTGTTCGCCGGCGACGAGGCGGGACTCCCCGCCATCAGCGCTGCCCTGGAAGCGTTGCCGCCCAACGCTGTTGGCAAGGCCTTCATCGAGGTCGCCGGACCCGAGGACGAAGTCGAGCTCAACGCACCGGAGTCCGTCGCCATCAACTGGATCTACCGCGGCGGGCGCGCCGACCTCGTGGGCGACGACCGGGCCGGTGACAACGCGCCGCTCATCCAGGCCGTCACCACCACCTTGTGGCTACCGGGCCAGGTCCAGGTCTTCATCCACGGTGAAGCCCAAGCCGTCATGCACAACCTGCGCCCCTACATTCGCAAGGAGCGCGGCGTCGACGCCAAGTGGGCCTCCATCTCCGGCTACTGGCGGCGCGGCCGCACCGAAGAGACATTCAAACAGTGGAAGCGTGAACTCGCCGAGGCCGAAGCCGGGGAGGGTTAAGCCGGGGCGAGCACCTCGGTGTCACCTTCGGGTCCGGCCGTGATGTCCTGTTGTGGCGGGACCGTGCGCATCCGCTCGCTGTAGGCCGGCCGTTGGCGCACCCGCAGCGGCCACCAGAACCAGGGCCCGAGGATCGCGGCGATCGACGGTGTCATCAAGGACCGCACGATCAACGTGTCGAGCAACAGGCCGATCCCGATCGTCATCCCGCCCTGACCGACGTTGAGCAAGTCGCCGGAGATCATCGAACCCATCGTGAAGGCGAACACCAGTCCGGCGGCGGTCACCACGGTGCCGGTACTGCCCATCGACCGGATGATGCCGGTGTTGATACCCGCGCCGATCTCCTCCTTGAACCGCGACACCAGCAGCAGGTTGTAGTCGCTGCCGACGGCCATCAGGATGATCACCGCGAACGCCAGCACGATCCAGTTCAATTCGATGCCCACGATCCGCTCGAAGATGAAGACCGACAGCCCGAAAGCGGCACCCAGCGAGATCACCACCGTCCCGACGATCACCATCGACGCCACCAGTGCGCGCGTGATGATCAGCATCACGATGAAGATCAGGGTCAGAGCGGCGAACGCGGCGATCATGGTGTCGTACTTGGCTCCCGCCTGCACGTCGCGGTAGGTGGCCGCGGTGCCGGTCAGGTACACGTCCGCATTGGCCAGCGCGGTGCCCTTGATCGCCTCGTGCGCTGCGGTCAGCTGGTCGTCGACCACCGAGATGCCGGCTTCCGATGCGGGATTCACGTCGTGGGTGACGATCAGCCGGGCCGCTTTGCCGTCCGGTGAGAGGAATAGCTTGAGCCCCTTCTGGAAGTCGGGGTTGGCGAACACCTCAGGCGGCAGGTAGAAGTAGTCGTCGCTCTTGGATGCGTCGAACGCCTCACCCATCGCGGTGGCCGTGTCGGTCATCTGCTGCATCTGCTGGATCAACCCGTCGAAGCTGCTGTGGATGGTCTGCAGCGTGTGCTGCATCGTCGTGGCGGTCGCGATGATCGGGCCGAACTGCTGCACCATCTGCGGCACCAGCGCGTCGATGTTGTTCATGCCCTTGACCATCTTGTCCATCCCGTCGACCATCGCGGTCATGTCGGTCTGCAGCGACGCCATGTTGTCGCTGAATGTGTTGACGCCGTCCATGGCGTCGAACGCCGAGCGCACCGCAAAGCAGGCTGGGATGTTGAAACAGTTTGGCTCCCAGTAGAAGTAGTTGCGGAACGGCCGCACCTCGTCGTCGAAATTGGCGATGTTATCCCGCATCTGGTCCAGCGTGGCCTTCATGGTGTCCATGTCGGCGACGCTGCGGTGGGCCGATTCCACCATGCCGTTGCCGGAACCGACGGTGGTGTGCATGGCGTCGGAGAACTTCACCATCAACGCCTGTAGCTGCGTCATCGAGCCGATCATCGCGCCCATGTCGTCACTCATCTTGCTGATGTCACCGACGCGCTGCTTCAAGAACTGCAGGTTCTGGGTGATCGGTACCGACGACATGCTGATCTGATAGGGGATGGAGCTGTGGGCGATGGGGGAGCCCAGTGGCCGGGTGATGCTCTGCACCATCGCGATGCCTTTGATCCTGAACAGCGCCTTCGCGATCCGGTCGAGCACGATCATGTCGGTCGGGTTGCGCATGTCGTGGTCAGACTCGACGGTCATGATGTCGGGGTTGAGTCGCGCTGTGCTGAAGTGTTTTTCGGCTGCCGTGTACCCGACGTTGGCCGGCACGTCCGAGGGAATGTAGCGACGGTCGTCGTAGCTCGTCTTGTAGCCGATCATGGCCAGCAGGCCGAGCAGCACGATGCTGGTTGCCGCGGCGAGAATGGGTTTGGGCCAGCGGACTGTTGCGGTGCCGACCTTGCGCCACCCCCTGGTCTTCATCATCCGCTTGGGATCGAGCAGACCGAATCGACTGGCGACGACCAGGATGGCCGGGGCGACGGTCAATGCGGCGGCGACGACGATGATCAGGGCCATGGCCGACGGGTATGCCAGCGAGTTGAAGTAGGACAGCCGGGTCAGCCGCAACGTCAGCATGGCGCCCGCGATGGTCAGTCCGGAGCCGAGGATGACGTGGCCGACACCGTGGAATGCGCTGTAATAGGCCGATTCCGGATCCTCGCCATTTTGTCGCGCTTCGTGGTATCGACCGATCAGGAAGATCGCGTAGTCGGTGCCCGCCGCGATGGACAGTGCTGTCATCAGCGGTACCGAGAACGTCGAGAAGTCCATGATTCCGAGGTGGCCGATCACCGCGACCGCGCCGCGGGCGGCACCCATCTCGATGCCGACGATCGCCAATATGAGCAGCACGGTGCTCACCGATCGGTAGACCAAGGCCAGCATGATCGTGATGACGATCATCGTCACCACGGTCATCTTGATCATTCCGCGGTCACTGGCTTCGAGTGAATCAGTGGTCAGCGGCGCGGGCCCGGTGACGTAGGCGTGTAGCCCTGCGGGAGGCGGGGTTTGGTCGATGATCCTGCGCACAGCATCCACCGAGTGGTTGCCTTCGGTGCTGCCCTGGTCGCCGGCCAGGTTCAGCTGGACGTAGGCGGCCTTGCCGTCACTGCTCTGGACGCCCGCGGCGGTGATCATGTCGCCCCAGAAGTCCTGAACGTGCTCGACGTGCTTGGAGTCGGCATTGAACTTCTCGACGAGGGTCTCGTAGTAGCGGTGCGCCACGTCGCCCAGGGGTTGATCGCCGACGAGCACCACCATGGCGATGCTGTCCGACGTGGACTCCTGAAACTTCTGCCCCATCCGCTTGGCGGCGATCACCGCGGGCGCGTCCTGCGGTGACATCGACACGGCGTTGGCCATGCCGACCTTCTCGACTTGGGGGACAAGCAGATTCACGGCTGCGGTGGCGGCCACCCAGATCAGGATGATCGGGACGGCGAGTGCCCGGATGGTGCGGGGGATGCGCGTGCGAGTGGCCCGGCCCGGCCCGGCGACGTGCGCGCTCATGCGGCTTTGTCCAGACAGAAGGCTTGCGCATCACGACCGTTGGCGAAGTTCTCGGCGACGACTTTGTCGTCGACCAGGATGCGGCAGCCCAATGCGTCGGTGTTACCTTGGGCGACCACATTGGCCAGCACGCCGGGGTCGGTGGTGCTCACCGTCACCGACCAGGGCAGCGCGGTGAAGGCCGCCTCTATCGTCTTGCCGTTGACGTCGAGGTAGCTTATTCGCCCGGAGGCCTCTGCGGGACCGACGATCTCATAGGTCACCCGCTTGGTGTTGATGGGCTTGATGGCGTCTGCCGGCATCGCGGCGGCGTGATAGGGCTTGTCGGAGTCGAAGAACGTTCGAAGCCGGCCGACCACAGCCACCGCGGCCAGCAGGGCGATGACCACTATCGCTGCCACCCAAAACCGTTTCAGCAAGCCAAGCATTGGCGGCATCTCTCTCTCGTGTGACGCGACTCAAGCCGCTACAAGTGGACGGCAACAATCTAGTAATACCATAGGGGGTATGGTATACAGAAATAGTGAGAACCGAGAAGGTCGACGTCGTCGACGTCGAGAAAGACCAGCAGCCGCAGTGTGATGCGGCTGTCGCCGGCACGTTGACGCGGCTGCGCCGCGTGCACGGTCAACTCGGCGGTGTGATCGGGATGATCGAAGAGGGCCGCGGGTGCAAGGATGTCGTCACTCAGCTCGCCGCGGTGTCAAAGGCTTTGGACCGTGCGGGTTTCACGATCATCGCGACCGGCCTGCGCGAATGCATCGACCCGGCCGCCGCCGGGCGTGAAGGCGCCCAGAAGTTGACTATCGACGAGTTGGAGAAATTGTTCTTGAGCCTGGCCTGACCGGCTCTTACGGAAAGGAGATCACGATGTGCCGAGCTGTGAATTGTCGGGTGTGCGGGAAGACGACGTGGTCGGGCTGTGGCATGCACGTCGATGAAGTACGTCGCGGCGTGCCTGCCGGGCAGTGGTGCTCGGGACACGCCGAGAGCGAGCGGCCGTCGCGCTGGAATCCGTTCAAGCGGTCCTGACGCAACGGAATAGTCACGACGGCGGGACACGCCGAGCGTCCGTGTGCGCCGGGGTGCGCCGGGGTGCGAACGTAGGGGAGTGGACCCGAGTGACTGCGCGGCGATCCTCGACGACTACGCCGAGTACCTCGCGCTGGAGCGTTCCCGCTCCGAGCACACCCGACGGGCCTACCTCACCGACCTGAAATTGCTGTTTGCGTTCCTCGACGAGCGCGCCCCCGGCGCCGGGCTGGGCGCACTGACCCTTCCGGTCCTGCGGTCCTGGCTGGCCGCGCAATCGGCTGCCGGAGCGGCTCGCACAACCCTGGCCAGACGCACCTCGGCGGTCAAGACGTTCACCGCATGGGCCGCCCGGCGCGGTCTGCTTGCCGACGACCCCGCGGTCCGGCTCCAGTTGCCCAAGGCCCGTCGCACCCTGCCCGCGGTATTGCGTCAGGATCAGGCGCTGGCCGCGATGGCCGCCGCCGACCTCGGCGCCGAGCAGGGCGACCCGCTGGCGCTGCGTGACCGGCTGATCGTCGAGCTCCTTTACGCCACCGGCATCCGCGTCAGCGAGCTGTGCGGCCTGGACATCGACGACGTCGACACCGGCCGGCGGGTGCTGCGCGTTCTGGGCAAGGGCAACAAACAACGTACGGTCCCGTTCGGGGCGCCGGCGCTGGCCGCGCTCACCGCCTGGCTGACCGACGGCAGGCCCGAACTGGCCACGCCCGACTCCGGTCCCGCGCTGCTGCTCGGGACGCGCGGCAAGCGGCTCGACCCCCGTCAGGCCCGCACCGTGGTGCACCAAACGATGTCGGCGGTCGACGGGGCACCCGACATCGGACCGCACGGTCTGCGGCACAGCGCGGCCACCCATCTACTCGAAGGTGGCGCCGACTTGCGCATCGTCCAGGAGATCCTCGGCCACTCAACATTGGCCACCACGCAGCTCTATACCCATGTGACGGTTGCGCGCCTGCGCGCCGTGCACGATCAGGCGCACCCGCGCGCCTGAGAATCTAAGTGCCGCAGAATGTTTGGAAGCAGCGGCCGAAGTCTTCCGGCGCGGGCTCGGCATAGCGCTCGAGCCCCGCATGCTCGTCGTACGGCGAGCTGAGCGCCACCAGTAGCCGCGTGAACGGCTCCAGGTCGCCCTCCGTGGCGGCGGTCAGCGCTTCCTCGACGAGGTGGTTGCGGGGGATGTACACGGGATTGACCCGGCGCATCCCATCGACGTCCGGGCTCAGGGCGCGCCACCGGGTTGCCCACGCCTCGAACGGTGGCTCGATCACACCATCGGCCAGGCGGCGGAAGAACGAGGTGTAGTCGACGTGCTCGCCTTCGAGTAGCTCCACCAGATCATCGGTGAGTTGCCCGGCGGTCGCGTCCTCGACCTCGTCACCCAGTCCGAGCTTTCGGCGCATGCCCGCCAACCACGCCGACGAGTACTGCGGCGCGAACTGCTGAAGCGATTCGGTCGCCAACTCGACAGCGCGATCCTGATCCTCATCGATGAGCCCGAGTAGCGCCTCGGCGAAGCGGGCGAGGTTCCAGGTGGCGACGGAAGGCTGGTTGCCGTACGCGTAGCGGCCCCACGAGTCGATCGAACTGAACACGGTCTTGGGGTCGAAGGCGTCCATGAAAGCGCATGGCCCGTAGTCGATCGTCTCACCCGAGATCGTCATGTTGTCGGTGTTCATCACGCCATGGATGAACCCGACCAGCATCCACTGCGCGACGAGGTGGGCCTGAGCGGCGATCACCGAGTCGAGCAGCGCCAGATACGGATTGTCGGCCTCGGCGGCGTCGGGGTAGTGCCTGCCGATCGCATGATCGGCGAGTCGCCGCAGCACCTCGAGTTCACCTGCGGCCGCGACATATTGGAAGCTGCCGACGCGCAGATGGCTCGACGCGACACGGGCCAGGACGGCGCCATGCAGCTGGGTCTCGCGCTGCGCGATGCGCCCGGTGGCCACGACCGACAGCGAGCGGGTGGTGGGAATCCCCAGTGCGTGCATGGCCTCGCTGACGAGGTACTCCCGCAGCATCGGACCGACAGCCGCCAGGCCGTCGCCGCCGCGGGCGAACGGCGTGCGGCCGGATCCTTTGAGATGGAGATCGCGTAACCGCCCGTCGGCGTCGGCGAGTTCACCGAGCAGCAGTGCTCGCCCGTCGCCCAGCCGCGGCACCCAGCCGCCGAACTGGTGACCGGCATACCCCTGCGCGACGGGCTCGGCGTCCGCGGGCAGCGCAGTCCCGACAAGCAACCCGATTCCGTCGGGACCGCGCAGCCAGGAGGGGTTAAAGCCCAGCTCGGCGGCGAGCGTCTCGTTGAGCACGAGCAGCCGTGGATCAGGGGCGGCTTCGGCCTGCCAGCGCAGCGCGATCTCGGGCAGCTCGGCGGCGAATCTGTGGCCGAGGACGACGGTCGTGTCGGGCGCGATGGTCATTACCGACCAGCCTACGGATTCTCACCCCGCCAGCGGCTTGAGCCGAACCGGCGTGCTGCCCAGCAGGCCCAGCGGATCGATGTAGTCGGCTCGCGAAGCCGGACCCCACATCGCACCCCAATGCAGGCACGCCGCTGCCGGGCAGCCCGCATGCCCGGGCAGCAGCCGGCCCAGCGCCGTCGACCCGTCGACGAGCTGACCGACCCGCACCGAGGCCTCGACCGGTTCGTAGCTGGTGCGCAGTCCGCCGGCATGTGCCAGCGACACCACCGGGCGCCCGGCCAGCCTTCCGGCGAACACCACCGTCGCCGGGCCTGCGGCGTAAACCGGCTGGTCAGGCGTCCCGGCGAGGTCCACGCCGCGGTGACCGCGCCGCCAGTCCGGTGACGGTGCATCGAAGGCCCTGGTCACCGACGGCGGAGGCCGTAGCGGCCACAGCAGCCGGCCGGCGTCGGCACGGCCGGCGCCCGCGCACACGAGCAACGCCGCCACCACCACCGCAATGACCCGCATCGCTCCAGTTCAGCGCGATATTCGCCGAGACAAAAGCCGCCAGGGGCCATCCTGTGGACGGGCGCCGCGCTGTGGACAAAGCACCCCTTTGAGCGGTGTAAACTTTCTCCTGCAACTCGCGCGAGCGGGTTGACTTCGCGCGCCTGTTCCGCAAGTTCGCCACGTCGACACTTGCACCACGCATGCCGGTTGGTCTCGTCCGAGGTTTCACAACGACGGGTCGGCACGCCTCAGGCGCCAGGGCTTGGCTTCACCCGAAGCCGGGCGACAACCGACAACACATAAGGAATGGCCGACCCATGGCTGTTGTAACCATGAAGCAGCTGCTTGACAGCGGCACGCACTTCGGGCACCAGACCCGACGCTGGAACCCCAAGATGAAGCGGTTCATCTTCACCGACCGCAACGGCATCTACATCATCGACCTGCAGCAGACGCTGACCTACATCGATCAGGCCTACGAGTTCGTCAAGGAGACCGTCGCCCACGGCGGCACGATCCTGTTCGTCGGCACCAAGAAGCAGGCCCAGGAATCCATCGCCGAAGAGGCGACGCGCGTCGGCATGCCGTACGTGAACCAGCGCTGGCTGGGTGGCATGCTCACCAACTTCCAGACCGTGCACAAGCGCCTTCAGCGGATGAAGGAGCTCGAGGCCATGGAGCAGACCGGTGGCTTCGAGGGTCGCACCAAGAAGGAAATCTTGATGCTGACCCGCGAGAAGACCAAGCTCGAGCGCAGCCTCGGCGGTATCCGGGACATGGCCAAGGTGCCGTCTGCGGTGTGGGTCGTCGACACGAACAAGGAACACCTCGCGATCAGCGAGGCCATCAAGCTCGGCATCCCGGTCATCGCGATCCTGGACACCAACTGCGACCCCGATCAGGTCAACTACCCGATCCCGGGCAACGACGACGCGATCCGCTCCGCGGCGCTGCTGACCAAGGTGATCGCCTCCGCGGTGGCCGAGGGTCTGCAGGCACGCTCCGGTGTCAATGCGGGCGACAAGGCCGACTCCGGTTCCGGAGCCGCGGCCGAGCCGCTCGCCGAATGGGAGCAGGAGCTGCTCGCCAGCGCAACCGCGTCGGCCCCCAACGACGCTGGGCCGGTCGCCACCGAAACCACCACTGAAGGTTCTTAGTTCTTAGGGAAGGGCCACATGGCTAACTACACCGCTGCCGACGTCAAGCGGCTTCGGGAGCTCACCGGTGCGGGCATGCTCGACTGCAAGAACGCCCTGGCGGAGAGCGACGGCGACTTCGACAAGGCTGTCGAGGCGCTACGCATCAAGGGTGCCAAGGACGTCGGCAAGCGCGCTGAGCGCGCCACCGCCGAAGGCCTGGTCGCCGCCAAGGGCGGGGCGATGATCGAGCTCAACTCCGAGACCGACTTCGTCGCCAAAAACGCCGAGTTCCAGAAATTGGCCAACGACGTGGTCGCTGCCGCGGCCGAGTCCAAGGCCGCCGATGTGGAGGCCCTCAAGGCCGCCAAAATCGGTGACAGGACCGTCGAGGAAGCCGTCGCGGAACTCTCTGCCAAGATCGGCGAGAAGCTCGAACTGCGCCGTGCGGCGTACTTTGACGGCAACGTCGAGGCCTACCTGCACAAGCGTGCCGCCGACCTGCCGCCCGCGGTGGGTGTGCTGGTCGAGTACACCGGCGATGACACAGAGGCGGCGCACTCGGTGGCGCTGCAGATCGCTGCGCTGAAGGCCAAGTACCTGACCCGTGACGACGTCCCCGCCGACATCGTGGCCAACGAGCGCCACATCGCGGAGGAGACCGCCAAGGCCGAAGGTAAGCCCGAGCAGGCACTGCCCAAGATCATCGAGGGCAGGGTCACCGGCTTCTACAAGGACGTCGTGCTGCTCGACCAGCCGTCGGTGTCCGACAGCAAGAAGACCGTCAAGGCGCTGCTCGACGAGGCCGGCGTGACCGTGACCCGGTTCGTCCGGTTCGAGGTCGGTCAGGCCTAGCCCGACACCAAACTTGGGCCCGACACCAAACTTGGGCCCGACACCAAACTTGGGCCCGACACCAAACTTGGGCCCGACACCAAACTTGGGCCCGACACCAAACTTGGGCCCGACACCAAACTTGGGCCCGACACCAAACTTGGGCCCGACATCAAACTTGGGCGGAACACCAACCGCCCACTGGAAAACCCCGCGCCTCATCCGGCGATCCCGGAGGCGCGGGGTTTTGCCATGTCGGGATCGCTGTTATTGAACACGTGCCTGCTAGCGTCGGCGGAATGCAACATGTGAACGCCTACCGCGATGACGCGCTCGGCACGATGGACGCCGTCGCTCTGGTCGACGCCCTCCGCACCGGCAAGGTATCCCGCCCCGAGCTCGTGGAGGCCGCCATCGCGCGTACCGAGGCGGTCAACCCCATGCTCAACGGTCTGGCCCATCAGACGTTCGAGCGGGCACTGGCCCGCGCGTACGCCGGCGGCCGCGGATACTTCGACGGGGTGCCGACGTTCATCAAGGACAACGTCGATGTCGAGGGCATGCCGACGATGCAGGGTACCGACGCCTGGGAGCCCCGTCCCCAGCCCGCGCACGGCGAGTTCGCCAGCCTCTTTCTGGCCACCGGCCTGGTGCCGCTGGGCAAGACCCAGCTCTCGGAGTTCGGGTTCAGCGCCTCCGCCGAGCATCCGCGGCTGGGCGCTGTCCGCAATCCCTGGGACACCGACTTCACCGCCGGGGCGTCGTCGTCGGGCTCCGGTGCGTTCGTGGCGGCCGGCGTGGTGCCCATCGCCCACGCCAACGACGGCGGTGGGTCGATCCGCATCCCCGCCGCGTGCAACGGTCTGGTGGGCCTGAAGCCGTCGCGTGGTCGGTTGCCGCAGGACAAGATGACCCGCCAGATGCCGGTGCGCATCGTCAACGACGGGGTGCTGACCCGCAGCGTGCGCGACACCGCCGCGTTCTACCGGGAAGCCGAGCGAGTCTGGCGCGACCGCAAGCTGCCACCGATCGGCGCGGTGACCGGTCCGAGCAGTGCCCGGCTGCGCATCGCCGTCGTCACCCAGTCGGTCGTTCGTCAGGCTGCACCCAGTATCCGTGACCACACCCTGAAGACCGCTGAATTGCTTGCCGGCCTTGGTCATAGCGTCGAATACCTCGACCAGCCGCCGGTGCCGCGCTACTTCTTGGACGACTTCCTGTTGTACTGGGCGTTTCTGGCGATGACGTTGGTGCGGACCGGGCAGCGGACGTTCGGTCAGAGTTTCGACAAGACGAAGCTCGACAATCTCACCCTGGGGCTCGACCGGCACGCCAGCCGCAACCTGCACAAGTTGCCGATCGCCATCATGCGGTTGCGCAGGCTGCGGCGAATCACCGCCCGGCTATACCAGACCTACGACGTCATCCTGATGCCCACGCTCGCCGACGAGACGCCCCGCATCGGTCATCTGGATCCCACCGCGGACTTCCGGCAGATCATGGACCGACTGATCGACTGGGTGGCGTTCACACCGTTGCAGAACGCCACCGGCGAGCCGGCAATCTCCTTGCCGCTGGCCCAATCCGCGTCCGGCATGCCGGTGGGCATGATGCTGGCCGGCCCGCTGGGCCACGAACGCCGACTCCTGGAACTCGCCTACGAGCTCGAGGCGGCCCAGCCGTGGCCGCGCATCGACAGCGCACCCCAGCAGCCGCTGACGCATTAGTTGCCGCAGACACCTTGATTTAACAGCCGGGGTGCTCGCGTAACTCGAGTGACATCAGCGGATTCGGTGGCCGAAACAGTCCACGCCGAACATTTTCGGTGTGGAAACCTCTGCCTCCACAACGATTTCGCGGCCATCGGTGATCGCCACAACATCCGGAAACAAGACGTTCGTGCGTCTGCTCCGGTTTGCTTGGGCGAACATCCGCCGGCGGCCCGAACGGTTTGTGCTGTCGGTTCTCGGTATCGCACTGGCGATCACCTGCGTGACGGTGGTGCGCACGATTTCATCGAGCTTCGCCATCACCGGCGCCGATTCGGTGACCGATGTGCTCGGCGGTGCTCAACTGTGGGCGGTGCCGGCCGCGGGCGTCCACTACGACAGCTCGGTGCAGGCGTTGGTCGCCGATGGTCCGGTCCCGGTGATCGACGCCCCTGGGGGGTGGCGGGCGATCAAGACGCTTTCCGGAACCACCGACATCGACGGGACGGTGGTTTCGCTGCGCGGCGACGACGAAATCCCGGACGGGCAAGCACTTTTGGGATCCGGTGTCGCGCGACGACTGGGTCTGCACGATGGTGACCCGATCAGCGTCGGCTCGCAGAGCCTCGCTGCGGTGGTGCGCGGCGGGGGAGAATCGGTCACGGTGTCGACGCCGCTGGCACGCACCGTGGTGGGCGACAACGGGTGGTGGACCGTGTACGCGCCGACCGGTCAGGAGAAGAGTCGCAGCCTCGGCAGCACCTTCGGTGACGCGGTAGGTCTGCGGTCCACCTCCGATCCGTCCGTGAAGCCCGACCCCGGCGGCCCGGGTCTGATCTACGACACGGTGGGCGGAACCGGCCCGCTGACATTCGATCAGAAGTTCTCGGCGCTGTTCTCCGGCAAGGTCACCAGCTCGACACTGGGCATCATCTCGATCATCGGGCTTGTACTGGGCTTCATCATCGCGGTGTCGTCCTTCCTAGCGGCCGTGCAGGAACGCCGCCGTGAATTCGGCATCATGTCCAGCATCGGCCTGGCCGACGAGGTGCTCTATTTCTTCCTCGTGGAATCCGCCGTCGTGTTCGTGGCGGCCTACGTGGTGGGTGTGCTGACCGCGGGAGTCGCTGTGTGGCTGGTGATTCCGGGCATCGCCACCCCGATCGCCTGGCTGCAGGCGGCCGGCATGGTGGCGGGATTCCTGCCCGCGATGGCGATCGTCGGCGCGCTGATACCCGTACATCGCCTACTGCAGAACCGTCCGGTCGACCTGCTCGGAGCGCGCTGATTATGATGTTTGGACTGTCCTACGGCTGGCTGGCGGCACGACGCCGGGTCCGCGAGATGGTGCTGCCGATCGTCACCACCGCCACGGGCGCCTTCCTCGTCGTCATCGTCTTCGGAATGTCGGCCGGCATCCAGGAACAGTCGGCGTCGCTGGGTCATGCAGGCGAAATCGGCCGAGCCGTCATCCTGATCGCGATCACGGTTCTGCTGGTGGGTGTCGTGGAAGTGGCTGTGGCGACCACCCGCACGATCGCGCACCGCACCCGCGAGCTCGGGGTGCTCGGCGCCACCGGAGTGCCGCGCCGTCCTGTCATCGCCGCACTGCTCGTCGAACCGGCAGTCGCGGCCACGCTCGGAGCGATCGTCGGTGTGGTGCTTGCGATCATCGCCGCTGTCGCACTCGGCATGCTCGGTTTGGTGCCCACCGAGGTGTCGGCGGCCGGTCTCGGATTCGGCGCGGCGATCGCGGTCGCGGTCAGCATTGCCGCCGCCCTGGCGACCAGCGTCATCCCCACCTGGAACGCGGCGTCGCGTCCCCCTGTTCATTCCCTGTCGTCCGGAGGTTAGACATGACCGCAGTCGAAGACGCCGTCCCCGACGTCACATCAGCTCCCGAGCCGTCGCCGGTGATCGAGATCAGCGACGTGTGGAAGCTGCACAAACTGGGCGACGAAGTCGTCAAAGCCCTGATCTCCGCTGAATTGACGGTTATGCCAGGCGAATTCGTCTGCCTGATGGGCCCGAGCGGGAGCGGCAAGTCGACGCTGTTGAACATCATCGGCGGCCTGGACCGGCCCACCAAAGGTTCGGTGCTGATCGCCGGCCGGGACACCGCCAGGCTGACCGAAAGCCAGTTCGCCGCGCTACGTCACGACACCATCGGGTTCATCTTCCAGAGCTACAACCTGATCCCGTTCCTGTCCGCGGTCGAGAACGTAGAGCTGCCACTGATGTTCGAGCCATACGACCGCAAGGCGTTGCGGCAGCGCGCACTCGAGCTGCTCGACCTGGTCGGGCTGAGCCACCGGGTGCACCACCAGCCGACCAAGATGTCAGGCGGTGAGCAGCAGCGCACCGCGATCGCGCGGTCGCTGATCAGCAACCCGACGCTGGTGCTTGCCGACGAGCCGACGGCAAATCTGGACCACCGTACCGGAGAGACGGTGGTGCGCATGCTGCGCGACCTGTGCTCAACGCTGGGCGTGACAGTCGTTGCCAGCACCCACGATCCCACGGTGGCCGATGAAGCGAGCCGTGTCGTCCGGATGAGAGACGGACAAATCATCAATTGATCCAACTCCGATGGGGAGTTACGTATGACGCAACAAATAGACGCGCCCACCTCAGGTGGGCGTGACAAGCTGCTGACCACAGAGCTCGTTCCCGAGCAGGTACTGCCGAAGGTGATGACCACCTTCGGCCTGACCGCCACCTACGTCTTCATCATCTGCTGGATCACCGGCTCTTCGATCATGGCGGCCGGCGGGTGGACCGCGATCCCGATGTGGATTCTCGGCATCCTCACCTTCCTGATCCCCGCGGGCATGGCGGTCGCCGAACTCGGCAACCTGTGGCCCGGTGAAGGTGGTGTCTACATCTGGGCGACCCGAACCATGGGCGAGACATGGGGATTCATCGGCGGCTACCTGTCATGGATCCCGGTGGTCCTCAACTCCGCGTCCTCACCGGCGATCATCCTGCAGTTCCTGCTGCTGGCCTTCCACGCCGAATTGGGCCTGACGCTCACCATCATCATCCAGGTGGCACTGCTGTGGGCCGTCATCGGCCTGGCCCTGGCCAAACTCGCTGCCAACCAACGCATCATGAACACCGTCTTCGTCGTCTACTGGGCACTGACCGCCGTCATCTTCATCGCCGGCGTCGTCTACGCATTCCGGAACGGGTCCGCGCAGCCGTTCACCGCGCACGCCGCCCTGGTGCCCGATTTCGCCGGTGCGGGTTTCCTCTACGGCACCGTGCTGCTCTACCTGGTCGGTGTCGAGACGCCCTACAACATGGGCGCGGAGTTCCTCTCGGTACGCAAGAGCGGCCCCAAGATGGTGGTCTACGGATCGATCGCGTTGATCCTGATCTACCTGCTCACCACGCTCGGCACCGTGATGGTGCTGCCTGCCGACCAGGTCGACCCGGTCACCGGCGTCATCGGCATGCTGGGCACCGCCGCACCCAAGGGCGTGATGGAAGTCGCGGCTGTCGTACTGGCCTGCATCGTGTTCGTCGCGCTGATGAGCTATCAGGTGACCTATTCACGGCTGATCTTCGTCTCCGGTCTGGAGCGTCACCTGCCGCGAATCTTCACCCACCTCAACCCGCGCACCCGTAACCCGGTCACCGCCGTGCTGATCCAGGGCGTGTTGTCGTCGCTGCTGATCGTCGGGTTGTACTCGCAGAGCAGCATGGCCAATGTCACTGTGTTCCTGCAGGGCGGCCTGTCCATCGCCTGGCTGATCTCCGGGTTCTTCTTCCTGTTCCCGGTCATCCTGGCGCGCAAGAAGTACGCCGATCGCTATGCCGCCGAGAAGTTCTGGCGGATTCCCGGCGGCACGGTGGGCGTCTGGATCACCGTGGCCATCGGCACGCTGGGCACGCTGGGTGGCATCTACTACTCGTTCGCCAAGTCGTGGATCAAGGACGTCCCCGACAGCACCTGGATGATGTGGACCGGCAGCATCGCGGTCGGCATGTTCGCCCTCGGCGTCATCGTCTACATCTTCGGCCGGCGCTCGGCACACAAGATGACCTCCGAAGACGCACTGGCCCATCTGGCCGTGCTCGATCTCAAGAAGTCCGAAACACCTAGCCCTGAGGCGGTTTGACCGACCATGACCATGGACAGCACCGTGCTGAGCACGGGAACGACCGATGACCGAGCCTGTTATCCGCTCGACCCGCTCAGCGGCGCCGAGATCGAGATGGCGGCTTCGATTGTCAAAGAGTCCGACTATGCAACTCCGACACTGAAATTCGTGATGATTCAGCTCGCCGAGCCGGACAAGAACTCACAGTTGACGTTTGAGTCGATGGCCGATGTTCCGCGGCGGGCGTTCTGCACGATGTACGACGGGGCTGCAAAGCTGATCTACGAGTCGGTCGTCGACATCGGCGCCCGGGTGGTGGAGTCCTGGACGGCGATTCCAGGCCGCTTCCCGTCGTATCTCGTCGAGCACATGACCGGCGTCGAGGAGGTGGTCCGAGCAGACCCGCGCTGGCAGGAGGCGATGCGTAAGCGCGGCATCACCGATTTCGATCTGGCGATGATCGATCCGTGGCCGGCCGGCTATTACGGAGCGCAGGACCATTACGAGAACTCGCCGCTGATCTGTCGTCCGCTGACGTTCATGCGGGCGGCGCCGTCGGAGCACGGGTACGCCCGCCCGGTGGAGGGCGTGATCGTGACCTTCGACCTCGACTCCATGACGGTGCTCGACGTCGAAGACCACGGCGTGGTGCCGTTGCCGCCCAAGGCCGGCAACTACTCGGCGCAGTTCATGTTCGACGCCGACAACCGACCGGCCTTCACCGAGTTCCGGGACGACGTCAAGACCATCGAGATCACCCAGCCGGACGGACCGAGCTTCACCGTCGACGGGTGGAAGGTCGAGTGGCAGAAGTGGTCTCTACGAGTGGGATTCAACCCGCGTGAGGGCCTGACGTTGCACGAGATCACCTACAACGACCGGGGTACCGTCCGGCCGATCATGTACCGGGCCGCGCTCTCGGAGATGGTGGTGCCGTACGGGGACACGTCGCCGACACACTGGAACAAGAACGTGTTCGACATGGGCGAGGTCGGCATGGGCTTCTCGGCGAATCCGCTGACTCTGGGTTGCGACTGTCTGGGCGAGATCTTCTACTTCGACGGTATGGTGCACGATTCCGACGGCAACGCGGTCACCATCCCGAACGCGATCTGCATGCACGAAGAAGACTATGGAATCTCCTGGAAGCACACGGACTTCCGCACGGGCGAGGTCGAGGTGCGCCGGTCGCGCCGGCTGGTGATCTCGATGATCTGCACGGTCGGCAACTACGAGTACGGGTTCTTCTGGTATCTGTACAACGACGCATCGATCGAGATGGAGGTCAAACTCTCCGGGGTGCTCACGACGGGGTCGATTCCCGACGGGGAGAAGCCGCGGTGGGGCAAGCTCGTCGCGCCTGGTATCTACGGCCCGAATCACCAGCACTTCTTCAGTTTCCGGCTCGACATGGCCATTGACGGTCCGGATAACAGTGTCTACGAGGTGGATTCGATCGCCGAGCCCGACCCGGCGCTCAACCCGCACCACAACGCCTGGATCACCAGGGACACCCTGGTGGCGTCGGAGGCCGAGGGAGCGCGGGACTGGAACTGGCAGACCGGGCGGTACTGGAAGGTCACCAACCCGTCGAAGATCAACGAACTCGGCGCCGAGGTGGGTTACAAGCTGGTGCCACGGGATCCGGTGCCGGTGATGGTGCAGGAGGGCTCCTACATCTATGACCGGGCCCGCTTTGTCCAGCACAACTTGTGGGTGACGAAGTACGACAAGGCAGAGAAGTTCGCCGCCGGGGACTACATGTATCAGTGCGCCGAGGCGCAGGGGCTGCCCGAGTACATAGCCGACGATGCACCGCTGGACAACACCGACGTGGTGCTCTGGTACACGGTGGGGGCCCACCACATCGTTCGACCCGAGGACTGGCCGGTGATGCCGTGCGCCTACACCGGATTCCACCTCAAGCCGATCGGCTTCTTCGACGGCAACCCCGCGCTCGACCTGCCGCCGTCACCGCCGAAGGCCTGCCATGCCCACCACGGTGATATCGCAGGCGGGTGGCAGACCACCGAACACGCCGAGATCCGCGCCGACTGACTACGTGCCGAGGGCGGCGAGAATCGAGCGGAATTCTCGCCGCTGCTCGGTGGACAGACCGGCCATCAACCGCTGTTCGGCGGCGCGCACACCCGTCTCGGTGCTGTCCAGCAGCTTTGCACCGGCCCTTGTCAGCTTCGCGGGCAACGAGCGGCCGGCGGCCACGGTGTCGGGGCGGGTGACCAGCCCGCGTTCTTCGAGGCTGCGCAGCACCATGTTCATCGCCTGCGGCGAGACGCCGGTGTCGCGGGCCAGTTCCGCGTTGGAGCGGTCGGGGAACCGGGACAGAATCCGCATGCAGATGTATTGCGGGAACGAGAGGCCTGCCGGTTCGAGCGCGGTGGCGCTCACTTCGGCGCGCAGCACCGAGGCCACCCGATGCATCAGGTAGCCCAGCGGCTCGTCGTGGCCTCCACCCATGTCAATCATATTGACATATATCAACTCAGTTGATAGTCGTGGAGGTATGAGTACAGATGATCTCTTTGATTCGGCCTACCGTCAGTCGGCTCCGGAGTTCGCGGGCTTTCGTCCGCCGTGGAGCATCGACGAGCCCCAGCCCGAAATCGCGGCACTGATAGAACAGGGCAAGTTCCACGGCGACGTGCTCGATGCCGGCTGCGGGGAGGCGGCGGTCTCGATCTACCTCGCCGAGCGCGGCTTCACCACCGTCGGCCTGGACCTGTCACCCGCGGCCATCGACCTCGCCCGCGCGGAGGCGGCCAAGCGCGGCCTGGACAACGCGAGTTTCGACGTCGCCGACATCAGCGACTTCGGTGGCTACGACGGCAGATTCGGCACCATCGTCGACTCGACCCTGTTCCACTCGATGCCGGTCGAGTTGCGTGACGGCTATCAGCGCTCGATCGTGCGTGCGGCTGCACCGGGAGCGTCCTATTTCGTCCTGGTCTTCGATGCCGCCACCATGCCCGCCAACGGGCCCGCGCATCCCGTGACCGCTGACGAGTTGCGTGCCGCGGTCGAGCCGTACTGGGTGATCGACGAGATCCGGCCGGCTCGCATCCACGCGAACGTGCCGGAGCAGATGGCGCATATGGTGGAGTTCGCCGGTGGTGAGCTGCGCGAGGAGGCGAAGGGTCGCAAGTCGATGCCGGCCTGGTTGCTGTCGGCGCATCTCGGCTGAACCCATCTTCGGCGCGCAGCGGCGTGTCGTAGGCTTCGCCGCATGGAACTACTACGTCACGTAGTTGTGCTGATGCACATCGTCGGGTTCGCGGTGACGTTCGGCGCGTGGGCGGCCGAGGGGGCCGCCCGCAGGTTCCGCACCACCCGGTTGATGGATTACGGACTGCTCGTGTCACTGCTCACCGGTCTGGCGCTGGCCGCGCCGTGGCCCGCCGGAATTGTCTTGAACTATCCCAAGATCGGGGTCAAGCTGGCCATCCTGGTGGTGATCGGTGGCCTGCTCGGTATGGGCAACGCCCGGCAGCGGCGCACCGGCGAGCCCGTGCCGCGCCCGGTCTTCTTCTCGGTCGGGGTCTTATCGCTGGCAGCAGCGAGTATCGCTGTGCTGTGGTGACGTGCGGACCAGGGGAGAACCCGGGAAATCGGCACCTTCGGCGATGAGGCAGGATGGAAGTGCCGTCCCGAATGCCGCCGGGATGGCACTCTCATGCCAGGAGCCCGACTAGTCCGAGGAGTCTGATGGGGGAGACGGCGACGGATTCTCAGGAATTGCGCCCACATTTCAACAGGGTGGTACTCAAGCTCGGCGGGGAGATGTTCGGCGGCGGATCGGTCGGGCTCGATCCTGATGTCGTCGCACAGGTGGCCCGCCAGATCGCCGAAGTCGTCCGCAGCGGCGTCCAGGTTGCCGTCGTCATCGGCGGCGGGAACTTCTTCCGCGGTGCGCAGCTGCAGCAGCGGGGGATGGAACGCACCCGCTCCGATTACATGGGCATGCTCGGCACGGTGATGAACAGCCTTGCGCTGCAAGACTTCCTGGAAAAAGAAGGTATAGTCACGCGGGTTCAGACCGCCATCACCATGGGGCAGGTCGCGGAACCCTACATTCCGTTGCGCGCGGTGCGGCACCTGGAGAAGGGACGCGTCGTGATCTTCGGCGCCGGCATGGGGCTGCCGTATTTCTCCACCGACACCACCGCCGCGCAGCGTGCTCTGGAGATCCGCGCCGACATCGTGTTGATGGCCAAGGCGGTCGACGGTGTCTTCACCGCCGACCCACGGCAGGACCCGAATGCCGAGATGATCACCGAAATCAGCCACCGCGAAGTGCTTGACCGCGGGCTTCAGGTAGCCGATGCCACGGCGTTCAGTTTGTGCATGGACAACGGAATGCCGATCCTGGTCTTCAACCTGCTCACCGACGGGAATATCGCCCGGGCGGTCGCAGGTGAGAAGATCGGAACTCTGGTCAGCGGTTGAGGAGGACCACTACATGATCCCGCCGGCGACGATGCAGAGCGAAGCGATGAGGAGGAGCGGCGCATGATCCCGCCGGCGACGATGCAGAGCGAAGCGATGAGGAGGAGCGGCGCATGATCCCGCCGGCGACGATGCAGAGCGAAGCGATGAGGAGGAGCGGCGCATGATCGAAGAGGCTCTCTTCGATGCCGAAGAGAAGATGGAGAAGGCCGTGGCGGTCGCCCGCGACGACTTGGCGTCCATCCGGACCGGACGGGCCAACCCGGGTATGTTCTCGCGCGTCGTCGTCGACTACTACGGGTCGCCGACGCCGATCACGCAGCTGTGCAGCGTCAACGTGCCCGAGGCGCGGATGGTCGTCATCAAGCCCTACGAGGCGTCGCAGCTACGGGCGATCGAAGACGCGATCCGTCACTCCGATCTCGGGGTGAACCCCACCAATGACGGCAACATCATCCGGGTGTCGATCCCGCAGCTGACCGAGGAACGCCGCCGCGATCTGGTGAAGCAGGCCAAGTCCAAGGGTGAGGACGCCAAGGTGTCGGTGCGCAACGTGCGCCGCCGTGCCATGGAGGAACTGCACCGCATCCGCAAGGACGGCGAAGCCGGTGAGGACGAGGTTGGGCGCGCCGAGAAGGATCTGGACAAGGCCACGGCCACCTACGTCGGCCAGATCGAAGAGTTGGTCAAGCACAAGGAAGGCGAATTGCTGGAGGTGTAGCCACCTTTCAGCAACGCATCGAAGTGGCGGAAACCGATACCGGCGGCGCGGCCGCGCAGCCATCGCCCAAGAGTTCGCGCGCAGGGCGTGATCTGCCCGCCGCCATCGCGGTCGGCGTCGTGCTCGGCGCGATGGCGATCGGCAGCCTGCTGTTCGCCCCGAAGTGGTGGATGCCGATACTGGCCATCGCGATGGCGATCGCCACCCACGAGGTAGTCCGCCGGCTCCGCGAGCACGAGTATGTGATGCCCGTCGTGCCACTGCTGCTCGGCGGCCAGGCGATGATCTGGCTGGCGTGGCCGTGGGGCGTGGCGGGAACGCTGGGCGCCTACGGCGCCACGATCGTGGTCGCCATGGTGTGGCGCCTGCTCGGTCAGGGCTTGCGCGAGCAGCCGGTCAACTATCTTCGCGACATCGCCGCCTCGGTGCTGCTGGCCACCTGGGTCCCGTTGTTCGCGAGCTTCACCGCACTGCTGATCTTTCAGGACAACGGCGGCGCCCGGGTCTTCACTGTGATCGCCACGGTCGTGTTCGCCGACATCGGCGGCTACACAGCCGGCGTTCTGTTCGGCAAGCATCTGCTGGCCCCGGCGATCAGCCCGAAGAAATCCTGGGAGGGCCTGGGCGGCTCGCTGTTGTTCGGCGTCACCGCGGCCGTGCTTTCGGTCACGTTCCTGCTGCACAAGCCGGCCTGGGTCGGTCTGCCGCTCGGGCTGATGCTGGTGATCACCGGAGTGCTCGGCGACCTGGTGGAGTCCCAGGTCAAGCGTGACCTCGGTATCAAGGACATGGGCACGCTGCTGCCCGGCCACGGCGGGATCATGGACCGCATCGACGCGATGCTGCCGTCTGCGGTCGCCGGCTGGATAGTCCTGACTCTGCTGGCCTGACCGCCATACTGGAGCCAATGAAACAAAAGCTCGTCTTCGAGGCGCCGCGGCGTGGGTTACCGCCGCGGCATCTCGCCGACCTGGACGCCGACGCCCGCGCGGCCGCGGTGGCCGAATTGGGGCTGCCGGCATTTCGGGCCAAGCAACTCGCGCAGCAGTACTACGGGCGGTTGCTCGCCGACCCTCAGCAGATGACCGATCTGCCCGCGGCGGTCCGCGACGCATGCGCCGATGCGCTGTTCCCGAAGCTGCTCACGGTGGCCAAAGAGATCGAGTGCGACGCGGGTGAGACTCGAAAGACGTTGTGGCGCGCCCACGATGGCGCCACGTTCGAGTCGGTGCTGATGCGCTACCCGAACCGCAACACGGTGTGCATCTCGTCGCAGGCCGGCTGCGGCATGGCGTGTCCGTTCTGCGCGACCGGACAGGGCGGCCTGACCCGAAATCTGAGCACCGCCGAGATCCTGGAGCAGGTTCGGGCGGCGGCGGTGATCTCGCGCGACGAGTTCGGCGAACGCCTGTCGAATGTCGTGTTCATGGGGATGGGTGAGCCGCTGGCCAACTATTCGCGGGTACTTGCCACCGTGCAGCGCATCACCGCGGCGCCCCCGGATGGCTTCGGGATCTCCGCGCGGTCGGTCACGGTGTCGACGGTAGGGCTGGCACCGGCGATGCGCAAGCTCGCCGACGAACACCTCGGTGTCACGCTGGCGTTGTCACTGCACACCCCGGACGATGAGCTTCGCGAGACTCTGGTGCCGGTGAACAACCGCTGGCAGGTCAGCGAGGTGCTGGATGCCGCGCGGTACTACGCCGACCAGACCGGCCGGCGGGTGTCGATCGAGTACGCGCTGATCCGCGACGTCAACGACCAGCCGTGGCGGGCTGATCTCCTCGGCAAGAAGCTGCATCAGGCCCTCGGCCCGCTGGCCCACGTGAACCTGATTCCGCTCAACCCCACGCCGGGCAGTGAGTGGGATGCCAGCCCGAAGCCGGTGGAACGCGAATTCGTCCGCCGGGTGAAGGCGCAAGGGGTGTCGTGCACGGTGCGGGACACCCGCGGGCGGGAGATCGCGGCGGCATGCGGTCAGCTCGCCGCCAGCGGATAACGAGTAGGCGCCGCGAGATCTAACTCACGCACACGAAATGCGAGTAGCCCTCTGCGTAGCGTCAATGTCGCGTGAGCGAAGGGACAAAGTAGCCTGCTGCGCAGGAACAGCTAGCGGATCCAGCCGCGGCGGCGACCCCACCAGTCGCGCACGGTCACGGCGAACACCAGCACCGCGAACACGATCAGCACGTAATCCTCGACGTGGCCGACGTGATTGCCCTTCAACATCGCCAGCAGGAAGACCGTGACGAAAATGCCAAGAGCGTGCCAGGTGCGCGGATTGACCTTGCTCCAGCCCCAGGCAGCTGAGGGTACGTCGGCCGGATCGACCTCTGAATAGCGCTCCACCTCGGTGCTGACCATTGCGGCTCCTGTCACTCGGCAACTGCGGTAATTCTGGCATACCGCTTCGACGCCAGCTCAGCCGATCTGGCCGTAGCGCCGCAGCGCTTCGACCCGCTCCGCGGCGTGGTCGACGATCGGCTCCGGATAACCGGGCGGCGGGCCGTCTTTCAGACGGTGCACATCGACGCCGGCCAGTTCGGGGCCGGCCAGCTCGGGCACCCACCGCCGGATGTACTCCCCGTCGGGATCGAACTTCTGGCCCTGGGTGGTCGGGTTGAACACCCGGAAGTAGGGGGCCGCGTCGGTCCCCGACCCGGCACACCACTGCCAGCCGTGCTGATTGTTGGCCATGTCGCCGTCGACCAGCTGCTCGAGGAACCACTGGGCGCCCCACTGCCACGGCAGATGCAGATCCTTGACCAGGAAGGAGGCCACGATCATCCGCACCCGGTTGTGCATGAATCCCGAGTCGCGCAGCTGACGCATTCCGGCGTCGACGATCGGAAAACCGGTGCGGCCCTCCTTCCAGGCTTCGAACGCCTTCGTTGCCTCGGGGCCGGTGTCCACCTCGATGGCGTCGAAGTTGCGGTTCCAGTTCCACCACGCGCTGTCCGGCCACTGGTCGAGCACCGCGGCGTAGAAGTCCCGGAACGCCAGTTCCCGCAGGTACGAGGCCGGGCCCTTGGCGCGGAAGTCGAGATCGGCGGCCATCGTCCTCGGGTGAATCGTGCCGAACTTCAGATGCGCCGACATGCGGCTGGTCGCCGCTTTGTCCGGCCGGTTGCGGTCCTCGTCGTAGTCGGCCAGATGAGAGCCGACGAACTCTTTCCACCCGGCAAGCGCCGCCGCCTCGCCGGCATCGAGGTCCAGGTCAGCGCCCGGGTCGGGGGCGTCCACCCGCAGCTTCGCAGACAGGTCCGCCGGGTCGATCCAGTTCACCTTCGCCGTTGCCGACGCGGCAGGCCCGCGCCACCCGACGTCCCGCCACCGGGCCAAGAACGGGGTGAAGACCTTGTACGGCGTGCCGTCGTCCTTGGTGACTCGACCCGGCGTGACGAGATAGGGCGAACCGGTGGCCTGCAGCGTCACCCCGGAATCGGCCAGTGCGGCCGCGACCGCCGCGTCGCGCCGCACCCCGAACGGGGTGAAGTCGGCCGAGATATGTACGTCGGTGGCGTTGATCTGCTTGCACAGCAATGGGATTCGTTCCTCGGGCCGCCCGCGGGTGATCAGCAGCCGACCGTCGAGGGAGTCGGCCAATGTACGCAGCGAGTCCCCGAGGAATTGCAGTCGACGGGGGCCCGATGACGTCTCCAGGCGCGGGTCCAGCACGAAGCAGGCGAGCACCTCGGTGCCGTCGGCCGCGGCCTCCAACAGCGGGGGCAGATCATTCAATCGCAGGTCGCGGCGAAACCACAGCAGTGTGGGCATGTTCTTATGCTGCCCTTTCCGTGCAGAAGGTATGCGCGACGCGGTGCGAACCCGCGGGGTGACCCGCACGCCGCCGCGCTCGTTTACCGAGTCGGCCGGCGTACGGGTCCCGCCGGTCTACTGCGCCGGCGGCATCAGCACCGTGTCGATGAGGTACACCGTGGCGTTGGCGGTGCGCACGCCACCGCATACGACGTTGGCCCCGTTCACCTGCAGGTGATCGCCCGTGCCGGTGACCGTCAGGTCCGCGCCCTGGACGGTCTTGTGAGTCCCCACCACCTTGTCGGGTGTGGCCTGGCCGGGAACTACGTGATAAGTCAGGATCGAGGTCAGCAGATCCTTGTTGGTCTTGAGCTGGTCGATGGTGGCCGGGGCGATCTTCGCGAAGGCGGCATCGGTCGGCGCGAAGACGGTGAACTGGCCGCCGTTGAGGGTGTCGACCAGGTTGACCTCCGGATTCAGCTTGCCGGACAGCGCAGCCGTCAGGGTGGTCAGCATCGGGTTGTTCGCTGCCGCGGTGGCGACCGGGGCCATCGACATACCGCTTACCGAACCGGGCCCGGTGGGCACCTGCTGGGCATACGCCGCACAACCGGGCCCGACCGGGCCGGCGGGGGTGTCGGCGCCGGCCAATGGAGCCGAGACCACCGAGAAAACCGCGGCCAGGGTGAGGCCGGCCATCGAAGCGGCCGTTGTGGATACCTTCATCGACATTCGATCATTCCTTTCGTAAGGCGTTGCGCCAGGAGAGGTCAGCGCACCGTTGCGATGTGTTGAGAGTTGTCGTGGTTCGTACGGAGCGCGCCGGGTCACTGGGCGGGCGGCATCAACACCGTGTCGATCAGGTAGACCGTGGCGTTGGCCGTCTGCACACCGCCGCACACGACGTTGGCGTCGTTGACCTTCAGTGCGTCACCCGAGCCGGTCACCGTGACCTCGGCACCCTGGACGGTCTTGTGCTGGCCGACGACCTGAGCGGGGCTGGCCTGCGCCGGAACCACGTGGTAGGTCAGGATCGAGGTCAACAGGTTCGAGTCGGTCTTGAGCTTCTCGACGGTGGCGGGGTCGAGCTTGGCGAACGCGTCATCGGTCGGCGCGAACACCGTGAACTGCCCGCTGTCGAGGGTCTGCACCAGGTTGACGTTCGGGTTGAGTTTGCCCGTCAACGCCGACGTCAGCGTCTTCAGCAGCGGATTGTTGCTGGCTGCCACCGTCACCGGGTCTTTCGACATGCCCGCGACCGAACCGGGTCCGGTGGGCACCTTCTCGGCATAGCTCGCGCAACCGGGCCCGACGAGCGTGCCGGCCGGTGCGGCCGCCGCCGAGGTGGTGGCTGTGGTCGTGCTGGTCGCCGCAGATGAGGTGCTCGACGACGACTGCGCCGTCGTACTGGTCGAGGAACAGCCTGCGAAGAGCACGGCGGCCGCCGTCAGTCCGACAGCGCTCAGAACGGTGCGATGAAATGCCATAGGTGACTCCCTTGTCGTGTGAATCGGTTCCAGTCGGTCCGACCGGTCGTGATCGGCAATGCACAGGCAATTCGGCACGCACCCCGTTGCGGACGGGTGCGCCGCGGGTGGGGTCACAAACGCGTCACAGTCTGAGCGCGCGCGAATCGGCAGCGATGCCGGGATTGCGGTCCGCACGCGGCACAATTGAATGGTGAGCGCCGCCAACCGTCTCCGGGTCCTGATCTTGGGCAGCACCGGTTCCATCGGAACCCAGGCGCTGGAGGTCATCGCGGAGAATCCGGACCGGTTCGAAGTCGTCGGCCTGGCCGCCGGCGGCGGGAATCCCGACCTGCTGGCCCGGCAGCGCGCCGAGACCGGTGTGACCAGCGTCGCCGTCGCCGACCCGGCTGCCGCGGACAAGGTCGGCGATGTCACCTACAGCGGCCCCGACGCGGTCACCCGGCTGGTGCAGGACACCTGCGGCACGGGCGTCGACGTCGTGCTCAACGCCCTGGTCGGGGCGTTGGGCCTGGAGCCGACTCTGGCCGCGCTGGCCTCCGGCGCCCGGCTGGCGCTGGCCAACAAGGAATCGCTGGTCGCCGGCGGACCGCTGGTGGTCAAGGCAGCGACTCCGGGACAGATCGTGCCCGTAGATTCCGAGCACTCGGCGCTGGCGCAGTGCCTGCGCTCGGGCACTCCCGACGAGGTCGCCAAACTGGTGCTCACCGCCTCCGGCGGACCGTTCCGCGGCTGGTCGGCCGCGCAACTCGAGCCCGTCACTCCCGAGCAGGCAGGCGCACATCCGACCTGGAACATGGGCCCGATGAACACGCTGAACTCGGCGTCGCTGGTCAACAAGGGTCTGGAGCTGATCGAGACGCACCTGCTATTCGGTGTTCCCTACGAGCGCATCCAGGTCGTCGTGCATCCCCAGTCGATCGTGCACTCGATGGTGACGTTCACCGACGGCTCGACGATCGCCCAGGCCAGCCCGCCGGACATGAAACTGCCGATCTCACTCGCATTGGGCTGGCCGGACCGGGTGCCGGCCGCGGCCGCGGCCTGCGACTTCACCACCGCCTCCACCTGGGAGTTCGAGCCGCTGGACGCCTCGGTGTTTCCCGCCGTCGACCTGGCTCGCGAGGCCGGACAGACCGGCGGCTGTCTGACCGCGGTGTACAACGCCGCCAATGAAGAGGCCGCCGAGGCCTTCCTGGCCGGAAAGATCCGGTTCCCGGCCATCGTGCGAACAATCGCCGACGTGCTGCACGCCGCAGACCAGTGGGCCGCCGAACCCGCTACCGTGGAAGAAGTACTTGACGCGCAGCGCTGGGCACGGCAACGGGCCCGCGAGGCCGTCACACAGGAGGTCGCTTCAATCCGATGATGTTCGTTATCGGCATTGTGCTGTTCGCACTCTGCATCCTCATCTCCGTGGCGCTGCACGAGTGCGGCCACATGTGGGTGGCCCGCGCCACCGGAATGAAGGTGCGCCGCTACTTCGTGGGCTTCGGCCCGACCCTGTGGTCCACGCACCGGCCCAACAGGCTCGGCTCCACCGAGTACGGCGTCAAGGCGGTCCCGCTCGGTGGCTTCTGCGATATAGCCGGCATGACCTCGGTCGAGGAACTCACGCCCGAAGAGCGCCCCTACGCGATGTTCAAGCAGGACACCTGGAGGCGGGTGGCGGTGCTGTTCGCCGGGCCGGCGATGAACTTCATCATCGGTCTGGTGCTGATCTACGCAATCGCCGTCGTGTGGGGTCTGCCCAACCTGCATCAACCGACGAATGCGATGGTCGGCGAAACCGCTTGTGTGGCACCACAACTCAGCAAAGGCAAGGCGGGCGACTGCGCTGGACCCGGTCCGGCCGCGCTGGCCGGCATCAAGAAGGGCGACGTCATCACCAAAGTCGGTGACGCCCGAATCAAGACGTTCGACGAGCTCGTCGCCGCGGTGCGCAAGGTGAACGGTCCCACCGTCTTCACCGTCGACCGTGTCGAGAACGGGCAGTCCCGCGAGTTCACCACCACTGTCGACGTCACTGCGACCCAGCGGTGGACGTCCAAGGACGCGACCGCACCGACCACTGTCGGCGCCATCGGTGTCGCGCCCGAGGTGTTCGCGCCCACGCAATACAACCCGCTGTCGGCGGTCCCCGCGACGTTCGCGTTCACCGGTGACCTGGCCGTCGAACTGGGCAAGTCGCTGGCGAAGATCCCGACCAAAGTCGGCGCGCTGGTGCACTCCATCGGCGGCGGCGAGCGTGATCCCGAGACCCCGATCAGCGTGGTGGGCGCCAGCATCATCGGCGGCGACACGGTCGATCACGGTCTGTGGGTGGCGTTCTGGTTCTTCCTGGCGCAACTGAACTTCGTGCTCGGCGCGATCAACCTGGTGCCGCTGCTGCCGTTCGACGGCGGCCACATCGCGATCGCGGTATTCGAGAAGATCCGCAACCTGCTTCGGTCGGCGCGCGGCAAAGTAGCCGCGGCGCCGGTCAATTACCTGAAGCTGATGCCCGCCACCTACGTGATCCTCGTCGTGGTGGTCGGCTACATGCTGTTGACCGTCACCGCTGACCTGGTCAACCCGATTCGACTGTTCCAGTAGTCGGCCCGACGTTTGGAGATGAAGAAGTGACTTCCATTGGCCTGGGCATGCCGGCCCCGCCCGCACCCGTCCTGGCGCCGCGCCGCACGACCCGCCAGCTGATGGTGCGCGACGTCGGCGTCGGCAGCGACCACCCGATCTCGGTGCAGTCGATGTGCACCACCAAGACTCATGACGTCAACACGACGCTGCAGCAGATCGCCGAGCTGACTGCCGCGGGCTGCGACATCGTGCGGGTGGCGTGCCCGCGCCAGGAAGACGCCGACGCGCTGTCCGAGATCGCCAAGCACAGCAACATCCCGGTGATCGCCGACATCCACTTCCAGCCGAAGTACATCTTTGCCGCGATCGATGCAGGCTGCGCGGCCGTGCGCGTCAACCCCGGCAACATCAAGGAGTTCGACGGACGGGTCGGCGAGGTCGCCAAGGCTGCGGGCGCCGCGGGTATTCCGATCCGCATCGGGGTGAACGCCGGCTCCCTGGACAAGCGGTTCATGGAGAAGTACGGCAAGGCCACCCCGGAAGCGCTCGTCGAGTCCGCGCTGTGGGAAGCGTCGCTGTTCGAGGAGCACGGCTTCGGCAACATCAAGATCAGCGTCAAGCACAACGATCCGGTCGTGATGGTGGCCGCCTACGAGCAGCTGGCCGAAAAGTGTGATTACCCATTGCATCTCGGCGTCACCGAGGCGGGGCCTGCGTTCCAGGGCACCATCAAGTCGGCGGTGGCCTTCGGTGCGCTGCTGTCTCGGGGGATCGGCGACACCATCCGCGTCTCGCTGTCAGCCCCTCCGGTCGAAGAGGTCAAGGTCGGCATCCAGATCCTGGAGTCGCTGAACCTGCGGCCCCGCGGTCTCGAGATCGTGTCCTGCCCGTCGTGCGGGCGGGCGCAGGTCGACGTCTACACGCTGGCCAATGCGGTGTCGGCCGGTCTGGACGGACTCGACGTGCCGCTGCGGGTGGCCGTCATGGGATGCGTCGTCAACGGTCCGGGGGAGGCGCGCGAAGCCGATCTCGGCGTGGCGTCGGGCAACGGCAAGGGACAGATCTTCGTCAAGGGCGAAGTGATCAAGACCGTGCCAGAGGCACTGATCGTCGAGACGCTGATCGAAGAGGCAATGAGACTTGCCTCCGAGATCGGCGACGCCCAGCGTGACAGCGGCACATCTGCCAGCGGTTCGCCTGTCGTGACCGTAAGCTGATGGCGTTACCCGCCGGGGTTTCACTCCGCAGAAAGTAAGGCCCATGTCGGCTCCGCCACTGTTTCGTCTGGTCGACGAGCGACGGGTCTCGGTGGTGCGCGACGCCGCGGCGGTGAGCCGGGTTCTCGCCGACGATCCGGTCGGCTCCTGCATGGTCGCGGCGCGCGTCGCCGATCACGGCGTCGAGCCGCAGGCGATCGGCGGCGAACTCTGGACGCGCAGGCGCGCTGAGGAATCCCTGTGCTACGCCGGGGCGAATTTGATTCCTCTACGCGGCGCTCAGCCGGACCTGCATGCGTTCGCCGACAAGGCGATGAGCACCGCCCGGCGCTGTTCGTCTCTGGTCGGCCGGGCCGAACTGGTGCTGCCGCTCTGGGACCGCCTGCAGCACACCTGGGGGCCTGCCCGCGATGTGCGCGACCACCAACCGCTGATGGCACTGGGTGTGTCGCCGTCTGCACGGATCGACCCGGCGGTGCGGCGCGTGCGGGTCGACGAGCTCGACGCCTACCTGGTTGCGGCGATCGACATGTTCATCGGCGAGGTCGGTATCGATCCGCGGATCGGAGATGGCGGCCGGGGATACCGCCGCCGCGTCGCCAGCCTGATCGCGGCCGGCCGGGCGTATGCCCGTTTCGAGCGCGGGCAGGTGGTGTTCAAAGCAGAGGTGGGTTCGCAGTCTCCGGTGGTCGGCCAGATTCAGGGCGTGTGGGTGCATCCGGAGTGGCGCGGCCACGGGCTCGGCACGTCGGGCACCGCGGCGGTGGCCGCCGCCGTGGTCAACAGCGGGCGCATCGCGAGCCTGTATGTCAACAGCTTCAACGCGGTCGCCCGTGCGGCATATGCGCGCGTGGGTTTCGCCGAGGTCGGGATGTTCGCAACCGTCCTGCTCGACTGAATTCGTCATATTTACATGTGCCCGATCTGAAACGAGATCGTCCCAACCCCGCCTAATGTAGGTGAGGCGCGGTGCAAGTCGCGTCAAGGTCTGGAGTTCGCGGGGGGTCCGGGGCGTTTGCGGTCTGTCCGCGTTGTCGAATCGGGGGGTCGACATGCGGGAATCTCGTTATGGTTTGCCATATTCCGGCTGGGTGGGCGGCGCCCTGATGGCGTTCGGGGTTGGCGCCTCGATCACAGTGGGATGCGGTGTCGCCGCTGCTGACGACGGCTCGTCGTCGTCAGCGTCGGCGTCCACATCGAAATCCGTTGTGGCACATACCAAGCCGTCATCGCACACCTCGGCTGTGAGTCGGCCGCAGGCGAAGAAACCGGTAGCGGCGGCCGCGGCGACCGGACGCCGGGTCGCGGCGCAGGTGCAGACGCAGGCCCAGGTCACCGCCTCCGCACTGGCCGCCGCGCAACCGTCCGCGGCGGCAAGGGCCGCCAAAAGTGCTTCGGCAGTGGGTAATCCGCTGGGATTCCTCAATGTGATGGCCCGGCAGATTCAGGTCACCTTCTTCAACCGAACGCCCACGATTTATTACGACGCGTCGAAGAATGTCATCAATGACGACGGCACCATCAGCGGGCAGGTCATCGGCAGCGACGCCGACGGCGACACACTCAAGTACACCGTGAGCACGGCGGCGGACGGGACGGTGAAGGTCGACACCAGCGGTCGCTTCACCTACACACCCGGGGCCGACTTCGTGCCCGCCTCCGGGGACCTGTTCACCGCATCGGTGAGCGACGCCATGGCCGGGCGCTATCACGGACTGATGGGACTGCTGGTTCCGGGATGGGGGTCGACGGCAAGCCTCGTCGCGAAGGTGACCGGTACGATCCCGTTGCCCGGCGATCCGGGAGGTGCCGGGACATGGGGCACACCAACGCGATCCACGTTCTTCACTGACTCGTCGGTGCTGTCGGACTGGTGGGTGTACAACGGCAGGACCCAACACGGCAACCGCACGCCGAACCAGATTTCGTTCGCCGACGGGGTCATGACGCTGTCGGGTGACGCAGCAGGCAACGATGCGGGTATCGCGTGGGGGCCCGGCCAGAAGTACGGCGCCTGGGAGGTCCGAGTCAAGATTCCGGCGGGTGCGCCGAACTACGACCCGGTGCTGTTGCTATGGCCAGATGCCGAAAACTGGCCCACGGGAGGCGAAATCGATTTCATGGAGATCTGGGGCGACGGCTCACGGCAGGCGGTGAATTCGGTCCTGCATTACTCGTCGACCAACCAGCAGGACGGTGCGACGATGCCGGTGGACGCCACGCAGTGGCACACCTACGCGGTGAAGTGGACACCGAGCGAGATCACCACTTACGTCGATGGCACGACGATCTTCACCACCAAGGACACCTCGATGTTTCCGCCGGGCCCGATGCACCTGGCGATCCAGCTGGACATGCTGGGCCCCGACATCTCGGCCGGAGCGAAGATGATGGTGGCGTGGGTCAAGGAGTATTCACTGGCGTCGGTCCTGTGACCGACGCTGCGCAACTGTGAGCTTCCGATCGACTGTGCCGCGGTGTGTTTGCGGCACTTTCCGGTCACGGGCTCATAACATTTGCCCCAATGGCTACTTGCACCTCATTAGCAACACGAGTAACAGGCGTCATCTCGGTTTTGGCGGTGGTGGCGGCGTCGGCGACCCTGTCGGCGTGCACCCCGCGCCCCGATGGGCCGGGCCCGGCTGCGGAGAAGTTCTTCGCCGACCTCACCAAGGGGGACACCGCGTCGGCTGCGCAGCTGTCCGACCGCCCGGCCGACGCCCAGGCCGCGCTGAACGAGGCGTGGGCAGGGCTGCAGGCCACCCACCTCGACGCCCAGATCCTCGGCTCGCGATACACCGAGGACACCGGCAGCGTGAACTACCGCTTCACTTGGCAGCTGCCCAAGAAGCGAACGTGGACCTACGACGGCGTGCTGCAGATGATCCGCGACGAGGGCAATTGGCACGTCCGCTGGACCCCTGCCGGACTGCATCCGAAACTTGGTGAGCACCAGCACTTCTCGCTGCGTTCCGACCCGCCGCGGCGGGCGTCGGTCAATGAGCTCGGCGGGACCGATGTGCTCGCCCCGGCCAACCTGTATCGCTATCAGCTCGACGCCGCCAAAGCAGGCCCCGCGCTGATGTCCACCGCGCGGGTGGTCGCCGACCAGCTGCGCCAGTTCGACAACACCCTGGACCCGCAGCGCCTCGCCGAGCAGGCCAGCTCCTCGAGCGCCCCGCTGGACCTGGTCACCTTGAAGCCGGCGGACCACGACAAGGTCGCTCAGGCGCTGGACATGCTGCCAGGGGTGGTCGTCACCCCGCAGGCCGACCTGCTGCCCACCGACGACCGCTTCGCCCCGGCCGTCATGGGCCAGGTGAAGAAGGCGGTGATCGACGAGCTCGACGGCGAGGCCGGCTGGAGAGTGGTCAGCGTCAATCAGAATGGCGCCGATATCGATGTGCTGCACGAAGTGGCGCCCACCCCGGCACCGTCCATTTCGATCACCCTGGACCGGGCGGTGCAGAACGCCGCCCAGCACGCCGTCGACACTCAGGGCCGCAAGGCGATGCTGGTGGTGATCAAGCCGTCGACCGGCGAGATCCTCGGCATCGCGCAGAATGCCGCGGCCGACGCCGACGGACCGGCAGCCACGACCGGACTGTACCCGCCCGGCTCGACCTTCAAGATCGTCACCGCAGGCGCGGCCATCGACCGCAACATGGCCACCCCCAACACCTTGCTCGGTTGCCCGGGTGAGATCGACATCGGCAACCGAACCGTGCCGAACTACAACAAGTTCGACCTCGGCACGGTTCCGATGTCGAAGGCGTTCGCCAACTCGTGCAACACCACGTTCGCCGAACTGGCCAGCCGGATGCCCCCGACGGCGCTGACCGTGGCGGCCTCGCAATACGGCATCGGCCCGGACTACACCATCGACGGGTTGACCACGGTGACCGGCACGGTGCCGCCGACGGTGAACCTGGCCGAACGCACCGAGGACGGATTCGGCCAGGGCAAGGTGCTGGTCACGCCGTTCGGTATGGCGCTGGTGGCCGCGACCGTCGCCGCGGGCAAGACGCCGACCCCCCACCTGATCGTGGGCAGCCAGACCTCCGAGACCGGCGATCACCCTCCGATCACCCCGGCGATGCTCGACGGTCTGCGCCCGATGATGCGGCTGGTGGTCACCAATGGCACCGCAAAGGACATCAGCGACGCCGGCGATGTGCGCGGTAAGACGGGCGAGGCCGAGTTCGCAGGCGGATCCCATGCCTGGTTCGCCGGCTACCGCGGTGATATGGCGTTCGCAGCGCTGATCGTGGGCGGCGGGAGTTCGGAGTATGCGGTCCGGATGGTCAAGATGATGCTGCAGGAGTTGCCCGCCGACTACCTGGCTTAACCCCAGGCGTCAGAACGTCGGCAGGTACGACAGGCTCTCATTCCAGAAGTCGTCGTCACCGTAGCTGCGCAAGTACTTGGACTTTCGAAACGCCTTGTCGCCGAAGAGGTCGAACACGCCGACTTCGGAGTGGTCTTGCTCGGTCGCGACGTACGCCGTGTCGCCGCGCTCGAGTCGGCGAACCATGTGTTCGCGACGACAACTGTCGACATCGTTCCCGACCTGATACTGAACCGCGACCAGATGGCGATAGTCGCGGCTCTCGGGGGGTGACATCCGCCGAGCAACAATTTGATAACGCATCGCACCACCTCGAAATATGCAGCTAGAAAGCGTGTCGACGACTCTACAAGAGTTTGCCAAAAATGCCGCGCCGTGTCGAGTTCTCGGCGCGTCGCTGCTGGTTCCAGACCGTGGAACACCCGATGCTTAGATGAGGCGTGGCCAACCGGATTCAGACTCTGCTGGGCGTTGCCTACCCCGTCGTCCAGGCCCCGATGACCTACATCGCGCGGGCCACGCTGGCCGCTGCCGTGTCCGAGGCCGGGGGACTCGGGGTGATCGAAACCCTCACTCCGGAAGGTCGCGCCGACCTGAGTCGAGTGCGCGATCTGACCGACCGGCCGGTGGCCGCCAATCTGATGATCCAGGGCTGGAAACGGGATCCGTCGATCGTCGATGTGCTCGCCGAGGCGAACGTCCGCCACGTGTTCACCTCCGCGGGCGACCCGGCCCTGTTCACCGCCCGGCTGCACGACGCGGGGATGACCGTGGTGCACGTGGTGGGATCGCTGCGGGGCGCCCTCAAAGCCGTCGACGCCGGGGTGGATGCGTTGGTGGTCGAGGGCGTCGAGGGCGGGGGATTCAAATCGGCGCTCGGAGCGTCCACCTTGGTGCTGCTGCCGCTGATCGCCGACCAGGTCGCCCTGCCCCTGATCGCGGCAGGCGGGATCTGTGACGCCCGCTCGGCCGCCGCGGCGGTGGTCCTGGGGGCCGAGGGCGTCCAGATGGGCACTCGCATGCTGGCCAGCCGCGAGGCGGCGGTACACGCCAACTTCAAGGACGCCATCGTCGCCGCCGATGATTCCGGGACGATCCTGCTCGACCTTCCCGGCAATCCCACGATGCGGGTGCTGCACGTCGGTTTGGCCCGTCGGGTGTCGACCGAGGGGGCCTCCGCGCCGCTGATCAGCGGTGTCACCGAGCTCTACTTCGAGGGCGACATGGAGGCCAGCGTGGCCAACACCGGTCAGGTCTCATCGCGCATCGGCGAGGTTCTGCCGGTCGCCGACATCGTCCGCGATACCTGGCTTGGCGCCCAGGGCGTCCTCACCGGGGCCGCGGCCCGGCTCTGAGTCAGCCGGCGACGATGTTGCCGCCCGCGACCCGCACCGCCACCTGGGTCAACGGAGTCACGGCGGGCCCGCGCAACACGGCGCCGTCCAGGCCGAACCGACTGCCGTGGCACGGGCAATCGAGCGTGCCGTCGGTCACCGTGGACAACTTGCAGCCGGCGTGCGTGCAGCGGGCCACGAATCCCTCGAAGACGCCGGCGGTGGGCTGGGTGACGACGGTGTCGCCGATCACCTTGCCCGACCCGACCGGGATTTCGGTGGTGGCCGCCAGCACCTGACCCGGCGCACTCGTCGTCGGCGGGGACACGAGCTCACCGGTGTTGGAATTGCAGGCGGCGATCGGTGCGACGGCGGCCCCGAGGAGGACTGTTCGGCGCGGCAGCCCAAAGATGGACGCACTCATCGGCCCAGGCTAGCCAGCCCGATCCCAGAGGTCGAGCAGGTACCGTGGAGAGGCCATGACCGGAATCGAACACACCCCTGGACTGCGGGTTTCCGACGCCGACCGCAACGGAACGCTGCGGCGGCTGCACAACGCCGTCGCGCTCGGGCTGATCGACATCGGCGAATTCGAGGAACGGTCGGCGCAGGTGTCGGCGGCGCGGATGCATTCCGATCTCGATGTGTTGGTCGACGACCTGCCGGGGCCCGGGGCGATCGTCACCTCCGCTGCCGACCGGGTCGAACTGCGCGGCTGGATGGGGTCGCTGAGGCGACAGGGCGAGTGGACGGTGCCGACCCGGCTGGCGCTGGTGCGCCGCTTGGGCTCGGTCGACCTCGACCTGACCAATGCCCGCTTCGCCGGGCCGGTCGTCGTGATCGAGCTGGACATGGTGCGCGGGTCGTTGGATTTGCGGCTGCCCGACGGCGCCAGCGCGTCGATCGACGACGTCACCGTGTACGCCGGCAGCGCCCGCGACCGTCGCAAGGACGCCCCGGCGGAAGGCACCCCGCACGTCGTGCTCACCGGCCGGGTGGTCATGGGGTCGGTCAACGTTCGCGGCCCCAAGCGCCCGCTGTTGCGCCGCCACTAGGCTGGGAACATGCCCGTACGTACCGCACTCCGGCCCGGAACCGTTGCACCGGAACTGCCTGTCCCGAAGGCGATCGAGCGACCGGAATACGTCGGTAAGTCGACGGTCGCCGAAGGCAGCGAACCGTGGGTCCAAACGCCCGAGGTGATCGAGAAGATGCGCGTCGCCGGGCGGGTCGCCGCCGGCGCGCTGGCCGAGGCGGGTAAGGCCGTCGCGCCGGGGGTCACCACCGACGAGCTCGACCGCATCGTCCACGACTACATGATCGATCACGGCGCCTACCCGTCGACGTTGCACTACAAGGGTTTTCCGAAGTCGTGCTGCACGTCACTGAACGAGATCATCTGCCACGGCATCCCCGATTCGACCGTCGTCGAGGACGGCGACATCGTGAACATCGACGTGACGGCCTACATCAACGGCGTGCACGGTGACACCAACGCCACCTTCTTGGCGGGCGAGGTCAGCGAGGAGCACCGTCTGCTGGTCGAACGCACACACGAGGCGACGATGCGCGCGATCAAGGCCGTCAAGCCCGGGCGTGCACTGTCGGTTGTCGGTCGGGTCATCGAAGCCTACGCAAACCGGTTCGGCTACAACGTTGTTCGTGACTTCACCGGTCATGGAATCGGCACGACGTTCCACAACGGACTGGTGGTGTTGCATTACGACCAGCCTGAGGTGGAGACCCTGCTGGAGCCGGGGATGACGTTCACCATCGAGCCGATGATCAACCTCGGGGCGCTGGATTACGAGATCTGGGACGACGGCTGGACGGTGGCCACCAAGGACCGCAAGTGGACCGCGCAGTTCGAGCACACGCTGGTCGTCACCGAGGACGGTGCGGAAATCCTGACGCTGGCGCCCTAGTCATGGCGAGTGTGCGTCCTCGTACGCGATCAGCGGCGTGTTGCGTACGCAACCGCACGTTCGGCGCCACGACGTGAGCGCCGGCGCGCTGCTGATCGCCGGCACCACATCGGATGCCGGTAAGTCGATGGTCGTCGCGGGGTTGTGCCGACTGCTGGCGCGCAAGGGAATTCGCGTGGCGCCGTTCAAGGCACAGAACATGAGCAACAACTCGGTGGTCGCCCTGGACGCGCACGGGGTCGGCGGCGAGATCGGCCGGGCCCAGGGTATGCAGGCGCGCGCGGCCGGACTGGCGCCGAGCACCCGGTTCAACCCGGTGCTGCTCAAACCCGGCAGCGACCGCACCTCCCAGTTGCTGGTCAGGGGCCGCCCGGTCGGCACTGTCGGCGCAGCCGACTACATCCACCATCGCGACCGGCTCGCCGGGGTGGTCGCCGACGAACTGGCTTCGCTGCGAGCGGAATTCGACGTCGTGCTGTGCGAAGGTGCGGGATCGCCGGCCGAAATCAATTTGCGGGCAACCGATCTGGCCAATATGGGGTTGGCCCGGGCGGCCGATCTGCCGGTGGTGATCGTCGGCGACATCGACCGCGGCGGTCTGCTGGCTCACCTGTTCGGCACCGTCGCCGTGTTGTCGCCGGAAGACCAGGCGCTGATCGCGGGCTTCATCGTCAACAAGTTCCGCGGGGATCCGGCCCTGCTGGCCCCCGGGCTCGACCAGCTCGCAGAGCTCACCGGCCGGCCCACCTACGGCATCGTGCCCTACAGCGACGGGCTCTGGCTCGACGCCGAGGATTCGGTGTCGGTGGTGGCCGGGCATGTGGTCGGTATCCCGGCTCCGCCGCGCGGTGAGCAGCGGTTACGCGTCGCTGCGATCCGGCTGCCGCGCATCTCCAATTCCACCGACGTCGAGGCGCTGGCCTGCGAACCGGGCGTGTTGGTCCGGTGGGTCAGCGAGCCTGCGGAACTGGCCGACGCCGACGTCGTCGTGATCCCCGGCAGCAAGGCGACCGTCGCCGACCTCGGCTGGCTGCGCGAGCGGGGCCTGGCCGAAGCGATCACCGCCTATGCGCACTCCGGTCGCCCGGTGCTGGGCATCTGTGGCGGTTTTCAGATGCTGGCACGGCGCATCGGTGACACCGTCGAAACCCGGACGGGTGATGTCGAGGGATTGGGACTGCTCGATGCCGAGATCGACTTCGCCGCCGAGAAGGTGCTGCGGCACTGGGAGAGTCCGTTGAGCGGCTACGAAATCCACCACGGTCGGGTATCCAGCTGTGGCGAGGACGGCTGGTTCGACGCCGACGGCGCCGTCCAGGGCTACCTGCGAGGCGCGGTGTTCGGCACCCATTGGCACGGCTTGCTGGACAATGACGAGTTCCGGCGCGGGTGGCTCACCACGGTCGCGGCGGCCGCGGGCCGGACCGGTTTCGAGGTTGCGACCGATGTCAGCGTGCCGGCCCGACGGGATACCCAGCTCGATCTGATGGCCGATCTGCTGGTCGCCCACCTCGACATCGATGCCCTGTTGTCGCTGATCAGCGGTGGTGCACCGGTGCGTCCGACGGTGAGCACCCGCGTGCATCGCCTACCCTGAACTCATGTCGGGTCGGGCAGTTCTGGTCACCGCGTCGGTGGCTGCGGTCCTGGTCGCCGGCTGCGGGTCGGCGGTGTCGGGAACCGCGACGTGGCCGGGCGCCACGCTGGAGAAGGCCACGCTGGCGCCTGCTGATTTCCCGCCCGGCGTGCAGTACGACCGGATCGTCGAGCAGCTGGGCCAGCCTGACAACACCGGTAGTCCACCGTCGATGCGGTCGCGACCGGAGGGCTGCGCGAACGCCCTGACCAACGTCATCGCCGGCTCGGCCGAACGCGGCCCGGGCAGCGCGGCCAAATACGCGGCCACCTACAACGGCACACGCATCGTGATGACGGTGCTGTCGTGGCCTCTGGATCTGAACAAGCTCGAGGCGGCCGCCGTCCGCTGCGCCCAGTTCGAGACCTACTTCGACACCCGGAGCAAGGGCATCCCGATCACCACCACGGAACTTCCCGGCTTGAGTGAGGATGCGCTGGCGTATCAGCAAACGATGCAGCTGATGGGTTCGGCCAGTAGTGTTTACATGGCGTTCCAGAACGTGGGCCGGTATGGAGTTTTCGGAATCGCTTTTCCCACATCTGATCCCAGCATTGCTGCCAAAGCGTCACTGCCGCAGACGTTCCTGGACGTGTTTGCCAAACAAGCTGTGAAGATCCGTAACACGATCTGAGGAGATGAGGAACCCTGCCGAAACTGCCTCGGGCACGCCACTTTCGCAGTAACGTGGCGAAATGCCTTCGACGATGGTGACTGTCGACGGGTTCCCCGTCCCGGTCAGCGTGACCGGACCGGAGAAGGGCCCCTATGTCGTCGTGCTGGGCGCAGCCCAGCATGCACCGGCTGCCTACGACGGGGTCTGTCAGCGCCTGCACACGGCGTCGGTTCGCACGGTCGTCATCGGCGCCGACCCCCGGCTACATCCCAAAGCGGTCATCGGCATCCTCGACGCCCTCGACGTCCGGTGGGGAATCCTGGTGGGGGATCGCGCGGGCGCCGAGCTCGCGTGGGAACTGGCGGCCACCCGGCTCGATCGATTCACCGGCCTGGTCGTGATCGACCGCGGACATCCGTGCGTCCCCGACCACAACGGAGTGGTCCGCGATGAGGACTGCCCACCGGTGGAGATCAACACGACCGCGCTGGTCAGCACCCCCGCCGCCCGGGCATTGGCCAGGGCCAGTCAGCGCTACGTGTACAGCGACTACCGGTTGGTGGAGTTCACCGGCAGGCGCAATGCCGCCGAGTCCACCGCGCAGCTGGCGGCGGAGATCGTGTTACGCACCAGCACCTGGTGAATTCAGCGCGGCGGCGCGTCCGTCGCCTCGCTGGGGGTCCACGCCTGGGGTAGACCCGGCTGTCCGGGGAACAGGAAGTCGACGAAAGCCTGTGCGGTGGGCTGCGGCTGGTGATTGGCCAGCCCGGGCCGTTCGTTGGCTTCGATGAACACATACTCGTCGCGTGTCACGTCGGGCACCAGCAGATCGATGCCGGTGACCGGGATACTGATGGCGTCGGCCGCCACCACGGCGACCCGGCACAGCTCGGGATGCACGATGGCCGTCACATCGTGAATGGTGCCGCCCTGGTGCAGGTTTGCGGTCTTGCGCACCCGCAGCCGTTCGCTTTCGGGGAGGACGTCGTCGAAGGACCAACCGGCCTCGGCGACAGTCGCTTCGGTGACGTCGTCGAGGGGGATACGCGATTCACCACCGGTGGCCGCGGCGCGGCGGCGGCTCTGGGTCTCGATGAGTTCTCGCACAGTGTGTGTGCCGGTGCCGACGATCTCGGCCGGTTTGCGCAGAGCCGCAGCGACGACCTTGCCGTCGATGACCACCAGGCGAAGGTCGTCGCCGGATGCGCGTTGTTCGATCAGCACTTCGGGGTGCTGTTCACGGGCGCGGGTCAGGGCGGCGTCGAGCGCCTCGCGGCTGTCGATCCCGACGGTGATGCCCTTACCCTGCTCGCCCCGGGTCGGTTTGACGACGACGTCACCGACCTCGGCCAGGAAGGCGTGGTCGTCGTGATCGAAGGTGGCCAGGCGGCCCCGCGGCACGACGATGCCGGCTTCGGACACGATGCGACGGGTCAGTCGCTTGTCGTCGCAGCGGCTCATCGCGACCGCGGAGGTGTATTCGCTCAAGGACTCTCGCGTCACCACGCTGCGGCCGCCGTAAGACAGTCGCATCTCACCGGTTTCGGCGTCGAGGACCTCGATGCGGATTCCGCGGCGCATGGCCTCGTCGGCGATGATGCGCGCGTACGGGTTCAGATCGTCGACTGTCTCGGACGCCGGGGTGAACAGCGGCTCGTTGATCGCGTTCTTGCGCTTCACGGCCAGCACCGGAACGCGCTGGAAGCCGAGCTTCTCGTACAGCGCGATCGCGGCGTCGTTGTCATAGGCCACCGAGAGGTCCAGGTAGGCGCGGCCGCGCTCACGGAACACGGCGGCCAGCGTGCGGGTCAGCGATGCGCCGATGCCGGGCAGGCTGGCGGTCGGGTCGACCGCCAGTGACCACAGGCTCGAGCCGTCCTCGGGATCGTTGAACAGCCGTTTGTGGTCGACCCCGGTCACGGTGCCGACCACCGAGCCGTCGTCGTCGCGCACCGCGACGAGATACTCCACCGCGTCGCGGTGCAGGTGGTTGTTCCAGATCAGTTCGGTGGGGGCGGGCACCATGCCGCAGCGCACGTACACCCGGTTCATTTCGTCGGCTTCGGCCTGATCGCGTAGCGGGCGCACGGTGAATCCGGCCGGTATCGGCACTTCGGGATCGTCGGAGTGCAGCCGCCAGCGGTAGGTGTGGCTCGGGTCGATGAACAGCTCGGCCGGCGACTTGGCCACCAGCACATGCGATTCGCGGGCGTAGATGCAGATGTCGCGCCGGCCCTGCTCCTCCTGCTGCAGCACCGCGGCCAGCTTGTCGGGGTTCTCGAAGGTCTGCCCGAAAATCAGCCGGCCCCAACCCAATTCAAGGACGGTGTCGTCGGACATCTCGCGGACCAGGTCCTCGGGTGAGGCCTCGTGCAGGCTCATCGTGATGGCCTCGGTGTGCGACGAGGTGCTCATGCGGCCGGCCCCGTGATGCCGTGCTGCTGCAGCCATAGCTCGAGGAGCCCGATCTGCCAGAGTTCGTTGCCGCGCAGCGGGGTCAGCCGCCCGTTGGGATCGGCAAGCAACCGCTCGACCGCCTCGGGCCGGAACAGGCCGCGTTCCTTGGCCTGGGGCGCGTACAACGCGTCGCGGACCATCTCCAGGTAAGGCCCTTCCAGGTGGGTAAGCGCGGGAACCGGGAAATAGCCCTTCGGTCGGTCGATCACCTCGGCCGGAATAACTTGGCGGGCAGCCTCTTTGAGCACGCCCTTGCCGCCGTGGGCGGTCTTGAGCTCAGGCGGGCAGGTCGCCGCCAACTCCACCAGATCGTGGTCGAGGAAGGGCACCCGGCCCTCCAGCCCCCAGGCCATCGTCATGTTGTCGACTCGCTTGACCGGATCATCGACCAGCATCACGGTGGTGTCCAGTCGCAACGCGCGGTCCACCCCGGTCTGCGCGCCGGCCCGGGCGAAGTGCTCCGCGACGAACGACAGGCTGGGATCCTCCCGGCCGGTGAGCCGGTCGTCAGCGAGCAGTGCGGCCACGCCGTCGTGATCGCGGTCGAAGAACGCTCCGCGGTAACGCGCCAGGGAACCGTCGACGCTGGCCGCGTCCGGCTCGGCCATCGGGGGATACCAGTGGTAGCCGGCGAAGACCTCGTCGGCGCCCTGACCGGACTGAACGACCTTGACGTGCTTGGCGACTTCCTGGCTCAACAGGTAGAACGCGACGCAGTCGTGGGAGACCATCGGCTCGCTCATCGCGCCGATCGCGCCCTGCAGAGCGGGCAGCATCCGAGCGGTGTCGATGCGGATCTGGTGGTGGTCGGTGCCGAACCGCTCGGCCACGATGTCGGAGTAGACGAACTCGTCACCCTTGACGCCGCCGACCGATTCGAAACCGATCGAGAAGGTGGACAGTCCGTGCTGGCCGGCTTCGGCGAGCAGTCCGACGATCAGGCTCGAATCCACCCCTCCCGAGAGCAGGCAGCCGACGGGCACGTCGGCGACCAGGCGCCGCTTCACGGCGGCCCGCAGCGAGTCGAGGACCGCGTCCTCCCAATCGCGTTCGCTCCAGTCGGATCGGTCCGCGCGACGGCTGAAATCCGGTTGCCAATAGGTGATCTCACGTCGCTTGCCGTCGGGTTCGATGGCCAGCAGGGTGCCGGGGGCGAGCTTGCGGACCCCGCACAGGATGGTGCGCGGCGCCGGGACCACCGAATGGAAGGTCAGGTAATGGTGCAGCGCGATCGGGTCGATGCGGGTGTCGACGCCGCCACCGGCCAGCAGGGCGGGCAGTGACGACGCGAACCGGATGCGATGGGAATCCTCGCTGATGTACAGCGGTTTGATGCCCAGCCGGTCACGGCCGAGCAGTACGCGTCCGCTGTCTCGTTCGGTGATCGCGAAGGCGAACATGCCGTACAGCCGGTCGACGAACCGGTCACCCCAGTGGTGGTACGCCTTGAGCAAAACCTCGGTATCGCTGTGGGAGAAGAACCGGTAGCCGTGTCCAGCGAGTTCGTCGCGCAAGGCTTCGTAGTTGTAGATGCAGCCGTTCCAGGCGATGGTCAATCCGAGTTCGGCGTCGACCATAGGCTGGGCCCCGGCGTCGGACAGGTCGATGATCTTCAACCGGCGATGGCCGAGCGCCACCCGCCCCTGCGACCACACACCCGACGCGTCCGGCCCGCGGGGCTCCATCGTCTCCGCCATTGCAGCCACCGCGGCCACATCGGGGGCCTGATTGTCGAGACGGACTTCACCCGCCGCTCCACACATCGTTCCCGACCAATCCCGTCTTTTTCGCTGTCTTCGGCGCTCCTATTTACCCGCGACGAACGATTCTTAACCCGGGCCGAGACGGTGCTCACACAAGACGGGCTCCACACAAGACGGGCTCCACACAAGACGGGCTCCACACAAGACGGGCACCACACATAAACCGCGCCCCTCGGCCTGGGGCACGAGGGGCGCGGGGCCCGCCTCACGGAGGGCCTGGGTTGTGGTCTCCTCCGGTGCTAGGAAACCCCCTCCAGTTCGTCACCGGTGACATCGATTTGCCGCACCGGCCCGGTGAACCAGTTCTTCACCGACACGTGCCAGTAGACATAGAGCAGGATCAGCACGCCACCGACCAGCAGTGGTGTGTAGTTCACGTACTTCCACTCGAAGCTGGCATCCCACGGCGCGCCGCCGAGCGATGTCGGGAACATCGCGATGATCGACGTGATGACGATCTCGGCCAGCGCCACCGGTGCCATCCACTTGTGGTGCCCCCGAAGATTCCATTTGCCCAGCGGGAACGAGTCGCCGGCCTTCCAGCGGTAGTAGATCGGCACCGCGAAGCACAGGTACAGGCCCACCACGCCGATGGAGACGACGGCGAAGAACGCAATCGGCACCGGTGCGCCGTTGATGTCGACCTTTACCAGCGCAGGCAGGGTGATGATCGCCGCGATCGCCGCGGTCACGATGACCGCGTTGGCGGGCACCCTCCTGCTGCTGAGCTTGGCCCACAGCTGATGGCCGGGCACCGCCCGGTCCCGGCTGAACGCGAACAGCATGCGCGATGCGCTGGTCTGGCAGGCCGTCGTGCAGAACAGTTGGCCTGCGGTCGAGATCAGCAGCACGATGCCGACCCACTTGGAGTCCATCGCCTGGCTGAAGATGGTGGCGACCGCGCCGCCGCCCTTGGTGACGCCGTCGACATCCTGCACGGCGAACAGGAAGGTCAGCAGCAGGATCCAGCCCCCGATCGCCGAGTAGAAGATCGACCGCCAGATGCCCTTGGCGGCTCCGTCGGCGGCGCTCTTGGTCTCCTCGGACAAGTGGGCCGATGCGTCGTAACCGGTGATCGTGTACTGGGTCAGGATCGCCGACATCGGCAGCACGAACAGCAGGAAGCCGAAGCCCGAGGTGGAGCCGCCGAAGAAGCCGGTGTTGTTGACAGTCGTTGCGAACACCGTGGAGAAGCTGGCGTGCTGCTCGGGCAGCGCCCACAGGATCACGATCACGGCAGCGGCGCCGATGACGTGCCACCACACCGAGATGTTGTTGATCACGGCCAGCAGGTGACTGGAGAAGATGTTGATGAGCGCCACCACGATCAGGATGACCAGGAACATCCAGAACACTCGGGTGAGGCTGTAGCCGGCCAGCCAGCTCTCGCTGAAGGTGCCCAGCGTCAGATCCAGGAAGGTCGCCGACCCGTAGGCCACCGACGCCAGGATCGCGATCAGGCCGATCAGGTTCAGCCAGCCGGTGTAGTACCCGGCCTTCGGGCCGCCGAGTTTGGCTGCCCACCAATAGATTCCGCCCGATGTCGGGTAGGCCGACACGAGCTCGGACATACAGAGTCCGATGATCAGAATGAAGACCGAGATGATCGGCCAGCCCCAGGCGATCGCCGCCGGACCACCGTTGTTCCAACCGAGACCGAACGACGTGAAACAGCCGGCCAGGATCGAGATGATCGAGAACGAGATGGCGAAATTGCTGAAGCCGGACCAGGACCGGTGCAACTCCTGCGTATACCCGAGGCTGGCGAGGTGCTTTTCGTCGTCGTCGAGTAGTTCGTGACCCTCTGGCACTGTGTCTCCTTCTGGGCGTGATGACGAAGAGGCGCCCACCGGCGCGCTCCTGAGTAGGGAGAATAGAGTGCTATTGGTCTGGTGTCCTACCTTTGGAGTGACGTTTATGTAAACCTGGACCACGACGCCGCCGCGCTGGAGGCATCCAATGGTTGACTTTCCGTCTAATCAACCCGATCCCGGGCTATCGAGAGGGGCACGCGTGACGCCTGATGGTGCAGGCCGCCGCCGGCCAGGTCTGCTGCTGCAGGCCGAGTTGGACGCCATGGTGGCCGCCGGTGAGATCGACACGGTGATCGTGGCCTTTGCCGACATGCAAGGCCGGTTGACCGGCAAGCGGATCTCGGCCGAATTGTTCGTCGACGACGTCGCCGCCCACGGCGCCGAGTGCTGCAACTACCTGCTGGCGGTGGATGTCGACAACAACACCGTCGGCGGCTACGCGATCTCGAGCTGGGAGACCGGCTACGGCGACATGGTGATGACCCCGGATTTCAGCACGCTGCGCCGCATACCGTGGCTGTCGGCCACCGCGCTGGTAATGGCCGATCTGTCGTGGACCGATGGCCGGCCGGTGAACCAGGCGCCGCGCAGCATTTTGCGCAAGCAGCTCGACCGGCTCGCCGAACGCGATATGTGTGCGGTCGCCGCGACCGAACTCGAATTCATGGCGTTCGACACGACCTACCGCGACGCCTGGAAGTCCGGTTACCGCAACATCACTCCGGCGACCGACTACAACATCGACTACGCGATGCTGGCGTCGACCCGGATGGAGCCGCTGCTGCGCGACATCCGTAACGGGATGGCCGGTGCCGGCATGTACTGCGAGGGCGTCAAAGGCGAATGCAACCTCGGCCAGCAGGAGATCGGGTTCCGGTACGCCGACGCACTGGTCACCTGCGACAACCACACGATCTACAAGAACGGCGCGAAAGAGATCGCCGATCAGCACGGCAAGAGCCTGACGTTCATGGCGAAATACGATGAGCGGGAAGGGAACAGCTGCCACATTCACATCTCGTTCCGTGGTACCGACGGCTCCGCGGTGTTCGCTGATGACTCCGACGAGCTCGGCATGTCGCCGATGTTCCGCAGCTTCATCGCCGGTCAGCTCGCCACGCTGCGCGAGCTGACGCTGTTCTACGCACCGAACATCAACTCCTACAAGCGGTTTGTCGACGGCAGCTTCGCGCCGACCGCGATCGCGTGGGGCATGGACAACCGCACCTGCGCGCTGCGGGTGGTCGGCCACGGGTCCGGGATGCGGATGGAGTGTCGCGCACCCGGCGGTGACGTCAACCAGTACCTTGCGGTGGCGGCGCTGATTGCCGGCGGGCTGTATGGCATCGACAACGGGCTGGAGCTGCCCGACGCGGTCGACGGCAACGCCTACACCAGTGGAGCCGAACGGCTGCCGACCACGCTGGCCGAGGCGGCCGCGCTCTTCGAGGGTTCGACGGTGGCGCGCGAGGTGTTCGGCGACGACGTCGTGGAGCACTACCTGAACAACGCTCGCGTCGAGTTGGCGGCGTTCAACTCCGCGGTCACCGACTGGGAGAGGGTGCGTGGTTTTGAGCGGCTCTGAGAGGGAGACCGGGCTCCGTCCCGTTGTGGGCCTCACGACGTATCTCCAGCAGGCTCAGACCGGTGTCTGGGATGTGCACGCGAGCTTCCTGCCCGGCATCTACATCGAAGGCGTCACGCTTGCCGGGGGCATCGCCATACTGCTCCCGCCCCAACCGGTGGACGCCGGCATCGTCGAGCGGATCCTGGACGGCGTCGACGGTCTGATCGTCACCGGCGGCCGGGATGTCGACCCGTCCGCATATGGCCATGATGCGCACCCGGCCACCGACCTGCCGGACCGTGTTCGTGACGCCTGGGAGCTCGCGCTGGTTGCCGCGGCGCTACGGCGGCACCTGCCGGTGCTCGGCATCTGCCGCGGGGCGCAGGTGCTCAACGTGGCACTGGGCGGCACACTGCACCAGCACCTCCCGGACGTCGTCGGGCACACCCGTCATCAGCAGGGCAACGCGGTGTTCACGACCTCGACGATCCGCACCGTGGCGGGTAGCCGGCTGGCCGGGCTGATCGGCGAGAGCACGGATGCGCAGTGCTACCACCACCAGGCCATCGACCGGCTCGGTGACGGACTGATGATCAGCGCCTTCGACGGTGAGGGTGTGATCGAGGCCGTCGAGGCGCCTGGCGACGATTTCGTCCTGGCCGTGCAATGGCATCCCGAGGAAACCCTGGACGATCTTCGCGTGTTCGCCGGCCTGGTCGAGGCGGCCCGGGCCTACACAACGGAAAGAGTGAATTGAGTACAACCGAACTGGTCAATCCGGCCACGGAAGAGTCGCTGCGCACGGTGGAGCTCACCGATGTCGCCGGTGTCGACGACGCCGTTGCGCGCGCCAGGGTCGCCCAAAAGGTCTGGGCCGCACAGGCGCCCGCCGAGCGGGCGGCCGCATTGCGGGCGTTCGCCGCCGCAGTCGACGCGCATGTCGGGGAGCTGGCCGCCCTGGAGGTCGCCAACTCCGGTCACCCGATCGGCGCGGCCGAGTGGGAGGCCGGCCATGTGCGCGACGTGCTGCAGTTCTATTCGGCCACCCCGGAGCGCTTGTCGGGCAAGCAGATTCCGGTGGCCGGTGGCCTGGACGTGACGTTCAACGAGCCGATGGGTGTGATCGGGGTTATCACGCCGTGGAACTTCCCGATGCCGATCGCGGCGTGGGGCTTCGCGCCCGCGCTGGCCGCAGGCAACGCGGTGGTGCTCAAACCGGCCGAGTGGACGCCGCTGACCTCGATGCGGCTCGGTGAGCTCGCGGTGCAAGCCGGCCTGCCCAAGGACCTGTTCCAGGTGCTGCCCGGCCGCGGTTCGGTGGTCGGGGAGCGGTTCATCAGCCACCCCGATATCCGAAAGATCGTGTTCACCGGTTCGACCGAGGTCGGCACCAAGGTGATGGCCGGGGCGGCCAACCAGGTCAAGCGGGTCACCCTGGAGCTTGGTGGCAAGAGCGCCAACATCGTGTTCGCCGACTGCGATCTGGAGAGGGCCGCGGCCACCGCACCCTACGGCGTGTTCGACAACGCCGGGCAGGACTGCTGTGCGCGCAGCCGGATTCTTGTGCAGCGCAGCGTGTTCGACAAGTTCATGGAACTGCTCGAGCCGGCAGTCAAGGGCCTGGTCGTCGGTGATCCCGCGGCCCGGGACACCGAGATGGGGCCGCTGGTGTCGCGCAAGCACTTCGACTCGGTGGCGGCCTACGTACCCGATGACACCAACGTCGCCTTCCGCGGCTCGGCGCCGAGTGGACCCGGTTTCTGGTTTCCGCCGACGGTGCTCACCCCTGGGCGCTCCGACCGCACCGTCACCGAGGAGATCTTCGGACCGGTCGTGGCGGTGCTGCCGTTCGACGACGAGGCCGACGCCATCGCGCTGGCCAACGACACCGAATACGGTCTGTCCGGGTCGATCTGGACCGACAACCTGTCGCGGGCAGTGCGGGTGTCCCGCGCGGTGGAGGCGGGCAACCTGAGCGTGAATTCGCATTCGTCGGTCCGGTACAACACCCCGTTCGGCGGCTTCAAACAGTCCGGGCTGGGCCGCGAACTCGGTCCGGATGCACCCCTGCACTTCACCGAAACCAAGAACGTCTTTTTTGCTGTAGAGGAGAGCTAGATGGATCTGTCCCAGCGACTCAAGGACAAGGTCGCCGTCGTCACGGGTGGGGCGAGCGGTATCGGACTCGCAGCCGTCAAACGGATGCGGGACGAAGGCGCGATCGTCGTCATCGGGGATCTCGACGAGTCAACCGGCAAGACCGTGGCCAACGACTTGAACGTGACGTTCGTCCAGGTCGACGTCTCCGATCAGGTCGCGGTGGACAGGTTGTTCGACACCGCTTTCGAGCTGCACGGCGGCGTCGATATCGCGTTCAACAACGCGGGTATCAGCCCGCCCGACGACGACCTCATCGAGAACACCGGCATCGACGCCTGGGACCGGGTGCAGGACGTCAACTTGAAGTCGGTCTTCTTCTGCTGCAAGGCCGCGCTGCGGCACATGGTGCCCGCACAGCGTGGCTCGATCATCAACACCGCCTCGTTCGTGGCGGTCAACGGTTCGGCCACGTCCCAGATCTCTTACACCGCGTCCAAGGGCGGCGTGCTGGCGATGTCGCGTGAACTCGGAATCCAATACGCGCGCCAGGGAATTCGGGTCAATGCGCTGTGCCCCGGCCCGGTGAACACGCCGTTGTTGCGGGAGCTGTTCGCCAAGGATCCCGAGCGGGCCGCCCGCCGACTGGTGCACGTGCCGATGGGCCGGTTCGCCGAGCCGGAGGAGCTGGCCGCCGCGGTGGCGTTCCTGGCGAGCGACGACTCGTCGTTCATCACCGGGTCGAGCTTCCTGGTCGACGGGGGCATCACCGGCCACTACGTCACCCCGCTGTAAACGTCATGGTGGCCGATCCGGAACCGCAGCAGGCCCACGAGGCACTGCTGCGTCCGGTGCGCCTGGGCAACGCTTTCGAGGACACCGTCGGCCGGCTGCTGCAGACCATCAAGCTCGGTGTGCTCACCCCTGGCGATTCGCTGCCCCCGGAACGGGAGCTCGCCACCCGGCTCGGCGTCAGCCGTGACACCGTCCGGGAGGCGATCAAGTCCCTGGCCGACGCCGGTTATCTGGTGTCGCGGCGTGGCCGCTATGGCGGCACCTTCCTGGCCGAGTCGCTACCGGCCCCCACCGAGGGCCGGGTGCGGTTCAGCCGCGCCGACATCGACGACGCGCTGCGGCTGCGCGAGATCCTCGAAGTCGGCGCCGCCAGGATGGCCGCGACCCGAACGCTGACCGCGGCCGAGCGGGAGGGGTTGTGGTCTCGGCTGACAGATGTGCGCTGCTCATGCGCCGAGGACTATCGGCGGCTGGACTCCCGGCTGCATCTGGCGATCGCGGAAGCCGCCGGATCGGCATCACTGGTGCCGCTGGTGGCCGAGAACCGGATGCGGCTGAATGCGTTGTTGGATCAGATTCCCTTGCTGCGGCGCAATATTGCGCACTCCGACGAACAGCACGAGGCCATCGTCATCGCCATCCTCGCCGGCGATCCGGATGCAGCCGGAGCGGCGATGCAGGCCCACGTCGCCGGGTCGGCCGCCCTGCTGCACGGCTTCCTGGACTGAGTGTCCCCTCGGCTTTATCGCCATTTCTGCTTGCGCTTCAACGCATGCGCGCATCCTGGGCGCAAGGCCGTTGTGAAGGAGATCTGGAATGGGCACCGGACCGCGACACGATGACTCCGCCGATCGCGCGCTGAAGGCCAAGCATCGTGCCCTGTGGGCGTCCGGTGACTACCCGACGGTGGCAGCCGAGTTGGTGGCCCAACTCGGACCGCAACTCGTCGACGCTGTCGGCATCCGGCCCGACCACGTGGTTCTGGACGTGGCCGCCGGCGCCGGCAACGCCTCGATCCCGGCCGCTGAAGCCGGCGCGCGAGTGACCGCCAGCGACCTCACTCCGGAGCTCTTCGACGCCGGCCGCCGGATCGCCGCCGGCCGTGGTGTCGAGTTGGAGTGGGTGGAGGCCGACGCCGAGGCACTTCCGTTCGCCGACAACCACTTCGATGTCGTCCTGTCCTGCCTGGGCGCCATGTTCGCCCCGCATCACCAGGCGGCCGCCGACGAGCTGGTGCGGGTGTGCCGGCCGGGTGGGACCATCGGGATGATCAACTGGACGCCGCAGGGCTTCATCGGGCAGTTGTTCGCCACCATGAAGCCCTATGCCGCGCCGCCAGCCCCGGGTGCTTCGCCCGCGCCGCTGTGGGGCGACGAGGACCATGTACGAGAGTTGTTCGGCGACAACGTCACCGACCTCACCATGGCGCGGCGGTCGGTTCAGATGGTGCACAGCCCCAGCCCTCTGGACTTCCGGGAATACTGGAAACGCAACTATGGACCGACGATCGCTGTGTACAGCTTCAACGCGGAGCGCCCCGACCAGGTGGCGAAGCTCGACCGTGACTTCCTGGCGTTCCTCGAGCAGTGGAATCAGTCGGATCGCCGGACACGCCGCGTATGCGGCCGAGTATCTGGTGGTGACGGCGACCAAGGCGGCGGGGGATTGAAGAGCGCAACAGTTGTCCAGCGACACACAATCGTCGCGGGCGTCGGGTCTCTCAGCCGACCTGATCGTCGCGCCCGGCGGCGGTGAGGAGATCCTCGCGCGCTCGCGCCACCCGGGAGCGGATGGTGCCCACCGGGCATCCGCAGACCTCGGCAGCTTCGGTGTAGGACAACCCCAGGACCTGGGTCAGCATCAGCGCGTTGCGGCGGTCGGTGTCCAAGCCGTCGAGCAGCATCCTGATCTCGGTGATGTCCTCGAACCGGCCGGCGCTGCGCCGGGAGTCGAGCACCTGCTCCAGATCGACCGCGGAGGTCGTGCGCGGTCGTGCCTGATTGCGGCGGATCTGGTCGACGACGACGCGGCGGGCGATCGACAGCAGCCAGGTCCGGGCCGAGGACCGACCGGAGAACCGCGGGAGTGCGCCCAACGCCCGCAGGAACGTCTCCTGCGTCAGGTCGTCGGCGTGACCGGGATCACCGAGGAAGGCGACCACACGCCACACGTCGCGCTGGGTGGCCTTGATGAACGCCTCGAGTGCGGCCGCGTCGCCCCGGCCCGCGGCCAGGGCCAGCGCAGTCACGGGGTCGTCGTCGCGTTCGGCCACGCTCAGTGAGACTAGGGGATCGCCATGACCGGCACATTCCCGGCCTCTTGCAGGCGCGTATTTTGGGAGGCCGGGGAACCCGACGGCCACTGCAGCCGACTCATCCCTCGGGTCCGCAACACAGCCAAGGAGAGCGATGACGGTATCGGTCGTGGGCGGTTCGGCCGCTGCGGACGTGTCCGGCGCCGCGCACAGGGTCGAACTCGACGTCTCCGGGATGTCCTGCGCGGCGTGCGCGGCCCGGGTCGAGACCAAGCTCAACAAGGTCGACGGCGTGCGCGCCTCGGTCAACTACGCCACCCGGGTGGCCAGCGTCGATGCCCCCGACTCGGTGGCCGTCGAGGACCTGTGCGAGGTGATTCGCAAGGCCGGATACGACGCCGCCCCCCGGTCCGCCTCGACCGCCGAGACGGCGGACCCCGACGACAAGCTGGCCCGCACCCTGCTGCGGCGGCTGGCGATCGCCGCCGTGCTGTTCGTGCCGCTGGCTGATCTGTCGGTGATGTTCGCGGTCGTGCCCAGCACCCGGTTCACCGGCTGGGGTTGGCTGCTCACCGCGCTGGCGGCGCCGATCGTCACCTGGGCGGCCTGGCCGTTCCACCGGGTCGCCCTGCGCAACGCCCGCCACGGCACCGCCTCGATGGAGACGCTGATCTCGGTCGGGGTCACCGCGGCCACGCTGTGGTCGCTGTACACGATCTTCATCGGGCATCGCGACCGGCGCAGTGACGGCATCTGGCAGGCGCTGCTGAGCAGCGATTCGATCTATCTGGAGGTGGCCGCCGGCGTCACCGTCTTCATCCTGGCCGGTCGCTACCTCGAGGCCCGGGCGAAGTCGCGGGCCGGCAGCGCGTTGCGCGCGCTGGCTGCGCTGAGCGCCAAGAACGTGACGGTGCTGCTGGCCGACGGCGGCGAAATGGTTCTGCCTGCTGACGAACTCAAAGAGCAGCAGAAATTCGTGGTGCGCCCCGGCGAGACGATCGCCGCTGACGGGTTGGTGATCGAGGGTGACGCCGCCATAGACATGAGCGCGATGACGGGCGAAGCCAAGCCGTCGCGTGCCCATCCCGGTGGCCCGGTGGTCGGCGGAACGGTGGTGCTCGACGGCCGGCTGATCGTCGAGGCGGCTGCCGTGGGTGCCGACACCCAGTTCGCCGGGATGGTGCGGCTGGTCGAAGAAGCGCAAGCACAGAAGGCCGATGCGCAACGCCTGGCCGACCGAATCGCCGGCGTGTTCGTGCCGGTGGTGTTCCTGATCGCGGCGCTGACGGCGACGGGGTGGTGGCTGGCCGGGGCCGAAGGCGATCAGGTGTTCTCGGCGGCGCTGGCGGTGTTGGTGATCGCGTGTCCCTGTGCGCTGGGGCTGGCCACACCGACCGCGATGATGGTGGCCTCGGGACGCGGCGCGCAGCTCGGCATCTTCCTCAAGGGTTACCGTGCGCTCGAGGCCATCCGCGCAGTGGACACCGTGGTGTTCGACAAGACCGGCACGCTGACCACCGGTCATCTGGCGGTCACCGAAGTGACGGTCGCCGACGGCGCGCAATCCGAGGAGATTCTCGCGCTCGCCGCGGCGGTCGAGGTGGCCTCCGAACATGCTGTCGCGGTGGCCATCACGACCGCCACCGACGATCGCCGCCCGGTGGAGGACTTCCGTGCCCACCCCGGCCGCGGGGTGGTCGGGACGGTGTCCGGGCACCACGTGACGGTGGGCCGCCCGTCGTGGGTCGCCGGGCAGGCCGAGATCCCCGAGCCGGTGCAGTCGGCGCGGCGTCGCGGTGAATCTCGTGGCGAGACAGTCGTATTCGTTGCCGTCGACGGACGGGTGTGCGGTGCCGTCGCGGTGGCCGATGCGGTCAAGGAATCGGCCGCCGACGCGGTGGCCGCGCTGCACCGTCGTGGGCTGCGCACAGTGCTGCTCACCGGCGACAACGCCGCCGCCGCGGGTGCGGTGGCCACGGCAGTCGGCATCGAGGAAGTCATCGCCGAGGTGCTGCCCGACGGCAAGGTCGACGTCATCGAGCAACTGCGCGAGCACGGTCGGGTGGTCGCCATGGTCGGTGACGGCATCAACGACGGACCCGCACTGGCATCGGCGGATCTGGGTCTGGCCATCGGGCGCGGGACCGACGTGGCGATCGGCGCCGCCGACATCATCCTGGTGCGTGACGATCTCGACATCGTCCCGCAGGCGCTTGACTTGGCCCGTGCGACCATGCGCACAATTCGGACCAACTTGTTCTGGGCATTCGGCTACAACGTGGCGGCCATTCCGATCGCCGCCGCCGGATTCCTCAATCCGCTCATCGCCGGTGCGGCGATGGCCTTCTCATCGTTCTTCGTCGTCTCGAACAGCCTGCGGCTGCGCAACTTCGACTCCCGATAGCCACCGGAAGGCAGATCCCACAATGTCTCACACGTTCAAGGTCACCGGCTTGCACTGCCAGAGCTGTGTGCGGGTGGTCACCGGTGCGCTGACGGCGCTGCCGGCGGTCAGCGCCGTCGACATCGACCTCGACCCCGACGGTGTATCGGTCGTGCGGGTCGAGGTCGACGGCGAGGTCAGCGTCGAGCAGGTCCGCGCCGCACTCGCCGACGAGGGCGACTACACCGTCGTCGGCTGAAAGCGCAGCGCCCGAAGATGATTCAGTGAATCCGGAAACGATGTTGTGGCTTGCGCTGGATCTGACCGGCACGTTTGTGTTTGCGCTCAACGGTGCGTTGACCGCGGTGCGTGCCGCGCGCCTGGACATCGTCGGTGTGGTCACTCTCGGGATGATGACCGCGCTGGGCGGTGGCGTGATCCGCGATGTGATCATCGGAGACATTCCGCCTGCCACATTTCGGGACTGGCGGTATTTCGCACTCGCCGTCGCGGGTGGCCTGCTGGCCTTCGCGCTCAGCAAGATGCTGAACCGTCTGGAGGCGGCGATCACGGTGTTCGATGCGATGGGCCTGAGTGTGTTCGCGGTCATCGGGACCAGTAAGGCGGCGGCTTTCGGACTGGGCATCGGACCAGCGTTGCTGCTGGGTGTGATCACCGCGGTGGGCGGCGGCACGCTTCGGGACGTCCTGATCGGGCAGATCCCCACCGTCCTGCGCAGCGAGTTGTACGCGATCCCGGCGCTGGCGGCGGCGGCGATCACGATCGGCGCCATTCGGTTGGACTGCTACGGACTGGCGGCCGCTTTGGTGGCCGCGGTGGTCTGCTTCGTCATCCGGATGCTGGGGGTTCGGTTCGGGCTCAACGCGCCAGGGCCGCTCGGCACCGAGCACTGAGCGTCAGCGGGCCAGCCAGGCCAGCGCAGCCACGACGAGCGCCTGGGTGCCGGTGTCCAGGGTCGGCTGGATGACCGGAGCGAACGCCGGTGAATGGTTGACCGGGATGTCTTGGCCGACCCGTCCGCTGTCGGCCGCCGCGCGGTATTGCCGCTCGTCGGTGCCGCCGATACCCCAATACGTGTACGGCACACCGAGCGCGGTGGGGATGTCACTGAAGTCCTCACTGGCTGACCCTGGCGGCATGGTCCGATGGCGTTCGCCGAAGTATCGCGTGAAGGCTTCACTCACACGGTCGGTGACCTCGTCGTCGTTGACGGTGAGCGGAAACGAGTCGTAGAGCTCGAATTCCGGTTCCCTGGGCGAATCGGACGCCTGGCATTCGGCCACCACGATCCGATGTATCGCGTTGAGCACTGCGGTGCGCACCGACTCGTCATAGGTGCGCAGGTTCAGTTCGAGGACCGCGTGATCGCCGATCACGTTGCTCTTCGTACCGGCTCGGATACTGCCTGCGGTCAGGACGACGGTGTCGGTCGGAGCAACTTCTCGAGAAACGATGGTCTGCAGGCGGATCACGATCATTGCCGCGAGTACTACCGGGTCCACCGCCGCCTGCGGCATGGAACCGTGCGCGCCGCGGCCGAACACCGTGATCCGCATGCTGTCGGCTGCCGACAGCACCGGACCTCGACGCGTGGCGACCAAGCCGGCCGGTGCTGGCAGCACGTGCTGCGCCAGGGCGACATCGACGGAGGGAATAGCCTCGCGCAGGCCATCTTCGACCATTCGCCGGGCGCCATCACCGACTTCTTCGGCCGGCTGGAACAGCGCGACGAGCGTTCCGCACCACTGGTCAGTTGCTTGGGCCAGCAACGCGGCGGCACCGAGAAGGCAGGTGACGTGAACGTCGTGCCCGCAAGCGTGCATCACAGGAACCTCGTTGCCGGCGGAGTCAGTCGTACGCACCGCGCTGGCGTAGGCCAGACCGGTTGCCTCCTCCACGGGCAAGGCATCCATGTCGGCGCGCATCAGCACCGCCGGGCCGGCACCGGCCCGGATGATGCCTACAACGCCGGTGCCGCCGATGCCCTCGTGAACCTCGCATCCCGTCTCGCGTAGCTTCTCGGCGACCAGGCCGGCGGTCCGGTGCTCCTGGTGGGACAGTTCCGGATGCCGGTGCAGGTCGCGATATAAATCCTCTTGCCAGTCCCGGACAGTGGGTAGCGCGGCGAGGACTGCGACCTCGTGACCGGTCGCCGAATCTGTGGGTGACACCTCAGCCATTCGACGCTCCTTCCGCCCCGCGATGAGTAGAGGCGTACCCAACGTACGACACCGTTAATGCGATATCCCGATATCTCGTCGATCATGCTGGCCAGCAAGGCATTACATGCCGAATAGAGGAAACATGCCGGGCTTCGATAGCCTTGGGGCTTGCCGAGCCGACACTCGGCGGACACAGAAACGAGAAGTGAGTAATGCCCAACCTGTTCGAGGCCCCGATCACAATGGACCTGGTGCGAGGGGCATGCGAGCTCGAAAACGCGTCTTTGGGGGTGCTGCCACATCGGCTGCCCGGCTGGGCCCGGGCGCAATGCGCCGACCCGCAACTCGCGATGGCGGAAGCCCAGCCGGCCGGTTGCCGATTGGTATTCGAAACCCGATCCACCGAAATCGAATTGGACGCGCTGCGCACCCGGCCCGCCTATGTGGGCATGCCCATGCGACCCGACGGCCTCTATGACCTGCTGATCGACGGCGAGTTGACGGCGCAGGCCAGCCTGACCGGCGGCAGCGTGCTGATGAAGGATGCCGCCGGCGGCACCGAGGAGCTCATCGCCGGCCCGCCTGGAACGATTCGCTTCACCGGCCTGCCGGACCGGGCCAAGTCCGTCGAAATCTGGTTGCCGCACAACGAGATCACCGAACTGATCGCACTGCGCGGCGACCACCCGTTGGAACCTCGCCCGATTACCCGGCCGGTATGGCTGCATCACGGCAGTTCCATCAGTCACGGCTCCAATGCCGGGAACCCCACCGGCACCTGGCCCGCGGTGGCGGCCCGTGGCGCCGGCGTCGAACTGATCAATCTCGGAATGGGCGGGGCGGCGCTGCTTGATCCCTTCACAGCCCGCACGATGCGTGACATCCCCGCCGACCTGATCAGCGTCAAGATCGGGATCAACATCGTCAACGCCGACCTGATGCGGCTGCGCGCATTCGGCCCGGCCGTCCACGGCTTCCTCGACACCATCCGCGACGGGCATCCGGTCACGCCGATCGTCGTGGTCTCCGCGGTGCACTGTCCCATCCATGAGGACACGCCGGGACCGTTGGCCCCCGACTTCAATGGCGGCACACTGGCATTCGCCGCCACCGGCAACCCGACCGAGGTGTCGACGGGCAAGCTGACGCTGCGCGTCATCCGTGATGAACTCGCCCGCATCGTCAGCCACCGCGCGGTCACCGACCCCAACCTGCGCTATGTCGACGGCCAGGACCTCTACGGTCCCGCGGACTTCGCCGAACTTCCGCTTCCTGACCGGCTACACCCCGGCCCGCAGGCCCACGAACGCATGGGGCGGCGCTTCGCCGGTGTGATCACCGAGACTCTCCGGTTCTCTTAGGGAACCGCGAATCAGATTGCCGCCAAGGGTAATTCGGCGCACAAAATGTGGTGGGCAGTGCCGGTCGCGAGCTACCACCTCGGGGTTGAGGATCTGGTGATGTGCTGCATCGACTCGTCGGCCGCGACCGGCCTGCCGCCAGCTAACCCTATCATCTGAACACCTGAACAGATGAGTTGATGGCATGGCCGATTAGCCATTGCCTGACTTGGACTACGACTACAGCGCGCTCGAGCCCCACATTTCCGGCGAGATCAACGAGATTCACCACAGCAATTCGCCGCAGCCGCAAACGGTTTGCAGGGTTCCGGCTGGGCGGTGCTGGGTTACGAGCCGCTCGGCGGCAGACTGCTGACCTTCCAGCTCTACGACCAACAGGCCAACGTGCCGCCGGGGATCGTGCCGCTGCTGCAGGTCGACATGTGGGAGCACGCCTACTGCCTGCAGTACAAGAACGTCAAGGCCGACTACGTCACGGCCTTCTGGAATGTCGTGAACTGGGCCGACGTTCAGGACCGGTTCACCGCGTCGACCGGTAGACCGCTGGGCGGCCTTGCCTGACAGGGTGGTTCAGCGCCGGTTCTTGGCCAGCTCCCGCAGCATCGCGTTGTAGGCGTCGAGATCGTCGTCGTAGTGAGCGTCTGCGTGCCGGTCGGTGCGGGTGGCGGTCCGCCGGTCTTGACGCGCCCATTGGTACACCAGTGCGATCACCACGACGATGACGGGTAGTTCGCTGGAACCCCAGGCGATCGCTCCGCCGAGGTGTTGGTCGTCGTTGAGGCTCGCCACCCACGGCACGTGCAAGTAGCGATAGAACGTGCCGCCGAGCACCGAGGTCATGGTCATGGTCGCGATGCCGAAGAAGGCGTGAAACGGCATCACCGCGAACAGCAGGCCCAGTCGGCCGATGAACGGCAATCGCTTGGGGCCCGGGTCGATGCCGATGATTCCCCAGAAGAACAGGTACCCGGTGATCAGAAAGTGCAGCGTCATGAACTCGTGACCCCAGTGGTAGCGCACCAGGGTGTCGAACACCGGGGTGAAGTACACCGTGTACAGGGATCCGACGAACAGCACGAACGCTGTTGCGGGATGGGACAGGAACCGTGACACCGGGGAATGCACCAGCCACAGCAGCCGTTCCCGGGGCCCAGGCGGCCGCCCGGCGCCCGCCACCGGAAGCGTGCGCAGCGCCAAGGTGATCGGAGCGCCCAGCACCAGAAACACCGGAATGAACATGTTCAGCGCCATGTGCTCGGCCATGTGCACGCTGAACATCGCCGACCCGTAGGCGCGCACCCCCGAGCTGGTTGCGAGGAGCAGTGCGGCACAACCCACCATCCATGCCACCAAGCGGCCGGGCGGCCAGGCGTCTCCGCGCCGTCGCAGCCGTACGTACCCGATCACGTAGCCCAGCGCCAAGACCACCGCCGCGACACCGAGCAGTACGTCGAAACGCCAGACCGTCAGCAGCCGAAGCGCATTCGGCGGGTCGGGGAGCTGGTAGCCGAGGAAGACGTCCCAGGCGGTGAACTGGTGGGCCAGCAACCGGGGCGCGGTCTGAACCGCCATCGCCGACACAGCGGCGACCGCCAGGACGCCGGCCACCGCGCCGGTGACGGCGCTCCTGGCGCCGATCACCAGGCTCGCCAGCAGCGCGACCGCGGCCAGGGCGCCGAATCGTCCATAGTCCGACGCCAATCCGGCCGCTGTCGCCAGCAGGAACCACAACACCGCCCCGTATACCAGCGCCACCGCGCCGGCGACCCGCTGGGCGAGCAGAATCCGTCGGCGCAGTTCGGCCGTCGGCGGGGCCAGCGCCGCGCTCACCGCCAGGCCGGTCAGCACAGCCAGCGCGGCGGCGAAGACGATCACGGCGCTGGTCGCGTAGTCGTGATCGGGCCCCTGACCGGCGTTGCCGCTGACCGGCAGCGCGATCACTCCGATGAACGTAGGAATCAGCAGCACGGCGTGCCAGGACCAACGCAGGGTGGCCCGGAGACCCACTGTCACCACGGTCGCGACGACAGCGACGGCGATCCAGCCGCGGCCCATTTCCGAAGCGCCTAGCGCACTTCCCAGGCCTCCGCCGGTGATCAGCCGGGTGACCGGTATCCCGGCCGCATTGGCTGCCTGGACCGGGATCATCGCCAGCGCCGTCACCAGCCAGACCGGTGCGAGGCGTTCGGCCAGCAGATGCACCCGGAACGACGCCGGGTCGAGCACGCCGCGTTCGTCGGGCTCGGCGGTGATGACGATGAACACCAGCGCGCCCAGACAGATCGCGGCGGCCAGCGTCGCGGTGAAGTAGCCGATCAGCTCGGCGACGCTGGTCGCCAGGCCGGGGTAGGAGTCGCCGGTCGCGGTGAAGCGACGGTCACCGGATGCCACCGCGTAGCCGACGAGCGCGGCGAGCAGGACCAGGTAGCCGCCCAGCATCCACCGACCCGGCGAGCGGGTGCCTGTGTGGGTGGCTTCCATCGTCGCGAGTCTACGACTGGTTGTCGTAGCCGAGTCGCCGTGGTGGGAACTTTCTGGTGCGATGAATCGACCATTGCTGACGTGCGGAGCGGAGAAGAAGGAGTGACCGGTGATGGCTGACCTCACGCTGCGCTGGGTCGTCACTCTGCTGTTCGTACTGGCCGCCGCCGAATGCCTGTCGACCCTCGCCGGCGGTGACCGGCGCTCGGCGGCGGTCGTCAGCCAACTACTGCACGTCGTGATGGCGCTGGCGATGGCGGTGATGGCCTGGCCCTGGGGCGCGGCGTTGCCGACCGTCGCACCGATGGTGTTCTTCCTGCTCGCGACCCTCTGGTTCGTCGCTGTCACGGCGAGCCCGATCTGCGCCGGTCACCGGGTCGCGGGTGCGTATCACGCGCTGATGATGCTGGCAATGGCCTGGATGTATGCGGTGATGAACGGTCGGCTGCTGCCAGGGCAGGCGTCCTACGCCGGCGATCCGGCGGCCACGGCGGGGTCGTCGGGGCACGCCGGTCACGCGGGGATGAACATGCCCGGCATGGACATGTCCGGGACTGCGGCCGCGGCGGACAGCTCCGGCGGCGGTTACCCGCCCTACATCGACACGTTGAACTGGATCTGCACTCTTCTGTTCGCGGTGGCCGCGGTGTACTGGCTGTATCGCTACCTGGCGGTGCGAAGGGACCGAGCGGCCGCTACGACGGCGCGGCCGCTCGGGATTCTGTGTCAGTCGATGATGGCCGCCGGGATGGCGATCATGTTCGGCGTCATGCTCTGACCTTCTACGCGCAGGTCACGCGGCCCCGTCGGTGGGGTAGAGGTGCCCGCGGCGGCGGCCGCGAGAGGCGTTGTCGGGCAACACCACATCGGCGGTGACGCCCGCGCTGTCGGGCCGGGGCTCGAGACCCGGCGCCTGGGTTGTGCGCCAGACCAGCAGCGCCACGACAGTGCCGGCCAGCACCGGGAGGTGGGAGAGCACCCGGTCGAGGCTCACCGCACCGGACATTGCATCGCTGACGACATAGGCGGTGAGGATCGCGGTGAATATCGACAGCACCCCGGCCAGGCCGGCGGCCGCGGTCGGGCGCGCCGCCGCGACGATCATCACCGCACCCAACGCTGCCGACCATGCCGTGGACTCGTTGAGTAGATGCCCGGCCATCATGGCATGGTGACCCGCCGCGGCCGTGCCGACGTTGAGACCTAGCGCCTGGGCCACCGCTAGGGCGATCTGCAGCACCCCGAGTGTCGCCAACGACCAACGAAGCCAGATGCGGGCCGGTGGGCGGACCTTCCGCGACGGCGGACTCGGCGCAGCGACGGCCGCCACCTGGGACCGGCCGGCCAGTCGACGCAGCTGCTGCGTCTGCTCGATGGCCCGCGCGTACCACGCCCCGCACTGGTCACAGGTGGTGAGATGCTCGTCGACCCGGGCCGCGGGAACGGGTTCACGTTCGCCGTCGATCCGGGCTGACAACGCCTCCCGGGCGACATCGCAGTCCACGCATCAATAGTCGCGTACGGGGGCCGGATTGTTCCAGCGTCCCGGGTCCAGCCCGCCCGCTGGGTTAGATTCCTAGGCATGGAAGCCCCGGGCGATACGGCGAAGGTCGAGCTTGCCTCGTCCGCGCTGGCCGATGTGGACATCCACGGTTGGACGCAACGTTTCGATCTGTTGTCCGACCCGCACCGTCTGGAGATCCTGCTCGGGCTGCACCGGGCGCCGGGCATCTGCGTCGGTGATCTTGCCGCCGCCGTAGGCCGGTCGGAAAACGCTGTCTCACAAGCACTTCGGGTGCTACGTCAGCAGGGTTGGGTCACCTCGACGCGCGTGGGGCGTCAGGTGAGCTACCGGCTGGAAGATCACACCGTGCACGATCTGCTGCACTGGATCGGTGCCGCTCATTCCGAGTGAGTGAACTCTTCACTCCATTATCTGTACAGGTAGACAGATATCTCGCCGGCCGATTAAGGTTGACCGTTGGGGACCGACCCGACCGCGAGGAGCCACGTTGAGCGTCCAGATCACGGCCATGCACATGAGCGACGGCCTGGTCAACGCGCCCACCTCGGTGATGTTCGGGGTGCTGGCAATCGCGGCGGTCGCGCTGTGCGGCTGGCGCGCGCGTACCGAACTCGACGAACGCACCGTCCCGTTGGCCGGGCTGGTCGCCGCCTTCATCTTCGCGGTGCAGATGATCAACTTCCCGATCCTGCCCGGCGTGAGCGGGCACCTCCTCGGTGGCGCGCTCGCCGCGATCCTGGTCGGCCCATACACCGGCGTGCTGTGCATCACGATCGTTCTGGTGGTGCAGTCGCTGTTGTTCGCCGACGGCGGCGTGACCGCACTGGGGATGAACATCACCAACATGGCCTTGATCGGCGTCACCGCGGGATACGCCGCCGCGCGGGTCCTCCACGCGCTGGTGCGACGACGTCGGCCCGGGTCGGTACCGGCGCTCGGAGTGGTCGGCTTCCTCTCGGCGTTGTTCGGAACAGTCTGCGCAGCAATGGGATTTGTGGCCGAATACGCGATCGGTGGTTCCGCGCCGACCTCGCTGGGCACAGTGGCCGCCTACATGCTCGGTACCCATGTCCTGATCGGTATCGGCGAAGGGCTGATCACGGCGGTCACCGTGATGGCCGTCGCCCGGTCCCGTCCCGACCTCGTCTACCTGCTGCGCCGCGATCGCGATCGCGAGGCCGTGGCCGCATGAGCAGCCAGGGGGTGGCCCGGAGTCGGCGGTTCTGGGTCGGTTTCGGGGTGGCGATCCTGCTGATCGCCGGTGTGGTGTCCTACTTCGCCAGCACCAGCCCGGACGGACTGGACTCGGCAACATTGCAGGGCTGTCAGGTCGTCCACACCGACCACGGCCAACAGCTCACTGGCCAGTGCATCGCCCAGCACGCGAGCGCGCACACCATGTCGGCCTCGCCGCTGGCCGACTACACGATCTTCGGCCACCCCGCGACGAGCGGGCTCGCCGGCGTCATCGGCGCCGTCGTCGTGCTGGGCATCGCGTTCGGCGGATTCTGGCTGATCGCGCGCAGCCGCCGCGCGAAGGACTGAGATGGGAGCCGGGCACTCCCACCCGCTTTACCGGGACGGCGAATCAGTGGTGCACCGCGCACCCGCGGAAGTCAAGATCGCCGGACTCGTGTTGTTCGTCCTCGCGGTGGTGGCCACCCCGCGGGAGATGATCTGGCCGTTCGCGGTCTACGCCGTGATCGTGCTGGTGGTCTGGCGGGTGGCCACGATCCCGCTGCGATGGATCCTGCCGCGGATGCTGATCGAAGCCCCGTTCATCGTCCTGGCCGTGTTGCTGCCGTTCGCCGAGGGTGGCGAACGCGTCACGGTCGGCGGCCTGCAGCTGTCGGTCGCCGGGTTGTGGGCCGCGTGGGGGATCGTGGTCAAGGGCACGCTCGGCGTGGCCGCCTCGCTCACCGTCGCCGCCACCACGTCGGCACGCGAGCTGCCATTGGCGCTGAGCCGGCTCGGGGTGCCGGGCCTGGTGACCTCGATGCTGGTGTTGATGATCCGCTATATCGACCTGCTGTCGGCGGAAGTCAGCCGGATGCGGATGGCGCGGGTCTCTCGCGGCGATTCCCCGCGCGCACTCCATCAGATCGGCGCGATCGCGAAAGGCGTTGGGGCGTTGTTCCTTCGGTCCTATGAGCGGGGCGAGCGCGTCTACCTGGCGATGACGTCGCGCGGCTTCGACGGCAAGGTGCCCGAATTGGCGATCGTCGGGGCCGGTCCGCGGGCCTCGGGGGCGCAGTGGGTGTTCGCGCTGACGCCCGCGGTGGCCGCCGCCGCGGTGGCGACGTCAGCCTGGGTGCTGCGATGAGCACGCCGGCCGTCCGCGTCGAGGGTCTGCACTACCGCTATCCCGACGGCCGCGTAGCGCTCGACGGTGTCGATCTCAGCATCGAGCCCGGCGAACGGGTGGCCATCCTCGGCCCCAACGGGGCCGGCAAGACCACGCTCATGCTGCATCTCAACGGCGTCCTCACCGCCACCACGGGCGTGATAGAGATCAGTGGAATCACGTTGACCCGCAAGACCCTTCGCGATATCCGGCGCCGAGTCGGGCTGGTGTTCCAGGATCCCGACGATCAACTGTTCATGCCCACGGTCGCCCAGGACGTCGCGTTCGGCCCCGCCAACTTCGGGCTCACCGGGGATGCGCTGGCCGCCCGGGTGGCCGCCGCGTTGGAGGTCGTGTCGATGACCGAACACGCCGACCGCAGTCCTGGTCATTTGTCCGGCGGGCAGCGCCGCCGCGCCGCACTGGCCACCGTCCTGGCCTGCGAGCCCGAGATACTGGTGCTCGACGAGCCCTCGGCGAACCTCGATCCGGTCGCGCGGCGGGAACTGGCCGAGACGCTGGCGACGCTGCCGGCGACGATGGTGATCGTCACCCACGACCTGCCGTATGCCGCACAGCTCTGCGACCGGGCGATCGTGCTCGACGGGGGCGCGGTGGTCGCCGACGACACCGTCACCGCCGTGCTGTCCAACGCCGAGTTACTCGCCGCCCACCGGCTCGAATTGCCCTGGGGTTTCGTGGTTCCCGCGCGCTGATCCTCAGTCGGCAAGCGACAAAACGACCGGGCCACCACGAGTGTCGACACCATCCAGGATCCTGGACGGGACCCGGAACACTCGCCCGGGCGACGCGGGCCAGGGCAAGGTCGCGCGGCCGACGACAGCACCATCTTGGCGGGCAACGACTTTCGGAATACGGACCAGCCGGTCAGTCCACAACAGCAGCCGGTGCCGGGCGGGCGGCGGATCGCCGGGACGCAATAGATTGGGGGCCACCCAGCGAAACGGTGCCTCGGCGTGGATCGGCACTCCCGCATCGGCGGGCCGGTGTCCCGCGAGGTGGGCGCGGACCTGGTCGGCGACGTGGCGACCGTCGAGTGCGGCGATGTCGGCGGTGTCGACGGGGTGCAGCAGGTTGCCGATCGCGAAGACTCCGGGTCGGCTGGTACGCAGCGCGGTGTCCACGACCGGACCGAGCGTTCCGGGATCGATGTCGAGGCCGGTGCTGCGCGCGAGCTCGTGGTCTGGGATCCAATCGCCGGTCAGGACGACGGTGTCGCAGTCGACGATTCGGCGCTCACCCGTGTCGAGATTCTCGACCTCGACGCCGGTGACCGTCGGCTTGCCGATGATCCGTGCCACTCGGGTGCGGGTGGCGACCTGCAGTCCGAGCAGCGGTGACCGGCCGGCAAGGTTGAACACGCCGTACGACTCCGGTGACGGGTATTCGGTTGTCATCAAGACGGTCTGGCAGCCGACGTGTTTGAGGGTGAGCACCGCCGAGTAGCTGACCAGCTCGGCGCCGACCACGACGGCTCGCCGGCCGACGGTGCGATGCTTGAGATGCACTGCGTTCTGCAACAGGCCGGTGGTGTAGACGCCCGCCCCGCGATCGCCGGGAATCAACCGGGCCGGGCGCGGCCGTTCACGGGCGCCGGTGGCCAGCACGATGGCCCTGGCGGTGAGGTCGTAGCGCCCCTGCGGAGAGGTGACCTCGAGAGTCTGATCGTCAGCCCAACCGGTGACCGTCGCGCTGGTGCGTATCGTCGCGCCGGCGGCACGGGCCTCCCGGGTGAGCCGCGCGGCGTAGGCGGGTCCGCTGATGAACGTCTTGCGGTCGCGCATTCCGTAGCCCGGGTGATCGCTGTGCCTCGGGATCCCGCCGGCTTCCGATTCGCGTTCCAGTACGACGACATTCAAGGCGCTGTTGCGCGCCAGGTCGGCGGCGGCTGTCAGTCCGGCGGGACCGGCGCCGACGATCGCGACGTCGACCGTTTCGGCGGCGGTCATCGGGGGGTCTCCTGGTCAGTCTCACGGTCGAACACCGACTGAACTTCGGCGCCGCAGAAGAACGCCTGGCAGCGACCGTTCATCACGCGAGTGCGTCGCCGCAGTCCTTCCACGGTGGCGGGTGGGATCACCGAATGGCAGGCATCGCGAATCTCTCCCTCGGTGACGCGTTCGCAGAAGCACACGATGCGCCCGTAGGCGGGGTCGGCGGCGATGGCGTCGGGCTGCTGGAAGGGGCGAGGGAACGCCTCACCCAGATTCGGCATCTGCGGGGGAGCAGGCAGTTCCGTCGTCGGCGTCAACGACAGGCCGGCGTCGGCGAGCTGATCCCGGACGTACTCGGCTATTGCCATACCCGCGGTCAGGCCGGTGGACCGAATGCCGCCGACCAGGAGGTAGCGCTGCGCGGTATCGGCTTCGATGAGGTAATCGACGTTGTCGATGGCCGCGCGGAGTCCGGAGTAGGTGGCGGTGACTTCTTCCTCGAGAAGGCGTGGCATCAGGGCCCTGCCCTTGCCCAGCAGGAAATCGAAGCCGGCTTCGGAGGTGCCGGTGGCAGTGCGGTCCTGCAGATCTTCGGATGTGGGTCCGAGCATGACGTTGCCGTAGATGGTCGGACTGACCAGTACGCCCTTGCCGCGCGCGGTCGGCACCGGCAAGACGATCTTGTCCACCAGAGCACGGGCGAGCTTGTCGTAGACGATGAGTTCGCCGCGACGCGGGGTGACCGTGAACCGCTGATAGCCGAACAAGGCGTCGACGAGATCGGCGCCGAGCCCCGACGCGTTGACGATCCAGCGCGCGGTGACCTCTCCGCCGCTGGTGTACACAGTGGTGGCATCCGCGCCGATGTCGACGCCGTCGACCCGGTGGTCGGTCAGCAGCACGGTTCCGCGGTTGACGGCATCGGTGGCCAGTGCGAGGTTGACCGTCCACGTGCAGATGATCGATTCGTCGGGGACGGTCAAGCCGCCGAGTGCACCCGGTCCGAGGTTCGGGACATCGGCGTACACCGCTGCAGCGTCGATGATCTCGCAGTCGTGGTAGCCGTTGTCTCCGGCTTTCTTCCTCAACCCGGGCAGGGCGTCGAGTTGCTCCTGATCCCAGGCCACCAGGATGGCGCCGGTGCGTTCGACCGGGATGCCGGTGCGCTTGGCGTAGTCGGAGAGCAGGTGGTAGCCGCGGTGCACCATCGCCGACTCGAGCGTGCCTGGCTTCGCGTCGAAGCCGGTGTGAAGGATCGCGGTGTTGGCCTTGCTGGTGCCGTCGCCGACGTCGCCGCGGGCTTCGACGAGCGCGACCGAGAGCTGGTGGCCGGACAGTTCACGGGCGATCGCCGATCCGACGATGCCCGCGCCTATGACGACGACGTCGTAGGCGGTGGGGGTGGTCATCACATCTCCTGCGAAAGGTAGGTGGTGGCGGCAAGTTCGCGCCACTGATCACGAAATTCGTTGGCTCGCTGCCCCGTCCAGCTCGGCTGGTAGGTCGCCGAGGGTGCCCAGTCCGGAACGACCTCGGACAGAGACTGATTCGGAGACTGGCTCAGCCGTGCCAGCGCGGCCGCGCCGAGCGCGGTGGCGTGGGCGGACGGGTAGACCTCGACGGGCACCTGCAGGATATCGGCGCAGGTCTGCATGAGGACGGTGGACTGGGTCAGTCCGCCGTCGGCGCGCAGCGTGCTCAGCGGTGTCGGGGTGTCGGCGTTGATGGCGGTGACCAATTCGGCTATCTGAGCGGCGATGCCCTGCAGGACCGCCAGCACAAGATGACCGCGTTCCGTCGACAACGTCATCCCCGAAATGGCCGCCTTCGCTTGAGATTTCCACCACGGCGCGGCCAGCCCGGCCAGAGCGGGCACACACAGCACTCCGCTGCTGTCTTTGGCTGCGACGGCGTCCATCTCCTCGGCGCCGCCGACGATGCCGAGCGAGCTGAGCCACCGCACGGCGGACGCTGCGGTGTATACCTGGCCGTCGACGCAGAACGTGTCGCGGCCCCCGATCCGCCACGCCACCGAGGAGGTCAATCCGGTGGTCGAGCGCACGCCGGTGGTCCCGGTGTTGGCCAGCAGGAATGCGCCGGTCCCGAAGGTGCATTTGGCCATGCCCGGCTCGAAGCATGCCTCGGCCAACAGGGCTGCCTGCTGATCGACGACGATCCCGCCTACCGGCATTTCGCCGCCGAATGCCGTTGTCGTCCCGATGGTTTCGTCGTTACCGACAATCTCGGGCAGGCGCTCACCGTCGAGATCGAACAGCGCCAGCAACTCGCGATTCCATTCTTTGGCGCCCAGATCAACGGCCAGTGACCGACTGGCGGTGGTGGCGTCGGTCACGAATGCCCCGGTCAGCTGGTATAACAGCCAGGTGTCCGACGTGGTGACCACTCCGGCGGTCTCCACATTGCGGCGCAGCCAGGCCATCTTCGGCGCCGAGAAGTACGGGTCGAGAACCAGCCCGGTTCGCCTGGCCAGCATCTCCCCCCACTCGTTCATGGCCGCGCACAGCGGTTCGGCACGGCGGTCCTGCCAGACGATCGCGGGTGTCAGCGCACGGCCGGTGTCGGGATCCCAGGCCAGGACCGTCTCGCCCTGATTGGCCAACGAGACCGCGTCGATCGAGCGGTTCGCCTGGGCGACCGCCCCGCGCCCGGCGGTCAGGACCGACTCGAGCAACTCGTCCGGGCTCTGTTCGACGCCACCGCCCTCGAGATACCTCGGATGCACGGCCACCTCGGCCAGCCCTAGCACGCCTTCGTCGGGGTCGACGACGATGGCCTTGGTGCCCGACGTGCCCTGGTCGATGGCCAGGACGGTCATTGTGGCACGTCCTCGGCGACGCCGCGCGCGCCGGAAACCTGGTCGAGTTCGGTATCGATGGAACGCAATTCGGGCATCTTCAGTCCGTCGCGACCGCGGGTGATCAACAGGTAGCCCAGGTAGACCGCACCGATCGCCACCATCACCAGCACATAGAGCCACGGCTGCCGGAACGAGGCGTCGCGGAACAACGACAGCGCGAACACCAGCCACGCCACCGCCACGACGATGATCGGGATCTCCCACCGGCCGAGGCTGAACGCTGCGCTCTGCGGCAGCTGACGCCGCTTGGCGATGTAGAGCGCCACGGTGATGGCGTAGATGACGGCAGGCAGCAGGGTCGCGGCGGAGAACAGGATGAACAGCGCGTCGGTACTGGTGGAGAAGACTCCGAGGATCACCGCCGAGATCGTGGTCATCGCGATGGTGGCGTTCAGCGGGGTCTTGGTGCGGGGGGACACCTTGTGCAGGGCCTGCCAGCCGGGGAAGCGCTGATCGCGGGACATCGCCCAGGTCAGTCGCACGCCGCTCATCACGATCACCAGACCGCAGGCGAAGATCGCGATGGCGACCAGGATCAGCAGGGCGGTGCCGACGAATGAGCCGAGGATGTCGCGAATGACGTCGGCGATCGGAGTTCCCGACTCGGCCAGCGCTGTCGGATCGTTGACGGCGGCCGTCACCACCAGCAGGAACAGGAAGCCCAGCACGCCGGAGGCCAGTACGGCCTGCCACATCGCCCGTGGCACAACAACTTCCGGTCGCTTGGTCTCCTCGGCCAGGTTCGCGGCGGATTCGAAGCCGACGATGGTGAACGCGCCGAGCAGGAAGCCCAGCATCCAGGGGCCGGCGGCGGTCGCCGTGCCGAAGTTCCAGTAGCCCTCGGCGGGGATGTCGCCACGGGAGAACAAGTTGCCCGCCGACAGTTTGTGGGTGAACACACCCACGATGAACAGCAGGACGACCAGCGCCACCATGCCGATCAGTTCAGCACTGACCGCGAAGTTGTTCACCCGTTCGGTCCACTTGGTCGAGACCGCGACCAGAAGACCCTGCAACAGCAGGATGGCGGCGGTGATCAAGAACGACGTCAGTGCCGTGCCGGTGAAGTCGAACAACGCCGGAACGACTGTCGCGGCGACGGTGTAGTCCACCGCGACGGCCACGATGGCCAGGAAGGTGAACGAAATCCAGCCGGTGATCCACCCCAGGATCGGGTTGGCCAGCCGCGACACCCACTGATAGGCGTAGCCGGTCACCGGAATCCGGGCGGCCAGCGCGCCGAGCAGCAGGGCGACCGCCAGCTGCCCGACGATCACGATGGGCCACGTCCAGATGCCCAGTGGGCCGGAACTTTTCAGAACACTGCCGTAGGTGGTGAAAATGCCGGTGGCGATCGAGACGAAGGCGAATGCTACTGCAAAAGAGGCGAATCGCCCCGTTGAGCGCTCCAGGGTGTCGGTATAGGTGCCCTGCGAAACACCTTTAGACGGGATTCGCTCGGGCGGCGGTGTGGAAGAATGCGTCACTGGATCGGTCTTTCTGACTCTGAGTGTTTCGGATATGAGGCTCGGTCCCGCGGGCGGCGCTGCAACGCCGCCCGCACCCATGTGGGGGGAGCGATTCAGGCAGTGGCTGCGGCCGGCGGCCGCGCTGACAAGACCACACCTCCCGTCTCGTCGAAGGCTGCTGCAACAGCCGAGTCGGTGCTTTGGTCGGTGATCAGTCCGTCGACCGCGCTGAGCGCACACACGCGGTGCGGCGCCACCTGGCCGAGCTTGGAGGAGTCGGCCAGGATGTAGCTCCGCGCGCTGTTGGCGATGATCGTGCGCCGGACGTCGATCTCGTCGAGGTGGAAATCGGTGAGCCCCGAGCGGGCGTCGACCCCGCCGGAGCCGATCAGGGCGAGATCGGGATAGATGTCGGCGAAGAAGGCTTTGGTGTGGGCGTTCGAGCAGGCCAGGTCGCCGGGGCGGACGCGACCGCCGGCCAGCAGCACCTGGATGCCGGGGCGGTCGGCCAACTCGACGGCCACCGGCAGTGACGGCGTGACGATCGTGCCGGTGAATCCGCGCGGGATCGCCTGGGCGACGGCGACCGCCGTCGTGCCGATGTCCAGGACCACGGTCTGGCCGTTCTCCATCAGTCCGACAGCGACTTTCGCGATCTGAGCCTTGGCCTGATGCCGAATGACCGAACGTTCGGTGAACGACGGTTCCATCGCCCGGCGCTGGTCGACGGCAGCGGCCCCGCCATGCACCCGGCGGATCACGCCGCGCTCCTCCAACAGCGCGAGGTCGCGGCGTACGGTCTCCGCCGAGACGCCCAGCCGGCGGACCAGGTCATCGGTACTGACGGCGTGGCCGGAGCTGCTGACGGCCTCCACGATCGCTTCTTGGCGTGCGACGGGCAGCATTTAGCTGACCGATTTTGTGGATTTTTGACCGCACATGACTGTAAGTGTGGAGTGTTGTGTGCATCACGTCAAGCCGAGCGCGCTAGCCATCGCGACGACCGTGCGGTTTTATCCGCGACGCGCCGTGCTCACCGGATGAAACCGCACACTCGCGGTAGCGGGGGGCCTCAGTGCCGGCGCGACGGCGGCCAGGGCGGTTCGCCGCACAACGCCAGCAGCGCGTTCTCGATCACTTCGGGCAGGGCCGGGTGAATCCAGTACTGGCCACGGGCCATCTCCTGACCGGGCAGCCCGAAACTCATCGCCTGGATCAGCGGCTGGATCAACGAAGAGGCCTGATGCCCCATGATGTGGGCGCCAAGGATCTTGCCGCTGTCCTGCTCGACGACGAGCTTGGCGAACCCCGTGCCGTCCTCCATCGCCCAGCCGTACGCCACGTCGGAGTAGTCCTGCACCTTGACGTTGATCTTGTATCCGGCTGCGCGGGCTTCGTTTTCGGTGAGCCCGACGCAGGCGATCTGCGGATCGGTGAACACCGCCGACGGCACGAAGCGGTGATCGGAGTACATCAACGCGTCGGTGTCGTCCCAGTCCTGCAGCAGGTTGTGCCGCACCACCCGGGCTTCGTGGTTGGCGACGTGCTTGAGCTGATAGTGCGACGACACGTCACCGAGCGCGAAAATCCCTCGCGCGGTTGTGCGTTGGTAGTCGTCGACCCTGACCAGACCGTGCTCGTCGAGCTCCACGCCGGCCAGGTGCACGTCCATCAGATCGCCGTTCGGCTGGCGGCCGGTGGCCACCAGCACGGCATCGGCGTGCACCTGCGATCCGTCGTCGAGTTCCACCACGGTCTGGGGCCCGTCCATATGCGCCCCGGTCATGTTGCGGTGACTGCGGATCTCCCACTTCTTGCCTGCGATGTCCGTGTAGCGCTCGCAGATCGTGTCGTCGCAGTGCGACAGCATCGCGGCACCGCGGATGACGATGGTCACCCGGCTACCCAATGCCGAGAAGACGTGCGCGAATTCGGCCGCCACGAACCCGCCGCCGATGATCACCAGATGTTCGGGTAGCTCGGGGATGCGCATGATCGTGTCGCTGGTGTGGACATCGACGCCGCAACCGGCGATAGCGTCGGGAACCATCGCCCGCGCACCTGCGGCGATCACCACCTGCGCGGCGGTGAACTCGTCACCGGCCTCGGTCCGCAGCCGGTAGCGGTCGTCGTCGTGGCCGGCGAATCGGGTGTGGCTGTCATAGACCGTCACGCCCGGCGAGGAGCGCCGATAGTTCTCACCGCCGGCCGCCAACGGATCGATCCGGCCGAACACCCGCGAGACGATGTCGGTCCAGCGCACGCCGTCGATGTGGGCGTCGACGCCGAATCGCGCGGCGTCGCGGACGGTCTGGGCCACCTCGGCGGCGTAGACGAACATCTTGGTGGGGATGCACCCCACGTTCAGGCAAGTGCCGCCGAACACGCCCTGCTCGCAGATCGCGATCTTCTTGCCGCTGAACCGCTCGTCGATGATGGTGTTGCCCGAGCCGGTCCCGATGATCGCAATGTCGAAGTGCTCCAACGACTTCCCCTTATCCCCGACCAGCGGCCGACGCGGTGGTGTGGTGTGCGCGGTAGAAATCCAGCCAGCCCGACAGCTCGTCATAGGCTGCTGCACGCGGCTCGGCCAGCGACAGGAACACGTCGTGCTTGGCGTCACGGATCGGCGCCACCGTCGTGCGATTACCGATACAGCCCGCCCACCGCGCGATCTGGGTGACGTCGAGCACCGCGTCACCGCGCTGCATACTCGCCGCGTCCGCGCTCTCGGTGACGCTGTGATCGGAACGCAGAATCAGGTTCGGCACGCCGACGTCCAGACCGCGATGCAACGTGGCGTGACCCCGGCGGATCGCGTGGATCCAGCCGACTGTCACCGGGAAGCCGCCCAGCGGTTTCCACTCCAGGTTGTAGTCGAACTCGCCGTGGTAGTCGCGGTGCAGCGTCAGCCCGTAGCCGCCCTTACTGGTGCCGCGCACCACCCGCGTCTTGCGAACCCGCGACATCGCGCCGATGGCCGTCGAGGTGAGCCGGGTGCGCAGGATCGCGGGTCCGTGCAGATCCAGCCACGGGCTGTTCAGCACGAGACCGCCGATGGACAGTGCCGCGGTCGCGGAGCGCCGCCGCACCCGATCGAGCCACAGCGACACGATCAGGCCGCCGGCCGAGTGGCCGCAGACCAGGATCGTCGTACCGGGGTTCTCGGTCGCGATCACCGCCACCGCCCGCTCCAGCTCGCGGTCGTAGCGGGCGAGATCGGTGGTGAAGTGCGGCGTCTGACCGTCGCGCCACGACCGCCCGCACTTGTGTTGGTCCAGCGCGTAGAACCGGAACCCGGCGCCGGTGAAGTGGTCGGCCAGGTCGGTGTTGAAGAAATAGTCGGTGAATCCGTGCACCGCCAGCACCGTGTGGGTGGCCGGTTTGCCGTCCGCGCGGCGCACCAGCGTGGCGAACAGATCACCCTCACCATCGGGGTCCGGCCCCAACGCCATCGTGGCCTGTTGGTAGCCGGAAAGGACGTCGTCAACCCAATCGGCCTGCCGTGGCGTCACAGCCCCTACCCTAGCTGTGAGCAATGCGGGGTGTGGTGCTGGCGACTCTCGCGAATAAGTCGGTGTCGGGCGGGATAACCTGACTGTCTATACAGCTGTCACAAGTAAAGGACGACGATCCGGTGTCAGATACCACCAAGACCGATGTCGTACTGGTCGGTGCGGGAATCATGAGCGCCACGCTGGGCGCCCTGCTGCGGCTGGTCCAGCCGGACTGGTCCATCACGCTGGTCGAACGCCTGGACGCCGCAGCCGCCGAGAGCTCTGATCCGTGGAACAACGCGGGCACCGGGCACTCCGCGCTGTGCGAACTGAACTACACGCCGGAAAAAGCCGACGGCACCATCGACATCGCCAAGGCCATCACCGTCAACGAGCAGTTCCAGGTCACTCGCCAGTTCTGGAGCTACGCCCACGAAAACGGCATCCTGCCCGACGTCCGCAGCTTCCTGAATCCCATCCCGCACGTCAGCTTCGTCCAGGGCGCCGAGCACATCGACTACCTCCGCCGCCGCCGCGAGACCCTGGTGCGCAACCCGCTGTTCGCCACGATGGAGTTCATCGACGACCGCGACGAGTTCACCCGTCGGCTGCCGCTGATGGCCAAGGGCCGGGACTTCTCCGAGCCGGTCGGTCTGAACTGGACCCAGGACGGTACCGACGTCGACTTCGGCTCGCTGACCCGTCAGCTGCTCTCCTTCGGCACCGAGCGCGGCATGAGCACGTTGTTCGGTCACGATGTCCTCGATCTGCACAAGGAGTCCGGCGGCGGCTGGACGGTGAAGATCCACAACCGTCGTACCGGGCAGAAGCGCAAGTTGTCGGCCAAGTTCGTGTTCGTCGGAGCCGGCGGCGGTGCGCTGCCGCTGCTGCAGAAGGCCGGCATCCCCGAGGCCAAGGGCTTCGGAGGCTTCCCGGTCAGCGGTCAGTGGCTGCGCACCGGCGACCCGGAGCTGGCCGCCGCGCACCAGGCCAAGGTGTACGGACTGCCCCCGCTGGGCGCTCCGCCGATGTCGGTGCCGCACCTCGACACCCGCGTGATCAACGGTCGTTCCTGGTTGCTGTTCGGCCCGTTCGCCGGATGGTCGCCGAAGTTCCTGAAGGAAGGCAAGGTCACCGACCTGCCGCTGTCGGTCAAGCCCAACAACCTCGCCTCGATGATCGGGGTGGGGCTCACCGAGATGGGCCTGTTGAAGTACCTGATCGGCCAGTTGGCTCTCAGCGAAGCCGACCGGGTGGACAACCTCCGCGAATTCGCCCCCACCGCACGCGATTCCGACTGGGAGCTGGACATCGCCGGCCAGCGGGTGCAGGTCATCCGCCGCGACTCCAAGAAGCTCGGCGTGCTGGAGTTCGGCACCACGGTGCTCGCCGCCGCCGACGGTTCGATCGCAGGCCTGCTCGGTGCCTCCCCGGGCGCCTCCACCGCGGTTCCGGCGATGATCGAGGTTCTCGAACGTTGTTTCTCCGACCACTACCAGGGCTGGCTGCCCAAGCTCAAGGAGATGGTGCCCTCGCTGGGCGTCAAGCTCTCGGAGAATCCGGACCTGTTCGCCGAGGTGTGGGCGCACGGCACCAAGGTGCTCGGGCTCGACAGCGCAACCCACGCCGGCCGCGCCGCGCGGGCCGCCGGCGCCGACAGCACCCCGGTCGCGTCCGATTCCGGTGAGCCGGAACCCGCGGGAGTGGTGTGACGGTCGCCTTGCGCCGCTCCTGGGCCAAGGACCTCGACGCGGCGACCCTCTACGAGCTGCTGAAGCTCCGGGTCGAGGTGTTCGTCGTCGAACAGGCTTGTCCCTACCCGGAACTCGACGGCCGCGACCTGCTGGCCGAGACCCGGCATTTCTGGCTGGAGCAACCCGACGGCACGGTGATCGCCACGCTGCGACTGATGGAGGAGCACGCCGGGGGAGAGAAGGCATTCCGCATCGGCCGGGTGTGCACCCAGCGTGCGGCTCGCGGCCAGGGCCACACCAGCCGGCTGATGCAGGCCGCACTGGCCGATGTCGGTGATCACGCCTGCCGGATCAACGCCCAGACCTACTTGGTCGACATGTACGGCAACCACGGATTCGTGGTCGACGGTGCCGAATTCGTCGAGGACGGGATCCCGCACGTTCCGATGTTGCGACCGGCCGCACCGATATTGACCGAGAAGCCGTGAGCGCGCCGGCTTTTCCGTTCAGTGCGATCGTCGGGCACGACCAGCTGCGCCTTGCGCTGATCCTGTGTTCCGTTCGGCCCGAGATCGGCGGGGTGCTGATCCGGGGCGAGAAAGGCACCGCGAAGTCGACGGCGGTGCGGGCGCTGGCCGCGGTCCTGACAGAGGTGGACGCCGGAGCCCGGCTCGTCGAGTTGCCGATCGGCGCGACCGAGGACCGGGTCGTCGGATCCCTGGACCTGCAGAAGGTGCTGCGTGACGGCGAGCATGCCTTTTCGCCGGGTCTCCTGGCCCGCGCCCACGGCGGCGTCCTCTACGTCGACGAGGTCAATCTGCTGCATGACCACCTCGTCGACATCATGCTCGACGCCGCCGCGATGGGCCGGGTGCACATCGAGCGCGACGGCATCTCCCACTCGCACGAGTCGCGATTCGTGCTCATCGGAACGATGAATCCCGAAGAGGGCGAACTACGTCCGCAACTCTTGGACCGGTTCGGGTTGACCGTGGACGTGCACGCCTCCCGCGACGTCGCGGTGCGCAGCGAGGTGATCCGCCAGCGGCTGGCCTACGAAGCCGATCCCGCCGGATTCGCGGCCCTGCACGCGGGCCAGGACAGCGAGCTGGCCGCCCGGATCGCCGCCGCCCGAGCGCGGGTGGCCGCAGTGGTGCTGCCCGATGCCGAACTGAACCGGATCGCGGCGCTGTGCGCGGCGTTCGACGTCGACGGCATGCGGGCCGACCTGGTGGTGGCCCGCACCGCGGTGGCGCACGCGGCCTGGCGTGGGGCCGAAGTCGTGGAGCAGCAGGACATTCGGGTGGCCGCCGAGCTGGCGTTGCCGCACCGCCGCCGCCGCGACCCGTTCGACGACCCGGGCCTGGACCCGGCGCAGCTCGACGAAGCGTTGGCCGCCGCCGACCCTGAATCAGGCCCCGAACCGGAGCCCGAACCGGATCCGCCCGGTGGCGGGGAGCCGAGTGACGGATCTCCGCAATCGTCTGCACCGCAAGGTACTTCGTCATCCGCCCCGCGCCCGGCTGCGCCGCCATCGGCGACATTCCGGACGCGTGCGCTGACCGTGCCCGGCGTGGGGGAGGGCAACCCGGGTAGGCGCTCGCGGGCCCGCAACCGCTCCGGTGCCGTCGTCGGCGCGACCGATGCCCCCGAGCAGGGACACGGTCTGCACCTGTTCGCCACCGTGCTGACCGCTGCGGGCAACCGCCGGCTGCGTCCGCAACCCGAGGACATCCGGCGCGCCATCCGGGTCGGCCGGGAAGGCAACCTGGTGATCTTCGTCGTCGACGCCTCCGGGTCGATGGCGGCGCGGGACCGGATGTCGGCGGTGTCCGGTGCGGCGCTGTCGCTGCTGCGGGACGCCTACCAACGCCGAGACAAGGTCGCCGTCATCACTTTCCGGCAGGACGGCGCACGAGAACTGTTGCCGCCCACGACGTCGGCGCACATCGCCTCGCGGCGGCTGACCCGGTTCGACACCGGTGGCACCACACCGCTGGCGCAAGGACTGCTGGCGGCGCGTGACGTCGTGGTCCGCGAACGAGTGCGGGACCGCACCCGGCGCCCGCTGGTGGTGGTCCTGACCGATGGCCGGGCCACCGGCGGTCCGGACCCGTTGGGGCGCAGCCGTTCCGCGGCCCGCCGACTGGTTGCAGAGGGTGCCGCCGCAGTGGTGGTGGACTGCGAGACGTCCTACGTCAGGCTGGGGTTGGCCGCTGATCTGGCCGAGAATCTGGAAGCCCCCCTGCTGCAACTGGAGCAGCTGCGCGCAGACTATCTGGCACAGGCCGTGCGCAGGGCCGCCTGAAGCTGCGTTAGTGTTCGGAAAGGTTAACGTCCATGCCGCAGGGTCAGCCGCTCACCGTACCGCAGGACGGGCTGACCACCCGGGCCCGCCGCAACACCCCGGTGCTGGCCGTGCACACCGGGCCGGGTAAGGGCAAATCCACCGCGGCGTTCGGAATGGCGTTGCGCGCGTGGAACGCCGGGATGAGCGTGGCGGTCTTCCAATTCGTCAAGAGCGCCAAATGGCGAGTCGGCGAGGAGTCGGCGTTCGCCGCACTGGGCACGCTGCATGACGAGCAGGGACTCGGCGGACCCGTGGAATGGCACAAGATGGGCTCCGGCTGGTCGTGGACTCGGAAAGCCGGCTCCACCGACGATCACGCCGGGGCCGCCGCCGAAGGATGGACCGAAATCGCCCGGCGCCTCGGCAAACAACGACACGACTTCTACGTCCTCGACGAGTTCACCTACCCGCTCAAGTGGGGCTGGATCGACGTCGACGAGGTGGTCGACGTGCTCCTCAACCGGCCGGGTGGTCAGCACGTCGTGATCACCGGTCGTGATGCGCCGCAACGCCTTCTCGACGCCGCCGACCTGGTCACCGAGATGGCCAAGCTCAAACACCCGATGGACGCCGGCCGCAAGGGTCAGCGCGGAATCGAGTGGTGAGCATGACCAGCATCCCCGCCGTGGTGATCGGCGCGCCCGCGTCGGGAAGTGGAAAGACCACCGTCGCAACGGGTTTGATCGGCGCGCTGCGGGCCGCCGGCCGACGGGTGGCCCCGTTCAAAGTCGGACCGGACTTCATCGACCCCGGCTATCACGCCGTCGCCGCAGGCCGCCCGGGCCGCAACCTCGACCCCGTTCTGGTACCCGAGGAGCTGATCGGCCCGCTGTACCGGCATGGCAGCCGCGATGCCGACATCGCCGTGATCGAAGGCGTGATGGGTCTTTTCGACGGCCGCATCGACGAGCACCCGGTCACACCCGCGCGCGGCTCCACCGCCCACGTCGCCCAACTGCTCGGCGCCCCCGTCGTCCTGGTGGTCGACGCCCGCGGCCAGTCGCAGAGTGTCGCCGCGGTGCTGCAAGGCTTCTCGACGTTCCACACCGGTGTGCACATCGGCGGGGTGATTCTCAACCGGGTCGGCACCAACCGCCACGAACAGGTGCTGCGCCAAGCGTGCGAGGCGGTCGGGGTGCCGGTGCTCGGTGCGATCCCGCGCCATGACGAGTTGGCCGTGCCGTCACGGCATCTGGGGCTCATCACCGCCGTCGAGCACGGCGAGCAGGCCCGCGCCGCGGTCGCCGCGATGACCGAACTGGTCGCCCGCCACGTGGATCTGCCCGCCGTCGTCGCGCTCGGCGCGTCGCGGGTTCCGGCGCCGGCGTGGGCACCCGAGGACGTGGTCGGCGCACCTCACGCTGGGCACCCGGTGGTTGCGATGGCCGCGGGCAAGGCCTTCAGCTTCGGCTACGCCGAACATCGCGAGCTGCTGCGGGCCGCCGGGGCGGACGTCGTCGAATTCGATCCGCTCACCGACAGCCTGCCCGCGCGGACAGCGGCACTGATCCTGCCGGGCGGCTTTCCCGAGCAGCATCTGGCCGATCTGTCGGCGAACTCGGAACTGCGCGCCCAGATCCACGAGCTGGCCGGCCACGCACCCGTGCAGGCCGAATGCGGCGGCCTGGCCTATCTGATGGCGGACCTGGACGGCCACCCGATGTGTGGGGTGCTGGCCGGCTCCGCCCGATTCACTTCGCGGCTGACACTTGGCTACCGGGAGGCCGTGGCGGTATGCGACTCATCGCTGCATGCCGCGGGTCAACGGGTCGTCGGACACGAATTTCACCGCACCACAGCTGAATTCACCGACGCACCCGAGCCGGCCTGGGCGTTCCGGCACCATGACGGCCAGCCCGTTCGGGAGGGTGCGGTCAACGCCGGGGTGCATGCGTCGTATCTGCACACCCACCCGGTCGCCCAACCGCAGTCGGTCGCTCGATTTGTCGCGCACGCAACCTTGACTAGGCTGCCCCGGTGACCGAGAACGCCTACCTCGTCGGCTTACGCCTGGGCGGCAAGAAGGTCGTCGTGGTCGGCGGCGGAACAGTGGCCCAACGGCGGATTCCGCTCCTGATGGCCCGCGACGCCGATGTGCACGTGATCGCGCGGGCCGCGACGCCGGCCGTCGAGGTACTGACCACCACCAACCCCGGCATCACGCTGGAATTGCGGGACTACCGCGACGGCGACCTCGAGGGTGCCTGGTATGCCATCGCCGCCACCGACGACCCGGCAGTCAACGCCGCCATCGTCGCCGAGGCCGACCGCAGGCAGATTTTTTGTGTGCGCGCTGACATCGCGCGCGAAGGCAGCGCCGTCACGCCGGCCACGTTCGACCACGACGGACTCCTCGTGGGTGTGCTCGCCGGCGGGGAGCACCGCCGGTCGGCGGCTATCCGCACGGCCATCCGCGAAGCCTTCCAGCAGGGACTGATCACCGCCGAGGCTCCCGACGACGTCACGCCCGGCAGCGTCGCCCTGGTCGGTGGCGGTCCCGGCGACCCCGAACTGATCACCGTGCGCGGCCGGCGGCTGCTGGCCCGCGCCGACGTCGTCGTCGCCGACCGGTTGGCTCCGCCGGAACTGCTCGCCGAGCTCGGGTCGCACGTCGAGGTCATCGATGCCGCGAAGATCCCGTACGGCCGGGCAATGGCTCAGGAAGCCATAAACAAAATTCTTATAGACCGCGCCCGGGAGGGGCGGTTCGTGGTGCGCTTCAAGGGCGGCGACCCGTTCGTGTTCGCCCGCGGATACGAAGAAGTTCTCGCGTGCGCGGAGGCCGGCATCCCCGTCACCGTCGTACCCGGTGTGACCAGTGCCATATCGGTCCCGGCGATGGCCGGTGTTCCCGTCACGCACCGCGCCGTCAATCACGAATTCGTGGTGGTCAGCGGCCATTTGGCACCCGACCATCCGGAATCGTTAGTGAATTGGAATGCGCTGGCGCAATTGTCGGGAACGCTAGTTTTGTTGATGGCCGTCGAACGCATCGAATTGTTTGCCCAGGCATTGATGTCGGGCGGCCGACCTGCGGAAACACCGGTATTGGTGGTGCAACACGGCACCACCGCCGCCGAACGCGTACTCCGGACCACACTGCGCGATGCGCCTGATCGGATTCGAGCCGACGGTATTAGGCCCCCGGCAATCATCGTGATCGGCCCCGTCGCAGGCCTTCCCGGGGCTTTCGGCCTTTAAAGAATCCTTAAGATTACTGTAGGGTAGCTCGGTATGACGGCCCTCAACGACGCTGCGCGGGCGACCGCCAACAGTTCTGAGCGCGCGGTCCCCATGCGCCTCGAGCCGGCAGCACTGGCAAAGACCAACAAGTACATCCCGAGCTGGTTGCCGTCTCGGCGGTTCTTCGCCGCGGTGACCGCCATCGGCGGCATGCAGCTGCTTGCCACGATGGACAGCACTGTCGCGATCGTCGCGCTGCCCAGGATCCAGGACGAGTTGGCACTGTCCGATGCCGGCCGTAGCTGGGTCATCACCGCCTATGTGCTGACGTTCGGCGGGCTGATGCTGCTCGGCGGCCGGCTCGGCGACACCATCGGCCGCAAGCGCACCTTCATCGTCGGCGTCGCGCTGTTCACCATCGCGTCGGTCCTGTGCGGTGTCGCGTGGGACGAGGCGACGCTGGTGATCGCACGGCTGCTCCAAGGTGTCGGTGCCGCGATCGCCTCACCGACCGGGCTGGCCCTGGTGGCCACAACGTTCCCGAAGGGGCCTGCCCGCAACGCGGCGACCGCGGTGTTCGCCGCGATGACGGGCATCGGCTCGGTGATGGGCCTGGTGGTCGGCGGAGCGCTGGTCGAGGTGTCCTGGCGGCTGGCCTTCCTGGTGAACGTGCCGATCGGCCTGCTGATGATCTACCTGGCGCGCAAGACCTTGCGCGAGACCCATCGTGAGCGCATGAAGATGGACGCCGCCGGTGCGCTGCTGGCCACCGTTGGCTGCACCGCGGCGGTCTTCGGCTTCGCCCAGGCGCCCGAGAACGGTTGGCAGTCGCCCATCACCCTGGCCTCAGGCGTGGCGGCCGTGCTCGCCTTCGTCGCGTTCGCGTTCGTCGAGCGTCGCGCGGTCAACCCCGTGGTGCCGTTTGCATTGTTCCGTGACCGCAACCGGCTGGCGACGTTCGCCGCGGTGTTCCTGGCCGGCGGCGTGATGTTCACGCTGACCGTGCTGATCGGCCTGTATGTGCAGGACATCATGGGCTACAGCGCACTGAAGGCCGGGATCGGCTTCATCCCGTTCGTGATCGCCCTCGGCATCGGCCTCGGCGCGTCCTCGCAGTTGGTATCCCATTTCCCGCCGCGGATCCTGGTGATCGCCGGTGGTGTGCTGGTGCTGGCCGCGATGATCTACGGCTCGACGCTCAACGGCGGCATCCCCTACTTCCCCAACCTGGTCCTGCCGATCACCGTCGGCGGCTTCGGCATCGGCATGATCGTCGTGCCGCTGACCGTGTCGGCCATCGCGGGCGTCGGCTTCGATCAGATCGGCCCGGTGTCGGCGATCGCGCTGATGCTGCAGAACCTCGGCGGACCCGTCGTGCTCGCCATCATCCAGGCCGTGATCACCTCGCGCACCCTCTACTTGGGCGGCACCACCGGTCCGGTGAAGAAGATGAACGAGGCGCAGCTGCACGCCCTGGACCAGGGCTACACCTACGGCCTGCTGTGGGTCGCCGCCGTCGCGGTGATCGTGGGCGCTGTCGCTCTGTTCATCGGCTACACCGCTGCGCAGGTCGCGCACGCCCAGGAAGTCAAGGACGCGATCGACGCGGGAGAGCTGTAACTCCGCGAGGGCTCACCGACGGCCGCCGCGGCGGCCAGTAGGGTAGTCACCCATGTCTGGTGTGAGTGGTCGTCAGCCGACCACCAGACCGCTGTCCTCCAGAGTGCTGGGGCTGGCGATCGTCGCGATCACCGGTATGCAGCTGATGTCCACGCTCGACGGCACGATCGTGATCGTCGCGCTGCCGCGGATGCAGGCCGAGCTGGGCTTGTCGGATGCCTCCAAGAGCTGGGTGATCACCGCCTACGTGCTGACCTTCGGCGGCATGCTGCTGCTCGGCGGTCGCGTCGGCGACGCCGTCGGCCACAAACGCGCGTTCATCTCCGGCGTCGGCGTCTTCACCATCGCCTCACTGGCGTGCGGCCTGGCCAACGACCAGTGGACGCTGATCGTGTCGCGCGCCGTGCAGGGGATGGGCGCCGCGGTGGCCGCCCCGACGGGTCTGGCGCTGATCGCGACCACGTACGCCGTCGGGCATGCCCGCAATCAGGCATTGGCCGTCTCGGCCGCGATGCAGGGACTCGGATCCGTTCTCGGCCTCGTCGCCGGTGGTGCGGTGACCGGCTTGTCCTGGCGGCTGGCCTTTCTGGTCAATGTGCCGATCGGACTCTTCATCATCGTCGTGGGTCTGACCCGGCTCGAAGAGACCCGGCACGAGAGACTCAAGCTCGACGTCACCGGCGCGCTGCTGGCCACCCTGGCGTGCACCTCGGCCGTGCTGGTCTTCACCCAGGGCCCGCCACGCGGCTGGATCGATCCGTGGGTCATCGGTGCGGGCGTGGCCGCGGCAGTGTTCTTCGTGTCGTTCCTGATCGTGGAGCGCGGCGCCGACAACCCGCTGGTGCCGTTCTCGATCTTCGACAATCGCAGCCGTGTCGCGTCTTTCGCGGCCTACTTCATGGCCGGCGGCGTGATGCTGACGCTGAGCGTGATGATCGGTCTGCTGGTCCAGGATGTGCTCGGGTACTCGCCGTTGCGCGCCGGGATTTGCTTCATGCCGTTTGCGGCGGCGTTCGTGGTGGGCAACGTCGCCGCCACCAAACTGGCGCTACGGATCGCGCCGCGGTGGGTGATCCTCGGCGGTGGTCTGCTCGTGCTGGCGGCCATGCTCTACGGGTCGACGTTGAATCGGTCGATTCCGTACTTCCCCGACCTGTTCGTCCCGATCGTCGTCGGCGGTCTGGGCATCGGGATCATCTCGGTGATCCTGCCGCTGTGCACCCTGGCCGGAGTCGGGCCGCGCGAGATCGGTCCCGTCTCGTCGGTCACCCTGATGGTCTTCAACCTCGGCGGTCCGCTGGTCCTGGTGATCGTCCAGGCGGTGCAGACCTCGCGAACGCTGTACCTGGGCGGAACGACGGGGCCGGTCAAGTACATGACGCCCGCCCAGCTCGACGCGCTGGGTCAGGGGTACACCTATTCGCTGCTGTGGGTGGCCGGCATCGCCGTGCTGGTGGGGGTGGCCGCGCTGGGCATCGGGTTCTCCACCCGCGACATAGCCGCCGCCCAGCACACCCGCGAAGCCGTCGAGGCCGGCGAGCTCTAGGAGCTGCGCCCCCGGATAACCCGGTAGCTGCCGTAAACCCCGGCTGCGACAAGGAAATTCACGAAGTACGCCAGATCGGCGCCGTGCAGGGCCGTCGCCACCGGCCCGACGATCAGGTTCGTGTGCATGAACGGGACCGCCGCCGCGAACGCCACGAAGAACGCCACCAGCGCGACGACGGCGTCGCTGCGGGGGGTGACCTCGTCGGCCGGGTTCACCGCGTCGCGGCCTGCGCTACGGAACCGCCAGTCGATAGCCACGATCGCCACGAACGCCGGAATCCAGTAACTGACGAACAACAGCACACCCTGAAAGCGTGACGCCAGGTCGCCGGAATGCAGCCACATGATGAGCGCGAACGCGATCACCACCACCACGACCGCGGACACCGGCCTGCGTACCCGCACCCCCACGGTCTGCAACGCCAGGGACCCGCTGTAGTCGTTCATCGCGTTCGAGGCCACCGACCCCAGCGCGATCACCAGCAGCGCCACCGCGCCCAGCACGCCGCCGCCCATGATGTCGCGCACGCCCTGCGCAGTCTGATCGGTGAGCGTGCCTGCCGCGGCCACCCCGATCGCCTGCACGGCGATGTAGGCCACCGCCAGACCGCCGAAGGTATAGCCGAACACGGCGGTGCGCGATGTGGTGACGGGCAGATACCGACTGTAGTCCGAGGCGTAGCTGGCCCACGAGATCGCCAGGCTCAGCGCGATGGTGACCTCCAGAGCGAACGCACCCGCCAGGTCGGCGCCACCCAGGGTGGGCAGCGATATCACCTGATGACCGTTGATCAGCTTCCACGCGAACACCGCGAAAGTGACGATCAGCACGACCGTCATCACCGCCTGCACCCGGTGGATCACCTCGTAGCCGAAGACCCCGACGGCACCCTGGGCCGCCAGCACGATCACCACCGCCAACCAGAACGGCATGCCCAGCAGTTCGGCGAGCGCCTCACCGCCGAACAACCCGACCAGCCCGTCCCAGGCGATCGACGACAACCACTGGATCACCGCGACTATACCGACGGTGCCGCCAAATGCCATGCGCGCGTTGGGAAGTTGGGCGGTGCCGGTGCGCGGGCCCCAGGTGGACAGGTACGCGACGGCCAGCGAACCGACCACCGTGCCGATCACCATCGCCAGCAGGCCAAGCCAGAAGCCCAGTCCGAGCACCACGGCCAGCGTGCCGGTGAACACCACCGTCATGTTCACCTGGGGGGCGAACCAGACGGTGAACAGCCGGCGCGCGGCGCCGTACCGGTTGCCCGGCGGAATGGGGGCGATCCCGTGGGTTTCGACTGCCATGTCCCCGACGTGCGACGGCATCCGGCCGGCGTACGTCTGGGCGGCCAGCGATGACCCGGCAGAACCGGTCGGCGACGATTCGGTTGTCACTCACCCACCCTAGAGGCCGCCGGGCTCACACCTCGATGGGTGGGTGCAACCGCTCCATCGTGTATTGGCGGTTTCGCCGGGCCGCCCAGGCGGTGGCGGCCAGCGATGCGGCGAGAACTCCGGACAGCACCGCCACCGCGATCCACAATCGGTGGTCTATCCCACCATTGATGAGTTGGCGTAAACCGTTGACGGCATAGGTCATCGGGTCTGCCGGGTGGATCACCTGGAAGGGTTTGGCGGTGGTCTCCACCGGATAGATCCCACCGGCCGACACCAGCTGCAGCATCAGGAACGCCAGCGTGACCACGCGTCCGACGGCCACGCCGAACACCGCGTTGAACGCCTGGATGATGCCGAGGAATGCGGCGATGACCAGGATCAGGAATGCCACCGTCGCCACCGGATAGCGGGCCTTCAACCCGACGCCGTAGTGCACCACCACGTACATCACCACCACCTGGCTCACCGCGACGAGCAGGGCCGGCCAGTAGGACGCCAGCACCACGCGCAGCGCGCCGAGCCCGTTGATGATCGGCCGGGACTGCAACGGGGTCAGAAGCATCCAGATGATGAGCGCCCCGATGAACAGCGCCAGCGGCAGGAAGAACGGAGCGAATCCGGTGCCGAAGGTGGCCGCCGGGTTGTGCGTCTCCATGTCCAGATTCACCGGAGAGGCAACGGTTTTGGCGACGGCTTGGCGCTGTTGCGGCGTCCACGACGGAACCTGTGTCGAGCCTTCGCGCAGTTTGCCTGCCAGCTCCTGGCTGCCATCCCGCAACTGGCCGGTGCCATCGGCCAGCCGTTGCGCGCCCGCCGCCAGCTGACGGCTGCCGTCGGTCAGCGCCACCAGGCCGGCGGTGAGCCGCTGCGTGCCGGAATCGAGCTGTTGGACGCCGCTGCGCAGCTTCAGGACATCAGCGCGCAACGACCCGTCGACCGCCGCGGTGAGGAAGGTCCGCAACTTGCTTGTGGGGTCGCCCAGTTCGGTTTCGAGTTGGGCTGCGCTGTCGCGCAGTCGGGCGAGCCCGTCGTCGGTCGTGGGGTCGATACCTTGCGCCCGAAGCAGCCGCTGGGCCCCGGCGAGGACTGTCCCGACATCGCGCACCGTGGGGTCCGGATTGTTCGACAGCGTGGCCACCGCCTGATCGACCAGGGCCGCGGCCTGCCGTTGGTCGATGTTCAACGCCGCTATCCGGTCGGACGTCGAGCGCACCGCACCGCTGAGGTGTTCGGCGACCGCGCCGACCTCGGCCGGATCCAACCCCAGCCCGTCGACCCGTTCCAGCACGTGCACCAGCGGATCGGTCGCCGTGGTCACAGACGCGTTCAATTGTTTTGTGCCGGTCGCTAATTGGGCGGCGCCATCGCGGGCGGTGGCCATGCTGGTAGCCAGGGTGGTCGATCCTGCGGCGAGCTGGTGGGCTCCGGCGTCGGCGGTGTCCAGTCCGGATGCCAGCCGGTCGGCGCCGTCGGCAGCGGCCTTGAGGCCGGCGCCGGCGTCGGTGAGCCCGGTCAGCACCGTGCCGACGGTCTGTTCGCCGACACTGGAATTGACCTGATTGATGACCTCGCGCGCGGCGTTCTGACCGATGATCGAGCCGAGGTAGTTGTTGGCGTCATTGAAGGTGAACTTCAGGCTGGCCGGGGTGGGCTCATCGCCGGAGGGCGAGGCGATGTCGGCGCTGAAATCGGCCGGGATCGTGATCGTGAAGTAGTAGGTGCCGTCGGCGAGCCCGCGGGCGGCGTCGGCCGCCGACGTCTCGTGCAACTGCAGCTGGCCGGAATCCTTGAGCGCCTTGGCCACCTGGTCTCCGGCCCGCAGAGGTTTGCCCTGAGCCTGGGCGCCACGGTCCTCATTGACCAGAGCGGCGGGAACCTTGTTGACCGCGGCGAACGGATTCCAGAACGCCCACAGGTACATCGCGCCGTACAGCAGCGGCATCAAGATGATGGTGATCAGGGCGATCCGGGGAAGGACGCCTCGGGAGTATCGCTTGAGGTCGGTGCCCAGTGACATTCCGGCGAGCATGGTCAACCCGTCCCTTTCTGGGATTCCGACAATTCGGCGCGGTCGGCGTTGGCGACCGGAATCTGTGACCGGACGTCGTGGCCGCTCACCCCGTTCACCGTCGCGGTGACGATCGTCTGTTCGCGGCCCAGGTCGATCAGCCGCTCGATGAGCAGGTCCCGGTTGAGATCGCTGGTGACGAAATCGAGGTTGCCGACGACCAGCAACGGCGGGCGCTTGGTGTTGGCCAGGGCGATACGAAGCAGCAGCCGGTCCAGCTCGGAGAGTTCTTCGAAGTACTCGTCGAGGGGAGGCAGCGGATGCGGCCCGAACACGGGCGCGCAGATCGCCGTCAGAGCGGCCATGTCGGCTCTGCGCACGAGGCGATACCACCTTGCGTCCCAACGCAATTGTTCAGTGATCAGATCGCGGACGGTGACCGATTCGGGGACGGTGTCGAGCTCGTCGATACCGGCGAGGGCGGACGTGGCGAAGATGCTGCGGACGGCGCCGGCGCCGAAGACGGTCAGCTCGCCGGACTGGGGCGCCATCCGTCCGGCGATCGTCATCAGCAGCGCCGTGCGTCCCGAGCCGGCCGGACACACCAGGACATTGACGCCGCCGGCCGGAACATCGAGGTCGACGGGACCGTAGACCGGACCCCACGGTCCGCGCACCCTGATCCCGCGGGCGACGACAGCGGGTGGACCGGAGTCGTCATCGTGGTTGTCGGGCAATTCCGGTAACACTGCGCACCTCCCGCGTCGTGCGTGCCCGCACATCAGAACACGCCGAGGCGGTGGCGCGCGCGGGAAATTATGCACGCCCAGAGCGCGGCCGGCCAGATCGCTAGGCTGACCTCTGTGAGTGCGTCGGACCGGCCGAGCCGCCAGGAAATCTCCGACGCGGTCACCGGCCTCGGCTGGCGACTGGTGCTCGGTGCGGTCTACACCGAGGTGACGGTGTCGTCGCTGGCGGCGGCCGGTGAGGTGGCCGCGCTGGTGGTGGCCGCCGTCCGCGCGGGCGGTCAGGGTCACGTGAGCACCGACATCAGGTCCGATCGGGTGGGGGTCCGGCTGCAGTCGGCGGCTGCCGCGACGGTCACCGATGTGGATATTGCTCTGGCGCAAGCGATTTCATCTGTTTTGACGGAACGGAACGTGCGTCTTGCGCCGGCTTCGGTGCAGGCTCTCGAAATCGCCGTCGACGCGCTGGACATCGGTGCGGTCCGGCCGTTTTGGCAGGCGATCACCGGCTACGTGGATGAAGCCGGACCATCGGATCTGACCGACGGGTTGATCGATCCGGCCGGGCGCGGTCCGGCGATCTGGTTTCAGCAGATGGATGCGCCCCGGCCCCAGCGCAACCGCATCCACCTCGACATCGACGTGCCGCACGACGTGGCGACTACGCGCATCGCCGCGGCGATCGCCGCGGGCGGGACGCTGTTGTCCGATGCCCGGGCGCCGGCGTTCTGGGTGCTGGCCGATCCCGAGGGCAACGAAGCCTGCATCTGCACCTGGCAGGGCAGCGACTGAGGGCAACCGGAGTCCTCGGCTCTTCGCGCGAGCGCTCATCGCTAGGCTGTTCCACCGTGATCACCCGCATGTCCGAGCTGTTCTTGCGCACTCTGCGCGACGATCCAGCCGACGCCGAAGTGCCCAGCCACAAACTGTTGATCCGCGCCGGGTACGTCCGGCCGGTGGCTCCGGGGCTGTACACCTGGCTGCCGCTGGGCCTGCGGGTGCTGCGCAAGATCGAGAAGATCGTGCGCGAGGAGATGGTCGCGATCGGTGGCCAGGAGATCCTGTTCCCGGCGCTGCTGCCGAAAGCGCCCTACGAGACCACCAACCGCTGGACCGAGTACGGCGACGGAGTGTTCAGGCTCAAGGACCGCCGCGGCAACGACTACATGCTCGGCCCTACCCATGAGGAGTTCTTCACCCTGACGGTGAAGGGGGAGTACAGCTCCTACAAGGACTTCCCGCTGCTGATGTTCCAGATCCAGACCAAGTACCGCGACGAGGCCCGGCCGCGGGCCGGGATCCTGCGCGGACGCGAGTTCATCATGAAGGACTCGTACTCGTTCGACGTCGACGACGACGGCCTCAAGACCGCATACCACGCACACCGCGAGGCGTATCAGAACATGTTCAAGCGCATGGCAATTCGCTATGTGATCGTCTCGGCGGTGTCCGGCGCGATGGGCGGTTCTGCCTCCGAGGAATTCCTGGCCGAAAGCGAGATCGGCGAAGACACCTTCGTGCGGTGCGTGGAATCCGGGTACGCCGCCAACGTCGAGGCGGTGGTCACCGCGGTCCCGGAGGCAATGCCGGCTGAAAAGGTGGCTGGCCTTCCTCCCGCCCAGGTGCACGACACGGGCGACACCCCGACCATCGCCACCCTGGTCGAGTGGGCGAACTCCGCCGGCCTCGGCCGGGAGATCACCGCCGCCGACACTCTGAAGAACGTGCTGCTCAAGGTCCGTGTCCCCGGCGGCGACTGGGAGCTGCTGGCCATCGGCGTGCCCGGTGACCGCGAAGTCGACGACAAGCGTCTCGGCGCTGCGCTGGAGCCCGCCGAATACGCGCTGCTCGACGACGCCGACTTCGCCAGGTACTCCTTCTTGAAGAAGGGGTACATCGGTCCGAAAGGCTTGCTGGCCAACGGGGTTCGCTATCTGGTGGATCCGCGGGTGGTGGACGGGACGGCGTGGATCACCGGCGCCGACGAAACCGGCAAGCACGTCGTCGGCCTGGTCGCCGGCCGGGATTTCGTGGCCGACGGCACCATCGAGGCCGCCGAGGTGCGCGACGGCGACCTCTCGCCCGACGGCGCCGGACCGCTGGTCTCGGCGCGCGGGATCGAGATCGGTCACATCTTCCAGCTGGGTCGCAAGTACACCGACGCCTTCGCCGCCGACGTCCTCGGCGAGGACGGCAAGCCGGTGCGGCTGACGATGGGTTCCTACGGTGTTGGGGTGTCCCGCCTGGTCGCGGTGATCGCCGAACAACAGCACGACGAGCTCGGGCTGCGCTGGCCGGCGTCGGTGTCACCGTTCGACGTGCACGTGGTGATCGCCAACAAGGACGCTCAGGCCCGCGCCGGGGCCGAAGAGCTGGCCCGCGACCTGGACCGGCTCGGCCTGGAGGTCCTGCTCGACGACCGCACCGCCTCGCCGGGGGTCAAGTTCAAGGACGCCGAGCTGCTCGGGGTGCCGTGGATCGTCGTGGTCGGGCGTGGCTGGGCCGACGGGGTCGTCGAGCTGCGTAACCGCTTCACCGGGGAGAAGCGCGAGGTCGCCGCCGACGGCGCCGTCGCAGACATCGCGGCGACGCTGGCGTCCTAGTTACTCGGTGCCGCCGGGGAACGCCTCGGTCAGCGGCCGGATGCCCAGCGCCTGCTTCCAGCGTGCGGTCAGGACCGCCGTTTCGGTCAGCGCGCTGACGCCGAAGGCGCGGTCCTGGTCGGACGTCGCCCGCTCGATCACCGCACGCCAGGCCGTCGCGCAGTCATCCTCCATGCGGATCGCGAGATTGCCCGCGTCGGTCGGGGTGTTCACCGCCATCGGCAGCTGATAGCCGGCGGCGGGCACCGGCGCCTTGACTGAGCGGCCGGTCAGCATCGCGATGGCCGCTTCGCGGCGCTCGCGGTGCTGCGCCATCGCTTCGGAGACCAGGTCGTTCTCGTCCGGAGAGCTGTGGGCCGAGACGATGCCGTACCCGTAGATCGCCGCGTGCTCGGTGGCCACCGCGTCGAACAGCGCCGCAGCGGCGGCATCCGACGGCCGATCGGGATTGGGCGTGGTCGACGGGGTCGGCGATGTCGGTGAGGTGGGTGACGTCGGTGAAGTCGGTGAAGTCGGTGAAGTCATTGCCCGGCCTTTCCGGCGGAAAGGGCCACCGAGTACCCGGTGACGCAGGACGCCGCGATCGAACCGATCAGGCCCGCCCGGTATCCGGACAGGGTCGGCGCCAGCGAGGTGGCGCTGTCCGCCGAGCTGCGCAGCGCGGCGACCACGTCGGCCACCGTCGGTGCCGGGGCGCCGGACGCCGACGTGGTGGTCGTCGCAGCGGTGGAAGTTGTCGTCGATGCCGGTTTGCCGGACAGTCGCGCGACCTCGGCGGCAAGCGCCGTGGCGTGCTTCCCGCGCTCGGCCGCCAGCTCGGTCAATGCCGGCGCCAGTGCAGAGGGAGCGGTCTTGGCCGCGGCAGCTGCGAGTTCGCTGTCATGGCGGGCCAGCTCGGCCTGCTGCTCCAGCGGATCGGGTTCGGGCGGCGCCGGGTTGCCGCAGGCGGTTGTCGCCGCGCCCAACACCGCGAGCAGCGCCAACCCGCGGCTGCCGTCGATGAGAACTCGTCGTCGGGATATCCCGCCGAATGGACGGGGATCTCGGCTCAGCACGCCAACATCCTGCCATTGCGGTGCCCCGTGCTGGCGTATCGTGGAGGGCTGGCTCTCTCGAGAGCCCTGCATCCGACGCAGCTGATCAGGACAACTCAAGATGGAGGAGCTCGCCGTGGCTGGCCGTTCTACGGGGCTACCAACCCAGAAGCAGGTGATCGAGCTACTCGATGGTGAGTTCGTGCGCGCCGGATACGAAATCGACGACGTCGTGATCGACAGCCGCCCGCGGCCGCCGCGCATCACCGTCATCGCCGACGGCGACAAGCCACTGGACTTGGATACCGTCGCCGCGCTCTCCCGCTCGGCCTCGGCACTGCTGGACGACCTGATCGCCGGCGACGACGCCTACGTTCTCGAAGTCACCTCGCCGGGGGTGGACCGACCGTTGACCGCCGAGAAGCATTTCCGTCGCGCGCACGCCCGCCTCGTCGACGCCGAGCTCGCCGACGGAACCACGGTCACCGCCCGGTTGGGCATCGTGTCCGATGACGCCGTCGACCTGGTGGTGCGCGAGCGCAACGATTGGACGGTGCGCCGGATTCCGCTGGCTGACATCGTCAAAGCTGTTGTCCAGGTCGAGTTTTCACCACCAAAGCCACGCGAGCTCGAACTTGCGGGAGCAGCCGGAACGGAGGCCGAAGCATGAACATCGACATGACCGCCCTGCATGCGATCGAGATCGATCGCGGCATCTCGGTCGACGAGTTGCTCGACACCATCAAGACGGCATTGCTGACCGCCTACCGGCACACCGAGGGGCATCAGCCCGACGCACGCATCGAGATCGACCGGAAAAGCGGTGCGGTGCAGGTGATTGCGCGCGAGACTGACGAAGACGGCAACCTGATCAGCGAATGGGACGACACGCCAGAGGGATTCGGCCGGGTCGCGGCCACGACGGCCCGCCAGGTCATGCTGCAGCGATTCCGCGACGCCGAGAACGAGCGCAGCTATGGGGAATTCTCCGCCCGGGAGGGCGACATCGTCGCCGGTGTCATCCAGCGCGACGCCCGAGCCAATGCGCGCGGCCTGGTCGTCGTGCGCCTGGGCAGTGAGACCAAGGGCGCCGAAGGCGTCATCCCGGCTGCCGAGCAGGTGCCGGGCGAAGCCTACGAGCACGGCGACCGGCTGCGCTGCTACGTCGTGGGTGTCAGCCGCGGTGCGCGCGAACCGCTGATCACGCTGTCACGCACACACCCCAACCTGGTTCGCAAGCTGTTCTCGCTGGAGGTGCCTGAGATCGCCGACAACTCGGTCGAGATCGTCGCGGTGGCTCGAGAGGCCGGACATCGGTCCAAGATCGCGGTCAACTCCAAGGTTCCGGGACTCAACGCCAAGGGCGCCTGCATCGGTCCGATGGGTCAGCGGGTGCGAAACGTGATGAGCGAACTGTCCGGCGAGAAGATCGACATCATCGACTTCGACGAGGACCCGGCGCGATTCGTAGCCAACGCGCTGTCGCCGGCGAAGGTCGTGTCCGTGTCGGTGATCGATGCGAACACCCGCGCGGCGCGGGTGGTGGTGCCCGACTTCCAGCTGTCGCTGGCGATCGGCAAGGAGGGGCAGAACGCCCGGCTGGCAGCCCGCTTGACCGGCTGGCGCATCGACATCCGCAGCGACGCGGCGGCGCCGGAAGACGAGCCGCGCCCTGCCGCGTCGCACGACGTGGAGCACTGACGAAAAACCGGCACTGAGCTGCTGATGTAGCCGCATCGGTGATCGGTGGGTACACCATCGTCAATTCGGTGGGTGCACCATCGTCAAAAAGGGGGGAATTCGTTGTCAGAACTCGGCGCTGCCCAGTCCGTCGACGTGCTCGTCGTCGGAGCGGGCCCGACCGGGCTGACGGCGGCCGACGCGTGTGTGGCGGCCGGATCCTCGGTGGCCATCGTGGAACGAACCGCCTTTGTGGGCGGGCTGGCCCGTCCGGCAACCGTGGCCGGGCATGACGTCGACCTCGGCGGTCACCGGCTGCTGTCGGCGACACCGGAGCAGCGCCGGGTGTGGCTGGAGTTCGCCGATCGGCTTGGCGGTATCCCGATGTCGGACATCGACCGGCACAGCGGAATCCTGCGGGAAGGCTATGTGGTCAGCTATCCGTTCGACTGGCGGCAGTTTCGCCACTCGGCGCCGCTGTCCGTCCGGGCCCGCGGCGCCGCCTCGCTGATCGCCTGGAAGCTGACGGCGCCGGCCGGCCGCACCGACGACACCCTGGACGACTGGGTCAAGAACCGGTACGGGCCGTACCTGTCGGAGAAGTTCATGGCCCCGCACGCCCGGAAGGTGTTCGGCATCGACCCGAAGAACATTCCGGCGGCGTGGGCCTCGCAGCGGATCCTCTCGCCGCGGCTCGCCTCGGTACTGGCCACCGCGTTACCGCGGATGCGGAACTCGACGCGTCCCGATGAGCCGACCGACAAGTTCATCTATCCGCACGGCGGGGCAGGGGTCCTGTGGTCGCGCCTGGCCGCATCGCTGGGAAGGAAAGTCGACTGGCTGTTCGACTCCACCGTGGCGGCGATCAGCAGGTCCGGTAGCCGACGCTTCACCGTCACGGTGTCGGGTCCCGCCGGAAAACGCGTCGTGTCCTGCGGCCGGATCATCTGGACCGGGCGACCCGATGACCTGGCCGCAAGCCTGGGGCTGAGCGAGCTGTCCACCGCGATCGCGCAGGCCTCGGGACGGCGCGACCTTGTCGTCGGCGTGGTGCGACTGCCCGACGCACCGCCGAGCTGGCATGGCTACCAGTGGCTGTACACCCACGACGCCGGCGTGCGAGCCCACCGATTCAACAACTACGGCGAGTGGAAGACGCTGAACTGCCCGTCCGGCGTCATCGGCCTGGAGTACGCGGTTCCGTCCGGTGAGCTGTTCGATGTCCGGTCCACCGCATCGAAGGACATGTCGATCTTGCTCGACGGGGGTTCCTTCGAATTCCTCGGATCCGAGATGACCGCCGATGCGTACTCCAACTTCGACGCCGCCGCCGACCTGTTCGACGAGCTCGACACGGCGCTCCACCGGTTCGGCGAGGGGATCATCGCCACGGGACGCCAGGGGGCCGGGATCTACATCAATCTCGACCAGGCGAGGGACTTGGGAACCCGGGTCGGCAGCTTGGCCGCCGACCACGCGGGCGTGGTCGGGCGAGACGGCTATTCGCGGTATCAGGAGAAAGCGGGCTGACGGCCGGACCCGCATCGCCCAGCCAAGGGTGGTTCTGAGCGATGCCGCGATGACGGTAGACTGTGCCGTGATCCAGCGCGAGACTCCGACCCCCGAGAGACCGCATCGACGTACCGAAGGTCCGGTACGGACATGTGTCGGGTGCCGGAGGCGAGAGTTGGCCGTCGATCTCCTCCGAGTGGTGGCTGTGTCGAACGGGAACGGCCATTGCGCCCTAACCGTTGATCAGGCAGGTAACCTCCCAGGGCGGGGTGCGTGGCTGCACCCCGACGACCGGTGCCTTCAGGCAGCGTTCCGACGGCGAGCTTTCGGTCGAGCGTTGCGCATCACCGGTTCACCGGATACATCCGCGGTGGTCGAGTACGTCGAGAAATCGACGGGCCAGACCAGCCCGGCAAGAGAACAGGCAGCGAAGAACATGAGCACACCGTGAAGTCCCGACGATGACCATGCGTCGTAGCTAAACCCGAGGCGCGGCCTACCACCGCTGTCGCCTCTTGAGTAGGAGATGTAGTGGCAGGTAAGGCCCGCGTACACGAGTTGGCCAAGGAACTCGGTGTAACCAGCAAGGAAGTTCTCGCCCGACTGAGCGATCAGGGCGAATTCGTCAAATCCGCATCATCGACGGTGGAAGCCCCCGTCGCACGCCGTCTGAGGGAATCATTCGGCGGCGGTAAGCCCGACAAAGCCCCGGCGAAAGCCACACCGGCGAGCGCCGCCGGGAACGGAGCGCCGGCACCCAAGCCCGCGCCCGTCTCCCATGGCGCTGCCGCGACCGCGCAGCCCGCGGCGCCGGCACCCAAGCCGGCCGCTCCGGCTCCCGCTCCAGCCCCGGCTGCGCCGACTCCGGCACCCCCGGTGCCTGCGGCTCCGGCGGCACCCGCGGCCTCGGCGGCTCCTGCCGCCCCCGCGGCACCTGCGCCGAGCAGCCCCGGGCCGACGCCCGGTCCCCGTCCGGGACCGGCAGCGCCGAAGCCGGGCATGCCTCGGCCGCCGCGCGTCGGCAACAATCCGTTCTCCTCGGCCCAGCCGGTCGAGCGGCCCGCGCCGCGCCCCCAGGGCCCGCGTCCCGGGCCCGGTGCCGGTGGTCCGCGTCCCGGCGCGCCGCGTCCGGGTGGAGCCACACCCGGCAACATGCCTCCTCGTCCGCCCGGCGCCCGGCCCGGTGCGCCCGGTCGGCCCGGTGCCCCGCGTCCCGGTGGCGGTCCCCGTCCCGGCGGCGGCCCCGGTGGCGGCGGCCGTCCCGGTGGTGGCGGTGGCGGTAACTACCGCACCGGCGGTCCCGGTGGCGGTGGTGGCGCAGGCGGAGCTGCTGCCGGTGGCTTCCGTGGCCGTCCCGGTGGTGGCGGTGGCGGTGGTGGTCGTCCCGGTCAGCGCGGTGGCGCGGCCGGCGCGTTCGGCCGTCCCGGCGGTGCCCCGCGTCGTGGCCGCAAGTCGAAGCGGGCCAAACGCGCCGAGTACGAGAGCATGCAGGCGCCCGTCGTCGGTGGCGTGCGGTTGCCGCACGGTAACGGCGAGACGATCCGACTGGCCCGCGGCGCGTCGCTGAGCGACTTCGCCGAGAAGATCGACGCCAACCCGGCCGCGTTGGTCCAGGCGCTGTTCAACCTCGGTGAGATGGTGACCGCCACCCAGTCGGTCGGCGACGAAACGCTCGAGCTGCTCGGCGGCGAGATGAACTACGTCGTGCAGGTCGTGTCGCCCGAAGACGAGGACCGCGAGCTGCTGGAGTCGTTCGACCTCACCTACGGCGAGGACGAAGGCGACGAGGGCGACCTGGAGGTCCGTCCGCCGGTGGTCACCGTCATGGGTCACGTCGACCACGGCAAGACCCGACTGCTGGACACGATCCGCAAGGCCAGCGTCCGCGAGGGCGAGGCCGGCGGCATCACCCAGCACATCGGTGCCTACCAGGTGACCGTCGAGCACGACGGTGTCGTGCGCCCGATCACCTTCATCGACACCCCGGGCCACGAGGCGTTCACCGCCATGCGTGCCCGCGGTGCGAAGGCTACCGACATCGCGATCCTGGTGGTCGCCGCCGACGACGGCGTCATGCCGCAGACGGTGGAGGCCATCAACCACGCGCAGGCCGCTGACGTGCCGATCGTGGTTGCGGTCAACAAGATCGACAAGGAGGGCGCCGACCCGGCCAAGATCCGGGCGCAGCTCACCGAGTACAACCTGGTTGCCGAGGACTTCGGTGGCGACACCATGTTCGTCGACATCTCGGCCAAGAACGGCACCAACATCGAGGCGCTGGAGGAGGCGGTCCTGCTGACCGCCGACGCGGCACTGGACCTGCGGGCCAACCCCGATATGGAAGCCCAGGGTGTGGCCATCGAGGCGCACCTGGACCGCGGCCGCGGCCCGGTGGCGACCGTGCTGATCCAGCGCGGCACGCTGCGGGTCGGCGACTCCGTGGTCGCCGGCGATGCATACGGCCGGGTTCGCCGGATGGTCGACGAGCACGGCGAGGACGTCACCGAGGCGTTGCCGTCGCGACCGGTGCAGGTCATCGGCTTCACGTCGGTGCCAGGTGCCGGCGACAACTTCCTGGTTGTCGACGAGGACCGCATTGCCCGCCAGATCGCCGACCGCCGCAGCGCGCGCAAGCGCAATGCACTGGCCGCGCGTACTCGCAAGCGCATCAGCCTGGAAGACCTGGATTCGGCACTGAAGGAAACCAGCCAGCTGAACCTGATCCTCAAGGGCGACAACTCGGGCACCGTCGAGGCGCTCGAGGAGGCCTTGCTGGGCATCGAGATCGACGACGAGGTGGAGTTGCGCGTCATCGACCGCGGTGTCGGTGGCGTCACCGAGACCAACGTCAACCTGGCGTCGGCCTCGGACGCGATCATCATCGGGTTCAACGTGCGCGCCGAGGGCAAGGCCACCGAACTGGCCAACCGCGAGGGTGTGGAGATCCGGTACTACTCGGTGATCTACCAGGCGATCGACGAGATCCAGAGCGCGCTCAAGGGCATGCTCAAACCGATCTACGAGGAGAAGGAGCTCGGCCGCGCCGAGATCCGCGCGATCTTCCGGTCGTCGAAGGTCGGCAACATCGCCGGCTGCCTGGTGCAGTCCGGGATCATGCGGCGCAACGCCAAGGCGCGGTTGCTGCGTGACAATGTGGTCATCGCCGAGAATCTCACGGTCTCCTCGCTCAAGCGGGAGAAGGACGACGCCACCGAGGTGCGCGAGGGTTACGAATGCGGTCTCACGCTGACGTACTCCGACATCAAGGAAGGCGACGTCATCGAGACCTACGAGCTGGTCGAGAAGGAGCGCGTCTAGTGGTTGATGTCGGCAGGGCCCGCAGGCTCTCCAAGCGCATCGCCACCATCGTCGCCTCGGCCATCGAGTTCGAGATCAAGGATCCGCCGCTGGCGTTCGTGACGGTCACCGACACCAAGGTGACCGGTGACCTTCACGATGCCACCGTGTACTACACGGTGCGCGGCAAGACCCTCGATGACGAGCCGGACTATGCGGGTGCGGCCGCGGCGCTCGAACGCGCCAAAGGTGCGCTGCGCACCAAGGTCGGCGCCGGTACCGGTGTGCGGTTCACTCCGACCCTGTCCTTCGTTGTGGACAAGGTGCCCGACACCGCGCAGAAGATGGAGGAGCTGCTCGCCAAGGCGCGCGCTGCCGACGCCGATGTCGCCCGGATTCGGGCCGGGGCCACTCCTGCGGGAGACGCGCAGCCGTACCGTGTGGTAGGAGAAGAGGGGGACGTTGGGCAGGAGCGCAGCGACCCGGGACATGTCAACGCTTCCCTCTCGCAGGACGACCAGGACGCCGGTGACCGCGATCGACTCGACGACTGAGATCACCCGCCCCTCGCGGCGGGTGGACGCGCACGGCGCCGTCGAGGTCCTGCGCAGTGCCGGCGCGGTCAGCGTCATCTGCCATGTTCATCCCGACGCCGACAGTGTGGGGGCCGGGCTGGCTCTGGCGTTGATCCTCGAGCGTGACGGCGTGGACGTCGAAGTGAGTTTCGCGACGCCGTCGACGCTGCCGGAGTCGCTGCGCATGCTGCCCGGGGGGCACCTGCTGGTGGCCCCTGGTGACATGCGCCGCGACGTCGATCTGGTGGTGACCGTCGACGCCCCGAGCGTGAACCGGCTCGGCGCGCTGTCGGAGTTCACCCAGCTCGGCTGCGCGGTGCTCGTCATCGACCACCACAAGTCCAACACCCTGTTCGGCAGTGTGAATCTTGTTGATCCGAAGGCGGATTCGACCACGATGGTGGTGGCCGAGCTGCTCGATGCGTGGGGCAAGACGATCGACCGCGATGTCGCGTCGTGCCTGTACGCGGGACTGACCACCGACACCGGGTCGTTCCGGTGGGCGTCGCCGGGCGCGTTGCGGCTGGCCGCCCGCCTGGTCGAGCTCGGGGTGGACAACGCCGCGATCAGCCGTGAGCTGTTCGACACCCATCCGTTCGTGTGGCTGCCTCTGCTGTCACGCGTCTTGTCCCGGGCGCAGCTGCTGCCGGAGGCGGCAGGCGGGCGCGGGCTCGTCTACGCGGTGGTCGCGCACGAGGAGTGGATGGAGAACCGCTCCGAAGAGGTCGAGAGCATCGTCGACATCGTGCGCACCACCCACGAAGCCGAGGTCGCCGCGGTGTTCAAGGAGATCGAGCCCGGGCACTGGTCGGTGTCGATGCGGGCCAAGAGCTATGACCTGGCTGCGGTCGCCAGTGGTTTCGGCGGCGGTGGGCACACGTTGGCCGCCGGCTACTCGGCGGCCGGGCCGATCGAGGACGTGGTGGCGCAGCTGACCGCCGCCCTTGGCTGAGTCGGGTCTTGGCCGGTACCGCTGCCGCACCATCGAATTTCACCTTTGGTAGCGATCTACTCGTACTTCGAGTGCAAAAGGTGAAACTCGATCTCACTACTCCGGGGTCTGGGCTTGACTGACTCAGCCGACGACGCCGCTGTAACCAGCCTGCGGATCGCGGCGCTGGCGCTTCCCGCGCTGGGTGTCCTTGCCGCCGAACCGATCTATCTGCTGTTCGACATCGCGATCGTCGGCAGGCTCGGCGCGCTGAGCCTGGCCGGCCTGGCGATCGGCGGCCTGATCCTGTCGGTCGTCAGCGCCCAGCTCACCTTCCTGTCGTACGGGACGACGGCTCGCTCGGCGCGTTTCTACGGCGCGGGTGACCGGGTCGCGGCCGTCGGCGAAGGGGTCCAGGCCACCTGGCTGGCGCTCGGGATGGGTGTCGCGATCGTGGCTGCCGTGCAGTTGGCCGCCGTGCCGATCGTGTCGGCGATCGCGGGCACGACGCCCGGCGGCGACATCGCCGGTGCCGCCTTGCCCTGGGTGCGTATCGCGATCTTCGGTGTGCCTGCCATTCTCGTCTCCGCCGCGGGCAACGGCTGGATGCGCGGTGTGCAGGACACCATGCGCCCGCTGCGCTATGTGCTGGTGGGTTTCGGTGTCTCGGCGGTGCTGTGCCCGTTGCTCGTCTACGGCTGGCTTGGCCTGCCGCGGCTGGAACTGGCCGGTTCGGCGATCGCCAACCTGGTGGGGCAGTGGCTGGCCGCGATTCTCTTCTGCTGGGCGCTGCTGGCCGAAAAGGTGTCGCTGCGCATCGATACGTCGGTGCTGCGCGCGCAGGTCGTGATGGGGCGTGATCTGGTACTGCGGACCCTGGCCTTCCAGGCCTGTTTCGTGTCGGCCGCCGCGGTGGCCGCCCGATTCGGCGCGGCGGCCGTCGCCGCGCATCAGGTCGTTCTGCAGCTGTGGAATTTCCTTGCGCTGGTGCTGGATTCACTCGCGATCGCCGCGCAGTCGCTGGTCGGTGCCGCGCTTGGCGCGGGTCGCACGGAGCACGCGAAGTCGGTCGCGTGGCGGGTGACGGTGTTCTCCGCGATCGCCGCCGCGGTGCTCGCTTTCGTGTTCGCCGCAGGCGCTTCGGTGCTGCCGTCGCTGTTCACCGACGACCGGTCCGTGCTCGCGGAGATCGGGGTGCCGTGGTGGTTCATGGTGGCCCAATTGCCCGTCGCCGGAATCGTGTTCGCGCTCGACGGGGTGCTGCTGGGCGCCGGTGACGCCGCCTTCATGCGTACCGCGACGTTGCTCAGCGCGCTGGTGGGTTTCCTGCCGCTGATCTGGTTGTCGCTGGCTTTCGGCTGGGGACTGCTCGGCATCTGGTCGGGCCTGAGCACGTTCATGGTGCTGCGGCTGGTGTTCGTCGGGTGGCGGGCGTTCTCCGGGCGCTGGCTGGTGCCCGGCACCAACTAGCGTCGGGCCCGAGGACACCGGCGCTCCTGGCCAAGCGGCAGAGCCTCATCGCCGCCGCGAAAGCGGTCTGGCGAGAAGCTATTTCACCTGGCTGCGCCCGCGTTCGATCACCGAGGCGCGGCTGGCGGCGATGTCGTCACCGGACGTCGCCGCCATCCACTTCCTGGCCGACATCGCCTCGATCCACAGTCCCGAGCCGGTCTGGTCCTCGTCGATCCGGTGGTACGACGTCAGCAGCGCGCGGACGGCCTTCTGGTTGTTGCCGACGATCGAGGCGGCCACTGCCCGCGCGGTGGGGAGAAGCTCGTCGTGGGCGACCACCTGGGTCACCAAGCCGGCGCGCAGCGCGTCCTCGGCGGACAGATAGTCCCCGGTGAGGCTCATCCGCCGGGCCATCCCGACGCCGACCTTCTGCGGCAGCCGTACGCTCAGGCCCCACGTCGGCAGCAGCCCGACCCGGGCGTGGGTGTCGGCGAAGCGCGCGTTCTCGGAGGCGATCAGGATGTCGCAGTAGAGCGCGAGTTCGAGTCCGCCGGTCACAGCAGCGCCGTTGATCGCGCCGATGACGGGCTTGGTCATGGGTGGCCATTTGGGGGAGATGTCGGGCAGTTCGGTGGTGTCCCCGAGCTCCTTGAGGTCCAGTCCCGCGCAGAACACCGGGTCGGCGCCGGTGACGATGATGACGTCGACGTCGGTGTCGGCCTCCGCCTCGCGCAGCGCGCTGAAGAAACGGCTGCGCAGTGCGCTCGACAGCGCGTTACGCGAGTTGGGCCGATTCAGCGTCACTGTGCGGACGCGGTCGGTGGTGTCAATGAGCAGGATGTCGTCGCCGGTCATAGGGACACCGTATCGGCACCACTAACGGCCCGGGCCTGCGCTCCGGCTCGTCGAGCGGTGCGGTGTTGTCGCGGGACGCGGTGAACCGCCGGCGGTGACGGCCGGACCGCTATCGGGCTGCGGCGCCCCTGGATTGACGGCCGCCGCCGGGTGCGGCGCCGCCGTGCCGGTCCGCGCGGGCCACGGCGGGCGCACCGTCCCGGCGGGGGAGGAGCGGCCGGGTGTGGTGCCGCTCGATGCCACACGGTCGGCGATGGCGACAGCGGCGGGGATCTGTACCGGATCCGATACCTCATTCTGGACGAATAGCGTTGGGGGAGAGGGAAAAGCAGGCTGTTGGATCGGTGGTACGGCCACGTCGGTGCTGATCTGCTCCGGCGCCGCGCAGGTGTCGATCATTGACTGCAGACGGTCCTGCAGTGTGTAACTGTCCTGTCCCGAGCGCAGGGACACCTGATGAATCGCCGCTGCCGCAGCCGAACACTCGTAGACGTCGACGACACCGCCGAACATCGGTACGCCGCCGAGCGCGCTGGGGACGTACCACGCCAACCACATCGGGCCCGCCGCGGCAGCCCTGCGCTGCCGGATGACCGTGGACAGTTCCTGCTCGGCGACGGCCGGGTCGGCGGGCACCATGGCCTGCAGCACGCGAACGCCGCCGTCGTCGATGCGCACCCCGAATACATCGACGGGGACGGTATCGAGGAACTGCTCGACCGAGTTCCGGTCTTCGACGCTCAGCGGAAACGACACCCGCATCCGGGGAGTGCGGGGCGAAGGCGACGCCGGCGACACCGTCAATGTCAGGCCGGTGTCGCCTGCGGTTCGGCGCACGGTGTCGAGGAGGTCGGACCCTGGGGTGCGGCTGTCGGTGACCGACAGTTGGTTGACATCGTCGTCGTCGCGGAACCAGTCGATGCGGCCGTCGGTGTGCGCGGCGATCACCCTGAGTCGTTCTGTGTCGTCGGCGATCTGCGCGGGATCGAGGTGCGACTGTCGTCTGACCGTCACGGGTTTGTCCGGCGTCACCCAGAACTCGACGTCTTCGATGTAGTTCGAGACGTGGCTGAGCCGGGTCTCGGCGATACGGTTCGCGACCGCGACCAGCTGAGGCCGTGTCGCGTCAGGGACGTCGACCGCGACGGTGAAGACGATGCCCTCGGCGTAGCTCCGGTCGTGATACACCCACGCGTCGGTCACTCCCGGCATCGACATCAGCGCGGACTGGAGGTTGTTGGCGATCTCGATGACGTTGCCGGGACCACCGCACGATGGAACGGCAGCGGCACCGGCGAGCAGAGCGACTGCCGAAAGGGTTCGGCCCCATCGTCGCATTCGCAACGGACCTCCCACCCTTCGTCGCATGGACTGCGGCTTGCGTGACGAGCTCAGCGCAGACCAGGCGCAAATCTACTCCGGCGCAGCATCCTTGGGCTGCTGCCGTGCCGAACCAGTGGCCGGGAGTTTGCTCACAGCATGTCTACGTCCATCTGCAGATCGATCCAAGTGAGCGCGTAGGCGGTCAGCACCCATCGGCCGACGATCGTGGCGACCAGTTCATCCACCTGATCCGCGTCATCGTGCGGGCCGAGGGTCTGGGCACACATTCGGCGCAGGTCGGCCGAGACGCCGGTGATTCGGGGTGCGACGTCCGCTATCCGGTGCGAGTGCGCCAGTGACGTGCCCAGCAGTGCGCAGGCCATGCGCAATCCGCCGTGATCGGGGCCGGTGAAGCGTTCCGATCCGATTCCGGCCGGGGTCATGGCGATGTCGTACGCCCGCTCGAGTGCCGCCCGGTACAGCGGTGCCTTGCCCGGGAAGTGGTGGTGGATCGCCGGTCGGGTGATGCCGACGAGATCGGCGACCTCTTGCACGGTGGCGGCGTCATATCCGCGGTAGGCGAAGACGCGGATCGCCGCGGTGATGATCATCTCGCGTCGCGCATCGGTGTTCGAGCCGGGTGGCCGGCCGACTGCGCGTTTGATCACTCGAGGTCGAGGTGACGCCACTCCCGCGGTCATGGTGCACCCTTCCCATCACACGAATTCGACACACTAGGCGGCCAGGCTAGGTCCCGAACGTGTGAGCCAGATGGGTGCCGGATATCAATCCGATCAGCGCTTCGGCCGTGAAGTCCGGACTGAAGGCGGGCATGCTGGGGTCATGTGCCGAAACATCACCGAGTTGCGTGGCCTCGAGCCGGCGGCCACCGACGACGAGATCACCGCGGCGGCCCGCCAGTATGTGCGCAAGGTCAGCGGCATCACCCGGCCTTCCGATGCTGTGGCCGAAGTGTTCGAGACCGCGGTCGCCGAGGTCGCGGCCACCACGGCCCGGCTGCTGGAGGAGTTGCCCGCCCGGCGTCAGCCACCGAAAACCGTTCCGCCGCTGCGGCGCCCCGAGGTGCGGGCGCGGCTGGCACCATGACCACTGCGCTCAAGGAGTGGAGCGCGGCGGTGCACGCGCTGCTGGATGGTCGGCAGACCGTGCTGCTGCGCAAGGGCGGAATCCACGAGAAGCGGTTCGCCGTGGCGGCAGACGAATTCCTGTTGTTCCCCACCGTCGCGCACAGTCATGCCGAGCGGCTGCGCCCGGAACATCGGGACCTGCTCGCCGCCGCGCAGCCGGACAGCACCAATGACCACGTCGTCATCAGGGCTGCCGCCAAAGTGGTTGCTGCCGTGGCGGTTTCCGATCCGCAGGGGCTGGCCGACATTGAGGACCTGCACATCTGGACCGCCGAGTCGGTGCAGGCCGACCGGCTGGACTTCCGGCCCCGTCACCAGTTGACCGTGCTGGTGGTGCAGGCCTTTGCACTGGCCGAGCCGATCCGGTTGACGCGGGAACCGCACTACCGGGGCTGCACCAGCTGGGTGCAGCTACCCGCGAGCGCCGCCGTCGGCGCCCCGGTGCACGACGCCACGGCCCTGGCCGGTATCGCCTCCCGGGTGCGCGCTGCCGTCAGCTGACGGCAGGTCCGCCGAGGCGGGCAGCAGCAGCCTGGAGACCCCACCCACCCCGTGGTGCACGGTGTGCAGCGAGGGGACCATCCGCGCGCCGGTGAGCACCGGTTCGCCGGTCCCGAGATTGCGCGCGTAGCGCGGGTGTGAGCCGCCCGCGACGAGCACCCGGATCCGGGTTCCGGCGGCGAAGCGATGCGCGACGGCGTCGAGCTCGATGCGAAGCGGCCCCGATGCCGCGGCGCCGAGCCGCCGGTAGCCGTCGCTGACGTTTCGCGAGCGCCCGCGCGGGTCGACCTCGCTGACACGCACGAACACGTCGGCGTGGGCGTTGTCGGCGTGGTGGGCCAGTTCGATCACCGGCTCGCCGAACACATACAGGTCGGCGTCCAGCGGGCCGCTGGTGAAGCTCAGTACGTCGGCTCGCTCGGCGAGCCGCGCGTCGTTGCGGTAGCCGCTCAGCCGAGACAGCAGCCGGCCGCCGACCGTCGGGGTCGGGTCAGCGGGGTCGTAGCGGAACGTCGAGGGCGCGGCGTCGGCGGGCGGCATGGTGGCGGCGAGCCACCCACCCGGCTGCAGGTACATCACACCTGTACCGGTCGGCGGCGGCCAGTCCGGCAGGTCGATCCAGCCGTGATGCGCGACGTGTACCCGCACCGGGCTGCGCCGGCCGGTGGTGGGAGCACCGGCCAGATGTGTGCCGAGCCAGTCCAGCGTCTCGGCGGCGGCGGTGCCGCCCGCCTTCATGATCATGTCGGTGTGGGTCCACGGCCCGACCGTCAACGCGACGTCGACCCCACGTCCGCGCAGGTGGCGGTACTGCGCGAGGGTCTGCTCCAGGAACAGGTCCTGCCAGCCGCTGAGCAAGAGCACCGGTACCTCGCAGCGGTCGAGCGCAGCGGTCATCCGCATGGTGTCCCAGAACGGGTCGTCCGCCTCGGGGTGGTCGATCCACGACTCGTACCACGGTGACGCGGTGCCCAGCAGATCCCGGCCGGCGGCCCCCAGCGGCAGCCCCAGGGTGGCGTGTTCGAGCCTGCGGGCCGCACGGGTCTGGAAGGCCAGGCGGCGCAGGTTCGCCTGCTCCTGGTGACCGACCATGTCCGACCAGCCCAAGAAGTCGTTCAGCGAGAACGAGCCGGTGCCCCACGACGAGGCGTGGAAGTCGTGCGGGCCGACGGTGATCACCGCGGCAACCAGTTCGGGCGGCGGGTCCGACAGCAGCGCCCACTGGGTGAAGCCCAGGTAGGACAGCCCGATGGTGGCGAAGGTACCGGTGAACCACGGTTGGCGGCGCAGCCAGACCACGGTGTCGGCGGCGTCGTCGGCTTCGTGGACCATCGGCACGAAGGTGCCACCGGAGTCGAATGTGCCGCGCACACTCTGCAGCAGGACGTGGTACCCGCGTGCGGCGTAGAGCTGTGCGTAGACCAGGGAGAACGGGAAGGCCCGGCCGTACGGGCAGCGGACCAGGATGGTGCCCAGCGGTGCGCGGGCGGGCGCGTAGTGGGTGGCCCGCAGGATCGCTCCGTCGCGCATCGGCACCTCGACGCCGCGATGCACGGCATAGTCCGTGGTCGGCGGCGTTAGGTGAAGGGCGCGGGAAACGGATCGGTCGACGATCTTTCGAACCCGACTGCTGCGCACGCCTTCCAGACTATGCACTGCGTACCAGGGTTGATCAGGTCGGTGCGCTTCATCACCCAGAACCAGGCGGGGTGGCGTGCGCAAGTAGGCTGGCACGTTGTGGCACCCACACTTTGGGCGATCAGTGACCTGCATACGGGTCACACTGGCAACAAGCCGGTCACCGAATCGCTATATCCCTCGACCCCGGACGACTGGCTGATCGTCGCCGGCGACGTTGCCGAGCGCACCGACGACATCCGTTGGTCGCTGGATCTGCTGCGCCGACGCTTCGCCAAGGTGATCTGGGTGCCGGGAAACCACGAACTGTGGACCACCGGCAAGGACCCGGTCCAGGTGTTCGGCCGGGCCCGCTACGACTATCTGGTCACCATGTGCGACGAGATGGGCATCGTCACTCCCGAACACCCGTTTCCGGTGTGGACCGAGCAGGGCGGCCCGGCGACCATCGTGCCGATGTTCCTGCTCTACGACTACACATTTCTGCCCCCGGGCGCGACGACCAAGGCCGAGGGCCTGGCGATCGCCAGGGAACGCAACGTGGTGGCCACCGACGAGTTCCTGCTGTCCAGTGAACCTTACGCCACCCGCGATGCGTGGTGCCGGGACCGGCTGCGCCACACCAAGGCTCGGCTCGACGAGCTCGACTGGATGACGCCGACGGTGTTGGTGAACCACTTCCCGTTACGTCGTGAGCCCTGCGATGTTCTGTTCTTCCCGGAGTTCTCGCTGTGGTGCGGGACGACCGAGACCGCCGACTGGCACACCCGCTACAACGCGGTCTGCTCGGTGTACGGTCACCTGCACATCCCGCGGACCACCTGGTACGACGACGTTCGCTTCGAGGAGGTGTCCGTCGGCTATCCCCGAGAGTGGCGGCGCCGCAAGCCTTATCGCTGGTTGCGCCAGATCCTGCCCGACCCGCAGTACGCGCCGGGCTATCTCAACGATTTCGGCGGCCACTTCGTCATCACCGAGGAGATGAAGGAGCAGTCGACCAAGCTGCGCGAGCGTCTGCGCAGTCGGCGCGAATGAGTGAGCTGATGCGGGCGGTGCTGCCCGACCTGGACGACCTGGTCTACGCCGAGGCGTACGACGATCCGCCGGATCTGGCTCCGCTGCCCGAGGAGGAGCCGCTGATCGCGAAGTCGGTGGCCAAGCGGCGCAACGAATTCATCACCGTCCGCCACTGCGCGCGGGTCGCGTTGGGACAGCTCGGTATCCCGCCCGCGCCGATCCTCAAAGGGGACAAGGGTGAGCCGTGCTGGCCGGACGGCGTGGTGGGCAGCCTGACGCATACCCAGGGTTACCGCGGCGCGGTGGTCGGGCGCACGACCGCGGTCCGATCGGTTGGTATCGACGCCGAACCGCACGGCGTGCTTCCGGACGGGGTCCTCAACGCGGTCAGCCTGCCCGCCGAGCGTTATGAGATGAGCGCCCTGCCGGGCGGACTGCACTGGGATCGAATCTTGTTCTGCGCCAAGGAAGCAACCTACAAAGTATGGTTCCCGCTGACCGAGCGCTGGCTGGGATTCGAGGATGCCCACATCACGTTCGGTGTCGACCCTTCCGGCGTCACCGGGACGTTCGTGTCCCGAATCCTGATCGACCCGGCCGCGCGCTCCGGCCCGCCGCTGACCGAACTGGCCGGCCGGTGGTCGGTGGGCGGCGGCCTGGTGCTGACGGCGATCGTGTTGTGACCTCCGGCGGACCGGAGCCCGGCATCGTCGTCGTCGACAAGCCCGGCGGTATGACCAGCCACGATGTGGTGGGCCGCTGCCGGCGGATCTTCGGAACCCGCAAGGTCGGCCATGCCGGCACCCTCGACCCGATGGCCACCGGCGTGCTGGTCATCGGGATCGAGCGCGCCACCAAGATCCTGGGACTGGTGACCGCCACGTCGAAGTCGTACACCGCGACGGTCCGGCTGGGCCGGTCCACCACCACCGATGACGCCGAAGGCGAAGTGCTGCAGGATGTTTCCGCGGCCGATATCACGGACACACAGATCCACGCCGGTATCGCGGACCTGCGCGGCGAGATTTCGCAGCGACCGTCCGCAGTCAGTGCGGTCAAGATCGATGGCAAGCGCGCCTATCAGCTGGTGCGCGAAGGCCAGCAGGTGGAGTTGGCCGAGCGCGCGGTGCGAATCGACCGGTTCGACGTGAGCGAGATCCGGCGCGATGGCGCGTTTGTGGACCTCGACGTCACGGTGGACTGCTCGTCGGGCACCTACATCCGGGCACTGGCCCGCGACCTGGGTGATGCGCTCGGTGTCGGAGGGCATCTGACGGCCCTGCGCCGCACCCGCGTTGGCGGCTACGGGCTCGATCACGCCAGGACGCTGGACGAACTCGCCGAACATCCGCAGCTGAGCTACTCCCTCGACGACGCCTGCCTGCTGGCGTTCCCTCGCCGCGCTATCACCGCTGCCGAAGCCGAGGACGCCAGCCACGGGCGGCCGTTGGGCTCGGCGGGAATCGGCGGAGTGTATGCCGCAACGGATCCCGATAACCGCGTCATCGCATTGCTGGAGGACAAGGGCGGTCGCACCAGATCAGTCGTGGTGATCCGGCCGGCCACGCTCTAGCCGGCTGGGGATTTAGCCGACGACCCAAATCGCCTGGGCCGCAGGGCTGCCCAGCTCGACTGTGCTCGCTGCCCCGTCGGATGATTCCACCGACACCGAGATGATGCCGGCGAAATCTCGCCGAGCGAGCACCGTCAGCCGCGAGTCCAGACTGATGCCGACGGTGTCGAAATAGCGCAGCATCTCCGGGTCGGCATCGGAAATCCGCGCCACGGTGCCGAGTTCGCCGTCGACACATGCCGACAGCTGGCGGGCGGGCGGGGTGGGAACCCGGCCGTCGGCGGTCGGGATGGGGTCGCCATGCGGGTCGCGTACGGGATGACCCAGCTTGGCGTCGATCCGATCGAGCATCATGTCGCTGATGGCGTGCTCGAGAATCTCCGCCTCGTCGTGCACCTCGTCCCAGCTGTAGCCGAGCTCGCGCATCAGGAACGTCTCCAACAGCCGGTGCCGCCGGACCACCGCCAGCGCCGCGAGCCGTCCGCGTTCGGTCAGCGTGACCGCACCGTACTTCTCGTGGTCGACCAGTCCCTGGTCGGCGAGCCGGCGGATTGATTCCGAGGCAGTACTGGCCGACACCCCGATGCGCTCGGCGAGCAGCTTGGTGCTGACCTTGTCGAGCGACCATTCCTGCGCCGACCAGATCGTCTTGAGGTAGTCCTGGGCGACCGTCGTCAGGTCGTGTACCCCGGGGTTGGGGTTGTCGTCAGGACTCACATCCAAAAGTTTAGGCAATCATCACCTGATCTGGGGATCTGGCGTGTCCGGGCGGCTCGGCGCGCCGTAGGCTTGCCGTCGTGGAACGGTGGCGCGGACAGGACGAGATCCCCTCGGACTGGGGCCGATGCGTGGTGACCATCGGCGTATTCGACGGTGTGCACCGCGGGCACGCGGAGCTGATCGGAAGTGCGGTCAAGGCCGGCCGGTCCCGCGGGGTCCCGACGGTGCTGATGACGTTCGACCCGCACCCCATGGAAGTGGTGTTCCCGGGAAGCCATCCGGCACAGCTGACCACGTTGACCCGGCGGGCCGAGCTGGCCGAGGAACTGGGCATCGACGTCTTCCTGGTGGTGCCGTTCACCACTGATTTCATGAAGCTCACCCCGGAGCGCTACATCCATGAACTGCTGGTGGAGCGGCTGCACGTCGTCGAGGTGATCGTCGGCGAGAACTTCACCTTCGGCAAGAAGGCGGCCGGCAACGTCGGCACCCTGCGCAAGGCCGGTGAACGCTTCGGCTTCGCCGTCGAGAGCCTGTCGCTGGTCGCCGAGCACCACCAGAGCGAAACCGTCACGTTCTCCTCGACGTACATCCGGTCCTGCGTCGACGCCGGTGACGTGGTGACGGCCGCCGAGGCGCTGGGCCGCCCGCATCGCGTGGAAGGTGTGGTGGTGCGCGGCGACGGCCGCGGCCGGGTGCTGGGCTTCCCGACCGCCAACGTCGCACCGCCGATGTACTCCGCGATTCCGGCGGACGGGGTGTACGCGGCGTGGTTCACGGTGCTGGGCCACGGCCCGGTGACCGGTTCGGTGATTCCGGGGGAGCGGTATCAGGCCGCGGTGTCAGTGGGCACCAACCCGACGTTCTCCGGGCGCACCCGCACCGTGGAGGCGTTCGTCCTGGACACCGCCGCCGACCTCTACGGCCAGCATGTCGCGGTCGACTTCGTCGCCCGGCTGCGTGGCCAGCTCAAGTTCGATTCGGTGGACGACCTGATCAAGGCGATGGGCAAGGACACCGAGAAAGCTCGCGCGATTCTCTCCGCGCAGGACTGACCGCCCTCAGGCAGCCAGCAGCTCGTCAATCTGGTTGATCGCCGACGTCGAGCCCTCGACCACGCCCATGTCCAGCACCTGCTGCAAGCCCTCAGCGGAGGCGAACCTGCTGACGTAGATCGCGCGCGTGCCGCCGTTGTGTTCGGTGAAGGTATAGGTGTTCTCCGAGACCGGCATATCGGGGTTCGGGTTCAGATCGGCGTCGGCGAACCCGTCCCGAAATGCGAAGCTCGTCGGCTCGTCGACGCTGGTGATGTCCCAGTACCCGGCGTATTTCTCGCCGTCCGGCCCGGTCATGAAGTAGGTGACCCGGCTGCCTGGGGTGAGGCTGTGGTCGACGAAGGTCGCCGGATGCGAGGGCGGCCCCCACACCTTCTCCAGCTGACGAGGATCGGCGTAGATCTGCCAGACCCGCTGCACCGGTGCCGCGAAATCAGCGGTGATGGTGAGCGTCAGGTTCTCCAGATCGTGCTTCACGTCGGTGACAGGCATCAGTCGTTCTCCTTCTTTTCGGACTTCTCGGATGCGATGAGGTCGTCGATGCGGCCGACCCGACCGCGCCAGACCTCTTCCAGTTCGGTGAGCATCGCCGCCACCGACCGCACGGCGGTCACATCACCGCTGGCCAACTGCTCGCGGCCGTGGCGCCGCTTGGTGAGCAGACCGGCCTTCTCCAGGACGGCGACGTGTTTTTGCACCGCGGCGAAGCTCATGTCGTATTTCAGCGCGAGCGCGGACACCGAATGCTCACCGGCCAGCGCCCGGCGCATGATGTCGCGGCGGGTTCGGTCGGCGAGAGCGTGGAACAGGGCGTCCGCACGGTCCTCGGCAGCTACGGTCACCGCCCCAATGTACAACCAGATGGTTGTACATCGTCAAGGGGTCGGCCTGCTGCGATTTCGGTTCGCGGCGTGGGCGCTGCTAGAGTCGGCGATCAGCGTGCGCTGCAGTCCGCGGCGGCCCACGGCATTCGATTCCCCTCGCGGCACCGATGTGATGGAGATGTTTTCGTGGCGCTTACCGCCGAGCAGAAGAAGGAAATCCTGGGCCAGTACGGTCTGCATGAGACCGACACCGGCTCGCCGGAAGCCCAGGTGGCGCTGCTGACCAAACGCATCGCCGATCTCACCGAGCACCTCAAGCAGCACAAGCACGACCACCACTCGCGGCGCGGACTGCTGTTGCTGGTCGGCCGCCGTCGCCGGCTGCTCAAGTACGTCGCCGACCTGGACGTCGCGCGCTACCGCTCGCTGATCGAGCGGCTCGGTCTGCGCCGCTGAGGCGCACGACCCGCCGTGTAACATAGGGGCGTTGCGAGCCGGATTGCGGCTCGAACAACGGGTGCGGTGCATGCAAACCCGCGTGTCCCGTTCCCGCGTGTCACAGCGAAGCTTCCCTGATCGGGCGGTCTTCGGTAGTGGCTGCCGGGCCCCAATGATTTGGGGAGCGCCCGGCCGCTTCGATCGACGGCCGTAGCCGACTGGATGCACCTGTGATGACGCGAAACAGCTGAACAGTGAATTCAGAAAGGCTGAACGGGCATCCATGTCTGTAGCTGAAATCGACGAAGGCGTCTTCGAAGCGACCGCCGTCATCGACAACGGGAGCTTCGGCACCCGCACCGTACGTTTCGAGACCGGCCGGCTGGCGCAGCAGGCCGCAGGCTCCGTCGTCGCCTACCTCGACGACGAGACCATGCTGCTGAGCGCGACCACCGCCAGCAAGACCCCCAAAGATCATTTCGACTTCTTCCCGCTGACGATCGACGTCGAGGAGCGGATGTACGCCGCCGGGCGCATCCCCGGCTCGTTCTTCCGCCGCGAAGGCCGTCCTTCCACCGACGCGATCCTGACCTGTCGACTGATCGACCGCCCGCTGCGCCCGACGTTCGTCTCGGGCCTGCGCAACGAGATCCAGGTCGTGGTCACGATCCTGAGCCTGGATCCCAAGGATCTGTACGACGTGCTGGCGATCAACGCAGCGTCGGCGTCCACCCAGATTTCCGGTCTGCCGTTCTCCGGTCCGGTCGGCGGCGTGCGCGTCGCCCTCATCGACGGCCAGTGGGTGGCGTTCCCGACCGTCGAGCAGCTCGAGACAGCGGTGTTCGACATGGTCGTCGCGGGCCGCAAGGCGGGCGATGACGTCGCGATCATGATGGTCGAGGCCGAGGCCACCGACAATGTCATCGAGCTCATCGCCGGTGGCGCAGGTGCTCCGACCGAGGCTGTCGTGGCCGAAGGCCTCGAAGCCGCAAAGCCGTTCATCGCCGCGTTGTGCGATGCGCAGCAGGCGCTGGCCGACAAGGCCGCCAAGCCGGTCGCCGATTACCCGCTGTTCCCGGACTACCAGGACGACGTGTATGCGGCCGTCTCGCATGTGGCCGGCGACTCGCTGGCGCAGGCGCTCACCATCGCCGGCAAGCAGGAGCGCGACGAGCGCACCGACGAGATCAAGAACGAGGTCCTCGGAGAGCTCAGCGAGACCTTCGCCGGGCGCGAGAAGGAGATCGGCGCTGCCTACCGCTCGCTGACCAAAAAGCTTGTGCGCCAGCGTATCCTGACCGATCACTTCCGCATCGACGGCCGCGGCGTCACCGATATCCGCGCCCTGTCCGCCGAGGTCGCGATCATCCCGCGCGCGCACGGCAGCGCGCTGTTCGAGCGCGGCGAGACCCAGATCATGGGTGTCACCACTCTCGACATGGTGAAGATGGCTCAGCAGATCGACTCGCTCGGGCCGGAAACCTCCAAGCGCTACATGCACCACTACAACTTCCCGCCGTATTCGACCGGTGAGACCGGTCGCGTCGGCTCCCCGAAGCGCCGCGAAATCGGCCACGGCGCGCTCGCCGAGCGCGCGCTGATGCCGGTGTTGCCGAGTGTCGAGGAGTTCCCGTACGCGATTCGCCAGGTGTCGGAAGCGTTGGGCTCCAACGGCTCCACGTCGATGGGCTCGGTGTGTGCCTCGACGCTGTCGCTGCTGAACGCCGGTGTGCCGCTCAAGGCCCCGGTTGCCGGTATCGCCATGGGTCTGGTGTCGGACGATGTTGATGGTGAGCGTCGGTTCGTCACCCTGACCGACATCCTCGGTGCCGAGGATGCCTTCGGCGACATGGACTTCAAGTGCGCGGGCACCAAGGAGTTCGTCACCGCTCTGCAGTTGGACACCAAGCTGGACGGCATCCCCTCGCAGGTGCTGGCCAATGCTCTCGCTCAGGCCAAGGACGCTCGCCTGACCATCCTCGAGGTGATGGCCGAGGCCATCGACGAGCCCGACGAGATGAGCCCGTACGCTCCTCGCGTCACCGCCATCAAGGTGCCGGTGGACAAGATCGGTGAGGTCATCGGACCCAAGGGCAAGATGATCAACTCGATCACCGAGCAGACTGGCGCATCGATCTCCATCGAGGACGACGGCACCGTGTTCGTCGGTGCCACCGACGGCCCGTCGGCGCAAGCGGCGATCGACATGATCAACGCGATCGCGAACCCGCAGCTGCCCAAGGTCGGCGAGCGCTTCCTCGGGACAGTGGTGAAAACCACCGACTTCGGTGCATTCGTGTCGCTGCTGCCCGGTCGTGACGGCCTGGTGCACATCTCGAAGCTCGGCAAGGGCAAGCGGATCGCCAAGGTCGAGGATGTCGTCAAGCTCGGTGACAAGCTCCGCGTGGAGATCGCCGACATCGACAACCGCGGCAAGATCTCGCTGATCCTGGTGTCCGAAGACGGGGCCGACGCTCCCGAAGACGCTGCACCGGCACCCGCTGATGCCGATGCCGCGACCGCCAGCAGCTAACCCGCTCGGCGGGCAGGAGCGCAGCGACGCCGGGATGAACCCATCGCTTCGCCGCGGCCGGCGCCTCTCTAGCGAGGCGCCGGTTGCGGTGCGGCGCACCGTACTTCCCGGCGGCCTGCGGGTCGTCACCGAATATGTGCCATCGGTGCGATCGGCCTCGGTGGGCGTCTGGGTGAACGTCGGTTCTCGTGACGAAGGCCCGACTGTCGCCGGCGCCGCGCATTTCCTGGAGCATCTGCTGTTCAAGGCGACGCCGAGTCGCACTGCCGTCGAGATCGCGCAGTCCGTCGACGCCGTCGGCGGTGAGCTCAACGCTTTCACCGCCAAGGAACACACCTGCTACTACGCCCACGTTCTGGACGACGATCTGGGGTTGGCCGTCGATCTGGTCGCCGACGTGGTACTCAACGGCGTCTGCGCACCCCACGACGTCGAATTGGAGCGTGACGTCGTGCTCGAAGAGATCGCGATGCGCGACGACGATCCCGAAGACGCCCTGGGCGACGTGTTCCTGTCGGCGATGTTCGGGGACCATCCCGTCGGGCGGCCGGTGATCGGCAGCGTCGATTCGGTGTCGGGGATGACCCGATCGCAGCTGCATTCGTTCCATGTGCGCCGCTACACCCCGGAGCGGATGGTCGTGGCGGTCGCGGGCAACATCGATCACGACGAGGTAGTCCGGCTGGTGCGCAAGCACTTCGGCACTCATCTGGTCAAAGGCCGTACACCGCAGGCTCCGCGCAAGGGCACCGGCCGGGCCACCGGCGCACCCCGGTTGGAGCTGATCAGTCGTGACGCCGAGCAGACCCATCTGTCGCTGGGTGTCCGGGTGCCGGGGCGGCACTGGCCGCACCGCTGGGCACTTTCGGTGCTCAACACCGCCCTCGGTGGTGGATTGAGTTCCCGCCTCTTCCAACAGATTCGGGAGAACCGCGGGCTGGCGTATTCGGTGTACTCGTCGGTTGACAGCTTCTCGGATGCCGGGGCATTGTCGGTGTATGCGGCGTGCCTTCCCGAGCGCTTCGACGAGGTGGTGCGGTTGACCACCGAAGTCCTCGAGGGTGTCGCGCGTGACGGCATCACCGAGGCGGAGTGCCGCATCGCCAAGGGTTCGATTCGCGGCGGTCTGGTGCTCGGTTTGGAGGACTCCGCATCGCGAATGCACCGTCTCGGTCGCAGCGAGCTGAACTACGGTGAGTACCGCAGCGTCACGAGCACTCTGGCGCGCATCGACGAAGTGACCCTGGATCAGGTCAACGCGGTGGCCCGCCAGGTGCTCACCAAGCCTTTCGGTGCGGCCGTCTTGGGGCCGCACAAGTCCAAACGATCGCTGCCGCAGCCACTTCGGACGATCAGGAGCTAGCCGTGCCGCTGCACCTGCAGGATTTGGCGATACCGATACTCGGTGCACCAATGGCAGGCGGTCCGAGCACGCCCGCCCTGGCGGCCGCGGTGTCCGACGCAGGCGGCCTGGGTTTCGTGGCCGCCGGCTATCTGACTGCGGACAAGTTCGCCGAGGTGATTGCCGGCACCCGGGCGTTGACGTCGGCACCGATCGGGGTGAATCTCTTTGTGCCGCAGCCGTCTGCGGCGAACGCAGATGAGCTGGAGCGCTACCGCGACCGGCTTGCCCCGCTTGCCGATCACTACGGTGCGGAGATCGCGCGGCCCCATCCCGACGACGACGCCTGGCAGTCCAAGATCGACGTGGTCGCCGATACCGCACCGGAGGTGGCCTCGTTCACCTTCGGTTGCCCGACACCGGAAATCATTGCCCGTCTGCGTGATCGGGGCGTGTTGGTCGCGGTGACGGTCACCAGCCCGGACGAGGCGGCCGCGGCGGTCGCTGCGGGCGCCGACGCTCTGGTGGTGCAGGGCCCGGAAGCCGGCGGGCATCGGGGCACTTTCGATCCCGTCGTCCGGCCCGGCGATGAGCCGCTGGATTCGCTGCTGTCCGCGATCGTCGCAGCCCACGACGTGCCGGTGATCGCGGCGGGTGGTCTGTCCAGCGCGGCGGATGTCCGGCGGGTGCTGCACGGCGGAGCGGTCGCAGCGCAGGCGGGCACGGCGTTCTTGCTGGCCGAGGAGGCCGGCACCAACGCCGTCCACCGCGGGGCGCTGACCGATCGGAACTTCACCGAAACCGTGGTGACACGGGCCTTTTCGGGCCGGTATGCGCGCGGCCTGGCGAATGATTTCACCGCCCGCTATGACGATGTGGCACCGCTGGGCTATCCGGATGTCAATCAGATGACGGGTCCGCTGCGCCGCGCCGCCGTCGCCGCGGGTGATCCGCATGGCACCAATCTGTGGGCGGGCACCGCGTGGCGGGAGATCAGCGGGGGTAGCGCAGCCGACATCGTGGCGGCATTGGCGGAAGGCACCCGATGAGCCTGTCCCGCCGCCGCCTTCTGGTCACTGGCAGCGCGCTGACCGTTCTCGCGGCGTGCGGCGTCAAACCCTCACCGACCCATCCGACGCTCATCGACCCGGCTGAGCCGTTGCCGCCCGTCGAGCAGCGCATCGCCGCTCTGGAGAACCGGCACAACGCATTCGTCGGGCTCTATGCCCAGAACCTGAACTCCAAGGTGGAGTTGGCGAACCGCGACGGCGACCCGTTCGCGATGTGCTCGACGTTCAAGGTCTACCTCTCGACTCGGGTGCTGCAGAAGGCGCAGGCGGGGGAGTTGCGGCTGACGGACACGGTGGTGGTCGACCCCGCGGAGCTCAAGCCCAATTCCCCGCGCACCGAGCCCAATGCCGGTCAGCCCATGGCTATTTCGGATCTGTGCGCGGCGGCGCTGCAAGTCAGCGACAACACCGCGGCGAACATGTTGCTGCGTGTCATCGGCGGGCCACCGGCGATCACCGCGTTCGCCCGCTCGATCGGGGATGATCGCAGCCGGCTGGACCGCTGGGAGACCGAGCTGAATTCGGCTGTTCCCGGCGATCCGCGCGACACCAGCACGCCGCGGGCGCTCGGCGGCGGATTCGCGCGGGTGCTGACCGGCGACGTCCTCGACGGGTCACACCGCACGCAACTCGAGGACTGGATGCGCGCCAACACCACCTCGAGCATGCGCGGTGGGCTGCCCGCTGGCTGGACGACCGCCGACAAGACCGGATCCGGTGACTACGCCAGCACCAACGACGTCGGGATCGCATTCGGGCCCAACGGCGAACGCGTTCTGCTGGCGATCATGACCCGTACCCGATCCGACGATGCGCGGGCCGAGCCGCTGCGCCAGCTCATCGCCGAGGTGGCGACTTTGGTGTTGCCGGAGGTGACGCGCCCGCGATGAGTTTCCGCCCCGCCGGCTGTCAGTACTGAAGACCGTCGACATCAGCCGAAAGGATCCATCGTGAGTGAGTACGCCGCCCCGGCCGGGGCGCCCATCTGGTTCGACCTGATGAGCAGTGACCCCGCGCGAGCCGCGGAGTTCTACCGGGTGATCTTCGGTTGGCAGCTCGAGGGACCGGCGCACCCGGAGTTCGGCGGTTATCAGAACTTCACCCGTAACGGTAAGCGGGTGGCAGGGCTTATCCCGCCGATGGGCGAGGGCCCGGCGAACATCTGGTCGGTGTACCTGCACACCACCGACGGCAGCGCCACGGTCGCGGCGGCGGAGACCGCGGGCGCGACGGTGATGGTGCCCCCGATGGCGGTCGGCGATCTGGGTTCGATGATGGTGGTGTCCGACCCCGCCGGCGCGGTCATCGGATTCTGGCAGCCCGGGACGCATCCGGGGTTCACCGAGTGGGGCGAGCACGGCACGCCGTACTGGTTCGAATGTCAAAGCAAGGACTACGACGCATCACTGGCGTTCTACCGCCAGGTGCTCGGGGCTCGGATCGAGGAGATCGGCACCGGCGGTGACCCGGACGCCGTCGGTCCGGACCGTTACGGTCAGGTTTTCGCCGGAGAGCGCGCATACTCGGGAATCATGGACGCCGCCAAGCTCTTTCCCGCCGAGGTGCCGTCGTTCTGGCAGGTGTACATCACCGTCGACGATGTGGCCGCCACGGTCAAGCAGGCCGAGGAACTCGGTGGCCAGCTGGTGATTCCCGTCGAAGAGACGCCCTACGGAACTTTGGCGGCGATCAAAGATCCCTTGGGCGCGCTGATCTGCCTCGGCCATCCGCCGGCCGGGATATAAGACCAACGAACCGGGACGCTGCGGTGAGCAGTCCCGGTTCGCTGTGCAGTAGTGAGCTGTTGGCTCACTGAGGTTTTCAGGCCATCAGGCCGGCCGGATCGGTGTAGGGCAGCTCGAGGTCGTTGGCGACCTCGTGATTGAGCAGCTGCCCGTGATGGGTGGACAAGCCCTTGGCCAGCGCCGGGTCGGACCCGCAGGCAGCCTGCCAGCCCTTGTCGGCGAGCTTGATGACGTACGGCATGGTCGCGTTGGTCAGCGCGTAGGTCGAGGTCCGCGGGACCGCGCCGGGCATGTTGGCCACGCAGTAGAACACCGCGTCGTGCACCCGGAAGGTCGGGTCGTCGTGCGTGGTGGGCTTCGAATCCTCGAAGCAGCCACCCTGGTCGATGGCGATGTCCACCAGCACCGCTCCCGGCTTCATCTGTGCCACAGTCGCATTCGTGACGAGCTTCGGAGCCTTGGCGCCCGGCACCAGCACGGCACCGATGACCAGATCGGCCTGCTTGACGGCATCCTCGAGGTCGAGCCGCGAGGAGTAGCGGGTCTCGATCGCCCCGCCGTACTCGGCGTCGATCTTGCGCAGGATGTTGATGTTGAGGTCGAACACGGTGACGTGCGCGCCCATACCCCAGGCGACGGCGGCGGCGTTGTCGCCGGCCATTCCGCCGCCGATCACTACGACCTTGGCCGGGGCAACACCGGGCACGCCGCCCATCAGCACGCCGCGACCGCCCTGGGTGCGCATCAGGTGGTAGGCGCCGACCTGTGCGGCCAGCCGGCCTGCGACCTCGCTCATCGGGGCCAGCAGCGGAAGCGCTCCGTCGGCGGTCTGCACCGTCTCGTAGGCGATCGACGTGGTGCCGGATGCCAGCAGAGCGTCGGTGCACGGACGTGAGGCGGCCAAGTGCAGGTAGGTGAACAGGGTCTGGTCTTTGCGCATGCGGCCGTACTCGGCCTCGATGGGCTCCTTGACCTTCAGCAGCAGGTCGGCTTCGGCCCACACCTGGTCGGCGCTGGCGATGATCTGCGCGCCGGCGGCCTTGAAGTCGTCGTCGTGAATGGCGGAACCCTCACCGGCGCCGGCCTGGACGGTGACCTCGTGGCCGCGGCGCACCAGTTCGGACACGCCGGCCGGGGTGATGGCGACGCGGTACTCGTTGTTCTTGATCTCGGTCGGTATGCCGACGCGCATGATCGCTCCTCGATTGGAAATTGGCTTGGCAAGAAGTGTGAAGAAAATTCGAGTGGATTGCAATCGAATTGGCGAAAATTCGATAGATTAGGTGTATGAGTGGAGAATCAGCGAGATCGGCTGGTCGTCCGGCCGTGGCGCCGAAGGATGTTCGGTCCGAACTCGACGGTGTCGACCGGCGGATTCTGGCCACTCTGCATGCGGACGCCCGCATCTCCAACAGCGCGCTGGCTGACGCTGTCGGTATCGCGCCGTCGACCTGTCACGGGCGCGTGCGCAGGCTGCAGGACATCGGGGTGATCCGCGGCTTCTACACCGACATCGATCCGGCCGCGATCGGGCTGTCGTTGCAGGCGATGATCTCGGTGAGCCTGCAATCCAACGCCCGCGGAAAGATCCTCAGCTTCATCGAGCACATTCGGCGCAAACCACAGGTCATGGACGTGTACTTCCTGGCCGGGGCCGACGACTTCATCATCCATGTCGCCGCCCGTGACACCGACGATCTGCGCTCGTTCGTCGTCGAGAACCTCAACTCCGATTCCGACGTGGCGGGAACCCAGACCTCGTTGATCTTCGAGCACCTGCGCGGTGCGGCTCCGCTCTAGATGGCGTTCCTTTCGGCGGCCCGAGGATGCCGCCGTCGAGGACTTCGATTCCGGCTTGCCGGCAGGTTGCGTGTGTCGTCCGGCCAACCGGCCCAGCCGTCGAACTGCCGGTGTCGGCTCGTCGGCCGCCGTCGAGGACTTCGATTCCGGCTTGCCGGCAGGTTGCGTGTGTCGTCCGGCCAACCGGCCCAGCCGTCGAACTGCCGGTGTCGGCTCGTCGGCCGCCGTACGGATTCTCCAGGTTGCCAATCGATGCCCAGATCAGCCGGGACGGTTCAGGTGCAATGGCAGGGTCGGCGGCAAACCGGCGCAGGTCGGAATGGACGACCTGTCCGCCCCGACCTCCCCAGGGGAATGGTAAATCCTTGCACCCACCCCGACGACGATCGGTGCATCGCGATGGCGGCACCGGTGCCTCGTTAGGCTGCAGGTATGCGAGTTGCGGTGCTGGGAGCCAGAGGCAAAGTCGGAACAACGATGTGTGATGCCGTCCGCGCGGCCGACGACCTGACGCTGAGCGCCGAAGTCGACGCCGGTGATGCGCTGTCGCTGTTGACCGGCAGCGACACCGAGGTGGTCATCGACTTCACCCATCCCGATGTCGTGATGGACAACCTGAAGTTCCTCATCGACAACGGGATCCATGCCGTCGTCGGCACCACCGGCTTCACCGACGAGCGCCTGGATACCGTCCGGTCCTGGCTGGCTGACCACCCTGAGTCCGCTGTTCTGATCGCCCCCAACTTCGCGATCGGTGCCGTGCTGTCGATGCATTTCGCTCAGAAAGCCGCGCCCTACTTCGAATCCGTCGAAGTGATCGAGTTGCACCACCCGCACAAAGCCGACGCCCCCTCGGGTACTGCGACCCGCACCGCCCGGTTGATCGCCGAAGCGCGAAAAGGCTTGCCGCCCAACCCTGATGCCACCAGTACCGGCTTGGACGGAGCTCGCGGGGCCGATGTCGACGGCGTGCCGGTGCACTCCATTCGGCTGACCGGGCTGGTCGCGCATCAGGAGGTGCTGTTCGGCACCCTCGGGGAGACGCTCACCATCCGGCACGACAGCCTGGACCGCACCTCGTTCGTGCCCGGCGTGCTGCTCGCCGTCCGTCAGATCGCCAACCGGCCTGGCCTCACCATCGGAATCGAACCGCTACTCGACCTGTGAACGCCGCCCTGCGCATCCAGCTCCTGATCGGCCTCATGTGTGCGGCCCTGGTTGTCTACTTTCTGCTGCTTGGCCGCACGGGTATCACGCTGGTCGGCACGGGAACTCCGGTCGCGGTCGCGCTCGGCATCGGGGTGCTGATCCTTCCGGTCGTCGGGGTGTGGGCGATGGTGGCGACGTTGCGGGCCGGGTTCGCCCATCAGCGGCTGGCGCGGCTGGCCGTCGAGGCCGGGATGGAACTCGATGTGAGCCAGCTGCCGCGCACGCCGTCGGGACGTATCGAGCGAGATGCCGCCGACGCGCTGTTCGACACGGTGCGGGCCGAACTGGAAGCCGATCCGGACAACTGGCAGCGGTGGTACCGGTTGGCGCGGGCCTACGACTACGCGGGTGACCGCAGCCGAGCCCGTGAGACGATGCGCAAAGCCGTTGCCATGCAAGCGGAGGGGAGACGGTGACCAGTGATTCGCCGGGTGCGCGTCTCTTCAACGCCATGAGTAACGTCTTGCGGCGCCCGGCCATGCGACCGGTGACCCGGGCGATCAGCGGACTGCACTCCCTGGCATACCGGCTGACCGGCGGCAAGGCCCAGAATCCGAAGTATCCGACGATGCTGCTGACCGTGACCGGACGAAAAACCGGTAAGTCGCGAACCCTGCCGCTCATCTACATCGAGGACGGTGGTCGGTTCGTCATCGCGGCGGCCTACTCGGGCAGCGACACCGACCCCGTCTGGTGGCTGAACTTGAAAGCCAATCCCGCTGCGCAGGTTCAGGTCAGGGGAGTGACCGTCCCTGTCGAGGCTGCCGAAGCCAAAGCCGATGAGCGCGAGGAGCTTTGGCGACGACTGGTGCAGATGTATCCGTACTTCGCCGACTACGAGACACGAACGACGCGCCAGATCCCGGTCATTGTCCTGACTCCCGCGTCGACCAACTGTTGGGAACGGTGCCGGAGATGAAGCGTCTGCTGGTTGTGCATCACACGCCGTCGCCGCACTGCCACGAGATGTTCGAGGCGGTGCTCGCCGGCGCGACCGACCCCGAGATCGACGGGGTCGAGGTGGTTCGCAGGCCGGCACTGACATGCTCGGCCGCCGACATGTTGGAGGCGGACGGCTACCTGCTGGGCAGCCCCGCCAATCTCGGCTACATCAGCGGCGCGCTCAAGCACGCTTTCGACCAGTCCTACTACCAGATCCTGGATGCCACCCGAGGTCGCCCGTTCGGCGTCTATCTGCACGGGAACGAGGGCACCGAGGGGGCGCAGCGCGCCGTCGACGGCATCACCGCGGGGTTGGGCTGGCTGCGGGCGGCCGAGACGGTCATCGTGTCCGGCAAGCCGACCAAGGACGACCTCGAGGCCTGCTGGAATCTCGGCGCTACCGTCGCTGCTCAGCTGATGGAGTGAATACGTCCTCCAACCTGTCGTCCGCACCTGCGGAAAATGCTGTGGGAGAACGATCATCGGCCTGTCAGGGGCGCAGGCCGGACAGGATCATCTCGGCGAAGACTTCGCCGATCTCCGTCAATGAGCGTCGCCCGCTCGGCACGTACCACCGATGAATCCAGTTGTGCATGCCGAGAATTCCGTGGGTCACCAGCCGGGGTTCCAGGTCGGCGCGGAAAACGCCTGTGCCGACGCCCTCCTCGACGATCGCGAGTAGGGCCTGGGCATAATCCTCGGCGTTGCTGCTGATGCCGTGGGCATCGGGGATCGCGGCGATGTGCTGACTCTCGCTGAACAGCAGGAACAGCTCCGGATGGTTCTGGAGGTCGTCGACGTAACAGTGCAGTGCAACCCGCAGTTTGACGTCGGCCGGCTCGTCGGATTCCAGTGCGGCACGGCAGTGCCGCGTCATGTCGCGGGCAGGCTCCTCGATGAGGGCGAGCAGCAACTCTTCCTTGGTTCCGACGTAGTAGTAGAGAGACGCCCGGTTGATACCGACTTCGGCGGCCACGTCTTCGAGCCGGGCTCGGGCAAATCCCTCCCGCCGGAAAACCTCGGTGGCGCCGAGGAGGATGCTGCGCCAGCGCTCGTTGGACGCCCGGCGATCTGCTGCGCGACGTTCGATGCGGCGCCTGGCGTTGTCGCTCTGCTGGCGTGTGACTGGGATCGGTCTCGCCCTTCCACTCGGGATCGGCTCGCCTAGTCAAACTACGTCATCAGCCCTGCGACCTTGCCTATCGCGACGCGTCCGCGTCCGAGACCGGGCGACACGATCTGACGTCTTTTCTGGACCGGCAGGCCGGGTCGGCCCTACCGTCATCTGCAACAACCGCCCGATCAAGGACGTGAGGTGTCATGCCGGGAATCGCTGATATCGCTCTGGGGGCCGCCCCGATCGCCGGCGGGGCGCTATTGGGTGTCGCCGCCGGCAATCTCCGGGGCCCTGATGTGCGCGGCGCCATCAAGGCCGACCTCGAGTTGCTCGACCAGCTGCCTGACGAGGACGTCGAGTTGCGCGCCAGGCTGCGCGAGAGCATCAACATGCGGATCGTCGACCTCATCGACGCGACCGAGAAAAGCCGCGAGCTGCGCGAGATCGCCTCGTCGTACAAGGGCAACTGGCGCGACATCGTGGTCTTCATCTGCGCGGTGCTGTTCACCATCGTCTGGTGGAACGTGCCGCACAGCCGGACCAACTGGCTGGTGATGTTCGTATTCCTGATCCTGCTGTCCGGCGTCGTCGCCGTCTACGCCTCACGCGGCGTCATCCGCGCGGTGGCCAGCCTGCGCCACTCCCGCCACAAGGACGGCTCAGCGGGGTAGGTGGGCCGCGAAGAAGTCCCGCATCGCATCCCAGTGCCGCGCGGCGGCTGCCTCGTCGTAAGGCGCGTTGTCGGGGACCGCGAAGCCGTGCGCGGCGGGGTACCACTCGATGGTGTGGTCGACGCCGGCGGCTGTCAGCGCCTTGTCCAAGGCGTCGGACTGGGCCGGGGTGAAAGAGGCGTCGTCGTGGGCTCCGCCGACATAGACCGCCGCCGTGATCTGATCGGCCAGCAGATGCGGGCTTCCCGGATCGTCGGTGGCCAGCCCGCCGCCGTGAAACGACATCGCCGCGGCGACGCGCTCGGGCACCCGGCCGGCGACCGTCAGTGACGTGCGGCCACCCATGCAGTAGCCGGTCGTGCCGAACGCTTCGCCGGTCACCTCGGGGCGGCCGGCCAGGAAGTCGAAGAACGCCCGCGCGTCGGCGGCCATCGCGTCGGGCGTGACGCTGCCGATCATCGAGAACAGCCGCTGCCGCTCGGCCTTGTCGCTGAACACCGTCTCCATGTCAAAGGGCGCCCAGTCGCCGCTGCGGTAGTAGACGTCGGGCACCAACACCGCGTAGCCCAGGTCGGCCAGCCGGGCCGCCATGTCGACAAATGTCGCGCGGGTGCCCCCGGCATCCGGATACAGGATCACACCGGGCCATGGGCCCTGGCCGTCGGGAACGGCGAGGATGACCGGACAGGTTCCATCGGCGGTGGTGACGGTGTCAGAGATGGTCGGCATGGCTTCGTTTGTACTCTCTGCCTGCGGACGTAAGCTGGGCGGCGTGCCGATCGCCACGCCGTACGAGGATCTGCTGCGACTTGTGCTCGAGCAGGGCACACCGAAATCCGATCGCACCGGTACCGGCACCCGCAGTCTGTTCGGCCACCAGTTGCGCTACGACCTGTCGGCCGGCTTCCCCTTGATCACCACCAAGAAGGTGCACCTGAAGTCGGTGGTCTACGAGCTGCTGTGGTTCCTGCGCGGCGAATCCAACGTCGAATGGCTGCAGCAGCACGGCGTGACCATTTGGGATGAATGGGCTTCTGCCACCGGCGATCTCGGACCGGTGTACGGGGTGCAGTGGCGGTCGTGGCCGACCCCGTCAGGTGAGCACGTCGACCAGATCAGCGCCGCGCTGGACCTGCTGCGCACCGACCCCGACAGCCGCCGGATCATCGTTTCGGCGTGGAACGTCGGTGAGATCCCGCAGATGGCGTTGGCGCCCTGCCACGCGTTGTTCCAGTTCTACGTGGCCGACGGGCGGCTGAGCTGCCAGCTCTACCAGCGCAGCGCCGACCTGTTCCTCGGGGTTCCGTTCAACATCGCCAGCTATGCGCTGCTCACCCACATGATGGCTGCCCAGGCGGGGCTCGATGTCGGCGACTTCGTCTGGACCGGCGGCGACTGCCACATCTACGACAACCACGTCGAGCAGGTCACCGAACAGTTGAACCGCGATCCCCGCCCGTATCCCGAATTGGTTCTTGCTCAGCGTGATTCGATCTTCGACTACACCTACGAAGATGTCGAGATCCGCCACTACGATCCACACCCGGCGATCAAAGCGCCTGTTGCGGTGTGAGCTGCGAATGAGCGTTGGCCTGATCTGGGCGCAGTCGACCTCAGGTGTCATCGGCCGCGACGGCGGCATCCCGTGGCGCCTGCCCGAGGATCTGGCGCGCTTCAAGGACCTCACCATGGGACACACCGTTGTGATGGGCCGGCGCACCTGGGAGTCGTTGCCCGGCTCGGTGCGGCCGCTGCCGGGCCGGAATAATGTCGTACTCACCCGGCAAGCTGACTACATGGCTGACGGAGCGACGGTGGTGGGCGCGCTGGACGACGTGCCCGATGACGATATGTGGGTGATCGGCGGATCGGAGGTCTACCACCTCGCCCTGCCGGTGGCGGACCGCTGCGAGGTGACCGAGGTCGAGATCGACCTGCGCGTCGACGACGAGGATGCCTTGGCTCCGGGTCTCGACGAATCCTGGGTTGGCACGTCGGGGGACTGGCAGACCAGTACGTCGGGACTGCGGTACCGGTTCCACAGCTACCTGCGGGCATGACCCGGCTGTCAGCCGATCAGGCCCGCCGCGTCGCCATCTCAGCTCAGGGCTTCGCCGAACCGAAGCCGCGCGGGTCGGTCAACCGCGCGCATCTGCGGCGACTCGTCAGCCGGATCCAACTGCTGCAACTCGACTCGGTGTCGGTGGCCGTGCGCGCTCACTACGCGCCGGTGTTCAGCAGACTCGGCCCCTACGATCGCAGCATCCTCGACGCCGCGGCGTGGAGCCACAGCGCCCGGGCGCCGCGGTTGCTGGTCGAGTACTGGGCCCATGAGGCCGCGCTGATGGCACTCGAGGACTGGCCGCTGATGCGTTGGCGGATGCGGGAATACGCCCACGGTCGCTGGGGCCGGGAGATCGTCAAGAAGAACCCGCGACTGGCAGATAATGTCCTGGCTGCCGTCGACGAGCTCGGGCCGAGCACGGCCGGACAGATCGAAGCACATCTGGAAGGGGAACGTGCGCGGCGCAAGGGTCCGTGGTGGGATCGCAGCGACACCAAGTGGGTGGCCGAGGCGTTGTGGTCGTCGGGAGCGCTGACGACGGCGACGCGGATCGGGTTCGCCCGGCACTACGACCTCACCGAGAAGGTGTTGCCGCCGCATGTGCTGGCCCGCGAGGTCGACGATGACGAGGCGGTGCGGGAATTGGTGCAGCGCGCCGCAGGTGCGCTCGGCGTGGCCACCGAACCGGACCTGCGTGACTATTTCCGGCTCAGTCCCAAGCAGAGCAAGCCCGCGGTCGCCGCGCTGGTCGCCGAGGGTGCGCTCGAGGAGGTCGAGGTCGACGGCTGGTCGGCGCCGGCGTACCTGGCGCCGGGCGTGACGGTGCCCCGGCTGGATCGGGGCACTGCGCTGCTGTGCCCGTTCGACCCGCTGATCTTTTTTCGTCCGCGCCTCGAGCGGATCTTCCAATTCCATTACCGCATCGAGATTTACACACCCGAACCTAAGCGGCAGTTCGGCTACTACGTGTGGCCGTTCCTGCTCGACGGGCGCCTCGTCGGGCGTGTCGACCTCAAGGCCGACCGCGCCAACGACGCGCTCAATGTGGTCGGCGCTTTCACCGAGCCGGGCCAGAACCCGGCGGTGGTCGCGCCCAGGCTGGCTGCCGAACTCCACAGCATGGCGGTCTGGCTCGGGTTGAGCACCGTCACCGTCGGGAAGCGCGGCGACCTGGTCGCGGCGCTGGGCAAGGCCCTCTGAGGCGTCCAGATCGCCGCTATGGTCGTGATTCTCGGCGATCAGCAGTCGTGACGTCGTTTTCGTTGCGGTAGAGGTGAGTCAGCTGAATCGTTCGGTCAGGCGCTTCTTGTCGATCTTCTCGCCAGGAAGTGTCGGCAGGGCAGCGGTGCTGATGTGCCAGCGGGTCGGAATCGCGAAGTGCGCCAGCACATCCGACACGTGGGCGCGGAGTTCATCCTCGGTCGGTGCCGCATCGCCTTCGCGGTGGACGACCACGGCGGCGAGTTCCTCGCCGAGGTCGGGGTGCGGCAGTCCGATGGCGGCCACCTCGACAACCGCCGGATGGGAGGACAGCGCGGCTTCCACGTGGCCGCACCCGATGTTCTCGCCACCCCGGATGACGATGTCCTTGGCGCGACCGTCGATGAACAGATAGCCATCCACGAGATGGCCGAGATCACCGGTGTGCAGCCAGCCGTCGTCGTCGACAGTGCCGTCATCGATCCCGACGTAGCCGTTCATCACTGTTGGTGAGCGCGCGAGGATCTCGCCTACTCCGTCGGCATCCGGGCGGTCGATGACGATCTCCACGACCGGATAGGGGCGTCCGACGGTACCCGGATACTGCTGCAGGTCACGGCCTGTCGCGGAGGTCAGGAATCCGCCGGATTCGGTCATGCCCCAGGTGTTTCCGAGTCCCCGGCCGGCGAGTTGAGGCAGCCGCACGCGCATCCGGTCCAGCAGGGCGGTGGGTACCGCCGCCCCGCCGAGCGGGAACGAACGCAGTGTCGACAGATCGAACGAGTCGAAGTCGGGGTGCTCGAGCACCCGGATCGCCATGGTCGGAACACCGCCCCAACTGTGCACACCCTCGCGTTCGATCAGCCCGAGTATCTGGCCGGCGTCGAACCGCCCTTCGGGAATGACCACTCGGCCGCCGGTGAGGTAGTTGCTCAGCAGATTCGAGAGTCCGCCGACGTGGAACATCGGGGTGCTTGCCAGCGAAACCGACTGCGGTGCAGCCGGATTGAGCTGATGCGGCAGGCGTTTGGTCACCGCCAGCACGTTGTGCTGGTTGGCGATGACGGCGCGCCGGGACAGTTCGACCGCCTTGGGCAGCCCGGAGCTGCCCGAGGTGAACAGGATCACCGAGGTCGCGTCGGGATCCTCGATCTCAGATGAGCCGACCGCGGGGGACGCGAGGCTGCCGTCGGTGAATCCACCGACGTCTCGTGTCTTCGACGGCGCCACGCACTCCAAGGACGTGTCGGCGATGACCAGATGCGGATCCAGCAGACCGATGGCGTGGTCCACCTCGGTCTGCTTCCACCAACGATTGGCGAGTACCGGGACAGCGCCGCTGCGCCACGCCGACCACAGGGCGACAACCCAGGCCGGACTGTTGTAGGCGTACAGCATGATTCGGTCGCCGGGTTGGACACCGTCATCTCGCAGGGCGGCGGTTCCCGCGTTCACCGCCTCGGTGAACGCCGCGTAGGTCATGCGGTGCTCGCCGTGCACCAGAAAGGTGCGTTCGGCCCAGCGCTGCGTGTCGGCGAACACCTGCGCGAATGTGGTTGGCCGAGGGGAGTACTGCAGGCCCGGGTGCCCGGCATAGCCAGCGGCGTCGATATCGCTTCCCCAGCGCGCGTCTGGCATCTGACTCCTTCGGCATTGCTCAGTGACCTGTGGGAAGTTGTTCACGCGTCCCTGCGACATCACTACCATCAGGGGCAATCACGATCACAGCTTGGGGGCGCGGGGACAAGTGCATGGCATCGGCCTGTGGTGGCGCCAACCCGACCACTACGACTGGCTGACGTCGTACCTGACTGCGCGCCGGCTCGTGACGTTCATGCGCTGGCTGATGTTCGCCGTATTGTCGACCATCGCCGCCGCCAACGCGCTGGCACTGGCCAGCCCCTCGGGCCCGCAGACTCCGGTGCAGCGCGCGGTCACCTGTGTTGCCAGTGCGGTCCTGGCCGTGATCGCACTGTCGTACCTCTGGCGGTGGCCGACTCGTGTTCAGTCACAGGTGTATTCGGTTGCGGGTAACGCGTGCATCGCCGTGGGCGTGCTGGCCGAAGCGGACCCCCGCACCGCGCTGGTCGGCGCGGTCGCCTTTGTCGGGCTGGCCGGATACGTCGCCTTCTTCCACACCGCACCGTTTCTGGTTCTGACACTCGGGACGGGCGTGGCGACCGCCGCCGTCAGCGCCGCACGCATCGCCATGTCGGGCGATACGGCGATGGCGGTGGCCAAGTTGCTGATCCTGTGCGGCGGGATATTGGCGGTGCCCTTCTGCGGTCAGGTGATCGTCCACTGGTTGTCGGTCGACTCCCTGAAGTCCTCGACCGACACGCTCACCGGCTTGCCGAACCGGCGCGGCTTCTTCCGGTCGGCACAGACCCTGTTGCGGCACGCCGACTACCGATCTCGGCCGCACTTCACGATCGCCATGATCGATCTCGACGGTTTCAAAAGGCTCAACGACACCTTGGGTCACCCGACCGGCGACCGGGTTCTGGTCGCTGTCGCCGACATCCTCAGAGAAGTCAGCGGAACCGACACCGCGATCGCCCGAGTCGGAGGCGAGGAATTCCTCTACGCGCAGCTGTCCACCCCGGAGCACGCCAGGGAGAGCAGCGAAGAACTGCGCACGGCCATCGCCGCCGCGCCGTGGGGTGTGACCGCCAGCCTGGGTTTGGCGTCGACAGTGATCCGTGCGCCCGCGTTGAAACCGCTCGAACTGATCGAATGGCTGATCGCGCGCGCCGATGCCGCGATGTACGAGGCCAAACGCAGCGGCGGGAATCAGATTCGCTTCGCCGGGGACCTGACGGGCGACGGGTCCGAGGCGCATTAAGGTGAGCCCGTGGCCGAGATCGCGCCGCTGCGTGTGCAGCTGATCGCCAAGACGGAGTTCCTGGCGCCCGCCGACGTGCCGTGGACCACCGACGCGGACGGCGGTCAGGCGCTCGTCGAGTTCGCCGGCCGTGCCTGCTACCAGAGCTGGTCCAAGCCGAACCCCCGGACCGCGACCAACGCGTCGTACCTCAAGCACATCATCGACGTCGGTCATTTCTCGGTGCTCGAGCACGCGTCGGTGACCTTCTACATCACCGGCATCTCTCGGTCCTGCACCCACGAGCTGATCCGGCACCGGCATTTCTCCTACTCGCAGCTGTCGCAGCGGTATGTGCCCGAGAACGACGCCCAGGTCGTCGTTCCGCCCGGTCTGGAGGACGACCAGGAACTCCAGCAGATTCTGTTGAGGGCGGCCGACGCCAGCAGGGCGGCCTACCTCGAACTGCTGAACCGGCTGGAAGCGAAGTTCATGGCCGGTCAGCCCGGCGAGAACACAGCGGTGCTGCGCCGCAAACAAGCCAGGCAGGCGGCCCGTGCAGTACTGCCCAACGACACCGAGACCCGCATCGTGGTGAGCGGCAACTATCGGGCTTGGCGGCATTTCATCGCGATGCGGGCCAGTGAACATGCTGACGTCGAGATTCGCCGCCTGGCCATTGCCTGCCTGCGGGAACTCGGCGCCGCCGCGCCCGCCGTCTTCGCCGATTTCGAGATCACCGAACTGGCCGACGGCACGGAGGTCGCGACGTCCCCGCTGGCGACAGAGGTCTGAGCGGAGCGGGTAATCTAGGTGTCCGTGAGCACCAGCGGAATCGATGTCAGCGCCCAGTTGGGCACCGTACTGACCGCAATGGTGACTCCGTTCAAGCCCGGCGGGACCGTGGACACGGTCGCCGCTGCGCGGGTGGCCACCCACCTCGTCGACTCCGGATGCGACGGTCTCGTGCTGTCCGGTACCACCGGCGAGTCGCCGACCACCACCGACGACGAGAAGCGAGCGTTGCTCGCCGCGGTGCTCGAGGCGGTCGGTGACCGGGCCCGTATCGTCGCCGGCGCCGGCACCTACGACACTGCGCACAGCGTCCGTCTGGCCAAGACCGCGGCCGCCGAGGGGGCGCACGGCCTGCTCGTCGTCACGCCCTATTACTCGCGCCCCCCGCAGGCTGGTCTGATCGCGCACTTCACCACCGTCGCCGATGCGACGGACCTACCGGTGATGCTGTACGACATCCCGCCGCGCTCGGTTGTCCCGATCGAGTGGGACACCATGCGCACGCTGTCGGCGCACCCGAACATCGTGGCGGTCAAGGATGCGAAAGCTGATCTGCACGGCGGCGCGCAGATCATGGCCGAGACCGGGCTGGCCTACTACTCGGGTGACGATGCGCTGAACCTGCCGTGGCTGGCGATGGGTGCGGTCGGCTTCGTCAGCGTGTGGGGGCATGTGGCGGCAAGTCAGCTGCGAGACATGCTGAGCGCCTTCAACTCCGGCGACATCGCCACCGCGCGCAAGATCGCGGTGGCGCTGGCGCCGCTGAACGCCCCGCAGACTCGTCTGGGCGGCGTCACGTTCGCCAAGGCCGGGCTGCATCTGCTGGGCATCGAGGTCGGCGACCCGCGGTTGCCGCAGGTGCCCGCCACCGCCGAGCAGCTCGACGAACTGGCCGCCGAACTCCGCGCCGCGGGCGTACTGAGGTGAACGAGGAATTGTCACCTCCCGGGCCACTGGCCCCTGGAGGTCTGCGCGTGACCGCGCTGGGCGGCATCAACGAAATCGGCCGCAACATGACCGTTTTCGAGCATCTCGGCCGGCTTCTGATCATCGACTGCGGGGTGCTGTTCCCCAACCACGACGAGCCCGGCGTCGACCTGATCCTGCCCGACCTGCGGCACATCTCCGACCGCCTCGACGACATCGAAGCACTGGTCCTGACCCACGCCCATGAAGATCACATCGGCGCGATCCCGTACCTGCTGAAAATGCGCGGCGACATTCCGGTGGTGGGCTCCAAGTTCACCCTCGCCCTGGTGGCCGCGAAGTGCCGTGAGCACCGGGTCAACCCCGTGTTCGTCGAGGTCGCCGAGGGTCAGCGCAGCAGCCACGGGGTGTTCGAATGTCAGTACTTCGCGGTCAACCACTCCATCCCCGACGCCCTCGCGATCGCCATCCACACCGGTGCCGGCACCGTCCTGCACACCGGTGACATCAAGCTCGACCAATTGCCGCCCGACGGCCGGCCCACCGACCTGCCCGGCATGTCCCGACTCGGCGATGCCGGGGTAGACCTGTTCCTGTGCGACTCGACCAACTCCGAAATCCCCGGAGTAGGGCCCTCGGAAAGCGAGGTCGGGCCCAACCTGCACCGGCTGATGCGCAACGCCGAAGGGCAGCGGATCATCGTGGCCTGCTTCGCCTCCAACGTCGACCGTGTGCAGCAGATCGTCGACGCCGCAATCGCATTGGGCCGGCGGGTGTCGTTCGTCGGCCGCTCGATGCTGCGGAACATGGCGATCGCCCGCGAGTTGGGATTCCTGCATGTCGAGGATCGCGACGTCGTTGACATCGCGATGGCCGAGGAGATGACGCCCGGGCAGGTGGTGCTGATCACCACCGGCACGCAGGGCGAGCCGATGGCGGCGCTGTCCCGGATGTCGCGCGGAGAGCACCGCAGCATCACGATCACCTCAGACGACCTGATCATCCTGTCCTCGTCGCTGATCCCCGGCAACGAGGAGGCGGTCTACGGTGTCATCGACGACCTGGCCAAGATCGGCGCCAGGGTGGTCACCAATCAACAAGTGCGAGTCCATGTTTCGGGCCATGCCTATGCCGGCGAGCTGCTGTTTCTCTACAACGGGGTGCGGCCGCGCAACGTGATGCCGGTACACGGCACCTGGCGGATGCTGCGCGCCAACGCCAAGCTCGCCGCGCGCAGTGGCGTGCCCGAGGAGAATATCGTGGTGGCCGAGAGCGGCGTCAGCGTCGATCTGGTCGGTGGACGGGTGTCGATCGCAGGCGCGGTGCCGGTGGGCAAGATGTTCGTCGACGGCCTGATCATGGGCGACGTCGGCGAGGCGACGCTGGGCGAGCGACTCATCCTGAGTTCGGGATTCATTGCCGCCACGGTGGTGCTGAACCGGGAGACCGGGCGCTCGGTGGCCGCGCCGCAGCTGCATTCGCGGGGGTTCTCCGAAGACCCGAAGGCGTTGGAGCCCGCCGCCCGCAAGGTCGAAGCCGAGCTGGAAAAGCTTGCCGCCGAGAATGTCACCGACCCGGTGCGCGTCGCGCAGGCGGTGCGGCGCACCATCGGAAAGTGGGTGGGGGAGACCTATCGCCGCCAGCCGATGATTGTGCCGACGGTCATCGAAATCTAGACCGGTTGCTGCGAGCGCAGCCAGCTGACTGCCCGGTCCCGGTAGGAACTCAGTCCCTTGTAATCGACCATGTCATCCGGCAGTTCGGCCAACACTGCGGCGGTGCGCACACGCCACTGCTCAACAGTGCAGAGGTCGGCCAGCGGCAGCATGTAGCTGCGAATCAGAAAACAGATCGCACCCGATTCCGGCAGGCGGATCAGATGCTGGACCTCCACCCGCAAGTGGATGAGACGGCCGAACGTGTCGTCATCGACGGCGTCCAGGTTCGCGCGGTCGGGCAGCCAGTGCGGGACGGCTTCGGTGGACACATCGAGCCGTCTGCCGACGGTCATCGACCAGTTCGTCCGGCGGTAGATGTCGCCCGCCTGCAATCGCATCAGGAACTCCCGGGCCCGGGTGATCACCCCGGTCTCACGTAACCGGGGGACCGGTCCATGAATCTCCAGGAAGGTCATCCCGAGGTCGAAGCCGAACGACCAGCCCGCGGCGAACGTGACCACGCCGGCGTCGGCGAACAGGTCGTCGTCACGCTGGTCGAGCAGCACGATGTCCTCCTGCACCTGCCCGGCGATGTAGGCCAGTGGATCGCACGGCAGGCTTGACTCGTCGCCGACGACGAATTCTTGGGCGATGCCGAGCAATTCGTTGCGCCAACACCAGGTGTCGCCGTCGCGGCTCAAGGACATCACCGCCGGATATGAGCCGGCGAGCTCGGTCATCAACGTCAGCATGGTGTCCCAGCACGCGATTCTCATGTGCGGCAGCACCGCATGCCGGGATGGATCGGCGGCCAGGATGCGGCGGCGTTCGGCGAGTTCGAGGGTGTACTCGCTGTCGACGTCGACCACCCGCTCGCCCCACTGCCCGGTCGCGGTGGTCACCACTGCGCGGGCGGGCGCGATGTTGGTGGTGTACCGGTAGGAGTCGGCCGTATACGGAAACGGAAAGGATGCAACCAGATCCGGTGCCGACACCAACCCGCTCACAGGTCCAGCTCCACCCGGCCGGAGCCGCGGGAGACGCAGGCCATCATCGAATCCCGGCGCTCATCGTCGGTGAGGTAGAGGTCGCGGTGCAGCACCACCCCGCCGCGCACCGGAACCCGGCATTCACCGCAGACGCCCTGCCGGCACAGATTGGGAATGACGTATCCGTTTGCGGTCAGCGACTCCAGCAGTGAGACGCCCGATTCGACGGCGAAAATGCTTCCGTCGGAGGACAGTTCGACCTCGAACGGATCGCCGGGTGCCAGTTCTCCGCCGAAGTGCTCGATATGGATGCGCCCTCGTGGCCAGCCCAGCTCGGTGGCGACCGCGACCACGTCGTCGATGAACTGGCTCGGACCGCAGAGGTAGGCGTGCGTGCCGAAGGGCTGCGCGGCCAGAGTTGCCGTCAACTCGGCGAGGAAGGCCGCGCGGGCGGTGAAGAACGACGCGTTCTCGGTGAGTGTGCGGATCTCGTCGACGTACGCGCCGCGGCCGTCCCGAAAGATGTAGAGCAGCAGTATATCTCGACCCCAGCGCCGCGCGCTGCGCAGGTGCGACACCATCGGGGTGATCCCGATGCCGGCGGCGATCAACAGGTGCCGCCGGGCGCGCAACACCGGGGCGAAGGCGCTGCGCGGCGGGTGCACGACGACGGTGTCGCCCAGACTCAGTTCACGGTGAATCCATCGCGAGCCACCGCGGCCGGCAGGGCATTCCAGCACCGACACCACGTATTCGCTCGGCGTAGCACTCTCCCCGGTCAGTGAATAGGCGTTGGCCCCGCCGGCGTATTCGATCACCACGTGACTACCGGGTGTGAACGACGGCAGCGCCGCACCATCAGCGCGGGCCAGGGTCAGAGTCCTGATTCCGGGCACCGCGTCGTCGATCGCGACGACGTGCAACGTCAGCCTGGTCATGCCGGGGCGTCGGCGGTCGTCGCGAATCCGAGGTGGGCTCCGATCCGCCGAGAGACGTGGTGGTACACGAACAATCGGCGTGCACAGCCAGGGCAGGTGATTTCCTCGGCCAATCCCGTCGCAGCCGTGGTCGTCATCCTGCAGTGCGCGCAGTAGACCTCGCGGGTGGCCACTTCGGTACTCGCGACGGTGATTTCGTCGTCGGCGGCGCCGAGCTCGAGTGCGCGGGCGCGAATACGAAGACACACGTGCGCGGGGCCGGCCAGCAGCAGCCGCCACCCGACCACGGCAGCCTCGATGTCCGCGCCCAGAGCGGCACACGCCGCATCGGCGTCGCTGACCTGATGGAGCCGGGGCCGGGCGTTCGGATGGACGGCGCGGATCTCGCCGACCCACCGCGCGGCGATGGCGGCCGCGTCGGTACCCACGGCGAGCACCGTCCAGTACCGGCCGGTGAGATCGGCCGTCGGACAGGTTGGTTCGACGGCCCAGGCCGGGACGCTGGTCAGCTCCAGATCGGGTGTCATCGTCACCCGATCGTAAGTGCTAACGCTTGTTGGTGAACCCGGCGTCTACGGGCAACGTGACGCCGGTGACATAGCGGCCCGCGTCCGACACCAGGTAGTACACCGCGTTGGCGATGTCCTCAGGTTCCAGCGTCTGGACCGGCAGCGCGTTGCTCATGTCCGGGCCGCCCTGCATCTGCTGGGCGAAGCCTTCGAGCCAGGAGCGGGTGAACTCGTTGTCGATCATCGGGGTGTTCACCCCGGCTGGATGCACCGAGTTGACCCGAATATTGAATGCGGCAAGGAAATTCGCGTACGCCCGCATGAGGCCGACCACACCGTGCTTGGCGACGGTGTAGCCCAGCGATCCGGCAACGGGCGCACCGATGCCGACCAGGCCGGCCACCGAGCTGGTCAGTACGATCGCGCCGCCGTCGCCCTGCTTGATCATCGGCTTCATCGCCACGTCGACGGTGTGATAGACGCCGGTGAGGTTGACGTCGATGACGTCCTGCCAGGCGCCGTCGTCGGCCATCGGGGCGATCCCGGCGTTCGCGATCACGATGTCGAGCCGGCCGAGTTCCTCGATGCCCTGGTACATGGCGTTCTTGAGCGCCGTCCGGTCACGGACGTCGGCTTCGCGGGCGACGATCCGCGCGCCGGTGTCCTCGACGAGTTTGACGGTGGCCGCCATGTCCTCCGGCGTGGCCATCGGGTAGGGGACGCTGGCGATCTGGTCGCAGAGGTCCACCGCGATGATGCTGGCGCCCTCCGATGCCAGCTTCACCGCATGCGCTCGGCCCTGGCCGCGGGCCGCGCCGGTGATCAGCGCGACCTTGCCGTCGAGTTCACCCATGACGATCAGGGACGAACTTGGCCCTTGGCCGGGTCGCCGGCCGGAACGGGGGTGAGCATCTTGATGTCGGGGGCGCCGTCGAGGTGCTCACCGATCGCGCCGAACAGCGCGGTCACGCCGGGCGCGGTGCTGTGGGTCTTGAGGGCGTCCTCGTCGGCCCACTGCTCGACGAACACGAACGTCTTGTCGCCCTCGTGGACGGCGTAGAGGTCGCAGCCGGGCTCGTTGTGAACCTCTGCGACGGCCTTCTTGCAGGCCTCGCGCACGGCGTCGACGGATTCGGGCTTGACGGTGAAGCTGGCAACGACGACGACGGGCATGAAGGAGGCTCCTCAGCTCTTCGGGGCAAGTGTGACGGCGCTTACGTTAGCCCTGCTTTGTAATGCCACGAGAAGGGGTCCCGGTCAGCGGCGCGGGGTGCCCGAAATCGACCTCAGTCGCCGTTGGTCGCAGTCTGGCAACGACGCGCCGCGGAACGGGTGTTGCGGATGGTGCAGATGGGGCACATGCGACTAGGCTTGCCCGCATGGCGAACAAGACGGCCGCTCGCTCAAGCGCGCGAACGACCAGGTCAAAGGGTGCGACGCGGTCGGCCAAGCCGGCCCCGCGGCGCAAGCCTGCCAAGAAGCGCACCTCCTCGCCGGTTGCCACCGCGGCCGCGACCGGGGGACGCGCAGCGCGGGCGACCTGGCTGATGTTGGCCAAGGGGGCGGGCTCGACCGCTCGATCGGTCGGTCGAGCCCGCGACATCGAGCCCGGCCATCGCCGTGACGGCATAGCGCTGGGGCTGCTTGGGGTCGCGGTCGTGATCGCGGCCAGTTCGTGGTTCGACGCCGCCCGGCCGGTCGGCGCCTGGATCGACTCCGTGCTGCGCACGATGGTCGGCGGAGCCGTCGTTCTGCTGCCCGTCATCATCTGCGCCATCGCTGTCCTTCTGATGCGCACCGAACCCAATCCCGACGCCCGGCCCCGCCTCATCCTGGGGTGCGCGATGGTCGCCCTGCCCGTACTTGGTCTGTGGCATCTCTGGTCGGGTTCGCCACAGGACCCCGCGGCGCGTCAACGCGCGGGCGGCTTCATCGGCTTCGCCATCGGCGGTCCACTGTCCGACGGGCTGACCCCGTGGATCGCCACGCCGTTGCTGATCATCGCCGCGCTGTTCGGGCTGCTGCTGCTGACCGGCACAACGATCCGCGAGGTGCCGGACACGCTCTACGCGATGTTCAGCACGCGCGACCACTACGGCGATGACGACGAGTACTACGACGACGACGAGCCTGAGGACGTCGTTCCCGCGGAGCCGGAGGACTTCTCCGACGGCTACTACGACGATCCGCGGTCCTATACCGACGAGGCGCCGGCCTGGCCGGGCGCCGACGGGCCGGTCGGCACGCCGCTGGACAACTATCCGCTCGACGAGGAAGCGCCGATGGCACCCGAGCCGGTGAAGGCGCGGCGCAAGAAGGCGACTCCGAAGCCGGAGCCCACCCCGGACACCGCCACGCAGGAGACCAAGGTCCTGGATCGCGTGGTCGAGGGCCCGTACACGCTGCCGTCGCTGGAGCTGCTGGTGGCCGGCGATCCGCCGAAGCGGCGCAGCGCGGCCAACGACCAGATGGTGGACGCCATTTCGAACGTCCTGCACCAGTTCAAGGTCGACGCCGCGGTCACCGGCTGCACCAGGGGCCCGACCGTGACCCGCTACGAGGTCGAACTCGGCCCCGGCGTCAAGGTCGAGAAAATCACTGCGCTGCAACGCAATATCGCCTACGCGGTGGCCACTGAAAGCGTCCGCATCCTCGCGCCGATCCCCGGTAAGTCCGCGGTGGGCATCGAAGTGCCGAATACCGACCGTGAAATGGTCCGGCTGGCAGACGTTCTCACCGCGCCGTCCACCCGCGGCGACCACCGCCCGCTGGTGATCGGGCTGGGCAAGGACATCGAGGGGCACTTCGTCTCGGCGAACCTGGCCGATATGCCGCACCTGCTGGTGGCGGGCTCCACCGGTTCGGGTAAGTCCAGCTTCGTCAACTCGATGCTGGTGTCGCTGCTGGCTCGGGCCACCCCTGAAGAAGTGCGGATGATCCTCATCGACCCGAAGATGGTGGAACTCACGCCCTACGAAGGCATTCCGCACTTGATCACGCCGATCATCACCCAGCCCAAGAAGGCGGCCGCGGCGCTGGCGTGGCTCGTCGAAGAGATGGAGCAGCGCTACCAGGACATGCAGGCCTCCCGGGTGCGCCACATCAAGGATTTCAACGCCAAGGTGCGCTCCGGGGAGATCACGGCGCCGCTGGGCAGCCAGCGCGTGTACAAGCCGTACCCGTTGATCCTGGCTGTCGTCGACGAGCTCGCCGACCTGATGATGACCGCGCCGCGTGACGTCGAAGAAGCCATCGTGCGGATCACCCAGAAGGCTCGTGCGGCCGGTATTCACCTGGTGCTGGCCACCCAGCGGCCATCAGTCGACGTCGTCACGGGTCTGATCAAGACCAACGTGCCGTCGCGGCTGTCGTTCGCGACGTCGTCGCTGACTGACAGCCGGGTCATCCTCGACCAACCAGGCGCCGAGAAGCTGATCGGCATGGGCGATGGTCTGTTCCTGCCGATGGGCGCCTCCAAGCCGGAGCGGTTGCAGGGTGCCTACGTCAGTGACGAGGAGATCCACGCCGTCGTGCAGGCCTGTAAGGACCAGGCCGAGCCGGAGTACACCGAAGGCGTCACCGCGGCGAAGCCCAGCGGTGAGCGCACCGACGTCGACCCCGATATCGGCGACGACATGGACGTCTTCCTGCAGGCCGTCGAACTCGTGGTGTCCTCTCAGTTCGGCTCGACGTCGATGCTGCAGCGCAAGTTGCGGGTCGGCTTCGCCAAGGCCGGCCGGCTCATGGATTTGATGGAGACCCGCAACATCGTCGGACCTTCAGAAGGCTCCAAAGCCCGCGAGGTGCTGGTCAAGCCTGATGAACTCGCCGCGACGTTGATGCTGATCCGCGGCGGCAGTGCCGAGGACGACGACGAGGACGACGACTTCTGATCATTCATTGAGCGCTCACGTCTCATGTTCCGCCCGCGAATGAGACGTGAGCGCTCAATCAACTTGCGGCCCGCCGTGATTGGGTGTGCCACGCCCGTCGCACTCGATCGATGACATCGCTGCGTCGGTGGTCGGCCAGCACGCGAACGACGATCCATCCCAGTGATCCCAAGTACTCCTGGCGATCCACGTCGACGGTGTACGCGGTGCGACTGGTGCGGTGGTGCTCACCGTCGTATTCGACTGCCACGAGAATGTCCGGCCACCCCATGTCCAGGTAGTACCGCCGCCCACCCGATCGGGCGACCGGAATCTGGGTTGTCGGTCGGGGGAAACCGGCATTGATGAGATCCAGGCGCAGGAACGTCTCCCGGGGAGATTGCGCACCGGCGTCGATAGCCGTCAGCATCGACGGCACTCGCCCAACCCCTCGCAGGCTGAGAACGGGCGCGCGTTGGCCAACGCGTCCAGGTCGGCGATCGCGCGCCTCGACGGACCGCGCCGCGCCAGATCGAATGCGGTTCGGGCGACGGTGGTGACAGGAAAGCCGCCGCGGTGGGTGAGTTCGGACGCCAGCAGGGTCTCCCGCCGGGTGACGACCCGCGGCGGACAGCGATTGTTGGCAAAGTTGAGCTCGATCGGAATGTCAGGATCGATCCAGCGCGCACCGTGCAGCGCTGCCGCCGCGCGGCCGGTCACGATTGCCTGCCGCCCCGACCACAGCCAGGCCGCGGCGGTTCGGTCTTCCAGCGTCAACTCTGTGCGCGGGGCGTACACATCGGGGAAGACCCGCTGATAGGTGTTCGCAAGCTGGTAGCGGTTCACCCAACCGGCCGCCAACGCTTCACTGCCGACGAACACTCGCGTCACGCCGGCCAACGCTGCCAGTCAACCGAAGAGCACGCTGCCGGCTGTCCACAGCCCCACTCAGAGCTTGAGCAGCATCCGGGTGTTGCCGAGGATGTTGGGCTTGACGTACGACAGGTCGAGGAACTCCGCGACGCCGATGTCGTAGGACCGGCACATCTCGTCGTACACCTCGGAGGTGACGGGGGTGCCCTCGATCTCGGCGAAACCATGCCGGGCGAAGAACTCCGTCTCGAAGGTCAGCACGAACAGCCGCTGCAGTTGCAGCTCGCGCGCGACCTTCAGCAGCTGGTCGACGATCGTGTGGCCGATACCGCGGCCCTTGACTTTCGGGTCGACGGCGACTGTGCGAACCTCGCCGAGGTCGGCCCACAGGACGTGCAGCGCCCCGCATCCGACGACCTCGTCGTCCACCTCGGCCACCCAGAATTCCTGGACCGCCTCATAGAGGGTGACCAGGTTCTTCTCCAGCAGGATGCGACCCGCGTAGATGTCGACCAGACGCTTGATATCGGCGACATCCGAGGTGCGGGCGCGGCGGACGACGACATCGGAGCTCACGGGTGCAGAGTATCGGGCGTGAGGCGCCCGGCTGCCAACCGATATTCTGGTCGTCGTGTCGGGACAACCCCAAACCGGTCCGGCGGTCCCGCGCGTGCGGGTCGCCAACCTAGCCAACTTCCTGACCGGTATCCGTCTGGTCCTGGTCCCGATCTTCCTGCTGTTCCTGTTCGCCGGTGATGGCCACGAAACAGCCAGCCGTCTAACGGCTTTCATCATTTTCGCGGTGGCGGTCATCACCGACCGGCTGGACGGTTCCCTGGCGCGCACCTACGGGATGGTCACCGAATTCGGCAAGCTGGCCGACCCGATCGCCGACAAGATGCTGATCGGTGCCGCCCTGATCGGGCTGTCGATGCTCGGCGACCTGCCGTGGTGGGTGACCGTGGTCATCCTGATCCGCGAGCTCGGCATCACGGTGCTGCGGTTCGCGGTACTTCGGCGCGGAGTGATCCCCGCCAGCCGCGGCGGCAAGGTCAAGACGCTGGTGCAGGCCGTCGCGATCGGGCTGTTCGTGCTGCCGTTGCACAACTGGCCACCGGCCTGGCACATCGTGGCCTGGGTGATCATGTGGGCGGCGATCGTGTTGACCGTGATCACCGGGGCCGACTACGTGGTCTCGGCGATCAAGGACTCCCGTGAGCGAACCGCTGGCCGATGACGGTGCCCGCGCGCTGGTCGCTCTGCTGACCGCACGCGGTGAAACCGTGGCGACGGCGGAATCGCTGACCGCAGGCCTGCTGGCGGCGACCCTGGCCGGGGTGCCCGGTGCCAGCGCGGTGCTCAGCGGCGGCGTGGTGACGTACACCGTCGAGACCAAGATTGCGCTGGCAGGCGTGCCGCGGCAGCTGCTCGACGATGTCGGGCCGGTCGCGCCCGCGACGGCCGCCGCGCTAGCCGAAGGGGCACGCGATCGCTGTCAGGCGACCTGGGGTGTCGGCCTCACCGGGGTGGCCGGGCCGGAACCGCACGGCGGACATCCGGTCGGCACCGTTTTCCTGGGGCTGGCCGGTCCTGGCCCGACGGAGTTCGCCGAGCTACGGCTGGCCGGCTCACGCTGGGATATCCGGCTGGCGGCCGTACACCAGGCGGTCGGGCGGTTGCACGAGCTGGTCGAGCGATCCTGAGGTTCCTGGGAACCAAATCGGGTGTCCGCGGCGTTGAACGGTTCGTTGCAACTCTTGGAGGAGGACACCCGATGGCGATACTGCTGCGTGAGGTGATCGGCGATGTGCTGCGTGACGCTCGCACGTCGCAGGGACGCACCCTTCGTGAGGTGTCCGATTCGGCCCGAGTGAGCCTGGGATACCTCTCCGAGGTCGAGCGCGGCCGTAAGGAGGCCTCCAGCGAGCTGCTCAGCGCGATCTGCACCGCGTTGGACGTCCCGCTGTCGCGGGTCCTGACCGATGCCGGCGCCAAGATGGCCGACCGCGAGCGGGTCGCCCGGCTGACCTCCGTGCCGGCCCAGGACGGCACCATCGACGTCGCCACCAAGGTCGTCATTCCGCACCCCGTCACGATGGCGGTGGCCTGAGCTACGGACGTGCCGCGACCGCGTCACACGCGAACAAGGGTGTGGCCGGGCGTGGTTAACCGATAAATTGGGCACGACCACCGAACTGCGGCACCCGATACATAGACGGAGCAACTGATGGCCAATCCGTTCGTCAAGGCGTGGAAGTACGTCACGGCGCTCTTCAACTCGAAGATCGACGAATATGCCGACCCCAAGGTGCAGATCCAGCAGGCGATCGAGGATGCCCAGCGCCAGCACCAGGGTTTGACCCAGCAGGCCGCGCAGGTCATCGGCAATCAGCGCCAGCTCGAGATGCGCTTGAACCGTCAGCTCGCCGACATCGAGAAGCTGCAGGTCAACGTGCGGCAGGCGCTGACGCTGGCCGATCAGGCGGTGGCGTCCGGGGATGCCGCCAAGGCCACCGAGTACAACAACGCCGCCGAGGCGTTCGCCGCGCAGCTGGTCACCGCCGAGCAGAGCGTGGAAGACCTCAAGAGTCTGCACGACCAGGCGCTGCAGGCCGCCGGCCAGGCAAAGAAGGCCGTCGAACAGAACGCCATGGTGCTGCAGCAGAAGATCGCCGAGCGCACGAAGCTGCTCAGCCAGCTCGAGCAGGCCAAGATGCAGGAACAGGTCAGTGCCTCGCTGCGGTCGATGAGTGAGATCGCCGCACCCGGCAACACTCCCAGCCTCGACGAAGTCCGCGACAAGATCGAACGCCGCTACGCCAACGCGATGGGTGCCGCCGAGCTCGCGCAGAACTCGGTGCAGGGCCGCATGCTCGAGGTGCAGCAGGCCACCGTTCAGATGGCCGGACATTCCCGGCTCGAGCAGATCCGCGCGTCGATGCGCGGGGAGGCTCTGCCTGCCGGTGACACCGCGGCTGCTCCAGCCACCCCAGCCGCTCCGGCCGTCACCCCCGAGCCCGAGAAGCCATTAGGCCAGTAGGAGGCGAGCATTCGATGGCGGTGACACCGGACAAACCGGGATTCGTAGCGCGTCAATGGCGTTCGGTCATGCAGCGCGGTATCGACACCGTCAGCGAGTACGCCGACGTGGCGGCCCAGAAGCTCAGTGCCGTCTCCGATCCGCGGGCCCGGCTGCTGCGCAAGCGGCGCTGGGCGTTGCGGCTGGGAATCTTCTTCTCATTCGCCACCGTGTTCTGGGTGGCCGTCACCGGATTGCTCGCCACGTGGAGCACACCGGTCTGGGGGCTGATCATCACCGGGGTGATCGCCGCCGGTGCGGCAGTGCCCGCAACCTTGTTCTTGCTGCGTTATCGCTGGCTGCGTGGCGAGCCGCTGCCGCCCAGCCGGCAGGTCAGCGGCCGCCGGCTGCCGCCGCACGGATCGGTGGCCCGGCCGTCGATGTCGGCCCTCGGCGCCTCTGAGCGGGGCTTTCACTCGCTACTGGGCGTCATGCAGCGCGGGAACATGTTGCCGCCCGAGGAGATTCGCGAACTCGTCGCAGCAGCGGATCGCACCGCCGCGACCATGGCGGCCACGGCCGACGAGGTGGTGTCAATGGAGCGCGCCGCGATCGAGACGCCCCATTCACAGTCCTATCTGGCGCCCACCATCAACGCGTTCACCGCGCAGCTCAACACCGGGGTGCGGCAGTACAACGAAATGGTCACTGCCGCAGCGCAACTGGTCTCTGCGGCCAACACCGGCGGGATGTCGAGCTCGCCGATGTCGCAGCAGCGTTACCGCAACGAACTCGCGGGTGCGACTGACCGGCTGATGGGCTGGGCGCAGGCCTTCGACGAACTGGGCCAGCTCCGCCGCGCTTAGAGCGTGAGGCCCTAGAGCCTCGGGCGCAGCCCCGGCACCACTGCGCCGATGAGGCCGCGCACGGTGGCCTTGGTCATGTCGAACATGTCGAAGTAGTCCCGCCACAGGGTGATTCGGCCGTTCGTGACCTCGAAGACGCCGCACACCCAGAACTGCAACCGCACCGGGCCGACCCGCAGCACATCGGTGCGCTCGGTGAGCACCACCGGGCCGTTGACCGCGATGCGGTGGATCTTGACCTCGAAGCCGAAGCTGGGACGCTGCAGGCCTTTGAACAGCTTCATGGTTCGCTTGCGGCCGCGGACGGTGGGGAAGCCGACGTTCTGGTAGACGAGATTGTCGTCCAGCTGGAGATCGGCGGTGGCCAGGTCCTGGTCCTGCAGTGCGTTCAGGAAAATCTCGACCGTATGGGCATTGTCGATATCGGAGCTCACGTTGGTGATCTGCTCGGTCATGCTCTCGAGCCTAGGCCGGATGCGCTGTGGCAGGGTAGGCCCGTGCGCGTCGCGGTGGTGGCAGGACCGGATCCCGGCCATGCGTTTCCCGCGATCGCGCTGTGCCTGCGCCTGGCGGCCGCGGGCGACCATCCCACTCTGCTGACCGGAACCGAATGGCTGGACACTGCCCGCGCCACCGGTATCGAGGCGGTGGAACTCCTGGGACTCGACGTCACCGACGACGATGACGACACCGACGCCGGCGCCAAGATCCACCAGCGCGCGGCGCGGATGGCCGTGCTCAACGTTCCGGTACTGCGTGAACTGGCGCCCGACCTGATCGTCTCTGACGTCATCACCGTCTGCGGCGGGATGGCCGCCGAGCTGATCGGCACCCCATGGGTCGAGCTGAATCCTCAGCCGCTGTACCGGCCGTCGCGGGGACTGCCGCCCTTGGGCAGTGGGTTGGCGCCCGGCACCGGCATCCGCGGCCGGGTGCGGGACTCGATTCTGCGCGCCCTGACGGCGCGGTCGTGGAAGGAAGGGGAGCGACAGCGTTCGGCAGCACGGGTGCAGATCGGGCTACCCGCCCGCGAACCGGGGCCGGTGCGCCGGCTGATCGCGACCCTGCCCGCCCTGGAGGTGCCGCGCCCGGACTGGCCGGCCGAAGCTGTCGTCGTCGGGCCGCTGCACTTCGAGCCCACCGACGCGGTGTTGCCGGTTCCGCCGGGTGACGGCCCAGTGATCGTGGTGGCGCCGTCAACCGCCGCGATCGGTGCCCGGGGCGTGACCGAGCTGGTGCTGGAACATCTGGTGCCCGGCCGAACCCTCCCGGACGGGTCACGGGTGGTGATCTCCCGGCTCGGCGGCCGGGAACTCGAGGTGCCGCCGTGGGCGAGTGTCGGGCTGGGCCGCCAGGACGAACTGCTGACCCACGCTGATCTGGTGATCTGCGGCGGTGGGCACGGGATGCTGACCAAGACACTGCTGGCAGGCGTGCCGATGGTGGTGATCCCGGGTGGGGGTGACCAATGGGAGTTGGCGAATCGCGTTGTGCGCCAAGGCAGTGCGCGCTTGGTCCGGCCGCTTGCCGCCGAGGTTCTGGTGGCGGAGGTGGGTGAAGTGCTGTCCTCGCCGGGCTATCGGGAGGCGGCCCGGCGCGCCGGCGAGACCATCGCGGACGTCGCCGATCCGGTACGGGTGTGCCATGAATCGGTGGCTGGGTAAGTTGGTGGCGTGCGGCTGACGGAATTCACCGAACTCGTCGAGGGGCAATTCGGCCGGGTTCGTGGTGGCTCGCTGCTGGTGGATCACGTGCTCACCCAGTTGGGCGGACGGACCGCCGCGCAGGCCATCGAGGACGGTGTGGAGCCCCGCGACGTGTGGCGGGCGCTGTGCGCCGACTTCGACGTGCCGCGCGATCAGTGGTAAGCCGACACGCGGCGCGTTGCGCTTGCTTTCGAACACCTGTTCGCTATCGTGGTCGATGTTCGATCGATTTGTCGGAGCCTTGTCCTAACGTCACGGCCAACCGACCGAGAACCGGTCAACAACGACTACCGGAAGAGGTATCACCATGGCTCCGCAGGCACCTGATCGCGAGAAGGCCCTCGAGCTCGCACTCGCGCAGATCGACAAGAACTTCGGCAAGGGCTCGGTGATGCGCCTCGGCGACGAGGTCCGCCAGCCGATCTCCGTCATCCCGACCGGATCGATCGCCCTCGATGTCGCACTCGGTATCGGCGGTCTGCCGCGCGGCCGCGTCGTCGAGATCTACGGCCCGGAATCGTCGGGTAAGACCACCGTCGCACTGCACGCGGTGGCCAATGCGCAGGCCGCCGGTGGCATCGCGGCGTTCATCGACGCCGAGCATGCGCTGGACCCGGATTACGCCAAGAAGCTCGGGGTGGACACCGATGCGCTACTGGTCAGCCAGCCCGACACCGGTGAGCAGGCACTCGAGATCGCCGACATGCTGGTGCGTTCAGGTGCGATCGACCTCATCGTCATCGACTCGGTGGCCGCCCTGGTACCCCGCGCCGAGATCGAGGGCGAGATGGGTGACAGCCACGTCGGCCTGCAGGCCCGCCTGATGAGCCAGGCGCTGCGCAAGATGACCGGTGCACTGAACAACTCGGGCACCACCGCGATCTTCATCAACCAGCTGCGCGAGAAGATCGGCGTGATGTTCGGCTCACCCGAAACCACCACGGGTGGTAAGGCTTTGAAGTTCTACGCCTCGGTCCGCCTGGATGTGCGGCGGATCGAGACACTCAAGGACGGCACCGACGCGGTCGGCAACCGCACCCGCGTCAAGGTCGTCAAGAACAAGGTGTCGCCGCCCTTCAAGCAGGCCGAGTTCGACATCCTCTACGGCAAGGGCATCAGCCGCGAAGGCTCGCTCATCGACATGGGTGTGGAGCAGGGCTTCATCCGCAAGTCCGGATCGTGGTTCACCTACGAAGGTGAGCAGCTCGGTCAGGGCAAGGAGAACGCCCGCAACTTCATGATGGAAAACCCCGATGTGGCCAACGAGATCGAGAAAAAGATCAAAGAGAAGCTCGGTATCGGTGCGGTGGTGACCGATGAACTCGTCGATGACGTCCTCCCCGCCCCAGTCGACTTCTGAGACCCGCGAAGAGCAGGCGCATGCGTTGTGCCTGCGCCTGCTCACCGTGCGTCCGCGAACCCGATCCGAGCTCGCCGGCCAGATGGTCAAGCGGGGGTACCCCGACGAGGTCGCCGCGAATGAACTCGATCGGCTGGCCGCTGTCGGTCTGATCGACGACGCTGACTTCGCCGAACAGTGGGTGCGTTCGCGACGGGCGCGCGCGGGAAAAGGTAAGCGCGCCTTGGCCGCTGAGTTGCGGACCAAAGGTGTCGACGACGAGGTGATCGCTGCCGCGCTCGACGACATCGACGCCGGCGCCGAACGGCAACGTGCCGAGGAGTTGGTGCAGCAGAAGCTGCGCCGGGAGAAGCTCGACGACGGCGACGACACCAAGGTGATGCGCAGGCTGGTCGGCATGCTGGCCCGTCGCGGCTATAACCAGAGCATGGCCGTGGCCGTGGTCAGAGACGAGCTGGCGGGGGAGCGGGAACGCCGCCGGGTCTGATCACGGCGATCCCAGCAGCGTCTTCATCGTGGTGATCTGCCGTTCCTGGGTGGCCTCGCCGCCACCGGCGACTGCGACAGTCGCACGATAGGTGCCCTTGTCGACCTCGGTCTTGCTGAGGGCGAGGGCTCGCTCGCGGTTGGCGATCATCTGCTCGAGGTACAGCCTGGCCGCCAGGGCTGGTTCGGCGTCCTGGATCGCGGCCGTATGTGTGCCGGACGCCTGCTCGGCGGCGCCCGGGGCCGGAGCGCCCCAGTCCTTGAGCCATTGCTGCAGCTGAACCACCTCCGGACGATCGTTCTCGTGTATCGCACGGGCTATATCCGAGACGTCGCGGTCGACGCCGGGTTTGGCCAGCAGTGCCTCGCTCATCGCGACCGCCTGCTGCTCCAGCGGGATCATCTGCTGGGCAAAGGAAACGTCGGCGTCGTTGTGCTCTTCGTAGCCCGGCGGCTGGGTGGGACTCGCTTGCGGGGTTGCTGCCTGCTGCGGGGAACATCCGGCGAGTACGCCGAATGCCAGTAGGGCGCCTGCACTGGTCGTGACGAATTGCCTGCGCATGTCGTTCTCCTTCCGCCACTGCGGATACCCACGTGACAGCACGACGCAACCTTGAAGTTGTCTGATCAGAGCCTGCGTGGCTCAGCGCACGGTGTAGCCGAGCGGGCAGGGATCGGCCGCGCGCGCCACGCCGCCGATCTGAGCGGGCACCGGACGCGGATGTCCTGTCCACTCGGGCCTCATGTCGTAGCGGCCCACGAGGCGAGTCATCGCCATCGCCATCGCCGCCAACGAAAACGGCTGTGCCGGACAGGAATGCCTGCCGTGCCCGAAGGCGGTCACCAGCATCGGTGACGGCAACGCATGCGCATCGGCGAGCCGGTGCCGGTGCCACCGGCTGGGATTCCACTCCTCCAAGCCGGCGGCGGCCGAAGTGTTCAGCAGCGGTAGCAGCGTCGCGATGGTCCAGCCCTTCGGTACGTCGACCACACCCGCGCCTGTGTCGAATGTGACCGGTTCGAGGACGGCGCGAGCCATGATCGAACGCTGCGCCAACCGGGTGCTTTCGAGAGCACAGCTGGAAGCCAGCTCACGATCGCCACCCGCGACCAGGCGGAGCTGATCGGGATGGGCGATCAGGTCGACGAGCGCCCAGCCGAGCGCTGCCATCAGGTTCGACATCGAGGCGATGTGGATGAGCGCGACATCCATCGCGACACCGCGGCTGCGGACATCCGGCGATTCCATAGCCCACGCACTGACGATTCGGCTGAACAACTGATCGCCGTTCTCGGGCGTCGAATCATGTTGTTGCAGCGAGGCTTCAATCACCTCGGCGACTTCGTCCAAGGCGGCCCGTTCGGCTCGCATACCCGAAGCGGCCACGGCTGCCATGGCATCGGGGTGAACGAACGCATCCGAACCGTCCAGCACGTCGAACGCGCGTACCAACCGCTCGAACGCCTCGCCGTCGGCGCAGCCGGGCCCGGCCCACGACGCCAAACCCATACGGTGGCCGAGCCGTCGGGTGAGCGCGAACAGGTCGACCGTGCCGCTCTCGCCGAGTTCGATCTCCGTCGCGTCAAGAGCACGGTCGAGGTTCGCGAGGTAGGACGTGACGTCGTCACGCCGGAACAGCGAGTTTGGCAGCAGGCGTCTACCGGCGAACACCTCCTCGGGCAGCTTGCGCCGCAGCATGAGGAAATCCGCGACACCCTTGCTCGCCGCTTCTTCAACGAGCGCGTAGAACGATTCGACGCCGGTTGGCGAGAAGGTGAAGAGGTATTGCTCGCCGCCACTGTTCACCACGAACGATTCGCCGCAGTGTTCTCGTGCCGCGGCGATCGCGGCAACCGCATCGTCGACCGCTACATCCCACGGCAGTCCGATGCCGTCGGCGACGGGTAGGACGTCGAGCGGGTTCGGCACTATCGGCTGGTGATCTTGTGGACCGTGGGGACCCGGCTACGCAGGGGCAGATCGCCCGTTGATCGCGGCGCCATCATCGAATCGCGAGAGGCCACGAGGCTGACGATACCGTCTCGATCAGACGGCCAACGTTCTTCACGGAAAGCACCACGGGAGTGTGTCCGGGCTACCAGCTCCAGACGATGCCGCGACGGCGATCTCGGACGTTCGGCGTGATCTCACTGACGTTGGGGGCGCGTGTCTGCGGCACGGCCTTGATCGACACGCTGCCGCTGGTCTCACACATGACGTGGCTGCCCGCGTCGTGGCAGGTCTGCCGGGCGCCGGCCACCGGAGCTGAGATGAGTGCGGCCGCAACCACGGCCGTCGTCAGGAGAGAGATTTTTCCTCGCATGTTCACAACGTCATTCCTTTCGCGCAGTATCTGGTGGTCATCCGAGCCGCGCTGATCACGGGCAGGCTGACACGAGGACTCGAGCGCTCGGGTCGAGCGGTGCGTCGGCATCCTGAGAGTGCTTGAATGCATCAGCCCGTGCCGCGTCGACGGTCGGCCCGGCTCCACCGGACACGATTCCGCTGCCGTCGTCGGCGCCCACCGAGACCACGCAGAGGTTGTCATTGGTGACTTCGTCGCGGCTGCACTCCTGCGCGCCGGCTTGCTGACAGGCGGCGATCACGGAGGCCGAGGCGGCCTCGTTGGTGGGCCCGGTAGCCGAGAATCCGGTAAGCACTCCGTTGAGCACGCCGGAGCCGACAGCTTGTGACATGTCGTCGGCGCCGTCGACCGCACCGTCGGGGCCCCCGCCCCACGCTGGCGCCACGGAGAGCGTCGTGGTGACGAGTCCGACGGCGAGGATCGTAGAAACTCTGCGGGCGAACGCCATTCGGGTCCTGCCTTTCACGCTGATCGGCAAAGGTGATCCGTCACTGTAGCCGTATTTGACGCGTTCGTCGGGGCATCGAGCGCGAGACTAGGCTTCAGGCATGCAGATTTCGGCCAAGCTCGCGCCCACGTTCGACTATCCGGAAGTCGAACGGTTCTGGCGCACGGCGGATGCGCTGGGTTTCGAAGCGGTCTGGAATTACGACCACTTCTACGGACTGACCGAGGACCGTAAGCCGACGTACGAGGGATGGACGACACTGGCGGCGATGGCCGTGGTGGTCCGTCAGGCGCGGGTCGGTTGCATGGTCACCGGCGTGACGTACCGCAATCCGGCGATCCTGGCCAAGATGGCCGTCACCGTTGACCACATCAGCGGCGGACGGCTGAACTTCGGTATCGGGGCGGGCTGGCACGAAGCCGAACATCGTGGTTTCGGTCTCGAATTCCCCAGTGCGGGAACGCGAGTGGCGATGCTCGACGAGGCGATCACCATGATCCGCCGGCTCTGGACCGAGGAGACGGTCACTTTCGAGGGCCGCTTCTACACGCTGAACGAGGCCATCTGCGAACCCAAGCCGCTGCAGCGGCCGTACCCGCCGATCGTGGTGGGCGGTTCCCAGCCCAAGATGTTGAGAGTGATCGCCCGGCACGCCGACGAGTGGAACATGCCCAGCCACGAGGGTCCGCAGCAGTGGGGCGAGGTCAACGAGCGGCTCGCCGAAGCCTGCGCCGAGGTCGGCCGCGACCCGCGCGACATCCGGCGTTCGGTCCAGCTCTTCCTTCACCCACGTGACCCCGAACAGGTTGCCGCGCAACTGGATCAGCTACCGCAGTACGTCGACCTTGGCTGCGAGCATGCGGTGTTGAGCTTCTACCAGCCGCCGTCGACCGAGCTGCTGGCGCGGTGCGCGGCGTCGCGGGCGTGATTCCCGGGCTCTCGTTGGCTGAACCCTTCGTGCGCGCTGCGGGGCCACAACGGGTGCACGCTTACCCGAGTTGCCAATCATGTTCTCGCCACGATGATTTGCGGGTGGCCTCAAACTGGCCGACGAATGCCGTTTCGCGGGTGCTTCGCGTTTGCTCATGCGAGAATGACCGCGATATCACCAGCCGAGAGAGGACACCGTACCGATGCCCGGTGCAACGCTTCGATCCACCTTCGCCGCGAGTCTGGCCGCGCTGACTCTCGCCACGGTAGGTGTGGGTACCGCCCACGCCGACCAGCCCCGCATGTACAGCGCCAGAAACGACCTGCAGCAGGCAGTGGGTGCCTTGCAAGCCGCGCTGGACGATAAAGGAGGGCATCGGGTGACGGCCATCAATTTGGCGCAGCAGGCCATTGATCAAGTCAACCTCGGGATCCAGTTCGCGGGTGGACCGCCCGACGGCGACTTTGCCCCGCCGCCGCCGCCGGTGGGACCCGCGATGAACAACGCCGATGCTTGGTTGCAGATGGCGGTCGGAGAGCTGCAAGCGGCCGAAGATAACAAGGGCGGTCACCGAGTCAGCGCGCTGAATCTAGCCCAACAAGCGATCGACGAAGTGAACCAAGGCATCCAAGCCGGCGGACCGTTCTGATCAACCGCAAGGCTGCAGTCCGCCGCAAAGCCGTCGTCAATTCAGCGTCCGACACTGTGCACGAGCTCGGCCAGATCGGCGCGTCCCTTCGCTCCCACCTTGTTGCATGCGCTGTAGATATGTCCCTCAACGGTTCTGACGGATAGCGATACCGCCACGGCGATGTCGCGGTTGGATAGTCCCTGCGCGACCAGCAGAGCTATCTCGTGCTCGCGCTGACTGAACGGCAACGGAAACGACGCCGCTGCGATCGCGGGGGTTGTCGCTCCGCCGGTATCGGCGACAAGTCGGCCTGCGCGCGCCGCGGAAGTGATCGCGCTTCCGGTGCGGCGTGCGCGGCGGTGCGACGCTGCGGCCTGCGCCGCGGCGTCGGCCGCGGCCAGACGATCGCCCATCGCTTCGAATTGGGCTGATACCTGGTCGAGTTCAACGGCGTCGTCGGCGCTCACTGCTCTCGCATACCGTGCCGCGACCGCAGCGCGCGGACCGTCCACGATGGTTGCCAACTCGGCCAGGCGTGCGCCCGCATCGACGTCGTCGAATTGCACAGCGGTCTGTAGGCACCAGACCTCCCGCGCGAATTGGCTATGTTCTCTGGCAAGCGCGGCAGCGGCTCGTGCCAGTCGTCGCGCCTCGCTGAGCCGCGCGCGGCATGCGGCCAGCCATGCCTCGGTCAGCACCTCGGTCGACCTGACGAACTCGTAGGCGGGGTGCCGCTGCGCGCGAGCCGTTTCCAGCGCGCGTTGCGCTGCATCGACATCACCGGACAGAGCCAACGCCTGGGCGCGCAGCAGATGAAACCGATGGAAACTGTTGGCGGCGTGAAAGTTGTTGGCCACCTCGGAGTCATCCAATGCCTCGGGAAGGAGGCGCAAAGCCGCGGCGAGGTCTCCCGCGGCCAACATCGTCATACCGAGGATCTGCGATGCGACCGCCTGGGCCGGTACCGGGTCTGACCGCTGGCTGCGTCGATGCCGTTCGGCGACTTCGACAGCTTCTGCGATGCGACCCGCCGCCGCGAGGGCGAAGGTGTGAAATTCGGCCAACGGCTGACGAAGGTATTCACCGTGTTCGCTCAGCGTAAGCGCTCGGCCGGACGCGATCGCCGACTGCACAGCCTGGTCAGCTCGTCCGATTTCTCCGTAGGCCATGCACGCGGCGCTGAGACCCATTGTTGCGCCGTAATAATCGAGTTCGCCGTAGTCGACGTCCGTCAGGGTCTCCAGAACTTCGACCGGCCGCGCCGCGAGTGCGAGCTGGTTGGCGCGGAACACCAGCAGCTGCTGCCGCCGTGCGCCGGGCCCGACCTCGTCGAGTGCCTGGTCGATGACACGCCACGACTGTTCGATTGATCGCTTCGCCCACAACAGGTTCGCTGCGCGCATTATCACTTCGTTGACGAAGCCGGCTTTCCCATCGGCGTCGGAATCGGCACCGTCGAGGACCTCTAGCGCAAGCTCACCTCGTTGCGTCATGAAAAGCGTGTAGGCCAACGGTATTCGCGCCTGCGCGGCCATGCCGGTTGACGCGGCCGCGGTATAGAGCCGCTCGGCCATCTCGAAGTCCAGCAGCGAAGTGGCGGCTGTCGCCGCGGACAACAGCACATCTGGCTCCGGTGAAAGGTCGGAGTCCAGCCACAGGATGCCCCGCTTCATGGCTGCGGCCGGGCCGCCACCGTCCTTCATCGCGGTGGCGATCTGACCCCGAAGTCGGCGCAATCGCGTTGGACCACAACGATTTACTCGAATCTCGGCGTACATTGGATGACCGATGTAGACGTCGTCGCCGACGGTCCGGATGAGTTCACGTTGCTCGGCCTGTTCGATCGCCGCAGTGTCGGCGAGTAACCTCAGACACTTCCAGTCGAGCGGTTCGGCAACCGCAACGAGATCGACGACGTCGCGCACGCCGCCGGGAACGGCACCGATCTGTGCGTCCACCACCTCAGCGAGCGAACCGGAGATTGCGGCATCGCCGCACCAGCGCACCGCCCCGTCGTGCGACACGAGACGTCCGGCCTGGGACTCCTGTTCGACCAGCTGCCGCAGGAACAGCACATTCCCGCGCGTCAGACGCCACAGCTTGTCTCCACAGTGCTGATCCGGCGTGCCCCCAAGTACGGCCGCCATCAACGCATTGATCTCGTTGCGAGCCAGCGGCTCGACCTCGCGCCTGCAGAGCAGGCCGTCCTTCCACAGTGCGGTGATCGCGGCCGGCGCGGACTCGCCCGCGCGGATGGTGACGATGACGGGCGCGGCCTGTGACTGCACAATCTGATGCACGACCAGCGCCGACAAGGCGTCCAAAAGGTGGGCATCGTCGACGAAGACCAGAACGCGTTGTGGCTGTACACCGGTTGTCAGTGCTTGCGCGACTCTGCGCGCCCACTCGATGGGCTCGCCCCGTAGATCGTCGGTCCACTGCGTGAAGGCACCGAGCGGGATCAGCTGGCTGGTAGCGGTGGCGGCTGCCTTTCGAACTGTCCACCCTGCGGCCTGTGCCGCGGAAACAACCTCGCGCGCCAGTCGCGACTTCCCGACGCCGGGCTTGCCGACTAGCACCACGCCGCGGTATTCGGTACTGCTCAACTGGCCGGTGAGCTCGCCCAACTCGCGGTCCCGGCCGATCAAGGGCCAGTGCTCTCGCACCCGCAAATCTTAGCCGGTAGGTAGTAGTTCTATTTGCTCACGCCGAAATCAGGTAGTGACTTTCGGATCAGGTCCACCGATCAGGAGCACACAATCATCGGGGCAAGCGTCGCCGCACGTCGGTGATTCACCGGGAGGGCCTCAATTGAAGAGTTACGCCGCGAATATCGGCCGGATTGGCGCGTTGGCGGCTGCGCTGGGGATCGGGTCCGCGATCGCGTGGAGCCCGGTGGTGGCCTCGGCTGACACAGGGGCCGGCCAGACCAATGACCGGACCGCTGGTGTGGCCGGCACGGGCCGTTCCACCACCACCGGTTCGCGAGGCCCGGCGTCGGCGGTGAAGCCAGGCGTGCGAGACATACACCGCGATGGTGTTCGCTCCACGGCCGCCGGCGCCTCGCGTCCGTACAGCGTGGCTGACGCACGTGGCCGCGGCAGCGGCGGACCGTCGGCAGGCAGTGCGACATCCGATAATGCCCATCCGCCGGTGCAGCGCGCGGCATCAGCTGCCGCCAAGGTATCTCAGCCCAATGCCGCAGCAGTCTCGCTGCCAGCGCCCGCGGTGCAGCAGGAGAGCAGTTTCGCCGCCGGCTTTTCGCCGTCATCGGGTTTGCGGTCGGCGCCGCAGTCACCTGCCGGGCATCCAGGGGAACCGATTGCGGCGCCGGTGATCTGGGCTGCGTTGGCGTTTGCGCGCCGTGAGGTGGGTGTCTCGGCGACCGAACGCACACTCAGTCAGGTGACGTCTGGCGTCAATTCGGGCGCTGCCGTCCCTGTCTTGATCCCGGATCCGATCGGCGACCTCATGCGGGTCTTCGTCCGCGACGGCACAGCTGAGCATCCCAATGCCGGGCTCCTGATGGGCAATGGATTCAGCTACGACGCGACCACCTGCACGGGCGGGAAAGCCTGTAACGGCGGACGATCAGGCTTGATCGGCAACGGCGGCAACGGATTCAACGGCGGCGCCGGTGGCGACGCCGAATTGGAAGGCAACGGCGGCAACGGCGGCGACGGCGTCATCGGAATCAACAACGGGGCCGGTGGTAACGGCGGGGCCGGTGGGTTGTACGTCGGCAACGGCGGGGCCGGCGGGGCCGGCGCAGCAGGAGTAACCGGGATCAACCACGGCGCAGGGGGCGCCGGGGGCGCCGGCGGTAACGGTGGATCGGTCGGCAACGGTGGCGACGGCGGTGCCGGCGGCAGCGGGGCAGCCGGCAAGGACGGCAACCCCGGGTTCGTCATTCTGGATGCTCTCGGACGGCACGTCGCCGCCATTCCCGCCGGAAACGGCGCCACCGGCGGCGCAGGCGGGCGCGGTGGTGCGGGCGGCCTCGGCGGCTCGACCTCTGGTGACGGCGGCAAGGGTGGGGTCGGCGGCGTCGGGGGCCGCGGCGGTACCGGCGGCACCGGCACCAACGGCGCCCACGGCGAATTCGGCTCGTTTTTCAGCTCACAAGTGGGCACAGGCACAGGAGGCAACGGCGCCAACGGAGCCACCGGCGGTGCCGGCGGCGTCGGCGGTGCCGGTGGTGCCGGCGGTGGTACGGCGGGCGGCGCGGGGCATGCCGGACTCGACGGCGATGGCGGTGCGGGCGGCGTCGGCGGTACCGGCGGCACACCCGGCAGCGGTGGCAACGGTGCCGACGGCAATTACTTGATTCGCAACGGCGGCGCGGGCGGCAACGGCGGTAACCCGGGCGCGGGCGGCGTCGGCGGTGCCGGCGGCGTAGCGGGCAGCGGTGGCGTACTCGGCAGCGGCCACCAGGGCGCCACGGGCTCGGGCGGCGTCGCGGTCAGCAGCGGCGGCAACGGCGGCAACGGTGGAAGGGGATTCAGCGGCGCCAGCCTTCCCGCCGCCCTTACCGGGGTCAGCGGCGGCAACGGCGGCGCTGGAGGCAACGGAGGATCGGTCGGCAACGGTGGCGCCGGGGGAGCCGGTGGCGCCGGGGGGAACGGTGGGAACGGCCACACCCCCACGATCAACGGAACTGCTGGAACCGCCGGCGGAAACGGCGGGGACGGCGCTGCGGGAGGTCTCGGCGGTTCCATCTCAGGCAACGGCGGAGCCGGCGGAGCCGGGGGGATCGGCGGCAATGGCGGCCACGGCGGGAACGGCATCGTATCCATGGGATCCGGCGGCATCGGCGGCAACGCGGGCAACGGCGGAATGGGCGGGGTCGGCGGTGTCGCTGCTGGCTCAGGCAACGGCGGCGCCGGCGGTGCGGGCGGCACGGGCGGCACCGGCGGACAAGGCGGCAACGGCGGCAATGGCGCATCGGGTTACGGGATCTCCTCGGCCAACTTCAATGGCAAACCAGGAGGTGTCGCGGGGGCGGGTGGCCTCGCGGGCAAGGGCGGCGCCGGCGGTGCCGGCGGTGGCGCCCTGAGCTCAGGTAACGGCGGCGCCGGCGGGGCTGGTGGCAACGGAGGCACTGGCGGAAGGGGCGGCACCGGCGGTCACGGCGGCGAAGGTGTTGAGACCGCCTTCAGTGGGGGCAATGGCGGGGCTGGGGGCGCCGCGGGCAAGGGCAGTGTCGGCGGCGATGCGGGCAATGGCGGCGCCGGCGGCAGGGGTGGCTCGAGCTCTGGCGATGGCGGCGCTGGAGGGGTCGGCGGCAACGCCGGGATTGGCGGATCCGGCGGGGTCGGCGGCACCGGCGGCTACAGCCGGCAACGGAATGTGTCCAGCCGAGGCGCAGACGGCGGTGACGGCGGCAACGCCGGCGCCGCGGGAGTGGGCGGGGCCGGCGGCGCGGCAGGGTCTAACGGCAACGGCGGTCGCGGCGGTGACGGCGGCGCTGGCGCCGTCGGCGGAAATGGCGGCGTCGGCGGGGCCGGCGGGAGTGGACAACTCAACTCATATGGCGGCCACGGTGGCAACGGCGGTGACGGCAGCGTCGGCGGTGCGGGCGGCGCTGGCGGCCGGGGGACCGCCCCCTATTACACCGACGGCCCATACGCTCCCAACGTCCTTCAACTCCTCAAGAGGACCGGCGGTGCAGGCGGCACCGGCGGTGTCGGGGGCAAGGGCGGGACCGGGGGGGTCGGCGGCATGGCCGGCGTCGTAGCGGGGAAGGTCAATGGCAACGCCGGCCTGGGCGGTAACGCCGGCCTGGGCGCTAACGGCGGAGCCGGCGGTGCCGGCGGCGATTTTGTCGGCTACTTCGGTGCCGGTGGTGCCGGTGGCCGGGGAGGTGGTGGCGGGGATGGCGGTAACGGCGGCAACGGGGGACTAGAGCTCACACACGGGGGTCTGAAGGGCTACAGCTACGGCGGTAACGGGGGGCACGCCGGTAACGGCGGCAACGGCGGCAATGGGGGCAACAACCGGGGCTTGTTCGGTACCGGCGGTCCAGGCGGCTTCTTCGGCATAGGCGGTGCTGGTGGTGCGGGCGGCCTCCAAGGCGCCCTTCTCGGGTACCCCGGATCGAACGGCGGTAACGGCTCGTCCGGCGTAGGCGGTACCGGCGGCCTACGCGGCGCGTACCCGTAAGCGATGGCGTGGCGCAATCCGCCTGGGCGGCTTGACTTTCGGGCAGCTGCGCTCTGGTGTGTTCACGCCCGGCGCACTGCGGGCGGATGCCACGCACCGGAGATCACCTCGCGGCGCGGGGCGTACAGCCGCATCGTCACCCCAAGAGTCCCCAGCGGTGCGGGCAGCCAGTTGGCCACCTTCTCGGGGCCTGGGTTGCGGTGCTGCAAGTACAGATCCAGTGAACCGTCTGCGTTGTACAGCAACGTATCCCGATCGCCGATGGCAAAGCGATCGATCTCGTTGGCGACCTGATAACCCTCGGCGTCGTACATCGTCACCGACCAGAAGGCATCCACCGGGGGGAGCTCGCCGGCATCGAAGTGGATGACGTAGTCGTTCTCGCCGGCCAGCGGCTGGCCGTCGGCGTCGGTCACCAGCATGGGATACACCGCATCCTCGGCAGGGTTGGCTCCCAGCCCCACCAGCGTGACCACGGCACGCCGCAGATACGCGTTGCCGTAGACGCCCATACCCTCGCTCAGGGTCATCCACCCGTCGACGATGTTGCCCAACGTCGGGGCGGACGACGTGATGGCGGCAAGTGCGTCCTGTGCTCCCGCCTCGATCTCGGCACGCTGCTCGGCGGAGAACCGCTGCGCATCGAACGGCTTACCCACCTCAATGCCCAGGCCGGATAGTCGGGCCAGGATCGAAAAGTCGGTCGGGTGCGGCGGATTCACGCACAGCAAATCCGCGGCGTAGGACAGATAGTCGAGTGCTGCCATGGCATTGACCTTGCGCAGCGGCTCGGTGGTGACGTCGTAGGCATCGTCCCGGACGAACGCCGGCGCTGCCGGCGGGGTCAGGGTGTAGCCGTCCTGAACGGCATGCACGGCCGGGTAGTCGGCGGGCCCGTTGGTTTGAGTACGGCCGATGATCCACACATACGGCGTCGGTGCGTGGATCACCGCAACGCCCTGCGGCAGCTCACCGCTGTGGCCGGGGCCTACGATCGCGTAGCGCTGCGGTCCGGTTCCGGACGTTCGCTTCCCGGGATTGGCGAAGACGTCGGTCCACATGTCCAGCAGTGGCAGCATGAAGTACCGGTCGTCGGTGTCGGGAACGTCGAGGATCACCGGGCCCAGGGTCAGGTCGAGCCACGCCGACGAGTACAGCGTGTCGAAGTTGGGGCGCACCACCGCGCGGAAGGCGGCGTCCGGGTACTGCCGGATGTGGTGAAACTCGTTGGGCGGCCCGGCACCGATTCCCGAACGGTTGAGTGTCTGAAGTCGCGAAACATCCATCGTTACCAACGGATAGAAGTAGATGTACGCCTCGTAGCTGAGCGTGCGCAGGTCAGCGGACAAGGTGCTCATGTGCGTCCTATCGTCGGCGTCAAATTGTGCGCCGACCCTACCCGATCGGCCTGTCTAGTCGCCCGGTTCCAGCGCGGCCTGCGTCTGCACTGGGACACCCGCGCGCTTGGAACGGCGCAACCGCCGCTCCAGCCGGGTTGCGGCCGACGACAACGCGAAGTTCGCGCTGATCATCAACACCGCGATCACGATCAACGCCGGAATGTAGTTGCCGTAGGTCGAGCCCACCACAGTGCCCTGCCGGACCATCTCCAAAAACGTGATCTGGTAACCGATCGCGGTGTCCTTCAGCACCACCACCAGCTGCGACACCAGCACCGGCAGCATCGATGTCACCGCCTGGGGGAGAAGGATCGCGCGCATCGTCTGGCCCCACCGCAGACCCAGGGCCGAAGCGGCCTCAGACTGCCCGCGCGGCAGCGAACTCACACCGGCCCGCACGATCTCGGCGATCACCGCGCCGTTGTAGAGCGTCAGTCCGGTCACCACACCGGCCAGAGCCAGCTGCTTGGAGGGAAAGACGTCATACAGCGCGAACAGGAAGTACGCGAAGATCATCATGATCAGCACGGGCACGGCGCGGAAGAACTCCACGATCACCGCGCACGGCCAGCGCACGACACTATTGGGTGACATCCGCCCCACGCCGAGGGCGAAGCCGAGCACCCCCGCCAGCACGATCGACAACGCCGCGGCGGTCAGCGTGCCCTGAATGCCGGGCAGCACATACGTTTTCCAAAGATCGGCGGTCAAGAATGGGTGCCACTTCGCGGCTGTCAGCTGACCCTTGCTCGCGAGCTTCGCGACCACGGCCCAGAGGACCAGGACCAGGACGGCGATCGTCACCACCGACGTCACCCGGTCGCGGACCTTCGCCCGCGGTCCCGGGACGTCGTAGAGAACCGAGGCTTCGCTCATCTGGCCACCGCCAACCGCTTGCCGAGCCACCCGAACAACAACCCCAGTGGCAGAGTCAGTATCACGAAGCCGATCGCGAAGATCGTGCCCACCACCAACAGTGCCGCGGTGTTCTCGATCATCTCCTTCATCAGCAGTGCCGCCTCGGCCACGCCGATCGCCGAGGCGATCGTGGTGTTCTTGACCAAGGCGATCAACACCGAGCCCAGTGGGATGATCACCGCCCGAAAAGCCTGCGGCAGCAGAATTATTCGCAGGTTCTGACCGAACGTCAGCCCCAGCGAACGAGCGGCCTCGGCCTGGCCCAGCGGGATCGTGTTGACGCCTGAGCGCACCGTCTCGCAGACGAACGAGGCCGTGTAGAGTGTCAAACCCAGTGCGGCCAGCCGAAAGTTGCTGTCCGCGATCGACGTCGGCGACTTCGGATCGGCCAGCGTGACACCCAATGTCTGCGCCAACCCGAACGAGCAAAACAGGATGATCAACGTCAGGGGCGTATTACGCACCACGTTGACGTAGGCGGTGCCCAGCGTCCGCAGCATCGGAACCGGCGAAAGTCGCATCGCCGCAAGGAATGTGCCGAGGATCAAGGCCCCGATCGCGGCGAAGAACGTGAGCTGGATGGTCGTCCAGAACGCCCGGATGATCTGGCTCTTGTACTTGCCGAGAATGTCGACGTGCTGGGCCTGCCCCGCCGTCCCGCCAGTATCCAGCGGCGGGGGAGGCGGCGCGGTGATCCCGGCCGGGCCGAGATTCTTGTCGAAGGCGGCCTTCCAGTCGCCGTCCTTCTCCATCTTCACGATCGCGTCGTTGATCTTCGTCCGCAGCTGACTGTCGCCCTTGCGCAGCCCGATACCGTAGGGCTCCTTGGAGAACGGCTTGCCGATGATCTTGAACGCGCCGGGGAACTGCGCGGCGAAGCCGGCCAGGATCACCTCGTCGGTGCTCACCGCGTCGATCGCGCCATTGCGCAACGCTTCGACACACGCCGAATACGTATCGTATTGCTGCAGTTGGACACCCGGGTATTTGTCCTTGATCCGCTGCGCGGGCGTGGATCCCGACACCGAACACAGGCGCTTGCCGTTCTGCAGCGAATCCGCGCCGGTGATGTCGTTGTTGTCGGCGCGCACCAGCAGGCTCTGACCGGTGATCAGATACGGGCCGGCGAAGTCGACCTTCTGCTTGCGGGCGTCGGTGATCGAATAGGACGCGGCGATGAAGTCCACCTGACCGTTCTGGATCAGTGTCTCGCGCTGCCCGGACGGCGCCTCTTTCCATTCGATCTCGTCCGGCTTGTAGCCGAGCTGGCCGGCGACGTAGGTGGCGACGTCGACATCGAAGCCGGCCATCGTCCCGTCCGGCTTCTTCACCGCGAGACCGGGTTGGTCGAATTTGGTGCCGATGGTGATCTTCTTGCCGCTGCCCCCGCAGGCGGTCATGGCGAATGGAAGCGCCAGCGCGATCATCGCGATCACCAGCAGGCGCACAGCCCGTGACAACATGTCTTGGCCTCTCGCGCTAGTGGTTGAGGATCTTGCCGAGGAAGTCTTTGGCGCGCTCGGATCGTGGGTTGTCGAAGAACTCGGCGGGCGGGGCGTCCTCCACGATCGCGCCCTCGGCCATGAACACCACCCGGTCGGCGGCGCGGCGAGCGAAGCCCATCTCGTGGGTGACCACCACCATCGTCATGCCCTCGGACGCCAGGGAGGTCATCACCGCCAGCACCTCGTTGACCATCTCGGGGTCCAGCGCGCTGGTCGGCTCGTCGAACAGGATCACCTTCGGGTCCATCGCCAGCGAGCGGGCGATGGCCACGCGCTGCTGCTGACCACCGGAGAGCTGAGCAGGATATTTCTCGGCCTGATTAGCCACCCCTACCCGCTCCAACAACGCCATGGCCTTTTCGCGCGCCTTGGCTTTGTCGGTCTTGCGCACCTTCACCGGCGCGAGCGTGACGTTCTCGAGGATGGTCTTGTGCGCGAAGAGATTGAAGGACTGGAAGACCATGCCTACGTCGGAGCGCAACTGCGCCAGCTTGCGCCCCTCCGCGGGCAACTGCTCGCCGTCGATTTCGATCGTCCCGGAATCGACCGTCTCCAGCCGATTTATCGTCCGGCACAATGTCGACTTACCCGAGCCCGACGGCCCGAGGACCACGACCACCTGACCGCGGTCGACCTCGAGATTGATGTTCTTGAGTACGTGTAGTTCGCCGAAGTGCTTATCGACGCCTTTGATCGAGATCATCGGCTTCTCGCCGTCGCGTCCCATGCGTTCAGACCCTACCCAGGTAACCCCCAGTTTGCCGAGCGTTGACCAATCCGCGATTTCTCTCCACCTCGCAATGCTCCGTACGATGAGCAGGTGACATCGGTGCTGACCAACAACAATCCGACGGGCGAACCGCCCGCTTCGGGTGAAGGTCGCACCTATCAGGTGCGCACCTACGGATGTCAGATGAACGTCCACGATTCCGAGCGGCTCGCCGGACTCCTCGAGGCCGCCGGATATCACCGCGCACCCGAGGGTGCCGACGCCGACGTGGTGGTGTTCAACACGTGCGCGGTCCGGGAAAATGCTGATAACAAGCTGTACGGCAACATCAGCCACCTGGCGCCGCGCAAGCAAGCCGATCCCGACATGCAGATCGCGGTGGGCGGCTGCCTGGCCCAGAAAGACCGCGAAGGCCTGCTGAAGAAAGCGCCCTGGGTCGACGTCGTGTTCGGCACACACAACATCGGCTCACTGCCCACGCTGCTCGAACGGGCCCGGCACAACCGGCAGGCTCAGGTCGAAATCGCCGAGTCGCTGCGTGAATTCCCGTCAACGCTGCCCGCTGCGCGCGAATCTGCCTACGCCGCATGGGTTTCCATATCGGTCGGCTGCAACAACACCTGCACGTTCTGCATCGTGCCAGCGCTGCGCGGCAAGGAAGTGGACCGCCGGCCCGACGAGATCGTCGCCGAGGTGCAGTCGCTGGTCGACCAGGGCGTCCTGGAGATCACCCTGCTGGGCCAGAACGTCAACGCCTACGGTGTCTCGTTCGCCGACCCCGGTACCCCCCGCGACCGTGGCGCGTTCGCCGCACTGCTGCGCGACTGTGGGCGCATCGACGGGTTGGAGCGCGTCCGGTTCACCTCACCGCACCCGGCCGAGTTCACCGACGACGTCATCGAGGCGATGGCCCAGACCCCGAATGTCTGCCCCGCCCTTCATATGCCGCTGCAGTCCGGGTCGGACCGTGTGCTGCGGGCGATGCGGCGCTCCTACCGTGCCGAGAAGTATCTCGGCATCATTGACCGGGTGCGCGCGGCTATGCCGCATGCGGCGATCACCACCGACATCATCGTCGGCTTCCCCGGCGAGACCGAGGACGATTTCGCCGCCACCCTGGACGTGGTGCGCCGGGCACGGTTCAGCACCGCCTTCACCTTCCAGTACTCCAAGCGTCCCGGCACCCCGGCCGCCGATCTCGACGGCCAGCTTCCCAAAGCCGTTGTGCAGGAACGCTATGACCGGCTCATCGAGCTGCAGGAGCAGATCTCCTTCGAGGAGAACACCGCGCAGATCGGTCGTGAGGTCGAATTGCTGGTGGCCACCGGAGAGGGCCGCAAAGACGCCAGCACCGCCCGGATGAGCGGACGCGCGCGCGACGGCCGGCTGGTGCATTTCTCGCCGGGCGATGCCACCCCGCGCCCCGGCGACATCGTGACCACAACGGTCACCGGCGCTGCTCCACACCATCTGATCGCCGATGCGCCGCTGCACCGTCACCGCCGCACCCGCGCCGGCGACGCCCACGCCGCCGGGCAACGGCCCCGTACCGTCGGTCTGGGGCTGCCGCCGGTGGGCAGACCGCAGATCGAGGAAACGACGGGATGCCAGCAATGAGTCGCCACGACGAAGACCCGAGCGAGGCCTACCGCTCCGACATGGAGAAGGCCGAGCGCAAGGTCGCCGGAGAGATCCAGCCGGGAGCTCGCGCCATGGTGGTGGCGATCCTGGTGTTCGTCCTGCTGGTGTCGCTGATCCTGCCGCACACCGGCGCCGCCCGCGGCGTCGACGTCCTGATGGGCGACGACAAGGCGATCAGTGTGGGAATCGCCCTACCGTCTCGGTTGTTCAGCTGGTTCGCGCTGGTGTTCGGCGTCGGCTTCTCGATGCTGGCACTGACCACCCGGCGCTGGGTGCTGGCCTGGGTCGCCCTCGCCGGGTCTGCGCTGTCCTGCGCGCTCGGTCTGCTGGCCGTGTGGTCCCGGCAGACGGCCGTGCACGGCCATCCCGGGCCGGGTATCGGGTTGCTGCTGGGCTGGGTGGCGGTCATCCTGCTGACCTTCCATTGGGCGCGGGTGGTCTGGACGCGCACCGCGGTGCAGCTGGCGGCCGAGGAACAGCGCCGCGCCGCCGCGAGGGAGGGCCAGTCCCGCAGCCTGCTCGACGACGTCGAGCATCGTGAGCGCAAGCAGCCTCCGGCCGCGGATTAACGCTTCTTACTGAGCGACTCGACTGCCGCGTCGGCCCACTGCCGCCATTGCTCGGCGCTGGCCCTGGCCGCTTCGGCATCTTTGGTGCGGCCCGCGGCTTCAGCCTTCTCGGCCTGCCGCTCGTACTGCTCGACCCGTGCGCGGAACTGCTCGGCGCGGGCCTGCGCCTGCGGATCGGTGCGCCCCGAGTCGGCGGCGTCGCGCACCTTCTTCTCGACCGCACGCAACCGGCGTTCCAGATCGGCCGACCGCTCCCGCGGCACCTTGCCGATCGCATCCCACTTGTCGGTGATGGTCCGCAATGCCGAGCGGGCCGCGTCCGGGTTGGAGGTGTCGAGTTTCTCCGCTTCGGCCAGCAAGGCCTCCTTGGCGGCGGCATTGGCCTGGAATTCGCTGTCGCGCTCGGCATTCACCGCATTGCGCGCGGCGAAGAAGGTGTCCTGGGCCGCCTTGAATCGATGCCACAGGGTGTCGTCGACGTCCTTGGCTGCCCGGCCGGCGGCCTTCCACTCGGCGAGCAGATCGCGGAACGCCGCCGCCGTCGCCGACCAGTCGGTGGAGCCGGCCAGCTCCTCGGCGCGCACGCACAACTGCTCCTTGGCCTGCCTGGCGCCGGCGCGTTCGCGGTCCAGGTCGGCGAAGTGCGAGCCCCGGCGCCGGTTGAATGTTTCGCGGGCCGCCGAGTAGCGCTTCCACAGCGCGTCGTCGGTCTTGCGGTCCAGGCCGGTGATGGTGCGCCACTCGTCGAGAATCGCGCGCAGCCGGTCGCCGGCGGCCTTCCACTGGGTGGAGCTCGTCGCCAGCTCCTCGGCTTCGGCGGCCAGCGCCTCCTTGCGTGCGGTCTGCTCGGCCCGGTGTTGCTCGCGACGGGCCCGATCGGCCGCCGCGGTTTCCTCGGCGTGGTCGCGGATCGCGGTCAGTCGAGCGGCCAGCGCGTCGAGGTCGCCGAGAACGCTTGCCGTGGGCAGCGTTTCAGCCAGCGAGGCAGCCGCCGCTTTGATCTTGCGGGCATCGCCGGTGCCGGAGGCCAGCCGGGTCTCCATCAGCGTGACCTCGGTGGCGAGATCTTCGAAGCGCCTGCCGAAGTGGGCGAAGGCCGCCTCGGTGTCGCCGGCCTGCCACGAGCCGATATTGCGTTCGCCGTCCGAGGTGATCAGCCAGACCGTGCCATCGTCGTCGACGCGGCCGAACCGGTGTGGGTCGCTCGATGGCGGCAGTATCACCGGGGCGGTGGGTGCGTGGGGTTTGGGGACGGGTCGTGGCGGTCCCGGTCGGGGAGCCGGCTTCGGGGCTCCGTCGGCGCTGGGTTGGTCGATCGTCATGGACTCGCCTCACCTACCCTCCGCGCGGTGTTCCCGCGCATCTGCCGCGCGACGCGGCGCCACTGCTGCACGTCCGGCGACCGTGGTCACGGCCGCCGTCCTCGTTGGTATTGAACCAGGTCGATGCCACCCATGCGCCCGGGTTGGCTGGTCTGAGGTTGCGGACGACGCCAATCGGCGGGCACGCTGACTGCCCGAGCACGAGGAGATCAGTGATGCACAGGTCGGACATCGCCACCCTGTTCGCCCTAGGGGCCGCGCTGCTGATCGCGATCGGCGACGTCATCCAGCAACGTTCCGCCCACGACGTCACCGACGAACAGGTCGGTCCCATCGCCCTGTTCCTGCAGTTGCTCAGGGACAAGACCTGGTGGCTGGGCAGCCTGGTGGCTGCCGGCGGATTCGCGTTGCAGGCTGCCGCACTGGGATTCGGCTCGGTCCTGCTGGTGCAGGCCCTGATCGTGACGTCCCTGCTGTTCGCGCTGCCGTTGAGCGCGCGCTTCGCGGGCCGTCGGATCACTCGCTACCAGTGGATCTGGGCTGTGCTGCTGGCCGCGGCCGTTGCCGTGATCGTCACGGTCGGCGACCCGTCCAAGGGGCAGGCGCGGGCCGGGTTCGAGATGTGGAGCTGGGTGGCGGCCACGCTCGGTCCGGTTTTGCTGCTATGCCTGCTGGGGGCGCGCCTCTTTCGGGGCAAACCGGTGGCGGCGGTATTGCTGGGGCTGGTGGCGGGCTCGTTGTGGGGGTTGTTCGCCGTGCTGATGAAGGGCGTGGTCGACGAACTCGATCACGGGATCGTGGCGGTGCTCAAGCTTCCCGAGCTCTACGTGTGGGCGGTGGTGGCCATCGCGGCGACGGCGATTCAGCAATCGTCGTTCCGGGCCGGGTCGATGGCAGCCTCGCTCCCCGCGGTCACGGTGAGCGAACCATTGGTCGCCTCGGTTCTCGGCGTCGCCATCCTCGGGGAGATGTTGCGCCCCGGCCGGTCCGGCTGGGCGCTTCTGGTGATCGCCGTCGTGGTGATGATCGCGGCCACGGTGGAGTTGGCCCGCACCGAGGCCGCGCCGATGCCGGATCCCGCCGAGCCGGTGGTCGGCTGACGGCCACTAGCGTGGGGGACGTGCTGTCCGCCGTTGTCCTGACGCCCTCGGCGCCCGTCCTGGTGCCCGAACTGGCCGGTGCGGCCGCCGCCGAGGTGGCCGATTTTCGCGACGCCGCGCTGAAAGCTGCCGCTGCGCTACCTGATCTGTGGGTTGCCATCGGCGTCGGCGCGGCCGATCAGACCATCGAGGCCGACACTCGCGGGACCTTCGCCGGCTACGGGGTGGAGGTCCCCGTCGCGCTGTCCCCGGACGCTGCGCCGGCGGTGCGTGGGTTGCCCCTGTGCGCACTGTTCACCGGGTGGTTGCGTGGGCAGGCAAGCCCCGCGGCCCGAGCGCAGGTCCGGGTGTACGACGCCGACCACGACGCCGACCGGGCTCTGGAGTTCGGGCGACTGCTGCGCGCCGAGATCGACGCCACCGACGACCCGGTCGGTGTGCTGGTGGTCGCCGACGGCGCCAACACGTTGACGCCGCCCGCGCCCGGCGGCTACGACCCCGCCGCGACGGCCGCGCAAGCCGCCCTCGACGATGCGCTGGCCTCAGGTGACAGTGCTGCGCTGGCCGGGCTCCCCGGCGGCATCGTCGGCCGGGTCGCGTACCAGGTGCTGGCCGGGCTGGTGGGTTCCGGGCCGCAGGAGGCCACCGAGTTGGTGCGGGGCGCGCCGTACGGGGTGGGGTACTTCGTCGGTACGTGGCATGCAGCGGAGGGCAGGAGCGCAGCGACCCGGGAATCGGCATGACCCGGCCGATCGCCGTGATCGGGCCGACGGGCACCGGGAAGTCGGCGCTGGCCCTCGACGTCGCCGAACGCCTCGGCGGCGAAATCGTCAACGCCGACGCCATGCAGCAGTACCGCGGCATGGACATCGGCACCGCCAAGCTCACCGTCGCCGAACGACGCGGCATCCCGCACCACCAGCTCGACGTCCTCGACGTGACGCAGACCGCGACCGTGGCGCGCTACCAGGAGGCCGCCGCCGCCGACGTCGAGACGATCGCGTCGCGCGGAGTGCCGCCCGTGATCGTGGGCGGCTCGATGCTCTACATCCAGTCGCTGCTCGACGACTGGGCGTTCCCGGCCACCGATCCCGAGGTGCGGGCCCGGTGGGAACGCCGGCTCGCCGAGATCGGGGTGGCCGCCCTACACGCCGAGTTGGGCCGCCGCGATCCGGCCGCGGCCGAGTCGATCCTGGCCACCGACGGCCGCCGGATCGTGCGCGCGCTGGAGGTGGTCGAACTGACCGGCCAGCCGTTCGCGGCGTCGGCACCCCAGATCGGCGCGCCGCGCTGGGACACGGTCATCATCGGATTGGACTGGGACACAAGCATTCTCGACGAGCGTCTGGCGCGTCGCACCGACCTCATGTTCGAGGCCGGCCTGGTCGGTGAGGTGCGCGCACTGCTCGACGCCGGGCTTCGGCAGGGCGTGACCGCCGCGCGGGCACTCGGCTACGCCCAGGTGCTCGCCGCGCTGGACGCCGGCGCCGGAGATCAGGATCTGGCCCAGGCGCGCGAGCTGACCTTCATCGGCACCCGGCGTTATGTGCGCCGGCAGCGGTCGTGGTTTCGCCGCGACCATCGCATCCGCTGGCTCGACGGTGCCGCCCCCGACCTTGCCGACGAGGTGGTCGCCCGGTGGCGGGACGTATCCTGATCAGGTGATCTTCGCATGATCTTCTCGAAGGGGCACGGCACCGAGAACGACTTCGTGCTGCTGCCCGACCTGCCCGCGCAGCTGGAGTTGGCGCCCGCCGCCGTGGCCGCGCTGTGCGACCGGCGCCGGGGCCTTGGCGCCGACGGCGTGCTGCGGGTCACCACCGCCGGAGCGGTCGTCGAAGCCGGCGTGCTGGACCGGCTGCCCGAAGGCGTGGACAGCGGCGACTGGTACATGGACTACCGCAATGCCGACGGCTCGATCGCCCAGATGTGCGGCAACGGGGTCCGGGTCTTCGCGCACTACCTGCGGGCCAGCGGCCTGGAGCAGCGCGACGAGTTCGTGGTCGGCACCCTGGCCGGACCGCGCCCGGTGGTCGTGCACCACGCCGACGCTCTGGCAGCCGAGGTCACCGTCGACATGGGCAAGGTCAACCTGCTCGGCAGCGGGACAGCCACCGTCGGCGGCAGGCACTTCACCGGCGTCGGTGTCGACGTCGGGAACCCGCACCTGGCCTGCCTGGATCCGGATCTCACCGAAAAAGCGCTGGCCGAACTCGACGTCGCCGCGCCGGTGCTCTTCGACCGCGGCCAGTTCCCGGACGGTGTGAACGTCGAGGTGCTGACAATCGCCCGCGATGGCGCAGTCAGCATGCGGGTACACGAACGGGGTGTCGGTGAAACACGCTCCTGTGGAACCGGAACTGTCGCCGCTGCGGTCGCGGCCCTGGCTCACCTCAACCTGTCCACCGGCACGCTGCGCGTCCGCATTCCCGGCGGCGAGGTCACCGTCGAGGTCAGCCACACCTCCAGCTCGCTGCGGGGCCCTTCGGTCCTCGTCGCGCACGGCGAACTCGCCGACGACTGGTGGGCGGCCCAACTCTGAAGGCACGTTATTCAGGTGCACGACGTCGGACACCCGTGGCACCATCGATTACCGCTTATGACAGAAACACCTATGACAAGAGCTGACGCCCCCGACCCCAGCGTCGGCGAACTCGCGCTGGAAGACCGCGCCGCCCTCAAGCGGGTGGCCGGGCTCTCCACCGAACTCACCGACATCACCGAGGTCGAGTACCGCCAGCTGCGGCTGGAACGGGTCGTCCTGGTGGGGGTGTGGACCGAGGGCAGCGCCGCCGACTCCGAGGCCAGCCTCGCCGAACTGGCTGCGCTGGCCGAAACCGCCGGTTCCGAGGTGCTCGAAGGGCTGATCCAGCGCCGAGACAAGCCCGACCCCTCCACCTATATCGGCTCCGGCAAGGCGCAGGAACTCCGCGAGATCGTCATCGCGACCGGCGCCGACACCGTGATCTGCGACGGCGAGCTCAGCCCCGCCCAGCTCAACGCGCTGGAAAAGGTGGTCAAGGTCAAGGTGATCGACCGGACCGCCCTGATCCTGGACATCTTCGCCCAGCACGCCACCAGCCGGGAGGGTAAGGCGCAGGTAGCGTACGCGCAGATGGAGTACATGCTGCCGCGGCTGCGCGGCTGGGGTGAATCGATGTCGCGGCAGGCCGGTGGCCGGGCCGGTGGTGCGGGCGGTGGCGTGGGTACCCGCGGCCCCGGTGAGACCAAGATCGAAACCGACCGACGCCGCATCCGCGAACGGATGTCCAAGCTGCGCCGCGAGATCAAGGACATGAAACAGATCCGCGACACGCAGCGCAGCCGGCGGCTGCACAGCGACACCGCGTCGATCGCGATCGTCGGCTACACCAACGCCGGGAAGTCCAGTCTGCTCAATGCGCTCACAGGTGCCGGTGTGCTGGTGCAGAACGCACTGTTCGCCACCCTCGAACCCACCACTCGGCGGGGCGAATTCGACGACGGGCGGCCGTTCGTACTGACCGACACCGTCGGATTCGTCCGGCACCTGCCCACCCAGCTGGTCGAGGCGTTCCGCTCCACCCTGGAAGAAGTTGTCGACGCCGACCTGCTGGTGCATGTGGTCGACGGGTCCGACAGCAACCCACTCGCGCAGATCGAGGCTGTTCGTCAGGTCATCCGCGAAGTGCAGAACGACCACCACGCACCGCCGGCCCCGGAGTTGTTGGTGGTCAACAAGATCGATGCGGCCGACGACCTGATGCTGGCTCAGTTGCGTCGCGCTCTGCCCGGTGCGGTCTTCGTCTCGGCGCACACCGGCGAGGGATTGCCGCGGCTGCGGGCCCGATTGGGTGAGCTCGTCGAACCGCGCGAGATCACCGTCGACGTGACGATCCCGTACGACCGGGGCGACCTGGTCGCGCGGTTGCACAGCGACGGGCACGTCGATGCCGTCGAGCACACCGAAGCGGGCACCCGCCTGAAAGCCCGGGTGCCCGCCGCGCTGGCTGCAGGCCTGCGCGAATTCAGCAGTTAGGCGGCGTCCTTCGCCGAGTTGCCGTGCCCGGAAGCGCTTGCTGCTGCGGGCTTTCCGCTTTTAGCGGTGCCCGCCTTCGCCGGCTTGCCGGAGCTCGTGACCTCGGCACCGGTCTTGGGCTTGTCGGATTTGGCTGTGAGGCTGGGCTTCGGCGTTGCCTTGCCTAGCACCGGCTTGGACACGGTTTCGGGGGCCGCCTTCTGAGCGGCAGGCGCGCTGGTGGTCGCAGTGGCCGGCGTGCTCGCCGGGGTCGAGGCCGGCGCGGACGGCGCCGCGGGGACCGCCACACCGAGGTCGCCGAGCGCGTCGTGGATACCCTGCACGGCGGCCTTGGCGAGATCGACGCCCAGCTTCACCGGATTGATCGGCGTGAAGATCGTCAAGGGTGTCGGCTGCCCGTAATTGCTTCGGTCATAACCGGTTTCGATCAGCACACGGGTAACCGGCGAGATCAGGTCGACGAACGGCTTGATGATCGCGGTGGTGCCGGTCGCGGCGCCGATGTCCAGCAGCGGCTGCATGATCGGCAGTGTCTTGGCCGGGATCGTGATGTAGAGCGTGTCGTTGTAGGTCTGGCAGTTCTTCGGGCTCTGCGAGCAGTTCATCGCGGTCTCGAGCTCAGGGATGGTGTACCCATAGGGCAACGCCGTCGACGGGTCGGTTCCCTTGGGCGCCAGGTACGTTCCATGCACGTACCAGAATCCGGCAAGCGCGTTCAGATCGGCGAGAACGTTGAGCGGATTGGCCGGGAAATCGGCCACGCCGTCGTACTGGAAGGCGATGTCGGTGGTGTTCACCGCCGGCAGCACCGTGGTGTCGGTGGGCGCGGGCTGCCCGAACGTGGTGTCCAGGATCGGCACCGTGCCGAGCATGGCGAGCCGCTCGAACAGGCCGCCGTTGGGCCGGTTGGGGTCGCCGATGAAGACGAAGGAATAGCGCTGCGGAATGACACCGCCGTTGGCGTCGGCCAGCTGACGCTTGACGAGGTTGGAGACCGTCGCGCCCTGGGAGTAGCCGAAGATCACGATGTCGCCGCCCGGATCGGTCGTGTTGGCGGCGGCTATCTGGTCGTTGAGGCTCTGCACGCCGCTGGCCACCGAGACGTTCCACTTCGCGCCGTTGAGACCGCCCCAGCCCGAGAACGGGAACGGCCAGAACTGTGCGATGTAGGGGACGGGCTCAGGAGTGCAGACTGTCGCGCAGGCGGGATCCAGCGGCTGGATGTAGTAGTTCACTGCGTTCTGCATGTAGTTAGTGCCGCGCGGCGGCAGCGACGGGTTGGGCGTGCCGGTGCCGGGAACGATCAGCGCCACCGCCGCCAGGCTGATCGCCGCGGTGATCGTGCTGGTGATAGCGAGAACGATGGTGGCGAACGTGGCCAGGACGGCCACCATCGCCGAGCGCGCGGCAGTGCGGAGATTTTTACGCATCAGCAAACTTTCCTCATCGATTTCGAGATTGCTGTGATGATGGCATGAGCGGACTTACGTCGTACGTCGAATGTGAGAAAAAGCTGAGAAAACCAGTTATCGGATGACCGGGGGTCGGTGCGCCCGCACCGGCGGCAGCGGCCCGTCGAACTTCTCGATCTGCACCAGCACTGCAGCGCCGGTGCAGCCGCGGGCCAGCGACGAGGTGCCGACGTCGTCGGTCAGCACGTTGGGGTTGCCGTGCACGCACATCGAATCCGGGTCCGAGGGATCCAGCGGGTCGTACCAAGCCCCGGTGGACAATTGCACCACCTGGGGCCTCAGCGCCTCGTCGATGACCACCCCCGCCAGGCACGATCCGCGGTCGTTGAACACCCGCACCACATCGCCGCCGGACAGCCCGCGCTGCGCGGCGTCGGACGGATGCATCCGGATCGGTTCGCGGCCCTGGACTTTGGCATTCTGGCTGACCGGACCGCCGTCGAGCTGGCCGTGCAGCCGGGTGGCCGGTTGGTTGGCGATCAGGTGAAGCGGAAAGCGTTGGGCGCGTTCGCCGCCCAGCCACTCGACGGGTTCATACCAGCGCGGGTGACCGGCGCAGTCCGGATAGTCGAAACGCGCGATGTCGTCGGAAAAGATCTCGATCTTGCCGCTGGGGGTGGCCAACGCGTGCCGCGCCGGGTCGGCGCGAAAGTCGGCCAGCAGAGTCAGTCCCGTCTCCACCGGAAGCCGCAGCATCCCGTCGGCCCAGAATTGATCGAAGCCGGGGACCGCGAAATCGATTTCTTCCGACCACTTTTCGTACATGTGCTCCAGCCACTGCCGGGCGGTGCGGCCTTCGGTGAACTGCTCGCCGAAGCCCAAGCGCTCGGCGAGCGAGGCAAAGGTGGTGTAGTCGTCCCGCGAGCGTGCGTAGGGCCGAGCCAGCGCAGGCATCGCCACCAGCAGGGGGTCGTTTCGCGACCCGGAATAGTCGTCACGTTCGAACGCGGTGGTGGACGGCACGACAATGTCGGCGTGCCGTGCCATTGCAGTCCAGTACGGCTCGTGCACCACCACGGTGTCGACGCGACCCAGCGCGCGACGCAGCCGGGACAGGTTCTGATGGTGGTGAAAGGGATTGCCGCCGGCCCAGTACACGCATTTGATGTCGGGATAAGTCAAGGTGCGGCCGTTGTAGGTGAACGTCTCACCGGGGTGCAGCAACATATCGCTGACGGCCGCGACAGGGATGAATGTGCGGACCGGGTTGACCCCCTGCGGCAGCGTCGGCAGCCGGTATCGCAGCGGCGGCAGGCCGGGTTCGTTCATCGAGCCGTACCCGTGGCCGAATCCGCCTCCGGGGAGGCCGATCTGGCCGAGCATGGCCGCCAGTGTCAGCCCCATCCACGGCGCCTGCTCGCCGTGCCGGACGCGTTGCAGTGACCAGCTGACGGTGACGATCGTGCGCCGGCTGGCCATCGTCGTGGCCAGCTCGGTGAGGATCGCGGCGTCGATGCCGCAGATCTCGGCGGCCCACTGCGGCGATTTCGGCACACCGTCCTCGGTGCCGAGCAGATACCGCTCGAACTGCTCGTAGCCGGTGCAGTAGGTGTCGAGGAACTCGCGGTCGGCGAGGTTCGCGGTGGCCAGCACATAGGCGAGTGCCAGCATGATCGCCACGTCGGTTCCGGGGACGGCCGGCAGCCAGTCGCACTCGCCGTCGACGTCGCTGCGCAGCGGGCTGATCGAGATGATCTTCCCGCCGTTGGCCCGGAACCGGTGCAGAGCGTCGCGGGCCGGGTGCCCGGTGGTCCCCCCGTGGTTGATCCCGGTGTTCTTCAGGTTCACCCCGCCGAAGCACACCATCAGCTCGGTGTGTTCGACGATGACGTTCCATTCGGTGGACCGCTTGAACAGGTCGTCATGGGTGCCGACCACCCGCGGCATTATCACGCCGGTGGCGCCCAGGCTGTACGAGTGCCGCGAGAAGGTATATCCGCCAAGCAGTTTCAGAAATCGGTGGACCTGGCTCTGGGCGTGGTGGAATCGCCCCGCGCTCGCCCAGCCGTAGGACCCGCCGTAGATGGCCTGGTTGCCGTAGGTGTCGACCACCCGGCGCAGTTCGCCGGCGAGAAGCTCCGTCAGCTCCTCCCAGTCCAGCGCGACGAACTCGTCGGCGCCGCGGGCGCTGCTCGGCCCGGGCCCGTCGAGCAGCCATCCGCGGCGGACCGCAGGTGTGGCGATGCGCGAGGAATGTCGTAGCGACCCGGGCAGGTTGCCGAGCAGGGGAGACGGGTCGGTATCGCCGGGAAAGGGGGTGACCGCGACGATGTCGCCGTCGGCGACGTCGGCGCGAAACGCTCCCCAGTGGGCGAGGCTGCTGCGGGCGTCGGACACCCCAGGAGTCTAATCGGCGGACCTTCCACCAGCGACTTTGGCGAATCCGCCCGTCGCAGCGCAGGCCCACCGTGATAACCAACCATCCGGTTGGTTATCCTCGTTTGCACACCCACAGCGCCGTCCGGAGGTTAGTCATGGCTGTCGAGAAGAACGCAACCGTCAAGTACGAGCGGACCTTGTTCGAGCCCGAGCACGACCTGTTCCGCGAGGCCTACCGGTCGTTCCTGGAGCGGCACGTCGCCCCGTTCCACGACCAATGGGAGAAGGACAAGATCGTCGATCGCGGGGTCTGGCTGGAGGCCGGCAAGCAGGGCTTCCTCGGAATGGCCGTGCCGGAGGAGTTCGGCGGCGGGGGCAACGCGGACTTCCGCTACAACGTCATCCTGACCGAGGAGACCGCGGCGGCCCGCTACAGCGGCCTCGGATTCGGCCTGCACAACGATGTTGTCGCGCCGTACCTGCTGGAGTTGACCACCGAGGAGCAGAAGCAGCGCTGGCTGCCCAAGTTCTGCAGTGGCGAGTACATCACCGCGATCGCGATGACCGAGCCCGGCACCGGTAGCGACCTGCAGGGCATCAAGACCCGCGCGGTCAAGCAAGGTGATCACTACGTGCTCAACGGCTCGAAGACGTTCATCACCAACGGCATCAACTCCGATCTGGTGATCGTGGTGGCTCAGACCGACCCCGAGAAGGGCGCGCTGGGGTTCTCGCTGTTGGTCGTCGAGCGCGGTATGGAGGGCTTCGAGCGTGGCCGCCACCTCGACAAGATCGGCCTGGACGCGCAGGACACGGCCGAACTGTCCTTCACCGATGTCAAGGTCCCTGTCGAGAACCTTCTCGGCGAAGAGGGTCAGGGCTTCATCTACTTGATGCAGAACCTGCCGCAGGAGCGCCTGAACATCGCGGTGATGGCGGCTGCCGCCATGGAGAGCGTTCTCGAGCAGACTCTGCAGTACACCAAGGAGCGCAAGGCATTCGGCAAGCCGATCGGCAGCCAGCAGAACAGCCGCTTCCTGCTGGCCGAGTTGGCCACCGAAGCGACCGCCGTCCGCATCATGGTCGACGAGTTCATCCGGTTGCACCTCGACGGCAAGCTCACCGCCGAGCAGGCCTCGATGGCCAAGTGGTACGCGGCCGAGAAGCAGGTCCATCTCGTCGACCGCTGCCTGCAGTTGCACGGCGGTTACGGCTATATGCGCGAATATCCGGTGGCCAAGGCCTACCTGGACGCCCGCGTTCAGACGATTTACGGCGGCACCACCGAGATCATGAAGGAGATCATCGGCCGCAGCCTGGGCGTCTGACCCCGCAAGCGGGGCTGAACTGCGGTTTGGTTCTCCGTCGCTCGGCTGTCGAAGCGGCGGGCGCTGGTGATGCGCCCCGGTTTGTCCTGGGAATTTAGGGTGTTTTCCCCCGTCAACGCACCGGTTATCTCGTAGAAACGCCGCGTGTCGTGAGGTGCTCAAGCACAGTTGACACGGAGGATGAGGGGAAGCATCTTGACCGACACTGCGGGGAGAGTGCATGACCAGGCTTGGAAGTCGTCTCAGTAGAGGCGTCGGGCGGATGGCGCTCGGCGTCTTCGCGACGGCTGCGGCCGCGCTGCTGTGGGCGCCCGGGGCGATCGCGAGCCCCGAAACCGACGCGGGGGACGCCATCAATCAGGCGTGGCAGACCGCGGGCGGCGATGGTTCTCCAGTGGGCACCAAGGACGGCGACGTCTACGCCGTCGGCGACGGATTCGCCCAGAACTTCAGCGGCGGCAAGATCTTCTTCACCCCGGCCACCGGCGCCCACCTGCTCTTCGGGGCGGTCCTGGACAAGTACCAGGCGCTCGGCGGTGCAGCCGACAGCGACCTCGGATTCCCCACCATCGACGCGGTCGCGGGTCTGGTGGGGCCCGACAGCCTGGTCAGCACGTTCAGTGCCAGCGACAAACCGGCCATCTTCTGGACACCGGCCACCGGCGCGTGGGTGGTACGCGGCGCGATCAACGCCGCGTGGGACAAGCTCGGCGGCTCGGCGGGCACGATGGGCGTCCCCACCGAGGACGAGACGTTCAACGGCACTGTGATCAGCCAGAAGTTCACCGGTGGCGAGATCTCCTATGACACGGCCGCGAAGACGTTCACCACCGTGCCACCCGAGCTCGCAGCCAACGTGGCCGGCGTCGAGGTGCCCACCGACGCGACGACGGTGATCAACCAGGCGTGGCGGGCCGCCGGGGGGCTGGCGGGACCGCTCGGTGCCCGCCAAGGACCGCAGCAGGCCCTCGGCACCGACGGCGCCACCCAGGATTACGCGGGCGGCAAGATCTTCTACTCACCGGCCACCGGCGCGCATGCGGTGACGGGCGCGATCCTGGCCAAGTACGAGGCGCAGGGCGGGCCGACCGGCGACCTGGGCTGGCCGACCGGGACCGAAGCCGACGGCGGCGCGCCCAACAGCCGGGTCAGCACCTTCGGTGCCGCCGACAAACCGGTGATCTTCTGGACGCCCGACAACGGCGCCATCGTGGTGCGCGGCGCAATCAACGCCGCCTGGGCCAAGCTGGGCGGCGCGACCGGCAAGCTCGGTGTACCGACCGGCGAGCAGAGCATCAGCGGCGACACCGTGACGCAGAAGTTCAGCGGCGGCGAAATCTCCTGGAACAAGGCCAGCAACACCTTCACCACCAAACCGCCGGAGCTCGCGGGTTCGCTGTCCGGCGTTCAGGTTCCGGCCGCCGGGCCGGCCGGCCCCGCGGGGGCCAAGTCCGGCAACGGTTTCGCCTTCCACTGGTGGTGGCTGCTGATCATCGTCCCGGTGCTGTTGCTGCTGGCCGTGATCGGCCTGGGCGTGCTGTGGCTGCAGCGCCGCCGCAGCGGCGGCGAGGAGATCGACGACGACTTCGACGACTCGGACTACGACGACGACGATCACTGGCCCAGTGAGGTCGCCGGTGAGGCTGACGCCGCGGCCGCCTCGCGCTTCTCGACGTACCCCGACGGCGGCGTTCCGCAGGTCGCCGCTGCGCCGGGCTTCGGCTGGGCGCCCACAGAAGACGAGAAGTCGCAGCCCGGACCCGAGGATGTGTTCGATGGCGACCAGGACTCCATCGACACCACGCCAACCCGCATCCCCGCCGAGGCCGCCGAAACCGGTGGGTACGAGGCAGGTGCGGCCGACGAGGTGCCTGCGGAACTCGAGTACGCCGAGATCGAGGACATCGACGACGAGTCAAGTGATTCAGGCCGCCATGCGGCGGTGAATCTTGGTGAGTCGCAATCGATGTGGCGACTCGATATGGGAGAGCTCGGCACGCCACGGCGACGTCGCGCTGCCGAGCCCGAGCCCGCCCCGGAGCCCGAGCCGGCACCGGAGGAGATCGTCGAGTCCGACGTCGTCGACGTCGAGGAAGAAGACTCCACGCAGCCGGCGGAAGTCCTGCAGTCCGACGTGCATGCCGAAGCCGCAGCCAATCGTCCGGCTATCCACCTGCCGCTCTCGGATCCGTATCAGGCGCCAGAGGGCTACGTGGTCAAGGCCAACACACATTCGGGGCTGTACTACACCCCGGACTCGGCGCTGTACGACCACACCGTGCCCGAAGTGTGGTTCGCCAGTGAGGAACTCGCGCAGGCGAACGGCTTCCACAAGGCGGAGTGAGGCTTTCGCCCCCTCCGCTAGACCTTGCGGAGAACGGTGACGACCTTGCCGAGGATCGCGGCGTCGTTACCGGGAATGGGGTCGAACGCTGGGTTGTGCGGCATCAGCCAGACCTGGCCGCTGGTGCGCTTGAACGTCTTCACCGTTGCCTCGCCGTCGATCATCGCCGCGACGATATCGCCGTTGTCGGCTACGTTCTGCTGACGGACCACGACCCAGTCGCCATCGCAGATCGCCGCGTCGATCATGGACTCACCGACGACCTTGAGCAGGAACAGCGACCCGTCGCCGACCAACTCGCGCGGTAGCGGGAACACGTCCTCGACGGCTTCCTCGGCGAGGATCGGGCCGCCTGCGGCGATGCGTCCGAGCACCGGCACGAAGGTCGGCTCGGGCAGCGCGTCCGAACCCGCGACTTCGGTGCGCACGTGGCTCACCGCATCGTCGGCTGCGCGGACGTCCACCGCGCGCGGCCGGTTGGCATCGCGGCGCAGATAGCCCTTGCGCTCCAGGGTGCGCAGCTGGTGGGCCACTGATGACGTAGACGTGAGCCCGACGGCGTCGCCGATCTCACGGATGCTGGGGGGATAGCCGCGGCTGGTGACTGAGGCGCGGATCACGTCGAGGATGGTTCGCTGCCGGTCGGTCAGCCCGGATGTCTCACTGCGCTCGCTCATGGGGCCGAATCTAGCCGGGCCCGCGTCAAAATTCAAACATTTGTTCGACCGTGTCGCGATTCGGTGTTCTCGGCGGCCGGCGGAGCAGAACTTGTCGGTGGCCGGATTTATTCTTCGAACACGCTCGCTCACATGTTCGGGTTTCGAACGGATGATCGAGTATATTTCGAACACAAGAGCGAACCGGGGCGGCCCTGAAGGAAGGACACGGACGTGACAGTCATCGATGATCGACAGGTTTACATCTCGGCACCGGTGTACCGGCGGACGGCCGGCGCGCCTGTTTCCCCTGCTCGGCGCCGTCCGGCCCGTGTTCGCGCGCACCGGCCGCACCCGGCTCGGCCGGCTGTCACGCCGATGCGGTACCCGGGCACGGGTGTCGCGTTCTCGCGGGCGTCGCACACACGCAGGCCGGTCAGCACGGCAGTCACGATCGCGCTGGCGGGAGTGGCCGCGTTGATCACGCTCTGGCTCGGTATGGTCGGCCACTTCAGCGCCACGCCTGCGGCCCCCGAGCGGATGCCGGACCAGCTCGCCGTCGTCCAGGTCCAGGCGGGGGAGACGCTGCAGCAGCTGGCCGGACGGGTCGCGCCGGATGCGCCCGCCGGACAGGTGGTGCAGCGCATCCGCGATTTGAACAAGCTCGAATCGGCGTCGCTGGACGCCGGGCAGACGCTGATCGCGCCGATCGGCTGACCGCCGTGCTGGCCGCAGCCGCTCCCGCGGAGGGCGCAGGTAGGCTCTCAGTGGTTCGACGTATCGGGCCATTGAGCGAAGGAGCGGTCATGCACTGTCCGTTCTGCCGCAACCCGGACTCTCGTGTTGTCGATTCCCGCGAGACCGACGAGGGCCAGGCCATCCGGCGTCGCCGCTCCTGTCCGGAGTGCGGCCGGCGCTTCACCACCGTGGAGACCGCGGTTCTGGCGGTCGTGAAGCGCAGCGGCGTCACCGAGCCGTTCAGTCGGGAAAAGGTCGTCAGCGGCGTTCGCCGGGCCTGCCAGGGCCGCGACGTCGACGACGACGCGCTCAATCTGCTGGCCCAACAAGTAGAGGACACGGTGCGGGCCGCCGGCTCGCCCGAGATCCCCAGCCACGAGGTCGGACTCGCCATCCTCGGCCCGCTTCGTGAACTCGACGAGGTCGCCTATCTGCGATTCGCGTCGGTGTACCGCTCGTTCAGCTCAGCCGAGGACTTCGAGCGTGAGATCGAGGCGCTGCGCGCCCACCGGTCCGTCGGCACGTCGGGCTGAGCAAGTTCAATCCAGCTGTCGCACACCGTCGCTGACCACTCGGCCGGCGATCAGCACCCACCCTTGCGCGTCCCACGTCGTGAAGATCTGCGATCCCTTGCCTTGTGTGATCGTCAGGTCGCGGCTCAGGTAATCGGTCACCCGTGCCGCCGCCGATCCGGTGGCCTCATCTTCCGGCACCCCGAGATCGGCGGCGAACATCCGCGACCGGAGGTGGCCGGCGTCGCGATCCAGCCACGCCCAGAGGTAATGCTCCGCGTCGTCGGAGTAGTCGTCCGGGTCGGCGGCCAGCAGCTCGTCCACCGAGTCCAGGTCGTGGATGGCGAACTCCGGCGACCACTCGGCCCGAACCCGGATCACCGTGCGATCGTCGTCGTAGGTGACTCCGACGATGCCGGCAGGAACCTGCAGGGTGTGAATCGGTGCGCCGCACTCCCGCAGCCACCAGGCCGCGCCGACGGTGGGGTGCCCGGCGAATGGCAATTCCGTGGCCGGAGTGAAGATGCGGGCGTGCGCGGTGGTTGACCCGTCGGTTGGCAGATCGATGAATACTGTTTCGCTGTAACCTAATTCGGTCGCAATGCGCTGGCGGTCACCGGGCGGCACGGTTGCCGCGTCGACCACGCCCAGCGGATTGCCGAAATTGCCACCTTCATCGGTGAATACCCGCAGCACGGTCACGTCGACGGTCATGATTCGACTTTACGACGCTGAAGTCAGGTGGCACTGCGCTCGTCGGCGCCCAGGGCATCGAGCACGGCGACCCGGGTGTCCAGCGACCCGGTGACCAGGCGTTCGGAGAGGCCGGTGCGAAGAAGTTCCCGCAAGGCGTCCTGGTCGTACTCGGCCGGGGCTGTCGCGTCGATGAACTTCTCGACGACCTCCACGAAACGGTCGGGGTCGTCGTGGAACGGGAAGTGGCCGGAGCGGCCGAAGATCTCGAGCTGGGAGCCGGGCATGGCGGAGTGTGCCATCCGGGCATGGCTGACCGGGATCACCGCGTCCAAGTCGCCCCAAATGAGTTGCACCGGAACGGATTCGGTGAGATAACATCGGTCCAGCATGGTGACCACCTGGCCGCGCCAGTCCACCACCGAGCGCAGTGTGCGGGTGAATGCCGACGAGGCCGTCGGCTCGGGCAGATCGGCCAGGATGCGCAGCGCGTCCGGCAGGTCGCGGCCCAGACCGGTGGAGCCGAAGACGCTGCCCAGCGCGCGGCCGGCAAGCTGCAACGCGGGCAGGACCATCGGCAGTCGCAGCAGGGCCAACGCCTCCCCGCCCAACGGGAGCGAGGCGGCCCGCAGCGCGATGTTGACCTCTTTGGTCACCCCGCCTGCGCTGACCAGGATCAGCCGCTCCACCAATTGCGGGAACTGGTAAGCGAATTGCATAGCCACGCCGCCGCCGAGTGAATGCCCGACCACGGTCACCTTGTCGAGGTCGAGCACGCTGAGCAGATCGCGCATGCCGTTGGCGTAGGCCGCCACCGAATAGTCGGCTCGCGGCTTGTCGGACTGTCCATGCCCCAGCAGGTCCGGGGCGATGACGGTGAACCGCTGGGCGAGCTTGCTGTGCACCGGATGCCACGTCGTCGAGTTGTCACCGATCCCGTGGATCAGCAGTAGCGCCGGACCCGACCCGGCCACCCGGAAGGCGCGCCGGTAGCCATGAATGGTCCGGAAGTGCAGGGTGGGCGTCACATCCCGCACCGGCTGGAGATTGGGCTTTCGCTGAGACTTCTGCTGAGTCTTCTGCTGAGTCACTGGCCAACCCTGTCATCGGTGCGGTGGACTCCGCTAGGTCTCGCCGCTGTCGTTGAAACCTTCTTTGAAGTCCTCGGCGTGCTGGGCCAGGAATTTCTCGAACTCCGCGCCCAACTCGTCGCCGCTGGGGAGTTCTTCGTCGCGTGCCAGCAGCGACCGGTTCTCTTGAGCGGCAACGAAAGCATCGTACTGTCGCTCCAGCGCGCTCACCACTTGAGCGACCTCCGCCGAGGCTTCGACCTGCTCGTCGATCTTGGTGCGGATGGCCGCGCCGGCATCGGTGAGCCCCCGCAACGGCACCTGCAGCGAAGTCAGCTTGGCGACCTGCTCAAGCAGCGCCTCGGCAGCGGGCGGAAAATCCGTTTGGGCCAGGTAATGGGGCACATGCACGGTGAAGCCGATGACTTCGTGGCCGTGCTGGGCCATCCGGTACTCCAGCAGGTTGGACACACTGCCGGGGACCTGCACCTCGCCGACCCACGGGGTGAATTCGGTGATCAGATCGCGGTTGTTGGAGTGCGCGGTCATCGTCACCGGCCGGGTGTGCGGCACGGCCATCGGGATGGTGCCCAGCCCGATGGTCTGGCGTACCCCGAGCTGCTCGGCCAGCAGCCGGACCGCGGTGACGAATCGCTCCCATTTCAGATCCGGCTCCAGCCCGGCGAGCAGCAGGAACGGTGTGCCGAGGCTGTCGCGCAGGGCGTACAGATTCAGCGCAGGATCGTCGTAGTCGGTGAAGTGATCGGTCTTGAACGTCATCAGCGGCCGGCGGGAGCGGTAATCCAGCAGTTCGTCGATCGCGAACGAGGCCACCAACTCGGTGTCCAGCTTGGCTTTGAGGTGGTCGGCAGCCAGACGAATCGCGCGGCCGGCGTCGGAGAAGCCTTCGAGAGCGTGAATCATCACCGGGCCACGCCCGTCGGGTGCGGACAGTTGTGGCGCCGGAAACTCCAGTTCGTACATCCCGGTCTGCTCGGGTTGGTAGGGCTGTCCCTGCTCGTCAGTCATCGTCTCCGCCTCCTCGCGGTGCCCGGGCACGTCGTCGTCCCCTTGTACCGTGACAACCAGTGTCTCTCAGGAGCCGCGGGGCCGGCGACATCGGGCAGAGAATCGGGTGAGCGCTGACCATAGCGCCCGTGTTGGACAACGCCGGCGACCTGCCTGTCGTTCCCGGTGCCGGCCGTTCAACCGAGTCGAAAGCGCGCAGATCGGGCATGATCGAGGCATGCGGATGGTCGCGGTGACCCTGAACGTGGTGGTGGCCACGGCTCTGGTGTCCGGGTGCCATTCGACCGTCGAGCCGCGGGCCAAGGCCGCCGAGGAGCCCCGGGCGGCGGCGGTGTCGGCCGCGAATGCCCAGCCGGTGGCGGCCCGGCCCGCCGTGGGAGCACTGTTCCTCGGCGCCACCGACACCCACACCTGCACCGCCTCGGTGGTTCATTCGGCAGCCCAGGATCTGATCCTGACCGCCGCGCACTGCCTGGCGGCGGGCCTGCCCGCCACCTTCGTACCCGGATTCAGCGAGAGCGCCGCTCCCGGCGACGTCTGGACCGTCGACTCCGTCTACCTCGATCCCCGATGGCTGAGCACACAGGACCCGAAGGCAGACTATGCGTTCGCCCGAGTCAGCCGCTCTGCTGGCGGCACTGTCGAATCCGCTGCGGGCCGGGCGCTCACCCTCGGCGCGGCGCCCACCGAGTCCGCGCCGGTGACGGTGATCGGCTACCCGACGGGTGACGGCGGACCCCCGCTGGGCTGCGACACCGTTGCCCGCATCGAGGACGGATACCCGGCACTGCGCTGTAACGGCCTGGTCGACGGAACCAGCGGCGGCCCATGGATCGCCGGGGCGACGGTGGTCGGCGTGATCGGCGGGCGCAATGGCGGCGGCTGCCAGGACAACGTGTCCTACTCGGCGCCGTTCGACGCGGCGACGGCAGCGCTGCTGGCGCGCGCCGAAGCGGGGGGTCCGGGCGACGACGCGCCGACGTCGTTCGACAGCGAGTGCTGAGCGCCTAACGGCGGAACTGGTTCAGCGCGCGCAGCTTGTTCATCACGTCGAGCGCGGCCACCTTGTAGGCCTCCGAGAACGTCGGATAGTTGAAGACAGCGTCGACCAGGTACTCGATGGTCCCGCCGCAACCCATCACGGCCTGGCCGATGTGCACCAATTCTGTTGCCGCGGTGCCGAAGATGTGGACGCCGAGGACCTTGAGGTCTTCGGTGGACACCAGCAGCTTGAGCATGCCGTAGGAGTCACCGGCGATCTGGCCGCGGGCCAGTTCGCGGTAGCGGGACACCCCGACCTCGTAGGGGACCGCCGCCTTGGTGAGGTCCACCTCGGTGGCACCGACGTAGGACACCTCGGGGATCGAGTAGATGCCGATCGGCTGCAGCATGGTCATACCGGCCGTCGGCTCGCCGAACGCGTGGTAGGCCGCCAGCCGGCCCTGTTCCATCGAGGTGGCCGCCAGGGCGGGGAAGCCGATGACATCGCCGACGGCGTAGATATGGTCCACTTTGGACTGAAATGTCTTCTCGTCGACGAAGATCCGGCCGCGGTTGTCGGCCTCCAGACCGGCGTTGGCCAGATCCAGGTGGTCGGTCTGGCCCTGCCGTCCGGCCGAGTACATGACGGTTTCGGCGGGGATCTGCTTGCCACTGGCCAACGTGGTGACTGTGCCGGCCGAACCGACGTCGACTGCGGTCACCTCCTCGCCGAAGCGGAACGTCACCGCCAGGTCGCGGAGGTGGAAGCGCAGGGCTTCGACGATCTCGGGGTCGCAGAAGTCGAGCATCGTGTCGCGTTTCTCGACGACGGTGACCTTGGTGCCCAGTGCGGCGAACATCGAGGCGTACTCGATGCCGATGACGCCGGCGCCGACCACCACCATCGAGCCGGGGATGGTCTTCAGGTCGAGGATGCCGTCGGAGTCCAGCACCCGGTTCTCGTCGAACTCGACGCCGGCTGGCCGCGCCGGCTTGGTGCCGGTGGCGATGATGATGTAGCGACCGCTGACGGTGATGTGCTCGGCTCGGGTGGGGTCCTCGACCTCGACGGTGTGCTCATCGATGAACCGGCCGTGCCCCACGTAGAGCTCGATACCGTTGCGCATCAACTGGTTTCGCACCACGTCGACCTCTTTGCGGATCACGTGTTCGGTGCGGGCGAGCAGGTCGGCTGGAGTGATCTTGTCCTTGACGCGGTAGCTGGCGCCGTAGAGTTCGCGCTGGCTCATGCCGGTCAGGTAGAGCACCGCCTCGCGCAGCGTCTTCGACGGGATGGTGCCGGTCTGAACACAGACACCGCCGAGCATCTGCCCGCGTTCGATGACGGCCACCGACTTGCCCAGCTTGGCTGCCGCGATGGCTGCTTTCTGACCGCCGGGCCCCGAGCCGATGACGACGAGGTCGTATTCCACACTCATGAGGACAAGATGTACGCCGGTTTGCCGAATCTCGCATGCCGACCGTGTCAATACGACATGAACAATGTGGCGCCGCTGCCCGGCGGCTATCCCCAGTTCCGGGTTCATCCCCAGCGGCGTGCTCGTCGGTTCTCGGCGGAGGGGTTTGGTCGGCGCCGGTTGCGACTGTCGGGCCATGACCACACACCAACCTGACCATCGCTTCACCCGTCCTGGCGCCCTGATCGCCGCGCTGCCCGCTGTCCTCGGCTTCGTCCCGGAGAAATCACTGGTGCTGGTGTCCCTGGAGGACCGCGAGATGGGAGCCGTCATGCGTGTCGACCTGCCCAAGGTGATGGACGGGAACCTCACCCACCTGGCCGACGTCGCCGCCGCCTCAGGCGCCGACACGGTGGTGGCCGTGATCATCGACGCCGACGGCGCCTCGTGCCCGATGTGCAACCAGGACTACCGCGACATGTGCGACGAACTCAACGCGGCGCTGGCCGACCACGACATGACCGTCTACGCCACCCACGTGGTCGACCGGATCGAGGCAGGCGGCCGGTGGCACTGCGTCGACGGCTGCGGCAGATTCGGCGCGGTGGAAGATCCGATGGCCTCCCCGCTCGCCGCAGCCGCCGTGCTCGAGGGACGACGACTGTATCCACGCCGCTCCGATCTGCAGGCGGTGGTCGCTGTCGCCGACGCCGGCCGCGCCGCTTCGCTGGTGCCGGCGATCACCGCGCACGCGCAGGCGCGGGAGACCGACTGGCGGGCCGATCCCGACGGGTGCGGGCGCCGCGATGTCGAGGCGGCCATGGCGATCGCCGCCCGCGTCAGCGACGGTGCGGACCTCGAGGATGCCGAACTCGCGATGCTGGCGTGCGCGCTGACCGACGTCTCGGTCCGCGACACGTTGTACGCGCTCGCGGTCGGTGCGGTGGCCGGCAACGCCGAAGCGCTGTGGACCGTGCTCGCACGGACGCTTCCCGACCCGTGGCGAACCGAAGCGCTTGTGCTGCTGGCCTTTTCGGCGTACACGCGTGGCGACGGGCCGTTGGCCGGGCTGTCGCTGGAGGCGGCGCTGCGCAGCGATCCTGAGCACCGAATGGCGAGCATGCTCGACACCGCGCTGCAGTCGGGCATGCGGCCCGAGCAGATCCGGGAGCTGGCCGGTGCCGGGTACCGGCTGGCCAAGCGGTTGGGGGTGCGGCTTCCGCCGCGGCGAACGTTCGGCCGCCGCGCAGTGTAGGGCGGCCTAGACCTTCTCGACCTTGACAGCGTGGGCCATCTCGTGGGGCAGGTGCACGTTCTCGTGGCCGCCGATCAGGATCGTCACACCGCCGTGCGGGCCACTCTCCACTTGCACGCGGGCATTGGGCACCACACCGGCCCCCTTGAGCTGACCGATCAGCTCGACGTCACCCTGCACGTGCTCGGAGAGCTGACGGACCACCACGGCGACGGGGGAGCCGGCCGGCAGTTCGGTCAGGCGCACCAGGTTGGCGTCCTCGAACTTGCTCATGTCCAGGCCCAGCAGCGACAGACCGGGGATCGGATTGCCGAACGGCGACACCGTCGGGTCGTCGAGGACCTGCACCAGCCGGCGCTCGACGTCCTCGCTCATCACGTGTTCCCAGCGGCAGGCTTCGGCGTGCACTTCTTCCCACGGCAACCCGATGACGTCCACCAGCAGGCGCTCGGCCAGGCGATGCTTGCGCATCACCGAGACGGCCAATTCGCGTCCCTTTTCGGTCAGTTCAAGGTGCCGGTCGCCGGCCACATGCAGCAGGCCGTCGCGTTCCATGCGGGCCACGGTCTGGCTGACCGTTGGGCCACTCTGCTCGAGCCGCTCGGCAATGCGTGCGCGCAGGGGGATCACGCCCTCCTCTTCGAGGTCGTAGATCGTGCGCAGATACATCTCAGTGGTATCGACCAGATCGTTCATTAAGGACACCCTTCGTCTGCCCCGAGTCTACTTGGCTAGCTGCGTAAATGGACGTGCAACACCTCCGGCCACAGCAGTGTGCCCGCCGGGTTGACCGACGGGCACACTGGAGGGGGTTGCTTACTCAGCTGGCGTACGACCGCAGCCGGTCGGCCCGGTCGCCGTTGCGCAGCTTCGACATGACCTCACGCTCGATCTGGCGGACCCGCTCGCGGGACAGGCCGAACAGCTTGCCGATCTGGTCGAGGGTGCGGGGCTGGCCGTCGTCGAGGCCGAATCGCAGCCGGATCACCTGCTGCTCCCGCTCGTCCAAAGTGGCCAGCACGTGGCGGATGTCGGTGTGCAGCAATTCGGCGATCACCGCGTTCTCGGCGGACATGGCCTCGGAGTCCTCGATGAAGTCGCCGAGCGGGGCCTCCTCGTCGCTGCCGACCGGCATGTCGAGGCTCACCGGGTCGCGGCTGTGCTCGAGCAGATCGTTGATCTTCTCGACCGGAATACCGGACTCCTCGGCGAGCTCCTCGTCGCTGGCCTCCCGGCCCAGGCTCTGGTGCATCTCACGCTTGATGCGGGCGAGCTTGTTCACCTGTTCCACGAGGTGGACGGGGAGCCGGATCGTGCGGCTCTGGTCGGCCATGCCGCGGGTGATGGCCTGACGGATCCACCACGTGGCATACGTCGAGAACTTGAAACCCTTGGTGTAGTCGAACTTCTCCATCGCGCGGATCAGACCCAGGTTGCCCTCCTGGATGAGATCCAGCAGCGGCATGCCCCGACCGGTGTAGCGCTTGGCCAGCGACACCACCAGGCGCAGGTTGGCCTCGAGCAGATGACTGCGGGCGGCCTGCCCGTCGCGCACGATGATGGCGAGATCGCGCTTGCGGTTCTCGCTGAGTCGCTTCTTGGTCTCCAGCAGGTGCTGGGCGAACAGCCCGGCCTCGATCCGCTTGGCCAGCTCTACCTCGTCTTCTGCGGTGAGCAGGGCGGTTTTGCCGATGCCGTTCAGATAGACGCGCACCAAGTCGGCGGCTGGACTCTGGGCGTCCAGATCGCTGTCAATCCGGCTGGTGGTGGCATGTGCCATGGTGGCCTCCTGATCGGCTGCAACTGTCACAGCGTTCAACGTGCGATCCGAGCAAAGAGTTCCCGCGAAGGCGTCTGTTCACACCCTCTGACGTGCGGGAATAGTGAGGAGCCCTGAGAATGTCCTGAGAAACGGCCGCGATGGCGATCAGTGGGAACCGCGGTCGGGACCACCGGCCGGATGCGGTTGAGCAGCCGAGATCCCGGCATCGAGCGCGCGATGCTCGGCCCGCGGGAACAGCGGGGTCCGCTGCGGGGTGTCGTTGAAGCGCCGGGGCTCCTCGGCACGCCGGGGCGGGCGATCATTGGCGATCAGGACGGCCATCCACGGCAGTGGCAGTGACACCGCGATGATCGCCAGTGAGATCAGTCCGTTGTGCCACAAGCCATATGCGACTGCCGCCAGGATCAGCGCCGGAATCCGAAAAGACATGATCGCCAGGTACTTCCGTACTCGCTGACGATGCTGCTCTTCGTAGGGTGTCGCCGCGGCGGTGATGAGCACGGGCCGACCCTCGTCGTCGAATCCCAGCTCACGCTTCATAGCTCTACTGTTCCACAATTCGCGATCGATATGCATGCCGGTTTCTTACGGCTGTCTTACCGGGCACAATGTGTGTATGCAGACCCAGACGATCGAGCGCACCGACGCCGACGAACGTGTCGACGACGGGACCGACGACGATGCCCCCAAGGTCTTCCATTACGTCAAGAAAGACAAGATCGCCGAGAGTGCCGTGATGGGCACCCACGTCGTCGCGCTGTGCGGCGAGGTGTTCCCGGTGACTCGCGCGGCCAAGCCGGGCTCGCCGGTGTGCCCGGACTGCAAGCGGGTCTACGAGAACCTCAAGAAGGGCTGATCGGGGCGGCTTCGGTCGTCTCCCCGGGCACCGGCTGCGCCTCGTTGTCGGCGGCGGCGTCCTTGTTGTCGTTATCACCCATCGACTTCGCCTTGCGCCGCAACCACGTTCGCATCTGTTCGGCATGCGGTGTGGGAGCGGGAAACTCCTCTTCGATGGCGGCGTTGAGTTCGGCGCCGATCATGATGGCGAAGCCGAGGAAGAACGCGAACAGCAGGAACGCGATCGGGGTCGCCAGCGCGCCATAGGTGTAGCCGGTGCTGGTGATCCAGGTCAGGTAGAACCGCAGGCCCATCGCCGCGACCACGAACACCGTCGCCGCCAGGATCGCACCCCACAGCAGGCGATGGGTGGGCAACGGTTTGGGTAGCGACACCCGGTAGAGGATCGTGACGGCCAGCACCAGGGTCACGGCGAGCGCGGGGTAGTAGCCGTAATGCAGGACGTTGTCCCAGCTGTCGGGAAGATACGACGAGATCTTGCGGGGGCCGAGCGCCACGAACGGTGCGCTGGCGATGACGAACACCAACATCACCACGTAGAGCCCGAGCGCGAAGAACCGTTGCCGCACCGGATGTCGCAACGGCGTCTGGTCGTGAGCTTCCACCACCGAGTCGACGAACGCCGAGATGGCCGACGAGCCGGCCCACAGGCTGATGACGAAACCGAACGACACCACTTCACCGCGCGCGCTCGCCACGATGTCGCGGACGGTCGGCTGGATGATCTCGTTGACCACATTCTTCGAGAAGAAGCTGTTGGCGAAGTTGATCAGCTGGTTCTCGATGGTCGGCAGGGTGTCCGGCCCGAACAGCGGTGCAATGTAAGAAAGGCTCCCGAGCATGCCGAGCAGGAGCGGCGGCAACGACAGGACCGACCAAAAACCCGCCTGTGCGGACTCAGAAAAAATCGAGTCGTCCCAGCTTTTGGACAACGTGCGTTTCGAGATCCGCCATACGTGGTGACGAGATGGCTTGGCCGATTGGTCAGTCATGACCAGTCCAGCATTCCTGACGACGGGGGTCCTGCCCAGCGACGCGGCCGTGAGTAGTTGTTACGCCTCCGACGGGCTGACTTCGATCACCGCGGCCAGCTCGATCAACTTGGCCTGGTGCTCGTTGGCGTGATGCTGGCAGAACAGGAGCTCGGCACCGGAGGGAAGCTTGGCGCGCACCCGAGCCGCTGCACCACAGCGGTCGCAGCGATCAGCCTTGGTCAATTCAGGACTGGTCAGGGTCGCGTTCATGGGCTCCTCCGTAAGGTGCTCAGCGCTTCGGTGACTGGTCGCCACCGTCACGTATCTCTACTGTCTCAGACGTTTTGTGTTCCGGCCTTGTTCCCCGGGGGTTTAACGCTGTGTCGTGTCTCACGCCTTCTCGTGTTGCGGGTGGTGCAGTGTGGTCGTATGTACCCGAATCCGGAATTCTTACTCCACCTGTGCGGACAGCGAGACTGGGAAATCGCGCAGGCCAGCGGAGAACTTTGCCCCGCATCGCTGAGCGAAGCCGGATTCATCCACCTGTCGACGCCCGAGCAGGTGCACCTGCCGGCCAACCGGTTGTACTCCGGCCGAACCGATTTGGTACTGCTGCACATCGACCCTCAACAGCTGCAGGCACCGCTGCGTTGGGAACACGGTGTTCCAACGGATCCCGAGTCGATGCGGTTCCCGCATCTGTACGGCCGCCTACCGACTACCGCCGTGATGAAAGTCACGCCCTATCAACCGGGACGGGACGGCCGGTTTCAGCCGTTCGAGACGTCGACGTAGGCGTCGGCCTCGATCTCCACCAGCAGCCCGGGCTCGATGAGCGCGGCGACCTCGACCATGGTGGCGGCCGGGCGGATCGCGCCGAAGAACTCCGCGTGCACCGCGCCGACCCCGCGCCAGGCCGCGATGTCGGTGACGTAGATGCGGGTGCGGACCACGTCGGACAGCGAGGCGCCGAGATCGTCCAGCGCTGTTGCTATGCGCTGCAATGCATGTCGAGTCTGAGCGACGACGTCGTCGCCCGCACCGGTGGTGCCGGATATCGCGACGTGCGGGCCGATGCGAACCGCCCGGGAGTAGCCGACTTCGGGCTCGTAGGCCGATTCCGAGGACAGATTCACCCTGCTCAACACTGTGCCAGGGTAAAGGGGTGCGACCTGCTCGCGCAGCTGAATTACGGGTGGCTGAGCGGGATTCAGCCTCCGCCGCCGGCGGCCGAGGCGGCAGCTCCCGGCGAGCTGATCAAGCCGATCATGACATGGCGGCCAGCGCTGAGGTCCATGTTTCTGACGGCAAGGAACACAAATGCGCGTCCGATCGAGGCCGAGGGAGTAGGGCCTGCTCAGCCGCTGCCGTAGAGGCGCAATGATCGCGCGGCGGCGGTGGCCACGGCAGCGCGCAGCGACGTGATCGGAGAGCTGCCGCGGGTGTGAACCGCGTTCGACAGCAGCACCACGTAGGTGTCGGATCGGGGATCCAGCCACAGTGACGTCCCGGTGAAGCCGGTGTGGCCGAAGCCGCCGACGGGAAACACCGTGCCGCGGGCGCCGGACTGGCCGGTGTCGATGTCCCAGCCGAGACCGCGAAGGTTCTGTCCGGGGATCGCCGGATACCGCGGGCGATGGCCCGGCTTCCTAGCCAGCGCGGCGTTGGCCGCGTCGAGTTGTCCCGTGGTATGCCCCGGCTGTTGCGGAGAGGTCATCAACTCGAGGCTCGACTGCGTCAGCGGAAAAGTGCTGGGCCTGCCCGCAAGCCGGTCGAGTAGTGCCTGGGCGAAGACGCTGACGTCGGAGGCGGTGGAGAACACCCCGGCATGTCCGGCGACCCCACCCATTCGCCGCGCCGTCGTATCGTGCACAGTTCCGCGTAGTAGGTGGCCGAAATCCGGGTTGCGGTTCGGCTCGCCGGGGCTGTCCTCATCCCACGCCGTCGGTGCGATGCGGGGGAGTAGAACCGTATTCCATTGGCCTGCAGTGCATTCGGTTGATTCGGTAGGCGACCACCGGACTGCGGCGCCGGTGATCTTGTTGTGTCCGCACACCTTCGCCAGTGGTAGATAACGGGTGTCGGCCATGCCGAGCGGGGCGAATACGTGCTGTTGAACGTAGTCGTCCTCGGGCTCACCGGTGAGTCGCTCGATCAGCGCGCCGAGCACGATGAAGTTGATGTCGGAGTAGCGAAACCCCTCTCCGGGAGGAGATTCCAGCGGTGTGGTGAGTGCGCGACGGAAACCCTCGGCGCGATCGGGGGAGTCCAAACCCCACGGGTCCTTGAGCTCGACGTCACCGGTTTCACCTGAGGTGTGGGTGAGCAGCATCCGCACCGTGACCGCGGCGCGTTTGGGATCGTTGCCGGTGTTGAATTCGGGCAGGTACTTCTGAATCGGGTCGTCGACTCCCAGCCGGCCCTGCTGGTAAAGCTGCATGACGGCCGTCGCCGTGGCCAGCGGCTTCGTCAGTGACGCGAGGTCGAAGATGGTGTCCTCGGTCATCGGTTCGGCGGGGGCGGGCGATCCGTCCAGTCCGCGTTCGCCGGGCAGCTTGCGCACGCCGTAGGCCCTGCGGAAGACGATCTTGCCCCCGTGCCCGACCACGACCACCGCACCGGGCAGGCGGTTCGCCGCGACGGCCTCGGTGACGATTTTCGACACCTCGGGAAGATCGGGCGTCGGCGGCCCGACCGGTGGCGCGGGCAGGTACGTGGGAACCGCGGCCCGGGTCAGGGTCTCGTGCGGTGCGGGCCCGTGTGAGCACGCGGTGGCCACCGTCAGCAGTACGCACCCGGCAGCGCGTGCTGCCCAGTGAAAACTGCTGCGGCGCAGCGAAATCGGTTCGGGCCTCAGTCCAGGTAGTCGCGCAGCACCTGGGAACGGCTCGGGTGCCGCAGCTTGCTCATGGTCTTCGACTCGATCTGGCGGATCCGTTCGCGGGTGACTCCGTAGACCTGCCCGATCTCGTCGAGTGTGCGCGGCTGGCCGTCGGTCAGGCCGAACCGCAGCCGCACCACGCCGGCTTCGCGCTCGGAGAGCGTCTCGAGCACTGACTGCAGTTGATCCTGCAGCAGGGTGAAGCTCACCGCGTCCACGGCCACGACGGCCTCGGAATCCTCGATGAAGTCGCCGAGCTGGCTGTCGCCCTCGTCGCCGATGGTCTGGTCCAGCGAGATGGGTTCACGCGCGTACTGCTGGATCTCCAGCACCTTCTCCGGCGTGATGTCCATTTCCTTGGCGAGCTCTTCGGGAGTGGGCTCGCGGCCCAGATCCTGGAGCAGCTCACGCTGGATGCGTCCGAGCTTGTTGATGACCTCGACCATGTGCACCGGGATACGGATGGTGCGGGCCTGGTCGGCCATCGCGCGGGTGATCGCCTGGCGGATCCACCATGTGGCGTACGTGGAGAACTTGTAGCCCTTGGTGTAGTCGAACTTCTCGACAGCGCGGATCAGACCCAGGTTGCCTTCCTGGATGAGGTCCAGGAAGGCCATGCCGCGACCGGTGTAGCGCTTGGCCAGCGACACCACAAGACGCAGGTTGGCCTCGAGTAGATGGTTCTTCGCGCGGTCACCGTCGCGGCAGATCCACTGCATGTCTCGGCGCTGCTGAACCGGCAGCTTCTCGCCCTTGTCGGTCTTCTCCGCCATCAACTGGGTGGCGTAGAGGCCTGCCTCGATCCGCTTGGCGAGCTCGACCTCTTCCTCGGCGTTGAGTAGCGCGACCTTGCCGATCTGCTTCAGGTAGGCGCGAACCGAGTCGGCCGAGGCGGTGAGCTCGGCGTCCTTGCGGGCCTGCCGCAATGCCTCGGACTCTTCTTCGTCCCACACGAAGTCGCCGGACGCCTTGTCCTTCTCCGACGGCTCGGCGATGTCCTCTTCGTCCCCGGACTCGCCCTCGGCGGCCGGCGCGCCCGCGGCTGGGGCGGCTTCCTCGTCGGCCGCGTCGTCAGAATCTTCGGCGACGTCTTCGAGGTCCTCGAGTTCGATGTCGTCCTCGGCTACGTCGAGTTCGGGATCGACATCGAGGTCGCCGTCGAGTTCCTCATCGGCGCCGGCCTCGGCGTCGGTGTCGGCGGGGGCCGCATCCTTCTTGGCCCGGCCGCGGGTGGCCGGGGCCTTCTTCGCGGCAGCCTTGGTGGCGCGCGTCTTGGTCGGGGTGGCCGTTGCGTCAGTGATCTCGGAATCGCCGGGTTCGGCTCCGGCGGCGCGGGGAGCGGCCTTGGCGGCACGCTTGACCGGCGCGGAACCGTTGGCCGCCGATTTGGTCTGGCTGGCCGCCGACTTCTTCGCGGGAGTCTTGGTGGCGGTGCGCTTCACCGGCTCATCGGTTGCCGGGCTTGCCTTCGTCGCTGCCACGTACACCCTTTCGGTCGTGCTGGCTCTCGGCGGGCGTGGGCGCGCCACCGAAAGCGTCGGCTATGAGGACTATTGGCGTGGATCTCGTGGTGGATTCTCGCCGCTATCCGGTAGGCGGCCGCCATCGACCATTGTAACGACAGTGTGGGCTGCTACCGCGCCGAGCGACGAAAAATCAGCGTGTGACGTCGGCCTGCGCCGCCATCGCGGCCCCGACGATGCCCGCCTCGTTCTGCAACTCGGCGGCGACCACCGGGGTCCGATTGTTCAGCAGCGGGATCCATTTGTCGGCCTTGCGGCTGATGCCGCCGCCGGCGATGAACAGGTCAGGCCACAGCGCATTCTCGATGCTGACCAGGACTTTCGTGACTTCCTGGCTCCACCGTTCGTAGCTCCAGTCCTTGCGTTCCTTGACCGAGGACGCCGCCCGGTGTTCGGCCTCCTTGCCGTCGACCTCGAGATGGCCGAACTCGGTGTTCGGCAGCAGCTGACCGCCGTGGATCACGGCCGACCCGATCCCGGTGCCGAAGGTCAGCAAGATGATCACGCCGTCCCTGTTGCGGCCGGCGCCGTGGTGCTGCTCCGCTATGCCCGCGGCGTCGGCGTCGTTGAGCACCACCACGTGCTGGCCGCCCAAGGCCGCGCCGATGACCTCGGAGGCGTTGGTGCCGATCCAGCCCTTGTCGACGTTGGCCGCGGTCTGCACGACGCCGTTGACGACGACCCCGGGGTAGGTGACGCCCAGCGGGCCGGTCCAGTCGAAGTGCTTGACCACCTCGGCGACCGTCGCGGCGACCGCTTCGGGGGTGGAGGGCTGCGGGGTCGGCAATTTGTAGCGGTCGCCGATCAGTTTGCCGGTGTCGAGATCGACGATGCCACCCTTGACCCCACTGCCACCGACGTCGACGCCGAAGCCGCGGTTCTGTCCGGGGGTGGTGGGGGATTCGGTCTCGGGCATGGGCTGCTCCTCGGCGACGCGGGCGGTCTGCGCGATGCACACACTAGTGGCTGCGCGCCCCTTTGTGTTCGGTGTCGGGACGTCTGTGCTGCGATGGTCGGGTGAGCAACGACGGCGGAGAAGTGTTACGGGCACTGGCGGAGCAGCTGGCCGCCGAAGCCGCCGAGTTCGTCCGTCGCCGGCGCGCGGAAGTCTTCGACGACGAGCAGGCTCAGGCCGCGAATGCGGTTCAGGCCGGGATAGTTCAGACGAAGAGCACGCCGACCGATCCGGTGACCATTGTGGACACCGAAACCGAACTCCTACTGCGTGATCGGATCAGCGCGCTGCGTCCCGGCGATGTGATTCTCGGGGAGGAGGGCGGTGGCCCGGCGGCGGGCACCGACGGTGCGGTGTGTTGGGTGCTCGACCCGATCGACGGCACGGTGAACTTCATGTACGGCATTCCGGCATACGGGATCTCGGTCGCCGCCCAGATCGACGGCGTGTCGGTCGCGGGCGCGGTGGCCGACGTGGTCAGCGGTGAGGTGTACTCGGCGGCCGCCGGAGGCGGCGCGCACGTGTCCCGCGGCGGGCAGCGCCGGGAACTGCGGGCCGCCCCGGTGACCGAGCTGTCGATGGCGTTGGTGGGCACCGGTTTCGGCTATGCCCCGCAGCGGCGCGCCGAGCAGTCCGCGTTGCTGGCGCGGTTGCTGCCGCTGGTGCGTGACGTCCGCCGGATCGGGTCGGCCTCGCTGGATCTGTGCATGGTCGCCGCGGGCCGTCTCGATGCTCACTATGAGCACGGCCTGCACGTGTGGGATTGGGCCGCGGGCGCGCTGATCGCCGCCGAGGCGGGCGCGGTGGTGGCGCTGCCGCAGCTCGACGAGGACGGCGCGTTACTGGTGGCGGCGGCGCCGGGGATCGCGGCTGCGCTCACCGACGCCCTGGCGGGTTTCGGGGGTCTGCAGCCGCTGACCTAGTCAGCAGGTGCCGTTGTGGATCTTGGTCAGCAAGGTCGAATCGGCCGGCTCGGTGGCGTCCGGGCGCAGACCGGCCAGGACTGCGTCGATGTCGTCGCTGTGCGCCAGCGTGGTGAAGTCGGTGCCGATGGCCAAGTCCACCGAGTCGTCCTTGCGGTCGTCCTGGAACAGCTCGACGCACGGTGCCACCAGCCAGACCGCGGCCGCACCGGCCCGGCCGCTGGCGCCGAAGCGGATCTGGCCCTGACAGGTCAGCCGGGTGTTGGTGTAGATGGGATCGTTGGCCGCGGTGGGCTGGGCGAAGCCGAGGTCACGTAGCGCGCCGGCGATCTCGCTGGCCTGGCCGCCCTGGCCGCTGGCGTTGAGCACCCGGATCTTGGTGTCGACGAGCTTGGCAGGTGCGACGTCGATCATCGACGAGTGCGACACCTGCTGGCCGAGGGTGGGGGCGCCGGGATCGGCGGCCGGCGGCGGCGGATTGCAGGCCGCCGCCTCCCGCACGTCGACGGGGCGGGTCAGCACGAATCCCCACACGATTGCGGTGATCACGAACATCACGCCCAGGGCGATGAGTCCGGGCAGGTAGTTGCGTCGACGGAACGGGCGACCGTGCTTGTCGAAGGCCGTACCCTCCGTGATTTGAGCGACCACGGATGCACTCTAGAGGCACCGGCTGGATACCGGCCCAACACGCCCGTCGATCAGAATGAATACATGTGACGTAAATCACATACGACGTAAGGGGCATCTGGGCACGAATCGTTTGGCGGATCCGTTCCACGCTGATACAAAGCCATGCTGAGGTTACGAGGGGACAAGAGATGGCTACCGACTACGACGCCCCGCGGCGCACCGAGACCGACGAGGTGTCCGAGGATTCGCTGGAGGAACTCAAGGCGCGCCGCAACGAGGCGCAGTCGGCCGTAGTAGACGTCGACGAGACGGATTCCGCGGAGAATTTCGAGCTGCCCGGCGCGGATCTGTCGGGTGAAGAGCTCTCGGTACGCGTTGTTCCCAAGCAGGCCGACGAATTCACCTGCTCGAGTTGCTTTCTGGTGCATCACCGCAGCCGGCTGGCCAGCGACAAGAACGGCGTGATGATCTGCACCGACTGCGCGGCGTAGTCAGCGGGACGATCAGCTCCGCAGCGCTGAGAGCACCCGGTCCGGATGGCGGGCGCTGACCAGCCAGTACGGCGTCGGATCGTCCGGATCGTCGAGCACCACCAGCACCAGCGGACCCACCCAGCCGCGATGCAGCACGAACGCTGCCGGATCGAGCTGACGGCCCAGCGCCGCCGACTTCGCCGTTCGCGGGATCTCGGCCGACCGGGATACCACCGACGTGGGCAGATGTGCCTGACCTGCCCACAATTCGACGTCATCGCCGTTGTCGCCGCCGGTCACGACCCGGACCTCGGTGCGGCTCATCCACAGCAGCACGCCCAGCGCGACGGCGCCGAGCACTGCATACGGCAGCCACACCGGCAGGGTGCGCACACCCATGGTGACTTCCTTGGCGATCAGTGCCGCCAATGCCAGACCGAGCGGCCACCACCACCACGGCACCCAGAGCCGCTCGCGGTACCGCAGGGTTTGCGAGGTCACACGCGAACCAGACACGCGGCCAAGGGTAGTCTTTCCCATCGTGCCGACTCCTCTCGCGGTGGTTCGCCTTGACCGCGATCTCCCAATGCCCAGCCGCGCCCACGACGGCGACGCGGGCGTGGATTTGTTCAGCGCCCGCGACGTCGACCTGGCGCCCGGTGAGCGCGCGCTGGTAGCCACCGGCATCGCCGTGGCCATTCCGCACGGCATGGTCGGACTGGTCCACCCGCGGTCCGGTTTGGCTGCGCGCGTTGGCCTTTCAATCGTCAACAGCCCCGGCACGATCGACGCCGGTTATCGCGGCGAAGTCAAGATCTCGTTGATCAACCTCGACCCCGCGACGCCGATCTCGATCCGGCGTGGCGACCGCATTGCCCAATTGCTGGTCCAGCGGGTCGAACTTCCAGAGCTGGTCGAGGTGGCCTCGTTCGACGAGGCCGGACTGGCTGACACCACCCGTGGCGAAGGCGGCCACGGATCCTCCGGCGGACATGCGAGTTTGTGATGGCATTCGGCAGACGTAAGAACGAATCAGACAGCGGCGCGGACCAGGCGGCAAAGGACGCAGTGGTCCAGGACCCCGTTGCCGACGACGCCGACGACGCCGATGACGTCGATGACGGTTATGACGGCGGCCCGTTCGACGTCGAGGACTTCGACAACCCGGCCGATGCCGCCGAAGCCCGCCTGGACCTCGGTTCGGTGCTGGTGCCGATGCCGTCGGCCGGCCAGATCCAGGTCGAGTTGAACGAGGTGGGCGTTCCCAGCGCGGTCTGGGTGGTCACGCCGCACGGCCGGTTCACGATCGCCGCCTACGCGGCGCCGAAGTCGCCCGGGCTGTGGCGTGAGGTGGCCAGCGAGCTGGCGGACTCGTTGCGCAAGGACAACGCACAGGTCTCCATCGAGGACGGTCCCTGGGGCCGCGAGGTGGTCGGTACTGGCGCCGGCGTGGTGCGCTTCATCGGCGTCGACGGCTATCGGTGGATGATCCGCTGCGTGGTCAACGGCGCTCCGGAGGCCATGGCCAACCTGGTTGCCGAGGCGCGGGAAGCCTTGAGTGACACCGTCGTTCGTCGCGGTGAAACGCCGCTGCCGGTCCGTACCCCGCTCCAGGTCCAGTTGCCCGAACCGATGCTCGAGCAGCTGCGTCAGGCCGCCGCCCAGCAGGCTCAAATGGCGGCGGCGCAGCAGGCCATCGTTCAGGAGCAGCAGGGCCAGGCCCAGCCGCCGACCGAGCGGCGCAGCGCATCCGGTTCGGCAATGCAGCAGCTGCGCAGCTCCAGCACCGGGGGCTGATCAGCCCTCGGCGTCGGTCAACGCCGCCAGACACGCCGAACCCAGAAGCTCCGGCTTCGGCCCGAAGTCGGCGAGGCTGACCGTCCGCAGTGCCGCTCGCGGCGCCGCCGCAACCCATTCCAGTGCCACCTCCAACGGATGGATCGGGTCGTCGGTCGCCCCCGCCACCCCCATCGGCACACTCAGCCGTCCCATCTCGGCGATGCTCGGCGCGACATACCGCGCCGCGGCCTCCATCGCGTCGGGCAGATCCGGCCACTGACCCAGCCAGCTTCGGGCCAGCTCGTCGGCCAGCCAACCCGGGCTGGACGCGCGCATCTGCGTGGTGGTCGCGACCAGTCCCTCGGTGCGCAGCTGATGCGCGGTGTGGCGGGCTGAGAGCGCGGCAGGAGCGGATTGGGCAGCGCCGCTCCAGGCCGGCAGGGCGGCCAGCACCGCGACCGCGTGTTGCGGGTGGGCCAGCGCCCACGCCAGTGTCACGGCCGCCCCGATCGACACCCCCCCGACGATGATCGGGGCGTTCCGGGCGGCATCGTCGAGCGCTTCGAGGTAGCCGTCGATCAGCCGGGCGGGCTGCGGAGCGGGCGTCGTGACCACGGCGCCGACGCCGTGCAGGGGGCCGGCGAACGCCCGGTACACGTAGTCGTCATCGCTTCCCGTGCCGGGCAGCAGCACCGCCGTGACACCGCGAAAAGTGATCGTCATCTCATGATCGTGCCCTGTGACGTATTAGCAACGCCCGCCGCGGGTATGCCACGTGGCATCGCGGCACCAAGAGGTCTACCGTTGCGTTGGCATTGTGATCCGCTGGAGTATCAGGAGAGGCCATGGCTACGGCCGAAAGTTTCGTCCGACGTCTCACTCGTCGGTTGACGGAAGACCCTGAGCAGCGCGACGTCGAGGAACTCACCGACGAAGCCGCCGGAACCGGCGCCCAGCGAGCAATCGATTGCCAGCGCGGCCAAGAGGTCACCATGGTGGGCACCTTGCGCAGTGTCGAGACCAACGCCAAGGGGTGCGCAGGTGGTGTGCGCGCCGAGCTGTTCGACGGAACCGACACCGTCACGCTGGTCTGGCTGGGACAGCGCCGTATCGCCGGCATCGAGTCGGGTCGTGCCCTGCGAGTGCGCGGCCGGCTCGGCACCCTCGAGAACGGCACGAAGGCCATCTACAACCCGCACTACGAGATCCAGACTTGAGCCGTCCCGTCGAAGACAGCGATCGCAGTCAGGACGCCGCCGCCGACACCCCAGCGGTGACCCCCGAGGAGAAGACGCCCGCGCAGGAGCTGCTGGCCCAGATGGGCGGCATCAGCGGCCTGATCTACTCGGCGCTGCCGGTGGCGGTCCTGGTCCCGGTGAACACCGCCTTCGGCTTGGTGCCCGCGATCAGTGCCGCGCTCGGCGTCGCCGCCCTGATCCTGGTGTGGCGGCTCTACCGCCGCGATTCGGTGCAGCCCGCCATCTCGGGGTTCATCGGCGTGGGGATAAGCGCGCTGATCGCGTGGCTCGTCGGCGCGTCGAAGGGCTACTTCCTGCTTGGCATCTGGACGTCGCTGATCTGGGCGGCGGTGTTCGCACTCTCGGTCGTCATTCGCAGGCCGATCGTCGGATACGTCTGGAGCTGGGTCAGCAACAAGGACCGTGCGTGGCGCGGAAGCCGGCGCGCGGTGTTCGCCTTCGACATCGCGACGCTGACCTGGGTGCTGGTGTTCGCCTCCCGGTTCGCGGTGCAGCGTCACCTCTACGACGCCGATCAGACCGGCTGGCTCGGAGTGGCCCGGATCGCGATGGGCTGGCCGCTGACCGCGGTGGCCGCGCTGGTGACCTACCTGGCGATCCGCGAGGCGCAACGCGCCGTTCACGCTGCCCACGCACGTAGCCACGACGGCGACGTCGCGCCCGCCGAAGACTGACAGTGGTTGCGCGCGACGACCGTCTGCTCGTCGCGGTCGCGGTACTGGCGTCCTTCGTCGCATTTCTCGACGGTTCGGTGGTCAATCCGGCTCTGCCTGCCATCAGCGCCGAACTCGGCGGCGGCCTGGTCATCCAGCAGTGGGTCGTCGACGGATACCTGCTCACGCTCGGCGCGCTGATTCTGCTCGCCGGTGCGATCTCCGACACCTTCGGGCGGCTGACGGTTCTGCGTGCCGGGCTGGTGGTGTTCGGCGTCGCCTCACTGCTGTGCGCGGCAGCACCCAGTGGACTGGTGCTGGTCGCCGGCCGCTGCTTCCAGGGACTGGGTGCGGCTTTTCTGGTCCCCAGCTCACTGGCGATGCTCAACGCCCGGTTCACCGGCGCCGAGCAGTCCCGCGCGATCGGCGTCTGGACGGCCTGGACCGGCACCGCATTCGTCATCGGGCCGCTGCTGGGCGGTGTGCTCGTCGAAACCCTGGGCTGGCGGTGGGTGTTCGCCGTCAACGTTGTCCCGCTGGCGGTCACGCTGACCCTCACCGGCAAGCTGACCGATCAGACACCCCGGACGGGTGCGCGTATCGACGCCGTCGGCGCCGTCCTCACCGCGGTCGGGTTGAGCGCCACGGTCTTCGCGATGATCGAGCAGCAGCGGTTGGGCTGGCACGATCCGGCCGTCGTCACCGCGCTGATCGTCGGGCCCGCCAGTCTGATCGCATTCGGCTGGTGGGAACGCCGCGCGCGCCACCCGATGCTGCCGCCCGCGGTCTTCTCGGCGCGCAACTTCACGGTCGGCAACCTCGCCACGGTGTTCCTCTACGCGGGCATCTCGCTGGGCCAGCTGCTGGTGGCGTTGTTCCTTCAGGAGGTCCGGGGACTGTCGCCCGCGCAGGCCGGCCTGGCGACACTGCCGGTGCCCGTCCTCTCGTTCATGTTGGCGGCCCGGTTCGGTGAGCTCGCGGGCCGCTACGGACCGCGCCGCTTCATGGCGGCCGGACCGGTGATCGCCGCGGCAGGATTCGGATGGATGGCGATGGGCGCAGGCAACGTGTGGCTGCAGACGCTGCCGGGTATGGCGCTGTTCGGGGTGGGGCTCTCGGTTGCCGTGTCCCCGTTGACCGCTGCGGTGCTGGCCGCCGTCCCGACGTCGCAAAGCGGCATCGGCTCGGCGATCAACAACGCGGTCGCCCGGGTGGCGGGTCTGATCGCGATCGCGTTCACGGCGGTCATCGTCGGGGGCGCAATGACTTTCGACGGTTTTCGGCAGGGCGTGGTGACCGCAGCGGTGCTGCTCGTGATAGCGGGCATCGTCTCGGCGGTGGGCATCCGCGACGACGTGTCTGCGCTGTCCGCCGGGTCGTCGGCCGCCGCCGCGGCGTGCCACGACCGGGACGGGCCGCGCCCGGCGCCGGTGTACCGGGACTAGCCGGTCGAGGCCGACAGCACGGTCTTGCGCAGTTCGTCTTCCACTTCCGGGGCAGCCACGAACAGCAGCTCGTCGCCACCCTCCAGCGGCTCGTCTGCCTCCGGCACGATCACCCGCGGCCCGCGCAGGATCGTCACCAGCGTGGCGTCTCGCGGCAGGATCAGCTTGCGGACCGGCCGCCCACCCCACGGGGTGTCGTCGGGCAGGGTGATCTCGACGAGGTTGGCGTGGCCCTGGCGGAACTGCATGAGCCGCACCAGGTCGCCGACCGCGACGGCCTCCTCCACCAGCGAGGCCAGCATCCGCGGCGTCGACACCGCCACGTCGACGCCCCACGAGTTGTCGAAAAGCCACTCGTTGCGCGGATCGTTGACCCGGGCCACGACGCGGGAGACCGCGAACTCCGTCTTGGCCAGCAAGGACAGCACTACGTTCGCCTTGTCGTCACCGGTGGCGGCGACGACGACGTCGAACTCCTGCAGGTGCACCGACTCCAGCAGGCTGATCTCGCAGGCGTCGCCCAGGCGCCAGTGTGCGGCCGGGATGGCGTCGACGTCGAGATGCTCGGCATTGCGCTCGATGAGCGTCACGTCGTGCTCGCTCTCGAGCAGTTCGCGGGCAATCGACCGTCCGACGGCGCCCGCCCCGGCGATCGCCACTTTGAGCCGTTTGTCGCCCATCAGTGCCCCTCTCCGACGTCAGGGCCGGGTGGCAGCGCGGCGATGGCCAGCGCTTCGGCGGCGCGCCCGGACACCGCCGCGATGTACACCTGGTCGCCTGCCTGCAGCACGGTCTTGGGCTCGGGCAGGATGCCGGTACCGAACCGCACCACGAACGCGACTCGGGCGCCGGTTGCCTCCTCCAGCGAGGTCAGTCGGTGACCCACCCAGCCCTCGTGCAGCACCACTTCGGCGACGGCCATCGTGCCGGTCGGATCACGCCATTTGGTGGTCTCGGTGTCGCGCACCAGCGCGCCCAGCAGCCGGTCGGTGGTCCACGGCACAGTGGCCACCGTCGGGATGCCGAGGCGTTCGTAGACCGCAGCGCGCTTGGCGTCGTAGATCCGCGCGACGACGCGCTGCACACCGAACGTCTCGCGGGCGACCCGCGCCGAGATGATGTTGGAGTTGTCCCCGGAGGACACCGCGGCGAACGCATCGGCGTTCTGGATTCCCGAGCGCAGCAGAACTTCTCGGTCGAATCCCATGCCCAGCACCCGCTCGCCGGAGAAGTCGGGGGACAGCCGGTGGAAGGCCGTCGGGTCCCGGTCGATGATCGCCACCTCATGGCCGATCCGGGACAGCGCGTCGGCCAGCGAGGCGCCGACGCGGCCGCATCCCATCACCACTACCCGCACCTGGTGTCCTCTCGACTTTGCCGTGCGCCGACCCGACCGTATGGGGAACGCTACAGCCAAATCGCCGAAGGCCTACTCTTGGCACTCGTGTCTAAGCTTTCGACCGCCGCACGTCGGCTGGTCCTGGGGCAGCCGTTCCGCAGCGACAAGCTGAGTCACACGCTGCTGCCCAAGCGCATTGCCTTGCCGGTGTTCGCCTCCGACGCCATGTCATCGGTGGCCTACGCACCCGAGGAAATCTTCCTGGTGCTCTCGGTGGCGGGCCTGTCCGCCTACGCGATGGCGCCGTGGATCGGGCTGGCTGTCGCGCTGGTGATGCTCGTGGTGGTCGCCTCCTACCGGCAGAACGTGCACGCCTACCCGTCCGGCGGCGGCGACTACGAGGTGGTGACCACCAACCTCGGACCGACCGCGGGCCTGACCGTGGCCAGCGCCCTGCTGGTCGACTACGTGCTGACCGTCGCGGTGTCGATGGCCTCGGCGATGTCGAACATCGGGTCGGCAATCCCGTTCGTCGATACCCACAAGGTGTGGTTCGCGGTGGCGGCCATCGTGCTTCTCGCGTCGATCAACCTGCGCGGGATTCGCGAATCCGGCACCGCATTCGCGATTCCCACCTACGCGTTCATGTTCGGCATGTACATCATGCTCGGCTGGGGCCTGTTCCAGATCTACGTGCTCGACATCCCGCTGCGCGCCGAGTCGGCCGGCTTCGAGGTGCACAACGAGCACGGCAAGGTACTCGGCTTCGCCCTGGTGTTCCTGGTTGCGCGCGCGTTCTCCTCCGGCTGCGCCGCGCTGACCGGTGTCGAGGCGATCAGCAACGGTGTGCCCGCATTCCGGAAGCCCAAGTCGCGCAATGCAGCCACCACACTGGCGATGCTCGGCCTGATCGCCATCTCGCTGTTCATGGGCATCATCCTGCTGGCCAAGGCGACCGGGGTGAAGGTGGCTGATGATCCCGCGACCCAGCTGGTCGGCGCGCCGCACAACTATCAGCAGAAGACCCTGGTCGCCCAGCTGGCCGACGCGGTGTTCCACGACTTCCCGATCGGCCTGTTCCTGATCACCGGTGTCACCGCCCTGATCCTGGTGCTGGCGGCCAACACCGCCTTCAACGGGTTCCCGGTGCTGGGTTCGATCCTGGCTCAGGATCGTTACCTGCCCCGCCAGCTGCACACCCGCGGGGACCGGCTGGCGTTCTCTAACGGCATCGTGTTCCTGGCGTTGGCCGCGATCGCTTTCGTGGTGGCTTTCCGGGCCGAGGTGACCGCGCTCATCCAGCTCTACATCGTCGGCGTGTTCGTGTCGTTCACGCTCAGCCAGATCGGCATGGTCCGGCACTGGACGCGCCACTTGCGCACCGAAACCGATCCGCGCGTCCGTAGGCACATGATGCGCTCGCGGGTGATCAACACGATCGGCTTCCTCGCCACCGGCGCCGTGCTGATCGTGGTTCTGGTCACCAAGTTCGTCGCCGGCGCATGGATCGCAATCCTGGCCATGTCAAGCCTTTTCATTCTGATGAAGGCGATCCACAAGCATTACGACACCGTGGCCCGCGAGCTTGCCGAGCAGGAAGCCGAGCAGGGCGACGTGGTGCTGCCCAGCCGTAACCACGCGGTCGTGCTGGTCTCCAAGCTGCACATGCCGACGTTGCGCGCACTGTCTTATGCCAGGGCCACCCGGCCCGATGTGCTCGAAGCCATCACCGTCAACGTCGACGACTCCGAGACCCGCCAGCTGGTCCACAAGTGGGAAGACAGCGACATCACCGTCCCGCTGAAAGTCGTTGCCTCCCCGTATCGAGAGGTCACCCGTCCGGTACTCGACTACGTCAAGCGGATCAGCAAGGAAGCGCCGCGCACGGTGGTGACGGTCTTCATCCCGGAGTATGTGGTCGGCCACTGGTGGGAGCAGGTGCTGCACAATCAGAGCGCGTTGCGACTCAAGGGCCGACTGCTGTTCATGCCGAACGTGATGGTGACTTCGGTTCCGTGGCAACTCAATTCGTCGGAGCGCGTGCACGAGTTGCAGTCGCAGAACGCTCCGGGCGACGTACGACGGGGCTTCTTGGAGTGAATCGATAGTGAGTCAGGGGGATACGGTCGAGCTGGAACTGACCACCGGCGCGGCCGCCAACGGGGGTAGCTGCGTGGCACGCCACGACGGCCGGGTGGTGTTCGTGCGATACGCCCTGCCCGGTGAGGTGGTGCGGGCCCGGGTGACCGGCGACCGCGGATCGTATTGGCACGCAGAGGCAATCGAGGTTCTCCAGCCGTCACCGGACCGGGTGGCGTCACAGTGCCGGATCGCCGGCGTCGGCGGGGCCGGCTGCTGCGATCTGGCATTCGCCACGCCGGAGGCGGCCCGGGTGCTCAAGGGGCAGGTGGTGGCCAATCAGCTGGCCCGGCTCGGTGATTTCCATTGGGACGGGGTTGCCGAACCGCTCGGTGACGGCGTCGCGCGTGGCTGGCGCACCCGGGTGCGGCTGGACACCACCGATGCGGGCCTGGTGGGGTTCCACCGTTATCACAGTTCGGAACTCGTCACCGATCTGGAGTGCGCGCAGCTGCCGCCCGGCATGCTCGACGGGCTTGCGGATGTGACGTGGGCGCCGGGGGCCCATGTGCACGTGGCCGTCGACGACGACGGGGACCGCCACGTCGTGCAGTCCGGGCCGCGGTCGGGCCGCAAGGTCTCGACCCGGGTGATCGAGGGCAATTACGAAGCGGTGCAACGGGTCGGCGACCGGGTCTGGCGAATACCGGTGACGGCGTTCTGGCAGGCGCACCGCGACGCTGCCCGGGTGTACAGCGGCCTGATCGGTCAGTGGGCGCAGCTGGACACCGGGATGACGGCGTGGGATCTGTACGGCGGCTCGGGCGTTTTCGCGGCCGCGCTCGCCGAAGGCGTCGGCGAATCCGGGCAGGTGGTGACCGTCGACACGTCGCGTGGCTCGTCGCGGGCGGCGCACGCGGCGTTGGCCGACCTCACCTGCGTCTCGGTGGTCACCGACTCGGTCCGGCGGGCGCTGAGCGCACAGCCACGTCGCGCAGACGTCGCGGTGCTGGATCCGCCGCGAGCCGGTGCCGGCCGGGAGGTCATCGAACAGCTGGCGACCGCCGAAGTCCCGCGGGTGATCCACATCGGTTGTGAGGCAGCATCATTCGCCCGTGACATCGGGCTCTACCGCAAGCAGGGCTACGACGTCGAGCAGTTGCGGGTGTTCGACTCGTTCCCGCTCACCCATCACGTCGAGTGCGTCGCGATACTCACTCGCTGACGACTGGCGGCTAGACTGCTGCGCAGGTGTGCCGGGAAGTCTGGTCGGCGTGAGCTTTTCCATGCCCGTCGATGTCTGAGGAGACTGGTGGCCGACCGCAAGCCGTATCTCGCCCGCGCGCTGTTCGCCCGGGGATCGTGGTCGGAGACATCGCGGGTCAGCACGATCCTGCGCAGGGAGACCGTCGGCGGCGCGCTGCTGCTGGCGGCTGCGGCAATCGCCCTGATCTGGGCGAACTCACCGTGGTCGGCGGCCTACCACCGGCTGGGCGAATTCCACGTCGGCACCGACCGGCTGGGCCTGCACCTTGATCTGACGCTGGGCGGTTGGGCGGCCGACGGGCTGTTGGCGATCTTCTTCTTCGTCGTCGGGCTCGAACTCAAGCGCGAATTCGTCGCAGGCGATCTGCGTGATCCCGGTCGCGCCGCGTTGCCGATCGCCGCCGCGGTGGGCGGCATGGTGGTGCCGGCAGTGATCTTCGTCTCCTTCACGTTCGGTGAAGGAGGCGGCGCGGCGCGGGGGTGGGCCATCCCGACGGCGACCGACATCGCGTTCGCGGTCGCGGTGCTTGCCGTGCTGTCCACCCACCTGCCGGGGGCGCTGCGCACGTTCCTGCTCACGCTCGCCGTCGTCGACGACCTGCTGGCGATCACGGTGATCGCGGTGTTCTACACCGAGAAGATCAATCTCACCGCGTTGCTGGTCGCCCTGATCCCGTTGGCGCTGTTCACAGTGCTGGTACAACGCCGGATCCGGTCATGGTGGCTGCTGATCCCATTGGCCGCGCTCACCTGGGCGTTTGTTCACGAGTCCGGGGTGCACGCGACGGTTGCGGGGGTGCTGCTCGGTTTCGCGGTGCCGGTCCTGCGTAGCGAAGCGGCCGGCGGTCCGGAGGCCGGCCCCGGGCTCGCCGAGCATTTCGAGCACCGGATACGCCCGGTGTCGGCGGGGTTCGCGGTGCCGGTGTTCGCGTTCTTCGCCGCCGGTGTCACGTTCGGCGGCTATGACGGTTTGATAACGGCGCTGTCCGATCCGATCGCGATGGGCATCGTCGCCGCGCTGGTGGTCGGCAAGACGGTCGGGGTGTTCGGGACCACGTGGGTGCTGGCCGCGGTGACTCGCGCCCGGCTCGACTCGGCTTTGCGCTGGGTCGACGTGTTCGGCATGTCGATGCTGGCCGGGATCGGGTTCACGGTGTCGCTGCTGATCGGCGAATTGGCTTACGATCCGGGTTCCGAACGCCAGGATGTGGTCAAGGTCGCAGTGCTGTCAGGAAGTTTGCTGGCCGCTCTGCTCGCTTCGGTCGTGCTCCGCCTGCGCAACCGGCACTACCGGCTGGTGTGGGAGCTGGAGAACCGCGATCTCGACCACGACGGTGTGCCCGACATCTACGAGTCTGGACAGGACTGATCTCTACGACGGTGCGTAGACTGGCCAAATGCTCGAACAGGTTCGCGGCCCCGCAGATCTGCAACACCTGTCCCAGGCGCAGCTGACCGATCTGGCTGCCGAGATTCGCCAGTTCTTGATCCACAAGGTCGCTGCCACGGGCGGACACCTCGGGCCCAACCTCGGTGTCGTCGAGCTGACGCTGGCACTGCACCGGGTCTTCGACTCTCCGCACGATCCGATCCTCTTCGACACCGGCCATCAGGCCTACGTGCACAAGATGCTCACCGGCCGTGCCGCCGAGTTCGACACGCTGCGCAAGAAGGACGGCCTGTCGGGTTATCCCGCGCGGGCCGAGAGCGAGCACGACTGGGTGGAATCCAGCCATGCCTCGGCCGCCCTGTCCTACGCCGACGGCCTCGCCAAGGCCTTCGAGCTGACCGGACATCGCAACCGGCACGTGGTGGCCGTGGTGGGCGATGGCGCGCTGACCGGCGGCATGTGCTGGGAAGCCCTGAACAACATCGCCGCCGCAAAGCGGCCGGTGATCATCGTCGTCAACGACAACGGACGGTCGTATGCGCCTACCATCGGCGGGCTGGCCGACCATCTCGCCGGGCTGCGGCTGCAGCCGGGCTATGAGCGGGTACTGGAACGCGGCCGGGTCGCCGTACGTGGCATGCCCATCATCGGCGAGGCCTGCTACCAGGCCATGCACAGCGTGAAGGCCGGCATCAAGGACGCGTTGTCCCCGCAGGTGCTGTTCACCGACCTCGGTCTGAAGTACGTCGGCCCGATCGACGGCCACGACGAGCATGCGGTGGAGACCGCGCTGCGCCACGCCCGCGGCTTCAAGGCCCCGGTGATCGTGCACGTCGTCACCCGCAAGGGGATGGGGTACGCACCGGCGGAGAACGACGAGGCCGAGCAGATGCACTCCTGCGGAGTCATCGACCCCGACACCGGGCTGGCCACGAAGTCCGCCGCGCCCGGTTGGACGTCGGTGTTCTCCGATGCGCTGATCTCGTATGCCGCCAAGCGCCGCGACATCGTGGCGATCACCGCGGCGATGCCCGGCCCGACCGGACTGTCGGCGTTCGGTGAGCGCTTTCCGGACCGGCTGTTCGACGTCGGCATCGCCGAGCAGCACGCGATGACCTCGGCGGCCGGGCTTGCAATGGGCGGTCTGCATCCGGTGGTGGCGATCTATTCGACGTTCCTCAACCGCGCGTTCGACCAGATGATGATGGACGTCGCGCTGCACAAGCTCCCGGTCACGATCGTGCTGGACCGCGCCGGGATCACCGGCAATGACGGCGCCAGCCACAACGGCATGTGGGATCTGTCGATCCTGGGCATCGTTCCGGGGATGCGGGTGGCCGCGCCGCGCGACGGCGCCCGCCTGCGGGAAGAACTCGGCGAGGCACTCGAGGTCGACAACGGCCCGACCGCCATCCGATTCCCCAAAGGTGAAGTGGGCGAAGACATTCCGGCACTCGAGCGGGTGTCAGGTATGGACCTTCTGGCTCGCCCGGCCGACGGCCTGAGTCAGGACGTCCTGCTCGTGGCGGTCGGTTCGTTCGCGTCGATGGCGCTGAAAGTGGCTCAGCGACTGCGCAATCAGGGCATCGGGGTGACGGTGGTCGACCCGCGCTGGGTGCTCCCGGTGCCGGACGGGATCGCTCCGCTCGCCACTTCGCACAAGCTGGTGGTGACGATGGAGGACAGCGGTGTGCACGGTGGCATCGGCTCCACGGTGTCGGCTACCCTGCGGGCCGCGGGCATCGACGTGCCATGCCGCGATCTCGGTGTGCCGCAACAGTTCATCGACCACGCCGGCCGCGGTGAGGTGCTCGAGGAGATGGGCCTGACGGAGCAGAACATCGCCCGTCAGGTGACCGGCTGGGTCGCCGCACTCGGAACGCTCGACGACACGGTCAGCGATTCTGCCGAAAAAACGAACTGACTCACGCCTCTTCGGCGGCAGCGGAACTCAGCGCCTCGGCGAGCACCGGGACCACGAGAGAGCGCTGCCACTGCCTGGCCCCGCCTTCGCGCAAGACGGTATCGATGGCCGCGCTCACGTCGCCGGCGTCCTGCCAATCCCAGCACAGTCTCCGGACGAGCTCCGGGGACACCAGATTCTCGGTGGGGACCCGGACCCGTTCGGACAACTCGGACAGGCGCGCCCGAGCGGCGTCGAGCCGGGCGGCGGCCTCCGGTTTGCGTTTGGCCCAGCGCACCGCCGGTGGCGGCCCGTTCTGCGGTTCAGCGCTGTCCGGCGGGTCGGGGTTGGTGCGGGCGGACTCCAGCGCCGCGAGCCAGATGTGGGCACTGCGGCGTTGTTTGTGGCCGCCGAAGATCGGCAGTTTGGTCAGTTCCTCGACGGTCTTGGGGTCGGCGACGGCGGCGGCGATGATCGCCGAGTCCGGCAGGATCCGGCCCGGAGCGATGTCGCGGCGGCGGGCGATCTGATCGCGCACCGTCCACAATTCGCGCACCGCTGCCAGGGCCTGGCGGTTGCGGACCTTGTGCAGACCTGAGGTGCGCCGCCACCGGTCACGTCGGGTCGGGGTGGGCTCGGAGCGTCGAAGGTGCTCGAATTCTTCTGCAGCCCAAGCGGATTTGTCTTGCTCGGTGAGCACCTCGTCGATCGCGTCGCGCAGGTCGATCAGCACTTCGACGTCCAGCGCGGCGTAGTTCAGCCAGTCGTCGGGCAGCGGACGTTTGGACCAGTCCGCCGCGCCGTGCCCCTTGGCGAGCCCCAGCCCGAGCAGGCGTTGCACCATCGCCGCCAGGTTGACCCGCTCGAAACCGGCCAGCCGGCCCGCCAACTCGGTGTCGTAGAGCGCGGGCGGGTGCATCCCCACCTCGGCCAGGCAGGGCAGGTCCTGATCGGCCGCGTGCAGGATCCATTCGTCGTCGGCCAGCACCTCGGCCACCGGCTGCAGCACATCGATCGGACTGCTGCCGTGGTTGACCGGGTCGATCAGAACGGTGCCTGCGCCGGTGCGGCGAATCTGGATCAGATAGGCGCGGTTGGAGTACCGGAAACCCGACGCGCGTTCGGCGTCGACGGCGAACGGCCCGGTGCCCTTCGCCAGCTGGTCGGCGGCCCGGGCGATCTCGTCGGCGCTGACCGAGAGCGGCGGCACACCCTCGGAGGGGCTGAGCAGGGGCGTCGCCTCGGGGGCGTCCTCGGCTGCGGCATCGGCCGCCGCGGTCGCGGCGTCATCGTCTGGTGTCATGTCAGGCGCGGGAGCGGGAACCTAGGTCCGTCACTCCCACCGGCGGCAGACCCGCGGCGTGTTCGAGGACCTCGCAGAATGCCTGGACATGTGTGTCGAGCGCCATGGTGGTGGCCGTCCACGATGCGCGCATTTCCAGCTGGTGGGCGCGAGGCGGACCGGAGATGTCGCCGTAGCGCACCGAGGTGGTGGCCGTGACGGTGCCGCCGAGTGCGGTGACGTGTTCGGAACGGCTTTCCAGGGCGTCCACCAGCCAGCTCCAGGCCACCTCGGGCAGCAGCGGGTCGACAGCCTCGCTGGAGTCTAGGTCGGCCTGGATGTAGGCGACCAGTCGCATGGTGCCGTCCCAGGCCTCCGAGCCGTCGGGATCGTGTAGCAGGATCAGCCTGCCGAACGCATCGCCGTCGGAGGTTTCCGGGACGATCTCGGTGTCGGGGTGTTTGACCTCGGCGCCCAGCGCATAGCTGTACGGCGCGAGACGTTGAGGTGGACGGATCGGACCGAGTTCGATCTCCGCCCGTACCTGAGCGGTGTTCATCGCCGCCACCGCCTCGCGGAAAAGCGCGGGTTCCGCAGTGGTCACGTCGATTGACGCTAGCCCTATCGCTGAGGCCGGGCGGGCAGGCGCGCCGATTTGGTGCCGTTCCGGCGGGCAGGGGCGGAGCGACTCGGGGATGGGCTCCGGCGGGCAGGAGCGGAGCGACTCGGGGATGGGCTCCGGCGGGCAGGAGCGGAGCGACTCGGGGATGGGCTCCGGCGGGCAGGAGCGGATGGGCCGGGCTGACCGGCCCGTGGCAGCATGGACGCGATGAGTACCCGTCGCCAGCTGCCCGAGGCGCCCTATCTGGCTGCCGCCACTGGCCGCAAACCCAGCCGCATCCCGGTGTGGTTCATGCGCCAGGCCGGCCGATCGCTGCCCGAGTACCGCGAACTGCGCGCCAAGAACACGATGATGCAGGCCTGTTTCGACCCGGCCCTGATCAGCGAGATCACTCTGCAGCCGGTGCGCAGGCACGGGGTGGACGCGGCGATCCTGTTCTCCGACATCGTGGTGCCGATGCGCGCTGCCGGCATCGGCTTGGACATCGTTCCCGACGTCGGCCCCGTCATCGACAACCCGGTGCGGACCGCCGCCGATGTCGCCGCGCTGAAAGGTCTTGAGCTGCAGCGCGTGAGCGCGGTTTCGGACGCGGTGAGCATGCTGGTGGGTGACCTCGGTGAGGTGCCGCTGATCGGCTTTGCCGGCGCCCCGTTCACGCTGGCGTCCTATCTGGTCGAGGGCGGACCCAGCAAGCTGCACGAGCGGACCAAGGCGATGATGTTCGCCGACCCCTCGACGTGGCATGCGTTGATGGGACTGTTGACCGACCTGACGATCGCCTTCCTTAAGGTGCAGCTGGACGCCGGCGTGGACGCCATCCAGGTGTTCGACTCGTGGGCGGGCACGTTGTCGCTGGCCGACTACCGCACCCACGTGCTGCCGCACAGCTCGCGGGTGTTCGCCGCGCTGGCCGACTACCGGGTGCCGATGACGCATTTCGGGGTGGGCACGGCGGAACTGCTGGGCGCGATGGGTGAGGCCGGGGCGACGGTCGTCGGTGTCGACTGGCGCACCTCGCTGGCCGACGCCGCCCTGCGGGTGGGTCAGAAGCTGGCGCTGCAGGGCAACCTGGATCCGGTCGTGCTGCTGGCCGGCTGGCCGGTCGTCGAGCGGGCGGCGCGGGCGGTGGTCGACGACGGCAGGCTGGCGGTCGACGCCGGCGCGGCCGGGCACATCTTCAACCTGGGGCACGGCGTACTGCCGTCCACCGATCCCGGCATCCTGACCGATCTGGTCGCACTGGTGCACTCGTTGTGAGATATTGCGTTGTCGGGGGCGGCATTTCGGGTTTGGTAGCGGCCTATCGGCTACGCGCGCTGGCCGGCGCGGACGCCGACATCACGGTGTTCGACCCGGCTGACCGTCTCGGTGGCATCCTGCGCACCGAACGGATCGCGGGTCAGCCGATGGACATCGGCGCCGAGGCGTACGTGGTGCGCCGCCCCGAGGTGCCTGCCCTGCTGACAGAGCTCGGCCTGGCTGGTCGCCAGATCGGCACCACCGGGGTGCGTCCCACCATCTACAGCCAGGGCCGCCTGCATCCGTTGCCTGCCGACACCGTCAACGGCATTCCGACCTCGGCCTCGTCGGTGACCGGCCTGGTCGACGATGCGACGATCGCGAAGATGGCCGCCGAGCCCGGCCGGCCACTGCACTGGCGGCCGGGCTCCGACCCGGCGGTCGGAGCCGTGGTCGCCGACCGATTCGGCGAGCAGGTCGTCGCCCGCTCGGTCGACCCGATGCTGTCCGGCGTCTATTCCGGGTCGGCGGCCACCATCGGTATCCGCTCCGCGGTGCCGACGGTGGCCGCCGCTCTTGACGCCGGAGCCCCCAGTCTCACCGACGCCGCCCGCCGTGCACTGCCGGGCAGCACGCAGGGCCCGGTGTTCGGCGCGATCGACGGCGGCTACCAGGTGCTGCTCGACGCGCTGGTGCAATGCGGCCGGCCGACGTGGGAGCAGACCTCGATACAGCACATCGGGCGCGACGGGACGGGCTGGAACCTGCGCGATGACGACGGCCGACAATGGGGTGCCGACGGGGTGATCGTCGCGGTGCCGGCCCCGCGGCTCGCGCCTCTGATGGCTGACGTGGCCCCTGCCGCCGGCGCAGCTGCAGCCCGGATTCCGGTCGCCTCGGCGGCGGTGCTGGCATTGGCCGTCCCGGGCGGGACACCCCTGCCCGCGCAGTCCGGGGTCCTGGTCGCCACCGGAGAACGCTTGCACGCCAAGGCGATCACGCTGTCCACCCGCAAGTGGGGATCGCGCGGCAATGCCGAGTTGTTGCGGTTGTCGTTCGGGCGTTTCGGTGACGACCTGGCGCGCGCGACGTCGGACACCGAACTGCAGAGCTGGGCGCTGGCCGATGTGTCGACGGTGTTCGGGATCGTGGTCGACCCGGTCGATGTGCGGGTGCACCGCTGGCTGGACGCGATGCCGCAGTATTCGCCGGGGCATCGCGAGCTGGCCGCGGGGCTGCGCGCCGGATTGCCGCCGACCCTGGCGATCGCGGGCAACTATCTCGACGGCATCGGGGTGCCGGCCTGCGTCGGCGTGGCCGGCCGTGCGGCTGAGGCTGTGGTGGCGGCCACCATCCGCCGATAGGCGTACCACCGCGTGGCACGATGGGGGCCATGGCCAAACTGGACTTCGACGAGCTCAACGCCACGATCCGTTACGTCATGTTCTCGACCTTCGCGGCGGAACCGGGCGAGCTGGGCTTTGACGAAGAAGCCCGCGCCGCCGTCGCCGACGAGACGGCGACCTTCCTCAAGCAGCAGGAGGACAACGGCGTCGTGGTGCGCGGCATCTACGACGTCGCGGGTTTGCGTGCCGACGCCGACTTCATGTTCTGGACGCACGCCGAGCGCATCGAGTCCCTGCAGGCGACCTACAACGACTTCCGCCGCACCACAACCCTGGGCCGAGCCGTCACCCCGGTGTGGAGCGCCGTCGCCCTGCACCGGCCTGCGGAGTTCAACAAGAGCCACATCCCGGCATTCCTGGCCGGCGAGGAGCCGGGCAATTACGTCTGCGTCTACCCCTTCGTGCGTTCGCTGGACTGGTATCTGCTGCCTGACGAGGACCGCCGCAAGATGCTGGCCGACCACGGCATGGCTGCCCGCAGTTACAAGGACGTGCGCGCCAACACCGTTCCTGCCTTCGCGCTCGGCGACTACGAATGGATTCTGGCGTTCGAAGCTCCTGAGCTGTACCGCATTGTCGACCTGATGCGCGACTTGCGCGCCACTGAAGCCCGTCGGCACGTGCGCGAGGAAGTCCCGTTCTTCACCGGTCCGCGGATCGGCGTTGAGGAATTGGTCGCCAAACTGCCCTAGCAAACGAGCCCGCGGACTTCCCGCTCAGGGGGTAGAAGTTCGCTACGATTGCGTCACCGTGAGTTCTGCACGGCCGACACGATCGGGGGCCCGAGTGACAGGGCTGAGGGCGAAACAGATGATTGCCTGGAGCGTCTGTTTCGTCGCGTGCGCCATCGCGTTGGCCCTCATCGGCTGGCTGAGCGGGTCGGGCATGTCGCTCGCATCCGTCGCCGACAACGCGATGACCTCGCTGGCGGCCGTCGCGATGGTGGCGTCGGTCATCACCGCGCGGACGTGTCGCGGCCGGGTGCGAATCGCCTGGGCCACCATGGCAATTGGGCTCGGTTCGTTCACGCTTGGTGCTGTTCTCTGGTTCATCTACCGACTGATCGACTTCGAGAACCCGTTCCCGTCGGTGGCCGACCTGGCGTATCTGGTACTGCCGATCGCCACCGCGATCGCGTTGTTGTTGCTGTCCTCGGGGTTCAGTCGTACCTCGCGGACGAGGTTGGTCCTCGATGCGCTCGTCGTTGCCGGATCCTTCACGATCGTCGGCTGGGTCGCCGTGCTCGATCCGGTCTGGAAGTCTGCCCCGCACGACCGGCTGAAAGTGGTGGTATCGGCCGGTTACCCGGTGCTGGACGCGGCAGTCCTCACGATCGGCTTCCTGGTAGTGGCCCGTGCGCACGGTGGTCAGCGCCGGACCCTGGCGCTGTTGACGGCGGCCATGGCGGGTATCGCGATCTCCGACGGCACATTCGTCTACCTCACCGCAACCCAACAGTCGACCGCTACGCCGCTGCTGTACCCCGGTTGGCTGATCGGACTGGTCCTGTTCATCGGGGCGGCCGTGACCGGTCGTGGCTTCGCTCACCGGGAAATCATTGCTGCACAGCCTGTTTCGTGGACATCGGTCTGGTTGCCCTTTGTGCCCGTGATGCTGGCCAGCGCAGCGGTATTCGCCCAATCGCCAGCAGACCTCAAGGCGGGGCCGATACCGGTGATCGGGCTCATGCTGTTGCTCGCGTTCAGTGCCCGCCAGCTGCTGGTGATGAGCGAGAATCGCAGCTTGCTGGCGACAGTCGCAGACCAGGCTCTGCGAGACCCGCTCACCGGGGTCGGCAACCGCATCGTCTTCCGGGACCGACTGACTCACGCGATGCAGATACGCCAGCGCGACGGACTCTCGATCGGGGTCCTGGTCATGGATCTCGACGATTTCAAGGTCGTCAACGACACCCTGGGTCACCCGGTCGGTGACGAGCTGCTCAGCCTGGTCGCCGAGCGGATCGTCGGCAGCGTGCGGGCCGGGGACACCGTGGCGCGCCTCGGCGGTGACGAGTTCGCGGTGTTGATCGAGGGCCGGGTGGACAAGTCGCAGCTGGTCGCCCACCGGGTCGTCGAGGCCTTCGACGAGCCGTTCATCGTCGACGGACAAGATTTGCTGATCCGGCCCAGCATCGGGCTTGCGGTAGCCGAGCAGGACGAACCCGATTTGCTGCCCGAGGATCTGCTCAAGCGGGCCGACATCGCGATGTACTCGGCGAAGCGGTCCCGCACCGGCGGCGTTCACCCGTTCAACTCGGAAATGCTGCTGGCCGAGACATCCGACGGCGACGTGTTCGCCAGCGGGCCGATGCCGGCATCCCGCAGCGGCGCCAGCACCGTCCGGTTACTCGGCGAGCTGCGTCAGGCCATCGATCAATTCGAGCTGACGCTGGTGTACCAGCCGAAGTTCGATTTGAATACCGCGTCGATTGTGGGGGTAGAGGCCCTCGTGCGTTGGCCGCACCCCAAGCGTGGCCTGCTGTCGCCGGATGAGTTTCTTCCGCTGGTCCGCCGCTATGGGCTGATGGGGTCGATCACGGACCTGGTGGTCAACCAGGCGCTCGATGACGTGGTGCGTTGGCGGGAGTACTCCCTCGAGGTTCCGGTCGCGGTCAACATGTTCGCGCCGTCGATGGCTGACCTACGCTTGCCCGGCAAGTTCGCGAAGGCGCTGTCGGATCGCAACCTGAGTCCGTCGCAATTGACCGTCGAGATCACCGAGGACCTGTTCCTCGATCACATGGAACGCACCAAGACGGTATTGAATCAGTTGCAGGAGTTCGGGATTCGAATCGCGATCGACGATTTCGGCAGCGGCTATTCGGCATTGTCCTATATGCGCGACCTCACCGTCGACGAAGTCAAGCTGGACCGCAACTTCATCGCGCCGATCCCTGCCGATCAACGGGCAGCCGCAGTGGTGCGAGCAGTCATCAACCTGGCGAACGAACTCGGCCTCACCACGGTCGCCGAAGGGATCGAGACTGCGACCACTGCCGAGTGGCTGCGTGAACACGGCTGCAACATCGGCCAGGGCTATTACTTCAGCCCGCCACTGACTGCCGACAAGCTGCGCGACATCCTGAGGAAGTGTGATCGCGACGCCACCTGCCGGACTTCGGGTTGCTCACTGCGGTACGGCTCCTGCCACTGGTCAGAGTCCGATGTGCCCCACATCGAGCTGATGCGGTAGGTATGCTGACGCCGGCCGTCAATATGGTGCCGGCGGCCGACGGGGAGGGTGCCACGATGCCCAAGGCTTCTCGTGTCGCGGTCGGGGCCGTTGTGGTGTTTGTCGTGTTCGTCGTTGTCATCCTGAGTGGCTGGCTGCATGGCCCGACACTGACGGTCGTCGACGATTTCGCGCTTCTGGCGCTGGCGATCCCAGCGGTCGCGTTCTCCGCGCTGGCGGCGCGGTCGCTGTGGGGACGCCGGCGGTTGGCGTGGGCGTCGATGACCGTCGGCTTGCTGGGATGGACTGTGGGAGAAGCGATTTGGACTGTTTACGAGGTCCATTTGCATCAGCCGCCATTCCCGTCGATCGCAGATGTGGCATTCCTGGTGATGCCGGTGGGCGCCTGTGCCGCCCTGCTGCTGCTTCCCGCTGAGCACACCAGCCAGTCGCGGGCACGGTTGTTCCTCGACGGTGTGATCATGGCCGGCTCGCTGTTCCTGGTGAGTTGGGTGACGATCCTGCACCCGCTGTATCAGTCCGACGCGCCGGATCAGCTCGGCTTCGTCATCTCGCTGGCGTATCCACTGTCCGACATCGTCATCCTCACGGTGGCCGGCGTGGCGCTGGTCAGGTCGACCGGCCAGCATCGGTTGTCGCTGATCCTGCTGACAGCAGGGCTGGCCTGTTTCGCGTTGGCGGACAGCGCGTTTGCCTATCTCACGGCAACAGATTCCTACAGTTCCGGCAACGTCATCGACATCGGGTGGGCTGCGGGCTTGCTGTTCATCAGCGTGGCAGCGTCCGCGGCCCACGAAAGTAAACGCAAGCGGCGCAACTCGTTCGTTCTGCCGGGTTGGGCATCGGTGTGGCTCCCTTACACGCCCCTGTTGGTCGCCGGGGTGGTGGCTGCCGCGCAACCGGTCCCGGATCTGAAGTCTCGGCCCGTTTTGATCGTGGCAAGCATTCTGGTGGTGACTGTCCTGGGCCGTCAGTTCCTCGCCGTGAAGGAGAATCGGCTGCTGGTGGCCACGGTCGCCGACCAGGCGTTGCACGACCCACTCACCGGGCTGGCCAATCGCGCGTTGTTCAGCGACCGTCTCGGCCACGCGATGCACCTCCATGAGCGAGAAGGTCTTTCGCTCGCGGTCCTGGCAGTGGACCTCAACGAATTCAAGCTCGTCAACGACCACCTCGGCCATTTGGTCGGCGACGACCTGCTGGTGGGCGTCGCGCAGCGGCTGCGTCACTGCGTCCGGCCGGGTGACACGGTGGCACGGCTCGGGGGCGACGAGTTCTCGATCCTCGTCGAGGGGGGCAACGATGTCGCAGAGCTCGTCGGCAACCGGGTCGTCGAGGCCTTCGAGGAGCCGTTCGTCCTCAACGGCCACGAGCTGTTGATGCGCCCGAGTGTCGGACTCGCACTGGCTGAGTCGGATGAGCCGGATCTGACGGCCGACGAGTTGCTGCAGCGGGCCGACACCGCGATGTACTCCGCGAAGCGGTCACGGGCTCGGGTGGTGCAGACCTACTCCCCGGAGATGCAGTTGCTGACCGAAGTGGACGACAAGATGCTGTTCGGCCCGACGGCACCGCCCCCCGGATTGGGGGCGGCGGGATCGATCCAACTGCTCGGCAGGCTCCGGGCGGCGATCGACGAGGCTGCGCTCACTCTGGCCTACCAGCCGAAGTTCGATCTGCAGACCGGCCGGATCGTCGGGGTGGAGGCCCTTCTGCGCTGGCCGCAACCCGACGGCAGCGTCTTGGCGCCCGAGGCGTTTCTGCCTCTGGTGCGACGCCACGGCCTCATGGGCTCGGTCACCCAGATGGTCATCAGCCGGGCCCTCGAGGATGCGTCGAAGTGGCGCCGGGCTGGTGTCGACATTCCGGTGGCCGTCAATCTGTTCGCGCCGTCGATGGCCAACGTCGGCCTCCCGGCCACGATCACCCAGGCGCTGGCCGACCACGGCCTGCCGCCATCGGCGTTGGCGGTGGAGATCACCGAGGAACTCTTCCTGGACAGCACCGAGCGGACGCGCCTTGTTTTGAATGAATTGCGGCGTAACGGAATTCGAATAGCGATCGACGATTTCGGGAGTGGCTACTCGGCACTGTCCTACCTGCGGGACCTGCCGATCGACGAAGTGAAGCTGGACCGCAGCTTCATCGCGCCGATTGCCGCCGACGACCGGGCGGCGGCGGTGGTACGGGCGGTCGTCGGCCTTGCTCATGTGCTGGACCTGACGGTGGTGGTCGAGGGTGTCGAGGACGCCGAAACCGCCGCGCTGGTGCGCGAACTGGGGTGTGGCGTCGGGCAAGGCTATTTCTACGGAGTTCCGGTGCCAGCCGATCAGGTGCCCGGTTTGGTGACCGGCGGGTTAGGCGGCCTGCCGAGCGGGTGGCCCGGGTCCACACCTGGGGCGGGAGTGAAAGGTTGTTAGGCTGTCGTAACTTTTAGGTTCGGGGGTGGAGGCGTATGCGGCAGCTGCTTGGCAACGCCAGTCCTGTCCTCGCCGTTGTCCTTGCCGCGGTCGTACTTCCGGCGATTGCCGCCGTCGCGATCGCACATTCGCCAACCGCCCCAACCATCGCTGCCTTCAAGATCACCCTCACCCTCGCGGCCGTGTCGGCGGTCGGTGCCGCTGTACGTACGGCGCTATTGAGCCGGGGGCAGGCGCGGCTGGCCTGGTCGGGACTTGCCTTGGGGCTCGGGGGTTTCGGCGTCGGGGTCGGGGTGCGGGCGTGGGACGCGCTCAGCGGTCGCGAACGAGTATTTCCCTTCGAAGCGGACCTGCTGCGCCTCCTGCTTCCGCTGGGTGGGTGTGTGCTGGTGCTGCTGCTGCCGCTGGGGTTGGGCCGGATGTCGCGCGTGCGGTTGCTGCTCGACGGACTCGTCGTTGCCGGGTCATTCGTGATCGTGGCCTGGATCGGGGCACTGGAGGACGCATACCGGAACCGTCCCGGCGATCGCGCGTTGTTGGCCACGTCGACGGCCTACCCGATGTTCGACGCGGCGTTGGTGACGATTGCCCTGCTGGTGTTCATCCGGGCCTTACCGGGCCAGCGCTTGACGACCGGACTGATCACTGCGGCCAGCCTCTGCTTCGCTCTGACCAACGATGCGGCCGTCTCTTACATTGTGGCACAGCGCTATTCAGAACATCGTGTCATCGCGGTAGGATGGCTCGCCGGCTTGTTGTTGTTCGCCGCCGCCGCCATTGCCGGACGGGCATGTGAGTACCGGCACGCCTTCGCGGTGCGGCCGCCGTCGTCGGCGTCGGTGCTACTGCCCTTCGTGCCGGTGGCCGCGGCCACCGTGGCGACGTTCACCCGGGAACCGAAGGATCTGCTGACCAGCCCGACGACGGTCGCAGGCGGGCTACTGATCGCCGCGTTCCTGGCTCGTCAACTGCTTGTCGTGGGCGAGAACCGGAGGCTCTTCGCTGCCGTCACCGACCAGGCTCTTCGCGATCCGTTGACCGGCCTGGCCAACCGCGCGGTGTTCCACGATCGGGTGAGTCATGCCATGCAGATGCGCAACCGAGGTGGCGTGTCGGTCGCGGTGATGGCTCTCGACATCGACGAATTCAAGATGGTCAACGAGACTTTCGGCCATCATGCCGGCGACGAACTGCTCAACCTCGTAGGCTTGCGAATCCTCACCGTTGTCCGGACCGGCGACACCGTGGCCCGCGTCGGTGGCGACGAGTTCGCCGTCCTCATCCAGGGTGACGACGACCATTCCCACGTCATCGCCCACCGGGTGGCGGAGTCGTTCGACCTGCCGTATGCCGTCGACGGCCAGGAGCTGATGGTCCGGGCCAGTGTTGGCCTTGCGGTGGCCGACAGCGACGATCCCGACGTCGGTGCCGAGGAACTCTTGAAGCGTTCGGACATCGCGCTGGACGCCGCCAAGACATCTCGCGTTGCGGGAGTGCACACGTTCACCGCCGAGATGGAGGCCGACTTCTTCGCCGCCGGCATCGTGCCGCCTACACCGCAGAGTGCTGCCACCGGGGCTCGTGGGTCGGCGGTCCGGCTGCTCGGTGAGCTCCGGCGCGCCATCGACCAGGGGCAGCTCACGCTGGTCTATCAGCCCAAGCTCGACCTCCGCACGTCCGGCATCGTTGCGGCCGAGGCGTTGGTGCGCTGGCCGCATCCCGAGCGCGGGGTGCTCAGTCCTGACGCGTTCCTGCCGCTGGTTCGTCGGCATGGGTTGATGGGAGCCGTCACCGACCTCGTGGTGAGGCGAGCCCTTGACGACGCTCGGGTCTGGCACGATGCGGGGTTCGCCATTCCGGTCGCGGTGAACGTGTCCGCGCCGTCGCTGGGCACCGCCCGGCTGGCCAGCACCGTGTCAGATGCGCTGCGAGACCGTGGACTTCCCGCGTCCGCATTGATCGTCGAGATCACCGAGGATGTGGTGTTGGAGGGCCTGGAGCAGGCCTCGCGCGTCTTGCGCGACCTTCGGGCCAAGGGGGTCAAGATCGCCGTCGACGACTTCGGCAGTGGCTACTCGGCACTGTCGTATCTACGCGATCTGCCCATCGATCATGTCAAACTGGACCGTCGCTTCATCGCGCCGATCACGTCGGATCCCCGTGCAGCAGTGGTCGTTCGGGCGGTGATCAACCTCGCTCACGAACTGGGACTGGCCACCGTCGCGGAAGGGATCGAGGACGCCGAAACGCTGGCGCAGTTACGCGAATACGGGTGCGATGTCGGGCAGGGCTACTACTTCAGCCCGCCGGTGCCGTTCGAACGGCTGCTCGCGATGCTCGCTAATCCTCCGTGGGCACCAATGTCAGCGAAATCGAATTGATGCAGTAGCGCTGGTCGGTCGGGGTCGGGTAGCCCTCACCGCTGAACACGTGACCGAGGTGGCTGTGGCAGTTCGCGCACAGGACTTCCACCCGGTGCATACCGAGGGTGTCATCCGGACGCAGGATGACGGCTTCGGAATGCGACGGGTCGAAAAACGACGGCCAGCCGCAGTGCGATTCGAATTTCTCGGTGCTGCGGAACAATTCGGCGCCGCAGGCCCGGCAGGCGTAGACGCCTTCAGTCTTGGTGTCGGTGTACTCGCCGGTGAACGGACGCTCGGTGCCGGCCTCGCGGAGCACGGCGTATTCGGCCGGGTTCAGTCGCTTGCGCCACTCGTCGTCGGACAGTTCCAGCTTCGGGGCGGGAATGGAACTCATGCGTTCACGGTACCCGCGGCGCCGGCTCGCGGTTCGCGCATCCACGGCGGATCGATACCGTCGGTCAGCCGGTTTTCGGCCTTGGCGTCGGCGTAGCGGAAGTACAGCACGCAGAACACCACGACCAGCATCAGCGACCAGCCGTAGGTGATCTTCATGTACTCCAGGAAGCGCCCCGTCGTCGGCCAGCGCCACATCAGCCAGCGGTCCATCGTCAGGAATCCGTAGGTGGCCAGCCAGGCCGGCCAGTTGCGCACCACCGAATTCGGCAGCACGACCGTCATCAGGAACGGGAACAGCATCATCGAGTAGTAGCCCTGGGCCAGCGACAGCACCAGCCACGAGGCGATCAGCAGCACACCCGACGAGGTGAGCATCCAGAACAGCGGGTCGCGGTGTTTGTAATAGCGGTGCAGCAGCCACAGACTGGCCACCGCCAGCACCAGGAAGATCACCCGCAGCACCACGATCAGCCACATCGGCAGGCCGTAGTACACGCCGTTGCCCAGCACTGAGCTGTTGAAGTAGTCGCGCGTCGAGAGGATGTAGGGCAGGGTGCGCCGCACGAAGTTCATCGGGTCGGCCACCAGCGGCCACGCCGCGACGTTGAACACCACCGGCACCACGAACGCGGCCACGAGCACCCGCCACTGCCGGTTGAGCAGCGGCAGCAGGAGCAGCACGGCGAGCACCGGCTTGACCACCAGCGACAACCCGATCACCACACCCGCCAGCCACTGATGGCTGACCTTGCCGTCGAGCATCCAGCGGAAGAACAGCACCTCGCACAGCAGGATGCAGCCGTTGATGTTGGTGAACACCAGCGTGTTCGTCACCGACTCGGTGCAGAACATGGCCAGCAGCAGCGCAGGCAGGGCCACCGAGCTCAGCGGGAACCTGAACAGCCGCACCAGCAGGCATGCGGCGATGATCATCGCCGCGGTGTTGAAGAACACGAACCAGTTGTGTGAGGCGAAGACCGGCAGATAGCCGAACGGTGCCATCAGCAGGGTGCCGCCGGGCGGGTAGAGGTAGTGCGGATCCACGTAGTCGAAGTGCTCGTTGTAGATGTCGAGGCCGCGCCGGAAATTCGACACCGCCCGATACACCGGGCCGAAGTCGTCGGTGATGTAACCGTTGGACGACAGCACATAGCTGCGGTGAATGATCGACATGATCGCGATCGGCCACAGCACCGAACGCAGGACCGCTGGGGTGGTGGGTGGGCTGGTCCGGGGGCGGAATGCGGCCAGCAGGCCGGATCGCGATGAGTCAGCTAGCGCCACGGTCGCACCGTACACCGGCCCGATGGGTCAGACGCTCAGGCGGGGCAGTAGGTGTCGGTGGGCGGCATGTTCCCGCTGTCCAGATAGCTCATCATGGGCGGCAGCGCGCAGGCCGTGTAGATGCTGGCGCCGTGCCCGATGCCCTGCCACATCACTCGCTTGCTGGCCGCGCCGGCGTTGATGATGGTGGCCGAAGACGCGGGTACCCCTTGGTTGCCTGCGATCGGATCGTTCTGCACACCCAGCAGCAGCACGTTGACCTTCAGGTCCTTGGGTTCCTTGGGGGCGGCGCCACTGGGCCAATTCAGGCACTTCACCAGATCGAGCGCGCCGACGGTGCCGAACTGCGGGTAGAGCTTGCCCCACTGGACGACGAGTTCACGCACCCGGTCCGGCGTCGGGCGGTTCAGGGCGTCGCTGCAGGAGTTGATGAACTGGCCGTCGCTGTCGCGCATCGCCTCGGCCCGGTTGATCAGACTGTTCAGCTGGTTGGCGTCACCGCCGCGGGCGGCGGCGAGGGCGTTGGCCAGGCTCACGGTGCTGCCGATGCGGTCCCCGCTCGGGTAGCCGAGCGCGGTGACGATCGCGTTGGCCAGTACCGCCACCGACACCCCGCCGGGGCCGCGGCCCGCCCTGGCCGCCGCCAGCAGCGAGTCGACGGCGCCCTTCGGGTCGGGCCCGAGCGCGCAGTTGACCGCCACGCACTGCTGGGCGAACGCGTCGAGGGCGGCCTGCTGACCTTTGACCTGTTCCTCGGCCGCGGCTTCGGCGTTGACGCCGGGCGGCACGGGGGAGTCGAGCACCAGCCGGGCCACCTTGTCGGGGTGGGAACCCGCGTAGGCCAGGGCGATCTGCGCGCCATTGCCGACACCGATCAGCGCCAGCGCAGGCACGTCCCAGGTGCTGCGCAGCCGTTCGAGATCCTCGGCGGCGCGGGCGTTGTCGTAGGCGGAGTCGCCGGGCGCGATGGTGTCGGTGCAGCTCGTCGTCGCGGTCATGGTGATCGCGCCGAGGTTGGCGACCGGGTCGTCGCCGGACTCGAACTGCGCCTGGTCGCGCATCTCTTGGCGATCGAACGAGTCGCGGCAGTCCACCGGGCTGGACATGCCGATGCCGCGGCGGTCCACGGAGACGACGGGATGGCTCTTGAGGACGTCGGCGCCGGACCGGGAGAGCCACACCGGCAGCTGCATCGACGACGGGATGTCGGATCCGGTGGTGAACACCAGCGGCCCGGCGTCGGGTGGGGTCTGCACCGAGCGGGCGCGCACCACGCCGATGCTCACCGTGCCGGTGGCTCCGGCGATCGGGTCGAGGTCGGCGTCATAGCTTGCGCACTCGAGGATCACGCCGGGCGCGGGCGGGGTCCCCGCGTCACCGAATACCTTCGATGTGCAGTCTTTCCAGCCCAGCTCGTTCTTGGGTGCCGCGATGGCCGGCGGTCCGCCCGCCGGATTGGTGGTGGTCGGGCCCGACGGGTTGTGCGCCTTGTCGCTGGCGAACTGCGGGTTGGCGGCCAGCCACGGGGCACATCCGGACAGCAGAACAGTCAGCGCCACGGTGCCGAGGCTGACGATGGCCTGGGGGGCCCAGACCCGACGATCGCGCATGCCCACCACCCTAGCGACACCGCCGGTGCGGATTGCTCAGCCGACGCGTGTGTAGCGTCCGTACAGATAGCCCTCGCCGTCCGACATCAGGTGTGCGCGGTGCATCGGGGTCAGCACCTGACCGGAGCCGCCCGCGATCCGCGGTGCCTCGCCGCCGACCAGCGTCGGGGCGGTGGTCAGGCACAGCTCGTCGAGCAGGCCGTGGTCGATGAACGTGCCCAACAGCGTGGGTCCGCCTTCGCAGAGCACCCGGCGCAATCCCCGCTCGGCCAGCGCGGCAAGTGCGACGGCCGGGTCCACCTCGGCCGGGTCGTCGCCCGAGCAGGCGATCACCTCGGCCGCGCCGCCCAGCCGGGCGCCGGTGTCCGCCGCGACGTCGGCACACGTGAGCACCAGGGGGGTTACCTCGGTGCGGGTCAGCACCGGCCAGTCGTTGTCGACTCGGCCGGACCGGGTGACCAGCGCGATCGGCGGGACCTCGCCCTGGCCGCGGAGCTGCCGGTTGCCGCGCTGTGCGATGGTCATCTGGGCACCCGAGTAGCCCTCGCCATGTGCGGTGCCCGCACCGACGACGATGACGTCGGCCAGTTCGCGCAGTACCCGGAACAGCCGCCGGTCACCGGCGCCGCCGAGCCCGCCCGAGGTGCCCTCGGTGGCGGCGCCGCCGTCGAGACTGGCGATCATGTTGCCGCGGACCACGCACCTCTCCGCGGCGGCAGGGTAGGCGTAGAGCTCGTAGAGCCGGTCGTCATCGACGATGTCGGCGGCGCCGGCGCCACCCAACAGCGTGAAGTTCGTCCCATCCGGGTCGTTCGAGCTCGGGTCGGCCATGAAGTCGATTGCAGCACGGCGGGCAGGAGCGAAGCGACCCGGGGAGCGACCGGTCGATAGGGTTCGTGTCATGGACCGCCTCGTCGACCGGCACCCGACCGTGTCCCCGGAGCGGCTTATCGCCCAACTCGTCCCGCCGCCCACGTTCGCGGGCGTCAGCTTCACGACCTATCGGCCCGACCCCGACGAGCCCACCCAGGCCGCGGCAGTGGACGCCTGCCAGGCGTTCTGCGAGGAGGCCGCTCGTCGGCGCGCTGGAAAGAAGAAGCTGTTCGGTAAGCGCGACACCGTGCCCGGCACCGGGATCTATCTCGACGGCGGCTTCGGCGTGGGCAAGACCCATCTGCTGGCGTCGTGCTACCGGCAACTGCCCGACTCGGCCGAGCGCCCCAAGGCGTTCGCCACTTTCGGGGAGCTGACCCAGCTTGCCGGGGTCTTCGGGTTCGTCGAGTGCATCGATCTGCTCGCCGACTATGTGGTCGTGTGCATCGACGAGTTCGAACTCGACGACCCGGGCAACACCACCCTGATCTCGCGGCTTCTGTCTCAGCTCGTGGAGCGCGGCGTCTCGATCGCCGCGACGTCCAACACGCTGCCCGAGCAACTGGGTGAAGGGCGCTTTGCGGCCCAAGATTTTCTGCGCGAAATCAATACGCTGGCAAGCATTTTCACCACGGTGCGGATCGAAGGCCCGGACTACCGACATCGTGGCCTGCCACCCGCGCCGGACCCGCTCACCGACGAGGCGGTGGCGACCAGGGCGGCCGCGCAGCCCGGCGCCACCCTCGACGATTTCGATGAGCTGTGCGCGCATCTGGCGACCATGCACCCGTCGCGCTATCTCACCCTGATCGAAGGGGTTGCGTGCGTGTACATCACCGGCGTCCACCCGATCGACGACCAGAACGTGGCGTTGCGACTGGTGGCGCTCACCGACCGGCTATATGACGCGGGAATCCCGGTGGTGGCCTCCGGCGCCAAACTCGACACGATCTTCTCCGACGAGATGCTGGCAGGCGGGTACCGCAAGAAATACCTTCGCGCGACGTCACGACTCCTGGCCCTGACCAGCCCGGGCGGGCTGTAAAGCAGGCGTCAGTCCTCGGGTTCGGCTGCCGGCCGGATCTTGGCGAGTTCGGCCAGACCGCTCACCGTCAGCACCCGCATCAGTACCGGATTTGCAACGATCTCTAGCGATTCAGCGTGGGGGACAAGGGCATTGATCGCGGCACTGTCGAGGTAGTCCACCGCGGTCAGATCCACGTTGAGGGCGCTGCCACCGTTGACCGCGGCATTGAGCGCCTCGGCGAAGTCGGCCACGTTGCTGGCGTCGATCTCGCCGGCCGCGCGCAGCACCAGCTGGCCGCCGGCGGCCCGTTCAACGCGAACTGTCAGCGGGGTGCTCATCGGCGGATCCTCGTCGACAGGCGGACGACGGTGCCGCTTTCGTCGGGGAGGATCGAGACATCCTCCATCAACGCTTCCATGATCTGGATGCCACGGCCACGGTGGGTGTAGCCGGTTTCCTTCGGCTTCCACGAGCCGGCGTCGGAGATGGTCAGGCGCAGAAGATCGACTTCGGAGGTGGCCTGCAGGGTGATCGTGCCGCCCTCGCCGTGGCGATATCCGTGCTCGATGGCGTTTGTGACGGCCTCGCCGGCGGCGACGAGGACGTCCTGCGCCTGGTCGTGGTCGATTCCGGCCGATGTCAACCAGTCGCGCAGCGCAGCGCGGGCCGGTGCCAGGTGTAGCGGGTCGGCGGGGATCGTCACTTCCAGTGGTTTCGGGTGTCGATAGATCAGCAAGGCGACGTCATCCTGGTATCCGCCTGGCGGTGCCAGGCTTGTCATTATCTGGTCGGCCAATGGGTCGAGGTCGAGGGCGCTGTCGTCACGAATGACGTTGGTGACCTGCTCTATTCCTTCGTCGAGCGAGCGACGTCTTCGCTCGACGAGGCCGTCGGTGTACAGCAGCAGGGTGGCCTGTGGGGGCAGGGTCACCTCGGTCTGGGGGCGTTCCCGGTCAGGCCGGATACCCAGTGCGATGGAGTGGCCGCCCTCCAGCAGGGTGGTGGTCCGGTCGGGGCATACCAGGATCGGCGGTGGGTGGCCCGCGCTGGAGTACACCAGCTGACCGGTGGCGGGATTCAGGATGGCGCAGAAGGCTGTGGTGGACTGCGCGCCGGGAAGCCGCGCGGCGAAACGGTCCAGCCCGGCCAGTGCCGCTGCGGGGCTTGATCTTTCGAGCAGTAGCGCGCGGCAGGCGCTGCGCAGCTGCCCCATGACCGTCGCTGCGCTGAGATCGTGTCCCACGCAGTCGCCGACGACCAGGGCGATCCGGCCGTCGTCGAGCGCGATCACGTCATACCAGTCGCCGCCCACCTGCAGCGGGTGGGACGCCGGCTGGTAGCGCACCGCGAAACCGGCAGGCAGGTCGTCCGGGCCAAGGATCGAATGTTGCAGTGCCAGTGCGGTTTCCCGCTGCTGATCAAGCTGGTGAACGCGTTGCAAACCCTGGCCGAGACGGCCGCTGAGGACGGTCAGCAACGTCATGTCTTCGGGGGTGAACGGTCGCTCGGCCGGGAGTTCGAGCCAGATGACCAGGGTGCCGCGCGGATGTTGCAGCGCAATGCCGGCCGATCCGGCGATGCTGGTGTCGGGCGTGAGCAGGTTGCCGCTGCTGCCGAGTTCGATGATGTGTTCTCGCACTTGCGGTGCCAGAGCCTCCCACTGCGCCTCATCGGCGTCACCGGCGAAATCGGGATGCTCCGATCTCGGCCCGGTCGCGCCGCCGCCCGGGAAGATCGCCGCCAGCACCCGCCGGGCCGACCATTGCCCGCGGACTTGCTCCAGCGCCCCGTGTAGTGCGTCGTCCACCGCATCGGCCTGTGCCAGTTGCTGATTCAGTGTGGAAAGGGCGGTCTGACGCTGAACGCTGTAGTGCTCAGCGGTGACGTCACGAAATGTACCGACCATGACGCTGCGACCCGTCGCCGGGTCCTGGGCGTGCGCGATGTTGGCGGTGATCCACACCCGATGCCCGTCACGATGATTCACCGGCACGGTGTAGCTGCCATGCGGTTGATCGGGGAGGGCGGAGAACGCATCGACGATCTGCGCATTGGCCTCGGGCTGCGTTTCCGCGTCCGGCCACCACGGGTGGACCGGATCGTAGGGCAGGTCTTCGGGCCCGAAGCCGAGAATGTCGGTGAACGCCTTGTTCATCTCGATGACCGCACCGACTTCGTCGCAGACGAAGAACGCTTCTTGCAGCGACTCGACCAGTGCGGTCCGCCACCGGAGGTGGTGGCTGCGAAGTTTGGCCAGTTCGATGTTCGCCCGTACTCGGGCAAGCAGCTCCGCGGCGACGAACGGCTTCACCAGATAGTCGTCGGCACCGGCTTGGAGGCCTTCGATCGAGGCCTCCTGTCCGGCGCGCGCCGACAACAGCAGCACAGGCACCGCCACGGTGTGCGGGTCGTTGCGAAGAGCGGCCACCAGAGCCAGCCCGTCCAGGCGGGGCATCATGACGTCGCTCACCACGAGGTCTGGGCGGTCGGCTCGGATGCGGCTCAGGGCCTGTTGACCGTCGGCGACCTCATCCACCTGATATCCGGCGCCACGCAGCAACCGCACAAGATACTCGCGCATATCGGCGTTGTCGTCGGCGACCAGCACACGGCTCGGCGACTCGACGGCGGGCGGCGGGTTGGGTACCGCGGCCAGGTCACCGGTGCCGCCGTCGGGCAGCCAGCGCAGCGCTTCCTGCACGTAGGGCTCGGCGATGTTCGACGACCGGCTGGTGCCTGCCGGGCTGAGCGCCTCGGCGGGCAGGTGCCCGGCTCCGACCGGAAGCCGGATGGTGAAGGTGGTGCCGGAGTCCTCGACGCTGTCGGCGGTGATGGTGCCGCCGTGCAAGCTGACGAGTTCCTTCACCAGGGCCAACCCGATGCCGCTGCCTTCGGTGGAGCGGCCGCGGGCGCTCTCGATGCGGTGGAATCGCTCGAAAAGCCTCGGCATCTCGGCGGTGGATACGCCGATGCCCGTATCGGCGACGGTCACCACCGCCTCGTCGCCGTCCTGGGTCACCCGGACCGTGATCGATCCGGAGAAGGTGTACTTCAGCGCGTTGGACAGCAGGTTGAGGATGACCTTTTCCCACATGTCGCGATCCAGGTACACCGGTTCGGCGAGGGGCCGACAGTCGACGATCAGCTGTAAATCGGCACGATCGATGGCGGAACGGAACACGCTGGCCAGTTCGGCGGTCACCTGGGCCAGGTCGACCGGTTCGTAGTGGGCCTGCACCCGGTTGGCCTCGATACGGGAGAAGTCGAGCAGTGTGTTGACCAGCTTGGCCAACCGCAGTCCGTTGCGCTGGATCACGTCGAGTTCCTGCTGAGCACGTTCATCCAGGCCGGCGTGGGCCCGCAGCTCGCCGACCGGACCCAGGATCAGGGTGATCGGGGTGCGGAACTCGTGACTGATGTTGGAGAAGAACGTCGTCTTGGCGCGGTCCAACTCGGCCAGCTCATCGGCGCGCCGCTGCTGCTCGCTGTAGCTGCGGGCACTGGAGACGCCGGTCGCGAGGTGCCCGGCCACCAGGTCGATGAATCCGCGGTACTCGTCGTCGAGGGGCCGGTATCGGTTCAGGGCCGCGACCAAGAAGCCGGACGGGGCGCCACCCTGGGTCAGGAGTGGTGTCACCAGCGCGTGGCTCGGCGGTGTGCGCCATCCGCCGGTGGGCAGATCGGTGAACGGTGCAGCGTCGAGGTCGACGACGACCGATTCGCGGCGGGCGGGCTGGTCGACCGGCCAGATGCCCGAACCGCCGCTGGGTATTGTCGCCGGGGCTGCAGCATGACCGGCGGCAATTCCACTGGCTCCGGCGAGGTGGGCGGTCCCGTCGTCATCGAACAAGTACGTCAGAGTGAACGGCAGATCGAGGGTGTTGCGGTCGAGTTGGCGGCCCGCGAATGCCAGCATTTCCGACTCGGTGCGCACCACCGACGGGTCGGATCCGAGGTGCCGCAAGGTGGCCATCCGGCGTTCGCCGATCACCCGCTCGGTGTCCTCGCTGACAACGCACAGCACGCCGACCACCTGGCCCGCTTCGTCGCGCAGGGGGCTGTAGGAGAAGGTGTGGTAGGTCTCCTCGGGGTAGCCCGACCGCTCGAGGAACAACATAAGACCCTCGTCCCAGGTGGCTTCGCCGGTGGCCAGGACCCGGCCGACGCGGGGGCCGACGTCGTCCCAGATTTCGGCCCAGACCTCGCTGAGTGGGCGGCCCAGGGCCCACGGGTATTTGCGGCCGAGTGTGTCGCGCCGGTAGGCGTCGTTGCAGAAGAACGTCAGGTCCGGGCCCCAGGCCATCCACATGGAAAAGCGGGAGGACAGCGCGATGCTGACGGCGGTACGCAGGCTCTGTGGCCAGTCGGCGGACGGTCCTAGCGGGGTTGACGCCCAGTCGACTTTGGCCAGTTCGTGACCGACATGATCGTCGGGGCCGGAAGCTGATCCAACGTCCACCAAACGTCCTTTCGGCTAGATCCGCCCCTGGTGTGATCAGCCAACGGGTTCACCTTACGGCCCCGTTGTTAAACCAGCGGGATAGTCGACCAAGCCGACTCCGTGGCGCGAGATTACAACGGGCGCACCATGACGTAGTCCTGTTCGGTGTGTGTCCCCATCGGAAATGTCTTGGTGCCGACGACGATGAACCCGTGTTTGCCATAGAACCGTTGCGCGCGACTGTTTCTCTGGTTCACGCCCAACCAGACGCACCGGGCTCCGGCGTCGGCCGCCCGATTCAGGGTGGCGTCCATCAGCGCCGCAGCGACTCCCGACCCGTGGCTGTCGGCCAGCACATAGAGCTTGGACAGCTCGACCGCGGGCCGTGGGGTGATTGCCTGCGCGACGTCGGGATGGGCACTGACCCCCTCGATCAACATCGCGTAGCCGACCATTCGGCCGCCGGACCGGGCGGCGAGCACGGTGCGCGATGGGTCCACCACGTAGTCGGCGAACCGCCCGCGCGACAGATGCGCGGCGATGAAGGCCGTGATGTCGGCGGGCGGCGAGGTCGGCGGGCACGCGAGCGGGAAGGTGATGGCTGCCAGATCGGCGAGTTCGACGGCATCGGCTTCGCCGGCATGGGATATCTCGGCGGCCGCAAAACTGTTGGGAGAGTTCAGGTTCAAAGGTGCCACCGGGCCAGGTGCTCTCTGGTGTGCGGATTGCTCAGGACCGCGGTGGACACCCGGTCGCGGTAGCAGTCCCAGAACACCCGGCTGCCCACGGCTGACCCTTGCGGGGCGTTCTGCAGCGCGTATTGCGCTGCATCCGGCGCGCCGGAGCTGCGGGGCAGATAAGCGTCACCGGTCTTGGCGCAGATATGGAAACAGGGAGAGTCCGGCGGGTAGCCGAAGCCCGGCGCGATCTCGGACGGCTGGACGTCGGCGACGGCTGACATCAGTGATGATCCCGTTGCTGCGCTGCCCGCCGCAGGGAGGGTCGCCGCGGCCAGTGTCACCGACAGTGGAGAACGCACGAACTCCTCCTCACCCCCATCGGAATGATGACATACCACTTCGTGTCCGTCGGGTGGCCGCAAGACCGGCGGTCTGATCGGCGCGGGTGGCACCAACAGGTGGTGGTTTGGCAGGCCAATTCGCGACGATTTGATGTCTACGGTAGTTAATTCCTGCGGTAGGCGTAGCGTCAGGCAAGCGACGGGCGAAAGATTGGGCTGCTACACCTGGCGTAGGCGGGCCTGGCGATAGCAGCCAAAAGCGTTGAGAGAGCAGCGTCGACTTTGCCGGTCCCGCCGAACCGTCGTCGAGAGCTCAGCTGAAGACGACCGCGGCGGCCAGCGCCGCACCGAACACCACTGTCGGGCCGGCCATGCCTGCGACGAACCCCAGCCCGAAGCGGCGCCCGCCTGCGGTGAAGGCCAGCACGACCTTCACCAGTAGGTTGGACCCGAGCGCGGCGGCGATCGCGACCAATGCGGTGTCGACGCTGATGTCGCCTTTGGCGGCCAGGCTTGCCGCGGCGACCGAACCGGCGTGTGCGTCGGCGAGCCCCGCTGCGAACGCGGCGAGCACCGCGCCTTGTGGCCCCAATACGTCGGCGCCCCAACGTCCGACGAGCAGGGCCACGGTCAGTACCGCGGCCAGGATGAGAGCGGGTCGCAGTGCGAACGGCCGGGCAGCCGGCGTGGACGCTGCGTCCTCGGCGGGCTCTGGGTCATGGGGCCGGTCCCGCGCAGCGCGTCGGTACACCGCCAGCGCCACGATGACCAGGACGACGGCTCCCGCGGCGACGGGAAGCCACAGCCTGCGTAGCACGTCGATGTCGACCAGGCCGATCACGAGGAGAAGTTGGGCAAAGGTGGCGCCGCTGGCCAGCAGTGCGCCCGCCAGCGGTGCGCGTAAGCCGGCGTCGGTCCGGCTGGCCCGGCCCATGGACGCCGTCGTCGCGCTGGCCGATACAAAGCCGCCGGCCAAACCGGTGACGAGTAGGCCACGCTGGGGACCCAGGGCGCGAACACCGATGTAGCCGAGCCAGCCGATACCGGTCAGCAGCACGACCAGCAGCCACACCTTCGACGGGTTGAGGACCCCATAGGGCCCGATCTGCCGATCCGGCAGCATGGGCAGGATCACGAAGGCGACCACGAAGAACTTGATTGCGTCCTCGAGTTCGATCTCGCTGACGATTTCCCGGGCGAACCGATGGATCCGGGTTTTCGACAGCAGCAGCAGCGTCACGATCACCGCGAGCGCCACGGACACTGCGGGCCGGGTGTAGGCCAAGGCGCCGAGCAGGTAGGCCACAAAAGCGGCTATCTCGGTGGTGGTACCGGGATCGTCCTGGCTGGTGCGCAGATAGGCAAGAGTGAGAAGTGCTGCAACGCAAACCATCCCGGCCACGACAGCCCATGTGTTGAAGCTCGCCGCGACCGCGCCGGCCAGCGACAGCAACGCGAACGAGCGCGAACCGGCGGGCAGCCGGCGGCTGTGGCTACGTTCACGCTCGAAGCCGAGCAGCAATCCGATGGCCAACGCCACCAGGAAAGGCTCCAGCTGCTGTGCGTTCACAGCGAAGCCGCCCGCAACGGTCACCGCGCAATCCTATGGCGACGTCGTGCTGGCCGGTAGGCAGGGTCGGCGCTACTCACCGATGAGCGCGTCGAGAAGAACTCGTGCAATGTCACGTTCCTTCAACGCTATTGCCGCTTTCGTGACGACATGGGGGTCGAACGTCATCGGGTTGGTGGTATCTGGTCCGCTGTCCGCTTCGCCCCGGGGTCCTCAGCGTCGGTGAGCGTGAAATAGTTCTCTTCCTCCTGCAGAAAGTGCAGCCGCAGCAACGCGTGCAGCCCGTAAAGGCAAGCGCGAAGGTCGTCGAGCTGGTCGAACTGGACGGCTCCGGCGTTTCGGGCCAGTTCGAGATGATTGCCGATCCGATCGGTCAGGCGATGAATCTCGGCATGTGTCCTGCTCATGGTGGCGGTTGCTTCGGCGCTGCCCAGGGGTGCGGCCAGTGCCGGGTAGAGATCGTTCTGTTCGGCATCCTCGTGGGGCAGCAACTGGTCGGTGAGGAACCGGTAGGCACGCTCGAGCGCCTCGAGCGCCGGGCCGTCGCGCTGGCTGTCGAGTTGGGAGGCGGCATCGCGAAGCTGTGAGAGTGCGTCCCGCAGGATGTCGTGTTCGGCGGCGAATCGAAGCAGAAGGACTTCCGTCTCGTGAGGCAGTGCAACGCCCAGTGCGGGGTTACCGCGAAGCGCGCGTAGCGCATTCAGTATCACGGCGACGTCGATGGCCTCCTGCAGGAGCGCTCCCGCCGCGGGCGGCAGCCAACCGAAAGCGGCGACGCCCATTGCCAGCAACGACAGGGCCATTCCGACGACCGCGCTCTGCACCGCGATGCGCCGGGACCAGCGGGCGATGTCCATCGCGTCGGCGAGGCGGTCCAACCGGTCGGTGGTCAGCACGATATCGGCGGCCTCCGATGAGGCGGTGGCGCCGCGTGCGCCGATCGCGACTCCGACTGTGGCTGCGGCAAGGGCGGGGGCGTCGTTCACGCCGTCGCCCACCATGACGGTCACCGCCTTCTCCCGTTCGGCGCGTACGGCGGCGACCTTGTCGGCGGGGCTTTGATCTGCGTACACCTCGTCCAAACCGAGTACGGTGCCCACCTCCAGCGCGGGCGCGGCCCGGTCGCCGGTCAGCATGACCAGCCGGGTGAAGCCCGCCGCGCGCAGGCGGCGCATGGTCCGGGGCGCCGTGCGCCGCAGGGGATCTCGCAGCAGCACCGCGCCGATCACGGCATCGTCGACACCGACCCATGCGATCGCGGCGGTGTCCAGGCTCGCCCGGTTGACCGCTGCGCGCGCCCACCCCGCTTCCGGAACGGCGGTGGAGACTTTGCCCACGGAAACCTGCGCGCCATCGACGGTGGCGGCGACGCCGCGCCCCGGTTGCTCGATCATGTTGACGGGCAACGACAGCGGTATTCCCTGCGCGAGTGCTTCGGTGACGATCGCCTCGGCCAGCACGTGGGGAGACATCTGATCGACGGACGCGGCGAGGCGCAGAACCTCCTTGCGGTTGTAGCCGGGCGCAGGCAGAACGTCGACAACGACAGGGCGGCCGGCGGTGAGCGTACCCGTCTTGTCCATCACCAATGTCGTTGCATGGCCCAAGTTTTCGAGAGCCCCGCCGCTGCGGACCACCACACCGTGGCGTGATGCGCGTGACAACCCCGACACGATCGCCACCGGCGCGGCCAGCAGCAGTGGGCACGGGGTCGCCACCACCAGCACCGCCACCGCACGAACCCACGATCCGCCGGCCAGCCCCGCGGCGGCCGCCACCACCAGCGCCACCGGCAGAAACGCTGCCGCATAGCGGTCAGCCAGCCGAACGATGGGTGCGCGTTCGGAGCCGGCCTGCTCGGCCAACCGAACGATGCCGGCGTAGGTGCTGTTTGCCGCGGTGGCCGTCGCACGAATGTCGAAGGCGGTGGCGGCATTCACCACACCGCTGCGGACCGGCTCACCGATCGCACGTTCGACCTGCAGGGGCTCACCGGTCAAGACCGACTCGTCGAGAATCGCCTCGGCGCCCTCGATCCGGCCATCCACTGGCACCACCTCGCCGGGGCCGACCACCAGCACATCACCGACTGCGACGTCCGCCAGCGGGATGACCCTGACCGCGTCGCCGGCCTTGCGCCGGGCAAAACGCGGCGCATGCTCCAGTAGAGCTCGCAGATCCTTCGACGCTCGGCGCTGCGCGGCGGCATCCAGAAAGCGGCCAGTGGACAGCATCACCGCGATCAGGGCGCCGGCCAGATACTCGCCCACCCACAGCGTGCCGACCAGGGATAGCACGGCCAGCAGATCAACCCCGGCTCGCCCGCGGTACAGCGAGAGGACAACCCAGACCAGCGCGGGCACCACAGCCGACAGTGTTCCCACGGCCCAGATGCCGTCGGCGATCCCGTGCCGGCCGATCAGCCAGGCGAGACCGCCCAGCAGCAGAGCCGTCACCGTGACCGCCAACAGAACCGGCTCGATCAGCGGCCGGATCCGCAGCCACAACGGCCGTTCGGCGCTCGCGGCGTCGCTCACGGGCCCGCCCCGGCACGTCCGCGAGCGGGCACGGCAGTTCGGATCACACACCCTCCTCGACTCTCGTCCCGTCATCCTCATGACGTCCGGATCCTGCGTTAAGAGGACAAGGTCACCATCTTGATCGCTGAAAGAACGTGTCTTCGGCGGCGACGAGTCGTGTTGCGTGGCACGCTCGTTGAGTGCCCGTGCCGAGTGTCGCCCCAGCGGTTCTGGTCGTCGAGGACGATCACGCGCTCAGTGCGATGCTGGCCGCGCTCCTGGCCGATGAGGGGTACCGGGTCGACACCGCGTACGACGGACAGCAAGGGTTGCACCGCGGACTGACGGGGGACTACGACGCTTTGATCGTGGACCGTGGACTGCCGGTGATGGACGGCGCGGACCTGGTCGCGCTGCTCAGGTCGAAGGGGATTGCCACACCTGCGCTGATCTTGACGGCGCGCGGAGCGGTGGACGATCGGGTGGAGGGCCTCGACGCGGGTGCGCAGGACTACCTGCTGAAGCCCTTTGAAGTCCCCGAGCTATTGGCCCGGGTCCGCGCGCTGCTGCGGCGGATCGACAACTCCGCCACCGTCGTCGCCGCGGGTGGTCTGCGGCTGGACCGGGTGACCCGCCGGGTGTCGGAAGCCGGCAGGGACGGCGGGGATGTCGAGTTGTCCGAGCGGGAAGCCTCCCTGCTGGCGACGCTGATGTCCGCGCCCAAACGGGTGTACAGCCGGGCGCAGTTGCTCGACCTGGTGTTCGAAGGTGTCGAGTCCGGCGGTGCGGTGGATCTCTACGTCCACTATCTGCGTCGCAAGCTCGGCAAGCAGGTTATCCGCACGGTCCACGGCGCCGGCTATCGGTTCGGGTACGAATGACTCCGGCTGGTGATCTCGCCATGGTGCGGCGGACCGGGCGCATCGCCGCGATTCAAGCGTCTGTTGCCCTTGCCTTGGTGCTGCTGGTCGTCGGCGGGGTCGTGTTCACGGTCTATGTCCGCGCGCAAAACCGTCAGATCGACGCCGAGGTGCGGACGTTGGCCGTGTCGGCCGACGACGCGGGCGATCCGCCTCCCGACATGGAACTCGCATTGCGCGAGAACGACGGCGCGGTGTCGACCAGCGATGGCGGGCAGCCCGGGGTGGCGTTGCTGGCCGGGCCGGCGGGCTTCGGCGACCTTCGCACCGGCGGGCGCCATTACCGAACTTTTGTCGCGGACCGGCCGGAGGGGCGGGTGGTGGCGATGATGGATCTGGCGCCCTACTACGCGGGCCGCAACCGTCTGCTGATGTCGGTGGCTTTCGCCGAATTGGCCGGAATTCTGGCATCCGTCGCGGTGGTGGCGCTGTTCACCCGCCGGTCGGTGCGTCCGCTGGCCCAGGCGTTGGCGTTGCAGCGCAGGTTCGTCGCAGACGCATCACACGAACTGCGGGCGCCGTTGACGGTGTTGCACACCCGTGCCCAGATGCTGGCCCAGCGAGCCGGCACCGCGGACGCTCAGGTGGTCCGCGCCGACGCCGACGCGCTGGTCGCCGACACCCGGGCGCTCAGCGACATCGTCGACGATCTGCTGGCTTCGGCGACGATGACGGCCGGCGAGTCGCCACGCGACCGGGTCGACCTGGCCTCGGTGGCAAATGACGTCTACCACAGCCTGGCGCCGTATGCCGACGCACTGGGTGTCCGCCTGCGTTACGAAAAACCAAGCAATACCGGTTTATTCGAGATCATCGGCTCCAGTGCCGCAATGCGCCGGGCACTCACCGCGCTGGTGGACAACGCCTTGAGTCACGAGCATTCCGGCGGGGTCGTCGACATTCGTCTGAGCAGGCACGGCGCGGTGATCAAGGCTGAGGTCGCCGACGACGGTGTCGGCATCGACGCCGACGCGATGGCCACGCTGTTCACCCGGTTCGCGCGCGGCACCGAGCACACCACCCGCACACATCGGCAGTCGTACGGCATCGGGTTGGCGCTGGTGCGTGAGATCGCCCATGCGCACGGCGGGGAAGTGAGCGTCGAGTCGACCTCCGGTCGAGGCGCGACCTTCACCCTGACCCTTCCGGGCGCCCCAGGCGGCTAGCAGGCAGTGCGCGCGTCGATCGCAAGCCGCTCGCCGTCGTGGCGAGACAGCACCAGCTCCAGTCGTGACACCCGGGCAGTGAGCGGATCGCGCAGCCGGATCGCGTCGCGTACGTCGTTGGGCCACAGGTATCGCCACGCGGAGTAGCTGTTGGTCATCTCGTACACGTTGAATCCGGCCTCGATGAACGGGCGAAGGACGTCCACCGGCCGCAGATGCCGGTCGGGCCACCATCGGGGCGAGAGCTCGACCACGATCTCCGCGTCGTCCCGCAGTGTGCCGATGATGTTGCGCATCCCGGCCAGAACATCAGGTTCGGCGCCTTCCACGTCGATCTTGATCAGCCGCGCCGACGTGATCTCGCGGAACGTGAGGATCTCCTCGAGCGGCTTGGCTTCGATCGTCGACTCGGCGTGCAGGCCGCGCGACGGCAGGGTCGTCGACATTCCGGCGTTGTTGCGTGGACCGGCGTACACGGTCAGCGTCCCGGACTTCGCGGCTGCTGCCATGTTCACCTGGCGGATGCGATCGCGATGGCCGCTGACGTCGACGTTGTGGTGCAGATCGTCGAACATCGCCGGCGATGCCTCGACCGCGACGACGCCGCCGTGAGCGCCCACCGGGCCTGCGGCGAGCAGTGAGTAGTAGCCGATGTTGGCGCCGACATCGATGAAAACATCGCCGTCGCCGAGCCTGCTCGCGATGAAACGGGTCAGGTCCGGCTCCCACTCGTGGAAAACCCAGATGTAGGTGGCGATGAGATCGGGCAGTCGGCACATCACGGTCGCGTCGAAACCGGTGCGTCCCGGCAGCTTCACGGCGTGCCCCAGACGGCCGTAGCCGCGCAGCAGCAGTGACAGCGCCGCGAACACGGGTATCAGAAGCGCGGCCCGGAGCACCCTTTCTGCGCGGGGAACTGATTGCTTGGAAGTGCCGAGCCGCCGTGCCACGTTGCGCAGACCGCATGCCGTCGCGACGACCATCAGCTCCAGAGGGGACCGGGTCGAAACCATGCGTTACAAATTCATGTCGCATTCTTTGAGCCCACAAAGAACATCCGGGCGGCACCGGTGACGTGGCACCTGAAGCTGCCAGACGGCACCAAAGACGCAGATTCCCACAGCAAACCCGCCGCGGATTTGCCAGACAACTCACACCGTTCGCGCAGATTACGGTCAGCGCCGCCGGACGTGGGTCATCACCGTGTGCGGTGCCGGCGCAATTCTTCGAGGTTTCAAAAGACCGGCTGTGAGCATGCAGTCATGGACTCACCCGGTTCTGCGTTACCTCGCGCCGTGGCTGCATCAGGTGCGGTAGCCGAGACGCCGGCTGCGCGCAGGGGTGTGGCGACCGCGGAAAGCCATTGGCAGCGTTGGACGATGGATATGCAGATCATCGTCACGGACCCCGATGCCCTTGCCGCCGCGCGGTGCGCGGTGGACGCGGAACTCGACGCCATCGACGCTGCGGCCTCACGATTCAACCCGGATTCGGAGATCAACGCCCTCACGCGGTCTGGTCGGCCGACGAAGGTCAGTGAACTACTCGCCGAACTGCTCGGCGCCGCGCTGCTGGCAGCACAGCAGACCGATGGCGACATCGATCCGACGATCGGCGCTCGCCTGATCGATCTCGGTTACGACCGTGACATCGCTGACATGGATTCGTCTGCGCCGCTGGCGATGTCGGTCAGTCAGTCGGCTGACTGGTCGATGGTCAGCCTCGACGGTCGAATGGTCGCGGTGCCGCTCGGGGTGGTACTCGACCTGGGGTCAACGGCCAAGGCGGTCGCCGCTGATCGCTGCGCGGCACAGGCGCACCGGATCACCGGCGCGGGCGTGCTGGTGAATCTGGGCGGCGACATCGCGACAGCCGGTGATGCTCCCGACGAAGGGTGGCAGGTGCTGGTCTGCGACGGCGACGACCAACCGGCGGCGATGGTCGCGTTGTCGCCGGGCGTGGCATTGGCCACGTCGAGCACGCTGCGTCGCCGATGGCGGCATGGGAAGCGGGCGATGCACCACATCGTGGACCCGCGGTCCGGGTGGCCGGCGGAGCCGGTGTGGCGCACGGTCAGCGTCGTCGCTGCAAGCTGTCTGGCGGCCAACACGGTGAGCACCGCGGCGGTGATCCGCGGCTGGCGTGCCGTCGACTGGATCCGGGCACAGCGGCTACCCGCTCGGCTGGTGGACAGCGACGGGATCGTGCACACGCTCGGCGGCTGGCCGGCGGAGAATTCAGGTGGGCGGAGATGACGGAGAACGCGAGGCAGGCGACAACGCCGCGGCTGCACATCGATTGGACACGCTGCGACGGGCGCGGGCTCTGCAGCGAACTGCTGCCACAGCTGCTGAGCCGCGACGATTGGGGATATCCGCGCAGCCGCGACAATTCCCGGGAAACAGCCGTGCCCGGGCCGGTGGTGAAGTACGCGCGTCGTGCCGTTGCCCGATGTCCGCGGTTGGCCCTGACTCTGGTCGAGGACGCCTGAGGACGGTCACTGCCCGTTTCCCATCCGGTAGCCCACGCCCCGCACGGTCAACACGAACTTCGGTTCGGCGGGGTTGTCGCCGAGTTTGCGCCGCACATGCCCGACATGGACGTCGACGAGGTGGTCGTTACCCACCCACGGTTCACCCCAGACCTCGTCGATGAGGTGCCGGCGGGTCCAGACCACACCGGGCCGGGAGGATAGTGCTGCCAATATGTCGAACTCGGTGCGGGTCAACGAGATCGGCTGTGTGTCGACGAACACCTGACGACTGGCAACGTCAATGGAGAGCGGACCGAACACCCGCGGCGGCGATTCGGTATGCGGTTCGCCGGCGGGTGCGGCAGGCACTGCCACCGAGCGCGGGCGGCGCAGCATCGCCCGGATCCTGGCGACCAGTTCCCGGGGGCTGAACGGCTTGGTCACGTAGTCGTCGGCCCCGACCGACAGTCCGACGATGGTGTCGACTTCGGTGTCGCGGGCGGTCAGCATCACCACGTATGCGTCGGAGAACGTACGCAGCTGGCGGCACACTTCGAGGCCGTCGATGCCCGGCAGGCCGAGGTCGAGCACCACCACATCTGGATCGACCTGCCGTGCCACGTCCAGCGCCTCGAGCCCGGACAGACACACCGTCACCTCGAAATGCTCGCGTTCCAGATAACTGGCTACCACCTCGGCCAGCGGCTTCTCGTCGTCCACCACCAGGGCGCGATAACCCGGGTCAGCGTTGTGCGAGGCTGCCTGCGATCTGGGGTCCATGTCTTCATCGTGCCGTTCCGCCGAGCCGGGTTGGGGTCTTGAGACAATCTTCACCGAACCAACACCGAACACGTCTCGGCCCGGCGCAGCGAGGAACGCGTAACCGCTGGAGCCGAGTGGAGATGGTGGTCGGAGGTGATGTTCTGGTGTGACCATGACTGAGGCGGATGGGGATCCGCGGGCATAGCTGTCGGCATGGTGTTGTTCTGAGCGCTCGTCATCGCCGGCATCGTTTGCGCTGGTGCGGTACACCGCAGGCCCGTCGTAGGCGGGCCGGGTCCGTCATACCCGGCCTACAGCGCTTCGCCGGAACAGCTTCTGGCTGCCCGGTTAGTGCGCGGCGAGATCGACGATGCGGAATACCGCCAGCGACTGGCGGTCCTGCACGGTGGAGAACCGCGCTGACGCTGCTCGTCGCGGTGGCTGAACATCGTGGAAACGTCCAATTGTTCTGCCGGGCAGACTAAACGGCCAGTACGCAGATCTCCTTGGCCCGGGCCACGGAGTGGGCCTGTGGGCCGGTGGTGTCGACGCGATGTGCGTCCGTCCAGGCGTCGTCGCCGCGATCGGCGAGGGCGGCGGCGATCTCGGGCGTCACCTGCGATGTGGTCTGGGTGCGCTCGCTGACTCGGGTGACGGTGGCATCCAGCGGGGCGGTGCAGGCGAACTCGATCTCCACCGCGCCGCCGTCGGCGGCCATCCGCCGGGCCAGTTCGCGGTGGCGGTGGTCGAGCCAGGTGCCGTCGAGTACCACGCTGCGGCCCTCGCACAGCTTCAGGTGAGCTTGGCGGAGCACACTGTCGTAGACAGCGTCGACGTTCTCGCGGCTGTACAGGCCGTCGTCGAGCACCCCTGGTACGCCGGCGATCTCGCCACGCCGGACCATGTCGGCGCGTACATCGTCCGTCGAGATCACCTGAGCGTCGATCTCTCTTGCCAACGACTGCGACAGGGTGGTCTTGCCGGTCCCGGGGCCACCGCCCACCAGGATCAGCCGGACCGCCGCGGCACGCAGGTGGTCCAGGGCGATCTCCAGATGGCGCCGCGCGTCGTCGGCGGCGCTCCCATCCTGCTGGGTGTGGCGGATGCAGTCGACCTTGGCGCGAACGACCGCCCGATAGGCAATGTAAAAGTGGCACAGTGAGTCCGGCGCGTCGTCGCCGGACAAATCTCGGTAGCGCCGGAGAAACAGGGTGGCCAGATCCGCCCGGCCCAGGAATTCCAGATCCATCGCCAGGAATGCGGCGTCGTCGATGACGTCGACATAACGCAGGTGGTCGTCGAACTCCAGGCAGTCCAGTAGTGCCGGTCCTTCCGGCAAGCAGAAGATGTCGTCGGCGCGCAGGTCGGCGTGGCCGTCGACGATCTTGTGGTCGCCGAGACGGCGGGCGAACAGCACTGCCCGCCCGGCTATGAATTGATGTGAGAGTCTTGCTATTTCAGCGACCACATCCGAGTCGATGCCAACCTCGCCGTTCTGGGCGTACCGCTGCAGCTCGACCAGGTTCTCCTGCCAACGTGCGGTGATTGCGTCCACCCGGCCCTGGGCGTCCACGTCACGTCCGTGAGGAGCCGCGGCGTGGAATCGCGAGAGCACCAGCGCGACCGCCGCGAGCTGATCCTCGACCGGTTCTCCGCGGCGCACCATGGTCGCCAGTCGCCGGTCGTCGGGATGGCGGCGCATGACGATGACGGGTTCGGGGTCCCCGCCCGGGGCGGTGAAGTGTGCGACGCCGAGGTAGCTGTCGGGTGCCAGGCGGCGGTTGAGCGCCACCTCGCTGGCGCAGGCGTGTTCGCGCTGCTCGAGGGTGGAGAAGTCGAGGAAATCGTTGACGACGGGCTTCTTGATCTTGTAGGCCCGGTCTCCGATCAAGAACACCATTCCGGTGTGGGTTTCAGCGATCCGCGGGTGCCATCCCATACTGTCGATCCTCGCCTCCCGGCCCCGGCGAACACAGCGGTACTCAGGCCACTGCGTGTGGGTGCAAGGTCCCTCCCCGCAGAGCACAAAGGCCTTCAAGCTAGGTCCCCAGCCAGATGACTTCCGGCCCCTGGCGCGCGCGCCGAACGGACATAGGGTTGTCGCAGACAGAAGGCGGTGATTGCCGATGGTCATGTCGACGCTCGATCCCCAGGTGATCGCGAACGCGGTGGAGTTGGCGTGCCGGGCGCCCTCGGTACACAACAGCCAACCGTGGCGGTGGGTCGCGCAAGGGCCTTCGCTGAAACTCTTTCTCGACGCCGACCGGGTGCCGCACGCCACGGACCGGTCCGGCCGGGAGGCCGTCATCAGTTGCGGCGCCGTGCTCGATCATCTGCGGGTGGCCGTCGCCGCCGCAGGCTGGCAGGCGATCATCGCGCGGTTTCCCAATCCGAACGAACCAGAGCACCTGGCGACCATCGATTTCAGTCCGTTGGAGTTCGTCACCGACGCTGTGCGCAGTCGCGCGGACGCGATCCTGGCCCGCCGCACCGACCGGCTGCCATTGGCGCCGCCACCGGACTGGACGTCCTTCGAGTCGGTGTTGCGAGCCACTATCGATACCGACCGCGTGGCGATTCGGGTGCTGCCTGAGTCGGTGCGTCCGCAGTTGGCCCAGGCCTCGCGGCTGACCGAGTCGCTGCGCCGCTACGACGCCTCGTATCACGCTGAATTGGCCTGGTGGACAGCCCCGTACGAGGTATCTGACGGTGTACCGCACAGCAGCCTGGTGTCGGTCACCGAGCGTGATCGGGTCGATGTCGCCCGGGTATTTCCGGCGGCCGAGCACGCCGACCGGCGTCCAGAGGTCGATCAGGACCGCTCAACGATCCTGGTGCTCACCACGTTCGGTGATTCGCGCCGCGATGCCCTGGACTGTGGCGAGGTGCTCTCCGATGTGCTGCTCGAGGCAACCCTCGCGGGCTTGGCCACCTGCACGCTGACTCACATGACGGAGTTGGCGGCCAGCCGAGACGTGGTCCGTGAGCTCACCGGCACCCAGGACGATCCGCAACTGCTGATCCGCGTCGGGCTGGCGCCGGTGATCGCGCCGTCACCCCCTGCCACGCCACGCCGGCCGCTGTCGGACGTGCTCGAATTTCGCGGCTGAACCTTCGGTATCGGCCGCAGGACGAACGGAGCAGATCATGACCACCGCGCCCACGACACCGCCGCAACATCCGCGACGTGTCTTCCGAGATCGGCGAGAAGCCGGTCGGGTTCTGGCCCACCGGTTGGACGGCTATCGCGGCCGGAACGGCATTGTGGTGCTCGGGCTGGCTCGCGGCGGCGTGCCGGTGGCCTGGGAGGTTGCGGCCGCACTGGGCGCTCCGCTGGATGCCTTCATCGTGCGCAAGCTCGGCGCGCCGGGCCACACCGAATTCGCGATGGGTGCGCTGGCGTCGGGCGGGCGGGTGGTGGTCAACGACGACGTCATCCGTGCGTTGCGGGTGACACCGCAGGAATTGCGCGACGCCACCGAGCGGGAAGCCCGCGAACTCGCTCGGCGCGAAGGCGCCTACCGTGGCGGACGTCCACCGCTGGACGTGACGGGCAAGACGGTGATCCTCGTCGACGATGGCCTGGCCACCGGGGCGAGCATGCTCGCCGCCGTCCAGGCCTTGCGGGAGATGGAACCCGCCGAGATCGTGGTAGCCGTTCCCGCGGCGCCGCAATCGACCTGCCGCGAATTCGCCTCTCTGGTGGACGATCTCGTCTGTGCGTCGATGCCCACCCCGTTCTTGGCGGTCGGCGAGTCGTTCTGGAACTTCGAGCAGGTCAGTGACACCGAGGTGCGGAATCTGCTGGCCACTCCGACCACCGGAATCGGCACCGCGCGGTTGCGCATCGCGGAAACTCCCGCTGAGGTGATCGGCCGCTGCGCGGTCGACGCCCCCTCGGGCGTGCCGCCGCGGGAAGCGCTGGAGGAGATGGTCGGTGATGCGCGGGTGGTGCTGATCGGGGAGAGCTCCCACGGCACCCGCGAGTTCTACGAAGCGCGCGCCGAAATCACCAAATGGCTGATCGAGGAGAAGGGCTTCTGCGCGGTAGCGGTTGAAGCCGACTGGCCAGACGCCTACCGGGTCAACCGGTATGTCCGCGGCCGCGGCGACGACGACACGGCCGAGAGTGCGTTGAAGGGGTTCGAGCGATTTCCCGCCTGGATGTGGCGCAACACCACCGTCCGGGACTTCACGGCCTGGCTGCATGACCACAACACCCAGTGCCGCAACGACGGTCGGCGCGAAGCCGGCTTTTACGGACTGGATCTCTACAGTCTGCATCGCTCGATGCAGGAGGTGATCGACTACCTGGACAACGTCGACCCGGTCGCGGCGCAGCGGGCGCGAGAGCGCTACGCCTGCTTCGATCACGCCGGCGGAGACGACGGTCAGGCATACGGGTACGCCGCCGCGTTCGGTGCGGGGATGTCCTGCGAGGCGGAGGTTGTCGAGCAATTGGTCGAACTGCAGCGCACGGGGCTGCAGTACGCGCGCCGCGACGGACTTCTCGCCGAAGACGAACTGTTCTATGCGCAGCAGAATGCACAGACCGTTCGCAACGCGGAGGTCTACTACCGCTCGATGTTCGGGAGCCGGGTGTCGTCGTGGAATCTGCGGGACCAGCACATGTTCCAGACGTTGAGAGCGTTGCGCGCGCATCTGCATCAACGCAACGGTGAGCCGGCCCGAATCGTGGTGTGGGCCCACAACTCCCATGTCGGTGACGCCCGGGCAACCGAGGTGGGCGCCGACGGGCAGCTGACCCTGGGGCAGCTGGTACGGGAGGGGTACGGCGAGCAGGCGCTGCTGATCGGATTCACCACCTACTCGGGCACCGTGACCGCCGCGAGCGAATGGGGCGCCCTGGCCCAGCGGAAGGTGGTTCGCCCCGCACTCAACGGCAGTGTCGAGGAACTGCTGCACGAGGTCGACCGACCGGAGTTCCTGGTGTCGCCGCTCATCAGTCGGGAAGCGGCCGGCCCACTGGACACGGTGCGCCTCGGCCGGGCGATCGGGGTGATCTATCAACCCGCCACCGAACGGCAGAGTCACTACTACCACGTGCGGCCGGGCGAACAGTTCGACGCGATCATTCACATCGACCGCACAACGGCCCTGGAACCGTTGGAGCTCAACAGTGTCTGGGTCGCGGCGCAGACACCCGAGACCTACCCGACCGGCCTGTGAGCGCCCCCGTGATCGTCACGGTGACGATGAATCCCGCCCTCGACATCACCGTGGACGCCGAACGCGTGGGCCCGACCGACAAAGTCCGTTGTTGCGCCGATCGTTACGACGCCGGCGGCGGCGGACTCAATGTCGCCCGGTTCGCGCGGGCGTTGGGTGCTCCCGTCTCCGCCGTGCTCACGGCGGGCGGCCCGATAGGAGCGCGCCTGGTCGAGCTCCTCGACGACGCCATCGTGCCCAACACGTTCATCGCACTGCGCGGCGACACCCGGGAGAGCTTCACGGTCAACGAACGCTCTACGGGCAGGCAGTACCGGTTCGTGTTGCCCGGACCGGTGCTGACCACCGACGAGCAGCAGCGCTGCCTCGAGGTGATCGACGCCAGTGCGACCGGCGCCGCGTTCGTGGTCGCGAGCGGCAGCCTTCCGCCGGGCGTTCCCGCCGACTTCTATCAACGGATCGCCGACATCTGCCGCACGCGGCAGGTCCGGCTTGTCCTCGACACCTCGGGTGGAGGCCTCGAGCACATCACTTCGGGTGTGTTCCTGCTGAAACCCAGTGTGCGAGAACTGCGGGAGTGCGTCGGCAGCCCGCTGGTCACCGAGGGTGAGCAGATAGCTGCGGCCCGGCATCTGATCGATCGAGGCGTCGCCGAGGTGATCGTGGTCTCCTTGGGCGCCGACGGTGCCTTACTCGTCACGGGGGATCGGTGCCGGCGTTTAGCTCCGGTTGCCGTTCCCACTGTCAGCGGTGTGGGCGCCGGGGACGCGATGGTCGCCGGCATAGTGGTCGGACTGTCTCGCGAATGGGGGATGGAGAGCGCGGTTCGCTACGGTATCGCCGCCGCGACGGCGAAGCTTCAGACACCGGGCACCTCGACATTCGACAGAGCCGACGTCGACCGCTATCTCGACCAGGTTCCGGCTCCGACGTCAGTGGTCGCTCAGTGCAGTGACCTCGGGCTCTGACGACACCACAAGGCGCACAGCACAAAGCAAGGGGCTCATGATGATCGAGACGACGCAGGGGACGGTCCCGGATGCCCGTCGCGGTATTCCGACCTGGCTCAACTGGTTTCTGGCGCTGCTGACGATTCCGGCTGCGGTCGTGGTCATGCTCTTTGCTTTCGGCGCCGTGATGGGCATCGCGCGGTGTACCGACACGGCGGCCTGCCCACACATGGGTCCAGGAGAGTTCTGGTTCGGGATCCTCGCGTACGGGCCGCCTGTGGTAGCGCTGCTGACGATCGTCGCGTCGGCGTTCGCCGCGAATCGCAGGTACGGAATCGTGGTTCCGCTGTTGGGGCTGGGACTCTTGCTGGCAGACGCAGCCATCATCGCGATCACCTTTCGGCCGTAGGTGCCGCTGTGGACGTTCACGCCGCTGAACTGTCTGGTGCCGTCGTCGTAGGGGTCGACGGCTCCCCATGGTCTCTGAACGCGCTCACCTGGGCGGTGCCCGAAGCCGTCAGCCGCGGTGTGACGTTGCGGCTGGTTCATGCTGTGCCGACGGTGCGTGGGACCGCATCCGTCCGTGAGTGCGATTGGGACGCAGTACTTGTCGAAGCCCGGGATGTGGTGGACCAGACACATCGTGATGTCGGTGTCGAGACAGCATCCGTTGTCGGATCACCCGCAGAGGTGCTGGAGCGGGAGTCCGCCGGCGCCGCGATGGTGTGTATCGGCGCCCGCCCACCGCACGTGGCCGAGGGGCGGCTGTTCGGCGCAACCGCGAGTCACCTCGCCGACCACGCTCGGTGTCCGGTTGCCCTCATCCGCAGTGGCGACGACGGCCGGGCACGCGTCGGGGGCGTGGTGTCAGTGGTGCTGTCCGATGATCCCGACAACGACGACGTCGTACACCTGGCCATGCAGGAAGGACGATTGCGCGACGCCACCGTCCGGCAGATCGATCGGCGGGTGGACAGCTGGATTCGGCGGTATCCCGATGTTCACGTCGAGATCGTATCGGCCGGCACCGGGTGGGTGGGCCGCCGCGAGGGGACGCGTGAGCCGCAGATCGGTCTCGCGGTCGTCGGCGCGTCGGATGCGGACACTCTCACTTCGCTCAGCATGCCCAATTGCCATCCGATCCTGGGTTATCCGGACTGCTCGGTCCTGCTGGTGAGGCAGGCAGCCCGGCCCCGCTGATGTGCCGTTCGGCTAGTAGCCGCCGTGTTCGTGGGTTGGGTGATCCAGTTTCGCGACGAACACCGCCGCCTGGGTGCGTCGCTCCATTCCCAGCTTCGCCAGGAGCCGTGACACATAGTTCTTGATGGTCTTCTCGGTGAGGAACATCCGGTCGGCGATCTGTTTGTTGGTCAGGCCCTCGCCGAGCAGAGTCAGCAACGACCGTTCCTGGTCGGTCAGGCCGGACAGCGGATCGGATCTCATTGTCGCACCGCGCAACTTGGCCATCAGCGCCGCGGCGGCCCGGTTGTCCAACAGCGAGCGCCCAGCGCCGACATCCTTGACGGCCTGGGCCAACTGCATACCCTTGATGTCTTTGACAACGTATCCGCTGGCGCCGGCCAGGACCGCGTCCAACATGGCCTCGTCGGAGGTGTACGAGGTCAGCATCAAACAGCGCAGGTCGGAGAGCACGGACAGCAGGTCACGACACAGCTCGACACCGTTACCGTCGGGCAGCTGCACATCGAGCACCGCGACGTCGGGCTTCGCCGCGGGAATTCGCGCCATCGCCTGGGCGACGGAGCCGGCCTCACCGACGATTTCCAGATCCGGATCCGCGCTCAGAAGGTCGATGAGCCCGCGGCGGACCACCTCGTGGTCATCTACCAGAAAGACTTTCACCATGCCGGCCTCCAGAAATCGGGGATCAGTGTTTTGCGCGGTCTACAACAGGTTCTGCGGCTCGCAGACCAATACCGAGCAATCGGCCTGCGCCAGCACCGCATTTCCGGCTGCGCCGAGGAGTTCTGCGATGCCTTCGCCCCGTTCGTGGGCCACGACCAACAACTGGATCGAGTCTCCCTGCTTAAGCAGGTAACTCAACGAGTTGCCGTGCAGTGCCACTGTGGTGACGTCCACCTCGGGATACCTTGCGCGCCAGCATTTCAGGCGACGCTCCAGCGCCGCCCTGGCATCTCGGTTTCCGGCAGCAACGGCGTGGCCATCGTGGATGTCGGGGTAACGCGACCGCCAGGTCGTCAGCACCCGCAACGGCGCACCGCGCGAACGAGCCTCATCGAATCCGTGGCGCAGGGCCGCGTCACTGGTTGACCCGTCCAGTTCGACGGCCACACATCGCTGGGTCGAGGCCACCGGGTCATGCCCCCTGACGACGGCTACCGGGCAGTGGGCTGCTGTTGCCAGTGCAGTCGCGGTGGACCCGATGTGCCGGTCGCGGAAGTGGTTCAACCCGATGGCGCCCACGCAGAGCATGGCGGCGCCTCTGGACGCGTCGAGCAACGCCGCCACGGGATGTTGCTGCACGATCTCTGCCTCGATCTTGACCGGTCTATCGGTCGACTCGACGGCGGCGGCGGTGCAGCGGACCGCGGTTTGGGCCGCAGCGAATTGGCGGGCGATCCGTTGTGCATCGTCGGTGTCTTCTCCGGAGTCGACGGCATAGACCAAGCGCAAGGGAATGGCGCGCCGGACCGCTTCGTCGACGGCCCAACAGGCCGCCTCGGTGGCCCATCGCGAACCGTCCACGCCCACGACCACAGACGGCGCGACACGCTCTCGTTCGGGCATTGGCCGGTTCCTGTCAACTTGCCGGGATGATTCGACGCTATCGTCAGAAACTGGCCTCACGCAGGGGCGAAAGTCCCTGTCGAAGGGCCACTAGTCCTCTCCGACACCCCGCCGAGCTCGTGGTCCGGTGGTGGAAATCCGCAGGGAGACCGGTGGATCGGGCAGCTCCGACGGAACCGTGCCGGCACACCACCGGTCATCAACTTTGGGGACTTGCGGCTCTGTTTCACCGTGCACACGACCGGCATCGTCGGTGCACCAGCATCATGCACCGAAGGCGGTGGGCGGCGATGACGACCAATTTCCCTGACGACGCCACCGTGCGGGCAGCCTTGGACTTGGCAGCCCGTGCCCCGTCGATCCACAACACCCAGCCCTGGGAATGGAGAGTCGGCCCACACAGCATCAACCTCTATTCGCGCCGCGAGTTGCGCCTCCCGCACACCGACCCCGACGGCCGTGACCTGATCGTCAGCTGTGGGGCCGCCCTGCACCACGCCACCGTCGCCCTGGCAGCACTGGGCTGGCGCGCCTCGGTCCATCGGGTGCCGAATCCTGACCAGCCCAATCACCTGGCGTCAGTGCAGGTGCACCGCGGATCGCCGGGCGAGGCCGATATCGCCATGGCGGCAGCCATTCCCCGGCGGCGAACCGACCGGCGCACCTACAGTTCGTGGCCGGTCGCGATAGGAGACGTCGCGCTGATGGGCGCGCGTGCGGCGCGCTTCGGCGTCACCATGCGCCGGGTCGAAACGACAGGCGAATTCGCCGAATTGGTGGAGCAGGCGGCGCGCCGGCATATCGACGACACCGGTTACGTCGCCGAGTTGATGGCATGGAGCGGGCGTTATGCTGCGGCGGAAGGTGTTCCTGCGCATAACGTTCCGCCGATAGACGGTGCTGCCGCGGTGCCTGGCCGGATTTTCTCCGGTACGGCACTCGACCAGCCCGACGAAGCCTCGGCGGCCGAAGACAACGGTGTGCTGCTGGCCTTCGGGACCGCGATCGACGATATCGCGTGTCAGTTACGAGCTGGTGAAGCCGCCAGCGTCGTCATGCTCACCGCGACCGTTCAGGGTTTGGCCTCGTGCGCGGTGTCGGAGGTGCTCGAGGTCCCCGATACCCGAGAGGCCTTACGGGCGGACGTGTTCGGCAGTGAACAGTTTCCCCAGATATTGCTGCGAGTCGGGTGGTCACCGCTGAACGCCGACCCGTTACCGGCCACGCCGCGGCGACCGTTGGCCGATGCCCTGCGCCGCCTGGACGGCTCGGCGTTCGTCGGTTAGGGCACTCGCCACACCCGGTCACGCCTCGGGAAGGGCCCCCGGCGCGGGGACTTTTGGCACTTGTTGGTGGCGGGCTTAGGCGCGGATCGTGGGGCACAGATCGGAAGGAGATCACCGATGACGAGCGCAGCCACGTATTCACCTCTGGCACACAGACTTCTTGCCATCCGAGGCCCGGTCGCCTCGGTGTACTACGACGACTCCCATGACACGCAGGATGCGGCAGAGCGCCTCGGGGTGCTCGAGCGGGACGTCGCGCGTGAGTTGGAGCAACAGGGCGCGCCGCAGGCGCTCATCGCGTCGGTCACCCGAGCGATGAACGAGCGGCCGGCAACTGAGCACCGGAGTGGGCGCGCGTTGATCGTCGGCCCGGACGGGGTGGCGGTCGACGAACACCTCGTCGTGCCGCCTGTCACCCCGGTCATCCGGGCCTCGGAGCTTCCCTACGTCGTTCCGCTCGTCGAGAACGGATCGGTCTCGGGGCCTTATCTGGTCGTCGTCGTCGATCAGGTCGGCGCCGATCTCACGCGCTACCAGGGAAAGTCGACCTTCTCGGAGACCGTCGTGGGGGAGGGTTTTCCGGTCCACAAGGCGGCCTCGGCGGGCTTGAACGCGTGGGGAGATTCGCAACATCGGGTGGAGGAGGAGGTGCGCAAGAACCTCCGCGCGGTCGCCGAGCGGCTCACCGCGGAGATGGACGACCACTCGCTGGACTTCATCGTTCTCATCGGCCAGGACCGCGTGCGGGCCGAACTGGTGTCCGAGCTGCCGCATCGGGTTGCCGACCGTGTCGTCCAACCAGGAGTCGGGTCTCGACAGACCGGGGTGGACCGTGTTGTCCGTGTGTCCGTCGCCCAGGAGTTGAACAACAGGCGCAGCATCCACAGCCGCAGGATCCTGGAACAGTACGATGCCGAAGTCGGGCGTGGATCAGGTCTCGCAGTGGCCGGGCTCGCGGCGGTGACCGCGGCACTGCGCGATCGTTCGGTCGCCACGCTGATCATCGGACAAATGCATGACGAAACAGTGCTTGCCGGCGATGATTTGACGCTTCTGGGTTCCGATCCCGAGACGCTGTCCGACTTCGGTATCGCGCCGACCCAGACCCTGCGAGCCGACGAGGCGCTCCCATACGCGGCGCTGGCAATCGGCGCCGACCTCGTCTGTGCTCCAGACCATCTGCGACTGACTGATGGCGTGGGCGCGTTGCTGCGCCACGCGCCGATTCAGGGCTGACGACCGACTTCGGCGAGAACGGCCTCGACGGCCGCGGGCACAGCGTCGGCGACGGGCGGTGAGAGCCCGACCCCATGACTGATGTCCTGGATCTCGACGGTGAGCACCACCAACCGCCGCGGAAGTCGGCCAAGCGCCTGGCCCAGCGCGTAGATCTCCGGCAGCCCAAGTGAATGCGAGCTCACCATCATGGGCTGGTGGTCGTCGCCGGGAATCCAGTGCCGAATCCTTCCGGCGACGACGTCGGGTCCGCTGGCTGCGTCGACGACGACGACCAGCGGCACATCCGCCCACGCGTCGAGGATCTGTCCGGGATCGGACACCGCCGAGAGCACCTCGACGCCCGGTGGACGCCGGCTGGCGACTTCGGCTGCGACCGCGATTCCGACCCCGTCGTCGGAACGAAAGTCGTTGCCGATGCCGATGACGAGGGCGCTGCCCGTCATGTCCGATGGATGTTCAGCGTCAGGAAGTGTGCCGAACACGAGATGCACGGGTCATGATTGCGAATGGACTTCTCGCACAACGACGTCAATGAGGCGTCGTCCAGTGACAGGTTCGCGGCCACGAGCTCGGCCATCTCGTGCTCGATCGCACCCTGGTTCTGCGAGGTCGGCGGCACCAGTGTCGCCGCGCGGACCAGTCCGTCACCGCCGATCTCATAACGGTGATACAGCAGCCCTCGCGGGGCCTCGCTGACCCCGTGCCCAATGCCCGCGCGTACCGGCACGTCGACGAACGGCCTCGGCGGGCGCTCATATTCGGCGATGATCCGCAGTGCCTCTTCGATGGCGTAGACCACCTCGACGGCGCGAACCACGATGCTGTGAAACGGGTTTCGACACACCGGGCCCAGCCCTGCGGCGGCGGCAGCCTCGCGTGCGACCGTCGACAGCGTCGCCGAGTTGAGCGAATACCGTGCCAGTGGACCGGTCAGGTACCGGTTGCCGTCCAGCGTCGCTTGCAGGGCGGTGGAATGCTCGACCTGCGCTTCGACGACGTGGGCACTGAAGTCGGCGACGGCGAATGCCGGACCGTCGCTGCGCGCGATGACGCCGTTCTCGATGGGATATCGGTCACCGTCGGACAGCGAAAGAAATTCGTGGTCGAACTCGACATCGGGAAACTCGAGGTCGGCGAGCGCCCGCACGGTGTCCAAGGCGTCGTCGAGCGAGCGCCGCAACATCTCGGTCAGTGGTTCGAGGTCGCGCGCGGGGGGGACCGAATAGAAGCCGCCCAACCGGACGTTGATGGGGTGAATTGCTCGCCCGCCGACCATTTCCATCAGCCGGTTGCCGGTCTTCTTGATCGCCAGACCGCGATTGACGAGGTCAGGATGATCCTTGGCCATGCTGATGGCGTCCGGATACCCCAGGAAATCGGGGGCGTGCAGCAGAAAGATGTGCAAGGCGTGACTGTGTATCCATTCGCCGCAGTACATCAGCCGGCGCAGGGCGGTGAGTTCGGGATCGATCGTTATCCCGCAGGCGTTTTCGATTGCATTGCACGCGCTCACCTGGTAGGCGACCGGGCAGATGCCGCACACCCGTGCGGTGAGGTCCGGCGGCTCGGTGTAGGCCCGGCCGCGCAGGAAGGCTTCGAAGAAGCGCGGCGCCTCGTAGATGTTGAGCTCGACGCTGTCCACGGCGCCGTCGACCAACGTGACATGCAGTGCGCCTTCGCCTTCGACACGGGTCAAGGCGCCCACGGACAGAGTGCGTGTCTCAGCAGTCATCCGTCATTCCGTTCGGCGGCGAAGCGGGTGACGTTGAATGTCGAGAAGACGCGCTCCACGCCTGCTTCCGACATTCCGTCACGGTTCAGCAGTGGGATCAGGGCCGCGGTGTTGGGTGTCGAGGCGGGCCCGAAACAGCCGTAGCAGCCGCGGTGATGCGCCGGGCACAGTGCGCCGCAGCCGGCATGGGTCACGGGACCGAGGCATGGAATGCCCTCGGCCACTGCGACACACGTGACGCCCCGCAGTTTGCATTCGGTGCACACTGTCTTGGCGGGTATCCGCGGTTCACGTCCCACCAGCAGCGCTGCGAGCGTGTCGAGGAGCTGATTGCGGTCGATCGGGCAGCCCTGCAACTGGTAGTCGACCTGCACGTGCGCGGACGCCGGGGTGGATGTTGCGAGGGTGTCGACGTACTCGGGCTTTGCGTAGACGACCGAGGCGAATTCGTCGATGTCGGCGAAGTTGCGCAGCGCCTGGATGCCGCCTGCGGTGGCGCAGGCGCCGATCGTGACGAGGATATGGGACTGATCGCGAATCTCCCGGATACGTCGCTCGTCTGCGGCGGTGGTGATCGACCCTTCGACGAGTGACACGTTGTAGGGCCCGGGGATGATCTCGCTGGAGGCTTCCAGAAAGGTTGCGATGCGCACCTCCTCGGCGAGGGTGAGCAGTTCGTCCTCGCAGTCCAGCAACGTCAGCTGGCAGCCGTCGCAGGAAGCGAACTTCCACACCGCCAGTGAGGGAGGTCCGCTCATCTACAACTCCTTCACTGCGAGTAAGGGCTGGGCGGCGTCATATCCGACGACCGGTCCGTCCCGGCACAACAGCAACGGGCCCAACTGGCAGTGGCCGCACCAGCCGATCCCGCATTGCATGTTGCGCTCGAGGGATACTCGGATAGCGCTGGCGGGCAGTCCCTTTCGGATCAGCTCGGTAGCGCAGTTGTGCATCATCACTTCGGGGCCGCACAGGAAGGCGGTGGTGTTCTGGGCCCGCAGCGGCAATCGGCGCAGCGGTTCGGTGACGAAGCCGATCTCACCCGACCACCCCTGCACCGGCACGTCGACGGTCAGATGCACATCGATGGTGCAGCTGTCCGCCCACCGCCGCAACTCGTCACCGAACAAGAAGTCGTCGCGGGAGCGGGCGCCCGCGATCAGGGTGACCGTGCCGTAGGCATCCCGGTCGGCAAGGATCCCGAGGATGACGGGGCGCAGCGGGGCCAGGCCGACACCGCCGGCCACGATGACCACATCGCGTCCGGCCGCGGCCCGCAGGCCCCAATCCGTGCCGAACGGACCGCGGATCCCGACCACCGCGCCGGGCTGCGCGTCGTGCAGCGCGCGGCTCACCGCGCCCACCGACCGGATCGTATGGGTAATGGTGGCGTCGGTGCCGGTGGTGAATCCGCTGACGGAGATGGCGATCTCGCCGATCCCGAACGCGTACATCATCATGAATTGGCCCGGTAGCGGCGCTGGTAGCGGCCTGCCCACCGGTTCCAGCTCCACCGTCGATGAATCGCGGTTCTCGGATACCCGGCGGCGCACGCGGTACGGGACCGGGCTCATCGCGCGCGGCGATGTGGGGAGGGCTGTTGTGTCAGTCGTCGCCATCGCGCTCCTGAGCCAGGGTGTGCATTTCTTGGGTGATGTCGATTCCCGTCGGACACCAGGCGATGCACCGTCCGCAGCCCACACAGCCGCTGCTGCCGAACTGGTCGTGCCAGGTCCCCAGTTTGTGTGAGATCCAATGTCGGTATCGCGACGGTCCGGATTGCCGCACGCTGCCCTCGTGGACGAACGTGAAGTCGAATTCGAAGCACGACGCCCAGCTCGTCCAACGTTCGGCATGCTCGCCGGTGAGGTCGGTGGTGTCCGTGACGCTGGTGCAGAAGCAGGTGGGACACGCCATGGTGCAATTGCCACAGGTCAGACACCGACTGGCGACCTCGTCCCAGTGCGGGGACTCACGAGAGGCGATCAGAAGGTCACGCAGATCCGTCTCGGGCATCTGCCGGCCCATGCGGTGCGCCGCCCCGGCGACTTCGGCTCTGGCCGAATCGATCTCATCCGGTGCGGCGTCTCGGTGGGGGAGCGCCGCGAGGATCTCCGCGCCGTCGGCACTGCCGACGTCGACGAGGTAGCGACGGCCGTCGTCGTCGACGCGTTCGGTGAGTGCGAGGTCGTACCCCGGCCCTACCTCGGGTCCTGTTCCCATGGATGCGCAGAAGCAGAGGCCGCCGGGTTCAGTGCAGTTGACGGCCACCACGAAGACGCGTCCGAGCCGCCCCACGAATCCCTCGTCCGGATGGCTGCCCTTGCCCAACACTCCGTTGAGGATCGCGATCGCCGCGAGGTCGCAGGCCCGAACCCCGAGGAAGGCACACCGTGCTGGGTCCTCGGGTTCGGTGCCGTCGGACGACCACAATTGCTGCCGCGGCGGGTGCAGGAACTGCTTCCACGACTGTGGCCCCGCCGAATGGCCGAAGGCTGCGTCGTCGTCGCGGCGGCGCAGCCGATAACTCCCGGGTGCCACGTCGACGCCCCAGCCCACTGGTAGCTCGCCGGCCGAGGTCAGCTCGGCCAGCACGATCGCGTTCTCCGACACCGTGGGGCCGACCACCCGGTAGCCGCGGTCGATCAACGCGGACACGAGTTCGGTCAACCCGGCGGCGTCGATCACCGCGTTGGTCATGGGGTAATCGTGCGCGTCCGACGGCAGCCGGGCGCATGGTCTTGGGTCCTCAGTCGAGCGTCAAAGGTCCTCACTCGCGTTCGGCTGTGCCAGGCGACGACACGCACCACCCATCTCACCGCGGTATCCGATAAAGGGCTGCGCCGGCGGTGATTCCGGCACCTGCCGCGATCAGGATCGCCAGACTGCCGCCGTCGAGCTCGTGGGTTGCGCGGTCGAGAGCCGCCGCCAGCGACGCGGTGTGCATGGCATCGTCGTCGGCGACGACGATGCGCTGAGCCGGCACCCCCAGCATGTCGGCCAGCGCCGCGCGGTATCCCGGCCACGCCGGTGCGGCGACTATCGCGTCGACATCGGCGATCGTGCGTTCGGACGCGCGTAGGCAGCGCGCAGCGGCGTCGGCGGCGGCAGCGGCGAAGCGATCGTCGCGCGCCGTGGAGTGCCGAAAGCGCAGAATGTTCTTGTAGTCGACGAGACCCACTGTGGCACTGAATGTTTCACCACCGTCGGGGATTCTCGCCCAGTGTACCTGTTCGATTCCGTCATCGTCGCCGGTCCGGCTGCACAGCAGTGCCGCGCCGGTGGGGGAGAACGGGAAGTGTTCGCTCATGCCATGGCCCGGGTCGGCGTCGCTGGCCACAACCATCGCGCAGTCGATGGTCCTCGACGTGAGGAAGCCGTCGACGATCTGCAACGCGGTGAGGACACCGCACGCACCATTGGCGACGTCGAAGGAGAATGTGCCGTGCGTGCCCGTATGCGGATCTTCGGGATTGGCGCCGACGTCCTCCTGGATCAACGCCGCGAGTGCCGGCTCGCCCAGATTTCGGTCGCGGTAGATGCCCGCGTTGATCAGTAGGTCCACGTCGTGCGGTTCTCGGCCCGCCATCCGCAGGCAATCCTGTGCGGTGCTGACCGCGAGGTGCAGGGCGCTGTGCCGGTGACGCCACCGGCTCTTGCCCACGGCGACCTGTTCAATCACGGTGCCCATAGTGATCCACCATCTCGTCGTCCAGTGTCAGCATGACCACGCCGATTTCCAGTCCGGACGCCAGCGCGATCAGCGCTATGGTCTCGCCGGGGCGAATGCGATTCGCGTCGAGTTCCTCGATGAGAGCCACGGTGTGGGTGGTCGATGCGGTGTTGCCGTATCGGTCGACGGTGATCACGGCGTCGTGGCGGGGACTGTCACCGAAGTCGTCGGCGATCTTGGCCATTCCCTTGCGTATCGCGCGGGCCGACGTCTGGTGGGTGATCACGTGATCGATGTCGTGTATCGAGACGCCGACCGTGTCGAGCACCTCGTGCAACAGCAGTGGGGTGTCCGACATCGCGGCCCGATGGATGCCGCGCGCATCGGTGAACATTCGCCCACCCGGATCGGATCCCTTGGGATACGCCAGGCACAGTCGGCTGTAGTCGGCCACGGTGGTGAAGCCGGCCAGGCTGATGCCGGCCGAGCCGGCCGGTGCACGCTCGAGTAGAAGCGCCGCGCCGGCGTCGCCGAGCGTCAGGCACGCCAACTCCTTGCTCATGATCGACCGGATATGACGAGCCGCATTCTGGCCGAGCTGCGAGATGTACTCACCGCTGACCACCAGTGCACGCTCGATGATGCCCTGTCTGATCCAGTTGTTCGCGATCGTGACTCCGGTGAGCATTCCCGCGCAGGCATTGGAGACGTCGAAGGTCATCGCCGTCGGGGCGCCGATCCCCGCCGCCACCGCACTGCTCATGGTCGGCTCGAGCCACTGGGTGAGACCGTCGCGAAACTTGGTGATGCTGCAGCTGATGACGGCGTCGATCGACTCTGCCGGCCGCTGGGCCTTGGCCAGGCAATGCAGTGCCGCCGCGACGGCGAGCGTGTAGGAGTCCTCATCGCCTACTGAAACCCGGCGCTCACGGATCCCGGTCAGCCGTTCAAGATCGATGTGCGTCTGGTGGCGCGTGGTCGACATCAACTCGTCGGTTGTGAGGTGGGTGGTGGGCAGGTGTCGGCCTGCGGCGGCCAGCCGGGCGTGAAACGGCGCTGTGTCACCGTCTTCCGACGGTTCCATCATCAGCCACCGCTTGCGCGTCATTGATCCATAGTGATTCGGGCCGTAGTGACCTGATAGGGATCATTGGGCATCGACGGCCGGGACCTTGTGCCCTTGCCGGTCCGCTGTGGTGGGCGAATTGTGATGGTGGTGGAACAACTGACCACCTTGGATGCCGGATTCCTCGAGGCCGAGGACTCAGATCGGCATGTGAGCTTGGCGGTCGGCGGTATCTCGGTCATCGAAGGACCCATGCCGGACTTCGCGTCCCTGGCGGACAGCGTCGCCGAACGGATTCTCAGCGTTCCCCGGTTCCGGCAGGTCGTACATACGCATCTACTCGACCTCGAGCCCCCGGAATGGGTGGAAGACCCCAATTTCGATCTCTCCCATCACATTCACCGCGCGGCGCTGCCCCATCCGGGGGACGACCAGTCTCTGTACAGGTTCGCCGCCGACGTGATGGAGCGACGCCTGGACCGCGACCGCCCGCTGTGGGAGTGCTGGATCATCGAGGGCCTGGCCGACGGCCGGTGGGCGGTCTTGATGAAGATCCACCACTGCATCGCAGACGGCATCGCGACCATGCATCTGTTCGCCGGGCTCAGTGACGACGGGGAAGGCGAAACGTTCGCTACCGAGATTCGCGCCGCCAAGGACTCGACAGATCACCGTGGCCGATTCGCAGGAGTCAGTCTGAATCCGCTGGATTGGGCATCGGGCTTGTGGCAGACCGCTGTCGGCGTGACGAACGCGGCATCGCTGGCTGTCGAGGGCGTCATCGAGATCACCGGTGGCTTGCTACGCCCGGCCAGCCCCTCGTCGCTGGCCGGTCCCCTTCGCAAGATGCGCGGCTACAGTGCTGCGCGGGTGAGCCTCGACGAGGTGACGGCGATCTGCCATGAATTCGGTGTCACCGTGAACGATGTTGCGCTGACCGCGATCACCGACAGTTTCCGGGCAGCGCTGGTTCGACGGGGCGAACAGCCACGACAAAACTCGTTGCGGACGCTGGTGCCGGTGTCGATCCGCTCCAACGACGCGCGAGAGATGATCGACAACAGGGTGTCGATCATGCTTCCGCGTCTCCCCGTCGAGAAAGACGATGTGGTCGAACAGCTCCGCGAGGTGCATGCCCGATTGACGTGCGCGAAGGGCAGCGGGCAGCGCCAAGCGGGCAGCGCCCTCATCTCGACGATCAGTTTGCTGCCGTTCCCGGTGACGGCGTGGGCTGTCCGGGCGCTGACCCGATTGCCGCAACGCGGCGTCGTGACGGTCGCCACGAATGTCCCGGGACCCCGCGAGCGATCGAAGATCTTGGGTCGAGAAGTCCTCAGTGTGCTCCCGATTCCGCCCATTGCGCTCCAACTTCGCACCGGCATCGCCATTCTCAGCTATGCGGACAGTCTGGTGTTCGGCATCATCGCCGACTACGACGCGGCTCCTGACGTCGACGAGCTGGCGCGGGGTATCGAGCAGGCGGTCGCGCAGTTGTCCGCGGCGGCCAAAGCTCTCGGCTAGCCCTCTGGGGAGGCACCCGTGACACCACAACCCTCGTTCCGTGACGGGATGCGCATGTTCAACAAGCACGTGCTGAACCCGGCAATGCTACACCTGGCGGGTCGTAAACACTGGTATGCCAGCGCTATTCGACATACCGGGCGGGCCTCGGGCAAGAGCTATGTCACCCCGGTGGTGGCCAATCCGGTGGCGGATGGATTCATCATTCCGCTGCCCTACGGCACGGGCGTCGACTGGCTGCGCAACGTGCTCGCGGCGGGCCGGGCAACGATCACCTCCGGCGGCCGGACCTATGACGTCATCACTCCGGAGATCATCGACGCGGCCTCGGCCGCACCGAAGCTGTCGCCGCGACACCGGCAGGCCTTCCACCGTTTCGGTATCGACGACTTTCTTCAGGTCACGGTGAAGTAGGCGAGCGATCGTGGACTATTGCACCGGTGCAGGGGACTTTTGGCCGGTACGGGCTCCGGTTGCTCGCAATAGTGTTGTCTCACAGTCCCAATAAGCAAGGAGTTCGTGTCATGACCGAAACCGGGAAACAGGCCACCGTTGATTCACCCGCCGCTGATCTCACCGAAGAGTTGCATGAGTCGGCCAAAGCGGGACAGCACGCGGCCGGACAAGCGTTGCGGAAGTTCCGTGACGCGGTGGACGATGCAATCCCCGAATCCGTTCAGCCGCTACGCGACAAGATCGTGCAAGCTGCACTTGATTTGGCCGACGATCTCGTTTCTGCCCAGTACAAATTTCACCGCAGTCTGCTCAACACGGCAGATCGCGCGCTGACCAAGTCCGACGCCGACCGCTGAGCGACGCCGCGCGGGTTTCTTCGTGAGGGCGTCACGGTGGATCACCAGGCAGGGCGGGCTCGCTCTCCGCACGATGTTTCACGCCCCGCAGGATGGCCCGCGTCACGAAGGCCTTTGGCGGCGCGATGAGTTCGGCGCCTACTACGGCTCCGGGCCGTCGCAACGGCACCCGGGTGCGGATCAGCAGTCGGGTGCCGTCGTCGCCATGTTCCGCCACGTTCAGCGACCACACGGCATCCCAGATGCTATCGCCGCCTCCCGTCCGTAAAACGATCGATCGCCCCTCCTGGATCTCAACGACCGTGACCAGGATGCCGTCGTCCAGGCCCAGCCATCCCCGGGGCGCCAGGCGGACGGTGTCACCCACGGCGAGGTGCTGCCATTCGGGGTGGATCCGATCGGCGTCCTGGTAGTCCAACCCGGCCAGGGTGTGCAGTGTTTCGTAGGCGTACAGACCAGCGCGGTCGAGACCGATCTGGACCAGCCAGGGCCACACCGCCTCCGGCGGCCGTTCGATCGTGATCCCTTCGGTCGTCACCACCGCAGGTTGACCGACCAGGCTGTCGCCCGGCAGCGGCATCGCACACTCGGCTTTCGTGGTGCCCCAGTTCCGGAAGAATTGTCTGGCCGCGAGGAGGACTGCGGCAGTTGCGCCCAGGCGAGCAATCGCTGTCATGGTTCAACTCTGCGGCGGGAAGTCCCGGCGCGGTAGGGCCGGTCGACCTCGATGTGGCCGATCGGCATCGACGAATGACCCGGCCGGCTGGGACTTCAAGCTCTCATGCCCGCCGACGGGCGGACGATCAGATCGCTTGTCGTGCAACGGTCTAACCGGCCGACGACTGCGATCGACTGCGGCGGCCCCCTTCTCGGCGTTGCTCAGACATTTTCAGCAACGCTTTTGCCGTGGCCTCGTCGGCGTCGGTGCGGGCATTTTGCGCAAAGTGGTGGGCGCTCACCCTTTCCCGAGCAAGATCGGACTGTCACAATGCAGGAGATGCACGTCGGGAAGCGCAGGGACGGGTTTGATCAGCGAAAATAGGCCTGGGACGCAGTTCGGCCGGGAGCGCACAGGGGATGTGCGCCGGATTCATGATCAGCTCGACGAGCTGGCCGCCGACCGCGACCAGATGGGACTGCTGCTGCAACTGGCGATCGAGATCAGCTCTGATCTCGAGCTGGAGCCGACGCTGCACAGAATCATCAGTGCCGCGCTGACCTTGACCCGGGCGCGCTACGGCGCCATCGGCGTGTGGGGTCCCGACGGCATGCTGACCTCGTTCGTCCATGACGGCATAGATGAACGCACCGTTGATCGGATCGGTCATCTTCCGGTCGGCAAGGGACTCCTCGGTGCGCTGCGGGAACGGACCGATCTGTTACGGCTCGACGATCTGACCCAACATTCGGCCTCGGCGGGGTTCCCCGACGGGCACCCGCCGATGCGCGCGTTCCTGGGTATTCCGATCCGTATTCGCGACGACAAGGCGTTCGGCAGTCTGTACGTCGCGGACGACCGGCCCGGGCGCACGTTCAGCGAGTCGGACGAGGTGACCGGGCGCGCATTGGCGTCGGTGGCCGCGGTCGCCATCGACAACGCCCAGCTGTTCGACGCCACCCGGATCGCGGCCTTGTGGACCAGCGCGAGTCGGGAGATCACGGCAGCCGTGTTGTCCGATGGGCAGCCTATTCTCAGGCCGTTGCAGCTCATTGCGGCGCGGGCGTGCGAACTCACCGAGGCGGAGCAGGCCATCGTGCTCTTTCCCGAGGATGCTGACCTTCCTGACGACGAGGTGGACACGCTCGTGGTGTCAGCGGCGGTTGGTCGATATGCCGACGATGTTCTCGGCCAGCGGGTTGCGGTCGACGGATCGACCAGCGGCTCGGTGTTTCGTTCCGGCGAGCCGGTGATCACCGAGACGTTCCGCAAACCGATCCAGTCGTTCACCGACAACGGTGAACGCCCGGCGATCGTCGTGCCGTTATGGGCTGATGGACACAGCCTCGGGGTGCTTGTCGTCGCACGGAACGTCAACGCTCCACGCTTCAGCGCCAAAGATCTTGACCTGGTGCGGGATTTCGCCGGCCACGCAGCTATCGCGCTGACGATTGCCCGGGCCCGGCGTTATACAGCTGAGCTCGCTCTGCTCACCGAACGGGAGCGCATTGCGCATGACCTCCATGACCAGGTGATCCAGCGGGTGTTCGCGGTCGGGCTGGATCTGCAGGGGGTGATCGCCCGGACCCGAGATCCCGAGATGGCCCAGCGGCTATCGCGGTCGATCGATGAGCTGCAGGCCGTCATCACCGAGATCCGGTCGACCATCTTCAATCTGCAACATCCGGTCGATTCGAGTGGCGGATTGGCCGCGCGGATTCACAACGTGTTCGAACAGTTGACCAACCACCGGGACGTCGCCGCTTCGCTGAGCCTCAGCGGCCCACTGAGCATTCTCAGCCCCGACCTCGCCGCCAACGCCGAAGCGGTGGTCACCGAAGCCTTGAGCAATGCGGTCCGGCACTCGGGTGCCGCGGAGATCACGGTGAGCGTCGCGGTCGGTAATGACCTGACGATCATGGTCACCGACAACGGCAAGGGGATTCCAGCGGACAACAGACGCAGCAGTGGTCTACGTAACCTCGCCCGGCGCGCGGAGTCGGCGGGCGGAATCTTCACTCTGTCCGACGCTGAGAGCGGCGGAACGAAGTTGGTGTGGAAGGCTCCGCTTACCTCGGAATGACGGATCATCCAGTTAGATTGCGGGACTGTGTATTACAGAGATCTTATCCGGGCTGTGCTCAAGACTCCTCGGTCGGCGTGATCTCTGCGAGCATCTCGGCGATGTCGGCCTCGGCGCGGGCCTTGTCGAATCCGACCCGGTGCAAGGTGCCGCCGCCTTGCTCGGCTTCGCGCAGTGCGAGCAGCATGTGTTCGGTTCCGATGTAGTTGTGGCCCAGGCGAAGTGCTTCGCGGAAGGTCAGCTCCAGGGCCTTGCGGGCACCGGAGTCGAACGGGATCAGGGCCGGTACGTGGTCCGCCCGCGGTGGCAGAACGATGGCAGCTCGCACGGCATCCGGGGTGATCTGCTGGGCACGCAATAGGGGAGTGGCCAGTGCGGCCGGATCACTGAGCAATCCCAGCAGCAGGTGGTCCTGGGTGATCTCGGCGTTCCCGGCCCCGTGGGCCGCGTTCTGGGCTGCGACGACGGCGCCGCGGGCTCGCGGGGTGAACCGGGCGAACCCCTGGGCGGGGTCCAGATCGGCGGCGTCGAGGTTGGTCATCTTGGGCACGAAACGCTTCTGTGCCGCCTGTTTGGTGACTCCCATGCTCTTGCCGATGTCGGTCCACGAGGCGCCCGACCGGCGGGCCTGGTCGACGAAATGCCCGATCAGGTGGTCGGCGAGGTCGCCGAGGGCCTCCGCGGTCAGCACTGCGTCGGCAAGTTGGTCGAGGGCGTTGGTGTGGCCCCGCTTGATGCCGTCGATCAGGTCGTCGAGTCGGATCGGGTAGGCGATCCGGGCCGTTTCTTCCATGCGTCAACCGTAGGTTGACGACTAGGCTTCGTCAACCGGGAGTTGACGGTTTGCATCCGATGGAGCGGGTACCCGCACACCATGCCAACGAGCGTTACGCGTGACATCGACGCGCCACGGGAACGAGTCTGGGAAGTGCTGGCCAACGGGTGGACCTACTCGCAATGGGTGGTCGGTAACAGTCGGATGCGCGCGGTCGACGCCGACTGGCCGGCGCCGGGCGCGCGAATCCTGCACTCGATCGGCGTCTGGCCGGCGGTGATCAACGACGAGACCGTGGTGCTGCGCTGCACGCCGCAGGAGGAACTGGTACTGCTGGCACGGCTTGGCCCAGCTGGCGCAGCGCGAATCACTTTGCGGCTCAGCGACATCGAGGGTGGCTGCCGAGTGGAGATGGCGGAGGTGGCAGTGGAGGGGCCGATGAGGTTCTTGCCGGACCGGGTGCAACTGGCCGGATTCTGGCCGCGAAACCGCGAATCCATCTGGCGGCTGGCGAACCTCGCTGCGGATCGCGAACCGGCCGAATTCGATCCGAACTAGCCCGGCTGTTCGGCCGGCGGCCGGGATTCGCTCGGGCCGGGCTTCCCGATTCCGCCACGAGCGGCGCGAGGCGACATAAACTCGCGCCATGGCAGGCCCGCGCAAGTCCGACGAGCGGCCCGACGTGAGCAAAATCGACAACCGGGCGCCGTCGGTGCCGCGGATGTTTCTCGATCGCGTCGCGGCCACCCCCAACGCCGAGGCGTTCCGGTATCCCGACAATGACGGGTGGACCAGTGTCACCTGGGCGCAGGTCGGTGAACGGGTCGAGCTGATTGCCGCGGGGCTGATTGCCCTCGGCATCAACCCCGAGGACCGGGTGGCACTGGCGGCGGGAACCCGCTACGAGTGGGTGGTCGTCGATTTCGGCATCCTGTCCGCGGGTGCGGCGACGACGACGGTCTATCCGAGCACCAACGCCGAAGACACCGCGTTCATCGTCGCCAACTCCGGCAGTCGGGTTGTCGTGGCCGAGAACCAGTCTCAGGTCGACAAGCTGACGGCCAACCGCGCCGACCTACCGGCCGTCGAGAAGGTGGTGATCATCGACGGCACGAGCGATGACGACTGGGTGATCACCCTCGAGGATCTCCAGCAACTGGGCAAGCAACTCCTGGCCGACAAGCCCACCGCGGTGACCGAGCGGATCGACGAGATCACGCCCGAGCAGCTGGCCACCCTGATCTATACCTCCGGCACCACCGGCAAGCCGAAGGGTGTGCGCCTGCACCACGAGGCATGGACCTATACCGCCGCTGCGCTGGATTCGCTGCAGGTGTTGTCCGACAAAGACCTCAACTATCTGTGGCTGCCGCTGGCGCACTCGTTCGGCAAGGTGATGCTGGCCATGCCGCTGGTGATGGGTTTCCCCACCGTCATCGATGGCCGGGTGGACAAGATCGTCGAGAACCTGGCGATCATCAAGCCGACATTCATGGGTGCGGTACCGCGGATTTTCGAGAAGGTGCACGGCCGGATCACCGAGACGATGGCCGAAGAGGGCGGCGTCAAGAAGCGGCTCTTCGACTGGGCCAGCGACGTGGGCCTCCAGGTTTCGCGCGCCCGGCAAGCCGGCCACCGGGTCGGGCCGCTGCTTGCGTTGCAACACAAACTCGCCGACAAACTGGTGTTCAACACGATCCGGCAGCGGTTCGGTGGCCGCCTGCGGTTCTTCATCTCCGGCTCGGCCGCGCTGGACCGCGATATCGCGCAGTGGTTCGACGCCGTCGGCGCCATTGTGCTGGAGGGCTACGGGCTCACCGAGACGTCCGCGGCGTCCTCGCTCAATCGTCTGAATGCCTATCGGTTTGGGACGGTGGGCTGGACGTTGCCGTACACCGACGTCAAGATCGCCGCCGACGGTGAGGTGTTACTCAAGGGGCCGGGCGTGATGAGCGGCTACCACGACCTGCCCGAGGCGACCGCGGAGGCCATCGAAGCCGATGGATGGTTCCACACCGGCGATATCGGGGAGCTCGACGCCGAGGGCTATCTGCGGATCACCGACCGCAAGAAGGACATGTTCAAGACGTCGCAGGGCAAATATGTTGCGCCCTCGGCGATCTCAGCGGCGTTCAAGGGCATCTGTCCGTTCGCCAGCGAGATCATCATCTATGGCGAGGGTAAGCCGTACTGTGTCGCGCTGGTCAGTCTCGATGCCGAGGCCATCAGGGAGTGGGCAGATCGCAACGGCATGGAGGGCAAGTCCTTCGAGGAAGTTGCCCGCGACGCGAAGACCAGGGAAATGGTCGAGGGGTACGTGGAAACCCTCAACAAGCACCTGAACAGGTGGGAACAGGTCAAGCGCTTCGCCATCATCGATCGCGAATTGACTGTTGAGGCAGGCGATTTGACTCCCAGCCTGAAGCTCAAGCGTAAAGCGGTCGTGGAGAACTTCCACGACAACATCGACGAGCTATACGGCTGACCGTGTGGCGTTGCGGCGTGCTGCTGGCCGCCACGGCCGCGTTCTCGTTCGGCGTGGCCCCAGCGCGGGCTGACGTTCCGGTGCCGCAGGCCGGTGCGTCCTGTCCGGCTGAGTTTACCGACGTGATGACCCGATTACCGGATGTCGGCGACTTTCTCGTTTGCCAGGCGTCGGGCATGTGGGCCCCGGTGCTCGCCCCGTTCGACCCGCAAAGTCGCTGGTTGAGCTATGGCGCTGGAATCACGTTGCACGGTCAGGGATTTCGCAATCCTAACCTTCGCTCGGGGCAGTGGACGGCGGCTCCGCTGGATCCTTCCGCAGTCTGCAGTGCCGATCAGGTGACCGTGATCGGTCCGGGAGAGCTTGCGCCGGTGGTGCATTCGCCCGGCGAGTCAGGTCAACCCCTGCACCTCGTAGTGCTACCGAAGTTGTTCACCATCACGATGAACGGTGACTGTCTGTGGTCCGAGGATCAGCCGCCGGGACTGGGGTGAACCACTGCTTCGGCTGAGGGTGCAGGACGCCTTCGCCAGCAAGGGCCGTGGACTGGTTCTCCGCCCTCGGTCGCAGTGACGTGTCACCGGGTGATGTGCTCACGACGGGGTCGGCCGGACGGGCATCGAGCGGCATCGACGTTCGCTTGTAGGCCAAGTGGTCCCCAGGGGCGGGGGGCCGGTGGCCCAAGGGGGTGGCCACTTCGCGTAGCCCACCCCTGGAGACCCGCTTGTGACGGTCGGAATTCGGTGTGTTCGCGCTACCGGGCCCCGACCGGTCGGCTGTGTTCTCAGCGTCGTCAGAAATGTACGACACCTGCGGTGGTCGGCGGCTGACTTCGACAGAAATATTGACGATTTGGTAAGAGTGTGTGCGACCCGGACAGCGCTGTCACCGGCACGAGGAAGCGTTCCGGCAGGATCGATCTCAGGGTTTTATCCCCATGTCACCGGCAGTTCGACAAGTCCGTGGGACAGGGAATGAAAGCCTGCGGTCATCGTCGCCGGATCAGTGCACAGCTGCAAGGTGGGAAAGTTGGGGATGAGCTGGGAGTAGACGATCTTGAGTTCCAGTCGGGCGAGCGCGGCGCCGAGGCAGTAGTGCAGGCCGTACCCGAAGCCGACGTGGGCCGCGCCGCTGCGGTTGAGGTCCACCCGGTCGGGATCGGCGAAGAATTCGGGGTCGTGGTTGGCCGCGCCCGGGTCGAGCAGAACCAGATCTCCCTCCCGGATCGTCACGCCGTCGGCGTCGATGTCGCCGCGGGCATAGCGCGGGACGCCGACGCCGCCGGTCATGCCGGCGCGCAGGACTTCCTCGACGGCCTTCGGGATGAGGTTCGGGTTGTGCAGCAGGGTCTGCCACTGGTCGGGATTGCTCAGCAACAGCAGGCACCCGACCCAGATTTGGGTCACGGTCGTCTCGTGACCGGCGAAGAGTAGCTGCATCGCCAGCGTGGCGATCTCGAAGTCGGCCAGATCGGGTTCGTCGCACAGGCGGGAGATGACGTCGTCGTCCGGGTTCGCTCGCTTGGCCCCGACGAGCTCCATGCCGTAGCCGAGCAGCGACTCGAGCCCTTTGAGGGAGACGTCGTCGTCGGGGGAGAACGCGGCGTCGTCGACCCAGAGGCGGAAACGGTCCCGGTCGGCGTACGGGACGCCGAGCAGGTCGCAGATCACCAAGATGGGCAGTGGCTGGGTCAGGCTGGTCAACAGGTCAGCCGGCGGCCCGTGGCGGTGCATGTCGTCGAGTAGGGCCGCGCACAGACCTTCGACCTTCGGCTGCAGGGTGCGCATGTGCCGGGGACCGAAGTGTGGCTGCAGTAGTCGGCGCATGCGGGCGTGGTCGGCCGGCTCGGAATCGAAATCGCCGATCGGGCCGCCGAACAACGCCGAGGTGCGGCTGCGCGGGGCGTTCGCGGGGTCGCGGTGGGTGCGGCCGAGGAGTTCGTTGTCCATGAGGCTGCGCACCAGTGAGTAACCGGTGACCAGCCACGCCTCGTCGCCGACGGAGGTCAGGACTCTGTGGATCGGCCCGGTGCCCTGCAGCGCGAGAAGGTCGTCGGGGGAGCGCAGTGGGTGGCTCTGGCGGAACGGCAGCTGGGCGGTGACGGTCATGCTGGGAGCCTACGACTGGACGCGACAGCGCGGACCATTTTTAAGACTACTGGTCTTGTTTGCCTCGGCTCTAGTATTCAGCGATGGCTCACACCAATCGTGGCAGCTTGAGCACCGTCGTCGGGTTGTTCGCCGCGCCGGCTGCGATCGCGCTTTGGCTCGCCCCGATTGCCTCAGCCGACTCAGCGTCCTGGAACGGCGAGTACGCGATCACCTTCATCGTCGGACCCAAAGCCGGAACGAGTATGGCCGCCGGTCAGCCAGAACAACAGCACACCGAAACCTATGGCTTCCAATCGAACTGCGCGAACGGCAAGTGCACCGCCACCATCACGAGCGGTCCTCCGCCGAGCAACCCGACGGTTCCGCAGCCTGTCCAGTTCACCTGGGATGGGTCATCGTGGACGCAAGCCAGCGACTTTCAATGGCAGTGCCTGATGCCCGACGAGACGGTCCAGTGGAATCCGGCCCACGCTGAGGTGCGGTACACCCCTCAAGCCGACGGATCCCTGTCCGGCACCATGCACACCGAGATCATCAGCGGCGCGTGCCAGGGCACTGTCGATATGAACATGACGGCTGAGCGCGCTTAGCCGGCGCGGCTATCGGCGAAGGCTGTCGGTCGGATCGAGACCGGCCCGGCGGTGGAGCGGTATCGGCACGCCCGCGAAGAGAATTCACGACGGGCGCGGGTCAACAATTTCCGACGCCTGCGTGCGGACAGGACGCGGGCCGAGCCAGGTCCGTGCGTTCCTGACCCGCTTGGTGCGCCGCGGCCGGGCGGCTGACTGCCAGATGCTGCGCAGGGTTCCGGGCGCACCCGGAACTATGGCCGAAATGCCCTAGCAGCTCCGCAGGCAACGGGTGTTGGTTGTGGTTATGACTAGTTCTGGGCGGTGGATCGGCTGGGTGGCAGTAGGTATCGGCGTCTGCGCGGCGGTGTCGGCGTTTGTGGTCAGTTCGACTCAGGTCGGGCAGGGATTCGCGTTCGGTTTCGGATCGTTCATCGCCTTCTTCGGGGCGCTGTCGGTGCTCGCCCACAATCGAGCTCCCGACCATTGGGGCTTGCTCGTGGTTGGTCTGGCCATGTTCGTCGCTCCGTTCATCGGCAACGGCTTCAGCTATGACCGGGGGGCGTCATGGACGTGCTGGGTGGCTGGTGGTGTGGCCACAATCCTCGGCGGCGTTGGCTGGCTTCATGACAAAACGCCGACCGAGTACGGGGTCAATGAGTTGGGCGACAGCCAACGGCTTCGGCACCGCTGGAGCTATCTGATCGGGCGGCTGGCGTTGGGTGTGAGCGTCGCGACTGTGCTCTTAGGTCTTGCCTTCCGCTCGAGCGCAGCTGGGACCGCAGTGACCGTTGGTCTTGGCGGCATGATCGCTGTGATCGCGGTTTGGTCGCTGCTCGCGTCGGAACCTACCCACGATTTCCTGACACTCGCCATCGTGGGATTCGCGCTGCTCTTGTCGCCGTGGGCAGCTGGATTCACGGGGGAGAGCACCGCGTGGACGGCATGGGTGGCGGGTGGACTTGCCGCGGCGCTTGGCGTCACAGGCTACCTGCGAGACGAGCGCATGGACTTCTCGGTGGCTGTCCGCGATGATTCGGCCGCGCAATACCGGAAGCAATTTCCCTGACGCTGCGGGCCCGGATGCGGTGGTGACCGTCTCGGTCCGGAACGGTCGCCGGACTTCAGAGTTCCGGGCAAGGAACAGGAACACATTGCGTCAATCGTGGTGCGCGATACTGGGATTGAACCAGTGACCTCTTCCGTGTCAGGGAAGCGCTCTCCCGCTGAGCTAATCGCGCGGGACCAATCTCTTGGAGGTGGAGACGGGAATCGAACCCGTGTGCACGGCTTTGCAGGCCGTTGCCTCACCACTCGGCCACTCCACCGTTGGGTCTGATGCCGCACTTGCACCTTCGAGCGGATGACGGGATTCGAACCCGCGACCCTCACCTTGGCAAGGTGATGCGCTACCAACTGCGCTACATCCGCGCGCTTCGGACGAAATCGTCGCCCGCTGCGAAGGACGACAATAGTCGACGTAGGCGAAGCCGCACAAATCCCCTCGCCGCGGCGCCGCGACGAGCGCATTCTGGCCGGACGGGTGTGCCGTGATAATGTTCGTCCTCGGCGAATCGGGCACCATTCTCATGGTGCGCGCGCACCGGGTCTCGTAGCTCAGTGGGAGAGCGTCCGCCTCACACGCGGAAGGTCGCTGGTTCGATACCAGCCGGGACCACCACACAAAGGCCTCGTCGCACACGATCAGATTCAGAACGTCTGGGCATCCAGGTTGGCGACCGCGGCCGTTTCGCCACCGGCGTCGGTGAATGCGGCCAGAGCGCGGACCAGGCCGTGCCGTTCGCGCGGGGGCATCTTTCTCACCACTTGGGCTATCTCGTCACGGCGGTGGGCAGTCACGGCTTTGACGACCTCTCGGCCGCGAGCGGTCAGCTCCACGACAAGTTCACGGCGGGACTCCGGATGCGGTTGGCGATCAATCAGGCCCGCCGTGACCAATCTGTCGACCATCCGCCCTGTGGTGGACGGTGCGACGTCGAGCAGGCCGGCCAACGTGGCGAGGTTCACCGGAGGCCGAGTCGAGAGGATGACGAGCGTGCGGAATTGGGGGATCGTGATGGTTTCGTCGACTTCGGCTATCGAGCGCGCCGACATCGCTACGAGTAGTCGAGACGCTGTCAGCAACGCGTCGGTGACGGCGTCGGTCGAGTCCGCTGCGTCCGGCATGACATCCCTCCAGTCTTTCGGAGCTATTTTGCCAGTAAGGGGAACTCCCGCTCACTGAAACTATGGCAGATGTGCATAGGCGAGCGTCGAAAGCCGTCAACACGATCGGATCACCCGCAGCGATCGTTAGCCTCGGCACCGCGCATACTTGTCAATGAGTGCGCGTTCCGCAGGGATTGGGCTGTACACCAAAGGATCTCGTGGCGTACATCCACCGACGGTGATGACGACTGGGCCACGAGCGTAGCCGCTGGCGCCGATATGGCCGGACAGTTGGTCACTGGCAGTGTAAAGAACCGGCGCGGGCAGCGTGGCGACGATCGGCAAATGCCGGTCAGCCAGCTCAAGAGCTGCGGACACGTCGTGCGATTGGGTTGTCTTCTCCGAGAACCACACTGGCGGAGTCGTCGACCAGTTGATCCGGAGCGCATCGATATGGGGGATCGACTGATCGGTGTTGACGCGGGTCCACGCGTCGAGTTCGGCGGCGGTGGGATACCGCCGCGAGAAGGACATCTCCGCCGGGTGAAGTCGGCCGGCTGAGATCGTCCACGCCATCTCGGCGAGTCCGGCGAATTTCGTGGACAACACTGTCGCGACATCGCCGACACTGGTGAAATCGGATGGATCGGCCAACGCGACGCTCGCCACGTTCGAATGGCCGCCGTCCTGCTCCGCGAGAGGCGCGGAGGGATGAACGATGGTGGCGCGTAATTCGACTGTCGCCAAACGAAACTCGTTGCGCAGCCGCACCCAGTCCAGGGCCTGCTGGACAATTTGGTGGGCGTTGGCAATCGTTTGTTTCCCGCTGTCGACGGCGAAGATGCTCCGGCCGTGTCGCAGATCGAGCTCGGCGCTGTAACCGCGGAATCTGCCACTACCTAGAGCAGTCAGGTAGTGCGACGTGATGGCTGCGATCTTCTCACCAGCGACGCCATCGTGCACCTCGACGTCGATGGTGAAGTTGACCATGTCTTGCGCGGGCCTGTTGTTGAACGTATGGCCGATCGTTCGGACGCCTGGCATGGCAGAAATCTGCTGCACCAAACGGTCGACGGCCGCGCCGCGATCGGGGACCGTGGCGTCACAGGCGCCCGACACCACAGCTGCCGCCGTCAGCGCGGCGGCCAGAGAGCGGGCCCGCGACATGCCGAAATCCTCTCGCATGCCGGATAACCGGAGCCGGGACCAGTTAGCCCCCCGCAGGGCACGAGCGCAACCGGAACCGACTTCCACGCCTAGCCGCACATGACAACTATTGCATAGTGCTACCTTGTCGTGGGATCATCGCAGCTGATACCGCCCCCACTCACCCGTGCTGACCAGGTCCGCTGTCAGGTCGCAATTCACCGACTCTCCAATAGTCGCGAGGTAGGCATGAAGGTAGCGATCAGCGGCGCCGGTGTAGCCGGCCCTACGCTGGCATATTGGTTGCACCGCAGCGGACACCAGCCAACGCTGATCGAGCGCGCACCACGATTTCGCACCGGCGGCTACGTGATCGACTTCTGGGGGGTGGGTTTCCGGGTCGCGCAACGCATGGGCATCGAGGCGACTGTGCGCGAACGTGGCTACCAGGTCCGGTCGATCCGCTCGGCCCGTCCCGATGGGCGAACGCGCGGATCGTTGAGTGTGGACGGATTCCGGCGGGCGGTGGGAGATCAATTCACCAGCATTCCGCGTGGCGATCTTGCTGCGGCCGTCTATGCGACAATCGAAAACGATGTCGAAGTGATCTTCGATGACAGCATCACGGCGGTCGACACACACGCCGGCGGTGTCGGTATCAGCTTCGAGCGGGCCAACTTTCGCGAGTTCGACCTTGTGGTCGGTGCGGACGGTCTGCACTCCAACGTGCGCAGGCTGGCGCTCGGCGCTGATTCGACCGTCGAACACTATCTGGGGTATGAGGTTGCCGCCTGCGTCGTCGACGGTTATCGCCCGCGGGATGAGCTTGTCTACGTCACCTACTCCGAGCCTGGCCGATCCATCGGTCGGTTCTCACTGCGGGACAACCGAACCATGTTTCTGTTCATACTTCGGTGCTCGCGTCCGCGCGACCCCGGCGACACGGCGGCCCGCACCGCGCTACTTCGCCGCCACTTCGCCGATATGGGCGGTGAGTGCGCGCGCATCCTCGCCGCCCTCGACGGCGTCGGCGACCTGTACTTCGACGTCGTCAGCCAGATCCGCCTCGATCGCTGGTCTCGAGGACGTGCAGTGCTCGTCGGTGATGCGGCCGCCTGCGTATCGCTGTTCGCAGGCGAAGGCACCGGTCTGGCGATGACGGAGGCCTATGTGCTTGCCGGCGAACTACATCGGGCCGGCAGTGATTATCGGAGCGCTTTCGACCGCTACGAAGCACGCCTGCGCACCTTCGTCGAAGGCAAACAGAAAAGCGCCGAGCGATTCCTTCCCGTCTTCGCCACCCGAACCCGACTGGGCATTTGGTTCCGCGATCTCGTCATGAACACCCTCGATGTGCTTCCGCGCGCGGATCTGTTTCTGCGCCGCGATCTGCGGGACGAGTTCGACCTACCGGCCTACGCGATGTGAACCTCGGGGCAACGGCCCCAGTACTGGCGGTTGTTGGCTCTGGGGAGGCGTTCAGGTTGTCGACCCGTCGTCACCGTGGTGCTCCTGGTCGGCGGGGTGGTCGTCACGATGTTGTGCGGCGAGTTGCCGGTAGGCGGCGGTGAAGGCCGCGGTGCCGCGCAGCAGCGCAGCGCGGTCATCGGGATCCATTGCTTCGGTGACGTTCTCGAACAGCGTCATGCGGTGGTGGCTCAGGTCGTCGAGGATGGCTTGGCCCGCGGGGGTGAGTTCCAGCAGCGTGGCCCGCCGATTGTGTGGCGCCACACCGCGACTGATCAGCCCTGCGTCGGCCAGTCGGTCACTGAGGCGGCTTGCACTCGATGGCGCGAGCCCGAGGTCAACGCCCATTTCGGTGACCAGGCTGGGGCCCAGTCGCTGAAGCGATTGGAGAGCGCGCAATGGAGCCATACCGATGCGTTTGACCGACTCCTCGAGAACGACCAGGTTGAGCGCGAACAGTCCGCGGGTGGCGTGTTCGAGCTGATCGGCATACCTGCCGGTGCCACCCACGTAATCGCGGCTCGTCCGGGTGTGGCCGGAAGGTTCCATGCGTGCACACTAGCCCGTTCGCACTAAGACCAAACTGCACATCATCATGTTTGGGAATCATCCATTCCGGTCAAACGGTGTCCAAGGGGTGAGCGAGCAGACGAAGGAGCGGCGGTGGCGCGTGATACCCGGGGTCCGGTGCCCGGAGAAACGGACAATCTGAAACGAGTCAGCTTGAACCCGCCTCACTGGCGGGAGGCGCGCAGAATGCTCGCCGCCGAAGCCGCCCTCCTGGCGGTTCTGGCTGTAGTCACTTTGGTGATGGCCATGACCGCAGGGTCGCGAACTCCCGGTCCTCACATTCTGGATATCGGAGTCAGTGCAGCCTTGGGTTGGACGTTGCTCGGCGCGGCCCTCGCCGTCGGGGTGGCCGTGGTGTGGCGTCGCGTCGCGCAGGTGATCACAGCGACGTTGAGTATCGGCGGGGCGATGCTCGTCGTGATCTGCGCGGTCGCGGCCGTGCACCATGCACACCCCTTCGGTTCCACCACCCCGGTGCTGCTCGTGTGGGCGTTGGTGTTCTGTTACAACTTCGCAGTCGCAATCTGGCTCGTGCCCAACCACATTGAAGGTCCGGACTGGATCGCCCGGCGGAGTCGCCGGCCGTGACCGCGACGATTCCTGAACCTCATGTGTTACGCGAGTATGCGCTGTTGGCCGATGGGCAGCGCGGTGCGCTGATCGGGCCGCGTGGGGACATCGCCTGGATGTGTGCGCCGCGTTGGGCTGACGACGCCGTCTTCAGTAGCTTGATCGGCGGTAACAGCGTGTGGGCCCTCACGCCGGTGGCGAGGTTCGTCTGGGGTGGCCACTACGAGGACGGCACCCTGATCTGGCGATCCCGCTGGGTGAGCACAGAGGGCATCGTCGAATGCCGGGAAGCGTTGGCCTATCCCGGCGATGCGCACCGGGCGGTGCTGATGCGTCGGGTGATGGCGATCCGTGGCGAGGCTCGACTCGACATGAACTTCCGCCCGGCAGCCGGATTCGGTCACGACCAAATGACGCATCTGACCCGAGACGAGCAGGGCTGCTGGCACGCCATCGCCGGCGACCTGCGTATTCGAGTGTCCGGAGCACCCGGCGCGACGCCCGCCCACGGTGACGGCGGATCAGCCTTGCACGCTCGCCTCGTGGTGCCCGAGGGTGGCACCCACGACCTCGTCGTGGAGATCTCCGACCAGCCCGCCGAAGGTCGCCTCCCGAATCCCGACATGTTGTGGGAGTCCACGGAAAACAGTTGGCGGCGTGCAGTTCCCGCGATGCACGCCAGCAACGCGCGACGCGACGCCCGCCATGCCTACGCTGTTCTGCGCGGGCTGACCACCCCCGCTGGAGGGATGGTTGCGGCGGCCACGACGAGCCTGCCCGAACGTGCTGAGCAGGGCCGCAACTATGACTACCGCTACGTCTGGATCCGCGACCAGTGTTATGCCGGGCAAGCAGTCGCAGTCGACGGCCCTCACCCGCTCATGGACGACGCCGTCGCTTTCGTCACCGACCGGCTGCTGGCCGACGGCCCCCAGCTGCGCCCGGCCTACACCATCGATGGTGGTGTTGTCCCGAACCAGCGCTCTCTGCACCTGCCCGGTTATCCCGGCGGCAGTGACATTCTCGGCAACCACGCCAACTGTCAGTTCCAACTCGATGCGTTGGGGGAGGCCCTGCTGCTGTTCGCCGCCGCCGCCCGTCACGATCACCTGCACACCGATGCTTACAACGCCACTGTCGCGGCGGTCGGCGCGATCGCCCAACGCTGGCAGCAACCTGATGCCGGGATCTGGGAACTCGACAACCGACATTGGACGCATTCTCGACTGATCTGCGTCGCTGGTTTGCGCGCCATCGCCGGCCAGGTCGGCGGTCGCGATGGAGGCCGATGGAGTGGTCTGGCCGACGCCATCCTGGCCAGCACCGATGACTGCGTGCATCCGAGCGGGCGCTGGCAACGCGCACCGGACGACTCCCGCATGGATGCCGCACTGCTCACACCCGCATTGCGCGGGGCGCTGCCGGCCCGCGACCCGCGCAGCCTCGCCACCGTGGCTGCGTTGAGTGCCGATCTCGTCGATGACCAATTCGTCTACCGATTCCGCCACGACGACCGTCCGCTGGCCGCTGCTGAGGGCGCCTTCCTGCTGTGTGGGTTCTGGGCGGCGCTGGCGCACCACCAGCTCGGCGATGAAGTAACTGCGATGCGTTACTTCGAACGCAACCGGGCAGCCTGCGGACCACCAGGACTGCTGTGCGAGGAGTACGACGTCGAACAGCGCCAGTTGCGCGGGAATCTCCCACAAGCCTTCGTCCACGCCCTGTTGCTGGAAACCTCTCTGACGCTGGGCCATCCGTCCGGTGGGCAAGTGTCGGGCGAGGATTCCGGTCACCCCATCCAAGCCCTCAAGGAGTCACTATGACCACATCTTCGCCCCGCACGATCGTCATCACCGGAGCCAGTGCCGGCATCGGACGCGCCGCCGCGCAGGCTTTCGGCCGCCGCGGTGACCGCGTCGTACTCCTGGCCCGCGGAGAAGCCGGCTTGGCGGCGGCGGCCGCCGAGGTCGAGGCCGCAGGAGGCAGCGCCTTGCCGATTCCCACCGACGTCGCCGACGCCGCCGCGGTCGACGCGGCGGCCACGAGAGCCGAGGAGACCTTCGGGCCGATCGATGTCTGGGTCAACGATGCCTTCACCTCGGTCTTTGCTCCGTTCGCCGACATCAGTCCCGAGGAGTTCCGCCGTGTCACCGAAGTCAGCTATCTAGGGTTCGTCTACGGCACGATGGCTGCGCTGGCCCGGATGCGCACGCGTGGCCGGGGCACCATCGTGCAGGTCGGCTCCGCCCTTGGCGTGCGGGCGATTCCCTTACAGTCGGCGTACTGCGGCGCCAAACACGCGATCAACGGGTTCACCGAATCACTGCGCACCGAGCTGCTGCATGATCACAGCGACATCCACGTCACCGTCGTTCAGATGCCCGCGCTGAACACTCCTCAATTCTCCTGGGTGCTGTCCCGGCTGCCGCGACACCCGCAGCCGGTGCCGCCGATCTATCAACCGGAGGTGGCAGCCCGGGCGATTGTCTACGCCGCCGACCACCCGCGTCGCAAGACCTACTGGGTCGGCGCGAGCACCGCGGCCACCATCGTGGGTCAACATGCGGTTCCGGCGTTGCTGGATCGCTATCTCGCCAAGACCGGCTTCTCCTCACAACAGACCGGGGAAGCCGTCGGCCCGGACCGGCCCAACAACCTCTGGGAGCCCCTCGACGGCGTGGACGGCAAAGACTATGGCGCCCATGGGATCTTCGACGACCGTGCGTGGGCGCGGTCACCACAGCGCTGGCTGGCCGAGAACGCCCGCGGGTGGTCGCTGGCCGCCGCCGGCGCGGCATTGATCGCCTGCGGGGCCGCTGCCGCGCGCTACCGCTGATCCGAAGCGACATTCGACGTAAAGACCTATAGACAAGAGATTTCGGGAGCGTAGACATGAAAGACACCGTTGCGGACGTACTGTTGGCCCGGTTGCGGGAGTGGGGAGTGCGACAGGTCTTCGGATTTCCCGGCGATGGCATCAACGGGTTGCTGGCGGCCTGGCAGCGGGCCGGCGACGATCCGCAGTTCGTTCAAGCCCGCCATGAAGAGATGGCAGCTTTCGAGGCCGTCGGATTCGCGAAGTTCTCCGGACGGTGCGCAGTGTGCGTGGCCACCAGCGGCCCCGGTGCGGTGCACCTGCTCAATGGTTTGTATGACGCCAAACTCGACCACGTTCCAGTGGTGGCGATCGTGGGGCAAACGGAGCGCTCGGCAATGGGTGGCTCGTATCAGCAGGAGATCGATCTGCTCAGCTTGTTCAAGGACGTCTGCAGCGACTACGTGCAAATGTGCACCGTCCCTCAGCAATTGCCCAACCTGATCGACCGAGCGATCCGGGTTGCAGTCAGCGAATCCGCGCCGACGGCTATCATCGTGCCGTCAGATGTCTTCGAGTTGACATACGAGCCTCCTGGGCACGCGTTCAAGCAGGTACCGTCCAGCCTCGGACTGAGTCGGGCGCGCGTGACGCCTGACGACACCGCCGTTCGCAAGACGGCTGAGCTGCTCAATGCCGGGCAGAAAGTCGCGCTACTGGTAGGTCAGGGAGCGCGCGGCTGCGAGGACGAGTTGGCTCAGGTGGCCGACCTACTCGGTGCCGGTGCGGCAAAAGCTCTGCTGGGCAAGGACGTTCTACCTGACGACCTACCCTGGGTGACCGGTTCGATCGGCTTGCTGGGCACAACCGCGAGCTGGCATCTGATGATGGGCTGCGACACGCTGCTCACTGTCGGCTCCAACTTTCCCTACACCCAATTCTTGCCCAAACTCGACCAGGCCCGCGCGGTGCAGATCGACCGCTCCGGCAAGTGGATCGGCATGCGATATCCGTACGAGATCAATCTGGTCGGGGACGCCAAAGCCACCTTGCAAGCGTTGATTCCACTGCTGCACCGAAAGACTGACCGTTCCTGGCGGGACAAGATCGAAAAGTGGGTCCACAGCTGGTGGACGACGGTGCAACGCACCGCGATGACCGACGCCGATCCGATCAACCCGATGCGATTGTTTTGGGAGCTGTCCCAGCGCATGCCTGCTGATGCCATCATTGCCGCGGATTCCGGCTCGTCGGCCAACTGGTATGCCCGGCACCTGAAGTTCCCCGCCGGAGTCCGCGGCTCACTTTCCGGAACGCTGGCCACGATGGGGCCCGGGGTTCCCTATGTGATCGGCGCCAAGTGGGCGCACCCGGACCGTCCGGCCATCGCCTTTGTCGGAGACGGAGCGATGCAGATGAACGGGCTGGCCGAGTTGATCACCATCGCCCGGTACTGGCAGCAGTGGGCCGACCCCCGTCTGATCATCGCCGTACTGCACAACAACGATCTCAATCAGGTCACCTGGGAAATGCGGGCCATGGAGGAATCGCCCAAATTCGAAGCGTCGCAGTCGCTTCCCGATGTCGACTATGCCGGTTTCGCTCGCAGCCTGGGTCTCAACGGGGAAAACCTCGACGACCCGAACGCCCTGAGTGGTGCGTGGGCGCGAGCGCTGGGCGCAGACCGCCCCACCGTGCTCGATGTGCGCTGCGACCCTGATGTGCCGCCCATCCCGCCGCACGCCACCTTCGAGCAGGCGACGTCGTTGGCCAAAGCCGTGCTCGGCGGTGACGACGACTCCGCCGGCTTCATCAAGCAGGGCGTCAAACAAAAAGTTCAACAGTACTTCCCAAAAGAAAAGGCCGACAAGTGAAACCGATCGCCGCCGCGCTGCACGCCATCCGAACCGGCCGCTTCGAACGCACCCTGGCGGTGCTGACTGCCGGTGGTGCGGCAGTCACCACCGCCGAAATCTATCTGTCCCACGACGGCGCCAGCTTCGGCAACAAGATGATGTATTGGCCCGTCGTCATCGTGCCCACCGCGATACCGGCCGGGGTGGCTGGGTTCTTCTCCGCGCGCGCCGCGCGCACGGTCTTGCCGGCGGCAAGTGCGCTGATCGTGGTCAACGGCGTTCAAGGCGCCTACCTGCATATGCGGGGAATCCGACAGCGGCCGGGCGGAATCACCAAGTACAACTTGGAGTCCGGGCCGCCGGCCTTCGCGCCGTTGTTGGCATCCCTGGTCGGCGGGATGGGCCTGCTGGCTGCCTTGCTGCGCCGAGAAGACCTTCCCGGTCCCGGTGCGGGAGCGTCACGCTGATGCCGATCCGTCGTTCCCACCAGCGGGCCATCACACCGCAGAACAGGGGTCGATTCCCTGGCTTCGATGTGTTGGCCCTGGCCGATCAGTGGGACGAGGTGACCGCACGGGTGGTCCTGGCCCGGCTGGCGGTGCCTACGGCACTGGCATTCTTCACCGCCCAGGAAATCAGCGTGGCTGAGCCCATGCTCGATCTGCTACTTGCGCAAGACCACGATCCGCGAGTGCCGGTCCTGGCGCTGATCGACCAACGACTGGCGGCCGGCGAGACTGACGGCTGGCACTACGACGACCTTCCGGAGGACGGTCAGGCCTGGCGCGGGTCGCTCGCGGCCTTGGATGCCGACGCCCACTGTCGCTACGACCGCGGCTACGCCGATCTGCAACGCTCCGCACAGGCGCGTCTACTCCAGGATGTCCAAGACCTCGCCGATCGCGGCCAGACTTGGCACGACTGGTCGGCCACCCACGTGTGGAGCCTGTGGACGCGCTACGCGTGCACCGCGTTCTACTCCCATCCGTGGGCGTGGAATGAGATGGGCTTCCCCGGCCCCGCCTACCCGCGCGGCTACCTCAATCCCGGTATCAATGCTCGCGAAGGCTTTGAGGTCACAGACCACGACGACGTCGACCCCGTCCCCTTCGCGCAACGCGTGGAACGCGCCCGGCGCGCGGACGACGACCTGCCCGCCAGGACTGCCGATGGCTAGCACGCGGGAGGTACGTGCGCGCAACGAATCGGCGTGGCTGGTGCCCAACGACGGGACCCGCACCAATCACCGGTTACGTGCCGACATGCGCCGCTACGGGCACGACGACGTGGTCGACCTCGTCATCATCGGCGCGGGCGCCGGCGGTGCCACGTTGGCGCAGCGGTTAGCCCGTGCCGGATGGTCGATAGTGGTTCTCGACGCCGGACCGTTCTGGGACCCCGACACCGACTGGGTGAGCGACGAGCGGGGCTCGCACGGCCTGTACTGGACCGACCCACGGCAGATCGGCGGTTCGGATCCGGTTCCCCTGGGCTCCAACAACTCCGGGCGTGGTGTCGGTGGATCGATGGTCCATTACGCTGGCTACACGCCGCGGTTTCACCCTTCGGACTTCCACACGCACACCGTCGACGGAGTCGGTGCCGACTGGCCGATCGCCTACCAGGACCTGCGGCACTATTACGAGCAGATCGAAGCTGAGCTTCCGGTAGCCGGCCAGAACTGGCCCTGGGGCGATCCGCATTCATACCCGCACAGTCCCCACCCGGTCAGCGGCAACGGCCTCACCGCTTTGCGGGGGGCCGAGGCCATGGGCATCGACATGCGCGTCGGGCCGGTCGCGATACCCAACGGCCGCTTCGGCAACCGGCCGCATTGCATCTACCGAGGTTTCTGCATCCAGGGCTGCAAGGTGAACGCCAAGGCCAGCCCGTTGATCACCCACATACCCGACGCGCTGGCTCATGGCGCCGAGGTCCGGCCCGACAGTCATGTCAGCTGCATCCTGGTCGACGAACGCACCGGCGCCGCAACCGGTGTCACGTATTTCCACGCCGGCAGGTTGCACCGCCAACGCGCACACGCGGTGGCCGTAGCCGGCTACTCCATCGAAACCCCCCGTCTGCTGCTGCTTTCGGCAACCGAGGCGCACCCCGATGGATTGGGCAACGACTACGGCCAGGTAGGCCGTTACCTCATGGTGCAAGGAGCGCCCCAGGTGGCCGGCCGCTTCGACGACGACATCCGGATGTACAAGGGGCCACCGCCGGAAGTCAGCACCGAGCAGTTCTACGAAACCGATCCGACCAAGCCGTACCGACGCGGCTTCTCCATCCAAACAGTCAGCCCACTGCCGATCACCTGGGCAGAACATGTTGCCGCACAGGGCCATTGGGGGCAGACGTTGCGCGAATATATGCGCGACTACGTCCACTGGGCCACTCTCGGTGCGCTGTGCGAGCTACTGCCACAGTCCGGCAACCGCGTCACCTTGGCCGACGAGACCGACCGGCACGGTCTGCCGGTCGCACACTTCGCCTACAGCCAGTGCGACAACGACCGACAGCTCATTCGCGCCGCCACTGACGTCATGTCCGACCTGCTGCGCGCAGCCGGCGCACAGGAAGTCATCACCATTGAGCGCTATGCCCATCTCGTCGGCGGTGCCCGGATGGCACAGCGCCCGCAGGACGGGGTGATCGACGCCGAGCACCGTGTCTTCGGTGTGGACCGCGTCTACGTCGTCGACGGCAGTGTCATGCCGACCCAGGGGGCGGCCAACCCGGCGCTGACGATCATGGCACTGGCGGCGCGCGCTGCCGATCTGCTTGCCGTTCATGCCAAATCGTCATGACCTCAACCGCACGAGTTGAGGACCTACGGGTGGCCACCTACACCGTGCCCACCGACGGACCCGAAGCTGACGGCACCCTGACCTGGGATACCACCACCGCAGTGGTGGTCCACGTGCAGGCCGACGGAACCTCGGGCATGGGGTGGACCTACAGCTCGCCTGCCGCGGGCACCGTTGTCATCGAACACCTCGCCGAGGTGCTCACCGGCCGAGACCCGTTCGATATCACCGGCGCCTGGGAAGCGATGCGCCGCAGCTGCCGCAACTACGGCACCCGCGGGCTCGTGATGCAGGCAATCTCGGCGGTCGACATCGCATTATGGGACCTCAAAGCAAAACTGCTTCACCAGCCGTTGTCAGAGATTCTTGGTCAAAGCCGCTGCGCTGTGAAGATTTACGGCTCCGGGGGTTTCACTAACCTCGACGATGCCCGGCTCGCTCGACAGATCGAATCGTGGCAGGCCGCGGGGTGCACGGCGATGAAGATCAAGATAGGACAGGATTGGGGTGGCGACCTCAACCGCGACCTGGCCCGCGTTCGCCGGTTGCGGCTGCTGGCAGGTGACGATGTCGAGCTGATGGTCGATGCGAACGGCGCGTACACCCCGGGCCAGGCCCGGCGGATCGGCGCGGCGCTCGACGACCTCGGCGTGGTCTGGTTCGAAGAACCCGTGAGCAGCGATGACACCGAAGGTCTCAGCGAGGTGCGACGCGCACTGCGCTGTGATGTGGCGGCAGGGGAGTACGTCGCCGATCTCTATGACGCGCGGCGCCTGCTTCCGGTGGTCGACTGTTTGCAACTCGATGTCACTCGTTGCGGTGGTTACACCGGCTGGCGTGCGGCAGCATCGCTGGCCGCCGCTCGCAACCGGCAGGTCTCCGCGCACTGCGCACCTGCCTTGCACGTCCCGGTGGCCGCCGCGGTCCCCAATTTCCGCCACCTCGAATACTTCGTCGATCACGCCCGCCTCGAGGCGGAAGTGTTCAACGACGCACCCACCCCCCGAGACGGTCACCTCCACCTGCCGCACGACCGCCCGGGCCACGGCGTGTCCATCGCCGAGGACGCCGAACGATACCGACACACCTGATGGCCAGGAGGATATTTCAATGACCGACCGCCCCCGGGTGCACTGAGAGGACAGTGATGAGGATGGTGAAACACCTCGATCCCTCCGCCGGGGTGAGCCGGCTGCTGCTGCGAATACCGGTTTATCTCTACCGGATTGGCTGCGGGTGGCTTTTCGCCGATCGGCTACTGCTTCTCCATCACGTCGGCCGTATCACCGGTAGGCCGCGCCGGACGGTGCTCGAAGTAGTCGACCACGATCGCACAACGGGAAGCTACGTCGTTGCTTCCGGGTGGGGAACCGGCGCGGCCTGGTACCGCAACGTCATTGCTGCTCCTGAGGTCAGTATCCAAGTCGGCAGACGAACATTCCCGGTGATCGCAGCAGCGTTGTCGGAGTCTGACGGTGCCGAAGTCTTCGCCCGCTACGCGGCTCGACACCGCACGTTGGCACGCTATGTGCTTCCGCATCTGTTGGGACTGCCGGTCGACGGATCCGACACCGACTTCCGCGCACTCGGGCGCCGCTTGCCCTTCATCCAATTCGTACCGCGCGGTTCGCGGCCCAACGGGCAAGGGGACAGGGACGACCCGCATGACAGTAGTTCGGCAGTCGACGAAAAGAGCACGGGATGAAAGCAGCAGTAGTGTCCGCACATGCCAGCCCGCTGGCGGATACCACCGCCCCATGCACGGACGCTCGAAGTCGCTATGTCGCACAGATGTCCGCCGCGGTGGCACGGCGAGGCCACGAGGTCACGGTCTACACGCGGCGAAGCGACCCGGACAGCCCGGATCGCGTCGCGACTGCGCACGGGTATACCGTAGTGCACGTGGATGTCGGCCCCCCCGAGCCGGTACCCGAAGCCCAAATCACAGAATTCCTCGGCGAATTCGGCCATTCTCTGGCAGTCCAGTGGGCCGAATTCGCACCAGACGTGGCGCACGCGCACTTCTGGACATCCGGTGTTGCAACGGAATTGGCGACCCTCAGCAGCGGGATTCCGACGGTGCAGACCTTCCACGAGCTGGGTGCTGTCAAAGAGAGACAGCTTGGTCGACGGGAAGCCGGCCGTGACGCACGCGCGAAGCTCGAGAGACTGGTCGCCCGGCATGCATCGTGGGTTGTCGCGACGTGCACCGAAGAGGTACAGGAGCTGGTCCGGTTCGGCGTTTCCCGCTCGCGCCTGTCGGTGGTGCCGTGTGGCGTCGATGCAGACGAGTTCTGCGCTCACGGTACGTGCGTCGAGCAGGGCGGGCGCCCACGTATTGTCGCGGCGGCTACGTCATTGGCCGACAGGGGATTTGACACAATAATCCTGGCTCTCCGGCACATCCCGCAGGCGGAGCTGATCATTGTTGGTGGCCCGGACCCCGGGCATCTGAGCGGCAGTGCCGAAGTACGACGGCTCGCAGAGCTCGCTTCCGAGCTGGGTGTCGCCGACCGGGTGGTATTCACCGGGGCGATCCCGCACAGCAGCATGCCGCAAATGCTCCGCTCTGCCGACGTCGTGATCTCCGCACCGTGGTACGAGGGCTTCGGAACAGTTCCCCTGGAGGCAATGGCGTGCGGGATTCCCGTGATCGCATCGGCGGTGGGTGGCACGCTGGACACGGTCGTCGACGACGTGACCGGCCGGCTGGTGCCGCCACGCAACCCCCGCGCCATCGCTGCGGCCGCCTTACCGATCCTGGACGATGCGTTCCTACGGCGCAGCCTAGGACTCGCCGGACGGGATCGTGTCTGCGCGCGATACACCTGGGACCGGATCGCCGAGGAGATGCTGCGTACATACCGCAAGGCGACCGAAACGCGCGGTGAGCACGACAGTAACCGCACGCCCGGGGTGGATTCGGCGATCTCACGGAGAGGGTCGTGACGTGTCCCCCGACAAGCGACGCGAGTACGGCAGCTTCACCGCTGCGCAGCCGGCCGTCGACGGACAGTCGCCAAACCCAACGGACGAGGCGCTGGTCGATGGTCCGCCGCAACGCGTGGGCCGATTCGAATACCACTACGGAACCGACACCTGGATATGGTCAGACGCAGTGGCTCGAATGCACGGCTATCGGCCCGGCGAGGTCACTCCCACCACCGAGTTGGTGCTCAGCCACAAACATCCCGACGATCTCGGGCGGGTGGGTGCGCTACTCGCACCGACATCGGCGCCGTTCAGCAGCCGCCACCGCATCCGAACCGCCGCCGGGGAGATCCGCAGGGTCGTCGTGGTCGGCGACGCCGTAACCGGCCACGACGGCAGAATCACGGCGACTCGTGGCTTCTACATCGACGTCACCGAGGGCTTCGCCGCGGATCTGCAGCTTTCTCTCAACGAGAAGCTCGATGAAATCGTCGCGCACCGCGAGGTCATCGACCTCGCCAAGGGAATGATCATGGCGATCTACCGCATCACGCCCGACGCTGCTTTCGACGTGTTGAAGTGGCGATCTCAAGAACTGAACGTGAAGTTGTTCACTGTCGCCGAACGGCTCGTCGCCGAATTGCCAGGCCTCATCGGCCTTCCCGTGCCCACCAGCACGAAGGTGCACCACTACCTGATGACGATGACCTTCGATGACTGAAGGCCACCAGCTGAATTGAGGCGGCAGTGCGCCCCGACCGACGGGTCACTCCTCGTGCCACTGGCGATCGCCGGCACCAGAGCGAAAGTCGGCCGACAGCCTGGGCTCGTCAACATCGTCGGTGCGGATCGGTTGCGCTGCAACGTCATGACGGTGCAATCGCACTTCACGTCATCGCCATCTGCCCCAGAAATCTATCTCGTGACAGCTATTACGCGGCGCAACTGTGGGTACAGGTTACGTAGCCCGATGGGTTAAGGACGCTGCCCTAGCGTCACGGCTGCGGAACGCAGCTTCAGGACGCCGGGATCTCAAAGCAGGCCACAGGATTGCGTGCAACCCGGTTGGTTTCGTTGTGCGACATCGAGCTACTGCGGCCCGGCCACACGGGATCCCGAACCATACTGGAGAGGAAGTTTTCGGTGAAGAGCACACGACTACTAGCCACGATGATCGGTGGTGTGTCGGCCGCGGCGGGGTTTCCGCTGGCGATGGGAGTGATCTTGGCCTCGCCGGCCACCCCGGTCGCCGATCCTTGCCCGACCAACGAAACCAGCCAGATCTACTTTGACGGCTGCTTACCCTCGATTGATCCGCCACAGGCTGAGGTGAACCAGCGCGGCCCCAATCAGTTGCCAGAGATCCGCGGGATCCCGTGTGACGGTTCGGACAGTGGGACGTGTATCGGTCTGAGCGAGCTTCCGGGTGGGACGGCCGCACAGCCGACGGAGCCCGACACCCAGGTTCGATCCTCCCCGTGACGGAGCGGCGAAGTGCACACACCTGGGTAAAGCCGCGTCGCGCTCGCCGAGCGAACGGCCACAGTATGCCGCTGACGGCTGCGAAGGCTCTAGGACGAAGTGTTTGCACTCCTCGTCAGCACCAACGCCGCTTCGTTATAGGGGAATAGCCGATAGAACGTTCGGAATGCGGGTGTGACGAGGTTCGCCGCGTCAGCCTTGCTGCAGATCCGCGGATCGACCAACGGGACCGCTTTGTTCCGCTTCTCCAGCGCCGTCGCTCCGCCGGCCAATACGTTCTTCAGCCAGTCGGATTCGAGCCCGTAGCCGATGAGGATGACGAAGCCGTCTCGGGTCGGGAAAACCAACAGAGGTGTTCGGTATCGCCTACCGGACTCGCGTCCGATGTGCTGGAGCGTTCCCAGCCCTGGAAGCCACGGGGTGATCGATTGAGCTGCCCGATTGGTGACGCGGCGGTTGAAGTATGCGATATCGCGCGGTAGTCGCATGAAAGCCCCTCTCTCGCACGATGACTGGTCATCGTCGTCACACCTGCGCGTCGTGCGTGGCCACAGCTCTGGGTGTTAGGCGATCATCGGATCGATCGCAGACCGAGGCACCAGAACGTGCAGGGCGCCGGCTGAGGCGGGCAACAACGCGCCCTGGTCAAAGAAGAAGATCACCCCGTCGTTGACCACTGCGAAATTCTGATAGTTGGCCGGGTTGTAGAGCGCCCCCGGCGCGAACGCCAACGGCGGCGGCGGGGTGGTGGGAGCGGTACTGGATGGTGTCGTCGTCGCCGGCTGCCCGGGTTGCGTGGGCGGCGCGGCCGGCGGCGGCGGCGGTGCCAGCTGCTGCTGCAGTTCGGACGCGACGATGGGCGCGACGGTCTTCAGCGGATCGTCCACCCGCCACAGCGGGGTGTTCAGCTTGTCGTCGGGTGCGGCGGTGTAGGTGATCGCCTTGCGGTAGCTCTGGTCCCAGTTGAACGCCTTGTACGTCGTCTTGGAGGGCCCGCCGCCGACATTCTGGGTGATCGTGAACACCACGGCCTGCGTGCCGCGCGGGGGAATCGCTGAGTTGTACTCGGTCGCCTTGATGCTCAACGTGGCGGAAGGACTGCTGGGCGCGCCGGACTTGGCTGTGGCGAGGAACGCATCACGCGTCTGGGAGATGTAATCGGCGACCGATTTCTGGTCCGGGTAGTCCAGTGGGATGCTGATGTCGACGCTGTACGCCGGGTCGGAGAGCTGGATCTCACACGTACTGCCGGTGTTGGCGCCTTTGAGGTCGGCGCAGTAATCCTTCGGGGCGGCTGCCGCCAGGCCGGACGAAAAGGACATGGCGGCAACTGTGACAATCACTGCCGCGCTGACAGAGCGCATGGCTTTAACCTCCGGGCAAACGCGGCGCGCGCCGCGATCAACGATCATCGTCACCACGCCGGAAAAGCGCCCCCGACGGCATCGGCGCTAGATATCCTAGTCGAGGCCTGGATGTGGGTGACGCGAAGGTGCGTCGCAGCACCGCAACACGGGTACTCGTGAGGCCATCATGGCTGAATCGTCCTTCACAAGTGCGGACGGCATCGACCCGTGTGTGCGGGTCTACGGGACTCGGGTGCACAACCTGCGGGGTGTCGACGTCGCGGCACCGCGTGACGCGCTGGTGGCGTTCACCGGCATCTCCGGGTCCGGCAAGTCGTCGCTGGCCTTCGGCACCATCTATGCCGAAGCTCAGCGCCGCTACTTCGAGTCGGTCGCGCCCTACGCGCGCCGGCTGCTGTTGCCCACCGGCGCACCCAAAGTCGACGACATCACCGGGCTACCTCCTGCGGTCGCATTGCAGCAGCGCCGGGGTTCGGCGACGTCGCGGTCGACGGTCGGCACCGTCACCACTTTGTCGAATCTGCTTCGAATGTTGTTCTCCCGTGCCGGAACCTATCCGCCCGGAGCGACGGAACGATTGGACTCCGATGCATTCTCCCCGAACACCGCGGTCGGCGCATGCCCGCAGTGCCACGGGTTGGGACGAATCCACCGGGTCACCGAAGAGACGCTGGTACCCGACCCGTCACTGACGATCCGCGACGGTGCCGTCGCGGCATGGCCAGGCGCATGGCAGGGACAGAACTTGCGCGACATCCTCGTCACGCTGGGGTATGACATAGACAGGCCATGGAAAAAACTGCCTAAGCGACAACGTAATTGGATCCTGTTCACCGATGAGCAGCCAACGGTGGAAATCGATCCGACTCAGCACCCGGTGCAGGCTGACTACTACTACAACGGCACCTTCTCCAGCGCCGAACGTCACGTACGCCACACGCTGGCCAACTCGCAGAGCGCGATGATGCGCCGCCGGGTTTTACAGTTCGTCGACAGCGTCGAATGCCCGTTGTGCGGTGGTTCCGGTCTTCGGCCGGAGGCGCTGCAGGTGACGTTCGCCGGACGCACCATCGCCGATTACGTGGCCATGCCGCTGACCGACCTCGCGGATACGTTGCGCCCGGCAGCATCTCGGACCGACGCGGCCGCTGCATATGAGTCGACAGACTCCGGTGAACTGACCGAAGTGGCGACCATGATCGCCGCCGACCTCGTCGCACGCCTGCAGGTGCTGATAGATCTCGGCCTCGGTTATCTGACGCTCGGTCGCCGCACGCCGACGGTGTCACCGGGTGAACTGCAGCGGCTGCGGCTGGCCACCCAATTGCGTGCCGGCTTGTTCGGTGTGCTGTATGTGCTTGACGAACCGTCAGCCGGACTGCACCCCGCCGATGTCGAACCGCTCCTCGACGTGCTGGATCGGCTGCGGCGCGCGGGTAATTCGCTCTTCGTCGTCGAGCACGACATGGACGTGGTGAGCCGTGCCGACTGGATCGTCGACGTGGGGCCCGGAGCCGGGGAGTGTGGCGGGGACGTGCTCTACAGCGGCCCGGTCCCGGGTCTCGCCCACGTCGAGGAGTCGGTCACTCGGCAGTACCTCTTCGGAGGGGGTACCCCGCCGTCTCACCCGCTGCGCACGCCGTCCGCGCGGCTTCGGCTGCGCGGGATCCGATTCCACAATCTGAAAGACCTCGACGTCGATGTGCCACTCGGGGTGTACACCGCCGTCACCGGAGTGTCCGGGTCAGGAAAATCGACGCTCGTCGTCAAAGTTCTCGGCGATGTCGTGAGCAGCCATCTCGGCACGGCACACGCCGCCGAGCCGGCCGAACCGGCTGACGACGAAACTGACAGCGGGATAATCGATCTCGATCACGACGCCAGCCTCGGCGTGACCGCACAGGGCGTCGACGAGATCAGCCGGCTGGTATCGGTCGACCAGCGCCCGATCGGGCGGACGCCGCGCTCGACGTTGGCGACCTATACCGGCCTGTTCGACGCCGTCCGCCGCGAGTTCGCCGCGACACCGAAAGCCCGTCGCCGCGGCTGGACGGCAGGCAGGTTCTCGTTCAACGTGGCCGAAGGTCGCTGCTCGACCTGTCAGGGGGAGGGGTTCGTATCGGTCGAACTGCTGTTCCTGCCAGGAACTTACGCCACCTGCCCGGCGTGCAAAGGCGCGCGCTATTCCGATGAGACGCTCGACGTACGCTATCGCGACCGTACGATCGCCGACGTGCTCGCGATGACCGTCGACGAGGCGTCGGAGTTCCTGGTCGACGTCGCCGGCGCCGCGCGGAGCCTGACCACGCTTCGCGAGGTCGGCCTGGGATACCTCCGCCTCGGACAGCCCGCGACCGAGTTGTCCGGCGGTGAGGCCCAGCGGATCAAACTCGCCTCCGAACTGCAACGCCCCCGGCGCGGGCACACGCTGTATGTTCTCGACGAGCCGACCACCGGGCTCCACCCCGCCGACGTGGATCTGCTTGACGGCCAATTACATCGCCTGGTCGACGTGGGCAATACGGTGGTGGTGGCAGAACACGACATGCGAATGGTCGCGGGTGCGGACTGGGTGATCGACCTGGGTCCCGGAGCCGGCAGCGACGGCGGTCGGGTTGTTGCGGCTGGGCCGCCCCAGGACGTGGCGCGTGCGACAGGCAGCCGCACAGCGCCGTTTCTGGCGAAGAGATTGGCGCTATCAGCTACCCGATGACGACGGTTCGCGTGTCCGAGATGGCGGATTCATCTCTGCTGGGAGCGCGAGCGACGTGATGCGCGGATAGAGGATCGCCGGACCGAGCCATCGAGTGATGAAGCGGCGCAGTTCGATTCCCTCGCGCGGCTGCTGCCCGGGATCGATGAGGATGGATTGCACGGTGCGCAGCATCATTTCGGCGAGTTCACCCAACGCGGCGCTGTCGTAACCGTGCAGAGCCCAATCCACGTCGAGGCGGCGGAAGACGGATAGGCAGAACGTGACCGCGGTCTGCGACGTCAGCGAGGTGATTGCCTGCCCCTCGTTGCGCTGCGTCAGCAGATTCTCCAGCTGGGGATCGCCCGCGAGTTTTTCGATTCCGAACGACAGGCTTTCGACGACGGCAGTCACCGGGTCATTGAGTCCGCTCACGTGGCGGACAACCTGATCGATGAACCCGTCGACCGCCCGCATCGCACTGGCCATCAGTAGCGCATCGGCGTTGGGGAAGTAGCGGTACACCGTCTGACGCGTGACACCGAGGGTACGGGCGACGTCAGCGAGGCGTATAGCGGACCCGTGCTCGGCGACCACCTGGTCCACCGCGTCGAGTATTCGGCCGATCGCTTCCTCGTCAGAGGCGGGTGTGGATCCCGCCCAGCCGCGGCTACGCACCGGTTGTCACATCGAACGCGATGGGAAGTGTTGTCGGCCCTGTCATTCCGAGTATGGATTTCCATGGGGCCGGACCGGTGCGGTGAGGGGCAGACAGGCGGCGGGTGAGGACGACGAGTGCTTCTGCGAGTTCCCGGCGCGCAAGGTTGGCGCCGAGGCAGTAGTGCGCACCGCCGCCGAACGTCAGGATTGCGGGTACGTCCTTGCGGGCGATGTCGAAGCGGTCGGCATCGTCATAGATCGCGGGGTCTCGGTTGGCGGCAAAGGTGTTCGCGAAAACGAAGGTCCCGGCGGGGAACAGGTAACCGCCGAATTCGGCATCCTCGAGGGCCGCACGCGGCACGATGCAGGCCGCGGGTGAGTGGCGCATGCTCTCCTCGACCGCCTGCATCGCAAGCTCGGGGTGCTCACGCAGCCTTGCCCACTGGTCGGGATGCTCGCAGAGCACCTGTACCGATGCCGCCAGCTGGTTTCGCGTGGTGTCCGTTCCTGCCATCAAGAAGCCGGCCACCAGCCCGCGGAGTTCGTCGAGATTCAACCGGTCGCCGTCGCTTTCCGCGCGGATGAGCTCCGAGAGCAGGTCGTCGGTCAGATTGTCTCGGCGGGCAGCGACCATGTCGTCGACGTAGGCGTCGAGTTCACCCCATGCGCGCATGATCTCGGACTCGTCGAAGTTGGCGTCCGGCTGAAAGTTGAAGGCCTTGAAGATCTGTTCGGTCCAATCCGAGAAGAGCTGCCAGTCCTCCGAAGGCGCACCGATCAGTGCGCACATGATCGGAGTGGGGTAGGGCCGCGCGATGTCGGTCACGACGTCGCAACTCCCGGCGTCCATCACCCGGTCGATCAGCCCGTTGACCACCTGGTGGATCGTCTCGGTGAGTCGCGATGTCGCGCGGGGGGTGAACGCCTTGGAAACCAGCTTGCGCAACCGAATGTGGGGTGCGCCGTCCAAGCCCAGGAGACTGCTCGCCAACTTGTCGAACAGCGGGCCCGACGTGATGCCCTGCGCCGCCAGGGTGATGCCGGGCGGTAGGCGGAATCGATTGTCGCGCAGTATTTCTCGAGCCAGATCGTAGGACAGGATCTCAGGGCCGAGAGGCCCGATCGCGATGGGTGCCTGCGACTGCGCATTGCGAAGGTCGGCGAAAATGTCGTGTGGTGTGGCGTCGAGGTCGTAACTGAACGTGGGCAGGCCGGCGTCGAACACGCTGGGGACTGCGCCGTTCACATTCATCGGTGTCTCAACTTTCCCGTGATGCCCGGATGGGTCGACACGTTCGGACATTTGTGTCCAAAGCGTATGACCACAGCGCGTGGTCGTCAATGGAGGTCAAAATATATCCAGTTAGTCGACTCAACCAAAGCTTTACGTCATACGTTCTGAAAGCAGATGTCGGAACGGGCGGGCGCTCGAGTTGAGCAGGCATTGGACGAACATTCGAGCAGAAGCAAACAAACCGCGGATGGGATTGCGGCGAGGTCAGCGAAAGGTTCGCTGTCCCGGCCGCACCCCACCCGCGGGTGTGGGTCCTATGCCGACGACGGCCGATCAGCCGTGGGGCGCCTCAGAGATCTTGGTGTCTTCCTTGCCAAGCGTCTGGCAGTACACCGTGACCGAAGTCTTGGTGGCTGTGATCTCCAGGTTCGCCGGATCCTGCCCGCTCTTGTCTTTGAGCATCTTGCTGACTTCGTCGTTCTGCTTCTTCTCGTCTTGAGTGAGGAAGTCCTTGCATTTGGTGTCGCCGCCGGTGTTCACGACCTCCGAGGCCGAGCAGCCGCTCAGGACGGCTGCCGCCGCCGATGCCGCCAGGACGGGGTACACGATTCGCTTCACTGGGAACCTCTCTCGGTTGGGAACAGCACGCAGATAATTCACAGATTTGGCCGATTTGAAACCCGGAAGTGCGGCTTAACCTGCATGTCGCGCTGATCCCGGCCGCATGACGGCCGGTTGCGGCGTCAGTCGAGATCGGCAAGGGCCGCGCGAGCGGCCTGCAACTCGGCCTCGAGTGCGGCAACCCGGGCGGCCTGCTCCGAGCGCGCCTCCTCGATGACTTCGTCGATCGGAGCCGCCAGATCCTGATGCAGTTCCCTGGCCGCCCGCGACACGGCGGCCGCCGCGATCGCAAGGTTGCGGGCCACGTATGTGGTGCCCCGCTTGAGTTCGGCGCGCCATTCGCCGTCGGCCGTACCGGTGACCGTGAGGGTGAGTTCAAGCGTCTTGGTCTTCTTGCCTGCTTTCCTGGCCGGCGCCTTCACGGGCTCGGTCGGCTCGGCAGGCGCGGGCGGAACCGCACTGTCAGCCATCGTCATGTCGATCGGGCGAAGCAACGCGTCGGGCATGGCAGCGTCGGTAGACGGTGCTTCGGTTGCCTGGGTGTCTAGAGTCGTGGTCACGTCGAGTTCCTCCTGAACAGCATTCGCAGCGGCTTGCAAGTGCATCCAGTAGAACATACGTTCGACAGATGGCAAAGAGATCCGCGGGGCATGTCGTGGCGGAGAAGGGCCGACTGGCCGACGAATTACGTTGTTGCCGCTGTGTTTTCGCGACCCACGATCGGGCGTGGCGTCCGCCGTCCTGTCACCGTGATCCGGCCGCCGTACTCAGGTATGAGGATGACGTGCTTGACCCGCTGGCGTTCACCGCGTTCCGTGGTGGTCGCGATGTCGACACGCCGAAGCACCTCCCGCAGTACCACCCGCATTTCGGCCATGGCGAACGTCGCGCCGAGGCACCGGCGCGCGCCGCCACCGAACGGCAGCCACGTCGTCGGGCTCAAAGTCGCGCCGATCATGCGATCCGGATCGAAGCGGTCCGCGTCGGGGTAGATCCGGTCGTCGGAGTGCACCAGCCCCACGCCGGGCGCCACCATCACACCGGGCGGCAACAGATGTCCGGCGATCTCGACGGGCTGTTTGAGGATCCGTCCGACGTCGAACACCACCGGTCGACTACGCAGGGTTTCCTTGGCCACCGCATCCAGGTACTCGTCGTCGCCCACCTTGGCCGCGCGCACCGCTTTGGCCAGCGCCGCGGGATTGCGGCTGAGCCGCTCCAGCGCCCAGGACAACCCGGTCGCCGTGGTGTCGTGCCCGGCGACGAGCAAGGTCATCAATTGGTCGCGCAACTCCGCGTCGGTCATCGTCCGGCCGGCCTGATCGGCCGCGCGCACCAGCATGGCCAGCGCGTCGGTGCGGACGGCCAGGTCGGGGGCGGCGCGGCGCTCCGCGATCTCGGCATACAGCAGCCGGTCGGCTTCCTCGATGCGGCGGCGCACCCCGCGCCACGGCAGCCGTTGCTGCAGGCTGGGCGTCCCGATCGCCAACAGTTGGAAGGCCGACAGGTTCAGCAACCGTGGCAGTACCTCGCGCAGCGCTGCCAGTCGGGTTGGATCACTGGCGCCGATCACCAGACGCATGATCACCTCGAGGGTGATCTGCGACATCTTCGGTGCCACCGGGAACGCCGTGCCCACCGGCCAGCCGGCGATGTTGGCCGCCGCGATCTCGGCCATCACCTCGGTCTGGCGCGCCACCGCGTCGCGGTGGAAGGGCTCCAGCATCAGTCGCCGGCGGTCGCGGTGCACCTCGCCGTCGACCACCAGCACCGACGCCGGACCCAGCAGGCCGGACAGCATCGAGTTCGCCTCGCCCGCATGGTAAATCGCGGGATCGCCCGCGAACACCTGCTTGATGTCGGCCGGATCGTCGAGATACACCAGAGTGCCCAGGCCGGCGATCCGCAGCGTAAAGGTGCGGCCGTAACGGCGCCGGCACGCCAAGACGAATCGCGGCCAGTAGCGCAACATCAGCATGGCTTGCACGACAGGCGGCAGCGCAGGACCCGGTGGCAGCGGCGACGTCTTATTAGACATGAGTCCAGTATAGGAAGAAGATGCCCCGGGTCCTCGAGATCGAACGAAAATCCTGCGGACGGCGCGAAGTGATCAACGCGCGTAGGGTTGAAATGTCAACAAACCGGACGGCCGAAAGCCCATGGTGACCACTGATTTCACTGCACCCAGCAGCGCAGACGTGGAAAGCGAACGACTGCGGGCCCTGCACCGTTACGCAATTCTTGACACCGCACCCGACGCGGCATTCGATCGCATCGCCCGGGTGGCCGCCCGATCGTTGGACAAGCCCATGGCGACGATCACATTCGTCGATGAGCACCGGATCTGGTTCAAGGCGACGTACGGCGTCGAGGGCCTTACCGAGATTCCGCGCGAAGCGGGGCTGTCCAGCCTGGCGATCGGCGACAGCCGGACCTATGTGGTTCGCGATACCGCCACCGATCCGTACGTCTCCCGAAACCCCAGCGTCGCGGGTGAATTCGGAATCCGCTTCTATGCCGCCGCGCCCGTCACGACAGACGATGGGCATCAGCTGGGAACTGTCAGTGTTCTCGACTCCGAGCCGGGTGACGTCACCGACGACCAGCTGGCCACCCTGGAGGATCTCGCCGCAATCGTGATGAAGGCTCTCGAACTGCGACTTTCGGCGCTGACGACGGTTCGTGCCGAGCGCGAACTGCGTGACACCGCCCAGCAGTACGCCTCAGTGCTGCAGCGCGCCCTGCTGCCGTCGGCGCTGCCGGTGATCCCCGGTCTGTCGATGGCGGCGCACTATCACCCGGCCGCTTCCGGTCAGGTCGGCGGCGACTTCTATGACGTGTTCGGCGTGGCTCGCGACGAGTGGGCCGTTTTCCTCGGTGATGTCGAGGGCCACGGGGCCGCGGCCGCGGCCGTCACCGCCCTGGTGCGCCACACCCTGCGCGCGGCGGCTCTGCACTACGACGACCCGACCGACGGCCTCGACGAGCTCAACGCGGCGCTGATCGCCGACGCAGAAGAGCGACGATTCTGCACCGTCTTGTCGGGAAAGCTTCGACCCGAAGCCGACGGTTTCCGGATCACCCTGGCGACCGGGGGCCACCTGCCCGCTCTGCTGCTGGATCGCGACAGCGGATCCATTCGCCCGGTTCGCTCATCGGGCGGCATGTTGATCGGTGCCGTCGCAGACGCGACGTTCGAGGCGTGCGAGACGTTGCTGAGCCCGGGGCAAACCCTGCTCCTGTACACCGACGGGATCGTGGAGGCCCGGCCCGACGGGCACACCACCTTCGGCGAATCGGCCTTGCGGCTTTTCCTGGCTGAGCGGGTCGGACTGCCGGCCACCGAGCTGGTGGCCGAGTTGGCCGAACTGGTAGCTGTACTGCGTCCCGACGACGATGTGGCGTTCTTGGCGTTGACTGTGATTGACGCATCCGTTGGCGCGGTGCGTTAGCCTTGGACGGTCGGCCCGGTAGAATTTCGGGCATAGACAACGCGCCGCAAGCAGATCGGCGCACAGAGCTAGTAAGTTCTTGCCAGGTTCAGACGGAAGCCTCGCAGGCATTTTATGATTGCGAGCGCGCCGTCCGGCGCGCGTAGTGAGGTGAATCTTGGACGAACAAGCCACTGCCACCACCGGCACGACCACTGCGGCCAACACTGGCTGCGTGATCAACGAGGAGTGGTTCGGGCGGACGGTCGTCATATCTGCAGCCGGCGTAGTCGACATGCTGACGTCGCCTCAGCTCGAGGCCAGCATCACCGCCTCGCTGACCAAGAACCCGACTGCCATCATCGTCGACCTGTCCGACGTCGACTTCCTGGCTTCGGCCGGTATGGGTGTTCTCGTCGCCGCCCGCGACAAGGCGTCCGCGGAAATCGGCTTCGGTGTGGTGGCCAGCGGGCCCGCCACTAGCCGGCCGCTCAAACTGGTCGGCCTCGCCGACATCATCGGCTTGTACGCAACATTGGATGAGGCGCGCGCCGCACTTGGTGAGTAATTCTCGGAAGTTGGGTATAAGAGATTTGCCATGACGACACCGAGTTACTCAAGTCACACAGCCGATGGTGACCGCTTCACGCGCAACGATGTCGTCGCTGATGCGCACAACGCAGCCAAGGTTCGCGACGAGTTCGCGACCTGGCTGCGGGCCTGCGGAGATATCGATCGAGTTCGTTTCAGCGACATCGTGCTAGCGGTCAACGAAGCGCTGGCCAATACGGCCGAGTTTGCCTATCTCCTCAAAGGTGAGATCGGAACCATCGACGTGGAGGCCGTGCGCAACGGCAACACCCTGACAATCACGATCGCGGACCAAGGTCAGTGGCGGGAGTCCACTCCAGCCACCCAGAGCCGTACGCGCGGTCGGGGCATCCCGTTGATGCGCGCGCTCGCCGATGACGTCACCATTGACTCCTCCGCGCTGGGCACCACCGTTTTCCTGCGCTTCGACCAGGTTCACGCGGTCCAGCAATCCGACGACGACGCCCGAGTCGGATAGCCCTCAAGCAGGCTCGTAGCGCAGCATCGTGACGCCCGAGTCGGCATAGTCGTAGAACACCGGCTTGAGTCGCATTCCGATTTCCAGCTCCGCCGGGTCGGCATTGACGATCTCCGTCGAGAACCGTGGCCCCTCATCCCATTGCACGACCGCGAGTAGCTGAGGCAGCTCGTCGGCAAAGTGTGGTGCCACCGGCCGGTACGCCACCGTGTACGTATACAGCGAGGCGGCTCCGGAAATCTCCCGCCACTCCAGGTCGTCGGCCAACGTGCCCGGCGCCAGCACCCGCGGATAGAACACGTACTGCTGAGCCGACGGCGAATACTGGATCCGGATCCGGTGCTCGGCCAGGGCATCCCAGAACGGTTGGGCGGTCGGCGTCGGGATCGGCATCGGCTTGTCGAAGTCGCCCATGACTAGTCGCCTTCCAATACCAGGGTGGTTTGTTCGCTCAAGATGCCGCCATTGCCGGAGACGAAGGCACGGTTGCAGTCTGTGACCTGGGTGGCACCTGAGCGGCCCATGATCTGGCGGGCGGCGTCGCAGATGTGGTGCATCCCGCCGGCAGTGCCGGCCTGCCCATAGCCGAGCTGCCCGCCTGCGGTGTTCATCGGGAAATCGCCGCGGAACGTGAGGTCGTGCTCGGCGACGAACTGCAGGCCCTTGCCCTTCTGGCAGAAGCCGGCGTCCTCCAGACTGAGCAGAACGGTGATCGTGTAGCAGTCATAGATCGACACCATGTCCATGTCGGCCGGCGTCAGCCCGGCCATCGAGAACGCCGACGCGGCCGCCTTGATCATCGGAGTCTGCAACAACTCCTGGGCGTAGGTCGGCGTCTTGTACGGCACCCGCTCGCCAAATCCTTTGATCCACACCGGGCGGTTGACGCTGCGACGGGCCAACTCGGCTCCGGTCACCAGCACCGCGGCGCCGCCCATCACCGGCATGACGATCTCCAGCATGTGCAACGGCGCGGCGATGACCGGACTGGTGAGCACGTCGTCGACGGTGATCGGCACGTCGCGGAAGATCGCGCCCGGCGTGTGGTTGGCGTTGACCCGCTGGTCGACGCTGATCTTGGCCATCACCCGTTCGTCATAGCCGTAAGTGGCGCCGTAGAGCGTCGCGACCTGACCATAGGGACCGTTCTGGCCGAGATTGCCGTAGGGGATCTCGAATTCGGCTTGCGGCGAGCCGTACCTGTTGCTCGACGCCCCGAAGTACATCAACTCACTGACGTCGAGCGGCTTCTGCGCGCAGACCGGTGTCATCGGTGTGGCGGGGATCACGCACAGCACCGCGTTGCACAAGCCCAGCTCGATGGCCGCCGCCGCCCGCCAGACCATCGCCGCCGCGCTGGCCCCGCCGAGGTCGACCATCTCGGCGAAATTGGCTTTGATGCCCAGATATTCGATGACCGTGGACGGCACGAAGATCTGGGACTCCTGCAGATGCGTGGTGCAGATGCCGTCCACATCGGAGGCCGACAAGCCGGCGTCGTCGAGGGCGGCCTTCGCCAGCCGTGCCCACTGCTCGAGGGTGAACTCGAGCGGGCCGGTCGGTCGCTTCGTGGAGGGGAGTTCGGTGTAGCCGACGATCGCGGCATCTCCGCGCAGACCCATGCCGCTGTCCTCCAGTCATTGCCCAATAACATTGAGCATGTAATCATATTGAGCGCTTAATGAGAATTGGATCCGGCGAGAGGTAGCTCACAGTGGCATCACCCCTGGACGGCAAAGTCGCCGTCGTCACCGGCACCAGCCGCGGCGTGGGCCTGGGCATCGCACACGAATTACTGCGCGCCGGAGCCACTGTCATCGGCTGCTCGCGCCGACCACTCGATGCGATGCCCGGGGTGGCCGACAATCCGGAGTGGCTGGCCCGGTCCTCGCAGCGGGTATGCGACCAGGGCGACTACCGGGCCATCGACCACTTCGTCGAGCAGGTGGTGGCCGACTACGGCCGCATCGACATCTTGGTCAACAACGCCGGGGGCACGGTGCCCGCGCCGAACGTCGAAAGCATCCCGGGCCTGGTCTCCCAGATCCAGGGCGCGCCGGCCTCGGACGACGAGTACGAGCGCACAGTCTTGTTCCACGCCTTCGCCATTCAGATGAACCTGATCAGCCCGATGTGGTTCGCCGTCCGGGTGTTCCGGCAGATGCGCGAACAGGACGGCGTCGGCTCGATCGTCAACATCTCCAGCGGCGCAGGACATCCCGCCGGCTCGCCGACGCTGGTGTCCTACGGTGCGGCGAAATCCGGCCTCAACCATCTGACCCGATCGCTGGCCGAGGAATGGGGACCGAAAGTGCGGGTGAACTGTCTGGCGCTGGGGCCGACGATGACCGACAACTTCAAGTCGTTCGTATTGCCCAAGGACGACCCGAACGGCGAGAAGTACTTCCACGCCGTGCCCATGCATCGCGCCGGAGAGCCGCAGGAGGTGGGCCGCGCCGTGGTGTTCCTGTGCGGTGGCACAGCCGATTTCATCAACGGCACCACCATCGAGATCGACGGCGGCATGATGCCCGGTGTGCTCTACGAAGCCGGCCTCAAGACCATCACGGACCTGCTGTGAAGCGCGTCATCCAGTTCGCCACCGGCAACGTCGGCAAGCATGCGCTCCCGCTGATCATCGAGCGGCCCGGCCTCGAGTTGGTCGGGCTGCACGCCCACGGCCCCGACAAGGTCGGCCGCGACGCCGCCGACATCTGCGGCCGGTCCGAACCCACCGGGGTCATCGCCACCAAGGACATCGATGCGCTGGTGGCCCTCGGCGCCGACTGCGTCGTCTACACCTCCCAGGCCGAAATGCGCCCGCAGCAGGCCATCGAGGAGATCTGCCGGTTCCTGCGGGCCGGCACCAACGTGGTCGGCACATCGATGGTGTGGCTGGTCGCCCCGCAGCACGCCGACGCGTGGATCCGCGAACCACTGGCCGCGGCGTGTGCCGAGGGCGGCACCTCGCTGTACATCAACGGCGTCGACCCCGGCTACTCCGGGGACAGCCTGGTCTACACCGCGCTGACGCTGGCCGGGCGCGCGACCGGCATCACGGTCTCGGAGATCTGTGACTACGGCAGCTACGACGACGCCGAATTCACCGGTGTCAGTTTCGGTTTCGGCACCACGCCGGACCACACGCCGATCATGTTCGCCCCGGGCGTGCTGTCCTCGCTGTGGGGCGGCCAGGTCCGCTCACTGGCTGATGTCTTGGGGGTCACGCTCGACGAGGTGCGGGAGTCGCACGAAAGCTGGGTGACACCCGAACCGATCGACTGCACGATGATGAGCGTCGCACCCGGTCATGTCGCCGCCGTCCGGTTCGCGGTGGAGGGGATCCGTGACGGGCAGCCGGTGATCACCATGGAACACGTCAACCGGCTCACCCCGATCACCGCGCCGGACTGGCCCTATCCGCCGGACGGCCGCCTCGGCGTGCACCGCGTGGTCGTGCACGGCAACCCCGGGGTGGAGATCAACACCCGCCTGGGCCTGGACGGCGTCGACCACAATGACGGCGGGGTCATCTCGACCGCCGCGCGCGCCGTCAACGCGATCGACGCGGTATGCGCCGCACCTTCGGGCCTCTTGTCGGTCAAGGACCTACCTGCCGCGCATGCCGACCGCGTGATGTGGTGACGATGACACCCAAAATCGCGCCACGGCGCCCACCCGGCGGGAGCCAGGAACGTGCCGAACGCACCCGTGAGGCGGTCCTCGACGAGACGGTGCGCTGCGTCGTCGAGGAGGGGTTCGCCACCGCCAGCGCCAAGCACATCGCCGAACGCGCCGGCGTCACGTGGGGCGTTGTGCAGTACCACTTCGGCGACCGCGACGGCCTGCTGATGGCTGTTGTCGACCGGGGTTTCACCGAACTGCTGGAATTGCTGCGCAGCCTGCCGCCGCCGTCGCCCACGCAGAGCCGCCGCAAGCGGGTTGAACTGGTGGTCCACGCCGCGTGGGCAGCGTTCTCCAGCCCTACCTCACGCGCCTCGCTGGAGATCCTCATCGGCACCCGGGCCATGCGCGACAAACGGGGGACCCGTCACCTCGTCGAATTGCAGAAGGCCATCTCAGATTTGAGCCGTGACATCGCCGAGGGGCTGGACAATCCACACGCGGCGGCCATCGGCGACCTGATCTGGGCCACCATGCGCGGGCTGGTGATCACCCAGTTGGTCATGGCCGGCGCTGCGCGCAGCAATCGGGAGCTGACCGCGCTGGTCGACGTGATCTGCTGTTACCTCGATTGCCATGGGCAAAGGCAATGAGCACCAAGCAAAGTCACAGTTAGGTCATAGGGGCGTGCCGAATCGGCGCGCCTGAGTGACTTTCGCACCAAGCCTTGGTGATCATGGCCGGATGACCGAACCGCTGGGTATCTCCGTGGGCACAGCCAGCCTGGTCGCCGCGCGGGCCGGGGCGGCGCCGGTGATCTGTCCCGCCGCGGTCACGCTCGGCGACCAGCTCTGGACCGATTTCGTCGACCGCGTCGGTGACCCGATCCCGTTGACCGGCGATGACGGCTTCGCCTATCGCGCCGAGCAGCTGCTGGCCGCGGCACTGTCCGGGCTGGCAGACACCGAGGGCTCGGGCCTTAACGCGGTGTCGGGCGTCGCGGTTCCGGCGCACTGGGGACCCGGCCGCCGCGATGCGCTACGTGATGCGCTCTGGAATCTGCCGGCGCTGGCGTCGGCGGCCGCACCGCCGCTGCTGGTGTCCGACGCGACTGCGGCGCTGCGCTCTCTGCAGAGCGACCCCGGGCTGCCTCGCCGGGGTGTGATCGTGGTGTGCGACTTCGGTGGCGGCGGCACATCCGTCACCCTGGCCGACGCGGCCGCCGACTACCGCCAGATCGGGGAGACGACCCGCTTCGCAGAACTGTCCGGCGACGACACCGAATTCCTGCGCGCCCTGGACGGAACACTGGAGCGCGCCAGGATCGGCCGGGCCGATGTCAGCGCCGTCGCCGTCATCGGCGAATCGGTGACACCGGTGGCCACGCAGCACCTTTCCGAGCACCTGAAGATGCCGGTCACGGTCTCGGCGCACCCCCATCTGGATGCGGCACTGGGAGCCGGCCTGGCCGCAGCACGGCAGCTGGCTGCCGACGCGCCGACCGGCATGGCGCCCGCGCCGATGATCGCCGACCCCGGTCCGCAGTCGGCAACGATGGCCGCGCCGCTGGCCTGGTCCAACGACGACGCGCCGGACGATACCGCCGGGTACGACCAGTCCTACGGCTACAGCGACGCCGACTACCGCGGTTACAGCGACGCCGAGGACGACGACCTGTCGATCCTCGACGCGGAACCGCCCAAGGAGCGCGGGTCCAGCCTGACGCGCAGTGTGCCGCTGCTGCTCGGCGGGGCGGCCGCCGTCGCAGCGGTCGCCGTCGGCGGCTTCGCCTACACACTCACCGGCACCAGCACGCCGAGCACCCCTTCGGTCAAACCCCTTCCGGCCACCGCGGTGTCGTCGATCGTGAGCGCACCGCAAGCACCGCCGCCTGCTGAGACCGGCACGCTGACCAACCCGCCGGTCCAGACCGTCACAGAGCAGGCGCCCGCCCCACAGGCCCCGACCACCGTCGTGACCGTGGAGACCACCACCACGACCCCGCCGACCACCACGACCACCACGACGCCGACCACCACGACGACCACTACCACCACGACAACGACGACCACGACGCCGACCACCACGACCACGACGCCGACCACCACGACGACCACCACCCAGTGGGACACCACGACCACCTCGACGCGTCGGCCGTTGATTCCCGGATTGCCGCCGCCGCCACGGATTCCCGGCCTGCCGCCGGCGCCGAACCTCAATGTGGCGCCCTGAGTTTGCTCAGCGGGGCTTGGCCCCGGGAACACTCGTGCGCGCGGCGACCGACTGCGCCGAACCGGTATCGAACACCTCGATGGTGACGTCGTCGTCCCGGTATCCGCCGATCCGGTGCAGTCCGGGTGTGCCTGCGACGATCGCGGTCACGGCATCACCGGACAGCGGATAGTCGGAGACCGGGTGGCGCCAGTGCGCGCTGAGGATCGTGGCGCACGGCTGAAGCCGCGGGATCTCCCGGGCCAAGGTTTCCTGCAGCGTCGCAGCATCGAAGTAGTAGCCGACCTCGGAGATCACCACCAGGTCGAAATCGGTTGCCGGCCATTCGGTATCGAATGAGCGATTCAGCAATGTGATGTCGTCGCACGATCCACTGGCACGCAACCGGGCATCGGCGTGCGCCAGCGCGGCGTCGGCGACGTCGACAGCTGTCACGTGATCGCATCGGGCGCTCAGCTGTTCGGTGAGCACCCCGATCGAGCATCCCGGCTCGAAGGCATGCCGGTACCGCTCGCGGGGGAGTAGCGCCATCGTGATCGCATACTTGCGCCGTTCGTACCACCGTGAGGCGAGCTCCCACGGATCGGCCGACTCGGCGTAGAGGGCGTCGAAGTAGCTGTGAGGCAGACCGGACGTCACTGGAACACCACCTCTCCCACACGATCCAACCGCTCCAGCACGTACGGCGGAAGGATCGGCTCGCGGCCGGTGGCGTCGCTCTCGAGTTGGCTTCGAAACGACGCGACCGCCTCGCGTTTACGTTGCGCAGCAGACGGATTCGTGACTATCCGTACTGCGCGCTGCCACGGCACAGCCTCGTCACCGGGATGAGCCCAGTGCCACATCCAGATCGGATACTCCAGCAGCACGGCCCCGGTACGGGACGCGGCGACAGCCGCGGCCCGACCGACCGCTTCGTGATCGGGATGACCATCACCGCGCCACGTCGCCGCGCACCAGGTGCCCGCAGGACGAGCCGCCAGAATGTCGGTCAGGACGTCGGCGAGCCGGGATTCGTTCTCGGCGAGCTTACCGTCCGGAAGGCCGAGGAAATCCGGCATCGGAAGACCGAGAACCGCTGCCGCGGTGCGTGATTCACTGCGCCTGGACTCTTCGAGCCGGGCCCGCTCGGAGACCGAGAGCCCCGGCCACGCCGCACCGCCGTCGCTGGCGATCACCGTATGTACGTCGATGCCACGGGCCGCGACCCCGCAGGCGGCCGCCCCGAAGCCGAGCGTTTCGTCGTCAGGATGGGGTGCCAGCACGACCAGGCTCGGGCACTGATCCAGCGACAACGACGGAAACGCCTGCCCCCGAAGCCATTCCTCGGCGGGTGTCCCACCGCCGGAGATCGGTACGGCCGCGAACCGGGTCGCGTTGCCGGTCGGTGGTCTCATCGGGCTACCAGCACGCCCAGTGCCGCGAGATCCTTCTCGGCGTGACTCTGCCTGACGTACACGGTCAGATCCGCGACACGGCGGGCATGGGCCTCATCCATGACAAGCGGTGTGGGACCCAGTGCCCGTGCGGTTCGGCCGACTACCTCGTCGACCGCGGTTTCGACGGCAGCCCGTAGTCGCCGGGCCGCGACCTGTCCTGTGCTGTGCGGCGCCGCGTCCACCTGGTCAGCGGTGTCGGCCATCAGGGCGCCCGCCGCGGCCAGAGCGGCGTCGACGGAACCGAGATGTGCTGCGGCATAAGGGTTCTCGCTCTGATTCTCGGCGACCGCGCGATACAACGGTGTTGCCACCGCGCGGGCAGCGCCCAGCCAGCAGGCCGCGACGCCGGCCGCGCCGTGCCAGAAGCCCGGCCGGGTCAGATACTCGTCGGGACCGCCGACCGGGGTGGCCGGTGCGGCGCTGAATCGCACGGAGCGGGTGTCCGAGTCGGCCATGCCCGCGTTACGCCACGTGCTCGGCAGCGGCTGAACGCCCGGGCCGTGCAGGTCGACCGCGTAGAGACCGCGGGCACCTGTCTGCGTGTGGGCCGTCACCAGCGCGTCGGCGCACAGCCCGGCGCCAGAGCACCACGCCTTGACTCCGGTCAACCTCACGCCATCACCGTCATGATGCGCGGTGACGGTCGCGCCGGGCGCCTCGGCCGCCCACACGCCCCACAACCGGCCAGGCCGCGCCCGCGGCCCGTGCAGCTCGGCAAGGATCGCGATCGCGTCGGTGTGCGCCTCCGCCAGCCGGCCGGCCACCACATCGCGTTCGCACAGCGCGGCCAGTGCCTGCCAGCGCGCCAGGGTGCCACCCGAGCCGGGTAGTGGCAGGCTCAGCTCGCCGGCGTCGAGCCAGCGCTGCACAGTCGTGACGGTCATGCCGAGTCGCGCTGCGGATCGGCCAGCATCCCGCGAAGGTGGGCGGCGAATCCGGCTGGGGCGCGGCCGATCTGGCGTGCGGACGTGGCCACCGAGAGCCGGGTGTCGCGCCGGATTCGGAATCCGGCCACTTCGAACCGATGGACCAGGTCCACATCCTCGCCGCTTGCCAGTGCCCCGAATCCACCGACATGCCAGTAGGCGTCGGCTGCGAAACCCATATTCGCGCCGTGGACGTGGTCATGCGCCACCTGGCCTGGCTGGATCTTGGCGTGATACGCGCGAAGGTACCTGCGGACAGCGGTGACCGGGATCTGGCGCCAGTTGGCGATTCGCACCACGCCGAGAACCATGTCGGCGTCTGCGCCGAGTTGGCGCACCAGCCAGTTGGAGTCCACCCGGCTGTCTGCGTCGGTGGTCGCATACCAGGTGGTCGGACCACTCAGACCCTGGTCGCAGGCGAACGAGAAGCCAGCGGCCCGCGCCTCGCCCACGTTGTGTGCGTCGATCTCGAGGAAATGCACATCGGTACCGAACCGCTCCGCCAGCGCACTGCTGCCGTCGTCGCAGCCGTCCAGGACGATCACCACGGTGACCGGAAGATCCGCCCGCGCGGCCGCAGCCGAAATCGCCTCGAGGCAGTCCGGCAATGCCGACGCTTCGTTGTGGGCGGGGACGACGATCACCGCGCGGTCGAAATCAGCAGCAGCCACGTCAATTCAGTAGCCGATCCGCGGTGTTTTCACACTTCGTCGGCCGGCGCCGGTCAGGTCAGCGGGGCCAGACCTGCTCCGGTCAGCAGGTAGCCGGCGGCGGAGTCGGCGGTATCGAGGGTCATCAGATCGATCATTGCCTGGCCCGCGAGCTCCGGCGTGATCACCGGTTCGAGCTGCTCGATGAACGCGTCCTCGGTCAGACCGGCCTGGTGTGCGTAGGCCCGGATACCTGCCAGTCCGACGTCGCCGGCCGGCGTCATCCTCGGCATGACGGTGGTGAAGGTGACACTCATACCGGCGCGCTCCGATTCCATGTGGGCGTACTGAGCGATGAACCGTTGAGTTGCCTTGGATCCGGCGTAGCCGCCGCTGAGCGGTGATCCGTTCAGCGCCGCGCCGCTGCTGATGATGATGACCCTGCTGCCGGGCGCCAGCGGCTGCAGAAGCGCCTCCCGCGCCCAGGTGAAGGCGATCTTCACGTCGGCGTCCCAGTTGACGGAGAACGTCTCCCAGGAGTGCTGCGTCAGGCCACGCATCACGGGGGTGGCGCCGGCGACCACGATCACCGCGTCGGGCCGATACTCACCGAGCACGCGCCGCGCCGTGGCGGCGTCCGACGCATCGGCCACGTGCGTGCGGACGGCGGGATGGGTGTCCGCCAGCGCGGCCAGCGACGCGCCGTCGCGGGCGAGCGCAATGACATCGGCACCCGACCGGGCAAAGGCGGTGGCAATACCGCGCCCCAATCCACGCCCGGCTCCCACCACGAGCACCGTCAAATCGTGCAGTTCGGTCATGTCGATCCCTCCGGTCGTCGTTCGTCTGCTACGAGGCCTGCATGCCGATGAGCGCGGCGTAACGGTGCTCGAGTGCTTTGGCGGCGCCATCCCGCCACCGTTGCTCGAGTGACTGCGCCATGGGGTCGGGAAAGATATCGTCGTGCCCGCTCTCGATTGCGTCGAACACCGCCGTCGCAACAAATTCCGGTGTGGCCTTGGGTATATCCACGCCGCGGCTCATATCAGTGTCGACCGGACCGGTGAGAACGGCGTGTACGCGAACCCCCCGAGGAGCGAGCAGCGCGCGCAGCGACTGGGTGAGATTGAAGGTGGCGGCTTTGGAGATGGAGTACGCCGGGATCAGAGGTAGCGGCGCAAGGGCGTTCAGCGAGGAGTTGTTCACGATGGTGCCGCGTGACTCGAGCAGCTTCGGCAGAAACGCCGCGACGACGTCGTAGGTTCCGAAGAAGTTGACAGCGAGGTGACGTTCGATCGCGATTCGATCGGACAGGTCGTCGTAGTCGGCGACGCCGGCATTGTTGATCAGGATGTCCAACGAGCCCACCTGCTCGGCGGCGCGTTGAATCTGCTCCCGGTCGGTGACATCCATCGTCACCGACCGGATCCGGTCGTCCGGGTCGACGAACGGCCGGCGTGTGGCGGCGTAGGCGCAGCTGGCGCCTCTGCGTAGCGCCTCGTGCACGAGTGCCCGGCCGATACCGCGATTCGCACCGGTCACGAGCACTGTTTTGTCATCAATCTTGTCTTGAATGGGCATAGCTTCTCCTCGGCAATGGGCAGGAACCTGTCGAAGAGTTAGATGCACCGTTGCTGTCCAGATGAGCGGTGAGTTCGCGATCACTTTTGCGCCCGCCGAACGTCAGTACAGGTGGGCGTCGCGCAGCGCGGCCGATACGTGCGAGGTGAGCGGTGACATGGCATGACAGCCAATCTGATCGAGAAGGCGCGGGCAGGCGACAGCGACGCGTTCCGCGCGCTGACCGAACCACACCGTCGCGAACTCGAGGTGCACTGTTATCGGATGCTCGGCTCGCTGCACGACGCCGAAGACATGGTCCAGAACACGATGCTGGCGGCCTGGCGGGCGCTGGACGGATTCGAGGAGCGGGCATCGGTACGCACGTGGCTGTACCGCATCGCCACCAATCAGTGCCTGGGCGTGCTGCGTTCGGGACGGCGAAAGCGACAGGCCGCGGAGGTCGCCATCGCTGAGAATGGCCTGCCCGAGCCGACGCACTACGGCGAGATCGTCTGGCTGGAGCCCATCCCGGCTCATCTACTGGACGTCGCGGATGCGTCTGCTCTCGGACCGGAGGCCGCATACGAGCAGCAAGAAGCCATTTCGCTGGCGTTCGTGACCGCGTTGCAGTTGCTTCCGGCGCGCCAGCGCGCCGTTCTGATCCTGCGCGATGTGCTCGGTTACCGGACCGGCGAGGTGTCCGAGATGCTCGGCGCCACAATCGCTTCGGTGAACAGCGCGCTGAAGCGGGCGCGCGAGACGGTCGGCAGGAGCGACCGGGATGTCGAACCGCCGGAACCGAATTCCTCAGCGGAGCAGGCGGTGGTCGCAGATTTCGTGCGCGCCTACCAAACCGGTGACATCGACGCATTGGTTCGCCTGTTGACCGCCGACGTGCGGGTGTCCATGCCGCCGATTCCGTTGGAGTATCACGGCCTCGACGCCGTTGCGGGCTTCTACGCCAAAATCCTCCGCGAACGCAGCTACACCCTGGTGGCTACCCGCGCCAACGGTCAGCCTGCCTTCGGGGCCTACCTCAGAACGGGTGTTGACCCCACTCGTCACGCCGCCGGCCTACTGGTCCTCGATCTGGCCGGTGAGCGGATCTGCGGGCTGACCCGATTCGACAACGACGTGATGCCGCGATTCGGGTTGCCGCGAACGCTGCGTGATTGATACCGGTCAGCGCGGATGTGCCTGTGCCGCATCGACGACCTTGGCCGCGACTTCGGCCAACGGCACGTTCGTATCGTGCGACAGCTGCCGCAACATTTCGAACGCCTGGTTGGCGTCCTTGCCGTAGCGCTCCATGATCATGCCCTTGGCCTGCCCGATGATGTCGCGGCTGGCCAACGCCGCCTGAAACTGTGACTCGCGGCGGCCCGCGTCCCAGACCAGCGCCGAGTGCGCTGCGAACAGCGAGCCGAGCTGGCGGGTGCGGTCGTCGAACGCATGCGGGCGATCGGCGAAGACATTCAGCGCGCCTATCGACTTGCCCGTCATGAACAGCTGAAAACCCATGATGCTGCGCACCGCTGTGGTCTCCAGCGCCTCGGCACAAAAGGCCGGCCAGCGCGTCTCCCGGGAAAGATCCTCGACGTAAACCACTCGGTGCTCCCACGCGGTTGACAGGCACGGGCCCTCTCCGGTGCGGCGTTGGATGTCGTCGATGCGGATCGCGGCCTGAGTCGTCGCCGCCGGGGTGTCGATCTCGAATTGATCTGCCGTCACAGTGATGTTCGCGTACTCCGCACCGGGCAATTCCGCGGCGGCGTGCTCCACGAGTTCGGCGGCCACACCGACGTCGAGACTTCGCCGTTCGTAGAGCCGCCGGGTGATGTCGGCAATGCGGGCGGCGGCGTCCGCAGCGGGGAATCCTCGGTCGACCGACATGACAGATGCCATACCCGCCACGATGGGTAGTGCAACATCGGCGCAGAGGAGATTCGATGACCGAGCAGACCCGCGTGCGACGCGGACCCATCACGCGTAACGCCACCGGTCTGACGTCGGCCGAGGCTTTTGTCATCATCGCGATCGCGACGATCCTGCTGACCCGGCTCTACCTGCAACTCACCGGCTACCCGCAAGTCGGGGGTGGAGACCTGCACATCGCGCACGCGCTGTGGAGCGGTGCACTGATGATGCTCGCCCTGCTGGTCGGCTGGATGGTTATCGGCTCGCGCCCGCGGTCGCTGGCCGTAGTGCTGGGCGGGATCGGCTTCGGCTTGTTCCTCGACGAGGTGGGCAAATTCGTCACCAAGGACAACGACTACTTCTACGGTCCGGCCGCCGAGATCATGTACATCCTGGTTTGCCTGATCCTCGCCGGAGCCCGCCTGGTGCGGGCCATTCGGCCACTCAGTGCGCGAGAATGCCTGGCGTCCTCGGCGGCGATCGCCACCGACGGTGTAGCCCGCGGACTGCCCGACCACCGCCGCGAGATCGGTCTGCGACTCGTCGAATACGCCCGAGACAGGGGAGCGTCGACCGACGACGTCGAGCACGTCCGCGCGCTGTTGCTCTCGGCAGCACGAGCCACCGACCGCGGCTATCGGGCGCGGCGATGGGCACAACGATTGATCCCCAACGTGTTTCGAAGCCCGAAGTGGGTGCCCTGGGTGGGCTGGCTGTTGGTGGCCGGCGCGGTGCTCGGCCTGCTCTTCCACGCGCTGGGCATCGCGTTGGGCGGCTACTTCTATCAGGACAGTCATGTCTCGATACATCTGGCCGGCAAGACCCCGGCCACCATCATCCTGATGGTCGGCGCCGCGCTGACCCTGGCGATGGCGCTGCCTGCGATGATCGCACTACGGCGTACGACGACGTTGTGGCCGCTGCGGCTGCTCCGCACCGGCGCTCTGGTGTTCACTCTCCTGAGCGCGCTGGTGCATTTCGCGACCGAAGGATTCGCCGCCCTGATCACCCTGTCCATCGGCCTGTTCGGCCTGGCGATCCTGTCCTACCAAGTCGACGTCGCGGCGCAGCGGGCCGCGCCTAGACCACCGACAGGTAGCGCCGAGTGATCACCCGCTGAACCAGCGAGGCGACCGGGGCTCCGACCTGACTCCACCAGGTGGCCGGCGTCGAGAAGGCCACCACCTCGGCGTGGACCGATTCATCGCCGGGATCGAAGCGCACACCGAACATCTCCTCGCCCGACACCGCGTGGCCGGGCAGACTGCCGTAGGCGAAGCCACGGCGATTGGACTCGTCGACCACGTACACCACCCGACAGGGTGCGAGGAATGGCCCGAGCCGGCCGAGCACATCGGTGCCAACCTCGGCCACCTCCGTGGTGGCCGCGACCCGCAGACCGGCGCCGCGCAGCATCCCGTACCGCATCACCGAGTCCGCTGCGCGCTCGAAGCGCGCCCGCCCGCTACCGATGCGCGACGACAACCGCACATGGTGGTACCCCGCCGGCAGACCCGCCGCGGTCGCGCCCACCTCGGCGTAGGTCAACGGGCGGTCGGCCAGGTCGCTGAGCTTCACCGCTCCAGCCTGCCATCGCTTACGTACTCTCGAGGTGAGCAGCCCGCATCCGGCGGCATACGGTAACCAGGTGGTAGAGGACATGACGGCGGCGCTCCATCCCGGTGGCGGATTCAACCCGCCGGTGCCGACGGGCAGGGGCGGTCCCGATTACGGCCGGTTCATCGACGCGGTGCGCGATCTGCAGGACCACGCCCGCGCCGTCGACGCGCCCGACGACGTGATCACCGAAGCCGCCGACCTTCTCGAGCGGGCGTCGGCGCTGCTGGAGCCTTACGACGCCGACGAGTGGACCACACCATCGGGCCGGCGCACCGACCTACCGATGCGGGGCAATATCCTGTCCATTCCAAACGAGACGCAGATCGGCGACGACGGGCGACTGCGCGGCTGGGCCCGGTTCCGTCGCTACCACCTGGGCCGCAACGGGGCCGTCCATGGCGGCCTGATCGCCCACCTCTTCGACTCGGTGCTCGGCAAGACGTCGTTCGTGCTGACCGGCGGTCCGTATCAGCGCACCGCCTACCTTCACGTCAACTACCGCAAGATCGTGCCCATCGAAACGGAACTCCAGGTGGAGGCCGGCGTCGTGCGCACCGAGGGCCGCAAGATCTACGTCGACATCCGGCTGCGCGACGGCGACGATCTGCTGGCCGACGGCGAAGGACTGTTCGTGCTGCTGAAACCGGGTCAACCGTGACGCGATTTGTGCACCGCTGGAAGCAGCGGCGGGAGCGGTTGAGGCACCGGCCGGTCGCCGACTTCGTCTATCGTGCGGTGGTCGGCGTCGTCGGGCTCGCTGTTCTCGCCGTCGGGATGGTCGCCATTCCCTACCCGGGCCCCGGCTGGGCGATCGTCTTCGTCGGGCTCGCGATCTTGGCCAGCGAGTTCTATTGGGCGCATCGCACCCTGTCGTTCACCCGGGACCGCTACGACAGTGTCATGGCATGGTTCCGCAGGCAGGGCAGGTGGGCCCAGGCGCTGGGTGCGGTGTTCACCGCCGCGGTGGTGGTCGCCACGCTGTGGCTGTTCGGCGCGGTCGGCTGGTCGGCGGGATTGCTCGGGTTCGACCATCCGGCCTTGGACAGCCCCATCGGCCTCGGGGCCTGACCAGCACCCCGATAGCATGGTCGGCGATTCCTGCCGCCCCCGGCGAGAATCGGATCGAGCCCCACTACGCCGAAAGAGGCCCGCAATGACCGCCCCCGCACACCCCGCCCCAGCAGCACCGATCCGGGTGCCTGCCGGGACCACCGCGGGCGCTGCGGTGCGCGAGGCGGGATTGCCGAGCCGCGGCGAGCCCGGCGCGATCGTCGTGGTGCGCGACGGCGAGGGCAAGCTGCGTGACCTGAGCTGGACGCCGGACGCCGACGTCGACGTCATCCCAGTGGCCGCGGACACCGAGGACGGCCGTAGTGTGATCCGGCACTCGGCCGCCCACGTTCTGGCCCAGGCTGTGCAGGAACTCTTCCCGCAGGCCAAACTCGGCATCGGGCCGCCGATCACCGACGGTTTCTACTACGACTTCGACGTGCCCGAGGCGTTCACTCCCGAGGACTTGGAGAAGCTCGAGAAGCGGATGCAGAAGATCGTCAAGGACGGTCAGCTGTTCTCGCGGCGGGTGTACGAGTCCAAGGACCAAGCCCGCGCCGAACTGGCAAACGAGCCCTACAAGCTCGAACTCGTCGACGACAAATCCGGTGATGCCGACATCATGGAGGTCGCGCCACCTGGTTCTAACGAAGATCTGACCGCATACGACAACCTCAATCCCCGCACCCGCGAACGGGTTTGGGGTGATCTGTGCCGCGGTCCGCACATTCCGACCACCAAGTACATTCCCGCGTTCAAGCTGACCCGCAGCTCGGCGGCGTACTGGCGCGGCGACCAGAACAACGCCAGCCTGCAGCGCATCTACGGCACGGCCTGGGAATCGCAGGAGGCGCTGGACCGTCACCTCGAACTGCTCGAGGAGGCGCAGCGCCGCGACCATCGCAAGCTCGGCGTGGAACTGGACCTGTTCAGCTTCCCGGACGAATTGGGTTCCGGCCTACCGGTTTTCCACCCGAAGGGCGGCATCATCCGACGTGAGCTCGAGGACTATTCGCGCCGCAAGCACGAGCAGGCCGGCTATGAGTTCGTCAACACGCCGCATATCACCAAAGAGCAGCTCTACATCACCTCCGGCCACCTGGAGTGGTACGCCGACGGCATGTTCCCACCGATGCACATCGACGCCGAGTTCGACGAGGACGGCACGCTGCGCAAGCCGGGGCAGGATTACTACCTCAAGCCGATGAACTGCCCGATGCACCACCTGATCTATCGGTCGCGGGGGCGGTCGTATCGGGAACTGCCCTTGCGGCTGTTCGAATTCGGCTCGGTGTATCGCTACGAGAAGTCCGGTGTGGTGCACGGGTTGACCCGGGTGCGCGGGATGACCCAGGACGACGCCCACATCTACACCACCCGCGAGCAGATGCGCGACGAGCTGGCCTCGCTGCTGCGGTTCGTGCTCGACCTGCTCGCCGACTACGGCCTCGACGACTTCTATCTGGAGCTGTCCACCCGGAACCCGGACAAGTCCGTCGGCTCCGACGAGATGTGGGAAGAGGCCACCGAGACCCTGCGTCAGGTCGCCGAGGAATCCGGTCTGCAGCTGGTGCCGGATCCGGGGGGTGCGGCGTTCTACGGGCCGAAGATCTCCGTCCAGGTCAAGGATGCGCTGGGCCGCAGCTGGCAGATGTCGACCATTCAGCTCGACTTCAACATGCCGGACCGTTTCGAGCTGGAGTACACCGCTGCCGACGGCTCCCGGCAGCGACCGGTGCTGATCCACCGCGCACTGTTCGGTTCGATCGAGCGGTTCTTCGGGGTGCTCACCGAGCACTACGCCGGTGCCTTCCCGGTGTGGCTGGCGCCGGTGCAGGTGGTCGGCATACCCGTTGCCGACGCACACCTGCAGTATCTGGAAGATGTTGCCGCTGAGCTCAAATCGCGTGGGGTACGGGTAGGTGTCGACTCCAGCGACGATCGGATGGCCAAGAAGATCGTCAACCACACCAACCAGAAGGTGCCGTTCATGCTGCTCGCGGGCGACCGCGACGCCGAGGCCGGCGCGGTGAGCTTCCGGTTCGCAGACCGCACCCAGATCAACGGAGTGCCGCGCGGGCAGGCGGTCGAGACGATTGTGAAGTGGATCGCCGATCGCGAGAATGCCGCCCCCACAGCCGAACTGGTGAAGGTCGACGGTGGCTGACAACGCAGAGGCGTTCATCGATCGAGGCGCGGGTGAGCCCGATCGCCTGCAGCGGCTGTGGACACCGCACCGCATGAACTACATCCTCGATGTGCCCGCGAACAAGAGCGAAAAGGGGGGATCGGACAAGGAAGGATCTGCTGCATCGTCGGAGCCGTTCACCTACATCCCCACCCTGCCCGACGAGGACGGTCTGGTGGTGGCCCGCGGCGAGCAGGTCTACGTCGTACTCAATCTCTACCCGTACAACCCGGGCCATCTGATGGTGGTGCCGTACCGGCGGGTGTCGGAGCTGGAGGATCTGTCCACCGGCGAGAGCGCTGAGCTGATGGCGTTCACCCAGAAGGCGATTCGCGTCATCAAGTCGGTGTCGAGCCCGGACGGCTTCAACGTCGGGCTCAACCTCGGCAAGTCCGCCGGGGGTTCGCTGGCCGAACACCTGCACATGCATGTGGTGCCCCGCTGGGCCGGCGACGCCAACTTCATCACCGTCGTCGGTGAGACAAAGGTGATCCCGCAGCTGCTGCGCGACACCCGCAAGCTGCTGGCCGACGAATGGGTGGCGCAGCCGTGAGCGACTTCTACCTGATGACCCGGGCGGCGTACGCCAAGCTCAGCACGCCGGTGGCGAAGGCGGCGCTCAAGATCGGGCTGACCCCCGACATGGTGACGATCATCGGCACCGCGGGTTCGGTGCTGGCCGCGCTCATCATGTTCCCGATCGGGCAGCTCTGGTGGGGCTCGGTGGCCGTATTCGTCTTCGTCCTGGCCGACATGCTCGATGGCGCGATGGCGCGCCAGCGCGGCGGCGGCACCCGGTTCGGCGCGGTTCTCGATGCCACCTGCGACCGGATCAGCGACGGCGCGATCTTCTGCGGGCTGCTGTGGTGGGTGGCTTTCAGCATGCACAGCTCGTCGTTGGCGGTGGCCACGATGATCTGCCTGGTCACCTCGCAGGTGATCTCCTACGTCAAGGCCCGGGCGGAGGCCAGCGGTCTCGAGGGCGGCGGCGGCCTGATCGAGCGGCCCGAACGGCTGGTCATCGTGCTGGTCGGCGCGGGCTTCTCCGACCTGCCGTTCTTCCCGATGCCGGTGGTGTTGCCCATCGCGATGTGGTTGCTGGCGGTGACCAGCCTGGTGACGGTCGGCCAGCGGGTGCACTCGGTGCGGTCCAGCCCGGGCGCCATGGACAAGATCGCGCCGGCCGCGCCGCAGCCGGTCGGCGACGACACCGAAGGCACCGAGCCGTGATCAGCACCCCGGGGCAACTCTGGACGGCTGGACGCAATCGGCTGCCGCGCACCGACATCTTCAGCGACCTCGGCTACGCCGCGGGGTGGCGGGTGGTTCGTGCGATGCCGGAATTCATGGCACGCAACGCTTTCGACGCCGGGGCTTGGTATGCGGCCCAAGGCGGTGGCCCCGAGCAGCTGCGCAAGAATCTGGCCAGGGTCATCGGCGCCACCCCAGCCGAGGTGCCGGACTCGCTGGTTCGTGCTTCGCTGGCCTCTTACGCCCGATACTGGCGGGAGGCATTCCGGTTGCCGACGATGGACCACAAAGCGCTGGGCGCCCAGATCGACAAGGCGGTGACGGGCAAGCAGCACCTGGAGGCGGCCCTGGCCGCCGGGCGGGGCGCCGTCCTCGCGCTGCCGCACAGCGGCAACTGGGACATGGCCGGGGTCTGGCTGGTCCAGGCCAACGGCACCTTCACCACGGTCGCCGAGCGTCTCAAGCCGGAGTCGCTGTACAAGCGCTTCCTCGACTACCGCGAGAGTCTCGGTTTCGAGGTGTTGCCCCTGACCGGCGGCGAACGACCCGCCTACGAAGTCCTCGTCGAACGGCTCAAAGACAACCGCGTGGTCTGCCTGATGGCCGAACGCGACCTGAGCCGCTCGGGCGTCCCGGTCGATTTTTTCGGAGAGGCCACCCGGATGCCGGCCGGCTCGGCCAAACTGGCTGTGGAAACCGGCGCGGCCCTGCTGCCGGTGCACTCCTGGTTCACCGACGACGGCTGGGTGGTCGACTTCTACCCCGAGCTGGACTGCTCCAGCGGCGACGTCGGCGTGATCACTCAAGCCCTGGCCGACCGGTTCGGCACCAACATCGCCGCGCACCCCGAGGATTGGCACATGATGCAGCCGCAGTGGCTGGCCGACCTGTCCGACGAGCGACAGGCCAGGTTGAGGGAGTCCTGATGAGGATCGGGATGGTCTGCCCGTACTCGTTCGACGTTCCCGGTGGGGTGCAGTCGCACATCCTGCAGCTGGCTGAGGTGATGCGCGAACGCGGCCACGAGGTCAGCGTGCTCGCTCCGTCGTCGCCGCATGTCCAGTTGCCCGAGTACGTCGTCTCCGGCGGCAAGGCGGTCCCGATTCCCTACAACGGGTCGGTGGCGCGGCTGCGATTCGGCCCGGCCACCCACCGCCAGGTCAAGAAGTGGCTCGCGCAGGGTGATTTCGACGTGCTGCACCTGCACGAGCCCAACGCGCCCAGCTTGTCGATGCTGGCCCTGCAGGCGGCTGAAGGTCCGATCGTCGCCACCTTTCACACCTCGACCACAAAGTCGTTGACGCTCAGCGTGTTTCAGGGAATCCTACGGCCGTATCACGAAAAGATAGTCGGCCGGATCGCGGTGTCCGACCTGGCGCGGCGCTGGCAGATGGAAGCGCTGGGTTCCGACGCCGTCGAGATTCCCAACGGCGTCGACGTGGCCGCCCTCGCTTCGGCGCCGCGACTCGACGGCTACCCGCGCCCCGGGAAGACGGTGCTGTTCCTCGGCCGGTTCGACGAACCGCGCAAGGGGATGGCAGTCCTGATCGGGGCGTTGCCCCGGTTGGTCGAGCGGTTCGCCGACGTCGAGATCTTGATCGTCGGGCGAGGCGACGAGGACAAGCTGCGGGAGGAGTGCGGTGAGCTGGCCGGCCACCTGAGGTTCCTCGGTCAGGTCGACGACGCCGAGAAGGCGGCCGCGCTGCGCAGCGCCGACGTCTATTGCGCGCCGCATACCGGCGGCGAGAGCTTCGGCATCGTGCTGGTCGAGGCGATGGCCGCCGGCACCCCGGTGGTGGCCAGCAACCTCGATGCGTTCCGGCGGGTGCTGCTCGACGGCAAGGCCGGCCTGCTGGTTCCCGTCGACGACTCCGCTGCCATGGCCGACGCGCTGATCGAGCTGCTCGACGACGAAAGTCTGCGCGCGAGGTACGTGAAAGCCGCCGACGTCGCGGTGCGCCGCTATGACTGGCCGGTGGTGGCCGACCAGATCATGCGGGTCTACGAGACGGTCGCGGGGGCCGGGATCAAAGTCCAGGTGGCGGGTTCGGCGGGCCGGAACGAAGCGACTCGGGGGTTGGGCTAAATGCCTGCGCCGCTGTACTGGGTGCTGACCGCGGTCCTCATCGTGGTGCTGGTCGTCAGCGCCATGCTGGCCCTGCAGACCGCCAGCCGGCTGGACCGTCTGCACATCCGCTATGACCTGTCCTGGCAGGCGCTCGACGGGGCGTTGGCCCGGCGCGCGGTGGTGGCCCGCGCGGTGGCCGCCGACACCTATCGCGGACGCCCCGAAGGCAAGCGGCTCGCGGCGCTGGCCGATGCCGCCGAGCGGGCCCCCCGAAGTGGTCGCGAAGCCGCCGAGAACGAGCTGTCGGCCGCGCTGGCGATGGTCGATCCGACGTCGATGCCGGCGTCGCTGGTCGCCGAACTCGCCGACGCCGAGGCCCGGGTTCTGCTGGCCCGCCGATTCCACAACGACGCCGTGCGCGACACCCTGGCATTGCGCGAACGGCGTCCGGTCCGGTGGTTGCGGCTGGCCGGTACCGCACCGCTGCCGACGTACTTCGAGATCGCCGAGCGCGTTCCCGAAGCCACCCCGGATGGTGCCGGTCAGGTGGATCGCCGCACCTCGGCACGCGTGGTCCTGCTCGACGATCAGGGTGCGGTGCTGTTGTTCTGCGGATCCGACCCGGCCTTCACCGGCGGGGAGGCGCCTCGGTGGTGGTTCACCGTCGGCGGGCAGGCACTGCCCGGGGAACGGCTGGTCGATGCCGCGGTCCGGGAGATCCTGGAGGAGACCGGGCTGCGCGTCGACCCGGACGCGATGGTGGGGCCGGTGTGGCGGCGGGAGTCGCTCATCGATTTCAACGGCACCGTCATCGCCAGCCAGGAGTTCTACTTCGTGCACCGCACCGTCCGCTTCGAACCGACCGCGGCGGGGCGGACGCCGCTGGAGCTGCGGTACATTCACGGCCACAGATGGTGTGACTCCAGCACGATCGATCAGCTGGCCGCGAGTGGGCAGCGGGTGTATCCGCTGCAGCTCGGGGAACTGCTCGAGGAGGCAAACTCGCTGGCAGACGGCCGTGGTGGTCCGCACAGAGAGCTGCACCCGATCCACTGAACAGGATCGATCCCCGGGTCGCTTCGCTCGCCCCCTCGCCCTTCGGGCTGGGGGGACCCCCAACCCGGCGGTGAAAAATCCAGTTTGGAATCGCCCTTTAGACTGGATCCGTATCAAACGAAGGGACTGACAGTGGAAACCGGAGCCAACGCGGCTGGATCCAACGGCTCGGCCAGCGCGCAGACGGGTACCGCTCGGGTCAAGCGCGGCATGGCGGAGATGCTCAAGGGCGGCGTCATCATGGACGTCGTCACACCCGAGCAGGCCCGCATCGCCGAGGGCGCAGGCGCCGTGGCGGTCATGGCGCTGGAGCGCGTGCCCGCCGACATCCGCGCTCAGGGCGGGGTGTCGCGGATGAGCGACCCCGACATGATCGAGGGCATCATCTCCGCGGTCACGATTCCGGTGATGGCCAAGGCGCGCATCGGACACTTCGTGGAGGCGCAGATCCTGCAGAGCCTCGGCGTGGACTACGTCGACGAGTCCGAGGTGCTGACCCCGGCCGACTATACGAACCACATCGACAAGTGGAAGTTCACCGTGCCGTTCGTGTGCGGTGCCACCAATCTGGGCGAGGCGCTGCGCCGGCTCACCGAGGGTGCGGCGATGATTCGCTCCAAGGGTGAGGCCGGCACCGGTGACGTCTCCAACGCCACGACGCACATGCGCAAGATCGGCGGCGAGATCCGTCGGCTGACTTCGCTGTCGGAGGACGAACTGTTCGTCGCGGCAAAGGAATTGCAGGCGCCCTACGAGCTGGTGGCCGAGGTGGCGCGAGCGGGCAAGTTGCCGGTCACCCTGTTCACCGCAGGCGGCATCGCCACCCCCGCGGACGCGGCGATGATGATGCAGCTCGGCGCCGAGGGCGTGTTCGTGGGCTCGGGCATCTTCAAGTCCGGCGACCCCGCCGCGCGGGCGGCGGCCATCGTCAAGGCCACCACCTTCTACGACGATCCCGACGTGTTGGCCAAGGTGTCGCGCGGGCTGGGTGAGGCGATGGTCGGCATCAACGTGGAGGACATCGCACAGCCGCACCGGCTCGCCGAACGCGGCTGGTAAACCACGTGGCAATCGAAGAGATCCTCGATCTGGAGCAGCTCGAGGTCAACATCTATCGCGGCCGGGTGTTCAGTCCCGAATCCGGTTTCCTCCAGCGCACATTCGGCGGTCACGTGGCCGGTCAGTCGCTGGTGTCGGCGGTGCGCACCGTCGACCCCAAGTTCCAGGTGCACTCGCTGCACGGGTACTTCCTGCGGCCGGGCGACGCCACCGCACCCGCGGTGTATCTGGTCGAGGCGCTGCGCGACGGCGGCTCGTTCGTCACCCGGCGGGTCAACGCCGTGCAGCACGGCGAGACCATCTTCTCGATGTCGGCGTCGTTCCAGACCGATCAGAGCGGCATCGAGCATCAGGACGAGATGCCCGCCGCGCCGCCGCCTGACGACCTGCCCGGCTTCATCTCCAAGGGCGGTGTGTTCGACGAGGCGGGATTCGCGCAGTTCGAGGAGTGGGACGTCCGCATGGTCCCGCGCGATCAGGTCACTCGGCTGCCAGGCAAGGCATCTCAGCAGCAGGTGTGGTTCAAGCACAAGGATCCGCTGCCCGACGATTCGGTCTTGCACATCTGCGCGCTGGCTTACATGAGTGACCTCACGCTGCTCGGCTCGGCGCAGGTCAACCACGTCGAGGAACGCAAGCACCTGATGGTCGCGTCGCTGGACCACGCGATGTGGTTCATGCGGCCGTTCCGGGCCGACGAGTGGCTGCTCTACGACCAGTCGTCGCCGTCGTCGTGCGGCGGCCGGTCGCTGACCCAGGGCAAGATCTTCAATCAGTACGGCGAGATGGTGGCTGCGGTCATGCAGGAGGGCCTGACCCGCTACAAGCGCGGGTACGCCGGGCCATGAGTCTGCGCGTCGGCGTGCTGGCCCTGCAAGGCGACACCCGCGAACACCTGGCTGCCCTGCGCGAGGCCGGCGCCGAAGCCTCCACCGTGCGCCGCGCCAGCGAGCTCGACGCCGTCGACGCCCTGGTCATCCCGGGCGGCGAGTCGACCACGATGAGTCACCTGCTGCGCGAATTCGAACTGCTGGAGCCGCTGCGCACGCGGCTGGCCGACGGGATGCCGGCGTACGGTTCGTGTGCGGGGATGATCCTGCTGGCCACCGAGATCCTCGACGCCGGCGCCGAGGGCCGCGAGGCGGTTCCTCTCGGCGGCATCGATATGACGGTGCGGCGCAACGCTTTTGGCCGCCAGGTCGATTCTTTCGAGGGTGACATCGACTTCCACGGTCTCGACGGCCCCGCCCACGCGGTGTTCATCCGGGCGCCGTGGGTGGAACGGGTGGGGCCCGACGTCCAGGTCCTGGCGCGTGCCGGCGACCACATAGTGGCGGTCCGGCAGCGCCGGGTGCTCGCCACCGCTTTCCACCCTGAAATGACCGGTGACAGGCGGGTGCACAAGCTGTTTGTGGACGTGGTCGCCCACCGCGCTTGACGGCATGACCACTCTGTCTACAGCCAATTTGTCGCGCGACGTTGAGACGACGTCAACCTGGGAAGTCCCGCTGTGCCGGGCGAGATGCCCATACTCAGTGTCTCGGCGCGCGGCGGTAGGAGGTGGTGATGATGTCACGCACCTGGGTGATTCGGCGGATTCATCGCATGGTCGAACAGCATGGCGCGAAATCGACGGCGGGTTTGTGGCGCCCGGCTTGGCAGAGCAACCCGGGCGCGGAGCGGCCGATCAGCTGGTGGTGTGCGCTGTAGCTAGCCGCTGGGTCGTCCGTCCACAATCACGCCCGCAGCCGCCTCGATGGGCTTGATCGCTGTGGTGAAGTCGGACTCAGGCCCCTCTTCGCGCAGGACAAGTTCCCACAATCGGCCGACGGCCGCGGCCACCTCGGTAGGTAGGCCCAACGCCTCGGCCTCCTCCAGATAGAGCCGGACGTCCTTGACCATCAGTCCGGTGGCGAACCCGTAGTCGAAGCTGCGCGGCAGAATCGACTTCGGGAATTTGTCACGGCTGGCGTTGGTGGCTCCCGATCCGGCGTTGATCACCTCGATCATCACCGACGGGTCCAGCCCGGCCTTGACGCCCATCACCACCACCTCCGAGGTTGCGGCCAGCGCGGTGGCGGCCAGCAGGTTGTTCACCAGCTTCATCGTCTGGCCCGCACCGGGTTTGGTGTCGACGAAAAACGGCGTGCCGAGCCGGGCCAGTATCGGCTCGACGATCTCAAACTGGTCGCGCGGGCCCGAAACCATCAGCGTCAGTGTCCCTTTGGCGGCGCCGCCGACACCGCCACTGACCGGACTGTCGAGCATCGCGATACCGCGTTGGGCCAGCTGCGTCTGGATCTGTTGAGCGGCGGTGCTGCCCACGGTCGACAGGTCGATGAACCGTTCGACGCGGCGTCCTTCGATCACGCCGTCCGTGCCGAGCGCGACCTCACGGGAGGCAAGCACCGACGGCAGGCTCGCCAGTACGGTCTCGGCGCGGTCGGCGACGTCACGGGGGGAGGAGGCGGCCTGGGCGCCCAGATCGACCGCCTGGGCGACGATGTCCGGGCGGGTGTCGAAGACCACCAGCGGGTGGCCGGCCTCGATCAGGCGGGTCGCGATCGGCAGGCCCATGTTGCCCAAGCCGATGAAGCCGAGGTCCATGAGATGGCTCACTGAGCGTCGAGTTCGGCGAAGGCCTCTCGGGCGACCCGGAAGCCGTCGACGGCTGCGGGCGCGCCCGCATAGATCGCCACCTGAAGCAGGATCTCGCGAATCTCCTCGCGGGTGACCCCGTTGGTGAGTGCCCCGCGCACATGGGTTTTCAGCTCGTGGGGGCGGTTCAGCACCGAGATCATCGCCAGGTTGAGCATGCTGCGGGTCTTGAGCGGGAGTTCCTCGCGGCCCCACACCGCACCCCAGCAGTACTCGGTGAGCAGATCCTGCAGCGGTTTGCTGAAGTCGTCGGCCTGCCGCTCGGCGTTGGCGACGTACTCCTCGCCGAGCACCGCGGCGCGGATCTGTCGTCCCTTGTCGTATGTTGCCTGGTCCATGGCGTCCATGATCGCACCGGGTCAGGTGAGGATGGGCAGCACCAACCGCGATGACGACCGCACGATGTTGAGGCTGCTGGTGCCGACGCTGGCATGCCGGAAGTTCATGATCGCCGGGGTGTCCGGATCCTGGTCGTCACTGGTGATCGTGATCTGGATGCGATGACCCGTGTCGAAGCGGCGGGCGTTGGGCACCAGCGGGATCCGGTAGTCGACGTCGTCGCCGACGGGTACTGCCTGCGGACGGCGGCACGGCAGCATCGGTGCGCCTGGCCGGCTGCCGGTCTCGTCCACCTCGCGCAGGCTCGCCCGCAGCCAGCCTGCGGTCACCGGTTCCGTCTCGCCGTCGGGGGAGACGTCGGAGAGCGTGACGATCCACGCGGTGTCGGCGGCGGTGGCGCTGGCGGTCAACCGCAATTCGATGTCGCCGACGACCTCGACGGGCGCGGTCAGTGGCCGGCTGATCCAGGTCAGCGCCGACGGGGGATCGATCGGACTGGGCTTGGCCCGGCCGAGTCCCCCGCCGAGCGCCATGAACTCACACGCGCCGGGGCTGCCTTCGTCATCGTCGAGAATGCCGTCGGCGCGCAGTGCCAGTTCGCGGACGGTGCTTGCCGGCGGCCAGGATTCGCACATGCGCCACTCGTCGGCGCCCGGCAGGACATAGCGAACGGCCGGACCGTCGAGGATGCCGGTGTCGCGGCCCTTGAGCCAATGGTCGTACCAGGCCAGCGCTTCGATGTGCAGGCTTTCCCACGGCCAGGTCAGTCCGTACTCGCCGAGCATCCCGATGCGCACGCACGGGCTGTTGGTCAGCCCGGCGTAACTGGTGAACGTCGACGGCAGGTGTAGCGGGACGTTCTGCCAGTCGCAGCCCAAATAAACTGGGATATCTACCTTTTCGAGCATTGGCAACAGGTTGCGTTCGTCCCACCAGGCGTCGCGGGTGGGATGCTTGACCGCAGCGTCGAGCCACAGCTCGTCCCACGGGTGCGGGTCGTGCGGCAGTTTGAGCAGCCCGCGCATCATCGTCACGGCCGCCTCGCCGTTCATCGTCGCGAACTTGTGGTGCAGCCGCGGGGTGTTGAGCACCCAGCGTGCCGCTCCCATCGGTCGGCTGCGCCAGAACGTGTCGCTGCGGGCCGCGGTGAGTCCGAGCATCGACAGGAACGGCGTGATGAACGAGGCGCTCAGCAGCCCGTGATGCACCGCGCCTTCGTAGAGGTCCGCGGTGACGGCCACCGGGAAGATCGCCTTGAGGTGCGGCGGGCGCTCGACCGCGGCCTCCAGCTGGGTCATCGCGAAATAGCTGATACCGATCATCCCGACGTTCCCGTCGCACCAGGGTTGTGCCGCCACCCATTCCACGAGGTCGTACAGGTCGCGGCGCTCCTGGCCGTCGAAGAATCCGAAGGTTCCGCCGGATCCGCCGGTGCCGCGCAGGTTGGCGATGACGTGGGTGTAGCCGCGCGGCACCCAGAAGTCGGTGGCGCCGGCTTCGATGAAACCGGCTGGGGCACCCAGGTCCTGGATCTGGCGCGGATAGGGCGACACGGCGATCAGCGCGGGGAAGCGCGCCCCCTGAGCGGATGGGCCGTCGGGGCGGTGCACGTCGGCGAGCAGGGTGACACCGTCGCGCATCGGGACCGCGATGTTGGTGTCGGTGGTGATGCGGTGGTCCGGCCTGCTCAGGTTGCGGTAGTCCCGGCCGGTGGTCTGCGGCCCGTTGAGCGTGCGCTGGCCCGGTTCGAAGCCGGAAACACTGGTGGAAGTCATCCGAATCCTTTTCACGTCCTGTTGAGACTAGTTTCACGCTACGATGAAACTAGTCTCAACGCAATATGAAACATTCGAGGTGATGCGGATGGCGAAGAAAGCGACGGCACCGGGACCCCGCGACGAGAAGGGGGTGCTGGCCGGCCGGATTGTCGACGCCGCGCGCGCCGAGTTCGCGCAGCACGGATCGGCGGGCACGACGATCCGGGCGGTCGCCCGGGCGGCCGACGTCGACCCGGCGCTGGTGTACCACTACTTCGGGTCCAAGGAAGGTCTGCTGGATGCGGCCACGAATCCGCCGCAGCGCTGGCTGGAGAGCGTGGCGCGGACCTGGACAACGCCGGTGCCACAGCTCGGGACCGCGCTGCTGCGGCTGATGCTGGGCGCGTGGGCCGACGACGAGATCGGCCCGGTGTTGCGGGCGGTGCTGCAGACCGCCGCGCACGAGCCGAGCACGCGCGAGAAGCTGCGCAGGGTGGTCGAAGGTCAGCTGATGGGGGTGTCTCAACTCGGTGCCGACGCGGCGGACCGGCGCAAACGCAGCGGTTTGATCTCGTCGCAGATCATGGGCTTGGCGATGATGCGCTACGTGTGGCAGATCGAACCGCTGGCCTCGATGAGCGACGACGAGATCGTCGCCGCCGTTGCACCGAATCTGCAGCGCTACGTCGACGGCGACCTGGGTTAGGCGAACGCGACGGCGGGTTTCGGCGCCGGCTCGTCGTGGAAGTCGCCGGGCTTGAGCAGGCGCGTCGCGATGACACTGACCACCGCCGTGAAGACCAGGTAACCGCAAGCGAGCCAAGGCTTTCCGTGACCGGCCGCGATCAGCGCCGTCAGGATCAACGGCGTCAGGCCCGAGGCGTATACGCCGGACAGCTGGTACACCGTCGACAGGCCGGTGTAGCGGACCCGGGTAGGAAACAGCGAGGCATACAGGGTGCCCTGCGCGCCGTAGAACCAGGCGTGAATCACACCGAACACGACGACCATCGCGATCGCGTAGGCGGTGACGCTGCGGATGTTGAACAGTGCGAACGCCGGGAACACGGCCACCCCGTAGGCCGCGATGCCGCTGCCGTAAACGACTTTCGCGCCGAACCGGTCGACCAGCAGGCCCGAGACCGGCAGCAGAGCGGCCATCACCAGGGCCGCCGCCGTCACGACGATCAGGACCGGGACCTTGCCCAGGTGCAGTGTGGCCGTCGCATAGGAGATGGCGAACACGCCCCAGGTGTTGAAGGCTGCGCCCTCGCCCCACCGGGACAACATCCCCAGCACGGTGGAGCGCACTGCCGGGCGGCGGAAGATCTCTCGCAGCGGAACCGAGGAGCGCCCGTCGCGCTCCTTGAGCTTCTCGAAGGCCGGGGTCTCGGCGGCTTTCAGGCGAACCACCACCCCGAACCCCACCAGCACCAGGCTGAACAGAAAGGCGATTCGCCACCCGTAGCTCAGAAAGGCCCCGGCCGGCAGGACGATCTGCAGCAGCGCGAACACCCCGGTGCCCAGCGCGAGACCCAACGCCAGCCCGACCTGCGGGACGCTGCCGAACAGGCCTCGGCGCTTGACGGGGCTGTGTTCGACCGCGAGCAGGACCGCGCCGGCCCACTCGCCGCCGAGTGCGAAGCCCTGGCCGATGCGCAGGATCAGCAACAGGATCGGGGCCAGCAGTCCGATCTGCTCGGCGGTGGGCAGCAGGCCCATCAGCGCAGTGGCCCCACCCATCAAGAACATGGTCAGCGCCAGGGTCTTCTTGCGTCCGATGCGATCACCGATGTGGCCGAACACGAAGCCGCCGATCGGGCGCACCATGAAGCCGACAGCGAAGGTGGCGAACGCCAACATCGTTCCGACCAGCGAGCTTTGGTGGGGAAAGAAGGCCTGGTTGAAGACCAGGCTTGCCGCGGTGGCGTACAGGAAGAAGTCGTACCACTCGATCGTCGTACCGATCAGGCTGGAGAGCAGTGCGGTGCGAATGGTGTTCGAGGACGCCTCGGTGGCATCGGCGCGGGGTTCGGCGATGGTGGACACGCGTTCGGAATCTATTCAGTGGCCTGGTCGACCAACAGCGTTCGGCGCACCGCGATTGCAAAGCTCCCGGTGGCTGTTCAGTAGACTCGTCGGGTTACGGCAGAACGGACAGTACGGAGAAGAACCCGATGAGCGGCCATTCCAAGTGGGCAACCACCAAGCACAAGAAGGCCGTCATCGACGCCAAGCGCGGCAAGATGTTCGCCAAGCTCATCAAGAACATCGAGGTCGCGGCGCGCGTCGGCGGCGGCGACCCGGCTGGCAATCCCACCCTGTACGACGCGATCCAGAAGGCCAAGAAGTCGTCGGTTCCCAACGACAACATCGAGCGCGCCCGCAAGCGCGGCGGTGGTGAGGAAGCCGGCGGCGCCGACTGGCAGAACATCACCTACGAGGGCTACGGGCCCAATGGCGTCGCCGTGCTGATCGAGTGCCTGACCGACAACCGCAACCGGGCCGCCGGCGAGGTCCGGGTCGCGATGACCCGCAACGGCGGCAACATGGCCGACCCAGGCTCGGTGGCCTACCTGTTCTCCCGCAAGGGTGTGGTCACGCTGGAGAAGAACGACCTGTCCGAGGACGATGTGCTGCTGGCGGTCCTGGATGCCGGGGCTGAAGAGGTCAACGATCTCGGCGACAGCTTCGAGGTGATCTCCGAGCCGACCGATCTGGTCGCCGTGCGCACCGCGCTGGTGGACGCCGGCATCGACTACGACTCCGCGGAGGCCGGTTTCCAGGCGTCGGTGACGGTACCGCTGGACGCCGAAGGCGCCCGCAAGATCATGAAGCTCGTCGACGCGCTGGAGGACAGCGACGACGTGCAGGACGTCTACACCAACGCCGATATCCCCGACGAGGTTCTGGCTCAGCTCGAAGACGACTGAGTCAGGCCGGGTGCAGGCTGACCGGCACCCCTGAATAGCGGGTCATTCCGGTCGCCGGGTCCAGGTCGTCTTTGCTCGTCAGCAGGTTGACGTTAGTGCCGGCGTGCGCGTGCGGCACCGACACCACGCCGCTGCGCACCGACGGGTCCAGTTTCGCGATCCCGGTGAGTTCGCCGTATTCGGTGCGCACCACCAGCTTCTGGTTGTCGGCGATGCCGGCTGCCGCGGCGTCCTGCGGGCTCAGCAGTATCTCGGGCTGCTCCCCGAGATACTCCAATTGCGCGTTGACTCTTCGTAATTGGCGACGCGGCACCAACACCGGCCCGGTCGTGTGACGCAGCCCGTGTAATTGGTCGATCAGGAGTTGCGGGGCCAGGCGCCAGCCGCCGAGACGCTCGACGTGACGGTGCATCCACGCCGCGGGCAACTCGCGCTCGGCTTGCGCCCAGCCGGTGGCGACCATATCGTCGTAGCTGGTGCGGCCGCCGCCGTTGAACGTGGCCAACATCTGCTCGTCGGTCAAAGTGGTGTCGGCGATGTCGTGACCGAGCCGCGCGCCGATCTCGGCGAGCACCCACCACATCGAGCGGCGGTCGCCGATCGGGGCGACCATCGCCGGGGTGTGCTGGGCGGAGATCCGCGGACTCATGAAATCCCACAGCGTGACGTCTGGCCGCTCGAGCTGACCAGTGGTCGGCAGCACATGGGTCGACAGTGCCGTCGTCTCATTGGGGAGGATCTCGGTGGTGGCCAACACCTCGAGCTTGGCCAGGGCCGGGCGCAGGGTATCGGTGGCGGGGAAACCGGTGAGCAGGCTGCCGCCGAGGTTGAGCAATGCGCGAATGTTGCCGGCCTCGATCTCGTCGGGCAGTGTGGCGCAGGGCCATTCCCGCATGAAGGCCTTGGTCTCCGGGCGGCTGCGCGGTCCCGGTCGCGATTTGCCCTCCGGCGGCGCGATCGGCAACTCGAACATCTCCAGCTGGTAGCCGAAGCCGGGATGGAACCACTCACCGCCGGGGGTGTTCATCGACCCGGTCAGGATCAGCAGCGCCCACGAAAACCATTGCGTCACATTGGCACTGGCCGACATGGTGACACCGGTACCGGTGTCGATCGCGATGTGCCCGGCCCTGCGGACAGCGGCCAGCAGATCGTCGAGATCGGTGGGGTCGACGTCGGCGAGTTCGGCGGCATGCTCGCGGGTGAACGGTTCGACGGCGGAGGCCAGCAGGTCGAGGTCCTGGACGGCGACGTCCGGATCGGCGCCGTCGCGCAGGATTTCGCGCACCAGGAAGGCCAGCACCGCGTAATCGGTGCCCGGACGCGGGGCCAGGTGGCGGGTCGCCAGCCGGGCGGTCTCGGTACGGCGGGGGTCGACGACCCAGAGCTGAGCCCGGGCGGCGAGGTCGCGGAACACCCCCCGAGGATTGGGCATACCGATGGTATGGCCATGGGAGACAACGGGATTGCTGCCGATCAGGATGACGAGTTCGGCATTCTCGTAGTCGGGGCGCCCGGTGAGGCCGGCGGAGCCGCCCATCAGCTCCGCGACCAAAACCTTGGCGGTGCCATCGATCGTCAGTGGACTGAATTTCGCGGGAGTGCCGATCGCGCGGTGCAGCGCCTCGGCGGTGCGGTAGCCGGCGGCGTCCATCCCGATGCCGGTGCCGAAGTTGATGGCGACCGCCGCCGGGCCGTGCTCGGCGATGATGTCTCGCAACCGGGCGCCGAGGTCGTCGAGGCAAGCCTCCCAGCTGGTTTCGGCCAGCCGTCCGCCGTCGCGCATCATCGGCCGCTCGAGCCGGTCCGGATGGTGGTGGATCAGCGGCAGCGCGCGGCCCTTCGGGCAGGTGTAGCCGCCGGAGAAGGGATTGTCCCGGTCGCCGTGGACGGCCACCACCCGCTCATCCTCGATCTCGACCAGGATGCCGCACACCGACGGGCACACCCGGCAGAAACTTCGTACTGTGCGGGAGCCGCCCGTCGCCATGGAAGAGAACCGTACGCTGCGGGCAATGAATCGGAGGTGACGATGTCTCAGCTGACGGAGACCGACCCTGACGGATCCACCTGGTCGGTACGTCGCTGGTGGTGGAAGACGATCCCGTGGGAGACCGGCTTCGCCACCCTCGACGCGCTGATCTTCCTGGCCGTGTTGCCGTTCATGGTGATGTGGCCGTTCTGGCTGCTGGCCAAGTTCGTCGGCGTGCCGTGGACGATCATCATCACGCGCGACGGGACCGAGATCGGCCGTGAGCGGGTGAAGGGCTGGAAGCGTTCCCGCGCCCGGGTGGCGGAGATCGCCCGTTCGGCGCGGGAGGGAACGCTGACCGAGTTCGTCACTGCAGCGGATACAGCCGCTCCAGATTGACCACGATCGCCTCCTGTGTGCTGCGCGAGATCACGACGATGGCCGACTCATCCGGGTCCGGGTTCTCTTCGCGGTGCGGCAGATGTGGCGGCACGAAGATGTAGTCGCCCGGCTCGGTACTGATCCGCACTTCGTCGACACCGTCGTGGAAGACGAACTGCGGGTGGCCGCTGCGCACGAAGATCGCCGTCTCCGACTCGCCGTGGTGATGGTTGGCCGACGCGACGCCGGGCCCGACGTGGGTCTCGCCCATCCACAGCTTTTCCGACCCGACCGACGTGCCGCTGATGGCGGCGAAGCGCCGCATGCCGTCGGTCTGACCGGTGCCGCCGTCGAGGTCGCCGGCCCGAATATGGCGCACCCGGTTGCGCACCGGCTCGGTTCCGGACAGGTCGGGATGGAATGCGTCGGGGCCGCCCATGGACCGACCATAACCACGCGCGGGAGACCGCGTGTCCTGACCGGTGCTGTCCGCCCGGCCCGCTACTGTGATCGAACAGCTGTTCGTAGTCGGAAGGCGATCCGTGCGGGTGATGGGAGTCGACCCTGGGTTGACGCGCTGCGGCCTCTCGGTGATCGAGAGCCGGGGTGGCCGTCAGGTCATCGCGCTGGACGTCGACGTGGTGCGCACGCCGTCCGACGAGCCGTTGCAGCGTCGGCTGCTGACCATCAGCGACACCGTCGACCATTGGATGGACACCCATCAGCCCGACGTGGTGGCGATCGAGCGGGTGTTCGCCAACCAGAACGCCAACACCGCGATGGGCACCGCGCAGGCCGGCGGGGTGATCGCGCTGGCCGCCGCCCGCCGCGGTATCGACGTGCATTTCCACACCCCCAGTGAAGTCAAGGCGGCCGTCACAGGGAACGGGCGCGCCGACAAGGCCCAGGTCACCACGATGGTCACCCGCATCCTGCAGCTGCAGCAGAAACCCACTCCGGCGGACGCCGCCGACGCACTGGCCCTGGCGATCTGCCACTGCTGGCGCGCCCCGATGATCGCCCGGATGGCGCAGGCCGAGGCGATGGCCGCCGAACAGAAGCGGGCCTACCAGGCCCGGCTGAAGTCGGCACGCGGGCTCAAGGCAGCCACATGATCGCCTCGGTGCGCGGCGAAGTCCTCGACATCGCGCTCGATCACGTCGTGATCGAGGCCGGCGGTGTCGGCTACAAGGTGATGGCCACCCCGTCGACGCTCGCGACGCTGCGCCGCGGCAGCGAGGCCAGGCTGATCACCGCGATGATCGTCCGTGAGGACTCCCAAACCCTGTACGGTTTCGCCGACTCCGATGCCCGCGACCTGTTCTCGACCCTGCTCGGGGTGTCCGGCGTCGGCCCCAAGATCGCGCTGGCGACACTGGCGGTCTATGACGCGACCGCGCTTCGTCAGGCGCTGGCCGACGGCGACGTGACGGCCTTGACCCGGGTGCCCGGCATCGGCAAGCGTGGCGCCGAACGTATGGTGCTGGAATTGCGGGACAAGATCGGCGCGGTCGCCGGTGGTGCGGGCATCACCGCGGCCACTGGGCACGCGGTGCGCACTCCCGTGGTGGAAGCCCTTGTCGGACTTGGCTTTGCGATCAAGCAGGCCGAGGAGGCCACGGACAAGGTTTTGGCGGCTGACAGTGCGGCCAACACCTCCACGGCATTGCGTGCGGCGTTGTCGCTACTAGGAAAGACCAAGTGAGCCGGTTCGACGAAGACGAGGACGGCGAGGCGGTCGACCGCGACGTGTCGCCGGCGCTGACGGTCGGCGAAGGAGATGTGGACGCCAGCCTGCGGCCCCGGTCGCTGGGCGAGTTCATCGGCCAGCCGCGGGTACGCGAGCAGCTGCAGCTGGTGCTGGAGGGCGCCAAGAACCGCGGCGGCACACCTGATCACATCCTGTTGTCCGGGCCGCCGGGACTGGGCAAGACATCGCTGGCGATGATCATTGCCGCCGAGCTGGGCTCCGCGTTGCGGGTCACGTCCGGCCCGGCTCTGGAACGCGCCGGTGACCTCGCCGCGATGCTGTCCAACCTGGTCGAGGGTGACGTGCTGTTCATCGACGAGATCCATCGCATCGCCCGGCCCGCCGAGGAGATGCTGTACCTGGCGATGGAAGACTTCCGGGTCGACGTCGTCGTCGGGAAAGGCCCTGGGGCGACGTCGATTCCGTTGGAGGTGGCGCCGTTCACCTTGGTCGGCGCGACCACGCGCTCCGGTGCGCTGACCGGACCGCTGCGCGATCGCTTCGGATTCACCGCGCACATGGACTTCTACGAACCGCCGGAACTGGAACGGGTACTCGCCCGCTCGGCCGGGATCCTCGGCATCGAACTGGGCTCGGAGGCCGGCTCCGAGATCGCCCGCCGCTCGCGGGGGACACCCCGCATCGCCAACCGCCTGCTGCGCCGGGTGCGCGACTACGCCGAGGTGCGCGCCGACGGGGTGATCACCCGCGACATCGCCAAAGCCGCGCTGGCCGTCTATGACGTCGACGAACTCGGCCTGGACCGCCTGGATCGCGCGGTGCTCTCGGCGCTCACCCGCAGCTTCGGCGGCGGCCCGGTCGGGGTGTCCACCCTGGCCGTCGCGGTGGGGGAGGAAGCAACCACGGTCGAAGAGGTGTGCGAGCCGTTCCTGGTCCGTGCCGGAATGATCGCGCGGACTCCCCGCGGGCGGGTGGCGACGCCGTTAGCCTGGACCCACCTCGGTATGGTGGCACCGCCGCGAGCCAGTGGGCTCGGTCAGTCCGGCCTATTCGAGTGATGGGAGCGCCGATGGTCATCGTCGCCTTGGTTTTCGCCGGCCTCGCCGCGCTGCTGCACGTCTACATCTTCACGATGGAGTCGCTGACCTGGACGTCGTCGCGCACCCGTAAGGCGTTCGGCACCACCGCCGAGGAAGCCGAGACCACCAAACTGATGGCGCTGAACCAGGGTTTCTACAACCTGTTCCTGGCGATCGTCGGCATCGTGGGTATCGTCGCAATCGCGTTGGGGCACACCGGAATCGGCGCCGCGCTGGTGTTGGCGGGTGTCGGTTCGATGCTCGCCGCGGCGGCAGTGCTGTTGGCGTCCGCGCCGGACAAGGCGCGGGCCGCGGTAACCCAGGGGGCATTCCCGTTGGTCGCGGTCGTACTGCTGGTAATCGCGCTCGTCTGACGTTCGGGCCGCGGGTTCTTTTCGGACTACGTGGTGCTCGTCGTGGCCCGGTGACGGGATTGGTTTCCGCCGGCCCGCTTGGCGTCGTACATCGCGGCATCGGCTGCGTGTACCAGTTCGGTGAGCGCCGCGGTCGCGCCGCTGTCGATATCGGTCAGAGCCATCGTTGCGAGTCCGACGCTGGCGGTCACGTCGCCGGGCGCGGTCGCGACGGCCGTGCGGAATCGTTCGGCGGTGTCCTCGGCGTCATCGGGCTCGATCAGTTCGGCGATGAGGAACTCCTCGCCGCCGAGGCGGGCCACCACCGAATTCATGGCGCTTGCCCGGCGCAGGTTGTCCGCAACCGCGACCAGGACCGTATCGCCGTAGCCGTGGCCGTGGGCGTCGTTGATCTGCTTGAACCCGTCCAGATCGATCAGGATCACGGCCAGCCACTGTGAGTGCGGCCGGTCCGCCGCGGCGATCAGTTTCAGCGCCGCCTCGTCGTAGCCTCGACGGTTACGCAGCCCGGTGAGCGGATCGGTGTTCGACATCCTCGCGTCGAGGCTCAGCAGGTGCAGGAGCAACTGACTTCCGAACGGCACGGCAAGCACGGCGATCAGCACGCCCAGCACATGCCCGATAGCCATCGCGGTGTCGCCGGCGGCAGCGATCCGCACCCCGGCGAGCACGGTGGTGAGGATCGCGTTCACCAACGTCGCCGCCAAGAGTCGACCGGAGTGGTACAGGCCGACATAGCCGGCGATGGGAGCAAAGGTGGCGCACGCCAACAAGCCGGTCGCCGGCGTCCCGGCGATCAGGCATGCCAGGGTCACGCCGGCATTGGCGCCGACGGCCATCAGCGCGGATTGGCGGCGGCTCGGCCAGCCGACAAGCCAAACGCACGCCCCACCGAACGACAGGGCCGACATGACGATCGCGGCGGTCCGGTGGACCTCACCCTGCGGGCCCGACGGGCTGAACAACATCACCAGGGGCACCACCCCAAGGATGATGACGACGGAGGCGATCAGGATCCTGCTGAAGCGCTGCAGGTGATGCGCCGCGAGATAGTCGGACAACCAGTCGTACTGGCCGGGTTGGTGCCACCACCGCCGCACCCACGCGGCCATGCCCACGTCTTTGTACATACGCTCCCGAACCGGCCGCAGCCTGCCCCCGAAGACTGGAAGCCTGAGCGGATAGTACTCGCGGGCGCGGGCGTCCGCCGGGTTAAGGTCTTTGCCGCCGAAACGACACCCGGGTCGTCGATCGTCGTCGATCGCGACCCGGGTGACGATGCGGCTCGGCTTACAGCAGGCCCAGCAACTGCAAATCGGTGATGTACTTGACGATGACCTCCGCCGACACGTGCGGAATGTCTTTATCCGGACCGATCTTCGCGTCCTGCACCGCGGCGCGGAACCGCTCGGTCGGCGCGATCGATCCGCGAACCGGCCGTTCCGGGTGCTGGTAGTTGTGCAGCAGCGGCAGCAGCGAGTACTGACGCTGCCGGTCCGGCAGTGCCCGCATCGCGGTTTCGAACCGCTGCAGCCAGCTGTCGTACTCCGCGATCCGCTGGATCGGGTAGCCGGCCTCGACCAGCCAGTCGACGAACTCGTCGAGCCCGAGGCCGTCGTCGTAGGGATTCATCACGTGATAGGTCTCGAACCCCTGGGTCACGTGCGCACCCAAGGTGGAGATCGCCTCGGCGATGAACTCCACCGGCAGGCCGTCGTAGTGCGCACGCTGACGGTTGCCGTCGGCGTCGAGTTCGTAGAACGACACCGGCGCGATGCCGGTGGCCACCAGGCTCAGCATCATCCGGGTGAACATGTCGGGCAGGTTGAGCTGACCACCGTAGCTGGTGTCGGCAAGGATCATGTCGCAGCGGAACACCGACACCGGAAGGCCGCACAGGTCGTTGGCCTCACGCAGCAGCACCTCGCCGGCCCACTTGCTGTTGCCGTACCCGTTGGCGTACGAGTCGTCGACCGCGCGGGTCGCGCTGATCTCGCGGATGTCGCCGTCCTCGACGAAGCGCCCCGGCGCGATCCCCGCACCCACACCGATCGTCGAGACGTAGACGAACGGCTTGAGCCGGGTGGTCAGCGCGATCCGGATGAGCTCAGCGGTACCAACGGCGTTGGGCCCGAACAACTCCCGGTAGGGCAGCACATGGTTGACCAGCGCGGCCGGGTCGACGATCAGGTCGACGGTGTCGGCCAATCGCTGCCACGTGGCCCCATCGAGGCCGAGGTTCTCCTCACCTTTGTCGCCGGCGATGACCTCGAGGTGCTCGGCGGCCAGCTTCCGATAGTGCGCCAGAAGTTTGGGGTCGCCGCTGTCGAACGTGGCATCCAGCCGGGCGCGCGCGGCCTCGTCATCCTTGGCGCGCACCAGGCAGATCACCTTGCCGTCCACCAGGTCCATCCGCTCGAGCCAATCCAGTGCCAGGTAGCGACCCAGGAATCCGGTTGCGCCGGTGAGCAATACGGTGCGGATCTCGCTGGCCGGGCCGGGCAGCTGCGGTGCGGCGGCCAGGGTGGCGGCATCGATGAAGCGGTCCAGCGTCAGATCACGGGCATGTGCTTCAGTGGCGCCGGCGCCGTGAATCGAGGCGAACGTCGGGCGCTTACTGCCGGAGTTGCGCTCACTGTCGATGTAGGCGGCGATGGCCTGCAGATCGTTGGCCGGGCTGACGATCACATCCACCGGCACCTCGATATCGAAGATCTCGTTGAGCAGATTGGCGAATGTCAACGCCGACAGCGAGTCTCCGCCGAGGTCGGTGAAGTGGGCATCGGGCTGCAGGTCGGCCGCCGCGGCTCCCAGCAGCGCGCCGGCGGCGCGGGTGATGGTCGCCAGCGCGGGGGCGTCGGCACCGCTCTGCCGCAGCGCCCGCAGCTCGTCGGCCTGACCTTCGGCGAGATCGACATAGAGCTGCTCGAGGGCGGACCCGTAGCGTTCCTTCAGGCGCGGCCAGGCCAGCTTGCGGATACCGGTCAGCAGTCCGTTCTCTACGGTGAAAGGCGTTGTCTCGACCAGGAAGTCACGCGGGATCTCGTAGGACTGCAACCGTGCGTTCCGCGCGGCGTCCTGCAGCGAGTCGGCGATCAGGGCCTTGAGCTCAGCCGCGTCGTGATCGGCCACCGCTTCGGCGGTCGGCACCACGACGGCCAGCAGGTAGGGCCGGGCGCTGTTGCCGTACAAGTAGATCTGGTGCACCAGCGGGCTGCGCCCGAACGCGGCCTCCAGTTTGGAGACCGTGACGAACTCGCCCTGCGACAACTTGAGAACATTGTTGCGCCGGTCCACATACTGCAGATGGTCGGGCGCGGTCTCGGCGACGATGTCGCCGGTGCGGTAGAAGCCGTCCTCGTCGAACATCGCTGCGGTGACCTCGGGCCGCTTGTAATAGCCCGGGAACAGTTGCGTCGACTTCACCAACAGCTCGCCGCGCGGATGCGGCAGATCGGTACCGAAGTACCCCAGCTCCGGGACATCGACCAGCTTGTAGTCGGTCACCGGCGGGCGGCGCACCATCCCGTCGACGAACACGGCGCCGGCCTCGGTGGAGCCGTAGCCCTCGACCAGGTGCATGTCGAGGAACTTCTCGACCCACTCTTTGAGTTCCGGTGCGATCGGCGCCGAGCCGGTGAGCGCGGAGACGAATCGGTCACCCAGCAGGCTGGCGCGCTTCTCTGCCAGCACCTCGGCCTCGGTGGCCTCGCCTGCGCGGCGGTCGACATCGCTTTGCACTTCTTGATGAATCATGTCCCATACCCGGGGGACCAGGTTCAGCTGCGTCGGGCGGGTCAAAGCCAAGTCCTCGAGGAACGTCGACAGGTCGGGCCGCGCGGCGAAATAGACTGTGCCACCGGTGCTCAACGCTCCATACAGTGCGCCGCGGCCCATCACGTGGCTCATCGGCATGAAGCTCAGCACGATCGACGGGTAAGCGCCCTGCTTGTCGTCCCAATGCGCGGCGGCGGCAAGCCACATGTCGGCGACCTTGGAAGCCGGGTACATCGCACCCTTCGGGGCGCCGGTGCTTCCGGAGGTGTAGATCAGCAGAGCCAGCGGGTCATCCCCGGCATTGTCCGCATTGACAACGGAACTGTCTGCGCCACGGGTGATCTCGTCGGCCAGGGTGGTCACGGTAATGCTGGTGCCGGTCAGGCGGTCACGGGCGGCGGTCAACGCGTCGCGCTGGTCGTCGACCTCTGGCCGAAAGTCGAAGACCACGAGGCTTTTCGGTGCCGGGCCGGTGAGGACGAGCTCGACGGCGTCATCGAGGTTGTCGATGCTCGAGGCGACAAGTACGGGTTCGGTCTCGGCGATGATCGGTGTCAGCGCGGCCGCACCGGCACTGGTCTGCAGCGGCACTGACACCGCGCCGAGCTGCGTCAGCGCGAGGTCGATGGTCGTGTAGTCGACACTGGTGAATCCGAGGATCGCGACGCGGTCGCCCACGGCGACGGGGTCGGCGGACCACGCTCCGGCGACCGCCCGCACCCGATCCCATAGTTGCCGATAGGTGATGGTGTCGAACGCCTGCATCAGCTCGGCGGTGGTGCGTCCGGTCTGCGGATCCGCCACGAACCTCACCGCCCGCTGGCCCACGGCGGGGCGGTCGGCGTAGCCGTCGAAAACGGTCGTTATGACGGCGGAAAGAGGCAGGCCGGGGGTGGCGGCGGCCGCGGTCACCTGCGGGTCGGGTGCGGCCGCGGCGAACTGGGGGTCGGAGGTGTACAGATCGGCAACGCGCTGCTCAAACCGGGCTTCGCGAGTATCAGTCGGCATGACGAGACTCCATCAACGAACTAGAGAAAGAAAGATTGGCGGGCGCCTCGTTGCGCCCAAATTAAACTACGTTAGCAAAACTAACGTTATTCCTCGGTCACGGTCGATGCTAGGAACCAGTCCTGTGAACTTGCTCTCTGTCCGGCCGCACCAGCGCCGTTAGAGCTGCGCGACGCCCGGGTACCCGATCCTCAGCTCGGGACACACCCTTGAGTCAAGGAGGCGTCATGAACGACGTAGACACTCGCCTGGATCCGCGTGCGGGCCGGATGGAGATCGCGCGCAGCCGCGGCGCGGCCAGTGGATTTCTGCTTGTACTGCTGGGGCTCTGGGGAGCGCTGATTCCGTTCATCGGGCCGTACTTCGACTTCGCCTATCAACCGGACACTCCGTGGGTGTGGACCGCGGCCCGCGGTTGGCTCGAGGTTCTGCCCGGGGTGGTCGCGGTCCTCGGCGGACTGCTGTTGCTGATGTCGCGCAACCGGGCGACCGCTCTGCTCGGCGGCTGGCTGGCCGTCATCGCCGGCGCCTGGTTCGTGGTGGGCCGGCTCTTCGCCGGCCCCTGGGGCCTCGGCGACGTCGGCGCACCGGTGGCCGACAGCACGGCCGGCCAGGTTGGGATCGAGCTGGCGTTCTGGAGCGGGCTCGGCGCACTGATCATCTTCCTCGGCGCCATGGCGTTGGGTCGGGTGTCGGTGCACAGCGTGCGTGACGTGCGCTACGCGACGCGGCCGGTGGTCGCCGAACCCGTTGCCGGTGAGCCGGTCGACGCGGCCACCACGACCGAGCCGGTGGTCGAGGGGCACCATCGCCGGGTCACCGACGTGGACGATGTGGACGAGGAAGAGCCGCGCCGCCGTCGCGGCTTGCGTGACATGTTGGGCGGTTCGCGCCGGACCCCGGTGGCGCATTAGGGATTAGTAACCGACGTCACTGTGCGATGTGCACCACATCGGTGACAGGAGCCGGTGGTATTCGGGACACAGTGGTACTCATGGCCGCACCATTTGTTCCCGACGACGACTTCATCCGGATATCCGACATCTGCGCGGCTTTCGGCGTTCCGGACGACGACCGGGTGCTGTTCTGGCGGTGGGCCGACGAACTGCCCAGCCGTCGGGCGGTCGACGAATTGCATTCCTACGTCGACGTTCTCATTGCCGAAAGGTGTCGGCGACCGGCGGACGACGAGCTGGGCCGGCTCGTCATGTCGGGCCTGACCGATGACGGGATCCGCCGCCGGATTGCCGACGTGGTGGCCAAGCCCCGAAGCGCGGCTCAGCCGGTGTAGGCCATCACGTGCTTGATGCGGGTGTAGTCCTCAAGTGAGTACATCGACAGATCTTTGCCGTGCCCTGACGACTTGAAGCCGCCATGCGGCATCTCGGCGACCAGCGGAATGTGCGTATTGATCCACACGCATCCGAAATCCAACGAATTGGACACCCGTAGGGCGCGCGACACGTTCGAGGTCCACACCGACGATGCCAGGCCGTACGCCACGCCATTCGCCCAGCGAAGCGCTTCGTCCTCGTCGGCGAACGCCTGCACGGTGATCACCGGCCCGAAAATTTCCTCCTGGACGTGCCGGTCGCCCTGGCGCAGGCCGCCGATCACGGTCGGTTCGATGTAGAAACCTTTGTCGCCCTGACGTTTTCCGCCGGCAGCGACCGTCGCATGGGCCGGGACGTCGGACAGGAACCCCAGCACCCGATCGAGCTGATTGGCGTTGTTGACCGGCGGCACCCAGGCATCCTCGTCGTCGGCGGCGCGCCCGAACGTCGTGGCCGCGGCCGTGGCCTGTTCGGCCAGCGCGGCGGTGAGGTCCTCGGCCACCCCTGCGCGGGCCAGCACCCGGGTGGCGGCGGTGCAGTCCTGGCCTGCGTTGAAATATCCGGCCGTCGCGATTCCTTCTGCGGCAGCGGCGATGTCGGCGTCGTCGAACACGATCACCGGCGCTTTGCCGCCGAGTTCGAGATGGGTACGTTTGAGGTGGCCGCCGGCGCTGACCGCCACCGCACGCCCTGCGGCGACGGATCCGGTGATCGAGACCATCTGGGGGGTCGGGTGCGCGACGACACCTGCGCCGGTCACCCGATCACCGCACACGACGTTGAGCACACCGGGCCCGAAGTGCCTGGCGGCGATCTCGGCCAGCATCACCGTGGTGACGGGGGTGGTGTCACTGGGTTTGAGCACGACGGTGTTGCCTGCGGCGATGGCGGGACAGAACTTCCAGATAGCCATCATCATCGGGTAGTTCCAGGGCGCGACCTGCCCGATCACCCCGACCGGCTCACGACGGATCCACGAGGTGTGGTCGGCCGGATATTCGCCCGCCGACTTGCCCTCCAGAATCCTTGCCGCACCGGCGAAGAACCGGATCTGGTCGAGCATCGGGGGGATCTCTTCGGCCAGCGTGACGTGATTGGGCTTGCCGGTGTTGCGCCCCTCGGCGGCAACCAGGCCGTTCGCATGCTTTTCGACGTCGTCGGCGAAATCCAGCAGCGCCTTCTGTCGCTGCGAGGGTGTTGTGCGCTTCCAGTCGGTGAACGCCCTACTTGCCGCGGCGTACGCGTTGTCGATGTCTTGTTCAGTGGAAATCGGTGCGGTGCCGTACTTTTCGCCGGTGGACGGGTCGACGATCGGCATCGTCGCCCCGCTCACCGAGTCGACGAGCTCGCCGTCGATGAAGTTTTGCGTCATCGAAGGCTGCGAAGAATTTCAGCCAGCACGTCGAGTCCCTCGGTCAGCAGCTCGTCGCTGATGGCCAACGGTGGCAGGAACCGCAGCACATTGCCGTACGTGCCACAGGTCAGCACCACCACGCCCTGGGCGTGCGCGGTGGCCGCCAGCGTTTTGGCGAGCTCCGGATCCGGTTCGGCGGTGCCGGATTTCACCAACTCGACGGCGATCATCGCGCCCCGGCCGCGCACATCGCCGATGCGGTCGTCGTCGGCCTGCATCCGGCCGAGTTTGTCCTTCATCACCGCTTCGATCTGCTTGGCCCGATCCACCAGGCCGTCGAGTTCGATGGTCTCGATGGTGGCCAGCGCGGCTGCACACGCCAGGGGATTGCCGCCGTAGGTGCCGCCGAGACCGCTGACGTGCGGCGCGTCCATGATTTCGGCGCGCCCGGTCACCGCCGACAGCGGCAGACCGTCGGCGATGCCCTTGGCCGTCACGATCAGATCCGGCTCGATGCCCTCGTCCTCGCAGGCGAACATCGCGCCGGTGCGCGCGAACCCGGTCTGCACCTCGTCGGCGATGAACACCACGTCGTTCTCCGAACACCACGCCCGCAGTGCCGGCAGGAACCCTGGTGCCGGAACGATGAAGCCGCCCTCACCCTGGATCGGTTCGATGATCACCGCGGCCAGATTGGCCGCGCCGATCTGCTTGTCGATGATGCTCAGCGCCCGCTCGGCGGCCAGTTCGCCGTCGGTGGCCCATTCCTTGTCGATCAGTCCGTCGCGGAAGGGGTAGGAGAGTGGGGCGCGGTAGATCTCGGGGGCGAACGGGCCGAACCCGCTCTTGTAGGGCATCGACTTCGCGGTCAGCGCCATCGTCAGGTTGGTGCGCCCGTGATAGGCGTGGTCGAAGGCCACCACCGCGGTCTTGCGGGTGTACGAGCGGGCGATCTTGACCGCGTTCTCCACGGCTTCGGATCCGGAGTTGAACAACGCGGAGCGCTTCTCGTAGGAGCCCGGGGTGAGCCGGTTGAGGTGCTCGGCTACCGCGACGTATTCCTCGTAGGGCGTCACCATGAAGCAGGTGTGGGTGAAGTCGGCGACCTGCGCCTGCACGGCTTCGACCACCCGCGGCGACGCGTTGCCGATCGTCGTGACCGCGATGCCCGAGCCGAGGTCGATCAAGCGGTTGCCGTCGACGTCCTCGATGATTCCGCCACCGGCCCGCGCGGTGAAGACGGGCATCGTGACGCCGACGCCGCGCGACACCGCGGCGACCCTGCGCTTGCTCAGTTCGATGGACCCGGGGCCGGGAATCTCGGTGACGAGTTTGCGGCTCTGCTCGAGGGTGGTCACTTTCGGTCTCCTAGACGAGTGGCTGGCGCGACGAGGGCATTTCGAGCCTAGTCGCGTGACAACGCGATACAACTGAAAACTTAGTCCTACCCGCTATCAGGCAATGGATTGCGTCGCGTGAGGCCACTCAATCAACGCAATCAGTCGGAGTTGGCCGCAAGAAAGGGAGCGCCGTCCAGCCGGTCGACCGTGGTGAACGATTCCACCGGCGCGCGGGTCAGCCGTCTGACCTGCCGAACCGGATGGCCCAGCGCGATCACCGCCGCCAGCGCCAACGGTTCCTCGGCGCCGAGCAGGCGCTTGACCTCGTCCTCTTCCCTGATGAGCATCGTGGTGAGCACGCCGCCGATCCCTTCCGCGCGGGCGGCCAGCAGGATGCTCCAGGCGAAGGGATAGACCGAGGCGCCGCCGGCCAGTGAATAGCGGTCGAGATCTCGGTCGACGGCAGCCAGCTGGGACAGGTCGGCGAAAAGCGCCAGCAGCGCGGGAACCTTGTCGAGGTGGGCGGCCAGACCGCTCGACGCGGCCTGCTCGGCCTGCCCGGTGCCGGCGGCCAGGGCGGACGTCTCGTCGGCGGGGTCGTTGACCGGTGCCCACGGCCGCAGCCCGGCCGCGGTGAGTGCCAGATACTCGACCCACGGCTGTCGATACAGCTCACGTAGACGTCCCCGGGTCTCGGGATCCTTCACCACGACCAGGCGCCAGGCCTGCGCATTGGCGCCGCTGGGGGCGAAGCGCGCGGTGTCGAGGATGCGTGCAAGCACCGAGTCGTCGACGGGCTGGTCGGTGAACTCGCGCACCGACCCGGTGCTGCGCAGGGCATCAATCAGGTCCATCCGACCATCTTCCACCGGCGGTGCCGGTCCGAGCCGGACCGGCACAATGGCAGACTGGTCAGCTATGAACCCCGCGACCTGACGGTTGCGGCGCGCTGAACCCGGCATCCGATACGAAAGAATTGTTCCGCCATGGACCTGCTCGTCTTCCTGCCCCTGATCATCATCATGGGCGCATTCATGTATTTCGCCTCCCGGCGCCAACGCAAGGCCATGCAGGCCACCATCGACCTGCATGAGTCCTTGAATGTCGGCGACCGGGTGCACACCACCTCCGGCCTTCAGGCCACGATCACCGGCATCACCGACGACACCGTCGACCTCGAGATTGCCCCCGGCGTCGTGACCACCTGGATGAAGCTGGCCGTCCGCGACCGCATCGAGGACGAGGCCGACGACACCGACGACGAGACGAGTGGCGCCACAGAGCTCACCGAGTCCGACGCGGACCGCCTGACCAAAGACTGATCGCCAGGCTCGCCACGTACCCTCTAGCGGGAGTTTGAAGAGGACCGCATCCGCGGGACGGGGCACAACGACCCACGGGTCGCGGCACAACCTAGGAGAGACAACAACGTGGCATCGTCTTCGGCGCCGGTGCATCCCTACCGATGGCTGGCGCTGTTCCTGGTCTTGCTCATCGGGGTGTACCTGCTGGTCTTCCTCACCGGAGACAAACGCTCGAGCCCCAAGCTGGGCATCGACCTGCAGGGCGGGACCCGCGTCACCCTGACAGCACGCACCCCGGACGGCTCCCGTCCGACGCGCGACGCGTTGAACCAGGCTCAGCAGATCATCGGCGCCCGTGTCAACGGTCTTGGCGTGTCGGGCTCCGAGGTCGTGATCGACGGCGACAACCTCGTCATCACCGTTCCCGGTAACGACGGCAACGAGGCCCGCAACCTGGGTCAGACCGCGCGGCTGTTCATCCGCCCGGTGATCGGTCAGCCGATCCCTGTCGAGGCCATCAAGCAGCAGATGCAGGCGGCGGGCGTGCCCGGCGCCGGCGGGCCCGGCGGTCCGGTGCCCGCACCGCCACCCGGCGCACCGCCGGCGGGAGCGCCTGCCCCCGGAGCGCCGGCACCCGCGGCCGGTGAGCCTGCCCCCGGAGCTCCGGCACCCGCGGCCGGTGAGCCTGCCCCCGGAGCTCCGGCACCCGCGGCCGGTGAGCCGGCCGCCCCACCGCCGGCGGCGCCTGCGCCCGCACCGCAGCCGCGCCCCTACCCGGAAGAGCCGGCGCCGTCACCCACCCCCGCACCACCCGAACCCGCGCCTGCACCTGGTGAGCCGCCGACAGCGGCCCCGGCTCCGCCCGCCCCCGGGCAGCCGGCCCCGCCCGCGGCGCCGGCCCCGCCGGACCCGCGCAAGGACCTCGCGGCGCGAATCAGCTTCGAGAAGCAGCTGCGGCAGAGCACCAACCAGAACCTGCTGCTGATCGCGGTGCAATACATGGCGGGCAAGTGCGACCAGCCCGACATCCTGGCCGGTAACGACGACCCGAACCTGCCGTTGGTCGCGTGCTCGCAGGACCACAAGTACATCTACGTGCTGGACAAGTCGATCATCAGCGGCGACCAGATCAAGGACGCCACCTCGGGCTTCGACCAGCAGAGCGGCGCCTACGTCGTCAACGTCGAGTTCAAGGACAAGGCGTCCACCACGTGGGCCGACTTCACCGCCGCCAACATCGGCACCCAGACCGCGTTCACGCTCGACTCCCAGGTGGTCAGCGCCCCGCAGATCCGCGAGGCGATCCCCGGCGGGCGCACCCAGATCAGCGGCGGCAACCCGCCGTTCACCGCCGAAACCGCCAAACAATTGGCCAACGTCCTGAAATACGGATCACTTCCGCTGTCCTTCGAGTCCTCGGAGGCTGAAACCGTCTCGGCGACACTGGGATTGGCGTCGCTTCGGGCGGGCCTGATCGCGGGCGCGATCGGCCTGGGGCTGGTGCTGCTGTACTCGCTGCTCTACTACCGGGTGCTCGGACTGTTGACGGCGCTGTCGCTCGTCGCCTCTGGTGCGATGGTGTTCGGCATCCTGGTGCTGCTCGGCAGATACATCAACTACACCCTCGACCTGGCCGGTATCGCCGGTCTGATCATCGGTATCGGCACCACCGCCGACTCGTTCGTGGTGTTCTTCGAACGCATAAAGGACGAGATCCGAGAAGGGCGTTCGTTCCGCTCGGCGGTGCCGCGCGGTTGGGCTCGCGCCCGTAAGACGATTCTGTCCGGCAACGCGGTCACCTTCCTGGCCGCCGCGGTGCTGTACTTCCTGGCTGTCGGCCAGGTGAAGGGCTTCGCCTTCACCCTCGGCTTGACGACGATCCTCGACGTCGTCGTGGTGTTCCTGGTGACCTGGCCGATGGTGTACCTGGCGTCGAAGTCGCCGACGATGGCCAAACCGGCGTTCAACGGTCTCGGCGCGGTGCAGCAGATCGCCCGAGAACGGCGAGCCGCCGCCACTGCGACGGGACGGAGGTAACTCCCATGGCCAAAGACACCGCAGAGGACACTGCAGAAGACACGGCATCCACCGCCGTCGAAGCACCCGACCTCGAAGCGACGGGCGCCGGCGCGCCCAGGCACGGCTTCTTCGTCCGCCTCTACACCGGCACCGGTGCCTTCGAGGTCATCGGTAAGCGCAAGCTCTGGTATGCGGTCAGCGGGCTGATCGTCCTTGCCTGCATCGTGAGCATCGCGCTGAAGGGCTTCACCTTCGGTATCGATTTCGAGGGCGGCACCAAGGTCGGCATGCCAGTCGCCGGCCAGAACGGCACCGCGACGACCCAGCAGGTGGAAGATGTTTTCTCCAAGACGCTGGGCCGGGCGCCGGAGTCGGTCGTGCTGGTCGGCAACGGCAGCTCCGCTACCGTGCAGATCCGCTCGGAGGCACTGACCAACCAGCAGACCGACCAACTGCGCGAGGCGCTGTTCGAGGCGTTCAAGCCGAAGGCCGGAAATGGTCAGCCCGACAAGTCGACGATCAGCGACTCGGCGGTCTCGGAGACCTGGGGTGACCAGATCACCAAGAAGGCGCTGATCGCGCTCGCGGTGTTCCTGGTCCTCGCGGCGATTTACATCACCTTCCGCTACGAGCGGTACATGGCGATGTCGGCGTTGCTGACGCTGGTGTTCGACCTCGTCGTCACGGCCGGGGTGTACTCGATCGTCGGCTTCGAGGTCACGCCGGCGACGGTGATCGGTCTGCTCACAATCCTGGGCTTCTCGCTGTACGACACGGTCATCGTGTTCGACAAGGTGGAGGAGAACACCCACGGGTTCGAGCACACCACCCGAAGAACGTTCGCCGAACAGGCCAACCTCGCGGTGAACCAGACCTTCATGCGGTCGATCAACACCAGCCTCATCTCGGTGCTACCGATCCTGGCTCTGATCGTGGTCGCGGTGTGGCTGCTCGGTGTCGGCACGCTGATGGACCTGGCGCTGGTGCAGCTGGTCGGTGTCATCGTCGGCACCTACTCGTCGATCTTCTTCGCGACCCCGCTACTGGTGACCCTGCGCGAGCGCACCGACCTGGTGCGCACGCACACCCGCCGGGTGCTCAACCGCCGCAAGCCGTCCGCGACGGCCAGCGACGTCGTCACCGGGGGAGCCGCGGATCTGGACGAGGCCGCCGACGCGGTCCCTGCCGAGGCCGCCATCGGGGGGACTCCCGCGGTCGGCAACAAGCCCACGCCGGGTGCCCGTCCGGCCCGCCCGGGCCGGCCGACGGGCAAACGAAGCCCCCGCGGGCGATAGCGCGCCATGGCAGTCAGGCGCAGGCGCGCCGCCGCTGTCGCAGTGGCCGCCGTCCTGGGGGTGCTCGCGCCGAGCGTCCTGACGTCGTGTTCGGGTAGTCCGGCGGACCAGATCAACTACGCCGTCGACGGCATGCTGCTCACCTACAACACAAATACGGTGCGCGGGGCGGCCTCGGCGGGTCCGCAGGCTTTCGCGCGGGTCCTCACCGGCTTCAATTTCCACGGGCCCGACGGCCAGGTGCTGGCCGATCACGACTTCGGGTCGGTGTCGGTGGTGGGCCGTGATCCGCTTGTGCTGGACTACCAAATCGCCGACAACGCAGTGTATTCCGACGGCAAGCCGGTGACCTGTGACGACATGGTGCTGGCGTGGGCGGCGCAGTCGGGGCGGTTCCCGGCGTTCGATGCCGCCAGCCGCGCCGGCTACCTGGACATCGACACCGTGGACTGTCAGCCGGGCCAGAAGAAGGCCCGGGTCACGTACTTTCCGGGCCGCGCCGTCACCGACTACCTGCAGCTGTTCACCGCCACCTCGATGATGCCGTCGCACGTGCTCGGCGACGTCCTCGGGCTCGACGTCACCCGGACCATCCAGGGCGGCGATCCCGCAGCCATCGACCGCATCGCCCAGGCATGGAACTCGGTGTGGGATCTCAAGCCCGGACTGACTGCCGACGACCTCAAACGCTTTCCGTCGTCGGGGCCGTACAAGATCGATGCGGTGCTGCCCGAGGGCGCGGTGGTGCTCACCGCCAACGACCGCTGGTGGGGCGCCAAGCCGATCACCAAGCGGATCACGGTGTGGCCGCGCGGTGTCGACGTACAAGACCGCATCAACAGCGGCACGTTCCAGGTGGTCGACGTGGCCACCGGATCGTCGGGCACGCTGACCACCCCCGACGGCTACGACCGCCGCGAGCTGCCGTCCGGCGGGATCGAGCAGCTGATCTTCGCCCCGGCCGGCCCATTGGCCGCGACGCCGGCCCGCCGCGCGGTTGCGCTGTGCACCCCGCGCGACCTGATCGCGTTGAACGCCGAGGAGCCGATCTCGAATGCCCGCCTCAATCCCGCCAGCGACGACGCCTTCAGCGGCATCGAAGGAGTGGCGATCGGCCCTCAGTTCGGTGCGGCCAACCCAGACGCCGCCCGCGATGCGCTCGGCGGCCAGCCGCTGACCGTGCGGATCGGCTACCAGGCGCCCAACCCGCGGCTGGCGGCCACGGTCGGCGCGATCACGAAGTCGTGCGCGGTGGCCGGTATCACCGTCGTCGATGCGACGTCGGAGTCGGCGGGTCCGCAGGCGCTGCGTGACGGCCAGCTCGACGTCCTGCTGGCCAGCACCGGCGGCGCGACCGGCAGCGGCTCGACCGGGTCGTCGGCGCTGGATGCCTACACGTTGTTCGCCGGCAACGGCAACAACTTGCCGCGGTACTCCAATCCGCAGATCGACGGCATCATCTCGGCGCTGGCCATCACTTCCGATTCGAAGGAACAGGCCAGGTCGCTGGCTGACAGTTCACCGATTCTGTGGGGCGACATGCCCACCCTGCCGCTGTACCGTCAGCAGCGCACGATGCTGGTATCGAAGAAGATGTATGCCGTCGAGGGCAATCCCACCAAGTGGGGCGCGGGCTGGAACATGGACAGGTGGGTGTTCGAGAAGTGACGTCTGCTTCGGAGCCGGACGGCCGGCGACAGGGTGCCTCGGCGGTAGCGGACGTCCTGAAGGCGCTCATCCGCGAGGTGCCGGATTTCCCGGAGCCGGGCATTCAATTCAAGGACCTCACCCCGGTGCTGGCCGACCGGCACGGTCTGGCCGTCATCACCGCCGCGATGGCCGAGATCGCCGAGGGTGCCGATCTGGTGGCCGGCATCGATGCCCGCGGATTCCTGCTCGGCGGCGCGGTCGCCCATCGGCTCGGTATCGGCGTGCTGGCCGTCCGCAAAGGCGGGAAGCTGCCTCCGCCGGTGCACAGCGAGACCTACACGCTCGAATACGGCACGGCCACATTGGAGATCCCGGCCGACGGGATCGACCTGGCCGGTCGGCGTGTCGTCATCATCGACGACGTGCTCGCCACCGGCGGAACCCTTGCTGCGGCGCGTTCACTGTTGGCGGCAAGTGGTGCGGAGGTGCCCGCTGCCGCGGTGGTGCTGGAACTGCCTGGGCTCGGCGGGCGCGAGAAGGTCGCGCCGCTGCAGGTGACCAGCCTGCAAACCGTCTGAGCCGGTTAACTTTCCGGACTGCCGTATGGCGGGCCGGCAAACGCCAAGTGGCAGTTTGACATTCGTGTTGTCCGTCGCCGGATGACTCGGCGATGCTTGCGGCAGAGCGGCCTGTCGGGGGCCCGCCGGGGAGGCGTCTGTGCAATCCACCATTCTGGTTCCGCGGCTCGCCGCAGCAGCTTTCGCCGTCGGGGTGGGGCTGGCGATCGGCAGTGCCTGCGCGACGGCATCCGCCGATACGCCGGATTCGTCGTCGTCCGCTCGCACCTCGACGAGTGTCGGGCACGGACCGGCCAAGCCGCGCGCTCGCGCCGCGGCGACCACCCCGTCGACGGCCAAGACTGTCAAGGCGGCTGCTGCACATGCCGCACGCGTGACGCCGTCCGCGGCGGTCGCGTCGTCGACCCCCACCACGAAGCTGCGCGCGCCGTCGCAACTGCGGATCGATGTCGACATCCTTGCCGCCAATGTCGCCAGCCTGCTGGGCTATGCCCCGAACCCGGCCACCACCGGTGGCGTCGGCGCGGTGCTGCCATTGCGCACCATGATCTTCGACGCGGTCGACGCGGTGCGGCGAGCCACGGATCGCAGCGCGGTCAATGGCGTTCCGGCACTGCACCCGCGTGAGGTGTACGAATTCGTCACCGGCGAGGTGATCGGTGATTTGGTGCCCTCTGACCCCAACGGCGACAAGCTGACGTACCGAGTCGCCCAGGGGCCGGCCAACGGCACGCTGACGATCAACCCGAACGGTACCTACTACTACAAGCCCACCAACGATTTTGCCCGAGCTGGCGGCATCGACACCTTCACTGTCGTCGCCGATGACGGGCAGCACGGTTTGACGGTGGTCCCGGTGAACGTCACGGTCAGGCCGACCCTCGGGGTGACGGAAAGGTTCTGGTTCCGGAACTACACGCTGGCGCCGCTGAAGTTCAACGGCTATGCCGGCGGCACCGGTGATCTGGACGGCGGCCCAGCGGTCGGCACGGTCATCATGCCGGGCGGTGAGGCCGGCTGGGACGTCAATTGGTACCTGTTCCGTGTCGGTGACATCGTCACCAATTTCGGCACCGTCGGCTTCGGGTACACCCCGTCCAACTTCGGATACGTGCCCGACGGCTACCAGGGCACGACGTTCCAGGTGAAGTTCCAGACCAAGCCTCGGGCCACCAGCTGCGGCTCCGGCGGCAACGGGGAATGCAATGTCCCGAATGACAAGATGGCGATCGGGCAGGACAGGGGAGCCCCGACGATCACCCTCGGCGCGGCGGACGCGGCCAAGATCGCGGCGGTGCTTCCGAACGTCTGCTACGACGGCTCGATCGCGAACTGCAGCTTCACCGCGAAGAGCGAGGTGAAGGGCTTCAGCCCGGTGCGGACCGTCGGCACCCCGGTGTCGAACACCACCTCGACACCGACCACCTACAGCATCTCCATCGCCGACCAGGTGTCGCAGTCCGACACCGTGGGGTTGAGCGTGAAGCTGTCCGGTGGCGGTCTGGCCAAGCTCGCGTCGATCATCAACATCGAGATCACCGCCAACTACTCCCATACGTGGGTACAGACCCACACCTTCACGCAGACGGTGAACGTGCCGGTCGCCCCGGGCAAGACCGCATGGATCGAAGGTTCGGTTCCGGTGTGGAACGTGACCGGCGACTTCACCATCAAGCTCGGCAACTCGACCTACCAGCTCAACGGCGCGACGTTCTCGACGCCGAATCCGAACGAGCCCGGTAGCTACGTCATCCGGGACAAGCCGATCGCGTCCGCGCTGGATTAGCCGCGAGGGGCCGGGCCGGCCACTCGACCGCGGACGGGGAGATATCCTCGAAGTCGGTCCTGGTGGCGAGGAGGTGCGGCATGGCAGACGACAACCTGTCGCTGACCGCCGCGCCGGCCCCGGTCTCCGATGTCGTGCCGCCCGCTGAGCCGCGGACCGAACCCCCCAAAACCACCAGCAGCGCATCGCGGCGCGTCCGCGCCCGGCTCGCTCGGCGGATGACGTCGCAGCGCAGCACCGTCAACCCGGTCCTCGAACCACTGGTGGCAGTCCACCGGGAGTTCTACCCGAAGGCCGACCTGGCGATCCTGCAGCGCGCCTACGAGGTGGCCGAGGCCAAGCACGCCGATCAGCTGCGCCGCTCCGGCGATCCCTACATCACCCACCCGCTGGCCGTCGCGAACATCCTCGCCGAACTCGGCATGGACACCATCACGCTGGTGGCCGCGCTGCTGCACGACACGGTGGAGGACACCGGTTACGCCATGGAGGCGCTGACCGCCGACTTCGGCGAAGAGGTCGCCCACCTGGTGGACGGAGTGACCAAGCTGGACAAGGTCGCGCTGGGCACCGCCGCCGAGGGCGAGACCATCCGCAAGATGATCATCGCGATGGCGCGCGATCCGCGGGTGTTGGTCATCAAGGTCGCCGACCGGCTGCACAACATGCGCACCATGCGGTTCCTGCCGCCGGAGAAGCAGGCCCGCAAAGCTCGCGAGACACTGGAAGTGATTGCCCCCCTTGCCCATCGACTGGGGATGGCGACGGTCAAGTGGGAACTCGAGGATCTGTCGTTCGCGATCCTGCACCCCAAGCGTTACGAGGAGATCGTCCGGCTGGTCGCCGACCGCGCGCCATCGCGGGACACCTATCTGGCCAAGGTCCGCGTCGAGATCAACAGCGCGCTGTCGGGGATGAAGATCAACGCCAGCGTGGAGGGCAGACCGAAGCACTACTGGTCGATCTACCAGAAGATGATCGTCAAGGGCCGCGACTTCGACGACATCCACGACCTGGTCGGTGTGCGGATCCTCTGCGACGAGATCCGTGACTGTTATGCCGCTGTCGGCGTTGTGCATTCGCTGTGGCAGCCGATGCCCGGCCGGTTCAAGGACTACATCGCCCAGCCCCGGTTCGGGGTGTACCAGTCGCTGCACACAACGGTCGTCGGACCGGAAGGCAAGCCGCTGGAGGTGCAGATCCGCACCCGCGACATGCACGACACCGCGGAGTTCGGCATCGCGGCGCACTGGCGCTACAAGGAATCCAAGGGCCGCAACGGTGTTCCGCATCCGCACAGCGCCGCCGAGATCGACGAGACGGCCTGGATGCGCCAGCTTCTGGACTGGCAGCGGGAAGCCGCGGACCCCGGCGAGTTCCTGGAGTCGCTGCGGTACGACCTTGCGGTGCAGGAGATTTTCGTGTTCACCCCGAAGGGCGACGTGGTCACCCTGCCGGCCGGCTCGACGCCGGTGGACTTCGCGTACGCGGTGCACACCGAGGTCGGCCACCGCTGCATCGGGGCCCGGGTCGACGGCCGCCTGGTGGCGTTGGAACGCAAGCTCGAAAACGGTGAGCGGGTGGAGGTTTTCACCTCCAAGGCTCCCAATGCCGGGCCGTCCCGCGACTGGCAGGGCTTCGTGGTGTCGCCGCGGGCCAAGGCCAAGATCCGGCAGTGGTTCGCCAAGGAGCGCCGCGATGAGGCGCTGGAAGCGGGCAAGGACTCGATAGCGCGCGAAGTGCGCCGTGGCGGGCTGCCGTTGCAGAAACTGGTCAACGGTGAGGCGATGGCGGCACTGGCCCAGGAACTGCGGTATGCCGATGTCTCGGCGCTGTACACCGCGGTCGGGGAGGGGCACGTATCGCCGCGGCACGTCGTGCAGCGGCTGGTGGCACAACTCGGCGGTGCCGAGAGTGCCGAAGACGAACTGGCCGAGCGCTCCACGCCGGCGACGATGCCGGTGCGTCAGCGCAGCAGCGACGACACCGGGGTTGCCGTGCCTGGTGCGACCGGGGTGCTGACCAAGCTGGCCAAGTGCTGCACTCCGGTTCCCGGCGACAACATCATGGGCTTCGTCACCCGGGGTGGCGGGGTCAGCGTGCACCGCACCGACTGCACCAATGCCGCGTCCCTGCAACAACAGTCGGAACGCATCATCGAGGTGAACTGGGCACCGTCGCCGACCTCGGTGTTCCTGGTGGCCATCCAGGTCGAAGCACTTGATCGGCACCGGCTGCTCTCCGATGTCACGAGGGTGCTCGCCGACGAACGCGTCAACATCCTGTCGGCGTCGGTCACCACATCCAACGATCGAGTTGCGGTGAGCCGCTTCACTTTCGAGATGGGTGATCCCAAACATCTCGGCCACGTGCTCAACGCGGTCCGCAACATCGAGGGTGTCTACGACGTGTACCGGGTGACCAGCGCGGCCTGATCGGTCTAGCGGCCGGTCACGGCGCGCCGTTGACGTACCAGGACAGGCAGCCCGGATGATCGTGGCAGGCGATGATCGCGGTGGCATCCGGCGCCGCTCCGCGCACGTGCGGCTGAGTCGACGGCAGGCTGCAGCTCTTGAGGTATGGATTCCACGGGATCACACCGTCGTAGCAGCCCTGCGCGACGGGCGTGGCCAGGCTCGACGGAGTGTCGAGCAGCGCGGTTGGTGCGAATAGGAAGGCTGCTGCGGCAGGCGCGCCCAAGGCAATGCGAACAATTCTTTGCGAACCAATAGTCATAACGTCGTGTCCAACGTGTCTGCGCCGCAGATTATTTCGTCGCGGATGGCGGAATATTCGGCTGCCGCAACGTTCTTGTACTCATACGTGTTCGCAGGTGCCAAGACCTCCTTGGAAAGAGATTGACTATGAAGCGTTTTCACGTGTTATTCGCCACTATCGCAGGCGGTGCCCTGGTCTCTCTCGGCGTCTTAGCCGCGGTAGCGGCCAATCCGCAGACACCCGGTTCGTTCGTCAGCTCGGAGATGTCGACCGGCGTGACGGTCACCCAGTCGCCGGATCAGCCCACGGGCCAGCTTCCCGCCGCAACCCCTGCGATCAAGGGGCCTGCGCCGTTGCCGACCGAAGAGCAGGGCCTGCCCGGCTGAGGTCCGCGTCAGTTCATCCGGATCGACTTGATCGTCACCGGCCTGGCCGGCTTGCCGTCGTCAGAACCGCCGGCGATGCCAACGGCGGCGATGTCGTCGATGATTCCGAAACCCGTCTTATCGACCTGCCCGAACGCCGTGTACGTCGGCGGCAGCATCGAGTCGCGGTAGACGATGAAGAACTGGCTGCCGTTGGTGTCGGGCCCGGCGTTGGCCATGGCCAACGTCCCGCGCGGATACTTCACGGCCTGTCGCAGTGCCGGATCGAACGGGCGGAACTGGTTCGTCGGATACTCGTTGGCGAACCGGTACCCGGGCCCACCCGTGCCCTGGCCGGTCGGGTCGCCGCACTGCAGCACCGAAAGTGACGGCAAGTGGGTCAGCCGGTGGCACGGCGTGTTGTCGAAGTAGTTCTGCCGGACCAGGCTTTCGAAGCTGTTCACCGTGCACGGCGCCTTGGCATTGTCGAGATGGATGACGATCGGGCCGGCGTTGGTGACCACGGTCGCGTCCACCGTCGCCGGCGTGGTCGACACCTTGCCGGCGACCGGCGGTGTGACCGGCTTGTCGGCCGGGGTCGCGGTGGCCGGGTACTGGCAGTTCGCGCCGAGCGTGGCCGGCGGATCGAACGGCGGAAGCTGTCCGCTGCCACCCGGGAGGGTACGCGGGATGCCCGCCCCGCCGGTCTTCTCCAGCTCCCGGCCCATCCACGAGAAGAACGCCACCCCGGCGACGATCACGACGATGCTCAAGACGGTCACCAGGTAGCTGATCACCAGTCCGGCGACCGCCAGGCCCCGCCCGTCCTCGCCGGACTTCTTGATCTGCGACAGCGAGACGTGGCCGAAGATGATGCCCAGCGGTGCGAAGACGAACGCGCAGATCAGCGACGCGATTGCCATCCCGTTGGTCGGCTTCGGCGCCGGATAGGGATACGGGCCGGGCCCGTACGGCGGACCGTACGGCGGCGGGTAGTAGGGCGGAGGCTGGCTCATGCGGTGCCCTTGCAGGCTCGGGTCCGGCATGTCCGATGGTGATTGGCTCCGCAGGTGTCGTTCATCGCCGGCTAGTCCAGCAGGATCGACTTGATTCGCACGTCAGTTGCCGGCTTGCCGTCCTGACCACCGCCGGCGACACCGGCCGCCGCGATCTTGTCCAGCGTCGCCAGGCCGGTCGCGTCGATCGTGCCGAACGCGGTGTAGTTGGGCGGCAACTGCGAATCCTTGTAGACCAGGAAGAACTGGCTTCCGTTGGTGCCCGGGCCGGCATTGGCCATGGCCAGCGTCCCGCGCGGATAGGTCACCGGCTGCTGCAGGGCGGGGTCATTCGGGGGGTACTGATCGGTGGGGTATTCGTTGGCGAACTGGTAGCCGGGGCCGCCGGTGCCCTGGCCGGTCGGATCGCCGCACTGCAGCACCGACAGCGACGGCGAGGTGGTCAGCCGGTGGCAGGGGGTGTCGTTGAAGTACCCCTTCTGCGCCAGGCTGGCGAAGCTGTTGACCGTGCACGGGGCCTTCGCGTTGTCCAGCACCAGGCCCAGGTTGCCCTGGTTGGTGCTCATGCTGGCGGTCACCGTCGCCGGGGTGGTGGGAACCTTGCCGCTGTGGGGCGCGTCGACCTTCTTGGCTGCCGGCTCGGACGTGGCCGGGTACTGGCAGTTGGCGCCCAGGTTCGCGGCGGCCTTGAACGGCGGCAGGCCGCCGGTTGCCGGGGGACTCGTCGACGGACCAGCGCCGGCGTCGACGGGGGCGGTGCTGGTGGCGCCCGACGCGGTCTTGGTGTCCTTGCCGTCCTTGTTGGTCAGCACGAACGTGACGATCAGGGCCGCGGCCACGGCGATTGCGACCACGCCGCCGATGACGACGAACATCCGCTGGCGCTTCTCCTGTTGAGCGCGGCGCTCCAGCTGTCGCTCGAGCTTGCGCTTGGCCGTCGCACGTCGTTGTTCGTTGGTGGGCACCGTGATGATCCTCCGTTGAGATCGCGTGAGTCGGCACCGAGTGTGCCAGTTGATGCTGAAGACACCGGCCACGACCCTCGCCAACAGGGGATGGGAAACTGGACGACGTGTTACTCACCGGTTTCCCGGCGGGCATGTTGGCATGCAATTGCTACGTGCTGGCCCCACACGCCGGGGCGGACGCGATCGTCGTCGACCCGGGGCAGCGAGCTTTTGCCGCCTTGCGCCGCATTCTCGACGAGAACCGGCTGACCCCGGCGGCGGTCCTGCTCACCCACGGGCACATCGACCACATCTGGTCGGCGCAGAAGGTGGGTGACACCTTCGGCTGCCCGGTGTACATCCACCCCGAGGACCGCTTCATGCTCTCCGATCCGATCCGCGGATTCGGGCCGCGCATCGGCCAGATCGCGCTGGGCGCGTTGTTCCGCGAGCCCAGACAGGTCGTCGAACTGGACCGCGACGGCGACAAGATCGACCTCGGTGGCATCACGGTGACGGTCGATCACGCGCCCGGCCACACCAAGGGGTCGGTGGTGTTCCGGGTGGACCGGGCCTCCGGGTTCGGCGCGAAGGACGGCAGCGACTCGGGGATCGGTGGAGTCCCGATGGCGTTCACCGGTGACACCTTGTTCAAACAAACTGTCGGCCGTACAGATCTGCCGGGTGGCAGCGGGAGGGATCTCCTGAGCTCGATCGTCGGCAAACTGTTGGTGCTCGACGACGACACCCTGGTATTACCGGGGCACGGTGAATCCACCACCATCGGTCTCGAACGCCGTACCAACCCCTTTCTCGAAGGTTTGACGTGAGCGAATTCCAGGCGCCCAAGGGTGTCCCTGACTACCTGCCGCCCGAGTCCGCCGAGTTCGTCGCGGTCCGCGATGGTCTGTTGCGGACCGCCCGGCTGGCCGGCTACGGCGACGTCGAGCTGCCGATCTTCGAGGACACGGCGCTGTTCGCCCGCGGGGTGGGCGAATCAACCGACGTGGTGTCCAAGGAGATGTACACCTTCGCCGACCGCGGCGAGAGGTCGGTGACGCTGCGCCCCGAGGGCACCGCGGGAGTGATGCGCGCGGTCATCGAGCATGGTCTGGACCGAGGGGCCTTACCGGTCAAGCTCTGCTACGCGGGCCCGTTCTTCCGCTACGAGCGTCCGCAGGCCGGTCGATACCGGCAGCTGCAGCAGGTCGGGGTCGAGGCCATCGGCGTCGACGACCCGGCGCTGGACGCCGAGGTGATCGCCGTCGCCGACGCCGGTTTCCGGTCGTTGGGGCTGGACGGGTTCCGCCTCGAGATCACCTCGCTGGGCGACGACACCTGTCGGCCGCAGTACCGGGAGCTGTTGCAGGAGTTCCTGTTCAAGTTGGATCTCGACGAAGAGACGCGCACCCGGGCGGAGATCAACCCGCTGCGGGTGCTCGACGACAAGCGGCCGGCGATGCGCGAGGCGACCGCCGACGCGCCGGTGATGCTCGACCACCTGTCCGATGGGGCCAAGCAGCACTTCGACACCGTGCTGGCGCATCTCGATGCACTCGGCGTGCGGTACGTGGTCAATCCGCGGATGGTGCGTGGCCTGGACTACTACACCAAGACCACATTCGAGTTCGTGCACGACGGCCTCGGCGCGCAATCCGGGATCGGCGGCGGCGGCCGGTACGACGGTTTGATGCGTCAGCTCGGCGGCCAGGATCTGTCGGGCATCGGGTTCGGGCTCGGCGTCGACCGGACCGTTCTGGCGTTGCGGGCCGAAGGCAAGACGGTCGGAAACCCAAGTCGCTGCGACGTTTTCGGGGTACCGCTGGGCGAGCAGGCGAAGTTGGTGGTGGCGACGCTGGCGGCGGCTCTGCGCGCCGAGGGCGTGCGCGTCGACTTGGCGTACGGCGACCGCGGACTCAAGGGAGCGATGCGTGCGGCTGATCGTTCAGGCGCGCGCATCGCGGTGGTAGCAGGCGACCGGGACATCGAGGCCGGCACCGTGGGCGTCAAAGACCTCGCCACCGGCACGCAAGTCGATATCTCGGTCGACTCGCTTGTCGCAGAAGTGATTACGCGGCTGGCCTAGAACAGGCCAGCCGCGCTCTCGGTTCGTACGTTGTCAGCCCGCCGGGCACAGGTCGGTCTTGGCGAAGTTGATCGCCGCATCCGCCTGTGCGTGGCTGATTTGACCTGAGTTCTTGAAGTAGGTCTGCGACAGCGTGTTCGGGTCCGCACCCTGCGCGAGCGCCGAGCAGATGGTGTGACCATCGGCGATCAGCGCCGCCTGGTCGCCGGCGATGCCGGCGCTGGTCAGATCCTTGATGTAGTCGGCCTCGGCGTTGGTGATCGCCCAGGCAGACGGTGCGCCGGCCAGCGCGATAGCCCCGGCGGCAGCAGCCGCCGTCAACAAACCTTTGATCATTGTCATGTCCCTTGTGTGCATTGGAGTTACTGCTGCGGCAGAAGTTACTACGTTGCCAGCAGATATGCAGGGAAAGGCCAAGAAATTCCCGGCATAACAGTAAAAGCCGGAAACTCGGCTATTCGAACAATGAATTCAAGTTGTGGCCGTGCACGCCCATTTAACCAATTCTCACCAGATTCTTGGCGCAACCTTGGCTGATTCGGGAACCGTGTCGTCGGCGCGGTCCGTTGGACAGTCATGAACACCGTGATCGGCGCCGAGGTCATCGAGGGGTACGTGAACAGTCGCAGCGTGCGGCATTTCTGCGGCCACCACGACGATGAGGTTTTCTTTTTCGTGAACGCCTACCACGGTCGCCTCCATGTGCACTTGCAGCCGAGCGGTTCAGCGGTTCAGATCAGCATCACCGCCGAACGCTATTACCCGGCCGAGCAACGGGCCGGGGTTGCGGCGTTGGTGCAGCAATGGAACGGAGCCGGCACTCACGCCACCGCCACGGTGTTCCCGTCCTCCGACCCCCGATTGGTCGGTGTGGTCGCCGAGCGGCGTTATCGCGCGACGGACGGCGACTTCGGCCCCTTCGCCGATCAGACGGTTCAGTCAGCGATCGATTTGTTCGGCCGACTCGGTGCCGTGGTGCCGTTGTCGTCCGACGACACCCGTCTGCTCGATGCCGGCTGACGTGCGATAGCGGAGGTGCGAAATCCGTTGTCGCCGAAGCGGTTCAGTCCGGTTCGGTCGCCTCGCGCCGGCCTCCGAAGGTCATTCGGCTCAGCATCCGGTCGCGCAGCGTGAGGGTGTGTAACAGCACCACCGAGACGTGCGCGGCAATCGCCGCCACCAGCAGGTAGGCAAGGACGGAGTGGGTCTGGCGCAGCAGGAAGAACAAGTCGGCGTCGAACGGCGCGATCCGCGGCAGCGGCATGAATCCGAACAGCACCACCGGTCGTCCGCTTGCCGACACCATCGCCCACCCCACCAGCGGCTGAGCCAGAAGCAGAACATACAGCCCGATTTCGGAGCCGACCACCAGCAGCTGCTCGACGGACCCCACGGTGGCCGGCAGCGGCGGGGTGCGGTGGGTGAAGCGGTTGGCCGCCCGGAACGCCACGACGATCAGGATGAGCGCCCCGAGCGTCACGTGCACACCCACCAGAGCGCCGTAGCCGCTTAGCGAATTGACCATCACGAACCCGATGAACAGTGCGCCGAACACCAGGGCGGCGGTCAACCAGTGCAGGATTCGGGTGCGGACCGGGTACCGCTCGACCGCCGTCATGCGCCGACCTCGCTCACCTGAACCGCCGACGGCGACGTCGGTTCGCCGGTGCGCTGGCGGTAGGACGCCGCATAGACGTCGCTACGGGCGGACAGCAGGGGATCGTCGGACGGTTCGATACCGTCGGGCAAGACCAGCGGATCGAAGTTGATGTCGCGGGCGTTACCCGGCGCCTCGGTAGCCGCCGAGGTGAGGGTGAGCGTGCCCACCTCGACGCTGCGCCGGTTGTCGGGCCACGGCAGGGTGGGGTCGGTCAGCGGGTCGCCCGGCTCGGCGACGGTGACGAGCAGACGCCATCGCAGCGGCCCGTCGCGCAGCTGGCGCACCACCGCGTCGAACAATCCGTTGGCGTCTCCTGATCGCGGTGCCGGTGCGCCCTGTTGCGGTACGAGCGACCACCGCACCGCCGATCGGTGACCCGCGTCGTCGACGAAATAGAAGGTGTTCAGGCCGCGAAAGGTGCTGTCGGCGAAGCCGGCTGACGGCGGGTGGGTCTTGATGATCGCCATGGCGGCCGCGGTCTCCGGGTGAGCTGTCAGGAACGCTTTCATCACGGCGGGGTCGGGTTGCTTGGTACCGGGGACGACCTTGGATGCGAGCAACCTGTCATAGAACCCGCGCGCTGAATTGTCGGGGAACACCGGCAGATTCAGCATCGCGGTGCGCCATTGTCCACTGCCGGGAAACCCGAACGCCAGCCCCAGGCCTCGTGCGGCGCCCGGGGTGTCGGCGACGTGGGGATCACCGCCTGCGAGGGAAAACCGGCCGACGACGGGCACCTGACCCTGCTGGAACACGGCGGCACGGCTGAGCTGCCCGCCGCTGCCGTTGCTCTCGAAATACCCGGTGACGACGACGCCCTTGGCGTGGTTCTTGCGGAAGCCGAGCTGGCGTCCGTAGACGCTGAGGAACCCGTCGAGGAACGTCTTTCGGGTTTCGCCGGACCCGATCCATTTGTTGGCGTAGGCGACGGCGCCGAGGTCGAGGGCCAGGAACGCGCCGACGGCCCCGAGCCCCACCAGAACCGATCGGCGGTTGACGGCGGTGTTCACGCCGCGGCGTGGGCGGTTCATCACTTAACCAGGGACGCGCCGTGGCAGGGATCGGTTCAGTGTCGTGACACAGCTCACGCCCGAAGTCTAGATCGCCATCGCCGCGCGGACATCGGACTCCGACGCCGACCCGCCGGTTCCGCTGGATGTCACCCGCCCGGCTTCCAGGATGTAGTACCGCTGAGCCGATTCCAGGGCGAAGCCTATGTGCTGTTCGACCAGCAGCACGCCGAGGTCGCCCCGGCGGGTGAGCGCGGTGATCGCCGCCTCGATCTCGGCGACCACCGACGGCTGGATGCCCTCGGTGGGTTCATCGAGGATCAGGATCTTCGGGCTGGTGATCAATGCCCGTGCGATCGCCAGCTGCTGGCGCTGGCCGCCGGAGAGCAGACCGGCGCGTCGGGTCAACAATTCCTTGAGCGCGGGGAACAGGTCGAGCTGTTCGTCGATCAGCTGCTTGCCTCCTTTGCGGCCGTCGGCGACGACCTGAAGGTTCTCGGCGGTGGTCAGCTGACCGAAGGACTGCTGGCCTTGCGGCACGTAGGCGAGCCCGCGGGCCACCCGGGCGTTGGGGCGCAGTTTCGTCACATCCTCGCCGTGCAGCAGTACCTGGCCGGCGCTGCATTTCAGGAGGCCGACCGCCGCGCGGAGCAAGGTCGTCTTGCCTGCCCCGTTGTGGCCCATCACGGCGGCCACGCCGTCGGACGGCACCTCGATACTGATGGAGTGGATAACCTGCGAGCGTCCGTATCCGGTGCGGATATCGATGAGTTGCAACACTATTCGCCAGCCTCCAAGTCTCCGGCTGCGGCGGTGCCGAGGTAGACCTCCTGCACCTTCGGGTTGGCCTGCACCTCGGTGACCGACCCTTCGGCAATAACCTGGCCGCGGGCCAGCACCGTCACCGACGTCGCGAACGCCCGCATGAAGTCCATATCGTGCTCGACGACCACGACGGTGCGCGAGGACCCGATGCGGCGCAACAGGTTTCCGGTCTCCTCGCGTTCCTCACCGCTCATTCCGGCGACGGGTTCGTCGAGCAGCAGCACGTCGGCGTTCTGAACCAGCAGCATGCCGATCTCCAGCCACTGCTTCTGGCCGTGGGCGAGCACGCCGGCGGGCCGGTCGGCCAGATCCGACAGACCGATGGTCTCCAGCGCCTCCTCGATGGCGGGCAGCACGCCGTGCCGCCTGCGCAGCAGTGTCCACCACGACCGGTCGGCGCCTGCGGCGATGTCGAGGTTCTGCAGCACAGTCAGCTGCTCGAACACGCTGGCCGTCTGGAAGGTTCGCCCGACCCCGCGCCGGGCGATCTGGTGGACCTTCTTGCCCAGCAGGTCCACGCCCGACTTGTTGATCGACCCGGTGGCCGGCACCAGGCCGGTGATCGCGTCGATGACTGTGGTCTTGCCGGCCCCGTTGGGGCCGATCAGAAATCTCAGATCACCTTGGAACAGGGTGAGATCGACGTCGTTGACCGCCTTGAACCCGTCGAAGTCGACGGTGAGACCGCGCACCTCTAGGTATTCGGTACCCATGCCGACATTGCCGCCGGCCACCGGTTCGGCGAGTTCGGTCATGTTGCCGCCCCCACAGTCTCGGCCTGAGCGTGTTGGGCGTCGCCCGCGGAGAGGACGCCCGTGGTGCGGCGGCGGCGGCGCAACAGCGCCCCGACTCCGGCCAGGCCGGCGGGGAAGAAGCCGACGACGACGATGAACAGCAGTCCCTGTGCGTAGGTCCATCCGGACGGGAATCGTTCGGAGAACGCCGTTTGCGCCCAGGCCACACCGATGGCGCCGAGAATCGGTCCGAGCAGCGTGGTGCGCCCGCCGATCGCGACGCCGATCAGGAAGGCGATGGACGGTACGACGCCGACCTGAGCGGGCGTGATGAATCCGATGATCGGCGCGAACAGGGCACCGGCGACGCTGGCGAACAACGCGGCCGCGGTGTAGGCGACAACTTTGATGGTGGCCGGGTCGTAGCCGAGGAAACGGACCCGCTCCTCGCCGTCACGTACCGCAACCAGGAGTTCGCCGTAGCGGCTCTGCATCAGCTGGCGCACCACCGCCACCACCACCAGCAGCGTGCCCGCGGCGATGAAGTACAGCATCTGCCGGTTCACCGGATCGGAAAGCCGGAACCCGAAGAAGGTCCGAAAACCGTTGAGCCCGTTGCTGCCACCCACGGTCGACTGTCCGACTAGCAGGATCGCCAGTGCCGCGGCCAGTGCCTGGGACAGGATCGCGAAGTAAGCGCCCTTGACGCGGCGTTTGAACACGCCGAGACCGAGCAGCGCGGCGATGCCGGTCGGGATTACCACGATCGCCGCCAAGGTGAAGGCCGCCGACGAGAACGGTTCCCAATATGACGGCAGCGCAGGGATTCCCGCGATCTGCATGAAGTCCGGCACCGGCTGTTTACGGATCTCGGCGTCGGCGATCTTGAGATGCATACCCATCATGTAGGCACCGAGGCCGAAGAACACACCCTGCCCCAGCGTGAGCATTCCGCCGCGGCCCCAGGCCAATCCGATGCCGGCGGCCACGATCGCATAGCACAGGTACTGGCCCAGCAGGTCGAGCCGGAAGCTGGTCAGCATCGCGGGTGCGATGCCGAACAGTATGACGGCCGCGACCGCGAACCCTGCCCATGTCTGCCACCTGCCGACAAGGGTTCTCATACCAAACTCCTTGTCCGCACAGTGAACAGGCCTTGCGGGCGCGCCTGCAGGAAGATCACGATGACCACGAACACGATGACCTTGGCCAGCGACGCGGTGGTGCTGTACTCGATGAACGAGTTCATCAAACCGAGCGCGAACGCGGCGATCACCGTCCCCTTGATCTGGCCGAGCCCGCCGACGACGACCACCAGGAACGCGTCGATCAGATAACTCTGGCCGATGGTCGAACTCGTCGATCCGATGAGGGTGAGGGCGACGCCTGCCACGCTGGCCAGTCCCGAGCCGATGAAGAACGTCGTGATATCGGTTCGCCGACTCGAAATGCCGCTTGTCTCAGCAAGATCGCGGTTCTGTACGACGGCCCGGATGCGCCGGCCCATCGGGCTGAGCTTGAGCACCGCGGCCAGCACGGCAACGCAGACCACCGCCAGCGCCAGGATGAAGATGCGGGTCTTGGGCACCACCGCGCCGAGGATCTCCACGCCGCCGGACAGCCACGCCGGTGCGGTGACGTTCACCGCGGGCGCGCCGAAGATGCTGCGCGCCGCCTGCTGCAGAATCAGCCCGACGCCGAACGTCGCCAGCAAGGTGTCGAGGGGACGGTTGTACATTCGCTGGATCAGCGTGACTTCCAGGAGTACACCGAGCAGGCCGCCGACCACGAATCCGACGATCAGCGAAAACAGCAGTGATGCCCCGGCATTCGAGATCACCTTCTGCACCACGAAAGCTGTGTAACAGCCGACCATGATGAATTCGCCGTGCGCCATGTTGATGACGCCCATCTGGCCGAACGTCAGCGACAGCCCCAATGCGGCCAGCAACAGGATCGAGCCGAGGCTCAATCCCGTCGCCAGCTGTCCGACAAGGACTTCCATGCTGTCTTAGCTTCCCGTCGCTGGGCTCGCGTCGTTTAACCCGACAGGCCCTTGGCCCAGGGGTAGGACTTCAGGTACGGATCCGGGGTGATCGGGCCGGGGGACTCCCAGATCGTGTAGATCAGCCCGTCTGGATGGATCTCGCCGATCCGTGCGGTCTTGGTGATGTGATGGTTCTCGCCGTCGATGGTGACCAGACCCTCCGGGGCGTCGAACGTCACGCCGGCGCAGTTGTCCTGAATCGCCTTGACGTCGAACGACTTGCCCTTCTCGACGGTGTTCTTCCACAAGTAGACCGAAACGTAGGCGGCCTCCATCGGATCCGAGGTCACCCGGTTCTGCCCGTACTTGTCCTTGAACGCCTTGACGAACGCCTTGTTCACCGGATTGTCCAGGGTCTCGTAGTAGTTCCACGCGGTCAGCTGGCCGGCGATGTTCTGCGCGCCGATGCCCTGGACCTCCTCCTCGGCGATCGACACCGAGACCACCGGCATCTTCTGCGGCGTGAGTCCGGCGTTGGTGTACTCCTTGAAAAACGCCACGTTGGAGTCACCGTTGAGGGTGTTGAACACCGCACCGGCATTCGACGAGCGAACCTTGTTCACGATCGTGGAGAAATCCGTCGAACCGAGCGGGGTGTAGTCCTCGCCCTTGATCTCGATGCCGTTGGCCGCGGCGTACGCCTTGATGATGCGGTTGGCGGTCTGCGGGAACACATAGTCGCTACCCACCAGGTACAGCGAGGTGATGCCCTTCTCCTTGAGGAAGTCGAGCGCAGGGACGATCTGCTGGTTGGTGGTGGCGCCTGTGTAGAAGATGTTCTTCGACGATTCCAGACCCTCGTACTGCACGGGATAGTAGAGCAGCGCGTTGTTGCTCTCGAAGACCGGCAGCATGGCCTTACGGCTCGAGGAGGTCCAGCCGCCGAACACCGCGGCCACGCAGTCGTTCTTGATCAGCTTCTCGGCCTTCTGCGCGAACACCGCGGGGTCGGACGCCCCGTCCTCACCGACGATCTGGACCTGCTTGCCCAGCACGCCGCCCTTGGCGTTGATCTCGTCGACCGCGAGTTTGATCGAGTCCCGCACCGTGACCTCGGAGATGGCCATCGTGCCCGACAGTGAGTTCAGCGAACCCACCTTGATCGTGGGCCCGGACGTGTCAACGCATGAATCCGACTTTGCTGTGTCGGTCTCGGTGGCCTTACTGCCGCAACCGGACAGGATCAGGCCTGCCGTCACCGCCACGCCTGTCGCCGCCAAGAACGATCGATTCAATGCGGAGCGCCGGAGATGCATAAAGGCCCTTTCGTGTTGGGAAAGACAAGCATTGGGGCACCGACAGGCCTGCTGGCTCCCGAACCCACGGTTGGTGTCGACCCGGACGTTAGGACCAATAAGTTTCTGTGACATATCTGTGTGTGACGAACTTGTTAACCTGCTAGTCATTCGCTGGATGCCGAGGCGGGCCGACACGGGTAACGATGTCGGTAGCGTGGTCGATATGGCCGATATGCGAAATGTGACAGCAAGAGTCGGGGCGGCACTGGTGTTGGCGGCCGCCGGTGTTGCAGCCACGCACGCCACGTCGAGCGCTGAGCCTGCGCCCGGACACCAGGTGACCTACACGCTTGCGACCGGCGGTACGTACGACTTCACGATCAGCTATCTGACCGCGCAGCCGCCCAGCAAGGACGCCTTCAACACGGACTCGAACGCGTTCATGAAGCGCGAGACCATCACGGTGTCGCCGGACGCGCCGTGGGTCTTCCAGACCACCCTCGAAGACCCGCAGTGGGCATTCCTGCAGGTGTCCAGCACCACGCATGGCGGACAGGGCGCCCCGAACGCGCACTGTGAGGTGTCCGTCGACGGCCAGATCGCCGTCGCCCAGGACGCGCCGTACAGCCCGCAGTGCTACCTGTCCAAGTGGACGTCATAGCCGACTGCTCATCGGTTCGCTGCGCTCGTCCGGTCCGGCGCCGTCGGTGTCCGTGGGCGCCGCCTTGCGGCCGGTGGGGGCCACGTATATCTCTTAGGCTCACTCGGCGAGTTCAGCCACCGTAAGTATGTTGGGAGCGGTGGGCACCTCGATAGCACTCGTCGGTCCCGGCGCGATCGGTTCTACCGTCGCCGCGGTGTTGCATGCAGCCGGGCATGCGGTCACGGTGTGCGGGCACACCCCGCGCGATCAGATCGAGGTCCGGCCGGATGGCAAGCAGCCGATCCTGGTGCCCGGTCCGGTGCTGACCGACCCGGACGGCATCGACGGTCCGGTGGACGTGGTGTTCCTGGCGGTCAAGGATTCCCAGAACGAGCAGGCGGCCGGCTGGTTGCAGCGCCTGTGCGACGACCACACGATCGTCTGCGTCCTGCAAAACGGTGTCGAACAGATCGAGCGGGTCGGCCCGTTCTGCCCGTCGGCGCATATCGTGCCCGCCGTCGTATGGTTTTCCGCGGAGCGGCAGCCGGACGAGTGGGTGCGGCTGCGCACCGAGGCGCGTCTGGTGTTGCCCGACAGTCCTGATGCGAAAAGCATTGCGGCGGTGCTGGGTTCGTCGGAAATGGTGGTCGAGGTCGACCCCGATTTCATCACTGCGGCGTGGCGCAAACTGTTGTTCAACGCGCTCGCCGGCTTCATGGTGTTGGCCCGGCGGCGGTCCGGAATGTTTCGCCGCCCCGACGTCGCGGCACTTGCACGGCGCTACCTGGCCGAGTGCGTGACCGTGGCCCGCGCGGAGGGCGCCCGGTTGCCCGATTCCGTCATCGACGAGGTGACCGACATGTTCGCGGCTGCGCCCGAGGATCTGACGACGTCGATGCTCACCGACGCCGAAGCGCATCGCCGGCTGGAATGGGACATCCGCAACAACGTCATCGTGCGCAAAGCCGCCGGGCACGGGTTGGACACGCCCGTCGGTGACGTGCTGGTTCCGCTGCTGGCCGCCGCCAGCGACGGGCCGGGCTGACCAAGTGGCATCCTGGCCAGGTGGGGCTGATTTTCCGGTTGGTCGAACTGCTGCTCGTGATCGTGCCGCTGGCCGGCGCGATCTACGCCGCGGTCAAGGGGGTCTCCGCGATCCGGCGACAGAACGAGCCGGTGACCGAACCACCTACCGCGGTGCGAGACAACGTGAAAAGCCAAGCGGCGCAATGGCGCACGATCACCCGGGTGATCGACGAACACAACCGGACCGACGCTCGCTGGCTGGAGTACGAACTCGACGCCGCCAAGTTGCTCGACTTCCCGGCGATGACCGACATGCGGGATCCGCTGACGGTGGCCTTCCACCGGGCCAAGTTGCGCGCCGATCTGGTGCGCCCCGGTAAGGCCGAAGACCTGCTCGACGACGGCGAGGCCGCGCGGCAGTATCTCGACGCCGTCGAGGCGTACGTGACCGCATTCGAGGCCGCCGAGAACGAGGCACGGCGCCGCCGCCGTGGTGACTTCTCCCGCCAGGACCAGCAGCGGCTCACTCGGGCGCAGAGCCTGCTGCGGGTGGCAGCTGATCGCGGCGCCACCCCGCAGGAGCGCGAACGTGCCTACGACCTGGCCCGCGGCGAGCTCGACGGCCTGCTCGTGCTGCCGGACCGGACCACCGCGGCCCTCGAACGGGGAATCGCCGGGGAGTTGGACGACTAGCGCGCCATTGACAGATCCTCGAACGTGCGTTCGAATGGACCGATGCGGTGGAGTGGCCAGGGGATAGCGGTCGACGACGGCGCACTGCCCGGCCTTCAGCGCATCGGGTTCGTGCGCAGTGTCCGCACCCCGCAGTTCGAGGGCGTCACTTTCCACGAGGTGCTGTGCAAATCGGCGCTGAACAAGATTCCCGCCGCATCGATGTTGCCGTTCTCGTACACGGTCAACGGCTACCGCGGTTGCGGGCACGCCTGCCGGTACTGCTTCGCTCGGCCCACGCACGAGTACCTCGAACTCGATCCCGGCGACGATTTCGACAGCGAGATCGTGGTGAAGACCAACCTCGTCGAGGTGCTGCGGCGGGAACTGACTCGGCGGTCCTGGCGTCGGGACACCGTGGCATTGGGCACCAACACCGACCCGTATCAGCGTGCCGAGGGTCGGTACGCGCTGATGCCGGGCATCATCGGCGCGCTCGCGGACTCGGGCACGCCGATGTCGATCTTGACCAAGGGAACTCTGCTGCGCCGCGATCTGGACCTGATAGCGGATGCAGCGCAACGGGTTCCGGTGTCGGTGGCGATCTCACTGGCCGTCGGTGACCCCGATTTGCACCGCGATGTCGAGCCGGGAACACCCTCCCCGCAGGCGCGGCTCGGCCTGATCGCCGCTGTGCGTGACGCCGGGCTGGACTGCCACGTGATGGTCGCGCCGGTGATGCCGTATCTGACCGACTCGGCGGTGCATCTCGACGGCCTGCTGGGCCAGATCGCCGCCGCGGGTGCCACCGGCGTCACGGTGTTCGGTCTGCACCTGCGCAGCTCGACCAGGGGAGTGTTCATGAGCTGGCTGGCGCGGTCGCATCCCGAACTCGTTGCGCCGTACCGGCAGTTGTACCGGCGCGGGGCTTATCTGCCTGCCGATTACCGGGACATGTTGCGCCAGCGGGCCGCACCGCTGGTCGCCAAGTACAAGCTCGGCGGTGACCGCCGATTGTTCACTCCGGTCGCCCCGCCCGAACCGGTTGCCCGGCCCGAACCCCAGCCGACGCTGTTCTAGGTGTGCTCAGGTCCGGCCGCGCTTGACCTGATTGAACGGCACACCCTTGTCGGCGGCCGGTTCGCGCGGGAACCCCAGGATGCGTTCGGCGATCACATTGCGCGCCATCTCGCTGCTACCGCCGCCCAGGGAGCCGGTCTGCCGCGACAGATACCGCACCCCGATATCGGCCAGGTCGGAGGAATCTCCGCCTTCGTCGATGACACCGGCGGTGCCGGCAATCGCCAGCGCGGTGTCGACCTCGAGTTCGGTGGTCTCAGCGTGGAACAGCCGAATCAGTGTGCCCGCGTTGGGCGGTAGTGAGCCGTTACCTATGCCTTGCCCGACATGGTTGATCAGCTGCTCCTTGACGATCCGGCGGACCAGGGCGCGCCCGGCCCGCTCTTGAGCGGCCGGGTCGTCGGACTGTCCGGTGCGCTCGATCAGGCCGATGTGGTCGGGCGGCATTTCGCTGGCGTTCTCCGCGCCGATGCCACTGGCGAACTCAGACCCGCCGCCCACCGCCCGGCGTTCATGAAACAGCTGGCGGGAGGCCACTTCCCAGCCCTTGTTGACCTCGCCGACCACGGCGTCATCGCTCAGTTCCAGGCCGTCGAAGAACTCTTCGCAGAATTCCTCGTTGCCGTTGACCTCTTTGATCCGGCGCATCGTGATACCGGGGGAGTTCAGCGGGACCAGGAACATGGTCAGGCCCTCGTGTTTGGGCACCGTCCAGTCGGTCCGGGCCAGCATCAGGCCGTAGTCGGCGGCGAAGGCGCTGGTGCTCCAGGTCTTGGCGCCGTTGACCACCCAGGTGTCGCCACGGCGATCGGCACGCGTGATCACGCCGGCCAGATCGGAGCCACCGCTGGGTTCGCTCAGCAGCTGGCACAGGATCTCGTCGCCCCGGATCGCCGCCGAAATACGTTCGCGTTTCTGGGCTTCGGTGCCCATGTCCAAAATGGTGGCTGCGCAGATCGTGAATGTCGGCACATTGAGGATCAACGGCATCTCGTAGCCGCGGCACTCGGCGTCGAATGCTTTCTGATACGCGTGATCCAGCCCGAGCCCGCCGTATTCACGGGGAAAGCAGATTCCGGCGAAACCGCCGGCGTACAACCGCTTCTGGAGGTCCTTGGCGTGATCCCATGATGCTTGCTCGGCGCGTACCGAGAAGGGCGGATGGTCGGGATCGATGGTCGGCATGTTCTCGGCCAGCCAGGCGCGCGCTCTGGCGGCGAAATCGGCGACCGATTCGGTGGCTGTGGAGATCGCGGTTTCGGTCATGCCGAAGCTTCCTTTCGGTCGGCGCTCGACGCGTACACGGCGCGATGGTGCTCCTCCGGCGAACCGTACAGCGCGCGGTACAACGCGGTACGGCGCAAGAACAGGTGCAGATCGTGTTCCCAGGTGACGCCGATGCCGCCATGCAGCTGCACGCAATCTTGCAGCATCACCGGGGCCCGTTCGGCCACATACGCTTTGGCGACACTGACCAGTAGTGCCGCGTCGTCCGAGCGCTGCGACACCGCGGCCACCGCGCCCGCCGTCGTCGCCCGGCACGCCTCGAACCACATCTTCATGTCCGCGAGCCGATGTTTGAGCGCCTGGTAGGACGCCAGCGGCCTCCCGAAACTGTGGCGGTCGAACATCCACTGTGTCGTCATCGCCAGCACGGTGTCCAAGATCCCGACGATCTCGGCGCATTGCAGCACCAGTGCGACCTGCCGCTGCCGCTCGATGATGGCCGCGGTCTGCGCCGCATCGCCGACCACGGCGGAGTCGTCGACCTCCACCGCGTCGAATTGCACCCGGGCGTAACGCTTCACCATGTCCACTGAGCGCTGCTCGGTGACGGTCGTGCGGTCGGCGGGGACGAGGAACTGACGGGGGCCACCGTCGAGATCGGCGACCACCAGGAACGCATCGGCGTCGGTGCCTGCCTCGACTCGGTCCTTCACCCCGTCGATGCGGTAACCGGATTCGGTGCGCGTCGCGGTGACACCGGGCTGCAACGGGCGCAGCGGCAGGCCTGGTTCGTAGACCGCCCACGACGCCACCAGTTCACCGGACACCAGCGCCTCGATGGTGTCGCCGTGACCCTCTGGCGCCTCGACCAGACCCGCCAGCACCACGCTGACCGGATGCAGCGGACCGGGTGCCACGCTGTGTCCGATCTGTTCGGCCACCAGGGCTAGGTCGGCCACGCCGTCGCCCGAAACACTGCCGCCGCCAAGATCTTCGGGGACCAGCAGGCTGGCCCAGCCGAGTTCGGCTGCCCGCTGCCACCACTGCCCGTCGAACGAGGTGTCCGCGGCATGCAGTTCCCGCACCCGGGTCAGCGAAGCCTCCTTCTCCAGGAAGGCCTGCGTCGTCGACGCGAACAACATCTGTTCGGGATTGGCCACGCCTGTCATGCGATGACGAGCGCGGGTACGTCGGGCTTGTGGACCGAGACGTTGGGCACCTTGAACAGGTCGACCAGGTTGCCGCCCATCACCTTTCGCTGCTCTTCTTCGGTCAGGCCCTGAGCTTGCAGATCGTCGACGAGGTTGATCGGATCGGCCAGGCCTTCGGGGTGCGGCCAGTCCGAGCCGAAGATGATGCGGTCGACGCCGCACAGCTCCGACATCTTCTTGAAGTCGTCCTCCCAGAACGGAGCCACGTAGACGGCCCGCTTGAACGCCTCGATGGGGTCTTCGGGAAACGCCTGCGGCATCTTCGAATACACGTCTTTGAATTGGTAGAACAGGTAGGGGACCCACGACGCGCCGTTCTCGATCGACAGGATGCGCAGATCCGGGTTACGGGTCAGCGCACCGTGACACACCAGCGCCGCCATGGTGTCCTCGATGGGCCGCTTGCCCATCGACACCATGCGGAACGCCGTCGGCTTGAACGGCAGGAACTCGTCGGCGGGTTCCCAGTCGTTGAGGTAGGCGGCGTAGCCACTGTCGGAGGCGTGCATGCACACCGGGATGCCGGCTTTGGCGCAGGCGTCCCAGAACGGATCGAACTCGGGCAGGCCGAGCGAGCGGGTCCCGCGGTAGCCGGGCACCGGGGCGGGCCGCACCAGCACCGTCTTGGCGCCGCGCTCCAGACACCATTCGAGTTCTTCGAGAGCGCGGTCGACGACGGCCAGGTCGATCACCGGGGTCGAGAAGATCCGGCCTTCGTAGTTGAACTGCCACGTCTCATACATCCACTGATTCAGGGCGTGGATGATGTCGAGAATCAGGTCCGGGTCGTCCTTGAGCCGCTCCTCGACCAGGCTGGCCAGGGTCGGGAACATGATCGTGTAGTCCAGGCCCAGCCCGTCGAGCACCTCGAGGCGTGCCTCGGGGTTGCGGAAGGCGGGGATGGCCTTCATCGGCTTGCCCATGATCTCGCGGAAACTCTTGCCCCCGCTGCCGTGCTTGAAGTAGTCCTCCTGCGCGCCGGGGCGGGCGACGACCTCGAAGGTGGGGTTGGGGATGTAGTCACTGATCGTGTTGCGCACCACGATCTTGGTGCGGCCGTGGACGTCGATGTAATCGATGACGCCCTTGCGGCTGTCCGGCAGGAATTGTGTCAGCGCTTCCTTCGGCTCGTAAAAGTGATTGTCGGCGTCGAACACGGGATAGGGAAGCTCGCGCGAGGGCATGTCCGCCTCCAGAGAGTCTGATTGGTCGATAACGGTAATGACGTTACCACGACGGCGCGCGGGCCGACAGGTTGGTCGAAAAAGTGTGGTCTAGCAGCGAAGACGGGTCAGGGCAGCAGGCCGCGGACACAGAATTCGTATATGTGCTCGCCGTCGATGGGTACACCGTTGAGCTCGGCGCCGAGGCTGCGTAGCCGCATGGCTCCGAGCACCGCCTGCATGATCAATGCCGCGGTGGTCTCGACTTCCAGGCCGGGCCGGAAGCTGCCCTCGTCGATGCCTCGGTTGAGGATTTCGCCGATCAATTCGTGCAGCGGCGACAGGACCCGGGCGTACTCCCGCGGCAGCGACTCGGCGAGGTGGTCGTTGTAGTACGTCAGGCCGCGGTTGATGCTGTCCTGCTTGGTGGATTCGGCCGGGGTACAGATGCGGTCGATCAGCACCCGCATCGCCTCGGCGGCCGGCAGTGCGTCGGTCTCGGTGCGCCAGTGCTTGGTCGACTCGGCCATGATGGTGTCGATCAACGCCAGAAGCAGCTCATCCTTGGTGGAAAAGTGCTGGTAGAACGACCGCAGCGACGTCTTTGAGCGCTCGACGACCTCGAGGACGGTGAAGTCGGTGCGGCCCGTCTCGGCCAGGATCGACAGCGCTGAGCGCATGAAGCGGCCCTCCCGGGAGTCCGGATCGGCGCGCACCGCCTCGGGCGATCGTTCGTTGGCCTTGGCCATCGGGTCAGCTTATCGGTCGGGTTACAGTGACGAGAATGACGTTACCGTCTTGGAATGCGACAAGGTGAGGAACACATGACTGCGAATTCCGGGGAAGCCGTTCAAAACCCGTGGACGGTGGCGCGGCTGCTCGAACTCTTCGACGTCGAAGCCGACGGCCAGGATCGCTACATCGCCCCGACCGGTATCGCCGACGCCGACGAACGTCAGGTCGTCGAGGGCACCCAGGTCCTCGCGCAGGTGATCGTCGCCGCCGCAAAACGCTTCGGCGGCAAGTCGATTCGCTCTGTGCACAGCGTCTTCGCCCGCGCGGTCCTGGTCGGACCGCCGGTCATCCTCGACATCGACGTCGTCTCCGAGGGGCGCTCGACAGCCTCGGCGATCGTCACCGCGTCGCAGAACGACAAGCGGTGTATGACGTTCACGGTGCTGGCCGACGTGCCAACCCCCGACGTCATCCGCCACCACCTGCCGCGCCCCGAGGTCGCCGGGCCGGATGAGGCCAACGTGTGCGAAATGCCCATGGGCGGAAGGCAAGTCAAGCTCGTCGACGTCATCGACATCAACAGCCCTGACGAGGTCGGACCGCCGGAGGTCTACGCCTGGCTGCACTATGACCCGATCCCGTCGCGCGACGATCTGGCCAAGGCTCTGGTCGCCTACTTCACCGGGCATCTCGGCATCTCGACGACCATGCGCGCGCACGAGGGCATCGGCACCGCGCAGTCGCACTTCACGGTGTCCACCGCACCGATGACGGTCACGGTCAGCTTCCACGAGCCGGTCAGCTGGACCGGCTGGCTGCTCTACACCCACGAGAGCACCCAGGTCGGTGCCGGCATGTCCTACATCCGCGGCGCGGTGCACACCGAGGACGGCGAGCTGATCGCGTCCTTCACCCAGGACGCGTTGATCCGGCCGCTGCGGATCTCCGACAACGCGATCGCCGCCGAAGCCCGGATCTAGCGCTGCGATGAGTCTGGTCGCCGGCCACGGCCCACTCGGACCCGACCGGGCCGGCTGGTTCTCCGCGCCGGTGGCAGATCCGATCGTCTACGTCGAGCCGCACCCGCGCCGGGTGCAGGCGGTGCGCGACGGGCAGATGGTCATCGACACCGAGAACGCGCTGCTGGTCCACCGCGCCGGAGCGCCGCTGAGCTACGCCTTCCCCAAGGGTGAAACAGCCGATCTGCCAACCGAACCCGAGCCAGCGGCGCCAGGCTATGTGCAGGTGCCGTGGGATGCCGTCGACACCTGGGTGGAGGAGGGCCGAACGCTGATGCACTATCCGCCCAACCCGTACCACCGGGTGGACTGCCGGCCCACGCGGCGGCGGCTACAGGTGCGGGTCGCCGGCGATGTGCTGGTCGACACCGACGACACTGTGATCGTGTTCGAAACCGCGCTGGCACCAAGGCTTTACGTTGCACCGGAGCACGTGCGCACCGATCTGCTGCGGCGAACGGACACCTCGAGCTACTGCAACTACAAGGGGTATGCGACCTACTGGGCCGCCGGCGACGTCGAGGACGTCGGGTGGAGCTACGACGAGCCGTTGCCCGAAACCCGGCCGATTGCGGGCTATTTCAGCTTTGATGGCGAGCGGGCCGAAGTGAAGGCCGAGCTGCCTAGCCCAGATCGCCGGCCTTGAACGTGTCGCACTGTTTGGGGTCACCGGTCTGATAGCCCGTGGTGAACCATTTCTGTCGTTCGGCCGACGAACCGTGGGTCCACTGTTCGGGATTGACCCGCCCGGTGGCCTGCTTCTGGATACGGTCGTCGCCCACTGATGCCGCAGCCGACAGCGCGTCGGCGATGTCCTTATCGGTCAACGGTTCGAGATAGGTGACGTCGGTGCCGGGCTGCTTGGTGATGGCCGCGTAATGCGCCCACACGCCGGCGTAGCAGTCCGCCTGCAACTCGGTGCGCACACTGCCGCCCGTGGCGCCCTGCGCCCCCTGCTGGGCGCGGCCGAGTACACCGAGTAGATCCTGCACATGGTGGCCGTACTCGTGGGCCACCACGTACTCCTGCGCCAACGGTCCACCGCTGGAACCGAATTGGGTCTTGAGGACATTGAAGAAGTCGGTGTCGAAGTACGCGGTCTTGTCCACCGGGCAGTAGAACGGCCCGACATCACTGGTTGCCGGGCCGCACCCGGTCTGCACCTGATTCTTGAACAGCATCATCCTCGGCCGGGTGTAGCCCCTGAGCAGGTCGCTCCACACGCCGTCGACGGAGTTGCCGGTGGCGACCACGCGGCATTCGACGTACTGGTTGGCGTCAGCGCCCGTCTTGCACTTACTCAGGTCGTAGCCGGACTGCTCCGCGCCCGGCGGCAGAGTCTGCTGCGGAGTGGTCACCTGGCTCGGGTCGATACCGAGGAACACCGCGAGCAGCACCACCACCAGCCCGCCCAGACCACCGCCGATCGCGATGCCCCGACCGCCGCCACCACCGGTCGAGGTCGTGCTGGTGTCGATCTGCATTCCCTCGTTAAAGGTCATCAGCACTCCCCGAGATCGGTACTTGAGGTGCGGTTACCCGCCGCGTTCACCTTGCCACACTACGATTTCGTCGTGACCGTCGTCGCGGATCCGTCGACCGTGGCTCACACCACCCTGGGTGCGTTGCGCGGAACCACCGAAAGCGGTGTGCGGGTCTGGCGCGGCATTCCCTATGCCCAACAACCCATCGGGGAGCGCCGTTTTCGCGCTCCCGCCCCCGTGCAACCGTGGGCCGGGGTGCGTGACGCCGTCGAGCACGGGCCCGTGCCGCCACAGGGCCGCTCGTTCGTCGGCGGCGGCCGTGACGACCCGAAGATCCGCGACGAGGCCTGCCTGACGTTGACGATCTGGGCGCCGGCGACGGATACCCCGTTGCCCGTCATGGTCTGGATCCCCGGGGGAGCCTTCGTCTACGGCGCGGGGCAGTTGCAGCTCTACAACGGGTCCCGGCTGGCCGCCAACGGTGACGTCGTCGTGGTCAACGTGACCTACCGGCTCGGGGTGTTCGGCGGCTTCGAACTCGGCGATCTCGGCGCCGGATTCGCCGACAACCTGTGCCTGCGTGACCAGATCGCGGCGCTGCGCTGGGTTCAGGACAACATCGACGCCTTCGGCGGAGACCCGCGCCGGGTGACGATCTTCGGTGAGTCGGCCGGCGCGACATCGGTGCTGGCACTGCTGGCCAGCCCGGCCGGCGAGGGGTTGTTCGCCCGTGCGATCGCCCAGAGTCCGGCGCTGCCGCTCATCGCCGACCGGGCGACCCGGGCCAAGCGCGCCCACGAATTCGTCGACCTCGTCGGCGCCGACCCCGCCGCGTTCCCGGTGCTGCCGCAGCGAGTGCTGCGCCGCGCGGCGGGGGAGATGCAGCGCCGCAGCGCCCAGGCCACCCCGACGCTGGCCTACGGGCTCACGTACGGCGTGGACCTGTTGCCCCGGCATCCGATCGACGCGGCGCGGGCCGGTGAGGTCAATCCGGTGCCGCTGATCGTCGGGACCAACAGCCACGAGGCGTCGATGTTCGCCTGGTCCAAACCGCCGATGCTGCCGACCACCGCCGACGGGATCGACGCCTACTTCGACCGGGTCGCGCCGGACGCCCGGAACCGAGTGCTGGCCGGGTATCCGGACTATCCGCGCCGGCGTGCGCAGATAGCGGTGGGATCCGACGTCATGTTCGGCGCGCCGACATGGGCCTTCGCCGACGCCTACAGCCCGCACGCCACCACCCACGTGTACCGGTTCGACCACACCACGTGGACTCTGCGGATGTTGGGGCTCGGCGCCACCCACGGCAGCGAGATCGTGCACATCCAGCACAGCTACGGCTCATATCTGGGCCGCAAAATCCACCCGCTCGGCCGCCGCGTGCAGCCCGCGGTGGGTCGCCGGATGCAGCGCACCTGGCTGAACTTCGCCACCCACGGCGAACTGGAGGATTGGCCCCGCTACGACTCCGCGCGGCGCGCCACTCGCGTCATCCGTTCCAACCGCGACGTCTCGGTCGACGACCCCGACGCGCTGCGCAGACAGGCCTGGGCCGGGCTGTACTAGTGGAACCGCTTGTCGGTGTAGCGGCGCAGATTGGCCAGGAACCACCGGAACGACAGATTCATCAGCGGGCCGCCCACGATCAGCCCGAACCGGGCCGGACCGTTCGCCTTCTGCGCCACGGTCCAGGTCAGCCGGCAGCCGCCCGGTGTCTCCTCCACGCGGTACTCCTCGGCGAAGGCGGCCACCACCTTGTTCGAGCAGGTGTTGAAACGAAACGCCAGGTAGGTGTAGGGCTCCCAGGCCAGGAACTCCTCGTCGCCGACCAGTCCGCCGAGCATGTTCACCGTGCGGGTGGTGCCGATGCCGTACGGCTTGGGGCTGGTCCAGGTGACCCCGGTGATCACCTTGGCCCACTGCGGCCACGAGTCGGCGTCGGAGAGGACCTCGAACAGCTGCTCGGGTGTGATGGCGAGGTCCACGCTATTGGAGAAGCGGAACTTCGCGTCGCGAATGAACGTCAGATCGACGCGCTCGCAGGGATACATCGTGGTCATCGGGGCTACCTCCGTGGGAGACCATACATCGAGGTGACGTATGTCCGGTCGGGTGCACCTCATAGACTGAACCCTCGATTTCTTTCCGTCAGTATCTCGATTTTCAGGAGTTTCAGTGCTGCGCAGTCACGCCGCCGGTTCGTTGCGGGCCTCCGACGCCGGGCAGACGGTCACGCTGGCCGGCTGGGTGTCCACCCGGCGCGACCACGGCGGCGTCATCTTCATCGATCTGCGCGACGCGTCGGGCGTCTCGCAGGTGGTGTTCCACGACGCCGACGTGCTGGCTCAGGCGCACCGGCTGCGTGCCGAGTTCTGCGTCGCCGTCGAGGGCGTGGTGGGGATCCGCCCCGAGGGCAACGCCAACGCCGAAATCCCCACCGGCGAGATCGAAGTCAATGCGACAGCGTTGACTGTGCTGGGGGAGAGCGCACCGTTGCCCTTCCAGCTCGATGAGCAGCCGGGCGAGGAAGCGCGGCTCAGATACCGCTACCTCGACATGCGCAGGCACGGCGGTCCCGGTGACGCAATTCGGTTGCGCTCCACGGTGAATGCGGCTGCGCGCTCGGTGTTGGCCGCCCACGACTTCGTCGAGATCGAGACCCCGACACTGACCCGGTCGACCCCGGAGGGGGCGCGCGACTTCCTGGTGCCTGCCCGGTTGCAGCCCGGTTCGTTCTACGCGCTGCCGCAGAGCCCGCAGTTGTTCAAGCAGCTGCTGATGGTCGCGGGCATGGAGCGCTACTACCAGATCGCGCGGTGCTATCGAGATGAGGATTTCCGCGCCGATCGCCAGCCGGAGTTCACCCAGCTCGACATGGAGATGAGCTTCGTCGACGCCGACGACGTCATCGCGGTGTCCGAAGAAGTGCTGCGGGCCGTGTGGTCCACGATCGGCTACGACCTCACCACCCCGATCCCGCGGATGTGTTACGACGAGGCGATGGGCCGATTCGGTACCGACAAGCCCGATCTGCGGTTCGCAGTCGAACTCGTCGAGTGCACCGAGTACTTCAAGGACACGCCCTTCCGGGTGTTCCAGGCGCCCTATGTCGGTGCGGTGGTCATGGCCGGCGGCGCGTCGCAGCCGCGCCGCACGCTGGACGGCTGGCAGGAGTTCGCCAAACAGCGCGGGCACAAGGGCTTGGCGTACGTCCTGGTCGGTGAGGACGGCGAGCTGAGCGGCCCGGTTGCCAAGAACCTGTCCGACACCGAACGCGCCGGGTTGGCCGCCCACGTCGGCGCCGCGCCGGGCGACTGCGTGTTCTTCGCCGCCGGGACCCCCAAGGGTGCGCGTGCCCTGCTCGGGGCGACGCGCATCGAGATCGCCAAGCGCCTCGACCTCATCGATCCGACCGCGTGGGCCTTCACCTGGATCGTGAAGTGGCCGCTGTTCGAACCGGCCGACGATGCGACGGCAGCAGGTGACGTCGCGGTGGGATCAGGCAACTGGACCGCGGTGCACCACGCATTCACCGCGCCGATGCCGGAGTCGGAGGCGACCTTCGACACAGATCCGGGCTCGGCGCTGGCCAACGCTTACGACATCGTCTGCAACGGCAACGAGATCGGCGGCGGGTCGATCCGTATCCACCGCCGCGATGTGCAGGAGCGGGTGTTCGCGATGATGGGCATCGATCACGACGAAGCCCGGGAGAAGTTCGGATTCCTGTTGGACGCGTTCACCTTTGGCGCCCCGCCGCACGGCGGCATCGCGTTCGGCTGGGACCGTATCGTGGCGCTGCTGGCCGGCGTCGATTCGATCCGCGAGGTGATCGCGTTCCCGAAGTCCGGCGGTGGCGTCGACCCGCTGACCGATGCGCCTGCACCGATCACCGCCCAACAGCGCAAGGAATCCGGAATAGATTTCAAGCCGGAGAAGCTGGACAAGCCATGACCGAAACCCCTGACTTTGCGTCGCTGAACGACTTCAACAAGAACATCGTCGAGGAATTCCGGGCCAACGCCGGAGTCGTCGGCGGACCGTTCGAAGGCCGCCCGCTGCTGCTGCTGCACACCACCGGTGCGAAGTCCGGCGAGCCGCGGCTAGCTCCGCTGGCCTACTTCCATGTCGACGGGAAGCTGATCATCATCGGCTCGAAGGCGGGCGCCGACACCAACCCGGACTGGGTGCACAACCTGCGCGCCAACCCGCGGGCGCACATCGAGATCGGCACCGATGCCTATGACGTGGTCGCGCGTGAATTCTCGCGCGAGGAGCGCGACGAGGCCTACCCGAAGGTCGTGGCCGAGGCGCCCGGGTTCGGGGAATACCAGTCCAAGACCAGCCGGGTCATCCCGCTGTTCGAGCTCGCCCGCGCCTGATCGCGTGAGTACATCGACGATTGCGCGACTGATGTATGGGCGGCGGTCGTCGGGGTAATCCACTGTCGGTGGTCGGTCGTGCCCGGTGTCGGCCCAGCACACCCAGGGTCGCGATCGGACGCGGCACAGACGGAGGAGGGCGAAGTGGGACCGGATCCGCAGGAACGGCAGCAGCGGCAGGCCGAATCAGAAGCAGCCGAGGAGGCAGCCGCTCATAGCAATTGGGCGTATCCATGGCCTCCGGCCGGCGATGATTCGTCGCCGCCGGTGCAGGGTGGCGATGGCCTCCGCGGTGCGCCCCACGATGGCGGCGGGCAGCCGATCGCTTCGTCGAGCCAGGAGTCCCGTGCCGCTCGACCGGGTCGACCGGAAGGCGAGGTTTCAGCGCATGTGTCGACCCGCAGCGGCAAACAGACACCGTGGAAGGGTGTCGCGGCTTCGGCGGCGGTTGTCGTAGTCCTGGCGCTGCTGTGGAAACGGCGTCGTCGATCCACGGCGAACCGACCGACATAGCCGGCGGACCCGCCATCCGCATCGAACCGGGATTCAGCGGTCAGTAGGGCTTTCGCACGTAACCTTCGCGGCCAAGTCCGCCAACTTGTTGTCGAGCGCCTCGGCGGCGCTGAGCAGCTCCGGATTCGGCTCGACGACCATCAATGACGACGGCTTGATGTAGGTCAGGCTGCTGCCGGCGTCCTCGTCGAGGATCAGCAACTCGACCGGGGCGAACAAGCCCGCCGTCACGTCATGGCGAAGCATGGTGATCGCGATCAACGGGTTGCCGAGGATGACCCGCAACACCCTGCGTGCGATGCCGGCTTTGGTGATCCAGGCACCATGGTCGAGCAGTGCGAACAGCATGAATCCGCTTGGCCCTACGTACTTTTCGACCCGCTCCCGATACGACGGCCAATCACCGCCGGCGGCTCCGAGGTCGCCGATCGGCACCGGCCGCTCGCCGATGTCGGCGAGCAGCGCGGCAACCAGGTCGTCGTAACTCTTGGTGCTGTCGTGCCGCACCCGGACCCCGGCGAAGCTGGTCTCTGTCACCATGTCAGAGCCGCTCGATGATCGTGGCGTTGGCCATGCCGCCGCCCTCGCACATGGTCTGCAGGCCGTAGCGGCCGCCCCGCTGATCGAGGGCGTTGACCAGCGTGGTCATGATCCGCGCGCCGCTGGCGCCCAGCGGGTGCCCGATCGCGATCGCGCCGCCGTTGACGTTGGTTTTGGCCAAGTCAGCTCCCGTGTCATGGGCCCAACTCAGCACCACCGGGGCGAACGCCTCGTTCACCTCGAACAGGTCGATGTCAGCGAGGGTGAGTCCAGCCTTGCTCAGCACCTTCTCCGTCGCAGGGATGACGCCGGTCAGCATGTACAGCGGATCCGAGCCCACCACGGTGGTGGTGTGGATGCGCGCCAGCGGCTTCCAGCCGTGCCGGCGCGCGACCTCTGATGAGGTGATCAACACCGCGGCACTGCCGTCGGACAGCGGTGAGGAGTTGCCGGGCGTGATCTCCCACTTGATCTGCGGAAAGCGCGCCGCATACGCCTCGCTGTAGAACGCCGGCTTCAACCCGGCCAGCGTCTCGACCGTCGTTCCGGGACGGATGATCTCGTCGGTCTGCAGGCCCGCGATCGGCACGAGCTCGTTGTCGAACAACCCGTCCTTGGTGGCTTGCGCGGCCTTCTCGTGGCTGGCAGCGGAGAACTCGTCGAGCTCGGCACGTGAGAGCCCCCAGCGTGCGGCGATCAGCTCGGCGCTGATGCCCTGCGGCACCAGGCCGTCCGAATAGCGTGCGGCGAACCGGGTGCCGAACGGATCGCTGCCCGGCAGCACCGACGACCCCATGGGTACCCGGCTCATCGACTCCACGCCGCCGGCGATCACCACGTCGTAAGCGCCCGCGATGACGCCCTGCGCGGCGAACGAGATCGCCTGCTGGCTCGAGCCGCACTGCCGGTCGACGGTGGTCCCTGGCACCGACTCCGGGAAGCCGGCCCCCAGCAGCGCGTTTCGGGCGATGTTGACCGCCTGGTCACCGGCCTGAGTCACCGCGCCCGCGATGACGTCGTCGATCTCGACCGGGTCGACACCGGTGCGTGCGACCAGCTCGGCGAGGCTGTGCGCCAGCAGATCGGCCGGAAGCACGCCGTGCAGCGCGCCGCCGGGTTTGCCCTTGCCGATCGGCGTGCGGACCGCCCCCACGATGACGGCGTCGCGCCCTGAGTAACCGGCCATGTTGTCCTCCTGAACTCGTCGCTGAGTACTGCTCTCTATACCCAGCTATAACACCTAGGTATAGTGAAAACAACTCAGAAATGGAGTGACTTACGTGACAATGCTGCAGGGACCCCTGGCCGACCGCGACGCCTGGTCGGCGGTCGGGAAATGCCCGATCGAGAAGACCATGGCGGTCATCGGAACCAAGTCGGCGATGCTGATCCTCCGGGAGGCCTACTACGGCACCACCCGATTCGACGATTTTGCCCGACGGGTGGGTATCACCAAGGCCGCCACGTCGGCTCGGCTGGCCGAACTCGTCGACGCCGGGCTGCTGGCCAGGCGGCCCTACCGCGAGCCGGGGCAGCGGGTGCGCGACGAGTATGTGCTCACCGACTCGGGCACCGAGTTGATGCCGGTGGTGTGGGCGATGTTCGAGTGGGGCCGGCGGCATCTTCCCGACGAGAGCCGGCTGCGGCTGGCCCACCTGGAGTGCGGAGCCGACGCGACTGTCGAAATCCGTTGCACACGAGGGCATCTCGTGCCACCCGAGGAACTGGGTGTGGAGCTCAAGCGGAAAGGCGCCGCGCCTGCGTCGCGGTGATCCTGCCCCCGCCTACGATGGCCGGTGTGGACTCCACGCTGGCGTACATCGATCAAGGATCCTTCCTCGGACTGCGGGCGCTCGGTCGCGGACCGCTGGCCCAGTACGCCTGGATCTATGAGCGCCCGGTCGACTTCGACGGGCTGCGTCGCTTTCACCACAACCTCGGCCGCGGCCTGTTGGGGCGCCGCATCGAGCGCTCGCCGCTGCCTTTCGGCCGCGACCACTGGGTGGCCTGGACCGGCCCGGCCGACATCGACATCGCGGCCGCCCCCCGGCCACGCGCCGAGGCCTTGGACTGGCTCGACGAGCAGATTCGCGTCCCGATCGATCCCGAGGGCGGACCGTCCTGGCGGCTGGCCGTTCAGCCGTTCACGGAGGGTGGGGCGGTGGTCACGCTGATCGCCTCGCATTCGATCTGCGACGGGCTGGCGATCACCCTGGCCATCAAACAGGCGGCCGGCGGCGAGACCTGGGACCTCGGCTATCCCCAGCCCCATGCCCGGACCCGCGGGCAGGCCCTGCGCGAAGACGCCGCGGCCCTGGTGCGTGCGGTGCCCGACTTCGCCAAGGCGATCGGTGCCGCGGTGACACTGGCCCGCAACAGCCGGGACGAACTCACCTCATCGGCTGGACGTTCAGCGCCGGCGCCGGCCGAGATCGACGAAAGCCGGCTTGTCACCGTGCCTGCGCTGGTCGCGTACATCGACGAGGATCAATGGCAACAACGCATGGAAAGCCTTGGCGGAACCAGCAATTCGTTGTTCGCCGGAATCGCCGCGAAGCTCGGGCAGGAGCAAGGTCGGGTCGACGACACCGGACGGGTCCGGCTGCAGTTCCCGGTCAGCGAACGCACCGAGGGTGACACCCGGGCCAACGCCCTCACCGGGATGACGGTGAGCATCGACCCTGTCAACGTCACGCAGACCCTGCGCGATGTGCGTGCCGAACTGAAGAAGAACCTGGCCGCGCTGTCAGAAAGCCGCTTCGAGCTGCTGGGACCGGTGGCGCTGGCGCCGCTGATCCCGCCCGGGCTGGCCCGTCGACTGGAGGGGATGGCGCTCGGCGCGGGCGCGCCGATCGGGTGCTCCAATCTCGGGAAGCTGGACCCGGCGGTGAACCGGCCCGATGGCACCGACGCCGATCACATCGTCGTGCGTCAGCTCGAGTCGCGGATCACGGCGGACATTCTCGACCGGCTCGGTGGCACCTTGTTCCTGGCAGCGGGTCAGGTCAACGGTGAGGTTTCGCTCTCGGTCTCGGCGTGGCGTCCCGGTGGCCCGAACAGCAAAGACCTGCTGAAGGCCTCAATAGGTGAGGTCCTCGACGAATTCGGGCTCACGGCCACGATCGAGTAACCGGATCGTGTGACACCTGTCAGAAATTCGGGTGGTCCATGAGGCTGATCACACGGGTTATGCTGACAAGATCCGTTAGTCCTACTATGTAGCGGTGCTAAATGGGGCCGCGGTGAATCGACAGGCTGATCTGCGAGGCCAGAAGGGGGTCCGGTCGTGACGCTGGAAAGCCAGACCTACGCGGCCTCGGGCGCGCCAACCGACGACGCTCCGGCCGGCCCGGGAAAGCAGCAGGCTCAATCCGCAGGTCACCGCACCAAGCGTCGTGGACCGCTGCAGCTCCTTCGCAAGATATGGCTGCCGATCGTGATCGTTCTGGTGATCGCCATCGCCGCGTTCGGTGTTTTCCGCCTGCACGGCGTGTTCGGAAAGACCGAGACGACCCGGCCCGGTAGCGGCCTGGCCAATGACACCAAGCCGTTCAACCCGAAGACCGTGGTGTACGAGATCTACGGCCCGCCCGGTGCCGTCGCCACCATCAACTACCTCGACCTGGACGCCCAGCCGCAGATCGCGCGGGACGTCACCCTGCCGTGGTCGCTGACCCTGACAACCACCGCGCCGGCCGCATCGGCCAACATCGTCGCCCAGGGCGACAGTGACACGATCGGTTGCCGGATCATCGTCAACGGCGAGCTCAAGGACGAGAAGACCAACACCGGTGTGAACGCGCAGACCTTCTGCCTGGTCAAGTCCGCATGATCCTGCTGAACAAAGACGAAAAGCCGCAAGCGGAACCGGGGAGGCGGCCCCACATCGCGCAGTGGGTGCGCTGGCTGTCCGTCCCGATCATCCTGGGCTGGCTGGCGCTGACCGTCGTCACCAATATCGTCGTGCCGCAGATCGAGGTCGTCGGCCAGCAGCAGTCGGTGCCGATGACGGCGATGGACGCGCCCTCGTCGGTCGCGATGAGCACGATCGGCAACACATTCCACGAGTTCAAGTCGAACACCTCGGTGATGATCGTGCTGGAAGGCGACCAGCCGCTCGGCGACGCTGCGCACCAGTACTACAACGAGATCGTCAAGAAGCTCGAGGCCGACAAGACCCACGTCGAGCACATCCAGGACTTCTGGAGCGATCCGCTCACCGCCGCCGGGTCGCAGAGCGCCGACGGCAAATCCGCCTATGTGCAGGCCTACCTGGCCGGCAACATGGGCGAGGGTCTGGCCAATGAATCGGTCGAGGCAGTCAAGTCGATCGTCGAGAGCGTGCCCGCACCGCCGGGGATCAAGGCCTACGTCGCCGGATCGTCGGCGCTGATCAATGACACCCACATCGCCGGTGACCGCAGCCTCAAGATCATCACCGGTCTGACGTTCGGCGTGATCACCGTGATGCTGCTGGTGGTCTACCGCTCGATCGTCACGGTGCTGATCGCCCTGGTGATGGTGTTCCTCGAACTGGCGGCGGCGCGCGGCGTGGTGGCGTTCCTGGGCTATCACCACCTGATCGGACTGTCGACGTTCGCGGTCAACCTGCTCGTGATGGTCGCGATCGCGGCCGGCACCGACTACGTGATCTTCCTGTTCGGCCGATATCAGGAGGCGCGCAGCAAGGGCGCGGACAAAGAGTCCGCCTATTACGAGATGTATCACGGCACCGGGCACGTGATCGTCGGGTCCGGGATGACGATCGCCGGCGCGTTGTTCTGTCTGCATTTCACCCGCAGCCCGATGTTCCAGTCGATGGGCGTTCCGCTGTTCGTCGGCATGGTGGTGGTGGTTGCCGCCGCGATGACACTCGGCCCCGCCGTAGTGACCGCGGCCAGCCGCTTCGGCCTGCTGGAGCCCAAGGCGGCGTCCCGTGAACGTTTTTGGCGGCGCATCGGCACCGCGGTGGTCCGCTGGCCGGGACCGATCCTCGTGGCGACGACCTTCGTCTGCCTGATCGGGCTGCTTGCGCTGCCCGGCTACCGAACCGACTACAACGACCGGCACTACCTGCCTGCCGACATTCCGGCCAGTGAGGGGTTCGCCGCCGCCGAGCGGCACTTCCCGGAGGCGCGGCTGAGCCCTGAACTCCTGATGCTGCAAAGCGACCACGACCTGCGTAACTCGGCCGACTTCCTGGTGATCGATCGGGTGGCGAAGGCCATCTTCCACACGCCGGGCATCGGACGGGTGCAGACCATCACCAGGCCGCTGGGTACCCCGATCGAACACAGCTCGATCCCGTTCCTGCTGGGTATGCAGGGCACCACGCAGACGCTGAACCAGTCCTACATGCAGGACCGGATGAAGGACATGCTGAAGATGGGCGACGACATGAACGTCTCCATCGATCAGATGACGAAGATGTACGACCTGCTCGGGCAGCTCAACGCCGTCACCCACAGCATGGTCGGCAAGATGGACCTGACGCTGGCCGACATCCAGACGCTGCGCAACCACATCGCCGACTTCGACGACTTCTTCCGGCCGCTCCGCAACTACTTCTACTGGGAACCGCACTGCTTCGACATCCCGGTGTGCAACTCGATCCGGTCGGTGTTCGACACCCTGGACGGCATCGACACCATGACCGACGACTTCCAGCTGCTAGTACCGGATCTGCACAAGCTGGACCTGTTGACGGCCCAGATGCGCACGCTGATGCCGCCGATGATCGACACGATGCGCTCGATGCGGACCATGCAGCTCACCCTGCAGAGCACCCAGTCCGGTCAGCAGGATCAGATCGCGGCCATGCAGGACAACCAGAGCGCGATGGGCAAGGCGTTCGACGAAGCCAAGAACGACGACTCGTTCTACCTCCCGCCGGAGGCGTTCGACAATCCGGACTTCAAGCGCGGCATGAAGATGTTCTTGTCGCCGGACGGAAAAGCGGTGCGGTTCATCATCTCTCACGAGGGTGATCCGATGTCACCGGAGGGTCTCAGTCATATCGACCCGATCAAGAATGCGGCGTTCGAGGCGATCAAGGGCACCCCGCTGGAGGGCTCCAAGATCTATCTCGCCGGCACCGCGGCCAGCTTCAAGGACATGCAGGACAGCGCCGACTACGACTTGATGATCGCCGGGTTGGCGGCCCTGTGTCTGATCTTCATCATCATGCTGATCATCACCCGGGCCGTGGTGGCCTCCGCGGTGATCGTGGGCACGGTGGCATTGTCGCTGGGCACGTCATTCGGTTTGTCGGTGTTGATCTGGCAGGACCTGATCGGCCGTCCGCTGCACTGGATGGTGATGGTGATGGCGATCGTCATCCTGCTCGCGGTCGGTTCCGACTACAACCTGCTGCTGGTGGCGCGCCTCAAGGAGGAGATCCCGGCCGGCCTCAAGACGGGCATCATCCGCGCGATGGGCGGCAGCGGTTCGGTGGTCACCTCCGCCGGCCTGGTGTTCGCGGTGACGATGGCGGCCATGGCCTTCAGCGAGCTGACGGTCATCGCGCAGGTCGGCACGACCATCGGCATGGGCCTGCTGGTCGACACGCTGGTGATCCGCTCGTTCATGACGCCGTCGATCGCCGCCCTATTGGGCCGGTGGTTCTGGTGGCCGCAGCGAGTGCGGCCACGTCCGGTGCCGAGCCCGTGGCCCAACCCGGCGGCCCGGGCGGCGAACACCGAGCCGATCCCGGCCCAATCCAGACAGTAGCCAACCGCTTCCGGAGCAGTCCGAGTCAGCGCATGGCGTTGTGGGCGCCGTCCACGCAGCCGCGTCGGTAACTGGCGGCGTGGTGGGCGGCTTGGCTCGAGCAGTACGCCGCGATCGACTCCTCGTGCGCCTGGTAGCCGCCAGCGTCGACCCAGCGCTGCCCGTTGGCGTAGCCGGCCCAGTAGTCGGTGTCCTTGCGGTCCGAGGTCAACATGAAGATCACGCCCAGGATGGCGAACAGCGCGATCACGAGGACGGCCTGAACCCAGCGGTTGCTGAGCCAGGGCCACAGACGGGCGGGTATCCAGCGCGGCTTGGGCCGATCCACAACGAAGATTCTTGCACCCCTGGGGAAGTAGTCTCGCGATTGTGCTGCATCTGCGGGTGATCGCGCCGGTCGACCTTCGCGACGACGTGTTGGCTGTCCTGCAGCGGCAGGTCGGGGTGACGCACCTGGTGGTGCATCAGGGGGCGGCGCTGGACCCGCCGGGTGACGAGATCTCCGCCGACATCGCACGTGAATGCGCCAACGACGTCGTCGACGACCTGAAGGCACTGGACTTGCACCACAAGGGCGCCATCACCCTCGATGTGGTGGACACCGTCGTATCCACCGCGGCCTACCGCGCCGAGAAGCAGGCCGACGGCGACCCGGGGGATGCGATCGTCTGGGAGGAGCTGGCGGCCCGCACCCGCGAGGAGTCCACGCTCAACATCACCTTCCTGCTGTTTCTGTGCCTGGCGTGCATGATCGCCGCGGTCGGCGTGGTGACCGACTCTCCGGTGACAGTGGTCGGCGCCATGGTCGTCGGCCCGGAATTCGGGCCGCTGGCCGCCCTGGCGGTGGCGCTGGTGCGCCGCAGGCTGGACCTGGCCCGCCGTGCGTCACTGGCACTGCTGGTCGGGTTCCCGGTCGCCATGGCCGTCACCGCGGCGTTCGTGCTCGGCGGCGAGGCGCTGGGCTGGATCGAGCTGGGCAGCACTCGTCAACTCACCGACGTCGACTTCATCTTTCGGGTCGGTCCGTTGTCGTTCGTGGTCGCGCTGCTGGCCGGCGCGGCAGGAATGCTGTCGCTGGTGTCGGCCAAATCCGCCGCCCTGGTAGGGGTGTTCATCTCGGTGACCACCGTGCCCGCCGCAGGTTTCGCTGTCGTCGCCGCGTCGGTCGGAGAATGGGACGTGGCCGCCGAATCCGCTGCGCAACTGGCGATCAACCTGGTGGGCATCACTGTGGCCGGAGTGCTGGTGTTGGCCACGCGCCGCCGGCACGAGACGCGCCGCCACGGTACGGGCCGACTGTGGGCGGGACCGAAGACCGACTAGCGTCTAGCTGTACTCGGCTTAGACATTGGTGACGGATCGCTATTGCTGTAGGGAGGACCTCCGGGCTTAGTGGAGATGTCTGACGTCTTCACCAGTCCACGGAGGTCCTCGTGTCCCACGCTAATGCCCGTTTGACCGTTCATGGTCGTCTGCTGCTCGTTGAGCGGATCGTTAAGGGACACCGACCGGTGTCTCATGTCGCTGCCGAATTAGGAGTGTCGCGCCAGTGCGCTCACCGATGGGTGCGCCGGTTTCGCGATGAAGGCGTTGCCGGGTTGTCGGATCGCTCCTCACGACCACACCGCTGCCCGCGCCGCACATCAGCTGTCATTGAAGATGCGGTCCTCGAACTGCGCCGCGCCAGTAGGCGGGGCCAGGACTGGATCGGCGCCGAACTCGGTCTGCCGGCCCGCACGATCTCGGCGATCTTGCGCCGCCACCAGCTGCCGTATCTGAGGGACTGCGACCCGCTGACCGGTGACGTGATCCGGTCATCGAAAGCGACCGCGGTCCGCTACGAACGGGCACGCCCCGGAGAACTAATTCATATGGATGTCAAGAAGATTGGCCGCATCCCTGACGGAGGCGGATGGAAGGCTCACGGCCGAGCCAAGAGCAGATCTGCTGCACAGAGGAACGCGCGCATCGGGTTCGACTACGTGCACTCCGTCGTTGACGACCATTCGCGGCTGGCCTACTCAGAGATCCTGCCCGATGAAAAGGGAGCGACGTGCGGTGAGTTTTTAGCCAGGGCCGCCGAGTACTTCCGCGCCCACGGCATCCCGACCATCGAGAGACTCATCACCGACAACCACTGGAGTTATCGACGCTCCGCCGATGTCGCGGCTGTCATCGCAGGCCTGGGCGCCAAGCACGTCTTCATCAAGCCGCATTGCCCCTGGCAGAACGGGAAAGTGGAGCGCTACAACCGCACCCTGCAGACCGAGTGGGCCTACCAGCAGATATTCACCACCAACGACGCTCGCAGCGCTGCCCTTGCACCCTGGCTCGAGGACTACAACAATCGACGACGCCACTCAGCCCTCGGAGGCCAACCCCCGATCAGCAGACTGACGCCAACGTCCTAGCCGAGTACATCTAGCGCCTGTGGGGTGGATGAACAACATCGCAAGTCTGAAGGACCATGTATCGCCTCGTGGAATCGCGATGACGGTCGTCGGGGTCGTGGTCGCGGGTCTCGCGATCGCAACGGTGCTCCGTGTGCCGACCCCGCCCGATGCCGGCCCCGGCTCGCCCGAGCCGAGTACTACGAACGCCCCCCGGATCGAGCCCGGAACGGCTCCCGGACCTGCCATCGAGACGCCGAGTTCTGCTGCGGCCGCGCCGACGACGGTCCCGCCACCGGCTCCGGAACCCGTTCCGGCCATCACACCGACGCCGACTCCCACCTACCCGCCGACTGCGACCGAGACGGTGCTCCCGACTCAGCCAGTCGCTCCGATGCAGACGGCGACGACCAGCCCGACGGAGACATCCGCCACTGCCAGCGAGCAGCCCGCGTTCCCCATCCGGCCGAGCCGGCCGTCCTCAACCCTGCTTCCCAACGGCGGACGGCGGAGCTGACGCCGCACCGCGCCCTGCGTTGTCGAGGGTCTTGTGATGGGATTAGCGGCCTATGGGCATCAAAGTGGCGCTCGAGCACCGCACCACCTACACCTTTGACCGATTGGTGGAGGTGCACCCGCATGTCGTCCGGCTGCGGCCCGCACCGCATTCACGCACGCCCATTGAGGCCTACTCGCTGGAGGTCGAGCCCGCCGACCATTTCATCAACTGGCAGCAGGACGCCTTCGGTAACTTCCTGGCCCGGCTGGTGTTTCCCACCCGGACGCGGGAACTCACCATCAAGGTCGGGCTGATCGCCGACCTCAAGGTCATCAACCCGTTCGACTTCTTCATCGAGGACTACGCCGAAACCTTCCCTTTCGTCTACCCCAAGGCGCTCAAAGATGACCTGGAGCCCTACCTGCGCCCGGTCGACGAGGGCGACGAGGGATCGGGGCCGGGGGACCTGGTGGGGTCGTGGGTGCGGGATTTCGTGGTCGCGCCCGGCACGCGGACCATCGATTTCCTGGTGGCGCTCAACCGTGCGGTCAACGGCGACGTCGGATACAGCGTGCGGATGGAGGCCGGGGTGCAGACCCCGGATCACACCCTGCGCACCGGGATCGGATCCTGCCGCGACTCCGCGTGGCTTCTGGTGTCGATCCTTCGGGGATTGGGCTTGGCCGCCCGATTCGTGTCCGGCTACCTGGTGCAGCTGACCTCCGACGTCGAGGCCCTCGACGGACCGTCCGGGCCTGCCGCTGATTTCACCGACCTGCACGCCTGGACCGAGGTGTACGTTCCCGGCGCAGGCTGGATCGGGCTGGACCCCACCTCCGGTCTGTTTGCCGGCGAGGGCCATATTCCGCTGGCCGCCACGCCGCATCCGTCGTCGGCGGCGCCGATCACCGGTACCACCGGGATCGCGGAGGCCACCCTGGACTTCGCGAACATCGTCACCCGCGTGCATGAGGATCCGCGTGTCACGCTGCCCTACACCGACGCCGCCTGGGCTGCGATCAACCAACTCGGCGCCCGAATCGACGAGCGACTGGCCGATGCCGATGTGCGGCTGACCGTCGGCGGCGAGCCGACCTTCGTCTCGGTGGACAACCAGCTCGATGAGGAGTGGATCACCGCCGCCGACGGCCCGCACAAACGGGAGCGGGCCTCGGTGCTGGCTGCGCGGCTCAAGGCGGTATGGGCGCCCCGTGGCCTGGTACAGCGCAGCCAGGGCAAGTGGTATCCGGGAGAACCGTTGCCGCGCTGGCAGATCGGCATCCACTGGCGCCGCGACGGCAAGCCGCTGTGGGCTGACGAGGCACTGCTTGCCGACCCCTGGGGGGCCCACGAAGACGTCGATCCCGAAGCGGCGCAACAGATCCTGTCGGCGATCGCCGACGACCTCGGACTGCCTGCCACCCAGGTGCGCGCGGCGTTCGAGGACCCGCTGACCCGGTTGGCGCACGCAGCTCGGCTGCCCGCGGGCGACCCGGTCGAACCCGGCGACGATCTGGAGACCGACACCGCCGCCGCGCGGGCGGCGCTGCTGGCCCGCCTCGAAGATCCGGTCACCGAACCGGCCGCCTACGTGCTGCCGTTGCACCGCCGCGAGGACGACGCCGGCTGGGCCAGTGCGGACTGGCGGCTGCGCCGTGGCCGGGTGGTGTTGCTCGAGGGTGACTCGCCGGCCGGGCTTCGCCTACCGCTGGACTCGATCAGCTGGCAGCCGCCCCGTCCGTCGGCACCCGCCGACCCGATCGCCAGCGGCGGGCGCGCGCTGCCGGTCGATCCCGGAGCCGCTAACGCCGCCGTAGAGCATTCGCCCACCGCGCCCACCACCGCGATGGTCGCCCAGATTCGCGACGGTCTGCTCTACATCTTCATCCCGCCCACCGAGGAGCTGGAACACTTCGTCGACCTGATCACCCGGGTGGAGGCGGCCGCCGCGAAGATCGCCTGCGCGGTGGTCGTCGAAGGTTACGGGCCGCCGCCCGACGGGCGGCTGCAATCCATGTCGATCACGCCGGATCCCGGCGTCATCGAGGTCAATGTCACACCCGCCGCCAGCTTCGCCGAGCAGCGCGACCAGTTGCGCACCCTGTACGACGAGGCCCGGCTGGCCCGGCTGTCGACCGAGTCATTCGACGTCGACGGAACGCACGGCGGCACCGGCGGCGGCAACCACATCACGCTGGGCGGCATCACCCCGGCCGACTCGCCGCTGCTGCGCAGACCCGACCTGCTCGTGTCACTGTTGACCTACTGGCAGCGCCACCCGGCGCTGTCGTATCTGTTCGCCGGCCGGTTCATCGGCACCACGTCGCAGGCGCCGCGGGTCGACGAGGGCCGCTCCGAAGCGCTCTACGAACTCGAGATCGCCTTCGCCGAGATCGCCCGGCTGACGGCGGAGGACGCGTCCCGACCCGATCATGGTCGCTCCGCAAGCGTCGCTCCCGATCATGGTCGCTCCGCAAGCGTCGCTCCGTGGATCGCCGACCGGGCGCTGCGCCACCTGCTCACCGACATCACCGGCAACACCCACCGCGCCGAGTTCTGCATCGACAAGCTCTACAGCCCCGACAGCCCCCGCGGCAGGCTGGGTCTGCTGGAGCTGCGCGGTTTCGAGATGCCCCCGCACTTCCAGATGGCGATGGTGCAGTCGCTGCTGGTGCGTGCGCTGGTGGCACGGTTCTGGGACCAGCCGCTACGGGCGCCGCTGATCCGGCACGGCCTGAACCTACACGGGCGATACCTGTTGCCCCACTTCATCATTCACGATATTGCCGATGTCTGTGCCGACCTGCGCGCACACGGCGTCAACTTCGACACCAGCTGGTTGGACCCGTTCACCGAGTTTCGCTTCCCACGGGTGGGTACCGCGGTGTTCGACCACGTCGAGATCGAGCTGCGCGGGGCCATCGAACCGTGGAACACCCTCGGCGAGGAATCGACCGGCACCGGCACCGCGCGCTACGTCGACTCCTCGGTGGAGCGCATCCAGGTCCGGACGATCGGCGCCGACCGGCAGCGCCACATCCTGACCTGCAACGGCTACCCGATCCCGATGCTGGCCACCGACAACCCCGACGTGCTGGTCGGCGGCGTCCGCTACCGGGCGTGGCAGCCGCCGAGCGCGCTGCACCCGACCATCACCGTCGACGGCCCGCTGCGGTTCGAACTGGTCGACACGGCCACCGGGACGTCCCGCGGGGGCTGCACCTATCACGTCTCGCACCCGGGCGGCCGGGCGTACGACACCCCGCCGGTCAACGCCGTGGAGGCCGAATCGCGCCGCGGACGGCGTTTCGAGGCCACCGGGTTCACCCCCGGCAAGGTCGACGTCGGCGATATCCGGGAGAAACTGGCCCGGCAATCCACGGACGTCGGCGCGCCGGGGATCCTCGACCTGCGACGGGCCCGCACAGTGCTGCAGAACTGATGGGGACCACCGACCCGAATATGCTCGGGGCGGGCCATGCGTGTGCAGGAGTCTGGAATCAGGAGGTGGGCCGTTGTCGCTGTCCGCTGCCGGTTCTGGATTGAGCCGCTCGAGCCATGACCCGGACCGTCTGCTCGCCGGATACCGCGCCGCACGCGCCCAGGACGCCCTGTTCGACGTGCACGGCGGCGGGGCGGGTGCCTTCGGCGACACCGGGTACGACGAGTTCGTCGACGCCACCGGGACCATCCGCCCGTCGTGGCAGGAACTCGGTGATCTCATCGGCGAGCGCGGCCGGGCCGGGTTGGAACGGCTGCGCGGCGTGGTGCGCGGGTTGGTCGACAACGACGGCATCACCTACATCGAGGTCGACGACTCGGGAACCGTCCCCGGCGAGGGCATCGCGACGCCGGGCACCTGGCATCTCGATGCCATACCGCTGGTGGTGTCCGCCACCGACTGGGAGACGCTGGAAGCCGGTGTGCTGCAACGGTCCCGGCTGCTCGACGCGGTCCTGACCGATCTCTACGGCGAGCGGCGGGCGATCACCACCGGGATCCTGCCGCCGCAGTTGCTGTTCGGGCATCCCGGCTACATCCGGGCCGCCCGCGGCATCGAGAACCCCGGGCGCCATCAACTCTTCATGCTCGGCTGCGACGTCAGCCGGGCCGCCGACGGCCGCTTCGTGGTCAATGCCGACTGGGCGCAGGCGCCGTCGGGGGCCGGCTACGCCCTGGCCGATCGCCGGGTGGTCGCGCACGCCGTGCCCGATGTCTACGAGCGCATCGGCCCGCGCCCGGCCTCGCCGTTCGCCCAGGCGCTGCGGCTGGCGCTCATCGAGGCCGCGCCTGAGGCCGCCGAAGATCCGGTGGTGGTGGTCCTCAGTCCCGGTATCCACTCCGAGACAGCCTTCGACCAGGCCTACCTGGCATCGGTACTCGGCTTCCCCCTGGTGGAGAGTGCGGACCTGGTGGTCCGGGACGGCAAGCTGTTGATGCGGTCGCTGGGCACCCTCAAGCGGGTGGACGTGGTGCTTCGCCGGGTCGACGCCGACTACGCCGACCCGCTGGATCTGCGACCCGATTCCCGGCTCGGTGTGGTCGGCCTGGTCGAGGTGCAGCGGCGGGGCGCGGTGACGGTGGTGAACACCCTCGGCGCCGGCATTCTGGAAAGCCCTGGGCTGCAGCGCTTCCTGCCGCAGCTGGCGGACCGGTTGCTGGGGGAGAAGCCGTTGCTGGACACCCCGCAGCTCTATTGGGGCGGATTCGACCGGGAGCGCGCACATCTGGTGTCGAGGCTGAACACGCTGCTGATCAAGTCGACGGTCGGCGGCGAGACGATCGTGGGGCCTGCGCTGTCGGCGGAGCAGCGCGAGGAACTGACCGCCCGTATCGAGGCCCACCCCTGGCAGTGGGTGGGCCAGGAGCTGCCGCAGTTCTCGTCCGCGCCCACCGACCGCTATCCGGGCGGGTTGTCGGCGGCCAGCGTCGGCATGCGTTTGTTCACGGTGGCCCAACGTGGCGGGTATGCGCCCATGATCGGTGGCCTCGGCTACGTGCTGGCACCCGGAAACTCCGCCTATGCGCTGAAAACCATTGCCGCCAAAGATGTCTGGATTCGGCCGCCGACACGGGCCAAAGCCGATACGTTGACCGTGCCGCCGGTGGAGCTGCCCAGCGGCACGCGCTCGATCAGCTCGCCGCGCGTTCTGTCGGACCTCTTCTGGATGGGCCGCTACGGCGAGCGCGCCGAGAACCTGGCCCGGCTGCTGATCGTCACCCGCGAGCGGTATCACGAGTATCGCTACCGCCAGGACATGGACGGCAGCGAATGTGTGCCGGTCCTGTTGCGCGCGCTGGGCGTGATCACCGGCACCGAGACCGAAGCCGCGGGCACCTACGCCGAGGCGGTGTCCGCCGCCCAGCGCACACTGTGGTCGTTGACCGCCGACCGGCAATGCCCCGGATCGTTGGCCCACTCCGTGGAGCGGCTCGGCCTGGCGGCCCGCTCGGTGCGCGACCAGATGTCCAACGACACCTGGATGGTGCTCGGCGCCGTCGAGCGGGCGCTGGCCGAGCAGGCCGGCTCGCCGCGCGGGGCGCGGATCGACGACACCCAGCTGGCCCTCGCCCAGCAACAGACCCTCGCCGGCATGCTGGCCCTGTCGGGAGTGGCCGCCGAGTCGATGGTGCGCGACGCCGGGTGGACGTTGATGGACATCGGCAAGCGCATCGAACGCGGGCTCGCGCTGTCGGCGTTGCTGCGTGCCACGCTGACCACTGTGCGCAGCCCGGACGCCGAACAGACCATCACCGAGTCCGCACTGGTGGTGTGTGAGTCGTCGGTGATCTACCGCAGACGCAACCTGGGCAGGGTCAGCGTGGCCGCTGTGGCGGACCTGGTGTTGTTCGACCCGGAGAACCCCAGATCCCTTGTCTACCAACTGGAACGGTTGCGGTCGAACCTGCGGTTGCTGCCGGGCTCGTCGGGCTCGTCGCGTCCTGAGCGATTGGTCGACGAGATCAGCACGCGGCTGCGCCGGCTGGACCCCACCGAACTCGAGCACGTCGACGACGACGGCCGCCGAAGCGAACTCGACGGCCTGCTGAGCGGGATGCACGCCGCGCTGCGCGATCTGTCCGACGTCATCACCCGCACCCAGTTGTCGCTGCCCGGTGGGATGCAGCCGCTGTGGGGGCCTGATCAACTGCGGGTCATGCCGTGACGGCGGCCGAGGGCGCAGCGCGCACATACCGGATCACGCATCGCACCGCGTACGGCTATTCCGATGTGGTGACCAGTTCCTACGGCCGCGGCCATCTCACCCCACGCGACACCACCGGACAGCGGTGCCTGGCCTACGAGCTCGACATCGACCCGATACCCGCCGACCGATCCACCAGCCTCGACGTCTACGGCAACATCAGCTCCTACTTCCACGTCACCGAACATCACCGGGCACTGACGGTGACCAGTCGCTCCGTCGTCGAGGTCGACCCGCCCGCGGCCGAGCGCTATAGCGCCGGCTGGGCGCAGGCGCCGTGGGAAGCCGTCCGGCCGGTCGGCCACAACGGGGCGCTGGCGTCCGAGTTCAGCCTGGACCTGCGCCCACCGGAGATCACCGATGAAGTCCGGGATTACGCCGCGCCGAGTTTCGAGCCGGGACGTCCGCTGGTCGAGGTGCTGCGAGACCTCAACTCACGAATATTCTCTGACTTCACCTACAAGTCGGGATCAACAACGGTGTCCACCCAGGTAAGTCAGGTTTTGCTGGCGCGAGAAGGGGTATGCCAGGACTTCGCCCGGCTGGCTATCGCCTGCCTGCGCGCCAACGGATTGGCGGCGAGTTACGTGTCGGGCTATCTTGCCACCGACCCGCCGCCCGGAAAGGAACGGATGTACGGCGTGGACGCCACCCATGCCTGGGCCGCGGTGTGGACACCGCAGAACGATTGGCTCGGGCTCGATCCCACCAACGATCAGCTGGTCGATGAGCGTTACATCACCGTCGGGTGGGGGCGGGATTATGCCGACATCCCGCCACTGCGCGGCATCATCTACACCGACTCCGAACACAGCGTGATCGACGTCTCAGTGGACGTCGCGCCCTGCCCACCGTTTCAGGGGGATCTTCTTCATGCGTGACTTCATCTGCCCCAACTGCGGGCAGCATCTGGCGTTCGAGAACTCGGTCTGCCTGTCGTGCGGGAGCTCGGTCGGATTCTCGTTGGACGATATGGCGTTTCTGGTGATCGCCTCCGGTGAGGAGAGTGAACACGGTGGCGCGGTCGACGCCGCCGAATTCCAGTTGTGCGCGAATCTGCATCTGGCCGAATGCAATTGGCTGGTTCATGTGGAACCGGTCCGGCTGTTGTGCGCGTCCTGCCGCCTCACGCGAACCCGGCCCAACGACAACGACGGTCCTGCGCTGGCCGCCTTTGCGCTGGCCGAACGTGCCAAGCGACGCCTCATCGCCGAACTGCACGAACTCAAGCTGCCGATCGTCGGCCGCGACGAGGACCCGGAGTACGGGTTGGCCTTCGACTTGTTGTCCAGCGCCAACGAGAAGGTGTTCACCGGCCACGACAATGGTCTGATCACACTGGATCTCGCCGAAGGCGATGATGTGCACCGCGAGCAGCTGCGCACCTCGATGGACGAGCCCTACCGCACGCTGCTCGGACACTTCCGCCATGAGGTCGGTCATTACTACTTCTATCGACTGGTCGGCACCTCCCCGGCGTACCTGGAGCGCTTCAATGAGCTGTTCGGCGACCCGGACGCCGACTACCAGGAGGCACTGGACCGGCACTACAGCCAAGGCGCGCCACCCGGGTGGGAGGAGAACTACGTATCCTCCTACGCCACCATGCATGCGGCCGAGGACTGGGCCGAGACGTTCGCGCACTACCTGCACATCCGCGACACCCTGGACACCGCCGCCGCGTTCGGTATCGCCCCGGCCAATGCAACCTATGAGCGACGAGTGTTGGGGCCCAGCGGATTCGACAACATCCTCGAGATGTGGCTGCCGTTGGCGTGGTCGCTGAACATGGTGAACCGGTCGATGGGCAAAGACGACCTGTATCCGTTCGTCCTCCCGGTGCCCGTGCTTGAGAAGATGCGGTTCATCCACACCGTCATCGACGAGGTGACATCCTCGCCGACCAAGCTGGACGCGGCCGTCGGCGGTCAGCAGCAGCAGAACTGAGCTAGGACTGCGGGCGTACGCCGAGAACGTCGCGGAACACCGCCTGCCGCAAAGCCAGTTCGCGTGGATCGCTGGCCAGGTGGAAGCCCAGGCGATTCATGACGTAGCCGAAGCCGACGCCGGTGTCGGGGTCGGCGAACCCGAATGATCCGCCGAAACCCGGTGTGCCGAAAGCCTTGTCGGAAGACCCGAACTGCACCATCGGCACCGGCTTGCAGAACCCCAGTGAGTACAGGATCTTGACGTTCATCACCCGGTCACGGATCCCGCCGCTGGGTGTCGAGGCAGGGCTGGTGAGGTCGTCCAGAACTGCGTCGGTCAGGCCGAGGTCGGCACCGCCGGCGGCAGCCGCGCCGTAGAGCCGGGCCACCGCGCGGGCCGTCCCGATCCCGTTACTCGACGGCATTTCCACTGCGCGTACCTCGTCGCGGTTGTAGTCGCCGTCCCACGGTTTGACGTCGCTGGGCACGCCGGTGGCCCGGGCGGCGAGTCCCACCGGGTTCAGCGCGGCCAGCGCGAAACCGGCCGGCATCACGTTGAGGTGCAGCAGCGATTCGGCCCGTTTCCATTGATGCAGGTGCGCGACCCGGCCGCGGTCGACTTCGGCGGGTAGGCCGATGTGCAGATCCAGCCCCAACGGCGCGGCGATCTCGTCGGCCAGGAAGCGGCCCACCGTGCGGCCCGCCGGGTCGGCCCGGCGAATCAACTCGGATTGGTACCAGCCCAACGTGATCGCGTGATAGCCGTGCCGGGTGCCCGGCCGCCAGGCCGGCGCCTGGCGGGCCAGGATCGGAGCGAGCCGGTCCGGGTCGGCGATATCGGCCAGGCTCGGTGCCGGGGTGAGCGCACACAACCCGGCCTGATGAGCCAGCAGCTGGCGCAGCGTAACGTCACCCTTACCGGCCTGGGCGAACTCCGGCCAGTAGTCCGCGACCTTGGCGTCGTAGGACAGCATCCCCTTCGAGACCGCCACAGCGACGGCCATCGCGGTGACGCCCTTGGTCGTGGAGAACATGTTGACCATCGTGTCGGCCTGCCATGGTGCCTTCGCTGTTCCGTCGCGATAGCCACCCCACAGGTCGACGACCTTGACGCCGTCGCGGTACACCGCCACGGCGGCGCCGATCTCCTTGCCGGACGCCAGATTCGCCCGGAAGGCGTCGGCGACCTTGCCGTACCCCTCGTCGACGTCGCCGCCCATCATGTCCGGGGACACTGCAACTTTGAGCACCATCGACGACTCCCTTTTGTTGCCGAGAGGATATGCCGACGCGCCGCGCGGCAGGGCCGCATTGGCGGCGGCGGCCCCTACGATCGCCGGGTGGCTGATCGCTATGGCGCCGACGTACTGGCCAACAACCCGCACACCTCGAACCGAAGCCGCTCGACCGAGCAGGCCGTCGAGCTCGGAATGGTCGTCGAGGACCCGCAGTCAGGGTTCGTCGGCGCGGTGGTCGGCGTCGAGGGATCGCGGGTCGAGCTCGAGGACCGCAACGGCCGTCGGCGGGTGTTTCCGCTGGGGCCGGGCTTCTTGTTCGAGGGCAGGCCGGTGATCCTGACCGGGCTGCGTCGGCAGGCGCCCGCCGCGCAACGCACGAAATCCGGCTCGGTGAAGGTGGCCGACACCCGCGCCAAGGTCGCGCTTGCGAGCCGCATCTACGTCGAAGGCCGACACGACGCCGAGCTCGTCGAACAGGTGTGGGGTGAGGACTTGCGGGTCGAGGGCGTCGTCGTCGAATATCTCGGCGGCGTCGACGATCTCGCCGGCATCGTGGCCGACTTCCGGCCAGGTCCAGGTCGCCGGCTCGGTGTCCTGGTCGATCACCTGGTGTCCGGGTCCAAGGAGGCCCGCATCGCCGACGCCGTCCGGCGCGGTCCCGGTGGGGACCACACGTTGGTGGTCGGCCATCCGTATGTGGACATCTGGCAGGCGGTCAAGCCTGAGCGCGTCGGGTTGCGGGCGTGGCCGTCGATCCCACGAGACGTCGAATGGAAGCACGGGATCTGCGCCGCGCTGCGCTGGCCGCACAAGGATCAGGCCGACATCGCGCGGGCGTGGCAGCGGATCCGTTCGTCGGTGCGGGATTGGACTGATCTGGAGCCCGAGCTGATCGGCCGGGTGGAGGAACTCATCGACTTCGTGACACAGCCTGCGTGATTTACCGAACGTGTGACGAATGTCGCAGGTCCGATCGGTACGCGCTCGGTGTACAGTCGTTCACTGTACGAGATTTACCGCCGACTGCAGTCTGGTCGTCGTCACTTGGTGCGGCCGACGCGGTACGACTTGATCCGGAGCCTGCACAGCCATGACTTTCTCCCTTGAACTGCCAGAAGAAGTCGTAACCGTCCGCGACTGGGTGCACCAGTTCGCCGCCGAGGTGGTGCGACCCGCAGCCGCCGAGTGGGACGAGCGCGAAGAAACCCCCTGGCCGCTCATCCAGGAGGCCGCCAAGGTGGGCCTCTACACCCCTGAGCTTTTCGCGGAGATGTCCGTCGAACCGTCCGGACTCGGAATGATCACCGTGTTCGAGGAGCTGTTCTGGGGCGACGCCGGCATCGCGCTGTCGATCCTGGGTACCGGGCTGGCCGCCGCCGCGCTGGCCGCCAACGGCACTCCCAAGCAGCTGGGCCATTGGCTGCCCGAGATGTTCGGCACCCCCGGCGATCCGCACCTGGCGGCGTTCTGTTCCTCGGAACCCGGCGCCGGATCCGACGTCGGCGCCGTGCGCACCCGCGCCCGCTACGAGCAGGCCACCGACGAGTGGGTGCTGGACGGCACCAAGACCTGGGCCACCAACGGCGGCATCGCGAACGTCCACATCGTGGTGGCCTCGGTCCATCCCGAGCTCGGGACCCGCGGTCAGGCCACGTTCATCATCCCGCCGAACACCCCCGGCTTCTCGCAGGGACAGAAGTTCAAGAAGCACGGTATTCGCGCCTCGCACACCGCCGAGGTGGTGCTCGAGAACGTCCGTCTGCCAGGCAATCTGATCCTCGGCGGGATGGAGAAGTTCGAGCAGCGGATCGCCCGCGCCCGGGAGGGGCAGCGCACCTCCGGGCAGGCCGCGATGGCGACCTTCGAGCGCACCAGGCCTGCGGTCGGCGCGATGGCGCTGGGCGTGGCCCGGGCAGCTTACGAGTACGCGCTCGAATACGCCTGCCAGCGTGAGCAATTCGGCCGCCCGATCGGTGACTTCCAGGGCACGGGCTTCAAGCTGGCGGACATGAAGAGCCGCATCGACGCCTCCCGACTGCTGATCTGGCGGGCAGGCTGGATGATGCGCAACAACAAGCCGTTCGCGTCGGCGGAGGGGTCGATGGCCAAGCTGTTCGCCAGCGAGACCGCGGTGTACGTCACCGACGAGGCAATCCAGATCCTCGGCGGTAACGGCTACACCCGCGACTACCCGGTGGAGCGGATGCACCGCGACGCCAAGATCTTCACGATCTTCGAGGGCACCAGCGAGATTCAGCGACTGGTGATCGCGCGGGCGCTGACCGGCCTGCCGCTTCGCTAGTCCCCGAGATCGGGGGCCCAGGCCACACCGTTGATGTGGCTGCCGCCGTCGGCGAACAGGGTGTTGCCGGTGAGATAGCGCGAGCCCTCGCTCGCCAAAAACACTGCGACGGGGGCGATGTCGTCGTACGGGTCGCCCATCCGTCCCATCGGGTTCGCGGCGTCGGCGATCGCCGCGATCTCGGGATGCTGCGCGGCCACCGCCAGGAATGCCTGGCTCTTGGCGGCCGGGCAGATGGCGTTGACCGTCACCCCGGTCGGCGCCCATTCCCGTGCGGCGGTGCGGGTGAGCGTGCGCAGTGCCTCTTTGGCGGCGTTGTATTCCAGTGAGCCGACGTGGGCGTTGACGCCGTTGAGGCTGCACATGTTGATCACCCGGCCCCAGCCGCGGTCTTTCATGTGGGCGAAGGCTTTTCGCATCGCCCAGAACGGGCCGTAGTAGCCGACGGCAAGACCGTGGGCCAGTTCGTCGTCAGTCTTGTTCTCCACCCGGCCGATACCGCCGCCGCCCCAGGCGTTGTTCACCAAGACGTCGATCGACCCGTACTCGGAGATTGCTGCGGCGACGGCGTTCTCCACCTGATCGCGCTGGGACACGTCAGTGGCGACGAACAGTCCGCCGATCTCGTCGGCCACCGACGTGCCTGCCGTGGAATCGAATTCGGCCACGACAACGCGGGCTCCTTCGTCGGCGAACCTGCGTGCGATGCCCGCGCCGATTCCCGCGCCTGCGCCGGTGATGAGCGCGACCTTGCCTTCCAGTGCGCCGCTCATCGGGCGAGTCCTTCCTCGATCAGTGCCACGGCCAGACCGCTGCCATCGAGCTGGCGCGCGGTGCGACTGACGATCTCCCACCCGTGGCCGGCGCGTTGCAGGCGGATGAGGTGCACACCGGCCCGGGCGACGGCGAAGCCGCGGGACTCGCGGCGCACCAGCAGCATCGACTGGCAGATCGCGACGGCCTCGTCGCCGTCGACGGTGACCGCGGGTGGTCCGAAGAAGTGGCAGCAGCCGCGGGCGATCAAGCCGCGGTGCTCCTCCGAGCGCACCATGGCGGCTACGTCGTCGCGGCTTGACATCTGCCAGTCACCGGTGTCGTAGCCGCCGTCCACGGCCCACAGCGCGGCGACCGCGTCGGGGTCGCCGGAGTCGACGAGTGGTCCGTAGGAGGCGATGAGACGGGCGATATCGCGTTCGTCTTCCAGGGTTTTCACGCGTCGTGCGAGGCTCTCGATGGTGTCACTCACGGGCTTCCTCTCTACAGTTCGTCGGCCAGAATCCGGAGCGCCGCGAGCTGGTCGCAATAATCCTCGGGGGAGTCGGCGCGCACCGAACAGGTGATCGCGGAGGCGCCGACGTCACGTAACGCCATGAGGCGGTTGACCGTTCGGTCGGCGTCAGCGATGGGGTCGACAGCGTGGCCGGTCGACAGCACCACTTCGAAGCCGGGCGGTACATCCGCCTTGGCCAGCATCGCTGCGATCTCGGTGGGGTTGAGGCCGAACGGTATCCAGCCGTCGGCCAGGCCGGCCGCGCGGCGCAGCGACCGCAGAGTGCGCCCGCCGACCAGAATCGGCACCCGCTCCTGCACGGCGCAGGGCTCGACGGCGAATCCGTCGAACTTGTAGTGGCTGCCCCGGTAGGACGGCCGGGTGGTCGATAGCGACGCGCGCAGTGCGCGGATCGCATCGTCGGCGCGTTCACCGCGGCCGTCGAAGGGTGCGCCGAGAAGGTCGAATTCCTGGGCCAGCGACCCGACGCCCACTCCGAGCACCAGCCGGCCGCCGCTGAGCCGGTCCAGCGTGCCGAACCGCTTGGCGATGTCCAGCGGGTGGTGGTAGCCCAACACCACCACCGACGTCGTCAGCGAGATCCGGGTGGTGTGGGCGGCCAGGAAGCCAAAGGTCGAGAGCGGATCCCAGTAGGTCACGCCGCGCTGCGCGCCGTCGCCGACCGGGACGGCGACGTGCTCGGCGCAGGTGAGGTGGTCGAATCCCAGCTCGTCAGCGGTGCGGGCGATACGGGCCAGATCGTCGACGCCGGCGGTGGTCTCCCACGCGGAGGACACCCCGGGGAGCTGCATCACCATCGGCGTCGACAGTCCGATCCGCACAGTGCTGTTCTAACCGGCGCCACACCGGCCGAATGCTTGCGTCCCGGTGATCGAGACCGCTACGGTGCGGTAGAACGAATTCTCCCCAACCGGACAGGAGTGCTGATGACCGCGGCTCTCACCGATACCGCGCCGGCCTCGATGCTCGACCGGTTCACGGCCATCATCGACGCGTTCGACGACACGTCAGCAGGTCTCACGCTGGACCAGATCGCCGCGCGGGCGCATCTGCCGCGTTCGACCACGCACCGCATCCTCGACCAGTTGGTGCGGCTGCAATGGCTGACGCATTCGGGTCGGGGGTACCGGCTCGGCGCCCGGACCTCGGCGTGGGGCGCCGGCGACAGTGCCGATGTCCGGCTGCGGTCAGTCGCGGCGCCGGTGCTGCACGAGCTCCAGGTGCGCACCGGTGCGGTGGTGCATCTTGGCCTGCTCGACCGCGGCGAGGTCGTTCACCTGGACAAGCTGGGCGGTCCGTCGGCGCGCCAAGTGCCGACGTCGGTCGGCGTGCGGATCCCGGCCCACCGGGTGGCGCTGGGCGTCGCCGCGCTGGCCGGGTTGTCGCCCGAAGATGTGGTCGCCGAGCTGAGTTACGTCCAGGGCTGGGAGCCCGACGCGATCTGGTGGGGCGAGTTGCACAAGGTCCGCCGCCGCGTCGTCGTGCGCCACGGTGACTACGCAGGCCCGATGGTGTCGGTGGCTGCCACGGTCGGTTCGCGTGCCGCGATCGGACTGGTCACCTCCGACCGGGTGCTCGCGCAGCGATGTCAGCCACTGGTCGCCGCATCGGCGGCACGCATCGCCCGAGCTCTGGCGGGCGCGACCAACTAGGCGGCTCGCTCGCCGACACCCCGCATCAGGCAGCCGGATCGCCGGTGTCTTCGGACGGCGTATCGCCGTCGTTCCCGAGCAGTTGTTCGGGGTGGTGATCGTTGTTGGTGCCGCCATGCAGCATGGGCAATTCGGGAGGGGGGATCCACTCCGTGTCGCCATTGGCGAGTTTTCGAGTTCTCCAGCCTTGGTCGAGTAGCCGGTGATCGGGCCGGCAGGCGAGGGTGAGCTTGTCGATGTTGGTCAGCCCGCCATCGGCCCATTCATCGACGTGGTGCACCTCGGTGAGATAGCCCGGTGCGTCGCATCCGGGACGTGTGCAGCCACGTTCCTTGCTGTGCAACATGATTCGCTGATCGGCCGAGGCGACGCGTTTGGTGCGGCCCAGCCACAATCCGCGGCCATCAACTTTGTCGAACAGGGCCAGATAGTGATATGCGTGGGCGCCGAGCCGGATGACCTCCGAGATCGGCAGCAACGTGCCAGCGGCGGTGACCCCATGCCCGGTCCTGGCCTGGATGTCCTGCAGGGTCGCCGACACGATCACCGTCACCGGTAACCCGTTGTGCTGGCCGAACTTCGGATCACCCAACGACACTCGTAGCAGGGCCTTGAGCGCATCGTGCTGACGTTGGCCATAGCTGCGGGAATCACGCTCGGCGACTTCGTCGGTTGGGGTGGTGGTCGGGCTCTCGTCGGCCGGATTGCACATTCCCGGTGCGGCGAACTTCGCCATCCAGGCGTCGATTAGCGACCGCAGCTCGGGGTCGGCGATCACCCGGCCCACACTCATGCCGTCGAGCTGCTGGCCGCCGCACCAGACGAAGCCGCGTTTACGGGCCCGGTCTTCGTCGGAGAATGTCCCAACAGGATTGAGGTGCAGGGCCAATCGGTGGGCCACTTTCTCGAGCTGATCGGGCCGCAACACCGCCGACTTGTCGGCCAATGACCTCTCGGCTTTCTCGACCTCGAGGAGCGGCACGTGATCGGGCAGGTCGCGGAAAAACCTCTGAATCACCCGCAGGTGTTCGCTGTCGAGTCGGCCCTCGTGCCATGCCTTCGAGGTTTCCGGCAGCAGTGGCGGCAGCGGCTCGCCGGTCAACGTTCGTCGAGGCGCCAGTTGTTCGGCATCCCGAATCCGCCGTTTGGCCTCTCGCGGGCTGATCCGCAGCGCATCGGCCAAGGTGATCGGCACCGGCGGGCAACCTTCGACCTGTTCTAACCGAGAAATCACTGCGTGAGAGAGCGCGATCTGCTGGCGCAGTGCGGACTCCCACTCCACGAGCACCACGAATCGGTCAGCGGGCGAAAGCTCATCGAGATCGACGGTGGACAAGCACTCCAGGTATCGGTCGCGTGCTTCCCGCATGACATCGATCCCATTCACACTTCGAACATTAGTGCGACCCACCGACAGAAAATGGTCCTGAAGGTCACGCTGGGCATCAACGCGGATCTGGGGATGACTACGTCAGCCCCATCAGCTTCTGCATCATCCGGTGCGCGCCCGCCACTACCTTCGTGCGGTCCGGATCATTGCGTCGCGCAACGTCTTCGGCGTTCCCGCCCGCGACGAACACCGGGCCGTTCGGCAACTGCTCCAGCCCTTCGCGGGCGACGTCGGCCGGGTCGGCCACCCGCATGCCGGGCACGTCGAAGTTCAGGCCCACCCGCTCCATCGCCGGCGTGCGGGTGACACCCAGCACCAGCTCCAGTACGTCGACGCCGTGGTCCCGCAGCTCCAGCCACAGCCCCTCGGCGAAGATGCGGCCGTAGGCCTTCACCCCGCCGTACACCGTGTGGCGCACCGAGCCCAGGTATCCCGACATCGACCCCACCAGCAGGATGCCGCCGCGGCGGCGCTCCCGCATCAGCCGGCCGTAGTGCTGCGTCAGCGCCATCATCGTGGTGATGTTGAGGTCGATGACCTTCTGAAAGTCCGCCAGATCGGCGTCCAGAAAATCGGCACTGCAGGTGTTCGCCCCGGCGTTGTAGATGAACAAGCCGACCTCGAGCCCGTCGGTGGCCGCGGTCACGTCGGCGGGCGCGGCGGGGGAGGCGAGATCGGTTGCCACACTGCGTACTTCGACGCCGAGCTCACGGCATGTCGCGGCCGTCGCCTCGAGTGGTTGCGGTTTGCGGGCCACCAGAACGAGATTCACGCCCGACTCTGCCAACAAGCGGGCGAATTCGGCGCCCACCCCTTCAGAGCCGCCGGCGATCACCGCCCATGGACCGTATTTCGCATAGGACACCTACCGATCCTGACGCGCCATGCCCAAACCCGTGACGGTCGTCTCGCTGATCGGTACCAGTGCGCGGGCGCGTAGCCGATGCCCGATACTGAGTCACGTGCCGCGGATCGGAGAGCCCCGGGCGCCGGCCCGCCCGGCGACCGATGACCAGGAGAACCGGCGCGGTGCCATCCTCGCCGCCGCTGCCAGATTGGGTGCGACCAAAGAGATCGACCGCATCGGAGCCCAGGAGATCGCCGCCGACGCCGGAGTGGCGCTGCGCACCCTTTACCGCTATTACCCCTCCAAGCACCACGTGTTCGCCGCGGTGCTGTTCGCCCAGGTGTCCAAGTTCCGGCCACCGCCTCCCAGTGGCGACCCCGCCGGAGACATTGCCGCGCTGATGGTGGCCGCTTGTCGAAATCTGTTGCGTCACAAGCACCTTGCGCATGCGATGATCACGTCCACGCAGATCGTCCGCGCACAGGAGGACGCTCCCGACGATCCCACGCTGCGTGAGCTCATCCTCGATATCGCCGGCGTCGAGAACCCCACCGCCGAACATCTGCGTCGCACCCGGCTGGTCCAGCAGGCCGCCTTCGGCATCCTCACCTGGACAGTCGGCGGTGCGCTGCGCCCCGAAGATGCGCTGGCCGACGTCGACGTGGCCTGCCGACTACTCGTCGGCGACGTGTTCTGACGTCGTACGGCTTGCCGGCACCGAGCCCGTAAGGATCAGTATCAGCCCGGCGATGCGCAACCACGCCAAAGGCTCACTCGGCAGCAGCACTCCGGCGATCAGCGCGACTGCCGGATTGACGTAGGCGAACAGCAGTGCGCTCGTGGCTCCCACCTCCTTGATCAGCGCGAAGAACACCACGAAGGCCAATGCCGTGCAGATACCGGCCAGCGCCGCGATGGCCGCGTACGCGTGCGGAGCTGTACCGCGCCGACCGCCGTCGGGGTGAACACCAGGACCGGCACCGACACCTCGTCGACGGCCACTCTGATCAACAGATACGGGTGCCGCTGGGATGTCCCTGGGGCCGATGCGCCAGATGACGCTCATCGCGGCGAACAGGGCCCAGCCGCGCGCAGTCACGACGACCACATTGCGAACGTGGTAAGTCTGGGGGCGTGTCCGACAGCCTGTTCGACGTGCCCGGCGACGCCGACGCCCGGGTCAGCTCGGCGGCGCCGACGTCGGCACCGCTGGCCGTCCGGATGCGCCCGGCCAGCCTGGACGAGGTCGTCGGGCAGGAGAACCTGCTTAGGCAGGGGTCACCCCTGCGCCGCCTGGTCGAAGGCTCCGGCGCCGCATCGGTGATCCTCTACGGGCCGCCAGGCACCGGCAAGACCACGCTCGCGTCGCTGGTGTCCCAGGCCACCGGGCGACGGTTCGAGGCTCTCTCCGCGCTGAGCGCCGGCGTCAAGGAAGTGCGTGCCGTCATCGACAATGCCCGCCGGGCAGCGGCCTACGGCGAGCAGACCGTGCTGTTCATCGACGAGGTCCACCGGTTCTCCAAGACCCAGCAGGACGCCCTGCTCGCGGCGGTGGAGAACCGGATCGTGCTGCTGGTGGCCGCGACCACCGAGAACCCGTCTTTCTCGGTGGTCGCGCCGCTGCTGTCGCGCTCGCTCATCCTGCAACTGCAGCCGCTGACCGCAGACAACGTGCGCACCGTGGTGCTGCGCGCCATCGAAGACCCGCGGGGGCTGAACGGCGCGGTCACCGTCGACGATGACGCCGTCGACCTGGTGGTGCAGCTGTCCGCCGGGGATGCCCGACGGGCGCTGACCGCGCTGGAGGTCGCCGCCGAATCCGGTGAGCACGTCACCGTCGAGGTGATCGAGCAGTCGCTGGACAAGGCGGCGGTGCGCTACGACCGCGACGGCGATCAGCACTACGACGTGATCAGCGCGTTCATCAAGTCGATCCGCGGCTCGGACGTCGACGCCGCTTTGCACTATCTGGCGCGGATGCTGGTGGCGGGGGAGGATCCCCGGTTCCTGGCGCGCCGCCTGATGATCCTCGCCAGCGAGGACATCGGGATGGCCGACCCGACGGCGTTGCTGACCGCGGTCGCCGCCGCACAGACTGTCCAGCTGATCGGCATGCCCGAGGCGCAGCTGACGCTCGCGCACGCGACCGTGCACCTGGCCACCGCGCCGAAATCCAATGCCGTGACCACTGCGCTCGGTGCCGCGATGAACGACATCCGCAGCGGCAAGGCCGGTTTGGTGCCGGCGCATCTGCGCGACGGGCATTACGCGGGGGCGGCCAAGCTCGGTAACGCGGTCGGGTACCGGTACCCGCACGACGACCCTGATGGTGTTGTGCCGCAACAGTATCCGCCTGACGAGGTGGTGGGCGTCGACTACTACACGCCGACGAACCACGGCGCTGAGCGTGAGATCGGCAGCCGGTTGGACAAATTGCGCGCGATCATCCGGCGCAAGCGCTGAGACGGAGTCAGTGCGGAAGCGGTGCCGGTCGGGCCGGTCGCTGCGCCCGTTCCCGAATCCCGCGCAGCATCCCGCGTTCCATCAGGAAATGCACGATGTCGAAGGCTGATTGACCGACCGGGGCGCCGCTGCCGCGCACCAGCAGCCGGGTCACCCCGGACTGCGGCCGCAGACAGAACGCCCACGACCCGAACGCCTTCTCACCGCGCTGCACCCGGTCGTAGTCCGCCGCTGACATCAGCACGAGATGCGAGTTGGGCACGATCTCCGCGACCAGCTGCCGGCCTCGCTGGCCGTAGCGTTGAGCCAGCCACACCGTGTCACCGACTTGGAGCTGCTGCCATTCCGGGTGTACGACGTCGGCGTTGTGAATCCGGGTCCCGACCAGACGCTCGAGCGCGTCGTAACTGTAGAAACCGCCGCGGTTCTCGCCGATCTGCACCAGCCACGGCCAGACGTCCTCGACCGGTGCGTCGATGGTGATCGCCCGGGTGGTGCGTGCGCTGCCGGGTTCCACCAAGTCGTCGCCGGGCAGCTCGGCGGCGACCTCCGAATCGGTGGCGCCCCACCCGTACATCGTGGGTCGCAGCACCCAGCGGTAGACCGCGGCGATTCCGGCGGCCGCCATCCACGTGGCGAGTACCGGCCTCTGCTTGCTCATAGCCGACAACGTTGCCCCGTCCGACAGACCCGGGGCAGGGCCTTAAGTCACGGGGTTGTCCTCTCGGACTACGCCAGCTCCGGCACCCGCAGCCGGGCGATCGCCAGCTCGAACTCACCGACGTCGACCTGGTCGGCACCCAGATCGCGCAGCAGTGCGGTCCGCAGCGACCGTGCCGCGTCGCGACTGCGTTCCATCGCGTCCTGGCTGTCATACGTGGTCGACACCACGGCGCGGCCGGTGGATCGGTCGCACATCATGCTCGTGCTGCAGAAGCCGTCGAGCTGCTCGATCTCCGGGAGCACCGTCGTCTTGTAGAACTCGACGGCCTGGTCGAACTGGTCGGGTCTGGCCTGCAGCCACGTGGCCCGCACACAGGCACCCGCACCCGAGCGGTGGTCGCGATGCACCGCCGCGATCTCCCATTCGTCCACCGTTGGGGTGGCTCCGAGCACCCGGGCGGCCCGGTCGCGAAACAGCCGGACCTCATCGGCGCTCGAGTGCATGGCCGCGTCATCGTCCCAGGCGGTGGTAACGATGCAGCGGCCCGACTCGCGGTCGGTCAGAAGCGACATGCCGACACATCCGGTCATGCCCTGAAGCGCCGGCATCACCTCGTCGCGGAAGACCGCGATGCCCGCATCGATGGATCCCGGGCGCGCGGCAAACGTGGTAGAGCGTGCGTGCACTCCTCCACCCCCTTCGGCTGGGGGTGGCGCCCCGGCGGCGCCACCGGCACTGTTCACCTTCCTCTCCTCGATATGAGCTGGCAACGGTTTCGACGAGGTCGCCTAGGCTGGAAACCGTGGACACCGACGTGCTTGACATCGACAGCTCGCGGCGCCGGATCGTCGACTTGACCGACGAGGTGCGGTCGTTCTGCCGCGGCCGCGGTGACGGACTGTGCAACGTGTTCGTGCCGCATGCCACCGCCGGCGTCGCCGTCATCGAGACCGGGGCGGGCTCCGATTCCGATCTGCTCGACACCCTGGAACGGCTGCTGCCGCGGGACGACCGTTACCGCCACTCGCACGGTTCGCCGGGGCACGGCGCCGATCATGTGCTGCCGGCCATCGTCGCGCCGTCGGTGACCGTTCCGGTGGGCGACGGCACGCCGCTGCTGGGCACCTGGCAGAGCATCGTGCTGGTCGACCTGAACCAGGACAATCCGCGACGATCGGTCCGGCTGAGCTTCGTCAGCGGCTGACCCGAAGGCGCCCGGTAATGTGGTGCGGTCGAAGCGTCCGTCGAGCCGCACCCCGAACGCAAGGAAACCCAGTGCAGACACACGAGATCAGGAAGCGATTCCTGGATCACTTCGTGCAAGCAGGCCACACCGAGGTACCGAGCGCCTCGGTGATCCTCGACGACCCGAACCTGTTGTTCGTCAATGCGGGCATGGTGCAGTTCGTGCCGTTCTTCCTCGGGCAGCGCACTCCGCCGTATCCGACGGCCACCAGCATCCAGAAGTGCATCCGTACCCCCGACATCGACGAGGTGGGCATCACCACCCGGCACAACACCTTCTTCCAGATGGCGGGCAACTTCTCGTTCGGCGACTACTTCAAGCGCCGCGCGATCGAGCTGGCGTGGACCTTGCTGACCAAGCCGGTCGAGCAGGGCGGCTACGGGTTCGACCCGGAACGGCTGTGGGCGACGGTCTTCTACGACGACGACGAAGCCGAGCAGCTCTGGCAGGAGGTGGCCGGTCTGCCGGCCGAGCGGATCCAGCGCCGCGGCATGGCCGACAACTACTGGTCGATGGGCATCCCCGGCCCGTGCGGGCCGTGCTCGGAGATCTACTACGACCGGGGGCCGGCGTACGGCGTCGAAGGCGGTCCGGAAGCCGACGAGAACCGCTACATCGAGATCTGGAATCTCGTGTTCATGCAGAACGAGCGCGGTGAGGGCACGTCCAAGGACGACTTCGAGATCCTCGGGCCGTTGCCCCGCAAGAACATCGACACCGGCATGGGTGTCGAGCGGATCGCCTGCCTGCTGCAGGACGTCGACAACGTGTACGAGACGGACCTGCTAAGGCCGGTAATTGACGCTGCAGCGGCGCTCGCGCCCCGCGGCTACGGCCAGGGCTCGCACGACGACGACGTCCGCTACCGGGTGATCGCCGACCACAGCCGCACGTCGGCGATCATCATCGCCGACGGGGTAACCCCCGGCAACGAGGGCCGCGGGTACGTGCTGCGCCGGCTGCTGCGGCGCATCATCCGCGCCGCGAAACTGTTGGGCGTCGAGCAGCCGATCATGGCGGAGCTGATGCTCACTGTGCGCGACGCGATGGGGCCGTCCTATCCGGAACTGGTCAGCGATTTCGACCGGATCCAGCGCATCGCGGTCGCCGAGGAAACCGCGTTCAATCGGACGCTTGCGTCGGGGTCGAAGCTGTTCGAGGAGGCTGCCGCCGCAACGAAGTCGGCAGGCAAAACCGTGCTGGGCGGCTCGGAGGCGTTCGCGCTGCACGACACTTACGGCTTCCCGATCGAGCTCACGTTGGAGATGGCGGCCGAGGCGGACCTCAGCGTCGACGAGCTCGGCTTCCGTGAGCTGATGGCCGAGCAACGCCGTCGCGCCAAGGCCGACGCCGCGGCCCGCAAGCACGCCCACGCCGACCTGTCGGCGTTCCGCGAGCTGGTCGACGCCGGGCCGACGGAGTTCACCGGGTTCGACGAATTGACATCGGAGGCAAGGATTCTCGGCATCTTCGTCGACGGCAAGCGGGTGCCGGTGGTTGCCCACGGCGGTCGCGAGCAGGCTGCCGAGCGCATTGAGATCGTGCTGGACCGCACCCCGCTCTACGCCGAGTCCGGTGGACAGATCGCCGACGTCGGCTCGATCAGTGGCAGCGGTGCGGCCAAGGCCGCGGTCACCGATGTGCAGAAGATCGCCAAAACCCTGTGGGTGCACCGGATCAACGTCGAGTCCGGCGAATTCGTCGAGGGCGACACCGTCACCGCGGCGGTCGACCCGGAGTGGCGGCGCGGGGCCACCCAGGGTCATTCCGGCACGCACATGGTGCACGCCGCACTGCGACAGGTGTTGGGCCCCAACGCCGTTCAGGCCGGTTCGCTGAACCGCCCGGGCTATCTGCGGTTCGACTTCAACTACCAGGGCGCATTGAGCGATGAGCAGCGCGCGCAGGTCGAAGAGGTCGCCAACGAGGCCGTGCAAGCCGACTTCGAGGTGCACACCTTCAACGAGAAGCTGGAGAAAGCCAAGGCGATGGGCGCCATGGCGATGTTCGGCGAGTCCTATCCCGACGAGGTCCGGGTGGTCGAGATCGGCGGGCCGTTCTCGCTGGAACTCTGCGGCGGCACCCACGTGCACAACTCGGCGCAGATCGGTCCGGTCACGATCCTGGGCGAGTCGTCGGTGGGCTCCGGTGTGCGCCGCGTCGAGGCCTACGTCGGCCTGGACTCGTTCCGCCACCTCGCCAAGGAACGCGCGCTGATGGCCGGTCTGGCGTCGTCGCTCAAGGTGCCCTCCGATGAGGTGCCGGCCCGGGTGGCAAGCCTCGTCGAGAAGCTCAGGGTCGCCGAGAAGGAACTCGATCGGGTTCGGCTGGCCACCGCGCGCGCTGCCGCGGCGAACGCCGCTGCTGGTGCCGAGCAGGTGGGTAAGGTCCGTCTTGTGGCGCAGCGCATGTCGGCCGGGATGAACGCCGGTGATCTGCGCTCCCTGGTTGGCGACATCCGCGGCAAGCTGGGCTCCGACCCCGGGGTCGTGGTGCTCATCAGCGAAGGTCCCGAAACAGACGGAGTAAGCACTGTTCCTTTTGTTGTCGCGACCAATCCGGCCGCACAGGACGCCGGGCTGCGCGCCGACGAACTCATCAAGCAGATTTCTTCGGCTGTCGACGGGCGGGGCGGCGGCAAGGCTGATCTGGCGCAGGGATCCGGCAAGAACCCCGCCGGAATCGATGCGGCACTGGGGGCGGTTCGCGCAGAGATCGCGCGGAGCTAGCGTCAGTGCTCTCCGCGCAGAACCGCGTGCCTGACCGGCCCGGCGCAGACGATCCCGGGCGAGGGCGGCGGCTCGGCATCGACGTGGGCACGGTGCGCATCGGGGTGGCGGTCAGCGACCCCGACGGCATCCTTGCCACTCCGGTCGAAACGGTGCGCCGCGAGCGGACCGGCAAGCACCTGCGCCGGCTGAGCGCATTGGTTGCCGAACACGACGTCGTCGAGGTGGTGGTCGGATTACCGCGCACGCTGGCAGATCGGGCCGGGACGTCGGCTCAGGACGCGGTCGAGGTGGCCGACGCGCTGACCGAGCGGATCGCGCCGGTGCCGGTCCGGCTGGCCGACGAACGATTGACGACGGTGGTCGCCCAGCGGTCGCTGCGGGAGGCCGGCGTGCGCGCCAAGGCTCAACGCGGCGTCATCGACCAGGCGGCCGCGGTGGGGATCCTGCAGGGCTGGCTCGACCAGCGCCGGAACGCCTCTGAGGGGCAGAGCGAAGCGACCCGGGAAACGACGAGCGCCGGGAGCGACGATGTCTGACGGTTATGACGACCGGTCCGGTCCGGTGGCGGTCGGCCGGCCCCGGCACAAGCTGAGCCGCCTCGAGCGTGCCCGCGCCAAGCGAAACCGTAAGCGGCGCAGGATGATCGGCGCTGTGGCGGCCGCACTGATGGTGCTGGTCGTGGTGGCGGCGGTGTACTTGGGCGGCAAGCTCTTCGGTGGGGACAGCGGCTATTCCGGCGAGGGCAAGGACGACGTCGTCATCCAGGTACACGACGGTGACTCCACCACCCAGATCGGTCAGACGCTGCGCGACAAGAACGTCATCTCCAACATCAAGGGATTCGTCGACGCGGCCAAGAACAACGCCTCGATCGCCGCGATTCAGCCGGGCTTTTACGCGGTGCGAACCGAGATGTCGGCGTCGGCGGCGGTGGATCGGCTGGCGGACCCGAAGAATCGGGTGGGCAAGCTGGTGATCCCCGAGGGCCGGCAACTCGACGACATCGCGGAGGTCGGGTCGGGGAAGGTCACCGACGGCATCTTCACCCTGATCTCGAAGTCCACCTGCATCCCGGCGAACGGTCAGCAGAAGTGCGTTGCCGCCGAGGATTTGCGCCGTGCGGCCGAGCAGGCGCCGGCGACGGCGTTGAACGTGCCGCAATGGGCGGCACAGCCGGTGACCGCGCTGGGCAAGAACCACCGCCGGCTGGAGGGGCTGATCGCCCCCGGCACCTGGAACGTCGATCCGTCGGCGTCCCCGCAGGAGATCCTGGCCAAGCTGGTCGGGCAGAGCGCCGACCACTACGTCGCCGTGGGGCTGCTGGACACCGCGGCGGCGATGCGCCTGTCGCCGTATCAGATCCTGATCGTCGGCTCACTGGTGCAGCGCGAGGCCAAGCCCAATGATTTCGCCAAGGTCGCCCGGGTGATCTACAACCGGCTGGGTGTGCCGCAGAAGCTGGAATTCGATTCGACGGTGAACTATCCGCTGGACCGCCAGGAAGTCGCCACCACCGACGGCGACCGTGCGCAGCTCACGCCGTGGAACACCTACGCCATGGAAGGCCTGCCGGCCACCCCGATCTGCTCACCCGGCCAGGACGCGCTGGCGGCGGCCGAGCGCCCCGAGCCCGGGGACTGGCTCTACTTCGTCACCGTCGATACCGAGGGCACCACGCTGTTCACCCGGGATTACCAGCAGCACCTGACGAACATCGAGCTGGCACGACGCAACGGCGTGCTCGACTCGGCGCGCTAGTGGCAGCGCGTAAGGCGGCGGTTCTCGGTTCGCCGGTCGCGCATTCCAAGTCGCCTCTGTTGCACCTGGCCGCCTACCGCGCGCTGGGCCTGACCGACTGGACCTACGAGCGCATCGAATGTACGGCCGCCGAATTGCCAAGCCTGGTACGGAGTTTCGGTCCGGAATGGGTCGGGCTGTCGGTGACGATGCCGGGTAAGTTCGCCGCGCTCGCGGTCGCCGACGAGCGCACCGAACGCGCGGATCTGGTCGGCTCGGCCAACACTCTGGTGCACACCGGTCGCGGCTGGCGCGCCGACAACACCGATATCGACGGGGTCGCCGGTGCGTTGGGGCACGTCCGGCATCTGCGGCGGGCCATCGTGCTGGGCTCGGGCGGCACCGCGCCCGCGGCGGTGGTGGCGCTGGTCGACCTCGGCGTCACCGAGGTCACCGTGGTCGCCCGCAATCGTGACAAGGCGGCCCGGCTGCTGGATCTGGGCCGGGCGGTCGAGGTCACCGCGGAGTTCTGCGACCTGACCGATGCCGGGCTGCCGGCAGTGGTGGCTACCGCCGATGTTCTGGTGAGCACAATCCCCGCCGACGCCGCGGCCGCCTATGCCGGGGTCTTCGCCGGCGTGCCGGTATTGCTGGACGCGATCTACGATCCGTGGCCCACCCCGCTGGCCGCGGCCGTGCAGGACAGCGGTGGCGACGTGATCAGCGGTGTGCAGATGCTGCTGAACCAGGCGTTCAGTCAGGTCGAACAATTCACAGGCCGGCCGGCGCCGCGAGAGCAGATGGCGGCCGCACTGGGCTAACGTCCGCTCATGGGCCCTGCGGTGTTCGGGATCGTGTTGCTGTGGGCAGTGGCGTTGACGGTGTTCGACGTGCGCCAGCGGCGACTGCCGAACTCCCTGACGCTGCCCGGAGCGGCCGCGGCCTTCTTCGGTGCTCTGGCGTGTGGTCGTGGATTGCCCGCGCTGGCAGGCGCATTGGCGTTGGCTGCGCTCTATCTTGTTGTCCACCTTGTAGTTCCGGACGGATTGGGTGCGGGTGATGTGAAGCTGGCGCTGGGTGTCGGGGGACTGACGGGCGCTTTCGGTTTCGACGTATGGCTGCTGGCGACGCTGGGCGCTCCGGTGCTGACAGCGGTCGTGGCAGTCGCGGTCGCGATGCGGGACCGAACCGCGAGCGTGCCGCACGGTCCTTCGATGTGTCTGGCGAGCCTGGCCGCGGCGGCACTGGTGGTGTTCTGACGCAGACTCCCCGCCAGCTCCGAGCAGGTGCTGCCCAGCTTCACAACGTGAGAAGGTCCACACAAAAACCCTGCTCTAGCTGCGGAAATCCGGTATTACCGTGGAGCGCATGACGATCGATGCAATGGACTGGGACGGCGCCTACCGGGAAGACGGGTTCTTCGACGGGCCGCCGCCGTGGAACATCGGTGAGCCACAGCCCGTGATCGCCGACCTCATCCGGGCCGGCGCGCTCCGCAGCGACGTGCTCGACGCCGGCTGCGGACGCGGCGAGGTGTCCCTGGCCTTGGCTGCGGCCAACTGCACTGTGCTGGGTGTGGAGCTATCCGACACGGCCGTGGCGTGGGCTCGGCGGTCGGCGGTCCAGAGGGGCCTGTCCAATGCGACATTCGAACAGGCCGACATCACCACCTTCGCTGGTCACGACGGACGTTTCTCCAGTGTCGTCGACTGCACGTTGTTCCATGCACTCCCGATCGACAAACGCGACGCGTACCTGAAGTCGGTGCATCGTGCCGCTGCCGTGGGTGCCGACTATTACATCCTGGTGTTCGCCAAGGGCGCCTATCCCGCTGAGATGGTGTCCAAGCCGAACGAAGTCGACGCCTACGAACTACACGCCGCGGTCGGGCGCTACTTCGATATCGACTTCATTCGGCCTACGCCGATCCTTGCGAAAGTTGATGCGCTGCCGGGACTTCCAGATGTGGTGCTGCCGTTCGAGCGAGATTCACTCGGACGGCTGCAGTTTCCGGGATATCTGCTGCACGCGAGGAAGTCCGGGTCCGGTATCGCCTGAACCGACGAGTCAGCCCGCGTCGCTGCCCGACGACGCGGCGTCGGTGAGCAGCTGGCGCAGCCGGTCCAGCGGGTCGCCGCCACCCAGTTGGTGTGGCGCCGACGGCGGGGCTCCGGGACTGGGCAGCCGGTCGGGTGCGATATCGGACAGCCCCTGGCCCGACGGCCCCAGCGCCGGTGGCGGTGCGTCGGAGTCTGCCTGCGCCGCACCGACTGGTGGCGGCGGAGGCGGAGGTGGCGGCGGTGCGGCATCCGGCTCGGGTGGTGGGGGTGGTGGAACAGATTCCAGTGCGCCAATTTTCGCCGTGAGTCGGGCGTCTGCTTCCGCGCGGACCGTGCGCCGGTCGGGCTGCGGATCGTCGTTGCCGGCGAAGCAGCCCGGGGGTGCCTCGGTGACGACCTCCAGCGCGCTGCGATAGCGTTCCGCGGCCGCAGCGGTCCGGCCGGCAGCCGCCGCGACGTCACCCTGCGTCTCGCGCACCAGCTCCAGGTTGACGCGCACCGGGCAGGACTGCCCGTCGGCCAGCGCACGCGAGAACTCGGTGTCGGCGTCGGCGAGGCGGCCCTCCAGGACGGCCGCGGAACCACGGGTGAACGGCGCCTTCGCAGGCTCGATCACATTGAGCGCGCCCAGCTTCGAGGCGTCCGCCTGCATCGCCGCACCGTCGCCCCGGTGGAAGTGCGATACCGCCGAGTCGCCCACCACCACAACCGACATCGCCTTGATCGCCGCCACCACCGCCAGCAGCACCACCGGCGCGGACCACAGCAGCAGTCGCCGGCGCAACCGCAATCGGCCGGCCGTCACCGCGCCTCCCGCCGTGATGTGCGGTGTCGCCAGAACTCCCGCATCGTCAGATAGATCTCGGGCAGCAGCAGAACGGCGGCTAGCACCGCGAACAACCAGTACAGCTCGATGCGATCGGGAATCGGGGTGGACGCCAACGACGCGGCCTCGGTGCCGCCGTCCGGCCGCAGCGCAGGCAACGCGCGCGTCACCGGCTGAGCCGGATCCCGATGTACGTACTGCACACCGAGTTCGTCTGCGACACGGCGTAATCGGCTCTCGTCGAGAGTGGAGATCGCCGGTCCGCCGGAGCGGGCATCAGACAGATACGTCATCGCGCCGTCGACGTAGGCGCCCGGAATCGGGCCGCCCGCCGCGGTGCCGTAGCCGAACACCGCGCCGCCGGACACCCGGTCGCCGCCGTCGAAACTGCCCTGCGGTGCCGTCGACGCGCCGGCGCCCTCGCCGAGGTAGAACACCAGGTTCCGCGCGCCGGGGTATTGCTGGGCGGCCTGAATGAGTTGGTAGCGAAGCAGATTGGCCGCCGCCCCGGCGTTCACCTGAGCGGAGGCGTCCGGGGGCACGCTGACGTACGGGGAGAGCCCCGCGATCGCCGCCGTGAGACTCCAGACGTCTTCGGACAGCGGCCAGTCGATTTCCGGGTCCGACGCGAATCCGATCATCGCGAACCGCGCCTTCGGGTAGGTGTCGACGATCGCCGCCATATCGGTGCGGATGCCGGACATCCGCGTGGCCCCGCCGTAGTCGGAGACCCGTGAGTCCACGGACCGGTCGACGACGAAGAACACGTTGGTGTTGGCACCCTGGCTGACGGCGGCCGCGTCCCGATCGGGTCGGGGCTGAGCGGGCGACTCGATGCCGGGACGCGCGGCCGCGACGATCAGCAATAGCATCGCCGAAGTCGTTGCTCCCCAGCGCAACAGCACTGCTCGGCGACGGTTACCGGGGTGCGCCAGGACCGTCGACAGGGTGACGGCCCGGGCGCCGACGATGAGTGCGGCCAGCACCAGCAGTACGGCGATCGGCAGCACGGGATGTACGGTCATCGGCGCGCCACCACCAAGGCCACGCCCAGCAGGGCGGCGGCCGCCAACCCGGTGATGAGCAGCGGGCCGGGCTGGTCGGGCAGTTGTCCGCTGAGCCGTGCGCCGCCGGGCAGTACCACCGGTGCCGGGTGGGCGGCGATCGCCTGCAGATCATCGGGCAGGGTGGGGTCCGATCCGCCCGGGCCAGCGGCGTGATAGCGGAAGAACCGGCCGCCGGTGCGTTCGGCGAGTGCGTTGAGCTCGGTGTCACCGCGCTGGGCGGCATCGCTGACGTCCACTCGGGATATGGCGTTCACCTGAATGCCCGCCTTGTCCGCCATGTCGGCCACCTGTTGCTCGCTGAACAGTGTGCGTCCGCCACCGGGACCGAATGTGCTGGGTCCCAGATAGATCAGTGACCGGCGGTGAGTGGTGGGTTCGGTGCCGAAGCCCGTCATGCACAGTGCGAGGGTGTCGCGCAGGTTGGGCGCATAGTCGGTGTAATTCACCGACCTGGTGAACTGCGCGGCCTGCTGCGGAGTCGGCGCGCCGTAGTCGCCGAGGCGCTGGGCGGCGTACTGGTAGTCGCGGGTCAGCGGCAGCACCCGCACAGTCGGGGAGGTCAAGCCGATCCGCTGGACGTCGAAGGTCGTTGCCTGCCGGGCGAAGTGATTGAGGAACTGCGTGGTGGTGCCGTCGGTGACCGGCGCTGCGACACACAACATCACGTCCTCGGGATGCAGCGCGTCGAACTCCCGCCCGGATCCCGACGGCCGCGCCGCGGTCACCGCGGCGGTCAGGAACACGACCACCAGTAGCGCGATCGTCGTTGCCGCCAGCACGGTTTCGCGCCGCCGGATCCGCGCGTACTCGGGCAGGGCGGTCAGCCGGTCGACATGGGCCAGCGGCCGCAGCGTCCGGTCGGCTTTCGCCGTCGGTAGGGTCAGGGCGAGCGCCACGCACACGGCCAGGCAGGCCACCGCGGTCAGGGCGATCGGCCACCACCTCAGGTCCACGAGCGGATCAACTCCTCGGCCTGCGCGCCCAATCGGTCGGGGTCGGCGTCGGTACCGGCGTCGAACCGCGCGTCGCGTAACGCCGCGATCAGCGGGGCGGCCGGCGACAGCGTCCCCGCCGCGATCTCATTGACGTGCAGATACTGCGCCCGCACCCCGGTCGCCTGATGCAGGAAGCTGCGCACGGTGTGGCTCATCTGGTCGTAGGCCTGCGCATCGGACAACTCGCCGCGGCGCCGCGATTCGATGATGCGGCGGATGCCGCCTGCGAAGCGCCGCCGCGTCAGCCGGGCATGCAGATCGCCGAACGCGGGCAGCTCGCGCAGCCGGTCGCTGGGCAGAGTCACCACGAAAACCGCTGCATACCAGACGATCACGACCACGAGGAGGATGATTGCGAGCCAGAGCCACCAAGACGAGTACGGGGTAGGACCGCCGACGAAGCGCAACAGGTCACCCGGCACGGGCGAACACCTCCGCCATCGCGGTCAGTCGCGGCCGGATCTCGTCACGGCGTCCGATCGCGGTGAACGGGATCGCGTGGGTGGTCAGGAACGCCTCGAGCCGCGCCCGCCGCCGCTGTTCGGCGCGCCGGTACGCGACCTCGACCCGCCGACCCAACCGGGTCCGGCTGGGCACCACCGCGCCGGTGGCGACGTCATAGCCGTCGCTGTCACCGCTGACTGCGGGCATATCCGATACAAAAGCCCACAGCACATCGTGGCGGGCCGCCAGTCGGGCGGTGACCTCGTCGAGGCCCAGGGTCACATCAGGTTCGTCGGACACCACGACCACTAGCATTCGGCGGCGGTAATGCGTTGCCACATAGCGTAATTGGTCCTCGATACTGCTCGGTGCCGGGCTTGTCGCGGTGTGCCGGTAGAAGTGGTCGAGCATGCTTTCGATATGCGTCTCGCCGCGGCCGGCCCGGATGCTCACACAGCCCCTTGCGTCCCCGTACACCATCCCGATCTCGTCCGAGCGGCCCAGCGTGATCAACCCGAACGCGCCCAGGATCGCCTCGGCCACATCGCGTTTGGTCTCACCACCGGCAGCCAGTGCGGTCATGTTCCGGCCCGCGTCGGCAACCAGCAGGATCTTGTGATGCTTCTCGGACACGAAGCGCTTGATCAGCACCGTGCCCGATCGCGCGGTGGCCCTCCAGTCGATGTCGCGGACGTCATCGCCCGGCACGTACGGGCGCAGGTCGTCGAACTCCATGCTGCGGGTGTGCAGCAGCGCGTAGCGGCCGCCTTCCAGGAGGCCGCGGGTGTCGGTGCCGAAGAACCGCTTGGCCCGGTTGAGATGCTGGCCCATGCCTTCAGGGCACTCGGACCGCGTGCAGGATCGCGTCGATCACCGTATCCGAGGTGACGCCGGTGGCGGCCGCCTCGAAGCCGAGGATCAGCCGATGCCGCAGGATGCGGTGCGCGAGTGTGGCGATGTCGTCGGGGATGACGTGGCCGCGCCCGGAGAGCACCGCCAGCGCGCGGGCGGCCCGGCAGAACGCGATGGTGGCGCGCGGACTGGCGCCGTACTCGACCAGCCGGGCCAGCTTGGGCTCCAGATACACCTGCGGGTTGCGGCTGACAGCGACCAGTTCACTGGCGTAGCGCATCAGCGCCGGATCCATCTGCACTCCGCGCACCACCCGCTGCAGAGCGCGGATGTCGTCGAGGCCGACGACCGCGCCTCGGCGGCGGTCCTTGTCGAACAGGCCGGCGTCGATCCGGTGGATCATCTCGACCTCTTCGGCCACCGACGGGTAGGCCACGACGTCCTTGAGCATGAACCGGTCGGTCTGGGCCTCCGACAGGGGATAGGTGCCCTCCTGGTCGACGGGGTTCTGAGTGGCGACCACCAGGAACGGCTCGTCGATGGGGTAGACGGTGCCCGCAATCGTGGTCTGGCGTTCCTCCATCGCCTCCAGCATCGCGCTCTGGGTCTTGGCGCTGGACCGGTTGATCTCGTCGAGCAGCACGATGTTGGTGTGCACCGGCCCCAGCTGGGTGACGAACCGGTTGGTCGCAGCCTCGTACACCTGGGTGCCGATGATGTCGCTGGGCAGCAGGTCCGGGGTGCACTGAATGCGGTGGAAACCGCCGTGGACGGATTCGGCAATCACCCGGGCGGCGGTGGTCTTGGCCAGCCCGGGCACGCTCTCGATCAGGACGTGGCCGCCGGCGGCAAGCCCGATGAGCAGCGATTCCCGCAGGTTGTCCTGCCCGACCACGGTCGCGGAGAAGGCGGCCGACACCGCATCCACGGTGCGCCGGGCCTGGTCGAGGGAACGCGGATCGGTCTGCAGTCGTGCGGTGGTCATCGAATCCTTTCACCGACTAGGCGATGCGGGTGTCGTCATCCGCCGCAGCGACGAGGGGCTCGCCGAACGGGAAGTCGTATTCACCGTATTCATCCCCTTCTGGGTCGGGCTCCGTTACGTCGCCGTCGTCGCTGTCGGTGATGTCGGGAGCGAAGTTCTCCGGCACCAGTTCGGGTGCGACGTCGGCAGGCTCCTCGCTGATCGGCTCCCGGCGTAGGTCCGCGGCGACCAGTGCCAACCCGGCCAGCGCCAATACGATCACCCCCACTGCCGCCCAGACGCTGCCGCTGATCAAGGCGACCAGGAACATCACGCAGCCTGCTGCGGCGACCATGACCGCGTTGCGCATGATGTCCTCCCGAATGGCGGGTTACCCGCTGGTTGCGCGGCGAACACCCGGGTGGTGCGTAAGCAGATTGGGTCTGCCGTGACCGACGTGGGAAGATGGGACGCGTGTTGCGATGGACGACCGCTGGTGAATCTCACGGCCGCGCGCTGGTAGCCGTGGTCGAAGGCATGGTCGCCGGTGTCGGCGTGACCTCGGCCGACATCGCCGAGCAGTTGGCCCGCCGGCGCCTGGGCTACGGCCGCGGCGCCCGGATGAAATTCGAGCAGGACCAGGTCACCGTGCTGGCCGGGGTGCGCCACGGCGAGACGCTGGGTGGCCCGATCGCCATCGAGATCGGCAACACCGAGTGGCCGAAGTGGGAAACCGTGATGGCGTCCGACCCGGTCGCCAAAGAGGAATTGGACTTGGAAGGGGGAGCGCGCAATGCGCCGCTGACCCGTCCCCGGCCCGGTCACGCGGATTTTGCCGGCATGCTCAAGTACGGCTTCGACGACGCCCGCCCGGTCCTCGAGCGGGCCAGTGCCCGCGAAACCGCCGCCCGCGTCGCAGCGGGCACCCTGGCCCGGTCCTTCCTGCGTCAGGCTCTCGGCGTCGAGGTGCTCTCCCACGTCATCTCGATCGGGGCGTCGGCGCCCTACGACGGACCGCCGCCGGCCGCCGGCGACCTTGACCGCATCGACGAGAGCCCGGTGCGCGCCTCCGACAAGGATGCCGAAGCCGACATGATCGCCCAGATCGAAGCCGCCAAACGCGACGGCGACACCCTGGGCGGCGTCGTCGAGGTCGTCGTGCACGGCCTGCCGATCGGGCTGGGCTCGTTCACCAGCGGTGAGAACCGGCTGGACAGCCAGCTCGCGGCGGCGGTGATGGGGATCCAGGCCATCAAGGGTGTCGAGATCGGCGACGGCTTCGAGACCGCGCGCCGTCGCGGCAGCCAGGCCCACGACGAGATGTACCCCGGCCCCGACGGTGTGGTCCGCTCCACGAACCGGGCCGGCGGCCTGGAAGGCGGCATGACCAATGGCCTGCCGCTGCGGGTGCGCGCGGCGATGAAGCCGATCTCCACGGTTCCGCGCGCGCTGGCCACCGTCGACATGGCCACCGGTGACGAGGCCGTTGCGATCCACCAGCGTTCCGACGTGTGCGCGGTGCCCGCTGCCGCCGTGGTCGTCGAGACCATGGTCGCGCTGGTGCTGGCGCGTGCGGTGCTGGAGAAGTTCGGCGGTGACTCGCTGCAGGAGACCCGACGCAACGTCGAGGGCTACCTTGAGGCTGTCGCTGGGCGCATGCCCGCGGAAACGCACGATTCGCCTGTGCGGGCGTCGGGATAGCACGATGGCGCCGAAGGCCGTGCTGATCGGACTGCCCGGCTCCGGGAAGTCCACCATCGGGCGGCGGTTGGCCAAGGCGATGGGTGTGGCGATGCTGGACACCGACGCCGCCATCGAGGAGAAAACCGGTCGCACTGTCGCCGACATCTTCGCCAATGACGGGGAGCCGGAATTCCGCCGCATCGAAGAAGAGGTCATCCGCGACGCCCTGGCCACCCACGACGGCGTCCTGTCGCTGGGCGGCGGGGCGGTCACCACACCCGGTGTGCGCGATGCGCTGGCCGGGCACACGGTGGTGTTCCTGGAGATCAGCGCCGCCGAAGGCGTGCGACGGACCAGCGGCAGTACGGTACGTCCGCTGTTGGCCGGGCCCGACCATGCCGAGAAGTATCGAACCCTGATGAACGAGCGGGTGCCGATCTACCGTCGGGTCGCCACGATCCGGATCAACACCAATCGCCGCAATCCCGGTGCCGTTGTGCGCCATATCATTTCGCGACTGGAGAATCCGCAGCCGCCGCGCCGGCGGAGGCCGCCGTGGCGGCGGTCGTCGTCGACGTCTGAAAAAGGTTCCGCCCCAACGCCACCGGATGACCCGGTGGAGTCCACCCCGGTCACGCCCGCCACCCCGGCGGCGCTGGCCGCTCGCCGCGCCGGAGTTCGCAAATGACTGAGTCCCTGTCGCCGGTGACCATCGAGGTCGCCGTCGACCCGCCCTACCCGGTGATCGTCGGCACCGGCCTGCTCGGCGAGCTCGGTGAGCTGCTCGGCGGCCGGCACAAGGTGGCGATCCTGCACCAGCCGGTGCTGACCCAGACCGCCGAGGCCATCCGCGCGCACCTGGCAGAGCTGGGTGTCGACGCTCACCGCATCGAGATTCCCGACGCCGAGGCGGGCAAAGACCTGCCGGTCGTCGGGTTCATCTGGGAAGTGCTGGGCCGCATCGGAATCGGACGCAAGGATGCGCTGGTGAGCCTCGGTGGCGGTGCGGCCACGGATGTGGCCGGCTTCGCCGCGGCCACCTGGCTGCGGGGCGTGGACATCGTGCACATCCCGACCACGCTTCTGGCCATGGTCGACGCCGCGGTCGGCGGGAAGACCGGGATCAACACCGAGGCCGGCAAGAACCTGGTCGGCGCCTTCCATCAGCCGGCCGGTGTCCTGGTCGACCTGGCGATGCTGGAGACGCTGCCGCGCAACGAACTCGTCGCCGGGATGGCAGAGATCGTCAAGGCCGGCTTCATCGCCGACCCGAAGATCCTCGACCTCATCGAGGCCGACCCGCAGGCCGCCGTCGACCCGGCAGATGAGGTGCTGCCGGAACTGATCCGGCGGGCGATCGCGGTCAAGGCCGAGGTGGTAGCCGCCGACGAAAAAGAGTCGGCGCTGCGCGAAATCCTCAACTACGGGCACACATTGGGCCACGCCATCGAACGCCGTGAGCGCTACAAATGGCGCCACGGCGCGGCCGTCTCGGTGGGCCTGGTGTTCGCCGCGGAGCTGGGCCGGCTGGCCGGACGGCTCGACGACGAGACCGCGGCGCGCCACCGCGCGGTGTTGACGTCGCTGGGCCTGCCGGTCAGCTACGACGCCGACGCCCTGCCCGATCTTGTCGAGAGCATGGCCGGCGACAAGAAGACCCGCTCGGGGGTGCTGCGGTTCGTTGTGCTCGACGGGCTGGCCAAGCCGGGGCGGCTGGAAGGTCCTGACCCGGCGCTGCTGGCGGCGGCCTACGCGGAGGTGGCGAAGTGACCACAGTGCTGGTGCTCAACGGCCCGAACCTCGACCGGCTCGGGCGCCGCGAACCCGAGATCTACGGCAGCACAACCTATGACGACCTCGTCACCCTGATCGAGACGCAGGCAACCGAATTGGGGCTCACCGCCGTGGTGCGGCAGAGCAACAGCGAAGGCCAACTGCTGGACTGGCTACACGCGGCCGCCGACGCCGGTGACCCGGTGATCCTCAATGCCGGTGCGCTGACCCACACCTCGATCGCGCTGCGCGATGCCTGCGCCGAACTGAACGCTCCGCTGATCGAGGTGCACATCTCCAACGTTCATGCGCGAGAAGAGTTTCGGCATCATTCGTATCTGAGCGGGGTCGCGACCGGTGTGATCGTCGGGCTGGGGGTGCAGGGCTACCTGCTGGCGCTGCGCTACCTGGCCACCCCGGACACCACGCCCGACGAGTCGTGAACAACCGGCTGGCGCTGGGCGGGGCCCGCGTCACGCGCGTGGTCGAAACGCAGGTGCAGATGCGTACATCGCTGTTCGCCGACACCCCGGCGCAGGCCTGGGACGACAACGCCGACCTGCTGGAGCCGCACTTCTGGGATCGTGGCGCCCAACAGTGGCGCATCGCTATGCAGTCCTGGGTGGTGGAGGTCGACGGTCTGATCGTCGTGGTCGACACCGGGGTGGGCAACGATCGCGACCGGCCGCACATGCCGCCCCTGGACCATCTCTCGACCGACTTCCTCACCGCGTTCACCGCGGCCGGCGTCGACCCGGCCGACGTCGACATCGTGGTCAACACCCACCTGCACACCGATCATGTCGGCTGGAACACCCAGCTGGTCGACGGGCGCTGGGTGCCGACGTTCCCCAACGCCCGCTACGTGATGCCCGAAGCCGACTACCGCTTCTTCGGTCCCGGGGGAGACGGCGAGAATGATGGCATGCGAACCGTGTTGGCCGACAGCGTCCTTCCGGTGACCGATCAGATCCAGCTGTGGTCGGACGATCTGAAGCTCAGCGACTCGCTGCGACTGCGCCCGGCTGCCGGACACACGCCCGGATCATCGGTGCTGTGGCTCGACGCGGGCAGTCCCGCCGTGTTCGTCGGCGACCTCACGCACTGTCCGATCCAGATCCGCAGGCCCGACGATGCGTGCGCCTTCGACGTCGACCCGGCCGCGGCGCGCGGTACCCGACGTCGGGTGTTCACCGAGGCCGCCCAGGCGAACGCGACGGTCTTCCCCGCGCATTACCCCGGACACGGGGGACCCGTGCTGGTCGGCAGTGGCGACGGCTTCGACGTCAGCGGCTGGGCGCCGCTGAACGCCATCTGACTACGACTTCTGACTAGGACTTGTCGGACTTGCCCGTCATGTCTATCTGCTCGGTCGGCTCGTCGCGCTCGGCGGTCGCCACCGGCGAGGTGTGCGCCTCGGTGGCCGCGGACTCGTGGTTGAGTCCGGCGAGCGGCCCGGTACGGTCCTCGGTCTCGACGGCGTCGAACACGTCGTGCGCCTCGCCGTAACGGCGGCGGGGTTCGTCGGGGCGCTTGCGGTCGACCAGGAAGCGCCCGATCGCCGCGGCGGCGACGGCAGGCACGAACACCACCAGTGCGGTGAACGCCGCGAAGGTGGTCACCTCGCTGATCAGGCCCTCGGCATACACGTTCTTGTAGAACAGCGAGACGATCCAGGTGATCAGGCCGCTCACGATGCCGGCGACCAGTCCGGCCAGCAACCAGGTCATCGCCAGATCGCGGCGGCGGTCCGGGTCAGGGTTGTCGTTGGCGTCGGAACGGCCGTCGATCAGACCCCATAAGAAGGCCGCGATACCGAACAGCACGACCAGCACGACGCTGATCAGTGCCGCCTTGGTTTCGTAGATGTTGATCAGCGTGCCTTGCACGAGACGGACGATCACCATGCCGGCAGCGAACGCCAGGCCGCGCAACAACCACGTAGTCATGAGGGACCAGCGTAGCGAGTACCGTCAGCGACCGTGACACATTCCCAACGTCGGGACCGGTTGGCAGCCAAGCTGGCCGCCGACGGACTGGACGCAATCCTGGTCAGTGACCTGGTCAACGTGCGTTATCTCTCCGGTTTCAGCGGGTCGAACGCGGCGCTGCTGGTGTTCGCGGGCGACACGCCCGACGTGTTGGCAACCGATTCGCGCTACCGGACGCAGGCCGCGCAGCAGGCGCCGGACCTGGAAACCGTCATCGAGCGGGCCTGCGGACGTCACCTCGTGGGCCGCGCGGTCGCCGACGGAGCCCGCCGGATCGGGTTCGAGAGTCACGTCGTGACCGTCGACGGGTACGACGCCCTGGCCCGCGAGGTCGACGAGCAGCGGGCCGCCGAGCTGGTGCGGGCTTCGGGCACCGTCGAGGCGCTGCGCGAGATCAAGGACGCCGGTGAGATAGCCCTGCTGCGGCTGGCCTGTGAAGCCGCCGACGCCGCGCTGGCAGTACTGGTGAGCAGCGACGGGCTGCGGCCCGGCCGCACCGAACGCGAGGTCGGCCGCCGGCTCGAAGCGCTGATGCTCGAGCACGGCGCAGACGGGCCGTCGTTCGAGACCATCGTGGCCACCGGCGCCAATTCGGCGATCCCGCATCACCGGCCCACCGACGCGGTGCTGGCCAGCGGCGACTTCGTCAAGATCGACTTCGGCGCGCTGGTCGGCGGCTATCACTCCGATATGACCCGCACATTCGTGCTCGGCGCTGCAGCCGAGTGGCAGTTGGAGATCTACGGGCTGGTGGCGGCCTCCCAGCGGTCCGGCCGGAACGCTCTCGAAGTGGGCGCGGATCTTCGTGACGTGGACGGCGCGGCCAGGCAGGTGATCGTCGACGCCGGTTACGGCGAGTTCTTCGGGCACGGCCTCGGGCACGGTGTCGGACTGCAGATCCACGAAGCGCCGGGAATCAACTCCGCCGCCGCCGGTACACTGCTTGCTGGCTCCGTGGTGACCGTGGAACCCGGTGTCTACCTGCCCGACCGTGGCGGCGTCCGCATCGAGGACACCCTGGTCGTCGGCGAACGAAGCCCCGAACTACTGACCCGGTTCCCCAAGGAACTGGCCGTCCTGACCTAGGAGAACGACCTACCGTGGCATCCACTGCCGATTTCAAGAATGGCCTTGTGCTGAACATCGACGGCCAGCTCTGGCAGATCACCGAGTTCCAGCACGTCAAACCGGGCAAGGGCCCGGCGTTTGTGCGGACCAAGCTCAAGAACGTGCTGTCCGGCAAGGTGGTCGACAAGACCTACAACGCCGGGGTGAAGGTGGAGACCGCAACCGTCGACCGGCGCGACGCCACCTACCTGTATCGCGACGGCTCGGATTTCGTGTTCATGGACTCCGAGGACTTCGAGCAGCATCCGCTACCCGAAGCGCTGGTGGGCCGGCTGGCAGATTTCCTGCTCGAGGGCATGCCGGTGCAGATCGCGTTCAACGAGGGCGCGCCGCTGTACCTGGAGCTGCCCGTGACCGTCGAGCTCGAGGTCGCCAGCACCGAGCCCGGCCTGCAAGGCGACCGGTCCAGCGCGGGCACCAAACCGGCGACGCTGGAGACCGGTGCCGAGATCCAGGTTCCGCTGTTCATCAACACCGGCGACAAACTGAAGGTCGATTCCCGCGACGGCAGTTATCTGGGGCGTGTGAACTCCTGATATGGCCGACCGCAAGGCCGACAAGGGTCGGCATCAGGCGCGCAAGCGTGCCGTCGACCTGCTGTTCGAGGCCGAGGCCCGGGGTCTGACCCCGGCCGAGGTTGCTGAGGGGCGCAGTGCGCTGGCCGAGTCCAACGCGGACGTGTCAGCGCTGAACCCGTACACGGTGACCGTCGCGCACGGCGTCACGGCGAACACGGCCCATATCGACGAACTGATCACCTCCCATCTGCAGGGCTGGACGCTGGAGCGGCTGCCCGCGGTGGACCGCGCGATCCTGCGGGTGGCCGTGTGGGAGCTGCTGCACGCGGAGGATGTTCCGGAGCCGGTGGCCGTCGACGAGGCGGTCGAGCTGGCCAAGGAGCTGTCCACCGATGACTCACCTGGCTTCGTCAACGGGGTGCTCGGCCAGGTCATGCTGGTGACCCCGCAGATCCGTGCGGCCTCGCAAGCAGTCACAGACGCGGCCCGGGACCCCATCCCGGAGGCGTAACCTCCCCGCCATGCTGAGTGCCGCCGACTGGGTGCAGGCCGGGTTCTCGTTGCTCGCCACCGACGGTGTCAAAGCACTGACCGTCGGCCGGCTCTGCGAGCGGGTGGGTGCCACCAAGGGCAGCTTCTACTGGCATTTCACCGACCTCGGTGGGTATCGTCGCGCGCTGGCCGACACCTGGGCCGAGGTGAACGACACCGACCGTGCCGACTTCATCGGGCCGGCCGGGCTTTCGCCGCGCGAGCGGCTCAGCCGGATGATGACAGTCCTTCTGGGGCAACGACATTGGATGCTGGAGCGGGCGATGCGGGAGTGGGCGCGCACCGATGCCGATGTCGCGGCGGCGGTGTCCGCCTCCGATCGGCGGGTGCGGCGTGCGGTGCGGCAGGCCTACCTCGACGACGGGTTCAGCACCGAGGAGGCCGACGTGCGCGCCGATGCGACATTCGCGGCCGGGGTCGGATTTCTGCACCTGTCAGCGTCCGCACCCGGCCCGAAAGCCGCTGCGCTGCAACAGCGTTTCCTGGACATCATGCTGCGGCACTAACACCATACTAAAAGGTATGGTAGCGTCCGGTCGATGATCAGCGACCACTTCGTGGCATGCCTGGCGCAGCGCGCCGCAGAAGCCGAAGAGTTGCGCCGCCTGCCCGACGCCACCATCGCCGACTACCGCGCGAGCGGACTCGCGAGACTGCTGGTGCCGGCCCGCTACGGCGGGGAGCAGGCGCCTTTTCCCGCGATCCTGGAACCGGTGCGGCAGATGGCGCGCGGCTGTGCGTCGAGCGCGTGGACCTTGGGGTTCTACACCCTGCACAACTGGATGCTGGCGCTGTTCGGCGAGCAGGCACAGGACGAGGTGTTCGCCGACGGGCCGGTGCTGTGCCCGGCGCCGCTGGCGCCGACCGGTCGCGGGCTGCCTGCCGACGGCGGAGTGCGGCTGTCCGGCCGGTGGTCCTGGGCCACCGGGATCATGGCGGCCGACTGGGTGATGGTCGGCGCGCTGTGCGGACCCGACGACGGCAGGTACCCTGCGCTGGTCCTGCTGCCGTTCGACAGTGTTGTGGTCGAGGACGTATGGCACACCGATGGGATGCGGGGGACCGGCTCGCACGATGTGCTGGTGCACGACGTGTTCGTGCCCGCGCACCGCCTGGTCGGCGTGGTCGATGTCTACGGCGGCACCGCACCGGGTGCGGCGCTGCACGATGCGAGCGCCTACCGGTGGCCGATGGTGCCAGCGCTGTCACTACTGGCGGCGATGCCGGCCTTCGGTGCCGCCGAGGCGGTCGCCGACGGGTTCGCCGCCCGCCTCGGTGAGCGAGTGCTGGCCTATTCCGGTGTGGCCCAGAAACAACAGCCGGCGGCGCAAATCCGCCTTGGCGATGCGCGGGTGCGGTTGCGCGCGCTGCACGGCCTGCTGGACGACACGGTCGACCTGATCGAAAGCTTGGTCACCGACGACATCCGGATTCCGCGCACGGTTCGCGCCCAGGCGCGGGTGGCGGCCGCGCACATCGTGCACGAGTCCCGCGCCGTCGTCGCCGATCTACTCGAATCCGCAGGCGCCAGTGTGCATTTCCTGCACAACCCGCTGCAGCGGGCGAAACGGGACATCGACGTCATCGCCGGCCACGTGGTGTTCGACTACGACGTGAGTCGCGAGCTGGCCGGCGCGCTGGAGATCGGCGCGCCGGTCTCGCCGATCGCGATGGTCTAGCGGGCGCTCCTGGCATTGGCCATGAGCTCGGCCACCCGTTCGCGCTCAGCCGGGTTCTCGAAGACGCCGTCCTTCTTGAAATACGTGCCGACGATGGCGCCGTCGGCGAGGGCCAGCTGGTCGGCGACGTTCTCGGCCCTGACTCCGGTGTTGACGAACACCGGGACGGTCCCCGCGGACTTCTTCACGACGGACAGTGCCTCGAGATCCGTTGGGGCGCCGGCGGTCAGGCCCGACACACAAATGGCGTCGGGCAGTGTGGCGAACACCGTCGTGCGGGTGATCGACGCGAGATCGCGCTGAGCGAGGTAGGTGGCGGACTCGGGAACGATGTTGAAGAACAGCTTGACCCCGGCGCCGCCGATACGGGTGCGGTGACGGGCGACCTCGCCGATGTTGGTGTCCCACAACCCGAAATCGCTGGCGTAGACGCCGGTGAAGATCTCCCGGACGTACTGTGCCCCGGTGGCGACGGCGAGGTCGATCGATGCGCGACCGTCCCACAACACGTTGACCCCGTAGGGAATCGAGATGTCGCCGAGCAACTGACCGATGATGCGGGCCATGGTGATCGCGGTGATCGGTTCGGTCTTTGTGAGGTAGGGAAGGCTGAACTCGTTCGAGATCATCACTCCGTCGACGCCGCCCTGCTGAAGCGCGTCGAGCTCCTCCTTGGCGCGGTCCACCACGGCCGTGAGCCCGGCGCGGGTGTCGAATCCGGGGTCGCCGGGCAGCGCGGAGAGGTGAAGCATCGCGATCACGGGCTTCTGTACGGAGAAGACCTCGCGCACCCAGTCGGCCATGTGAACCCCTTTCGGTTGGGACTGTCTGTTTCTAACGCACGGCTGGCAAGTTCTGCAAGAAAATTACAGATAGTTCCGATTAGTCCGGTAATTGTTGCAGCCAAGTCGTGAAGACTTTACATTGAGACCCACACTTCGTGAATCACTCACAACAAGGAGCGGGCGAACTGGTGTCAGCCAAGACGCGGCGTGCGCAAATAGAGCAGCGGGTCCTCGACGAGGGTGAGATCGAATACGCCTCGTTGGCACAGGAGTACGGCGTCTCCGAGATGACGATCCGACGAGACGTCGACGCGTTGGAGGCATCCGGTCTGGTCCGTCGCATCACCGGTGGTGCGATAAAGGCCTATCAGAAGGCCGAAGAACCATCCTTCGAGAGCCGAGCGTCGAGATCGGCCACCGAGAAGATGCACATCGCCGAGGCGGCGGTCGAACTCCTCGAGCCGGGCGAGACCGTCATCCTCGACAGCGGCAGCACGGTGCTGGCGGTGGCCCGCGCCATCCGCGGCCGCCGGCTGGGACTCACCATTGTGACGCCGAGCCTGCTGGCCGCCATTGAGCTCGCGGACGAACCGGACACCACGATCATCGTCACCGGGGGACAACTTCGCCCCGGCGAGCTCAGCCTGATCGGCTTCGAAACCGAAGCGGTCTACCGGATGTACAACTGCGACACCTACATCATGGGTGTCGCCGGCGTCGATCCCGTCCGCGGCCTGACCGACTATCACCGGGTCGAGGGCAGCGCCAAGCGTGCGGCCGCCGGCGCCGCAGACCGCATCATCGTCGTCGCCGATGAGTCCAAACTCGGCCGGGTGCAGCTGTTGACCGTTGCCCCGCTGAGTGCGGCGGGCCACATCGTCACCGACAGTCCTGCTGACCACCCCACCCTGGTGGCAGCCCGCAACCTCGGTGTTGAGGTGCTCTGCGTGGATCGAGACGGCAAGCCCGGCGACCGCGTCCTGGACGAAGCCCTGTGAGCGGCTACACCATCGGCGTGGACATCGGCACGACCGGCACCAAGACGGTGCTGCTGGACACCGGCGGTGGAATCGTCTCGCAAACCAGCCGTGAATCAACACTTTTCAGTGACCGGCCCGGCTGGGCCGAGGCGGATCCGGAGCAGTGGCTGGCCAATGTGATCAGTTCGCTCACCGAGGTCGTCGACGCCGCCCGGATCGCACCGTCCGACATCAAAGCCATCGCGACCACGGGCATGGTGCCCGCCGTCATCGCCATCGATGCCGCGGGCCGACCATTGCGCCGGGCAATCCTGCAGAACGACGCCCGGGCCGCTGATGAGATCCGCACCTTGGCAACGGCCCTGGCCGATATCGACCTCGTCGGATTGACCGGTGCCGCACTGACCCAGCAGTCGGTGGCGCCCACCGCGCTCTGGCTGGAACGCAACGAACCTGACATCGTCGCGCGGACAGCTTGTTTCGTCGGCTCCTACGACTGGCTGCTGGTCGCCCTTGGGGCCCCTGCCCACGTCGAGAAGAATTGGGCGCTGGAGTCCGGCCTGTTCACCATCGACGGGGAACCGGTCGGCTCGGTGATGACCGCCGCCGGTGTCGATCCCGCGCTCCTGCCGCCCGTGCGGTCGCCCGGAGACGTTGCCGGCGGACTCAGCTCCGAGATGGCCGAACGCACCGGTCTGCGCGCGGGCACCCCTCTGGTCGTCGGTGGTGCCGACCATGTGTTGTCGGCCTTCGCCGCGGGCGTCGAAGAACACGGCGACTGGTTGGTAAAGCTGGGGGGAGCCGGTGACATCCTGGTGGCCAGTGACGATCCCGTCGTCGACCGACGCCTCTATCTGGATGCCCATCCGGTGCCCGGCCGGTGGCTGCCCAATGGCTGCATGGCCACCAGCGGCAGCCTGATCCGCTGGTTCCAAAGCCTCGTCGGCGGCGAGGATCTGCTGAACCTGGACCGCGAAGCGCAGCACCGGCGTCCCGCCGACGTCCTCTGCCTCCCGTACTTCCTCGGCGAGAAGAGCCCGCTGCACGACCCGGACCTGCGCGGTGTCTACGCCGGTCTGCATCTGGGCACCACGCGCGCCGACATGTACCGCGCGACTCTGGAGGCCATCGCCTTCGGCTTCCGCCACCACGTCGAGGTGTTCCGCGAGCTGGGCATCGAACTCGGCCGCGCGTCGATCACCAACGGCGGCAGCAAGTCCACCCTCTGGAAGCAGATCCACGCCGAAGTCCTCGGCGTGCCGGTGCATCCCATCGTCGACCATCCCGGCGCCTCACTGGGAGCCGCGCTGATCGCCGCGGTCGGTGTCGGAGCGCTGGCGGGATGGGACCAGTGCCGACAGTTCGTCCGGCTCGGCGAACCCGTGGTGCCCGACCCCGCCAATGTCGCGGTCTACGACGCCGCATACCAGGAATGGCGCGACCTGGCCACAGCCACCACCGCCATCTCGCACACGCTAGCTGAAAGGACTCGTCAATGAGCAAGACCGTGGTCGTCACCGGAGCCGGATCGGGAATCGGCAAGGCGATCGCTACCGTTGCCGCCCAACGTGATTGGCGGGTGGTCGTCACCGACATCGATCTCGACGCCGCCACCGCCGTCGCCGCCGGGCTGGACGACCCGGCAGGCCTGGGCCATGAAGCCACCCAGCTCGATGTCACCGACCCGGCGCAGGCCGCGATGGTCGCCGACGACATCGCCGACCGGTTGGGGCTGGACGCGTGGATGAGCAACGCCGGCATCTCGTTCATGGTGCCGTTCCTCGACGTGTCGCTGGACAACTACGACCTGACGATGGACATCAACCTCAAGGGGGTGTTCATCTGCGGTCAGGCGGCGGCCCGCGCGATGGTTCGCACCGGGCGCCGCGGGACGATCGTCAACACCGCGTCGATGGCGGGCAAGCAAGGCCGGGTGCCGTATCTGTCCGACTACGTCGCCTCCAAGCACGGCGTGGTCGGCCTGACCCAGGCGATGGCATACGAACTCGCCGAGCACGGCATCACCGTCAACTGCGTGTGCCCCGGATTCGTGGCCACGCCGATGCAGTCGCGCGAATTGGACTGGGAGGCGCAGCTTCGCGGAACCACGCCCGACAAGGTCAAGCAGATGTGGATCGACGACACACCGCTGGGCCGTTTACAGCAGCCGGAGGACGTCGCCTACACCGTCGCCTTCCTGCTCTCCGATGACGCCCGGTTCATCACCGGCGAAGCGCTGGCCGTCAACGGCGGCGCCTACATGGATTAGCCCTGATGTTCACCACCGAAAAGGGGAAGCAATGAAGTTCACAACTCCAGGGTTGCGGCGCGCCGCAACGTGTCTGGGCGCCATCGGCGCGTCAGCGCTCCTGCTCTCGGGGTGCGCGGGCAGCGGCGGGCCGGAAGCCCCGTCAGCGACCGGGTCGGGTCAGGTGCCGACCGATATGTCGGGCACCGTCAACATCCTGATGGAGAACGTGCCCGACACCGACATCGTCAAATCGATGATCCCCGAGTTCAACAAGAAGTACCCGAACATCAAGGTGAGCATCGAGCCGCAGACCTACGACCAGATCCGCGACAAGCTGGTCGCGTCCTTCCAACCGCCCAAGGCGACCTATGACCTCGTCGTCGTCGACAACGTCTGGATGAAGGACTTCGTCGCTGCGAACTGGTTGCAGCCGTTGGATTCTCGCATCGACTCGACCGCCGACTACGACTATGCGGACTTCTTCAAGCCGCTCACCGACATCGACACCGTCGACGGCAAGCGGTACGCGGTACCGTTCTACAACTATGCGCTCGGTTACATCTACAGCGTGCCGGACTACCAGAAGGCGGGCCTGAGCGAACCCAAGACCCTCGACGACCTGGTGGCGAACTCCAAGAAGCTGGTCTCCGGTGATCGGGCCGGCATCGCCATGCAGCCGCAGCGGGGCTACAAGGTGTTCGAGGAATGGGCCAACTTCCTGTTCGCCGCGGGTGGTTCCATCTACGACGACTCGGGCAAGTACACCCTCGACACCCCCGAGGCCAAGAAGGCGCTGTCGGCCTACGTCGACCTGTACAACACCGCCGCCCCGAAGAACAGCCTCAACTGGGGCTTCGACGAGGCCGGCCGGTCGGTGTCCAGCGGGCAGTCGGCGTCCCTGGTCAGTTACAACTGGAACCTGCCGTCGCTGAACGCCCCGGACGGAACGGCCGCCAAGTCCGGCGTCGGTCCGTTCAAGCTGACCGCCATGCCCGGTGGCGTCGACGTGCTGGGCTCGTGGAGCTGGGCGATCCCGCAGAACTCCGGGAACGCCGACGCCGCCTGGGCATTCGCCTCCTGGCTGACGTCCAAGCCGGTCGACCTCGAGCGGGTCGTCAAGGGCGGCGCGGTCATTCGCAGCAGCAGCACGCAGGATCCCAAGGTGCTCGCCGACGGATTCGGTGCCGACTATTACTCGGTGGTCAAGGACATCCTGTCGAAGGCCAAGCCGCTGAGTAACCAGACCAACGCCGAGGAGATGATCCAGGCCGTCGGAACGGAATTGAACGAGGCCGTGGCCGGCACCAAGAGCGTCGACGACGCGCTGCGCGATGCGCAGGCCGCCGCCGAGAAGACCCGAGGCTGACCCCAATCAGACACTGTGGGATCCGGCGACCGTGACGAGTAGGAAGGACCCGGCATGACCAGATTCAAATACGGGATGTTGAGCCCGCTGCTGGCGCTGTTCGTCGCGGTCGTCGGATTCCCACTGTTCTACGCGCTCTACCTCAGCGCCACCGACTACAAGCTCACCGATCGGCGCGCACCCCGGTTCGTCGGACTGACGAACTACGTCAACACCCTCACCAACCCCGATTTCTGGCAGGCATTCGGAACCACCGCCACCTACGTCCTGGTGGCGGTGGTACTCGAACTGGTCATCGGCCTGGTGCTGGCGATGGCGCTGCAGCGCCAGAAGTGGGCTCGGGATGTCACCCGCGCGATGCTGCTGGCGCCCATGTTCATCACGCCGGTCGCCGTCGGTCTGACGTTCCGGTTCCTGCTCAACGACCAACTCGGTGCCATCCCGTTCGTGCTCAAGAAGTTCGGTGTGGACATCGATTTCCTGGGCTCGGGTCATGCGCTCTACACGTTGGCCCTCATCGACGTCTGGCAGTGGACTCCGTTCATGGTGTTGCTCTTGCTGGCCGGCCTGGAATCGATCCCCAAACAGCCGCTGGAGGCGGCCCGCGTCGACGGCGCGCCGCCCTGGTATGTGTTCTGGCGGGTCATCCTGCCGCTGCTGCGGCCCGTGCTGGCCGTCGCGGTGCTGCTGCGGGCGCTCGATGCGATGAAGGTCTTCGAGTACGTCTACGCCACCACCAAAGGTGGACCCGGTACCGAAACCCAGACACTGCAGTACTACACGTATCAGACCGGCGTGCAGTTCTTCCGGCTCGGCAGCGCGGCCTCGATGGCGTTCGTGGTGCTCGCCGTGGTGCTGACCGCGGTTGTGATCACCTTCCGGCTGCTGGAGAGGAACCGCGACGCATGAGCGGTGTGAAGGGATACACCCTGGCCCGCATCGTGGTGCTGTGGGTGGGGGTCGTCGTGGTGGTCATGCCGATAGCATGGATCATCTTGGCGAGCTTCAAATCTCCTGTGCAGCTCAATGATCCGGCTCTCATCCTGTTCAGCCCAGATCTGGACAGCTGGCGGTCGGTGCTGTCCTCCGGCATTCTCGACGCGGCGGCACGCAGTTTCTTCGTCGCTTTCATCAGCGTGGCGATCAGCCTCGTGGTCGGCTGCATGGGTGCCTACGCGATCACCACGTACCGGGCCGGCGGCACTGTCACCCGATTCGGACTGCTTGCCGCGCAGATGATTCCGCCGGCCGTGCTGGTGTTTCCGTTCCTGACCATGGCGTATGCGCTGCGCCTGCAGGACAGCCTGGTGCCGGTGATCTTCGCGCACCTGAGCTTCGTCGCGCCGGTGGTGACGTGGTTTCTCATCGGCTTCTTCGAGGCGGTGCCGAAGTCCATCGAAGAGCAGGCCCGCGTCGACGGTTTCGGCCGGTTCCGGGCGTTCCTGCTGGTCGTCTTGCCTCAGGTGTTGCCGGGTATCGGGGCATCGGCGATCTTCGGCTTCACGTTGTCGTGGAACGACATGTTCTACGGCCTGATCCTGGCGCCGGGCAACGCCAAGATCCTGCCGGTGGCGATCGCCGGGTTCAACACCTTCCGCGGAGTGCAGATCGGGTCGATGTGCGCGGCGATCTTGATCGCCGTCGTCCCGGTTGTCATCGCGAGCTTCTTTGTTCAGCGCCGCCTGGTCCAGGGCATCAGCGGTGGCGCGGTCAAGACCTAGCACGGCAGGAGAACGAAAAAAGCATGGCTACAGTCACTTTCAGTGGTGTGAACAAGGCCTACGGTGATGCTCGCATCGTCTGTGACCTCGATCTCGAGATGGCAGACGGGTCGTTCACGGTATTGGTGGGTCCGTCGGGATGCGGCAAGTCGACGTCGCTTCGGATGCTGGCCGGCTTGGAGCCAGTCACCGCGGGGACCATCCGGATCGGCGACAAGGACGTCACCGCGCTGGAACCGAAAGACCGCGACATCGCGATGGTCTTCCAGAACTACGCGTTGTATCCGCACCTGACCGTCGAGCAGAACATCGCGTTTCCGCTGCGCGCCAAGAAGGTTGCCAAGAAGGAAGCCCGCGATCGTGCCGCGGTCGTCGCCGAGACACTGGGCCTCACCGGTGCGCTGTCGCGAAAGCCCAAGGACCTCAGCGGCGGTCAGCAGCAGCGCGTCGCGATCGGCCGGGCGATCATCCGGGAACCTGCGGTGTTTCTGTTCGACGAGCCGTTGAGCAACCTGGATGCCAAGCTCCGCGTCGAAACCCGCACCGAGCTGTTGCGCATCCAGCGCCGGCTGGGCATCACCTCGCTGTACGTGACCCACGATCAGGAAGAGGCGATGACCCTCTCGGACCGCATGGTCGTGATGAACGAAGGGCGCATCGCCCAGCAGGGCGCCCCGTTGGAGGTGTACAACAAGCCGGCCAACACCTTCGTCGCCGGGTTCGTCGGGAGCCCCAAGATGAACCTGGTGCCCGGCGTGCTCGACGGCGGGGTGTTCCGCTCGTCCGACGGCCTGGCACTGCCGGTCGGAGATGTCGCCCGGCACTCGGAGCCGGTGACCGCCGGCTTCCGTCCAGAGCATCTCGTGCTGCACCGACCCGACGGCGACAACGACGCGCCGCTCGGCTCCATCGGCCGAGTTGCCCTGATCGAGCATCTCGGCCCGCGTGCGATCGTCGCCGTCGAGGCGTCCGGCTGCACGCTGGTCAGCGTTCTCGACATCGCGCAGCTCGGTGATCTCGCCGAAGGCGCGCGGGTGGCGATGTCGGTCCGCGACGGCGGACTGCACGTGTTCGACAAAACCACCGGCGCTCGCATCGAGTCGTGATGGATGCCGCAGAGTTGCTCGACGTCGCGCTGGCGGCCGCCCGCGGCGGGGCGGACGTGCTCGCCGCAGGGGCCCGAGGCGAGCTCCAGATCGCGAGCAAAGGGGAGCAGGGCAACCTGGTCACGAACGTCGACGTCGCCGCCGAGCATGCGGTGCGCGGTGTGATCGACGCGCGGCGGCCCGCTGACGAGATCACCGGGGAGGAATTGCCCCCCGCCGGACGACACACGGCTCAGGTCAGGTGGTCGATCGACCCACTCGACGGGACCACCAACTTCACCAGGGGAATCCCTTACTACGCAACGTGTGTCGGCGCGGTCGATGCCGACGGCCGCTGGCTCGCCGGGGCGGTGGTGGCCCCGGCACTGGGCAAGACCTACTTCGCGCATCGCGGCGGGGGCGCGTGGCTCGCCGACAGCGGCGGGGTGCGTCGGCTCACCGGCCCCGACGGTGACCGCGGGGCGCGGCTGCTCGGCATGGGGTACTCGTACTCCGCCGATGTGCGCCGCGAGCAGTTCACGCTGACCGCGCAGCACATGCGCGACTACACCGATGCCAGGATCTTCGGTTCGGCGGCGTTGGCGATCTGCGCCGTCGCCGAAGGTGCGATCGACGGATTCGTCGAAACCGATCTCGCCGAGCATGATTGGGCAGCCGCGGCCGTCATCGCCGAAGAAGCCGGACTTCGGGTCAGTCGGCCGGACCCGGGGTCGTCGGCAGTGGCGGTCGAGCTGCGGTAGCGCTAGAGACCCAGCGCGCCGTAGGTGCGCCGGACGAACTTCGGTTGCACCGACTGCAGCTTGGCCAGCGAGGTGTTGCCGGCCACCGCCTCCGCCGGCGCGCTCATGTTCGGATAGTTCTGGATCAGGTAGATCAGGATGAGGTCGTTGGCCGGGTCGGCCTGCCACCAGGTTCCGTATGCGCCGGGCCAGCTGAAGGTGCCCAACCCGCCGGGGCCGTACAACTGCCCCGATTTCGCCGGATCCGTTACCACCGAGAGGTTCAGGCCGAAGCCGCGGCCCACCCAGAACGGAAGACCCAGGAACGGGAACTGCTTCTGCTCCGCGGTCAGCCGGTCGGTACGCATTGACTCCACCGACTCCGGCGACAGGACCCGCACGCCGTCGACGTCACCGCCGCCCAGCAGCATCCGGGCGAAGCGCAGATAGTCGTCGACGGTGGTGACCAGACCGGCCCCGCCCTGGCAGAACCGCGGCTCGGTCACCGGGATGGGCCCCATGGCGTCGTGCTGCAGGCCGGATTCGGGGTCGAGGCGATACATCGTGGCGGCGCGGGCGCGCTTGTCTGGCGAGATGAAGAAGCCGGTGTCGGACATGCCGAGGGGCTCGAAGATCCGCTCGGCGAGGACAGTGTGCAGCGGTTTGCCCTCGATGCGGGAGATCGCGATGCCGAGCACGTCGGTGGCCTGGCTGTAGGTGAGCCGCTCCCCGGGCTGGTGCACCAGCGGCAGCTGGGAGATCTCGGCGAGCCAGTGGTCCTGGTCCTGGCGCAGCGACACCCGGCCGTAGGCGCGGCTGATCGGCCCCCCGACCGAGAACACGTAGGCCAGCCCGCTGCGGTGGGTCATCAGGTCGTCGATCGTGATCGCCCGGCGCGCGGGCACCGTGCGGTCCAGCGGGCCGGCCGGGTCCACCAGGACCTGCATGTCGGCCAGCTCCGGAAGCCAGCGGGTGACCGGATCGGTCAGTGTGAGCTTGCCCTCTTCGACGAGCGCCATCGCGGCCGCGACCGTCACCGGCTTGGTCATCGAGGCGACCCGGAAGATCGTGTCGCGCTGCATCGGCAGACCGGCTTCGACGTCGCGATACCCGATCTCGTTGACCTGCAGCATCTTTCCCTGCTGCCAGGCCAGGGTGACGGCCCCGGCCAGTAGTCCGGAATCGACTGCCTGCACGACCGAGGTGCGGTTGTCCCCGAGGTTCACCGTAAGAACTCTACTGACGGGCGCGTTTCGGGATCCGCCGGCAAGGGGTGTTAGGCTGCCCGACAGTTCGACATCCTTTAACGATCCGTCCAGAGAGGCGGAGAAGGAGGTCCGGAAAGCTCGTGGGCTCCACCGACCGCGAATTGATGTCCGATGCGGACGTCGGTAGAACCGTTTCCCGCATCGCCCACCAGATCATCGAGAAGACCGCCCTCGACGCCCCTGATGCGCCCCGCGTCATCCTCCTCGGCATCCCGACCCGGGGCGTCACCCTCGCCAACCGGCTGGCTGCCAAGATCCATGAGTTCTCCGGCGTCACAGTGGAGCGCGGTGGCCTGGACATCACGCTCTACCGCGACGACCTGGACTTCAAGCCGCCCCGCGCCTTGGAAGAGACCTCCATCCCGGTGGGCGGAATCGACGGCGCCCTGGTGATCCTCGTCGACGACGTGCTCTACACCGGGCGGTCGGTCCGCTCGGCGCTGGACGCCCTGCGCGACATCGGCCGCCCCACCGTGGTGCAGCTGGCGGTCCTGGTTGACCGCGGGCACCGCGAGCTGCCGCTGAGGGCGGACTACGTCGGCAAGAACGTGCCCACGTCACGTAGCGAGAACGTCAAGGTTCGGCTGGTGGAGGACGACGGGGTGGAAGGTATCTGGATCGCACCGCAGGGAGGGCCGCCGAGATGACAGTCAGGCACCTACTCTCGGCGGGCGATCTGACCCGCGACGAGGCCACCGCGATCCTGGACAACGCCGACCGGTTCCGGCAGGCGCTGTTGGGACGCGAGGTCAAGAAGCTGCCGACCCTGCGCGGGCGGACGATCATCACGATGTTCTACGAGAACTCCACCCGCACCCGGGTGTCGTTCGAGGTGGCTGGCAAGTGGATGAGCGCCGACGTGATCAACGTCAGCGCCTCGGGATCTTCGGTGGCCAAGGGTGAATCGCTGCGGGACACCGCACTGACGCTGCGCGCCGCAGGCGCCGACGCGCTGATCATCCGCCACCCGGCCTCGGGGGCCGCGCAGCAACTGGCCCAGTGGACCCTCGAAGACGACGGCACGGGCCCGTGCGTGATCAACGCCGGGGACGGCACCCACGAGCATCCGACGCAGGCCCTGCTCGACGCGCTGACGCTGCGCCAGCGGCTCGGTGACATCGAAGGCCGCCGGGTGGTGATCGTCGGCGACATCCTGCACAGCCGGGTGGCGCGGTCGAACGTGTCGCTGCTGGCCACCCTCGGCGCCGAGGTGGTGCTGGTGTCGCCGCCCACGCTGCTGCCGGTCGGGGTCTCCGACTGGCCGGTGACGGTATCGCACGATCTGGACGCCGAGCTTCCCGCCGCCGACGCGGTGATGATGCTGCGGGTGCAGGCCGAACGGATGAACGGCGGGTTCTTCCCCTCCGAGCGCGAGTACTCCATCCGCTACGGGCTGTCCGATCGCCGGCAGGCGGTGCTGCCCGGCCATGCCGTGGTGCTGCATCCCGGCCCGATGCTGCGCGGTATGGAGATTTCCTACGCGGTGGCGGATTCGTCGCAATCGGCTGTGTTGCAACAGGTTTCCAACGGTGTGCACGTGCGGATGGCGGTGCTGTTCCATCTGCTGGTCGGCACGGACGAGGCGGTGTCGGTATGAGCAGCGTGTTGATTCGTGGAGTGCGTCTCTACGGCGAGGGTGATCAGGTCGACGTCCTGGTGGCCGACGGCCAGATCGCCGAGATCGGGCCGAAGCTTGCCGCCCCCGATGATGCCGACGTCATCGACGCCACCGGCCAGGTTCTGCTGCCCGGCTTTGTCGACCTGCACACCCACTTGCGTGAGCCGGGCCGCGAGTACGCCGAGGACATCGAAACGGGTTCGGCCGCCGCGGCTCTGGGCGGTTACACCGCGGTGTTCGCGATGGCCAACACCGACCCGGTGGCCGACAGCCCGGTGGTGACCGACCACGTGTGGCGGCGCGGTCAGCAGGTCGGACTGGTCGACGTGCACCCGGTCGGCGCGGTGACCGTGGGCCTCAAAGGCAAGCAGCTCACCGAGATGGGCCTGATGGCCGGCGGGATCGCCCAGGTCAAGTTGTTCTCCGACGACGGTGTGTGCGTGGACGATCCGCTGGTGATGCGCCGGGCGCTGGAGTACGCCACCGGTCTGGGCGTGCTGATCGCCCAGCACGCCGAGGAGCCCCGCCTGACCGTCGGCGCCGTCGCCCACGAAGGCCCCAACGCCGCGCGGCTCGGTCTGGCCGGCTGGCCGCGGGCCGCCGAGGAATCGATCGTCGCCCGTGACGCGCTGCTGGCCCGTGACGCCGGCGCCCGCGTCCACATCTGCCATGCGTCCACCGCCGGGACGGTCGAGATCATCAAATGGGCCAAGCAGCAGGGCATCTCGATCACAGCCGAAGTCACCCCACACCACCTGTTGCTCGACGACAGCAGGCTGGCCAGCTACGACGGGGTGAACCGGGTGAACCCGCCGCTTCGCGAGGCCGCCGACGCCCAGGCCCTGCGCCAGGGGCTGGCCGACGGCGTGCTCGATTCTGTGGCCACCGATCACGCCCCGCACGCCGAGCACGAGAAATGTTGCGAGTTCTCCCGGGCCCGGCCCGGCATGCTCGGTCTTCAGACCGCGCTGTCGGTGGTCGTCGAGACGATGGTGCAGACCGGCCTGCTGGACTGGCGCGGCGTCGCACGGGTGATGAGCGAGAACCCGGCCCGCATCGTCGGGCTCGATGATCAGGGTCGCCCGCTGGAGGTGGGGGAGCCGGCCAACCTCGTCGTCGTCGACCCCGACGCCACCTGGGTGGTCGACGGCACTGAACTGGCCAGCCGCTCGGCCAACACCCCGTTCGCCGCGATGGCGTTGCCTGCGACGGTCACCGCGACCCTGCTGCGCGGTGTCGTCACGGCGCGGGACGGGAAGAGCCCCGCATGAATACCGGTACGGCGATCGGATCGTTTGTCTTCGCGTTCGTGATCGTCGTCATCATCGGTGTGCTGATCGGCCGGATGCTGCGCGGCTGGAAGCGGCGAGCCCGGCGCCAGATGGATCTACTGGGCGAGTTACCCGCCCTGCCGGACCTGCTGGGTTCGGCCACCGTCGCACCGACCCGCGGCCTCTACATCGGCAGCACGTTGGCACCGAATTGGTTGGAGCGCATCGCCGCCGGTGACCTGGGCTACCGGTCCAAGGCGGTGTTGACCCGCTATCCCGAGGGCATCCTGCTCGAGCGCTCCGGCGCGACGCCGATCTGGATCCCGCAAGACGCCATCACCGCCATCCGCACCGAGCGCGGACTGGCGGGGAAGGTCATCCCCGGTGGCCGCAACAAGTCCGACTCGCCGGCAGGCATTCTGGCGATTCGGTGGCGGCTGCCATCAGGAACCGAGATTGATACGGGCTTTCGCGGTGACGACCGCCGCGACTACGCCCGGTGGACGACAACAGGAGAAGCAGCGTGACGGGTAAAGCCCATCTGGTACTGGAGGACGGGCGGGTCTACACCGGTACCGAATTCGGTGCTGTCGGAGAGACTCTCGGTGAGGCGGTGTTCTCCACCGGGATGTCGGGCTATCAGGAGACCCTCACCGATCCCAGCTATCACCGCCAGATCGTGGTGGCCACCGCCCCACAGATCGGCAACACCGGCTGGAACCACGAGGACGCCGAAAGTCGCGGCGACAAGATCTGGGTGGCCGGCTACGTCGTGCGCGACCCGTCGCCGCGCGCCTCGAACTGGCGCGCCACCGGGACACTCGAGAACGAACTCACCCGGCAGGGCATCGTCGGGATCGCCGGCATCGACACCCGCGCAGTGGTGCGCCACCTGCGCACCCGCGGCTCGATGAAGGCCGGCGTGTTCTCCGGCCCTGCGCTCGCAGACACCGAGGAACTGCTGAGCCGGGTCCGCAACCAGCCCTCGATGCTGGGCGCCGACCTGGCCGGCCAGGTGTCGACCGACGCGGTCTACACGGTCGAACCCGAAGGGGCGCAACGGTTCACGGTCGCAGCCATCGATCTCGGCATCAAGACCAACACCCCGCGCAACTTCGCCAAGCGCGGCATCGCCACCCACGTGCTGCCCGCCGGGGCGACGTTCGAGCAGATCGCCGACCTGCGGCCGGACGGGGTGTTCCTGTCCAACGGGCCCGGCGACCCGGCGACCGCCGACCACATCGTCGAGGTCACCCGCGCGGTGCTCGGTGCCGGAATCCCGCTGTTCGGCATCTGCTTCGGCAACCAGATCCTCGGCAGGGCGCTGGGCCGGTCCACCTACAAGATGGTGTTCGGACACCGTGGCATCAACGTGCCGGTGATCGACCACCAGACCGGCACCGTCGCGATCACCGCGCAGAACCACGGCTTCGCGCTGGAAGGCGAAGCAGGAGAACGGTTCGACACCGACTTCGGGCCGGCCATGGTGAGTCACACCTGTGCCAACGACGGCGTCGTCGAGGGCATCAAACTCGTTGACGGCCGGGCCTTCTCGGTGCAGTACCACCCGGAGGCCGCGGCAGGACCACATGACGCGAACTACCTGTTCGACCAATTCATCGACCTGATGGCGGGGGAGAAGTAAATGCCACGTCGCGACGACCTGAAGCACATCCTGGTCATCGGCTCCGGACCGATCCTGATCGGGCAGGCAGCCGAGTTCGACTACTCCGGCACCCAGGCCTGCCGCGTGCTGCGCGCCGAGGGTCTCGAGGTCACCCTGATCAACTCCAATCCGGCGACGATCATGACCGACCCGGAGTACGCCGACCACACCTACGTCGAACCCATCACCCCGGCGTTCGTCGAGAAGGTGATCGCCCAGCAGGCGGCGCGCGGCAACAAGATCGACGCCGTGCTGGCCACCCTGGGCGGCCAGACCGCGCTGAACACCGCGGTCGCGCTGTACGAGAACGGCACGCTGGAGCGCTACAACGTCGAGATGATCGGCGCCGACTTCGACGCGATCCAGCGGGGTGAGGACCGGCAGAAGTTCAAGGACATCGTCGCCAAAGTCGGTGGCGAGTCGGCGAAGTCGCGGGTCTGCTACACGATGGCTGAGGTCCGCGAGACCGTCTCCGAGCTCGGACTGCCGGTGGTCGTGCGGCCCTCGTTCACCATGGGTGGCCTGGGTTCGGGCATGGCGTACTCGGTCGAGGACGTCGAGCGGATGGCCGGTGACGGCCTGGCCGCATCGCCCACCGCGAATGTGCTGATCGAGGAATCGATATACGGCTGGAAGGAATTCGAGCTCGAGCTGATGCGCGACCACCACGACAACGTGGTGGTGGTGTGCTCGATCGAGAACTTCGACCCGATGGGCGTGCACACCGGCGACTCGGTGACCGTGGCCCCGGCGATGACGCTCACCGACCGCGAGTACCAGGTCATGCGGGATCTGGGCATCGCGATCCTGCGTGAGGTCGGTGTCGACACCGGTGGCTGCAACATCCAGTTCGCAGTGGACCCGAAAGACGGCCGGCTGATCGTCATCGAGATGAACCCGCGGGTGTCGCGGTCCAGTGCGCTGGCGTCGAAGGCCACCGGATTCCCGATCGCCAAGATCGCCGCCAAGCTGGCCATCGGCTACACCCTCGACGAGATCGTCAACGACATCACCAAAGAAACGCCGGCCTGCTTCGAGCCGACGCTGGACTACGTGGTGGTCAAGGCGCCACGGTTCGCGTTCGAGAAGTTCCCCGGCGCCGACCCGACGTTGACCACCACGATGAAGTCGGTCGGCGAGGCGATGTCGTTGGGCCGCAACTTCGTCGAAGCGCTCGGCAAGGTGATGCGCTCCCTGGAGACCACCCGCGCCGGGTTCTGGACCGGGCGCGACGACGACGGCTCGGTGACGGACGTGCTCGATCGGCTGCGCACCCCGACCGAGGGCAGGCTCTACGACATCGAGCTGGCGCTGCGCCTCGGCGCCAGCGTGGAAGAGACCGCGGCGGCCTCCGGTGTCGACCCGTGGTTCGTCGACCAGATCGCCGGCTTGGTGGCATTGCGTCAGGAGCTGATCGATGCCCCGGTCCTCGACGAGGACCTGCTGCGCCGGGCCAAACACAGTGGCCTCTCGGATCGCCAGATATCCTCGCTGCGAACCGAATTGGCCGGGGAAGCCGGGGTTCGGGCGCTGCGCCGGCGGCTCGGCATCCACCCGGTGTTCAAGACCGTCGACACCTGCGCTGCCGAGTTCGAGGCCAAGACCCCGTACCACTACTCCAGCTACGAGCTGGACCCCGCCGCCGAGACCGAGGTGGCCCCGCAGACCGAGCGGCCGAAGGTGCTGATCCTGGGATCCGGGCCCAACCGCATCGGACAGGGCATCGAGTTCGACTACAGCTGCGTGCACGCCGCGACCACGCTGAGCGAGGCCGGCTTCGAGACCGTGATGGTCAACTGCAACCCCGAGACGGTGTCCACCGACTACGACACCGCCGACCGGCTGTACTTCGAACCGCTCACCTTCGAGGACGTCCTCGAGGTGTACCACGCCGAATCACAGTCCGGGCACGGCGGCCCAGGTGTGGTCGGAGTGATCGTGCAACTCGGCGGGCAGACCCCGCTGGGCCTGGCGCAGCGGCTGGCCGATGCCGGGGTGCCGATCGTCGGTACCAGGCCCGAGGCCATCGACCTGGCCGAGGACCGCGGCCGCTTCGGGCAGGTGCTGCACGAAGCCGGCCTGCCCGCACCGAAATTCGGCACCGCCACCAGCTTCGAGCAGGCCCGCGAGATCGCGGCCAGGATCGGCTACCCGGTGCTGGTGCGGCCGTCCTACGTGCTGGGCGGGCGCGGCATGGAGATCGTCTACGACGAGAAGACGTTGCACGGCTACATCACCCGCGCCACCCAGCTCTCACCCGAACACCCGGTCCTGGTCGACCGCTTCCTCGAAGACGCCATCGAAATCGACGTCGACGCGCTCTGCGACGGCACCGAGGTTTACATCGGCGGCGTGATGGAGCACATCGAAGAAGCCGGCATCCACTCCGGTGACTCGGCGTGCGCGCTGCCACCGGTGACGCTGGGCCGCAGCGACATCGAGGCGGTACGGCGGGCCACTGAGGCGATCGCCCACGGAGTGGGGGTGGTCGGACTGCTCAACGTGCAGTACGCGCTCAAAGACGATGTCCTCTATGTCCTGGAGGCCAACCCGCGGGCCAGCCGCACCGTGCCGTTCGTCTCCAAGGCCACCGCGGTACCGCTGGCCAAGGCCTGCGCACGAGTCATGTTGGGCGCCAGTATCTCCCAGCTCCGCGCGGAAGGGGTTCTGGATGCGACCGGCGACGGTGCCACCCCCGCGCCGAACGCCCCGATCGCGGTCAAGGAGGCGGTCCTGCCGTTCCACCGGTTCCGCAAGGCCGACGGCACCGGCATCGACTCGCTGCTCGGGCCGGAGATGAAGTCCACCGGCGAGGTGATGGGCATCGACCGCGACTTCGGGAGCGCGTTCGCCAAGAGTCAGACCGCCGCCTACGGATCGCTGCCCAGCACCGGCACGATCTTCGTGTCGGTGGCCAACCGGGACAAGCGTTCGCTCGTCTTCCCGGTCAAGCGCCTCGCCGACCTCGGCTTCCGGGTGCTGGCCACCGAAGGAACCGCGGAGATGCTGCGGCGCAATGGAATTCCGTGCGACGTCGTGCGCAAGCATTTCGAGGAACCAGGGGACGGCCGCCCGGCGATGTCGGCGGTGGACGCCATCCTCGCCGGCGACGTCAACATGGTGATCAACACTCCGTACGGAAACTCCGGGCCGCGCATCGACGGTTACGAGATCCGATCAGCCGCGGTGTCGATGAACGTCCCGTGCATCACCACGGTGCAGGGCGCGTCTGCGGCGGTGCAGGGCATCGAGGCCGGCATCCGCGATGACATCGACGTGCGCTCGCTGCAGGAACTGCACGCCGCGCTGGGTCATGACTGAGATGGGCCGATGACTGAGGCCTTCGGCGCTCGGCTGGCCGCCGCGATCGCGCAGCGCGGTCCGCTGTGCCTGGGCATCGACCCGCACCCGGAATTGTTGGCTGCCTGGGACCTGCCGGTCGGTGCCGACGGCCTGGCCCGGTTCAGCGAGATCTGTGTGCAGGCCTACGCAGGATTCGCGATCGTCAAGCCGCAGGTGGCGTTCTTCGAGGCTTACGGGTCAGCGGGTTTCGCGGTGCTCGAGTCCACGATGGCTGCCTTGCGGGCGGAGGGTGTGCTGGTGCTCGCTGACGCCAAGCGGGGCGACATCGGGTCGACGATGGCGGCCTACGCCCAGGCCTGGGCCGGTGACGGCCCCCTTGCGGCGGACGCTGTCACCGCCTCGCCCTATCTCGGATTCGGTTCGCTGCAGCCGCTTTTGGACGTGGCCGCGCGCAACCGCCGCGGGGTATTCGTGCTGGCCGCGACGTCGAACCCCGAGGGGGCTTCGGTGCAGCGCGCGATGGCCGGGCAGCGCACCGTCGCGCAGACGATCGTCGACGAGGCGGCCGCGATCAACCGGGCCGACCGGCCGCGGCCGGGTTCGGTCGGCGTCGTGGTCGGCGCCACGCTGGACGTGGTGCCCGATCTCAGCGAGCTCGGCGGGCCGGTGCTGGTGCCCGGCATCGGCGCCCAGGGGGGACGCCCCGAGTCGCTCGGTGGTCTCGGGGGCGCCCGGCCCGGGCAGGTGCTGCCGGCGGTGAGCCGGGAGGTCCTGCGCGCCGGACCGGACGTTGCCGCGATGCGGGCGGCGGCCGAGCAGTTGCGCGACGCGGTCGCCTACCTCGCCTGAGCCATTTCCCGGGTCGCTGCGCTCCTGCCCGCCGGAGTGATTTCCCGGGTCGCTGCGCTCCTGCCCGCCGGAGTGATTTCCCGGGTCGCTGCGCTCCTGCCCGCCGGAGTGATTTCCCGGGTCGCTGCGCTCCTGCCCGCCGGAGCGTCACAGCGGGATCCACACCCCGAACAGCCAGAATCCCCAGGCCTGGTAGCCCTGGTCGAAGACCGGATTGACCCAATTGCCGTTGTAGTTGAACGGTTGGTGGTCCCAGCGGGCCTGGTCGATCCCGCGCCAGCCGAGGTCGGGCGGCGGCGGTCCGGGTCGCCAGCCGCGGTCGTCGCCGCCGCGCCATTGCGGCCCGCCAGGCCCGCCATCAGGGCCGCCGCGCCAGTCTGCCGGGCCGGGGCCGCGGCGATCGCCTCCCGGTCCGTCAGGACCGCGCTGGCCGGGTCCCTGGCAACCCGGGAAATCGCACTGGCCTGGGTCGGGGCCCCGGCCTGGGTCGGCGAATGCCGGCACCGCTCCGACCGTCAGCCCGGCGATGGTGATCCCGACTGCCACTGCGGCGATCCGGGTGGAATGTGTGATGGACATGGCACGTCCCTTCGAGGGTCGAATTTCTCGCTGAACACCCCGACACCGGCCACGTTAGGTAGCCGGGCTATGCAAAATCTTTCGCTCAGCTGTGTGTGCGGTAAGCGCGCGGACGGGTGCGTCTCGACACGCCCGACACGCCGCGACCTGCCTGTGAGGTGAAATTCGGCCCCGGTCGAGCACGTCGGACGGGTGTCTGGTCCACGGTGAACTGCCCGCCGGTAGAGAACATGCAGGTGGAGCCGCATTTCCCGGTCTGCTCGCGAAGATGCCAGCGCCGCCGCTGCGCGGGCGGACGGCTGTCCCGACAGCTGTCCGAACAAGGTGATCTTGGGCCATATCCTGCGGCTTTGCACCGGTAAGCAGGGGGTGGGGTTAGATTTCGTCAGAGAGCGTGGGTACGGTCGGCGTCGCTGGCTGAAGTACCCGGCCCAGGCAAAACAATGATGGTGATGAGACGGAGGAACCCGTGGCCCTTCCCCAGTTGACCGACGAGCAGCGTGCAGCCGCGTTGGAGAAGGCTGCTGCCGCGCGTCGCGCACGAGCTGAGCTCAAGGATCGGCTCAAGCGTGGTGGCACCAACCTCAAGCAGGTGCTGAAGGACGCTGAGACCGACGAGGTCCTCGGCAAGATGAAGGTTTCCGCACTGCTGGAAGCCCTGCCCAAGGTGGGCAAGGTCAAGGCGCAGGAAATCATGACCGAGCTCGAGATCGCCCCGACCCGCCGCCTGCGCGGACTCGGCGATCGGCAGCGCAAGGCATTGCTGGAAAAGTTCGACTTCACCGCTGACTAGACAGTCGGTGAATGCCGGCGGAGGGCCGGACAGCGCGGGCGGTACGCCCGACCACCGCGGCCGTGGCCGAGTGGTGGTGCTGTCCGGGCCATCCGGGGTGGGAAAGTCGACGATCGTCCGTTGCCTGCGTGAGCAGGTACCCGACCTGCACTTCAGCGTGTCGGCCACCACTCGGGCCCGGCGCCCGGGTGAGGTGGACGGGGTCGACTACCACTTCGTCACCCCCGCACGTTTTCAGCAACTGATCGACGACGGTGAGCTGCTCGAATGGGCAGAGATCCACAACGGTCTGCAGCGTTCCGGCACGCTGGCCGCGCCGGTGGCCGACGCCGCCGCGGCCGGGAACCCGGTGTTGATCGAGGTAGACCTGGCCGGAGCCGAGGCCGTCAAACGGGCGATGCCGGAGGCGGTGACCGTGTTCCTGGCGCCGCCCAGCTGGGAGGCCCTCGAACAGCGATTGGCCGGTCGGGGTACCGAAACCAAGGACCACGTCGAGCGTCGCCTCGCCACCGCCCGGGCCGAGCTCGCAGCTCAGGGGCGGTTCGACGTCGTCGTCGTGAACAGCCAATTGGAGTCGGCCTGCGCTGAATTGGTATCCTTGCTGGTGGGCCGCGAAGATTCATGACAATCCAGCCCCCGAAGCCGGCGTGAGACACCGCCTCACCAGACCGAGTCAGACACACAATCCGCCAGGAAGAAGTTCTACGTGACGCAAGCCAGCACGGATCACTACGATCCGGCCCCGGGTGCCGCAACCGCCTATGACACACCGTTGGGCATCACCAACCCGCCCATCGACGAGTTGCTGGACCGGGTGTCGAGCAAGTACGCGCTGGTGATCTATGCGGCCAAGCGTGCCCGGCAGATCAACGACTACTACAACCAGCTCGGCGACGGCATCCTCGAATACGTCGGCCCGCTGGTCGAGCCAGGCCTGCAGGAGAAGCCGCTGTCGATCTCGATGCGTGAGATCCACGGTGACCTGCTCGAGCACACCGAAGGCGAGTAGCCCAGCAGCCCGGGCCAGTTGATGAACCGCAAGCGGATCATCGTCGGCGTCGCCGGAGGCATCGCCGCATACAAGGCGTGTTCGGTCGTCCGCCAGCTCAGCGAGGCCGGCCATGACGTTCGCGTCATCCCGACCGAATCGGCACTGCGGTTCGTCGGTGCTGCCACGTTTGAGGCCTTGTCCGGGCATCCGGTCCACACCGGCGTCTTCGAGGACGTCGACGAAGTGCCGCACGTCCGGCTCGGGCAGGAAGCCGACCTCGTCGTCGTCGCCCCGGCCACCGCGGACCTGCTGGCCCGCGCCGTCGCCGGCCGCGCTGACGACCTGCTGACCGCGACTCTCCTCACGGCCCGCTGCCCGGTGTTGTTCGCGCCCGCCATGCACACCGAGATGTGGCTGCACCCGGCCACCGTCGCCAATGTGGAGACGCTGCGCCGCCGCGGGGCGGTGGTGCTGGAACCGGCATCCGGGCGACTCACCGGCGCCGACACCGGCCCGGGGCGGCTGCCCGAGCCGGAGGAGATCACCACCTTCGCCGAACTTCTGCTGGCCCGCGCCGACGCGATGCCCTTCGACCTGTGCGGGATCAAGCTCCTGGTCAGTGCTGGTGGCACCCGCGAAGCGATCGACCCGGTCCGCTTCATCGGCAACCGTAGCTCCGGCAAGCAGGGGTACGCGGTGGCCAGGGTCGCCGCCCAGCGCGGCGCCGACGTCACGCTGATCGCCGGCAACACCGCCGGGCTCGCCGACCCGGCCGGCGTCCACGTCCTGCACATCACGTCCGCCGAGCAACTGCACGAGGCCGTCACCAAGCACGCGCCGGACGCCCACGTTCTGGTGATGGCCGCCGCCGTCGCCGACTTCCGGCCCGCCCACGTGGCCACCAGCAAGATCAAGAAGAAGCTCGACGTGACCGAGGGTCCGGCGATCGACCTGGTGCGCACCGACGACGTGCTGGCCGGGGCGGTGCGTCAGCGCACCGACGGGCAGCTTCCCAATATGCGGGCCATCGTCGGCTTTGCCGCCGAAACCGGCGACGCCAACGGCGATGTGCTGTTCCATGCCCGCGCCAAGCTGTCCCGCAAAGGCTGTGATCTGCTCGTCGTCAACGCGGTCGGCGAGGGGCGGGCATTCGAGGTGGACAACAACGACGGATGGTTGTTGAGCGCCGACGGCACCGAGTTCGCGTTGGAACACGGGTCGAAGACGCTGATGGCAAGCCGTATCGTGGACGCGATTGCGATGCTTCTGCGGCGCGAGGCCTAGCTTCGCAAGATAACGAAACGTGCGCATAAGCCTTGCGCGGGACGTACCGTGCCGGTTTGGTCTGTCAGGGGCGAATATATGATTCGCCGAACTAAGTTCTTGAAAGGAAAACACTGTGAGCACAGGTCGGCTGTTTACCAGCGAGTCGGTCACCGAAGGACACCCCGACAAGATCTGTGACGCCATCAGCGACTCGATTCTCGACTCGCTGCTTGCCGCGGACCCGAAGTCCCGCGTCGCGGTGGAGACCGCTGTCACCACCGGCCAGGTGCACGTCATCGGCGAGGTGACCACGTCGGCCAAGGAAGCGTTCGCCGACATCAACGACACCGTGCGCAAGCGCATTCTGGACATCGGCTACGACTCCTCGGAGAAGGGCTTCGATGGCGAGACCGCCGGCGTCAACATCGGCATCGGCCGGCAGTCGCCCGACATCGCCCAGGGCGTGGACACGGCTCACGAGACCCGCGTCGAGGGCGCCGGCGACCCGCTGGACCTGCAGGGCGCGGGCGACCAGGGGCTGATGTTCGGCTACGCCATCAAGGACACCCCAGAGCTCATGCCGCTGCCGATCGCGCTGGCGCACCGGCTGGCCCGCCGGCTGACCGAGGTACGTAAGAGCGGCGTGCTGGACTACCTGCGCCCCGACGGCAAGACCCAGGTCACCGTGCAGTACGACGGCACCACCCCGGTGCGACTGGACACGGTCGTGCTCTCCACGCAGCACGCCGCAGGCATCGACCTGGAGAACACCCTGGCCCCGGACACCCGGGAAAAGGTGGTCAACACGGTGCTGGCCGATCTCGGCCACGACACGATGGACACCTCGGACTTCCGGCTGCTGGTCAACCCGACCGGCAAGTTCGTGCTCGGCGGCCCGATGGGTGACGCCGGCCTGACCGGCCGCAAGATCATCGTCGACACCTACGGCGGCTGGGCCCGCCACGGCGGCGGTGCGTTCTCCGGCAAGGACCCGTCAAAGGTGGACCGCTCCGCCGCATACGCGATGCGCTGGGTCGCCAAGAACGTCGTCGCCGCCGGCCTGGCCGAGCGGGTCGAGGTGCAGGTCGCCTACGCCATCGGCAAGGCCGCCCCGGTGGGCCTGTTCGTCGAGACCTTCGGCTCCGAGACCGTCGACCCGGCGCGGATCGAGAAGGCGATCACGGCGGTGTTCGACCTTCGCCCGGGCGCCATCGTGCGCGACCTTGACCTGCTGCGCCCGATCTACGCGCCGACCGCGGCCTACGGCCACTTCGGCCGCACCGACATCGACCTGCCGTGGGAGCGCCTCGACAAGGTCGACGACCTGAAGAACTCGGTCTAACTCTCGTCGATTCGGCGTCAGATGACGAAGCCGCCGTCGACGTTCCAGGTCACACCGGTGACGTAACTGGCCTCCGGTGACGCCAGATAGGCCACCGCACTGGCGATATCGCGCGGCTGCCCGTAGCGGCCGACCGCGATGAACGGGCGCACCTGGTCGGAGAATCCACCCACCTCGGGATTCATGTCGGTGGCCACCGGTCCGGGCTGGATGGTGTTGATCGTGATACCGCGCGGCCCGAGCTCGCGTACCAGGCCGCGGCTGAGGCCCGCGACGGCCGCCTTCGTCAGCGCGTACACCGCCAGCCCGTTCATCGGCACCCGGTCGGCGTTGACGCTGCCGATGGTGATGATCCGCCCGCCTTCGCCCAGATGCGGGACCGCGCGCTGGATGGCCGCATACACGCCGCGCACGTTGACAGCGAGAAGGCGGTCGAAATCCTCGAGAGAGAACTCGTCGATCGTCCCGGCCAGCGCGATGCCGGCGTTGTTGACCAGGATGTCCAGCCCGCCAAGGGCGGCGACGGTCTCGTCGATCGCCGCGGCGACGGCGTCGGCGTCTGCGCTGTCAGCCTGGATCGCGACGACCTTGCCCCCCGCGGCGACCAGCTCGTCGGCCAGGGCCCGAGCTGTCTGCGCCGACGATTGGTAGGTGAACGCCACCGCGGCGCCGTCGGCGACCAGGCGCCGCACGATCTCGGCGCCGATGCCGCGCGAGCCGCCGGTGACCAGTGCGCGCCGGCCGGCCAGGGGTGTGGTCATGGGGTTCCTCCGTCACGTTGTTCGGCTGTTGGAATGCCAAACCAGAACAAGTAGCGGAGGGCCGAGATCATTCCGCGGGTACGGCCAGCCTGGTCGGCGACGAGCGGCCGCGCAGCACGACCTCGTCGCCCAGTGTCCAGAAGCGTTGCTCGTCGGCGTCGGCGGCTTCCAGGGCGGGCGCGGACGCGAGCACCCCGGCGCCGGTCTTCTTGGCCATCTCGCACAGTCGGGACGCTTCGTGCACGGGGTCGCCGATGACGGTGTACTCGAAACGGTGGTGGGACCCGATGTTGCCGGCCACCACGATGCCTGCCGCCACCCCGATGCCCACCGAGATGTCGGGAACGTCGCGGCGGAGGCGATCGGCGATCGCCCGGGCGGCGGCCAGCGCGTTGGTCTCGGGGTGTTCCTGCGCCACCGGTGCACCGAACACCGCCAGTGCGCCGTCGCCTTCGAACTTGTTGATCAGCCCGCCGCAGCGCTCGACCTCGTCGACCACCACGCCGAAGAATTCGTTGAGCAAGTCGACGACCTCGACCGGCGGCCGGCTGCCCACCACCTGAGTCGATCCGACGATATCGACGAATAACACAGCGGCCGAACACTCTTCGCCGCCGAGGTTGATGTTGCGCTTCTCGGCCGCCAGCGCGACGTCGCGCCCCACGTGGCGTCCGAACAGATCCCGGACCCGGTCACGCTCGCGCAGCCCCTCGACCATCCGGTTGAACCCCCGCTGCAGTTCGCCGAGCTCGGTGCCGTCGAACACCACCACATGGGCGTCGAGATCACCGTCCTCGACCCGCTGCATCGCGGCGCGCACGACCTGAACCGGCGTCGCGATCAACCAGGACGCGATCAGAATCAGGATGAAGCCGAAAATCGCTGCGGCACCGGCCAACAGCAAAACCGCCACCGACAGCTGGGTCACCGTCATGTTGCGCAGTGTCAGGGTGAAACCCGCCGCCAGAGCGATCCCGATGACGGGCACGCAGGACCCCAGCACCCACGCCATGATCGTGCGGCCCAGCACTCCCGGGCCGCCGCGGTGCTCGGGTGTGCCGGTCTCGAGCGCTTGAGCCGCGACCGGACGCAACGCGAACTCGGTGAAGAAGTAACAGCTCGCCGACACCACGATCCCGCTGAACGTGATCCCGAACAGCATCTTGGGGATGTATCCCGTGTCGACCATGCCGTACAACGTCGTCAGCAACGCCGCACCAACGCCCCAGAGCACCAACGGGATAACGGTCAACTGCCACGGGGCGCGGAACGTGTTGCGCTGATCGCGCGCGGTCGGCGGGCGGTCCTCGATGGACCACCGCAATGCGTCGAGGATGCGCCGGGTGGCCCACACCCAGCCGACGATCACCGCCACGACCACGTAGGCCGGGGCCACCACGGTCGTGATCAGGTGGGCGCGGCCGGCGAAAATGTTGGGCACCGGGATGGCGACCGTGATCACCGACATCGCGACGGCGACACCGATGAGGTTGGCAACCACCACGAAGACGGTGAGGATGAGCTGGATCCGAATGCGCCGGCGGCGCTGGCTTTCCGAGACCCGCCCCAGCAGCCAGGAGCCGTACTCCGGGGTGGCCTGCGCCTGGGTGCTCTGCTGGGTGAGCCACTCCAGGACTCGGTGAGTTCGTGGTGCGGGCATCAAACAGTCAGCCCGGCCGTCGAGTCATAACGGCCGGGCTGTACTGGTGAGGCGGAGTTGATCAGCCGACGAACTGGTCGAACGCCCACTGATACTGAGGCGGGATGACCTGCACGCCGCACTGCTTCTGCAACGTGCCCAGCGGAGCCAGGAGTGCGGTGAACTCCTGGTATTCCTGCGGGTTCGACTGGGCATAGGCCTGCAGGGTGGCGGAGGCCTGAGCGCGCGGCTGCAGCGCCGCGGTCATCAGCATCCGCTGCCCGTCCGGGTGCGTGTTGAGGTAGCCCTGGATTGCGCCCTGAGACTGGGCGACCTGGGCATCGACGGCGGGCTTGCTGCAGTCCGGCGCCGCGACGGCGGCAGGAGCGGCGATGACGGCCGATGCCAGACCGACCGCGACTGCGCCGAGACAGATGCCGAGCGTGCGCCGGGTGCCGGCGGCTTCAGCAATGTTCATGGGGTAGATCCTCCCGATAGTGGCGATTGGTGCCATTGTGGCCTGTCCGGACGGTCCCGACAAGGTTGCTGCTAGCCGTGCGTTTTCGTCCGCTCAAGCGTGCAACGCTGCGCGTAGAGCGGCTAATCCACGGTCGGTCGCCTCGGTGGCGGCCGGCACCACCCCGGCGTAACCGAGGTAGCCGTGCACCAATGTGTCGGCCAAATGCAGTTCGACTGTTACACCCGCGGCCGCCAGCAGCTCGGCGTAGCGGGCACCGTCATCGCGCAGCGGGTCGTGGCCGGCGACGGCGACGTAGGCCGGGGGCAGACCGGAGAGGTCGGCAGCGCGGCCCGGCGCAAGGGCGGCGGGCGGATCGGTCAGGTCGACGTGGCCGGCATACCACCTGGTGAACGCCTCGATGGCGGCATTGTCGAGCACCGGTGCATCGGCGTTCTCGGCGAACGACGGCAGCGAGTTGTCCCACATCGTCGACGGGTACCAGAGGAGCTGGAACGCGATCGGCGGCCCGCCGTTGTCCCGGGCCAATTGCGCCACGACCGCCGACAGCGTGCCGCCCGCCGAGTCGCCGGCTACTGCCAGTCGCGAACCGTCCGCCCCGAAACCGTCGGCGTTGTCGGCCACCCACCGGGTGGCTGCCCAGACGTCGTCGACCGCGGCCGGGTAGGGATACTCGGGGGCCAATCGATAGTCGACCGACACCACCAGAGTGCCCGCGGCGCCGGCGTGTTCGCGGGCCGTGCCGTCGTGGGTGTCCAGGTCACCGACGGCGAAACCGCCGCCGTGGAAGTACATGGTCACCGGCGGGTTCGCGATGCCGTCCGGCCAGTAGACCCGGACCGGAATCGGGCCTGCGGGCCCGTCGATCTGGTGATTCTCCACCCGAAGGTCCGGGTGTACTGGGCGGCGCGGCAGATCGCGCAGCCGGCGGCGCGCCTCATCGATGCCGCCGTCGACGGTCAACTGGAACGGCACCGCGTCCAGTACCTTCTGCAAGATGGCATCGACCGGCGGTTTGTCCGAGCTGGGCATGAAATCACCGTACTTACGCACCCTGACAACCTGGTGGGCGGTCGGTGCCGCGGTCGCGATCGGCTATGGCGTCTTCCTGGCCGTCGAGGCGCTGCGACTGCCTGACAACGCACAGCTCACCGGCCGGTTCCCCGGCCAGCCCGCCGTCAAGGCGCTGATGGCCGTGCTGCTGGCGGTGGCTGCGCTCTGGCACCCGATCGTCCGCGAGCGACGCTGGCTGCTGGCGGCCCTGCTGTTCTCGGCGGGCGGTGACTTCTTCCTGGCGATGCCCTGGTGGCAGCCGTCGTTCGTGCTGGGCCTCGGCTCGTTCCTGGTGGCCCACCTCTGCTTCCTGGGCGCGCTGCTGCCGCTGCGGGGTACCAGCCGGCCGCGCCTGGTCGTCTGCGCCGTCGTGTTCATCGCCTGCGTGAGTTTGCTGATCTGGTTCTGGCCGAGCCTGGTGGCCGATGGGCTGACCATCCCTGTCCTGGTCTATATGGCCGTGCTGGCCGCCATGGTGTGTTCGGCGTTGTTGGCCCGGCTCCCCACGGTGTGGACGGCGCTGGGGGCGGTGTGTTTCGCGGTGTCGGACGGGATGATCGGCATCGGCCGCTTCGTGCTGGACTCCAACGCGCTGGAGGTCCCGATCTGGTGGGCGTACGCCACCTCACAGGTGCTGATCACGGCTGGCTTCTTCTTCGGCCGCGCCGGGTCTGACGACAAGACGGCGGCTGACTAAACGTTTGTCGGCGTCGTCGTTAGTCTTCGACGATGCCGATCCGGCGCGCCGCCGAGCACGAACCCATCGCCCGGGTGCTGCCGATGCTGTCGGTGCCGCACCTGGACCGCGAGTTCGACTACCTGGTGTCGGCCGAACAGTCCGACGACGCCCAGCCAGGGGTGCGGGTGCGGGTCCGCTTCCACGGCAGGCTGGTCGACGCGTTCGTGCTCGAGCGACGGTCCGACACCGACCACGTCGGCCAGTTGGGCTGGCTGGACCGGGTCATCTCGGCCGAGCCGGTGCTCACCCCGGAGGTGCGCAGGCTGGTCGACGCCGTCGCCGCCCGCTACGCGGGCACCCGCCCGGACGTGCTGCGGCTGGCCATTCCGCCGCGGCACGCCCGCGCCGAGAAGATGCAGGCCGAGGCGTCGCTGCTACCCGTCGTCGAGCCGGTCGACCCGGCAGGCTGGGCTCGTTACGGCCGCGGCGACCAGTTCCTGACCGCCCTGAGTGAAGGCCGGGCCGCCCGTGCGGTGTGGCAGGCGCTGCCCGGCGAGCAGTGGTGCGACCGGATCGCCGAAGCCGCCGCGGCCGCGGTCGGCGGCGGCTACGGAGTGCTGGCCGTGGTTCCCGATCAACGCGACATCGACGCACTGTGGCAGGCCGCGACCGCCCGGATCGACCCGGCCGCCGTCGTCGCGCTGTCGGCGGGACTCGGGCCCTCCGCGCGCTACCGGCGTTGGCTGTCGGCGCTGCGGGGCCATGCCCGCCTGGTCATCGGCACTCGCAGCGCGGTGTTCGCGCCCGTCGAGCGCCTCGGTCTGGTGATCGTCTGGGACGACGGCGACGACACCCTTGCCGAACCACGCGCCCCGTATCCGCACGCCCGCGAGGTGGCGATGCTGCGCGCGCATCAGCTGCGCTGCGCGGCGGTGATCGGCGGCTTCGCCCGCACCGCCGAGGCGCACGCATTGGTACGCAGTGGCTGGGCGCATGACCTGGTGGCGGCGCGGCCGCTGGTGCGGGCGGAGGCCCCCCGGGTGGTCGCCCTCGACGACGAGGGGTACGCCGAGGAACGCGACCCGGCTGCCCGCTCGGCGCGGTTGCCCTCGCTCGCCCTGCGCGCGGCCCGCGCTGCGCTCGAGCACGAGGCACCGGTATTGATACAGGTCCCGCGCCGGGGCTACGTGCCGTCGGTGGCGTGCGCGCGCTGCCGCACGATCGCGCGATGCCGGCACTGCATGGGACCACTGTCACTGTCCGAACGGGACGCCGCCGGAGCGGTGTGCCGCTGGTGTGGCCGGATGGACACCGCGCTGCGCTGCCGGCGCTGCGGCTCGGACGCGATCCGCGCGGTCGTCGTCGGCGCGCGGCGGACCGCCGAGGAGATGGGCCGGGCCTTCCCGGGCACCGCGGTGATCACCTCGGCGGGCGACGCCGTGCACACCGAGATCGAGCCGGGACCGGCGCTCGTCGTGGCAACCCCCGGCGCCGAACCCCGGGTGAAGGGCGGTTACGGCGCCGCGCTGCTGCTGGACAGTTGGGCGTTGCTGGGCAGGCAAGACCTGCGCGCGGCCGAGGACACCCTGCGACGCTGGATGGCCGCCGCCGCGCAGGTACGGCCCCGCGGCGACGGCGGGGTGGTGGCGGTGGTCGCCGAATCGGCCATCCCGACCGTGCAGGCGCTGATCAAGTGGGATCCGGTCGGCCATGCCGAAGCCGAGCTGGAGGCCCGCGCCGAGGTCGGGCTGCCGCCGAGCGTGCACATGGCCGCCGTCGACGGCGGCGCGGCCGCGGTCGGTGCCCTGCTCGACCACGCCGAACTGCCCGAGGACGCCGACCAGCTCGGACCCGTCGACCTGCCGCCGGGTGTCCGCCGCCCACCCGCCACCGCACCCGGTGAACCCGTCATCCGAATGCTGGTACGGGTCGGCCGGGACGAGGGTCTGGCGTTGGCCGCCTCGCTGCGCACCGCCATCGCGATCGCCAGCGCCCGGCACGACCATGAAGCAGTCCGGGTACAGATCGATCCGTTGCACATAGGGTGAAACCCGTCGAAACGGGGGAGGTGCGATGAAGTGGGCCGGTCGGGTCATCTGGCTCTCGATCGCCGCCTTGCTCATCGTTATCGGCCTGCCGTGGCCGCTCGCGTTCACCGGCAGCCTGGTGCAGACCGTCCAGAGCTTCGCGGCGCACGAGAAGGCCATCCTGGACCATGTCGCCGACGGGCGGACCGCGTTGGCCTCGGCGACCACGGGAAAATCTGTGGTGCAACGGAATTCGGCTGAAAAAGAGTTCGGCAGCGCGGTCGGTCAGGTGCTGGCGGTGAACCGGCTGATCACCACGATTCCGACGATGTTCGTGGCGCCGATGGCCGGGGTGTCGCAGCGCGAGTTCTACCAGGTGCCAAAGTAGAGGCATGCGAATCGTTTTCGCCGGCACACCAGAACCGGCCCTGCCGTCGCTGCAGCGGCTGATCGACTCACCGCGCCACGACGTGATCGCGGTGCTCACCCGTCCGGACGCGGCCGCCGGACGCCGCGGCAAACCCGCGCCGTCACCGGTTGCGCGACTGGCCGACGAGGCAGGGATCCCGGTGCTGCGCCCGGCGCGGCCCAACTCGCCCTCGTTCATCGCCGAACTGACGGAGCTGGCGCCGGAATGCTGCGCGGTGGTGGCCTACGGCGCACTGCTGTCGGAGGCGTTGCTCGCGGTTCCCCCGCACGGCTGGATCAACCTGCACTTCTCGCTGCTGCCCGCCTGGCGCGGCGCGGCGCCCGTGCAAGCCGCTATTGCGGCCGGCGACTCCGTCACCGGCGCAACGACTTTCCTGATCGAACCGAGCCTGGACTCCGGTCCGGTCTACGGCGTGGTCACCGAGACGGTGCGACCCACCGACACCTCCGGTGACCTGCTCGACCGGCTGGCCGTCTCGGGAGCCGGCCTGCTGGAAGCGACGCTGGACGGCATCGGCGACGGAAACCTCACACCGGTGCCGCAGCCCGCCGAGGGAATCAGTGTCGCGCCGAAGATCACCGTCGAGCAGGCGCGGATCTCCTGGGACCTGCCTGCTCACGTCGTCGACCGCCGGATCCGCGCCGTCACCCCCAATCCCGGCGCGTGGACGATGATCGGTGATCTACGAGTCAAGGTCGGCCCGGTCAGCGTCGACGAGGCGGCCCCGGCGTTGGCGCCGGGGGAGATGACCGTGGACCGGTCCGGGGTTCGGGTGGGCACCGGGTCGCAGCCGGTACTGCTCGGCCAGGTGCAGCCGCCCGGCAAGAAGCTCATGAAGGCGGCGGACTGGGCCCGCGGTGCCCGGCTCGACCAGACGGTGCGGGCATCATGACTGAGCGACCGGAGCGGGCAGGACGCGGTAAACCGCAGGGCAGCAAGGGCTTTCAGAAGCGTGACCGAACCGGGGCGCCCCCCGGGCGGGATCGTGCCCAACAGCGCCCGCCGCGCAGGCCGCGGCGCACGCCGCTCGATCCGGCCCGTCAAGCGGCGTTCGACGTGTTGCGCGCGGTATCGGAGCGGGACGCCTACGCGAATCTGGTGCTGCCGTCGATGCTGGCCGAGCGCGGCATCCACGGCCGCGACGCGGCATTCGCCACCGAACTCGCCTACGGCAGCTGCCGCACCATGGGTCTGCTGGACGCCGTGATCGCGGCCGCCGCGGGACGCCCGATCGAGCAGATCGACCCGGTGCTTCTGGACCTGCTGCGCCTCGGCAGCTATCAGCTGCTGCGCACCAACGTCGCCGAGCATGCCGCGGTGTCCACCACCGTCGAGCAGGCCGGCATCGAATTCGACAGTGTCCGAGCGGGTTTCGTCAACGGCGTATTGCGCACGATCTCCGGCCGCGACGAGGCCGGCTGGGTGGCCGAACTGGCCCCACCCAAGGACACCGATCCGGTCGGTCACCTGGCGTTCGTCAACGCACATCCACGCTGGATCGCCCAGTCGTTCGCCGATGCGCTCGGCGCCCACGCCGGGGAGCTGGCCGCCGCCCTGGCCGCCGACAACGCCCGCCCCGGTGTGCACCTGGCAGCCCGCCCCGGTGTGCTCACCGCCGACGAGCTGGCCAGCGCGGTCGACGGGACCGTCGGCCGGTACTCGCCGTACGCGGTCTACCTCGGCGGCGGTGACCCGGGCCGGCTGGCCGCGGTGCGCGAGGACAAGGCGCTGGTGCAGGACGAGGGCAGCCAGCTGGTGGCCCGGGCACTGACGCTGGCCCCGCTGGTCGGCGACGACGGCGGCCACTGGCTGGACCTGTGCTCGGGCCCAGGCGGCAAGACCGCGCTGATCGCCGCGATCGCCGTGCAGCAGGGCGGCACCGTCACCGCGATCGAGCCTGCCTCGCGCCGGGCCGAGCTGGTCGAGCAGAACACCCGCGGCCTGCCGGTCGAGGTGCTGCGCGTCGACGGCCGCGAGTCGGCGCTGCAGCCCGGCAGTTTCGACCGGGTACTCGTCGACGCGCCCTGCACCGGACTGGGGGCGTTGCGGCGCCGCCCGGAGGCCCGCTGGCGCCGCACCCCGGCCGACGTCCCGGTGCTGGCCAAGCTGCAGCGCGAACTGTTGGGCGCCGCGATCACCCTGGTCCGCCCCGGCGGGGTAGTGCTCTACGCGACCTGTTCACCGCATCTGGTCGAGACCGTCGGGGTGGTTTCCGATGCGCTGCGCCGCCATCCCGTCACCGCACTGGACACCCGGCCGCTGTTCGCCCCGGCCGACCAACTCGGTGACGGCCCGCACGTGCAGCTGTGGCCGCACCGGCACGGCACCGACGCCATGTTCGCGGCCGCTCTGCAGAAGACTGTTTAATGGCTGCCATGGCGACACCCTCTCGTCCGATGATCGCCCCGTCGATCCTGTCCGCCGACTTCGCCCGCTTGGCTGAGGAGGCCGCCGCGGTCGAGGGCGCCGACTGGCTGCACGTCGACGTGATGGACGGCCACTTCGTTCCCAACCTCACATTGGGTCTGCCGGTGGTGGAGAGCTTGCTCAAAGCGACCGACATCCCGATGGACTGCCATCTGATGATCGACGACCCGGACCGCTGGGCGCCCGGCTACGCCGAGGCCGGCGCGTACAACGTGACGTTTCACGCCGAGGCGTGTGACAACCCGGTCGCGGTGGCACGTGATATCCGCGCCGCGGGCGCCAAGGCCGGCCTGTCGGTCAAGCCGGGCACCCCGCTGGAGCCGTACCTGGAGGTCCTGCGGGACTTCGACACGCTGCTGGTGATGTCGGTGGAGCCGGGTTTCGGCGGCCAGAGCTTCATCGCCGAGGTGCTGTCCAAGGTTGCGACCGCCCGCCGGCTGGTCGACTCGGGTGAGCTGACGATCCTCGTCGAGATCGACGGCGGCATCAACGCGGACACAATCGAGCAGGCCGCCGAGGCCGGCGTCGACTGCTTCGTCGCCGGCTCGGCGGTGTACGGCGCCGGTGACCCGGCCGCGGCGGTCGAGGCGCTGCGCAGGCAGGCCGCCACCGCATCGCAGCATCTGCGCATATGACCGCACCCACTCCGGCGGAATTCGACGCCGCGATGCGGCTGGCGATCGACCAGGCGCAGCGGGTCAAAGGCTCGACGTATCCGAATCCGCCTGTGGGAGCGGTCATTCTGAGTGCGAAGGGCGAGGTCGTCGGAGTCGGAGGCACTGAGCCGACCGGCGGCCCGCACGCCGAGGTGGTCGCGCTGCGGGAGGCGGGGGAGCGTGCGGTCGGCGGCACCGCCGTCATCACGCTGGAACCGTGCAACCATCACGGGCGCACCCCGCCGTGCGTCGATGCCCTGATCCAGGCCCGGGTGGCCACGGTGGTATACGCCGTCGCCGATCCCAACCCGGTGGCCGCCGGTGGTGCTGACCGCCTGCGCGGTGCCGGAATCGACGTTGTCGCCGGAGCGTGCGCCGAGGAGGCGGCCGCTGGTCCGCTGCGGGAGTGGCTGCACAAGCAGCGGGCCGGACGTCCGCACGTCACCTGGAAATTCGCCACCAGTGTGGACGGGCGCAGCGCGGCGGCGGACGGGTCCTCGCAGTGGATCACCAGTGCGGCCGCCCGCGCCGACCTGCACCTGCGCCGCGCCGCGTGCGACGCGATCGTCGTCGGCACCGGCACGGTGGACATCGACGATCCGACGCTGACCGCCCGGCTGCCGGGTGGCGGGCTCGCCGAGCGACAGCCGCTGCGTGTGGTGGTGGGCATGCGGGAGATCTCGCCGGAAGCCAATGTGCTCAACGAGGATTCGCACACGATGGTGATCCGCACCCATGATCCGCACGAAGTGATCCAGGCGCTGTCCGATCGCACCGATGTGCTACTTGAGGGCGGGCCGACGCTGGCCGGCGCGTTCCTGCGGGCCGGTGTCATCGACCGGATTCTGGCCTACGTCGGGCCGATCCTGCTCGGCGGTCCGGTCACCGCCGTCGACGACGTCGGCGTGCCCAGCATCGCGCGGGCGCTGCGCTGGCGCTACGACGGCGTCGACCGGATCGGGCCGGACTTGCTGCTGAGTCTGGTGCCAGGCTAGCCGGCGAACGTCTCGACCAGTTGCCCGCAGAACGCCGGCAGATCATCGGGCTTGCGGCTGGAGACCAGCGTATTTGGGCCGCCGGTGCACACCACGACCTCCTGGTCCACCCACTCGGCGCCGGCGTTGCGCAGGTCGGTCTGCACGCTGGGCCACGAGGTGATCTGACGGCCCTCGACCACGTCGGCCTCGATCAGGGTCCACGGCCCGTGGCAGATCACGCCGACTGGCTTGCCCGCATCGAAGAAGCCCTTGACGAAGTCGACCGCCGAGGAGTTGGTGCGCAGCAGATCGGGGTTGGCCACCCCGCCGGGCAGCACCAGACCGTCGTAGTCGGCCGCCGAGACGGTGTCGGCCGCCTTGTCCGCCTCGAAGGTGTCGGCCGGGGTCAGGTGATTGAACGCCTGGACCTTGCCGACCTCGGTCGATACCAGCTCCGGGGTGCCGCCGGCTTTCTCGACGGCTTCCCACGGCTTGGTCAACTCGACCTGCTCGATGCCCTCGGGGGCGACCAGGAATGCGATCTTCTTGCCAGAGAGTTCGTTGCTCATGACCAGTCGGGTACCCGCCGACCGCGCGGTCAATACCCCGGGTTGGTCAGCGGTGCCACCGACCAGTTCGACAGCTCCGTCGGACCCAGAATGCGGTGACGGGTCTGGCCCGCGGTGTAGAACGTGAATTTCGTGGCGCGGTAGCACTGTTCGAAGCAGTCGAAGGCCCGCCCGTCGGCGTCAAAGCTGACCCCGCGCACCCGCACTATCGGGTCACCCTCCGGCATCTCGAGATGTTCGGCCTCCCAGCTGCTGGGGGTGTCGACTTCGAAGGCCTGCTCGGTGTATTCGTCGGTGAGTTGGTAGCGCTCCTCGATGAAGCGGTACAGCGATCCTCCTTCGGCCAGCAGATCGTGGTCGATCGCCGGTACCCGGTCCAGCGGCAGGACCGCGCGTTCGAGGATCTTGTCGGTGCCGCCGATGACGCGCTTGCGCCAGATCTCCCACACCGGTTGGCCGGGGTCGACGCCGAGTGCGGTCGCGATCGTCATGCTGGGCAGTCCGACACTGATCGAGATCAGAGCCGTTCTGACAGTAGGCAACCCGAGTTCGTTGTCCAGCAGGGTGTGCAGCAGCTCGCCCGGCCGGGTCGGGTCGCTGGCGATGCGCGGCTCGGCGACGAAGGTTCCCAGGCCTTGTCGCCGGGTGATCTTGCCGGCTCGCTCGAGCTCGTCGAGAGCGCGCCGGACGCTGATGCCACTGACGCCGGCGATCTCGGCCAGTTCGGTGGTCGACGGCAGTCGATCACCGGGTTGTAACCCACGCTCGGCCATGATCCCGAGCACCAGGTCATAGACGTGCTGGTAGCGCAGCTTGCGCTCGGTGGACGCCCCCGCGCTGTCGGCGCGCTTCGTCGTCGGCATCCTCACGTCCTCCGTCCTGAAGCCATCAGCTTCATGCACTCAGTATGCAGTTACCCAGGTATGTCCATAATCATGCGGTAAGAGCTGGGATTTCTTACGGCTCATTGGAAAAGTTTCCGAAACATTTGCGCAATTATCCGGCAATCAACATCACTCATACTACTCTGTATACAGAGTGAGACTCGAAGGGATTGTCATGGCCTCAGCGATGGATCGTCGGAAGTTTCTCCGGACGTCGGCGGTGGTTGCGGCCGCACTCAGCGGCGCGGCTGCGCTGGCGTCGTGTGCTCCGCAGACCGCAAGCAGCACCGTGCTGCGGGTCGGGTCCACCACCGACATCGACTCGCTGAACCCGTTCACCGCCGACTCCACTCAGTCCGATGACGTCCTGCAGCTGGTCTACGACCGGCTGATGGGCTACGACGCACAGCTCAACATCCAACCCTCGCTGGCCACCGACATGCAGACGGCCGACGGCGGTAAGACCTTCACCTACACGCTGCGGTCCGGGGTGAAGTGGCACGACGGCAAGGATTTCAGTGCCGACGACGTCGTGTTCACCTTCCTGATGGTGCGCGACAACGACTATGGCACGTACGGGGCCTACCTCAAGGACCTCACCGACGTGGTCAAGGTCGGCGACAACCAGGTCCGGCTGACGTATTCGCAGCCACAGACGCTGCAACCCGGCGTCATCATGCCGATCGCCCCCAAGCACCTGTGGGAGAGCGTGGCCAAGAACGATCTGCCCAAGTACGCCAACGACAAACCGGTCGGAACCGGACCGTTCAGCTTCGTGTCGTGGGACAAGGGCAGCGTTGCCACCGTTATCCGAAACGACTCGTGGTGGGGTACGAAACCGGCGGCGCAGAAAGTCACCTGGACCAAGTTCGGATCCGACGACGTGGTCACGCAGGCGCTGCGTACCGGAGACATCGACATCGTCCCGGAGGTCCCGCCGACGATCTACACCGGACTGCAGAATGCCGCGGACGTCAAAACCACTGCGATGGAATCGTTCTCGTTCCACATGATCGGCTTCAACTGTTCGACCGCACCGGGATCGAAGGGTAACCCCATCCTGAAGGATCAGGTCGTCCGTCAGGCGCTGGCCTGTGCCGTCAACCGGCAACAGCTCGTGGAACTCGCGCTGGCCGGTTACGGAGAGCCCGGCACCGATCTGCTGCCGCCCGCTTTCGGCGATTTTCACTTCGTCCCCGCACCGGACGCGGTCCTGGACAACAACCCGGCCAAGGCCAAAGAACTGCTCGACAAGGCCGGCTACACCGATCGCAACGGCGACGGTATCCGAGAGTCCAAAGATGGTGCACCGCTTGACTTTCGGCTGTTGGTGATCGCCGATACCACTGTCGACATGAAGGCCGCCGATCTGTTCATCACGGCCGCCAAGGCCATCGGTGTGAACCTCAAGCTGTCCAGTACCGATGCCGACAGCATGAGCGCGACGGTCTACAACGCCGAAACGCCGGACTGGGATGTCATGATCTGGGGCTGGGATTCTTCGTTCTACGACCCGTCCTACCTTTTGGGCATTCCCACCACCGACCAGATCGGTGGCAACAACGACACGTTCTGGACCGACCCGCGCTACGACGACCTCTACCACCAGCAGTCGACGACCATCGACCGCGGCGCACGGGTCGCACTTGTGCAGGAGATGCAGGCGATTCACTACGCCGCCTGCCCGTACATCGTCATGTGGTACCAGAAGAAGTTGACCGGGACCCGGACCAACACCTGGACCGGTTGGCAGCCGATGAACGGCGGCATGATCCTCAACTTCCCGCGGGTGAACTACCTCGACGTGAAGCCGGCCTGAGCATCGATGCTTCGGTATCTGAGCCAAAAGATCTCGTACCTGGTGCTCACGCTCATCGCGGTGGTCGCGACGAATTTCGTTCTCTTCCATCTGATGCCGGGTGATCCGGTGACCCACATCGCGCGCGGCCAACACCTCGACGCCGAGGCGATCGCCCGGCTGCGCACCTACTACGGGCTGGACCAGCCGATGGCCTCGCAGTTCGTGACCTATTTGCAGAACCTGCTCAGGGGAGACCTCGGCTTCTCCTACACCTACCAGGCGTCGGTCGGCCCGATCGTGGTGAAAGCGCTTGCCAACACTTTGATTCTGGTCACCGTGTCGACGCTGCTGGTGATCCTCCTCGGCGTTCTGATCGGGGTGTTCGCCGCCTCCCGGCGCGGTACGCGCACCGACTCGGGGCTGGTCATCGGTTCGCTGGTGTTCTGGAGTCTGCCCACGTTCTGGGTGGGCATGCTGCTGATCTTCGTCTTCGCGGTGACACTCGGCTGGTTTCCGATCGCAGGCATGTACACCGCCGACGCGCTGTATCCCACCGCGTTTACCCGAATGGCAGACCTGGCACGCCATCTCGTCCTGCCGACCGTCGCCATGGTTTTGGTCGACATCGCCCAGTTCGTCCTGATCACCCGCAGCTCGCTGCTGGCGACACTGTCCGAGGATTACATGACTACGGCCCGAGCCAAGGGTCTGACCCCGCGGCGGGTGCTGTGGCGCCATGGCGTGCGCAATGCGCTGCTGCCCGTGGTGACCGCCACCACGCTCTACGCCAGCGCCACCGTCGGCGGCACCATTCAAGTGGAGACGGTGTTCTCCTGGCCCGGTATGGGACAGCTGATCTACCTGTCGGTGATCCGGCGCGATTACCCGGTGATGGAAGCCTGCTTCCTGATCTTCGCGGTAGTGGTCGTGCTGGCCAACTTCGCCAGTGACCTGGTCTACCGGATGCTCGATCCACGGGTGCGGCTGACATGACCGGACCGCTGATGGACCCCTCCCTCGAACCCGAGGAACCTGCGGCGGCACACGTGCCGGGCGGCTGGCGTGGAGTGCTGCATCAACTCTTCGCCGACCCGATGGGCCGCACCGGACTGCTGACCGTTCTCGCGGTCATGGTCGTCGCGATCGTCGGTCCGCTGCTGGCGCCCTACGACCGCACCCACGTCGCCGACACTCGCGCCGGAATCCTGTTGCGGCCCAGTAACGCCCACTGGCTGGGCACCGACGAACTCGGTCGCGACGTGTTGCGGCAGGTACTGGCCGGAACATCGGTGTCATTGGAGATCGGGCTTATCGCCACTGTCGTCACCGTGTTCATCGGAACCCTGGTCGGGGTGCTGGCGGGCTGGTTCACCGGCTTCATAGACGCCGTGCTGATGCGGATCACCGACTTCTTCCTAGTGCTGCCCAACCTGCCGTTGATGATCGCGCTCGGTGCGATCATCGGGCAGAGCCTGCCGATGATCGTTCTGGTCATCGCGATCACCAGTTGGCCGAGTACGGCGCGAATCGTCCGCTCTCAGGCGCTGGCGCTGCGTGAACGCGAGGTGGTGGCCCGCGCCAAAACCGTCGGCCTGTCCTCGGCGGGCATCCTGTGGCGACTGATCCTGCCCGGGGTGCTCGCATTGGTGATCGCCAACGCCGTGCTGGTCATCGCCGGGTCGATTCTCGCCGAGGCCACGCTTTCCTTCCTGGGCCTCGGCGATCCGACCCGAACGTCGTGGGGCCAGATCCTGCACAACGCTTTCGCCGCCGGGGCTGTGGGCAACGGTTTCTGGTGGTACTTCCTGCCGCCGGGCATCGGCATCGTGCTGGTAGTGCTGGCGTTTTCGCTCGTCGGGCAGAGTCTGGAACGCATCCTCAACCCTCGGCTGGCGGTGGCCGAATGAGCCTGTTGAGCGTTCGCAACCTGAGTGTCACCTACCGCGGTGGCGTTCGCGCGGTGGACGGTGTCGACCTGGACGTGACCGCCGGCGAGGTGGTCGGGTTGGCCGGCGAATCCGGCTGCGGGAAGAGCACCTTGGCGCTCGCCGTGGCCCGTCTGCTGCCAGCCGGCGCTGTGGCGGCCGCCGACGAGATGACCTTCGCAGGCACGGATCTGAGCACCGTCGCCGAGGCCGGGCTGCGGGCACTGCGCTGGCGAAGGCTGTCGCTGGTGTTCCAGGGTGCGATGAACGGGTTCAACCCGGTGATGACGATCGGCGATCAGATACGTGAGGCGATCCGGGCGCACGAACCGGAGATCGACCGCAAGGCGGTGCGGCGCCGGGTCGCCGAGTTGCTGACCCAGGTGGGGATCGCCTCGGGCCGGGCAGCCGACTATCCCCACCAGTTGTCCGGCGGGATGAAGCAACGGGCGATGATCGCGATGGCGCTGGCTTGCCGTCCCGACCTGGTGATCGCCGATGAACCCACGACTGCCCTCGACGTCATGACCCAGGCCCAGATCCTGGAGCTGATCCGCGGTCTGGCCGACGAACTGGGCTTGGCGATGCTGATCATCTCCCACGACCTCACCGTGCTGTCCGAACTGTGCGACCGGGTCGCGGTTATGTATGCCGGGCGCATCGTCGAACGCGGGAATGCCGAGGAGATCTTGAGCTCGAACTCCGAGCCCGCACACCCGTACACCCGCAGACTGCTGGACTGCTATCCCCGATTGGACTCCGGGCAGGCATCGATAAACGGAATCCCGGGCAGCCCACCCGATCTCGCGCACCCGCCCGCTGGCTGCCGATTCAACGACCGGTGTGTTGAGAAGCTGCCTCGGTGCGCGAGCGACGACCCGGCGCTGCACCGGGTGCCCGGTGCTGCCGCTCACTTCGCGGCATGCCATCTGGTGGGAGCATGCGCATGACCGAGCCGGTGGTTGCGGAGGTACGCGACCTGCATGTGCACTATCCGGTCCGGCACGGTCGGCGCAGGCTGACCGCACGCGCGGTCGACGGTGTCGATCTGTCCGTACACGAAGGGGAGATCGTGGCGCTGGTCGGTGAATCCGGCTGCGGCAAAACCACTGTCGCGCGCACCCTGATGCGGCTGGTCGAACCCAGCTCGGGGACGGTGTCGGTCGGGGGTGTGGACATCACCCACGCCAGCGGTGCCGCGTTGCGCAGACAGCGCCGCGAGTTCCAGATGATCTTCCAGGACCCGTTCGAAAGCCTGCCGGTCAACGCGACCGCGGTCGACGTCGTCAGCGAGGGACTGGCGATCCACCGGGCTGACCTGGATGCGGCGGCGCGACGAGGGGTCGCGTTGGCGGCACTGGAGATGTGCGGGCTGACGCCGGCCGGGACGATCGCACACCGCCGCATCTTCCAATTATCCGGTGGGCAGCGCCAGCGGGTCGCGATCGCGGCCGCACTCGCGCTGCAGCCCCGGCTGCTGGTGGCCGACGAGCCGGTGTCCATGCTCGACGTCTCGTTGCGTGCCGGAGTCATCCGGGTGCTACTGGATATGCGCGAACGTCTGGACGTGGCAATCCTTTTCATCACCCACGATCTTGCGCTCGCGGGTGTCTTCGCGGATCGCGTCGCCGTTCTCTACCTGGGTCGCGTGGTCGAGCAGGGTCGCGCCGCCGATGTGATCGGTACACCCCGGCATCCCTACACCCGTGCGCTGGTGGATGTCATGCCCAAGGCGGGTAGCGGCAGGCGGACAGCCCGCGGGCTGTTGAGCGGTGAGCCGCCCAACGCCACCGCCACCGCACCAGGTTGCCGGTTCGCGCCGCGTTGTCCGCTGTACCGGCAGCTCGGTGAACCCGAGCGCTGCCGTGCCGAGCAACCGCTGCTCACCGACGCCGCGCCGGAACACCAAGTGGCGTGCCATTTTTCAGATCTCGCAAAATCACCAACACCGAAGGAGAACACCACATGACCGTCACTCGTGAGGAAGCGATCGAGCTACTCGAGGCGATGGTTCGAATCGACTCCGTGACGCCCTGGCTGATCCCGGGCGGGGCCGGCGAGGGCGACATCGCCCGCTTCACACGCGACTGGCTGGCCGACCTCGGGCTGGAGGCGACGCTGGAGGAGGTGGAACCCGGCCGCCCCAACGTAATGGCCTGGTTGCGGGGCAGCGCGCCGGGCCCGACGATCTGTCTGTCCGCGCACAGCGACACCGTCGGCTACGCGAACTGGGCTGACAGCGCACTGCACCCGGTCGTCGAAGGTGACCGGATGATCGGACTCGGCGTGGCCGACGACAAGGGCGGCTGCGCCGCCGCGATGCTCGCGGTGCGCGAACTGGTGCGCTCCGGAACAGAATTGGCGGGCAATGTATTGGTCGCCCTGGTCATCGACGAGGAGGGAGTCAGCATCGGCACCGAGCACCTTGTCGCCCACCATGCCGCCGAGATCGACCTCGCCATCAACCTCGAACCCGACGGTTCCCACACCATCTACGGCGAACACCAGGGGTTCGGCTGGATCGACATCGTGGTGCACGGCGAGCCGGCGCACGGTTCGGCACCCGACAAGGGTGTCGACGCCATCGTGCACATGGCCGAGGTGGTGACCCGCCTGCACCGGCTCGACGAGACACGCTGGAAACCTAACCCCGATCCCAAGAACGGCCGAACTGTGTTCCATACCGGGACGATTCGCGGCGGCACCGACTACGCCACCTATCCCAACCAGGCCGTGCTGGGGATCGAGATCGGTACCCAGCCTGGCGAGTCGCTGGCTGACCGGGTCGCCGAGATCGAGACGATCTTCGCCGAGGTCACCGAATCCGAGCCGCGTTTTCGCGGGGAGGTCGTCGTCCGCCTTGACCGCGATCCCTTCACGGGTGCGGGCAACGAGTCACTGCTGAGCGCACTCGGTGACGCGACGGAAGCCGTCAACGGGGTCCGCTCACCGGTGACCGGTCTCAACGCGTGGACTGACGCCGCGTTGTTCCAAAGTGCCGGTATCCCAACGGTTTTGTTTGGCCCGGAAGGTGGCAACTACCACGCGGCCCAGGAGTGGGTGTCCATTCCCGACATGATCGCGACCGCCGAGATCCTGCGCCAGACCCTGGTGACGCTCATCGGTCGGAAGGACGGTGATTCCTGATGACCCAGGACACCGCTGCCCCGGCTGTGGGACTGCGGTCAGGTGCACTGCGCGCGGTGGACGTGGTGGTGATGGCACTGGCCAGTTCGGGGCCCATTCAGAGCGTGGCTGTCTCACTGGCCGCGATCCTGGCGACCGTCGCGTACGCCGGTTTCGTGCCGATCCTCATCTGCTTCGTCCCGATGCTCGGCATCGCACTCGGTTACCAACGTCTGCACGCATGGCAACCGAGTGCGGGGGCGACGTACACGTGGGTGGGCCGTGTGCTCAACCCGCATGCAGGGTTCTTCGCCGGCTGGATCATGTTGCTGTACTACACGGTCGGTACGACGAGCCTGACCATCCCGCTGGGAAGCTACCTGCTCAGCTTCTTCTCCGATCATGCCGCCGACAGCCCGGTCGCGGTGGCCGTGGTGGGGACCGTGTTCGACCTGATGGTCACCGCAGTGGCAGCACTGGGCGTGGCCCTATCAGCCAGGTTCCAATTGGGCTGGGCCATCTTCGAATACGCGTTGCTCATCGGGTTCGCGGTACTGGCCGTGATATTCATCGCCCGCGGCAATGGTGACGTGGTCAAGCCCAGCATGTCGTGGTTCACGGTCGAGGGGGCGGGCGGCTTCAAGTCGTTGATATCGGGCGTGCTGCTGGCGATCTTCCTGTACTCGGGCTGGGACACCGCCGCCTACGTCGGCGAGGAAGCCTCCGGCCGCACCGCCGGACGGGCCGCAGTGACCAGCGTTGTCCTGCTCTTCGTCATCTACTCGGTGTCGGTGCTGGCCTTCCAGGGCATCGCGCCGATACAGGACATGCAGGATCACGCGGCGAACATCCTTGCGTTCGTAGGGGAACGGATCGGTGGCGGCTTCTGGGCGAACGTGATGATCGTCGCGGTACTCGGCGGCACCCTCGCGTCGTTGCTGGCGGCGATCGTCAGCGCTTCGAGGATCGGGTTCGCGATGGGACGGGACCGTGTCGTGCCGCCCTGGCTGGCGCGCGTGAGCGGCAAGTACGGCACACCGTTGAACGCGACAATCCTGTTCGGTCTGCTCAACATCGCATTCCTCTGGGGCTCAACGCTTATCGGCGCGGTGGGCGAGGCGCTGGCCAACATCGTGAGCACGCTCGGATTAATGGCTGCGATCTTCTATCTGCTGACCGCGGTGACCGCAATCTGGTGCTACCGGCGCCAGATCGTCTCCTCAGCCAAGGATTTCGTCATCGGGGGACTGATGCCGGGCCTGGGCGCGGCGTTCATGGCGTTCGTCGTCGTCTACTCGATCACCTCGGGGTCGCTGAACGGAATCGAACTCGGGTTCGGTGTCGGCCTTGCCCTGGTCGGGCTGTTGCTGTCCGTCATCTCGGCAAAAGTCGGCAAGGCGCCGTTCTACACCGCGCCACAAAATCCGCACTGACCCGGCCGGCAAGAGCCGGCTACTTCACTTACCACGACATGCAATGATGAAAGAGATGTCCTGATGCACTTCACCGATGCTTACGCAGCCCGGACCCCCGTCACCAAGGCGCTGTACGAACGGGCCAAGCGAACGATCCCCGGCGGTGCGGGCTCGACGGCCCGGCTGCCCCGCAACGGGTGGAAGCCCTATCCGATCGTGATGGCGCACGGCAGCGGATCGCGCCTGACCGATGTGGACGGCAACACCTACATCGACTACCTGCTGGGGCTTGGCCCGATGATCCTCGGGCATCGCCATCCGGTCGTGACCGGCGCTGTCACCGAGGCGATCCGCGATCTCGGCACGTGCTTCGGGTTGCCGTATGAGCTGGAGATCGAAGCAGCCGAAAAGGTGGTGGCCGCAGTACCCGGTATCGAACAGGTCCGATTCACCAATTCCGGATCCGAGGCGGTCGGTACGGCCGTGCGGCTGGCCAGGGCGACCACGGGACGGCGAATCGTGGTCCGATTCGAGGGGCACTACCACGGCTGGCAGGACACCGTGTACTGGTCCAATCACGTCGACCCGGAGCTGGCCGGGCCCGCCGACCATCCCCGGCCGGTCGCGATGGGCCCGGGGGTCCCCGCCGAACTGGAGGACACCCTGGTCGTGCTGACGTGGAACGACCCGGACAGTTTCGTCGACCTGATGAACCGGCGCGGCGACGAGATCGCCGCCGTGCTCACCGAACCCGCGGTCTTCAACACCGGGTGCATCCTGCCCGAACCCGGTTATCTGGAACTGCTGCGCAGTGAAACCCGCAAGCACGGCGCCCTGCTGATCTTCGACGAGGTGATCACCGGTTTCCGGTTTGCCCGCGGCGGTGCCCAGGAATGGTTCGGGGTCACACCGGATCTCACCACCCTGGCCAAGGGCCTCGGCGGCGGTTTCCCGGTCGCCGCGGTCGGCGGCTCGACGGAGGCCATGCACCTGGTTGCCGAGGGCGTCTACTCCCACTCGGGTACCTACAACGCCAACGTCGTGCAATGCGCCGCGGTGTCGGCGACCATGGACCTGCTGGCCGAACCGGGGTTGTACGAGCGGCAGCGGGCACTGGGGCATCGTCTGGCCGCTGGTCTCGGCGAGCTGGCTGCCGAGCGCGGCCTGGATGCCTACTGTGAGGGACTCGGCACGGTGTTCCAGTTGTGGTTCGCCGACGGTCCTATCCACAACTGGCGCGACGCGGTGAGCCATGCCGACGAGGCTCTGTTCACCCGGTGGTACGAGGAGATGGTGATTCGCGGGGTGTTGTTCCATCCGCTGCAGTTCGAGAATCTGTTCGTGTCGCTGGTCCACGACGACCGCGACATCGACGAGACGCTCCAGGCCGCCGCTGACGCGCTGACCGTCGTGGCCCGCACCCGGACGCCCGCGTCCCGGTCGTGACCGCACCGGTACTCATCGGCATCGACCTCGGCACCTCAGCGGTCAAGGTCGTCGCGGTCGATCACGACGGGGCGGTCGTGGCATCTGCGCGCTCGGAGTATGCCACCCGGCGTCCCGAACACGAAGCCGCCGAACAAGATCCGCATCATTGGTGGGAGGCGCTGGGAGCGGCCGGCGACGCCGTGGCCGGCATGGTCTCGCCGCGGCGATGGCGTGCGATCGGGCTGAGCGCGATGCTGCCGACACTGGTCGAGCTGGACGCGGCGTTCGAGCCGGTGGGAGCGGCGATCACCTGGGAGGACGGCCGGGCTGAGCGGCAGGCAGACCGGTTACGTGCCGTGGTCGGGGACGCCGAGCTCTATCGGATCACCGGACAACGCGTCGACGGGCGGTACCTGGCTCCGATGCACGCTCGGCTGCAGGAGCTGGGCAACGCTGGTACGACTGTCGCCGGCGCCAAGGACGTGCTGTTCCACCAGCTGACCGGGGCGTTGCTCACCGACCCCAGCACCGCGGCGGGCAGCGCCGTCTTCGATCTCGAACGTGGTTGTTGGAGTGCGGAGTTGGTCGCCGCGTCCGGTCTGCCGGACTTACCCCAGGTGGCCGATTCGGCCACCGCACTGCCGCTCACGCAACGATGGCGGCAGCGGTGGGGAGTGCCGGGGGAGCTGCCCGTGGTGCTGGGCGCGGCGGACTCGGTGCTCGGCGTACTCGGAGTGGGGGCGCGCGGTCACGGCGAAGTCGGGGTGATCGCCGGTACCAGTGCTGTCGTGCTCGGTATTTCCGATCGGCCGATTCGCGACCCCGCCATGCGCTACCTGATCACCCCGCTCGCCGGGTCCGGCTGGGGGCTCGAAATGGATCTGCTGGCAATGGGTTCGGCGTTCGACGCCGTCGCGGCTCTCTTCGGCCTGGACGGACCGGCCGATCTCCTCGAGGCGGCGGCCGCGGTGGCGCTCGCCGATGCACCGTTGTTCCTGCCGTACCTGTCGCCAGGGGAGCAGGGCGCCCTGTGGGACCCCAGCCTGACCGGCACCCTGCAGGGGCTCCGGCTGGGGATGGGTGTCGGCCATATCGGCCGGGCACTGCTGACCGGGATCGTGGTCGAACTGCGCCGGTGCGTCGACGTGCTGTCCGCCGCGACGGGTGAGTCGGGTCCGGTCCGGCTCGGCGGCGGTAGCGCGGTGAGCCCGCTGATGTGGCAGGACATCGCGGATGCGACGGGACGAGAGGTGTGGGTGGATCCGGCGGTGACCGACCATTCGGCGATCGGTGCGGCGCTGTTCGCCGCGAGCGCGACCGGGAGCCCGATCGTCCGCGACGATGCCCCGCGGATCGTTTCGCCCCGACCCGAACGGCACGGCTGGTGGACCGAATGCCTGGTCCACCATGACGACGCACGGCTGCGGGCCCGCGCGAAGGTGAACCGATGAAAGTGACCGTCGTCGACGACGACATCTTCGCCACCATCGCGGCCACCGCGCTGTTGGCGGGGCTGCCGTCCGGCGGACCCACCCTCGGGGTGGCCACCGGCGGCACCCCGATGCGGGTGTACGCCGAGTTGGCATCACGCAGCCGCCGCGGCGAGGTCGACCTCTCCGGTGCCACGGTGGTCGCACTCGACGAGTACGTCGGCCTCGACGCCGATGACCCCCGCAGCTATGCGGCGTATGTGCGCACGCGCATCGCCGACCCGCTGGGCATCCCGTCCCCCAATGTTCATGTGCCGCAGGGAGATAGCGCCGATCCGGTCGCGGCTGCGGAGGCGTTCGAACAGCAGATCGCCGAGGCGGCCGGTGTCGATGTCCAGATCGCCGGGATCGGCTCCAATGGGCACCTGGCGTTCAACGAGCCCGGCTCGGCGCTCGATTCGACCACGCGGGTGGTGGAGCTGTCCGAACAGACCCGGCACGACAACGCCCGGTTCTTCGGCGGCCGGGTCGAGGACGTGCCGCGGCGGGCGATCACCCAGGGCCTGGCGACGATCGGTCGCGCACGTTCCATCCTGCTGCTGGCGGCCGGCTCGGCAAAGGCCGACGCACTGGCGGCCGCACTGTGCGGACCCGTCGACGCCGCTGTCCCGGCATCGGTGTTGCAGCGGCACGCCGATGTCACGGTGATCGCCGACCGCGCGGCATGGAGCAGGATGGCGTGATGAACGATCCCGATCTACTCGGTCTGTTCCCACCCGGCACCCTCATGGCCGACGGCGGGCTGACCGTCGGGGGCTGCCGCCTCGATGAGCTGGCGGCCGAATTCGGCACCCCGGTCATGGTGGTCGCCGAGGACGCGGTGCGCCAGCGAGCCAGGGACTATCTGAAGGCGTTCCGCAGCAGGTGGGCCCGAGCGGATGTGGCTTTCGCGTCGAAAGCATTCCCCTGCACCGCAATTCAGCGACTGGCCAGCGAGGAAGGGCTACTACTCGACGTCGCCGGCGGGGGAGAGATCGCCACCGGCTTGGCTGCCGGCGCTGACCCGGCGCGGATGCTGTTGCACGGCAACGCCAAGACCGACGAAGAAATCGGCATGGCCGTCGGCAATGGTGTCGGCCTGATCGTTGTCGACAACTTCGACGACATCGACCGGCTGGAACGCATCGTCGAGCCGGGCACCAGGCAGGCCTGCTTGGTGCGCGTCGTGCCCGGTATCGAAGCCGACACCCATGCCGCGGTGGCGACCGGGCATGCCGGCTCGAAATTCGGTCTGCTGCCCGCGGACGCGCGGGTGGCGATCGAGAGGATCCGCCGCAGCCGGGTGTTGCGCTGCGACGGGGTGCACACTCACGTCGGCTCGCAGCTCCTCGACGCCGAACAGCTCGCCGCCGCCGTGGCACCGGTCGCCGAGCTGGGCAGCTTCGACGTATACGACTTCGGCGGCGGGCTCGGGGTGCGCTACACCTACGTTGATCAGCCTCCGACGGTCGACGCCTACGCCCACGCCATCGTCGAGAAGGCGCGCGGACTGCTTCCCGCCGAGGCTCGCATCATCGTGGAACCCGGCCGGTCGATGACAGCGGCCGCTGCCTGCACGGTCTACCGGGTGACCACCGTCAAACACGGGGTCGTCACCCATGTCGCGGTCGACGGCGGGATGGGCGACAACCTCGAGGTGTCGCTGTACGGACAACGGTTCGAGGCGACCCTCGTCGACCGGGTCGGTGGGGGAGCCTGCGTCACCGTCGTCGGCAGGCACTGCGAATCCGGCGACCAGCTGATCGACGTTGTCCCCCTTGACAATCCGGTGGTCGGCGATCTGCTGGCCGTTCCGGTCACCGGGGCGTACTGCTACACGATGTCCAATCAGTACAACGGCGCGCGCCGCATCCCGGTGGTGTTCGCCGGGAACGGCGACGCCCGGCTCGTGGTGCGCCGGGACACCTGGGCCGACCTGCTGGCCCGTGATGTTTAAGCCGCGGAGTCGGCGTGCGCCTGCCTGCCACCGATGAACAGGGCCAGAACGGCGCCGACCAGGCACACGATCACGGTGACGAAGAAGATCGAGCCGTACTGCATGGCGAACGCGGTGCGATAGCGCTCGGCCTCGCCCGCGATCTTGGCGGCCAGGCTGTTGCCGCCCGGGCTCGGCAGTGTGGCCAGGATCTGGTTGAACCGGTACAGACCCCACGCGCTGAGCGCCGCGACGCCGATCAGCATGCCGGTCATGCGGGCCACCACGACGAGTGAGGACGCGATGCCGTGCTGAGCAGGCGGCACCACCCGCAGTGCGGCTGAGGTGAGCGGGCCGATCACCAGACCGAGCCCGAAGCCGGCCAGCGCCAGGTCGGTGTCGATCACCGGCAGCGACACGAACCCGAAATCGTGGCGGGCGCCGGCCACATTGGTGCCCCAGTGCGACACCAGCAGGTATGCGCCCGAGGAGATCAGCATGCCGACGACGGCGACGATCCGATCGCCGATCCGGGTGGCGACCCAGCCACCGATGAGCGCTCCGACCGGCAGCGCGATCAGGAAGTGCAGCAGCAGGAACGCGGCCTGCGTCTGGTCCTTGCCCAGCACACCCTGGCCGAACAGTTCGACATTGACCAACGTGACCATCAACGCCGCGCCCGCGCACAGCGAGGTGCCCAGCGAGGCCAGGAACGGCACGAACCGGACGCCCGCCGGTTCGATCAACCGGGTGCGGGCGAACCGTTCCCAGACGAAGAATGCGACGGCCGCGACGACCGCGCCGATGACGAGGATCAGGCCGTGCGGCGGAAGCAGCGTCTTGCCGTCGGGGTTCGGGTTGTACAACCCGATCACGGCCAAACCCAATGCGATCGCGAGCAGGATGCCACCGATCAGATCGACCTTTTCCGGGTTCTCGCTGCGGTCATGAGAGGGCAGGCTGACGTGGATCGCCGCCATCGCGACCACGGTGAGCGGCACGTTGATCCAGAAGACGTCCTGCCACTTGCCCAGCAGCAACACCACACCGATGCCGTAGAGCGGGCCCAGCACGCTGCCCAGTTCCTGGGCGGCGCCGATGCCGCCGAGCACCGCGGCGCGGCTGCGGGCGGCCCACAGGTCGGCCGCGAGCGCGAGCGTCACGGGCAGCAGCGCGCCTGCGGCGATGCCCTGGACGAGTCGCCCGATCACCAGCATTGTCAGGTCGGTGGACAGCGCGGTCACCACCGAGCCGGCCGCGAACGTGACCAGCGACAGCTGCAGCATCAGCTTGCGCCCAAAGCGGTCGGACAGCCGGCCCAGCAGCGGCATCGCCGCGATGTAGCCCAGCATGTACCACGTGATGATCGGGGTGACCTGCTGCAGCTTGTTCACCGGGATGCCGACCGTCGACATGATGTCGACCATGATCGTGACCACGACATAGGTGTCGAGCGCCCCGAGGAGAACGGCGAGGCTACCCGCGCTGATCACGATCCGGCGGCTGCGGCCGGAGGTCCCCGCCCGGTGGGCGGCGGTGTCGAGAGACTCAGCCATCACCGGGCCCGTCAGACGGCGGGCTTGGTGACGGTGACCGGCTTGTCCCACTCCGACAGCGTGATCTGGATGCTGCTGCCGTTACCCGTGTCGGCCTTGGCCTGGACCAGCTGATGCGGGTCGGCCTTCTGGATCCACACGGTGGCGGGCAGTGGGCTGGTCGCTTTCAGCGGGATCAGCTTGTTCATGGCGTCGGCGGTGACCTTGCCTGTGATGCGGACGGTGTCCACACCATTGATCGTCTCGCTGGCCTCCGACTTGGCGTCGGTGATGGAGGCGAGCCAGTTGGCCAGGCCGTTGTCCGGATTGAGGACCACCGAGGGGTCGTAGATGTCCTTGGCCGGGCCCATGTCGAGCCAGTTGTTGGGGGTCAGCGCGGCGTACAGGGTGCCGTCGAGCACGACCAGCTGGATGTCGACGTCCGACCCGCCCATCGAGATCGTCGAGTTCCCGGACACCGCGGTCGCGGGCACGTTGGTGAGGTCACCGGAGAGCTTCTTGACCGGCAGACCCGCGATCTTGCCGCCCACCGTGATGTCGAGGTGGGCGCTCTTGAGGGCCTTGGTGACCTGAATGGACTGCTGCAGCAGCCCGGCGGCATCCGGTAGCGGCTCGGAGGGCTTCGAGGAGGAGGAGCAGCCCGCGACGAACAGTGCTGCTGTTGCGAGGAGGGCGGTGAGGACGGCGAACATTCGGCGGCGCGTCGGCATAGGTGCATCGTAGAGGGTCGGGGTGACCGGACCTGCGGCGCCAGGCTGCACCCGGTCCGCGGTATAGCTCCTGAGCTGCAGATTTAGTGCACCTAAGCGAGTGTCGTCACGTCGGGGCTAGATTGGGCGCGTGTTCACCGGAATCGTCGAGGAATTGGGTGAGATCGTCGGCAAGGATGAGCTGGCCGACTCGGCCCGGTTCGTGATCCGCGGTCCGGTCGTGACCGCCGACGCCCGGCACGGCGATTCGATCGCCGTCAACGGCGTCTGCCTGACGGTCGTCGAGGTCCTGCCCGGCGGGCAGTTCAGTGCCGATGTGATGGCCGAGACGCTCAATCGGTCCAGCCTGGCCGCGGTCGACGTCGGAAGTGCGGTGAACCTGGAACGCGCCGCTGCGGTCAACAGTCGGCTCGGCGGCCATATCGTCCAGGGCCACGTCGACGGGACGGGCCGCGTCGTTTCCCGCGCGCCGTCCGAGCACTGGGAGATCGTGCGGATCGCACTGCCCACGGAGTTGTCGAGGTACGTGGTGGAAAAGGGCTCGATCACCGTCGACGGCATCTCCCTGACGGTGTCCGGGTTGGGTGACGACTGGTTCGAGGTATCCCTGATCCCCACCACGCTGGCGCTCACCACACTCGGTCGCGCGGCGGTCGACACGCCGGTGAACCTCGAAGTCGATGTCATCGCGAAATACGTGGAACGTTTGCTCGCCGACCGCGCGCGTTGACGCCGTGGTGTGACTAATCAATTGATCAGTACGGACCTTTGCTGCGCAATTAGACACAACTGAGAAAAAACCGTCCCTGATCTATCGAATTCGCTGATCAGAGCCCATCTAATTGGGCCGATGAAATTGTCCTTGGCGGAAATGCCGGGCGATGTTAGGTTGCGGAAAGCAAGTAACGCTGCGTCTCTCCCGAGCCATGTGTGTGAGCCGCGTCACGCAAGTGTCGGCACGCCTCGATGAGTCGGAGGGTCGGTGAGTTCTCATAAGCGCGTCGGTCGCCATCGGAAGCGGGCGGCCGGGCATCGGAAGCAGACGCGTCGCAGACAGCGCGCGGCTCGCAACGGAATCCTCGCGGCAGCGGTAGGCGTCGGGCTGGCCGTTTCGACCGGTCAGGCAGTGGCGTCGGCTGCGACGGAGGGGGGTTCGCCGGATTCGGCGCCCAAAGCGAGCTCTGCCGCCGGTGCCGGATCTACCTCGAACCCGATCCGCGCAACCGGAACCGCCGGGTCCGCCCGCAACCGCCCCGCCGGCACACAAACGTCAGCCTCTCCGCGGCGTGCCGTGATTTCGACCCCCATTCGCACGATCAACCCGACCAGCCCGGCGACCCGGACCAGTGCGGCCACCGCCTCGGTGCAGACTCCGCAAGCCGTCGAGGCGGTCTCCGAGCCGTTGCCGGCGGGGACGTCCACAACGGCCGCCGCCAAGCCGGTTGCCGCCGCTGACACCGCCGCCCCGGGAACTGGTGCCTGGTACTTCATGGGTGCGTTGACCAGGGCGGTGAATCGCCTCGCGGGGTGGCCCGGCTTGCCGCACAATTTCGTCACGGTCACCAACTACGTAACCGACCAGAATCTGGACGCTCTCGACAATCAGCTCGATGCGTTGATCGCCGGCGCGGTCGCGGGCAGCCCGGCCCGATGGATTCCCGACCTGTCCAGCATCCTGGGCCTTTTCGTCAAGCCGGCGATCCCCAGCTATACGTTCTCCGACACGCTCAACGCGTGGGGTGACTTCCTCAATCGGATCGTGCCGCCGTTCACCATCTCCCCGGCGGCGGGCACCTTCGGCGTCATCACGCAGTACAAGATCGTGGGTGCTGCCGTGGTCGGGACGGCGACGGTGTTGACGGACATGCTCACTGGTGTCTACGACCCGGCCCAGTGGGAGATCGACGTCGTCAAGGCAACCACCGGCGCCACCGTCACCAGGGCTGACCTCACCAATTCCACCAGTCTCGAGACCAAGATCGCCGCGGCGCAGGCGGCAGCGATTCTGACCCTCGGGCTCAGCGACGGCGGCGCGTACTACGACCCGACCCGGGCATGGAACGTCACGCTGCCGACGTGGACTGCGGCCCAGGTCAATCCGTTCACGGTCGTGGCTTACGTCGCGTTGGTCGCCATGTACAAGCGGTTCCAGGAAATGGCGGTCCTGACACCGTTCACGACGAGCACGACATACGACAGTTGGCTCTACACACTGAGTTTGGGCGGTGACAGCTCGCGCTCCGAATACGCGGCCGGCACGTTCCATGCGGTGGATCCTGATGGTAGATCGGTGGACTTCGGGACGTCGCTGCTCGGTACGTTCACCTCAGCAGGTGGCGGGCTGGTCACCATCAACACCAGCGACGGTGGATTCACCTACACGAACACGCTTCCCGGCGCGGCGTTCTTCCACCGGGCGACCTCGGACAACCCGGCTGACAGGTACGACTCGGTGAGCATCCCGGTGACCTCCGCGGACGGCGTCAAATACACGCTGAGCTTCAAGATTCAGATCATCGACGGATCGAACAGCCCGCCGACGTCGTCTCCGACGACAGGTGCCGCCGACGGACTCGGCGTGGTGCGTGGCAGCGTCGGCGGCAGTGACTCTGACGGCGACACGTTGACGTACTCACTGGTCGGCTCGTCGGTGAACGCGTTGAGCAACAATTCCGGCTACACCAAGAATGGCTCCGGGAACGGCGGCATTGTCACCCTGAACTCGACCACCGGCGCCTTCACCTATGTCTCGTCGGCGAATGCCGGTGCGGCGCAGAGCTTCCAGGTGCAGATGACCGATGGGCACGGTGGCACGACCGTCTCGACGGTCACGGTGGCCAACACCACGACGATCACTCCGGGCAACCTCAATACCTCGACGCCGTACGTCGTGACGGGTTCGGTGCCCGTCCCGAGCGGCGATACCGGCATCTTCACCAGCTACGCCCTTGGTGCCAGCCCGACGAAGGGGACGGTGACGTCCTTCGATCCGGCCACCGGCGCGTTCACCTACACCTCCAACGTGGGCCGTACGACGGCGAACAGCGATGTGGTCAGCGTGATCGCCACCGACGCCAACGGACGCACCGTCACCCTGTCGATGGCCGTCACGCCTTCGGTGGTCAACACGGCCCCGACGCCCGGTGCGACGACAATCGGCTCGTCGAACCTGCAAGACAACCGCATCCTCGGCATCGGCAATCTGAATCAGACGACCACCGGCACACTGCACGCGACCGATGCCGAGGGCGACCCTCTCACCTACACCGCCGGCACATATGCGACCGGCAATGGCGGCACGGTGGTCATCAACGCCAACGGAACGTTCAGTTACAGCATCGACAAGGGGTATTCGTACTACCACGCCGCGGCCAAGATCGGGGCAACCGGCAACGCGGTCGGCGACAGTTTCACCGCGACGGTCAGCGACCCGTTCGGTGGCACAACGACATACACGGCGGTAGTACCGATTTATGCCGCCAACACTGCGCCGTCCCTCTCCAGTGGCATCCGCTGGGCCGGAAGCAACTTCCTCAACACCTACACGTACTGGACATCGGTGAACGGCAGCGACGGCGACAGCGACTCGATGACGTACACCATCACGCAGCAGCCTGCGCACGGCAGCGCGAGCTACGACTCCGTCTTGAACGTCCTCAGCACCAGCGGCACCCACACCGGCGACACGATCGTGCTGACCGTGTACGACGGCTACTACGTGGTCACCAGCGGCGTGGTGAGCAGCACCCCGGCGAGTTATGCGGTGACGTTCACCGCCCAGCAGAACGCTTAGCCTCATACCAAATCAGCACCTGCGTGTGTGCAAATTTGCTGAAATTTATTTACCGTGCGGACATCGGGCGCGACACGGCGATACAACCGGACAAAATTTCGCCTAAATCACCAGTTGAAGGCGTTCCAGATAAATTTGACTGAGACAAACTTTGGCAAATACCTGTGCGCCATGTTACGTTGCGGATCAGTCAGAGTGGCGTACGTCTCCCACCCGCCAATGTGCGAGCCCCGTCACGTAGGACCCGCGTGGGGAGATCGGTTGAGTTCCAAGAAGCATGCGGCTCGCCACCGGAAGCTGGCAGGCCGTCATCGGAAACGAGCCGCCGGAAGCAGCAAGCGCGCGGCGCGCAACGGAATCCTGGCGGCCGCGGTCGGCCTGGGGCTGGCGGCAAGCGTCGGGAACGGTGTGGCCGCGGCGTCCACCGACGGCGGCTCCGATTCCGGATCCTCGTCGGCGAGCAACTCCGGCAGCAATTCCGGTCACTCTTCGACCTCGGCCCGCGGGCCCAAGAACGCCGGACCCGCGCGCACCCGCTCGACTGTCAAGCAGCCGGCGTCGTCGGACTCCAACAGCGGTTCCGCGGTGGCTATCCGGCCGTCGACGACGGGGAGGACCCCGTCAGCGGACAGCGCCGTCGAGGCGACCGTCACGACGACCGCGCGGCCCGAATCATCCACCACCACAGCATCGCCGAGCGACACGGTGACCACGCCGGCCACGCCGCCCACTGCCACCGTAGACACCGCGACCGCGCCCGCCGCGCCGGCCGAGGCGACCCCGCCGGCCGCGTCCTCAACGCCCGCAACCGTCACCGCGCGCAAGTCCACCACTGCCAGGTCCGCCGTCGCCCCCTCGGCCGCCGCCTACTCGATGGACGGCGACCTGACGGCCGTCCAGGACGGCGCGGGTCCGATCACCACGCCGGCGCACTATTCCATCCAGACCACGCTCGACGCCTGGGCGGCGCAACTCGATGCGCTGATGGCGGCTCCGCTCACTTCCAGCAACGGCTGGCTCAAGTTCCCGGTCACGTTCTTGGACGCGTTCTTCAAGCCTTCGATCGTGGTCGACCGGCTGTCCTACGGCCTCAACGGCCTGGCCACCCTGATGGACCAATTCGTGCCGCCGTTCAAGATGGTCGACGGCGCACCGTCGATAATCACGCAGGCGTCGGTCACGGCCGCGGTCCTCGCGGGTGCCATCGTGTTGTTCAACACCTCGCAGACCGTCGACGTCAACCACTGGATCGCCGAGGCCGTGAGCCTCGCCGGGGCGTTGCAGGATATCGCTGCGAACCCGGTCGTCAACGGGCTGACCGCGAACGACATGGACGGTGTCATCGGTGCGGCGAGGGCGGCATTCCTTTCGCCAAAGACGGTGTTGGACATTACAATTGACCTCGGTCCGGCGCCGAATCCGGTGTCGCTGGCGATGTATGTCGTCGTGGTCGCGATCTTCCGGCGCTTCGCCGACGTGGCGACCGATCACCAGCCCGTCGTGACTGACATGCAGCAGACCAGTCAGCATCTGCCGAACGCCAGCGGCACGACCGTATCGGGATACGTGCAGTTCTACGACGCCGACGGCGACCCGATCACCTCGTACGGTTTCACCGAGCCCAACGACAGTCGGTTCACCGTCACGGTGGTCGACGGGACCAACGGGCGGATGAACTGGACGGTGTGGGACTGGAATCCCTTGTCCAGCGACAAGTCTCCGAAGACGCTGACGTTCACGATGACGGTACTCGCCCAGGGTGATGGTCAGATCAGCGTGTCCAAACCGTACATGCCGAACGGCAACGAAACCCAGAAGACCGTCACCGTCACCGTGTACTACAACCAGGCTGTCGGATCGCTGACCAATACTGTCGGCAGCACCTCACCGATGGGCGTCGTCCGCGGCACCGTGTCGGCACCGAGCAACCCGGACAACCCGATGACCTATTCTCTGGTCGGTGCCGGCGGGGGATCGGCCTACACCGCCAACGGCGGCATCATCAAGCTCAATTCAACTACCGGGGCCTACACCTACGTTCCGAACCGGTCGTCGAGTGCGACCTCGGACTCGTTCCAGATGACAAGCACCGACAGCTTCGGTTACAGCTATACGACGACCGTGACCGTGCCGGTGAGTTCGGCGTCGCCGGTGACGACCACGAACCCGACCACGGGCACGGTCACCGGCAGCCTGAACAACGGCACCGACGCCGGACTACTGACCTACAGCATCGGCACCCCGCCGAATTCGCTGCGGGGCATCGTCACGCTGAACGCCAACGGCACCTTCACCTACACCCGCACAGCAGCGGGTCACACCCAGCCCACTCAGGATTCGTTCACGATCCTCGGCACAGACAGCTCCGGGAAGACGACGACCGTCGCGGTGGTCAACGTCAATCCGACGGTGTCCAATACCGCCCCGGTGGGTAACGGTGTGACGGTGGCAAGTTCGGCGCTGTCACGCATCGTCGGTCCGTATGACCGGCAGGACACGTCCGGCACGCTCAAAGCGACTGACGCCGAAGGTGACACGCTCACCTGGGCTGCAGGCACCTACAGCACCGCCCAGGGCGGCACGATCACTGTCAACGCGAACGGCACGTTCAGCTACACGAATCAGAAATACGCGTGGTTCGGCGTCTCGGACAGCTACTGGCACGACCACGCTGTCGCCGGCGACCCCGGCGACACGTTCACGATCAACGTCAGCGACGGCTTCGGCGGCACCACCGCGGTGACCTACGGAATCCCGATCGAAAAGCAAAATGCCGCACCGACTTTGAGTGGATCGGTGAGCAGTTCGAGCACCAGCGGCCTTGGCGTCGTACGCGGCACCATTTCGAGCGCGTCTGACGCCGACAGTGACAGTCTGACCTACCGTCTTATCAACGTCAGCGGGGGATCGGCCTACACCGCAAACGGTGGCATCGTCACCATGAGCGGCACCTCGTTCACCTACATCCCCAAGGTGGGAGTCACTTCGGATTCGTTCCAGGTGCAGGTCGACGACGGTCATGGAGGCGTGACGACCGCTACGGTCAATCTGTCCGGACTCTCGACGCCGTCGCCGCAGACAAATACCAACACGACAGCAGGCGTGACGACAGGTTCGCTGAACGTGGCCGGGGACAGCAGCCTCGGGCTGACCTACAGCCTGGGTAGCGGCCCGTCGAAGGGCGGCGTCGTCGTCAATTCGGACGGTACTTACACCTACACGCGGACCGCAGGGCTGGGGCACTCCCAAACCCCGAACGATTCGTTCACGATCAAAGCCACCGATGCCAGCGGCAAATCGGTGATCGTCGCCACGATCAGCGTGGCGCCTTCGGTGAGCAACAATGCACCCACCGTGACGGTCAACGGGGGAACGGGGACTGTCAATCTCTCGTCGCCGGGGTCGCTGAACACGTCGACCTACGTGCAGACCATCAACGGAATCACCTTCAGTGCAACGGATTCCGATGGAGACACGTTGTCCATCAACAACAAGTACGACGGCACGGGCACCACCTTCGCGCTGGCCGGCGGCGGCACGATCTCGACGGCCAACGGCGGCACTGTGACCGTGAACTCGAACGGGACGATGTCCTACTCGATCACCAAGAACGCGGCTTACTACCACGGTGCGGCCAAGATCGGCGCCTCGGGCACCACCACGACGGACTGGTTCAACCTCACGGTCACCGACGCGTACGGGGGCACGAGCGTAGTCCGGGTCAATGTGCCGGTCTTCGCGGTGAACAGCGCGCCGACGTTCGCCTCCGGCTCCTACGTAACGGGTCTGTCCGGCACCAAGGTGGTATGGGGGCTCAATGTCGATGATGCCGACGGCGACCTCGTCGGTACCAATCGTGGCGGCACGCCCGGCTACGACAACAGCAAGGGCGGCAACATCACCGGCAACCTCGATACCGGCGGTGCAAGTTATGGGTTCGGTTCCGGAACCCTCACCATCACCGTCCGCGATGGGTACTACCTCACGAATGCCGATGGGACGATCGCGGTCGACGGTTCCGGGAACAAGATCGTGGCCAGTACCTCCAAGTCGTGGAGCTGACGGTTGCTCGGATCGGGACCCGGCATGTGCCACACGGTGCGCTTCGTTGTGAATTTGCTGTTTATTTGCTGTATTTCCCAAAGTTGGCGCCGTAGGGCGGTGAGAACCCGCGTGGTCTCGCCAAACATACTGTTGAACTACATATATAAAGCTTGATTGTCGCAAGCTTTGGTTGAACAACCGTCAGCGTGATACGTTGCCAGATGGTCACGTAGCGACGCGGTCGGGAGAGTCGTTGAGTTCCAAGAAACGCGTGGGTCGCCACCGCAAGCAGAAAGCTCGCCACCGGAAAACCGCGACTCGCAATCGGCAGCGCGCGGCCCGCAACGGGATTATGGCTGCTGCCGTGGGAATCGGTCTGGCGGTGGCCGCCGGTCAAGGAGTGGCGTCGGCAGCCACCGATGGCGGCGGTTCGGATTCCGGACCAAAACCGAGTTCGACGAGTAATCCCGCGAAATCCAAAGGTGTTGCCGGATCTGCGCGTCAGCGGACCTCAAGTAAGCAATCGTCGGCGGCGGTCCGTTCCCCATCGGCCGCGAGTGTGCCCGGTTCGACCTCGGCAACCACCGCGGCCACCTCGGCCAGCCTGCAAACTTCCGCGACGGTCGCGCCGGCCGCCGGCCCGCTCAATGTCGCCAAGGCGGCCGCAACCACGGCGAAGGCCGCTCCGGCCGCGTCCTCGGTGGTGGCGGCCGCTGCGGCGTCGGTGCCGACCGCAGCTGCTGCGACGCCAGACAACACGTCGTGGGTAGCCACCGTGCAGAGGGCGCTCGACCGGCTGGTCGGCTGGCCTGGGCTGCCGCACAGCTTCGTCGCGGTGACCAATTATCAGATCGATCAGAGTCTCGACGCCGCCGACGCTCAGCTCAATTCCTTGGTCGCGACGGCGGTCCCGGGCAGTCCGGCTAGATGGGTTCCCGATCTCATCGGTGTACTGCACCTCTTCGTGACGTCGGCGATCCCCACCTATACCTTCAGTGACACCCTCAACGCGTGGGGCGACCTCCTGAACCGGGTCGTGCCGCCGTTCACCATCGCCCCCGGGGCGGGCACTTTCGGAATCATCACGCCGTACAAGATCATGGGTGCCGCCGTAGCCGGGACGGCAACGGCATTGACGGACATGCTGAATGGCACTTATGACCCGGCCCAGATCGAGATCGATGTCATCAAGACGACCACCGGGGCGACGGTCACCAGGGCCGACCTCACCGACTCCACCAGTCTCGAAACAAAGATTGCCGCTTCTGTCGCCTTGGGCGGTGGCGTGTACAGCAGCCCGGCAGAGGCGTTCAACCAAACTTTGCCGACGTGGACTGCCGCCCAGGTGAACCCGTTCACAGTCGTGACGTACGTGGTCCTGGTCGGCTTATACAAGCGCTTCCAGGAGACGGCCGCCCTGCAGACCTTCACGGTCGGCACGCAGTACAACTCCGGGACCCCCTACACCATTGATCTGGGCAGCGCCAGCACCCGCTCCGAGTACGCGAACGGATCGTTCAGCGCGGTCGACGAGAACGGCAACGCGGTGAGTTTCCAGCCCGCGGACGGGAATACCTACACCTCGGCATGGGGCGCTCTGGTGACGATCAACACGTACGGCGGTGGATACACCTATACGGCCACGCTTCCGGGCACCGCGTACTTCCACGCGGGCGCTGCCGGCCAGTCCGACACCGTACAGATACCGGTGACTACGGTGGACGGCGCGCCGTACACGCTGACCTTCCAGATCAAGATCGTCTCCACGGTGAACAGCGCCCCGACCGCGTCCCCTTCGAACAGCGGCGCCGATGCGCTGGGCGTGGTGCGGGGCACCGTGGGAGGCAGCGACGCCGACGGTGACACGTTGACCTATTCGCTTGTCAACTCGTCGGTCAACAGCGTCATAGGCAACTCCGCCTATACCAAGAACGGTTCCGGCAACGGCGGTGTTGTCACCCTCGACCAGTCGACGGGCGCGTTCACCTACGTCTCGACGTCGACGGCAGGCACCTCGCAGAACTTCCAGGTGCAGTTGTCCGACGGCCATGGCGGCAACACGATCACGACGGTCACGGTGCCCAACACCACCTCGATCACCCCGGCCAACGTCAACACCTCGACGGTGAACGTCGTCACCGGTTCGGTGCCGGCCCCGGCCAACGACGCCGGAATGTTCACCTACAGCCTGGGCGCGGCTCCGGCCAAGGGCACCGTGACATCGTTCGACCCGGCCACCGGCACGTTCACCTACACCCGCAACTCGAGCCTGGGCCACACCACGTCGGCCGGTGACGTGGTCACCGTGATCGCCACCGACGTCAATGGCCGCACGGTCAGCCTGGATCTGGCGGTCACACCCACGATCGCCAACAACGCACCTTCAGCGACTCTTACCACGGCGCCGACAGTCGGAACCCTGAGCGGAACCGTTCAGACGAGCACCGGGAAGATCACGGCGAGCGACGCAGACGGTGACACGCTCACCTATAGCGCCAGTGGGTTGGCCAGCGGGGCTTCTGTGAGCTTCGGCTCGGACGGAAGTTTCACCTATACCGCCGACATACCGACGGCTACCCGCCACGCGGCCGCGAAGGTCGGGGCGGCTGCCAGCGCCAAGAACCAGACGTTCACCGTGACAGTCAGCGACGGATTCGGAGGCAGCACCGGTGTGCTCGTGACAGTGCCGATCTATGCGGTCAACAGCGCGCCGACGATCTCCGGGGGTACCACGGCGAGCTTCTTCGGTCTGTCTCCGACGGTGACATCTATCGCCGTCTATGACGCGGATGGGGACAATTCCGGTGGCAGTGCGTATTCCGGAGGTGCCGGGTACACCATCACCAGCGGGTTCAACTTCGTCTACTTAGGCAATCAGCAGAGCCTCGGAACCAGTTCGATAAACGCCCAGTCCGCGACCACCAACTACTCCGGAAAGACAGTCACCCTCACTGTTTACGACGGTTACTACAACGTCGTCAACGGTGTGGTCCAGGCCACGCTGAGCAACGCAACGAAGTCGTGGACGTTCTAAGGCGTTGGTGCGTCAGTGGTTTCGCGGAGGGGCGCGGGTTTGATCGTGGCCATGCGTCCAGCCCGCCCCGGGACGTCCACTCCGCCAGCCCGCGGCGGCGGAACGCCGAGCACATCCACCTAGGGCCGGGTTCCTTCACCGCACTCCTCGCGGTGGGTACGACTGCCGGACATATGCGCGATCGCCCGGCGGGCTGTGCGGGGCGTCGAGGGGGCGGCCGCGGCCAGAGTGCATCGGCTGCTCACCCCTCGGATCTGTCCTGTCACGTACGTCACACCACGCCTCTGGCCTGCGCATACCGGACTCTCGAACGGCCGGCAGCCGAGTGAGCGGACCGCTCAACAGGACGGGCAATAATCACGCGCCGCAGGTGGTTCATACTGTCTGGTAGCAGCAACATTGGACAGGGGTAGGCGGCAAGGATGACGAGGCTGGACACCGTCGAACGGGCGGTCGCCGATATCGCGGCCGGCAAGGCCGTCGTCGTCATCGATGACGAGGACCGCGAGAACGAGGGTGACCTGATCTTCGCCGCCGAGAAGGCGACGCCGGAGTTGGTCGCGTTCATGGTCCGCTACACCTCGGGCTACCTGTGTGTGCCGCTGTCCGGCGAGATCTGCGACAAGCTGGGGCTGCTGCCCATGTATGCGGTCAACCAGGACAAGCACGGCACCGCGTACACCGTCACCGTCGACGCCAAACATGGTGTGGGAACTGGCATTTCGGCCGCCGATCGGGCGACGACGATGCGGTTGTTGGCCGACCCGGGCAGTGTCTCGGAGGACTTCACCAAGCCTGGTCACGTAGTTCCGTTGCGCGCCAAGGACGGTGGCGTGCTGCGCCGCCCCGGCCACACCGAAGCCGCTGTCGACCTGGCCCGGTTGGCCGGTCTGCAGCCGGCCGGCGCGATCTGCGAGATCGTCAGCCAAAAGGACGACGGTTCGATGGCCCAGACCGACGAGTTGCGGGTGTTCGCCGACGAGCACGACCTGGCCCTGATCTCCATCGCCGATCTGATCGAGTGGCGGCGCAAGCACGAAAAGCACATCGAGCGCATCGCCGAGGCCCGTATCCCCACCCGCCATGGCGAGTTCCGTGCCGTCGGCTACTCCAGCATGTACGAAGAGGTGGAGCACGTCGCCCTGGTCAAGGGTGACATCAGCGGCCCGGAGAATGACGGCCACGACGTGCTGGTGCGAGTCCACTCCGAGTGCCTGACCGGTGACGTGTTCGGTTCGCGGCGCTGCGACTGCGGCCCCCAGCTGGACGCCGCACTGGCAATGGTCGCGCGTGAGGGTCGCGGGATCGTGCTCTACATGCGCGGCCACGAGGGCCGGGGCATCGGTCTGATGCACAAGCTGCAGGCCTACCAGCTGCAGGACGCCGGCGCCGACACCGTCGACGCCAACCTGGAGCTCGGCTTGCCTGCCGACGCGCGCGACTACGGGATCGGCGCGCAGATCTTGGTGGACCTCGGTGTGCGCTCGATGCGGCTGCTGACCAACAACCCGGCCAAGCGGGTCGGCTTGGACGGCTATGGGCTGCACATCATCGAGCGGGTGCCGCTGCCGGTGCGGGCGAACGCCGAGAACATTCGCTACCTGATGACCAAGCGCGACCGGATGGGTCACGATCTGACCGGCCTCGATGACTACGACCAGGTTGTTCCCGGTGATTTGGGCGGGGCCCTGTAGTGAGCGCCACGAGCGACGCTTGCGGAGCGAGTGAATGAGCGGAGGCGCCGGCGTCCCGGAACTTCCGGAGATGGACGCCTCGGAGTTGTCGCTGGCGATCGTGGCCAGCACCTGGCATTCGAAAATCTGCAACGCGCTGCTCGACGGTGCTCGCCGGGTGGCCGACGACTCCGGCGTGGCCAACCCGACCGTCGTCCGCGTCCTGGGTGCCATCGAAATCCCGGTTGTCGCACAGGAACTCGCCCGCACCCATGACGCAGTCGTCGCGCTGGGCGTCGTGATCCGCGGGCAGACACCGCATTTCGATTATGTCTGCGATGCCGTCACCCAGGGTCTGACCCGAGTGTCGCTGGACGAGTCGACGCCGGTGGCCAACGGGGTGCTGACCACCAATACCGAGGAAGAGGCGCTCGACCGCGCCGGTCTGCCGGACTCCGCCGAGGACAAGGGCGCCCAGGCTGCCGCCGCCGCGTTGTCGACCGCGTTGACGCTGCGTCACCTCCGCGGGGCATGACCGAGACCACCGGCCGCTGGGATGTCGTGCTGCGGCCGCGCCTGACGCCGTACGTCGCGTACGCAGCCGCGTTCGTGGTCGCGACGTCCGGGATCGTCGTCGGAGTCCTGCTGAAGATCCGCTACACCGGGGCGATCCTGCAGACCGCCGATCAAGTGGCGATGGGTGCGCTCGGACTGATCCTGGCCGCCGCGATCCTGCTGCTGGCCACGCCGCGACTGCGGATCGGACCGGCGGGGCTCGGTGTTCGCAACATCCTGCTCGAGCGGGTGATCCCGTGGAGTGACGTGGTAGGGGTGTCGTTCCCGCAGGGCTCGCGGTGGGCCCGGGTAGACCTGCAGGACTACGAATACACCGCCGTGCTGGCCATCCAGGCGATCGACGGCGAACGCGCGGTGTACGCGATGGACACTCTGCGGGCGCAACTCGCCAAGTACCGGCCTGATCTCACGGGATCGTGAGTCTCATCACCACTTCGCCGGTGGCCCCACAATTCGGCACCTCGGTGAACCCCAGGCTTTCGTAGACCGTTCGCGCCGCGCTGTTGTCGGGCGCCATCCGCAGAGTCGCGGTGCGTGCCCCGCGCCTGCGGGCCCAGTCCACCGCGGCGGCCACCAGTCTGCGGGCCAGCCCGTGCCCGCGTGCGGCAGGCTCGAGCCACAGGGAGTACACGTACGCCGCCTGAGCGCTCTCCTGGTAGGCGGCGACCATGCCGACGGGCCTGCCGTCCAGCATCGCCACGAACTGCGCATGGTCCCGCAGCCGCCGGCGCCAGTCGGGCGCGGTGAAGCGCGCCTCGATGAGGTACTGCGTGTCGGTCGTCCCAAACGTCTCGGTGAGTGCGCGCAGCCTCAACTCGGCGAACTGTTCCCAGTCCGACTCGGTGAGACGAGTGATGCGCGCTGCTGGCACGCCCACGACGGTAGTGCCTGTCGGCGCTCGGACTAACCTTGTGGACGTGCCCGACCCGTCGACGTACCGCCCGGCGCCCGGGTCCATTCCGGTGGAACCTGGTGTTTACCGATTCCGAGATCCGCATGGCCGGGTGATCTATGTCGGCAAGGCCAAAAGCCTGCGGCCCCGGCTGACGTCGTACTTCCAGGACATCTCCGCCCTGCATCCACGCACCCGCCAGATGGTGACCACCGCGGCCAAGGTCGAGTGGACGGTGGTCAACACCGAGGTCGAAGCCCTGCAGCTGGAATACAACTGGATCAAGGAGTTCGATCCGCGGTTCAACGTCCGCTACCGCGACGACAAGTCCTATCCGGTGCTGGCCGTCACCCTCAACGAAGAGTATCCGCGCCTGTCGGTCTACCGCGGTCCGCGCCGCAAGGGCGTGCGTTATTTCGGCCCGTATTCGCATGCCTGGGCCATCCGCGAAACCCTCGACCTGCTCACCCGAGTCTTTCCCGCCCGCACCTGTTCGGCCGGAGTATTCAAGCGGCACAGCCAGATCGAGCGTCCGTGCCTGCTGGGATACATCGACAAGTGCTCGGCGCCGTGCGTCGGAAGGGTCAGCGCCGAGGAACACCGCAAGATCGTCCTGGACTTCTGCGACTTCCTGTCCGGCAAGACCGACCGTTTCGCCCGCGAACTCGAATTGGAGATGAACGCGGCGTCCGCCGAATTGAACTTCGAGCGCGCCGCCCGGTTGCGCGATGACATCGCCGCCCTCAAGCGGGCGCTGGAGAAGCAGGCCGTGGTGCTCGGGGACGGTACAGACGCCGACGTCGTCGCGTTCGCCGACGACGATCTGGAGGCCGCCGTGCAGGTCTTCCACGTCCGGGGCGGACGGGTGCGTGGCCAGCGCGGCTGGGTCGTCGAAAAGCCCTCCGACCCCGGCGAATCGGCCGAAGGGCGGCTGGTCGAGCAGTTCCTTACCCAGTTCTATGGTGACCAGGCCGAATTGGGCGGTGCCGCAGACGAATCCACCAATCCGGTGCCGCGCGAAGTGCTGGTGCCGTGCCTGCCGCCCAACGCCGATGAGCTGGCCGACTGGCTGTCCGGGTTGCGCGGTTCGCGGGTGGCACTGCGGGTGCCGCGACGCGGCGACAAGAAGGCGCTGGCCGAGACGGTGCACCGTAACGCCAAAGAGGCGTTGCAGCAGCACAAGCTCAAGCGGGCCGGCGACTTCACCGCGAGATCTGCTGCGCTGCAGAATATTCAGGAATCACTGGGACTGGCCGATGCGCCGCTGCGCATCGAGTGCGTCGACATCAGCCATGTGCAGGGCACCGATGTGGTGGCCTCCATGGTGGTGTTCGAGGACGGTCTGCCGCGCAAGTCCGACTACCGGCACTTCGCCATCCGGGAGGCCGCGGGTGAGGGCCGCTCCGACGACGTCGCCTCGATCGCCGAGGTGACGCGGCGGCGGTTCGCGCGCCATGTCCATGAACAACAGCAGCCCCTTGACGAGTTGGCCCCGGAGGGCAAGTCGCGCAAGTTCGCCTACCCGCCCAACCTCTACGTCGTCGACGGGGGCGCTCCCCAGGTCAACGCCGCCCAGGCGGTGCTCGACGACCTCGGCGTCGCCGATGTCGCCGTGATCGGTCTGGCCAAGCGCCTCGAGGAGGTGTGGGTCCCCGCCGAAGCGGAACCGCTCATCCTCCCGAGGAACAGTGAAGGGCTTTACCTGCTGCAGCGGGTCCGCGACGAAGCCCACCGCTTCGCCATCGCGTACCACCGCAGTAAGCGCTCCAAGCGGATGACGGCGTCGGCGCTGGACTCGGTGCCGGGGCTCGGGGAGATCCGGCGCAAGGCGCTGGTGAGCCATTTCGGGTCGCTGGCCCGACTGCGCCAGGCCAGTGTCGAGGAGATCATCACGGTGCCGGGCATCGGCACCGCGACCGCCGCCGCGGTGCTGGAAGCGCTAGGGGTGACAGTGGATTCGCCGGTATCGGCTGCACCGGAAGATCCGGTCGGCAAAGATCAGTCTGCTGAACAGGCGACCCGATGACAGAGCACAGCACAGGCGAAGAGATGCACACCGGCCACACCGGCGAGGATTCAGGTATCGACGTGGTGTTGGTGACCGGCCTGTCCGGGGCAGGCCGGGGAACCGCGGCCAAGGTGCTCGAAGACCTGGGTTGGTACGTCGCCGACAATCTGCCGCCCGAACTCATCGCCAGGATGGTGGACTTCGGCTTGGCGGCCGGCTCGCGGATCACCCAGCTGGCGGTGGTGATGGATGTCCGGTCCCGTGGGTTCACCGGGGATCTGGACTGGGTACGCAACGAGCTGGTGACCCGTGGAATCGATCCGCGGGTCCTGTTCATGGAGGCCTCTGACGACATCCTGGTTCGCCGCTACGAGAGCAACCGGCGCAGTCATCCGCTGCAGGGCAACCAGACCCTGGCCGAAGGCATTGCCGCCGAGCGGGCCATGCTGGCCCCGGTGCGGGCGTCGGCGGATCTGGTCATCGACACCTCGACCCTGTCCGTGCACGGCCTGCGCGAGAGCATCGAACGGGCCTTCGCGGGGCAGACCGTCGCGCAGATCAGCGTCACGGTCGAATCGTTCGGGTTCAAGTACGGGCTGCCGATGGACTCCGACATGGTGATGGACGTTCGCTTTCTGCCGAACCCGCACTGGGTGGACGAGTTGCGGGCGCACTCGGGCCAGCACCCGGCGGTCCGGGATTACGTCCTTGGCCAACCGGGCGCCGCGGAGTTCCTGCAGACCTACCATCAGCTGCTGAGGCTGGTCGTCGAGGGATACAGCCGGGAGGGGAAGCGCTACATGACCGTGGCCATCGGCTGCACCGGCGGCAAGCACCGCAGTGTGGCGATGGCCGAGGCACTCGCCGGACTGCTGGAGAGCCACGAGCACCTGACTGTTCGCGTCCTGCACCGCGATCTGGGTCGCGAATGACACGCATCGTCGCCCTCGGCGGTGGCCACGGTTTGTACGCGACCCTGTCCGCGGCACGCCGGCTGACACCGCACGTCACCGCGGTGGTCACGGTCGCCGACGACGGTGGTTCCTCCGGACGGCTGCGCAGCGAGCTAGACATCATCCCGCCGGGTGATCTGCGAATGGCGTTGGCGGCGTTGGCATCTGACAGTCCACACGGCCGGCTGTGGGCCACCATCATCCAGCACCGGTTCGGCGGCAGCGGCGCACTGGCCGGGCATCCGATCGGCAACCTGATGCTGGCCGGCCTCAACGAGTTGCTGGCCGATCCGGTGGCCGCGCTCGACGAGCTCGGTCGCATCCTCGGTGTCAAAGGCAGGGTGCTGCCGATGTGCCCGATCGCGCTGCAGATCGAGGCCGATGTCGCCGGACTGGAGGGCGATCCCCGGATGAGCCGGGTGATCCGCGGTCAGGTGGCCGTCGCGACGACGCCGGGCAAGGTCCGCCGGGTGCGTCTGCTGCCGGGTGACCCGCCGGCCACCCGCCAGGCCGTCGACGCGATCATGCATGCCGATCTGGTGGTGCTGGGACCGGGCTCCTGGTTCACCAGTGTGATCCCGCACGTGCTGGTGCCGGACCTGGCCGCCGCGCTGAAGGCGACCACCGCCCGCCGCGCGCTGGTGCTGAACCTGGCCGCCGAGCCGGGGGAGACGGCCGGTTTCTCCGCCGAGCGGCATCTGCACGTTCTCGCTCAGCATGCGCCGGGCTTCTCGGTGCATGAGATCGTGGTCGACGCCACCCGCGTCCCGTCTGACCGGGAGCGTGACCAACTGCGGCGTACCGCAAGCCTGCTGGAAGCTTCAGTTCAGTTTGCCGACGTGACCAGACCTGGTACACCTTTACATGACCCGGCCAAGCTGGCTGCAGCGCTTGACGGTGTGCGCACCCGAAATTCGGTGACCGCGCCGCCCTCCCCTCCACCCGCTGCATCCGTGCAGGCCGGCGGTGGGCGACAGGGGGACGGGGTGCAGGACCCGACTGGCAACGGACCGAGAGGTGACGACCTGTGGCGATGACTGCCGAGGTGAAGGACGAACTCAGCCGGCTGGCCGTCAACTCTGTGAGCGCACGCCGGGCCGAGGTGGCTTCGCTGTTGCGATTCGCCGGTGGCCTGCACATCGTGTCGGGCAGAGTCGTGGTCGAGGCCGAGGTGGACCTGGGCATCATCGCCCGGCGGCTGCGCAAGGACATCTACGACCTGTACGGCTACAACGCGGTGGTGCATGTGCTGTCGGCCAGTGGCATCCGCAAGAGCACCCGGTATCTGGTGCGGGTCGCCAAGGACGGTGAGGCGCTGGCCCGTCAGACCGGTCTGCTGGACATGCGCGGCCGGCCGGTGCGCGGACTGCCCGCACAGGTGGTGGGCGGCAGCGTCGGCGACGCCGAGGCGGCCTGGCGGGGTGCGTTCCTTGCACACGGCTCGCTGACCGAGCCAGGTCGGTCCTCGGCGCTCGAAGTCAGTTGTCCCGGACCAGAAGCCGCGCTGGCGCTGGTGGGTGCGGCCCGGCGGCTCGGGGTCAGCGCGAAGGCGCGAGAGGTGCGGGGCACCGACCGGGTCGTGGTGCGCGACGGCGAGGCCATCGGTGCGCTGCTGACCCGGATGGGCGCCCAGGACACCCGGCTCACCTGGGAGGAGCGGCGGATGCGCCGCGAGGTGCGCGCCACCGCGAACCGGCTGGCCAACTTCGACGACGCGAACCTACGCCGCTCGGCCCGGGCCGCGGTCGCCGCCGCGGCCCGTGTGGAGCGGGCGTTGGAGATCCTGGCCGACACAGTGCCCGACCATCTGGCCGCGGCGGGCAAGCTTCGGGTCGAACACCGGCAGGCGTCGCTGGAGGAACTGGGCCGCCTCGCCGACCCGCCGATGACCAAAGATGCTGTGGCCGGGCGTATTCGGCGGCTGTTGTCGATGGCGGATCGCAAAGCCAAGCAGGACGGTATCCCGGACACCGAGTCGGCCGTGACGCCCGATCTGCTGGAAGACGCCTAGATCGACTTGGCCACTCTCTTGGCTACAAAGGCCTTGAGTTCGTCGGACAGCGCGTCGGCAGCCCGCAACCGGGGGAGCAGGCTGGGGTCTGTCATCCGCGCGCGGAACACCAGGGCGATCGTCACATCGTGATCGGGCCTGTCCTCGACGACGATCTCGTCTCCCGCACGCACGGGGCCGGGGGAGATGACCCGTAGGTAGGCCCCGGGCTTGCCGGCGTCGGTGAACGTCGTGATCCAGCCGGCGATGTCGAGGAACGCCGAGAATGTCCGGCACGGGGTGCGGGGCGCCGAGACTTCGAGCAGCAGACCGCCGGTGCCCACCCGCCAGCGCTCGCCGATCAGCGCTCCTGTGACGTCTACTCCGGAGGTGGTGAGGTTCTCGCCGAACATCCCGTCGGTCAGCGGGCGTTCGAGGCGGGTTTCCCACTCGTCGAGGTCTTCGCGGGAATAGACGTAGACGGCTTGATCGTCGCCCCCGTGCAGTTTGTGGTTGCCGATCGTGTCCCCGACCAGACCGCTGCCCAGACCGCCGCGCATCGGCCCCGGCGCGCGCACCATCACCGCGTCGGGGGTCGCCGCCTTGTCGATGCCGGTGCGCCTCGCCGGCTTGTCGGGATTCGCGCGGACGCGGGCCAGATTGACCGACAACACACTTGCCACCACCACAGGGTAATGGCGCCGCGCTATTCGAACCGACGTGGATGCGACGCCGGCGCCGACACAGTACCTACCGACGGCTCGATTGGAGCTGTGCGGTAAGTATTTTCACGCAGGCCCGAATTGGTCGCCTGCCGCGGCGCCGGCCTAGGGGCTAGCGTTCATCACATGACTGAGGCGTTGCGCGTCGGGGCGGCATTGCCCGACCCGCCGTTCAACGACACCGGGCCAACGGGCTCCGGCCTCGACGTCGAGCTCATGGCCGCCATCGGCGAGCGGCTGGGCGCGTCGGTGGAGTTCGTGCGCTACCAGGGCCGCGACTTCAACGGCATCTTCGACGCGCTGGACTCCGGTGAGTTCGACTGCGTCGCCTCCGGCACCACGATCACCGGATCCCGCGCGCTGAAGGCCGCGTTCTGCGATCCGTACCTGATCTCCGGTCAGGCGCTCGCCGTCGACGCCACCCGGCTGCCCGACGTCACCTCGATCGACGATCTCGACGGGCTGACCCTCGGCGTACAGCAGGGCAACACCAGCCAGCCGATCGCCAACCGGCTGCTTGCCGACGGCAAGGTCGCTCGGGTCCGAGTGTACGACTACGGCAACATCCGGACCGCGCTGCGGGATCTGTCCAGCGGTCGCTGCGATGCGTTCATGAAACTCGACCCGGTACTGACCCGGCTGGCCGAGGCGGCGCCGGGCGTGGCCGTCGTTCAGCGCGGCATCACCACCGAGAAGATCGCGATCGCGGTACCGACCACCGACACCGCATTGCTGGGCCGGATCACCGTCGCGCAGGCCGGTCTCGAGGAGGACGGGACGTTGCCGGCGATCCGGGAGCGGTGGACCGGCTCGCCGCGCGCCGACCAGAGCGGGCCCCGGATCTCCTGAGGTTCCAGGCGGTCGCGCATGCCGGTGAACAGGCCACTAGGCTGGGCGGGTACTGAGAAGCTACTAGAGGAGACAACGTGACCATCCGGGTTGGCGTTAACGGCTTCGGCCGCATCGGACGCAACTTCTTCCGGGCTCTCGACGCGCAGAAGGCGCAGGGCAAGAACGCGGATATCGAGATCATCGCCGTCAACGATCTGACCGACAATGCGACGCTCGCGCACCTGCTGAAATTCGACTCGATTCTGGGCCGGTTGCCCTACGACGTGAGCCTCGAGGGTGAGGACACCATCGTGGTCGGCGACACCAAGATCAAAGCACTCGAGGTCAAGGCCGGCCCGGCTGAACTGCCGTGGGGCGACCTCGGCGTCGACATCGTCGTCGAGTCCACCGGCATCTTCACCAAGCGCGACAAGGCGCAGGGCCACCTCGATGCGGGTGCCAAGAAGGTCATCATCTCCGCGCCGGCCACCGACGAGGACATCACGATCGTGCTGGGCGTGAACGACGACAAGTACGACGGTAGCCAGAACATCATCTCGAATGCGTCGTGCACCACGAACTGCCTCGGCCCCCTGGCCAAGGTCCTCAACGACGAGTTCGGCATCGTCAAGGGTCTGATGACGACGATCCACGCCTACACCCAGGATCAGAACCTGCAGGACGGCCCGCACAGCGATCTGCGCCGTGCCCGGGCGGCCGCGCTGAACATCGTGCCGACCTCGACCGGCGCCGCCAAGGCGATCGGCCTGGTGCTGCCGGAGCTCAAGGGCAAGCTGGACGGCTACGCGCTGCGGGTGCCGATCCCCACCGGGTCGGTGACCGACCTGACCGCCGAGCTGAGCAAGTCGGCGAGCGCTGCCGACATCAACGCCGCGATGAAGGCCGCCGCCGACGGCAAGCTCAAGGGCATCCTGAAGTATTACGACGCGCCGATCGTGTCCAGCGACATCGTCACCGACCCGCACAGCTCGATCTTCGACTCGGGTTTGACCAAGGTCATCGACAACCAGGCCAAGGTCGTGTCGTGGTACGACAACGAGTGGGGCTACTCGAACCGCCTGGTGGACCTGGTCGCGCTGGTCGGCAAGTCGCTGTAGCAGCAATGGCCGTCCAGACACTCGACGACCTGCTGGCCGAGGGTGTTTCGGGTCGGGGCGTTCTCGTGCGCTCCGACCTGAACGTCCCGCTCGACGGTGGGAAGATCACTGATCCGGGTCGCATCATCGCGTCGGTCCCGACGCTGAAGGCGCTGGCCGACGCCGGGGCGAAGGTCATCGTGACCGCTCACCTCGGCCGCCCCAAAGGTGGTGTGGATCCGGCGTTCTCGCTGGCGCCGGTGGCTACCGCGTTGTCCGAGCGGCTGGGCAGGCACGTCCAGCTGGCCGGGGACGTGGTCGGCACAGATGCGCTCGCCCGCGCCGAGGGACTCACCGACGGCGATGTCCTGCTGCTGGAGAACATCCGGTTCGACCCGCGTGAGACCAGCAAGGACGACAGCGAACGGCTGGCGCTGGCCAAGGCGCTCGTCGAATTGGTCGGCGAGGACGGCGCTTTCGTCTCCGACGGGTTCGGTGTGGTGCACCGCAAGCAGGCGTCGGTGTACGACGTCGCCACATTGCTGCCGCACTACGCGGGAACGCTGGTCGCCGCCGAGGTCAAGGTGCTCCAACAGCTGACCAGCTCCAGTGAGCGGCCGTACGCCGTGGTGCTCGGCGGGTCGAAGGTGTCGGACAAGCTCGCCGTCATCGAGAATCTGGCGACCAAGGCGGACAGCATCGTCATCGGTGGCGGCATGTGCTTCACCTTCCTTGCCGCGCAAGGTGTTTCGGTCGGCACTTCGCTGCTGCAGGAGGAGATGATCGACACCTGCCGTCAGCTGCTGGAGACCTACGGTGACGTGATCCACCTGCCGGTGGACATTGTGGTCGCGGAGAAGTTTGCGGCCGACTCGCCGGCGGAAACCGTGTGGGCGGACAGCATCCCGGCCGACAAGATGGGTCTGGACATCGGCCCGGAGTCGGTGAAGCGGTTCACCAAGCTGTTGTCCAACGCCCGCACCATCTTCTGGAACGGACCGATGGGCGTGTTCGAGTTCCCCGCGTTCGCCGCGGGGACCAAGGGCGTGGCCGAGGCCATCGTCGCCGCGACCGGCAAGGGCGCGTTCAGTGTCGTCGGCGGCGGCGATTCGGCGGCCGCGGTGCGCCAACTGGGTCTGCCGGAGGACGGTTTCTCGCACATTTCGACCGGCGGCGGTGCATCGCTGGAATACCTTGAGGGCAAAACACTGCCCGGCATCGAAGTATTGAACTAGGAGCCCTGTGTCCCGTAAACCGCTGATCGCGGGCAACTGGAAGATGAACCTCAACCACTTCGAGGCCATCGCGCTGGTCCAGAAGATCGCGTTCTCGTTGCCCGACAAGTACTTCGACAAGGTCGACGTGACGGTGATCCCGCCGTTCACCGATCTGCGCAGCGTGCAGACCCTGGTCGATGGCGACAAGCTGCGGCTGACCTACGGCGCGCAGGACGTGTCGCAGCACGATTCGGGCGCCTACACCGGCGATATCAGCGGTGCGTTCCTGGCCAAGCTGGGGTGCACATTCGTGGTGGTCGGGCACTCCGAGCGGCGTACGTATCACCACGAGGACGACGCGGTGGTCGCCGAGAAGGCGGCCGCGGCGTTCCGGCACGGACTGACGCCGATCGTCTGCATCGGTGAGCAGCTCGAGGTCCGCGAGGCGGGCGACCACGTCGAGTTCAACGTGAACTCGTTACGCGGCTCGCTGGCCGGGCTCACCAAGGAGCAACTCGCCGACGTCGTCATCGCCTACGAGCCGGTGTGGGCGATCGGCACGGGCCGGGTGGCCAGCGCTGCCGACGCGCAGGAGGTGTGCGCCGCGATCCGGGCCGAGCTCGGCAACATCGCGACGCAGGAGATCGCCGATGGCGTCCGGGTGCTCTACGGCGGCTCGGTGAACGCCAAGAACGTCGGTGAGATCGTCGCTCAGCAGGACGTCGACGGCGCCCTGGTCGGCGGGGCGTCGCTGGACGGGGAGCAGTTCGCCACCCTGTCGGCGATCGCCGCGGGCGGTCCCCTCCCGTGACCGATGCCGTGACCGATTCCGTGACGATGGCCCCCACCAGGTAGTCTGGTCGCCATGGTTTTGACTCTGCAGATCATCCTGGTCACCACCAGCGTTCTGGTGGTGCTCTTGGTGCTCCTGCACCGCGCCAAGGGTGGCGGCCTGTCGACGCTGTTCGGCGGCGGTGTGCAGTCCAGCCTCTCCGGGTCGACCGTGGTCGAGAAGAACCTCGACCGCCTCACGCTGTTCGTCACCGGTATCTGGGTGGTGTCCATCATCGGCATGGCGCTGCAGATCAAGTACAGCTAGTCGCCTCAAGCCGACTCCCCGTCGTCCTCCCGGAGCAACCGTTCTGGATGGTGCGCGTCATTGACCCGCTGCTCTGTGGACAACGCCACGACCCCACGCCCTGCACGGGATAGCGGACACCGGAATACTTGGGGGATGGCTGAAGCTCCGGATGTGTCGCTGGAACCGATCGGCGCGGTACAGCGCACCCAGGTCGGGCGGGAGGCCACCGAGCCGATGCGGGAGGACATCCGGCTGCTCGGGGCGATCCTTGGTGACACCGTGCGCGAGCAGAACGGCGACGAGGTGTTCGACCTCGTCGAAAAGGCCCGCGTCGAATCGTTCCGGGTGCGCCGATCCGAGATCGACCGGTCCGAGCTGGCCCAGCTGTTCGACGGCATCGACGTCCACCAGGCCATCCCGGTGATCCGCGCCTTCAGTCACTTCGCCCTGCTGGCCAACGTCGCCGAGGACATCCACCGCGAACGGCGCCGCGCGATCCACGTCGCCGCCGGCGAAGCGCCGCAGAACAGCACCCTGGCCGCCACCTACGCCAAGCTCGATGCCGCGCAGTTGGACGCGGCTACGGTGCAGAAAGCACTCACGGGAGCATTGGTCGCGCCGGTCATCACCGCCCATCCCACCGAGACCCGCAGACGCACCGTCTTCGACACCCAGCACCGCATCACCCAGCTCATGCGGGTGCGGCTGCATGGTCAGGACGAAACCGAGGACGGCCGGCCGGTCGAGACCGAGCTGCGCAGGCAGATCCTCACGCTGTGGCAGACCGCGTTGATCCGGTTGTCCCGCTTGAAGATCCAGGACGAAATCGAAGTCGGCCTGCGGTACTACCCAGCGGCTTTCTTCGACGTGATCCCGAAGGTCAATGCCGAGGTTCGCGAAGCGCTGCGAACCCGCTGGCCCGACGCCGGCCTGCTGCCCGAGCCGATCCTGCGGCCGGGCTCCTGGATCGGCGGCGATCGCGACGGAAACCCGAACGTCACCGCCGAGGTGGTCCGGCTGGCCACCGGCAGCGCCTCCTACACCGCGTTGGGCCATTACTTCGCCGAGCTCAACAAGCTCGAACAGGAATTGTCGATGTCGGCGCGCCTGGTGAAGACCACCGACGCTCTCGTCGCACTGGCCGACGCCTGCCACGAGCCGGCCCGGATGGACGAACCCTACCGGCGCGCACTGCGGGTGGTGCACGCCCGGCTCACCGCGACCGGGCAGAAGATCCTCGATCGCGAACCGGCGCACACCCTCGATCTCGGCCTCGAACCGTACGAGACACCCGACGAGCTGCTCGCCGACCTGAACACCATCGACGCATCACTGCGCGCGCACGGCAGCACCCTGCTGGCCGACGACCGGCTTGCCCGGTTGCGGGAGGCCGTGGACGTGTTCGGTTTTCACCTGAGCAGCCTGGACATGCGGCAGAACTCCGAGGTGCACGAAGAGGTCGTCGCCGAACTGCTGTCCTGGGCCGGGGTCCATCCGGACTATGCGTCGCTGTCCGAGCCGGAGCGGGTCGAGGTGCTGGCCGCCGAGCTGAAGACCCGCCGGCCGCTGGTCCGCGACGACTCCGAGCTCTCCGAGCTGGCCCGCAAAGAGCTCGACATCGTGTTCGCCGCCGCCCGCGCGGTCACGGTGTTCGGCCCCGAAGCGGTGCCCAACTACATCATCTCGATGTGCCAGTCGGTCTCGGACATGCTGGAAGCCGCGATCCTTCTCAAAGAATCTGGGCTGCTTGATGTTTCGGGTGAAGACGTCTACGCGCCCGTCGGGATTGTGCCCCTGTTCGAAACGATCGACGACCTGCAGCACGGCGCGTCGATCCTCGAGTCAGCGCTGGACCTGCCGCTCTACCGCGCGATGGTGCACGCCCGAGGCGAGAGCCAGGAGGTGATGCTCGGCTATTCGGACTCCAACAAGGACGGCGGATACCTGGCCGCCAACTGGGCGCTCTACCGGGCCGAACTGGATCTCGTGGAATCGGCCCGCAAGACCGGAATTCGGTTGCGGCTCTTCCACGGTCGGGGCGGCACCGTCGGCCGCGGCGGCGGCCCGAGCTACGATGCGATTTTGGCCCAGCCGCCTGGCGCGGTGAACGGTTCGCTTCGGCTGACCGAACAGGGCGAGGTGATCGCCGCCAAGTACGCCGAGCCGCGGATCGCGCACCGCAATCTGGAGACCTTGCTCGCCGCCACGCTGGAGTCGACGCTGCTCGACACCGAGGGCCTCGGCGACCTCGCCGAGCAGGCCTACGAGGTACTCGACGACCTGGCCGCCCGTGCCCAGCGCGCGTACGCCGAATTGGTGCACGAGACACCGGGTTTCGTGGACTACTTCAAGGCCTCGACACCGGTCAGCGAGATCGGTTCCCTCAACATCGGCAGCAGGCCGACGTCGCGCAAACCCACCACATCGATCTCCGATCTGCGGGCCATCCCGTGGGTGCTGGCCTGGAGCCAGTCGCGGGTGATGCTGCCCGGCTGGTATGGCACGGGTACCGCGGTCGAGGAGTGGATCGCCGATGGTCCGGAATCGCCCGAGGCCCGGCTCGAAGTGCTGCAGGAGCTCTACAAGAACTGGCCGTTCTTCGCCACCGTGCTGTCCAACATGGCGCAGGTACTGGCCAAGGCAGACATGGGGTTGGCCGCGCGGTACTCCGAATTGGTCGACGACGAGGAACTGCGCGCCCGGGTGTTCGACAAGATCGTCGCCGAGTACGGCCGCACGCTGCGGGTCCATCAGCTGATCACCGGCCAGGACGACCTGCTCGCCGACAACCCGGCGCTGGCCAGGTCGGTGTTCAACCGCTTTCCATACCTGGAGCCGCTCAACCACTTACAAGTCGAGCTGTTGCGCCGCTACCGGTCCGGAGACGACGACGAGCTGGTCCAGCGCGGCATCCTGCTCACCATGAGCGGGCTGGCATCGGCGCTGCGCAACAGCGGCTAGCAGATGGATCGCGATCGCGACGAGTCCGGCCGACCCCGCAATGCCAGGGCCCGCGACGCACTCGGCCGACCTCTGCCGCCGGGCGCGCAGGGGGAACCCCGAATTCCGGACGACCTGAGTCTTCCGCCGGCCGAAACCCTGGCCTACGCGCAAGATCTGCTCAGCCGAGGGAGCGCGTTTCACGCTCACGAAGTCTTCGAGGCGGCCTGGAAGAACGGACCCGACGGCGAGCGGCCGCTGTGGCAGGGGCTGGCCCAGTTCGCGGTCGGCGTCACCCACATCCAACGCGGCAATCGCATGGGTGCCGCCGCCCTGCTGCGCCGGGCATCAACGCTGCTTGCCGAGGTCCCGGGAGCGCCCTACGGCATCGACATCGCCGGTCTGACCGCAACCGGGGCCGAGCTCGCCGACGATCTCTCCGCAGGCGCCGAGATCGATGCGGAGCGGTTGCGGCCGCGACTGACCCGGTGACGGAACCAATAGCTGGCCGATAGCGTCAAAACGTTTATGACACAACCCGACTGCTCTCTGGAGAACACCGCCGAGCTGCTCGGACCGCTGCCGCAGACCGCAGCACAGGTCTTGGGCGAGTGGTCAGGCACCGACCCCGGTGACCCCTGGTGGTGACGCGCTAGCGGCCGGCACCTCGCGGTGCGGCTCCCAGGCTGACGGGTAGGCGTTTCACGCCGCGGAGCAACGTGCTGTCGTTGAGCGTCGGCTCGCCATCCAGTGCGAGTGCCGGAAAGCGCCGAAACAGTGCTTCCAGGCCGATGTTCAGTTCTAGGCGGGCGAGCGCTGCGCCGATGCAGACGTGAATGCCGGAACTGAAGCTGAGGTGTTCGCGCGCGTTGGCGCGTGTGGGGTCGAATTCGTCGGGACGCTCGAACAGCACCGGATCGCGGTTCGCTCCGGCGAGGAGCACGAATACTGCCTGCCCTTCGTCGATGGGGCAGCCCTCGATCTGCAGCGGCTCTGTCGCCACCCGTACCCCGAGCTGGGCGACGGAGTCGTAGCGGAGCGTCTCCTCGACCGCGTTGGACCAGCCTTCGGGATGAGCTTGCAGGTGCGCCAGCTGTTCCGGATGACGCAGTAGCGCGACCACCGCGTTGCCGAATGCGTGTGTGGTGGTGATGAATCCGGCACCGAGGAGCAGGCCGGCGAACATCCTGACCTCGTCTTCGGTGAGATCGTCGTCGTGGAGTACGGCCGACAGGATGCTGTTGTCCGCGTCGTTGAGCCGAAGTCGCTCGATATGTGCGGCGATGTAGCCTTCGAAATCGCGCAGCGCTACAGAGGCGGTGTAGAAGTCGTTCCAGGCGGGCACTGTTGTGGTCAGCAGCTTGGCCGCGGGGTCGGCGAGAGCGTGAAGCCCCGCTATCTCCTCGCCGGGGAGTCCCAGCATCTCGGCAATGACCTCGATGGGGATCCGGGCCGCGAAGGTGGCGATCAGATCGCAGTGCGACTGGCCGTCGAGATCGTCGAGCACCCTGTTGGTGATCTCGTGAATGCGATCGTGAAGTCCGTCGATCGCTCGAGGTGTGAAAGCACGCGATACCAGGCGACGCAACCGGGTGTGCACGGGCGGATCCACCACCAGGAGTGACGGTGGCTCGACGGGATTCATCATGTCCGGGGCCGTCTTGGCGGCCAGCCACCGGACCGCACGAACAGGAAACCGATCCTGCGGTTTGATGGTCCGGAATCGGTCGTCGCGCAGAATGTTTCGGACGATTTGCGCGTCAGCGGTGACCCAACCGCCGCCGATCCCGGGAGACATTCGACCCCGACGGCGGACCTCCTCGATGAGGCGATAGGTGTTCTCGGGTCCACCGCTGTCGATGACCAGTCGGGCGAACGGGTCGTCGCGATGAGCGAGCGCCGTGAGCACCGAACGAGCAAGTCCGTAGTCCAACAACCAGTGCACCCGGGTTTTGACGTGCAGGTCCATGGTGACGCGCTAGCGGCCCTGGCGGCGGATCGCGCTGACCACCCCGCGGATGGCCGACTCGGTGGCAGCAAGCGGTGAGATCACCGCTTCGCCGACCCCCACGATGCGTTCGACGCGCTCGACGATCCCTTCCATGCGCGCGACCACCGCGTCGAGCCGGGGCGCCAGCTCGTCGATGCGGTTCAGCGTGGAGTTGAACACGACCAGCGTCTCCTCGAAGTACTCGAGGGTGCCGTTCAGTCCGCTCATCGTGGTGTTCAGATCGGTGAGCGCCTCGCTCATCCCGGACAGGATGGTGTCGAGCTGGTCGACGGTGACGTCGGCGTTGAGCGCCGCCTGGGCCAGGGTCTTGATCCGGTCCCGGCCAGATCGTGGCGCGGGCGGCTTGTCAACCATGGGCTCAGTGTGGCAGCTTGCTCGCCGCCTCGGTGTCCAGAAGCCAAACCGTGGCGTCGCTTCCTTTCGCGCCGGCCGCCGGCCAGTCTGCGGGCTTGGCGCCCCCGACAGCTTCGGCTACTGCCTCCGCCTTGCCCTCACCCGATACCACCAGCCACACTTCGCGCGAGCGATTCACGGCGGGCAGGGTGAGCGTGATCCGCCGGGGCGGCGGTTTGGGGGAGTCCTCGACGCCGACCACCAGCCGCTTGGTCTCCGCGACCGCCGGGGTATGCGGGAACAGCGAGTTGATGTGGCCCTCCGGCCCCATCCCCAGCAGGTGCACATCGAACACCGGTGTCGGTTCGCCCGGTCCGGCATTGGCGGCGAGCACACTCTCGTAGGCCAGTGCCGCCGCGTCCAGGTCGTCGCCGAACTCGCCGTCGCTGGCCGCCATCGGGTGCACGTTGCTGTCCGGGATGTCGATGTGGTCGAGCAGCGCCTCGCGTGCCTGCTTGTCGTTGCGATCGTCGTCATCGGCGGGGACGTATCGTTCGTCACCCCAGAAGATGTGTACCTTCGACCAGTCGATAGCCTCGTCGTGGGCGCCGACATGTTTGAGCAGGTTGATTCCCGTTCCGCCGCCGGTCAATACGACGAACGCCTGCCCGCGTGCGGCGACGGCGGCGGTGATCGCCTGGACCAGCCGGTCGCCGACGGCGGCCACCAGCGCTGAGGTATCCGGATAGGTCTCGACTATCTGGTTCACATCGCGACCTTTCGACTCGGCTCGATTAGACGTACTGCACCTTTTCAATACCCGCCAACGCCTCGTGGTAAATCTCGTCGGCGTCGAGCCGGCGAAGATCCTCGGCAAGGCACTCGCGGGTCTCTCGCCGCGGCAACGGCAACAGCGCCTCCGGGCGGTCGGTGCGGGTCAGGGTGGCGGTCACGCCCTCCTGCGGGCGGGCGAGCGTCACGGTCTCGGAGGCGCGCACCAACTCGACCTTCAACTCACCGACGGCGCGGGTCACGGTGCCGTCGATCCGGCTGGCCAGCCAGCCAGCCAGGATGTCGAGGGCCGGCTCGTCCTTCAACCCGGACACCGACGCCGCCGTCAGCGGCTCGTACGGCGCTTGGTCCACCGCCGACGCGAGCAGCGCGCGCCAGTAGGTGATGCGGCTCCACGCCAGGTCGGTGTCGCCGTCGGTGTAGCCGTTCAGCCGGCTCTTGATCGCCGCCAGCGGGTCCTCTGTTCCGGTGGCATCAGTGATCCGGCGAATCGCCAAGCGGCCCAACGGATCCTCCGCGGGGTTGGCCGGAGCGACGCCCGGCCACCAAGCCACCACCGGGGTGTCTGGCAGCAGGAAGGGCAACACCACACTGCTGGCGTGGTTGGACAGCGGACCGGAGATCCGCAGCACCACCACCTCGCCCGCACCTGCGTCGGCACCAACCCGCAGCTGACCGTCGAGGCGCGCTTCGCCGGCCAGCCGGTCGGCCGGGACCACCACGATGATGCGGCAGGGATGCTCCCGGCTCGCCGCCACCGCCGCCTCGATGGAGTCCTCGACCCGGGCCTCGGTGTCGGGTGCGACCACCAGTGTCAACACCCGGCCCAGCGTGATCGCCCCACCCTCTTCACGCAGCGCGGTGATCTTCTTGTTGAGCACGTTCGTCGTCGTATCGGGCAAGTCGACAATCATTGGCGCCGCTTCTCCTCATCGCTCGTTCCTCGCTCTGCATCGGCGCCGGCGCGAATCACTAGGGACGCCTCCATTCACGACCGGAGCGCTGCAACACCTCGAACGCCGAGTCGGGTCCCCAGGTGCCCGACTCGTAGGGATCCGGCTTACCGTGGGAAGCCCAGTAGTCCAGCACGGGATCGAGTATCTCCCAGGACAATTCGACCTCGGCGTTGCCCGGGAACAGTGACGGCTCGCCGAGCAGGACATCCAGGATCAGCCGCTCGTAGGCTTCCGGGGAATCCTCGGCGAATGCCGACCCGTAGGAGAAGTCCATGTTGACGTCGCGGACCTCCATGGCACTGCCGGGCACCTTCGACCCGAAGCGCAGCGTGATGCCCTCGTCCGGCTGGACGCGGATCACCAAGGCGTTCTTGCCCAATTCCTCGGTCATCGTTGCGTCGAACGGCAGGTGAGGAGCTCGCCGGAACACCAGCGCCACCTCAGTCACCCTGCGGCCCAACCGCTTTCCGGTCCGCAGATAGAACGGCACCCCGGCCCAGCGCCGGGTGTCGACATCGAGGGTGATCGCGGCGAACGTCTCGGTGGTGGACGACTTCGAGAAGCCCTCCTCGTCGAGCAGCCCGACGACCTTCTCGCCGCCCTGCCATCCCGCGGTGTACTGGCCGCGCGAGGAGGTGGCATCCAGTGGCTGCGCCAGCGAAGTCGCCGAAAGTACCTTGATCTTCTCGGCTTTCACTTCGTCCGGGTGGAAGCTGACCGGCTCTTCCATCGCGGTGAGCGCCAGCAGCTGCAGCAGATGGTTCTGGATGACGTCGCGCGCCGCCCCGATCCCGTCGTAGTAGCCGCCGCGACCGCCGAGGCCGATGTCCTCGGCCATGGTGATCTGCACACTGTCCACGTAATGGTTGTTCCAGATCGGCTCGAACAGCTCGTTGGCGAAGCGCAGCGCCAGGATGTTCTGCACCGTCTCCTTGCCGAGGTAGTGGTCGATGCGGAACACCGACTCCTCGGGGAACACGCTGTTGACCACCTGGTTGAGCTCGATCGCGCTCTGCAGGTCATGGCCGAACGGCTTCTCGATGACCACCCGGCTCCAGCGGCCTTCCTGCTGGCGGGCCAGTCCGGACTTCTTCAGCTGCTCGCAGACCACCGGGAAGGCTTTCGGCGGAATCGACAGGTAGAAGGCGTGATTGCCGCCGGTGCCGCGTTCCACGTCGAGCTTTTCCAGCGTCTCGGCCAGCCGGCTGAACGACGCCTCGTCGTCGAAGGAGCCCTGGACGAACCGGAAGCCCTCGGCCAGCCGGTCCCACACCTCTTGGCGAAACGGGGTACGGGCGTGCTGGCAGACCGCGTCGTGCACGATAGCGCCGAAATCCTCGTCGGCCCAGTCCCGCCGGGCGAAGCCGACCAGCGAGAACGATGGCGGCAACAGACCGCGGTTGGCCAGGTCGTAGATCGCCGGCATCAGTTTCTTGCGGGCCAGATCGCCGGTCACACCGAAGATCACCACCCCGCACGGGCCGGCGATCATCGGCATCCGCTTGTCCCGCTTGTCGCGCAGCGGGTTGTGCCAGCTGGTCGGAGCGGGGGCTACCACCCCGGGTACGGGACGGTCCGTCATTTGGCCGCGGCGTCGAGCTGGTCCTGAGTCGCGTCGAGCAGTTCCTGCCAGGACTTCTCGAACTTCTCGACGCCCTCGTTCTCCAGCAGCAGGAAGACGTCACGCAGGTCGATGCCGATGGCGTCGAGCTTGTCGAACACCGCCTGCGCCGCGCCCGCGGTGCCGGTGATCGTGTCGCCGGTGACAACCCCGTGGTCGGCAACGGCGTCCATCGTCTTCTCCGGCATGGTGTTCACCGTGTTCGGGGCGACCAACTCGGTGACGTAGAGGGTGTCGGAGTAGTCGGGATTCTTGACACCCGTGGACGCCCAAAGCGGACGCTGCACCCGTGCCCCGGCATCGGCCAGGGCGCGGAACCGGTCGCCGCCGAGGAACACCTCTTCGTAGGCGGCGTACGCCAGCCGGGCATTCGCGACGCCGGCCTGTCCGCGCAGGGCCAGCGCGTCATCAGAGCCGATCTTCTCCAGCCGCTTGTCGATCTCGGTGTCAACCCGGGACACGAAGAACGAAGCGACGGAATGGATCTTCGAGATGTCGTGGCCGGCTTCCTTGGCCTTCTCCAAGCCCTGCAGGTAGGCGTCCATCACCAACCGGTAGCGCTCCACGGAGAAGATCAGGGTCACGTTGACCGAGATGCCCTCGGCCAGCACCGACGCGATGGCGGGCACCCCCGCCTCGGTGGCCGGGATCTTGATCAGCAGGTTGGGCCGGTCGACGATCTTCCACAGCTCGATGGCCTGCAGGATGGTCTTGTCGGTCTCGTGGGCCAGCCGCGGGTCGACCTCGATCGAGACCCGACCGTCGACGCCGTCGGAGGCCTCCCACTGCGGTCGCAATACGTCGCAGGCCTCCCGGACGTCGTCGGTGGTGACGGTGCGGATCGTCGCGTCGACGTCGGCGCCACGCTCGGCGAGCTCGGAAACCTGTGCGTCGTAGGCGTTTCCGTTGGACAGGGCGGCCTGAAAGATCGACGGGTTGGTGGTGACCCCGACCACGCTGTGCGTGTCGATCAGCTCCTGCAGGTTGCCCGACCGCAACCGGTCCCGGGACAGGTCGTCGAGCCAGACGGACACACCGGCCGCCGACAGTGCGGCGAGGTTCGGATTCTGTGCCATGACGTTCCCTTCAGTTGGTCGTGCGGGTTAGTTGTCGATCACACGTTCCGCGGCGTCGGCGACAGCTTCGGCGGTGAACCCGAACTCGCGGAACAAGGTCTTGTCGTCGGCGGATTCGCCGTAGTGCTCGATGGAGATGATCTCGCCGGTGTCGCCGACGAATCGGTACCAGCTCTGCGCCACACCGGCTTCCACCGCAACCCGGGCCGACACGTCGGGCGGAAGAACGCTGTCGCGGTATTCCTGCGGCTGCGAGTTGAACCACTCGACGCACGGCATCGACACCACGTAGGCGTTGATGTCCTTGGCCGCCAACAACTTCTGCGCGTCGACTGCCAGCTGCAGCTCAGATCCGGTGGCGATGATGATCACGTCGGCGTCATCGGCCGGGTTCCCACCGCCCAGGACGTAGCCACCTTTCTGGACGCCCTCGGCGCTGGTGCCCTCCAGCACCGGAATGCCCTGACGGGTCAGGATGAAACCGACCGGCCCGGCACCGTTGCCGCGAGCGACGATGCTGCGCCAGGCGTAGGCGGTCTCGTTCGGATCGCCGGGACGCACCACCGACAGCTTCGGGATCGCCCGCAGCGCGGCCAGGTGCTCGATCGGCTGATGGGTGGGGCCGTCCTCGCCGAGACCGATCGAGTCGTGCGTCCAGATGTAGATGGTGTCGATGTCCATCAGCGACGCCAGTCGCACCGAGGCCCGCATGTAGTCGGAGAATTGCAGGAACGTGCCGCCGAAGGCACGGGTCGGCCCGTGCAGCACGATGCCGGACAGGATCGCACCCATCGCGTGCTCGCGGATCCCGAAGTGCAGCACCCGGCCGTACCAGTCGGCGGTGAAGTCCTCGGTGGAGATCGACGGCGGCCCGAACGACTTGACGCCCTTGATGGTGGTGTTGTTGCTACCGGCCAGATCGGCTGAGCCACCCCACAATTCGGGCAGTTTCGGTGCGACGTCGTTGAGGACCTGGCCGAAGGCGGCGCGGGTGGCGACCGCCTTGGAACCCGGTTCCCAGTAGGTGATGTCGGAGTCCCAGCCGTCGGGCAGTTCCTGCGCCAGCAGCCGGTCGAGCAGCGCCTTGCGCTCCGGTTCGCGCTGCGCCCAGGCGTCGAAATCGCCTTGCCACTTCTCGTGCGCCTCGCGACCGCGGTCGACGAGCTTGCGGGTGTGCGCGATGACCTCGTCGTGCACCTCGAACTTCTTGTCCGGGTCGAAACCGAGGACCTTCTTGGTGGCGGCCACCTCGTCGTCGCCGAGCGCGGCGCCGTGCACGCCACCGGTGTTCATCTTGGTCGGCGCCGGATAGCCGATGATCGTCCGGACGGCGATGAACGACGGCTTGTCGGTCACCTTCTTGGCTTCGGCGATGGCTTCTTCGATGCCGACGACGTTCTCGCCGCCCTCGACTTCCTGCACGTGCCAGCCGTACGCGCGGTAGCGGGCCGGGACGTCCTCGCTCAAAGCGATGTCGGTGTCGTGCTCGATCGAGATCTTGTTGTGGTCGTAGAACACGATGAGGTTGCCCAGTTGCTGGGTGCCCGCCAGTGACGACGCCTCGCTGGTGATGCCCTCTTCGATGTCGCCGTCCGAGGCGATCACGTAGATGTGGTGGTCGAACGGGCTGGTGCCGGCCGGGGCGTCGGGATCGAACAGCCCGCGCTCGTAGCGTGCGGCCATCGCCATGCCGACCGCGGATGCCAGTCCCTGGCCCAGCGGGCCGGTGGTGATCTCCACGCCCAGGGTGTGCCGGAACTCCGGGTGGCCGGGGGTCTTGGAACCCCAGGTGCGCAGCGATTCGATGTCGGAGAGCTCCAGGCCGAACCCACCCAGGTACAGCTGCAGGTACAGCGTCAGGCTGCTGTGGCCGCAGGACAGGACGAATCGGTCGCGACCCAGCCAGTGGGTGTCGCTCGGATCGTGCCGCATCACCCGCTGGAACAGCGTGTAGGCCAGCGGCGCCAGGCTCATGGCGGTTCCCGGGTGGCCGTTGCCGACCTTCTGCACCGCGTCGGCGGCCAGGACCCGGACCGTGTCGACGGCCTTCGAATCGACTGGCGTCCAATCGTCCGGGTGGTGGGGCTGGGTCAGCGTGGCGATCTCTTCGACAGTGGTCACAAACTCGCTCCTGGCTTAGTCAAAACGCGGCAAGCTGGGGTGGTCCTCTTCACCCTAGTGCTGCTCGGTGCTCGGCTGCATAGTGCTGCTACCAGCGTTACCCGCGGGTGAAGCTCTACACCTCGAACTGTGTCATCACGGTGGAATCGCCGTGAATCGACCCGTCGGTGTCAGGGACTGTGCCCGGGCGACTACCATCCTCTGTAGTAGATCGTCGGGTCAGGAGTCAGTTGCGTGAGAGTTCGCGAAGTGCACCTCGTTGACGGGGCGCCCATTCGGTTCCGCGACAGGCTGCTGGGATACCTCGCCCTGACCAAACCGCGGGTCATCGAGCTGCTGCTCGTCACCACCATTCCGGCCATGCTGTTGGCCGGCCGCGGCACCGTCGACCTGCCGCTGATCCTCAACACCCTGTTCGGCGGTCTGCTGGCCGCGGCAGGTGCCAACACGCTCAACTGTGTGGCCGACGCCGACATCGACAAGGTGATGAAGCGCACCGAACGGCGGCCGCTTGCCAGGGCCACCGTGCCCCGCAGCCACGCCCTGGTGTTCGGGCTGACGCTCTCGGTCGGATCGTTCTTCTGGCTGTGGTGGACCACCAACCTGCTCTCAGCGCACCTGGCCGCGGCCACGATCGCCTTCTACGTGCTCGTCTACACCCTGCTGCTCAAGCGCCGCACCTCGCAGAACGTGGTGTGGGGCGGTGCTGCCGGCTGCATGCCGGTGATGATCGGCTGGTCGGCCGTCACCGACACGATCGGCTGGCAGGCGCTGGTGATGTTCGCGATCATCTTCTTCTGGACGCCGCCGCACACCTGGGCGCTGGCCATGAAGTACAAGGACGACTATCGCGCCGCGGGCGTGCCCATGCTGCCGGTGGTGGCCACCGAGTTGCAGGTCACCAAGCAGATTCTGATCTACACCTGGCTGACCGTGATCGCCACGCTGGCGCTCGCGCCGGCCGCCGGCTGGCTGTACGGCTCGGTGGCCGCACTGGCCGGGGCCTGGTTCCTGATCATGGCGCATCGCCTGCATGCCGGCGTGCGTCGCGGCAACCCGGTCAAGCCGCTGCGACTGTTCCTGCAGTCCAACAACTACCTGGCGCTGGTGTTCGTCGCACTCGCCGTCGACTCGGCGCTGGCGCTGCCGACGCTGTTCAGCTAGTTCTGAGGCAGCAGTACGATCGAGCCGGTCGTCTTGCGGCCCTGGAGATCCCGGTGCGCCTGGGCGGCTTCGGCCAGCGGGTAATGGCCACCGACCGTTATCGTGATGGCGCCGGACGCGATCGCTTCCAGTAGCTCACCGGCGCGCCACGCGAATTCGTCCGGCGTACGGGTGAAGTGGGCGAGGTTGGGCCGGGTGAGGAACACCGACCCGGCGGCGTTGAGCCGCTGCGGATCGACCGGCGGGACGGGTCCGCTGGACGCGCCGAACAGTGCCAGGGTGCCGCGGATCGCCAGGCTCGCGAGGCTGGCGTCGAATGTGGTCTTGCCGACACCGTCGTAAACGGCGGCGACACCGTGGCCGTTGGTGAGCTCGCGGATCGCGGCGGCGAAGTCGGCGGGGTCCTCGGGGTAGTCCAGCACCTCGATCGCGCCGGCCTGCCGCGACAGCTCCGCCTTCTGCGGGCTCGAGGCGGTGGTGATCACCCGCGCACCCAGGCTGGTGGCCCACTGGGTCAGGATCAGTCCGACGCCGCCGGCCCCGGCGTGCACGAGCACGAAATCGCGGGCCTGCACCGTGTACACCGACTTGATCAGATAGTGCGCGGTCATACCTTTGAGCAGCGCCGAGGCGATGGCGTCCGACGGTACCGAATCAGGCACGTAGGCGACGAAATCTGCTGGGGCCGTGCAGAACTCGGCATAAGCTCCGGACGCCACCGCGGTGACAACCCGGTCGCCGGGCGTGATGGCCGCGACGTCGTCGCCGACCGCAACGATCGTTCCGCAGACCTCGGTGCCCACCACGAACGGCAGTTCCCGCGGATACAGACCGGACCGGAAGTAGGTGTCGATGTAGTTGACGCCGATCGCATCCGCCTGGATGAGCACCTCGGCCGGGCCGGGTGTGGGCTGCGGCTTCTCGACGTATTTCAGGACCTCGGGACCGCCCGTCGCGGCGACTTCGATTGCGTGCATGTCACTATCATCCCCGCCATGAGCGTTCGCCCGAATCTGGCACGTCCCGACGTCTTCCATCCGAGCATCGTGCTGGCGGGCTGCCCGCGACTCGTGGCCGGTGACGGCGACGACGACGGACTGATCGCCGCCCTGCGGACCCGCGGGCTGCACGCCCGCTGGCTGTCCTGGGACGACCCGCAGACCGAGACCGCGGACCTGGTGATCCTGCGGGCCGCCTGGGATTACGCCGAACGCCGCGAGGAGTTCCTGGCCTGGACCCGCCGGGTGCGCCACCTGCTCAACGCCCCGGAGGTGGTGGCGTGGAACAGCGACAAGCACTATCTGCAGGATCTCGCCGACGCGGGCGTGCCGACCGTCCCGTCGTATTTCTTCGCACCGGGGGACAAGGTGCGCCTGCCCAAGGGTGAGGTGGTGATCAAGCCCGCGATCGGTGCAGGCTCGATCGACACCGGCCGGTTCGTCGACCGGGCCGCGGCGGGCGCACACGTCGCCGCGTTGCAGGACAGCGGGCGTACGGCGCTGGTGCAGCCCTACGACGCCCGCGTCGAGCAGGGGGAGACCGCGCTGGTGTTCCTCGGCGGCCGGCAGTCCCATGCGTTCACCAAGGGCCCGATGCTGCCGCCCGAAGGGGAGTCGCCCACGCTGCATGAGTCCGGCACCTACGTGGAGGAGTCGCTGGCCCCGGCGGATCCGGACTTCGAGATGTGGGACGTCGGCGTGGCCGCGCTGGCTGCCGCCAGTCGCCATCTGGGTATCGAGCCCTGTGAATTGCTCTATGCCAGAGTCGATCTCATCGGCGGCTCCGACGATCCGGTGGTGCTGGAGCTCGAGGTGATCGAGCCCGGACTCGGCTGGCGCCAGCTCGACGAGCGGACCCGCGAGCTGCAACAGCGCGCGTTCGCGCTCGAGGTCGAGTCAGCGTGTGAGCGTCTTGGGCTCGGCCCGCTGTCGCATCGACGCCCATAGCGCCGCGGTGGCCGCCGTGCAGGCCGCCGCGCCCGCGACGTGCACGGCCACCAATGCGGCCGGCACGCCGGTGAAGAACTGCACCGCGCCGACCAGTCCTTGGGCCAGCACCAAACCCACGAGCACGGCCAACCGCTTCATGATGAACCGGGGCGCGAACACCGCCTGCAATCCGGCGGCCAGCCCGACCAGCAGCGCCAGGTAGGCGACCAGCAGCGTCGCGTGCATGTGCACCAGCGTGAGGATCTCGACCTCGAGCCGCGGCACCGGGCGCTGCGGACTCTTGTCGCCGGCGTGCGGGCCGGCGCCGGTCACGAGGGTCCCCGTGGTCAGCGTCGCGGCCAATGTGAGTGCGCCGAGCACGGTCAGATGCCGCAGCGGCTTGGGCACCAGCGCGGTCGAGATGCCGTCGTCGGGTTCGCCGATCTTGACGTAGAGCAGGGTGGCCAGCCACACCATCGCCATCGACGCCAGTAGGTGGATCGCGACCGTCCACCACGCCAGCCCCGCCAGCACGGTGATCCCGCCGAGCACCGCCTGCACCACCGTCGACGCCGGCATCAGCCAGGCGTAGATCAGCACCTCCCGACGGCGGCGGGCGCGGGTGACGGCCAGGACGGCCAGGATCGCGGTGATCACGACGAGGAAGGTGATCATCCGGTTGCCGAACTCGACGGCCTGGTGGATGACCGGCACCTCGGCGTGCGGGACCGGGACGAAGCTGCCGGGGAAGCATTGCGGCCAGGTGGGGCAGCCGAGGCCGGATGCGGTGACCCGCACGATCGCGCCGGTGACGGCGATACCGCCCTGGGTCAGGATGACCGCGGCGGCGATGATGCGCTGGACGCGCAGGCTCGGCAGTGGCAGCAAGTCCACCAGCCGCTGGAAAAACCGTCCGACGGGCACGGCCTGATCGTAGAGGACGTCTAACTACGCCCTGTAGTAGGGATCGGCGTAGTAGGGACCGGCTCGCGCGCCTAGGTGAAGCGGAACCAGCGCAGCGCCGCCAACGCCGACACCACGCCCCACGCCGCCAGCACCGCGATGCCGAACCAGTCGACCGACAGCGACATCGCCCGGGTCAGTGCTTCGGTGAGCGCGCCGGACGGCGTCAGCCGCGCCACCCAGGCCACCCCACGCGGAATCGCGCCGGTCTCCAGGGTCAGCGCTCCCAGCCCGGCGAACACGAACCACAGCAGGTTGGCGACAGCCAGCACGATCTCGGCGCGCAGCGTTCCGCCCAGCAGCAGGCCCATCGCCACGAAACCCGCCGTGCCCAGTGCGATCACCAGCGCGCCGAGCAGCAGCCCGACCGGATGCGGGCGCCAGCCCAGGGCCAAACCGATGCCGCCGAGCAGCAACGCCTGCAGGAACACCACGGTCACCACGGCCAGCGCTTTGCCCGCGATGATGCCCCACACCGGAAGTGCGGTGGCGCCCAACCGTTTCAGTGCACCGTAGCGGCGGTCGAACGCGACGGCGATGGCCTGGCCGGTGAACGCCGTGGAGATCACCGCCAGCGCCATGATCGCCGGAACGAACACCGCGACCCGGTGCGTGCCGAACGAGCCGAGCGGCAACAGGGTGAGCCCGATCAGCAGCGTGATGGGGATGAACATCGTCAGCAGCAGCTGTTCACCGTTGCGCAGCAACAGTTTCAGTTCCAGGCCGTACTGCGCCGCCAGCATCCGCGGCACGGTGCTGGGCCGTGGGTCGGGCGCGAAGGTGCCCGGGGGAAAGAGTTCGCTCGTCATGACCGCAACTCCCTACCGGTCAACTCCAGGAACACGTCTTCGAGGCTGCGCTGCTCGACCCGCACATCGGTGGCCAGCACGTCGAGCCGTGCGCACCAGGCTGTAACCGTTGCCAGCACCTGCGGGTCGATCTTGCCTTCCACCAGGTATTCACCGGGCGAAACTTCCTTGGCCGCATAGCCTTCCGGTAGCGCAGCGATCAACAGCGACAGGTCGAGCTGTCGGGGCGCGGAGAATCGCAACTGTCCTTCGGCGCCGGAGTTCATCAACTCCGCGGGTGTTCCCGACGCCACGGCCGAGCCGTGGTCGATGATCACGATCCGGTCGGCGAGCTCCTCGGCCTCCTTGAGCTGGTGGGTGGTCAACACCACGGTCACGCCGTCGCGGCGCAGCGCGTCGATGAGCTCCCACACCACCAGCCGCGCGTGCGCGTCCATTCCGGCGGTGGGCTCGTCGAGGAAGACCAGTTCGGGCCTGCCGACCAGGGCGCATGCCAGCGCCAGCCGCTGCTGCTGGCCGCCGGACAGCCTGCGGTAGGTGGTTCGGGCGGCGTCGGTCAGCCCCAGGGTGTCCAGTAGCCAGGCCGGGTCGAGCGGATTGGCGGCGTAGGAGGCCACCAGATTCAGCATCTCGCCGGCCCGGGCCGCCGGATAGCCGCCGCCGCCCTGCAGCATGACGCCGATTCGCTCGCGCACCCGCGCGTTGTCGGCGACCGGGTCCAGGCCCAGCACCTCGATGGTGCCGCCGTCTGGCCGGGTGAAGCCCTCGCACATCTCGACCGTGGTGGTCTTACCTGCCCCGTTGGGGCCCAGCAGGGCCAGCACCTCGGCGGCGTGCACCTCGAGATCGAGATTCGCCACGGCCGTCGTCGACCCGTAATGCTTGGACACCCCGCGCAGTCGCACGGGGATTTCGCGGCCGGAACTCACGGTGACTCAGCGTATGCGCCGGGCGCCGGACGCGGCGTCGGTGGTTCGGTCGATGGCTCCGCGGACTCCGCTGTGGCCGGGGTGTCGGGCTCCTGCCCACTGAACGTTTCGTTGGTTCCGGGCACCTTGCGCCACGGCAGCCGGTGGAACGTCACGGCGATCAGCATCAGCACGATCACCGTGCTGGCCAGGGTGGCGTCGACGATCTGAAACAGGGCGAAGCGGTCGCCGTTGGCCGTCGGCCCGAAGATCCCGACGACGAGCGACACCGCGATGGTCGCGATGCGAAAGCCCGGGCGGGTGGCCCAAGCTGCCAGCGGGATGATCGCCCACAGCAGGTACCACGGCTGCACGACGGGAAACAGCAGCACGGTCGCGCCCAGCGCCACACCGAGACCGCCGACCGGATGCAACTTGCCCCGCATCACGGCCAGCAGCAGCCAGGTGACGGTGATCATGATGATCAGCACGCCCATGGCGCGGGTCAGCGACAGCACGGCGGTGGTGTGGTCACCCAGCCCGAGCAGGATCCCGACCTGGCCGGTGCCCAGCGCCAGCAGCGTCGGCGGCGACATCCAGCTGCGCACCACGTTGGCGGTGCCGAGCGTGAACAGCCAGCCGAAGCCCAGGCCGCTGGCCCAGCCGATGATGGCCATGACCACCAGCGACAGCGACGCCATGAACGCGCTCGCCAGAACGAACGCCGTGACGGTCGATCCCCAGCGGTACGCCAGGGCCATGCCCACGAAGCCCAAGGCCAACAGCCCCGGCAGTTTCACCTGGGAGGACATCGTGATCAGCACCGAGCCCAACACCAGCATCGCCGGCGGCATCCACTGGGCCCACTGGTCGCGCCCGTGCGGCCAGTGCATCGGCCGTGGCCACAGCGGCTTGGCGGAGTCGATCCCGCGCAGCGCGAACTCGGTGCCGGTGAGCATCACGCCCAGCATCAGCGCCTCGTTGTGAATGCCTGCGACCAGATGCATCAGCAACAGTGGATTGGCCGCACCCAGCCACAGCGCGCTGACCTCGGCGACGCCGCAGCGACGGGCCAGCCGCGGCACCGCCCACACGATCATCCCGACGCCGAGCAGCACCACCACCCGGTGACTGAGCACGGCGGCGACGATGTTCTCCCCGGTCAGCGCCGAGATTCCGCGTCCCACCCACAGGAACAGCGGGCCGTACGGCGCGGGCGTCTCGCGCCACAGGCTGGGCACCGAGAGGGTGAAGACGTGGTCCAAGCCCAGCCCCGGGGCGGGCCCGACCTTGTAGGGATTGAGCCCGTTCGCCGATATCTGGCTCTGCGCCAGATAGGAGTAGACGTCCTTGCTGTACATCGGCGGAGCGATCAGCAGCGGAACGACCCACAGCAGCAGAGTGTGATCAAGCTGACTGCGCGACATCCGGCGGTTGCCGAGGGCGAAGCGGCCCAGCATCAGCCAGGCCAGCGCCATCATCACCGCACCCGTGGTGGTCATCGTCAGCGACACCGTCTGGATACGCGACGGCAGGTTCAGCAGCCGCACGCCGAAGGTCGGGTCCTGCACGACCGGGCGGGCGCCCGCACCCAGCGCACCGATCGCCATCAGCACTGTTCCGGTGGCGCCGAACAGCCGGGTGCGGCGCATGGCACGGAATTCGGCGTCGTTGAGGGGCGCGCCTACAGTTCGTTCATCGCCGTGCAAGCGGGCGATTGACGAACTCAGCGAAAGCTGGCGGGCTGCCACCACAGCACTCTAACCGGCGACTTTTTCGCCCTCAGCTTGCTAAGGGTGCCCTTGCTAGACCTGTTCGGGCAATTGCGTAACACTGGTGTTGTGAAATTCCCGTCCGATGCTGACGCTGTGCCCGTGGTGGGCACCGTCGTGCATGACGGGCAGACCCGCCGGGCAATTGTGCAGCTCCTGCTTGAGTCGGGATCCATCACCGCCGCCGAGATCGGCCAGCGGCTGGGCATCTCCGCGGCCGGCGTGCGCCGACACCTCGACGCGCTGATTGAGGCGGGCGACGCCCAGGCCAACGCCGCGGCGGCGTGGCAGCAGGCGGGCCGCGGCAGGCCCGCCAAGCGCTACCGGCTCACCGCGGCCGGACGGGCCAAACTGGAACACACCTACGACGACCTGGCGTCGGCCGCGATCCGCCAATTGCGCGAAATCGGCGGCGAGCAGGCGGTGCAGACCTTCGCCCGGCGCCGTATCGACGCCATCCTCGCCGGGGTGGCGCAGGGCCCCGACGACGTCGAGTCCACGGCCGAGCGGGTCGCCGACGCGATGACCAAGGCCGGTTACGCGGCGACGACGACGCGGGTCGGCGGACCCATGCAGGGCATCCAGATCTGCCAGCACCACTGCCCGGTTTCGCATGTCGCCGAAGAGTTTCCAGAACTGTGCGAAGCCGAGAAGGAGGCGATGTCCGAGATCCTCGGCACCCACGTCCAGCGACTGGCCACCATCGCCAACGGCGACTGCGCCTGCACCACCCACGTGCCGCTCACACCGGCACACCACTAGACCAGAAGGAGCGTCGCCATGACACTCACCCCGGAAGCCAAGCCGGCGCAGCCGTTGACCCAGGAAGAGGCCATCGCCTCACTGGGCCGTTACGGCTACGGCTGGTCGGACTCCGACACCGCGGGCGCAAGCGCGCAGCGCGGCCTGTCCGAAGCGGTGGTGCGCGACATCTCGGCCAAGAAGAGCGAGCCGGAGTGGATGCTCGACATCCGGCTCAAGGCGCTGCGCACGTTCGACAAGAAGCCGATGCCGAACTGGGGATCCAACCTCGAGGGCATCGACTTCGACAACATCAAGTACTTCGTGCGCTCCAGCGAGAAGCAGGCCGCCACCTGGGATGACCTGCCCGCCGACATCAAGAACACCTATGACCGGCTGGGTATCCCCGAGGCGGAGAAGCAGCGCCTGGTGTCGGGCGTGGCCGCACAGTACGAGTCCGAGGTGGTCTACCACTCGATCCGCGAGGACCTCGAGGCCCAGGGCGTGATCTTCCTGGACACCGATTCGGGCCTGCGTGAGCACCCGGAACTCTTCAAGCAGTACTTCGGCACCGTGATCCCGGCCGGGGACAACAAGTTCTCCGCACTCAACACCGCGGTGTGGTCAGGTGGTTCGTTCATCTACGTCCCCAAGGGCGTGCACGTCGACATCCCGCTGCAGGCCTACTTCCGGATCAACACCGAGAACATGGGCCAGTTCGAGCGGACGCTGATCATCGTCGACGAAGACGCCTACGTGCACTACGTCGAAGGGTGTACTGCGCCGATCTACAAGAGCGACTCGCTGCACTCGGCGGTCGTCGAGATCATCGTGAAGCCCGGTGGCCGTTGCCGTTACACGACCATCCAGAACTGGTCGAACAACGTCTACAACCTGGTGACCAAGCGCGCCCGCGCCGAGGCCGGCGCCACCATGGAGTGGGTCGACGGCAACATCGGCTCGAAGGTCACGATGAAGTACCCGGCGGTGTGGATGACCGGTGAGCACGCCAAGGGTGAGGTGCTGTCGGTGGCGTTCGCCGGCGAAGGCCAGCATCAGGACACCGGCGCCAAGATGCTGCACCTGGCCCCGTACACGTCGAGCAACATCGTGTCCAAGTCGGTGGCCCGCGGCGGTGGCCGTGCCTCCTATCGTGGCCTGGTCCAGGTCAACAAGGGTGCGCACGGATCGCGTTCGAGCGTGAAATGCGATGCGCTGCTTGTGGATACGGTCAGCCGCAGTGACACCTACCCCTACGTCGACATCCGCGAGGACGACGTCACGATGGGCCACGAGGCCACCGTGTCGAAGGTCAGCGAAGATCAACTGTTCTACCTGATGAGCCGCGGCATGACCGAGGACGAGGCAATGGCGATGGTCGTGCGCGGCTTCGTCGAGCCGATCGCCAAGGAACTGCCCATGGAATACGCCCTGGAGCTGAACCGGCTGATCGAGCTGCAAATGGAAGGTGCTGTCGGTTAAGTGACCAATCTTTCGAAGGCAGTGGAGGGTTCGCCCCTCACTGCCGTCAACTCCGGCTCAACGTTGGCCGCCGCCAACAAGGGCGAGCAATTCAGCTCGTTCGACGTCGACGCCTTCGAGGTGCCCGGCGGCCGCGACGAGCTGTGGCGGTTCACCCCGCTCAAGCGGCTGCGCGGCCTGCATGACGGCTCGGCCGTCGCCAACGGCACCGCGGCGATCACGGTGACCGAGCGCCCCGGTGTCACGGTCGAGACCGTGCGGCGCGGAGACGAGCGACTCGGCCAGGGCGGGGTGCCCAGCGATCGGGTTGCCGCGCAGGCGTTCTCGTCGTTCAACTCGGCGACGGTGGTGACCGTCGCACGGGACACCGAGGTCGCCGAGCCTATCGAGATCACCGTCGACGGCCCCGGTGCGGGCGGCGTGGCCTACGGTCACCTGCAGATCCGGGTCGAGGAGTTGTCCCGCGCGATCGTCGTCGTCGATCTGCGCGGCAGCGGCACCTACGCCGACAACGTCGAGATCATCGTCGGCGACTCGGCCGGTCTGGGTGTCATCTGGATCGCGGACTTCGCCGACGACATGGTGCATGTCAGCGCGCACCACGCCAAGCTCGGCAAGGACTCGGTACTCGGGCACGTCAACGTCACCCTCGGCGGTGACGTGGTGCGGACCTCGACCACCGTTCGGTTCACCGGTCCGGGCGGGGACGCCAAGCTACTCGGCACCTATTTCGCCGACGCCGGGCAGTTCTTCGAGTCCCGACTGCTGGTCGACCACGCGCAACCGAACTGCAAGTCGGACGTGCTGTACAAGGGTGCGCTGCAAGGGGATCCGGATTCCAAGAAGCCCGACGCGCACACCGTCTGGGTGGGTGACGTGCTGATCCGGGCCGCGGCCACCGGCACCGACACCTTCGAGGTCAACCGCAACCTGGTGCTCACCGACGGCGCACGCGCCGACTCGGTACCGAACCTGGAGATCGAGACCGGCGAGATCGTCGGTGCCGGGCACGCCAGTGCGACCGGCCGTTTCGACGACGAGCAGCTGTTCTATCTGCGAGCCCGCGGCATCCCGGAGGCGCAAGCCCGCCGGCTGGTGGTCCGCGGCTTCTTCAACGAGATCATCGCCAAAATCGCGGTCCCCGAGGTGCGCGAGCGCCTGACCGATGCCATCGAACGAGAACTTGCCATCACTGAGTCGAAAGCCACACAGCCATGAGCACTTTGGAAATCAAGGATCTGCACGTCAGCATCACAGGTGAGGACGGCTCCGAGAAGGAGATCCTCAAGGGCGTCAACCTGACCGTGAAGTCGGGGGAGACCCACGCGGTGATGGGCCCCAACGGTTCGGGAAAGTCCACGCTGTCGTATTCGATTGCGGGCCATCCCAAGTACCACGTCACCTCGGGGTCGATCACCCTCGACGGTGAGGACGTGCTGGCGATGAGCGTCGACGAACGCGCCCGCGCCGGCCTGTTCCTGGCGATGCAGTACCCGGTCGAGGTCCCCGGCGTGTCGATGTCGAACTTTCTGCGCACCGCGGCGACCGCGGTGCGCGGCGAGGCCCCGAAGCTGCGGCACTGGGTCAAGGAAGTCAAGTCGGCGATGACCGATCTGGAGATCGACCCGCAGTTCGCCGAACGCAGCGTGAACGAGGGCTTCTCCGGTGGCGAGAAGAAGCGCCACGAGATCCTGCAGCTGGGTCTGCTGAAGCCGAAGATCGCGATCCTCGACGAGACGGACTCCGGCCTGGACGTCGACGCCCTGCGGGTGGTCTCCGAAGGCGTCAACCGCTACGCCGAGGCCGAGCATGCCGGTGTCCTGCTGATCACGCACTACACCCGGATCCTGCGCTACATCCGTCCGCAGTTCGTCCACGTCTTCGTCGACGGCCGGATCGTCGAGTCCGGCGGTGCGGAGCTGGCCGATGAGCTCGAAGAGAATGGCTACGTGCGCTTCACCCAGGCGGCGGCAGGAGCCTGACATGACCGCGTCGGTGGATCTGGACGTCGTGGGTATCCGCGCGGATTTCCCGATCCTCACGCGGGTGATGCGGGGCGGACATCAGCTGGCTTACCTGGATTCCGGGGCGACGTCGCAGAAACCGCTGCAGGTTCTCGATGCCGAACGGGAGTTCCTGACCACGTCCAACGGCGCGGTGCATCGCGGTGCGCACCAGCTGATGGAGGAGTCGACAGACGCCTACGAGCAGGGTCGTGCCGATATCGCGTCCTTCGTCGGCGCCGACACCGACGAGCTGGTGTTCACCAAAAACGCCACCGAGTCGCTGAATCTGGTGTCGTATGTGTTGGGGGACCAGCGGTTCGAGAAGGCGGTCGGTCCCGGCGACGTCATCGTCACCACCGAGCTGGAACACCACGCCAACCTGATTCCGTGGCAAGAGCTCGCCCGCCGCACCGGAGCGACCCTGCGCTGGTATGGCGTGACCGAGGATGGCCGCATCGACCTCGATTCGCTGCAGCTCGACGAGCGGGTGAAAGTCGTTGCTTTCAGCCATCATTCGAATGTCACCGGTGCGATTGCGCCCGTGGGTGAAATAGTCCGGCGGGCCAAGTCTGTCGGTGCGCTGACCGTGCTGGACGCCTGCCAGTCGGTGCCGCATCAGCCGGTGGACTTCCACGGCCTCGACGTCGACTACGCCGCGTTCTCCGGGCACAAGATGCTCGGACCCACCGGTATCGGCGTGCTGTACGGCCGGCGCGAGCTGCTCGACGCGATGCCACCGTTCCTCACCGGCGGGTCGATGATCGAGACCGTCACCATGGAGGCCGCCAGCTATGCCCCCGCACCGCAGCGGTTCGAGGCGGGCACGCCGATGACCTCCCAGGTGGTCGGATTGGGTGCGGCCGCACGGTATTTGGACAAGATCGGGATGCCCGCGGTCGAGGCGCATGAGAACGAACTGGTCGCCGCCGCGCTCGACGGCCTCGCCGCGCTCCCGCAGGTGCGCATCATCGGACCTACCACGCTGGAACACCGCGGTTCGCCGGTGAGCTTCGTCGTCGACGGCGTGCATGCCCACGACGTGGGCCAGGTGCTCGACGACGACGGGGTTGCCGTGCGGGTCGGGCATCACTGTGCGTGGCCGCTGCACCGCCGGTTCGGCATCGCCGCGACCGCCCGGGCATCGTTCGCCGTCTACAACACCTTCGACGAGGTAAGCCGCTTGGTCGCGGGCGTCCAGCGGGCTGTCGAGTTCTTTGGGCGGGATTGAGTGAAACTCGAGCAGATGTACCAGGAAGTGATCCTGGACCACTACAAGCACCCGCACCACCGCGGGCTGCGTGAGCCGTTCGGCGCCGAGGTGCATCACGTCAATCCGACGTGCGGCGACGAGGTGACGCTGCGGGTGGCGCTGTCCGCGGACGGCGAACAGGTCACCGACATCTCCTACGACGGCCAAGGTTGCTCGATCAGCCAGGCAGCCACCTCGGTGCTCACCGACCAGGTGATCGGGCTGACCGTCGGCGACGCGCTGAAGACCGTGGCGGCGTTCACCGAGATGGTGTCGTCGAGGGGCGCCGTCGAGGGCGACGAGGACGTGCTCGGCGACGGAGTGGCCTTCGCCGGTGTGGCGAAGTATCCGGCTCGGGTGAAGTGCGCGCTGCTGGGCTGGCTGGCGTTCAAAGACGCCGTGGCCCAGGCATCACACCGAAAAGACTTGGAGGACAAGCGATGACCGAACCCAACCTGCTCGACGATATCGAGGAGGCCATGCGCGACGTGGTGGATCCCGAACTGGGGATCAACGTCGTCGACCTCGGTCTGGTCTACGACCTGAACGTGGAGAAGGGCGACGCCGGAACGGTGGCGCTCATCGACATGACGCTGACTTCGGCAGCCTGCCCGCTGACCGACGTCATCGAAGATCAGACCCTCACCGCGCTGGTCGGTGCCGGGTTGGTCAACGAGGCCAAGATCAACTGGGTGTGGAACCCGCCGTGGGGCCCGGACAAGATCACCGAGGACGGTCGCGAACAGCTCCGCGCGCTGGGGTTCACTGTCTAATCTGAGCTGATGCTCACCGTCCCCGCCTTTGTGTGGCGCGGCGGCGCGGTCATGCGGGGTGTCATCGTCGGCGTCGGCACCGGCATCTTCGTCGGCCTGCTGGCCTGGCTGGACTCCGGACTGTGGTTGGCCGCCGTGCTGGCCGCCGCCATCATCACGGTGGTCTACGGGATATGGCTGGGCCTGCGGATGGTCAGGTACTGGCCCGGCGCCGCCGCCCTGAGCGGTGAACAACGCGTGCGCGTCGTCGGGGTCACCCGATGGGGCGGTCGCATCGGCGACCCAACCCTGGGGCAACCGGTGGTCGACTACGCCGACGGGTTGCACAAGTCCGCCGAGACCGGGCGGCCCTTCCGGTGGGTGCTGCCCCTGTTCCTCGTCGTCGCGATCGTAACCGCCGGCTGGGATGCGATATTCGGCTCCACCCGCGACGTCATCGCGTCCTGCGTGTACCTGGTGCTGCTGGGCTTCGAGCTGCTGTGGTGGCCGGGCCGCCGAGACCAATTGCTGGTCAACGCCGATCGCGCCCGCGAGCGTGCGGTGGCGCTCATCGAGCGCGCCCGGGGAGCGGCCGGGTGATGGCCGAATCCACGGTGGTGGCCACCCGCCGCCAACTGCACGGCGTCGCCGAGAGCTTCCTCGCCGGGCCGCAGTACCGCGCGACGGGAACGATTCGGCTGGCCGTCCGTCCGGACGGTTTCACCGCCACGACACTGGCGATCGCGGTGCACGGGACCACGCTGGCGTGGCCGGACGGCAGCATCCCGCTGGCCGGACCGGTGCGTGACCTGGCCGCGGCCACCGGGCTCGATGTGGGTCCGCCGCCTGCCACGGTGTATCACTCCGTCGCCGAATTACGGCCCGACACCGTTCTCGACATCGACACCGACGCCGCCGACGCCATCTACCGCAGCCTCTACGCCGGCGGCTTCGCGATCAACGCCGTTCTGCCAGAAGCGCATCCGGTGCTCTGGCCAGAGCACCTCGACGTCGCGGCCACGGTCGAGGAGGTCAACTACGGGGTTTCTGCGGGCGACGACTTCCACGAACTGCCGTACGCCTACGTCGGCCCGTGGGACTTCACCACCGCGCCGCGTACCGGGCCACTGTGGAACGCGCCGTTCGGCGCCGTGCGCGCACTGGATCTCGATGCCGACGTCGACAACCTGGCCACCGACATCACCGACTTCTTCCAGCGAGGAATCACCGCCGTCGACGGCGGTGTTGCAACACGTCATGGATGATGCACGCCTGGAGGAGCTGTTCACCCCGGTGACCGTCGGGTCGCTGACCGTCCCCAACCGGTTCGCGATGGCACCGATGACCCGCGCCGCCTCGCCGGACGGTATCCCGGGAGCCGACGTCGCCGCCTACTACGGGCGCCGGGCGGCAGGCGGCACCGGACTGATCATCACTGAGGGCGTTCGGATTCCGCACCCCGCCGCAGGCTGGCCGGACCGGATCCCCAACCTCGACGGCGACGCGGTGCTGGCCGGCTGGCGCGCAGTCACCCACGCCGTGCACGCCGAGAGCGCCACGATTGCCGCCCAGCTCTGGCACCAGGGCGTCGCGCGCGGTGTCCACGACGGCGACCGCCCCGACCAGACTCCGGTCAGCCCGTCGGGCATCGGGATCGACGGCAGCGCCACCGGTCGCGCACTGGACACCGAGGAGCTGCCGGAGCTCGCGCAGGCGTATGCCGTGGCCGCTGCCAACGCTCAGGCGGCCGGCTTCGATGCTGTCGAGATCCACGGCGCCCACGGCTACCTGTTGGACCAATTCCTCTGGCAGCACACCAATCACCGCACCGATGGCTACGGCGGTTCGCTCGCCGCGCGCACCCGGTTCCCGGCCGAGGTGGTCGCCGCGGTGCGTGCCGCTGTCGGTCCCGGCTTCCCGATCATTTACCGGTTTTCGCAGTGGAAGATGAACCGCTACGACGCGCAGGTCGCCGGCAGCGCAGCAGAACTCGAGCAACTCCTGGCCCCGCTGGTCGAAGCCGGTGTGGATGTACTGCACCCCTCGACGCGGCGGCACTACCTGCCCGGCTTCCCCGGCGAAGATCCCCAACTGAGTCTGGCCGGGTGGACCAAGAAGATGACCGGTCTGCCCGTCATCGCAGTCGGGTCGGTGGGCCTGGAGACCGAGTTCAATCCCGGCGCGGGAAGCGGACCGATCCCGCCGTCGCCCATCGACCGGGTGCTCGACCAGTTCGAGGCCGGCGAATTCGACATCGTCGCGGTCGGGCGTGCCCTGCTCGCCGACCCGGCGTGGGTCAACCACCTGCGCGACGGCAAGCTCGACGAGTTCGGCGGTTTCGATGCGGCCAGTGCGCTGGCCCGTTTGTATTGACAGCTACAGGGAACACACCGGGACAACAAGACGTTAGGACTGACGTGGCTACCCAAGACCTGACCGCACAGAACTTCAACGACACCATCACCGGCAACGACATCGTGCTGGTCGACTTCTGGGCGTCGTGGTGCGGGCCGTGCCGGGCCTTCGCCCCGACCTTCACCAAGTCATCCGAACAGCACCCGGACGTCGTCTACGGCAAGGTCGACACCGAGGCCGAGCAGGAACTGGCGGCCGCCGCCGAGATCCGCTCCATCCCGACGCTGATGGCCTTCAAGAAGGGCAAGCTGATCTTCAACCAGGCCGGTGCGCTTCCGCCCGCGGCGCTGGAAGACCTCATCCGACAGGTCAAGGAGTTCGACGTCGACTCGGCGGTCTCGTCCCAGTCGCAATCCGAGTAGCTCGTTTCGGCGATACCGTGCACGGGTGATTCGTGACACAGGTTTCGTCCTCGTCGAAAAGCCGCAGCCCAACATCGCTCTGGTCACTCTGAACCGTCCGGAGCGGATGAACTCCATGGCGTTCGACGTCATGCTCCCGCTGCGGGAAGTTCTCACCGAGCTCAAGCACGACAACGACGTGCGCGCGGTCGTGCTGACCGGAGCAGGCCGCGGATTCTCCTCCGGCGCCGACCACAAGTCCGCCGGTTCGGTGCCGCACGTCGCCGGGCTGACCCGCCCGTCGTTCGGACTGCGGTCGATGGACGTGCTCGACGATGTGATTCTCGCCATGCGCAAGCTGCACCAGCCGATCATCGCCGCGGTGAACGGTGCGGCCATCGGCGGCGGCCTGTGTCTGGCGCTGGCCGCCGACATCCGGGTGGCCGCCAGCGGCGCGTACTTCCGCGCAGCCGGCATCAACAACGGGCTGACGGCCAGTGAACTGGGCCTGAGCTACCTGCTGCCACGGGCGATCGGCTCGTCGCGGGCCTTCGAGATCATGCTCACCGGGCGTGACGTCGACGCGCAGGAAGCTGAACGGATCGGACTGGTGTCCCGCCAGGTGCCCGACGAGGACCTGCTGCCGGTCGCCTTCGATATCGCTGCCCGCATCGCGGCGTTCTCCCGCCCCGGAACCGAGTTGACCAAGCGGACGCTGTGGAGTGGACTGGACGCCGGTAGCCTGGAAGGGCATATGCAGGCCGAGGGCCTCGGGCAGCTTTATGTGCGCCTGCTCACCGCCAACTTCGAAGAGGCGGTCGCTGCGCGCGCCGAGAATCGCGCCCCGGTCTTCACCGACGACAAGTAATTAAGGAGTGCGCGCGTGATTACCGCAACGGACCTGGAGGTCCGCGCCGGCGCGCGCACTCTGCTCCTCGCCGAAGGCCCCGCGCTGCGCATCCAGCCCGGTGACCGCATCGGTCTGGTCGGACGCAACGGCGCAGGCAAGACGACGACCATGCGGATCCTGGCCGGGGAGGGCGAGCCCTACGCGGGCAGCGTCGTGCGCACGGGCGACATCGGGTACCTCCCGCAAGATCCACGTGAAGGCGATCTCGATGTGCTGGCCCGTGACCGGGTGCTGTCGGCGCGCGGCTTGGACACGCTGCTCTCGGATCTGGAAAAGCAGCAGGTGTTGATGGCCGAGGTGGTCGACGAGGCCGCCCGCGACAAGGCGGTCCGCCGCTACGGCCAACTCGAGGAACGCTTCGCCGCCCTCGGCGGATACGCCGCCGAAAGCGAAGCCGGCCGCATCTGCGCGAGCCTCGGTCTACCCGACCGGGTGCTCACCCAGCCGCTGCGCACCCTGTCCGGCGGTCAGCGCAGGCGCGTCGAACTGTCTCGGATCCTGTTCGCCGCCAGCGACACTGGATCAGGCTCGGCCACCACCCTCTTACTCGACGAGCCCACCAACCACCTCGATGCCGACTCGATCGGCTGGCTGCGAGGCTTCCTGCAGAACCACACCGGCGGCCTCGTGGTGATCAGCCACGACGTCGACCTGCTCGCCGATGTGGTCAACCGGGTGTGGTTCCTCGACGCCGTGCGCGGCGAGGCCGACGTCTACAACATGGGCTGGCAGAAGTACCTCGACGCCCGCGCCACCGACGAGCAGCGCAGGCGCCGCGAACGCGCCAATGCCGAGAAGAAGGCCAGCGCGCTGCGGACCCAGGCCGCCAAGATGGGCGCCAAGGCCACCAAAGCCGTTGCCGCACAGAACATGTTGCGCCGTGCTGAGCGGATGATGGCCGAACTGGACGCCGAGCGGGTGGCCGACAAGGTGGCCAGGATCAAGTTCCCGACGCCGGCGCCCTGCGGCAAGACACCGCTGGTCGTCAAAGGGCTGACGAAGAACTACGGCTCACTCGAGGTGTTCACCGGCGTCGACCTGGCGATCGACCGCGGCTCACGCGTCGTGGTGCTGGGCCTCAACGGCGCAGGCAAGACCACGCTGCTCCGGTTGATCGCCGGCACCGAAACTCCGGACGCCGGCGGACTGGAACCCGGCCACGGGCTCAAGATCGGTTATTTCGCACAGGAACACGACACGCTCGACAACAACGCGACGGTGTGGGAGAACATCCGCCACGCCGCACCGGACACCGGTGAACAGGACCTGCGCGGACTGCTCGGCGCGTTCATGTTCACCGGCCCGCAACTCGAGCAGCCGGCCGGCACGCTGTCCGGCGGCGAGAAGACCCGACTGGCGTTGGCGGGTTTGGTGGCCTCGACGGCGAACGTGCTGCTACTCGACGAGCCGACCAACAACCTCGATCCCGCGTCCCGCGAACAGGTTCTGGACGCGCTGCGCAGCTACCAGGGTGCAGTCGTGCTGGTTACCCACGATCCGGGTGCCGCCGAAGCGCTCGACCCGCAACGGGTGGTGCTGCTTCCGGACGGCACCGAGGACTTCTGGTCCGACGAGTACCGGGACCTCATCGAACTCGCCTGACAACGCCCGTAAACCATTTCGGTCATTCCCCCCAACGCGCCGACCCACGCTTCTACTCTCATGGCTATCGGCGCGGATCCACCGGGGAGGGTGATCATGAGGAAGCCCAACGAAGCTCGAGACCAGTTGCTGGACACTCTGCGAAACGCTTACGAGGGCGGCGCGAGCATTCGCACCCTGGTGGCGTCGACGGGCCGTTCGTACGGCTCGATCCACGCGCTGCTGCGCGAGTCGGGCACCACTATGCGCAGCCGCGGTGGCCCCAACCACGTCACCCGTCGGTAGCCCGCACCGAATCCTCCACCAGATCCAGCACTGCCGAAAGTCGCTGGGGATCCTCGCCCGTCGCCAGCCGCGCGACCAGTCCGTCGAGCACCAGATCCAGGTAGCACTGCAACACGTCGGGCGCCACGTCGTCGCGCAGCCGGCCGGCCTGCTTCTGCTGACGCAGCCGCTCGGAGGTCGCTGACGCCAACTCCGCTGAGCGCTCCACCCAGCCCTGATGAAACACCGGGTCGTTGCGCAGCTTGCGGGCGATCTCCAATCGTGTGGCAAGCCAATCGAATTGATCGGGCGCGGCCAGCATGTCCCGCATCACCTGGATGAGGCCCTCGCGGGCCGCCACCTCGGCCATCCGCGCGGCATCCTCGCGGGCGAGCGCGAAGAACAACGTGTCCTTGTCGCGGTAGTGATGGAAGATCGCACCGCGCGACAGACCGATGGTCTGCTCCAGCCGGCGCACGGTCGCCTGCTCGTAGCCGTACTCGGCGAAGCAGCGCCGTGCGCCGTCGAGGATCTGGCGGCGGCGGGCCGCCAGATGATCCTCGCTGACCCTGGGCACCTGCGGCTAGCCGGTCCGCAGCATGTTGCGCAACACGTACTGCAGGATGCCGCCGTTGCGGTAGTAGTCGGCCTCGCCGGGGGTGTCGATGCGCACCACGGCGTCGAACTCCACCGCGGACCCATCGGACTTGGTGGCCGTGACGTGCACGGTCTTCGGCGTCTTGCCGTTGTTGAGCTCTTCGATCCCGGTGATGTCGAAGACCTCGGTGCCGTCGAGCTTCAAGGATGCCGCCGACTCCCCGGCCGGGAACTGCAGCGGGATCACGCCCATGCCGATCAGGTTCGACCGGTGGATGCGCTCGAAGGACTCGGTGATCACCGCGCGCACGCCCAGCAGGCTGGTGCCCTTGGCTGCCCAGTCGCGCGACGAGCCGGAGCCGTACTCCTTGCCGCCCAGCACCACCAGCGGAATATTTTGCGCCGCATAGTTTTGCGCGGCGTCGTAGATGAATTCCTGCGGCCCGTCCGGCTGGGTGAAGTCGCGGGTGTAGCCGCCTGAGACGTCGTCGAGCAGTTGGTTGCGCAGCCGGATGTTGGCGAACGTGCCGCGGATCATCACCTCGTGGTTACCGCGACGGGACCCGTAGGAGTTGTAGTCCTTTTTGTCCACGCCGTTGCTGTCGAGGTACTGCGCCGCCGGGGTGCCCGCCTTGATGTTGCCGGCGGGGCTGATGTGGTCGGTGGTGACCGAATCGCCCAGCAGGGCAAGCACTCTGGCCCCGGTGATGTCGCTGACCGGCTGTGGTTCGGCGGGCATACCGTCGAAGTACGGAGGCTTGCGGACGTAGGTCGAGTTGGCATCCCACTCGAATGTCTTGCCCGACGGCGTCGGCAGGTTCTGCCAGCGCTCGTCGCCCTTGAACACGTCGGCGTAGTTCTTCTTGAACATCTCCTGATTGATCGCCGAGGCGATGGTGTCGGAGATGTCCTTCGACGACGGCCAGATGTCCTTGAGGAAGACGTCGTTGCCGTCGGTGTCCTTACCGAGCGGATCGGTCTCGAAGTCGAAGTCCATCGTGCCCGCCAGCGCGTAGGCGATCACCAGCGGCGGCGACGCCAGGTAGTTCATCTTCACGTCGGGGGATATCCGGCCCTCGAAGTTGCGGTTGCCGGACAGCACCGCGGTGACCGTCAGGTCGTTGTCGTTGATCGCTTTCGAGATCTCCTCGAGAAGCGGGCCACTGTTGCCGATGCAGGTGGTGCAGCCGTAGCCGACGAGATAGAAGCCCAACTTCTCCAGGTACGGCCACAGGCCGGCCTTGTCGTAGTAGTCGCTGACGACCTGCGATCCGGGGGCCATCGACGTCTTGACCCAGGGCTTGGCGGTCAGGCCCTTCTCGACGGCGTTGCGGGCCAGCAGCGCCGCGCCGAGCATCACCGAGGGGTTGGAGGTGTTGGTACACGAGGTGATCGACGCGATCGCGACCGCGCCGTGGTCGAGCACGAACTGACCGCGATCCTCGACGCTGACATTCACCGGCTTGGTGGGCCGGCCTTCGGCCCCGGCGGCCGCGGAATGCAGCGGTTCCGAGCCGTTGTCGGCGAAGGACAGCACCGCGGGGTCGCTGGCGGGGAACGACTCTTCGACGGCCTCGTCCAGCTTCGTCTGCGGGGCAGGGTTGCCGTTCTCGACGTAGTTGTGAATGTCCTTGCGGAACGCCGACTTCGCGTCGGACAGCTCGATGCGGTCCTGCGGGCGTTTGGGCCCGGCGATCGACGGCACGACGGTGGACAGGTCGAGCTCGAGGTACTCGGAGTAGGTGGCCTCGTGCTCGGGGTTGTGCCACATGCCCTGCGCCTTGGCGTAGGCCTCGACCAGCGCCAGCTCCTCGTCGCTGCGCCCGGTCAGCCGCAGATAGTCGATGGTCACGTCGTCGATCGGGAAAATGGCTGCCGTTGAACCGAATTCGGGGCTCATGTTGCCCAGGGTTGCGCGGTTGGCCAGCGGCACCTCGGCGACGCCGTTGCCGTAGAACTCGACGAACTTGCCCACCACGCCGTGCTTGCGCAGCATCTCGGTGACGGTGAGGACGACGTCGGTCGCGGTCACGCCGGGCTGGATCTCGCCGCTGAGCTTGAAGCCGACGACCCGGGGGATCAGCATCGACACCGGCTGGCCCAGCATCGCGGCCTCGGCCTCGATACCACCGACGCCCCAGCCCAGGACGCCCAGACCGTTGACCATCGTGGTGTGGCTGTCGGTGCCGACGCAGGTGTCCGGGTAGGCGACTCCATCGCGGACCATCGTGACGCGAGCCAGGTATTCGATGTTGACCTGGTGGACGATGCCGGTGCCCGGGGGCACCACCTTGAAGTCGTCGAACGCGCCCTGGCCCCAGCGCAGGAACTGGTAACGCTCGCCGTTGCGCGAGTACTCGATCTCGACGTTGCGCTCGAAGGCGTCCGCGCTGCCGAACACGTCGATGATCACCGAGTGGTCGATGACCAGCTCGGCGGGGGCCAGCGGGTTCACCTGATCGGGGTTGCCGCCCAGATCGCCGACGGCCTCGCGCATGGTGGCGAGGTCGACGATGCAGGGGACACCGGTGAAGTCCTGCATGATCACGCGCGCCGGGGTGAACTGGATCTCGATGCTGGGATCGGCCGACGGATCCCAGTTCGCGATCGCGTTGATGTGGTCTTTGGTGATGTTGGCGCCGTCTTCGGTGCGCAACAGGTTCTCGGCCAGCACCTTGAGGCTGTAGGGGAGTTTCTCGGTGCCGGCCACCGCGTCGAGGCGGTAGATCTCGTAGCTGTTGTCGCCGACCTTCAAGGTGTCGCGCGCTTCGAACGTGTTCAGGGACGAATTCGACGAATTTTCGCTGCTCACATCAACTCCCGGCGTTGTCCTCGATGCCGACGGGCTGTGTCGACACCGGTCTCCATACTAACAGTACGGTTGTCCTGCTAAGCGGGCGGATGGGTATCCGCGACTGCCAGCGGGCCGACCCCCAGTCTTGTCTTCTCCGGCGCGTGGTGCCACCCCGGGGTGGGGCGCGCGGTACCGTTTCCGATCGTGACGATTCCGCACGCGCCGACCTTCATCCCGGTGGAGGTGTGCAGCAGTGCCGGGCTTGCCCCGTCGACTCCGATCGACCAGTGTTTGGCCGCGGTCAAGGCCGACGTGGCCGCCGACGGTGTCGCAGCGCCGGCCGCCGACGTCGCCGCCCTCCAGAAGGTGGTTGCCTCGGCCAAGGAGCACGGCATCGATCTCAAGGTCGTCGTGATGGACAAGAGCCCCGCGATCGACACCCCGCTGCGTGATATCGCCACCGAGATCGGGCAAGGCGATCCCGGCTCGACAGTGCTGGTGCTGAGCCCCGGCTGGGCGGGCACCTACAGCACCACCTACGACCGCGTCATTCTCGAGGCGGGCCAGGATGTGGCCAAGACGGCGCCCAATCCGGTGGTCGGTACACAGGCATTCGTCGACCAATTGCAAACGCCCGATTTCCCCTGGACGGGATTTACGATCACGCTTGTGATCGGGGTGGCCGTAGCGGCTGTTTTGACTCGAGTTCTGCAGCTTCGGGCACGCCGTGCGCAACCAAGCGATATGGCATCTGACCAGGGAAAATAACTATCCCTGGCAAATCGATAAGATTACTTTTCGGCAACATCCCGTAAATGACAAACATGTAATTCTTGCCGGAAGTTTCCTCTGCGACAAATGTGACGTACGGTGCAACTGTCGCCATTGTTAATGATGTGACTCATGTGACATCTGTTGCTGGCGTGACTGCACGTGTGAAGCAGAGGAGACCAGGGTCGAATGAGACGTTCCCTTCGCGGCTCTGTTGTTCGGCCGGCCATTCGGATCGCCAGGCCGGTGGGCCCGCTGGCGCTCAGCGTCGCGATGACGTTCACGATGCCCGGACTGGCCCATGCCGAGCCCGGTGCCGCGCCGAATACGATCGCCGGCCTGATCGCCGATGTGGCCGACGCCAACCAGCGGCTGCAGGACATCGGCGCCAAGGTGCAGGCCGAGCAGGAAAGCGTCAACAAAGCACTGGTCGACGTCCAGACCGCGCGTGACGCGGCGGCCGCGGCCCAGGAGAAGGTCGACGCCAGCGCGCAGGGTGTCAAGGACGCAAGCGCCGCAATTGCGGACGCCCAGAAGCGATTCGACACGTTCGCCGCCGCGACCTACATCAACGGACCATCGGCCTCGCTGGTCATGGCGACCAACCCCGAGGACATTCTGTCCACCGCTTCGGCCGGTCAGACCCTGGCCGTCAGCTCGCAGCAGGTGATGAGCGACCTGCAGCGGGCTCGCACCGAACAGATCAACCAGGAGTCGGCGGCCCGGCTGGCCAAGGACAACGCCGACAAGGCCCTCGCCGACGCCGAGGCCAGCCAGCAGTCCGCGGTCGACGCGCTGACCGCGGCCAAGCAGACGTTCACCGACCAGCAGGCCGAGATCGACCGGCTGGCTGCTGAGCGCAAAACCGCCCAGGACAAGCTCGACGCCGCCCGACAGTGGTCAGCGCCTGCGAATTCGCCTGCGGCGGTTCCACAATCGGCGGCGACCGGACCCGCGACCCCGGGGGATCGCTGGGACCCGGCCGCCCCCGGCTCGCCGAAAGCGCCGGGCGCCGGGACTGTCCCGCCCTATGGCAGTGCCTCGGAATGGGACACCACCCTGCCGATGGTGCCCAGCGCCTTCGTCTCCGGCGATCCGATCCAGATCATCAACGCCGTCCTGCAGATCTCGTCGTCGTCGCTGAACGCGACCAAGCAGATGGGCAAGAGCTTTCTGCAGAAGCTCGGCATCCTGAAGCCCGACGACACCGGCATCACCAACGGCGCGATTCCTTACGTCTACGGCGCGCAGGCCTCCGAGTACGTGATCAAGCGCGCCATGTCGCAGATGGGTGTGCCGTACTCGTGGGGTGGCGGAACCGCCACCGGGCCCAGCAACGGCATCGACAGCGGTGCGGGCACCGTCGGATTCGACTGCTCCGGTCTGATCCTCTACGCGTTCGCCGGCGTCGGCATCAGGCTGCCGCACTATTCGGGATCGCAATACAACATGGGCCGCAAGATCCCGTCCTCGCAGATGCGCCGCGGCGACGTGATCTTCTACGGCCCCGGCGGCAGCCAGCACGTGACCCTCTACCTGGGCCAGGGCCAGATGCTCGAGGCCCCTTACACCGGATCGAGCGTCAAGATCTCGCCGGTGCGCACCAGCGGCATGACACCGTTCGTCGTCCGCTACATCGAATACTGACGAAAGTTTCACCCATGTCTCGCAACACTTCTCGACGGCTCTTCGTCGGGACGATCCTGACGGCACTCGCGTTGGGCTTGGGCATCGCCAGCCCGGCCAATGCCGATCCGGGCGAGTGGGATCCGACGCTGCCCAAGATCCTGAGTGCCGGAGCGCCCGGTGATCCGGTCGCGATGGCCAACGCCTCGCTGCAGGTCACTCAGCAGGCCGCCCAGGCGACCATGGACCTGGGCCGCAAGTTCCTGTCCGGTCTGGGCTTCGGCGGCGCCCCGACGGCGCTGCCGGGCGGGCGGGTACGCGGACCGCAGGCCATCGAGTACGTCATCGCCCGGGGTGCGTCGCAGCAGGGCGTGCCGTACTCCTGGGGTGGCGGCGCGATCAACGGGCCCAGTGCCGGCGTGGAGGAAGACGCCGGCAAGGTGGGCTACGACTGCTCGGGCTTCACCCGCTACGCCTTCGCCGGCGTGGGGGTGCAGCTTCCGAAGTACTCCGGCGACCAGTACAACGCGGGGCGGCACATCCCGCCGTCGCAGGCAAAGCGCGGCGATCTGATCTTCTACGGACCCAACGGCACCCAGCACGTCACCATCTACCTGGGCAACGGGCAGATGCTCGAGGCGTCGTCGGCGGCCGGTCACGTGACCGTCAGCCCCGTCCGCACCGCGGGTATGACGCCGTACCTGACCCGCATCATCGAGACTTGAGAGCCCGCGCGGGCCGTGCCGATCTGACGCGCCAGCGAATGGGGCACGTCGACGGATCTCAGAACGCCTGGAATAGTTGTGGCAGGGCACGGCGTGCCCGCCAAAACCAACAGCTCGTGGAGGAAGTCGATGACGTCACCAGGTGGGTCGCCCGCAGGCCCCGGATCGTTTGCCGGGCCGAGCGGAACCCCGGCCGCCCCACCGTCGGGCGGTAATGGTCTCGCCGGCGAGGTGAACACCCTGGAACGGGCGATCTTCGAGGTCAAGCGCATCATCGTTGGCCAGGACCAACTGGTCGAGCGGATCCTGGTCGGCCTGTTGGCCAAGGGACACGTGCTGCTCGAAGGTGTGCCGGGCGTCGCCAAGACCCTGGCGGTCGAGACCTTCGCCAAGGTGGTCGGCGGCACCTTCGCCCGCATCCAGTTCACCCCCGACCTGGTGCCCACCGACATCATCGGTACCCGCATCTACCGCCAGGGCCGGGAAGAATTCGACATCGAACTCGGCCCCGTCGTGGTGAACTTCCTGCTCGCCGACGAGATCAACCGCGCCCCGGCAAAGGTGCAGTCAGCACTGCTGGAGGTCATGGCTGAGCGCAAGATCTCTATCGGCGGCAAGACCTACGAGCTGCCCAAGCCGTTCCTGGTGATGGCGACCCAGAACCCGATCGAGAACGAGGGTGTCTACCCGCTGCCGGAAGCCCAGCGCGACCGCTTCCTGTTCAAGATCAACGTGGACTACCCGTCGCCGGAGGAAGAGCGCGAGATCATCTACCGGATGGGTGTCACCCCGCCGGAGCCCAAGCAGATCCTCGAGACCGGCGACTTGCTGCGCCTGCAGAACGTCGCGGCGAACAACTTCGTCCACCACGCGCTGGTCGACTATGTGGTCCGGGTCGTCACGGCGACGCGGCGGCCGGAGCAGTTCGGTCTGCCCGACGTCAAGGCCTGGGTGGCGTTCGGCGCCTCGCCGCGTGCGTCGCTGGGCATCATCGCCGCCGCCCGCGCGCTGGCGCTGGTCCGCGGCCGTGACTACGTCATCCCGCAGGACGTCATCGACGTGATCCCCGACGTGCTGCGCCACCGGCTGGTGCTGACCTACGACGCGTTGGCCGACGACATCAAGGCCGAGACGGTGATCAACCGCATCCTGCAAACCGTCGCGCTGCCTCAGGTCAATGCCGTTCCGCAGCAAGGACATTCGGCGCCGCCGGTGGTTCCCGCCGGGGCGGGTGCCAACGGTCGGTGAGCGACTCCGAAACCGTCCACCCGCCGTCTTTTCAGCGCGGTGAGATCGGTGACGCCAAGCTCTCGGCTGCGCTGCGCACCCTCGAACTCACGGTCAAGCGCAAGCTCGACGGCGTGCTGCACGGTGACCATCTCGGCTTGATCCCCGGCCCGGGTTCCGAGCCCGGCGAGTCGCGGATGTACCAGCCCGGCGACGATGTGCGCCGGATGGACTGGTCGGTCACCGCCCGCACCACCCACCCACACGTTCGGCAGATGATCGCCGATCGGGAGCTGGAGACCTGGCTGGTGGTCGACATGTCGGCCAGCCTGGATTTCGGCACGACGGGCTGCGAGAAGCGCGACCTGGCGGTGGCCGCCGCGGCGGCGATCACCTACCTCAACAGCGGCGGCGGCAACCGGATCGGTGCGATCATCGCCAACGGCGACAAGATCACCCGCGTGCCTGCGCTGTCCGGCCGGATGCACGAGCAGACTCTGTTGCGCACGATCGCCACGATGCCGCAGGCCCCGGCCGGGGTGCGTGGCGATCTGGCCGCGGCCATCGATGCGCTGCGCAGGCCCGAACGCCGACGCGGGATGGCCGTGGTGGTCAGCGACTTCCTCGGCCCGATTGACTGGATGCGGCCGCTGCGCGCGATCGCCGCGCGCCACGAGGTACTCGGCATCGAGGTGCTCGACCCGCGTGACGTCGAACTGCCGCCGGTCGGCGATGTGATCCTGCAGGACACCGAATCCGGGGTCACCCGCGAGTTCACCATCGATGAGCAACTGCGCGCCGACTTCGCTCGTGCCGCCGCGGTGCACCGCGAGGAGGTGGCGCGCACCCTGCGCCGCTGCGGCGCACCCCTGATGACCCTGCGCACCGACCGCGACTGGATCGCCGACATCGTGCGGTTCGTCGCCTCCCGTCGCCGCGGTGCACTGGCTGGCAGCCAATGACCCTGCCGTTGCTCGGGCCCATGACGCTTGGCGGCTTCGAACACCCGTGGTTCTTCGTGTTCCTGCTCGTCGTCGCCGGACTGGTCGGGCTCTACGTCGTCGTGCAGTTCGCCCGTCAGAAGCGTTTCCTGCGCTTCGCCAACATGGAACTGCTGGAAAGCGTTGCGCCCAAACGGCCCAACAAGTGGCGGCACCTGTCGGCGATCCTGCTGATCTCCTCGCTGGTGCTGCTGACGATCGCGATGGCCGGACCAACGCACGACGTGCGGATCCCGCGCAACCGCGCCGTGGTGATGTTGACCATCGACGTCTCGCAGTCGATGCGCGCCACCGACGTCGAGCCCAGCCGGCTGGCCGCGGCGCAGGAGGCCGCCAAACAGTTCGCCGACCAGCTGACCCCGGGCATCAACCTGGGCCTGATCGCCTATGCCGGCACCGCCACTGTGCTGGTGTCGCCGACCACCAACCGGGAAGCCACCAAGAACGCCATCGACAAGTTGCAGTTGGCCGACCGCACCGCCACCGGCGAGGCGATCTTCACCTCGCTGCAGGCGATCGCCACGGTCGGCGCGGTCATCGGCGGCGGCGACACCCCGCCGCCGGCGCGCATCGTGCTGATGTCCGACGGCAAGGAAACCGTGCCGTCCAATCCGGACAACCCCAAGGGGGCGTTCACCGCTGCCCGCACGGCCAAGGATCAGGGCGTGCCGATCTCCACGGTGTCGTTCGGCACCCCGTACGGCTACGTGGAGATCAACGATCAGCGCCAACCGGTCCCAGTCGACGACGAGACGCTCAAGAAGATCGCCGAACTCTCCGGCGGCAGCGCCTACACCGCGTCGAGCCTGCAGCAGCTCAAGGAGGTCTTCACCTCACTGCAGGATCAGATCGGCTATGAGACCACCAAGGGCGACGCCAGCACCGGCTGGTTGCGGCTCGGCGCGTTCGTCCTGGCCCTCGCGGCCCTGGCCGCACTGCTGGTCAACCGGCGCCTGCCGGGCTGATGTCGGTGAAATCGCCGGTGGCGGATTTCGGTCCGGCCGACGGCAGGCACTAAGTTGACTCCCATGTCCGACACCGCTGCCGCAGAATCGGCCGACGCCAAACCGGCCAGCAAACCGCCGTTTGTCTCCCGTTCCGTCCTGGTCACCGGTGGAAACCGGGGCATCGGCCTGGCGATCGCGCAGCGGCTCGCCGCCGACGGGCACAAGGTCGCCGTGACCCACCGCGGTTCCGGAGTCCCCGAGGGGCTGTTCGGCGTCGAATGCGATGTCACCGACACCGCGGCCATCGACCGTGCGTTCACCGAAGTCGAGGAACACCAGGGGCCGGTTGAGGTGCTGGTGTCCAACGCGGGCATCTCCAAGGACGCGTTCCTGATGCGGATGACCGAAGAACGCTTCCAAGAGGTGATCAACGCCAACCTCACCGGCGCGTTCCGGGTGACCCAGCGGGCATCGCGCAGCATGCAGCGCAAGCGTTTTGGCCGAATCATCTACATCGGCTCGGTATCGGGCATGTGGGGAATCGGCAATCAGGCCAATTATGCGGCCGCCAAGGCCGGCCTGATCGGCATGGCGCGGTCGATCTCCCGCGAACTATCCAAGGCCGGCGTTACCGCCAACGTGGTCGCGCCAGGCTACATCGACACCGAGATGACCCGCGCGCTCGATGAGCGCATCCAGGCCGGCGCGCTGGACTTCATCCCGGCCAAGCGGGTCGGCACCGCCGAGGATGTGGCCGGGGCAGTCAGCTTCCTGGCGTCGGAGGACGCCGGTTACATCGCCGGCGCGGTGATCCCGGTCGACGGCGGCATGGGAATGGGCCACTAGGCCCAGCCCGGCACACCGGCACTAAGAGAGAAGGAAACTTCGCATGACACTTCTGCAGGGCAAGCGGATCCTCGTCACGGGGATCATCACCGACTCGTCCATCGCATTCCACATCGCCAAGGTGGCGCAGGAAGCCGGCGCCGAACTGGTGCTCACCGGCTTCGACCGGATGAAGCTGATCCAGCGGATCGCCGACCGGCTGCCCAACCCTGCGCCGCTGCTCGAACTCGACGTGCAGAACCAGGAGCACCTGGATTCGCTGGCCGGTCGGATCACCGAGGTGATCGGCGAGGGCAACAAGATCGACGGCGTGGTGCACTCCATCGGGTTCATGCCGCAGACCGGCATGGGCATCAACCCGTTCTTCGACGCCCCGTACGAGGACGTCGCCAAGGGCATTCACATCTCGGCGTATTCGTATGCCTCGCTGGCCAAAGCTGTTCTGCCGGTGATGAATCCTGGTGGCGGAATCGTCGGCATGGACTTCGACCCCACCCGGGCGATGCCGGCCTACAACTGGATGACGGTCGCCAAGAGCGCGTTGGAGTCGGTCAACCGGTTCGTCGCCCGTGAGGCAGGCAAGGTCGGGGTGCGCTCCAATCTTGTTGCGGCAGGCCCGATCAGCACCCTGGCGATGAGTGCCATCGTGGGCGGCGCGCTCGGCGAGGAGGCTGGGGCGCAGATGCAGCTGCTGGAGGAGGGCTGGGATCAGCGTGCCCCGCTCGGCTGGAACATGAAGGACCCGACGCCGGTCGCCAAGACCGTGTGCGCGCTGCTGTCCGACTGGCTTCCCGCCACCACCGGAACCATCGTCTTCGCCGACGGCGGCGCCAGCACCCAGCTGCTCTAGTCCCGCCATCGTGCCCACCACATGTGATGCGCTGCTGATCCTGTCGTTCGGTGGCCCGGAGGGGCCGGAACAGGTGATGCCCTTCCTCGAGAACGTCACTCGCGGACGGGGTATACCGCCGGAGCGGCTGACCGCTGTGGCCGAGCACTATCTGCATTTCGATGGTGTCTCGCCGATCAACGGGATCAATCGCGCCCTGATCGAGGAGATCCGCGCCGAACTCGCCGAGCGTGGTGAACAACTGCCGGTTTACTTCGGCAACCGCAATTGGCATCCCATGATCGAAGACACTGTTGCCGCAATGGCTTCCGACGGTGTTCGGCGGGCCGCGGTGTTCTCCACCTCAGCCTGGGGCGGGTACTCCGGGTGCGCGCAATACCAGGAGGACATCGCCCGAGCGCGTGCAGCGGTCGGTGACGGTGCCCCGGAACTGGTCAAGATGCGCCAGTTCTTCGACCATCCACTACTGGTGGCGATGTTCGCCGACGCCGTCGCCGAAGCGGCCGCGACGCTGCCCGACCCGGTGCGGGACGGCGCCCGGGTGGTGTTCACCGCGCATTCGATTCCGGTGCGGGCCGCCGACCGGTGCGGCCCCGACCTGTATGCCCGCCAGGTCCGATACGCCTCCTCACTGGTGGCTGCCGCGGCCGGCTACGACGACTATGACGTGGTCTGGCAGTCCAGGTCCGGGCCGCCGCAGGTGCCGTGGCTCGAACCCGATGTGGGAGATCACCTCTCAGCGCTGGCCGAAGCGGGTACCAAGGCCGTGGTGGTCTGCCCGGTGGGTTTCGTCGCCGACCACATCGAGGTGGTGTGGGACTTGGACAACGAACTGCGCGAGCAGGCCGAAAGCCTCGGCGTCGCATTGGCGCGGGCCTCGACACCCAATGCGCAGCGCCGCTTCGCCGAGCTGGTCCTCGACCTCGTCGGCGAAGTGCGTGACGGCGGCGAACCCGCGAGAGTGGTTGGAGATCAACCTGTTCCGGGGTATGGCTGCAGCGTCAACGGGGCGTTTTGCACGCCCGCGTGTGAGGTCAGTGCCAGGCCGAGTGCAGGATCGCGGTGACCGCGGCGATCCGCGCCGAGCGCACGACCGCCGCCAGCGGACGCAGCGCTTCGTTGGCGATCTGAGCCTCCGACGCACTCTGCGTGCCGATCGGCATGAGTCCCGAACTGACCGTGATGATCGCGTCGACGTGCGCGGCGTTCTCGAGCACCCGCAGCGCCCGCGTCGGAGCGTGATCAGGGGCGCGGTGATGGCGACCGGTCTCCAGCACCTGCTCGACCAGCCCGCGCGGATCATCGATGCCGTCCGCGGCGCCCAGCTGCAGCGCGCCCAGCGCCTCCGCGGCCGACCGAACCGCCGACCGCAGACCGTATTCCGCCTCGCCGAGGTCGAGGTGATCGACGACGGGGCGCGACGGCAGTGAGTACACCGTCCAGGACAGTGCGCACAGTTCGGGATGCCGATCGCAGTCCGGCAGTTCGTCGTCGGTGTCGTCGTACTCGAAATCGGGGACCAGGCCGATGGTGTCGCCGATCGGGCTTGTGACGATGATCGCCTCACCGGCCGACAGGGCGTCGCTCTGGAACTGCGTGCCCGCCGCCAGGCCGCGGACATCGCCGGGCACCGGCAGCGCCACGCTGATCGCGGGCGGCCCGGCTTCGAGTGCGCGACCGGCGACCGTACGCAGCGTCTGCAGCAGCGACACCGCACCCGCATCGTCGACGTCGGGCCACGGCAGGCCGGTATGGCCGGCCGCCACCGAATCGTAGGCGATCACCGAATGCGTTGGCGCCCAGGCTGATAGCGCGTCAAGGACGTCGTCGGGTGCGGCCTTGCCGGCGAGCCAGGCATTGGCCCAGACGGAGAGTGAAACACTTGGGCACCACATGATGCTCGCAGTGTAGTGGTTCGGCACCGAACCGGCTTTCCGCAACTGCGCCGCGTACCCTGGCAGCATGCCCGCGGCGCTGATCTGGCTTGTGTTCGCGCTGGGCCTTGCCGGTGCCGAAGCACTGACCGGCGACATGTTCCTGCTGATGCTGTCCGGCGGCGCATTGGCCGCCGCCGGGTCAAGCTGGCTGTTCGACTGGCCGGTGTGGGCGGACGGCGCGGTGTTCTTGGTGGTCTCGGTCGTCCTTCTGGCACTCGTTCGTCCGGCGCTACGCCGAAAGTTCACCGCCGGAAAAGGGCTGCCCGAGCCGGTCAAGGCGCTGGAAGGTAAGAGCGCGCTTGTGCTCGACCGGGTGGCACGCCACGAAGGCCAGGTGAAACTCGACGGCGAAATCTGGACGGCGCGACCCTTCAACGACAACGATGTCTACGAGCCGGGCGACCACGTGACTGTCATGCACATCGACGGTGCCACCGCGGTCGTCTGGAAGAACGAGTAAGGAGAACTCGTCATGGACGGTGCCATAGCCGGTTTGGTTCTGCTCGCGGTGCTGGTGGTGTTCGCCATCATCGTCGTTGCCAAGTCCGTCGCCCTGATCCCGCAGGCGGAGGCGGCAGTCATCGAGCGGTTGGGGCGCTACAGCAAGACGGTCTCCGGACAGCTCACGCTGCTGATCCCGTTCATCGACAAGGTCCGCGCCCGCGTCGACCTGCGCGAGCGGGTGGTCTCCTTCCCGCCGCAGCCGGTGATCACAGAGGACAACCTGACTGTCAACATCGACACCGTCGTCTATTTCCAGGTCACCAACCCGCAGGCGGCGGTGTACCAGATCAGCAACTACATCGTCGGCGTCGAGCAGCTGACCACCACCACGCTGCGCAACGTCGTCGGCGGCATGACCCTCGAACAGACGCTGACCAGCCGCGACCAGATCAACGGGCAGCTGCGCGGTGTGCTCGACGAAGCCACCGGACGCTGGGGCCTTCGGGTGGCGCGGGTCGAACTGCGCAGCATCGACCCGCCCCCGTCCATCCAGGATTCGATGGAAAAGCAGATGCGCGCCGACCGGGAGAAGCGCGCGATGATCCTCACCGCGGAAGGCAGCCGAGAGGCGTCGATCAAGCAGGCTGAGGGCCAAAAGCAGGCCCAGATCCTGGCAGCCGAAGGTGCCAAGCAGGCCGCGATCTTGGCGGCTGAGGCCGAGCGGCAGTCCCGCATCCTGCGGGCCCAGGGTGAGCGAGCGGCGTCCTACCTGCAGGCGCAGGGCCAGGCCAAGGCGATCGAGAAGACATTCGCCGCGATCAAGGCAGGCCGGCCCACGCCGGAGATGCTGGCCTACCAATACCTGCAGACGCTCCCGCAGATGGCCAAGGGCGAGGCCAACAAGGTGTGGCTGGTGCCCAGCGACTTCGGCTCGGCGCTGCAGGGGTTCACCAAGATGCTCGGCGCACCCGGAGAGGACGGGGTGTTCCGATACACGCCGTCGCCGGTCGACGACCGTCCGGCCAAATCCGACGAAGAAGACGCAGCCGAGGTCGCCGACTGGTTCGACACGCAGACCGACCCGGCGATCGCCCAGGCGGTGGCCAAGGCCGAGGCCGAAGCTCGCGCGACCGTGTCCCCGGTGGGCGCCGCCCCGATTCCGCCGCAGCCGCAGATCGCCGCACCGGCGGTGTCGTATCCGCCGCTGTCCGAGCAGCAGGCCCCGCCGGCCGATCCGCAGTACGCCCCGCGGCAGGGTTCCGAACCGCAGTAGACCCAGAGCCTGCGGCCGCACAGCTGTCAGTTTGCTGTGACTCTGGCGGGGTCACCCCAGGGTGACTGGCCCCCTAGAGTCGTTTGCTGATATCCAGAAGTGTCCACGTCTGATGGGGGATGTGATGTCGCTTCAGGTGAATATCGGTGATGTTGCGGCCTCGGCTGCCGCGGTAGTCGGACACGGCGAGGATGTCGCGACCGCCCACGAGGCGGCGGCGAGCCGCGTCGATGCGGCATTGACTGGCTGGCACGGCGCTTCGGCGCTGGCGATGAGTGCCCTCTCCGACCAATGGCTGACCACCACGGCGGCGCTGTTGAACAAACTGAGCGATCACGCTCAGGGGCTGCATGCCAGTGCCGAGGGTTTTGCCGAGATGGAACAGCGACACAGCGAGGCGCTGGCGGCACCGGCTCAGGCTGCAAACGTGCTCACCGGTCGGACTGACGGGTGAGCTACCCGTGACGTTGACGGTTGCCGACATCGAGCGCTGGAATCCGGGCGACGTGCTTGAGGTATTCCACGCTGCGAGCAGTCGCGCCCAGGCCAGTTTCGACGCAGCGGCCGGGCTGGCGAGCTTGCCGGCGTTCCAGAGTTGGGGTGGCCAGGCAGCGGACGCGGCCAAGGCGGCGATCGGCCAGACCCGCAAAGATCTCGACGCGCATGGCAACGAGGCGTCGGCAGTGGCCGATGCCGCGCGTAGCGCGGCGGACAGCATCGAGCGCATCAAGTCTGAGCTGGCCAGCCTGAAAGCCGATGCTGAGTCTCTGGACATGGAGATCGACCCGATCTCCGACACAGTGCTGCCCGGCCCGAAGGTTCGTAACCCGATGGAGGCCGAATTGAAGCAGGCGCAGCTGCAACCCCGGCTCGACAAGATAGTGGCCGAGGCCAACCTGGTTGACATGGCGCTGGCCAATGCCATCAACATGGCAGCAGGGAAGACGCCGATTCCGTCCGGCGCGCCGACGCCGACGGCGGGTAGTCCGCCGCGATCGCTCAGCGACCTGTTGCTACCAACCTCATCGGAGGGCGCCAAGTCGGCTGGGGAAAGCGGCAACCATTGGGTTCCGTCGAAGACCGATCTGTTGATCGGCGGTGCCGGCGCGATCGCCGGCGGCACCGCCGACGGTGTGCGTCAGGCGGCACTGAACTTGATCAAGGAGTCGCCCGGGACCGGTCCGGGTAAGGCCGACCCGGGCTTGCTGAAGTGGCTGGAGGACATGAAGATCGGCGGCGTCGAGCTGCGGGGAGTCTCGCGCGTCGGCGGTGTCGTCGGCGCGGCCACCGCAATACCGGCTGTCATGTCGGACATTCACGACGGCAACTCCGTCCCCGAGGCGGTCACCCGCGAGGCGGCGGGTACCAGTATGGCGCTTGTTGTTGGTGGCGCCGCTGGCACCTTTGCCGCTGACGCGGCGGCTGGTGCGGCAATCGGATCAGTCATTCCTGGGGCGGGGACGGCGGTGGGCCTGGTGGTCGGCGCTGCCGTCGGCGGGTTCTTCGCGTTTGGCGCGTCCAAGGCGGTTGAGGCGCTGTGGGAGTGATCAGCAGGACGTTTGCCGCTTCGTGGAGCGCGATTTCTGGTGGCGGCGATGCGATTCGATGAGTTCGTTATTGAGCGAGCCATCTCGGTGTTCCCAGCCGATCAAGCTCCCGGTTGCGAGGTTCAAGTGGCGCTGCCTCCGGGCTGGGACCCCTACGACTCTGCTCCAGGAGTAGCTCTATGGGTATGTCGCAGCGACCCGCTTGCCAATGAGTTTTGCGCCAATGCGGTGCTGACGATGCATCGCGTCGAGGCCGTTCTGGATTGCGGTGCGGTGTTCGCGATGTTGGCTGACCAGCAATTGCAGTCGGTACCGGGATGTCGCGAACGAAGCCGACAACTCACGGCGGCGGAGGAGGGGTCTGGTGTCGCAGGCACACTGGCGATGGAATTCGGTCATGAATTCGGACCCCTCGACAGCATCTGCCGGTCTCGAATCATGCCTATGAAACAGGAAACGTTGATCGTGCAGCTCACCACGAGCGTGCTACGGGATTCGGCGGTGGTCCGTGAACCCATTCGATTGACTGTCCGGACCGATGTGACGGCAATGGAAGCGGAGGCAGACCATGGCAGTCGGTAGCGGGACGCATCGACGCTGGACGGGGCGCCTTCGGTTCTCCCTCGGCATCGCATTAGTACTCGTGGTCGTGCTGGCATTTCTCAAAGGGTTGGCGTGGTACTGGGCCGTTATCTGCGTTTGCGGTGCGAGTTTCGGTGTAGTGGGCAGGCGCCGCATAATGCGCGCGGGTGTCACTCGAACGCCGGAGGAAATCGTCTGCCGGTACGTTCCTTGGTACGAGGCAAGCGCCTATCTGTTGAACTTCGCGCTTCCGTTGATGGGAATCGCCGGCATCTATGCCGGGTATGTACCTGGCAATCCAGTGTGGCTACGGTTCGTCGGCATACTCCTTCTCCTCGCGACGCTTCTCATGATCTACGCCACTTTCCGTATGTGGCACCGATGTTCGTTGCGCTTCACGCCCTCGACGTTGACCATCAGGGTCGCCGACCCCAAGATCCGGCCCGGTGAGCTCACACGGGATCAGGTTGAGGCGATCACCCCCAAGTGGATCGCGAATTCGGTCAGCGGAGCCAAGGCTTTGCAGGTCGAGATCGCCTACCGCCATGGCGATTCGACTACCGATGCTCCCGAGACGGTGATGCTCGGCTTACAACTGACCGTGGAGCCGATCAACCTGTACGGCGCTCTCGTGGCGTGGCACGACGGCGCCGGTGCCGATCCGACCCAGTTGTTGGATCGGATCGAAGAAATACTTCGGGGTCGGTCAACTGCGGTTGCGCACACCTAGCGATCGCCAGACGTTGACGAGCATTACTCGGTGTGCGCCTTCCGATGGGTCCGGACCTCGAAGCCCAGGCCCACGACACCCACGGCCGCCGTGCACACCGACACCAACACCAGCAGCGGGCTGACGTTGCCGGTGAGGGCATCGCCGAGGAACACCACCGCGGTGGTGCCCGGGATCAGGCCGGCCAACGTCGCCCATAAGTACGGCATCACCCGCACGGCCGACGCGCCGGCGGCATAGTTCAGCACCGAGAACGGTACGGCGGGGATCATCCGCAGCGAGAAGATCGCCTGCCAGCCGCGCGCGCGCAGCCGGGCATCAACCGACTCGAGCGCCGGGTGACTGAACAGCTTGCTGAACTGCCACCCCAGGGCGCGCACCAGCAGCAGTGCGAGCAGCGCGCTGAGCGCACTGGCCACCACCGCGATCCCCACGCCCAACGCGGGACCGAACAACAGGCCGGCGGCCAGTGTGAACGCGGTGCGCGGGAACGGGAACACCGTGACGACGATGTGGGCGGCGAAAAAGGCCAGCGGGAACCAGACGCCGAGCGACGTTGCCCAGTCCCGCAGCTGCACCGCGTTCGGCAGCGGGACCAGCAACACCACTGCGACGAGAATCACAGCGGTGACCGCGGTGACGATGAGGCGCGTCCGGGAAACCTGGCGCGCCGTGGAGATCACCGCTGAGCGCACACTGCGCCACGTGCTGCGGGTCTTCGACGTCACGTTCACCAAGGTTACGGCCCTCCGGTGAGAACGCGCCGGGTGCGACGCCGGTTACCGACGAGTAGCCGTAGTCGGCCACGTCACGGCTGGAGTGATCATTTAGCCTGATGGTCTGATGGCTGATCCCGCGACGGGCTGCCCCATGCTGCGACAACAGGAGTTGCCGGTGTCAGTAGAGGTTGAGGAAGGCCGCGACCGCTGGCGGACCGCGGTGGCCGGCGTGCTGGCCAAGAGCAACCGGAAGGACCCGGCGGATCTGCCCGCCGAGCCCGAAAGTCTGCTGGACTCACCGACTTACGAGGGCTTTGCCATCCGGCCCCTCTACACCGCGCTCGATGCGCTGCCCGAGTCGCCGTTGCCCGGCAACTGGCCGTTCGTCCGCGGCGGCGACGCCCACCGCGATGTGGTCGCAGGCTGGAAGGTCGCCGAAGTGTTCGGTGGGCCGGGCGTTTCGGGCACCGTCGCCGACGGCAACGCCGCGGTGCTGGGTGCCCTCGGCGACGGGGTCAGCGCGCTGGTGCTGCGCGTCGGTGACACCGGCGTCGCCCCCGCCGACCTGGACCGCCTGTTGGAGGGGGTCTTCCTCGAGCTCGCGCCGGTGATCCTGGACGCCGGGGCGCAGTTCGCCGCCGCCGCCGAGGCGGTGCTGACCCTGATCGCCGGCGCCGACGCCGCCCAACGGGCCACGATGTCGATCGACCTGGGTGCCGATCCACTGACCTCGCCGCTCAGCGGCGCCGAGACCCCGGCCCTCGATGAGGTCACCCGCGTCGCCGCGAACGTGGCGGGCAGCACGGGCGTGCGCGCCATCACCGTCGACGGACCGGCGTTCCACAACCGCGGCGCCAACGCCGCGTGGGAACTCGCCGGCGCGCTGGGGGCCGCGGTCGAGTACGTGCGGGCCCTGGCCGATGCGGGCGTCGAGGTTTCCGACGCGCTGCGCCAGATCAGCTTTCGGTTGGTGGCCGACGACGATCAGTTCCTGACGATCGCGAAATTCCGTGCGGCCCGCCAACTCTGGGCCCGGATCGCCGACGTGCTCGGCCACCCGGACAGCGGAGCCGCCACCGTGCATGCGGTCACCTCGCTGCCGATGATGACCCAGCGCGACCCGTGGGTGAACATGCTCCGCACCACGCTGGCGGCTTTCGGCGCCGGGGTCGGGGGAGCGGACACCGTGACAGTGCTGCCGTTCGACGTCGCGATCCCCAGCGGTTTCCCCGGGATCAGCGCCGGCTTCGCCCGCCGCATCGCCCGCAACACTCAGCTGTTGCTGCTGGAGGAGTCCCATGTCGGGCGGGTCCTCGATCCGGCGGGCGGATCCTGGTACGTCGAGGACCTCACCGGAAATCTTGCCGCGCAAGCCTGGTCGCACTTCCAGGACATCGAGTCCCAGGGCGGATTCACTGCCGCTGCCGACCACGTCGCCGAGCAGATCGAGCAGGTACGGGCGCGTCGGGCCGACGACATCGCCCACAGACGGACACCGGTGACTGGAATCAATGAGTTCCCGAATCTGGCCGAACCGCCGCTGCCGCACTACAACTCGTCGGACACCGTCCGGCGCTACGCGGTCGGGTTCGAGGAGCTGCGGGACCGCTCCGACGCCTTCCTCGACCGTGCCGGCGCCCGCCCGCGGGTTCTGTTGCTGCCGCTTGGCCCGCTGGCCGAGAACAACATCCGTGCGACGTTCGCCACCAACCTGCTGGCCTCCGGTGGGATCGAAGCCGTCAACCCCGGCACCGTCGATGCCGCGACTGTCGGCGCCGCCGTCGCCGACAGCGGGGCCTCGGTCGGGGTGCTCTGTGGCACCGACGCCCGCTACGGCACCGACGTCTCCGATGTGGTAGCGGCCGCGCGGGCCGCGGGTCTGACCCAGATCTACCTGGCCGGCCCCGAGAAGGCGGTCGCCGAGGCCGCCGAGAGACCAGACGGCTATCTGACCGCGAAAATCGATGCGGTCAAAGCGCTTTCGTCCCTGCTCACCCGATTGGGGGCCTGATCCATGACCGCTTCAACCACGGGCACCGTACCCAGCTTCGCCGACGTACCGCTGCACGGCGACCGGCCCGCACCGGCGCCCTCCGTGGCCGCCGTCGCCGACCATGTGGCCGCTGCCGCATCGGCGCACGGCTACACCGCTGAGCAGTTGGAGTGGCAGACCCCGGAAGGCATCGCCGTCAAACCGGTCTACGTCGGCGCCGACCGCGACGCCGTCGTCGCCGCAGGATATCCGCTGGACAGCTTCCCCGGAGAACCGCCGTTCATCCGCGGGCCGTACCCGACCATGTACGTCAACCAGCCGTGGACCATCCGGCAGTACGCGGGATTCTCCACCGCCGCAGAATCGAATGCCTTCTACCGGCGTAATCTGGCCGCCGGTCAGAAAGGTCTGTCGGTGGCATTCGACCTGGCTACTCACCGCGGCTACGACTCCGACCATCCCCGCGTCGCCGGTGATGTCGGGATGGCCGGTGTCGCCATCGACTCGATCCTCGACATGCGCCAATTGTTCGACGGTATCGACCTTTCCGCGGTGAGCGTGTCGATGACCATGAACGGCGCGGTACTGCCGATCCTGGCGCTCTACGTGGTGGCCGCCGAGGAGCAGGGGGTGTCGCCGGACAAGCTGGCCGGGACCATCCAGAACGACATCCTCAAAGAGTTCATGGTCCGCAACACCTACATTTATCCGCCGAAGCCTTCGATGCGCATCATCTCCGACATCTTCGCCTACACCAGCGCCAAGATGCCGAAGTTCAACTCCATCTCGATCTCGGGCTATCACATCCAGGAAGCCGGGGCCACAGCCGATCTCGAGCTGGCCTACACGCTGGCCGACGGTGTGGAGTACCTCAAGGCCGGCCGCGACGCCGGGCTCGACGTCGACAAGTTCGCGCCGCGGCTGTCGTTCTTCTGGGGTATCGGGATGAACTTCTTCATGGAGGTCGCCAAGCTCCGGGCTGGCCGGCTGCTGTGGAGTGAGCTCGTTGCCGAGTTCGGCGCCAAGAATCCCAAATCGCTGTCGCTGCGCACGCATTCGCAGACCTCCGGTTGGTCGCTGACCGCCCAGGACGTGTTCAACAATGTCGCGCGGACCTGCGTCGAGGCGATGGCGGCGACTCAGGGACATACCCAGTCGCTGCACACCAACGCCCTCGACGAGGCGCTGGCGCTGCCCACCGACTTCTCCGCGCGCATCGCCCGCAATACTCAGCTGCTGCTGCAGCAGGAATCCGGCACCACCCGGCCGATCGATCCGTGGGCGGGCTCCTACTACGTGGAGTGGTTGACCTACCAGCTGGCCGAGAAGGCCCGGGCGCACATCGCGGAGGTCGCCGAGCACGGCGGGATGGCGCAGGCGATCAACGAGGGCATCCCGAAGTTGCGCATCGAGGAGGCTGCCGCGCGCACGCAGGCGCGCATCGATTCGGGTGCCCAGCCGCTGATCGGCGTCAACAAGTACCAGGTCGACGAGGACCAGGACATCGAGGTCCTCAAGGTCGAGAACAGCCGGGTGCGAGCCGAGCAGATCGCGAAGCTGGCGCAGTTGCGCAGTGAGCGGGATGAGCGCGCGACGCAGGCCGCGCTGGACGACCTGTCCCGTGCCGCGGCCGCCTCGGGTCCGGCCGGTGAGGACGGCTTGGGCAACAACCTGTTGGCCCTGGCGATCAATGCCGCCCGCGCCAAGGCCACCCTCGGCGAGATCTCCGACGCCCTGGAGAAGGTGTACGGCCGGCATCAGGCCGAGATCCGCACCATCGCCGGGGTGTACCGCGACGAGGTCGGGAAGGCCCAGAACGTGAGCACCGCAACCGAATTGGTGGAGAAGTTCGCCGAGGCCGACGGCCGCCGGCCTCGCATCCTGGTCGCCAAGATGGGCCAGGACGGCCACGACCGCGGCCAGAAGGTCATCGCCACCGCGTTCGCCGACATCGGCTTCGACGTTGACGTCGGTTCGCTGTTCTCCACACCGGAGGAAGTCGCGCGCCAGGCCGCCGACAACGACGTCCACGTGGTCGGGGTGTCGTCGCTGGCCGCCGGTCATCTGACGCTGGTGCCTGCGCTGCGCGACGCACTGGCCGAGGTGGGGCGACCCGACATCATGGTGGTCGTCGGCGGTGTCATCCCGCCCGGCGACTTCGACGAGCTCTATGCCGCCGGCGCGACTGCGATCTTCCCGCCCGGCACGGTGATCGCCGACGCCGCGGTCGATCTGCTGCACAAGCTCGCCGAGCGGCTCGGCTACAGCCTGTCCTGATGCCCGACATCCCCGGACTGGCCGAGGCGATCCGCGGCGGCGATCGTGCGGCGCTGTCGCGGGCCATCACGCTGGTCGAGTCGACCCGTGCCGATCACCGCGATCAGGCCCAGCAGCTGCTCCTGGAGCTGATGCCCGACGCGGGGAAGGCGCTTCGCGTCGGGATCACCGGCGTCCCCGGGGTGGGCAAGTCGACCACCATCGAGTCGTTGGGGATGTACCTCATCGAGCGGGGGCACCGGGTCGCGGTGCTGGCCGTCGACCCGTCGTCCACTCGCACCGGCGGTTCGATTCTGGGCGACAAGACCCGGATGGCGCAGCTCGCCGTGCACCCCGACGCCTATATCCGCCCTTCGCCCACCTCGGGGACGCTGGGCGGGGTGGCCAAGGCGACCCGGGAGACTGTGGTGCTCGTCGAGGCCGCCGGATTCGACGTGATCCTGATCGAAACCGTCGGTGTCGGGCAGTCCGAGGTGGCCGTCGCCAACATGGTGGACACCTTCGTCTTTCTCACCCTGGCCCGCACCGGCGACCAGCTTCAGGGCATCAAGAAGGGTGTGCTGGAACTCGCCGACATCGTCGTGGTCAACAAGGCCGACGGGAAGCACGCCACCGAGGCCAAAGCAGCCGCTCGTGAGCTGACCGCCGCGATACGATTGATCTATCCTCGTGAAACACTCTGGCGCCCACCGGTTTTGACGATGAGCGCGGTGGAGGGCACCGGCCTGCGGGAGATGTGGGACACGGTCTGCCAACACCGCGACGTGTTGACCAAGGCGGGCGAGTTCGACGCCCGCCGGCGCGCGCAGCAGGTGGACTGGACGTGGTCGATGGTGCGCGACGCGGTTCTCGACCGGGTGCTGAACCACCCGGCCGTGCGAACGCAGCGCGCGGAGATCGAGCGGCAGGTGCGCGACGGCGAGTTGACCCCCGCGCTGGCCGCACAACGAATCCTCGACGCGGCCGACCAGTCAAACTGACGCCCCGTGCGTCAAGCTAACAAAATGGCAACAATTTGTTACAGGTGTGCTTAGACCGATTAAATTCTCAGCTGTGACTCAGGCGACTCCCGGACACGACGCACTGCCCCACGGGCTGCAGGGCGCCGCCGATCCGCACTTCGCCTGCGCGTTGCGCAATTTCTCCGCGATGTTCCCACATCCCCGGTTCGGGGGCGGCGCACTGGCGGTCTACCTCGACGGGCAGCCGGTGGTCGACGTCTGGACCGGTTGGTCGGACCGACGGGGACGGCAGCACTGGTCGGCCGACACCGGCGCGATGGTGTTCTCGGCGACCAAGGGGGTGGCCTCGACCGTCATCCACCGGCTGGTGGACCGCGGACTCATCGACTACGACGCACCCGTGGCCGAGTACTGGCCGGAGTTCGGCGCCAACGGCAAGGCCGCGATCACCGTGCGCGAGATGATGCAGCACCGCGCCGGTCTGGCACATCTGCGCGGAGTGCGCAGGCGCGACCTGCTCGACCACGTGGTCATGGAGGAGCGCATCGCGGCGGCGCCGGTCGGCCGGAACTTCGGCAAGCCCGCGTACCACGCGCTCACCTACGGCTGGCTGCTGTCCGGGCTGGCGCGCGCGGTCACCGGGATCGGCATGCGTGAGCTGATCCGCACCGAGGTGGCCGCGCCGCTGGACACCGACGGGATCCACCTTGGCCGCCCGCCCGCGGATGCGCCGACCAAGGCGGCGTCGATCATCGGGCCCCAGATGAACATCCCGAACCCGTTCTTCAACAGCGTCGCGCCCAGGATCGCGGCCTTCGAGCTGTCTGCCATCTTCGGCTCCATGTACTTCCCCGGCATGAGATCGACGGTGCAGGGTGCCATGCCGTTGCTGGACAGCGAGCTGCCGGCGGCCAACGGGGTCGCCACGGCACGCAGCCTGGCCCGCATGTACGGCGCCATCGCCAACGGCGGCGAGATCGACGGCAAGCGCTTCCTGTCCGCGGAATTGGTCGCGGGCCTGACCGGCCGGCGCAATCTCACCCCGGATCGCAATTTGATCCTGCCGCTGGCATTCCACCTCGGCTATCACGCGCTGCCCATTCCGGGCGTGCTGCCCGGCTTCGGTCATGTCGGACTCGGCGGGTCGCTCGGGTGGGCAATTCCGGAGGCGGGGCTGTCATTCAGTTTCGTACACAACCGGCTGCTGACCCCGTTTGTGCTGGCTGACCAGGCCGGCTTCGTGACGACCGCCGCGCTCATCCGGCGCGGCGCCGCGTCGGCTCGCAAGCACGGCTTCGCCCCGGTCGCCGAGTTCGGTGCTCGGTTCCCGCGGCCGGTATCAGGGGTCGTCGCGGGTTAGCTCCGCGTCACCTCACCGTTCTGAGCCCTTGCTGTGAACCCCGATGTTCGGGAAGTTGCCTGGTCGGAGGGTTCCAAGACGCCTACGCCGGCCTCGCCAAACGTCCCCTGTCGGGGCGCCAGCTAACTTTCACAGGGAGTTCACAAGACGCCCTTAAGCGGGTGATAAATGTCACGGGGTGTCCGCTGAACCGCGCTAAAGATTCCGTTCCGGGAAAAGTTCGCCCATTATCTGCGAATAGCCGGTCATTTATCGAGAACCGTTTGCTGACTCAAGCTGTGAAATATCAGTGAAGGTAGAATCGACACCTCTGCCGGCGAGTATATGTGGCCTGAATCACGTTTTCATGGTTTCTGATATCGAAATCTCAGCCTACTCTCAGGTTAGTAGCCATCTCCTGTGTAACGGGACGGTAGCTGCAGGCTAGAGGGTTTTCTGATCCTGAGGCGCGGTAGCGGAAACTCTCAGGGACGCCACGTTATGACGACGGGGTGGGACACGGTTCAGCGTGACATGCGGCATTATTGAATGGTGGTTGGCAAGCAATTCGGATTCGTCGTGGAGGCTTTTCCGGTGAACCCATATCCCAAATTTGCTATAACGCCTCCGATGCCAAATTGTGGCTGAATTGCGATAGTAAACACCCTGCAACTTCGCACTTGGACCCCCGGAGGGGGTTTTCGGCGGTGTCTGGGGGTTTGCCTAGATGGCAAAGAATTTGTAAAGCTGCAGGTAGAGGCGCTTTTTAGAATCGCTCGATAAAGCGCTGCCGCTGTCTAATCGGGTGCCGCGAGGGAATGGGCAGCAATCAGATATGCGCCGGACCAGCCAACCTCTCAGGGCCAAAGGTCACTTTGTCCAAACCCTAATCAAAAACTCGAAACATTTGTCGCGCACTTAACGAAAAACAGCTAGGCTACCGAGGACATTGGCAACTTTGACGTGGCGCGCGGAGCTACAAGGTCGGGATGGGTTGCCTTGGCAAGTGCCAAGAGAGGTGTGAGCGGACGTGCGTCAGACATCTGTCACCCCCATCGCCGTCGTCGGCATGGCGTGCCGGCTGCCCGGTGGTATCGACTCTCCTCACAAGCTGTGGGAAGCGTTGCTCGACGGCGCCGATCTGGTCACTGAAGTTCCGGCCGACCGGTGGGATGCTGACGACCTCTACGACCCGGAGCCCGGCGTGCCCGGCCGGTCGGTGTCGAAGTGGGGTGCCTTCATCGACGATGTCACCGGGTTCGATCCCGACTTCTTCGGCATCAACGAGCGCGAGGCCACCGCGATGGATCCGCAGCACCGGGTGCTGCTGGAGACCAGCTGGGAGGCCGTCGAGCAGGCGGGCTTCACCCCGTCCTCGCTGTCCGGCACGTCGACCGGTGTCTTCATCGGGATGTCCCACGACGACTACGCCATGGTCACCAGCGACGCCGGCGCCTTCGATCAGGCCTATGCCTTCACCGGCAACCCGTTCAGCATGGCCTCGGGCCGCATCTCGCACGCGCTCGGTCTGCACGGCCCGGCGCTGACCACCGACACCGCCTGCTCCTCGAGTCTGGTCGCGGTGCATCAGGCCTGCCGCAGCCTGCACGCGGGCGAAAGCGACATGGCCTTGGCGGGCGGCGTGATGCTGATGCTGGATCAGCGCCTCTACGCCTCGTCGTCGGGGCAGGGCATGCTGTCGCCGACCGGACGCTGCCACTCCTTCGATGTCGCCGCCGACGGATTCGTCCGCTCCGAGGGCTGCGGGATCGTCGTCCTCAAGCGGCTCGACGACGCCCAGCGTGACGGCGACCGGGTGCTGGCTGTCATCAAGAGCACCGCCTCCAATCAGGACGGCCGCACCGAGAACATCCTGACCCCGTCGCGCGACGCACAGGTCTCCGTATTCCAGGCCGCACTGGAGGCAGCCGGCGTCGACCCCGCCACCGTGGGCATGGTCGAAGCACACGGCACCGGCACGCCGGTCGGGGACACCATCGAGTTCACCAGCGTCTCCACTGTCTACGGCACCGACGGTCCCTGCGCCCTGACGTCGGTCAAGAGCAACTTCGGCCACGCCGAGTCTGCGGCGGGCGTTCTGGGTCTGATGAAAGCCGTCCTGGCCGTGCATCACGGCGTTGTGCCGCAGAACGTGCACTTCACCGAGCTGTCGGAGAAGAACGCCAAGGTCAAGACAGGGATGTTCGTCCCGACCGAGAACATCCCCTGGCCCAAGGACGGTGGACCGCGCCGCGCGGGCGTCTCGTCCTACGGCATGTCGGGCACCAATGTGCACCTGATTCTCGAGCAGGCCCCCGAGGTCCCGGTGGTCGTCGAGTCCGCCAAGCCCGACGCCGCGAAGGAGTTGCTGGTCTTCCCGGTGTGCTCGAGCTCGGTGGAGGAGCTGCGCAACACCGCGGCGCGCCTTGCCGATTGGGTCGAGAGCGCAGGCGAGGAGCTTTCGCTGCGGGACCTGGGCTACACGCTGGCCCGACGTCGCGGACACCGCCCGCTGCGCACCTCGGTCATCGCCGACGATCGCGCCGAGCTGATCGCCGGCCTGCGTCATGTCGCCGAGGGTGACGACCCGTTCCAGCCCGCTGTCGGGCAGGACGACCGTGGCCCGGTCTGGATCTTCTCCGGCCAGGGCTCGCAGTGGGCGTCGATGGGCACCGGTCTGCTGTCCACCGAGCCGGTCTTCGCCGCGAAGATCGCCGAGATCGAGCCGCTGATCGCCGCCGAATCCGACTTCTCGGTCACCGAGGCGATGACCGCTCCCGAAACCGTCGAGGGCATCCATCGCGTCCAGCCCACGATCTTCGCCGTCCAGGTTGCGATGGCCGCCACCATGCGCTCCTACGGGGTCCAGCCCGGAGCGGTCATCGGCCACTCACTGGGTGAGGTCGCCGCCGCCGTCGTCTCCGGCGCGCTGTCCCTGGAGGACGGCGTCAAGGTCATCTGCCGTCGCTCGCTGCTGTGCCTGCGGCTGGCCGGCGGGGGAGCGATGGCGTCGGTCGAGATGCCCGCCCAGCAGGTCCGTGAAGAACTCGAACAGCAGGGCATCGAGGACGTGGTGGTCGCCGTCGTGGCGTCGCCCAAGTCGACGGTGATCGGCGGTGACACCGACACCGTCCGCCGGATCGTGGCGGGCTGGGAAGCACGCGAGATCATGGCCCGCGAGGTCAACGTCGACGTGGCGTCGCATTCGCCGCAGGTCGACCCCATCCTCGACGAGCTGTCCGAGATGCTCGACGACATCACCCCGATGGCCCCCGAGGTGCCTTATTACTCGGCGACCTCCTTCGACCCGCGCGAGCAGCCGTACTGCGACGCCGACTACTGGGTGGACAATCTGCGCCACACGGTCCGGTTCTCGGCCGCCGTGCAGACCGCGCTGGAAGACGGGTTCCGGGTGTTCGGGGAGCTGTCCCCGCACCCGCTGCTGATTCGCGCGATCGACCAGACCGCCGCCACGCTGGACATCTCCGTCGCCGCGCTGGCCGGTATGCGGCGCGGCCAGGACGTGCCGCACGGCATGGGCGAATTCCTCGGTGACCTGTACTCCGCGGGTGCCGAGGTCGACTTCTCGGTGCTGTACCCGGTCGGCCGCCTGGTTGACGCCCCGCTGCCCACCTGGGCCCACCGCAACCTGGTGCTGATCCCGGACGGCGCGGAGAACCAGACCCGCGGCACCCACCTGGTCGCGGCCCACCCGCTGCTGGGGTCGCACGTCCGACTGCTGGAGGAGCCCGAGCGCCACGCCTGGGCGGCCGAAGTCGGTACCGGTGCGCACCCATGGCTGGTCGATCACCAGATCAACAACGTCGCCGCGTTGCCCGGCGCGGCCTACTGCGAGATGGCACTGGCCGCCGCGCGCACCATTTTCGGTGACGACGCCGAGGTCCGCGACGTCACGTTCGACGCGATGCTGCTGCTCAAGGATCTGACCCCGGTCAGCGCCACCGCCTCGGCGGAAGCCCCGGGCGTCCTGCGGTTCATGGTCGAGACCGATATCGACGGCGAGCGTGAGCAGCGCGCCAGTGCGGTGCTGACCGCGCGTGAGGCCGGCGAGCAGCCGCAGCCCTACGACATGGACGCGCTGCAGAGCGCTCATCCCACCCGCGCCGACGGCGACGGGGTTCGTCAGTGGTTCGACGGCCGCGGTGTCCAGTTCGGCCCGGCGTTCACCGCGCTGCAGGCCGTCAACGCCGCCGACGAGGACGCTGACACCGTGCTGGCCGAGATCGGCCTGCCGACGTCGATCCGCAACCAGCAGACCTCGTACGGCGTTCACCCGGCGCTGCTGGACGCCTGCTTCCAGTCGGTCGCGGCCCACCCGGGCGTGCAGGCCTCCGGCACCGGCGCGCTGCTGCTGCCGCTCGGGGTGGACCGGTTGCGCGTGCACGGCGCGGTGCGCAACGCCCGCTACTGCCTGACCCGGGTGACCTCACTCGACGGCTCCACTGTCCAGGCCGACATCGATCTGCTCGACGACTACGGGACGGTGCTGTTCACCGTCGAGGGTCTGCGCATGGGCAGCGGCATGTCGGAGAGCAACGAGGGTGACCGGGTGCTCAACGAGCGCCTGCTCGGTATCGAGTGGCGCCAGCATCAGCTCGCCGAGGTCACCCAGAACAACTCGGCGACCTGGCTGCTGGTCAGCACCTCCGACACCGTGGACCTGCTGGCCTCGGCGCTCACCGATGCACTCAAGCTGAACGACGCCGACGTCACCACCATGTCCTGGCCGCAGCAGGCCGACCACGCCGGCAACGCCGAGCGGCTCGCGTCGTACTTCGCGCAGGGCGGGTTCGACAATGTCGTCGTGGTGTCCCCGGCGCGCATCGCCGGCTGCCCGGAAGAGCAGATGCCGCTGCGCGGGGGAGAGCAGGTGCGCCACCTGGTCCGGATCGCCCGCGAGCTCGCCGACACCGCTGGCGAGCCGCCGCGGTTGCATGTCGTCACCCGTAACGCCCAGTCGGTGCTGGCCGACGACCGGCCCAACCTCGAACAAGCCGGCCTGCGGGGTCTGCTGCGCGTGATCGGTGCCGAATACCCACAGCTGCGGCCCAGCCAGATCGACGTCGACGACGACGTCGACGCCAAGCTGGTCGCCCGCGCACTGCTCACCGGTTCGGAAGAGGACGAGACCGCCTTCCGCGCCGGCGAGTGGTACTCCGCGCACCTGTTCCCGAGCCCCCTGCAGCCGGACGAGCGCTACACCACCGTCGTCGACCACTCCCGCGACGGCATGCGCCTGGAGATCCGCGTCCCGGGTGACATGCAGACGCTGGAGCTGGCAGCGTTTGACCGGATCCCGCCGGGACCGGGCCAGATCGAGGTCGCGGTCACCGCGTCCAGCCTGAACTTCGCCGACGTGCTGCTGGCCTTCGGCCGCTATCCGAGCTTCGAGGGTCTGCACCCTCAGCTGGGTATCGACTTCGCCGGCGTGGTCACCGCGGTCGGTCCCGACGTCACGTCGCACCGGGTCGGCGATCACGTGGGCGGTATGTCGCCCAACGGCTGCTGGGGCACATTCGTGACCTGCGACGCCGACGTGGCCGTCACGCTGCCGTCCGGCCTGCGCGACGACCAGGCCGCGGCGGTGTCCACCGCCTCTGCGACCGCCTGGTACAGCCTGGTCGACCTGGCCAAGATCACGGCCGGGGACAAGGTGCTGATCCACTCCGCGACCGGCGGTGTGGGTCAGGCCGCGATCGCGATCGCGCGGCACTTCGGCGCGGAGATCTTCGCGACCGCAGGCACCGAGGAGCGCCGCGACATCCTGCGCGGCATGGGCATCACCAACGTCTACGACTCCCGCAGCGCCGCCTTCGGTGAGGAGATCCGCCGGGACACCGACGGCTACGGCGTAGACATCGTGCTGAACTCGCTGACCGGCGCCTCGCAGCGGGCCGGTGTCGACCTGCTGGCCTTCGGCGGACGGTTCGTCGAGATCGGCAAGAAGGACATCTACGGTGACACCCGCCTCGGGCTGTTCCCGTTCCGCAAGAACCTGTCGTTCTACGGTGTCGACCTGGCGCTGATGGCCACCACACATCCCGCCCAGATCCGCGAGCTGCTCAACACCGTCTACCGGATGACCGCCGAAGGTGTGCTGCCGCAGCCGGAGACCACGCACTACCCGCTGGCCGACGCCGCCACCGCCATCCGCGTGATGGGTGCGGCCGAGCACACCGGCAAGCTGCTGCTGTCGGTGCCGAAGGTCGGCCACAGCAGCGTGGTGGTGCCGCCGGAGCAGGCCAAGGTGTTCCGCCGCGACGGCTCCTACATCATCACCGGCGGCCTCGGCGGGCTTGGTTTGTTCCTCGCCTCGAAGATGGCCGACGCCGGCTGCGGCCGGATCGTGCTGAACTCGCGGTCGGAGCCGAAGCCGGAAGCGCTGGTCGAGATCGAACGCATGCGCGCCGCCGGAACACAGGTCGAGGTCGTCAGCGGCGACATCGCGCTGTCGGAGACGGTCGACCGCCTGGTGACGGTGGCCACCGCGACCGGTATGGCGGTCCGTGGAGTGCTGCACGCGGCCGCCGTCGTCGAGGACGCCATCCTGCCCAACATCACCGACGAGCTGATCGACCGGGACTGGGCGCCGAAGGTCTACGGCGCCTGGCATCTGCATCGGGCCACCACGGCACAGCCGCTGGACTGGTTCTGCTCGTTCTCCTCGGCGGCCGCCCTGATGGGCTCGCCGGGACAGGGCGCGTACGCGGCGGCCAACAGCTGGCTCGACGGGTTCACCCACTGGCGTCGTTCGCAGGGTCTGCCTGCCACGGCTATCGCGTGGGCGGCGTGGGACGAGATCGGCGCGGGCAAGCACCTGGCCGCCTCCGGCGACACCACGATGATCAGCCCCGACGAGGGTGCTCGCGCCTTCGAAGCGCTGCTGCGCCACGACCGCGCCTACAGCGGTTACGCGCCGATGATCGGGACGCCGTGGCTGACCGATCTGGCCGCCCGCAGCCCGTTCGCCGAGGCCTTCAAGGCCAGCGGCGACCGTCCTGCGGACACCAGCACGTTCCGGGCGGAGTTGCACGAGTTGCCGGTCGAGGAATGGCCGACTCGGGTGCGTCGTCTGGTATCCGAGCAGCTCAGCCTGATTTTGCGTCGCTCGATTGATCCGGACCGGCCAATTTCCGAATACGGTCTGGATTCGTTGGGCAACCTGGAACTGAGAACGCGTATCGAAACTGAAACGGGAATACGCGTCCGATCGATGGACATAACGACTGTCCGGTCGTTGGCCGACAGCCTGTGCGAAACACTGGCCGGCGTCATAACGTCAGCTGCATCCCGCTAACTGGGTCGAAGGGGTATTTAGGGTGGTTGCACTTACCGCAATCCATGACTGGGTGGACGCGCCGGGAAAGGTCGTGTCGTGGAGCCCGTCACCGGCGTGCCTGAAGAAGGTTCAGGACGCACCGGTCAGCGATGTGCCTGCGAGCTACCAGCAGGGTCAGCACATTCGCAGCTACCGCAATCACACGGCCAACGGCCTGGAGATGGCGCGGCTCCTGATCCCGGCGTGGAACATGCCGGGCAAGTGCGACGTGCGCGCGATGACCTTCGTCATCAACGCCTACCTGCGCCGGCACGACACGTTCCACAGCTGGTTCGAGTTCGTCTCCGACGACAGCGGCACCGACCGGCTGGTCCGGCACACCGTGGACAACCCGAACGACATCCAGTTCGTGGCCACCAAGCACGGCGAGATGAATTCCGCGCAGTGGAAGAAGCACGTGCTCGACACCCCGAGCCCGCTGGAGTGGGACTGCTTCCGGTTCGGTGTGATCCAGCGTGACGATCACTTCACGTTCTACGTCAGCGTCGATCACCTGCACGCCGACGCGATGCTGATGATGGCGCTGTTCGTGGAAATGCACATGAACTACGAGGCGCTGGCCGGCGGCGGAGCACCGCTGCGCCTGCCCGAGGCCGGCAGCTACCAGGACTACTGCGCGCGTCAGCACGAGTACACCGAGCAGCTGACCATGGACTCGTCGGATGTTCGCGGCTGGCTGGACTTCCTGGAGAGCAATGGCGGCACCATGCCGACGTTCCCGCTGCCGCTGGGCGATCCCTCGGTGCATTGCAGCGGCGACCTGCTCACCGTGCAGCTGATGGACGAGCACGAGACCGACCGCTTCGAGTCGGCCTGCACCTCGGCGGGTGTGCGCTTCATCGGCGGTGTGTTCGCCGCCGCGGCGCTGGCCCACCGGCAGGTGACCGGCGACGACGACTACTACGTCATCACCCCGACCACCACCCGCAGCACGCCCGCGGAGTTCATGACCACGGGCTGGTTCACCGGCGTGGTTCCGCTCTCGGTGCCGGTCGCCGCCCGCAACTTCGCCGAAGTCGCCCGGGCCGCTCAGGAGTCCTTCGACTCCGGGATGCCGCTGGCCAACGTGCCGATCGAGCGGGTCTACGAGCTCGCCGACACCGAGGAGACCCCGCGTATCCGCCCCGCCGGACCCGGCGTCCCGATGCTGTCCTACCTCGATGTGGGCCTGCCGCCGCTGAACCCGGTGATCATGTCGCAGTGGTATGCGCGGGGTGGGCACATCTACACCGATCTGGGCGCGGCCAATCAGGTCGGCATGTGGGTCAACCGTCGTGCCACCGGCACGATCATCACCGTCGCCTACCCGGACAACCCGATCGCCCGCGAATCGGTCGCCGAGTTCGTCGAGCTGATGAAGTGCATTTATCTCCGGGTGGCCGACGGCCGATCCGAGCTGGTCTCGTCGTCTCGCGTGCCCATCGCGACGGTCTGACCCGGTGGGGAAGCCCAAACCTGACAACGTAGTGCCCTACGCCGATCAGGCGTTGTTGTTGGCGCTGCGTGGCGCCGGCCAAGAAGCCGTCATGCAGCTCATCTGGATCTACGAGCATCCTGTCGACCTCGACGGTGTTCGGCGATTCCACCAGAACTTCGGCCGCGGGCTCGTCGGCCGGTTGGTCGAGACCTCACCGCTGCCGTTCGGTCGGCACCGGTGGGTGTCTGTCGCCGGGCCACAGGCGCCGCTGGAGATCGCCGAGCAGCCGCGACCGCGCGAGGAGCTGTGGGACTGGGCGCATGAGCAGGTGGAGCTGCCGCTCGACCCCGAATATTCGCCGGCCTGGCGGATCGGCGTCCAGTCGTTCACCGACGGGAACACCGCGGTGAGCCTCGTCGTGTCGCACACCGTCGTCGACGGCGGCGGCATCGTGGCGTCGGTCATCGCCGCGGTCCACGGTGCCGGCAAGGACCTCGGTTATCCGCCCCGGAATTCCCGCACCCGTTCGCGCGCCGTGCTGGAGGATCTTCGTCAGCTCGGATCCGACCTGCCGGAGATCGGGCGGACCCTGGTCAAGGCGGCCAAAGTCGCAACCCGTCGCAAGGACGAGCTGGTGCGCCCGAGCAAGCCGGTGTCGGCGCCCGCTCACGGTGATGGGAAGCCGGTCATGATTGCCTTCACGACCGCCGTCATCGACAAAGAACTGTGGGACCAGCGCGCGAAAGACCTTGGCGGGAACCACTTTTCGCTGGTAGCCGGATTTGCCGGCAAGCTGGCGCAGAACCTCGGCCGAACCCGTCCCAGTGACGGTGCGGCGACGCTGATGATTCCGGTCAGCGAGCGTGACAGCCCCGGGGACACCGGCGGCAACGTCGTGACCATCGCCAACGTGACGTTTGACCCCGCCCCGGTCGCCAAGGATCTCTCCGGCGCCCGCTCGGCGATCAAGAAGGGTTTGATCACCGCGCGTGAGAAGCCCGACGAGATGGTCGAGCTGCTGCCGCTGATCCCGTTCCTGCCCAAGCGGGCCATGGGTCGGATGGCCGACATGGCCTTCAACTTCTCTTCCGACGTACCGGTGTCGTGTTCGAACATGGGTGACGTCCCCGATGATCTGCTGCAACTCGACGGAACACCGTCGGAGCGCTTCTACTTCGGCGGGGTCGACCGCAACCTCACCCTCGACGTCCTCGAACGACGGCGCGGCCTGATGACGGTGGCGTCGGCGCGCGTCGGCGGTATGGTCATCGTTCCCGTGATGAGCTACCAGCCGGGCGCCGACAACTCACGTCAGCGCCTGCGTGGGGTGATCACCCAGACCCTGGCAGAGTTCGAACTGTCCGGCATCGTCGAGTGAGGTTGCGCAGTGAGTGCTGAGTCGCAAGAACACCGGCTCGAATTCTTCGATCAGACGGCCTTCGAGCTGATGCGTGCCACCGGTCGCGGGCAGCTCATGCAAGCCGTGTGGGTGTACGAACATCCCGTCGACATCGAGGGGCTGCGGCGATTCCACCGCAACATCGCCGACTCGCTCGGCGGCAGGCGCATCGAGCGCTCGCCGCTGCCGTTCGGCAGGCCGCGGTGGGTCCAACCCCGCGAGGCGCCATCGGAGATCCAGTTCAACGCGACGCCGCGTCCGCGTGACGAACTCATGGACTGGGCCGACGAGCTCGCGACCCTCCCGATCGACCCCGAACACGGCCCCACGTGGTACCTGGTGGTCCAGCCGCTGACCGACGGCGCCACCGCTGTCAGCATCGTGGCGTCGCATGTGATCGGCGACGGCACCGCCGCCGGGCTGGCCATCTTCGAGGCGGTCACCGGCAATATCCGCGACGGCGGCTATGGCCGCCCCGGCTCGCGGCCCCGGCGCCAGGCGCTGGCCGCCGACGCACGCCAGGCGCTGCGGGACCTGCCCGAGACGCGTCGGGCGCTGGTCATCGGCGCGAAGCTGCTGTGGAGCAAGCGCCGGGATGTGATCCAGTCCCGCAGGAAGCGCGTCGATCAATCCGGCCTGGACGAGATCGTCCACGTGCCCTCGGTGGCCGCGTTCGTCGACCTCGCCGAGTGGGATGCTCGTGCGGAAAGCCTTGGCGGCAACGGGTATTCGTTGCTCGTCGGCGTGACCGCGAAGGTCGCCGAGCGGTTGGGCCGGCGCCGCAAGTCCGACGGCGCGGTGACGCTGGTGATCGCGATCAACCTGCGTGAGAGCCTCGAGGACGACCGTGCACTGGCAATGGCCTTCGCCAACGCCACCGTCGACCCGGAGAAGGTGACCGTCGACCTGACCGAGTCGCGTGCCGTCGTGCGTGAGTCACGGCAGATGGCCAAGGAACAAACCGACCCGGCGATGCAACTCTTCCCGTTGATGCCATGGTTGCCTCAGGTCGCCGTCAAGGGAGTGGCCGAGCTGTTGTTCTCCTACTCCGAGGACCTCCCGGTGTCCTGCTCCAACCTTGGGGACCTGCCTCCGCAGATCGCCCAGGTGGACGGCACAACCGCGGAGAAGATCGTGCTGAGGGCCCTCGACCAGAACGTGACGCGGCGCGAGATCGAACGTTCGCACGGTCAGCTTGTCGTGGTGTCCGCGCGGATCAACGGCAAGGTCGTGATCTCCATCGAGGCCTACGAGATCGGCGGCGAGAACACCAAGCAGCGACTGCGGGGCCTGGTGGGTCAGACACTGACCGAATTCGGGCTGAACGCCGTCGTCGAGTGACTCGCGGGGTCACAGCCCGTGCAGGCCGACCCCGATCAAGATCACACCGACCGCTGCGACGAACATGCCCGCATGCCTGCGGGTGCGGGTGCGGATCCAGTCGTTGAAGCGCTGCACCCACACTCGGGTTTTGGCCGGCGCCACCATGAAGCTGAGCAGCGGGATGACGGCCGCCCAACTGGCCAGCAGCAGGAAGGTGACCAGGGCCGCGGCCTGCTCGGCCGGTGGGGTTTTCGACGCGATGATCAGCGCCAGCAGGGCCATGTAGTCGACGCTCGGCATCGCCAGGGCGGCGCCGATGGACCCGGAGAACCAGGACGACTCACCCTGCACGAACGCGCGCACCCTGGTGCTCAGTCGCTTGAACCGGCCCGGAGCCAGTTCCTTCTCGACCTCCAGGACGGTCTCGTTGGCGCCCCCGGCGGGCACCTCGGCCATCTCCTTGCGGGAGAACTGGCGCAACGGGATCTTCGACATGAGCAGGGCACCGAGCAGCACGGCGACGACGCCGATGCCGATCTGGATGAGGGCCGGGTTGAGATCGGCTTTGCCCAGGAAGCTGTGATGGAAAATGAACAGGACCGTGAAGCCCACGCTGAGGCTCATTGCCAGGCCGGTGCAGAGGAAGACAGCCAGGTGTCGCGCGGGACGTGGTCGGGTCAGCAGCAGTGCGATCAGAGCGATACGTGCGGGCTCGATGCTGACGGCGAGGCCGAGCAGCACCACGGTTGTCCACACAACGCCGAATTCTACCTTGCCGGCATGCGGCGGGCAGAGTGGACGTCACCCCGCGTGGCGGTTGCGGGCGGCCTTCTCCAGAAGGTCGGCTGCCGTCGCGACGCTCTCTGACGGCGTGCTCATTCGCGTGGCGAGCAAACGAGCCCGGTGTGCCATTTCCGGAGCCAGAACGGCTCGCAGGTCGGTTAGTAGCGAACCGCGCGTGGTCGCGGCGAACCGCCGGGTCGCGCCGATGCCGAGCCGTGCGACCTGTTTGCCCCAAAGCGGTTGTTCGGCCGCTACCCACAGCACCAGAGTGGGGACTCCGGCGCGAATGCCGGCCGCGGTGGTGCCGGCGCCGCCGTGATGCACCACCGCGCGGCAGGCCGGGAACACCGCGGCATGGTTCACCGACGGCACGATCGTGACGTGCGGCGCCGTGCCGGTGGTGTCGAAGTCGGAGAACCCGGCGCAGATCAGCGCGCGTTCGCCGAGTTCCTCGCACACGTCGCTGATCAGCCGTACCGCCTCGGCGGGGGAGTCCAGCGGCATGCTGCCGAAGCCGAAGTAGACAGGCGGCGTGCCCGCGGCTATCCAGGAGCTGACCTCGTCGTCGACCTCTGTGGGCATCTGCAGTGTCAGGGATCCGATGAGCGGTCGCCGGTCACCCCACTCACCGGCCAGCCCCGGAAAGAACACCGGGTCGTAGGCCTGGATCTCCAGGGTGTCGGCGGCCACGATCCGGCCGACCGGTCGGGTCCTGGTCGAAGGCAGGCCCAGCGTGCGGCGCTGCCTGGTCTCGGCCGGTTTCAGCAGCTGCCAGTGCATCCACTCGCCCGCCGCGTACGCGGCCCTGGTGATCGGCGCTGGCAGCCGCACGGGCAGCACCTGGGTGTTGGCCCGAACCGGGAAGTAGTGCACCTGGGCCAGCGGAAGCCCGCGAAACTCCGCGACGTTGGCGGCGATCTCCTGGTAAGCCGTTCCGCTGACGACCAGATCGGCGCCCTCGGTCATGCCGAGCAGCGTGTCGGCCATCTCATCCCAGCCGCGGGTGGCGGCGGTACGCGCCTTGCGCAGCGCGTTCAGCGGGTTACCCAGCCGCAGCCAGTCCGCGGGCGCGGCGGCGGTCAGGGCATCGGGCCGCTCGAAGACGTCCCCCTGCAGCTGTTGTTGTGAGTCGGGCCCGTAGGCGGTGGCCGGCAGGCCCGCAGCGCGGGTGAACGCGACGAGGTTCGGGGGCACCGCCAGGTGTACGTCGTGGCCGCGGCGCCGGAGCTCAAGACCTACGGCCGCACAGGGTTCGACATCACCACGGGTTCCGTGGATAGTCACCGCGATTTTCATCGATCACCATTATCGGGCCCGCCGGGTGCGGGCAGGTCATCAGCTGGGTGCGTGGGTGAACCACCGGGTCTTGATCCGCCACGAATGCGCGGCCGTCAAGGCGAAGCCGGCGCCGCAGAAGCAGGCGAAGAACCACACCAGCGTGCCGCCCTCGATCTCCTGGAGCCGGGGTACGTAGGCGGTGACGATGCGGATCGTGCAGGCCAGGATGCCGCTGGCCGAGGACACCAGATAGATGTTGGCGATGCGTCGCGACCGCGGATCCTGACGCAGGACGAGCAGCGCCCGAGCGGAGTAGCCGAGCAGATAGATCAGCATTCCGCACAGCAGCAGCCAGTAGGCCGAGAGCCAGAAGTCGGTGGGCACCGTGAAGAAGTCCGAGCGATATATTTTCGACCCGTTGCCCATCGAAAAGGTTGCCAATAGCAAGGGAATGCACAGCGTCGCCGGCCGCTCGACATATTGCTTGAATGCCGCCTGCGTCGCATTGTCGTCCTGCAGTCGGCCCAGCGCGTTGTAGACGATCGCGGAGGCCGCCACCACGTAGCAGTCGTGGCCGATGTAGTCCTCGAGGTTCCACACTCCGGTCAGCGTGTGCAACAGCTGACCGATGGTTTCAGACGCGAACGGAGACATCAGGAACACCGCCGCACCCTGCAGTGCGATGTTCAAGGTGGCCGCCACTTCCCAGCGGCAGGACCAGGTGAGTCGCCTGATCCACAGGCTCCACACCACGCACGCAACCGTGATCGTGATCAGTGCCCCAAGACCCATGCCTTCGTCGCCTTACGCCCCCGAATAACTTCAGCAAATACTACAGCGGAGGAGCGTCGAGTCGAGGCTTCAATTCTGAGAATTTCACGTTATTACGCGTGGCGGTGGCGGTATTAATTGTCGCCAACGTAAATGGAGAGGATTCGAAATATTCTTGAACTTCTTCGCGACTCATAAGTCCAAACCGCACTTGCAAATCGGGATAACTGAGCCCGAATCGAGAGGCCACCAGGCGCAGTTCTTCGGCGTTCGGGTAGTCGTGCTCCTTCACCCGCCGGTAATAAGTGCTGCTGGAGGTGCCCAGTGCGTCGTAGATGTCTCGGGCCTCGATGTCCCCGTCGAGGAGGTAGTCGAGCAGGGTTTTGAGCTGGCGTCCGTTCTCATCGGTCCTGGGCACGCCTCACAATAACCCGAACTCCCGGTATTGGGTACCGCTGACTACATACGACAAATTGATAACTTAATTGACACCGTCGTCACACTTCTGGGATAGGTCTCCCATTTATGGGACACGACCGCTACGGTGATCCCATGGTTGCTCCTGTGACCTACCCGTCTAGCAATGTGCGGGTAGTCGATGATGAGATTCCCGGCCGGCCTCGACCAGAAGATTTGGTTCGATTGTCGGCGCCCCTGTCCCACGAACTGACCGCCGAACTGGACGGAGCCGTCGAGGCTGCCCTGGTCGGCATCGAGGAAGTGCTGCTGGCCGCTCTCGGCCGGGCGATCGCCAGAACCATTGGGGTCGGTTTCGTGATGGTCAGTGGCTTGACCGCAGTGCAGCCCATTCGGCTGTGCTGCGCCGACGAACGAGGCCTGAACGCCAACGACCTGCTGGCCGAGGTTCGCGACGCGCTGACGCCAGCCCGGCTCAGCACATCGCCGGCCGACGTGGCGTTCTCGTTCCTCGGGCTGCCTCCGGAGCCGTCGCTAGGGCCGCTGCAACTGGCCGACGGTCCGGCGCTGGGCGTGCTCGCCTACCGCTGCGACGGCGAGGTGCAGATGGACTGGTGGTACGACTCGCGCCGGCTGGATCACTGCACGGTCGAGGAATTGGCCAACCAGTTCCGTCTCGGGCTGATCAGTGTGACGTCCGAGGCCACCCCGATATGCGACACCGTCTAACGGCTAGAATTCCTCCAACGGCGCCGATCCGGCCATCACCGGGGAGCCTTCGGAAGAAAGGCCCGCGCCGCGGCGCGGGAACGACCGAGTAGAACCGAACGGGTGGGCCCGTCACAGCCTCTCAAGAGCGACGCACGTCGACGTGCGTAAGCGGGGTGGTACCGCGGCGCTCGCGCACTCCGCGCGTCGTCGTCCCCGTGTCCAGACACCTGGCACAGGAGACGAACGCACCCGTGACCGAGAATGGCTACCCGAAGCCGGCTGGTGGTTCACCGAGCTTCCCGGCCCTCGAACTCGATGTCCTGGACTACTGGGCATCCGACGACACCTTCCGGGCCAGCATCGCCCAGCGCGACGGCGCCGAGGAATACGTCTTCTATGACGGTCCGCCGTTCGCCAACGGCCTACCGCACTACGGCCACCTTCTGACCGGCTACGTCAAAGACATCGTGCCGCGATACCGGACGATGCGCGGATACAAAGTGGAGCGCCGGTTCGGCTGGGACACCCACGGGCTGCCCGCCGAACTCGAGGTGCAGCGTCAGCTCGGCATCACCGACAAAGCCCAGATCGAAGAGATGGGCATCGGGAAGTTCAACGACGCCTGCCGCGCCTCGGTGCTCAAGTACACCAGTGAGTGGCGCGAATACGTCACGCGTCAGGCGCGCTGGGTCGACTTCGACAACGACTACAAGACCCTGGACCTGTCGTTCATGGAGTCTGTCATCTGGGCGTTCAAGCAGTTGTGGGACAAGGGGCTGGCATACGAGGGCGTGCGGGTGCTGCCGTACTGCTGGAACGACGAGACCCCGCTGTCGTCGCACGAGCTGCGCATGGACGACGACGTCTACCAGAGCAGGCAGGACCCGGCGATCACCGTCGGGTTCCGGATCAACCAGGCCGGCTCCGATCTGGACGGCGCCTACCTGCTGATCTGGACCACCACGCCCTGGACGCTGCCGTCGAACCAGGCCGTCGCGGTCAATCCCGACGTCACCTACGTGGTGGTGCAGGTCGACGGCCGGCGTCTGGTGCTCGCTCAGGCCCGGCTCGCCGCCTATGCCCGCGAGCTGGGGGAGGAGCCCGAGGTGCTCGCCACCGTCACCGGTGAACAACTCCTCGGGCTGCACTACCTGCCGCCGTTCCCGTATTTCCTGAACTCCGCCAATGCTTTCCAGGTGCTTCGTGGTGACTTCGTCACCACCGAGGACGGCACCGGGGTGGTGCACATGGCCCCGGCGTACGGCGAGGATGACAAGGCCACCACCGACACCGTCGGCATCGCGCCGGTGACGCCGGTGGACTCCAAGGGCCGCTTCGATGCCAGTGTGCCCGACTATCAGGGCCAGCACGTGTTCGACGCCAACCCGCAGATCATCCGGGATCTCAAGAACGGCACCGGATCCGCCGCGGTCAACGCCCCGGTACTGATCCGCCAGGAAACCTACGACCACTCGTATCCGCACTGCTGGCGCTGCCGCAATCCACTGATCTACCGGGCGGTGTCGTCGTGGTTCGTGAAGGTCACCGAGTTCCGCGACCGGATGGTGGAGCTCAATCAGCAGATCACCTGGTATCCCGAGCACGTCAAGGACGGTCAGTTCGGCAAGTGGCTGTCCGGGGCCAGGGACTGGTCGATCTCGCGAAACCGGTACTGGGGCACCCCGATTCCGGTGTGGGTCTCCGATGACCCGGCGTACCCGCGGATCGACGTCTACGGCAGCCTCGACGAACTCGAGCGTGATTTCGGCGTTCGACCCGACAATCTGCACCGGCCGTACATCGACGAGTTGACCCGGCCCAATCCCGACGACCCGTCCGGCAACTCGACGATGCGCCGCATCGAGGACGTCTTCGATGTGTGGTTCGACTCCGGGTCGATGCCGTACGCGCAGGTGCACTACCCGTTCGAGAACGAGGACTGGTTCCTGGGTGGGGCGGCGGGAGGGGAAGAAGCTCATTTCCCCGGTGACTTCATCGTGGAGTACATCGGGCAGACCCGCGGCTGGTTCTACACCTTGCATGTGCTGGCCACCGCGCTGTTCGACCGGCCTGCCTTCAAAACGTGTGTGTCACATGGGATCGTGCTCGGCAACGACGGCGCGAAGATGAGCAAGTCGCTGCGCAACTACCCCGACGTCAACGAGGTCTTCGACCGCGACGGCTCCGACGCGATGCGCTGGTTCCTGATGGCGTCGCCGATTCTGCGGGGCGGCAACCTGATCGTCACCGAGCAGGGTATCCGCGAAGGTGTCCGCCAGGTGTTGCTCCCGCTGTGGAACGCCTACAGCTTCCTCGCCCTTTACGCGCCGAAAGTCGGTACCTGGCGCACGAATTCGACCCACGTGCTGGATCGCTACATCCTGGCCAAGCTCGCCGAGTTGCGCGACCAGCTGACCGGGTCGATGGACGTCTGCGACATCTCCGGCGCCTGCGAGCAGCTGCGCCAGTTCACCGAAGCGTTGACGAACTGGTATGTGCGCCGGTCGCGTTCGCGCTTCTGGGAAGAGGATCCGGACGCCATCGACACCCTGCACACCGTGCTGGAGGTGACCACCCGGCTGGCGGCCCCGCTGCTGCCGATGGCCACCGAGGTGATCTGGCGGGGTCTGACCGGCGAGCGCTCGGTGCATCTGACCGACTGGCCGCAGGCTGGCGTGGTCCCAGCGGACCCGGCGTTGGTGGCCGCCATGGACCAGGTGCGCGACGTCTGCTCGACGGCGTCCTCGCTGCGCAAGGCCAAGAAGCTCCGCGTGCGGCTTCCGCTACCGAAACTGACTGTTGCCGTGGATAATCCGCAGAGTCTCGAACCGTTCGCGGACCTGATCGCCGACGAGCTGAACGTCAAGGCCGTCGAGCTCACCGACGACGTGCCCGCCTACGGCCGGTTCGAGCTCGCGGTCAATGCGCGGGCTGCAGGCCCGCGCATCGGCAAGGACGTCCAGGCGGCGATCAAGGCCGTCAAGGCGGGCGACTATGTGCTCAACGCCGACGGGACGCTCACCGCCGGCCCGGCCGTGCTGCTTCCGGAGGAGTTCACGGCCAAGCTGGTGGCCGCCGATCCGGAATGGACGGCGGCGCTGCCCGACGGTGCCGGCCTGGTGGTGCTCGACGGCACCCTCACCCCGGAGTTGGAGGCCGAAGGCTGGGCCAAGGACCGCATCCGTGAACTGCAGGATCTGCGCAAGTCCAGCGGTCTGGACGTCAGTGACCGCATTCGGGTGGTCATGTCGGTGCCCGCCGAACGGGCGGATTGGGCTGCGGCGCACACCGATCTGATCGCCGGCGAGATCCTCGCGACGAGTTTCGACTTCGGTGAGCCGGATGGTGCCGTGGAGATCGGCGACGGGGTGCTGGTCGCGATCAGCAAGGCCTGACGCACCCAGCCAATAGCATCGACGCGTGGAGCGCTGGGTCTTACATTTCGACATGGATGCGTTCTTCGCGTCCGTCGAACAGCTGACCCGCCCGACCCTGCGTGGCCGCCCCGTCCTGGTCGGCGGGCTCGGCGGCCGCGGTGTGGTGGCCGGCGCCAGTTATGAGGCGCGGGTGTTCGGCGCCCGCTCGGCGATGCCGATGCACCAGGCGCGGCGGATGGTCGGCGCCGCAGCGGTGGTGCTGCCGCCGCGAGGCGTGGTCTACGGGGTGGCCAGTCGGCGGGTGCTTGACACGGTGCGTGCCATGGTGCCCGTCCTCGAGCAGCTGTCGTTCGACGAGGCGTTCGGTGAGCCGATCGAACTGGCTGGGGCCAGCGCCGCGGACGTCGAGGAGTTCGCCGTACTGCTGCGCCGCCGGGTCCGCGAAGAGACCGGCCTGGTGGCCTCGGTCGGGGCCGGGTCGGGCAAGCAGATCGCCAAGATCGCCTCGGACCTGGCCAAGCCCGACGGGTTTCGCGTGGTCCGCCGCGACGAGGAGCGCACCCTGCTCGACGGCTTGCCGGTACGCCGGTTGTGGGGGATCGGCCCGGTCGCCGAGGATAAGCTGCACCGGCTCGGCATCGACACGATCGGCCAGCTGGCCGCGCTGACCGACGCCGAGGCCGCCAGCATCCTCGGTGCCACCGTCGGTCCCGCGTTGCACCGCCTGGCCCGCGGCATCGACGACCGCCCGGTGGCCGAACGCGCCGAGGCCAAGCAGATCAGCGCCGAGTCGACCTTCCCCGCCGACCTCACCACCATCGAGCAGCTGCGTGACGCCATCGGCCCGATCGCCGAGCACGCCCACCAGCGACTGCAGCGAGACGGTCGCGGCGCCCGCACGGTCACGGTCAAGCTCAAGCGGTCCGACATGAGCACCCTCACCCGCTCGGCAACGCTGCCGTACGCCACCGGCAACGTCGGCACGCTGACCGCCACCGCCTACCGGCTACTCCTCGATCCCCGGGACATCGGCCCCATCCGCCTTCTGGGCGTTGGCTTTTCGGGCCTGTCCGACGTCCGCCAGGAGTCGCTGTTCCCCGATCTCGAGCAGGTGGAGGCCGAGGTCGCCGAGGCGCCGGACACCCAGGCGCCGATGCCGGTGGCAATGCCGGAAGCCGGAGGCTGGCGCATCGGTGACGACGTCGGTCATCGGGACCTCGGCCACGGCTGGGTACAGGGCGCCGGCCACGGCGTGGTCAGCGTTCGCTTCGAAACGCGCGGCAGCGGGCCCGGGGTGATGCGGACGTTCGCCATCGACGAACCGGACCTGGTCAAAGCCAACCCGGTCGACAGCCTGGACTGGGCGGAGTACGTCAGCGGTCTGGAAAGCCGCGCCTCAGCCCCAGCGGGCGATGACGTCGACCACGGGTAGCCCCGCGCTCAACCCGGCCATCATCAGCACCCGGGCCTGACTGCTGCGCACGTGCGGAACCAGCACAGCTCCGGCGCGGACCAGGTCGTGGCCCGGCCCGTAGGCCGCCGCCGTCGGCCCCCCGGGCACCCGGGTGGTGACCGCCACGGCAACGCCGCGGGCGCAGGCCCGGCGCACCGCCTCGATGATCGGGGCTCCGGCGTTGCCTGCCCCCATCGCCTCGATCACCAGACCAGCGGCGCCCGCGTCGACGAACGCGTCGATCGCGGTGCCGTCGGCGCCGGGATAGGCAGCCACGATGTCGACCCGTGCCGCCCCGGCTACCGGGCCGAGGTAGGCCCGCCGCGCATCGCCGGTCCACTCGACTGTCCCCTCGCGGACCCGGCCCACCGGCGCGGCGCCCCCGAACAGATCTGGGCCGCCCACCTTGGTGGTGCCCAGCGCCGGGCGCACCCATCCGGCGAAGCAGATCAGCACGCCCCGGCCACGGGCGCGCGGGCCGGCCGCCACCGCGAGGGCGTCGCGCAGGTTGGCCGGTCCGTCGGCGTCGGGGGCGTCAGCCGACCGGGCGGCGCCGGTGACGACCACCGGCGCGTCACCGGCGTAGGTCAGCTCCAGCCATAAGGCGGTCTCTTCCATCGAATCGGTGCCGTGCGTGACGACGACGCCGTCGGCCCCGGTGGCGGCCGCGGTGACGGCGTCGGAAATCCGCACCCACTCGGCCGGCGTCAGCTGCGAGCTGTCCAGGGTGAACAGGTCGATCACCTGCGCATCGTGCCCGGCGACCAGCTCGGCGCCACCGTGCACCGGTCGCAGGACGCCCTCGTCGTCCGCGCTGGTGGCGATCGTCCCGCCGGTGGTAACGACGACGAGTCGGGGCATGCCCAACAGACTAGGGAATGATGGGGGAGTGACCGACGAATCCAAGGACAGCGCCAAGACACCACGTCGGCTGCGGCTGCTGCTGTCGGTGGCGGGTGTGGTGCTGGCGCTCGACGTGATCACCAAGGTGCTGGCCGTGCGGTGGCTGACGCCGGGCCAGCCGGTGTCGATCATCGGCGACACCGTCACCTGGACGCTGGTGCGCAACTCGGGCGCGGCCTTCTCGATGGCCACCGGTTACACCTGGGTGTTGACGCTGGTCGCCACCGGTGTGGTGATCGGGATCTTCTGGATGGGCCGGCGTCTGGTGTCGCCGTGGTGGGCGGTTGGCCTCGGAATGATCCTGGGCGGCGCGCTGGGGAACCTGGTCGACCGGTTCTTCCGCTCGCCCGGCCCGCTGCGCGGGCACGTCGTCGACTTCCTCTCCATCGGCTGGTGGCCGGTGTTCAACGTGGCCGATCCGGCGGTGGTCGGCGGGGCCATCCTGCTGGTAGGGCTCTCGCTGTTCGGCTACGACTTCGACACCGCGGGTCGCCGCACGTCCGAGCCGGCCGCCAGCGACGACAAGGCCGAGACGGCCTGATGGCCGAACGGTCCATGCCGGTCCCCGAGGGGCTGGCCGGCATGCGCGTCGACGCGGGCCTGGCCCGGCTGCTGGGGCTGTCCCGGACCGCTGCCGCGGCGATCGCCGAAGACGGCGGCGTCGAGCTCGACGGCGCACGGGCGGGCAAGTCCGACCGTCTCGAGGCCGGTGCGTGGCTGCACGTGCAGATCCCGGAGGAAGCGCCGCCGCCGGAGAACACGCCCGAAGTGATCGAGGGCATGACGATCCTGTACTCCGACGCCGACATCGTCGCCATAGACAAACCGCCGGGGGTGGCTGCCCACGCCACCGTCGGCTGGCACGGACCCACCGTGCTGGGCGGTCTCGCCGCGGCCGGATTCCGGATCAGCACGTCGGGCATCCACGAGCGGCAGGGCATCGTGCATCGGCTCGACGTCGGCACCTCGGGTGTCATGGTGGTCGCGCTGTCCGAGCGGGCCTACACGCTGCTCAAGCGGGCTTTCAAGCAGCGCACCGTCGACAAGCGCTATCACGCTGTGGTGCAGGGCCATCCGGATCCGTCGAGCGGAACAATCGACGCACCGATCGGCAGGCATCGCGGCCACGACTGGAAGTTCGCCGTCACCGAGACCGGGCGGCACAGCGTCACCCACTACGACACCGTCGAAATGTTCCGGGCCGCAAGTCTTCTCGATATCCATCTGGAAACCGGTCGCACGCACCAGATCCGGGTGCACTTCGCCGCGCTGCACCACCCCTGCGCCGGTGATCTGACCTACGGCGCCGACCCGGTGCTGGCCAAGCGGCTCGGCCTGGAACGGCAGTGGCTGCACGCCCGTTCCCTGGCGTTCGCCCATCCCGCCGACGGCAGGCACTTCGAGGTCACCGCGCCCTACCCGGCCGACCTGCAGCACGCATTGGATGTGCTGCGCGGCGAATCGTGACGGTCCCCAAACAGGACACCAAGACCGGCGGTCTGCTCTACGGCATCGGTGCCTACGGGTCCTGGGGCCTGTTCCCGGCGTTCTTCCCGCTGCTGAAACCGGCTGGGGCGCTGGAGGTTCTGGCGCACCGGGTGGTCTGGACGCTGGTTCTGATGGCCGGTGTGGTGGTCGCCATGCGCAAGCTGTCCCACCTGCGGTCCATCACCGGACGTACCTGGCTGCTGTTGCTGTGTGCCTCGGCGCTGGTGTCGGCCAACTGGGTCATCTTCATCTTCGCGGTCAGCAACGGCCACGTCGTCGACGCCGCGCTCGGTTACTTCATCAATCCGCTGATCAGCGTTCTGCTCGGGGTGCTGATCTTCCGGGAACGGCTCAACCGGGCTCAGGTGGTGGCCGTGCTGATCGCGCTGGCCGCGGTGATCCTGCTCGGCGTCGAGGTCGGTGGGCCGCCGATCATCGCGCTCGGGCTGGCCTCGACGTTCGGTCTCTACGGTGTGGTCAAGAAGGTGGTTCCCACCGATCCGCGGGTCAGCGTGGGTGTGGAGGCCGCGATCGCCGCGCCATTCGCCATCGCGTACATCGTCGTGCTGCAGCTCAGTGGGCACGGCCAGTTCGCCAGCAACGGGCCGGGTCACCTGGCGCTGATGGTCCTGTCCGGGCCGATCACCGCGATCCCGCTGCTGCTGTTCGCCGCCGCCGCCCAGCGCCTGCCGCTGGTCACCCTCGGACTGCTCATGTACCTGAATCCGGCTATGCAGATGACGTGGGGCGTGCTGGTGGCGCACGAGCCGATGCCGCCGGCCCGCTGGGCCGGTTTCGCGCTGATCTGGCTGGCGCTGCTGGTGTTCAGCGGCGACGCGCTGCGGCGCGCCCGTCAGACGCCCGCGACGCCGAGCTGACGGCGCAGCGCGCTGTACTCGGAGTCCAGTTGGGTGCGTAGCCGGTCGACGGCGGCGCGTTTGTTGGCCCGGATGGCGCGTGAGTCGGCCAGCGACTCCAGAACCCGGTCGACGATGCCGGCGCCGGTCACCTCGTCGGTGCGGATCAGTGAAGCGGCGTCGTCGATGGACAATGCGAAATCGCGGCACTTCGGTTGGTACTCAAGGGAAACCACCGGGGTATCGGACAGTGCGGCCAAGATGCCGGCGTGCAGCCGGCACACGATGGCCGCCGAGCACCGGGCGAACTCCCGTGCGCCCGCCTCGGCGTCGGGTGGTAGCAGGATGTCGGTGGACACGTCCCGGAGCGCCACCTCCAGCCACGTGCGGTCGTCGGGATTCATCAGAATGCCGACAAACCGATGGCCCCGGCTCGCCAGTTCTCGCACCGCGATCGCGACCTGCTCAGCGACCCCGGCGGGGTCATGTCCCCACATGTCGTCGCCGTAGCCGAGGCTGACCCCGATCAGGCCGTCCTCGACCGGCACTTCGGGCCGCGGCAGGATCAGTGCCGGGTCGCCGGTCACCTGCGCCGCCACACCGATCTCGGCCAGCAGTTCCACACTGCGGGGCCCGCGCACGGATACGGAGTCGAAATCGGCCAGGATCGGCTTCCACTTGGTGAGCTCGTCGTTGCCCGACCCGCTGCCGCGACCGGCATAGCCCGGGTCCTGCACCCCGACGCCGATCGCGTACTTGCCGTCGTTCTTGGTCACCGCGAGGCCCGCCCTGGCCAGCAGGCGGAAGTAGCGGACTCCGACCAGCGTCCCGCCGCCCATCACCAGCGTGCTGGGGGTACGAGCCCGGTGCAGGGCGGCGCCGAGCGGGAAGACGAATTCGTGCGCCAGCCGCGGAATGTCGTTGAACGTGACCCCGGGCAGCTGGGATTTGACCGCGTCGTAGATCGCGTCGTCGCCGAGATTGTCCTTGTCGTGGAAGCCCAGATAGGCGACCGTCGCATCTTGGCTCACGCGAACCGACCCTATACTCATCCGATGCCGAGCGCCGCGGTCGACACCGGGAGCAGGCGTGGCTTCTTCATCACGTTCACCGCACTGCTGCTGTTCTGGGCGGCAGTGCTTGTGACGCTTGCGATCACGGTGGTCCCCGACGGCTATTGGTATTCGTACTTCGCCATCGACTACTCGGTGGGTTTCATCCGGCGCGGACTTGCCGGCGAGATGCTGGACCTGTTCGGCGCCGCGCACTACTTCGGCGGCCTGGCGGTGCTGCGCTGGATTCCGACGGTGGCCTTCGTTCTCGGTCTCGCAGGGGTGGCCTGGTCGGTCGCCGTCAGGTCCGGACGGTCGCAGCGACGGCGGCTGACCGCCCTGCTGATCCCTGTGTTGCCGTTCGGGTTCGCGTTCGCGCTGTTCTCGGCGCGTACCGATCTGCTGGGCGGCGCCGCGCTGGCCCTGTTCGCGGTCCTGCTGACCAGGGTCGCCACCCGCGCGACCGTAATGGCCAGTGCTGTCTTTGGTTTGACGCTTGCCGTGTTGACGTTGATCCACGAGGCGACGCCGTTCCTGTTCGGGCTCGGCGTGCTGTCGGCGCTGACGGTGCTGGCGCGGCATTTGGACGCCAAGGCGTTCTGGACCAGCGTCGTGGCCGCGCTCGGGCCGCCCGTGTTGGTCGCCCTGGCGTTGGCCGCATTCGGCAGGCAGAAGGTGTCCCCGCAGTTGTGTCAGCTGGTGCAGCACGGGCCCATGAACCATCCACTGGCCGGCAAACCGACCATCGGCCAGCTGCTGAGTGGCTTCCACTATTACGTCGACTACCACGACTGGTTCTGCCGGGCCTTCCTGCCGTTGTTCGACATGACCTTCGGTGAAGGCGTGCGCTTCGTCGGCAGCATCGGTGTGGTGGCGCTGGCCGGATCGACGGTCTACGGGCTGGCCACGCTGCTCATCGGCATGCTGGCGATCAGCCATGTCGCAGGTGTTCCGGTACGGCGGTTCACCGCGATCCTTCGGGGCAGGCCGCTGGCCATGCTCGTCGGGATCGTGATGATTTTGCCGGTGTTCGCGACCGGGGTGGACTGGGTCCGGTGGTGGGTGATCATCGCCTTCGACCTCGGGGTGGTCTTCTTGCTGTACACCCGCAACCAGCCCGAAATCGATGAACCGCCGACCCGCCGCACTCTGATCGTGTTCGCTGTCGGTGCGATCCTGCTGGCAGTGATCCCGATCGGGATCATCCCAGGATTCGGTGCGCCCGTTCCCATGTAAGCCAATGACATTCAGATCGAGGAGCGCATGACCGACAAGTCCCCCCGCAACCGGCGGATCATGATCGCCGTGGTGGCGGCGCTGGCGGCGGCGGCGATCGTGGTGCCCGTCCTCGGGGTGCTGCTCACCCCGGGTGTCCTGACCAAGCAGCAGGACGCCGTCGGTATGACGACCACCACCACCACGCCGCCGCCGCTGACCATCAAGCCGCTGTCGCTGCGGCCGGTGACCGGGGGGCCGTTCGTCATCCGGCCCGGGGACTGCGACCCGCCGCCACCGACGCCGCCCGAGGCGCCGCTGCGCATCTGCGACATCGTCAAGTCCGCGGTGTACGAGCTGGGCCCGCAGGCGTTGACGGTTCAGCTCACCGATGTCGACTCGTTCCTGAACCCGCTGACCGCCAAGCAGATGGTGCAGGTCACGATGACTCCGGAATCAGCGCGGGCGTTCGGCGATTTCACCGCGTCGCATATCGATCAGCAGGTCGCGTTCGTACGGTCCAACCTGGTGGTGTGGGCGCCGAAGATCACCGAGCGGATTGACGGCGAGGTGTTGCAGCTTTCCGGTGACGTGACCGAGGAACAGGCCCGCGAGATAGCCCGCATGCTCAAAGACGAGGCCTAGAGGCGGCTGTACTCCAGCAGGATTGCCGCGCCCACACCGGCGACGAGCACCAGCACGACCGCGGTGGCGCCGGGGATCAAGTAGCGCGAGAGCGGCGTCTGCCCGGCCAGCAGCGCGGCGCGGACCCGTTGGTAGCGCCGCCGGACCAGGACCAGGCCGGCGAGCGCGGCTGCCGTGGTGAGCATGATGCCCGGCCACAGCGCAAACCGTTCGACCACGCTCCAGCGCACCAGCAGGGCACCAATCGCCAACAACCCGATGGTTGTGCGCTGCCACGCCAGCGCCGTGCGCTCGGCCACCGCTGTGACGTCCGGGTTCTCGGTCACCGGCCGAACTCGGCGAGGTAGACCAGCACCGCTGCGGCCACGATGATGATCGCCGCCCCGGAGACGATGATCCGGGGCAGCGGATCGGTCGGCAGAGGGCGCTTCTCCCGCATGGCCCGCTCGGCGCGATCCCACCGGACATAGGCGCCCGCGGTGACCACCAGCGACAGCACGAGCAGCAGCCCCGTGATCACGATCCGGAACGGGCGCGGTCCGAAATCGTGGACCAGGCTGGCCAGCGCCACCGCTCCGGCCAGCAGCGCCAGACCCGTCCGCAACCAGGCCAGGAAGGTCCGCTCGTTGGCCAGGGTGAAGCGGTAGTCGGGGTCGCTGCCCACACTGCGCAGCGGGGGCTTGGACGCGAACATAGGGTTCTGCCTATCAGGAGTCATGGGCCGGCGCGAAGCGAATCGACACGAGCCGCCAGACACGTACGCGACACGCCGAACGCTGTCGGTCCGCGGCCCTAGACTGACGGGCCTATGGGTACTGGAACTTCAGCCGGCTCTTTTGTGCACCTGCACAACCACACCGAGTACTCAATGCTCGACGGTGCGGCGAAGATCACGCCCATGCTCGCCGAGGCGCAACGTCTCGAGATGCCCGCCATCGGCATGACCGACCACGGAAACATGTTCGGGGCCAGCGAGTTCTACAACGCGGCCACCAAGGTCGGCATCAAGCCGATCATCGGCGTCGAGGCCTACATTGCGCCCGCCTCTCGATTCGATACCCGCCGCATCCTGTGGGGCGATCCCGGCCAGAAGAGTGACGACGTGTCGGGTAGCGGCTCCTACACGCACATGACGATGGTCGCCGAGAACGCCACCGGCCTGCGCAATCTGTTCAAGCTGTCGACGCTCGCCTCGTTCGAGGGTCAGCTCGGCAAGTGGTCCCGGATGGATGCCGAGATCATCGCCGAGCACGCGGCGGGGATCATCGCCACCACCGGCTGCCCGTCGGGTGAGGTGCAGACCCGGCTGCGGCTGGGCCACGAGAAGGAGGCGCTGGAGGCCGCCGCCAAGTGGCGGGAGATCTTCGGGCCGGAGAACTACTTCCTGGAGCTGATGGACCACGGGCTCTCGATCGAGCGCCGGGTCCGCGAGGGCCTGCTGGACGTCGGACGCAAGCTCGGTATTCCGGCCTTGGCGACCAACGACTGCCACTACGTCACCCGCGACGCGTCGCACAACCACGAAGCGCTGCTGTGCATCCAGACCGGCAAGACGCTGTCGGACCCCAACCGGTTCAAGTTCGACGGCGACGGTTACTTCCTGAAGTCGGCGGCGGAGATGCGCGCGCTGTGGGACGCGGAGGTTCCCGAGGCCTGCGATTCGACGCTACTGATCGCCGAGCGGGTGCAGTCCTACGCCGACGTGTGGGCCCCCACCGACCGGATGCCGATCTTCCCGGTGCCGGACGGCCATGACCAGGGCAGCTGGTTGCGTCACGAGGTCGCGGCCGGTCTGCGGCGGCGTTTTCCGGACGCGGTGCCGCCGGAGTACACCGAGCGGGCCGGCTACGAGATCGACGTCATCTGTGGCAAGGGTTTCCCGTCGTACTTCCTGATCGTGGCCGACCTGATCAACTACGCGAAGTCGATCGACATCCGGGTCGGGCCGGGCCGTGGTTCGGCGGCCGGGTCGCTGGTGGCCTACGCGCTGGGCATCACCAATATCGACCCGATCCCGCACGGGCTGCTGTTCGAGCGGTTCCTGAACCCGGAGCGCCCGTCGGCACCCGATATCGATATCGACTTCGACGATCGTCGCCGCGGTGAGATGGTTCGCTACGCCGCCGAGAAGTGGGGCAGTGACCGGGTCGCCCAGGTCATCACGTTCGGCACCATCAAAACCAAGGCGGCGCTGAAGGATTCGGCCCGTGTCCACTACGGCCAGCCGGGCTTCGCGATCGCCGACCGCATCACCAAGGCGCTGCCGCCGCCGATCATGGCCAAGGACATCTCGGTGGCGGGGATCACCGACCCGAACCACGAGCGGTACAAGGAGGCCGCCGAGGTCCGGGCCTTGATCGACACCGATCCCGACGTGCGCACCATCTACGAGACCGCGCGTGGCCTGGAGGGTCTGGTCCGCAACGCCGGTGTGCACGCGTGCGCGGTGATCATGAGCTCGCAGCCTCTGATCGAGGCGATCCCGCTGTGGAAGCGGCCACAGGACGGCGCGATCATCACCGGCTGGGACTACCCGTCGTGTGAGGCCATCGGCCTGCTGAAGATGGACTTCCTCGGCCTGCGGAACCTGACGATCATCGGCGACTGCATTGAGAACATCAAAGCCAACCGCGGTATCGACGTGGATTTGGAATCGCTTCCGCTGGACGATCCCAAGGCCTACGAACTGTTGGGCAAGGGCGACACCCTGGGCGTGTTCCAGCTCGACGGTGGGCCGATGCGGGACCTGCTTCGGCGCATGCAGCCCACCGAGTTCAACGACATCGTCGCCGTGCTGGCCCTGTATCGCCCCGGCCCGATGGGCATGAACGCCCACAACGACTACGCCGACCGCAAGAACAACCGGCAGGCGATCAAGCCGATCCACCCGGAGCTCGAAGAACCGCTCAAGGAGATCCTCTCCGAGACGTACGGTCTGATCGTCTACCAAGAACAGATCATGTTCATCGCGCAGAAGGTCGCCTCCTACTCGATGGGTAAGGCCGATGCGCTCCGGAAAGCCATGGGCAAGAAGAAGCTCGAGGTGCTCGAGGCGGAGTATCAGGGCTTCAAGGAGGGGATGACCGCCAACGGGTTCTCCGAGAAGGCGGTGAAAGCGCTGTGGGACACCATCCTTCCGTTCGCCGGGTACGCGTTCAACAAATCGCACGCTGCCGGCTACGGACTGGTCTCCTACTGGACTGCCTACCTCAAGGCCAATTTCCCGGCCGAGTACATGGCCGGGCTGCTCACCTCCGTCGGTGACGACAAGGACAAGGCGGCGGTCTACCTCGCCGACTGCCGCCGGCTGGGCATCACGGTCCTGCCGCCCGACGTCAACGAGTCGGTGCAGAACTTCGCCTCGGTGGAGGACGACATCCGGTTCGGGCTCGGCGCGATCCGCAACGTCGGCGCCAACGTTGTCAGTTCGCTGATCGCGACCAGGACCGCCAAGGGCAAGTTCACCGACTTCTCCGACTATCTGAACAAGATCGACATCGCGGCCTGCAACAAGAAGGTCACCGAATCCCTGATCAAGGCAGGGGCTTTCGATTCGCTGAAGCATCCGCGCAAGGGCTTGTTCCTGGTGCACACCGATGCCGTCGACTCGGTGCTGGGCACCAAGAAGGCGGAAGCGATCGGACAGTTCGACCTGTTCGGCGGGGGAGACGGTGACGGTGCCGACAGCGGCGACTCCGCGTTCACCATCCGCGTGCCCGACGAGGAGTGGGACGACAAGCACAAACTGGCCCTCGAGCGGGAGATGCTCGGACTGTACGTTTCCGGGCATCCGCTCAACGGGGTGGCGCACCTGTTGAATGCCCAGGTCGACACTCAGATCCCGGCCATCCTCGGCGGGGATGTCGCCAACGACACGCAGGTTCGGGTCGGCGGCATTCTGGCCGGTGTCAACCGGCGGGTCAACAAGAACGGAATGCCTTGGGCCTCAGCGCAGTTGGAGGATCTCACCGGCGGTATCGAAGTGATGTTCTTCCCGCAGACCTACTCGCTGTTCGGCGCCGAGATCGCCGACGACGCGGTGGTGCTCGTCGGCGGCAAGGTACGCATCCAGGACGACCGCATCTCGTTGATCGCCAACGAGCTTGTGGTACCGGACTTCTCGGGCGCACAGGCGAACCGGCCCCTTGCGGTGAGCCTGCCCACCAGGCAGTGCACGATGGACAAGGTGAGCGCACTCAAGCAGGTGCTGGCTCGCCATCCGGGTACCGCGCAGGTGCACCTGCGGTTGATCAGCGGCGACCGGATCACCACGCTGGAACTCGACCAGTCGCTGCGGGTGACGCCGTCGTCGGCGCTGATGGGTGACCTCAAGGCGCTGCTGGGGCCGGGCTGCCTCGGGGGCTAGGTCCACCGATCAGCTCAAGGCCACCAGGTCGTGCACCGAGTCGAGTGGCAACATGCCGTCGACGACCGCGGTGACCTCCATGCTGTTGAGCGTGATCGCGCCGTTGTGGTTGTCCAGAAACGCGGTGTCCGCGGCGTCTCGGCCGGTGGAGATCCGCACCATCGATTGGCGCGGCGCCAGGCATGTCGCGTCGACGACCTGCCAGGCGCCGTCGACGAACGCTTCGGCGACGGCGTGAAAGTCCATCGGGTCACAGCCCGGCGCATAGACCGCGACCAAACGCGCCGGGACGTTCACCGCGCGCAGCAGTGCGATCACCAGATGCGCGTAATCGCGGCAGACGCCGGCGCCCGCGAGCAGGGTGTCGACGGCGCCGTCGGTCGGATCACTGGATCCAGGAACGTAATCCAGCCGTGTCCCCACCCACGACGACACCTTCTCCAACACCGTGACGGAGTTCGCGTACTGGCCGAATTCGGTGGCGGCGTAGCCGAAGAACTTGTCGGCTTCGGCGTAGCGACTGGGCCGAAGATACGTCGAGAGGTCGATATCGCGCACGGGTGGCGGATCGGTCCGGCCCTCGATGGTGGCCCGATAGGAAGCGGTCACCGAACCCTCGCCGGCGTCGAAGCGGTGAATGCGGGTGCCGTGGTCGCCGATGATCTCGTCAGGGCTGATGAGTTTTCCGTTGACGCGGTATTCCAGCGATTCGGTGAGGTGTGCCCCTGGAGCCGGGGCGACCGCGATCTGGAACTCCAAAGTCGTTGGCGCAGTGACCGTCACGTCGATCTCGGCGCCGACGTCGCGCTTCAGCACCGCGGTACTGTCGCTGGAACCCGCATCGCGCACCACCTTCGCTGGAATCGTGACCTACTCTAATCGCGCAGTGCGGATGGCGCTCAGCGGGAGCGGTGCGGTTATCGAGGGTGTTGGCGGAAGAACTGCCAGATCGTGTCAGTCGCGTCCAAAGCCGTCGACGGCGGCGGTAGACCGGCGATCTCGTCCACAACGGGATTCGCGATCCCGCCTGGCCACTGATGACCGGCGCCGGCGATAGTTATCAACTCAACGGTTCGTCGCTCGGGGCAGTCGGCGCGCTGAGTCGTGACGTCCTCGCGGTTCGACGAAACCGGCGGCGCGCACCCGTCGATCGTGCGCCAGTTGGCGTTGACCGACTCCACAGAGGGTCCGTCGACGTTGGGGGCACCTGAGGCGGTGCGTGCTTTGCCAGGGCCCCCGCCGTACGGTACGCGGTCGTCCGCGGTGCCGTGGATCTGCAGAACGGAGGTCGGTGACGGATCGGAACACTGGGCCAACAAGGTGCCGGCAACCGGTGCGATCGCGGCGAAAAGATTGCTCTGGCAAGCCAACCGAAGCGCCATCATGGCACCGTTCGACATGCCGGTGGCGAATACGCGGGTGGTGTCGATCGGGATCTGCTGTTCGATCGCGCCCACCATGGTGGTGAGGAATGTCACGTCGTCCACGTTGGATCGGGCCGGGCGCCCGCAGCATGAGCCGGCATTCCAGGCCCGGTCCAGTCCGTCAGGATAGGCGACCAGGAAGTGCCCGGCGTCCGCCTCGGCGTCCCAGTGGTAGGCGCGTTCGGCTTGTGCCCCGTCGCCGTATCCGCCGTGCAACATCACCACCAGTGGCGCCGGCCCGGACAGCCCGTCTGGTCGGTAGACGTGGAACGAACGGGTCAGGCCGTCGACGGACAGCGAGTGGATGGACTGACCGACAGGGAGGTCTCGCGTCGGGCCGATAGGGGTGCCCGTCGCGCGACCGTCGCCGAGGCAGCCTCCCGCCACCAGGACGACGACGGCGATCACGCCGATCGTCAACATTCGAGTGGCAGGGGTCGGCACGTGACCCATCTTCGCGTGCGGCGGGAGAATTGACAAGGCGCTTGTCAAAAAATGGCGCGATGGCACACTGGTTCGTCGTGACAACGCGATCCGTGCCCGAGTCGACGTGGCAGCCCACCGTGCCGGCCCTGGTGCAGATGCTGGCGGCCAGCGGCGGCCCTCGGCTGCGCGCGGCGTTCGCCGCCGCGGGACTCGATGGTTTGCGACCGGCACAGGCAGTGGCCCTGGTGCCGCTGGCCCAGGGCGCGCTGCACGCCTCGGCACTGGCAGATCGGCTTCAGGTGAGCCGGCAAGCGGTCGCGCAGGCCATCAGGGCTCTGGAAGCGCACGGGTACGTCGTGCGATCTCGCGATGACGCCGATGCGCGGACGCTGCGTATCGCGTTGACACCGCGCGGTGGCGAGGCTTTGCGCGTCATGCGCGCCAATGCCCTTGCTGTCGAGGAACATTGGGAGCAGGTGCTCGGAGCGCGACGCCTTGCCGAGCTGCGCGACATCCTGCAGGCGCTACTTGACTGTTAGCTGTACAGCTGCACCCGCACGATCGCGCTGCCCGGCCACACCGTGCGGGTGCGGACCCGCTGCCACTTCTCCCGCCACCGCAGCCCGGCGTCGACGTTGTTGACGCCGGGAAGGGGTAGCAGCGGGACGAGGTTGTACTGCCAGCCGTAGCGCGCGTGCAGCTGCCGGTTCGCCTGGTCGGCCTCGGCGCCCGACAGCACGCTCGCGTGCCCGTCGTACGCGGGAGCGGAGTCGGGCACGCGACCCTTGTAGTCGCACACCCGCAGCTGCACCCGGGGGTCGTTGACGATCCGCGTGGTCTTCGGCCCGACCTTGGTGCGGAACACCAAGGTGGTGCCGTCGAGGTGGAACCAGATGGGGGTGTCGACCGCTCTGCCGTCCCGGCGGTAGGTCCGCAACTGTGCGTAGCGGCTGGCGCGCAAGGTATCCACATCAGCCATTGAAGGACTTAGAGTTGGCTCCAAGTCAAGCAGCCCGGGAAGGTGTCCATGACCACTGCGCTCACGATCGGCGATGTCTCTCGTCGCACCGACGTGGCGGCGACCACGCTGCGCTACTACGAGAAGATCGGGCTGCTGCCCGTGCCGTCGCGGGCCGGCGGGCAGCGCCGCTACGACGGCGCAGTGCTGACCAGGCTCGAGGTCATCGGGCTGTGCAAGGCCGCTGGGTTCAGCCTCGACGAGATCGCCGTGTTGTTGCAGGACGCGGCGCCCGGGCGGCCGGCCAGCCGCGCACTGGCCGAGGCGAAGCTTGCCGACATCGACGCGCAGCTGGCGACGCTGGCTCGGGCTCGCGGCATCATCGAATGGGCGATGGCGTGCACCTGTCCGTCGATCGACACCTGCACGTGCGGGATTCACTGCGACGAGGGAAAACCATGACCGATGACACCGCGAACGAGTCCCGGCACATCAGCGCTTGGATCAACCGGCCGGCGCTCGACGTCTATCGCTACGCATCCGATCCGGCTCACCTGCCGCAGTGGGCGGCCGGCCTGGCGACGAGCGAGCTGACCCAGGTCGGCGACACCTGGGTCGCGCAGTCACCGATGGGGGAGATCACGATCGAGTTCACCCCGGCCAACGATCTCGGCGTGCTCGACCATGTGGTGAATCTGCCGTCGGGTGAGCCGGTGTTCAATCCGCTGCGCGTGGTGCCTGCCGGCGACCAGTGGTGCGAGGTGGTGTTCACGCTGCGACGCAGGCCGGAGATGTCGGACGACGACTACGCGGCTGACGCGACCGCGGTGGCCGCCGACCTGGCGACCCTGAAACGAGTTCTGGAGCGTTAGCGCCTACGGCGCAGCCCGAACGCCAGCCACACCGCGGTCGAGGTACCGGCGGCCAGCAGCACAGCGGGCGCGGCGCTCTTCGTGACGACCCCGATGACGGCGAAGACGATCAGGCCGAGCACCAGCGCGACGAGCTTGTAGCGCGGCCACGGAACACCCGCGATCTGCACCGGATCCATGCTCGTCATGGCTCAACTATACCCGCGTTTTCGGTGACCCGAAACCTAGGATTCGGCGACGCTGGCTTTCGGGTGCGACGGCAGCACTGCCAGCACGAATACCGCCCCGGCCAGGCAGATCCCGGCGGCGGTGAGACACCCGGCCTGCAGGCCCGCGAGGAACGCGGTGTCGACCGCGTTCCGTACCGCGCCGGCGAACGGCGGGGGTGCCTGGCCCGCGACCGCGAGCCCCTGGGCCAGCCCCTCACGCGCGGTCGACTGCGCGGCCGCCGGCAATCCGCTCACCGACGGGCTGTCGGCCAGGTGCCGGATGTAGAGGGTGGAGAAGATGCTGCCGATGACCGCGACCCCGAGGGTGCCGCCGACCTGGCGGGTGGCGTCGTTGACCGCCGATCCCGCGCCGGCCTGTTCGGGCCGCACCACGCCCATGATCGAGTCGGTGGCCGGTGCGGTCGTCAGTCCCAGGCCGCCGCCCAGGAGCACCATCTGCATGGCCATCGTCGGGTAGGTGATCGCGAGGTCGCTGGCCGCGATCCAGCCGAACGATGCGGCCAACAGCAGAAGGCCAACGAAGACAACGGCTTTCGTGCCGATCCGGGTCACCGCCAACCGGGTGCCCAGGATCGAGCCGACGGCGATCGACAGGGCCACCGGCAGGATGCGCACGCCGGTCTCCAGCGCACTGTTGCCTTGTATCAGCTGCATGAACTGGGTGATCAGGAAAATGAACCCGAACAGGGCGAAGAAGGCGACGGTCACCGCGCAGCTGGCGGCGCTGAATCGCAGGTTCGTGAACAGGCTGATGTCGATCAGCGGGTCGGATCGGCGGCGTTCCCACCAGGCGAAGCTCACCGCGGCGATCAATGCGACGGCGAACCCGCCCAGGGTGGGCGCGCTGGTCCACCCGCGGTCCGGCGCCTCGATGATCGTGTAGACCAGGGCGCCGAGCATCACCACCGACAGCACGAGTCCGCCCCGATCCAGCCGATGCGCCTGGCCGAGCGCTGTGGCAGGGATGACGAACAGGGCGGCCAGCGCCGCGGCCAGCGCGATCGGCGCCAGCGCGAGAAAGAGGCTGCCCCACCAGAACACCTCGAGCAGAGCGCCGCCCAAGATTGGCCCGATGGCAACGCCCAGTCCGGTCACCGCACCCCAGACCCCGATGGCCGCCGCGCGGTGCCGGGGATCGCGGAAGGTGTCGGTGATGATGGCCAGCGTCGTCGGGTAGATCAGCGCCGAGGCGACGCCCATGACCAGCCGCATCCCGATCAGCGGTCCGGTCGACGTGCACAGGGCGGCGCCGATGCTGCCCGCGGCGAACAGGGTCAGGCCGGCGATCAGGGCGCCCCGCCGGCCGAACCGGTCACCGATGGTGCCGCCGGCCAACACCAGCGCCGCGAACGCCAGGTTGTAGGCGTCGACGATCCACTGCAGCGCCTGGGTGGAGGCGCCGAGGGCTGAATTCAGCGTCGGCAGAGCAACATTGACGATGGTGGTCTCGACGTTGATCGCCAGAGCGGCGACCAGCACGACCGCGAGTATCGCCACCGGCCGGGTTCGTCGCGCGGCGCCGAGTCGAGTGGGGAAGGCCGGAGTGTCGACGGACATGGGCAACGCACCTTTATGTTTACGGCGATAACATCTCGGAGCATTCCAGTCGAAGTTAACGCTGTCAACATGGGCTTGGAGCAGGCCTACCTCAGGCTGTCGCCGAACGCGTCGAGCAGGCGTTCGGTGATCAGCTGCTGGCGGTCGGTTCCCGCCATACCGAGCGGGCCGTCCAGGAACAACGTCGCAGCGCCGTGCACCGCGGCCCACGCGGCCTCGTCGAAGCCGTCGCGCCGGGTCGCGGCGAGCATGCCTGCGGCCACCAGGTCGTCTATGCAGCCGCGGAGGATCTGGAAGGGATGGCGCCCGGGCGGGACCGTCTCCTCGCTGGGCTCGGTGCCATCCGGGGCGAACGCGGTGCGGAAGAGCCCCGGCTCGGCCACGGCGAAGTCGATGTAGGCCTGACCGGTGGCGCGGAAGCGGGCCAGCGCACGGTCGGTCGGTCGCCCCTCGTCGGGGACGTGCTCAATCGCCTCGACCATCGCCGCCCCGATCTGGGCCATGACGTTGGCTTTCACCGCGGCCAGCAGCGCCCGCCGGTCGGCGTAGTGCCGATAGGCGGCCGAGTTGCTCACGCCGGCCAGGCGCTGGACGTCGCGCAACACCACCGCGTCCGGCCCACCCGCCCGAGCTAGTTCGACGCCGTGGTCGAGCAGGGCCTGTCGCAGGTTTCCGTGGTGGTAGGAGGCCGTCGCCATGTTGACAAGTGTTACATCGCCGGAGCAGTTCTCACACCGGCGTCGCCGATGATGTGAGCGCGGTTTATCGTCGCGATAACGCGCCTCGGCGCCGCCCGTAATGTCCGCCCGGCACTGTTGCGCCGTGGATTCCGGGAGAGAGTGCGCCGACCACATCCGCACCGCCTGCTCGTATTGCGGCGTCGGATGTGGCATCGAGGTGCGCACCACACCCGGCCCAGAAGGTCCGGTCATCGCCAGTGTTGTCGGTGACCGGCTTCACCCCACCAACGCCGGTCGCCTGTGCACCAAAGGCGCCACGCACGCCGAATTGATGGGAAGCACGGACGGCCGCGCGATCAGTGCCCTGATCCGGCCCGCCCGCGGCGAGGAATTCGAAGCCGCCTCCGTCGACGATGCCGTCGCAGCGGTCGGCGCCCGACTGGCGGACATCGTGGCGCGGCACGGCCCGGACTCGATCGCCCTCTATGTTTCCGGTCAGATGTCGCTCGAGGCGCAGTACCTCGCCACCAAATTGGCGAAGGGTTTCATCCGCACAGTCAACATCGAATCCAACTCGCGATTGTGCATGGCCAGTGCCGCGACCGGCTACAAGCAATCGCTCGGAGCCGATGGGCCGCCCGGCTCCTACACCGATATCGACTGTGCCGATCTGTTTTTCGTCATCGGCGCCAATATGGCCGACTGTCATCCGATTCTGTTCCTGCGGATGGCCGATCGCCTGCGGGCCGGGGCCAAGCTGATCGTCGTCGACCCGCGGCGCACCGCCACCGCGGACAAGGCGGACATCTTCCTTCAGATCCGGCCCGGCACCGACCTGGCATTGCTCAACGGGTTGCTGCACCTGCTGGTGGATTCCGGCGCCATCGACACCGATTTCATCGCCGCCCACACCGAGGGCTGGGCGGCGATGCCCGAATTCCTGGCCGACTATCCACCGGCCAGGGTCGCCAAGATCACCGGCCTGTCCGAGGCCGACATTCGCTGTGCGGCAACGATGATCGCCGAGGCCGGCGAGTGGGTGTCGCTGTGGACCATGGGGCTCAACCAGAGCACCCACGGCACCTGGAATACCAACGCGATATGCAACCTGCACCTGGCCACCGGCGCGATCTGCCGCCCCGGCAGCGGTCCGCTGTCACTGACCGGTCAGCCCAACGCGATGGGCGGCCGCGAAATGGGGTACATGGGGCCGGGATTACCCGGTCAGCGCTCGGTGGCCTCCGCCGGGGACCGATCGTTCGTCGAGGCGATGTGGGGTCTCGAGCCTGCGACCATCCGCACCGAGGTGAACCGCGGGACCATCGACATGTTCGAGCGGATGGCCGCCGGTGACATCAAGGCCTGCTGGATCATCTGCACCAACCCGGTGGCCAGCGTCCCGAATCGCGCCGCCGTGATCGACGGTCTGCGGGCTGCCGAACTCGTGGTCACCCAGGATGCCTACGCCGACACTGCGACCAACCGGTTCGCCGACGTGGTGCTGCCCGCGGCACTGTGGGCCGAGTCCGACGGCGTGATGGTCAACTCCGAACGGACTCTCAGTCTTGTTCGGCAGTGTGTTTCGCCGGTGGGCCAGGCCAGGCCCGACTGGCAGCTGATCTGCCAGGTCGCCGCCGCGATGGGATTCGGTGCACACTTCGACTACCGGTCCAGTGAAGAGATCTTCGACGAGATCCGGGGGTTCGCCAATCCCCGGACCGGCTACGACATCCGGGGCGTCAGCTATCAGCGGCTGCGGGAAAAGCCGGTGCAATGGCCGTGCCCGCCCGGCGACACCGACGACCGGCATCCGATCCGCTATCTCGCCGGCGGAGCGCTGACCTTCGCGACCCCGTCCGGCCGTGCCGTCTTCCATGCCCGGCCGCACATGGAGCCGCACGAGTGCCCCGACGACGGATTCCCGTTGTTGCTCAACACCGGCCGGCTGCCACACCAGTGGCACACCATGACCAAGACCGGTCGGGTGGACACGCTCACCCGGCTCGACAACGGCCCCTTCGTCGAGATCCATCCCGCCGACGCTGCCGCTCTCGACATTGTCGACGGCCAACGAGTGGCGGTGTCCTCGCGGCGCGGCCATGCGGTGCTGCCCGCCGTCGTCACCGACCGGGTACGGCCCGGAAACTGCTTCGCGCCTTTCCACTGGAACGACGAACACGGCGACGGCATCACCGTCAACGCGGTGACCAACGATGCTGTCGATCCGCACTCGTTGCAGCCGGAACTGAAGGTGTGCGCGGTGCGCCTGCAGCCGGTTGGTGCGCCCCCGGTTCAGGCGCAGCCTGACCGAACGCAACTGGCGGGCACCGGACCGGTGGTGCTGTGGGCCTCGCAGACCGGCAACGTCGAGGACCTCGCCACCCGGCTGGTGGATGAGTTTGCGGCACAGGGCATTGACGCCGAACTGGCGGCGATGGCCGATGTCGACCCGGCCCGGCTGGCTGGCCTCGAGAACGTGTTCGTCGTGACGAGCACCTTCGGTGACGGCGGCCCGCCGGACAACGGTGCCGAGTTCTGGGACCGGCTCAACGCAGCGGATGCCGCCGTCCTGGACGGGTTGGAATTCGCCGTCCTGGGCATCGGCGACCGTTCCTACGGCCAGTTCTGCGGCCACGCCCGCGCACTGGACGCCCGGCTGGCCGAACTCGGTGGGCGGCGGCTTCTCGACCGCCGCGACACCGAGATCCACGACGACGACACCGTGGCGGCCTGGATCCGGCGCATCGTCACGCTCGTCAATCCTGCTGCGGTGCCGTCGATCCCGACGGCCTCGACGCCGAAGCGGTTCACCCGCGCCAATCCCATCCATGCGAAGCTCAGTCGCAACCTCCGGCTCACGCCCCGTTCGGGGGCCAAGGAGGTGCGGGAGTTCGGCTTCGACATCTCCGAGCACGACGTCGGCTACTCGGTCGGCGATTCGCTGGGAGTCATGCCCATCAACGATGACGACGACGTGGCGGAATGGCTTTCCGTCACCGGGTTGTCCGGTGATGACGTCGTCGAGGTCGACGGGGTGCAGTGCTCACTGCGGGAAGCGCTGACCACCAGCTACGACATCTGCCGGCTCACCCCGAACCTGGTGACGTTCCTCGCCGACGCCGCGACCGACAAGGCGGTGGTCAAACACCTGCGATCGGCGCTCGCCGACCTGGAGTCATGGCGATTGGGACGCAACGGAATCGATGTGATCCGCGCCTTCGGGGTGCGGGCTGCCGCCCCGCAGTGGCAGGACGCGCTGGTGCGGTTGGCGCCGCGGTTCTACTCGATCTCGTCGAGCCCGCTCATCAGCCCGCACGAGGTGCACCTGACCGTGTCGGTGGTGCGCTACGACGGACCGGACGGTGCTCGGCGTGGGGGAGTGTGTTCGACCTATCTGGCCGACCGGGCGGCCGACGCGGCCACTCCGATCTTTCTCCAGCGCTCCCCGCATTTCCGCCCGCCGCAGGACCGTTGCGCCCCGATCGTGATGATCGGTGCCGGCACCGGCATCGCGCCGTTTCGCGGGTTCCTGCAGGAGCGTCGCGCCCTCGGCCACACCGGGCGCAACTGGTTGTTCTTCGGCGACCAGCACCGCGCTGAGAACTTCTACTATGCCGACGACCTGACCGGCATGGTCGCGGACGGCTTCCTCAGCCGGCTCGACCTCGCGTTCTCCCGTGACCAAGCCAAGCGAATCTATGTGCAGAACAAGATGATCGACAACGGGGCGCTGCTCTGGGGTTGGCTGCAGGACGGAGCGCACCTGTACGTGTGCGGTGACGCCAACGGCATGGCGACCGGCGTGGACGCCGCGCTGACCACCATCATCGCCACCCATGGCCGCCTTAGTGCCGAAGCCGCCCACGATTACAAGCGCGAACTCGTCGCCACCAAGCGCTATCTGCGCGACGTGTACTGACCTCACCGCGGCTTAGTCGAGAAAGTGAGCGGGTTGTGACATCAGGATCACCGCACAGGTGCGAAGGCGCAACAAAGAATTCCTACCGTGAACGCATGCAGACTTCATCCACCCGCAGCGGCTACGACATCGACGACTGGGACGCCGAAGACGTCGAAGCCTGGAATGACGGCGGCTCGAAAATCGCACGCCGCAACCTGATTTGGTCGATCTTCGCCGAGCACGTCGGATTCTCCGTGTGGTCCATCTGGTCGGTCATGGTGTTGTTCATGCCGCAGAACGTCTACCACATCGACGCCGCAGGAAAGTTCTTCCTGGTGGCTGTGCCCACACTGGTGGGTGCCGTGCTGCGGATCCCCTACACGTTCGCCACCGCCCACTTCGGCGGCCGCAACTGGACGTTGTTCTCGGCGCTGGCGCTGCTGCTCCCGACGGCGCTGACGTTGTACTTCATGGCACACCCGGGCACGTCGTACACGACCTTTCTGATCGTGGCGGGTTTCGCGGGACTGGGCGGCGGCAACTTCGCCTCCTCCATGACCAACATCAACGCCTTCTATCCGCAGCGATACAAGGGCTGGGCGCTGGGCCTCAACGCCGGCGGCGGCAACATCGGCGTTGCCGTCATCCAGCTGGTCGGGCTTCTGGTCATCGCGACCGTCGGCAACGGATCGCCGCACCTGGTCTGTGCGACCTACCTGGTGCTGATCGCGCTGGCCGCGGTGGGTGCGTCGATGTTCATGAACAATCTCACCAACCAACGCAGCGACGCACGATCGCTGATCGACGTTCTGGCGCATCGTGATTCGTGGCTGATCTCACTGCTCTACATCGGCACCTTCGGATCGTTCATCGGATTCGGCTTCGCGTTCGGGCAGGTGCTGCAGATCAACTTCCTTGCCGGACTGGCGCACGGCGGCCCCGTCACCCCGGCCATGACCGCACAGGCCTCCCTGCATGCCGCCCAGATCGCTTTCATCGGACCGGTTCTCGGCTCGCTGTCGCGCCCACTGGGTGGGTGGCTGTCGGATCGCTTCGGCGGTGGCAAGGTCACGCTCTACACGTTCTACGCCATGATCGCCGCGGCCGGCTGTCTGGTCGCCGCCGGTGAGATCGATGATGCGACCCCGGGACCCGCGACGGGTGCCACGATGGGCGCGTTCATCGCCGGATTCATCGCGCTGTTCATCTTGTCCGGCATGGGCAACGGCTCGGTCTACAAGATGATCCCGTCGATCTTCGAGGCCAAGTCCCGCGGCATGAACCAGTTGAGTGCACCGGAACGTAGCGCGTGGTCACTGCGGATGTCGGGTGCGCTGATCGGGATCGCCGGTGCGATCGGAGGTCTCGGAGGGGTCGGCGTCAACATCGCTCTGCGGGCGTCCTACCTGTCCCCGGCGAAATCCGCCACCATGGCCTTCTGGGTGTTCCTCGGCTTCTACGTACTGTGCGCCGCGATCACCTGGGTGGCTTACGTGCGGAGGCCGAAGACGGCCGGCGTCCTCGGAACCGAGACCCCCGCGGTCAGCAGCGCCGCAGCCGTCGCATGACCGCCCCCGGACGGACCGTCGTGGTCATCGGCCACGGCATGGTCGGCCACCGGTTCGTCGAGGCGCTGCGGGATCGTGATCGCGACGGAAGCTGGCAGGTGGTGGTGCTCTGCGAGGAGCCCACCGCGGCCTACGACCGGGTCGGGTTGTCCTCCTACATCGACGGATGGGACCGAGCCAGCTTGGCGCTGTCCGGAAATGACTACGCCGGAGACGCATTGGTCGACCTGCGGGTCGGTCAACCGGCCATCGCGATCGACCGGGATGCCCGCGAGGTCGTCACCTCGACAGGGGAACGTGTCGGCTACGACGCGGTGGTTTTGGCCACCGGCTCGTATCCCTTCGTGCCGCCCATCCCCGGCAGCGATCTGGATCGGTGCTTCGTCTACCGCACGCTCGAAGACCTCGATGCGATCCGCACTGCGGTGGCGGCGACCCGGCCCGGAGCAACCGGCATCGTCGTCGGCGGTGGCCTGCTCGGGCTGGAAGCGGCCAACGCGCTGCGCATGCTGGGCCTGACTCCGCACGTGCTGGAGCGGTCCCCGCGGCTGATGCCCATTCAGGTCGACGACGGTGGTGGGGCGCTGCTCAACCGGCTGATCACCGAGCTCGGCATCGTCGTGCACACCGACGTGGCGTCCACCGACATCGTCGACAACGGTGACGGCATCACGGTGGCACTGTCCAACGGCGAACAGCTCGACGCCGCGGTGCTGGTCTTCTCCGCCGGCGTGCGCCCGCGTGACGAGTTGGCCCGGGACTGTGGTCTGCCGATCGCCGAGCGCGGTGGAGTGCTGACCGACATCAGTTGCGCCACCGGCGATCCCAGGGTGTACGCGATCGGTGAGGTGGCGGCGGTCGAAGGCCGCTGCTACGGCCTGGTCGCGCCCGGCTACACGATGGCCGAGGTCGTGGCCGACCGGCTGGTCGGCGGTACCGCCGAATTCCCGGGTGCCGACCTGTCCACCAAGCTCAAGCTGCTCGGTGTCGACGTCGCGAGTTTCGGCGACGCGCACGCCAGCACACCGGGTGCGCTGGAGGTCGTGCTAAACGACGCCGTCAACCAGACCTACGCCAAACTTGTTGTCTCCGATGATGTGTCGACCTTGTTGGGCGGCATCCTGGTCGGCGACGCGAGCGCCTACTCAACCCTGCGCCCGCTGGTGGGCCGTCCGCTACCCGCCGACCCGGCGACGCTGATCTCGCCGGCCGGCGCCGAGGTCGGGGTCGGTGCGCTGCCGGACGACGCGCAGATCTGCTCGTGCAACGCGGTGTCCAAACACAGCATCTGCGGCGCCATCGCGGACGGCGCCCATGACGTGCCGGCGATCAAGTGCGCGACTGCTGCCGGAACCTCCTGCGGCAGTTGCATTCCGATGCTCAAGCGCCTCCTCGAATCGCGGGGTGTCGCGATGTCGAAGGCGCTGTGCGAGCACTTCCAGCAGTCCCGTGCTGAGCTGTTCCAGATCGTCGCATCGACCGGTATCCGGACCTTCTCGGCGCTGATCGCCGAGTATGGGACCGGTACCGGCTGTGACATCTGCAAGCCGGTGGTCGCGTCGATCCTGGCGTCGACGTCGTCGGACCACATCCTGGACGACGACACGGCCGCACTACAGGACACCAACGACCATTTCCTGGCCAACATCCAGCGCAATGGCACGTATTCGGTGGTGCCGCGACTTCCCGGCGGTGAGGTCACTCCGGAGCAGCTGATGGTGATCGCCCAGGTGGCACAGGATTTCGGCCTCTACACCAAGATCACCGGCGGCCAGCGGATCGACCTGTTCGGTGCCCGCGTCGAGCAGCTGCCCCAGATCTGGAAGCGTCTGGTCGACGCGGGGATGGAATCCGGGCACGCGTACGGCAAGTCGCTGCGCACAGTGAAGAGTTGTGTCGGGTCGTCCTGGTGCCGCTACGGCGTCCAGGACTCGGTCGCGATGGCCGTCGCGCTCGAATTGCGTTACCGGGGATTGCGTTCGCCGCACAAGATCAAGATGGGGGTATCGGGCTGCCAGCGCGAATGTGCTGAGGCTCGCGGCAAGGACGTCGGCGTGATCGCCACCGAGAAGGGCTGGAACCTCTACGTCGGCGGCAACGGCGGCGCCAACCCCAAGCATGCGCAGCTATTGGCCGGCGACCTCGACTCCGAATCCCTGGTCCGCTACATCGACCGGTACCTGATGTTCTACATCCGCACCGCAGACCGCTTGCAGCGCACCGCCGTCTGGCAGGAGACCATCGACGGTGGGCTTGATCACATCCGGGACGTGGTGTGTACGGACTCGTTGGGAATTGCGGCGGATCTCGACGACGCGATGGCGCGCCACGTCGAGGGCTACTCCGACGAGTGGGCGGGCGTGCTGAACGACCAGGAAAAGCTGGCTCGCTTCGTGTCGTTCGTCAATGCCCCCGACGAATCAGACCCGACGGTCGCGTTCGACGAGAGCGGCCCGCGCAAGGTGCCGTTGCTGCTCGGTTTGCCCCGGCAGCGTCAACGCGGCGGAAAGCCGCGCGTAACAACGGCGAAACACGACCCCTCTATCAAGGTCTCGGAGGCTTGAAACCATGACAGTTCTTGCAGATACCCGCCTGGGGCTCGACCTCGATGTGTGGACGCCGGCCTGCCCACGCAGCGCGCTGCTGGCCGGGCGCGGCGTCGCGGTGTTGCTGCCCGGCGGTGAGCAGGCGGCGTTGTTCTTGCTGGCGGACGGCACCCTGGCCGCGGTTGGCAACATCGACCCGTTCGGCCGCGCCGCGGTCATGTCGCGCGGCTTGGTCGGGGACCGGCGCGGTGAGCCCACGGTGGCTTCACCGCTGCTCAAGCAGGTGTTCTCCCTGGTCGACGGTCGCTGCCTCGACGACGAGTCATACGCGCTGCCGGTCTACGAGGTCAGGGTGGTCGATGGATTCGTCGAGATCAGAAGTCGCTGACCCGCTGGCCGGTTTCACCGTCGGGGTGACTGCCGCGCGCCGGGCCGAAGAGTTCATCACGCTGCTGGAGCGGCGCGGTGCCGCGGTCGTGCACGCCCCGACGATCCGGATCGTGCCGCTGGTCGACGACGTCGAACTGCATCGGGTGACAGAGCACCTCATCGCCGAGCCACCCGATCTGGTCGTCGTGACCACCGGGATCGGGTTCCGGGGTTGGGTGGAGGCCGCGCACGGCTGGGACGTGCACGACGGTCTGCTCGACGCCCTGGGGTCGACGCGCATCCTGGCTCGCGGGCCCAAGGCGCGGGGCGCCGTGCGGCAGGCCGGGCTGTGTGAGGAGTGGAGCCCGGAGTCGGAGTCGTCGGTCGAAGTGCTGGAACGGCTGCTATCCGAAGGCGTGGACCAGCTGCGGATCGCGGTGCAGTTGCACGGGGCGGCAAGCGAATGGGAGCCCGACACCGACATCTGCGACGCGCTGACCCGGGCCGGCGCCCAGGTGGTGAAGGTGCCGGTGTATCGCTGGGAACAGCCCGAGGACACCCGGCGCATCGACCAGCTGATCGGCATGATCGTCAACTCCGACGTCGACGCGGTGAGCTTCACCAGCGCGCCCGCCGTCGCATCTCTACTGGAACGTGCGAAAGCCATTGGCGCCCTGGACTGTCTGATTACCGCGTTGCGCAACAACGTCGCGGTGTTCTGTGTCGGTCCGGTGACGGCGACCCCCCTGGCCCGGCTCGGTATCGAGCCCCGCTCACCGCAGCGCTACCGCCTCGGCGCGCTGGCGCGGCTCATCGCCGACGAATTACCCTGCCTGGCAAAGAAATACAGTGCCGGGGGGCACCGCATCAGCGTGCGTAGCGCCAGCGTCGAGGTGGACGGTGAGCTCAAGGTGCTGCCGCCGGCCGGCATGGCGTTGTTACGGCGGCTGCTGGTGGCACCCGGTCTGGTGGTGTCCCGCGAGGAGCTGCTCGCCGAACTGCCCGGCGGCGGCGGCGACACCCACGCGGTCGAGACCGCGATGGCGCGGCTGCGTTCGGCGCTGGCCGCCCCGCGGGTGGTCCAGACCGTCGTGAAACGCGGCTACCGGCTCGCCGTGGATGTGGAAGCGACATGACACCCGAGCTGATCCTGGTCGCCCACGGCACCCGAAATCCGCAGGGGCTGGCCACCGTCACCGAGATCGCATCGTCGGTCGCCGAACACGTCGGCCCGGTGCGTACCGCGTTCGTCGACGTCCTCGGCCCCAATCCCCGCGAGATGCTGTCCGAGTCGACGGTCCCGGCGATCGTGGTGCCGGCCTTCCTCGCCTCGGGCTACCACGTCAACACAGATCTGCCTGCGCGGGTCGCGGAGAGCGGCCACGCGTGCGTCACCATCACCGCCGCGCTGGGACCTGATCCGGTGCTGGCCGAGATCCTGCGCACCAGGCTGCTCGACGTGGGCTGGACGCCCGGTGACGCGGTGGTGATGGCGGCCGCCGGGTCCTCCGATCCGGCGGCCCGGCGCGAACTGGTCCGAGCCGCGGTCCTGCTCGGCGATCTGGTGGGCGAGGTGCACCTCGGTTTCGTGGCCACCGGCGCTCCGACCGTCGCCGACCTGGTGGGCCGGATCCGAGCGGCCGGGCGGCGGGTGTTCGTCGCCTCCTACCTGCTGGCGCCCGGCGTGTTCCACACCAGGCTGGCCGGTTGCGGTGCGCACGGAGTGACCGATCCGCTGGGCGCGCACCCGGAACTCGTTGCGCTGTTGGCCCGCCGGTTCGCGCTCACCCCGATTCCCGCATTCGGCCCTGGTGGTGGCACCATTGATCGGTGTCCGCTGAACTGACCCAGGATTCTCGAAGGACGCCGCTGACCCCACCCATCTCAGCGGCCGACATCGATGAGGCCGGTCAGCGAATTGCCGACGTGGTCAGCCAGAGCCCGCTGCAGTACAGCGACCGGCTTTCGCAGGCCACCGGCGCCGAGGTCTACCTCAAGCGCGAGGACCTGCAGAGCGTGCGGTCCTACAAGGTGCGCGGTGCGTACAACCTGCTCAAACAACTCTCCGACGCCGAAATCGCGGCCGGAGTGGTGTGCTCGTCGGCCGGCAATCACGCGCAGGGCTTCGCGCTGGCCTGCCGGTCGATGGGCGTACACGGCCGGGTCTATGTACCGGCCAAGACCCCGAAGCAGAAGCGCGACCGCATCCGCTATCACGGTGGGGAGTTCATCGACCTGATCGTCGGTGGGGCGACCTATGACCTGGCAGCGCAGGCGGCTCTCGACGATGTCGCCCGTACCGGCGCCACCCTGGTTCCGCCCTTCGACGATCTGCGCACGATGGCCGGCCAGGGCACGATCGCCGTGGAGATCCTCGCCCAGCTCGACACCGAACCGGACCTTGTGATCGTTCCGGTCGGCGGTGGCGGCTGCATCGCGGGAATCACCAGCTACCTGGCCGAGCGGACAGCCAACACGGCGGTGCTGGGCGTCGAGCCCGCCGGCGCGGCCTCGATGATCGCGGCGCTGGCCGCCGGCGGGCCGGTCGAGCTGGACCACGTCGACCAGTTCGTCGACGGCGCGGCGGTCAAGCAGATCGGTGCGCTGCCGTATGAGGCGCTCGCCGCGGCGGGCGACATGGTGTCGGTGACAACGGTCGACGAGGGTGCGGTCTGCACGGCGATGCTGGACCTGTACCAGAACGAGGGCATCATCGCCGAGCCCGCCGGCGCGCTGTCGGTGGCCGGGCTGCTGGAGGCCGGGGTCGAGCCGGGGTCGACGGTGGTGTGCCTGATCTCCGGCGGCAACAACGACGTATCCCGCTACGGCGAGGTACTCGAGCGGTCGCTGGTGCACCTCGGCCTCAAGCACTACTTCCTGGTCGACTTCCCGCAGGAGCCGGGCGCACTGCGCCGGTTCCTCGACGAGATCCTCGGCCCGAACGACGACATCACCCTGTTCGAGTACGTCAAGCGCAACAACCGGGAGACCGGTGAGGCGCTGGTCGGCATCGAACTCGGCTCGGCCGCCGGGCTGGACGGGTTGCGGGCCCGGATGGATGCCTCCGGCCTGCACGTCGAGCCGCTGGAGCCCGGCTCGCCGGCCTACCGGTACCTGACCTAGCCGGCGCGCGTCACCACAACCGAGTGCCCGGGCAACTCGGTGCCGTGCGCGCCCACCACGGGCTCGCCCCACGCCAACGCCACCTCACCGCCGATCGGCACGCTGACGGACCGCTCGCCGAGGTTGCAGGCGATCGCAATATGCCCGCGCCGCATCACGATCCAGCGTTCGTCCTCGTCGAAATCGACAACCAGGTGCTGCAGCCACGCGTCGGCCATGTCGGGTTCGGTACGACGTAACGCGATCAGACCGCGGTAGAAGTCCAGCAGCTCGGCGTGCCTGCCCTGGTCGACCTCGTCCCAGTTGAGCTTCGAGCGCAGGAACGTCTGCGGGTCCTGCGGATCCGGGATGTCGTCGGCGTCCCAGCCATGGTCGGCGAACTCCGCCTTACGGCCCTCCGCAGTCGCCTTGGCCAGCTCGGGTTCGGGGTGCGAGCTGAAGAACTGGAAGGGGGTGGACGCGGCCCATTCTTCGCCCATGAAAAGCATTGCGGTGTAGGGCGATCCGAGCGCGAGCGCGGCCTTTACGGCGAGTTGACCGTAGTCCAGATTCTGCGACGGCCGATCGCCGATCGCGCGGTTGCCGACCTGATCGTGGGTGCAGGTGTAGGCCGTGAGCCGGGTGGCCGGGATCAGCGTCTTGTCCAGCGGCCTGCCGTGCCTGCGGTGCCGGAACGACGAGTAGGTGCCTGCGTGGAAGTAGCCGTTCAGCAGAGTGCCGGCCAGTGCCGACATCGAGCCGAAATCGGCGTAGTAACCCTGCCGTTCGCCGGATACCGCGGTGTGGATTGCGTGGTGGATGTCGTCGTCCCACTGCGCGGTCAGACCGTACCCGCCGCGATCGCGGGGCGTGATCAGCCGCGGATCGTTGAGGTCGCTCTCGGCGATCAGCGACAGCGGCCGGCCCACAACGGTTGACAGCGCGTCGGTTTCCGCGGCCATCTCTTCGAGGATGTGGATCGCGGTGTTGTCGACCAGCGCGTGCACCGCGTCGAGCCGCAGACCGTCGGCGTGGAAGTCGCGCATCCAGCGCAGGGCGCAGTCGAGGATGTAGCGACGCACCTCGTCGGCATCGGGTCCGGTCAGGTTGACGCCCTCACCCCACGGGTTGCTGACCGACGACAGGTACGGCCCGTACTTGGGCAGGTAGTTGCCGGACGGACCCAGGTGGTTGAACACCGCGTCGATGAGCACGCCGAGTCCGCGAGCATGCGCGGCGTCGATCAGGCGCACCAAACCGTCTGGGCCGCCGTAGGGTTCGTGCACCGCGTACCACAACACCCCGTCGTAGCCCCACCCGTAATCGCCGCTGAAGGCGTTGACGGGCATCAGCTCGACGAAGTCGACGCCGAGGTCCACCAGATAGTCCAGCTTCGGGATCGCGGCGTCGAACGTCCCTTCCGGGGTGAACGTACCGGTGTGCAGCTCGTAGATCACCCCACCCTCGACGGACCGGCCCGCCCACTGCGTATCCGACCACTGCGCGCAGGAGGGATCCCAGAGTTGAGAGCGCTCGTGCACACCGTCGGGCTGGCGGGCGGAGCGCGGATCCGGCAGCACCGTCGGGTCGTCGTCAAGGACGAAGCCGTACCGGGCGTCCGGTCCGGCGTCGACGTCGGCGCGCCACCAGCCATCGTCGTCGACGGTCATGTCATGCAGCTGCCCGTCGACGTCGAGGCGCACCTGCTTGGGCAGCGGCGCCCACACCGCGAATTCAGGCATGAGATCTCTCCAAGAGGACGACGGGCAGCTCGGCGAACAAGTCATCGGCCCGAGTCGGACCGGTCCACCGGTTGCCGGTCAGTCGGTCGGTCCACGTGCCGTCCGGCAACGGCAGGGTCGTGTCCCCCCAGCCGTCGTGGTGCAGCCGAACGGTCCAGCGGCTGACGGCGACCAGCACGTCGACGCCGCGCTGGAACGCCACGATGTGAGGTGCGGCGGTACCCTCGGCGAGCACCGGGCGGTAATCACCGGACAGGAACGCCTCGGGATGGTCGCGGCGGGCCTGCAATGCCGCTTGTACCACGCGAATCTTGCTGTGCGACAGCCGTTCCAGCTCCGCGCTGCGCTTCGGGTAGTCGACCGGCCTGCGATTGTCCGGGTCGACGAGGCTGTCCTCCCACAACTCGGTGCCCTGATAGACGTCCGGGATGCCGGGGACGGTGAGCGCCAGCAGCTTCTGGCCGAGTGCGTCGCTGTGGGCGTGCGGTTCGAGTTGCACGACGACTCCGGTGAGTTCGGTGGCGACCGGGCCGTCCAGGATCGCGTCGACCCAGGCGTGCACCGCGTCCTCGAACTCTGTGTCCGGGTCGTTCCACGAGGTGTGCCACATGGCTTCCCGGATGGCCTTCTCGGTGTAGGCATGCACGCGCGCCCGCAGCTCGTCGGTGACCTGCCCGTCGGTCGGCCACACGCCGAAGATGTTCTGCAACAGGAACAGTCCGGTGGCTGCGTCCGGCGCGGGCGTGGTGGTCTGCCAGCTGCCCACGAACTCGGCCCACAGCGACGGCACCTGCGACAGCACACCGATGCGCGCCCGCACATCCTCGCCGCGCTTGGTGTCATGGGTGGACAGTGTGGTCATCGACTTCGGCCACAGGCGGCCCCGGACCGCGGAGCTGCGATGGAATTCCGCGGCGCTGACGCCGAATCGGTGCGGCTCGCCGCCGACTTCGTTCAGCGACACCAGCCGGGCGTCGCGGTAGAAGTAGCAGTCCTCCACCGACTTCGCCGTCATCGCGCCGCACAGCTGCTGCAGCCGCGCGCCCGGCTCGCTGGAATCGCCGGCCAGCGCGGCCGACACCAGCTGCAGGGGCACGGTCAGCTCGGGCTGGGCGGCCACGGTGCGTGCGAAGGCGGTGGACAGCACCGCCGACAAGTTGAGGTAATCCGACCGGTACACACCGACTTCGGTCAGCAGCGCCGCCACCGCATCGGGCAACTGCGGATGATCGGCGCCGACGGCCGCCACGATCGCGCGGCACATTCGAGCGAGCTCGCTGGACAGCGTGGTGGTGGCGGTGCTGATCTTCAACTGCCGCAACAATTCCGGGGTACCGGCGTAGTCGAAACCTTCCGCGTCGACCAGTTCGGTCAGTGCCTCGGCGCCGGTGGGGTCGACGAAGATGCCGCCCACCTCGCGCAGTACGTCATAGCCGGTGGTGCCGTCGATCGGCAGCGTCGGATCCAGCGCCTCGTCCACGCCGAGGATCTTCTCGATCACGATCCAGGCCTGTGGGCCGGTCAATTCGCGCAACCATTCCAGGTATCCGGTCGGATCGGTCAGCCCGTCGGGATGGTCGATGCGCACCCCGTCGACCAGACCCTCGCTGAACCAGCGGGCCACTTCGGCGTGCGATGTGTCGAAGACTTCCCGGTCTTCCTGGCGCAGACCCGCCAGTGAGGTGATCGAGAAGAACCGGCGATAACCGCACACCCCGTCGCGCCACCCGATCAGCTTGTAGTGCTGCTGGTCGTGCACCTCGGGGCCCGATCCATCGCCGGTTCCGGGGGCGATGGGGAAGGCGAGGTCGCCGAGCCGCAACACGTCACCGTCGACCGTGAGGTCTTTCACGTCGCTGTCAGATCCCAAGACCGGCAACAGGATTCGGCCATCTGGATCGACAGACCAGTCGATGTCGAAGTACGTCGCGTAGGGGGACTGCCTGCCGTGCTGCAGCACGTCCCACCACCAGGGATTGCGCTGCGGCTGATCGACCCCGACGTGATTGGGGACGATGTCGACGACCAGACCGAGACCGCGTGCCTTGGCCGCGTCGGCAAGACGCGCCAGGCCTTCGGCGCCACCCAGTTCCTCGGAGACCGTGGTCGGATCGGTGACGTCGTAGCCGTGCGTGGAACCCGGCGCCGCGGTCAGGATGGGAGAGAGGTAGAGGTGGGAGACGCCGAGATCGTCGAGATAGGGGATGAGTTTCTCAGCGTCGGCGAAGGTGAACGCGTCGCCCGCCGAAGCGCCGCGCAGTTGGAGGCGGTAGGTGGACAGCACCGGGTAAGCCATAGCTGAGCCTGTTCCCGCTAGGCAGTCTTTTGAAGCACCAATACCGAGCGAGATGGAACACTTATCGTCTCGCCCGCTTTCACGACGGCATCGGTGGTGCCGGTGGCCTCCGAGGTGTCCAGAACTGCGCTCCACTCCTGGGCGTATTCGCCGTCGGGAACGGTGAACTCGATCGGACTCTTGTGGGCGTTGAAGCACAGCAGGAATGAATCGTCGACCACGCGCTCGCCGCGGGCGTTCGGCTCCGGGATTGCTTCGCCGTTGAGGAAGACACCCACGAACTTGAAGCCGGAGTTCCAGTCGTCATGGGACATCTCCTGGCCGGCAGTGGTGAGCCAGGCTATGTCGCGCACCTGGTCGCCGGTGCGCAGCGGTTCGCCGTCGAAGAACCGGCGCCGCCGAAAGACCGGGTGCGCCTTGCGCAGTGCGGTCACCCGCGTGGTGAACTCCAGCAGCGCGGCGTTGGTCTCCTTGAACGTCCAGTCCATCCACGACAGCGGTGAATCCTGGCAGTAGACATTGTTGTTGCCCTGTTGGGTGCGGCCGATCTCGTCGCCGTGGGCGATCATCGGGGTGCCCTGCGAGAGCATCAGGGTGGCCAGGATGTTGCGCATCTGCTGATGGCGCAGCGCCATGATCGCCGGGTCGTCGGTCGGGCCCTCCACACCGCAGTTCCACGACCGGTTGTGACTTTCGCCGTCTCGGTTGTCCTCGCCATTGGCCTCGTTGTGCTTGTCGTTGTAGGACACCAGGTCGGCAAGGGTGAAGCCGTCGTGGCAGGTGACGAAGTTGATGCTCGCGCTGGGCCGTCGGCCGGTCGCCTCGTAGAGGTCCGACGAGCCGGTCAACCGGGAGGCGAACTCGCCGAGTGTCGCAGGCTCGCCGCGCCAGTAGTCGCGGACGGTGTCGCGATACTTGCCGTTCCACTCGGTCCACAGACCCGGGAAGTTGCCGACCTGATAGCCGCCCTCGCCGACGTCCCACGGCTCGGCGATGAGCTTGACCTGGCTGATCACCGGATCCTGTTGCACCAGGTCGAAGAACGCGCTCAATCGGTCGACGTCGTAGAACTCCCGGGCAAGTGTGGAGGCCAGGTCGAAGCGGAATCCGTCGACGTGCATCTCCAGCACCCAATACCGCAGCGAGTCCATGATCAGCTGCAGCGTGTGCGGATGCCGGGCGTTGAGGCTGTTGCCCGTGCCGGTGAAATCCTTGTAGAACCGTTTGTCGTCGTCGAGCAGCCGGTAGTAGGCGGCGTTGTCGATACCGCGGAAGTTGATCGTCGGCCCCAGGTGGTTGCCTTCGGCGGTGTGGTTGTAGACCACGTCGAGGATCACCTCGATGCCGGCGTCGTGGAACGAGCGAACCATGGTCTTGAACTCGGCCACCGCACTGCCGGCGTGCTGGGTGGACGAGTACTGGTAGTGCGGTGCGAAGAACCCGAAAGTGTTGTAGCCCCAGTAGTTTCGCAGTCCCAGATCCAGCAGACGGTGATCGTGCATGAACTGGTGTACCGGCATCAACTCGATGGCCGTCACGTTCAGGCTCTTGAGGTGATCGATGACGGCCGGGTGGCCCAGCCCGGCATAGGTGCCGCGCAGCTCGTCGGGAATACCGGGATGGGTTTGGGTCATCCCCTTGACGTGTGCCTCGTAGATGATCGTCTCGTGGTACGGCGTGCGCGGCGGATGGTCGGAGCCCCACTGGAAGAACGGGTTGATCACCACGCTGGTCATGGTGTGACCCAACGAGTCGACCATCGGCGGGGTGCCGCCCGACGCCAGGTCCTCGGCGTCGAGGTCGTAGGAATACAGCGCCTGGCCGAATTCGAAGTCGCCGTGGAACGACTTGCCGTACGGGTCGAGGAGAAGCTTGCTGGGATCGCACCGGTGGCCGGCCGCCGGATCCCACGGACCATGCACCCGGAAGCCATAGCGCTGTCCCGGCGTGATCGTCGGCAGGTAGGTGTGCCAGACGAATCCGTCGACCTCATCGAGGTTGATGCGGGTCTCGGTGCCGTCTTTGGCGATCAGGCAGAGTTCGACCGAGTCGGCGACCTCGGAGAACACCGAAAAATTCGTGCCGGCGCCGTCATAGGTGGCCCCGAGCGGATACGGGGTACCCGGCCACCTGGTGACCAGCGCGGGTTCGCTCGATGCCATCGTTAGACCTTATCGACGTGGCGCGCGTGATGCGCAAGTTGTCACCACCACCGGGTGGCGGCCCCCAGTTGCCTGCCCAGCTCAGGGATCAACGTGCGCATATATGTCGCGGAGATGTGATGAGAATCGTGATAGATCAGGACATTTCCCTCGACGGCTCGGCATACGTCCGGACGGCACACTGCGTCGCTGAGGTCGAGGATCCGCATCTGCGGGAACTGCGCCAGGAAATCCAGGGTCTGATTGCGATCGGAGAGCACCTCGGAGCGCTTGATCCCGCATGATTCGGCGTCGCCGCCCTTGGCCAGGCAGTCGGTCGGGAAGAACGGTTCGCCGTCGCGCACCAGCCACGGGGTGTCACGCATTGCCAGTATGGGAATGTTGTTGTCCGACAAGGTTTGCCAGATCCCAATGTACGTCGCCGGCATCACGTCGCCGGGTTTGATGTTCCACGGCCGGGTCGACGTGGTGAACACGAAGCTGGGGCGGTCGCTGATCAGTTTGGCCATCACCCGTTCGTTCCACTCGTGGCAGTTCGGGTATGGCCGGTTGTCGCCCATCACCAGCGGTTCCTGCTCGGTGGTCAGCGGGCAGCCCATCTTCAGGTATGTGACGATCTTGAAATGGTGCATCTTGGCCAGCGCGTCCAGGGCGGTGATCCAGTGCTCGGCATGCGATCCGCCCGCCAGCGCGATGGTCCTGGTCGCCGACAGGTCGCCATAGGTGCAGTTGATGACCCCGACATTGTCGAAATCACTGATGCAACCGTCGTTGGTGGATTCGGGCAGATCGTTCTTGGCCTCGAGCACGGTGGGCCGCATCGGCAGCTTCGGCACCCGGGCGTTTTCGGTGAGTGCCCGCGCTCCCGGGTAGCCCGTGGAAGACAGCATCACCAGTTCCTTGCCGTGCGAGCGCTGCACGGTGACGTGCTCCCGCCACGTGAACGACGTCGCCGTCAGCGCCACGCCGAGTAGCCCCACGGTGGTGCCCAGCGCGATCGTGGGCCGGCGCAGGCGGGTGCGCCACGGAATCGTGGGCTGTGGCGTCACCTGCGCGGCGCCGCCGCGCCGGAACCGCAGCGGCTCCTCGACGAATCGCATGGTGAGGTAGGCCAGCACGCCGGAGATCGCGAGGATGACCGCGCCGTCGACCAAGCCGGCCCGGCTGCCGTCGGTGTAGGCGAGCCAGAAGATCAACAGCGGCCAGTGCCACAGATACAGGGAGTAGGCCATCGCGCCGAGGGTCATCAACGGGGCGGCCGACAACAGCCGGTTGGGTAGCGGAAGGCGGTCACTGGTCGACGGCCGGGACTGGCGGTTAGCCGCCGCCAGAATCATCAGCACGGTCGCGCCGACCGGCACCAGCGCCCACGGGCCGGGGAACTCGCGGACCCCGTCGATCAACGCGCCGCACGAGACGATCGCGGCCAGCCCGACCGTCGCTGCCACCGTGCGCAGCCACATCGGCCACCGGATGTACGGCACCGCCGCACCCACCAAGACGCCGAGCAGCAGCTCCCAGGCGCGGGCGAAGCTGTTGTAGTAGGCGGCCGTCTGGTCCTGGACATGAAGCACGGTGGCAAAGCTGAGTGATGCGATCGTGAGGGCGGCCAGCAAAGCAACGAACGTCGGTCGCAACCGTCGGCCCAGCGGTCGTCTCAGCAAATATGCGAATGCGAAAATAAGGATAAGGAACGAAATATAGAACTGGCCCTGAACGGACATCGACCAGATGTGCTGCAGCGGGCTGACCGCCTCGCCGGCGCGCAGGTAATTCGACGCGGTCGCTGAAAGCTCCCAGTTCTGGTAGTACGCCAGGCTCGCCAAGCTCTGGTCAGCAAAGGTCTCCCAGCGGGTCTGTGGCTGGATGAGAACGGTCAGGACGGCACCTGCGGCAAGCACCACGACGAGTGCAGGCAGCAGCCTGCGGACGAGTCGGCGAATCTCTGGCCAGGGCGACAGCGAAGAGTCGGGATCCAGTGCGGTGCGCAACAGGGACCCGCCGAAGAAAAACCCGGAGAGCACCAGGAAGACGTCCACCCCGCCCGAGACGCGCCCGAACCACACGTGGAACACCGCGACGAGAGCAATCGCCAACCCGCGCAGACCGTCCAGATCGTGACGGTAGAAGCCCGATTTCCGCGAGCCCATGGCCGCGCCGGGAGGAGAGTCCGCCGGCGTCACTGCTGACGGGCGGGGCGGGCTGAGGGTGAACATGATCGGAGCTCAATCTACCCAACCCCGGTGGTCTTCTCATCCGCAGCGAATGGCGCGTCGAAGCTACGGAATCCGTTGAGCAAACGCGTTCGGGGGCTGGTGCCGACCTCGGCTAGGCTCACACAGCGTGTCGGCGTTGACCCCCCACCAGATCAGCGAGATCGACGCCGCGCACATCTGGCACCCGTACAGCACGATCGGCGCCGAGGCCATGGCGCCGGTGGTGGCCACCCGCGCCCACGGGGCGTGGCTCACGCTGGTTCGAGACGACACCGAGATCAGGGTGCTCGATGCGATGGCGTCCTGGTGGACGGCAGTGCACGGTCACGGCCACCCGGTGCTCGACGCGGCCCTGAGCCGGCAGTTGTCGACGATGAATCACGTCATGTTCGGCGGGTTGACCCACGAGCCGGCCGCGCGTCTCGCGCAGCTGTTGGTCGACATCACGCCGGCCGGGCTGGAGACCGTCTTCTTCTCCGACTCCGGCTCGGTGGCCGTGGAGGTCGCGGTCAAGATGGCGCTGCAGTACTGGCGCAGCTCGGGCCACTTCGGCAAGTCCACGCTGATGACCTGGCGTGGCGGATATCACGGCGACACCTTCACCCCGATGAGCGTCTGCGACCCCGACGGCGGCATGCATTCCTTGTGGAGCGACGTGCTGTCCCAGCAGGTGTTCGCGCCCCCGGTGCCGGGTGACTACGACCCGGCCTACGTCGCGGCGTTCGGGGAGCAACTGCTCGAACATGCCGATTCACTCGCCGCCGTGATCGTCGAGCCGGTCGTGCAGGGCGCGGGCGGGATGCGATTCCACGACCCGCGCTACCTGAGCGACCTGCGCGCGCTGTGCGATCGCGCCGGAGTACTGCTGATCTTCGACGAGATCGCCACCGGGTTCGGCCGCACCGGCGAGCTGTTCGCCGCCGATCACGCCGGGGTCACTCCGGACATCATGTGCGTCGGCAAAGCGTTGACCGGCGGTTACGTCACGCTGGCGGCCACCCTGTGCACGCTGGACATCGCCCGCACGATCAGTGGTAGCGAGGCCGGTGCGTTGATGCACGGCCCCACGTTCATGGCCAATGCGCTGGCATGTGCGGTGTCGGTGGCCTCGGTCGAACTGTTGCTCGCGCAGGACTGGCGCAGCCGGGTCGCCGAGATCGGCGCCGGGCTGGCCGGAGGACTCGAGCCGGCCCGCGCGCTGTCGTCGGTGGCCGATGTCCGGGTACTCGGTGCGATCGGAGTGATCGAGACGCACCAGCCCGTCGACCTGACCGTCGCGACCCCGGTCGCCCTGGACAATGGCGTCTGGCTGCGGCCCTTCCGCAACCTGATCTACGCGATGCCGCCGTTCATCTGCACGCCGGACGAGGTGGATCAGATCACCTCGGCGATGGTCGCCGTGGCCCGTGCTCTAACCTGAACGGTGTTCAAGTAGCGTCGGAGGAGTGCCTGTGACCCGCGTCGGCCTTTCCCCACTGGCCTGGCTCGACACCGTCGAGCAGCAGCGCCGCAACGCCGGCCTGCGTCGATCGCTGCGCACCCGGCCCGCCGTGGCCACCGAACTGGACCTGGCCTCCAACGATTATCTGGGCCTGTCGCAGCATCCCGCGGTCATCGACGGTGGGGTCGCCGCGTTGCGCACCTGGGGTGCAGGCTCGACCGGCTCGCGACTGGTCACCGGAAACACCGAACTGCACGAGGAATTCGAAAGCGCCCTGGCCGATTTCGCCGGAGCCGAGGCCGCGCTGGTGTTCTCCTCGGGCTACACCGCCAACATCGGCGCCACGGTGGCGCTGTCCGGCCCCGGTTCGCTGATCGTGTCCGACGCGCTGTCGCACGCCTCGCTGGTCGACGCCTGCCGGCTGTCGCGGGCACGGGTCGTCGTCGCGCCACACCTCGACGTCGAGGCGGTCGAGGCCGCGCTGGCCGGGCGCGACGAAGAGCGGGCGGTGGTCATCACCGAATCGGTGTTCAGCACCGACGGGGCGCTGGCGCCGCTGCGCAGGCTGCATGAGGTATGCCGCAAGCACGCGGCGCTGCTGCTGGTCGACGAGGCCCACGGTCTCGGGGTTCGCGGCGCCGGCGGGCGTGGCCTGATCCACGAGGCCGGATTGGCCGGGGCACCCGACGTGATCATGACGACCACGATGTCGAAGTCGCTCGGCAGCCAGGGCGGGGCGGTGCTCGGCCCCGCCGCGGTGCGCGACCACCTCATCGACGCCGCGCGCACGATGATCTTCGACACCGGCCTGGCTCCGGCACCGGTCGGCGCCGCGCTGGCCGCCCTCACCGTGCTGACCGCCGAACCGCAGCGCGCTACGGCTGTGATCGACCGGGCCCGGGAGTTGGTCGAGATGTGCGACGTCCCCGAGAACCCCGAATCTGCCGTCGTATCAGTCATTCTCGGTGATCCGGAGATCGCGGTGGCTGCCGCGAGCGCATGCCTGGAGGCCGGGGTGCGGGTCGGGTGTTTCCGGCCGCCGACGGTTCCGGCGGGCACCTCACGGCTGCGACTGACCGCGCGGGCGTCGTTGACCGACGACGAGATGGACGCGGCACGCGTCGTGTTGACCTCGGTATTGGCGGCTCACCCCCGATGAGCGTGCTGGTCGTCACCGGCACCGGGACCGGGGTGGGAAAGACCGTTGTGACCGCAGCGCTGGCCTGCCACGCGCGGGTCGCCGAGCGGGATGTCGCGGTGTGCAAGCCGGTGCAGACCGGCACCGCCGACGGCGACGACGACCTCGCTGAGGTGGGCAGGCTGTCCGGCGTCACCGAACTGTTCGGCGTCGCCCGGTATCCGGATCCGCTGGCGCCGGCGGCCGCGGCCGAAAGCGCCGGCCTGCCGCTGCCCAGCACCGGCGAGCTGCTGAGCGTCATCCGTGACGTCGACCGTCCCGGGCGGCTGACGCTGGTTGAGGGGGCGGGTGGCCTGCTGGTGGAACTGACGGCCGACGGTGGGACGCTGCGCGATCTCGCGGTCGAACTCGCCGCGCCGGTGCTCGTCGTCGTCGAACCAGGTCTGGGCACGCTCAACCACACCTCCTTGACGTTGGAAGGGCTTGGCGCCAAGGGGCTTTCGTGCGCCGGTCTGGTGATCGGCGCCTGGCCCGCCCAGCCCGGCCCGGCGGAGAAGTCCAACCGCGAGGCGTTGGCCAAACTGGCTCCGGTCCGCGCGGCGCTGCCTGCGGGAGTGGCCGCGGTGTCGCCGAATGACTTCGCGCTGTTCAGCGCTCGCGCGTTCGACCCGGACTGGGTCGCCGGCCTGATCTGAGATGGCGCACTCGATCGAACTGCTCCTCGACCAGCGTGCCGACGATGCTGTGCGGCACACGTGGCAGTCGCTGGCCGACGCCGGTCTGCCCAGCCAGCTGCGGGTCAGCTCCGACACCAACCGTCCGCACATCACGTTGATCGCCGCCGAGCGGATCTCACCCGACGTCGACGAGCCGCTCGCCGAACTGGCGGACCGCTTACCGCTTCGTGCGGTCCTTGGCGCACCGCTGATCTTCGGCACCGGGCGGATGACGCTGGCGCGGTTGGTGGTTCCCTCCGCTGGACTGCTCGCTCTGCACGAACACATCTACGACGTGTGCCTGCAGTCGGTGACCAATGCTTTCGCACACAGCGCCCCGGGCCGGTGGACGCCGCACGTCACGCTCGGGCGCCGGTTCACCCCGGCTCAAGCCGGCGACGCCCTCGGATTGGTTGACGGGATCACCGCCGACATCCGGGCTGGCATCGTGGGGCTACGACGTTGGGACAGCGATGCGCGGACCGATCGCGTGCTGATCAGTTAACCTGCGCAGCAACGCTTTTAGGCACCTGCTCGACTGTGATCACACCGGCAGCCTGCGCCGTGCCGCGATGCCGTCGACCAGCAACTGCACCCCGAAGCCGAACCGTCGACTGGCATCGGCGCCGAGTACGGATTGTTCGTCGGGAAGGTCGGCGCCGGCAGCGTCCCATTGCAGACGGGACTGCTCGTCGGCGGTGAAGCCAAGTACGTAGTAGAGGACAGTGCGGCCGGCGGTCACGGCGTGCCCGGCATCGACGCCCGCGGCGACCGCCGTGTCGGCCAGCCAGTTCAGTATCTGCGTCATCACTTCGGACTGGCCTGCGGCGAAACTGGCGGACACCAGCTCGGCGCCGTCGGTGTGGGACAGCAGGGCGTCGCGCAACTGACCGCAGATCGCCTCGACGCGGACGCGCCAGTCTGCAGGCACGTCGTGGACACTTCGCAGGATTCGGTCAGCGACCGCGCCCAGCAGTTGCTGCTTGTTGGCGAAGTGCCAGTACAGCGCTCCCGGGGACACCGCGAGCTCGCGGGCCAGCCGCCGCATGGACAGGTCGGCCATGCCGTAGTTGTCCAGCAGTGTCGTCGCCGCGTCGACCACGTCGCGTTTGTGGAGCTGCACACGCGTAGCCTAGCCTGAACACTGTTCAAGTTGGCGAACGCAGGAGGACGAGCCGGTGACGCAGGCAGCGACGGACGTATTGGCACTGGCGCGCGAGCAGGTGCTCGAGCGCGGCGAGGGGCTGTCCCGCGATCAGGTGCTCGAGGTCTTGCAGCTGTCCGACGATCACCTCGAGGACCTCTTGGCCTTGGCCCACGAGGTCCGGATGAAGTGGTGCGGGCCAGAGGTCGAGGTCGAGGGCATCATCAGCCTGAAAACCGGTGGCTGCCCGGAGGATTGCCACTTCTGTTCGCAGTCCGGGCTGTTCGCCTCGCCGGTGCGCAGCGCGTGGCTGGACATCCCGAGCCTGGTCGAGGCGGCCAAGCAGACCGCGAAGTCCGGCGCCACCGAGTTCTGCATCGTGGCTGCCGTGCGCGGACCCGACGAGCGGCTGCTGGCCCAGGTGGCCGCCGGCATCGAAGCGATTCGCAACGAGGTCGACATCCAGATCGCCTGCTCGCTGGGGATGCTCACCCAGGAGCAGGTGGATCGCCTCAAGGAGATGGGCGTTCACCGCTACAACCACAACCTCGAGACCGCGCAGTCCTACTTCCCCAACGTCGTCACCACACACTCGTGGGAGGAGCGGTGGGGAACGCTGGAGATGGTGCGCGAGGCCGGCATGGAGGTGTGCTGCGGCGGCATCCTCGGTATGGGGGAGACCCTCGAGCAGCGCGCCGAGTTCGCCGCGAACCTGGCCGAGCTCGATCCGCACGAGGTGCCGCTGAACTTCCTGAACCCGCGGCCGGGCACGCCGTTCGGTGATCTGGAGGTGTTGCCGGCATCCGAGGCCCTCAAGGCCGTCGCCGCCTTCCGCCTGGCGCTGCCGCGCACGATGCTCCGGTTCGCCGGCGGCCGGGAGATCACGCTCGGTGACCTGGGCGCCAAACAGGGCATCCTGGGTGGCATCAACGCCGTGATCGTCGGAAATTACCTGACCACGCTGGGTCGCCCGGCTGAGGCCGATCTCGAGTTGCTCGAAGATCTGCAGATGCCGATCAAGGCTCTGAACGCCAGCCTGTAGTGGCGATGGTCGGACAGCTGCCCGCACCGGTGGGTGCCGGCGTTTACAACGTCTACACCGGTGAGCTCGCCGGCAGCGTGGTGCCCACCGCCGCACAGCTCGGACTCGAGCCGCCTCGCTTCTGCGCGGACTGCGGACGCCGGATGGTGGTCCAGGTTCGCCCGGATGGCTGGTGGGCGAAGTGCTCGCGCCACGGTCGGGTCGACTCCCACGATCTGGAGGACCAGCGGTGAATCCTGAATCACAACAACGCTTTTCGCGGCGACGCGCCGCAATCGTAGTGGTCGTCGGGTTGACCGTGGCGGGGGCGGTGATCGGCGCGGTGTGGTCGGTGCTGGCGCCCTCCGCGCACGGCGTGGTGGCGCTGACCCGATCCGGTCAGCGGGTGCAGACCTACCTCGGCAGCGAATCCGACCATCTGTTCGTGGCGGCGGCACTGCTCATCGGGTTGCTGACGTCGATGGCGATCGTGGCGGCCGTACTGGTGTGGCAGTGGCGCGTCCATCGCGGCCCGCTGCTGGCGACGGCGCTGTGGGTGGGTTCGATAGCCGCCTCCGGCGCGGCCGCGGGCGTCGGCGCGCTGCTGGTGCGCTGGCACTACGGGCCGGTCCCGTTCGACACGGCTCCGGTCACGCCGGACAACCGGATCTTCTACTACTCCGAGGCGCCGCCGGTGTTCTTCGCGCACGGGCCGTTGCAGATCGCGACGACGCTACTGTTCCCGGCTGCGCTCGCGGCGCTGGCATATGCCTTGATGGCGGTGGCCACCCCGCGCGATGATCTCGGGGCTCAGCCGCCGATGGACCGCGCCGCCGCTTAGAGCGGGGCCCCTAGAGTGGTCGGAACGGCACCCGGCCGCCGGACACCACACGCGCGACGATCCCGCCGAGACGCACCATTCCCGCGTACGTCATGGGATTGAGCAGCGTCGGCCACTTCGTGCGCACGATGTGCTCGTCGATCGGGCGCTGGGCGAACCGGTCGGTCAGCCAGCGCAGCGTCATCGGCGCCGACATCGGATGCAGCAGCATGTGCTCGCTGAACATGTCGCGGTGGTAGGTCACCCGTGCCCCGCCTGCGGAGTAGGTGTGTACCAGGTCGTCGATGTCGTCGACGTCGATCACCGAGTCGTGGACGGCCTGCACGATCAGCACCGGAAGGTCGGGAACGGCTTTGCCGAGCTTGATGTTGTCGAAGACGTACTGGACTTCCGGCGTCGCCAGGATCTCTTCCAGCGGCGGGTGTACCAGGTCGTCGAAGTCGGTGCGGAACAGCCGGATGACGGCCTCCGCGGTTGTCATGGTCTCGAGCCGACGCAGCAGGGCCAGCCCGTCCTCGGTGGCGTTCTGTTCGATCACCCGGTTCAGATCGGGATAGGTCTTGGCCAGCGCGGCCACCACGAGCGCGGGCAGTGCGGCGAGGTAGGAGCCGTTGAGCCGGCGGAACGTGTGGCCCAGGTCGCCGACCGGGGAGCCCAGGACGGCGCCGACGATGTTCAGCTCGGGGGCGTAGTCCTCGTGCACCTCGGCCGCCCACGCGGTGGCGAGCCCGCCGCCGGAGTAGCCCCACAACCCGATCTGGCTGTCCGCGGCGAGGCCGAACGCCTCGAATCCGAGTGCGGCCCGCACCCCGTCCAGGACGGCGTAGCCGGGTTCGTAAGGCGCGCCCCAGATGCCGGCCGGACCCTCGTGGTCGGGGACGGAAACCACCCAACCCTCGGCGAGCGCGGCCGCGACGAGCAGGTACTCGAGCTGTGGCAGCGAGCCGACGGCTTTGGCGTGCCTGCGCATGGCGTAGGAGGGGAAGCAGCGCGAGGCCACCGCGTCGATGGCGCACTGATACGAGACGACGTTGCGGACCTGGTCGGGGGTATGGCCGCTCGGGATGAGCACCGTGGTGACGGTGGCCTGGGGTAGCCCGTTGTGGTCGGTGCTGCGGTACAGCAGCTGCGTGGCCCGCACCCGCTGCGGGATCAGTCCGAGAAAACCCAGTTGGACGTCGCGGGAGCGCAGCACCGTGCCCGGCTCGGCATGTTCGAAACCGGCGGGCGGCTCGTAGAACGGATCCTCGTCCGGAAGCAGCGGATGCGCGCCGCGCTCGAGTTCCTCGTGCGGAGCGCGGCCGATCCATTCGGGGCTCGGAGCCCCGGTGCTCACCGGATGCATTCCACCCTTTCTACCTTAAGAAGGGTCTAAGGAGCCAGCCGACTCACCCGGGTGGACGCAACGCGGCAAACTCGTCGGTCACCCTCAAATGCGAGTCGGTGAAGCGATACAGCGCCGCCGGGCGACCGCCGCTGCGACCCGGATGGGCGGTCGTCCCGGTCGGTGTGATGACGCCGCGGCGCGCCAGCACCCGCTGCAAATTGGTGGCGTCGACCTGGTAGCCCAGGGCGGCGCCGTAGATGTCACGTAACGTCGAGAGCGCGAATTCCCTTGGTGTCAAGGCGAATCCGATATTGGTATAGGACAGCTTCGCGACCAGCCTGGTTCGGGCGTACTCCACCATCGGGGCGTGGTCGAATGCCATCTCCGGTAGGGCGCTGACCGGATGCCAGCGGGTGTCCGGCGGCAGTTCGGGGGTGGCGACAGAGGGCACCAGCCCGAGGAATGTCGAGGCGATCGTGCGAACACCAGGCACGCGGCCGGGGTCGGAGAAGACCGCGAGCTGTTCCAGGTGGGCGATCTCGCGGACGTCGACCTTCTCGGCCAGCTGGCGGCGCACCGAACTGGTCAGGTCTTCGTCGGCGCGCAGCCTGCCCCCGGGCAAGGACCACTTGCCCCGCTCGGGGTCCAGGCCGCGCTGCCATAACAGCACGTTAAGGGCCGGTGTACGCGACTGGACGTCGCCAACCTGGAATACGACGGCGAGTACTTCGTGTTCGGTGCTAGTATGGGGCACGTTTTCGATTATAAGTCGAAAACCTCCAAAGCAAGACAGGAGGCGGATATGACCGTCTTGGATCGTGCAGACGCCGTCGACGGTGCCATCGGGGCTGGGCTTGTCGCTCGCATCTCCGACGGACCCGGTGGTTACACCGGGGTGAACGGCGATGAGGAATGGGCCGCCGAGATTCGCCGGCTGGCCACCTTGCGGAACGCGACCATTCTGGCGCACAACTACCAGTTGCCGGCCATTCAGGACGTCGCTGATCATGTCGGTGACTCGCTGGCACTGTCCCGGATCGCCGCGGAAGCCGCGGAAGAAACGATCGTGTTCTGCGGCGTGCACTTCATGGCCGAGACCGCCAAGATCCTCAGCCCCGAGAAAACCGTGCTGATCCCGGATCAGCGCGCCGGTTGCTCGCTGGCCGACTCGATCACCGCCGAGGAACTGCAGACCTGGAAGGATGAGCACCCCGGTGCGGTCGTCGTGTCCTACGTCAACACCACCGCGGCGGTGAAGGCGCTCACCGACATCTGCTGCACCTCGTCCAACGCCGTCGAGGTGGTGGCCTCGATCCCGGCTGATCGCGAGGTGCTGTTCTGCCCCGACCAGTTCCTGGGCGCGCACGTGCGCCGGATGACCGGCCGGACCAACCTGAACGTCTGGGCCGGCGAGTGCCATGTGCACGCGGGGATCAACGGCGACGAACTGGCCGACCAGGCCCGCAGTCACCCCGACGCCGAGCTGTTCGTCCACCCCGAATGTGGTTGCGCCACATCGGCGTTGTATCTGGCGGGTGAAGGCGCCTTCCCGTCGGATCGGGTCAAGATACTGTCCACCGGCGGCATGTTGGACGCCGCGAAGGCCTCTCATGCCAAGCAGGTGCTGGTCGCCACCGAGGTCGGGATGCTGCACCAATTGCGCCGCGCCGCACCGGGAATCGATTTCCAGGCGGTCAACGACCGGGCGTCCTGCAAGTACATGAAGATGATCACCCCAGCCGCATTGCTGCGCTGCCTGGTGGACGGCGCCGACGAGGTCGACGTCGATCTCGAGACCGCCCGCCTGGCCCGCGCCAGCGTGCAGCGGATGATCGAGATCGGCCAGCCCGGCGGCGGCGAATGACGCGCTCCTTCGCCTGTGGGGCCGGCGCCGCAGGTGTGGACTGGCAGCAGCGTGCCGACGTCGTGGTGATCGGCACCGGGGTGGCCGGTTTGGCCGCGGCCCTGGCCGCACACCGAAAAGGCAGTCGCACAGTCATTCTGAGCAAGGCACCTGATACCGCGACGTTCTACGCCCAGGGTGGCATCGCGGTCGTGCTCCCGCACACCGACGATTCCGTCGAAGCACACGTGCGTGACACCCTGGCCGCGGGCGCCGGGTTGTGCGACCCCGATGCGGTGCGCTCGATCGTCGCCGACGGGTACCGCGCCGTGGCCGACCTGGTCGACGACGGCGCCCGGTTCGACGAGAGCGCGCCCGGCCAGTGGGCGCTGACTCGTGAGGGCGGGCACTCCCGCAGGCGCATCATCCACGCCGGGGGTGACGCCACCGGCGCAGAAGTGCAGCGCGCACTCGACCATGCCGCCGCCACCCTGGACATCCGGCGCAATCATGTTGCGCTGCAGATCCTCAGCGATGGCACGGCGGTCAGCGGGGTGCTGGTCCGCAACGCCGACGGGCTCGGTATCGTGCACGCCCCGTCGGTAATCCTGGCCACCGGTGGACTTGGTCACCTGTATCGGGCGACCACCAACCCGGAAGGCTCCACCGGCGACGGCATCGCCCTGGCACTGTGGGCCGGTGTCGGGGTCACCGACATCGAATTCGTCCAGTTCCACCCGACCATGCTGTTCGACCGCACCGCCACCGGACGCCGGCCGCTGATCACCGAGGCCCTGCGCGGCGAAGGCGCGGTACTGCGCGACGCCCGCGGCGAGTCGATGACCACGCATCACCCGATGGGCGATCTCGCCCCGCGCGACGTGGTGGCGGCGGCCATCCAGGCGCGGCTGCGGGCGAGCGGCGACGAGTGCGTTTTCCTCGACGCGCGCTCCATCGACCGATTCGCACAACGCTTCCCGACGGTCACGGCTGCCTGCCGTGCCGCAGGCATCGACCCCACCCGGCAATTGATTCCGGTCGTGCCGGGTGCGCACTACAGCTGCGGCGGTGTGGCCACCGACGTGTCCGGCCGGACCGAGCTGCCCGGTTTGTTCGCCGCCGGCGAGGTGGCCCGAACCGGCATGCACGGCGCCAACCGGCTGGCTTCCAACAGCCTGCTGGAAGGTTTGGTGGTGGGTGGTCGCGCTGGGCGCGCCGCCGTGGAGCATTCCCGCGACGCGGGTGCGCCGGTGGCGAAAGCCGATGAGCGCCAGCACAATGCGCTCGACCGCACGGTGTTGCAGACGGCGATGAGCGAGTTCGCCTCGGTGGTCCGCGACGCCGCCGGACTGCGTCAACTCGCCGACATCCTTGCCGAGGCAACACCAACGCGGATGACCACCCGCGCCGCCGCCGAGGATGTCGCACTCACGGCCACCGCCCGCGCGGTGACCACAGCGGCGTTGGCGCGCACCGAATCACGTGGCTGCCACCACCGCGGCGATCACCCGGACACCGATCCGGAACAAGCCTTCAGCCGCACCCTGCACGATGACCACGCGGCGGCCTGCCTGCAATGACACTCACCGACGACGAGCGCGCGCAAGCTCGCATCACGATCCTTCGCGGCCTCGACGAGGACCTGCGCTACGGCCCCGACGTCACCACCGTGGCCACGGTTCCCGAGGACGCAGGCACCGTTGCATCACTGGTGTCCCGGGAGCCCGGCGTAGCCGCCGGGATCGACGTGGCGCTGATGGTCCTCGACGAAGTGCTCGGTCAGGACGGTTATCAGGTCGTCGACCGGGTGGACGACGGCACCCGACTTGAGGCCGGTGCTGCCCTGCTTCGGGTGCAGGCGCCGACGCGGGGGCTGCTGACCGCCGAACGGACCCTGCTGAACCTGGTGTGTCATCTGTCGGGGATCGCCACCGCCACCGCGGCGTGGGTCGACGCCGTCGACGGCACCACAGCCAAGATCCGCGACACCCGCAAGACCCTGCCGGGGCTGCGGGCACTGCAGAAGTACGCGGTCCGGGTGGGCGGCGGGGTCAACCACCGGATGGGCTTGGGCGACGCTGCGCTGATCAAGGACAACCACGTCGCCGCCGCCGGTTCGGTGGTCGCCGCGCTGCGGGCAGTGCGCGCGGCCGCGCCGGATCTCCCGTGCGAGGTCGAGGTGGACACCCTCGAGCAGCTCGACGAGGTGCTCACCGAGGATGTACAGCTGATCCTGCTGGACAACTTCCCGGTGTGGCAGACCCAGATCGCGGTCCAGCGTCGCAACGCCAACGCTCCAGGCGTGCTGCTGGAATCCTCAGGCGGCCTCAGCCTGGACAGCGCCGCCGACTACGCCGGAACAGGGGTCGATTTCCTGGCCGTGGGGGCGTTGACTCACTCGGTACGGGTCCTCGACGTCGGTCTGGATCTCTAGGCGATATCGGCGACGAACGCACCGACGCCGCGCTTCACGCCGCGACGGGCTACCCCGGGAAGCGACGGGTCGTCCGTGCCCGCGGGCACGACCCGCGGATTCACCAGATGCAGGGTCTTGCGACCGTGCCGGATGTCGGCCTCGCCGGCGGCCAAGATGTTCTTGACCCAATTGGTCTTGCCGTGGCCGAGCATGACGGCAAGGGTGTCACCCTTGCGGAAGGCCGAGACCACGGTTTCGTACTGCTTGCCCGAGGTTCGTCCGCGGTGCGAGATGACCGACATGCCCGGCATGAACTTGGCCAGCGGCTTCATTGCCGGATTGAAGTACTTGATCTGGAAGTTCTCGAACCAGACCGGGAACTTCATCGGCACGCCGGGCGCGTTGTTCGGGTGATCCTTGGTCGACATGGCGCCCACGTTAGGCGGCCGCGCCCCGGCGCACCAGGGACAGCACCACCGCAGCCGCAGCGAACAGTCCGGAGAACGTCCGATTCATGGCTCTCAGCTGGCGTGGTGTGCGCAGCCACCGCAGCAACCGGGACGCCAGCCCGGTGTAGGCGCCCATCACGACCAGATCGACGACCACCATCGTCGCCCCGATCGCGAGGTACTGCGGCAGCAGCGGCGCGGTCGGCACGACGAACTGGGGCAGCACTGCCAGCAGGAATACCAGCCCCTTGGGGTTCGTGACGTTGACCAGGCAACCACGCACCAGCAGGGCCCACCGCCCGCCGCCGGCGGTGGTGTCGAGCTGCTCGCCCAGGTCGAAGGGCTTGCTGCGCCATTGACGAACGGCGAGATAGACCAGGTAGACCACCCCGATCCACTTGATCACCGTGAACGCGACGATCGACTGCGCGACAGCCGCTCCGAGCCCGACGGCCACCGCCACGAGCTGCAGCATCAGGCCGATCTGCAGCCCCGTGATGCTCCAGTAGCCACGGCGCAGACCGTGCGCCAGACCGGTCGCCATGGACTGGATGGCACCGGCCCCGGGAGACACACTGATGGCGATCGAGGCGCCGATGAAGGCCAGCCACAACTCGAATTGCATACCCGCAGTATCTGGGCCGCCGGCGGCCGTGCTCAATCGATTTTTATTCGGGTGCACCGATCGGGGACAATTGATCCGATGACCAGCTTCGCCATGAATCGGATCGACCTGCGCGGCCGTGCGCTGACCGCCGCCTCGCTGCGCGCAGCGCTTCCGCGCGGCGGCGTGGACGTCGACGCCGTGGTCCCGAAGGTCCGGCCGATCGTCGACGACATCGCCGAGCGCGGCGCTGTCGCGGCACTGGAGTACGGCGAGAAGTTCGACGGGGTGCGCCCCGCGACCGTGCGGGTGCCGGTCGCCGCGCTGGGCGAAGCGCTGGCCGGCCTGCCTGCCGATGTGCGCGCCGCGCTCGAGGTGGCGATCGATCGCACCCGCGCCGTGCATGCCGATCAACGGCGTACCGACACCACCACGCTGTTCGACTCCGGCGCGTCGGTCACCGAGCGCTGGGTGCCGGTGGAACGCGTCGGTCTGTACGTGCCCGGCGGCAATGCCGTTTACCCCTCCAGTGTGGTGATGAACGTCGTGCCGGCGCAGACCGCCGGTGTCGATTCGCTGGTGATCGCCAGCCCGCCGCAGGCCGGCCATGGCGGTCTGCCGCACCCGACGATCCTGGCGGCGGCCGCGCTGCTCGGCATCGAGGAGGTGTGGGCGGTCGGCGGCGCGCAGGCGGTGGCGCTGATGGCCTACGGCGGCACCGACACCGACGGCGCCGAGCTGGCACCGGTCGACATGGTGACCGGACCGGGCAATATCTATGTCACCGCCGCCAAGCGAATCTGCCGCTCGCAGATCGGGATCGACGCCGAGGCCGGGCCCACCGAGATCGCGATCCTTGCCGACCACGCTGCCGACCCGGTGCATGTCGCTGCCGATCTGATCAGCCAGGCCGAGCATGACGTGATGGCCGCCAGCGTGCTGGTGACCGACAGCCCTGAGCTGGCGCAGGCCACCGAAGCCGAGTTGGCCGTGCAGCTCGAGACCACCAAGCACCGAGAGCGGGTGACCGAGGCGCTGCGCGGTCGCCAGTCGGGCATCGTGCTGGTCGACGATGTCGACACCGGAATTCGGGTCGTCAACGCTTATGCCGCAGAGCATTTGGAGATCCAGACCGTGAACGCCAACGAGGTGGCCGGCCGTATCCGCGCGGCCGGTGCGATCTTCGTGGGACCCTGGTCGCCGGTCAGCCTCGGTGACTATTGCGCCGGGTCGAATCACGTACTGCCCACCGCAGGCTGCGCCAGGCACTCCAGCGGCTTGTCGGTGCAGACCTTCCTGCGCGGCATCCACGTGGTCGACTACACCGAGGCGGCGCTCAAAGACGTGTCAGGGCATGTGATCACACTGGCCAAGGCCGAAGACCTGCCGGCTCACGGTGAGGCGGTCCGCCGGAGGTTCGAGCGGTGACCGCCATTCCCGGTGCCGGCGTGACGCTGGCCGATCTGCCGCTGCGCGACGATCTCCGTGGGAAATCTCCCTACGGGGCACCGCAACTCGACGTCCCGGTGCGGCTCAACACCAACGAGAACCCGCACCCGCCGAGTCCCGCATTGGTCGAGGACGTCACGCGTTCGGTGCAGGCGGCCGCAGCCGAGCTGCACCGCTATCCCGACCGCGACGCAGTCGCGCTGCGCGCCGACCTGGCCGCCTACCTCCGCGACCAGACCGGTGTCGAGGTCGCAGAGGAAAACGTCTGGGCGGCAAACGGATCCAACGAGATCCTGCAGCAACTCCTGCAGGCGTTCGGCGGCCCGGGCCGCAGCGCGATCGGTTTCGTGCCGTCGTATTCGATGCACCCGATCATCTCGAACGGGACGCAGACCGAGTGGGTGGAGTCGGTGCGCGCGGCCGATTTCAGCCTCGACGTCGACACGGCGGCGACCGTCATCGCCGCCCGGGACCCGGACGTCGTGTTCGTCGCGAGCCCCAACAACCCGTCGGGCCAGAGCGTTCCGCTCGACGACCTGCGGCGGCTGCTGGACGCCATGCACCACGGCATCCTCATCGTCGACGAGGCATACGGTGAGTTCTCCAGCCAGCCCAGCGCGATCGGGCTGATCGAGGAGTATCCATCCCGGTTGATCGTCAGCCGCACCATGAGCAAGGCATTCGCGTTCGCCGGCGGCCGGCTGGGATATCTGATCGCCGCCCCGGCGATCATCGACGCCGTGTTGCTGGTCCGGCTGCCCTACCACCTCTCGGTGGTCACCCAGGCCGCCGCCCGTGCCGCGCTGCGCCATGCCGACGACACCCTGGGCAGCGTCGCGACGCTGATCGCCGAGCGGGAGCGGGTCAGCGCCGCGCTGACCGACTACGGTTTCCGCGTCATCCCCAGCGACGCGAACTTCGTATTGTTCGGCGAGTTCGCCGACGCCGGCGCGGCCTGGCAGCACTACCTCGACGAAGGCGTCCTGATCCGCGATGTCGGCATCCCAGGATATCTGCGCACCACCATCGGATTGGCCGAGGAGAACGACGCCTTCCTCGCCGCCAGCGCCAAAATAGGAGCACCATGACCCGCATCGCCAAGGTCGAACGCAAGACCCGCGAATCCGACATTGTCGTCGAGCTGAACCTGGACGGCACCGGAGAGGTCAGCGTGCACACCGGTGTGCCGTTCTTCGACCACATGCTGACCGCGCTGGGCACCCACGCGAGCTTCGACCTGACGATCTCCGCCAAGGGCGATGTCGACATCGAGGGCCACCACACCATCGAGGACACCGCGATCGTGCTGGGCACCGCGCTGGGGCAGGCCCTCGGCGACAAGAAGGGCATCCGCCGCTTCGGTGACGCCTTCATCCCGATGGACGAGACGCTGGCCCACGCCGCCGTCGACGTCTCCGGCCGCCCTTACTTCGTGCACACCGGTGAACCCGACTACATGGTCGACTTCACCATCGCCGGCTCCAGCGTGCCCTACCACACGGTCGTCAACCGGCACGTGTTCGAGTCGCTGGCATTCAACGCCCGCATCTCGCTGCACGTGCGCACGCTGTATGGCCGCGATCCGCACCACATCACCGAGGCGGAATACAAGGCGGTGGCGCGGGCACTGCGACAGGCCGTCGAGCCCGATCCCCGGGTCTCTGGCGTGCCGTCCACCAAAGGCTCACTGTGACAGCTAGATCCGTCGTCGTCCTGGACTACGGCTCGGGCAACCTGCGCTCGGCGCAGCGGGCGCTGGAACGTACCGGGGCCGACGTCGAGGTGACCGCCGACGCGCAGCGTGCGCTCAACGCCGACGGCCTGGTGGTGCCCGGGGTCGGCGCGTTCGAGGCGTGCATGGTCGGCCTGCGCGGCATCGGGGGCGACCGCATCATCGCCGAGCGGGTTGCCGCGGGCCGGCCGGTGCTCGGCGTGTGCGTGGGCATGCAGATCCTGTTCGCCCGCGGCGTGGAGTTCGGGGTCGAATCGAAGGGCTGTGGGCAGTGGCCGGGCTCGGTCACCCGGCTCGAGGCGCCGGTGATCCCGCACATGGGCTGGAACGTCGTCGACGCGGCGCCGGATAGTGTGCTGTTCAAGGGGTTCGACGCCGACACCCGGTTCTACTTCGTGCACTCGTATGCGGCACAGAAGTGGGAGGGCGCGCCCGACGCGAAGCTGACCTGGGCCAGCCATCACGTGCGGTTCCTGGCCGCGGTCGAAGACGGTCCGCTGTCGGCGACACAATTTCATCCGGAGAAGAGCGGTGACGCCGGTGCGGCGTTGCTCACCAATTGGGTTGAGGGGCTGTAAGAGTGCCACTGATTTTGTTGCCTGCCGTCGATGTGGTCGAGGGCAAGGCGGTCCGTCTGGTGCAGGGCAAGGCCGGCAGCGAGACCGAATACGGCTCGGCGCTGGACGCCGCACTCACCTGGCAGCGCGACGGCGCCGAATGGATCCACCTGGTGGACCTCGACGCCGCATTCGGTCGCGGATCCAACCGTGAACTCCTCGCCGAGGTGGTCGGGCAGCTCGACGTGAACGTCGAACTGTCCGGCGGGATCCGCGATGACGAGTCGCTCAAGGCTGCGCTGGCCACCGGCTGCACCCGGGTCAACATCGGCACCGCGGCGCTGGAGAACCCGCTGTGGTGCGCCGCTGCGATCGCCGAGTACGGCGACCGGGTCGCCGTCGGCCTGGATGTGCAGATCGTCGAGGGGGAGCACCGGCTGCGTGGCCGCGGCTGGGAGACCGACGGTGGCGACCTGTGGCATGTGCTGGAACGCCTTGACAGCGAAGGCTGCTCGCGGTTTGTGGTCACCGATGTCACCAAGGACGGCACGCTCACCGGCCCCAACCTCGACCTGCTCGAAGGTGTGGCCGAGTGCACGGACGCGCCGGTCATCGCTTCAGGAGGCGTGTCCAGCCTGGACGACCTGCGCGCGATCGCGACCCTGGTCGACAGCGGTGTGGAAGGCGCGATCGTCGGAAAGGCGCTCTACGCCGGCCGATTCACGCTGCCGGAGGCGCTTGCCGCGGTGAGCCGCTAGTGGACCTCGACACCCTGGTGGCCCAGGCGGCGGTGATTCTGGACGAGGCGTCCACACCGTTCATCGCCGGGCACCGGGCCGACTCGGCCGTGCAGAAGAAGGGCAACGACTTCGCCACCGAGGTGGACCTGGCCATCGAACGCCAGGTGGTCCAGGCCTTGGAGGCCACGACCGGCATCGGCGTGCACGGCGAGGAATTCGGCGGCGCCCCAATCGACTCCCCGCTGGTATGGGTGCTCGACCCGATTGACGGCACCTTCAACTACGCCGCCGGATCGCCGATGGCCGCGATCCTGCTGGGTCTGCTGCGGGACGGCGAGCCTGTCGCCGGGCTGACCTGGCTGCCGTTCACCGACCAGCGCTACAGCACGGTGCTGGGCGGTCCGGTGTACTACAACGGACAAGCGCAGCCTCCGATCGGACACGGCGAGATCGGCCAGTGCGTGATCGGCATCGGAACATTCAACGTCGACTGGCGGGGGCGTTTTCCCGGCCGCTACCGGCTGGCCGTGCTGGAGAATCTCAGCCGCGTCTGTTCGAAGCTGCGCATGCACGGCGCCACCGGCGTCGACTTCGCGTATGTCTCGTCCGGAATCATGGGTGCGGCAATCAGTTTCGGCGATCACATCTGGGATCACGCCGCCGGGGTCGCGCTGGTGCGCTCGGCAGGCGGAGTCGTCACCGACCTGTCCGGCGAGCGCTGGACGCCGTCGTCGCGGGCTGCGCTGGCCGCAGCCCCCGGCGTGCACGAGCGCGTCATGGAGATCCTCGACAGGGTCGGTCCGCCGGAGAATTACCTCTGATGGACGTCGCGGTGCGTGTGATTCCCTGCCTGGACGTCGATGCCGGCCGGGTGGTCAAGGGTGTGAACTTCGAAAACCTGCGAGATGCAGGCGATCCCGTCGAGCTGGCTGCCGTCTATGACGCCGAGGGTGCCGACGAGCTGACCTTCCTGGACGTCACGGCGTCCTCGTCGGGCCGCGCGACGATGCTCGATGTGGTGCGTCGGACCGCCGAGCAGGTGTTCATTCCGCTCACCGTCGGCGGCGGTGTGCGATCGGTGGAGGATGTCGACGTGCTGCTGCGTGCCGGGGCCGACAAGGTCTCGGTGAACACCGCCGCGATCGCCCGCCCTGAACTGCTGGCCGAATTGTCCCGGCAGTTCGGCTCACAGTGCATCGTGCTCTCGGTGGATGCCCGCACGGTGCCTGCCGGATCGTCGCCGACCCAATCGGGCTGGGAGGTCACCACGCATGGTGGCCGGCAGGGGACCGGTATCGATGCTGTCGAATGGGCGAGGCGCGGAGCGGAATTGGGCGTCGGCGAGATCCTGCTGAACTCGATGGACGCCGACGGCACCAAAGCCGGTTTCGATCTGGCGATGCTGCGTGCGGTCCGCAAGGCGGTCACGGTTCCGGTGATCGCCAGTGGCGGCGCGGGCGCGGTCGGCGACTTCGCGCCCGCCGTCGCCTCAGGTGCCGATGCGGTGTTGGCGGCCAGCGTCTTCCATTTCGGCGAGCTGACGATCGGCCAGGTGAAGGCGGCGATGGCCGCGGAAGGGATCACCGTCCGATGAGCCTCGACCCGGAAATCGCCAAGCGGCTCAAGCGCGACACCAACGGGCTGTTCGCCGCGATCGCACAGGAGCGTGGCAGCGGCGACGTGCTGATGGTGGCCTGGATGGACGACGAGGCACTGGCCCGCACGCTGGAAACCCGCGAAGCGACCTATTATTCGCGATCCCGCGGCGAGTACTGGGTCAAGGGAGCGACCTCCGGGCACACCCAACACGTGCACTCGGTACGGCTGGACTGCGACGGCGACGCGGTGCTGCTGGAGGTCGACCAGGTCGGCGGAGCCTGCCACACCGGTGACCACAGCTGCTTCGACGCCGACCAGCTCCTGGCGCCGGAAAGCTAGACGTCGATCGCCGTGGCCTTGGCTCGCGCGGTCCAGCGGCCGTCCTGGTAGCCGACCGCGATCGGGTGCGAGAACGCGGCGGTGACGTTGTCTGTAGAGATCGTCTCGCGCGCAGGCCCGCTCGCCACGGTGCGCCCGTCCGCGATCAACAGCGCGTGGGTGGTGGTGGTCGGCAGCTCTTCGAGGTGATGGGTCACCAGGATCGACGCGACGTCGGGATGGGTGTGGTCGAGGCCGTCGATGGTCTCCAGCAGCTGCTCGCGGGCGGCGACGTCCAGTCCGGTCGTCGGCTCGTCGAGCAGCAGCAGCTCGGGCTCCGAAACCAGCGCTCGCGCAATGAGAGCGCGGCCACGCTCACCCTGTGACAGCGTCGGCCACACATCGTCGGATTTACGGCTCATCCCCACCGCGGCGATCATCGCGTCGGCGTGCTCGGCCTGTTCCGGGTTCGGTGTCCAGCGCATCGGCAGGTCGATGGTGGCGGTGATACCGGTGAGCACCACTTCCCGCACGGTCAGCGAATACTGAAGGCGGTGGCGGGGATTCACGTATCCGATCGAACGGCGCAGTGCCGCCAGATCGGTGCGCCCCATCTGGCGGCCGAGCACCGTGACCGTGCCGGTGGTGGGGAACGTCTCGGCGGCGCAGAAACCGAGCAATGTGCTCTTGCCTGCCCCGTTGGGGCCCAGCAGCGCCCAGTGCTCGCCGCGTTCCACCGTGAGCGATATGCCGTCGATGATCTGTTTGCCGTTGCGGCGGAACGTCACCTCGTCGAGTTCGAGAACGGGTGTCACGCGTAAGACTCCTTCAACGCACTCAAATGCGACCTGCTGGCTGTGGCGGCCGCGATGGGATCGCGGGCGGCGATCGCGTCGGCGAGCTCCCGGTGCGCGACGTGGTCGGCCTGGCCGGGCACCGGCCTGATCTTGAGCATGTCGATCATCGCCAGGCGTAACCGAGGCAGGAACGCGTCGAACAACTGCGTCAGCACGTCGTTGTGTGCGGCCGCCACGACCGCCCGGTGAAACGCGGCGTCGGCGTCGACGTGGTCGGGGATGGACTGGCCTTCGACACCACGGGCGGCCAGCGTGCGGCGGATCGCTCGCAGATCGGCGGGGGTGCGCCGGGTGGCGGCCAACGCGGCGGCCTCGGCTTCGATCGCGATGCGTGCCTCGATCACTGCGGCGATCGTCGTACGCCTCAGGATGGTGTCCCAGTCCTCGCTCGCATCGAGGGCGATCACGAAAACGCCTGCACCCTGGCGACTGTCGAGAACCCCTTTGCCGGCGAGTTCACGGATCGCCTCGCGCAGCGTCGAGCGGCCGACGCCGAGCTGGGCGGCGAGTGTGGTCTCGCCGGGCAATCGGTGACCCAGAGGCCACTCGCCGTTGCGGATCCGTGAAAGCAGTAGATGGGCCGTCTGGGCTGCAAGGGGGTGGCGCTGCACTTGGACGACAGGTGAATCCACAACCAAACCTCTCTACTTGTCTGAGGAGAAGTGTACAGTCTGGGCACCATGACATGTGCACTCGTGCTTAGTCGCCGCGGCGGGGCCTGAACGACCGGTTCCCCGCCGTGGGGCGTTGTCGTGCCGGTCGGAACTCCAGTAATACCCCGACCAGGAAGCGACCACGAAATGTTTGCATGGAATCGTCAACAACCCTCACCGATGCCGTCGTACCGCTATGCCAGCGTCTACGACCGTGTGGAAGTGCCACTCGCAGAACGTCATTGGCCGAACGCCCAGATTTCCCACGCACCCCTGTGGGTGCCCGTCGACCTGCGTGACGGCAACCAGGCGCTGCCCGACCCGATGGATCCCGCCCGCAAGCGACGGTTCTTCGAACTTCTGGTAGCGATGGGGTACAAGGAGATTGAGGTCGGTTACCCGTCTGCGTCGCAGGCCGACTACAACTTCGTCCGGCTACTGGCCGAATCCGATATCGTGCCCGCGGACGTGACGATAGTCGTCTTCACGCCGGCCCGGCGCGACCTGATCGAGCGGACCGTCGACTCGGTGTGGGGGATCACGGGTGACGTCGTCGTTCACATGTACACCGCGACGGCGCCGACGTGGCGGGACGTGGTGCTGGGGAGAGACGGTGCCGAGCTGCGCGGGCTGGTCCTGGCCGGGGGTCGCGACGTGCTCGAATTCACCGGCGAAGCAGGCAATATCAGGTTCGAGTTCTCGCCGGAGGTCTTCAATCTGACCGAGCCCGACTACGTGCTGGGCCTCTGCGACGACATGACAAGACTGTGGGACGCCACCCCGGAGCGGCCGGTGATCCTGAACCTGCCCGCCACCGTCGAGGTGGCCACGCCCAACGTGTATGCCGACCAGATCGAGTACATGCACCGCAATCTGGCGCGACGCGACAGTGTGATCCTGTCGGTTCATCCACACAATGACAGGGGCACCGGTGTGGCCTGTGCGGAGTTGGCCATCCTGGCCGGGGCGCAACGCGTGGAGGGTTGTGTGTTCGGAAACGGCGAGCGCACCGGCAATGTCGACATCGCGACGCTGGCGTTGAACATGCACGCCCAAGGCATCGACCCGATGATCGACTTCTCGAATATCGACGAGATCGCCCGCACGGTCGAATACTGCACGCGGATGCCGATCCACGAACGTCATCCCTACGTCGGGGCTCTGGTGCACACCGCGTTCTCGGGAACTCATCAGGACGCGATCAAGAAGGGGCTCGCCGAACACCGGGAACGCGCACTGCGAACGGGGCGCTCAGAGCGTGAAATCGATTGGCGGGTACCGTATCTGCCCATTGATCCAGCCGATATCGGACGCGCATATGACGCCGTGATCCGGGTCAACTCGCAGTCGGGAAAGGGCGGCTTCGCCTACGTGCTGCTCACCGAATACGGACTGGACTTGCCGCGCGAGATGCAGATCGACTTCGCCCGGCGCGCGCAGGCGCTCGCCGACGAACGGGGAGTCGAGATCAAGCCCGGCGAGTTGTACGACCTCTTCGTGGCCACCTACGGCAAGGGTGCGCTCAACGCGTCTTGAGCACCTCCAGCGCCTTGTCCGCATGGGCGTCCATGTTGACCTCGCTGGAGATGACCTCGAGCACCGTGCGATCGGTGTCGATGACGAACGTCGTGCGCTTCACCGGGATAAGCTTGCCCAGCAGCCCGCGCTTCACGCCGAACGTGGTGGCGATCGCGCCGTCGGCGTCGGACAGCAGCGGGTAGTCGAAATTCTGGGAGTCGGCGAACCGGGCCTGCTTGTCCACCGCGTCGGTGCTGATGCCCACCCGGCTGGCGCCTAGCGCCGCGAACTCCGAGCCGAGGTCGCGGAAATGGCACGCTTCCTTGGTGCAGCCCGGCGTCATCGCGGCAGGGTAGAAGAACAGCACAATCGGCCCGTCGGCCAGCAATTCAGTCAGTGAGCGCACGGTGCCGGTCTGGTCCGGCAGTTCGAAGTCCGCAACCCGGTCTCCACGTTTCATGGGTGCAGGCTACGCCGGTCAATCCGGCGCGGCGGGTCTGGGAGGATGTACCCGTGCAATCCAACCTCGCCGCCACCACCACGCGTGAGGAGTTCCGGGCGCTGGCCGCCGAACATCGCGTGGTGCCGGTGATCCGCAAGGTGCTCGCGGACAGTGAGACACCGCTGTCGGCGTACCGGAAACTGGCGGCCAACCGGCCCGGAACATTCCTGCTCGAGTCCGCTGAGAACGGCCGGTCGTGGTCGCGCTGGTCGTTCATCGGCGCGGGTGCGCCCTCGGCACTGACCGTGCGTGACGGCGAGGCCGTGTGGCTGGGCGCCACCCCGCAGGGCGCCCCGACCGGTGGCGATCCGTTGCAGGCCCTGCACGAGACGATGGCGTTGCTGTCCACCGAATCGCCGGCCGGGGTGCCACCGTTGTCGGGCGGGATGGTCGGGTTCTTCGCCTACGACTTCGTCCGGCGCCTCGAGCGGCTTCCCGAGATGGTCACCGACGACCTCGGCCTGCCCGACATGCTTCTACTGCTGGCCACCGATCTGGCCGCCGTCGACCATCACGAGGGCACGATCACGTTGATCGCCAACGCGGTGAACTGGAACGGCACCGACGAACGAGTGGACGAGGCCTACGACGACGCCGTCGCGCGCCTCGACGTGATGACCAAGGCGCTCGGCCAGCCCCTGTCGTCGACCGTGGCGACCTACTCGCGCCCTCAGTCTCGACACCGCTCCCAGCGCACGATGGAGGAGTACAGCGAGATCGTCGAGCGCCTGGTCAAGGAGATCGAGGCCGGTGAGGCTTTCCAGGTCGTGCCCTCGCAGCGCTTCGAGGTCGACACCGCCGTCGACCCGATCGACGTGTACCGGATGCTGCGGGTCACCAATCCCAGCCCATACATGTATCTGATGCACGTGCCGGATGAGACTGGGGGAACAGCGTTTTCGATCGTCGGCTCCAGCCCGGAGTCGTTGGTGACGGTGAAGGACGGCTGGGCCACAACGCATCCGATCGCGGGGACGCGGTGGCGCGGTCAGACCGAGGAGGAAGACCAGCTGCTCGAGAAGGAGTTGCTGGCCGACGAGAAGGAACGCTCCGAGCACCTGATGCTGGTCGACCTCGGCCGCAACGACCTCGGCCGGGTGTGTGTCCCGGGCACGGTGCGCGTCGAGGACTACAGCCACATCGAGCGCTACAGCCACGTCATGCACATCGTGTCGACGGTCACCGGACTGCTCGCCGACGGCCGCACGGCCCTGGATGCGGTGACGGCCTGCTTCCCGGCCGGCACGCTGACCGGTGCGCCGAAGGTACGGGCCATGGAGCTCATCGAAGGGGTGGAAAAGACCCGTCGCGGCCTGTACGGCGGTGTCGTGGGCTATCTGGACTTCGCCGGGAACGCCGACTTCGCGATCGCCATCCGCACCGCCCTGATGAGCAAGGGCACCGCCTATGTGCAGGCCGGAGGCGGAGTGGTGGCCGATTCCAACGGTCCGTACGAGTACAACGAGTCCGCCAACAAGGCCAAGGCGGTACTGAACGCGATCGCGGCCGCCGAAACGCTGTGCGCTCCGTGATCCGAATCGGACAGCTGTTGCTGGTCGTCGCGGCAGCGCTGCTGTGGGTGGCCTCCCGGCTGACCTGGGTGTCGGTGACCTCGTTCGACGGTCTCGGCCAGCCCAAAACGGTGACGCTCACGGGGGCCGGCTGGTCCAACGCGCTGCTGCCGTTGGCCGTGCTGCTGCTGGCCGCCGCGGTGGCCGGTCTGGCGGTCCGGGGATGGGGTCTGCGCGCGGTCGCGGTGCTGCTGGCGGTGGTGACGTTGCTGCTGGGTTACCTCGGTCTCAGCTTGATCCGCACCCCGGACGTCGGTCCGCGCGCCGCCGAACTCGCCCAGATCCCGGTGCACACGCTGGTCGCCAGCGGCCGGCAGTACCTCGGCGCCGGGCTGACCATCGGTGCGGCGGTATGTGCCCTGGTCGCTGCCGTGCTGCTGATGCGCTCGGCAGCCTCCGGACGCCAGGCCACCGCCAAATACGCGGCACCGGCTGTTCGCCGCAGCGCCGCGCGTGACGAGGACACGGATACGGGCGTTTCGGAGCGGGGCATGTGGGATGCGCTCGACGAAGGTGTCGATCCCACGGATCGCGGCACCGACACCGAGGGTCGGTGACGGATGCGCGGCTCGATACGACTACCCTTCACTGGACGACGCAAGCGAGATCGCCAGGGCGTGAGAAGGGATCCGGCAGCCATGACTTCGGCAAGCGTGCTCGACTCGATCATCGAGGGAGTGCGCGCCGACGTAGCCGCCCGCGAGGCGATCATCAGTCTGGCTGAGGTCAAAGCCGCCGCGGAGGCCGCACCGGCGCCGCTGAACGTACTGGCCGCGCTGCGCGCGCCGGGCATCGCCGTCATCGCCGAAGTGAAGCGCGCCAGCCCTTCCCGCGGCCAGCTGGCCAATATCGCCGACCCCTCAGAGCTGGCTCGCGCCTATGAGAGCGGCGGCGCGCGGGTGATCAGCGTGCTCACCGAGGAACGCCGCTTCCACGGGTCGCTGGCTGACCTCGACGCGGTGCGTTCCGCGGTGCGAATCCCGGTGCTACGCAAAGACTTCATCGTCCGGCCTTATCAGATTCACGAGGCCAGGGCGCACGGCGCGGACATGCTGCTGCTGATCGTCGCCGCGCTCGAGCAGCCGGCCCTGGAGTCGCTGCTGGAGCGCACCGAGTCCCTCGGCATGACCGCGCTGGTCGAGGTGCACACCGAGGAAGAAGCCAGCCGGGCGCTGCAGGCCGGAGCCAAGGTCATCGGCGTCAACGCTCGCGACCTCAAGACGCTGGAGGTGGACCGGGACTGCTTCGCGCGGATTGCGCCGGGGCTGCCATCCGACATCATCCGGGTCGCCGAATCCGGTGTCCGGGGCACCGCTGACCTGCTGGCGTACGCCGGCGCCGGAGCCGATGCGGTGTTGGTAGGCGAAGGTCTGGTCACCAGCGGGGACCCGCGCAGCGCCGTTGCAGACCTGGTGACCGCGGGAGCTCATCCCTCCTGTCCGAAACCCGCTCGCTGAGTCGTGGCTGATATCACCACTCCGAACGTGCCGCGCATGAGCGCGGCCGTAGCCGAGCAGACGTTGCACGAACCCGATGCCCGCGGGCACTTCGGCGCGTACGGCGGGCGGTACGTGGCCGAGGCACTGATGGCCGTGATCGAAGAGGTGACGGCCGCCTACGACAAGGCCCGCACGGACCAGGAATTTCTGGATCGCCTCGACAACCTGCAGACCCACTACGCCGGGCGTCCGTCGCCACTGTACGAAGCGGTCCGGCTGAGCGAACACCTCGGTGGGGCGCGCATCTTCCTCAAGCGCGAGGACCTCAACCACACCGGCTCGCACAAGATCAACAACGTGCTCGGCCAGGCGTTGCTCGCCAAGCAGATGGGCAAGACCCGCGTCATCGCGGAGACCGGTGCCGGCCAGCATGGCGTGGCAACCGCGACCGCGTGCGCGCTGCTGGGCCTGGAGTGCGTCATCTACATGGGCGCGGTGGACACCGCGCGCCAGGCGCTCAACGTCGCGCGGATGCGGCTGCTGGGCGCTGAGGTGGTGTCGGTGGAGTCCGGCTCCAAGACGCTCAAAGACGCCATCAACGACGCCTTCCGCGACTGGGTCACCAACGCCGACAACACGTACTACTGCTTCGGGACGGCCGCCGGGCCGCACCCGTTCCCGATGATGGTGCGCGACTTCCAGCGCATCATCGGACTCGAGGCGCGCGCGCAGATGCTGGCGCAGGCCGGCCGGCTGCCCGACGCCGTGGCCGCCTGTGTGGGTGGCGGGTCCAATGCGATCGGCATCTTCCACCCGTTCATCGACGACGTGGGTGTGCGGCTGATCGGTTACGAGGCGGCTGGTGATGGCGTCGAAACCGGAAGGCATGCAGCGACTTTCGCTGGCGGAACGCCCGGCGCCTTCCAGGGCTCCTACTCGTATCTGCTGCAGAACGAGGACGGTCAGACCATCGAGTCGCATTCGATATCGGCAGGTCTGGACTATCCGGGCGTCGGCCCAGAGCATGCGTTCCTCAAGGACATCGGGCGCACCGAGTATCAGCCGATCACCGACACCGAGGCCATGGACGCGTTCCGGCTGCTGTGCCGGCTGGAGGGCATCATCCCCGCCATCGAATCGGCCCACGCGGTGGCGGGTGTGGTGAAGCTGGCAGCCGAGTTGGGTCCCGGTTCGATCATCTTGGTCAACCTGTCCGGGCGCGGTGACAAGGATGTGGAGACGGCGGCCAAGTGGTTCGGGCTGTTCGACCAGTCCGGCCCGGGAGCCTCATGACCGTCCAGCACACCCAGGCCGGACGGCTGGGCTCGGTGTTCGCGGCGTGCCAGGACGAGGGCCGCGCCGCCCTGATCGGCTATCTGCCGACCGGGTATCCGTCCGTCGACGTGTCGATCGACGCTCTGGTGGCACTGGTCGAATCCGGTTGTGACATCGTCGAAGTCGGCGTTCCGTACTCCGATCCGGGAATGGACGGGCCGGTGATCGCGACGGCGACCGAGGCCGCGTTGCAGGGTGGTGTCCGGGTTCGCGACACCCTTCGCGCGGTGGAGGCCATCAGCGCCGCGGGCGGTCACGCGGTAGTGATGACGTACTGGAATCTCATGCTGCACTACGGAATTGACGCATGGTCGCGTGACCTGGCCGCCGCCGGGGGACTGGGCATGATCACGCCGGACCTGATTCCCGACGAGGCCGACGAGTGGCTGGCCGCCGCCGAGGCACATGATCTGGACCGGATCTTCCTGGTGGCACCGTCGTCGACCCCGGAGCGGCTGGCCAAAACGGTCCAGGCCTCGCGGGGTTTCGTCTACGCGGCGTCGACCATGGGCGTCACGGGCGCGCGGGACGCGGTGTCCAGCGCCGCGCCCGGGCTCGTGCGGCGGGTCAAAGAGGTTTCCGACATCCCGGTGGGGGTCGGTCTTGGTGTGCGCTCCCGTGAGCAGGCCGCCGAAATCGCGGCCTTCGCAGACGGGGTGATCGTGGGTTCGGCTCTGGTGTCGGCATTGACTGACGGGTTGGCGGCAGTGCGGACGCTGACCGAGGAGTTGGCCGTGGGTGTGCGACAGAAGGTGTCCGCTTCGTGACGACGACCGTCTTGGCTTATTTCCCGAGTCCGCCGCAGGGCGTCTGGCATCTGGGTCCGATACCGATTCGGGCGTATGCGCTGTGCATCATCGCCGGCATCATCTCGGCGCTGGTGATCGGTGATCGCCGTTGGGCGGCCCGTGGTGGCGAGCGGGGCGTCATTTACGACGTTGCCCTGTGGGCGGTGCCGTTCGGTTTGGTTGGTGGGCGTCTCTATCACCTGATGACCGACTGGCGAACGTATTTCGCCGAGGGCGGCGCAGGTGTCGGTGCGGCGTTGCGGATCTGGGATGGCGGCCTCGGCATCTGGGGTGCGGTTGCCCTCGGTGGTGTCGGTGCGTGGATTGCGTGCCGGCGCAGAGGGATTCCGCTGCCCGCGTTCGGCGATGCGATCGCGCCGGGAATTGTGTTGGCGCAGGCGATCGGCCGGCTCGGAAACTACTTCAACCAGGAGCTGTACGGCCGCGAGACCATCGTGCCGTGGGGGATGGAGATCTTCTACCGGCGGGACTCGTCCGGGATGGTTGATGTGCATTCCCTCGACGGGGTGTCGACGGGGCAGGTCGCGGCGGTGGTACAGCCGACGTTCCTGTACGAGCTGGTGTGGAACGTTCTGGTGTTCGCGTTCCTGATCTGGATCGACCGGAGGTTCAAGATCGGCCACGGTCGGCTCTTCGCGGCCTATGTGGCGGCGTACTGCATCGGCCGGTTCTGGGTGGAGTTGATGCGCGACGACACCGCCACCCATATCGCGGGTATCCGGGTGAATTCGTTCACGTCGGTGTTCGTGTTCATCGGCGCGATCGTGTACATCCTGCTGGCACCCAAGGGCCGCGAAGATCCGGCCGCGCTGGGCGGTAAGCAGCCGATGGGTGAGCCCGAGGAGGATTCTCCTGCCGAGCGGATGGCCGAGGATTTGGTGGCCGTCGCCACGGGCGGCGGTATTGCCGCGGCCGCGACCGTGGCAGCCGAGCACGACTCCGAAGACGCCGCCGCCGTTGGGGATACGGAGGAAGCGGAGCCGACAGCCGAGGCCGAGGCCGAACCTGAGGCTGAGCCGGAGCCGGAGGCTGAAGCCCAGCCGGAGCCGGAAGCCGAGCCCGAGCCGGAGCCGGAGGCTGAAGCCGAGCCGGAGCCGGAAGCCGAGCCGGAGCCGGGAGCCGAGCCGGAGCCGGAGCCGGAAGCCGAGCCGGAGCCGGAAGCCGAGCCCGAGCCGGAGGCTGAAGCCCAGCCGGAGCCGGAGCCGGAGCCGGAAGCCGAGCCGGAGCCGGAAGCCGAGCCGGAGCCGGAGGCTGAAGCCCAGCCGGAGCCGGAAGCCGAGCCGGAAGCTGAAGCCGAGCCGGAGCCGGATGCCGAGCCCGAGCCGGAGCCGGAAGCCGAGCCGGAGCCCGAGGCTGAAGCCGAGCCGGAGCCCGAGCCCGCGTCGCAACCCCGAGGATTCCGCACAGTCGTACGCCGCGTGCTCTGGGGCGTCGAAGTCCATCGCGACTGACGGCTCCAAGGATCTCACTTGTCGTAGCCGTCTGGCATTCTCGAACACATGTTCGATGAATGGCCAGGCGAGTCGTTCGAGCCGACCGACACCGATGGCTCGCGTGGGCTGGTCTACCGGCTGACGAACGCGGCGCGACTGGAGAACCGGGCAGCCGCAATTCGACTGCGCGCGATCGCTGACCTCTTCGAACTGCGCCGGCTCGACCACGGCGAGCGAGAAGATTGGGCGGTAGACACCTGGGCCACTGTGGGTGCCGAAGTCGCTGCCGCGCTGCGGCTCAGCCTGGCCAAGGCCAACAGCTACATGAACTACGCGCTGGCCATGCTGCGGCTGCCTGCTGTCGCTGCGGTATTCGAGGCCGGCGATATCGACTGCCGGCTGTATCAAACGATCGTCTTCCGTACCCACCTCGTCACCGACGCCGACATCATGGCTGAGCTCGATGCGGACCTGGCCGCCCGAGTTGCCCGCTGGCCGGCCATGACTCGGGGAAAACTCGCGAGTGAAATCGACGACCTCGTGGTCCGGCGCGACCCTGACGCGGTTCGGCGCATGAAAGATCGCGGCAGTGACCGCGACGTCACCTTCTGGGAGTCCTGCGACGGTTACGTGGATTTGACGGCACGGCTGTCCACCGCTCACGCGGCAGCCCTCGAAAAGCGGCTCAACACTTTTGCGAAGTCCGTGTGCGAGAACGATCCGCGCACGGTGGGACAACGTCGCTCCGACGCACTGGGAGCACTCGGTATCGGCATCGACCGACTTCCCTGCGACTGCGGCGAACCCGATTGCGCTGCAACGGAAAAGCCGGCAGGGTCAGTCGTCATTCATGTCGTCGCTGAGCAGTCCACACTCGATGGCACATCCAGTAAACCCGCCTACCTGCTCGACTGCGGTGAACTGATCACACCAGAACAGCTCGCCGAGTTGAAGGCCGCGGCGCGTCTGCGTCCGGTGACCATTCCTGTCGACATGCTGTCCGATTGCGACTACCACCCTTCGCGCGCGCTTGCCGATTTCGTGCGAGCCCGCGACCTGACCTGCCGAGCGCCCGGCTGCGACCGCCCGGCCGTCCGTTGCGACCTCGACCACACGATTCCCTGGCCGCACGGGGCGACTCACGCCTCCAACCTCAAATGCCTATGTCGAGAACACCACATCCTCAAGACTTTTGGGGCTGGAAGGATCAGCAGCTGCCCGACGGCACGGTGATCTGGACGCTGCCCGATGGCGAGACCTACGTGACGACACCCGGAAGCGTTCTGTTGTTTCCCGGGCTGATGACGCCTACCGGTCCGCCGTCGATCCCGCAGCCCGCGATCCATCGCTGTGGTGACCGTTCGGTGATGATGCCGAAGCGGCGGACAACGCGACGACAGAATCGCGGTCACCAGATCGCGGCCGAGCGTGCTCGCAATCGGACTGAACGCACACCTTCCGCGCCGGGACCGGCGCCGCCCCGTTCGGACGACGTTCCACCCTTCTAGGTGGCCGGGCAGAACTCCTCTGACGCCCGCCCGGCGAGCAGCTGCCGCGTCACCATGGCGACTCGCCGGCCGAGGTGTTCACAGGTGCGTACGTCGGCGTCGTGCACCGCAGTAGGGTCGGCGTCGACATCGGTCGATGCGCCGGCACCCAGCCAGAAGCCCAACCGATTGAGATCGAATTCGCTTGCGGCGCTGGTGTTCCAGCCTGCGGTCAGGCCGAGGTTCACCCAGTGCATGTGATGCTGGGTGGCGAACACCGCCAACGCGCTCAGGGTCTGCAGCTTGTCACCGGCCTTGGACCCGGAGTTGGTGAAACCAGCACCCACCTTGTCGCGCCAGGTGCCCGTCGTACAGCGCCGTCCGGTGCGCTCGGCGAACGCTTGAAAACCGGCCGAGACATTGCCCATATAGGTGGGACAACCGAAAATGATCGCATCGGCGGCATCGAGCACCGCCCAGTCATCGTCGCCGACGGTATCGACCGCGATCAGCTGGACGTGTGCCGAAGCGGCTGCCGCTCCACCTGCCACTGCCTGCGCCAAAGTTGCGGTGTGCCCGAAGCCGGAGTGATAGGCCACCACCACGTGCGGTGTCACCATGCTTGTCCTCCGTACGCGTTCTCGGCCACCTCGCGGTAGCGATGCTGCCAGTCGGGTAGCTCGGCGCCAGCCAGGTAGGCCTCGAGGCGATCCAGGTAGGCGTGCGTCCCGGGCCGGAAACCGTTGGCGTTGCGTACCCCTAGCCCGCGGTGACTGAATCTCAGCAGGGTCCCGTCCCCGTCGGCGACCAACTCATAACGGACGACGCCGGGTTCGACGATCCGCTGGTTCCATTCGTGCTCGAAGACATGCGGCGGGTCCCACACCAGGACTCGGCCCGCCATCCGCTTCTGGTCGGCCGGGATCGGCGGCGCGGCGGGGATCATGTCCATCATCCCGCCCTCGCGGGCGTCGATGGTGGTGTCGCCCATCCATTTGCCGCGCTCTTCCGGATCGGTGATCGCCCTCCAAACTCGCTCGACAGGGTGGGGGAGTCGCCGCTCGAAAGTCAGTGTTGCCCGGTCATTGTCGATGCTGATCCGGCCCTCGCGGGAGGTCATGAGCTCTCCTTTGTCTTGTCCAGGTGGCGTTCGAGGGCGTCGAGGTGACCAGTCCAGAACTGACGGTATTGCTCGATCCAGCTGTCGATCGCGACCAGCCCGTCAGCGCGCAGCGCATAGATCCGCCGTTGCGCGTCCGGGCGGACCTCGACCAGTCCGACTTCGCGCAGGATGCGCAGATGCCGCGACACCGAGGGCTGGGTCAGATCCGGCAGTGCCGCAACGAGTTCCCCGGCGGTGCGATCGCCGGCCGCCAGGGTGTCCAGCAGCACGCGGCGATTCGGTTCGGCGACTGCCTCGAAGACGTCCACGCCCCGAGTATTGCACTACGTCTATATAGACGCAAGGCGATATACGTCCGCCTACCGGCGTTGCACCAACAGTGTCTGCGCGGACGTTCCGATGAACCCGTCGCGGTCGAACAGCTCGGCGGTGGTCACCCCGATGCCGTCCGGTCCGATCGATCCGCGAGCACGCACGCCGAAATCGCTACCCACCGGCGCGCGATGCAGATGCACCGTGGTGTCGGTGTTCATGTAGATGAACTTCTCCGGATCTATCGCTGCGCCAATGCCATTCGCGGAGTCGACCACCATCGCCAGCCGCTCGAGCGCTGTGGTGGGCTCGTCGTCCACCAGATTGGCGATCGGCGACATCCAGTACACCCTGCCGCTGTCGGACCCGTCGTACTGCGGCCGCCATTCCACCGACTCGACGTACCCGCGCGCGACTTTCCAATGCAGCTCCAGCGGAGCAGTCGGGCCCTCGATCAGCGGTGGATAGCGGTCGGTTGCGGCGTCGGCGGTATCTGAGGTTGCCAGTGCCCATGCAGTCACCCGGGCCACGGCGCGCGGCGGCCCATCGGGACGCAGCGCCGACATCTCGGCCGACAGCATCGCGATGCGGCTGCCCGGCCGATCAACCCGCGCCTGCACCCGCATCTCGGTGATCGGTACGGCCCCCAGGATGTCGAGCGTCAACCGGCCGATCCGCATACCGTCTGACAGCTTCGCCTCGATCGCTTTGGTCAACAACGCCAACGGCGGCGACCCATGCTGGATGTCGAAATTCCAGTTGCTGCGGGTGTCGTCGGTGGACGCGAAAAGTTCTGCGTCGCCGTCGGTTCCGAGACGCCGAAAGTAGCAGCCGATCATGCGGCCGGCTCACCGCTCATCTGTCCGGGCCAGCCCGGATACGGCGGCGGCGTGCCGCCGTACGCGGGGCAGAGCGCCTGATGGCTGCACCAGTTGCACAGGCGCGAGGGATTGGGTCGGAAATCGCCTGTCACACCGGCAGATTGGATGGCGCGCCAGATCGCCATCAACGTCTTCTCGAAGCGCAGCAGCTCGTCGAGCGCAGGGGAGTAGTCGAGAACCTGACCGTCGGCGAGATAGATCAGCCGCAACCGGCTGGCCAGCACCTCGCGCGAACGCAACAGCGCAACGGCGTAGAACTTCATCTGGAACAGCGCCTTGAACTCCGCCAGCGCCCTGGCCTCCGGAGGAGCTTTCCCGGTCTTGTAGTCCACCACCCGGAGTTCACCGGTGCCGGCAACGTCGATCCGGTCGACGAAACCGCGCAGCAGTGTCCCGTCGGCCAGTTCGACCTCGATCCGCTGCTCGCAGCTCTGCGGGTCGAACCGGGTCGGGTCCTCGAGTCGGTAGTAGCCCGTCAGCAGGGCGCGCGCCTCCGCGACGAGTTGGGTGCGCTGCTCGTCGGTGAAATCGCCGGCGAAGTCCGGGTGTTCGGACAACACCCGCTCCCAGGCCGGGTCGACCAACGACAAGGCCGTGCCCGGGCCACGCTCGGCGGCCGGCAAACCGTACAGCTGCTCCAGGGCGGCGTGCACCACCGAACCGCGCAACTGAGCGGTCGACGGTGGCTCGGGCAGCCGGTCAACAGCCCGGAAGCGGTACAGCAGCGGGCACTGCTTGAAGTCGGCAGCCCGCGACGGCGACAACGCGGGACGAGACGCCTGCAGCACCTGATCAGACATAACTGCAGCCTAGGGCGGTGTGCCGACAAGGTGACGGTATGCGCTGCGGCGAGTCCGCTGTGGCAGGCTGAACGGCTGTGACCGACGATCCCGCTCCGCGCCGCACCGGCCCCTTTGTCGTCGGAGACCGCGTCCAGCTCACCGACGCCAAGGGCCGGCACTACACGATGGTCCTCAACCCGGGCAGTGAGTTCCACACCCACCGGGGGGCTGTCGAGCACGACGCGGTGATCGGCCTGCCCGAGGGCAGTGTGGTCAAGTCGACCAACGGCGACGCGTTCCTGGTGCTGCGCCCGCTGCTCATCGATTACGTGCTCTCGATGCCCCGCGGCGCCCAGGTCATCTACCCCAAGGACGCCGCCCAGATCGTCCACGAGGGCGACATCTTCCCGGGCGCCCGGGTCCTGGAGGCCGGAGCGGGTTCCGGCGCGCTGACGTGCTCCCTGCTGCGTGCCGTCGGCCCCGACGGCGAGGTGATCTCCTATGAGGTGCGTGACGACCACGCCGTGCACGCTCGGCGCAATGTGGCCACGTTCTTCGGGCAGGATCCGGACAACTGGCGGCTGATCATCGGCGACATCGTCGATTCCGACCTCGTCGAGGCATCAGTCGATCGCGTGGTGCTGGACATGCTGGCGCCCTGGGACGTACTGGACACCGTGGCCCGGCTACTTATCCCCGGTGGGGTGCTGATGGTGTACGTGGCGACCGTGACCCAGCTGTCCAAGACCGTCGAGCTGCTGCGCGAACAGCAGTGCTGGACCGAACCCCGGGCTTGGGAGTCCTTGCAGCGCGGCTGGAACGTCGTCGGTTTGGCGGTGCGCCCGCAGCACAACATGCGCGGCCACACCGCGTTCCTGATCTCGGCTCGGCGGCTGGCCCCCGGCACGGTCACCCCGACCCCGTTGCGCCGCAAGAAGCTCGCGCCTTAGTCGTCGTCGCTGCGGTGCAGCCCGCGTCGCACCGACAGCAGTTCGATGTCGGGGCGTGAGGCCACCAACCGTTCCGCAGCGTCGAGCACGTCGACGACGTGTGCCCGCTCGCCGCCGACCGCGGAAACTCCGATGCCGGCCCTGCGATGCAGATCCGCCGAACCCGTCTCAGCCGCCGACACCGTGAAGCGGCGCCGCAGTTCGGCGACGATCGGCCGCACCACGGCCCGCTTCTCCTTCAGCGAGTGGACGTCACCGAGCAGGACGTCGAATTCCAGCCAGCCGATCCACATTCAGGGCGTCGGTGCGGGGCTCGCCGGGCTCGCGCCGCCGCGAGCATTGCCGAATGCGAGCAGCATGTCAGCGGTCTCGCGGGAAAGCTGCCAGTTGCCCCGGTCCAGGCGGAATTCCATCGGGAACGTGAAGTTTCCCGGATTGGCCGGGTTCGAGGTGGTCACGTTGATCGATGCCAGCGCATCCTCGGGGCGGCGATCGGACCACCGGATTTCGGAGGCGGTGAACGTCAGCGGGGTGAACCCGCCGTCGCGCAGTGCCGCCGCGAACTTGTCGATGGTCGCGGCGTCGGCCGGCGTCGTGGACTCGACCAGTTGAAGCTTGTCGGACCCTTTCACCGCCGGATCGGCCAGCCGATAGAGCACATCGGTCAGTGCGTCGGGCGGCGGGAGGGGAGCGGCGTCGCGCTCGGCCGGCGCCAGCGGCGTCGACGACTGCTCGAACGGGCTCTGGGCCGACTTGGGCTCGACGTGCTCGGAACACCCCGAGAGGCTGAGCGCCGCCACGATCGTGGCGGCGCTCAGACCTACGAGAAGCGGGTGTCGCATCCCGTGCTGACTCAGCCGGCTCCTTGCATCAGCGATAGCGCCGACTGCTTGGTCAGCTGCCAGCCACTGGGACTGGGGCCTTCGACGAATTGGATGCTCTCCGTCGCGGTCTGACCGTTGGGCGCGGTCGCGGTGACATTCGCCGTCGCGGTCGGGCCTTCCTGGTCGATGTCGGCGACGTTGAAGCTCAGCGGGAGAAGGCCCTTGGCCGATGCGTTGTTGAACGCGCGGTCTGCGGCGATGCCCTCGAAGCGGCCGAGGCCGAACTGGATGTAGGAGGCCTTGGACCCGGAGAACGATCCGCCGCCCTGCAGGCCGTTCAGGGTCTCGACAAGCTGGCTCTGGAGCTCCGGCGCCGGCGTCTGCGGCATCGGGGCGCCGAAGACGACGGGCTGCACGGCCGGTGCGGGCACCGGCGAGCTGAATGCAACCGACGTCACACCTGCGGCAACGCCGCCGATGATCGCTGCGGCGGCAACGCCCGTGGCTAGGACTTTCAGGGTCACGGCTGTCCTCTCGATTCGCCCGACTCATTAGAGAGATTAACAGTGTTGCCAGTGTGTCGAAATTCCCCGCACGCACATGATCGAGTTTGGGCCGGTAGCGTTGAGGTATCCACCGCGCCAACTCTCGGTGTGGGAAAGGAGCGCAACATGAGCGAGGCACAAGAACCCCAGCTGTCCGGCGAAGACGCCGCCGAACTAGAAGAGCTGCGCCGCGAGGCGTCAGTACTGCGCGATCAGCTGGAGAACGCCATGAGTGCACAGGGCGGCGCCCGCAGTGCTCGTGATGTGCATCAGCTCGAGGCACGCATCGACTCCCTGGCGTCACGCAACGCCAAACTGATGGACACTCTCAAGGAGGCCCGTCAGCAGTTGCTCGCTCTGCGCGAAGAGGTTGACCGGCTCGGTCAGCCGCCGAGCGGATACGGCGTCCTGTTGGGCTCCCACGAGGACGACACCGTCGACGTGTTCACCTCTGGTCGCAAGATGCGACTCACCTGCTCGCCCAACATCGACGTCAAGTCGCTGAAGCAAGGCCAGACGGTCCGCCTCAACGAGGCACTCACCGTCGTGGAGGCCGGCAATTACGAGTCGGTCGGTGAGATCAGCACGCTCCGCGAGATTCTCGCCGACGGTCATCGGGCGCTCGTCGTCGGGCATGCCGACGAAGAGCGCATCGTGTGGCTTGCCGAACCGCTTGTCGCCATCGAAGACCTGCCCGCCGATGTGGCCGAGGAACTCGACGACGACGATCTGCGTCCCCGCAAGCTGCGCCCCGGCGACTCGCTGCTGGTGGACACCAAGGCCGGGTACGCCTTCGAGCGGATTCCCAAGGCCGAGGTCGAGGATCTGGTCCTCGAAGAGGTGCCCGACGTCGCCTACAGCGACATCGGCGGCCTCACCCGCCAGATCGAGCAGATTCGCGACGCCGTCGAGTTGCCGTTCCTGCACAAGGAGCTCTACCGCGAGTACGCCCTGCGGCCGCCGAAAGGTGTGCTGCTCTACGGGCCGCCCGGTTGCGGTAAGACGCTGATCGCCAAGGCCGTGGCCAATTCGCTGGCGAAGAAGATGGCTGAGGTTCGCGGCGACGACGCCCGCGAGGCGAAGTCGTACTTCCTCAACATCAAAGGCCCCGAGCTGTTGAACAAGTTCGTCGGCGAGACCGAACGGCATATCCGGCTGATTTTCCAGCGGGCGCGCGAAAAGGCTTCCGAGGGAACGCCGGTCATCGTGTTCTTCGACGAGATGGACTCGATCTTCCGCACCCGCGGCACCGGTGTCAGCTCCGATGTCGAGACGACGGTCGTGCCCCAGCTGCTGTCGGAGATCGACGGTGTCGAAGGGCTGGAGAACGTCATCGTGATCGGCGCGTCCAACCGCGAGGACATGATCGACCCGGCGATCCTGCGGCCCGGCCGCCTGGACGTCAAGATCAAGATCGAACGGCCGGATGCCGAAGCGGCACTGGACATCTTCAGCAAGTACCTCACTGAAGACCTGCCGGTGAACGCCGACGATCTGGCCGAATTCGGCGGCGACCGAGGGCTGTGCATCCGGGCCATGATCGAGAAGGTCGTCGACCGGATGTACGCGGAGATCGACGACAACCGTTTCCTCGAAGTCACCTACGCCAACGGTGACAAAGAGGTCATGTACTTCAAGGACTTCAACTCCGGCGCGATGATCCAGAACGTGGTCGATCGGGCCAAGAAGTACGCGATCAAGTCGGTCCTGGAGACCGGGCAGAGGGGTCTGCGGATCCAGCATCTGCTCGACTCGATCGTCGACGAGTTCGCCGAGAACGAGGATCTGCCCAACACCACGAACCCCGATGACTGGGCGCGGATCTCGGGCAAGAAGGGCGAGCGGATCGTCTACATCCGCACGCTGGTCACCGGCAAGAGCAGCAGTGCCAGCCGGGCCATCGACACCGAGTCGAACCTGGGCCAGTACCTGTAGGAGTACCGGCCCAGGGTCGCGTCGTCAGTGTCCGCAGAGTTGGGACTGGGCGGCGCTGTAGAAGAACGCCGCATCCTTGGGCTCGACACCGTCGCTGGTGTTGTCCGAGATGGTCTGCAGCGTGGTCGCCTGCGGAACGCCGGCGGCGATGTCACTGCAGATGTGCTGTCCCAGCGCCACCGCGGTCGCGACGGGTCCGTGCCAGCCGTCATTGGCCAGCGTCGTGATGAAGGAGTCCTGATCCGCGTACGCCGGTGAGGCGAGCGCCAAACCGAGTCCCACAGCGGCCATGCCGGTGATCACAAGTTTCTTCATTGTGTTTCCTTTCGCCCCGATAGCGCGCACCTTCGCCGACATCGGCAGCACACGATGGCCGCAGTGTAGGACGAAGGTGAGCCTTACTGCAGCGTTATCGTCGCCACCGTCAGTTTGTTGCCGGGCTCAAAACTCCAGGCTGTAGCTGTTGCCGAGGCTGTCTTGGGTTACGTGCGCGTCGCGAGTGGTGGTGTCGACGCTCAGTCGTTCGGTGAGAGTGCGCGTCTCGTAACGCCATCCCTCGGGCAGATCCAGCCGGGTGGCCAACCCGGGTAGGCCTGTCAGGTCGAGGTCGCGGTCCACCGCCTTGCTGTAGGTCTGCATGACCCAGCGCTGCCCCTGCGGGTCGACGAGCTCGAAAACCGGTCGTCCGGCGTCGAAGTTGAACACGGTTCGGCGGTCGACGTGGTTGACGGTGTACGGCGCGGGGTTCATCGACGACAGCTTGACCGTGGCTTGCTTGATCATGTCGATCCCGCCGAAGGTCTCGATCTCCTGGCGCTCTGGCGCCACCTTGTCGATGGTGCTCATCAGCCAGTGCCGCGGGCCGTTCAGCAGTGCGGCCACCGCGCCGTGCTCCTTGGCGATGGCCTCGGCGTCGAGCTTGTCCCACAACTCGGCCGGGCAGTCGTTGAGCGGAAAGCTGTTGTAGACGGCCGCTTCCGGTCCGTCTGCGCCGGCCGTCACCAGCAGCACCTCCCCGTACCGCTTGTCGAATACGTCCTCGCGCTCGGTCATCGCTTGCCTCCATCTCCAGATATGCGTCGTGGCCATGGATCGAAGAACCGCTGCCGGCACAGCGGGTCAACACTCGTGCCGACGGTGAAGTGCAGCCCGGACAGCACCGCCACGAATAACGAAGTGTGCACCACCGTCTGAGGTATCGACACATGGATGCTGAACCACGTTCCGGCACAGGGAATTCGCCATGTCAGCGTCCCCGCCGCGCGGAACGGTAACGGTCCCGCGCGACCAGGGTGAGCCGAAGCTCGGCCAGCAGCGGGTCGAGGAATTGAGCGCGGTACTCCTTGTCGGTGACAGCCTTGGCCGCCAGGTACATGAACGTGATCGCGGTCAGCATCATGGTCGTCTGAATCAGCGGGTCGGGGACCGGCAGCGTCATGCCGAGGATGTGGCCGTCATTGCGCCCGCTGTCACGCGTCCACGACGCCAGCAGCGGCGGGCTGAGCACGATCAGTCCGAGCACGAAGAAGATCGCCCCGGTGGCGAGCGCGACCGTGAGCACCTGGCCGACCTGCGAGGCCGCCACCACGAACACCACATTGGCCCGCTCGGCGCGCGACAGCGGATCGACGCCGGGCTCGTCGGCGATGCCTTCGAACGGCGTGCCGGCCAACCGGTCCGCGTCCTCGGGCGCGGCAGCGGTCTCGCCGAGTATCGGGCGGACCCGCTCCAGGGTGCTCGACACCAGGAACGCGGCGGCGATCGCGAACAGGAATCCGATGGCCAGCCACAGTCGTTCGCGGCTGACGATCGCCGCCATCAGCCACACATAGGTGTTGAAGAAGACCAGGAACGTCAGCAGCACGACCGGCAGCGCGCGGACGAACATGCCGCTGGCGAGCGCCAGGTTCGACATGGTGTCCCGGGTAGCCCACCCGGCGATCGAGCCGACACCCGATGCGGTCGCCACGACGATGACGGCGATCGAAATCCCCACCAGCAGGAGGTTCACCATGATGCGCGGGCTCGGGCCGCCGAAGACGCACCCGAGGAGTGCGACCGCCACCGAGATGTTGGCGGCCACGACCCGCCACAGCGGGCGCTCGATCCGCGACACCAACCAGCCCACCAACCCCGCCACCGGCAGCACCAGCACGATCAGGGCCAGTAGGAATCCCTCGGCGACCGTCGGCCTGCCGTCGATGTCGATCGTGTGCTTGCCCGACAACGTCACCACCAGGATGGAGTTGGCGGCGAACACGGCCACTCCGGCCAGTGCCGGCGCCGATCGGCCCCAGATCCGGCGCAGCAGTGCGCCGCGCCGAACCACCGCTGGAAGACCGCGGACCAGAAACCAGCGTTCTTCGGCATAGCGGTCCGGAGATGTCATCGTTGCGCGGCTCCGATGTGGGCTTTCGGGTCAGGTCACCCTAGCCGGAAGTGGCCCCGTCCACGCGCCAGGCGCGCAACACCGGCCGCTAGGCTGGCTGCCATGCAAAGGATCATCGGAACCGAGGTGGAGTACGGCATCTCCTCGCCCTCCGATCCGACCGCCAACCCGATCCTGACCTCCACCCAGGCGGTGCTCGCGTACGCCGCGGCCGCCGGCATCCAGCGTGCCAAGCGCACGCGGTGGGACTACGAGGTGGAGTCGCCGCTGCGCGACGCCCGTGGATTCGACCTGAGCCGCTCGTCGGGGCCCCCGCCGATCGTCGACGCCGACGAGGTGGGGGCGGCGAACATGATCCTCACCAACGGCGCCCGGCTCTACGTCGATCACGCCCACCCCGAGTACTCGGCTCCCGAGGTCACCGACCCGATGGATGCCGTGATCTGGGACAAGGCCGGAGAGCGGGTGATGGAGGCCGCGGCCCGGCATGTGGCCAGCGTGCCCGGTGCGGCCAAGCTGCAGCTGTACAAGAACAACGTCGACGGCAAGGGCGCCTCCTACGGTTCCCACGAGAACTACCTGATGAGCCGTCAGACGCCGTTCTCGGCGGTGATCTCGGGCCTGACGCCGTTCATGGTGTCCCGGCAGGTGGTCACCGGTTCCGGCCGCGTCGGGATAGGTCCGTCCGGGGACGAACCGGGCTTTCAGCTGTCCCAGCGCGCCGACTACATCGAGGTCGAGGTCGGCCTGGAGACCACCCTCAAGCGCGGCATCATCAACACCCGCGACGAGCCGCACGCCGACGCGGACAAGTACCGCCGGCTGCACGTCATCATCGGCGACGCCAACCTGGCCGAGACCTCGACGTATCTCAAGGTGGGAACCACTTCGCTGGTCCTGGATCTGATCGAGGAGGGGTCCCGGTACGGCCTCGACCTGTCGGATCTGGCCCTGGCCAGGCCGGTGCACGCGGTCCATGTGGTCAGCCGGGACCCCTCGCTGCGGGCCACCGTGGCACTGGCCGACGGCCGGGAACTGACCGCGCTGGCCATCCAGCGGATCTACCTGGACCGGGTGGCCAAGCTGGTCGACGCGCGCGACCCCGATCCGCAGGCCACGCAGGTCGTGGAAACGTGGGCGCACATCCTGGACCTGCTGGAACGGGATCCGATGGAGTGCGCCGAGCTGCTCGACTGGCCGGCCAAGCTACGGCTGCTGGAAGGCTTCCGGCAGCGGGAGAATCTCGGCTGGTCGGCCCCGCGACTGCATCTGGTGGACCTGCAGTACTCCGATGTCCGGCTGGACAAGGGCCTGTACAACCGGTTGGTGGCGCGCGGCTCGATGAAGCGTCTGGTCACCGAGCAGGAAGTGATCGACGCCGTCGACAACCCGCCGACCGATACCCGGGCGTACTTCCGGGGCGAATGCCTGCGCCGCTTCGGTGCCGACATCGCGGCGGCGAGCTGGGACTCGGTGATCTTCGACCTGGGCGGTGATTCGCTGGTCCGGATTCCGACCCTGGAGCCGCTGCGCGGGAGCAAAGCCCATGTGGGCGCGCTTCTCGATTCGGTCGACAGCGCAGTGCAACTCGTGGAACAACTGACGACCTGACGTTCGTTAGACGGAGCAATATCGGTCTCGACCGGTAGGGTGGAAGAACGCATCACGAGCAGGAGGCAGCGATGGCTCAAGAGCAGACCAAGCGCGGCGGCGGTGGCGGCGAGGACGACGACCTCGGCAGCACCGGTGCCGGCGGGCAAGAGCGTCGCGACAAGCTCGCTGAAGAGACCGATGATCTGCTGGACGAGATCGATGACGTCCTGGAAGAGAACGCTGAGGACTTCGTGCGTGCATACGTGCAAAAGGGCGGACAGTGACCTGGCCGTTCTCTGATCGCCTTGCCACCAGTTCACCTCTGACCGATCTCTCCTCGTTTTCCGACTATCTACGGCGGGAAGCACCTCAGCTGTTGCCGACCAGCACCGGCTCGAGCGGTGCGCTGCCCGGTGACGCGCTGCCGCACGGCACCACGATCGTGGCGCTGAGGTATCCGGGCGGTGTGCTGATCGCCGGCGATCGCCGTGCTACCCAGGGCAACATGATCGCCAGCCGGGATGTGCAAAAGGTGTACATCACCGACGACTACACGGCCACCGGTATCGCCGGCACGGCCGCGATCGCCGTCGAGTTCGCCCGGCTGTATGCCGTGGAGCTGGAGCACTACGAAAAGGTCGAGGGTGTCCCGCTGACGTTCCCCGGCAAGGTGAATCGTCTCTCGACGATGGTGCGCGGCAATCTTGGTGCGGCACTGCAGGGCTTCGTCGCGCTACCGCTGCTGGTGGGCTACGACCTCGATGACCCGAATCCGGAAGCGGCAGGACGGATCGTGTCATTCGACGCGGCCGGTGGCTGGAACATCGAGCAAGAGGGCTACCAGTCGGTGGGGTCCGGTTCGCTGTTCGCCAAGTCGTCGATCAAGAAGCTCTATCCCGGTGTCACCGACGCTGATTCGGCGCTGCGGGCCGCTGTGGAGGCGCTCTACGACGCCGCCGACGACGACTCGGCAACCGGCGGTCCTGACCTGGTACGCGGTATCTACCCGACCGCCGTCACGATCGAGGCCGAGGGTGCCACCGATGTCTCCGAGGAGCGGATCTCCGCGCTTGCGCGCGAGGTGATCGAGAAACGCTCCACGACAAACACATTCGGGCCCGGCACCGGACCCAGCAACGAAGCGCCGCGGGTGGACTAAGTGAGCTTCCCATACTTCATCTCGCCCGAGCAGGCGATGCGCGAGCGTTCCGAGCTTGCGCGCAAAGGCATTTCCCGGGGCCGCAGCGTGGTCGTGCTGGCCTACGACTCCGGGGTGCTGTTCGTTGCGGAGAACCCGTCGCGGTCGCTGCAGAAGATCAGTGAGCTCTACGACCGCGTCGGCTTCGCCGCCGTCGGCCGGTTCAACGAGTTCGACAACCTGCGCCGCGGCGGCATCCAGTTCGCCGACACCCGCGGGTACGCCTACGACCGTCGCGACGTGACGGGCCGTCAGCTCGCCAACGTCTACGCGCAGACCCTCGGAACGATCTTCACCGAGCAGGCCAAGCCCTACGAGGTGGAGCTGTGTGTGGCCGAGGTGGCCCACTACGGCGAAACGAAACCCCCTGAGCTGTACCGGATCACGTACGACGGCTCGATCGCCGACGAACCACACTTCGTCGTCATGGGTGGCACCACCGAGCCGATCATCACCGCGCTGAAGGAGTCCTACTCCGAGAACGCGCCGCTGAAGGATGCGGTCGGTATCGCTGTCGAGGCGTTGCGGGCCGGTATCAACGGCACCGGCGCAAGCGGTAGCAGCACGCCGCCGGCCGAGCCGCGGGTGCTGGGTCCGGCCACCCTGGAGGTGGCCATCCTGGACGCCAAGCGGCCGCGCCGGGCATTCCGGCGGATCACCGGTTCGGCGTTGGAGGCCCTGCTGCCCAGTGCTGGTGACGAGCCCGCCGACGAGGCCGCCTCGGAGACGACCTCCTGAGCCCACGCGCCGTCATCTCCGGTGCGGGAATCGCCGGACCTGCACTGGCCGACCAACTGACCGCACGTGGCTGGCGCACCACGGTGATCGAGCGCTATCCCCAACGCCGCGACGAAGGCCAGAACGTCGACATCCGCGGTGCCGCACGGGAAGTCGTGCGCAGAATGGGCATCGAAGGCGAGGTGCGTCGAGCCAACACCGGTGAGGTCGGAACCAGGTTTGTCACCGCAGCAGGCACGGCAGCGGCATCCTTTCCGGTCGGCGCCCCGGGCGGCCCCGACGGCCCGACCGCCGAACTGGAGATCCTGCGCGGTGAACTGTCGCGAATTCTGGTCGAACGCACGCAAGGTCAGACCGACTACCGCTTCGGCACCCAGATCACCGACGTCACCGACCACGGAAGCCACGTCACCACTGTGCTCGACGACGGCAGTGTGCTCGACTCCGACGTCCTGATCGTCGCCGAAGGCCTGCGCTCCCGCTCGCGCCGGTTCGTCAGCTCCGTCGAGGTCACCGATCTGGGAATGTATTTCGCGTACGCCACCATCCCTCGGTCCGACAGCGACGACCAGTGGTGGAACTGGCAGCACGTGACTCGATCCCGCGGCGTGCACCTGCGCCCGGACAACCTGGGCAGCACCAGAGCCATCCTGACGTTCATCTCCGATGTCCGCGGTATCGAGGATCTTGATCCGGGTGACCAGATCACAATCCTGCGCAAGACGTTCGCCGACGCCGGCGGTGCCGCTCCGCGGATTCTGCGCGAGCTCGAAGCCGGTGCACCGATGTACTTCTCGGTCGCCGGCCAGATTCACGTGCCGTCGTGGAGCAATGGCCGCATCGGCTTGCTCGGCGACTGCGCGTTCTGCAACGCCACGTTCGGCGGTGCGGGCACCAGCCTGGCGCTGATCGGTGCCTATATCCTCGCCGGCGAACTCGCCGCCACATCCGACCATGCGGCGGCACTGGGCCGGTACCAACACCGCATGCAGCCGTTCGCGGCCTCGGCTCCAGTCGTCCGTCCGACAGTGCTACGGATTGCCAACCCGCGCAGCCGGATTGGCATCGCAACGTTGCACGGGCTCGCCCGCACCGCGGCGAGCCCGGCGGCCAAGGTGCTGGCGTCGGTTGCCTCACGGGCAGCGGGCGGGGCGGGGCAGCGAGTGACGCTGCCGGATTACCCCGTGGCGTAGCCGATCTCAACCGACTCGGATGCGTTCGCGGTCGCCGGTGATGACCGCCAGAATGTTGTGCCACGCGTCGGACGGCTCGTTGAGGACATCGCTGTGCGACGACAGTCCGCCCATCGGCCCGCCGGTGAGGTTTCGTCCGGCGGCCAGCGGGATCACACCGGGCAATTGGTCGGGGTCGGCCCCGTGCGGCCCGAGCGGGATGCCCTGAACCAGGCCGATCGGATCGCCGGGTGCGGTGAGGGAGAACCGCAGTACGTCCGGATTGCGGTTGTGCCAGTCCGACGAATCATGAACTCCCACACCGGCGCCCGCGGCCTCCACGTAGATCACCCGGTCGGCAGTAAGGCCGAGACGTTCGGCCGTGCCCAGGATCGACCCACCGTACGAGTGACCCAGATAGGTCACCGGCATCGCCCCGGCACGTCGTTCGACGTCTTCACTGAACGCGACCAGTCGAGGCGCCATGTTCAGCGCGTAGCGCGGATCGGTGGCGTCGACCACCCCCGCCAGCAGCTGACCGGTCGGAAACGGGCCCCCCAGATACGTGATCATCGCGACGTCGCCTGTGGATCCGGCGACAAAACGCCGCGCGGTCGCGACATCGTCGGCGGCGCCGTGGAAAGTGGTGTTGAGCCCGGGCACGAGCACCGCGAGGGCGTGCGCCCGCGTCAGATCACCGGACAACTCGATGAAGCTCTCCCGCTGCGGGTCGAAGCCCAGGATCTGTCTGGGCACCCGGCGATCACGGTTCACCGGGTCTGGAACATCGGCGAGCAGGCTCTCGTAGTACTCGATTCGGCTGCGTGCGCCGTGGTCGTAGGCGGCGATCGCCGCAGCCCGCATGGTGGGATCTGCCTGCAGTGTCGCCCAAAGTCGTTCGGCATCAGCCGCTTCCAGCGTCGGTGCGACGGCGGCGCGCAACTTCACCTCGTCGGGCACCTCCATGCGACGGCGTTCCTCGAGTATCGCGTCGGCGATGTTGATCCGGTTGGCGGCGATCCGGGTCTCCCACGGAACGCCGTCGGTGTTGCCCATCTCGTGTGGCCTTGACTCGATCAGCCGCTGCCGGTCGGCGTCGGACATCCTTGCGACCGCCGCGGCGATGCTGTCCTGACTCAGGTGTGGCCAGTCGTCCACCGGATTGCCTGCGGCCCCCGCCGGCCGAACCGGTGCCGGGTCGGCCGGGGTGGCGTCGAACGCCGCGTCGATGGCGCCGGCGGCAGCGGCATCGGCCGAGCCGAGCGCTGACAACGCCGCCTGCAGAGCGCGAGTCAGCTCGGCTGCCCGGGCGTCCAGCATCGTGCGCGCCACCGCATCCGAACCGCCGCTGCACGCCACCAGAAGCGCCGACGGCGCCGCCGGGGGAGCCACCGTCCCGTCCTCTGTCACCGCGCATCCGTCGGACCGCGCGTCCGTCACCACCTCGATGACCCGATCGCGACAGCGAGTGATGACCTCGGCGGCATCCCGCGCCTGCGCGGCGGCCAGTATCAGCGCCCGGCACACTCCGCGCAGACCCGCCGTGGTCGGACCGAGGGCTGCGCGGGCCGCGCCTGCGGCCGAACCGGTGAACACGCCGGCGCTGCCGGCCACCTCGTCGTCGACGGCGTCGGCCTGAGCCTGAAGCCGGCCCGCGGCGTCGTCCCACGCGCCGGCCAGGTCGATCAGTGCCTGCGGCCGCCAGGTCACCACCTGCGACACGGTCGGCGGGCTCACCGCAGTGAGAGGCGCTGCGCCGTGGTGCCGTCGGCGGCGGCGAGTTCGTTCGTCGAACGGCGTACCGAGCAAACCCAATCCTGCAGAGCGGCGCCGAGTCGCCGCACCTCAGCCGTGACGCGTGCCGGCCCGGCCAAACCGGCCAGCGCAGAACCGGGTAGCTCCGCGACGGCGGGGATCGCAACGCCCGCGAGCTGACCTGCGCTGCGGGTCAGGGTGTCCGCCAGGGCCCCTAACGTGGCGATATCGGTGACGATGCGCTCGGGCACGGCTCATGCTGGCATGCTCGGCGGCTGCGGCTTTTCGGCAATCCACAGGGAGCGAAGAACGCGTTTCGCGCGCCGCTTGCCCACCGCTAGTCCACAGCAACCAGTAGGCTCGGTGTCGTGCAGCGGAGAATCATGGGCATCGAAACCGAATTCGGTGTCACCTGCACGTTCCACGGCCATCGCCGGCTCAGTCCGGACGAGGTCGCCCGGTACCTGTTCCGCCGGGTGGTGTCGTGGGGCCGCAGCTCGAACGTGTTCCTGCGCAACGGCGCGCGCCTGTACCTCGATGTGGGCAGTCACCCCGAGTACGCCACCGCCGAGTGCGACAACCTGACGCAGCTGGTCACTCACGACCGCGCCGGTGAGCGGGTGCTGGAAGACCTGCTCATCGACGCCGAACAGCGACTGGCCGACGAAGGCATCGGCGGGGACATCTACCTGTTCAAGAACAACACCGATTCGGCAGGTAACTCCTACGGCTGCCACGAGAACTACCTGATCGTGCGGGCCGGCGAGTTCTCCCGGATTTCTGATGTGCTGCTGCCGTTCCTGGTCACCCGCCAGCTGATCTGCGGCGCAGGCAAGGTGTTGCAGACCCCCAAAGCGGCCACGTTCTGCCTGAGCCAGCGCGCCGAACACATCTGGGAGGGCGTTTCGAGCGCCACCACCCGGTCACGCCCGATCATCAACACCCGCGACGAACCGCACGCCGACGCCGAGAAGTACCGTCGGTTGCACGTGATCGTCGGGGACTCCAACATGTGCGAGTCCACCACCATGCTCAAGGTCGGCACCGCCTCGCTGGTGCTGGAGATGATCGAGGCCGGGGTTGCGTTCCGCGACTTCTCACTGGACAACCCGATCCGGGCGATTCGCGAGGTCAGCCACGACCTGACCGGACGCCGGCCGGTGCGCCTCGCCGGTGGACGGCAGGCGAGCGCACTGGACATCCAGCGCGAGTACTTCGCCCGCGCGGTGGAGTACCTGCAGACCCGCGAGCCCAACACCCAGATCGACCAAGTGGTCGACCTGTGGGGCCGCCAGCTCGACGCCGTCGAGAGCCAAGACTTCGCCAAGGTCGACACGGAGATCGACTGGGTGATCAAGCGCAAGCTCTTCCAGCGCTATCAGGACCGCTACAGCATGGAGCTGTCCGATCCGAAGATCAGCCAGCTGGACCTGGCCTACCACGACATCAAGCGCGGCCGAGGCGTGTTCGATCTGCTGCAGCGTAAAGGCCTGGCGACTCGGATCACCACCGACGAGGAGATCGACGCCGCCGTCGACACCCCGCCGCAGACCACCCGGGCCAAGTTGCGCGGCGAGTTCATCAGCGCCGCCCAGGAGGCGGGCCGCGATTTCACCGTCGACTGGGTACATCTCAAGCTCAATGACCAGGCGCAGCGCACGGTGCTGTGCAAGGACCCGTTCCGCTCGGTCGACGAGCGGGTGAAGCGACTCATCGCCAGCATGTGACGAGCGCGCCGCAGTGGCGGCGCACCGTTTCCCGCTAAGGTTTTCCGAGTGGCGACATCCAAAGTAGAGCGGTTGATGAACCTCGTCATCGCGCTGCTGTCCACGCACGGCTACATCACCGCCGATCGCATCCGCGCGAGTGTGGCCGGCTACGCCGAGAGCCCCAGCGATGAGGCGTTCTCCCGGATGTTCGAGCGCGACAAGAACGAGCTGCGCGATCTGGGCATCCCCTTGGAGACCGGCCGGGTGTCGTCGTTCGACCCCACCGAGGGCTACCGGATCAATCGCGATGCGTACGCGCTGCCCGACATCGAACTCACCGACGAGGAGGCGGGCGCCGTCGCGATAGCCACCAAGCTCTGGGAATCGCCGGAACTGATCACCGCGACACAGGGTGCGCTGCTGAAACTGCGGGCGGCCGGCGTCGACGTCGATCCCGACGCGGCCGTCGCGATCACCACCGCTTCGGGGCAGCCCGGATTGCGCGGATCCGAAGACGTGTTGGGAAATCTGTTGTCGGCCATCGACTCCGGTCAGCCGGTGCAGTTCCGCCACCGGTCGCTGCCGACTGACCCCTACACTGTGCGCACCGTGGAACCGTGGGGAGTGATCACCGACCGGGGCCGCTGGTATCTCGTCGGGCATGACCGGGACCGCAACGCCACCAGAACATTTCGGCTCTCCCGCATCGGCGCCGACATCACATGTGTCGGCCCTCCCGGATCGGTCGTCAGACCCGCCGGTGTCGATCTGCGGGCCATCGTCGACCGGGCGATCGGCGAAGCGCCCAGCGGTGTGCAGGCATCGGTGTGGGTTGCCGACGGTAAGGCGATGTCGTTGCGTCGCAACGGCAAAACCACCGGAGCGCGCAGTATCGGCGGACGCTCGGGCGAAGTGATCGAACTCGATATCGGCACCCGCGACCGGCTGGCCCGTGAAGTCGCGGGCTACGGGGCCGACGCTTTGGTGCTGGAACCGACCGCGTTGCGCGACGACGTCATCGCCCGGTTGCGGGCCCAAGCCGGGGTGCAGGCATGACGCCCGTCTCGACGCGGCTGGTGCGGCTGCTCAACATGGTGCCCTACCTCAAGGCCAACCCCAGCATCACCTACGACGAGGCCGCCGCCGATCTGGGCGTGACCCGCAAGCAACTCGAGCAGGACCTCGACCAGCTGTGGATGTGCGGCCTGCCCGGGTACGGACCCGGCGACCTGATCGATTTCGAGTTCTCCGGCGACTCCATCAAGGTCACGTTCTCGGCGGGCATGGACGAACCACTGCGGTTGACCTCGCCGGAGGCCACCGGTCTACTTGTGGCGCTGCGGGCGCTGGTCGACATCCCCGGTGTCGTCGACCCGCAGGCCGCGCTGAGCGCCATCGCCAAGATCGAATCGGCGGCCGGCACCGTCGGCCACGACCACACCCATGCCGTCGCCGCGGTGGATGATCGAGCGCCCATCGAAAGCGACACCGCCGCTGCGGTGCGCGCCGCCGTTCGTGATGGTCGCGCGCTGAACATCGAGTACTACTCGGCGTCCCGGGACACCTTGACCAGCCGGGTCGTCGACCCGATCCGGGTGGTGCTGGTCGGCGACCACAGTTACCTGCAGGCCTGGGCGCGCGACGCCGAGGGGGTGCGGCTGTTCCGGTTCGACCGCATCGTCTCCGCGACCGTGCTCGACCAAGCCGCCGTCCCGCCCGAGCCGGCCAAGCAGGCGCCGCCGGACACCTCGCTGTTCGACGCCGACCCGGCGCTGCCCGCCGCGACCCTGCTGCTGGCTCCGACCGCGACCTGGATGCTCGAGTACTACCCGATGCGGATCCTCGAGGAACTGCCCGACGGCTACCACAAGGCGTCGATGACCTACGCCTCCGAGGAATGGATGTGCCGGGCACTGCTGGGATTCGGCGCCGATGTCCGAGTTCTCGAACCGGAGTCGCTGGTGACGCGTGTCCGGGAGAGTGCTGCAGCCGCGTTGGCCGCCTACGCCGACGTCGTGCTGGGGTAGCATCGAGTCAACTTCTGGAGGTGACCAAATTGGGTGCTCTACAACCGTGGCACTGGCTGATTCTGATCGCGGTGGTCGTGCTGCTCTTCGGGTCGAAGAGGTTGCCTGATGCCGCCCGCTCATTGGGCAAGTCGATGCGCATCTTCAAGTCAGAGGTCAAGGAGCTGCAGAACGAGCACAAGGCGGACACTCCCGTCACGCCCGCGCAGCCTCCCACCCAGGTCCAGTCCGAGCGCGTGGAGGCACCGGTGACCCCGCCGGCCCAGAGCCACACCGACGCCAAACCGGCCTGAACCGACGACAACCGGGCGCTCCGACGCCCGTAGTCTGCCGCTGCCGTGCGCACACCTAAACTTCTGTCGCGGCTCGACCCCCGTCAACGCCGCAACCGCGTCAATCCGGACGGGACCATGTCCCTCGTCGACCACATCCGGGAGTTGCGGTACCGCCTTCTGATCGCGATGGGCGCCGTCGCTCTGACCACGATCATCGGGTTCCTCTGGTACAGCCACGGGTTTTTCGGGCTGGAGAGTCTGGGCGAATGGCTACGCGAGCCGTACTGCTCGCTGCCGCAGTCGGCTCGCGCCGACATCAGTGCCGACGGGGGCTGCCGACTGTTGGCGACAGCGCCGTTCGACCAGTTCATGCTGCGGCTCAAGGTCGGTCTGACCGCGGGCATCGTGATGGCCTGCCCGGTGTGGCTCTACCAGTTGTGGGCGTTCATCACCCCGGGGCTGTACCGCAATGAACGCCGCTTCGCGTCGGTGTTCGTCTTCTTCGCCGCGCTGCTGTTCGTATCGGGCACCGTGCTGGCGTACTTCGTTCTGTCGAAGGCCCTGCACTTCCTGTTGACGGTCGGCAGCGACGTCCAGGTAACCGCACTGTCCGGCGATCAATACTTCGGATTCCTGATCAACCTGCTCCTGATCTTCGGCGTGAGTTTCGAATTCCCGCTGCTGATCATCATGTTGAACCTGATCGGTGTCTTGACCTACGCGCGGCTCAAGTCGTGGCGCCGCGGGCTGATCTTCGGGGTGTTCGTCTTCGCCGCGTTCGCCACACCCGGCTCGGACCCGTTTTCGATGCTGGCGCTGGGCCTCGCGCTCACGCTGCTCCTGGAATTCGCCATCCAGATCGCCCGGATCAACGACCGGCGCAAGGCCAAGCGCGCGGCGCAGGCCGAGATTCCCGACGAGCAGGCCGCACCCATCGAGGCGCCGGAACCGGTGGCCGCACCGGCGACGTATGCGGCACAGCATGACGACATCACCTGAGATGGGGCAGCTTCAGCAGTTCGCGGAGCTGCTGACGTTCCGGCTCGACCCGTTCCAGATGCAGGCGTGTGAGGCGCTCGAACGCGGCCACGGTGTGCTGGTGTGCGCACCGACCGGCGCGGGCAAGACGGTGGTCGGCGAGTTCGCGGTACACCTGGCTCTCACCGCAGGCCGAAAGTGCTTCTACACGACGCCGATCAAGGCGCTGAGCAATCAGAAGCACAACGACTTGGTGCGCAGGTACGGCGCCGAGAACATCGGCCTGCTGACCGGCGATCAGTCGGTCAACGGCGACGCACCGGTGGTGGTGATGACCACCGAGGTGCTGCGCAACATGCTCTATGCCGGTAGCGACACATTGCATGCGCTGGCCTTTGTGGTGATGGACGAAGTCCACTTCCTCGCCGACCGGATGCGTGGTGCGGTGTGGGAGGAGGTCATCCTCCATCTGCCCGACGACGTGCGGCTGGTCAGCCTGTCGGCCACGGTCAGCAATGCCGAGGAGTTCGGCGGGTGGATCCAGACCGTGCGCGGCGACACCACCGTCGTCGTCGACGAGCACCGGCCGGTTCCGTTGTGGCAGCACGTATTGGTGGGCAAGCGGCTCTTCGACCTGTTCGACTACTCCGAGAAAAACACCGTGGGCAAGCTCGTCGATCCGGACCTCATCCGCCACATCGCGCACCGCCGCGAGGCCGAACGGCTGACGGACTGGGAGCCGCGCCGCCGCGGGCCCGGGCGTCCCGGTGGCAGATCGGGTCTGCACCGTCCGCCGTCGCGCCCCGATGTGATCGCATCGCTGGACCGCGAAGGTCTGCTGCCCGCGATCACCTTCATCTTCTCCCGCGCCGGCTGCGACGCCGCGGTCAAGCAATGCCTGCGCAGCCCGCTGCGGCTGACCGACGACGAGGACCGCAAGCGAATCGCGCAGGTGATCGACCGGCGCTGCGGCGATCTCGCCGACGCCGACCTGGCGGTGCTGGATTACTACGAGTGGCGTGAGGGGCTGCTGCGCGGCTTGGCCGCCCACCATGCCGGCATGCTGCCGGTCTTTCGGCACACCGTCGAGGAGCTGTTCACCGCCGGGCTGGTCAAGGCCGTGTTCGCCACCGAGACACTGGCGCTGGGCATCAACATGCCGGCCCGCACCGTCGTGCTGGAGAAGCTGGTCAAGTTCAACGGCGAGCAACACCTGCCGCTGACGCCGGGGGAGTACACCCAGCTGACGGGACGTGCCGGCCGCCGCGGGATCGATGTCGAGGGCCACGCCGTCGTGCTGTGGACACCCGAAGTGGAACCGGCCGAGGTGGCCGGGCTGGCGTCCACCCGGACCTTCCCGCTGCGAAGCTCGTTCGCGCCGTCCTACAACATGACGATCAATCTGGTGAACCAGATGGGCCCGGAGCAGGCCCACCAGTTGCTGGAGCGGTCGTTCGCGCAGTTCCAGGCCGACCGCTCGGTGGTGGGACTGGTCCGCGGTGTCGAGCGCGGCGAGAAGATGCTCGACGACATCGCCACCGAACTGGGCTGGGACCGTCGCAAGCAGCCGGACTCCGAGCCGGCGATCCTCGACTACGTTCGGCTGCGGGCGAAGATCAGCGAGCGCGAGCGGGCGCAGTCGCGGGCCTCGCGGCTGCAACGCAGGCAGGCGACCACCGACATGCTGGCGGCGCTGCGTCGCGGCGACATCATCAACATCACACAGGGCCGCCGCGGTGGGTTGGCCGTGGTGCTGGAGGCGGCCAACGAGTCGACCGATCCGCGGCCGCTGGTGTTGACCGAAAACCGTTGGGCGGGAAGGGTTTCCTCGGCAGACTTCACCGGCGTCGCGGCAGCGATCGGATCGATGTCCCTACCCAAGCGAGTGGAGCACAGGCAGCCGCGGGTACGCCGGGACCTGGCCTCGGCGCTGCTGTCGGCGGCGTCCGGACTGCGGGTGCCGTCGACCAGGAAACGCCGCGGCGATCCCGAGGCCGCCCCCGACATCGATCCCGAGCTCCTCGCGTTGCGGGAGTCGATGCGCAAGCACTCGGTGCACGACATGGCCGGCCGGGAGGCGCAGGTTCGAATCGGCGAGCGTTATCTGCGGGTCGAACGCGACAACGAGCAGATCCGCAAAAAGGTCAGCGCGGCGACGAACTCGCTGGCGCGCACGTTCGATCGGATCGTGGGGTTGCTGACCGAGCGCGGGTTCATCGAAGCGCGCGACGACGATTACGCCGTCACCGCCGACGGCAAGCTGCTGACGCGGATCTACAACGAAAGCGATCTGCTGGTCGCGGAATGCCTGCGCACGGGTGTCTGGAAGGGGCTCGCGCCCGCCGAGCTGGCCTCCGCACTGTCCGCGGTGGTGTTCGAGACCCGCGGCAGCGACGGCCCCACCCCGTCGCACGCCATCGAGATGCCGACAGCCAACGTGCGGCGCGCGCTGGTCGAGATGCGTCGGATGTCCGGGCAGCTGCGGGCCGACGAGAACCGGCATCGGATCAGCCCGACACGCGAGCCCGACGAAGGATTCGTCGCCGCCATCTATCGGTGGGCGACGACCGGCGACCTGGCGGCCGCGCTGGCGGCCTCCGACGTCGCCGGTGCCGGGACCCCGCTGCCGGCTGGCGATTTCGTGCGGTGGTGCCGACAGGTGCTCGATCTGCTCGACCAGGTCCGCAATGCGGGGCCGGAAGCCGGGCTGCGTAAGACCGCCAACCGTGCCATCGACGACATCCGGCGCGGCGTCGTCGCTGTTGATGGCGGGTAGGCTCATGCAAGCCGCTACGGTGGGAGCGGCGAATCGCTACCAGATCAAGGAGAGACGATGAGCGGACCGCAGGGATCAGAACCTAATCCCTGGCAGGCTCAACCCGGGCAAGGCCAGGATCAGCCTGCCTCCGGCTCCGAGCAGCAGCCCAGCGGCAGCGAGACCCCTGCCTGGCAGCAGCCGTCCGGTGAGCCGCCGGCCTGGCAGCCCCCCGCCTACACCCCGCAGCAGTATCCGCAGTACGGCCAACAGCCCGGTCAGCAGTACCCGCAGCAGCCGTATCAGCAGCCGACCGAGTACAACCCGGGCACCTACGCGCAGCCGGGTCAGCAGTATCCGCAGTACGGGCAGCCGCAGTACGGCCAGTACCCCCAGCAGCCGGGCCAATACCCGCAGCAGCCGGGTCAGTACGCGCAGCAGCCGGGCGACCCCAACCAGCCCGGGCAGTACGCCCCGTACCCGCAGCCCGGCGATGAGGGCGCCAAGAAGTCCTCGGCAGTGCTGTTCACGGTCATCGGAGTGCTGGCCGCGATCGTCGTGGCCGTCGTGCTGGTTCTGGGCTTCTGGAAGCCCGGCTTCTTTGTGACCACCAAGCTCGATATCGGCAAGGCCCAGCAGGGTGTGCAGAACATCCTCACCGACGAGACCAACGGCTACGGCGCCAAGAACGTCAAAGACGTCAAGTGCAACAACGGCCAGAACCCGACGGTCAAGAAGGGTGACACCTTCACCTGCGAGGTGAGCATCGACGGCACCAAGCGCCAGGTGACGGTCACCTTCCAGGACGACAAGGGCACCTACGAGGTCGGCCGGCCGAAGTAATTAGGCCGAAGTAATTAGGCCGAAGTAACTAGTCGGGGAGCGCGTCCAGCGCTTTCTGCAGCCGTCCGATCGACGAGCCGACGCCGTAGGCGTTGGCCAGTTCCGCAACACGTGCCGGGTCGGCGGCCGCCAGTGGTAGCCGGTCGTGATCGGTGCTGAACTCCACCGGTGCGTCGCGGGCCACCTGCACCACCGGCCCGGCCGCCTCGATGTAGTCGGTCGCCGCCAGAATCTTGCTGCGAAAAGCCTTGGACAGCTTCGATTTCGGGTCGTGCGCGGCGGCCAGGATGTCCGCGAGCGATCCGTACTGCGTCAGCAGCGTCGCCGCCGTCTTCTCCCCGACGCCCGGCACCCCGGGCAGGCCGTCGGACGGATCGCCGCGCAGCAGCGCCAGTTCGGCATAGGCGGCGCCGGCGCGGTGCGCCGGCACCCCGTACTTCTCGGCAACCTCGGCAGGCCCGAACGTCGTGGCGTTCGACAACCCGCGGCCCAGATAGAGGACCCGCACCGCGACCGGGTCGTCACCCACCAACTGCAACAGGTCGCGGTCGCCGCTGACGACCACCACGGGATCGCGCGTCTCGGCGGTGGCCAGCGTGCCCAATACGTCGTCGGCTTCGTAGCCTTCCGCACCCGCGGTGGCGATCCCGAACGCGTCGAGCAGCTCCATGATCATCTCGACCTGATGGCTGAGTTCGTCGGGGACCTCTTCCACATCCGTTTGCCCGCTGGGCTTTTCTTCCGCAACGCGGTGCGATTTGTATGACGGGATCGCATCGACCCGAAACTGCGGGCGCCAGTCCAGATCGAGGCACACCACCAGGCGGCCCGGGCGTTCCCGGGTGATCAGTGTCGCCACACTGTCCAGAAACCCGCGCACGGCGTTGACCTGTCGGCCGTCCGGCGCAGTGATCGACGAGGGCACCCCGAAGAACGAACGAAACCACATGCTCGCGCCGTCGAGCAGCAACACCGGTGCAGACATGCGAGCCATCCTGCCAGTCTGGCTATCCGCCGAAGCGGAACAGATACGAACCGGTGGTGATCGCCTTGTCGCAGGCACCTTCGTCATGCAGCGTGACACGCACCGCGACGGTGCTGCCCGGTCCGCGAATCGGCTCGGCATCGGCGCGGAACGGCCCGATCTTGCCGCGCGCCAGAAACATCACGTGCGAGCTGACTCCCTGCAGGCGGTCGGTGCCCATCACGGCGGCCGCGGCGTCGAGCGCGGCCGTCTCCAGGATCACGAACTGAGGCCCGACGTGCAGCGCGGCGTCCGGTGACGCCACCTCCACCGAGAGCTCCGGCATCGCCCACGCCCCGCCGGGGCGCCGGACTGCGCCGAACACCTGCCACAGTGGCGGCAGGTCGGGGGAATCGGCGACCTCGATCGGGTTGAGCTCCATCTTGCCCAGCCCGTCCGGCGGTACACCGATGCTCACGCCCTGGCCTTCGTTGAGCGCGAGCACCCGAGAAGGGTTGTCCGCGTCGACGATTCGCGATCGGCTGTACGCCATCTGCCTGCCGCGCTTGAGGTCCTCCGATTGGATCTCGATGCGGCGTACGTCGTGGCCGGGGTCGACCACCTGGATGGAGTGGATCACTGGGTTGGGCACCGCTTCGAGGTCGGAGACCAGTCCGCTGTCCGGGGAGACGATGCCGAGCACCGCCATAAGCAGGCCGCCAGCCGGATTACGCATGTCGTGGCGGATCGTGACGGTGTCCTGGGCGTCGACGTCCATCGTCGAATAGCTGCGGCCCAGGTAGCGATAGCTGAGCAGCCCGCCCCAGCGCCGGTTGAGCTCGGCGGCGTACGCCGCGGGGTCATCGGCGAGCTCACGGATGTCGCGGAGCATCGCGTCATCGTATGCCTGCGGCTAGCCTGGCTGGCATGACCGACCGTTTCAGTAGCGACGTCTATGCCCGCCGGCTCGCCGCCGCAGCAGCCGCGGCCTCCGCTGCGGGGGTCGCCGGGCTGGTGATCACCCCGGGATACGACCTGCGCTACCTCGTCGGCTCGGCGGCGCAGACGTTCGAGCGGCTGACCGCATTGGTGGTGCCGGCGACCGGCGCGCCAACGGTGGTGGTGCCGCGGCTGGAGTTGGCGTCGCTCAAGGATTCCGCGATCCTCGAACTCGGCCTGAGCGTGCAGGATTGGGTCGACGGTGACGACCCGTACGAGCTGGTGGCTGCCGCGCTGGGGGGACATGCCCGCATCGCGGTGACCGACTCGATGCCTGCGCTGCACCTGCTGCCGTTGGCCGAACGGCTCGGCGCGGTCCCGGTGCTCGCCACCGAGGTGTTGCGGTCACTGCGGATGATCAAGGATCCGGCTGAGATCGACGCCCTGCGCAAGGCGGGCGCCGCGATCGACCGGGTGCACGCCCGGGTGCCCGAGTTCCTGAGGCCAGGCCGCACCGAAGCCGAGGTTGCCGCGGACATCGCCGAAGCGATTGTGGCCGAGGGGCATTCAGCGGTGGCATTCATCATCGTCGGGTCCGGCCCGCACGGCGCCGACCCGCACCACGAACAGTCCGACCGGGTCCTGCAATCCGGTGACATCGTCGTCGTCGACATCGGCGGTCCATACGCCCCCGGCTACAACTCCGACTGCACCCGCACCTACAGCCTGGGCCAGCCCCGCGCCGACATCGCGGAACAGTACGCGGTGCTGCAGAGCGCGCAGGCCGCCGCGGTCGGGGCGGTGCGTCCCGGCGTGACGGCCGAGCAGGTGGACGCCGCCGCCCGCGATGTGCTCGCCGAAGCGGGGCTGGCCGAGTATTTCGTGCACCGCACCGGGCACGGCATCGGACTCTCGGTCCACGAGGAGCCCTACATCGTCGCGGGCAACGCCCTGCCGCTGGCGGAGGGGATGGCGTTCTCGGTCGAGCCGGGAATCTACTTCCCCGGCCACTGGGGTGCGCGCATCGAAGACATCGTGATCGTCACCGCCGACGGGGCCGAACCGGTGAACACCGGCCCGCATGGGCTGACGGTGGTACCGGTCTAAGCCTTCGTGTGGTCCAGCAGACCCGAGGAACCCAACACCCGCGTGATGTGTACCTCGATGACGACGCGCTTGGGATTGACCCGCGGCGTGCGGTAGCGCTGGGCATACCGCAGCTCAGCGTCGCGGACCGCGGCGGGATCCCGGTTGACGCTCGCCTGGCCTTCCAGAGACAGCCAGCGAGCGCCGTCGACCTGGGACAGCACGCCAACGCCGGAGCGCTCGGCGTTGATCGCCTTCTGCGAGCCGTCGCTGGTGATGACCCGGGCAATGTGGGTCTTGGGATCGAAGGTGAAGCCGACCGCCACCACGTGCGGCGAGTTGTCGGCGCGCAGTGTCGTCAGCATCGCGAGGTGGCGTTCGGTGAGGAATGCCAGCGCATCGCTGGTCAGCCGGGTCGTTGAGTTCGCCATCAACGCCCACGGTAGCGCAGTGAATAATCTCGAGGTGTGAGTGACACGGGGGCCGGTCCGGTCGTGATCTTCGGCGGCCGCAGCGAGATCGGCGTCGAGCTCGCGCGACGGCTGGCGCCCGGCGCCACCGTGGTGTTGGCGGCGCGGCGTGCCGATCAGCTGGAGGAGCAGGTCAGCGCGCTGCGCGGGGCCGGCGCCAATGCGGTGCACACCGTCGAGTTCGACGCCGACGACGTCGCGGCGCACGGTCCGCTACTCGAGCGGCTGGTGGCCGAGTACGGACCGATCGGCACGGCTGTCCTGGCGTTCGGGATCCTGGGCGATCAGACCCACGCCGAAGCCGACGCAGCGCACGCCGTGGCGGTGGTGCACACCGACTACGTGGCGCAGGTCAGCCTGCTGACGCACCTGGCCGCGGCGATGCGCACGGCTGGCCGGGGAGCGGTCGTGGTGTTCTCGTCGATCGCCGGGGTACGGGCGCGGCGGGCGAACTACGTTTACGGTTCGGCCAAGGCCGGATTGGACGCCTTCGCGTCCGGGCTGGCCGACGCGCTGCACGGCAGCGGTGTGCACCTGTTGCTGGTGCGGCCAGAGTTCGTGATCGGCCGGATGACCGAGGGGATGGACCCCGCGCCGCTGTCCACCACGCCGGCTAAGGTGGCCGATGCGACGGCCCGGGCACTGCGCAATGGTCGTCGCGAGGTGTGGGTACCGGCGCCACTTCGCCTGCTGGCGTTCGCGTTTCGGATGACTCCCCGCGCCGTGTGGCGCAGGATGCCCCGATGATCACCGTGGTGGGGATGGGTGCCGACGGCGTGGCTGGTCTGGCGCCGGCATCCAGTGCCGAATTGCGCAGGGCCACTGTGATCTACGGGGCCAAGCGTCAGCTGGATCTGCTGGACGAGTCGGTGACTGCGGACCGCCGAGAATGGGGAAAGCCCTTCCTCGACGCCTTGTGTGCGGTCCGGGACTTCGACGGTGACGTGCATGTGGTGGCCAGTGGCGACCCGATGCTGCACGGGGTCGGCGCCTCGCTGATCCGGCTGTGCGGGGCCGACCGGGTGCGGGTGTTGCCGCATGTGTCGAGCGTGGCACTGGCCTGCGCCCGGCTCGGGTGGTCGGTTCAGGACACCGAGGTGATCAGCCTGATGCTGGCCGTCCCGGCAGCGGCTGTCCGCCGAGGGGGTCGCGCAATCGTGCTGACCCGAGACGGTCAGGGCCCGGCGCAACTGGCGCGTCTGCTGACCGAAACCGGCCGGGGTTACTCCGAATTCACTGTCTTCGAGCAGCTCGGCGGTCCCGGAGAACGACGCCGCACCCGTACCGCGAGCGACTGGGCCGGCGACCCGCCGGACGACGTTGACGATCTCAATGTTGTCGCGGTGCACTACCTGCCCGATGAGCGGCGGTCGTCCGTCCTTCCGGATGCTGCTTTCGCACATGATGGGCAGATCACCAAGCAAGCGGTGCGTGCGGTCACCATGGCCGCGCTTGCGCCGCGGCCAGGGGAGTCGCTGTGGGATGTCGGATCCGGTTCGGGCAGTATCGCCATCGAGTGGTGCCGCAGCGGGCCGGGTTGTCGTGCAACGGCCTTCGAGCGCGTTGCCGAGCGTCGCGAACGAATCGAGCTCAATGCGCTGACGTTCGGTGTGCGAGTCGAGGTGACCTTCGACGCTCCCGAGATGTTCGATACGGTGCCGACGCCGGACGTGATCTTCATCGGCGGCGGCGTCAGCCAGCCGGGCTTGATGGACGAGTGCTGGAAATTTCTGCCTGCCGGCGGGCGACTGGTCGCCAACGCCGTTACCGTCGAATCCGAAGCGCTTCTCGCTCAGTGGCATTCGAAGATGGGCGGCGAACTTCGAAAGTTTCAGCATTACCAGGGCGAACCTGTCGGCAGCTTCACCGGCTGGCGACCGGCCATGCCCGTCACCCAGTGGGTGGTGACCAAGCAGTGACGGTCTACTTCATCGGCGCCGGGCCGGGCGCCGCCGACCTGATCACCGTGCGCGGGCAACGGCTGTTGCAACGGTGCCCGGTCTGCCTCTACGCCGGCTCGATCATGCCCGACGATCTGCTGGCGCTGTGTCCCGCCGATGCCACAGTGGTCGACACCGGCCCCCTGACGTTGGAGCAGATCATCGCCGAGCTGGCCGAAGCCGACGCCGCCGGGCTCGACGTGGCGCGGCTGCACTCCGGTGACCCGGCGATCTACAGCGCGCTGGCCGAGCAGTGCCGTCACCTCGACGCACTCGGCATCGCCTACGACATCGTGCCTGGCGTACCGGCATTCGCCGCCGCCGCCGCCGCGCTCGGCCGGGAGCTCACCGTGCCCGGGGTGGCGCAGACCGTGACGCTGAGCCGGGTGTCCACCCTGTCGACCGCGATGCCGGAGGGTGAGGACCTGGTCACCCTCAGCAAGCCCGGGGCGACGCTGGTACTGCACCTGGCGGCACACCGGATCGACGCGATCGTGCCGGAACTGCTCGACGGTGGCTACCGCCCGGACACCCCGGTCGCTGTCGTCGCGTTCGCCAGCTGGCCGAAGGAGACCGTGCTGCGCGGCACGCTGGCCGACATCGCCGACAAGATGCACGACGCGCAGATCACCAAGACCGCGGTGATCATCGTCGGGGATGTGCTTGCCGCCGAGGGCTTCACCGACAGCTACCTGTACTCCTCGGGCCGCACTCGCGGCAGCAGGCATTGATGCGGATCTTGTTGCTGGGCGGCACCGGCGAGGCGCGGGCGCTGGCGGCTCGGCTGCACCCGGACTGCGACATCGTCAGCTCGCTGGCCGGCCGGGTGCCGGATCCGGCGCTGCCGGTCGGCCCGGTCCGCGTCGGCGGATTCGGCGGAGTGGACGGTCTACGACAGTGGCTGCGTGCCAACGACATCGGAGCCGTTGTCGACGCCACGCACCCGTTCGCCGCCACCATGACCGCGCACGCGGCACAAGCCTGCGCCGAACTGGGTGTGCCGTACCTGGTGCTGTCCCGCCCGGCGTGGGACCCGGCTGGCACGGTACAGGTGGCCTCCGACGTCGAAGCGGCTGATCACATTGCCGAAAAAGGGTTTTCGCGGGTTCTCCTCACCACCGGCCGGTCCGGGGTGAGGCCGTTCGCCGGCAGCGATGCGTGGTTCCTGATCCGGGTGGTGACACCGCCGGATGCCGAAGTGCTGCCGCGCAACCACGAGGTGGTGCTGTCGCGCGGGCCGTACGGCTACGACGACGAGTCCGCACTGCTGCGGGACAACCGGATCGACGTGCTGGTCACCAAGAACAGCGGGGGAGCGCTGACCGAGGCCAAACTCGCCGCCGCCAGAGACCTCGGCATCACCGTCGTGATGATCGACCGGCCGCCACTGCCCGCGGGAGTCACGGCTGTGGGCACCGTGGACGAGGCGGCAGCTTGGGTGGAGCGTCTCTAGCAGAGCAGCACTTCGGGGTGGTGATACAGGTTGATCCGCGTCTGACCTCGGTCGAGATGCGGCGGCGGAATCCATTCGGTTTTGTTGTCCCGTCTGCGTTTTCGGGTGGTCCAGCCGGTGGGTCCGGTGTGGACCATGCGGTTGTCACAGCCGCAGGCCAGGGTGAGTTCGTTGATGTCGGTGTTGCCGCCGAGGGCAAAGTCGTGGACGGCATGATGGACTTGGCTGTGGTACGCGGGTGCGGTGCAGCCCGGTTTGGTGCACCCCCTCTCGATCGCGTAGAGGGCGAGGCGTTGCCCGGGACTGGCGGTTCGGCGGGTGCGCCCGTAATAGAGCTTGATCTCTCGTGGTGATTCGAACACGGTCAGATAAGGGTGTGCGCGGGCAGCCAACCGGATGACCGCCGACATGGGCAGATAGGTGCCGCCGCCGGTGTGGGCCAGTCCGGCGGCCGAGGTCAGCTGTTCCAGCGTGGTGGTGGCGACGATGGTGACCGGCAGGCCATTGTGTTGACCCAGCTGTCCAGACGAGAGCATCGCCATGCACACGGTCTTGAGTGCGTCATGGGCACGCTGGGCGCCCGATCGCATGTCACCGGTGATCTGTCGTTCGCTGGGTGTGCCATCGACACAGGGGTTTCGTCGTCGGGATTGCAGTAACCCGGGGCCGCGAGCTTCGCATTGGTGGCGTCCAGAGCCGCTCGCAATTCCGGATCCGCCCAGCCGGAAATCCTGCTCATACCGTCGACTTGTTGTGGACCGACGACGATCCCGCGTTTGCGGGCCTGGTCGCGCTCGTCGTCGAGGATGCCGTCCTGGTTGACCATCGCCATCAGCTGGTGGGCGAGTTTGCGCAGTGCCTCCGGAGTGAGCCCGCCGGCCAGTCCGCCTAGTTGGGCTTCGGCGTGCTCGCGGGTTGCCCCGTCGACCGCTGCGGGTAAGTGATCCATGAAAGACCGGATCACTGATACGTGGTCGGCGCCTATCTCTCCCCGGCCTTGGGCGGCCGCGGTCGCAGGTAGAGCCGGCGGAAGTGCTTCTCCGGTTAGCGATTGTCGCGGTCCAAGTTCAGCGGCGTCACTCAGTCGGCGGGTGGCGTCGGCGCTGCTGATGCCGAGGCGGTGTGTCAACACTGCGCGCCAGGACTTGGCGCCTATATCGACAGCCGAGGTCTGTGACTGGAGCTGGGTCAGGACGGTGTGTTCCATCGCTGGCAGTAGTCGGCGTAAGCGCTCGACGCGTTCGAGCACGGCCAACAATTCGGGTGCTGGTATGTTCGTCGCCGATTGCGCCGCCGCCTTGTCCCAGGCGATCAGCACGTCGTCCAGCAGCTCCAGCACTCTTCGAACATTAGTTCGACGCTATGACGAATCTCGTCCGATTGTGACGGCTGTGGTCGATGAGCCTAAAGAAATTACTGAGGGTAACGCCGCGGGGTGAACACCGTGTCGCCGTACCACTGGGTCTGCGACGAGCCCACGATCAGCAGGCACCGCATGTCGACATCGGCGGGGTCCAGGTCACCAAGCCTCACCACCGTCACCGACTCGTGCGGTCCGGCGACGTCGCGGCCGATCACGACCGGCGTGCCCGGTTCGCGGTGCTCCAACAGCAGATCCCGCATCGCCGCGACCTGCCAGGTGCGGCTTTTGGAGGCCGGGTTGTAGATCGCCAGCACCAGATCCGCCTCGGCGGCCGCCGAGAGCCGGGCGGCAATGATGTCCCACGGCTTGAGCCGATCGGACAGCGAGATCACCGCATAGTCATGGCCCAGCGGCGCACCGACCCGGCTGGCGACAGCTTGGGCGGCCGTCATCGCCGGGATGACGCGCACGGATACGTTCGGCCACTGCTTGGCCTCTTCGAGCACCGCGGTGGCCATCGCGAAGACGCCGGGATCACCCGAGGACACCACCGCAACGGCATGTCCCTGCTCGGCCAGCTCGCACGCCAGGCGGGCCCGCGCAGGTTCGTCGGTGTTGTCGCTGGGGTGCCGACGTTGCCCGGCGTGCGCCGGGACGCGGTCCAGGTAGGGGCCGTAGCCGATCAGATCGGTGGCCATGGCAAGTTCGTGGCGGCTCTGCGGCGTCATCCAGTCGACGTCACCGGGACCGAGGCCCACCACGGTGACACCGCCGGTGACCGGCTTGGCCGCGGCTCCGCCCGGCAAGATCGCCAGTGAGAAGTACGGCACGGACTCGGCCTCGACCTCGGCGGCAGGCAGCACCCGTTGCGAGTCGGTGCTGGCCCGCTCGACGTAGAACGCCTCGTCGAGGCGGCCTGCCATCGAAAGCGCCTCCCGCACTTGCGGATACGTGCGACCGAGCTTCATCACCACGGCAGCGTCGGCGTCGGCGAGGCGGCGGGCCAGTTCGCGCACCGGCATGGTGCCGGGCAGTACCGAGAGGACTTCGTCGCCGGTAACCAGGGGAGTGGCGATTGCCGCCGAGGCGGCACTCACCGACGTCACGCCCGGAATGATCACCGCGCTGAACCGTTCGGTCAGCCGGGTGTGCATGTGCATGTAGGAGCTGTAGAACAGCGGATCGCCCTCCGCGAGCAGCGCGACATCGCGCCCGGCGTCGAGGTGGGCGGCGATGCGCTCGGCCGCCTCGCGATAGAAGTCCTCCATCGCGCCGGCATAGCCGCCGGGATGCTCGGTGGTCTCGGTGGTCACCGGATAGACCAGGTGCTCCTCGAGCTGGCCGGCCCGCAGGTAGGGCTCGGCGATGCGCCGCGCGATGCTGCGGCCGTGCCGCGCGCTGTGATAGGCAACCACGTCGGCCGCGCCGATGATCCGGGCGGCCTTGACCGTCACCAGCTCCGGATCGCCGGGGCCGAGGCCGACACCGTAGAGCACGCCCGTCATTCGCGCTCACTCGCGATCGCGTTCACCGCGGCGGCCGCCATCGCGCTGCCCCCGCGCCGGCCCTGCACCACCAGATACTCCATGCCCCGCGGCCGGTCGATCAGCTCCTGCTTGGACTGCGCCGAGCCGACGAATCCGACCGGTCCGCCCAGCACCGACACCGGGGCGGGCATGCCGTCGTTGATGAGCTCCAGCAGCCGGAACAGCGCCGTCGGTGCATTCCCGATAGCGACGACGGCGCCGGCCATCCGGTCGGCCCACAGCTCGACCCCGGCGGCCGAGCGCGTGTTTCCGGTGCGCTGGGCCAGCTCGGGCGCCCGCGGATCGGCGACCAGGGACACCACTTCGTTGCCTGCGGGCAGACGGGCAGCGGTGATCCCCGCCGCGACCATCGACGAGTCGCACAGGATCGGCGCCCCGGCCAGCAGGGCGGTGTGCGTCGCGCTGACCACGCCGGGGGTGAATGCCACGTGCTCGGCAACGTCGACCTGACCGCAGGTGTGGATCAATCGGACCACAACCCGCGCCACATCCTCGGGAAACGCGGTCAGATCGGCCTCGGCGCGAATCATTGCGAACGACTGCCGGTAGATCTCGGCAGCGTCGCGAATGTAGTCGAGCACGCGATCACCCTACGGCCTACCGAGATGCGGGCCGGAACCCCTCCGCCGTCGCCACGAACACCTGACCAGCCGGGGGACTGCCGCACGCCCGCTCGCATCCCACATAGTGGACGTGGTCGCTGATGTCTTCTTCGAGCGCCACCCGGCTGGCCTCGGCACGCACGTCGGCCCGGGACTTCTCACAGCCCGGGCTGCCCACGCAGGCGGTGATGTCCAGCCACGGCGAGTTCTCGTCGAACACCAGCCCCATCGGGGCCAGCACCCGCAGCGCCGTGTCGGCCACTGGCTCGTCCAGGTCGCAGACCAGCAGCGAGCGCCACGGCGTGATGATCACCGGCGCGTCGATCGCCGCGACGAACTCGGCCTGCCGGGATTGCAGGACACCGAGGGGGATCGCTGCGCCGAGCGCCACCCGGCCGTCATCCTGTCCGATCCAGCCGACCGGCGGGCGTAACACAGGCGGATACTCCGTTCCCGGCGCCGCCGTCGCCGGGAAGCCCGCCAGCAGCGGCGATGAATCATCCAATTCCGCTACCCGCCAAGCATTTCCGCGGATCTCAACGAACCGCCGCGCAATCGTGATCAACGCGGACACCACGTCACCCGGGGCCACCCGGACCCCGGTGTCACGACCGGCCAGCAGCACCGCGACCCCGTCGGTGTGCGCATGGACACCGGCGTCGGCGGCCAATCCGGAAATATCGCCGCGGCCGTCGTCGAGGCCGAACAGGAACCTTCCCGGCAACCGCGCCAACTGCGCGTCGGCCTGAATGGCGAGATCCAGTTCGGTCACCCACGGCCGCACATCGGCCACGCCGCCGACCCGGCCGGACAACGGCGAGGCGACGATGTTGCGCACCCGTTCATGCGTCGGCGAGGGCAACAGTCCGGCCGCGGCCGACGCGTCGGCGACTGTCGCTGTATCCCGTATCCCGCGCAGCTGCAGATTGCCACGCGCCGTCAGTTCCAGAGTGCCGTTGCCGAACTCGACGGCCGTGTGCGCCAGCGCTTCCAGCTGTCGTGCGGCGATCATCCCCCCGGGCAGCCGCAGGCGGGCGAGCGCGCCGTCCGCCGCCTGGTGCACGTGCAGGGCACCGGGGCAGGCGTCGTCGTCACGCAAACGCTTCACCCGTCCACCGTACGGGCGTATGTTCGGGCGATGGCGACGGCTGCCACACCGCGGGTGGTCGCACTGGTCGCGCTGGTCCTGGTGCTCGGCCTCGCGTTGCGTGGGCATCTGCCGGACGCGCCGCGGTCGCCGCGGACCCCGCCGACCGCCGGCACCGGCAGCCTGCTCGCGCTGCTGACTCTGGTGCTGGCCTGCCTGCTGGTCATCATCGTCGCGATCGTGGCGAAGCTGCGCGACCCACAGCGCGCCACGCAGGCCGCGCGAACTCACGTACCCGGCGGCGGTGGCGGGGTAGGTGTGCGACGGAGCTGGCGCTTCGTGCTGGTGATCGTCGCAGCGGTGCTGGCGTGGTCGGTGGTGGCGGCACTGCTCGCTCAGGTGCGCCTGCCGCAACTGAGTGGTGGTCCGCCGCCGGCGCCGCCCATCGTCACGCCCACCGGCGCCGCACCGCCAGGCCAGGCCGCCTCCCGGCCGCCACCATTACCCGAACCCGCCGCCGCCGACCCGCTCTTCTGGTATCTCCTGGCTGCTTTCGTGGCGCTTCTGCTCGTAACGCTGATCGGCGCGATCGTGCTCCGAGCCCGCGAACGGCGGCGGGAGCCTGCGCCACCGCCGCCTGACGACCGCCCCCGCGACGCGGCGCCGCCCGGACCCGGATCGCTCGCGCTGGCGGCCGAGCGCGGCCTGGCCGAGGTCGGCGACCTCAGCCGTGAACCGCGGGAGGCCATCATCGCGTGTTACGCGGCAATGGAACACGCGCTGGCCGATGCCCCGGGCGTGGCCCCGCAGGAGTCCGACACCCCGTCGGAGGTGCTGGCCCGTGCGGTCGAACATCGGGCGATCCCCGCCGGCAGCGCCACCGAACTGGTCACCCTGTTCGCCGAGGCCCGGTTCTCCACCCACGTGATGAACGAGGGACACCGCGAAACCGCCGAACGGGCGCTTCGCCTGGTCCTCGGCGAGCTGCGGAGCCCGGTGTGATCCGGCTGGTCGGGGGTGGCCTGCTGCTGGTCGTGGCAGCGGAAGTGCTGGCGATCGTCCTGAGTGCCGGGCGGTGGATCATGCCGGTCGCAGGGCTTGCGGTAGCTGCGTTTCTCATTGCTGCCCGACTGACTGTCGTTGCGGCACAAGGTCGTCCGGTACTCGAAACGCCGTCGGACGACCCGGCGGAGGCATTGTGGCGCTGGCGGTCGCGCACCGAGTCCACGGTTCAGTGGGCGGATTCCACCCGGGAAGACTGGGACCGGCATCTGCGGCCCAGGCTGGCCCGCGAGTTCGTGCTCGCCACCCGGCAGCGGGACCCGGTGGCGTTGCAGGCGACCGGGCGCATCGTGTTCGGCGACCAGCTGTGGCCCTGGGTCGATCCGAACAACATCGAGCGAACCCGGAGCCGTGAACCCGGACCCGGGTACGCCACCCTCGAGGAGATCCTGCGACGGATGGAAAGCCTATGACCATGCCCGCCCCGGCGATGACGGCGTACTGCGAAGCGGTGCTCGACGAGATCGAGCGGGCGGTGGTCGGAAAGCGGGCTGCCCTCACACTGATCCTCACCACGGTGCTCGCGGGTGGGCACGTGCTGATCGAGGACCTGCCCGGCATGGGCAAGACACTGATCGCCCGGTCCTTCGCCGCAGCCCTCGGCCTGCGGTTCACCCGCGTGCAGTTCACCCCGGACCTGCTGCCCGCCGACCTACTGGGGTCGACGATCTATGACATGCAGTCGGGCCGCTTCGAATTCCGGCCCGGCCCGATCTTCACCAATCTGCTGATGGCCGACGAGATCAACCGCACGCCGCCCAAGACGCAGGCTGCGCTGCTGGAGGCGATGGCCGAACGCCAGGTCAGCATCGACGGCCAAACCCACCTGCTGCCGGCCCCTTTCATCGTGCTGGCCACCGACAATCCGATCGAATACGAGGGCACCTACCCGCTGCCGGAAGCGCAGCTGGATCGGTTCGCGGTCAAGGTGGCGCTGAAGTATCTGTCCGAGACCGAGGAGGCGTCGATGCTGCGCCGCCGGCTGGACCGGGGCTCGGCCGAGGTGACCGTCAGCCAGGTGGTGGACGCCGAAAATCTGCTGGTCATGCGGGAATTGGTGGAGCAGGTATCAGTGCACGACGATGTTCTGCACTATGTGGTGTCGCTGGCGACGGCCACCCGCAGTCATCCTCAGGTCGCTGTCGGCGCCAGCCCGCGCGCCGAACTCGATCTGGTCCAACTGGCCCGGGCCCGGGCCCTGGTGTCGGGCCGCGACTATGTGATCCCCGAGGACGTGAAGGCGCTGGCGGTCCCCGCGATCGCCCATCGGATCAGCCTGCGACCGGAGATGTGGGTCCGCAGCGTGCACGGATCCGACGTCGTCGAACAACTCCTGCGGCGCCTGCCGGTTCCCCGCGCCAGCGGACGATGATGGACGGTCCCCGTTCGGTCGAGGCTGTATTGCATTGGCGCGCATCCGCGTTGACGCTGACGCTCGTGACGTGTGTCGGGGTGGGGCTGGCCGCGGCGGTGATTGCGTCGCGCTGGCAGCTGATCGCTTTCGTGGCGCCGATGCTGGGGGTGCTCGCCTCGATCAGTTGGCAGCGCAGACCGGTGTCGGTGTCGGTCATGGGCTACCCGGCGCTGACCCGGTGCTTCGAGAACGAGCCGGTGCAGTTGCGCGCCGAGCTGGCGGAGAACAGCGCAGACGCGACACTGGAACTGGGGGCGGTGGCCGGCCTGGACATCGAGACCATCACCGCCGACGGCAGGCGCGCCACGGTGTCCGCGAAGGCGGGGAGGTGGGGTCACTACCCACTGCGCGCCCGGGTCCGGCTCGACGCGGCCGGTGGACTGCTGACCGGCACCGCCACCGTCGACGCCGCGGACCTGTTCGTCTTCCCGGTAGCGCCCCCGCAACCGACCGGGATTCCGCGAACCGAACTGCCCGACCGGTTGGGCACCCACCTGACCCGCCACATCGGGCCGGGCGTCGAGTTCGCCGAGATTCGCCCCTACCTTCCGGGTGATCAGCTGCGCACCGTCAACTGGGCGGTCAGCGCCCGTCGCGGCAGCCTGCACGTCACCGAACGGCTGACCGACCGGGCCGCCGACGTCGTGGTGCTCGTCGACATGAGTGCGCAGCCCGCGGGCCCGGCCACCACCGTCACCGAACGGGCGTTGCGCGGCGCGACACAGGTCGTGCAGACCGCGCTGCGCAACGGCGACCGCGCCGGCATTGTCGGCCTCGGGGGCCGCCGGCCACGGTGGCTCGGTGCCGATATCGGCCGACGCCAGTTCTACCGGGTGCTCGACGCGGCGCTCGGCGTGGGCAGCGAATACCAGCAGACCGAAGGGACTTTGGCGCCGCGGGCCGCGGTCCCGCCGGGCGCCGTCGTGGTGGCGTTCTCGACGCTGCTCGACACCCAGTTCGCGCTGGCATTGATCGACCTGTGCAAACGGGGACACACGGTGGTGGCGGTAGACGTGCTCGAAGGCTGGCCCTTTGCTGACGACGACCAGCCGCTTCTGCAGCGGATGTGGGCGTTGCAGCGTTCGTCGATGTACCGGGACATGAGGGTCATCGGCGTCGACGTGGTGCCGTGGCCGGCTGAGGTCACCCTCGACCAGGCGATGAGCCTGGTGCCCGACCGTGGCCGGCGGTCGTCATGACGGTGCGGCGGCTGGCAGCCGCAGCGTTCGCAGTCGCGATGACGGCGGCTACGGCGGTCGGTGCCGATACTCGTGGGCTCGCCGCGGCCGCGGTGGCGCTGATCGCCATCCTCGCCGGTCTGTACGTGCGTGCCGCGGCCACGGTGGCAGTTCTGGCGGCGATGGCCGCGATCGTGGTGACCGAGTCGCACCCGATGCTGGCTGCGACGTCGGGGGTGTGCGCGGCGGCGTATCTGGTGTTGAGCTACGCCACCCTCACCCGGGTCACGGCGATCGGGATCGCCGGCTTCGCCGCGGCCGGTGCCCTGGCCACCGCGCTGCCCGTCGACCTGCCGTGGCTGCCGCTGCTTGCTCCGGTGGCCGTGGTCGCCGTGGTCGGTCTTGTGTTGAGCCCGTTCCCCGCGGACTGACCCGGAGCCAAATTGGACTTGACAGTACACTTTCTGGAGTCGAGTCTGAAGTGATGGTGCTCGCTCGGGTCAAGCCCGGAGATCCCGTCGAGGCGCGGCGCTGAAGGGCGGACGCGCCAAGCCGGTGCCGCTGACCGCGCGGGGCCGGCGGACACGCGCCGCGATTCTGGACGCCGCAGCGCTGCTGATCTATCGACGAGGTGTCCGCGCCACCAGTCTCGATGACGTGCTCGCGGTCGCGGGTTGCGGAAAATCCCAGCTCTATCACTACTTTGACGACAAAGCCGAGCTGGTCGGTGCCGTGATCGACCGACAGCTGGAGATGGTTCTCGCTGCCCAACCCGGCTTGACACACATCGATTCCTGGCCAACATTGGACGCCTGGATGGCCGGCATCGTGCAGATGCACTCGGCTCCCGGCGGCCCGTTCGCGTGTCCGTTGGGCAAGTTGGCCGCCGAGTTGATGGACGACGACGCCTTGCGGCCACGCGTCGACGCAGCGTTCGGCCGATGGGTGGGACTGCTCGCCGACGGGTTGCGCACGATGCGGCAACGCGGCGCACTGAGAGCCGATGCCGAGCCGGATCGCCTGGCCGCCAACGTTATTGCAGCACTTCAGGGCGGCATGCTGGTCGGCCGGGTGCGGTCGGACATCACCCCGATGCGCGACGCCGTCGACGTCGCTCGGATGCAGCTTCGGCAGTGGTGTCCCGCCACCGTCGACAGTGAACCACCAACCCGCTGAGGTACAGGAGCACACCAATGGATGTATTGCGCACTCCCGACGAGCGATTCGCCGCGTTGCCGGACTTTCCTTTCGAACCGCGCTACGTCGAGGTCGACTCCGGTGACGGCGGCAGGCTCCGCATGCACTATGTCGACGAGGGGCCGTCCAACGGCGAAGTGGTGCTGTTGCTGCACGGTGAGCCGTCCTGGAGCTACCTGTACCGGCGGATGATTCCGGTGCTCGTCGATGCCGGACTGCGTGCGGTGGCGATCGACCTGGTGGGATTCGGGCGCAGCGACAAGCCCGCCAGCCGAGACGATTACAGCTATCAGGCACACGTGGATTGGATGTGGGCGGCGATCGAGCAGATCGGTCTTGCCGACCTCACGCTGGTATGTCAGGACTGGGGAGGGCTGATCGGGCTGCGACTCGTGGGCGAGCATCCGGATCGGTTCGCCCGGGTGGTGGCGGCCAACACCATGCTGCCGACGGGTGATCATCACCCCGGTGACGCTTTCCTGGCCTGGCAGAAGTTCAGTCAAGAGGTGCCGATGTTCCCGGCTGGGCAGATTGTCAACGGCGGGTCCGTCTCGGAGCTGTCGACCGAGACCATCGCGGCTTACGATGCACCATTCCCGGACGACAGCTATCAAGCCGGGGCCAGGCAATTTCCCATGCTCGTGCCGACCAGTCCGGACGACCCGGCGGCCTCGGCCAACCGGGCGGCGTGGGCTGCGCTGGGTCGCTTCGAAAAGCCATTTCTGTCAGCATTTTCCGACTCGGATCCGATCACCGGCGCGGCTGAGCCGGTGCTGCGGGAGCACGTTCCGGGCGCACGTCGACAATCGCACGTGACGATCGCCGCAGCAGGCCACTTCCTGCAAGAGGACAAGGGGCCGGAACTCGCCGAGGCCGTCGTCGCATTCGTGCGAGCAAACCCACGCTCCGAATAGGGGCAGAAGGCGCCCGTACGGTACGAATGGTGGGTGCCTCCCACCGTGTTGTTGCTGTCGACGTCGGACACCGACCTGATCACCGCCCGCGCCAGCGGAGCTGATTTCCTCCTGCGCAACCCTGCGCGACTGGTCGACGGCGAGCTCGCCGAGCTCCTCGCAGGCGCCGACGCCGTGGTGATACGGATTCTCGGCGGCTACCGGGCCTGGCAGGACGGTATCGACGCGGTCGTGGCCACTGGACGACCGACCGTCGTCGTCAGCGGGGAACAGTCCCCCGACGCGGATCTGATGGAGCGCTCCACGGTGCCGGCCGGAATCGCGGTGCAAACCCACGCGTACCTGGCCCAGGGCGGCGTGGAGAACCTGCGGCAACTGCACGCGTTCCTGTCCGACACCCTGCTGATGACCGGCTTCGGTTTCACCCCGCCGTCGGCCACTCCGGCCTGGGGTGTGCTCGAGCCGCGCTGCGACGGTTGCGACGGCTGCGGGCTCGATCGTGGGCCCGATACCCGCCCCACGATCGCGGTGCTCTACTACCGCGCCCAGCAATTGGCGGGCAACGTCGCCTACATCCGCGCGATGTGCACGGCGATCAGGCAGGCCGGCGGTCGCCCGCTTCCGGTGTACTGCACCTCGCTGCGCACGCCCGAACCCGAACTACTCGAGCTGCTTGGCACGGCCGATGCGATGGTCGTCACGGTGCTCGCCGCCGGCGGTGCCCAGCCCGCCACCGCGGGAGCAGGCCACGACGACGAGAACTGGAACGTCAAACATCTTGCTGCGCTTGATGTCCCGATCCTGCAGGGGCTGTGCCTGACCAGTTCGCGGGCCACCTGGTCCGACAACGACGACGGGCTGAGCCCGCTGGATGTTGCCACCCAGGTCGCGGTGCCCGAATTCGACGGCCGGATCATCACCGTCCCCTTCTCGTTCAAGGAGATCGACGAGGACGGCCTGATCTCGTATGTGCCGGACCCGGAAAGGTGCGCGCGGGTGGCCGGCCTGGCCGTCAACTACGCCACTCTGCGCCGGGTCGCGCCGGCCGACAAACGGTTGGCCCTGGTGTTCTCGGCGTATCCGACCAAGCATTCCCGCATCGGCAACGCGGTCGGCCTGGACACCCCGGCCAGCGCCGTCGCACTGCTGCACGCGCTGCGCGACGCGGGATACCAGATCGGCGACATCCCCGGCGTCGAGGCATCCGACGGCGACGCGCTGATGCACGCACTGATCGAACGTGGCGGCCAGGACCCGGACTGGCTGACCGACGGTCAGCTGGCGGGCAATCCGATTCGCATTCCGGCCGCGCAATACCGGAAATGGTTCGCCGCATTGCCCGCTGCGCTCACCGACGCGATGGTCGCCCACTGGGGCCCGCCGCCCGGCGAGCTGTTCGTCGACCGAAGCCGCGACCCGGGCGGCGAAATCGTCGTTGCTGCAATCCAATCCGGCAACATTCTGATCCTGGTGCAGCCGCCGCGGGGATTCGGTGAGAACCCTGTCGCGATCTACCACGATCCCGACCTGCCGCCCAGCCACCACTACCTGGCCACCTACCTGTGGGTGCGGCACGGTTTCGGCGCGCACGCCGCCGTGCATCTGGGCAAGCACGGCAACCTGGAATGGCTGCCCGGCAAGACGGTCGGCATGTCGGCGTCCTGCGGGCCGGACGCGGCGCTCGGCGACCTGCCGCTGATCTACCCGTTTCTGGTCAACGACCCGGGGGAGGGCACCCAGGCCAAGCGCCGCGCCCACGCCACCCTGGTCGACCACTTGATCCCGCCGATGGCGCGCGCGGAAAGCTACGGCGACATCGCCCGCCTGGAACAACTGCTCGACGAGCACGCCAACATCGCCGCACTCGACCCGGGCAAGCTGCCCGCCATCCGCCAGCAGATCTGGACACTGATGCGCGCGGCCAAGATGGATCACGATCTGGGCCTGGCCGAACGGCCCGAAGACGATTCGTTCGACGACATGCTGCTGCACGTCGACGGCTGGCTCTGCGAGATCAAGGACGTCCAGATCCGCGACGGGCTGCACATCCTCGGCGCCGCGCCCGCCGATGAGGCTCAACTCGACCTGGTGCTGGCCATCCTGCGCGCCCGGCAGCTGTTCGGCGGTGAGCAGCACCTTCCGGGCTTGCGTCAGGCGCTCGGGCTGGCCGAGGACGGCAGCGCTGACCGCGCCCAGGTCGACGAGGCCGAGAACCAGGCCCGCGCCCTGTTGGCCGGTCTGCAGGCCACCGGCTGGGACGCCGATAGGGTCGTGGAGCTGACCGACGATGACGGCGTTGCGGCAATCCTGCGGTTCGCGGCCACCGAGGTCGTGCCGCGGCTGGCCGGTACGGCCAGCGAGATCACTCAGGTGCTGCGCGCACTGGACGGCCGCTTCATCCCGGCAGGCCCGTCGGGCTCGCCGTTGCGCGGCCTGGTCAACGTGCTGCCCACCGGACGAAACTTCTACTCCGTCGACCCCAAGGCCGTCCCGTCGCGGCTGGCGTGGGAAACCGGTGTCGCCATGGCCGATTCGTTGCTCGAACGCTACCGCGCCGACCACGGTGACTGGCCCGCGTCGGTCGGTTTGTCGGTATGGGGTACCTCGGCCATGCGCACCTCGGGCGACGACATCGCCGAAGTGCTTGCGCTACTGGGCGTCCGGCCGGTGTGGGACGACGCATCCCGGCGTGTCGTCGACCTGGAAGCCATCTCGCTGTCCGAGCTGGGCCGGCCACGGATCGACGTGACCGTCCGGATCTCCGGCTTCTTCCGCGATGCCTTCCCGCATGTCGTGACGATGCTCGACGACGCGGTGCGGCTGGTGGCCGGCCTCGACGAGCCGGCCGAGCAGAACTTCGTCCGTGCCCACGCCCAGGTCGACCTCGCCGAGCACGGTGATGAAAGACGCTCCACCACAAGAATTTTCGGGTCCAAACCAGGAACCTACGGGCCGGTCTGCTGCAACTCATCGACAGCCGCAACTGGCGTGACGACGCGGACCTGGCGGATGTGTACACCGCGTGGGCGGGTTCGCCTACGGCCGTGAACTCGACGCAGGCCTGCAGCTGAGGACATGTCCGCCCAATACCGGCGAATCGTGGTGGCCGCCAAGAACACCGACTCGCGCGAACACGATATCGCCGACTCCGACGACTACTTCCAGTACCACGGCGGCATGGTGGCGACGGTACGGGCGTGACCGGTACGGCCCCGGCCGCCTACATCGGCGACAACACCCGACCCGACGCAGTGCGCACCCGCACCCTGTCGAGGAGACCACCCGGGTGTTCCGGGCGCGGGTGGTAAACCCGCGCTGGATGGCCGCGATGCGCAGGCACGGATATAAGGGTGCGTTCGAGATGGCCGCCACCGTCGACTACCTGTTCGGGTACGACGCGACCGCGGGCGTGATGGCTGACTGGATGTACGAGCAGCTCACGGATCCTACGTGCTGGATCCGGAGAACCGCAAGTTCATGAACGAGTCCAATCCCTGGGCGTTGCACGGGATGTCGGAACGGCTACTCGAGGCGGTCGGGCGCGCCATGTGGGAGAACCCGGATCCGGCGACGCTGGACGGGCTGCGCCAGGTGCTCTTGGAGACCGAAGGCGACCTCGAGGCACGCTAGGTTCGTTCCGGCACCAGATACATTGGTCGGATGGCTCCCAGCTTCGGCGAAGTGATCAAGTCCCAGTACGTCTCGCTGACACCTTCACGAAGGACGGCAGGCCCAAGCCGACACCGATCTGGATCGCTCCGGACGGAGACCGTGCTCTGGTGATCACCGGCAAGGACTCCTGGAAGGTCAAGCGGATTCGGAACACCCCGCGGGTGACCCTGGCCGTCTGTGACCGCAGTGGCAACGTCAAGGGCGAAGCCGTGGAGGCGGTCGCCAGCATCCTCGACGACTCCCGGCAGATCGAGCGGGTGTACGACGCGATCGGCAAGCGGTATGGGCTGCTCGCAAAGTGTTCAATTTCTTCTCCAAGCTGCGCGGCGGCAGCACGCGCAACGTCGGCCTGGAACTGCGGCCGCCTGACCCATGCGCCCACCTTCCACGACGTCGCCCAATCGAAATATCTGCTGCTCACCACGTTCACCAAGGACGGCAAACCCAAGCCGACGGCCATCTGGGGCGTGCCGGACGGTGACCGTATGCTGGTCATCACCGACCGGGTGTCCTGGAAGGTGAAGCGGATCCGCAACACCCCCGGGTCACCATTGCAGCCATTCGCTCGGCCGGCCAGCCGAGGCCGCGCGCTGCTGCGGATTCGGAGACCCACGCTGTCTACAGCAAGGTGCTGCGCCGCTACTGGCAGCATTCCTGGTGGTTCTATCTGCACAGCATGGTTCGCGGCGGCATCGACAAGGTGCACGTCGCGCTCGAGATCACCGCGTAACCGAACTCTCAGGCTGCTATCAGCAGCAACCGGAACCTGCCGGTACCCGAGTCGTTGCCAGTACATGGTGATGCGGACGTTCTTCCTCTACGCCGTGGTCGAGCTCGCGGTGCTGGCCGCCCTGACCTGGTCGGTGGGCATCGGCTGGACGCTTCTGATCCTGCTGGCGAGCTCAGTGATCGGTGTCGCGCTGGCCGGCTCGCAGGTCAAAAAGCAGATCCTCAAACTCTCCACCGCACCGACCCGCAGGCGCGGTGGCCGACAGCATGCTCGTCGCACTCGGCACCGTCCTGATGTTCGTCC